>NZ_BMGG01000040.1 GCF_014640075.1 Chelatococcus reniformis | reverse complement strand
CCTCGCGTATCGAACGCACTTTGGCGGACGAAATGTATCCTCCCTGCTCCTTCGATGGCACCGGTCAACCCGCGGGCACCCGGCCTTAAGATTGCTCAAGCTGGGCGCCCCCGTCGGGTCTGGCCCGAGCGAGCACCGGCTTCTCGCCCAGCGGCTGCGAACGCGCTTTGGTGAATTGCCCCCGTCCATCCGGGGCCTGCCCCGAACTCCAACGCCCTTCCGGAATGGAGCCGTCGGCCATGTGGCCGAGGTAAACGTAGGAAAATTGCTGGTTCTCCTGATCTTGCGGGAAGCTATTGGGGATCGGCAGAGCGCTTGCCATTCCGCCCATATCTTCGATGACGGCGAGCCACTGCTGCTGGTGCATTGTATCCCGAGCGATCAGGAAGGATAACATGTCCTTCATCCCGGGATCGTCCGTCATATTGAAGAGGCGGACCGCCAAAACTCGTCCTGACGACTCAGCTGTGACGTTGGCGAGCATGTCAGCTGCCAAGTTGCC
>NZ_BMGG01000039.1 GCF_014640075.1 Chelatococcus reniformis | reverse complement strand
GTGCCGGTGGAGATCGTCAGGCGCATCCTCGACGACGGCCGCTTCGCCGGCCGCTCGGCGGCGCGCCAGGAGGTGACGGCGCTGTTCACCGACATCGCCGACTTCACCACCATCAGCGAACGCATCGCGCCGGAGGAGGTGGTCGCCATGCTGTCCGCCTATTTCGATCGCATCCATCAGGTGGTGCTGGCCAACGACGGCGTGCTCATCCAGTTCCTGGGGGATTCCGTCTTCGCCCTGTGGAACGCGCCGACCGCCGATGCGCGCCACGCCGAGCATGCCTGCCGCTGCGCGCTGGATCTGGTCGCCGAGATCGACGCCTTCAACCGCGAGCAGCAGCAACAGGGCCTGCCGTCGTTCCACACCCGCATCGGCATCCATACCGGCCCGGCGGTGGTGGGCAGCGTCGGCGCCGAGACGCGCCTCCAGTACACGGCGATGGGCGACACCATCAACCTGGCCTCGCGCCTCGAAGGCATCAACAAGACCTACGGCACGGCGATCCTGGTGTCGCAGACGACGGCGG
>NZ_BMGG01000038.1 GCF_014640075.1 Chelatococcus reniformis | reverse complement strand
AGCGCGCACAGCGCCGAGCCCTTCACGATCGGAATGTCGTCGCCCGGGAAGTCGTACTTCGACAGCAGCTCGCGGATCTCAAGCTCCACCAGCTCCAGAAGCTCCGCGTCGTCCACCATGTCGACCTTGTTCATGAACACCACCAGCGCCGGCACGCCAACCTGGCGCGCCAGAAGGATGTGCTCACGCGTCTGCGGCATCGGACCGTCCGCCGCAGACACCACGAGAATCGCGCCGTCCATCTGCGCCGCGCCCGTGATCATGTTCTTCACGTAGTCCGCGTGACCGGGGCAGTCCACGTGCGCGTAGTGACGGTTCTTCGTCTCGTACTCAACGTGCGCCGTCGAGATCGTGATGCCACGCGCCTTCTCCTCCGGCGCCTTGTCAATCTGATCATACGCCGTGAACGACGCGCCGCCCGTCTCCGCCAGAACCTTCGTGATCGCCGCCGTCAGCGACGTCTTCCCGTGGTCAACGTGGCCAATCGTGCCAATGTTGCAGTGCGGCTTCGTCCGCGAAAACTTCTCTTTGGCCAT
>NZ_BMGG01000037.1 GCF_014640075.1 Chelatococcus reniformis | reverse complement strand
TGACCAAGTATGCGGCGAACGCCTTCCTGGCGATGAAGATCACCTTCATCAACGAGATCGCCGACCTGTGCGAGCAGGTGGGGGCGGACGTGCAGGAGGTGGCGCGGGGCATCGGGCTGGACAAGCGCATCGGACCGAAGTTCCTGCACGCCGGGCCGGGCTACGGCGGCTCGTGCTTCCCCAAGGACACGCTGGCGCTGATCAAGATCGCGCAGGATCATGCGAGCCCGGTGCGGCTGATCGAGACGACGGTGGCGATCAACGACCAGCGCAAGCGGGCGATGGCGCGCAAGGTGATCCAGGCGTGCGGCGGCAGCGTGGATGGCAAGCGCATCGCGGTGCTGGGGCTGACGTTCAAGCCGAACACGGACGACATGCGCGAGGCGCCGTCGCTGGCGATCATCGCGGCCTTGCAGGACGCGGGGGCGACGGTTGTGGCCTACGATCCGGAGGGGATGGAGCAGGCGCAGCACCTCCTGGAGGCGGTGACCTACGCGGAGGACCCGTACAGCTGCGCCACCGGCGCCGACGCGCTGGTCATCGTCACCGAATGGGAT
>NZ_BMGG01000036.1 GCF_014640075.1 Chelatococcus reniformis | reverse complement strand
AGCGGGATCACCTCGCAGCCGATGCGCTCCAGGATGTCCTGGGCGAAGGCGCCGGCGGTGCCGTTGCCGCAGGCGGCGACCACCCGCAGCTTGCGGCCGAGCCGGGGCCGGTCGGTGAGGTCGGCGATGTAGCGGGCGGGAAAGTCGCCGACGAATTCGTAGGCGCCGCCGGGAGCGGGGCGCCCGGCGCCGGAGAGCACGATCTCCTTGAGCCGGCCCATCTCCTCGGGCCCGAAGGTGACCGGCCGGGCCGCCCCCATCTTGACCCCGGTCCAGCCGTTGTCGTTGTGGGAGGCGGTGACCATGGCAACCGCCGCGGTGTCCAGCGCGAACTGGCCGAAATAGGCCATCGGCGTGGTCGCCAGCCCGATGTCGCGCACCCTGACGCCGGCGGCCATCAGGCCGGTGACCAGGGCGTATTTGATGGCGGCGGAATAGCTGCGGAAGTCGTGGCCGACGACGATGGCGGGCTCGACCTTCAGCTCGGCCAGCAGCGTGCCGAGCCCCAGGCCCAGCGCCTGCACCCCCATCAGGTTGAGCTCGCGCTCGAACAGCCACCGCGCATCATATTCGCGAAAGCCCGTCGGCTTCACCAAAGGC
>NZ_BMGG01000035.1 GCF_014640075.1 Chelatococcus reniformis | reverse complement strand
CTCCGCCGTCCGCCGCTCCGTCATCAGCAGCGGCGCCTGGTTCAGGAACAGCGGCCGGTACAAGTCCCGCATCACCTCGCGCGCCCGCTCGTCGCCGGTGCCGATGACGATGCGGTCAGGCCGCTTGAAGTCCTCGATCGCCGCCCCCTCGCGCAGGAACTCAGGGTTCGACACCACCGCAAACGCCGCCGACGGGTTGGTCTCGCGGATGATCCGCTCCACCTGGTCGCCCGTGCCCACCGGCACCGTCGACTTGTTCACCACCACCGTGTAGCCGTCGATCGCCCCGGCGATCTCCCGCGCCGCCTGATACACGAACGACAGGTCCGCATGCCCGTCGCCCCGCCGCGACGGCGTGCCCACCGCCACGAACACGCAGTCCGCCTCCGCCACCGCCGCCGAAAGGTCCGTGGTGAACGACAGCCGCTTCTGCCGCACGTTCGACGCAACCAGCTCCGCCAGCCCCGGCTCGTAGATCGGCACCCGCCCGTTCTGCAGCTCGGCGATCTTGACCGCATCCTTGTCGACGCACGTCACATGATGGCCGAAGTCGGCAAAGCAAGTTCCCGAAACGAGGCCCACATAGCCGGACCCGATCATCGCTACACGCATCGTTG
This sequence comes from Chelatococcus reniformis, assembly GCF_014640075.1. Lineage (GTDB taxonomy): Bacteria > Pseudomonadota > Alphaproteobacteria > Rhizobiales > Beijerinckiaceae > Camelimonas > Camelimonas reniformis. The sequence continues at coordinate 1 of NZ_BMGG01000035.1, read as the reverse complement.
C
>NZ_BMGG01000034.1 GCF_014640075.1 Chelatococcus reniformis | reverse complement strand
CAGCGGCTCTATCGCGAGGAGAAGCTGACCGTGCGCCGACGCGGCGGCCGCAAGCGGGCGATGGGAACGCGTCGGCCGATGGAAACGCCGATCGCAGCCAACCAGCGCTGGAGCCTGGACTTCCTCTCGGACCAGCTCACGGACGGGCGTCGCTTCCGGATCTTGGCGGTGGTGGACGACTGCACCCGGGAATGCCTGGCGCTCGCCGCCGACACCTCGCTGTCCGGCCTGCGCGTCGCCCGCGAGCTCGACGACATCGAGCGCCGGCGAGGCCGGCCGACGATGATCGTCAGCGACAACGGCACGGAGTTCACCTCCAACGCGATCCTGGGCTGGGCGGACGAGACCGGCGTCGGCTGGCGCTACATCGCGCCGGGCAAGCCGCAGCAGAACGGCTTTATCGAAAGCTTCAACGGCCGCCTCCGAGACGAGCTTCTGAACGAGACGCTGTTCCGCTCGCTGCCACATGCCCGCGCCGTGCTCGAAGCCTGGCGGCGCGACTACAACGAAGAACGACCGCACTCGAAGCTCGGCTGGATGACGCCTCGGGCCTACGCCAGCGCCATTCGCGAAACCGCCGGCCGAAGCGCTGCGCAACCTGACAGCTCAGCGCTTCGGCCTCTTGCACTCGCCATCGACGAAGGCTCAGATCACGAAAGGACTCTCGCTTCCGCTGGATGAAAAACGGGGGTCACGTCAGC
>NZ_BMGG01000033.1 GCF_014640075.1 Chelatococcus reniformis | reverse complement strand
GACACCGAGCTCGACTTCACCTTCCCCCGCTACAATCCCAACCCCGAGGACATGGAGATGCTCCATGCCATGGCGGCGGCGGTGAGGGAGAGCGGAGCCGACGTGGCGCTCGGCTTCGACGGCGACGGCGACCGCTGCGGCGTCGTCGACGACACCGGCCAGGAGATCTTCGCCGACAAGATCGGCGTCATGCTGGCGCGCGACCTCTCCGCCCGGCACCCGGGCGCCCGCTTCGTCGTCGACGTCAAGTCGACCGGGCTGTTCGCCACCGACCCGGTGCTGAAGGCCCAGGGCGCCGCGACCGACTATTGGAAGACCGGGCACAGCTACATCAAGCGGCGGGTGGCCGAGCTCGGGGCGCTGGCGGGCTTCGAGAAGTCGGGCCACTTCTTCTTCAACGCGCCGGTGGGGCGCGGCTACGACGACGGCTTCGTCACCGCGCTCGCCGTCTGCGACCTGCTCGACCGCAACCCGGGCCGGTCGCTGTCGGAGCTCTACGCGGCGCTGCCGCGGACCTGGGGCTCGCCGACCATGTCGCCCACCTGCGCCGACGAGGTGAAGTATGCGGTGGTGGAGCGGGTGGTGGCGCGCCTCGCGGCGCTGAAGGCGGCGGGCACTCCGGTGGGCGGCCACCCCATCCGCGACCTGGTGACGGTGAACGGCGTGCGGATCACCACCGACGACGGCACCTGGGGGCTGGTGCGCGCCTCCTCCAACAAGCCCGAGCTGGT
>NZ_BMGG01000032.1 GCF_014640075.1 Chelatococcus reniformis | reverse complement strand
CTTGCTGGCGCGGTAGCGTATGAAGCCTTCGGGATCGACACCCTCGCGGTCGATGCTGAAGGGACGGCGATACTGGTGGAGCTCCTTCCCGCCCGGGCAGGTGTAGAGATCGCGGGCGTGGTCATAGGCAAAGTCGGAGCGGCTGAAGGTGCCGTCGCTGCGCTGGGATTTGTCGAAGACCGGGATATGCGGCTCAATCCCGCGCTCATGCACCAGCCAGGCGAGGTTCTCGGCCGAGCCGTAGGCACTGTCGGCGGCGAGCCTTGCCGGCCAGAGACCGAAGCGTTCCTGCGTCCGGTCGAGCATGGTGCGGGCCGAGCCGACCTCGGCCTGGCGGATGGCGCGACTGGCCTCGACATCGACGATGACGGCGTGATCGAGGTCGATGAGATAGTTGGTGGCATAGGCGAAGAAGGCATGGCCCTTCAGGGCTCCGGTCCATTGCGCCGCCGGATCGGAACGCGAGAGGAACTTCGGCTTCGCTTCGCTGGCTGCGCCCCACGCCGCCTCATCGAGCGTGTCGAGATACTCGCGCACCGAGCGCCGTGTCCGGGCGAGATCGTTCCAGTCGACAGGCTCGGCAGCTTCCGCCGAGCGCTGCTTGTTGGCATCGGCCTTGATCAGGCTGGCATCAACCGCGAAGCCTTCGCCTCCGACAAGGCCCTCCGCGATGCAGCGTCGGACGGTCGCCTCGAACAGCTCGCGCAGGAGGTCGCTCTCACGGAAGCGACCATGCCGGTTCTTCGAGAAGGTCGAGTGATCAGGC
>NZ_BMGG01000031.1 GCF_014640075.1 Chelatococcus reniformis | reverse complement strand
TTCACCCCGCTCGAGCAAGGCCTCGGCATGCTCCGGTTGTTCGGTGAGCAAGGCGTCGAGGAGGGTGGCGGCTCGTTCCACTTGGCCAGCGTCGCGGAGGGCCCGGACGAGCACCAATCTGAGGCGGGCGGAGGACGGATCGGCAGCCGCAGCGGCCGAGTAGTGTTGGACCATCCCTGGCAGATCACCGCGTTGGCGGGCTATATGGCCCGCCTCCTCGTGCGCCTGAGCCGGTGCATCGGGCTGGGCGAGGACGGGTGCTAGGGCATCCGCTGCGGCTTGTGTCTGGTTCAGATGCTTAAGTGCCGCTGCCAGCCTCAGCCGGCTGCGATTGTCGAGCTCACCGTCGCTAAGCTCGGCGGCGCGCGCCAGATATGCGGCAGCGGCGGCATAGTCGCGACGCGACGAGGCGATATCTCCAGCTGTCAGCACCAAGGTGCGATTGCCGGGTTGAGCTTCGATCAGAGGCGCAAGCAGCTCCCAAGCTGCCTCATGGCGCCACACCCGATGCAACTCCTGTGCACAGAGCAGCCGGATCGCGTTGTCGTTTGGTTCAGCTGCAACGATCCCCTTAAGCGCCTCCTCCATGCCGCGCGGATTATTCTGCTTGCGGGCATGCAGGCAAAACAGACGAACGATATTGAGGTTTGAAGGGTGGAGCTGCAACAGCGCTTGGAGCTTATCCCCTACGCTCGCCCCCGTCCCCAGCTCCTCAAGCAGGCCCCGCGCCAACTGATAGCCCTTGCTTGGGTCGCAGCACAGCGCCGCTATCACAAGCTCAAGCGCCTGATCGAGGTGCCCCTCACGACGCGCCAATTCACCCCGCTCGAGCAAGGCCTCGGCATGCTCCGGTTGTTCGGT
>NZ_BMGG01000030.1 GCF_014640075.1 Chelatococcus reniformis | reverse complement strand
AGCCGGCGGCCGAGCGGATGGCCTCGGCCAGATCCGTGCGTTCCCACGAGAAGCCGCCGTCCGCCTCCGGCGCGCGGCCGAAGTGCCCATAGGCCGAGGTGCGCGCATAGATCGGCAGGTTGAGCGACAGGTGCTGGCGGATGCCGCGCGGCGACAGGTCCATGACGTCCATCAGCACGGTCTCCAGCTTGGCCTCGTCGGCGTTGCCGGTGCCGTGCAGGTCGACGTAGAGCGACAGCGGCTTGGACACGCCGATGGCGTAGGAGAGCTGAATGGTGCAGCGCTCGGCGAGCCCGGCCGCGACGACGTTCTTGGCGAGATAACGCGCGGCGTAGGCGGCGGAGCGGTCGACCTTGGTCGGGTCCTTGCCCGAGAAGGCGCCGCCGCCGTGGGGCGCGGCCCCGCCGTAGGTGTCGACGATGATCTTGCGGCCGGTCAGGCCGCAGTCGCCGTCGGGGCCGCCGATGACGAACTTGCCGGTCGGGTTGACGTGCCAGATCGTGTCCTTCGAAATCCACCCGTCCGGCAGGGTTTCGCGCACGTAGGGCTCGATGATCGCCTGCACGTCGTGGGAGGTCAGAGCCTCGTCGAGGTGCTGGGTCGACACCACGATCTGCGTCGCGGCGACCGGCTTGCCGTTCTCGTAACGCACCGTGACCTGGCTCTTGGCGTCCGGGCCGAGCGCGCCGGTCTCGCCGGAGCGGCGAGCCTCCGACAGGCGGCGCAGGATCTTGTGGGCGTAATAGATCGGCGCCGGCATCAGCTCGGGCGTCTCCCGGCAGGCGTAGCCGAACATGATGCCCTGATCGCCGGCACCCTCATCCTTGTTGCCGGCCGAGTCGACGCCAACCGCGATGTCGGCCGACTGGGCGTGCAGATGAACTTCCACATGGGCCCGATCCCAGTGGAAACCGTCCTGCTCGTAGCCGAT
>NZ_BMGG01000029.1 GCF_014640075.1 Chelatococcus reniformis | reverse complement strand
CCACCTGGCCGAGATCGCGACCGAGATCGCGCCGGGCAAGCATGCCGTTCTTCTTCTCGATCAGGCCGGCTGGCACCTCTCCCGCCACCTCGTGGTGCCGCCGAACATCACACTGATGCCTCCCCCACCCAAATGCCCCGAGCTGAACCCCGTAGAGAACGTCTGGCAGTTCATGCGCGACAACTGGCTCTCAAACCGCGTCTTCCAGTCCTACGACAATCTCGTCGACCACTGCTGTGAGGCCTGGAACCGCCTCGTCGATCAGCCGTGGAAGATCATGACAATCGGCGTGCGCGAATGGGCTCACCGGTACTGATCAACGGGACTTGGTATAAATCGTGCGCCACGTCACCCCTTCCGATGCTCAACTGTATGGGGCCAATAATGTCCGCAACTTGATGGATGCCGGCCGCCGAGGAACGGGCGAAACAGCGTCGGCAACAGGTCGATGCCCGCGGTCGCGGCTCGACCGTCAGAGCGTCCGAGATCGGCAACTGCGATGGGACCGCAATGGTAGGCGTTGAAACCATCCGCGCGACCAAGCCGGCAAAGGCCCGCGATTGTGGCGCCATTCCAATCATGTCCGTCATAGAGGACGCCGCTAGCCGATAGCGGCGGCTGGAAGACGCGCCGCAATAAGTGGTATCACGTAAATGGGAGGAAAGCTGTGTTGCCGAGTGCGGCGAGAGCCAGAGCGTTCCGCTATCTAGCCGTGAAGGCCTGATGGTATAGCCCTTCGACGAGTATGACATCTGGCCTGAGCTTGGCATGGATGCTTGACACCAGGCAGACGACCAACTCGCCGGGCCACGCTATGTACCGACGTTCCTGGTTAGCATTTGCTGATCGCCGAAACATCAGCTATCTGCGAAGAGATAGGTTCGCGCTGGCGGCTTGCAGAAGGGGAGCGTGGTGGGAGCCCAAGTCCATACCCCAGGGCGGGGAACAGGGGATAAGGCGAACGCCGCCGGATTGCGACCTGAGGGGCAAAGGAGTGCGCCGACGCCCCCAGAGCGTCCCGAGAGCCTTCAGGGCCTCGCCGCGCCGGATCTGAGGACCGAACAACCGGAGCATGCCGAGGCCTTGCTCGAGCGGGGTGAATTGGCGCGTCGTGAGGGGCACCTCGATCAGGCGCTTGAGCTTGTGATAGCGGCGCTGTG
>NZ_BMGG01000028.1 GCF_014640075.1 Chelatococcus reniformis | reverse complement strand
AAGTCGGCGATGTCGGTGAACAGCGCCGTCACCTCCTGGCGCGCCGCCGAGCGGCCGGCGAAGCGGCCGTCGTCGAGGATGCGCCTGACGATCTCCACCGGCACATAGAGGCCGAAGCCGTTGATGGCGGTCCGCGCGGCCGTCATGGCGCGGCTGAGGGCCGAGATCTCCGAAATCCGGGAGTGCACCTCGACGGGGGGCATGAGCAGCAGGTCCTTCAGGCTGTCGGCCTCCCCGGTCAGCCGGCGCAGGGTCTTGGCGATCTGGCCGGAGAGGATGAGCGCCAGCAGCACGCCGGTCAGCAGGATCGCCGCTGCGATGGCGAGGTCACGCATGAGCGCGGCGTCGGCCGCGCGGGTCAGCTCGGCCAGGGGGGCGGCGACCACGACGCGCGAGCCCTTGAGCAGGCTGTCAAAGTCGACGCTGGTGGCGGAAACGAGGTAGGACTGCCCGTCGATGGCGAGCTGCGAGGTCGTATCGAGCGGAAGTGGCCGCCGCAGCAGGGGGGCCACGTCGACCTGGGCAGGTCCGGACCGGATCAGCACGTCGCCCTGCGGGCCGACGACCAGCGTGATCGCGCCCGGCGTGACTTGGCTGGCATCGAGGAATTGCGACAGCGTCGACAGCACGACATCGACGCCGAAGACGATGCCCGGACGGGTGCTGTGGGCCTTGGCGACGGTCATGCCGAGCTCGCCGGTGGTCTCGAACAGGTAGGGGGGCACCGAGGCGGTGTCGGTTCGCCCGGTCCCCAGGCGATACCAGGGCCGCGTGCGCGGATCGTAGGGGCGGCCGACCTCCGGCCGTGTCCCCAGCAGCGCCATGTCGGCATCGTGGAGCGTCCACTGCGCCTGCCGCCGCCCGTCGGAACCGATGGTCACGATGCGTACCGCGTAGGCCGCGGCGGCGGGAGCATCGAGCACCCTGCGCCAGCGCGGCGAGCGTCCCAGATGCACCACGTTGACCGCGTCGCCGTTGGGATAGCCCACATAGGCGGCGTCGACATGGGCGGCGCGATCGACGGCGAGCTTGAGATAGGCGATCTTCGACGCGAGCTGGTCGGGAGGCGGCCGCTCGAACTCGTCGGCGATGGCCGCCACCTCGACGAACATCACCGATTCGGCCGACAGCAGGCGATGGTTTTCGACCAGGCGCTCCGACAGCACGCGCATGTGCTGGCTGGCGAGCGCAATCGCTGCCTTACGGCCCGCATTGTAATGCAGGCCCGCGATCAGGCCGGTGACACCGATCAACAGGCCGACCATGACGACGGCCAGGTACTCCCGAAGAGGCCGCGACCACCTCGTTGACGCATGTTCGCCCATGGCCTTCGATAGACGCAAAGGCCAGGCCCGTCACGGTCGGCCGGTGGGCGCCGATTGACCCCGTTGCCGGATACCGGCTCAGGCGACGGTTTCGACCATCGGCCGCGCCGGCACGCCGCTGCGGGCGGACACCAGCTCATACACGGTGACGGACTCAGTCCGTCCCTTGGCCTGAACAGTGTCGACCTTGCGGAACGCGAACGCATCGCCGCAGCGCGCCGCCGTCGTCTGCGACACCAGGATCGCCGTGCCGTAGGTCTTGTTGATGCCTTCGAGGCGCGAGGCCAGGTTGATGGTGTCGCCCATCGCCGTGTACTGGAGG
>NZ_BMGG01000027.1 GCF_014640075.1 Chelatococcus reniformis | reverse complement strand
CATCTGGCTGTGCTGCTCGCCCAGGCAGGCCATGCGGTGACCCTGTTCTACGTCGGCCAATCGCCGCTGGTGGAGACCGACCGGTGGGCGGCCTACTATGCCGTCGCCAAGATAGAGCTCCGTCACTTCCCCGCCTCGCACGCTCGGATCAGCCCAGGGTGGATCAAGCAGCCCACCGAGATCTTCGAGCAGCTCTCGCATCGGGACTTCGACTTCGTTCTCTTCGAGGAATTGTGGGGCCTGGGCCACGGCTGCATCGTCGCCAAGCGGTGCGGGCTGGCGTTCCAGCGGACGGCCCTGGCCGTCATCACCCATTCCAACACCGACTGGATCTATGAAGCGAACCGGCTTCCTTTGCCGTCGCACGAGCAGCTCGGCATCGCCTTCATGGAGCAGCAGGCGATCGAGCTGGCCGACGCGCTGGTCTCGCCGTCGGCCTATCTGGCCGGCTGGATGCGGGACGCGCAATGGACGCTCCCCCGCGACGCGGCGGTCATTCCGTATTTTCTGGCTGCCCCGGAACTGCTGGGGGCAGAGGCTGGCACCGACCAGCGGCGCGTGATCGAGCAGCCCCGCCACATTGCATTCTTCGGCAGGCTCGACGAGCGCAAGGGCGTCACCATCTTCCTGCAGGCGCTCGCCTCCGAGGCGCTCCGTGACCGCAGGTTCAAGCTCACGTTCCTGGGCAAGCCGGGGACCGTCTCGGCCGAGACGGTCATGACTTTCATCGGCGAGAAGCGGCCCGATCTTCTGCCGCATGCCGAGATCAAGAGCGATCTGTCCTCGGACGAGGCGCAGGACTTCCTGCGCGAGAACGAGTGCATTGCGGTGATTCCCTCGCTCGTCGACAACTCACCTTGCGTTGTCTACGAGTCGCTGAAGCTCGGCCTGCCGTTCATTGCCGCTGGATCGGGAGGCATTCCCGAGCTGCTCAGCCCGGAGGATCACGCAAGATGCCTCTTCGAGCCGACGGCGACGTCTCTCGCAGCCAAGCTTGCCGAGGTTCTTTCGGCGGGCAGCTGGACTGCTGCCCGCCCCGCCTACGATCAGAAGACGGTGGCGACCACGTGGCTGGCGTGGTTCGAGCGCGTGCACGCGGCGGCTCTGGACGCGCGTTCCGCAGGGGCGGCCAGGAGCCCATCGGTCGGCAACTCGTCGCCGGCGGTCTCGATCGTCGTGGCGCACCGCGACCGGCCGGTACATCTGGAGCGGGTGCTCCGCTCCCTCGCGGCTCAGACCGAGCAGGATTTCGAGACGATCGTCGTCGACGACGGCAGCAGGACCCAGGCGGCTGCGGACTATCTGGCCCGGGCCGAACAGGGCGTCGGCGGCTTGCGGGTGCGCGTCATTCGGCAGGACAATCGTCAGGGGCCGGCGTGGAGCACGGGAGTCGGCGCCGCCGGCGGTGATCGCATCATTCTTCTGGACGACGACGACATCGCGTTTCCCAACCTGGTCGAAACCCTGCTGCGGGCGAGCCGGTGTTCGGGCGCCGACATCGTGACGGCTCAGATGCAGCGGTTCGAGCAGACGGATGGTCCGCCCGATCCGGCGGAGCTGATCTACGGCGAGCGCTGCGCTTTTTCGGGCGGGCCTGTCGCGCTCGGGCTATTCCGCAATTGCTTCGGCGACGCGGCCGCGATCTTCCGCCGGCCCGTCCTCGATCTCGCCGGCCTCCACGAACAGCCCGGGGGAACCCATGCGGACTGGCAGCTCCACTTGAGGGCGGTGCTCGCCGGTGCACGCCTGCTGTCCCTGCAGATCCCGTTGCTCTGGCAGCGGACCGACCCGGACGGCAAGATCGCCACAACCGACGCCTACGAGAATTGGAGGGCGGTCGCCTCCCTGTTCGAGGCGCGGATGGATCCCGCCATTCGAAAGCTCGTCAGCGCTCTGGGTGCGCACGCGGCTCGGCCCTCGGCCGGATGACCCCGCTGAGATTGTCCCTGCGCCCACGACCAAACCGGCGCGTCACCCGGCCTATGGGAGCTGCTGGCCGGCCAGCAGCTCCGCTGATTTAAGGCTCTGGAATCACCATGCGTATCTGCCTCGTATCGGACGAGATCCTCGGCGCTCACAAGAATGGCGGCATCGGTACCGCGACGTCACATCTGGCTGTGCTGCTCGCCCAGGCAGGCCATGCGGTGACCCTGTTCTACGTCGGCCAATCGCCGCTGGTGGAGACCGACCGGTGGGCGGCCTACTATGCCGT
>NZ_BMGG01000026.1 GCF_014640075.1 Chelatococcus reniformis | reverse complement strand
CACTGCTGTGAGGCCTGGAACCGCCTCGTCGATCAGCCGTGGAAGATCATGACAATCGGCGTGCGCGAATGGGCTCACCGGTACTGATCAACGGGACTTGGTATTTATGGACGATTCAGCCGGACGGACAGACAACAAGCCGCTCCCCCGAAGGGGTCCTTGAGCCGCCGCTCCGGCCGGGCACTGGAGCGCCGGATTACCTCCACCGCGTCGAGCGTACCCAACCTGACGCAGGTCACGTCGCCAGCCGGGCGAGCCTCACGAGGAAGCCCGCCGCAATCAGGTCCTCTCCGGTCGATCGGAAACGCTCCTCGGCGACACCTATGGCGGCCATCGCAACGTCCGGCATATCGATGTCTCACGAACGCCACATCCCCCACTCGGGAGGAAGTCGGCATGGCGCAGCGCGCACCGGATCGCTCAAGGGGGCGGCACCTTCTGCGAGGCCAGCAATAGACCGCCGCCTCAAAGATCAAACCGGTTAGCGCGCGGAAACATCGCCTGCCCCCGAAATTCACGACGACGACAGCGCGCGCGCGCGGCTCGTCTACGTCAGCCTATCAAAAGCGGTGGCCTAAAATCTCTTCGAGGGTTTCGTGCAAGCGCAAATGATGCTTACCAGCCATACTAGGAATCGGTTCCTTCCAACGGCCGGCCCAAAACGCGATGGATGAAAGGCTCAACTGAGCGTTTGTAGTGCCCGGCCAGTTTGCAAATCGTGTCTGGATCGACCTCTCAAAAGGGAGATCTCGCCCGCATACTGAGATACGGTTCAACATAAAGCCGCCCTTTATTGGCACGAACTTCAACTCAAATGAATTTGGCTTCAAATCAAACCAGTACTCTTTCATCCTAACGCCGCTCGGCCCATCAAATCTAAGTATTGATCGCGTGTTCTTCGCATCGATATAGAAGCCAAGACAATTTCCAGGCTCCTCAAATTCGATTGACTCGCCGGGTCTCAGGTTCAAAAATTCTGCTCGAAACCGACTTGTTGCCTTACTTGTGATAGGGCCAAACTGAGAGAGCCAGTCGGTCGTATAAACTTTGAAATTATGAGCGAAACAAGGTGTATTCGAAGTGCCCATGGGGTACTCAACTGAATTCATACACTCACCGATGGCCCGCCCAAACTCCTTTTGGATTCCTGATTGAGGATGTCCCATGTGTTCATATAGATCACCATCGCCATGTATGGAACGTCCATACTTGAGGACCAGCGAGCGGATGTCGACGAACTGCGCGCCGGACGCTCTCGCGATAGTCTCCCTAGTAATATGAACCTCAGACGGAGAGACGGTATTAAGATTAACTGCTTTGCAAAATGCAAGAATTATTAGGCGCGTTTTTGATGATATGGTAGACGCTATTTCATACATTACTCTGTTAATATACTCGACTGGCCCAATAAATTTTTGCGAATTCTCATCATTGACAACTGAATCGAGAAACACAACATCATACGTCGAAAAATCGACTTGCATAGCGCACGAAAACTGAACGCCTGGGGATGCGCCAACGGATCTATTGTCAATTTGCGCAGCTGGCAGCGCTTCTCGGAGTCCCGACACCCAACCGTTCCGCAGCAGGGAATTCGACGTTCCCAAAACCAAGACCCTCATGGATTCTCGACGCCTCTCGCCATTTGCCCGTGCGGCTCAACAAAAGCACAATCGGCAATGGTAGCGCAAGCGCTGCGGGTACAACTCCACCACGCGCGGCGATCTAGTAGTTGCTGCAAGAGCTCCGCTTCGCAGCCCCGTCAGAGGCGACGCTCTGGTCAGCCCCTGGCTCATAATTTTCCATCGCCGCCTCCATAGGGATGCGTCCGGCTTGCGAATCGGCGGGCTAACGGACCGAAATTCATAAGAACAGCTGTCAGACGTGTGATGGCCGCCCTAAAGCACCTGAAATTGTTGGCTGCCCGCCCAAAGATTGCGGTAGCGACTGAGACGGAAGGTTCACCCGTTCGATCGCGGAGCGACAGGTCCGATGCGAGGTGGCCGACTGTTGGTCCCGCACGATGATTAGCGCTGCCTCTCACCTGCATAGATTACCCGAGCGGCGCGGCGCCCTGAAGCCTCGTCGAGGGGACGGCTGAGCGGATCGGGGCGGACATCGCGCGATTATTGTGGGCAATAGGGCGACTTGCAGACATAGGGGACTCACTAGAGTCTTGCGGGCCAATGCGCCAAAGGTTAACTACATGGAGATCGGTGCTCTGTCCGATTTATGCATCGGTTGGGGCCGAGCAGGGACCGCCATTACCCCTGCTCGGCTCGTCTAATTCTGCTTTGAACGGGCGCCGTCAGCCGACTAGCGGGGGCGCCATGGAATTTAGCCGGCGGCCGAGCGGATGGCCTCGGCCAGATCCGTGCGTTCCCACGAGAAGCCGCCGTCCGCCTCCGGCGCGCGGCCGAAGTGCCCATAGGCCGAGGTGCGC
>NZ_BMGG01000025.1 GCF_014640075.1 Chelatococcus reniformis | reverse complement strand
ACCACTGCTGTGAGGCCTGGAACCGCCTCGTCGATCAGCCGTGGAAGATCATGACAATCGGCGTGCGCGAATGGGCTCACCGGTACTGATCAACGGGACTTGGTTATTAGATATGATTCGGGCAAGTCGCGCCAGGGCTTGCGCCCGGATGGTCGCGTTGCGTTCACCCCGCCAGCTCCGGCCTGAAGGTTCGCGCTGGATGGCGCCAGTCGATGCCCTCCAGCAGCATCGACAGCTGCGCCGGCGTCAGCGCCGCTACGCCCTGACCGGTCTGGGGCCAGACCAAGCGCCCCTTCTCCAGCCGCTTGGCATAGAGGCACAGGCCGTCGCCCGACCACCACAGGACCTTGACCAGGTCGCCGCGCCGACCCCGGAAGGCGAAGACATGGCCGCTGAACGGATCGCGCCGCAGCGTCGACTGAACCAGCATCGCCAGGCCGTCGAAGCCCTTGCGCATGTCCGTTGCGCCCGCCGCCAGCCAAACCCGCGTCGACGCCGGCGGCCCGATCATCGCAGCAACACCTTCAGAACTCGCTCCAGCAGATCAGCATCGACCCGGCCGATCGTCCGAACCCTTGCGCTGCCCGACAGCTCTATCTCGATCGTGCCGTTCACCGGCGCCGGCGCCATAGCCGCACGAACCTCCACGGGAACAAGCCGCGCTTGCTCCGCCAGCCCCCCGGCAACCCCAATCGACAGCTCGTGCTCCCGCCGCCATCTGAACAGCTGGTTGGCGTTCACATCGTAGCGGCGGGCCACAATCGACACCGACGCTCTTGGTTCGCGCGACTCCCGCACGATCCGTCGCTTCAGCTCCGCCGGCCAGCGACGGCGGCCGACAACAGCATTCGTCCCGCTGGGATTAGTGTCCACCAAGGCACAAGTGGACACTTGCTCGCTTGCATCATCCATCGCCGCGATCGTCTACGTCGACACCCCTCCCGCAAAAGGCGCACTTCACCGGACGCTTACGGCCAGAACGAACTTCACTGTGGATTAGAGCCGAGGGGCAACGTCACTGGCGATGACATATAGCGTTAGATTGGATGACGCGGCCGTAAACACAATTAAGGAGGGCGTGCTTTCTGCTTTCGGTTGGCGGGTCGATTATGAGCCTGGTCGGAGCGTGAGAGGTAGCATGTGCTGCGGCGTTATTCCCGCCGCCAATGGTCGCGTGTTGAACTCCTGATTCAACCAGTTTTTTGACGATGCCTTGTAGGAGGCATGACACCAATGGGCGAGATAGGGCCGCATTTGCCAAGTGGTCATAATTTGAACCTCGTTGCCTAAATGCTGCAACCGGCTTGGCTCGCAAGCTAGGTAGTGGGCGGTGGCTCGCGACATCAAGCCAGGTCCGGTTGACAGCCATATCGAATCTGAATCACCCCGTGCAATCGATTCGACCGCCAGTTCGAACGCGCCGGCGATGATGCTGTTGCCCGGTTCTGCCGCTATAAAATTGTTGGCTATGCTGCCAAGATGTTCTTGGCGAAGGAGCAGGGATGCCGACGAAGTGGGTGCGTCGAGACTTGCAAGACAGCGATCATCTGCGTCAGCGTAGACCCCTCCCTCGACTAGTAGAACGGCGAGCCGAAAAAGGTCTGCCTGTTGCGCGGCGTGACGCGTTCTGCGGAACGCGCGCGCTGCGCTCGGTCCAAAATTGCTCCGCAAATACTCTTGCGCCTCACTTCTGTCGAAACGTCTATATATCCAAGCCGGGTTGTGCTCGGACCAAGACCGCGTGAGTTCCGCTACATCGTCCGGAATAACGCGGCTGTCCCAGTATTGATGGATCAATCTGGGGATTCGTCGGGCGGCAGGCGTCCGGAGTTGAGAATCCGCTTGGTCAGCACGATTGCTTCGCCGAAGCGTGATCAGAAGCGATATAGAGGCGAATGTGTAACCAGGAAATTGATTAACCGTATTGAGTTGCAGTTCCAGGTTACTTGCACTCAGAGCTTGCTGCGTCGCCGTCAATGCGTCGGCATCGCACCAGGTATCGTTGAGTAAGGCGCCGTTGCGGCTCTGAGACGGATTCAGAGAGGCGCCACGAAGGAGAATAGCAACCCTGTCGAGTTGGCGCGCTTCGGCGAAATGTGCTCGCGCTTGGCGCGGGTCGGCCGATAGTAAGACGCAACGCCCTAAGCTCTCGTGAAGTGCGGCGGCGCGGGGTTGATAGGCAATTGCCGCTCGATAGGCTGTGGCGGCCGCTTCGAAGTCCCAGGTTGCCTCGGCGAGTTCACCCGATAAGGCCAGTCGTCGTCCCTGTTCACGAGGTCCTGTGTCGGGAAGCGCAGCGATCGCTAGCCTAGCGAACGAGAAGTCGCCCTGGGCGATCGCACGTTTGATGCGTCGTAACCGCACGTTGGGCGCGTCGGGGGCGAGCTGTTCAGCCGTGCTCAGTGAGATTTCTGCCGCGCTGTCCATTCCTCGCCGAAATTCGAGTTCAGATCGCGCAAGAAGGAGCTCTGGGCCGGGGACGTGCCTGCTGCCACGCGTCAGTATATCGAGAGCAGCTTGCGATCCCGCTGCCAGCCTCGCAAGATGCGAGAGCCGCAGCCAAGGGCGGGGATGCGGGGGGGCTATACTGCACGCGTGCTCAAAAGCTCGACGGGCGGCGGGATAATCCTCGGTGAGAAGGGCGAGTTCACCCCGCTCGAGCAAGGCCTCGGCATGCTCCGGTTGTTCGGTGAGCAAGGCGTCGAGGAGGGTGGCGGCTCGTTCCACTTGGCCAGCGTCGCGGAGGGCCC
>NZ_BMGG01000023.1 GCF_014640075.1 Chelatococcus reniformis | reverse complement strand
CGCAATGATCTGCTCTTCCGTGAACCGTGACTTCTTCATCCGTCCGTCCCTCGTGCTGGGGCGGACTCTAACTATCCGTGGAGGAGTTTCAGGGGCTCACGTCAAAGGACACGATCGACGCCGGACACTTTGGCCAACACACCACCGCTCGCGCCCGGTGCATCAGCCGGACATCGGTCCGAAGGCAACCGCCTGCTATGCACGGTCATGGCCATGATGACGCGTGTGCAGTCGGGCGGCTTGGCCGCGACGGTTTTGACAGCGACCGCCAAGCTCTCCTTGACAGCGCGATCAACCGGGCCTCGCCGGTGCGCTGATTCCAGAACTTCAGCGACGCGCGATCAAAGGTCAGGTCGGAGGAACGCCTCGCCGCAGAAGAAATGGAAACTGGTGTACTCCACCCACTCCTTGCAATGCGCCGACCGCTAAATCACGCCATCTCCGCTACCCCGATGATGCAACACGCATCATTCATCGGCGGAGACAGCCTCGACGCCGCTCTCCAAGAGAGCAGCGTGGACCGCCTCCAAGGCTAATAGCGCAGCCGCCACCTTAGCGCGCGCCTCTTCAATGTCGGCCATCACGAGGCAGTCGTTCCGGTGGATCGCTGCCAGAAAAGCGGCAAGAACCGCGGGCGAATTCGCGGCCAATCCGAGGAAATGATCTCCGCTGGGAGCCCAGCAACCGGTGAACCAATTCTTTACGGTCCGTTCATTCGCTCCCGTCCATAGCGCCACAGTCTTGATCCTGGAGGACTCGCCTCGGAGCGAGGTACGCAACGCCGTCGAGATCATCGTAGCGAACGACAAAGGTCGCGGAACCCGCCCAGGCCCTTTCGGAAAGACCTTGCCCGATTTTGAAAATGACATTCCACCTACTCCGCGCTTTAGTTGCAGGTGCGTGTGCTGGTATCGACGCGAACAGTGGAGCGTCAGCCTGTGAAGGTGGATAGTGAACCTTCGTTGATCGCAGGCACCGGCGATGACCGGTCAACCCTTGCGGCCGCCTATGTGCGCATGTCGACCGATCAGCAACGCTACTCAACCGAAAATCAGCTCGCCACAATACGGACGTTCGCAGAGGCTCGGAATATCAGGATTGTCCGCATTTACGAGGACGCCGGCAAGAGCGGGCTGAGTCTGAACGGACGGGAGGCTTTCCAACGCCTTCTGTCGCATGTCGAGCAGGGCGCCGACTTCGGCATGATTCTGGTCTACGACGTGAGCCGTTGGGGCCGGTTCCAAAACGCTGACCATGCCGCTCATCTTGAGTTCTTATGCTACCGCGCCAACATCATTGTACTATACTGTGCGGAACAGTTTCACAACGACGGTAGTATCGGCGCGAATCTGCTAAAAACTGTCAAAAGAGTGATGGCCGGCGAATACAGCCGCGAACTGTCGGTTAGGGTCTTCGCCGGACAATCCCGGCTCGTCGAGAAAGGCTTCTGGCAAGGGGGGTTGGCGGGCTACGGCTTGCGCCGCCTCCTCATCGACGAGAACCGTGAACCGAAGGGCGAGCTCTTAGCTGGCGAGCGCAAAAACCTCCAAACCGACCGTGTGATTCTGGTGCCCGGACCGCCTGACGAGGTCGAGACGGTCCGGCAAATTTATCGTCTATTTGTTGAGCAGGGTACAGACGAGTCCGAGATTGCGGCACGCTTGAATCGAACCGGGTATGTCACCGATCTCGGTCGTCCCTGGACTCGAGGAACCGTCCATCAGGTCTTGACCAACCCCAAATACGTTGGCGACAACGTCTTCAATAGGGTGTCCTTCAAGCTCAAGATGCGTCGTGTGGTAAACCCGCCAGACCATTGGGTACAAGGTCGTGGCGCCTTCGCCGCTTTGGTGGACCTTCCCACATTCGAGCGTGCCGCCAAGATCATCGACGACCGAAGCCGGAAACTGTCTGACGCCGAGCTACTTGAGCTGCTGCGCACCCTGCTCCAGGCACAAGGTTCAATCTCGAGCCTCATCATCGACGAGCAAAAGGGTATGCCGTCAAGCAGCACCTATCGCAGCCGATTCGGGAGTCTCTTGCGCGCCTACAAGCTGGTGGGTTATAGCCCGCGGCGCGACTATCGCTACTTTCAGATTAACCGACGACTTCGCGCGCTTCACCCAGACGTTGTTGCGGTAGTGGTGCAAGGCCTGCGGCGCGCCGGCGGCCAAGTGCGGGTTGAAGCTGCTACGGGCCTGCTTCACGTCAACGACGAATTCACTGCCGCCGTCGTGATCTCCCGCCGCCGTGAAACGCCGGCAGGAGCCCCTCGGTGGCGCATCCGGCTTGACACTGGCTTAGCAGCCGACATTACGGTCGCCGTGCGCATGGACTGCGGCAACGTGGCGCCGCTCGACTACTATCTGCTTCCGCGGCTCGACATGACCAAATCTAACCTGCGGCTCGCAGAGAGCAACGGGTTGTCCCTCGACGGCTACCGCTTCGAGTCACTCGACTTTCTTTACGCTCTTGCAGCCCGCACCAAGCTGGAGGAGGTAGCATGACAAACGCCCGTGTGCAAATGATTCCGATCGACCGTATCGTCCTATTAAACGCGCGCGTTCGCAATCGTCGCAAGTTCATTGAGGTGTTGGATAGCATCGAAAATGTCGGTCTCAAGCGCCCAATCAAGGTCAACACAATGGTCGGGCCGGACGGCCAGCGCTCGTATGGTCTCGCGTGCGGTCAGGGCCGCATCGAGGCTTTCCGCGAACTAGGGCAAACTGAAATTCCCGCCCTCGTGACGGACGCATCGGAAGAAGATTGCATGGTTATGAGCTTAGTAGAGAACTGCGCCCGAAGACAACACCCCTCGCTTGACCTACTCCAGGACGTGACTGCACTTCGCCAACGCGGCTACACGGATCGAGAAATCGCTCAGAAGATTGGCATGTCGTCGGAATGGGTCAGTATGATGGCCCAATTGATCGAGCGAGGTGAGCAACGTCTCGTTCGAGCGGTTGAGGCTGGCACGATCCCCATTTCAGTAGCGATCGAAATTGCTCGCAGCGACAGTCAAAATGTTCAGCAGCTGCTTGCCGACGCTTACACTCAAGGCAAGCTCACTGGCTCAAAACTTATAAAGGTGCGCCGCCTTATCGAGGCACGCAGTAGACGCGGCAAGCGAGTTCACGAATCTGCGCTTGGTAAGAAGCTAAAGAAGGCGAGTACATCCGATGCGCTCGTCCGCATTTTTCAGCAGGAAGCTGACCGACAGCGATTGCTCGTCAAAAAGGCAGAGGTCACGCAAACACGCCTTTTATTTGTCGTTGAGGCCCTCAAAAATCTGCTGGCTGACGAGAACTTTGTCACGCTATTGCGAGCAGAGAAGCTCGACACCCTGCCGAAGGACCTCGACAAGCGCATAATGGGAGCCGCCATATGAAGGGACTTGCATTTGAGCTCGAATGTGTCACGGTCCCGATTGCGGCACTCCTCCCCGTGCGACCTCCCCGCGTCAGCGTTAAAGACAGTCAAAAATATCAGCAGATACGCGCGTCTGTAATAGAGGTCGGCTTGGTCGAACCACCGGTGATCTCACGAATACCCGGAAATACTCAAAATTTCCTACTGCTTGACGGCCACATTCGTATAGATATCTTGAAAGATCTGGGAAGAAGCGAGGTTGAGTGTTTGATTTCGACTGACGATGAGGCCTTTACGTTCAATAAGCGGATTAGTCGCCTCTCTGCAATTCAAGAAAACGCCATGGTGCTCAAGGCCGTAGCCCGGGGCGTGTCGAGAGAAAAGATTGCTCGCGCACTCGGCTTAAGAACAGATAGCATACAGCGCAAAATTCGGTTGCTTACCGGGATTTGTCCGGAGGTGGTATCACTGCTGAAGGATCAAATGTGCTCGAGGGCCATATTCGAGATATTTAAGCGCATGAAGCCAATGCGCCAAATCGAAGCAGCAGAGCTGATGATTGCGACCAATAATTTTTCGGTTGGCTATGCCACGGCTCTTTTGGCTGGCACGCCTGTCAGCGAACTTGTTGGCGAGACAAAGCCGAAGGTGGTCAAAGGCGTTAAACCTGAGGTGATGGCACGGTTGGAAAAGGAGCTAGCGCGCCTCCAGCAAGCTATGACGGGTCTCCAGGACACCTACGGCAAGGAGCATCTCCAGCTAACGGTCATCAAGGGCTATCTGGCAAAGCTTCTCGGCAATCCACGGGTGGTCCGCTACCTGCTCCAGCACCGGCCCGAGTACCTTGAGGAATTTCAAGCCATTGGCGAGATTGTCTCATTCACCGACAAGGCCGCATAGATTCACGATATATCTCGAGGATATTATGGATTAGGTAACCATGTTTTCCGAGGCTTGCGAGATGATTAATATAAGCTCCACATCGCCGTGGACACCCTCGGCCACAGGCTGGCGCTCCACGTCACGCCGGCCAGCGACGAGGACCGGTCTCAGGTCGGCCGAATGGCCGAGGCCATCAAGGCGGCGACCGACGAGAGCGTGGACATCGCCTTCGTCGATCAGGGCTATACGGGAGAGCGGGCCGCCAAGGCTGCGGCCGCGCACGGGATCGAACCGGAAGTCGTGAAGCTGCCCGACGCCAAGCGCGGCTTCGTTCTTCTACCGCGTCGATGGGTGGTCGAGCGATCGTTTGCATGGCGGAGCCTGCTGCTGACGTGCCCTCGTGGCGAGGTCGGTTTCGGCTGTCTGAACTGGAAGCCTCTGCGAGATCCGACGGGGCAGCGAACGGCACACCGCGAGCGGGCCGACGAACGTGTCCAGCGCGTCGTTGCGCTTGCCTTCGGGCAGCTCCCACACGACGACCGGCCGGCTGGGAACATGAGAGGCTAGCTGCGCCGGCTATAGAGGCTAATTGCGAATTCGATCGGGTTGTCGCTCGTGCAAGGCTGGTTTAGCGTTCCGCCGACGCGGGTACACGACCGCGCGACGCTAACGTGGAGAACCCTCGGTGGGCTTAAAGATCGGCTTGATGCTGATGATTGCGATCACCTTCGGCCTCGGCTGGTTGGTATATCGCTTGGTGCCGTCTGCCTGCGACGATACCAATATGGTGGTTCGAGCTGCGCGTGGGGGCATGAAGGCACTTCTGCTCGCGCCGGAGAAAGCGCAGTTTCCTGATGACCATCAGATCCTCGGCCTCGGGTCCGAAGAAATGACTGTCGTCGGGTCGGTACACACGAATGAGCCGCGGCGAAAAACCGAAAATAAGAAATTCAAGATCAAGCTATCCTGCGCGTCTGGATTGTATCTTAAAGTCTTGGAAGCCGAAGTTACAGCTGCATCGGCATTCGGAAGGAGTTAAGATTGCGTTTTCAGCTGGAGAAGTGTGCGTGCGTACTTTAACAGCGAGTTCTGGCTGGAGGATCAGAGTCGGCGAGCCGAGTCGATCAACTTGGAAGAGATCATCCGACGGCGCCGCAGATCGCGGCGCGCCCGCAACGCCTCTATCGAGATCCCCAGTTCCATCCCCCGGGAGGATGTCTCGCTTCGGCGCGGCCGGCGAAAGGCACTATCTCTCTCGCGCTTCATTCATCCAGTCGACCTACTCTGCACAGAGGGCAACAGCGGTGCCTCAGCCGGCGCCGTCTCGCGGGTGGCGTCGGGCTTGGGCCCCTTCGCCTAGTCCTCGGCTTCAGGACCTCTCACTACCATGGCCAGCCCTTTGCAGATTAATAAAAGCCGAAAGATCGCTACTTCGCTCAAGCGATGAGAGTCGATCCCGCTCGCGTTCTGCCGCTTATACCAAATCCCGTGAGGCGTGGCTCGGCGGGGATTCCCGCGGCGGCAAACATGTGAATCATGGGTGGCGAACGGAGTGATTCGCCATGCCGATCGCGCTGAGA
>NZ_BMGG01000022.1 GCF_014640075.1 Chelatococcus reniformis | reverse complement strand
CGACGCAGCCCTGCGCGGACGATTGAGGGAACTGGCGGCGGAGCGTCGCCGCTTTGGTTATCGGCGGCTGCACGTTCTGCTGAAGCGGGAAGGCCACGCGGTGAGGCCGGCCGACGATGATCGTCAGCGACAACGGCACGGAGTTCACCTCCAACGTGATCCTGGGCTGGGCGGACGAGACCGGCGTCGGCTGGCGCTACATCGCGCCGGGCAAGCCGCAGCAGAACGGCTTTATCGAAAGCTTCAACGGCCGCCTCCGAGACGAGCCTCTGAACGAGACGCTGTTCCGTTCGCTGCCACATGCCCGCGCCGTGCTCGAAGCCTGGCGGCGCGACTACAACGAAGAACGACCGCACTCGAAGCTCGGCTGGATGACGCCTCGGGCCTACGCCAGCGCCATTCGCGAAACCGCCGGCCGAAGCGCTGCGCAACCTGACAGCTCAGCGCTTCGGCCTCTTGCACTCGCCATCGACGAAGGCTCAGATCACGAAAGGACTCTCGCTTCCGCTGGATGAAAAACGGGGGTCACGTCACAGCCCACACAACAGGCCACAACCAACCGCCCGAGCGACAGAGCTGGGCAGAAGCTGGGGGCAACGTCACCGGCGGAACCATGCCAGCGCAACGAGATGAACGCACCTACCCGCTACAGCCGAAATAAGAAATAAAGCGACGAGGGCGGGAAATCCGACAAGCTGTATATCTTCCGGACCCCAGTTGGCATACACGATAAAGAAAATCGTCATACCTGCAAGCCCGCCGATAATAGAAGCGCCGACGTCGCTCTCAGGCTCAAGCATTGGTTGGCCGTTTATTCGAAATTATCGATACAACCGCCGCTGTCAAGGACCTCATCACTATCGCTCCGCCGCAAGGACTCCCTGGGGCAATATAGTCATCAGCCTGCCCGCTGCTCCAAGACAGGGCATCGTGGTCCGAAGTACGCCGACAATACCGAGACCGCCTTCGGATGATGAGCTCGACGAAACTCTCCCCCGCCAACCGGCGCCCGCAAGTTCACTCCTTCCGAAAGACGAACAACGAGGTACCATTCGGCTCCCTTCCACCCGACCATGGGACTCCAGCTGCGAGCAACTCCTCTTTCGTGAAATGATCTATCTGCCGATACAAGCAATCCGACCCTAGGACCTGCTCGAGCAGCTTGGGAAAATCGATGCTCCCGAAGATCCGCATATGGTCGCCCTGTGCAAACCGGCGCTTCCTGTCTTCCTCACTCAGCTCTGGCGAGAGGTCCTCATCTGTACGTTCTCCCCGAAACGGAACGGAAAACAACATCGTGCCGCCTGGACGCAATATTCTAACGAACTGCAGCAGCGTGTCCGGCACAGAGCAAGGGATATGCTCAAGAACGTGATTGTGCACGATCAGATCGCAGCTGTCTGAATCGACGTTCATTAGATCTTTGCAAATATCAAACTTGGCAACACGAACCTTCTCATGCTTGTACAAGTCCGGAAACAGGTCGAACGCACGATAGGACCGCCCCACCTTCCCGTGAAAGAAATCCATCAGAAAGCGCTCAGGCGCAAAATGATAGACCGTCATGCCAGGTCGAAGATCGACAATCTTCTGCATCGCGAGGTATAAATACCGGCCCCGCTCCAACGACTTGCATTTCACGCACTGGGCATTAGCGCGATTGTTGTAGGCCTTAAATTCCGTACCGCCGCATATAGGACAACCGCTCACCAAGGCACGACCTCCGTATCATTCGCAATCTCGGTCTATCTGTTCTCTGTCACCAGCACAACATCCGACGCCGCCTGCTGCGGGAAACGTACTGCCCTGAACCACAAGCCAATATCCCGGGTCCGGAAAATAGTACGTGAACCCATCCGTCACTCGCCGCAGAATGCCCACAAGACGTACCTTGCACCCTGACGTCATGCACCGGCGACGTCGAACGGCGATTCCCAGGTCAGTGTGTAAGGCTTCTCCTCAAGCTCCTTCAGGTTCATCAGCACCTCTGGAATGTCAACTTCCCACTGCACGTCCTGATAGTCATCCGGGTTGACCTTCAGATTGCGCCCAAACATCAACCCGTGACGAGAGCCAGCCATCTGGCACGCTCGCAAAGACCCAGCGTGAAAGAAATTCTCGGGATAGATTTCAAGTATGGGAACCCCAGATCCGCAGAAGAGTCCGTTAGTCATGCCCGCTCCATGGAGCCCGCAGATAACCTTCGCGCCAGCAAAAATATTCCGCTGCTCAATGAAGCTGTGCTTGCTGCCAATCAGAACAAAAAATCCCGCTCTTTCTAACGCCTCCGCCAGCTGATCTTCGTTTAGCAATTTTCTCTTGTTTGTGTCGAGGCGAGAGACGTAAATCTTTTCAGGCCAGCTCGCCTCGGCATTTGACGATCTCGATGCGTCAGCCGCTGCTCGCGCCTTCGCTCTTACAAAGGAGAGCGCGGCGGGATGGACCAAATCGGGATGGTCGTTGGCCGAGCTAAAGTCCGACCAAAACACCTTCGCGAATCGAACCGGCTCCCGGCCAAGCTCCAAAATTGCCTCGGGCCTGACGCCCATTGCACAAAGGCTGTCGCGCTGCCAGCTGGAGAGGACCGGCACAACAAACCTCATACCGGAGGTGATCCCAATGGATTCCAGATTCCGAATCCCGGCCAAACCATTCAGCAACCAATGATAGTACATCTTGTGGAGAACATTGAAGCCCCAAAAGCAGGGCTCCGTGACGGCGATCGCCGGCTCACTGATGAAGTCAAATTGAGACTTCTTACCGCCCGATAATATATTTCCATTCCCATCAATCAGAATACCGCGTGCCGGATAACCAACGGCGTTCTCGCGATAATGAAGATTGACAGCTGGGACCGCATAACGCAGCTTTCCATTGTTGTGGGTAGCGAACTTGACCGCCGCCTGCGCGCGCGCTTGCTCGCCATCGGAAAGGAAGAGATGGACCGGATTCACGCTGACCTTGACGGGCTCGATCGTGGCTGCCCCTGGATCCTCTAGATAGCGCCGCACGGGACACGCAGTCCAAGCGTCAAGTGTGCTACCGAACTGAGAGGTTTGCGTGCCCGAAACGACCTTTGACCACCGAAGACCACTGCGAGGGCCGGTGTAGACCATCGCCCGTCGGAACTTCGTCGCTGGCTTGTGGAGCGCCAGTAGCAGGTCCCCGACCAACCGCTGCTGATTTCCATTGGAATGACCGATTGGTTCGTACGCCCCGACCGAGTGCCAGCTTGAGCGCGTTCGAAGAATGTTTAGCGTAACCCTCTGAAATGCATCAAGCAGCTCTGGGGGTGGAGCGGCAATTTTCTCGCGGCGGGTGTCGTGGACATGAATGATTATCCCCCAGCCGCCGTCTCGTCCGGCGGTCAGGACATCCCAGGCAAGCGCCAACGACTTGTTGGACGCGCTGCTAACCAATACAACGTCATCCTCGCCGACAAACTCCTTGAACCGGTCGAGGCAAACCTCGAGCGCCTCGCCACTTTGCCTTACAACAATAGGACCAACCTCGACCGTTCCGCCTAGGAGCCGCTCAATCTCAGATCGATCTTTCTCAAGTACGACCGGTACAATCTGGCCCATGCCCTCCCCCACTCGTCGTCCACTAACAGCCCTACTCAGCTGCCTCGCGCCCTGAGGAACTTCTCTACTCCAAGCAATGACTGATTTATGACCTGGTCCATATCGAGGTACTGGTAAGTTCCACACCGACCGATAAATGTCATTTGATCAAGGCCATCTGCGAGCCCCTGATACTCACCGTAAAGCCTTACGTATCTGTCGTCCGCTGTCTTCACAGGGTAGTATCTTTCCATACCGTTGTCACGGTAGTCGCAAGGCTCCTCAAGTGTGACAGTGGTGACGTCGCTAGATCCAGTCTGATGCCCCGGCAGCGACTTCCAATATGTCTCCCGCGTATACCTTCCAGAATCAGTAAAATTTGTGACGCCCCATAGCGGCACATCAACAACCGAACGCGTCTCTCGATGGAAACGTATCGACCGATACGGAAGCTCCCCTCTGACAAACTCAAAATACTCATCGATCGGCATGCTGCTGAAACAATGCCTGAACTCATGCTCCATACCACGAGTAAACGTCGTCGACAGATGAACATCAATATTGGCATGATCGAGAATACGATCGAACATCTGAGTGTAGCCGTCTGCTGGAAGAGCTTGGAAGGTTTCATTTGGAAAGTAGCGATCGTCGGTGTCGTAGCGAATGGGAATGCGCTTGACGACCGCGGCGGCGAGATCCTCTAGATCGAGGCCCCACATTTTTTTGGTATAAGGGCGAAAAAATAGATCAGTTAAACGTTGACCAATTTTCGAATTGAGATACTCTCCGGAGTTCGCTGGAGATCGACACTCAACCGAAAGATCTTCCAGAAAAGCTTCTACCTGCGGAGCGCTGACCAACGCCGCGCCAAATACCGCATTAATCGTATCTCTGTTCACGGGCAGCGGGACGAACTGGCCATCAGGAAGCAGCGCCCGCACGCGATGTTCATAAGGCACCCAGGCGCTGAATTGCTTAACCCAGCTCACCACCCGTTCGGTACTTGTATGGAAGAGATGCGGGCCATATCGGTGGACACGCACCCCGTTCTCATCAACATAATCATAAGCGTTCCCCCCAATGTGGTCTCTCTGCTCTAGTATCCTAACCCTATGACCAGCTTCCGCCAGGCCTCGCGCGTACACGGCGCCAGCGAATCCACACCCCACGACCAGGTAATCCGCCATGATGCCTCCAAGTGCGACGAAATGTCGCGATCGCGTTTGCTCGCCACCCCAAAGCTTGGCGGGACGCCACCAAGTTTATCCGCGGTTATTTTTCGAGCGTCGAGGGGCTACCGTAATCACTATATGACTTTTCTTCCACATGATGAGAGCCCAGCGCGAGATTTATATTTCTCTTAAGCCGCGCCCGCTCATCATTTTCGAAGTAGACGGATCGCGCGAGGGAGATGAAATTCGGCCCGAAATCGCCGTTTCTTTCGCATTGCCGAATATCATCCTCAATCTGCCAAAGTTTCTCATTGACGCCCCTAAGCCGCACGACCAAGTTTGCTATCTCAGTGATGCCGTTGCCGAGAAGCGCGTCGCGACTAGCGCTCAGGGCCGCAAGCTCGCGTTTGACGTTTTCAAGTTTTGCCCGGTCCGAGATGCGTTCGGCCTTGATTTCAAGAATAGTAATCTTATCGAGAAGTTCGCCGTATGAGACAGGTACCAAGAGCTCATCAGATCGGCCACTCATTCCTTGCCCTCTCACTTGGCACTTGCGCTCCAGCCCGACTTGGGCCGGACGCACGCTAATTTAAACTCGCGGCCACGGGCAAGCGCAACGATCCCGATATACCTAGCCCGCATCGCTCGCTCTCCAGCCACTCACGTCGGTTGCGCGGTGCACCATGGCAATATCGGTCCCATTTGTCGATCCGACCGGCGCGAACTGAGCCAGATTGACGCACAACGGACAGGCGACTCCGACGTGACATGATCGCTTAGCGCGCGTTGGCGCAATCGGGGTCAGCGGAGTCAGCCCGGCTGCTGAGCCTAATGTCATCAAACTCAACCCTGATGGGCAACTCGCTCGCCTTACGGTAGAGCCCGAAAGCGAAATCGAGCGCGGCATTGGGAGGCTTTGTCTCGCATCGACGAGCGTACACACAGTTGGCTGGAGAATTGGTGTAACCCCAAGCTCCTTCATACCTCGCCAAACTGGTCTTTTCGTTCGAATTGCTCGGCCCAATCCAGATGGAGAGCGTCGGCTCTTCCTGATTTTCCCCGAGTTGCGCTATTGGCATAGCATCCATTGTAACGGTATACCAACGCCCGACCTCCAAACCATCGCGGCTTCCTATCGGTATCCGTTTGGCTGAGGGATTTGACCCAGTGTGATCGTTCGCGACACTAGCCCGCACGCTGAATTTTCCCGGCGACCGGCTGGCGATGCTGAGTGCAAACGGCGGCCCGTGCGGGGCGCCCTGCCAGAACTGCGTTAAAATAGCGGGATCGGCACCATCAACTGTATCGACCTTGAACCGAAATCCGAGATGAATTCTTTGCCCAAACCGCGCGGCCAGCTCGTCATTTCTTTTTGTATACAGAAATTGGTAGTTTACCTTCTGCATGGCCTTGTCCGAGCAGCGGTCGCGGTCAGCGCATCCAGCCACCTCAAACGCGAGAGATTTGCGGCCATCGTGCGCATCAATTGAAACCCAAGCCTTGCGGTAGACGCTTGGGTCGGCCACCCCCTTTGGCGCCTTCAAGGCGGACCTATAGCCCACACCCCCGCTCTCCAGTCGAAGCTCTCGCCCGCTGATCGCAGAGCTGTTTGCGTCGATCGCCCGCAGGAGTCCGAATTGACACCGGTCCTGTTGAATCTTGGGAGCTTGAGCGTGAGCTGGAGCTGTGTGCAGCGCCAGACCAAGCGCGACGAGCATAGAGCCAGATTTGAGCACGCTTCATATCCTTCTTTTGTTGATCAGATGGATTAGAGCGCCGCACTGTTTGCAATGACGTCGATCGCGCAGTCACGACGAGCGATTTCGGGCATCTTCCCTGAGGCGGTCACAGCATACCCCACCGGATTGTTAGCAGAGCTGGCAGATTAATCTAGATGGCAAAACGCCGCGCGTCGATGATCAGCTTTTTTCGGGTTGCGCTGACGTACGACACAGCTCATAACGCGCGAGCGATCAGGTCGAGGTCTTGACATGCTTTCAACGCCGCAGGCGGCGCTTGTGCGCAACAGCTATGCCTATGAGACGCAGCCTTTGGTGAAGCCGACGGGCTTTCGCGAATATGATGCGCGGTGGCTGTTCGAGCGCGAGCTCAACCTGATGGGGGTGCAGGCGCTGGGCCTGGGGCTCGGCA
>NZ_BMGG01000021.1 GCF_014640075.1 Chelatococcus reniformis | reverse complement strand
CCTGACAGCTCAGCGCTTCGGCCTCTTGCACTCGCCATCGACGAAGGCTCAGATCACGAAAGGACTCTCGCTTCCGCTGGATGAAAAACGGGGGTCACGTCAGCGAGTATATACAGGCGGCTGCGGCCGGTCATGCTCGCTCGGACAGAAAGGTTGACGGCTTCCATTCTGCACCACGTTCTGATTCAGCATCGACATGAGCCGATATGATCTGACCGACTTCGAGTGGCGCATGATCGAGCCGCTCCTGCCCAACAAGCCGCGAGGCATTCCGCGCGTCGACGATCGTCGGACGCTAAACGGCATCTTCTGGGTGCTGCGATCCGGTGCCCCATGGCGCGATCTGCCGGAGCGCTATGGCCCGCGCACCACCTGCTACAATCGCTTCAATCGATGGCGGCAGGCGGGCGTTTGGAACCGCCTGATGGATGCCATCAGCGCGGCACACAACGGCGAAATCCAGATGATCGACAGTACCTCCGTTCGCGCCCACCAGCAGGCCGCGACGGCAAAAAGGGGGATGCAGATCATTGTCTCGGTCGATCACGCGGCGGGCTCACGACCAAGATCCACGTCGTCGTCGATGCGCAAGGGCTCCCGATCTGGCTCGGCCTGACCGCCGGACAGACGCACGACGGGCAGATCGCCGATACGCTGCTCAACCACCTTGGCCCGCGCACCATCGTGCTGGCCGACAAGGCCTATGATGCCGATCGCATCCGCGAGCTGATCCAGTACCAAGGCGCGACGCCAAACATCCCGCCTAAGAGCAACCGCAAATGGAAGCCGTGCTTCAGCAAGCGGCTCTATCGCGAGCGGAACCTCATCGAGCGCTTCTTCTCCAAGCTGAAGCACTTCCGCCGCATCGCCACACGTTACGATAAGCTTGCCGCCAACTTCCTCGCTATGGTCCAGCTCGCCTCAATACGGCTGTGGCTCCGCGTTTATGAGTCTACAACCTAATATACGAATCTGCTATGGCGGGGCAGCCTTTCGTGTTGTGGCGGCTGGGCTTAGAGGTCGTGGATCGAAGTCAGCAGCGTCGTCTCGTGGCGCGCGTCGAGGTGAGCCTGCCGCGCGAGATTAACGAACTGCTTCTCGGCGACCATTACGTCGGCAAGCGGGAGCACGGTGATGAACGCGGTCATGTCACGCAGGTCGTTCTCCGAATGGCCCGGCCTTGGTCTTCAAGTCGGACGACCAGCTCCCTCTCCACGCTGAGGACCGGTATGTCAGCCACGATGCCGCGTACCAGAGATGATCCGATGTCTGCGGCGGTGGACCAGTCGAGGCCCAGGCCGCGCGCGATGGCGAAAATGAAGTCGAGTTCGTCGATGACGAGCCTGGCGCCGTATGCGCGTTTCCTCAGCGCGAGGGTCTCGCCGGCGACCAGCGCCCGCCGGGTCTCAATGCGCGAGATGAGGTCCGCCGAACCGGCGCTGTACCGCCGCACTGCCTGGAGCCGCACGTCTTCGTCGTGGAACGCCAAGTAGTCGAACAGTGCACGGCCAGGATCCTGGCGGATGGATGCAACCAAACGCTCCGACATCGCGAGCTCGTAGCTGTCCGGCGAGTAGTCGCCCGCCGCCTCGAACCACAAGTCGGACAAGAACCACCGCCTCGGCGGAGCGGACCGGCTGATCGCGAACCTGTCCGCGATGTAGGCGGCCAGGGTCTCGGCGAGAATCTGGCGCCTTCCGCGGAAAACGATGCCCCCGCTGATCAGCGATTGCGTACGGGCCAAATTGGCGCGCCGGTGCGGCACGTTGACCTTCAAGGTCTCGTAGATGTTGGCGAAGCTGAGCGGAACGCTGACCGAGCCCGATCGCAACATGCTGATGACCTTGGTCAGTACGGCGTGCTCCTGCGGATAGCGCTCCTTGTCCCACGAGCCCTTGGCGAGCGTCTCCCAGGCGTTTTGGTCGAGGTAGACGAGGCGGGACATGGTGCTGCTATCCGCGATGACGGGCGCGCCGTCGAGGTGCACTGCTCGACGTTAATAAGTTCATCGACATCCCAGGTAGTGCGCACGCGTAGCAGAACGAATGTCCGTTCTCACAGCTGAAAGCCAGTAGCGGCCAGTCCGCCTCCGGCCCCCGTGACGCCGAGCAAGCGGTGCGCCCCACTTCCGCATTCTGAGCCCGGTTGCGGATTGGCCGAGACCTGCCGTTCATTCTAAGAGCCGCGGAACCATATCGCCGACCAAACATGGGAAAAACTGTCCTCCAACCAAAGCGCCCAGTCCGCCGGGGCAGGATCGATGCGGCGATGCCGTGGCTCAATGTCCGCCGCCTTGCGCAGAGCCCTGGATGCCAACCGGCCCGCATCCGTGGTCAAATCGGGCTCCAGATACTCGCCGGCATCCCACCATCTCCAGCCACCGGCATGGGCAATGAATTCATTGCGGAGGAAGTATATGTGTTCGGCCCGGTCTCCGGCGCGTTCGCCCAGCCCGAGCGCCCGTACAAGGTCCCGCCGATCGCGCTTGGGATTTCCTGGCGCCCAACTCCAGTCGAAATATTGAAGCGACTGCAGCACGCAGTCGTAGGCAGCCAGCGCCTCAAGTTCGAATCCGGCGGACACGAGGCTCTGGGCGCGGAGAAAATGGAAAACGCCTTGATGGAGCGCGGGGTCGAGGGTGTTTCGCGACGCCCATTTGGAACGATAAACCCGATGACCCTCGCAGAACAGGCCCCATTGTTCAGTATAGCTGCGTTCGGCCGTCGCGAAGATTTCACGGGTCGACGGCTTCGGCCGGAAGTCGTTGTAGCATTGAACTGTAACGCCGATGCCGAACGGATGCAGGACGAGACCGTTACGCTCCCAAACAGCCATCAGCGCCTTCGCGATATTGGACCGGTGAATATATTGACGAGCGTAATGACCGAGCCACGAGAGGATGTCGCAGGCGACGTCATCCTTGAGGATTCCCTGCCAGCCGAAATTCCAGCCAGGCACGATCGAGCTGACGACGAGACCCTTGCCGCTGGGCCGGGCACGCCAGTCGCGTCCGCTCATCGAGAAATCCGCCGCGCCCCTGTCGTCGATAAGGGTCGAGAGGCATTCGCACCAGTTTGCTCGTGTCGCAAGCGTATCAAAGAAGCGATCGACATCGGCGGCAAATCGCCTTCGCTGCCACGCCGTCGGTCTGCCCTTATCGAACCATACCAAGATCAGTGATTTGGCGCGCGCGCGTGCAGTGCTCATGCGATACCGAGGTCTTTGAGCAAACGAGTGGAGCGACGCACGCACTGGAGGGGATAAGCCGGGTGATGCCGAAACCGGACCATCCATTCGTCGTCTGCCATTGCTTGGCAGATTGATTCGGGCACGATCAGCACCATCAAGAATAAGCGGCCCTCGGTAAAGCCGAGCAATTGGTCGCGGTCGCGAATGGTCAGCAGAAACGGC
This sequence comes from Chelatococcus reniformis, assembly GCF_014640075.1. Taxonomy (GTDB): domain Bacteria; phylum Pseudomonadota; class Alphaproteobacteria; order Rhizobiales; family Beijerinckiaceae; genus Camelimonas; species Camelimonas reniformis. The sequence continues at coordinate 4,774 of NZ_BMGG01000021.1, read as the reverse complement.
GTGTACCCCGAATGCTGATTGGCCGCAACGGGCATTGAACTCTCCCGTCAGCCGCACAGCGATATCAGCTTTGAGATCAGATTATTTAGAAGTTGCCCGTCTGCTCACGGCCCCCCGAGGGGTAGTGCCCCGCACGTTTCTCTTTCGGCCAATCAAGGCCGAGGAGAACTCACATGGGCCATTCTCAATTCGATGATGCGAGCCGCGAGCGCGCAGCTTGGAACGCTGGAAAGAAGGTAGGGACCAAGCGTCCGCTGACACAGAAGCAAATCTGGGCTGTTCGGTTCTTCCTCGATCGCGAGAGACGCGTTCGAGACCGCGCCCTTTTCGATCTGGCAATCGACAGCAAGCTTCGCGGCTGCGACTTGGTGAAGATCAGGATTCGCGATCTGGTTGCGGGACCGGAGATCAGGACCCGTGCTATCGTTGTTCAGCAGAAGACGGGGCGCCCTGTGCAGTTCGAGATCACCAGTGACGTTAGGGCCAGCCTTCTGGCTTGGTTGGAGAGGCGTTGCGGCACGATCGACGACTACGCGTTTCCGAGCCGGATTGATCACACGCATCACATGAGCACGAGGCAGTACGCCCGCCTGGTTGACGAATGGGTGACGGCAATTGGCCTGCATCCCGAGGAGTATGGTACTCACTCGCTTCGGCGAACTAATATAAGGCATCAATGATCTACAAGGCGACTGGCAATCTCCGCGCTATCCAGATCCTGCTCGGCCACTCCAAGATCGAGAACACGGTGCGGTATCTCGGTGTGGACGTGGAGGACGCGCTGGTCTTATATTAGCCGAACGAACCGAGATCTGACGTTGAGCGGCCATCCGAGGCAGCCCGGATGGCCGCTTCGACGTGCGGGATACGTTGCTTGCCTGTCGGTCATGGGGGTGGCTTCCAGCTGTCCGCTTCTGCGGCGGTGGAGCTGGGAAAGTGGCCGCCGCACCTCGGCCACACCGCACCCCAAATCGGTCGTTAAGTCTGCGTTCGCGATTTCCTGATAGCTGCCATTCTCACTGCTGCCGACCACTTTCTTCACTTGTGTCGATCTCACGGATGACCTCTAAGGCCTTTTGCGAAAACGGGTGATCGGCAGTTACACGCCGCAACCTACCGAGATCGCTGCGGTCGCCGTGCTTTGCAATCACGCCAAAGGCGAAATGCAGATCCCGATCAAGAAAGCCCACCCGATGATACGATGTCGGTGGCACGCCCTCATCAACCAACTTCCGGCTGACCGCGAGCAGGTCGGCCGGAAACACATCGACCAGGTTGAGGGCGGGATAGTTGGGCGGTCGCTCCGCCGCGTGACTTGCCGCCAGCGGCTCATTGATCTCTGCAAGGCAGCCGATGACGCGTTGCGGACGGAGTGCGTGCAATTGCTCCCACGCCGCGCGAGCCTGTTCCCTGTCGGCCTTGCGGCCGGACTCGGCCGCATAGACCAGTGTTCTGATGTGAACCATGCATTGTTGTGCATCGTTCTCGGTCTCCATAATCGGGAGCGGCGCAGCGTGCCGTGCGAGGAAGCGAACCGCCAGGACGAAGGCAGCCATCTCATCCTGGCTCATCGGGTTCGTCTGGGACGGAAGTCGCGTCAGGTTCGAGAACAATGGAGCGTCTGATGGCTCTTCGTATTCTGCTATCCTTTGCGCCAAGTACCTCACGCTTAGGGAATCGCCGATCCCATCAGCTTGAAAGGCGCGGCGATAGAGCAGACGCTGGGCCTCTTCCGGCAACGCGTAGACTTCCTCGGCATAGATCCAATCAAACGGGTGATCGAACATCCGCGTGTAGACGCTGAGAGCTTGCTCGCGGATATCGTCGCTGTCCGCTTCCCCAATCACAGCCGCGACCTCGTCATGGATGGCAGCGCGCTGCCCTTCGCCCTCGCCGTCGAGCGCCCCCAGTATCTTGAGCGCATCGATCACGCTCGAATTCAACGCCCAGTTCGAGGCATGAATCTCGAGGGCGTTGATCGCCTCGATGAGGCCCGCTTTCGCCGTCTCCTCAGCATCGCGGACGAACCCGACAATGTGGAGCAGCTCCAGCCGAACATGGTACGGCTCATATCTCCACCGCGTGCGCAATATCTCGGTAAGCTCATGCGTGAATCGCGTGATGTCCTCATTGCCAAACAGCTCATGGCGTTGCTTAAGAACGAACAGGAGCTCGCCGGAGGTCAAGCCGACAAGGGACCGCATGGCGATCCCCGCCGGGCGATTGCCGATGATATGGGTGAACCTCGTTGCGTCAGCCTGCCTCGCGGCGAGCCTGAAGTTGTGGCGCGGTCCGAAGCCATAATAGGCCAATGCGAAAGCTTCACTGCGCAAGGCGACATTGCCTTCACGAGCCGCCTCGGCAAGCCGCGACCGCTCCTCGGCCAGTTTTTCATCCATTGCCCGGCACAAAACCAGGTAATCCTCGATGCCCGTGCCCTTGGCCGCGCGAACGCCCAAGGCCTGAAAGCGGGCTCGACTCGTCGCCGCAGGCTCGATGTGCCCCTCCCATTCTAGGCGCCTGAAGGCATCACCATCGGTCAAGACCAGCTTGGACTGCGCGATCTCGCCGAGAAGACTGGCGTGACTGGATTCGAGAATAGCCGAGGCTGTCGCTGTCGCCACCGGACCGAGTTCACCGTCCGCTGCATCGGCAATGATGTCTGCGTCCGTGATTTCCTCCAGCACCGCACGGCAGGCCGGCTCCGTCTCGAGAGCGGCGATGATGTCGCGGGCCAGCGGACGAAAGAGCGGCGTGCCAAGCTGGACGCCAAGTTTCGCGGGATCGGTCTGCGCCAATCTGACCAGTTCTTGGGCGGCGCACGTGCTTCGAAAGATTTCGTGACTGAAGGACACCCTGCCGCCTCGAGTTTCCAAAACGCCGGCACGCAGAATTGCCTCGCAATCGTCGAAGGTCAGGCGCTGTGCCAGCATGAACTCATCGAAGGCTGTCTCCGATAGGGAATAGGCCATTTGGTCGGTGAGGCGCGCCGCGAGCCGTCGGAGGCCCAGCGAACCCGAACGCGCATGTGGTCCCAGTCGCGTGCGGATGAATTGGTCGAGAAGTTCAAGGCGCGTAACGTTTGACCGCAGCTCGTTACCGATTTCGCCCACGATGCGCGCCTCAAACCCGCTCCGCACGCCGCGCAGCACTTCTTTTGCCGCCGAGGTCAAGGCGCCATGTCCCCGTTCGGCGATGCGTGCCTTCAATGTCTCCGACGGTTTCCCGACGCTGACGCTGCTCAGGCCGGTCAGACCTTCTGGACGGGGCTCCTGGCTCGTAACGACAACCCGCGCCTCATACCGCCGTGCTAGAGCCTTGAGTCCTCGCAGTGCTTGGCGCGCATTCTCGGCCGACAGCTCGTTCAAGCCGTCGAAGATCAGGACGACCGGTATCCCCAATTGCATGGCCCGGCGCAGGAAGCGCGGATCGTAGGAGTCAACGAGCAGCGAAATCTCGCGCTGAACCGCCTCCGCCCACGAGCCCGAAAACAGCTTCGCCGAAACGAAGAGGCATATGGTGCCGGTCGCTGTGAGCTGAAGTCCCAGCCATTTTGCCATGAGGCTCTTGCCGCACCCGGATGGTCCCCACAAGAAGCTGCCAGCCTGCTCATTGATGGAAGCGATTAGAGCCCCTGCCTGCTCGTCATTTTCCGGGATCCATAGATCGGCATCGGGCTGGTATTCTGCAGCAAACGCCCGCCGATAGCGTTCGGCCCACTCGCTAAACGCCCAGGAGCCTTCGGCTGCCAGCGCGGCGTCCAGGGAAGTTGCGGTCAACTTCAAGGACCGCGCAAAGCCCTGCCAGGCCACCAGTGACCACGGACTGCCTCCCGTCGCTTCCAACGCAGCCAGGACCTCGGCAGTAGACCCGATCCGAACCTTGAAGTCGCCCGCAGTGATGGTTGACCCCTCAGGGAGGTCGCCGGTCATCGCGACGAACCCGTCCGGGTAGAAATCGCCGATGGGCGCTGCCTGAGCCATGGCATCACGCAGACGGTTCTTGGCGCCGAGCGCCTGCTGATAGGGGTTGCGGAACGGCGTCCACTCCCCGGACGGCGACAGCCGCTCCCACGCGCCATTGATCTCGCCGCGAACCGGGAGCGTGGTGGCTTTTGCTTCGACAAGTGCGACGGCATTCTCCGTCGCCACGACGAAGTCGATCTGTCGACCTTTGAGCTGAAAATTGCACAGGACCACGGCCGGAGTCGCGCCTCGCGCCAGATGGTCGACGAGGGCGCGCAGGAAGACACGTTCCGAGTCATGATCCAGCGGCTCCCCGCAGAAGATCGTCAGTTGTCGTGTCTGGTTCATGATGTGGATTCTACAGCTTCACTGCTGAAAAGCACTCCTCAATGCAGGTCATCATGACCGCACCGACCGAACGCTATCGGCTATCCACGGCGACGCGGCAGCAGCGCCGAGAGCGCCGCCCCGAGTCTTCGAGGTGCTGGTGCCACCCGTGCATTTCCTCGACGGGTTCGGCCATGATCTCTTCCAACTGGTCAATCTCCTTCCTGATCCGGTCAAACATCCAACGCCGGCGGCTAACGCATCTCCCTGGCTTATTACCCGCCTGTCCGTTGTGTAGGCCCCGAACCGGTCATTCGTGATCACCGCTGCGAACGTCTGCTTCTGGCGGATGTCGTTGAAAAAGTCGGTCATTTGAGCGCGCAGCCGCCGCGTGGCGGATTTGGTCGATCGAGGCTGGCCCTCTCATGCGGGCCTGATCTGCGGCCCGTTCGGTAGGAGTTTGGCGAGCTTCCTGAGGTTCT
>NZ_BMGG01000020.1 GCF_014640075.1 Chelatococcus reniformis | reverse complement strand
GTGCTCGGGCGTCAGGCGCGCCGACGGGCCGGGAGCCTTGCGATCGATGAGGCCATCGGGCCCCTGGGCATTGAACTTCACCACCCAGTCGCGGACGATCTGGACGGTGACGCCTCCGATCCGGGCAGCCTCGCCGCGCGAGGATCCTTCGTAGATGGCGGCGAGCGCCAAAAGCCGTCGCGCCTGCGGGCCACCCTTCGACCGCCTTGCCGCGGCCCGGCAGCTGTCAGCGTCGAAATCTGTTCTCAGCGCGATCGGCATGGCGAATCACTCCGTTCGCCACCCATGATTCACATGTTCGCCGATGGGGGAATCCCCGCCGAGTCACGCATCACGGGATTTGGTATTAACGGTGCAGTGGACGAGCCCCCAGATTCCGCTGAAAGCGCTCGCGGCAGGGCGGCTGATGAGCGACCGGGTTGGAGGCTTGCCCAGCCGGCTTGATGGGCATAATCTTCACGCCGCTTCAGGCGTCCGTTGGGGATTTCCATGTTCAAATTCATTCTTATCGGTAGCGGCATAGCTATTGCCGGGATGTTATATCTGATAGTTGTATATGTTGCAGGAAAGGCGACAGAGGATCCGTTCGAAGATGACTAGGCTGCCGCCGATTTTTGTTCGAGCCGAAGTTCGCCAGCAAAGGGTAGGCTTCCTCAGCGCTCCAAACCGTCGCGACGATTTGACGAAACAGAGGCTGTGCATAGCTGCGCTATGGACTCCCTCAGCAGCGGACGCTCAGATGCAAGTCGTCTCGATCTCAGCGTATGACAGCGACCACGGTTGAAATTCATCAAGTGCTCCGGACGAGATTCTTTCTTCAATTCGGTCTAAAAATGACGGAACGTCTGACGGATCAAGTGGTTGAAGTGCGTGAAAATGGAATCGCCACCAAGCAACATCAAGTAATCGTATCATGATATCATCTTCAAAACGGTACTTGACGATTCGCGCTGGTACGCCGGCGACGACGGCGTATGGGGGCACGTCAACTGTGACTAAAGAACGTGCCGCCACTACCGCCCCGTGCCCGATCGTGATGCCCCGTTTGAGCATCGCACCTTCACCAACCCAGACGTCATGTCCTATGAAGATTTCTGGCGTCCCCTTGTCGAATTGTAGAAGCTCCACCGATGATAGACCAAGATCGCGCAACGAAGCTGATAGACCTGGGAGATTTTTATCGCCATAGGAGAATGGTGAGGTGCTAACCCACTTCGTGGGATGGCTATCGCCCATAAGCTTCACGCCACTTGCAATGGAGCAGTATCTGCCAATTTTAGTCAATTCACTGAGAGGAGAGTGCGTGTAACTAAAGGCTCCGATTGCCCGTGGAAAAACATTTCCTAGAAATAAATGAGAATATTCTTCTGCAACAAATTCCTTGCTTATCCTAATTCTATCCCCCGGGCTGAGCCGAGGCCGGGCTTCCGAATTTGGGTTTAGGTAAAGTCTGCGCCTCTGCAAGAGATCAATTGTTTCGCTCGATATTTTAAGGATCATTCCGAGCCTCCTAGGGCGGCCGTCTGGTAGTTGTTCCGGCGCAGGGCCGTGATAATGCTGGTCAATCTCTGCCCTGTATGCGCCATACTGTTGCCGGGAGGTCATCGTAGCTATCCAGAGCGACCGGTATCGGTGGAAGCCAGCGGAGCTCCCGCCGGCTGTTTGCGGGTTCGCGCGATCCCAGCAAATAGGTATGCCAATGGGCACGACGTATGTGGGGGCGCATGTTTTGTGAGTCTCCCCTCAAGTGTTTTTCCCTTTCCACTTGCATAGCTCTTCTTAGAGCGTTCCCCAACCTTACGCCAACCTCCCACTTCCTTGGACCGTCTGCTGGATGAATCCGCGAACCATATCTCCGCGTCTGACGAATGGTGGGATTGCCGGGCCGGCCTTGTAACCCATCGATATCCGCCGCTTCGCTGCAGAGGTATAGTACGAGGGATATTGCCGATGGCAGCCAAGCGCGAGCCGCGTCCCGATATGCTGCCGGTGGCGTGATTCGGGTCTTTCCGACTGCTACGGCCTTGTTCCATTCCTCCAGAGTTCTATGTATTGCGGAATCTATAGTCCCGGCAAGGGGCACATGCTGCACGTTGAATGGTGGGCGGCGTCCAGTATCAACGCCGATGCACAGGAGCAGCTCGCCCTTCGATGTAACATCAAGCCAATACCAGAGCCCTAACACTTGGAAAGTGACGCCATCGCGTCCCGTTAGTAAAATGCTCGGGGTTTCAATATATACACACCACTCCGGCAAGCGCGTTAGGAGAGCCGCAGGGATGCCACCAGAGAGAGGCGTATCGACCAGGGCGTCGTACAAAGTTGGATCGAAGCGATAGATCCCCTGCGTCATGCGCCACGCAGCTAAACACTGTGTAGTGACCGCTGCCGGCGCGAGTTCGCCTGATCGAGGCGGAAGTGGGTCTCCAGATCGGAGAATCGCATGAGTGGTCGCGCGCGCGACGAGCTTGATAGGAAGAAACACGCTTGGATGCCAGCCACGCAGATCGGCTTGTGCGCGTTCACTATCGACGGCGCGCCATATGGAGGGGAGAGTTCGCCCCCATTCAAGAAGCCGCTGTCGGGGGGATGCGTCGGGGCTCATGGCAGTCACAGTGCGCTAACCTATCCTCGCGCGAGTCACAGAGTGAGATTGCCCAGCGAGGTACATCGCGTCTCTGACCTTTAGTCCGCCTCTCGTCACCTAGCAAGTTAAGCACATAGCTAACGCCGAGTTGGAGGCCCACTGGTACCGACAATGGCTGTGGCAGCAATTGGGGTGCCTGCCTTGCAGGCGTCGCTTGACCGCGCTCCCGCGGGCGAAGGGAGCGGAGGCCAACGCTTGTGGCGTGTCGACTTTCCGCATTTGTGATTCAGCGGTGCTGCGCCCCGTGGGTGCGGACGTCGGTTTAGGAGAGCCCTGGCTTCCGTGCCTTGTGGCAGTTGGCGAAAAACTGCCGTATCACGTTCTTCGCGGCAACTGCGGTCAGCTCCAACATATTCTCGGTCGGTCCGACCGGCTCGACCCTCTCGCCGATTTGGCCCGTGGCGCGCGCCTCAGTCGCGGGACTCTTAGCGCCCCGTGCCATGCTCTAGCCATGGCCCCCCTGCAAATCTCGTGCCCAGCAGCGCGTTGCCGTGGTCGTGTCCCTAATAATGGTGTAGCTGGCGGGTGGTTATCGGCGGTCGCCGGTAGGATTGGGTTGCGAGATCCACTCCTGCCCCGAGAGACGCCCAATGACCGACGAGATGATGAACCTGCGCGGACTGCCGGAGAAGAGCCCCGATGCCGATCTCTGCGCGAGATGATCGGCTTTGCCGCCCAGCGGCTGATGGAGCTGGAGGTCGGCGGCCTGACCGGGGCCGGCTTCGGCGAGAAGAGCCCGGAGCGCCTTGCGCAGCGCGACGGCTATCGCGAGCGAGACTGGCACACCCGCGTCGGCTCGGTCGAGTGGCGCGTCCCCAGGCTGCGCAAGGGCTCCTACTTCCCGGGCTTCCTCGCGCCACGTCGGATCTCGGAGATCTCGCGAGAACGGGCTCTCGACGGCGCCGCTCATGCCGCAAAGCGACGCGCCGATCGAGCCGGTGTTGCAGTTCAGAGTGTGCGCGGCATAGCCGCTCTTCGTGCCCGACGGGTCGTTCTTGTCGATCGACGGCACGCCGCGGACCAGGTTGCCGTCGCTCTCGATCAGGATGTGATCATGGCTCTTGTCGAGGCCGCTCGCCTTGTTGGTGCCGGCGCTCCAGTGGAGGATGATGCGCAGCATTTTTGCCGTCGGCATCCACGATGCAAGCACCACCTGCGCGCTCGGAGACGGCTGCGGCGCCGGCTCGGCCAGCGCTCGCATCGCAGCCTCGCCCGGCCAGATGCCATCCGTCAGCCCGCGCCCGCGCCTGAAAGGCTTTGAGGGCGTCGAAGGTCAGGTCGCCGAAATCGCCGTCGACGCCGTCCTTGGCCCGGCCGCCTTTGCCCAGGTCGAAGCCGCGCGCCACCAGAGCGCGCTGGATATCCTGCACGTTCATTGGATTCTCCATGCGCGGGCCCCCGCCGAATTGGCGAGTTGCCGCTGACGAAGGACGGTGGTCTGGTGGCGAAGGGGGACGGGCCGCTGCATGGCGCCTGGTCAAAGAGGGGGGCACCGGAATGAGCAGCTCGGTCAGGCGGACAACGATCGTGGTGGCGTCGAGCGCCGCTGTCGCAGGGCTCTATGTGGCAATTTGGTGGAGGCTACTGGGCTAGGTGCGCCGGCGGAGTTGCGGTTGAGGCGGGCTCGGCGTATCGGGTCGGCGGATGCCACACGCGATGAACTTGACCAGCCAGCGCTTCGGTCGCTGGACCGTGATTCACAGGCTGCCCACGCAGGGTACCAACGCGATGTGGCAATGCCGCTGTGAGTGCGGAGCCGAGCGCGCGATCTGCACCGGCAATCTCCGGTCCGGCCGGTCGACGAGTTGCGGCTGTGGACCACGCGGCCCGGTTCGACACGGGCATCGATCGGCCAAGCACGAGCGCGGCTCTCGTTCCTCAACATACATCTCGTGGTCGAAGCTTCGTGGCCGACCGATTCCCTGCGATCCGCGGTGGGCATCATTTGAGCAGTTCCTCGCCGACATGGGCGAGAGGCCGAACGGGACCATGCTGAGGCGCATCAACAAGCAGCTTGGCTTTAGCCGGAAGAACTGCCGCTGGGGTTGAACCAGACGTTGGTCAGATCGACGTGCCTCGCCGCGGCACGATAGACTCGAGCAGGGCTGCGGCTGCTGGGAGTTGCCATCCGCTTAGATCTCCAAGCCGATGCCATCGAGGGGGGCAAGGGCGTGGGCGACGGTGGAACCAGCTGCCTATTGCGGGCGTGACATATCTTTTGAGAGGTCGAGATGTCCGGAAACTCTTTCGTGATCCCGGTATTCATACTACTTATATTTGTTCTTATTTTTTCGTTTGTTAAATTCTACTCGTCGGCAGCGCGGCACAAGGACGACGATTGATCAGGCTTGCCGCGAGATGAAAAGATCGCGAATGCCCCTGCGGCGGGTGAAGCACGCGAGCAAGTCACCTTCGCTAAAAGTTGTCTGGACACCGACCAAGTCGGCGAAGTAGTCCCTATGCCTTAAGGGCTTTGGACAACGACAATGAACAACGCGATGGAAGCGCAGGAGGCCTGCCCGACAACGGCAGGTGAGTGGCTCGGCTATAGCGCGATGCCGGCCGAGCAGCGAGATGGACGAGAGGTTCTCCTCCTCGCGATTACAGTGGGCGAGACGCCCGCCCCGATCGTCGCCGTGTTCAGCAACGACGTCTGGGAAGACACCGTCTTCGGCAACGAAGTCGACGCTGGCGCCATCGTGGCGTGGCTCCCGATCCCCTCCTATGTGAACTGGGTCGCTGAAGACTAGCCGGCGACCGACAAGGCCATTCCGGGATCGAATGATTGCGCCTAGAGGCTGTTATGAACTGGCTATCAGGTGAGCGGCGTTTTGAGCATGATGCAAATGAATGCGATCAGATGCAGGTCTCTGAGAGTTTCGGCACATCGCTCGTAGTCCTTGACGAGGCGTCGGAAGCGCGTGGCCCATGCGAACGATCGCTCGACCACCCATCGGGGCAGAAGAACGAAGCCGCGCTTGGCCTCGGGCAGTTTCACGACTTCCAGTTCGATCCCGTGCGCGGCCGCGGCCTTGGCAGCCCGCTCTCCCGTATAGCCCTGATCGACGAAGGCGACGTCCACGCTCTCGTCGTCGCTGGCCGGCGTGACGTGGAGCGCCAGCATGTGGCCGAGGGGGTCCACGGCCATGTGGAGCTTAGAGCCCTTCTTGCGCTTGGCGCCGTCGTATCCGGCCCGCGCGCCGCTCTCTGGCGTGGAGCGCAGTGTGCGGCTGTCGATGATGGCGGCGCTCGGCTGGCCGGCCGCCCAGCCGCCAGGCGCAGCACGGTGCGCAGATCCTCGGCTAGCGCCTCGAAGCATCCGGCCCGAAGCCAGAGCTGGGCTTGTTGATAGACAATCTCCCAAGGCGCAGATCGTTGGGCATCCAACGCCACGGCGCCCCGGTCTTCACGATGTAGCGCAGGCCGTTGAACACCTCGCGCAGCGAATGGCAGCGCTGACCGCTCTTCTCCGGCAGCAAGGTGAGATACGCCGCAACCAGCGCCCATTCATCGTCCGAAACGTCGGACGGATAAGGTTCGCGAGACTTAGCCATCTCGCAAACCTCGGAAATTATGGGTACCTAATCCCTAATATAACAGCCTCTAGTGGATTGAATCTAACGTTTGGTGCCCCCTTGCGGCGGCAGCGATGATTTTGTCGGGGTCTGCGGTCCAGACGAAAGGGTTGGGCTTTGATTGTGATCGAGCAGAAAGCGGTTGATAGCTGCCTGCAGATCGACGACGCCTTTGAAGACGCCGCGCTTGAGGCGACGCTTTGTGAGGATGGCAAAGAAGCCTTCGACGGCGTTGAGCCAACTGGCGGAGGTGGGCGTGAAATGGAAAATCCATCTTGGGTTTCGTCCCAGCCAGGCGATGACCTTGGGATGTTTGTGCGTGGCGTAATTGTCGACGATCCCGTGGATGGTCTTATCGGCCGGAACTTGCCGCTCCACGGCGTTGAGGAAGCGGATGAATTCCTGATGGCGGTGGCGTTGCATGCAGCGGCCGATGACCTTGCCGTCCAACACGTCGAGGGCTGCGAACAGCGTCGTTGTGCCATTGCGTTTGTAGTCATGGGTCATGGTGCCGGCGCGGCCCTTCTTCATCGGCAGGCCGGGTTGCGTGCGACACAAGGCCTGGATTTGGGACTTCTCGTCGAGGCTGAGGACGACGGCGTGAGCGGGCGGATCGACATACGGGCCGACGATGTCGCGCACCTTGGCGGCGAACTTGGGATCGTTGGACAGCTTGAAGGTCAGGATGCGGTGCGGCGCCAGGCCGTGAGCCCGCCAGATCCGCTGCACCGAGGTCAGGCTGATGCCGGCGGCCCTGGCCATGAGGCGCCCTGTCTGGGTCGTCTCGCCGGGCGGCTCAGTGAGCGTGAGAGCCACGACCCGTCGGCAACCGTGGCCGTGGGGTTGCAACAGCCAACCTGGACCAAGGACCACCGATGACCGACGAGATGATGAGCCTGAAAGAGCTGCTGGAGAAGACCCCTGATGCGGGTCTGCTGCGGGAGATGATCGGCTTTGCCGCGCACCGGCTGATGGAACTGGAGGTCGGCGGCCTGACTGGTGCGGGAGATGGCGAGAGGAGCGTGGAGCGGCTGGCACAGCGCGATGGCTACCGCGTGCGGGATTGGAAGACCCGGGCCGGCACGGTCGAGTTGCGGATTCCAAAGCTGCGCAAGGGCTCTTACTTTCCCGGCTTCCTGGAGCCGCGCCGGCTGGCCGAGAAGGCGCTCACGGCGGTGATCCAGGAGGCCGACATCCAGGGCGTCTCGACCCGCGCGGTGGACGATCTGGTGAAGGCCATGGGCGGCTCCGGCGTTTCCAAGAGCCAGGTCTCGAGGCTGTGCGAGGAGATCGACGAGCGGGTGACGGCGTTTCTGGAGCGGCCGATCGAAGGCGATTGGCCCTATCTGTGGATCGACGTGACCTACGTGAAGGCGCGCTCCGCCGGCCGGATCGTCTCCATGGCGGTGATCGTCGCGGTGGGGGTGAACAGCGATGGCCGGCGCGAGGTGCTCGGCATGGACATCGGCCCGTCCGAGGCGGAGACCTTCTTGACGGCCTTCCTGCGCAAGCTGGTGCGCCGCGGCCTGCGCAGCGTCAAGCTGGTCATCTCCGATGCCCACGAAGGCCTCAAGGCCGCCGTCGCCAAGGTGCTCAATACCACCTGGCAACGCTGCCGCGTGCACTTCATGAGGAATGCTCTGGCTCATGCCAGCCGTTCCGGCCGCCGCGTCGTCTCGGCTTTCATCGCCACGGCCTTCGCCCAGAACGCGTCAGCAATGGCGTCGGGTCGCGACCAGCAACGTCCCAAGGTCCCCAAACTCGCCACCCTCATGGACGAGCGCGAGACCGACGTGCTGGCCTACATGACCTTTCCCCAGCCGCACCGCGCCAAGCTGCACTCCACCAATCCGCTCGAACGCCTCAATGGCGAGATCAAGCGACGCACCGAGGTGGTCGGCATATTCCCCAACGAGGCTGCCGTCATGCGCCTCGTCGGCGCCATCCTGCTCGAGCAAGAGTAATGAATGGGCCGTCCAGCGGGACCGCTACATGACCCTGGAAACCATCACCGCCTTGAGCGATGATCCCATCGTCAACTTGCCCCTCACGGCAGCCTGATACCTGGCTAAGCCGGACGGCGCCGTAGCCTCATTCAGCTACACCACGCTTGGGGACACCATCTCCATGCATCCGAAAAATCGGCCCCTTTCCAACTATGGCTAGAGAGCTGGGAGGTGCCTCGAGCGGGCGCTGGCTGCTGAGCTCTACGCGCCAGCGGCCACTGCGACAAGCGACCGAAAGCGTGAATTCGCCAAACTCCTGACCTCGCAAGAGCCTTAACAGCTCGCGCTCCGCGCCTTCCCGCGTGGTTCACGAAGGGCTCCTCTGCAGCTTCACGGTCTCGGCAAAAGAGGTGCACAACATTCATCTCCTTCATCGCAATCTCCGCCAGAAGCTGCTGCCACTCCCAAGTTTAGCTTATACCAAATCCCGTGAGGCGTGACTCGGCGGGGATTCCCGCGGCGGCAAACATGTGATCATGGGTGGCGAACGGAGTGATTCGCCATGCCGATCGCGCTGAGAACAGATTTCGACGCCGACAGCTGCCGGGCCGCGGCAAGGCGGTCGAAGGATGGCCCGCAGGCGCGGCGGCTTTTGGCGCTCGCCGCCATCTACGAAGGATCCTCGCGCGGCGAGGCTGCCCGGATCGGAGGCGTCACCATCCAGATCGTCCGCGACTGGGTGGTGAAGTTCAATGCCCAGGGGCCCGATGGCCTCATGTGCGTCGCGGCGGTGCCAAATTGGCGCCGCCGCGATTGCATTTGATCTACTCAAGCTTTCGATATTCATTTTTGCAAAACATAAGCACGAACGCATGAGGTTTAATTTGTATCATAAATCCGTGTAGACAGATGCTCCAATATGCAGCAGCAGATTTCCAATCTTCTCAGGAGGCTCCCTTACATCGATAGTCCTCACAATCTCACCCTTAGAGGCGATACTCGAAAGTCTCGTTCGCCCCTCCCCGATCTTGCTGAAATGCATGATTGTCGACATGTTTACGTGAATGAGTGTGCCATCAACCTTTGTTAGTCGGATCCAAAACATAATTTGTCCTTTCGTCACGCGATCGCGCGCCTCGTCACGTGATCGCGCGCCGGCAGCGTAGTGTATTGTCACGCTGAAGCTGGAACGCTATGAGCAGGCGCTCTGCCCGCTTCATGGTCAACTCTCCGGTCAGCCTCGAGCCGCAGGTTGACGCGGCTGAGGCCCCAGATCTCTCCCTCGATCGCGAGAGAAGGCTTCGAATTTGTCTTGATCTTTGAATTCGGGCACCAGCTGAGTTCGGACCCACGAACGGCGACCTCTGCTCGGATGCCTGCTGGAAGAGAGACATCTGCGCCCGACTCGCCGCGCTTCTTCGACGCACGGCGCGGACATTCCGATGTATTTACTCGAGCGGCTGCATTGTCAATCCTCGTGCCGCGACACGAACGCTGATCTGAAAGGAAGAGCCATAGGGTCCGGACGCTGATGGTTGATATGACGAGGGATGACATGCCGCATAAGGTGGATCGCCCACTCAAAACGTGCCAGTTCCGAATCAGAGGTTCGATTCATAATTCTGGTGGTTTGAGCACCGGAGGTTGAGATGGGTCGTTCGCTTGAGCTGTTAGTTCTGAGCGAAGAGCACAGAGCCGAACTGACGGGCTTGGCGGCACGGCGCAAGACGGCACAGGCTTTGGCGCTGCGGGCCAAGGTGGTGCTGCTGGCGAGCGAAGGTCCGCACAACAAGGATGTTGCGGCTCGTCTCGGCATTGACCCGGCGAGGGCGGGCAAATGGCGCAAGCGCTTTCTGGCATCCGGCCTGAACGGATTGCGTGACGAGCCGCGCTGCGGGGCGCCGCGCACGGTGGACGACGCCCAGATCGAGGCTGTGATCGTGCGAACGCTGGAAAGCGCTCCGGCCGATGCCACTCATTGGAGCTCGCGCGGTATGGCCAAGGCGAGCGGGATCTCGACCTCGAGCGTCCAACGCATCCGGCGCGCCTTCGGCCTGCAGCCTCATCGCGCCGGAACCTTCAAGCTGTCTACTGACCCTGACTTCGTGGGCAAGGTGCGTGACATTGTCGGGCTGTACATGGCGCCGCCGGCCAATGCTCTCGTGCTGTGTATCGACGAGAAGAGCCAGATCCAGGCTCTCGACCGCAGCCAGCCGCTGCTGCCGATGCGGCCCGGCCAGATCGAGCGGCGCATGCACGACTATACCCGCCACGGCACGACCTCGCTGTTTGCCGCGCTCGACGTAGCGACGGGCCGGATCGTCGGGAAGTGCTATCCGCGGCATCGCGCAATCGAGTTCCGTCGCTTCTTGGACGAGATCGAGAAGGCCGTCCCCGGCGACCTCGACGTTCACGTGGTGATGGACAACTACGCCACTCACAAGACGCCGCTCATCCGCGGCTGGCGCGCCAAGCGCCCGCGCTGGCATGTTCATCACACCCCGACAGGAGCCTCCTGGATCAACCAGGTCGAGCGCTTCTTCGCGCTGCTCAGCGAGCGCCAGATCAAGAGGGGCGTCCACAGAAGCGTCGCTGCCCCTCACGGCGGCGATCAGCTCTTTCGTCGACGCGCATAACGCCGATCCAAAGCCTTTCCGATGGACAAAGTCGGCGCATGATATCCTCTCATCCATCGAATGATTTTGCCTGCATACCGTACCCGACAAAACACAACAAACTTCCGGTTCAGGACACTAGCGTTCAACTACGCTAAAGCTTGACCCGGGCGCGGCCCGCACCTGCGATTGGGTGCGCAAGGCGTCGATCCGCTGGATCGACCGATAGCCGCGAGCAAGCCAGCATTCTGCCAACGCCGATTGAGCGCCGCCCGAGGGTGCCCTTCGCGATCAGCCACAGCCGGCGACCGCACCCGTTCGCCCGCTGTGGGAGCGTATCACAGAGCATCACAACGGCCGAAGGTTCTGCCGCGTCGGGCTGCGGGCCCTTTGTGCGCTAGCGGGACAGGATAGGCCGCTGTCCATGAGCCGCATTTCGGGACCCCTTTGTCCTATGGAGCCATTTCCTCCTGGGGTCGACGAGCGAGTCCGACTGGCTAGCAGCATTCGAGCGCAAACGGAATGCGAAGCGCAAGAGCTGCGCACAATCCGTACCAGCCGTTCCCGCATTGCTTCGCGGTGGTCAGCGGCGCGTCGGATGCACCGAGGCGTGGAGTCACGATTTACCTTTCAGCCAAGCTGCCATAGGCAGCAAGGGCTGACGTGACCCCCGTTTTTCATCCAGCGGAAGCGAGAGTCCTTTCGTGATCTGAGCCTTCGTCGATGGCGAGTGCAAGAGGCCGAAGCGCTGAGCTGTCA
>NZ_BMGG01000019.1 GCF_014640075.1 Chelatococcus reniformis | reverse complement strand
GCGCTCAACGGCGGCGACGTCAAGGACATCACGCCGGAGGAGCGGCAGCGGCTGATCGAGGAGCAGAAGCGCCAGCCGCCCAAGTCGCTCTTCGACCGCATGCGCGGGTTCTCGCCGATCTCCTACGGCGGCGGTGGCGGGGACGCGGCTTATGGCTCGCCCTTCGAGATGTTCCGCGACGCGGTGCGCGACGGCGTGCTCGAGGCGCTGCGCGAGTTCGTGGCTGGCGGCCCTGGCGGCGCTGGCGGCATCCAGCGCGCCAGCCTCGGTTGGGCCGGCGGCGGTGGCGGTGGCCTGCCGGAGATGTCCGGCGGCAGCGGCTTCAGCGGCGGCTGGCGGCGCGGTGGTCCGGGTGGCGGCTCCGCTGGCGGAGAACAGCCGGCCGGGCCGGCTCCAGGCACGACGCCCGGCAGCGGAGGGCTTGGCGCGGGTGGCGCACCTTTGCCGACGCCTCGCCCTTCTGGTCTCACGCCCGGCAGCGGGGTGCCGCGGATCCGGCGCTCCGATCTGTCGCCGGGGCAGCAGAGGTCGGTCGAGGCGGTGCGCGGGGCGAATTCTCGCTTGCGGCCTGGCGCGGGCCTACGCGAGCGCGCCCTCCATGCCATGGACCGGCTCGTCAATGTCCACGGATGGACACCGGAGGCGGCATCCACCGCCGTCGGTCAGGCTATCGAGGAGAGCGGTGTTACCACAACCGCCGTAGGTGACCATGGGACTGCAAGGTTCATGTTCCAGTGGCGACTGGACAGACAGGCCGCGCTTCGCCGATTCGCCGCGAACCGCGGCGTGAGCCCCTACGACGCGGACGCCAATATCGACTTCTTCAATGAGGAGCGGCAGCGGCGATCTGCGGCTGAACGAAATTGGCACCGTGAAACGGACCTTCGCCGCGGCAACATTATCGGCAAGTTTTTCGAAAATTACGCAGGGCCCCTACAGGGAAAGCGAGAGCAGCACGCCCGTGACGTGCTTCGGGCCTACATGGCGCGCGGCGCTGGTCACGAAGGTGGCAGCTCGGCCCCCACCGGCTGGCCAGGTGGTGGTGCCCGCCGATCCTACTCAGGGCTGTCCAGGCTGGCTGACGAAGACGCCGCTCAGTCCGGAACCGACGCCGCGTCGTTTCCAAAGGCTTGGCGAAAGGCTGTGGACGATCTGGCCGAAACCAAAACCTTACCCAAGCGTGCCGCGGAGGCAGGCGGGGGAGGTCAGTCGGCGACCGGGTCAGTCAATATCACGCTCGACGGCTTTCCGAAGGGCATGCGGGCCCGCACGAGCATGGATGGGCTGTTCAAGGAGGTGACCGTCAACCGGCCTCGCGCAATGCCCAATGCTGACGAAGGGAATTAGTCGTCAGGTTGGCCTTCGCGGATTGATCTGGGACCGCAGCGATGCCAGTCCTTCTGATACTGGTACTCGCCGCGTCGCCCGTAACACCAATTCATCGTATCAATCTGGCGGCCAATGGCCTCGCGTTCGTCGCAGACCGCCTGCACGTAGGCGGTAACTGGCGAACTGCCGCGGCAGATTTCGTTCGCCTCGCGCCATCGCTTGATCAGCGCCGATGCGGTGGGCTCGGCCGCATTGGCCGGAGGCGGTGCCCCGGTCATAGCCAGTGCGGCCGCAAGAACGATGGCAGCAACCTTCATGCGGGCAGCCTGCCGCAGGCCGCAGGAGAGGGCAAGCGCTGTGGACTGTTGCCGTCGAGTCGCCCGGCGGCCGACGCGGCGCGGGTGGCTCAGGCCCCTCCGCAGAGGTGATGGCTGTCCGCCATCGTCCACGACTGCTGCGTCCGGAGATTGGTGGCCGTGTAGACCTTGCCGCGATCGTCGCCGGGCGGGCAGCCCCTGGGGACCGACACCAGGCAGACGAGCGCCCTGTCCCCCACGCGTGACGCCAGGAGCGCCTCGGGCTTGAGATCGTGGTGGACCAGCACATCGCCGCTGGAGAACTTGACGACGCTGCCGCTGTCTGCGGCCGCCCTGATGGGCTTCCCCCAATAGTCGGTGATCTCGGTGATTTTGGTTTGCACGCATTGGCCAACGCGCCTCGGCGTTCGCGGCGCCGCGTCGGCGATGGACGCCATGCTGAGGAGGGCCAGGGCCATCGGCAGCCATATCGAAATCCTCATAGTCCCACCCCTGCGCCTCTGGCCTTACCCGGCGCAAGGGAACCCCGGCAGAGACGCGGTTGTCGATCTGTCACCTGGTCATGGCGGGATGGTGCGCTATTTGGGATGGCGTTGCCGACTGAGGATGGACTGATGAGGGCATCGATTGTTGCGCCGGCAGCGGTAGCCCTTGCGCTGGTCGCAGTGCCGACGCGAGCCGAGGAGCCGCCAGCGAACAGTCGGACGTACACCCTCTATCGGAAGAGCACGGTTGATCCCAACGAACGCGTCCACTGGGCGACATTCAACGCCGACCAGTCAGGCAGCTACAACCAGACCAACTGCGAACTCGCGGCTCGGCTTCTCAACATCAATCTGGCCCAGGCGAACGGCGCCGAGCGGGTCAATTTCGGCGTGTTCTGGTGTGAGCTCGGCAACTACCGACCGTAGGGGCCCGATGCCTCGAGGCGGCCGGGTAGGGGCTCCCCGGCGAGATGCCGTCAAGCCGACCACGTGAGATCCGTCCGTATCCGCCGAGCTTCAATGCACGCATCGAATAGATCGGTTGCAGCCAAGGCTGATCCCGATCTGCGGGTGAGTTACAAGGTGCTATTTGGGTGGCCCAGCCATGAGGCAGCGCGGTGCCGGTTCAGGTTGCTGGTGCTCCCAATGGACCTGAGCGCATCCTCAGCCACCTCGCAAATTTTCCTCTGTTCCGGTCCCGCGTTCACCACCCTCTGGAAGAACAGAGCGCCCCTTATGACGTCTCGAAGCCTCTCGCCACTCTCAGATAAGAACACGTCGTGGAAGTTCTCTGAGGATTGTGTCGAAAGAAAAACTTCATCCGTAGAGCCGCACGACCTCGTTCGACCAATTCGCAATAAAACATCCACAAGTTTGAGCTCTTTGGCAACTTCCGCCTTCTTATTCGCAAATGCCTCTGCTATATGGGGATCAACGATTCTGGAAAAGAAAAATACCTCGTCTGTGTCCCAGAAATTCTCCCCCTTTTCGGAGTTATTACTTATAAATACCGCGATCAGCTCTAAGGCCTCCACTTCTCGGCCCAGCGATTTGAACAGCCGGACCGCCGATTGGAGGTCATCTGCGGATAGGCTCGGCGTTCGTTGAACGGCCGACTTCATCTCTTCGACAAGTAATTCCTCGTCTTCATCAAAACTAGACTTATATCTCCGCCAGGCTGATTTGAAGTGTCCGAGATCTATGCTCCCTTTTATCTCAACCGCGTGTCTCTCCGCCCCGTCCCTAACCAGTAATTGATTGAAAAATCCGTCGTCAATGCTCGCAATGATCAACTCGTCGAATGCGTCGACTTGAGCAAACCCGTACGCGTCCAGGATCCCGTGCCACTTATCATTCGTCTCATCCGGAGCGCTGTCGCTACTCTTGTTGAGTATGTCGCTAAGGTCGAAGAAGTGACTAGCGCGCTTCTCTAGGATAAACTCACGGGAGGGTGCTTCGGTCGGCTGGTATTTGATCCAACAATAAAGAGTAATGGTATGAAGGGCTTGCTTAAGAATTTCGTTAGGTAGATTATATAGAATCGGTTCTATAAGTCGGGCAAAGTGCTCTATTTTCTTAATAACTCTTATGTTAGACAAATTTAGAGTTTCGCAATGACTGCGGAGTGTGCAGCCGATATCGTCTTGGCCGCGAATGGCTATCTCTGCTGAGTCTTTTGCGCTAGGTTTGAAGCGCAAATGAATATCGAAGGCCTTCTCGAAGTTAATTCGAAATTGGCGGGTTTCATCTCCAAGGTGTTCTTCATTGAGTAGCATAACTATTTTACAATTACGCTCTTCTTTTAGAAAAGATACTAGCCCTAATACATTTTCAATCGATAAACCTGATCCTCGCCGCTCAAGATCGTCGACGCACACAATTTGATCTCTGATTGTAGAAAACAGAATTGAGCCGGATTCACTTAAAATTTTTCCTGCGACGGGGATAGCGTGTAGAAAGCCTCTCCCTTTGGCAATTGTAGAAATAGCAAAGTTTCCTGCTTTTGCCGCTGCTTGGGCCTCATCAGAGTCGCTTGAAGCGACAAGAAAGTTAATGTTCTCGACAACTGCCAGCTTTAATGCGTCAAGAGAGTTCAACCCGAAAGCTGAGACATACGAATAGCGCTTTTCTCGAATAGATCCATTCTCAATACACAATTTTATTGCTTGGTTCCATGCATGTGTTTTTCCGACGCCCCAATCGCCGCTAATGCAGAGCGCTTCAGCTGCGTCAGATGCGAGAAAGCGCGCAACTTCATCTATGATCAGTTTGTGAGATTTTGGAGTTTGGTGCGTTTCCTTGGCGTGCATTCGGTTGCCTCGTTCTGTCAAGTGCTTGAAGACTTCCCGCGACAATGCGAGATCTGAACGCAGCTGCCATTGGGCGATCTCTACCGCTGCCACTGGAGCCAGTCCCGCAGGGCGGTGTTGACGCTGGCCTTAGCCGCCCCGGTACCGAGCGGTCTCACGCCAGAGCGCCAACGCGGCACTCTCGCTTCGACCTTTCGCCTCGATGCGCTGGCCGTGGTAGGTGCCGACGGCGACCCAGACCGATTTCGACTTTTGATGGACGCTGACAGGAACGTCTTTGTCCCAAACCTTCGCGGTTCGTTCTGTCATCACGCCACCTTCAGCGTCACGCTGGCCGGCTTCCGTCGGCGCCGGGGCGCCTTCCTCACGCTGATCTCGACGTCTCGCCCCAGCGCGTTGAGGCAGTAGAGCAGCCGCTCGACGGTGAAGCCCCGGTGGTGGCCCCGGATGAGCTTCGACAGGTCCGGCTGCTTGACGCCCATGCGTTCGGCCGCGGCAACCTGCGAAAGGCCCAGCGCCTTGATGCTCTGGTCGATCGTATAGACCAGCCGCGCCTTGATCATGTGAGTTTCGGGATCGGGCAGACCAATGTCGGCAAAGACGTTGCCGCTGCTCGGCACGATGCTGGTGTCGACGTCGCTCATGTCATCAACCCTTCCGTTTGTAGTGCGTCGCATAGTGCTGCTCGGCGGCCTTCAGGCGCGCCTTGATCCTGTCGATATCGACCCGCGCCGTCTTTATGCCGCTGGTCGACTTCTTCTGGAACGCGTCGAGCACGTAGAGCGCGCCCTTGAATTTCACCGTGTAGACGGTCCGATAGGTGCCCGACGCGTCATTCGCCCGGATCTCCTGCACGCTGGCGCCACCGAAGCCCTGAAGCGCCTTGACGTTGGTGGCCGTCTCGCCCAACTGCGCCAGGAACAGGGATTGGCCGACCTCATCCTTCACGTCCTGCGGGAAGGCCGAGAGATCGGACTTGGCGGAGGCCATCCACTCGATCGGCAGCAACTGCTTCGGCGCTTCAGACAACGGCTTGAGCCTCAATTGCCTATAGGCAGATACCTATAGAACGAGCTGCCAAAGCGCAAGTGGCAAAGGGATTCGCAGAAAGCGCACGCGCAATCGCGCCGCGCCCTTGCGGGGCGGCGTGTTCGCGTTCATTGTGTCGATTGGAGCCTGAGAACTCCCGCAGCGGGGCCCTTTGCCGGGGCTGGCGCTGCATTCACAGAGCGGTTCGTCGTCACCTTGCCGGGTGCGACGCCCGAAAGTAGACGCGCCCATTTGCCGTGGGCCGCGACCGGCGCACTATGCCGGGAGTGCCACGGCTATACAAGAGCCTTCGGGTGAAGGCCGTGGCGCACGTTCTCTGTGGCGTGTTCTCAGACTCCCGGTGCCAGCCCTGCCGGCTGGCATAGGCGGCCCTTCGCGGCTGCCCCGGCCCTGAGAAGCCGGTCGAGCACACAGAGCAAACCATGACCATTCACACCAAAATTGCGCCCGCCGTGGGCAGCGCAGGCGAGTTGAACCTGCGCGACCTGACGCACCGCTTCGGCGACGAGCCCCGGGTCTATGACCTGCTGCTCGCCTTCCGCCTGGGTTTTGCCGATCCGCACAAGATCCGCACGCTGATCCGCCGGAACATCGTGGAGCTGGAGAGCTATGGGCAGGTTTCCGCCACGGCGGCGGAAACCTCCCGCAAGGGCGGCCGGCCGGGCAAGGCCTACTATCTCAACGAGGGGCAGGCGCTCGTCATCTGCGCTCTCTCGCGCACGGCCACAGCGGCGCAGGTGCGGCGCCAGCTGATCGTCGTGTTCATGACCTACCGGCAGATGGCCGGGGGCATCTCGTTCGGCCTCGCCGGCGACGAGCGGCGCGCGCTGCGGGACATCTGCGATCTCGGGCACATCGTGGCGCACGACGGCTTCCGCTACCTGTGGGTGCCGCTGAGCCGGACCATGGAGGACGTGCTCGCCGCGTTCGATGCGGACCGGACCGAGCTCGAATGGAACCACGGGACTGAGCCGCTCGACCCGTTGGGACAGCCGGATATCCGCTTCGATGAGGCCGAGCCGGACGCATGCGCGGAACTGACGTGGCCGGAGGTCGGCCCCGGTGCCATGCCGTCGGCGCGGTTCGACAGCAACGACGACGATGAGGAGAGCGGCGACGAGCGCGAACCATCGCTCGGCGCGCCGGAGGTCCACCCGATCAACACGATTGGGATGCGGGACATGGAGCCCATCGTTGACCGGCGCGCCTCGCAGGAGCGCTGGGCTGCCGGAGGCCGCAGGGACTTGGAGGCGGACCCTCTCGACGCGGGCGAGGTCGAGCACGATGGCCGGGAGCTCTCATGGCCGGAGAGCGCGGGCAGGGGGCCGCTCGATCATCTGAGCGGCACCGATGACGATGAGCTCGGCGATACCGGCATCGGCGACGAGGAAGCGATTGGCGAGCAGGCGCAACGGCACCTGGACGCTGGCGGAACCATCCTCGGCTCCAGCGACGCGCCCATCGGCCCCCGCCACTGAGGCCCCAGGCCTGGCCGCAAGCCCGTGGCCGGGCCGTCTCGCCCCATGAGGAACATCACCATGAACGACGACACCAACCCGCCGAACGGCGCGGACCTGCTCTACGGCATGCCGGCGATCGCCGCGCACCTCGGGCTGAAGGTGCCACAGGCCCGACACCTGGCGGACAAGGGCACGATCCCGACGTTCAAGGTCTGCAAGCTGACCTGCGCCCGCCGCTCGACGCTGAACGCCTGGCTGGAGAAGCTCGAAAAGGAGGCGGCCTGTGGCAAGCGTCCGTAAGCGGGACCCCAAGGACCCGAACTCCCCCTGGGTTTGCGAGTACACCGACGCCAAAGGGAAGCGCCGCCGCTACACCCCCCAGACCGGGCTCAAGAAGGACGCGGATGCATTCCGTAGGAAGGTTGAGGGCGAGCTCGAGCGAGGCGAGCATGTGGCGCGATCACAGACCGACACGATCGGCGTGGCCGGGGAGGCGTGGCTACGCGACTGCGAGAAGCGCGCCCGAGTGGGCGACCGCATGACAAAGAGCACTGTTGCCATGTACACGTCGTGCTTCAAGCGCCTCGGTCCGATCGGAGGGAAGCTTCTCACCGACATAACGCGGGATGACTTGCAGTCCTTCGTTGACGATCTTGGCGAGGATCTTAGCGGCGTGACCGTTCGGCACACGGTGATGGCACTCGGCTTGATATACGACTACGCCATTGCAGCCAGGGAAGCGAAGCGAAATCTCGTCCGTGACTACAAGTCGACGACGCGACTTCCAGCGAAGGCAAATCGGGTGATCGTTCCCAGCCAAGCCGAACTCCAGGCGCTGCTGCGCGCAGCGCGCGAGCGCGCGCCCGGCGAGCGGCCGCTTGCCGCTCAGGTGCGGCATGCAATGGTCGCGATCGGCATGTTCGGCGGGCTCCGGCGTGGTGAAATGTGCGGGTTGAAGTGGGACTGCGTCGACCTCGATCGGAGCGTCATTCGGGTGCGGCGCAGCCTCTCTCGGCTCGACGGGCTGAAGGAACCGAAGACAACCAGCGGCGTGCGGGACGTTCCAATCGTGCCCCAAGTCGCCGCTGCTCTCCGGGCAATCCCGAGCAATCGGGAGCCGGAGGAGTATGTTCTAACAGTCACTGGAGGCGGCGGCCCTATTTCGCCCAACGACATGTCAAACCTGTACTGGCGGGCGATCTGTGCGAAGGCTGGTCTCGCAGATGAGAAGGGTCGGCCCAAGTACAAGCTGCATTCCCTGCGGCACGCGGCAGCCAGTCTGTTCATCGCTTCGGGGCTCTCGCCTCTGCACGTCAAAACCGTCATCGGGCACGCCTCGGTGCAGACCACGCTCAACATCTATGGCCATCTCTTCCCCGAGGATGAGGCCATCCGCGTGGCCGCTACCGGCATCGCGGCGCGGTTCGACGCGACAGTTCAGCCTCTCTAAATGCGACGGAGGCGCGCCAATGGCGCGCAACTGATTGAAATTGCTCATCGTAATTAAGTTCACGTATCTCGATGGAGTTGAGGAGCCGTTCATGGATCAGCGCGAAGGCTGGAGCGTCGACGGCACCGAGTTCAAGGTCCGCATGGATGCCGGCGTGAAGGCCCTGCACTGGCGCGGTCTCTACAAGAACGCCGGCGGGTAAACGCTCGCCGACCTCTTCGGGGCGGCCCGCGCGCCGCCCTGATCCTCCCCATTTTCGATCTGGAGAACTGAGATGAAGAACTTCATCCAGCCGGGCGACACGTTGACCGTGCCCGCCCCGAGCGGCGGCGTCGATAGCGGCGACGTGGTGATCATCGGCTCGCTCATCGGCGTCGCCGGTTCAACCGCAGCCGTTGGTGTGCCTGTGGCGGTCAAGACCAAGGGCGTGTTCGAGCTGCCCAAGGTGAGCGCCCAGGCCTGGACGATCGGTGCGCCGATTTACTGGGCTGCCGCTGGCAACGCCACGACCGTGTCGACCGATAACACGCTGATCGGCTACGCGACCGAGGTGGCGGCGAACCCGTCGGCGGTCGGCCGCGTCCGCATCGGCTGACGCTGCGGTGGCGATCGACTTCGATGCGCTGGTGCTGGGCCCGTGCATGAACGCGTTCGCTGTGGATGCGCTCTTGCTTCAGCGGGTCTCGGCGCCAAGCGCTGCGGCCGTCCCCATCCGCGGCGTCTATACGCTGACGCCGCAGGACATCGTCGACGAGTTCGGCGGCAGCCAGCGCGCAGATGGCTACACCTTCGGCGTCCGCGTGTCGGAGTTCGGCAACCCGGCGGTCGCTCGCGGCGACCAGGTCAGCAGCATCGATCTCCCGTTCCTCGCAGGACGCACGTTCACCATCGAGGACACGGGCGATGACGACGGCTACGGCCATCAGCTGTGGGTGCTGAAGGAGGACGACCTCACGCCGCCGGAGACGGACGATGACCCCTGAGGCCATCGAGATCCGTGACGCGGCGGTCGTCCTCTTGCAGAACCCGCAGATGTTCAAGCTCGTGTCGATCAACCCGGTCGACGTCGAGCCCGATGATCAGCTGCCGTCGCTGCTCGTGCTCGCCTGGCGCGAGCAGGCGAAGGCCGATGGCGACGCCGTTTCCGGCGAGCCGCACTTCGTCCACGACCTGTCGCTGGTGCTCAACTTCAAGGTCCGGGCCAACCGCCGCGAGGACCTACCCACCTCGCTGCACAAGCGCATGCGGTGGGCGCTGAACAAGCTGCTGACGTCTCCTGATTGGCTTGCGCACGTTGAGGGCGTGACCAGTCTCTCGAGCTCGGTGGCGTTCCCGCGCGAGGGCGAGAATTGGTATGCCCAGGGGACGACCGAGCTCCAGGTCCAGTTCTCGACGCGCTGGGAGCCGGTCGTGCCAGACGACTACCTGGGCACCGACCTCATTGCCCGGCCGCTCGGCCACGACGCCAACACCCCCGAAATCCGGGTGACGCTGGACCAGGTCCAGCCCGACTGAGGAATCCCCCATGTCCGACATGCGCGTCAGGCCGGCCCGGCAGGGCATGGGCCTCAAGCATCCTCTTGCCGGCGAACTGCCCGACGAGGGAGGCCTGTGGCCGGCTGACCAGTTCACGTTCCGGCGCATAGGCGACGGCGACATCAAGGAGGTGGCCGACCAGCCGGTCGACGCCCCTGTAACCACTGACAGGCCGGCCGCCGCCGCCGCCAAGAAGGAGGGCTGACCGTGGTCTCGTTCACCCAAACCCCAGCGGACTGGAAGGTCCCGCTCGTCACCATCGAGGTCGACCCCTCGCAGGCCGGCACGCCGACCTTCCCCAAGTATATGCTGCTCGCCGACTACAAGATCGCCGCCGGCACAGCGCCGGCGAACGCGCCGGTGTCGCCCGGCAGCGTGGCCGTGGCCAAGTCGATGTTCGGGGACGGCTCGCCGCTGGCCCGCGCCTTCGAGCGCGCGTTCGCGCTGAACAAGGGAACGCCGATCTACTGCTTGCCGGTGGCCGAGCCCGGCGCCGGCGTCGCGGCCAGCGGGACGATCGTGGTCGCCAGCGCGCCGACGGCAGCAGGCACCGTCTATCTCTACATCGCGGGCCAGCGCGTCGCGGTCGGTGTCCTGTCGAGCGACACGACCGCCCAGGTGGCGACCAAGATCAACGCCGCCATCAATGCGGTCACGAGCCTGCCTGTCACGTCGGGCGTGAGCACGTCCACCGTGACGTTGACAACGAAATGGAAGGGCATCAGCGGCAACGACATCCGCGTCGAGGACTCGGTGCTCGGTGTGAACGGCGGCGAGGTGCTGCCGGCCGGCCTGGCGCTGACCCATCCCACGAACAACGTCCTCGCCAGTGGCACCGGCGTGCCCGACTGGACGGCGGCCATCGCGGCCCTCGGCGACGATCCGTGGGAATACGTGTCGGTGGCCCACACCGACACCGGCTCGCTGAGCGTCTGGGGCACCGAATATGGCTTCAGCGACAGCGGCCGCTGGGGTTGGCTGCGCGAGACCTACGGTTCGGTGTTCAGCGCCCGGCGGGACACCTATTCCAACCAGGTCGCCTGGGGCGCGGCATTGAACCAGCCGGTCGTCTCTGTGCTCGACGTCGAGGTGAAGAGCCCGACGCCAATCTGGGAGTGGGCTGCGGCATACACCGCGCGCGCGGCCGCAGCGTTGTCGGCAGACCCGGCCCGTCCGCTCCAGACGCTGTCGCTCGACGGCGTCCAGCCGGCGCCGAAGGGCGCCCGCCGCAACAAGAGCGAGATGAACGGCCTGGCGCAGTCCGGCATCGCCATCCAAGCGGTGAACCCGGACGGCATGCCGGCGATCATGCGTGAGCAGACGCTCTATCAGCGCAACAGCTTGGGCCAGCCCGACAACGCCTATGAGCTGGTGACCACGCTGCACACGCTGGCGGCCCTCTTCCGGCGGCTCCAGCAGGGCATCACCAACAAGTATCCGCGCCACAAGTTGGCCAATGACGGCACCCGCTTCGGCGCCGGCCAGGCGATCGTGACGCCCAAGATCATCAAGGGCGAGATCATTGCGCTCTACCGGGCCGCCGAGTTCGACGGCCTGGTCGAGAACGTCTCTGCTTTCAAGGCGGCGCTGATCGTTGAGCGCTCCAGCACCAACCCGAACCGGGTCAACGTCCTCTACCCCCCGGACCTGATCAACCAGCTGCGCCACCTGGCGACGCTGGCGCAGTTCCGCCTCCAGTTCGCGACCACCGACGCCGCCGCGGCCTGACGGCCCGAAGCTCATAGGAGACAGCAATGGGCCAGCGCATCGCCGGGATCGCGTACTTCTACGTGGACGGCACCCAATATCCCTTGAAGGGCAACTTCACGGTTTCGCCGAGCAACATCGAGCGGGCCGGCATTCCCGGCCAGGACTACGTGCACGGCTTCGCCGAGAACCCGAAGGTCCCCTTCATCGAGGGTGACGTCTCGCTGACGCAGGAAGTGAGCATCGAGCTGCTGATGACGCTCACCAACTCGACCGTTCAGGCTGACCTCGCGAACGGGAAATCCTACGTACTGACTGGCGCGTGGTGCACAGCGGCTCTCGAGCTGAACACCAAGGACGGCCAGACGCGCGTCCGCTTCGAAGGCGTCGACTGCGATGAGGTGGTCTGATGGCCGATGAAGCACAGCCCGCGAGCTTGTCGTTCTCGCTTTCGCGGCCGATCAAGGTTGCGAACGAGGAGCGGACCACGCTCACCTTCCGCGAGCCGACCGCGGGCGACATCATCGCCGTCGGCAATCCGGTCATCGTCGATTTCGACGCCGACCCGGTGCGCATCACTCACGACGGCAAGTTCATGAGCGGGATGATCTCGCGACTGGGCAACGTGCCGCTCTCCGCCGTGGCCGCCATGGCGCCCCAGGATTGGGTCGGCTGCGCGTGGCTGCTCACCAGTTTTTTTATGCCGGCGCTGGGCATGAGCCCGGCCGCGAGCTCGTCCGAGCCTGCGTGAGGCTGGCGCTCGCGGGCAAAGGCGCCATCCCTCTGCCGTGGCTGATGGACCTGCCGGCTCATAGCGTGGCTGCCCTGCACGATGTGGTGTCCGGCGTGATCGACGAGATGAGCGATGCCTGACGAGCAGCTTCGGCTACCAGTCCAGGTCGTCGACCAGTTCAGCGCGCCCCTGCGCGCCTTCCGGCAGCAGCTGGCGACGATCGGACCTGGTCCCGGCGTCGGCAAGCTGAAGGCGGAGCTGTCTGAGGTCACCCGCGTCGCCAACGAGCTTCGCGCCGGGATCGAGCGCGGGCTCCAGCCGGCGCTGAATGCGATCGGCGTCACGTCCTTGACCGTCGGCGGCGCGCTGGCCGGCATCGCCGCGACCGTGCGTGTCTTCTCCGGGTCGACGGCAGAACTGGCGCGCTTCTCGGCCGCCACAGGCGTCGCCATCAACGCCGTGCGGACCTGGCAGGAAGTCGGCGCCCGTCTCGGCATCCCGGCTGAGCAGATGCGCTCAGCGCTCGGCTCGTTCTCCGAGCAGTTCCGCGATCTCCAGAAGGGCTATGGCCAGCTCTTCAACTGGGGCATGGGGCAGAACAGCGAGATCCAGGCGCTGTTCACCCGCATGCGCCAGGCGAAGGATGCGGCGACCGCCTTCGGTGAGGCGATCGAGTTCATGGAGAAACGCATCCCGAACCCGGCCGAGCGGCGCAAGTTCGCTGAGGCGGTGTTCGGGAACGGCGATTTCGCCATCCTCGGCGCCCGCTTGCTCGGCAAGCCGATCAAGGAGTTGATGAAAGAGGCCGAGCGCGACTTGGGCAAGCTGCCGGAATCGGCCGCGAAGAACGCGCTCGCCTTCGAGGAGGCGCTCGACAAGATGAGCGCCAGCCTGCGCGGGCTGCGCGACGCCGTCGGCAGCGATCTGCTCAACAGCCTGCGGCCGATGATTGACCAGCTTCGGGAGTGGGTCGATCTCAACCAGGGCGAGATCAAGACCGGCGTCGTCGACAGCATCAGGGCGGCCACCGAGTGGTTGAAGGGGCAGGACTGGAAGGCGATCGGGTCCGACCTGACCACGATGTTCGGCAACATGAAGGAGATCGCCGGCGGCGTTGCCGACGCGTTCAGGGTGATCAAAGCGGCCGTCGATGAGGCCCAGGCGGCGATCGACAAGCTTGTCCAGTGGACGGACCGGCTGGGCAAGGCGCTCAACGGCGGCGACGTCAAGGACATCACGCCGGAGGAGCGGCAGCGGCTGATCGAGGAGCAGAAGCGCCAGCCGCCCAAGTCGCTCTTCGACCGCATGCG
>NZ_BMGG01000018.1 GCF_014640075.1 Chelatococcus reniformis | reverse complement strand
CCTCCGCGATGCAGCGTCGGACGGTCGCCTCGAACAGCTCGCGCAGGAGGTCGCTCTCACGGAAGCGACCATGCCGGTTCTTCGAGAAGGTCGAGTGATCAGGCGCCGCCGTCGGGCCCGAGCCGGCAAAACCAGCGATAGGCCAGGTTCAGATGGACTTCCTCGCACAGGCGGCGCTCGGAGCGGATGCCGAAGCAGTAGCCGATGAGCAGCATCCGGATCATCAGCTCCGGATCGATCGAAGGGCGACCTGTCGCGCTGTAGAACGGGCGCAGATGCGTACGGATCTCGGAGAGATCGACGAACCGGTCGATGGCGCGGACCCAATGATCGGCCGGAACATGCCGCTCCAGGCTTAAACTCGTAGAACAGTGCCTCCTGCGCCACCTGCCGCTCGCCCATCATCGCGCCGCCCTCCGCCAAGACGACTGAATCAGGACTTCACCAACTCAGCAATGCCGACTTTTTCAACGGTATCGACGCATTGCGGCCGCCGCGTGTGGCGCAACGGGCTTGCGCTTGCCGCCTTCCGCAAACCTCCCGGCTGCACACATTGTACGTGCCCTTCTTCTTAGAGCCTCTTTTGAGGTTCGTGGATCGGCGTTTCTGCGGATGAGAATGCCGCCGTGGCGACGGGGATCATGGCGTGGGAGACGGCGATGCGCTTTCATCGTCGAGATCGTCCAGCCGAAGGTGCGCTTGAGCACCCGTCGCTGTGACAGAAGCTGAAGGCCCTTCTGGTCCTCGGAGCGGCTGACGATCTCGACGAAGGCAGCGCCCTCGCCGCCCCGCGGGGCGGCCGCCGCCGACCCGAAGCGGACGCCCAACAGCGCTCCAAACCTCAACCCCACATCGCCCCCGGCGGCAGCCGGAGTCCATCGAACAGCAGCGCCAGCATCCGCCGTGACTGCGCCGTCAGGCCGCCCGTGTCGTCCGGCGCGGCCAAGCGTGCGATCGCCAGCAGGAGATCCACCGGCTCGACGTCGGCTCTGACCTTGCCCGCGGCCGCTGCGGCGCTCAGCAATCCGCCCAAGGCCGGCGCCAGGCGGTCCAGCAGGTAGTTCGGCAGCGGCTCGTAGGCCGGGTCACCGGAATGAAGCGCTGCCGCAAACCCGCGCTTGGTGGCGACGAAGGCGATGAAGCGCTGGAGCCAGCGGTCGAGCGCTTCGCCGGGCGGGCATTGGGCCGCCAGCACCGGGGCGGCGTTGGCGCACGCGTCGACCTCGTTGCGGAAGACCGCCACGATCAGGTCGGAGCGCTGGGGAAAGTGGCGGTAGACCGTGCCCACGCCGACGCCGGCCTTCTCGGCGATCATCCGCACCGGCGCGTCGACGCCGGAGACCGAAAACACCTCCTTGGCCGCCTGGAGCAGGGCGGCGAGGCTGCGCCGCGCGTCCGCCCGCGCCGGCCCGTCACCGTTCGATTCCACCACGCCGCTGCCGCTCGCTACCTGCCGCTTGCAAAACGGAACAACGTTCCGTATCTAAAACGGATCGCCGTTCCGTTTGCTGGACTAGCACGGAGCGCGGGATGTTTCCATCGCGAGGGATCACGGCCATGCAATACCGCCCGCTCGGTCGCACCGGCATCAGGGTCAGCCCCTATTGCCTGGGCGCCATGATGTTCGGAAAGGGGGGCAACCCCGATCACGACGAGGCCATCCGCATCATTCACAAGGCTCTGGATTGCGGCATCAACTTCGTCGACACCGCCGATCGCTACAGCGCCGGAGAGTCCGAGGAGATCGTCGGCAAGGCGCTCAAGGGACGGCGTGATCGCATCGTGCTCGCCACCAAGGTGCACGGCCCGATGGGCGACGATCCGAACATGCAGGGCAACTCCCGGCGTTGGATCACCCAGGCGGTCGAGGGCTCGCTGCGCCGGCTCCAGACTGACTACATCGACCTCTATCAGATTCATCGCCCGGCGCCGGACACCGACATCGAGGAGACCCTCGCGGTGCTCACCGACCTGATGCGCGCCGGCAAGGTGCGCGCCATCGGCAGTTCCACCTTTCCCGCCTCCGAGATCGTCGAGGCGCAGTGGGTGGCGGAGCGCCGCGGACTTGCCCGCATGCGCACGGAGCAGCCGCCCTATTCCATCCTCGATCGCGGCATCGAGCGCGACGTGCTGCCCACCTGCCAGCGCTACGGGATGGGCGTCCTGGTATGGAGCCCGCTCTCCAAGGGCATGCTCACCGGGCGCTACCGCAAGGACCAGCCGCCGCCCGACTCGCTGCGCGTCAAATACTTCCAGAAGCAGATGTCCGATGCACGCAGCCTCGAGGCGGTCGAGCGGCTGATCCCGATCGCGCAGGGCGCCGGCCTGTCGCTCACCCACCTGGCGCTGGGGTTCGTCACGGCGCACCCGGCCGTCACCTCGGCGATCCTTGGTCCGCGCACCATGGAGCAGCTCGACGATCTGCTGGCCGCCGCCGAGGTTCGGCTGAGCGACGAGGTTCTCGACCAGATCGACCAGGTCGTCCCCGCGGGCGTCGACATCGGCTTGAACGAAGCCAACTACAACCCGCCTGCCCTGGTGAATGCCGGGCTGCGGCGCAGGCCGCTATTCGATCGCGACGCAGCGTAGGGATTGTGACGGACAGCGCCCCGACCGGGCGCGCATTTCAAGGCGGATGGATAGCCGGTTAAGTCTGTCTATGACATTGAGATCGATGGGTTTTCGCTGCCCACCTCGTCATGGCCGGGCTTGACCCGGCCATCCATCCACTGAGGATAAGACGCGCGATGAACCAGCCCGTCGCTACGCCGCCGCGGCGATCGCGCCGGCGGCGATCGACCGGCCGATGTCGCCGGCGCGTGCGAGCGCCGAGGCCGGGAACGGCGCGGCGGACGGCAGCAGGACGTCCGACGTCAGAACCGGAGCGCCGCAATAGCCAAAGATGCCGTGGTCGATCTGGGTGCGCATGGCACGCCCGTAGCCGTGGCGCTCGTAGACGCCGTCGTCGGCAGCGCCGATGCCGACCAGATGCACGCGCAGCCGGCCGAGCAGCTTGGCCACCGAGCCGTCGTCGCGCTCCTCATAGGCCCAGCCGTTCACGAACACCCGGTCGATCCAGCCCTTGAGCTGCCCCGGCATCGACCACCAGTACACCGGGTAGACCAGGACGAGCGCGTCGGCCCGATCGATACGGGCTTGTTCGGCGAGGACGTCGGCCGGCGGCGGCACCCGGTGGCGGAAATGGGCGATGTCCCCCGCGCCGAAGCTCGGATCGAAGCCCTCGGCGGCGAGGTCGGCGATCTCGACCACGTTGGCGGGATCCGCCGTCTGGACGGCCGCCGCGATCCGGGCGGCCACCGCCTGGGTGAGGGACGCGGGATCGGGATGGGCGAGGACGATCAGCGTGCGCATGTGGGCTTGTCTCCTGGCTTGGAAACCTCGGGTGAACGTTATATACTTTAGGTAGGTTACTTTTGGTATATAACGATGTCAACGCACTCCACCGACGCCACCACCACCCCCCGGCGCCGCCTGCCGCGCGACGTGCGCCGTCGCAACCTCATCGCGGTGTCCTGGCGCATCGCGCAGGCGGAGGGCGCCGATGCCCTGACGCTGGGCCGCCTCGCGGAGCAGGCCGAGGTGGCAAAGCCCGTGGTCTACGATCACTTCGGCACGCGCAACGGCCTGCTCGCGGCGCTCTACCAGGACTATGACCAGCGGCAGGCCGCCGCGATGGAGGAGGCGCTCGCGGCGAGCCCGGCGACGCTCCGCGACAAGGCTCGCGTCATCGCCGACGCCTACGTCGATTGCGTGCTCGCCCAGGGCCGCGAGCTGTTCGGCGTCGCGGCCGCGCTGGAGGGCTCACCGGAGCTCGAGGCTCTGAAGCGGCAGTGCAACGCGGTCTTCTTGGAGAAATGCAAGGCGGCCCTCGACCCCTTCGCCGGGGCAAGCGTCTCGAGGACGAGCCTGCTCGGCGCGTTCGGCGCCGCTGAAGCCCTGTCGCTCGCCGCCGCCGCGGGAGAGATCGGAACGGCCGAGGCGAAACGCGAGCTCGCCGCGGTCATCCTCTCGGCGGCCCAGCGGCGCCAGGTGGGCATCCTTCGGTGACGTCGCTGGCGCCGTGGCCCGACATGATGGGGAAGGGCGGTGGAGGGGGGCGTCGCCAAGCTCAGCCTTCGCCACACACGTGCCGCGGCCGCGACGGCTCGCGCGAGGCCGAGCTGAACAAGGCTCAGTCTAGCTGTTCTGCCGCATTTTCTTCACGCGAACCGGCGTCCACTTCGCTCGAAAATAATGCTTAGCGGTCGAGGCGGCCGCCACCGCCCCGGTGGCGAACCGGCATGCGCGGACGCCTACGCCCATCCCTCCAGCACGATCTTGCCGCGGGCGCTGTGGCTTTCGAGCTCGGCGTGTGCGGCCTTGAGGTTGGCCGCGCTGATGGGCGCCAGGCGCTCGGTCACGGTGCTGACGAGCTGGCCGGCGTCGACCAGGCGCGACACCTCGGCGAAGATGGCGCCCTGCTCGGCCATGTCGGCGGTGGTGAACAGGGAGCGCGTGAACATGAGTTCCCAGTGCACCGAGACCGACTTGCGCTTGAATGGCACGATGTCGAGCGCCGGCGGATCGTCGATCAGGGCGAATCGGCCCTGGGGCGCGATCAGCGTGGCGATCTTGGCCAGATGGGCGTCGGTGTGGGTGGTGGAGAAGACGAAGGCCGGGGCCCCGAGCCCCAGCGCCGCAACCTCGGCGGCGAGCGGCCGGCGGTGGTCGACGACGTGGTGGGCGCCCATGCGGCGCACCCAGTCCACGGTCTCGGGCCGCGAGGCGGTGGCGATCACCGTGAGGTCGGTGCGGGCGCGCAGCAGCTGGATGGCGATCGAGCCGACGCCGCCGGCGCCGCCGACGATGAGCACGGCGGGTGCGGCGCCCGGCACCGGCGCCGTCACCCGCAGGCGGTCGAACAGCGCCTCCCAGGCGGTCACGGCGGTGAGCGGCAGCGCCGCGGCGGCGGCCCAGTCGAGGGTGCGCGGCTTGGGGCCGGCGATGCGCTCGTCCACCAGATGGAGCTCGGCATTGGTGCCGGGGCGGTCGATGGCGCCGGCATAGAACACCTCGTCGCCGGGCCGGAAGGCGGTGACCTCCGGGCCGACGGCGCGGACGATGCCGGCGGCGTCCCAGCCCAGCACCTTCCACGCGCCGGCCGCGGGCCGGGCGCTCGCCCGCACCTTGACGTCCACCGGATTGACCGAGACCGCCTTGACCTCGACCAGGAGGTCGCGGCCGCCTGCCGCCGGCTCCGGCAGCGTGACGTCGACGAGCGCATCCTCCCCGTCGATAGGACCCGGGTTCTGGTAGCCAACGGCACGCATGGCGCCTCTCCTTCCCTTGTTGCAGGCGCAAGATGGCGGCTAAGCTACGCCCTGGGAAGAACGCACAATCCTTGCCGATAGTGTCGTGCTGGAGCCATAGGAGCCAAATGGATACCGTGAAGACCCCGCCGCGCCATTCCCGCTTCGATTGCAGCCCCGGCTGTTCGGTGGAGGCGACGCTGAGCCTGATCGACGGCAAGTGGAAGGGGGTGGTGCTGTTCCACCTGCTCGACGGCACGCTGCGCTTCAACGAGATTCGCCGCCGCGCCGGCGGCGTCACCCAGCGTTCGCTGACCCACCAGCTGCGCGAGCTGGAGGCGGACGGGCTCATCGTGCGCCGGGTCTACGCCCAGGTGCCGCCCAAGGTGGAGTACAGCCTGTCGGACCGGGGGCGGACGCTGGAGCCGGTCCTCGTCGCGCTCAAGCAGTGGGGCGATGACAACATCGGCCTCTTCAGCACGGCGGCGACGGCGGCGTAGGCTGGCGGCCAAAGTGGCGCCGCGCGGATCGGCAGCCTCGCGCGTGCCGGCTGACAGCGCCCGGCCGGTCCGGAACCCTTTCCGACGCGGCCGGGTTTTGCTCCGATGAACTGCCCTTCGGACACCGCCCTTCTACCCGTCATCACGGTCCGCGCCGAGCAGGGGCCGATCGACATTCCGACCCTGCTCGATGCGCTGCGCTTCGTCGAGAGCCGACCGCGCGCCGCCGCCAGCAACCGCGACGGGCTGATCTTCCGGCTCCAGGAGGCGCACACGCCTGACGAGATCGACGAGGCGGGGAAGGCCTTCATCGCCTGGACGCAAGCCAACGGCCTCTTCGTCGGCGCCCATGACCCCGGGGCGCCGGGCGGATCCAGCGCTCGCGCGCCCTGAGGCAAAGGTCGCAGGAGTCCTCGTCTTGCTGGCGGCGGCCGGATCGCCGAGAGTGCATGCCGATTCCACGAACGGGTGCTGGAGCTTGAGCATGATCCCAAAAGGTGGACACCGGCTGTTGGACGAGATCATGCTCAAAACAAAGGCTTAGAGCGGGATGATCCAAGAGGAATCACCTCGCACTAAGCGTCGGACGGCCACCGCAGACCATGCGCCGATAAGGGAAGCGGGTTCGCACACCGCCAGTGTGCTCCCGGCCGAACCTGCGCTTGCCCGGGCCGTCGCCGTCGATCTGATCGCCGTGCTGGTCGCCGTCACCGGCGGCGAGCCGCGGGTGATGACGCTCGATGAGGGGCAGGCGCTGCCGTCCGGGCCGTTCGAGCTGGCGCACCGGTCGCTTCAGTCCGGCCTGCGCGCCTGGGTGGAGCAGCAGACGCGGCACCCCATCGGCTATGTGGAGCAGCTCTACACCTTCGCCGACAAGGACCGCGGCAGCGACGCCGGCCAGCGCACCATCTCCATCAGCTATCTCGGGCTGACGCGTGCCTCGAGCGAGCGCGAGGCGGGCTGGCGCAGCTGGTACGACTATTTTCCCTGGGAGGACTGGCGGTCGGGCGAGCCCGCCATCATCGCCGGCCGCCTTGCGCCGCTGCTGCGCGCCTGGGCGGAGGCGGGCGAAGGGGGGACGCTGCGCCGCGACCGCTGGCAGCGGGCCTGCGTCACCTTCGGCCTCGACGGCGGCACCTGGAACGAGGAGCTGGCGCTGCAGCGCTACGAGCTGCTCTACGAGGCGGGCCTCGTGCCGGAAGGCGCACGGCGCGCGGCGGCCGGCGGCGACCGTATCACGGCCCGTGCCATGATCGCCGACCACCGGCGCATCCTTGCCACCGGCATCGCCCGCCTGCGCGCCAAGATCAAATACCGGCCGGTGGTGTTCGAGCTCATGCCGCCGACCTTCACCCTGCTCCAGCTGCAACGCTGTGTTGAGGCCCTGGCCGGCCGCCTCGTGCACAAGCAGAATTTCCGGCGCCTCGTGGAGCAGCAGGAACTGGTTGAGGAAACGGGCGAAACCGCCCCCGAGACGGTGGGCCGGCCGGCCAAGCTGTTCCGCTTCCGCCATGCCGTGCTGGCCGAGCGAGAGGCCATCGGAACGAAATTACCGCTCGTCCGCTCTTGACAGGGGTTATGCTCAGAGTAAGCATATAGCCGATATATGCTCAAAGTGAGTATAGGCCATGCAAGCTTCTGCCGACGTCCTCGCCCGCACCCGCCCGCTCTACGACCGCGTCAGGCGCGTCGTGCCGCCGGCCGAATGGGAGCTGTTCGCCGACGATGTCGACGCCATCCTGCGGCTCAAGCGCGAGCGCAATGCCGTCATCCTGGCGCACAACTACCAGACGCCCGAGATCTTCCACGGCGTCGCCGACATCGTCGGCGACAGCCTGGCGCTCGCCCGCGAAGCCACCAAGGTGGACGCCGACATCATCGTGCTCGCCGGCGTCTATTTCATGGCCGAGACGGCCAAGCTGCTGAACCCGGCCAAGACCGTACTCATCCCCGACACCGGGGCGGGCTGCTCGCTTGCCGACAGCATCACGCCGGCCGACGTGCGGCTGATGCGCGAGGCGCACCCGGGCGTGCCGGTCGTCGCCTACGTCAACACGTCGGCCGCGGTGAAGGCGGAGTGCGACATCTGCTGCACCTCCGGCAACGCCAAGGCGATCGTCGAGGGCCTCGGCGTGCCGAAGGTGATCATGCTCCCGGACCAATACCTGGCGCGCAACATCGCCGCCGAGACCACGGTCGAGATCATCGCCTGGGCCGGCCAATGCGAGGTGCACGAGCGCTTCACCGCCGATGACGTGCGCGAGCTGCGCGAGGCTTATCCCGGCGTCACCGTGCTGGTGCACCCGGAGTGCCCGCCGGAGGTGGTGGCGGAGGCCGATTTCGCCGGCTCCACCGCGGCCATGGCCAACTACGTCGGGGACCGGCGCCCGCCCCGCGTGGTGCTGCTCACCGAATGCTCGATGAGCGACAACGTGGCCGTCCACTATCCCGACATCGACTTCGTGCGGCCCTGCAACCTGTGCCCGCACATGAAGCGGATCACCCTCGCCAACATCCGCCAGGCGCTGGAGCAGAACCGCCACGTGGTGACCATCGATCCGGCCCTGGCCGAGCGCGCGAAGAATTCGGTCGAGCGGATGCTGGCGCTATGACGATCGACGCTCCGGCGCTCAAGGACCAGCCCGTCATCGTCGGCGGCGGCGTCGCGGGGCTCGCCACCGCGCTGTTCCTGGCCCCGCAGCCGGTGGTGCTGCTGGCCAAGGCGCCGCTCGGCTCGGAGGCATCGAGCCCGTGGGCCCAGGGCGGCATGGCCGCCAGCGTCGGCGACGACGACGATCCGGCCCTGCACCTCGCCGACACGCTCGCCGCCGGCGACGGCCTCGGCGACGCGGCGGTGGCGCGGCGCATCGTCGACGGCGCGCCCGGCGCCGTCGCGGCGCTTGCCCGGCTCGGCGTCCGCTTCGACCGGGATGGCCAGGGCGGCTTCGCCCTGGGGCTCGAGGCGGCCCATCGCCGCCGCCGCATCGTCCACGCCCACGGCGACGGCACCGGCCGTGAATTGGTGCGCGCCCTCGGCGAGGCGGTGCGCCGCACCCCGTCGATCACCCTGATCGAGCACGTCGACGTGCGCCGGGTGCTGACCGACGAGCGCGGCGTCGCCGGCATCCTGGCGGTCGGCCCGCAGGGTGTGCTGGTGCTGTCCACGGCGTGCGTGGTGCTGGCTACCGGCGGTGTCGGCGGCCTCTACGACGACACCACCAACCCGGTGGGCTCGTTCGGCCACGGGCTGGCGCTCGCCGCCCGCGCCGGTGCCGCGCTCGCCGACCTGGAGTTCGTGCAGTTCCACCCGACGGCGCTCGCCTCCGGCAGCCGGCCGTTGCCGCTCGTCAGCGAGGCGGTGCGCGGCGAAGGTGCGCTCATCATCGACGCGACCGGGCGGCGCATCATGGACGGCGTCCCCGGCGCCGAGCTGGCGCCGCGCGACGTGGTCGCCCGCGCCGTCTGGCAGGAGCTGGCGCGGGGCGGCTCCGTCTTCCTCGACGCCCGCGCCTGCCTGGGCGCGCGCTTCGCCGCCCGCTTCCCCGGCATCGATGCGGCCTGCCGGGCGGCCGGCTTCGATCCGGCCACCATGCCGATCCCGATCCGGCCGGCGGCGCACTACCACATGGGCGGCATCGCCGTGGACGGCGAGGGCCGCAGCACGGTGGCGGGCCTGTGGGCGTGCGGCGAGGTCGCCGCCACCGGCCTGCACGGCGCCAACCGCCTGGCGAGCAACTCCCTCACCGAAGCAGCGGTGTGCGCGGCCTGGGTCGCCGAGAGCGTGGCCGGCGCCGCCCCGCGCCGCCACGCCGAGCCGCGGCCGCTGCACCACGTGCCGCCGGCGCCGCGGACCGAGCGGGTGCGTGGCCTCGTGTCGCGCCACCTCGGCGTCATCCGCGACGGGGACGGTCTCACGGAGGCGACGGCGAGCCTGCTGCCGCTGGCGCGCGAGGGCCGGGCCGCGGCCGACCCCGCGCTCGTCGGCCTGATGATGGCGGTCGCGGCCCTGCGCCGCACGGAAAGCCGCGGCGCTCACCTGCGCGCGGACTGCCCCGGCCGCGCGCCCCACCCCGCCCATGCGCGCCTCACCCTGGAGCAGGCGGTGGCCCATGCCGAGGCGCTGTCCCGCCCCGCCCTGGCCCTGGCCAAGAACAACTGATGCCACAAGGTCAACGAGCGGCTCGGCACCGTGCCTTCGGACGGTTGGCGCTGCCGGTGCAACGACGCCCCCTCGCCCCGCACGCGGGGCGAGGTCACTCAGTTGGACCCGTCAATGCTCATGCGGCGGCGGCCAGCCATCAAGATCGACCCACAAGATGAGTAACCCCTGAGATGAGCGAGTTCTCCCTGCCGGCGCTGGTCGTCGAGCCGATCGTCCGCGCCGCGCTGCTCGAGGATCTCGGCCGCGCCGGTGACCTCACCACCGAGGCCGTCGTGCCGCGTGCGCACCGGGCGCGCATGAGCCTCGTCGCCCGCCAGGAGGGCGTCGTCGCCGGGCTCGACCTGGCCGAGTGCGCCTTCCGCCTCATCGATCCGGAGATCGCCCTGCGCCGGGCCGTCGGCGACGGCGTCCGGGTCGCGCCGGGCCAGGCCATCGCCACCATCGAGGGGCCGGCGCGCGGCATGCTCACCGCGGAGCGGACGGCGCTGAACTTCCTGTGCCGGCTCAGCGGTATCGCCAGCGCCACCGCCGCCCTCAGTGCCGCGATCAGCGGCCACAAGGCCAAGATCGTCTGCACGCGCAAGACCACGCCGGGCCTGCGCGCCGTCGAGAAATACGCGGTGCGCGCCGGCGGTGGCAGCAATCATCGCTTCGGTCTCGACGATGCGGTGCTGATCAAGGACAACCACATCGCCGTCGCAGGGGGAATCCGCCCCGCCCTGGAGCGGGTCAAGGCGCGGGTCGGCCACCTCGTCAAGGTCGAGATCGAGGTCGATACGCTGGCCCAGCTCGACGAGGTGCTGGCCTTCGGCGCCGATGCGGTGCTGCTCGACAACATGCCGCCGCAGATGCTGCGTCAGGCGGTGGCCGTGGTCGCCGGCCGCATGCTCACCGAGGCGTCCGGCCGCGTCTCGCCGGCGACGGCGCCGGCCATCGCCGCCACCGGCGTCGACCTCATCTCCGTCGGCTGGCTGACCCACAGCACGCCGATCCTCGACATCGGCCTCGATGTGGAGGTCTAGAGCGTTTTCGAGCGAAGTGGACGCCGGTTCGCGTGAAGAAAACGCGCCAAATCAAGCAGAGAGAGCATTTCGGCGATTCGAAGAAACGCGGAAAGGCTCTAGGAGCGTGTTCCCAAGAAGTGGGCCGGTTTTTTTGGGCAAGATCATGCGCGAAACAAAGATTAGAGCGGGGTCGATGACTCAAGGAAGGATCATCCCGCTCCACGGGCTCGCCGACGGCTGACCGACGGGCGGGAGGCGAACGGTAGCGGGGCGGGACCTCATTTGTTAGCAGGGTGTATCCACGTCCCAAGCAACAAGGAAACGCCCATGTCCTACCCGATGCCCAATTTCAGCGCGGATCTGTCCGGGCAGGTCGCCCTCGTCACCGGCGCCTCCTCCGGCCTCGGCGTGCGCTTCGCCAAGACGCTCGCCGCCTGCGGCGCCAAGGTGGCCATCACCGGCCGCCGTCTCGACCGGCTCGAGCAGGTCGCCGCGGAGATCAAGGCGACCGGCGGCCAGGCGCTGCCGCTGCAGCTCGACGTCACGGACGCGGACCAGCTGCTGGCCGTCGTCGGCAAGGCCGAGGCCGAGCTCGGCACCGTCACCATCCTCGTCAACAACGCCGGCATTCCCGACGCCCAGAGGGCGGTGAAGATGTCGGTCGACCTGATCGACAAGGTGCTCGATACCAATCTGCGGGCGCCCTACATCCTCTCGTGCGAGTTCGCCCGCCGGCTGATCGCGGCGAAGAAGCCGGGCCGGATCGTCAACATCGCCTCGGCCGCCGCCTTCGACTACGGCGGCAACGGCGCCGCCCTCTACTCCATCAGCAAGGCGGCGGTGGTGCGCATGAGCGAGGCGCTTGCCGTCGAGTGGGCGCGCTTCCACATCAACGTCAACGCCATCGCGCCCGGCGCCTTCATGTCGGAGATGATGGAGGGCATGCTGGAGCGCATGGGCGACATCACCAAGCACTATCCCCGCGGGCGGCTGGGCGACGCCGCGCAGCTCGACAGCACGCTGCTCTATCTGGTGTCGCCCTCGTCCGAGTTCGTCACCGGCACCTGCATCCGCGTCGACGACGGCCAGCATCACCGCTGAGCCCTCGCCGGCCGGAGCCATGGCCGATCGGATGGGACCATCCGGGCAGGCCGCAGAGCTCCGGCCGTTCGCATCGCGGCCCGGGGTCCAGGGGCCCCGCGCCGCATCGTTCCGGAACATCGGTTGACGCCTCGGGTTGGTGGGATGCGTCCGGCCGGGGCGGGAGAACGGGTTCGTTCGAGCTCCGCGCCCGTCGGTCGCCGTCCTTCCGCATGCCCGGGACCTGCGATGGCTCTCACCTGTCTTGCGCTGAACTGCAGCCTCAAGCGAAGCGGCACCGTCTCCTCGACGGACAAGATCCTGCGCGAGCTGCTCGCCGAGTTGACGCGGTCGGGGGTGTCCGGCGAAGTCGTGCGCGTGGCCGATCTCGACATCAAGCCGGGCGTCACCGCCGATGAGGGCGAGGGCGACGCCTGGCCCGCCTTGCGGCGGCGCATTCTGGCGGCCGACATCATCGCCCTCGGCACGCCGATCTGGCTCGGCCAGCCGTCGAGCATCGCCAAGCGCGTGCTCGAGCGCATGGATGCCTTCCTCAGCGAAACGGACGAGCAGGGCCGCATGCCGACCTACGGCAAGGTCGCCGTCTGTGCCGTGGTCGGCAACGAGGACGGCGGCCACCACTGCCATGCGGAGGTGTTCCAGGCCCTGAACGATGTCGGCTTCACGGTCGCGGCGAATGCCGGCACCTACTGGGTCGGGCCCGCCATGGGATCGAAGGTCTACAAGGATCTGTCCGAGCCGTACGAGCCGACCGTGCGGGCAACGCGCATGGCCGCGGCCAACGCCGCGCATCTGGCGGGGCTGCTTGCAGGCGCCCGCTATCCCGGCCTTGCCGGCTGATCCGCCGCATCACCAGGGCCGCGATCAGGACAGGAGCCTCCGATGACCGCACATTACCCGACCCCGCCCTTTCCCGAGCAGCAGCAGCCCATCCCCGGCGCCACCGCCGCGATGAAGCCGCGGCCCGACCACGGCGAGACCTCCTATCGGGGCGCCGGCCGGCTCACCGGCAAGCGGGCCATCATCACCGGGGGCGACAGCGGCATCGGCCGCGCCGTCGCCCTGGCCTTCGCGCGCGAAGGGGCCGACGTCGTCGTGTCCTACCTGAACGAGGACGACGATGCGGCCGAGACCCGGCGGCTGATCGAGGAGGCCGGGCGGCGGGCCGTGCTGGTGCCGGGCGACATCCAGCACGCCGCCCATTGCCGCACGATCGTCGCGCGGGCGGTGGCGGAGCTGGGCGGCGTCGACATCCTCGTCAACAACGCGGCGCACCAGGCGAGCTTCGCCAGCATCGAGGACATTCCCGACGAGGAGTGGGAGCTGACGTTCCGCGTCAACATCCACGCCATGTTCTATCTCACCAAGGCGGCGGTGCCGCACATGTTGCCCGGCAGCGCCATCATCAACACCGCCTCGATCAACGCCGACACGCCCAACCCGACGTTGCTCGCCTATGCCACGACCAAGGGCGCGATCCAGAACTTCACGGCCGGCCTCGCCCAGGCGCTGGCGGAGAAGGGCATCCGCGCCAACGCGGTGGCGCCGGGCCCGATCTGGACGCCGCTGATCCCGTCGACCCTGCCGCCGGACGCGGTCGCCAGCTTCGGCAAGCAGGTGCCGATGAAGCGGCCCGGCCAGCCGGCTGAGCTGGCGACGGCCTACGTCATGCTGGCGGATCCGCTGTCCAGCTACGTATCCGGCGCCACCATCGCCGTCACCGGCGGCAAGCCGATCCTGTAGCCCGACGGACCGCCCGCGGCGGAGCGGCGCACGCGGGCGGGCGAAGGCGTCGCAGGGCAGCGGCTGCCCCGGCCGCGCGCATCGCCGGGCGCACGATCAGCCCGGGCGCACGATCTTGAGGATGACCAGCAGGATGATGGCGCCGATGGTCGCCGAGATGATCGAGTCGATCATGCCCGAGCCCAGGTGCAGGCCAATGCGCGGCAGCAGGAAGCCGCCGAGGTAAGCGCCGATGACGCCGACGACCATATCGCCGATGAGGCCGTAGCCGCCGCCCTTGACGATCAGGCCGGCGAGCCAGCCGGCAATCAGACCGACCAGAAGAAAAACTAACAGGTGCATGAGCCTACCCCCGAGGCCGGCCT
Source organism: Chelatococcus reniformis (assembly GCF_014640075.1). Classification (GTDB taxonomy): domain Bacteria; phylum Pseudomonadota; class Alphaproteobacteria; order Rhizobiales; family Beijerinckiaceae; genus Camelimonas; species Camelimonas reniformis. The sequence goes on along the minus strand of NZ_BMGG01000018.1, from coordinate 438 downwards.
GCCGCCGGCCGCCGCAAAGCTACCACATTTGGCGCCCGCGCCGCGGCCACCGCCCCTGCCGCCGTCCCGGGAGGCACGCCTGCGTCGGCACCTGCGTTATTTTTGCCGCAGACGCAGGTGCTATCGTGCGATCAAGGGAAGCATCTGTCTGGGCTCGCAGCCGGCCGGGCGACGGCCGGGGCCTTCGCCTTTTGCCGACATCAGATCGACATCGGCACAATTTATGCTGCGCTGCGATAAGAGCTGACATATGCTCCCCGCCCAGCGCGCCAGGCGCCGCTTGAGGGACGCGGCCCGGGCCCGGGGGTACACCGGCAGTCAATCCGGAAGGATAGCAACGATGCGTGTAGCGATGATCGGGTCCGGCTATGTGGGCCTCGTTTCGGGAACTTGCTTTGCCGACTTCGGCCATCATGTGACGTGCGTCGACAAGGATGC
>NZ_BMGG01000017.1 GCF_014640075.1 Chelatococcus reniformis | reverse complement strand
ACCTTCGTGATCGCCGCCGTCAGCGACGTCTTCCCGTGGTCAACGTGGCCAATCGTGCCAATGTTGCAGTGCGGCTTCGTCCGCGAAAACTTCTCTTTGGCCATGGTCAGGCTCCCTGAAACTCTGAAAGTCTCGTCATTGAGGATGCGGAGATCAGGCGTACTTCGCCTGGACCTCCTGGGCGACCGCCTGCGGCACCTGCTCGTAGTGGTCAAACTGCATCGTGTAATTGGCACGGCCCTGGCTGAACGACCGCAGCTGGTTCACGTAGCCGAACATGTTGGCGAGCGGCACCATGGCGTTCACGACGACGGCATTGCCGCGCATGTCCTGACCCTGGATCTGGCCGCGCCGCGAATTCAGATCGCCGATGACCGAACCGGTGTAGTCCTCCGGGGTCACCACCTCGACCTTCATGATCGGCTCGAGCAGGATCGGTCCGCCCTTCTGCAGCCCCTCGCGCAGCGCCGCGCGCGAGGCGATTTCGAAGGCCAGCGCCGACGAGTCCACCTCGTGGAACGCCCCGTCGATCAGCGACACCTTGATGTCGACCACCGGGAAGCCGGCCAGCACGCCGGACCCCAGCACGCTGTTCAAGCCCTTCTCGACACCCGGAATGTACTCTTTGGGCACCGCGCCGCCGACGATCTTCGATTCGAACTCGAAGCCCTTGCCGGCCTCGTTGGGCTCAATCACGAACTTGACGCGAGCGAACTGGCCGGTACCGCCGGTCTGCTTCTTATGGGTGTAGTCGATGTCGGCCTTGCGCGTGATGGTCTCGCGGTAGGCAACCTGCGGCGCGCCGATATTGGCATCCACCTTGTAGGTCCGCCTCAGGATGTCGACCTTGATGTCCAGATGCAGCTCGCCCATGCCCTTGAGAATGGTCTGGCCGGACTCCTGGTCGGTCGACACGCGGAAGGACGGATCCTCGTTGGCGAGCTTGGCCAGCGCCAGGCCCAGCTTCTCCTGATCGGCCTTCGACTTCGGCTCGATAGCGATGGTGATCACCGGCTCCGGGAATTCCATGCGCTCCAGGATCACCGGCTTGTTGGGATCGCAGAGCGTATCGCCGGTGCGGACATCCTTGAGACCGGCCAGGGCGACGATGTCGCCGGCATAGGCCTCCTTGATGTCCTCGCGGTTGTTGGCATGCATCAGCAGCATGCGGCCGACGCGCTCGCGCTTCTCGCGCGTGGAGTTCACCAGGCCCGCACCCGACTCCACCTTCCCCGAGTAAATGCGGCAGAAGGTAATGGTGCCGACGAAGGGGTCGTCCATGATCTTGAAGGCGAGCATGGAAAACGGATCGCTATCGACCGGATGGCGCTCGATCGGCTCTTCCGTCTCGGGATCGATGCCCTTGATGGCCTCGCGATCGGCAGGCGACGGCAGGTAGTCGAGCACCGCGTCGAGCAGCGGCTGCACGCCCTTGTTCTTGAAGGCGGAACCGCACAGTACCGGATGGAAGGCGCGCAGCGCCACCGCCCGGCGCACGAGCCGGCGCAGCGTATCCTCGTCCGGCTCCTGGCCCTCCAGATAGGCGCCCATGGCGTCATCGTCGAGCTCGACGCAGGCCTCGACCAGCTTGGTGCGGTATTCCTTCGCCTGCTCGAGCAGGTCGGCCGGGATCTCGACCTCGTCGAAGTTGGCGCCCAGCGCCTCGCCCGACCAGACGATCCCCTTCATCTTGATGAGATCGACGACGCCCTGGAAATTGCTCTCCGCACCGATCGGCAGCTGCAGGCAGACGGGCTTGCCGGCAACGCGGTCGATGATATCGGCCACGCAGCGGAAGAAATCGGCGCCGATCTTGTCCATCTTGTTGACGAACACGATGCGCGGCACGTCGTATTTGTCGGCTTGGCGCCAGACGGTCTCGGTCTGCGGCTCCACCCCCTGGTTGCCGTCGAGCACACACACGGCGCCGTCAAGCACGCGCAGCGAACGCTCCACCTCGATGGTGAAGTCGACGTGGCCGGGCGTGTCGATGATGTTCAGGCGCTTGCCCCGCCAGAAGCAGGTGGTGGCAGCCGACGTGATCGTGATGCCGCGCTCTTGCTCCTGCTCCATCCAGTCCATCGTGGCGGCGCCCTCATGGACCTCGCCGATCTTATGGCTCTTGCCGGTGTAGTACAGGATGCGCTCGGTGGTCGTCGTCTTGCCGGCATCGATGTGGGCCATGATGCCGAAGTTACGATAGTCTTCGATGGCGTGGCTGCGGGGCATTGCCGTGTCTCCGAAGGCGCGTCGGCCGTTACCAGCGATAGTGCGAGAAGGCGCGGTTGGCTTCCGCCATGCGGTGCGTGTCTTCGCGCTTCTTCACCGCGTTGCCCCGGTTGTTGGAAGCGTCGATGAGCTCCGCCGACAGACGATCGACCATGGTCTTGTCGTTGCGGGCGCGGGCAGCCTGGATCAGCCAGCGAATGGCCAATGCCTGACGGCGATCCGTGCGAACCTCGACCGGCACTTGATAGGTGGCGCCACCGACGCGGCGCGAGCGGACCTCGATCGCCGGGGCGACGTTGTCGAGGGCCTGGCGAAACGCAGCCAGCGGGTCGCTCTTGAGCTTGGCTTCGACGATGTCGAGCGCGCCATAGACGATCGCTTCCGCGACCGACTTCTTGCCGTCATACATGATCGAGTTCATGAACTTGGTCACGACCACGTCATGGAACTTGGCGTCCGGAATGATCTCGCGCTTCTCGGCACTGTGACGACGGGACATCGCTTCGTCCTTGCATCTGGTCCGCTCCCTGCGACACGGCGCCGGGAGGCATCTGGTCCGTTCGGTCTCCGGCGGCGAGCGCCGGAAGGATATCGAGCCCGGGCCACCTGGCCGGCTCGACGCATCGCTTGCTTAGGCTTCCGGCCTTACTTGGGCCGCTTGGCGCCGTATTTGGACCGGCGCTGCTTGCGGTTCTTGACGCCCTGCGTATCGAGCACGCCGCGCAGGATGTGATAGCGCACGCCCGGCAGGTCCTTGACGCGGCCGCCGCGGATCATGACGACCGAGTGCTCCTGGAGATTGTGACCCTCGCCGGGGATGTAGCCGATGACCTCGTGACCGTTCGTCAGCCGCACCTTGGCCACCTTGCGCAGAGCCGAGTTCGGCTTCTTCGGCGTCGTCGTGTAGACGCGGGTGCACACGCCGCGCTTCTGCGGACAGGCGTCGAGCGCCGGCACCTTGTTGCGGGCCTTCTGCGCAACCCGCGGCTTGCGGATGAGCTGACTGATCGTCGGCATCGCGTTCTCTCTTCCGAAGCCGCCGGAGCACCATCCCCGCAGCGGCCACCACGACCAAATGAACGGCACAGCACACGGCGACGCGGCTGAGCCATCCCGAATTGCTTTCGCGTGACGTTTCCCAGCGCCTCTGCGGACTGGCCGCATACACGCAAAACGAAGCCGCGCCTTCAGTCCTTTCGGACGTCCAGCGCGGTCACACGCAGAGGACCACGGCCAATGCCGCGATCGTGCCCCATCAACGAATGTGTCGCCTGACAGAAGTCAGTGGGTGCTGAACCGACAGCGTCTAGGGTCGATTGTCTGGGCGAGTCGCCCGGACCGGCAACACCTACTGCCTGTCGAAGTCCGGCGCTTCTACGCTAAGGGTGGACGTGCGTCAACAGAAAAGCTCGAGAATCTCAGCCGTGAACGACAATCTCATCGCCTCCGCCGCGCCCGACCCGGAAGCCGAACAGTTCCACAGCATCCTTGCGCGCGACGGCGTGCGCATCGAGCGCATCGTCTCGACCGGACAGGCCAGTCCACCCGGCTTCTGGTACGACCAGCCACACGGCGAATGGGTGCTCCTTCTGCAAGGGCAAGCAACCGTGCGATTCCACGACGAGGCCGATGCCCGCCGGCTCGATCCGGGCGATCACGTCTGGATCGAGCCGCACCGCCGCCACCGCGTCGAGCGGACCTCGGCCGCCCCGCCGGCGATCTGGCTCGCAGTCCACATCGGTGCAGGCACCTGACAAAGAAAGGGCCGCCCGAGGGCGGCCCTTTCACCACTGAGATCTGCTGGCCGGCGCTCACTCGCCCACCGGCAGCTCCGACGGCACGGGCACCGGCGCCGGCACGGGGGCCGGGGTCTTGTGCTGGGCCAGGATGAGCTCGTCGCGATGCGTCGCGATCTCGCGCAGCGTGGTCGCGAACGAGCCGGTGCCCGCCGGAATGAGCGAGCCGACGATGACGTTCTCCTTGAGCCCCTCAAGGTCGTCGGTCTTGCCGTTGACCGCCGCCTCGGTGAGCACCCGGGTGGTCTCCTGGAACGAAGCCGCCGAGATGAACGACCGCGTCTGCAAGGATGCCTTGGTGATGCCGAGCAGCACCGGGTTACCCGACGCGATCTTCTTGTTCTCGGCGATAAGCCCCTGGTTCGCCGCGTCGAGATCGAAGCGGTCCACCTGCTCGCCGGTCAGGAACTCCGAATCGCCCGGTTCGGTGATCTCAACCTTCTGCAGCATCTGGCGAACGATCACCTCGATGTGCTTGTCGTTGATATTCACGCCCTGCAACCGGTAGACCTCCTGGATCTCGTTGACGAGATAGGCGGCCAGTTCCTCGACGCCCTTGATCGCCAGGATGTCGTGCGGCGCCGGGTTGCCGTCGACGATGAAGTCGCCGACCTCCACCACGTCGCCGTCCTGCAGGTGGATGTGCTTCCCCTTCGGGATCAAGTACTCCACCGGCTCCGATCCGTCGTGCGGCTCCAGGGACAAGCGGCGCTTGTTCTTGTAGTCGCGGCCGAAGCGGACCGTTCCCGACTTCTCGGCGATGATCGCCGCCTCCTTCGGGCGCCGCGCCTCGAACAGCTCCGCCACGCGCGGCAGACCGCCCGTGATGTCGCGCGTCTTGGCGCTGTCTGTCGGGATGCGGGCCAGGACGTCGCCCGCCTTGACCGAGGCACCGGGGTCGGCGGCGATAATGGCGTCGACCGGCAGCAGCGAACGCGCGTCGCTGCCACGCAGCAGCTTGGCAACCTTGCCGGCCTGCATGACGACGATCGCCGGCTTGAGATCAGCCGTGCGCGACGACGAGCGCCAGTCGATGACCATGCGCTTGGCGATGCCCGTCGCCTCGTCGACCGTCTCCGTCAGCGAGGCGCCCTCGACCAGATCCTCGTACGCGACCGCACCGTCCACCTCGGTAAGCACGGGACGGGTGTAGGGATCCCACTCGGCGATGCGCTGGCCACGCTTGACCTGATCGCCGTCGTCCACCTTGAGGCGGGAGCCGTACTGGATGCGGTGCACCGCCCGCTCCTGCCCGTCCGGTCCGACGACAACGACCGAGATGTTGCGCGCCAGTGCCACCAGCTCGCCGTCCGAGTTGCGCGCCACGTGCCGGTTGCGCAGCTGGACCGTGCCCTCGAAGTTGGTCTCGATGAACGACTGGTCGGCGATCTGCGCCGCGCCGCCGATGTGGAAGGTGCGCATGGTGAGCTGCGTGCCGGGCTCGCCGATCGACTGGGCGGCGATGACGCCCACCGCCTCACCCATGTTGACCGTCGTGCCCCGGGCAAGGTCGCGACCGTAGCAGGTCGCGCACACCCCGTTCTTCGACTCGCAGGTCAGCACCGAACGGATCTTGACCTCCTGCACGCCTGCCGTGGTGATCGGCTCGACGTGGCGCTCCTCGATCATGGTGCCCGTGGGCACGATGACATTGCCCTCCGGGTCGTACACGTCCTCCGCCGCAGTCCGGCCGAGGACGCGCGAGATCAGCGACGCCACCACCTGGCCGGCATCGACGATCGCCCGCATGCTGATGCCGTTGACCGTGCCGCAGTCGGTCTCGCGGATGACGGCGTCCTGCGCCACGTCGACGAGACGACGTGTCAGATAGCCCGAGTTCGCCGTCTTGAGCGCCGTGTCGGCCAGGCCCTTACGGGCACCGTGCGTCGAGTTGAAGTACTCGAGCACGTCCAGGCCTTCCTTGAAGTTCGAAATGATGGCGCTCTCGATGATCTCGCCCGACGGCTTCGCCATCAGGCCGCGCATGGCGGCGAGCTGCTTCATCTGCGCCGGCGAGCCGCGGGCGCCCGAGTGGGCCATCATGTAGATGGAGTTGACCGGCTTGTCCCGGCCGTTCTCGTCTTTCTTCACGGTGGAGATGCCCACCATCATCTCGGCAGCGAGCTTGTCCGAGCACTTGGCCCAGGCGTCGACCACCTTGTTGTACTTCTCGCCCTGGGTGATCAGGCCGTCCTGGTACTGCTGCTCGTAGTCCTTCACCAGCGCACGCGTCTGGTCGACCACCGTCCACTTGTTGGGCGGCACCACCATGTCGTCCTTGCCGAACGAGATGCCGGCCTTGAACGCGTGGTGGAAGCCGAGCCCCATGATGCGGTCGCAGAAGATGACCGATTCCTTCTGACCGCAGTTGCGGTAGACGGTGTCGATCATGTTCGAGATTTCCTTCTTGGTCATGAGCTTGTTCACGACGTCGAAGGGCACCTTCGGATCCTTGGGCAGCACGCGCGACAGGATCACGCGGCCGGGCGTGGTGTCGTAGACGCGCGTCACCGGCGCGCCGTTCTCATCGAGTCCGGACCAGCGGTACTTGATCTTCGAGTGCAGGGTGATGACCCGCTCGGCGAGCGCATGCTCCAGCTCGCCGATATCGCCATAGACACCCTGCATCGGGTTGCTGGTGTTGCCCGGCTTGAACTCGCCCGGCTCCCCATCGGAGATGATCGACAGGTAGTAGAGGCCGAGCACGATGTCCTGCGAGGGCACGATGATCGGGGCGCCGTTGGCCGGGTGCAGGATGTTGTTCGTCGACATCATCAGCACGCGGGCTTCGAGCTGCGCCTCTAGCGATAGCGGCACGTGCACGGCCATCTGGTCGCCGTCGAAGTCGGCGTTGAAGGCCGCGCAGACCAGCGGGTGCAGCTGGATCGCCTTGCCTTCGATCAGCACCGGCTCGAAGGCCTGGATGCCCAACCGGTGCAGCGTCGGCGCCCGGTTCAGCATCACCGGGTGCTCGCGGATGACCTCGTCGAGGATGTCCCAGACCTCGGGCTTTTCCTTCTCGACCAGCTTCTTGGCCTGCTTCACGGTGGACGCATGGCCCTTGGCGTCGAGCCGCGAATAGATGAACGGCTTGAACAGCTCGAGCGCCATCTTCTTGGGCAAGCCGCACTGGTGCAGCTTGAGCTCGGGGCCGACGACGATCACCGAGCGGCCCGAGTAGTCGACGCGCTTGCCGAGCAGGTTCTGCCGGAAGCGGCCCTGCTTGCCCTTCAGCATGTCGGCGAGCGACTTCAGCGGCCGCTTGTTGGCCCCCGTGATGACGCGGCCGCGGCGGCCGTTGTCGAAGAGCGCATCGACGGCCTCCTGCAGCATGCGCTTTTCGTTGCGGATGATGATGTCCGGCGCGCGCAGCTCGATCAGCCGCTTCAGACGGTTGTTGCGGTTGATGACGCGGCGGTAGAGGTCGTTGAGGTCAGACGTCGCGAAGCGGCCGCCGTCGAGCGGCACCAGGGGCCGCAGGTCGGGCGGAATCACCGGCACGACGGTGAGGATCATCCACTCCGGCTTGTTGCCCGACATCTGGAAGGCCTCGATGATCTTGAGGCGCTTCATCAGCTTCTTGGGCTTGAGCTCGGACGTGGTGGTCGCGATCTCCTCCCGGATGTCGATCTGGATCTTGTCGAGGTCCAGGTTGCGCAGCAGGTCGCGGATCGCCTCAGCGCCGATCTTGGCGGTGAAGCTGTCCTCGCCGTACTCGTCCTGCGCGCGCAGGTAGTCGTCCTCCGACAGGAGCTGACGATCCTTGAGCGGCGTGATGCCGGGATCGAGCACCACGTAGGACTCGAAATAGAGGATGCGCTCCAGGTCCTTGAGCGTCATGTCGAGCAGCAGCCCGATGCGCGACGGCAGCGACTTCAGGAACCAGATGTGCGCCACCGGCGCGGCAAGCTCGATGTGGCCCATGCGCTCGCGCCGCACGCGCGCGAGGGTCACCTCGACGCCGCACTTCTCGCAGATGACGCCCTTGTACTTCATGCGCTTGTACTTGCCGCACAAGCACTCGTAGTCCTTGATCGGTCCGAAGATGCGGGCGCAGAACAGGCCGTCCCGCTCGGGCTTGAACGTACGGTAGTTGATCGTCTCCGGCTTCTTGATCTCGCCGTACGACCACGAAAGAATCTTCTCCGGGCTGGCGATCGAAATCTTGATCTTGTCAAACGACAGCGCCGGGGTCTGGGTGTTGAAGAGATTCATCACCTCTTGATTCATCACCGTCTCCTTGCAAACACCTGGACGGCAGAGCCGCATCCGGCTCGCTCGTCCGCGAGGCTCATCGCCTCTTCATCTCGGGGCCGGGCACCCGCTGGAGCCCGGGTCGGCCGGGACGCGCCGCCGCGGGCTTGTCGCCCGCAGGCCGCGCAGGCCGGCCGGTGTCGCGCATCGACCGGGGCGTCGCGGCGACGCCCCCGGCCATGCCGCATTCACTCGGCGGCTTCTGACGACGACAGCTCGGTCGGCGGCCGCTTGCTGCTGAGCAATTCAACGTTGAGGCCGAGCGAGCGCATCTCCTTGACCAGCACGTTGAAGCTCTCGGGAATGCCGGCCTCGAAGGTGTCGTCGCCGCGCACGATCGCCTCGTAGACCTTGGTGCGGCCGGCCACGTCGTCGGACTTCACCGTCAACATCTCCTGCAGCGTATAGGCGGCGCCGTAGGCCTCCAGCGCCCACACCTCCATCTCGCCGAAGCGCTGGCCGCCGAACTGCGCCTTGCCGCCGAGCGGCTGCTGGGTGACCAGGCTGTAGGGGCCGATCGAGCGGGCGTGGATCTTGTCGTCCACCAGATGGTGCAGCTTGAGGATGTAGATGTATCCCACCGTCACCTGCCGATCGAAGGGCTCGCCGGTCCGCCCGTCGTAGACGGTGGACTGACCGGTCTTCTTGAGCCCCGCCCGCTCCAGCATGGCCTCGATGTCCGCCTCCTTGGCGCCGTCGAACACCGGCGTCGCCATGGGTACGCCGCGGCGCAGGTTGTTGCCGAGCTCGACCAGCTCCGGCTCCTTCATGTCGTCGATGATCGGGTCGTTGTCGTAGACCGCCTTCAACTTGTCCCGCAGCGGCGCCGCGTCCATCGAACGCATGTAGCTGTTGACCGCCTCGCCCACCTGCCGGCCGAGGCCCGCCGCCGCCCAGCCCAGATGCGTCTCCAGGATCTGGCCGACGTTCATGCGGCTCGGCACGCCCAGCGGGTTGAGCACGACGTCCACGTGAGTGCCGTCCTCCAGGAAGGGCATGTCTTCGATCGGCACGATGCGGGACACCACGCCCTTGTTGCCGTGGCGGCCGGCCATCTTGTCGCCGGGCTGGATCTTGCGCTTCACCGCGACGAAGACCTTGACCATCTTCATCACGCCCGGCGGCAGCTCGTCGCCGCGCTGCACCTTCTCGACCTTGTCGAGGAAGCGCTGCTCCAGCCGCTTCTTGGACTCGTCGTACTGCTTGCGCATGGCCTCCAGCTCGGCCATCAGCGCATCGTCGGTGACCGCGAACTGCCACCACTGCGAGCGCGGATGGTCGTCCAGCGTCGCACGCGTGATCTCGGTGTCCTTCTTGAAGCCCTTCGGCCCGGCCACCGCCTTCTGGCCGGTGAGCAGCTCCGACAGGCGCGCATAGACGTTGCGGTCGAGAATCGCCTGCTCGTCGTCGCGGTCCTTCGCCAGCCGCTCGATCTCCTCGCGCTCGATCGCCTGGGCGCGCTCGTCCTTGTCGACGCCGTGGCGGTTGAACACACGCACCTCGACGACCGTGCCGGAGACACCCGGGGGCACGCGCAGCGACGTGTCGCGCACGTCGGACGCCTTCTCGCCGAAGATGGCGCGCAGCAGCTTCTCTTCGGGCGTCATCGGGCTCTCGCCCTTCGGCGTGATCTTGCCGCAGAGAATATCGCCCGCGTGAACCTCCGCGCCGACATAGACGATGCCGGCCTCGTCGAGGTTCTTCAGCGCCTCTTCCGAGACGTTGGGGATGTCGCGGGTGATCTCCTCTGGCCCGAGCTTGGTGTCGCGGGCCATGACCTCGAACTCCTCGATGTGGATCGAGGTGAAGACGTCGTCCTTGACGATGCGCTCGGAGAGCAGGATCGAGTCCTCGAAGTTGTAGCCGTTCCACGGCATGAACGCGACGAGGACATTGCGGCCGAGCGCCAGCTCGCCGAGATCGGTCGAGGGACCGTCGGCGATGATGTCACCCTTGCGCACTGGATCACCCACCTTCACCAGCGGCCGCTGGTTGATGCAGGTGTTCTGGTTCGAGCGCTGGAACTTCATCAGCCGGTAGATGTCGACGCCGGACTTGGTGGGATCCAGATCTTCGGTGGCGCGCACCACGATGCGGGTGGCGTCGACCTGGTCGACGATGCCGGTGCGACGCGCGCCGATGGCAGCGCCCGAATCACGGGCGACCACCGCCTCCATGCCGGTGCCGACGAAGGGCGCATCGGCCTTGACCAGCGGCACCGCCTGGCGCTGCATGTTCGAGCCCATGAGCGCGCGATTGGCGTCGTCGTTCTCCAGGAACGGGATCAGCGCCGCGGCAACCGAGACGAGCTGCTTGGGCGAGACGTCCATGTAGTCGACCTTGTCGGGCGGCATGACGACGACGTCGCCGGCATGGCGGCAGACCACCAGGTCCTCGGTCAGGCGCCCGGCGGCGTCGATGTCGGCGTTGGCCTGGGCGACGTTGTACTTCGCCTCCTCCATGGCCGACAGATAGATCACCTCCGAGGTGACCTGACCGTCGCGCACCGCCCGGTACGGCGCCTCGATGAAGCCGTACTTGTTGACGCGGGCGAAGGTCGCCAGCGAGTTGATCAGGCCGATGTTCGGGCCTTCCGGCGTCTCGATCGGGCAGATGCGGCCGTAGTGCGTCGGGTGCACGTCGCGCACCTCGAAGCCGGCGCGCTCGCGCGTCAGACCGCCCGGCCCGAGCGCCGACAGGCGCCGCTTGTGCGTCACCTCCGAGAGCGGGTTGGTCTGGTCCATGAACTGCGACAGCTGCGAGGAGCCGAAGAACTCGCGCACCGCCGCCGCCGCCGGCTTGGCGTTGATCAGGTCCTGCGGCATCACGGTGTCGATGTCGATCGACGACATGCGCTCCTTGATGGCGCGCTCCATGCGCAGCAGGCCGAGCCGGTACTGATTCTCCATCAGCTCGCCGACCGAGCGCACGCGGCGGTTGCCGAGGTGGTCGATGTCATCCACCTCGCCCTTGCCGTCGCGCAGGTCCACGAGCGCCTTGACCACCGCCAGCATGTCCTCGCGGCGCAGCGTCCGGACCGTGTCCGGGCAGTCGAGGTCGAGGCGCATGTTCATCTTGACGCGGCCGACCGCCGACAGGTCGTAGCGTTCGGAGTCGAAGAACAGGGAATGGAACATCGCCTCCGCCGTCTCAAGAGTCGGCGGTTCTCCCGGACGCATCACCCGGTAGATATCGAACAGCGACTCCTCGCGCGACGAGCTCTTGTCGACCGCAAGCGTATTGCGAATGTAGGGACCGACGTTGACGTGGTCGATGTCGAGCACCGGGATCTCGTCGAAGCCGTTGTCCTCGAGCAGCTTGATCAGCTTGTCACCGAGCTCGTCGCCAGCCTCGGCAAAGATCTCGCCGGTGGTCGGATTAACGAGGTCCTCGGCCACATACTGGCCGATGAGATCCTCGTTGACGGCACGCAACGCCTTGAGCCCGCCCTCGGAGAGCTGTCGGGCGGCCCGGACGGTCAGTTTCTTGCCCGCTTCGATCACCACCTCGCCCGTATCGGCGTCGATGAGGTCGACGGAGGCCTTAAAGCCCTTCATGCGCTCCGCGTCGAAGGGCACGCGCCAGCCTTTGTCGTCCTTGGTGTAGACGATCCGGTTGTAGAAGGTCGACAGAATCTCCTCGCCGTCGAGGCCAAGCGCATAGAGCACCGACGTCACCGGGATCTTGCGGCGCCGGTCGATGCGGGCGTGCACGATGTCCTTGGCGTCGAACTCGATGTCGAGCCAAGAGCCGCGGTAGGGAATGATGCGGGCGGCGAACAGCAACTTGCCCGACGAATGGGTCTTGCCCTTGTCGTGGTCGAAGAACACGCCGGGCGAGCGGTGCATCTGCGAGACGATGACGCGTTCGGTGCCGTTGACGATGAAGGTGCCGTTGTCGGTCATGAGCGGCATGTCGCCCATGTAGACGTCCTGCTCCTTGATGTCCTTGACGGAGCGGGCGCCGGTGTCCTCGTCCACGTCGAACACGATGAGGCGCAGCGTCACCTTGAGGGGAGCCGCGAAGGTCATGCCGCGCTGGCGGCACTCGTCGACGTCGTACTTGGGCGGCTCAAAGGTATACTTGACGAACTCGAGCAGCGAGGTGCTCGAAAAGTCCGAAATCGGAAACACGGAGCGGAAGACCGCCTGCAGACCCTCGTCCGGACGGCCGCCTTCGGGCTCGTCCACCAGCAGAAACTGATCGTAGGATGCCTTCTGAACCTCGATGAGGTTCGGCATCTCTGCCACTTCCTTGATCTTGCCGAAGAACTTGCGGAGCCGCTTCCTGCTGGTGTTGGTCTGAGCCATGTGGTCCCTCGCTCCTTCGACGAAGCCTTAGACCGGGCCTGCGCCTGTTCGAGCGCAACCTGCCTGGCCTGGCGTCGCGGCGCCCGCCGTGGCGCCTTCACAGTTCGTACCGACGAGGTCTCCTCGCCGCCGCCCGCTGGCCATCCGAGGCCCGGAGACGGCTCGACGGCCCCGGCGCCAGGGGCTTAGCCCGGGCGTCGAGACCGTCTTCGTCATCCGCAGCCGGCATCACCTGCCGGCCGGGTTGGTCTTAGGTCAGCTCGACCTTGGCGCCAGCCTTCTCCAGCTGGGCCTTGATCTTCTCGGCTTCGTCCTTGGTCACGCCTTCCTTGACGGCCTTGGGCGCGGCCTCGACCAGGTCCTTGGCCTCCTTGAGGCCGAGACCGGTGATCGCGCGGACCTCCTTGATGACCTCGATCTTCTTGTCGCCGGCACCCGCCAGCACGACGTTGAACTCGGTCTTCTCCTCGACCGGCGCCGCCGCCGCGCCGGCGCCCGGGGCCGCGGCAACCGCCACGGCAGCCGCTGCCGACACGCCCCACTTCTCTTCGAGGAGCTTGGCCAGTTCGGCCGCCTCGAGCACGGTCAGGTTCGACAGCTCGTCAACCAGTTTCGTCAAATCAGCCATGAGTCACATTCCTAAATCGGTTCGAACGATGATGGTGATGATGGAACGGCCTCAGGCCGCTTCGTCTCGGTTGGCATAGGCCCCGAACACGCGAGCCAGCTTGGCGGCCGGCGCGGTGGAGAGCTGCGCAATCTTGGTCGCCGGGGCCTGGATCAGGCCGACGAGCTTGGCACGCAGTTCGTCCAGGGACGGAAGTGTGGCGAGCGCCTTCACTCCGTCCGCGTTCAGGGAAGTCGTGCCCATCGCGCCGCCGAGAACCACGAACTTGTCGTGGGTCCGGGCGAAGTCGACGGCGACCTTCGGCGCCGCAACCGGGTCGTTGCTGTAGGCAAGCAACGTCGGCCCCTTGAGGAGGGGCACGATGGATGCGGCGGCCTTGCCTTCGAGAGCGATCTTGGCGAGGCGGTTCTTCGCGACCTTCACCGTCGCGCCGGCCTGCTTCATCTCCCTGCGGAGCTTCTGCATGTCGGCGACGGTGAGGCCGGCATAGTGGGCCACGACGACGACGCTCGTGTTCTCGAACACGTCGCCGAGCGTCGAGACGAGCTCGCTTTTTGCTGCTCTGTCCACTTGGCTCTCTCCGGTTGGCGGACTGGGGAACATCCCTCATCCGCCGGCTGCACCTGCCGTCGTCGGCGGTCGTGAGCCTTGGACCATCATCGGACCTTGGCCGCGACCGCCTCAAACGGCGCTCGCAAGCCCTGTCCCCTGTGCGTACGGCGGGCCGAAGCCTGCCGCGCCAGGTGCGAGTGGTTCGAACCGATACGACCCACGCCCCGCCGACCCCTTACGATCGCCGGATGTGGGAAATGTCCGGTTGGACCCGTCTATGCAGGCTTCGAAATGAAATTAGGCCGAACGAGACAAGCTCGACCGGCACCTGCAGTCTCGGACAGGACATATGGCCGCTCCGGGCAAAGGGTTTCCCCTCGGCCCGTCGGCCATACTCCATCCATGCGGATGGAAGCTGTGTAGACAGCCGCGGACTCGTACACCCCGCGACCATCGTTGTCTGAATTCATGCGCCGTAGATAGCCGCTCGCGCCGCGTTTGCCAAGGGGCAAAATCAGCAATTGTCAAGCGGGCCGACCGGCCCGCCACGCCGCGGACGGCGGCAGCTGCCGGCTCAGGCGCTGGCGACCGACGCGGGGTCGATCTTGATGCCCGGCCCCATGGTCGACGACACCGCGATCTTCTCGATGTAGGTGCCCTTGGCGCCTGTCGGCTTGGCCTTGGCCACCGAATCGACGAACGCCTTGATGTTCTCGACCAGCTTGTCCTCGGTGAAGGAGACCTTGCCGATACCGGCGTGGATGATGCCCGCCTTCTCGACGCGGAACTCCACGGCGCCACCCTTGGCCGCGCCAACGGCGGCCGCGACGTCCATCGTCACCGTGCCGACGCGCGGGTTCGGCATCAGGCCGCGCGGGCCCAGCACCTTACCGAGCCGGCCGACCAGGCCCATCATGTCCGGCGTTGCGATGCAGCGGTCGAAGTCGATGTTGCCGCCCGTCACCCGCTCCACCAGATCCTCGGCGCCGACGATGTCCGCACCGGCGGCCTTGGCCTCATCGGCCTTGGCGCCGCGGGCGAACACCGCAACGCGCACGGTGCGGCCCGAGCCGTTCGGGAGGTTGCAGACGCCGCGGACCATCTGGTCGGCGTGGCGGGGATCGACGCCAAGGTTCATGGCGATTTCGATCGTCTCGTCGAACTTGGCGGTCGAGCGCTCTTTCACCAGCTTGATCGCATCGTCGATGGCGTACAGCTTCGCCCGATCGATGCCGTCGCGGGAGGCGGCCACGCGCTTTGCAAGATGTGCCATGCTTCCCTCCCTCAGGCCACGACCTCGAGACCCATGGCCCTTGCGGAGCCGCGGATCATCGACATGGCCGACTCGATCGAATCGCAGTTGAGATCGACGATTTTCTTCTCAGCGATCTCGCGGATCTGCTCCTCGCTGACCTTGCCGACCGTCGGGCCCTTACCCGGCGTCTTGGAGCCGGACGCCGGCTTCTTGCCGAGCTTGAGGTTCGCCGCCTTCTTCAGGAAATAGGAGACCGGCGGCTGCTTCATCTCGAAGGTGAAGGAGCGGTCGCCGTACGCGGTGATGATCACCGGGATCGGCATGCCCTTCTCCAACTGCCCGGTCTTCGCATTGAAGGCCTTGCAGAACTCCATGATGTTGAGGCCGCGCTGGCCGAGCGCCGGGCCGATGGGCGGCGACGGGTTGGCGGCGCCGGCAGGCACCTGCAGCTTGATGTAGCCTACGATTTTCTTCGCCATTGACTGCTCCAGAACAAAAAATCCCGGCCGCTCAGGGCCGGGCGGGTGCAGACCGCGGTGCGGCAAGGGGATCCGGCTGGCGACCGGCTTGCCTTCCGCGGCATTTATCGAGGCGGGCTCGTTATCTCGTCAGCCCGCCCCTGTCAACGTTCGCCGAGATCGTCAGACTTTCTCGACCTGGGCGTACTCGAGCTCGACCGGGGTGGCGCGACCGAAGATCGACACGGCTACCTTGAGGCGGGCGCGTCCTTCGTCGACCTCCTCGACGGTCCCGTTGAAGGAGGCGAAGGGGCCGTCGGCGACACGCACCTGCTCGCCCACCTCGAAGCTGATCGAGGGCTTGGGCCGATCGATGCCCTCGGCGACCTGCCCCTTGATACGCTCGGCCTCCCGCTCGGAGATCGGCATCGGCTTCTGGTCGGCGCCGAGAAAGCCCGTCACCTTCGGCGTGTTCTTGATGAGGTGGTAGACCTCGTCGGTCAGATCGCACTTCACCAGGACGTAGCCGGGGAAGAACTTGCGGTCGGTATCGACCTTGCGGCCCCGGCGCACCTCGACGACCTTCTCGGTCGGCACCAGGATCTCGTCGAACTTGTCCTCAAGGCTCCGCTGCGCCGCCTGATCGCGGATCGACTGGGCGACCTTGTTCTCGAAGTTGGAATAGGCGTGGACGATGTACCAGCGCTTGGCCATACCCTTCTCCCTCAGCGTCCGAAGCCGAGAATGAAGCTGACGCCGAAACGCAGCACCTGATCGACCACTACGAAAAAGATGCTCGCGATGATCACCATCACGAACACCATGGCGGTCGTAATCAGCGTCTCCTTGCGGGTGGGCCACGTGACCTTGGCGGCCTCGTTGCGCACCTGCTGCATGAACTCGACTGGGTTGGTCTTCGCCATCACTTGCCGGGGCCGCGAAACGGCCTGCTCCTCACTGTTCGAAACGAACCATCGCCGCCGGTCCACCCCAATGCGACGAGGATGACGACTGGACGTCACGGTGCGACCTAGGTGGGGACACAGGCCCCCCGCACCAACCCTGTCCGATCATGCTGCCGCTGCGCGCCGCTGGCAGGAGTGGAGGGACTCGAACCCCCAACCCCCGGTTTTGGAGACCGGTGCTCTAGCCAGTTGAGCTACACTCCTAACGGCGGAACCGTGCACGAACCGTCCGACGCGGTACATGCACGATGATCGTAGGCCTGACAAGGCCGGCAAAAGACCAATCCGGGGGACGGCCGGCTTTTGCCCCCGATCGCAACGGCCCGGGGGCAGGCCCCCGGGGCGGCGCCATGGCGGGCGGACCGCCCGCCATGCTTACTCGATGATGGATGCGACGACGCCGGCGCCGACGGTGCGGCCGCCCTCACGAATGGCGAAGCGCAGCTTCTCCTCCATGGCGATCGGCGCGATCAGCGTCACTTCCATGGCGATGTTGTCGCCCGGCATCACCATCTCGGTGCCCTCCGGCAGCGTCACCACGCCGGTCACGTCCGTCGTCCGGAAGTAGAACTGCGGGCGGTAGTTGGTGAAGAACGGCGTGTGACGACCGCCCTCCTCCTTCGTCAGGATGTACGCTTCCGCCTTGAACTTCGTGTGCGGCTTCACCGAGCCCGGCTTGCACAGCACCTGGCCGCGCTCCACGTCCTCGCGCTTCGTACCGCGCAGCAGCGCCCCGATGTTGTCGCCCGCCTGGCCCTGGTCCAGCAGCTTGCGGAACATCTCGACGCCCGTCACCGTCGTCTTCTGCGTCGGACGGATGCCGACGATCTCGACTTCTTCGCCCACCTTCACGATGCCGCGCTCGACCCGCCCCGTCACCACCGTGCCGCGGCCCGAGATCGAGAACACGTCCTCCACCGGCATCAGGAACGGCATGTCGACCGGACGCTCAGGCTGCGGAATGTAGGCGTCGACCTCGTCCATCAGCTTCAGGATCGCCGCGTGGCCGATATCCGGGTTGCGGTCCTCAAGCGCGCACAGCGCCGAGCCCTTCACGATCGGAATGTCGTCGCCCGGGAAGTCGTACTTCGACAGCAGCTCGCGGATCTCAAGCTCCACCAGCTCCAGAAGCTC
>NZ_BMGG01000016.1 GCF_014640075.1 Chelatococcus reniformis | reverse complement strand
AGAACCTCAGGAAGCTCGCCAAACTCCTACCGAACGGGCCGCAGATCAGGCCCGCATGAGAGGGCCAGCCTCGATCGACCAAATCCGCCACGCGGCGGCTGCGCTCAAATGACCGACTTTTTCAACGGCATCGGTCAGGAGCAGCCGGAGGCCGTCGGTGGCTGATCGCTCGACGCTCCTGACCTATCCTCAGGAATCTCCTCTCTGACCCGCGGGCCCTTCGCGAGCCGGCGGCCGAGCGCTGCGACGAAGGCTTCGTAGCGCGCGCCGGCCTGAGCCCGCGCGGCCGCCTGCGCGGGCTCAGGCAAGGGCGGATTGGTCGTCAACCAGAAACGCACGAACACAGCCATCATCTCGATCGAGATGCCGAGGTCGCGTTCCAGGCGCGTCATGTGCCGATCGACCTGATCGAGGCGCTTGCTGGTCGCCGCTTCCTGGCGCTCGGCCGCGTCCGGGGAGAGGAACGAGGCGATGGCGGCTTCAGCCACCAGAGAGCGCGAGTGCTCGCGGCGGGCGGCATAGTCGGCCAGCGCTTTCATGATGTCCGGCTCGAGATAGACGGACAGGCGCCGCTTCTTGGGAGGCTTTGCCATCGTCGCCTCAGAGGTCCATGCCGTCGTTGGGATCGAGCGAGACTTGGCGAGCAACGCCCTGCATGGCCCGGTTCATGCGGCTCACGCGGACGCTGTCGTCCTCGGCGTCGTTGTCGAACTCGACGGCAAATTCGTTGTCGATCGGGACCGTCCGCTCAATGATAACCGTCCTGTTCAGTTCGGGCTGGTGGCGCCGCTCGGAGCCGGTCGGATCCTCGTCAGAAGCCACGCTGTCTCGCGCGGCTGGCTCGGCGTGCGAGCGAGGCGGAATCGGCAGGCAGCTCCAATCGTCGTCCTTAGCCTCGCCGAACCTCGTCAATGCAGGTGGCGGCAGGATGCGCTCCTGCAAGCGCGGGTCCTCGAAGTAGCGGGCCTTGCGCGCGCGGATCGGGGGGGTGCCCGCCGCCATGACGATCTCGTCCGCCGGAGGAAGTTGCATGATCTCGCCGGCCGTCAGGAGCGGTCGCGCCGTCTCCGAGCGCGAGACCATCAGGTGGCCGAGCCAAGGCGACAGGCGATGCCCAGCATAGTTCTTCATGGCCCGCATCTCGGTCGCGGTGCCGAGGGCGTCGCTGACGCGTTTGGCGGTCCGCTCGTCGTTGGTGGCGAAGCTGACGCGCACATGGCAATTGTCGAGGATCGAGTTGTTCGGCCCATAGGCCTTTTCGATCTGGTTCAAGGATTGGGCGATCAGAAAGCTCTTGAGGCCGTAGCCGGCCATGAAGGCCAGCGCACTCTCGAAGAAATCGAGCCGGCCGAGGGCCGGGAACTCGTCGAGCATGAGGAGCAGACGATGCCGGCGGCCGTCGGCGTTCAGATCCTCGGTCAGGCGGCGGCCGATCTGGTTGAGGATCAGGCGGATCAGCGGCTTGGTGCGAGCGATGTCAGAGGGCGGCACGACGAGATAGAGCGTCGTCGGCTGCGCCGCGCCGATCAGGTCGGCAATGCGCCAGTCGCAGCGGCGCGTGACGGTCGCCACGACAGGATCGCGGTAGAGGCCGAGAAACGACATGGCCGTCGACAGCACGCCCGACCGCTCGTTCTCGGATTTGTTCAGCAGCTCCCGCGCGGCGCTGGCGATGACCGAGTGAGGCCCGGCCCCGCCAAGGTGGGCTGTCCGCATCATGGCTTCGAGTGTCGCCTCGATCGGCCGCTTCGGGTCGGACAGGAAGGCCGCAACGCCCGCCAGGGTCTTGTCGGCCTCGGCATACAGCACATGAAGGATGGCCCCGACCAGGAGGGCGTGGCTGGTCTTCTCCCAGTGGTTCCGCCTGTCGAGGCTCCCTTCCGGGTCGACCAGGATGTCAGCGATGTTTTGGACGTCGCGGACCTCCCATTCGCCGCGGCGCACCTCGAGCAGCGGATTGTAGGCGGCCGAGGCCGTGTTGGTCGGATCGAACAGCAGCACGCGGCCATGCTGGGCGCGGAAGCCGGCGGTGAGCTGCCAGTTCTCGCCCTTGATGTCGTGGACGATGGCGGAGCCGGCCCAGGTCAGCAGCGAGGGCACGACCAAACCGACGCCCTTGCCCGAGCGGGTGGGCGCGAAGCACAGCACATGCTCGGGTCCATCGTGCCGAAGATAGTCGAGGCCGAGCTTGCCGAGCACGACACCGTCGGCGCCGAGCAAGCCGGCGGCCTTCACCTCCTCGGGCCGGGCCCAGCGGGCCGAGCCATAGGTCTCGACATTCTTGGCCTCTCGCGCCCGCCACACCGACATGGCGATAGCAGCGGCGATGGCAATGAAGCCACCTGACGCCGCGATGACCGCGCCTTCGAGGAAGACCGCTGGGGCATAGGCGTCGAAGGCGAACCACCACCAGAAGAAGGCAGGTGGATAGTGGACGGGCCAACCGAGCAGCTCGAACCACGGCCGTCCGAGCTGCGGCTGGAAGCCGAGCTCCCAAGCCGTCCATTGTGTCGCCGTCCAGCTCGCGACGAGCACGATCAGCAGGACGACGAGAACCTGCCCCCAGAGGATTTTGGTCGCGGGCAAGAGACAGCCTCCCTTGCGGAATGAGGTCGGTCGTGGACAGTGTCGGCGTCAAGCCTGCACGGAGGCACGGAGCGCGACGATCGCACCGTGGCGTAGGAAGACAGGGAACGGCGCAGGCCGGCCCGCGTGGCCACGCGCGGGCAACGGGGCTCAGAGCCCCAGTCCCCGCCTGCGGCCAAAGCTCCAGTCGACGCCACCGTCGCTGCGCGCCAGGCCGGAGACGTGCCGGCCGAGCTGCTGGTCGAGCGATGGCGACCAGGGCACGAGCTGGAAGCCCACGCCATCGTCGAGCATGGCGAAGCGGCCGGAGGCAAGTGCGAAACGCTGCCGATAGGTTCCGGCGACATATTCGCCGGCCGCAGCACGGTTGAATGGGCGTCCGTGCTCCGTCGCAAGCTTGCCGGCGAGCGCCTCCAGCTCGCGCCGGCGCAGTGTCTCGATCAGGTTGCGGCCAAAACTCACGCCCCGCCCGTGGCGCTCGGCGAGGCCCTGATTGATCAGGTGCTCGGCGCGTCGATCGAGGGCGTCGCCGACCTCGGCACCAAAGCCGCCGATGCCAAGCGCAGCGGGCTGACGGGCAATGGCCTGGCGGTCGAGCCAGGTGGCGCCGTCGGCCGTTACCTGTTGCTCGATAGAAAGGTCCGATCGGACGGCCAGCGCGGCGCGGCGGCGCCCCTGCGCATCGTCGAACTTGCGCAGCTCGACGATCGAACCGGGAGCGCCATCGCTGGCGGCGTCGAGATCCGGCAGCCTGACGTGGTGCGTGCGGCCGTCCACGCCGTCGACGACTGCATAGGCGCTTCCCCTCAGCTCGTCATCGAGGCCGCGATCGACCAGTCGGCCGATGACGGGTTGGTCCAGGCTCTCGCTTGCCAATACGTAGCTGGCGGCGCCCCGCTCGATGCCGCGCTCGGCGAGGCTACGGTGGATGCGCTTGATGATGTCGCCGCGTTCGCCGAGCTCGCGCAGAGTCGCCTGGGCGTTCTCGACCATCGACCACTGGCCGGGTCCGACCTGGTCGGCCAAGCCGAGCGCCTCCAGCTTGCGCAGGCGACCGACCTTCAGTGCATGGAACTCGTCGGGCTGCCGGTCCGCGTGCGGCGCCAGGTCGATCACGCTGGTGCGGTCGCTGTCGCGGACGAGCTGGCGATCGAGGTTGGTCCAGCGCTCGGCCTCGATCTGACGTTCCAGCGTGCGGCGGATGTCCTGATCCGTCCTCGGCCCGAGCTCCTGCGTGATCAGATCGCGCGCGCGGTCGCGCATGCCTTCCTTGATGTAGTCGCGCGCGATGACGAGGTTCTCGCCGTCGTCGCGGACGCCGCGGACGATCAGATGGATGTGGGGGTGCTCCGTATTCCAATGGTCCACGGCCACCCAGTCGAGCTTGCTACCGAGGTCCTTCTCCATCTGCCCGACCAACTCGCGGGTGAATGCCTTGAGATCGGTCATCTCGACGGCGTCGTCGGGCGAGACGATGAAGCGGAAATGATGCCGGTCATGCTCGCATCGCTCCGCGAACGCTCTTGGATCAGCGTCCTCCGGGCCGGGGCCGACCAGCCTGGCCTTCTCGCCGTCCCGGGTGACGCCCTCGCGGCGCAGATAGCCGAGATGGGTTTGGAGCGACGCGCTCCGTCCGCCGTGACGGACGACGCGCGCCTTGATCACGGCGCCGCGCGAGCGCGACGTGATGAGGCGGTTGGCCTGAATCGAGGCACGCTGGCCCCGGCCGAACCGCGAGCGCGCGCCGGAGCCAATCCCTCCTTTCCGGGAGACCGTCCAGCCGGCGCGTTGGGCTGCCGCCAGCGCCTGGGCGATGAAGGGCCTCGTGCGCTGCGCCTTCGGCGAGCGGATCCGGCCAGGCCGGATGCGGAACTCGTCCTCGCCACTCATGGCTTGGACCCCGCACATCGCGCGATGCCGCTGAGGACCTTATGAATTCGCCGAAGTCGCGGCCTTCGCATTTCCAGCGCACATCGCGAGTTCGCCCAAAAAATCCTTGAACCAACACGACCGACCGCCAGCGCACCTCGCGCCCCTTTATCCTGCCCTCCCCCGGTCGTGCGCTGATGGTCCCGTGTGCCCCGTCTCTTTGGCGCGCTGAAGCACGCTAAGCCGCGATCTCTGCCAGAACCGATCATTTTCGGCCTACGCGGTCAGGTCGACCGACGAACAGGTCGGCGGCTCGCGGTGTGACGGCAGAAAGCTGTCGTCCAGAAGCTGCTGCCGGATCGCCGGCAAGACGATCTACGGCCTGCGCAGGATTGGCCGACGGCATGCCTTCTGGTCGAGTAATGAATAGCGGTGCGTGCCGCCGCGCCAGCGGATCGGCCGCAGGGATTTTGGCAGGAGCGCCGACCTGATCGTCCCGCACCAGAGGCACGAGCATGGCAACATAGGCGCGCGTTTCGGGCGGCAGTGCCGCACCGCCGGCAAGGAAGGTTTCGTAGCGGCCGGGACCGGCGTTGTACGCTGCAAGGAAGCCCGGCGCGCCGTAGCGGTCGCGGAGCTCGCTCAGATAGGCGGTGCCCGCCAGGATGTTGTCACGGGGGGCAAACGGGTCGTTGCCGAGACGGTAGCGGTCCCGCAGTTCCGTCCACGTGCCGGGCATGAGCTGCATCAGGCCCATGGCGCCCTTCGGCGAGACGGCACGGACATCGTCGGCGCTCTCGGCGCGCATGACCGCCCGAATCCAGGCGGCCGGAACGCCGAACCGCCGCGAGGCCTCGGTGATATGAGCTGCATAGGGATCCTCGGAAGCGAGGCGCGGTATCGGCTCGCTTGCCGCCGGCAATGCGGCGATGCAGACGAAGCCGAACAACAAGCAGCGCACCGCGAGCCGATCAGCCCGCATCACGAGATTCCAGTCCATTGCTGGGGGGAGCAACACGCCGATCAGCGCGTCGGTGCGAACCACTCGAAGCGGTCAGCGTCTGCCGCGGCGGTCCACAGCGGCACCGCGCGGCCGATGATGGCGCTCGCCGAGATCGGCCCGAAATAACGCCCGTCGAGGCTGTCACGAACATCCCAGTTCATGAGGAAGAGCTCGCCGTCGGCGATGCGGCGACAGCCTTGCCAGACCGGCAAGCTGCGGCCGCGGCGGTCGCGCTCGAGCGCTTCGCCCATGGCAATCCCATCGACGGCAATGGTGCGATCGGTACGGCAAACCTCTTGCCCAGCGAGCGCCAGCACGCGCTTCATCAGCGCCACGCCGCGCGGCAGATATCCGCGTTCGGCCAGGAAGCCTGCAAGTGGTTCTGGCGCGTTGACGGCGACGAGATCGGGCACCTCGAGCTGCCGCGGCGGGCTGATGAGGTAGAGGCCGATCGGCGCACTGGCCGAGGCGTTCCAGATCAACTTCGGTGCGGTCGGGACGACTGAAAGGCCGCCCGTCACCAGTGCGGCGAAGGACGTCGTCATGACATAGCCGACGCGCATCACGGCTCGACCCTCAGGCGCTTCAAGTGTGCCCGATGTTGATCCTGCGTATACGCGCGCGGCTCGTGGCCGGCGGTCAGCCGGTTGTGGATGTGGCGCCAATGGTCGGGCGACACCTCTGTCGGATCGATGCCGAGCGCTTCAATCGCTTTGATCGCACGTAGCACGCACCCAACCTTGGGCAAGCCACTGAGCTTGAGCAGAATGTCGCCGCCGGGACGAACGAACGGCAGTGTCTGATAGGGCTCGCCCGGCGACACGGTGCGCACGATGTCGATGCGCGAGATCATCGTCCCGTAGTCGTTGGCGGCCCAGCGCACGAGCGCAAAGACACATCCGGGCCGGAACGAATGAAGGCTTCGGATTCGATCGAGGAAGCGGACGTCGCTCGACTGACCGAAGCGAATCCAGAACTCGATCCGCTTGGCGATCCACGTCAGTTCGACGCGGGTGAGGTGATCGGCGTGGCCGGCCGGCCGTTGGCCAGCGCCCGCGGGGCAAGCCGCGTGGTTGCTCATTGCGTGTCCTCGTCTGTCTTGGGGAACTCGCGCGCGAACAGCTCGCGCAGCATGTCGGCGACGGTCATGCCGCGGCTGAACGCCACGATCTTGATGCGGCCGCGGAGCTCGGGCGTGATGTCGATGGTCAGCCGCGCGGTGTAGGCGGCCGCATCATCGCTGCGTGCCGGTGGTGCCTCGGCCGCCTTGATCCAGCTGTCGGCATCGCCCGGCCGGGAGGCAAAGCCGCGTTTGGGAGGGCGCTCCGTCACCCAAACCTCCCGACCTCGGCGGCAAACCGGGTGATCTCGCGCGCGGCGGGACCGCGTTCATCGATCTCGGAAACGAGGCGGCCGGACTGCGCCGCATCGGCAAAGACGACGCGCTGTCCGATCCGGCTGGCCAGCACCGGCGGATCGTCCTCGGCGAGGCTCTCGGCCGTCTCGCGCGCAATGATGGTACGGGCGCCGCAGCGGTTGAGCGCAAAGCGCGCGGCGAGCTGTGGGCGGAAGATGCGCGCTTCACTGAGCAGCTTCAGCATCTCGCCCGAGGCCCAGCCGTCAAAGGGCGACGGCTGCACCGGGATCAGCGCCAAGTCCGCCGC
The DNA here is from genome assembly GCF_014640075.1 of Chelatococcus reniformis. Taxonomy (GTDB): domain Bacteria; phylum Pseudomonadota; class Alphaproteobacteria; order Rhizobiales; family Beijerinckiaceae; genus Camelimonas; species Camelimonas reniformis. Next base: position 16,964 of record NZ_BMGG01000016.1, on the reverse strand, counting down.
CAGCAGCGCGGAGCGCATGAGGCCGGCAATGCGCGGCGGCCCATCGATGACGACGTGATCGGCGCCCCGCGCCAGCTCCGGCGCCTCGCGGTGGAGCGTATCGCGCGCCAGTCCGATGATCCCGAAAAGCCGAGGCGAGCCCTCCCGCGCCCGCTGTTCGGACCAGTCGAGGGCCGAGCCCTGCGGGTCGGCGTCGATGAGGGTGACGCGCAGGCCCTGACGCGCCCATTCGCCGGCGAGATGCAGCGCCAGGGTGGTCTTGCCGACGCCGCCCTTCTGGTTGAGGAACGCGACAATCATGACCGGTCTCCTGTCTTGCGATAGGAGAGCGGCTGTTTTGGATACATAGTATCCAGAGCCGTAGATGCAGCTTTACGGAAAGACGTAGCGGATCTACATTGTGCCGCGCTTGGTTCTTCAGCTGATTTGCAGCGTTGCTCGATCGCTGTTTCCACATCGCCGCGCGCCCAACAACAGTTAGATTCTCTGTTATGATTTAAGTTAGGGCTCGAAAAACGCGCGTCCGGCCAGAGACTTAGCTGCGGTCCGTGCGTGCGAAGTCCCGACGGCGTTGCGTGCGAAATCCCGATACCGCTTGCGTGCGAAGTCCCGAGCGTTTCCACAGGGTTATACACAGGGCCTGTGGATGGCTTTTCGGGGCGGACGCGCAGGATCTCACGCCTACCCACGCGCTCGATGTGCAGGCGGTAGCCCGGCAACGGCTGGCGCAGGGCGATGCGCCGCAGCTGAAGCGCAAAGTCGGAGACGCGGACAAGGCTGCCGGACTTTTTGTGAAGGTGGGAGATCTCGAAAGCCCAGCCGTGTGGCTGCCGGCCGGCATGCTTGCGCGCGACCCGGTAAAGCCAGCGCTCGATGCCACCGGTCAGCCGGAAGTAGGCCGGGTCGATGGCGAGCACGAGCGAGCGATCGATGACGCCGCGGTAGAACCAGTCGGGCAGGACGAGCTCCATGCCCTCGACGCGGCCATCCAGCCTGGTGCATTCCGCCCATTCGTTGATCCAGGAGAACTGGTGCCGCTGCCAGCGCTCGCCATTGCGGATGGTGGTGCGGATCACCGTCGCCTGCAGGCGCGTGAGCGCGCCTTTCAGAAGCCGGTAGTCGCGCGCGCCCGTCTCCCGGCCGATCGCGGTCAGCAACTGATAGGGCGTGAAGCGTAAGAACCGGGACGTTCTGAGCCCTAGATTCTCCGCCTCGACGATCTGGCTTCCCGCCCAGATCAGGACATCGGCATCCCAGATGGTGGCCATGCCGTGCTCGGGCACGGCGAAGACCTCGACCCGGACGCCCCCAGCCTCGTAGAGGATCGGCACGGTGCGCTTGGCCTTGGCGAGCGAGAAGAAGGGCCGTTCCATCAGGTCCCGTTGATCGCGGGGACGGGCCTCGCCCGTTGCAATAATGAAGGGATCGAGCTTGGCCCGTTCGCCGGGGCCGATGAGACGACGCCGCATGTCCGCGCGTCTCAGCGGCTGCCTCGGCCGGCGAGCGCCGCCGGCCGAGGCTCATGCCGCCTGGCGGGCAGCACCGAGCCGCCAGGATCGGAGGTCGAGGTGACGGCGCCGCGATTGGCCCAGGCCTGCAGGTCGTCGAGCGCGTAGACGACGCGGCCACCAAGCTTTCGGTAGGCCGGGCCGGTGCCATAGGTCCGGTGCTTCTCCAAAGTCCTCCCGGACAGGCCAAGAAAGCGGGCGGCTTCGGGGGTGCGGAGAAAGCGCGGCGGCAAGCCGGCCAGGGGATCGGGCATGAGAGGCCTCCGTGACGTTGGGGCGCGCGGTCGCAGAGGACGGCGCTTCGAGGGTCACGATGGCGGAGGGGCGCCGCGGAGGGGGATGCCGAAGATGCAGGGTCGCGTTTTCGATACCCCGCGAAGAGTGCGAAGCCCTAGCTAGCGGCGGCGCAGCGGGTAGCACAGCAGCTCGCGATAGCCGCCGCCCATTAGCCGCAGACCGAGCTGGACGAGGCGCACGGTGCGCTGGTGCAGATCGTGGGTCTTCCAACCGCGGCTCGGCAGCCGGTCGGCGCCGAACAGCATCTCGGCGATGGTGCGGTAGGTGGCACCATCCAGCCGGGCGTCGAGCGCCCTCAGTGCCAGCGCGAGGCGCTGCTCCCGCTGACGAGGCAGAGAGCGGAAGATCGGGCCTGGCGGGCGCCCGTCGAGGGCGCACCACAGACGGCGAGCCGCATGGACACGGATATCGAAGGCTTCGTCAAATGGCAGCGCAGCGGCATAGCGCATGCCGGCAACCGGCTTGTCGCGGAACAATGCGCGGTGCTCAACGCCGCCGAGACGCAGCAGCATGCAATGGCCGTCAGGCGTCCGCCGGATGTCGACGGGGAGCTCGGACCAGTTCATGGCACGGGAGTTAGCAGCAAGGGCGTCGTCAATCCGCGTCAGCGGGATGATCGCGGGAAGCGCATCGTAGCGCCAGAAGACCGGCTGCTCAGTCGACCGAATCCGTGGATCGGCGGCGAAAGTAGAGGCACCAGCGGCGCATGCGCTCGTTAGCGGACCGATCCTCGACGAAGGTCGTTTCGGACGCTCTCAGCGCATCTTCGACATATCGCGGATTACGGCGCAGATACTCGAAGGCGAAGCCGACGGTATCGAGCCCTTGAGCATGCTCATAGGTGGCGGCCGACCGCCAGTTCGTTCGCTCCAACGCGTGCCTCGAATCACCGAGAGGATGAGACGAGGATTGTTCGCAACCGGGCCGTGTTGAGGAGTCCGCCTGCGAGCAAACCGCGATGCCGACAGAAGATCGCTGGGTTTTGCGGGCGCGATGAACGCGTCCACCGGCTCAGTGGGGGGGACCGCCGCGCAGAAGATGCCGGTAACCTTGCTCGGTCATCCATTTGGCGCGAGCCAGGTGGCTCTCCCAGGCACGGCGGGCACGCCCGGGCTCAAGCGCCGGATCGATATGCAGGATGATTTTGGCGACCTCGGTCCAATCGGCCCTCTCCGCCTCCGCGTCGAGCAATCGCAGGTAGGTGACGGCATGCTCCATGTCGTAGCCGGTGAGCGTCTCGGCAGTCGGCGCCTCATCGGCGACGTCGGGATCTAGAGGCGGCTTGGGCATGGCTCGCTTGCGGTAGTGGGTATCTCTGGCATCGCCCTGACAAACGACGCAGAAGCGCCAGCGCAGCAGCTCGCTGGAGCCATCCGACAAAACCTCGGCTAACACGCCGCGTATTATAATGCGTAGCACCAAAATGCGCGATTGGCACTCATCCTGTGGATGGACATCCGCAGGGTCTTCGGAGCCAATTTGCGTCGGTATCGGATAGCGGCAGGCATCAGCCAAGAAGCCGTAGCCGAGCGCATGGGCGTTGATCGTGCGCACGTCAGCAGCATGGAGCGCGGCCAGCAGAATGTGACCTTGATCACCTTATGGCATGTCGCGTTAGCGGTGGGCGCACGACCGGCGGCTCTCTTGGATGAGGCGGTGAAATTAGACGAGGGCGAGACATCCTAACGCTTGTTCGACGACTTATAGCGGCAAAGCCCGCGCTTCCTCGACGTCAGGAACGCTCAGGTCGGTGGCGTGGGGTGGCCGCCTGCTAGCACACCACCGCGCAGCAGCGCGGGTAAAGGCAGTCGCAGGAGCGTGAGCATCGCGACGCCGTAGGCGGCACGCGGGATCGACTGCTCGCCCGAGACCGGTCAACAGGCCAGCCGCAGGAGGGTCAGCATCGCGACGGCGCTCTGGCGCCGGGACCCGGGACCGACGCCCCCCGGCGAGGGCGGCCGGATGTTTGCGCGGAGGATCGTAGCTCGGGAGGCTGCAACGCGATCACTGCTCGACAAGGCGAGTCGGTTGAGCTCATCGCAGGCCTCGGCGTCGTCACCGTGGGGAAGCCGCCGATGGTCAGAATGCGCCGATATGCATCGCCGAGACGCGGCTCGAGGCGCAAGTCAGCGGCTGACCGGCCAGGCGTGAGCGCATCATCTTTACCGGAGCGGCGAGGCATCATATATTGTTCTTCTACGGGAGAACGATTATGGCCGCCGCCCGCATCTACACGCCCGCCGAAGCCGCCGCCGTCAGCGGGGTGGCGGTGAAGGCGGTCCACAATGCCATCGACAAGAAGATCGTCGAGACGAGATCCGAGCGTCGCCCACACGGCGCGGCCCGGCGCGCGCTCACCTATGAGGGGCTGCTCCGCCTCAAGCTCTGGCATGGCGTCGGGTCTGCGTTGAGTGCCGACCGCCGCGAAAAACTGTTCGCGGCGATCACGGAGATGCCCAAGGCCAAGACGGTGCGAGCTGACGATCTGCTGATCGTTGATGTGGGAGCAGCGCGCAGGCAACTCGATGCGCGCATCCGCGCGCTCGACGAGGCGGAGGCCGCCATCCATCGCGACAAGGCGATTCTCGGCGGCGAACCGGTTTTTAAGGGAACCCGCGTTCCAGCGCGCGCGATTGCCGCGATGCTGGCGCAAGGGGCGCGCAAAGAGGAAATCCTCGAAGGCTATCCCGCGCTCACGCCGCGGATGCTGGAGCTGGCGGCGATCTGGGTCACCGCCCATCCGGCCCGCGGGCGGCCGAAGACGCTCGACGAGCAGGGATTGCGGCCGAAATCCACGCAGCGGCTGACGCTCAAGGGTGATCCGCGGTCGCGCCCGTCCGCATGAAATTCCTGATCGATGAGTGTCTGCACACATCGCTTGTTGAGGTTGCTCGGCAGCGCCGCCATCAGGCCAATCATGTGAACTGGCTAGGTCTCAGCGGCGCGACGGACTGGGATCTTATGCCGCGGATCGTGGCCGAGGATTTCACCTTCGTGACCAACAATGCACGCGACTTCCGCAAGCTCTATGCGAAGGAGGAGATTCACGCTGGCTTGGTGATCATCGTTCCGCAGGTGGCGCCATCGCGCCAGCGCGAGCTGTTCGACGCCGTGTTGGAGGCGATTGCGGCCGAGGAGACGCTGGTCAACGAGGTGATCGAGATCGTGGAAGAGGCTGGCGAGGCGATCCTGCGGAGATACACGCTTCCCCCGTGAAACGAGGCGCGCAGCCGAGGGGACGGCCCAGCGCCCTCCTCGGCTTGCGCCGAGGCGTACGAGGGGGCTCAAGCTCCCGTCTCCTCCTCGCGCCGCCGCCGCTCGGCTTTCGTGAGCAACTCCTCGATGCGCCGGAGCGCATCGGCGCGCTCCTTGCGGGTGAGGACGCAGCCCGAGAACCCGGCGCGCAGCTAGGCGATGTCGGCGTAGATGTCGATGAAGTTGGTCATGGGAGCCTCTGTCCCTGGAGAGAGGGAGCCCCGCCCGGGGTGTCCGTGCGGGGTGCTGCTGCAGGAGCCTCAGTCGACGCTGCGGCGTCCGTTGGGGCGGGACCAGATGAGGTTGTAGGTGTCGCCGTCCTCGTCCTCGAAGAGGTTGGCGTAGATCGGGCCCGTGAACGAGGGATCGTCGAGCTTCAGACCCAGGTAGTCGCGGCCTTCGTTGGAGCGCTTGGCCCAGGCTGCACCGATATCGACGCGCCCCACGAAGACCCGGTGGCTAGGGGAGTTCTCGCCGGACCGGTTGGTCTCGGGGACGATGCGGACGTTCTTGGCCTGGAGCGAAAGGGTGACGATCTCGCCGGTGAACTCGTCGTTGCCGGTCTTCTTGAAGGTGCCGATGGTCGCCATGATGGTTTCCTTGGTCTCTGTCCCGAGCCCGCACCGTGCGGCCTCGATGGCGATCAAAGGGCCGGAGGCGACCGACGCCGCACCCGTTTGCGGGCCGCAGCGTCAGCGGAGGATGGCAGCCAGGCGACTTTCTTGTTTCGCGAGGAATGCGCCAAGGGCGCAGGGGAAGAAAGTCGATCGGCGCCATTGCGGCATAGGCGGTCAAGGCGTCAGCCGGTCTTCGGCCAGATCAGCCCATCAAAGAGGCCGCTTCGGTGTGCTCGGACCGACGGAGAGCAGGGAGAACGTGGCGACAGAGAGCAACCGCCTGAGACCAAAACGATGCTCGCGGCTTCACCGCTCACCCGGCTTCCCGACTGAGCCGGCTGTCGCTCCCCGACGTTTGCCCCGCGGGCGCGATATCGACGCAGGCCCACCACTCGTCCGGCCGAGCGATCGACGCGGCCTGTCCGCCAGCGCTGCCATGGCACGACCTTGTGTGACCGGCCAAAGTCTCGCATCCGAGGTCGACGGCAGCACTATCCGCCCCTGCAGCGAGAGCGGTCTGGCTTAAGCTTCGCTGGTCACGCCACACCGGCGGAGACGTGCATCAGGCCCGTGAGACGTTCCGCCCGGCGGGTCCGGGCGCAGCCAATCCCATCGTCGTGACCTGTGCGAACGCCACGACGCCAATCGCAATCGCGCCGATCACGGACAAGACGAGCTGCCACGTCTCGGACGGCACGGCGTGCTTCACGACGCCATGGGTCGCGTAAAAGCCTGCGATTGCAGCCGGTGTGACGAAGGCGATCGCGATTAGGAGCTTCAGCCAGAGTGGCCGCGCGAAGGCAAGCAGCAGCTGTCCGATGATCAAGATCGCGCCGGCCCCGACGAAGCCGATGATCAGGGCGCCGAGCCAGCCGGCACCGCTGGTATGGGCCCAACCGGCAGCCGTGAAGCCTATCAAGAAGGGCAACGCGAACACCGCCAGTGCGAACAACAGCCAGCACATGGCGCCAATGGCGGCGAGCGTGACGAGGATAGCAAGGATGATCATGGGTGGTGATCCCATAAGAGAGGGCTGGGCAATTGTGCCTTCCACCACCACCACGACGCGCGGCATCATAGCTGGGAACGGGATGCTCCGGAAACGGAAATCCAGCGAAGGTCATCGTGCCGCAAATATAGCGGCTTCGGGCGGACACCGGTCACTATCGGCCAGCGAGGGCGCCTGCTCGACTGTTTCTTCATAAGGAAGGCTTGCTATGGAATACTCAGTCCGGTACGCACGCCACGAAGATGCCGCCGGCATCAGCCGTGTCATCATCGACGCCCTTCGGACGACGAATGCCAAGGACTATTCCGAGGCGATCATCAGGCGCGTGGAACAGAGCTTTTCTCCCGCTGCCGTGCTCGACCTAATGGAACGTCGGATTGTGTTCGTTGCCGTCATGGGCGAGGCCATCATCGGTACGGCGAGCCTCGATGGCAGCGTTGTGCGGACCATGTTCATCGAGCCCGAGTACCAAGGTCGCGGCGTTGGGCGTAACCTCATGGCCCGGGTCGAGCACTTGGCAATCGAGAACGGCGTTGCGGTCCTGGCGGTGCCTTCGTCGGTGACAGCCGAGCCCTTCTACGCCAAGCTCGGCTTCCGTGCCGTCCGTGACAGCTACCACGGCGAGGAGCGCACGATCGTGATGGAACGGCCGCTCCCGGATGCTCGATAAGCGGCCGTGGGTCGGAAGCGGTCGGTGGCCCGACCGTTGAGGGAGAGGAGCGCCGATGGGCTGGTTCAGCAGGAACAGGCGGGCAGCCTGGCCTGACTATTCGGTAGTCACCTCGCGCGAGGAGGCCGTGCGTCTCGCCGAGACGAACGAGCTGGTTCCGATGCTCCTGTTGCCAGAAATGTTCGGCGGCGACACGAATCCGGCGAACGTGGTGTTCGTGCCTCCCTTGCCGCCGAGCTGAAGCAGCGAACCGACGAGAACGTCATTCGACCGCTGGCCGCGGGTGGGAAGGTGACCCGCTATGAAGCCAGGCCGAGCTACGCGGGGAAAAGCTTCGTGCCGGTCGCCGTGACGGTGCGCGCCTACGACCCGGCGAGTTCACCGAGACAATTCGGATCTGGGGAGATGGCTTGCCCAAGTAGGCGAATCCACTGCATCCGCTCGGGTGGGAAACGGTCAATCCCAACCTTGCGAAACTCAGCGAGCTTATTGCAAAAGGTGTCACAGGTTCAGAGAATTTGCGACAAGGTCCGAGCGATGCGAATGTACCTATCATCATTTGATGTTGGAAGCGCATCCTCTGAGCTGGTTCGACTTGCACCGGCTGGCCGGGTCGCGTTGATCATGAACGCGCTCGACAACCGACCTGAGGACCGTGAGAGGTGGCGGGTGGGTCAATTGCGGAAGCTTGAAGCGTTGGGGCTGACCGTTCGCGACTTGGACCTTCAAGATTTCTTTGGAGCGCCGAACCGGCTCCGGGAAGCGCTGCGCGAGCACGACATGGTCTGGATCAATGGAGGCAACGCCTTCATCCTCCGTCGTGCGATGAAATTGAGCGGTATGGATGCACAAATCATCGACCTCTTGGAACGGGATGAGATCGTCTACGCGGGTTTCAGCGCTGCTGCCGTGATTATCTCGCAGAGCTTGCGCGGATTGGAAGCTGTCGATGATCCCCACGATGTTCCAGATGGCTATCCGGCGGAGATCGAATGGAACGGGCTTGGCATCCTGCCTTTTGCGATCGTGGTCCACTACAAATCGAACCACTCCGAATCGGCCGCGGTGGAGAAGGAAATCGAGCACTATGAGCGATTGAACATTCCGTACAGAACTTTGCGGGATGGTGAGGTCTTCGTCGTGCGCGGCGGATTGGGCAGCATCGAGAAGGTCGGTTGATTCACCTGGCCACCGCAATTCCGATCTGGTCGGTGCCGCCGATGATAAATGCGCAAGGCATGTCCGAGAGGCTCGCTATTGCTGCGATGATATCAACGCCTAAGAGTGGGATGGCCTTTCGATGGGAAGACGGCAGCGCTCAGGCGCCGCCGAACCTCCAGACTGGGATGCCGAGCTTCTTCGCCTTGTCGGCGAGGTTTTGCTGGATACCGGTGCCGGGGAAAACCATGACCCCGATCGGCAGCAGCGCGAGCATCTGGTCGTTGCGCTTGAAGGGGGCGGCACGGCCCTTCGTCCAGTCGGGGGCGAAGCCGATCTGCGGCACGTTGCGGTGATCGGCCCAGCGGGAGGCAATCTTCTCGGCGCCCTTCGGCGACTTGCCGTGCAGCAGCACCATGTCCGGGTGTTTGGCGTGGACCTTGTCGAGCGCGTCCCAGATCAGCCGGTGGTCGTTGAAGTCGAGCCCACCGGTGAAGGCGACCTTCGGTCCGGGTGGCAGGAGCACCTCCTGCTCGGCGCGCTTCTTGGCCATCAGAAAGTCGCGACTGTCGATCATCGCCGCGGTCATAGTTTGGTGGTTGACCATCGACCCTTTACGCGGCCGCCAGGGTGATCCGGTATGCCGCTCATAGTGCTCGGCGGCTTGGTCACGCATCAATTCCCAAGCGTCACGGCGTTCGATCAGCGTCTGCCCTTCGGCGGTGAGGCGTTCCAGCTCGACGGATTTGACCTCGCTGCCGTCCTGTTCCTGCTGCGCGCGCCGCTGCGCCTGCTCGTTATCGTCGAGTTCGCGCTCGATCCGGCCGGTGGCGCGATGGAAGAGGTTGACCGTCGACCAGAGGAGGTCATCGAGGTCGGGCTCAAGGCGGGTGTCGCCAAGGGTGACGATGAGGGCGTCGAAGATATCTGCGATCGCGCCCGCTACCGCACCGCCGTCGGGCAGCGGCCTGGGGTCGAGCTCGTCGGCGAAGGGGCGGTAGCCATAGAGCTGGAGTTCGGTGAGGAGCTTGTCAGTCGGGGAAGAGGCATGGTCCGGTTCGGCGTCGTCGTGCTCGCTCATGGGATGCTCCGTCGGGTTGGACCGCGACCATCGCGGCCTTCATGGCGACGAAGCCGTCGGCCGGGCAGGACCTGCACCCGCGGCGAAGCGGAGGGCCGGAGCGCCAGCGGAGATGGAGCAGGCCGGCGATTTTGCTTCGCGCTGCAAAGGCCCGAAGGGCCGGCGGAAAATCGTCGGCCGCAGCCATTGCCGGTCCGGCCCGGCTGGCGGCCGATCGCCCTCTCGAAGGCCGAGGCGCGGTCCTCTTCAGCGGTTGGTGCATCGGAGCGATCGCCGTCGACCGAGGATCGTCTCGCCCTCCCCGTCCGGCTATGCCGCCAGATCCAGGAAGCGACCGACATCCCGCGGGGTGAGCTGGACACGCGCGCCTGCCCTGAGCGCGTCGATGCCGAGCATGCGGATATCCTCGTTGAAGTCACCGAGCCTGGGTGACAGCACGATGGCCTCGATCCCAGCCGCCTGCGCCCGTTCGACCAGGGTGTTCCGCGCCCAATCACCAGCCGGATCGTTGTCGCGCACGATGTAGAGCCGACGCAGCATGTCGGGGAACAGGATGGCGGCGAGGTGCGCGGCCGAGAGCGCTGCCGCCATCGCCATGTCGGCCAGGACGCATCGCAGCGAGAGCACGGTCTCGATACCCTCGCCGGCCGCCATCACCTCACCCGGCACACCGAAACGGACGGCATGGCCGAGAAGGTCTCCCATGGCCCGCCGTGGTGTATCGATGGGCGCCTTGCCAAGCGTGGTCTCGCTGAAGCCGCGCGGATCGAGCCAGGTCCGCAGCGCGCCGGTGAACTTGCCGTCGAGATCGGTGACAGCAGCGATCATCGCCGGCCAGGTCTCGGTGGGCGAATGCTCGTCGGGCCGATAGTAGCAGCGCGCATGAAAGCGCAGGCTTCCGGTTCCGTGCAAAGCCGTAATGCCGCGGTCACGCAGATACGCTTCTACGAGAGTGCCCAAAAACGGCTGCGCCATGCCGAAAAGCCGCCGCGCCGCCGCAGTCGACCCGCTCGGCGCGGGAGAGATACTCCGCTTCGATATGGCGGTGTCGGGCGCGGGATGCGGGAGGGCGAGGAAGCGTCGTGCCTCCTCGGCGACATCGCGAAAGTCGATGAAACCGCAGCTCTCGCGGATCACGTCGAGCAGATCTCCATATTCGCCGGTCGCGGCATCGGTCCAATGCCCGGCGGCACCGGGACCGGATTCCGGCCCGGTGAGCCGGACGAACATCGACCGGCCGGGCGTGTTGCGAACGTCGCCCACCGTCCAGTAGCGGCCTTGGCGCCGCCCGTTACACAGGTAATGTCGGCACACCGCCTCGGCATCACGGGCGAGACGGCGCGCCAGTTCGGAGGCATCTTCCCTCATCGCGCGCTCCAAGACGAAAAAAGGCCCGCCGTTGCCGGCGGGCCGAGTCGATCGATCCTGCTTCAGGGCTACTCTGCCGCGACGGTGTGCGGCTCGTCGGCGACCTGCTCATCCTCGGCCACGGGGTCGGTTTCGACCACAGCCGTTTGGCAGCCGTCGGCCGCCGTCTGCACGCCCGTCGCTTCGGGAGCAACGGCTGCCTGCTGTTCGCCAGCCGCAGAAGCAGCCGATCGTACCCGCCCCGGCGTGCGCAGCGGCTCGGGCAACCAGCGCGAGCCGGCGAGCAGCGCTTCGGCCTTCTCGGCCATGTCGGTCTTCTTCAGGTGCTCGATCGAGCGCGCCGCCGGCTCGCCCCTCGCCTCCCGCACCGCGCCGAGAATGCGGGCCTTGGTCACGCGACCGAGATAGGTCTGAACCGTTGGCACCCAGCCGGCCTCTGCCATGTCGAGATCGAGCACCTCGGCCAAGCGGTCCGCATGCGCCATCGCCTGTGGCCTGCGATTGTAGGGTTCTGCCATCGCGTTGACCGACAGCGAGACGCAATGCGCGAACAGCGCCTGACGGCTGTCGACATCGAATGCCGTCAACGCGTCCCAAAGCGCCGCGGGTTCCTTCGGCAGCGTCCCGATCCAGGCCTGATGGCGCCGCGTGCAGCGGGCGGCGAGCGTGGTGTCGTTCAGCCCCGGCGCCTGAACGCCAAGACCTGCGCTCTTCAAGTCGAGTTCTAGGCAGGAGCCCACCGAGTAGGGATAGAAGGCCTTGAGGCAAAACGCGTGCAGCGTCGCCAGGAAGGCCACGTCCGGCTGTTCGCCGAGGGCGTGCCGCAGCACCAGCGTGCGATGGGCCGTGAGCTCGGTCACCAGCCGATCGGGGATGGGCTTGAGACCATCATCCTCGTCCGGCTCCGGCGCGTTGGTGGGCTTCGCCTGCACGAGGTTTGCGCCCACCTCCACTGGCACAGCGACAGCTTGCTGGGCATCGTGCTCCGCCTCGGCCGCAACTGGTGCCTCGTCCTCAGGTCGAACGTAGCCACGCTCGACGCGAAGCACGCCGACGCTGTCGATGCTGACGAAGGCGCCTGCGCGGACGATCTCCGCCGGATCAAAGCTGACGGGCCGATCGTCGAAGGCGGCGAGTGCTGTCTCGATTTCGGCCAGGCGCTGATCGGCCTCCTCGGTCAGTTCGTCCGACCCTGCGTGGGCCTTCTCGAGCCGGTCGTATTCGGTCTGGAGCGAGAGGCGCGTGGCGAGCTCCCCGATCGACAGCGGCTCGGCCTCCCCGCGGAGCTGTCTCAGGCCGTAGCTGTGTCCGTAGGGGAAGTCGGGCGCGACCTCGACCCACTTCCAGCCTTCGGCGCGGATTGCAGCCGCCTCTGACGCGAGCTTTTCGGCGACGAGGCCATCGACCAAAGCGACGTCTTGTAGCCAGCCGCCGTCATCGCCCTGGAACAGATCATGCAGGACGGCACCGCCGGCGGCCTCGTAGGCCTCCAGCCCGATGAACTGGGCGCGCTTGTCAGCCATTCTCACCGCGCCCTCGGTCAGCATGCGGCGGATGACATAGGGCTCCTTGGCGTACGACGTTGACAGGCGCTCGAGAACCTGCTCTTGGCGGGCATGGTCGCTGTTGATGGTGAAGGCCATCAGCTGGTCGAGCGTGAGATTGTCGTCTGCGTAGGCTTCCAGCAGCCGCGGTGACACCGATGCGAGCCGCAGGCGCTGGTGCACGACGGCGACCGAGACGAAGAAGGAGGCGGCGATCTCCTCTTCGGACTGGCCCTTCTCGCGCAAGGCGAGGAACGCGCGAAACTGGTCGAGCGGGTGTAGCGGGGCGCGCTGAATGTTCTCGGCAAGCGAGTCCTCTTCTGCCAAGCCATCCTCGTGCACGACGCAAGGGATTAAGGCGGTCCTGGTGAGCCGCTTCTGCTTCACCAGGAGTTCGAGCGCCCGATACCGGCGCCCGCCGGCAGGGACTTCGAACATGCCCGTCTCCTGGCCATCGGCATCGCGGGTCGGCCGGACGGTCAGGCTCTGGAGCAAGGTGCGCTGCGAAATGTCCTCGGCCAGCTCCTCGATCGAGACGCCCGCCTTGATACGCCGGACATTGGACTGGGACAGGACGAGCTTGTTGAAGGGGATATCGCGCGAGGCGCTCAGGATGATCTTGGCAACCGCAGCCATCTCAAATTCTCCGCGACGGGCGCCGAGAGCCTCTCTCTCAGCTTGCCACCCGCCGCGAAGATCGGCGCAGCCCTCTTCCTCTCTCCCGGCCGTAAAGCCGCAGACACGGAGACTCGGATGTGCGGATCTCCGGCTCAGCGGATCCGCGGCTATACGATTGCCCTTGGGCCACCCGCTGCCGCGGCGTCGGACGCCCCGGCATCGGGCAGGAAACTCAAGATGAAGTCCGCTGCCTTCGATGCCGCGCTCGCGGCGCGGACGATGGCGCGATTGTCCTCGCGCAGCACGTCGAACCAGGAGGCGATATAGTCGGCGTGGCGGACGGTCGGCACGATGCCGAGCGAGGCGCAGCAGAAGGCCGCGCTGATCTCGGCGATGAGCTCCTCGAAGGCGTAGGCCTTCGTGCCGTAGGAGCCTGAGAGATCGCGGTTCAGCCGGGTGGGATGGCCCGTGGCGTGGCCCAGCTCGTGCAGGGCCGTGCGATGCCAGTTGATGGGCTCGAAATAGGCCTTAGGCGGCGGAACCTGCACATAGTCGTGCGCCGGTACATAGAAGGCGCGGTCGCCGCCGATGTGGAAGGCGATCCCTGTCGCCTTGATCAGCGCCTCGACCTTGGGCTCGATCAGGTCCGGCAGCGGCGGCGGCGAGAGGGCCGCGACGTCCTCGGGCAGGTTTTCGCACTGGGCCGCGTTGAAGGCCGTGAACCGCTTGAGGAACGGGATCGTGGCAGCGTCCTCGCCGGTCTCGCGGGCGTGGCGCTTCTCGTCCTCCGGCGTGAAGCGGTCGGCGTAGACGACGGTGGTGCCACGCTCGCCTTTGCGGACATGGCCGCCGAGCGACAGCGCCTGGCGAAAGGTCAGCCAGCTCTGGCCGGGGAAACCGTGCTCGATCACGGCGCCCCACAGAATCAGGACATTGATCCCCGAATAGCGCCGGCCGGTGGCGGCGTTCCTCGGCATGGCGAGCGACGCTTTGGCCGTCGCGGTTCCCCACGGCTGGACCCAGGGCACCCGGCCGGCCTTGAGCTCGGCGATGATCTTGCTGGTGATGTCGTCATAGAGGCTCGCTCGGTCGGAGCCGGGGCACGTACGGCGATCGTGTCTGGACATCGCGGTTCTCCGCGACGGGCGCCGGGAGCCTCTCTCCCAACCCAGCCCGTCGCAGCAAATCCAGTCCGCACTTTCACTCTCTCAGGGGTGTTGCGGGGCGCTCGCTGTAGAAGGGGGTGTGCCGGCGACCGTGGCGCCAGCCCGGGGGAAGGCCTTCCCCCGGCAAGTCGCAAATCCGCCGAAACGTGGATCTGAATTTCTGTGTGTAAGGGATGTCTACACCGAAGCGGTGCGCGTACCGTGAAGCTGCCCGCTGACAGCGGCTAGAGAAGCTCCGCCTCCGGGCCGGGCAGATCGAGCAGGCCATGCGCTGGCCGCGTCGCATCACGGCTTTTTGGCGATCATCGTATGGCGCGAGGTCGTCGTTCGCCGGGATCGTCAGGATGGCGTAGGCTCCGGCCGGTCATGTGACGCCGGTCGCCAGATGTCTGCGAAATAGAACCAGTCGCCGTCGGCGATCGAAAAGCTATAGCGCTTCCCCTCGCGCCGATGGCGGAATTCGCAGGCCGGCACGAAACAGCGTGGCTGGGAAGCGCGCGCCCCTCGGTGGGATAGCCGTGAACGCCTGCTGTTGCGCGTGATAAAGTTGGGGCGATGAGCAAGCAGGCGTTCGCGGCTATCGCGGGTGGACGGGCAAATGCCCCCGCTCGCACTCCACGGCTGTCGGCCGGTCGAGATCGCATCAAGCGTTCCCGCCCGCGTCCTGCTGTGATGTTGTGCGCGAGCGGGCAATAGTTGGATGCGTCTGCCACAGCGGGGCAGACGCCACGCGACTACGTCCAGCCGAGCCGCTGGATGCCGCTTCCCGACCCCCCCATGCCCGAGTACAAGCCATGACAGACGCAAGGCAAATCGAACCCGCCATCATCTGTCACAACGATGACGACACCATTTCATAGGAATTCAAACCACCCTTGCAAGAGCAGCCTCGGATGATGACTGAAGAGATTGACTTCGAGCTGCGAGGAAAGCCGATCCGCGAGGGTCATAGCATTGCTCACGAAGGCCACAAGAAAGGCGGGGACTGACGCAGCATTCGACGTTGAGCGCAGCGAGTACTGGGTTAGTATCAGCGTGAGGTGGGAACCTCCCACGACGGAGAAGGAAATTGCGACCGAGCTCGACGACAAGGAGAGGCGACCCCAAAGCTGTGAGGATGCCGAACGGCACGCCGACTTGAGCTCTACGAAGAACTCAAGAGGGAGTTCGAGCAGCGACATACCCGCTAGTGCGAGGAGGCTTCCCCGGCCGGCAGCACTGTACACACGCTCGCTTACCCGGAGGTTGAGCTTGAGCAGCTGGTGGACGCGATCATCGTTTGGGAGAAGCGGGACGGGTCAATCTTGCGCGAGCTATCCAGCCGCACCAGCGGGTTCGTTAACCACCACCGAGTCATGCTTCAGGCATGGCCGCACCCCCCCGCAAGCCTCGCACCCAAAAGCGCGCCGCCCCGGCGGCAGAGACGGCGCGCAGCCAGGCCGCGGCGCCGCGCAAGCGAGACAAAAGCCAGCCGGCCCCTGTCGAAAAGCCACTCCCAGAGTGGATTGCCCCTTGCATCCCGTCGGATGCGAGACAGCCCGCGAGCGGTGCCGGTTGGCTCCATGAGATAAAATGGGACGGATATCGTGTCGGTTGTTACTTAAAGGATGGACGTGCGACGATCCGCAATCGTCGCGGCGACGACTGGACCGCTCGCTTTCCGGCCATTGCCTTCGCGCTCGCCAGCTTGGCCGTGCACAACGCCGTGATCGACGGAGAGGTCGTCGTCCTCGACAGCAGCGGGATATCGCAATTCGGGCTGTTGGATGAAGACCTCGGTTGGGGAAAGGGGAAGGCGGCACGAGACGCGATTCTCATCGCGTTCGACCTATTGTTTCTCGATGGCAATGATCTCAGGACCTGGACTTGCGAGGGGCGGCGCGGCGCCCTGACCGCCATTCTGCCCGCGACATCGGATCGAATTCGAATGTCCGAGGAGATCACAGGCGATTTCCATCGCATCTGGCGCTCAGCATGTTCGAGCGGCCTGGAGGGGATTATCTCAAAACGCCGAGAGGCTCCTTATAAATCGGGCCGGAATCGCACGTGGGTGAAGACGAAATGTAGTCAGTCCGACACGTTCGTCGTCGTGGGCTATATGCTTTCGCCTGGGACAAGGCGACTGGGCGGTTTGGCGCTCGCGGAGGAGCGCGACGGCCATCTCGTCCCGATCGACTGCGCGATTTCCGGCTTGTCGCTCGCGGCCGCAGCGCTCAAGCGACGCCTTGACCCCCTCATCATGGAGAAGCCGGCCGTAACAGGCCTCAAAACCAGCGCCGTGATCTGGACGCGACCCGAAGTCCGCGTCGAGATCGAGCACCGGGGCAAGACGCGCGGCGGCAGCCTGCGCGCGCCGGTGTTCAAGGGCGTCAGGGCTGACGGCTAATCAGCGGCGAGCACAGCCGCCGGCGGGTCCTGCTTATCTGTGGCAG
Organism: Chelatococcus reniformis; assembly: GCF_014640075.1. Lineage (GTDB taxonomy): Bacteria > Pseudomonadota > Alphaproteobacteria > Rhizobiales > Beijerinckiaceae > Camelimonas > Camelimonas reniformis. Next base: position 241 of record NZ_BMGG01000016.1, on the reverse strand, counting down.
GGGCTGGCCACCTATGCCGCCCGCCTCGACGAAAGCTCGGGGAGCCGAGCCCCGCGAGCACCGCCAGATATCGATCGCTCACGGTTGGAAAGCAGAAAGCCCCGGTAGCCTTGCGGTGCCGGGGCCAGTCATAGCTCATACCAAATCCCGTGAGGCGTGGCTCGGCGGGGATTCCCGCGGCGGCAAACATGTGAATCATGGGTGGCGAACGGAGTGATTCGCCATGCCGATCGCGCTGAGA
>NZ_BMGG01000015.1:1059-44573 GCF_014640075.1 Chelatococcus reniformis | reverse complement strand
CCTCCTGCGCCACCTGCCGCTCGCCCATCATCGCGCCGCCCTCCGCCAAGACGACTGAATCAGGACTTCACCAACTCAGCAATGCCGACTTTTTCAACGGTATCGGCGCATTGCGGCCACTGCGCGATGCGGACATCAGAGGGGGATGAATCCTCTCTCGTTGCAACGCAGAGAGGTCCGCCGTCCTCCTGTCTTTGCCCGCCAGGCTACTACTACTCCCTTGACCTTGTTGCGGCGTCATCATTCCTGCCTTCTCTAATCATCCCCGATCCAGGGCCGCCGTCGTGTGCGCCCGCAGGTGGACGGGGACAAAGTGGCAGCTTCCTATCAGCAATCCGAGTCGCTGCTCCGCAGCGCGCGTATGCTGCGCACGGCGCTCGGGCCTGCCATCGCGGACTTCCTGGAGGACCCGCAGGTCGTCGAGGTGATGCTCAACCCCGACGGAAGGCTCTGGGTCGACCGGTTATCGGAAGGCCTGGCTGATACGGGCGAGTGGCTCCCGCCGGCCGACGGCGAGCGCATCATCCGCCTGGTCGCCCACCACGTTGGCGCCGAGGTCCATACCGGGAGCCCGCGAATTTCGGCCGAGTTGCCCGGAACGGGCGAGCGGTTCGAAGGGCTGCTGCCGCCGATCGTGGCTGCTCCCGCCTTCGCTATCCGGAAGCCGGCTCTCAGCGTCTACACGCTTGAGGACTACGTGGTGGCGGGGATCATGTCCGCGGCCCAGGCGGAGGCGCTCCAGGCTGCCGTTGCCGAGCGACAGAACATCCTGGTCGCTGGCGGCACGTCGACCGGCAAGACGACGCTGACCAACGCCTTGCTAGCAGAGGTTGCTAAGACCTCCGACCGCGTGGTGCTGATCGAGGATACCCGCGAGCTGCAGTGCCGGTCCGCCAACCTGGTGGCCATGCGCACCAAGGACGGCGTCGCTTCGCTCTCCGACCTGGTGCGCTCGTCGCTGCGCCTGCGGCCCGATCGCATCCCCATCGGCGAGGTCCGCGGCGCTGAAGCACTTGATCTACTCAAAGCCTGGTCCACGGGCCATCCCGGCGGCATCGGCACCATCCACGCCGGCAGCGCGGTGGGGGCGCTGAGGCGCCTGGAGCAGCTCATCCAGGAAGCTGTCGTCACCGTGCCGCGGGCGCTCATCGGCGAGACCATTGACGTCATTGCGGTGCTGGCCGGCCGTGGCTCGGCTCGCCGCTTGATCGAGCTCGCTTCCGTCGAGGGGCTCGCCACAGACGGCGACTACTGCGTCACGCAGGCCGAGACCGCGCCGATCCTCACCCTTGTTCCTTCCGGAGATGCCTCATGATCCGATCCCTGTGTCGTGTCCGCCACCATCTGACGGCGGTGGCTGCTGCTGCTTTTGCGAGCCCGATGCTCGCTCCGGCTGCGTTGGCGTCCGGCTCGTCCATGCCCTGGGAGCAGCCGTTGCAGCAGATCCTGCAATCAGTCGAGGGGCCCGTAGCCAAGATCATCGCGGTGATCATCATCGTGGTGACCGGACTGACGCTCGCCTTCGGCGACACCTCGGGCGGCTTTCGCCGGTTGATCCAGATCGTCTTCGGCCTGTCGATCGCGTTTGCCGCGTCCAGCTTCTTCCTGTCGTTCTTCAGCTTCGGCGGCGGGGCATTGATCTAGATGACGGGCCTCATCGATCACGCCGCCGAGGTGCCAGGCTTCGCCGCTCCCGTCCATCGAGCGTTGACCGAGCCGATCCTGCTCGGCGGCGCCCCGCGCTCCATCGCCATCCTCAACGGCACGCTGGCCGCAGCGCTTGGCCTCGGCCTGCGCCTGTGGCTGGTCGGCCTTGGCCTCTGGGCCGTCGGGCACTTCGCCGCGGTCTGGGCCGCGCGGCGGGATCCGCAGTTCGTCGATGTGGCGCGACGGCATCTGCGCATCCCCGGTTTCCTGGGCGTGTGAGCCATGATGAACCTCGCCGAATACCGCCAGACCGCGGCGCGCCTCGCCGACTTCCTGCCTTGGGCCGCCCTGGTCAGCGAAGGCGTCGTGCTGAACAAGGATGGCTCGTTCCAGCGCACCGCCCGCTTTCGCGGCCCCGACTTGGATTCAGCTGTCTCCGCCGAGTTGGTCGCCGTCGCCGGCCGGCTCAACAACGCCTTTCGCAGGTTGGGCTCCGGCTGGGCCATTTTCGTCGAGGCGCAGCGACATCCGGTCGGGGCCTATCCAGCGAGCCGCTTCCCGGATGCCGCCTCGGCCCTCGTCGACGCCGAGCGCAAGGCCGACTTCGAGGAGGACGCGGCTCACTTCGAGTCGAGCTATTTTTTGACCTTCACCTACTTGTCTCCGCCCGAAGATCTCGCCCGCACCGAGCGCTGGCTCTAGGAGGGCAAGGCGGGGCAGGGGGGTGACGCCCAGGAGCTCTTGCGTGGCTTCGTCGACCGCACGGCCCGCGTGCTTCTGCTCATCGACGGCTTCATGCCGGAGTGTCGCTGGCTCGACGACGGCGAGACCCTGACCTACTTGCATTCGACCGTCTCGACCAAGCGCCACCGTGTGCGCGTCCCGGAGACGCCGATCTATCTCGATGCGCTCCTGGCCGATCAGCCGCTGATCGGGGGCCTAGAGCCGCGCCTCGGCGATACGTATCTCCGCACACTGACTATCGTCGGCTTTCCGACCGCGAGGACGCCGGGGCTGCTTGATGAGCTGAACCGGCTCGCTTTTCCCTACAGGTGGAGCACGCGAGCGATCCTGCTCGACAAGACCGATGCGGTTCGGCTGACAACCAAGATTCGCAGGCAGTGGTTTGCCAAGCGCAAGTCGATCGCCGCCATCCTCAAGGAGGTGATGACCAACGAAGCCTCGGTGCTGGTCGACAGCGATGCGGCCAACAAGGCAGCCGATGCCGACCTGGCGCTACAAGAACTCGGCGCCGACGTCGCGGGCCAAGCCTACGTGACCGCGACAGTGACCGTCTGGGACGATGAACCGCGGCTTGCGGCCGAGAAGCTGCGGCTGGTCGAGAAGGTCATCCAGGGCCGCGATTTCACCGCCATGGCGGAGACCATCAATGCGGTCGATGCCTGGCTCGGCTCATTGCCCGGCCACGTCTACGCCAACGTGCGGCAGCCGCCGATCTCGACAAGCAATCTCGCCCACATGATCCCGCTCTCGGCGGTGTGGGCGGGGCCGGAACGGGACGAGCACTTCGGTGCGCCCCCCTTGCTCTTCGGCAAGACCGGCTCGACCCCGTTCCGGTTATCCCTTCACGTCGGTGACGTCGGTCACACCCTGGTGGTCGGCCCGACCGGCGCCGGCAAGTCGGTGCTGCTGGCGCTGATGGCGTTCCAGTTCCGCCGGTACCCGGAGACGCAGGTCTTCGCCTGCGATTTTGGCGGCTCGATCCGCGCCGCCGCGCTCGCCATGGGCGGCGACTGGCACGATCTCGGCGGTGGCCTGACGGAGGATGCGGCCGATAGCGTCCTGCTTCAGCCGCTCGCCGGCATCCATGAGGTGCCGGAGCGGGCCTGGGCCGCCGACTGGATCGTCGCCATCTTCATGCGCGAAGGCGTCACCATCACGCCCGGGGCCAAGGAGCATGTCTGGACGGCGCTGACCTCGCTTGCCAGTGCGCCGTTGAGCGAGCGCACCATCACCGGCCTGGCCGTCCTACTCCAATCCAACGACCTCAAGCAGGCGCTACGGCCTTACTGCGTCGGTGGCCCGCATGGCCGGCTGCTCGATGCCGAGAGCGAGCAGCTCGGGTCGGCCTCGGTCCAGGCCTTCGAGACCGAAGGCCTCATCGGCACGGGTGCGGCACCTGCTGTCCTCTCCTACTTGTTTCACCGCATTGAAGGCCGTCTCGATGGGCGCCCGACCCTGTTGATCGTCGATGAGGGTTGGCTCGCCCTGGACGATGAGGGCTTTGCCGCCCAGCTTCGGGAGTGGCTGAAGACGCTACGCAAGAAGAATGCGTCCGTGGTCTTCGCCACGCAGTCGCTCTCCGACATCGACGGCTCGGCCATCGCGTCGGCGATTATCGAGAGCTGCCCCACGCGCATTCTGTTGCCGAACGAGCGGGCGATCGAGCCGCAGATCACGGCCATCTACCGGCGCTTTGGCCTGAACGACCGGCAGATCGAGATCCTGGCCCACGCCACGCCGAAGCGCGACTACTACTGCCAGTCGCGCCGCGGCAACCGGCTGTTCGAGCTGGGCTTGAGCGAGGTGGCGTTGGCACTCTGCGCCGCTTCCTCCAAGACCGACCAGGCCGCCATCTCCGGCATTCTGAGCGAGCATGGCCGGGACAAGTTCCTCGAGATGTGGCTGCGCCACCGCGATGCGAGCTGGGCCGCCGACCTGATCCCCGACCTCACCAATCTGGAGATTTTCGGATGACTCACCATCGCTCTGGCGCTGTGCTTCGGGCCGCGTCGGCTCTTGCCGTTGTGCTCGCTGTGCCTGCTCTCACCGTCCGCCCCGCGGCGGCGCAGATGCTGGTCTACGACCCGACCAACTATGGCCAGAACCTGCTCCAGGCGGCTCGGTCCCTGCAGCAGGTGACCAACCAGATCACCTCGCTTCAGAACGAAGCGCAGATGCTGATCAACCAGGCCAAGAACCTGGCGAGCCTGCCGTACTCGTCCCTCCAGCAGCTCCAGCAGTCGATCCAGCGCACGCAGCAGCTGCTGAGCCAAGCCCAGAGCATCGCGTTCAACGTCGACCAGGTCGACCGCGCCTTCCAGACCACCTACGGCGCCGCCAATCCCTTATCGTCGGTCCAGCAGCTCATCACCGATGCCAAGAGCCGCTGGCAGAACACGGTGCGCGGGCTCCAGGATGCCATGCGGGTGCAAGCGGGCATCGTCGGCAACCTCGATACCAACCGCACGCAGCTGTCGGCGCTGGTCGGCCAGAGCCAGGGCGCCAGCGGTGCGCTCCAGGCAGCCCAGGCCGGCAATCAGCTGCTGGCGCTCCAGGCGCAGCAGCTCGGCGACTTGACGGCGGTGTTGGCCGCCAACGGGCGCGCTCAGGCGCTGCAATCGGCTGAGCAGGCTGCGGCCGCTGATCAGGGTCGTGAGCAGCGCCGGCGCTTTCTGGCGCCCGGCGCGGGCTATCAGGCCGGCAGCGCCAAGATGTTCTACGGCGGCAACTGAGGGCAGGAGGCATGGACTCGACGATGTTCGCCCGTCTCGGCGCCGCGGTTTTCGTCGTGATCGCGATGGCTGCGACGGCGCTCGAGTTCGGAGAGCGCACGGATGTGCCGCCGGGGCGATCTGCGGATGGGAGCAAAATGACGCGCGATGCGCGGCGGGGCGAGCTGGAGCGTTGTCAGCTTCTGGGCGAGGCGGCGACACGGGATGCCGCGTGCCTCAGAGCCTGGGCAGACAACCGCAAGCGCTTTCTCGGCGGCTCCCGCACAGCGTCGTGTCCGCTGCCGGATCGTGCCAGTGCCGCAGCGGATGGCCCGACGTGCAGAAGGGCCGCTCCGCCAGACTCTGCCACCTCGCTGACGCCTCTCCCCCCATCGCTAGAGCCCCGCTGACGCCATGGGCGGGACAGGCGTCATCGATCATTTCCTAGAGGTTTTTACCCGCTACATCGACAGTGGCTTCGGGCTGCTCGGCGGCGAGGTGGCCTTCATCGCCAAAACCTTGATCGTCATCGACGTGACGCTGGCGGCCCTGTTCTGGAGCTGGGGCGCCGATGACGACATCGTCGGCCGGCTGGTGAAGAAGACGCTGTTCGTGGGCGTGTTCGCGTATCTGATCTCGAGCTGGAACAACCTCGCCCGCATCGTCTTCGAGTCATTCGCCGGCCTCGGCCTCAAGGCCTCCGGCACCGGTTTCTCAACCACCGATCTGCTGCATCCCGGCAAGGTGGCGCAAACCGGGCTCGACGCCGGCCGGCCCCTGCTCGAATCGATCTCGGGCCTGATGGGCTACTGGTCGTTTTTTGAGAATTTTATCCAGATCGCCTGCATGTTTCTGGCCTGGGCGCTGGTGCTGCTCGCCTTCTTCATCCTGGCGATCCAGCTGTTCGTCACGCTCATCGAGTTCAAGCTGACCACGCTTGCCGGGTTCGTGCTGATCCCCTTCGGCCTCTTTGGCAAATCGGCATTCATGGCCGAGCGGGTGCTGGGGAACGTCATCTCCTCCGGCATCAAGGTGCTGGTGCTCGCCGTCATCATCGGCATCGGCTCGACCCTGTTCAACGAGTTCACCGCCGGCTTCGGCGGCGACATGCCGACCATCGACCAAGCCATGGCGATCGTGCTCGCCGCGCTGTCGCTGCTCGGCCTCGGCATATTTGGGCCCGGCATCGCCAACGGGCTCGTCTCCGGCGGCCCGCAGCTCGGGGCGGGGGCTGCGGTCGGCACCGGCCTCGCCGCCGGCGGCACAGTGGTAGCAGCTGGCGCAGCGGTGGGGGCCGCCGGTTCCGGTGTCAGCGCACTCGCCGGCGGTGCCGCCTCGGCAGCACGTGGCAGTGCAGTGCTCGCCGGCGGCGCATCGGCCGCTTACAGCGCTGGTGCCGCCGATCAGTCCGGCGCTGCCGGTGTCGCTGCCGGTCTCGGCGGCGTAGCACGCGCCGCGGGAGGCGCAGCGATCTCGCCGCTGCGCCGTGCGGCGACGCGCGCCACCGAGAGCCTGCAGTCGAGCTTTGCAAATGGCGGCAAGGCTGGCGCCGAAGCGCTCGGCTCATCGGCCGGGGGCATGCCTGCCGCATCGAGCGATGCCGGCGCGACGGCTGCATCCACATCGCCCTCAGCCGACGGCCCGCCCGCCTGGGCCCGGCGCATGAAGCGCTCGCAGCAGTTCAGCCATGGTGTCTCTGCGGCCGCTCAAGCCGTCCGTGCCGGTGACAGCCACGGCAGCGGCGCCTCCATCGACCTCGCCGATAAGAGCCAATGATGTTCCGCAGATCATCGACCCACTACGGCAAGACGCCGGAACCCGTCACACCCTACCAACGGGCCGCGCAGGCCTGGGATGACCGTATCGGCTCCGCTCGTGTGCAGGCGAAGAACTGGCGGCTGACGGCCTTCGGCTCGCTCGCGCTCTCGGCTGGCTTCGCTGGGGCTCTGATCTGGCAATCGCTCCGGGGCACGGTCGTGCCCTGGGTCGTCGAGGTCGACAAGCTGGGTCAGGCGCAGACCGTGGCGGCTGCGCAAGCCGACTATCAGCCGAGCGATCCGCAGATCGCCTGGCACCTTGCCCGGTTCATCGAAGGGGTCCGGTCCGTCTCGGCCGATCCGATCATCGTCCGTCAGAACTGGCTGCGCGCCTACGACGTCGTCACCGACCGCGGTGCGCTCGCCCTCAACGACTATGCTCAGGGCGACGATCCCTTCGCCAAGGTCGGCAGACAGCAGGTCGCCGTCGACGTTTCTAGCGTCATCCGTGCCTCGCCCGACAGCTTTCGGGTGGCATGGAGCGAGCGCCGCTACCAGGACGGCTCGCTCGCCGAAACCTCTCGGTGGACCGCCATCCTGACCATCGTCGTGCAGCCGCCGCGGGATGCCGAGCGGCTCCGGAAAAATCCGCTGGGCATCTACGTCAACGCCATCAGCTGGTCCCGGGAGCTCGGATGATGACGCCGTCTTTCCGTAAAGCCGGAAGCGCGGCTTCCCTGAGATCCGCAGTCCCGTGGATGCGTGTTGCCGCATTGTCGGGTCCGCGTAGCGGCGGAGATCCGGCTTTGCGGTCGTCCGCATGTGCGCGGATCCGTAGCTCCGGATCGGCGGCTTTGCGCAAATCCGCATGGCCGCTTCTGCTGCTCTGCGCTTCGGCGCTCGCCGGCTGCGCCTACAAGCCGCCGCGGATCAGCTACGACACCGACGTGCCGTCGCTCCCGGCAGATCCCGCGCCGGCCGATCCGCGCCCAAAACCGCAGCTCGCGCCGCCAGCCTGGACGCCGGCGCGTGGGGGCAAGCCCGGTGCCGCGGAGCCGAAGGAGCCGATCAGCCGGGTGGAGACGGCCAACGCCGCGGCGCGTGTCGAGCCGCGGCGTGGCGGCTACTTCAATGCCGTACAGATCTACGCCTACAGTCCTGGCGCGCTCTATCAGGTGTATGCCGCGCCCGGGCAGATCACCGACGTGGCGCTCGAGCCGGGCGAGCAGCTCACGGGCTCGGGCCCGGTTGCCGCCGGCGACACCGCGCGGTGGATCATCGGCGACACCGAAAGCGGCAGCGGCGACGACAAGCGCGTCCACATCCTGGTGAAGCCGACGCGACCGGACCTTCAGAGCAACCTGGTGATCAACACGGATCGCCGCACCTATCTCATCGAGCTGCGCTCGCGCGAAAAGCCCTACATGCCGGCCGTCGCCTGGGCCTATCCGGAGGACCGTACCGCCCGGGCTCGCGCGGCAGCGCCGGCAACACCGGTGCTGCCATCGTTCGCCGATCGGCGCTACCGCTACGCCATCGAGGGCGACGCGCCGCCGTGGCGGCCGCTCGCAGCCTATGACGATGGCCGCAAGGTCTACATCGAATTCCCACGGGGGATCGTGCAGGGCGAGCTGCCGCCGCTGTTCGTTATCGGTCCGGATGGCAAACCGGAAATCGTCAACTACCGGGCCCATGCCAACCTGCTGATTGTCGACCGGCTGTTCGCCGCAGCCGAGCTCCGTCTGGGCGGCGAGCATCAGCAAAAGGTCAGGATCGTCCGTAGCGACGGGAGCCGGTCATGAGCGAGGAGTCAGAGGTCGATCTTGACGCTGCGCCGCGCGATGCGCCGCGGCCCAAGGACATTGCGCGGGCGTTGCGTCTGCGGGCCGAACGCCCCCCTGTGACTAGGCTCTCGCGAAAAGTCCTGGCTGGGCTCGGCGCCATCGTCTGCATCGGGCTTGGCGGGGCGCTCATCTATGCCCTGCAAGGCCGCAAGGGTTCTGGGCTGCCCGCCGAGCTCTACAGCACGGAGAACCGTCCGCCGGCGGACGGCCTGCAAGGCCTGCCGCGTGACTACACCGGCATTCCGAAGCTCGGACCGCCACTGCCGGGCGACCTCGGGCGGCCGATCCTGCGCGCCCAGGAGCAGGGACAGCCGGTGCCGGTGCCCGGGCCGCTTCCATCGCCGACCGTCGATCCGGCCGAGCAGCGCAGGCTTCAGGAGACCGAGGCGGCGCGCGTCAGCCGCCTGTTCGCCAGCCTCGAGGCACGTGCAGCTGCTCCGGCTTCGAACGCTGCAGCATCGACTGGCGCTGGTGGGCTGTCCGGAACGTCGGCCGAGCGCCAGGCCGCGTTCTTGAACGGCCCCGTCGACCGGCGCATCGTCAGCGCTGAACGGATCGCCCGGCCGGCGTCGCCTTACCTGTTGCAGGCGGGCGCGGTCATTCCGGCCGCGCTTATCACTGGTATTCGCTCCGACCTGCCTGGCCAGATTACCGCTCAGGTGACCGAGCCGGTCTTCGACACCGCGACTGGCCGTTTCCTGCTCATCCCGCAGGGTACGCGCCTCATCGGCCAGTACGACAATGACGTCGGCTTCGGCCAGCGCCGCATCCTTCTCGTCTGGAACCGGCTGATATTCCCGGACGGCCGCTCCATTGTGCTCGAGCGTCAGCCGGGCGCCGACCCCCAGGGCTATGCCGGCCTCGAGGATGGCGTCGACTATCACTGGGGGGATCTCGCCAAGGCCGCTGGCCTCTCCACCCTCCTGAGCGTCAGCGCTGAGTTGGGTAACGATGACGAGGACCGGTTGATCCGGGCTATCCGCAACGGCGGCCAGGACACCATCAACGACGCCGGCCAGCAGATCGTGCGCAAGCAGCTCAACGTCCCGCCGACGCTCACCGTTCGGCCAGGATTCGTCATTCGGGTGATCGTCACGCGCGACCTCGTCCTCGCGCCTTATCCGGGCTGACACATCGCTGTTCAGGGAGACTCACGTGGCCAAGTTGAAACTCGGTCCGATCGCCGACGACAAGCCGGTCAAGCTCACCGTTGAGTTGCCGGCCACCGTGCATCGCGATCTCGTCGCTTATGCCGAAGTGCTCGCGCGGGAGACCAGGCAGGCCAAGCTCGATCCAGCCAAACTTATCGCGCCCATGCTCACGCGCTTCATGGCGACCGATAGAGGCTTTGCCCAGGCGCGACGTTCGCATGAAGGCCGCGGCCGCGCGGCAGCCGCGCTCAGCCATTCGTTGGATCGGACCGGCGAACCGGGTAGCGCTCCCTCAACAGGCTGAGAAAGCGGCGCAGTGCCGGGTTGTCGCTCCTATCATTCCAATAGGCGAAGTACGGGATGGTGCTGCTCAAGCCGTGCTCACGCAGCTCGCGAAAGACCACGCCAGGGTACACCACGGTGGTCACGGCCTCGCCAACGAGGCTCACGCCAAGGCCGGCGCTCACAAGGGCGAGGATGTTGTCCCGCGGTACATCCTGCTCGACGATCAAGGGCCGAGCATCGGGCGCCTCGATCGCCCTGATGAGGTATTCATGCAGCTGAATGCCAGCGTCGCGGCGCTGCACAAGCATGCGACATCCCCTCAGGCCTGACCACGCAATCCACGGCCGCGTCGCCAACGCATGCGCTTCCGGAAGGGCGACCATGATCCGCTCGTCCCAAAGTGGCATCGCATTGTCAGCGAGCAGCTGATCAATCAGCTGGCCGACAACGGCGATATCGATCGTTTCCGCTTGCAAGCCCTCGATCAGCTCCTCTCGCGAGCGTTCAATGACCTTAACCTCCACATCGGGAAAGCGATCGAGGAACACGATCAGCGAATCCCTGAGGCGGCCGCCAGCAAGCGATGTCCTGAGCCCAAGCGACAAGCGGCCGAGCTCGCCGCGACCGGCGGCTCGAGCCGTGAGGGCCGCGCTCTCCAAATCACCGAAGACGCGACGCATCGCTGCCAGGAACTCCGCGCCCGCCCGCGTGAGGACGACGCCGCGATGATGCCGCTCAAACAGCGAGACGCCGAGAACGTCCTCCAGGGCAAGCACACGTCGGCTTACGACCGATTGCCTCACGCCTAGCGCATTGGCGGCGCGGCGGAAGCTATGGTGGTCGGCGACCGCCAACGCGTGCTTGATCGAAACGAAGTTCATCATGAATGTGTTCAAGCCGGCCCTCAGGCCGCGACGCAGTCGCCCCGAGGCAGAACAAGCACAGGAGCGGCGAGGTCTCCCGCCTGCCGCACTGCGCTTAGCGCGCTCTGCGCAATGGGAAGACGGCCGGCAACGGCCTGAGTGTTGCCGATCTGCTGCGGCGGCGCGAAACGCTCCAAAGGCCAACTCGCACGTTTCAGGATGCGTTCGAACCGCGTATCGGTCACCGTGACAACCGCGTCCAGTTTACCGTAAAGCCCCCACTCTAGAACGGCCGCAAGCATGACAAACGTCATCTCGCGCAGGCCTTTCGCTCCGACATCATCAAAATGCGCGGTGTCGACGCAGAAGCGCGAACTCTCAAAGACCGTTGGGCTGCACGGAGCCGGATGACCGCCAAGCAGAGCAGGAAACGTGTTGGCCAGCATCGTCGGGCCAGTGGTTGGCAGCAACCGTGCGCAACCCACGACTTCATCGGCGTCCGAGAGACCGATCAGGTAGGTCGGGCCAAGAGCATCGTAGCTATCGACCTCAACGATTCCTGAGCTTGAAATGTCCCATTTGAGCCGACCTCGGAAAATCCGTTGACGCAGCGCATGCATATCGGCGATCAATTGAGCGTGGCGGCTGACCTCGGAAGTACAAAGAGCAAGCACGCGCATCGGGTCCTCCGTGCTACCGATGCGCGAAAATAGCCATCTATGCGCTTTTGATTTAGCTGTAGAATTTTCCAGGTATATGGTAAATTGTCGAAACCAAGGCTCGATGCATCTCAGCGTCGAGCCAGCATCCCAGTCGGATTTCGACCTACGTGTGTGAAGGACAGCGAGATTGCCCGCCGATCCGTAGGCGATCCAAGCCTAGGCCTCCTTGGTCGCCGCGGGCTACGGCAGCTACGAACGGAGGCCGCAGGGCGGCGATCTACGGCCCGATAAGGCGCCGCAGCAAAGCCTGGGCCACCGCCTGGGTAATGTTCGAGACCTGCAATTTGCTTCGCGCGTTTTCAAGGTGGAACACGACCGTGCGCTTGCTGATGCCGAGAATTGTCGCAATCTCGTACGTGGTCTTGCCCTGAGCCGACCACCACAGGCACTGTCCTTCTCTTTCTGTCAGAAGCTTGTCCACGGTACGCACCCGACCGAACTGAAGTTTGGCGTGAGCGTGTGCGTGATAATATAGAGCCGCAATCTGCAGCAGCTCAATAGAACCGATCTCGGATAGAGCCGAAAATGCGTCAGCACTTTCGGCTGCGAGCGTGAGGGCAGCGAAGCGACCCTGTCCGCTGCGAATTGGCAGTGTGATGCCCCATCGTATACCGAACTCGGCGGCTTCATCGAAAAAGCGGCGCTGCGCTTTTGCGTTCACGCTTGTCGCGCGACTATCCCATAGAAAATACTTGTGGGTCGACTGCGCTTTCGCGATGACGGGATCCAGGTGCTCATAACTCTTGTCGAGGTAACGTCTAACCCAAGAGCGGGGGTATGAAGACAACGCCTTTCGGTTCGCCCCGGCGTTGGCAAAGTACGCAAACCAGCGAAAGCCCGATCGTCGGGCTAATCGCTCCGCAGCCGCATAAAATTCGCTCTCGCTATTGGCCGCCTCAAGTGAGTCCAATAGCTCGCTGAGCGCCGTTTCGAGATACTCCATCCAAGCTCCGCGGCCGAGCTATTGGTCTGCACTCGCGCAGATCATTCGGCACAGCTGCTGTTGTCCTCCGGCCATGAGCGTTGGCCGGAGCTAAGCGCACACGCTGCAATCTGTGTGGCAGGTGCCTTTGCACATTTGCGTATGGTGACCTGCGCCCTGTGCCGTGCGCCTGGTCGCGAGGCTCAAGCCGCACCCGCCGCTGAGCAGCCATCGGTGCCACTGGGGCCAGTGGTCGCCTTGCCGCCCGCGCTTCGGCCATGCGGTCTCCCCAGAGCCGCATCTTCTGACGTTACGCACGGCACCCTTCGGCGGCGCGGGGTCCGTCCGGCGCGGCGAGACTTCGCTGCCGCGACGTCAACGTCGGCTCTCGCCTCCGCTGTCCCCGCGCCAGCGCGTGGTCTCGAAGATCCAGCCTGTAGGGCCGAACCCACCAAGCTAAGCCTCCGCTTAGCTCTGCCCCTGAATCAAATTCGCCAGACGCCGGAATCCCCTACGCGATCAACGCCTAGTATCGCAGTCTTGCAACGAACGTCGCTGACCGCTCAAGGGCGGCTGCTTGAACCAAACGCCGTGGCTCGCACGCGATGGGGCGGCCAGCAAGTCACGCGCGTCGCAGAAGGCTGGCTACTTCTCGGTTGCCCCGACGAGAACTGATCCAAACGGCACCCACTTTTCGCCGTCGAAGCGCAGCGGCTGTAGCGCCTTGATTGGATAATAGTCGGTCGGACTCGTGCCGATGATAATGCCGGGCAGGAGCGTCTGCAGACGGAGGTCCTTGATATTGGCCGCCTGCTTCATGATATTCTCGCGTGTGAGATCGTCACCAGATTGTCTGAGCACATAGACTAAGGTCTGCGCGACCGCATAACCATACACATTCAATACATTGGAGCGGTCGGCTTCTGGGAAGTACTTATCTAGAAATGTGCTCCATTTTATCATGGCGTCATTACGATTCCAGGCGGGGTCTGTTGGATCCTTTAGGTAATAGCTACTTATAATGCCCTTTCCGCTCTCCAGTCCCGCCGGTTTCATCACGCCTCCGACCGACTGTGACACGCTCGCGAGGTAATGCACTGGCTTCCAGGTCATCTCGGCGACCTTGCGTATCGCCTGAACCGCGAACTTCGAAGTCGTGAAGTTGAGCAGCACATCAGCGCCAGCCGCCTTGATTCTGAGCAAAGGCGAGTCGATCGTTGCATCAGCTAGCTCGTAGGACGCCTCGGCCACAATCATCGCCTTGGCTTTATCGCCCAAGCCGTCTTTGACGCCGGCCAGGTAGTCTTTTCCCAAGTCGTCGTTCTGGTAGAGAATGCCGACCTTCGCGTTGGGCTGGTCGCGCAGTATCATCTTAGCGTAGATGATTCCTTCGTTCCGGAAGGTTGGCTGCCAACCCATCGTCCAGGGATACGCCTTCGGATTTCCCCACTTGGTCGCGCCCGACGCAGGAAAAAGTTGCGGCACCTTCTTGGCGTTCATGTACTTCTGAATTGCCGCGTTGGACGCGGTACCCACGGGGTTGAAAATAAGCAGCACCTCGTCGCCTTCGACGAGCTTCCTAGCCTGCTCAACAGCTTTGGGCGGGCTATAGGCATCGTCGTAGGAGATGAAGTTGATCTTGCGGCCGTTGATGCCCCCCTCGTCGTTGATTTTCCTGAAGTAGGCCGCCTCGATCCTGCAAACAGTCGCGTAGGCCGAAGCCGGACCACTGTAGGCGCAAATGTTTCCAATCTTTATCTCTGTATCGTTCGCTCCCGGATCGTATTTTTTCTGAGCATGCGCGAGTCCGTTGAACGAAACCGCGAATGCTAGGCAACCCGCAAAAGTCGCGAGGCGAGAAAGTTCGATATTGCGCATAACTCATCCCCTCCTTAAAGGCTGGTCGTACATGTGCCGGAGAGCCGATATTCTTTATTGTTTTGCACGTATGCCCTCGCCGTCGGTCTAGAGCGGCAGAAACGAAAAGTCGGTGATCCGGCCCTCGCGCTCGGCAGCGAATGTCACCCTCAATCGTGTTCCGGGCGCGATACGCGTCATCGCCGACGCAGGATCGGACAGATCGAGGCCGTCGACATAGTTCGCGATCGCCGAATCCACGCCATCAAGCCGCACAAGCGCAATCGCGACGGGCGCTTTTCGCTTACCTTCGTAGCCGCGCACGACAATGGTCGAGGCCTCGACAACGCCCTGCGAACCCGCCTCGACCCATTCGTCACACGGCTCGAAGCTGCGCTCGCAGTAGGCGCGGGGCGGGAGATAGGTGAGCCCGGACTTGGAACACCTCGTGGCAAGGATCTTGCCTTCCTTCAGCCCGCGCATGAAGCGCCCGGCGACCTTGCCCAGAGCGTAGTCATAGCGCAGCGTGATCTCGTCGGACATCACGTCGTGTCCGGCTTCCGCAAGCCCGTTATCCATGAGTTGGCTCCGCTCCAAAGACTGTACAGTTGTAGAACTGTGCCGTGCCACCGCTGGCTGTCGCGAGCGCGCGCCGCACGTTCCTGACCTGCATATCGCCAGCCGTCCCCATGACTTGAGTGGCGGCATCGATGCACCTGACCAGACCCGTGATCGCAATAGGGTTCGTGCAAAGCGTGCCGCCGGACGGATTGACGGCTACGGCGCCTGTATCGCGATCCCAGTAGCCGTCCTTTTCGAGCCTCAGCGCAGTGCCGCGGCTACAGAAGCCCGCCTGCTCCAAGGAAATCGGTGTATTGACGCTGTAGGGATCGTAAAACTCGGCTACCTGGATTTGCTTCAATGGATCGGTTACACCCGCGCGCCTATAGGCGGTCGTCGCGGCCATCCGGATCAGATCGTATTCAACCAGATCGGTATCGGCCGTCGGACCCGTGCGGTCGCCCATCCAATAGGTGTCACTCAGCGAGCCAATTCCGTTCACAAAGGCCGGATTAGTCCGGTAACGCTTGGCCATATCCATGTTACCCAGGATCATGGCCGCGCAGCCAGACGATCTTGGACAGATGTCGAACAGCTTGAGCGGGTAGGCGATCATCTTCGACGCCATCACGTCGTCAACGGTGATATCACCCTTGAGATGAGCGTGCGGATTCTTCATCGCATTGCGCCGGGCCCGCACGACGACGCGCGCGAGATCTTCCTGCGTGAAGCCGTGGCGATGAAGGTACGCGCACGCCCGCAAAGCCACGAGGGTGTTGGTCGAAAGCGGCATGTCCCGCTCATAGAAGGCGTCGAAAATCAGGTTCAACACCTTCTGTGCATCGGGTGTTTCAGCAATCCGTTCGGCGCCGACGATCAGGACCGACCGCGCCATGCGGGATTGAATGAGCGAATAGGCTATGTGGACAGCCGACCCGCCCGTCGCACCGCCGGTATGGACCCGAAGCACTGGCTTGCCCGCGCAGACGATGTTGTCGATCGCCCAACGGTCCGCATCGGCGACCCCAAGGAAGAATGTGGGCGCCAGCGAAATCACCGCAGCGTCCACATCGTCAACACACATGCCGGCGTCCCGGTGTGCTCCGATCGCCGCTTTCTGCACCTGCTCGACGTAGGTTTGCGACATATCGTGGGTGCGGAAATCGCTCTGATAAGTGCCGAGAACGGCGACGTCTTGTGTGCTCAATTGACTTGGCCCCCTATCGCCTCGAATATCGCGACCACATGGCCCTGCTGCGCAAATCCGTGGCATCCGTGTGCCGCGGCGCGCCGGGGGCGCGCGTTCGCCGGCTCGCCGCCCGCACCGGATAGTTTTAGAACGGCCTCGGCCGCGTTGATCAGGCCCATGCAGAAGAACGGGTTCTGGGAGAAGTTGCTGCCCGAGGGGGAGATCTGGGCATCAATCAGCCCAAAAATTCGTGCCAGGGCCGCTTCATGCCAAGCGGACGGCGTATCCAGCTCGGCGAAGTCGAGTTCGTCTGCCGACAGGCCCGACTGCGCCAGGGCCATCTCCCAAGCGTTGCGCGCGGCTGTGAAACTCCTTAGGCGATGCATCCCCAGCAGGTAGGAATCGGACGCCCAGCCGATACCGGACAAGGTAGCGAGCGGCACGCACTGCCTGTTGTCAGCTAGAAACCTCTCGGTGCAGAGGACGAGCGTCACCGCACCGTCGCTGAGCGGTGCGAGGTCCGTTTCGCGCATTGGCAGCGCCGTAAAGGCCCCATTTTCAACGACGTCGACGGTTGGGACGGGCGAGCCAAGGCCGCGGGGGTTTGACGCTCCCCGCGCATAAGCCGCTCTGACGCGGTGTGCGATCTCATCGCGGGTCACCGCGAACTCGCTCGCAACGGCTTGGGCTAACATTCCGTCCGAAACCAGGCCGCCGATATTCAGCGAGCGGTAGTAGAACGGATCATTGCGAAGCCGCATGACCGCGCTGATGTCCGTCTTTGAGCTCTTGCACCAGCTCACGACGAGCCCAGCCTGGAATTCACCCGAGCGAAGGCGCGCGACGCTGGCAGCCAGGCCATTCAGGCCAGACTCGGTCACCTTGATTTCGTCTACAAGGTAGCCGCCAGCCGGAGCAGCCATCAGCATGCTGGATATCGGGCGCCCGTCCAGCTCGTCGCACGCGGCAATTACGACGTTGTCAAGTTGCTTGCGGCTGATCCCGGCGTTGCGCAGAGCGCGATGGGACACCTCAAAGACCATCTCCTCCAGGCGCAAGCCTCTTTCGGCGTGGACGGCCGCGTGCATGGCCAGCCCAATGACGTAGATCTTCTCGGACGCGATGTTAGGAAACATACCGGTAAGTCCCTTGGCCGGTGCTGATCATGTGACCGTCCTCACCATAGACATGTACAGTCGCTGTATAGACGCGTCGGCCGCCGCCCTGCTTGACTGCCACGGCCCGGACCCGCCCGCTTTTTACGGTGCCCATGAAAGCGATCGTGACGCTGAGCGTCACCGCTGTGATGCGATTGTCGCGGTCGGGGCTGTAGCAGCCGGCGAGGCCACCCGCGATATCGACCATGGCAGCGACAACCGGGCCGGCGATGGCACCGGAAAAGTTGACAAGGTCCGGTCTCACGTCAAGCTCGACGGCGCAGCGGCCCTGCTCCCATTCCGCGACATGCACTCCCAACATGTCACGGAACGGCGAGGGAATCGCCAGTTCGTCAAGTTCGGTTTGCTGAAGGGTCTGCGGTGGGCACGCGGATATCGGCATTGAGTTGACGAAACCTTTCCCGAACGAATTGTTACGTTAGTGTATAACTGCTAGCGTCCGACTTTCGCCTTGGAGGTGCTAGGCGATGCTAGCGCCGTATTTCCGCTACTCAGGCGCGTCCGAGAATGGCGAGGTTGTAGTAGAGCGCTCCGCCGCCCGCTCCGGTGGCCAACGCCAGCTCGGCACCCTCGCGCTGAGAGGTCGGTGCATCGCCGCGAAGCTGTCTTACTGCTTCGACGATCTTCAGCGTCGGCCCGCTTGAGCCAAGATGGCCAAATGACAGAAGTCCGCCATCGGTGTTGATCGCCAGGCCCTCCGGCCCAGCGCCTCGCTCCATAACGAAATCCAGTCCCTCTCCTTCGGCGCAGTAGCCGAGGGCCTCGAACTGCCGGGCGACCTCCCAGGCATTGGCGTCGTAAAGCTGGAAGGTGTCGATATCCCCGATAGACACGCCCGCCATGGCGGTGGCGCGTGCAATGGCGTCGGCGCCGAGGTTCTTCGCCTCATCGTACAGCGGCGGATCGACATATTGTTGTCGCTTGTACTCCATCCCACCGCCGAGCACCCGCACGGGTCGACGAGCGCAATCCTTCGCTCGGTCGAGCGAAGTGACCACGTAGGCGACCGCGCCCTCGCTGGCAAGGCAGAGCTCCAGGAGATGAAATGGTTCGACGATCATCGGCGAGGCCATGATGTCTTCGGCTGCATAGGGTCCCCGCCCGAACAGCGCGGCACCCGGGCGAATGCTGCCCATACTCCGGATTGCTGCCGCGATCCCGGCCATCTTCGCCGGGTCGGCGCCAAAGACATGAAAGTAACGCTGAGCTACCAGCGCGAACTGAGCCGGCGTATAGGAGCCAAACACGGCGGTGAACTCGTTATCCGGCCGGGTATATTCCAGGACCGCGCCGGGAATCCGCGTACGCGATTGGCCGCCGGCGACGACGACGGTATTGCATAGGCCAGATGTGATGGCCGCCGCCGCCGCCATCAGGGCTGGGACACCGGCCGGATAGCTGTCGTCGACCCAGCGCAACGGAATGCCGAGTTGCGCCCCCCAGTCGATAGAGCCCGGAAGCATCACAGTTCCGGTCGGGCCAGGCCAACGAGCGCTGATGCCGTCAACCTCTGATTTGTCGATGCCCGCGTCGGCGAGGGCCGCTGCAATGGCATCAAGAACGAGGTGAACGGCAGGACGGTCGATGCTCATCCCCTGCTGAGTGGTGTGAATGCCGACAACCGCCGCGGCAAGGGGAGGCGGGCTTTTGACGATATGACTCATGACAGGTCAGCCGAGAGTTCAAAATTGGGAACCGTATAGCCGCGCGCGCACGTGTCCCAGTTTACCGCGACACGCTGCCCGATCTGCGCTGCCGCGGGCCGGCATCCGACGATGTTGGCGAGCATGTGCACGCCTTCATCCAATGTAACGATAGCCAGCACGTAGGGCGTCGCCATGTCCGGTATGGGCGCCTTGTGCACCGTCACCGCGCTATAAATCGTGCCCTTGCCAGCGCTGTCCTTCCAGGACCACTGCAGGCTGAGGCACTTCGGACAGGCCGGGCGCGGCGGGAAGAAGCGGTTATCGCAGCGGTCGCAGCACGGGTAAATCAGACTACGCTGCCCAGCCGCTTCCCAGAAGGCTTTGGTGACCCAGTTCGGATTTGGTTCGACGCCCATGTCGTGCTCTCTCCGGCCATCGCTCATTGAAGCGTGATCGACATCGCCATCGGTCCCCGCGCGACCAGCGAGTCGTGCCACTGCATGTCCTCAGGAGGCGTGTTGATCTCGATCCGCTCGAAGCGCTGAAGCAGGTGCTTGACAGTCAGCTGCACCTCTAGCTTCGCCAGCGGCGCCCCAAGACAGAAGTGCTGCCCTTTGCCGAATGCCATATGAGGGTTGGGCGACCTGTCTATGCGAAGTTCATCCGGAGCCTCGAAGATGCTCGGGTCTCGGTTCGCCGCAACGAGCATGACGTAGATCCGATTCCCGGCTTCGATCTTCTTGCCTCCAAGCTCAGTGTCCTTTCCAGCAAGACGGCCAACAGAGAGAATCGGCCCTTCGTAGCGCAACATTTCCTCTATCGCGGTGGTTTGCTGCGCCGGATGTTGCCTCAAGCGCTGCGCGATCCCAGGATGCGCGGCAAGAAGCATCACAGTATTAGAGATCGCATTTGCGGTGGTATCGTGCGCGCCATTCAAGAGCATCATCATTGTCCCGACGATCTCGTCCTCGGACATCTTGCGGCCATCAACTTCAGAGTTGATAAGTAGCCCAAGGACGTCGTTCCCGTCCCGGCCGCGCCTGCGTCGCGCGATCGCATCACGGAAGATGTCTGCGATCGCCTCCGCTCCGGCGCGGGCTCTTTGATATTTGTCATCAGCGTTGCGCGAGCCGCCGATGAATAGCATCATATCATTTGAGTATCCCTTCGTCTCCAGCAGGCGGTCGCGAGGCACGCCGAGAATATCCATGACGACGTAGCCTGGCATCGGGTGAGCGAACTTCGAGACGAATTCAACTGGGGCGGCCCGCTCGATAGCGGCGAACTGGTGATCGATCACCGAGCTGACGTGACCCGACAGGTTGAGGAATACCTTTGGATTCAGGATTGCGGAAAGACGGCGTCGAAGCTCGGAATGCTGCGGAGGATCACGAAAGAGCATCCAGTGATTCAGCCAGTACATCAGCTGCTGCAGATCACCGCGCCGCTCCGGGGCGACTCGAGGTTCAAGGTCCCGCATTCGCTCGGCGGTGAATGTCTCGAATTCGGTCAGGGCTCTGGTCGCCAGCGCGAAGTCGGTCACGATCCAGCTCTTCATCTTCGGGCTCCAGTGCACTGGCTCCTCGGCCCGGAGGCGAGCAAACAAAGCATGCGGGTCCCTGCGGATCCCTATATCGTCGGGGTCGAAAACGGGGGGCATAGGGGCCTCATTTCTTTTCCTCAAGCGCACAGACACGTGCTCCGTTGTGGACTTGCCGGCCAGGAGCAACCGAAAATGGTCGCTGAGCGCGAGAGTTGAAAACTATCTCGCAATTTTTAGTCCAGCTCGCTCTCTATCCCAGACGTGTGAGATATCGCGCTCGGCCGCCTCGCGCAGCTTGTATTTCTCTACCTTGGCCGTCGATGTGCGTGGCAGAGATTCGACGAACTGTACATAGCGCGGAACCATATAATACGCCATCTCGCGGGCGCAGTACCTGATCAGCTCCTCCTCTCGAAGTGCATTGTTTTCTTTCAGCACGACGGAGGCCATGACCTCGTCCTCGCTCATCTCCGACTGGACGGCAAAGACCGCGACGTCGAGAATGGCGGGATGGCCAAGAATAATCTGCTCGACCTCGAATGAGGAGATGTTCTCGCCGCGGCGGCGAATGGCGTCCTTCTTCCGGTCGACGAAGTAAAGAAAGCCATCCTCATCGAGGTATCCGCGGTCACCGGTGTGGAACCAAAGGTTGCGCCATGCCATCACGGTTGCTTCGGGCATCCCGAAGTAGCCTTGGGCCGATGTCCAGGGACGCCGGGGACGCAGGCAAATTTCACCCACCTCGCCCCCCGGGACCTCGAAATCGTCGTCGTCAAGGATGGTGAGCTCGACATCCGGCTGCACCTTGCCAGCCGAAGCCCGCTTGGTAGGATGGTGGGTCGCATTGAGAAACGAAACGTAGCCGAAGTCCGTAAGCGCGTAGGCCGACAGGAGTTGCACCCCGAAGCGGCGGCTGAAAGCGTCAGAAAAAGCCGGCACAGGTATGATCATGCATTTGGTGGCGCCGTGGCTTCGATCCTCCTCGCTCTCAGGGAGCGACCACAGGATGTTGGCCATTGCCCCGAGCAGATTGAACTGTGTCGCGGCATATCGCTTGACGTCCGGGAAGAAGCCGGAGGACGAGAAGCGGCGACCGACCGCAACGCTGCAGCCCGTGAGCATCGGGATGAAGAGCGACCTCATGGCGTTGCCATGGAACAACGGAAGGCAGGAATACATAACCTCATCGGGACCGTAGTCGAAGGCGTCGGCGACAGCCTTCGCCATCGACAGGGCGTGCGAATGGGTCGATATGTTCGCCTTCGATGGGCCACTCGTGCCGGACGTGAAGGACAGATAAGCGATATCGTTGAAGCGAACCTTGACGTCCGGCTCCACGTCGGACGCTTCCATGACTCGATCGTGTGGGACGACGGTTAGCCCGGCGTACCGCAGCGGACTTACATCTGCCTCGCCGACGACGATGCAAGTCCGGACATTAATGCCGACCGGACTAAGTGCTGCAAGTTTGCCCACATAGGCCGCGTCGATCACGATAGCAGCACTTTCGGAGCGTCTGATATAGCCGGCCAAGAGCTCGCCTTTCGACGCCGTATTCAGGGGCACCGCCACAGCGCCGATCTTGCCCAGGCCAAAGTAGTACCAGGCTATTTCGGGGCAATTGTCGAGCAGCAGGGCGACACCCGCCCCCTTACCGAGCCCGAGCCGAAGCAATCCATTCGCAATCTTGTTGCTCAAGCGGTGCGCGTCGCCGAAACTGTAGCTCATGTTCTCGAAGCGCATATACACTTGATCGCCGCGCTCCCGAGCTTGACGGCGGACGACCGTCGCATAGTCGAACGCGCGAATATCGGACATCGGAATATTTCCCGGGTTCATTTGCTGAAGGGCGCAAGCACGTCGTGAAGCCGTAGATGCTTTGCGGGCGTGGGCGTCACAGCAACGCTTCCGCCCCGAAGAAGTCCGCATACCGCAGCCGCAGCGCCTGCTTTTGAATCTTTCCGTACGTGGCACGCGGCAGATCTTCGCATAAGATCACTGCTGCAACGCGCTGATATTTGGCGACCCGGCTGTTAGCCCACTCGCGAATATCGTTGGGATCAGTCGCCTCGCCCGCCTTCGGCACAATGATCGCTAGCGGCGCCTCGCCCCATTTTGGATGCGGCACGCCGATCACCGCCAGCTCCTCCACCGACGGATGACGCATGATGACGTCCTCAATGTCGATCGCATATATATTGATACCGCCGGACTTGATCATGTCCTTGATCCTGCCGACATAGTGCAGATGGCCATCCTGATCGATAAATCCGGCGTCACCGGAGCGGACAAACGTTCTTCCGCCTGGGCTAATCCATGTCGCGGCTCGCGTGAGGTCCTCTCGCTTGTAGTAGCCTTTCATAATACCGGGCCCATACGCCACGATCTCGCCCGTCTCGCCGTCGGGCAGTTCGTTTCCTGCTTCGCCGATGATTCTGAATTCATCGAGAAGATTCGGTTTGCCGACGGACTTGCGCGCGTGTTCGCCGACATCGTCCGGAAGCCTGATCGTCGCATAACCCTCCGACGCTCCATAGACCTCGCGAATCGTGACACCCGGGTACGACTTAAGCAGTCGCTCCTGAACCACTTCCGGCAGCGGTTGGCCGGCCGTAACGAAGACTTTAAGTGAGGAGAGATTATAGCGGCCGCCATCGGCCTGCAGCATGGCGATGTACTGTGCAGGCACCATAAAGGTGTGAGTCCCGCCCTCAGTCTCGATCGCACGCAGGATGTCCTCCGGCGTAAACTTCTTGAGGAGCACGATCTTCGCACCCCGCAGAATAGCGGGGAACATCGTGATCCAGGTTCCGGTCGCATAGATCGGTGTCGAGCAGATCGCGACCGAATTGCGATTGATCTCGGTTGAGAGCGAGAAAGCGAGAAAGTAGTAGAGCCGCGCCCCGTGAGTGTGCTCGATCCCCTTTGGCTCGCCCGTCGTGCCCGAGGAATAGATGATCGTCATCGTATCCTCCGGCCCGATACGCACACACGGCTCGGCATCCGAGTGCGCATCGAGCGCCGCTTCGCCATCCTCCCAACCCCGCGCGGCAAAACCAAATCCGAGATATAAGTCTTGCCGCACCTTCGTCAGCGTGGATCGCGCAGCGTCGACTAAGGCGTAGTTCAGGCCGTCCGACATCATCGCAACCGCGTCCGATGCGTCGGCAAGGCGTGCGAAGGCATCCTTATCGAGCATCGGGTTCAGCGGCACGATCACTGCGCCTGCTTTGATCGTGCCCCAAAAAGCGACGAAAGCCTCTATCGAATTCGACATCAGCGTGCAGACTTTATCGCCCTTGTGCACCCCGCGCGTAGTCAGCAGATTCGCGAGCCGGTTTACGCGTGCATTGAGGTCCTTCCAGGACAGTCGACGATCCTCACAGACCACTGCATCGGAGTTGGCATAAGCCCGCGCATTGTGGACGAGGATGTCACTGCTCAGACAATCAAATTCGTATCTCAGCATCTTCGCCCTTCTCAAGGTCTTCTCAACTAGTTTGGCCGGATCAACGCATTCCGGCCGCGACCCGGAGAACCTCGCCGGTGATCGCGTCGGATTGCGGTTCGAGAAAGAAGGCGATCGCTTCCGCCTGGTCGTGAGCGGTCGCAAGGTTCTTGAGCGCGGTATCGGCTATGTGGCGCTCGACATAGCCGGCATCGAACACCTCCTGGGGTAGGTCGCTCATAACCAATCCCGGAGCGACGCAGTTCAGTCGGATCCCCGCTGGACCGAGAAGAAGGCTCAGCCGGTGCGTCAGCGCGATCACGGCCGCTTTAGCAGCGCTGTAGGGGAAATCGCCCTGCTCGTTGCGGTTCGCGAAAGCGGCAAGAGAAGCGACATTAACGATCTTGCCGTAGGACTGCGCGGTGAAATGCGGCTCGACCGCTCGGCACATCAGAAAGACCGTATCGACGTTCAGCTCGAAGGTCCGTCGGAAATAATCAAGGCCAGTCCTGTTCAGCGGCCGGTCCACAGATTCGGCGTCCATTCCGACGATGCCGCCGACGACATTCGCAACGCCGTGTAGGGACGAGAAGGTTTCGAGACAGCAGGCGACGGCGGCGTTAACCTCGCCTTCGTCCTTGAGGTTCGCTCGAAAGGTTGCCAGCCGGCCGCTGCCCCCCGCCATACGCTCGGTGAGAATGTCCAGGCGGCGCTGACTGATATCCGTAGCGAGTATGTTTGCCCCCTTGCTCAGCAGACGCTCGACGGCAGCGCCGCCTATGGCTCCCGCCGCGCCGGTAATGATATAGGTTCGGGTCGCGTCACTCACTGTAGACATCCATTTTCTGATCGGATCGCGGGACAGTAATCCTTCGATGAAGCCGCTTGAGCATTCCGTCCTAGTAGTCGATCGCCAGTTTGCTGGTCCGGGCGCGCGAACAGCATGGAGCGACCCGCCTATTCTCATTGCGGTCGAGGTCGCTGAGGAAGGAATCGCGATGCTCAGGCATGCCGTCGATGACGTCGCAAACACAGGTGCCACAGATGCCTTCGCCGCAAGACGTCGGGATATGGACGCCTATACGCGCGGCGGCTTCCACCATGGTCTCGCCTGCTGCAACGGTGACTGTTGCGCCGGAGCGCGAGAGTTCAAGCTCGAAGGGGCGATCATCTTCAAACGTCCGGCCCCGAATAGGTCGGAAGCGCTCCAGGTGCAGGGCGCCGTCGGGCCATTCGCGGGCAAAAATCTGCACCGCGTCAAGAAGCTGCTCAGGTCCGCAGCAATATACGTTAGTATCCGGATCCCGGCGGCCGAGAAAGGCGTCGAGGTTGAGATGGCCGAGTTCGTCTGCCGGGCAGATCATGACCTTCGGCCCAAATTGCATCAGCTCGTCCAAGAATGCCATCGTCTCGCGGCGCCGTCCGCCATACAGCAGTTCCCAGCTCCTGCCGTGCGCCTCAAGGTCTCGCACCATGGCAATGATCGGCGTGATGCCGATTCCGCCTGCGACCAGCTTGGTATGCGCACCCTCGCGGAGCGGGAAATGGTTGCGGGGGCCGCGCACCTTCAGCCGCGCCTTCGGAACGGCGTTTCGATGCATCCAGACCGATCCACCCCGGCCAGCGGACTCGTATAGAACCGCGACAGTCCAGGTACCGCTATTTGCCGCTCCGCAGAGCGAAAATTGCCGCGTAATCCGTCCACCATCGATCTCAATGTCGATGTGCGCTCCGGGGGGCCAGTCTGGCAACGGGATGTCGCTCGCCGCAGCGAACTCAAACGACCGGACGCCCAGGGCCTCGTCCCGCACATGGCTGACAATTGCGTCGATCCAATCGAGCTCGTCCGGGTCGGCATGGAGCCCCTGATTGTTTGATGGAAGGGCGGTAAGATCGAGCCCTAGGTCAGTGTCGATGGTCACGGATAAGCGGCGCCTTCTAACGCTGGAACTGGATTCCACATCATTCTCAGTTCGGTCTAAGCACTCCTGACGGGACGCTCGGTCGACGCAAGGGGCGTTTGCTAATCATCGACTGCTCGCGCAACCTGGATCCCGCCATCCGCCTGATTGCGCCGCGCCCACGGATCCGCATCCCTTCGTCGACGGCGCTTGCCGTGTGGCTACGTCTCATATGCCGACATCCTGGCAAGCAAAGTCTGATCCGCCTTGGGGCACCACAATTCTGTCAGCAAAGCTCCCGTCTCGCGAGCATCAGGTAACTATCGTTCACATTCTTCGATCGCGGCCGATCGGGCGTGGGACTGAGCCGGCCCTCGAATGCAGACGGCGAGAACCCGGTTGAGCCGACCTTGGGTAGAACCCCCTGGCCGACATAGCCGCGTCCCGTCCACCCATAATCGGGCAGCGAGAAAATTTGTCAATGGACAACACGTCCGCCAATGGCGGAAATGCGTCAAGCGATGGCTGAGGCTTGGCGACAGCGCCGGCGCACTGATACAGTGCGCCCTCCCTCGATCGCGCTTTGGGTTACCGATGGAACGTGGACAACGGAGAATTCAGTCACTCGAGATAGGTGGAGAGCTCTTGCTCGCGCTCGCCAGAAGCCGGAAGGCGATGACGCTGAAGGACTTAGCGCGTGAGGCAGGGATGACGCCCGCAAAGGCGCATCCATACTTGGTAAGCTTCGGCAGGTTGCGGATTGTCGAACAAGATCCGGACTCCGGGAGATACGATCTAGGTCCGCAAGCGTTGCACATTGGACTAGCAGCGCTTCAGCGGTTAGATCCGTTACGAATCGCAAACGAGGAGGTCCGGAAGCTTTGCAGTGGCGCCGATCATTCCGGCGCCATTTCGGTTTGGGGCAATTTAGGTCCCGCAGCCGTTTCTGTCATAGAGGCTGACTATCCTCTGCATGTTGTGCTGAGGCCTGGAACCGTACTCTCTCTGTCGACAACCGCGACCGGGCGCGTGTTTGCTGCCTATATGCCCCGTTCAGTTGTACGGGCCGCGCTAAAATTTGAGAGCCATCGGTTCGGCGGCCAGCAACATCCTCCGTCACTGTCGGCCTTGGAGCGCGACGTCAGCGAAGTTCGGCGGCTTGGAGTCGCCAGCAACGTGGGCGCGACCACGCCCGGCGTAATAGCTCTCGGTGCGCCAGCTTTTGAACAGGACGGGACCGTTGCGTTGGCCATAGCGCTTGTCAAGCCAGGGGCGGCTTCGGATGCCAAACCAGAGGGCGATCTGGCGCGCAAGGTCATCGCTTGTGCGCAGCGAATATCGGAGAGGCTGGGCTATCGCCCCGCACCCCAGCAGGACTCCCTCTAGCAGGCTGTTGAAGAAGTGATGCGTTTGGCCTTGAGGATGGCCTCGTCGCCATTGTGGTAGGCGAAGGTGATCTCGATCGAGCCGTCGTCGAGCTGTTTGGGGAAGCCGTCACCGTTGACTTCATCCATTTCGTCGAAGCCGGCCCACGAGAAGAAGACCATGGAAGGGCTATAGCTGAGGTCGAGGGTGGCCTGCATCGCGCCGAAGGTGATTTCACCGTGGTTGTCGGCGCCGATGGTGATCGTGGCGGGACCGCACAGGTCGAGATATCCGCGATCCCACAGATCGGCTTCGACGATCCGCCATTGGCCGACGAGCGGATGCTCTGTGAAGGCCGTCATGCCGGCGCTGCGTCGAGCAGCTTGGGCAGCCGCACTAGGTTGTAGGCTGCGACCGTGAAGGTGAAGGCGCAGCCGACGCGGTCGCGGCCGCGGAACCGGGTCTTGCGCTGACCGGCGACCGTCTTGATCCAGCCGAACGTTTCCTCGATCCGCTTGCGGAGGCGCTGGCTGACCCCATAGCCGGCATGCCGGGTCGTGCGCCCGTCGATCGCCGAACGGCGCCCACTGGTGTTCTGCGCCACGTGGGGCGTGACGTTCATCGCGCGCAGATCGGTGACGAAGTCCTTCGTGTCATAGGCCTTGTCGGCGCCGAGCGTGATCGGCCGCGGCCGGTCCGCATACGGCTCGATCATGTGCAGGGCCGCCACCCGCTCGGCATACCCATCCGCCTAGGTCAGGCAGGCGTCGACCAGCAGGCCGTGACGGTTCTCCATCAGCCCGTGCCCAATGAAGCACAGCTTCGTCTCCTTGCCTCGCCCCTTGCGGTAGAGCCTAGCCTCCGGATCGGTGGTCGAGGCATGGGTCTCGTTCCTCCGCTTCTGCCCGTGGAAGTCGACCTCCACATTGCGCCCGCCACCCTCGGCCGGCGGCTCGCCCGATCCATCCTTCGGCTTGACGCTCTTCAGCGAGGCCCAGGCCTCGATCAGCGTGCCGTCGACCGAGAAATGGTCGCTCGACAGCAGCCGCTTCACCCGGGGTTGGGCCAGAACGGCGGCCAGGAACTTCGCCGCGATATCCCCCGCCAGCAGCCGGTCCCGGTTCTTTGAGAACACCGAATGATCCCAGGCCGGATCGTCGACGCCGATCCCGGCGAACCACCGGAACAGCAGATCATACTCCTGCCGCTCCATCAGCAGCCGTTCCGACCGGATCGAGTAGAACGCCTGCAACAGCAGCGCCCGGAGCAGCTTCTCCGGCGGGATCGATGGCCGCCCCAGCGGCGAGTACAGCGCTGCGAACTCACCCGCCAGCCCCGACAACACCTCGTTCACGACCTCCCGGATCGCCCGTAGCGGACGATCCCGCCGAACCCGCGCCTCCAGATCCACGTAGCTGAACAGCTCGCCCGTCCCGTGATCGCTGCCACGCACGCTACATTCCTCCTGTCCCCACGCAGCCAGTGAATCATCACAGAAACCCGAAGACGAGGAACTTCTTCAACACCCTGCTAGGGGACCTCGAACAACCGCCCGCTTTCGATCGGCTCCATCGCGCTCACGGCAAGCGGTTCGACGGCCGCGGACATCGCTCGCATCCGCGGCCGAGGTCATCATCAACCTTACTAAAAATGGCAGATCTGGAGAGCCCGCGTCCAATAAGGCGCCGTGGGATGCGTTCGCTTGGCAGATGATCCGGCCGATAGCCCGATTCGAATCCGCCAATGGCGGAGAAGTTCGCCAAAGGCGAACGAATCCGCTTGCCTCGGGTCATAGGGTGGCGTACCTATTTCAGCAGCATGCGCCGCAACGACGGCTCGTGTGGAAGAGGAAAGCGCAATGGATGTCGGCTTCACAATGATTTTCTCCAGCTATGGCTGGGAGGGGATGAGCGACCATCAGGTCTGGAGTGAGGAGATCAAGCTTGCGCGGCTTGCCGCCGACAGCGGCTTCGACGTGCTCTGGACGGCTGAACATCACTTCTTCAACTATTCGATGATCCCCGACAACATTCAGCTCATGACGCATCTCGCCGCGCTTTGCCCCAACGTCGACGTGGGGACGGCCGCGGTGAT
Organism: Chelatococcus reniformis; assembly: GCF_014640075.1. Taxonomy (GTDB): domain Bacteria; phylum Pseudomonadota; class Alphaproteobacteria; order Rhizobiales; family Beijerinckiaceae; genus Camelimonas; species Camelimonas reniformis. Next base: position 15,145 of record NZ_BMGG01000015.1, on the reverse strand, counting down.
CTTGCCGTGGCATGATCCGCTGCGGGTTGCGGAGAATGCCGCTGTGCTGGACCTACTATCCGGCGGGCGTCTTCGACTTGGCCTGGGGCGTGGCCTGGCGCGCCGCGAATTTGAAGGTTTTCGCGTAAGCATGGACGAATCCCGAGCCCGGTTTGACGAAGCTGCTCCCATGATCGTGAGGGCGCTCGAGACCGGTATCATGGAGGGTAACGGGCCATTCTACAGACAGCCGCTTGTAGAACTGAGGCCGAAGCCACAGCACTCGTTCGATGGCCGGATCTACGCTGTAGCCTCGAGCGAAGACTCTATCGCGTCCGCGGCAAAGCTGGGAGCACGCATGATGATGTTTGCGGACCGACCATGGGAGCTTCGCGCGCCCGCGATCAATCGCGGACGGGAGCTCTATCAGCAGCTGCATAATAAATCTTTGCCTCCGCATCTGATCGCCGAGTATTGCGTGTGCGGAACGGATCTTGCTGCGACGGAGGAGCTAGCGCGGAAACATCAAGGTAAGTTCGTTGAAAGTAACTTCCACATGTACGAGCTATTGGGCGAGCACTTCAAGACCGTGAAGGGCTACGACAGCTATCAAGAAAAAGCGGAACTTGCGCGCAAGGGCGGCGGCTTGCCCGGAGCAATCGAAGGCTACATGAGAGCTTCGAGCTGGGGCACCCCGGACAAGATCCTCCGTGGGCTTGAAGAGCGTCGGCGGGTGATCGGCGACTTTGATTTCGCTGCCGGCTTTCGCTTTGGCGGCACGCCGTACGCTCTCGCCGAGGAGAGCCTGAAGCTATTCGCGAAGGAGGTGTTGCCCGTCTTAAAGACGTGGGGCCCCGCGAAAGCGACGAATGCGCCGACGTAGCCGCAAGTACAAGTATCCCTCTCTCGGTAGGTGATGCGGAGACACACCGTGTACATCCATCCCGACTCAGCGGCAGTGCTCGAATTTATGAGGCGCTCGGGCCGGCCGCCATTTGAAACGCTCACTCCAGAGCAGGCCCGCGCGACCTATATTGCCGCGCGCCATGCTCTGCAACCCTCAATGCCGGCGGTCGCCGAGGTGCGCGAGCTCGCAGCGCCAGGGCCAGCCGGAGAGATCGCGATGCGGCTCTTCCGCGGGGGCGGCACTCGACCGAGCGATCAGCTTCCGGTGCTCGTATACTTCCACGGGGGCGGATGGGTCGTCGGCAACCTCGACACACATGAGGTACCATGCGCTTGGATAGCGAATTTCGCCGAATGTGCAGTCGTTTCAGTCGACTACCGGCTGGCCCCGGATTGCAAGTTTCCAGCCGCTTTCGAGGATGCTTTTGCTGCGACAAAATGGGTTGCGGCGAACGGAACAACGCTGGGTGTTGACCCTTCGCGTGTTGCCGTCGGCGGCGACAGCGCCGGCGGCAATCTCGCGGCTGCGGTCGCGATTGCGGCGCGCGATGGCAGCGGGCCAGAACTCGGCTTCCAGTTGTTGATCTATCCGGCCGTCGACTTTACATGGGGGGGCGCGCCCGAAAAGGAGCTCACGACGGGCGTGCCGGTGACCACGGGCGGGCTCGACTATTTTCGCGATCATTATCTGAACGGCGTCGCCGACCGCAGCGACTGGCGTGCATCTCCGATGCTGGCAGAATCCCATGCTGGGCTGCCGCCTGCTTATGTCATGGCAGCTGGGGTTGATCCGATCCTCTCCGAGGGGAGGGCTTACGCATCCAAGCTCGAGCAAGCAGGCGTTCCAGTTACCTATCGGCTCGTTGAAGGCCAGTTGCACGGCTTTGTCACGATGGGCAAGTTCATCGGGGTCGCCGAGAGTGAGGTGGCACTAGCCGCCCTTCAGCTCAAAGCGAGGCTTCTGTGATCGTCGCATCGGCTCTGTAGCCTGCTGCGCCGGCTTAACGGCTGCATCCGCCTTGTAGGGGCGGCCGCGACGCACGCTTCGCTCATGATCGAGTTCGGCGGCTCAAAAGATAAAGGGAGGGCCAGGGAAATGAAAACCGTGCGGCGTGTGGCAAGCATGTTGCCGCTTTCGGCCATGTTGATCGCGGGTGCTGCGGTCGCTCAAGGAAAGTATGACCCGGGCGCGAGCGACACCGATATCAAGATTGGAATGACCGTGCCGCTGAGCGGTCCGGCGTCGGCCTACGGGTTGACGTGCGCGGCGACGCGAGCCTTTTTTTCGATGGTGAATGACCGTGGCGGGGTCAATGGCCGCAAACTCACGCTGCTATGCGAGGACGACGGCTTGTCGCCGCCCAAGGCTATCGAAAAGACGCGTAAGCTGGTCGAATCCGATAACGTCCTGTTCATATACAATTCGCAAGGAACGGCGGGTAATATTGCTGTACGCCGTTATCTGACGCAAAGACAAGTTCCGCAGATTCTGGCGAATTCCGGGGCAGTCACATTCGATATAGCGAGCGAGAATCCTTGGACGACAAAAGCTGTTCCGGCATATTACCTTGATGCGAAGCTGTTTGCGATCGACATTAAGCGGAGGAATGAAAATGCTAGGGTTGGAATTCTTTATCAAGCTGACGATTTTGGGCGTGATTATATTAGCGGATTAAAGGACGGCTTCGGAGCTGACGCCGCACGCTTCATAGTGAGCGAACAACCTTATCAGTTCGCCGATCCGACGGTCGACTCGCAGATCGTTAGCCTGCGAAATGCCGGGGTTGACGTTGTGGTTCTGGGCGCGCTGGCAAAGGCTTCCGCCCAGGCGATTCGAAAAATAGGAGAACTAGATTGGAAGCCGCAAATATACTTGAGTTGGACGTCGGGTTCAATTCCCCTCGTCCTTGCACCAGCGGGGCTCGAAAATGCCAAGGGAATTCTGACGCATACGGCTGTCAAAGACGTCACTGATCCCAAAGTGAGTGCTGATAGCGACGTCCGTGCCTATAGAGCTTTCATGGCCAGCTATCTGCCAAAGGAGGATGCTGAGAGTTTCACCTTCATTTACGCATATGCAACCAGCAGTATCTTAGTTGATATACTGAAAAGAGCTGGCGATGATCTGACGCGCCAGAACATCATGAAGATGGCAACCGATGTCGACATTTCCCCTCCTCTGTTTATGCCGGGGTTGAGGTTTAAAGTTACCGCCACTGAACGCAGCCCCTTCAAAGACTTTCCGATGGTTCGATTTGATGGCCGACGTTGGCAGCACGTTGAGAAGCCCCCAGGCCAATAGTTCGCGGCAGGCAGGTCCGTCTCGAGGCGTCGAATAAGAGGTGTTGCCATTTGTGCTCTGGGCGGAGGGAGCAGACGGCGACAGCCGCGAACCGCGACGCTAGACACCCTTTAAGTTGATCCAAGGGAGATAGCAAAGCATGCGATCGGGCTATCATCGACCCGCACCTGGACAGTCGATCTCATATGGAGTCCCCGCGAGGCAAGCTGTGCCGGATGCGATTCGGCAGCTGTGCTTAACTCGGGTTGTGCTCGTTACGAATCGCAGCCTGGCGAACTCAGGCGGTCTGATAGAAGGTATCCGAGCCGCGATCGGGGCGGCTTACTCGGGCGAGTTCGACGCGGTGCGCGCCCATGTTCCGCGCGAGAACGTTACGGGAATAGCGACGTTGTTGCGGGACACGGAGGCGGATGGTGTTGTTGGTCTCGGTGGAGGGTCAGTCTGCGACGCAATCAAAGCTGCGAGATTGTGCCTGGCAAATAATATTTTGGATCACCAGGAAATGGATAGATTGTTGCCGCCATTTCCTGCTGCCGACCCACGTCCGCCCTATATCATGATCCCGACCACTCTTTCGGCCGGCGAGTATACAAGTATAGCAGGTTTCACCAATGAAGCTGAGAGCCGTAAGCAGGGTTACTTTCACGCCGAAATCGCTCCAAGCATTGTCATTCTGGATGCTCGTATGACCCTCGCCACTCCGCCGCGACTTTGGCACGGCACGGGAATGCGTTCCATCGACCATATTGTGGAGACCTGGTGCTCGACAAACTCTACGCCGTTGAGCGATGCGACAACCCTTCACGCCGCGAGCCTCCTGCCGAACGCCCTTCTGGCCTCCAGGAAGGATCCGGACGACATGGCGTCGCGCTTGGATTGCCAAATAGGGGCATGGTTGGCCAGCCAGGGGATGGCGGCTGGGGTCAACATGGGGGCAAGCCATGGAATTGGACATGCGCTTGGTGGCGTGGCAGGCATGCCGCATGGAGAGACGTCATGCGTGATGCTGCCTCATGTATTGCGGTTCAACGCGTCGGCGAACAATGATCGGCAATCTGCGTTATTGGAGGCGATGGGCTCTAAAGAGGCGGCGCTTGATGATGCCGTTGCTCAGTTGGTCAGCGTCCTCGGATTGCCAGCGCGATTGAGGGATGCGGGAGTTAGGCGGGATAACCTCCCGCATATCGCTGAGGTCGCCTTGCGCGACGCTTGGGTGCAAGCTAACCCAAGGCCAATTCCGGATGTACAGACGCTCGGCGCGCTGCTGGAATGCGCCTGGTAGTCAGGGGAGGGGGCAGCTTCTCGCGGCGAGCACAGTGCTCTGTTCGCAGCTGCGGAAGAGTCGTCTGTGAAGAACGCTCAAGCGGTTGATATCACGCAAGGATCTGGCATTCTCAAGTATTTGGACTTGCCGATTTTGGCCTGACGGACGGCAGTTTTCTTGCAATTTGCGCTGGCCGCATGGTCGTGATTCTATCGCTGTCACAGGCAGGGATGGGGAGGCTTCGATGCGGCCAAGAGAGCCAGTCGACGGTGGTCAACGCGATCTGTTCCGGGCACGGCTGGACCAGATCATCGCGCTCGATCACCCGCGGGTGCGGCTGGCGCGGTCGATCGATTGGGGCCTCCTGGAACGCAGCTTCGGCACGGCCTATACCGACGCCCCGGGCCGGCCGCCGCTCTCCACCCGGTTGATGGCCGGCCTCGCCATCCTCAAGCACATGCACGACCTGTCGGATAAGGCGCTGTGCGAGCGCTGGGTCGAGAACCTCTATTTCCAGTTCTTCTGCGGCGAGGCGTTTTTCCAGCACGAGTTGCCCTTCGATCGCTCCTCGCTGACCCGCTGGCGTCAACGTATGGGCGAGGACCGGTTGACGGCGCTCGTCCAGGAGAGCCTGGCGGTCGCGGTCAAGACCCGCGCGGCCAAGCCGACCGACTTCACCCGCGTCATCGTCGACACCACGGTGCAGGAGAAGGCGATCAGCTTCCCGACCGACGCCCTGCTGATGCACCGAGCCCGCGAGCGGCTGGTGCGCCTGGCCAAGACGGCCGGCGTCGATCTGCTCCGCCCTTTTCCATGAGCTCGACCCCGATCCCATAGCCCGGGCCAATGGAGATGATGCCGGTGAGGATCCAGAACAGTCCGAAGACGGCAAAGATGAGCGGCTTCAAAAGGAATAGGCGGGCGAACCAGCGTTCCTGGACCGACGCAGGCTCGACCGCGAGGGCGAGGCCGAGCGAGCGCGGCACGATCCCGGTCGCTTGCGTCCAGTTCCCCGGATCGCCCTCGGCGCCGCGGACCATTTCGCGGCGGCCAGTCGACCCGATAGGGGCCCGCCAACCGAGCCAACCGGCCAAATCGCCAAGCCGCCAGGCGACCGCCATGATCGGTGAAGGTAGGCTGATCACTCTGGCCGGGCGCCAGCCAAGCCATGCACGGTACTGGGCGACCACGCTCTCGAACCGCATCGGCTCAGGGCCCGGCAAATCGAGAGCCAAGCGCGTCGGAGCGTCGGGCTGCAACATCCGAATGACGGTCTCTACGACGTCGTCGAGCTGGACGACAGAGATCGGACCTGCGCCATCCATCCGCGGCAGAACAGGCAGGCTGGCCAACCCGCGGAACAATGCGCTCCCGCCATAGCCCGCGCGCCCCACCACGACCGATGGCCTCAGGATCACCCAGTCGAGGCCAGTCGCCATGAGTTGGCGCTCGGCCTCTGATGCGGCGCACCCCCGCGCGCTCGGCAGCCGCATAAAGGGCGCGCGGGGCTTCGACATGAACGGCCAAGGTCGAGTCGCGCGCGCTGTCCTGGAGCACGCCCGCGCAGTTGACGACGGCCGTAATGCCGATGAGGTGCGGCAGCCAATGCTCCACGCTGGTGGCGGTGCGAAGGTCGAGCTGGAGAACGCGATCCGCGCTCAGCCGCTGAAGCGCCGACCCGCGCGACCGTGAAACAGCAACCACCTCCGTCCCTTGGTCGCGGAGCCGGGCGAACACGGCGGCCCCGAGCAGTCCGGTCGCACCCAGCAAGAGTATCGAGCCCCTGGGCGATGGCGAACGGCGGTCAAGGTCGAGCGTCACGTCGCGCCTCTCGCTTATCGAACTGCGACGGTGCGGACGACTACACTCCGCCAAGGTCCTGGTGCTGCGATTGCTCCAGAGAGCAACGAATGATGTTGCGCCGTCGGAGTTCGCAACTCAGCGGGTGATTCTCTGCGGGAGGCGCGGAAGCTCAGCGCACGACGCTGCGCGGGATACGTCAACAGATAGCTTACATCGGACAGCAAGCAAGGTCGCAGGACCGACGTCTCATGTGACGTCGCATCCTGGAACCAACGGCATGCGCCTCACTTTCCTGATTCCCTGCTGAGGAGAGGCCACATGCCAAACGCGACACTGAAAGACCTGCTTTTGCACCAACTCAAGGACACCTATGGCGCCGAGCAAGCCATCGTGAAAGCGCTGCCGAAAATGGCGGCGGCAGCGCAGTCGGATGAGCTTCGGGGGGCCTTCGGGGTCCACCTGGAGGAAACGAAGGAGCAGGTCACCCGGCTGGAAAAGGTTTTCAAAGCGCTCGGCGAGAAGCCCGAAGCCCTTGAATGCAAAGCTATGAGCGGGATTCTCGCCGAGGGTGAGGAAGTTATCAAGGAGTTCAAGGGGTCTCCGGCGCTCGACGCCGGCCTTATCGCCGCGGCCCAAGCTGTTGAACACTACGAGATCACCCGCTACGGCACGCTCCTGGCTTGGGCAAAGCAGCTTGGCTTGAGTGATGCGGAAGGACCACTCAAAGAGACGTTGATCGAAGAGGAGAACACCGACAGCATCCTCTCGGAATTGGCGGAGGAGATGGTCAACGCACAGGCAGCCTGAACCGAAGCGGCCCGCTGCAATTGCTCGCCGTCCTCAAAGGATCAGGGCGGCGAGCCGGCGGCGCTGCCGGGGGCAGAGCTATCGCTCCTCCAGGGGTTTGATGCCCTCGGCCAGCTTGTCCAAGCTCACGGTCTCCTCCGGCCTTACCGGCGCTGCCTCCTCGGTCTCTTCGGGACGAACCTCGCCGAGAGCTCCAGAGACGCGCTTGGCGCGGTCGTTGAACTCCTTCATTGATATGGCTGGCGCGGATCCGGGTACGTTTGTCATCGTGGCCTCCGTGGGATGAAGGAACCGCGAAACCGGCGGTACGGCTCCTTGTTCCCGCCTGCCAATCAGACTTGCTCCAGCACGCGCTTGACCTGAGCAGCCGACCAGGCGCCACCGCGGGCCGCGGGGATCTGCCGTTGATTGAGGCCGTCCGCCAGATGCCGCAGCGACGTGGCCCCGTTGGTGCGCAAGTCGGCAATGATCTGGCGCAAATCACCGGCCCGCGCCCGTGCGGTAGCCGTCTGCGTCTCCCGGCCCAGGCGCCGCCCCTAGTCATGCTTCCGCAGGTTTTTGCCGAGTTGCCAAGCTTGACGCCCCGCGCCTTTGCAGCGGGAGCGCCGCCTTGGTGCGGGCGGGAAATCATCTTCCTCGCGGCCTGGGCTACCACCGCCATGATGCCGACGGCCATTTCGTTCGCCTCGGGCATGCCGACGCCACGAACCTCACCCCTGCCTTTTGCAGCCCGAGCAGGAAATGCGCGTCACGTGATGACGAGCGTTGCGCCATGGATCCGGCAGAGCGCCATCGCGTCGGCGAGCTTCGGCCGCGCGCTCCTTCGCCGCTCTCGATTTCCACGAACTCGGCCAGCAGCGACCAGCTGCCCCCGCTCAGGAAGTCGGAGACGCCCCGGCGCATCGGGTAGTTCGATCACCATTCGCATTGTCACGTCCTCCTTGGGGCACTCCGTAGCATGGCGCTCGCAAGGGCCTGTAGGCCCGCGGTTTTCATCGGCCATGGCTTGCTCCTGCGTTGACGTGGGACCGTTCTATCTAGGGGCCCGGGGAGGGACGGCTAGGGTGGCGGTAGCCTGAGCAAAACCATCGCCGGCGACTGTTTTGAAAACCGTGGGCGCCCATGGTTCGGCAACCTGCCGCAAAAGTATGGGCGCCCTCACTTTTGCCCCGTCTCCGCCACCACGACCCAGCCCCCTTCTCGACTGGGACATTCCAAAGCCTAGTCGTCCTCGTCGGGAATGTTGAGAACGGTCCCGCATGCCTTGCAGCACACCGCGTCCTGATCGTGCCGTTGAAGGGCGCAGGTCGGGCAGGGGAAGCGAACCTTGTGTGGCCTGAACAGCACCTGCGCCAACCTAAGGAAGAGGGTGACGCCGCAGATCATCACGACCACCGAGATGACCCTGCCCGTGGTTCCCGGCAACGTGATGTCGCCGTAGCCGGTTGTCGTGAGCGACGTCACCGTGAAGTAGAGCGCGTCCACGTAATGCCTGATCGCCGGGTTCGACTGATGCTGGGTCGCGTAGACGATGCCAGTCATCACGAAGAGGAAGACCGAGAGGTTCGTTACCGCGACAATGACGTCCTCGTTGCGCCGGAAGAACGTACTGTCGGCACGAAGGCGCTGCACCACGTTGTAGGTTCGCAAGAGCCGCAGCGTCCGCAGGATGCGGAGGAACCCCGCCCCGTGTCCGAGCACGGGCGCCAGGAACGCAACGATGGCGATAATGTCGGCCCAGGTCGAAGGCCGGAGGAACTCGCGGATCCGTTTGTCGCTGATGTACAGCCTCGCGAGGAAGTCGCTCAGGACGATCAGCCCGATGATCACGTCCAGCACGATGATGAGCGGCGTCAACGGCCAGAAAGACGACGCAATCACGAAGAGGATGGTCGCGAGATCAAAGGCGAGGAGCGCGTAGCGGAACCGGTAAGCCTGTTTGCTGTCGCCGTCGTACAGCTCCTTCAGCTTGGCGACGAGACTGGTCATCGCTCACCCCAGCGACGGATACGCAACCTAGAAGGCGGCGACGAGGACACCCCGTCGATCCGGCGCCATGCGAACCGTTCCTGCAAGGGTCGGACCCTGCGCTCCGCCCGCCGGCCGTCGTCGAACTTCCGCGCAACCCGCCATCCCATGCGACGACGATAGGTCGATCCCGCCGCCTTGGCGAGGGTCGGTCGTCGTCACCATCCGTCCGTAGTAGACTCGTCCAGCTATCCCGTAGGCCAACTGCGCCGCCTCGACCTCCTTCAGACGCCATGCGAGCCGCCGCAGTATCCCGTCACCCTTGACCCGTTCGCGGACAATCGCGGGCCCGGCGAGGCTGGAGCCGCGCGGAAAGGCCGTCGCCTCAGCCTCTCTCTCTGATTTTTTCGGGTGTGACAGGTGTTACGGGTGTGACAGGCAGCTTTCCCAGGCCGAGTACGATCGAGTGCCGGGTCAGGGCTCGTCGGCATTGATCAGCTGGGAAGCCGTGCCAGTTCCTCGACGGCGCACGCCACTGCCTCCGGGGCGAAATGGTGCAGCATGTGGCCAAGGCCATCCAACCACTCAATAGATGCAGCTGGCATCAGGTGGGGCAGCTTCGCGCCATGTAGATGATTGTTCACAACCAGATCGTGCGTTCCAGCCAGAACGCGCACAGGGACTGACGAGGTCATATAAGCGAGGTCATTGAACATCTGCGCCGGGATAGCCCCGACAGCATCCTCGCCGGTAGCGATCATGGCGCCATCCTGTGCTGCGAGCTCGAATGGAAACAGGGCAGCGAACCCCGGTGGGACCTGTTGGGGCAAGAACATTGAGCGCCACAGTATCCTGAGCAGTCGATCCTGTAACGCCCGCGTCACCGAGAGTGACTGTATGAAGTCACCCCACAAGGGTGGAGCTAGAGGACCAAAGAGAAGCTGCTCAAGCCGTGGCTCAGTGCTGACGATTGGAGCGAGCGCGACCACCCCCGTTGTATGGGCCGGATAAAGAATGGCATGCGCGAGCGCCACGGCGCCCCCGAACGAATGTCCAACGATTATTGGGCGAAGGATCCCCAGTTCCTCGCACGCCGCCCGAACAGCTCTCGCCTGAGCCCACGAGCTCGCTTCCGTCAGCCTTGCTCGCCTGCTGAAGCCGTGCCCGGGGCGGTCGAACGCTATCGTGCGAAACTGCCGGCTGAGCAGGGGCATGATACTCAGGACCATGTCGTCCAGCGCAACAAGCGCGCCGTGTATCAGCACGACCGGCGGGCCGCGACCAGCTTCCACGTATGCCAGTCGTGTGGTGAAGCGACGCCCAGTTCGATCGGGCAATGCGCGGGAGTAGCTCCGTTGCGCCAAATTCTCTTGCAATTTTGCTCCACCGCATATGGTCGGCCTCGCTGGATACGCGCGGCGAGGGATGTTGTTCCTCGCCTTTGTGGCCTGATCGAGAGCACAGCGCCTGTGTCCCGCCGCGTGCGGGTGGCTCCTTCATGCTGAGGGCCTAGCGGTCGCGTCCGGTTACCGAGGCCCACGCGAGCCCGAACATTTAGCCGAGCCATACGTATCCGACGTGGCCCGCCCGATAGCTTGACCGCGAAACGGAGATGGCCCGGCCAAAGCTGAGCCATCTCTCTCTGCGGACGCTACTTCGCTTAACGGTAACTGGCGCGCTCGCGCTCGATCTCCGCTGGTGTGTAGGGAGAGGCTTCAGGATCGAACCTGGACCACCCTGCCTTTCGGTAAGTCTCGCCCCTTTGAACCGGGTCGACGACGTTATTGCGTTGGAGAATTGCTCGGGTTGCCGACGCCTGCTCGTCGTTTACGCGTGCCGAAACCAGAGTCCCGCCACGACGCACGCCTTCTGCGTAAACATTGGCTTCGTTCTCTGGGACGCCGGAATCGGTCAATGCTCCAATCAGGCCACCAGCCGCACCGCCGACGGCTCCCCCCGTTAGGGCTCCTGCCGCGGTCGACGCGAGCCAGCCTGCGGCGACGACTGGACCAATCCCCGGGATGGCCAGCATGCCGAGGCCCGCCAACAAGCCTCCCGCTCCACCGATTACAGCACCGATGCCCGCGCCCTTTGCAGCATCCTCACCTGTATCGCTCTCTCGCACTCGATCGTCAGCGGCTCCCTCGCCGTGATTGGCGACCAAGCTGATGTCACTGTGCGGCACGCCCTCTGCCTCAAGTTGTTCTACCGCAGAGCGAGCCGCATCGTAAGAATCAAAGAGACCGGTTATGGTTTGTTTCATGATAATCCCCATCTGTTGAGTTTAATGTTACTTGGCGACGACGTTTCCCTGATAGTCGAGAGCAACTTGGTGGGTTTTTCCATCTTTCGATGCGGCCCCTCTCCAGATCCCATCATCCCCTTTCTTCAGGCTCATAACTTCATTGTAGCCTTTCGCCTCAATTCTGCTCTTGGCCTGGGCTTCGGTGAAGCTGTTGGCGCCGGGAGCGGGCGCCCCCGGATTGTTGCCCTCTTTGGCGGAGACAGCCGGGTTAGAAGGCGCATTGGGATTTTGCGCCGGGGCGGTCTGTGAGAGTGCGCTGCTGGCCAACCCGATGGCGCAGATGCTCAGAATCATCATTTTCATTGCGATATCCCTTACCTACGGCGCGAGGGTAAGAAGGCCGGGAAGCGTTTGTTCCAGGTAGTCACCACTTTGATGGCCACGATGCGCAATACATGGGCGTATTTGGGAGGCTGGCGCCGCCGGAGAGGCCGTGATTTGGCTTTGGAACAGCAGTTTCGCCTACTGGCGCTGGCGACGGTGGGGTGAGCAAAACCTGCAATCGGTGGGGCGCACAGCGATGTGTTCTATAAATGTTCTATACCCGCTGCCCACTTTGGGACACCACGTCGGCGTACCCGCACCTCGAGACCCCGTTCGCCTGCCGCCTTTGCCCTCGCGGCGGCGCCTCCAGGCGCGGCCTGCGTCGCGCGATTCGGGTCCAACGCCACGTTGGGGGAACAGCTCTATCGGTTCATCCGCCGCTGGCCAAACAGCCCTTATGATCTGCGCCGAAAGCCGCAGAAGTACGGCCGCAACTGCGCGGCACGTATCGAGAGTCTGGACCCGAACGCCCCGACCTACATCCCGTCGATGCTGGTGCTGGAGATCCAACAGAGCCTCCGGGGGAAGAGCTACCTCGGGCCTTGACCATCGGCCGAGGTGATTGGGCGGCCGCCCGCAGACCGAGGCGCAATCGAGCCATTGATGCGCCGATCGGCGGCGGCGTCCTGCGCAACCAGGCGCGTCGCGTCACTTCCGCCCGCAGCTTTTCGCGAAGAGCGATGTGCCTCTCCTGGATCAGCTCCAGCTCTCTGAGGATCTCCCGCGGGAAGGCAGATGGCTGGCCGCGCGCTTCAAGGTCGGCGATGAGCTCTCGTTGCCGCGGAAGCTGGGTGTCGCCGATCTCGATGTCGATATCCACGCGCGCAAGTAGTTCTTGTTTGGCACGTTCGCCTCTTTGCGAGACCAGCCAGGCCGGGGCGGGGAAAGCGGAGTTCACTGGCAGCTATGGCGCCGCAAGGTTCTATGTTCCCACAGTTGGGGCTCGCCTACCAGCGTGAAGCGCTCGGGCTGGAGTCTTCGCGGCGGAAGGCACGAGCTTCGGGCGCCTGCTGGACGACGTTCGATTTGAGCCAGCGGCGCACCTGCTGGGCAGCACGACGATGAGCGCAGATGAGATCGGTGCCGCCGTGAACCTCGCAGATGCGAGCGCCTGGCATGTCACCCACCCAGTGGCGTCTCCGCCATTCCGAGCAGCGCGTGCCCCTGATGGCTGAAGCGGGCAGTGCCAGGTTTCGACCGTCGAGGAGGCGAGCGACCTGGCGCAAGTACGTCGTGCGCCGCGGCCGCTAAGTCGGCGTCGCGGATCAGGCGGCCCCCGCACCGCGAGGTGACCGCGGCTTTGCCGTTCAGCAGCGGGTTCATTCAGCGCTGTTGCCCTCGACGGCGGCGACCGTTTGGTTCGCTCAGCCCTTGCCCTGCTGCCTTATCGTGTTGAGCAGCTCGATGTGCTCCTTGATCTGACCGCGAGCCAGCTTGGCAATCCCCGCGTGTGACGGGTTCTTGCCTGATTTGATGTACTCCTCTTGGATGGCGAGTAGGTTGTTGTGCCCGTCAAGCTGAAGCCTGATATACGCGGCGTCGAACTCGGCTCCGGAGTATTTGGCCAGCTCGCCCACCTCATCAGGTTGGCCGGCTGGCGGAGCCGACGTCGCAGCAGGGCTTGCCACCCGAAGAACGTCGGCCAGCGTCTCTTGCTCCGCAACCTCGAACTGAGCGAATTTCTTCACCCACGCATGCTGGGCCTTCTGAAGCGCAATCCGGCTCGTTTCAAGAGCGAGCTTTCCGGTGGCGAGTGTGTCGCGGACATGTTTTTCCTCCATTGATCCGATCGGGCTTGCCGTAGGCGGCGCTGCATATGCAACAGAGACAATCGGCAGTACACCTGCGGCTGCCAGAATAAGCGCGCGTCTTTGCATGGGATGCTCCAATCCATGGGAGTCGGACATAAAAATTGCCCTGAGAAGGACGTTCGGTTACTTGCTCGAGATTAGCGGTCGTGCTGCATACTATCAGCGGACGCTAAGTCAACGAGCTGACATAGGTCAATTCGAGGACTGCGCAAATTCTGAACGTCTCGTCATGACGGTCCACAGCCTGCATTTCAGAAAGCAACTCGGAACCATTGGTCCTAATGACCGTACTAGCGACTGAGCCGTAGGCGGTTTCAAAATTGAAGTAGGCCACGGTCCAACCTGCTAAATTGGCCGGGCCGGGGTTCGAGTCGCTCATCGGTCAGCTTGCATGCCATGCGAACGCAATGACAAATACTTCGTCGTCAGCGCGGGAAGGTTGCTGCCAATCCAGTCGGCCATCGCTTGCTCCTCGTTGAGAGACTGAGTAAGCAACGGGGTCGCGAACGCGAACGCTCCCGCTTCCGCTACGGTCAACAGGCTCCGGTAGCTGGCAACTTCGTAGTTCTCAAAGGCAAAGTTCGCGAGAGAGTTTTTGATGATCTCGTCGTCCGCTG
>NZ_BMGG01000015.1:0-1049 GCF_014640075.1 Chelatococcus reniformis | reverse complement strand
ACGTCCTTCATGCCCGAGTGAGACTCATCCAGCTTTGTCAATATCTCTCGAAGGCGGAGAATCTGCTGCTCGGTCTCGCCCCTATGTTGCCTAAGCATCTCAGCAACTTCTGGATAGCTTTCTGACCGGTCAAGCTGCCGATCGATTAGGGAGAGGGCCTGGTTCTCTAACGCATGGGCGTCGCGCAAGCCCACAACGAAGAAGTTCCGGGTCTCCTGATTCGCGGTCATGGCGTAGCTTCCTTCTTCGATGATGGGGTACAACCGTTCAGCTGCGCCGAAGTTACACAGAAATTGCAGATAATCGTGCCGCCACGGCTAATTTTTTTATTAGCAAGCTCGGTCTAAACGTGGCGTTTGGAAATTTATACGTAACCTTAGGTGTACGGGATGAGCGTATTCTGAGCAACAGCGTACAAAGACGTCGGAACATGCCTCGGTTCTCCACGTTAGGCCGTCGTGGCAGCCGTCTGCTGGCTAGCCATGCCCTCCATCCCAATTGTGCGCCTGACCGAAATGTCCCAGCGCTGAGGCTACGAAAATGTTCTACACTGATGGGTTGCTGCAGTATCCGGTCCGCGTCGACACCCCCAACCCGGTTTTTGCCCGCGCGCTACAGCAGGCGATCGGGGGCGTCGAGGGCGAGATCCGTGTTGCCATGCAGTACATGTTCCAGGCATTCGGCGCGCGTGGCCCTGCTAAGTATCGGGATATGCTGCTCAACACCGCGACGGAGGAGCTCGGTCACATTGAGATGCTGGCCACCGCGGTAGCCCTGAACCTTGAAGGGGCGCCCCTGTCCGTACGGGAGGAGGCCGCCCGCGATCCCATTGGAGGAGGTGTCCTCGCCGGCGCCGATTTCCGCCACATCCTGTCGGCCGGCCTTGCTGCCTTGCCGGCGGACTCCAACGGCGTGCCTTTCGACGCCTCCCACGTCTATGCGTCCGGCAACTTGGCAGCTGACATGCTCGCCAACGTCACAGCTGAGTCGTCAGGACGAGTTTTGGCGGTCCGCCTCTTCAATATGACGGACGATCCCGGGATGAAGGA
>NZ_BMGG01000014.1:358-59708 GCF_014640075.1 Chelatococcus reniformis | reverse complement strand
GTTCCACGCCCTCGACGCCATCCTCCGCGAAAACCCCGAGGTCGGACCCTACAACCAGACGCTCTGAGCCGGGCGTCGGCCGGTTCAGCCGGCGTTAACCATCTTGGGCGCCGATCCCACGCACAGCATTCGTTAAGCTCACTCCTTAAGGCACGCGCAACGGCGGCGGCCCCAAGGTCACTCCATCGACGGCGACAAGAAGCCGAGAGGAGAGGCGAGCGACATGGCGATGATGCGTGGAGGACGCGCCACCCCGCCGAATGGCCAGCGCTTCAGCGCCGCGGCGATCGAGCAGTTGCTCATCGCCGCCTTGATTGCCGTGGCCATCGTGACGGCCCTCGGCACGCTGCGAAGCGGCCTCACCGGCGTGCTGAACGAGCCCGGGACGCCTGAATACGCCGCCGCCCGCCGCGGTTGAGCGCGGGCGCCTGCCGCGCCGCAGGCTTAAGCCGGCCGCGGCGCCATCGCCCCAAGCGGCGTTGCGCTTGATCCGAGGCGCGAGGCAGGCCCCAGCTCCAAGACGCATCGCGGTTGCCGCGCCGGCATGGTATCGGGCATGTCCGTCCCCGTGCGTTGAGGATTGCGCCCGTGCTCCCCTCCCTCTTGGCCCATAGCAACCAATCCGCCGTCCCCATCCATTTTGTCGACGAGGCCAATTGGCCGGACGTCGCCGCCGGACTGCCGGCGCTGGCGCGCGCGTTTGCGGCGGCGCAGGGCTTCAAGCCTCAGCCGGGCAAGGCGCTGGTGCTGCCGGCGGCCGACGGCGGCCTGGGCGCGGTGCTCTTCGGCCTGGACAGGCCCGATGCCAGGCGCCCCGATCCCTTCCTTGCCGGTGCGCTGGCGGGGCTGCTGCCGGCCGGCACCTACGCCTTCGCCAATGCCCCGGAGCCCATCGAGCTCGCGGTGCTCGCCTTCGTGCTCGGCGGCTACAGCTTCGACCGCTATCGGACCGCCAAGCGCGGCGAGATCAGCCTCGTGGCGCCGCCGGGCGTCGACATCGCCGAGGTCGGGCGCCAGGTGGATGCCGTCGTCCTGGCCCGCGACCTGATCAACACGCCGGCTAACGACCTCGGCCCCGATGGCCTCGAGCGCACCGTCCGCCTCATGGCCGAGCGCCATGGCGCGAGCTTCGGGTGCATCGTCGGCGACGGCCTGCTCGAGGCGAAGTTCCCGATGATCCATGCGGTCGGCCGCGCGTCGGCGACCGCCCCGCGGCTGATCGACATGGCCTGGGGGCCGACAGATGCGCCCAAGGTCACGCTGGTCGGCAAGGGGGTGAGCTTCGATACCGGCGGCCTCGACATCAAGCCGAGCGCGGCCATGCTGCTGATGAAGAAAGACATGGGCGGCGCAGCCGCCGCGCTCGCCGCTGCCGACATGATCATGAGCGCCGGGCTGCACGTGCGGCTGCGGGTGCTCATTCCGGCCGTCGAGAACGCCATTTCCGGATCGGCCTTCCGGCCGGGCGACGTGCTGCCGAGCCACAAGGGCCTGACGGTCGAGATCGGCAATACGGACGCGGAGGGGCGGCTCATCCTGGCCGACGCGCTGTCGCTGGCGGACGAGGAGGCGCCGGAGCTGCTGGTGGATTTCGCCACCTTGACCGGCGCGGCGCGGACTGCGCTCGGCCCCGAACTGCCGCCGCTCTACAGCCGCGACGACGCCTTGGCGGCCGACCTGGCGCGACTCGGCGAACGCATCAACGATCCGGTCTGGCGCATGCCGCTGTGGCCGCCCTACGAGAAAATGCTCGACAGCAAGATCGCCGACGTGAACCACGTCTCCAGCGGCCCGTTCGCCGGCTCGATAACCGCGGCGCTTTTCCTCAGCCGGTTCGTGAGCAGGGCGAGGTCCTACGCGCATCTCGACATCTACGGCTGGTCGCCGTCGGCCAGGCCGGGTCGCCCGGAGGGCGGCGAGGCGCAGGGCGCTCGCCTTATCTACGCGCTGTTGCGCGAGCGTTATCCCGCTCACGGATGACGCCGAGCGCCGGCCAGGGCATTTCGCAATTGGATGAGATCATTCACTTGCACAGAGGTGCGCCAGCTCGTCGCATCAGGAGCGCCTCTCGTGACGCTGCCCGATCGCGGAGCGTTCGAGGGGCCATTCATCCGCTGCCGGAACAAAAACGCAGGCTGCTGCGCGCCTGCACTTGCGGGCGCACGCCTGCGCGTCGACAATGGCTGCATGCCACTGCCGGTTGTCCAGGGCGATACCCGAATGTCGCTGTCGATTGTCGTATGAGCATTGAACTCAGGCCCCGCGAGGCGCTGACCCTCTGGCACGACGTCATGCTCAGCCTTGTCCGGGGCGGGGACTATGATCTGTCCGCCCGGCAGATGACGATCCTGCTCACCATCTATCTCGATACGCCGCCTCACACCGTCAGGGGCCTGGCGAGCAAGCTCGGCGTCACCAAGCCGGTCGTCACCCGTGCCCTCGACACCATGGGCAAGTTGCAGCTGCTGTCCCGCCGCCGGGACGAGGTCGACCGCCGCAACGTCATTGTCCAACGAACGGTCAAGGGAGCGCTGGCCGTCGAGCATCTGGCGGACATGGTGGTGGCCAAGGCGAAAGAAGTGCGATGAGTACGATCGAGCGGCGCCTGCTGCCGGCGCGGCCGGACCTCGCTGCGGCGCGTCTGCGCGGTCTCGTCGAGGCCGACCGCTTCGTCGAGCCGCGCCCCATGCGCGTCGCTTCCTATTGCGCACCGGTCCGCCGCGCCCCGCGCCGCGATGCGGCGCTGGACACCGAGGCGCTCCATGGTGAGGACGTCGACGTGTTCGAGATCGACGACGAGGGCTGGGCCTGGGGTCAGCTCCTCACCGACGGCTACGTGGGCTACCTGCCCGCTGACGACCTGACGGCGCGCGCCGCGTGGCCAACGCATGCGGTCCAGGCGCCCCGCACCTTCGTCTACCCCGCGCCGGACATGAAGAGGCCGCCCCTCGGGGCGCTGCCACTCGCCGCCCGCATCCATGTGTCCGAACCCGCGGCCGGCGGTCCCTATCTGTCCGCGGAGGGCGGCTTTGTCTTTGCCGCTCACCTGCGGCCGCTCGATGCCGTCGTCGGCGACTATGCGGCGGTGGCAGAGCACCTGCGCGGCACGCCTTACCTATGGGGCGGCCGCACCTCGTCGGGCCTGGATTGCTCGGCGCTCGTGCAGCTCTGCCTGAGCAGTGCCGGCCGCACGTGCCCGCGCGACAGCGATCTGCAGGCCGCCTCCCTGGGACGTCCGCTCGAGGCTACCGGCGAACGCGCAGGCCTGGTGCGTGGCGACCTGGTGTTCTGGAAGGGGCACGTCGGCATGATGCTCGATGCCGAGCGGCTGATCCACGCCAACGGCTTTCACATGATGGTCGAGATCGAGCCGCTCGACGACGCGGTTCGCCGCATCGAGGCTTCGGGCGGCGGCGGCATCACTCACCTGAAGGCGATGGCCTGAAGGCCAGTCCGGGCGGAGAGGTCCGCCGGGCGCTACATCTGGCACTTCTGGTCGGTAACGAAATCGTGCACCACGAGGCTGCCGTCGGCAATCGCGGCGCGCCGTTGGTCGAGCGCCTGGGTGATGTCGGGGGCCAGCGGCGGCTGCAGCGCCGGGTTGAGCGCGAGGCTGACGCCGTCTTCCTTGAGTCCCAACGTGACCATGCCCGGCTGCCACGTCCCGTCGCGGCCGGCGATGAGCGTCGCCAGCACGGCCGTGTCGACCCGCTTGACCGCCGACGCCAGCATCGTGCTGGGAAAGAGGGCGTTCTGGTCGATGTCCGAGGCGACGGCCAGGCGCCCAGCATCCGCGACCGTCCGCAGGACGCCAACTCCGTTGAGGCGCGCCGCTTCCATCACCACGTCGGCCCCGCGATCCAGTTGGCCGCGGGTGAGGTCGGTGCCGGCCGAGCGGTTGGCAGCGGCCTCGCCTGGTGCGCCGATCATGTTCTGGAACAGCTCGACGTTGGGCTTGGCGGCGCGCGCGCCCTGCGCGAAGCCGCACAGCACCTGCCGGGTCTCCGCGTCGTCGACGCCTCCTATGAAGCCGATCCGCCCGGCGGCCGATACGCGAGCGCTGAGGAAGCCGGCGAGATAGGCGCTCTCCTCGCGGCGAAAGACGATGGAGCGCACGTTTGCCAGGCCGACGATGCCGTCGACGATGGTGAAGCGCAGGTTGGGATAGGTCTTGGCCACCTTGTCGACGGCGCCGGCCTGACTGCGGCCGACCGCGATGATGGGAAAGCGGCCCTGATCCGCCGCGCGTCGGAGCACCTGCTCCGATTGCGCGGCCGTGGCGATCTGGATGTCAACGGCGGCTCCCCCTTCGCTCTGGAACCGCGCGGCTCCGGCACGGGCCGAAGCCGCGAACCCGGCCGCAATCGGATCGCTCTCGTCCAGCACCAGCGCCGGGCCGGGCTGCTGGGCGAGGGCTGAGCCCGGCAGGGCTGCCGCGAGCGCCAGCGCGCAGGCCGCCCATAGCCGGAGGGCGACCCGGGGCGGGGCGCCGGGCCGGCGTGCGCGGTGGAGCGATGAAGTCTTGGCGTGATGCATCCACGAACCTTATCTGGAAGCTCTCGGACGGTGGCGGATCGGCTGGCAAGGTTGCATACCTCGACCCGGCACGGAATCGCCAGCCGACCACGGTCGTCGCGCACCGACAATTGCGCGTTCGCCCGACGCGGCGACGGAAAGGTGGACCCATGCTCGACGACCAAGAGGTCGAACGCTATGCACGCCACCTCGTGCTGCACGACATCGGCGGCCCGGGACAGACGCGCCTGAAGCAGGCACGGGTGCTCGTGGTGGGCGCCGGCGGCCTGGGAGCGCCCCTCGTCCAATACCTTGCCGCCGCCGGCGTTGGACATATCGGGCTCATCGACGACGACCATGTGTCGTTGTCCAACCTGCAGCGGCAGGTGTTGTTCGCCACCGAGGACGTAGGTCGCTCCAAGGTCGAGGTGACTGTCGAGGCGGTGCGCCGCCTCAATCCGCACGTGCACGTGGACGCCATGCAGGCGCGACTCGATTCGGCCAATGCCCGCCAGTTGGTCCGCAGCTTCGATGTGGTCGCCGACGGCTCCGACAATTTCGCCACGCGCTACGCCGTGTCTGACGCCTGCTACCACGAGGCGAAGCCGCTGGTCACCGCGGCGCTCGGCATGTTCGACGGCACGCTCACCACGATCCGCGCCCATGAGCGCAATGCCGAAGGCGAGCCCAATCCCAGCTACCGCTGCCTGTTTCCGGCGCCCCCGCCGGCCGGTGCCATCCCCACCTGCGCCGAAGCCGGGGTGCTCGGCGCGCTGGCCGGCCTGATGGGATCGCTGATGGCGATCGAGGTGGTGCGGGAGGTCGTGGGCTTCGGCGAGGGTCTGGTCGGCCGGCTGCTGATGGTGGACGCCCGTTCGATGCGGTTCGAGACGCTGCGCTACGCCTGGGACCCGGACAATCCCCTGTCCGGGATTGCCGCCGTGTCGAACGCTGCGGGCTGAGAGGCCCATCCGACCGGATGGAGATGCGCCAGGTTTTTGAATCCGAAGCGCTTCTCTGCAATCGGGTGGTTCTATCCAATCGCAGAGCCCACTTGAGCAATTCTGCGTTTCTCCGAATCGCGGAAATGCACTATCTATTTGTTTTGTCTCATTTTATTCACGCGAACCCGCGTCCACTCCGCTCGAAATGCTCTAATGGCGGCGTCCATAGGAGCGCTTGCCGTAGTGCCGCCGCGACGACTTGCCGGAGAAGTAGGGCGAGACATCGAAGCTCGCGGACACGCGGCCGTTGCGGCTCCGCGACGTCCGCCACGGCCTTGCCTTCGCTTCCTGGCCGCCGCCGCTGCCGAGCGCGGCACTCTTGCGTTCCCTGCCGCGACCGTCATCCTTGTCGTCCGACACCTCCGACGTCGTCTGCGGGCCGGCGCCCCGCTCGGGGCCGAACTTGGCCAGGCACGCATTGTAGGCGAGAGGCTCCTCGAAGCGCTCGCAATCGTCGATCGTCCGCAGCGGCGCCTGCGCCCACGCCGCGGCGGGTACGACCAGGAGAGCAAGGACGAGAGCGGCCTTCACGGTGCGAGGTCTCCTTCGAACGCCCGCCGATGGCTCGCCGGCACATCGGGCGCCCGGCCTATAGCGCAAAGAGAAGCGCCAATCTTATGTCCGCAACGTGGCGCCGGTCCGCTTTGCCACGGCCTCGACGATCCTGGTCGAGACGGCTTCGATGTCGGCGTCGGTCAGGGTGCGTTCGGTCGGCTGCAGGCGGACGCTCACGGCAATCGACTTCCTGCCGTCGCCGACATGGGGACCCTCGTAGACGTCGAAGACGGTGGTGTCCGCCACCAGCGCTCGGTCCGTGCCGGCCACTGCCCGTAGGATATCGCCGGCTGCGACCGTGCTGTCGACGACGAAGGCGAAGTCGCGGGTGACCGGCTGGAGATCGGACAAGACAAGCTTGGCTTTGACCTTGGTTGGCCTCGCCTTGGGCGCTGGCAGCAGGTCCAGCACGATCTCGCACGCGACGATCGGCCCCTTGGCGCCGAGCGCCTTGAGCGTCGAGGGGTGCAACTCGCCGAAGGCCCCGATGACGGTCTTGGGCCCGAACTGCAGCCTGGCCGAGCGGCCGGGGTGGTACCAGGCCGGACCGCCCGGCACGATCTGCACGCCGGCCGTAGACACGCCGAGGGCGGTCAGTAGCGCGAACGCGTCCGCCTTGGCATCGAAGATCGACACCGGTTCACCGCCGCCCTCCCAATGCCGGCCGGTGCCGGCCGGGCGGGCCGTGCCGCGTCGCACCGCCGTGGCGCTGATGCTCTGCCCACCCGGCTCGTCTGACGCGAAGATCTGCCCGACCTCGAACAGCGCCGTGTCGGCATAGCCGCGGTCGGCATTGCGCTGAGCCGCCTTCAGCAGCCCGGGCAGCAGGCTCGGCCGCATATCGGACATGTCGGCGGCGATCGGATTGACGAGTTTCAAAGTGGCCGTGCCACCACCGAAGAGTTTGGCCTCGTCCTCCGGAATGAAGGAGTAGGTGACGGCCTCCACCAGGCCGCGGGCGGCCAGCAGCCGCTTGGCGGCGCGCGTGCGCCGTTGCAGCAGTGTCAGCACCGGCTTGGGCACGCCCTCGTTCAGCCGCGGGAGCGGCGTCGACGGCACCCGGTCGATGCCGGCGATGCGGACGATCTCCTCGACGAGGTCGGCTTTGCCTTCCACGTCGGCGCGCCAGCTGGGCGGCACGACGGTGGCGCCGTCGCTGCTTCCGTTCACGGCAAAGCCCAGCGAGGCAAGGATGCCCTCCATGTCGGCCTGCGGTACGGAGAGCGACGTGAGCCGCTCCACCTCGCTCCAGGGGAAGGCGATCTCGCGCCGCGGGGGGGTGACCTCGCCGGCCAACACGACGTCGCTCGGCGTGCCGCCGCAGAGGTCGAGGACGAGCCGGGTGGCGAGCTCGAGCCCGGGCAGGGTCATCGCCGGGTCGACGCCCCGCTCGAAGCGATAGCGTGCGTCGGTCGAGATCCCCAGCCGCCGCCCTGTCTGGGCGATGTTGAGCGGATCCCAGAGCGCCGCTTCGATCAGCACATCGGTCGTCGCCTCGGAGACGCCGGAATGCTCGCCGCCCATCACGCCGGCGAGCGATTCCACGCCGTCGTCGTCGGCGATGACCACCACGCCCGGGTCGAGCCGGTAGGTGCGGCCGTCCAGGGCGAGCAGTTCCTCGCCGTCGCGCGCGCGGCGGACGGTGAGGTTGCCGGCCACCTTGGCCGCATCGAACACGTGCAGCGGCCGGGCATGGTCGAATGTCAGATAGTTCGTGATGTCGACCAGCGCATTGATCGGCCGCAGACCGATGTCGGCAAGGCGGCGCTGCAGCCATTGGGGCGAGGGCCCGTTGCGTACCCCGCGCACGAGGCGCAGCGCGAAGGCGGGGCACAGGCGGCGGTCGTCGCCCTCGGGAAGCGTCACGCCGACGGGGCAGGGCGCCTGGCCGGGCACGGGCTTTATCGCCGCCGTCTTGAGCGTGCCGAGGCCCGCCGCGGCGAGGTCGCGCGCGATGCCGAAGACGCCGAGCGCGTCCGCGCGGTTGGGCGTCACGGCGATCTCGATCACCGGATCGTCGAGTCCGGCCCAGGCGGCGTAGGGCTGGCCGACGGGCGCATCGGCAGGCAGGTCGATGATGCCGTCATGGTCGTCCGAAAGGCCGAGCTCGAAGGCCGAGCACAGCATGCCGCGGCTCTCCACGCCGCGGATGGTGCCCACCGCCAGGGTCAGGTCCTTGGCGGGGATATAGGTGCCCGGAGGGGCGAACACGGATGTCATGCCGGCCCGCGCATTGGGCGCGCCGCACACCACCTGGATCGGTGTGCCGGACCCGTCGTCGACCATGCAGACGCGCAGCCGGTCGGCGTTGGGGTGCTGCTCGGCCGAGATCACCCGTGCGACGCGGTACGCGGCCAGCTCGGCGGCGGGGTCCCGGATGCCCTCGACCTCGAGGCCGATGCGCGTCAGCGTGTCCGCAATGGTCTCGACCGACGCGGAGGTATCGAGGTGGTCCCTGAGCCAGGAAAGGGTGAATTTCATCGTGTCTCTGCCATGATCACGACGTCAGCCCGCCGGCGAGCGTCGGCAGATCGAGGGGGCGGAAGCCGTAGTGCTCCAGCCAGCGCACGTCGGCGTCGAAGAACGGTCGCAGGTCCGGCATCCCGTACTTGAGCATGGCGATGCGGTCGATGCCCATGCCCCAGGCGAAGCCCTGGTACTCGTCGGGGTCCAGGCCGCAGTTGCGCAGCACGTTCGGGTGCACCATGCCGCAGCCCAGGATCTCCAGCCAGTCGTCGCCTTCGCCGAAGCGGATTTCGCCGCCCTTGCGCGAGCATTGGATATCGACCTCGGCCGACGGCTCGGTGAACGGGAAGAACGAAGGCCGGAAGCGCATCTTGACGCTGTCGACCTCGAAGAAGGCCTTGCAGAACTCCTCCAGCACCCATTTCAGGTGGCCGAGGTGCGAGCCCTTGTCGATCACCAGGCCTTCGACCTGATGGAACATGGGCGTGTGCGTCTGGTCGGAATCGGTGCGGTAGGTCCGTCCCGGGCAGATCACGCGGATCGGCGGCGGCGCGCTCAGCATGGTGCGGATCTGCACCGGCGAGGTGTGGGTGCGCAGCACCTTGCGCTCGCCGGCCGCATCGGCCGGGAGGAAGAAGGTGTCGTGCATCTCCCGCGCCGGATGGCCGATGGGGAAGTTGAGCGCCGTGAAGTTATAGAAGTCGGTCTCGATGTCCGGCCCTTCGGCGACCGAGAAGCCCATGTCGGCGAAGATGGTGGTGAGTTCGTCGACCACCTGGCTGATCGGATGGATGCGCCCGCGCGTCTGCGGCGCCTCCTGCACCGGCAACGTCACATCGAGACGCTCGGAGGCGAGCCGCGCGCTGAGCGCGGCCGCGGCCAGCGCATCCTTGCGCTTCCCGAGCGCCGCCTGCACCCGGTCGCGCAGGCCGTTGATGAGCGGCCCCTGAGCCTTGCGCTCGTCCGGCGTCATGGCGCCGAGGGTCTTCAGCAGCTCGGAAACGCTGCCCTTCTTGCCGAGAGCCGCCACACGGACGCTCTCGATTGCCGCCTCGTCTGGCGCGCCCTCGATCTCGGCGAGGAGACCGGCTTCAAGGACGGACATATCGCTCATGGGTGCCTCGACGGCTCCGGTTGACATCGCGAGCGCCGGCTGCCGCATGAACGCGGCGCGGCTGGAAGGCTTTGCCGGTGCGGATATGCGCGCCGGAAGGCAACGGCCTCATGCCGCCGCCCGGGTGCACCCCGCGGCCCCCTCCGACGCCCTGAGGCACCATCCGGCCGGATGGTGCCTCCGCCGGACGGCATGCCCGGATTGGCTGAAGAGGGGACGCTCGTCGCCGATCGGACGATCCCATCCGATCGGGACGCGGTCAGGCGTGTCAGGCCGCTGGGGCAGGCAGGGCGGCCTTGGCCTGATCGACGACGGCCTTGAAGGCCGCCGGCTCGCGAATGGCGAGATCCGAGAGCACCTTGCGGTCGATCTCGATGCCCGCCTTGGCGATGCCGTCGATAAATCGGCTATAGGTCAGCCCGTGCTCGCGCACCGCAGCATTGAGACGCTGGATCCACAGCGCCCGGAAGGTGCGCTTGCGGTTCTTGCGATCGCGGTAGGCGTATTGCATCGAGCGATCGACGGCGGCCTTGGCCGTGCGGATCGTGTTCTTGCGGCGGCCGTAGAAGCCTTTGGCGGCCTTCAGGACTTTCTTGTGCTTGGCGTGGCTGGTCACGCCGCGCTTGACGCGGGCCATAGTCTATCTCCTGGAATGTCGGGGAACTGGGACGATCAACCGTTGGGCAGGAAGAACTTCTTGACGTTCTTCGCGTCGCCGTCGAACAGCACACCCGTGCCGCGCTGATTGCGGATCTGCTTGTTGGTCCGCTTGATCATGCCGTGGCGCTTGCCGGCCTGGGCCGCCAGCACCTTCCCTGTTCCAGTGATCTTGAAGCGCTTCTTGGCGCCTGACTTGGTCTTGAGTTTGGGCATTTGGCTCTCCTCAATACGAGAGGGAGCGGCAAAACCGCTCCCGAACCCATGATTTTCATGAGCGAGACGAACGGCCACGGCAGCCCTTTAAGCCGGGCGGTTCGAACGAAGCCGCGCTTATGGCAGAAACGGCCCTGGGCGACAAGCCCACGCAGGCGTGGCGGCCTTGTCCGGCCCCGCCGCTTCGAAGACCTGGAGCATCTCTGTGCATTGGGTGATCTCATTCAATTGCGAAATGCACTAGGTAAGCGAGCAGAGCTCGGAGGCGCGCGATGAGGCATTGGCGGATGGCGCTCGCGGCGGTCGGCGCGGGCCTTGCGGTGGTGGCCGTCCTCGCCGCGGCGGCCTATGTGCTGCGGCTGCCCACCAGGCTGACCGTGGCCCTTCTTGCCGACGACGCGATCGACCGCGCCATCTTTCAGGCCGCGGCCGCGCAGCTCAAGACGCGGCGGTCACCACTGCGCCTCGAGCTTGTCGTCCAGGACGACCCGAGCCAGCCGCTCGCCGCCCTCGATGGCGGCAAAGTCGATCTCGCCATCGCCCGCTCCGATGCAGCCGTGCCGGCGAGTGCCCGCGTGGTGCTGATCCTGCGCAACGATGCGGCCGTGATCATCGCCGCGAAGGCCTCCGGCATCACCAAGACGACCGAATTCGCCGGCCGGCGCATCGGCATCTCCACCGACGTTCCAGGCACCGGCGACGTGTTCACGACGCTCTTGTCGTATTACGGCCTGTCCGGGCGGCAGGTGACGCGCGTCGACCTGGCGCTCGCCGACGTGCCCGCAGCGTTCAAGGACGGCCGCATCGATGCGGCGATCCTCATGGGCGTTCCCGGCGCGCGCGCCCTGACCAAGACCGTCCATGCCGTCGACACCGTCCTGCATGACCGCGTGGTCTTCGTCGGCGTCGACGACGCCGATGCCGTCGCAGCCGTGCATGACGGCCTCGCCTCCACCAAGATTGCCGAGGGCGCGTTCAGTGGGCGGCCTTTGCAGCCGCCCGCCGACGTGAGCACGATCGGCTACGGCGTCAGGCTCTTCGCCACCGACGCGCTCGACGAGAGCACCGTCGCGGCCCTCGTGCGCCAGCTGCTGGCCATGAAGTCGAGCCTGGCGGCGAGCCATTCGACGGCCGCCAATATCGCTCCTCCCGATCCCGATGACGACAACAGCCTGGTGCTCCACGCCGGCGTGAAGGCCTATCTCGACGGCGACGACACCAGCTTCGTCGAGCGCTACAGCGACTATCTGTATCTCGGTGCCTCGCTCGCCAGCGGCCTCGCCTCGGCCGTCGCGCTGAGCATGGGCAGCCTCGCCAGCCGCCGGCGGCGACGCACGCTCGCCGCGCTCTTCGACATCCAGGATGTCGCCGCGAAGGTGCCGGCAGCGACCACCCTGGCCGAGCTCACCGCGATCGAGCAGGCGGCGAGCGAACGGGCGCGTCTGGCCTTCCGGAAGGCGGCGGACGGTGAGCTCAGGGGGGAGGATATCGCCGCCTTCGGCCTGGCCTTGACCGACCTGCGCGCGGCGATCGCCGCCAGGCGAACGCTGATCGTCGAGCAGCAGTCAAGGTACGAGGGGCGTGGGACGCGAGGAGTGTCCACGTGATGTCGGAGCCTGACCGGACACGTGGGCCTAGCTCACGTCCGTCGTGTACCCATGAGAGTTAACTAATTTGGCTAGGAAGTAGAGAAGTATAGCCAAGAATACGATAGATTCGATCCAGGGTAGTGGATGGAAGACATTGGTGTTGAGGTATTCGAACAAATCGCAATCGCGCGCGCGAACCCGCTTGAAGCCAGCCGTGGAGCAAGATCCATTGTAGTTGCGCAGATGGAATGCCGCCAGGACAGTCCAGGGCAGCACCATCACTGAAAACGGGCCCATGGACGTGCGAGCGAGGCGCCCCGCGGTTGCCTCCTGGTACCTCACCTTGCGCAGCGAGGCGATCATCCAAATGACCCCGGCTGCGATCTTCCAGGGCCAAACCAATACGGCGAGGACCAGCAGAGCGAACGGAAGGAGCTCCGCGAGCATATTATCTCGGTGCCAGGATCATGATCATCTGGCGACCTTCGAGCTGTGGCTCACTCTCCACCTTGGCAACTTCGGCGGTCTCGCCCTTGACCTTGTCGAGCAGCCGGTAACCCAGATCCTGGTGCGCCATCTCGCGGCCACGAAAGCGCAAGGTGATCTTGACCTTGTCACCCTCTTCGAAGAAGCGATGCACGGCCTTCATCTTGGTCTCGTAGTCGTGATCGTCGATGCCCGGGCGAAGCTTGATCTCTTTGACCTCGACGGTCTTCTGCTTCTTGCGTGCCTCGGCGGCCTTCTTCTGCTCCAGGAACTTGAAGCGGCCGTGGTCGAGAATCTTGCAGACTGGCGGAACCGAGTTCGGGGCGATCTCGACGAGGTCGAGGCCAGCCTCTTCGGCCGCGCTCAGCGCGTCGAAGAACGGCACGACGCCCCGGTTCTGTCCGCTGTCGTCAATCAGCTGGACTTCGCGGACACCCCGAATGTCCCTGTTCGCGCGGGGCCCGTCCTTCTGCGGGGCCTGCATGGATCGCATCGGTCGACGAATGGCTCATATCTCCTGCTTCGGCGCGGACGCCTCATCGCGCTGCTCCCGCCCGGAGCGGCCCCGCACACATGGTCTTGAACTTCGGGACATTCGCAGAAAGTCCCGCCAAGTCAACCGAGCACAAGGCTCGGACGATCAATTCGCGCGCGTTAGCGGCGCGCCGTGATGGCTATATAGGTGTCCAATGTATCCGCGACCATTCTCTCCAGCGAGAAATGGTGCTCCACATGGGCCCTGGCGTGGCGTGTCATCGCCTCCTGGGCGCTCGCGCCCATTCCCAGCACACCGCCGATCGCCGTCGCCAGCGCCTCCGCATCGCCGGGTGGCACGCACCAGCCGGTGCGCTCGCTGGATGTCACACGCGGCGGAAACTGCACCGTCTCCGGTACGGCCCCGAGGTCGCTGACGATCACCGGCGTCCCCAGTGCCTGCGCCTCCACCGCCACGCGGCCGAACGCCTCCGGTTCCGTCGACGGCACGGTGACGACGGCCGCCGCGAGCAGCGCGGCCGGCATGTCGGTGCAGTGCCCGACGCGCCGCACGATGCCGGTCAGCCCATGGCCGGCGATCGCTGCATCAAGCTCCTTCACGTAGGAATCGCGCCCCTGGGGATCGCCGGCCAGCACGAACACGACATCGCGCAGGCCACCGTCCACGAGCTTCTTCGCCGCATCGATCAGCACGCGCTGCCCTTTCCAGGCCGTCAATCGCGCGGCCAGGAGCACGATCCGCTGGTGCGGTGCCAGCCCCCAGTGCCGGCGTAGCAGCTCCACCCGCTCCGGTGGCACGGCCTGGGCCGAGAAGGCGCGCAGG
Organism: Chelatococcus reniformis; assembly: GCF_014640075.1. Lineage (GTDB taxonomy): Bacteria > Pseudomonadota > Alphaproteobacteria > Rhizobiales > Beijerinckiaceae > Camelimonas > Camelimonas reniformis. The sequence continues at coordinate 45,788 of NZ_BMGG01000014.1, read as the reverse complement.
TCGGTGCCGCGGTAGATCACCCGCAGGCGCGGGCGTGCCTGCGGGTAGAGCGCGCCGATCAGGCCGGCCGTGTAGTGCGAGTTGGCGATCACCACGTCGCCCCGCGCCATCACCGAATTGTAGCGCAGCTTGATCGGCGACCGGCCGGCATAGGCACCGTGGTAGGTGGTGACGAACGGCAGGTTGAGTGCCCGCGTCGCCGCCAGCGCCACCCAGGCCGGGGCGCGCGAGCGGGCATGGATGAGGCTGACCCCCTCGTCCAGGCAGATTCGCGCCAGCTTGCGCACATTCAGCGCCATGGCGAGCGGGTTCTTGGTCCGCGCCGGAAACGGCACCCAGATGCCGCCCTCGGCTTGCAGTTCGCCCACCAGCCGCCCGCCCTCGGTCGCGATCAGGGCGCGGGCGCCCACCGCGGCGAGCCCGGCCGCGATGTCGACTGCCGTCCGCTCCGCGCCGCCGGCGTCGAGCTCCGGCACGATCTGCAGGATGGTGCTGCCGGCAAGCGCGTGGGTTGTGGTCGGAAAATGCGCCATCGTGAGTTGCTGAATCAAGGTCCCGGAGGTCTGCGGTTGCGGACGGTGCTGCCTTCCTTCTCATGGCATCCGCGTTTAGGAACTTCAAATGCCTAACCGCACCGGCTGCTCACACAGGGGATATTTGGGCGTGAACGATACCAGTCCCGACTATATCGAGGTGGGCGCGCCCGCCCGCCGGATCGCCCTGCTGCGCCGGCCGGGCCGGGGCCCCACCGTGGTGTGGCTCGGCGGGTTCCGGTCGGACATGCGGGCCACCAAGGCGACAGAGCTCGACCGCTGGGCCGCGCGCACCGGCCGGCCGTTTCTGCGCATGGACTACAGCGCGCACGGCGAGTCGCCGGGGCGCTTCGAGGATTGCACCGTGTCCATCTGGCTCGAGGATGCGCTGGCCGTCATCGGCGCTTTCGCCGGTGAGCGGCCTGTGCTGGTCGGCTCGTCGATGGGGGGGTGGATCGCGCTGCTCGCCACCGCGGCGCTGATGCGCGAGCGGCCCGCCCAGGCGCCCGGCGGGCTCGTGCTGATCGCACCGGCGGTCGATTTCACCGAGCGGATGTGGGCCTCGATGCCGGACGAGGGCAAGCGGGCGATCGCTGGCGCCGGCGTCTGGTATCGTCCGTCGGCCTATTCCGACGAGCCCTATCCGATCTCGCGCAAGCTCATCGACGATGGGCGCAAGCACCTCATGCTCGGGCGTCCGATCTCGACGGGCTGCCCCGTCCACATTCTCCAGGGCATGCAGGATCCCGATGTGCCGTGGGCGCATGCCATGGAAGTGGTCGAGCATCTGCCGGGGGATTCGGTCAGTCTGACCCTGGTCAAGGATGGCGACCATCGGCTGTCGCGGCCGCAGGACATCGAGCGCCTGGTCGGTGCCGTCGAGGCGATGGTGGCGGAGCATCCGCGCGCCTAGAGCATTTCTTGAACGGGTGGAATCACCCGATCGGGGAGAAGCGATCCAAATTCAAAGACTTGGAGCATTCCTAGCGATCAGGTGTTTCGATCTGATCGGGAAATACCCGAGGGGAGACCCTCCCGTTTCGCCGATCCGGGCCCCGATGTCCGTCGGCGAAAAGGCCGAGCGGACATCAGCCGCTCGGCCTTCTGAAAACCATCGGTCCTGCGCCGGCGTCAGTGGACGCTGACGGTGGTCAGGTCCTGCGCCCATGCGTTGGCCAGCGCCGAAGCGCGCGAATCGGTCAGCAGGATGGGCGTGCCGTCGGCGGTGAGCAGGGCAAACAGCTCGATGCCGGGCTGGAGCGCAGGGGCCTGCGGAAACAGCTGCTGTACGTCTTCCGAGCGGATGGCCCGGACGTAGGCGAGCTTCTCATCGGCGTCGGTCAGCACGAATTCGGCGTCGTCGGCGTGGGTGATGTCGTTCATCTCGTCCTCCTCGCACCCTCCGATGAGCGGTGCGGTTGTTCGGCCGCTTCAGCTGCGCGCCGAAATCTCGATCTTCCGCACGATGCGCTCGGCATCGGGCCTGGCCAAGTCCACGGACAGCAGCCCGTTCGACAGGTCGGCCCCGAGCACCTCCATGCCGTCGGCAAGCAGGAAGGAGCGCTGAAACTGGCGCGCGGCGATGCCGCGGTGCAGAAACTGACGTGTCTTGTCTTCGACTTGCCGACCGCGAATCACCAACTGGTTCTCCTCCAGCGTGATCTCGAGCTGCTCCCGCGTGAAGCCCGCCAGAGCAAGGACAATGCGCAGCCGCTCCGGCTCGTTCCCTTCGCGAGGGATGCGCTCGATATTGTAGGGCGGATAGCCGTCAGACGCCGCTTTGGCTGCTCTATCGAGCGCTTGCTCGATCTCGTCGAAACCGAGCAAAAACGGGTGTGAGAACGGCGAAGCTCTGCTCATCGGCGAAGCCCTTTCGAAGGCACTTCGTAGGGGTGACCCGCTGCTGCGGCATCGGGCCAGATCTAGGCATTGCCGGCTGCATTTCAAGCGCCGTGACCCAGGCGGCCGTCGCCGTCCGCGCCCACCATGTCGACGAGGCCCTGGGCGAGCGACACCGGCGGAGCCCAGCCGAGCGCCCGGGCCGGGCCGATGTCGGCGGCGAACGAGCCGAGCAGGCTTTGCGCCATGCCCGCGCGACCGACGAGCGACAGCGCGGCGGCGAGGGCACGCGCCGGGACGGGCAGCAGGCGCGCCCGCCGGCCGTGGGCGGCGGCGAGCAGGCGGATGAACTGCGGCGTCGAGACGATCTCCGCATCGGCGAGCAGGAACGCCTCGCAGCGGCCGGCGGCCGGCGGATGCGCCAGGCGGTGGTCGATGAAGGAGGCCAGGTTCTCGATGCCGAGGAAGGATCTGCGGTTGCTGACCGCGGCGAAGGGCAGCGGCAGGGAGCGGGCAACGGCCCGCGACAGGGCACGGATATTGGCCTTCGCATCCGGGCCGTAGACGATCGTGGGCCGGATGATCGTCACCGCAAGACCGGTGTCGCGGGCTACGCCCGCCAGCGCCGTCTCGGCTTCGGCCTTGCTCACCGCGTAGGCGCCGCTTGGCGCCAGCGGCATGTCGGGGTGGATGAGCCCGTCGCCGCCATGCCCGTGCACATAGGCGGTGCTGGCGAAGATGAAATGCCGCACGCCCGCCGTCGCCGCGGCGCGCGCCAGCGCGATCGTCGGGTCCCGGTTTTCCGCGCGATAGAGAGCCAGCGCATCGGCGCCTTCGCCGACGGCCCGGTGGGCGCGCGCCGCCAGGTGCACGACCGCATCTGCTCCGGCGAGCGCGGGCGCCAGCTCGGTGCCGGGCGCGGCGAGATCGCCGGCCGTCACGATCGTCACCGATGCCGCGGGGTCGGCGACGCCGGCCCGGCGCGTGATGAGACGCGGCGCATAGCCCTTGGCCGCGAGATAGGCGGTGGCATATGTGCCCACGAAACCCGTGCCGCCGGTGATCGCGATGATGCCTTGATATGGTTCGGCCATGTCTTGTTGCTCAGTGCCGGTCGTCGATGCCGATTTGAGTCGTCGGAGCGGACGGGCTATGCGAGCCGGGTTCCGCCTCGATGCACGTAACCGGCGCATCGGGCAAGACGGGCGGCACCGCTGGCGTCGCTGCAATGATGAAGGCGTGCTGAAGGCGTTTGATGCGAAGTGAGGTCAAAGAGCCGGATGCATCGGGCGCGGCGCTGGTCACCGTTGCGGCGGACGCCGATGCGGCGCAGGCGTCCGGCCGGGCCGCGGACGACGTGGTCCATCACGCGCGCCGGCGACGGTTCTCGATTTTGGGCGGCTTCGCCAGCGCCGTGCTGTTCGCGGCCGCGCTATACGTCCTCTGGCGTACCGTAAGCCAGCTCGACGCCGCCGACGTGCGGGCGGCCTTCTCGGGCGTCACCGGCCGACAGACTTGCATCGCCCTGTTGCTCACCTGCACCAGCTATGTGCTGCTCACCGGCTACGACTTCCTGGCGCTCCGACAGATGCGCCTGCGCGTTCCTTATCGCACGACGGCACTCGCCTCGTTCACAAGCTACGCCGTCAGCTTCACCCTCGGCTTCCCGCTCGTGACGGCCGGCACGGTGCGCTACTGGATCTATTCGGCCAAGGGCCTGCGCGCCTCGCAGGTGGCGACGCTGACCGTGATCGCGGGCATCACCTTCTGGCTGGGCATGGGCGTGGTCCTGGCCTGGAGCTTGGTGCGGGAGGCGGGCGCCATTGCCTTGCTCGCACACACGCGCATCGCGATGAACCAGATCGCGGGCCTCGTGGTCTTCGCCGTTGTCGCCGGCTATCTCGTCTGGGTGTCGATCAAGCATAGGGCCGCGACGATCCAGGGCTGGCGCCTGGAGCTGCCGGGATTCCGTCTGACCATCGGCCAGATGATCCTCGGCGCCGGCGACGTCTGCGCCGGTGCCGGCGTGCTGTACGTGCTGCTGCCGGCCGGACATGGCCTGAGCTACGAAACCTTCCTGGCCATCTATGTCTGCGCCTGCATGCTCGGCATCGCCAGCCACGCGCCGGGCGGGCTGGGGGTCTTCGAGGCCACCATCCTCGTTGCCCTGTCCGGCTTGCCCGGAGAGCGGGTGCTGGGGGCGCTGCTGCTATTTCGCCTCTACTATTATTTGATGCCGTTCGTCGTGGCGCTGTTGCTGCTGGGCGCCCATGAGGTCAGAAAGCGTCTGCGCGCGAGGGCGTGGGCGGCACCTCCGTAAATCGGTAGCATCTCGCGATTAGGATGCCGTCAGGGAATGCTTTACCGCCGGCTGGGAGGCCGTGACCTTGGCGCCGCCTGAGCAACGCATGCCTGCCGATACGACCCAGACGCGGGGCCTGCGCGGCCGCGAGGCCGCCGTCTGCGCGACGGCGACGACCTCGGTCGTCTTCGCCCTGTTCGCTCTGGCGGAGCACGGCCTCAGCCCTTGGTTGATGGCGGCGAGCGGCACCGCGATCCTCCTGACCCTGCTGCTCTTCAGGGACCGCATGCCGATCGGGGTGCCGTCCGCCAGCCGCTCGGGCGACAGGGCGGATGCCGGCGTGGCGGCGCTGCTGGGGGCGGTTCCCGATCCGGCGCTGCTCGTCGACCGCCGCAGCGTGGTCGTCGGTGCGACGCCGGCGGCCTATGGCGCATTTCCGACCTTGCGCATCGCCCAGCCGTTGTCGTTCACGCTGCGCGCCCCGGCGGTGCTGGAGGGGCTCGACGACGTGCTCAAGTCGGGCGAGGCGCGGACGGTCGAGTTCACCCATCGGGGAGGGGCCGAGCGCGTGTACGCGGTCTCCATCACCGCCCTGACCGCGGGCGATGACAAGGGCGCGCTGCTGTTCTTCCGGGATGAGACGGCCGCTCGGCGTCTGGAGCACATGCGCGTCGATTTCGTCGCCAATGCCAGCCACGAGTTGCGCACGCCGCTCGCGTCGGTGATGGGCTTCATCGAGACCTTGCAGGGGCCGGCGCGCAACGACGCGGTCGCCCGCGAGCGCTTCCTCGGCATCATGCGCGAGCAGGCCCAGCGCATGTCGCGCCTGATCGACGACCTGCTGTCCCTGTCGCGGATCGAGATGCGTGCTCACGTGCAGCCGGCGACTCCCGTGGACGTGCTGGGCCTGGTCAAGCACATCATCGACACCCTCACACCGCTGGCCGGCGACCGCGGCGTGGCGCTCGAGCTGGTGGCGCCCTCGACGCCGGTGATCGTCCCCGGCGACCGTGACGAACTGCTGCGGGTGTTCGAGAACCTGATCGAGAACGCGGTCAAGTACGGCCAGTCGGGCAAGCGGGTCGTCATCACCGTGTCGACGCCCGCGGAAGGGGCGGCAGCGAACGACAATGAGATCTCCATCTCGGTCCGGGATTTCGGCCCCGGCATCGGGCCCGAGCATGTGCCGCGGCTGACCGAGCGATTCTACCGCGTCGACGTTGCTGCCAGCCGGGACAAGGGCGGTACGGGCCTGGGGCTTGCCATCGTCAAGCATATCGTCAACCATCACCGCGGGCGCTTGCAGATCGAGAGCGAGCTCGGACAGGGGGCGCTGTTTCGCGTCGTTCTGCCTCTCTTTGGCGACCAGAAGGCTGCGGGCCGCATGCGCGGATGATCGCGCCGGTCGTTGGCGGGCAAAGGACCCGCGGTGTCATTCGACTGTCATCTGGGTGTCATACGTAGGCCGCGCTAAGGGGCTTCATTGTGCGCGAGCAACTGGCGGTGCCGGTCGGCGCCGCCTGAAGGCCTTTCTGCAACCCTTAAGGAGAGACCCCCGTGAAGTTTCAATCGCTCATCGCTGCGGCCAGCATCGCTGCCGTCGGCTTTGCGACACTGTCCTTCGCCGCCGAAATCTCGGGCGCCGGCGCGAGCTTCCCCTATCCCGTTTATGCGAAGTGGGCCGAGGCCTACAGGAAGGACGCGGGCGTCAGTCTGAACTACCAGTCGATCGGTTCCGGCGGCGGCATCAAGCAGATCAAAGCCCGCACCGTGACCTTTGGCGCCAGCGACGCCCCGCTGAAGGGCGAGGAGCTCGAGAAGGACGGTCTGATCCAGTTCCCGATGGTAATGGGCGGCATCGTGCCGGTCCTGAACCTTGAGGGCGTTCAGCCCGGCCAGCTCGTGCTGGATGGTCCGACCCTGGCCAAGATCTTCCTCGGTGACATCAAGACCTGGGATGACGCCGCCATCAAGGCGCTCAACGCCGGCGTGACCCTGCCGTCCACCGCGATCGCCGTCGTCCGCCGCTCGGACGGCTCGGGCACCACCTTCAACTTCACCGACTACCTGAGCAAGGTGAGCCCGGACTGGAAGTCGAAGGTCGGCTCCGCTACCGCCGTCGAGTGGCCGGTCGGCCTCGGCGCCAAGGGCAACGAGGGCGTCGCCGCCAACGTCGCGCAGACCAAGGGCTCGATCGGTTACGTCGAATATGCCTACGCCAAGCAGAACAAGCTCACCCATGCCAAGATGAAGAACAAGGACGGCAAGGTCGTCGGCCCGGAGACCAAGACGTTCCAGGCTGCCGCGGCCAATGCCGACTGGAGTTCCGTTCCGGGCTTCGGCGTGATCCTGACCGACGAGCCGGGTGCCGACTCCTGGCCGATCACGGCCGCCACCTTCATCCTGATGCACAAGAAGCCGCAGGATCCGGCCTCCGCCGCCGAGGCCCTCAAGTTCTTCAACTGGGCCTATGCCCGGGGTGCGACCCTCGCCGACGATCTCGACTACATCCCCATGCCCGAGAAGGTGGTGGGCCTGGTCAAGAAGGAATGGGTGCAGGTGGTTGACGCCAACGGCAAGCCGGTGATGCCGTCGGCCTCCAACTGATCGTCCGTCCGTAGAATGCGGCAAGGCGCCAGCGCCTTGCCGCACCATTCACTTCGATCGCGTGCGTGGCACTCGCCCCATTGGGTCTCTCGAGTGAATGCGGGAACCGCATGTCCGATGTCCAGGAACGATCACCGATGGCTGATGTAGCGCTGAACCCAAGTACGGCCGAGCCGGCGGCAAAGGCCGTCGACCGCGCGTCGGTGCTGCGGGGCTTTCGACTGGGCGATCTCGCCTTCTTCAACCTGACCCGCGGCGCCGCCCTTCTGGTGCTGGTGCTCCTGGGCGGTGTCATCGTCGCCCTGATCGCGGGCGCGCTGCCCGCGCTGCAAACGTTCGGCTTCGGCTTCGTCACGTCGCAGTCGTGGAACCCGGTGACCGAGAAGTTCGGCGCATTGGCGCCGATCTACGGCACGCTGGTGACCTCGCTCATTGCCATGCTGATCGCCGTCCCCGTGGGCCTCGGCATCGCCATCTTCCTCACCGAGCTTTGCCCGCCGGTGCTGCGCCGGCCGATCGGCATCGCCGTCGAGCTGCTCGCGGGCATTCCGTCGATCATCTACGGCATCTGGGGCCTCTTCGTTTTCGCGCCGTTCCTGCAGCAGACGTTGCAGCCGTTCCTGATCTCGGTCTTCGGCAACATCCCCATCCTGTCGTCGGTCTTCGCCGGCCCGCCCTACGGCATCGGGGTGCTCACCGCCGGGCTCATCCTGGCGATCATGGTACTGCCGTTCATCACCTCGATCTCCCGCGACGTGTTCGAGACCGTGCCTCCGGTGCTGAAGGAGGCCGCCTACGGCGTCGGCTGCACCACGTGGGAGGTGGTCCGCAACGTCGTCATCCCCTACACCCGCGTCGGCGTGATCGGCGGCGTCATGCTGGGCCTGGGCCGCGCCCTCGGCGAGACCATGGCGGTGACCTTCGTCATCGGCAACGCTCACAAGATTTCCGCATCGATCCTGCAGCCGGGCACCACGATCTCCGCCACGATCGCCAACGAATTCACCGAAGCGGTGGGCGACCTCTACACCTCGTCGCTGATCGCGCTGGGCCTGCTGCTCTTCGTCATCACCTTCGTCGTCCTCGCATTCGCGCGGCTCATGCTGCTGCGTCTCGAAAAGCAGCAGGGGAAGTGAGAGCATGACCGCGCGTGTATCGTTTGCGGGGCGCAAGCGCTCCAACGGGGTCATGATGGGCCTCTGCATGGCGGCCGCGGTCTTTGGCCTGACGTGGCTCGTGATCATCCTGGGAACCCTGTTGTGGGAGGGCTTCAGCGGCCTCAGCACCGCGGTGTTCACCGAGAACACGCCGCCTCCCGGATCGGCCGGGGGTCTGCTGAATGCCATCGTCGGCAGCCTGATCATGACCGGCCTCGGCGTCGTGATCGGCACGCCGATCGGTATCCTCGCCGGCACCTACATGGCCGAATACGGTCGGCACAGCCGGCTGTCCACGGTCGTCCGCTTCATCAACGACATCCTGCTCAGCGCGCCTTCCATCGTCGTTGGCCTCTTCATCTACGAGGTCATGGTGATCCAGATGGGCCATTTCTCGGCGATCGCCGGATCGGTGGCGCTGGCGGTCATCGTGATCCCGGTGGTCGTGCGCACTACGGAAGACATGCTGCTCCTGGTTCCCAACCCGTTGCGCGAGGCGGCGTCGGCGCTCGGCATGCCGCGCCATTTCGTCATCCGCCGGATCGCCTACCGGGCGGCCCGTGCCGGCATGATCACCGGCGTGCTGCTGGCCATCGCCCGCGTCTCCGGTGAAACGGCGCCGCTGCTGTTCACCGCCCTCAACAACCAGTTCGCCAGCACCAACCTGAACGGGCCGATGGCGAGCCTGCCGGTCGTGATCTTCCAGTTCGCCCTGTCGCCCTACGCGGACTGGCAGAAGCTGGCGTGGACCGGCGCGCTGATCATCACCCTGGCCGTGCTGACTCTTTCCATCTTGGCGCGGGTCGTCGCCGCGAGGACACAGAAATGAGCGAATCCGTTTCCGCCGCCGAAATCGCAGCCGCCAGGCCGGTCTCCTCCACCCAGGGCCTCAAGGAGAAGATCACGGTCCGCAACCTGCGCTTCTACTACGGCGATAGCCTCGCCCTGAAGGGCATCGACCTGCCGCTCTACGATCGCAAGGTCACCGCCTTCATCGGCCCGTCCGGGTGCGGCAAGTCCACCCTGCTGCGCGTCCTGAACCGGATGTACGATCTCTATCCGGGCCAGCGCGCCGAGGGCGAGGTGCTGCTCGACGGGAACAACATCCTGGCGCCCAAGCAGGACGTGAACATCCTGCGTTCGCGGGTCGGCATGGTGTTCCAGAAGCCGACACCGTTCCCGATGAGCATCTACGACAACATCGCCTTCGGCATCCGCCTCTACGAGAAGGTGCCGAAGAGCGAGCTCGACGACCGCATTGAATCCTCGCTGCGGCGGGCGGCGATCTGGGACGAGGTGAAGAACAAGCTGAACGCGAGCGGCCTCAGCCTCTCCGGCGGCCAGCAGCAGCGCCTGTGCATTGCCCGCACCGTGGCGATCCGGCCCGAGGTCATCCTGCTCGACGAGCCCTGCTCGGCGCTGGATCCGATCTCGACGGCCAAGATCGAGGAGCTGATCGACGAGCTCAAGAGCGACTACACGATCGCCATCGTCACGCACAACATGCAGCAGGCGGCACGCGTGTCGGAGAATACCGCCTTCATGTATCTCGGCGATCTCGTCGAGTTCGGCCCGACATCGAAGATCTTCACGTCGCCGACCGACTCGCGCACGCAGGATTACATCACCGGACGCTTCGGCTGACTTGCGGTGCCCTCGGCTCCGGTCGAGGCGGGGGCGCGCATTACGATACTGTGGGCATGCAAGCCATGGCGAGCCGCGTCGCGCGGCTCGGCGGCATGCCCCGACGAACTGGGAGCAGAGCGCGATGACCGAACATACCGTCTCCGCCTTCGATACCGAGCTGTCGTCGCTGCGGAGCACCGTGGTGGAGATGGGCGGCTTCGCCGAGAAGATGGTCGAGGATGCGACGCGGGCGCTGGTGCGCCGCGACCCGGACCTTGCCCAGACGATCATCGCGGCGGACATCCGGCTCGATAATTTGCAGCGTGAGGTCGAGGAGCGGGCGATCCTCACCATTGCCCGGCGCCAGCCGATGGCGGTCGACCTGCGGGAGATCGTCTCCGCTATCCGCGTCGCCGGCGACATCGAGCGCATCGGCGACCTTGCCAAGAACATCGCCAAGCGGACGGTGGCCATCGGCAATCAGTTCCAGCCTCCGAAGATCGTCGTCGGCGTGCAGCACATGAGCGATCTGGTGCAGGAGCAGCTCAAGGATGTGCTCGACGGCTACACCCAGCACGACGCCGACGTCGCTCTCGCGGTCTGGAACCGGGACGGTGACATCGACGCGCTCTACACCTCGCTGTTCCGCGAGCTCCTGACCTACATGATGGAAGATCCGCGCAACATCGGCTTCTGCACCCATCTCCTGTTCAGCGCCAAGAATATCGAGCGGATCGGCGATCATACGACCAATATCGCTGAGACGATCAACTATCTCGTGACGGGCGAGACGCTTGGGCCGGAGCGGCCGAAGGCCGACAAGTCGAGCTTCACGACCGTGGACATTGCGAAGAGCTAACGGAACGGTGGGGGGATGGGGACGCGCGTTCTGATCGTCGAGGACGAGGAGCCGTTGAGCTTGCTGCTGAGGTACAACCTCGAGGCGGAAGGCTACGACGTCGACACGGTGGCGCGCGGGGACGACGCCGAGATCAGGCTGCGTGAGCTGGTGCCGGATCTCGTGCTGCTCGACTGGATGTTGCCCGGCCTGTCCGGCATCGAGCTGTGCCGGCGCATCCGCTCGCGGCAGGAGACGGAGCGGCTGCCGGTCATCATGCTGACGGCGCGCGGCGAGGAGACGGAGCGCGTACGGGGACTCGCCACCGGCGCGGACGACTACGTCGTCAAGCCGTTCTCCGTGCCGGAACTGCTGGCACGCGTGCGGGCGCTGCTGCGCCGGGCCAAGCCGTCGCACGTGGCCAACCTGCTGACTGCCGGTGACATCGAGCTCGATCGCGAGACGCGGCGCGTGCGCAGGTCAAGCCGTGAGCTGCACCTTGGCCCGACTGAGTTCCGCCTGCTCGAATTCCTGATGCAGAGCCCCGGCCGCGTGTTTTCGCGCGAGCAACTGCTCGACGGGGTGTGGGGCCACGACGTCTACATCGACGAACGAACCGTGGACGTGCATGTGGGCCGCCTGCGCAAGGCGATCAACCGGCCGCGCAAGCCCGATCCGATCCGCACCGTGCGCGGCGCGGGCTACGCTTTCGACGAGACCTTCGCGCGGGATTGAGCGAAGCCGGAACAGTCGTCCGGCGCGACGTAGGGACCGCATCGGGCCTGCCTGCGCCGCCGTCGGCGGAACCGCCCGGTCGGCAAGAAGCACCCCAAAGGCCGCGGTTGGTGCATTTCTATCCGACCGGGTGAATCATCCGATCTCTTGCGAGCACATGCGCCAGCTCAGCCTTGAGGGCCAGGCCGGCCCGCGTCGGCATGGCCCGCCGCGCGCGGCAGAATGGGGGCCGCCGCTGCACAAAGGCCTCCCTGGCACGTCGACGCGATCGAGCGCCGTCCGAAGGGGGAGCGCGTCAGCGGCGGCGCCGCTCAGGGGGCTGGTAGGCGATGCGCGCGTGATGGGCGCAATAGGGCTGACCGGGCGTGGTGCGGTTGCCGCAGAAGCGGAACTCGGCCGATGTCGGGTCACCCAGTGGCCAGCGGCACATGTTCTCGCGCAGTTCGGTGATGGTCACCCGTTCGGAGAGCGGGACTACGACGTCGGCCGCCTGCGTCGCGGGGTGAGGCTCGTAGGCGTCGGTCTCGATGCGCATGCTGACGGCGAGTACCGTGTTGCCCTGGACCGTCGGGCCCTGCGCCGGGCGCGGGCTCGCGGCGGTGGAGCGTGGCGGCGCCGCCACACTCTTGCGGGGCTTGGGCACGCCGGATGCCGCTGCCTTGGCACGCCCCGAGAGGCCCAGCCGATGCACCTTGCCGATCACGGCGTTGCGCGTGATGCCACCCATGGCCGTGGCAATCTGGCTGGCGCTGAGCCCCTCGGCCCAGAGCCGCTTCAGCAACTCGACGCGGTCGTCGCTCCAGATATTTCCAGGATCGTTCATCCGCCCCTCCGCGCTCGGCGCCGCCATTGGGAATCCCTCCGCGATTGCGCACGCTCCTCGTCGCAGCGCAGCAGGACCATCACCAATGACCGGTTAACCCACGATATGTCGTGGCTTACACGCAGGACCATACAAGATGACGCGAGTCTGCGCCAAGACCGGCCCCGGTGCGGCGGATGTTTTCCCCAGGAAGGTGACAAAACCGAGTCCAAGTGCGGCCGTTTTGCGCCGCAGATGCTGCAATCGCAGCAGCGATCGAAATCGCACTCCTGCGAACCTGTGCATAAAGTCGAGGCGCGTTGCAAAAGCGACGCAAGGCACCAAATGTACGCTTTGAATTGACAGTCGGAGCCTCATCCCTAGAATAGGCATAGTGCCGCCCCCGCTGGGCGGCACTTGGTTTTTGGGGATTTCGCTGGCCGCGAGGCCGTCCGAATTCACGCCGCTGCGGAGCAACTGGCCGTTTGCGTGGGACCACGCCGGCGGAACGCGGGGCTCCTGTTTCGATGAGCTGGAGCATTGCGCCGGATCCGGACGGCATTGCCCCAGTTGCGGACCGCGGCTTCGACATGCGGACGGGTACTTGTGGACACCCGTCGATTGAACCGAAGTGATCCCGCATGAGGAGATCCGACCCGTGACCTCGCCGCTTCTGCCGACCTTTGCGCGCGCCGATCTGCAATTCGACCGGGGAGAGGGCCTGTGGCTCGTCACCCGTGACGGCGAGCGATATCTCGATTTCGGGGCCGGCGTCGCGGTGAACTCGCTCGGCCATGCCCACCCGCACCTGGTAGAAGCGCTCACCACGCAGGCGGCCAAGGTCTGGCACACATCCAACCTCTACCGGATTCCCGAAGGCGAGCGGCTGGCACAACGGCTGGTCGACGCCACCTTTGCCGATCGCGTGTTCTTCACCAATTCGGGCGCCGAGGCGCTGGAGTGCGCCATCAAGATGGCGCGTAAATACCATTCCGCAAACGGCGAGCCCGGGCGCTACCGCGTCATCACCTTCGAGGGCGCGTTCCACGGCCGTACGCTGGCCACGATCGCCGCGGGCGGCCAAGCCAAATATCTGGAGGGCTTCGGCCCCAAAGTCGACGGCTTCGATCAGGTCGAGCTCGGTGACGACGAGGCGCTCAGGGCCGCGATCGGGCCGGAGACCGCCGCTATCCTGATCGAGCCGATCCAGGGCGAGGGTGGCGTTCGCGTCGTCGAGCCGGCCAAGCTGCGGGCGCTGCGGGCGCTGTGCGACGAGCACGGGCTGTTGCTCATCTTCGACGAGGTGCAGACCGGCGTCGGCCGCACCGGCAAGCTCTTCGCCCACGAATGGACGGGCGTCACGCCGGATATCATGGGCATCGCCAAGGGCATCGGCGGCGGCTTTCCGCTCGGCGCCTGCCTGTCCACCGAGGCGGCGGGCAAGGGCATGACGGCCAGCGTGCACGGTACCACCTTTGGCGGCAACCCGCTTGCCATGGCGGTCGGCAACGCCGTGCTTGACGTCGTCCTGGCGCCCGGTTTCCTGGAGCATGTGCGCGCCATGGGCCTGCTGTTGAAGCAGCGTCTCGCCGAGATCAAGGACCGCTTCCCCTCGCTCATCGTCGAGGTGCGCGGCGAAGGCCTCATGCTCGGGCTGAAGATGAACGTTCCCAACACCGACTTCATCGCTGCCGCGCAGGCGCAGCATCTGCTGCTGATCGGCGCAGGTGAAAACACGGTTCGCCTGCTGCCTCCGCTCATCATCGGGGAAGCCGAGGTGGCCGAGGGCATCGAACGGATCGCAGCAGCAGCGGGGCGGCTCGAAGCCGACCTGCGGGGCGAGAGGCGGGGAGCAGCCTGATGTCTCTCAGCAAGAAGGCCGCGGTGAACCGGCAGAGCGCCGGCCATGCGGCGCCTGGCCAGGGTGTGCCCGCCAATGGGCGTACGGAGCAGGCCCGCCACTTCCTCGACCTCGCTGACTTCACGCGCGAGGAACTGCGGCTGGTGCTCGATGCCAGCGCCCGTCTCAAGGCCCGCCGCCGCACGGGCGAGCGGCCGCTGGCGGGCAAGACACTGGCGATGATCTTCGACAAGCCGTCGACCCGCACGCGTGTGTCGTTCGACCTGGCCATGCGCGAGCTCGGCGGCGATGCCATCATGCTGACCGGGGCGGAGATGCAACTCGGGCGAGGCGAGTCGATCGCCGACACCGCCCGGGTCATGTCGCGCTATGTGGACGCGATGATGATCCGCATCCTCGATCACGAGGCCATGCTGGAACTTGCCCGGCACGCCACCGTACCGGTCATCAACGGGCTCACCAAGCGCTCGCATCCCTGCCAGATCATGGCCGACGTGCTCACCTTCGAGGAACACAGGGGTCGTATCGAAGGCCGCAAGGTGGCCTGGACGGGGGACGCCAACAATGTGCTGGCCTCTTGGATCCAGGCTGCCGCGCGCTTCGATTTCGAGCTAGCCATCGCCACGCCGCCCGAACTGCGGCCGGCCGACGAGCTTCTGGCCATCGCCGATGGGCGTGTTTCGCTGACCACCGATCCGTTCGAGGCGGTCAGGGGGGCGGAGGCGGTCGTCACCGATTGCTGGGTGTCCATGGGCGACGAGGACGAGGGCCGTCGCCACAATTTGCTCAAGCCCTATCAGGTCAACGCCAAGCTCATGGCCGCGGCAGCCGAGGATGCCATCTTCATGCATTGCCTGCCCGCCCACCGCGGTGAAGAAGTGACGGACGAGGTGATGGACGGCGCCCAGTCGGTGGTCTTCGACGAGGCCGAGAACCGGTTGCACGCCCAGAAGGGCATCCTGGCGTGGTGCCTGGGAGCGGTCGAGGGATGAGCGGCGGCGATCGCCCGTTCATCCCGGAAGGATCGGACACGTCGCCGGTGCCGGACGCCGGCCACGGCCATGCCGGCGACGACCGGGTCCTGCCGTTTGCCATCGAGGGCCTGGACGTGCGCGGGCGAGTCGTGCGGCTCGGCTCGGCGGTGGATCGCATCCTCGGCCGCCACAAATACCCGCCTTCGGTCTCGCGTGTCCTGGGTGAGGCCACGGCGCTGACCGTCCTGCTCGGCGCCTCGCTCAAGCTCGATGGCCGCTTCCAGCTGCAAACGCGCTCGGATGGCCCGATCGACATGATCGTCGTCGACTTCGACGCGCCGGACCGGGTGCGCGCCTGCGCCCGCTTCGACGCCGGACGGCTGGAGCAGGCGGCCGCGGAGCACGCGCTCGACACCGGCGCGCTGCTCGGCAACGGCCACCTGGCCATGACCATCGACCAGGGCAGCGAGGCCAGCCGTTACCAGGGCATTGTTGCCCTGGAGGGGCAGAACCTCGAGGACGCGGCTCACCACTATTTCAGCCAGTCGGAGCAGATCCCGACGCGCATTCGCCTGGCGGTGGGCGAAGAGGTGGTACCCGGTGAGGCCGGTGGCCATTTCCGGGCCGGCGCGCTGATGGTGCAGTTCATGCCGAAGGCGCAGGACCGGCTGCGCCGGCCTGACCTGCCGCCGGGCGATGCGCCGGAGGGCGCGGCCGACGCCCCAGCGCCGGATGGCGAGGACGACGGCTGGACCGAGGCGCGGATGCTGGTCGACACGACCGAGGATCACGAGCTCATCGATCCGACAGTGTCGAGCGAGGGCCTGCTGTTCCGCCTGTTCCACGAGCGCGGCGTGCGCGTGTTCGCGGCGCAGGAGGTCCATGAGGCGTGCCAGTGCTCGCGCGAGCGCATCATGTCCATGCTTACACGCTTCAGCGCCCAGGAGCGGAGCGACATGGTGGGGGACGACGGCCGCATCGGTGTGACCTGCGAATTCTGTTCGCGCCACTACGATCTCGATCCGGTCGAGGTCGAGCGCGAGGTGGCCGCCTCCCGTTGAGATGATCGCGAATGCGGTTTGCCGATCCGGCGGCTCCGCTTGATCGGGAAATGCTCCGCGCCTTTGAACCTGGAGCGCTTAGACTAGAGCGCTTTCGAGCGAAGTGGACGCCGGTTCGCGGGAAGAAAACGCGACAAATCAAATAGATAGATCGTTTCGGCGCTTTGAAGAAACGCGGAAATGCGCTAGGTGAATCCACCCAATCGCGAGGCGCCCCAGGGGTGGCCGCCGATCACGGCCGGCTGATCTCGTGGGCCAGTCGGCGCAGGAACCGCTCGCCCGCGTCCAGGTCGGCTAGCGAGATGAATTCGTCCGCCTGATGAGCCTGATCGATCGAGCCCGGGCCGCAGACGACGGTGGGAATGCCGGCATCCTGGAAGTGCCCGGCCTCGGTCGCATAGGGCACCGTGATGGTGCGATTGCTGTCGACGAGTCGCAAGGCCAAGACCTCGGCCGGCGAGCCCGGCCGGGGCGACAGATGCGGCACGGCCACTTCACAGATCGTTTCGATGGCCGCGCCTGGCGCGCCGCGCCGCATCCGCCTCAGCACGACATCGGTGGCGAACTGATCGAACTCGGCCATGACCGCCTCGTGCGTCCGGCCGGGCAGTCCGCGGAACTCCCACAGGAACTGGCATTGAGGCGCCAGGATATTTCGCGCGACGCCTCCCGACACCACGCCCACATGAACCGTGCTGTAGGGTGGATCGAACCGGTGGCTCGGATCCCCTTCCTCGATCAGCCGCTCCTGCATGCGGACCAGTTCGGCGATCAACTCGCCGGCCGCCATGACGGCGCTGGCCCCAGCCGCGGGGCGGGAGGAGTGGCCCGCCTGGCCCACCACCGTGGTGCGCAGGGATACCACCGACTTGTGCGCGTCGGTGACCGCCAGGCAGGTGGGCTCGCCCACGATCGCCATAGCCGGCGTCGGCAGATCGCGGCCCATGCGGGCGATCCCGTCGACCACGCCGAGGCAGGTGATCTCCTCGTCGTAGGAGAGGAAGAGGTGGATCGGAATGGCCAGCGGCGCCGCCAGGAAATCGGGAACGAGCGCCAGCGCGGTAGCGACGAAGCCCTTCATGTCGACGGCTCCGCGGCCGAAAGCCCTCCCGTCGGCGACGCGCAGCGCGTAGGGATCGCTGGTCCAGACCTGGCCCGCCACGGGGACCACGTCGGTGTGTCCGGAGAGCACGATGCCACCGTCGCCGGCGGGTCCGACCGTGGCGAAGAGCGCCGCCTTGTCGCCCGCAGCGTTGGGGATGCGCGTCGCGGGGACGCCCCAGGCGCGCAGATAGTCTTCGACGAAGTCGATCAGCGCCAGGTTGGACGTCGTGCTTTCCGTCGGGAAGGCGACCAGTCGCTCAAGCATCGCCAACGGCGTGTAGCGCGGTCCGGCCATGGGCGCGTCAGTGAACGACACGGGTCACATAGGGGCTGTCGAGCGGAAACAAGGGGATGTCGACGGGGAATGTCTCTCCTTCGCGATTTTCCATGAAGTAGTGGCCGCTCATGGTGCCGTCGGGCGTCGACAGTGGACAACCGCTGGTATACGTGAAGCTGTGGCCGGGCAGGATCAGCGGCTCTTCGCCCACGACGCCGGGGCCCTTCACCTCCTGCATCGAGCCGTGGCCGTCGATGATCTGCCATTGCCGAGTTCGCAGATGCACGACCTCGATGCCGAGGTTGGCGATCTCCACCGTGTAGGCCCAGAAGAACCGGGCCTGGTCCGGCGACGACTGCTCTTCCACGAATTGCGGGGTGACGGTTACCTGGATACCGCGGGTCACGGCCCTGTACATGGCGAGGCTCCATCCATGGTCACGCGTCGCCGTCGATTCGTAGGGTGTTATGCGGCGCCGCGTCAACGCAGTAGGTGGGCCGCGCGGACATATGACGGTACGGGTGCGCTTTCGCGGCATCGCACGATCCGTGGCGCGCTTGTCAGACCCGGGTTGAGGTAATAAATCCTAGGGATCCGACTCGTGGGCCAAGGGATTGGTCGATCATGCTGTCGCACGACCAGATCTGGCGGGCGCTCGATATGCTGGCGACGCGCTACGGCCTGTCGCCATCGGGGCTGGCGCGGCGCTCGGGGTTGGATCCGACCACGTTCAATCGGTCGAAGCGGGCGGCAGCCGACGGCCGTCTGCGCTGGCCGTCGACGGAGTCGATCGCCAAGGTGCTCGAGGCGACCGGTGCCAGCCTGGATGAGTTCGTGGCGCTCGTTGCCGGGCGCGATCCGGGCGGCTCACCTGCGGCCGCCACGGGCGAGACGCGGGGAGCAAAGCGACGTGCGACGCTGCGCCCCCGGCCGGCCAGTGTTCCCGTGGTGGACCTTGCCCATTCAGCGACCGCCGACGCGTTCCATGGCGGTCCCGCGCCCGCCGACGGCGAGGTCAGCTTCCCGGGCCTGTCGGCCGGGCGGCTGCTGGGGCTCAAGGTGTCGGGCCCGGCGCTGCTGCCACTCTATCGCGACGGCGACATCATCGTCGTGTCGCCCGGCGCGCGGGTGCGCAAGGGCGACCGTGTGGTGGTGCGCACGCGGGCCGGCGAGGTGACGGCGCGCGAGTTGGCGGGACGCACGGCGCACGCCGTTGAATTGCGCCCGATCGACCCCGCGCGGCCGGTCCACGTCGTACCCCTGGGCGATATCGCGTGGATGGCGCGCATCATCTGGGCGCGCCACTGAGCACTCCAGATTCAAATGATGGTGAGGTATTCTCTGCAATTGGATGATGCTCATCCAGCTGCGCAATGCTTTAGAGCGTTTTCGAGCGAAGTGGACGCCGGTTCGCGTGAAGAAAACGCGACAAAGCAAATAGATAGAGCATTTCGGCGATTCGAGGAAACGCGGAAATGCTCTAACTCGTGTCCGGCGAAACCCGGTTCGCCGGACACGAGCTATCTCATTTGTTCTGGCGCAACTCCGGACGCAGAATCGCTGCACACTTTTGCTGGACGTGCTCTAGCGGACGCCGAGCAACTCCACATCGAAGATCAGCGTGGCATTGGGCGGGATTACGCCGCCGGCGCCGCGCGCGCCATAGCCCTGGTCCGGCGGGATGACCAGGGTGCGTCTGCCGCCCACCTTCATGCCGGCGACGCCGTTGTCCCACCCGGCGATGACCTGGCCATTGCCGAGCCCGAACGAGAACGGCTGGCCGCGGTCGCGCGAGCTGTCGAACTTGGCGCCGGGCTTGCCGCCGGCGTCGAGCCAGCCGGTGTAGTGGACCGAGACGGTCTGGCCGGCCTTGGCTTCGGCGCCCGTGCCGACGACGTCGTCCTTGTACTTCAGGCCCGTCGGAGTGGTGACGTAGTTCTGTGCGGATGCGGTCATTGTCATGGCCATGAATGCGGTTGCGGCGAGGGTGAACAGGTGGCGTTTCATTGCCTTGCTTCCTTGGGGGAGGGGATGCCGGCGCGGCCGGCCAGAAAGGCGTCGTGGGCGGCGATCAGGCCGCCCGACAGACCCTGAGCGATCAGCGCGCGAGTCTCAGGCAGCCCAAGGATGGCGGCGAAGGAGCCGAAGCGCGGTCCGCGCTCCTCGCCGAGGAGGATCTGGTAGAGCGTGTTGAACCAGGCGTTCGACACCCCGGGGCGCTCGGGGGTGGCCCCCTTGGCCTTGAAGTCCTGGTAGCGTGGGACCGTGCGGCCGACGTCGTAGACGACGTCCTGGATCGCCTCGGCGCCGGCCCCCGCCGGCAGCTCGCCGAGCTTGGCCGACAGCAGCTCCAAGGCGCGCCGCTCCTCCTCGTCGGGCGCCCGGTAAGCCTTGTCCGGCTTCACGAAGTCCTGGAAGTAGCGGACCGCGTAGCCGACCAGCGTATCGAGACGGGGATGCGTCTGCGGTGAGGCCTCCGGAGCGTAGCGCTTCAGGAAGCCCCACAGCCCGTCCTTGCTTTCCGCGTTGGCAACGGTCGCCAGATTGAGCAGCAGCGAAAAGGAGATCTGCGTCGGCTTGGCGCCGCCGGCGGCGGCGTCTGGCTGCTTCAGCACCTCGGGCGCCGGCGGCCGGCCGGCATGGATGTGCCAGACCGGATTCGTCAATCGCTGCTTCACATCCTGGCGCACATAGGCGTCGAGGAAGCTGCCATATTCGTCCACCATACGCGGGATGACGTCGAAGTAGAGCCGCTTGGCCTCGCGCGGCTTGGCGTACATGAACAGCGCCAGGCTCTCGGGTGTGCCGTAGGCGAGCCACTCGTCGATGGTGAGCCCGTTGCCCTTCGACTTGGAGATCTTCTGGCCGCGCTCGTCGAGGAAGAGTTCGTAGTTGAAGCCTTCGGGCGGCGGCGCGCCGAGTGCACGGACGATCTGCCCGGACAGCTTGACCGAGTCGATCAGGTCCTTGCCGGCCATCTCGTAGTCGACGCCCAGCGCCACCCAGCGCATGGCCCAGTCGGGCTTCCACTGCAGCTTGGCGTGGCCGCCGGTCACCGGCGTCTCGTAACGCTCGCCGCTCTCCGGATCGCGCCAGACAAGCGTCGCCGCATCGCGCTTCACCTCGTCGATCGGCACCTGCATGACGTGTCCGGTGACAGGGTGGATCGGCAGGAACGGCGAGTAGGTCTGGGCTCGCTCCTGCCGCAGCGACGGCAGCATGATGGCCATCACCTCTTCGTAGCGCTCGAGCATCAGCCTGAGCGTCGGGTCGAAGATACCGGATCTGTAGCACTCGGTCGCCGACATGAAGGTATAGTCGAAGCCGAAGGCGTCCAGGAAGGCGCGCAACCGGGCGTTGTTGTGGTGGCCGAAACTCGGGTGCGTGCCGAAGGGGTCGGGCACCTCGGTGAGCGGCTTGTGGAGGTGGGCGGCGAGCAACGCCCGGTCGGGCACGTTGTCCGGCACCTTGCGCAGGCCGTCCATGTCGTCGGAGAACGCGATCAGCCGCGTGGGGATGCTGTCGCCGGTGAGCAGGCGGAAGGCCTGACGGACCATCGAGGTGCGGGCGACTTCGCCGAAGGTGCCGATGTGCGGCAGGCCCGAAGGGCCATAGCCGGTCTCAAAGAGAACGTGGTCCTTGCCGCTGGCAGCTTGCCGCGCCACCAGCTTGCGTGCCTCCTCGAATGGCCACGCGGACGATGTCTGGGCAGCTTCGATCAGCTGCGGGTCGATCTTCGAAGTCGTCATGAGTCCAGGGGCTGGATCGTCCGGCGGCCGGCCGGCGGCGAGCCGGGGCCCGACCAGGAATGCACGGGAGTGCTGTGACGCACGGTTGCGTCCTCAATGTGGCTTGGCTGCCGGGACGTCAACCGGCTCAATAGAAGCTGATCGGGAAATAGCGCAGGTAGAGGTCGGCATAGGTGCCGTCGTCCCACAGGGCCTGCAGCGCATAATCGAGCGCCCGCTGCAGCTGGAGGTCGTCGCGCCGCACGACGAAGCCGACGCCCTCGCCGAAAAAGCGTTGCGATAGATAGGGGCCGCCGGCGAAGGCGCAGCACCCCTCGGCGCTGCGTCCGCCGAGCCAGATCGAGAGGGACATGCCGTCGCCGAA
Organism: Chelatococcus reniformis; assembly: GCF_014640075.1. GTDB lineage: Bacteria > Pseudomonadota > Alphaproteobacteria > Rhizobiales > Beijerinckiaceae > Camelimonas > Camelimonas reniformis. Next base: position 23,959 of record NZ_BMGG01000014.1, on the reverse strand, counting down.
CAGATAGTCGACCTGGCTCGCCTTCAGCGCTGCCTGGGCCGCCCCCATGTCCGGAAACGGCGTGATCCTGGCGCCGTCGAAGAAAGCCTTGAGGTAGGCTTCGTGGGCAGAACCCTGCACCACGCCGACCGTATGCGTGGCGAGGCTCTGTACGCTGGGGGCGGGCAGCCCGGCCCTTTCGCGCACGGCAAAGCGCGCCGGCGTGCGATGGTAAGGACGGGTCACTGAAAAGCGATCCAGCAGCGCCGGCGCGATCGGGATGGCGGCGGCGATCGCGTCGCCCCGCTTCTCCTCGAGCGCCGTGAGCAGGGTATCGAACCGCCGCGTCTGGATGGTGCAGGCGACCCGCAGCTTGTCGCAGGCGGCGCGCGCGAGGTCGACGGAGAAGCCCACCGGCCGGCCGTCGGGGTTGGCGAAGTGGAGAGGCGGGAACTCGTCGTCGGTAAGGAAGCGGATGGTGCGGATGCCGGCGAGGTCCGGCTTGTCGAGGCGGGACTTCGGATCCCAGAAGTTGGGGATGGCGACGCTTTCGGCAGCGACGCCGTTCACAGCGGCAAGCAGGACGGCTGCCACGGCGAGCGACAGCAACCGAAGGGCCGGGAATCTGGTCATCCGTTGCCTGTGCAAGGGCGGCTGCGGGACAGCGGCCGGAGGCAAGTTCGCTCCGAGCCCGGAAAGCAATACGCCGTTATCCCGGCGGCGTCATGGGCGAGAGCCTTTCGCCGTTCGATGGGTGCGTCCACTGGCGGAATGCCCAAATCCCTTCGAGTCTGAGGCGCTTTGCGCAAAGCCCGCCGGCACTCACGAGAGGTAGCGCTGGTACTCCGCGGCCGCGGCCGCCGGCGCGCGCTTGAGATCGAAGCCGCCGACGAAACGACCCGTCCGATCCATGAGATACACCAAGGCGGTATGATCCATGGTGTAATCGCCATCCTTCAGCGGCACCTTGCGGGCATAGACCCGATAGGCCTTGGCCATGGCGTCGACCGCCTCCTGGGAGCCGGTCAGCCCGACGATGCGCGGATCGAAGCTGCCGAGGTAGCTTTTCAGGACCTCCGGCGTGTCCCGCTGCGGATCGACCGAGACGAAGAGGACCTTGGCCTTGGCCGACGGACCGAGCGCGCGCAGCATCTCGGAGGCGTCAAAGAGCGTGGTCGGGCAGACGTCGGGGCAGTGGGTGAAACCGAAGAAGACCAGGAACGGCTCGCCGCGCAGGCTCGCGTCGCTCACAGCATCGCCGTTCTGATCGGTGAGGGTGAAGGGACCGCCGACGCCGCCGCCGGCAGACGAGGGGCTTTGCGTCATCACGTAGGCGAGTAGGCCGCCCAGCATGACGAGGCCGAGCACGAAACAGGCGAGCGGAAGCGCGATGCGCCGCTGGGTCAGGGCCGGCATGGGCGAGCGATCCTCCGACGGGCGGGCCTCCGGCGCGATGTGGGCCTGCCTGCGTAAGCCGATGAAGCACCGCACTTTAGCCGCCAGTTGGGCGAAATTGGAGCGCCGTCGCTCGCGCCTGCGGCGCCGTATCGTCGCATCGACGGCCTGCGCAGCGGTGGGCGCAGGGTGCAACGCGTTGAACCGCACGGCCGCCGTCCCGGGTGCTCCAGCGCACGCGCCCCGCACTCGCCCGTGGTTAACCTTTGCTTAACGTTGCGAGGGCAGACGGCCATGATCATCCATTCCGTCATCCACCGCCATCACCACCTCGTGCCGCTGGTCGCAGGCACGGCGGCGATCGCCGGGCTGATCGCTGCCGCGGCGATGCTCGCCATGGCAGCCAAAGCCGGCGCCGTGCTCAGCGAGGGCGTCGCCGACTTGCTGGCCGCCCTGCTCTGACCGTGGCCGCGTTTGACGGGGACGGTCGTTCATGGTCATTCGCGCGCGGACGGAGGCTCAATCCATGCACATGCCCGCAGCCGGTTCGACCGAAACCCTCAAGGCAGCGATCGCCGAGAAGCCCGACGGCGTGCTGGAGGCGCTGGCCGAGACCCATGGGGTGCCGCTGCGCACCGTCCTCGACTGTCTGCCCACCGGCCAGGCGGTGGCGGTCGAGGGCGCGCGCTTCGAGGGCGTGTGGGCCGATCTGGTGCAGTGGGGCTCCATCACCTTCATCGTCCATACCAGGGACGGTGTGTTCGAGACCCGCGGGACGATTCCCCCCGGCAACTTCGGCCGCGGCTACTTCAATATTCACGGCGACAGCCCCATCGGCGGCCACCTGCGGGCCGACCGCTGCGTGGCCATCTACTTCGTCGACCGCCCGTTCTTCGGCCGCCGGTCCTGCTCCCTCGTCTTCGTGAACGGCGATGGTGAGGCCATGTTCAAGGTGTTCGTCGGCCGCAATGCCGAACGGGAGCTCGAACCCGACCAGGTGCAACGCTTCGAGGCGCTACGCGCGCGGTTCGGCTGACGCGCGACCAGCTGATTTCGAGGCGTCTCAATCGCTCCGACTCGCGATTATATTAGGGCTTCAATGCGGCAAGTCGTGCGCAGATAGCCCTTGACATCGGCATTTTTCGGAAATTTGGCACGCGGCCGTGGCGAAGTTGCCGTGGCCACTGCGACACTGTGCTCTGGAAAAGCCAGATATGCACATCTTTTGTGCATGTGCCTGAACAAAAACGCGGGATCGCACGTTTAAATGCGTTGCTGCGCCGCCCGAGTGCGGGTGCAATAGGCCCCAAGGGGCAAAAGTCGCAGAGTGACGCACCAGGACTTGCGTCCCCGTATCTGATGCCGACGTATATTGCAAGAGTGATACGCAGAGGCGCCATGTTCGAAGAATCGCTGTTCAACTCGTACGCGCGCGCCTTCGAGGCGCGGCGCGCGACTGAAATGACGCTTTCGGATTACCTGGAGGCGTGCCGGGACGATCCGCTGCTTTATGCCAATGCCGCGGAGCGCCTGCTCGCCGCCATGGGAGAGCCGGAGCTGATCGACACGTCCAGGGATGCACGCCTCGGTCGCATCTTCCTGAATCGGACGATCCGCGTCTACCCGGCCTTCGCCGGCTTCTACGGCATGGAGGAGACGATCGAGCGGATCGTCTCGTTCTTCCGGCACGCGGCTCAGGGGCTCGAGGAGCGCAAGCAGATCCTCTACCTGCTGGGGCCGGTCGGGGGCGGCAAATCCTCGCTGGCCGAGCGGCTCAAGACGCTTATGGAGGAGCACCCGATCTACGTGCTGAAGGCTGGTGACGAGCTCAGCCCGGTGTTCGAGAGCCCGCTGAACCTGTTCGATCCGGTGACGATGGGGCCGATGATCGAGGAGCGCTTCGGCATCCCGGTGCGACGTCTGAGCGGGCTGATGAGCCCCTGGTGCCTGAAGCGGATCGAAGCCTTCGACGGCGACATCTCGCGCTTCCGCGTGGCCAAGATCCAGCCGTCGCGCCTGCGCCAGGTCGCCATTGCCAAGACCGAGCCGGGCGACGAGAACAATCAGGACATCTCCTCGCTCGTCGGCAAGGTCGACATCCGCAAGCTGGAGAGTTTGGCCCAGAACGATCCCGACGCCTACAGCTACTCGGGCGGCCTCAACCGCGCCAACCAAGGCATCCTCGAGTTCGTGGAGATGTTCAAGGCGCCGATCAAGATGCTGCATCCGCTGCTGACGGCGACGCAGGAAGGCAACTACATCGGCACCGAAAACATCGGCGCGATCCCCTTCTCCGGCATCATCCTGGCGCACTCCAACGAGGCCGAGTGGAAGAGCTTCAAGGGCAACAAGAACAACGAGGCGTTCCTCGACCGAATCTGCGTCGTCAAGGTGCCGTACTGCCTGCGGGTCACCGAGGAGCAGAAGATCTACGAGAAGCTGATCAAGACCTCGGAGCTCAGCGAGGCACCCTGCGCGCCGGCGACGCTGGAGATCATGGCGCGCTTCTCGGTGCTGTCGCGGCTTGCCAAGCACGAGAACTCGACGCCCTACGCCAAGATGCGCGTCTACGACGGCGAGAGCCTCAAGGAGACGGACCCGAAGGCGCGCAGCGTGCAGGAGTACCGGGACTCGGCGGGCGTGGACGAGGGCATGGAGGGGGTCTCCACCCGTTTTGCCTTCAAGGTGCTGGCGGCCACGTTCAATCACGATACGACCGAGGTCGGCGCCGATGCGGTGCACCTCATGTACGTGCTGGAGCAGGCCATTCGCCGCGAACAGCTGCGCGACGAGACCGAGAAGCAGTATCTCGAGTTCATCAAGAGCGAGCTGGCGCCGCGCTACGCCGAGTTCATCGGGCACGAGATCCAGAAGGCCTATCTGGAATCCTACTCCGACTACGGCCAGAACCTGTTCGATCGATACGTCGACTACGCCGACGCCTGGATCGAGGACGTGGACTTCAAGGATCCCGACACAGGGCAGTTGCTCGATCGCGAATTGCTCAACCAGGAGCTGACAAAGGTCGAGAAGCCGGCCGGCATCGCCAACCCCAAGGATTTCCGCAACGAGATCGTCAAATTCTGCCTGCGCTCACGGGCCAACAATGCCGGCCGCAATCCGAGCTGGACCAGCTACGAGAAGATCCGGGAGGTCATCGAGAAGCGCATGTTCTCGCAGGTCGAGGATCTGCTCCCCGTGATCTCCTTCGGGTCCAAGAAGGACGGCGATACGGAGAAGAAGCACGGCGAGTTCGTCGAACGCATGACGTCGCGCGGTTACACCGAGCGGCAGGTCCGCCGCCTCGTTGAGTGGTACATGCGGGTGAAGCAGGCCGGCTGAGCGGTAACCAAGAGAGCGGGAATGCACATTGTCGACCGGCGCTTGAATCCAGGCGGTAAAAGCCTGGAGAATCGGCAGAAGTTCCTGCGGCGGGCCAAGGCGCTGGTGCAACGCGCTGTGGCCAAGTCCGCCCAGGGGCGCAATATCCAGGACATCCTGGAGGGCGGGGAAATCAGCATTCCACTCGACGGTCTGGAGGAGCCGCGCCTGCACCGCGGCGCCAAGGGCGTGCGCGAGCATATTCTGCCCGGCAACAAGCACTTCATCGAGGGTGACGTCATTCCCCGGCCCGACGGGGGCGGGGGTGGTGACCCGCGGGAGGGCGGCAGTGGAGACGGGGAGGACGCCTTCCGCTTCATCCTGTCGCGCGATGAATTTCTCGACCTGTTCCTCGACGATCTGGAACTGCCCGACCTGGCTAAGACGAAGCTGGCCAACGCCGATCAGGTCAAGCCCGTGCGGGCCGGCTACGCCGTGGTCGGCTCCCCCGCCAACATCGCGGTCAACCGCACCATGCGGCTCGCCATGATGCGACGGGTGGCCCTGCACCGCCCCAAACAGGACACCCTGGAGCGACTGAATGCCGAGATCGCCGATTGCGATGACGACGAGCGCCGCCTGACGCTGGAAGCCGAGGTCAAGGCGCTGCAGTCGAAGGTGCGGCGGATTCCCTATATCGATCCGATCGACATTCGCTACCGTTACTTCGAGAACGAGCCGAAGCCGGTGGCACAGGCGGTCATGTTCTGCCTCATGGACGTGTCCAGCTCCATGTCGGAGCACATGAAGGACCTCGCCAAGCGCTTCTACATGCTGCTCTACATTTTTCTCGTCCGGCAGTACCGACAGGTCGAGATCGTCTTCATCCGCCACACGGACCGTGCCGAGGAGGTGGACGAGGACACCTTCTTCCACAGCCCGGCGACCGGCGGCACCCAGGTATCGAGCGCGCTGCTGGCCATGCAGCAGGTGGTGGCCGAGCGCTATCCGCCGGCCGACTGGAACATCTACGCGGCGCAGGCTTCGGATGGCGACAACTCCTATTCGGACGCGGCTGCGACCGAGCAATTGATGAACGACGTCATCCTGCCGGTCTGCCAGTACTTCGCCTATCTGGAGGTCGACGAGATGGGCAGCTCGCCGGTCTCCGGCTCGTCGCTGTGGACCCTCTACGAGCGCATCAATACGCAGTGGCCGCTGCTGTCTTTGCGCCGGGTCTGTAGCCGGACGGAGATCTATCCGGTGTTCCACGAGCTGTTCCAGCGTCGTGCGGCGTAGTCGGTTCTGAGGGGGCTGTGAGCATGGCCGTCACGAGCATGGAGCGGCTTTTCCAGGGGGCCGATTGGGACTTCGCCACCTTGCAGCGCGTCTACGATGCCTGCCACACGGTGGGCGTGTCCGAGCTCGGGCTCGACATCTATCCCAATCAGATCGAGGTGATCACGGCCGAGCAGATGCTCGACGCGTATTCCTCGATCGGCATGCCGCTGTTCTACAAGCACTGGTCGTTCGGCAAGCATTTCGCCCACCAGCAGGCCTTCTACCGCAAGGGCCTGATGGGGCTCGCCTACGAGATCGTCATCAACAGCTCGCCCTGCATCTCCTACCTCATGGAGGAGAACACGGCGACCATGCACACGCTCGTCATCGCACATGCCGCGTTCGGACATAACCACTTCTTCAAGAACAACTATCTGTTCAAGCTGTGGACCGACGCCGAGGGCATCCTCGACTATCTGGACTTCGCCAAGAACTACGTGGCCCGCTGCGAGGAGCGCTATGGGCCGGCCGCGGTGGAGCGCACCCTCGATGCGGCGCATGCGCTGATGTCGCACGGCGTCCACCGCTATGCCGGCAAGAAGAAGCTCGACCTGCGCCAGGAGGAGCGGCGCGAACGCGATCGCCAGGCGCACAACGAGCGCATCTTCAACGATCTCTGGCGCACCCTGCCGGCTGGCGCGGCGCGAGCGACGCCCGACCTGGAGGCGGAGCGCCGCCGCTCCCTGGCCGGCCTGCCCCAGGAGAACATCCTCTACTTCCTGGAGAAGGCGGCGCCGCGGCTGGCGCCGTGGCAGCGCGAACTGCTGCGCATCGTCAGGCATGTCGCCCAGTACTTCTACCCGCAGGGGCAGACCAAGGTCATGAACGAGGGGACGGCGACCTATGTCCACTATCGCGTCATGAACCGCCTGCACCAGCTGGGCGCCATCGGCGATGGCGATTTTCTGGAGTTCCTGAAGTCGCACACCAACGTCGTGTTCCAGCCGGGATACGACGATCCCCGCTATTCCGGCCTCAACCCCTATGCGCTCGGCTTCGCGATGATGCAGGACATCGAGCGCATCGTCACCCAGCCGCAGGACGAGGACCGGGAATGGTTTCCCGACATCGCCGGCACGGGCGATGCGATGGCGGTGCTGCGCGACCTGTGGGCCAATTACCGCGACGAAAGCTTCGTCGCCCAGTTTCTCAGCCCGCATCTGATGCGGCGCATGCGCATGTTCCATCTCAATGACGACCCCGCGGACAAGGCGGGCATGAAGATCGGGTCGATCCACGACGAGCGCGGCTACCGGCGCATCCGCCGCCAGCTGTCGCGCCAGTATGACGTCGGCTGGATCGACGCGCACATCGAGATCGTCGATGTCGATCTCGCCGGTGACCGGCGTCTCATTCTGCGCCACACCGTGGTGAACGGCGGCCTGCTCGCCGAGACGGACCTGAAGCGCGTCTTGCAGCACCTGGCCGATCTGTGGAGCTACGACGTGCTGCTCCGGGAGGTCGACGGCTCCGATACGGTGCTCAAGGAGCACCTCGTCAGCCCGCGGCGGGCGGCACTCGCGGCCTGACCGCGACGCCTTTCGCTACGCGGGCTTCAGCAGCTCGCCCAGCTCGTTCTTCTTGACCTTGCCGGTCGCCGTCATGGGCAGGGCGGCGACGAAGCGCACCTCGGGCGTCTTGAAGCTCGCCATGCGCTCCCGGCACCAGGCCTCCATGGCGCCGGGCTCGGCGCCCGCAGTCTGCTCGGGCTTCAGCAGCACGAAGGCGACCGGCACCTGTCCGCGCTCCGGGTCCGGCCGCGGCACGACGCCGCTCGCCGCCACCGCCGGATGCTGGCCGAGGATGGCCTCGATCTCGCCCGGGAACACGCTCATGCCCTTGACCTTGATCATCTCCTTGCGGCGTCCGAGGAAGAACAGGTAGCCCTGTGCATCGATCACGCCGATGTCGCCGGTGTGCAGCCAGCCGTCGCGCAAGGCGTCCCGCGTCGCTTCCGGCTTGTTCCAGTAGCTCTTGAGCAGGGAGGGCGAGCGGCAGCAGATCTCGCCTTCGGTGCCGAGCGGCACGATGGCCCCGGTCTCGAAATCGCAGATCTTGAATTGGGTGCCGGGCACCGGGAGGCCGACGAAGGTCGGCCGCGACTTCAGGTCGAAATCGTCGTCCTGCATGCCGGTGGTGAAGGTGTCGGAGGTCTGGGTCTCGGTCATGCCCCAGGCCGACTCGGCCAGCGTCGTGCCCACCATGTGCTGCCAGCGGCGCCGGTAGTCGATGGTCAGCTTCTTGACGAACGAGACGACGCGGACGTTGACGAGCGAGCTCAAGTCGAACTCGTGAAAGCGTGGATGGTCCATGATCTCCAGCGCGCCATCCACCGGCATCGCCGTCGCCGTCACCCGGTAGTGCTCGATGGCGGACATGACGGTGACGGGGTCCCACCGTGTCAGCAGCACCAGCGTAGCACCATTGTAGACGGGAAAGACGAGGCAGCTGTTCTCGCCGGCCATCCAGAACTCGGGAAAGAAGCTCAGCGAGACGGAATCGTCCGGTGGCGGCGCCAGCGACATGTTGGCAGCCACCGTGTAGATCATGTCGCGCTGGGTGTGGACGCAGCCCTTGGGCAGGCCGGTGGTGCCGCCGGTGTAGTTGAGCGCGGCGACATCATCGAGCGTCGCGCCGGGGGGGTAGGTCGCGTCGTCGATGGCGGCCAATGCCGGCATCAGGTCGATGGCGTCGGGGCAGGGGATGGCAGGCGCGCGCACGGCGGCGGGGGCTGGGATCGACGGCTCGGCCGGGACGACATCGGCGAAGCTGGTCACGAAGATCTTGCGGATGCCCGTCTCGACCAGCACCTCGCGCACCACCGGCATCAGCTGGTCCTGTGCCAGGATGACCTGGGAGCCGCAATCCTTGACCTGATAGGCGAGCTCGAACGCCTTCGACAGGGGGCTCACAGGGCAGTGGACGGCGCCCAGCTTGAGGATGCCGAAGAAGGCGACATGAAATTGCGGGCAATTGGGCAGGTACAGCGAGACCCGGTCGCCCTTGCCGATGCCGTGCCCGGCCAGGAGGGCGGCAAAGCGATCGCTGAGCTCGTCAAGCTCGCGGTAGGTCATCACCGCGCCATAGAAGATGACCGCCGGCTTGTCCGGCCGGGTGCGGGCCCAGATTCCCAGATAGTCGGTGAGGGGCCTTTCGCCGTGCGTATAGGCGATGGTGCGGTCGAGCCCCGCCGGCCAAGCCTTGGCGTAGAGGGCCTGGAGCTCGCCGAGGTAGGCATTCTCGTCGATCGGCTGGGGGGGTGCCATGGAAACCTCGTCGGCGTCATGCGGGCGGAGCGTCCACGACCATGGCACGGCCTGGCGGTCGCGCCAGCTGCGCTCAGCGAATGGGCGCCTTGCGCCAAGGGAGGGCGCGCAACCGGGCTCCCGCTGCTGTGTGATGGATCTCCGCTCGAATCGGCTCGGTCCGTCACTGCAACGCCGCGGGCCAGAACCGCGCCGGGATGCCCTCGATCAGCCGTTCACCCACCGGCGTCCGGACCGGCAGCGAGATCCTCATGGAAGGCGGCATGGCCCCGGCGACGGCGTCGGGTCCGAGCTGGTGCTCAAGCTCGGCGAACTGCTCCGCGGCCGTCGTCGTCGCCTCCAGCGCCCGCGCGGCCGCATTGTACGATGCCTTGTCACTCACGAGCGGAATGTCCTCGATGTCGAACGACAGCTCGGCGCGGCGGTAGCGGCCGCGCCGCCAGCGGCCTCTGATCAGCTCTTGCAACTGCCATGCCTCATCGTTCGCGGACGCATCGTCCGGCGGATGGCGGAGGTCGAAATCCGGTGCGGTGCGCCAGAAGAGCAGCAGGGCCGTCGCCGGCTCGCAGTCCGGCCGCGCCCCAATCCGCTCCAGCACCCCCGGTCCCGGTCCCAGTTCCAGCCCTCCGCCACGCGGTGCCGATCGTCGGCGCTCGCCTCGCGCTGAAGCCAGCCGACGAAGCCGACCTGCAGTGCGGCGTCCGGCCGGCGTCGGCGTCGACGAAGGGCGCGAGGCGCCCCCAGTCATCGTCGCTCATCGCCCCCAGTGCGCCAGCGGCACGCGGCCGCCAGGAGCATTTCGCGATTGGACGAGCATCATCCGACCGCAGCAAAATGTTCCCGCTTTTCGAAGCCGATCGGCTGATTCCACCCGTCGCAAATCGCTTTAGCTGCCGGCGGTGCTCGGCCTTCCTGACGTCGGGACCGGCTTGCGCGCTCGTGCCGAAGGCGCCATCGCCGCCAGTGCGGCAGCCTCTTCGGGAAAGTAACGCTGGAGCACCCGGCGGCGGTAGCGGTGCATCTTGAAGTAACTGTCGTCGACCTCCTGGCTGAGATCCGGATAATTCTCGAGGAGCGACGGCCCTTGCAAGCCCCCGCCCGGTCGGATCTCGTACCTGAAGTCGGCAACTATTCGCGCCAGGAGCTTTCTCTGGGCTGCGATGTTGCGCTTGTACTGGACGGCCACCGAGCGCACGTCGGCATCCCTGGCCAGGACGACATAGCGATCCTCGACCGGCAGGGACGCGATGTAGTCGAGCAATGTCTCCTCGTCCGGGGCGAAGGTCGACCGCGTCTGGTCGGCGGGGCGGCGGACCGGTGTGACGTCGAAGAGCACGCCGTCCTGATCCCGCCAGACGGCGTGGCGCGCTGCGCGGATAAGGACGTTTGGAACGTATTCCAGCATCCATCCCGCCACCAGCTCGCCGCCATGGGCCGCGATCATGTCATTGACGTTGTGATAGCTGCGATCCGGAAGCCCGGCCTCGATGCGTTCGACGATGAGCATCTCCCGGTGCCCGATGCACGCCGAAGCCTCGTTCGCCTTCTCGTGATCGAGCGGCAGGTCGAGCGCCGGCAGTGCGACACCAGCCTCGGTGGCGCCCGTCCGCGGTTTCACGCTTGTGAGAACGACGTTCTCGGAGGCGAGGGCGAGCGAAACACCGAAGCTGCGGTCGACAGGGTTCAACAAAATCCGGTTCCCCTTCGGTTCTAGCCGCAGCAACGCCGGCCGGTCGCCCGTGGCCGCATCGCGCCACGATCATGCGTAAGCTTCTTCTCAGCCACAACCCGCCCCGCGGTTGCCGACGGCCCCGATCGAGGCATCACTCACCCCTCGGATGGACCTGGCGATCGGTGCGGGCGCCCGGATTCAGGGTGCTTAGAGCATTTCCCGATTGGGAAAAATGATCCAAGCTATTGAATCTGAGCCGCTTCTCTGGCGATGGCGTGATTTCCGCCCAATCGCGAGGCGCACTCGGGTCGACCAGGGTTGCCGTCCCCACGCGGCTGCGTCCCGCTTGGCCCAGCGCTATGGCTCCTCACCTATCCGCTGGCGACCAGAGCGTTGACCAGGAAGAGGCAAACGGTGCACGTGAGCAGCCCCGCCGCCATCATCAACAGCATCCAAACCGTCCTGTCGGCCACACTCCGCCCCTGCAGCTCCAACCTGGGGCGATGGTGAGCGGCTGCGGGTCGATCTGCAATCTGCCCGAATGAGGTAGCCGGGGCGTGCGCAGCCTGCGCCTGTGGGATTGACCGGTACCAAGCGCGGGTCCGGAGATGGCACCGGGTCAGCAGCGTCGCCGGAGGCGATCATGGGACGGCGCCTCCACACCCCTGGGGGCGTCCCGCTGCAATTCCTCAACGGTTCAGGTCGTCGGGGCTGTGTTCATGACGGATTTTCCTTGCCGCCGGGCGATCCGATGTCCCGCGCGTGGCCTGTCCCCGGAAGGCATGCCGCGCCCATCGGCTTGCGGGCGGGATCTTGTTGCGTCTGGCCAAGGGGCCGCGGAGGGGTCGCAGAGCCGGCGCAGCACCCGCTGCCCGGCGCCGCGATCGCCGGCGTGTTTCGCGATTGGACCGGATGTTGCTGGGACGCGCTTCCTGTGCCGTCGCCCTGCCCGTCAGGCGGAGGTGCGCCGGTCGGGCAGCGTGTAGCGGGCGGAGCGCTTCTCGATGAAGGCATTCATGGCCTCGTCGAAGTCGGGGCCGCCGCCGCACACCTCCTGCGCGTGCCATTCCAGGTCCATGACCGCGAGCAGATCGTTCACCCGCAGGGCCCGGTTCAGCGTCTGCTTGGTCATGCGCAGGCCCAGCGGGGCCGTGCGAAGCATCGGCTCCAGATACTCCGCAGCGGCGGCCTCCATGTCGTCGTCGGCGGACACCTTGTTGACGAGGCCGACCTCCTTGGCGCGGGCGGCGCCGATGAAGGCGCCGGTGTACATGAGCTCCGTCGCGATCCCGAGACCGACGATCCGCGGCAGGAAATAGGTGACGCCGAGCTCGCAGCCGGAGCGACCCAGCGCCACGAAGGCGTCGTTCATGCGCATGCTCTCGCCGGCGATGCGGATATCGGCGGCCAGCGCGAAACCCATGCCGCCGCCGCACACCGGCCCGTGCAGCAGGGCGACGATGGGCTGGGGGCAATCCCGCATCAACTTGACGATGTCGAACAGGGGGTAGCCCGGATGCAGCGTGCCGCCGCCCCCGTCCATGCGCTCGCCGTGCTGGTGCTCCTTGATGTCGAGCCCGGCACAGAAGCCCCGCCCGGCGCCGCGCATCACGACGATGCGGACGCCGTAGTCCTGTTTCAGCCCGTCGAAGTAGCCGCAAAGCTCCTCCACCATCCGGCCGGTGATGGTGTTGAGACGATCGGGGCGGTTCAGGGTCAGCCAATCCACCGGGCCGTCCTGCCGGATCGAGATCGTCTGGTAAGTCATGGCGTTTCCTCGTGGTTCTTTCAGTCGGGGCAGTCTAACGCGTTTGGCGGCACCAAGAAGTGAGCGCGGCGGAGGTCCGGGTGTATGCTGGCCCGGCGCCTCATGCCTAGAGCCGCCGGCAAGGGTCCGGATCGTTGCCCCGACGCTATGTGCCAGCCTGCCAAGCCAAGGATCCGCCCATGGGCCTGATGACGATCCTCCTCCTGCTCATTCTCATCGTTCTGCTGATCGGGGGTCTCCCGTCCTGGCCGTACTCGGCAGGATGGGGCTATTACCCATCCGGCATCATCGGCGTGCTGATCGTCGTCGTGCTTGTCTTGCTGCTCACCGGCAAGCTGTAGGAGAGGTCACGCAAGACCCGATTGAATGCAAATGCGCTAGGCTTGGCGCCGGATCGGTGTACCGCGTTCCGAGGCGTTCGAATGGATCTCTCGTGCTTGACGCCTGGCCGGGGCCTGACTATCAGAACGGCATGATCCGCTCGCTTTCCGTCGCACAGTATTATGCGCCGTCCCCTTAGGGCGGCTGCGATCTGTTGCGAGCAACGATCAAGAGCCGCCGCACTCCGGCGGCTCTGCATAACTGTCTGAGGGTCTCCGGGTGCCGCATGCACCCTGTGAGAGACCTCGATGCACAGCCCAAGATCCGCATTCCTCCGCACGCTCAATGAGCGTGGCTTCATTCACCAATGCACCGACCTCACCGCGCTTGACGATGCGCTGAGCGGTGGGCCGGTGGCCGCCTACATTGGCTTCGATGCCACGGCCGACAGCCTGCATACCGGCCATCTCCTGCAGCTGATGTCGCTGCGTTGGCTCCAGCGCAGCGGCCACAAGCCGATCGTGCTTGTCGGCGGCGGGACGACCCGCATCGGCGACCCCAGCTTCCGGGACAGCGGGCGACCGCTGCTCGATGACCAGCAGATCGCCCGGAACCTGGCTGGCTTGCAGCAGGTGTTCTCCCGCTACCTCGCCTTCGGGGACGGGCCCACGGACGCGGTGCTGGTCAACAATGCGGACTGGCTCGATGCCCTGCACTTCATTCCGCTTCTGCGAGATGTGGGGCGCCACTTCACGGTCAATCGGATGCTGAGCTTCGACAGCGTGCGCACGCGGCTCGATCGCGAGGAGCCGCTGACGCTGCTCGAATTCAACTACATGATCCTGCAGGCGTTCGACTTTCTCGAGCTGGCGCGCCGTCATGGCTGCGTGCTGCAAATGGGCGGGGCGGACCAGTGGGGAAACATCGTGAACGGCGTGGAGCTTGGCCGCCGGGCCGACCAACGACAGCTCTTCGGCCTCACCACGCCGTTGTTGACCACCGCATCCGGCGCGAAGATGGGCAAGACGGTTGGGGGCGCCATCTGGCTCAACGCCGACCGGCTCGCTCCCTACGCCTTTTGGCAATTCTGGCGGAACACCGAAGACGCCGACGCGGGCCGCTTCCTGCGCTTGTTCACCGACCTGCCGCTGGCCGAGATCTCGCGCCTGGAGGCATTGCAAGGCGCCGAGATCAACGCGGCAAAGCAGGTGCTGGCGCACGCGGCGACCGGGCTCGCCCATAGCGAGGTGGCAGCCGTCGAGGCGGCCGGGACGGCGCGACAGGCATTCGCAGGCGGAGACGACCTGGACGGCCTGCCGACGATCACGGTGCCGCGCAGCCGCCTCGATCGCGGCATCACCGTGGCGGAACTCTTCGTGCTGACAGGGCTCGTCGGCTCCAAGAGCGAGGCACGGCGGTTGATCGCCGGCAACGGTGCACGGGTGAACGGTCGCGGCATCGGCGACGAGGCGGCGGCCGTCAACGCCGGCGATCTGAAAACGGGTGCGCTGAAGCTCAGCGCCGGGCGCAAGCGGCACGCGCTCGTCCGTACCTCGGACCCTTGAACTGCGCCAACCATCTGGAAGCGGCGCTGCACGCAGCAGCGCCGCTTCCAGCGCCGGCTTGATCGACATGCCGCACGTCCGACCTCGGCGGAGTTGGAAAGCCCGGACGATCAGCCGCCGGCCGGCAGCCGGCCGTCGGGCGTGTATTTGTCGATCGCTTCGGGTAGGCCATTGGCCAAACGCGCCAACAGCTCCTGGCGGCTCAGCCCCGTTCGCTCGACCAGGGCATCGAGCACGTCGGGTCCGATTGCCTGCTCGAGCTGGGAAGGCTCGATGGACTTGTTGGGCCCGCTCTTCACCCACGATTCGGCTGTTTCGCCCTGGCCGTTTTGGCGAAAGCGCTCCAGCAGTTCAGACAGGCCACCCGTGACGCCGGCTCCGCCGGCGCTCGTCCCGGCACCGCTCACCATGTCACGAAACTTCTCGAAGATGTCGCCCAACCCGCCCTGTCCAGCCGCGGTTCCTTGCGCACCTTGGGCCGCCGGACCCTCGGGGCCCCCGGCAGGCTTGCTGTTGCCGAGCCCATTGAGAAACTCTGCGATCTTGTCGCGATTCTGGAAACCGGCGACCGCCAACAGGCCAAGCAGAGCGGTCATTGATGGGAAGCCACGGCTCATGGAAGATGCTCCTCCTGCTGGACTGACGGAACCCGAACAGCGCGAGAAAGTTCCTATAGGCGTCAGCTCGGCAAAAAAAGGGGGCTAAGTTATGGGAATTATCTGGACAATCATCATCGGCTTCGTCGCCGGCGTCATCGCCAAGTTCATCACCCCGGGTGACAATGAACCGAGCGGCTTTATCCTCACCACCATCCTCGGCATCGTCGGCGCGGTCATCGCGACATATCTCGGCCAGGCCCTGGGCTGGTACCGCCCCGGCGAAGGTGCCGGCTTGGTCGGCGCCGTGGTCGGCGCCGTCATCCTCCTTCTTGGGTGGGGTGCCATCGCGCGCCGCACATAGGGCGGTCGCCGCCTCGGCCCGATCTCCGGTCCCGCACAAACAACGGTTCCCGACCGCGGGTCGATGATCGGCGCCTCGAGGCGGTGGTGGCCGGCATCGAAGATCGTCGAGGACGAGCGCGACCGCGGCCGGCCAGTGCGAACCGCGGGCGCGGCTCTTCCCCGGTGGTCTTGAACGACCTGATCATTGCCGGTCTGGGCGGGGAAATACGCATGTCGCTGTGCAGGGATTAGCGGATGAGCCGGTCGGGGAGCCTTTGCACTCCGGCCGGCCGCGCCGTGCCGCCGCAGCGTCCTTGGCCTGCCGCGCGGTCAGATCCGGCGCGTGGTCAAGATCAACGAGATCGAGGCGAGTAGAGCGCTTGCTAGGCCGACTGGCGAAGGTCTGCGATGCCCGCCTGTGCCACAGCTTTCATTATTTTCTCAGACGGTCCGACCGCAAGCTCCTCCGCGGTCGCCTCCGGCGTTTCCGCGTCATCCCAATCCGCCCTGGTGTAGCCGCGGCCCGGTTCGAATTCCTTCATCTTAGCCACGATAGGTCCTCCTTTCGCTCGCGACGCCGGCCGCATGCTGATGATGGAGACAGCTTCGGCGCCAAACGCCTTGAACACCACCGCCATCAGCCGCCGGCGAAACTCGCCACGGCCGGCAGCCGCTCGAGCTTGGCAGGGAACACGATCGCCGGACACCCGCTCTGCGAGGCCGTCGCCTGCTCCGTCAATAAGCCGGTATCTGTTTGAAACGTTGAGGAAAACTGGAGCGGGCGATGAGAATCGAACTCACGACATACAGCTTGGGAAGCTGTCGTTCTACCACTGAACTACGCCCGCTAGGTTCGGCATTGAAAACGTTGATGTTTTCGCCCGAAGTGTCCAACTGGACCGAAGGGTCCGGCTCAAGTTGGACCCAGGTGTACTAGCTTTCCCCCACGTCGATCAAGCCCATTGCGGCCCCGGCGAGCTTCTTTCGTTGGGGCCTTTTTGCGTGTACCGGGTAGCCATCTTCGGCTCGGTCCAGCCAAAGATGACCATCGATTATCCCAGAAGCCTGGCGCAGATGCTGAAATAGAGGCCGGCTGTGCCCGCTGCATAGCCTGCTGTCGCCACAATCCGAACCAGCTGATTGATCATCGCCGAGCCCCCGCCCTGCGCGATTCATAGCGCGTGGGCGCTCGCCGTTTCTATTCCCCTTTTGGCGAACTGCCCCCCTGGGCGCGCGCTTCCGCTTGGACCTGCATGTCCAGCCAGTCCCTCAGAAGAAGGACGCGGCGGCCGAAGAAGAATATCGCTCCATCGATAGCCTTTATCCAAAAGTCTATATCAATAAACGATCCGTCTAGTGAAATATAAAATTGCCAGGATCGCGGCTGTCAAGGCGGCAAAGAAGCCAAGCGAAAACTCAGTGCTTTCCAATTTCTGCTTCCCTTTCCGGCAACGTCGAGTCCTCGTTCCGGCGTTGCAACCGAGCGCGCATACGCCTCTGGAAATTCATATGCAATTCATTGGTTTGGCGACGAAGCTCGCCGACATCGACCTCCCGCGCACGGGCTACCAGATCGGCGTGGGCGAGGACGGACTTTGGCCTGAAGACGATCACGGCGGTGAAGAGCTTCCAGGGCAAAGCCGGCCTGTCGCCGGTTGATGGCGTTGTCGGGCCGGAAACTTGGCGCGCGCTGCGCACCGCGCCGCCGCCGGCTGCCACATAGCCCAGGCCTTAGTCCTCCATGCCAGGGCGATGCCGCCGCCGGCGGGTCCGGATGATGCCCAGCACGAGGATGATCCCGAGAAGGATCGGGCCGCCGATGATGGCGTACGCCCACAGGTGTTCGGCAAAGCTGCTTTCCATGCGTCGGCTCCCTTTCGCCTGGGGAAGCCGCACCGACCCTCGTTGTTCCCGGCGGCCGGGCTGCGATATCCTGACACCCGTTCAGTGGGCGCGAGGCCCGGCCGCCGGCAAGTCCGCCGTGGCGGACAGAATCGAGCGCGCGATAGCAGCGGCGCGTTCCCTCGGAAGGAACAATGCGAGGGATCGCTCCGTCGCGGGCGCAGAGCGCTCTTGCTCCGCGCTCGGCTCAACTAGATGTAGTCGCAAGGCTACCAACCCCCCGGTGGCGAAGCTGTCACCCCTCATCACGAACCAAGTGCCGAGTTCGGCCTGGCTCTGTTCGCTATCCGACATTGAAAATCTCCTCGCGAGCGGCATGAAGAGCCGACGACCCCGCAAAGTTCCACCACGCCTAAGACATGAAGCTCACCGCTCTCGCGGCCACTGCCGTGTGCGCGCTGGTGCTCGCCGCGTGCGACCCCGCCCGTATCGATGCCTCAGTGTCGAGCACGGCCGGCAAGGCCGCTGCCGCCTGCCCCTACGCGGCCATCGCAGCCACCACCGGCAACGCCAAGGTCCAGAGCGCTGCCGCCAAGGTCGCGCCCGCGGTCATCACCACCTGCACCGCGCTCCAGGCCGGCCAGGTCGTCGACGTGCAGTCCTGCGCTGCCGTCCTCAACGCCTACGGCTCGCTGCTCGCGGCCGGTGCCGCTGCCACGAAGGCCTGACCAGGATGAACACTAATCACACGCTTCCGCTACGCCAGGCGCGAGCTTGCCAAGCGCATCCTCCAGCTCGCGGGCGCCCTGCACGCTGCCAGCGTTGCGGTGCCGGCCGTTCCCGATCGGGGAGAGCCGCTGAAGATCTGAAGGACGCCGGCTGAGAGCATGAAGCTCGCGGCGGGCGGCGCTTCACTCACACGAGTTTGAATGGACGAACTCCGCGTTAGGACATTTGATCTCTATAAGCGTTCTAAAATTTGGAGTCGGGAGGATGCGGGTCTTCACTGTCCGTCTAGTTGGGGGAAACGGGACACCGGGCTGGAGACTGTGCGCGGAATCGGAGGAGGGCAGAGCAGTTGGTTGCCAGCACGCCCACGCAACTGCCGAGGAGGCTTCCCGATGTAAAACCGCGCAGGCCGCCTTGAGAGCATTCACGCAGGCGGCCGTTACGGCGAATGATGGACAACCGACGCCGGAAAGGCAGACCAACTTACATCCGCTCGCTCGAGGTCCAGCTTTCGGCCGCACGCATGTCCTGATCTGACCAAGCGCGTCGGGTCACTTCCGCCCGCAGCTTTTCGCGCAGGGCGACCTGTTTGGCCTGTATCGCCTTGAGCTCCTTGATGATGCTCTTTGCGAAGGCTGGATTCTGACCGCGGATTTCTTGATCGGCGATGAGCTCGCGCTGTCGCACCAGTTGATCCTCGCCGGCCGCGATGTCGGCCTCGAGTTCCTCGAGCATATGCTCGATGTTTGGCAAGGCGTCTGCTCCATTGCCATCAGGCGGGAGCACGCTTGGTCTCGCAGCCGCCGGCGCCCGGGAATCCCCATGCCGACGATGAAAGTTATGTAGGGCGGTTGGCGCGGACGTCGGGTCTGGAACCACAATGCTGGGCGCACGTTAACCCAGCCCGAGTCCCTCTAGGCCCCGGCTGCCCCGCTGCGGGGGGGGCCCATCTGTTTCGCGCGCCGGAGAAGGCTCTCGGCAAGCGATCTTGCTCATGGCGCCTTCGCTTACGCCTTTCGCTTCCAGGATGCCCTGCGGCACCTGTCTCCGGACATCAACTCGCGCTCCATGATCCAGGTTCAGGAGCCCCCGTAGCGCCTTCTCGGCATCGACTGCGTTACGCATTCGCACGTACCAAACCTCGGCGCTAAACCGCTCGCGGATGGTAAGTGACCAGCCGTCGGCCATGATCTCCTCCCTGAGTAGCCTAAGAAACGTCTAGAGCGTCACGAAGTTCGTTTGGCCTCTGCCTGCTCGAAGGCCCATCGAGCCACGCTTTCTGAGCCGATTGTGCCGGCTCCGCGCACTCACCACCAGCAAACCGGTTCTATGCACAGGGGCAGCCGTCGGATACGCTCGGGCGAGCGTGCGAGGGGCGCGCTCCTCGAACGAGCATGCTCTAAATGGTAGATCTACCGAGCCTCGAGCCGAAAAAAGGTGAGAGAGGCGCCGCTGCCGGGGCGGCAGAGGCACGGAACACGCAGGCGAAAATGGCGCCAGAGGCCGTGGACGGTCGTCCCGAGGCGCACGATCCGGCAGCCCTCCTTGCCGCCATCGTAGAGTCGTCGGAAGACGCAATCCTCAGCAAGGACCTAAGGGGCATCATCACCAGCTGGAACGGGGGCGCACAGCGGCTCTTCGGCTACACGGGCGAAGAGGTCATCGGCAAGTCCGTTACCATCCTCATCCCCGAAGATCGCCTCGGTGAAGAGCCGGCCATCCTGGCCCGCATTCACGCCGGCGAGCGCGTCGACCACTTCGAGACGATCAGGCGGCGGAAGGACGGGACGCTGCTCGACATTTCCCTTACGATTTCCCCAGTGCGCAGCAATGATGGACGGATCGTGGGCGCCTCAAAGGTGGCCCGTGACATCACGGAGCGCAGGCGGGCGGCCGAGCGCCAGGCACTGTTGCTGCGGGAGATGCATCATCGAATCAAGAACCTGTTTGCAGTTGCTGGCGGTATCATCACCTTGGCCGCCCGCACCGCGGACTCTCCCGCGTCACTCGCACGTGCGATGAAGGAGCGCCTCGTCGCGCTGGCGCGTGCGCATGAAATGACGCTTCCGAGCCTCTCCGTCGACCACATGCTGGCGGAGCCCAGCACCACCCTGTTCAAGTTGCTCGACGGCCTCCTTGCCCCATATTCAAATGAGGACGGGACGCGAGCCGCCGTTACCGGGCAAGATGTCGGGATCGGAGGGCGCAACCTTGTCAACCTGGCCTTGCTGCTCCATGAGCTCGTGACGAACGCGGCCAAATACGGGGCGCTCTCGGTGCCCGATGGCCGTATCGCCATCGATGCCCGGATCGCCGGCGGCGACATACTGCACTTGACGTGGGCGGAGCAGGGTGGGCCGCCCGTCACCGCGCCCACCGGTATTGCCGGGTTCGGCACCCGCCTCGAGGAGTCCATCAAGCAAGCGCTCAGGATGACCATCCTGCGGGAATGGAGGCGCGATGGCATGGTAGTACGTATGTCCATCCCCGTCAGTGTTCTAAGCGCTGGCATCGATGATCTGTAGGATTCTGGCGTATTGTGAGCCAAACGCCAAGTGTTCTCAGCAGACCTAGCACTCAGCTTGCGCTTTCTTCGCAATTTGCGTGAGCCGATCGATTGGCCACGGCTTGGGCAGGAACTCGGCCTTCGGCGGCCGCTGCCCCAGATTGTCATGGCAACCTGACGTGATGATGAGGTGGATCCAGGGGAAATACTCCGCGATGTGCTGCGCTAGCTCCACACCATTCATCGGCCCCGGCATCCGAACGTCTGTCACCACAAGGCAGACTTCGTTCGCCTTGGCGGGGTCGGAAAGGTAATCCAGAGCGGCCTCTGCATTCCCGCATTCGATGACATCAAGACCAACCTCTTCAACCGTGTCAGCCTCCATCATCCGGATTAACGCTTCGTCGTCGATGATAAGAGCTTTGTTCCGCGACATGGTTTGAGAACGCCGAACGCCCACCTGAGTTTCAATCGGCCCCCCATAATCTCCGCCGGCCCTTCCGGTTCCTTGATAGCCCCTGGGGATTGTTCGCGACGGAGGTGCGCTCCCGCGGGCGGGGCCCTCGGACGCCTTGCCGTTGTGGTCTGGCCGAGTTCAAATTGGCCGCGGATCGGATGCAAGGGTGGAGAGCAAGCACGGCCCCACGGGGGGAAGAGATTGTCGACATCGTCGAGCATACGCGTTGTTTGCAGCGCGCCGCTGTTGCGACGGCGCCCACTCTGTCGACGACATGCGGCAGCAACTTGGGATGAGCCGCCGGTCGTTGCATCGAACGCGCGCGGCCGAAGGCATGACGTTCCAGCGCTTGTTGGACGAGATACGATTTGAGTTTGCGGCGCACCTCCTGAGTGGCACGGCGATTACCGCGGCCGAGGTGGGTGCCGCCGTGAGCCTTATTGATGCGTTCGCCTTTAGCAGGGCGTTCAAGGCCTGGGCTGGCATGTCACCCACCGAGTGGCGTCTCCGCCATGCTGAGCAGCGCGAGCCCCCCGGCTGAAGCGGGCGATGCCAAGTCTCGACCCTTCAGGGGGCGACCGCCCTGGCGCAAGTCTGTCGTGTGGCGCGGCTGCTATGTTCGGCGGCGCGGATCAAGTGCCCCGGCACCGCCAGGTGACCGGCGCCGCTCCGGGTCAACTCGTTCAGCGGGGGCTATATCCGCACGGCCCTCTTGTTGCTCAGCCCTTGGCCTGCTGCTTTATGGTGTTGAGCAGCTCGATATGTTCCTTGATCTGTCCGCGGGCCAGCTTAGCAATTCCCACGTGTGGCGGGTTCTTGCCTGATTTGAGGTACTCGTCTTGAATGGCGAGCAGCTTGTTGTGCCCGTCGAGCTGAAGCCCGACATAGGCCGCGTCGAACTCAGCACCGGCGTATTTGGCCAACTCGCCCACCTCATCAGGTTGGCCGGCAGGCGGAGTCGACGTCGCCGCAGGGTTGGCCACCCGCAGAACGTCAGCCAGCGTCTCCTGCTCCGCAACCTCGAACTGAGCGAATTTCTTCACCCACGCATCCTGGGCTTTCTGGAGCGCAATCCGGCTTGTTTCGAGAGCGAGCTTGCCGGCAGCGAGTGTGTCGCGGACATGCTTTTCCTCCATTGATCCGATCGGGGTTGCCGTGGGCGGTGCTGCATATGCAACAGAGACAATCGGGAGTACGCCTGCGGCTGCCAAAATAAACGCGCGTCTTTGCATGGAATGCTCCAATCTATTGGTGAGGCGGGACATCAAAGTGCAGCCCAAAAGGGCAACCGATTAGTTGCCCGAAATCAGCGGTTCATCGTGCTGCATGCTTTCAGCGGACGCCAAGTCAACGAGCTGGTCATAGGTCAATTCAAGGACAGCGCAAATTCTGAACGTCTCGTCATGACGGTCCACAGCCTGCATTTCAGAAAGCAAATCAGAAGCACTATTCCTAATGACCGTGCGGACGACTGAACCGCAGGTCAATTCAAACTTGAAGTAACCCACGGTCCAACCTGCCAAATCGGCGCGGCTGGGGTTCGGGCCGCTCATCGGTCGGCCTGCATGCCATGCGAACGCAACGACAAATACTTCGTCGTCAGCGCGGGAAGGTTGCTGCCAATCCAGTCGGCCATCGCTTGCTCCTCGTTGAGAGACTGGCTAAGCAGAGACGTCGCGAATGCGAACGCTCCCGCTTCCGCTACGGTCAACAGGCTCCGGTAGCTGGCAACTTCGTAGTTCTCAAAGGCAAAGTTCGCGAGAGAGTTTTTGATGATCTCGTCGTCCGCTACAGTGTGCGCCAGCGCAGCGACGTTGCCGACGAAGGACAAGGCCACGTCCTTCATGCCCGAGTGAGACTCATCCAGCTTTGTCAATATCTCTCGAAGGCGGAGAATCTGCTGCTCGGTCTCGCCCCTATGTTGCCTAAGCATCTCAGCGACTTCTGGATAGCTTTCTGACCGGTCAAGCTGCCGATCGATTAGGGAGAGGGCCTGGTTCTCTAACGCATGGGCGTCGCGCAAGCCCACAACGAAGAAGTTCCGGGTCTCCTGATTCGCGGTCATGGCGTAGCTTCCTTCTTCGATGATGGGGTACAACCGTTCAGCTGCGCCGAAGTTACACTGAAATTGCAGATAATCGTGCCGCCACGGCTAATTTTTTTATTAGCAAGCTCGGTCTAAACGTGGCGCTTGGAAATTTATACGTAACCTTAGGTGTACGGGATGAGCGTATTCTGAGCAACAGCGTACAAAGACGTCGGAACATGCCTCGGTTCTCCACGTTAGGCCGTCGTGGCAGCCGTCTGCTGGCTAGCCATGCCCTCCATCCCAATTGTGCGCCTGACCGAAATGTCCCAGCGCTGAGGCTATGAAAATGTTCTACACTGATGGGTTGCTGCAGTATCCGGTCCGCGTCGACACCCCCAACCCGGTTTTTGCCCGCGCGCTACAGCAGGCGATCGGGGGCGTCGAGGGCGAGATCCGTGTTGCCATGCAA
>NZ_BMGG01000014.1:0-348 GCF_014640075.1 Chelatococcus reniformis | reverse complement strand
GTATCGGGATATGCTGCTCAACACCGCGACGGAGGAGCTCGGTCACATTGAGATGCTGGCCACCGCGGTAGCCCTGAACCTTGAAGGGGCGCCCCTGTCCGTACAGGAGGAGGCCGCCCGCGATCCCATTGGAGGAGGTGTCCTCGCCGGCGCCGATTTCCGCCACATCCTGTCGGCCGGCCTTGCTGCCTTGCCGGCGGACTCCAACGGCGTGCCTTTCGACGCCTCCCACGTCTATGCGTCGGGCAACTTGGCAGCTGACATGCTCGCCAACGTCACAGCTGAGTCGTCAGGACGAGTTTTGGCGGTCCGCCTCTTCAATATGACGGACGATCCCGGGATGAAGGA
>NZ_BMGG01000013.1 GCF_014640075.1 Chelatococcus reniformis | reverse complement strand
TTGCCGGCCGAGTCGACGCCAACCGCGATGTCGGCCGACTGGGCGTGCAGATGAACTTCCACATGGGCCCGATCCCAGTGGAAACCGTCCTGCTCGTAGCCGATATCCTTGATGGCGAGCCGCGTCAGATGCGAGATGTAGTCGTTCGTCAAAGTGGACGGGCCGCGCACCTCCCCGGCGATCACGACGCGGTTGGTGGTCGCCAGCGTCTCGCACGCCACCCGCGCCTCGGGGTCGGCGCCGATGAACGCATCCACGACGGTATCGGAAATCCGATCGCAAACCTTGTCCGGATGTCCTTCGGACACGGACTCGCTCGTGAAAAGATAGTCGGCGCGGGACACAGGGATACCTCCAGCTGAGCGAGATGCCCTTGCTGCCTATGGCAGACGCGCCAAGAGGTCAAGGTTTCCGTTCGTTTTGCCGAACGAAACGGCCTATTCCCGCTCTGCCACCAATGCCTCGACCAGCGCCACGATCCGGCGCCGGACCTTGGGGTCGGCGATGCGGACGAAGGCCCTGTTGAGCTGCAGGCCCTCGGAGGTGGACAGGAAATCGACCACATACTCGGCCCCGGGCGCCTCGGCGAAGCCGTTTTCGGTTCCGGTGCTCTGCGGGGCAGCCCCCTCATAGAAGAAGGAGACGGGCACGCCCAGCACCACCGACATCTGGTGGAGGCGGCTCGCCCCGATCCGGTTGGTGCCCTTTTCGTACTTCTGCACCTGCTGGAAGGTGACGCCCAAGGCGTCTCCAAGCTTTTCTTGGCTCATCCCCACCAGCATCCGGCGCATCCGAACGCGACTGCCGACATGCTGGTCGATGGGATTGCGGACTCTGCTCAAATTCCGTCTCCGTGCGCGCCGCTTACAATTTCTTGCTCAGCGTTCTGCATAGCTTCCCGCCTATCTGAAACCGTCCGCGAGAGAAAGCAACATGCTATCAGGATGGCAAATAAGAGATCGCGGTGCAGGGAATACGGAGTGGGTACAATCACTGAGGGTAGTGCCGCATCCAAAACACCCTCCTTACCTAAGGGCAGGGAAGCAACCATACGTCCATACGGATCGACGACGGCGGAGATGCCGGTGTTCGCCGCCCGCACGAGCGGGAGGCCCTCCTCGATGGCGCGCAGGCGTGCCTGGGAGAAGTGCTGATAGGGGCCGGGGGTGTCGCCGAACCAAGCGTCGTTGGTGACGTTCAACAGCAATCCGGGGCGGACGTCGCCGGCTGGCACGACGGCGCCCGGGAAGATCGCCTCGTAGCAGATCAGCGGCGCGACCGGCGGGAGCCCGGGCGCATGCAGCAATTCGTGCACGGAGCCAGCGGAAAATCCGCCCGGAACATGGACGAATTGCCGCAGCCCCAGGCCCTGCAATACATCTCCAAGTGGTAAGTACTCTCCGAACGGAACGAGATGCACCTTGTCGTAGGTACCCGTGATCCCGCCGTCATCGGCGACAATTTGTAGCGCATTAAAGAAGCGGGTGGTGATCTCGCCCGGCAGGCGGGGGGCCGAACGGGCGGCGCCGGTGAGGAGAATCACCCCCGGCGGCAGCAGCGCGGCGATCTGAGCCCGGGCCTCGTCGTTGCGCGCCAGGATGAACGGGAAGGCCGATTCCGGCCAGATCAGGTGGGTGACGCCCGAGGCGCCCGAGGACAGAGCCCGGTCCGGCCCGTCGCTCAGCGCCAGGTAGTGGCGCATGATCGGCTCGCGATTGTCGTAGGAGAACCGGCGCGCATCCTGCGCCAGGTTGGGCTGCATGATGCGCAGCTTGACGCCGGGGACGGTGGCCACCGGCCCGACCGGAAGGCGCAGCGCCCCATAGGCGGCGAGCGCGGCGAGCAGCAGGCCGGCCGCGGCGGGCGGCAGCCACACCGCCTTGAGCCCCGCCGCGTCGCCGGTGGTGGCGGGCGCGGCGCCCAGCGCCACGGCGATCACGCTCAGCCCGTAGAGCCCAACCACCGATGCGAACTGAGCGAGCAGCACATGCTCGCCGAGCGCCATGCCGAACGCATTCCAGGGAAAGCCCGTCAGCACGTGGCCGCGGACGTAGTCGCCCAGGCCGAGCGCCGCGGCGAACACCAGCACCCGCGCCGGGCCCGCCGACCAGAGCAGCCGGGCGGCCACGAACGAGGCTGCGGTGAACAGCGCCAGGCCCGCCGGCAGGCCGACGACGCCGAGTGGCAGTGCCCAGGCGAACTCGTCGTTGTCGACCAGGAAGGCGGCACCGAGCCACCACAGCCCGGCGACGAAAAAGCCGAAGCCGAAGCACCAGCCGATGACGGCGGCGGCCTTGAGGCCCACGCGCAGGGGAGGGGCCTTCACCCGCGTGCCGTCGAGCAGCCACACCGCGCCGGTCATGGCGACAACGAGGGCGGGGAGGACGCCGTAAGGGGCCATGGCCAGGGCGGCGAGCGCGCCCAGCGCCACCGCCACCGCCGCGCGAGACCAGCCACGCAGTCCGCGCGTACGATCCGCCAGGGCGACGAGCGTCACCGCGAATGGCCCTGGGCCGGTCGCTGTTGAGCCAGGTTCGGGGGCTGGGCTGGGCCTTCGATCGCGGGTTGCTGCTGGGCTTCGGCAGGCGGGGGCTCGGCGGGGGCGGGGCCCGCCGCAGGCGGCTCGGGCCCCCGGACCACGGCTGCCGCGGCCGCCTCGGCGCTGTCGGAGTGAGGCTCGGGCGCGGGGCCGCCCTCCTCCGGCCGCTCGCGGCGCGCCGGGCGGCGGCGCGGCAACCCCGGATCGGTCGGCTGGCGCTTGTGGATGCGCACCCGCTTCAGCCGCCGGGGGTCGGCGTCGAGCACCTCGAACTCGATGTTGTCCCGGCCCGGAATCAACTCGCCCCGGGTGGGCACGCGGCCGGCGAGCAGCACGATCAGGCCGCCGACCGTATCGATCTCGTCGGCGGTCTCCTCGGTCGCCAGCTCGACGCCCAGGGCGCGCGACACCTCCTCCAGGTCCGCCCGGGCGTTGGCGACGAAGCTGCCGTCCTCGCTCTGCGCAATCATCGGCCCCTGCTCGAGGTCGTGCTCGTCCTCGATGTCGCCGACGATCAGCTCGACCACGTCTTCCATGGACACCAGCCCGTCGGTGCCGCCGTATTCGTCGATGACCAGGGCCATGTGGGTGCGGCTCGCCTGCATGCGCACCAAGAGGTCGAGCGCCGGCATCGACGGCGGCACGAACAGCACGGGCCGCAGGATGTTGGCGTCCGACAGCGGCAGCGAGAGATCGATGCCGGCGAGGGTCGGCAGGTACTTGGCCGGCCGGCCGGTGCGGCGGATCGGGCCGGCCTCGGCCCGTCCGGCCAGGAAGTCGAGGAAATCGCGGATGTGCACCATGCCGCGCGGGTCGTCGAGGGTCTCGCCGTAGACCGGCAGCCGCGAGTGACCGGCGGTGCGGAAGACGTTGAGCACCTCGCCCAGGCCCGCCTGCTCGTGCACGGCGATGATGTCGGCGCGCGGCACCATGGCGTCATAGACGCGCCGCTCGTGCAGCGACAGGACGTTGCGCAGCAGGGTGCGCTCCTTGGCCGTGAACTCGGCCGTCGGCGCACTGTGCGCCAGCGCGTCCTCCAGGTCGTGGCGGATCGAGCCGCCGTTGCGATTCTTGACGATGGAGAGCAGGCGCTCGAACCAGCGCACACCGTCGCCCGACCCGTTGGAGTCGGCTGGCCCTGCGGTGCGCGGACTTCGATCCTCGTTCATTGTGCTAGCGGGCTGCGGCCGCCTCCGTCGCCATGTCCGACGCGTCCCCGTACGGGTCCGGAATGCCGAAGTCCGCCAGAATGGCGGTCTCCCTGCCTTCCATGACGGCCGCGTCGCCCGCCGTCTCGTGATCGTAGCCCATGAGATGCAGAACCCCGTGCACGACGAGGTGCGTCAGGTGGTGGGCCAGCGGCTTGCCTTCTGCCGCCGCTTCCCGTTGCAGGGTTTCAAAGGCCAGCGCCAGGTCGCCGCAATGAGCGGCGTCGGCGAGCGCCCCGGGCGCCGCGGCCGGGAACGACAGCACGTTCGTCGGCTTGTCGAGGCCGCGCCAATCCCGGTTCAGGGTGCGCAGCGTCGCGTCGTCCGCAAGCAGGACGCTGAGCTCCGCGTCGGCCGCCACCGGGACCGCCCCGGCGGCGATGGCGGCCAGGGCGGCGCGCTCCACGAGCGCGTCGACGTCGGCAAGCTCGGCCCAAAGCGGGCTTTCGTGAACGATGTCGACGCTCGGGCTCACGGTCGGGTCCCTTGCGGCGTCGGCGCCGCCGCCGTCTCGTAGGCGTGCACGATGCGCCGAACCAGGTCGTGGCGCACCACGTCCCCCTCGCGGAAGACGACGTGACCGATGCCCTCGACGCCCTTGAGGATCGACACCGCCTGCACCAGGCCCGACTGCTGGCCCGGAGGCAGGTCGATCTGCGAGGGATCGCCGGTGACGATCATGCGCGAGCCTTCGCCCAGGCGCGTCAGGAACATCTTCATCTGCATGGTGGTGCAGTTCTGCGCCTCATCGAGCAGGACCGCCGCCTTGGTGAGCGTGCGGCCACGCATGAAGGCCAAGGGCGCGATCTCGATCATGCCCGTGGACAGCCCCCGCTCGACGTGGCGGGCCTCCATGAAATCATAGAGCGCATCGTAGACCGGACGCAGGTACGGGTCGACCTTGTCGCGCAGGTCGCCCGGCAGAAATCCGAGGCGCTCGCCCGCCTCCACCGCCGGCCGTGACAGCACGAGGCGCTCGACGATGCCCTGCTCGAGCAGTGCCACCGCGTGGCCGACCGCCAGCCAGGTCTTGCCGGTGCCGGCCGGGCCCTCGGCGATCACCAGCTCGTGGCGCTGCAGGATGCGGATGTAGCTGTCCTGGGCCACGTTGCGCGCCCGCACGCCGCCGCGCTTGCGCGTGACGATCTGCTCGAAGCTCGGCAGGCGGTCGGGCTTGGCCTCGGCCGGAAACAGGTTGCCCTGAAGCGCGATTTCCTGGATCGCCCCGTCGATATCGCCGAGCGAGATGGTGCTGCCCGAGCGCACGCGGTCGTACAACGTCTCGACCACCCGGCGGGCCTTGTCGGTCGCGTCGACGGGCCCCTTGATGACGACATGGTTGCCGTTGGCATTGGCCATGACGCCCAGCCGTCGCTCGATGTGAGCGAGGTTCTGGTCGTAGTGGCCGAAGACGATGCTGGCGAGGCCGTTGTCGTCCAGGCTGAGCATCACCTCGGTGTCGTCGGAAGCGTGTGAAAGGGAGATCGAAGGGCGTCCCCGGACCGGACGCGGCACGCGTGTGTCTCCTCTCAACCGGGCTTCCTCCTCATGCGGCATCGGCGCTCCTGTGGGGCGATTCGACGACGGGCGCACGACGGTCGCCGTCGCGGACACCGGCCTGGCGTCCGAGCAGGCTGCCCGGTTGGGCCGCGACGATGGCGAGGGGCACGATGTCGCCGACCGCTGCCGTGCCGCCCTCGAAGTGCACGCCTTGCAGATAGGGTGACTTGCCGGCCAACTGACCGGGCTGCCGGCCGGCCCGTTCCACCAGCACGTCGAGCGTGCGCCCGACCATGGTGCGATTGAAGGCCTCGCGGTCGCGCTCCAGGCGCGCCTGCAGCTCGGCCAGACGTGCCGCCTTGACCGCCTCGGGCACCTGCTCGCCCAGATCAGCCGCGGGCGTGCCCGGCCGGATGCTGTACTTGAAGGAGTAGGCGGAGGCGAAGCGGACGTCGTCGACGAGGCGAAGTGTCTCGGCGAAATCCGCGTCGCTCTCGCCGGGGAAGCCGACGATGAAGTCGGACGACAGCGCGATGTCCGGCCGCGCCGCCCGGATGCGATCGATCAGCCGGCGGTAGCCGTCCGCCGTGTGGCGACGGTTCATGGCGGCGAGGATGTGGTCCGCTCCCGCCTGCACGGGCAGGTGCAGGTAGGGCATCAGCGCCGGCAGCTCGCCGTGGGCGGCGATCAGCTCGTCGTCCATGTCGCGGGGATGGCTGGTGGTGTAACGCAGGCGGGCAACGCCCTCGATCCGCGCCAGCCGGCCGAGCAGGCGCCCGAGCGTCCACACGCGCCCGTCCGGCCCGACACCGTGATAGGCGTTGACGTTCTGCCCGAGCAGCGTGAATTCGCGCACTCCCGCATCGGCCAGCCGCTCGGCCTCGGCGACGATGGCGGCGACCGGGCGGGACACCTCGGCCCCCCGGGTGTAGGGCACGACACAGAAGGTGCAGAACTTGTCGCAGCCCTCCTGGACGGTGAGGAAGGCGCTGACGCCGCGGCCGCGGATGGCGGCGCGCTCGCGCGCCGGCAAGTGCTGGAACTTGTCGTCCAGCGGAAAGTCCGTATCGAGCGCCGGGCGGGCCGGGCCGGCCGCCGCCAGCAGCTGCGGCAGCCGGTGATAGCTCTGCGGGCCGACGACCACGTCGACCACGGGCGCGCGCCGGACGATCTCGGCGCCCTCCGCCTGGGCGACGCAACCGGCGACGACGACGCGCGTGTCACGGCCGGCGCTGGCGCGCTCGCTCTTCAGCTCACGGACCCGGCCGAGCTCCGAATAGACCTTCTCGACGGCCTTCTCGCGGATGTGGCAGGTGTTGAGGACGACCAGATCGGCATCCTCGATCCGCGCCGTCTCGACATAGCCTTCCTTGGCCAGCACGTCCGCCATGCGCTCGGCATCGTAGACGTTCATCTGGCAACCGTAGGATTTAACGTGAACCTTCTTCACGCGCAGCAATCGACCTCGGTTGGGGACGCCGTTGCGTCCAACATCATGTGCTCCCGGCGGCTGAAACGGGCGGCGCAGGTTCCCTCAAGCCGTAGCGCCGTTGCCGGCAATAGGGAAGCGCCAATTCCACCTCGCCGCGGGATCCTTCGGCACCCCTTCATGGCTTGCCCACGCGCAGTCCGCGCAGGGCCGCGCGGCAGGCGTCGCGCACCTCCAGCTCGGCCGAGCGCGTCGCCGCCTTGCGGTCCACGGCCGCTGTGAAGGCGATCGGCGCGCCGAACCCCACCACCACGTCGAATGGGGCGCCCCGCAACACCCCCATGAGATGGGGCGCAAGATCCATATCGCCATACCAGGCGATGGCGGCGCGCTCGTAGCGCCCCAGCGGCAGGCCGTTGCGGGCGACGTAGGCGATGCTCATCGGCTGCAGAAGGATGGGCGCGCCGTCCTGGCCGGCGATGCTGTCGCGGGCCGCTCCCACCAGCGCCGAGCGGAAGGGCAGCACGCGCACCCCGTCGCCGGTGGTGCCCTCGCCGAACAGCACCATCGCCTCCCCCGCCGCCAGGCGCGCCGCGATGGCCGAGTTGACGTCGGCGGTGGCGCTGCGCTTGGCGCGATCGACGAACACCGAGCGCTGCAGCTTGGCGAACAGGCCGAACAACGGCCAGCCCGCCACCTCCGCCTTGGCGATGAACGACACCGGCATGATGCTGGAGACGACGGTGATGTCGGCCCAGGAGACGTGGTTCGACACGATCAGCGTCGGCTGCCCGTGCGGCGGCTCCCCCTGCACGATGACGCGGAAGCCCAGGATGGCGCAGACGAGGCGATGGAAGACCACCGGCAGGCCACGGACGACACGCGTCAGGCCGAGCTTCAGCGCCGCCCATTGCAACGGAATGCCGATGGCGCTGATCAGCGTGAGGGCGGCGATCTTCAGATAGACGCGGAGGGGCTGCACGGCGCGTCAGTGCGCCCCGTCGTCGACCGGCTGGTCGTCGTCGAGCGGCACGGCGAACAGGTCGAGCCGGTGGTGCACCAGGCGGTAGCCGAGCTGCTTGGCGATCTCCGCCTGAAGCCGCTCGATCTCCCCCGACTGGAATTCGATCACCTCGCCCGTGCGGATATTGATGAGGTGGTCGTGATGGGCGCGCGCGGCCCGCTCGTAGCGGGCGCGGCCGCCGCCGAACTCGTGGCGGGCAATGATGCCCTGGTCCTCCAGCAGCTTGACGGTGCGGTAGACGGTGGACAGCGAGATGCGTTCGTCGAGGACGGCGGCGCGCCGGTGCAGTTCCTCCACGTCCGGATGGTCGGCCGCCTCGCCGAGCACCCGGGCGATGGTCCGCCGCTGGCCGGTCATGCGCAGGCCCTTGGCTTCACAGGCGCGCTCGATGCCGGTTGTCTTGCGCGAGGCTTTGGCCTCTGCCACGGTCGCTCTCCAGAACCCCTCTTCGGCGTGAGTTATAGGCTGTCGAGAAGCCGGTGCAAACCTGCGCCGGAGGCGCGTCCGGCCCTCCGCCGCCGAATTCCCAAACAGGCTCTCAGCGGATGAAGATCACGGTGAGGGCGAGGAACAGCGGAATGAGGATGCCGCAGGACCACACAATATATCCGAAGAAGCTCGGCATCGGCACGCCGCGCTCGCGCGCGATAGCATAGACCATGAAGTTGGGCGCATTGCCGACGTAGCTCAGCGCCCCCATGAACACCGATCCCATGGAGATGGCGGCGAGCGTCCCGGCGCCGGTGGTCATCAGCGCCGCCGCATCGCCGCCGGCGAGCTCGAAGAACACCAGGTAGGTTGGCGCGTTGTCGAGCACGGAGGACAGGGCGCCCGTCAGCCAGAAATAAGCGACATTGCGGGGCTCGCCGTCCGGGCCGGTGACCAGGGCGACCAGCGGCGCCAGGATGCCGTCGGGGCCGGCCTGCAGGATGGCGACCACGGGGATGATGCAGGCGAAGATGCCGGCGAACAGCTTCGCCACCTCGCTCAAGGGGGCCCAGCTGAAGCCATTCCTGGCGCGATGCTCGGCGGGCGTGAGCCAGAGCGAGAGAAGGCCGAAGACGACGAGCAGGCCGTCGCGGGCCAGGTTCTCCAGCTTGAGCTCGGACCCCAGGACGGTGAAGGCGATACCCGGCTTCCACAGGCCGCTCAACAGGATCGCCCCGATGATGCCGGCGAGCAGGGGGATATTGGCGAGGCCCACCAGCCGCAGGCGCGAATCGGGTGTCGGATCGGGCAGCGGCGGTCGTGTGTCGTCGATGCGGTAGAGGTGGCGGTCGAGCGCCGCGAACAGAACGAGGAGCGCGGTCACCAGGAACAGCGTCTCCAGCTTGAGATGGCTCGCCGTCCAGAAGAAATCGACGCCGCGCAGAAAGCCCAGGAACAAGGGCGGATCGCCCAGCGGGGTGAGCGAACCACCGATGTTGGACACCAGGAAGATGAAGAAGATCACGACGTGGGCGCGGTGGCGCCGGTCGTCGTTGGCGCGCAGCAGCGGCCGGATCAGGATCATCGAAGCGCCCGTCGTGCCGACAAGGCTGGCGAGGACCGTGCCGAGAGCCAGCAGGCCGACATTGACCCGGGTCGAGCCGTGCGGATTGCCGACGATGAGCAGGCCCCCGGCGGTCGTGAACAGGCCGAACAGCAGCAGGATGAACGGCACGTACTCCAGCAGCGCCGCGTGCGCGAGCACCCGCGCAGTGACGTGCGGCCCGTGCAAGGCGGCGAGCGGCGCGACGGCGAGCAGGGCCCAGAATGCGGAGACTTTGCCCAGATGGCGTTCCCAGGCGTGGTGGGCGACGAGCGGGCCGAGCGCGATGGAGGCGAGGATGCCGGCGAACGGCAGGATCCAGCCGATGCCGAGCGCGGCGCCGTCCAATCCCTCCGCGGCGAGGGCCCGCCCGGGCAGCGCCGTGAGCACGATCGCGATCGCCGCGCCGGCGGACATCCGCATGAGCTGGTCACCTCCGCTTCTGCTCGGGCCCGTCTAACGGCAGCCGGAGTGCAACGGAAGCGGCGGTCTTTCCAAGGGGCGCCGCTCGGGCCATGTTCCCAACCCGATCGGCGCGTTGCCGTGTCCGCTGGAGGCTGCCGTGCACCGTCGTGACCTGCTGTCCGCGCTCGCCGGGCTCGCCGCAGCCGTGGTGCGGCCCGGGCGTGCCCGGGCGGATCAGCCGGTGGTCGTCGGGTCCAAGATCGACACTGAGGGCGCCGTGCTGGGCAGTCTGATCGTCGCGGTGCTGCGCCGGGCCGGGATCCCGGTGACGGCCCGCCTCCAGCTCGGACCGACCAGCATCGTCCGCCGCGCCCTGCTCGGCGGCGAGATCGATCTCTACCCCGAGTACACCGGCAACGGCGCCTTCTTCTTCCAGCGCCAGGATGCGCCGGCGTGGCGCGACGCCGCGGCCGGCTACCGGCTGGTCGCGGGGCTCGACCGCGCGAACGGCATCGTCTGGCTGCCGCCGGCGCCCGCCGACAACACCTGGGCCATCGCCGTGCGCCGGGACGTGGCGGCGGCGAACGGGCTCGCCAGCATGGTGGATTTCGCCCGCTGGCTGTCGACGGCGGCCGGCCTGGAGGCGGTCATGCTGGCGGCCTCGGCCGAGTTCGTCGACAGCCCGGCCGGTCTGCCGTCGTTCGAGCGCACCTATCGCTTCGCCATTCCGACGGGGCGGATGCTGGTGCTGTTCGGCGGCGACACCGCGGTGATGATCCGCGCCGCGGCGCAGCGCATCAACGGCGTCAACGCGGCGATGGTCTACACCACGGACGGCGGCATCGGCCCCGCCGGCCTGGTGAGCCTGTCGGATCCGGAGCATGCGCAGATCGTCTACGCCCCGGCCCCGGTCGTCCGCGCCGCCACCCTTGACCGCTATCCGGCCATCGCGACCAGCCTGGCGCCCCTGTTCAAGTCCCTCGACATGGACGCGCTGCGCCGGCTCAACGCGGCCGTCGCGGTGGAGGGCTGGCCGGCCGAGCAGGTGGCCACCGACTACCTGGCGCAGAACGGGCTCGCCGGATGACGCACGCGCCGGCCCTGCCGCCCACTCCCGGCGCCATCAGCCGCAAGGCCGCCCCGGCCGCCCCCGTCGTGGCCGTGACCGCCGCCGCGGCGCTGGCGGGGCTCCTGGCAGCGGCCTTCCTGTCGCAGGCCCCCAATCGTCTGGTGGCGGGCGCGCCGGTCGGCCTGATCGCCGCTGCCGGCGGGCCCGGCGCCGGCCTTCTGCTCGCCCTCGTCGGCGCGCTCGGCCTGAGCGGCTGGCGGGCCGGCCGGCTCGGCGCCGCGATCAGCGCCGTGCTGGCGACGGCCGCCCTGCTGCTCGTGCCCGTCCTGGCGGGGCTCGCCGCCGAGCGGCTCGGCGCCGGCCAGCCGCCGTTCGCGCGCACGGCACTGGCCGCCGGCGCCTGGATCGCGCTGGTCGCGCTCGGCCTGGCCCTGGCCGATGCGCTGCCGCGGCTGCCGCGGCTGCCGGCGGCGGCGATCCTCGTTGCGGGTCTGGCCATCGGCGCCGCCGCGGCGCACGCCGGCGTCTTCGACCAATTGTCCGTGGTGAAGGAGCTGCTGGCCCGGCGCCAGGAGTTCTGGCCCCGCGTCGGCCAGCACCTCGCCATCGCCGCCGGCGGCCTGCTCCCGGCGCTCGCCATCGGGCTGCCGCTCGGCCTCCTGGCCCGCACCGGCGGCGCGTTCGCCGGCTGGATCGACGGCGCCCTCGGCACCATCCAGGTGGTCCCGGCAATCGCCCTCTTCGCCCTGCTGATGACGCCGCTGACCTTCCTCGCCCAGACGG
The DNA here is from genome assembly GCF_014640075.1 of Chelatococcus reniformis. Taxonomy (GTDB): domain Bacteria; phylum Pseudomonadota; class Alphaproteobacteria; order Rhizobiales; family Beijerinckiaceae; genus Camelimonas; species Camelimonas reniformis. The sequence continues at coordinate 67,081 of NZ_BMGG01000013.1, read as the reverse complement.
TGCCGCCGCTGCGCAGCCTGGGGCTGGCCGGCATCGGCGCCGCCCCCGCAGTGATCGGGCTGGCGCTCTACCTGCTGCTGCCGGTGGTGCGCGCGGTGGCCGCCGGCCTCGACGGGGTCGATCCACGCGTAGTCGATGCCGCCCGCGGCATGGGCTTCCGCCCCTGGCGCCGGCTGCTCGGCATCGAGCTGCCCCTCGCCCTGCCGGTGATCCTCGCCGGCGTGCGCATCGCCAGCGTGCAGGCGGTGGGGCTGGCGACCCTCGCCGCGCTGGTCGGCGGCGGCGGGCTGGGCGCCTACGTCTTCCAGGGCATGGGCCAGTTCGCCGTCGACCTGGTGCTGCTCGGCGTCATCCCGATCGCTGTGCTGACCGCTCTCGCCGACGGCGCCTTCCGGCTGCTCGACGCGCGGCTGGCCAAGGGGCACCGGCGATGAGCCTGCCGGCCCCACCTTCGCGCCAGGCGCTGTCTGCGCTGGCCGGAGTGCGCGCCGAGAGTATCGCGGCCCTGCTGCTCATGCTCAAGGGCTACCGCATCCTGGCCCGCCGCTACCGGGCCGGGGGGGGCGAGATCGACCTGATCGCGGCGCGCGGCGACACCGTCGCCTTCGTCGAGGTCAAGGCCCGCGGCATGATCGCCGCGGCCGAGGAGGCGATCACCGCCGACAAGCGGCGCCGCCTGGTGCGCGCCGTCCGCCATTGGCTCGGCCGCAACCCGTGGGCAGCGCAGCGCACCCTGCGTTGCGACGCGGTGTTCCTGGGCCGCGGGGCTTGGCCGCGCCACGTGCCCGACGTGGTGACGCTGATGCTCGATTGAGGGCGCCGTCCCTCGCGTGACGCACGGCCGGACTTGACCCGGCCATGCGCACTCCTCAATGAGACGAAACCTGTCCGGGTACGAAGAGGCGTTGAGCCATGGTCCTGAGCGTTGCGGTCCAGATGGATCCGATCGAGCGCATCAACATCGCCGGGGATTCGACCTTTGCGCTGCTGCTGGAGGCGCAGCGGCGCGGGCACGCCATGCGCTACTACACGCCCGACCAGCTCTCCATGCGCGACGGCATCGTCTCCGCCGTGACGCGGCCGCTCGAGGTCCGGGACGTCGTCGGCGGCCACTTCACGCTCGGCGCGTCCGAGCGCACCGTGCTGACCGACCTCGATGTGGTGCTGATGCGCCAGGACCCGCCGTTCGACCTCGGCTACATCACCGCGACGCATCTGCTCGAGCGGGTGCACCCGCAGGTTCTCGTCGTCAACAACCCGGCCGAGGTGCGCAACGCGCCCGAGAAGCTCTTCGTCACGCACTTCCCGCAGCTCATGCCGCCGACGCTGATCACCCGCGACAAGGCGGCGATCGAGGAGTTCCGCCGCGAGTTCGGCGTGGTGGTGATGAAGCCGCTGCACGGCCACGGCGGCGCCGCGGTGCTGCGCGTCACCGAAAACGACCCCAACTTCGGCTCGATCTTCGACCTGTTCGCCGCCACCTTCCGCGAGCCGTGGGTGGTGCAGCAGTTCCTGCCGGCGGTCGCCCGCGGCGACAAGCGCATCATCCTGGTGGACGGCGAGGCTCTCGGCGCCGTGAACCGGGTGCCGGCCGAAAACGACATCCGCTCCAACATGGTCCGCGGCGGCGCCGCCAATGCGACCGAGCTGACCGAGCGGGAGCGGGAGATCTGCGCCACCATCGCGCCGGCGCTGCGCGAACGCGGGCTCGTGTTCGTCGGCATCGACGTGATCGACGGCTACCTGACCGAGATCAACGTCACCTCCCCGACGGGCATCCGCGCCATCAAGCGCGTCGGCGGCCCCGACCTCGCCGTGGCGATCTGGGACAGCATCGAGGCAAGGCGCGCCTAAAGCGTGTGCGCGGCCTGGCGATTCGTGCTACGGGATGGGCAGGTCCATGGAACGCGTTCCCAACGATTGGCACCGGTCGGCGCGGAGGCGATTTGGACCCAAGCCGCGCGCATCCCCGGCCGGAGCGGGCCTCCGATGGTGAAGGGCTCGACGGCGCCCGTGTCGCCGCTCAAGGCGGCATGATGGTTGCACCCACCCTCTTTCATAGGGCGGCCACGGCGCTCCCGCAGGGCGCGTCCGGATGGTCGCGTGCGGATTGTCCGGATTGACCGAGCTCCTCGCCGAACCCCAGTTCCAGCTCGACAGCGCCATCGCCGACCTGGAGCGGCGCTGTTCCAACGATCATGCCGCGCTGCGGGCCGGCCTCGTCACGCTCATGCGCGAGGTGCTGGACCGCGGCCGGCAGGGCGCCCGCGACTGGCTCGACGTGGAGCGCGACGGCATCGTCTGTGCGCACCGCTTGTCCGGGCTGATGGACCAGGTGCTGCAGGGCATCTACCGGGTGCTGGCGACGCACATCTATCCCGTCAACAACCCCTCGACGAGCGAGCGGCTGACGCTGGTGGCCACCGGCGGCTACGGCCGCGGCACGATGGCCCCGGGCTCCGACGTCGATCTCCTGTTCCTGTTTCCCTACAAGGCGACGGCCTGGGGCGAGAGCATCGTCGAGGCGATCCTCTACGTGCTCTGGGACCTGAAGCTGAAGGTCGGCCACGCCACCCGCTCGGTGGACGAGTGCATCCGCGAGGCCCGCGCCGACCTGACCATCCGCACCGCGCTGCTGGAATCGCGCCGCGTCCTGGGCGACGAGGCGCTGTTCGCCGAGCTGATGACGCGCTTCGACAAGGACGTGGTGCAGGGCACGGCGCCGACCTTCGTCGAGGAGAAGCTGGCCGAGCGCGAGCTGCGCCTGCGCCAGGCGGGCACCGCGTCGCGCTACGTCGTCGAGCCCAACGTGAAAGAGGGCAAGGGCGGCCTGCGCGACCTCAACACGTTGTTCTGGATCGCCAAATACGTCTACCGGGTCACCGACGCCCGCGAGCTGGTGGCGGCCGGCCTGTTCACGCCCGAGGAATACGCGCGCTTCAACGTCTGCGAGGAGTTCCTGTGGCGCGTGCGCTGCCACATGCACTTCATCACCGGGCGGGCCGAGGAACGGCTGTCCTTCGACCTCCAGCGCATCGTCGCGGAGAAGCTCGGCTACGCCGCCCATGGCGGGCTGTCCGGCGTGGAGCGCTTCATGAAGCGCTACTTCCTGGTCGCCAAGGACGTGGGGGACCTGACCGCCATTGTCTGCGCCGCGCTGGAGGCCCGGCACGCCAAGAAGGCGCCGATGCTCAACCGCTTCGTGCGGCGGCTGCGGCCGGGCGCGCAGCTCCGGTCCGACGATTTCGCGCTGGTGTCGGACCGCATCACCATCAAGTCGCCGCCCGTCTTTCAGAAGGATCCGGTCAACCTGATCCGCCTGTTCTGGCTCGCCGACCAGAACGACAAGGCGATCCATCCCGATGCCAGCCGGCTCGTCACCCGCTCGCTCGGCCTGGTGAACCGCGGCCTGCGCGAGAGCCCGGAGGCCAACCGGCTGTTCATGGACATCCTGACCTCGCGCCATTCGCCCGAGGTGGTGCTCCGACGCATGAACGAGACGGGCGTGCTCGGCCGCTTCGTCACCGAGTTCGGCCGCGTCGTGGCAATGATGCAGTTCAACATGTACCACCACTTCACGGTGGACGAGCACCTGCTGCGCGCCATCGGCGTGCTGGCCGAGATCGACGGCGGCCGCGTCGAGGCCGAGCATCCGCTCGCCAACAAGATCATCCGCACCATTCAGAACCGCAAGGCCCTGTATGTCGCGCTGTTCCTGCACGACATCGCCAAGGGTCGCACCGAGGATCACTCGATCGCCGGCGCCCGAATCGCCCGCCGGCTCGGGCCGCGCTTCGGCCTCAGCGAGACCGAGACCGATCTCGTCGCCTGGCTCGTCGAGCATCACCTGCTGATGTCCATGGTGGCGCAGAGCCGCGATCTGTCCGATCCGCGCACCATCGAGACCTTCGCCGGCGTGGTGCAGACCCCGGAGCGGCTGAAACTGCTGCTGATCCTCACCGTCGCCGATATCAAGGCGGTGGGCCCCGGCGTCTGGAACGGCTGGAAGGGGGAGCTGCTGCGGACGCTCTACTTCGAGACGGAGGCCTTCATCACCGGCGGCCACGGCGTCGTGGCGCGCGGCGAGCGCATCCGCGTCGCCCAGGAGGCTCTGCGCGAGGCGCTGGCCGGCTGGATGACCGAGGCGTTCGAGACGTACGCGGCGCGCCACTATCCCGCCTACTGGCTCAAGGTCGATCTCGGCCGCAAGGTGAAGCAGGCGGAGTTCATCAAGGCGTCGGAGGCCGCCGGACGGACCACGGCGACCATGGTCGAGACCGATCACTTCCGCGGGGTCACCGAGCTTACCGTGATGGCGCCGGACCATCCGCGCCTGCTCGCCATCGCGACCGGCGCCTGTGCGGCCGCGGGCGGCAACATCGTCGATGCCCAGATCTTCACCACGGCCGATGGCCTGGCGCTCGACACCCTGTTCATCTCGCGGGCGTTCACGGCGGACGACGACGAGATGCGCCGCGGCGAGCGCATCGCCAAGGCGATGGAGCGCGCGCTCAAGGGCGAGGTCAAGATCGCCGACCTGGTGGCCGCCAAGCGCTCGTACAGTCGCAGCAAGCCGTTCCAGGTGGCGCCGGAGGTGCAGATCGACAACACCCTGTCGAGCCGCGAGACGGTGCTGGAGGTGTCGGGCCTCGACCGCGCCGGGCTGCTCTACGACCTGACGACGGCGATCGGCCGGCTGAACCTCAACATCTCGTCCGCCCACATCGTGACCTTCGGAGAGCGGGCCGTCGATACCTTCTACGTCACCGACCTGACCGGCGCCAAGGTGACGTCGACGGCGCGGCAGAACGCCATTCGCCGGGCCCTGGTCGATGTGCTGCGCATCGACGAGGAGGAGGCCAGGCGCGCCGGGGGCCGCTGAGAGCCTGTCTGGAAATGTCGGACCGACCCGCCCGACATTTCCAGACAGCCTGCTTAAGGCATTGCGCCATCGCATGAGATCATCCGATGGCGCAGAAAATGCCCGACGCTTTGCATGCGGAGCGCCCCCTTGCGCTCGCGTGATCTCACCCGATCGCCGCCGAGCGTCCGCGCCGTCTTGGCCAATACCTTGATTTTTCGGCGTCAGGGGCTGATATGGCCGGTGAATTCACCCCTTTCGCCGAACTCGGCATCACTTAGATTGACGCTATGAACCAGAAGCCGAACGACCACGAGGCCGCCGGCCCCGACACCGTCATCCAGGACACCGGCGTGCAGCCGGAGCCGGCCGCCGCTGCGCAGCGCGAGCCGGGTGATGTGATCGAGGCGCTAGCCGCTGAGAACACCGAGCTCAAAGACAAGGTGCTGCGCACCCTGGCCGATATGGAGAACCTGCGCCGCCGCACCGAGCGCGAGGTGGGCGACGCGAAGACCTACGGCGTCTCGAGCTTCGCGCGCGACATGCTGACCGTGGTGGACAATATCGCCCGGGCGCTGGAGGCGATCCCGGCCGAGGCACGCGGCCATGCGGATGCTCCCCTCAAGAGCTTCGTCGAGGGCATCGAGCTCACCGAGCGCGATCTCATCAAGACCCTCGAGCGCCACGGCGTGAAGCGCATCTCGCCGCAGGGCGAGCGCTTCGACCCTCACCGCCATCAGGCGATGTTCGAGCTGCCCGACACGTCGGTGCCCAACGGCACGGTCGTGCAAGTGGTGCAGCCGGGCTTCGTCATCGGCGAACGCGTCCTGCGCCCCGCCCTGGTGGGCGTGTCCAAGGGCGGCGCCAAGCCCGCCCCGCAGCCCGCCGGCGGCGAAGCGAACACGGACGAAGGCTGAGCCACGGCAGCCGTTCGACGGCGATGGCCGGGCCTCACCGGCCACCGCCGGAGCGGCGAACGTCAGCCCGACAGGGCTGACTCAACGGCCCGTTCCACGGGGATGGATGGCCGGATCACGTCCGGCCATGGCGCAATTGGCCGCTCTCGGCTGCCGCCACCTGGGCACGAGCGAAATCGGCGGCGGTCTTGTAATCGGCCTTGCCGTTCGCCGCGCGCAGCGGGCGGGCCGCCACGAGCACCCGCTTGGGCGTCTTGTAACCGGCTAAGCTCTGCCGCACGTGCCGTCGCACGGCGTCCTCGTCCAGCGCCTCGCCGGGGGCGAGCTCGATGACGGCCGTCACCGCCTGGCCCCAGGTCTCGTCCGGCACGCCGACCACCAGCGCGTCCTCGATGGCCGGGTGGGTCTTCAGCGCCTCCTCCACCTCCTCGGGAAAGACCTTCTCGCCGGCCGTGTTGATGCAGACGCTGCCGCGGCCCAGCAGCGTGATCGAGCCGTCCGCCTCAACCGTGCAGAAGTCGCCCGGCAGCGAGTAGCGGACGCCGCCGATGGTGCGGAAGGTGCGCGCCGTCTTGGCCTCGTCGTTGTAGTAGCCGAGCGGGTTGGGTGGGCCGACCGCCACCATCCCCGCCACGCCGGATCCCGGCTGGACCGGCCGGTCGGCCTCGTCGAACACGCGGCAGCGCTCGTCGACCATGAACTTGGCCGTCGGCACCTCGCCGTCGGCGGTCATCACCGACATGCCCATGCCGATCGCCTCCGACGAGCCGAAGCTGTCGCTCATGGCCGCCTGGGGCATGTGGCGCAGCAGGCCGCGCTTGACCTCGACGCTCCACATCACGCCGGACGAGATGATGCCGACGACGCTGGACAGGTCGTAGCGGCCCGGCGCCGCGTCGAGCGCGTGCAGCAGCGGGCGGCCGAAGGCGTCGCCGACCAGGGACAGGCTGTCGGGCCGGTGCCTGTCGATCGTCTCCGCCATCTCCACGCCGTCAAAGGAGGCCCCCGTCAGGGTGACCACGCAGCCGCCGGCGGTATGGGCGGCGAGCGCGGTCAGGAGCCCGGTGCCGTGCATGAGCGGCGGCGCCGGCAGGGTGCGCCCGCCCGGCGCCTGCCGGGCCGCTTCGATCGTCTGCTCGAGGGTCTCCGGCACCGGCCCGAGCTTGCGGGCCGACCACAGCCCCATCTCGCGCAGGTCGTGGTGCGTCCACATCACGCCTTTCGGCATGCCGGTGGTGCCGCCGGTGTAGATGAACAGCAGGTCGTCCGGCGAACGCGCGATGGCGAGGGGCGCGCCGTCGCCGGCGGCGATCAGCTCGTCGTAATTGGCGGCGAAATCGGCGACGCGGCCGCCGTCCGGCACCTCCACGAACAGCTTGACCTTGGTCAGCCGTGGCCGGAGCTGGGCCACCGTGGCACGGAACTCGGCGCCGTAGACCACGACCGCCGCGTCCGAATTGTCGAAGATGTAAAGCACCTCGTCGGGCGTATAGCGGTAGTTGATGTTGACGTGCGTCAGGCGCGCTTTGTAGCAGGCGGCCACCGTCTCCACGTATTCGGGCCTATTGCGCATGTAGAAGGCGACCTTGTCGCCGGTGGCGGCGCCGGCCGCCAGCAGCGCGCGGGCCAGGTTGTTGGAGCGCCGGCTGGTCTCGCCCCAGGTTATCACCCGGCTGCCATGGATGAAGGCGGGTCTATCGGGCGCGAGCACCGGCTCGATACCGTCGAGGATGTCTCCAAAGTTCCAGCCCACGTCTCTCTCCCTGTTCGTGCGCCCCCGGCGCGGGGACGCGCGTCGTTGGTCGACCGGATCTCACGTCCGGTTTCCACTTCGGTGGAACATGTTCTAACAAGCTTCGGCGAAAAACCCATGGACGAAGCGCAGCACGGAGGAACGCCATGTCGATCGATTTCGAGATTCCAGAGGACGCCAAGGCCGTCCGTCAGAAGGTGCGCCAATGGGTGCAGGACGAGTGCAAGCCCGCCGAGCAGCGGCTCAAAGACGGGGCCGACTTCAAGGCAACGCTGGCGGAGCTGCGTGCCAAGGCGCGTGCGCAAGGCCTCTGGAACCCCTTCGTGCCGGTCGAGTACGGCGGCATGGGCCTCGGCCCGCTCGCCAATGCGCTGGTGCAGATGGAGCTGGGCGACAGCCATCTGGGCGCGCTGTCGATGAACACGCAGGGGCCTGACGACGCCACCATCATGACCCTGATGTCCTATGGGACGGACTATCAGAAGGAGAAGTATCTCAAGCCGCTGCTGAACGGCGAGAAGCGTATCTGCTACTCGATGACGGAGAAGGCGGCCGGGGCCGACGCCACCGGCATGAAGACGACGGCCGTGAAGGACGGCAAGGGCAACTATGTGCTGAACGGCGAGAAGTGGTTCTCGTCGGCGGCGAGCGCGGCCGACATCGCCCTCGTCATGGCGCTGACCAACCCGGAGGCGTCGCGCCGCAACCGGCATTCGACCTTCATCGTCGAGCTGCCCAACCCCGGCTATCAGATCCTGCGCGACATCGAGACCATGGCGGTCCACGGGCCCTTTGCCCGCGAGATGGGCCATGGCCACTGCGAGGTGCTGATCGACAACCTGGTGGTGCCGGAGGCGAACCTGCTCGGCGGCGAGGGCAACGGCTTCAACATGGGCCAGCATCGCCTCGCCTACGGGCGCCTGCGCCACGGCATGCACAACGTGGCCATGGCGCAGCGGGCGTTGGATCTCGCCACCGCCCACGTCATCAAGCGCGAGACCTTCGGCCAGCGGCTGGCCGATCGCCAAGGCGTGCAGTGGATGCTCGCCGATTGCGCGGCCGAGCTCTACAAGGCCCGGCTGATGCTGCTGCACATCGCCTACAAGGCGGAGAAGGGCCTGGACCTGCGGCAGGAGAACTCGATCGCCAAGGTGTTCCTGGCGAACATGGTGCACAAGGTGGTCGACACCTCCCTCCAGCTGCACGGCGCGCTGGGCTTCAGCCTCGATACGCCGCTGGCTGCCTGGTACACCAGCATCCGCATGCAGCGGCTGGTGGACGGACCGGACGAGGTGCACCGCTGGATCACCGGCCGCAACGTCATCAAGGCCTACGAGGAACACGGCACCAGCGCCTCGGCCGCCGGCGGCGACCTGCTTTAGTGGGGTCGGGGCTCCATACCTCGCCCCGCTTGTGAGGAGCGATCGGCTTGCGCGTTATCCAGCGCAAGCCGGGTGAGGGGGGCTCCCGGAGAAGGCTCAAGGCAGTCAGGGCATGGCAAGCCCCCTCACCCTCCCTCTCCCCGCCAGCGGGGAGAGGGTGCGCGGCGGCACCGTTAGCGCCAAACCGCCAAAAACTTTTGTGCAACGCAAAGCTCATCAAACACGCCCGCTTGGCAAATACGGGAGGAATCGATGTCGGACATCCGCTTTGACGCCAAGGTTGCCATCGTCACCGGTGCGGGGGGTGGCCTGGGCCGTCAATATGCCCTGGAGCTCGCCCGTCGGGGCGCCAAGGTGGTCGTCAATGATCTCGGTGGCAACCTCGACGGCACCGGCGGCTCGCCGGCGGCGGCCGAGGGCGTCGCGGCGGAGATCAAGGCCGCGGGCGGCGAGGCTATCGCCAACGCGAGCTCCGTGACCGACGATGCCGGGATGGCCGCCATGGTGCAGCAGGCCATGGACGCCTGGGGCCGCATCGACGTGCTGATCGCCAACGCCGGCATCCTGCGCGACAAGTCGTTCACCAAGATGACCGTCCCGGACTTCGAGGCGGTGCTGAACGTGCACCTGCTCGGCACGGTCAAACCGACCAAGGCGGTGTGGGACATCATGCGGGCCCAGAACTACGGCCGCATCGTCGTGACCACCTCGTCGACCGGCCTCTACGGCAATTTCGGCCAGGCCAACTACGGTGCCGCCAAGCTCGGCCTCATCGGCTTCATCAACACGCTGAAGCTCGAAGGGCAGAAGAACAACATCCACGCCAACGCGATCAGCCCGGTGGCCGGGACCCGCATGACCGAGAGCCTCGTGACCCCCGAGGTCTTCAAGGCGATCGCCCCCCAGTATGTCATGCCCGGCGTGATCTACCTGGCTTCGGACGCCGCACCCAGCGGCGCGATCCTGGCGGCCGGCGGCGGCGCGTTCGCGCTGGCGCGCATGTACGAGACGGAAGGCGTCCATCTGGCACCGGCCGACCTGTCGGCGGAGGCGGTCCGCGACAACTGGGCCAGGATCGGTGACGAGGCCGGCCAGCAGGCCTACGCTGCCGGCGGCGAGCAGGGCCAGAAGTTCTTCCGCAAGATGGCGGGGGGCTGAGCCCCCGCGGCGCTCCGGGGGCGGCCGAGCCCGTCCCCGCAGAACCCCGCGCTCAGGTCGCCTCGCCCAGGACCGACGTCCCGCCCTCAGATCGTGACCTGGGTGCCCACCTCGACGACGCGGCCGGTCGGGATCTGGAAGAAGTCGGTGGCGTCGCTGGCATTCTTGGCCAGCGCGATGAACAGCTTGTCCTGCCACATCGGCATGCCGGAATCGGCCGCCGGCCGGATCGAGCGCCGGGACAGGAAGAACGACGTCGACATGATGTCGAACTTGAGCCCCTGCTTGCGCAGGATGGCGAGCCCGCGCGGCACGTTGGGCGTCTCCATGTAGCCGAAGTTCATCTCGACCCGCCAGAAGCCGTCGGCAAGCGGGTGGGTGACGACGCGTTCGTCATCGTCGACGCGCGGTCGGTCGAGCGCGCGGATCGTCAGGATGACGTTCTTTTCGTGCAGCACCTTGTTGTGCTTGAGGTTGTGCAACATGGCCGAGGGGGCCGTCTCCGGGTCGCTGGTGAGGAACACGGCGGTTCCCTTGACCCGGTGGGGCGGGCTCTTGGCGAGCATCTGCACCAGCTCCTCGAGCGGCACGTCGGTGCGGCGTGTCTTGGCGAAGAGGATCTCGCTGCCCTTGACCCAGGTCCACATCATCAAGATGAGCGCCCCGGCCATCATCAGCGGCACGTAGCCGCCGGTGAGCAGCTTGGAGAAGGTGGAGCTGAAGAAGGCGAGGTCGACGAGGATGAGCGGCATCATCAGCGCCAGCGTCGCGGTGAGCGACCAGCGCCAGCCCTTCCAGATGACGATGACGGCGAGCAAGGCGTCGACCGTCATGGCGCCGAACACGGAGATGCCGTAGGCGTGGGCGAGCGCGCTCGAGGAGCCGAAGGCGGCGACGAGCAGGATGACGCCGACCAGCAGGATGAAGTTGATGCGCGGCAGGTAGATCTGGCCGGAGTGCTCGGCCGAGGTGAAGCGGATGGCGAGGCGCGGGATCAGGCCGAGCTGGATGGCCTGCCGGGTCAGCGAGAAGGCGCCGGTGATGACGGACTGGCTGGCGATGATGGTGGCGGCCGTCGCCAACAGGACCAACGGCAGCAGCAGCCATTGCGGTGCCAGGCGATAGAACGGGTTCTCGATGGCGGCCGGATCGGCGAGCACCAGGGCGCCCTGGCCGAGGTAGTTCAGCATCAGGGCCGGAAAGACGTAGCCGAACCAGGCGCTGCGGATCGGCGTGCGGCCGAAGTGTCCGAGGTCGGCGTAGAGCGCCTCGGCGCCGGTGACGGACAGGCAGACGGCGCCGAGCACGGCCAGGCTGAGGCCCGGGTGGTTGATGAAGAAGAGCGCGGCGTGGTGGGGCGAGATGGCCCACAGCACGTCCGGGTTCTGCACCACCTGCACCAGCCCGAGCAGGCCCATGGTGCCGAACCAGAGCCCCATGACCGGGCCGAAGAGGGCTCCGACCCGGCCCGACCCGTGATTCTGCACCGCGAACAGGGCGATGAGAATGACGATGGTGATGGCGACGATGTAGTGGTCGAGCGCCGGCGTGATCAGCTTCACGCCCTCGACCGCCGACAGCACCGAGATCGCCGGCGTGATCATGGCATCGCCGAAGAACAGGGCGGCGCCCGCCGCGCCGAGGAAGAGGATGGCGTGGCGCCACCGGCCGGCCAGGGCGCGCTGGGCGAGCGCCACCAGGGTGAGCGTCCCGCCCTCGCCGTTGTTGTCGGCCCGCAGCAGCACCAGCACGTATTTGCAGGTCACGATGATGGTCAGGGACCACAGGATGAGCGACAGCGCGCCGACCACGAGGGCGCGGGACAGGGTCTCGCCCCCGTGGCTCACCACCACGTTCACGGTTTCGCGAAAGGCATAGAGCGGGCTGGTGCCGATGTCCCCGTAGACGACGCCGAGCGAGCCGATCACCAGGGGCCAGAAGCCCACCTTGGGGGCGGGCGCCTCCAGGGCAGCCGACGTCATGTCGGCGTTGTCGGCCTGCTGAAGCGTTCGGTCGGATGCCATGTGAGGTGCCGGCTCGATAGGATCGCTAGGTCTGGTCGCTTGGCTGCGGCCCACCTGCTGACATGCGGACCGTCCGGACGCGGACCCTGCGGCCTCGGGACTGCGAGCGTGCGGTCCCGGCCGCCCGGCCCCCCCGAGCCCCATGGACGTACCACAGCTCTGCAACGGAAAGATAGACGGGTCCGTGGCGCCCCACCATAGGCGGGGAAGGGGGCGCGGATCGTCAGGCGGGCGTGCCGAAGCGGTCTTCGATGTAGGTCTCGACCATGCCGCGGAAGTCGGCGGCGATCTGGGGCCCGCGCAGCGTCGCGACCTTTTGACCGTCGACGAACACCGGGGCTGCCGGGCTCTCGCCGGTGCCGGGCAGCGAGATGCCGATGTCGGCGTGCTTGGACTCGCCCGGACCGTTGACGATGCAGCCCATGATGGCGACGTTCAGCGTCTCGACACCGGGGTAGCGCTCTCGCCAGCCGGGCATCGAGGCGACGATCCAGTCCTGGATATCCCGGGCGAGTTCCTGGAACACGGTGGAGGTGGTGCGGCCACATCCGGGGCAAGCGGCGACCAGAGGCACGAAGGTGCGGAAACCCATGGTCTGGAGGAGTTCCTGGGCGGTGCGCACCTCCAGCGAGCGGTCGCCGCCGGGCTCCGGCGTCAGCGAATAGCGGATGGTGTCGCCGATGCCCTCCTCCAGCAGGATGCCGATCGCCGCCGACGAGGCGACGATGCCCTTGGAGCCCATGCCCGCCTCGGTCAGGCCCAGGTGGATGGCATAGTCGGACCGCCGGGCGAGCTCGCGGTAGACGGCGATCAGGTCCTGTACCGCCGAGACCTTCGCCGACAGGATGATGCGGTCGCGGCCGAGCCCCATCTCCTCGGCCCGGGCAGCGGAGAGCAGGGCGGACTGGATCATGGCTTCGCGGGTGATGGCGCGCGTGTCGCGCGGCGCCGGCGCGCGCGCGTTCTCGTCCATCAGCGTGGTCAGCAGTTCCTGGTCGAGCGAGCCCCAATTGGCCCCGATGCGCACCGGCTTGTCGTAGCGCAGCGCCATCTCGATGATGGCGCCGAACTGGCGGTCGCGCTTGTCCTTGAAGCCGACGTTGCCCGGGTTGATGCGATATTTGGCCAACGCCTCGGCGCAGGCCGGGTGATCGGCGAGCAGCTTGTGGCCGATGTAGTGAAAATCGCCCACCAGCGGCACCTCGACGCCGATGCGGGCGAGCCGGTCGCGGATGAACGGCACCGCCCGCGCCGCTTCGTCCCGGTCCACCGTGATGCGCACCAGTTCGGAGCCCGTCTGCGCCAGCGCCGCCACCTGCCGGACCGTCGCGTCGACGTCGGCGGTGTCGGTGTTGGTCATCGACTGGACGACGATCGGCGCGCCGCCGCCGATCGTCACCTCGCCGACGCGAACGGCGACCGTCCGCCGGCGCGGGCTCGGCCCGGCAAGGCGCTCCTCCAGGCAGGGCGGCGGCCCGGCTTCATCGCCAGCCGCGGCGGCAGGAACTTGAACCGCAAGGTTCATGGCGATCTTTCTCCATCACGGCGCCGCCGGCGCCAGCGTGACTTGACGCGCTGATTAGGAAAATCCTGCGGCGCTCACAAGCCGCCGCGGCGCCGGGCTGGTCAGCGCGGCCGGCAATGGGCGCAAAGTCCCTCGATCTCCAGCACCTGGCCACGCGGCGCGAAGCGATGCGCGGCGATGACGGCGCCGACCGCACCAGCGACCTGCGGCGACGTCGCCTCGTCGACACCGCCGCAGGCCTCGCAGATCAGGAAGACGTTCATCTCGCCGGGGGCGTGGGCGTGCGGGCAGGCGACGAAGGCGTTCTTGGTGGCCAACCGGTGCACGAAACCCTGCTCGGTCAGGAATTCGAGCACTCGGTAGATGGTGATCGGCGCGATGCGCTTGCGCGTGCGCCCGGCCAGCACCTCGGCCAGGTCGTAGGCGCCCAGCGGCCGGTGCGTGTCGTAGAGCGCCTCCAGGACGGAGCGGCGCAGGTCCGTCAGCCGCACGCCGCGCTCGCGGCAGATCTCGTCCGCGAGGGCGAGCGCCTGCGGCGCCTCCCGCGCCCGTTCGGCCGCATGGGCGCAGGCGCCTGCATCGTGCGCATGGGCGGCGTGCGCAGGGGCAGCGGAGGCGCGGTCGGCGGGGGCGTGCGCAGCGTGGCCACGCACCTCGGCCTTCGCCTGCCGCCGGCCGTCGCGGCTCGGTTTGCGGTCAATGATCGTCACGGGGTTCCCGTCATGGCGCGCTCCACGCCTTCTGCTCCGGGCAATATAGGCCAGTCCGCGGGCGGTTTCACCTGTCAGCGGCGACCGTGGCGTAGCGAAGGCGAGCCTGGGAGCGCTTCGCGATCCGGCGGCGTCACCCAATCGCAGGAGAAGCGCTCCAGGATCAGAATTCCCGAGCATTTCTGCGCCGTCCGAGGGACCCATCCAACGGCGGAACGCTCTCGCCTGCAAGCCCCCTGAGCTTGTGCAGGCGCAGCCGGCACTCCATTTATGCTGCATTGCACAACGGCGCGGGGGCCGAATTCACCCCAAAGAACAGGATTGCAGGATGTTGGACGCGTTCTTCCGGCGCAAGCCGCCCCCGGTGGGGCTGGCGGGGCCGGGAACCGAGAAATACGTGGCGCTCGCGCTGCAGGGCGGGGGCGCCCATGGCGCCTTCACCTGGGGCGTGCTCGACGCGCTCCTGGAGGACGGGCGCCTCGGCTTCGAAGCGATCTCAGGCGCCAGCGCCGGCGCGATGAATGCCGTGGTGATGGCCGACGGCTTCCTCGCCGACGGGGTCGATGGCGCGCGGGCGCATCTGGAGCGGTTCTGGAAGGCGGTGAGCCTGGACGGCACGCTCAATCCGGTGCAGCGCGCCGTCATGGACCAGGTGCTCGGTTTTTGGAGCGGCGCGGTGGCGCCGTTCTCCACCGTGCTGCGACAGATGAGCCCCTATGAGAGCAACCCGCTCAACATTAATGCGCTCCGCAGCGTGGTGGAGGAGCTGATCGACTTTCCGCGGGTGCGGCAGGCGACGGCCGTGAAGCTCTACGTCTCGGCCACCAACGTGCGCACCGGCAAGCTGACGATCTTCGCGGGCGGCGAACTCACGGCGGACCATCTGATGGCCTCGGCCTGCCTGCCTACCATCTTCCAGACGGTGGAGATCGACGACGTGCCCTATTGGGACGGCGGCTATTCCGGCAATCCGCCGCTCATTCCGCTGTTCTACGAGGCGTCCAGCGACGACATCCTGCTGGTCCAGATCAACCCGATCGAGCGCGCCGAGACACCGCGGTCGCACAAGGAGATCGAGAACCGGCTGAGCGAGATCAACTTCAACAGCGCGCTGCTGCGCGAGCTGCGCACGGTGGAGTTCGTCGGCCGGCTGATCGACGAGGGCAAACTGTCGCTGCGCGAATACAAGCGCGTGCTCATGCACCGCATCGACGCCGATGAGGTGCTGAACGCCCTGCCGGGCGAGACGCGCGGGGCCGCCGACTGGCGCCTCTTCCAGGACCTGCGCGATGCCGGCCGCGCCTGCGCCCAGGCCTGGCTTGGCCGCCACTACGGCGACATCGGCAGCAAGGCAACCCTGGATCTCGCCGCCATGGTGGCCTGACGGGCGGCCCGTCTCCATCTGCCTCTCCCGCGCGGGGCAACATCGGCGTGAGCAGGCCGCGGCACGGGCAGTCAGCCGTCCGCCAGCCGCCACACCGACGTGTGCTTGATCTCGCTGTCCTCCAGCTCCCGCGTCACCGCGATGTCGTAGCTCGCGACGGCACGGAGCCGCTCGCGCGGCAGGTAGCTGCGGCCGGGATCGCCGATCAGCACGGTGGCACCGCGCCCGGCCAGCACCGTGAGCCAGGCGATGACCCGGGCCGCGAGGTCCCGCTCGTAGCAGATGTCGCCGGCCAGCACGACGTCCCAGCCCTCGTCCAGGTCCAGCACATCGTCGTCGCGCGCCGCGACGACGGCGCCGTTGAGCGCGGCGTTGAGGCCGATGGCGGTGACGGCAAAGACGTCGATATCGGCCGCCTCCACCTTGGCCGCGCCCGCCCGTGCGGCCGCCACCGCGACCAGGCCCGAGCCCGAGGCGAAGTCGAGCACGCGCCGGCCGGCGACCAGGCCGGGGTTGTCGAGGATGTAGCGGGCCAGCGCCTGGCCGCCGGCCCAGGCGAAGGCCCAGAACGGTGGCGGCAGGCCGATCTCGCCGAGCTCCTCCTCGGTCTTCTGCCACAGGGCCGTGGCCTCGCCGGCCAGGTGTAGCCGCAGCTCCGGCGCGTTGGGCACGGGAAAGACCGTGGTGTGGGCGGCGATGAAGGCGGCGCGGTCGGCGACCGATGGGGGGCTCATGCGGCGGCGGATCGCGGCGCCGCGGCGGCGGGGCCGGCCGGCAGCGGCGCGGCCAGCAGGCGCGCGTAGATCGCCTTGACGTCGTCCATCACTGCCCGCTCGGTGTGGCCGTCGAGCAGGCGCGCCCGGGCGGCCGCGCCACAGGCGGCCACGCGTCCGGGATCGCCGGCGAACTCCATCAGGGCGGCGGCGACGGCGGCCGCATCATCGACCGCCACCACGCGGCCATCGATGCCGTCGCGGACGAACGAGCGGCAGCCCGGCACGTCGGTGGTGACGATCGCGCGGCCGCAGGCCGCCGCTTCCAGCAGCGTGCGCGGCAGGCCCTCGCCGCCGCGCGAGGGCAGGCAGGCGACGTGATGGTCGCGCCATACCGCCGGCACGTCGTCGGAGCGGCCGTGCCAGGCGATTCCCGGCTCGGCCGCCCATTGCCGCAGCGTGGCCTCGGGAATGGCCTTGGGATTGGAGGGATCGGGCGCCCCGTAGAGCGACAGCTCGACGGCCGCGCCCTGGGCCCGCGCCAGGCGGGTCGCGGCGACGGCGAGGTCGATACCCTTGGACCACAGCATGCGCGCGACGACCGCGACCTTGAGCGGCGGCTGCGGGGGCAGCGGCGCCGGCGCGAAAGCGTCGGGATCGACGCCGGCCCCGCCGACCACGGCGACGCTCGGGTCCCCGGGCTCCAGGCCCAGGCGCCGGACGTCGTCCACATTCTCGAACAGGAAGACGGTCGTGGCGTTGCGCAAGACGCCGCGCATGGCGGCGCGGATGATGCCGCGCGCCCGCTTGCCGACCTGATCGCGCCGCGCGCCGAGGAAGCCGAGGCCGGTCAGGGCAAAGATCCGGCGCGCCACGCCGGCGCGGCGCGCGGCGAAGCCGCCGATCAGGATCGAGCGCAGGGCGATCATATGCAGGATCGCCGGCTTCTCCCGCGCCAGGATCGCGCTCAGCCGGGCGAAGGTGGCGGCGATCGCCAGTGGATTGAGGCTGCGCCGCTCGGCCTCCAGCGCGATGACGCGGCAGCCTGCCGCCTCCAGCACCGCGCGGTGACGCCGCACCCGGGTGATGACGAGCACGTCGAGCCCCATCTCGCGGGCGGCGCGCGCCATCGGCAGGAAATGCGAGGCGAAGAACCAGTCCTCGGTGATCAGGAAGGCGAGCAGCGGCGCCCGGCCGCCGCCGCCGCCGCAGGGCGGGGACCGGTCGGCCTCCACACTAGAACGCCTTGAAGGTGATGAGCGTGCGCGTGTCGGCGATGTCCGGAACGGTCTGCACCTTCTCCGCCACGAAATGGCCGATGTCGACACCGGCATCCACGTGGAACTTGGCGATGATGTCGAAGTCGCCGGCGATCGAATAGATCTCCGAGGCGATCTCGCGATCGGCCAGTTCGCTCGCCACCGCGTAGGTGCGGCCGAGCTTGCATTTGATCTGCACGAAGAAGGTCTGCATCAGCCTGGGTTCTTGAACGGATCGCGGGCCGGGTCAAGCCCGCCGGCTCAATGCAGGTAGGCGACGGGCAACGGCGTCAGCGGCTTCCTGCCGCCGACCACCACCGCGACGCGCGAATGCTCCGGATCGCCCTCGACCCGCGTACGCACCAGGGCCAGCAGGTACTTGGCGTATTCGCTGAGCAGCAGACGGGCGGTCATCGGCTCGTACCACCAGCGGTCCGGATTGGACTGGTCGGTGACGACGACATGCGGGCGCAGTTGCGCGCCCTCCACGACGCTCGACAGCTCCACCAGGGCGCGCGGCATGTGATAGTTCGAGGTGACCACGATGAGCGAGCGAAAGCCGTGCTCGCGCACCCAGCGGCGCGTCTCGATGGCGTTGCCGATCGTATTGCGGGCCCGGTAGTCGAGATCGACGCAGCAGGAGAACAGGCGCTGCGCCTCCGGGTTGAGGCGGGCGATCTGGCCGCGGCTGGTCTTCTCGTTGACGCCCGAGACCAGCAGACGCTGGGCCTGGCCGCGCAGCAGCAGGTTGACGGCGTCGTCGATCCGCTGGGCTCCCCCGGTGAGCACGACGATGCCGTCAGCGGATTCGGTCGGCAGCGATTCCTTGCGCTCGATCGCGTTGACGAACCAGAAGAAACCGCCGCCGAGCACGATCACCGCCACGACGCTCGTCACGGCCGCCAGGCGCCCGAGGATGTGCACTACCTGTCCTAGCAGTCGCGCTCCAGCTGCCGACCATTCGCTCATACCGGTCATGGGCGTGCGCGCAAAGCGGGCGTAGGGAGCCGTCGATCGGATCATAGACATCGAATGCCACCATAGGGCCGAATGCGGCACCCTGAAGGCGTAGGCCTTAACGTCTTGTTAAGAGCGCGCTTCTTGCCGATCCGACGATGCATGGGACCCCGTTTTATTTTGGCTACTCGATGTCGTGCAGATGCCGCCGCACGGTGACCCGCGACATCACCGCCGTGACCAGCGCTACCACGATGGCGATGGCGAGCACGGCGGCGTAGCCCTCCCAGCCGATGCTGAAGGCGCCGAACAGGGCCTCGATCTGCTCGCCGCCGGCGCTGGAGCGCCAGACCGCGGCGAGCATGCCGAGCAGCATGATCAGCGCCACTGCGCCAAGGCCCCCGATGAGGCCCCCGCGCAGGCCGAGATTCAGGAACCGGGCCTGGAATTCGCGGGCGATGAAGCGGTCGTCGGCGCCGACGAAATGCAGCACCTCGACGATCTCCTTGTTGCCCGCCATGGCGCCGCGCGTGGCGAAGGCGACCGCCAGCGCCGTCGCGACCAGCACCAGGCCGACGATCAGCGCACCGATCACCACCACCGTGTTGGCCATGGCGGCGAGCCGGGTGATCCACATGTGGTGGTCGTCCAGCGTCGAGCCCGGCACGGCGGCGGCGAGGGCCTTGCGCAGGCCGTCCGGATCAAGCTGGCGGCCGTTCGCCAGCTTGAGCACGACGATGCGCGGAATGGGCAGTTCCGCCAGCCCCAGGTTGCTGCCGAGCCATGGCTCGAGCAGCCGTTCGGCCTCCGCCTTCGAGTAGATCTCGGCGCTGGCGATGCCCGGCGTCGCCTTGGCGATGTCGGCCGCCTTGGCCACGTCTGCCTCCACGTCGCGTTGGCTGGTGGGGCGCACCTGGATCGTCATCTCGCGCGCCACGTCGGCGCGCCAGTCGGAGGAGGCGCGTGCCATCAGCACCGCGCCGCAGGCCGTCAACGCGGCAAGGAACGTCAGGATGGCGATGACGGTGACCAGGGCGCGTCCCGAGATGGAGCCCGCCGGCACCAGGGGCTGGTCGCGCCGGAGCGAGGCCGTGGCGGGCTCGCTGTCGGCGGTCCCGGTCTCTGGCTGCGGGACCGCGGTGGCGCGATCGTCGGTCATGGTCATCGATACAATCAATCGTAGATGTGCAGCCGGCCCTCGCCCAAGACGAGCCGGCGTGCGTCCACCTGATCCATCAAATTGAGATCGTGAGTGGCGATGAGGACCGACGTGCCCAGGCGATTGAGCTCGATGAACAGGCGCAGCAGCCGCCGCGCCAGGTTAGGATCGACGTTGCCGGTCGGCTCGTCGGCAAGCAGCAGCTCCGGGCGCACGATCAGGGCCCGGGCGATGGCCGCCCTTTGCTTCTCGCCGCCCGAGAGCACCGGCGGCAGCACGTGCATGCGCTCGCCCAGGCCCACCCAACGCAGCAGCTCGACGACCTCGGAGCGGTAGCTGGCCTCCTCCTTGCCCTGCACCCGGAGCGGCAGCGCCACGTTCTCGTAGGTGGTGAGGTGGTCGAGCAGGCGGAAATCCTGGAACACCACGCCCATGCGCCGGCGCACCGAGGTCAGGGCCTCGCCGCCGATGTGCGAGACGTCCTCGTCGAAGATGCTGATGAAGCCGCGAGTCGGCTTCAGCGCCAGCAGGATGAGCCGCAACAGCGTCGTCTTGCCGGCGCCGGAGGGGCCGGTGAGGAACTGGAACGATCGAGGCTCGATGGCAAAGGTGAGGTCGCGCAACACCTCGGGCCCCATGCCGTATCGCAGGCCGACACTCTCGAAACGAACCACCGCGGGCGAGCCCTCTCCGTTCGATCCGCCGTCACCGCGGCCGGATCGCGGCCGGACTGTACCGCCGCGGCCGGCAAACTGGAATATGGGTAGCGCCTGTGCGGCCGTGCCGTCGCCATGGCCGGGCTTGACCCGGCCATCTATCCACTAAGAATGCATCGCCAGCGGCTCGGGCACGCGTTTGTCGGGGCGGCGGACGGCCCCGGTCAATCCGCCAGGCGCGCGGTGCCGAACGGACGAGGGGACGAAGGAACGACATGACGGCAGAACGACGCATCCGGGTCCTGTTCGACGAGGCCGCCATCGCCGGGCGCAACGACGAGATCGCCCAGGCCATTGCCGCAGCCCACCTCAAGGATCTCCTCGTCGTGGCGATCCTCAAGGGCTCCTTCATGTTCGCGGCCGACCTGCTGCGCACCCTGCACCGGGCCGGGCTGACGCCGCAGGTCGAGTTCATGCAGCTCTCCAGCTACGGCCTGGGCACCACGTCGGTCGGCCAGGTCACCATGATCAAGGACATCGAGAGCGACGTGCGCGGCCGCGACGTATTGCTCGTCGACGACATCCTGGAATCCGGGCGCACGCTGGCCTTCGCCAAGGACCTCCTGGTGGCGCGCGGGGCCCGCGCCGTGAAGTGCTGCGTGATGCTGGAGAAGCCGCGCCGGCGGGCGGTCAACATCGTGCCCGACTATGTCGGCTTCCCATGCCCTGACGTTTTTGTCGTCGGCTACGGCATGGACGTCGGGCATTCCTATCGGCAACTTCCGTTCGTCGGTGTCATCGAAGATTGAAGCGGTCGTTCGCGGACTTCGGGAGGCTATCCGTTGAGCCGCCATACCGCCAGGTTGAGCAACGCGGCGAAGGCCACCCAGGCGGCCAGCGGCACCAGCAGCCAGGCTGCGGCGCGGTCGAGGCGGCGGAACAGCGCGATGGCGACCAGGATCGCCGCCAGCTGCACGACGATGTTGGCGAGACCGAGCGGTGGGTTGCGGGCGGCGAAGAACATCCATGGCCACGTGGCGTTGAGCGCCAGCTGAACGAAGAAGGCGGCGAGCGCCGTCGTCCGTCCGGGGCGGTCGGCCGGCAGCCGAAGGATGCGCCAGACCGCGAACGCCATCAGCGCGAACAGCGCCGTCCAGACCGGGGCGAACACCCAGTCCGGCGGGTTGAACGACGCCTTCGTGAGGCCTGCATACCAGCTCTCGATGTTGGGATAGGTGGCGACCTGTCCGAGCACCGAGGCGGCGACGACCGGCAGGACGGCCGCCGCAAGGCGGGCCAACGGGGACGGCCGGGCGCCGCCGGGCGCGTGGGCTGGCTCGGCGTTGCCGCTTCCGGGACCCTCGTGCGGACCGAGAGGCGGGCGGGGTAAAGGGGTTTGGGGGTCGCCGGGGTGTGCGTCGCGCATGGTGCTCCTCGTGTCGGACATAACGGCCGGGACGGGCGGGCGGGTCCGAACGGGCGCGATCTGCTATCTGTTTGATTTGTCGCGCGTTTTCTTCACGCGAACCGGCGTCCACTTCGCTCGAAAACGCTCTATTGTGCGGCGGCGGCAGCCGGGCGGGGTGTCTGCGCCCGCGCCTCGGCGGTCGCCTGCGGCGACAGTCGTGCCCTGAGGCCGGCGACACGGGCCTGGGTGAGACGTGTGTTGCAGAAGCCGTGGGAGTCCTCGGCGACGTAGTTGGCGCACTGCATGCTGCGCCGGGACGAGAAGCCCGCCTGCTCCGCGGCCTCGCGCGTCACCTCCGGGCCGCGGGCTCGCGCCAGCACCTGCCGGAAGACGTCGCGTAGGGCGGCATCGGCCCGGCCGCGCTCGCGCTCGATGTCCCGCACTTTGGGGCCGAGCGAGGTGCCCTTCGGCCCCCACAGGCCGGTGACCTCCGCCCGGCATTGCGCCTGGGTGAACGTGCATGCGCCGCCGTCAGGGCCGTTGGCGATCACCGCGTCGTCCATGACGTCGAGGTCGATGGGGCAGACCGGCGCATCGATGCGGTAGCGGGGCAGCCCGTCGGGCGAGCCGAGCGCAAGCAGGGATCCGGTCGACGCCATGTCGACCTGGCACAGCTGGTCCGGGCTGCCGATGGCGCGCCCGGCGAGTTTGAGCTCGGCCGATACGCCGTTCCCCGCTCGCGTCAACTTGAGCGAGCTGCCGTTGCCGTTGAGATAGAGGTCGGTGCCGAACAGCGTCGGCTCGGCGAAGCGTCCCGCGACCGCCGGGCCGGTGGGCGTCACCACGGCGGGCCGCTGGGCCAGGCCATGACTGGTGGCCGAGCGGACGGAGCTGCCGCCGGCGGCGCCCGGACGCGCCGGGCGCTTGCTTTCCCCCGGCGGCTGGCGTTTCAGCATCTGCGGCTGGGCGCCCTGGAGGATGAGCTGGGCTGCGGCGGGCGCAGGCGTCAGCAGCGGGCAGAGCAAGGCCACGGCGATGCCAAAGCGAAGCGACTTGCCAAAGAGAGGCGGCTTGCCAAAGCAAAGAAGCTTGCCGAAGAGAGGCTTGGGCCGCTTCAACCGGTGCGATCCGCTCAAGCGCATATGCGGCCCCGCCAAACGCAACACCTGCCCGAGTGCAATGATATATCGCAATCCCCGTGCCACCATAGCATTTCGCTGCGCGGTTGCGAATGGGGCGCGATCAACCTAACCAGACGCCTTGCGAAGCCCCTCCGGTGCCCCTAGCTGTGGCCCAAGTCGGGGCGCCGCCGCCCCGGGGCACTCGCCTTGCGAGGTTTTGGCCAGGCTCTTATATAGCCGAAGAACTCGCGTCAGTTCTCAGGTAACCGGCCTGTCATGCCACCTTGGATGACGGGAAGGTCCATGGCCGGGTCGCTTCGGGGCCCGGCGGTCTGCTTTGGAAAGTGAGGGATCAACCATGGGTAAGGTCATCGGTATCGACCTTGGAACCACCAATTCGTGCGTCGCCGTGATGGAAGGCTCGACGCCGAAGGTCATCGAAAATTCGGAAGGCGCGCGCACCACGCCGTCCATCGTCGCCTTCACCGACGACGGCGA
Source organism: Chelatococcus reniformis (assembly GCF_014640075.1). Lineage (GTDB taxonomy): Bacteria > Pseudomonadota > Alphaproteobacteria > Rhizobiales > Beijerinckiaceae > Camelimonas > Camelimonas reniformis. Next base: position 43,596 of record NZ_BMGG01000013.1, on the reverse strand, counting down.
GCGGCTGGTCGGCCAGCCGGCCAAGCGCCAGGCGGTCACCAACCCGGAGCGCACCTTCTTCGCCATCAAGCGCCTCATCGGCCGCACCTTCGCGGACCCGATGACGCAGAAGGACAAGGATCTCGTTCCCTACAAGATCGTCAAGGCCAAGAATGGCGATGCGTGGGTCGAGGCCGACGGCAAGGAGTATTCGCCTTCGCAGATCTCCGCCTTCATCCTGCAGAAGATGAAGGAGACGGCGGAAGCCCATCTCGGGCAGAAGGTGGACCAGGCGGTCATCACGGTTCCCGCCTACTTCAACGACGCCCAGCGCCAGGCCACCAAGGACGCCGGCCGCATTGCCGGCCTCGAGGTGCTGCGCATCATCAACGAGCCGACGGCGGCGGCGCTCGCCTACGGCCTCGACAAGAAGTCGACCGGCACCATCGCGGTCTATGACCTGGGCGGCGGCACTTTCGACGTCTCCATCCTGGAGATCGGCGACGGCGTCTTCGAGGTGAAGTCGACCAACGGCGACACCTTCCTCGGCGGCGAAGATTTCGACATGCGCCTGGTCGAATACCTGGCCGACGAGTTCAAGAAGGAGCAAGGCATCGATCTGCGGAAGGACAAGCTCGCCCTTCAGCGCCTGAAGGAAGCGGCCGAGAAGGCCAAGATCGAGCTGTCCTCGGCCAGTCAGACCGAGATCAACCTGCCCTACATCACCGCCGACGCCTCCGGGCCCAAGCACCTGGCGCTCAAGTTGTCGCGCGCCAAGTTCGAGAGCCTGGTCGACGACCTGATCCAGCGCACCGTCGAGCCCTGCAAGAAGGCGCTCAAGGATGCGGGCCTCAGCTCCGGGCAGATCGACGAGGTGGTGCTCGTCGGCGGCATGACCCGCATGCCCAAGGTGCAGGAGGTCGTGAAGCAGTTCTTCGGCAAGGAGCCGCACAAGGGCGTCAATCCGGACGAGGTCGTCGCCATCGGCGCCGCGATCCAGGCCGGCGTGCTGCAGGGTGACGTCAAGGACGTGCTGCTGCTCGACGTGACCCCGCTGTCGCTGGGCATCGAGACGCTGGGCGGCGTCTTCACCCGCCTGATCGACCGCAACACGACGATCCCCACCAAGAAGGGCCAGGTGTTCTCGACCGCCGAGGACAACCAGACCGCGGTGACCATCCGGGTGTTCCAGGGCGAGCGTGAGATGGCGGCCGACAACAAGATGCTCGGCCAGTTCGATCTCGTCGGCATCCCGCCGGCGCCGCGTGGCGTGCCTCAGGTGGAGGTGACCTTCGACATCGACGCCAACGGCATCGTCAACGTCTCGGCCAAGGACAAGGCCACCAACAAGGAGCAGGCGATTCGCATCCAGGCCTCCGGCGGCCTTTCCGACACCGACATCGAGAAGATGGTCAAGGACGCGGAGGCTCATGCCGACGAGGACAAGAAGCGGCGCGAGCTGGTCGAGGCGCGCAATCAGGGAGAGGCGCTGATCCACTCGACCGAGAAGTCGGTCGCGGAATACGGCGACAAGGTTCCGGCGGCGGACAAGAGCGCCATCGAAACCGCCATCCAGGCCCTCAAGAGCGCGCTCGAGAGCGAGGATGTCGAGACGATCAAGACCCGCACCAACGAGTTGATGCAGGTCTCGATGAAGCTCGGCCAGGCCATGTACGAGGCCGCTCAGACGGGCCCGGACGGGGGCGATGGCGACGGCGGCGCCGACGGCACCAAGAAGGAAGACGTCATCGACGCCGACTTCCAGGAAGTCGACGACAAGAAGCGGGCATAAGTTCGCGGCAGCCGCCGGTCTCCCCGGCGGCTGCCTGTTTCGAGCAGAACGGTGCCGTGTGGGCCGATGATCGCTGGACCGAAGAGTGCCGAGGCGCCCAGCCGCCCATCGCCCGGCGGCCGCGATGATATGTTGTTTGATTGTTGCGACGTGGGGTCTTCGGACACGCGCGAGCACCACATCCGGGCTGCGATCCGGACGTTTTTCGCAGCGGGGCGGGAATAAGCATGAGCAAGCGCTGCTTCTACGAGGTGCTGGAGGTCGAGCGGAGTGCCTCCGACGGCGAACTGAAGACGGCCTTCCGCAAGGCCGCCATGAAATGGCACCCGGACCGCAATCCCGGCGACCAGGCAGCCGAGGTCAAGTTCCGCGAGATCGCCGAAGCCTACGAGATCCTCAAGGACCCGCAGCGACGGGCGGCCTACGACCAGTTCGGCCACCGTGCCTTCGAGCAGGGCGTGGGAGCCGGTCAGCAGGGCTTCGGAACCGACTTCTCGGAGTTCATGACCGACATCTTCGATACGTTCTTCGGCGAGACGCGCCAGCGCGGCGGCCGCCAGGCACGCAACCGCGGCTCGGACCTGCGCTACAACCTGGAGATCGCGCTCGAGGAAGCGTTCACGGGCAAGACCGCCTCGATTCGCATCCCGACCGCCATCCGCTGCGAGACCTGCCAGGGCAGCGGCACGAAGGCAGGCTCGCGGCCGCGCACCTGCGCCACCTGCGCCGGCGCCGGCCAGGTGCGCACGAGCCAGGGCTTCTTCTCGATCCAGCGCACCTGCCCCACCTGCAACGGCCGCGGCGAGGTCATCGAGAACCCGTGCGAGGCCTGCCATGGCGCCGGCCGCCAGACGCGCGAGCGGACGCTGTCGGTCAACGTGCCGGCCGGCGTCGAGGACGGCACTCGCATCCGGCTCGCCGGCGAAGGCGAGGCGGGTTCCCAGGGCGGCCCCTCCGGCGACCTCTACATCTTCATCGCGATCAAGCCGCACGCCATCTTCCAGCGCGACGGAGCCGACCTGTTCTGCCGCGTGCCGATCGCCATGACCGTGGCGGCGCTGGGCGGCGAGCTCGAGGTCCCGACGCTCGACGGCACCCAGACCCAGGTCAAGGTGCCGGAAGGCACCCAGACGGGAAAGCAGTTCCGGCTGCGGAGCAAGGGCATGCCGGTGCTGCGCACGCGCAACGTCGGCGACCTCTACATCCAGGTGGTGGTCGAAACACCCCAGAACCTGACGCGCCGCCAGCGCGAGCTGCTGGCCGAATTCGAGCGCGAATCGTCCGGCGATACGCATCCCGAGAGCTCGGGCTTCCTGTCGCGGGTCAAGGAGCTGTTCGCCGGCCTGAGTGGCTAGACCGGCTGTTGCAGCCTTCAGCCGACACGTTCGACCCTGGCCGCCGCGCACCGGCAGGCGGAGGGCGGCGACCGGCGAATGGTGGCCATGCTCGCCAGGCAGCCCGGGGCGGGCTTGGCATCTTGACGGCGCCCCCGAGATTGTCGAGTTAGCGAAAGCCGGCGCCTGTTCGCCGGCACAGGAAGCCGGAGGCATCCCTTGCCGCACGCGAGCCGACGCAAAGAGCCGCCCGTCCGCATCGAAGACGATGCACGTTTCCTGAAGTCCTGGGTCGAACGACCGCTGGTCACCGGCGCGGTCACCCCGTCCGGCCGCATGCTGGCGCGGACCATGGCGAGCTACCTCAACCCCGAAACCCCCGGTCCGGTGGTCGAGCTCGGGCCCGGCACCGGCCCGGTGACCGAGGCGATCCTGCGCCGCGGCTTCGACGCATCGCGGCTGATCCTGATCGAGTTCAACCCGGACTTCTGCAAGCTGCTGCGCCATCGCTTCCCGCAGGCCATGGTGATCGAGGGCGATGCCTACGACTTCCCGCGCATCGTGCGCGAACTGGCGCAAGAGCCGGTGGCCGGTACGGTGTCGAGCCTGCCGCTGTTCACCAAGCCGCTACCGCAGCGCATGGGCCTGCTCGGCCACGCTTTCGACCTCATGCATCGCAACGCGCCCTTCGTGCAGTTCACCTATTCGGTGGTGCCGCCGATCCCCAAGGATTCGACCTCATATACCGCTGAGCGATCGGAGCGGGTGTGGTGGAACCTGCCGCCGGCCCGCGTCTGGGCCTATCGCCGCCCTTGAGGGACCCGGCACCCCTGTGCCATGACGGCGCCATGAGCGCGCCGCCCCTCCCGCCCCCGCCCCGTCCCGCCCCGACTGCACGTGAGCGGCTGATCGTCGCCCTCGATGTCCCCGACCGCAGGGCGGCCGAGGCCATGGTCGAACGTCTGGGGCCGACCGTCGGCTTCTATAAGGTCGGCCTCGAACTCGCCTACGGCGGTGGCCTGCCGCTGGTCGAGGAACTGGCCTCCCGCGGCAAGCGGGTGTTCCTCGACCTCAAGCTGCACGACATTCCCAATACGGTGGAGCGCGCGGCGGCACAGGTGGCACGCCTGGGCGCCACCTTCCTCACCGTCCACGCTTACCCGCAGACCATGCGCGCCGCGCTCGCCGGCCGCGGCGCCGGCGGGCTGCGGCTCCTCGCCGTGACGGTGATGACGTCTTACAACGATGCCGATCTGGCCGACGCCGGCTTCCCCGCCGGCGTCCGCGCCACGGTGGCGGCCCGCGCCGCCTACGCCGCCCGGCTCGGTATCGACGGGCTCGTGCTGTCGGCCGAGGAAACGGCGGCGGTGCGGAGCGAGCTTGGTCCGCGCCTGCTGATGGTGACGCCGGGCATCCGCCCGGCGGGTGCCGATCTGGCCGACCAGAAGCGAGCGGTGACGCCGGCGGCGGCCATGCGCGCGGGCGCCGACTATATCGTGGTCGGACGGCCGATCACCGCAGCGGCCGATCCGGCGGCCGCGGCCGAGGCGATCGTGCAGGACATTGCTGCGGGCCTCGCGCCTTCGGCCCTCGGATGAGATCATCCGACGGCGCGGGACTGCTCCACGCTGAGGGCCCGCCGGAACAGGAGTGACAGCCCATGGCGAAGGGATATTGGATCGGCCGCGTCGACGTGAACGACCCGGAGGGCTACAAGGCCTACGTTGCCGCCAATGCCGAGGCGTTCGCCAAGTACGGCGCGCGCTTCCTGGTGCGCGGCGGCGCCTTCGCGGCCGTCGAAGGCGAGGCGCGGGCGCGCAATGTGGTCATCGAATTTCCCAGCCACGAGGCGGCGCTCGCCTGCTGGCACTCGCCCGAATACCAGCGCGCGAAGGCGTTCCGCGAGCCGCCGGTCGGGCTTGCCGATATCATCGTCATCGAGGGCTACGACGGCCCGCAGCCGGGCTGAGGGTGCCATGACCGATACGAGACTGGTTGTCGTCGGCGCGGCGGGTCGCATGGGCCGCATGCTGGTCGCGACCATCGCCGATACCGCCGGCGTCGTGCTCGCCGGGGCCACCGAGCGTCCGGGCTCGCCGGCCCTCGGCCAGGACGCCGGCACGCTCGCCGGGCTCGGCGCCGCCGGCGTCGCCGTGACCGACGATGCGGCCGCCGCCCTTGCCGGTGCCGACGCCGTGGTCGACTTCTCGTCGCCGGCCGCCTCGGTGGCGCTCGCCGCCCTTGCCGCCGAGCGGGGCGTCGCCCACGTCGTCGGCACGACCGGCCTCGGTGAGGCTGACCTCGCCGCCCTGGCCGAGGCGGCGCGCCGCATCGCCGTGGTGCGCTCGGGCAATATGAGCCTGGGCGTCAACCTGCTGGCCGGCCTGGTGAGGCAGGCGGCGGCGGCGCTGGGCGACGACTTCGACATCGAGATCCTGGAAATGCACCACCGCCACAAGGTGGATGCACCCTCGGGCACGGCGCTGCTGCTCGGCGAGGCCGCCGCCGCCGGGCGCGGCGTCGACCTGGCGCAGCGCTCGGTGCGCGTGCGCGACGGCCACACCGGCGCCCGCGGGGCCGGCGACATCGGCTTCGCCGCCCTGCGCGGGGGCTCTGTGGTCGGCGACCACAGCGTCGTGCTGGCCGGCGCGGGCGAGCGGCTGGAGCTCGCCCACCGGGCCGAGGATCGCGGCATCTTCGCGCGCGGCGCCGTCAGGGCGGCGCTCTGGACGCGCGGCCGGCCGCCGGGCCTCTATTCCATGGCCGATGTCCTCGGCCTCGCCTGACCTTCCAGCCTTCCAGTTTTCCCGTCTTCATGTCGCTACGCCGGAGTCTCCATCCCATGTCCGAACGCCTGCTCGTCCTCGTCCGCCACGGCCAGAGCGACTGGAACCTGAAGAACCTGTTCACCGGCTGGAAGGATCCGGACCTGACCGCGCTCGGCGTCGAGGAGGCCAAGGCGGCCGGCCATCGCCTGAAGGCGCGGGCCCTGAGCTTCGACCGCTGCTTCACCTCGGACCTGACCCGGGCCCAGCGCACCCTCGACCTGATCCTCGCAGCGCTCGGCCAGACGGCGCTGCCGATCGCCCGCGACCAGGCCCTGAACGAGCGCGACTACGGCGAACTCTCCGGCCTCAACAAGGATGACGCCCGCGCCCGCTGGGGCGAGGAGCAGGTGCATGTCTGGCGCCGGTCCTACGACGTGCCGCCGCCCGGCGGCGAGAGCCTGAAGGATACGGCGGCCCGCGTGCTGCCCTATTACATCAGGACCATCCTGCCGGCGGTGATGCGCGGTGAGCGCACGCTGGTGGCGGCGCATGGAAATTCGCTCAGGGCCCTGCTCATGGTGCTCGACGGCCTCGACGCCGACACCATCCCCGGCGTCGAGCTCGCCACCGGCGTCCCGCTGGTCTACCGGCTCAAGGCCGACACCACGGTCGACGCCAAGGAGATCCTCACCGCGTGAGGATCGACGTCGCCCCCGGCGTGGTCCATCTGCCGGGCTACCTCGACCGTGCCGCGCAGGAGGCGCTCGCCGCCGACCTGCGCGTCGTGGCGCGGGCCGCCCCCGTCTTCACCCCGCGCATGCCGCGCACCGGCAAGCCGTTCTCGGTGCGCATGACCAATTGCGGGCCGCTCGGCTGGGTGTCCGATGAGAGCGGCTACCGCTACCAGCCCACCCATCCGGCCACGGGCGAACCGTGGCCGCCGATGCCGTCCGCGCTGCTGCGGGCGTGGGCGGAGCTTGCCGGCTATCCCCACGGGCCGGAAGCCTGCCTGGTGAACTTCTATGCGGCGTCGGCGCGCATGGGGCTGCACCAGGACAAGGACGAGGCGGACTTTGCGGCGCCGGTGGTATCGCTGTCGCTCGGCGACACCGCGCTGTTCCGCATCGGCGCCGCCGAGCGGCGTGGCCCGACGCGCTCGCTGAAGCTCGCCTCCGGTGACGCGCTGGTGTTCGGCGGCCCGGCCCGCCTCGCCTTCCATGGCATCGACCGGGTGATGGCCGGCACCTCGACCCTGCTGCCGCAGGGCGGCCGCATCAACCTGACGCTGAGGCGGGTGAGCGCGCCCTGACGGGCTCCTGCGTCCCGGTCGGTGCCCGCCACTCGACCCCCTCCACCGCCTTCGGCGGGGCTTGTCCTGACCTGATAGCCCGCCGTTCGCATCGGCGGGCGTGACGGGTTTGACCCGCCCGTCCGCGTAGCTCGACCAGGCTCGAGACGCGGCCATGACGCGTGGGACGGCCGGGCCGCCCTACGTGCGCCGCACGGCGACGAAGCGAGCCGCTTCGCGCAGGATGTCGGCCTCGGGGCCGAAGCCGACCAGGCTGGCGATCGCCTCGTCGACCAGCGCGGCGCAGCGGGCGCGCGCGCCATCGGGGCCGAGCGCCGCGACCAGGGTCGCCTTGCCCGCTGCCGCGTCCTTGCCGGTGCGCTTGCCCACCGCGGCACTGTCGCCCTCGTAGTCCAGCAGGTCGTCGGCGACCTGGAAGGCGGCGCCCAAAGCCGCCCCATAGGTGTCGAGGTGACGCCGCGCGTCGGCGGGCGCCTCGCCCACCAGCGCGCCGGCGCGGACGGCGAAGGCCAGGATGGCGCCGGTCTTCATCGCCTGCAGCTCGCGGATCTCGGGTTCGCCGAGCGCTGCCGTGCCGAAGCGGCCCTCGGCCGCGAGGTCGTGCATCTGGCCGCCGACCATGCCGCCGGCGCCGGCCGCGCGGGCAAGGCCGGCGACGAGCGCGCCGCGCACCTCGGCCCGCGCGTGGGTCGCTTCGTCGGCCAACACGTCGAAGGCGAGAGTCAGCAGCCCGTCGCCGGCGAGAATCGCTGTCGCCTCGTCGAACGCCCTGTGCACGGTGGGTCGGCCCCGGCGCACCTCGTCGTCATCCATGGACGGGAGGTCGTCGTGCACCAGCGAGTAGCAGTGGACGAGCTCGATGGCGCAGCCGGCACGGAGCGCGGCTGCTTCCGGCGCCCCGCAGAGCCGGCCCGTCTCGATCGTCAGGAAGGGCCTGAGCCGTTTGCCGCCACCGAGCGCCGCATGGCGCATGGCCTGCATGAGCCGCACCGGCCGCCGCCTCTCGCCTGGCCGGGCATCATCGACCAGAATGGCTGCAAGGTGGGCTTCGACGGCCTCGGCCGCTGTCTGCAGCCGCACTTGGAACGCATTTGGGAGCAAGGGGTTGTCCGATCCATTACGCCGCGCGCGAGCGGAATTTGACAGGGTTCGCCGTGCCGGACGCGGATGACCGTATGTGGCCTCCTCATCGTGCCCATCGCATGCCGGAGGCGGCCGGCGGGGTCAACCCACTGCGGCCGGCCCGGCGCGATCCGCCAACGGAGCAGGGTGCCATTCCGACGCGCCGACGGCCCAAACGCAGCCTGCGCCGCTTCGCCGACGTGCTGCATGGCGTGCTCCTGGCCGTCGTGCTGGTGCCGGCCCTGCTCATCGTGATCTACGTCTTCGTGCCGCCGGTCTCGACGCTGATGCTGGGCCGCTGGCTCACCGGCCAGCCGGTGGCGCGCACCTGGATACCCTTGCGGTCGATCTCGCCCAACCTGCCGCGCGCCGTCATGACCTCGGAAGATTCCCGCTTCTGCCAGCATTTCGGCGTCGACCTCATCGAGATGCGCAACGTGCTGGAGGACTGGGAGGAGGACGGCGGCCCGAGCCGCGGCGCCTCGACCATCGCCATGCAGACGGTGAAGAACGTCTTTCTCTGGCCCGGGCATTCCTATGTGCGCAAGGCTCTGGAGATCCCGCTCGCCGTGGTGATCGATGCGCTATGGTCGAAGCCCCGCGTGATGGAGGTCTATCTCAACATCGCCGAATGGGGCGACGGCATCTTCGGCGCGGAGGCCGCGGCGCGGCGCTACTTCCGCAAGAGCGCCCGCGACCTGACGGCGGGCGAGGCGGCGCGGCTGGCCGCCGTGCTGCCCAACCCGCTGCGCTTCGATGCGGGCCGTCCCTCCGCCTTCGTCTCGCGCCGCACGGGCAGGATCCTGGCCCGCATGCCGAACCAGCCGACGGACTGCCTGTGAGCCGCCGCCACCTTGCTGTGGGCGGCAGATCTTGCCCATCCCATGAGAGGACTGTCCTGCCCGTCATCGGTCCCAGGGCTTCGTTTCGGGCGTGATCTCGTCCGCCGGAGGGGCCACTTTTTGGGAACGTGCTCTAGCCAATGAGCGCGCCAGCCTGTATAAGCCGCGGCTTCTGCCGCATCGGATCCGGGTGGGACACCATTCCGGCCATTTGGTGCTGCGCAATCCACATCGCGCGGCTGCGGGGACATCGTCCCCGCTCCGGCTGCAGCACGCTCACCGAGAGACTGACATGGCCGTTCCGAAACGTAAAACCTCGCCCATGAAGCGCGGCTTCCGCCGTTCCGCCGATGCCCTCGTCGCCCCGACCTATGTGGAGGACAAGGATTCCGGCGAGCTGCGCCGCCCGCATCACATCGATCTGAAGACCGGCATGTACCGTGGCCGGCAGGTGCTGAAGCCCCGCAGCGAGGCCTGAGCGGAGCGGCGGCAAGCCGCTTCTCTTCGAGTGATCGTCGGCGTGAGCCCCGCATGGCCCCCATGCGGGGCTTGTTGCGTTGGCGGGCTTGCGGGCCGAGCGCCGTGTCCCGTCCTCGGTCATCTCGGTGCCGCCGTTTTCACACTCTGTTAACGACGGCATCCCATCATCGGCGGCTCTGGAGTGCCTCGCGGATGGAGCATCCGACCGCAGAGAGGTGCTGCTGCTTCGAGCCCCTGACGCATTGTGGCCTGACCGGACGATCGCGCCCGGTCGGGGAGTTGCTCGGGGCGTCGGTCGGGGGCGGAACGGGATGGATATGCGGCAGGTCTTCGCCATCGCGACAGCCCATGCGGGCACCGGCGCTCGCGATGCGCCGCTCGACCCCGAGCGGGTGCTCTGCACATGTGGCGCGGTGGTCTACGAGTGGGACCTGGCCACCGACCGGCTGACCTGGGGCCCTAATCTGCGCGCCGTCTTCGGCCTCGACCGTCGCCACCGGCTTGCCTGTGGCCGGGCCTACAACGCGCTCGTCGTCGCGGCGTCCGGCGACAGCCGCGACGAGGCGGTGCTGGCCTCGGGACAGGCCGATCATGGCAACGGCGTCGCCTACCGCTGCCGCTACGTGGTGGCCTTCGGCCCGCGCAAGTTCGTCATCGAGGATAGCGGTCACTGGTTTGCAGGTCCGGACGGTCGCCCGGCCTGGGCCCAGGGCCTCGTGCGCGCCTTCCCGCTCGGCCGGCGCGCAGCCGATCCCGAGCGGGGGACGAGCGAGGCGCGGCCGGAGCCGGCGCGCGAGCGGCTGCTGCGGGCGTTGACCGCCCGCCTGCACGACCCGGCGGCCGTGCGGACCCAGGTGACGGTCATGGTCGCGGCGGTGGAGCGTCCGGAAAATGCCGACTTGGCCGACCCGGCCCGCGCGGTGCCGAGCGAGGCCGAGATGGCTCGGCTCGAGGCGCGCCTGCGTCACCGGCTCAAGCGCCGCGATTTCCTCGTCCAGCTCACGCCGGCCCGCCTGTGCATCGTGCTGAACGCCTGCGACGTCGATCACGCCTTGGCGGCGGCGCGTGCGCTCGGCGGCGGCGTCGCCGATCTGGTGGGGCCCGGCCGTCAGGCGCTGTTGCGCATCGGCGCCGTGACGGCGGGCGAGCGCAGCGGTGATGCCACCGCCCTCCTGGAGCGCGCCGAGGAGGCCGCCGACCACGCCAAAGTGCAGGGCGAAAGCGTGTGGCGATTGCCGCCCCGCCTGCGCCGCCGGGCCGTCGCGCGCTCCAAATCACCCTCGCCGCTCGACCTTATCGCCGCCCTCAATGGCCGCCGCGTGCGGTTGGCGCGCCGGCCGCTGATCGAGCTTGGTGCCCGCCGTCAGGCGGCCGAGCACGTTTGGCATACGGGCGAGCGGCCTCTCGCCGCGCCGCAGCCCGGCCTGGAAGCGGTGCAGGCCGAGGTGACCGATGCCGACGGCAGCTTTGCCGGTGCCGCCGCCCTAGCGCCGCTGGCCGAGCGCCTCGGCCTGTCGCCGCTGCTCGACCACCGGGTGCTGGAGCTGGCGCTCAAGGCGCTGCGGGCCGACCCGGAAGCGCAGCTGATGATGACGCTGTCGGCGGCAACGCTCCTGGGGCCCGGCTGGCTCGCCACGCTGTCCGCCTATCTCGGTGCCCATCGCGACGTCGTCGACCGCCTCGTCGTCGCCATCGACGAGCGTGCGTTCGCCGTCGATCCGGCCACCGGGCAGAGCTGCGTCCCCGCCACCACCGTGGCGGCCAATCTGTCGGCCATGAAGGCGCTGGGCCTCGGTGTCGCCATCGCTGGCTACGGCGGCGGGCGGCTGAATCTTGCCGATCTATCGGACCTGTCAGCCGATCTGGTGACCATCAACCGCGCGCTGGTCGCCGGGGCCGTGACCGCAAGCCAGGGCCGCTTCGTGCTGCGCTCGCTCGTCGCCGGCACCCGCCACCTGGGCCTGCCCGCCTTTGGCGAGGCCGGCGACGATGCGGGCCTGCGCTCGGTCCGCGCGGTGACCGACACGCCTCTGCCGGCGACGCGGGCGGAGGGCGCTTAGCGCCGCGCCGGCGGACCTTGCAAGGTGGACGGGGCCTGCGCCGCCGGGTCGCTCCCACAACCTTGGAAATCGGCGGCGGGAGCGCTTGTCTCGCCGCCCGCTCACGTGTAGTAAGCGCCCCTTACCACGGCGCTTGGCCTCTGGTTGCGGAGAGGTGGCAGAGTGGTTGAATGCACCGCACTCGAAATGCGGCATACGGGCAACCGTATCGGGGGTTCAAATCCCTCCCTCTCCGCCAATTGATACGGGTCATGTTTGACCCGTGCCGCTTTCCTTGAGTGGCACAGCCCGCAGCCTAACAATTTACCTCGGCTAATCAGTGGCACCGGCGCCGCGGGGCTAGTGCATTTCCGCGTTTCTTCGAATCGTCGAAATGCTCTATCTGTTTGATTTGTCGCCTTTTCTTCACGCGAACCGGCGTCCACTTCGCTCGAAAACGCTCTAACAGCGATGCGACGCTTCCTCGCCCATCATGAGAGGCGAGACATTCCCCAGCATCTCCGCGTTGTCGCTCGTCATCATGGCCGCGGGCCGCGTCCGAAGGGCAGGGCCCGACGGCCGCCTCCCGGTGCCAGGGCAGACCACGAGGACGGAGCGGCTGGAGAACGAGCTACGGGGCTGCGGCGTTGACAAGCCCGAGCGTCGCGCCGCGCGCCAGACGCTTTCGCGCCGCCCACCCGGGTCTTCATTGCCATGGATCTATCGCCATCCTGCGGCGCCCGCTCGAGCCGGGCCGTCGGGCATCGCTTCATCACACGTTCAAGCAGCCGCGGCGAAGCTCAATCAGCACCCCTCGACCAGCAGGGCGTGGCCGGGAGACACGAATTCTGTATTGAGCGGCAGTTGACTCGTCGCGGCATCATAGAGGGCGCCGCAGCCTGATTGATAACTGTACACGGCCATCATTCTGAGATCTCCCCGCGGAAACGCGTCCTGGGTTATCGCAGCTCAAGACGGGCAAATGACCTACTCGCGCGGCTCGCAGGCCCGCTTGCGCCGCTTTGGCCGCGGCCCATCGATAGCCCGGCTCGCGCGTCGCCGGCAGGGGCATTGCCCCCGCGTGCCGTCATCAACCCGGTTCGCGCCAGCGCTTGGTGAGGTCGAGGTGGATGGCGAACAGATCCATGGCCCGCGCCACCGTCTGCGTCACCGCTTCGTCCAGGGTCTGGAGGCCATGGTAGAAGGCCGGAACGGGCGGCATGACGATGGCGCCGTTCTGCGTCGCCTGGGCCATGAGCTGGATATGGCCGGCATGCAACGGCGTCTCGCGCAGCAGCAGCACGACCCGGCGCCGCTCCTTGAGGCAGACGTCGGCGGCCCGGACGACCAGCTCGTCGTTGTAGCAGTGCGCAATGCCGCTGAGCGTCTTGATGGAGCAAGGCGCCACCAGCATGCCCGACGTCAGGAACGACCCCGACGAGATGGCCGCGCCGATGTCCTTGTGGCTGTAGACCTCATCGGCGAGCTGGCGCACGTCGTCCAAATGATGGTGCGTTTCCTCGGCGATCGTGCGCGCGCCGGAGGGCGTCACGATGAGATGGGTCTCCACGTCATCGACGGATCGCAGCAGTTCAAGCGCGCGGATGCCGTAGATGACACCCGAGGCGCCGGTAATAGCAATGATGACGCGCCTCATGACACCCCGCTTGTGGCCGAACGCGCGATCGTGAGCAAAGCTTGTCGCTCATCGTCGCGCGCTGCACGGCTACTGTAAAAGGATAGGACGGCCAACCCGTTCCGCTCGGCGGTCCCGGCGGCCGTGCTCTCATGGCCGTCGGCGACGCCGATGTCGCTCGCCGCCGCCTCCAGCATATCGAGCTCGATCAACTCGGCATCGAGTTCGAGCTTCTTGACCTCCGTCCGCAGCCGCGTCGCCCGCTCGGCTGCGGCCGGAACGTCGGAAGTCTTGAGCCATCTGCGTGCCGAGCGCAGCGGCTGAACGACGTGCGCGTTCCAGTCGGCGACCTGCGCATGCAGGCCGCCGATGTCGGCCTCCGTCAGCCGCGCGCCGCTCCGAGCCGCCGTCCAGACGGCGGTCAGCAATATGACGACATTTACACCAGCACGGTCCTGCAGCAGCAGGCAGGCGTCTCCGACCCCTGGCCGTCCGTACAGTTCGACGGCAAAGCGTGCCAGGCCGGCGTCTTCGGACATGTCTCCCCCCGTGCGTCATGCGGACAGTAGAACGGCGACTTTACCAGACCGAGGAGAAGGCCGCGCCCGGCCGCGGGCGCGGCGTCGACCGGCACGGAGAGTGACGGACGGACCCCTGATCAGGTCTGTGTTTCCAAAGCGACGAATAGCCGGGCCAAGCCCGGCTGTCGTATTGAGACGGCAAGCTTTTCGAATCCGGAGCGCTTTTCTCTGATCGGGTGGTTCCACCCGATCAGGACGCGCCTTAGCGGGATTCGATCTCGGGCAGGTCGAACTCCCGCCAGCCCGGGACCTCCGAGACGTCAGGGAAGTCACCGCCGAACGGGCGCGTTGCATCGATGCCGACGGCCGACGACAGCGGCCCATCGGTGTAGGGGTCGAGTGGCGCCGTGGCTGTGCCGTCCACGACGAACACATCGGTCCGTGGCTTCACGCGGAACGACATCGCCCATTCGACCTCGGCCGAGTTTCTGATGTCGATATCCGGCTCAACCACGATCACCCATTTTGGATGGAGGTTGCAGGCCATCGTCGCCAGGATCGCCTGCTTCGCCTCACCTTCATATCGGGGGGTCATGGCCAGGACGATGTAGACCTGCACCCCGCCGGAACTGTTGATCGAGATGTCGCTGATCGATGGGAACTGCGCCTGAAGCTGCTGCAGGACCGAGGTCTCGAAAGGAATCTGCTTCAAGACATGGTTCTCGGTAATTGGTTTGCCCGTCAACAATCCCTGAAATATACCGTCCTTACGATGGGTGATCGCGGTAACCGTTGCCGTCGGCTTCAGTGAAGCCGGTGTGTAGTAGCCGGTATACTCACCGAGCGGCCCCTCCACCTCCAGCTTATCCGTGTTGACGGTGAATTCGATAACGAACTCCGCCCACGCCGGGATCTTCAAGTCACTGCCGATGGCCTTCGCGAGCTCGACCGGCGCCCCACGCAGACCTCCCGCAACGTACCAGTCGTTGCTGGCATCACCGGATTGAACCTGGCACGAGAACATCGTCATCGGGTCGACACCGATGATGGCCGCGCCATGCAACGTTACCCCCAGTTCCTGGGCTTTCGCGATGTTCTTCCCGAAGCGATGGTTGCTTGCCGAAAAGACCCCCATCTGCTTGGGTCCCTGCACCTGAAGGCGGTAGTTGCCGATATCCGGCACACCCGTCTCGGGATTCTCGGAGACGATGATGGCGGCGGTGATATAGGGGCCGCCGTCCTTGGGGCTGTAGATCGGCACCGGCAGCTTGGTGAGATCGATGTCGTCGCCCTGGAGCACGACGTCCTGGCATGGCGGAGACCCCTGGAAATCGATCGGGCCGACGGGATTCTGGATGCCGTCGAGGACGCGTTTGTGAATGGTCGCCTCGGTGGCCTCGAAGCCGATCAGTGCCCGCTTGCGGTTTCCGTACAGGCCGGCCACGAGCGGGAACGCCGTCCCCGTATCGCGGAAGAGGAGGGCCGGTCCGTCGCGCGAACTAGACTTTGCCAGCGCCTTGGCGATGTCGTACTTCAAGGCGATGGGCCGCTCGATTTCGACGAGCTCACCAGATTCTTTCAGTGCTGCCAAGAAAGATCGCAGGTCCTGATATGGCATTGAAGATCATCCCCTTCATCAGTTCAGTAATGCGCCGATTTATTCCAAGCCCGAGCGGCCACGAGATTCGAGCCGCCGTCCGCGTCGGGTTAGCCGTCGGCCTTCCCTTGCTGACCATCTTCGCAATGGGCAGGCTTGATCTTGCCGTCTTCGCCGCCTTCGGCGCCCTTACCGCGCTCTATGGCCACAGCGAGCCATCCGGCCGCCGAGTCGGAACCCAACTGGTCGTGGCGGTGGCCTTGACGCTCACGATGGCGGCCGCGACGTTCTTTGCCGCCGCCCAGGGACCGACATGGTTGCTCGGCGTCCTTCTTGTCGCCGTCGTGCTCTGCTCGGGGGCCTTGGGCGCCGTCATGGGATGGGTGCCGCGCGGCGAGATATTCTTCGTTCTCGTCCTCCTGGTTCTCGCCGGCATTCCGGCGACCTGGACGAAAGCTCTCGTCGGCACAGCGGTCGGCCTCGGCGCCGCTCTCTTTTCGGTGGCGCTGACCGTCCTCGACCGAACGCTCGCCGGCGACACGGGTAAACCCGATCGACTGCGCGACCGGATCGCCGCGCGCCTTGCCAGCATCGAGCGCCGTCAACACGTCATCTCCGTCGTCGCGGCCACTGTCGGCGTTCTTGCCGCGTGGTTGGCGGCGCTCGCCTTGGGAATCGGCCATCCGTACTGGGCATCGGTGGTCGTCACCGCACTCATGCCCGCCCTGCTGTCGTCCCGGGTTCGCTCCAGGGTCGTCCATGTCCTCGCTGGCACCCTCGGCGGCGTCGCGATGGCCGCCGTCATATTCGCCTTTGAGCCAAGTCCCCTCGAGCTGATCGTGATGATCATGGTGTGCCAAGCCATCGCCGAGCTCTTCATCGCCAAGAATTTTGGCCTTGCGCTTCTGTTCCTGTCGCCACTCGCGATCGGGATGAGCAATCTCGGTCGGGGCTTGCCCTGGGGGCCGTTGATGGCCGACCGTCTCGTCGAAGCGGGACTGGGCGCGGCTATCGGACTGGCGGTGATCTTCGTGGTCCGCGAGCTGGCGGGGATCCGTCTGGAGGAGCCGAGCCAAGTCGAGGCACGGTGACGCGCATCTGGCTGCTTGCGGGCGAACGACCTCCCAATCGGCGAGCGTCCTCTTGGTCGGTAGGCCGAAGCTCAATGTGGCCCTCCCCGACACGTCTGGACGCCGGAGCCGGCGGCTCCCGCCGGCTCCGTCTCATGTCTAGCCGGCGGTCTTGAGGTGCCGCGGGTCGGAGTGGTGATCGGGCTGTGGTGTCGCTTCCCATGCGAAAGGCTGGCTCGACAGCGTGTAGCGGTACCAGGGCGGATCGTTGCTGCGGCCGAGCTCGTGCCGGAGATTGCCGAACGAGCGATAGAGGATCGGATAGGGCTGCCCGTGATAGTGCTTGAGGATCTCGTACCAGGCACGCGGCTCCGCGGCGATGAACGCCCGCATGTCGCCCGTCAGTTCCTCCTCGCTCATGATCCTCACATCCGGCGGCGGGTCGCCCAGATCGGTCAGCGTGCTGCGGACGAACTCGTTCGGATTCCAGTTGCTCCCCAGCGGAACCGTGCAGTCCATTCCGATCTTGGAGGCGATGCCCGGTTCCGTACTCTTGGGGTCCACCGTCATCGTGTTCAGCCCGTCGAGCCGCACCGTGTCCCGATCGGGCATATACCGATAGGCCATGGCCGCCAGCACCGCCTGGTCATCCCAGATGTCGACATCCGTGTCGAAGACCATCGCGACCTTGGGAAGACCCTGCTTGGAGCAGGTGAGCATCACCCCCAGCGCCTGCTTGGCGTCGCCGGCGCCGAGCGGATGGATCTTGGCATAGGCGATGTTCGACAGGCCGCCGGCGGGGCAGCGCACCTCGTGGACATCGATGCCCGCGTTCTTCAGGCCGTTGAATAGATCGGCCTCGATCGCCGGCAGCTGCAGCATGTTGTCCGTATACCAGGGGTGCAGACCACCGATCGTGCAATGCTGGTAGATGCCGCCCTTGCGATACGTCATCGCCTTTACCTTGAGGCGATAGTTATGCTTGATGCCCCCGCCGTACATGCCGGTGAACTCGCCGTACGGACCCTCGTCGTAGACGAGCCCTTCCAGCGCCAGCAACTCGCATTCGAGAACGATCTCGGCATTCGCGGGCACGACGACGTCGATCGTCTCGCAGCGGATCATCTTCGCGGCGGCGCCGTAGAACGATCCCAGCACCTCGAAGTCGTCCGTGTCGGTCGTGACGCCGACCAGGGCGGAGATCTTATCGAGCGTCGGGCCGCCGAGCACGATGGCGACCTCGAGGTTCTGCCCCTTGGCCGCCGCCACCATCGCGTGGATGCGCTGCCTGTGGGAGGTGCAGGTCATGTCGACGGACTTTTCGTCCTTCGATCGGAACATCGAGCGATAGATGCCCCAGTCGTAGACGCCGGTATCCGGGTGCTTGCTGATGAACAGATTGTCGTTGGTATAGGCGTGGCCGTCCCGGTCGTGGTGGAGGAATAGCGGCAACCGCGTGAGGTCGACATCGTCGCCCCTCAGGATCACCTCCTTACACGGGGCGGTCGTGACCTGCTCCCAGGCGATCCGGCCCTTGGATCGCTCGACCATCTTCAGGCCCGTCTTGGTTTTGTCGCACCCCATCGCCCAGGCGAACATGTCCTGATTCGAATAGGCGTTGGCGAGCACGGAGAACTCGCTGTCCTTCACCTTTTCGATAAGGACCGCCTTGGTCGGATGCGCCTCGAGGAGTTGTGGGATCTGGTCGACGCGAACCTCGTCGGGAATCCGCACGAGGAAACCGGCCTCATCCATCGAGGCCACGAAATCGGCGAGCGATTGCTGCATGATGCGAGCCTTACGACGGGCATGCCTCAGGAATGGGCGGGGGCGACAGTGCCTTTTTCCGTGTAGGCGCGGAGGTGGTGGAGCATGGCGCCCCACAGGCTGTTGCATTTGGCGAAGTTGCCGCCGTCATGAGGCCAGCCGGCATGGTCGAACGTGACCTGCACGCGACCGCGCGGTTCCGTTCCCAGGTGGAAGGTCGCCGTCGTGCCGACGGAGTCACCCGGCCCCTCGGTGCATTTCCAGGACACTTTATCGGCGTCGTGCGCGACGATTTCCCAATGAAAGGTCGGACCGCGACCGTATTTAAGGACCCATTTGGAGCCGACATCTCCGTCGCCGGAGACTTCGGCCATCGTCCAGCCCGCCAGTCCCTCGGGTGTGGTCAGCGCACGATGGACTTTGGCGTGGTCTGCATCGATGTTGACGACGTGGCGCAACGAATGACTTGACATGCGATCCCCCTTCCACACGCCGTGCGGGCCGGCCGCCGCACTATAGCCGCGACCTAACTAAAGGCTAGTGACAAACGGGTGTCGGCGGCGCTCGGCCGAGCGACCCTAGGACGCACGTCCGATCCCCGGTCTGCTGGCCCCGGAGGGGCGGGGCGCCGCGTCTCCCGCATGCGGGACGGCATCGCAGGCGCAGATGAAGGCGAAGACCGTATCGGCGCGCGTGGCCGGTGCTCCGGCCGCCGGAACACGGTTCCCCGTCTTCGCCCGCTATGACGCCAAGAGAGATGACACCTCGTCCGTTGTAACTACGTCGGCAAAGGTGAGCATCATGTTGTTGAGCGTATTGTTGTGCTCAAAATCGGTGTGAGTTGCAGTCGCGTCCGATACAAACAAGATTTTGTAGTTCATCATCATGGCGTCGCGAGCGGTTGACTCGCAACAAATGTTGGTGGCGCAGCCGCTGACGATCACGGTATCGATCCCGAGGCCGGACAAGCGCTGATGAAGCTGCGACGAGCCGTCGACAAACGTCCCGAACCTGAACTTGTTGATGCGCATGTCGGCAGGCTCGATGTCGAGGTCAGGATGAAGCGCGTGTCCGGGCTGGCCGACCATGAATGTCGCGTACATCCCCTCGCGCTTGGCGGGTGTCCAGAACGCATCGAACCAATTGGACCAGCTCGTCTTGCTCTCGTCGCTGATGGAGTTCTGAACGAACACGTTGAGGGCGCCCGCTGCACGACATGCGGCGCTGATCCGGTTAACGTTGGGGATGATGTCGACCGCCGGCGCAATTTCAGCAGGCGCCCCGGGTGTCATGAAGCCGACTTGCATGTCGATCACCAAATGCGCTGTCCGCTTGGGATCGATGCGTTCGAACAGGCGAAGGCGGCCGCGCCGTTGCAAGGCGATCTGAACGATGTCGTCGTTGAGCTCGATCTTGTGCACGCGAACCCCCTTCGCAGTGGCTGCCGATGGCTTTAGCCCATCGGCCCCGCGATGCTCAAGCCGCGACGAGCCGTGCGCGTTTCAATGGTTGGCTAGCGGCGCGTGGCGGTGGCCGAGAGAGCCAGAGGGCGGGATGATTCTCTGTTGAATGGTCCCGCCCCAGATCATGACCTTGAACATGATCTCTTTCAGAGCTTGCCGTTCACTCTAGAGGATCGTGCTCAAGGGCGGCCCGCCTAGAGCATTTCCGCGTTTCTTCGAATCGCCGAAATGCTCTATCTGTTTGATTTGTCGCGTTTTCTTTACGCGAACCGGCGTCCACTTTGCTCGAAAACGCTCTAGACCGTCAGGTTCATCAGGCGCACCGCATTGAGCCGCGCCACCTTCTCCCGCGTTGCCTCGTCGATTGCGGCGTTGTCGACGAATTGGCCCGCCACGGCGCTATCCTCGTAAGGGTAGTCCGCCGAGAACAGCACGTTGTCGGCGCCGAGCGCCGAGATGGCGGCAATGAGAGGGACGTCGTCACACTGGCCTGACGTCGTCACGAAGAGGTTGCGCCTGAGGTAGTCGGACGGCTTCAGCTTCAACGGTCGCTTGCCGGTGATGAGCGCCGCACGGCTGTCGAGGCGCCACAGCGTATAGGGCAGCGTTTCGCCCATGTGGCCGAGCACGATCTTGAGCCGCGGAAAGCGGTCGAACACGCCCGCGAACACCAGGCGCAGGAAGTGGGACGACATCTCGATCGTCCATTCCCAAGTGGGCTTGCGCAACTCCGGCGCACCTTGAAGCACGTGGGGGAGCACGTACGAATCACCCGGATGCAGGTAGAGCGGCACATCCAGCTCCTGCATCACCTCCCAGAACGGGTCGTAGCGCGCATCGTCCAGATAGACGCCTTGCGTGTGGCCGTTCACCAGGGACCCAACGAAGCCCAGATCTCGCACACACCGCCGCAGCTCGGCCGTGGCGGCGGGCACATCCTGCATGGCGAGATGCGCAAATCCGCGATAGCGGTCGCTCCGGCCCGCGATGGCCTCGGCGAGAAAATCGTTGGCGTCCCGCGCCAAATCGACGGCGCGCGCCGCGTCCGCTTCCGCCTGCACGCCCGGCCCGGAGATCGACAGGACGGCGATCTCGATACCTGCCGCATCCATGGCCGCCAGACGGCGCTCGCCGAAATCCGACATGGCGTCCACCAGCGCACGCGAAGCTTCGGGGGTCACCAGTGGCATTGCCGCCAGCATATGCGGCAGCAGGCTCGGCAGAATGAAGTGTTCCTCGAGGGCGATCTTCTTCATAATGTAACATCTTTATGACGAGGCGCCGAGGCGCCGGGCGGGCGGGACCTTAGCTGAATGTGAGCTGCCATGCGCTGGGGGAAGTGCAATCTAGCCGGTTTGTGAACGCCGCTTCATCGCGCGTGCGTCCCCGTCTTTCTCTTGCTTGTTCATAGGGGCCGAGAAATCAGTTGCTTCAGCACTCTTCACCTGAGATATCTCCACGAGCTTGGCTTAGGGGGGGTGCCTGGTGACGAAGAAGGCGGACACGTCGGTCGACCCGTCCCGCAGAGGGCTTTTCACGTCCGGGGCGGCGCTGCTGGGAGCGACCCTTTTGCCCAATACGGCGCAGGCCGGGGACATGCCGTCCCGTGCGCCTACCCCCACCAAGGCGCCCGACGCGCCGCCCGGCGGCTACAACATTCTGTTCATCCTGGTGGACCAGGAGCACTTCTTCAATAAGTGGCAGTTTCCAGTGCCGGGTCGCGAATGGATCAAGGCCAACGGCATCACGTTCACCAACCATCAGGCCGCGTCCTGTGTCTGCTCGCCCGCCCGATCGACGCTCTATACCGGCCTCCACATTCCCCACACCGGCGTCTTCGACAACGCCAACGCCCTATGGCAGCCGGACATGTCGACGGATGTGAAGACGGTGGGCCACCGCCTCGCCCAGCTCGGCTATCACGCCGCGTATCAGGGCAAATGGCACCTGTCCATCAATCTCGATGAGGTGAACGAGGCCATCGACGCGCCATTTCCCAAGTATCGGGAAATCATCAAGAGCTACGGTTTCGACGACTTCTTTGGGGTCGGCGACATCAACGACCGGACCCTGGGCGGCTATAATTACGACGACACCACCACGGCTTTCGTCACACGCTGGCTGCGCACCAAGGGGCAGGGCCTGAAGGCGGCTGGAAAGCCGTGGTATCTGGCGGTGAACTTCGTCAATCCCCACGACGTGATGTTCGTCAATTCCGACCTTCCGGGGCAGACGGTGCAGGGCGAGCGATCGTCGATGCCGATTGCCCGCCCTCCGGGGAACGAGCTCTACGCGGCGACCTGGGACGTGCCGCTGCCATCCACGCGGACGCAGGCCTTCGACGCGCCCGGCCGCCCCAAGGCGCAGCAGACCTATCAGGAAGTCATGGATTTTCTGGTCGGCCAATGGCCCGACGAGGATCGCCGTTGGCGGGTGCTTCAGAACTACTATTTCAACTGCATCCGTGACTGCGACCTCCAAGTGTCCCGGGTGCTGGAGGCCATCAAGGCCAACGGCATGTCGGACGACACCATCATCGTCTTCACGGCCGATCATGGCGAGCTCGGCGGCCACCATCAGATGCGCGGCAAGGGCAATTCCACCTATCGCCAGCAGAACCATCTGCCGCTGATGATCGTCCACCCCGCCTATCCCGGCGGCCTCACCTGCGATGCGGTGACGTCGCAGGTAGACATTGCTCCCACCATCCTCGCGCTCACCGGCGCCGCGCCGGACAAGCTGAAGCAGGCGGCCGAGGGCTTGCCGGGGCGTGATTTCTCACGGTTGCTCACCACGCCGGGTGCGGCGAAGGCGGAGACGCTACGGCCGGGATCGCTGTTCTGCTACAACATGCTGAGCTACCAGGACGCCGGGTGGGCGGCCCATTTCGACGTGAGATCGAACAACTCGGTCCCGCTCGCGCAGCGGATCGCCGCTCTCAAGAAACAGCCGCCCGACTTCAAACTGCGTTGCTCCATCCGCAGCGTGTTCGACGGCCGCTACCGTTTCTCCCGCTACTTCTCCCCCGTGGGCTTCAACACGCCGTCCACGTGGGAAGACCTCGTCGGAAAGAACGACATCGAAATCTACGACCTTCAGAATGATCCGGATGAGGTCGACAACCTGGCCCTGAAGGGCAAGGCAGCGGGCGACCTGGTCATGGCCATGAACGGGAAGCTGAATGGCCTGATCGCAACGGAGGTCGGCGAGGACGACGGCAGCTTCCTGCCCATCAAAAACGGACAGTGGGTTTTTCCGCCGGCAAGCGAGAGATAGGGCAACTCTTCGAGGTAGGCTGCGAGGGGCTTCGGGCTGAGCTGATCAGGCGGATCAGACCTTATCGCGAAGAGGTCGGCTCTACGCGTCGCGGCGGCATCCGGCCTAGAGCGTTTTCGAGCGAAGTGGACGCCGGTTCGCGTGAAGAAAACGCGACAAAACAAACAGATAGAGCATTTCGGCGATTCGAAGAAACGCTGAAATGCTCTAATCGAAGCGCGAGTGAGCGTCCCGCCCGACAGATGTCATGGCCGGTCGAACCGCTGTGGCAGAGTTCGCGCCGAAGTGCGGACGGTCAGGACGCGCAAAGCGAGCTGAGACAGCCGCTTTAAGCCCTCCGCAACGCGGCGGATGCATGAGGGTCTTCCGACGGCGTCGCCTCCGTCGCCACACCACGAAATCCACGAGCGCCCGGTAAGATACGCGAAAGGCCGGCGGCACGGTAGCGCCGCCGGCTGTTCAGCCGGATCATCGGCCTAGTCGGTGGCCGTGCAGCCGATCAGCAGGGGTTGCCGCCCGTGCTTTGGCAGCCCTTATTGCCTTGCCGATTGGCGCTGTTGTCGATGGGGCCGCCGCCGGGGCCGGGCTTGTCCGTAGCCTGGTTGCCGCCGGTGCTCTGCGAGCCGTAATTGCCCTGCGCGTCGCGGCCCGTCGCGATCGGGCCGCCTCCCGGGCCCGGGCGATCGGTGCCCTGGTTGCCGCCGGTGCTCTGGGCGACCACGAACGCGCCTGCATAGGACGAGGCAGCATCGGCGAGCGCCGGCCCGGAGGCGAGCAGGGCAGCGGCGGCGACGATCATAGCTTGAGCCGTTTTCATTAGATGACCTCCCAGTTCGATATGAGTTGGCGGTCGCGCGGACGCCGTTTGCGATCGTAAGGACCAATCCTGTTAGAACGCGAGCTTTATGAAAACTGCAAGCCCCCGAATGCCGATTGTGATCACGAAAATGAAGGCCCTGCGGCTTTAGAGCCTGCTTGGAAATGGCGGGCGGGTCGGCCGACGGGTCTTTTCACGCTCTGGTGCGTCGGCGAACTTGCCGATATCGACCGATATCGGCTGTGATCGCCTCCTGCCAAGGCGCGAAAATCCCTCGACGGCCCTCCGCCGCCCAATTCCCAAACAGGCTCCTAGGCGCTCCGGGCGTTCACCTCGGGGGCGTCTCCGCTCAGCCGGCGGTGCCGCCGCCGACCAGACGCTAGAGCCCTCGCGATTGGGTGGAATCACCCGATCGCTGAGAAGCGCTCCAGATTCAAAGGACTATGAGCATTTCTCTGCCGTTGGATGGCCTCACCCGACGGCAAAATGCTTGAGGGCGAGCGACCGGGCCTGACCACGGCAATGGGTTCTTCAGGAGCTGTGGCAAGCGGTATTGCAGGGGGAATTTCCCCCCGTTGAGGTCCGCCGTTCTCCACCCTCCAATGCCCATGGTGGGGGGCCAGCCTCGCGAAGGTCCAAGTTGGGGGACGCAATGACTCTCAAATTGATGCCAGGTGTCGCTCGTGGAGATGACGGTCTCGTCGTTACCACGTGGCGCTTGTGCGTAAGCATCCCGGACGGCGTCGGCGTCGGTTGCAGCCATCAGCACACGACGCGTGAGGAAGCGCTGGGCTGCCTGGAGGCGCGGGCCGCGCTTCGCGCATTCGCGGGCCGGCCGGATCGGCGCGCAGGCTGGGAGCCGGCTCCGCCCGGGTCGGTGCGTGCCCGGCAAGCGCTCGAGAGCCTTCGAGGCTAGTCGGCGCCGCCGTCGCGGCGGCATCCCGCGGGCAACGCTTCGTCGCCAAGACCTTTCGTTCTCAAGACCTTTCGATTGCATTTGCGATCCGCAACCTGCCGGCCCTGTCGCTCGTCGCGGCGCCCCTCCTCAGGCTCGTCGACCGGGCGCGCCCGCCGCCTTCTGGGCTGGGTGCTGCTGTCGCCGATCGGGGCCGACCGGCTTGTAGACCGGTTTGCGCGTGTGTTCTTTCCGCAGGTCGCAGCCGCCCACATCCAGCCCCAGCGTCGGCGAAGGTCAACGGATGGCGCCTGCCATAGCGAACACGCCGGTCTCCAGCGCGTTGGTGCGGCCGGCCACGCCCGGGATGATCGAAGAGAATTTTGCACTTATTCGTGGCGTTCGCGTGCGCGGTTGCTCGCCGGCGCCCGGCCGGCCTACTCCGTCGCGGCCGTGGCGCCGGTGAGCAGCGCGCCCATAGCTTTGCCGGTCAGGGCCATCGGCACCGTGTCTCGCGACGCGGCGCGCTCGAGTGCAAGCCCATGCGACAGGGCGAGCAGTGACATCGCCAGTTCGGCGGGCGTGAGGCTGCCCTTCCGTCCAAAGCGCTCCAGCGTGGCGTCGATCAGGCGGCTGAGTTCCGAGCGGTAGTCCGCATAGGTGCGGGCGAAGGCGTCGTCGGCCGTCGCGGCACGCGATGCCCGCAGCTGGAATTCGGCGATCAGCAGGCACCAATCGGGGTTGTCGCCGAGCTCCCGGTAGCGGGCTGCGGCCCCGGCGACGAAGTTTTCGAAGGTAGCGCTCTGCGCCAGCAGCACTTCGAAGTCCCGTAGATCCCTGTCGAGATGCCGCTGGTACAGGGCGAAGAAGATCGCGTCCTTGTCCGCGAAGTTGGAGTAGAACGCGCCGCGCGAAAAGCCGGCATTCTCCGCGATCTGGTCCACCGAGGCTCTGTCGAAGCCGAGCTCGGCGAAGCATCGCGCGGCTGAGCGCATGAGCAGCTCGCGGGTTCGCGCCTGGCTTTCCTCGCGGCTCAGTCGTTTCGCGTTGCGCACGGCTCCTCCAGTCGAAACGGCTTGACACCATAGCACGGATGAATTCAGATACATTATCGTATTTGAATGGTGATATGTATGCGGTGCTGGGAGCTATGCTCATTCGGTCCTGACGGTCTGGCCCCCGGTGAACGGCCGGAGCCGGTGCCGGGCTCATGCGAGGTGCTCGTCGAAATTGACGCCGTGGCACTGAATTATCGCGATCTGGCCATCGCGCGTGGTGTCTACGCGCCCGCCCAACCGCTGCCGATGGTCCCGGCGTCCGACGCCGTGGGCCGCGTCGTCGCCGTGGGTGCCGAGGTCGACCGCTGGCGAATCGGCGATCGGGTGATCGGCTGCTACATGCAGAGTTGGGATCGGGGGCCGAGCGAGCGAGCCGATCGCGCCCACACGCTCGGCTCGCCCCTCGACGGGGTGCTCTGCGAACGCCGCGTCTTCCCGGCCGGCTTCATCGTTCGCGCGCCCGAGCGGCTGACCGACGTGGAATGCGCGACCCTTCCCATCGCCGCGCTCACCGCCTGGTGCGCGCTCTTCGAGCTGGCGGTAGCCAGGCCCGGTGAAACGGTGCTGGTGCAAGGGTCCGGCGGCGTATCGACCTTCGTCGTCCAGCTCGGGCTGGCCGCCGGACTGAAAGTCGTCGCGGTGTCACGCTCCGCGGAGAAGGCCGCTGCCATCCGCGCACTCGGGGTCGAGACGGTGATCTCATCGCAGACGCCCGACTGGGGCAAAGCGGTGCTCGCCGCGACCGCCGGGCGCGGCGTGGACGCGGTCGTCGACGTCGGCGGCGAGACAAGCCTGCCCCAGTCGATCGCCGCCAGCGCTCAGAACGGGCGGATCGTGGCGACAGGCTTCCTCGGCGGCCTCAGCGCCACGATCGAGCTCGGCCCGATCATCACCAAGAACCTCACCATTCGCGGCGTGACGGTGGGCTCGCGGGCGAGCTTCGAGGCGATGCTCGCCTTCATCGAGCGTGCCAGCTTCAGGCCGGTCATCGACAGCGTCTTCCCCTTCGACGCGGTCCCGCAGGCCTATCAGCGTCTCGCCAGCGCTGACCAGCACGGCAAGGTGTGCATCAACCTCAGAGAAACGCAGCCAAGAGAAACGCAGCCAAGGGAAACGCAGCCATGAGATTGGCCGAATGGTGGGACGGCGGTGACTTCGTCGAGGTCGACGGGGCACGCATCTTCACCCGGATCGACGGCGCCGGCGAGCGGACGGTCGTCTTTCTCCACGGGTTCCCGACCTCGTCGCACGACTGGTCGGCGGTGGTCGAGCAGCTGCGCGGCCGCTATCGCTGCGTGAGCTTCGACTACCTGGGCTACGGCGCCTCGGCGAAGCCGCCCGACGCCGATTATTCCGCGCTCATTCAGACGGACCGCGCCCTCGCCATTCTCAGCGCGCTCGGCGTCGCGCAGGCGCAGGTTGTCGCCCACGATCTCGGCGGCATCCTGCTCCAGGAGCTCCTGCACCGGCATGAGGAGGGCCGGCTCGCCTTCACATTGCAGCAGGCCATCTTCATGAACTCGTCCGTCTTTCCGGCGCTCTATCGACCGACGCCGGCACAGCAGGCGCTGGTCGATCCGGTCCAGGGCCCGCCCCTGGCCCGGGCGCTGACGCGGGAGTCGCTCGCAGCGAGCCTGGCGCCGCTGTTTCCGTCCCGGCGGCTCTCGGACGCGGAGGTCGACGACCTGTGGACGTCCGTCCAGCACGAGGGGGGCCAGCTGCTATGGCCCAAGCACCTCGTCTACATGGCCGAGCGCGCGCGGCTCGCCGCGCCATGGGAAGCGGCGCTGGCCCAGACACGCGTGCCGCTCGGCTTCCTCTACGGCCTCGCCGATCCGATTTCGGGCGGGGCCATCGTCGAGCGCGCCGCAGCCGTGCTGCCGCATGCCACGACGGCCGGGCTTCCCGGCCTCGGCCATTTCCCCCAGGTGGAGCGGCCGGACGATGTGGCCGACGGCCTCGCCAAGCTGCTGGGGTGACGCCATGGATGTCTCCGAGGCCGTGGCACGGCGCATATCCGTGCGAGCCTTCACGCCCGAGCCGGTTCCCAAGCACCGGGTGCTGTCCTTGTTGGCGAAGGCCGGGCAGGCGCCGTCGGGCGGCAACCTGCAGCCCTGGCGGGTCCACGCGCTGACCGGCCCCCCGCTCGAGGAACTCAAGGCCAGGGCAACAGCCAACCCGGCCGGCGAGGCCCCCGCGTATCAGGTCTATCCGCCGGGCCTGTGGGATCCCTATCGGCGCCGGCGCTCCGAATGCGGCGAGGACCTCTACGCGACAATCGCGATCGCGCGGCAGGATCGGGCCGGCCGCTTGCGGCAGCTCGCCGAGAACGGGCGGCTGTTCGGCGCGCCGGTCGGCCTCTTCGTCTCTCTCGACCGGCGGCTGGGTCCGCCGCAATGGGCCGATCTCGGCATCTTCCTGCAGACGCTGATGCTGCTCGCCGTCGCCGATGGGCTCTCGACCTGCGCCCAGGAGTATTGGTCGCAATATCCGCAGACGCTGGCGGAGCTCCTCGATCTGCCCGCCGAGGAGATGGTGTTTTGCGGCATTGCGCTGGGATATGCGGCGGAGCATCCCATCAATGGGTTGCGAACCAGACGCGAGCCGCTCGCCGCCTGGGCAGCGCTGCACGGGTTCGACTGAGCGGGAGCGGCCGTCGGACGGCGTCCTGCCGCAGCGGAGCATTGCAGCCAACCGACTTGTCAGACCGTGGCCGGTGAGACTACCCCCGCAAGCGCCAAGGGCCGCGCCCAAAAGGACGCTGGCCAGGAGAGGCGCATCGGCGCCGCGGGGAGGGAATGATGAGGATCTGGCAGATCGAGGGTGCCTACGGCATCGACAATCTGCGGGCGGGCGAGACGCCGGCGCCGCAGGCCGGGCCGGGACAGGTCGTGGTGGCGATCAAGGCCACGTCGCTCAACTACCGTGACCTGATCACCGTGAAGGGGCAGGGCGGCCGCCATCCGTTGCCGCTCATCCCCTTCTCCGACGGCGTCGGCGAGGTCGTGGCGGTCGGCGAGGGGGTGTCGCGCGTCAAACCGGGGACCGGGTGTGTCCGCTGTTCTTCCAATCCTGGCTCGACGGGCCGGTGACCGCCCAGAAGCGCTCGCGGCCTCTGGGCGGCCCCCTTCCGGGTGTGTTGCAGGAGCAGATGCTCCTCGATGCGGACGGGGTCTCCAAGGTTCCGGCCCACCTGTCCTTCGAGGCGGCGGCGACCTTGCCCTGCGCGGCGCTCACCGCCTGGCGCGCCATCGCCGTCGAGGCCCCGGTGGGGCCGGGCGATACGGTGCTGGTGCAGGGGACGGGCGGGGTTTCGATCTTCGCCCTCCAGTTCGCCAAGGCGCGCGGCGCGCGGGTCATCGCGACCTCGTCGAGCGAGGAGAAGCTGGAGCGCGCCAGGGCGCTGGGAGCCGACGAGACGATCAACTACCGCAGCACCCCGCAGTGGGGTGCCCGGGCCCTGGAGCTGACCGGCGGCAAGGGCGTCGACGTCATCGTCGAGGTGGGCGGCGAGAGCACCCTGAAGCAGTCGCTGGATGCGGTGCGGGTCGGTGGGGCCATCGTCGTCATCGGTGTCCTCGGCGGCATCTCGACGCCCATCCTGGTGCCCTCGGTGTTCAGCAAGAATCTGCGCATCCTCGGCATCTCGGTGGGCAGCCGCGCGCATTTCGACGACATGTGCACCCACATCGACCGCTGGAAGCTGGAGCCGGTCGTCGACAGGGCCTTCGGCTTCGGTGAGGTGCCGGCGGCGCTGCGGCTGATGGAGGCCGGGGGGCATTTCGGCAAGGTCGTCGTGCGCGTCTAGAGCGTTTTCGAGCGAAGTGGACGCCGGTTCGCGTTAAGAAAACGCGACAAATCAAACAGATAGAGCATTTCGGCGATTCGAAGAAACGCGGAAATGCTCTCTAGGATCCCGCACGCCTGGGGATGGATGGCCGGGGTCGAGCCCGGCCACGGAGATGCGCGCCAGCGCCGCGCGCAGGCCAAGCAGAGCCCGGGGCGGCGACGAATTGCCGGCTGTGGCCCGCCGCCGGCCATCGCCGCTATGCAATCGCGGACCAGGCCGCGGGCCACGGGTCGCTACCAGGTGACGCGGAAGCCCAGGCGCCCGCCCACGGACCGCCCCGTCTCGCTGCCCAGGCGGACATTGCAGTCGGCGGCGGCGAACAGGCTGACGTTGTCGGCCACAGCGGCGGACACGCCCGCGCCCAGTTGCGCCCAGGTGCCGCCGGTGCCCGCATCGAAGGCCATCGGGTAGGCGCCGCTCAGGCTGGCGAAGGTCG
This sequence comes from Chelatococcus reniformis, assembly GCF_014640075.1. Taxonomy (GTDB): domain Bacteria; phylum Pseudomonadota; class Alphaproteobacteria; order Rhizobiales; family Beijerinckiaceae; genus Camelimonas; species Camelimonas reniformis. Next base: position 13,545 of record NZ_BMGG01000013.1, on the reverse strand, counting down.
CCGTCGGGCCATCGCCGAAGGCGTGCCAGAGATTGACGCGCCCCCAGGTCGAGATGGCGCGGCCGTTGTCCAGCATCCAGGCGCGTGTCAGGCGGGCGCCAATGCGGCCGTAGGCCGTTCCGGCCGTGTCGTAGCCCACGGCGCCGTAGCGGTCGGCGCCGTCGGCGAACGACAGGCGCTGATAGATGACCTGGGCTTGCGGTTCGATGGTCCAGGCGGTGCCGAGGGCGATGGGGTAGCCGCCTTCCAAGGAGGCGAGCAGGCCCCAGCCCTGGGTCTTCAGGAATTCGCCCAGGAGCGAGGTGGCGTGCGCCTGATCGTAGAAGGTGCCCTGGATCGCCGCGTCCACGTACCAGCCGCCGGCACCGCGATGGGTCCAATAGGCCCCCATCGCATAGGCGTCCATGGAGGCTTGTCCGGCGCGCCCGCCGTAGACGGCGTTGACGTCGCCCTCGATGTGACCGGCCCCGACGAACAAGCCGGCGAGGTCGCGCGACCCGGTGGTGCCATCGGTGCGATAGAGGTCGAGGCCCGCCTGGAAGCCGGCAAACCGGATATCGTAGCTCGGCCCCTGCCCGAGGAAGCGATCGAGCTGCGCAAATCCGCTGCCGCCGGACGAGCCGTTGCGGCCGGTCTCGCCGAAGGCGCGGGCCCACGCCGCGCCGCTCGATCCCAGGGGGCTCCCCGCCGCGGCCGCCCGCGCATCGGCGCGGTCGTCGTAGGTGCCGACCATGGCCAGGCCGAAGCGGGCGGCCATGGCCGGCAGCGCCAGGTCGACCGCGACCTCGGGGCGGATGTCCGGCAGGCCCGACCCGCCCGGGGCCGGGCGTGTCGAGCGCAGGAACCAGTCGTCTCCGCCCGCGAGGCCGCCGCGGTAGAGATTGTAGTCGAAGGCGCCGGCGGCGACGCGCGCCCCGTTGAGCGAGAACGCCGTCGGCGACGTTTGAGCCCCGTTCACCGTCTCGACCAACAGGATGCCGTCGCCGGTGGTGGGCGCGCCACCGCCGGTGGGTTGGATGACGAGCTGCGTCTGGCCGCTCGCCGTGCCCCCGTCGATGATCAGCCGGTCGGCGCCGCCCGTGCCGGCGAGGAAGGCGTTCATGCTCAGCGTGGCGCCGGCGCCCGTGTAGCTGCCGACGGCCAGGGCCTGGTAGGCCCCTGCGGATGCGGGCGGCGCAAAGGCGATGCTGCTGTCGCGGACGGCGATGCGGCTCAGGCGCGACGGCGGCGCGATGTCCGCCGGTGCGAGCGTCCAGGCGCTGCCGTTGTCGAGCGTCAGCGCGATCGTCGCCGTGTCGGCGGCGGTGATCGCGCCTGCGATCACCGAGCGCGACGCGTTGAGGACGAGATCGGTGCCGGCCGCCATCACGGCGATGCCGCTCGCGGCCGACAGCGAGCTGGCGTCGAGCGACAGCGCCGCGCTGCTCGGGCCCGCCGTCGTGACGACCGGAACGGCGGCCACCGCCGCGGCAGCCAGGCCCTCCGCGCGTATGCTGCTGCCGGCGAGGGCCATCGCCGCGCCCTGCCCCAATACGGCGCCATGCGAGAAAGCGCCGAAGGTGGTGATGCGGGAGCCGGCGAGCGCCACGGAGGCGCCGGCTCCTTGGGCCACGGCACCGAAACTGAAGGCGCCGAAGGTCTCCACCGTCGATCCCAGGGCCGAGATGCGGGCCGGCGCGTCGAGGCTGGTGGCGAGCAGGCCGTGACCCGCGCCGCGCAGCACGATCGTGCTGCCCGAGAGCGCGATGGTGCCGTTGCCGGTCGCCCACGCCCCATGTCCGCCGACGAGATCGACGGATAGCCCGGTCGCGCTGATCGACGCCGGCGCCGTGCCTCCGGCGTGTAGCGCCGCTTGCGCCGCCCCGCTGATGCGCACGCCGTTCAGCACGGCGCTGCCGCCCCCGCGCACGTCGACGCCCGTGCCGGTGACGGCATCGCCCCGCAGCGCGACCGCGACGCCGGTGAGCGACAGTTCTGCGGTGCCGCTGCCGCCCTGCACGAAGGCGCCGTCGCCGCCCACCGACGCCGAGATCGTGCCGCCTTGGTCGAGCGCCACCCGGCCATTGCCGCCGACAAAGATCGCGGGCACGTAGTCCTGCATGGGGGCGAGCGTCACCGGCCCGTCGGCGGTGACGACGCCGCCGTTGGCGGCATAGACCGCGGCGCGCGCGCCGAACGGGCCGCTGACGAGGCCGGTCCAGACCGTGCCGGCGCTCACCACCGCCGGCCCTCCGTCGGCCACCACCTGCCGTTGGTTCGCCGGCGGCGTCCAGCCGAGCAGGCCCAGCAACTCCTGGAAGAGATGGGCCGGCGCGTCGTGATCGTCGGCGTTGGCCGCGTTGAACAGGACGGTGATGGTGCGGTCGGTGGCGCGGTCGTACATGACCAGCACCTCGAAGCCGAGGCCGTTGCCGGTGTGCCCGATCCATCCCTGGATCTCGCCCATGCCGAAGCCGTAACTGTCGTATTCCGGGCTGTTTGGATCGCTTTTCGTCGATCCGAACGACTTCATGCGGGCGACGAATTCGGCCTCGCTCAAGGTGGCGCCGGTGCCGACGGCCTTGCCCCAGCGCTCCAGATCGCGGGCGACGCCGGTCAGCGCTCCGGACGCGCCAGCGCCCGAGGCGTTGAACTCGTCGAGGGCGACGGGCCCCTCCCCGGCGTCGAAATAGCCGACCGCGTTGGGTTGAGGCAGGGCGCCGCCACCCTGGTCGATCACCGAGGCGAGGCCCAGCGGCCCGCTCAGGCGCCGTTGCACCTCCACGGACCAGGCGCTGCCCGTGACGGCGGCGATGACCTGGCCCAGCAGAACCGTGTTGGTGTTGGAGTATTGGAAGGACGTGCCCGGCGTGAACTGCAGCGGCTGGGCGAAGCCGTAGGCCAGCAGTTCGTCAGGCGTCCAGACCTTGCCGGGGTCCGCTCCGGCTGCCTCGCCGAATGCCGGAGAGGCCGTGTAGCTGAACAGGCCCGAACGCATCTCGGCGAGCTGGCGCACGGTGATGACGTCGCCACTGGGCACACCGGCCACGTATTTGCCGACCGGGTCGTCGAGCTTCAGGCGCCCTTCCTGGGCGAGCTGCATGACAACTGTCGTCACGAACGACTTGGTGACGCTGCGGTAGCCGAAATATGTGTCCGGCGTTGGCGCGGCGTTCGTTGCGATGTCGGCCACGCCGGAGTTGATGGCGAAGCTGCTGTCGCCCTGGCGCAGCAGCACGACCGCGCCGGGGATGCGTTTGTCGACCCGGAACTGGTCGATCGCCCGCTGGAGCACGCTCACGCTCGCCGGATCGCCCCAGGGGAGCGCGACGGGATCCGCCAGCGCCGGGGTCGCGGCGAGCATAGCCGCCGCCGAGACGAACAGAAGCGAGCGCCGCCAGGCGCCGCGAGCCGCGAACCACATTTGAACGCCCCTCTGCCCTCTACGCGCCCGGAGCCGATCGAGCTGCCCGCTCAGCCCTGCGATACAGCTCTGCCAATGGCGCGCCTTGGACTCGATGACGTGGTTGCGGTGATCGCGCACACATCGGCGAGTCGACGGCAAAGTAACAGAGAATTTCGACTTGCGTCCATGCGGACCGCTCGCTCGGCGCAGGGCCGTCCGCGCCCTAGGGGCGGCGCCGTCCAGAGCGTCCAAAGTGCCTCGGGCCGCGGATGCCGACGGGACCGTCTACCCGCTCATTCCGTTGACAGTGCCTGGCTTGCCGAGGCCCGGCGCCCCGTGCAGGAACCGGGCGATACACTTCTCCGCGTTGGTCGTGTGCCGTCGCTATCGGTGACGGCGGCCGAAGGCGCTGCAATAGTCGGCCACCGGCGAGTCGCGGTGCCCGTCCTCCTTGCATCGGCGGTGGGCGAGCCGGGCTGTCGTCCGCACCGCCTCGAATGGCAAGGAGCTCGCCATGGGAACGCCCCTGTTCTTCCCGGGCTGGAAGGTCGTCGCCGGATCCGGCATCGGCATCGGTTTTGGATCCGCCGTCTTCTTCGCGGCAGGTTTCGCGCTGCTGTCCGGCGCCATCGGCCGGCAGTTCGGCTGGACCCAGCCGCAACTTGCCGGCGCGGCGACGCTATACCTGCTCGCCCAGACCGTGATGTTTCCGGTGTGCGGCTGGCTGCTCGACCGCTGGGGCTCGCGCAGGATCGCGACGGCGAGCATCGCCTTGTTCGGTGCCTCGCTGCTGATCCTCAGCCAGATCGGCAACTCGCTGACCCAGTTCTACCTTGCCTTCGTCCTCATCGGCCTCGTCAGCGCCGGGACGAATGTGATCTCCTATGCGCGGGCGATCTCGCTGTGGTTCGACCGCAAGCGCGGGCTGGCGCTGGGCATCGCCGCCTCGGCGCAAGCGCTCGGCGCGTTCTCGATTCCGATCGTCATGCAGGCGCTGATCGCCCAGTCCGGCTGGCCGACCGCGGTGCTTGTGCTCGCCGCTTTCGAGCTCCTGATCTGCCTGCCGCTGGTGGCGCTGCTGGTGCTCGACAGCCCAGCCCCCTATGGCCTCCTGCCGGATGGTGGCGAGGCGCTCCCCGAGCGCCCTGCGCCGCAGGCGCCCGCCGTGCAGCTCCGCATGGCGGCCGTGGTGAGGACGGCGACCTTCTGGAAGCTGGCGATCGGCTTCGCGCTCATGGGCGCGTCGCTTTATGCCATCATCACCAACGTCGCCTACGTCCTCACCCAGCTGGGCGGCCGCAGCCTGGCCGAGGTCGCGCTGATCCAGGCGTTCGCGGGCGTGGCCGTCCTGGTCGGCAGGATCGGTTTCGGCTTGATGCTCGACCGCCTGCACGCGCCCGTGGTGGCGATCATCGCGCTTGCCTTCTCGGCCGTGTGCTTCCTCGTCTACGGCACGTCCGCCAGCTTCGCCGTGCTACTGGTGGGGGGCATCATCGGCGGCCTGGCCATCGGCGGCGAGAGCGACCTGCTCCCTTATCTCGCCGGGCGCTATTTCGGCACGGAAGCGGTGTCGAAGGTCTTCGGCTGGTTCCTGTTCGCCTTCTTTCTCGGCGGCGCCGTCGCACCGGTCGTCTTCGCCTGGGCGCTCGCCGCCTACCCCGGCTCCGGCGCGCCGCTGTATGCGCTCGCCGCTCTCCAGATCGTGCCGGCCCTGCTGTTCCTGTCGCTCGGGCGCTATCGCGAGGCGAGCGCCCCGTCGGTCGGGGGCATCGACGGCAAGCCGGTGGCGGACGTCGCCGGCGCCTGAGCGACCGCGGCGGCGGCCGGATTAGCCGCTGCTCCGCGCGACCGGAATCTGAGTTTCCTTAAGAGGCATCGTCGCGCGGGCGACGGGCGCACGCTTGGCGGATCCGTTGGCTGCCGACACGGTCGCAGGACGGCGCTGAACAAGCTATAGCATTGCCGTAGCCCGGGAGACCGGCGAATTGAGAGCGACTATTGGCTCATTGGGTCGGAACACAAGCAGATATCATGCGTTTACATCTGTTTCGAATTGCCATGTGATCTAAAAAAGTGTGAATTATATCTCTAATAAGCTGGCAAGATATTTATAGATTGGAATTTAATCTCGATTCGACAGATTTTTGACACAGAATACCCAAGCATACGACAAAGGATATTCAGATTGTCGCCACGCGGCATGGGGCACCATTGCGCGTCACGAGGTCCCAGACCCTCGCGATGCGCCCGAAGCCGGGCGGTCCCATCACAAACTCAGACGACGAGGATCGCGATGAGCTATTCCATGACCTATCAGCTTCCCTATGCCCCCGCCGTTCCCGGCCTCCATGCCTCAATCGCGCTTCGCGACGCGACGCTGCCGGTGATGCCCGATGACATCCGCGAGCTGTCCGATGACGAGCTCGACGCCGTCAACGGCGCCATCGCGCCGCTCGCGATCTATGCGGTTCGTATCGGCGGGGGCGCCGTGGTCGGCGCCGTGGCCGGCGGCGTGACCTCCAGCATCAACGGCGATTTCAGCTGGCGCGCGGTGGGCGCCGGTGCGGCCGCAGGCGCCCTCGGCGGCGCATTCGGCGGTTGGCTGAAGGTCAGCGGCTTCTGAGTCGTCAACGCGGCGGGCGTCGATGACGCCCGCCGCCCCATCGGAGGAGATCGCAATGATCTGGCTGACTGCATCCCTGGCCCTGGCCGATCTCGTCACGACGGTCGCCGGCGTGCGGATCGCCGGTCCCGGTGCCGAGAGCAACTTGCTGTTTCAGCGGCTGATCGCGCGTCACGGCCTGGAGGTCTTCGTTGCCGGCTATGCTATCGTTGCGGGCGCGGCGATCGGCCTTGCCTCCCGCTTCGAAGGCGCGCTCGAAGGGCTCGCGGCGGTCCTCGCGCTCATCGTCGCCAACAACGGCTACGCGATCTGGCGGCTGGCACGGGCCGCCGGCTGATCGCGCCGCAAGATGATCTCCGCCCCCCAGGTTTGGGCGCTGCTGCACGACGGCTCGCGCCCTGAATGAACCAGCCCTTCCGATATGAGGTCCGGCTGTCGGCCGCCCCTGCGAACGCAGCCGCGCCGGCCTGGGCGCCACAGGCGGTCCCGCAGCCGGCGGCCGCGATCGCCGAGCCTGCGCCAGCGCCTGCCGCCGACCCCGCGCCCACGCCTCTCTTCCGCGCCGAGGTCATCGATACCCGGCGCGAGCGGCTGCTCGGTGCGCCCCGGATCGTCGCTCCCCTGGCGCTCCGGGCGGCGGCGCCGTTTGCCGCGGCGGCCGTCGCCGCCATCGCCGGCCTGCTGGTGCTCGGCAGCTACAGCCGTCGGACGACCGTCAACGGGGTCATGACGCCCGTGGACGGCATCGCCAAGATCAACGCTCCCGCGGCCGGCCGGATCGTCCAGCTCGCCGCGAGCGAGGGCCAGGTCGTGACCCGGGGACAGCTACTCTACACGCTCGATATCGACGCGCTGTCCAATCTCGGCGGGACCCAGGTCGCTGTCGTGGAGGAGCTGCGGCGCCAGCGCCAGGAGCACGAGGCCGAGCGCCTGCGCAAAGCCGCGCTCGACCGCGCGCAGAAGCAGGAGCTCGTCCAGCGCGAGCACGACACGGCGCGCGAGATCGGCCAGATCGATCAGCAGATCGCGGTCTCGGGGGAGTACGTCAAGGCACTCAAGGAGGGCTTTGCGCGCTACCAGGAGTATGCCCGGCGGCAGATCGTCGTGCAGATGCAGGTCGACATCAAGGAGCAGGCCTACATGGCCGAGCGCCAGCAGCTCGAACGGCTGCGCCGCGAGCGCCTGCAACTGGCGACCAAGCTGAGCGAGCTGAGATCGCAGATCGCCACCTCCGACACGCGCAGCGCCTCGGCGCAGAGCGAGCTCACACGTCAGATCGCGCAGACGGACCAGGCGATTGCCGAAGGCGAATCCAAGCGTGCCCTCTGGATCACGGCGCCGCGGGACGGCATCGTCACCGGCATCGTGGCGCGCGCCGGCGAGACGGTGGCAGCCGGCGCGCCGATGGCCACGATCCTGCCCGGCACCTCGCGCCTTCTGGCCGAGCTCGGCGCGCCGAGCAGCGCCATCGGCTTCATCGAGCCCGGCCAGAAGGTGCTGCTCCGCTACGAGGCGTTTCCCTACCAGAAGTTCGGCCAGTACGGCGGGCGGGTGAAAGCGATCTCACGCATCGCGCTGCGGCCGGAGGAGCTGGCGGATCTTCGCCAACCCGGTCCGAGCGCCGCGCCGGGACCGGCCCCGGGCAATCAGAACCTCTACCGCATCACCGTCGAGCCCGAGCGTGCGGAGGTGAACGCCTACGGCGCCGCGCAGAAGGTGACGGCCGGCATGCGGGTGCAGGCCACCGTCTTTCTCGACAAGCGGCCGCTCTATCAGTGGATCCTCGATCCGCTCTACAGCCTGAGCGCCGGCACCGCGGGAGCGGGAAGCCCGTGACGGTTCTCGAACGCCTCCGCTTTGGCTTCGGCCGCCGCACGCCCGTCATCTTGCAGACCGAGGCGGCGGAATGCGCCCTCGCGTGCCTGGCGATGGTGGCCAACTTCCACGGCCATTCGCTCGACCTCGCCGCCATGCGCCGCGCCTACGCGACCACCCTGAAGGGGCTGACGCTGCGCGCCCTGATGGGGCTGGCCGGCACCCTCGACCTGACGGCCCGGGCGCTCCGGCTGGAACCGGCCAGCCTCGGCCGCCTGCGGCTGCCGTGTATCCTGCATTGGAACCTCAACCACTTCGTGGTGCTGGTCGAGGTGAACGAGACCTTCGTCGTGATCCACGATCCGGCCGCCGGGCGGCGCAAGCTCGCGTTGGCGGAGCTCGCCAAGCAGTTCACCGGCGTTGCGCTGGAGCTGTGGCCGAACGCCAGCTTCAAGCCGGTCATCGAGCGGCGCCAGCTCAAGCTCACCGAGCTGCTGCGCAGCATCAGCGGCCTCGGCCGGGCGATGTCCCACGTGCTGCTGATCTCGATCGCCATCGAGGCGTTCGCCCTCCTGATCCCCATCGGGACGCAGCTCGTCGTCGACCAGGTCATCGTCGCCGGCGACATGTCGCTGCTGACCGTGATCGCGCTGGCGCTCGGCCTGCTCGTCGCGCTGCAGGCCGCCACCCGCTTCGTGCGCTCGTGGGCGATCATGGTCATGTCCACCAACCTGGGTGTGCAGCTGACCTCCAGCCTGTTCGACCGGCTGATCCGCCTGCCGGTCGACTATTTCGAGAAGCGCCACATCGGCGACGTCATCTCGCGCTTTTCGTCGCTGGGCGAGATCCAGCGCACGGTGTCGACGCAACTGGTGACGAGCGTCGTCGACGGCATCATGGCCATCGGCCTGTTCGCCATGATGCTCGTCTACGGCGGCTGGCTGGCGGCGATCGGGCTCGTCACGACGGCGCTCTATGTCGCGGCGCGGGCGATCACCTACGCCGCCTACCTGCAGGCCTCGGAAGAGGAGATCGTGTTCAATGCCAAGCGCGACACGCATCTCATGGAGACCGTGCGCGGCATTTCGAGCCTGAAGCTGTTCGACCTCAAGGAGCGGCGCCGGGCCGGATGGCTGAACCATCTCGTCGACGCCACCAACGCCAGCCTCAAGACCGAGAAGCTCGACGTCATCTTCCAGACGGCCACCAGCATCCTGTTCGGGGCCGACCGCATCCTGATGCTCTATCTGGGGGCTGCCGCCATCATCGCCGGCAGCTCCTCGGTCGGCATGCTGCTGGCGTTCCTCGCCTACAAGGACGACTTCGCACGCCGCATCGAGAACCTGATCAACAGCCTCGTTCAGTTCCGCATGCTGTCGCTGCACGCCGAGCGGGTGTCGGACATCGTGCTGTCCGAGGTGGAGGACGAGGGCGACGATCGCAGTCCGCCGCTGCGCCGCCCCGAGGGGCGCCTCGAGGCGAAGCAGTTGAGCTTTCGCTACGGCGCGAGCGAACCCGAGATCTTCAAGCGCCTCGATCTCGCCGTGGAGCCGGGCGAATCCGTGGCGATCGTCGGCCCCTCCGGCTGCGGCAAGACCACCCTCGTGAAGGTGCTCGCCGGGCTGATGGCGCCGAGCTCGGGCGATATCGCCATCGACGGCGTGCCGCTGCGCGCCCTCGGCCTCACCAACTACCGGCGGCTGGTCGGCTGCGTGCTGCAGGAGGACCGGCTCTTCGCCGGATCCATCGCCGACAACATCTGCGCCTTCGACCTCAGCCCGGACGGCGATCGCATCCTCGCCTGCGCGCAGGCGGCGGCGCTGCACGAGGATATCCTGCGCATGCCCATGGGCTACGAGACGCTGGTCGGCGACATGGGATCGACGCTCTCCGGCGGCCAGAAGCAGCGGCTGTTCCTGGCGCGTGCACTCTACAAGGAGCCCGCGATCCTGTTCCTCGACGAGGCCACCAGCCACCTCGACGAGGCCAATGAAGCGGTGGTGAACAACGCCATCCGGCGCCTGCGCATCACCCGTATCATCGTGGCCCACCGCCCCTCCACCATCCGCAGCGCCGATCGCGTGATCGATCTGGGCCACACCGGTGTCGTGCGGCCGCCGACGCCGGTCCTCACCCCCGCCCAATAGAGCCGGCGCCGAGGGAGCATCACGGCGCCGCGGGCGCACGGCGATCGCGCCTCGCCAGACCCATGGGCGTTTCCGCGCGCGCAACGGCTCGCTATCTTTCGTCGCCGGGGATGCGGCTGCGGTTGACGTATGCAAGGTGAAGGGCAAATGGATGCCGCCCGATCACGGCATTCGGCATGCCGAGAGCGCAGCGCAACGGATCGCAACCGTGGGCGGAGGGAATTGCCGTGGGTAGCCCAACTCTTCGTTTTCTGATCCATGCCGGCGGCCGCAGCACCGAGGAGCGGCTCACCATCCACACCGCCGTCATCGCCGGCTGGACCGGGCGCGACAAGGCGGCGCTGGAGACGCACATCGCTGAATTGGAGGCGCTCGGCGTGCCGCGGCCGGCCACCACGCCGGTCTACTACCGGGTGGCGGCGGCGCGCCTGACCACCGCGGCGGCCATCGAATGCTCCGGCCCCGACTCCTCGGGCGAGGTGGAGTTCATGATCGTGGCCGCCAACGGCCGTCGCTATCTCGGCCTCGGCTCCGACCACACCGACCGCAAGGTGGAGATCTACAACGTCACCGTCTCCAAGCAGATGTGCGACAAGCCGATCGCGCCCGAGCTGTGGGCGCTGGACGAGGTGCTGCCGCACTGGGACCGGCTGATCCTGCGCTCGCATGTGGAGATCGGCGGCCAGCGCAGCCTGTACCAGGAGGGCTCGGTGGCGGCGATGCTGCCGCCGCTCGACATCATCGCCGGTTACGGCGAGAGTCTCGCCGACGGTACGGCGATGTTCGGCGGCACCTTGGCGGTGCACGGCGGCATCCGCCCGGCCGACCGCTTCGCGTTCGAGATCACCGACCCGGTGCTGGGCCGCCGCATCCGCCACGCCTACGACGTGCGGGTGCTGCCGGTGGCGGGGTAGGCGCGGCGGCGGCCGCCGCGATGGCGGAGGAGGGCCCAGGGCCGGACGAGGCCGCCGCGGCGCCGCGCTCGCTGCGCGACGAGGCCCCATGAGACGATTAAGCAGCGCATCATCCTGTGCGCCGTCCGGCCCGGCAAGGCGCCGAGCGAGGCGGCGGTAGCCACCGGCTTCGGCCGCACCTCGTGCGCCTGCTCAACGACGGTCTTGCGCACACCCCGCCGCAACGCGTCGGAGAGCAGGTGTGAGGAACGACCGACTTTGACCCAAGGCGGCCCTCCCGGCACGGCGGTGCGAACGGCCGCTTCGCGCCGCATATCGGCCGTTCAGCTGCTCCGAAGCTGATCTTGAAAGCAGCCGTTGGTTCATGTGGCGGTGATCAACAGGATGGTGAGAAGCTGCACGACCGCATCGGAGCGATCTGGTAGCGTAAAGCAGACGCCTGAGTGCGCCCTTCGTCAAGTAGCGGACGCCGACAGTGTCGTAAGCGCTACGCACTTTTGTCGCGTCACAAATTCGGTGTGCCGCTCTTCAGATGGCTGCATGTAAAGAATGTGGAGCGGCAGAAACTCGCCTGCCGCCCGGAGCTCCCGCTTCAGCTGGGACAGCGTGTCACCGCTGGGGCCCACAACCAGAATGTCGACATCCGCGCCGATGCCGCGCAAGGCCGAACCGAACATGTAGGCGTCGAACTGCTCCAGCGAGCCACAGCAGCCCAATAGATGGGCGGCTATCTCGCCGGCGGTCATCAGGCCGTTCTCAGATGTTCCTTCAGCTGGTCCCATTTCATCACCTCACACCCAAGCTCACGCCCAGCATCAATCGCCTCAGCCGAAGGATTCCCGTTGGGGTTGATGTTCCAAACAATATCTAGAGGTCCGAAGTCAGCCCAAAGGCTGCGAACGGCGTCTGCCGTAGGCTCATAGTCGGCCAGCATCCCAATTCTGAGGCTCGTTCCACTTCTAAGTGCCACCCGGTGAATGCGGTCAAACTCCCGGCTCACGTCACGCACAGGACCATATTGCCGAAGCAGCCGATCCGAAAACCTGTACGCTTTATGCGAGGCCGTGTTCGCATCTCCGTCGAGCGCGGCCGAGGTCAAGGTTCCGAAACTTCCCCAGCCTACACGGGCGTCTTCGAGATACTTGATCGCGTCGCCTCGCCAAATGCATGCCGACCGATAGCCGCACAGGAAGTCCATGTCGGGGTACTTCTGCTGGTAATTCGCCGCAGTCGCCGCATCGATCTCGTTTGCGGCCGATATGGCGGCAAGCACGTCCGGCTGATCCGGCGTTACAATCCGGATCAGCTCGCCATGGACATATTCCGCGGTCAATTGGCCCTGCTCCGCGATGTTGGCGAGCGCGTATTTGACCTGCCAGTTCACGAGAACATGCCTTCCATCGCTTCGGGAAACCGGATCGCGCGGCCGGCGACGCCGCAAACATGGCGCTCCGCCAGCCCGCGCACATGCTCCTGATATTCGGCAAATGTCCGGCGCTCGTCCTCAGTGGCGAGCTGCAGGTTCGCTTGGATGATAGCCTGAACGCGGTAGTGGTTGGGGAGGATAACGCTCCGCATCCGATGGCTCCACGTCTTCGCAGCCTCGGACTCGGGATCATACTCGAAATCGGTACCTTGCTCCGGGGCGAACTTGTCCCAGATCGCCTTGTTTTCGGCCATGACCCCGGAAATCGCTGCTCTCACTTCAGCGCGATCGTCATAAGCCCTGATCCCTTGCTTTGCCGCCAAGTTGGATACGTGGTTCTGCTTCCACCCCAGGAGGATGTTACGGGGGAAGCCATCGGGGTCCTTGTCGATCATCGTGTGGCACGTCGGGCAGAGCAAGATGATATTTTCGACGGAGTCCGGATCGAAGTCGCCTTCAGGTCGATCTTCGTGGCGCGGGCCGGCCTCACCGTGCGGAATGACGTGGGCCATTTCCGCGATGTGCTTGTTGCCGCCCAGTTCAACGGGGAACAAAGCGTCAAGGCATTCCGGTCTTTGGCAATGCCCTGCTGCTTCAGAGAACAGTCGCAGTCGTGTCGCTGCTGGTATCGTTTTGCGGTCCGCCATCAACAAGCCCCCAATTCGTCACCCGCGACTAGGTCGTGAACTCATAAACGGAAGCAGGCAGGAAAGGCGCATCGTCGTCAGCGGCAGGCGATGATGGCATCTACGAAAACCTTCGGCGGTGCGTAGTGATGTTCACTGACGTAGTGAAGGATAAGCGCCGGCGCGACGTATGTGAAACCATCACTTCCCTTGACCCAAATCTCGCCGTTACCCATTGTCTCGGGACGAGCTTGCAGCATTGGCATGCCGCCTGATGAGAGGGTCATTGGTGGTCGCGGGCAGAAGTCGCAAAGGTGGCAACCCCGATAAAGATTCACGGGCTCCGCAGCCGCTTTCCTCAGAGCGCTGAGAAACAACTCGTTTGGTTCTGCCACCGGCATTTCGTGGTCGAAGTTCAGCCAGCCAACGTTTAAGATAGCTGGGTCTGGTTCGGCGCCTCCGTAGGTGAACGGCGTTAGGTCAGGGAAATAGCTCATAACGGCGATGACGTGAGCCCCTGAAACTCCTCCACGGATAGTTAGAGTCCGCCCCAGCACGAGGGACGGACGGATGAAGAAGTCACGGTTCACGGAAGAGCAGATCATTGCG
>NZ_BMGG01000012.1:3934-191269 GCF_014640075.1 Chelatococcus reniformis | reverse complement strand
GGATGGAGCAGGCGCAGCACCTCCTGGAGGCGGTGACCTACGCGGAGGACCCGTACAGCTGCGCCACCGGCGCCGACGCGCTGGTCATCGTCACCGAATGGGATGCCTTCCGCGCCCTCGATCTGGCCGAGCTCAAGCGGGTGATGAAGGCGCCGGTGATCGTCGACCTGCGCAACATCTACCCGTCCGACGAGATCGCCGAGGCCGGCTTCTCCTATTGGAGCGTCGGCCGCAGCGACGACGCGCACGGGCAACAGGCGGGCCTTACCGTGGTCCCCATGCGGCCGCTGCAGAAGGCCAGCTGACGGTTCATCGTCTCCCCGCCGGCCGAACTTGACGGGGTAGCCTCTCCCCGGCCATGACGCCTCGAGGCGGGTGGCCGGCCTTTGGCCAGGCGGCGAGGGGGCGCATGTGGACGTGCAGGACGAAGGCATCGACGCGCGGGCGCTGGCGGAACGGCTGCGCCAACGCCTCGACGACCGCTCCGCCGTGGTCGGTATCATCGGCATGGGCTACGTCGGCCTGCCGCTGACCCTGGCGGCGCACCGCGCCGGTTTCTCCGTCATCGGTTTCGACATCGACCCGGCCAAGGTCGACGGCCTCAACGCCGGCCGCTCGCATCTCAGCAGCGTGCCGCAGCCGCGGGTCGCCGCCATGGTGGAGGCCGGCCGCTTCACCGCGACCGGAGACTACGGCCGCATCGCCGATGCCGATACGATCCTGATCTGCGTGCCGACGCCGCTGTCGCGCCACCGCGAGCCCGATCTCTCGTTCATCCGCGCGACGGCCGCCGCCATCGCGCCGCGCCTGCGCCGCGGCCAGCTCGTGGTGCTGGAATCGACCACCTATCCCGGCACGACGCGGGACGTGCTGAAGCCCATTCTGGAGACCAGCGGCTTCAAAGTGGGCCAAGACGTGTTCCTGGCCTATTCGCCGGAGCGGGAAGATCCGGGCAATATCGACTTCGAGACGGCGACCATTCCGCGCGTGGTCGGCGCCGACGACGAGCTGGCCGCCGGCCTGGTCGCCCGCCTCTACGCCACCATCGTCAGTCGCGTCGTGCCCGTCGCCGACACGGCGACCGCCGAGGCGGTCAAGCTCACCGAGAACATCTTCCGCTCCGTCAACATTGCCTTGGTCAACGAGCTCAAGCTGATCTACGAGCGTATGGGCATCGACATCTGGGAGGTGCTCGCGGCGGCGAAGACCAAGCCCTTCGGCTACATGCCGTTCTATCCGGGCCCCGGTCTCGGCGGCCACTGCGTGCCCATCGATCCGTTCTACCTCACCTGGAAGGCGCGCGAGTTCGGCGTGCCGACGCGCTTCATCGAGCTGGCCGGCGAGATCAACACGGCGGCGCCTCTGCACGTGGTGGACCGGTTGATCGACGCCCTCAGCGGGCGCCGGCGCCAGAGCATCGCCGGCGCCCGCATCCTGCTGGTCGGCATGGCCTACAAGAAGAATGTCGACGATACGCGCGAGAGCCCGGCGCTGGTGCTGATGGAGGAGCTCGAGCGGCGCGGCGCCACGGTGGCCTTCTACGACCCGTTCGTGCCCGTCATCCCGCCGACGCGCGAGCATCCGCTGCTGGCGGGCCGCCGCGCCATCGCCTGGTCGGCCGACGAGTTGGAGCGCTTCGATGCCGCTCTCATCGCCACCGACCACGACGGCGTGGACTACGCCGAACTGACGGCGCGCGTCCCTCTCGTCGTCGACACGCGCAACGCCACCGCCGCCGTCACCGCCGGCCGCGAGCGCATCGTCCGCGCCTAGCTCGCTCGTGGGCTTTCAGGACGGTGGATGGTCGGGCTTGACCCGACCATCCATCCGCCTTGCTGAGTGGCCGGGCCGCTCCGGCCCGGGCCGTGCGGCAGCGCACCGCGGCCCCGCGGCATCGCTATTAATCTTAACAAATGATTGATTTTTTGCGGCTTGCCCCGGTGGTGGGCCGACCGTAGGGACGGGTGGCCATGGCCCACAACCTTCTTCCCATCCTGTTCGGTATCGTCGCGCCGCTGCTCAGCACCGGCTGGCTGGTGTTCGTTCACGGCTAAGCGAGACCAGCGCCGAAATCGGCTTGTCTCGACCGCCTTGGGCGCGATTGGACAAAAGTCCTGCATCGTCAAAACAGCGCCGCGTCGCGCCGAATACGCAGCCGGCCGGCACCCTGGCGGCCGAGACCGGGCGGCCCTCGCGGCGCGTCGCGTTTACCGTACACGTCATTGTAGCTTTACGTGACCCGTTGCTTAATGGATCATTAAAGTCGATCGATTTCTTGTGAAGGGGGCTAACGATGCGTCTACTCGGTCTTGCAGCTCTCGTTCTCGGTGCTGCGCTCGCGACTCCCGCAAGCGCCGGCGTGACGGTGAACGTCAATCTTTCGTCGCAGCGGATGACGGTCAGCGTCGATGGTCAGCCCAGGTATAATTGGGCGATCTCGTCGGCGCGGGCGGGCTATGTGACGCCGAACGGCGTCTATCGTCCGCAACGGCTCGAGAAGTACTGGTATTCGCGCAAGTATGGCGGCGCCATGCCGCACGCCGTCTTCTTCCGTGGCGGCTATGCCATCCACGGCACGACGGCCGTCCGCGCGCTCGGCAATCCGGCTTCGCACGGCTGCATCCGCCTGCATCCGGCCAACGCCGCGACGCTCTACTCCCTGGTCAGGAGCGAGGGGGGCACCCGCATCGTCATCACCGGCTCGCGGCCCGGCACCGCTTACGCGGCGCGCAAGGCCAAGCACCGGGTGGCCAAGCACCACACGCGCACGCACCGACACTACGCGAGCCGCCCCGCGCGGGCTCCGGCCCTCGCCTATGCACCAGCGCAGCGCGCGCCGGTGGGGTCGCTTCAGTACTGGATGTCGAACCCAGGCCGCCGCTGACGATCTGCCCCGATCGGATCACGATCTGCTCGGGGCTCGACGTGCGCGGCGCGGGGTGATCATCCCCGCACCGGGCCGTGCTCTCTACGCGCTCGGTTTGCCAATACGGCGGAGCCAGGCCTGCGCCAGCGCCACGTCGGCCTGGGTGAGGCCGTGGCCGACAGGCAGCGTCTCCTGCTCCACCGCGGCGCCGGCCGCCGCCAGGCGCCGCGCCAGCGCGGCAGCGTTGCCAGCGGGCACGATCGGGTCGGCCGCTCCGGACAGCAGCAGCACCGGCTTGCCGGCCAGCTGCTGGCGCTCCTCCTCCGCCTGACGGGCGCTCAGGGGTACCATGGCGCGGATCAGCGCGGCCCCGGCCAGCGCCTCCGGCCGTGCCAGGAGCACGGCCGCGGCGATATTGGCGCCGTTGGAAAAGCCGATGGCGATCGGGGCCGCCAGCGCGTAGCGCTCGCGTGCCTCGGCGATGAAGACGGCGAGTTCCTCGGCCCGCTGCCGCACGTCGGCCTCGTCGAAGACGCCCTCCGCCAGGCGGCGGAAGAAGCGCGGCATGCCGTTCTCGCTGACCGGGCCGCGCGGCGACAGCAGCGCCGAACCGGGCGACAGCGCGCGCCCGAGCGGCAGGAGATCGGCCTCGTCGCCGCCGGTGCCGTGCAACAGCAGCAGCGGCGCCTCGGGGTCCCGCCCGGGCTCGAAGCGATGGGTCCAGGGGCGATCCAAAGTGGTCTGCATGGGAGCCTCCTTGCGGAGCGCCGGCCCAGCCGCGTGAACGCCACGCGGCTGGAGCAGATGCTCCGAGATCGTCGAGTTCGAAGTTGCCGCCCGGCCGGCCGGGCGCCGGCCGTTCAGGCGACGGCCGGCAGCACGGCTTCGAGCTGGCCGCGCCGGCCCTCCAGGAGCGCCGGCAGCTTGAGTGCCTCGCCGAGCGCGGCCACCGGCTCGTCCACGGCGAAGCCGGGAACATCGGTGGCGATCTCGAACAGCACCCCGCCGGGCTCGCGGAAGTAGACCGAACGGAAGTAGTTGCGGTCGCGCTGCTCGGTCGTCGTAATGCCGTGGCGGTCGGCGAGCTTGCGCACCATCTGCGCCTGCTCGGCGTCGTCGGCGGCGCGGAAGGCGATGTGGTGCACCGAGCCGCCGCCCGGCCGGCCGCGCAGGAAGTCGCCCGCGCCCCTGAGGTCGACGATGCCGCCCACGGCCGTGTCGCCAGCCTTCAGGCGCACGGTCGTGCCCTCGCGCCCGCTCTCGCGGAAGCCGAGCACGTCGGTGAGGATCCCTGCCGTGGGCGCCGTGTCGGCGACCAGCAGCGTCACCGCGTGGAAGCCGCGGATCGCCGCCTCGGGCCCGATGTCATCGACCGACCACGCCGGCTCCGCTTCGCTGCCGGCGACGCCGACCAGCGCGAGCTTCATGCCGTCGGGGTCGGTGAAGGCGAGCACGCTTTCGCCGAAGCGCTTGACGATGGCCTCGTGCGGCACGGCCGCAGCCACCAAACGCTGCACCCAGAAGCCGAGCGCGGCCTCGGGAACGCGGAATGCGGTCTCCAGGGTCTCGCCGACGCCGATCCGGCCGGGCGCCACATGCTCCCATGGAAAGAAGGTGAGGATGGTGCCGGGCTCGCCCTGCTCGTTGCCGAAATAGAGGTGGTAGGTGCCGGGATCGTCGAAATTGACGGTCTTCTTGACCAGGCGCAGTCCGAGCACCCGCGTATAGAAATCGTGGTTGCGGCGGACCGGGCCGGCGATGGCCGTGACGTGGTGAATGCCGGGATGGGTCATGGTCGTCTCCGTCGCAGGGAGCCGGGCGCCGTCTTCGTCGCGGTGCCGGTCGCGGTCTGCTGATGCTGACAAAGAGATAGTCCGACGGGGGCGCGGCGCTAGCGGCCTATCATTGCGTTGATGCAAGGTGCTCTGTGCATATCGGCCAATGTTCTTGCATGTGAGCGCCTGTGCACGTGGGCGTTGATCGTCTTCGGCCGGGCTTGACCCGACCATCCATCGGTCCGAAAGAACGGCAGCCCAAGGGGCTGGCCGAAAGGGAGCACGATACGACGCCGATGTCCGTTGACCGCGCGCCGGCGAGGCGCCTCACCCTGGTGCTCGGCGGCGCCCGCTCCGGCAAGAGCCGGCACGCGGAAGCCCTGATCGAGGAGGCGCCGTCGCCGTGGCTCTACGTCGCCACCGCCGAGGCTTTCGACGACGAGATGCGCGAGCGGATCGCCCTGCACCGCTCCCGCCGCGACGGCGGCTGGCGCACGCACGAGGCGCCGCTGGCGTTGGCCGATACCCTCGCCGCCCTGTCGGTCGGGCCGCTCCTGATCGATTGCCTCACCCTCTGGCTCAGCAACCACCTCCTCGCCGGCAGCGACATCGCCGCCGAGAGCGCGCGGCTGGAGCAGGCGATCGCCGCACGGTCCGGCCCGACGGTGGCGGTGGCCAACGAGGTTGGCCTCGGCATCGTGCCCGACAATGCGCTGGCGCGGCGCTTCCGCGACGAGGCCGGGCGGCTGAACCAGCGCCTGGCCGCGCGCGCGGACCGGGTCTTGTTCATGGTGGCCGGCCTGCCCATGGTGGTGAAGGACGAGCCGGGAGAACGCCGATGACCGATCGGATCGACGACGATGCAGCCGCCCGCCACCGCGCCAAGATGGCCAAGCGCAAATCCGTGCAGGACGCGGAGGTGGCCGGCAAGACGACGCACGAGAAGGGCCTGCTCATCGTCAACACCGGGCCGGGCAAGGGCAAGTCGACGGCGGCCTTCGGGCTGGCGCTGCGCATGCTCGGCCACGGCCGGCGCGTCGGCGTGGTGCAGTTCATCAAGGGCGCCTGGGGCACGGGCGAGCGCGACGCCTTTGCCGTCTTCGGCGACCGCGTCTCCTGGCACACCATGGGCGAGGGGTTCACCTGGGAGACCCAGGACCTCGCCCGCGACATTGCCGCCGCCCGGCGCGCCTGGGCCAAGGCCTGCGAGCTGATGGCCGACTCCCAGTTCGATCTCGTGGTGCTCGACGAGCTCAACGTGGCGCTGCGCTACGACTATCTCGTCCTCGCCGAGGTGGTGGCGGCGCTGACGGCGCGCCGCCCCTCGCTGCACGTCGTCGTCACCGGCCGGAACGCCAAGCCCGAGCTCCTGGCTGCCGCCGACCTGGTCACCGAGATGGGGCTGGTGAAGCACCATTTCGCCGCCGGCGT
This sequence comes from Chelatococcus reniformis, assembly GCF_014640075.1. Taxonomy (GTDB): domain Bacteria; phylum Pseudomonadota; class Alphaproteobacteria; order Rhizobiales; family Beijerinckiaceae; genus Camelimonas; species Camelimonas reniformis. The sequence continues at coordinate 185,197 of NZ_BMGG01000012.1, read as the reverse complement.
GCGCGCCCAGGCGGGCGTCGAGTTCTGATGCTCCGGGGCGCGTGCGTCGGAAAGGCGGCAGCATGAGCGCCCGGGCCCTCATGATCCAGGGCACCGGCTCCGACGTCGGCAAGTCGCTGGTGGTCGCCGGCCTCGTCCGCGCCCTGGTACGTCGCGGCCTCACCGTGCGTCCGTTCAAGCCGCAGAACATGTCGAACAACGCGGCGGTGACGGCCGACGGCGGCGAGATCGGTCGGGCCCAGGCGTTGCAGGCGCGCGCCGCGGGCGTTGCGCCGTCGGTGCACATGAACCCGGTGCTGCTGAAGCCCCAGAGCGAGACGGGTGCTCAGATCATCGTGCAGGGCCGGCTGTTCGGTTCCGCCAAGGCGGCCGACTACCAGGCGATCAAGCCGCGGTTGATGGGGGCGGTGTTGGACAGCTTCGGCCGCCTCGGGGCCGAGAGCGACATGGTGATCGTCGAGGGCGCCGGCAGCGCCTCGGAGGTCAACCTGCGGGCGGGCGACATCGCCAACATGGGCTTTGCCCGTGCTGCCGACGTGCCCGTCGTGCTGCTGGGGGACATCGAGCGCGGCGGCGTCATCGCCAGCCTGGTGGGCACCCGGGCCGTGCTCGACGCGGAGGATGCGGCGCTCATCCGCGGTTTCCTGGTCAACAAGTTCCGCGGCGATCCGGCTCTCTTCACGGCCGGCATCGCGACGGTCGAGCGGCTCACCGGCTGGCCGGGGCTCGGCCTCATCCCGCACTTCGAGGATGCGCGGCGCCTGCCGGCGGAGGACGCGCTGGCGCTCGCCGGGTTCGGCCGCGGCCGCCGGCCCGGGGCGCGGCTGCGCATTGCCGTGCCGATCCTGCCGGGCATCTCCAACTTCGACGACCTCGACCCGCTGGCGGCGGAGCCGGATGTGGAACTGGTGCCGGTGCGGCGGGGCGAGGTCATCGCGGGCGACGCCGACCTGGTTCTGCTCGTGGGCTCCAAGACGACCATCGCCGACCTGGCGATGCTGCGGGCGGATGGCCTCGACATCGACATCCTGGCCCATGTCCGCCGCGGCGGCCGGGTGCTCGGCCTGTGCGGCGGCTACCAGATGCTGGGCCGCAGCATCGCCGATCCCGACGGCATCGAAGGCCCGCCGCAGACCGTCGCCGGCCTCGGCCTGCTCGACGCGCACACCGTGCTCACCGGCGACAAGCGCCTTGCCCGGGTGACCGGAGCGACGAGCGACGGCATCGCCTTTGCGGGCTATGAGATGCACCTCGGCGTCACCACCGGCGCAGACGCGGCCCGCCCCTTTGCCCGCCTGGTGGACGGGAGTCCCGACGGCGCTATCTCTGCCGACGGCCGCGTCGCCGGCACCTATGTGCACGGCCTCTTCGCCCACGACGCTCAGCGGTCGGCGTGGATCACCCGCCTCGGTGGCGCGGCCGGCGGGCTCGATCACGAGGCCGGCGTGGACGCGGTGATCGAGCGCCTGGGCGAGCACATGGCGCAGCATATCGATCTCGATCGGCTGCTGGACCTGGCGCGTTAGCTTTTTGGCCGATGGACCGCTCCCTCGTCATCAATCCTCATGGCCTGCGAAGGGCTAGAGTATTTCCGCGTTTCTTCGAATCGCGGAAATACCCTATCTATTTGTTTTACCGCGTTTTCTTCACGCGAACCGGCGTCCACTTCGCTCAAAACGCTCTAAGCCATCTCCCCGAACAGCCGTCAGGCATCTCCCCGGACCAACCGACAAGCCCGGCCATGGCGAGGTGGGGGCTGGAAGCGCCTCGGCTTCGACGTCATGTTGACCGGCCAACGATCCACTCAAAGCAGCGCGGCCAGCCCGGCCACCAGCCCGATCAGCAGAGCATCGGCGACGACGACGAGTCTGAGCCCGGCGCGGATGTCGGCGGCCGTCAGCGCCGAGCGCCCGCCGCGGTTCATCGCCGGTAGCAGGATTTCGACGCCGTCGTAAGCGCGGGTGCCGCCGAGCGCGACGCCGAGTGCGCCGGCAAGCGCTGCTTCCGGCCAGCCGGCGTTGGGTGATTCGTGGCCGCGCGCGTCGGATCGCACGGCCGCCCAGGCGCCGCGGCCCGACAGGCCCGGCAGCAGGGCGGCGGCGGCGGCGATGAGCAGCGCCGCGAGGCGCGAGGCCGGCAAATTGACGAGATCGTCGAACCGGGCCGCCGCCCAGCCGAAGGCGAGGTGCCGCTCGCTCTTGTGGCCGATCATGCTGTCGGCCGTGTTGACCGCCTTGTAGACGGCGGCCCCCGGCAGCCCCAGCATCGCGAGCCAGACGGCGGGCGCGACGACGCCGTCACCGAAGCTCTCCGCCAGGGTTTCCAGGGCGGCGCGCGCCACCGCCGGCTCGTCGAGGTGCTCGGTATCGCGGCCGACGATGTGGGAGACGGCGGCGCGGCCGGCCCCGATGCCGTCCCGCTCCAGCGCCGCGGCGACCCGCGCCACGTGCTCGTAGAGGCTGCGCTGGGCCAGCAAGGAACTGGCGAAGACCGCGAGCAGCGCGATGGCGACGGCGCTGCCGCCAAGGACCGCCTCGATCGCCAGCGTCGGCAGCGCGACCGCCGCGATGAGCAGGGCGAGCGCCACGACCCCGCGGCGGCGGCGCTCGCCGAAGCTCGCGTCATCCCGGTTGAAATGTCGATCGAGACGGCCGATCAACCACCCCATCCAGGTCACGGGATGGCCGATGGTGCGAAAGACGCGTGCGGGGTAGCCGACGGCGACGTCGATCAGGAGGGCGAGGAGCGTGAGCGAGAGAGCCATTGCGGCTCGGATCCAGGCAAGCGAGGGGAGGTCGGCTCCCGCGGGAGCGTTGGCTCCGCTGGTCCATGGCGGCGACCTGGCGTGGGCGCGACGCCGGTTTCCCGCGGCGCCCGAACCCTTGCTCGACCTATCGACCGGGATCAACCCCCACGCCTATCCGTTGCCGCCGATGCCGGCCGACGCCTTCACGCGGCTGCCATCGGCCGAGGCCGACGCGCGCGTGCGCCACCTGGCCGCGACGGTCTATGGTGCGCCGGACGCCGCCCACGTCACCCTCGCGCCCGGCACGCAGATCCTGCTGCCGCTGCTCGCCGGCCTGGTGCCGCCGGGCCGAGCTGCCGTGCTCGGGCCGACCTATGCCGAGCACGCCCGCGCCGCCCGCCTCGCCGGGCATGACGTGCACGACGTGACCGACGCAGCCGCCCTGGTCGAGGCCGACCTTGCCGTTCTGGTCAACCCCAACAATCCGGACGGCCGGCTGCTGGCACGGGCTGCCGTCGAGGATCTGCTGGCGGCTCGGGGGGGGCGCGGCCTCATGGTGGTGGACGAGGCCTTCATGGACGTGGCGCCTGACGGCGTCAGCGTGGCGTCGCTCACCAGCATGCCCGGGCTCGCCGTGCTGCGCTCGTTCGGCAAGTTCTACGGCCTGGCCGGCCTCCGCCTCGGCGCCCTCGCCGCGGTGCCGGCGACGGTGGCGCGCATCGCTGCTCAACTCGGGCCTTGGGCGGTCTCCGGCGTCGCGCTCACGATCGCCGAGGCGGCGCTGGCGGACCAACCCTGGCGGACGGCGATGCGGGAACGGCTTGCGGGCGAGGTACGGCGGCTGGACGCCCTGCTCACGGGCGCGGGGCTTGCGCCAAGCGGCACGGACCTGTTCCGGATGGTCGAAAGCGCGCAGGCGCCGATGCTGTTCGAGCGCCTGGGCCGGGCCGGGCTCGTCGTGCGCTGCTTCGAGGCGATGCCGCAGCGGCTGCGCTTCGGCCTGCCGCCGGACGATGCCGCCTGGGCCCGTCTCGCCGCCGCGCTCGCCTGAGCCTGACGCGATTCATCGCCAGGGGCGGAGCCGCGCGCACGGGCCGGCGGGCGAAGTGTTACGAACGGAATATTCCACGGCCGGTTGCAAGTTTGGAAGCTCTTTTTGGCAGAGCTGCGATAGCGTCTGCCTACGTAACGATGACGGCCTGAACGCTTTCAGCCCGGCGGGAACAACGACGTGCTCGCCGCGCGGGAGTGTAGGGCAAGATTTCGCCGGGTGATAACTGGCGAGTTTTGTTCGATCGTGGCCAAGAGTTATCGTTACCAAGAGCCATCGCGACGGCGCAGCGGTGCGCCGGCCGCTTCCCGAATGCTCCCTCCGGTCGCCGGCAGTGCGAGGGGCGGAGCCATGCCCATCCCCGCCCATTGGATGTCCCCCATGACCCAGCCGCTCCGCGTCACCGCCGACATCGCCGAGGCCGATGTCCGTCCCCTCGCGGCCCGCCTCGGCGCGGAAGTCCGCAACCTGCGCCTCTCGGGCGACCTCTCCGCCGAGGTCATCGAAGCTATCAACGGCCTGCTGCTGCGCCACAAGGTGATCTTCTTCCGCGGACAAGAGCATCTCGACGATGCGGAGCAAGAGCGCTTCGCCGTCCGCCTCGGCGGCCTGGTGCCGCATCCGACGGTCGGTGCGCTCAAGGGCACGGCGTCGATCCTCGAACTCGACTCGGGCCGCGGCGGCGGGCGGGCCGACCAGTGGCATACGGACGTCACCTTCGTCGACGCCTATCCCAAGTATTCGGTGCTGCGGGCCGTCGTCGTTCCTGCCTTCGGCGGCGACACGATCTGGTCGAATACAGCGGCCGCCTATGCTCGCCTCCCCGCACCGCTGCAGCGGCTCGCGGATGAGTTGTGGGCCGTGCACAGCAATGCCTACGACTACGCCGCGGTGAAGATGCAGGGCAGCGAAGCCGATCGCAAGCATTTCGAAGATGTTTTTACAGGGACGATCTACGAGACTGAGCATCCGGTGGTTCGTGTGCATCCGGAGACCGGCGAACGTACGCTCATCCTCGGTAATTTCGTCCAGCGCTTTGCCGGGCTGTCGAAGGGTGACGGGCAGAAGCTGTACGATCTCTTCCAGTCGCACATCACGGCGCCGGAAAACACCGTGCGCTGGCGCTGGCAGGCGGGCGACGTGGCCATCTGGGACAACAGGGCCACCCAGCACTACGCGGTGAACGACTACGGTGAGCAGCATCGCGTGGTTCGCCGCGCCACCGTCGATGGCGATGTCCCCGTCAGCGTCGACGGACGGCGGAGCGTCACCCGCGTCAAGACCAGCAAGTCCGCGGTGGCCAAGGCCGCCTGACGCGTGGGGGCGACGCCTCAGCAGCTGTTCCGCGAGGTGATCCTGTCCGCGGCCCTGCCGACGATCTTCGTCGGCATCCGGCTCGCCGGCGCCGCTGCCATGCTGGTCCTGGTGGCGTCTGAAATGGTCGGCGCCAAGGCGGGGCTCGGCTATCTCATCATCTACGGACAATACAGCGTCCTGATCCCGCAGATGTACTTCGGTATTCTGATCACCGTGATCGGGCTGGTGCTCAACTCCGCGCTTGAAGCCATCGAGCGACTTTTTACGCGCTGGCGGCTGCCGGGCGCGGGGTGAGCCTCCACGCCGCGACCTTTGGGCCATGTCCTCCGGGGCTTGGGCCAGAGAGGGAGCAGGGGAATATGCCAGGCAAGCCGGCTCGCGGCAGGGCGTAAGCTCTGTCCGGATCAGGAACGGTCATCCGATCCGGAGAGGCCTTGTGGGAGGTGCCACGAACATGACCGCCGACGCGGCCCGCCGGGCTACTACTTGGGCCGCACGTCGGGGGCATTGCGAGGCGTTCCCGGCGGCGGGATCACCGGCGTCGTGCCGGGGTCGGGCACCGGCGGATTGACCCGCATGTCGGGCGCGTTGCTCTTTGGCTCGATGACGCCGTCGTCGAGCCTGCGCGTGCTGCCGGTGGGATCCTGGTCGCCCGGCTTGCTGCCGAGCGGCGGACCGATCTTCTCGGGCACGCTCTTGTGGTCCGGGATCTGCGGCGGCGTCTCCGCTGCCCCTGCGCGGTCGGCTGCCAAGCCCGTCGCCAACATGGCGCTGCCGACAAGCATAACGGTCAGTCGTCTCATGGCGGTCGCTCCTTCGCAGGGGCAACCGGTTGCGTCGGCCGATTGTTCCGGCCGACCCCGGCATGTCGCGGGGCCGGGCCGGGCGGCCTTGCCGGGGCGGCGGGGACGGAGGGAGAGGTGGCCGGGCGCTCCGGCCACCGGTCACTTCTTGCGGTCGAGGAAGGCGTTGATCTCGCCGACGATGCCGCGGCGGAACATCAGCACGCAGGCGACGAAGATCGTGCCGATGACGACGGGCACCGGGAAGGATGAGGTGGCGAGGTAATTCTCCAGGCTCACCACCAGGGCGGCGCCGGCCACCGGCCCCACCAAGGTGCCGATGCCGCCGAGCAGGGTCATGAGGATGACCTCGCCCGACATCTGCCAGCCCACGTCGGTGAGCGAGGCGAGCTGGAAGACGATCGCCTTCACCGCGCCGGCGAGCCCCGTCAGCGCCGCCGATATGACGAATGCACCGAGCTTGTAGTGATCGACGCGGTAGCCGAGCGAGATGGCACGCTGCTCGTTCTCGCGGATGGCCTTCAGGATGTTGCCGAAGGGCGAGTTGACGATGCGCCAGATGGCCAGGAAGCCGAACAGGAACACCGCCGCCACGAAATAGTACATGGCGAGCGAGTCGCCGAGGTCGATGAAGCCCAGCAACTTGCCGCGCGGCACGCCCTGGATGCCGTCCTCGCCGCCAGTGAACGGCGCCTGCAGGCAGACGAAGAAGAACATCTGGGACAGGGCCAGGGTGATCATGGCGAAGTAGATGCCCTGGCGCCGGATGGCGAGGTAGCCGATCACCGCGCCCAGGGCTGCCGCGAACAGGGTGCCGGCGAGGATGGCGATCTCCGGCGGGAAGTTCCAGGCCTTGATCGAATAGGCGCAGATGTAGGCCGCGCCGCCGAAGAAGGCGGCATGGCCGAAGGAGAGCAGGCCGACGTAGCCGAGCAGCAGGTTGAAGGCGGCCGCGAACAGCGCGAAGCACAGCACCTTCATCACGAACACGGGATAGATGACGAAAGGGGCCGCCAGCAGGATGAGTAGGCCGACGATGGCCAACGCGATGGTGCGGGTGGACGTGCCCTTTGCCTCGGGCGCCGGGGCGACGGCCGTCGCAGCGGTTTGCGTAGCCATGGCTTATTCCTTCCCGAACAGGCCGGCGGGACGCAGCAGCAGCACCACCACCATGATGACGAAAATGACGGTGCTCGACGCTTCCGGATAGAACACCTTGGTGAGCCCCTCGACCAAACCGAGCATGTAGCCGGTGACGACGGCGCCGAGGATCGAGCCCATGCCGCCGATGACCACCACCGCGAATACGACGATGATGATGTTCTGCCCCATCAAGGGGCTCACCTGGTAGATCGGGGCCGCCAGCACGCCGGCCAGCGCCGCGAGCCCGGCGCCGAGCGCGTAGGTCAGCGTCAGCAGCCGCGGCACGTTGACGCCGAAAGACTGCACCAGGGTGGGATTCTCGGTCGCGGCCCTGAGGTAGGCACCGAACTGCGTCTTCTCGATCAGCAGCCAGGTCGCCAGGCAAATCACCAGCGAGGCGACGATCACCCAGCCGCGGTAGATCGGCAGGATCATGAAGCCCAGATTGAGGGCGCCGGTGAAGACGGAGGGGATCGAGTAGGGCTGGCCGGAGGTGCCGTACCAGTGCCGGAACATGCCTTCGATGATCAGCGCCAGGCCGAAGGTCAGCAGCAGGCCGTAGAGGTGATCGAGCTTGTAGACGCGCGACAGGAATACCTTCTCCAGCACCACGCTGATCAGCGCCACGCCGAGCGGCGCGAGGATCAGCGACGGCCAGTAACCCACCTCGAAGTAACGCAGCAGGAACCAGGCGAAGAAGGCGCCCAGCATGTATTGCGCGCCATGGGCGAAGTTGATCACCCGCAACATGCCGAAGATGACGGCGAGGCCCAGGCTGAGCATGGCGTAGAACGAGCCGTTGATCAGGCCGATCAGCAACTGGCTCAGCAACGCCGGCAGCGGATATCCGAATATCATTGTCATGGCAGCGGGCGCCCTAGAGACCGAGGGTTTCGTGGAGGCTGTCCATCCGCCCCGCGAGCTCGTCCGCCCGGAACGAATCGATCATGTGCCCGTCTTCCATCACGTAGAAGCGATCGGCCACCCGTCGGGCGAAGCGGAAATTCTGCTCCACCAGGAGGATGGTCATGCCCTTCTCCTTCAGCGCCCGGATGACGTCGCCGATGCGCTGGACGATGACCGGCGCCAGGCCCTCGGTCGGCTCGTCGAGCAGCAGGACATCGGCGCCGGTGCGCAGAATGCGGGCGATGGCGAGCATCTGCTGCTCGCCGCCGGAGAGCTTGGTGCCCTGGCTGCGACGCCGCTCCGCCAGGTTGGGAAACAGCGTGTAGATCTCGTCGAGCGAGAAGCCGCCCTCGGCCACCTTGGGCGGCAGCATCAGGTTCTCGTGCACGTCGAGGCTGGCGAAGATGCCGCGCTCCTCAGGCACGTAGCCCAGGCCGCGCTTGGCCACGTGGTGCAGCGGCAGCGGCAGGATGTTGGTGCCCTTGAGCGAGATCTGGCCCTGGCGCTTGCGGATGACCCCGATGATCGACTTCAGCGTCGTGGTCTTGCCGGCGCCGTTGCGGCCGAGCAGGGTCACCGTCTCACCCTTGTGGACCGTGAGGTCGACGCCATGCAGCACGTGGCTCTCGCCGTACCAGGCCTGCAGGCCCTTCACCTCGAGCAGCGGCTCAGTCATCTTCCTGCCCCATGTAGGCCTCGCGGACCCGTGGGTCGCGGCTGACGCTGTCGTAGTTGCCCTCGGCGAGGATCTCTCCCCGCTGCAGCACGGTGACCTGGTCGCACAGATCCTCGACCACGTGCAGGTTGTGCTCGACCATCACCACCGTCCGGCCCACCGCGGCGCGGCGGATCAGGGCGGCGATCTGACCGATGTCCTCGTGCGCCATGCCGGCCATCGGCTCGTCGAGCAGCATGACGTCGGGCTCCAGCGCGAGCGTCGTCGCCAGCTCGAGCGCGCGTTTGCGGCCGTAGGGCAGCTCGCCGGCTTGGTGGCGGATGAAGGCCTGCAGGCCGACCTGCTCCACCAGTTCCTCGGCGCGCGCGTTCAGCACGTTGAGCGCGGTGTCCGGACGCCAGAATTGCGTCGCCAGGCGGCCGGGCCGCTGGAGGGCGATGCGAACGTTGTCGAGCACCGAGAGGTTTGGGAAAACCGCCGAGATCTGGAACGAGCGGACGATGCCGCGGCGGGCGATCTCCGCCGGCTTGAGGCGGGTGATGTCCTCGCCGCGAAACACGATGCGGCCGCGCGTCGGCTGGAGAAACTTCGTCAACAGGTTGAAACAGGTGGTCTTGCCGGCACCGTTGGGCCCGATCAGCGCGTGGATCGAACCCTCGCGAATCGACAGGTGCACGTTGTTGACTGCCAGGAAGCCCTTGAACTCCTTGGTCAACTCTGTGGCGGAAAGGACGATGTTGGTGGCCGCGGCGGCGGGCGCGGCGGCAGCGGGGGCGGTCTGGGTCATGTTGCTCAGTTCGCCAGCTGGCAGCCGCTCTGCGCGACCGTCATGAAGGCCTGGTCTCCCGGAATGGTGGCGAGGTGCTTGTAGTAGTCCCAAGGCGCCTTGCTCTCAGACGGCTTCTTGACCTCGAACAGGTACATGTCGTGGACCATGCGGCCGTTGGCGAGCACCTTGCCGCCGCGGCCGAAGAAATCGTCGACCGGCAGCTCGTGAAGCTTCTTGGCGACGGCATCGGTGTCGTCGGTGCCGGCGGCCTGCACTGCCTTGAGATACTGCGCCACCGTCGAATAGGTCCCGGCCTGGACCATGTTGGGCATGCGGCCGGTGCGCTTCATGTAGCGCTCGGCGAAGGGGCGGCTCTTGTCGTCGAGGTCCCAGTAATAGCCTTCGGTGAGGACGAGGCCGTTGGCCGACTTGAGGCCCAGCCCGTGCACCTCGGCGAGCGTGAACAGCAGCGCGGCGAGCCGCTGACCGCCCTCGACGATGCCGAACTCAGCCGCCTGCTTGATGGCGTTGGAGGTGTCGAGGCCGGCGTTGGCGAGGCCGACGATATTGGCCTTTGAGGCCTGGGCCTGCAACAGGAAGGAGGAGAAATCGGAGGTGCTGAGCGGGTGGCGCACCTGGCCGAGTACCTGGCCGCCCTTGGACTTCACGAACTTGGCCGTCTGCTCCTCGAGCGAATGACCGAAGGCGTAGTCGGCGGTCAGGAAATACCAGGTCTTGCCGCCGGCCTCCACCAGGGCACCACCGGTGCCGACGGCGAGCGAATAGGTGTCGTAGGCCCAATGGAACCCATAGGGCGAGCACTGCTTGCCGGTGAGCTCGCTGGTGGCGGCGCCGGTCACCATGTTGATCTTCTTCTTCTCGCGCGAGAGCTGCTGCACGGCCAGCGCCACCGAGGACGTGGTCAGCTCCATGATGGTATCGACCTTGTCGACGTCATACCACTGGCGCGCGATGTTGGAGGCGACGTCCGGCTTGTTCTGGTGGTCGGCGTTGACCACCTCGATCGGTGCTCCGAGCACCTTGCCGCCGAAGTCCTCGACCGCCATTTTGGCGGCTTCGACCGAGCCCTTGCCGCCAAAGTCGGCGTAGACGCCAGACTGGTCGTTGAGGATGCCGATCTTGACGATGCCGTCGGACACGGCGCCCTGGGCCAGGGCAGCGGGAACAGGAAGGGCGGAGGCCAGTCCGGCGGCCACGACGCCGGCTGCGGAATATCGCCTGGCGATCTGCCGGACGGTTGCGTCGAACGCGCGTGATCGTCTCATCAATCCCCCCGGGATGCTTGGAGCAGCCTCTGGCATGGGTCGCCGTGCGGAGACTTTAGGGGCCTCAAGCCGCATGGGCTGACAGTTGCCGCTACAGACCTTGCTTCCGCTGCATTTGTCAAGGCGACAACAGTCTACGTCGGTGTGCGCGCCTGCGCACGCGTGGAGCCGCGCGCCGCCGCCCCATGACGGCGCCACGCGTCGCAACTTGCCGTTACGTATAGGGGGCGGGCTGCCACAGACCCGACATAGGATAACCATTCATCAACCATACTCGGCGATGAATAAAATCCCGGTGCCGGGCGGATTTCGGCGGTTCTGGCGAGGTACCCATGAGCGACGACCTTCGGGCTGCGAGCAAGGGCGGAGATGCGGAGAGCCCGGGCATGGGTGCATCCGAGCGGGGCAGCGGCGAGATCACCACCGGGGCCGGCGGAGATGTCGCGGAGACCTTGAAGGCGCTGCGGGCGCTGGACGCCCAGGCCCAGCGGGATGCGGCGCCGCGGGTGCCCGAGCCGGTGGTCGGCCAGGGCGACCGGCCGGTACCGCCGGTCGGCGAGCGTGGTAAGGCCGCGCCCGCGCCCGCCACGCCGGACACGCGGCCGCAGGCGTCGGCCTCGGAGGCCGGGCGCCAGGCATCCGCCGGCGACGGCGGGCGGCCGAACTCACTCGTGGTCTGGCAACCGTCGGCCGCGGAGGCGCCGCCACCCGCGGCCGAGCCGGTTCGATCCCTTGCCAGGCCGTTCGCCTTCGCCGCCGGGCTCGCCGCCATGGCGTTGCTCGGCGGCATCGGCGTCAACGCCCTGAGGAACGGAGCGGCTCCGCCCGGCGTCTCGGCAGGTGCCGCGGTCGCGGACGGCGACGCCGGGCCGCAGCCCGCCGTCGCGGCGACCGATACGGACACAGACGCCCGCGCGCGCATCGAGCAGCTCGCGGCCGACGTCGCCGCGCTGAAGACCCAGGTCGCAGCGCTGGACGGCAGCGCCAGGGCGGCCGCCTCGTCCGGCGATCTCGCCGCGGTGCGCGATAAGGTCGCGGCCCTCGACGCGGGGCTCGCCGCCGTGCGGCAGGACGCGGGCCCGGCGAAGGGCGGCGACGTGGCGGCCGAGGCGGAGCGCATGACCCAGCTGGCCGAGCGGCTGAGCAAGGTGGAAAAGCAGTTGGCGGTTCCCCCGCCCAAGCCGGCCGCGGCGGTCAATCCGAGCGTGCCGGCCAAGGACGTCGTGGCAAGCACTGGGGCGATCGGCAATGCACAGGCGGCAGCGGCCAAGCCTGCGCCGCCCAAGCCGCAGGCCCGGCCTCTGGAGCTGGCCAAGGCGACCGCGGAGCCCCACGCCATGCCGGAGCGGCCGGCGGCCGAGAGCCGTGGCGCGGCTGATCTGCGTCCGCCCGCCGAAATCCCCGATCCGCGCAAACGCCAGGCGCGGGGGTGGGTGCTGCGTGACCTCTATGACGGAGTTGCCCTGATCCAGGGCCGCGACGGGGTGATCGAGGTGGCGCCGGGCCAGCGGGTCGCGGGCCTCGGCCGCGTCGAGCGCATCGAGCGGCGCGGATCCGGATGGGTCGTGGTCACCGAGCGCGGCTACATCCCGTCGCTCGGCTATTGAGGTCATGGCGCGGGCCGGACGCGGCATGGGCCGCGCCGGCTTGCGCCCGCGTCTTGACGGGTGCGCCGACGCGAACTAAGGCATGACGCTCGTGGTGATTTGGCCGGCCGGCTTGCAGCCACGTTAAACAAATTGCTAAAGGGCCGCGGACAGCTCTGTTGACCCCGGCCTTGGACTGTGTGCCCGGCCGGGTTTTTTGTTGCCGCGGCTCGCCCCGGCATCGCTGTCCGGAGGCCGAAAAGTGGCACCTAAAGTGGCTCCTTCACGTCCGCTTCACCCCGATACCCGCCTCGTCCACGCTGGCACGATCCGCTCCGAGTTCGGCGAGACCTCCGAGGCGCTGTTCCTCACCCAGGGGCATGTCTACGCCTCGGCCGAGGAATGCGAGGCTCGCTTCAAAGGCGAGATCCCGGGCTATCTCTACGCCCGCTTCTCCAACCCCACCGTGGCCATGTTCGAGCAGCGCATGGCGGCGCTGGAGGGGGCGGAGACGGCGCGAGCCACCGCCACCGGCATGGCGGCGGTGACCGCGGCGCTGATGGGCCAGCTCAAGGCGGGCGACCACGTCGTCGCAGCCCAGGCGCTGTTCGGCTCATGCCGCTGGGTGATCGAGGAACTGCTGCCGCGCTTCGGCGTCGCCTCTACCCTGGTGGACGGGGCCGACCTCGACCAATGGCGGCGGGCGGTGCGGCGTGAGACCAAGACCTTCTTCCTGGAGAGCCCGGCCAATCCGACGCTATCGATCATCGATGTCGCCGCCGTCGCCGAGATCGCCCATGCCGCGGGCGCGACGCTGGTCGTCGACAACGTCTTCGCCACGGCGATCTGGCAGAGCCCGCTGACGCTCGGCGCCGACTGCGTGGTCTACTCCGCCACCAAGCATATCGACGGGCAGGGCCGCTGCCTGGGCGGCGTCATCCTGGGCAGCAACGCCTTCATCGAGACCCACGTGCACAACCTGCTGCGGCAGACGGGGCCAGCCATGTCGCCCTTCAATGCCTGGGTGATGCTGAAGGGGCTGGAGACGCTGTCGCTGCGGGTCGAGCGGCAGACCCGCAGTGCCGGCGCCGTCGCCGACGCGCTCGCCCCGCACGCCAAGATCGACCGGCTCATCTATCCCGGGCGCGCCGACCATCCCCAGGCGGACATCATCAAGAAGCAGATGCGCGGCGGCTCTAGCCTGATTGCCTTCGACGTGGCCGGCGGCAAGGCCGGGGCGTTTCGCTTCCTCAATGCCCTGGAGCTGGTGCGGATCTCCAACAACCTGGGCGACGCCAAGAGCCTGGTCACCCATCCGGCGACCACCACGCACCAGCGCTTCGCGCCGGAGGTGCGGGCCAACATGGGCGTCGGCGAGGGGCTGGTGCGCCTCTCGGTCGGCCTCGAGCATCCCGACGATCTCATCGCCGACCTTGAGCGGGCGCTCGCGCAGGCCTAGAGCATTTTACCATTGGATGAGTCCATCCAAATGGCAGAGAAATGCTCATCGTCTTTTGAATCTGGAGCGGCTCTCAGCGATCGGGTGATTCCACCCGACTGCGAAGCGCTCGAGGCCGTGGCGGCGCGGAACGTGCGGCCGTCGGCGGTGCGGACTGCGGCGCTGAAGGGAGCGGTCATCGTGGACGCCATCCGGTCGCTGGCCTTCAACGCCGCTTTCTATGTCAGTACCTTCGTGTGGGTGCTCGCCATCCTGCCGACGCTGCTGCTCCCGCAGGAGCGTTTCGCCGGGGTGGTGCGGGCCTACATCCGCTCGACGCTGTGGCTGCTCAGGGTGATTGGCGGCATCCGCGTCGAGGTCCGCGGCGTAGAGCATATCCCCAAGGGGCCGCTGCTCGTCGCCGCCAAGCACCAGTCGACGCTCGAGACCTTCGCGCTGCTGCTGGTCTTCGACCGGCCGGCGTTCATCCTCAAGCGGGAGCTCACGCGGATCCCGCTCTTCGGCTGGTACCTGACCAAGTTCGGCAACATCAGCGTCGACCGCGCCGCCGGCGCCGCGGCGCTGCGGGCGATGATGGGCGAAGCCAAGGCTGCCATCGGCCAGGGGCGGCAGATCATCATCTTTCCGGAGGGCACGCGCCGACCCCCGGGGGCGCCGCCGGACTACAAGCCGGGCATCGTGCAGATGTATCGCGGGCTCGGCGTGCCTTGCCTGCCGATCGGCCTCAACACGGGCGTGTTCTGGCCCCGGCGGCGCCTGGCCATGCGCCCGGGTGTCGCGGTGATCGAGATCCTCCCGCCGCTGCCGGCGGAGCTGCCGCGGGCGGACATGCTGCCGGCCCTGATGGCCGCCATCGAGCCGGCCAGCGGCCGGCTGCTGGCGGAGGCCGGGGGCGCGGCTGCGTCCGGCGCTCCGCAGCGCGAGCGGGCCTGAGCCGTCCCGGCCCAGCCGTCGCCGCGCCGCGGCTTGCCCTCAGCTGCCCAGGTCCACCATCGTGCGCCGACGCGCCTCGTGGTTGGCGGCCAGCAGGTGAACGTGCAGCTCGTTGGCGCCGCGGTTGCGCATGGCGGCGAGCCAGCGGCCGTTGTAGCCGGTGAAGGCGAGATCGGAGCTTTCCCGCGCCTCCATCAGCCGGCGGCTGCCGTCGGCGTCCCGCGACACGGCGAGCAGCAAAGCGCCGGCATAGTCGCTGTCCGCATCGTCGAGAGGGTACACCGAGACCACGTAGCGCTTGCCCGAGCGTCCGCGCCAGGCCCGCAGCGCCAGGCCGTGGCTGCCCTCCGCCATCGCGGCGAGGGGCATTTCGCGGGCCGCCCCGGCCACTTCCAGCACACGCGCGGCACCACCCTGGGAGGCTCGGGAGCACATCAACATCTGAGACCTCGATGTTCGCTGTTCGTTCTATGAAACGAAAAGAGAACATAACGAGAGGCAAGTCAAGCCCTGCGCCACAGCCGTGACCCTTGGCGCCGCGTGAGCCGGCCTGATGCGAGGAGCGTTCCGTCCGCTACTCCGCGGCGGCCGGCAGCTGCTGCGTCGCCAGGATCCGCCCGATCTCGCCACGGCAGGAGCCGCAGTTGGTCCCTGCCCGCACCACGGCGCCCACGGCTTCGACGCTCGCCGCGCCTTCGGCGATGGCTGCGGCGATCTGGTTGGCACCGACGGAGAAGCAGGAGCAGACCAGGGCGCCGGGGTCGGGCTGGTCCGCCGCCGCCCGGCCCGACAGCAGGCGCAGGCGCCGGGCCCCTGTGGGCGCCTGCTCGGCCAGGCGCTCAACGGCCCAGGCCCGGGAGACGGCCACCGGGCCGGGCGCGATCCAGATGGCGCCGACGAGATCCCCGTCCCTGAACGCGGCGAACCGATGGTGGCCATGGCGGCGATCCCGGTAGGACAGGAGCTCCAGCAACGCGTCCCCGCCGGGTTCTTCGCCGGTGAACAGATCGCTCGCCAGCGCGGCGAAATCGTCCGCCGCCGCGGTGTCGGCGAGCTCGAGCCGCCAGCCGCCCACCGCCTTGGCCAGGGCCCAGTAGGCAAAGCCGAGGCGCCGCGGCCGCTCGCGCAGGATGGCGAAGCCGTGCCAGGCGGCGGCGAACGGCTGGATCCGGACGGCCGAGCCCTTCAGGCCCGGCTGGCCCGATACCGGGTCGACGGCATCGTCGACCAGCGCATCGACGCGGCCCTTGGCCGCGAACTGGTCGGTCCAGTGCATGGCGGCGAAGACGCTGCCGCGGCGCTGGCGCTCGGTGACGAGCGCGCGGGCGAGCATGGTGCCGTGCGGACTCTCGAGTTGCACCAGCGATGCGGTGGCGATGGCGTGGGCCGCCGCGTCCGCGGGGTGGATCTCGCAGAGCGGCTCGGCCAGATGCCCCATCAGCCGCGGCGATTTCCCCGTCCGCGTCATCGTGTGCCACTGGTCGCGGATGCGGCCGGTGTTGAGGATCAGCGGGAAGCGCGGATCGGCCGCCCGCGCCGGCGCGAGCGGCGTCGCGACGAAGCGGGCGCGGCGGTCGGCGGTGAAGAAGCCGCCGTCCGCGAACAGGCGGATGGGGCCCTCGGGCGCCGCCGTCGTGCGGGCGCGCGGCCATTGCACGGGCGCCAGATCGGCATAGGCGGCGTCGCCCAGGTCGGCGAGGCCGCCGATGTCGAAGTCGCGGCTGCCGTCGTTGCCATGCGCCGACAGGGCCGCGTGCTCGCGAAACACCTCGGCCTCGCTGGCGAAGGCGAAGGCCTCGGCAAAGCCCATGCGGGCGGCCACGTCGCAGATGATGCGCCAGTCCGCACGCGCCTCGCCCGGCGGCGCAAGGAAAGCGCGCTGGCGCGAGATGCGCCGCTCGGAATTGGTGACGGTGCCGCTCTTCTCGCCCCAGCCGGCGGCCGGCAGCAGGACATGGGCGTGGCGCGTCGTGTCGGTGCGCACGATGTCCGACACCACGACGAAGGGGCAGTTCGCCAGCGCCGCCACCGCCGCATCGGCCTTAGGCAGCGAATCGGCCGGGTTGGTGGACATGATCCACAGCGCCTTGATCCGCCCGTCGGCAACCGCCCTGAACATGTCGACCGCCTTCAGCCCCGGCCGGTCGGCGATGACCGGGCTTCTCCAGAACCGCTGCACCAGGTCCCGGTGGCCCGGGTCGGCGAGGCTCATGTGGGCGGCCAGCATGTTGGCGAGGCCACCGACCTCGCGGCCACCCATGGCGTTGGGCTGGCCGGTCACCGAGAAGGGGCCGGCGCCCGCGCGCCCGATGCGGCCGGTGAAGAGGTGGCAATTGATGATGGCGCTGACCTTGTCGGTGCCGACGACCGACTGATTGACGCCCTGGGAGTAGACGGTGACCACGCGCGGCGTCCCGGCCCACAGCCGGTAGAAGGCGGCGAGCCGGTGCTCGTCGATGCCCGTGGCGGCAGCCGCCCCGGCGAGGCCGCAGGCGCGCGCCGCGGCCAGCGCCGGTTCGGCGTCGCGGGTGTGGGCCTCGATGTAGGCGCGGTCGGCGCAGCCCTCCCGCTCCAGGTGGTCGAGCAGGCCGGCGAACAGGGCGACGTCGGAGTCGGGCGCCACGGCCAGGTGCAGGTCCGAGGCCTCGCTGCTGGCGGTGGCACGCGGATCGATGGTGACGATGCGCGTGCCGCGCCCGGCCTTCGCGGCCGCCAGGCGCTGAAACAGCACCGGGTGGCACCACGCCAGGTTGGAGCCGACGAGCACGACAAGATCGGCCGTCTCCAGGTCCTCGTAGGCGCCCGGCACCGTGTCGGAGCCGAAGGCGCGCACGTGGCCGGCGACCGAGGAGGCCATGCACAGGCGCGAGTTGGTGTCGATGTTGGCGGAGCCGACGAAGCCCTTCATCAGCTTGTTGGCGACGTAATAGTCTTCGGTCAGCAGCTGACCGGACACGTAGAGGGCGACCGAGTCGGGCCCGTGCGCGGCGATGGTGGCCGAGAAGGTCTCCGCCACGCGCGCCAGCGCGGCATCCCAGGAGGCTCGCTGGCCGTCGATCTCGGGCACCAGCAGACGGTCGTCGAGGTCGAGCGTCTCGCCGAGCGCCGAGCCCTTCGAACACAGCCGCCCGAAATTCGCGGGATGCTCCGCGTCGCCGCCGATGTCGACGGCGCCGTCGGGCCTGGGCGTCGCAACGATGCCGCAGCCCACCCCGCAATAGGGGCAGGCGGTCTTCACGCCGGCATTGGCGGGGGCGAGACCCGGGCCATGGCCGCCGCTTTGCGTGTCGTCGCCTGCGAGCATCCGCCGACTCCCTGCGTGCCGTTCGTCAGGCGGCGCGGGCGCCGGTGCGCAGCGCCGCCCCAGCGAGCAGCACGCGCCCCGCCTCCACCTTCACCGCCACCGTCGCGGTGCAGCCGTGGTCGGCTCCCTGGGCGGCGCCGTCGGCGAGGCCGATGACCCAGTTGTGCAGCGGGCAGGTCACCGCGTGGCCGTGCACGATGCCCTGGGACAGCGGCCCGCCCTTGTGCGGGCAGCGGTCGAACAGGGCGAACAGCGTGCCGTCGGCCGCCTTGAACACGGCGATGTCGCCGGCCGGCGCCCGCACCACGCGCGATCCGAGCGGCGGCACGTCGGCCTCGGCGCCCACGTCGATCCAGGTGTCCTCGCTCATTACTCAGCCGCCTCCTTGAAGCTGAAGTCCGCCAGCGGCGCGAACTCGTGCGCATCGACGCCCTGGAAGGCGCGCTCGGCCCATGGGTCGACCTGCGCGGTCTTCTGGGATTCCATGAAGCGGTCGTAGAGGGCCTGGCGCTTGTCCGGATCGTCGACGACGGCGGCGCGGATCGACTCCACGCCGACCCTGTCGGCCCACTTGTAGATACGCTCCAGGTAATGCCCCTGCTCGCGGTAGAGCTGGGTCAGCGCCGCGATGATCTGGATCGTCTCGTCTTCGGAGGCCGCCTTGCACAGCACCTGGGTGCCGCGGATGTCGAGCCCGGCGGCGCCGGCGAAATGGATCTCGTAGCCGCTGTCGACGCAGATCACGCCGATGTCCTTGCACGTGGCCTCGGCGCAGTTGCGCGGGCAGCCGGACACGCCGAGCTTCACCTTGGCCGGCGTCCACGAGCCCCACATGCGCTTCTCGAGCTTGATGCCGAGGCCCGTGGAGTCCTGCGTGCCGAAGCGGCACCAGTCCTTGCCGACGCACGTCTTCACCGTGCGCAGGCCCTTGGCGTAGGCGGCGCCCGAGATCATTCCGGCGCGGCCGAGATCGGCCCACACCGCCGGCAGGTCCTCCTTGCGCACGCCGAGCAGGTCGATGCGCTGGCCGCCGGTGACCTTGACCGTGGGGATCTTGAACTTGTCGGCGACATCGGCGATGGCGCGCAGCTCGTCCGGCGTGGTCACGCCGCCCCACATGCGCGGCACCACCGAATAGGTGCCGTCCTTCTGGATGTTGGCGTGCACGCGCTCGTTGATGTAGCGCGAGCGGCTGTCGTCCCGGTATTCGCCCGGCCAGTCGCAGATCAGGTAGTAGTTGAGCGCCGGCCGGCATTTGGCGCAGCCGTTCGGCGTCGTCCAGCCGAGCTCCTGCATCACCGCCGGCACCGACTTGAGGCGGTGGGCGCGGATCAGCTTGCGCACGTCCGCGTGGCCGAGCTCGGTGCAGCCGCATAGGCTGGGGGCCGCCGCGGCCTTGAAGCTCTCGCCGAGCGTCAGCGTCATCAGCTGCTCGACGAGGCCCGTGCAAGTGCCGCACGAGGCCGACGCCTTGGTGTGAGCGCGCACGTCGGCCAGCGAGGTCAGGCCCTTGTCGGCGATGGCCTTGGTGATGGTGCCCTTGCAGACGCCGTTGCAGCCGCAGATCTCCGCGTCATCCGCTAAGGCTGCAACGGCCGCCGTAGGGTCGAGGGGGGACCCTCCCTGGTAGGCCTGGCCGAAGATCAGCGTGTCGCGCATCTCGGAGATGTCGACCGCCTTCTTCTTGAGGTCGCTGAACCAGGTGGCGTCGGCCGTCTCGCCGAACAGCACGGTGCCGATGATGCGGTTGTCCTGGAGGATCACCCGCTTGTAGACGCCGGCCCGGGCATCGCGCAGCACGATGTCCTCGCGATCGTCGCCGTCGGCGAAGTCGCCCAGCGAGAACAGGTCGATGCCGGTCACCTTGAGCTTGGTCGGCGTGTCGCTGTGCACGAAGCCGGCGCTGTCGTCGCCGGCGAGCCGCGCCGCGGCGACCCGCGCCATCTCGTAGAGGGGCGCGACGAGACCGTAGACATGGCCGCCGACCTCGGCGCATTCGCCGAGCGCCAGGATGTCCTCGTCGGAGGTGCGCATGCCGTCGTCGACCAGGATGCCGCGCTTGACGGCGAGGCCCGCCTCCTTGGCGATGCCCGCGTTGGGCCGGATGCCGACGGCCATGACCACCAGCGTCGCCGGGAGAATGGTGCCGTCGGCGAGCTCGACCCCCTCGACCCTGCGGTCGCCGAGGATCGCCTTGGTGTTGGCGCCGGTGATCACGCGGATGCCGCGCTCCTCCACCGCCTTCTGCAAGAGGTAGCCGGCGGCCGGATCGAGCTGGCGCTCCATCAGCGTGGGCATGAGGTGGATGACGGTCACCTCCATGCCGCGGGCCTGCAAGCCCGCCGCCGCCTCCAGGCCGAGCAGGCCGCCGCCGATCACCACGGCCTTCTGCCGCGACTGGGCGGCGAGCAGCATGGCGTTGACATCGTCGAGGTCGCGGTAGGAGAGCACGCCCGGCAGGTCGTGGCCGGGGACCGGGATGATGAAGGGCACCGAACCGGTGGCGATCACCAGCTTGTCGTAGTCGACCGTCTCGCCGGGCTCCGAGGTCACCGTCTTCGCCGCGCGATCGACGGCGACGATCTTGTGCCCCTTGTACAGGGTGATGCCGTGCTTGATGTACCAGCCGTCGCCGTGGATGACGATCTGCTCGTAGTCCTTCTCGCCGGAGAGCACGGGCGACAGCATGATGCGGTCGTAGTTCACCCGCGGCTCGGCGTTGAAGATGGTCACGTCGTAGCGGCCGGGTGCCTTGTCCAGCAGATGCTCCAGCATGCGCCCGGGGGCCATGCCGTTGCCGACGATGACGAGTCTTTCGGGCATGGCCGTTACTCCGCTGCCTGGGTTTGAGGGTGGGCCGCCGCGGCGTTCGCTGCCGGAGGGGCGACGGAGGACCGGGGGCGGTGGTCGGAATTCGTGGCTGACATGGCGGCTATTCCGCCGCCCATTGCGGAGCCGCCTCGGCACGCCGGCCGGTGCGGCGGGCGCGCTTGTCCCTAATCGTGCTCAGCCGTTCGGCCGCAGGATTTGCGCCACCCTCGTAGGCCTCGAGGAAGTCCAGCAGCTCCTCCCGGTAGGCGTAGTAGTCGGGGTGCTCGATCAGCTCCTTGCGCGAGCGCGGGCGCGGCAGGTCGACCTCCATGATGTTGCCGATGCGGGCGTTGGGGCCGTTCGACATCATCACCACGCGGTCGGCGAGCAGGATCGCCTCGTCCACGTCGTGGGTGACGCAGATCGCCGTCACCCGCGTGCGCCGCCAGACGTCCATGAGCACGTCCTGCAATTCCCACCGCGTCAGGCTGTCGAGCATGCCGAACGGCTCGTCGAGCAGCAGCAGCTTGGGCGAGAGCGCGAAGGCGCGGGCGATGCCGACGCGCTGCTTCATGCCGTTGGAGAGCTCGGCGGCCGGCCGGTGCATGGCGTCGGCGAGGCCGACCCGGGCGAGGTAGTATTCGACGATCTCGCGTCGCTCGGCGGCCGACGCGTGCGGGTAGACCCGGTCGACGCCGAGCGCCACGTTCTCGCGCGCCGTCAGCCACGGCATCAACGACGGGGCCTGGAACACGACCGCCCGATCCGGTCCGGCTCCCCTCACTTCGCGGCCGTCCAGCACGATGCCGCCGCCGGAGATGCCGTTGAGGCCGGCGACCATCGACAGCACCGTCGACTTGCCGCAGCCGGAATGGCCGATGAGCGAGATGAATTCGCCCTTCTTCATGATCAGGGAGACGTCGTCGACGACGGTCAGCGGCCCCTTGGGGGTGGGGTAGACCTTGCGCAGCTCGAAGAGCTCCAGGTAGCGATCGAGGAAGGCCGAGCGGCCCGCCGCGCGCACCGCGTCCGGCACAGGCTCCAGCTGCGTCACCGGCTTGACGTCGGGCAGCGAGCGCTCCTCGCTGCCGCCGCCGCGGGTCGCGCCGACCTCCATGAGATAGGTGGTGACGTCGGCGCGCAGGCGCTTGAAGGCCGGATCGTGATTGAGCGCCGCGCGCTCGCGCGGGCGCGGGATCGCCACCTCGAAGGACGGGCCGAGCGCCGCGCCGGGGCCGGGCTTGAGCGGAACGATGCGGTCGGCGAGCAGGATCGCCTCGTCGACGTCGTTGGTGACGAGGACGATGGTCTTGCCGGCCTTGGCGCTGATGGTGGCGAACTCGTCCTGCAATTTGGCCCGGGTGAGCGCGTCGAGCGCCGACAGCGGCTCGTCCATGAGCAGCATGTCCGGCTCGCAGGCGAGCGCCCGGGCCACGGCGACGCGCTGGCGCATGCCGCCCGAGAGCTCCGCCGGCTTGCGCTCGGCGGCGTGGGTGAGGCCGACCATGTCGATGTATTTGGCCACGCGGGCGCGGCGTTCGGCCCTGGTCAGCGCCGTCGCCGTCGCCTCTACCGCCAGCTCGATGTTGCCGCGCACGGTGAGCCACGGCATCAGCGAGTAGGACTGGAACACCACGCCGCGGTCGGGACCGGGGCCTGCGACCGGCCGGCCGCGCACCGCGATGGTGCCGGCATCGGGCTCGATCAGCCCGGCCATCAGCGACACCAGCGTGGTCTTGCCGGAGCCGGAGAAGCCGACGATGGCGATGAACTCGCCCTCCTCGACCTCCAGGTCGATGCCGCGCAGCACGTCGGTGGCACCGGCGCCCTCGCCGTAGCCCTTGTTCACACCGGTGAGGGTCAGGATCGCCATCGCCGCCTCCTCAGCGCCGCGCCGAGGCGGCGAACGCCTGCTGGAAGGCGAACATGATGCGGTCGAGCAGGAAGCCGATGAGACCGATGGTGATGACGGCGACGATGATCTTGGCCAGCGACTGGGACGAGCCGTTCTGGAATTCGTCCCAGACGAATTTGCCGAGGCCCGGGTTCTGGGCCAGCATCTCGGCGGCGATCAGCACCATCCAGCCGACGCCGAGCGACAGCCGCAGCCCGGTGAAGATGAGTGGCATGGCCGAGGGCAGCACCAGCTTGCGCACGGTGGTCGCCGTCGACAGCTGCAGCACGCGGCCGACGTTGACGAGGTCCTTGTCGATCGAGGCGACGCCGAGCGCGGTGTTGATCAGCGTCGGCCACAGCGAGCAGAGCGTCACGGTGATCGCCGAGATCACCAGCGACTTGGGCATCGCGTCCCACGGGTCGACGTAGAGGGCCGAGACCACCATGGTGACGATCGGCAGCCAGGCGAGCGGCGATACCGGCTTGAAGATCTGGATCAGCGGGTTCAGCGCGCCGTTCACGGTGCGCGACAGGCCGCACACGATGCCGGCCGGGACCGCGAGCAGGGTGGCGATGATGAAGCCGAGCGCCACCGTCTTCAGGCTGGTGACGATCTGGTCGAGGTACGTCGGCTTGCCGGTGTAGGCGCGCACCTTCGCCTTGTCGCCCTGGCCGGCGGCGACGAGCTCGGCGTTGCGTGCGTCCTGGCGCTCGTGGAAGGCCCGCTCCTTGGCGCGCTCCGCCGTGTGGTCGGCGTAGAGCGCGCCCGCCTGGGTCCACACCTGCGCCGGGCCGGGAATGGCGCCGAGGGAGGTGACGACGCGCGGCGCCAGCGCCGCCCAGGCGAGCAGGAACAGGCCGATGCCCGTCAGCGGCACCACGAAGCCGGCGACGAAGTCCTTGAAATTCGCCGTCGACCAGTCGCCCAGCGCCGCCCGCGCCAGGTTGACCAGGAAGCCGAGGCCGAGCAGGGCGAGGTGGGGCTTCGCCCGGTCGAGCCGGCGGAAGGCGCCGTCGCGCCAGTCCGTCCGGGAGGCAACGGGGATCATGTCGGTGGCGGCGGTCATGGTGCTGTCCTGGCGGAGGTTGACGGGGCAGGCCGGCCCAACGTGACGCTGGCTAACGGTCCAGCTGCGCACCTCTCTCCGCGTGCGGGGAGAGGCCGGCTTGCGCGAAAGCGCAAGCCGGGTGAGGGGACTTCGCAAGAGAATGCTCGGCCGGTGCGCCGCGCGGGGCGGGCCCCCTCACCCTGCCCTCTCCCCGCAAGCGGAGAGAGGGGCGCCCAGCGGCACGCTCGGTGACTGCTCATGAGCGGCCCCTAGTTCCCGACCACGTCGGCGCCCTCGACCGTCTGCTTGCCCTTGAGGCCGATGGTCAGGGCGTCGAGATAGCCGTTGGGCTTGCGCCCATCGAAGGTGAGGCCGTCGATGAACTCGGCGGTGGGCGCCCGATAGCCGTCCGACGACCAGGGGAAATCGGCTTCCTTGGCCTTGCCGTCCTCCACCACCAGGCGCGCGGCCTTCAGGTAGATGTCGGGGCGATAGACGCTCCTGGCCGTCTCGGCGTACCAGGCGTCGTCCTTGCCGTCCGGGATCTGGCCCCAGCGGCGCATCTGGGTGAGATACCAGACCGCATCCGAGTAGAACGGGAAGGTCGCGTTGTAGCGAAAGAAGACGTTGAAGTCGGGCACCGGCCGCTTGTCGCCCTTCTCGTATTCGAAGGTGCCGGTCATGGAATTGGCGATGACGGCGGCGTCGGCGCCGACGTATTCGGGCTTGGCCAGGATGGTGACCGCTTCGGCGCGGTGGGCGCCATTGTCGGCATCGAGCCATTCGGCCGCGCGTATCAACGCCTTGACCAGCGCCAGCGTGGTATTCGGGTTCTTCTCGGCGAATTCGGCGGTGATGCCGAAGACCTTCTCCGGATTGTTCTTCCAGATCTCATAGTCGGTGACCACCGGTACGCCGACGCCCTTGAACACCGCCTGCTGGTTCCAGGGCTCGCCGACGCAGTAGCCGTTGATGGTGCCGGCCTCGAGCGTCGACGGCATCTGCGGCGGCGGCGTCACCGACAGCTGCACGTCCGCCTTGATGGTGCCGGTGGTGTCGCTCCTGGAGTAGTAGCCCGGGTTCAGGCCGCCCGCGGCGAGCCAGTAGCGCAGCTCGTAATTGTGGGTCGAGACGGGAAAGACCATGCCCATGCGGAAGGCCTTGCCGTCCGCCTTCCAGCGCTCCACCACCGGCTTCAGCGCGGTCGCCTGGATCGGGTGCACCGGCTTGCCGTCGGGGCCGGCGGGGATGTTGGGCTTCATCTCGCCCCACACCTCGTTCGAGACCGTGACGCCGTTGCCGTTCAGGTCCATGGAGAAGGGGGTGACGACGCGCGCCTTGGTGCCGTAGCCGATGGTGGCGGCGAGCGGCTGGCCGGCCAGCATGTGGGCACCGTCGAGCTCGCCGGTGATGACGCGGTCGAGCAGCACCTTCCAGTTGGCCTGCGGCTCCAGGGTGACGTACAGGCCCTCGTCCTCGAAGAAGCCCTTTTCCTTGGCGATGGCGAGCGGCGCCATGTCGGTCAGCTTGATGAAGCCGAGCTTCAGCTCGTCCTTCTCCACCGCGAGCGGTTTGGCGATGGCGCCCGCGCCGGCCAGCGCGGCAATCGCCGCGGCCACGACCAATGCCCGCGTCAACGTCGCCGATGGCAAGTGCTTGAACGTCATGCGCGATCCTCTCGCCGATACAGCCGCCGCAGCGGCGGGTCGAAGTTGCGAAGCCGGAGAACGACAAAAAGCGCCGCGCGATGGGTGTGATCCGGCAATTGCCGTGAAGACATCCATCGGCAACGCTGCCGCTCGCCCATCAATGGGCATAAAATGTACTTGAGATTACTCAGCCATCGTTGGCTGATTCTGCCGCGTGGAGGAGAAGAGCGCTTTCGCCCGATCTCGGAACTCCGACCGACGCCTACTTTGATACCGCTCTAAGGGGTGCAATCGCAAGATTATGTTATCGGCAAAGACTGCCTTTTTGCAGTGCAGCACGCGCATTCCGGCGCCAGTCGGGGATCCCCGGTTCGCCCCGGCACGGCCGGGCCACCTTGCGTTGAAGCTTAGGTTCAGGAGTCGCCGCGCGGCCCGTCGGCAAACCCGGCGAGGTACTCTTCGATGCGGTCCGGATCGAAGATGCGGCCGTCGAAGAAGCCGTCCGGGCCGAGCACCAGCCGTCCGCGGGTGGACGCGACGGCGGTCGGGGCCGTCAGCGCCCCTTCCACCTTGGCGTTGGCGGAGGGCAGGTCGACATCCCAGGGCTTGAGCGCGGCGCGGTAGAGGTCCGGCCGGTAGGCGCGGCGTGCCGCGAGCACCGCATCGGGCCGGTAGCCGGCGTGGCCCCACCGCACCATCTGGCTGTAGAACCACAGCGCGTGGCTGGCCCACGGGAAGGTGGCGGCCGGGCCGCCGAAGGTCAGCAGCGGTCCATGCGGCTCGCCTGCCGCGACGTCGGCGATGACCTGCCGGCCGTCGAGCGCCGCCTCCAGGATCGGCGCCGGCTTGTCGAGCAGGTCCGGGCCGGCCAGCAAACGCGCCAGCTCCGCCCGGTTCTGTGGCGCGCCGCACCACAGCGAGGCGTGATAGAGAGCCCGCAACAGCGCCGCCAGCGTCTCCGCATGAGACTCCGCCCAATCGGTGCGCATGCCCAGCACCTTCTCCGGTCCCGAGCGCCAGATGGCGGCGCCGGTGACGGCGATGACGCCGA
The DNA here is from genome assembly GCF_014640075.1 of Chelatococcus reniformis. Lineage (GTDB taxonomy): Bacteria > Pseudomonadota > Alphaproteobacteria > Rhizobiales > Beijerinckiaceae > Camelimonas > Camelimonas reniformis. Next base: position 158,762 of record NZ_BMGG01000012.1, on the reverse strand, counting down.
CGCCCGCCTCCACGGCGAGCGAGTTCCACGGCTCGCCGACGCAGACGCCGTCGACCACCCCCTCGCGCAGCGCATCGACGACGAAGGGTGGCGGCACCACCACGATGCGTACGTCGCGGTCGGGTTCGATGCCGCAGGCGGCGAGCCAGTAACGCAGCTCGTAATTGTGAGCCGAAAACGGGAATACCACGGCCAGCGTGAGCTGCGGCTGGCCCGCAGCCAGCCGGGCCGCGATCACCTGCGCCAGCGCGGCGCCGACCGCCGCCGGTGCCCCGCCGGTACCCGCGCCGGCGGCGGCGAGGGCTTGCCAGAGCGGGCGCGAGAGGGTCACGGCGTTGCCGCCGAGCCCGAAGGAGAAGGGCGCGATCATCGGCGCGGCGAGCGGCAGCAGGCCGAGGGCGGCGGCCACGGGGATCGGTGCCAGCATGTGCGCCACGTCGAAATGGCCGATGGCGACGCGGTCGCGGATGTTGGCCCAGCTGGTCTCGCGCGCGAGGTCGAGGGTGAGGCCCTCCGCCTCGGCGAAGCCCAGGCGTGCGGCGACGATGAGGGGCGCCGCGTCGAGCAGGGGGATGAAGCCCGCGCGCACGATCTCGCTCATGGCTCACCCCCGTCGAGCAGGCTCGCGGCGGTGACGAGACTGCGCGCCACCTCGACCAGCTTGCGGCTCTGGTTCATGGCCGTCTTGCGCAGCAGCGCGTAGGCCTCCTCCTCGCCGATGCCGCGGTTCTTCATCAGGATGCCCTTGGCGCGGTCGATGACCTTGCGTTCGGCAAGCTCGGTCCTGGTTGCCTCCAGTTCGCCCCTGAGGCGGCTGAAGGCGTTGAAACGGCTGATGGCCATGTCGACGATCGGCTTCACCCGCTCACGCTTGAGCCCGTCGACGATGTAGGCGGAGACGCCGGCGTCCACCGCGGCCTCGATCATGGCCCGGTCGGAGCGGTCGACGAACATCGCGACGGGCCGCGCCACCACCCGCGACACCTGGAACATCTGCTCCAGCACGTCGCGGCTGGGATCCTCCAGGTCGATGATCACCACGTCCGGGTCGAGGGCAACGAGCTGGCGCAGCAGGTTGGTCTTGCCGGAGAGCACGCTGACCTGGGCGATCCCGGCCATGTGCAGGCCTTCCTCGAGGATCGCGGCCCGCACGAGGTTGTCGTCGACGATGGCGACGGTGAGGGTGGTGTCGGGTGGATCGGGCCGGTTCATGGGCTGCGCAAGGTCAGTCCAAACCATGACAAGAATCGGAGCACGGCGCCACTATTCCGCCGCCTCCAGCGCGCCGACCACGTGGCTCAGCACCGGGTCGTGCACGCCGAGCTCCAGCAGCTGCGCGTGCGTGCTGCGGACATAGTCCGGGTTGACGCCCGATTGGCCGACGCCATGGCGCACCAGGCGCACCACCTCCGCCGGCGCCAGCCGGCCGGCGTACTGCGGATGTGTCCGATCGACGATGTAGACCAGCGCCCGGATGGCGACGCCGCTGTCGAGCGTGACGGAGGCGGTGCGCTCCAGATAGACCGAGGTGACCTGCTCGCGCTCGCGCAGATAGGCGATGGTGTCGTCGCGCCGCGCGGCCGCCACCCGGAAGGTCGAGCCGCGGCAGGAGCCGCCCCGGTCGAGGCCGAGCACCAGCCCGGGCTCCTCGGGCGTGCCGCGGTGGTAGTGCGAATAGACGCAGAGCGAGCGGTGATAGCCGTGCACGCGGCCGATATGGCGCTCGAGGAAGGGGAATCCCGGCCGCCACATCAGCGAGCCGTAGCCGAACACCCACAGGTCTTCGCCGGCCGCGCTCATGCCGGCCTCCGGCCCGCCGGGCGGCTGCGACGGCGCGGTTGCGAGCGGGGAGGAAAGGCCCACATGGTCGATATCGTTCTTCAAGGCTGGAGGTCGCGATGCGCAGGCGTGGCCCTCTTCTTGAGTGGATGCATAGCGGGGTCAAGCCCCGGCCCTCCGGCTCGATATCGTCGTGGGTTCACCCGGCCAACCATCGCGCCGGCCTCGGTGAGCATCATGTCGCCTCAAATCCGGCCTGCATGGTATGAGCGGCCGGCCGTGCCCGACAGGCCCAAGCGAGGAGTTCCGTGTGAGCGACAGGTCCCCAGAACGCGCGCCCCAGCCCCGTCGACCGTTCCGCTGGGCCCTGTATCTCCCCTATTTCGTGCTGCTGGTCCTGGCGATCGCCTGGTGTGCCTTCTGGTTCGTGGCGCGCCAGCGGGTCGAGGCGGCGATGGAAGGCTGGTTCGCCCAGGAGGCGGCGCAGGGGCGCAACTGGGTGTGCCCGAACCGGCACGTGGCCGGCTTTCCCATGCGCTTCGAGCTCGCCTGCGAGGCGCCCACATTCTCCGGCAATACGCCGCAGGGGCCGATCGAAGGCAGCGTCGCCCATTTCATTGCCGCCGCGCAGATCTACGACCCCAATCTGGTGGTCGCCGATCTCCGGGGGCCGCTCGTCGTCAAGTCGACCGTGACCGGCCAGTCGGCCAAGCTCGGCTGGGCAGCCTTCGACATCAGCGTGCGGCGCGGCCAGGGCGGCCTGGTGCGCATGTCGACCGTCATCCGGGAGCCCAACCTCACGCTGGTTGCCGCCAACGGCGGCGAGACGCCGCTGGCGCGCGGCCAGCTGTTCGAAGCCCATGTGCGGCCCGATCCGGACCGGCCGGCCGAGCAGGGCGCCTACGATCTGGTGAGCCGTCTCGACAAGGCGACGATCCCCATGCTCGACCAGCTGCTGCGCTCGGCCGAGCCCGCATCCCTGGAGCTGCAGTCCACCGCCACTCAGGCCAGTGCCTTCTTCACCGGCGCCGGCCCCGCCCAGTTCGAGCAATGGCGCGCCCGCGGCGGCGCGCTCGATCTGGTGCTGCTCAAGCTCGACAAGGGCCCGCAGCGTCTGGAGGCCAACGGCACGCTCGCGCTCGACGACCAGCACCGTCCGTCCGGCCGCATCACCGCGCGGGCCGCCGGTCTGGGCGAACTCGTCGGCGCCCTTTCCGGGCGTGGCGGCGGGCTCGGCGGGCTGATCGCGGGCGGTCTCGGCATGCTCGGCCGGCCGGCCGCGACGTCCGGCGCAGGCCCGGCGATGACGACGCTGCCGACGGTCGTGCTCGCCAACGGGCAGGTGATGGTCGGCCCGTTCGTCGTTGCTCGTATCCCGCCGCTCTACTGAATACTACAGAAATATTGAGTTATATTACATGCCCGTTGCCATCGGCCTGGCGGCTTTTCTTCCATCGGCCACCAGTAGCCGATGCAGACGAGCGCGAGCCCGACGCCTATGGCGATTGCGAAACCATGCTTCGCAGTTTGGCACCCGCCTCATCGACGGCCCTCGCTCTCGCCGTCGTTATGGTCGCAATGTCGAACGCGTAGGCCGCCCAACCCATGGGGCGGGGTGAGTTCCAGCCAAACATAGCCCTGGCGCGACTTAGTAGAGCGTTTTCGAGCGAAGTGGACGCCGGTTCGCGTGAAGAAAACGCGACAGATCAAACAGATAGAGCATTTCGGCGATTCGAAGAAACGCGGAAATGCTCTATCGGTTGCGTGGCCTGGCAGCGCTACCGCACCTTGGGCGTGAGCAAGGTCTTGGGCCGACGCTGCCGCGCCGTGTTGAACAGCGAGAAGGTGCGCGACACGTAGTTGGTCACCCCGGACAGGCCCTTGATGTATTCCTGCAAGGTCGGCGTCATGTCCGCCTCGATGAGGCGCACGGGGCGTGACGGATCCTGGGTCTCGAAGCGCACGTAGAACAGCGGCTCGCCGCGGCGGATGACGATGTCCTGCTTGGGATCGTACCACTCGAAGGCCCAGACGAGCTGGCGCGGCCACACGTCGATGGGAAACCGCCCGCCGATCAGCAGGCCGGGGAGCGCCGCCGGCCGGTAATGCACGAATGGCGGCATCTGATTGATGTAGACCGGCTCGTCGGCGATGAAGATGTAGGGCGTCATCATCTGCAGCAACGGGCGGCTGGGATGGCGCCACTCCTTCGGCGAGACGATGACCACCATCTGGCTGAGGTGCTTGGTGCGGATCGAGGAGGCGTCGCCGGCCCCGTTGATGAGGCGCGGGACCTTGGTTTGCTCGTCGACGGCGAACTTGAGGTGCAGGTCGATCGGCGACACCACCTCGAACAGCCGCGACTCATAGTCGAGCACGGCCGGGCAATAGGCGACGGACTTGGCGTGCTTGGGCGTCGGCTCGGACCGCGATACCTTCCGCGGCGCGTCCCAGATGAAGCCGGAGCTCTGCGATTCCAGCAGCCAGCCGACTTCGGCGAGCTTGCTCAGCTTCGGCGACCGTGGCCGCAGCCAGCTCATGTTCACGTTCAGCCCCATGGTGCGCCCCGTCCCTCGGGCGCCTGGTGATCCGGCGGCCTTGCCCGATCGCGCAGAAGGCGCCCACATCCAAAAACGTGAAGCCTCCGTCCCGGCCGGACGACCGCACCCGGCCGTGACAGGCTCCTGCCCCCGCGCGGGCGGCACCAATGCCCCGGCCGGACCGCGCCGACCGCTGCGTGAAATGCCGCTCTCGCTGACGAAGCAGAGCCCTCGTGCGCTCGGATCGTCAAGCGTGCGGCCGCACCTCGCGGCGCGCCGCCTGCGTGCCTGCGGGCGAAGGCCAGGCCTCCGTCCGGCCGCGTTCCGCCCATCGCGCCCGCAGGCCATGGCGCGGGACCGACGTGGTCCAATGCGGCCAGAGCCGGTCGACGGCCTGGCGCCGCGCCGTCCGCGCTCGCGCCGGGGCGGTATCGTTGCCCGCGCCATAACGCGGATCGTCGCGGGCGGCGACGATGACCGGGGGCGCGCCGAACTGATCGGCGGTCACGTCGACGATCCACGCGCCCGCCACCAGCCAGGCGTGCGCCTGCCAGGCGCGGCCGTCATGGAAGCCGTAGGGGCCAAGGTTCGGCGCGTCCGCGGCAAGCCTGGGGGTGCCGCTCGTCCAGCGGCTGAGGACAGCAAAATCCTCGCCGAGGACGCGCTGGAGGAACAGGCTCGACCGGCCGCAGGTGCCGCGAGACGGCGGCTCGCGCCGCTCGCTCGACGCGTGCCAGATGTCCCAGGTCGGCTCCAGAAAGGTGCGCACCGCCGTTGCGACCCGCATCAATTGCAGGTCGCAGACCGGCGGCTGCGCGTCGATCACTCCGGCTCCGCCTCGGCGTGACGCCGGCCGAAATCAGGCTCCGCCGTCTCCTGGCCGAGGTCGATGATGCCGCGCCGGATGGCCCGCGTGCGCGTGAAGAGCTCGAACAGCGCGTCGCCATCGCTCCAGCGGATGGCGCGCGCCAGGGCCGCCAGATCCTCGTTGAAGCGGCCGATCATCTCCAGCACAGCGTCCTTGTTGTGCAGGAACACGTCGCGCCACATGGTCGGGTCGGAGGCCGCGATGCGGGTGAAGTCGCGGAAGCCGCCGGCCGAGAACTTGATCACCTCGGAGCGCGTCACCGTCTCCAGGTCGGCGGCGGTGCCGACGATGTTGTAGGCGATGAGGTGCGGCAGGTGGCTGGTGATCGCGAGCACGAGATCGTGATGCTCGGCGGTCATCACCTCGACATTGGCCCCCATCCCCTCCCAGAGCGCGCGCAACGCCGCGACCGCCTCCGGGTTGGCGCCTTCCGGCGGCGTCAGGATGCACCAGCGGTTGAGGAACAGGCCGGCGAAACCCGCCTCCGGGCCCGAGTTCTCGGTGCCGGCGACCGGGTGGGCGGGCACGAAATGCACGCCGAGCGGCAGGTGCGGGGCCACCTGGGTGACGACGGAGGCCTTCACCGAACCCACGTCGGAGACGATTGCCCCCGGCTTCAGGGCGCTCGCGATGGCCGCCGCCACGGCGCCGCAAGCGCCGACCGGCACGCAGAGGATGACGACGTCGGCGGCGCGCGCCGCCGCCGCCGCGTCCGTTCCCACCGCGTCGCCGAGACCGAGACGTCGGGCCGTGTCCGCCGCCGCGGGGTCGTGGTCGGCGATGGCGATGTGGCGCGCCAGCCCGCGCTGGCGCACGGCACGGGCGATCGACGAGCCGATGAGGCCGATGCCGACGATCGCCAGCCGATCCACCAGCGGGGCGGCGAGCCGCTGCGCGAGGCGCTCAGGCATGAGCGACGCGCGCCTCGGGCGCCGGGGCTGTCGCGGCCTGGAACTCGGCCAGGGCTGCGACCAGCAGCCGGTTGGCCTCTTCGCTGCCGATGGTCACGCGCAGGGCATCGGGCAGGCCATAGGCCGCGACCGCCCGCACCACGAGGCCGCGCTTGACCAGGAAGGCGTCGGCGTCCCGTGCCGCGCGTCCCGGCTCGTCGGGAAAATGCACCAGCACGAAGTTGGCGACGCTCGGCGTTACGGCGAGGCCGAGCTTACCGATCTCCTCGGTCAGCCACGGCAGCCAGCGGTTGTTGTGGGCGACGGCGGCGGCCACATGGCCCTCGTCGCCGATCGCCGCCGCGCCCGCCGCGATGGCCGGGGCGCCGACGTTGAACGGGCCGCGGATGCGGTTCAGGGCGTCCACAAGGTGGGCCGGGCCGTAGGCCCAGCCGATGCGGAGTGCCGCCAGGCCGTGGATCTTGGAGAAGGTCCGCGTCATCACGACGTTGTCGTGACGTTCCGCGAGCTCCAGGCCGGAGACGTAGTCGTCGCGAGTGACGTATTCGGCATAGGCCGCATCGATGACCAGCAGCACGTGCGGGGGCAGACCGGCGTGCAGCCGCTCGATCTCGGTCGCCGGCAGATAGGTGCCGGTCGGGTTGTTGGGGTTGGCGAGGAAGACGACCTTGGTGCGCGCGGTGACGGACGCCAGGATGGCGTCGACATCGGCGCGGTGCCGGTGCTCCGGCGCCGTCACGGGCGTGCCGCCCGCCGCCAGGATGGCGATGCGGTAGACCAGGAAGCCGTGCTGGGTGAAGACACCCTCATCACCCGGGCCGATGTAGGCATCGGTGATCATGGTCAGCAATTCGTCCGAGCCTGCGCCGCAGACGATGCGGTCGGCATCGAGCCCGAAGCGATCGGCGATGGCGCGGCGCAGGCGCAGCGAGGAGCCGTCCGGGTAGGATTCCAGATGGGCCGCCGCCGCTCTGTAGGCCTCGACCGCGCGCGGGCTGGGGCCCAGCGGCGTCTCGTTGGAGGACAGCTTGTAGACCTTGGCGACGCCGGGCGCTTCGCTGCGGCCGGGGATGTAGGGAGCGATCGACAGGACGCCGGGGCGCGGCTCCGGACGGATCGGGCGAGGGGCCATGGTGAACTCCAGTCTACACGCGGGCGGCCGTGCCGTCGGCGCGCCACCGTCTGATGACAGGCACTGAGCGCCCGTAACCGCTTGCTTTAGCGCATCTGCCCCGGTTTGTGACACCGCTTTTCGCCAAAGCCCGACGGGAGGAGAGCTGACGCGTCGTCGCGGGGCCAGCGCATGGGCGGGAATGGCGCGCAGAGTGGGAAAACCCTTGCGCGTGTTCTTCGCCCGGCCCGATGTCCCATTGTCCGGTCAGGATCGGGAACGTGCAGGCCTCGTCGATGGCGAGCAGGTCAGAGGGCCCGCACCTGGGCTCGGCCATGCGGCGGCCTCGGCCCCGCCTCGGCCAGGGCGATAGAGGCTACGCGAGCCACTCTCTCACGGCTGAATGATGTCCGCCGCCTTCGGATCGGTGAGAAACAGCTTTTGACGCTGCATGGCCGCGATCCACCAATCTATGTTGGCGGGCGCGACGGTGCTTTGCAGGTTGGGGAAGCCGAGCAGCTTGAGCGCATCGGGCGGCAGCTTGGTGTATCGCGCCAGGCTCTCCAGCGCGGCGGGCTTGTTGTCGGCGACGAACCGCCGCCCGTCGTCGAGAGCCGCGCGGAAGGCGGCCAGCTCTGCCGGGTGCCTGGCGATCCAGTCGTCGGTGGCGACGTATGAGCCGAGCATCACCCCGGCCGGGGCCTTCTCGTAGACGGGACCGGCCGCATAGCCGACGGCCTGGTCGACGGCGCGTGAGAAGAACGGGTCGGTCATCACCGCGGCATCGACCTGCCCGCCCTTCATGACGTCGGCGTGCTGGGCAAACTGAACTTCGACCCATTTGACCCGACCCGGGTCGACGCCGTTCTCCATGAGCCAGTTGCGGGCGGCGATGTGCAGGATCGAGTTCAGGCCGCTCACCGCCACCTTCCTGCCGACGAAGTCCGCGGGCGCGTTGATGCCGCTGCCCGCGCGCGCCACGATGCCGAGCTTGCCGAAGGTCGGCAGGACCGAGCCGCCGGCGATGATCTTGAGCGTCAGGCCGGCGTCGGCCGCCGAAAGGGCGCTCGGCACGCCCGAACCCAAGACGTCGAAGGAGCCCGCCGTCAGCGCAGGCATCGCCGTGCCACCCATGGCTGGGACGTAGGTCACGTCGAGACCGTGCTTCCTGAACAATCCCTGATCCAGCGCGACGTAGGCTGCCAGGAAATCGCTCGTCGGCGCCAGACCGAGCTTCACCGGCTCGCCCGCATGGGCGGCCATCGGCAGCAGCGCGAGCGCGGCGACGCGGAGAATGAACGAGGGACGCATCCGAAGGCCTTTCGATGGAGTAGCGATGCGAGGAGGTCCGCCGTGCGCACCCCCGTGGAGAGCGGTTTTTGGTGTCGGCATGGCCGTCGAGGGTCAGGACGCGAGCCGCCAGCGCAGGCAGCGAGCTTCCAGGATGGACAGCAGCATCGCCCCGGCCATTCCGATGAGCCCCAGGATGGCGACCCCGGCGAAAACGTTCGCCGACCTCATCAGGCGGCCGGCGTCGAGGATGGCCGCCCCGAGGCCGTCGCCGCCGGCCATCATCTCCGTGACCGCGGTCAGGATGAGCGCAACGGTGAGGCTGAGCCGTAGCCCCGCCAGGATGTCCGGGATGGCGCTGGGCAACGCGATGTCGCGGATGACGCGCCGGCGCGGCATGCCGAGCGCGTGCGCCACTTCCAAGAGCCTCGGCTCGACCGACTGGACGCCGTGCATCGTCCCCACCAGCATGGGCCATACCGCGCCGAAGGCGATCACCGCCAGGACCATGCTCTCACCGAGGCCCAGCAGGGCGATGGCGACCGGGATCGTGGCGGAGGCCGGCAACGGGCGCAGCAGCTCGAGGGTCGGCTTCAGGTAGGCCGAGGCGAGCGGCGACAGCCCGATCACGGCGCCGAGCGCCACGCCGACGACGGACGCAAGCAGCCAGCCGACGAGCATGTGGCCGAGCGTCGTTGCCGTGCGCGCCGCCAGATCGCCCTGGGTCCAGCCCCGATGAAGCGCGCTCCAGATGCGATCGGGCCCCGGGAAGAACACCGGCGAAAACACGCGGGCGTCGGCCGCTTGCTGCCAGGCCGCGACGATGACGCAGAACACGAGCGCGCTGGCGGCAATCCAGGCGAGGCGGGACACGCTCATGGCGACGGCGCCTGGCGCGCGGCTGCGCCCATCACCCGTGCCGCGAGCAGCAGGAGCAGGGCATTGAGGGCCCAGCCGATGCCGCCGATCCACAGCAGCACGGCGAGCATCAGGGCGGGATCGAGCGCCTGCTGCGCCTCGATCATGGCGTAGCCCAACCCGACCGGGTTGGCCGTCATCTCGACGGTGATGGCGACGATGAGGGCAAATCCGACGGAGAGCCGGACCGCCACCACGATATTCGGCAGGATCGACGGCATGATGATCTTGCCGATGCGCGCCAGGGGCGACAGCCGCAGCGCGCGGGAGACCTCGATCAGGCGTGGCTCCACCCCTCTGACGGCCGACCGCGACAGGATGAGGGCCGGCCAGATGCAGGCGAACGCCACGGTCGTCACCTCGGTCCTGAAGCCCAGACCTGACACGATGATGAGGATCGGGATAATGGCGACCGGCGGCACCGGCCGGATCAACTCCACGGTGACTTCCATGAGCCGGTCGAGCGGGCGGACGAGGCCGAAGGCGATGCCGGCGGCCAGGCCCAAAACAACGCCGATGACGAGCCCGGCGAAGGCGGCCCCGAGCGTCTGCGCCGTCGCCGCGAACAGCGAGCCGTCGAGGGCTGCCCGCGCGCCCGCGCCGGCGATGGCGGACGGGGCAGCCAAGGTGGTGCTGTCGAGCCCGGAAATGCGGGCCGCGGCCTCCGCGACCAGCAGCCCGCCGAGGGGGAGGCACAGGCCGCGTGCGCGGTCGGCCCGGGACGCCAAGCCGCTCACGATTCGGCCGCCTTGATGAATTCGAACAGCGCGCGCCGCAGGCGCAGGAAATCGGGGTGCTCGATCGTCGCCAGCTGGTCGCGTGGCCGGGCCAGCCCGATATCGAACTCGCGGGCGACGCGGCCGGGATTGGGCGCCAGACCGATGACGCGGTCGGCAAGATAGATCGCCTCCTCCAGATCGTGCGTGACGAAGAAGACCGTGATGCCGCGGTCGGTCACGATTCGCAGCAGTTCGTCCTGCAGGTGCTGCCTGGTCATGGCGTCGAGCGCACCGAACGGCTCGTCCATGAGCAGCACGGTCGGCTCCTGGGCGAGTGCCCGGGCGATCTGCAGCCGCTGCTGCATTCCCCCGGACATCGCCGCCGGATATTTGTCCGCGTGGCCGCCCAAGCCCAACAGCGCGAGCAGCTCGGCGATTCGCGCCGGCCTTTGCGGCTTGGGCAGGCCGATGGCCTCGAGCGCCAGTGCGACGTTTCCTGCCGCGGTCCGCCACGGCAGCAGGGCCTTGCCGTAGTCCTGGAAGACGATGGCGACGTCGGGCCTGGGCGCGGCGGTCGGCTGGCCATTGAACGTGACCGTGCCGGCGGTCGGCTGGACGAAGCCGGCAATCATGCGCAGCAGCGTCGTCTTTCCGCAGCCCGACGGCCCCACGACGCAGACCACCTCGCCGCCGCGGATGTCGAGGGACACGCCGTCGATGATCGTACGGCCGCCGATGTCGAGCCCGACCTGGCGGAAGCGGATGAGGGGCGCGGGGGCGATCGCTTCGATCGCCACGCCGGGCGTCTCGAACCGCCGCTTCGCTTGTCTGACGCGTACGCTCATGAGGGGCCCCGGTGGGATGTCCTGCCGGGCCAAGCAATGCACGATCGGTGCCACACCGAGCCGCTTTACGCGATATTGGATACAATCGGGTACAGCAGCTGCGGTCCGCCGGCACCGCGAGCGGCCACTTGCCGCCGCGCGTGCGACCCTGGCGGTCGTCGTGCTCACATCTTCGGCAGCGTCCGTTCAGTATTGCGCCATTTGGCTGAGCGTCACGTCTCGGTGGCGAGCCGCGCACACTGCGAACCCGACGACGCATCGCCGAGGGGCAGGCTCAGGGAGGGGGGATCTCGAACCATCTCTTGCAATTATTGTGTCCAATCTGCCGGTCTGGCACGATGCGTGCTGCAACCCGCCGACAGTGTGAGGAGCCAACCTTGGATACGCATTCTCCCTATCTCGCCCGTCTCGATCCGGTCCGCGTCGCGGTGGTCCAGGGCACCCCGGCCGTCTTCGACGTGGCGGGCACGCTGGACCGGGTGCGGGCCTATGCGGCGGATGCCGCCGGCCGGGGCGCACGGCTCTGCGTCTTTCCGGAAGCCTTCCTCTCGGGCTACCCGCGAGGGTTCAACTTCGACAGTCCGATGGCGACGCGCATGCGGCTGGGCCGCTCGGCGCCGCCGGACCTGCGCGAGAGCGGCCATTTCGTCACCTATTGGCAGAGCGCGATCGAGGTTCCCGGCCCCGCGACGGAGGCCCTCTCGACCATTGCGGCCGAGACACGCCAGCACGTGGTCATCGGCGTCACCGAGCGAGACGGAGGCACCCTCTATTGCACCGTGCTGTTCTTCGGTCCGGACGGGCGCCTCCTGGGCAAGCACCGCAAGCTGATGCCGACGGGCAACGAGCGCATGCTGTGGGGCTTCGGCGACGGATCGACCCTTCCCGTGTTGAAGACGGAGATCGGCAACATCGGGGCGGCGCTCTGCTACGAGAACTACATGCCGTTGCTGCGGACGAAGATGTACGCCGACGGCGTGACCATCTATTGCGCGCCCACCGCGGCCAGCGGGGAGCTGTGGAGCGCTACCATGCAGCACATCGCCATGGAGGGAGGCTGCTTCGTCCTCGGCTGCAACCAGTTCACGCGCCAGCGCGACTACCCGCCCGAATACGCGGCCGGCCTGGGCAACGAGCCGGATCGGACGGTGTCGGCCGGCGGGAGCTGCATCGTCGATCCGACCGGCCGGTTCCTGGCCGAGCCCGCCTACGAAGGGGACACCATCCTGATCGCCGACCTCGATCCGACGGCGATCATCAACGCCAAGGCCCTGTTCGATTCCGTCGGCCACTATTCCCGGCCGGACGTGTTCCAGCTCACGGTCAACGAGCGCCGCAACACGCTGGTGGCGGCGGCGTCCGGCCAGCCGGACGGCCTCCTGCCGTGACGTCGGCCGGCCCGAACCAAAGCCCTGCGGCGACCCGCGCGGGAGCCCGGCCGGCCGAGCCCGCGCGCGCCGCGATGACGCGCGGCGAATCGGTCCTCTCCAAACTGCGTAACGGCATCCTGCGTGAAGAGCACGCCGGTGGGCAGCATATGAACGAGGCGGAACTGGCATCGCGCCTTGGCTGCTCGCGCACACCGGTCCGCTCGGCCCTCTCCGTGCTGGCGGCGGAAGGCCTGCTCACCTATACGCCGAACGCAGGCTACGTCGTCCGAACGTACTCGGCCAAGGATATCGCCGACATCTTCGAGGTTCGCTGCACGCTGGAGGGCCTGGCCAACCGCCAGGCCGCCGAGGCCGGGCTGAGCGATGCGCAGTTCGGACAGCTGCGCGGCATTCTGGCGGCCACCGACGAACTGCTGGCCCGCAATGAATGGTCGAACGCCGTGTGCGACCGGTGGATCGACCTGAACCAGGAATTCCACACAGCCATCTTCCTCGCCTCGGGCAACCGCCACCTCTGCGAGCTGCTGGCCCGCATTCAAAAGATGCCGGTCATCAGCAACCTCAGGTACAGCTGGTTCAACCGCGACATCGTCAGCCACGCTCACGACGACCACCTTGCCCTCTGCGACGCGCTCCGCGAGCGGCAGGCGACGCGGGCGGAGTCGCTCGGGCGCGAGCACATCTACCGCACGACGCGGATCATCATCGATCTCTGCAAGCGTCGGGAAGCCGAGGCTTCGGCGGAGGACGCCGGGCAGCCATTCCCCCATGCGGATGGCGGCGTTCGCAGCCGGGGCAGAGGGCGCGCCCGCAGCTGAGGCTGTCCACCGTTCACGCCGTCGGGGCCAGCGCCGGGTCCGGCCGGGTGGCCGCGTCGGGCAGGCGGAAGCGGTCGGCGTGGCTGCCGACCTCGGTGAGGTCCGCCCGGCCGCCGGTGGCCCGGGCCAGGGTCTCCTGCAGCACGTCGAGGCCGGTGGTGCCGGGCATGGCGATCAGCACCGAGAGGCCATCGCGCAGGCCGGCGCTGCCGATCACCTCGGCGCCCAGCGGCGCGAGCTGGGTCTGGGCGCTGCGCCGCCATCGCTCGACGTGAGCCGCCACGAGCACCGTCTCGCGCACGGCGGCGTCGGCCAGCGGCTTGGAGACGACGAAGATCGGAGTGGCGGCCGGATGGTCCCGCCGCTCGATGAACGGCAGCCGGGCGATGATCTTGGGCGTGCCGGGGCCGGTGAGCGCCTCCCACCACGGGCCCGAGGAGGTGCCGCTGTCGGGGCGGAAGATGCCGACGTCGCCGGCCGAGGCCGCCACCGCGGCGATCACCGCCGCAGCGCCCGGGTGAGGCAGGTAGGGCACGGTGAAGCCGAAATGGAAGCGGGCCGAGTCGCGCATCGGGCCGTCGCCGGACGACACGTCCGCGTGCACGCTGAACGGCGCCTGCAGGAACGTGAAGGTGGCGATGATGACGCGCCAGATGCCCTCGGCGGTGTCGAGTGGCAGCGAACCGTGGTGGCGGGCGGCGATCGCCCGCATCATCGCCGCTTCGCGGCCGGGCCGGAAGGCCGAGCCCGAGGCCTGGGTGCTCTTCACCGTGATCAGCCGATCGATGATCTGGCTGCGCTCAATCAACAGGGTGTGCATCTCCGCATCGATGCGGTCGATCTCCTGGCGCAGCACTCCGAGCTGGGCGGTGGCCGTGGGGCTGATGGGCTCTGACATGGCGGTCCAGTCTCAAGGATTGCCGGGACGCGTTCCAGCGGCTTGTAGGCCCCTTTGGGCGGCGGAGAAAGCCGCCAGGCCAGGGTGCGGCGTGGCCGCTGTCCGCTATAGCGAACGACTTGACTGATGTGTCGGCACGGCCTAATCGAAACCATTGTGGTGATTTGGCCGGCCGGCTTGCAGCCACGTTAAACAAATCGCTAAAGGGCCGTGGACAGCTTTGTTGACCCGGCCCCGATGCACATATCCGGCCGGGTTTTTTGTGCGCTGTCCGGGAGGCCATGGTCGTGGCGTCTGCACATCCGCTTCCTGATCCTCCTCCGCATCGCCTCGGCCGCCGCGGCGACGCGGCCGAACCGGCACCGGCCGGATCGGAGGCCGACGCGCCGTCGAGCCCGGTGATGGCGTTCGGCGCCGATCGGCCGCTCGCCATGGACGCCGGTGTGCTGCTGGCGCCCTGGCAGATCGCCTACCAGACCTACGGCACGCTCAACGCCGCCCGCTCCAACGCCATCCTCGTCTGCCACGCCCTGACGGGCGACCAGCACGTGGCCAACATCCACCCGGTCACCGGCAAGCGGGGCTGGTGGGAGACGCTCGTCGGCCCGGGCCGGCCGGTCGACACCGACCGCTTCTTCGTGATCTGCGCCAACGTCGTCGGCGGCTGCCTCGGCACCACCGGCCCCGCCTCGCTCAACCCGGCGACGGGCGAGCCCTACGGCCTCGACTTCCCCGTGGTCACCGTGCGCGACATGGTGCGGGCCCAGGCGCTGCTGCTCGACCGCCTGGGCATCGACAACCTGTTCTGCGTCGTCGGTGGCTCGATGGGCGGCATGCAGGTGCTGCAATGGGCGGCGAGCTTCCCCGAGCGGGTGTTCGCCGCCATCCCGATCGCCACCGCCTGCATCCACTCCGCTCAGAACATCGCTTTCCACGAGGTCGGCCGCCAGGCGGTGATGGCGGATCCGGACTGGCGCGGCGGCCGCTACTTCGTCGACGGCGCCAAGCCGTCGAAAGGGCTCGCCGTGGCGCGCATGGGCGCCCACATCACCTATCTCTCCGAGGCCACGCTGCACCGCAAGTTCGGCCGGCGGCTGCAGGACCGCGCGGCCCCGACCTTCTCCTTCGATGCCGACTTCCAGGTGGAAAGCTATTTGCGCTACCAGGGCGAGGCCTTCGTCGAGCGCTTCGACGCCAACAGCTACCTCTACCTCACGCGCGCCATGGACTATTTCGACCTTGCCGCCGACTACGGCGGCGTGCTGGCCAACGCCTTCACGGGCAGCCGCACGCGCTTCTGCGTCGTGTCCTTCACCTCCGACTGGCTGTTCCCCACCGCCGGCTCGCGGGCCATCGTGCACGCCCTCAACGCGGTGGCCGCGTCCGTGAGCTTCGTCGAGATCGAGACCGACAAGGGCCATGACGCGTTCCTGCTCGACGAGCCGGAATTGTTTGCGACGACCGGCGGCTTCCTGGCCGCCGCCGCCCGGGCGCGCGGCCTGTGAGCGAGGATCGTGCCGCGGCGAAGGCGGAGCCGTCGACGCCCTCCGCCGTCCTGCCCCCCACTGCCCGGCGCGTCGACCTGCTGCTGGTGGCCGACATGGTGGAGCGCGGCGCCCGCGTGCTCGACGTCGGCTGCGGCGACGGCGCCCTGCTCGAGCTGCTGGAGCGCGAGCGCGGCGTCGACGGGCGCGGCATCGAATTGTCGCGCGAAGGCGTCAACAGCTGCGTCGCCCGCGGCCTCTCGGTCATCCAGGGGGACGCGGACACCGACCTCGGCGCCTATCCCGACGACGCCTTCGACTATGTGGTGCTGTCGCAGACCTTGCAGGCGACACGTCACCCGCGCCAGGTGCTGGAGCAGATGCTGCGCATCGGCCGCCGGGCGATCGTGTCGTTCCCCAATTTCGGCCACTGGCGCATCCGCCTGCAGGTCGGTTTCGCCGGCCATATGCCGGTGACGCCCAACATGCCGTTCGCCTGGTACGACACGCCCAACATCCACCTGTGCACCATCCGCGACTTCGTGTCCCTGTGCGAGAAGGCGGACATCGTCATGGAGCGCTCGTTCGCGCTGGATGCGGGCGGCAGCCGCGTGCGCGTCGATGCACCCTGGTGGATCTGGAACCTGTTCGGCGCCCAGGGCGTGTTCCTGCTGCGGCGCGGCGGCGTGCCGGCCCGGCGCCCCTGAGCGGCGGTCGGACGTGCGCGAGCTCGATCTCAAGGGCCTGAAATGCCCCCTGCCGGCGCTCAAGCTGCGGCGGGCGCTGCGCCGGCTGCCGGCCGGCGAGGCGCTCATGGTGCTCTGCACCGACCCGCTGGCGCAGATCGACATCCCCAACGCGGTACGCGAGAGCGGCGACCTGCTGCTGAGCCAGGGTGAGCGCGACGGCGCCTTCGTGTTCGTGGTCGAGCGGCGGGCCGGCGTCACCGCGGCCTGAGCGCCGCCAGCCGTTCGGCGGCCTCGAGCTCGTCGGCCGTGTTGGCGTTGAAAAAGGGGTCGACCGGCTCGGCCGGCCAGTCCGCCGTCACCGCTCGCCGTTGCGCCGCGAACATCCCGACCCGGCGCAGGCCCTGCGCCAAGGCCTCCCGCAGAGCGTCGCGGAGCGCCACGGGCCACAGGGCGACGACCGGATGGTCGCGTCCCGCGGATGCGGCGACCGCAACCTCCACGCCCGCGGCGGCCCGCGCGGCCGTGAGCCGCGCCACCAGGTCGCGCGGCAGGAACGGGGCATCGGCCGGGGCACTGACCATCAGTGCCACGGCCGGGCGCCGGGCGGCGAGGTGGTCCATGCCGGCGAGGATGCCGGCCAGTGGCCCGGCGAATCCCGGGATCCCGTCGGGCACCACCGGAAGCCCGAAAGCGGCGTAGCGTCCGGCGCCGCCGTTGGCATTGAGCACGAGGCCGCCACCGCATTGCGGCTCCAGGCGCTCGATGACGTGGGCGATCAGCGGCCGCCCGCCGAGTGGGCATAGCGGCTTGTCGGCCCCCATGCGGCGCGACAGACCACCGGCCAGGACGAGGCCCGCGACGCTCTCGCTCATGGCGTGGCGGCCTTGCGGGACCTGCGCATCCTGATCAGGCCCGCGATGCGGCTGCGGTGGCGAGGGGTGATCATGCGGTAGGATGAACGCGTCGCCTGCATCGGGCAATCCGGTCCGGCTTTCTCGACGCGCCGGCGCCGATGGCCGGGTAGCCTGGCCGAGATCCTGCGCCGCCAACGTGTCCATCCGCCGCGATCCCGCCGCAACGAGCGGGCAGCACCTGCTATGGCCGAACCGGCCGATGTCATGCAGCCAGGCGCGAACGCTCCAACTCTGTGACATTGGAGCGCCGCGCGATCGACTGATTCGGTCGGGTCGGAGGCACCGGCGGAGGGCCCGCCGCTCCGGCACTCCCGACGACGGGCGCGGACAGTGTGGGAATCGATGACGAGAACAGGTGCGATGGTGCGAGAACGGCACGGCGGCCGCGGCGATGGGGCCGGGGGCCTGCTGCTCCACGGTTCGGTCACCCAGCGGCTGCGGCTCCTGTCCGGCCTCGTCCTGTTCGCCTTCGCGCTGACCCACTTCCTCAACACGGCGCTCGGCATCGTCAGCCTCGAGGTGATGATCGCCGCGCAGAACTGGCGCGTGGCCGTCACCCGCTCGCTGCCCGGCTCCATCGTCCTGGGGCTCGCGCTGGTCGTGCATGCAGGCCTTGCATTGGTGAAGGTGGCCGGCCGCGGCAACCTGGCGCTCAAGCCATGGGAGTGGCTGCAGGTCGGCCTCGGCCTCGCCATCCCGTTCCTGCTGCTGCCCCACATCGTCGGCACACGGTTCGCCGCAACGGCCTTCGGCGTCGACGACGATTATGTCTACGAGCTGACGCGGCTGTGGCCCGCCAGCGCCGTCAACCAATCGCTCCTGTTGCTGATCGTCTGGATCCACGGTTGCCTGGGGATGCACTTCTGGCTGCGCCTCGCCCCCGGCTACGGCCGCATCGCTCCGTTCCTGCTCGTCGGTGCCGTCCTGGTGCCGGTCCTGGCGCTCACCGGCTTCCTGGTGCAGGGCCGCGACGTCGCCGAGGCCATGTCCGATCCGGCGACGCTGGCGGCGCTCAAGGAGCGAACGCAATGGCCGACTGCGGCGGCCGAGGACAGGCTGGAGGGGTGGCGCCAGCAGGCGCGCTTCGGCTTCTACGCGCTGGTGGCCGCCGCGCTCGCGGTGCTGGCTGCGCGCATGGCGTGGTCGCGCACCCGCCGGCGCATTCCCGTGCAATATTTCGCCGGCCCGCGCGTGCTCACGGTACCGGGACGGACGCTGCTCGAGATCAGCCGCGCCAACGCCGTCCCGCACCTCGCCGTATGCGGCGGCCGGGCGCGCTGCTCGACCTGCCGGGTGCGCGTGCTCGACGGGCTTGCCGGCCTGTCGCCGCCGGCCGAGGCGGAGCGGAGGACGCTGCGCGCCATCGGCGCCGATCCGGACGTGCGGCTGGCCTGCCAGGCGCGGCCATGGAGGGCGGCGACCGTGCTTCGCCTGCTGCCCGACCAGCGGCTGGCGGACATGCGCGAGGCCGCGCGGTCCGAGGCGACCGGCGTCGAGCGCACCTTCGCCGTGCTGTTCGTCGACATTCGCGGCTTCACGCGGCTGAGCGAGGAGAAGCTGCCCTACGACGTCGTGTTCATCCTGAACCGGGTGTTCCAGACCCTCGGAGGCGCCATCGAGCAATCCGGCGGGAGGATCGAGAAATACATCGGCGATGGCCTCCTCGCCCTGTTCGAGGATACGCGCGGCGTCGGCGGGGCCAGCGCCGCGGCGCTGCGGGCCGCAGCTGCGGTTGACAGGGCGCTCGACCGCCTGAACGCGGATCTCGAGCCGGAGCTCGGCGCCCCGCTCGCGGTCGCCATGGGCCTGCATGCGGGGCCGCTTATCGTCGGCAAGATCGGCTGGGGGGCGGCGGCGTCGATCACGGTGATCGGCCCGACGGTTAACGTCGCGAGCCGCCTCGAGGCCATCGCCAAGAGCGAGAACGTGCAACTCGCCGTCTCGCAGCCGACGGTCGAGGCCGCCGGCATCGCCACGGCCGATCTCGACGTGCGTCGCTTCGAGGTGAAAGGCGTCGCGGCGGCCATGGACATCGTCCTGGTCGGCGCCGCACGCCACGTCGAGAGGGGCCCCGCGGCGTCGCCGGGCGCCGCGCAGCGATAGCCCGGCGCCGGGCGGCTCGCGCATGCGACGAAGGTCAGAAGGGACGGGCCTTGTGCCGCCGAGCGCCAGCCGACCATACTGCGGGCAATCGTCGTGCGTCCCGGGGGGCGGGGCGCGTCAGCAGGGGGGCCCTGATCAAGGATCCGGGGAGTAGACGCCATGAACAAGTTCGTTGCCGCCCTGGCGGCGACCGCCCTGGGCGCCGTCGCCGCCGCGGTCGCCCTGCCGGCCGGCGCCCAATCGCCCATCGTCATCAAATTCAGTCACGTGGTGGCGCCCGACACGCCCAAGGGCAAGGGCGCCGACAAGTTCAAGGAGCTGGCTGAGAAATACACGAGCGGCCGGGTCAAGGTCGACGTCTATCCGAACTCGCAGCTCTACAAGGACAAGGAGGAGCTCGAGGCCTTGCAGCTCGGCGCCGTGCAGATGCTGGCGCCCTCCCTCGCCAAGTTCGGCCCGCTGGGCGCCAAGGAGTTCGAGGTCTTCGACCTGCCTTTCATCATCCCGGACAAGGCGGGCCTGCGCAAAGTCACGGACGGGCCGCTCGGCAAGAAGCTGCTCGGCAGGCTCGACGCCAAGGGCATTGTCGGGCTCGCCTATTGGGACAACGGCTTCAAGATCATGAGCGCCAACAAGCCGCTGCGCCAGCCCGAGGATTTCCGCGGGCTGAAGATGCGGATCCAGTCGTCCAAGGTGCTTGAGGCGCAGTTCCGGGCGCTCGGCGCCATCCCGCAGGTCATGGCCTTCTCGGAGGTCTATCCCGCGATGCAGACCGGCGTCGTCGACGGCTCCGAGAACACCCCCTCCAACATGTATACGCAAAAGCACTACGAGGTGCAGAAGTACGGCACGCTCTCCGACCACGGCTACATCGGCTATGCGGTGATCGCCAACAAGAAGTTCTGGGACGGCCTGCCGGCGGACGTGAAGCCGCAGCTGGAGAAGGCCATGGCCGAGGCGACCGCCTACGCCAACGAGATCTCGCAGAAGGAGAACGACGAGGCGCTGGCGGCGATGAAGGCCTCCGGCAAGATCGAGTTCATCACCCTGACGGGCGAGCAGAAGGACGCCTGGCGCAAGGCCCTCGAGCCGGTCCTTGCCGAGATGGCCGGCCGGGTCGGCAAGGACGTCATCGCCGAGTTCCAGAAGGAAGCCAAGGGTGGCACCCAGTGATTGCCGCAAGGTTCATGAGTGGATGGATGGCTAGGTCATGCCCGGCCACGACGCTGGACGGTCGGCCATCAACCTTTCTGCCGTCATGGCCGGGCTCGACCCGGCCATTCATCGACCAGGACAACGCTCGCGCATCGTCGGCCTGAACCGATGATCCTCCTGCGGATCCTCGACCGGCTCGAGGAGGTGCTGATCGCCAGCCTGATGGCGGCGGCGACGTTGATCATCTTCGTCGCCGTCGTGCATCGCTACGGCTCGGGGATCTCCTTCCTGTATCCGCTGCTGGCGCCCATCCACCTGTCGTGGGCGCAGGAGCTCTGCATCTACATGTTCGTGTGGATGGCCAAGTTCGGCGCGGCCTACGGCGTTCGCACCGGCATCCACGTCGGCGTCGACGTGGCGGTCAACCAGCTCGGCCCGGCGCACCGCAAATGGGTGATCGGCTTCGGCCTGCTCGCCGGGGCGCTGTTCACCGGCATCATCGGGACGCTCGGAGCCGGCTTCGTCCATGGCCTGATGGGCACGGAGCAGACCTCGCCCGACCTCGAGGTGCCGAGCTGGATCGTCTATCTCTGCATTCCCCTCGGCTCCTTCCTGATGTGCTTCCGCTTCCTGCAGGTGTTCGTGACCTACATGAGGACCGGCGAGCTGCCGCACCACGACCCCGGCCACGTGGAGGGGGTGGAGGAGAGCCCGCAGGCGGCGGAGGACTTCGCCCGCGCCGCCGGGCAGGGCCGCGCCCCGTGAACGCCGCCATCATCTTCGGCCTGCTGATCGTACTGATGCTGACCGGCATGCCGATCTCGATCGCGCTCGGGCTCACGGTGCTGACCTTCCTGTTCACCATGACCGACGTGCCGATCGCCGCCGTGAGCCTCAAGCTGTTCACCGGCATCGAGAATTTCGAGATCATGGCGATCCCGTTCTTCATCCTGGCCGGCAACTTCCTCACCCACGGCGGCGTGGCACGGCGGATGATCGACTTCGCTACCTCGCTCATCGGCCATTGGTACGGCGGGCTGGGGCTCGCCGGGGTGATGGCCTGCGCACTGTTCGCCGCCGTCTCCGGCTCGAGCCCGGCGACGGTGATCGCCATCGGCTCGATCATCCTGCCGGCGATGGTGAAGCAGGGCTTTCCGCCGCGCTTCGGCGCCGGCGTCGTCACCACCTCCGGCGCCCTCGGCATCCTCATCCCGCCGTCGATCGTGATGGTGATCTATGCGGTGGCGACGGGCGGCGCCGTGGTCTTCGGTCCCGATGGGCAACGCGTGTCGTCGGCCTCCATCGGCCAGCTCTTCGTTGCCGGCGTGGTGCCCGGCCTGATGCTGGCGATGGCGCTGGGCCTCACCACCTGGTACCGCGCCTACAAGAACGACTACCCGCGCCTGCCGCGGGCGAGCTGGGCACAGCGCTTCACGGCCTTCCGCCGCTCGGTCTGGGGGCTGCTGCTCATCGTCCTGGTGCTCGGCGGCATCTATTCGGGGATGTTCACCCCGACCGAGGCGGCGGCGGTCAGCGCCGTCTACGCCTTCGTCGTCGCCGTCTTCGTCTACGGCGACATGTCGCTCAAGGACGTGCCGCGGGTGCTGCTCGCCTCGGCCAACATGAGCGCGATGATCCTCTACATCATCACCAACGCGGTGCTGTTCTCGTTCCTGATGACCAGCGAGCAGATCCCGCAGGCGCTGACCGGCTGGATCACCGAGTCGGGCCTGGGCTGGATCGGCTTCCTCCTCGTCGTCAACGTGCTGCTGCTGCTCGCCGGCAACGTCATGGAGCCGTCCTCGATCGTGCTGATCATGGCGCCCATCCTGTTCCCGGTGGCGGCCAAGCTCGGCATCCACCCGGTGCATCTCGGCATCATCATGGTGGTGAACATGGAGGTCGGCATGTGCCATCCGCCGGTGGGCCTCAACCTCTACGTCGCCTCGGGCATCACCCGCATGGGCATTACCGAGCTCACCATCGCCGTCATGCCCTGGCTGCTCACCATGCTCGCCTTCCTGGTGCTGGTGACCTACATTCCCGCCCTGTCGCTCGCGCTGCCGCGGGCGCTCGGCATGCTGTGAGGCGCCGATGATCACCGGCCTCGACCACCTCGTGCTCACCGTCGCCGACGCGGAGGCGACCTGCCGCTTCTACGAGGCGGCGCTGGGCATCCCGTCGATCACCTTCGCCGGCGGTCGCCGCGCGCTCCAGGTCGGCGAGCAGAAGATCAACCTGCACGAGGTCGGCCGCGAATGGGACCCGAAGGCCCGGGCACCGACGGCCGGCGCCGGCGACTTCTGCCTGATCACCGACACGCCGCTCAGCACGCTGATCGCCCGCCTCGGCGCCGCCCACGTCTCCGTCGAGGAAGGGCCGGTGCCGCGCACCGGCGCCCGCGGGCCGATGCGCTCGGTCTATTTCCGCGATCCGGACGGCAACCTGGTCGAGGTCGCGAACTACGCCGAGGCGTAGAGCCCGGCGGGGCGTCTCGGCCGGGCTTGACCAGACCATGCATCCGCCTGATGACACAGCTTAGGCCGGCCCCCTGCGGGCTGGTGCCGTTTGCTTCGATGGTTGGCCGGGTCGCGCCCGGCCATGACGCGTGAAGCACAGGTGTCATGACCCACGCCGCCGCCAAAGCTCCGCCGACCGCCGCCGATCCGCTCGCCGATCTGGGCCGGCGGCCGCTGATCATGGGCGTGCTCAATGTGACACCGGATTCGTTCTCCGACGGCGGCCGCTTCGATGATGCCGCCCGCGCCGTGGCGCAGGCGCGGCTGCTCGCGGCGGAGGGCGCCGACGTCCTCGACGTCGGCGGCGAATCGACCCGGCCGGGGCATGCGCCCGTTTCGGCCGAGGAGGAGCGGGCACGTGTCGTGCCGGTCATCGCCGCGCTGCGGCGGGACGGCGAGGCCGCGGCGCTGCCGATCTCCATCGACACCTACAAGGCCGCTACCGCGCGCGCGGCGCTCGAGGCCGGGGCGGCCATCGTCAACGACATCTGGGGCCTCCAGCGGGAGCCCGAAATCGCGCACGTGGCGGCCGCCCACGGGGCACCCGTCATCATCATGCACAACCGCGAGAGCGCGGATCCCACGCTCGATGTCATCGCCGAGTTCCGCCGCTTCTTCGATGTGTCGATCGCCATCGCTCGCGCGGCCGGGATCCCCGATCGCCATATCGTGCTCGACATCGGCTTCGGCTTCGGCAAGTCGCGGGCGCAGAACCTCGAGGCCATCCGCCGCCTGCCCGAACTCAAGGCTTTTGGTTACCCGGTGCTGGTCGGCGCCTCGCGCAAGTCCACGCTCGGCGTGCTCACCGGGAGGCCGGTGGAGCAACGCCTCGCCGCCACCATCGCCAGCCATGCGGTGGCGCTGAGCCTGGGAGCCGACATCATCCGCGTGCACGACGTCGCGGCCCATGTCGACGCGCTGCGCGTCGTCGCCGGCATCCTCGATCCCGAAGGGGCGCTGGCCCGGGCCCCGGGAGCGTAAGGGGTGGTCGAGTTCAAGTATCGTAGGGCCTATCTCGGTCTCGGCAGCAACCTGGGCGACAGCCGCGCCATGCTTGCGGCGGCGGCTGAGGCGCTCGCGGCGGTGCCCGGCCTTGCCGTCGTGGCGCGTTCGGCCGACTACCGCACGCCGCCGTGGGGCGATGCCGACCAGCCGGCCTTCGCCAACGCCTGCATCGCGGTCGACACCACCCTCACGCCCGAGCAGCTGCTCGACGCCTGCCTGGCGGCGGAGCGGGCGCTCGGCCGCGACCGCAATGCCCCGGAGGCCCGGCGCTGGGGGCCGCGCCTCATCGACATCGATGTCTTGGACTACGAAGGGGCGCGTCGCGCCACGGCGGCGCTGGTGCTGCCGCATCCACGCCTGGCCGAGCGCGCCTTCGTGCTGTTGCCGCTGGCCGAGATTGCACCGGAGCACATTATATCGGGTGGCGGCGGCGAGCGTCTGACGGTGCGCGAAGCGCTGGCCCGGCTCGATGCAAACGGCATCGAGCCGCTCACCTGAGGTCCGCCGTCAGCCCTTGACCAGCGGGCAGGAGCCGTCGAGCGGCCGCACCGCGTCCTTGCCGGGGATGACCTCGAGCACCTTGAACACGTCCCATTCGGACTTGGAGTCGGCCGGCGACTTCACCTCGGTCAGCAGCATGTCGTGCTCCATGCGGCCATCGGCGCGCACCTTGCCGCCCTTGACGAAGGCATCGTCGACCGGCAGCTCGCGCAGCTTGGCGGCGACGGCGTCGCGCTCCGTGGTGCCGGCGGCCGCCACCGCCTTGAGATATTGCAGCGCGGCCGAATAGACGCCGATCTGCACCCATGTGGGGGCCTTGCCGGTCTTGGCCATGAAGCGCCGCGACACCGCCTCCGCTTCGGGGCTCTGGGCCCAATAGAAGGGGCTCGTCGTGGTCAGGCCCTGGGCGTTCTTCAGCCCGACGGCCTTGGCGTCGAGTTCGAAGAAGATCACTCCGAACAGCCGCTGACCGCCCTGCGGCAGACCGAACTCGTTGGCCTGCTTGACCGAGTTGATGGTGTCGTTGCCGGCGTTGAGCAGGGCGACGACCTGCGCCTTCGAGCCTTGGGCCTGCAGCAGGAACGAGGAGAAGTCCGCGGTGTTGAGCGGCGTCTTGACGCGGCCGATGATCTGCCCGCCGGCGGCCCCCACGACCTTGTCCAGATCACCAGCCATGGCCTCGCCGAAGGCGTAGTCGACCTGCAGCAAGTACCAGGACTTGAGCCCCTGCCGGGCCAGCGCGCGGCCAGCGCCGTTGGCGAGCGCGTAGGTGTCGTAGCTCCATTGGAAGCCGTAGGGCGAGCAGAACTTGCCCGAGAAGGTCGAGGCGCCGCCGCCCGACGCCATCAGCAGTCCCGCCTTGTTGCGGACCAACTCCTGAAGCGCCAGCAGGACGGCGGAATTGGGCACGTCGAGGATGACGTCGACACCCTCCGTATCGAGCCATTTGCTGGCGATCGAGGCGCCGACGTCGGTCTTGTTCTGATGGTCGCCGGCGACGATCTCGATCGGTTTGCCCAGGGCCTTGCCACCGAAGTCGGCGACGGCGAGCTCGGCCATGATCACCGAGCCCTGGCCGCTGGCGTCCGCATACGGCCCGGACCGGTCGTTCAGCACGCCGAGCTTCACCGTATCGTCCGCCGCACGCGCGGCGACGAGGGCCGCCGCCATTGCGGCGCCCACCATGGCCGACCGCAGCATCGATTGCCGGATGAACGCGCGCATGGGCTCCCCCCGTTCGTAGGTCTCGTTCCGACGGTCCTACTATACGGCCGAGGGCCAGTCCATTCGGACAATGACTGACCGAGCGGTCATAAAAGACGTAGTGGCGCGGGAAGGACACCCGGCGTCGCCTGCGGCAGCGAGGCATCGGGTCGAAGTAGGCTCGACGGCGCGAGCGCGGCGCTGCCGTGGTGATGCCGCGCTCCTTGCCCCCGGGCCCACGCCGGAGGCTGCCCGCCAGCGCACCGCGGCGCCTGGCGGCTGCGGGTTGCCCGCGAGGGCGTCCCGGTTCAGTCCGAATCGTCCTCCCCCGCCTCGTCGTCCTCATCCTCGTCGTCTTCGTCGTCGAAGGCGACGAGGCAAGCCGCTGCAAGAACGGTGGAGCGGAAGTTGTCGTCGCTGTCCGCGTACCAGACGCAGGTGACGCCGGCCTCGGCGACCTCGGCCACGGTGAGCGCCGGCCCGCCCGATTTCAGCATGACGACATCGCCGACCTGGAAGCTCATGAGATTCTCCTCGGTTGCTGCCGGCGCCTGCGCTCCGGCCGAACAGGGGAGCCGTTCGCTGTCGCACGGCCGCCCTCGCGCCTCCTGTCTAGTTGTCGCCTATGAAGAACTGACGGCTAGCCGGCTGAGCGATCGCGGTGGTGCAGGGATCAGGGCCAGCGCACCGTGGGCGGCATGGACGACAGGATCGAGGCGACGTTGCCCCCGGTCTTCAGGCCGAAGATGGTGCCGCGGTCGTAGAGCAGGTTGAACTCGACGTAGCGTCCGCGACGGACCTGCTGCTCGGCCCGCTCCTCCTCTCGCCAGGGCTTGCCGGCATTGCCGCGCACGATGCGCGGGTAGACGTCGAGGAACGCCTCCCCGACGGCGCGGGTGAAGGCGAAATCGGCGGCGAAATCGTCGCGCCAGACGTAGTCGTAGAAGATGCCGCCGATGCCGCGCGCCTCGCCCCGGTGCTTGAGGAAGAAATACTCGTCACACCAGCTCTTGAAGCGCTCGTAGTCGGCGGGACGGTGGGCGTCGCACACCGCCTTCATGGCCCCATGGAAGAGGCGGCTGTCCGGGTCGTCCTGGCTGCGGCGGGCGTCGAGCATGGGCGTCAGGTCGGCGCCGCCGCCGAACCAGGGCTTCGAGGTCACGACGAAGCGCGTGTTGATGTGGACGGTCGGCACCTGCGGGTGCCAGGGGTGCGCGATCAGCGACAGGCCCGCAGCCCAGAACCGCGCGTCCGCCTCGGTGCCCGGAATCTGATCGCGGAATTCGGGCGCGAAGGTGCCATGCACGGTCGAGACATGCACGCCGGCCTTCTCGAACACCCGGCCGCGCAGCATGGCCATCACGCCGCCGCCCCCCGGCGTGCCGGTATGGTCGGTGCGCGCCCACGGCGTACGCTCGAAGCGGCCCGGGGCACTTCGGCGGGCCGGCTCCATATCGGGCGCGAACGGGCCGGACGCCTCGTCCTCGATTGCCTCGAGCGCCGCGCAGATGCGCTGCTGGAGGGTGGCGAACCAGGCGCTGGCGGTCCCCTTGTGGTGCTCCAGCCTGTCGTCCGGATCCACGGCGGTGTCGGTCACGGCATCGATCCTTCGATTGCGGCACGAGAGCATCTCGATCCGATGGACTCATCGCATGGGATAGAAATGCTCCAAGTTGTTGAATCCGGAAACGCTTCTCTCCGACCGGGCGCCTCTACCCGCGCGAAACGCGCCCGATCGGGCTCGCCTCCGGCCATCGGCCGGTCTGCCGGAGGGCCTCGCCGAGCAGCATGGCGGCCGCCACGGCGACATTGAGCGAACGCAGCCCGGGCGCCAGCGGGATGGCGAGGCGCGCGTCGGCTGCGGCATGCACCTCGTCCGGCACGCCCGCGCTCTCCCGTCCGAGCAGGATAGTGTCTGTCGCGGCAAACGCGAAGTCCGTATAGCGGAGCTCGGCGCGCGTGGTGGCCAGCACCAGGCGGCTTCCACGGGCTGCCAGGTCGTCGGCGAAGGTGCGCCAGGAGGCATGCCGCTCGACGGCGATGCGGTCGAGGTAGTCCATGCCGGCGCGGCGGAAGTTCCGGTCGGTCACCGGAAAGCCGGCCGGCTCGATGATGGCGACCGGCACGGCAAGGCAGGCGCCGAGCCGCACGATGGTGCCGGTGTTCTGAGGAATGTCGGGCTGGTAGAGGGCGAGGCGCATGGTGCCTCCTTAGCGCAACGGGGCGCCTGCCGCATCGCAGGGCGCGCGCTCCAGGCGCAAACCCCGCCGTCCGGCCTTACTTCAGCCAGAAGCGGCGCTTAAGGCCCCGCGCCTCAATCTCACGCCGGTACGCCGCGCGTCATCGCGGGGCGGTGACGGGCAGATCAGCCGTTCCGCGGCCGGGCGAGCGATCAGGAAGCGGGTCATGTTCTCCAGGATCTATGGGTGGCTCGAGCGACGCGTCGACGTCTTCGCCCCCTTCGACGACCGCCGCACGCCCCCCGACACGCTCGCCGGCTTCACCCGCTTCTACCTCGGTCCGGTCAAGGGCTGGCTGGCGCTCGTCTTCGTCACCTCGCTGATCGTCGCCGTCGTCGAGGCCTCGCTGCTGCTGCTGGTCGGCCGCTTCATCGACCTCCTGACCCGCAGCACGCCGCAGACGCTGCTGGCCGACCACGGCTGGCTCATCGCCGGCGGCGCGCTCACGCTCCTGGTGCTGCGGCCGCTCAGCCACGTGGTGAGCGAGATGCTGGTCAACCAGGTGATCGTGTCGTCGCTGACCAACCGCATCCGCTGGCAGACGCACCTCTACACCCTCGGCCACGCGCTGTCGTACTTCCAGGGCGACTTCGCCGGCCGCCTCGCCAACCGTGTCACCCAGGCCGGGCCGGCACTGCGCGAGGCGGCGACCGAAGTCCTCGACATGATCGTCTTCGTCGTCGTCTACGTGCTGGTGGCGCTCGCCGCCTTCACCTCGGTGAGTCCCTGGCTCGCCCTGCCGATGATCATCTGGATCATCGCCTACGGCGTCTTGATGCGCTACTTCGTGCCGCAGGCGCAGGAGCGCTCGCTTGCCGTCTCCGAGCGCCGCTCGTGGCTCATCGGCCGCATCGTCGACAGCTACACCAACATCCTCACGGTCAAGCTGTTCGCGCGTGCCGACGCGGAGCGGTCGGCCGTCCGTGACGCCATGGCGAGCCACACCGAGGCCTACCAGCGCAGCATGCGCCTGTTCACCGACGTCGCCACCATCCTGAGCGTCATGAACACGCTGCTGCTGCTGGCCACGGCCGGCGTCGCGCTCTGGCTGTGGACGGGCGAGGCGATCACCGCCGGCGCCATCGCCGCCGCGCTGGCCCTGGTGCTGCGCGTCGGCGAAATGTCCAACTGGTTCATGCAGGTGCTGCGCGGCCTGTTCGACAACGTCGGCGTCGTGCAGGAGAGCATGCAGACCATCGCCAAGCCGCACCAGCTGGTGGATCGCCCGGGTGCCAAGCCGCTCGTCGTGCGCCGGGGCGAGATCAGCTTCGAGGATGTGAGCTTCCACTATGGCCGCAGTCGCGGCGCCATCGACCGGCTCGACCTTGTCGTGGCGCCGGGCGAACGGGTGGGCCTCGTCGGCCCGAGCGGCGCCGGCAAGTCGACCCTGATCAGCCTGCTGCTGCGGCTCTACGACGTGGAGGCCGGACGCATCCTGGTGGACGGCCAGGACATCGCAGGCGTCACCCAGGACAGCCTGCGCCAGCAGATCGCCGTCGTCACGCAGGACACCTCGCTGCTGCACCGCTCGATCCGCGACAACATCGGCTATGGCCGGCCGGATGCCCCGGACGACGAGATCATCGCGGCCGCCGCCTCGGCCGAAGCCTCGCCGTTCATCGCCGAGCTCGAGGATCACCGCGGCCGGCGTGGGCTCGACAGCCACGTCGGCGAGCGCGGCGTCAAGCTGTCGGGCGGCCAGCGCCAGCGCATCGCCATCGCGCGGGTGCTGCTCAAGGACGCTCCGATCCTCATCCTCGACGAGGCCACCTCGGCCCTCGACAGCGAGGCGGAGGCGGCCATCCAGCGCCAGCTCGATCGGCTGATGGCGGGCAAGACGGTGATCGCCGTCGCTCACCGCCTGTCGACCATCGCGGCGATGGACCGCCTGATCGTCATGGACCGTGGCCGTGTCGTCGAGCAGGGCACCCACGCCGGGCTCGTCGCCGCGGGCGGGCTCTACGCGCGGCTATGGCAGCGCCAGTCCGGCGGCTTCATCGGCGAGAGCGACCGGCGGCCGGCCCCCACCCCGGCGTAGGCTAGCGCTGCGAGAGGCGGGCGTCCGTTGCGTCCGGGCCGGCTTGACCCTGCCCTCACACCACGCGCGCAGCCCATCCGGGCTCTTTCCCCGCCGGGCCGGCGCGCGCTGACTCGATGGATGGCCGGCTCAACTCCGGCCGTGGCGGCTGTCGCGCGCCCGGCGGATCGGGCCTGACGGGGGGTCGTCGCCCGCATGGCGCAAGGCTGATTGCATGGGCGCGGCGGGCCTCCGCCACAGTATGGACACCTCTTTTGAAGCATGCCAAACAGCGACCGCGGCGCCGGCGCGGTCCCGGGCAGCGCTTCGGTGCGACCCAGGGCAGCAAATTTGGGCCGTTCGGCCGCGGACAGGATTCGGCAACAACGCCAACCGGTTCTGCGAGCGGCAGAAGCGCTGGGGTTTTTGAACGGGTCTAGGCGACCGACGGTCGCATTGCGGAGTTCCGGCGTGCGTGTTTCGTGCGACGTGCGTCTTTTGTCCGGCTTGGCGCCGCGCGCGTGCGCCAGCCGCCGGCCTTGAAGCGAAGGTCGCGGGGGCGACGTCATTCACGTAGGAGCCTGACTTGGCCGATACCATCACTGCCGCCGAGCCGACGCGGCGCGACTTCCTCTACATTGCGACCGGGGCCGTGGGGGCCGTCGGCGTCGCGGCTGTCGCCTGGCCATTCATCAGCCAGATGCAGCCCGACGCGGCCACCATCGCCGCGGGCGCGCCGGTCGACTTCGACCTGGCGCCGGTGACCGAGGGCGCCATCGTCAAGCTGTTCTGGCGCGGCAAGCTGATCTTCGTCCGCCACCGCACCAAGGACGAGATCGCGTCGGCCGAGAAGGTCGACGTCAACACATTGCCTGATCCGCAGCCCGATTCGGCCCGCGTCAAGGAGGGCCACGCGCAGTGGCTCGTGGTCTATGGCAACTGCACGCACCTGGGCTGCGTGCCGCTCGGCCACCAGGGGCATTACGAGGGCTGGCTGTGCCCGTGCCATGGCTCGGTGTTCGACACGTCGGGCCGCATCCGCCAGGGGCCCGCGCCCACCAACTTGCCCGTCCCGCCCTACAAGTTCGTCTCCGATACGAAGATCACCATCGGCTGAGGCGAAACCAGTTCCTCTATAGAGACAGGCGACCATCATGGAAGGCCATTCGACCTACGTTCCGAAGAGCGGCATCGCCAGGTGGCTCGAGTCCCGCCTGCCCATCGGCGGGCTCATGCACTCCTCGTTCATCGCCTTCCCGGTGCCGCGCAATCTGAACTATTTCTGGACCTTCGGCGCCATCCTCATGATGATGCTAGTGGTGCAGATCGTCACCGGCGTCGTGCTGGCGATGCATTACACGCCGAACGCCAAGCTGGCTTTCGCCTCGGTCGAGGCGATCATGCGCGACGTGAACTTCGGCTGGCTGCTGCGCTACATGCACGCCAACGGCGCCTCGATGTTCTTCATCGCCGTCTACATCCACATCTTCCGCGGCCTCTACTACGGATCCTACAAGGCGCCGCGCGAGGTGCTGTGGATCCTGGGCGTCATCATCTTCCTGCTGATGATGGCGACCGCGTTCATGGGCTACGTGCTGCCGTGGGGGCAGATGAGCTTCTGGGGCGCCACCGTCATCACCAATCTGTTCTCGGCGTTCGACGAGATCATCCCCGGCGTCGGCACCTGGATCGTCACGCTGCTGTGGGGCGGCTTCGCCGTCGACAACCCGACGCTCAACCGCTTCTTCGCGCTGCACTACCTGCTGCCGTTCATGCTCGCCGGGGTGGTCATCCTGCATATCTGGGCGCTGCACCACGTCGGCCAGAACAACCCGACCGGCGTCGAGGTGAAGAACGTCCGCAAGGACACCATTCCCTTCACGCCCTACGCAACTCTGAAGGACACGGTCGGCACCGTCGTCTTCCTGCTGTTCTTCGCGTGGTTCCTGTTCTACATCCCCAACTACATGGGTCACGCCGACAATTACATCGAGGCCAACCCCTCGGTGACGCCGGCGCACATCGTGCCCGAGTGGTACTTCCTGCCCTTCTACGCCATCCTGCGCGCCATCCCGTCCAAGCTCGGCGGCGTCATCGCCATGTTCTCGGCGGTGCTGATCCTGGCCGCCGTGCCCTGGCTCGACACGTCGCGGGTGCGCTCGGCTTCCTACCGGCCGCTGTACCGCCAGTTCTTCTGGGTGTTCGTGCTGGTGTGCATCGGCCTTGGCTATCTCGGTGCCAAGCCGCCGGAAGGCGGCTACACGATCGCCGCGCAGATCCTGACCTTCTATTACTTCCTCCACTTCCTCGTCATCCTGCCGGTGCTCGGCCTCGTCGAGACGCCGCGCCGGCTGCCCGGATCGATCGCCGAATCGGTGCTGGAAAGCACGAAAGGCGGGTCAGCGACCGCCGTGTCGGCCGGACCGGCAGGGGCCGTGGCGAGCCCCCAGACCAAGGGCTGAGCCGTGAAGGGGCATCGCATCATGTGGAACAAGACCCTCGCCGCCGCCGGGCTGCTGACTGCGGTCGCGGCTGCGCTCGCGCTGCCGGCCCGGGCGGCCGAATCGGGCGGCGATTCGCACGGCGGCGCCGTGCCGCCGCCCATCAGCTGGAGCTTCGCCGGTCCGTTCGGCACCTTCGATCAGCAGCAGCTGCAGCGCGGCTTCAAGGTCTATCGCGAGGTCTGCGCCAGCTGCCACGGGTTGAAGTTTCTCGCCTTCCGCAACCTCGCCGACCCCGGTGGTCCGGGCTTCAGCGAAGGTCAGGTCAAAGCGCTGGCGGCCGAATACAAGGTCAAGGACGGCCCCAACGACCAGGGCGAGATGTTCGAGCGTCCGGGCCGGGCCGCCGACCGCTTCCCCGAGCCGTTCCCGAACGAGCAGGCGGCTGCCGTCGCCAACGGCGGCAAGGCGCCGCCGGACCTGTCGCTGATGGCCAAGGCCCGCACCTATGAGCGCGGCTTCCCCTGGTTCATCTTCGACGCGTTCACCCAGTTCGCCGAGACCGGGCCGAACTACATCCACGCCGTTCTGACCGGCTACGAGGCGGCGCCGGCCGGCTTCCAGATGCCGGACGGGGGCAACTACAACCGGTACTTCCCCGGCCACGTCATCGCCATGCCCAAGCCGCTGAACGATGGGCAGGTCGACTACAAGGGGCCGGACGGCAAGCCGCAGGCCCCCGAGACCATCGACCAGTATTCCAAGGACGTCTCCGCCTTCCTGATGTGGGCGGCGGAGCCGAAGATGATGGCGCGTAAGGAGATCGGCTTCAAAGCCTTCATCTTCCTGATCGTGCTCGCCGGCTTGGTCTATTTCGTCAAGAAGAAGGTCTGGGCGCCGCTGCACGATCATCCCGAGACCGCCTGAACCTCTTTCGGATCCTAGAGCATTTCCGCGTTTCTTCGAATCGCCGAAATGCTCTATCTGTTTGATTTGTCGCGTTTTCTTTACGCGAACCGGCGTCCACCTCCCTCGAAAACGCTCTAGGCACGAGGGCCGGAGAAGCGTGATCGCTTTTCCGGCCTTTTGCTGTTCGCAGGGGCTCACGCCGTTCCCGCGTCACGGCCGGGCTTGACCCGGCCGTCCATCCACTCAGGATACGGCCGATCACGAGAGCGCTTCTCAGGGATCGGGTGAGGCCACCCAATCGCCAAGCGCTCCAGCCCAGACGGAACCGGAATCGACCGATCGACGGCCGGCCGGGTGCGCCGGCCGGGGCCTGGGAGACGGAGCGGGGATCGAAGATGGCCAAGGCGGTGCTGGGAGTGATCGGCGGTTCGGGCATCTACGACCTGCCGGGCCTGGAAGACGTGCGCGAGGAGCCGACCGCGAGCCCCTGGGGCGAACCGTCCGACATCCCGCGCCGTGGCCGCATCGGCGCGACCGAGATCGTGTTCCTGGCCCGCCATGATCGGGGCCACCGGCTGCCGCCGTCCGAGATCAACTACCGGGCCAACATCGATGTGATGAAACGGGCCGGCGTCACCGATCTCGTCGCGCTGTCCGCCTGCGGCTCCTTCCGCGAGGAGCTCTACCCCGGGCTGTTCGTCTTCGTCGACCAGTTCATCGACCGCACCGTGCGGCGCGAATCGACCTTCTTCGGTCGCGGCTGCGTCGCCCACGTGGCGTTCGCCCATCCGGTGGGGCCCCGCCTCGCCGAGCGCCTGGCGCAGGCGGCAGCGGCGGAGAACATCGGCCACCACAAGGGCGGCATCTATGTCTGCATGGAGGGGCCGCAGTTCTCGACCTTGGCGGAGTCGCGAGCCTACAAGGCGATGGGTGCCGACGTCATCGGCATGACCAACATGCCGGAGGCCAAACTCGCGCGCGAGGCCGAGATCACCTACGCCTCCGTCGCGATGGTGACCGACTACGATTGTTGGCACGAGGATCACGACGCCGTCGACGTCGCCGCCGTGGTGCGCGTGCTGCGCGAGAACGGCGACCGGGCGCAGCGCCTGGTGGCGCGCCTGGCGCGGGATTTTCCGGCCGAGCATGAGGCCTGCCCCGCCGGCTCCGACCGGGCGCTCGACGGGGCGATCATCACCCCGCCGCAGGCGCGTGACCCACTGCTCCTCGCCAAGCTCGATGCCGTCGCCGGCCGCGTCCTCAATGCCTGACTCCCTTCTCGCCGATCGTGTGATTTCAGCCGATCGGAGCGCGCTCTAGCCCTGAGGCCCAGGATTGACGTCATGATCGCCAGCCAACTCGCCACCGACCTCGCCGCGACGGTGCGCTCCATTCCGGACTACCCCAAGCCCGGCATCATCTTCCGGGATATCACCACGCTGCTCGGCAACCCCCGCGCCTTCCGCCGCGCCGTCGACGAGCTGGTCCAGCCCTGGGCTGGGTCGAAAATCGACAAGGTGGCCGGCATCGAGGCGCGGGGCTTTATTCTCGGGGGCGCCGTCGCCCATCAGGCCTCGGCCGGCTTCATTCCCATCCGCAAGAAGGGCAAGCTGCCCCACGCCACGGTCCGGATCGCCTACTCGCTCGAATACGGCCTAGACGAGATGGAGATGCACGAGGATGCGGTCACGGCGGGCGAGCGCGTGGTGCTGGTCGACGACCTGATCGCCACCGGCGGCACCGCGGTCGCCGCCACCAAGCTGCTCAAGCAGTGCGGCGCCGAAGTCGTGGCGGCGGTCTTCGTCATCGATCTGCCGGATCTCGGCGGCGCCGACAAGCTGCGCGCGCTCGGCACGCCGGTGCACACGCTGATGTCGTTCGCCGGTCATTGAGGCGGCACTCTCGGCCGCGACGAGAACTCTCGCCACCCTGGTACACCGTGTCGACCGAGCGCCTCGCCCAGAGGGGTCGACCCAAGTTTCGGCGTGGCGCGCGCATATGATGGCGACCTTTGCCAAATGCGATTCGGAGACAATCCGAACCTGATCGACCTGTTTCGGTGCGGCGTTTAGTGCATATGTTCTATGCGGAGCGGTCATGGATGCGAGCTCGAGCGACGCCGGAACGGAAGCGCCCGCGCCGAACTGCGCGGAAGGGCCTGTGTTTCGAAGGCCTGAGGTTCGAACCTCGGCCGGTGCCCTTTTTAGTGCCACAATATTGACACCATCCGATATTGCTGCCTATTGCGCCCGAGCGTCAAATGGTTACCAAAGGGTTAACTTATGCATAAGCCGTTCGTCTTAGGTGCGCTTCTGCTCTCGCTCGCTGCATGTCAGTCTCCGCAAGACTCAATGGTCGATGCGCAAATGACTTGTTCTGCTTCCGGGCTGAGGCCGGGAACACGCGCCTATGAACGCTGTGAGAGTGTGAACTATCAGCAGAACCGCCAGAAATCCGATCAGACGGCCAACGCGGTGGCGGTCGGCGCTGCCGCAGGTGTCGTGGGCGGCGCTCTCCTCGGCGCGGCGACGGCTCCACGCCCCTATTACTATCGCTGTCGCGGTTGGGGGTGCTGGTAGGCGCCGCCAGCCGCGCGGGGGCTCGGCTAGTTCGGCGCCCCCGTGCCCGATGCTGCTGCGGGCCGGCGTGTGTTCGGCCGGTAGCAACTCTCGAGTCGTGGTCGCGGCGCTGTGGGCCGGCACCAGCCGCAGCTCCTGCCGCGGCGAGAACGGCTGTTTCCTGGCCGCCCGACGGCTGCCGGCCGCGGCGGCGCTGGGCGCCGCATGTGGCGCGTGGGTTCGCTGCAGGTATGGCGGGGGCTCAGCCTTCGCCGCTTGTTCCAGCTCTGAGTGCGGGAGGCCGGACGAGGCCCTAATCTGCTCCGGCACGCGACCGGACCCGCCATCTGGCGCAGCCGCGCACCACCGCGGTGAGCCGGATGCGACCGGCGCGCTTCTCATCGCGGCGAGGGCGGCTATGGTGATGGCCAAACAGCCTGATCGCAACGACCTCGGGAGAGCGCCATGACCTACGAGCACATCCTTTATTCCGTCGACGACCGCGTCGCGACCATCACGCTCAACCGGCCCGACAAGCTCAACGCCTGGACCGGGACGATGGAAAAGGAGATGCGGCAGGCCGTGGAGAACGCCGCCGATGATGCGGCGGTGCGCGCCATCGTCATCACCGGGGCGGGCCGCGGCTTCTGCGCCGGCGCCGACATGACCCTGCTCAGCGGCATCACGGCGGGCGATCGGCCGGCGGAGAACGGTGCCGCCAAGGCGCCGGCGCCCGCCAGCAACAGCGATTTCGACGCCAATTTCGAGCGGCGGTTCAGCTACCTGCTGCGCCTGCCCAAGCCGGTGATCGCGGCCATCAACGGCCCCATCGCCGGCATGGGTGTGTGCATGTCGATGTTCTGCGACTTCCGCTACATGGCCGACAGCGCCAAGCTCACCACGGCCTTCGCCCGGCGCGGCTTGATCGCCGAGCACGGCATCTCCTGGATGCTGCCGAAGCTCGTCGGCGTCACCAATGCGCTCGACCTGCTGCTGTCGGCGCGCACGGCGACCCCGCCGGAGCTCGAGCGCATGGGGCTGGTGCGGGTGCTGCCGGACGAGGATTTCCTCGCCGCCGTGCAGGGCATCGCCCGCGACCTGGTGACCAATTCCTCGCCCCGCTCGATCGGCGTGATGAAGCGGCAGGTCTACGAGGGGCTGTTCCAGTCGCTCGACGGCGCTTGGGCCGTCGCCGACGAGGAGATGGTTCGCTCCTTCGACAGCGAGGACTTCAAGGAGGGCGTCGCCCACTTCCTCGAGAAGCGGGCGCCGGCTTTCACCGGCCGGTAGAACGCAGCCGCATCGGGTGGATCTGCCCGGTCGCGGCCGGCACCGCCCGGCTCATGACACCTCTTCGGCGACGGCGCCCTTTTTCGGCGCCGTCCCTTCACTGAGGGCGCGCTGGAAGGCGAACACGCGCTCGGTCAGCAGCGCCTGGCCTTCGGCCGAGGCGGCGCCCCGCAGCGCCAGCGCGTAACCGAGGCCGGCGGCGGCCTGCAGGTTTTCCACCTCGATCTCGCCGATGACCCAATGCAGCATCACCGAGCGGAAGCTGTAGTCCAGGCTGCGTAGCAGCAGGTTGGTGTCGATGCCCTCCATCAGCAGGCCGGCGGCGGACGCCTCGTCCAGCAGCCTGATCCAGAAGGCCTGGCGCTTGGGGTTGAAGATGGCGTCGCGCTCCTCGGCGCCGGCGGCGGCGAGCACGCTGGTCCACAGCACGCGGTAGAAGACCGGATCCTTCTCGTAATAGCTGATGGCGAGCTCCGCGGCGCGCAGCAGCTTGTCGAGCGGGTTGAGGGTGCCGTAGCTGGCGAAGCGATGGCCGAAGCCCTTGATGTCCTCGAGCACCGCGAGCAGCACCGCCCGCTTGGAGCCGAACAGATTGTAGGGCGTGGCCAGGCTCACGCCGGCGCGGGCCGCGAGCGCCCGCATCGACAGGCCCGCATCTCCCGTCTCGCGGATCAGCTCGCGGGCAGCGACGATGATCCGCTGCCGTCGCTCGCTCTTCGCCGCCTCGCGTTTGCTCTCCATGGCTGCTCCGTCGCCCGGCCTCGTCAGGTGCGCCTTCTCATCATGCCTCGGTTGACGCCCCGCGGAAACTATATCACGTTATAAAAATATAAGGCACCCGATCCACCTGCGAATACGGGGAATCGGCGGCGCGTGGCGTTTTCGGGGGAGGAAGGTTTGCGTCTCGTTCACATTCTCGGGCTCGGCTGTCTCGGCGTGGTCGCGGCTGCGGTCGTGGGGTCGCCGGCGCGTGCCGAGGCGGCCAAGCCCGACGTCAAGTCCGACATCAAGATCGGCAATCTGGCACCTTACAGCGGGCCTGCGTCCTCCTACAGCGCTTTCGCCAAGACCCAGGCGGCGTACTTCCGCATGTTGAACGAGAGCGGTGGCATCAACGGCCGCAAGATCCAGTTCATCTCCTACGATGACGCCTACAGCCCGCCTAAGGCGGTGGAGCAGGCGCGCAAGCTGGTGGAGCAGGACGAGGTTCTGGCGATCTTCCAGTCGGTGGGCACGCCGCCCAACGCGGCGATCATGAAATACATGAACGCCAAAAAGGTGCCGCAGCTGCTAGCCGCCACCGGCGCCACCAAATTCGGCGACCCCAAGCATTATCCATGGACGATGGGCTTCTCCACCTCGGTCTACCGGGTGGAGAGCGCGATCTACGCCAAGTACATCATGGCGAACTACCCCAGCGGCAAGATCGCCGTGCTGTTCCCCAACGATGACTATGGCCGCGATATCTATCAGGGTTTCAAGGACGCGCTGGGCGACAAAAGGTCGATGATCATCGCCGAGGCGCCCTACGACACCTCGGAAGCGACCATCGATTCGCAGATCGCCAGGCTCAAGGCGTCGGGCGCCGACATCTTCATGAACTTCTCCACGCCCCGCTTCGGCGCCCTGGCCATCCGTAAGCTGGCGGAGCTGGGGTGGAAGCCGGTGCACTTCGTCAACACCACCGCCGCCTCGATCCCGCTCGTCTTGAAGCCGGCGGGCCTGGAGAATGCCGTCGGCGTGCTCACGGCCACGTCGATCAAGGATCCCGCCGATCCGCGCTACGCCGACGATCCTGGCGTGCGCGAGTACCTGGCGTTTATGGACAAGTACAACCCCGACGGCGACAAGACGAACGGCCAGAATGCCTATGGCTATCTCGCCGCCCAAGTGCTGCGGAAGGTGCTCGAGCAGTGCGGCGACGATGTCTCGCGCGCCAACATCATGAAGCAGGCGGCCAATCTGAAGGACCTCAAGTTCGGTCTCCTCTTCGACGGCATCACCGTCAACACCAGCCCGACCAACTATTTCCCCATCACGCAGATGCAACTGCTTCGCTTCAACGGCACCGGCTTCGATCCGGTCGGGCCGGTGACGTCCGAAGTGGTCACGCTGGACTGAGGAGTGCATCCATGAGCGTCCGCCCCGCCATTGCGCCCGCCGCCTTCGAATGCCTGCTCTACGAGGTCAAGGACCACATCGCGCTCATCACCCTGAACCGGCCGCAGCGTCGCAACGCGCTCAATCGGCGTGCCTACGACGAGGTCGAATCGGCGTTCCGCGCCGCGGCCGCCGATCCGGAAGTGCGCTGCGTCGTCGTCACCGGCGCCGATCCAGCCTTCTGCTCCGGCGAGGACGTGAAGGAGATGATGACCGGCGAGAAGCCGGCCGAGCGGCCGGCGCCGGTGGTGCGCCGGCCGCCGACGCCGGCCGCGCTGGCCGCGCTGGAGTGCGACCGGCCGGTGATCGCCGCCGTCAACGGCTCGGCGGTCGGCTGGGGCATGGAGCTCGCGCTCTATGCCGACATCCGCCTCGCCTCCGTTCAGGCGAGCTTCGCCGAACTGTTCATCCGGCGCGGGCTGATCTGCGACGTGGGTGGCCTGCTGCGCCTGCCCGCCATCGTCGGCCCCGCGAAAGCGGCGGAACTGCTCTACACGGGCGATCTTATCGACGCGGCGGAAGCCGCCCGCATCGGCCTCGTCAGCGAGGTGGTGCCCCATGGCGAGTTGATGGCGAAGGCGATGGACCTGGCTGGGCGCATCGCCCGCAACTCGCCGCTCGCGCTCCGCTATATGAAGGAGGGGCTCCGCCGCACCAGCTACGGCGATCCGCGCGAGATCGGCGGCTGGGCCATCGAGGTGATCTATCGCCTGTTCGATACCGAGGATCATCGCGAGGGCGTGCGCAGTTTCCTGGAGAAGCGTGAGCCCGTGTTCACCGGGCGCTGAGCGCGTGCGGACATCGGGCCCGGCGGGCTTCCGTGACGGATCACAAGCCCGGGGCCGCAGGAGGGAGGGCGCCATGAGCGCAGAGGCTGGATCCTGGATCAGGATCGGCGATCGCACCAAGACCAAGGACGAGGTCGACGAGCGTGCCCGCCGGGCCGCTCGCGGCTATGCCGAGCTCGGCGTCGGCCGTGGCGACGTCGTCGCGGTCTGCATGCGCAACGACTTCCCCTTCATCGAAGCCTCGGTCGGGGCGGGTTTCGTGGGCGCCTACGTGGTGCCGGTCAACTGGCACAACACGCCCGAGGAGGCGCGCTACGTGCTGGAGAACTCCGGCGCCAAGGTGCTGGTGATCCACGCCGACCTCTATCGCAAGCTCAGCCATGTCGTCCCGGCCGGCATCGCCGTCGTGGTGGCGGCGACGGCGCCCGCACTGATGAGGCCCTACAAGGTGGATGCCGAGAGTGCCCGGGTGCCGGACGGCGCGACCGATTGGGACGCGTGGATCGCGGGCTTGGCGCCGCTCCAGCCGCCGTTCGAGACGTCGCCGGGATCGATGATCTATACCTCGGGCACGACGGGCCAACCCAAGGGCGTGCGCCGGCAGCCGCCGACGCCGGAGCAGGCGCTCGCGAGCCAGCAGATGATGCGGACGCTCGGCGGCCTCGACCTGTGGACGCGGCCGATCAACGAGGTCGTCCTGCTGATCCCGGGGCCAGCCTATCACTCCAGCCCCAACGGCTGGATGTTCGCCTTCTACAATCTGGGTGCCAACCTGGTGATCGAGCCGCGCTTCGATCCGGAGGGGGTGTTGCGCACGATCCAGGACAACCGGGTGACCCACGCGCTGGCGGTCCCGACGATGTTCGTGCGCATGCTGGCGCTGCCGGCGCAAACGCGCGCGAAGTACGACCTGTCGAGCCTCGTGTTCGCCACCCACGTGGGGGCTCCCTGTGCCCCTCACGTCAAACGCGGCATGATCGATTGGTGGGGCCCGGTGATCACCGAGCACTACGGTTCGACGGAGGTCGGCGCCGTCACCTTCTGCACGTCCCAGGAATGGCTGGCGCACCCGGGCACCGTCGGCCGCCGGCTCGACGGCTGTCAGGTCGTGATCATGGGCGAGGACGGGCGCGTCCTGGAGGCCGGGGAGGCGGGGGAGATCGTCTGCGGTCGCGATCTCTATCCGGAGTTCACCTACCACGGGGACGACGGCAAGCGGCAGCGGTCGGGCCGCGGCCGGCTGGTCGCGACCGGAGACGTCGGCTACTTCGACGCCGACGGCTTCCTGCACCTGTCCGGCCGCGCCAGCGACATGATCATCTTCGGTGGCACCAACATCTACCCGGCCGAGATCGAGGCGGAGCTGATGAAGGTGCCGGGCGTCGCCGACTGTGCCGTCTTCGGCATTCCCGACGAGGAGTTCGGCGAGCAGGTCTGCGCGTTCATCCAGCCCACGGACGGGGCCGATCTCGACGCGGAGGCGATCCGGGCCGATCTGAAGCAGCGGCTGGCCAGCTACAAGCTGCCTCGGCGCATCGAATTCACGGCCAGTCTGCCGCGCGAGGACACGGGCAAGATCTTCAAGCGCAAGCTCAGAGAGCCGTTCTGGCTGGGTGTCGGCCGCTCGATCTGACCGTGAGGCCCTCGGCGGTGTCTTGCGCAGGTTGCGGCTGCCCGATTAACCAATCGGTAGCCATGCCAGCGCCTTTTTTCCGCCAAGATGAAACCGGCAGGCCGCTTCGGCGGTTGATGCCCCATGACATCTGAAGACCAGAATGCGGCGGTCGGCTTCAGCG
Organism: Chelatococcus reniformis; assembly: GCF_014640075.1. Classification (GTDB taxonomy): domain Bacteria; phylum Pseudomonadota; class Alphaproteobacteria; order Rhizobiales; family Beijerinckiaceae; genus Camelimonas; species Camelimonas reniformis. The sequence goes on along the minus strand of NZ_BMGG01000012.1, from coordinate 116,902 downwards.
ATGCGGTCGTCGCCCATATGCTCGGCCGCGCCATTGCCGAGGGGTTGTCCGACGTGGTCGGGCAGCCGCTGCCGCCGGCGCTTGTCGAGCTCCTACACCAGCTCGACAACGTTCCGGTGTGCAGAGGTGGCATGGCGGCGGGTGCCCGGCGACCGGCGACCGGCACGGTCGGTTGATCACCGCCGACGGCGCATATGCGTTCCGAAGCGATCGTGGCCGGCCGACGGGCATCCGTCGACCGGCCACGATTCGTGCTCATTGGCCGCTGCGAGCGGGGCGGAGAGCCCTGCCCGCGATCGCGAGCCCGTATGCCTCAGGCAGCCCGCTGGGTGCCAGCCGACAGCGCCACCGTCCGCGCCGCGAGCCGCTCGCGTGTGGCCTGGGGAAGCTGGCGCCAAGCCTTGGCCCGCGGCAGGAGCATTTCGGCGACCGGCGCTTCGGGGGCTTCCTGCCAGTTGTCGAACGCGCGGCGGCTGACATTGTCGACGAAGGTTTCGGCCGCCACGCCCTCGACCATGACCAGGGAGTGATCGTCCAACTCGACGTGGTAGTACACGAACGTCTGAGGCGCCTGGCCGAACTGCGCGATGGTGGTGCCGTTGAGGAGGGCGCCAGCTTGCACCAGGCAGCCGTCGATCAACAGGGCATGGTCCGGGGAAACGTAGAGGTCCCGCTCCGGCAGGTTGGCGCCCAGCGCGCCGGCCTGGATGCGGACCGGCAGGGACTTGGCCGGGTCGGCAAAGCGACGCGACACGGTCTGCCTGGCGAGCCAGCGCACCGGCTTGGCGGCGCCGTCCGAGGTCATGACCAGGTCACCGGCCTTCAGCTCTTCGATGGCGACCGCGCCGTCCGGCGTGGCGACATGGGTGCCGGCCAGGAAGCAGGCGGCGATGATGAGGTTGCCGTCGTCGGTGATGTTCAGCGGGCCGGTGCCGGCGGTGAACCCCGTGCCGGTCGCGAAGGTCGTGCCCGCCACCGCGAAGCTGAGGATCTCGTTGCCTTCGGAGTCGTAGCCGGTGATCGTCTGGCTGCCGCCGTTCTGCACGATATCGTAGCTGGCGAGCGGCGACGCGAGATCGTTGAACTGGATCTTGTCGGTGGTCGCGTCGAAGCTATTGATCGTCAGGCCCGAGATATCGAGCAGCCCACCGCCGGCGTCGGCGACGAAGGTTCCGCCACCGCTCTGGAAGTTGATGGTGGTGCCGGTGATCAGGTTCAGCAGGTTGAAGCCGCCGGTGAAGCTGCCGCCATTGTTGAGGTTGATGGTCGATCCGGACAGGGCGGTGGCCAGGACACCCGGCGCGAAGGTCACGTCGCCGCCGTCAGCGGTGATGATCGTGTTGCTGAGGGCGGTGGCGCCGGTGCTGATCACGGCCGACCCGCCAACGTGGATGTTGGTCGTGCTCGCCAGGGCAATGACGGTCGTCACCGTGCCGTCGATGGTCGGCGGAACGAAGAACTGCGAATTCAGGATGCTGAGGATGTTCAGCGTGCCGCCGTCGGTTTGCAGGACGTTGCCGGCCGGAACGGCGTTGAACGTCTGATCGGCGAAGCCGGGGCGCACCACCGTGACGTTGACCAGACCCAAGACGGGATCGGATACGTTATAGCTCACGCCGCTGGTGGGATCCGTGTAAATCGGCATCTGATCGCTCTCCGATGATCGTTGCTCAACGAACGAAGCCGGGTGGCTTCGCTCGACATGGATGTTCCGGGCAGCCGCGCTGGGCATTGCGCTGCTCGGGTAGCTCGACGTCTTCACCCCGTGCGATCGGCTTCGTTAAGCCGCGGGCGCCGACCTGAATCCATGCGCACGGCAGAGGCGGCGCGACACGGATTCCGCTGATCACTTGCTATGAATTCGCTCAACGCGGCGGCCAGTCTTTTGGGTTGCCGGCCATGCCCGAGCAAGCGACTTAGATCTACAGTAGAAGCAGCCAATTCGCTTGGGCAGTCACCTTTCCGCGATCCACTGAGGTTTAATTCGAGGTCCGGCCGACGCAATTCCGCATTTGCAGGATGCGATCTTTGGCGTTGGCGACCGCGACGCCGCCGAATGCAGCTCCTATACTTCGAACAACAATAGCGAAACTGCGCGCCGCGCAGACGGCGTCGAACAGCGCCGGCGCGAGTCGGCCCTGCCCGCCGAGCGAATTCTCGCTGCGCGCCGCCGACGCAATCGTTTGAACTGACAAATATAGAAGGCCGCCCCCGAAGCCTCCTCTATTGTGATGACGACGAAAGGCCGACTCGCACACCAGGAGCATCGCGATCTGCTTATGCAGCGCCGCCGCGGCTCCGCGCCGAAATTCCGCTAACCCCCTTATCCCCCGAGGTAGATCCGCTACCTCTTACGCGGTACATAGCCACGGGTCGTGCCTGTAATCAAGCAAAAAAAGCGCGCGCTCTAGCTCTTCGGCGTATTGACTGCAAAGACGGGAGTCTGGCGCCGTTGATCTCGAATCCTTATTCCGCGTGCCGGGGCGGGCACGAGCATCCAGCCGACTGGGGTCGACCCGCTCGGGCTGAAAAATGGCCACTAACCGCCCGGTCAGGCATTTTTCGACCAGACTATGTTGGGTAGTCGACACACCGACGGCGTCGCCCCTCAGTAAACTACGCAAAAGAACGTGATCCGCGGCATAGGCAGGCCAACTTCAAGTAAGGTCGACTACTGAAGCGGCATTTGCCACTTCACCATTTGGCCAACTATTCCCCGGCCCTCACTATGCGTGGGCTGAGCAATACGTCGCCCGCGGCACCTTCCGCCGATCGCACTGCGTTGTGAAATTGGGCAGTCATTTGCCGCCCCTGCGCGAATCAAGGTCGGAAGAGGCGCGCTTCGCCTCTACTTGGGCGGTCCAGCGAGAGCCGGTCTACAGCGGACGACGCCGATTGTAGCCCTCCTGCGGCGGCCCGCGCGCTGCTTGACGCTGCGGCGCTTATCTATAACCTGTTCTAAAATTGTGCCGGCGTGGCTGTTTGCCGCGCCGGTGGTGCTTGGGAGGACGGCGGTCCGCGCGCGGATCGCGTCGCAGCGGGAGGCGGGCCGACGCTCATGGATTACCAGCAGATCACGTGCGAAATCGACCAAGGGCTCATGGTCGTCACGCTCAACCGCCCCGACAAGCTCAATGCCTATACCGGCGCGATGGGCTCCGAGATCGAGCACGCCTTCCGGTCGGCCGACGCGGCCGACGATGTACGGGCCGTCATCGTCACCGGCGCGGGGCGGGCCTTCTGCGCCGGCGCCGACGTGTCGGGCGGCGCCGACAGCTTCAATACGGCGGGCGAGCACGGCGCCGGCGTGTTCGGCAACCGTCTGCCGGCGAGCAGCCCGCGGTCGGGCAGCGGCTTCGTCGATGCCATCTTCTCCTGCCGCAAGCCGTCCATCGCGGCCATCAATGGCCCGGCCGTCGGCATCGGCATCACCCTGACCCTGCCCATGGACGTGCGGATCGTCGCCGAGGGCGCCAAGATCGGGTTCATCTTCGCGCGCCGGGGCCTGGTGCCGGAGGCCGGCAGCGCCTGGTTCCTGCCAAAGATCGTCGGGCTTCCGCAGGCGCTGCGCTGGGCCATGTCCGGCCGCATCTTCGGCGTGGACGAGGCGGTGGCCGCCGGTCTGGTCAGCGAGGCGGTCGCGCCGACGGACCTGCTGACCAGGGCCAAGGCGATCGCCCACGAGCTGACGGCGGACTCCTCACCCGTCTCGGTCGCGCTCACCCGGCAACTGATGTGGCGCTTCGCGGGCGCCCCCGATCCCTTCGGACTGCTCGCCATCGACGGCCCCATCTCGGTCGAGCGCGGGGGCCACGCCGACGTGCGCGAGGGCGTCCAGTCCTTCTTCGACAAGCGGCCGCCGTCGTTCCCCGGCAAGGTGTCCCAGGACATGCCGAGCCAATACCCCTGGTGGTCGGACGGCGAGAAGGGCTGAGCCATGGCCCAGCCAATGCCCGCGGCCGCCGATTCACCGACCCCCGCCGATGATCGGGCCCTGCTCGAAGACGGGCTCGGCCGGCTCGCGCCGCGCCTGGCGCCGGGAGCCGTCCGTATCTCCGGCCTGGTCCGCCTCTCCGGCGGCGCCAGCCAGGAGACGTGGGCCTTCACCGTGGACGGCGACAGCGGGGCGGCAGCCCTCATACTGCGCCGCGCGCCGGGCGGCTTCCGCCAGGCCGACACGGCGGCTGGGCTGGAGACCGAGGCCGCCGTGATCGGGGCCGCAGGTGCGGCGGGCGTGCCGGTGCCGCCGATCCTCCATGTCCTGGAGCCGCGCGACGGCATCGGTCGCGGCTTCGTGACCGCGCGGGTCGACGGCGAGACCATCGCCCGCAAGATCCTGCGCGACGAGGCTTTCGCGCCGGCGCGCCGCATCCTCGCCCGCCAATGCGGCGAGGTGCTCGCGGCCGTCGCCCGCGTGCCGGCGGCGGCGCTGCCGCCGCTGCGGACCAGCACGGCGCGGGCCCAGCTCGCCGACGTCGAGCGCCGCTACCGCCAGATGAACGCGGCCAAGCCGGTGTTCGAGCTGGCCTTCGCCTGGCTCGCCGACCGCTGTCCCGACGATAAGGTCGCGCCGGTGCTGGTGCATGGCGATTTCCGCAACGGCAACCTGATCATCGGGCCGGACGGCATCCGCGCCGTGCTCGACTGGGAGGTCACCCATCTCGGCGATCCGATGGAGGATCTCGGCTGGCTGTGCGTGAACTCGTGGCGCTTCGGCGCGCTCGATAAGCCGGCCGGCGGCTTCGGCTCGCGCGAGGAGCTGTTCGCCGGCTACGAGGCCGCCGGCGGCGCATCGGTCGATCCCGAGCGTGTGCGCTTCTGGGAGGCGCTGGGCTCCCTGCGTTGGGGCATCTCCTGCACGGGGATGACCGCCACCTTCCGGGCTGGCGTCGACACCACGGTGGAGCGCGCGATGATCGCGCGGCGCGCTTCGGAAACCGAAATCGATCTGATGAGCCTGATCGCTCCCCGCTGGTAGGACGAGATTGCACCATGCAGGACGAACCCACACCGCCGGAAATCCTAGGCTCCGTCGCCGCCTTCCTGCGCGACGAAATCATGGCCGCAGTCCCGGCGCACCTCGCCTTCCATGTGCGCGTCGCCGCCAACGCGGTCGATCTCGTGCGGCGCGAATTGGAGCTGGCGCCCGCCGCCGAGGAGGCCGAACGCGCGCGCCTGGAGGGCCTGCTGGGGCGCGGCGGCGCGGCGGACGAGCTCAACCGCGAGCTCGCCGATGCGATCGCCGCCCGGGCGCTCGATGCGGCGACGCCGGGCCTCGTCGAGCATCTGTGGGCGACGAGCCTGGAGAAGCTCGCCGTCGACCAGCCGGGCTACTCGGCCTATCGCCGTGCGAAAGAAATAAGCCGGCAAGATTAGCGCACGCGCTGGGTGCGCGCGACAACAGCCGGGACGCCGCCCGGCAAACGAACGGGAGGACGCCATGGACTTCAATCTGCCGCCGGAACTCGTCGCCTATCTCGCCGAGCTCGACCGCTTCATCGATGCCGAGATCAAGCCGCTCGAGCAGCAGGACGACAACATCCGCTTCTTCGACCATCGCCGCGAGCACGCGCGGACGGACTGGGATAATCAGGGCCTGCCGCGCCACGAGTGGGAGGAATTGCTGGCCGAGGCCAAGCGGCGGGCCGACAAGGCGGGCCATCTGCGCTTCTGCCTGCCCAAGGAGTTCGGCGGCAAGGACGGCTCGAACCTGTGGATGGCCGTCATCCGCGAGCATTTCGCCACGAAGGGGCTCGGCCTGCACAACGACCTCCAGAACGAGCATTCGGTCGTCGGCAATTTTCCCTTCATCGTCATGCTGCGCGACTTCGGCACCCAGGCGCAGAAGGACGAGTTCATTCCCGGTACGCTCGAGCGCACCCGGCGCATCACCTTCGGGCTGACCGAGCCGCACCACGGCTCCGACGCCACGCATATGGAGACGCGCGCCGTGCGGCAGAGCCGCGACGGCAAGCCGGGCTGGCTGATCAACGGCCAGAAGATGTGGACGACCGGCATGCACGTGGCCACCCACTGCGCCCTGTTCGCCCGCACCAGCGGCAATGACGGCGACGGCCGCGGCATCTCCTGCTTCCTGGTGCCGACATCGACGCCCGGCGTGAAGGTCGAGGAATACCTGTGGACCTTCAACATGCCCACCGACCATCCGCGGGTGAGCTTCACCGACGTGTGGGTGCCGGACGAGGCCCAGTTCGGCCCGCCCGAGCTCGGCCTGGCGCTGGCGCAGTCCTTCGTGCACGAGAACCGCATCCGCCAGGCGGCGGGCTCCCTCGGCGCAGCCGTCTACTGCATCAACGAGAGCGTCAAATACGCCCGCCAGCGCAAGCCGTTCGGCGAGGCACTGGCGGTCAACCAGGCGATCCAGTTTCCGCTCGTCGAGCTCGCCACCCAGGCGGAGATGCTGCGCCTGTTGATCCGCAAGACGGCCTGGGAAATGGATCAGATGCCCCACCCCGAGGTGGAGAAGGTGCTCTCGGACAAGGTGTCCATGTGCAACTACTGGGGCAACCGGCTGTGCTGCGAAGCCGCTGACCGGGCCATGCAGGTGCATGGCGGCATCGGCTATTCGCGCCACAAGCCGTTCGAGCACATCTACCGTCACCATCGCCGCTACCGCATCACCGAGGGCTCGGAGGAGATCCAGATGCGCAAGGTGGCCGGCTTCCTGTTCGGTTTCATGGGCCCGCGGCGCAAGGAGTTCACCGAACTGGAGCGGGCAGCGGCCGAATAGGCCGTTGGGGCGTTGACGCCAACGCGTCAATGCCGATCATGATGAACGGCAAAGGCGGTGCCACAAGGTCACCGCCGCATGACAAACGGGGAGGGACAACCATGGAAACGCGTGATCGCGCCCGCTCGCAATGGCTGAGCTGGGCGCTCGCCGCTGCTCTGGCGGCGGCGCCAGCGGCGGCGCTGGCGGAGGGTAAATACGGGCCGGGCACCTCCGACAAGGAGATCAAGATCGGCCAGACCATCGCCTACAGCGGCCCGGCGTCGGCCTATGGTCAGCTCGGCAAGGTCCAGACGGCCTATTTCGATTGGCTGAACAAGACCAAGGGCGGCATCAACGGCCGCAAGATCACCTTCATCAGCAAGGACGACGGCTACCAGCCGCCGAAGGCCGTGGAGAACGTGCGCAGCCTCGTCGAAGGCGACGACGTGGCGCTCATCTTCGGCGTGCTCGGCACGCCGATCAACATGAGCATCCGCACCTATCTCAACGGCAAGAAGGTGCCGCAGCTGTTCATCGCGGCGGGTTCGTCCGCCTTCAATGATCCCAAGAAGTTCCCCTGGACCATGGGGTGGCAGCCCAACCTCCACGACGAGGCGAAGTTCTATGCCAAGCATGTGCTGAGTGCCAATCCGAACGCCAAGATCGCCGTGCTCTATCAGAACGACGATTTCGGCAAGGATCTGCTCAACGGCCTGCGCGACGGGCTCGGCGACAGGGCCGACAAGATGATCGTGTCGACGCAGAGCTTCCAGGCGGCCGACCCGACCGTCGACAGTCCGCTGGTCATCCTGCACAATTCGGGCGCCGACACCCTGTTTTTGTTCACTTATTCCAAGCAGGGCGCCCAAGCGATTTCCAAGATCGCCGACCTCAACTGGAAGCCCGCCACCTATCTGCATCTGGGTGCCGCCTCGGTCGGCGCCACGCTGAAGCCGGCTGGCCTCGACAAGTCGACGGGCGTCATGACGGCCGGATTCATGAAGGACGTCACCGATCCCAAGTGGGCGGACGACAAGGATGTCAAGGAATGGCTCGCCTGGACAAAGGAAAACATGCCCGGCGCCGACATCAACGACAGCTTGAACCCGGCGGGCTACGCCTACGCCCAGACGATCGAGCAGGTTCTCCGCCAGGCGGGAGATGATCTGACCCGCGAAAGCATCATGAAACAGGCGGCGAACCTCAAGAACTTCCGCGTCGGCCTGCTGCTGCCGGAGAGCCGCATCAATACGACGCCCGAGAACTACGCCGTCGTTACGTACATGAAGCTGCAGCGCTTCAACGGCAAGAGCTGGGACTTCGTCGACTGACCATGCCGGCCGGATCGCCCGGCGCTGCGCCGGGCGATCCGGCCTGTCTTCCTCGCGAACCAAACGGGACCTCACCATGGCACGGCTCACAGGGCGCGTGGCGCTCGTCACCGGCGGCGGCAGGGGCATCGGCGCGAGCCTGGTGCGCCAGCTCGCGGCGGAAGGGGCGGCCGTCGTCGTCAATGACCTGGACGAGGGGCCCGCGGCCGAGAGCGTCGCCGCCATCCAAGCCGCCGGAGGGCAGGCCGTCGCCTGCGCCGGCAGCGTCACCGACGCGGATTTCCCCGCCCGCTTCTTCGAGACCGCGCTCACGCGGTTCGGCGCCGCCGACATCGTCGTCAACAATGCCGGCTACATCTGGAACGCGGGCGTCGGCGCCACCACCGACGAGCAGTGGGATGCGATGCAGGACGTGCATCTCAAGGCGGTGTTCCGTATCGCCCGGGCGTTCGAGCCGGTGCTGCGCCAGCAGGTGGCCAAGGACGATGCGGCAGGCGCCCGCCACCACCGCAAGTTCGTCAGCGTCTCGTCCGTGTCGGGCACCCACGGTGCCTACAAGCAGATCAGCTATTCGGCCGCCAAGGCGGCGGTGGTGGGACTCACCAAGAGCCTGGCGCGGGAGTGGGGGCGCTACAACGTCAACGTCAACAGCGTTGCATTCGGCCTGATCGGCACGCGGCTGACGCAGGAGATCAGGGGCGAGACGGCGATCACCGTGGAGGGCCGGCAGCACCGCGTGGGCCTGACGCGGGCCATCCTCGATGACCTCGCCGCCCATATGCCCCTCGGAAGGCCCGGCCGGCCCGACGAGGCCGCCGGCGCCCTGCTGCTGTTCTGCCTGCCCGAATCCGACTACATCACCGGCCAGGTCATCGACGCCGACGGCGGCGCGGCGCTCTGACACGAGGGTCCGACGCGGTCGCTACGCAGGCGAAAGGCTCGAGCGAAGCGCGATGTCCAGCCAGCCGAGCTCGTTGACCGTCGCCCGATCGCCCTCGCCGATGACCACCGTGGTGGTCTCGGCCTCGAAGATCGCCGGCCCGTCGAAGGCCGCGCCCGGCGCCAACGTCTCCATGCGGTGCACCGGCACGTCGCGCCAGCCGTCGAAATAGGCGCGGCGGCGGGCCGTTGCCGGCGCCTCGCCGTCGGGGGCCGGCGGCTCCCGCTGCGCTCGAGCGGGATGGTTTTTCGTAGAATCACCATCCGGCCGCAAGACCTCGCCTCGCGCATGATCTTGTCCAAAAGCCGGTGTCCACCTCTTGGGATCATGCTCTAGCGTAGGCACGGCGCCCACTGCGGCGACGCGGGCGTTCACGAACACCACCTCCTGGCCGCGGGAGGCGTAGGTGTAGAGGTCTTCGTGGCGGCGGTGGAAGCACTCCTCCACACGGGCCACCAGATCGGGCGCCTGCCAATCGATGTCGCCCAGCGCTACGTCGATCTCGAACACCTGCTCGCCGTAGCGCATCTCGGCCGAGCGCTCGGTGCGGATGGCCCCGTCGAACCAGGCCGTGAGGCGTGCGCGGGCCTGCCGCTCCAGCTCGGCGAAGACGTCCTGCATGCGGGCGCCGGTCATCGCCCCGCCGTCGCCCACGTGGGTGCGGCTGACCTCGTAACGCAGGTCGCTCGCCAGCATGCCCCAGGCGGAGAGCACCGACGCGACGGTCGGCACGATGACGCGGGGGATCTCCAGCTCGCGGGCCACCTCGACCGCGTGCAGGCCGGCGCCCCCGCCGAACGACAGCAGCGCGAAGCGGCGGGGATCGACGCCGCGGCGCAAGGTCATCAGACGGATGCCGTCGGCCATCTTGAGATTGATGAGCCGGTGGATGCCGAGCGCGGTCTGGTCGCGGGTGAGGCGCAGGCGCTCGGCCATGGCGTCCATGGCCCGTTCCGCCGCCGCCAGATCGAGGGGCCGGCGGCCGCCCAGGAAGGTCGCGGCGTCGAGGTAACCGAGCAGCAGGTTGGCGTCGGTGACGGCCGGTGCTGCCCCACCCTGGCCGTAGCAGGCGGGGCCCGGCACCGCCCCGGCGCTCTCCGGCCCGACGTGGAAGCCGCCGCCGGCATCGAGCTGGGCGAGAGAGCCGCCGCCGGCGGCGACCGAGGCGATGTCGAGGGAGCGCAGGGCGATACGCTCGCCGGCCAGTCCGCGCTCGCTCGACAGGGCCGCCTCGCCGCCGGCGATCAGGGAGATGTCGGTCGAGGTGCCGCCGACGTCGAAGGGGATGAGGTCGCCGATGCCGAGCAGCTGCGCGCAGCGGCGCGAGCCGGCGACCCCGCCGGCCGGGCCCGACAGCACCGTCGCCGCGGCCAGGCGGCCGGCCTCGTCGACCGGCGCCATGCCGCCGTGGGACAGGATGATGAACAGGTTGCCGGCGAGCCCGCCGTCGCGCAGCCGGCGCTCCAGATTGGTCAAGTAGCGGCGCACCGCCGGCCCGACATAGGCATTGACGACCGTCGTGGAGAGGCGCTCGTACTCCTTGATCTGAGGCAGCACATCGCTCGAGCGCGAGACGTAGACGTCGGGCAGCTCGCGCGCCAGCCGCTCCACGGTGGCGATCTCGTGCGCCGGGTTCTTGTAAGCGTGGAGATAGCAGACGGCGACGGCCGCCACGTCCGCGGCCCGGATCGCGGCGATGGCGGCGTCGAGAGACGCCTCGTCGAGCGCCGTCTCGACCGTCCCGTCCGGCCGCAGCCGCTCGCGCACGCCAAGGCGCAGACGGCGCGGCACCAGCGGCGCCGGCGGCGCCACGCGCAGGTCGTAGCGGGCGTCCTTTAGCCCTTCGCGCATCTCCAGCACGTCGCGGTGGCCCTCGGTGGTCAGCAGCGCCACCCGTGCGCCCTTGCGCTCCAGGAGGGCGTTGGTGGCGACCGTGGTGCCGTGCACGATGCGCTCGGTGCGGGCCAGCATCTCGCCGAGCGGCAGCCCGTGGCGGCGGGCGAGTTCATCGAGCCCCGCCATGACGCCGATGGACGGGTCCTGCGGCGTGGAGGGGGACTTGGCGAACAGCGTGCGCCCGTCCGCATCGACGGCGACGAGATCGGTGAAGGTGCCGCCGACGTCGATTCCGATCCTGAGCGAAGTCACCTCACGCGCCTCCCTGCGCCGCCACCAGATCCTCAGCCACGTCCCGGGCGCGCGCCGCGGCGCTGCGCTCGGACGGCGGGCCCCAGCCGCCCCCGCCGCCGGAGCGGACTTCGAACACGTCGCCCGGGCGAACGGCGATGCCGACCTCCTTGGTCCTGAGCGTGCGGGGAGGCTGGCCGGCCGAGAGCAGACGGTAGGCGTGGGGCCGGCCGTCGTGGCCGCCGAGCATGCCGCAGGCGCCGTGGCGGGCCCCGTCGCCGGCCGTGTTGGCCAGCGCCGGCTCTGCCGTCTCGACCACGAGATCGAGCGCTACGCCGAGGCCGCCGCGGTGGCGGCCGTCACCGCCCGAGTCCGGGTCGAACTCGTGCCGCCGAAAGTGCAGCGGGAAACGTGCCTCGGCGAACTCCACGCTGCCGAACTTGAGCCCGCCGACGGTGTGCCATTCACCGATCGAAGACCAGCCGTCGCCGGCGACCGAGGCGCCGCCGCCGGGCCTGGCATGGAACATGTGCCAGATGAAGCTGCGGCCGGTGCGCGGGTCCTCGCCTTGCAGGGCAATGCGGAAGCGGCGGCCCCAGCCCGCCATCGCCCGCGCCGGGCAGGATTGCGAGAGCGCCTTCACGATCGCCTCGACGATCTCGTTGGATGGATGGCTGGTGCACATGGTCACCGGCCGGCCGGGCTCGGCCCACACGATGGTGCCCTCGCGCGCCACCACCGTCACCGGGCGGAACGAGCCGGCGTTCTTGGGGATGTCCGGATCGATCAGGAAGGCGAAGGCCATCATGCAGGCCGACTGCATGTTGGCGTGCGAGGAGTTGACGAAGCTGGTCGACTGCTCGTCCGAGTCCGAGAGATCGATGGTGATGTCGCTGCCCCGCTTGGTGACGCGGGCATGGATGCGCAGGTCCTGCCGGCCGTGGCCGTCGTCGTCGAGGAAGGCCTCGCCCTCGAAGACGCCATCCTCCCATTCGGCGACGATGGCTCGGGTGCGTTGCTCGGCGGCGTCGAAGATACTGGCGACGGCGTCCATCACGGTCGCGCCGCCGAACTCCGCGAATAGCCGGCCGAGGCGCCGCTCGCCCAGGTGCGCGGCTCCCACCATGGCGGCAAGGTCGCCGCGGAAGTCGCGGCCGTTGCGGGTGTTGAGCGCCAAGAGGTCGACGAGGTCGTCGCGCGGCCGTCCCGCCTCGTGGAGGCGGATCGGCGGGATGCGCAGGCCCTCTTGCCAGATCTCGGTCGCGCCGGGGTTGTAGCCGCCGTAGGTCGACCCGCCGATGTCGCTCTGGTGCGCTCGTACGACCGCCCAGAACAGGCGGGTTTCGCCGTCGAACACCGGCACGAAGGCGGTGAGGTCCGGCAGGTGCGAGCCGCCATGATAGGGATCGTTCATGAGGATGACATCGCCCGGCGCAACATCCCGGAATCGCTCCTCGACCGCCTTGGTGGCCCACGGCAGGGCGCCCACGTGCACGGGGATATGATCGGCCTGCGCGACCAGGCGGCCCTGCGTGTCGGTGATGGCGATCGAGAAGTCCCGGCTGGAGTTCAGGATCTGCGAGTAGGAGGTGCGTAGCATCGCCTCGCCCATCTCGGTGACGATGGACGACAGGCGGTGCTCGACGACGGAGCGGGTGATCGGATCGACGGCGCTGGACATGGGTGCTTCTCGTGCCTGGCCTGTGAACGCAGGCGGTGGGCGGGGTCTCAGGCGGCCGAGGCCAGGAGGGCGGCCGACACGCCGGCGACGATCGCCTCGACATCGTCGTCGGACATTGGGGTCGACAGCGCCATCAGGCCATAGCCGGCCATCAGCACGCCCTCGTTGAGCAGCGCCTTGAAGAAGGCGGCCTGCCGCCTGGCCTCGGGCTCGCGCAGATGGGCGGAGCGGTAGTCGCGCACCGGCCGGTCGGTGAAATGGATCTTGAGCAGCGAGCCGAGCCCCGTCGTGCCGCCGGCGACGCCGTGGCGGCGGAAGGCCTCGTCGATGCCGCCCCGGACGGCGTCGCCGAGCGCCGCGAGGCGCGCGAAGGCGGCCTCGTCGAGCAGCTCCATGGCGGCGATGCCGGCGCGCATGGTGACGGGGTTGGCGGAGAAGGTGCCGCCGTGCGGCAGCGCCGGCGTGCCCTCGCTCGGGTCGAAGACGGCCATCACCTCGGTGCGGCCGCCGGTCGCGCCGACGGGGAAGCCGCCGCCCATGATCTTGCCGAAGGTGGTGAGGTCGGCGTCCACGCCCCAGAGGGCCTGCGCGCCGGCGAATCCCAGGCGAAAGGAGATGACCTCGTCGAAGACGAGCAGCGCGCCCACCTCCCGCGTCACCTCGCGCAGGGCCTGGATGTAGGCGCGGTCGGCAGGCGCCAGCCCGGCCCGGTTCGGCATCGGATCGATGAGCACGCCGGCGAGCTCGGGCCCGTGGGTGCGGATCAGGCTCACGGCGCCGTCGATGTCGTTGAACGGCAGCACGACGACGTCGTCGAGCACCCCCTGGGGCGTGCCGCGGGCATAGGCGACGGCCGCGGGCGGGCCCTGGTTCCATGTCTCCGGCTTCGTTTCGAGGCTGATCTCCGCATAGTCGTAGCTGCCGTGGTAGGCGCCTTCGCACTTGGCGATCTTCGGCCGGCCGGTGAAGGCGCGAGCCGCCTTCAAGGCCATCATCACGGCCTCGCTGCCGGAGTTGCTGAAGCGCACCTGCTCGACCGAGGCGACCCGCCGGCAGAGCAGCTCGGCCAAGTCGATCTCCGATTCCGTCGGCATGCCGAAGGCTGTGCCGAGGCGCGCCTGGCGGCAGGCGGCCTCCACCAGCACCGGGTGGGCGTGGCCGTGAATCAGGGAGGTGAAGTTGTTGATGCAGTCGATGCGCGCCACGCCGTCGGCATCCCACACCCGACAGCCCTCGCCGCGGGCGGCGTAGATCGGGTAGGGCTTCATGAAGACGGTCGTGCGCGTGTTGCCGCCCGGCAGGCTCGCCTTGGCACGGTCGTGCAGGGCCTTGGAGCGCGCGGCGGGGTCCGGATAGGTCATGGACGGTCTCCTGGGCGGCGGGACGCCGCTGCAAGGGCGGGCGCCTGCGCCGGGTTGAGGCGGACCCGGGCGGCGGGTCGGGGTGGGCGGGCGGCCATCAGCGGCCGAGATAAGCTTCGCGGACGCGGGGGTCGCGCTTGAGCTCGGCGGCGGCGCCCTCCAGCACGACGCGGCCGGTTTCGAGCACGTAGCCGCGGTCGGCGACGGCGAGCGCCAGGACCGTGTTCTGTTCGACGACGAGGATGGTGAGGCCGCTTCTGCGGATGCGGCCGACACGCTCGTAGACCTCCTCGGCCAGGCGCGGCGCGAGGCCGAGGGAGGGCTCGTCGAGCAGCAGCAGCCGGGGGCGGGCCATCAGCGCCCGGCCGATCGCCAGCATCTGCTGCTCGCCGCCGGACAGCGACCAGCCGAGCTGCCGGCGCCGCTCCTTGAGCCGCGGGAAGAGCTCGAAGACCTGTGCGATCTCGTCCCCATAGCGGCCGCCCGGGGGTCGCCAGGGCGAGGTCGCCAGCACCAGGTTCTCCTCGACCGTGAGGCCCGGGAAGATGCGCCGCCCTTCGGGCGCATGGGCGATGCCCAGGCGGACCCGCCGTTCGCACGACAGGCTGTCGAGCGGCGAGCCGTCGAAGCTGATGTGGCCGCCGCGCACCTTGTTGAGGCCCGAGATGGTCTGCAGCAGGGTGGTCTTGCCGGCGCCGTTGGCGCCGATCAGCGCCACCGTCTCGCCGGCGCGCACCTGGAGCGTCACCCCGTGCAGGGCCACGATGTCGCCGTAGGCGACGGTGAGGTCGCTACAACCCAGCATGGGAGAACCCTTCGCCCAGATAGGCGGCGAGGACCGCCGGATCCGCCTGCACGGCCGCGGGCGTGCCCTCGGCGATCCTGCTGCCGAAGTTCAGCACGACGATGCGCTGGGCCAGCCGCATCACCATGCCCATGTTGTGCTCGATGAGGACGATGGCGAGACGGCGTTCAGTGCTGATGGCGCGCAGGCGGGTCATCAGGTCCTCCACCTCGCCGGAGTTGAGCCCCGCCGCCGGCTCGTCGAGGAGCAGGACGCGCGGCTCGCAGGCGAGCGCGCGGGTCAGCTCGACCATGCGGCTGTTGCCGTAGGAGAGCGAGCCGATGGCGTGCTCGGCGAAGCGCTCGAGGCCCATGCGGGCGAGCTGCGCGCGGGCGAGCTCCCGCAGCTCCCGCCCGCTGCGGCCGGGCCGGTTGGCGACGCCGGTCATGACGTTCTCGATGACGCTGAGCCGCCCGAACAGGCGCCCGCGCTGGAAGGTGCGCCCGAGCCCGGCGCGGACACGGGCATGCGTGGACGCGTGGGTGATGTCGCGCCCGTCGAGCGCGATGTGTCCCGCCGTCGGCGGCGTGAGCCCCGTCAAGACATTGAGCAGCGTCGACTTGCCGGCCCCGTTGGGGCCGATCAGGGCGACGAACTCGCCTTCCTCGACACGGATGTCGATGTCCGAAAGCGCGAGCAGCCCGCCGAAGCGCTTGCTGATGCCCTCCGCGCGCAGGATGCTCATGGCCGGCTCGCCTCCTCGGCGCCGATGGCTGCGTCCGCCTGTGGCGGCGCGGGGCGGCGGACCCAACGCGTCGCCAGGCCGACAATGCCGGTCGGCAGGAAGATCAGGATGGCCAGCGTCATGAGGCCGAAGAAGGCGAGGTAGGCGTCGCCGAGCACGCGCAGCCATTCCGGCAGGAAGGTCAGCAGCACCGCGCCCAGGATGGCGCCGGCGATCGTCGCCTCGCCGCCCACGATCAGCATGGCGAGGTGCGTGATCGAGTGGGCGTAGCTGAAGTCGTCGGGCGAGATGAAGTGGATGTGGGTGGCGAACAGGCACCCGGCCACGGCGGCGTAGAGCGCCGACAGGGTGAAGGCGGCGACGCGCATGCGGGTGACGTTGATGCCGGTCATGGCGGCGGCCGTCTCGTCGTCGCGCACCGCCATCATGGCCCGGCCGTAGCGGGAGCGGTGGATGACGGCCGCGATCAGGGCGAGCGCGGCGAGCACCGCCAGGCCGAACCACAGGAACGGCCGCTCGCCGGAAAGCTCGTGGCCGGCAATCGTGAGGCCGGGAATGTTGGCGATGCCGTTGGTGCCGCCGGTGAGATCGATCCAGTTGGTGGCAACGATGCCGAAGCTCACGTTGAGCCCGAGCGTGGCGAGCGCCAGGTAGTGGCCTTTGAGGCGCAGCAGCGGGTAGCCGAGCACGGCGGCCGCGAGCCCTGTGCCGATGACGGCCGGAACGGCGGCAAGCCAGGGCGACCAGCCGAGCTTCGTCGTCAGGATGGCGAGGACGTAGGCGCCCAGGCCCACGAAGGCGGCGTGGCCGAGCGAGATCAGCCCGGCGTAGCCGAAGGCGAAGTTCAGCCCTACCACGGCGACGGCGGCGACCACCGCCAGGTTGAGCAGGCGCAGGGTGTATTCCGAGACGATCAGAGAGAGCGCCAGGCCGACGATGAGCAGCGCGGCAACGCCGAGAAGCGAACGCATGGCCGTCACCCCCGATCCTGGATGCGCTCGCCGAAGACCCCCTGCGGACGGAGCAGCAGGAACAGGATCATGGCGCCGAAAGCGATGAGGTCCTTGTAGGCGGAGGACACGTAAGCGGCGCCGAGGACCTCGGTCAGGCCGACGAAGAGGCCGCCGGCGATCGCCCCGGGCAGGCTGCCGAAGCCGCCGATGATGGTCGCGGCGAAGGCCTTGAGGGCGATGGGATCGCCCATATTGACGTCGGCGAACCACATCGGCCCGAGCATCAGCCCGGCGACACCGGCGAGCACGGCCGCCAGGATCCAGGTGAAGGCCAGCAGCGCCCCGACCTTGAGCCCCATCAGCCGGGCGGCGACCAGGTCCTGCGCCACCGCCCGCATGGCGATGCCGAGCGTGGTGCGGTTGAACAGCAGCCACAGCAGGCCGATCAGCACGGCCGTGGTGACGACGACCGCGATGGCGTGCACCGGCACCACCGCGCCGGCGATGTCGACCGTCATGCCCTCGAACGGCGAGACGAGGCGAAACGGCCACGAGCCGAACCCGAGCAGGGCCGCGTTCTGAAGCGTGATGCCGATGGCCACCGTGCCGATGATCATGGTGACCGCCGGGCTGTTGCGGAGCGGCAGGTAGACGACCGCGTAGAACAGCGCCCCGAACAGCGCCATTGCCGCCAGCGCCCCCAAGTAGCCCGCCGGCAGCGACCAGCCGCCGTTGACCAGCGTGGCGACGCCCGCGAACGTGCCGAGCATGACGAACTGCCCGGCGGCGAAGTTCACGACGCCGGTCGCCGAGTAGACGATGACGAAGCCGATGGCCGCCAGCGCGTAGACGCTGCCGAGCGCGAGCCCGTTCATCAGGAGCTGGATGAAATCGGCCATGGGGCTTTGCTAAGGCGAGGAAGGGGGCGTCAGTCGAGCTTGACGCGCTCGAGCAGCTCGAGCGTCTTGGTACCGGGCTTGGCCTTGACCACCGCGACATCGGTGACGCCGTTGCCCTTGCCGTCGAAGCTGTAGACGTGGCCGACGCCGTCCCAGCCCTTGACCGCGGCCAGCCAGTCGCGCAGCGCCTTGGGGTGGGTGCCGACCTTGCGCATGCCGTCGGCCATGAGCATCGCCCCGTCGTAATAGGCGAGCCCATAGGGGTCGGCGTCGGTGCCGAACTTGGTCTTGTAGCGGGTGGCGAAATCCTTCATGCGCTCGCCGGCGCTGGGATCGACGAAGGCGTCGACGACCCCCCAGACGTTGTCGAGGTCACCGGGGGAGAGGAGCTGCATGGCCGCCGGCACGAAGGCGGCCGAAGACGACAGGATCGGCATCTTCAGGCCGAGCATCTTGGCCTGGCGAAGCAGCAGTGCCCCGTCGGCGGGGTAGACGAAGGCGAGGATCACATCGGCGCCCTTGGCCCGCAGGCTGAGCAGCTGGGCCGAGAAGTCCTTGTCGTTCTGCCCGTAGGCTTCGGTGCCCACCACCGGCACGCCGAGCGCCTCCAGCTGCTTGGCCGCCACCTGGGCACCGCCCTGGCCGAAGTCGTTCTGGATGTAGACGATGCCCGGCTTCGCCGCCCGAAGCTTGGCCTTCAGGAACTGCACCATGGCGCGCGCGGTGACGCTGTCGGCGGGCCGGATGCGGAACATCCAGCTGTTGCCGCCCTCGGCCACCGCGTCGGCGCCGCCGGCATACATGACCGGGATGGCCGCCTTCGCAACCTCCGGCGCCACCGCCAGGTTCTGCGTCGAGTAGCTGGTGATGAAGGCGAACGGCGGCTTGGTATCCTGTATCAGCTTGACGAAGGCGCTGACGGCCGTGCTGTTGGAGGCGCCCGCATCCTCGATCGCCAGCTTGAGCGGGCGGCCGTTGATGCCGCCGGCCGCGTTGATGTCCTCCGCCGCCATGGTGAGCGTATTGAAGTACTGCTTGCCGGTCAGCGACAGCGGGCCGGTTGTCGGCACGGTGGCGCCGACGACGATGGGCGCGTCCGCCGCACGCAGCGGCACCGCCATGGACAGGGCGGTCGTCGCAGCCGCCAGCGAGAGCAGGGTTCGCCGTGTCAATCTCATGCCGCGTGCTCCTGGTGCCGGTGTTGCCGCGGCCGCGCCGCTCGTGTTAGTACCGAAAATCGGGACTAAGTTCCGTTTAACGGTTTTAGTTAGGGGCCCATTCGCGGCTCTGTCAACTCGCCATCGGGATTGCCGTGCCTCGCAAATCAGCAGACCTCATGGATGATGCGGCCCAAGCGGGCGGCCCGTTGGAACGCTACATCGCCGTTCTGGAGCTGGTGGCGGCCTTTCCCGGCGCCATCACCGCCAGCGATGTCGGCTCGCTGCTGGGGTTGCCGAAGACGACCGCGCACCGCCTTCTCGGCGGGCTGGCGCGCTCGGGCCTGATCAAGGGCGGGGACGGCCGCAACCGCACGTTCCGCCTGGCGGACAGGCTGGTGCGGCTGGTGCACATGTCCGCCGACGGCGGCTGGATCGAGGCGCTGGTCCGACCGCAGCTGGAGGCCCTGGCGGCCGAGCGCGGCGAGACCTGCTACGTTAGCCGCCTGGTCGGCCACCGCGTGCATGTGGCCGTGACCGTGTCGCCGGAGGTCAGGTGGCGCGCATTTGTGCAGCCGGGCATCGAGATGCCGCCGCACGCTGCCGCGACCGCCAAGGTGATCCTGGCGTTTCAGAGCCCGTCGCTCGTCGCGCGGGCGCTGGCTGAGCCCCTGCCGCGGCTCACGTCGCAGACCCGCACCGATCCCGAGCTGATCCGGGCGGAATACGCGAGCGTCCGCGTCCAGGGCTATGCCACCTGCATCTCCGAGATCGACGAGGGGCTGGGCGCGCTCGGCGTGCCGATCGTGCAGGCGAGCGGGGCCGTGCTGCACAGCGTCGGCATCGTCGGGCCGGTCCCGCGCATCATGAACGACGCCATGGCCACCCGCATCGCGAGCCTGCGCGCCGCCGCCGCCCGGCTGTCCCAGGCCCTCTCGCTGGGCTCGGCGATCGCCGCACGGACGTCTGAGTTGCCACAGCTGTGACGACGCCGGGGGCTGGTTAGCAGGCGGCCAACCCGAAAAACGTCCGCCCGGGCCCGCCGCTGCCCGGACGCTTCATCAACACGTTGCGCGGCAGTCACGCCGTCATCACCGCTTCAACGGAGGAGCCGGAACTTCGCGGACTGCGCGCCGGGGCGTCGGTCGCCCAGGCCTATGGAAGGGGCGCGGCAATCGCCTCCCATCGCACGGTTTGACTTACCCCTTCGAACCCAGAATGGTCCGCGCCAGGAGCGAACGAGGCATTCGACTGCGATTGGGACGTGGAGACTTCGGCGGATGGCAAGGAGAGTGACGAAGTTGAGAGACGAGGTGATCGCTTTCAAGCGCGATCGCATCGTCAAAGCGGCAGAAAAGCTATTCTACCAGCATGGTTACGACAGCACGACCGTTGATGCGATCGCCGCCGAACTGAAGACGACAAAGCAATTCATCTACTCATATTTCGACAGCAAGTCCGAAATCCTGTTCATCGTCTGCCAAGCGGGAAGCGCGCTGGCGCTCGAGATGGCAGAGCGCATATCGAGATCGGAAGGAGAACCGGGCAAGCAGCTCGACGAACTCATTCGCGGCTTCGCACGCGTCATTACGCAGGAGAAGATGTCCGTCGCGATCTTCATCCGGGAAGAGAAGAATCTGGAGCCCGCGCATATCGCCGAGATCAACCGCCGCCGCCGCGCCTTCGACCAAATTCTGTCCGGCATCCTGGACGAGGGGCAAAGCAAAGGCCTCTTCCAGGTCGATGATACCCAGACGACCGCCCGGCTGATCTCAGGTATGATCAACTTCACCTATTCCTGGTTCAAGCCCGGACGAAAGCTGTCGGCGCAGGCCCTCGCCGAGACGACGGCGCGGCTGGTGCAACGAATGGTGCGGGCATCCTGAACGAGGCCGCGGCCAAGGCGCCCGGCAGAGGCGTGGGGTTGTCCGGTTGGTCGACGATTTTGCAAGTGTGGCATGCCGTTGACATCGTCGCTTGTCGGCGACGACACTGCTCTCGTCAAAGGTCGAGACGGCGGTCGTAGCCAGAAGCAAGACCGGTGGGAGAGACGATGCCTTATGCCCAGTCAGGAGCAGTCCGGCTCTACTACGAGGAAGTCGGCACCGGACATCCGATCATATTCGTCCATGAGTTCGGATCGGATCTGCGTGAATGGGAAGCACAACTTCGTTTTTTCTCACGGGAGTATCGATGCATAGCTTTCAATGCGCGCGGATACCCGCCTTCCGATGTGCCGAGCGCTGAGGATTCGTACAGCTATATCCATTCGGCCGATGATATCGCCGCCGTGGCGCGCCATATCGGGGTAGAGAAGGCTCACATCGTCGGATTGAGCATGGGCGCGTATGCTGCCTTGCAGTTCGGCCTGCGGCACCCAGGCTTGGCGAGCGCCATTGTCGTGGCGGGCTGCGGCTCGGGCGCCGCGCGCGAGCACCGCGCCTCCTTCAAGGCCCACGCGGAGGCCATGGCCGGGCAGTTCCTGGAGGCGGGATCGGCCGCCGTCGCCCCTGCGGTCGGGCTGGGAGCCACGCGCATCCAGCTGCAGAACAAGGATCCTCGCGGCTGGCAAGAGTTCGTCCGGCATCTGAGTGAGCATTCCGCCCAGGGTTCGGCGCTCACGCTGCGCAACTACCAGGCGATTCGCCCATCGCTCTATGATCTTGAGGAACAGCTGGACCGGTTGACAACGCCCATCCTGCTCGCGGTCGGCGACGAGGACGAACCATGTCTGGACGTCAACTTGTTCCTGAAGCGTACGATTCCGTCCGCGGGTCTGTGGATGCTTCCCAGGTCCGGCCATGCCATCAATCTGGAGGAACCGGCCGCCTTCAACGAAGAGGTGCAGCGCTTCTTCTCCACCGTCGAGCGAGGCCGGTGGGGGCTGCGCGATCCGCGCAGCCTGGCGGAAGGGCTTGCCAATCCGGGCGCCGTGGCCGGCAAGCGGTGACCGGGGCTCCGCGAGCCGCCGCCTGCGTCGACCGGCGGCGGCACCGCGCTCAGGTTCAGATATAGAGGCCGCCGCTGGCGACGAGCGTCTGGCCCGTCACGTAGTCGGATTCGGGTAAGCAGAGAAACCATATGGCTCCGGCGGCTTCCTCCGCCGTTCCGGGACGGCCGAGCGGGATGCGGCCGATGGGCTCGTCGCGCCCTTCGGCCTTGTAACCGAGCTTCTGCGCGCGGCCGCCGACTTCGACCTCGCCCGTCTCGCCCGGGCCCACCGGACGCGTCAGCCGTGTGTCCGTGAAGCCGAAGGCAACCGCATTGACATTGATGGCGAACGGCCCGAGCTCCTGGGCGAGGCTCCGTGTGAGGCCGCCGAGCGCGCCTTTGGCTGCCGCGTAGCTGGCCATCCGGGGAGCGCCGTAGACCGCTGCGACGGACGAGACGAAGACCACCTTCCGGTGCGTTGGCTTGCCTGTGGCGGCTGTCACCTGATCCTCACCGCGCAGGTGAGGCAGCGCCGCCCGGACGAGCCGGAACGACGAGGTCGCGTGCGTGTCGATCATCACCGCCCACTGCTCGTCGGTCTGACGGTCGAGCCGCGCATTCCAACCGTACCCGGCGTTCGCGACGATGATGTCGATGCGCCCGCATGCCCCCATCGCCGCGGCCACGAAGCGTTCGCCGAAGTCCGGCTCGGTCACGTCCGCCGCCAGGATCGTGGCCTGGCCGCCTTGATCGCGGACCGCCCGGGCGGTCGCCGCGAGCGGCTCGGCGTCGACATCGTTGAGCACCACATGAGCGCCTTCGTCCGCCAGCTTGAGCGCCGTCGCGCGGCCGATGCCGCGAGCGGCGCCGGTGACGAGAGCGACCCGCGCCCCGAGGCGTCCATACGTCGGCATCAGCTGAACTCCACCGATTGGCCAGCCGGGGCCGGCGCGAGCGGCGTGCGGGGCAGGACGTGCTTCTGGATTTTCCCCGAGGGCGTGTGGGGCAGGTCGCGGACGAACACGACCTCCGCCGGAACCTTGTAGCGGGCAAGCTTGGTCCGGCAGTGGTCGATCACCGCGCCGGGACCGATCTCGGGCGCCCCATTCCTGAGGGCGATGAAGGCGCGGCCGACCTCTCCCCACCGGTCGTTCGGAATGCCTACGACGGCCACCTCGAGAACCTGGTCGAGCTCGACGATGACCCGCTCGACCTCGGCGGGATAGACGTTCTCGCCGCCCGAGATGTACATGTCCTTCCAGCGGTCGACGATATAGTAATATCCGTCTTCATCGATACGAAAGGCATCGCCGGTCCGGAACCAGCCCTCGTGCCACTGGCTTGCGTTTGCTGCCGGATTATTGAGGTAGCCTGGCGAGATCTGCGGCCCACGCACGAGCAGCTCGCCGACCTCGCCCGGCGTGACGTCGTTGAACTGCGCGTCGACGATGCGGATGTCGACATTCATGACGGGCAGCCCGACCGAGCCGCGCTTCGTCTCGATGTCGTGCTTCGAGAGCAGCAAGATGAGCGAGCAGGCCTCCGTCATGCCCCAGCCCTGCTGTAGCCGCATCCCTTTCGACGCGAACAGATCGACCATCGGGATAGGCACCGCCTGGCCTCCCGAGATGACGCTGACGAGGTGGTCGAAGCGGGCAGCCTGGAACTGCGGCAGCTCCGACATGAACAGGAAGTGCGTCGGCACGCCCATGAAGTGTGAGAGGCCGGCTTCGGGGTCGGCGATCAGCCGGAGGCACTGGCTGGCGTCAAATGTTCGCATGACGAAGTTGGTGCCGCCGAGGCAGAGCACCGGGTTGACGTAGGTATTGAGTCCGCTGATATGGAACATCGGCAGCACGGTCAGACTGACAGTGTCCGTCGACAGCCCCACCTTCGCCACCAGATGCGCCACCAGGCAATCGACCATGCCGTAGGTGATCAGCGCGCCCTTCGGGTGTCCCGTCGTTCCGGACGTATACATGACGGTCCAGACGGTCTCCTCCGAGAGCTCGGGAATCGCTCGGGGAGCGCCGGCCCTGTGCCGGGCAATGCCTTGCTCGTAGTCGCTGTCGGCGCCGTCACGAACCGTCAGGACGTGGGGCACCCCGGCGGCATGCGCGGCTTCTCGTCCGACGGCCTCGAACTCCGGTCCAACGAAGAGCACCGACACACCTGCATCGCGCATGATGTATTCGAGCTCGGCCGCGGTCAGCCGCCAATTCAGCGGAAGGAACCGGGCCGGCAGCCGCCGGCAAGCGAACTGCACCTCCAGCACGTCGGTCGAATTGTGGCAAAGCACCGCGACCGTGTCGTCCCGGGCGATCGTAAAGCGCTGTTCGAGAAAACGCGTCAACGCGTCGATGCGTTCGTCCAGCGCCGCGTAGGTATATGATCGGCTGGAGTGCAGATCGATCAGAGCAAGCTTGCCCGGAATGATCTGGCGGTGGTGACGAATCCAATCGTAGGTACAGCGCGCCATGATCGCCTCCCTGACACTGCGCCGGTCTTCCGGTCGGTTGCGCATGGTGTACGGCCGGCGGCGAGGACGCCGGCGCAGGATGCGGGGAGCGGGTTGCGCCCGCTCTGCGACGTCGGTCGCCTACCTGGAGACCGAGGCGGCCTGCCCGCCGGCCAGCGGGCAGCCGCCTTGCTCCAGCGGCGGGTTGGCAATATCCCCCGGCACCGTTTCGATGAGCTTGAAGTAGTCCCAGGGGCCTTGCGATTCGGCGGGGGATTTGACGCGGACGAGATATTGATCGAAGACGAATTTGCCGTCGGCCCGTATTTGTCCCTTCGCGAACATGTCGTCGATGGGGGTCTGTTTCATCCTGGCGACGACCGCCAGCGAATCGTCGGTCCCGGCCGCCTCGATCGCCTTCAGGTAGTTGAGGGTGTAGGAATAGGCTCCCGCATGCGAGAAGTTGGGCATGGTGCCCATCCGCTCGAAATAGCGCCTGCTCCACGCGGCACTTGTCTCCGTGCGGGACCTGTAGAACGGCGTTGGTACGACGAGCCCCTTGGCGACGTTCAGGCCCGCGGCATGAACGTCCGTGTCGAGGAAGATCATGGCCATGACGTTCTGCTTCACGCCGTACTCGCTCGCCGTCTTCAACGCGTTGGACGCGTCGCCGGCCCCGTTGGCCAGCACGACGACGTCGGCCATCGACGACTGCGCCTGCAGCACCATCGACGAAAAGTCCAACATTCCGACAGGGTGCTTGACAGTTCCGATGACCTTGCCGCCCGCCTCCGTGATGAGTTTCGTCAACGACGATTCGATGGCGGTGCCGAAGGCGGAGTCGAGCGTGATGAAGAAGAACGACTTGCCCAGCGCATCGACCGCTGCCTTCGCGGAGGTCTTCGCAAGTGAATAGGTATCGAACACGTAAAGGACGGTCGTCGGCGAGCAGGACTTGCCGATCAGCTCCGTGGTGCCCGACCCGCTGATCAGCAGCGCGATGTTCTTCTCGCGCGTGAGGTGCTGAACTGCCAGGGCAACGTTGGAACCCGGCACGTCGGCGATGGCGTCCACCTTGTCGACATCGATCCATCGGCGGGCGAGGGCCACGCCGATGTCGGGCTTTCCCTGATGATCGCCGGCGATTACCTCGATCGGCTTGCCGAGCACCTTGCTACCGAAGTCCTCGACGGCCATCTTGACGGCGACGACGGAGCCGGGACCGGTCGCGGCGGCATAGGTGCCGCCCAAATCCGTGAGGACGCCGATCTTGACGACATCGTTCGACAGTTGGGCCTGTGCGGCGCCGACGCTCATCGTGCAGCCCAGCAGAGCGCACGTCATCGGCCTGAACACGTAACGTGTGAGCATCCCTTCCTCCCCTTTTGCTTTTTTGCTTGCCGTTTCGGCAGCGGCTTATATTGGAGCCCCTTGCGCTCCAGATCTATTGGTTCAAGTGGTTGGATGGCCGGGTCAAGCCCGACCACGACGAGTGGGGCGGAACGTCTTTACCCTCAACGTCATGGTCGGGCTTGGCCCGACCATCCATCGACAAAGACTCGCTACCCACAAAGGCTCTCCAGCCACGAAGGCTCGACATCCCGGTGCGAAGCTCCTCGCGAACGAGCTGAAGCGGGCGATTGGCGCGGATGTTCTCCCTTCATGAGGGGTGGTGATGCGCCTATGCGACGGCGAGGCGCCCGGGCAGATGCTGAGCGGGCGCGGCATCGATCCCGCGCGCGTCTCCGATCCTCTTCAGCGACGGCATGACCTCTGCGGCGAATAGCTTCATATTGCGCTCGGCCTCGGCAAAAGACATGTCGGCATAGCCGAAGATGCCTAAAAATCCGGAGTTGTTCACCTTCTCATGAAGGTGGACGATCTTGTCGAGGCATTGTTTCGGCGTGCCCCACACGTGCAGATCGACGAAGAAGTCGATCATCTTCTGTTCGCCACGCTTCTTGATCGTGTCGTGAAATTTGCCGTAGTATTCGTAGCCACTGATGGTCTTCATGTGCGCGCCGAAGTCATAATGGGCCAGCACCGATTCATAATAGTCGCCGATGTATTTTTGCGCGAGTTCGCGCGCTCGCACCGGATCTTCGTCGCAGAAGACCCATCCGGCCGAGATCGGCGCCGGCGCCCGGCAGCCGTTCACGTCCTCGAAGATGGCGCTGTAGCTTGCGACGTCGGCGACCGTGTCGTCCCAGGATTTCTGCGGGATGATGAGGATACCCAGGCCGAGCTCGGCCATGATGCGCATGGATTCGGGCGATACGGCCGAGGCGTAGGTGCGGCCCTTGAACGAGCGTAGCGGCAAGGGCCGGATCGGCGAGGGGATTTGCTTGATGTACTTGCCGTCGTGTTCGAGAACGCCGGTCTCGAGCCCCTCTATGACGCACGTCGCGATTTCGATGAAGCGTTCACGCGACTCGTTCATGTCGACCTGAAACCGGTCGAATTCGACCTTGCCGATGCCGCGGCCGATTCCGAGGATGGCTCTGCCGCCGGAGAGATGGTCCAGGACCGACAGCTCTTCGGCGACCCGGACCGGGTGATGCCAGGGCAGCACCATCACCATTGTCCCCAGCCGTGCCGTCCGGGTGCGCCCGGCCATGTAGGTCAGGAACTGCGCGGGGTTGGGGCACATGGTGTAGTCGGTGAAGTGATGCTCGGCCGTCCAGATCGATTCAAAGCCGAGCGGCTCGGCCAAGTCGGCAAGCCTGACGTTCCCCTCGTAGACTTCGCGATCCGTCAGACGCTGACCGGGGTTCTGGAAAATGACCGACGTGCCGACGTGCATACTGATGGCTCCATATTACGATTAGGCATGAAGTCATACTGATCAGTCTATGTCAACGCGAGGCGCGGCCATTGCTTGAGCAGGCGCGCCGCCGCACCGGCCTCGTCGCAATTTATGACCGGTCCGACTTGAAATGACCCGACGGTCGCTTTACCACTTGACCGACAAGTATGAAAAAGACGCGTATTGGGAGGAGCGGGTTTGCCGGCGCCAATAGACGTTGCCGCAGCGCCATCGCGACGGAGCCGTTCCCCCACCACGGGTGTCGGCAACAGCACATGCGGACGCTCGGCGACCCAGTCTGGCGCCGGCGCCGACCGGCGTGAGCCGGTCGTTGCGTGCCCGCTCTCGTGTTCGCCGCGACGGGCTCAGCGGACGGCAAGCTGGAAATCAGGGAGGAGATAGCATGCGCACGGGCGTGCTGCTGACGATGCTATGGACGTCGCTCGGCTCGATCGGCGCGGCCGCACCGGCGGCGGCGCAGATCACGAACGACGTCGTCAAGATCGGTGTGCTCAACGATCAGTCGGGGCCGGCCTCGGACGTGACCGGCGTCGGCTCGGCGATCGCGGCTCGGCTCGCCATCGCCGACTTCGGCGCCGCAGCCGCTGGCGCCAGGATCGAGCTGGTGGTCGCCGACCACCAGAACAAGACGGACCTTGCGTCCACCATCGCCCGCCGCTGGTTCGATGCCGAGCAGGTCGACCTGATCATTGACCTCGGCAATTCCAGCGTGTCGCTCGCCGTCCAGAGCCTGGCTAGGGAGCGCAAGAAGGTCGTCATCCACAGCTCTGGCTCCGATCGCCTCTACGGCGCCGATTGCATTCCGACCGGGTTCCAATGGGTCTACGATACCTATTCGATCGCGCGCGCCGTCGGGCTGTCGAGCCTCGGCGGACGGGGCAGCTCGTGGTACATCCTGGCGGCCGACTACGCGTTTGGCCACGCCATGCTCAGTCAGCTCAAGGCCGTCGTCGAGGGCGAGGGCGGCAAGGTGGTGGGGTCCGCCCTTCACCCCATCTACACGCCGGACCTGAGTTCCTTCATCTTGCAGGCCCAGACATCGCAAGCCAAGGTCGTCGCCTTGGCCAATGCCGGGCCTGATACGATCAACTCGATCAAGCAGGCGGCGGAGTTCGGCCTGGTCCAGGGTGGCCAGAAGCTCGCCGCGACGACCTTCTTCATCCAGAACGTCCACAGCCTGGGGCTGAGCGTTGCGCAGGGCCTGCAACTGGTCACGGCGTTCTATTGGGACAGGACCGAGGCGACGCGCGATTTCGCCAGGCGTTTCTTTGCCGAGGCTGGCAAGATGCCGAGCCAGAACCAGGCGGGCATGTACAGCGCGGTCCTCGCCTATCTGCGCGCCGTCGAAGCGGCGAAGACCGATGCGGGCGACGCCGTCGCCGCGAAGCTGAAGGAATTGCCCGTCGACGACTTTTACGCCGAGGGGGCGCGCGTGCGCGCCGACGGTCGGCTCATGAACGACCAGTTTCTAGCCCGGGTGAAGGCGCCGTCCGAGAGCAAGGCGGCGTGGGACTATTATGACATCCAGCAACGCATCGATGCCGCCGGGATACTGAGGCCGCTGGCCGAGGGCGGCTGCAAGCTTGACCAATAGAATGACCAACAAAAGCCGGTTCACGCGACCGCCAGCTGGACGAGGCCACGATGATTGAGATCTTCTTCGATTGCTCCAGTCCTTGGACTTATCTTGCCTTCCACGGCGTGCGTCAGCTCGCGGCCGAGCTCGACGTCGAGGTTGCCTTCAGGCCGATCCTAGTCGGTGGCATCTTCAACACGACGAACCCCAGCGTCTACGCTTGGCGGGCCAAGCCGGTGCCGGCGAAAGCGCGCTATCTCGACAAGGATCTCCAGGACTGGGCGCGCCTCTACGGCCTCAAGATCAAGATGCCGCCGAGCGTCTTCCCGGTGAACTCGGTGAAGGTGATGCGCGGCTGCATCTACCTGGGGCGTTCCGGCCGGCTGGTCGATTTTGCCACCGCCGCATTCGAAACCTACTGGGGTGATGATCTGGACATATCGAAGGACGAGGTGATCGCGACGGTCCTGGCCCGTGCCGGCGGCATCGACGAGGCTGCCTTCTTTGCCGGAATCACCCGGGATGACGTCAAGGCCGAGCTTCGCGCCAACACGGCCGAAGTGATGGAACGAGGCGGCTTCGGCTCGCCGACGTTCTTCGTCGACGGCACCGACATGTATTTCGGTAACGACAGGCTCGCACTCATACGGGACGCGGTGCTGCGTGACAGCACCCCGGCCGGACGTGCTTCCCGAGCGGGTGGAACCACCTGACCAAGAGGGAGCGCTGGATCAATCGGCGCTCAGGTAGCCCGAGATCCTGCCGCCAGTCGCAACGAATTGACACGGCACGCCGTGGGCGTCTCGTGCCAATTTGAAACTGGATCCGCTGTGATCGGTCGACCGCTCGCTACCGCGTCTGGCCGCCATCGACGGGGACCACCGCACCGGTGACGAAGCTCGCGAGTGGGCTCACCAGGTAGGCGGCCATGCTGCCGATCTCGTCGGGGCGGCCGAAGCGCCTGAGGGGGACCTCGCGTTCGATCCAGCGCGTCCAGGCTTCGCCGCGGCTGCCCTGGCTGCGCTCCTCCCAGCTGCCGCCGGGGAAGATGATGTTGCCGGGCGCGAGTGCGTTGACGCGCACGCCCGCGGTGCCGGCGATGCGCGCCAGTTCCTTGGCCAGGTGGTTCATCGCCGCCTTGGCGGGGCCGTAGGTCAATGGGGTGCCCAGCGCCCCGAGCCCGGCGATCGAGCTGATCATCAGGATGGCGCCCTCCTGGCGCGGCACCATGCGCCGCAGCGAGGCGCGCCCCAGGCGGAAGGCCGAGTCGAGGTTTT
Organism: Chelatococcus reniformis; assembly: GCF_014640075.1. Lineage (GTDB taxonomy): Bacteria > Pseudomonadota > Alphaproteobacteria > Rhizobiales > Beijerinckiaceae > Camelimonas > Camelimonas reniformis. The sequence goes on along the minus strand of NZ_BMGG01000012.1, from coordinate 87,122 downwards.
GCATCATGCCCGCGTCCCAGGTCTCGTCGTCGACCTCGAAGCCGGGTGGGCAGGGGGAGAGGCCGACGTTGGCGACGCTCGCCCACAGCGGCCCGAACTCCGCCTCGACCCGCGTCAGGGCCTCCTCGATCGCCGCCGTCTGGCGCATGTCGCCGGCATAGGTCCAGACCTTGTCGGCGCCGTAGCGGCCGGCCAGCGCCTCGCGTGCGGCCGCTAGATCGTCGGCACCGCGAGAGGCCATCGCCACCTTGGCGCCTTCGGCAAGGCACGCCTCGACGATGCCCCGCCCGATGCCGCGGCTCGCCCCCGCGACGAAGACGACGCGGTCCTTCAGTTGGAGATCCATGGTGGTCGTCCTCGCCCTTGGTGTTTTTGATTCTTACGATCGCATCGATTGGAGACGCCGGCCTACGGCTCGGGGGAGACGCGCACCAGCAGCTTGCCGTCGTTGCCGCCGGAGAACAGCAATTGCACGGCCTCTGCGGCATTCTCCAGCCCGTCGACGATATGGGTCTTCCACTGCAACTCGCCGCGCTGCACCCAGGGTACCAGCTCGGCCATCGCCTCGGCCATGCGGGGGAAATAGTCGATGACGATGAAACCCTTGATCAGCAGCCGGTGCATCAGCACGCGGCCGAAGTCGGCGGGGCCGGGCACCGGCCGCTCGTCGTTGTAGGTGGAAATCATGCCGCACAGCGACACCCGGCCGAAGGTGTTCATGCGGGCGATCACCGCGTCCATGATGGCGCCCCCGACGTTCTCGAAGTCGATGTCGATGCCGTCCGGACAGAGGCGGTCGAGGGCGGCCGCGACGTCCTCGCCCTTGTAGTCGATGACCCCGTCGAGGCCGAGGCCGTCGCGCAGCCAGTCGCACTTGGCCTTGCCACCGGCGATGCCGACGACGCGGCAGCCTTTCAGCTTGGCGATCTGGGCCGCGATGGAGCCGACGGCGCCGGCCGCCGCCGAGACCACCACCATTTCGCCCGCCTTGGGCTGGCCGATGTCCATCAGGCCGAAATAGGCGGTCACCCCGGTCGAGCCGAGCACGCTCATGTGCGCGGGAAGCGGCACCCCCGGCAGGTCCGGCACCGGCCGCATCAGGTGGTCCTTCGCGATGGTGAACTGTTCCCAGCCGCCGACCGCCGGCTTCACCAGATCGCCGGGCTTGAACTTCGGCGAAGCCGACCGCTCGACGACGCCCAGCACGCCGCCGCGCATCACCTGGCCGAGCTCGACCGGCGGCAGATACTGGTCGCGGTCGCTCATCCAGATGCGATGGGTGGGATCGAGCGACAGGTAGATGTTGCGGCTCAGCACCTCGCCGTCGGTGATGGCCCGCAGCGGCGTCTCTACGAGCTCCAGGTCCCCACTGGTGATGTCGGCCGTCGGGCGGCGGCGAAGAATCCACTGTTTGTTCGTCGTCATCGTCAAAGGCTCCGGGGCGGCCGCAGGTGGCCGGCCGACGCCGGGGGCGATCGGCGCAGCTGCAAGTCTCCGTCGTAACCGTCGCACCGCATGTTTCAAGTCCCCCCGGCCGGTGCTTTACTGCGCCGAGCGCTACCGGCTCGGTGCTTGCGGCCCAAAACTCGGTCCGGTACTGTCGACGCAAGTGGAATTAAATTCCGCACTGGAACCAAAAAGAGCCATCAGGCTCAGGGCTAGGGAGGGGAAACAGTGGGACGCCCGTCGCACAAGATTGGCCGGCTCGACCCGGCGCGCGCCGCGCCTGCGGTGGAGGGACCTCGATCCGATGACCGCGATTTCGTCCAGGTGGTGGCGCGGGCCCTCGATGTGATGCGCTGTTTCGACGGCGCTCACGCCCTGCTCGGCAACCAGGACATCGCCAGCATAACGGGACTGCCCAAGTCCACCGTCTCGCGGCTCACCTACACGCTGACGCGCGTCGGCTACCTCGCCTATGACGTGCGACGCCAGGCCTACCAGCCGGGCGATGCGGCGCTCGCCGTCAGCAGTACGCTGCTGCGCGGCCTGGAAGCACGCGCCATGATACGCGAATGGCTGGACGAGTGTGCCGCCGAGACCAACGGCACCTGGGGCATGACGCTCCGCGACCGGCTCGACATGGTCTTTCTGGAAACGGGGCGGACGAACGAAATCATCGCTCTGCAATCCACCATCGGCTCGCGCGTGCCGCTCGCCTCCACCGCCGCCGGGCGCTGCTATCTGCTCAGCGTGGCGGACAGCGAGCGCGAGCGCCTGCTGCAGGAGATCGCGGCGGCGACGCCGGAAGAGACGCCGCCGCTGCGGTTGTGGCTCGAAGCCAATGCGGACACCTTTGCGCGGGACGGCTACGCGGTGTCCTGCGGGGCCTGGAAGTCGCACATCAGCGGCGTGGCGTTGTCGGTCTTTTCGCCGGCCCACAGCCGCACTTTCATCTTCTCCGTGACCGTGCTCTCGGCCGAATACGGCGATCAGCGCCTGCGCCGCGAGGTGGCGCCGCGGCTGTTGGCGCTGGGCGAGCGCGTGCGCCTGCTCGCCGATTCGCTTGCCGCCTGACGGCATCCGTTCCCGCGCCTTCCTGGAGGACCCGCAACCGATGAATTGGCAGCCGGAGATCGACGAACTGCGCCGACGGGAGGGCATGGCCCGCGAGATGGGCGGACCGGACAAGGTCCGCCGTCAGCACGAGGGCGGCCGCCTCACCATCCGCGAGCGCATCGACCGGCTGGCGGATCGTGGCAGCTTCCACGAGACCGGGGCCATTGCCGGCAAGGCCGACTACGACGCCAACAACGACCTGGAGGCGTTCACCCCGTCCAACTGCGTGTTCGGGCGGGCCAAGGTCGACGGCCGTCCCGTGGTTGTCGTCGGCGACGACTTCACCGTGCGCGGCGGCTCCGCCGATGCCTCGATCCACGCCAAGCCGCTGATGGCCGAGCAGATGGCGGGCGAGTTCCGGCTGCCGATCATTCGCATCATCGAAGGCTCGGGCGGTGGCGGCTCGGTCAAGACGATCGAGACCACCGGGCGGGCCAATCTCCCCGGCGGCGTCGGCGGCGGCGAGGGATTCCACCTGATGACCGGCAACATGGCCGAGGTGCCCGTGGTGGGGCTGGGCCTGGGCTCGGTCGCCGGGCTCGGCGCGGCGCGCCTGGCCGCCAGCCATTATTCGGTGATGACCAAGACCTCGGCCATGTTCGTCGCCGGCCCCCCCCTCGTCGCTCGGCTCGGCCAGGACTTGACCAAGCAGGAGCTCGGCGGTTGGGAGATCCAGACCCGCAGCGGCGCCGTGGACCACGCCGTCGACACCGAGGAGGAAGCTTTCGCAGCCGCCCGGGCCTTCCTGTCCTACCTCCCCAGCTCGGTCTACGGGCTGCCTCCGCGCGCCGAAGCGAGCGACGATGCGGAGCGGCGCGAGGAGAGCCTTGCCACCGTGATCCCGCGCGACCGCCGCAAGGTCTACAAGATGCGGCCGATCATCGAGGCGGTGGTCGACCGTGGCAGCTTCTTCGAGATGGGCAAGATGTTCGGCCGCTCGCTGATCACGGGTTTCGCGCGCCTCGAAGGGCGGCCGGTGGCGGTGATGGCGAGCGACCCGTACTTCTTCGGCGGCGCGTGGACGGCGGACGCCTGCGAGAAGGCGATCCGCTTCATGGACACCGCCCAGACCTTCCATCTGCCGATGGTCTACCTGCTCGACTGTCCGGGCTTCCTCATCGGTCTCGATTCGGAGAAGGCCGGCACCATCCGCGCCGGCGTGCGGGCGCTGGCCGCCATGAACCAGACCACCATCCCCTGGTGCACCATCATCGTGCGCAACGCCTTCGGCGTCGCCGGCGCCGTGCACAAGCCGGCCGGCCGCTTCGGCATGCGCTATGCCTGGGTCTCCGGCTATTGGGGCTCGCTGCCGCTCGAGGGCGGCATCGAGGCGGCCTACCGGGCCGACCTCGACGGTGCCGAGAACCCCAAGGCCAAGCTCGCCGAGATCGAAGACCGGTTGAACAAGCTGCGCTCGCCCTTCCGCAGCGCCGAGACCTTCTGGGTGGAGGAGATCATCGATCCGCGCGAGACGCGGCCGCTGCTGTGCGAGTTCGCCCGCCTCGCCGAGCCGGTGCTCACGCCCGGCAAGAGCACGTTCGGGATCCGGCCTTAGCCATCCTGTCGCCGCCGCTTGGGGGCAAAGGGCGCGCAGCGGCCGTCGGCACACGCCGCCGCAGGCCCTTGCCCTACCGGGCGCTGCTGACAAGCAGAGTGAGGGTTTGCGGCAATTCCGCCCGCAGTTGAGCTGCCTTGGGCTTCCAGCTCTTCTCGGCCACCACACGAGGTTTGTACGTGCCGTCGCCCCCGGTTGCGATCGTCCGCCCCACGCCCCCCAAAGGGGTCGGCACCGCTTTGCTGGTGCCACGCTTCAGATTGTACGCGATTTCGTCTAAGCCATCCCGGCAGAGAAAGGCATCATCCCCCTCGCGTGTCCGCCTCGCTGCCGTCACACGATCGAGCTTGACCGCGGTATCGACCAAACGGGCGCGCTTCTCCGGCGACAGCGTGCCGACGAACGCCCAAATCGGGCGAAATACCGCCAGCACCGTTTCCCGGCGTCCGGTGGGGGCCGAAACGTCAGCGCAGCGCGTGCCGTCGATGCGTATGGCTGCATAGGTGTACAGCGCAGCCGCGGCTGCGGCTTGGCGCAATTCATCTCCGGGGCCGGCCGGCAGGGGCGCTGCCACGCCCCACAGCCGTGCAGCATACCACATGGCGACGGCGCTCGATGCGCCCCCGAACATCTGATCTCGGAGCCAGTCGAGATCCGTCTTGACGTCGGCTGGGGTCGCAGCGCTGAGCACCAATCGTTGCAGTTGCGCGTAGTCCTTTGTCTTGAGCGCCTTGGAGAGCTGCGCCTGCCGATTGTCCAGGGCCCGAGTCGGCTCGGCGTATCCCGCGGACATGGACAGAGCGATCGCAAACGCGGCGAGCTTGGACCCGCGAAGTAGCATCGAATCTTTTCGCCCCCGATTTTCCTGCATCCAGTTTCGCACCTGAGACGGTGCAGTGGAAAGGGCGGCGCTTACGCTCCCTGAAGCTTCCTGCGTGTGTGTCTTCACGGCCGCGCTTGTCCGCGAGTTGGAGCAGGCACGCTGCTCAGTGCTGGCCCGCTAGAGTATTTCCGCGTTTCTTCGAATCGCCGAAATACCATATCCGTTTGATTTATCGCGTTTTCTTAACGCGAACCGGCGTCCACTTCGCTCGAAAACGCTCTAAGGTGTCGCCTCGGCCACCGTCGACTTGGCGGCCAGCAAGGCCGGGGTCACGCCGATCATACCGCCGTCGTGAGCGAACAAGGGCTGCTCCTTAATGGCCTCGGCCTTCGGCGACGTGGCGGCGGTCACTTCGCTCCCTTCCCATCCGTCCGGCAGGATCGAGCCCTTACCGGTATCGGTCTCTGCGGCCTTGCCGGCTTCGAGCGGGCGCTGGCCCTCCCCCTCGGCCGCCGCCGCGACGGCGGCCCTGGCGTCGCTCAGCCCGGCACCGAAATCGTCGTCGCGGCCCGGCGAGCCCAGGTCCCTGGCCGTGCGGCGCAGAATCTCGCCGACGGCGCCGGCGGACAGTTCGGGCCGCTCGCTCACCAGCAGGGCCGCGACGCCGCTCACGTGCGCGGCGGCCATGGACGTGCCGGAGCTGTAGGCGTAGGCGCCCGCCGGCGCCGCCACCAGGATCTCCGCACCGGGGGCCGCGAGAGCCACATGGGCGCCGCGGTTGGCCACCGGGAGGCGCCGATCGTCCGCGTCGGTCGCCGTCACGGCGATGACGCCTGGCTCGGCCGCCGGGTACACGGGCTTTGCCGTCGGGCCCTCGTTGCCGGCTGCGGCGATGAGGATCATGCCCTTGGCGTGGGCGGCCGCGATGGTCTGCGACAGCAGCGGGTCGGCCGGACCGCCGAAGCTCATGTTGACGATGCGGGCCGCCTTGGCGTGGGCCCAGTCGAGGGCGACGACGACATGCGCCGTCGTCCCCTGGGCGCCCGGCTTGGTGGCCGTTGCCGCGAAGGCCCGGATGGCGAGGATCTCGGCGCGGGGCGCGACGCCCATCAGGTCGGCGCGAGCGCCGACGATGCCGGCGACGGCCGTGCCGTGGGCGTGCGGCTCCGCCGGCCCGCCGATCCCGTCCAGGCTGTCGGCGACGGCGCCCCTGAGCTCCTTGTGCGCGGTGTCGATGCCCGAATCGATGATGGCGACGCGGGCCCGCTCACCGAGCGCCACCACGTGCGCCTCAGCGGCGTGGATCTTGCTGACCGCGTACTGCGCCGGGGCGAGCAGCGGCGCGCCGGTCTGTGCCGCCGCGAGGGTGAAGACATAGTTCGGCTGCGCGGCGATCACGCGGCCGTCGCGCTCGAGGGCCCGCACCACGGCCGCGACGTCGCGGCGGTCGCCGGTGCGGTAGCGGTGCATCTGCGCGCCGATCAGCGCGACCGGCGCCGACGACACCAGGGTGAGCCGCAGGTTCCGCGCGATGCCGGCGCCGGTCGCCGCATGGCGCGTCGTGAACAGCACCTCGCCCGGCACGTAGCGCCGCTCGTCGCCGGCCGGCACGCCGCTGACGGCGCGGGGCGCGGTGGCGACGGATGCGGGCGGTGGCGGCGGCACGGCGCGCTGCGCCCTGACGATGCGCGCCGCAGGCTCGGGCCTCGCGGCCCTGGCCGGCTCCTGCCTGGGCCGCGGCTTGGCCACTTCGACCGGCTCCTGCCTGGGTCGCGGCCTGGCGGCCTTCACGGGTTCCGGCTCGTCGACCTCTACCGGTGGGCGTGCCGGCCTCGCCTTGACCGGCTTGCGCGGGGGCGCCGGCCGATCGACCATGACCACCGCGGGCCTTGGCCGCGGCCGCGGGCGCGGCCGGACCACCTCGTCCTCGTCCGCGCCCATATCGACCACGACCGGAGCGGGATAGGGGCGCGGATCGCTCGGGAAGGGCCGGGGGTAGGGCCGCCCAGGCCAGCGTCCGACGACGGGACCGGGATAGGGCCGGCTGGGCCATGGACCGGCAATGGGGCCGGGATAAGGGCGGCCGGGCCGGCCGGCGACCGGGCCGGGATAGGGGCGTCCCGGCCCATGCCCGACACGTCCGGGATGGCTGGCGGGAAAGCGGCCGCCTCCCTGCATGCCATACGGATCGAAGCGAGGCTGGGCCTGCGCATCGCCGATGCCGACGGCGCCGATGAAGGCCAGGCAGATCGTGCTCAGAAAGGCTCGGTGCGCCATCGGCCGACCGCCGTCGGCCATGGAGGTGTGGATAGGCATGGGCACGCTCCTCCGGCGGCCTCGTCGCGGAGCTGGCGCGAGGCCTCGTTTCGCCAGTGTGGCGGGCCTGCCGGAAGCCCGCGGTGCGGGCGGGCACACGCTGGCGATAAAAAAGCGAGGCGGGCCGTAAACCGGACGGGCCGGCGTTGCGACCAACGGATAGCGGGGATGCAGCGGGCAACCCCCTCTCGAAGGATCAGTCCGATGTCTCACAAGATCATGCGCAAGCTCGTCATCGCCGCTGGCCTCGGCCTCGTCGCAACCAGCCTGAGCCTGGCCCCGACCAGCGCCTCCGCCTTCGGGGGCCATGGCGGCGGCTTCGGCAAGGGAGGCTTCAGCAAGGGTCACTTCGGCGGCGGCCATTTCGGCAGCCACGGCCCGCGCTGGGGCGGTGGCTTCCGCTACGCCTACGGGCCGCGCTACGTCGCCTACGGCTACGCCTGCGTCGTCAAGCGCTTCATCGACGAGGACGGCGATATCGTCGTCCGCCGGCGCTGCTGAGGCCCGGGCGGTACTTGACCGCCGCGGCGCGCAACGGGAACGTGACCGCGGTCGATCGAGGGCGCCGTGATCCACCGGGTCGCGGCGCCTCAGCATGCGGGGCGCGCTTTGGCGGGGGCTGTGAGCGGCACATCCGACGAGGATCTCATCCGCCGGATGGCGGCGGGCGAGCGGATGGCGATGAAGGTGTTCTACGGGCGCCACCACGTGCGCGTGCACCGCTTTCTCGTGCGCCTGCTGCGCAGCGATACGGCTGCTGAAGACGTCATCGGCGACGTCTTCTTCGATGTCTGGCAGCAGGCGAACCGCTACGAGGCGCGTGCCAGCGTGACCACCTGGCTGCTGTCGATCGCCCGTTTCAAGGCCTTGTCGCAGCTGCGGCGGCGAACCACCGACGCGCTGGAGCCGGAGGCGGCGGAAGCGATCGCGGACGACGCCGACGATCCGGAGGTGACGCTCCAGAAGGCGGACAAGGCGGCGGTGATGCGCCAGTGCCTCGACCGTTTGCCACCGATCCACCGGGAGGTGATCGACTTGGTCTACTACCACGAACAAAGCCTCGACGAGGTGGCGCAGATCCTTGGGATCCCCGAGAATACGGTGAAGACGCGCGTGTTCCATGCGCGCAAGCGCCTCTCCGACCTCCTCGCCGCCGCCGGCATCGACAGGGGATGGCCATGAGCATGACCGAGCCGCCGAGCGGCCAGAGCGACATCGAGCTGCTGCTGCCCTGGTACGCCACAGGCCGCCTTGGGCCGGCCGATGCCGAGCGCGTGCGGCGGGCTCTTGCCGGCGACGCCGAGCTGCGCCGCCGCCTCGACCTGGTGCGCCAGGAGCAGGCCGAGACCGTCCTGTCGAACGAGGCCATCGCCGCTCCGCCGGCCCGGCTGCGCGACGATCTGTTCGCTCGCATCGATGCCGACGAGCGTGAGTGGGCGTCGCCGCGGGCCGCGGCGACGGTGCCGCGGCGCAGCGCGGTCGAGTGGCTGGCCGCGGCGATTGCCGCCCTGTCGCCACGGACGCTCGCCTGGACGGCGGCGGGCCTCTGCATCGTCTTTCTGCTGCAGGCCGGCGTTATCGGCAGCTTCATTGCCGAACAGCAGGCCGGACCGGGCTTTGAGACCGCATCGAGCGGCGGGGTCGAGACGCCCGGCACCTACGTGCTCGTGGCGTTCGCCCCGACGGCGACGACGGCCGACGTCACGGCGTTCCTCGGCGCGGCCAAGGCCGCCATCGTCGATGGGCCCAAGCCCGGCGGCATCTACCGGGTGCGGATCGCCGACACGGTGCTGGCGCGCGACGTGCTGGAGGCGCGCCTGGCGGTGCTGCGCAGCCAGAGCGGCCTGATCCGCGTGGCCCTGCCGGAGGCGGCCGGCCGCTGAGCCGGTTGACGGCACGAATTCCTTGCCGCGCAAGCGGGCGAGGCAGGTGGTGGGGCCTTCCGCGGCACCGGTGGGGCGGGAACGTCACACTGATGTCGCCGTCGTCTACTCTGGGTGGGCCAGGCCGATGCTGCAGGCGTTTGGCCATTGCGGCCTTGGCCCTGGTTTTGCGACGTTCGTTTGCGGGGCCGGGCGTGCCGCAACACGGCCGGCGTCCAAGGGCGCCGTCAACGATGGGATGGGGGTCGGAATCGTGCGCAAGATACCTCCCGGAGTCGGGCCCAAGCGACCTCAGGTCGTCGTGCTCTTCGGCGCCACCGGCGATCTGTCGCGGCGCAAGCTGTTGCCGGGGTTGTTCCACATCACCGGCGTCGGCTTCATCCCGGGCTGCCGGATCATCGGCGTTTCGCTCGACGAACTCGATACCGCGGGGTTCCGGCAGTTCGCCCGCGAGGCGGTCGACCAGTTCTCGACGCGCAAGATCGACGAGGCCGATTGGGCGGCCTTCGCCGAGACCCTCGACTATGTTCCCCTGGCCCAGGGCGCCGGCGCCCTGAGGGCGGCGGTCGAGCGGGCGGAACAGGCGTTGGGCGAGGGCTGCCGCCGGCTGCACTACCTCAGCGTGCCGCCGGCCGCGGCGCTCTCGGCCGTGCGGATGCTCGCCGAGGCCGGTCTCGTCGAGGGCTCGCAGATCATCATGGAGAAGCCGTTCGGCACCGACCTGGAGAGTGCCGTGGCGCTGAACACCAAGCTGCACGAGGTGTTCTCCGAGCGGCAAATTTTCCGCATCGACCATTTTCTCGGCAAGGAGCCGGCCCAGAACATCCTCGCCTTCCGCTTCGGCAACGGGCTGTTCGAGCCGATCTGGAACCGCAACTTCATCGACCACGTGCAGATCGACGTGCCCGAGACGCTCGGCCTGGGCAAGCGCTCCGCCTTCTACGAGGCCACCGGCGCCTACCGCGACATGGTGGTGACCCACCTGTTCCAGATCCTCGGCTTCATGGCCATGGAGCCGCCGACGGCGCTGGCGCCGGCGCCGATCAGCGAGGAGAAGAACAAGGTCTTCCGCAGCATGGTGCCGCTCGACCCGAAGGACGTGGTCCGCGGACAGTATGTCGGCTACCGTTCCGAGGAGGGCGTCGAGCCCGAATCCGACACCGAGACCTTCATCGCCCTCAAGTGCTTCATCGACAACTGGCGCTGGGCCGGCGTGCCCTTCTTCCTGCGCACCGGCAAGCGCCTGGCGGAGGGTCAGCGCATCATCTCCATCGCCTTCCGCGAGCCCCCCAAGAGCATGTTTCCGCAAGGCTCCGGCGTCGGCGCGCAGGGGCCGGATCACCTGACCTTCGACCTCGCCGACGCCTCGAAGATGTCGCTGTCGTTCTACGGCAAGCGCCCCGGCCCCGGCATGCGGCTCGACAAGCTGAGCATGCAGTTCGCCATGCACGATACCGGCATGATCGGGGACGTGCTGGAGGCTTATGAGCGGCTGATCCTCGACGCCATGCGCGGCGATCACACGCTGTTCACCACCGCCGAGGGCATCGAGCGCCTCTGGGAGGTCTCGACGCCGGTGCTGCAGGCGCCCCCGCCGGTCCGGCTCTATCCGACGGGTTCGTGGGGGCCCAAGTCGATCCACCAGCTCATCGCGCCGCACGCCTGGCGCCTGCCCTTCGAGCGCGCCTGGCGGGACCCCAACAGCGTCGGAAGCTGACGTCTGTCGCGGAGCTCAAGGAGCCCGCGCGCATGCGCTCCATCGGGATTACAACAGCTTCCAGATGCCCTGGGCCCGGGCGATAACGCGGTCGCCGACGGTGAGGGTGGCCGCCACGAACACCATCGACCGCGTGCGGCGCACGATCTCGCAGCGCGCCTCGACGAACTCACCGACCTTGACCGAGCTGATGAAGTGGGTGTCGAGGTGGATCGTCGCGTGCGGACTGTCGTCGCCGACCATGGCGATGTGCATGCCGAGCACCCGGTCGGCGAAGGTCATCAGCATGCCGCCGTGGATGATGCCGCGGCGGTTGCGGTGCTTGGGCAGCGCGACGAAGCCGAACACCGGCCCCTCGTCGGTGACCCGGAACCACATCGGCCCGGTGTGCCGGGTGAAGCCGCGGGTCTGGATCTCTTCCCAGCCGTCGCCCGGGGGGCGGCTCGCGGCCGCCAGCTCGGCCGATTCCAGCTGGTCGACGCAGGCGCGCGCCAACGCCTCGCTCTGGAAGCGGGCGAGCACGCCGCCGCCGTCGCGGACGCTCCAGCCCAGACCGTCGGGCGCCGCCTCCTCGACGATCTCCACGGCGAGCGCATAGGGCTCGTTCTTCAGGCTCATGGCTGTGGCCTCCCGGGCCCCCGCCCGCGCCGCTCGATCATCGCTGTGTTCGCTCCCGGTTCGCTATCGGCCGCCTTGTCTCACGACCTGGTCCCGACGCGGAAATGATTTTTGCGACGGCGCCCGCGAAGTTCGAAACGCGTTGCAAAAAAGGTGGATTTCTGCGCCGGACCGTCCCAATAGGGCAGCAACACGTCCCTTACGGGCGGCTGGCGATGGCGGAGAAACGTCCATGAGCGAAATGCGCGACATGTTCGTCGAGACGGCCGAGCGGCTGTTGCGGGACCATTGCACCCCGGCTCTGCTGCGCGAGGCGGCCGCGACCGGTGAGCTGCCGGCCGGGTTGTGGGCGGCGATGGTCGATGCCGGCCTCACCAAGGCGGCGGTGGCGGAGGATGCGGGCGGCAGCGGCGCGGATCTCGCCGACGCGCTCGCCCTGCTGGTGCCGGCCGGACGCCATGGGGCGCCCGGGCCGCTGGCCGAAACGCTGCTCGCCGGCTGGCTGCTCGGGCGGGTGGGTATCGCCGTGCCGGACGAGCCGCTGGCGCTCGCCGTGCCGCGCGCGGGGGAAGTGATTCGCTTCAGCGATGGGGCCGAGGGGCCGCGCCTCGCCGGCCGCGTGACGCGCGTGCCCTGGGCGCGGGCGGCGAGCGGCGGCATCGTGGTCATCGCCGACGGCAGCGCGGGGCCGGTGCTGGCCCTGGCGAGGCCCGCCGGCGGAGCCGTGTCGCCCGCTGCCAACCTCGCCGGCGAGCCGCGCGACGACGTCGCCTTCGACGGGGCGGCTGTGGAGGTGGCAGCCGCCTCTCCGGTCGGCCGCGACGAAGCCTGGGCGCTCGGCGCGGCGGCGCGCAGCGCCCAGATGGCCGGGGCACTGCAAACCGTGCTGGCCCTCAGCGTCCAGTACGCTCAGGACCGGGTGCAGTTCGGCAAGCCGCTGGCCAAGCTGCAGGTGATCCAGCAAAACCTGGCCATCATCGCCACCCAGGCCGCCGCGGCGGCCGCGGGCGCCGACGCCGCCATCGAAGCGGCGGGGCACGACCTGTCCTCGCTCGCCATCGGCGCCGCCAAGGCCCGCGCCGGCGAGGCCGCGAGCATCGCCTGCAACATCGCCCACCAGGTGCACGGCGCCATCGGCTTCACCCGTGAGCACGCGCTGCACGTCTCCACCCAGCGCCTGTGGTCCTGGCGCGACGAGTTCGGCAACGACGCCTTCTGGCAGCAGCGGCTGGGCGAGCGCGCGGTGGCGGCCGGGGCCGACGGGCTCTGGGCGATGATCACCGCCGCCGCCTGAATCGCGCGCCTCACCTTCGAGCTTTCAGGGAGCATCACGATGGATGCCTTCAGCTTCGCCCCGCCGCCCGCCTCCGAGGCCGCCGAGCGCGTGCGCGCCGAGGTGCGCGCGTTCCTGGCCCAGGAACTCGCCGACCGGCCGCCGTTCGAGCGCGCCGATTCGTGGAACGGCTTCGACGCGGAGTTCAGCCGCAAGTTGGGCGATCGCGGCTGGGTCGCGATGACGTGGCCCAAGCGCTACGGCGGCCACGAGCGCTCCGCGCTCGAGCGCTACGTGGTGCTGGAGGAGATGCTGGCCGCAGGCGCGCCGGTCGGGGCCCATTGGATCGCCGACCGCCAGAGCGGCCCGCTCATCATGAAGGTGGGCACCGACAAGCAGAAGGACGAGGTGCTGCCGCGCATCGCCGCCGGCGAATGCTTCTTCTGCATCGGCATGAGCGAGCCCGACAGCGGCTCCGACCTCGCGTCGGTGCGCACCAAAGCCACCAAGGTGCAGGGCGGCTTCGTGGTCAACGGCACCAAGGTGTGGACCACTAACGCCCACCGCGCCCACTACATGATCCTGCTGTGCCGCACCGGCGAGGTGACGGCCAACCGCCACGCCGGCCTGAGCCAGTTCCTGGTCGACCTCAAGGCCGCCGACGTGGAGATCAATCCGATCATCGACATCGCCGGCCAGCACCATTTCAACGAGGTGGTGTTCAAGGACACCTTCCTGCCGGACGATGCGGTGCTCGGCGAGGTCGGCGGCGGCTGGGCCCAGGTGACGAGCGAGCTGGCGCTGGAGCGCAGCGGACCGGAACGCTTCCTGTCGTCGTTCACCCTGGTGGTGGAGCTGTTGCGGGCGCTCGGCCCCAATCCCTCGCCGCAGGCGACCATCGCCATCGGCCGCCTCGTCGCCCATTTCGTGACGCTGCGGCGCCTGTCGCGCTCGGTGGCGGGCATGCTGCAGGCGGGCGCCGACCCAGCCGTCCAGGCCGCGGTGGTCAAGGACCTGGGCGCGCTCATCGAACAGGAGATCCCGGAAATCGCCCGCGGGCTCATCGCGGCCGAGCCCGATACCCGGTCGACCAGCGACTTCGTCGCCGTCCTTGCCCATACCGTGCTCAACGCCCCATCGTTTTCGCTGCGCGGCGGCACCCGCGAGATCCTGCGTGGCATGATCGCCCGCGGCCTGGGCCTGCGCTGATCGATCGGCGCCGGCGGACGCCTCACATCAGCCGCCGCCGGGCCGGCTCCGATTGCCGAGCAAGGGCCGGAGTGCGAGGACGGCCGGCTTGCTCCATCGTCATCGTCACATGAGCCGTCCCGCTCGCAGGGCGAGCGGCCGGCTCCCATATGACGACAGGAGCTGTCCATGCCCCAGGCATCGATCATGACCATGGAGCGGCCGCAGGGCCCCTTCGCCACCGACAACGACCGCTGGGCGGCGGTGGTCGGGCGCAGCGTAGCCGCGGACGACGTGTTCTTCTATTCGGTGAGGACCACCGGCGTCTATTGCCGGCCGTCGTGCGCGGCCCGGCTGGCGCGCCGCGAGAACGTCGCCTTTCATCGCTCGTGCGAGGCGGCGGAAGCGGCCGGCTTCCGGGCTTGCAAGCGCTGCCGGCCGAACGAGCCGGCGCGGGCCGAGCGGCAGGCGGAGGCGGTCGCCAGGGCGTGCCGGCTCATCGCCGAGGCCGAGGACGAGCCGGTGCTCGACCGGCTGGCCGCGTCCGTGGGCATGAGCCGCTTTCACTTCCACCGGGTGTTCAAGGCCGTCACCGGGGTGACGCCGAAGGCTTACGCGGCCGCCCACCGGGCCGACCGGGTGCGGGCGGTGCTGCCCGCCAGCGCCACCGTCACGGAGGCGATCTACGACGCCGGCTTCAACTCCAACGGCCGCTTCTATGCCAGCTCCGCCGCCATGCTCGGCATGACGCCGACACGCTTCCGTGCAGGTGGCACCGGCGAGGAGATCCGCTTCGCCGTGGGCGAATGTTCGCTCGGCTCGATCCTCGTCGCCGCCACCGCGGCGGGAGTTTGCGCCATCCTGCTGGGCGACGAGCCGGACGACCTGGTGCGCGATCTCCAGGATCGCTTCCCGCGGGCCGCGTTCATCGGCGGCGATGCCGCCTTCGAGGCCTTGGTGGCCCGTGTCGTCGGCTTCGTCGAGGCGCCGGCCCTCGGTCTCGACCTGCCGCTGGATGTGCGCGGCACGGCCTTCCAGAAGCGGGTGTGGGACGCGCTGCGGCGGGTGCCGGCCGGCGCGACGACGACCTATGCGGAGATCGCCCGGGCGATCGGCGCTCCTGCGGCCGTGCGCGCCGTGGCCGGTGCCTGCGCCGCCAATCCGGTCGCGGTCGCCATCCCCTGCCACCGGGTGATCCGCACAGATGGCGCGCTGTCGGGCTATCGCTGGGGCGCCGAGCGCAAGTCGGCCCTGCTGAAGCGTGAGGCGGCCTGAGATTATCGGGAGCGGCGGGAGCTCCGATGGGATGGGAGCCTCATCCCTCCACCGGTGTCCCCTTCGCGTCGCGACGGTCCAAGCCCTCCGGCGGCGGCGCGTCTGCGCCGCCGCCGCGGAGCCGTGCAGCCCTCAGAGCTTGGAGCCGCCGTCGACGGGCAGGGTTGCGCCCGTGATCCAGCGGGACGCGTCGGACGCGAGAAAGGCAATGACGTCGCCCACGTCGGCGGGCTGGCCGATGCGCTGCAGCGCCTGCATGCCCAGCAGGAATCGCCGTCCGGCCTCGGACCTGGGGGTTTGCGCCATGTCGGTCTCGATCACCCCGGGGGCGACCGCGTTGACACGGATGCCGCGTGCGCCGAGTTCCGCGGCCAGATAGGTCACCAGCGTGTGGATCGCGCCCTTCGTGGCCCCATAGGCCGCGAGCTTGGGGAAATAGGCGCGCGCTCCGAGCGAGCCCGTCAAGACGACGCTGCTACCGTCGGCGAGCATCGGCAGAAGCTGCTGCACGAGGAAGAAGGGCGCGCGCACGTTCAGGGCGAATAGCGCGTCGAAATCCGCGACCGTTGTCTCCTCCAGGCTCATCGCCTTGGCCACGCCCGCGTTGGCAACGAGGATGTCGAGCCGTTCGCCGGCGATGGCGCCGACGCGGGCGGCGAGCGCATGGGGGCCGTCCGGTGCCGCCAGATCCATCGCGACCGCGTGGGCCTCGCCGCCTCCCGCGCGGATCTCTCCCACCACGCGGTCGGCCTCCGGCGCCGCCTGGGCGTAGTGCACCAGCACCCGCGCGCCGGCGCGCGCAAGAGCGAGGGCGGCTGCACGGCCGATGCCCCGCGACGCCCCGGTGACCAGCGCGGTCTTATGCGACAGATCGATCATGGATCGACACGCCGTTGTGACACGGCGCGGGATGGGCAGCGCATCGTCGTTTCCTCCCCCTGCTTCGTTGTGAGCCGGACAATAACGTAAGTTACTCTATGATCCAGCGAGCTTTGCGTTGCTTGAATTCATCCGTTCGCGACCAACAACCGGCCTCTCCTCCGGGGGCGCGTGTGTGGCGCACGCGAGCGCTGGGCGGGAACCTGAGGCGTCGCGCTGCCGTTAGGTCATGCGGGTGGCGCAAAGCCTCACCGCGGCGGTGATCCCCTTCTTGCCGCAAACGAAGGCTATCGCGCCCACCTTCGCACCCGCCGCCTGGCGTCGGGAGACGATTCGTAAAGGGTTGTGCGCCAGCATGGCCCGGAGTTTGCCGAGGCCCCCGATGCTCACCCGCCGCCTCTTCATCGCCGGAACGCCGTTGGCGCTCGCCGCCTGCACGAACCGCATGGGCGCGCCGGACATGACGGCGTCCATCCCCGTCACCGATCCCTATTACGCGTCCATGTATGCGGCGATCGACGACGACCGGTTCCCGATCGCAGCCATCGACCTCAGCCAGATCGATCCCGCGTTTCTGCGGCGCGAGGTGGCCTATCCCACGTCGGAACAGCCGGGCACCATCATCATCGATCCCGGCCATCACTATCTGTACCTCGTCCGCGCCGGCGGACGGGCCATCCGCTACGGCGTCGGCGTCGGGCGCGAGGGCTTCGGCTGGAGCGGCGCCGCGACCATCCAGCGCAAGGCGGCGTGGCCGGTGTGGACGCCGCCGGCCGAGATGGTGGCGCGCGATCCCAAGGCCGCGCCGTGGGCCAAGGGGATGCCCGGCGGTCCCGAAAACCCCCTCGGGGCGCGCGCCATGTACCTCTATCAGAACGGCCGCGATACCCTCTATCGCATCCACGGAACCAACGAGCCGTGGACCATCGGCCAGTCGCTGTCCAGCGGCTGTATCCGCATGCTCAACCAGGACGTCATCAATCTCTACAACGGCACGCCGCTTGGCACCCGGGTGGTGGTGCTGCCGTCCCGCGGCGGCGAGGCCTGAACCGTGGCGCCGACGCCTCGAAAACCGGCCGCGCCGTCCGATTCCGGGCTTGGCTTTCGGCCCCTATGGACCGACAAGCAGCCTGGGGCAGCCCCGTCAGGTGAGGCCTTCTGACGGGAAGGCGTGCCCGGATCAAAGACGAGCGAGGGGAGGCGACGTCCATGGCGCTGAGCAGCGACAGCATCATCCTGCACCAGTACGATATCTCCCCCTTCTCCGAGAAGGTGCGGGTGGTGCTGGGCATCAAGGGGCTCGAGTGGCATGCCTGCCGCCAGCCGGTCATCATGCCGAAGCCGGAGCTGGTGGCGCTCACCGGCGGCTACCGCCGCATCCCGGTGATGCAGATCGGCGCCGACATCTACTGCGACAGCGCCGTCATCGTCCGCGAGCTCGAACGGCGCCATCCGTCGCCGACCCTGTTTCCCGCGGGCGACCACGGCCTCGCCTATGGGCTGGCCGCGTGGTCCGACAAAGCGATCTTCAATGCCGTCGTGGTCATCCGCTTCGGCGACGGCTCGGAGATCGACGAGGCCTTCGTGAAGGATCGCGAGAAGCTGTCGGGCCGCTTCGACGCCGCCGCGATGCGCCGGGCCGTGCCGGCCATGACGGAGCAGCTGCGCGCTCATTGGGATCTCGTGGAGGCCCAGCTCGCCGACGGGAGGCCGTTCCTCACAGGCGCGAAGCCCGGGCTCGCCGATGCCAGCGTCTACCATAATCTCGCCTTCCTGCGCTGGGGGCCCGAGGCGTGCGGCCGCAGCCTCGACGGCTTCACCCGCGTCCTGGCCTGGGAGCAGCGGGTCAAGGCCATTGGCCATGGCACGCGCCACAAGACCGACCGCGAGGCGGCGTTGGCCATCGCGAGGCAGAGCTCCTCCACCGAGCGGCCCGGCTGCGCCGGCGAGCCGAACGGTCTCGCAGTCGGCGACCGGGTCGTCGTTGCGGCCGACGACTACGGCCGCGATCCGATCGAAGGGGAGCTGGTCTCGGCTTCGCCGCACCACGTGGCCATCCGGCGGCGGGAGGGCCATGTCGGCGAGGTCACCGTCCACTTCCCGCGGGCCGGCTTCATCGTGAAGCGGGCGAGTTGACCGGAGGGCGCGCCGCAGGTATCGGCCGGGCAATGTCCGCTGTTTCGGCTTCCGACGACGACCTCCGTCACGCTCCACCCCTGGGCTTCGTGCCGTTCAGGATCGGCAACGGTCAGGATTTCCTGACCCTGACCGGGCCGTTCCACGTCAGGATCAAAGACGGCCATCTCAGCCTCGGCTTCCGCATCGAGCCCAAGCACTGCAACATCGCCGGCGTCTGCCACGGCGGGATGCTGCTGACCTTCGCCGACATTCAGATGGCGATCGCCGCCAAGCACCAGGGCGGGCTTTCCGGCTTCCAGCCGACGGTGGGCCTCGCCGCGGACTTTCTGGGCGGCGCCCCGCGCGGCGCCTGGCTCGCAGGCCGCACCGACATCGTCAAGGTCACTGAGGGCTTCGTGTTCACGCAATGTCTGATCACCGCCGACCAAGCGCCCGTGTTGCGGGCGAGCGGCAGCTTCAAGATGGCCAAGGCGACACCGGAGCTCGAGGCGGCGATGCGCCTGCGCCTCGATTGAGGGTATCGGCCGAGGGGATCGCGCCTACGTCCGAGCTCGGCGCGGCCTCCCCAGCCGCTCGGCCACGTAGATGCCGCCCAGCACGAGCACCAGCGCCAGGGCTTCCACCAGGCCGAAGCGTTCGCCGAGCAGCAGCACACCGAGCAGCGCGCCAAAGATGGGCACCAGATTGATGAACAGCCCGGCGCGGTTGGCGCCGATGAGCTCGACACCACGCATGAAGAAGAGCTGCGAGAGCAGCGACGGGAACAGGCCGATATAGGCGACGAGGAGGACGCCGTTCAGGCTTGCCGGCCATAGCGCCGCGCCCTGGGCCACCTCGAAGGCGAGCAGCGGCAGCGAGGTCAGGAATGCTGCCGCGGCCATCGCGGCGAACAGCGTCACGCCCGAGACCTTCGGCCGCGCCGCCAGGGCCACGGTGTAGCCGGCATAGAGCACGCAGGCGATGAGCAAGAGGCCGTCGCCGATGTTGAAAGCGAAGGTGCGCAGCACCGACAGGTCGCCGTGGGTGGAGGCGAGGACGACGCCGAGCACCGTCGTGCCGACGCCGACGACCTGCATGGCCGAGATCGGCGTGCGATAGGCGAGAAAGCTGCCGATCAGCACGACGATGGGGATGCTGGCCTGAAACAGGGTGATGTTGACGGCGCTGGTGTAGTGGCCGGCAGCATAGAACAGCGCGTTGAAGGCGGTGTAGCCCAACCCGCCGAGCGCCAGCACCAGCGGCCATTGGGGCAGCACCTGACGCCACTCGGCCGCGATCGTCCGGCGCGAGGTGACGCTGAGGACCGCCAGCACGAGGGCCCAACGCAGCGTCGTGATCACCATGGGCGAAAGCTCGCCCGGCGCCAGGCGGCTGGCGACGGCGTTGCCCGCCCACATCAGCGCGGTGAGCGTGAGCAGCAAATAGGCATTGCGCTCAAGGCCGCGCAGGCGGCCGATGCGCGAGGACGTGAGGGCCGGTGACGACATGCGCATCGCCTTAGCCTATCGCTTAGGCGTGCGGCACTAAACTTTGGGCATACCGGCCAAGTGCCCGCTGCCTGGAGCAGGTCGCCCAGACGCGGCGCGGTGCCGCCGGCGACGGCGCGCTTGACCTTGCCGAGCGAATAACCGATGACGGGCTGCAAGGACCCCGGCCTTGCAGCCGGGGTTTTTTGTTGTCAGGGGTTTACGGCATCGGGCCTGGAGGCGACAGCCGCCTGGGGACTGGTCCGGTGTCAGAGCAGAGGGATAGGGTGGTGGCTCCGGCTTCGTCGGGGCGGTGGCCGCTCTAGAAGCACGATGACGAACGTCGTGGTGGTCGGCGCCCAGTGGGGCGACGAAGGCAAAGGCAAGATCGTCGACTGGCTGTCGGAGCAGGCCGACGTGGTGGTGCGCTTCCAGGGCGGCCACAACGCCGGCCATACCCTGGTGATCGAC
Organism: Chelatococcus reniformis; assembly: GCF_014640075.1. GTDB lineage: Bacteria > Pseudomonadota > Alphaproteobacteria > Rhizobiales > Beijerinckiaceae > Camelimonas > Camelimonas reniformis. The sequence continues at coordinate 66,960 of NZ_BMGG01000012.1, read as the reverse complement.
GGCACCACCTACAAGCTGGCGCTGCTGCCCTCGGGGATCGTGCGGCCCGGCAAGCTGTCGGTGATCGGCAACGGCGTCGTCGTCGATCCCTGGCACCTGGTCGAGGAGATCGACAAGCTGCGGGCCCAGGGGGTCTCGATCGGCCCGGACAGGCTCAAGATCGCCGACAACGCGACGCTGATCCTGCCGCTGCACCGCGAGCTCGACCATTTTCGCGAGACATCGAATTCCGGGCTCAAGATCGGCACGACCAAGCGCGGCATCGGCCCGGCCTACGAGGACAAGGTCGGCCGCCGCGCCATCCGGGTGATCGACCTCGCCGATGCCGCGACGCTGCCCGACAAGGTGGAGCGGCTGCTCACCCACCACAACGCGCTCCGGCGCGGCCTCGGCATCGAGGAGGTCGGGAGTGCGGAGCTGATCGCGGCGTTGACCGCCATCGCGCCGGCCGTGCTGCCTTACGTGGATACGGTCTGGTCGCTGCTCGACGGCCTCAGGCGCGAGGGGCGGCGCATCCTGTTCGAGGGCGCCCAGGGCGCGCTGCTCGACATCGACCACGGCACCTATCCGTTCGTGACCTCCTCCAACATCGTCGCGGCGCAGGCGGCGACCGGCTCAGGCCTGGGCCCGTCGGCGATCGGTTACGTGCTCGGAATCGCCAAGGCCTACACGACGCGCGTCGGCGGCGGCCCGTTCCCGACCGAGCTCACCGACGAGATCGGTGAGACGCTGGGCCGCAAGGGCAAGGAATTCGGCGTCAACACCGGGCGCAAGCGCCGCTGCGGCTGGTTCGACGCGGTGCTCGTGCGCCAGACGGTGCGGACCTCCGGCATCGACGGGATCGCGCTGACCAAGCTCGACATCCTCGACGGGTTCGAGGAGATCAAGGTCTGCGTCGGCTACCGCCTCGACGGCCGCACGCTCGACCATTTCCCGGCGAACCAGGCGGCCCAGGCGCGCGTGGAGCCGATCTACGAGACCATCGAAGGCTGGTCCGGCTCGACCGCCGGGGCGCGCTCGTGGGCGGAGCTGCCGGCTCAAGCGATCAAATACGTTCGCCGGATCGAGGAGTTGATCGGCGCGCCTGTTGCACTCTTGTCAACAAGCCCGGAGCGCGACGACACCATCTTGGTCCACAATCCCTTCGAAGGTTGACAACAAGCTGGGCGGGGGCGATTCCAGCGGGCATGGCGGACTTTTATCCTCTGTTGGTGCGTGCCGTCGGCGGCCTGCCCGACAATAACCCCAAGACGCGCGAGGCGGTCTACGAGCGGGCGAGGGACGTCCTGCTCCGGCAGCTCCGGGCGCTCGATCCGCCGTTGGCCGACGAGGACGTCGCGCGGGAAATGGTCACGCTCGAGGAGGTGATCGACCGCATCGAGGCTGAGCATCTCGCCGCCGAACAGGCCGAGCCCTCAGTTCCGGTCAGCGCGCCTGCGCCTTCGCTGCCCCCTCCGCCCGCCGCGCCGCCGGCGGCCATCCCGCAGCCACTCCCGTCGCCGAGCCAGCCGCTGCGCCCGGCCTTCCCGGCGTCGCCGGGCCGCCCGCCGATCGGCCCCCGCCGGCCCGAGCCGGCGCCCGTCGAAGCGCGCGAGACCGCTCCACCCGACGACGACGCTGCCGCCGATGCGGAGGGCAACGGCGACACCGGTGATGGCGCGCCCTCCCGTGACGGGGCGGTCGACGCCGGCGTGCGGCGGCCGCGGATCGCGCCGTCGCGGCAACCGGGCGAAGGCAGGAGCCGGCGTACCCTCCTCATCGGCGGTGGATTGGCGGTGGCGATCGCGGCCATGGCTGGCGCCGCTTACTGGCTCAACAAGGTCAACCAACCCCAGCGGCAGGCGGCTTCGCCCGAGACGACCGCGCCCCCGAGCGACGGCGAGCGCAAATACAACGAGCGCATCGGCGAGCCGGCGGCGCCGGGGGCGCCGCAACGGCCGGCCCAGCCGGCGCCGGCCCAGCCGGTCGCCGGCGCGCAGCGCGCCATCCTCTACGAGGAGACGCCGGACAATCCGCAGAACCCCACGGTGCTGCAGGGCAAGGTGGCGTGGCGGCTGGATTCGGCCAGCCCCGGGCAGGGCCAGCCCCTCGAGACGGTGATCCGGGCCGACGTTCAGGTGCCGGAGGCGGGCGTGACGCTGGCCATCACCATCCGCCGCAACACGGACGCGACCCTGCCCGCCTCGCACATCATCGAGATGACGTTCGGCAAGACCGGAACGGCCACCGACAACCGCATCATCCGCGACGTCGGCGTGCCGCAGTTTAAGGGCGAGGAGAACGCCCGCGGCGTGCCTCTCGCCGGCCTGCCGGTGCCGGTGACCGATTCGGTGTTCCTGGTCGGGCTCTCGAACCTGCCGGCGGATATCGAGCGCAATCTCGACCTGATCCGCACCCGGCCGTGGATCGACATCCCCATCCGCTACGGCAACGGCCGGCGGGCGGTCCTCGCCCTCGAAAAAGGGGCGAGCGGTGACAGCGTGGTGACGCAGGCGCTCAATGCCTGGCAAGGCAACTAGAGCGTTTTCGGCCGGTTCGCGTGAAGAAAATGCGACAAATCAAACAGATAGAGCATTTCGGCGATTCGAAGAACGCGGAAATGCTCCAGGCGCTTCGCGATGGGGGGAAGCACCCATCGCGAGAGACGCACGCCGGTTTCAAAAGGTTATGCGCATTTTCCGATCAGAGCGACTGACCTGATTAAAGGAGCGCTCCAGGTCTGCTCGGGCGGTTGCCGCGAACCCCCATCACTCGCGGCCAGACGAGACGCGCGGGCGCGGGGGACCGCAGGCAAAAGTATGGCCGGGCGCGGGGCCCGGCCATACATGGTATGCTGCGATACGGCGCGGCCTCGGGCCACGCCGCCGGTCAGGACGGCGAAGCCTCCAGCATCGGCCGCGCCGCGCGAGGCGCTTCGAGCCGCGCGACGCCTTTCTTCACCGCCTCCTGCACCTTTTCGAAGGCGCGCACCTCGATCTGGCGCACCCGCTCGCGCGACACGCCGAACTCCGCGGAGAGTTCCTCCAGGGTGATCGGGTCCTCCGCCAGGCGCCGCGCCTCGAAGATGCGGCGCTCGCGCTCGTTGAGCACGCCGAGCGCCTCCAGAAGCGCCTTGTGCCGGTTCTGGCTCTCCTCGTCGGCGACGAGGAGCGATTCCTGGCTGGCGCTATCGTCGACCAGCCAATCCTGCCACTCGCCATCGCCTTCACCCCCTGCCCGCAGGGGCGAGTTGAGCGAGGCGTCGCCGCCGAGCCGGCGGTTCATGTCCACCACGTCCTGCTCGGGCACGCCGAGCTTCTCGGCGATGTACTTGACCTGGTCGGGCTTGAGATCGCCCTCCTCCAGCGCCGAGATGCGGCCCTTGGCCTTGCGCAGGTTGAAGAACAGCTTCTTCTGGTTGGCCGTGGTGCCCATCTTCACCAGCGACCACGATCTCAGGATATACTCTTGAATGGCGGCCTTGATCCACCACATGGCGTACGTGGCAAGGCGGAAGCCCTTATCCGGTTCGAAGCGCCGCACGGCCTGCATCAGGCCGACGTTGCCCTCGGACACCACCTCGGAGATCGGCAGGCCGTAGCCGCGATAGCCCATCGCGATCTTCGCGACGAGACGGAGGTGTGACGTTACGAGCTTGTGTGCCGCATCGCGGTCGCCATGTTCACGCCACTGCTTGGCCAGCATGAATTCCTGCTGCGGCTCGAGCATGGGGAACTTGCGGATTTCCTCGAGGTAGCGAGACAGTCCGCCTTCGTTGGCTAACGCCGGAAGAGATGCTGCGGCCATGTGAACCTCCTTCCGCGCTCCCTTTCAGGCGAGCGCCCGGACGGCTGCGGGTTGTGCCAGCCGTTCGTCATTGTGCTGCACCGACGGTGGCCGAATGAGGGCCTGCAGCTGGTGGCCGTTGCTCGGTGAGATCGACATCCGATGACGTCGGTCACGATGGCGACAGTTTTTCCCTGTCGCGGGCGAGGCGGCTCGTGGTTGTGCGACTATGACGGGTCGGCGACCGGCATGATGTGCGCTGGCGCACATCAGCGCTGAAGCAGGCTCCGTGTGTCGAAACCGAGCGATTGCGCCAACGCCGCAAGATCGCCGGGGGGCTCGCTCGTGAAGGAAAGAGCCTCGCCTGTCGTCGGATGAGCAAACCCGAGCACGCCCGCATGGAGCGCCTGACGGCCCAGCGCCACCAGGCACTCGCGCGCGACGGACGGTAGCAGCGCCGCCTTGGTCCTGAAGCCCCCGCCATACAGCGGGTCGCCCAGCAGCGGATGGCCCAGCGAGGCCAGATGTACGCGAATCTGATGAGTTCGACCGGTCTCTAGCTCACAACGCAAAAGCGAAACCACCGGTTCCTGGCTCGCGGGCCAAATTGCGCCGACCTCGACATGTGTGATCGCCTCACGCCCCTGTCCAGGCGGCGCCACGGCAATTTTTTCGCGATTGCGGGTGCTGCGGGCGAGCGGCCTGTCGATGCTCAGCCCGCCCACCGGCAAGCCCCCCCAGGCCAGCGCGAGATAGGCCCGCTCGAGCGGGCCGGTCCGGCCGTGATCGGCGAATTGCCGCGACAGGGCGGCATGGGCTCGGTCGGTCTTGGCCACCACCATCAGGCCGCTGGTGTCCTTGTCGAGCCGATGCACGATGCCCGGCCGGCGCACGCCGCCGATGCCGGAGAGCGAGGCGCCGCAGTGGGCGATGAGCGCGTTGACGAGGGTGCCGGTGTGGTGGCCGGCGGCGGGGTGCACCACCATGCCCGCCGGCTTGTCGACCACCAGCAACTCGTCGTCCTCATAGAGCACCGTCAGCGGGATGGCTTCGCCCGCGGGCGCCGCGGGACTCGGCGGCGGCACGATCAGGGCGATGGTCTCGCCGGCCGCGATCTTCAGCGACGGGGTGTCGGCGAGCCCCGCGCCGATGCGGACGGCCCCGGCGCGGACCAGCTGCTGCAGGCGGGTGCGCGACAGCTCCGGCAGCGCCGCCGCGAGGATCCGGTCGAGCCGGCCATCCGCCGCGGCCACGACCGTGTGCTGCTCGCCGCCCACGCCCTCGTCCTCCTCGCCCACGTCTTCCTCGCCATCGTCCTCCAGCGGCAGAACGTCGGCCTCTACGGCATCGTCGTCCGCCCCGGCCGGTGTGGTGCGGATGGGTCGTTGGTTGGCGGGGGGCGATGTCATGAGCCGCGGCGAGAGATGGTGGCCAATCGGAGATGTGTGAGTGCGGAGGCGGCCGGGCGCATTTTCGCTGCCCACGATCGGCAGAAGACGCTTGAATGCGCGGCGCGATATCGTTATACGACCGCTTCCGCGTTTGGAAGCTCCCATCGTCTAGCGGTCTAGGACGTCGCCCTCTCACGGCGAAAACAGGGGTTCGAGTCCCCTTGGGAGCGCCACCTCTTTTCAGACGCGTTGATTATCCTCAGCTTTTTCCCCTAATTGTCGCACTTTTCTGAACCTCGACTTGAGGTGCGACAATTTCTGTTCCCGTTTCAGGCTCGGTGAGCAGGCCCATGGCCGCCTTTGCCGTGCCCCGGCGGTCCGCCGCCTTGGTGTAGCGCTGCACCTCTGCGAGCGTCTTGTGCCCCGTCACCGACATGATCTGATGGGGTGAAGCTCCGCGTTCTGCCAGCCGCGCGGCCATGGCGTGGCGGAGGCCGTGCGCCGAGCAATGTGGTAGCCCAGCCGCGTCGCACCACTCACGAAAGACGTTGCCGAAGCCGGCTGGCGTTCTGGCTCGTCCTTGCTGGGTGGCCAGGAATGTGAGGTGCGTGATCTTGGTGCCTGCGATCACCTCGTCGAGATCGGGGTGCACCGGCACCTCGACATCGACCGGCTCCCGATCGGCAAGATCCTCGCCCTTGGCCTGCGTGTATTTGAGCCAGCCGCCGCGGATGTGCTGCGGGCCGAGCCGCACGGCGTCCTCGCGCCGGCGGGCCGAATAGAGCAGCAGCGCCGTCGCCGGCCTCGCCTTCGTGCCACGGGTGGGTGCTCTCAAACTGCTCGACCTCGTCCAGGGTCCACGAGTGGTGCCCCTTCTTCACCTCCTTGGGTGCCGGCATGCGTCGGCGCCAGGGTGCGAGGCAGCGCGAGGTGGCGCTCAGATTGAGCTGCGCGCGTCATCGTTGGAGAGCCTCCTCGGCGAGCTTCCGGCGCCAGGTGGTGACGGTCTGCGGCGAGACGCCGAACTGCCGGCCGAGCGCGCGGTCGGATAGGGCGGCACGCTGCGGTTGGCGAAGAGCTTCGATCAGGCGCTCACGGCGCTGGCACGCGGTGGCGGCCGGCGCCGGCCCCTCCGGGTCCGGTTGACAGATCGGCGCCGAATTCGGATCCGGTTGCGGGGAGCCCTTGCCGAGGTCGAGGATCACGATGCCCAGATCCGCCTGGCCCATGGTGGCGCCTGGTTGTGCCAAGCCTCTGTGAAGCTATTCCCTTCTCCAATGCTCATCTCGATTAGGTCGCTCTTGGGATCCGGCTCTGGATCCGGGACGTCGAAATCGACGCAGCTCACCTGCCACCGGCCACCACGACAGGCGATCGTTAACGCGAAGCTCTGGGCATCGATCAGCTCGCCCTCGGCGTCGTCACGTAGGTCCTTGTCCAGCTCCATCACAATGTTCCTTGAGGGGGCGCGCTGGAGAAGCGGTCCCAGTCGAGCGCCAGCCGAACGACCCGGACATCTGACCGTGCGAACATCCTCAGGCGCTCGCCGTTGTCGCGGGTCATGTCCAGGCCCGACGGGTCATGATCGCCCAGGTGCAGCACGATGGGCGTTCGCCCCGCCCGCCAGCGGTCGGCATGGTGCTGGTCGGCCTGCTGGCCGGCTTGGCGCTCGACCGCCGCGCGGACATCCCAGGGCCGTTCTCGATGACGCAGAGATTCGCGCCCCGACGCATCCGAAGCCCCGAGAGGGGCAGCCCTCGTGGCAGACCTCCCTAGCTAGACTGGCCCTGCGAGATCGAAGCCTAACGCGCAGCTAGCTGCGACGGGCGGGTTCCGGAATGCAAAAGGCTCCGCCGACAGTCGGGCGCCCCACTATCGACAACCTGGTGACGAGCCCCATTGTGCGACGCACCACAACGTTGTACCACGCCAGAGCCTCGCCTATGCGAGAGATGGCTGGGCGCGTATGATGTGCCGTCGCAATCAGAGTTGGGGGGGCTCCATGGCAGACTATTCGGTGAGGCTATACTCAGGAAGTTACGATCAGGTTAGCAATTCTCTTCTGATAAACGGAGTAGGCGGCAATTATGCCATCTCTCCCGGCGAGTATCCGGTCGGCAGTGTCATCCCTCTCGCTACCGGTCTTGCCATAAAGGTGCTCGGCTTCTCTGAAGATAGCGTCTTCGCGCAGTTCTCATCAAATTCTAGCACAAACCCCATTTTCTTTCTCGCGCCAGCGGCAACTCCTGTTGCAGACATCATGGGGAGAAGCTTCGCAGTGGAATTTACGGCGGGCAGCTTCCAGATCACGAACTCCGGCGAATTCGTTGCCTGCTTCTTGGCTGGCACACGAATCGCTACACCGGATGGCGACGTTGCAGTCGAGGATCTCGTCAGAGGCGACCTGGTTCTCACCGCCGATGGCCGGAGCCGGCATATCCTTTGGATCGGGCGTCAAGCGGTGGCCGCGACGTTCGCCGATCCCTCAACGTGCTATCCCGTTCGCATCATGGCCGGGGCCCTGGCCGAGGGCGTGCCCGTCCGTGACCTCTACGTCTCGCCCGACCACGCCCTGCTGGTCGACGACGTTTTGGTACAGGCCGGCGCCTTGGTGAATGGCACTACGATCACCCGCGTGGAGCAGCCTGAGGAGCGCTTCACCTACTACCACATCGAACTGGAGGACCACGCGCTGGTGCTCGCCGAGGGCGCGCCGGCCGAAACATTCGTCGACAACGTCACCCGCCGCCGCTTCGACAATTACGCCGAGTACGAGGCGCTGTTCGGTGCATGCGAGGCGCGGCTGCCGGAATTGGAGCTGCCGCGCATCAAGTCGGCGCGCCAGCTGCCGCGGGCCGTACGAGAACGGCTCGCGACGCGGGCCGAGGCGCTGGGCTTCGTCGGCGCCGCGGCCGCCTAGCCCCCCGTGATCTGAGCATCACCATCTGCCCTGGCACCGCTCGCGACGGCGCAACGTCAGAAGCCTCAGAGGTCAGGCAAGTGCGAACGGGTTTAGAAATGCGGACATTCGCCTCGATTGGATGAGCCCGTCTGATCGGAACATGGCGCCAGTCCCCGCTTCTGAACCCGTCATAAGACGACGTTGGACTTGGGGGCGCCTGTCTCGGCGGGGCATCGAAGCTTTTCAAAGCGCGAGTTTCAGGCTTGCAACAGTTGTGGTGACGTGTCGGAGAGGCGATGCCAGAGCTGCCTCATAGCGTGCTGGCGCGAGAATTCGCTACAGAAGCAGCTGTGGAGAGCAGATTGTCTATTTGACGTCGTTTTGCCCGTCCCGCGTCTCGCCGCCTCGCATCGTTCGCCGCGCCGCCTGAGGCCGAGGATGGCCGCGAGCATGACGAGGCGGAGCGTGGGCGGCTCGGCGTCCCTCACTGCCGGTGAAGCACGCCTATGCCGAAGACGGGCAGCGGCAGCAAGGCACGCCGTTCGGCCGCAGCATCGGCTGAAGTCCGGCCCACGACCAACTCGGACCATATTGGATAGATCATCATTCTGCTGGAGCAATAGTAGCGGGTCGAGTGGTGACGGAGTTTTCGGCCTATCAGGGCGGCCGCGCCGATGCGTTTTTGCTTCCGGCGCGGCGATCAATGGCACGCCGGCGGGCGCGTCGCCACCTGCCGCGCGGGGGCGAGGTTCAGACGAACGTCCTACACGACCGCCAAAGGACATTTATCGCCGGATCGCCTAGGGTGGGTTCGGCTCCGGGCAACCGGAACAGGGCGGGCGGATCAACCGCCCGGTCAAGAATACGTTGAGGAAACGTCAACCGCCCGCCGCCAGGCGGCAAAAGAGGAGGACAGCATGGCCGGTACGCGTTCGATTGCGCGCGCTCTGACCGTAGGCTGCGCATTGGCATTTGCCACCTCGTCCTTCGCGCAGGACGTCACGCTGCGTGCGTCCCACCAGTTTCCGGGCGGCAAGGGCGATCCCCGCGACGAGATGGTGCAGATGATCGCCCGCGACGTCGAGGCGGCCAAAGTCGGCCTCAAGGTCCAGGTCTTCCCCGGCTCGTCGCTGTTCAAGGCCAACGAGCAGTGGGGCGCGCTGACCAAGGGCCAGCTCGACATGTCGTCCTTCCCGCTCGACTACGCCTCCGGCCGCGTGCCCCAGTTCTCGGCCACGCTGATGCCGGGCCTGGTGCGGAACTTCGATCGCGCCGAGCGCCTGAACGACTCGCCTTTCATGCAGGAGATCAAGGCGATCGTCGACAAGCAGGGCGCCATCGTGATCGCCGATGCCTGGTTGTCCGGCGCCTTCGCTTCCAAGAAGGGCTGCATCACCGGTCCCGACAGCATCAAGGGGCAGGTCACCCGAGCCGCCGGCCCCGCCTTCGAGCAGATGCTCGCCGCAGCGGGCGCCTCCATCTCGTCCATGCCATCCTCGGAAATCTATTCGGGCATGCAGACGGGCGTGCTCGACGCGACCAACACCTCGTCCGAGAGCTTCGTCTCCTACCGCCTCTACGAGCAGGTGAAGTGCCTGACGGCGCCGGGGGCCAACGCCCTATGGTTCATGTACGAGCCCGTGCTGATGTCCAAGCAGGTGTTCAACCGGCTGAGCCCCGCGCAGCAGAAAGCCATCCTGGACGCCGGCAAGAAGGCACAGACCTGGTTCGCGCAGGAGGTGCGCAAGGGTGATCAGAAGCTGATCGACGCCTACAAGAAGGCCGGCGTCGAGGTGGTGGAGATGTCCGCGTCCGATTACGACGCCTGGCTCAAGGTGGCGCAGGAAAGCTCCTACAAGAACTACGCCGAGAAGGTGAAGGGTGGCGGCGAACTGATCAAGAAGGCTCTCGCCGTCCAGTGACCGCGCCACCGCCGCGGCACCTGCGCCGGGAGGCCGCGGAACGCCTGCGCCGACGGACGATCGACGGCCCGTAGCCGCTACGCGGCGGATGCGGCGTCCAGTCCCGCCGCGCACCGATCATCCCGATAAGCGAAAGTCTCCCATGATCAGCCTGTTCCTGCGAGCGGTCGACCTCATCTCGAAGGTTGCGGCGGTCGTCGCCGGCCTGATGCTAATCGCGGCGATGCTGGTGATCTGCGAGATGATCTTCCTGCGGTACGTGTTTCGCGCGCCGACCATCTGGCAGACGGACTTCGTCGTCTTCTCGGCTACCGCGGCCATGTTCCTTGGTGCGCCTTATGTGCTGAAGACCAGCGGGCACGTGGGAGTCGACGTGATCGAGACCGCGCTGCCGGAGGGACCCCGGCGCGTCGTCGGCATCGTCGGCGGCGTCCTTGGCCTGCTCTTCGCGCTGATGATGACGATCGCAAGCGCGACCTTCTTCCACGAGGCGTATGTCAACGACTGGCACACCTCGACGGTGGCGGCCATCACCCTATGGATCCCGCTCCTGCCGCTGCCGGTCAGCTTCGCTCTGCTGTCGCTCCAGTACGTCGCCGAACTCATCCGCCGCGTCAGTGGCCCAATTGAAGCCGAAGGCCACGTGTGATGAGCCTCTCGCCCACGTCCTCCGGCCTGCTCGTCATCGGTCTGCTGTTCGTGCTGCTGGCCACCGGCATGCCCATCGCCTTCGCGCTCGGCCTGACCGCGATCTGCGGCCTCTTGATCGCCAACGGTATCGGCGTCTTCGAGGTACTGGCCGAGACCATGTTCGCGGGCATCGCCAACCTCGCCTATGTCTCCATCCCGATGTTCGTGCTGATGGGGGCGGCGGTGGCCGCCACCCCCGCGGGGCGCGACCTCTACGAGGCGCTCGACCGCTGGCTCAACCGTGTCCCCGGCGGGTTGGTGCTCTCGAACATCGGCGCCTGCGCCATCTTCGCCGGCATGACGGGCTCGAGCCCGGCGACCTGCGCGGCCATCGGCAAGATGGGCATCCCCGAGATGTTGAGGCGAGGCTATCCGGCTTCGGTCGCCACAGGATCAATCTGCGCGGGCGGGACGCTCGGCATCCTCATCCCGCCCTCGGTGACGATGATCGTCTACGGGATCGCCACGGAGACCTCGATCGGCCGTTTGTTCCTGGCGGGCGTGATGCCCGGTCTCATGCTCACGGCGATGTTCATGGCCTGGGCGCTCTACGACTGCCGCCGCAAGAACTTTGATTTCGACGTGCGCAGCAAGCGCTTCAGTCTCGGCCAGAAGCTGGCGGCGCTGCCGAAGGTCACGCCCTTCCTCATCATCATCCTCGGCACGCTGTACGTGCTCTATGGCGGCGTGGCCACGCCTTCGGAAGCGGCGGGCGCGGGCGCCTTCCTGACGCTCGGTGTCGTCATCGTGATGTACCGGCTGTTCCGGCCGAAGCCGATCTTCGACATCTTTTCGTCGACGCTGCGCGAGAGCGTCATGATCATGATGATCATGGCCTCGGCGGAGCTCTTCGCCTTCGCCCTCTCCTCGCTCTTCATCACCCAGACCGTGGCGGGGGCCATCGCGTCCCTGGAGGTGAACCGCTGGGTGCTGATGGCGCTGATCAACCTGTTCTTGCTGGTGGCCGGCATGTTCTTGCCGCCGGTCGCCATCATCGTGATGTCGGCGCCGCTGCTTTACCCGATCATCGTCTCCTCCGGCTTCGATCCCTATTGGTTCGCGGTGATCCTGACGGTCAACATGGAGATCGGCCTCATCACGCCGCCCGTCGGGCTCAACCTGTTCGTGGTCAAGGCCATCGCCCCGCAGGTACCGGCGCAGCAAGTGCTGACCGGATCGCTGCCCTATGTCCTGCTCATGCTGCTCGGGATCGTGATCCTGAGCATCTTTCCGGGCGTTGCCACGTGGCTTCCCAACTACGTCATGGGTCCGACGTGACGCGCCGCTTGGCGACACGGAGGGGACGATGGCTGGTTGGGCTTGACGGCCGCCACGTCCGCTTCTGCGACCATGACGGGTTTACCAGCTGCAGCCCGAGGCATCCGGCGCTGCACAAGGATCGGCAGAGACGCCGCCCGCCGCGTCGGCGCTGGCGGTGGGGTCAGGGCAGGTTGGCGGCGCGCAGGCGCTCGGCGAGCGCGCGCCGTTCCAGGATGTCGAGGATCGTGTCGGCGATCTCCTTGGCCGAATCCTGGTGAATCTTGACGGTGATCTCCGCCTCGCCTTCCAGGCCGAAGGCGAGGGTCACATGGCCGTCGCGGTCCGAGCCGATCGCGCAGGCGACGACCGGCAGGCACGGGTCGGTGCCATGGCGCTCGGCGATCGCCGTCGACAAGCGGAGGGACAGATTGACCAGGCCGCTGATCTCGGTGACCGGGAGCGAGATCGGCGCTGTACCGTTCGGCCCGACGAGCTCGATCACCAACCGCGATCCGTCAGGCGAAATAGATCCCGCCTCGACTTCGTCGAACACGTCCATCGCTCCTCCCATTCGGAGCGATTTTAATCATTCCCGGCCACCCATCAACCTCGGGCTGCGCATGGCACGGCGGCCCCGGCATGGCCCACCCGCAGGCTCGCGCTGCCCGTGCGGACGCACATCTTGTCCCGACGGGCCGTCCACCCGATCGGTGGGAGGCCGCCCCAGCGTCGAAAGCGAGATGATTTTCATTGAACGATCATCCCGTTCCAAGTCTTTGTTTGGGAAACTTGCCCAGACCGGTACCGGCCTTTTGGGATCATGCTCTAGCGCGTTTTCGAGCGAAGTGGACGCCGGTTCGCGTGAAGAAAACGCAAACAGATAGAGCATTGCGGCGATTCGAAGAAACGCGGAAATGCTCTAGAACCGCAGCGTCAGCAGGATCAGGGCGGCCGCGCCCGCCGTGCCGAGCAGCCACATGAGGCTCGACAGATGGCCGAAGGTGTCGATACGCCGCCGCAGCTCGCGGTCGCGGTCGACGATCGTCTGAATCTGTTGGCCGGAGAGCCAGGGCATGTCGGCCCGCAGATCACGCGCCAGGTCGGCGCCGCCGGCGGGCGGCAGGCCGGCATCGGGGTCGAGCCGGTCGAAGGCGCTGCCAGCGATGTTCATGGCCGGCCCCCGCTCGTCATGATGGGGGTGCCGAGCACCGCGGACCGGCGCGAGCGCCGTGAATTGAAGGTCAGCATCGACCGCACCCCTCTTCGGGCATGTTGCGACTGGATGACGGCATCCAGTTGCCCCGACAGGCTCCAAACCAGCCAACCTGAAGCGCCTCTTGCGATCGGATCAGTTCGCCCCATCGCGCGACGCGCGAGAAGCGCCGGTTGGCCGCAGCCCTGACGTAGCCGCCCCGCTTTGGCCCGGGAATGGCACTTATTGGTCGCATCCTATCGTCAACCGGCGATGGTCAGCCACGGCCAGCGGGCGCGGTAGGCCTCGGCCTTGCGGCGAAACAGCTCGGGGCGGGCATGCTTGGGATTAATCCGCAGCACGCCCTCCCACAGCTCGTCGAGCCCATTGGGCGCATAGAGATCGCCGGCAGCGTCCAGGCCGACGCATGTGCAGCGCACGAGGAACCGGTCGATGCCCTCCCTCGCCGAGCCCAGCGGTGGATAGGCGCCGCCGAACCGATCGCCGTACCAGAGATGGACGCGTGCCTGGTTCCTGATCTCGACCGAGACGCCGAGGTCCTTGAAGAGGTCCGCAGCCTGCCGGATGACGGCGTCTTCCGCGGCCCACGAGAGGTCGCGGTCGTCGAAATAGAAGACGTCGTAGTCCTTGATGCCGGCTGCCGCCGGGCGCCCGCAGCGCCGGTTCCAGACGGTCTGGAACAGGGAGCCGGCGGTCAGGACACACTGTGGCAGGCCGAGGCGCGGCAGCCGCTCGATGATTGCGGCGTTGGCCGGGTTGGCCAGAACCCATCCGACGAAGGCATCATTGGAGATCGGCACCCGACCCGCTGCTCCCCGTGCCCAGGCGTGCATCGCCGAGCGACGCCGCGCCGGGCTGGTCGGCCCAGTGCCGCCTCGAGGCTACATCGCCGGCTGCGCCTGCGCCGGCGTCAGCATGAAGCTGACGACATCGCGGACTTCGTGCTCGGCCGCCGAGCCCGGAGCGAAGTCGGTGACCGTCAGGCCTTCGGCGAAAGCCCGCACGAAGTTCGTATCGTAGCTCAGGACCGGCCCGACGTCGTGGCCCAGCTCCGCCAGCTCCTGGGCGATCAACTGGCCCTCCAGGGTCTGCGCGTCGACGCGCGTCGGCACGATGACGATGCGCGGCATGGCGGCACCGGGCCAGCGCGACAGCTCGTCGATCTTGTCCAGCGTCTGCTTGGCCGAATTGATGTCGAGGCTCGACGGTCCGCACGGCATGATGATCATGTCGGCGAGCTCGATCGCCGTGCGCGACACCGAGCCCAGGTCCCCTGGCGTGTCGATGATGGTGACATCGGTGCCGGACGTGTAGATCGCCTTGATCCAGGCGGTGATGCGCGCCGAGCTGTAGGCGTGGTGGCGGACCGGAAAGCGCAGGCGCCGCGGATTGGCCCAGGCGAACGCCGACTTCTGCGGGTCGGCATCGATCAAGGTCACGCTGTGCCCGAGCCGCACGAGTTCGCCCGCGACGTTCACGGCGACGGTGGTCTTGCCGACCCCGCCCTTCCGCTGCACCACGGCGATGATGAACGTCGATCCCATCTGTGTCCGCTACCCGGCAGTCCATCGGGCGCCGAGGGAGATCCCGGCGCCATGCAGAGTCAGCAAATAGCCTGGAGCACGTATCGATAGGGTTAACGATTGCGGGCGTCAGGCGATCGACAGATGCTCGCCGGTGAATTCGCCGATGATCTTGGCGGAAAGTCTATGGGATGCAGGGCACGGCCCGCCGAGATCTTGGGCCCGGTGGGTTCGACATCTGTGCGGACCGGTCCTGCCGGCTTGCGGCGACACCGAGGTGCGGACGATGCCACGGGACGGGGTGGCAACCCGCCAGCCGGACGCCGTTCCGGCCCGGCGTGTTGGATGGGGCCCGTGCGGGGCCCGCCGCGATGCGCCGCGCCCGGCGGGGTCTACTGAAGCTTGGCTGCTTGCGCCGTGGGACGAGCGGCGATTCCCGCTGCGGTCAGCTGGAGGCCGACCGCGGCGGCCACCATCGCCACGAGGCCGGCGGCGATGATGAATTCTCGGAGGTGGATCGACTGCATCGCAGCCCCTTCGTTCTTGTCGCGAAGGAGCATGGGCGCAGAAGGTTAACGAATGGTCAACCCTCCTGCCGGGTAAGTTCAGGGAGTGCGGAGCCGTAACAATCGTGCCCTGTGGAGATCGTGCAACAATATCTTACGTTGCTGATCTGCAATTCGTTTTGGCATACTGCCGATAGATCAGGCGCGTTTTGCTGACCAGCTCCAGCTGGAAAGCCTGGCCGAGGCGGATAAATCCGTCTCGTACGCGCGACAATTCGCCGACCCTACGAAAGAACGATTGTACGGAGCAGGCGTTCCACCTGCCTTGCCACGCTCGTTGCGTCATGGCCGGGCTGAGCGGCGGGCTCGGCCATGACGCGCGTCGTCGTCTGCTCAGGCGCGGCCGTGGCGCCGTGCGGGGGCCGCCGCGGCCGCGGTCAGCCCTAGCCGAGCGAACAGAGCCGCGTCGCTCTGCTCCTCCGGATTGCCCGCCGTCAGCAGCGTCTCGCCGACGAAGATCGAGTTGACCCCGGCGAAGAAGCACAAGGCCTGCAGCTCCGTGCTCATGCCCTTGCGGCCGGCGGCGATGCGCACCGTGGACGCCGGCATCATGATGCGAGCCAGGGCCGCGGTGCGGACGAAGTCGATGGGATCGAGCGGCGCGGCGCCCGCCAGGGGCGTGCCGGGCACGGCGATCAGCATGTTGATCGGCACGCTCTCCGGGTGGTCGGGCAGGTTGGCCAGCGTGACCAGCATGTCGGCGCGGTCCTCGGCCGTCTCTCCCATGCCCACGATGCCGCCGCAGCACACGTTGATGCCGGCCTCGCGCACCGTGCTCAGGGTGTCGAGCCGGTCGGCGAAGGTGCGCGTGGTGATGACGTCGCGGTAGTAGCGCGGCGAGGTGTCGATGTTGTGGTTGTAGTAGTCGAGCCCAGCCTCCTTCAGGCGGGCCGCGTCGTGCGCCGTGAGCATGCCCAGGGTGACGCAGGTCTCCATGCCCATCTCCCGCACGCCCTTGATCATGGCGACGACGGCATCCATGTCGCGGGCCTTGGGGTTGCGCCAGGCGGCGCCCATGCAATAGCGCGTGGCACCCGCCTCCTTGGCCTTGCGAGCCTCGCGCAGCACGGTTTCGACCTCGGCCAGCTTCGTCGCCTTGACGCCGGTCTTGTGGTGGGCGGACTGGCTGCAATAGCCGCAGTCCTCGGGACAGCCTCCGGTCTTGATGCTGAGCAGGCGTGCCAGCTGCACCTCGTTGGGCTCGAAGTAGGAGCGGTGCAGGCGATGGGCAAGGAACAGCAGGTCGTTGAGCGGCGCGCGGTAGAGCTCCATCGCCTCGGCGAGCGTCCAATCGTGGCGCAGCCGCGACTCCTCCCGCTGGGGAAGGGGCGGTCGGCGGAGATTCGCGTCAGTGCTTTCGACCGTCATGCTCATCTGGTTCTCCTTTTATAGATAATTTATAACATTTATCTCCTATGTTGGCTGAGCTTGACCGGCGGCGCAAGCCGGGCAAGCGCGGCCGCCGGCCGCGCCGATCTTGCGGCCGCGCCCGATCCGACGGCGATCAATGCTGCGAAGGTGGGAGGGGCCCCGGGGGCGCCGCGGTCAGCCCAGGGGAACCGGCTGCCTGGCCTTGGCGCCGGCCGCCACGGGCGTGCCGACGCGCAGGACATGCCGGGTGAGCGTGGCGAGCGCGATGTCGGACTTGCCCTGGCGCAGTGCCGCCAGGATGGCCCGATGATCGTGATCGGTGCGGGCGTCCCAGGTCGAGCGCCAGGCGGCGAAGAGAAAGCGGGCGCTCGCCGCCTGCAGGTCGGCGATCGAGGACAGCAGCCGCGGCATGCGGCAGGGCGTCAGCAGCAGCCGGTGGAAGGTGCGGTTCGCCTCCTCCCACGAACGCACGTCCTTGCAGGTATCGCCGAAGGCGGTGGCCTGCTCGGCCTGGTCCAGGATCGCCGGGGTCAGGTGCGGCACGGCATGGCGCAGCGCCAGCGTCTCCAGCGCCGCGCGCATCTGGGCCACCTCCTTCACCTCGTTGAGGTCGAACGAGGCGACCCGTACGCCGCGGCGGGGAATGCTGACGGCAAGCCCCTGCGCTTCCAGGCGACGGAACGCCTCGCGCACCGGCACGTGGCTGGCCCCGAACTCCTCGGCGATGTGGTCCTGCCGCAGGCGCTCGCCCGGCGCCAGGGCGCCGGCGATGATGCGGTCGGCCAAGGTCCGGCTGATGCGGGCGGCCACGGTCTCGTCGGGGGGCGTGCTCATCGCGTCGATATTATAGATAAGTCGGCTGCTGGGCAGCGTCCTGCCACGCCTGGATGCGGTAGAGTGTCGACGGGCTCACGTCCCGCGCCGCGGCCCCCGTGTGGGCGACGGTCGTCTCCACCGGCTCCGTGGCCAGATAGGGAGCGTAGGTCTCGGCGAGCGACGGAACGTCTTCGACGATCAATACGCGCCTTATCGCTCTGGTCATCCCTCGTCCCATGGTTTGGCCGCCTCGACGCCCGGCACGAACCCGCACGCGAACCCCCCTCGGCCATCGAACGCGCACCTGAAGCGCTTGTCCATGGGACAGGGCTTCACGCCGCGCAAGCCTGTCGAGCATAGCCCATCGGCGACGCCCGGGCGTCGGGCGTCTGGCAGGTCCCGATCAGTCGCGCAAGAATATGTAATCAAAGTCGTTTTTTCCACATGGGATCGCTCGTGCCCCAGCCTCTGCCCGAATGACGGTCCCAGCCGCATGTGCGCGGGTGCTGCGATCGCCGGCGGCGGCGGTCATCCCGCACGACTGCGGCGCGCCGAAGCTGTCTACCGACTTCCCCGAGGGCGGAGGTGGCCCCCGGAAAGCGCCTCAACCTGAGGGCAACGTGTCGAGGAGTGGGCTCGAAAGATGCGCAATCTGATAGGCGGCGCCGAATTCGCTTCCATCCAGCTCCGCCTCGGACAACACGACCCGCACGAATCTCCAGTGCCGAGGGTCGAGGCCGACGATGGCTGCGCGGACGTCCGGCGCCGTCGCGTACGTCCGCGCCAAATCGACCTCGGCCGCGAAGGCCGCGGTCAGATCGGCATCGAGCCGAACGGCGACATCGTTCCGGTAGAGGAAGCGAGCTCCTCCGGCTCTGCCCCGGAAGGCGTCGAGCGCGAAGAACGTCTCAATCTCGGCGCGACCGAATGATTGCGTGACGACCTCGTAGCCGCCCCGCATCAGCCAATCGCGGAGCGCCTTGTCCTGTCGCCAGAGATAGAGCGACGAAAAGCTGTTCGCGATCGCGCCGAAGCGGCCCGTCTCGCGGAGCAGGAAGGCCTTGAAGTATAGCTCGGGTGCCACGTCCCAGACGGCAGCGCGCTCTTTGGACCGCCTCCGGAGAGCGTCCAGATCGTACTGCGCCGGCAGACGGTGCGCGTAGTGGGCAATGATCATCGTCGAAGCCTCAACGAGTTGTGGGGGCTGGCGAGGGATGGAGCACGATTTCCTACACTTCGTTCGCGAGCGACAGCTCGGATTTTCCGGGCGCGCGGCCAAAGGTCAGGAAACTCAACAGGGCCAGCACCCAGACGCATATGCCGCCATACAGCATCACCAGACCAAAGCCGTGAACCAAAGACGCGTGGACGATAGCGTCGGGCGACGCCATGGAATGGAGTTCGGGGACGTCCGATGTAACGAGGCTTCCAGCTGCAATCCTCTCGGCGAGAGCTTGCAGGCGCGAGGCCTCGATCGCTCCTGGCACGGCGCTGCGCAGCCACGAGGATATGCCCGCGGTCAGAATGAATCCCATCAGCGCGATGTTGATCGCCAGCGAAATCATCCGGGCGCTCATGTCGATGCCCGAGGCCATGCCGGCGCGCGCGCTCGACACCGCCGCCGTCGTCGTGTTGGTCACGGGTGTGTTCGTCAGGCCCAGCCCGATACCGGCGGTCAGACAGCCCGGCAACAAGGTCAGCCAGCTCGCCTGCTCAAGTCCGCTGCCCGCCCACATCAGGATAAATCCAAGGCCGATGACAAAGAGGCCCGTCGGGATCGCAATCCCGGCCTGGAAGCGGAGCAGGATCCGCTCGCCGAGGGGCGGCACGACAAGCGTGGGCAAAGTGTAGGTTAGCAGTGCCGCGCCCGCCGCAACATTGTCGTAGCCGATGGCGCTCTGAAAGAAGATCGGAAGATAGATCATGAAGGGCCAGAAGCTGAAGTTCATGCCCATCGAGCCCAGGAGCGCGCCAGAGAAGGCGCGCTCCCGAAAGACCGAGAAGTCGAACATCGGACGGCTGCTCCGTGTTTCCACCAGCACGAAAGCAAGCAAGCTAAGCGCGGCAACGAAAGCAACAGCGAGTCCTGCCGGACCAAAGAAGCCCAGTTCAGGCCCTTGCGTGATGTAGAAGGTCACGCAGAATACTGCTGTCGAAAGGGTCACGATGCCCGCGAGATCGAGATGCCCCGCATCGGGATCGCGCGATTCCCGTACGCTGCCCGCAGCAAGGACGGCGGTGACGATGGCGAAAATCGCGTGGATCAGAAAGACCCATTGCCAGTTGGAGATGGCGACTATTGCCGTGCCGATGATCGGACCGAAGCCCAGGCCGATCCCAAATATGATCCCCCATGCGGCAAAAGCACGAGCGCGTTCCGCCCCCTCCCGGAACTGATGCGAGAGGATGGCGACCTGGCAGATCAGCATCGCCCCGCCACTCATTCCCTGGAGAAATCGGCTCAGGATGAGAACGGGGGCATTGGGCGCCAAGCCGCAGATCAGAGATGCGAGGCCGAAGATGACGATGGCGCCGACGAAGATTCGCTTCCTGCCGTACCGATCGGCGAGCGCCCCCGTCGCCATCAAGACCGTCGTGACCGCGATCGTGTAGGCGTTCATGATCCATTGAAGTTGCTTGAAGTCGGCATGCAGCACGGCCTCGATGGTTGGTAGGATCGTCGGAACGCTGGAAATCTCCAGCCCGAACATGAGGGACGCAAGGCAGACAGACGCTAGCGCGACCGCGTTCCCGCCCGTCTTCGGACTTGTCATGACTTTTGGCTCCGACCCACATCCCCCCGACACGGGGGGCTCCGCTCCGCGGCGAGTGCGGGCGAACATAGGAGGCGCTTGATCACAACAGAACCTGATTGATATGTATTTTAGAGATAACAAATTCGGATAGATCCATGCTGACACTCGATATCGAGGCCGTGAGGGTCTTCGTGATGGTTGCCGAGCTTCGCAGCTTCACGCGGGCAGCCGATGCACTGGGCACCACGCAGGGTGCGATCAGCGTGAAGCTCAAGCGGTTAGAGGATCGCATCGGCAGTCGACTGCTTGAGCGAACGCCGCGGTCGGTACGGCTTTCGGCGCAAGGGGCCGCTTTTCTGGAAGGGGCGCGCGAGCTGATTTCGGCTCACGAGCGCGCCGTTGCGGGACTGAATTCGCCCCCGAGACGCTTTGGCCTCGGCATTGCTGCGCATGTGGCGGGGCCGGAGGTCCCGACGCTGCTGGGGCGGCTGCACGCTCACGACCCGCACCTGACCATCGAAGTGCAGCTTGATAGTTCGCGCAGGCTCCTTGACTTGTTCGATCAAGGCAGGCTCGACGCGGCGATTGTCCAGCGCGAGGATGATCGACGAGATGGAGAGATGCTGGCGCGCGAGCGCGCGGGCTGGTTCGCCACGCAAGGTTTCGAGCACCGCCAGGGCGAGCCGCTTCGCTTGGCTGCTCTCAGCCCCACCTGCGGCGTTCGTGATACGGCCACGCGCTTGCTCGATGCCGCGGGGATAAAATGGACCGAAGTATTCCTGGGAGGCGGGTCTTCGGCTGTGCATGCCGCCGTCGCGGCGGGAGTGGCGGTTGCACCCCTCTCTTATCGAATTGCCCCCGCCGGCACGGTCGATATCGGGGGGCGCTTTGGACTTCCTCAGCTCCCGTCATCCGACGTCGTACTCCATTCGTCCCTGACGGACCAGCGATCGCGGGCAGCCCTGCGGGTGCTGGCGGCAGCGTTCCGTGAGCATCGAGAGCCCACTGCCGCGGGATGACGCCTTCAGGCACTCATCCAGGTCCACGCGCTTTATTGAGCGTGATCTTGCCCAGGAGGCGATCTCTACTCTCTGGGATCACGTTCCGGCGAGCACAGGCCTGGCCTGGCCCGCGCGCACGCCGCGGATGCAGGCGGTACGTCGTCGAGCGGACGGAGCGTTCACCGGCTCCGCGCGCAGTCGCCGCGCCAGTTCGTCGGCAGGGGTCGAGCCTGGCGCCGTCCGTGACCGTCCATCTGCATCGCTCGACCTCGTTGCGCCGGCGCGGGCTGGCGGCGGCCATGGCAGAGGTATCCGCAGCAGTCCGGCCGCAAGGCCGAGACATCGCTCCGACAATCGGGCTAGTTTAACGTTCATGGTGCAGGTTGGCCCACCTATCGCAGGGTATTCGATGGCACGTGTGCTCCGGCCGGCTCCAGCGGGCCACGCCCCGTCGGGAAGGGCATAGTGAACGGGGAGGACGCATGATCACCATTGAGAAGGGACGCGGCCCGGACGGCCGCATCGCCGTCGTGCGGTTCGACCGCGGCGACGGCGTCAACGCTCTCTCGCCGGAGGCGCTGCGGCAGCTTACCGATGCGGCGCGTAGCTTCGAAGACGACGCGGCGACCTCCGTGGTGGTCCTCGCCGGGGCCGATCGGGCGTTCAGCGCCGGCTTCGATCTGAAGGACCCGGAAGGCCGCGCCCGCGCCGACATGGACCTCGGCGCCCGGCGCCGGCACCTGCGGCTCGGGCCGCGGCTGACCAAGGCGTGGGAGGACATGGAGCAGGTGACCATCGCCGCCATCGAGGGCTTCTGCGTCGGCGGCGGCGTGGCCCTGGCCGTGGCGCTGGACTTCCGCATCATGGCGGCGGGCGCCCATATGCGTGTGCCGGAGGTCGCCCTGGGCATGAACATGAGCTGGCAGACCATCCCCCGCCTGGTCCAGCTCGTCGGCCCGGCCCGCACCAAGCAGGCGGTCATCCTGGCCAACGACCGCATCAGCGCAGGCGCCGCGCTGGCCTGGGGCCTGGTCGAGGAGGTGGTGCCGGATGGGGACACGTTCGCCGCGGCGCTGGCCATGGCGGAGCGCATCGCGGCGCTGCCGCCGCTGTCGGTCGCCATGACCAAGCGGACGGTCGATCGCGTGGCTCACGCCTTCGATGACCTGGCGAGCCACATGGACGTCGACCAGTTCGCGCTCGCCAGCCTGACGGAGGACCATCGCGAAGGTGTCGCCGCCTTCCTCGAGCGCCGGCCGCCTCGCTTCAAGGGACGGTGAGGCGAGGCGCCTGGCGCCCGGACTTGACTGGATAAATAGATCAACTACGGTTCTATTTATGGCGGCCAACAGCCTTCTCGCCGGCGCGACCCAGATCCTCTGCTTCATCGCCCGCGTCGGCGACAGCACGACGTCGGCTGCCATCGCCAAGAGCCTCAAGACCAATCCGGTGGTGGTGAGGCGCATCCTGAAGTCCCTGGAGCGAGCCGGGATCGTCGACCTGCGAGCGGGCCGCCACGGCGGCGTGGCGCTCCGGCGTCCGGCGGCCGAGATCACGCTCGAGGATGTTCACAAGGCCGTCGGCGGCGACTTGTTCGCGCTGCGGCCCACGGGCAATCCGCGCTGTCCGATCTATCGGGCCATGGCAGGCTCGCTGACGCCGGTCTTCGATGCGGCGAGCGAGGCCGTCGACCAGACCTTCCGGCGCACCAAATTGGCCGCCCTGCTGGCCGCGATCGACTAGAGTATTTCCGCATGTCTCCGGATCTCGGAAATACTCTACTTATCTGTTTTGTCGCATTTCTTTCGCGCGAACCGGCGTCCCTTCGCTCGAAAATGCTCTAGGCGCAGACTTTAATAAAACAAATCATGTTTCGTATTAAATGAGGTAGATCGTGCCCCCACCTGAAGCTCGCAACACCTCGCCCGGCCAGGTCCTGGCCATCGCCTGCGTCGGCATCGTGCTCGCCAACCTCGACCTGTTCATCGTCAATGTCGCGCTGCCTGACATCTCCAGCGCTTTTCCCGATGCCAGTCTCGAAAAGCTGTCCTGGATCCTGAACGGCTATGCCATCGCCTATGCGGCGCTGCTGATCTTCTTCGGACGGTTGGCGGAGCGGTTTCGCCGCGACAGGAGCTTTCTCCTTGGCGTTGCGCTGTTCACGGCCGCTTCGGCGGCCTGCGCCGCGGCCGTCAGCGTCGAGATGCTGATCGTCTTCCGTGTCGCGCAGGCGGCGGGGGCCGCGTTGATGACGCCAACCTCGCTGGGATTGCTGCTGGCCTCGTTTCCCGCGGAGCGGCGGGGCGGCGCGGTCCGCATGTGGACCGCCGTCGGCGGCTTTGCCGCAGCGTTCGGTCCCCCGCTCGGGGGCTTGCTGGTCTCCGCCAGTTGGCGCTGGATCTTTCTGGTGAACATCCCCATCGGCATCGCGGCGCTGATCATCGGCTGGCGCAGGCTCCCCGCCATTCCCGGCCATGACGTCCCCAAGCCGAATCCCGGGGCGGCCCTTTTGGTGACAGCCGGCATCGCCACGCTGACCTTCGGCATCATGAAGATCAGCGAATGGGGCTGGAGCTCCGCCGGCGTCGGCCTGGCCCTGGCCTCCTCGGCGGTGCTGCTGGCCCTGTTTGTCACCCACTGCCTGCGCTCGGCCAACCCCTTCGTCGATCCGGCGCTGTTCCGTATCCGCCAGTTCCGGGGTGCCGTGCTGGTGTTGGCGCCGTTCTCCGCCGCCTTTGCCGCATCGCTGCTCGCGGTCATGCTGTGGCCGCAGGTGGGGTGGGAATGGTCGGCGCTGAAGACCGGCCTCGCGATCGCCATCGGGCCTTTGACCGTGCCGGCCGTGTCCATTCTGATCACCGGACGCCTGATCGCCCGCTTCGGCATCGCTCCCGTCGGCGCGGCCGGGTTGGCGTTCGTCGCCCTGAGCTCCGCCTCGTGGGCGGCCGGCACGGGGCTGCAGCCCGACCTTGCAGGGACGTTGGCGTCCATGGTGCTGATGGGGATCGGCGTCGGCCTCGCTTTACCGACGCTGATGGGGGCTGGCGCCGCAGCCCTGCCGCCGTCAGCCTTCGCCACCGGGTCGGGCGTGCTCAACATGATCCGCCAGACCGGCATGGCCATCGGCGTCGCGGTCTGCGTCGCCCTGATTGGATCGCCACAGACGCCGACAGAGCGCCTGCAGGCTTTTCAGGGTGCGTGGTGGGCCATTGCCGTCGTCGCCTTGGCCGGTCTCGTGCCGCTCCTGCTGCTGCGTCAGCCGAAGCGGGCGCAGGCCTCCACGCCGGCACCGGTCGTGCCGAGCTCGGTACCGGGCGAATGAACGGGCAAGCGGCCGGGTCGTCGTCGACCCGGCCGGCCGGTGTGCTCAGAACGCGTCGATGTAGGCGCGCTTGCCGCCGGGGACGGGCTTGGGCGCCGGCGTCGATGCCAGGCCGCGCAGCAGCCAGCTGCGCGTCTCGGCCGGGTCGATGACGTTGTCGATCTCCAGCACCGTGGCGATCGAGGTCGCCTTGCCCTCCTCGTACTTCCTGGCCACCATCATCTCGTAATAGGCCTGCCGCTCGACGGGATCGTCGATTGCCTCCATCTCCTTGCGGTAGCCCAGCCGCACGTAACCCTCCAGGCCCATGCCGCCGAACTCGCCGGTCGGCCAAGCGACGGTGAAGAACGGGGCTTGGAAGCCGCCGGCCGCCATGCCCTGGGCGCCCAGGCCGTAGCCCTTGCGCAGCACCACGGTGAACACCGGCACGGTGGCGTTGGCGCCGGCCAGGAACATGCGGCAGACGTGGCGCACCACGCCGGTCTTCTCCGCTTCCGGGCCGACCATGAAGCCGGGCGTGTCGCAGAGCGAGATGATCGGCAGGTCGAAGGCGTCGCACATCTGGATGAAGCGTGCCGCCTTGTCGCCCGCCGGTGCGTCGATGGCGCCGCCCAGGTGCTTGGGATTGTTGGCGATCAGGCCGAACGGTTTGCCCTCGATGCGCACGAAAGCGGTGACGATGCCGACGCCGAACTCGGGCCTGAGCTCGAGCACCGAGCCGGTGTCGGCGAGAAGCTCGATCACGTCGCGCACCTCGTAGACGCGCAGG
Source organism: Chelatococcus reniformis (assembly GCF_014640075.1). Taxonomy (GTDB): domain Bacteria; phylum Pseudomonadota; class Alphaproteobacteria; order Rhizobiales; family Beijerinckiaceae; genus Camelimonas; species Camelimonas reniformis. The sequence goes on along the minus strand of NZ_BMGG01000012.1, from coordinate 41,693 downwards.
CGGTTCTCGGGAATGGCGCGGCGCAGCAGGCGCTGGTCGGCCGCCTCCCACTCGGCGATCGGTCCTTGGAAGTAGGACAGATACTTGCGGGCGACCTCCGTCGCCTCGATCTCGTCCTCCACCAGCACGTCGATGACGCCGTTCGGCACCTGGGTGGAGACGGGGCCGACCTCGGCGGGATGGTAAACGCCCAGGCCGCCGCCTTCGATCATGGCCGGGCCGCCCATGCCGATCGACGAATTCCTGGTGGCGATGATCACGTCGCAGCAGCCGAGCAAGGCGGCGTTGCCGGCAAAGCAATAACCGGAGACGACGCCGACGATCGGCACCGTGCCGGACAGCCGGGCGAACTCCACGAAGCTGGTGGTGTCGAGGCCGGTCAGGCCGGCCCCGTCGGTGTCGCCCGGGCGGCCGCCGCCGCCTTCCGCGTAGAGCACCAGCGGCAGTTCCCACTGCTGTGCCAGGTGCAACGCGCGGTCGAGCTTCTTATGGTTGCGCTTGCCCTGGGTGCCGGCGAGCACGGTGTAGTCGTAGGCGACGACCATGCTGCGCGCCCGCTCGGCCGGGACCTGCGTGCCGTTGATGGAGGCGGTGCCCACGATCAGGCCGTCGGCCGGGGTGTTGATGATCAGATCGTCGAGACTGCGCCGGCGCGCCTGGGCGGCGATGGCGAGGCCGCCGTATTCCATGAACGTGCCGGGATCGACGAGCTGCTCGATGTTCTCGCGCGCGGTGCGCTGGTTGGTCTTGCGCCGGCGCTCCACCGACTGGGGACGGTTGGCGTCGAGCAGGTTCGCCTGGCGCGCCAGCACGTGGGCGAGGTCCGCGCGAATGGCGTCGAGGTCGACCGCTTCCGCCGACTGGTCGGTTTGGCCTTCGACGTCGGCCGGCTCGACGAACAGGATGCTCTCGCCGCTCATCAAGGTGTCGCCCTTGGCGGCCGCCAGGCCGCGGACGATGCCGCCGCGGCCGGCGCTGATCAGGTGCTCCATCTTCATGGCTTCGAGCACCGCGACCTGCTGGCCCGGCCGCACCAGGTCGCCGACGGCGACGTCGATGGAGACGATGGTGCCCTGCATGGGGGCGGGCACCGGCTCGGTGCCGGACGGGGCGGAGGGCCGCTCGCTGCTCGCCGCGCCGGCGCCGGCGGGCGCCTCGGGCGCGAAGAACAGCTGGCGGTGGGTGCCGTCGCGGCCGGCGCGCACCAGCTCCGCCACATGCTCCTCGACGAAGCGGGTGGTCACTGCGTTGGCGGCGACGGCCGGGTGTTGGAGCAGCGCCTTGAGGAAGGGCAGGTTGGTGCCGACGCCCTCGATGCGGAACTCGCAGGCAGCGCGATAGGCCTTGGCGACAGCGTCGGTGAACTGCGGCGAGCCGGAGTGCACGATCAGCTTGGCGAGCAGCGAATCGAAGGCGGCGCTGGTGCGGTAGCCGGCATAGCCGAAGGTGTCGACCCGCAGCCCTGGCCCCGACGGCGGCTCGAACACGGCGAGCGTGCCGCCCTGCGGCTTGACCAGGCCTTTCTCGTCCATCGCCTCCATGTTGATGCGCAACTGCACCGCGTAGCCGCGCGGCTGCGGGATGCTGGTCTGCAAGAGGCCGAGGTCGGCGAGCGAGCGGCCGGCGGCGATCTGGAGTTGCGCCTGGACGAGATCGACGCCCAGGACCGCTTCCGTGACCGTGTGCTCCACCTGGAGGCGGGGGTTGGCCTCGATGAAGGCGAAGAACGGCTCGCCCTCACCCGGCGCCGCATCGAGCAGGAACTCGAAGGTGCCGAGGTTGTCATAGTGGGCGGCGGCGGCCAGCTCGCGGGCCGCCAGCGTGATGCGCTCGCGCAGCGCCGGCGTCAGCGCCGGGCTCGGCGCCACCTCGACGATCTTCTGGTTGCGCCGCTGGATGGTGCATTCGCGCTCGTAGAGATGGCTGATGTTGCCGGCGCGGTCGCCGATGATCTGCACCTCGATATGGCGCGCGTTGCGCATCAGCCGCTCGACATAGACCGCCTCGTCACCGAACGCCGCCTTCGCCTCGGAGCGGCAGCGGGCGTAGGCTTCGGCCAGTTCCTCCCGCGTCGTCACCGGCCGCATGCCGCGGCCGCCGCCGCCGGCGATGGCCTTGATCATGATCGCGGCGCCTTCGCCGAGGCCGTCGAAGAAGGCGGTGGCCTCCTCCAGGGTGGTGGCGCCCGTGGTGCCCGGGATGACGGGCACGCCGACCTTCTGGGCCAGCTCCCGCGCCGCCGTCTTGTCGCCGAACAGGCCGAGCGCCGTGGGCGAGGGGCCGACGAAGACGATGCCGTTTTCGGCACAGGCCTCGGCCAGCGCCACGTTCTCGCTGAGGAAACCGTAGCCCGGATGCAGCCCGTCGCAGCCGGTCGCCTTGGCCGCGGCGATGATCGCCGCCACGTCGAGATAGCCCCGCGCCCCGCGCCCCGCGAGCGCGTGGGCTTCGTCGGCCTTGCGGGTGTGCAGCGACAGCTCGTCGTCGGCCGTGTAGACGGCGACGGTGGGGATGCGCAGCTCGCCCGCCGCCCGGGCGATCCGGATGGCGATCTCGCCGCGGTTGGCGATCAGCAGCTTGGAGATCGTGGCGGGCGCCGGCGACGCGGACTTCGTGGCGAGGCTCGTGGCCAAACTCGTTCCTCCTATGCAGGGGGGCCTGACGGCCGCTCTCCTTGTTCCGGCGCTGCATGCGTCCGGTGCTCACAGCTCAGGCTTCGGCATTCGGACGGAGCATGCGCCGCCGCATGCGCGGGCCGCGCGGCGGGTCTGGGCCGTTCTTAAAACATGTTCTGGCGCGGTGAACACCCCTTTCGGTCCGCTCCGGGCGCACGGGCGCGCATGACGCAGTCCCTGGCCATGCGCCAGGCGCGCCGCATGCGGTGATGCCTTCTGCGTCAGCCGGCGAGGGCGGCGGCGGCGGCGCTCGTCCCGCAGGCCGTCGCCTGGCTCACTTGAACTTGTGGAGTACGAAGTTATCAGTTGATAACTTCAACATCGGAGCGGAACGATTGCGGCCGCAGCCGGACAAACAGAGGGAGCAGACGCCCATGGCGATCCGAAATCTGGCGGATGTGGAAGCGCTCGAGAGCGTTCCTTTCGAGGAACGGGTCACCGCGACGTCCGTGTTCGAGTTGCTTCAGGGCGTATGCACCCGCCATCCGGACCGGCTCGCTATGCGCTTCCTGCGCGAGGGCTTGCCCGACGAGCCGAGCCGGGACGTGACCTACGCGGCGTTCGGTCGTCAGCTCGTCCAAGCGGCGAACCTGTTCCGGGCGCTGGGCGTCGGCCCGCACGATGCTGTCTCGATGCTGCTACCTGTCGCGCCCGAGACATTTGTTGCCCTGTTCGGCGCCCAATACGCCGGGGTGGCCAATCCCATCAACTTCCTGCTCGAGAAGGAGCATATCGTCGGCCTCCTGCGCAGCGCCGGCGCCAAGGTGCTGCTGGGGCCCGATCCCGAGCTGTTTCCCGGCGTCTGGGCCAAGGTCGAGGCGGTTCGCGCCGAGCTGCCGGGCTTGGCGGCCGTGATCCGCGTCGGCGGCCCGGTTGAACGACCGGAGATCGACGCGCTGCATTTCGAGACCGAGCTCGCGCGCCAGCCTGGGACGCTGGCCTTCAGGCGCGACATCAAGCGCGACGACGTGGCCTCCCTGTTCCACACCGGCGGCACCACGAGCGCACCCAAGCTCGCCCGCCATACCCACGGCGGCCTCCTGGTGCAGAGCTGGACCAACGCCGAGGTGATGCTGACCGGCCCGGAGCAGACGTGGTTCAACGGCCTGCCGCCGTTCCACGTCGGCGGCGCCACCCTCTCCGCTCTGGTGCCGTTCGGGCAGGGCGCAACGGTCGTGATCCTCACCGCTGCCGGCTATCGCAGCCCGGTCGTGGTCAAGAACCTGTGGGCGCTGGTGCATCGGTTCAAGCCGACGGTCCTCGGCATGGTGCCGACCAGCTGGGGCGCGGCGCTCAACGTGCCGACCGACGGCTTCGACCTGTCGAGCATCAAGATCTGCCAGAGCGGCGGCTCGGCGATCGCGCCGGAGGTCGCCAAGGCGGTGACCGAGGCGGTCGGCGCGCCGCTGATGGAAGGCTGGGGCATGACCGAGGTGCACGGCATGGGCCTCATGAACCCAGGCCTCGGCGAATGCCGGCTGGGCTCCATCGGCCTGCGCGTCCCCTATCTGGAACTCGTCGTCGCGGACGTGGCCGACGGGGTGGTCCAGCGTGTCCTTCCGCCGGGGGAGATCGGCCACGTGCTGGTGCGCGGCCGGCAGCTGTTCGGCGGCTACGCCGACGAGGCTCACAACCGCGGCGCATGGGTCGAGCCGATGGCGGATGAGGCCAGGCCGGCCTGGAGCCCGGGCGGTCCATGGCTCGACACCGGCGACCTCGGCCGCCTCGACGCGGACGGCTACGTCTGGCTTACCGGACGGGCCAAGGACATCATCATTCGCGGCGGCCACAATATCGATCCGCAGGTCATCGAGGAGGTGCTGCACGCTCACCCCGACGTGGAATCGGCGGCGGCCGTTGGCCGTCCCGACGGCTATGCCGGCGAGTTGCCGGTTGGCTTCGTGCAGCTCAAGGCCGATGCTGCGGTCTCTCCCGCGGAGATCCAGGACTTCGCCCGCCAGCGCATCGCCGAGCGGGCAGCGGTGCCGGTGGAGATCATCATCCTGCGGCTGATGCCGCTGACCGCGGTCGGCAAGATCTTCAAGCCGCAGCTTCGCCATCTCGCCGCGCAGATGACGCTCGAGCGCCTCGCGCGGGCGCTCGTGGGCGACGGCGTGCCGGTGCAGGTCGAGGTGGGTGCGCATCCTCAGCACGGCAGCTTCGCCTCGATCCGGCTGACCGGCCCGGTCGGAGCCCGGCAGCTCGAGGATCTGCGTGCCAGCTTGGCCAAGCTGCAACTGCGCCACGAGGTGCTGGTCGACGCCAACTGATCGAACCCCGCGGCGCCCGGGTCGCGGCCTCCACGTGCCGTTCGCGGCCGGCCGGCGCCGCCTGCTCGCCCGCGCCAGCAGGGGCTGGCGTCGTTGCGCGGCGCGCCGTGGCTCAGGCCTTTAGACCGGCCTCATGTGCCCATTCCAGCGCATGCGAATAGGCGAAACGCCGGCGGCAGCCAGACCAGCAGCGGCGCGCCCGCCTCCATCACTTGTGCGCGTGGCGGTGGTCGCGCGCGTGATCATGGTGGTCGTGGCCGCAGCCGCAGTCATGGTCATGGTGATCGTGCCCATGGTGATCATGGCTGGCGTGTGCATGCTCATGCGCGTGATCATGGCCATGGCCATGGCCGTGGCCGTGCGCCTGGTGCCCGTGATGGTCGTGCTCGCAGGCCGTCTCGTAGGCGCCCCGCTCGGGGCGGAATGGCCGCTTGACCGGCGTGACGCTGCAGCCCTGGCCCCGCACCATCTCGGCCAGCACGTGGTCGGCCTCGATGTAGAGCGCCTCCACGGTGATCTCCGCCGGCGTGTGGCGGTTGCCGATGTGCCAGGCGGCCTTGAGCAGCCGCAGCGGGCTTTCGGCGCGGATCTCGAGCAGATCCTCGGCGGCGGCCTTGACCTGGACCAGCCGGCCGTCCTCCAGCTTGAGCGCGTCGCCGTCGTCGATCAGCGTCGCCTTGTCCAGATCGACGAGCAGCTCCAGCCCGCCCTCGGCGGTCAGCGCAACCCGCCGCTTCTGCCGGGCCTCGTGGTCCAGGGTGAGCGTGTCGACGACGCGCTCGGCCTTGACGGCCGGGCGGCGGACGATGGCGGTGGCACGGTTCATGGGCGATCGGCTCCGAACTCACGATGAGGCCGGACGACACCCGGCCGGCATCCTGAACTATACCCAAAAGCGCGCGCTCGCATCAGGCCGCGCGATTTGGGCGTCCGCGGCGCGACATGCCCGGCGCCGTCGGGATCGGCGGCGCTGCTCAGAACAGGAAGGAACGCGGGGCGAAGGGCAACGCGGCCGCCGCCGGCGCTGCACCGGCGATCGGCGTTCGCGGAACTCAGACGGAGAGACGCTGACGGACGTCGGCCTCGACCATGCCCGCCCGCGTGCCCGCCAGCACGACCTGGCCCCTGTCCATGACGGCATAGGTGTCGCAGAGGTCGCGGGCGAACTCGAAATATTGCTCGACCAGCACGATCGCCATCTGGCCGCCCTTGCGCAGGGTGTCGATGGCGTGGCCGATCTGCTTGATGATCGACGGCTGAATGCCCTCGGTCGGCTCGTCGAGGACGAGCAGGCGCGGGCGTGTCACCAGGGCGCGGCCGATGGCGAGTTGCTGCTGCTGGCCGCCGGAGAGGTCGCCGCCGCGGCGGCCGAGCATGTCCTTGAGCACGGGAAACAGCTCGAAGATCTCGGGCGGCACGAAGCGCTGCTTGGCGGGCAGGGGCGCAAACCCGGTCTCCAGGTTCTCCTTGACGCTGAGCAGCGGGAAGATCTCGCGCCCCTGCGGCACCACCGCGATGCCCCGCCGGGCGCGGTCGTAGGGGGCGAGCTTGGAGATGTTCTCGCCGTTCCACACCACGGCGCCCCTGGCGATCGGCTGCTGGCCGACGATGGCGCGCATCAGCGAGGTCTTGCCGACCCCGTTGCGCCCGAGCACTGAGGTCACCTGGCCGATCTGGGCCTGGAGCGAAACGCCGCGCAGGGCCTGGGAGGCGCCGTAGTAGAGGTCGATGGCTTCGACGTTCAGCATGCCCGACCTCAACGCCCCAAATACACTTCGATGACGCGCTCGTTGCTGGAGACCGCGTCGATGGTGCCTTCGGCCAGCACCGAGCCTTCGTGCAACACCGTGACCTTGCAGTCGAGGTCGCGCACGAAGGCCATGTCGTGCTCCACCACCACCACCGAATGGTCGCGGGCGATCTCGCGCAGCAGGCGCGCTGTGTCGGCGGTCTCCGCGTCGGTCATGCCGGCCACCGGCTCGTCGACGAGCAGCAGCTTGGGGTCCTGGGCCAGCAGCATGCCGATCTCCAGCCACTGCTTCTGTCCGTGCGAGAGGTCGGCGGCCAGGCGTTCGTGGTGGTCGATCAGCCGTACGATCTCCAGGATGTGCTCGATGCGTTCCGGCGCGATGCGGTTGCGGGCGCCGAACAGGGCCGACCAGGGCCCCCGCTCGTCCTTCAGCGCCAGGCGGATGTTGTCGGCCACCGTGTGGCTCTCGAACACGGTCGGCTTCTGGAACTTGCGGCCGATGCCGAGGTTGGCGATCGATGCCTCGTCGAGGGTCGTGAGATCTGTGGTGCCGTCGAAGTAGACGTCTCCCTCGTCGGGCTTGGTCTTGCCGGTGATGATGTCCATCATCGTCGTCTTGCCGGCGCCGTTGGGGCCGATGATGGCCCGCATTTCGCCGTGCTCGAGGGTCAGGGCCAGATTGTTGATGGCGCGGAAGCCATCGAAGGTCTTCGACACGCCGTCGAGGTAGAGGACGGTGTTGGTGAGCCCTCGGTCCGGGATCATGCTTTGCCTCCTTCCACCGCGCCGGCCTCGCCGATGCCGGCTTCGGCGGCGAGGCTCTCGTCCCGGGGCGAGATCTCCTGGCGTTGCTGGCGCTTCTGCGTCAGCAGGCCGACGATGCCCTTGGGCAGGAACAGGGTGACCACGACGAACAGCAGGCCCAACGCAAACAACCAGATCTCCGGCAGCGCGCCGGTGAGGTAGGTCTTGCCGAAGTTGACGAGGACGGCGCCGAGCGCGGCTCCGACGAGGGTGCCGCGGCCGCCCACCGCGACCCAGATCACCGCCTCGATGGAATTGGCGGGCGAGAATTCCGACGGGTTGATGATGCCGACCTGCGGCACGTAGAGCGCGCCGGCGACGCCCGCCATCATGGCCGAGACGACGAACGCGACGACCTTGTAGGTCTCGACCCGGTAGCCGAGGAACCGCGTGCGCGATTCCGCGTCGCGGATGGCGACCAGCACCTTGCCATAGGTCGATGTCACCATGTAGCGCGCGACCAGGTAGCCCAGCACGAGCGCGATGGCGGTGGCGACGAAGAGGGCGCAACGCGTCGTCTGCGCCTGCACGTTGAAGCCCAGGATGTCCTTGAAATCGGTGAGGCCGTTGTTGCCGCCGAAACCCATGTCGTTGCGGAAGAAGGCGAGCAGCAGGGCGAAGGTCATCGCCTGCGTCATGATCGAGAGGTAGACGCCGGTGACGCGCGAGCGGAAGGCCAGCCAGCCGAACACCAGCGCCAGCAGGCCGGGCACCAGCAGCACCATGAGCGCGGCGAACGGGAAACTGTCGAAGCCGTGCCAGTACCACGGCAGCTCCTTCCAGTTCAGGAACACCATGAAGTCGGGCAGGAGCGGGTTGGCGTAGACGCCGCGCGGGCCGATCTGGCGCATCAAATACATGCCCATGGCGTAGCCGCCGAGGGCGAAGAAGGCGCCGTGGCCGAGCGAGAGGATGCCGCAATAGCCCCAGACCAGGTCGAGGGCGAGCGCGAGCAGGGCGTAGCAGAGGTATTTGCCCAGCAGCGCCACGACGTAGGTCGGCACGTGGAAGGCCGAGCCCTCCGGCACCGCCAGATTGAGCAGCGGCACCAGCACGGCGGCGGCGGCGACCACCGCCAGGAAGATCCAGCCCTTGCCGTCGATCAGGCTGAGCAGAAGCGGCCGGCGCCCCATGGAGTTCGTCCCCGCGCCGCTCATGCTTCCACCGCCCGGCCCTTCTGGGCGAAGAGCCCGCGCGGCCGCCGCTGGATGAACAGGATGATGAAAATGAGCAGCAGGATCTTGCCGAGCACCGCGCCGGCAAAGGGTTCCAGCAGCTTGTTGGCGACACCCAGCGTCAGGGCCGCCACCAGCGTGCCCCAGAGATTGCCGACGCCGCCGAACACCACCACCAGAAAGCTGTCGATGATGTAACCCTGGCCCAGGTTGGGCGAGACGTTGTCGATCTGAGCGAGGGCGACGCCGGCGATGCCGGCGATGCCGGAGCCCAGGCCGAAGGCGAAGGTGTCGATCCAGGGCGTGCGGATGCCCATGGACGAGGCCATACGCCGGTTCTGGGTCACTGCCCGCATCTTCAGCCCGAACGAGGTGCCGCGCAGGACGGCGAGCAGGCCCAGGAAGACCACCAGGCTGAACAGCACGATCCACATGCGGCCATAGGTGATCGACAGGCCGAAGACGTCGAACGAGCCCGACATGTAGGAGGGGGCGCCGACCTCGCGGTTGGTGGGTCCGAACACCGAGCGCACGGCCTGCTGCAGGATCAGGCTGATGCCCCAGGTGGCCAGCAGCGTCTCCAGCGGCCGGCCGTAGAGATAGCGGATCACGGTGCGTTCGATCAGCACCCCCACCAGCCCGGCGATCAGGAAGGCGAGCGGCACCGCGACCGGCAGGGTCCAGCCGAACAGGCCCGGCGCATAGATGCGGGAGGCCTCCTGCACCACGTAGGTGGTGTAGGCGCCGAGCATGACCATCTCGCCGTGGGCCATGTTGATGATGCCCATGACGCCGAAGGTGATGGCGAGCCCGATGGCGGCGAGCAGCAGCACCGAGCCGAGCGAGATGCCGTACCAGACGTTCTGGACGTTCTCGAGCAGCGCGAGCCGGCTCTGGATCGTGGCGGTGGCGCTCTCGATGGCCGGCTTCACCGCCGGGCTCGCCTGGGCGCCGGCGGCGCCCAGCAGGCTGAGCGCATCCTGATCGCCGCGCTTGGAGACGACGGCGACCGCCGCGATCTTGTCGGCATCGCCGGTGGCCCCGTCCATCAGCCGGGCGGCGGCCTGCGCCTCGGTGAGCTTCTGCTTGACGCCGGCATCGGTCTCGCGCGCCAGCGCTCGGTCGATGGCCGGCAGTGCGGCGGGATCGCGGGCCTTGAACACGGCGTCCGCCGCGGCGGCGCGGACGGCGCTGTCCTTGGCGACCAGCCGCAGTGCGCCCATGCTGGATTCGATCGCCCGTCGCACCCGGTTGTTGACGCGGACCGCGGCGAGCTGGGCGGCGTTGGCGCTCACGGCGGCACCGGATTTGGCGTCGACGGTGCGCCCATCCGCCGTCTTGAGGACGAGCACCCCGCTCTGCGGGTCGACGTAGAGGCGGCCCTCGCCCAGGGCTTCGATGATCGGCAAGGCGTCCGGCGAGCCGGTGGCCGCGAGCGCCGCGACGCCGGCGTCGATCTCCGCGTAGCCGCTGGCGCCGGCGAGCTTGGCGAGGGCGGCGTCGAGGTCCTGCGCGCAGGCGGGACGGCCGGCGAAGGCGCCGACGAGCAACAGAACGAGCGCGAACAGGCGCACCATACGGACCTCCGCCAACTACCAAGCGGTCAAGGGGACCGGCGCGGGCGCCGGCGCGGGCAGGTGCTGCCCTATATCCTCCCCGCGTCATGGCCGGGCTTGAGCCGGCCATCGATCGACAGGGCAAACGTCGGCCCGAGAGGGCTGACTGAAGGGCGCGTCCTCAGGGGAGGGATGGCCGGGTCAAGCCCGGCCATGACGGGTGAGGGGACGCACCCTCAAGTGCACGCGTGCAGTGCCGCTAGAGCATTTCTGTGTTCATTCGAATCGTCGAAATGCTCTAACTGTTTGATTTATCGCGTTTTCTTCACGTGAACCGGCGTCCACTTCGCTCGAAAGCGCTCTAGTTGGACGCGCCGCCGCACTTGTTGGTCTTGGTGTTGAAGTTGCCGCACTTGAGCTCGACCCAGTCGGCCTTGAGGTCCTTGGAGCCTTCCAGGAAGGGCGACCAGGCTGCGCCGGGGATCAGCTCGGTGGTCTTCCAGACGACGTCGAACTGGCCGTCGGCCTCGATCTCGCCGATATAAACCGGCTTGGTGATGTGGTGGTTGGCGAGCATCTCCGAGGTGCCGCCGGTGAGGTTGTCCTGCTTGGTGCCCGGCAGCGCCGCGATAACCTTGTCCGGATCGGTCGACTTGGCCTTCTCCACCGCCTTCACCCACATGTTGAAGCCGATGTAGTGGGCCTCCATCGGGTCGTTGGTGACGCGCTTGGGGTTCTTGGTGAAGTCGTGCCAGGCCTTGATGAAGGCTTCGTTGGCCGGCGTCTTGATCGACTCGAAGTAGTTCCAGGCGGCGAGATGGCCGACGAGGGGCTTGGTGTCGAGACCGGCGAGCTCCTCCTCGCCGACGGAGAAGGCCACCACCGGGATGTCGGTCGCCTTGATGCCCTGGTTGCCGAGCTCCTTGTAGAAGGGCACGTTGGCGTCGCCGTTGATGGTCGAGACCACCGCCGTCTTCTTGCCGGCGGAGCCGAACTTCTTGATGTCGGCGACGATCGTCTGCCAGTCGGAGTGCCCGAACGGCGTGTAGTTGATCATGATGTCCTCCGCGGCAACGCCCTTCGACTTGAGGTACGCCTCGAGGATCTTATTGGTGGTGCGCGGATAGACGTAGTCGGTGCCGGCCAGCACCCAGCGCTTCACGCCCTCATCCTTCATCAGGTAGTCGACGGCCGGGATCGCCTGCTGGTTGGGGGCGGCGCCGGTGTAGAACACGTTGCGCTCGCTCTCCTCGCCTTCGTACTGGACGGGATAGAACAGGATCGAGTTGAGTTCCTTGAACACCGGCAGCACCGACTTGCGCGAGACCGAGGTCCAGCAGCCGAACACGACCGAGACCTTGTCCTTGGTGATCAACTCCCGCGCCTTCTCGGCGAACAGTGGCCAGTTGGAGGCCGGATCGACGACGACCGCCTCGAGTTTCTTGCCGAGCACGCCGCCCTTCTTGTTCTGCTCCTCGATCAGCATCAGCATCACGTCCTTGAGCGTGGTCTCGCTGATGGCCATGGTGCCGGAAAGCGAGTGCAGGATGCCGACCTTGATCGTCTCCTGCGCCTGCGCCGGCGCTGCCGCCGCCGCGATGCCGCCGCCGATGGCAAGCACCGCCATCAGCTGTTTCACACCCCATTTCATCTCTTGCCTCCCGCCAGAATGGCTATCGCGTGGGCAGCAGCAAGCCCCGTGCCAGCGCGCGCCGTGGCTCTCCGGCGGCTGCGAGCGGTCGGTTCGATCCGGAGGGGATGGCTATCTGGCGCCGCGGCGCCGCGGCGCCACAGTGACACGGCCGCACCATGCGTGCGGAGCGCGATTGCTGGCTAATCGTTGCCCATATGGGTCGTTTCGTAGTCAATTGCCTGCAAATTACGCTTGTTCTGCCCTTCGCTTGATCGCGGTCATCAGATCACTTGATCTCCCGCGCTGCGCCGTGGTCACTTGCGCGCCAAAGCGGGGCGAAGCACCCGGCTCAAGACAGAGGGAGTGGAACATCATGCCGATCCGAAACCTGGCTGACGTCGAGGCGCTCGAGGGCGTGCCGTTCGAGGCGCGCGTTGCGGCCACGTCCGTGTTCGAGCTGCTGGCGGGCGTGTGCGCGCGCCATCCGGACCGGCTCGCCATCCGCTTCCTGCGCGAAGGGCTCGTCGACGAGCCGAGCCGGGACATCACCTATGCGGCCTTCGGCCGCCAGATCATCCAGGCTGCGAACCTGTTCCACGCCCTGGGCGTCGGGCCGCAGGACGCCGTGTCGATGCTGCTGCCGGTGGCGCCGGAGACGTTCGTCGCACTGTTCGGCGCCCAATACGCCGGCATGGCCAACCCCATCAATTTCCTGCTCGAGAAAGAGCACATCGTCGGCCTGCTGCGCAGCGCCGGCGCCAAGGTGCTGCTGGGGCCGGACCCGGAGCTGTTTCCGGGAATCTGGGCCAAGGTCGAGGCGGTGCGCGCCGAGCTGCCGAACCTCGCCGCCGTGATCCGCGTCGGCGGCCCGGCCGAGCGGGCGGACATCGACGCGCTGCATTTCGAGACCGAGCTGGCCCGCCAGCCTGCGACGCTGAGCTTTACGCGGGACATCAAGCCCGACGACATCGCCTCTCTGTTCCACACCGGCGGCACCACGAGCGCGCCCAAGCTCGCCCGCCACACCCATCGCGGCCTGCTGGCGCAGAGTTGGACCAACGCCGAGGTGATGCTCACCGGCCCGGATCAGACCTGGTTCAACGGCTTGCCGCCGTTCCACGTGGGGGGCGCCACCTGCGCCGGGCTGGTACCGTTCTCGCAAGGAGCCACCGTGGTCATCCCCACCGCCGCCGGCTACCGCAACCCGGTCGTGGTCAAGAACCTCTGGGGCTTGGTGCAGCGCTTCCGGCCCACGGTGCTGGGCATGGTGCCGACGAGCTGGGGCGCGGCCCTCAACGTGCCCACCGAGGGCTTCGATCTGTCGAGCCTCAAGATCTGCCAGAGCGGCGGCTCGGCGATCGCGCCCGAGGTCGCCAAAGCGGTGCGCGACAATGTCGGTGCTCCGCTGGTGGAGGGCTGGGGCATGACCGAGACGCACGGCTTCGCCACCATGAACCCGGGTCTCGGCGACTGCCGGCTGGGCTCCATCGGCCTGCGCGTGCCCTACACGGAGCTCATCGTCGCCGACGTGGCCGACGGCGCCGTGCAGCGCGTTCTTCCCGCCGGCGAGATCGGCCACGTGCTGGTGCGCGGCCGGCAGCTGTTCGGCGGCTACGCCGACGACGCCTACAACCGCCAGGCGTGGGTCGAGCCGATGGCGGCCGAGACCAGGCCGGCCTGGAGCCGCGGCGGGCCGTGGCTCGACACGGGCGACCTCGGCCGCCTGGACGAGGACGGCTACGTCTGGCTCACTGGCCGGGCCAAGGACATCATCATCCGCAGCGGCCACAACATCGACCCGGCGGTCATCGAGGAGGTGCTGCACGCCCATCCGGCGGTGGAGTCGGCCGCGGCCGTCGGGCGGCCGGACGGCTACGCCGGCGAGCTGCCGATCGGCTTCGTGCAGCTCAAGGCGGGGGCCGAGGCATCGCCCGAGGCGATCCAGGACTTCGCCCGCCAGCACATCGCCGAGCGAGCGGCGGTGCCGGTGGAGATCATCGTGCTGCCGCTGATGCCGCTCACCGCAGTCGGCAAGATCTTCAAGCCCCAGCTGCGCCATCTCGCCGCGCAGATCACCCTGGAGCGGCTGACGCGGGCACTCGTCGGCGACGGCGTGCCGGTGCATGTGGAGGTGGGGCCGCATCCCCAGCACGGCAGCTTCGCCTCGATCCGCCTCGACGGGCCCGTCGGCGCCCAGCAACTGGAGGAACTGCGGGCCAACCTGTCGCGTCTGCAGCTGCGCCACGAGGTGCTCGCGGGCGCCGGCTGACCTGGAGCACGTCGCAATCGGATGAGCATCATCCGATTGCAGAGAAATGCTTCAGCCTTTGAATCCGAAGCGCGTCTCTTCCGATCGGGGATTTCGCCCAATCGCGAAGCGCCTTGGAGCTTGGCCCGATCAGATGCAGTCGTTCGGTCGGATCGAAATGCTCCGAAACCGGACCGCGACCGTGCCGTCGATCAGGTTCTGGCGCGTCCGGACTTGGGGCGTGTCAGCTTGGCGGGACCGGGCTTGGCCGGCGGCCGGCGCATGATGGCATCGGCGACCTGCTCGATGCGATGGCGCAGCGCCGCATTGCTGGCCTCGACCTCGGTCTGGCCGGCCGACAGATCGTGCTTCAGCCGCGTCACCTCGCGCTGCAGGTTGGCGCGGTCCGCGCGCAGGGCGCCGACCTCGTCGACGCCGTCCGCGGCGGTGGGCTCAGCCGTCGGGGCCTCGTTCGCGCCGCCGTTCAGAGCGGCGCCGCGCGGGCCGCCGCGGCGGCCGCCGGAGCCAATGCGCCCGGCGAGCTCGCGCTTCAGCTGGGTGACCTCGCGCTGCAGCGCCAGACGGTCGCTGCGGGCCTGGTCCAGCGCGCCTTCGAGCGACGACTTCTCCGCCCGCATCATCTCCACGTCGTCGGTCGCGGTGCGCACGGAGGCGCGTGCCGCCTCGGCATTGCTCTTGAGGGTCCCCTTCGCCGCCTCGAGCTCGCTGCTGAGCCAGGCCAGCCGCGCGGCGTTGGCCTTGAGCGCCTCGGTCTGGCGCGAGGCGGCGACACTGGCATCGGTCAGCCGGCGTGCCAGTTCGCGCTCGGCCTTCTCCAGGCCGGTGATGCGCTCGCTCTGGTCGTCGCGCAGGCGCTCCAGGCTGGCGATCCGCTCGGCCAGCGTCGCCGCCGCCTTGCGGTCGGCCGCTCGCGCCCGCTCCAGCTCGGCGTTGGCCTCCTTCTGGATGGCGAGGTCGCGGGTGAGCTTGGCGAACACCTGGGCATCGCTGGCGAGGTTTCCCTCGAGCGAGGTGACCTTGGCCTCGAACTCGGCGATGACGATGCGCTGGCTCTCCACCGTGTTGTGGAACTGGTGGTTGTCCGCTTCCAGCCGTTCCAGCGCAGCTTCCCGCACGCTCAGCGACTTGCGGTTGTCCGCCAGGTCGGCCTCGGTGCGGGCGAGCCGCTCGCGCGTGCCGGCGAGCTCGCTCGTCAGATCGGCGGCCTCGCCGCGAACCTGCGTGAGGCTTCCCTTCGTCGCCGCCAGTTCCTCTGAAAGGCTTTTGAGGGCGGCATGCTGGCGGCCGACCTCGCCCAGCGCTTGCGTCTTCTCGCCGAGGAGCGCCTCGTTGCGGCGCTCCAGCTGGCGTGCGGAGACGGCGAACTCGGCGCGCAGGTGATCGCGCTCGGCCGCGATCTCGTCCAGCGACAGCGGGAACTGCGCCTGCGCCCGGCGCCTGGCCAGCCGCTCGGCCCGCGCGTTGATGGCCGGCACCGCCAGCACCGCGAAGAAGGTGGCGGTGAAGAATCCGAGAGCGAAGATCATCGCCGTTTGGATCACGGGCAAGCTCCTGGGGATTCGCGCCGGTCGCGCGCGAGCGGCAGAGGCTCCGGTGGAATCGGACCTGCCGCTCTATCGCTTCGCCTCAGCATCGCAGTCCTGGCATACGATCGTCCCAAAACTGGCGTCCACAGTCTCAAAACCGGCGTCCACACCTGCGACGTTCTGGACCGTCAGAAGGGGTTCCACGTCGCCGTGGGGGTGAACTTCAGATAGCCGATGTTGACGCCGAGCCGGGCACCCACGCCGGTGCGGATGGGGACCACGATCATATTATCGCGAACCGCCGCCGTCATGCCAAAGCCGCCGACGAAATAGGCGGAGCCGTCGAGGCCCAGGAAGCGGCCGAAGATGCCCTCGGTGGCCGGCAGATTGTAGACCAGCATCATGGTGCGCGCGCCTTCGCCGCCGAAGTCGAAGCCGACCGACGGTCCCTGCCAGTACACCCGCAGGTCGCCCGCGTTGCGCGTGTAGAGCACGCCCTCGCCGAAGCGCAGGCCGCCGAAGAACGCGCCCGCGCCCTCCTGGCCAAGGATGTAGCCGTTCGGCTCGCCCCACCGCTTGAAGGCCTCCTGCACGGTGAGCGCGACGCCGCGCGAGACGGTGCCGAAGAACTTGTGGCCGGACTGGATGATCTCCTCCGGCTTGAAGGTGTCGCCCTCGCGGATGCGCGGGCTCTGAGCGAGCGCGGGCACGGCCAAGGCGACGAGGACGGAGACCAGGATGGCGCGGACGATCGCTGTCATGGGGGCCTCGTTGGGCTGGATGCTGGCGTCGGTGGGGCGCGGCGGGCGGATGGGGATCGGAGGTCGCACGAAGAAGCTCTCGGCTCGCGATGTCCGAAGGCCCTCAACGGGGAGCGGGATGCGTCGAACCACCACAGCCGCCAATCGTGACGCCGCCAAGGCGCCGCTGCGGCAAATCTTGCCCGCACCGGGGTCAGCGGTGGCCCGGTGCGGGGTCCGCATGCGGGCTCATGTAGCGGACGGCCGCCTCCGGGTCGCCCCAGACGATGAACGGGCCGTTGGCGAAGCTGTCCTGCACCGCGCCGTAGCGGAACGGCCGGCCCTCGCCGTCGACGACGACGCCGCCGGCCGCCTCCAGGATGGCTTGGCCCGCCGCCGTGTCCCATTCCATGGTCCGGCCGAAGCGCGGATAGACGTCGGCCTCTCCGGCTGCGACGGCGCAGAACTTGAGCGACGACGACGCACCTGAGCGGGCGCGAATCGGCAGCCCCGCCAGGAACCGCTCGGTAACTGCATCGCCGTGCCGCAGGCTTGCCACCGCGACCAGGCCGTCCGCCGGCGCGCGGCGGGTGCGCAGCGTGGTCCAGTTACCCGCGAGCGGGCTGGCATCCGCCTCGCAATCGATGACCCGGGCGCTTTCGCCGCCGACCCACAGGCGCTTGGCGCGCGGCGCATAGATGGTGCCGGCCACGGGCCGGCCATTCTCCACCAGGGCGATATTGACCGTGTAGGAGCCGGTGCCGGCCACGAAATCGCTCGTGCCGTCGATCGGGTCGACCAGGAAGAAGCGGGAGGCGAGCTCGCCCTCGAACCCCGCGGCGCTCTCCTCGGCGATGACGGGCACGTCGGGAAAGTCCCGGGCGAGGGCGTCGACAATCAGCTCCTCGGCGGCGATGTCGGCCGCCGTGCACAGGCTGCCATCGGGCTTCTCCCGCTCCTGGAGGCCCTTGCGCGCGACCTCGATGATCACGCCGCCGGCGAGGCGGGCAATGGCACCGAGAGCCTCGGCCAGGGCCTCGCGGTCGCTTGCGGATCGCCCGCCGTTGTCCCCGGTGCGGCCCGGCGCAGGTGCCTCGCTCATGGCGTTCATGTGCTCCTTGCCTTTTCAATCGGGCGGCAGGCGTGTATCAGAGCGCGCCCTGCGGCGTCCCGACAGGATGGACATAGAGTCCGGGGCCATCTCCATCCAGACCAGGCCGTCGCGCCGCGACAATCGCCGAGAGGTTCGCATGACCGCCGTGACGCTCGAAGCGCTCGACCTCGCCGCCTTGCTGTGCAGCCGCGTTTGCCATGACGTCATCAGCCCGGTCGGCGCGATCGTCAACGGGCTGGAGGTGCTGGAGGACGAAAAAGACGCCTCGATGCGCGAGCTCGCGTTCGATCTCATCGCCAAGAGCGCACGGCAAGCCTCGGCGCGGCTGCAATTCGCGCGGCTCGCTTTCGGCGCCGCCGGTTCGGCCGGCGCCGCCATCGACACCGGGGATGCCGAGCAGGTGGCCCGCGCCTTCGTCAGCGACGAGAACACCTCGCTGGGCTGGACCGGCTCGCGCCTCCTGCTGCCCAAGAACCGGGTGAAGCTGCTGCTCAACCTCATCCTCATCGCCGACAATGCCATTCCCCGCGGCGGCGCGCTCGACGTCGAGGTGCTGGACGAGGGCGCTCGCTTCGTCGTCCGGGCCAAGGGGCTCAACGCACGCATCCCGCCGCACGCGCCGGAGCTGATGGCGGGTCGCACCGCCGACGGCACCGTCGATGCGCACGCCATCCAGCCCTTCTATGCGGGCCTGGTGGCGGAGGCCGCCGGCATGGACGTGAGCTTTGCCATCGACGCGGACGTGGTGACGATCACCGCCGGTCTGCGGGCCTGATCGGCCGCCGCAGCGGCGGAACATCGATCTCGGCATCGATCGTGGAGAGATTTCGGCCCGTCGGGACCGACCGCGCGTCGCGGTCCAAGGCGGACGGGGCCCGCGGTTTGGCCGACCGAGGTACTGTGCCGTTCGCCACGCGCGGCGGGGCTCGGCCTTGGCGTCACCGCCGTCGCGCCACGGCGGCGGGCATTTATGCTCAGGCGGTCGCCCGCTCCTCGCCGCCGTTGGGCTCGCGCAGCACGTAGCCGCGGCCCCACACCGTCTCGATGTAGTTCTTGCCTTCGGAGGCGTTGGCGAGCTTCTTGCGCAGCTTGCAGATGAACACGTCGATGATCTTGAGCTCGGGCTCGTCCATGCCGCCGTAGAGATGATTGAGGAACATCTCCTTGGTCAGGGTGGTGCCCTTGCGCAGGCTGAGCAGCTCCAGCATCTGATATTCCTTGCCGGTCAGATGCACGCGCTGAGTATCCACCTCGACGGTCTTCGTGTCCAGGTTGACGACGAGGTCGCCGGTGGTGATCACCGATTGGGCGTGGCCCTTGGAGCGGCGGACGATGGCGTGGATGCGGGCGACGAGCTCGTCCTTGTGGAACGGCTTGGTCAGGTAGTCGTCAGCCCCGAAGCCCAGGCCGCGAACCTTGTCCTCCGTGCCCGCAAGGCCCGACAGGATCAGGATCGGCGTCTTCACCTTGGCCACCCGCAGCGATCGCAGCACCTCGTAGCCGGACATGTCCGGCAGGTTCAGATCGAGCAGGATGATGTCGTAATCGTAGAGCTTGCCGAGGTCGACGCCTTCTTCACCCAGGTCGGTGACATAGACATTGAAGCTCTCGGACTTGAGCATCAGCTCGATGCTTTGCGCTGTCGCGCTATCGTCTTCAATGAGCAGAACGCGCATGTCAGCTCCCCAACGTCGCCTCGGCCATGGGCGATGCCGCCTGTCGACGCCCCCCGCCTGTCCCGCGTGGTTCGCCCCATGTCGATCCGATTCGAACGTTAACGGACAAGGGTTAACAAAAACTGATAAGTCCAGGCAAGGGCGCCGGGCACATTACCGCCGGAATTTATCCTAAGTATCTACACAAGCTTATATTTCCTGAATTCGACATACTTAAACCGTTGCATTAACGAGCTGCTATAAGTGATTCAATAGACTCGGGCCGGCGGCTGCGCTTCGGCAAGGCCCGCGCCGGCCACTGTCGCCACCCTCGGTAAACAAAAGGTTGCCGGGCTGTGGCGATTCGAGCGCGCAGGCGGCCAGATCGTGGCGCCACGGCGGTAAGGAAGGCTCAACCTCTTCTCGTCATGGTTACCGCCGACGGGACATGGGCGACGAGGGCCCACGCGAGCGCTTGGCGGTCGGGTGGGACCGCCCGGTCGCCGAGCGGCGCTCCGGAGGCAACGGCTGGAGCCGGCTCGGCGATATGTTCCGGGGCTGACGTCGAGGTGCCGATGAAATCGCGTGATACGCTTCTGCGTTTGAAGCGCTTCCAGGCTCAGGAGAAGCGCCGCCGAGCCGCGCAGATCGAGATGATGATCGCGGAATTCGAGCGCATGGCCGGGGACCTCGACCGCGAGATCGCCCAGGAGGAGGAGCGCTCGGGCTTCTCCGACCCCAGTCATTTTGCCTACCCCACCTATGCCAAGGCGGCACGCACCCGCCGCGACAACCTCGTCAGTTCGGCGAGCGAGCTGAAGGGGCAGCTGAGCGAAGCCAAGGCCGAGCTGGCCGAAGCGCTCGACGAGCTGGGGAAGGCGGAGAGCCTCGACGACCGTGAGCGCGCTAGCGACGATTGGCGCGCGCCCGAGGCCCGCGCGAGCGGCGGTCGCATGAGCCGCGCCGGCGCCTGAGGCACGCCCTTGCCGGGCCCGTCCCGGCGAGGGGGACCCCGGCGCTGCCGGCCTCGCGCTCCCGAGCCGGGCAGGGCCCGCGCCAACCCCTCCCGGGCCGAGTTGTGCGCCAAGCGGCGCCGTCGCCGCTTGGCGCGACCCATTGGCACAAGCGACTTGCGGCGGCCGGGAGCGTCGGGCACAGATGGCTGCAACGCCCGCAGCTTCCAGAGCGCGCCAAGCGCGAGCCCGGCTGAGCATGAAGAAATATCTCGAATACGTCTGGCCCGTGATCGGGCTGGGCGCCGTCGTCTTTTCCGGCTGGCTGCTCTACCGCGAGCTGGCGGGCATTTCGTTTGCCGACGTGAGCAACGCCTTCCTGTCGATCTCGCCCCTGCATTGGCTGGGTGCGCTGGCAGGTACGGCGATCGCGTACGCCGCGCTTGCCTGGTACGACCGCATCGCCCTGCTGCACCTCGGCAAGCATCTGCCGTGGCCGGTGATCTCCCTCGTCTCCTTCACCACCTACGCCCTCTCGCACAGCATCGGTGCCTCGGTGCTGTCCGGCGCCATGGTGCGCCTGCGCGCCTACGGCACCATGGGGCTCAGCATCGCCGAGGTCGGCGTGCTCGTGGCGCTCTGCTCGTTCACCTTCGGCCTGGGCACGGTGCTGCTCGGCGGCCTGGTGCTGGTGTTCGACCCGGAGATCGTCTACCGCCTGTTCGACATGCCGAGCTGGTCGGCGGTGGCGCTGGGCGTGGGCATGCTGGCCCTGGTCGTCCTGTACGTCGTGGGCTCGTGGCTCGAGTTCCAGCCCATCAAGATCGGTAGTTTTGCCATCTATTATCCCCGGCTGCCGATCGTCGGGCGGCAGCTGCTGGCGGCGCCGCTGGAGCTGCTCGGTGCCGCTGCGATCATCTATTTCGCACTGCCGGATGCGAGCAATCCCGGTTATTTCGTCGTCCTCGGGGTGTTCCTTGCCTCGTTCTCCGCGGCGCTGGCCTCGCACGCGCCCGGCGGCCTGGGCGTGCTGGAGGCGGTGTTCATCACCGCCATGCCCGGCGTGCCCAAAGCCGAGGTTCTCGTCGCGCTGTTGGTGTTCCGGCTGCTCTACCTCATCATTCCGCTCGCCTTCGCGCTCATCGTGGTGGTGCTGTTCGAGCGCTCGCGCCTGGCGCAGACGCTGCAGGAGCGGCTCGCCCAGAGCAACCCGACCGCCGCCGCATCGGCGCCGGTCGCCGTGCCGGCGCGCCTCCCCAGCCCGGGCAACGACAAGGCGGCATGAGAGCCGCCCCATGAGCGGGCTGTCGCCCGAAACGGGCGCGAGAGAAAGCCGCGCCATCCTCGCCGGCTACGGCCGCCAGCTTGCCGGGCAGCTCGGGCCCGGCCTCGCGCAGGGGCTGCGCCGGCTGAAGCTCGGGCTCAGGGCGCTGGCGGGCCGCGACGGCGGTGGCTGGTTCATCCCCTACCGCTATGCCCAGCCCGGCCGCCGCCCGGCCTACCCCGCCCTGGAAGCCCTGTTCGACGCCGCCCGTCCGGGGATGGAGCGGCTGCTCGACGATATCAGGCAGGCGCAGACGGCGCTTCGCGCCATCCCCCCCGACGGACCGGGCCTGCGCTGGTCGCAAAGCTGGTTTCCGCGGCTGGATGCGGCGGCCGCCTATGTCACGGTGCGCCGGCTGTCGCCGCGGCTGATCGTCGAGGTGGGGTCGGGCCACTCCACACGCTTCCTGATGCGGGCGCTCCAGGACGGCGGTCATGGCGGAGCGCTGGTGGCCATCGATCCGGCGCCGCGGGCGGCGCTCGACCTGGCATCGGTGCGCCACATCGCGGCGCGCGCCGAAGATGTCGAAGCCGGCGTATTTGCCGAGCTCGGGCCCGGCGACGTGCTGTTCATCGATTCCAGCCATATCGCCATGCCCGGGACCGACGTGGACCGGCTGCTGCTCGACGTGCTGCCGCAATTGCCGTCGGGCGTCCACATCCACGTGCATGACGTGTTCCTGCCCGATCCCTACCCCGAGTCGTGGGGCTGGCGCGGCTACAACGAGCAGATCGCCATCGGCGCTTTGGTGCAGGGCGGCGGCTACGAGATCGTGTTCGCCAGCTGGTATGCCAGGACGCGTATGGCCGAGGCGGTCCAGCGCGCCGTCGGCGCGCTGCCGCTGTTGCCGGGCGCCTACGAGACCAGCCTCTGGCTGAGAAAGCGATGAGGCTCACATGCAGAAATGGCCGGGCGAACCCGGCCATCTGTCGTTCGGCGGTGACTACTGCCGGTAGAGCTGGATGCGCGTGGTGCGCAGCCCCGGCAAGCCGTGCTCCTCGATCGACTGCTGCCAGCTGAGGAATTCCTCCACCGTCAAGGTGTAGCGGCTGCAGGCTTCCTCCAGGCTGAGCAGGCCGCCGCGGACGGCCGCGACGACTTCCGCCTTGCGCCGGATGACCCAGCGCCGCGTGTTGGCCGGGGGCAGGTCCGCAATGGTGAGGGGACTGCCGTCGGGCCCGATGACGTATTTGACCCTCGGGCGATGGCCTTCGCTCATGGTACGCTCACAAACTCAACTGACCCCATGTCGATGCTCCGGAGCCTAGGTCCGCGCCTTTAAAATTTACCTAAAATGGGACTTGACGTCAGGGCTGGCTTGAACTTGGTGAACGGGCCGTTGCGATTCGTCCCGCGGCGAGGGCTCATTGCCCCAGGTTGGCACAGCCGGGGCGGCTGGACGCCGCCGCGGTGGCGCCGCCGCAGCGGACGCGATAAGACAGGTGGGGCGCCAAGCGGACGACCGCATCAGATCGGAATGCGCCGCCCTTTCGAGTGCCGTGTGATGAGCAGCCCGCCCCTGAACAGTCTCGACCTACCAAAGCCGCCGCACGACACGCGCGTGGTCGTCGCCATGTCGGGCGGCGTCGACTCGTCCGTGGTGGCGGCCTTGCTGACCGAGGCGGGTTACGACGTGACCGGCATCACGTTGCAGCTCTACGACCACGGGGAGGCGACGCACCGCAAGGGGGCCTGCTGCGCCGGCCAGGACATCCATGACGCCCGTCGGGTGGCCGACCGGCTCGGTATCCCCCACTACGTGCTCAATTACGAGGACCGCTTCCGCGCCGCCGTGATCGACCGTTTCGCCGACGCCTACCTCGCCGGCGAGACGCCGATCCCCTGCATCGAGTGCAACCGCTCGATCAAGTTCGCCGATCTGCTGGAGACGGCGCGCGACATCGGTGCAGACGTGCTGGCGACCGGCCACTACGTGGCGAGCCGGCGGCTGCCGAGCGGCAGCCGCGGCTTGTTCCGGGCCGCCGATGCGGATCGGGACCAAAGCTATTTCCTCTATGCCACCACGCAGGAGCAGCTCGACATGCTGCGCTTTCCGCTCGGCGACATGACCAAGCTGGAAACGCGGGAACTGGCGCGCTCGTTCGGCCTCGCCGTCGCCGACAAGAGCGACAGCCAGGACATCTGCTTCGTGCCCAACGGCCGCTACGCCCAGCTGATCGAGCGGCTGAAGCCCGAGGCGGTGTCGCCGGGCGAAATCGTGCACCTCGACGGGCGCGTGCTCGGCCGTCACGACGGCATCATCCGCTTCACCGTGGGCCAGCGGCGCGGCCTCGGCATCGCCAGCAGCGAGCCGCTCTATGTGGTGGCGCTCGATGCCGCGCGCGCCCAGGTGGTGGTGGGGCCGCGCGACGCGCTGGCGACCAGCCGCATCGGCCTGCGCGAGCTCGCCTGGATCGGCGACCAGCCGTGGCAGGCGCTGCCCGAGGATGGACTGGAGGTGGCGGTCAGGGTGCGCTCCACACGGCCGCCGCGGCCGGCGCGCCTGTTCCGTCTGGGCGGCGGCGTGGCCGAGATCGAGCTCGCCGAGGGCGAGCAGGGCGTAGCGCCGGGGCAGGCCTGCGTCATCTACGACAGCGCCGACGGGACAGCGCGGGTGCTCGGCGGCGGCACCATCGCGGCCGTGCCGCGCCCGCGCCCGCAGGTCCTTGCGGCGACGGCTGTCTGACCCTCGGTGGCAACCGATGGCGGTCGGGCAAGCGGTTTTGCGCTACGGTCATGCGGTTGCGATAGGTGGGCGGGATGGGCTGGAGCAGGTCCCGATCGGATGTCACCATCGGATCACGCGGACCGGCCAGGCCTTGGTTGTGGAGCATGGAGCGCTGCGGACGCCTGGGGGCTCCGGCAGGCATATCGGCAGTGGGGTGGGGCAGGAGATGACGCTGACGTCGGAAGAGCCCAAGGGGCAGACGCTTCGGCAGCCGGACATGGCCTTGATGAAGAAGGCCTACGCACGCTGGGCGCCGTTCTATGACCTCACCTATCGGCGGCTCACCGCACCCGGGCGCCTGGCGGCGGTCAGGGCGGCGGTCGCCTGCGGCCCCAATATCCTCGAGGTGGGCGTCGGCACCGGCATGGCGCTGGAGGACTATCCGCGCGACTGCAACGTGATCGCCACGGACCTGTCGCCGGACATGCTGGCGCTCTCCGTGGAGAAGGTGAAGAAGCATGGCCTCAGCCACGTCAAGGGCATCGCCGTGATGGACGCCTGCCGACTGGGCTTTCCCGACGGCGCCTTCGACGCGGTGAGCGCGCAGATGCTGATCACGCTCGTGCCCGATCCGGAGGGGGCGCTCGACGAATTCAAGCGCGTGGTCAAGCCGGGGGGCGAGATCATCCTCGTCAACCATTTCGGCGTGGCGGACGGCCCGGTGGCGCGCATCGAGGAGGCGGTGGCGCCGCTCGCCACCAAGGTGGGCTGGTCGTCGGCGTTCAAGATCGCTCGCATCGAGAGCTGGGCCAAGGCCTGCGGCGATGTCGATGTCGTCGCCGTCGACCCCATGCCGCCGGGCGGCTTCTTCAAGGTGCTGCGGCTCAGGAAGCGGGCCTGAGCCGGCGGGCGACTTGGAGGGCGCTCCCGCGGCTCCATGCTCCTCGCCCGCACGACTCGCCAGGTGAACCAGGGAGGACAGCATGACGGGTCGTGCGGGGAGCTATGTCCACGGCGCCGTCGCAGAGCCGCTGCTCGGCCGCACCATCGGCCAGGCCCTTGACCGCGCGGTCGCGGAATGGGGCGACCAGATCGCGCTGATCTCGCCCACCCAGGGTGTCCGCTGGACCTGGCGGGTGCTGGAGGCCCGGGCCGATGCCCTCGCCGCCGGCCTGCTGGCGCTGGGGCTGCGGCCCGGGGACCGGATCGGCATCTGGTCGCTCAACCGCGCCGAATGGGCGCTGACGCAGTTCGCCGCCGCCAAGGCGGGACTGATCCTGGTGACGATCAATCCCGCCTACCGTCTCTTCGAGCTGGAATTCGCCCTCAACAAGGTCGGCTGTGCCGCCCTGGTGACGGCGACGGCGTTCAAGACCAGCGAATATATCGACATGGTGCGCGCGCTGGCGCCCGAGCTCGCGGGGGCGGCGCCGGGCGGGCTGGCCGCCGCGCGGCTGCCGGACCTGCGGACCGTGATCCAGATCGGTGGCCCGCCGGTTCCCGGCGCGATCGCTTTCGAGGCGGTGGAGGGCCTTGGCGGCGAGGCCGAGCGGGCGGAGCTTGCCGCGATCGCCGGCCGCCTTCAGTTCGACGACGCGGCCAACATCCAGTTCACCAGCGGCACCACCGGCTCGCCCAAGGGCGTCACGCTGACGCACCACAACATCCTCAACAACGGCTATTTCGTCGGCCGCGCCATGCGGCTGACGGCAGCCGACCGCATCTGCATCCCGGTGCCGCTCTACCACTGCTTCGGCATGGTCATGGGCAACCTCGCAGCGGTGACCCACGGCTGCGCCATGGTCTACCCGGGCGAGGGCTTCGACCCGCTCGCCACGTTGGAGACGATCGAGGCGGAACGCTGCACGGCGCTTTACGGCGTGCCGACGATGTTCATTGCCGAGCTCGACCACCCGGAGTTCGCGCGCTTCGACCTCAAGTCCCTGCGCACCGGCATCATGGCGGGGGCGCCGTGTCCGATCGAGGTGATGCGGCGGGTGGCCGAGCGCATGCACATGGGCGAGGTCACCATCGCCTACGGCATGACGGAGACGAGCCCGGTCAGCTTCCAGAGCGCCGTCGACGATCCGCTGGCGCGGCGTGTCTCCACCGTCGGCCGGATCCATCCGCATACCGAGGTGAAGATCGTCGACGAGACGGGGCGCGTGGTGCCCCGCGGCGAGCGGGGCGAGCTGTGCACGCGCGGCTATTCCGTCATGCTCGGCTACTGGGACGAGGCGGAGAAGACCGCCCAGGTGCTCGACGCGGCCGGCTGGATGCACACCGGCGACCTCGCCACCCTGGACGAGGATGGCTACTGCAACATCGTCGGCCGCATCAAGGACATGGTGATCCGCGGCGGCGAGAACCTCTACCCGCGCGAGATCGAGGAGTTTCTCTTCCGCCACCCCAAGATCCAGGAGGTGCAGGCCTTCGGCGTCGCCGACGCCAAGTACGGCGAGGAGCTCTGCGTCTGGATCCGGCTGCGGGACGGCGAGGCGATGGCGGAGGACGAGGTGCGCGCCTTCTGCCAGGGCCAGATCGCGCACCAGAAGATCCCGCGCTACATCGAGTTCGTGAACGACTTCCCCATGACCGTCACCGGCAAGGCGCAGAAGTTCAAGATGCGGGAGGTCGTCGAGGAGCGGCTCGGGCTGAAGGGCGCCGAGACGGCGTAGAGCCGGCTCGCGGCCGCAGCGGGAAGACGGCCACTGAGCCAGACCGACCGGCGCCTGGCGCTCCGGCTGGCATCCTCACACGTACCAGCGTTCCCGATTGGGCCCGGCGGATAAACGGACAAAAATGTGGGCGCGCCCGCCCCATTCCTTGACAGGCTTCGGTCCCGTTCCTTATATGCGCACCTTCCATCGGCGGTGCCGAGGCGGGGTAGCTCAGCTGGTTAGAGCAGCGGAATCATAATCCGCGTGTCGGGGGTTCGAGTCCCTCCTCCGCTACCACCGCTCCCCACACTCCTCTCACGCGGTTCGGACAAGCGGCTTCCCCCAAGAGTGCGTTGAGCCTGCCTTTGATCTCGATCTTCACGCCGCCGGCGATGTCCGGGTTACGGTGGACCGTCACCCGCTCCACCAAGTCGCGCAATGCTGCCGCCGCTTCCCCATCGCCCGCGGCGATGCCGGCTGTCACCGCCTCCTGGAGGCGCTCGAGCTGGCGCTCATATTGAACGAGGGCCGTCGGATGCAGCGCGATCAGCGGCGGCAACTCCGGCGCGGCGCCAAGCTCGATTCGTAGCCGATTCTCCTCGGTTTGAAGCTCATCCATCCGAGCCGCGATCCGAGCGGCAGGGGCGCTGCCTGGCACCTGCTTAAGCAGGTGGTCGGTGTTCGCATTCTGGTCGCGATCAATCTCCGACAGGCGCCGCTCGATCCTGCTGCGCTGCGCCCCCGCCTTCGCATGAAGACGCCGCATCTCGGCATGGAACTCGCGCACGTACTCAGCGAGGACCTTGGGATGGCTCAGCTCGGCCCGCAGGCCTTCCAGCACAGCGTTCTCGACAGCGATGAGATAGAAGGTCTTCGGGTCGGGACAGGTGCCGTTCTCCGCAGCGGCAGAACACCTGATCCTGATCCGGCCGGACTTGTCCTTTCCATTCGTCGACATGCCGGCGCCGCAGCAGCCGCAGCGCAGCAAGCCGGACAGCATGTGCCGCGGTCGGCGTTGATGCTCGGCCTTGACGGGGGCGTTGATCGCCTTGCGCTCCTGCGCGGCCGCAAATAGGTCGAGCGGCACGATAGCTAGGTCATCAGCTTTTGCGGTCTGCCAGGCGCTTTCCGGATTCGGCCGCGACACCCTGCGGCCGGTGTCAGGGTCCTTGACCATGCGGACCTTATTCCAGACGATCTCCCCGACGTAGAGTCGGTTGCGCAGGATGCCATTGCCGCGCTGGGTATTGCCGTTGATCGTCGAGGCGTTCCAGCTGCGTCCGCGCGGCGGTAAAATCCGCGCGCGATTCAGACCATGAGCAATATCGCGCGGCGTCGCGCCGGCGGCGTATTCCGTGAAGATGCGCAGGACAACGGCCGCCTCCGCCTCGTCGACGACGAGCTCGCCCTTGCTGCGGGGATCGGCTCGATATCCATATGCGCGGCCGCCAGCGTGGCGTCCGTCGCGGACGACGCCAGACATCCCACGCCTCACCTTGAGCGCGCCGTCCTCGCGGTAGAGCTGACCGACCAAGCCGCGAAGCCCGACCAGCACCGTGTTGACGGCGCCCTCGTGCACGGCGCGGATTTCCACACCCATGAAGGTGAGGCGCTTGTGGATGCCGGCGAGGTCCTCCATGTCGCGCGACATCCGGTCCAGTGCCTCGACGATGACGACGTCGAAATCGCCAGCTCGGGCACGCTCCATCAGCTGCATGAGGCCGTCTCGGCCTAGGATGGAGCCGCCCGACCGAGCGCGGTCCTCGTAGACCGCCGCGACGCTCAACCCCTCACGGGCGGCGTAGGCGCGGCACAGCGCAACCTGATCCTCGATCGACTTCTCGTTCTGTAAATCGGTCGAGTACCTTGTATAGATCGCGCTCCGCATCCTCAGTCCTCGCCAGCACGGCGGCGTAGCAATCTCGGGCGGCCAAGCGCGCAAGCGCGCGCGCCAAGCGTAGAATCGCTCGATCTGGCCCGCTCTGCAAGGCCCGTTCTGGGGGGCTCACGGACAAGTCTCGAACTCTCGGCAGATCAAGACAACGAAGCTGCGGCAGCGCCTGAAATATGCCACAGGAACAATCCTCCAAAATCATCCCAGATTGATATGCGAGGCTCATACCTGATGCGTGATGCCTCGATACTCGATCAGATGGAAGGCGATTAGCTGAATAGTAGAACTAAAGAGACGTATTTCGGTGAAATAGGACGGTTGGAGGGCGCCTCTCAGCTGCGAACAGACAAAGATGCCCGACGAAACGCGAATGCAAGCAGGTGATTTGAGCACTCGAGGCCGCGATGTGCGCCGACCTGCGAGTCTGATCAGCGCACCGAATGCCGAGGCTAGCGCTACCCTACGGGCCAAGCACCAGGAGCAAGGGGATTTGCTCCGCCACCCCAAGGAAAACGATTTCGGCCTCCGGACACGCGCCGACAAGCTGCCCGCCAACAGGCGCTGAAGGGAGCTAGTCCTCCTGGGACCGCGAACGACAATAGCGACAAGGGCAAGGTTCGCCCCTATTCGAAGTGAAGGCTTGTAGCACTCGATATTCTCAGCGAGAGGGTCCTGCTCACCTCGATACTTGGTGTTTCAGCACTGCTAACACAGGACGGGCTCAGGAGCGATGTTGCGGAACGGCTGCGCCGAATGAGAGGCGAATTGATCCCCGACTTGGTCACTGGCATTACACAAGCGGCATATAGCGACCTCCGCCTTCAAGTCGCTAGGGAACATGCAATGCAAGATTACCGCGGCATCCAGCTGCCGCCCTACGCCGACATCATTTTGATCGACGACGGGTTGCGCGTCTCGCACGACTGGCTGGCGACAAGACGGGGCGCCCGGGACCCACGAAAGCGCAAAGGATCCGCATAATCCGACGCCGAAAGCCCCGGTCAACTCACGGTGCTGGGGCGAGATGTGAGAAGCGGATAGGTGTGGCGTTAGGCGGCGACCGCCCGCACGAACCCAGATCGTTGGCGCGCTGGCGGAAGGCGTGCCAGCCCGAGGCCCAAAGCGGTCACAATGGTCTGGCGGCCGACCCACAGCACGGGGCGGGTCTCGCCATCAGCGGTCATCACCGCGTTGCTAGCATCAAGCTCTTCAACTCGGCGTTTGCCTAACGGCATCGCGATAGAGAGTTCCGGGAAGGAAGCAGACAGGCAAGGGATCTCGATCAACGGAAAAATCTAGTAAAGAGGAATATGTCTCGTCGCCGAAAAGATAGTACTCGAACGTTGTTCCTACCTCGCATCCGACTTAATCTCCTTCGTACAGTCCTATGTATTCCTACTCGCTGTTAACAAGTGGCCCATCCGCTGGGCCGGACCGCGAATTCTGACCTACGCGCCGCCGACAATTTTACTCGAGGGATCGGATGTAGTGGTCAGATCTTTAGCGGCTCTCCCCGATACGGTGTTCCGGCATTATGATGCCGGCGGCATGCATGTCGCGCTCGGCGCCGGCCGACTGAACGTCGACGATCTGGCCGGCCTGGAGCGCGGTGTAGGTGGAGATGACCGCAGGCGCTACCTGGGCGGCGGCGCTCTGGGTCTTGGCGTCGTCGGTGGCGGCCGCGATGGCCACGCCGGCGATCACGTAGGGGCAGGCCACATAAGCCTTGGCCGCCGTGCTCACACCGTGCGACCGCCTCCGCTGGCGCAGAGCTACACCACTCAAGGGGACACGACCTTTCCCAGCCACCGCTGTCTGGCGCCCGCCTCCGAATTTCGCCACCGGCGCGAGGACAAGCGGTATAGCTTTTCGCTCGCCGACGGCGACTGGTTCTATCTCGTGGGCATCTGAAGGCTCGCGTCGCGAGATTGGCCAGAAGCGTACGGCAGCCTGACGATTCTGGCGAACGATGATTGCGCCATACCATGATCACCAAGTGGCGGGGCTGCCGCAAGATCAACGGATGACCTGGCACGATCTGGTCATCCCGGCAGTGGACTTGCCTCCTCAGAAAGCTGCACGGTGCGTGAACTGCGGGATGAGGCCTGCCTGTAAAGGCTGAAAATCGGACAGCCGGTTCCGCGGATCTGCGCCCCTGCTTGTTGGCTCCGGACCCTGGGGTGCGACGAGATCTCGTAACTGACGTGTCGGGGCGTGCGCCCCTTCGGTGGCGATCTTGGGCACCTTTTGCCGGTCTTCGAGACCGCGCCATTGATGGCGACTTGCGTGTGACACGCCAATTCTGCAACACTTCCGCGAACTCTTCGACATATTAAATCTTTGCCGGCGCCAAGCATGATCCGGCGCCGCCGATTGCCGGAAGACAGTTTCCTGCCTCTCCCTAATCGGCCGATCCGAAATAACGCATTCTACTTCGATCCCACATGGCATCAGCAACGCGTAAGTTACTCTATCTTCGCGCCTGATATCAGTCGTACCGATCACAGCAGCTAGAGCCGATCACGGCTGCTCCAATCAACGCGCCGGGTGTAAACTCACGCACGGCGCGGTCCGCAATCGCCAATTCCAATCGGTCCAAGAAGGCGGGCACATTCTCCGGCCCAAGCTCCTGAATCGCATGAAAATGGTAGCGCCACCACCGAGCCTCCAAAAGCCTTTCGACAATCCTCTCGGGGAAGCGAAAATCGATGATCTCTCCGGGGTTGCCCGCGACGATGGCATACGGTGGAACATTATTCGTGACTACTGTGCGGGGGAAAATGAGTGCGCCGTCTCCAATGCACACGCCGCACTTAAGCAAGGCCGCTTCTCCGATTCTTACATCATGCCCAACTGATACGGGCTCGACCTTGAGGGGCACGGGCAATCGAGCGTGCGGGTTAACCCCTAGGTCATCTAAAAATTCCAACCCTCCCGGTAGCGCGGGGTCAGCGTACCAAGCGGGAGAATTGCTTAGCAATTCCGCCTGCGGCTCGGTCATCATAATGCGCACATTGGTCGAAATAGAGCAGTAGCGGCCTATCCGAGCGTCCACGCCTAACGACGAGTATGAATAGCTAAACGAGCCGATTCTGTGCGGAAGCGTTCGACCCGATAGTATGTGGCTATACATCTCCAGCTCCGCGTCGGCTAAGATGGAAATGTATTCTCCTGACAAAAATCTGGACTGACGCCCCGTCGATAAATATATCCTCCGTTCCTTAAATAGATCGAGCAAGCTCTGGGATATAGGTATCTCCACTGACCGCCACCTCCGCCCTCGTAACGAGCCGCCGGCACTTTGACGTGAGCGACCTCGTCACACTTTGGCCATTCCAGACCCTCAGACCCTGCCAGGATCTCTCTGGCTTGGCTATAGGCGCGGGCGCGGGTAGATGTTGTCGCGGAGGCGCGCGACGCGTGCATGATGGTCTGGGCCCCATTGAAAGTTGCGTGCCGGAATTTTGAGCATGCCGGCCTGCTGGAGCAAGGACCCAAACGGGTCAACGCGCCAGAGGCACTATGTCGCCCCCCGCCGCGCTCCAATAGGCGGGAGGGTTTGTCCAACTGTCACGCAGTTTGCCTAAGTCTCCCCGGCTGTGAACGATCGTGCTCTGAGGCGACGTCGCCGCGGCCTCGATCCAAGTCGGAGGGGCCGCGCTCCTATTAGACGCGGGCATCGGGTTGAAGGACGGCGTCAGTCCGTTACAACAGGGGCGGATCGTTCCGCTCGGCGAGGGATATGTATGTGCGCTTTCAATCAACCGCGGCACGGTAGGCACAGATTCCGCAAGCGCCGTCTCAGAGCCGCTGGGATCGCCGATCGGTCTGTTGGGCTCAGGTTATCAATGGCCTCTATAAAGCTGAGATGACGAATGCATACGAACATGCCAGACAGGCGCGGCGATTGCGCCCCGCTATCGGTGGCACGTTCGGTGCATTGTCTACATCCTAGGGGCAGCTCAAAGAGTACATGCTCTCGGCTGGGTAGATTCGGGGGAATTGATGCGCGGGAAGCTCGAGTATATCCGTGAGGGAGCAATTGTTGGTTGGCTGTGGGATGACGAGAGCCCGACGCATCATGTCGAGTTCGATCTGTTTATCAACGGCGTCAACATTGGCACATTTAAAGCGAATCAGCGTCGGGGGGACCTGAAGGAGCATGGCATCGGCGATGGCGACCATCTGTTTCGTGTGCCACTCGAAGACGGGTGGCTCTTAGATGACGAGAACGTCATCGAGATCGTGACAGATAAGCCATACACGCCCCGCCCTGAGTGCTTAACCTTCCGCGGAAGGAGCCCGAGCCAAGCCGAGGTTCTTCGCGTGTTCCGCGAAGTGCCTCAAAATAACACCGTTGGGAAGGTGCCCTCTGGGCGCACCGCGACAACCCAGCGAGCGGGCACAAAGCCGCAGCCGAGCAAGAGTGAATCCAGCGGAAGCTCGCCGCTCAGTTCGAACTCCCAGGGAGGCAAAGACCAGCTTGCCGGCGGGCGTTCTCCCGGCAAGAAGGATCTTGAGCGGGGTAAGCCAATGGTCCCTGGCGGCCCTACCTCGGGCCCAAAAAAGACGATCGCGCCACGCCGCCGCGCCGCGTCGCCGAGTACACTTGTCGCCCGGGCGCAGCACAACAACCCGCGACCCGGTGCCACGGGGCCGCGAAGCCTGGAAATCGAAAGTGTCCAAAGCATCGTCGAGCAGCTAATCGATTCCGGGAAGCTCACTGAGCCGCAGATTGCACCGATTCTGGACGTCTTGTTCAAAGCCAAAAGATATGACGAGGTCATCCTAATCGGCGGCGCCGCACGCGCGCACGTGAAGGAGAGCTATAGACTTCTAAATTTTCTTGGACGCGCGCTCATATATATGGGGCGTCATGGCGATGCGATCGCGGTGCTTGAACGACTTCGCGAGTTGGAGCCAAAGCGGCATGGAGCCATCTATTATCTCGGCCTCGCGCTGAGCAAATTGCAGCGCTTCGACGAAGCATACGATGTCTTTAGTTTCTGTCTGTCGCATAAAGAGGACGAGTTTAAATACCAACTGGAGGCAGGGCGTGCTGCCACGAATATTGCATTCGGTGGCTACGGGGTCTTTGAGCACAGGGAAGAATTTGTTTCTACCGCAGTAGATCATCTAAAACGAAGCGCCGATCTCGCAAGCAACGATTTTCGGCCACTTCGAGAGCTGGCGGGCATCTACGCACATAAGGGAGATCTTTCCGCTGCATACGAGACCGCACGGAGGGCGGTGGAACGGAGCTCGGACTCGCCGCCCGCTTGGCAAACTCTTGCGCAGATCTGTGTTCAGCTGAACCGCTTTGATGAGGCGCGGACAGCGCTGTCAGCCGCAAATGAGATAGCTCCGGACAATGATTGGGCGAAGTTCGGTCTGAGGGTGATGCAACGATTTAGATCCTCTCAGATAGCTCGGGAACCCACCGTCTCTATTTTGAAGACTACGTCCCATAGGCGCGATGCCGCTCCTTGGAGTGCCCTGGGGCTAGAGGCCGAGCTAGCCAATCTCGACAGTGAGTGGGTTACCTGGTCGGAGAAGGCCCGGGTGTCCGAACTGCTGATTCAAGTGGAAGCGCGCGGCTTTCCATGGGCAGCCAGCGTCGTTCCGGAAGCAGCATCGGAGGCCCGCAGTTATATCTGGCGCAGAAGTTTTCTGCTTAGGATGCTCTCCACGGGCCTCTTCGATAGCGAGGCGACACTCGATTCCTTCTTGGAGCAGGCGGCAGTCCGTGGAGCAACTAGCCGCGCAGACGCGAGTGCTCGCGAGGTCGTCGGCCGGCCCGTTGCGCTACTCGTTTCGCAGTTCGGGATCCACAAGTTCGGAGGCGCAGAGCAATTCCTGGAGCAGATGGGCAATCTCTATGTGGGCCTCGGTTACGACGTTCTGTTGGTTGGAACGAGATCGGAGTTTGCTGGGACGAGGGGGGAAGCCGGCAAAATTCGGTATGCCTTTGTAGAGAGCGATCCTGATGATCTCTTTCGGCTGGCACTCGAAGAAAAGGCCCGTCTTGTCCACGTGGTGTCTGGACTCGGGTATGAAATTTCGGTCGCAATGAGGCACCTTGATCTGTGTCTTATTTTTGGGATACATTTCTGGCGTGAGTTGTTCATAAACCCAACGCCCGCTTCAGGCTATTTCCCCGACATCGATCGGCGGCAGACGCCTCGCGCAGAGTTCCAACTTATACTCGAGGATTTTAGCGGGATATACAGCAATTCGATATATACGCGGCAGATTGTCGAGCGTAATTTCGGTATCCGAACTCCAGTCATCTATTCGTTGCCGGACGACCTAGTGGAGCGAGATGTCGCGCCATTTGCCAAACGAGATGGTGTTTTGCTTGCAAATGCGCGCGTTGACAAAGGTTTTTCGGTGTTGCTGGATGTCGCGGAGCGGTTGCCCGAGGTCCAGTTCTTCGCGATTGCGTCGCAATCGGGCGAGGCTGCGGCTAACTATGCCGTCACGCGACGCTCGCTACCGAATGTAACCATTCTGGCGCGCGTTACCGACATGGCGGCTCTCTATCAGAAAGTTAGGGTCGTTATGGTCCCTAGCTATAGGTTTGTGGAGACGTTCAGTCGTGTCGTGATAGAAGCCCATCGGTTTGGCGTGCCTGTTGTGGGCTCGGATCGAGGCAATGTTCCGGCCCTACTCACGGAGAGTGGCGTCGCTCTGCCAGAGGATGCAAAAAAATGGGCAGAAGAAGTGCAACGTTTGACCTCAGACGTTGCCTATTGGGAGTGGCGATCGAGCTTGGCAATTGAGAATTCCAAGCGATACGCGTTCGACAAGCAGTTCGAACGGCTAGAGCGGCTGGTGACGGCTGCTAAGTCTCCGGTGCTCATCGGGGTCGGCAGCGGGCTCGGGAATGTAATACACACAACCCCGCTAATTAGAAATATGGCAAGAAGGCTGGGGCATCGCGTGGATGTTGTCGTAGCAGGAGACTACGCTGATCTGTTATTCTGCGTCTCAAATCGCGAATATGTTAATCATGTTTTCTTGCTGGGCGATGCGGTGCTTAATCGCAGATATGACACCGTCTTTCTGACGCACAGCTTCGGCTTCTTGACACCGCGCTTCGCCGCGCGGCGAGTCGTCAACTCTCGTAGCTGGGATCTGTTCGACGGGGCGCACGAGCTTCATGAAGCGGAATTCAATCTGGCGGCGGCCCAGGAGTTACTGAACATACCATACAGCCCTGACGATATAAAGGGATACTTCGTCGGTGACCATCATTACACCAGGCCGACCGACCCATTGATTGGGATACACGCGGGTTCCAAGGGTGGCATTTGGGCGAGCAAGCGCTGGCCGCATTTCGAGCTGCTCGCCAAACGACTTATGGATCGGGGTGAGCGTGTCGCATCGTTTGGCACGCCTGAGGAGTATATTCCTGGGACTATCGACCTTACGGGCGGCTCGATCGAAGAGATGACAGATCAGCTCCTCTCCTGCAGCAGGTTCATCGCCAACGATAGCGGGGTGATGAACCTGGCCAATGCCCTCGGCATTCCCCTGCTGGCGCTCTTCGGCCCTACCAACGTGGTCACGCGTGGACCGCTGGCCGAGACGAGCTTATCGATTGCCGTCGATAAGGACTGTGCGCCGTGCGAGATGCACGCCAGTGAGGCAGGAACGAGATTTCGTGCAGGCAGATGCAGCTGCATTGCGGAGATCACGGAAGAACAGGTCTTGGAGGCCTTGGCTATGCTAGATGACATTGTCATCGAAGGGAAGGATAGGCCGGTCCTCAAGGAAACAGTCCCTGCAGGGGGCAGCAAGAGGTGGGAGCAGCTGGCGAGTTGGCAGCCTGGGAGCCGATGAGTTGCATCTGAGCCGTGGGGCGCTTCCGACGCCGATTTATATGTCTAGCAAGCTGTCAGAGTTGGCGAAAAATCAGTTTAAAAGTATGGGTGTGCCAACCTCGTTGTGCGATCAAACGTTCTTATTTCTGCCCGGCTGAAAGAATGACTGCGGTAGGATGATGTCGTGATCTCCGCGATGGATCGCGTGGCGATGAGTGCGTTCAACGTAATCATCTAGCACGTGACCTGCCACTGAGTTTCTCCTCCACGCGGAGTATCGTAAGGGCGGACCGGATGATGATGGGCTACCGGCGGCTTCTCGTCCTGTTGCGGCGGGAAGGTGAGCCGTCGGGCATCAACCGCATTCACCGGCTCTATCGCGAGGAAGGGCTCTCGGTGCGCAAGCGACACGCGCGCCGCAAGGTTGTCGGCACGCGAGTGTCGATCGTTCTGGAGGCGAAGCCGAATGCCCGCTGGTCGATCGACTTCGTGCACATCGTCGACGACGCCACCAAGCAATGCCTCGGCGCCATCCCCTGACACCTCGATCTCGGGACGGCGCCGGCAGCGGGGGGCGGCCATCGTCGAGCGGTGTGGCAAGCCGGGTCTGATCGTCAGTTCATGGCACCGAGTTTCACCTGTAACGCCATGCTCGGCTAGCCCCAAGACGAAACACGGAAGGCGGTATCCAATCCGCGGATGAGAGTCTGATCAACCGTCGTCTCGAGCTCCACCTCCAGCCCTGTGCAGCTTCAGCCGAACACCACTGCTTCGCGCAAGCGAAGGGCAGTGAATCCCGCTCGCCTTCTGCACTTGACTGGGAACATGAGAGACTATGACGTGAGCCCCTGAAACTCCTCCACGGATAGTTAGAGTCCGCCCCAGCACGAGGGACGGACGGATGAAGAAGTCACGGTTCACGGAAGAGCAGATCATTGCGATCCTGCGGGAGCAGGAGGCTGGCGTCGCGACCGCGGAGGTCTGCCGGAAGCACGGCGTCAGTTCGGCGACGTTTTACAAGTGGAAGGCCAAGTTCGGCGGGCTCGACGTCTCGGAGGCGCGGCGTCTGAAGGGGCTTGAGGACGAGAACGGCCGGCTGAAGCGGATGCTGGCGGACGCGATGCTCGACAACGCCGCGCTGAAGGATCTTCTGGGAAAAAAGTGGTGACGCCCGCAGCGCGACGGGAGGCTGTGGCGTATCTCGCCGAAGCCTTCGAGATGAGCGAGCGGCGGGGGTGCCGGGTGGGCGGACGAGACCGGCGTCGGT
>NZ_BMGG01000012.1:0-3794 GCF_014640075.1 Chelatococcus reniformis | reverse complement strand
CAACGGCCGCCTCCGAGACGAGCTTCTGAACGAGACGCTGTTCCGCTCGCTGCCACATGCCCGCGCCGTGCTCGAAGCCTGGCGGCGCGACTACAACGAAGAACAACCGCACTCGAAGCTCGGCTGGATGACGCCTCGGGCCTACGCCAGCGCCATTCGCGAAACCGCCGGCCGAAGCGCTGCGCAACCTGACAGCTCAGCGCTTCGGCCTCTTGCACTCGCCATCGACGAAGGCTCAGATCACGAAAGGACTCTCGCTTCCGCTGGATGAAAAACGGGGGTCACGTCAACTAGTGTCGCGACATGGCCGTCGAATGGCATTTCATCGCGCCGGGCAAGCTTATGCAGAACGGGTTCGTCGAGAGCTTCAATGGGCGCATGCGCGCCGAGCTCTCGAACGAGACCGTGTTCTTCGCTCTCGACGACGCACGCACTAATATAAGATCGCGGTCTGGGTCGCGGACTTCAATCTCGAGCGCCCGCATTCGGCGCTCGGCTACCTCACGTCCGCGCCCTACGTCGCCAACCTCACCGCTATGGACGATCGGCTGCGCAACTCCGACCAACTCCGCCGATCGCCTGTTGCGCGCGTATGATGCTGGCGTTGCGGCTCCATGCGTTTGCGAACGGCATTTTCTCGTCGCCCTGCATCGACCGTGCGAGCGGCCAGAACGTCGGAGTAGGGGCGTCGAAGGCTAGATCCAGATCAGAGTATTCCTCTACAGGGACGGCGCTGCCGTCAGAAGGGCGGCCTTCTTAGCAAGCTGCCCTTGCTCGTCGATCGCGGGTGGCAGAAGTTCAGATGGCCCTGGCGGGTCATCGAGGAAGGAAATCCAACCGGATCCGATGTCTAAGATCGATTTGTGCTTAACGTCATAGTATCCCTTCCGTGCGACAATATATAGCCCACTCGCGCCACAACGAGCGGCCAGAAGATGGCAGTGAAAACGGCTGCTAATTACCACGTCAGACGGGCTGAATGGCAATCCGTCCGCAAGTAAATCGCTCTTGTTCAGCAGCGATATAGAGATGCCGAGCGCCTGCTGAAGTGCCTCATGAAATATAACATCTGACTTATCAAAGAAGGATACGTAAAGTAAATCAGAAAAATCTCGACTGTATGTATGTATGTAATCCTTCATGACGCGCAGCAGAGTTGAATGCAAGTGGCTCCCGCCCATGTCGCTCTGCACATTCACTATGAGCCGCCGAGGCGAGGACGGCGCGCCCCCCACAACCGGGCTGATGAACGTATCGTCCAGCCCAGAAATGGCGACCGACTTGAGTCCCACAGATGTGAGCCAATCAAAACTCTCGATGTCGCGTGCCTCGATGAACCGAAACGTGCTCAACACCTCGTACAAGCGGTTTGTACCGTTCAGCGGCATCAAGCCGAGCCCCGTGCCGAATATCGGGACGCCCAAACTCTTGGCCAGCGCGGCCATGAAGGAGAGATGAGCGAAGTGCGCCTTCGTGATTAAGTTCAAATATCCGCCGCCCGCTAGATGGAACGATTCGATCTTATCGAGAATCCCGCCAGCTGCTGGAGGTGCCGCGAGCAGGTTGCTCGCGGCCCGCTCCCCGGCCGCCAGAAAATCATCGAGCGAATCACCACCGGAAAGGCTCGCAACTTCTGCCCTGACCGGGTGCTGGAGGTGCTTACCGAACACAATGCGGTCCGAGCCCCTGTAGCGCGCCGCTAGCCAGTCTTGCCAACTGTTGACGTACAGCTGGCCGGGCGAGGATTTAGTAGACGCATGCGCGAGCCACCTGTCCAAAATATAATCATCGCCAAAATTGCCGTTTCCACCAGCGCAGTACAATACGCGATAGCGGTTCCCCACAGCTGGCCTCGCTTTCTTGCAGGTGGATCAGAGCCGCCTGATAACACGCAGGGAAGGCCGGTGACAACTCCGCCCGCCGCTCGGCACTACGCACCGGGCGGGACCGGCGCAACGTTCACATTCAAGCCAGTGCGGGGCGCGAGCTTCTAGTAAGAAGTGTGCTGCTCAGCTTCATCAGATTAACTGGCTAAGTTGTAGAACAAGCTGATACGCCATATAAGAGCGTCGCGGACCGTCCAGAGTGCTTCGTATGTGTGCTACCGAACCTCAATTGGCTCGCGGGCCGACTGGCGTGCGATTGGCCTGGACAGTCAAACGTTCTGATGTCAATCAGGTTCCGGTTACGGAACCAATGTCGGATTGGCGATGTGCTGGTATGGAGAAGTTGCACATGCAACGAAAGGTGGTGCCGGTAATACTCTGCGGTGGCGGCGGCAAGCGGCTTTGGCCAGCGTCTCGCGGGCAGTACCCGAAGCAGTTCCTTAAGCTCACGGGAGAGTTGAGCTTATTTCAGGCCACCGCAGATCGAGTGCGGGACAGGGGCCGGTTTGAGGCGCCGATAGTCGTCGCGAATCGCGAGTACCGTTTCATTGTCGAGGAGCAGCTCGAGGAAATTGGAATTGCGCCAGACACCATCCTACTTGAGCCCGCGGCTCGAAACACCGCGCCGGCCCTTGCGGCAGCCGCAATGTACGCGACAGATCGAGTGGCCGACGCGATAATGCTGGTTCAACCAGCCGACCATATGATAGCAAATGCCGGTGCGTTCGAGAGCACGGTTCAGACGGCGGCTGCTGCGGCGGCGAAGAGCTATCTCGTGACGCTTGGCATGCAACCGACTTCGGCAGAAACGGGCTACGGATATATAAAACTGGGTGAGGCGCTGGAAGCGGGCGTTCACTCGGTCGCCAACTTCATCGAGAAGCCCGATCGCGAGACCGCGGAACGCCTTGTGTCAAGCGGGGATTACCTGTGGAACAGTGGCATGTTCGTATTTCCCGCCGCTCTTCTTATTGATGAAGTCAACATCCACATACCTGCAATCAGCGAGGTCGTGAGACGATCGTTTGACGAGCGCAGAACGGAGGGGCGGTTCTGCTATCTGAGCGACGCGTTCAATAGCGCCCAATCAATCTCCGTAGACTATGCAGTAATGGAAAGGACGCGGCGCGCGATCGTTGTGCCTGGCGCGATGAGTTGGACCGACGTGGGCTCCTGGGACGCACTCTGGGCGGTCGGCGAAAAGGACCAGCACGGGAATGTTCGGGTCGGTGAGGCGGTTCTAGTCAACGCGCGCGGCAATTATGTGCGTTCGTCGGGGCCCTTGGTTGCCATTCTCGGGGTCTCCGATCTTGCTGTTGTGGTGACTGATGATGCGGTTCTCGTGGCGCCGCGCGCCGCGAGTCAGGATGTCCGAAAGATTGTAGAAGAGTTGGACGCGCGCTCCAGCAAGGAGGCCGAGTATCCAAAGGTAGTATACCGGCCGTGGGGCCACTATGAGAGCATTCAAATCGGCGAGCGCTATCAAGTTAAGCGAATCGTGGTTAAGCCGGGCGCTCAACTCTCATTGCAAAAGCATTTCCATCGCGCTGAGCATTGGGTGGTTGTCAACGGAACGGCCGTCGTTACCCGTGAAAACGAAGAAATCCTCCTGAGAGAGAATGAATCGACCTTCTTGCCGCTTGGTTGCATGCACCGACTTTCTAATCCGGGCAAGATCCCGCTTACGCTCATCGAAGTCCAGTCTGGTGCTTACCTAGGAGAGGATGACATCGTGCGCGTTCAGGACGACTACAATCGAGCTTAATCGATTCGTTGAGGCTGCGCCGGCGCAATTAGTTGGGCTAGATGGTTAACGCCGGCTGAACCGGCCGACGCCCGGCTCAGAGCGTCTGGTTGTAGGGTCCGACCTCGGGGTTTTCGCGGAGGATGGCGTCGAGGGCGTGGAAC
>NZ_BMGG01000011.1:431-324293 GCF_014640075.1 Chelatococcus reniformis | reverse complement strand
GCATCCTTGTCGACGCACGTCACATGATGGCCGAAGTCGGCAAAGCAAGTTCCCGAAACGAGGCCCACATAGCCGGACCCGATCATCGCTACACGCATCGTTGCCCAAACTTCCCCTGAGAGTGCACAGCCCCGGCTTGCCGGTCGTGTGGCACGCATCCGCACGGCTGCGGCCTGTTGGCCACCGATCCGGCTTCGCCGTCAAGCGCAAAGCCGATGGGGCGAATCCGAAAAGCGACGGGCACGGGCGCGGATCGCTGGCCTTCGCTGCCCCCTTTTCGTGGAGATCTAGTGTCGTGCCGGCCGCGCCTCTTGCGCTCTGAGTTCGGCGCTGCCTGCGCAGTCGGGCCTTCCCCGGCGCCTTGGCATGGTCGCGCTGGGCCTGGCGGGTTGCCACAGGCCGGCCTCAGGTTCCGGTGTTCGGCCGTGGCCGCGCGGAACATCCTTTCCCCGGGAGGCTTCCACAATGGCCGCTCCCGTGCGATGAGCAGGGGATCCTTCGCCGACGAGCAGCGATCGCCGGAGACCGCATTTGGCTACTGATACTCCTGAAACTCGGCCGGTTCCCACCGTATCCGGCGCCGAGCATGCGCCCATCGTCTCATTCGACGGCGTATCCGCAGTCGGCGCGTCGCACGGATCCTTCACGTTCGGCTTGGTCGTGGGGCGACCCATCCCCTTGAGCAACGGCAGCATTCCCATGGTGATGGGGACCGTTGCCTATCTCAAGTGCTCCGAGCACGCCTTGCGGGAGCTGCGCGAGTCGATCGAGAACGCGCTTCTGCTCGCGGCCAAGACCGCCGGCTCAGCCAACTAGCCACCCACCGGCACGACGCGGTGCAGACGGCCGTTCCGTCCCGCGCGCGGGACGGCGTCGACCCTCGTCGCTCTATCCGCCGTGGGGCATGTGCCGCCGCGGTGGACATCGGTGCGGGGTTGCAACGATTTGCCGCGCCGGGCGTTTTCGACAACCGAGCGTGGCCGGGCCTCGATGAGCCCGTTCGCGCTTGTAGGCCGCGGCCTTGGCGCAGGTACGGCTTCACCGCGCCATCGCTCGGCCGCGCGACAGAGAGGTGGAAACGGCGCGCCGGCACCTGTCGGCCGCTTGAAAGCAGAATAGGCGCCGTCCCAATGTGCTCCAGCGCATGCCGTCGGGACCGCGTCGAGTTTAACAGGACCGGCGCAACTGGGATCTGTTGCCAGGGGTGTGGCAGCAGGCCTGCCTCCCTGGCCGGGGCAATGGTGAGGAGTCGAGATGAGACGCGAAGGCGAACGTTTTCAGCAGGTGCGAGTGGATATCGACGGGGTTCAGTTCGTGAATTGCACGTTCGATTCCTGCGCGCTGATCTACCGCGGCGGTCCGTTGCCGATGTTCACCAATTGCACGTTCA
Organism: Chelatococcus reniformis; assembly: GCF_014640075.1. GTDB lineage: Bacteria > Pseudomonadota > Alphaproteobacteria > Rhizobiales > Beijerinckiaceae > Camelimonas > Camelimonas reniformis. The sequence goes on along the minus strand of NZ_BMGG01000011.1, from coordinate 322,903 downwards.
GCAACCCGCAATTCGCCTTCGACGATGCCGCGAAGCGCACCGTGACGCTCCTCCGGTCGATGGCGACCCCGGCCGGCGGCATGCAGCAGATCGTGCGGAGCACCTTTCCGGAGCTGTTCGCGGCCCGATGACGGGCAAGGAGGCGGCTCCGCCCCCTCCCGCTCGTCGTCTCGGGGGGAGAGAATTGGCGGTTTCGTCGCCCCCGATCAGAATTTCGGCGGCTTGACGTCGAAAGCGGGCGGCGCGTCCAGGCCGCCGCCCTGCAGGTTCTGAAACTGCTGCTCGACCGCCTTGTCGTCCACCTTCTTTTGCGGGGTCAGCCAGTAGGTGACCGACTGCGGCCAGAAGATCACGATGGCGACCAGGATCAGCTGCATGCCCACCCAGGGCAGCGCCCCCCAATAGATATCCGAGCTCTTGACGCTCTTCGGCGCGATGCCGCGCAGGTAGAACAGCGCGAACCCGAAGGGCGGGTGCATGAAGCTCGTCTGCATGTTGACGCAGAGCAGCACACCGAACCAGATCAGATCGATGTCGAGCTTGGCCGCGACCGGGACCAGCAGCGGGATGATGATGAAGGCGATCTCGAAGAAGTCGAGGAAGAACGCCAGCAGGAACACGAAGATGTTGACGAACACCAGGAAGCCGATCTGGCCGCCCGGCAGGCCGGTCAGCAGGTGTTCGATCCAGCGGCTGCCGTCCATGCCCTGGAAGACCAGGCTGAAGCAGGTCGAGCCGATGAGGATGAACACCACCATGGCGGTGAGGCGCATGGTCGATTCCATGCCTTCGTAGCAAAGCTTCCACGTCAGCCGCCGATGCAGCGCAGCAAGAACCAGGGCGCCGACGGCGCCCATGGCACCCGCCTCGGTCGGCGTGGCCAGGCCCATGAAAATGGTGCCCAGGACGAGGAAGATCAGCACGATCGACGGGATCATGCCCCACAGCACGCGCGCGATCAGCTGCCAGCCCATCTCACCGCGGGCCTCCGGCGGCAGCGGCGGCATGCTCGACGGGCGCGCGATCGACAGCGCGATGATGAAAAGGACGAAGATGGCGACCTGAAGGATCGAGGGACCGATTGCTCCCAGATACATGTCGCCGACCGACCTGCCGAGCTGATCGGCGAGGACGACGAGCACCAGCGAGGGTGGGATGAGCTGGGTGATCGTGCCGGAGGCGGCGATAACGCCGGTTGCCAGGCGCATGTCGTAGCCGTAGCGCATCATCACGGGCAACGAGATCACGCCCATGGCGATCACCGATGCGGCGACCGTGCCGGTGATTGCGCCCAGCACCGCGCCGACGAGGATGACCGCATACGCGAGCCCGCCGGGGATGGCGCCGAACAATTGCCCGGTGCCCTCCAGCAGGTCCTCCGCCAGCCCGCAACGTTCGAGGATGGCGCCCATGAAGGTGAAGAACGGGATCGCCAGAAGAAGGTCGTTCGAGATGATGCCGAAGAAGCGCAGCGGCAGCGCATGCAGGAAATCGGGGCTGAAATGCCCGGTCCAGATGCCCACCACGCCGAAGAACAGGCCGACGGCCGAGAGGGAGAACGCGACCGGGAAGCCGATCAGCATGAAGAGGATCATCCCGCCGAACATCAGCGGCGGCATCACGCCATGAGAGAACATCAGCCGGTCGTCCTGCCGCGCGGATACGCCTGCATCACTGCAGCGGCTTCTCGTAGTGCGTATCGATAGCGACGCTGCCGGTCAGAGCCGCGACGCGCTTGATCAACTCCGACAGCCCCTGCAGCGTCAGCAGGCCGAAGCCCAGGGGCAGCATCAGCTTGATGGGCCATTGGATGAGGCCGCCGGCGTTGAGGCCATACTCGCCGGATCTGAAGGACGCCAGGAAGAACGGCCATGTGAGCCAGGTGAGGAAGATGGTCACCGGCAGCAAGAACAGGGTGAAGCCGACCGCGTCGATCCACAGCCGCCCCTGATCCGACACGGACGAATAGATGAGGTCGACGCGCACGTGCTCGTTGCGCTGCAGCGTGTAGGAGGCGCCAAGCAACACCAAGGCGCCAAACAGGTACCACTGGATCTCGAGCCAGCTGTTGGAGCTGGAATTGAACAGGTAGCGAATCGTCGCGTTGCCGGCGCTGACCAGCACCGTGATCAACACCATCCAATTGGCGAGGCCTCCGACCTGCTTGCTGACAAAATCGATTCCGCGGCTGAGCCGCAGGAGGCCCTGCATACGCTTCCCCTAAGCTGCCTTCAGCAGTAGATCATTCCACGCCGGCTGCCATTACGACTTTCGCTCAAGCCGTGAGCGGCCTGTCTCTCCATGACACGAGGGGTCGGACGCGCGCAACGGTCGCCGTTTCGCGCGGCCGACGCTTGGCCTGTCCGGGCTCGCTGGCCGAAAACAGCAGCAATGGCCCAGGCACCCGAGCATATCGCCATCGGACGGGGATCATCCAATGGCGCAGAAATTGCCCCTCATCTTTGAATGTGGAGCGCGAAGCGCACTAGGCAGCGGGGCGGAACGCGGCAATCCTAGCCCAGCGTCGCCCGCTGGCCTGACGCCGGAGGAGCTGCCCGTGACATTTGCCAAATTGCCATTCGATGCCGACACCATGATCGATGGGCTGCGCAGCTGGGTGGAGTGCGAGAGCCCGACCTGGAACGCGACGGCGGTCGACCACATGATCGATCTCGCGGCGACGGATCTTGCGGCATCCGGCGCCACGATCGAGCGCATACCAGGCCGGATGGGCTTTGGCGGTTGTGTGCGCGCCCGCTTCCCGCATCCGCGCGCCGGCGAGCCCGGCATCCTCATCGCCGGCCATGTGGACACCGTGCATCCCATCGGCACCCTGGCGAAGCTGCCGTTCCGGCGCGAGGCGGGCAAGTGCTATGGGCCGGGCATCATGGACATGAAGGGCGGCAACTACATGTCGCTCGAGGCAATCCGGCAACTGGCGCAGGCTGGAATCGCCACGCCGCTGCCGATCACCGTGCTGTTCACGCCCGACGAGGAGGTGGGCACGCCGAGCACCCGCGGCCTGATCGAGATGGAGGCGTCGCGCAATAAATACGTGCTGGTGCCGGAGCCGTCGCTGGTCGACTACGGCGTGGTCACCGGCCGCTACGCCATCGCCCGGTTCGATCTGGAGGCGACGGGGCGGCCGAGTCACGCCGGAGCGAGGCTGGCGGACGGCCGCTCCGCCATCCGCGAGATGGCCAGGCAGATCCTGGCCATCGAGGGCATGACGAGCGAGGACTGCACCTTCAGCGTCGGCATCGTGCACGGCGGCGAATGGGTGAACTGCGTATCGTCGAGCTGCCGCGGCGAGGCGCTCAGCATGGCCAAGCGGCAGGAGGACCTGGACAAGGGCGTGGAAGCCATGCTGGCGCTCAATGGCACCGCCAACGAGGTATCCTTCAAGGTGACGCGCGGCGTCACGCGCCCCGTCTGGCCGCCGGGCACGCCGGGCACCATGGCCCTCTACGAAAAGGCCAAGGCGCTCGCCAGGCAACTGGGTTTCGACCTGCCGCACGCCAGCCAGGGCGGCGGCTCGGACGGCAACTTCACCGGTGCCATGGGAATCCCCACGCTCGACGGCCTCGGCGTGCTCGGCAGCGGCGCTCATACGCTCGACGAGCACATCGTGGTTCAGAGCCTGGTCGACCGCGGCCGGCTGATGGCGGGCCTCCTGGCGACGCTCGATTGACGCGCTGTTGCGCATCATGCCCAGGATATGGGCATGATGCGTGCTGCACTTCGTGCGCTGTCCCGGCCGACGCGTCGGGCTCGTGGAGCGGGCGCGCCTCACGAGGCGAGGGTGGTACGGGAGTTGCATTCTACGTCGCAGGGCAGCAAAAGGTATAGCTTGCGCGACACCGTGCTAAGATTTGTAAGATTGCGCGGCGAGCCAGTTCAACAGCGGAGGCCGACGTGACGACCGGTGTATTGACGCGTAGTTTGCGCTCTGCGGCGCGAGGCATTTACCTCTCCATTGCTCTGGCTTCGGTCACGGTGGCAGCTCCTGTCCAGGCCAAGACGCTGACCGCGGTCATGCACTCGGATCTGCGGGTGATCGATCCGCTGATCACGACGGCGTACATCACCCGTGACCACGGCTACATGGTCTACGACACGCTGCTGGCCATCGACTCCGACTTCAAGGTGCAGCCGCAGATGGCGAGCTGGACCGTCTCCGACGACAAGCTCACCTACACCTTCACGCTGCGCGATGGGCTGAAGTGGCACGACGGCGCGGCTGTGACCGCCGAAGACTGCGTGGCCTCGCTCAAGCGCTGGGCCAAGCGCGATGGTATGGGCCAGAAGCTCATGGACTTCACGGCGAGCCTGGAAGCCACCGGCCCCAAGACGATGACGCTCAAGCTCAAGGAACCGTACGGGCTGGTGCTGGAATCCATCGGCAAGCCCTCGTCGCTGGTTCCCTTCATGATGCCCAAGCGCATCGCCGAGACCCCCGCCGACAAGGCGATCCCCGAGCAGATCGGCTCCGGCCCCTTCAAGTTCGTGCAGACGGAATTCCGGCCGGGCGTGAAAGCGGTGTACGAGAAGTTCACCGACTATGTGCCCCGCAGCGAGCCGGCGAGCTGGCTGGCCGGCGGCAAAGTGGCGAAGGTCGACCGGGTCGAATGGCTGACCATGCCGGACTCGCAGACCGCGGTGAACGCGCTCCAGTCCGGTGAGATCGACTTCTTCGAGGCGCCGCCGATCGACCTGTTGCCGGCGCTGGAGTCGAACGACGAGATCGTCGTCAGGGTGCTCAACTCCCTCGGCCTGCAGACGCTCGGCCGCATGAACTTCCTCTATCCGCCGTTCGACAACATCAAGGTACGGCGCGCGGCCTTGCTGGCCATGAATCAGAAGGACGTGCTCGACGCGCTGATCGGCAACCCCAAATACCAGCAGATCTGCGGCGCCATCTTCGGCTGCGGCACGCCGCTGGCGACCGAGGTGGGCTCGGAAAGCCTGGTCAAGGGTAACGGCATGGCCGAGGCCAAGAAGCTGCTGGCCGAATCGGGCTACGACGGTAAGCCCATCGTTGTCATGGCACCGACGGACGTGGCGGCGCTCAAGGCTCAGCCGGTGGTGGCGGCGCAGCTGCTGCGGCAGGCGGGCTTCAACGTCGATTTGCAGTCGACCGACTGGCAGACGGTGGTGACCCGCCGCGCCAGCCAGAAGCCGCCGGCGGAAGGCGGCTGGAACATGTTCTTCACCAACTGGGTCGGTGCCGACATCGCCAATCCCGTCGTGCACGTCACTCTGAGCGGCCGGGGCAAGAGTGGCGGTTGGTTCGGCTGGCCGGACGACCCGGAGATGGAGAAGCTGCGCGACGCCTTTGCCCGCAGCACCGATCTGGCCGAACAGAAGAAGATCGCGGCCGAGATCCAGGCGCGGGTCTTCGAGCAGGTCACCTATCTGCCGCTGGGCCAGTACAATGGGCCGAGCGCCTGGCGCAAGGAGCTCGAGGGGGTGCTCGATGGGCCGGCGGTACCGGTGTTCTGGAACATCGAGAAGGCCGATTGAGCGCTCTCTGATCCGCCCGCCGCAGGCGTCGTCATGCTAGGCTATATCATCCGGCGAATTCTGGCGGCGGTGCCCGTCATGGGCTGCGTCGCGGTATTCGTGTTCCTGCTGCTCCGGCTGACCCCGGGGGATCCGGCGGCGATCATCGCCGGCGACTCGGCCACGCCCGAGCAACTCGAGCGCATCCGCGCCACGCTGGGGCTGAACGAGCCCATCTACGTGCAATTCGCCACCTGGGTCGGGCGTTTGCTGCATGGCGACCTCGGCGTCTCGCTGATCTCGCAGATTCCCGTGGCGCAGATGATCGGCCAGCGTCTCGAGCCCAGCCTGACGCTCGCCATCTCCACCATTCTGCTGTCGGTCGTCGTCGCCGTGCCGCTCGGCGTGCTCGCCGCCTGGAAGCAGGGCACCTGGATCGACAGGGTGGTCATGGCCTTCTGCGTCCTCGGCTTCTCCGTGCCCGTCTTCGTCGTCGGCTACGTGCTGATCCAGGTCTTCGCCATCGACCTCAAATGGGTGCCGGTGCAGGGCTTCCGCAGCATCACCCGCGGCTTCGGCCCGTTCTTCGAACGAGCCGTGCTGCCGACGGTGGCGCTGTCGTTCATCTATATCGCGCTGATCGCCCGCATGACGCGGGCGAGCATGCTCGAGGTGCTCGGCGAAGACTACGTGCGTACGGCCAGAGCCAAGGGCCTCGGCGAGACCAAGGTGCTGCTGCGGCACGCCCTGCGCAACGCCGCCGTTCCTGTCGTCACCGTCATCGGCACCGGCTTCACCCTGCTGATCTCCGGCGTCGTCGTCACGGAGAGCGTGTTCAACATCCCGGGCATCGGCCGGCTCACCGTGGATGCCGTCCTGGCGCGGGACTTCCCGGTGATTCAGGGCATGATCCTCCTGACCAGCGGGCTCTATGTCGCCGTCAATCTCCTCATCGACCTGAGCTACACCCTGTTCGATCCGAGGATCCGGTATTGATGACCGATCAGGCGCTACCCGCCGCGGCCCGGCCGCGACCGGCCTGGTTCTCGCTGGTGGCAAGCCCGATCTCGGTGATCGCCGCCGTCTGCCTCGGGCTCATCATCATCGTCTCGCTGCTGGCGCCGTGGCTCGCGCCTCACGATCCGGTGCAACTGGTGCCGGCCAACCGCCTGAAGCCGGCGAGCGCCGCGTATCTGCTCGGCACCGACGGCTACGGCCGCGACGTGCTGTCCCGCATCCTCTACGGCGGCCGCATCTCGTTGCTGATCGGCGTCGGCTCCGCCATCATCAGCATCGGCTTCGGCCTGGCGATCGGGCTCGTCGCCGGCTTCTTCCGCTGGCTCGACGCCATCGTCATGCGTTTCATGGATGCGCTGATGGCGATACCGAGCATTCTTCTGGCCATCGCCGTGGTCGCCTTGTCCGGAGCCAGCCTCAGCAGCGTCCTCATCGCCATCACCCTGCCGGAGATCCCGCGGGTGGTGCGGCTGGTGCGTGCCGTGGTGCTGTCGGCGCGCGAGGAGCCCTACGTGGAGGCGGCGATATCGGTCGGTTCGAGCCTGCCGAAGATCCTGTGGCGGCACATCATGCCGAACACCTTCGCGCCGCTCATCGTGCAGGGCACCTACATCTGCGCCGCGGCGATCCTGACGGAGGCGATCCTGTCGTTCCTAGGGGCCGGGATCAATCCGGAGACGCCGAGCTGGGGCAACATCATGGCCGAGGGCCGGGCCTACTTCCAGGTCAAGCCGTCGCTGATCTTCTGGCCGGGCTTGGTGCTGTCGGTCGCGATCCTGTCCATCAACCTCCTCGGCGATGCGGCGCGCGACGTGCTCGATCCGCGCATGAAGCGGCGGGAGGGCGCGCGATGAGCAAGACGCCGCATCGTTCCGCCATCCTCGACGTCCGCGACCTCGTCGTCTCGCTCGGCCCGGGCGCCAAGGCCGCCCGGGTCATCGACGGCGTGTCGTTCACCGTGCGCGAGGCGCAGACGCTCTGCCTCGTGGGCGAGAGCGGCTCGGGCAAGTCCGTCACCTCGCTCGCCGTCATGGGCCTGCTGCCCAAGAATATCCTGCTGCCGACCGGCGGCCGCATCGAGCTGGTCGGCGAAAGCCTCCTGGATTCCAGCCAGCGTCGGCTGCGTCAGCTGCGCGCCACCACCATGGCGATGATCTTCCAGGAGCCGATGACGGCGCTCAACCCGGTGGTGCCGGTGGGCCGGCAGATCGACGAGGTGCTCCAGGCGCACATGCGCCTGGACGCGGGCGAGCGTCGTCGGCGCATCCTCGACATGATGGAACAGGTTCACCTGCCCGACGTCGAGCGCATCTACCGGTCCTACCCGCATCGCCTCTCCGGCGGGCAGCGCCAGCGCATCATGATCGCCATGGCGCTGATCATGGGGCCGAAGCTGCTGATCGCCGACGAGCCGACGACGGCGCTCGACGTCACCACGCAGAAGCAGATCCTCGCCCTCGTCCGCGAGCTGCAGGAGAAACACGGCACCGCCGTACTGTTCATCACGCACGACATGGGCGTGGTGGCCGAGATCGCCGACCGCGTGGCGGTCATGCGTCACGGCCGCCTGGTGGAGGAGGGGCCGATCGACGCCATCCTGCGCCGGCCGGAGCAGGAGTACACGCGCAGTCTTCTGGGGGCGGTGCCGAGCCTGGTGCCGCGACCGCGCCGAGACGAGGGCGACGGCGCCGTGGTGCTCGAGACCTACGACCTCAACAAGACCTATCAGGAGCGCTCGCTGTTCGGCGGCCGGCGCGAGGTGGCGGCGGCCAAGGACGTCACCCTGTCGCTGCGCCGGGGCCGCACGCTGGGCATCGTCGGCGAGAGCGGCTCGGGCAAGTCGACGGTGGCGCGCTGCATCATGCGCCTCATCGACCCGACGTCGGGCAGCATCCGCGTCGCCGGGCGTGAGATTTCGGAGCTGACGCGGCGCCTGCTGCAGCCCCATCGCCAGCGCATTCAGATCATCTTTCAGGACCCATACCGCTCGCTCAACCCGCGGTTGTCCGTGGGCGAAAGCATTGCCGAGGGACCGGTGAACTTCGGCACCTCGAGGGCCGAGGCGCTGGCGCATGCGCGCGAGCTGCTGCGTCTGGTGGACCTGCCGGCCGATGCGGTGGCGCGCTACCCGCACCAATTCTCCGGCGGCCAGCGTCAGCGCATCGCCATCGCCCGCGCGCTGGCGATGAAGCCCGACGTGCTGGTGGCCGACGAAGCGGTGTCGGCGCTCGACGTCTCGGTGCAGGCCCAGGTGCTGAAGCTGCTCGACGACATCCAGGAGCGGCTCGGCGTGGCGCTGCTGTTCATCACCCACGACCTGCGCGTGGCGGCGCAGATCTGCGATGACATCATCGTCATGCAGCGCGGCGTGGTGGTGGAGGAGGGGCCTGCGAGCCTCGTCCTTGCCGAGCCCAAGGAGCCCTATACCCGCCAGCTGTTCGAGGCGGCTCCCGGGCGGCACTGGGACTTCGCCAACTTCCGGCCGGTCGAGGCTGGGGCGCCGACGCCGGCCGCGTCCTGACATCAGCCGGCCGGCACAGCGTGGAGCCGGCCATGGCCAGCCTTCGAGGTTCACGATGCGCATCGCCGTTGCCGGCTTCCTGCACGAGACCAACACCTTCGCCCCGTCCAAGGCGACACTGGACGATTTCGTCGCCGGCGGCGGCTGGCCGGCCATGGTCAAGGGCCGCGCCGTCATCGACGAGACCCGCGGCATCAATATCGGCATGAGCGGTTTCGTCGCCGCCGCCGAGGCGGCCGGATGGGATCTGCTGCCGATCATGTGGTGCGCCGCGAGCCCGTCGGCGCACGTCCGCGAGGACGCCTACGAGACGGTGGCGCGGACCATCGTCGACGGCATCGCCGCAGCCGGCCCGCTCGAGGGGGTCTACCTCGATCTGCACGGCGCCATGGTGGCGGAGCACCTGGATGATGGTGAAGGCGAGCTGATTGCCCGGGTGCGCCGTGTCGTCGGCCCCAATGTGCCCATCGTCGTCAGCCTCGATCTGCATGGCAACGTCACCCGGCGCATGGTCGACGAGGCCGATGCGCTCGTCGCCTACCGCACCTATCCGCACATCGACATGGCCGATACCGGCCGGGCCGCGGCGCGCCATCTCGCCCGCCTGCTCGCCGGCGCCGGGCCCTTCGCCAAGGCCTTCCGGCAGCTGCCGTTCCTCATCCCGATCAGCTGGCAGTGCACCGACGTGGAGCCGTGCCAGTCGATCTACGCGGCGCTGGCGGCGCGGGAGGGGGAGGCGGTGCCGACGCTGTCGTTCCTGCCGGGCTTTCCGGCGGCCGACTTTGCCGACTGCGGCGCCACCGTCGTCGCCTATGGCCGCAGCCAGGCCGATGCCGAAGCGGCGGCGGACGCCATCGCCGGGCTCGTCGCAGGTCACGAAGCCGATTTCGACGGTCGCGTTTACGGGCCGGACGAAGGCGTTCGCGCCGCCATGGCGATCGCCGAGGGGGCGAGCAGGCCGGTGGTCATCGCCGACACCCAGGACAATCCCGGCGCCGGCGGCGATTCCGACACCACCGGCATGCTGCGCGCGCTGGTGGCCGCGAAGGCGACACGTGCCGCCATCGGCGTCATCGTGGATCCGGCCGCGGCCCGCGCGGCGCAGGCAGCGGGCGAGGGCGCGACCGTCTCCCTGGCGCTCGGCGGCAAGTCGGGCATTCCGGGCGACGCACCGTTCCAGGGGGAGTTCGTCGTCGAGGCCTTGTCGGACGGCCGCTTCGTGGCGCCCGGCCCCTATTTCGGGGGCGGCCGCCTCGACCTCGGGCCGTCGGCCTGCCTGCGCATCGGCGGCGTGCGCGTTGTGGTGGGCTCGCGCAAGGCCCAACTCGCCGACCAGGCCATGTACCGCTTCGTGGGCATCGAGCCGACAGCCCAGGCCATCCTGGTGAACAAGAGCTCGGTACATTTCCGCGCCGATTTCGAGCCGATCGCGGAGACGATACTCGTCTGCGCGGCGCCGGGGCCGATGCCGTCCGATCCCGCCGATCTGCCATGGACCCGGCTGCGTCCCGGCCTGCGCATCAAGCCCAACGGCCCCCCGTTTCCGGGGCCGGCCTAGAGCGTTTCCGCGTTTCTTCGAATCGCCGAAATGCTCTATCTGTTTGATTTGTCGCGCTTTCTTCACGCGAACCGGCGTCCACTTCGCTCGAAAACGCTCTAGATGCTTCACCTTTATTGAATCCACAGCGCTCCCGTCACTCGTTGAATGTGACCCTTTGAGCGGATGGATGGCCGGGTCAAGCCCGACCATGACGGGGCGGGGCGAAAGCCTTTTATTCTCAACGCCATGGTCGGGCTTGACCCGACCATCCATCGCCTTGAGAGCTCACATCCGTCGCCAGGGCCCAAACAGTCGCGACCTCGTGCTGCGCCACGACGAGGTCATCCGACAGCGAGGCGTTCCGGCCGTCAGGGTCCGATCTGGCGCGCGACGTCGTCGGCGATCGACAGGCTGGAGGTGAGGCCGGGACTCTCGAGGCCGAACAGGTTGACCAAGCCGGGCAGGCCATGGTCGGCCGGGCCCTCGATGATGAAGTCGGCGGCCGGCTCGCCCCGCCCGGTCAGCTTCGGGCGGATGCCCGCATAGTCCGGCAGCAAGGCGCCGTCGGGCAGCCCCGGCCAGTAGCGGCGGATGGCGGCATAGAACAACTCGGCCCGGGCCGGATCGACGCGGTAGTCGGGTTGGTCGATCCATTCGACGTCGGGCCCGAAGCGGACCCGCCCGGCCAGGTCGAGCGTCAGGTGAACGCCGAGGCCGCCGTCGACCGGGGCGGGATAGATCAGCCGCGCGAAGGGCGCTTTCCCGGCGAAGCCGAAATAGTTGCCCTTGGCCAAGGTCAGGCGCGGCACGCGGCCCGGGGGATAGCCTTCGGTCGCGGCGGCGAGCGCCGGCGCGCCGAGCCCGGCCGCGTTGACGACGGCTTCGAAGGCCATCGTGCCGCCGTCGTTGCCGCCGAAGCCGACCAGCCAGCCGTGGCTGTCCGGCCGCAGCCACTCGATCGGCGTCGCCAGGGCCAGCGCCCCGCCCTGGTCCTCCAGCTCCCCTTGCAGTGCCAGCATCAGTGCGTGGCTGTCGACGATGCCGGTCTCGTGGGACACGAGCGCGCCGACGCAGGCGAGCTCCGGCTCCAGCACCCGCAGGTGCGCCGCGTCGAGCCATTCCAGGCCCTCGACGCCATTGGCGAGGCCTTGCGTGTGAATGGCCGTGATCTTGGTCACCTCCTCCTGGGAGGTCGCCACGATCAGCTTGCCGCACTTGGCGTGCGGCACCCCATGGCTGGCGCAGAAGGCGTACATCAGGCGCCGGCCGGCGACGCAGTGGCGCGCCCGCAGCGAGTCCGTGGGATAGTACATGCCGCCGTGGATCACTTCGGAATTGCGCGAGGAGATGCCACTGCCGATGCTCGCGGCGGCATCGGCCACGATCACCTCATGCCCGGCGAGCGCCAGCGCCCGCCCGACGGCGAGGCCGATGACGCCGGCACCTACGACAAGAACCATCATGTGCGGCTTCCTCTGCGGTCCGCCTTCGGCGCGGCCGGGCACGGGGGAGTGGGGATCGGCGTTACTCCGCTTCGCGGGCGCCGTCATCGTCGGTTGAGATCGCAATCGGGATGCCGAGGCGGGCCCCCTCATCGACCATGAGCCGCAGGATACGCTGGCGGTCGGCGGCGATCGCCGTCGACAGACCGCCGACGCCCACCCCCATGGGGCGCTCGCCGGCTCGCCGCGGCAACGGCACGCAGACGATGCCGGCGCCGAGCGTCACGCGCCCCAGCGACACCTCGAAACCGCGGCGGCGGAGATGGGCAAGGTCGGTGAGCAGCTCGGGCAGCGCGGGCACGACCGGATCGGCGTTCCAGATGTTCACCAGATCCGACGCGCCGACACCCGGGGCGCCTTCGGCGTCGACCCGCTCGCGCGTCCGGGCGACGAGTACCGCCACGTCGTCGTCGCTCATCTGCGACAGCAGCAGTCGGCCCATGCCGGATTCGACCAGCGGCAGCTTCGAACCGATCGGAATTTCCAGCCGCATGGCGTGGCGTCCCGGCACGACGTCGATGTAACGGACGCACAGGTCGTGCGGCACGCCGAGCAGGATGGTCTGCCCGGTCTCGGTGCCGAGCGCCTGCATGAAGGCCTTCACCTCGGCCCGCGGCACCGCTGGCTCGATCCAGCGGCCCAGCGAGGAGACGCGGCTGCTGGGCGCGATGCCGCGACCATCCGGATCGAGCACGAGATAGCCCGCGTTGAGCATGCTCTGTACGAGTGTCGACGTGCTCGATTGTGGATAGCCAAGCTTATCCGCCAGCTCGGTTATGGTTACGCTGCGCATGACGCTGTCGCAATACTCTAAAACTTCCAGCGTCCGCATCGACGACTTGACGGTGACGGCCCCGGCCTTGGCGGTTCGCGTTCGCATGCATTCCTCAATATCCTCTATTTGATATTTCATATCCTATTGACGATCAATATCAAGGGGCGTACGCCATCGAGATGCAGGGAGGACAACGGGAATGAGCGAGGACGCGCGCGATCTTTGGCGCCCCTATGCCAACGAGGCCCTGGTCCGTCAGGTCAGAGGCTTCGTCGAGAGGCGGGTCGCGCCCGCCGCGCACGATATCGACGCCCGCGACGTCTATCCGACCGAGCTGGTGCGCGAACTGGCGGCGCTGGGCTGCAACGCCATCTGCCTGCCCGAGGCCTATGGCGGGCGTGCCGAGCCCTATTCGTCTGCCGTCGCCGTCTGTGAGGAGGTGGGTTACGGCAGCGCCGCGGTTGCCATCTCGCTGATCACCATCTTCCAGGCGCAGACCATCATCCGCCTGTTCGGCTCCGACAGCCTGAAGGAGCGCTATTTGCCGCGCTTTGCCGGGGGGCTGATCGCGTCCTACGCGCTCACCGAGGCCTCCCACGGCAGCGACATCCGCACGCTGGATACCAAGGCCCGTCGCGAGGGCGGCATGTGGGTGCTCGACGGGGAGAAGTCCTTCATCACCTCGGGCTCGGAGGCGGAGTTCTTCGTCATTCTGGCTCAGACCGAGGCCGGTGTGTCGGCATTCGCGGTCCCGCGCGAGAGCGAAGGTCTCACCACCTACGTCGGCCACAACTCGGCGACCATGGGCCTGCGCAACGGGCCGCACGTCAACATCCGGCTCCAGGGTGTGCGTCTGCCGCTGGATCACCTCATCGGCGAGGACGGCAAGGGCGTGCGCCAGGCGGTGACCACGCTGGATTATTCCCGCACGGCGGCGGCCGGCATCAGCATCGGCATCGCCCGCGCCGCCTATGACGCGGCGCTGGCGTTCACCGCCAACCGCGTGGCCTTCGATCAGAAGGTGATCCAGTTCCAGGGCATCCAATGGTACTTCGCTGAAGCCCTGGCACGGATCGACGCAGCGCGGCTCCTGGTCTACCGGGCCGCCGAGGCGCTCGACAGCCACGACGACGTCATGCGCTATGCGAGTGGCGCCAAGCTGATCGCGGCGGAGGTGGCGACGGATGTCGCCTCCAAGGCCATCCAGGTCTGCGGTGCCTACGGCACGATGGTGAATGCACCGTTCAGCCGTTACTTCCGTGACGCCAAGACCTACGAGATCGGCGGCGGCTCGTCCGAAGTCCTCAAGAACACCCTCGCCAAATACTTTCTCGGTTTCGCGGGCGTGCGATGATCCTCGATCTCCTCGCGGCGCAGGCCGCCTCCACGCCGGATCGGCCGTTGGCCGTCACGACCGAAGCGACCTATTCCTACGCCGAGATCTGGTCGCTCGCCCGCCGCTTTGCGGCGCGTCTTTGCGCCCACGGCATCGTCCCCGGTGACCACGTCGCCCTGATCGCCGGCAACAGTGCCGCCTATCTGGTGGCCTGGTTCGGCATCAATGCCGCGGGCGCCGTCGCCGTCTGCCTCAACAACCAACTGATGGGCGACGCCATCACCTATCTGGTGTCCCAGTGCGACGCCAAGCTCGTCGTCGCCGACACCGAATGGATCGAGACGCGCGCCGGCGGTCTGCGCGAGGGGGCGGCCGCGCTGCCCCGCATCGGCATCGGCTCGGATGCGGCGTTCTTCGCCGAGTTGGCGGGCAGCGACGAAGCCGAGCCGCCCGCGATCGCGGCGCACGATCTGTGCACGATCCTCTACACGTCGGGCACGACGGGACTGCCCAAGGGCGTCATGTGCGCCCATGGCGGCTACGCCGCGACCGGCCGCGAGACCGTGCGGATTCTCGATCTCGGCCGCGATGATCGCATCTTCGTCTACATGCCGCTCTTCCACACCAATCCGCAGATGTATGCGGTGATGGCGGCGCTGACCGCCGGTGCGTCGCTCGCCCTGGCGCCTCGCTTTTCGGCGACGAGCTTCTTCGACGAGGCACGGGCGCTCGGTGCGACGGGCTGCACCTTCGTCGGCACCGTTCTTGCCATCCTCGCGGCCCGCTACGCCGATCCGGTCCGCGATCATGCCATGCGCTTTGCCATCGGCGGCGGCACGACGCGCGAGCTCGCCTCGACCATCGAGACCCGCTTCGGCATCAAGGTTCACGAGCTCTACGGCATGACCGAGGTGGGCGGCTGGGTCTCGGGCAGCACCGCTGCGGACCACAAGCTGGGCGCCAACGGCCGGGTTCGCGCCGACGTGGAGGTCCGCATCGTCGATGCCGACGACAACCCGCAGCCGATCGGCGCGCGCGGAGAGATCGTCGTGCGTCCGTCGAAGCCCAACGTCATCCTGATGGGCTACTACAAAAAGCCCGAGGAACTGGCCAAGGCCAGCCGCAACTTCTGGTTCCACACCGGCGACATCGGCAGCTTCGACGACGACGGCTATCTCTATTTCCACGGGCGCTCCAAGGAGGTCATCCGACGCGGCGGCGAGATGATCTCGCCCGACGAGTTGGAGCAGCACCTGCGCAAGCTGCCGGGCATCGCCGACTGCGCCGTCGTGGCGGTCCCTGACCCGATCATGGGCGACGAGATCAAGGCGGTCGTGGTGGCCGAGGCGGGCTTCGACCTAGCGCACATCCGCAGCCATCTCGCCGACCACGTGCCGGGCTACATGCTGCCGCGCTATGCCGAGCGGATCGACCGCATTCCACGCACACAGACCGAAAAAATCCTGCGTCGCGAGCTCGAATACGTCGACGCGCGCGTCATCGACTTCAAGAAATAAGTACAAGACGGGGGATACCACCATGAAGCTATTGATGGCGGCTTTGGGCCTTGCCGGTTTTGCGATAGCGGGAGCGGCGCAGGCGGGCGACAGGACGGGGACGGTGAAGATCGGCGTGCTCACCGACATGAGCGGCGTGTTCTCCGACCTGACCGGAAATGGTGCGGTGCAGGCCGCGAAGATGGCCGCCGAGGCCTATGGGGGCAGGGCGGCCGGCCGCCCGATCGAAGTGATCTTTGCCGATCACCAGAACAAGGCCGATATCGGCGCCGCCATCATCCGCCGCTGGTACGACCAGGAGGACGTCGACATGGTCGTCGACTTCGCCAACTCGGCCGTGGCGCTGGCCGCCGTCGGCATCACCCGCGAGCGCAACAAGGTGATGATCCCGTCGGGCGTCGGTACGACGGAGCTCACGGGCAAGCAGTGCTCGCCCAATACCATTCACTGGTCCTGGGACTCGTACGGCAACGCCAACGCCCTGGTGAAGGCGGTGATGCAGCGCGGTGGCAAGAAGTGGTTCTTCATCACCGTCGACTACGCCTTCGGACACAGCCTGGAGGAGAACGTCTCCAAACTCGTCAAGGCCCAGGGCGGCGAGGTCGTCGGCTCGGTCAAGCATCCGCTCAACACCGTCGACTTCAGCTCCTACATCCTGACGGCGCAGGCGTCGGGGGCCGATGTCATCGTCCTCGCCAACGGCGGCGGCGATCTCTCGAACGCGGTGAAGCAGGCACGCGAGTTCGGCATCACCTCGGACCGCTACAAGATCGTCGCGCCACAGTTCAATCTGGCCGTCGTCCATGCCGCCGGGCTGAAGGATACGCAAGGGTTGCTCGCGGCCGGCAGCATGAACTGGACGGAGAACGCCGATACGCGCGCGTTCGCGACCGAGCTTTCCAAGCGCAACAACGGCATCCACCCCGATGCGCTGCAGGCGGGTGTCTACTCGGCGGTTCTGGCCTATCTCGGCGCCGTCGAGAAGGTCGGCACTGCCGACGGCAAGAAGATCGTCGATCTGCTGAAGGCCGCTCCCGTGAAGGACCCGCTGCTGGGTGACGGCGTCATTCGCGCCGATGGGCGCATGCTGCACCCCGTGCAGATCTTGCAGATCAAGTCGCCCGACGAGTCCAAGGAGCCCTGGGACTACTTCAAGACCATCGACGTCATCCCCGGTGACCAGGCCTTCCGGCCTCTCGCCGAGAGCGAGTGTCCGCTGGTCACCAACACCAGATGAGCGCTTCGTCTCCTACAATCGCGCTCATCGGCCTCGGCGAGGTCGGCAGGATCTTCGCCAAGGCGCTGCATGGTCGGGGCGTCGCCCTTCGTATCGCATCGCGCCCTTCGGCCCGGGCCGAGCGCGCCGCGGCGGATCTGGGCCTGGCGCTCGCGGCCGACGCTGCTGCCGCCGCTGCCCGCGCCGATCTGGTGCTGATCACCACCACGGGAGAGAGCCTGCTCGCCGTCGCACGGCAGATCGCACCGGCCGTGGCACGCGGGACGATCGTCGCCGATCTCACCTCCGCGGCGCCGCGCGATGTCGCCGCCGCGGCCGGGGTCATGCCTGCGGGGGCCGAAAACTACGTCGACGTGGCCATCATGGGCGCCGTCAGCCTGCACGGCATCGGCACCCCGCTGTTGGCATCGGGGCCGGCGGCCGCACGCTTCGCCGCCATGGCGACGCCTCTGGGCTTCCATGTGGATGCGCGGGCGGGCTCAGCCGTCGGCGACGCTTCCAAGCTGAAGCTGCTGCGCAGCGTCTTCGCCAAGGGCCTCGACGCGGTGGTCAACGAGGCGATGCTGGCCGCTGAAGCGATGGGGCTCCGGGCCGAGCTGGTCGGGCAACTCGCCGATTTCGATCGCGCGCCGCTGCGCGAGCACATCGCCATGTATCTGCGCACCCATCCGCCGCACGCGGCCCGCCGGCTGACTGAAATGCAGCAAGCCGAGGACGAGATCCTGGCCCTCGGCCTGCCGAGCCTGACCACGCGGGCGGCGATCGAGCGTTATCGTCGCACGGCGGAGCTGGCCCGCGCCCGGCCCCCGGCGGCGGAGCCGCTCGACGCCGAGCAGGCGCTCGCGTGGCTGCTGGCGGCGGAGCGGGCCGCTGCAATCAAATCCTGATCGCTCTCATCCTGCGGCACCGAGAATGACTTCTTCCACGGCTGAACGCCTTGTCCACGTCACGCCCGCGCTGCTGAAGCAGCAGGTGCTGCTCGTGCTGGAGGCCTGGGGCATGCCCGAGGCGGATCGGGCGGTCGTCGCCGACTGCCTCGTCGAGACGGATCTGCGCGGCATCGAATCCCACGGCGCGTCGATGCTCCCGCTCTACGACCAGATGCGACGGGCCGGCGGTCTCAACATGAAGGCCTGCCCCCGCACCGTGCGGGAAAACGCGGCGACGGCGGTGATCGACGCGGATGCGGGGCTCGGCCACGGCGTCGCCATCATGGCGATGAACCTCGCGGTCGATAAATGCCTGGCCGGCGGCATCGGTGCGGTCTCGGTCTTCAACTCGCATCATTTTGGCGCGGCTGGGCTCTACGCCGAGATGGCGGCCCGCCGCGGAGTGCTGGCGCTGGTGACCTCCTCGGCCCGCACCGTTGCGGTGCTTCCGACCGGCGGCACCCTTCCGATGCTGGGCACGAACCCGATCGCATTCGCAGCGCCCGCCGCCGGGCACGATCCCTTCCTGCTCGACATGTCGACATCGGCGGTCGCCGCGAACAAGGTCAAGGTCTACGGCTACCACGATACGCCGTTGCCGATGGGCTGGGTGGTGGATGGTGCCGGCAGGCCGGTGACCGATCCCCACGAGGGCTTCCGCCTCTGCATGGACGGGGGCGTCGGCGGCCTGATGCCGCTGGGCGGCTCGCGCGACACCGGGGCGCACAAAGGTTACGGCCTTGCCGTGATGGCACAGCTTCTCGGCAGCACCCTTGCCGGCGGTTCGTTTTCGCCGTTTCGGGTTCGGGATGCGGCACCGGGCGCGCCCGACAACATCGGCCATTTCTTTCTTGCGCTGGATCCCCGGGCCTTCCGCCTCGGTGGCTCGTTCGAGGAGGAGGCCGCGGCCATCGTCGACGCGCTCCGGGCGACACCGGCGGTCGATCCTCTGCACCCGGTCGTCGTGGCGGGCGAACCGGAGTTCGAGCGCCGGGCCGAGCGGCTCACCACCGGCATCCCCTTGAACGGCGCGTTTCTCGACGCGGTTCGCAAAGTAGCCGCGGACACCGGCGTCGACTTCATCCTCGATCCCGCGACGACCTGAGGTGAGCATGTTCCACTACGACGGGACCATTCGCGATTGCCTGCCGCCGCGCCGGGCGAGCCCGCCGCGCCGCCTCCAGGTGCCGCCCGGGGCCTGGGAGACCCATGCGCACGTGATCGGCGTCCCTCCCGATCACCCCCTGGTCCCGGACCGCCACTTCACCGCGCCTGCCGCGCCGCCGGCCGACTTCATCGCCATGCTCGATCGGGTGGGGCTCGCCTACGGCGTGCTCGTCCAGGTCAGCGCCCATGGCACCGACAATCGCCTGCTGCTCGAGGCCCTGCGGCGCTATCCGGACCGGTTGCGCGGCGTCGCCGTCGTCGATGCAGCCACGCCGGATGCGGTGATCGCCGAACTGAAGGATGCCGGCGTCACCGGCATCCGCATCCTCGATATCGTCGGCGGCGGGGTCGGCATGCGCAGCCTCGAGGCGTTGGCCGACCGCTGCGCCGAGTTGGGCTGGCATATACAGGTCGCCGTCAAGGGCCCGTCGTATTCGGAGCTGGAGCCGCGCCTGGCACGGCTTCGCGTGCCCTTCATCATCGACCATATGGGCTGGTGCCCGGCCCCGGCGGGCATCGCCCAGCCGGATTTCCAGGCTGTCCTGCGCCTGGTCCGCGATACCGGCTGCTACGTCAAGCTGTCGGGCGGCTTTCGCCTGTCGGGTGAGCCCAAGCCGTTTCGCGACACCTACGCGTTCGCGCGCGCGCTCATCGCGGCGGCGCCCGATCGCATGGTCTGGGGCAGCGACTGGCCCCACGTCGGGCTCTACGATGCCGAAGAACGCCCGGATGTCGGTGAGCTTCTCGACGGGCTCGCGGACTATACCTCCGACCCGGGCATGCAGCGGCGCATCCTGGTGGACAACCCCGCGCGCTTCTATGGCCTGCCCCACGGCTGAGCGCATACGTGGGTTGAGGGGTGCGCGCGGCCGCGCGTGTAGAGACGGGGCTTCACCCGGCGCATGATCGGCGGATGGGCATCGGTCTTGCCTGCGCCGTCCGTGTCCCGGGAGTGACGTGAGCCATGTCCAGTCCAGCCGCCCTGCATGACCTGACGGCCCTCGATCTCGTTGCCGGGTATCGCAGGCGCGACATCTCGCCGGTCGAGGTGATGGACGACGTGATCGCCCGCATCGGCGCCTGGAACCCGCATATCAACGCGCTCTATGCCTTCGAGCCCGACGCGGCACGCGCGGCGGCGCGCCAATCGGAGGCACGGTGGCGGCGCGGCGAGCCGCCGGGCCCGCTCGACGGCGTGCCGGTGACCCTGAAGGAGAACATCGCCACCAAGGGCGTGCCCATGCCGCTCGGCAGTGCGGCCACCGAACTGGTGCCGCAGCAGGCAGATGCGCCGCCGGCGGCCCGGCTCCGGGAGGCCGGCGCCATCGCCTACACCAAGACCACCATGCCCGAGTACGGCATGCTGTCGTCGGGTCTCTCGCTGTTCCACGGCCTGACGCGCAACCCGTGGGATCTCAGTAAAAACACCGGTGGATCCAGCGCGGGTGCGGGGGCTGCCTGCGCGGCGGGCTTCGGCCCCCTCCACCTCGGCAGCGACATTGGCGGTTCGGTGCGCCTGCCGGCCAATTGGTGCGGCATCTTCGCCTTGAAGCCGAGCAACGGCCGGGTGCCCGTCGATCCGCCCTACTTCGGCCGCTGCGCCGGGCCGCTGACGCGCACCGTGGCGGACGCGGCGCTGATGATGGGCGTGCTCTCGCGGCCCGATTGGCGCGATCACATGAGCTTGCCGCCCGACGCCCTCGACTGGACGGCCCTCGATGGCGAGGTCAAGGGCAAGCGCATGGGCTTGATGCTCGACGCCGGCTCGGGCCTGCCGCTCGATGCCGAGATCCGTCCGGTGATCATCGATGCCGCGCGTGCCTTCGCCGCCGCCGGCGCCGTCGTCAGCGAGGTCGGCCCGGTCATGGACCAGGACTTGCTCGACGGTCTCGACCGGTTCTGGCGCGTGCGCTCGTGGGATGATGTGCGCAAGCTTCCGCCGGAGCGGCGCGCCAGGCTGCTGCCGTACATCCGCGCCTGGGCGGAGAGCGGCGCGGCGTGCTCGGCCCTCGATGTCATGCACGGCTACAACGGCACCATGACCATTCGCGCCCAAGCGGCGCAGGCCTTCGCCGAGCTCGACTACATCGTGTCGCCGGTCGCGCCCGTGGTCAGTTTCCCGGCTGAATTTGCCTCGCCCACCAACGATCCGGGGCTGCCTCTCCAGCACATCGGCTTCACCGTGCCATGGAACATGGCCGAGAACCCGGCCGCGTCGATCAATGCCGGTTACAGCGCGGCGGGCTTTCCCATCGGCCTCCAGATCGTGGGACGCCGCTTCGACGATATCGGCGTGCTGCGCATGGCCAGGGCATTCGAAACAATGCGGGGACCGCAGCGCCCCTGGCCGCAGCCGCCGGCCTGAGGGGCGAAGCGCCGCCACTCCCTGGGAGCCGGGGGCAGCAGCCTTTGCCGCCTGCCGTAGCGCGGGCAGCGCCGCGCCGATCGCCGTCGCAGCCATCATCCCGCCCTATCTCCCTGGTCGAGCTGGCCTGGCGCCCCGCGCCCGGCCGGCGATTCGTCGGAGCGTCGAGGCAAGCTGCGAGGGTGGCCATCATGATCGATCGACGACGGATTCTGGCAGGGGCCGCCGCGGCAGCCGTGGCGGGGGCCTTCCTGCCCGTCGCGCGCGGGCGGGCGGAGGATACCGGCCAATGGTTGCCGCTGACCTCCGACGATGGTGCGCCGGTGCCGAACCTGCGGTTGCCGGTGGAGCTCACGTCGCAGCTCGAGGAGCTCGTCGGGGTCGTCTGGGTCGGCGCGGACAAGCCCGATGTCACCTTCGTCGAGGCCTACGACTACAATTGTCCCTGGTGCCATAAGGCAGCCGATGACATCGAAGCGCTGCTGAAGGCCCATCCGGAGCTTCGCATCGGGCTGCTCAACAACCCGATCCTGTCGCCGCAGTCGGCGCAGGCTGCCAAGGTGGAACTCGCCGTGCTGAAGCTGAAGGGCGCCGCGGCCGCCTATGCGCTGCACCGGGCGCTGTTCGCCCGCCGGGGGCTCATCGACGGGCCGGCCGCGTTGCAGGCGGCCGCAGGGCTGGGTCTTCCGCGTGCCACCATCGAAAAGACCGCGGACAGCGCTCAGGTGCGGGCAGCTCTCACGGCCCAGATGAAGCTGGCCGCCTCCCTGGGCCTGTCGGCGACGCCCTCGTTCGTGCTCGCCGGCATGGGCGTGCTCGGCTATCCCGGCAGCAGATCGCTTGCGCGGATGGTGTCCTCCGTCAGCGCGTGCGATGCCTTGAGCTGCTGACGGCGGCGCGAGCCGCGATCAGGGTTTGCTCATCCCCGCCGGGAGGCCGACATGGACGTGATCATCTATCACAACCCCGCCTGCGCCACGTCGCGCAACGTGCTCGCCATGATCCGCAACGCGGGCATCGAGCCGCACGTGATCGAATACCTGAAGACACCGCCGAGCCGCTTCATGCTGCGCGAACTGATCCACCGCATGGGCCTCGACGCCCGCGGCGCCATCCGCGCCAAGGACACGGCCTACGCCGACCTCGGGCTCGACGACCCGGCGCTGGCCGATGCGGAGCTGATCGACGCCATGGTCGAGAATCCTGTCCTCATCAACCGGCCGATCGTGGTGAGCCCCAAGGGGGTGCGGCTGTGCCGCCCCTCCGAGCTGGTGCTCGATCTGCTGCCGGGTCCGCAAGGCGAGTTCGTCAAGGAAGACGGCGAGCGGGTGATCGACGAGCATGGCCGGCGGGTGGGGACGGGCTAGATCTGCGCGCACGGCGCGATCACGGCTCCGGGCCGATGATGTGGTATTCGCCCTGGGCTTCGAGCTTCCGGTCGAGCCGACGGCGCATTTCGGCCGCGATCATCGACTCGTCCCGGCGCAGCGAGAAGCGGCGAGCGGCCATGAAGGCCTGTTGCCATGAGGCGGTCGCATCATCGCGTCTGCCGGACAGCCAGTGTGCCACACCGGTCCACAGGCCGAGCTGTGCCAATCCCACCGGAAACACTTTGCAGTAGCGCCTCAGTTCGGCCAGCGCCTGCAGCTCCCAGCTGCGCCACCGGTCATCCCGCTGGGCAAGGCCGGCTTCGCGACCGCGCAGCAGCACCTCGAGCGCACCGCAGATGCCGACGATGGTGCTGTGCGAGGATGGCCGCGGCATCCCCCGCAACAGACGCAGCGTCTCGACCGTGGCCTCGATGCTTTCGCTGGGCCGGCCGGTGCGGGCATACGCCAGCGCGAGCGCGCCCATGACCGAGATTCGTGCCGCGAGATCGATGACGTGATAATCGGCGGAGGAAATGAGCCGCAGGAGGTCCGCCGCCTCGCGCGGGCGGTCCGTGTGCAGCAGACAGAGGGCCTTGCAGCGCAGCGCCCAGATCTCCTGCTGGACGTTGCCCGCGTTCTGCGCCCGCGACAGCAGTGCGGCCGTGGTCGGCTCCCAGGCGCCCTGGTCGCCGCGGTAATATTGTGTCCAGAAGCGCATGCCCTGGGCATTGCACCAGCGCAACTGGTCGCCGGCTTTCAACGATAGATCCTGGGCCTGATCGATGCGGCTGTCGACCATCGGCCACTCGCCCCGGCCGAGCCGCCAGAGCGCGTCCAGGATGCACACGTGCGCATGCAGGGCGGGGTCCGCGAGAGCGAGCGCGGCCGACTCGGCCCGTCCGATGAAGTGGTCGCTCGATCGCCGCCAGCCGAGCATGCCGAGGCCGCATCCCAGTTGCGATGAGGCGATCGCCGTGTCGGCCGAGAGCCCGGTGCGCTCGGCGTGAAGGACAGCGCCGATCAAGTTGCACATACCGCGGGAGAAGCGCACCTCGAAATAGTCCACCATCGCCGCCTGATTGAGGCAACGGGCGAGCTCTGCTTCCCAGCGCAGCTTGTCGGCGTCGCGGCCGAGTTCCGGCCTCGGCGGAAGAGCCTGCCGGACCGCAAGCCGCACCGTGCGACCGATCAGCTTCATCCAGGTCGCTGTAGCGGTCTGGGGAACGGGGTTTCCGACCACGCTGAGGGCATGCCTGGCGGCGACGCCCTGCGCATGGATGTCGCCTCGGCTGTAGTGCGCTTCGGCCAGCTGCCGTCGCCAGCGCACCGACCTGAGCTTCTGCTCGTCGGTCCAGAGCTGTCGCTTGGGTTCATGCTCCAGGCAGATCTCGACGAACGACTCCACCTCACGAAATGCGCCGACCTGAAGCGCGTGGGTCGCCGCCAGGTCCGCATACTTCACGGCCTTCTCGTTGTTGCCGGCAGCCTGGAAGTGCTGGACGAGCACCGCAATCTCGGCGTCGATGGCGTCCGGCCGGCTCGACTCGATCCAGCTCGCCAGCGCCTCGTGCAGTTGCCGGCGCAACCCGCCGGGGATGGAGGCATAGATCACGTCCCGGATTTGGCTATGGCGAAACTCGTACAGCCCGGGCATGGCGGTGGGGCGGATCAACTGGGCCTCGATCAGCGTCTCCACCGCTTCGTCGATCGCACCGTCATGGAGCGCCAGGAGAGCGCCGCTGCTGAAGGTGCGGCCGATGACGGCCATGGCCCGGATCACTTCGCGGACGACGCTGTCCAGGCGGTCGACGCGCTCGCGAATGACCCGTTCGACGCCTTCAAAGTAGCGCAGCTCATCGAGCGGTCGGATGGAGCGCCAATACCCGTCGCGCTCGGCAATCAAGCCTTCGCCCTTGAGGGTGAGCGCGATCTCCTCGGCGAAGAACGGATTGCCGCCGGCGAGGGCGGCGACCCGGTGCGTGATCTCCGCCTGGGGAGGCGTTCCGCTGAGGGTGCGGGCGACCAGTTCGTGGATCGACGCCTCGCCGAGTTCAGCGAGTTCCAGAACGCGCAGATAGCGGGCAGCGCCATCGGACGCGGTGCCCGGGCGCGCCGCGCCCGCCCGGCGCCGAAGGGTCTTGATCTCCTGGGGAACCTCCTCCGCACGCACGCACAGGACCAGCATCAGCGACTCGAGCGAACTGAGCACCCATTCGATGAGGCGCCACGACGCGGAGTCGAGCCATTGGCTGTCTTCGAGGATCAGCGTCAGCGGCCGCGGTGCCAGGGCGCCGACGATGGCGCCGACGAGCCGCATTGTTGCGTCGGCGCGGTGGGCGCCTTCCAGATGCCGTGTCCCTTCGGTCTGCGTCGTCACGATGGCCAAGGCATCGCCGAGCAGCGGCAAGCGCTCGGCGATCCCGGGCATGCCATGCACGCGTTCACCGACGCAGCGAAAGATCTCGTTTCCGTCAGCGTCCGCGGGCAGGCCGACGAGCGATCGCAGCACGCCCCGCCAGGCGAGCAGAGACGTGCGGCGGTCGTTCCGTTCCGCGCCGGACAGGGACACGGTCATGCCCGCTCCTCGCAGCTCGTCGGCGAACGCATTGACCAGGGTCGTCTTACCGATGCCCGGCGCGCCGAGCACGACCGTGAGCCGATTGCCACCGCTGCGCGTGGCGGCGAAGGTCGACCTCAGGAACGCCAGCTCGGTTTGCCGCCCGATCAATTTCGGCGATGTCAACGACGGGCGGCGGCTCGCGATCGGGCGGAAGACGGGGGCCATGTCGCCCAGCCCCTTGAGCTGAAGCGTTCCGCTCCGCTCGAATTGGTAGGTGGCCCGCACCGCCCGTTCGGTCGGCGCGTCGCAGAGGATGTCTCGCTCGGTCGACGTCATCAGGCGTGCCGCCCGATTGACCGACTGGCCGAGGACCATGAACTGCCGGCGCTGTGCGCTACCGACGACGTGAAAGGACGCGTCGCCCGTCGCCACGCCGATCGACACGTCGAGCCCCGACTGCCGAAGGGCCGACGTGATCGCGCGGGCGGCATCGACGGCACGCCGCGGGTCGTCGCGGCGGAAGGTGCCGTGGGCACCGAAGGCAGCGATAAAGATCAGTCCCTTGTCGTCGAACAGCAGTTCACCGGGGGGCCCACCGCAATCGCTGAGGATTTGCTGCAGGGACGTGCACAGGGCGTGGTGCCGATCGAGAGCATCGGAGCTGTCCCAGCTGAGACCCACGATGCGCGCCAGAAGCGCCGACACCGGCCGGATTTCGGCTAGCGCGTCGAGCCGTTTGCGCGCCAGGGCCAGTTCGTCGTCCGGGGTAGCCGGCCCTCTTTCAGAGCCTGTCCCTCGCGGCAGGGCCGACATCGCGTCCCGCACCTGCGGCGAGAGGAAGCCGGCCAACCATTGCCACGGCAGGTCGTCGGTCGGCCTGGACGGTTGCACCGGGCGCGCTGCGTCATCTTCGAGCGGACGGCGGGACAGGGGCCGTGCTGCGGCGTCGGACAGCACGAGATTCCAATTGCCGGCCCGTGCCAGCGCGTTGGCCGCATCGATGACCGCATCGCCGCCGACGACCAGATTCCAGACCGGTTCTCCGCCCACTGCGGCTGCCCAGAACTGGCCCGCTCCAATGCCGAGGTGCAGGGATGCCTCGGCTTCACCCGGGGCCGCCCCCGACCGCTCGTCGTGATCGCGACAGATCGCCTGCGCGCATTGCACGGCCAGGCGCGTTGCCTGCTCCAGGTTGCCGTCGTCGGCTGACCAATAGGCGAGAAGAGAATCGCCGGCGAAATACACGACCTCGCCGGACCAGGCTCCGATCTGATCTGCGCATCGCGCGTAAGACTGGCCGAGGATCTTGGGTATCTCCTCGAGGCCTCCATGGCCGCGACGGGCGAATTGCTCGACCAGGGCCGTGAAACGCGAAACGTCGATGAACAGGATCGCGGCCGGAAACTGCGTGGCAGCGGGACGTGTGCCGCACTCGCCGTAGAGCCGCTCGAGGAGGCGCAACGGTAGAAAGCTCTCCAGCAAGTGTCCAGTCTCGTACATGAGTGTTGCCCTGCCGGCGCCGGCATCACACGTACCGCTATATCAAGGTGAGAGAAAGAAGATCGTTGTGCTTCGACTGGGCCTGCGCAGGCGCAGCCGGAGGAGGGTGGCGAAGGCGCAGAGCGCTTTGCAGGTGCGGGGCGTCACGTGACCGCTTGCGAGCGGCGGCGCATGATGGTTGCGGGCATGTTCGGCAGGGGGCGCCTAGCGTGACAGACACCGCATTCTCAGTCGCTTCGACTTCGCAAACCACGTTCGCCCGGTCGCGGGTGACGCTCAGATGATGAGACCCGAACTCGACCGGGAGTCCCATACAGCCTGGGTTTCACAAGGATTTGAACAGCTTGTCGCCCGCGTTCGCAGCGCGCCGCAGGTAACGCATTTCGATGTTCTGGTCATCGGCAGCGGCTACGGCGGCGCCGTTGCTGCGGCAACGTTTGCGGGGCGTCACCGGGACGGCGTTCCGATCGCGGTAGCCGTGCTGGAGCGCGGCAAGGAGTATCTGCCGGGCTCATTCCCCGTAGGGCTTGGGGAACTACCGGGTCACCTCCGACGGGACAACCAGAAGGAGGGCCTCTTCGACGTCAGGGCGAGCGGCGATGTGGTGACCGTCGTCGCCAATGGTGTCGGCGGGGGATCGTTGATCAACGCCGGCGTGATGGACCAGCCTCTGCCGTCGGTGTTCGCCCAAGGCTGGCCGCGCGCGCTCGCCGATGTCGCCGGATGGCAACCATACTTCGACCGCGCCGCCGAGCTCCTCGGCGCGCGCATCGACGGCGTTCCGAACACGATCGCCGATCATCCCGATGGGCTGCCGCAAAAATTCAGATCCATCAGGGATGTGGCACCCGATGGCCGCTTCAGGCCGGCGGCGATC
Organism: Chelatococcus reniformis; assembly: GCF_014640075.1. Lineage (GTDB taxonomy): Bacteria > Pseudomonadota > Alphaproteobacteria > Rhizobiales > Beijerinckiaceae > Camelimonas > Camelimonas reniformis. Next base: position 295,188 of record NZ_BMGG01000011.1, on the reverse strand, counting down.
ACCGTGGCCATGAGCCAATCGACCAGCTCCGGCAACGTGCGGCTCGGCAAGTGTGTGCGCTGCGGCGATTGTGCGACCGGCTGCAACTTCGGCGCCAAGAATTCGCTCGACGTCGGGCTGTTGGTCCGCGCACAGCAGAATGGAGCGGAGATCTTCAGCGGCGCGACGGTGCTGAGCGTGGAAGCGGAGGGCGCGGGCTGGATCGTCAACGCCGTCTACACCAACGCCAGCCTGCGCAAGCGCGACGGCGAGGTGCTCAGGATCCGGGCCGGCAAGGTGGTACTCGCCGCCGGTACACTGGGTTCGACCGAGATCCTGATGCGCTCGCAGGCCGCGGGCCTGGCGGTGTCCGGCACGCGTCTCGGCCGACGCGCCTCCACCAACGGCGACATGCTCGTCGCCGACTATGCGACGGCCGCCTCCGTCGATGCCGTGGCCGACGAGGAGGTTCAGCCTTCGCTGCGGGCCATCGGACCAACTATCACCGGTATCATCGACCTGCGCGATACCGCGGGTGTGCTGATCGAGGAGATGGCGGTTCCGGCGAGCCTGCGCCTTGCCTTCACTGAGCTGTTTGCTGTCGTCAACACGTTGCACGGCTTGGACGAAGCGGATCGGTCGAAGCACATTCAGGGCTATCCGGACGCCGATCTCTACGCGGCTCCCGGACGGCGCATCGGGCGGTCGGCAATCTACGCGATCATGGGGGACGATGGGGCAGCCGGCACGATCACGCTCGAGGGCGACGTGAGCGTGGCCCGTGACGGTATCGCGCGGATGCAGTTCACGGGGCTGCCCGAAGATCCCGTCAACGATCGGAGGGTGGAGGCCCTCGCCGATCTCACGCGGGGCACCGGCGGGCGCGTGATCGCCAATCCGATCTGGAAGCTCCTGCCGACCGGGCTCAACTGGCTGCTGGCCGGCCAGCGCGGACCGCTGCTCACGGTGCATCCGCTTGGCGGGTGCGTGATGGCCGACGATGGTACGGCCGGCGTCGTCGATCATCTCGGCCGGGTCTTTTCGACCGATGCGTCCGACGCGGTCCACAACGGCCTCGTGGTGTTGGACGGCTCGGTCATCCCGACAGCTCTCGGAATCAATCCAGCCCTGACGATCTCTGCGGTGGCGCTTCGGGCGGCCGAAACGCTGGCCCAGCAATGGGAATTTGAACCTGGCCTGCCGGCGCGCAGCGGTCAGGTGCTCGTCCGCCCGGTGTTCCGCGAGGTCGACGTCGCGATGCCTCCCGCCCGCACGGAGGTCGAGATCATCGAGCGGCTCGTCGGCCCCCTGCGGCTGAGCCCCAAGGGTGCCCCAACGGCGGACTACGTCGTCGAATTGACGTTGCGCTTCCGCCCGAAAGCTGTCGCCGACCTCATCCCGGGGCGGGGCGGGGAGCCGGTGCTGGAGGTGGCTGGCGATCAGTCGTCGGCCCTGGCGCGCAGCGAGATCCGGATCTTTCCGCAGGCTGACTGGGAGATGCTCGAGCAGACCTGGGATCCCCCCCGCCTGAGGGAGCAGAAGCTGGATGCCATGGCCGTCTTCAGCGCGCCGCTCACGGGCCGCCTGAAGGTCTTCGAGCGGCAAGAGAGGTCGGCCCTGCGGCGCATCTTCACGGCCGGTACGGCATGGCTGCTGAACCGGGGGCTCCGCGACAGCTACCAGGCGTTCGTCGACGGCGACGGCGGCCCCGACCCGCTCAGCCGCCTCAAGTCGGCGATCGGCATCGCGAGCTGCGCCGGTGAAATCAGAGCGCTTGTCTACGAACTCACCATCGGCACGCCGGCTACCGACTCGCGCTTCGTCCTCGAAGGCGACCGGATCGTCGGCGCCAAGTCCTTCACCTACCGGCGCCGCGCCAATCCCTGGCGCCAGCTGATGGAGGTCACGCTGCGCGAGTTCCCGGGCCTCGAGGGTCGGGGCGCGCGCATGCTCAAGCTGGATGTGGGCTTCCTGGCGCGCATCGGCGTCCCGCTGATCCAGATCACACATCAGCGCGACGGCGTGAGTGCCCTGAGCGACCTTGCGAGCTTCCTAGGCTACGTCCTGCGACTGCTGCTCGGCCTGCACATCTGGAGCTTCCGCGCCCCCGACAATGACGGGGGCGCGGGCGAGATCGTCTTCCGCCCGCCTCGAGAGCTCATGGTTCCAGGCGGCGGTTTCGTTCCGGCCGAGATCATCCCGATCGACCTGGACGACGAGATACCGGACCTCGGCGCGGAGCCGGTCAAAGGCCGAGTGGTGCTCACGCGCTATGCGCAACCGGTCGGCGGGCCGGCGCAGCGGCCGGTCGTCATGCTGCATGGCTACAGCGCCGGCGGCACCACCTTCGCGCACCACGCCGTGAACCCCAATCTCGCCAGCTACCTGTGGGACGCGGGGCGCGACGTCTGGATTGCCGACCTGAGGACCAGCCCCGCGCACGAGACGGCGAAGGCACCGTGGAGCTTCGATCAGATCGCCAGGACGGACGTCCGCGCGGTGATCGAGAGGGCGGCCGGCGCCTCGATCGACGGCAAGGTGGACGTCATCGCCCATTGCATGGGAACGGTCGTCTTCAGCATGGCGGTGCTCGGTGACGTCAGCCCGCCCGGAAAGAGGCTGAGCAAGCTCATCGGCCGCGCGGCGTTCACCCAGGTCGGACCTCTCGTCGTGTTTACGCCGGCGAACATCTTTCGCGCCTATGCGGTCCGCTATCTCTTGGACTTCCTGCCGGACGCCTACGAATTCCGGCCGCCCAATCCGACACTCCTGGATGGTCTCCTGGACCGGGTTCTCGCGACCTTGCCGTACAGCGACGAAGAATACGACATCGAGAACCCGTTGTGGCCGGCAGCACGAACACCCTGGACGCGAACGCGACATCGCATGGATGCCCTGTACGGCCGGGATTTCAATGTGGCCAACATGGAGCCTCTCATGTTGCGCCACATCGACGAGCATTTCGGTCCGCTCAACCTGAAAACGGTGGCGACGACCGTGCACTTCGCGCGCTATGCCGTCATGACCGACTACAAGGGTCAAAACACCTATGTGTCGCGCCGCCAGTTTCGCGAGAACTGGCCGTTTCCGACCTTCAGCCTGCATGGAGGTGCGAACGGCCTGTCCCACGTGTCGACCGTTGATCGCATGCACAAGGTCCTCAGCGATGCCGGACGCATCTACCTCGCGCCCTACGTCAACTGGCAGGCCGGCCATCAGGACGCGCTGATCGGCACCGGTCGACTGGATATATTTGCGCGGATCAGGTCATTTCTCGAGACCGACATCCCGGATCGACCAAACAATGAAGGCGGAGGCAAGACGGCTTATCCCCCGTGGATCGGGCCGATTGTTACGGAAGAGCGGCCCGACCGCGCGACACTCGTCGTGCGCGTCGGAGCGCTGCCGTCGCACCGGGAGGCCGAAGCCGTCGCGATGCTGCGCATCGAGCTCGTGGGCGACGACATCCGACGTCCGGACGACGCCGGACGGCCTTGGGACCTGTCATACGTCCTCGACCACCTGGCCATCTACAGATCGCAGGAGCTGCACGATACCGGCTGGGATGCCTTCGAGGCACCACTGCCCACAGCGATGCCCGGCTATGATGCCCGTCATCCCGGCAACGCTCTCCTCGTCCTGTTGGTCTACGACGAGTCCGACGAACTGCTCGCCGGGATCGGCGCGGCGAAGACGACGAGGGACTACTTCTGGGCCGACTCGCAGACGCGAAAGGTGTACAGGCTTGAGCCCACGATCCCACCTTCCCGCGAGTCGAGGCCGGCCCACGGCTTCGCCTACCGCCAATTCACGCAGATGGCGCGGGCCGTCTGCCATGCGCTGGGCATGCCCACGCCCAAGCGCCGCCCCGCAGGTCCGGCCACGGCCGCGGCGCATCGGTTGACCTATCGCGGCTTGACACAGGCATCACGCCCTATGCTGGAGGCCGCGCCGGGGCGGACGCGCGTCGAACGAAGCCCGATGACCATGCAGTTCGATCAGGCGGGCACCGGCGACACCGTGGGCGGTCTGAACGAAATGGACCGGGATCTGATGGACGGCGTCATCCCCTACGATCCGCCCTTCGCGCCGCTTCCGGCTCCGGCGCCGGCGGGCACGCGCTTTTCGCTGGCCTCCTGCCAATACCCGGGCGGCTTCTTCGATGCGGCGGTCGCCTATCGCTCCTATGAGCGGATCGTGCAGCGTTTTGAAGACGATCCAGGGCTCGCCCCACGCTTCATGCTGTTCGCGGGTGACCAAGTCTATGTCGATCCCACCGCCGGCCTCTACGATCCCGCCAGCAAGGACAGCCGTTTCCGGCTGCCCTACGAGGCCTGGCTGCGCCAGCCCAACGTTCGCAGCGCGCTGCGCCGTGCCCCCTCGTTCATGCTTCTCGACGACCACGAGATAGCGGACAATTGGGAGCCGGTCGCAGTGCCGGACGATCCGCTCAACCAGATGAACAAGACACACGGCGTCGCGATGTTCGCCAAGTATCAGCGCGGCATCAAGGACGACATCGAAACATTCGATTTCGACGGCTTTCCGTTCTTCCTCCTCGATACGCGCACCCGGCGATCGCACCGCAGGGTGGGCAGCCTCGCCGATGCCACCCTGTTCGACGAGGCCACGATGGACCGGCTGAAATGCTGGCTGTCGAGCGCGCCGGGGCCGAAGTTCATCGTCTCTCCCGTCATGCTGCTGCCGCGCCACCGGCGCGCGGTACAGCGCGATCGGCGCCTCGACCCGACCAACCTCAGCGCTCTGTATTCGGACGGCTGGGACGGCTATCCCCATACATTGCGCGAGGTGCTCGCCTTCATCGCGGCGAATCGGATCGAGCGGGTCGTCTTTCTCTCCGGGGACGAGCATCGCGGCTACGTTGCCACGGTCGACCTCTTCGACAGCGCCGGCAACCGGCTCGTCCGCGCCCATTCGATCCACACCGCGGCGCTCTATGGGCCGTTTCCATTTGCCAACGGAGTTGCCGAGGACGTCGTGGCGAGCGAGACGATCGCCATCGAGCACAGCTCAGGGCACTACAGCTGCGTCGTCGACACGGTGCGGCCGGCGCCGGGTGACGGGGCCACCTTCTTCCACGTTCGCAAGGTGGGTGAGGACTGGCTGCTGGATTGCGAGTTCGGCGACGGCGCGGTTCACACCTTGACCGTGTGACCGCGAGGCGGGGGACCGCTCCCGTCAAACCCGTATCCACCCTTCCCGATCGCGCTTATAAGCCGCGGCCATGAACATTCTTCTCATCGGGTCGGGCGGGCGCGAGCATGCGCTCGCCTGGAAGCTGGCAGCGAGCCCGCGCTGCGACCTTCTGTTCATCGCCCCCGGCAACCCCGGCACCGCCGCCATCGGCGAGAACGTCACGCTCGACGTGGCCGATCATGGCGCCGTCGCAGCCTTCTGCAAGTTGATGTCTATCGGGCTCGTGTTCGTCGGTCCGGAGGCGCCGCTGGTCGGCGGCCTCGTCGACGACCTCGTCGCCCAGGGTATCAAGGCTTTCGGCCCGACCCGGGCGGCGGCGCAGCTCGAGGGCTCCAAGGCGTTCACCAAGGAGCTCTGTGCCGAGTTCGGCATCCCGACCGCCGGCTTTGCCCGCTTCGACGAGCTGGAGGCGGCCCGCGCCTACGTGCGCGCCCGCGGCGCGCCGATCGTCGTCAAGGCGGACGGGCTCGCCGCCGGCAAAGGCGTCGTCGTCGCCGAGACGGTGGCGCAGGCGGAGGAGGCGCTCGCCATGATGTTCGGGGGCGGGCTTGGCGCGGCCGGTGCCGAGGTGGTGATCGAAGACTGCCTGGTCGGCGAGGAGGCGAGCTTCTTCGCCATTTCCGATGGGACCACGGCGATTTCCTTCGGCACGGCCCAGGACCACAAGCGCGCCTTCGACGGCGACCAGGGTCCCAACACCGGCGGCATGGGCGCCTATTCGCCGGCGCCGGTCGTCACCCCCGAGCTGGAACGGCGCATCATGGCCGAGATCATCGTGCCGACGGTGACGGGCCTCGCCCGGCGCGGCACGCCCTACGTCGGCGTGCTCTACGCCGGACTGATGCTGACCGCCGCCGGCCCCCAGCTCATCGAGTACAACGCCCGATTCGGCGATCCGGAATGCCAGGTGCTGATGCCGCGCCTTGAAGGCGATCTGGTCGATGTGGCCCTCGCGGCGATCGACGGCGGCCTGCACGATGTCGCGGTCGGCTGGTCGCTCGAGGCCGCCCTCACGGTGGTCATGGCCACCCGCGGTTATCCGGGGCCGGTGACGAGCGGTTCCCAGATCCGCGGCATCGCCGCGGCGGAGGCGGCGGATCCCCGCCTGATGGTGTTCCAGGCCGGCACCCGGGCCGATGGTGACAGGCTCGTCGCCGCCGGCGGCCGGGTGCTCGCCGTGACGGCGACGGGCGCCACGGTGACCGAAGCGCAGCGGCGCGCCTATGCCGGCGTCGATCGCATCGACTGGCCGGAGGGCTTCTGCCGCCGCGACATCGGCTATCGGGCGGTGGCGCGCGGGGGCTGAGCGGCCCCGAGCCGCAGCGCTTTCCGATCAGTTAAATTCGGCTGATCGGATGAAGCCCTCCGTTCAAATTGCAGAGCTTCTCTTGCGCGGGCGTGTGCCGCGCATGGGATGCGTTCCAGATTCAACAGATCATGAGTGCTTCAGTCGGAACCGGCCGGCTTGGCGGCGCCGTTCTTCGGCGCGAAGCTGTCGAAGATGGCGCGCATGGTAGCCAGGTGCTGGTCCTGCACCGTGCGTCCGGTCTCGAACATGCGGCTGAAGTGCTCGAAGCCCGCCTTGGCGGCATCGAACGCCTCATCGCCGGCGCCGGCGCTGGCGGGCTCCGCAGGGCTCTCCGGTGGCGGAGCCGCGGCCGCTGCGGCCGGCGGGGGCGGGCTCGGCCGGGGTGGAGCGGGGGCGGCTGCCGGCGCCACCGGAGCGTCCGGCTTCGACTGCGCCGGGAAAACGCTGAACACGGCCTTGAGCGAGTTGGCGACCATCTGGCCCATCATGTCGGCGGCGCTGTCGGTCGTGCTCGGCGGCGGCTGCTGGGGCGGCCGGGCTGGCGCGGCGCCGCCGGCCCGCTGCATGAACTCGGCCGACTGGGCAAGCAACTGCCCCATCCCCTGTTCCATGGCGACCTTGAACAGGCCGCCCATGATCATGGCGCCGATGAGGGGCAGCATGCGCAGCAGCACCTCCGGCCTCACGCCCGAGAGGACGGCGGCGTGCGCCGCCACCTGCCGGGTCACCTCGGGCGAGCCGAACACGGTCTCGACGACGCTGGCTCCCTGGGCGGGTGCACTCGGCGTGCGCGTTGCCGCGGCCTGCTCGAAGAAGGGCATGAACTGGCCGCTGCCCATGAGCCCCATGGTGTTCAGCAGCCCCTGCTGACTCTGCATCGCGCGCTGCAGGCCCAGCGAAAAGGCCGGCAGCGTGGCTTCGATCGCCTTGCGGGTCTGGTCGGCGGAGAGGCCGAACTGGTTGGCGATGTTGGCGACGGCCTGCCCTTGCTGGGCCGCCTGCATGATGTCGTAGAGATTATACATCGGCCCACTCCCCCCGCCGTTTTGTCCGGAAGACGTGGACTAAACCTGCGCAGCGTGTCGGCGGCAGGTTAGAGCGCTTGCACGTGGATGGAAATCACCGGCACCAAAGAAAGCGCGGCGACGCCGCGGCGCTCAGTGCGCCGGCCGGGCCTGCTCGCCGAGCCGGTCGATCGCCCGGTAGGCCAGCACCACGCTGGCGATACCGAATGCGATGGCGCCGATACCCTGGCCGATGAGCGCGCCGGCCGCGCCGCCCATGTGCGCGCCGGCAAGCCCGAAGGGAATGGTGCCGAGCGTGGCCTTGCCCCAGTTCAATACGGTGGTCAGCAGCGGAAAGCCCAGATTGTTGAAGGCCGAGTTGGCCAGGAACAGGGCGCCGTGGAAGATCCAGCTGCCGGCCAGCACCGCGCAGAACAGGCGCAGCAGGTCGGCCGTCTCGCCCTGCGCGGCGAAGGCGGCGACGACGAGGTTCTGCGCGAGCGCCAGCACGAGCCAGGCGGCAAGGATGTAAAGCGTGCCGCAGATGAGCGCATCGCTGAAGGTGCGGCGGACGCGCACCAGCAGGCCGGCGCCGAAGTTCTGGCCGAGGATCGGGCCGATGGCCCCCGACATGGCGAACAGCAGGCCGAAGGCGACCGGAACCAGGCGCGAGATGATGGCGTTGGCGGCGACCGCCTCCTCGCCGTAGCGGGCGAGGATGGAGGTCATGAAGCCGGCGGCGATTGGCGTCGCCACATTGGCGGCCATGGCGGGGAGGGCGATGGCCAGCATCGGCCGCCCGTCCAGGCGGATGCTGCCCCGACTCGGCCGCGCCACCATCCGATGGACCACCACGGCGCCGTGAAAGCCGACGAGCGCGACGACGACGCGGCTGATGAGCGTGACGATGGCGGCGCCGTCCACCCCGAGGCCGAGCACGAAGATCAAAAGCGGATCGCACACGGCCGTCGTGATGGCGCCGGCCAGGGTCACATACATCGACCGGCGCGCGTCGCCGACGGCGCGCAGCACCGCCGACAGGGCCATGCCCAGCCCCATGAAGACGGTGCCGGGGAGCGCGATCAGCAGGAAGCGATGGGCGGTCTCGAGCACGCGGCCCGTGGCGCCGAGCTGCACCAGCAGCGGATGGGCGGCGATCAGCATCGCCAGACCGATCGTCCCCGAGATCGCCGCCGCGATCGTCACCGTGCTGCCGGCGATGCGCCGGGCCGCGGCGACGTCGCGGCGTCCCAGCGTGCGTGAGACCAGCGCGCTGACTGCGATGAGCAGGCCGATGGAAGTCGATACGGTGACGAACATCAGGATGCCGGCAAAGCCCACCGCCGCCGTCAGCGACGTGTCGCCGAGCCACGACACGTAGAGCAGCGTCAGCAGATCGACGGCGAACACCGCCATCAGGCCGACGGCGCCCGTCGAGGCCATCACCAGCACGTGGCGCATGGTGGACCCGGTCGTGAAGATGGCCTCCTGCCGCGGCGGCGCCCGACCGACGTCGACCCGGTTCAACTGCCGTCTCCGTCCATGGCGATCAGATCGCGCGTTTCCGCGGTGAGCGCCTTGGACTTGAACTTGGGAGCCATGAGCGGCTCGGGCGTGACGGTGGCGCCGTGCAACAGGTCCGCGCCGTCGAGCAGGCCGCCCTCGCCCTGCAGCACGAGGCGGGCGATGTCGCGTTTGCGCACATCCTCCTCGACCTCCGCTGCGCGCTCCGGATCGATGCCCAGCGCTTCGAGCGTGGCGCGGCCGAAGGAGAGCGCCGAGCGGAACGTCTCGCGCAGCTGATAGTCCACCTGCATGTGCATCAGCTCGATGGCGTGCACCCGGTCGTAGGCCCGCACGTAGGTCCGCACCCGGGGGAATTCCGCATGCAGCAGCTCGACGATGCGGGTCGCCGTCTCCGCGTGGTCGACGCACACGCAGACAACTCTCGCACGCCCGGTGCCGGCGGCGTGCAGCACGTCGAGCCGTGTGCCGTCGCCGTAGTAGACCTGGAAGCCGAAGCGCGTCGCCTGGCGGATGCGGTTGACATCGAGGTCGATGACCGTGACGTCGACGGCCTCCGCCAGCAGCACCTGATTGACGACCTGGCCGAAGCGGCCGAAGCCGATGACGATGACGCTGGACTGGTCGCTGGCGTTGCGGTCGCCCTCCACGTCCTCATCGATGAGCGGCCGCGCAGCGCCGGCGCGAACGAGGATCATGTCCAGCAGCTTGGCGGCGAGCGGGGCGACCAGCATGGACAGGGCGGCAACCGCAATGAGCAGCTGGGCATGCGTGGCCGACAGGACGCCGAGGGTGCCGGCCAGCGGCAGCAGCACGAAGGCGAACTCGCCGGCGGTGGCGAGCAGGGCGCCGGCGCGCAGCGCGTCAGTCCACGAGGAGCCGGACAAGCGGGCGAGGGCCGAGACGATCGCGATCTTGCCTCCCACGAGAGCGGCCGTCGCCAGCGCCAGCACGGCCGCCTGCTCCAGCACCAGGCGCAGGTCCAGCGACATGCCGACGCTCATGAAGAAGAGCCCCAGGAGCAGGCCGCGAAAGGGCTCGATGTCCGCCTCGAGCTGATGGCGGAAGTTCGATTCGGCCAGCAGCACGCCGGCGACGAAGGCGCCCATGGCCATGGAGAAGCCAGCTTCCTCCATGAGCAGGGCCGCGCCCAGCACCACGAGCAGCGCCGCTGCCGTCAACACCTCGCGGGCGCCGCTGCTCGCCAACACCCGAAAGAACGGGTTCAACAGGTAGCGGCCGATCAGCACCAGGGCGACGATGGCGCCGATCGCTTTGCCCGCATTGGCGAGCCGTTCCGCCAGGCCGCCTGCGTCGGCCGACACGACATTGGCCATGAGGGGCACCGCGGCGAGGATCGGAACGATCGACAGGTCCTGAAACAGCAGGACAGCGAACGACCGCTGGCCGTAGGGGGTCTGCAGCTCGCCGCGCTCGTTCAGGATCTGCAAGGCAATGGCGGTGGCCGACAGGCTGAGCGCCGCGCCGGCGACGGCGGCACCCTTGGCCGGGACGCCCACTGCGACGGCGACGGCCGCGACCAGGATGCCGGTGATCGCGAGCTGCGCCAGCCCCAGGCCGAAGATGTCGCGCCGCATCGACCATAGATGCGAGAGCTTGAGCTCCAGGCCGACGATGAAGAGCAGGAGCACGACGCCGATTTCGGCGACGCCGGTGATGGTCTCCGGAGTGGCGAAGAGCCCGAGCGCATAGGGGCCGATGGCGACCCCGGCGACGAGGTAGCCGATGATGGCGCCAAGGCCGAGCCGCCGGAACAGCGGCACGGCGACCGCCGCGGCGCCGCAGAACACGAGCACCGGCTGGATGAAGCTGGATTGTCCGCTGGGATCTGACATGCGGGTTCTCCATACTCTCTCGCCGAAGCCGGCGCGAGAGCATGCGGATCGCCCATCGGCCGTTTGTCGGACACGGAGAACACCGAAAGGGGGCGGCCATCGGGCAAACCGCGTCCTTGACACGTCGATGCCGCAACAGCCACATCAGCGCGACGCCAACACACCTTGCCGATGACCGTAAAGCCTCCGCTCGACATCCTCCTCTGTTCTCCGCGCGGTTTCTGCGCCGGGGTCGTGCGCGCCATCGACGTGGTGGAGAAGGCGCTCGCCACCTACGGGCCGCCCGTCTACGTGCGCCACGAGATCGTGCACAACAAATACGTGGTGGAGAGCCTGCGCCGGAAGGGCGCCGTCTTCGTCGACGAGCTGTCGGAGATTCCGGCCACCGATGCCCCGGTGGTCTTTTCGGCGCACGGCGTGCCGCGCGCCGTGCCGGCGGAAGCGGCGGGCCGCCGCCTGTTCGCCATCGATGCGACGTGCCCGCTGGTCACCAAGGTGCATCGGGAGGCGGAGGTGCATCGCAAGCGCGGGCGCCACGTCATTCTGGTCGGCCATGCCGGCCATCCCGAGGTGATCGGTACCATGGGCCAGCTGCCGCGCGGCGCCATCACGCTGGTCGAGACGGCGGACGACGTCGGCCGGATCGCTCCGCCTGATCCGACGAGCCTCGCCTATGTCACCCAGACGACGCTCTCGGTCGATGACGCGCGGCAGATCGTCGAGGCCCTGCAGGCGCGCTTCCCGGCCATCGTCGGCCCGCAGCGCGAGGACATCTGCTACGCCACCACCAACCGCCAGGAGGCGGTGAAGCGCGTGGCTCCGTTGGTCGATGCCATGATCGTCGTCGGCTCGCCCAACTCCTCCAATTCTCAACGCCTGCGCGAGGTGGCCGAGCGTATCGGCTGCCGCACCGCGCGGCTCGTGCAGCGTGCCGCCGAGATCGATTGGCCGGCGTTCGAGCGGATCCGGCGCCTGGGCCTGACCGCCGGCGCCTCAGCCCCCGAGCTCCTGGTGGAGGAGATCATCGACGCCTTTGCCGCCCGCTACACCGTGACGGTCGAGACGGTGTCGACGGCCGATGAGAGCATGTTCTTCCCGCTGCCGCGGGAGTTGCGCGGCGAAGCGGCGGAATAGCCGTGGCAGTTTACACCGAGGTCTCCGACGAGGAACTCGCCGCCTTTGTGCGAAGCTACGCCATCGGCCGGGTGCTGGCCGTCAAGGGCATCGCCGAGGGCGTCGAGAATTCCAACTTCCTGCTGCACACCGATTCGGGCTTCTTCCTGCTGACGCTCTACGAGAAGCGGGTCGCCGAGGCCGACCTGCCGTTCTTCCTGGGGCTGATGGAGCATGTGGCGGCGCGCGGCATCACCTGTCCGCTGCCGGTGAAGACGGTGAGCGGCGCGACCCTGGGCCGGCTGGCCGGCCGGCCGGCGGCCATCGTCACCTTCCTCGACGGCGTCTCCGTGCGTCGGCCTGCGGCCGGACATTGCGCCGAGGTGGGTCGGGCGCTCGCCGCGTTGCACCGCGCCGGCACGGACTTTCCGCTGCGGCGCCCCAACGCCCTGTCGATCACGGCCTGGCCGCCGCTGCTGCAGGCAGCACAGGGCCGGGCCGACGAGGTCGCGCGTGGGCTCGGCGAGCGCGCCGCGCTGGCGCTGGCCGATGTCCAGCAGCATTGGCCGGCGCGCCTGCCGCAGGGGGTCGTCCACGCCGATCTCTTCCCCGACAACGTCTTTTTCATCGACGACCGGCTGTCGGGGCTGATCGACTTCTACTTCGCCTGCAACGACGCGCTCGCCTACGACATTGCCATTTGCCTCAACGCCTGGTGCTTCGAGACGGACGGCTCGTTCAACGTGACCAAGGGCAGGGCGCTGCTGGCCGGCTACGAGGCGGTGCGCCCGCTGTCGACCGCGGAAGTGGACGCGCTGCCGGTGCTCTGCCGGGGCGCTGCGCTGCGCTTCATGCTCACCCGCCTGGTCGACTGGCTGAACGTTCCGTCCGGCGCCCTGGTCAAGCCGAAGGACCCGCTCGAGTACGACCGCAAGCTGGCCTTCCACATGGGAGCCGCCTGCGCCAGCGACTATGGGCTGATGCGATGAGCGAGCGGGTCACGATTTTCACCGACGGGGCCTGCAGCGGCAACCCCGGCCCTGGCGGCTGGGGCGCTGTCCTGGCCTTCCGTGGGCAGGAGCGCGAACTCTCCGGGGGCGAGGCTCACACTACCAACAACCGCATGGAGCTGATGGCGGCGATCATGGCGCTGGAGGCGCTCAAGCGTCCCTGCGTCGTGGATCTGTGGACGGACTCCGAATACCTGCGCAACGGCATCAGCCAGTGGCTCAAGAGCTGGAAGGCCCGGGGGTGGAAGACCGCCGACAAGAAGCCGGTGAAGAACGAGGATCTGTGGCGCCGGCTCGATACCGCCCAGGCGAGTCACGAGATCGCCTGGCATTGGGTGAAGGGCCACGCCGGCCATGCTGAGAACGAGCGCGTCGACGCGCTGGCCCGGCAGGGCATGGCACCGTTCAAGGTCGGGCGGGCCCTGCCGAGCGGGTGACGCGGTGGGCATCGCGCGAGGAGAACACCGCTGACGTCCGCAGCCGACGATATCGTCAGTCTCTATCGCCGCCACGCCCGGGCCTGGGCACGCGCACGGGGCGGCCAACTGTGTGAAGGGGAGTGGCTCGATCGCTTTCATGCGCTCTTGCCGTCGCGCGCCACTGTTCTCGACATCGGTTGCGGGACCGGTCAGCCGATCGCCCACCACCTGACCGAGCAGGGCTGCATCGTCACCGGTGTCGATTCGTCGCCGGAGATGATCGCCATGGCCAAGGACCGCCAGCCCGCCGGCGACTGGCTCATCGCCGACATGCGCACGCTGTCGCTGAGCCGCACCTTCGACGGTCTGCTCGCCTGGGACAGCTTCTTCCACCTAGGCTACGACGATCAGCGCCGGATGTTCGCCGTCTTCCGCAGGCATGCGAATGCCGGGGCCGCTCTGATGTTCACCAGCGGCCCATCATACGGCGAGGCAATCGGACGCCTCGAGGGCGAGCCGCTTTTTCACGCCAGCCTCGACGGCGCCGAATATCGCACATTGCTGGACGCGCATGGGTTCGCGGTGGTGGCGCACGCGGTCGAGGATCCGGAGTGCGGGGGGCACACGATCTGGCTGGCGCGTCTGCGGTAGCTCGCCGCGGCGCCGGTCTCACGAAGCACGCTTCGGCTTAGAGCATTTCCGCGTTTCTTCGAATCGCCGACGCTCTATCTGTTTGATTTGGCGCGTTTTCTTCACGCGAACCGGTGTCCACTTCGCTCGAAAACGCCGCTAGACCGACGCCCGCACTCGCGGCCGGCCTACAGCGACACCACCTTGCCCTCGTCCGGCTCCAGCCTGACGTCGCCCGTTATGAGCGCTTCGCCACGCCGCGGCAGGACTTGTCGCCGCGCGCGATGCGTTGGCGCACGGACAGGCCCGGAGCCGTGTGATCGCCTTCGGTTCATGACCGGCAAGTTCACCACGATGCTCAGCTTGGCGCTGCCGTCGGCCCTGGGCCTGATGCTGGTGCTCGTGCTGCACAGCGCGCCCGCCGCAGTGCAGACGCGTGACACGCCGGACGGATTGATTCGCGCGGTGTACCGGACCTACACGGACGACACGAACAGGCCGGGGCTCGCCGGCATCTACAGCCACCGGCTGCAGGGGCTCATCGACGCGGATGCGCTTCGCGGGCCGGACGGCGACGCCGGGCGGCTCGACTGGGACGTGTTCGTGGACGGCAACAACTGGCACATCAGCGGCCTCGAGATCGCGCTCGTCTCGGTCAGCGCCGGCCACGCCGTCATCGATGCGCATTTTCAGAATTTCAAGCAGCCGCAGCGTGTCCGCTTCGACCTCGTCTACGAGGCGGGCGGCTGGGCCGTCGACGAGGTCCGATCCTTCAAGCCGCCCAGCGCCACCGTGCCGGCCTGGACGATGTCGAAGGTGCTGCGGCCGCGGTAGGGCGATGCCGTATCCGCGCCTGCACCCCCCAGCCGGTCAACGCACCCACTCATCCTCGCGGTAGCCCTGGGCGAACAGCAGCGCGGTGAGGTCGCCGTGGTCGATCCGCGCGTGGGCGGCGGCGGCCACCGCCGGCTTGGCGTGGAAGGCGACGCCGAGCCCCGCTTCCTGGAGCATGGCGAGGTCGTTGGCCCCGTCGCCGACCGCCATCGTGTCCGCCTGGCCGAGGCCGAAACGATCGCGCAGTTCGGTAAGCGTGGCGAGCTTGGCCTGGCGGCCCAGGATCGGCTCGGCGACCCTGCCGGCGAGGCGTTCACCATCCAGGAGCAGCGTGTTGGAGCGGTGTTCGTCGAAGCCGACCTTGCCGCCGATCGGGCCGGTGAACACGGTGAAGCCGCCTGAGACGAGGCAGGTGTAGGCGCCATGGCGACGCATCGTCATGACGAGTGTGCGGCCGCCGGCCGTCAAGGTCAGGCGCTCGGCGATGATGGTGTCGACCACCGCGAGCGGCAGCCCCTTGAGCAGGCTGACGCGCTCGCGCAAGGCCGGCTCGAAGGCCAGCTCGCCGCGCATGGCTCGCTCGGTGATGGCGGAGACCTCGGCCTTGAGCCCGACGAAATCGGCGAGCTCGTCGATGCACTCCTGGCCGATCATGGTGGAGTCCATGTCGGCGAGGAACAGCCGCTTGCGCCGCCCGGCGGCCGGCTGGACGATGACGTCCACCGGGCTCGCGGCAGCGGTCAGCATCGCCCGCACCCTGTCGGCGATCGTGGCTGCCGGCTCGCCGCTGGCGAAGTTGAGATCGACGGCGCGACCCGCGGCGAGCGCCACCGGAGCCGATGCGCCGATGGCCGCGCCGATGTCGGCAACGAGGGGGGGCGGCAGCGTTGCCGCTGGACTTGCCACCAGTGTCGCGACAGAAGGCGTAGGGGTCTGGGTCATCGAAGGCAGGTTTCGTGGCAATGGCAGCCGGCGGCGCGGGCAGGGCAGGGCAGGGCGACGACTTGCGGCGCCCGGATGCCGTCCTCATCGCAGGCCCAACCGCATCGGGCAAGTCGGCGCTGGCCCTCGACCTCGCCCGCCGCATCGGCGGCGTGGTGATCAACGCCGATTCCATGCAGGTCTACCACGACCTCCGGGTGCTCACCGCCCGCCCCGCCGCGGTGGAGGAAGAGGCGGTGCCGCACCGGCTCTACGGCTTCGCCGACGCGGCTGAGAATTTTTCGGTCGGCCGCTACGTGGAGGCGTTTCGTAGGGTCCTGGAGGACGCGCGGGCCAGCGGACTGCTGCCGATCGTCACCGGTGGCACCGGCCTCTACTTCCGGGCGCTGACGGAGGGGCTGTCCGACATTCCGCCCGTCTCGGAGGCGATCCGCAATGCCGTGCGCGCGGCGGCGGAGGGCCGGCCGACACCGCTGCTGCACGCGGACCTTGGCGTGCGTGATCCCGCCGCGGCTGCGGTCCTGCGGCCCACCGACCGGCAACGGATCCTGCGCGCGCTCGAGGTCAAGGCCGAGACCGGCCGCTCGCTGCTCAGCTTCCAGGCGCGGCGCGTGCCGGGGCCGCTGACCGGGGCTGCGCTGGTCCGGCTGTTCCTGGCGCCGGAGCGGGACGAACTGGTCCGCCGCATCGACCGCCGCTTCGCCGCCATGCTGGAGGGCGGCGCCGTCGAGGAGGTGGCGCGGCTCGCCGAGCGTAGGCTCGATCCAGCCCTGCCGGCCATGCGGGCCCATGGGGTGCCGGGACTGCTGCGCTACCTTGCCGGCGAGATCCATCTCGATGCGGCGAGCCTGAAGGCCCGCCTCGATACCCGTCACTACGCCAAGCGTCAGTTCACCTGGTTCCGCCACCAGATGCCCGGCTGGACCTGGACGGCGCCGGAGGCGGCCGGGGCCTGGCTTGAGCAGACCGTCGGGTGATGGCGCGGCGGCTCACACCGTCGGCGCCCATCCGTGGCCTATCGCCGGGGGCGGACGCGCAGGGTGGCGGTGGCGCGGGCGAGCACCTCGCCGGCGCCACCGATCACTTCGCCCAGTGATTGCGCTTCCCGCTCGCTCCGCTGCAACACGCGGGCCCGCACCTCGAGCGGGCCGAGCGGCGCCGGGCGCAGGAACGTCGTGTCGAGGCGCACGGTCACCGCCGTCAGGCCGGGCGGCAGCTGCGTGCCGAGCGCGAGCGCGGTGGCCGAGTCCAGCATGGCCGAGAGCAGGCCGCCCTGTACGGTGCCGTGCCGGTTGGCGAAATCGGGCTGCGCCACATAACGCATGTGCACGGCGCCGACCTCGCGGTTCACTCCGACGAAGCTGCGCCCGAGCAGGCCCGAGGCGGGCGTGGGCGCCAGCAACGGATCGCCCGCGGCCAGGGGCGTGAACGCGATGGCGTCGAAGTCGGTCTGTTCGGCTGCGGTCAATGAGCCACTCCCCGGGCCAGGTTGTAGATCGTCACCAGCACCTCGAAGGCGATCAGCAGGACGATGATGATCTCCAGCCGGAGCGAGCGCTCGGCATCCTTGAGGTCGGTCAGCGCCGTCGCCGTCTCGCCGATGACGGCGAGCTTGCGGTTCAGCGCTTCGGCACGCTCGACCAGCTCGTATTCATCCTCCAGGCGCGCGTAGAGGCGCGTGAGGTCGGGCCGGTCCCACAGTGCATCGGGCTTCTCGGCGACGGCGACACGCCCGGTGACGCGTAAACGCACCTCGAGCGCGCGGCCGATGAGCCGCATGGTCTGACGGCCGCCGACCGCCTCGCCCCGCGTCGCCAACCCCCCGGCAAACGGTTCGAGCACGTCGATGACGGCATCGACGGCGCGCTCGTCGCGGGCGAGCACGGCACTCTTGGCGAGGACGTCGGCGATGATCAGCAGCCGTTCCGGCGACAGGGTGCGCACGAAGATCGGACCGCCTGGCGGCACCTGCTCGTCCCGGTCGGCCGACATCTCGATGATGGCGGTCTCTTCCTCCGGCTGGGCCAGTTCCTCAGCCAGCCGTGGCTTGAGGCCGCGCACGATCTCGTCCTCCTCCACCGGTGTCAGGCCGATCAGCACCACCACCCCGTAGCGGAAGATGGCGGCGAAGCCGTTGGCGCCGACCCGAAAGGCCAGCGGCGTCGTCGACAGCACGTCCTCCCGCTCCAGACCCGCCGTGTCGATGCGCTCGCCGATCAGCAGCGCGCGGGCGGTGATGCGGGACTTGGCTGAGGAATCGACCATGCGGGGGTCCGGACAGGCGGGAGGCGAAAGAGAGGCGGGACGTGGTTGGTCGAGTGTATTACATCGCTGCTGCAACACGCTCAAAACGCACGCTCGACCGTAATCGGTGCGTATTCGCGTATTGACCGGTGCTGCGGGCTCGGCTAACGTCCGCGCCGGTTCATTGGGAGTGGCAGCGCCATGCGCGCGATCCTTATCGTATCGGAGGCGCCATCGACGGAGCGGGTCTAATCCCGCAGGTCCGGTGATGGCGCATGCAGGGTCCTTCTCGGGGCCCTTTTTTATTGCCCGAAACGGACCGACCGCCATCGCACCAGCATCACCGAGCAAGCCGCCGCGGAGCCTGCTCGTCACCATCGCACCCGCATGCGCGGGGCAGGAATCAAGCGCCGAGCGATTGCCTGGCGAAAGGACACGGGAGTAGAGGCCATGAACGAGACGATGACCGGCGCGGACATGGTGGTGCGCGCGCTGCAGGACCAGGGGGTCGAGCACATCTTCGGCTATCCCGGCGGCGCCGTGCTGCCGATCTACGATGCGCTCTTCCACCAGGAGAAGGTCCGTCACGTGCTCGTCCGTCACGAGCAGGGCGCCGTCCATTCGGCCGAAGGCTATGCCCGCTCGTCCGGCAAGGTCGGGTGCGTGTTGGTGACCTCCGGTCCGGGCGCCACCAACGCCGTCACCGGCCTGACCGATGCGCTGATGGACTCCGTGCCGCTGGTCTGCATCACCGGGCAGGTGCCGACGCACCTGATCGGTTCCGACGCCTTCCAGGAGTGCGACACGGTGGGCATCACGCGCCACTGCACCAAGCACAACTACCTGGTGAAGCGCATCGAGGACCTGCCGCGGGTGCTGCACGAGGCCTTCTACGTGGCAACCCACGGCCGCCCCGGCCCGGTCGTCGTCGACATCCCCAAGGACATCCAGTTCGCGTCCGGCACCTACGAGCGCCCGCGCGACAATCAGCACAAGACCTATCGGCCGCGGGTCAAGGGGGACCTGGAGTCCATCCGCGCCGCGGTGAAGCTGATGGGCGAGGCCAAGCGCCCCGTGTTCTACACCGGCGGCGGCGTCGTCAACTCGGGGCCGGAGGCCTCGATCCTGCTGCGCGAATTGGTGCGTCTCACCGGCTTTCCCATCACCTCGACGCTGATGGGCCTGGGCGCCTATCCCGCCTCGGACAAGCAGTTCCTGGGCATGCTGGGCATGCACGGCACCTACGAGGCGAACCTCGCCATGAACGAGTGCGACGTGATGATCTGCGTCGGCGCTCGCTTCGACGACCGCATCACCGGCCGCCTGGACGCGTTCGCGCCGCATTCGCGCAAGATCCACATCGACATCGATCCCTCCTCGATCAACAAGAACGTCAAGGTGGACGTCCCGATCATCGGCGACTGCGCCCACGTGCTGGAGGACATGGTGCGCCTGTGGCGGAGCTCGGCGCCGCCGCTCGATACCGCGGCGCTCACCGAGTGGTGGACGAGCATCGAGGGCTGGCGCGGCCGCAACTGCCTCGCCTACCGGAACTCTAAGGACATCATCAAGCCGCAGTATGCGTTGCAGCGGCTGGAGGCGCTGACCAGGGGGCGCGACGTCTACTTCACCACGGAGGTGGGCCAGCACCAGATGTGGGCGGCGCAGTTCCTCAAGTTCGAGGAGCCGAACCACTGGATGACCTCGGGAGGCCTGGGCACCATGGGCTACGGCCTGCCCGCCGCCATCGGCGTGCAGATGGCGCATCCCAAGGCGCTGGTCATCGATGTCGCCGGCGAGGCGTCGATCCTGATGAACATGCAGGAGATGTCGACGGCGATGCAGTATCGCCTGCCGGTCAAGATCTTCATCCTCAACAACCAATACATGGGGATGGTGCGCCAGTGGCAGGAGCTGCTGCACGGTGGACGCTACTCGGAAAGCTATTCGGAGGCGCTGCCCGATTTCGTCAAGCTGGCGGAGGCCTATGGCGGCGTCGGCATCCGCTGCGACCGGCCGGAGGAGCTGGACGCCAAGATCGAGGAGATGATCTCGGTCGACAGGCCGGTGATCTTCGACTGCCGCGTCGACCCGGCGGAGAACTGCTTCCCGATGATCCCGTCGGGCAAGGCGCATAACGAGATGCTGCTCGGCGATGCGGAGGCGGACGTCGACATCGGCGCGGTCATCGACGAGGCGGGCAAGATGCTGGTGTGAGTGCTCCGCACCTTGATCTTGAGCGTCATGGCCGGGCTTTACCCGGCCATCCATCCCCTTCGGGAGCGCGACCGTTGGCCAGCCCTGTCGGGCAGGAATTGTCGAGATCGAGGGACGGCCGCGTCAAGCCCGGCCACGACGCCGGGCCCGTGGCCGTCCGTCCCTGGGGGGTATCCATGAAGCTGATCATCGCAAGCAAATGTTACTCGTCCTGGTCACTGCGCCCGTGGCTGCTGATGAAGGCCTTCGCCGTGCCGTTCGAGGAGGTGGTCATCCCGCTGCGCACGGCGGGCACCGCC
Organism: Chelatococcus reniformis; assembly: GCF_014640075.1. GTDB lineage: Bacteria > Pseudomonadota > Alphaproteobacteria > Rhizobiales > Beijerinckiaceae > Camelimonas > Camelimonas reniformis. The sequence continues at coordinate 274,591 of NZ_BMGG01000011.1, read as the reverse complement.
CAGGCGATCGCGGCGTATTCCCCGTCCGGCCGCGTGCCGGCGCTGATCGACGGGCCGACTACGGTGTGGGATTCGCTCGCCGTCATCGAGTATCTGGCCGAGCGGCGGGCGGACCTTTCGCTCTGGCCGCGGGATTCCGGCGCGCGCGCCGTCGCCCGCTCGATCAGCGCCGAGATGCACTCCGGCTTCCAGGCGTTGCGCCAGGCCTGCCCCATGAACCTGGCCTTCCGCTTCGCCGCGCGCGACCGGGGCGAGGCGGTGGCGGCCGACACCGCCCGCGTCACCGCCATCTGGCGCCAGATGCGGCAGAGCTACGGCGCGAAAGCCGGGCCGGACGGCGGGCCGTTCCTGTTCGGCGGCCTCAGTGCCGCCGACGCCATGTTCGCGCCGGTGGTGACACGCCTCGACACCTATTCGATTCCCGTCGACCCGGTATCGGGCGCCTACATGGATGCGGTGCTTGCCCTGGCACCGTTCAAGGAGTGGCGCGCGGCGGCGCTGACCGAGCCCGCCATCGCCGGCTACGACGACATCGGCGAGACGCCGATCGAACACTTCCGTTCCGCCTGAGACCTTGGGTCTGTCGCAGGGATCCGTTGGAAACCTGCGGCAAACCTCGCCAAAACCCGCTGAGACGAGACCGTCATGTTGCACGTGCCCCAACCGCGCGGAGAGCGCCCCATGAAGTCCCACTATTCCGATGCGCCCCAGGCTCAACCGGTCGCCCGCCACACCTTGGCGGTGCTTGTCGACAACGAGCCGGGGGTTCTTGCCCGCATCTCGGGCATGTTCTCCGGCCGCGGCTACAATATCGAGAGCCTGACGGTCTCGGAGACCGAGCACGAGCAGCACCGCTCGCGCATCACCATTGTCACGTCGGGAACCGCCGGCGTCATCGAGCAGATCAAGGCGCAGCTCGAGCGACTCGTGCCCGTGCACCGGGTGGATGACCTCACCACCCACGGCGAGGCGCTGGAGCGTGAGTTGGCGCTGGTCAAGGTCGTCGGTCGTGGCGACCACCGGGTCGAGGCGTTGCGCCTGGCCCAAGCCTTCGGCGCGCGCACGGTGGATGCGACGCTGAACTCGTTCATCTTCGAGTACACCGGGACCATCGATGAGGTGGAGCGCTTCATCAAGGTGATGGCCGAGGCGGGACTCGTCGAAGTCGCCCGCACCGGCATCGCCGCGCTGATCAGGGGCTCCGAGGGACTGTGATGCTGCCGCTCGACACCATTCTCGCGCTGGTGTCGTTCGCTTTCGTCAGCTCGATCACGCCCGGTCCCAACAATCTGATGCTGGCCGCCTCGGGCGTGAACTTCGGCTTTCTTCGCACGATCCCGCACATGCTGGGCGTCGGCATGGGCTTCGGCATCCTCCAACTCGCCATCGGCTTCGGCGTGGGCGGCGTGCTGCTCACGGTGCCCGAGCTGCGCTGGGCGCTGAAGGGCATCGGCGCCGCCTACCTGCTCTGGCTCGCGTGGAAGATGGCGACGGCTCGCCCGGCGGCGAAGGCCGGTGCCGGCGATGCGGCACGGCCGATGAGCTTCATCGGCGCCTGCGCCTTTCAATGGGTCAACGCCAAGGCCTGGATCATGGCGCTCGGCGCCATGGCCGTCTACGTGCGGGCCGACCATCCGATCGTCGACGTGCTGACGGTCACGGCCGTCTTCGTGCTGGTGAACGTGCCCTGCATCTCCGCCTGGGCCGGCTTCGGCCACGCGCTGGGCTCTACCCTGGCCGATCCCGTGCGGCTGCGCGTGTTCAACATCACCATGGCGGTGCTGCTGGTGGCGAGCATCGTGCCCATGATCATGGACTGACGATGCCGGCCGCCCCCTTCCACACCCACGGCGCAATCGGATGGACATCGGGCAGGGCCACGGACGTGCGCCCGCCCCTTGAAGCGGAAGGCCATCGTTCGCGACCGGATGGTTCCGGCCCCCCGGGCCTCCTCGCGCGGCGCTCAGCCGGCGAAGCCGCCGTCGTCGAGGAACGCCTGCTCCGCCTCGGTCGTGGGGCGGCCGAGAACGGCATTGCGGTGCGGGAAGCGGCCGAAGCGGGCGATGATGTCGCGGTGGCCGCGGGCCCAGCGCAGATCGTCCTCGCTTCCCAGCGTCTCGTACAGGCGCACGCAGTAGTCCTGGTCCCCGGCCGCTTCGGAGTGCATGAACGGCAGATAGAAGAACGGGCGCAGCTCCGGTTCGACCGCCCTGTCGAAGCCGCGGGCGATGGCGCGGCGGCTGACCGCGCGGGCCGCGGCGTCGCTGGCGAAGGCGCGCGGCGTGCCGCGGAACATGTTGCGCGGAAACTGGTCGAGGGCCAGCACCAGGGCGAGCGCGCCGGACGGCGTTTCCTCCCAACCGGCCAGGCGTCCATCGGCGGCCGCGGCCTGGACATCGAGGAAGCGCTCGCGCAGCAGCCGGTCGAAGCCCTCCTCGCGGGCGAACCAGCGCTCCGGCCCGGCCGCGCGCCAGGCGGCGAGCACGGCATCGATCGTCGAAGTCGCAGGGACGGCGAGGGACATGCCGCAGTCTACACGTTCCCGCCGCTGCTCCGGAAGGGGCGGCCGGGCCGTCAGACCCTATGGAACACGTTTGTGCGGCGCAGCAGTTGTGAGCCGCACTGCACGGCACCGCAGCGGACGAAATTTGGAATGACTGGGCTAGCCCCCTTGACCGGCAGGCTGGCACAAGCTTTACCGCCTTCGTCTTTTCGTCATCTTGCCTGCGCGGCGGCAGCGGCCTCCGCTGTCGGGGCGGGCGAGAGGTCAAGCCAATCGTTGAGGCGACGGTGGCTCGGCTGGACGGCCGGCTGGCAGGGCTCGATTCTCGGGCCGGCGCCAGCGCAATCGCCAGAGGATACTTCGATGCGTGTGTATTACGATCGCGATGCCGATCTGAACCTGATCAAGAGCAAGAAGGTCGTCATCGTCGGCTACGGCAGCCAGGGACATGCCCATGCGCTGAACCTGCGGGATTCCGGCGTCAAGGAGGTCGCGGTCGCGCTGCGTCCGGGCTCGGCGACCGCCAAGAAGGCCGAAGCCGAAGGCTTCAAGGTCCTGAGCCCGGCCGAGGCCGCCGCCTGGGCCGACGTGGTGATGATGCTCACGCCCGACGAGCTGCAGGCGGACATCTACCGCGAGAGCCTGCACGACAACTTGAAGCAGGGCGCGGCGCTGCTGTTCGCCCATGGCCTCAACGTGCACTTCAACCTGATCGAGCCGCGCGCCGATCTCGACGTGCTGATGGTGGCGCCGAAGGGCCCCGGCCACACGGTGCGCTCCGAATACCTGCGCGGCGGCGGCGTGCCCTGCCTCATCGCCATTGCCCGCGACGCCTCGGGCAACGCCCATGACCTCGGCCTCTCCTACGCGTCCGCCATCGGCGGCGGCCGGGCCGGCATCATCGAGACCACCTTCCGCGAGGAGTGCGAGACCGACCTGTTCGGCGAGCAGGTGGTGTTGTGCGGCGGCCTGGTGGAACTGATCAAGGGCGGTTTCGAGACCCTGGTCGAGGCCGGCTACTCGCCGGAGATGGCCTATTTCGAGTGCCTGCACGAGGTGAAGCTGATCGTCGATCTCATCTACGAGGGCGGCATCGCCAACATGAACTACTCGATCTCCAACACGGCCGAGTACGGCGAGTACGTCACCGGCCCCCGCATTGTCACGCCCGAGACCAAGGCGGAGATGAAGCGCGTGCTCAACGACATCCAGACCGGCACGTTCACCCGCAACTGGATGCTGGAGAACAAGGTCAACCAGACCTCGTTCAAGGCGACGCGCGCACGCCTCGCCCAGCACCCGATCGAGGAGGTGGGCGCGCGCCTGCGCGATATGATGCCCTGGATCAAGGCCAAGGCACTGGTCGACAAGAGCAAGAACTGACGCCGACGTTCGACGGGGAGCCGACGGGGGCTCCCCTTACGATGCGAGGGCTGAGCCGGCGGCCTGTCCGGACGGGCCGATCGCCGAGGCGATCGGCCCTGCCATGCGAAGCCATCTTGGCAACGGCAAAGATACCGCGCCGGCGGAGCCTTGGCTCCGCCGGGGTGCGTGTCGCCTGGTCTACCTGCTTCCCGCGCTAGGATCGCGCGACCCGCCGCCGTGGATCAGGCCGGACGGAGCCGCTTCACGATGAGGCCGACGACCGCCGTGACGATCGCGCCGGTGACGCCGCCGCCCACCAGGTTGCCTGCGATCGACGCGATATCCATGCCGCCGGCACCCTGGAGCGCTGGCAGGAGGCCCTGGAGGAGCTGGCCGAGCACGCCCCCACCGACCGCGCCGGCGATCGTGTTGCCGAGCGGGCCGAGGTTGAGGTTCTTCAGGGCCGAGCCGATCGCGTTGCCGCCGGCCGCGCCGCCGATGAGCTGTAAAATGATCGGAAGAAGCTGTTCCATTTTGAGACCCCCTACTTCGACCAATTGGTCGGTCAGCTAGCCTAGTACAGAACAACCACAGCTATACCTCCACTGCGCGACTAATGTAAGTAGCTGAAAAAGCCCACGGCTTGCCCGGGCGCCAGGACGACGAAGCTCCAGATCGCCGCGGATGATATGTTGGCCGCCTGGAAGCGCAGCTGCGACAGGTGGAAGACCCCTGCGGCCAGCGGTACGAACGCCCTGAGCGGGCCGGAGAAACGGCCGATGAAGACGCCCCACGCCCCCCAACGCCGCATGAATGTCTCCGCGCGCCCCATGAACTCCGGGTAGCGCGCCAACGGCCAGCGCCGATGGATGTCCTCCTTGAAATAGAGCCCGACCGCATAGGATAGCCAGTCGCCGAACACGGCGCCGGCGGCCGCCGCGGCCCACATCGGCAGCAGCGCGATCTCGCCCACCGCCGCGAGGGCGCCGACGGCCAGCAAGATGCCGGTGGCCGGCACGAAGAAGGAGACGATGGCCAGCGATTCGCAAAAGGCGAGCACGCCGACGAACAACGGCGCCCACGCCGCATTGGCCCGGATGAACAGCTCGATGTCGGCGTAGGCCGTGGTGATCGCGCTGGAGACGTCTGCAATGCTCATGTGGGGGAGATTGGCCTCTGACAACGATGTTGGCGGCTGACGCCGCAGCTCTCCTCTAGGGAGCCTTGACGCCTTTTTTCCGTCCGCGCCGGGGCGCGGTGCTGCCCGGCTCACGAAATGCTTCACAGGCCGCCGCAGCCGAGCTTAAAAGGCCGCGAAGGGCACTCGATGAATATCCTCTCGATTCAGTCTCACGTCGCCTATGGCCACGTCGGCAATGCTTCGGCCACCTTTCCCATGCAGCGCCTGGGTGTCGAAGTGTGGCCGATCCACACCGTCCAGTTTTCCAACCACACCGGCTACGGGCAATGGACGGGCCGTGTCTTCGACGGGCCGATGATCGAGGAACTGGTCGACGGCATCGCCGCGCGGGGCGTGCTGCCCGGCTGCGACGGCGTGCTCTCAGGCTATATGGGTTCGGCCGACATCGGCACCGCGATCGTCGGGGCGGCACGGCGGGTGAAGGAGGCAAACCCCCGCGCGCTCTACTGCTGTGATCCGGTGATCGGCGATGTAGGCCGCGGCGTCTTCGTGCGTCCAGGTGTGCCGGAGTTCATGCGCGACCAGGCCGTGCCGGTGGCCGACGTGATCACGCCCAACCAATTCGAGCTCGATTTCCTGTCCGGCATGTCGTCGGCGACGCTAGCCGAGGCGCGCGCGGCGATCACGGCCGTGCATGCGCTGGGCCCCAGGGTCATCCTGGTCACCTCGCTCGAGACGGATGAGACGCCCGACGGTGCGATCGACCTGATCGCATCGGACGGCGCCGGCCTCTGGCGCGTGCGCACGCCGCGCCTCGCGCTCAGCGTCAACGGCGCCGGCGATGCCATCGCCGCATTGTTCTTCGTGCACTACCTGCGCTCGGGTGCGGCCGACGAGGCGCTGTCGCGCGCCGCGTCATCGATCTGGGGCCTGCTGGCCTTCACCGCGCAGGCGGGCACGCGCGAATTGCAGCTGGTGGCCGCCCAGGATGAGTTCGTGCGGCCGGGCCGCATCTTCGTGGCGGATGCACTGTGAGCGCGGCGCTGTCGGAGGACGCCGCCGTCATCGGCGTCGACAGGCTGGACGTGCGCGTTGAAGACAGGCGGTGGACGTGGGCGGACGAGAACCGCAGCGCCATCGAGGCCCACTGGGCGGAGCTGGTGCGGCACCGGCCGCGCCTGTTCAACGGCCAGGTGCTGATCGCCCAGCGGCCCGTCATCGCCGGCGGCCTCTACCGGACAACCTACTTTCCGGTCGATTACGCGAGCTTCGTCAGCTGGCGCGACTTCGGCTGGCCGGATCGCAACGTGGTCAACGGCTTCGCCATGGCGGCGCTTCGCGGCGCGGACGGCGCCTACGTCGCCGGGATCATGGGAGCCCATACGGCCAACGCCGGTGCCATCTACTTTGCCGCGGGCACGCCGGACCTGGGAGACGTGCTGCCCGACGGACGCCTCGACTTGCCCGGGAGCGTGGTGCGCGAGCTCGAGGAGGAGACGGGTGTCGCCGAACGCGAGGTGACGCTGGCGCCGTCCTGGCACGTGGTTGTCGACGGCTGCCGCATGGCGCTGATGCGGGAGGCGGTGTCGCCGCTGCCGGCTGCGGCGCTGGCGGCCCGCATCGACGCCTTCATCGCCGCCGATCCCGGTGCCGAGCTTGCCGGCACGCGCATCATCCGCTCGCCGGCCGATATCGACGAGGCGCAGATGCCGGCGTTCATGGGCCTCTATCTGCGCGCCGTCTTCGGCAACGGCCGGTAGGGCGCTCGATCGGCGCTAGAGCATTTCCGCGTTTCTTCGAATCGCCGAAATGCTCTATTTGTTTGATTGTCGCGTTTTCTTCACGCGAACCGGCGTCCACTTCGCTCGAAAACGCTCTAGATGATGATCCCGAGTGGCCACCGATCTTTGGGCAGCATCAAGATCATAACCAAGGCAAAGGCTTATACCGGGATGATGGCTCCGCTCTAGCGGTAGCCGTGCCGCTTCTTGGCGTTCGCGAGCAGGCGCTGCGCTTCGGCGTCCTTGCCGGCCCGGCAGGCCTCGGCGGCGCGCTCGACCTTGGGGGTGACGGCGGCGAGCACGTCCTTGCCCAGGAAGCCCATGGAGATGTCCTGCTTGAGCACCCGGCGGAAGGCCGCGATCTGCTCGCCGCAGACCCCGGGGCCCGGATCGCTATCCGGCTCGGCGTCCGCTGCCGCCGGCGCAGGCTTGGGCACGGTCCCGTCGCCACTCGTCGTGCAGCCGCCCGCAACGGCGAGGAGAAGCAAAGCGGCGAGAGGGAGCGGGCTGATCTTCATGTCCTGAACTCCGTGGATGCGCATGCGCGCATGGGCTGTTGCGGCATGATCACCGCAGACGGCGAGGGCACGATCGGCGAAGCGGACATCAGCTTTGCGGGAAGATCGTGCGCAGGCAAGGAGATAGAGCAGGGGGGCGACGGCGGGGACCACGTCTATAGGCGTCCGGACGCCGCCCGTCGAGCAAGAGCCCTTTGCCATCGGATGAACCCATCCCACGGTACAGAAATGCTCCAGGCCTTTGAAACTGGCGCACTTGTCAGCGATTTTGGTTCCCCCCGATGGGGAAGCGCGTGGGCGCCAGGCCTCTTGCTTCGCCGGGGCCTGTCGCGTAAGAGGGAGACAGCCTTGCGCATCCGCGCAAGCTCATGCGCTTCTGCGCCCATTTCGAGGGATCCGAGCCCGTGACCATCACCGGCTCCATTGCGGCACGACCCGGCGCGGCCTTCGCGGCCCCGGGCTTGCGCGCGCCCTCGCTCCTTATCGGCCTGCTTCTTAGTCGCCCCTGAGGGCCGGCTGGGCGCATGCCTGGGCTCTCAGGGGACCGTCCGACCCTTGATGTACCCGTTGTTGCGCGCCCGGCGCGCCCTAAGGACCTACCGATGACCTCTTCCACCGACCGCGTCGTCATCTTCGACACGACCCTGCGCGACGGCGAGCAATGCCCCGGCGCCACCATGACCTTCGAGGAGAAGCTGGAGGTTGCCGCGCTGCTCGATGCCATGGGCGTCGACATCATCGAGGCGGGCTTCCCCATTGCCTCCGACGGAGACTTCGAATCCGTTCAGGAAATCGCCCGCCGCACCAAGAATTCCGTGGTCTGCGGCCTGTCGCGCACGGCACTGGCCGACATCGACCGCTGCGGCGAGGCGATCCGGCCGGCACGAGCCAAGCGCATCCACACCTTCATCTCCACCTCGCCGCTGCATATGAGCGCCAAGCTCAACATGACGCCGGAGGAGGTGCTGGAGGCCTCCATCGCCGCTGTGACGCGGGCGCGGCAATACACCGACGACGTGGAATGGTCGTCGGAAGACGGCACGCGCACCGAGATCGATTTCCTGTGCCGCTGCGTCGAGGCGGTGATCAAGGCCGGCGCCACCACCGTGAACATTCCCGACACCGTGGGCTACACCACCCCGCAGGAGTACCGCGGGCTGTTCGAGACGGTGCGGGCGCGTGTGCCCAACTCGGACAAGGCGGTGTTCTCGGTGCACTGCCACAACGATCTCGGCATGGCAGTCGCCAACTCGCTGGCCGGCGTGCAGGGCGGCGCCCGGCAGATCGAATGCACCATCAACGGCATCGGCGAGCGGGCCGGCAACGCGGCGCTGGAAGAGATCGTCATGGCGATCCGGACGCGTGCCGACGCGCTGCCCTATACCATGGGCATCGATACCACGATGCTGACCCGCGCCTCCAAGCTGGTCTCCGCCGTCACCTCGTTCCCGGTGCAGTACAACAAGGCAATCGTCGGCCGGAACGCCTTCGCGCACGAGAGCGGCATTCATCAGCACGGCATGCTGAAGAATCCGGCAACCTACGAGATCATGCTGCCGGAGATGGTGGGGCTCAACAAGAGCTCGCTGGTCATGGGCAAGCACTCCGGCCGCCACGCCTTCAAGGACAAGCTCAAGGCCATGGGCTACGAACTGGGCGACAACGCGCTGGAGGACGCCTTCCGCCGGATGAAGGACCTGGCCGATCGCAAGAAGCATGTCTACGACGAGGACATCGAGGCGATCGTCGACGAGGAGATCCTGACCGCCCACGACCGGGTCAAGCTGGTGGGCCTCGAGGTCGTTGCCGGCACGCGCGGGCCGCAACGCGCCACCATGCAGCTCGACGTCGACGGCCGCACGGTGAGCGCGGAGGCGGTCGGCAACGGTCCCGTCGATGCCACCTTCAACGCCATCAAGGCGCTGGTGCCGCATGAGGCTGAGCTGGAGCTCTACCAGGTGCAGGCGGTGACCGAGGGCACCGACGCGCAGGCCGAGGTGTCGGTGCGGCTCGCCGCCAACGGCAACGCGGTCACCGGGCGCGGCGCCGACCCCGATACGCTGGTCGCCTCGGCACGCGCCTACCTGTCGGCCATGAACAAGCTGATCGCGCGGGGCGTGCGCGTGCATGCCACGGCGGCCGAATAGGGCGGCGACCGACCCCGGCCGATCCTGTGCTCCCGGCGGCTCCACGATCCACGATCGAGCCGCCGGTGAACGCCTGCGCTCAGTCGCGGCTTTGCACGCTGCGGCTCGGCACGCTCGTACTGCGCTCGTAGCTACGGATGGTCACGAGCGCGGCGTCGAAATAGCTCGCTTCCGTGGTGAGGCCGCGACCGCGCAGGTCCTCGGCCCAGAACGCCAAGCATTCGCTCATCGGCTTGTCGGCCAGATTGACGGAGGCGGCAGCCACCTGAGCGGCGCGCGTGCTCCGAAATGACAGGATTTCACCCATGTCTCGCTTCCCATGCGGTCGAACCCGACCGTGCGGGATTAAAGCAAGAAGTCTGCCGCCCAGACGCGATGGCGCTTCAGGTCTCTCCGCAGATCGGACGCAGACACCTTCAAGCCAGGCACTGTACCCTTCGGACGGCTCAGACCGTGCCGGCGGCGGCCATGGGGCAGGGGTGAGCCGGATCGCCCGCTTCGAGCTGGAGCGTGGCGTGCTGGACGCGGAAGCGCTGGGCCAGAGCCGTCTGCGCGCCGATCAAAAAGGCATCGTCGAGACCCGCGCCAGGGCGAACGAGGTGGGCGGTCAGGGCCGTCTCGGTGGTCGACATGGCCCAAACGTGCAGGTCGTGCACCTCGGTCACCCCGGGCAGGCTCGCGAGGTAGCTGCGGATGCCCGGATAGTCGACGCCGGCCGGCACGGCGTCCATCGCCATGCCGAGCGAATCTTTGGCGAGCTGCCAGCTGCTGATGACGATGACCACGGCGATGGCGATGGCGATCAGCGGGTCGAGTACGTGCCAGCCGGTGAGCATGATCAGCAGGGCCGCGATGACGACGCCGATCGAGACGGCCGCATCCGAGGCCATGTGCAGGAACGCGCCCCGCATGTTGAGGTCGTCCTTGCGGCCGCGCATGAACATCAAGGCGGTGCCGCCGTTCACCAGGATGCCGATGGTCGCGACGATCATCACGGTGTAACCGCCAACCGCCTGCGGCTCGCCTATCCGTTGGATCGCCTCCCACAGGATGCCGCCCGTCGCGATCAGCAGCAACGCGGCGTTGGCGAGCGCGGCGAGAATCGAGGCGCGGCGGTAGCCGTAGGTGTGACTCTCGCTGGGCTGCCGGCGGGCGAGCCAGGCGCCACCCCACGCCAGCAGCAGGCCGATGACGTCGGACAGATTGTGGAACCCGTCGGCAATCAGGGCGACGGAGTTCGACAGGAAGCCGAAGATCAGCTCGGCCGCGACCATGGCGATGTTGAGGGCCGTGCCGATGGCAAAGGCGCGGTTGCTGGAGGGCAGGGCGTGGGCATGGCTGTGGGCACCATGATTGTGCCCGCCGTGCTCATGCGCGCCGTGCTGATGCGCGCCGTGCTCCTGCGCATCATGATCATGGCCCGCGTGATCATGGTCATGATCATGATGGCCGCCGTCGGCTGTCGCCGGCCGGCCGCCGGTTCCGCCACGATCGGAGGCGATGTCAGCCTGCGGGTGTATGCCGGTCATCGGAGGCCTCGTTGCAGGCACGCAAAGCACACATGGGGATCGCTATCGATCGCGCGGCACCATGTGGCCCGCACCCGGCGACTTCAACCATTTTCCCGCGATCGCGGTGTGACGGCCGCCTCGCGCGCTCGTGCGTGGGCGCGACAAAAAACGCGGGCCGAAGGAAGGCGAATGGGGTGGACAGGGCGGGCGGGCTTTGTTAATCAGCGCCCCTTCCGGCGATCAATCGCTCGGGGCGATGGGCGCTTAGCTCAGTTGGTAGAGCAGCTGACTCTTAATCAGCGGGTCGTAGGTTCGAGCCCTACAGCGCCCACCATCGCAGCATTGATATTCCTAGACAATTTCCGGCCAGGCCGGCGAGCGGCCCCAAACCGGTTCCCAATTTCGATGTGCCGGTTCCCAAACTCGGTTCACGAGCTGTTCCGCGTGCCGAGCGGCCGCAGATGGCTCCAGGCGGCTTCGAGCTTCTTCATTGCGTTGGTTGCCAGGCGGCGCTTGTCGACCGATTTGGAGTAGTGGCGCACCATCTGCTCGGACATCTCGACGATGGAGGCGGTCTCCGCTTCGGTGCAGCCGACCTCGAGCAGGTTGCAGACGGCGTTCTTGCGCAGGCCATGGAAGACCAGCTTCGCGTCGCGCAGGCGCCGCATGGCGGCCGTCTTCTGCGGGCTCAATTGGGCGTCGCGGGCTGCTTTGGCGGCGGTGACGGCGCTGGCACCTTCGTTGGCGATGCCGAAGGTCATCTCGCGCTGCCAGATGGTCGAAAAGCCCTCATAGGTCCATGCTTCGCCGTCCTCGCGCAGATGCAGATTGACGTGATCGGCTTTCGCGGCGGTGATCAACTGGCGATAGTCGCCATGGATCGGCACCCAGACTTTTGCACCCGTCTTGCGGGCGATCAGCTCGATCGCCGGATCCGTCGATTTCGGCCGCAGCATCGGAACGACGTCAACCTTGCGCTGCCCGGTATAGAGCGCCGACAGCGCTGGCAGATGCAGATCGGGCCGCGCGAACTCGAAGAAGATCTCAAAGGCCCAATCGGGCCATGGCTCGTACGGGACGGGCGTGTGATCCGGCTTTTCGGTGTGCTGGACAACGTTGCTCGCGGCATAGCCGCGCGGGACGCCGTAGGCGACCAGCTTCGACAGGACGGATCGAAAATAGCGCCCAGATGATGGGGCGTCCTCGTACGTGTCGATGGCCGATTGAGCAATCTCGGGCATCAAGTCGCTGACCGGGTCGTCAGCCCAGACCGACATTATGTGTCCAAGATACCGATCGTAGTCGCCTTTGCTCGAATCCGACAGCTTCTTAAATGCATTGCTGCCTCGGTATTCTTCAATCAGCGCGCGGAACGTCTTGCGCTCACCAGCCTCGAGCTTGCGATCACTCTCATCAGCTCGGTCGATGGCCGCCCAGAAGGTGTCCCCATCGCCCGGCCCTGGGAGCTCGTAGCGTCGACCGCTCTCGGCAACGTAGAACCAAGACCAAGTTGCGTCGCGGACGGCATCGAGCCGCTCGCACTGGCGGCAGCGCGCCCAGAAGACGGGTTCCTCCGGGTGGTCTGGCAGCCTCAGACGCGGCCATGCGTGGACCGTGTTTCGATAGCGCTCGTAGTAGAAGAAGACGCGGCCGTTCGGCTTACGCTGCGGCCGCACATAGCGCGGCAGCTCAACCATCCCGTCTCCGCTTCGCGGCCTCGACAAAGCGCGCCCCCATGTCGTTGACCCGGGGAGGTTCTGCCGGCGGAGCCGCCGCCGTCAACTCGGGGAAAAGGCGGAGGTGGCGCGCGTGGCGCCAGCGATCGATTGCCTCGAGGTCGAACATGCCGGTTGTCGGATCGGGCGCTGGGAAGCCGCGAGCGAGCAGACGGGGCAGGGCGTCGCGGAATTCTGCGGCCGTCAGGTGCAGCCGGCGCGCGGCCTTTTCCGGCGGGATGTCCCCAGGATCCACAGCGAACCGGACCGCGGGCGCGCGCGGCGGCTGGACGGGTGAGGGCCTAGCCATCGCCGCCCCGCTTCCGGCGCGTTGGCTTGGCGGCAGCCGCCGCAGCGGCCCGGCGCTCAGCCGCCGCGCGGTCGAGATGCGCGCAGTCGGCGCACAAGGCGTCGTCGCTGCCGTCCTCGATCTCCCAGCCGATGCGGCGCAGCTCGGGCCGGACGCGGCTCATGTCATAGACCTCGCCAGGCTGATCGTGGAGGTGCACCTCGTGCTCGGCGCCGCAAAGGTCGCAGGTCACGTGGACGGAAGGGTGCGAGATCATGGGGAATCACCTTCCGGGGGGGCGACACGGTAACGGCCCGCGGCTGTATCTCCGCCCTGTCGGGGAGGGGCCTAGGCATGGTCTTGGTCCTGAGATCGAGCGCGATCAGCCAGTACGTCACACATGGCTGCTGCCACGAGGAGTATGATCATCCACGCGTGCTGCTCACGAGCGAGCATCAGCCCGACAGCAATGAGAGCAAGGTCACGGCTGCTGCGGCACAGCACGATGGTCGCAGTCCTTCCCATCACGCCCCTCCTGTCTCTTGGCGGGCGCGGCGGTTGATTGTGATGACCGCATGCTCCAACGCTGACGCCATGGATGAGCGCGGGCCTGCGCCGATGATGCCGATCGTTTGCCGCACATCGGCGATGCAATATGCCCGCTCCCTCTCCACCGCTCGCCGTATCTCGGCGTCTCGGTCGGCGCGGAGGCGGTCGAAGGCCGCGGCATAGTGAGCGTGGATCGCGTCTAACGTGGCGTTGTAGCCGGCGATTGCAGACGGCCCCCAGCCGTATTCGTCGAGATCGTCCTCGTCGGGGTTGTCGAAGGCAGAGCACAGCATCACAGCGAATGTATCGCCGCGCATCGCATCGACCTCGACAAAGCCTAGCGTATCGCGCAACCGCTTCAGATCGTCAGCCATCCTGTCCGCCTCCCTGGTCGAGATAGCGGAGCTCCCACGTCGGGTGGAACGGTGACGAATGCCGCTCGCCGTCTAGGCGGATCAGCAGCCGGCCGGATCGCGTGCCGGTGATTGTGCCCAGCCTGGGCGGTCCGCCCGTGTACTCCACGCGGCCACCGCGCTTCGCCGGCACGCTGTATGTCTTGCGCACGTAGTCCATGCTCATGGCTCACCGCCTCCCTGGTCGAGGGCGCGGCGGCCGGCGTCTTTCTTTCGCATCGCTTCCAAGTATTCCGCGCGTCGCTCATCGCGAATATCGTTGTGCGACCTGATGGCCTGCCGGATGTTGCCTTCGCCTGGCCCCAGATAGCCGCAGCTGGTGGTGCACTCGACGTGGCGCCACCCACTATCGTAGGTGTAGACGTCAAGGTCGGCATTCTCGCAGTACGGGCACGGCTTCATCTTCGCGTATGCCATCCTACCCCCTCCCTGCGCTGTCGGAGAGGGCGCGGCGGCCGGCGTCGACGCTTCTTTTTGCGTATTCGACAGACGCTGAATCTGGATATACCGCCGCGAAGCTATGGCCCTCAACTATTCGCCACATAAAGTTCTGGCGCTGATCACCGCCTGGCCCAAACTCGGCGTCGCATCTGGTGCAGAACAGATGAGGTGTCGGCCGCTTGTAGATAAGCGGCTTCCGGCCACAGCAGCGGCCCTGCGCATCGAGCGTGCGCCGAGGGAGAATGACTGCCATCCTACCCCCTCCCTGCGCTGGTGGGGGTGGCGCGTACTATGCGAGCCTTGGCCCACGGCGGTGCGACGCTCATATCCCGGTGGATCGGGCGGCCGATGTGGAAGTCTATTGCGTCGTAGCGGTGTTCGTAGAAGCCCCAATCGCACCCGTACTCAATACGGTAGCCGAACAGCCCGAGAAGCCATCGCATCACTTCGACCCTCCATCGCCGGCGGCCTGCGGCTGGAGGGCGGCGACCTTCGACCGGATTTCGATTTCCATGAATGGGAAGTCGTCCTTGATCGACACAGCTATGGTATCGATCAGAGCTTCAAGCCCCCGCACGCGCGCCTCGGCGGCATCCCGCTCGCGCTCTGTCTCGGCGAGCCGCGCCGCGAGGTCGGGCGGGGCGGTGTAGATGGGGGCACGCAGTTCGCCGCCTGACCTCATTAGGATGATCTGCGCCGGTTCGTGGTTCCCCTCCATCCAATTGCGGAGGCCGGTCTTAGTCACGTACCCCACCGGCTCCGGGGGATGGGGGGCGGCTGGAAGTGGCTCGAACCGACCGTCGTAGAACTCCGACTTGCGACGCACCCACAGCTCGCCATCGTGTTTGGAACGGTAGACGACGACGACCTCATAATCCGTCAGCTCGTCCGTTGTCTGGACCTGCGCGAGGCCGACCACATCGTAGAGGCCACCGCGCTTGACGTGCCGCCAATCGCCGCTGGCGGTGCGCTTGTTGTCAGGCATGGGCTCAGTCATTGGGAAAATCCTCAAGGTCGAGACGCTCGCCTTTTCCGAGCACCTTCTCGGCGCCGGTCCTGGTGAGCCAAAAGAGGTCCAGCGACTTGCCGGGCGCGGCTGGCTCATGCATGGCGTCTCCGCTCGCAACCAGATCCATCCATGCTCCGTAGGTACCCGGCTGTGCCCGAACTCCACGGCTATTGACGAAGAACCGATTGCGATATGAGCGTCGCCGATCATTCGGCAGCCCAAGGGCATGGCGAGCCAATTCGCGCTGATCAGGCGTCATGCTCAGCCTCCTTGGCGCGCAGCAGGGCGGCGATGAGGGCAAGGGCGGGCGATGTGCACGGCTCCTCGCCCGCGGCGTAACCTGTCTCGTCAGTCGACCAGAGAGCCGCCATACCGTCGCTGTCGACCACCCAACGCCAGCCGGGGCGGCCCCGCTCCACCAGCCCCACGGCGGCGTCGATGGAGACGTCAGGGGCGAGGTGGCGGGGGCCGTGCCAGACAGGCGTGCTGTCGTGCTGGCCGTAGACAGCAATCTGCTTGTCCGAGCCCCATGCTGGCGCCCTCGAAAACTCCACGCCCATGATCGCGCAGATCACGCGGCCGAGTGTCTCGTCATCAAGCGGGCCGCGGGAGGCCTCTACGGTGGCGCGGAGGGCTTGGGGGTCAGACGTCATGCGGCATCCTCCGGCATGCCGTTGTGCTCGACCCCGTCCAGCAGCCGGCCGGCGCGCTTCTTGCCGACGCGCACGGCATCGGCCTCCAAGTCGTATGCGCAGTCGTCATACGCACTGCTGCCTTCGGCCAGGTTCCACGCATCGGGCGCGCCGATCCATTCCCCGTGCTGTTTCCAGTGGAATGGAACCCCAGCGGCTGCGCATTGATCGCGCAGGCCGCGGGCCCAGGCCGGATGCGTTGGCCGCGCCTTGTGGGTGCCCTGGTCGGTTTCGCCACCGGCGATCACCCAGCCGATCCGCGGCCGCAGCGTGGTTTTCCAAAGGAGGTTGGCGCCGGCGATGCCGGGGCCCGGCGGCCGTATGTTTGTGAGGTTGATCGGTCCGAGCAGCGGCTCGCACGACACGAAAAAGAACAGCGGGTCGAGCCCGCACAGCACGAGCGCCGGCACATTGATGTCGGCCCGCTTCTGATCCTCGACCGTCGTCCCCAGCGCGACGTTGCGCGGCAACCCGCCGGCAACCTCTACTAGCGGCAGGATGTTCTGGGGCCGCTTGGTCAGCATCAGCATGACGATGCCGTCGGCCTGACGGATCAGGTCGAACCACTCGCGCCGCCAAGCCGGATCGACCTGGTTGTCGAAGGGGTCGCAGAGCGAGGGGAAGACGGTCGCGCGGCGGCCGACGCGCTTGGCGTCATCGCTCCAGCGTAGGAGCTGGCGCCAGTAGCCTGCGCTCGTCCGCGACCGCGTGCCTGCGCCGGAGCCGGGACGGCCCCACTCGACGCGGCCCATGCGGGTGTCCATTAGATGCTCGGCGTAGCAGCCGTCGCACGCGGGCGAGACCTTGCTGCAGCCCACCCATGGTGAATGAGTGTGGTCGCACCAGCTGATGCCAGTTGTCTCAGCCATGGGCGGTTCCTCGCAGTGCGCGGCGTATGTGGCCGGCGTAGGCGCCGACGGCTTTCCAGTAGGCGGCCATCGGGCCCTTGTTCTTTCGCCAGCTCTCCTGAGCGCGAGCGCGGGCGTCTGCGCCGATGTCGGCCATGATCTCCGCCAACGCCTCGCGGGCCTCCGGCGACAGGGAAGCGATGCGGCGCGCGCCGGGCAGCGCGAGCACGGGATTGCGAACGTCGGGCCGGCTGCTCCTCATCGCGCCCCCCTCGGGCACCAGTGCGCAAGCCGCTGCTCCCAGGCGTCGCGCCCGGGCCGCCAACGGACGGCGAGCTCCTCGCTCAGCAGCACGGCACCGACCTCGCGCCCGCCGACGTAGAGCCGGGCGAGCGTGCGGCGGTACCGGTCCTGCCCGTGGCGCTCGACGGTGACCGGCCTGGCCAGCAGCTCGCGCAGGCGCTGCTTGGCAATCAGGCCGACGGCGAGTTCGTCCTCGCAGCGGGACTGCCAGGTTTCCGGCGTGTCGATGTCGAGGAGCCGCACGCGCTCCTGGCGCGCTCCGGGCGATGCGGCGGGCAGGGCGATCGTGTCGCCATCTATAATGGTGATGCGGCGGCCGTCGACGCTTTCCGCGGTGGCTGGCGTGGCGGCGAGGGCGAGGAAGAGGAGGGCGGTACGCAACTTCACAGGGCAACTCCGGTATCCACGGAAAGGGCTACGGCCACGTCGCGGACCCAGATCGGTTCAGACGAGAGCATGAACGTCTCGCCCGACATGGCGAGAAGGATGGTCCGCCCCATGACGCCGGCGATGGCCTCGGCAGCCGCCGGCGGCACGGCATTGCCGATCCACTCGCGCGCCTGGCTGTCGCTCTTGCCCTCGAGCGTGAATATCTCGTCCGGGTCGACCAGGGATTGGAGAGCCGCCAGCTCCAGCGTCGTGAACGGCCGGTGCCATGTGCCGTCGAGTGCCTGGATCATCGCGACCAGGTGCGTGTCCGGTTCCGGCAGCGCCTCGATCTCGGACGGAGGCGTCGGCCGAGGATCGGCGATGGCCCACGCGCCGCGGTCGTACTTCGCGTAGGCCGGCACGGCGCCGCTCGTGCCGTCCCAGGCCTGCACGCCGTAGTGCCCCTGGCTGGCATAGCCCTCGCGTCCACCGCGGTTGAGCCCGGTCGGCCGCGGATCGGCCACCGATAGCGCGCCGCCGGACGGATGCGTGCCGCTGGTCACCGTCTTCGACGTCTCGCCCCAGCCGTGCACCTGGATGATGTTGTGATGCGTCGACGGGCCGTAGCCAGGGCGGGGATCAGCGAGCGCGAACGCGCCTTGACCCGTGGTGCTGGCGCCGATGACCGTTCCGGCCGGCTCGCCGAACCGGCTAACTTTGTACTTGCCCTTGCCGCCAAACCCAGCGGCGGCCCGCGGGTCGGCGACGGCGACGCCACCGGCCGCGCCGCCCGGGCCGGCGACCGCCGGCGAAGGGGCGCCCCATGGCACGATGCGGAAGATGTTGTTGAACACCTTGCGCTGCGGACGCGGGTCGCTCACCGCATAGGGGCCGGTCCCGACCGAGACGTCGCCCTTGACGACCGCGGCGGTCTGGTCCCAACGGCGCACGCCGAGCTGAACAGAGCGCTCGTGCCCATCGATCCGCGGATCCGCGACCGAGAAGGCGCCATTCGTCGGGCTGCTCCTGCCGGCTATAACCCCGGACGTACCGTCCCACTGCTGCACGCCCAGCACGCTCGACTGCCAGCCCGCTTCTTCGGGCCGCGGGTCGGCGACCGCGAAGCGGCCGTTGCTCGGCAAAGACTCGCCCTGGACGGTTCCGGCGCTGTTGGCCCAATCCACGACGCCGAAAGCGCCGTTGCGGAGCGGTCCGGGCGGCATAAGGCCAAAGTCTGCGAGCATGCCGTTCTCGACCCGCAGCTTGTTGAGGCTGCGCCAGTCCGCGCCGGCTTCGACGAACGCAAGGCGAACCCATGTCTTCCATTGAAGAGCCGGCATGCGGTGCATCGGGCCGCCGCGCTCGATGTCGCCGGGCAGCGGCAGCTTGCCGAGGACATCGCCGACGGCGCGCAGCGGCAGCTTCAGGGGCTCGTAGAGGAAATTGGGCACCTTCTCGCGGTGGCGCGCGACGCCGAGCATGCGCTTGCGGCTCTGCGCCAATCCGCCGATCTCGCCGCAATCGTGCGTGGTCTCTGCCCACTCGTAGCCATATGACCGGAACAGCGCAGCGATCTGGTCGAGCAACCGGCGGCCGCGCACCAGGATCCTCGGCACGTTCTCGAAGACGATCAGGTCCGGCGGATCATCCTTGTAAGCCTCCAGCATGAGCCAGACGCCGCGGAGCGTGAGAGCGTTGAGTGCCTGATACTTGTCGGTGAGCGATGTCGATTCGCTCAGAAGTCCAGAGAAGCCCTTGCACGGCGCCGAGAGAAAGACGATCCGCGGCCGCTCGTTGTTGAAGGCCCGATGGATGTCGACGATGGTCGCCTCGCGCCAACCCGGCGGCGGCTCCTTGGCGTGGAAGGCGACATATTGCTGGCGGCTGAAGAGGTCGAGCACCGTGCCCCTGACCCCGGCGATGCGATCGAAATTGCGGATGGCGCCGGGGTCGACATCGATGCCGCCGATGCACCGGAACTTCGCGCGCAGCTGCCCCACACGGGCGTGGCCGCGATTGAAGCCTTTCGCGCCCGCGCCGACGCCGCAGAAGAAGTGCGCGACGGGGATGTCAACGTCGATCGTCGGGGCGTTCACTGGCTATCCTTCAAAGCTTGATCCCGCGCCGCGTTGAGCGCTGCCATGGCATCAGCGCTGCCGCCGGCGTCGGGATGTGCGGCCTTGGCGCGGGCGCGGAAGGCGGATTCGATCTGCTGCCGGGGCGCATCGCGGCCGATGCCGAGCGTCTCCGACCAATGCGGGGGCGGCGGGAGCGCCACGAAGCCCTGGAAGCTGGCGCGCACGAGCGCGAGGGTGCCGTGGCGCAACTCGGTCCGCCGCGCCTCGAGCACGTGGTGGATGGCCTGCAGGTTGGCGGCCGGCGTCTGGTACCGGTCGACGGGGATGCAGATCTGAATGCCATCCCAGACGAACCAGACCGCGACGCCCGGGTCCGCTGGCTTCTGGACGCCAAGCGAGACGTTCGAAGACAGCACGATGCCGCTCACCGCCTCGCCGCTATCGCGGCTGAAGGCGCGCAGGCTGGTCTCGACATTGTCGAGGGCGCCGGCGAGCGATGTCCTGAACGCGCCGGCCTCGCGGTTCTTCGATCGCGGGATTGTCGTGGGCCAGGCGAGCGGGAAGGCGGTCGTCATCGTCAGACCGGCCCGTCGACGTCGTGATCGAATTCGGCGTCGTCGATGTCGTCGACGGGGGCCGGCAGCGACTTCCGATACGGGGACTCGTAGGGCTTGTTCGCGCGAAGGACGGAGGCCTCGTCCGTCAGCGTGAAGGAGAAGATGCTCGCGCCGCCGTAATAGTGGGTCTCCCAGCCCTTTGACGGGTCGCCGTCAACGGGGATGTCGACGCGCAGCATCTTGGCGCCGAAGCGCTCTTCCTCGCGGGTCCGGCCGGCGTGGCGGCGGCGCCCGAAGATCTCGACGACGGCCCATTCCCAGCCGTTCGTGTCGAGCGCGGCGGCGTCCGGCGCAATCTGCTCGTCCATGAGGGGTCAGCCTTTCTGCTCGGGAGGTTCGGTCGTGATGCCGGCGGCCGCAGAGGCCTGCCGTGCGGCCTCGATGCGGACCTGCTTGTCGAGGGTCTCGACCGCCTGGAGCGTCTCGACGCTGGTCAATCCGCCGTGCGCCTCGTCGATGGAGAAGAAGCGCACCACGCGGCGCGCCGCGGACAGGAGCGTCTCCTCAGACATTGGCCGGGACCCCATCGATCAGCTCGTCGGGGCCCTTGGTGATCTCGCCCGAGACCGCGTCGACGATCTCCGGCGTGGCGCCGTCGGCCGCCGCTTGCCCCCGCGGCCTTCGCCGGCGCTCGCCAGCATCGAGCCGCGCCCGCGTGATGCGCTTGGCGACCTCCTCGATCGCGTCGGCAAGCGAGGCGTCGGTCCGCACGATCGCGGCCTCGACCTGCTCGAGGGTCAGGCCGACCAGGGCGCCGGACGAGTTCGCGCGCTCATGCGCCCGACATTCGTCGGCACTGTCGAAGTCCCTGCCATCGAAGGCGCGATACTTAGTAAGGGTGACCTGCTTCATGGACGCGCGCTCCTACGGCTCGCCAGCCGGTTCAAATGACGGCGCCGAGGCCGGAGGGGGGAGATCGGCCCCGGCGCCCTCCGCCGCGGAGACCGGTGCGGCGGGTTCTTGTGACCCGAAGGTGATGGGGTTGGCGGGCCGCTCATCCGCGGCAGCAGCCGTCTGTTTCATCTGGTCGTGCGTTCCATCGGCGGTCAGCGTCGCGCGCTCCGCCCGGGTGATGCCGCCGAAGAAGGACTGATAGGCGGTCATGCCTTGCATCGCGGCGGCGGTGGCGCGCTCCACCAGGTCGCCAGCCGGCGCGGTGCCGTCTGGCGGCTGCATCCCGGCTGCATGACCGCGGGCCCACTCCGCCAGCGCGGCGCCGTGCTCTTCGCTGATCCGGTCGCCGTGGCGGAAGATGGCTTGGTGCGCCCCCTCCATCTTCCAGCTCTTCGGGTCGGACAGGTCGATGTAGCCCTTCCGGTCCGACTCCAGCCTGAAGCTGACCGTCACCTCGTAGGGGAATTGGTTGTTGCAGACCGGCTTGAAGTTCTTCTGTGGTTTGTCGCCATCCTCGCCCGGCTTAATCGACTCCTCGCCTCTAATAGAGAAGATGATCGGCATCGTCCGTTGCAGGAACGAATAGACCATGGCCTTGTGGGCAACCTTCGGCTCCACCCAAGACCGCATCTTGGCCTTTTCGCGCTTGCGGAAGTCATTTCCTGCCATCCGCTCCAGCTCCTGGGCCTGCCAGTCGAGCACGCCGCCAATGCCCGTCCATTCCATGCTGAAGCTGTCGATCACCAGCACGTCGTAGCCGGCTTCCTCGGCGGCCTGGGCCGCCTCAGCGAAGCGCGCTGGCCGAAACGGCGGCTGCATCAGCGCGGCGTCGAACTTGAAATCGTTGCGCAGGTGGAGCGTGCGGCCGCCCTCGGTATCGAGCACCGCGATCTTGCCGTTCGGCCCGGCAATTCCCCGCGCCAGGCGCATCGCCGAGAACGTCTTCCCAGAATTCGTCGATCCGGTCAGGGTGACGAACAGACCAACGCGATCGGCGAAGGTGCTCGCCGGCTTGAAGGAGAACGTCATCAGCATGCCTCGACGATTGGCCTGCTGGGCGCGGCGGCCCATGGCGAGCGGTTGAGGAAGGGATCATTGAGCGCCGCAGCGATGCTGCCGTCGGTCAGCTCGCGAGCCAGCCACGCCGCCTCGGCATAGGGCGGGTATTCGGCGATCACGATCGAAGCGGGGTAGCCGGGCCATTGCCCCGCCGCCATGCAGCGGTTCCAGGCGCCGATGGCGGCGGCGACCTTCTTGCGGCCGACGCCCAGGCCGACGTTGTCGAGCTCCGAGACGACCGCCATGTGCGGATCGTCATTCTCGATGAACAGCCAGCGAAAGGTCAGCCGGCCCGCCAACTCGGGCCGGAGCGTGAGCACGGCGCGCTCATAGAGAGCCGCCTGCACTTCCATGCCCATACCCGCGATGCGGCGGCCAAGGCCCTCCGGCGCTGCCGGCTGCTCGCCCGTTTTCACATCCCAGATCACAGCGTGAGTGCCGTGGTCCTCGAAGGCGTCGATAGCGATGCGGAGCCAAGCGCCGGTCAAATCCCGGCAGATCGCGACAAGCTCGGTGGTGGCGCCGGCGAAACCGGCGCAGCCGGGGATTTCTATGAGCTGGCGTTGTGCCGCAACCGCGATCGCCTCGGCCGTGTCCAGGTCGCAGCGAAGAATCGGCGCGCGACCGAGCTGGTAAGCCTCGGCCCGCTGGTCGCGCGCCGCCTGGCGTTTGTAGTCCTCGGCCTCGATGACGACGAGGTCTCGGCCGCGTCCGAGGATGAGCTTGTGGGCCGCCGTGCCGATCTCCTTCGGCCGCGTCGGATCGCCGTCGGCGACTGCGCTCGGATTGAGGCGGGGGTGCATCTCCCAGGCGTGCCGCGGCGAGCGGTCAATCAGCACCTTGGCGACCGAGCTCGAGAGGCTAGGCTCCGGCGCCGGGTCAGCGTGATAGACGCCGGCCGGCATGTCGTACCAGCCGGGCTCCCGGACGCGTCCGGGCTCGGTGAGCGCAATCGGCGCGATCTTCGACACGACGCGTGCAGCAGCGGCGCCGATAGGTTCGAACGTCATGGCCGCTTCTCCTTCGCGGTCCGGCGCCGCGCCGCCATGTCGAGGGCGAGCGCGATGACCAGGACGATGCCGACGGCCAGCGCGGCCAGCAGCGCGTAGATGCGGGCGGCCTCGTAGGCGACGCTCTGCGCCGCCTGGGCCGGTCCGACGAGAAGCATGCCGAGAGCGAACAGGACGACGCCGACGACGGCCGCCATGACGATGCCGAACAGGCTGCCTTCGCTGGCCTTGGTGGCGCGGGCGATGGCGGCGGCCTCGGTGATCTCGCGCCGGCTGGGGTAATAGCCGTGGTGCCAGAGCACCCGCTGGACGTCGGAGATATCGTCGAGGTCGGCATCGAAGGCGACGAGCTTCTCGGCCATCACCTGGGGTGTGGCGCCGACGGCGAACCGCGGCACGCGGGGGAGGTCACGCGGGTGCATGCTGGCGCTCCAGGGCTTGAGTGATCTGGGCTTCGGCATCGGCAAGGCTGTCGTCGGTCGGCGGCAGCCCGCAGGCCTTGTCCGCACGCCAGTGCTGGATCCACGCTCGTTGCTGGATCAGCCCAGCGCGTAGAGCTTCGACGACGGAGGCGGGTAGGGCGTCAGCCATCGGCGCGGGCGTCGGGCCAACCGGAAGTTCGTCGTCGCCGAGCTCGACGCCGTTCATCGCGAAGCGCTTCTGCGCCATCACGCGACCCTCGCCAGCTCGGCGAACGTCGAGCGGTCGCGCGGGATCGCCGCGACGGCCATCCGACCGTCGCCGTCGATCGGGACGAAGGTTTTCAGCCCGACCGGTCCGACCAGCACGAGGCCCCGAAGCTCGAGATGCTCGCCGTCGTGAGCCGGCACAACGAAGCTGCGGACGGCGAAGCCCAGAGACCGAGCCAGCCGCCGGAACGCCTTCTGCCTGAGCCGCTTGCTCGGCGCCGCGTTCTCGATGCCGCCGAACGCGGCTAGCCAAGCGTCGCCCTGCCGCTCCTTCGCCGCCTCGCCCAGGTAATAGGCGGCGTCAGCGCAGAGGGTGCTGAGCAGGACGTCCTGCCCGGCGCGCCCGCCGCGCTTCCACAGGTAGCGGGCGCGACCGGCGAACTTCTCGGCCCTGCGCACGCACTCCTGGTAGCGGTTGCGCCTCCGGACATTGGTGGTGAGGGGTAGCGGCATGGCTGCCTCCAGTGATCGACTGAAGGAATAGCTACGCCTTGTAGCGATTTATGTCAACACATGGTGTAGCGATTTTCGTTGACACGACATTTGCGAGTCGCCACAAAAGCGAAGCGCCTCGCGCGGCAAGGGAGCCCTGCATAAGCGACCTTAAGGGAGCGCTTATGTGTTCGGTTGGTGCTAGTTCTGGACCGTAGACATAACCACTACGGTAGGAGCCCTACGATCCGCGCGAGGCCGGGCGCAAAGGGCGCCGGCTACTTTCAGGCGCTGCGCTTCAATCGCACGGGTGCCTTGCGGCGATGAACCTCGGATGCGCGAACGACGGCAGAGACAGCGCTGACCCAGCTCAATCGCATGGCGCGCATAGGAGGAGCGTTATGGCTCTCGAGGTCATACCTTCCCGGCTCCGGTGTGCGTAGAACGCGCTTCAGGTAACGGTTTCCGTCGGACGTCATGACGGCGGCTTCCCAGCCGACCATCGCTTCCGGATCGATGCTGTGGCGGTAGCAGATGATCACGTCTCCGGCGTCGTAGCGCGGCCACATGCTTTCGCCCACGACCTCAAACGCGATGGCATCGCGCGGGACCGCGAACGGTGTCTTGATCACGTAGAGGGGATCGATCAGCTGTTCGTCGGACGTCTCGATCGATCCGCCGGCGCCGATCTTGCCGACCACCGGGACCTCTTCCGGCAAATCGTCGGCCAGCTGCTCGATCGTCGTGCCGAACAAGATTTGACGTGCGATCTGCCGCCCACGGGGTGGGCTGAATGCACGGCCGTACCGTTCGGCATCGTCCTGGCCGATAGTGCGGGTGCCCTTCTCGTGCGCGCGGTAGGTGCTCTCCGGCCAGCCGTGCTTCAACGCGGCTTCGCGGGCGGATCGATAGCCAGCAGCGCGGCGCTCATCGGCTAACCGCTTTCCCTGCTCGGCCCTGCGCTTGTCGTCGGCATCCATGCTACGCATTGTAGCGACGATATCGCTACATGCCGTGTTGACGGCAATCGCTACTTGTTGTAGCGATTTGCTATGAACTCGTTTGCCGAAGTGATCGATGCGCTTGGCGGCCCGGTGAAGTTCGGGGCTGCGGTAGGCGTGCCCGACAGTCATGCGCGCACGATGAAGGCGCGCAACTCCATCCCCGCCGAGTATTGGCCCACGGTTGTTTCGGAGGCTGAGAAGCTCGGCGTCGAGGCGATCACGTACGAATCCTTGGCGGTCATGTTTGCGCGGTCGCGCGGCAAGCTTCCCTCGCCGGAGGCCGCCTGATGCTGCCGGTCCTCCTCGCCGTCCTGCGCGAGCCCGAGCTGCGCGCGCTTGTCTGCGCGTTCGGCGCTCTCCTGATCACCAGCTTCCTATTCGCCGGCGGGCGCCGGCTGCTGCGCGGCCCCACGGCTTAGGTCGCGTCGAGAACATGCCGCCGAATGGTGCGGTGCGTCATCTCAAATCGAAAAGGGAACAGGGAATGAACGTCGAGGACCGTGGGCGCACCTTGCCCTTCTCGCAGTTCAAGGCCGCCTGGCGCGAGCTGCTGAACGCCCTTGGAGGCGGGACCGCCGTCGATCGCGCTGGCATCACCCGCGTCGGGCCGGCGCTGCTGTCGCGCTACGGCCTGGTTCATGAGACGGCTTACCCTCCGGCAGACGTCCTCTACGAGGTCGAGGCCGCGACGGTGGCCGCCGGCGGTGCGCCGGCTTTCCTTCACGCCTATGCCGACGCGCTCGGCTATGTCGCCATCCCTAAGGAGGCGATCGACCAGCCGTTGCAGACGCTGCACGACGGAGCCGCGCCCGTCATGCGCGATGTCGGCGAGCTTCTGTTCAAGATGGGCGTTGCCATGCGCGACGGCGCCGTCTCGGCGGTCGAGGCCGAGGACATGATCCCGGAGGCGCGCGATGCCTGCATGGAGACCCACAAGGTCCTCGAGGGCCTGAAGGCACGGGCGCGCAAGGGACGGCGCGCATGAGCATCTCCGCTGCCGCCGGCTGGACCAAGGAACGCGTGGCGCTGGCTGTCGACCTCCGCAGCCAGGGCAAGACCTTCGACGACATCGCCGCGACCCTGGGCGTCACCAAGGGTGCCGTCGCCGGAAAGCTGGACCGCGTTCTCAACGGCCGCGTCAGCCGGACGAAGGCGCGACCGAGGCCGAGCAAGCCGGTGGCACCCGCCGCCGCGGTGCCGGCCAGGGTTGTCGACGATGTCGAGCCCATCGATCTCGCAGCATGGCGTCCGGCCAAGCGCGCCGAGCCGACGTTCGGGCCGCGCACCATAACCGAGCTGGAGCCGTGCCACTGCCGGTGGCCGCTCGACCGACCCAGCGGGCAGCCGCTGCGGTTCTGCGGCAAGCGCGTGCTGCATCCCAGGACGCGTTTCACCCCGTTCTATTGCGCGGAGCACGTCAGCCGCGCCTACACGCCGGCCGGTCTGCGGCAGGCGCAGCCAGGAGCAGCAGCATGATCCCCAACACTGAGGCTAAGCGCTTCGTCACCGATATCGAGCGCTTGCAAACTGAAATGCGCTCCAAACAGGCCGAGCACATGGCCTGGAACAAGAAGCAGAGGGAGCTGATCAACGGCTATTACGATAGAGCCAAGGACAGCGGGATCCCCAAGAAAGAGTTGAAGACGGTCGTTGCTATCCGTGAGCTGGAGCGGAAGGCGAAGAAGAAGCGCGACGACCTTGAGCCGGAGCAGCAAGACACTGTCGACATGATCCGCAGCGCCATCGGCGATTTGGCCGACCTTCCGCTGGGGCAGGCGGCCGTAGATCGCGCGGAGAAGCGCAACGCGGATGGCGCCGCCCTGGATGATCTGACCGAAGGCGGCGACGAAGACGACGAAGAGGATGGCGAGGACGTCCGGCCACGCTTCTTGCGCGGCGACGCGGAAGCGACCGAGCACTGACCCTATGACCGCGCCCGTCGTGCTCGCTCTCGACCTGGCAACTGCGTCCGGGTGGGCCATTGGCCCGGTCGGTAGCCGCCCACGTTGCGGCTCGCTTCCTCTAGGCGAGAGGGGCGCGCCAAGACGCGAGAGAGCGGCCGAGCTGACGAAGTGGCTGGCGGCTATGCTGAAACTCGAAGCGCCACGTCTCATCGTGATCGAGCAGCCGTTGCAGCCTGCCGTCTTGGTCAAGATCGGCGGCAGTCTCGACACCGCCCTCTTGCTCTACGGCCTGGCTGTGGTGGCGGAGTCCGTGGCGCACCTGCGCGGCGTCCGCGATGTGCGCATGGCCGACGTGCAGGACGTGCGTCAGCACTTCACCGGCCATCGCACTTTCAAGGCTACGGTCCACCCGCTGACCGGGAAGAAGATCACGGCCCGGGCGAACGGAAAGTCGGCCGTCATCAACATGTGCCGCATGCGCGGCTGGGACGTCGCAGACGACGACCAGGCCGATGCCATGGCGACCTGGTCCTACGGCTGCGCGCTCATCGACCGTCGCGCTGCCGCCGCTGCCACACCGCTATTTGCGAGGTCCGCCTGATGCTCTCGCCCGACCGCACGCTCGCCGACCTGCGCGAGGAGAACGAGGAGCTGCGCGAGCAGGTGCGCCAGCTCCAGGAGATGCTGGCCCCGCGGCTGCCGATCCCGATCGAGTGGCGGCTGACCGTATCGGAGCGCCGCTTCGTCGAGGCACTCTACCGGCGCGACGTCTGCGCCAGGGATCTTCTCTTCGGCGTGGTCTGCGGCGCGGTCGAGACCACCGGGCAGGTGATCGACGTCCACGCCTGCCGCATTCGCAAAAAGGTCAGGCCGTTCGGTATCGATAAGGCGATCGTCAACGTCCGTGGCATCGGCTTCGCCATGGGCGCTGATCTGCGCCGGGCGATCGAGGCGGCCAGCGGGGTGGCGGCATGACCACCTACCAGCACATCCTCGGCATCGGCTTCGCTGCCCTCTTCCTGGTGCTGGCGTTCGGCGGTGTCGCGCTCCTGCTCGGCGATCGGAGGCGCCCCGAATGAACGCCCCGCTCGACTATCGTTCGTTCCTGGACGCGAAGAAGAAGGTCGCGCCGGCCCTCGGCTTCGAGGTTGATCCCGCGACGATCAATCCGCTGCTCAAACCTATGACGCGCGCAATCGTGCCGTGGGCATGCCGTGGCGGCCGGCGCGCGCTCTTCCTGCGCTTCGGGCTCCATAAGACCAGCACGCAGCTCGAGGTGATCCGCCAATGCCTCATCCACGAGGGCGGCCACGGCCTCATCGTGGTGCCGCTCGGCGTCAAGCACGAGTTCTTCCTCGAGGTGGAGGCGCGGCACCCCAACATCCGGCTGAAGTTCATCCGCCGGGCTGGAGAACTGGAGCCGCCGAACGAACCAGGCGTCCAGGACGTGGTCATCCACCTGACCAACTACGAGACTATCCGCGACGGGAAGCTCGATCCTCTGCTGTTCGCGGCCGCGAGCCTGGATGAGGCCGCTACCCTGCGCGGATTCGGCGGCACGAAGACCTTTCGCGAGTTCATGGCGACCTTCGCCGGCGACGACCGGCTCAATGGCGTGAGACATGCCGGTGTCCGGTACCGGTTCGTCGCGACCGCCGTCCCCGATCCGAACGAGTACATCGAACTGCTCGCGTATTCGGCGTTCCTCGGCGTCGGCGACGTGGGGGAGGGCAAGACCAGGTTCTTCAAACGCAACAGCGAGAAGGCCGACCAGCTCACCCTTCATCCTCACAAGGAGGAGGAGTTCTGGCTGTGGGTGTCGACGTGGGCGCTGTTCGTGCAGAAACCGTCGGATCTCGGCTTCAGCGACGACGGCTACGACCTGCCCCCGCTCGACATCCGTTGGCACGAGATCCCGTCGGACCACGGCCAAGCCGGCGAGGAGAAGGATGGTCAGCTTCGCCTGCTCGCCAATTCGTCGCACGGCGTGGTCGAGGCCTCTCGGGAGAAGCGCAACTCTCTCGCCGGCCGCATCGCCAAGATGATGGAGATCCGCGCCGAGGAGCCCGGCGCCCATCGTATCGTCTGGCACGACCTTGAGACCGAGCGGCAGGCCATCGAGCGCGCCATCCCCACGGCGCGCTCGGTCTGGGGCTCACAGGATCTCGATGAGCGCGAGCGCCGCGTCGTCGGCTTCGCCCGCGGCGAATTCCAGGAGCTCGCGACCAAGCCGATTCTGAATGGATCGGGCTGCAACTTTCAGAAGTATTGCAGCCGCAACATCTATCTCGGCATTGGCTTCAAGTTCCACGACTTCATTCAATCGGTGTTCCGGACACAGCGATTTGGCCAGACCGGCCATGTGCGTCTTGACCTGATCTACACCGAGGCCGAGCGCGAGACCCGCCGCAGCCTCGAGCGCCGGTGGCGGCAGTTCGACGAGCAGGCCGCGCGCATGTCCGAAATCATCAAGCAATATGGCCTCGCCGAGCAGGCGCTGGCCTCAGCAATGGGCCGTGGCATGGGCGTTGAGCGAAAAGAGGCCTCGGGCGACGGATATCGGATCGTCCACAATGATGCGGTGATCGAGACGCGCTCCATGGAGAGCAACAGCGTCGACCTGATCGTGACGAGCATCCCGTTCTCGACGCAATACGAGTACAGCCCCAACTTCTGCGACTTCGGCCACACCGATAGCGACGCTCACTTTTGGCAGCAGATGGACTTTCTGACGCCGGAGCTCCTGCGCGTCCTGAAGCCCGGCCGAGCGGCGATCATCCACGTCAAGGACAGGATCGTGCCCGGCGGCATCACCGGTCTGTCGTTCCAGACCGTTAGCCCGTTCTCCGATGATTGCGTCGCGCACTTTCGCAAGCACGGCTTCGCCTTCCTGGCGCGAGTGACCATCGGCACGGACGTGGTGCGAGAGAACGCCGGCAGCTACCGGTTGGGCTGGACCGAGCAATGCAAGGACGGCACGAAGCACGGCCGCGGCCTACCTGAATACGTGCTCGAGTTCCGCAAGCCACCGTCCGACAATGCAAACGGCTATGCCGACGTGCCGGTGGTCAAAGGGAAGCCGTCGTGCTTCGCGGACCACCGGGAGCAGCCCGATAAGACTCTGCCGGTCGGCGATGGCGTCCGCGTCGTGCCGTTCGCCAGGAATCTGCGGACCGTCCCCGGCCCAGGCTACAGCCGCGCTCGCTGGCAGATCGATGCCAACGGCGTGTGGCGGTCCTCCGGCGACCGGCCGCTGCTGCCCGACGAGTTGCGCGCGCTGGTCAAGATGGACCAGAAGGCGATCTTCCGCGGCTGGAAGAAGTTCAATCTCGCCCACGTCTACGATCACTCGGTGCATGTCGAGTTCGCCGAGGTTGTCGACGCCGAAGGCAAGCTGCCGCCCGAATTCGCCCTGACGCCGGTGCACACCGACCACCCGGCGATCCGGACCGACGTGTCGCGCATGCGCACGCTAAACATGCTGCAGGCCCAAAGAGGGCAGGAGCAGCACCTTTGCCCGCTCCAGTTCGACATCGTCGACCGGGCCATTGAAGACTTCAGCATGCCCGGGGAGACGGTCTTCGACCCGTTCTGCGGGATTGCTACCGTTCCCTACTGCGCGCTGAAGATGGGCCGCCGGGCGATCGGCGTGGAGCTCAACGCGGACTACTGGCGCGATGGCGTCGCCTATGCCGAGGCCGCCGCGCAGCGGGGCGACGCTCCGACGCTCTTCGATTTCCTCGCGGTGGCTGCCGATCCACCCCGGGCGTTGGAGGCCGCAGAGTGAGCAGCCTCGCCCGCCCACGCTTCAGCCCTCACGAGCTCGCCATCGCCATCGATGACGTCTGGCGCCACTGCCAATTCCGCGACGGCCGGATCGGCGACGCCATGGTGACGATCGATAGCAAAGAGGCAAAGAAGCTGAAGGCGGCGGCCGATCTGATCGACCGGCTCGACCCTTTCCAGTCCGAGTTCAAGGACTGGCTGGCCAAGATGGAGCGGGGGCGCCGCTAGATGCCTGCGATCCGAGTCTGGACACCTGAGCGCAGCGGACTGGTCGCCTACCTCGCCGGCAAGGGCATGACCGCGCCGCAGATTGCGGCGGACCTGCGCGTCCAGGCGACGGAGGCTGCCGTCCGCAAGCACCTCTCCGACCTCCGCATCAGCACGCGCGGCGCCTGCGGCAATTCCATCCTGGTGCGCGCCCTGACGCCGGCTGTGACCGAGGGGCTGCACCGCGCGGCCCGCCGGCTCGACCTTTCCGGCCCCGAGGAGCTGCTCTTCCTGATCTGCCAGGCGATCGGCGAGGAGCCGAATCCCGAGACCCTCGTCCGCAATATCGTCGACGACCTGCTGCAGGCGAGGTGAGCCCCATGGCTGCCTTCAGCCCCGACCAGATCGACGAGCTGAAGCAGCGGGCCAGCATCTCGCAGGTCTTCGAGCGCGCCGGTTTCCGGCTCCGCGGCGCCGGCAACGTCCGCTGGTGCCTCTCGCCCTTCAACGCCGAGAAGACGCCCAGCTGCAAAGTCGACGAGGGCAGGGGCAGCTTCTACTGCTTCAGCAGCGGCCAGAGCGGCGACGTCGTCGACGCCATCATGCATTTCCGCGGCGTCCGATTCCGTGAGGCCGTCGAGCAGCTGGGCGGCGTGCAGCCGGTCAGCGACGATGAGCGGGCCGTCTATGCCCAGCGCTGCCGGGAGCAGCGCGAGCGGGAGGCGGCCGAGGCTGCGAAGACCAGGTCCGCCGTCGAGCGCATGTTCGCCGCCGCCGCGCCGATCGCCGGCACCCACGCCGAGGCCTATTTCCGCGCCCGCGGGCTGGAGTGCATCGATCGCATGTCGGCCGACCTGCGCTTCGCGCCGCGGCTTCGCTACCAGGGATTCCGGGATGAGGACGACCCCGACGGCACAGACCTCGGCGAGTTCCCGGCCGTGCTGGCGGCCATTCGCGACGTCGACCGCGCCGTCATCGGCATCCACCGCACTTACCTCGATCCGGAACGCCCGGCGAAGCTGCGGCCGCCCGGCGACCAGACCAGGAACAAGGCAAAGAAGGTGTTCGGCAAGGCGGGCGGCGGGCTGATCTGGCTTTCGCCGATGGCGGAGAAGCTGGCGATGGGCGAGGGGATCGAGACCTCCCAATCTGCCTACGAGCTCGGCCTCGTCGATGAGAGCTGGGCGATCGCCTCGGCGGTCAGCCTGGGCAACCTCGCCGGCGGCAGCACGGGCACCGTGCCTCACCCGACGCGCAAGCGGCCCGACGGAAAGCCGTACCTGATCCCGAACGGCGAGCCGGACCACGACCGGCCGGGCGTCATCCTGCCCGACCAGGTCGAGGAGGTGAGGCTGCTGGGCGATGGCGACAGCGAGCAGGTGATGACGCGCGCGCGCCTGGTGGTGGCCGGCCGTCGGTTCCGTGAGCTCGAGCGCCGCGTGTTCGTGTCCATGGCGCCCGTCGACACCGATTGGAACGACCAATTGCAGATCGTCCGGAGGAGCTGATGTCCGACTTCCCGGCCGCGGCGACAGGGTGTGGCGGCGAGATTAGCGCCCGACGGAAGGGATCATTTATTCGCGTGAGCGGTTCCGACCTGCAGGATGATGCTTTCGATATTTCTCATTATCGCTGTTCTTCTGAGGTCTCGAATGTTGTCAGCTTCGGCAATATCGGGGGCAAAGCGTTCGAAGGAGCGAAGTATGTTTTCCTTGATTCCTTCAAGCCTCAGTTGCTCGAACTCGCCATCCCATGCCTTGGCATAACTGCGGTTGCTAGCAATGCTATCGAGTTGAAGTTCGATTTTTTTCGCCAACGCGATATATTTGCGAGCCAAATTCAGTCTGGACTTATCTTGCATTGGGCCCCATGGGCTTTTGTCCACCAGCGCTTCAATATTCATACACGCCCCAACCATGGTGCCGCACGTCTGAGAAAATCTAGCGTAGACACCTATCACGTTGGATTGATCAACAGATACCTGCTCGTCTTCAGCCAAGTGCCTGAGCTTTTCGATGCATTGACGGAGGCTACTAAAGCTCCGACCCTCATCCGCGATGAGATCGAGCTCGTTGCGCAGTTCGGGCAATGCGGAGGCGGCAATTTGCTGGCGGCTCAAAGCCAGCTGCTGCCGCCCAGGCTCGGCGCTGCGCTCGGCGGCCATGAGCGCATAGCGACCACCGATGAACGCGGCCAGGAGCGCCAAGCCACCGCCAATCGCGGCCTGATAGCGGTTGAGCCAAAACTCCAAACAGCCGAACACCGGCGCCTTGTCGCCCGCCGCATCCTGCATCTTCTTCATCGCACAGATTGGCGCAGTGATGTCGTTCATGATGGCCAGGGCGACCGCGACGCCAACGGTTACAGCGAGAAATGCCGCGGCAAGTCCCTGGTCGTTCCTGCTCATCTTGTCCCCCGACTCGATTACGAAGGCTTGCACGCCGGAGCTGTGCAATGAACGCGCACACGCGAGTTATCCAGGCATTTGAGGATTTCGAGGCCGAGACGCTGCGCATGATGCAGCCGCCGTTCCGGTCGACCTTCGGTGCCCGGACTTGGTCGGACGCCTTCAAGGAGGCGCAGCCCTACCAGTGGCTGGTGAAGGGGATCATCCCGAAGCGCGAGGCCATCCTCGTCTACGGCGCACCCCAGACTGGGAAGTCCTATGGCGTGCAGACGCTCTCGCTCTGCATCGCGCGCGGCATCCCGTTCCATGGGCACAAGGTGGCCCAGGCCGGCGTCGTCTACTGCGCCTTCGAGGGCGGCAAGGGGTTCATGGCGCGCCAGCGCGCCTATGCGCTTCACCACCAGCTCGGCGCGGATGAGCCGATCGACATGGTCGTGCTGACCCGCCGGGCCGACCTGTTCACCACCGACGAGGACACCGAGCTCCTGATCAAGGAGATCGAGCACTGGGCGTCGACCTTCTGCCATCCGCTGGGCCTCGTCGTGCTCGACACCTTCTCGGCCGCCACGCCCGGTGCAAATGAGAACGCCGGCGAGGACGTCTCACGCGTCAAGGGCCGGGTGATGCGCATCATCGAGCGCTGCGGCTGCGCCGTCGTCGTCGTGCACCACAAGCCGGCCGGCGGCGGGCGGCCGCGCGGGCACGGCTCGCTCACCGGCGACTTCGAGACGACGATCGACATCGACTGGCTGACGCGCGGCGAGGGCCGCGAGGTGGTGCAGGTTCGCGACGACAACGGCCGGCCAATCCGCTTCGCCAAGGTCACGAAGCAGCGCGAGGGCGAGCAGGGCCTGACCTGGCGCTTCGTCCTACGGCAGGTCGTCCTGGGGCAGGACCATGACGGCGACAACATCACCTCGTGCGTGACCGAGCCGCCGGCAGAAACCGAGGCGACTTCGACCAAGGACCAGCTGTCGGGCGCCAAGGGCCCGCGGCGGACCGTCGATGGCCGATGGTATCTCCGGCCCAACCTTGAGATGGCAATGCGTGCCTTGCAGGAGGCGATCACCCGCTATGGCCGCGTCCCTGACGGCGACGATGTCCGCGCGCCCGACGGCGCCAAGTGCGTGACGGTCACCGAATGGCGCGACGAGTGGATGCGCCTGGCCAAGACCGAGGACGATCCAGAGACGCTGAAAGAGCGGGTGAAAAAGGCGCGCGACCGGGCCGTCGAGAAGCTCATGCCGGCCGAGTTCATCGGCAAGGATGAGGAGTGGGTGTGGCGCACCTGGAAGCGAATCTTCAACGTCGACCAGGCCGAGCAAGTCAGGTCGCCGCCACCGGACGACGAGCAGAGGGACAACCTACCCGATGATCTCCCGTTCTGATGTCCCTGCTCATCGCGTGAGCGTCCCTGGCCTGGGCTACATTCTGTCCCTCACGCTCGTGCTGCGTCCCCTGTCCTTGTCCCTGTCCTCGGTGCGCTCGGCATGATGAATGACGACCCTCTCTACGCCTGGCACCCACTCGACGGCGTACCGCCTCCCGACGACTACATCCC
Source organism: Chelatococcus reniformis (assembly GCF_014640075.1). Classification (GTDB taxonomy): domain Bacteria; phylum Pseudomonadota; class Alphaproteobacteria; order Rhizobiales; family Beijerinckiaceae; genus Camelimonas; species Camelimonas reniformis. The sequence continues at coordinate 239,349 of NZ_BMGG01000011.1, read as the reverse complement.
CCCGGTTTGGACGCCCGAGCACGTCGGCCGCCGTCTCGTCGAGGGCTTCGAGACCCTGCGCATGATGCCCCTGACCGGCATCAAGCTCGGCTACGGCACGCCCTGGCCGACCTATGTCCACGATTGGGCCGACCTGCTGGCCCAGGCCGAGGATCAGCAGGCCGCCCAGGATCGCGAGCGCGAACGAAACCGCGTGAAGATGCAGGCCACCTCGCAGCAGGTCGCCGCCATGGAGGCCGCGCTCGACTGGATGCTGATCCTGGGGCGTCGACGGCCCGACCTGTTGCCGCACGTCCGCCGCTGGGTCGAAGCCCAGGTTGCCGAGCGGCCGCACGGGGAGGAGGCCGACGTCATTCTGGCCGGGCTTCAGATCATCGTCGACGATCTCAATGCCTTGCGGAGGCCGGTTTTCTGATGGGGCAGAACATCGACCCGCTGTTCGGCGGGCACCTGCGGTCGCTGGTCCAGCGATACCTGAGGGCCTTCGACCTGATCGCGGTGTTCGTCACCGAGATGTCGTCGGCTGGCTCTGTTCGGATCGACATCGTGCGAGACCCGGCGCGACGGCTCGCCGACCTGCGCAACGGCAATCAGCAGGCGGTCGAGGTCGGCCCGGTCTATTGGATGGCGGCCGCAAAGACCGAAGCTGTCGCATCGCGCCTTGGCCGGCCTCTGTCAGCCTGGTTCCGCGCATCCCCGGACGAGGCCAATGCGGCGATCACAGCCGCGGCCAAGGCCGCTCGCTCGCCTCTCACGGCCCACAACATAGTCGCCGATCGCGTCTGCGCAGCGCTCCGCCGCGTCGACGAGTTGATTGCCGAGCGCCAGCGTTCGGGTGCGCTCGCCGAGGTGAATCGCGCCTACCGATCGCAGCGCGTCGATGCCAAGATCCTCGGTGGCAGGGCAAAAACTTACGCCGAATTTCTGAGCAGTGTGAAACTTCAGGCGGTTGACGAACTCGCTGCAAGGGTATTGCGCGCCAACGCGAAACGGCCCACAGGCGATAGCGCTGAAGCGTAACGATTAAATCTTAGGCAGTTGACGTAACCACTACGCGGAGCGCATACACGCGCACAGATCAGCCAACATTGTGTCCGTAGCAGAGAGCAGGGCCGTCAGGCCCCTGTGATCGCCGCTAATCGGTAAGCGTCGAGGCCTATATAGACCTCCGCTTACAAGGCTCGACGGTTCAAGGTTATCTCGACCTACAGGGCAGGGACACAGGGACAGCGGAGGGACAAGACGTGCTTGTCCCCCCTGCTTAGCAGAGATTATTCGTCGCTGGGCTTGCTGGCTGCTTCAAGGGCAGCCATCGGAAAGACGCTCTCGCTGACTTTCTGCTCGCCTTTGGCCTCCGCGAACCAATTACACCTCACGTCACTTTCACCACCTCCAAATGATTTGATCACTTGGACGATCGTCATGGTCGGCCCCCCGGATCTCAGCCTCACCAAATCGCCGGTCTGGAACTTCTGGGACATGTGCCCCTCCTTCGTCGAATCAACGCAGGGATTGTAGACGCGTCGGAGCACACCCGCGGTGACCTGCGCTTAGGTTTGTGGGGATAGACCCGTTTTCCACAGGCGGACCGGTGCGATTGGCGTGAGGCGGAGCATGAATGCGCACCGCCCGACGTCCCCGGCCTTTGAGGCAGCGAGGACCGTAGCCGCCGTCATCCTCGCAGCTGGCCTGTACGTCGTGCTGCTGCCCGTGGCTGCGATAGAGGCGCTGCGACGGCGAAGTGGGGATCGATGATCGACATCAAGTTCGACCTGCGCGACTTTGAGCGCGCGTCACGGCAGATCGGTGGCGCTGCTGATCAGGTGCCGTTCGCTCTCGCAGGGGCGCTGAACACCGCTTTGTTCAACACCAGGAAGAAGCTCGTCACCGAGACCTGGCCTAAGAGCGTGACGGTGCGCAACCGGTCGTTCCTCTCCGCCGCGCTGCGGGTGGAGACGGCGACGAAGGGCAAGCTCGAGGGCGCGATCTTCGACAGCATGGGCCGCGCTCACCTCGGCCTCCATGCCAGGGGCGGCACCAAGCGTCCGGCGCGCGGCATGCTCGCCATCCCGACCGCCCGCGTCCGCCGCACCGCTCGCGGCGTCGCCGCCAACCAGAAGCCCAGCATGCTCAAGCGCTCGGTGCGCAAGGGAAACTTGATCTTCCAGGAGACCGGACGCGGCAAGGCCAAGCGTCTCGAGCTCATGTACAAGCTCGCGCCGATGGCTCGCATCAAGAAGGACGTCCCCTTCGTCGAGGACTTCAGGCGTTCGATGCTCGCCGAGGTGCGAGTGGCCTTCCCGGCGGCGATGGCGAAGGCCATGCGCACGCGGCGGTGACCGGGATCTCAGCCCGATATTCGCTTGACCTTTAACGATGCGGCGAAGCAAGCGGCGAACTAGTTCGCCGATGGCGCCATCTACAGAAGGAACATCGCCATCAGCGCCAGGATCACGACGATGTGGATGACGCTCCACTTGGAAAACGTGATGAAGCGTCGATAGGTTTTCTCGTGCTCCGGGTAGTCCATGCCTCCGGACTTTTCAGCGGCGACCTGTGCTTCTGCCATTCCAACGCCTCCTTTTGCTGGCGTCTTAACGTGTCGACCTCAGGTCCGTTCCCTGAGGCGGAGCGCGATCGGTATTCACACAGGAACCTCCCCTTGCGCCGGCGGTTGGTCTGCGACCTCAAGCAAGGAGATCTCCCTTGAAGCAGTTTGTCATTCCCTTCGCCGCCGCCCTCGTCATCGGCGGCTCGACCATCGCGTTCGCCCAGTCGCCAGGTAGCTCCGGCACCATGGGTGGCAGCGCCAACTCGCCCACCTCCAATCCGCCTGGAATGTCCAACCAGCAGCAGGGCATCGGCTCGAGCGTGCGCTCCGACTCCTCGACAGGCGGTCCCAACAGCGCGTCCGACCCGGCCAAGACAGACGCCACTGGCAGCATCAAGGGCGGACCCAACCGCAATACCGGCGGCAACCCCGGCGGAGATGGTAGCGGCAGCGGCAAGTAGGCGCGTCACCACGGGGTGCACCGGAGCTTCGAGAGGGGTTCCGGACCCTCGTCCGGCGGTCAAGGGGACCCTGTTTCACGGCGACACCCCGATAGAAACCCCGGGTCCTTCCACCCCCGCCCCCGGCCACGGGTAACGCGCGACTGCGATGTGTTTCTAGCGCCAGAACTTTGCAGGGCCGCTGCCAAAACCGCCGAGCGGCTGTTTCACAACCTGGGATGCGATGGACTGGAACGCCGCATTGGGGCTGGTGCCGAGAACCCCGACCGCGGAGCCTTCGCCGCTGGGCTCGCTCGTGCATCGGCCGACACTCTACTCGCGCAACGGCGTGACGTGGGCTTCGGTGCGATGCTGGGCGTCGCAGGCGAAGGCGGCCGACATCGCCGCGCTCCGGGCGCAAAAGGCGCTTCCGTTGTCGCCCGTGCTCGCGCCGGCAGCTGACGAAATAGCGGGGCTGGCCGAACGTCTGATCGGCAAGGCCGCGTCGGTAACGACGGTGCCGTGTGGCCACTCCCGTCGGCCGGACTGCTTCGGCAAACAGCTCGCGGTGGCGGTGGCCGACCGCCTGGCCGTCCCGTTCCAGCAGTACTTCGAGGACCGGTTCGTTCGCGGGGCGTCTCATCCGAAAGAGTTTCGCAAGCTTGCCCCTATAAGTTGGATTGACGTTCCATCACATCCTGGCATTGTGCTGCTGGTGGATGATGTCGCCACCTCAGGCTGGCACATGGAAGAGGCGCTGACCGCTCTCAGGGGCAAGGGCTGCGCCGCGGTAGGGATCGCATGGATATCGGGCACGGTAACGGTGTCGAACGGGTCGCGGTCGTCGGCTCACGGGAGCGACTGGACCGCCACGCTGTAGAGGCCGCCATTGCCGCTCTGCCGGCGGGCACCATTGTCGTCTCCGGCGGCTGCCGGGGCGTGGACAGCTGGGCGGCGGACGCGGCACGGGCCCGCGGGTTGCCGGTGACCGAACTGCTGCCGGATCTGGGCGGCGTTCGATCCCGGGGGGAAGCCTCGCGGCGCTACCACGAACGAAACCAGCAGGTCGTCGACGCCGCGGATCGCGTCATCGCGTTCGTGGCGCCCAGCCGAAAGGGCGGCACCGAAGACACAATTCGTCGGGCGCAGCGGGCAGGGAAGCCGGTCCAGATCGCATGACCGCCGTTGCCGCGGTGCAGCTGGCCGCGTTGTTCGATTGCTCCGAGCGCACGATCCGAGATCTCGCGCAGCGTGGTGTACTGGCGAAGGTCGGGCGCGATCGCTATGACGCGCCGGCGTCGGTCACGGCATATATCCGACACCTACGTGAGCAACCTAGCGCGCGCGGCTCGGGCAGTGGCGACCTCAATCCGGAGCAGGAGCGCGCTCGTAAAGACCGCGCGCTCGCCGACAAGACAGAACTCCAGAATGCCGTCACACGAGGCGAGCTAGTCTCTGCGGAGGATGCGGAGGCCGCTTGGGTCGAAATGATCAGCATCGCCCGGAGCCGCCTGCTCGCAATGCCGACGAAGCTTGGGCCGGCGCTTGCGACGATGACCACGGCGACCGAGGTGCAGAGTGCGATCGAAGCCGAAGTCACGGCGGCCCTCGAAGATCTCGCCGGCACGCTCGTCGAAGGTTCTGAGGATCCACGCGCCGGTGGCGCTGATAGCTCGGGTTAGGCGGGCCTTCGAGAGGTGGAAGCCGCCGCCGCGGCTGACCGTGTCGGAATGGGCGGACCGGGAGCGCAGACTCAGCGCCGAGGCATCTGCGGCGCCTGGCCGGTGGGTGACTGCGGCGGCCGAATACCAGCGCGGGATCATGGACGCGCTGTCGGATCCGACAGTCAAGTCGATCGTGGTGCCGAAGGCGGCGCAGGTCGGCTGGACCGAGATCCTGAACAACATCGTGGGTTTCCACATTGCACAGGACCCGGCGCCGTTGCTGGTAATCCAGCCGACACTGGAGATGGGCGAGGCCTGGTCGAAAGACCGCCTGGCGCCCATGCTGCGCGACACGCCTATGCTGGCCGGCAAGGTGAGGGATCCAAGGGCGCGCGACAGCGGAAACACGCTGCTGCATAAGCTCTTTCCAGGCGGGCATCTCTCGGTCGTGGGCGCCAACTCGCCGGCTTCGCTGGCTTCGCGGCCGATCCGCGTCGTGCTCGCCGATGAGGTGGACAGGTATCCGGTCTCTGCCGGCAGTGAAGGCGATCCGCTCAAGCTCGCCGCGAAGCGCCAGACCACCTTCTGGAACCGCAAAACGCTACTCGGCTCGACGCCGACGCTGAAAACGACATCGGTGGTTTGGCGGGAATGGGAGCGATCGGACCAGAGGCGGTTCATGGTCCCGTGTCCTCACTGCAAGACGCTGCAGCACCTGAAGTGGTCGCAGGTGCGATGGAACAAGACCAAGGACGAGGCCGGCGACACCGTTGCGCACCATCCCGAGTCGGCGATCTATTCATGTGAGGCCTGCTCAAGGCCGTGGACTGACGTCGAGCGCTGGGCAGCGCTGCGGAAAGGACACTGGCAGGCGACGGCGCAATTCAGCGGCATCGCCGGTTTCCACGTTCCGGGCTTCCTGTCCCCCTGGCTCACGCTCGAGCAGATCGTCAGCGAGTTCCTTGAAGCGGCCGAGCGCCCGGAACTGCTCCAGGTCTGGGTGAACACGGTGCTCGGCGAGCCGTGGGAGGAGAAGGGCGACGGTGCCAACGCCGCCGACCTGATCAACCGCGGCGAAGTCTACGACGGCGACAGCTTGCCCGACGCGATCGTGGCGCTCACCGCCGGCATCGACGTCCAGGGCGACCGCCTCGAAGTGCAGGTCCTGGGCTGGGGGCGGCAGGAAGAGTGCTGGGCTTGCCTCTACGAGGTTTTGCCCGGCGATCCCGCGCAGCCGCAGGTCTGGAAGGACCTTGATGCCCTGTTGCTCTCGCCGATGCGGACCGACGCCGGACGGCTGCTGCGCGTCAGGTCGGCGTGCATCGACACCGGCGGTCATCATGGTGCGCAGGTCCTTTCGTTCTGCCGGTCGCGACGGAATCGGAGGGTCTTTCCGACGAAGGGCATGGCCGGCCCGAAGCCGATCTGGCCCAAGCGCGCCAGCCGAACGAAGACGAACGACACGGTGTTCTTGCTCGGCGTGGATACGGCAAAGGATGCACTGTACGGACGCCTCAAGATCGCCAAGCCGGGGCCCGGCTACATCCACTTTCCCGCCGATGACGCCTTCAACCGAGCGTATTTCGACCAGCTGACCGCCGAGCAAGTCATGACCCGGTACCGCGAGGGCCGGCCCTACCGGGTGTGGGTGCTGCCCAAGGGGAAGCGCAACGAGGCGCTCGACACGGCGGTACTGGCTCTCGCCGCCCTCCGCTCGCTGCCGATCAGGCTGGACCGAATTTCGCCCCATGTAGACGCCGAAGCGGGTGCGTCCCCAACCGCGACGGCTGAAACCCCAGCGGCATTCGATCCACCGATCGCCGTCCAGGCTGAGGCGGTCAGGGCCGCCCCACGCGCACGTCAGCAGAACTTCTTGGGGCGCCGCCGGGGGTGGCTGTCACCACGATAGGAGATTGCGATGGCTGAGAAGAAGCAGAACGGCGCCGCGGCGCTGGCAAAGAAGGGCGACGGCGTGCTGACGCGGGTCGGCTCGGTCTGGACCCATCCGGGCTGCGCGATCGACCCCAGCGGGACGAACCTGCGGCTGCCGAGCGAGTATGTCAGCGACGCCGAGGTGAGGGAGATGCTGCAGGCCGGCGACCTCGTCGGCGTGACCCAGACCGTTGGCGGCGAGCTGCTGTCGGTGCGCCTGAAGGGTGATGCCGGGACTGTCGTGCTCACCACCGCTCAGGCAGGCACTGCCGAGGCCGGCACCGAACTGCCGTCGAATTCGCGGCCGACGCACGATGCCGGCGCGCCGGTGGCAGTTTCGTCCGCCGATGTGGTCGGCCAGGTGGAGCGCAGCTTCACGGCCGCGATAGGCGCCACGCCGTCGGCGCCGGCACAAGACGCTCCGAGCAAGCCGAAGCCGGCGGCCTGACGTGCCCACACCGCAGCAGATCCAGGTTCGCCTCGAGGCGATCGAGCTCGCCATCGCGTCGGGCACGACGCGGGTGAGCTACAACGGCAAGAGCGTCGAGTACGCGAGCCTGGCCGAGCTGCGGTCAATCCGCGATGCCTTGAAGCGTGAGCTGGGTCTGCCGGTGCGGGCCCGACGCACGGTCGCCGGCTATAGTTCGGGTCTCTGATGCCGCAGGCCAATTGGCTCGACCGGGCCATCAGTTACGTCTCGCCGCGATCGGCAGAGCGCCGGACAGAAGCTCGCACGCGCATGCAGCGCGCTGCGCTGACGCGGAACGTCTACGAGGCGGCCAGCGTCGGCCGGCGGACACAGGGCTGGCGCGCGGTCGGTACCGATGCCAACGTCGAGACGCGCACCGCCGGCGGCCGCCTCCGCGACGTCGCGCGCGACATGGTGCGCAACAACGCCCACGCGGCTTCAGCCAAGCTGGTCATCACGAACAACGCCGTCGGCGCCGGCCTCCTGCCGCGAGTGATGGCGGATCGGGCAGGGCGGGCCGCGCAGATCAAGGCGCTGCTGACGCGCCACTTCGACACGACCGACATCGATGCGGATGGCCGGCTGAACCTCTACGGCCTGCAAGCGCTCGCGCTCGGCACGATCGTCGAGGCTGGCGAGGTCCTGATCCGCAAGCGCATTCGCCGCCCGTCCGACGGCTTCGCGCTGCCCTTCCAGATCCAGGTGCTCGAGCCCGACTATCTCGACACGACCATCGACGGGCCGCAGCCGAACGGCAACTACGCCATCCAGGGCATCGAGTTCAACGCGATCGGTCGGCGCGTCGCCTACTACCTGTTCGACCAGCATCCCGGCTCGCTGATGCTCGGCCGCCGCATGGCCACGCGCGGCCAGCGCGTCTCGGCGGACTTCGTGGCGCACGTCTACCGGGTCGATCGCCCCGGGCAGGTGAGGGGCGTCAGCTGGTTCGCTCCCGTCATCCTGCGGATGCGAGACTTCGCCGACTACACCGACGCGCAGCTGATCCGGCAGAAGATCGCCGCCTGCTTCGCGGCCTTCATCACCACCGACGAGGACGGGGACTTCGGCGTCCCTAACGCGGACGGAACCATCCAGCCCCCGGACCCGCAAGGCAACTACCCGGTCGAGAGCTTCGAGCCGGGCATGGTGGAGCGGCTCCGCTCGGGGGAGAGCGTCTCCTTCGCGACGCCGCCGACCACACAGGACTTCGGACCCTATGCGTCGGCGACGTTGCACGAGGTGGCCGCGGGCCTGGGCATCCCCTTCGAGACGCTCACCGGCAATCTGGGCGAGGTCAGCTTCATCAGCGGCCGGCTGGGCCGGATCAACTTTCGCTCCAACGTCGACGCCTGGCGGTGGAACATGCTCGTCCCGCAGATGCTGGACCCGCTCGCTGCGTGGACGCTCGAAGCGGCCGCCGTAGCCACCGGCTCGACGGAGCCCTTCCGGCTCGGCTGGACACCGCCGCGCTGGGAGATGCTCAACCCGGCGGAGGAGATCGCCGCGGCCAAGGATGCCATCCGCTCCGGCCTCAGCTGGCTCAGCGAGGAGCAGCGCGTCGCCGGCTACGATCCCGAAGACGTTCGCGCCGGCATCCTCGAGGACTTGGCCTGGCTCGACGCCAACGAGGTCACGCTCGACGTCGATCCGCGGCGCGTCACCAACCGCGGCGTCGCGCAGAAGAACGCCGACCCGAATGCGCCGGATCCGGCCGACAGCAGTAGATAGGGGCATCCCATGACGACAAAGCCCGGGGCCGCCGCGCAGACGCGCAGCGAGCGCTCTGACACGCGCTCGCTCGTGCTCAACGGTGAGCTGCTGATCTACGGCGTGATCGACCCGTACCTGTGGGACGAGTTCGACACCTCGGTTCGCGCCATCGATGTGATGGCATCGCTCGCCGAGCTCTCGGCTGATGAGACCATCAACGTCCGGATCAACTCGCCCGGCGGCTCGGTCATCGAGGGACTGGCGATCTACAACGCGCTGAAGGCATGGGGAAAACCGATCCGAGTGCAGGTCGACGCCATGGCCGCGTCCATCGCCTCGATCATCGCCATGGCCGGCGACGAGATCGTCATGGCCGAGAACGCCACCATGATGATCCACGACCCGTGGGCGGTGGCGGTCGGCAATGCCGACGACCTCAGGGCGATGGCGGACGAGATCGATCGCCAGAAGGCGATCCTGATCAACATCTACGCGGCGAAGAGCGGCCTCAGCGCTGAAGAGATCAGCGCCATGATGGCGTCCGAGACCTACATGTCCGCCGGCGAGGCGGTGGCGCGCGGCTTCGCGACGTCCGTCGCCGAGGCCATGCGCACGGCCGCATGTGCCCGACTCTCCAACGATCAACTGGCGCGCCTCTTGGTCGCGCCGATCAAGCTTCGGGCCGAGCGCCCGAGTCCCGCGGCGCCCGCCGCACAACCCCAGGAGACCATCATGGTCGATCCCGTACCGGGCGGCGGAACTCCGGCTGCTGCTCCCCCTGCCGCTCCGCCGGTGACCGTTCCGTCTGCTCCGCCGGTCGACACTGCGGCCGTCCGCGCCGAGGCCGTTCGCCTCGAGCGCGAGCGCACCACCGGCATCCTGGCGCAGGCGCGCTCGGCCCGGATCTCGGCCGACGATCCCTTTGTCGTGGCACTGCTCAACGGCGATCGGCAGCTCATCGATGCCCGCGCCGACATCATGGAGGAATGGGCACGCCGGCAGGAGACCCGCGACGACAACCCGCCGGGTGATCCGCGTCCGTCCGGCATCGTTGTGAATGCGGATAGCGTCGACCGCTGGGTGCAGGGCGCCCAGCGCGGCCTCATGATCCGCGCCGGCCTGGTGAAGTCGGAGGATGCCGACCGAGGCAACGAGTTCGTCGGCCTGACGCTGGCGGAGATGGCGCGTTCGGCGCTGACCATGCGCGGCGTGCGCAACGGTCACCGCGATCGCATGTCGATGGTGGGCCTCGCCTTCACCACCATGAATGCCGGGCCCGGCTACCACTCGTCGAGCGACTTCGGCAACGTCATCCAGAACGTGGCCTATCGCGCCATGATGCGCGGCTACGAGGAGGTCGACGAGAGCTTCCCGCTCTGGACCGGAACCGGCACCGCCTCGGACTTCCGGCCGATCGCCCGCGTCGACTTGGGGCTCTTTCCCAACCTCGACAAGGTCGAGGAGGGGGCGGAGTACACCTACGGCACGATCGCGGACACCGGCACGACCGTGCAGATCGCGAGCTATGGCAAGATGTTCGCCATCACGCGCCAGGCGATCATCAACGACGATCTCGGCTTCTTCGACCGCGTGCCGAGGCGAATGGGCCGCGCGGCCAAGCGCACGATCGGCAACCTCGTGTATGCCATCCTCAACGGCAATCCGACGATGCAGGACGGCGTCGCTCTGTTCCACGCCAATCACGGCAATCTCGCCGGCGCGGGCGCCGCAATTTCGGTTGCGTCCGTCGGCGCGGTGGAGGCGGCCATGGGGGTGCAGAAGGACGAGGCCGGCATCGGCACCTCCGCCGGCGTCGTGCCGAAATACATGCTGGTGCCGATCACCTTGAAGATGGCCGCCAACACCATCATGACCGCGGCCAACACGCCCGGCGACGGTGCTCAGATTGCCAACCCCGTACGCGGGCTGGCGACGGTCGTGGCGGATTCTCGACTGTCGGGCACCGCCTGGTACATGGCGGCGGATCCGGCCCAGACCGACACCATCGAGGTGACCTATCTCGACGGTGTGCAGGAGCCGTTCATGGACCAGCGCGAGGGCTGGAGCGTCGACGGCACCGAGTTCAAGGTTCGCATGGACGCTGGCGTCAAGGCGCTCCACTGGCGCGGCCTGTACAAGCAGCCCGGCGCCTAAGCGCTCGCTGATCCTCGTCGGGGCAGCCGGCACGCCGCCCTGATCCTTCCAAGAATTCGATCTGGAGAACTGCGATGAAGAACTTCATCCAGCCGGGCGACACGTTGACCGTGCCGGCCCCGAGCGGCGGCGTCGACAGCGGCGACGTAGTGATCATCGGCGCGCTCATTGGCGTCGCCGGTTCGACGGCGGCTGTCGGCGTGCCGGTGGCCGTCAAGACCAAGGGCGTGTTCGAGTTGCCCAAGGTCAGCGCGCAGGCATGGACGATCGGTGCGCCGATCTACTGGGCTGCCGCTGGTAACGCGACGACCGTGTCGACCGACAACACGCTGATCGGCTACGCGACCGAGGCCGCGGCCAACCCGTCGGCCGTCGGCCGCGTCCGGATCGGCTGACGTCGACCCCATCCAGGTAGGTCACCTCAATGGCGATCGACTTCGACACCCTGGTGCTGGGCCCGTGCATGAACGCGTTCGCTGTCGACGCGCTCCTGCTCCAGCGGGTCTCGGCCCCGGGTGCGCCGGCCGCCCCGATCCGCGGCGTCTACACGCTCACGCCGCAAGATATCGTCGACGACTTCGGCGGCAGCCAACGCGCCGACGGTTACACCTTCGGCGTCCGCGTTTCCGAGTTCGGCAACCCGGCTGTCACCCGAGGCGATCAGATCAGCAACATCGATCTGCCCTTTCTCGCAGGACGCACGTTCACCATCGAGGACACGGGCGATGACGACGGCTACGGCCATCAGCTGTGGGTGCTGAAGGAGGACGACCTCACGCCGCCGGAGACGGACGATGACCCCTGAGGCCATCGAGATCCGTGATGCCGCGGTCGCGCTGCTGGCGGATAATGGAGGCCTGTTCAAGCTCGTCTCGATCGTCCCGGTCGACGTCGAGCCTGACGACCAGCTGCCGTCGCTGATGGTGATGGCCTGGCGCGAGCAGGCCAAGGCCGATGGCGACGCTTTCTCGGGCGAGCCGCACTTCGTCAACGACCTGACGCTCGTCTTTGCCTTCAAGGTCAAGGCCAATGCTCGCGAGGCAACCGCAGCGCCGCTCTACAAGCGCATGCGCTGGGTGCTGAACAAGCTGCTGACGTCGCCCGCCTGGCTCGCGCACATCGAGGGCGTGACCAGCTACTCGAGCTCGGTCTCGATCCCGCGCGACGGTGAGACCTGGTTCGCCCAGGGCACCATCGAGATGCAGGTGCAGTTCTCGACGCGCTGGGAGCCGGTGGTGCCCGACGACTACCTGGGCACCGACCTCGTTGCCCGCCCGTTCGGCCACGACGCCAACACCCCCGAAATCCGGGTGACGCTGGACCAGGTCCAGCCCGACTGAGGAATCCCCCATGTCCGAAATGCGAGTTCGGCCGGCCCGCAAGGGCATGGGCCTGCGACACCCTGTTGCCGGCGATCTGCCCGACGAGGGCGGCCTGTGGCCGGCCGACCAGTTCACGTTCGCCCGCATCGTCGACCGCGACATCGTCGAGGCACCCGACGACCCGCCAGCGGACGCGGTGCCCGCTGACGATCCGAAGCCGGCCGGCCCGGCGCTCAAGAGGAGCTGACCGACATGGTTTCGTTCACCGACACGCCGTTGAATTGGAAGGTGCCGCTGCTCACGATCGAGGTCGATCCGAGCCAGGCGGGCACGCCGACCTTCCCGCAGTTCATGCTCATCCCCGACTACAAGCTCGCCGCCGGCACCGCGCCGGCGAGCGTGCCGGTCTCGCCGGGCAACGTGAATGCGGCGAAGGCAATGTTCGGAGACGGCTCGCCGCTGGCGCGCGCCTTCGAAGCCGCGTTCCGGATAAACAAGAGCGTGCCGATCGTCTGCCTGCCGGTGGCCGAGCCGGGCGCCGGCGTCGCGGCAACAGGCACCATCACACTTGCCAGTGCGCCGAGCGCGGCCGGGACGGCCTACCTCTACATCGCTGGCCAGCGGGTGTCGGTAGGTATTTCGGCCAGCGACACCACCGCCCAGGTGGCCACCAAGATCGCAGCCGCCATTACCGCCGTGACCACGCTGCCGGTGACCGCTGCTGCCGCCACGAACGTCGTGACGCTGACGGCGAAGTGGAAGGGCATCACCGGCAACGACATTCGGGTCGAGGACAGCGTGCTCGGCGTCAACGGTGGCGAGGTTTTGCCGGCCGGGCTGGCACTCACCTACCCGGCCAACAACGTTCTGGCCGGTGGCACCGGCGTGCCGGACTGGACGGCGGCCATCGCGGCGCTCCAGGACGAGGCTTACGACTTCGTGGCGTTGGCGCACACCGACACCGGCAGCCTCGGCGCCTGGGCGACGGAGTACGGCTTCAGCGCGTCGGGCAGGTGGGGCTGGTTGCGCCAGACCTATGGCTCGGTGTTCTCGGCGCGGCGTGACACCTACGCGAACCAGGTCAGCTGGGGCGCGGCGCTGAACCATCCGGTGATCTCGGTGCTCGACGTCGAGGTTCGCAGCCCGACGCCGATCTGGGAGTGGGCGGCCGCTTACACCGCGCGCGCCGCGACGGCTTTTGCCGCCGATCCGGCCCGGCCGCTCCAGACTCTTGCGCTCACCGGCGTCATGCCGGCGCCGAAGGGCGCCCGCCGGTCCAAGACCGAGATGAACGGGTTGGCGCAGTCCGGCATCGCCATTCAGGCGACCAACGCAGATGGCACGCCGGCGATCATGCGCGAGCAGACGCTCTATCAGCGCAACAGCCTCGGCCAGCCCGACAACGCCTATGAACTGGCGACGACGCTACACACGCTCGCGGCGATCTTCCGCCGGCTCCAGCAGGCGATAACCAATCGCTACCCCCGGCACAAGCTGGCCAATGACGGCACGCGCTTCGGCCCCGGCCAGGCGATCGTGACGCCCAAGATCATCAAGGCCGAGCTGATCGCGGTGGCTCGCATCATGGAATATGACGGCCTGATGGAAAGCCTAGCCGCCTTCAAGGCGGCCCTCATTGTTGAACGGGCGAACGACAACCCGAACCGGGTCAACGTTCTCTATCCCCCGGACCTGATCAACCAGCTGCGCCACCTGGCCGTGCTGGCACAGTTCCGGCTCCAGTATTCCACGCTCGACGAGGCGGCCGCGGCCTGACGGCCGGCGACTCCAGGAGGATAGAACATGGCTGGGATCGCAGGCATCGCCTACGTCAAGGTGAGCGGTCGCCAATACCCGCTGAAGGGCAACTTCACAGTGGGCACGACGATGATCGAACGCACCGGCATCGCGGGGCAGGACGGCTTCCACGGCTTCAGCGAAATGCCGCGGGTGCCCTACATCCAGGGCGACATCTCCCTGGCGCCCGACGTGTCGGTCGAGGTTCTGGCGGCAATGACGAATGAGACGGTCACCGCCGAGCTGCGCAACGGCAAGACCTACGTGCTGCGCGAGGCCTTCACCGCTGGCACGCGTGAGCTGAACACGTCCGAGGGCCAGGTGCAGGTCCGCTGGGAGGGGGCGAGCATTGACGAATTCTGATGGTGATAAGGCGGCCGAGATCACCTGGCCCTACGTCCACACCTTCGGCCGACCGGTCGAGGTCCTGAAGGACCGGGAAACCTCGATCATGCTACGCGAGCCGACGGTCAAAGACCTGCTGCAGCACGGCGTTCTCGACGGCACCATGAACGCCGAGCAGATGATCGGCCTTATCGCCGATCTGTCGGACTGGCCGCCGCCCAAGATCCAGGCGCTCCCGGGCGTCGAGGGAATGCGCTTGTCCGCGGTGCTCTCCCGTTTTTTCTCCAGCGCGGCCCGATAGAAGACGGCCTCGACGAGGTCTTGCAGATCGGGCTGGCCTATCGCTGCTGGCCCCTGTCGGTGTCGCCGGACATGCTCAGCCCTGACCTGCGGGCGATGATCGTGCTGCGCACGAACGCCCTGCTGGCCCGGGTGCGTTCCGCCGAGGATGATGATGGCTGACGAGCTTCGCCTTCCAGTCCGCGTCGTCAACGAGTTCAGCTCGCCGCTGGCGAAGCTGCGCAACGAGATGCAGTCCGTCGCCCGCGGGCCCGGCTTGCAGCAGATGCGCAAGGATTGGGCCGGCGTCCGGACGCAGGTCATCGACGTCAGCCGCGAAGTGGCGACCGGCCTGACGCCGGCTATGGTCGGAGCTGGAGCGGCCTCATTTGGTGTCGCTACCGCGATCACGGCGGTGGCGCTGGGGGTGCGCAACTTCGCGCTCGGCGCGCGCAACGTTCAGCTGTTCAGCCAGGAGACCGGGATTGCGTCGCAGAAGCTGCGCGTGCTCCAGTCGCTCGGTGAACGTTTCGAGATCGACCCGAGCCAGATGCAGGGCTCGCTGAAGGTCTTCTCGGAGAATTTCGACAAGATCAAGCGCAACGTCAGCGGCATCCAGATGGAGCTGCGAGCGCGCGGCGCTGGCGGCCTCGCCAACGACATCCTGTCGGCGAAGGACGTCAACACCGCCGTGGAACGTGCCTTCAAGGGCCTCGCGCGCATTGCCGATCCGCACCGCCGCCAGGAGATCGCCAAGCTCCTGTTCGGCGACGAGTTCTGGTCGACCATCGCCGGCTCTCTCGGCGCGAACATCGACAAGGTCCTGCGGGAGATCCAGGACCGCATCTCGAAGCTGCCCGCGGGGACCGACGCGGCGGCGAACGAGTTCGTCGAGAACATGAGCAAGATCCGCGAGGCCATGGAGGGCATCCGGGTCAACGCCATCGGCCCCCTGCTGCCGGACATCGCCCAGCTGATCGGTGCCCTGGAGAAGCCTCTTACCTGGGGCGGCGCCGAAATCGTCAATACGATCAAGACGCTGCGCGACGCGATCCGGGATGCAAACAAGGCCTATAACGAGTTCGCGAACGGCGAGATCGGCAAGGGGCTGAGCACCCTCGGCTTCTCGTGGGCGCCGCCGATGCAACCGTTGCCCGGCGCACGCGGCGAGGCGGAGAAGACGGCCCGCGATCGCCTCGACGGTCTGACGAAGCAGTTCGACAAGCTGAACGGCGCGATCGATGCCGGCAAGATTACCGGCGGCGCGCGCGAGAACGCAATCGGCCAGCGTGACCGGCTTGGCGAGGAGATCCGGAAGCTGACCGAGGAGCTGGTGAAGCTCAGGCAGCAGGGCGCTACGATCCAGCAGCAGAGCTGGGGCGGCACCGGCATCGGCGGCGGCGCGGCTACGATCCAGACGGCGGCGTTCGGTGGGATTGGGGCCGGCTTCGGCGGCGGCCCCATGGCGGACCTGCGGATGCAGGGCTCGATGCAGGAGCGCATGGGCGCTGTAGCGGCGATGCGCAGGCGGTTCGGCTCGAGCGGCGCCGCGGCGGCCAGCGGCGGCGAAGAGGATGGAGATGCGCCGGCTTCGGGGCGCACCGAGGCGCTTCCTGGCGCGCGGGCGCCCGATGCCGCGCGGAGGGCGGCAAGGACGAATCCGTTGCCCGGTTCTTCCGGTTCGTCAGCGATACCTGAGATCAACGCGAGCGCGCCGGTGCTGCCGCGGAACGCTCCGGCCGGAGTCGGGCGCAGCAACATCTCCCGCGGGACCAACCCTGACGTGGTCGCGTATATCCGAGCTGCGGCGCTGAAACGCGGTATTGATCCCAATGTTGCGATCGCCGTCGCTAACAGCGAGGGATTGCGGGGATACGACCCCGACAAGATGAAGGTCGACCGTGGAGGCGACTTTGGGACGTCCTTCGGGCCGTTTCAGCTGCACTACAAGAGCAACATTCCTGGCGTCCGGAACGCGGGCTTGGGCGACGTCTTCACAAGGAGGACTGGCAAGCACGCCAGCGATCCATCATCCTGGCGCGAGCAGATCGATTTTGCCTTAGACGAAGCGCGAAAGGGCGGTTGGGGTCCGTGGCATGGGGCTCGCAACACCGGCATTCCCAACTGGGCTGGGATCGGTACCGTGAAGCCACAGGATGTTAGCCCAGAGCCGCGTCGACGGAATGACGAGGCGCAGGGGTTCGATGATCGCCGAACTCGGCGGCCGGCACCTGAGGACTACTCTGCTCCGTGGGATAATCGCTTCCGAGCCGGTGACGAGATGATGCGGCAGTCAGCCAGGGCGTTCGGCGGTCTAGTACCGACCGGCAGAACGGAGCACTCGGCCAAGATCGACTTAACGATCAACGGGCTGCCTACGCCCAATTTCCGGGCTCGGTCGTCACTTGAAGGGATGTTTCGGCAAGTCAATGTGTCAGCCGGAAAGGGGCAGATGGTGAAGCCCCATGTGCCGGGTGAGGAGATCTAGCTACAGTTGGCCCGGCACTTCGAACCGATCACTTTAAGATCCTCGGTCGTTTCAATTTCGATCACCTTCCCACTGGGCGTAGTCCAAAGAAGTTGGCATTGAGCCTTCCCCGTCGGATAGCAGATCTCGATCTCAGGATAGTGGGCGCACCTAGTGTCTTGGTCGTCCAGGCATCTGCCTTTGACGCTTGTCATGTCGGCCGGCTTGAACCCAAGGGCAATTAGGCTGCTCTTCGCGTCGTCGTAGAGCGTTCTTTTGGGGAAACTGGGCAGCTTCTCCGCCGCCCCCGCCGCTCCCGGCGCGATGCAGGCGAGTGCCAGAACAATGTATCGCAGGCGCATCCCCCAGCCCTCCCCAAGTCCGGGGGAGGGAACCACGGGCAGGGGGTCAGTGCAACTCGCCGGGGTCCTCGGGCGGCTCGTCGTATTGCAACAACCCGAGCCCGGTCAGCGCCTCGCGCAGCAGGAAGAGGGCCGCTTCGTCGCGCGGGGCCTTGAAGGGCTCGCTGGAACGGAACTTGTCAGGCGGCCTTCTTGAGTTTGGCCGGCGCCAGGCTGAGATCGAGAGCTTTCATGACGGCCAAAGTTGTTTCCAACGTTGGGTTTCCTGTCCCGCTCAGAGACTTATAGAGCTGCTCTCGATTGAGGCCGGTCGCGGTCGCGATCTTGCTCATACCCTTGCTGCGCGCGACGACGCCGAGCGCTGTCGCTATGTGCTTGGCGTCGCCGGTCTCGAATGCATCGGCCAGGAACACCTTGATGCCGGCCTTGCTGGTGAGCAGGTCGGCGAGGTCTAGATCTAGAAGCTTCTCAGCCATCGTCGTCGTCCTTCCATTCCTTCGCCAGCTTGATGGCCTGGGCGATGTCGGCCTGCTGGGTGCTCTTTGTGCCGCCGCACAGCAGGATGATGATCTGTGCGCCGCGGCGCCGGAAGTAGATCCGGTATCCAGGGCCATAGTGGATGCGCAACTCGCTGACGCCGGATCCGACCGGCTTGGCGTCGCCGGTGAGGCCGCTCTGAAGCCGCAACAGGCGGGCGGCGATTGCAGCCGAAGCCTTGCTGTCATTCAGCTTCTTGAGCCATTTGCTGAAGGTTTCGGTCTGCTTAAGCATGATTGAACGTAGTTTATAAACTACAAACTGTCAAGAGGCGATAGAGGATGCGACATGACCTGGCGTGACGATCTCCTGCCGGCGTCGTTCCGCGGCGTGCCGTTTCATGTCGAGACGGCGGGCCGCACAGGAGGTCGACGCAGCGTGCTGTTCGAATTCCCGAAGCGGGACGATCCATCGACCGAGGATATGGGGCGGCGGGCCAAGCGCTTCGGCGTGACCTGCTACCTGCTCGGCGGCGACTACAACGACCAGGCCGACGCGCTCGAGGCCGCCTTCAATGCGGAAGGCCCCGGGCTGCTTGTTCACCCGACCATGGGCGAGCTCAACTGCGTCTGCGAGGCGTCCAATCGGACCGAGCGCCGTGGGGAAGGCGGCATGGCCACCTTCGACTGCACCTTCGTCGAAACAGGATCGGCCATGGGCACGCGCATCGGCGAAGCGACGCAGCAACTGCTGATGGGGCAGGCGACCAGCGCGGCCGACACGATCAAGCGCAACGGCGATGCCGGGCTGGCGAGGGCGAACGTAGGATGAAGCAATCCGAGGTCAACGAGGCCGCGACGCTGCTGCGTGCGCTGCTGCCGCTGCTGGTGGATGCGGCGACGCTGCCAACGTCCGATGCGGCGGCGGACCTGCGCCGCGCCACCGGCGCGCTCAGCACCAATGCCGCGGCGCGGATCCTCGACGCGACGGCCATCTCGGCGATGGGCGACTGCTTCGTCTACGCGCTCAACGCCGGCATCGGCTTCGACGGATGGGGGCGGGTGCGGACGTCGGCGCTGCTGAACTCGCCGTCGTCGACGCCGGCGGCCATCGTGCTGACGTCGTTCGTGCGCCTGTCGCTTGCCTGGCAGTCCTATCTGGTCGCCACGCTCGAGCCCAAGAGCCGCGCCGAGGTCGACACCTATCGCGATCAGCTTAACGCCAGCTTTGAAGCGGCCGAGTTGGCCGCATCCGACGACGGCGACCATGAGGGCTATCGCGCGCTGGTGGGCCTGCACGCGGCGGTGATCCGCGATCTGACCACGCGGGCCCGGCCGCTGCCGCGCATGCTCGGCTATTCGCTGCCGGCGACGCGCCCGGCGCTCTGGCTGGCCAATCGGCTCTACGGCGACGGCTCGCGAGCCGACGAGCTCATTGCCGAGAACCGGGTCATCCATCCGGCCTTCATGCCCATGCGTGGGCGGGCGCTGTCGGCCTGACCATGGCAGATGCGCCCGTTCCCAACCCGCCGAAGTCCGGCGGGAGCGCTGCTGCGCCTGCTACCGGCGCGGCCGCGCCGCTGCTGTGCGAGGTCCGCACCACCTCCGGCGTCTACCGCGACTGGATGGTTGTAATCGTCCAGTACGGCATGGAGACGGGGGTCTTTAGGAATTTCCGGCTGATCATCGCCGAGCCGGGCGACCGCAAAGGCAACATCATCGCCAGCCTCCGGCTGAAGCCGGGCGACCGCGTCGACATCGCCCTCGCCGGCAAGCTGGTGATCAAGGAGGGCTACATCCTCAACCGTCAGGTGGCCTTCGACGCCGGCCGTCACGCGGTGCAGGTCGACGGCTACAGCAAGGCGGCGCCGTTCATGGATGTCTCGGTCGAGCCGCGGCAGTACCGGAACACGACCTATGAGGGGATCGCCAACTCGGTGCTCGGCAAGCACGGCATCGGCTTCCGCATGGGCAAGGTGCCGGACGGCGCCAACGACCCGTTCCGCAATGTCCTCCCGCAGTACGGCGAGACCGTTTTCGGCTTTCTCTCGCGCTTGGCTCGCCGGCGCGGCCTATGGCTCAGCACCGAGGCGGACGGCACGATCGTCGCGGGCGAGCCCCAGGCGTCCGGCTCCGGCGCCCTGATCGAAGAGGGGCGCAACATCCTGGCTGGCCAATGCTCGATCCAACTGCCGAGCGTCAACGAGGTCATCGGCCGCTCGCAGGAGCCCGGATCGGACAGCCTGTTCGGCAAGGTGCCGTCGGAGCGTTCGGCCCGGGCGCAGGTCTCCGGCGGCGTCGACGGCAAGCGGATCGTGCTGGCCGAGGGCGCGGCGAGCCAGAAGGAGACGCAGAACCGCGTCAACATGGAGGTGGCGGCCATCCAGGCGGCCGCCTTTCGCGCCACCATCACCTTGCAGGGCTGGCTGAAGCCGTACGGCAGCGGGCTTTGGGAGCTCGGCGACACCGTCGCGGTGAAGTCGCCGACCCTGTTCCCGACCGAGGGGGGCGAGATGCAGCTGCGCGTCTGGTCGGTCACCTACAAGCAGAGCAACGAGGGCGGTACGACGACCGACATCGAGTTCGTCAACGACGCCGCATGGAAACTCCAGTTCGCCCCCGTGGATGGCGGGAGCAGCTACAGCCCTGGCGCCAGCCAGGCGCAGCCGGAGACGACAACCTGATGCGAACGGACTTCGACGATCTCGCCGGCCGGAGCTACAGCGGCGTCTTCCGTGGCACGCTGGTCAAGGCGAGCGACAACACCAAGATGCAGGAGCTCGAGATCCGCGGTCGCTTCGGCGAGCGGATCACGAACGTCGAGCACTGGCATCCGTACGGCTCCTATTCTGTCCCCCTGGCGCCGAAGGACGGGAAGGAGGCCGAGGTGCTGGTCGCCAATCTCGGCGGCTCGGCCGACCACCCTGTCGTGCTCGGCGTTGCCGACCGCCGGCACCGGCCGACCGGGCTGCAACCAGGCGAAACCGGGCTCCACGATGATCAGGGCCAGCGCGTCCACATCGGCCGGGATGGCATCGTGATCAGCGCACCCGACACCAAGAGCATCACCGTCCAGATCGGAGGCGTCTCCTTCAAGGTGAGCAAGGACGGCGTCGACATCACCGGTGGCTACGTCAAGCACAACGGCCGCATGATCGACGCCACGCACCGGCACGACGGCGTGCAGCCGGGCGGTGGGAACACCGGCGAGCCGCTGGCATGACCGACGCGCGTCTCGTCACCATCATCACGCCCGAGGCGGTGACGCTCGACCTGCTGCTGACGGCAGCCGGCGAGCTCGACACGACGCAGGAGCTGGCAACGGCGGTCACCGTGGCCTTGGGCACCGACCGACTTGCATCGCCTGACGACGAATTGCCGGGCCTCGACGACAACGACCGCCGCGGCTGGTGGGGCGACGTCGACGCCGAGACCATCCACGACGGCTGGCCGATCGGCTCCCGGCTCTGGCTCCTGGCGCGCACCGCTATCCGTGGCGTTGCCGCCCGACAGGGGTCGACGCTGGCCAAGGCCGAGGCCTACGCGCGCGAGGCGCTGCGACCGTTCGTCGATCGAAGGATCGCCAGCAAGGTCGACGTTGTCGCCGAGCGCGTCGGCACCGATCGCATCGACATCGTCGCCACGCTCCACCGCGGCCCGCTGCCGGCGATCCAGCTGCGATACGCCGACCTATGGAACGGGATCCAGGCCTGACCCATGCCCTTTGATGTGCCGAAGCTGGCGGACCTGCGCCGGCTGAACCGCGACCACATCGCAGCGTTCCTGCCGGGCGCCGACGCGTCGGTGCCGAACTCGGTGCTGCGGGTGCTGTCGGATGCCGACGCGGGCCTTGCGACGCTGGTGTTCCTGTACCTGTCCTGGCTTTCGGGCCAGCTGCTGCCCGACACCGCCGAATCCGAATGGCTGGACCGGCACGGCCGGATCTGGCTGGGCGGCCGCAAGACGCCGACCTTCGCCGGCGGCCTCGTCTCCTTCACGGGAACCGAGGGCACCATCGTGCCGGAGGCGACGCGGCTCGCCAGCGGCTCCGTCGAGTATGAGACGCTCGACCCGATCACGCTCGGACCCGGGCCGACGCAGGCGCCGGTGCGCGCCCTGACGGCCGGCACGGTAGGCAATCGCGATGTCGGCGCCACGCTGAACCTCTACGAGCCGCCGCCGCTGATCGATGGCCAGGCGCTCGTCGTCGCCATGACCGGCGGCACCGATGCGGAGGCCGACGACGATCTGCGGGCCCGCGTGCTGGCGCGTATCCGCATGCCGCCGATGGGCGGCGCGGCGCACGACTATGTGCAGTGGGCGCTGGAGATCCCGGGCGTGACGCGCGCCTGGTGCTCGCCCCTCGAGATGGGCATGGGCACGGTGACCGTGCGGTTCATGATGGACGAGCTGCGCGCGGGAACAGGCGGCTTTCCGACGGCGGATGACATCGCCTACGTCGCCGAGCAGCTCGACGCGGTGCGGCCCGTCGCCGTGAAGGACTTCTTCGTGCTCTCGCCGGTGCCGGAGCCGGTCGACTTCACGCTCGACAGCCTCAACCCGGACACCTCGGCGATCCGCGCAGCGATCACGGCCAACGTGGCGGCGATGCTGCGCGAGCGGGCACGGCCGGCCTTCAGCCTGAACGGCATCAGCCAGGGCGCCCAGACGATCTATTCGGAGTGGGTCTCCGCAGCGATCTACGCGACGCCCGGCGTCGACAACTTCGATCTCGACATGGCCGATCACGTGATGCCGTCGCCGGGACACATGGCCGTGCCCGGCACGATCACCTGGCCGGCGTAGGCAGCGCGCCATGCCCTGGATCACTGCCGCCGGCGAGTTGTTCAGCTCGTCGGTCCAGCTGACGGCCGACTTCGTCGATAGCGACGACGGCACCAAGTTCTGGCGCCGCTCCGGCGATGACTATGCCGAGGCGCTGGCCAACCTGCTGCCGGTGGGCGTGGCGTGGCCACGTGATCCCGAGTCGGTGCTGATGCAACTCGTCGCCGGGCTGGCGCAGACCTGGGGCCTGGTCGATGGCCGGGCTGCCGATCTGCTCCAGATCGAGAGCGATCCGCGCTACGCGGACGAGATGCTGCCGGATTGGGAGAGGGCCTTCGGGCTTCCCGATCCTTGCGTCGTCGAGCCCCAGACCGAGGACGATCGGCGCCAGGCGCTGGTGGTCAAGATGACCTTCGTCGGCCGCCAGGACCGCGGCTTCTTCACCGGCATCGCCGCGGCACTCGGTTACCGGCTCCGCATCACCGAGCACGCACCGTTTATGGCCGGGCTCTCGCAGTGCGGCGACACCCGCGACGCCGACGGCGATTGGCGCTGGGAGATCGGGCCGCCGGAGATCCGGTTCGTCTGGACGGTTCGCGTGCTCGAGGTGCCCGAAGGCGCGCTCGCGACGGACATCGACTGCATCTACCGCCGCTACAAGCCGGCGCACACCGACTTCGTGCTCGACCTGGGCGCCGTCACCCCGTGAAAGCTGAGAGCTGAGAATGGATTATGTCTCGCCCTTCAACGACGGAGGCGACACCAACGCCGGCTATCCGGACGCCAACCCGGCGACCGGCGTCGAGGGAGCAATCCCGCGCGGCCGCTCGCTCGAGCATCCGCTGCGCGAACTGGTGGGCGTCATCGACAAGTCGCGCATCGCGCGGTCGGGTACGGACCTGCTCCAGGTCGCGCGCGGTGTCCGCAGCCAGCGCATGAACTATGTGCCGGCCTTTGCCGGCGGCATTGGCTGGGGCGTCTCTGGGGGTGTCCTGGCGGTCTCGTTGGACCCGGCGCCGACGACCATCGCCGACATGATCGGCATGGTGCTGCGGGTCGACATCAGCATCGGCGGCGTCGCCTTCGACCAGATCAACGTCAACAGCCTCGGCGCCTATCCGGTCAAGACCTTCCGCGGTCAGGTGCCCCTTCCGGGGGACTTCCCGCTCGGCTCGGTGCCGTGCGTTTGCTTCAACGGCTTGGCCTGGGTGCTGCTGACGGTGCTCTATTCGGAGACGCCGTCGTTCCTGCCGCTCGGCGCAACCGTCTACGTTCGACCGGACGGCAGCAACGACAACGACGGCCAGGCCAACACGCCGGACCATGCCTTTGCGAACATGGACGGCGTCACCTCATTCGCGCGGCGGTTCGTCGGCGCCAATCGCCTTGCCGTGTTCGTGGCGGCCGGCACCTACCCCGGCTGGGTCGCGGACAGCTTGCAGATCGGCCTCGACATCGTCGGGACCGGCAACCCCACGTTTGCGATAAGTTCGCTTCCGGCCGGCCGCCGCGGCTGCGTCGAGGTCTTGCGCGGCACCGACGTCAACATGCTGGGCGTTGCTATCACTTCGACTGCGGCCAGCTCCTATGGCCTCGTCGCATCGCGGAACGCCCTGGCCCGGGTCAAAGGCGTGGATTTCGGCGCAGCACCACTCGCCAACATCCTGGCGCAGCAGTCCTCGACGGTCACCCTGGCGGGCAGCATCCAGTTCACTTCGACGGCCAGCCGCAATGCGGCCATCTCGGCGGATTCGGTGTCGTCGGTGGTCTGGGACGAGGCCGACCCGCCAACCATCAACATCACCGCAGCGACGCTGCCGGTGTCGGTGGCGTTCGTCTCGTCCTTCCTCGCCGGCATCGTGCGGCTCAACGGCGCCACCTTCGTGAACGGCGGTGTGGTGGTGGGCAAGCGCTACCTGGCGGCCGAGGGCGGCATCGTCTCGTCGTCGGGCGGGGGCGCCAGCTTCTACCCGGGCTCGCTCGCGGGCGATGCCACCACCGGCTTCTACTACTGAGCCCAGGCTCCTGCTCCTCCTCATGACCAACCACGCTCCAGAGGGCGCGCATTGGCGCGCGCATGCGCATGGCTGATCTACCGAAGATCGACGTCGGGTTCTTTCCAAATGACTTGTCCGGCGACGACATCCGCAAATCGTTTCAGAAGACGAACGCGGTCGTCGACAGGGTCAACCAGCTCGATCCCAAGGTCGCTGCGCTGGAAGTGGGAGCCGTCGTGTCGGGCGAGGCCATCGAAGCGGTCGACCAGAAGGCCCAGCTCGCATTCGACACGGCGACCTCGGCAGCCGCCGGCAACGGCGTCATCTGCAACACGCTCGACGAGCTGGAAGAGAACACCACGGCCCTCATCGGGCAGGTGATCGCCGATCCTGTGGGGACGAACAACGGCACCTATGCCCGCACCACTCCGGACAACCCCGCGACACCATGGATCCAGGTCAGCACCGCCACCGTGACCGCCCTGGACGCGCGCCTATCCCCCATGGAGATCGTCGTCGATGGCGCCAAGGTGCCTGTCGTATCGGGTGGCATCGTTGCGGAAGGCGGCCCGCTGCTCGACATCGTGAACAAGTTCGGCTTTGTGCTGGCGAGCCTGCTCCAGCGTGGCTTCGACGGTCAGGCGGTGCGCTGGAACTTCGGCATCGGCGACGACGGGACCATCTGGATCACCGATCCGAACGGGTTCAGCCCCTTCTACATCACCGCGGGCGGCGATGTGCAGGTCGCCTTCCGCCTGGCGCTGGAGCGGCGGCTCGATGTCGTAGAGGCCTCGCTCTTGCCGCCGACGCCGCCGGACGTGACGCCGCTCTATGGCCACGAGCTGTTCGTCGTCTCCGGCGAGATCATCCCGCTCCAGGTCCGGTCCATGCTGAAGGGACGCCGCGATGCGGCAACGGCCCTGGTCACCTTCTCGACCCGGCCGGATCAGCCGCTGGCCGGCTGGTGGCGAACGTCGGGCGAGCAGATCCTCATCGACGCCGACATGCTGCTGGCGACCACGGCGCAGATCACCGTGCGGCGCTTCGACACCATCCCCTTCTACCAGGTGCCGCTGGCCGTCAGCCGCAAGGTGGTGCCGGTGAGCGGTTCGCCGGCGCCCAAGGTGCTCCTCCTCGCCGACTCGATCGGCAACCGGGCGCTGGGCAAGTTCGTGGCGGACCGGCTGACGGCCTGGGGGTTCAACCCAACCTTCGTCGGCACGTTCAAGGGGACGGCTTCAGGAGACAATCTGGCCGAGACCGGCCCGTTCGGCGAATGTCGGGAGGGATGGGCCTTCGACGACTTCACCGGCCGGTCGATGGATGCGGACGTCGCCAGCATCCTGGCGGCCGGGTCGGAGGCGGCCTATGCGGCCATGACCAAGGACCAGAAGCGGCAGATCAACCCCTATCTGCGCCTCGCCACCGGCGGCGACGATCCGGCCAGGATCGTGACCATCGGCGGCATCCCATACGTCTTCGACTTCGGCTTTTTCATCTCCCGCTTTGCCGGGGTCGCCGACCCCAAGATCCACGTCGAGAACCCGACCGTCATCTATATCCAGCTCGGCATGAACGACATCCTCGAGAGCACCTCGACGGCCGAGCTGCTGACGCGGGTGGAGTACGGCCTCGCCGTGATGCTCGACAGCATCCGCGCCACGCTGCCGACCGTGCCGATCGGCGTCGGCTTCACCGGCGTGCCGCGGGTGACGCTCGACGATGCCCGCTGGAGCGACCTTCACATGCCGCTGACCCAGGCGCTCATCCGCATCGTCGAGGCGCGGCAGGCGAGCGATGCCAACCTGCACCTGGTCTCGGTCTGGGCGCACATGTCCCAGGACGTCGGCTACCTCACCAGCGGCACCATGAATGGCGATACCGGCGCCATCACCGCCACGGTTGCCGACCCCACCCATCCCAGCGGCGAGAACCGGGACCAGATGGCCCAGCGCGTCGCCGCCTTCATCGCCAACGTTGTCTGAGAGGATCCCATGGGCGGAGTGCTGACCGTCGACCAAGCGTCCTACCTGCCGAACGCACGCGCCTTCCGCGCCCCCGTCGAGGACGGGTTGCTCGCCCTTGGCTTTCCGGGCGGCGGCGCCGACCAGACCGTGCGCAACCTGGCCCGCGGCGGCCTCGCCGACGGCGCCATCGTGGGCACGCCCACCTTCAGTCCCTTCTGGGCGAGCTTCGATGGCCCCAACAGCGCGCTCGAGCTGCCGCAGGTCGACCTGGCGGTGGCCTCCTACGCAGTGGCGGCGCGCTCGACCACGGCGAACACCTCGCAGTCGAGCCAGCCCATCTTCATGGGCACCTTCAATGGCAGCGGCGCGGCGGCAGGATCGACGCTCTACGTCACCAGCACGACCGTGATCCGCGGCAATGCGGCGACGACGGACGGCAGCACGACGCAAGGGCACACGATCGATGTCGCGGCGACGCCCGGCAACTGGAACTTCCTCGGCTTCGACTTCGACAATGCCGCGCAGGCGATCCGGAACATGACGACCGGCGCGAAGACCAGCGGAAACCACGCCGGCGGCTTCAACGCCCGCGTCACCAACGGCAAGAACATCCGGGTCGGCGCCGGCTACGCCAGCTTTGCCGGCGACTGCGACGTGTTCTTCTATGCCCTCTATAACCGCCGGCTCAGCGACAACGAGTGGGCGGCGCTGTACAGCCGCATCAAGGCTATCGCCGCCGGTCTGTCCTCACCGATCGCGATCTAATCCTCGTCTTCGATCCAGCTTGCGTAGGACGGGATCGGGAGCCACGCCATGATGGCATCGGCGTCGATCTCGTTGCCGAAGACGGTGTCTGCCCAGACGTCGTTGCTGAACACGGCGACGATCGGGGCGGGCGTCTCGCCCACTGTAATCGCGAGGAGGAGAACCTCTCGTCCATCTCGCTGCTCGGTCGGCATTGCGCCATAGCCAAGCCACTCACCTGCCGCTGTCGGGCAGGCCTCCTGCGCTTCCGCCGCGTTGTTCATTGTCGTTATCCAAAGCCCTTAAGGCATAGGGACTACTTCGCCGGCTTAGCCGCTGTCCAGACAACTTTTGGCGAAGGTGGCCTTCTCGCGGCAACCGTGCTCAATCGTCTTTGTTACGCGCCGCTGACGAGTAAAATTTAACAAAGGCGAAGATTAGAACGAAAACGAGCAACATGAATACCGGTATCACAAGAGAGTTTCCGGACATCGTGGCCTCCAATATCCCGTCGATATCGACCTGCAAAGCTCGTCAGCCCCGTCCACAATAGCCAAGCGAACCTGACCAGCGGGCTCCGGTCTGTTGTCGATCGTTGGCGCCGGATATCGCTCGTCCGAAAAGGCCGCCGCGATCAGGGCTAGATAGATGCTGGCGGCGAATAGCACCGCCACAGCAACGATCGCGATCCACACCCACCTGTCGCCCCGATCGCGCATCGCGCCACGCCCTCTTCGTCGCCCGATTCCCGAAGCCCCACCCTTGCATCCTGACCAGCGCCTGCCCAGCCGGCGGGCGCTTCCGCTTGGAGATTCCCCGACATGACCACGCTGGAGATTCAGCGCGCGCTGGCTGCGCGCGGGTTCAACCCGGGCCCGCTCGACGGGCTCTGGGGGCCGAAGACGAAGGCGGCTGTGGTCGCCTTCCAGCGCTCGGCCGGCCTCTACCCGGACGGCATCGTCGGGCCCAAGACGACAATGGCGCTCGAGGTGCCGTGGCCGCCGGCGAGTGGCAGCGATCCGGCGCCGCCTCGGCAGTCCTCGTCGGCCATCGGCTTGGCCGCGCTGATCAGCCGGGAAGGGCGCAAGCTGACCGCCTATCGCGACAGCGTCGGCATCTGGACGATAGGCATCGGCCACACAGCTGCCGCCGGCGCGCCGGTGCCCTACAGCGGCCTGAAGATCACGGCCGCTGAGTGCGATGCGATCTTTGCGCGGGATATCGTGAAATACGAGGACACGGTGCGCGACGTGATCAACGTCACGCTGGCCGACCACCAGTTCGATGCGCTGGCGTCGATTTGCTACAACATCGGGCAGGGCGGCTTCTCGACGTCCACCTTCGCGAAGCGCATCAACGCCGGCGCCTCAGCCGCGCAGATCCGCTCCGCCATCCTCAGCTGGCAGAAGCCGGCGGAGATCAAGAGCCG
Source organism: Chelatococcus reniformis (assembly GCF_014640075.1). Taxonomy (GTDB): domain Bacteria; phylum Pseudomonadota; class Alphaproteobacteria; order Rhizobiales; family Beijerinckiaceae; genus Camelimonas; species Camelimonas reniformis. The sequence goes on along the minus strand of NZ_BMGG01000011.1, from coordinate 210,459 downwards.
TCGCACCGCCGAGGCTGACCAGTTCGCCACGCCCTACAGCGTTCGGTTGCCCAAGGGCAGGTCGACGGACGCCTCGCCGATCAAGCTGGCGGCCTGATCAATGCCGCTTGCTCCGGTCCTTTGGCAAATTTGCCGCAGCATCGAGAAGATGACGTCCAAGCTCGCTTGCTGTCTCGACCGTCAGGAAGAGAGCAATCGAGCGTCGTTCGGTCAATTCCGACGGGCTTTCGTGTTCACCTGGCACGACTAGTTCCAGGCGCATACTAGCCAGGCCGCCTGACGCAACGCAATCGCCGCGAGCCACGAACCAAACGCCTAGTTCGTCTTGTGTCTGATCATCTACCGGCACAGCGGACCTCATTCGCTTGCGGGAAGGCCAATCGTTTCACAATAGCGCCCAGGGTAATCCGCAGCCCAGCGCGCTTGACGTCGCAACCCAAGGAAAATGGAGACACGTATGAAAATGCACCTCGCAGTGGCCGTTGCCGCGTGCGCGCTGGCGCTCGCCGCGTGTAACCCCGCCCGGATCGACGCCTCGGTGTCGAGCACGGCCAACAAGGCCGCGAGCGCCTGCCCCTATGTGCTCGCCGGCATGGCGATCGCCGCCACCACCGGCAACGCCAAGATCCAGAGCGCCGCCGCCCAGGTCGCGCCCGTGGTCATCACCACCTGCTCGGCGCTCCAGGCCGGCCAGATCGTCGACGTGCAATCGGCCGGCGCCGCCATCCTCAACGCCTACGCCTCGCTGCTCGCGGCCGGCGCCATCGCCACGAAGGCTTGACCATGGACATCAACAGCATCCTCCAGGGCCTGCGCTACCTGCTGCTCGCGGCCGGCGCCATCCTCGTGCAGCGCGGGGTCACCGACGATGCCACCGTGCAATGGGCGATCGGTGGCGTGCTCGCTATCGTGCCCGTGCTCTGGGGCTTCTGGGCTCAGCGGCCGACGGCGAAGATCGCCGCGACCGCCGACCTGCCGCAGGTGGTGAAGCCCATCGTCACGGACCCCGCCACGGCGGCGAAGATCGATAAGCCGAACGTGGTGTCCGGCCCGCCCGGGGCCTGACCATGATCGTCGTCCGCCGCATGGTCGTCGACCTCGGCAAGCACTTTGCCGTGCGGGCGTCCGAATGGGGGCTCGCCGGCATGGCCGCCGGATATGGTGTCGCTCTGCTCTGGCCGGGCGACACCTTTGGCACGTCGGCGAGCTACAGCTTCATGGCGGCCCTTGCGAACGAGGCGACCTGGGGCCTCGCCGCCCTGACGATCGGGCTGATCCGCCTGATGGCCCTGTTCATCAACGGCACCTATCGCAGGTCGCCGCTCATCCGCGCCGGCACGGCGTTCCTCTGCGTCGGCTTATGGACCGCAATCGCTCTCGGCCTATCGGCGGGCGACGCTCGTGCGCCCGCCACCGGCCTGGCCATCTATCCCGTGCTCGCGGCGCTCGACATCTGGAATGTGTATCGGTCGATGCGGGACGGGGGCGAGCATGGCGGGCGTACCTGATCCGGGTGATACCCTCTCGTGGGGGCAGGTTGCGGCGGCCATTTTCACGTTCGTGGCGGCGGTCATTGCCGCGCTCGCCGGCAAGCTGAAGAGCGAGGCGCCGCCGAAGCCCAGGCCCATCGAAGCCGACAATATCGTCCTCGCCGGCGCGGCGATCGCCGACACCAAGCCGATCCGGGAGCTCGGCGCCGCGGTTCTGGCGCTCGCGGAGAAGAACCAGCGCATGGCTGTGGCCGCCGAGCGGCAGGCAGTCGCGCTCGAGGCAATGGCTGCGCACACCGAACGCGCCGCCAACGCGCAAGAGGCGGTCGCCAAAGCCCACGACGAGATGCGCGAGATGGGCGAGCGGTGGATCGAGAAGCAGGAGGAGCGCTACATCCGCTCGCTCGAGGGGCAGCTGTCAGCCGCGCGCAAGTCCTGAGGTTCGCGCGGGCTCTACACCCCCTGGCGCTCGGGCAAGTTGTCCTGCCCAGTCCAAGCGCGCCGCGTCAACTCCGCCCGAAGCTTGTCGCGCAGGAAGATGTGCCTGGCTTGGATTGTCTCGAGTTCCGCCAGGATCTCGGCGGCAAAAGCGGCGCTCTGGCCGCGCAGGCTGAGATCTGCGACGAGTTCTCGCTGTCGCGCGACTTGGGTCGCGCCGCCGACGATGTCCGCCTCGAGCTCCATTAAAATTTGATCGATATTCGGCATGGTGCGCCTCCCATGGCCATCAGGCGGGAGCACACTTGGTCTCGCAGCCGCCGGCGCCCGGGTGATCCCATGCCGACGATGATCTGATCTGGGGGCGGGCGGCCCGGATGTCGAGTCGGAACCGGCGTGCCGCGCGCACGTTGATCCGGGCACGAGTCCAACTCCGAACTTTGGCCCCGGCCGCTCACGCGGTTGGGGCCGTCTGTTTCGCGCCCCGGCCCCGAAGCCGCGAGAGCGGGGCGGCCAAGGGATCTTGCTGATGGCGTCCTATGCACAGAAGGACCCCTCCGATACGCTCTAGCGAACGCGCGACGGGCGCGCGCCGCAACGAGCATGCATTGAATGGCAGAGGGACGGCAATCGCTGACGCAAGCGGTGTATGAGGCGGCGGGCAGCCGCCCGGAGCCGCACGACCCCGCGGCACTGCTGGCCGCTATCGTGGAATCGTCGGAGGATGCGATCCTCAGCAAGGACCTGAGGGGCATCATCACCAGCTGGAACGGGGGCGCGCAGCGGCTCTTCGGCTACACGGGCGAGGAGGTGATCGGCAAGTCCATCACTATCCTTATCCCCGAAGATCGCCTCAGTGAAGAACCGGCCATCCTGGCCCGCATTCATGCTGGCGAGCGGGTCGACCACTTCGAGACGATCCGGCGGCGCAAGGACGGCACGCTGCTCGACATCTCCCTCACCATCTCGCCGGTGCGCAGCGCCGACGGACGGATCGTCGGAGCCTCGAAAGTGGCCCGTGACATCACCGAGCGCAAGCGTGCCGCCGAGCGCCAGGCGCTGCTAATGCGCGAGATGCATCACCGCATCAAGAACCTGTTCGCTCTCGCCGGCGGCCTCGTTACCCTCGCCGCCCGCACCGCCGACTCGCCGGCGGCACTCGCCCGCGCGGTGAAGGAGCGGCTCATTGCCCTGGCGCGCGCCCATGAGATGACTCTGCCGAGTCTCCATGACGGCCATTCGCTGACCGAGCCGAGCACCACGCTGTTCAGGCTGCTCGAGGGCCTCGTTGCGCCATATCGGGATGCGGACAACGCGCGCGCGGTCGTTGCCGGGCATGACGTGGAGGTCGGGGCGCGCAACCTGGTCAACCTGGCGCTGCTGTTCCACGAATTCGTGACCAACGCCGCCAAATATGGCGCGCTCAGCGTGCCCGAGGGCGGAATCGCCATCAGCACGCTGCTTGTCGACGACACGCTGCACCTGACCTGGGCCGAGAAGGGCGGACCGCTGGTTACGCCACCGGACGGGATCACCGGCTTTGGCAGCCGGCTCGAGCACTCCATCAAGGGCGCGCTTGGCGCGACGATCCTGCGGGAATGGCGACGCGACGGCCTGGTAATCCGGCTGTCTATTCCCATCAGCGTGTTGAGCGCTGCGTCGGGCTGAGGTCGAGAGGCGCTCAACTGTGCCGACTGAACTCACGGTCTAAGCCGCTGGCTTTCCCATGGCCCGCCAATGCGCGCCGGGCTACCTCTGCCCTCAGCTTGTCGCGGAGGGAGATCTGCTTGGCTTGGATATCCTCCAAATCCTGGAGGATCATGGCAGCGAAATCAGATGAATCACCGGAAGCTCGGAGCTCGTCGATGACCTCGTGCTGACGGGCCATCTGTTCCTCGCAGGCGAGGATGTCCAATTCAATCTGCTCAAGCTGTGCCAGGACATTCGGCATGGCGCGCCCCTCCCGTGTATGGCGTCAGGTGGGAGCACATCATCACTCTGCCGCCGGCGCGGGCTCCCATCCTGCCGGTCACGGGCGGCATGTAGGGATGGGCGCAGGGGATCGCAAAAAAAATCGAGACGGCCCCTTGACCCTCAATTCCGCCTCCATAAATCGATGCTCGCCAAGGCCAAAAAGGCTTGGTTCATAAGGGCCGCCGGGTCATTCGGCGGCTTGTCGTACCCCATGTTGCTCGTTGGAGGATGTGGTTATGCGAACCTTCGATATGACACCCTACTATCGTTCTTCGATCGGCTTCGATCGCCTCTTCGACATGCTGGACACCGCGGCCAACCGTGCGGACTGGCCGCCGTACAACATCGAGCGGACGGGTGAGGACGCCTACCGCATCACGATGGCGGTCGCCGGCTTCGGCCAGGCCGACATCGAGCTGACCCAAAACGGAAACACTCTGGTTGTGGTGGGCCAGCGCGCGCAGGACGAAGTCAATCGGCAGTGGCTCCATCAGGGCATCGCTGCCCGCGGCTTCAAGCAGACATTCAGTCTGGCTGATCACGTGCGTGTCGAGAGCGCCGACCTCGTCAACGGCTTGCTTTCGATTGACCTCCTGCGCGAGGTGCCTGAGCAACTGAAGCCACGGCGCATCGAGATCAGTTCCGGCGCCGCTGCGCAGGTGATTCCGGATAACCGTGACGAAGCCCCACACCAAGCCGCCAAGGCCGCGTAGCGGGCGCACGGTCAATCCACCCCGAAACTGCGTTCCTTCACCTCCCGGCATCGGCCGGGAGGCCTGAATGCGGAGATTGGAGATGACGTTAGAAGCTGATGAATACGTGCTTGGCGCGCCGAAAATTGTCTTCGTTTCGCCTAACTATTTCTCCCCCTTCGACGTTGTGCGCGATCCCGCGCTTAGCACGGCCGAGAAGAGGGCGATCCTAGCCGAATGGGCTTCCGACGCCCGAGCGCTTCCCAACCTGCCGACTTACCGCCAGCTCGACAATGGTGCGCTGCTGCAAGTGGCCGAGATTATGGAGGCCCTCAACACCCTGGATCCCGAGACCAAGGCGCTGCCGCAAGCTCCAGTGCGGCGGTGGTCAAGAGCCGGGGCATGGAAACGGCGCATGGTACGGCGACATCGAAACGACGACGATGACGACCCGCCGCCGGTGCCGGCGCGCATGCCGCGACCGGCACCGAGCTCCCCCCACGCAGAAGCCGTAAGCCCTGTCGCAGCGTAGTTCTGAAGGTCAGTCGCTGTTGCGATAGCCTGCCCCGGCACCGCGAGGTGACCGGGGCTTTTTGCGTTCCGTCATCCTTCCCAGCGGGTGTCACCCGCAGCGATTGCAAGTCGCACCCCGTGCCCTAAAGTGCAGCCTCTGCATGGGGGGCGTGGCGTATGGCAGAGAATGGCCTGACGAGGGTGATATTGCTTAATCGGTTGGTTAGTCTTTCCACCAGCCGGGCCCCTCCGGACCAGATCCCCCCGACGTTGGCGGGGCGCGAACTCATCCAGATCCTCCAGCATCGGAGGGAAGCAAATGTCGCTATCGAATTTCTAGGGGCGACCGACGATGAGGACGAGGCAGTACGGTTGCGGAACGGCGCAGGGCACAGCTTCATCCGGCTTTCGCAAATTCGGGTCTCGTTGGCTGGTGACTACGCGTATGCCACACTCTTGTTCGAGCACGTTGACGACACCGTCCGGTCGTTTCCTGTCGTGAATACAATGACGTATGCGGGGCGGGAGATCGGAGGAGATCCGTCAGAGTGGGGAAGCACGGCGGCCCACATGGTTGTCCGCTTCCCGGTCGAGTCGTACGACGACGGCAACTATCGATGCGCAGTCGAGCCGCACTCCCCCATCACGCGCAGCCTGATGCAGACGTTCCTTTCACGTCAGCTAAGGCGGTACGCTAGTTCGGTCGAACTTTCATTCGATGCGACCGTGCAGGGAAAGCGAGACCGTAGGCCAAAACAGGTGCCGTATCGATTCCATCCCAAACTTGAGCTTTGGGCCGATGTGGGTCGCGGGATGAATCTGGTCGGCGGCAAAGGCACCGTTCTGTCCCATATGCTCTTTACGAAGAGATCGGAGGTTCAGTCGATCCACCACGGGACCACGTTAAGCCACGAGGAGGTGGTGGCCGACGTCGACATCAAGGTGTCCGCGAAGCAGGGACCAGAGGATGCCGACGCGCGCAGGTCCTGGCTAGCCGATGTCCGCAAATTTTTCGAGCAGAAGGGCTACAAGGCAAAGCTCTACTATCGGCACGCCGGCGGCGGGACCCTTTCCGGTGGCCTACATCATTCCATCGAGGGTGCGGCGGACATTTTCATGTGCCCAAAGGAGTTGATCGCGCTCACTCTTCCCCCGAAGCGGTGGCAGCCCGATATCAACGACGAGATCGCTTCGAAAATGAAGGACCTTGTGGACAAGGACCAGCTATGGGAACGACGCAAGTAGGGCTGACCGATGTACGGCACGGGCGACCGCCGTCGCGTTCGCGGTTGCTCGCGCCACTTCGCTACCTCCAAATTCGCCATCCCGAAAAGGAGAGGTACGATTTTCTCATCCCGGTCATAGCGACGCTGGCCGCATGGGCGTTGTATATGGTCGTCACGCCCCGGATAGCGCTGTTCGGCGACGCCGGTCTGCTGAAGTTCACCCGCGACATTCTCATCATGGGTGTGCCATTCATGGTCGGGGCCCTCGCATCGGTCGCAATGGGGTCGCCTGGAAATCATATGGATCGGAGGCCCGTCGGCGCCGAGCTTTGGCTAGATGGTGAAAGCCTAACGCTGCGCCAGTTCGTATGCTATTTGCTGGGTTACCTGTCGTTCGTGTCAATCGTTGTGCTTGCCGCTGCCGTCGGAGCCGAGCTCATGAAGAAAGCCGTCTTTTCGTGGACGGCCGGATATCCAGTTATTCGATTCTACATAATGGCCGCTGGATCGTTGCTTCTGTGTGGAATGCTTTCTGTGTTAAGCGTCACTGTTCTTTGGTCTCTTTATTTTCTAACCGATATCGTGAATAGGAAAAGTTCCTAGACCGGGCTTGCCTGCCCGCGCTTTCGCCCATCGCGTGCGGCGCCGACAGCCCGTTGGCCCCGCCCCGTCGCCAGCCAGTCGTGCGAGACGTGCAGCCCGTCGGCGATCGAGATGATGTCGGCATAGGGCGGCGGCCGGACGCCGCGGTACCAGGCGCGGGCGTCGACCGGAGCGCGGCCGGGCCAGCTGACGGCGCGTCGCAGCCAGGCGATGCAGTCCCGCTCGGAGGTCAGCCCCAGACGCTCGGCCATCAGCGGGCGCAGGCGATCGGCGAACGTCATGGCTCCTCCGGGGGAGGAAGGGCGGATTCGCCGTGCCGAGGATAGTGTCCTGTCGGTGTCCCGTTGGGTGAGATGAAGGTCTGGAGCCTACCGCCGCAGCCGCCGCATTTCACGGGCAGCCGCGCCCGGACGTAGCGCCAGTCGATGCCCAGCCGATCGACCAGGGCGGCGAGATCGACCTGCCGATGGCCGCAAGCCCTACAGTAGCCGTGGACCGAAAGATCATTCTCGATGAGCCAGCCGAGGGTCCCGGGTGCGTGCGCCATGTTCCATTTTTGTTCGCATGGGCGCGCGGGAGTCAATCCGTGTCGGCCGGATCGCGCAGCCCTTTGAAGCTGGCGTGCCGCAGGTCGCCGTCGCTCGTCCTGGCGCGGTACTCGACTTCGGCGAGCAGCACCGGCCGCACCCACACGACCGTCTTCGACCGCAGGCCCGGCACCGCCGGCTTGGCTTGGCGTAGCGCGTCGAGCTTCCTCCCGAGGGCCGCGGCCGTCGCGCGGGTAAAGCCGGTGCCGACGCCGCCGACCGATACGAGCTTGCCGTCGACGTCTCGTTCAGCCAGGCGCAGGCCACCGATGCCCACGCCAGATGACGCGGGCTCGTAACCAATTATGACGAACGTGTCGGACTGGATGCACTTGGTCTTGACCCAATCGCCTGTCCGGCCGCTGCGGTATGGCGCGCTGATGCGCTTGCTGATGATCCCTTCCAACTCGTGCTCACAGGCCATGGCGAAGATGCGCGTGGGGTCACCCTCGATATCCTCGCTGACCCATAGGTTTGGCTTGGCAGATGGGATGACGGACGCCAACGCTTCGCGCCGGGCAGTGTGCTTCCAGGGCCGAAGGTCGGTGCCGTCCAGAAAGAGGAGATCGAACGCGACCAGGACAGCCTCGGCCGCGGCCTTGCCGACACTGCCGCGGCCGAGGGCTTTCTGCAGGTCCCCGAAATGGGAGATGCCGCGCTCGTCGAGAATGACGGCCTCGCCGTCTACGATGGCACTGCGCACCCGCAGCTTAGCCACCTCGGCCGCGATCCCGGGAAAGCGGTCGGTCCAATCATGACCGCGCCGAGTCCAGATTGTCGCCTTGCCATCGACGACCTGGCAGCAGAGACGGTAGCCGTCCCATTTGATCTCATGCGCCCAATCCGGGCCGGTGGGGATCTTGTCGACGAGCTTGGCCAGCGCCGGATCAATCCAGCCCGGCGGTGGCTGGTCGAAGAGCTGCGGCACATCGGCGCGCCCGCGCCGCGGCACAACCGCCCGGCTCGTGGCGATGATGCCGCCTGGAGTGGCTCGTTGCTGCGGCGGTTTGCGGGGCGGAGCGGTCATGGAGTGGAGCATGGCACCGAGCGGTTAATGGAGCGAATCACCGCACCAGTCGCCTTTTCGGCGGTTCCCAAATCCCCCCGTTTAGAGCCGGATTTTGCCCGATCTCGAACGCCGGTTTGGGAACTGTCGTGATTGTTTTTGCTCAGGAATCTTCCTTGAGCCGCCTTCTCTTAATCAGCGGGTCGTAGGTTCGAGCCCTACAGCGCCCACCATCGCAGCCGTTACACCACGAACAAATGAACGAAGGCGCCGAAGCGAGCCCGATAGGGCGCTCCGCGGGGCTCCGAAAGGGGCTCGGCCGGCAACGCGAGGATGCAGCCGCTGCCACGCTCGGCCCGGATGACACGTGGTGTGATCAGATCAGTCTCGCGCATACGCCTGGCCGGCGGCGCGCCCTTTTCATGCCACCGCAGCGCCGCGCGATGCGTGCGAGCGTTTCCCGCAAGCTCAACGGCTTGACGATGTAATCGCTGGCGCCGAGCTCGAGGCCGACGATAAACGGCCTCGCTCACTGCCTCGCCGCTGGAGGAGTTCGCCGGCCGGCTGCCAAGGCGCGCATGGAGCGGTTCAAGCGCTCCGCCCACGGACTGATGGATCGGCGCTTCATGAGTCCGATAGATCCTCCGGTGTTCATCGCGCAGGATCTGCGTGGTCAGGGATGGCAGGCTAGCGAAATGCGGAGCGCCAGAGCATGGTCCGCCTGCTTGCATGGGAGAAGCCCCAGCCCGCTGCCGTTGACAGCGGAACTCCCCTAAGTGTCGTTTCAGAATCCGCGCGGGTCATGAAACCTCTCGGAGGGGGAGGGGCGTGCCGCGCAGAAACAACGAGCTGGCAGGAAGGGATGAGACGATGCGACTCGAGGGTGGGTGCTATTGCGGCGGCGTGCGCTACGTTGCCGAGGGCGAGCCGATGATGAAGGCGCAATGCCATTGCCGCGAGTGTCAGTATGTCACCGGCGGCTCGCCCAACGTCTTCATCGCGATGCCTGTCGCTGAATTCAGCTACAGCAAGGGGGCGCCGAAGCAGTTTACGCGGTCCGACATCGAGCGGCCGGTCACGCGCGAGTTCTGCCCTGACTGTGGTACGCACTTGGTCACGCGCCCGGCGCTCCTCCCCGTGGTCGTCGTCAAGGTCGGCACGCTCGACGAGCCCTCGGTGTTCCAGCCCGACATGGCGATCTACACGATCGACAAGCAGCCCTTCCACGAGATCGCCGAGGGGCTCAAGGCATTCGATCGCTTGCCCGGGTAGGCGGACGACCGGGTGCATCGGGCCGTGTTTGGCCGTGCCGCACGAGAGCGTTTCGCCATTGAATCGAGGTCATCCAATGGTCTGGGAACGCTCGTAACTTATTGAAAACTGTAGCGCTTCACTTGCGATTGGGTAGTTCCGCCCAATCGCCAAGCGCTCGCGATTGCTCGAACGGCGGCCGACGATGCGGCGAGCGCCCGCGCTTGAGCGCGGTGACGCGACGAGCGGCAGCGCCTCCGCGCCTTCGATCAGGATCGAGGCGAATGTCAGCTTCATCAACCGGCGCAAGATGACGCTCAACGCCGCCGTGCAACGTGCGGCGTCTGCTGATGCACGAAGTCTGGCGCACTTTCTCGGTTTCCGTCGTATCCTGGTCGCGCTCAGCCATTGTCGCGAGGGCCTACTACTTTGTTGATATCGTAATTTTCGGCACTCGCGTTGCGTTGCGCGCTTAATGTAAAGCGAACCCGCCGTGCGGCTCCTCCGTGTGGCGGTCGCCTCCACCAACCCACGACTAGGAGCGACAACATGCACCTGATCCAAAAGACCGACGCTGCGGCCAAGACCGCCGATCTGGCCGATTTCGCTATCGAGAAGGCGGTCCGCGCGATCCGCGGCAACGGCTACGACAATATCCGGCTGGATATCGACACCCTGAATGCCACCTGCTGGTGCTTCATGAACCCGGTCGGCAAGCCTTCCTATACGCATGAGCTGATGGATGACATCAGCCGGATGCAAATGGCGATCACGCAGAGTTTCGCCGACCTGCCCAGCCCGGCGATGGCGCCGTTCTCCTGGTTCGTCATGGCGTCCGACGTTCCCGGCATTTACAATCTGGGCGGCGATCTCGGCCATTTCGCCGCGCGCATCCGCAGCCGCGATCTCGATGCTATGCGGCATTACGGCCATGTCGCCGTCAAGGCGATCCACCGCAATGCCGTCGCGTTCGACAGCCCGGTGGTGACGATGGCGCTGGTGCAGGGTGATGCCCTCGGAGGCGGCTTCGAACACGCCCTGTCGTTCGACCTCATCGTTGCCGAACGGAGCGCCAAGCTCGGCCTGCCGGAGATCCTGTTCAATATGTTCCCGGGTATGGGCGCCTACAGCTTCCTGTCGCGGCGCATGGATCGCAACCGGGCGGAGGCGCTCATCCTCTCCGGTCGCGTCTATACCGCCGAGGAGTTGCACGCCATGGGCGTGGTCGACGTCCTGGCCGAAGATGGACAGGGGCAGCAGGCCGTCATCGAGTATATCGCCCGCCACAACCGCAAGCACAACGCTCATCAGGCCGTCTATCGGGCGCGCCGGCGCGTCAATCCGGTCACGCTGGAGGAACTGATCGATGTCGTCGACATCTGGGCTGAGGCCGCGCTCAACCTGACCGAAGCCGATCTGCGCAAGATGGATCGCCTGTGCGCCGCGCAGAACCGGCGGCTGGCCGGGCTTGAACGGCCTATGCCCCTGCTCGTGGCGGCCGAGTGATTGCGCCCGCCTGCACAACCCGGCGGAGGGCCTGTCCGCCGGGTTGTGCCCTCAGCCGAGGCCCAACATCCGTTCCGAGTACGCGCGCATGACGTCTTGGGTCCGGTGCAGTTCCGCATCGGCCTGCCGCTGAAGTTCGACGGCACCGGCACGCAGTTCGTCGCCGCGCAGTTCCCGCCATGGGGCACAAAGGGTACCGAGGGCGAGCGCGCCGACATTGACCGAGCTGCTCTGCAGGGCATGGGCCTCATTGCGGAACGCCAGCACATCGCCGCGCTCCGCGGCCTCGATCAGCCGCTCGAGAATGGCTTCGGCATCGAGGAGATAATCGTCCATCAGCTCCGCGACGAAGCGGGGCCCCCCGAGCCGGCGAAGGCTCTCGATCGCCTTGTCGTCTAGAGCCGGCATGGCGGCGGGCCTCGACGCATTTACGGGCCGTGGTGCCGACAAGGCGGCCGCGCCGCCTCTCCGGGCGAGGCGATCGACCGCTGCCAGAAGAATGGAGGGCTCGACCGGCTTGATGAGGCAATCGTCCATCCCGGCCATGCGCCAGCGCTGGTCGCTCAGCGCGGTTGCATCGGCCGTCAGTCCGACGATGGGCAGGCGCCCTTCGCCGGTGGCGCTCATCCTGTAGAGCTTGGTGGCTTCCAGCCCGTCCATCTCGGGCATGTTGAAGTCCATCAGCACCAGATCCAGTTTGTCTCCCTCTTCGGCCAGGACCTCGAGCGCCTGGTCGCCGCTCTCCACGATGAGCACCGAATGGCCCGCGCTCTCGAGAATGCGACCGAATACCTTCTGGTTGACCCGGTTGTCGTCGGCCAGCAACAGATGACGCGGCTGGCTCGGTCGCTGCTGTCGCGGCGCCGTCACCTGGCCGGTCGCGGGAGCTCCAATCCGGCTGGCCACTCCCAGCGCCCGCTTGAGCTCGCTCGCCGTGGGATTCTCCCCCAGCAGGCTGACGCAGGAGCGGCGGGTTTCCAGGTCGGGAAGACCTGCCTCGGCCCCCGGCCGAATCAACAGCGGCTTGGGCGGAAGCCCAATCGAAGCGGGAGCGGGCAGCGCCAGAAGACGGGTGTCCGGCTCGAACAGGATACGGATGGCGCCTGCCGCGTGCGGCGGGAACATCCGCGCCGGGCCGAGACGGGGATCCGCGATGGTCGGCCTGAACCCAAGTGCCGACAGTTCCGCCAGGAGCTCGGTAAGTGGCGAAGGGGGCCGGCAAACCAGCACGACGCCCTGACCGCGCCACGGTTCCTCGACTTTCAGGTCCTCGTCGGGCACCGGGGCGACGGCGACATGGAGGCGGAAGGTACTGCCCTCGCCCGGCGCACTCTCCACCGTGACGCTCCCGCCCATCAGGTCGACGAGCCGGCGGGTGGTCGCAAGCCCGAGACCCGACCCGCCGAAGCGGTTGAGGATACTCGGGTTGGCCTGGGTGAAATCCTCGAAGATGCGCTGCTGGTCGGCGGGCGCGATACCGATGCCGGTGTCGGAAACTTCCACCGTCAGCCAGAGGCCGCCGCCGTCCCCCGGCTCGGCATCGACCGCCAACGTCACCCCGCCCTCATGGGTGAACTTGACGGCATTGCCCACCAGATTGACGAGCGCCTCGTGAAGGTGTTGCCGGCTGCCGGACAGATAGGGCGGCGTCCGGGGCGTCACATGGATATCGAAGCTCAGCCCTCGCTCGCGGGCCTGGCTCTCCACGAGGCGCCGCGCATCGAGCAGCAGAGTCAGCAGATCGAACGGCTCGTCCGGGACCGGCATCCGGCCGGCCTCGATGCGCGACAGAGCCAGCAGGCTGTCGATTTGCGAACGCAGCGAGCGTGTGGCGACATCCACGGTCTCCACCATCTCGCGCTGCTCGGGAAGCAGCGACGTGGTGCGCAGCAGCCCCGTCATGCCGACAATGGCGGTCAGCGGCGTCCGCAGCTCGTGGCTCACGCTCGCCAGGAACAGGCTCTTTGCCTGGCTTGCCTCCTCTGCTGACTTGGTCGCGTGCGAGAGCTTGCGGATCAGCGTGCCGGCATAGGCGGGCAGGATGACGAGGCCGATCAGAAGGCCAACGGAAAGGGGCCACTGCTCGTACCAGTAGGGAGTCGTCCAGACGACGGCAGCAAAGCAGAGGGTGGCGACCGGGATGGAGATGGCCAGCAGGGACAGGCCGAAGCGAAACCCGTTGCCGAAGATGACCCACAGATAGATCGGAAAGAACAGGGCGGCGATCGCGCCGCCCAGATGCAGCTGCCAGGACAGGAAGCCGCAGTCGAGCACAAGCGCGAACAGCCTGCGCCCGCGCGAGATCCCCGGAGACAGGACGATATGCGCGAGCACCCCCAGGGCCAGCGGTATGTATAGCCCCATGGCAAGCAGCGCGTCACTGACATCGCTGCTGCTGCGGTTCATCAGCAGCACGATGACGATGATGCAGGCGAAGACGAGCCGATTGAAGCTCATCTCATGTTCGCTGTCGGGGCGGCCCCTGAGTCGACCGACCATCCATCGCGCGAACGCGGCCACCGCTCGCAGGGCGCTAGACGCGACCGGCATGCGTGCGTTCCGCCTTGCTGGGTCGTGCGTGCGCGCCCTCCATACCCTGCGCTGACAGCCATTCGATGAAGGCGGCCGGCGGGAGCGGGCGGCTGAAGTAGTAACCCTGCACCTCATCGCAGCCCTCGGCTCGTAGCACAGCGAGCTGTTCTTCCTCCTCGACGCCTTCGGCAAGCACCTGCAGGTTGAGGATGTGGCCGAGATCGATGATGGTCCGGACGATGGCCAGCGCGCGCGGACCATGGGCCAGTTCCTTCACGAAGGAACTATCGATCTTGAGGCGCTGCAGCGGAAAATTGCGGATGTAGCTCAGCGACGAATAGCCGGTGCTGAAATCGTCGACGGAGAGGCTGACGCCAAGCGAGCGCAGCAGGGCCATCTCGCCGAGGATCTGGTCGTCATGGCTGATGAGGATGCCTTCGGTCAGCTCCAGTTCCAGCAGGTCCGGCCGCAGCCCGCTCTCCGCGAGGGCTTCTCGCACCAGATCTCCCACCTTCTGCCGCCTGAACTGGATCGGCGACACGTTGACGGCGATCCGCAGTGCGCCGTGTCCCGCCGCATTCCAGACGGCCCCCTGCCGGCAGGCCTCGCGCAGGACCCACTCGTTGATCGGCAGGATCAGGCCGCTTTCCTCGGCGAGGCCGAGAAAGGCATCCGGTCGCAGCATGCCGCGTTGCGGATGGCGCCAGCGCAGCAGCGCTTCCGCGCCCACGACGGAATTGTCGCGCAGGTCGACGAACGGCTGGTAATGAAGCTCGAATTCCTGGCGCTTGACGGCACTGCGCAACTCGGCCTCGAGCTGCGCCTGCTCGCTCGCGCGTCGCGCCATGTCGGGCGAGAAGAAACGCCACGTGCCGCCACCGAGCGATTTGGCGAGGTACATTGCCTGATCGGAGTTCCTCAGCAGCTCATCCGGATCCGCGCCGTCCGGCGGGGCGATGGTGACGCCGATGCTGGCGGCGATCTTCACCGCTTCCCCCTCATCGTCCTCCGCGGCGAGCATGTCGAGGATCGCCTGGGCCAGCCGCCCGGCATCCTCCGGTCCGTCGATATCGGGCTGAAGGACCGCGAATTCGTCGCCTCCGAGCCGGGCAACGGTGTAGCCGGATGGAATCAGCCGGATCAGGCGTTCCGCAACGTCCTGAAGCAGCCTGTCTCCGCTCTGGTGGCCGTCGGCGTCGTTGACGGCCTTGAAGCGATCGAGATCCATGAAGTGCAGGGCAAAATTCTGCCCCCGGCGTCCGCGAACGAGCTCGCGCCGCAGGTGGTCGCGCAGCATCATTCTGTTCGGCAGGCCGGTGAGCGAATCGTGGTTGGCGAGGTATTCCAGGCGCCGTTCCGCCTGTCGCCGTTCGGTGATGTCGATCGAGGTGTTCAGGATGCTCGTGATGCGGCCGGTGCCGTCGTGGAGCGGTGCCTTACTGGTCAGGTAGACACGGTGTTCTCCGCCGGGCGTCACCACATCCTCCTCGCGCGGCGGCGAGGGAGCGCCGGTCCTCAGCACGAGCCGGTCGAGCCGGCGGCTGATGTCACCCCTTTCATCCCCGAACAACGCCTCGACGGAATGCCCGACGAGTTCTGCCGGCGCTTTGCCGACAAAGGCCGCCTGATGCGCATTGACGAGCACGCAACGCCCTTCGAGGTCGACGGCGCTGATGAGGGCGGGGACGGTGTCGATCACCTGGGCGAGGGCATCCCGGCTCTCCCGCAGCAGCAGGTCCGTGGCATTCAGATTCATCTCCAGCTGGTCCGCCCGCTGAGCGATCAGCAGGTGCTGGGCCCGCAGCTTGAGGAGATTGCGCGCCCGGGCGAGGAATTCCACATGGTCCACCGGGCTGAGCAGGAAGTCCGTTGCGCCGGCCTCGAGCGAGGAAACCCGGTAGCCGCGGTCGTCGTAGGCGGTGATGACGATGATCGGCAGGTCGCGATGCTGGGGAAGCGCCCGCACCGCGCCGATCAGCGTCGCGCCGGTCATGTTCGGCATCTTGTAGTCGGTGATGATGAGGTCCGCCGTGTTCTCCGCCAGCCAATCCAGGGCCTTGAGCCCGGTTTCGAACGTGCGGACGCGAACGTCGACCTGAAGCTGTCGCGCCAGTTCCGAGTAGATGCGCCGGTTCGTCGGACTGTCGTCAACGATCAGTATTTTAGGCATCACTTCTAACGCCTCGAAATGCAACCGCATCCATTCGTGGGCATGCCAAGAACAAGCCGGATCGAACGACAGCGTTCGGGATCGTTTTTTTAGCGCGCATGAGGTCGCTCTCATCGTGCACGTCAGCTGGATGCGCGGCACGCTCAACCGTTGAAGCCAATCGAAAGTTAGGATCCTGCCCGTCGAGGCTCCATTCCATGGTCGAATAACGATAGCACGTTTCCGCAAGTTGCACGGAACGGGGGCCGCGTAGGAGGGGATGGAGCCCCCCGTTCGCCGCCCGGGAGCGCGGTCGGAAACAGGTAGTCCGGCCTCGGACTTGATCGGCGCCGTCTATGATTGCGCGATTGCGCCGGAACGCTGGGGCAAGGGACCGGCTGACATCGCGCCCGCACTCGGGATCGCCATGAGCATGCCGAAGACGCACGTGGTTCACATTTTCGGCAAGACCGGCTGCCGGCTGCCGGCGGACCTCGTGCAACGCGCCACCTCGGTCGCCCTGCCACTGTCGTTGCGCGACCTGCCGCCCGCGGGCGACGTCATTCGCCCCGGCCGCTAACTCATGCGTCCTCTCCGGCGATCACACGACAACGGTGGCGCGCGCTATTCTCAGCTTGCGCGAGATTTCGTCCGGCGTCTCTTTGACGTAGATGGGCTCGGAGGAGGCATCGCCGCTGCCGAGCAGATAGAGCCTGGTATCGCCATGGCCGTCAGATCTGAGATAGCGCGTCACCGTGCCCATGTTGATGGAAACGATGTTGTCATCGGCATCTGTGAGGGTTAGCCAGATCACCGTCTCCTCCTTCGATTTCCGTTGGCATCCGCATGAGAGCATGATCCCACAAAGTGGACACTGATTTTTGCATAAGATCATGATCAAACAAAGACTTAGAGCGGGGTGGCGATTGAGCCAAAGGTCATCCCACTCTACAATACAGAACGACGGAAAAGCTGAAAGCGCTTGCCCGGATTCTGGCAAAGCCGTAGGCGCTCGGGAAACCCTGTCCGATTTGGCAACCAGCCATTCAGGCCACCCGACCGGCATCGTGGCACGCGAAGCGGCCTCGCCCGGGAATGTATGCGCGCTCGTCTGCCGTGACGCGCCGTTCGACGCGGATGGCCAAGCCGATGCGCCATCGGTAAGGAGCGGTAGGACGCGCACAACGACTGTTCGGGAGGACAGAGCATGGCCGCACCCTATCGCCTCTTCGGATCGGAGCTCTCGCCCTATTCGGTGAAGGTCCGCTCTTACCTGCGCTACAAGGGCGTCGCGCACCAATGGCTGGCCAGAGGCCCGGACACGGCTGCCGAGTTCGATGCCTTCGCCAAGCTCCCGCTGATCCCGCTCCTGGTGACCCCGGACGGGCGCGGCCTGCAGGATTCCACGCCGCTTATCGAGGCGCTGGACGGGGACTGGCCCGAGCCGACGATTGACCCGGACGAGCCCGTGGCCAAATTCGTCTCCGCCCTGATCGAGGAATACGCCGACGAGTGGGTCAACAAGCCCATGTTCCACTACCGCTGGTCCTACGATGCCGACGCCCGCTCGGCCGCCGCGCGCATCGTGCAGGGCTCGATGCCGGCTCTCTCGCCGGCCGAGGCGGAGCGGGCGGCCGACGCCATCAGGGCCCGGATGGTCGGGCGGCTGGCCTTGGTCGGCTCGTCGGCTGCGACGGCGCCGATCATCGAGGCCAGCCTCCAGCGCCTGCTCGCCATCCTCGAGCGGCATCTCAAGAGCCGCCCCTACCTCTTCGGCGAGCGGCCGGCGCTGGGCGACTTCGGCCTCTTTGCGCAGCTCTACGAATGCTCGACCGACCCGACCCCCGGCGCGCTGGTAGAGGCAGCGCCGGCGGTCTCGGCGTGGGTCGCGCGCATGCTCGATCCCCAGGTGAAGGGCCCCTTCGAGCGCTGGCGGGATCTGGAGCCGACGCTCCGCCCCTTGCTCGACGAGGAGGTGACGGCGGTGTTCCTGCCGTGGAGCCGTGCCAATGCGCACGCCATCCAGGCGGGCAGCGCCACGATGACCGTGGATTTGCCGGGCGGCGCGTTCGCCCAGACGCCGCAGAGATACCACGCCCGCTCGCTGGCCGAACTCGGCCGCAAGTATGCTGCTCTGCAGGACAAGGAACAAATCCACCCGGCCTTGCGCGCGGCGCTAGGGCGCTTAGCAATCGCATAGAATCACCCGATCGCTAAGAAGCGCTCCAGATTCAAAAGGCTATGAGCATTTCTCCGCCAATGGATGGGCTCATCCAATGGCGGAGAATGCTTGGCGGCTGATCCGATCTAGCCGATCGCGGGGGTCAGCACCGGGACCAGGATCAGCGCGGTGGTGACGGTGGTGATAACGGCATAGAAGGCGGTCTTGACGTTGATCATCGGTGTGTCCCCCAAGTCCATGACGCAACCGATAGAGCCGGCGCGCCCGCGTCGATGTGCCGGCGCGCACGCCTGCGCCGTGCTCACCGCCCGGCCCGACATCAGGCGTGGTCTCGCCAGAGCGGTTTCTGCGCCGGTCCGGCGAAAGGGAGGCCGGCGCCGAGCGGCGGCGCACGAGCCCGTTCTCGCGTCGGCTCCGCCCGAGCGCCGCCCTTGCGGCGCGCGTTGCGGACCTTTCAGCTGATCGCCGGGGTCAGGGCGGGCACCAGGATCAGCGCGGTGGTGATGGTGGAGACGACGGCATAGAAGGCGGACTTGACGGTCATGGCTTCGGCCCCCCGAGTTGATGACTTGGGATAAGGCCGCTGCCGCCGGGCGGCTGTGCGAGTGCACACGTGGCCGTGTTGCAAGAGGGGAGGAGGGCCATGGCGGCCGATGAGATCCAGGGCGGCGCGGCGCGGCCGGAGGCGGACGGCCCGGCGTTCGCCGCGGTGGAACTTCTCTATCACTCCTACCTGACCGGCCTCATCTTGATGCTGGTCTCACGGGCCGGCGCGGCCCGGGCAGCCGACGTCGTCTTCCGCACTTTCCGCCGCCAGCAGCTCGCTCGTTTTCTGCCGGGACTGCACAAGCTCGGGCTCGCCGGCCTGCCGCATGCGGTCGCCTGCGCCCAGTACCACTACCTGTCGAACCAGGTCGGCGGCGTGAAGGTCGAATACGTCTACGAGAGCGACCGCAAGGCGTGGGTGCGCTATCCGCCGCCGCGCTGGATCTGGTCGGGCACCGCCGTTTGCGGCATTCCCTCCGATGTCTCCCGCGCCATGCTGCGCGGCTGGCATGCCAACAACGGGGTCGTGCTGAACAATCCGCGCCTCGGCTTCGTCTGCACCGGCCAGACCGTCGACGGCCAGCCGGGCCTCGAGGGTTACTACAAGGAATGGGATCACGAACTGGCGCCCGAGGAGCGCCTCCAATTTTCGCCCGGCGAGCGCTGCCCGCCCTTCGATGCGGCAACGGCACCGCGGCTGCCGGCCCTGAGCTGGCCGCCGGAACGGCTGCAAAAGGTGCTGCGCAACTATGCCATGGAGTACATCACGTCGATCGTGCCCGAGACGGTCGCCGCGCTCGGTCCGGACGAAGGCCGCCATCTCGCGGGCGCCGCGGCGCGGCTGGTCGGCATGCATTGCCTCGATGCGATGGCCGAGATGCTGGGCGGCATCGCGCCGGGCCCGGCAGGCTTCGCGGCCGCGCTGGTGCGCTTGGCGCGCGGGCAGGGGGACGATGCTGGCCTCGCCCTGGAGGACGGGTACCTCGTCGTGCGGCAGACCACCTGGCGGCTGATGGAGGAGCGCGTCGCGCTGGCACCGGCCGTCTTCGACGCCTGGAACGAGCTATGGATGGGCGCGGCACTCGCGCACGACCGCTTCATCACCATTGACGTCGTGGAGCGCCGCGATCGCGGCGAGCCGTGCTGGGCCTGGCGGATAGGGTCGGCGCGGCCGTAGGGCGCTTGCCGATCTCGCCGAATGCGCGGGAGCCGGGGCGCGCGGTCAGACGATCGCGGGCGTCAACATCGGCACCAGGATCAGGGCGGTCGTGATGGTGGCGACGACGGTGTAGAAGGCGTTCTTGACAGTCATGGTTCAGCCCCCGCGTTGATGAAGCGGGGATAAGCCCTTCGCCGCTGCGCCGGTGTGCGCTCGCGCACCCGGGGATGCGGCGCGGCGAGGGATGGCCGGAGCCGCGCAGGGCGGGCTCCGGCTCGGGGCGCTCAATCGGTGATGACGTCGCCGAACAGCACCCAGCCTTTGCCTTCGAAGCGCTGCAGGCGGAGGCTGTGAAAGCCGCTGACGTCGGTCGGCGTGGTCTTGACGCTGATCCCCGGCAGCAGCATCGGCAGGCTCTCCTCGTCGATGCTCGTCGCCACCCTCATGATGTTCTCGCGTGTGAGATTGTCGCCGGCGCGCTCGAGAATCCGGTGCAGCATGATGGCGGAGACGTAGCCGCGCACCGCCAGGGTATCGCTGCTTTCGACCCCGATCTCGTTCATGAAGGCGAGAAACTCCTTCATGTCCGGCGCGTCCTTCCACATCGGGTCGCCCGGCGTCTTGTCCGACACGGCGCTGATGAGGCCCTGCGAGGCATCGAGGCCGGCCGGCTCAAGCACGCTGCCGATGGAGCTGGCCACGCTGACGACGAAGTTGAGCGGCTTCCAATCCAGCTCGTGCACCTTGCGGATCGCCATGGCGCCGAATTTGGGCGTCGCCATGGTGAACAGCGTGTCGGCGCCGGAGGCCTTGAGCTTGATGATCTGCGAGTCGATGGTCGCGTCGGTCAGATCGTAGGTGACCTCGGCCACGACCATGCTGGCCGCCTTGTCGCCGAGGCCCTTCTTGAAGCCCCGCACGTAGTCACGGCCCGCGTCGTCGTTCTGAGACAGGATCGCAATCTTGGCATCGGGCTTATGGGCGAGGATATACTTGCCGTAGATCGCCGCCTCCATCTCGTAGGAGGGGTAGAACGGCATCGACCACGGATAGTCCTTCAGGTCGTTCCAGCGCGTGCCGCCGCTCGAGACCAGGATCTGCGGCACCTTCTTCACGTTGAGGTACTTCTGCACGGCGGCGCTGGTGGCGGTGCCGATCGATCCGTACATCGCCAGCACGCCCTCGCTCTCCACCAGCCGGCGCGTCTGCTCCACCGTCTTGGGCGGGCTGAAGGCATCGTCGAGCGAGATCAGGTTGACCTTGCGGCCGTTAATCCCGCCGCGGTCGTTGAGCTTCTTGAAATAGGCCGTCTCGACACGCCCCATGACGCTATAGGCTGATGCGGGCCCGCTGTAGGGCATGGTGTTGCCGATCTTGATCTCCGTGTCGCTGGCGCCGGGGCCGTATTGCTTGTCGGCCGCGGTCGCCGCGCCGACGAGGGCGAATGTCGCGGCGGCGAAGGCCATCATACGAATTATCATCGAGCCAGATCCTCACGGGTTTCCTCGGGAACGACGCTCTGTTCACGGGGCTGTTGCTCCGCGCCGGCGCCGAATTGCCCGGCGATAGTCCGGTGAGGCTCAGGCCCGGTCAATTCGGCCTGCACCCGCAAAAACGAATACCGGCCGTGCGGGGCAGGAATGCTCTCCCGCCATGGCCGGCGTAGACAAGTCGTGTGACGGCGGTCCCACAGGCGAGCCCGAGGCGCAGCGCTGTCGCGCACAAGAATGCATGATATATCTTCCGACAGGGCTGGACGAGGAGACATCCCATGGCTGGACACGGTGCGACGGCCGCCGAGGCTGATATCTGGCGCGACGCCTGGGGCATCCCGCATATTCGCACGCACAGCACGGCCGACGCGTTCACAGCCCTCGGCTTCGCCCACGCCCAGGACCGGCTGTGGCAGATGGAGGCGCTGCTGCGCCGCGGCATCGGGCGTTCCGCCGAATGGCTCGGCAAGGGCGCCGTCAAGGCCGATATCCTGGCCCGCCAACTCGATACCGCCGGCGCCTCGCAGCGCGATTTCGCGGCGCTCGGCGGTGAGGCGCAGGCCATGCTCGCGGCCTACGCCAAGGGCGTCAACGCCTTCGTCGCGACGGGATACCGCCCGGTCGAGTACCGCCTGCTCGCGGCCGAGCCGGTCGACTGGCAGCCTTGGCACTCCATCGCGGTGATGCGCCAGATCGGCTTCCTCATGGGCTCGGTGTGGTGGAAGCTGTGGCGGGCTGCGGCGCTGCCGATCGTCGGTGCGGAGGGCATCGTCGCCCTGCGCTACGAGGACGGCGGCAACGAGGTGCTGTGCCTGCCACCGGGCCTTGAGACCGGGGCGTTCCAAGCGGCCATGGCCGACCTCGCGCCGGGCCTCGAGGCGCTATTGGCGCAGGCGCCGGGCGACGTGAGCGGCGGCAGCAACAACTGGGCGCTGGCGCCGGGGCGCACCGCCACCGGGCGGCCGCTGGTGGCGGGCGATCCGCACCGCGTGCTGGAGATGCCCAATATGTACGCGCAGGTCCATCTCGCCTGCGACGCCTTCGACGTCATCGGCCTGACCGTGCCCGGCGTGCCGGGCTTCCCGCACTTCGGCCACAACGCAGCGGTCGCCTGGTGCGTCACCCACGCCTTCGTCGACATCCACGACCTCTATGTCGAGCGTTTCTCCGCGGACGGCCACGCTTGCCTGTTCCGGGAGCGCTGGGAACCGGTGCGCCGCCGTCGCGAGCGCATCGGCGTGCGCGGGGAGGCGGACACGGTGGCGGACGTGGTGGAGACGCGGCACGGCCCGATCGTCGCCGGCGACCCGGCCTCCGGCACGGCACTGGCACTGCGCTCGGTGCAGTTCGCCGAGACCGACCGCTCCTTCGACTGCATGATCCCGATGCTGCGGGCCGGCAGCGTCGAGGCGCTCTACGAGGCGACCCGCGACTGGGGCTTGATCGATCACAATCTGGTCGCCGGCGATACGGCGGGCCGGATCGGCTATCGCGTCAGGGCCAAGGTGCCGAAGCGGCCGCGCGCCAACGGCTGGCTGCCGGTGCCTGGCTGGACGGGCGAGCACGAGTGGGACGGCATGGTGCCGTTCGAGCGCATGCCGGCGGTGATCGACCCGCCGGGCGGCGCCGTCGTCACCGCCAACAACAGGGTTGCGGCGGACGGGGCCGACTACCTCTCCACCGACTGCATGCCGCCGCACCGGGCGCGGCGCATCTGGCAGCGTCTGGCCGAGTTGGGGCCGGCCGCGGTCGACGACATGGCGGCAATGCATCGCGACATCGAGACGATCCCCGGCCGCGAGCTGCGGGAGCGGTTGCGGGCGCTGGCTTTGGAGGTGCCCGCCGCTGCCGCCCTGCGACGCCGCATCCTGGATTGGGACGGGCGCATGGCGCCGGACTCGCAGGGCGCCAGCGCCTATGTCGCCGTGCGCCTGGCGCTGACGCGGCTGGTGGCCCGGCGCAGTGGGCTCGTTGCCGTGGCGGCGAGCCCCTACGCCCAGGTGCCGCCTGGCACGGTCGCGGAGAACCAGCTGTGGTGGGCGGTGCCGGGCCTGTTGCGTGCCGGGGACGAGATGCTGCTCGGTGGCGCCTCCTGGGACGACCTGCTGCGCCAGGCGCTTGAGGAGGTCGCCGTCGCCCCGCCTCAGGCCTGGGGCGTGCTGCATCGGCCGCGCTTCATCCATCCGCTGTCGGCGGTGTTTCCAGAGCAGGCCGCTACGCTCGACCGAGTCTCGGAACCGGTCGGCGGCGACAACGATACGATCTTCGCCACCGGCTGCGTCGCCACCATCGGGCCGCGGGCGGTCTATGCGTCCCTGGCGCGCTACGTCTTCGATGTGGGCGCCTGGGAGAATTCACGCTGGATCGTCTTCCACGGCGCCTCGGGCGAGCCCGAGAGCCCCTGGCATCTCAACCAGAACGCGGCCTGGGCCGCCGGCGAGATGGTGCCGATGCTCTACGATTGGGCGACGATCACTGCCGGCGCGCTGGCGCACCGGCGCCTGTCCTTCCGGGACGGTATCGTTTACGCGTCGGACGTCGAAGCGACGGAGCCCTAGATGCTGGCCGGACTGACAGTCAGCCGCGAGAACCTCACCAGTCGTGTCCACAGCCAGCTGCGCGAAGCCCTGATGGCCGGGCGCTTCTGGCCCGGGCAGCGGCTGCGCATCCACGAGATCGCGCTCGCCATGGGCGTGAGCCAGACGCCGGTGCGCGAGGCGATCATGCAGCTGGCGCGCGAAGGTGGCCTGGAGATGCGCTCGAGCCAGGCGATCACGGTGACGCGGCTGTCGGTGTCGCGCTACAAGGAGCTGCGCGAGGTCAGGCTGCTGCTCGAGGGGCTGGCGACGGAAAAGGCGACCCCGCTGCTGACAGCGAACGACCTGGCGCAGCTGGCCGAGCTGCACGGACAGCTGGTGGCGGCGGAGCGCAGCGGCGACCACGAGGCCGCGACCCTCACCAACTTCCACTTCCATTTCCTGGTCTACCGGGCCTCGCACATGAGTGACCTGGTCTCGATCCTGGAAGGCATCTGGCTCCGCAACGGCCCGCTGCTGAAGTTCCTCTATCCCCATGCGGCGCCCGCCTATCCCGGCACGCACCAGCACGTCACGCTGATGGCGGCGCTCAAACGGCGCGATGCCGCGGCGGCCCGCCACGCGATCCAGGACGACATCGTGGAGGGCGGGGCCCGGCTCGTGGAGCTGATGGAGAAGATCGAGGCCGGAAGCGCCGTCGTCGTCGACGCCCCCGACGGCGGTCTTCAACTGGATTTTCCGGCGCCGCGGCGGCGCCGGCGCGGCCCGGCGCCGCCGACCTGACGCCTGAGAGCATAGGCTTGGGAGGCTCGCTTCGAGTCGCTGATGGAGTGATCTGCTTCCTCGTTCAGTCGAGCTCCGCTGTTCCTCCCGGCGAGCGTCTTTTCATCGAGACCGTGCCGCGCAACTGGCTCCTGAGCGAAGCCATCGATCGCCGCGCAATCGTGGCGCTGCCATGGAGGGCTGCGTCATGCTCATCCGGCGACGGAGGCCGGCAGAGCCGAAGCAGCTCGGTTCTCCGTCGCTGCTGGTAGGCGGTGGACGCCCATGGCGAAGCGGCACGAACTCACGTCTCACATCCCAAGGCCGGGCGCCGGGCTGTTCGGTGCTGCACGCCATTGCGCCTTGCGCTCCGGACTTGCTTGCGAAAGCGCCCTGCGGACGCCGTTCGCATCGAGATTGGTGCCGTAGACCGGCGCGTCAGGCTGTTGGCGCCAGGATTCGTCGAGCGGGCCAGCGTCGATGCCATCGAATCCGAGTTCGTCGAAGAGCCGGATGACTTTTGCTTTGTGGGTCGCTTCGTCGCCGCAAACCGGCAATGCGATGCGGCCGGGCGTGCCCGGTGATCTGCCGTCGTTGAGAAGACTGCTCCAGAGAATGTTGTTAAAGGCCTTCAGCACCGGTCGTCCAAGCTGGCTTTCCACCCAACGGCTTTCGGGCATGCCGTTTTCGATCGCATCGATCCTGCCGTCGCGTTCGCGGGGATAGTAATTGCCGGTGTCCACGACGACGACATCGGCGCCGACGCCGTCGAAGAGGTTCTTCGGCAAATCGGGAATCTTCCACTCCGGTATCGTGACGAAGACCATCTCGCCGCTGCGGGCCGCCTCACGGACGGTTACCGCCGTGGCGCCGGTCTCGGCGGCAAGCTCCGCAAGCGAGGCGGGACCACGCGAGTTGGCGATGAAGACCTTGTGGCCCAACTTCGACAAACGACGCGTCAGCGTGCCGCCGATGAGCCCAGCCCCTATGATCCCAATCTCCATCGTCTGTCTCCCAAGTTATGGCCCGGATCGGGCGGCGCCCGTTCGGCGCGAAGCGTGGCCGGCGCTGACGCTCGGCGAGCGCCGGCACCGCGACGATCAGCCGAAAGCTTCGCCCTGAACGATCAGAGCTTGTAGCCTCCGCTCGCCTCGATCACTTGGCCGGTCACCCAACGGCCTTCGTCGGAGGCCAGAAAGGCGACCACCGCGGCGATGTCCGATGTTTCGCCGAAGCGTCCCAGCGCCGTGTCCGCTTCGATCGACTTCACCATGCCGGCGTTCTCGCGGACGGCGGCATTCATGTCTGTTCGTATCCACCCAGGCGCCACGGCGTTGACCGTGATGCGGCGCGGCCCCAGCTCGATCGCGAGCGCGTGGGTCAGGTTGTTGATGCTCGCCTTGGCCATGGAATAGATCGGGACGGCCTGTAATGGCCGCGTCGCGGCACCAGATGAGACGTTGATGATGCGTCCGCCGTCGGAGAGACGTCCGAGCGCGGACTGAACAATGAAGAAGGGCGCGCGGGCGTGAACCGCGAACATCGCGTCCCAGCTATCCGGTGTCGCGTCCGCGAGACCGCCCCACCCTGAATTGCCGGCATTGTTGACCAGAATGTCGAGCGCTTTGCTCTCCGTTCGCTTGGCAAGTTCGCCGTCGAGTTGGTCGAACAATGTCGGGATAGCCTCGGCCTCGACGAGGTCCGCCTGAAGCGCGAATGCGGCGCCACCGGCCATCTCGATGGCCGCAACGGCCTCCTCGGCGCCGGCTCTGCTCTGATTGTAGGTGATGGCGACGGTCGCGCCATCGGCAGCGAACCGCTCGGCGATCGCCCGACCGATGCCTCGTGATCCCCCGGTTACAAGAGCTGTCTTGCCAGTGAGCGACTGCGACAATTGATTCTCCTTCGTCAGGCGAAGTAGGAGTTAGGTGATCCTGCGGACGAGCTTGCGCGGCGCTTCACGTGATCCGTTCACGCGCGATCGGACCGGGGCTCGCCTCGATCATCGTGATAGCCAGGCGAGCCAGATCGGCATCGCCGCCGTATTCATGCAGTGCGACCTGGTGCAAAAGCACGCCGACCTGTTCGAGTTGGCGGGCGACCTTGAGGGGGCCGGCGTTGACGGGCTTGAAA
The DNA here is from genome assembly GCF_014640075.1 of Chelatococcus reniformis. Classification (GTDB taxonomy): domain Bacteria; phylum Pseudomonadota; class Alphaproteobacteria; order Rhizobiales; family Beijerinckiaceae; genus Camelimonas; species Camelimonas reniformis. The sequence goes on along the minus strand of NZ_BMGG01000011.1, from coordinate 183,680 downwards.
CCGGCATCGCCTATGAGACGACGGGCGGCCTGTCCGGCTGCCGCGTCGTCGCTTACGTAGAAGGTGCTTGGCTGGACTGGCGAGGACGCCCACGCCGCCGCTTCGAGCACCGGAGCTGCCAACAGATTGAAGGCCTTGACGACCCGAGCCCTCGGCAGCCGCTGCTGCAGGTCTTCCGAGGTCGAGTTGTCGCGCATGAATTCCAAATCGTGGAAATGCGCGAAGTCCGCGGTAACGCCGAGCGGGTTCATGGTCTCGATCACGACCTTGCCGTCGAGCGCGTCGCCAATTTCGCTTACGATCGCGTCCACCCGTGGCCAATAGATGGAGAATAAAGCGACCTCGCCGAACTCGGCAGCCGCGCGGATCGTGCCGAGCCGGGCCCTGTCGCCCAGTTCTGAGACTAATGGTGCGATCTTGCGGCCCTCGCCGTCTTTCGCGATGACGAGGTCGTGGCCCGCGGCGGCCCAGGCTCTTGCCAGACGACCGCCGATATTCCCGGCGTTTAAGATTCCGATCTTCATTGGATATCTCGTTTACCTCAACTTTGCCGCTCCTCTGGGAACGATCAGGTGGGAAACTAAGACCTCGTTCAGAGATAGATTAGACGCCCCACGTACTTCACTGTGTTGCTCCCAGGTGCAACAATGACGCGCGAGCCGTAACCCTGTGCTCGGGCGCTGCCATTCCCCGGCGCGCGACGCTGTGAGCGAGCGAGGCGCAAGGCCGCCTGTCTGATTTGGGCGGAGCCGGCACCGACGTCGTCCGCGGCCGCGGCTGTAAGTCGGATCGCATCACCCTTGGCCGGCGTCGCTATCGTCCTGGAAGGCATCGCGGCATAGATCGACAAAGCCGCGCACCTTCGGGTCCATGTAGCGCGTGGAGGCAAAAACCGCATGGACGGGCATCGGGATACTCGCCGAACCCGGCAAAACCCTGACCAGAACTCCCTCCGCCACGTACGGCGCGGCCATGTACCGTGGGAGTTGCGCGATTCCCAAGCCCGACAGCGTCAGGTTCTTGGCGGAGACTATGTTGTCGAGTGCGCAGCGCGGTGTCTGCGATACCTTCTCCGTTGCTTGGCCATTGACCAGGGTCCAGCTCGAGCGGCCGCTCGACGTCTTCATGATAAGATCGTGGTGCTTCAGGTCTTCGACCGTGCGGTGTGGCGCGGCGCGCATCAGATAATCAGGGGAAGCATAGAGGCCATTGGTTACCTCTCCCAGTTTACGGGCCGACAGGTTCGAATCCTGCAACGCACCTATGCGAATCGCGACATCGATTCCCTCGTGAATGATGTCGACGAAACGGATGGAGTATACCGCTTCCACCGTGACCTTCGGCCACTTGCGCAAGTAGGGGGCGATCCAGTCGTCGACCCGCGTGGTCCCGAATTCGGGCGTTGCCGTGATCTTCAGGCGGCCCTTGGGCTCGCGGCTCTGCTGCGCTACCGCGGTCTCGGCCGCTTCCGCGGCAGCCAGGATCGAGGAGGCACGTTCGAAATAGTCCCTTCCGACTTCCGTCACGCCGAGGCGCCGGGTCGATCGGTTCAAAAGTCGCGCGCCGAGCTTTTCCTCGATCCGCTGCACGATGCGGCTCACCCGCGCCTTGTCGGTCTCAAGCAGTTCGGCCGCAGCGGTGAAGGATCCTTCCGTCACCACCGCGACGAAAACCTGCATCTCGGAGAAGCCGACTTTGGCCGTCATGGCAGCGTTCTGTCGCGTGCCGCCGCAACGGCCGATCCGCCCGCGCCCCTGTGCCGCCCCATTGGTCGGTTCTGCGCGGACGCGCTGCTACCACGCAAGAACAGTTCGGTTCGGTGGATTTGTTGGTTCCATGGTCCAGCATTCGCTCACCGGGCGCCTGCAATGGGGGCGCCCGGTGTCGAGGCTTACCTTTGGACGGTATCGGCACTGGCAAGCTCAAGGAACAGGACGACATGGATCGGCGGGAGCCCCTCCAGCGTTCCGCCGATCGGGGACGGGCGCTCTGTCTTGTCGATCAGCGTCCGTGCCGCTTCCGGGGAGATGGGTTTGCCCGGGTGCAGGTAGGCCTTCTTCGCCTCATCCTCCGTCAACCCCTCCGGAATGGCGGGAGCATAGGGCCAGAAGTAGATCGGCGTGTTGGGTTCGATGCGCCAACTGTCGGCGAGGGAGCCGGCGTCGACCACGTCGTAGCCGACGGCCTCGAGAAAATGCGCAACAGCTTGCTTGGCGGCAGCGTCGTCACCGGCGATTGGCAGGGTCGTCCGTTGAGAATCGCCCTTTGGCCGGGCGTTGTACTGCATATGGTGCCAGCCAAGATTATGGATCCCTTTGACGACCTTTGCGCCCCGAAGGTGTCGCTGGACCAGCTCGCTCGACGTCAGGTCGCCGTTGTCGAGATCGGCCCGGCGAAAATCTCCCATGCCGGGATAGTAGTTCGTTTGATCGAGGACCACCTTCCCGGCGAACGTGTCGGCCGGTAAGGTCTCGAACGTCGCCAGGGGAATTGCGAGCGCGACGATATCCCCGGCCGCAATCGCCTGTTCGACCGATGCGGCGCGTGCCAGGGGGCCGAGCGCCTCGACCAGCTGGGCGAGCGATTCGGGACCACGCGAATTGCTGAGCACGACGCGGTATCCGGCCGCGACGGCCAGATGCGCGATTGCTTTGCCGACGAGGCCAGAGCCGATAATTCCGATCGTCTGTGTCAACTTCCATATCCCTCTTCTGGGAGAGCGGCTGGCATCCGCCCACAGGTTCGATGCAGCGCTCGCCGTTTGCGCACACTTGGATGGCCGCAGCCATGCAGCGGGTGGCACGAGGGGGACGTATGGCTCCGACAGAGGAGTTGACAGTCGCGATACATGCAACACACTGTTGCCCCAACGACCGACAATCAAGCTTTAGAGCGTTTTCGAGCGAAGTGGATGCCGGTTCGCTGAATAAAATGCGACAAATCAAACAGACAGAGCATTTCGGATTCGAGGAAGCGCGGAAATGCTCCAGTATGCTGTGGCTGCGTCGCTCGTACGGTTACCGGAAAATCCCTACCCGCACAGGTGAGCGTCGCTCTGACAGCCGCCGTGACGGATGGCAGCGACATCCAGCGCAGCGGACCGCCTCACCTCGAGCCTTCTACATCACCCTTGAAGCCGTCGCGGCAGAGGTCGACAAAGCCCCGCACCTTTGGGTCCATATAGCGGGTCGATGCGAAGACGGCATAGACGGGGACCGGGGTCCGCGCCCAGTCCGGCAGAACGCTGGCCAGGGCCCCTTCGGCCAGGTGAGGCTCGGCCATGTATCGCGGAAGCTGCACGATCCCCAGGCCGGACAGTGCCAGGTTCCTGGCGGCCATGGTGTTGTTGAGGGCACAGCGTGGCTGCTGTGACACCTTCTCCGTCGTCTCGCCATTGACCAAGGTCCAGGTCGGACGACCGCGCGGCGCATGCATGATGAGGTCGTGCCGCTTCAGGTCATCGATCGCGCGAATAGGCGCGGCATGCCGCAGATATTCGGGAGAAGCATATAGGCCGTAGGTCAGCTCTCCCAGTCTGCGCGTCGAAAGCTCCGAATCCTGTTGCGGGCCGATGCGAATCGCTACATCGATGCCTTCATGAATGATGTCGACGAGACGGTTTGTGTATTCAGCTTCAACGGTTACTTTTGGCCATTTGCGCAGGAATGCGACAATCCAGTCGTCGACCCGCATCGTTCCAAACTCGGCCCCCGCCGTTACTTTGAGGCGGCCCTTCGGCTCTTGTATCCGTTGCGCGACTGCCGCCTCGGCTGCTTCGGCGGCCGCCACGATCGACGAGGCGCGTTCGAAATAATCGCGCCCGACTTCCGTGACGCTCAGGTGCCGCGTCGACCGGTTCAAAAGCCGCGCGCCGAGCTTCTCTTCCATTCGCCGCACAACGCGGCTCACCCGCGCCTTGTCAGTTTCCAGGCGTTCAGCTGCTGCGGTGAAAGACCCTTCCGTCACCACGGCGATAAAAGCCTGCATCTCCAAGAAATCTACAGTTGTCGCCATAAACAACGGTCTGTCAGCTTTTGACCGGATTATCAATGCGCGCACAACTGTCGATGTGCGCTCCGGCGGTGCGCGCAGGCCGCAGCACAAAAGCCTCCGTTCGCGAAGCGCTTGCGTCGTTGCGGCCGATCGAGCGAACCGATGCTAGCGCCGGTTTGAAAGCTGCGTCACGACCTCCCAGAACTCGCTCACCGTCTGCCGTACGATGTCGCCGGCGGGTTTGACTTCGTCGATCAACACCGCGCTTTCACCACAACCGACCAGCGCCTGATCCGTCGCCCCTTCATAGAAGAGGCGCTTGGTGTCGCCTGCGTAGGGGTTCTTCCTATGGCCCGCTTCCCCACGGGCAACCGCCTCGGCGAAGGGCGTGCGGACGGCGCGCTTTCTGGGGATGATGGGCAAATCCATGTCGATGTCGATGACCTCTTCGGCATCGACGATGGCCTGCTTGTAGTTGTCGTGCCAGGGGCACTCCGCCGAGGTGATGAAGCGAGTGCCCATCCACACGCCCTCCGCGCCCAGGGCAAAGGCCGCAGCCATGCCGTAGCCGTCGACAATGCCGCCGGTCGCCACGATCGGTATGCTGAGCCGTCGCCGCGCCTTCTGGAGGAGGGCGAATGTGTGCAGGCCGTTGGCGCTATGGCCGCCGCCCTTCTCCGCGCCGCCCAGCACCACACCGTCGACGCCCGCATCTTCCGCGCGCACGGCTTCGTCGAGCGAGTCCGTCAGGTGATAGGTCGTGACCCCGGCGTCCTTGATGCGCTTGATGTGGCGGGTGGGGTCGCCGTAGCCGGTGGTGACGAACCGCGTCCTGCCGTCCAGCACCCAGTCGAGCACGGCCGCCTCGCGCTCGGGCTTTGCGGCCAGGATCGGGATCATCAGGTGCAAGCCGAACGGCCGATTGGAGCGCGCCCGCACCAGGTCGAATTCCGCTTGCATCTCCTCCATCGGCATGTGCGCCGTCTCCATCAGGCCCACCCCTCCGGCAGCGGAAACGGCCCCCACGAGCGCGCCGCGCGAGATCAGCCCGATCGGCGCCTGGAAGATCGGGAATTCGGTTCCCGTATGCTCGGTCACGCGATTGCCTTCAAACGACTGAGTCATGGTTCCTCCCTGCCTGTACAGCGCCTCACGCCGGCGTCAGATGGCCCGCGCAACCCAATAGGTGGGCTGCGATGCCAGAGCACTCGGCCTGTCGCCCACGCGATGGAGATGGTCCTCGATCCAGGTCAGCTCGCTCGAGTGTCCGAGATCGACCCGGGAAAAGAAGTCGACAAACACGAAGAGGTGGATATCCGCCAGTGTGAAACGGTCACCGCAGACGAAATCGCGGCCCTTGAGTTCCTGATCGATCCAGGAAAGTTTCTCCAAGGCAATGTCTCTGCAGAATGACCAATCTTCGGCAGGCAGCATCGTCTTGAAGTTATACGTTGCGTGCATGTCTCGAATTTTACTCGGGCGAAACTTGATGGCGTCCGTCATTCGCTCGACGTAGAGAAGGTCGATCATGCGCGTCCACATGCGTGTCTCGGCACGCTCGCGACTAGTCGATCCGATCAATGAAGGTCCCGCGGCCACCTCGTCCAGATACTCGCAGATCGGCAGCACTTCACACAGGATGAAGCCGCAATCCAGCCGCAACGCCGGCACGCGGCCCGTCCGATTGACCTCGACGTTATAGGGGGCGCGGTGGTTCTCGGCGGCAAGGACGTCGATGATCTGGGTCGGCAGCTCTACGCCTTTCTCCGCGGCAAACATCCGCGGCACCCGGGCGTTCGGTGCGCCCCTTGAATCGAAATAGAGCAAGGCTCGCCTCCCATATTCGTAACATAAGATATGTTACGGCTTCCCGCCGTTGTCCAGTGGAAGCGACGCCGCCGTCGGCGCGAGCAACTGGCTCTCGATCGGCGGGTCGGAGGTTCGGGCTCTTGCCGCGGTCGTCATTGCGAGCCGGCGTCGCTGCGGTATATTACCAAGCGGTCGTAGAATATCTTGGAAGTCGGTTGACCGTTCATGTGCTCGCGCCGACATGGTGGGCATTGTCTCAGGAGCGCGAAGGGTCGCGCACATCGAGCCGGGCGGGCGGTCGAAGAGCCGCCTTCACGGCCCTGGCGTGCACCGGGAGGGGACGCGGAAAATGACCTGTCTTGCCAAACATGCCCATCCCCTGGCTCGACCGGAGGCGCCGTGCTGGACCGTCGACTAGTCCATGTCGTCGCCGCCGCTCGCGAGGGCTCCTTCTCGCTGGCCGCCGAACGTGTCGGCGTCACTCAGTCCGCGATCACCAAGAGCATTGCCGATCTAGAGCGCAGCTTGAGCTTTCTGATTTTCAATCGCACCGCGCGCGGGGCCGTGTTGACCGATGAAGGGCGCGTGTTCGTGGAACGCGCCACACGCCTGCTCGACGACGCCAACGACCTTTTGCGTGGCGGGTCCATGGGCCAGGACCGTTATGCCGATATCCTGCGCATCGGCGTGTGTCCGGCGTCGCTCGAATGGCGACTGCTCGACCCCCTCACGCTGCTTCTCGCACGCCACCCGACCATTCGGCTGGAGGTCAGCGGATCCAGCTTCGACCGCGTGGTTCAGCAGCTTCGGACGGGCGGCGTCGACGTCGCCCTCGGCTTTGACGCAGCGTTCAGCGAGCAACCGGACCTGCGGCCCGAAGCGCTCCCGCCACTGCGGACAACGCTGTTTGCGCGCCGGGGCCACCCCATTTTTGCACGCGATCCCGTGACGATCGCCGATGTCGCCGCCTATGACTTCGTCTCGCCGTCCGCTTCACGGCCCTACGGCTCGCGGATCCGGGAGTGGTATGAGAGCCAGGGCTACAGCTCTCACCAGAAGATTCATGTCGTCGACTATTTTCCGATCGCGAGTCGCATCGTCGCTACGACCGATGCGATTGGCGTCATCGCGGTGCAGTTCACGCGGTCGGACGCCTTCAGGCGTCGCTTCGCACGGGTACCGTTCCTGGAGTCGCTCCCTCTTGAGCCCCTCTGCTGCGCCGTGCGCGCGCGGTGGGAGCTCCGCCCCGCGGTGCGGGCCTTCATCAAAGCCTGTCGCGAGTCGCTGCTTCAGCCGGAAGCAGACGACCTGTGGCAATCGCGGGCGTAAGCCGCGGCATTCTGGCGGCCGCAACAGCCGCCCACGCCACTTTCCGGAGCTCGCCGACCCTGGAGCTTTTGCGCGATCCGACGAGGTCTTGTGCAGCACGATGGTGCCGACGATGATCTGCCGCCCGACCGATCAAGGCTTCGAGCCATTCCTTTGAGGAATAAGTCAGCGCCCTAAGGAAATTGACCGCAAGGCCCCGTATCACGAGAATCGAACGGATGCGGCCACGCCGGCACAGGACGCCGCCGCTCTGCGCGACACAATAATACCGTGAATCCCGGGAGGAAGAGCTTGGCCTACCTTCAGACTGCGCACGAAATGTCTGGCGCAGGAAGCGTTCTCGTCGTGCCTCGTCACAGCGGGGGAGCAGCATGACGGATGTTGCGGGCCGGACCGCTTTCATTACCGGAGGCGCGAACGGGATCGGCCTTGGGATCGCCCGTGCGCTGGCCGGCGCGGGTGCGAAGGTGGCTCTGATCGATATCGACGCCGAAGCACTCGAGCGCGCCCGCGCGGAACTTGCCGCGTCAACTGCGGTTGTCGCCGAAACGCTCGACATGCGCGACAGGGCGAGCTTCGCTGATGTGGCGGACCGGGTCGAGCGCCAACTGGGGCCCGTATCCCTGTTGATCAACAATGCCGGCGTGGCGGGAGGGGCTCCGGCGCTCAGGCTGAACTACGAGCTCTGGGACTGGGGGCTGGGGATCAACCTGGGGGGCGTCGTCAGTGGCATCCAGACCTTCCTGAGCCGGATGGCCGAACGAGGCCAAGGCGGTCACATCGTCAATACGGCTTCCGGCGCGGGACTGGTGGCGGGCCAGTCGGGCGTTCTCTACCATACGGCCAAGTTTGCGGTCGTCGGAATGTCGGAGGCGCTCAAGTTCGAGCTCGAGCCCCACGGCATCGGGGTGAGCGTGCTCTGCCCCGGCCCGGTGGCCACCGACATCATCGCAAGGACTCGCAAGCTCCAACCCCGCGTCGTTCACACGATGACCCAGGACGAGCATGAGTCCGCCCGGACGCGAAGCGGAAAAATGACGCGCTGGCTGGAGCGGGGCGTGTCCCCCGATGCCGTCGGTCGGATGGTCCTCCGCGCGATCCAGGACGATCAGCTCTACATCCTGACAGACCGCTACATGGCTCCGCTGATCGAAGCGAGAACGAAGGCGCTGCTCAGCGCCTTGCCACCGGAGTAGTCCCGGCTACGTCGTCGGCCCCTCCTGGTCGACGATCTTCGCTTCGGGCCTGGTCGGCGCAGCGCGACTGCGAGGGATCGCCTGTCACCGCGTCGCGCCGCGCACGGCCGCATCACCAACGGGGCTCCTCAAGCCCATCACCGCAAGGGACGCGGCTGGACGGTCGGCGACGGCGCACGTCGATCGACATGCGGCACAGGCGCGTCGAAAACGGCCCATGACCAACGAAAACGGGGATGAAACCATGAACGGACACGACACGCAGGACGCGCTGAGAGCAACGACGCGCGAGCCGCGGCGTGCGCTGGGACGGATGGTCGTCGGGAGCATCCTGACCTCCGCGGCCCTGAACTTTCGCGACCGCGAGGCGTTCCTGTGCGCGGGAACCGGGCGGCGCGTCACATTCCGCCAAGCGAACGAGCGCTGCAATCGCCTGGCCAACGGGCTGACCGATGCCGGCCTGCGAAAGGCCGACGTCGTGGCTTTCCTCTGCAACAACCGGTCCGAACTGCCCGAGATCTACTTCGCGCTCGCCAAGCTCGGCCTCGTCGGCATCCCCCTCAACTATCGCCTGGCACCGGCGGAGATCATCGCGCTGGTCACGGAGATGGACGCCAAGGCCTTGATTTTTGCGACGCGTTTCCTCTGGGCGGCACAGCAGGTCAAGGAGACGGTCCCGAACATCGCGCACCTCGTGGCGATCGGCGACGACGCGCCGCCCTGGGCGCAACCCTATGAACAGCTGCTGTCTTCGGCTTCCGCAGACGAGCCGCAGGTGGATGTGGAGGAGGCGGATCCGTTCTACTTCAATCTCACGTCCGGAACCACGGGCCTGCCGAAGTCCTACACGCTCACGCACTACAACAACGCAACCATCGGGCCGATGTTTGCCTCTTACGACGCAACGTCGCGCGACACGTTCCTGACGATCTTTCCGGCGTTCGGCCGCGTCGGCTACGCCTGGATCGCGGCCGGGCTGATGTTCGGGGCCCGCAACATTCTGATGGATTTCGATGCGGGCGAGGCGCTCCGCATCATCGACACGGAGCGGGTCACCCTGTTCAACGCCGTGCCGACGATGGGCGCCATGCTGCTGGCCGAGCCGAGCCGTCCCTCTCGCGATCTGAGCAGCCTGCGCGGCATCGTGTTCGCGGGCTCCACATTCCCGACACAGCTTCGCGAGCGCATCGCACGCGAGCTCTGCCCTCACATCTACGAGTATTATGGCATGCAGGAGAGCGGCGCGTTGACGGTAAGCACCCCGGCGCACCGCGAACTGCATCCGAGCTCCGTCGGCGTTCCGATCCCCTTCGCGGAGCTGCGGATCGAGCGGAGCGACGGCTCGCTGGCGGCGCCCGACGAGCCCGGCGAGATCGTCGGGCGGTCGCCGGCTTCGGTCACCCAGTACTTTCGCAATCCCGAAAAGTCAGCCGAGACGTTCCGCGACGGCTGGGTGCATACGGGCGATATCGGTTCCATGACCGAGGACGGGTTCCTTTATGTGAGAGGGCGCCTCAAGGACATGATCATCACCGGTGGTCAAAACGTTCACGCAGCGGAGGTGGAAGACGCGATCCTCAGCATGGAGGACGTGGCCGATTGCGCCGTGTTCGCACTTCCGGACGAGTTCTGGGGCGAGCGGGTATCGGCGGTGATCGTTCGCACGTCACCGTCGGGCGCGACGCCGAGCGCCGAAGACGTGGAGCAGTTCTGTCGTCAAAAGCTGGCCGGGTTCAAGATTCCACGTGTCATCTACTTCGACGAGGGACCGCTGCCGCGCACGCCGACGGGAAAGGTGCAGAAGTTCCTGCTGGTGGAGCGCTTCCGCACCTCGCGCTGACGCTGCGCTTGGACCGCTCCTTCCCGGCATCACGATCAATACCAGTCCCAGCAACTACGCTGCGAGCACGCAAGGCCAGATGGTGAGTTTCAACGGGTAGGGTTGGGAGCCCATGGGTCCGGTCTTCGGCGTCGAACCGGCCTTAAGGTAGGCTCGGCTTGGCGCTATCGTCAGGTCGAGAGCCGGACAGCCGGGCGCCGTGCCCCAGCGTTGGAGCCGGCTTGGCGCGGGCCGTTGGATGGTTCAATGCCAAGACAGCGAGAGTTGGATTGGCTCCTTGCTTGGCATGGATCGCGGCCTTGGAGCGATGGGAAGGTCTGGAGCGGACCAGTGGGCCGACAGCACTTCGCTTCGAGCAAATCAGCCCTCACATCACCAATGGAGAGAGAGATGTCAGACTATCAATCGCTGCTCTACGACGTGCCGGAACCAGGAATTGCGCGCATCACCCTGAACCGGCCGAACACGGCCAATGCCCAGGACACGCAGCTCCTCTATGAGCTGAACGACGCGTTCAACCATGCCGCTCACGACGACGATGTCCGTGTCATCGTTCTGGCCGCCAACGGAAAGCATTTCTCGGCCGGCCACGATCTGCAGGAGAGCGACGGCCATGCCGCCATGCGCGAGCACAAGACCGTCGCCCCGGTCTGCGGCTTCGGCTGCGCCGGCGCCGAGGCGCAGATGGCGCGAGAGGAGGAGATCTACCTGGGCTTTTCCGACCGTTGGCGGAACATCCCAAAGCCGACGATCGCCGCGGTGCAGGGCAAGTGCATTGCCGGCGGGCTCATGCTGGCGTGGCCGTGCGACATCATCATCGCGGCCGATGATGCGGCGTTCGCGGACCCCGTGGTGAGTTTCGGCATCTGCGGCCACGAGTACTTTACCCATGTCTGGGAGGTGGGGCTGCGCAAGGCCAAGGAGATGCTCTTTACGTCCGACGAGATCGCTGCCGAGGAGGCGCTTCGGCTCGGCATGGTCAACCAGGTCGTGCCGCGGGCCGAGCTCATGGAGGCCACCATGACCATGGCGCGCAAGATCGCCCGGAAGTCGCGCTTCGCCTTGAAGCTGACCAAGCTCGCGGCCAACGGTGTTCAGGACGCGCAGGGGCGCGAGATCGCATTGCGGAACGCCTTCCATCTTCACCAGCTTGCGCATACGCACAATCTCAAGGTCTTCGACATGCTGATCGACCCGACCGGGTTGCCCGAGGCCACTCGGAAAGCGCTCGGCTCCCGGCTGGGCTGAAACGGCGGCGGTGGCGGATCGGGCCGACCGGGCGCAACCGCCGATCCGCCGCCAAGGGGCATTCCGGGCGCCATCGGCATCGTCTGGACGAGGCATTGGGATAGTCTTCGGGCGATCCCCTCGTCCGAAAGGAGGAGGCGCCGGACAAACTTAAGCTCGTCACAGGTTTCATGCCTCGTGATAGCGATGTTGGAACTGCCTCCGGTCGGGGCCGTCAATCGCCCATGCCGAGGAGGTCGCGTTGCAGGACGCGGGTATGTTCGTGGCGCCTCGCCCCGCCGTCTGGTCCCAGGCCATGAGGAGCATGGACGACTTCTGGCGGGAACAGGCCGAGATCGGCAAGATCTGGCAGCTCGTCGGCCTGACCACCAGCGTTGAGCGGGAGGGGGAGTGGTTCCGGTCGACGCTCGGCGGCCGCTCGATCTTCGTGCAACGGTTCAAAGACGGGCTTCGTGGCTTCGAGAATGTGTGCGTGCATCGTGGCCATCCGCTGCGCACCGAGGACAAGGGCAATGGCCCGATTCGCTGCGGCTTTCACCACTGGCAGTACGATCAGCACGGTCGCGCCCTGGGTATTCCGAAGTGCAACGAGATGTTCGGTGCCTCGCCGCGTGAGCTAAATGCGCGATTGCGGACGCTCGACGTCGCCAACTGCGGAATCCTGATCTTTGCACGCTTCCCGAACGAGCGCTTCCACGAGCCGCTTGAGACATATCTCGGACCAGGCTTCGATATCTTGCGCTCGCTTTGGAGCGAAGGCCGGTCGCCCTACATCTGGTCGACCGAGCTGAAAGCCAACTGGCGATTGGGCCACCATATTTCTCTCGATGACTATCACATCGTTGCTGTGCATCCCTCTACATTCGGCAAGAACGGCTACTTGCCTCAAGAGGTCGTCAAATATTATCGCTTTGGACGCCATAGCGCCTATTTTTACAACGCCGATGAGAAGGCGCTGCAGAAGATGGTCGAGGATTGCCGCAACGGCACGTTCCAGCCCGACGGTTATCGGATCATGCAGTTCTTTCCAAATCTTGTGGCGAGTGTCTCGCCCATCGGATCGGCTTGCCTGGCAGGCATCATGCAATACGTGCCGGTCGCGCACGATCGCACGAGGCTGTTCATGATCATCCAGGACTATCCTCGCCCCGCGGCCGATCAGAGCCGTTCGCGAGCGCTGGTGCGCCGGCTGAAGTTGCCGATCATCCTCCGCAGTGCGCAGCTCATGACTCGAAAGATCTTCAAGGAAGACAATGCCGTCTGCGAACATATGCAGGCGATCGTCCACCAACTCGATCGCCCGCCGATCCTCGGCAGGCAGGAAGAGCGCATCGGCTGGTTCGAGGAGAACTATGCCGACGTCGTCGGCGACCTACGGCCGTCGAGCGTCGCTGCTGACTGAAAGCGCTGCGACCCGGACGGTGGATGCGGGCCCGGACCCGCGTCGGCGTTATCCCTCGCGCTTGCGCGTCAGTCCCCAGCGGGAGGCGAACACTTTGACCTCGCTCGGGCTACCGGGGCCTGGGGCGGTGACGATGTCGGTGCGGCCGGTGGCGTAGTCGACGAAGCCGGTCGCCAGGCTGACGCCGGAGCGATCGCCATTGGGCTTGAACGACGCGAACAGCGGCGGTGCCTGGCCGGAGGCGGCCGGAATGCCGAAGCCGTACACGCGCACCTCACCGGCGGTGCCGGGGCCGGAGCCGAGCACGATGTTGTCCGCCGTGCTGCGGTCGATCTGCGCCGCGGCGACGCTGACGCCACCGCGCATATCTGCGCCGAAGGGGGCGAAGGCGCCGCTTCCGTCCGTGCTCTTGCCGGCGTAGATGACGACCTCGGGGGCATGCTCGTTGCCGGAGCCGACCACCAGATCGAGCACGCCGTCGCCATCCACGACGCCCATGGCGACGCTGACCTCGCCACCGCAGCCCAGGAAGAGAACGACGGTCGCGACCAGCTTGTCACTGTTGGCGTCGTAGAGATGGAACCTCGGTCGGCTTGCCGGGCGAATTCGGCACCGCCACCGCGTAGGTGGAGACGGCGGCGATGACGTTGACCCGCATCATCAGCCCGTTGTCTTCATGGTCGAGCCGATGGGGGTGCATCACGAAGATGCCGATCAGCGACGATCCGAAGGCTCGCACCCGCTTGTCGCTTCATTTTCCGCGCGAACAGACCCCATGCCGGCTTCGTATCCGGCCCGTCGCATCTTTCATCGGCACGGTGTCGTCGAGGCTGCCCGGCAATGGTGCATGAGGTGAGGACAACCACCCTGGACTCGAAGAATATATCCTATACGTTCGTCAGTCGGTCATCGGGGACGAGCCATGAACGCCCAGGTCGAAACGCCGGACCAGCAGCTGCGCGCCCGCGCCCGGCGGGTGATCCCCGGCGGCATGTTCGGCCATATGCGCAGCGAAGGCCTGCCGGCGGGCTATCCGCAGTTCTTCGCGCGAGGGGAGGGATGTCACCTCTGGGACGTGGACGGGCGCCGCTATGTCGACTTCATGTGCAGCTGGGGCCCGATCGTCGTGGGTCACCAGCATCCGGTGGTGACCGAGGCCGTGCAGCGCCAGATGGCGGCCGGCGATTGCCTGAACGGCCCTTCGGAGCGCATGGTCGAGCTGGCGGAGCGGCTGGTGGGGCTCATTCCCCACGCCGACTGGGCGCTCTTTGCCAAGAACGGCACCGACGCCACCACCACCTGCGTGACCCTGGCGCGCGCTGCCACCGGACGGCGCAAGATCCTCGTCGCCAAGGGCGCCTACCACGGCGCCGTGCCCTGGTGCTCGCCCTATCCGCTGGGCGTCACCGCCGAGGATCGCGCCCATCTCATCACCTTCACCTATAACGATGCGGCGAGCCTGGAGGCGGCCGTCGAAGCCACCGGCCAGGATCTGGCCGGCATCGTCGTCTCGGCCTTCCGGCACGACTACGGGTTCGACCAGGAGCTGCCTGACCCGGTCTTCGCGCGGCGGGCGCGCGAGCTCTGCGACGCGGCCGGAGCCGCACTGATCCTCGACGACGTGCGGGCCGGCTTCCGCCTCACCCTGCGGGGCAGCTGGGATCTCGTCGGCGTGCAGCCCGATCTCAGCGCCTGGAGCAAGGCGATCGCCAACGGCTACGCACTGGCAGCGGTGACCGGCAACGATCGCTTCCGCGACGCCGCCTCGCGCATCTTCGTCACCGGCTCTTTCTGGTGCGGGGCGGTATCGATGGCCGCGGCCCTCGCCACCATCGACGTGCTCGAGGCGGTCGACGGGCCGGCGCATATGCGTGCCATGGGCCAGCGCCTGCGCGACGGCATCGCCGCCCAGGCGGTGGCCGCCGGCATCGGGGTGCGCCAGAGCGGGCCGCCGCAGATGCCGACGCTGCTGTTCGATGATGACCCGGAAGGCGCCAAGGGCGACCGCTTCACCGTGGAGGCGCTGCGGCGCGGGGTCTACCTGCACCCGCGCCACAACATGTTCCTGTCGGCGGCGCACACCGAGGCCGACATCGACTTTGCCCTGGATGCCACCCGGGAGGCGCTCGCCGCGCTGGCGGCGGCGTGAGCCGGGCCGGCGAGATGGCACGCAACTTGATTATGCATGATATATCGATGCTCTGCCGGCCCTAGGCCGACGGGCATCCTCACCGCAATCGGCGCGGGGCGCGCACGCCATCGATGGCGCGAGCCCCGGGCGCAGGCGAGGGCGCGCGAGATGACCATGATCGGACGGCGGGACTTTTGTCGCAACGGCCTGGCGCTGGGCGCCCTGGCGGCGCTGCCGCTCGGCATCTCGCCCGCCTCGGCGGAGCCCAAGCGCGGCGGCACCCTGGTCTATGCCACCGTGTCGGGCCCCGGCACGCTCGATCCGCACGTCTCGTCGAGCGCGGTTGAGCTGGAGGTCATCCATAACCTCTTCGAAGGCCTCGTCGCCCTCGACAACCAGAACGCCACCCGGCCGATGCTGGCCGCCAAGGCGACGGCGTCGGACGATGCCCGGACCTACACCTTCGAGCTCCGGCGCGGGGTCAAGTTCCATAGCGGCGAGGAGATGACCGCGGCCGACGTCAAGGCCTCGCTCGAGCGCTACCAGCGTGTCAGCCCCAACGCCAAGAACCTGGCCGACGTCGAGGCTTACGAGGCGCCCGACCCCTATACCTTCATCATCCGCCTCAAGCAGCCGAACGTCGTCCTGCTCGACGTGCTCAAGACGCCGATCTTTCCGTTCATGATCCTGCCGGCGGCGCAGAAGGACAAGGCGGCCCGCGAAATCGACGTGGTCGGCACCGGCCCGTTCGCGCTCAGTGAGTGGGTCAAGGACAGCCATCTCGTCATCAAGCGCTTCGACGGCTATGCGCCCGACACCAGCGCGGCGGGGCGGGACGGCTATGGCGGGCGCAAGACCGTCTATCTCGATGCGGCGCGCTACCGCTTCATACCCGAGGCGACGACCCGGATCGCCGCCCTGCAGACCGGAGAGGTGCAACTCGCGTCCACCATCCCGACCGAGCTGCGCGGGCGGGTGGAAGAGCGCGGCGATCTTGCCGTCCGCCAGGTGTTTCCGGTCGGCGGAACCTACATCATCGTCAACTCGCAGTACGGGCTGACGGCCAACGTTCTGATCCGCCAGGCCCTCGCTGCGGCGATCGACATCGGGGAGATCACCGATGCCACCGGCGGCATCAACAAGGCCAACCCGTGGATGTCGTTCCCCAACACGCCCTATTACCTGGGCGAGACGGCGCCGACCCCCTGGTACGACCAGAAGGACCCCGCCAAGGCGGCGGAGCTGCTGAAGCGAGCCGGCTACAAGAACGAGAAACTGATCATCGAGACCAACAGCAACTATCAGTGGATGCGCACCACCATGCTGGTCGTCGCCGAGCAACTCAAGGCTGCCGGCGTCAACGTGGACCTCAAGGTGGTGGACTGGACCACCAACGCGGCCCACATGCAGCAGGGCACCGGCGAGTGGAACCTGTCGACCACCCTGTTCGGCCCCGATCACATCCTGGGTCCCCAGCAGTGGCGGCCGATGATCTATGCGTTCCCCAGCATCAAGGGCAACGACGCGCTGGACGGCGCCTACAAGGAGTTCTTCGCCGCCCCGGACCTGGATCAGCGGCGTGCCGCCTGGCTGAAGATCCAACAGCAGGTGCTGGGCAACGCCTACATGATCAAGATCGCCGATTCCGGGCGCCTCGCCGGCTATGCGAAGCGGTTGAAGAACCAGTCCGACTATCCCGGGATCCTGCAATTGTGGGATCTGTATCTGGACTGATCCGATGCTTCGGCTCATCACGATAAAGCTGTTGCAGGCGGCGCCGGTGATCCTCGTCGTCTCGATTCTGGCCTTCCTGCTGATGAGCCTGTTGCCGGGCGATCCGGCCGTGGTCATCGCCGGCGACCAGGCTTCGCCCGAGGCGATCGCCGCCGTGCGGCATAGCCTCGGGCTCGACCGACCATTTCTGGAAAGACTCGGCATCTGGCTGCTGCGCCTGGCGCAGGGGGAGTTCGGCTCCTCCCTGATGCTGAACCAGAGCGTGCTCTCCGCCATGGGCGAGCGGCTGCCGGTCACGCTCTCCCTCGCCGGGCTGTCGCTCGCCATCACCCTGCCGGTCGGCATCCTGATCGGCTCCATCGCCGCCTACTACCGGCAGACCTGGGTGGACTCGCTGGTCATGACCGTCGCTCTCGTCGGTGTCTCCATCCCCGGCTTCTGGATCGCCATCCTGGCGGTGATCCTGTTCAGCGTCGTGCTCGGCTGGTTCCCCTCCAGCGGCTACGTGCCGTTCGCGCAGGATCCGGTGCTGTGGCTGCGCTCGCTCGTTTTGCCGGCGAGCATGCTGTCCCTCTTCCAGATCGGCTTCCTCGCCCGGATGACGCGCTCGGCCATGCTGGATGTGCTGAGCCAGGACTTCATCCGCACGGCCCGCTCCAAGGGCCTCAGCGAATGGGTCACGGTGGGCAAGCACGGCTTCCGCAACGCCCTCGTCCTCGTCATCACCGCCATGGGCATCCTGGTGTCGACCGCGCTCGGTGGCTCGGTGGTGATCGAGCAGGTGTTCGCACTGCCGGGCGTCGGCCGCCTGGTGGTGCAGGGCATCATGGCGCGCGACTACCCCCTGGTTCAGGGCGTGATGCTGATCTACGGCTTCGCCTTCGTCGCCATCAACCTGGCGGTCGATGTGCTCTATACGCTCGCCGACCCGCGGGTGCGCTATGACTGAGCTGGCGCTCGCCGTCCCCGCGGCACCGGCCGCGCTGGCGCCGCGCCGGCGCTTCCGGCTCATGCGCCGGCTGGTCGGCCATCGGTCCTTCCAGATCGGCCTCGTCCTGCTCGTGCTGCTGACGTTCGCCGCGATCCTGGCGCCGCTGACCGGTATCGATCCGTCCAGCATGAAGGTGAGGCTGCGCTTCAGGCCGCCGTCGCAAGCCTTCCCGTTCGGCACCGACGGCTTCGGCCGCGACGTGCTGACCCGCGTGCTCTACGGCGCCCGGGTCTCCCTGTGGATCGGCTTCGTCGTCGCACTGCTGTCCGGCGTGATCGGGGCGCTCATCGGTGTGCTCGCCGCCCAGTTCCGCAGCCTCGATGCGCTGCTGATGCGCATCATGGACGGGCTGATGTCGTTCCCGGCCATCCTGCTGGCGCTCGGCATCACCGCTGCGCTCGGGCCGCGCATGGAGAGCGTCATCATCGCGCTCACCGTCGCCTACCTCCCGGCCGGCGCCCGTCTCGTGCGCGCCTCGGCGCTGGTGGTGCGCGAGCTCGACTATGTGCTCGCGGCGCGCATCGCCGGCGCCAGCCCGCTGCGGATCATGCTGCGGCACATCCTGCCCAACAGCGTCAGTCCGCTCCTCGTGCACATGACCTTCGTCTTCGCCTACTCGATCCTGGCCGAGGCGGCGCTCAGCTTCCTCGGCGTCGGCGTGCAGCCCCCGACGGCGAGCTGGGGCAACATCATCGCGGAGGGGCGCGACTACGCCACCGAAGCGTGGTGGGTGATGCTGTTTCCTGGACTCGCCATCAGCCTTGCGGCACTCGGTCTCAACCTGCTGGGCGACGGCCTGCGCGACGTCCTGGACCCACGCCTGAAAGGCCCGGGCTAGCCATGGCGGCGCCGCTCGTTTCGCTCGACGACGTCACCGTCCAGTTCCGCACCGACCGCGGCTGGACCACGGCGGTCGACGGCATCTCCTTCGACATCGCCGAGCGCGACTGCGTCGGTGTCGTCGGGGAATCCGGCAGCGGCAAGAGCGTGACCGCCCTGTCGCTGCTGCGCCTGCATGCCCGCGGCACGTCGCGCTTTCCCCGCGGCCAGGTCCGCTTCGGCGGCCAGGACCTGCTCACGGCGCCGGAGCGCGACCTGCGCCGCATCCGCGGCCGCGACATCGCCATGGTGTTCCAGGACCCGATGTCGTCGCTGAACCCCGTCCTCACCGTCTGCGACCAGATCTCCGAGACCCTGCGCCTGCACCAGGGGCTGGACCGCGCCACGGCGCGGCGGCGGGCCATCGAGCTGCTCGACCTCGTCCGCATTCCCGACGCCGCCCGGCGTGTCGACGATTATCCGCACCGCCTGTCCGGCGGCATGCGCCAGCGCGTGATGATCGCCATCGCCATCGCCTGCCGGCCCCGCCTCTTGATCGCGGACGAGCCGACGACGGCGCTCGACGTGACCATCCAGGCCCAGATCCTGGAGCTGCTGCGCGAGCTCAGGACCGAGCTCGGCATGGCCGTCATGCTGATCTCCCACGATCTGGGCGTGATCGCCGAGTTCGCCGACCGGGTGATCGTCATGTATGCCGGCCGCGTCGTCGAGGACGCGCCCGTCGATGCGCTGTTCCGCTCGCCCCGCCACCCCTACACGGAAGGGCTGATGGCCTCGATGCCGGCCCTGGAGGGCGGCATCACGCGGCTCTACGCCATCCCCGGCCGCATACCGGACCCGGACGAGGCCATCGCCGGCTGCCGCTTCGGCCCGCGCTGCCGTCACGCCGAGGCGATCTGCCGGGTGGCCGTGCCGGAACTGCTCGCCATCGAGGGGCGCCACCGGGTGCGCTGCGCACCGCGCACCCGCGCGACCGGGGGGCTCTGATGGAGGCGCTGGTCCAGGTGCGCGATCTCGACATGGCATTTCCGGCCGGCAGCGCGCGGGGGCAACCGGTGCTGCTGCACGTCCTGCACAAGCTTTCGTTCGATATCGGCCCCGGCGAAACCCTGGGGCTGGTCGGTGAATCGGGCTCGGGCAAGTCGACCACCGGCCGCATCCTGGTCGGGCTCACGGAGCCTACCGGCGGCTCAGTCAAGCTGTTCGGCCGGTCCATCACCGGCCCCGGACGGCGCGCCAGTCTGGCGGCCGTGCGCGCGCGCCTGCAGTTCGTCTTCCAGGATCCGCACGCCGCCCTCGATCCGCGCCTGCGGGTGGGCCATTCGATCGCCGAGCCGATCGACATCGCCGGCACCCATTCCCGCCGCGAGCGCAACGACCGGGTGCGCGAGCTGCTCGAGCTGGTGGGGCTGCCGCGCGACAGCGCCGACCGCTTCCCGCACGAATTCTCCGGCGGCCAGCGCCAGCGCATCGTCATCGCCCGGGCGCTCGCCCTGGCCCCCGACTTCGTCGTCTGCGACGAGCCGGTGTCGGCGCTCGACGTGTCGATGCAGGCGCAGATCATCAATCTGCTGATGGATCTCCAGCAGCGCATGGGGCTCAGCTACCTCTTCATCGCCCACGATCTGGCCGTGGTGCGCGCCGTCGCCCAGCGTGTGGCGGTGATGTACGCCGGCACCATCGTCGAGAGCGCGCGGCGCGAGGCGCTCTACGCCCAACCCCAACATCCCTACACGCGGGCGTTGCTGGATGCGGTTCCACGACCCGATCCGGGGCGCGCGCGGCCGCCGGTCGTCGGTGGCGAGGTGCCCAGCCTGCTGGCGCCGCCGGCCGGCTGCCGCTTCCATACGCGCTGTCCGCACGTCATGGCGCGCTGCCGGTCGGAGGTACCGTTGCTGCGCGAAACGGCGCCGGGCCGGCAGACCGCCTGCCACCTCCTCGACGGCGCGCCGCCCGCCTGAGACTTCCATTGCCCCGTCGACAAGGCACATCCCCATGGCAAGCACCGAGCTCCTGTTCACTCCGGCGACGCGCATGGCCGCGCTGATCCGGCGCAAGCAGCTGTCGCCGGTCGACTATGTCGACGCGGTGCTGGCGGCGATCGAGCGGCTGCAGCCCGCCCTGAACTGCTTCGTCACGGTCATGGCGGAGGAGGCGCGCGCGGCTGCGATCGAGGCTGAGCAGGCGGTGATCGCGGGCCGGCCGCTCGGGCCCCTGCACGGGGTGCCCGTAAGCATCAAGGACCTGATCCCGACCCGGGGGGTGCGCACCACCTTCGGTTCGGTCGCCTTCGCCGACAACGTGCCCGACCGCGACGACGTGTTGGTGACGAGGCTCAAGGCCGCCGGCGCCATCGTCATCGGCAAGTCGACGACGCCGGAATTCGGCATCAAGGGGCAGACCAGCGCCCCGCTCTTCGGCATCACCCGCAATCCCTGGGACCTGGAGCGCACTCCCGGCGGCTCCAGCGGCGGCGCCGCGGCGGCGGTCGCCGCCGGCCTGGGGCCGCTCGGCCTGGGCAGCGACGGGGCAGGCTCGACGCGCATTCCTGCCGCCTGCTGCGGCCTGGTCGGCCTCAAGGGCACGACGGGCGCCGTTCCCTACCAGGAGACGCGCGATGCCTTCGGCAACGTCATCGCCGCCGGCCCGCTGACGCGCACCATCGCCGACGCCGTGCTGATGCAGTCGATGATGGCCGGGGCGGACCCCCTCGACCCGTGGACGGCCCACGCGCCACCCCTCGGCCACATCTCGCCGCGGCTGCTCTCGCAGGACCTGGCGGGGCTGCGCATCGGCTATCTCGGCCGCTGCGCCGGCAAGGCGGTGGCGGCGGACGTGGCGGCGAACACCCGGGCTTCCCTCGACGTGCTGGCCGGCCTCGGCGCCGAGGTGGAGGAGGTGACGGCAGAGATCGACTGGATGGCAGAGGATCAGCGCGTGCTCTACCTCTGCTCGATCGCCAACAACCTCGCCTCGGTGGTCGAGCGTTTCGGCGAGCGCACCGATCCGGTGCTCAGGGCCTATGTGGCCGCCGGCAAGCGCTACGACATTGCCGCCTACATCCGCGCCATCAACGCCCGTACGCGCTTGTTCCGCGCCGTCCAAGCCCTGTTCGAGAGCTACGACGTCCTGGTCTCGCCGACCCTGACGCGGACGGCGCTCGCCGCTGATTTCGACGGCGCCGCAGGCATCGTGGAGATCGACGGCGAGGCGGTCGGGCCCGTACAGCCCAACTGGACCGGCTTCGTCTATCCCTTCAACCTCACCGGCCATCCGGCGCTCTCGGTGCCGTCGGGCTGGGGTCGGGACGGCCTGCCCACCGGCGTCCAGATCGTCGGTCCCCGCCACGGCGACGGCAACGTGCTGCGCCTGGGGGCGCTGTTGGAGCAGGCGCGCCCCTGGGCGGACCGGCGGCCGCCGGTTGCCGTCAGCTGAAGCGCACGGGCTGTGCGATCGCGCGTCCGCGACCATGCCGAGGCACGGAGGCGCCGAATGGGTCAGCGGGGGCGGCGATTGTCCGGATGGAACGCGCGCCGGCCTCTGTCATCATGCGTTGATGGCCGGTAGATTAACTGCCTGAGCCACTAAGTCGGTCATTTGTCTTGGGCCGGCACATCGGGGCTGAGCTGGACGCGAGGGGGGTACGATGGCCACATACATCTTCGAACACTACTATGGCATCAGCAGTAACCAGGAAGGCGCGGCAATAAGCTCCATTCCCGCAGGTGTAGTGCGGTTTGACATTCATGATGATGCCAGGTTGAACGTGGGCGATCCAATTTCGATAATGAATATTAGAACATTTCCTGGCGGAAATCAGGTTTCCACTCGCTTAGATGGCATCTATCTCGGGCTGAGTGATGCGGGTGAGCCGTTCTTTAGCGTGAGTGGAGATCTTTATTTTGCTTCAAGCGAGCAATACGATTTGTTTTCACCATCTCCTTTGTTCGATGAATTGGTTTTTTGCTTTCTGACCGCAACGATGATTATGTCGCCGGAAGGCGAACGCGCCGTGGAAGAACTCGCTATCGGCGATCTCGTGCTGACGTGTGACGGCCTCGCGGTTCCAGTGAAGTGGATAGGGCGGCAGACGCTGATGCCTGCGTTCGGTCTGTCGGAAGAGCGTCGTCCCGTGTTCATCTCGGCCGGCGCGCTGGGCGAGGGCCTGCCCGTGCGTGACCTGCGGGTTACCTCGGACCACGCGCTTCTGCTCGACGGCGTGCTCGTCCAGGCTGGCGCACTGGTGAACGGCACGACGATCCGCCGCATGACGCCGGCCGAACTCGGCGAACGCCTTGTGGTCTACCACATCGAGCTCGACAGACACGATCTCGTCGTAGCCGACGGCGTGGCCGCCGAAACCTTTGTGGATAACGTGGCGCGGCGGCGGTTCGATAACTACGCCGAGTTCGTGGCGCTGTACGGCGCCGACGATAATGCCACCGGCGAGATCGATCTGCCACGCGTGAAGTCCGCCCGGCAACTGCCGGCGGCGGTCCGGCAGCGCATTGAGGCCGCGGCCGAAAGGCCAACGGTCGCCGCGTAGTCCCGGGCGGGTGGGTGAAGCTCACCCTCCTCGCCACGCACTCGACCGCGCCGCACAGATCGATGGATGGCCGGGTCAAGTCCGGCCATGAAGTTGAGATAAATAGCTTTTCGTCGCCCGGCGCCATAGCCCGGGCTGGCGCCGCTGCTGAAAGTCAGCCGCCCGCGCGATGCGCCATCATTTTAGTCGGCCATCAGTGGGTATCGTCGACCTCGGTGTCGCGCCGGCACCCTAGCGGACGAGGGGGCCTTTGGCCTATCCCAGCGTCCCGCGGGTCCCGCGGCCCTCGATCAGGTTACGTGCGGGTCGGATTTTTGAATTCGGAATGGATCTTCGACGCCAGCCGAAACCCAGACGCAGCTGGCGAGCCGGCCCTATTTGCGCTAGTTGGGTCGTGGGGAGAGAAAAAGCGCGGGAGAGAGCGAGATGAAGCTAGGTGTCTTTGGCATCAACATGGGCGCGATCGCCGTCAATCCCTCGCTGCTGACCGAAGTCGTCAAGGCGGCCGAAGACCTCGGCTACGACTCGGTCTGGACTGGCGAGCACATGTGCCTGCCTGCGCCGCGCGTGCGGCCGTCGCCGTTGGAGCCGACCGAGCCACTGCTCGATCCGATGCCCGCTCTGACATGGGCGGGTGCGTTCACCTCCAAAATCTTGCTGGGCACCGGCGTTCTGCTTCTCCCCCAGCGCAATCCTGTGGCGCTTGCGAAGGAGGTCGCCAGCGTCGACGTTCTCACGGGCGGGCGGTTCTTGCTCGGCATCGGCGTCGGCTACCTCGAGCCCGAGTTCCGCGCCGTCGGCGTGCCGCTGGAGCACCGCGGCAAGCGCACGGACGAATACCTGGCCGCCATGCAGGCGCTCTGGAGCATGGACGCGCCCGCCTATCACGGGGAGTTCGTAAGCTTCGAGGGGGTAGACGCCTATCCCCGGCCCACACGGCGCGAGGGCCCGCCGGTGGTGATCGGTGGCCACTCGCCGGCTGCATATCGGCGTACGGTTCGTTTCGCTGACGAATGGTTCGGGTTCGCGACCGACATCGAGCAGACCAAGGTCTCGCTGGCAGGCCTGGCGGAAGCCCAGCAACGCCACGGTCTGGGGCGCGCGAAGGGGCGCCTTACGATCAGTGTCACGCCTCCGATGGCGGCCACCCCGCAGATGGTGGACGACTATGCCGCTATCGGCGTCGACCGGCTGAACCTCAACATGCGGGGCCGCGACCGCGACGCCTATCTCAGCTTCCTGGAGCAGAACGCACCGGCGAAGCTGGTCCGCTAAGAGCCGCGTGGCCCGTTGCTCTGGTTGGGTCACCGCTGCGCGATCGCTCGCCGGAACGTCGGCGAATGCCTAGCGTGGCCAGTCGGCGAGCAAGACTGGCACTCTTCGCGATCGGATGAGCTCACCCGATCGCGAGAAGCCCTCCACATTCAAGGTATTATGAGCATTTCTCTACGCTTGGGGGCATAGTCCAATGGCGAAAAGCTCTAGCGCGAGCACGCCGTCGGCGCCTGTATTCCCAGGTTTTCGCGCAGCGTCCGGCCCGTATACTCCTCACGGAACAGCTCGCGGCGCTGCAGCTCGGGCACGATGTGCCTGACGAAATCGTCGTAGCTGCCCGGGATCTGCCCGGCCGCGACGACGAAGCCGTCGCAGGCGCTGCCGTACCATTCCTCCATCTGGTCGGCGACCTGATGGGGCGTGCCGAGGAAGACGGGAAATTCGGCGAGCGTGCCGCGCTGGGTGTACTGGACGAAATCGCGCGGCGACGGGTTGGCGCGGCCGCTGAGCTTGACCACGCGGTCGCGGAACGCCTGGAGGCCGGAGATGCCGTCCATCTCCTCGCTCGTGAACGGCTCGTCGTAGCCTTTGGCGGCGAAGTCGAAGTTGAGCACCTCCGACAGCAGCACCAGGCCGTCGATGGGCTTGGCGAGCTTGTCGAGGGCGGCATGGCGGTCCTCGGCCTCGGCTTGCGTCTCGCCGGTGATGACGTAGACCGCCGGCGCGACCTTCACCGTGTCACGGCCGCGGCCGATGGCGTCGAGGTGGTCCTTGAACGCCTGATAGGCGGGCCGGCCGATGGCCAGGCTGGGATAGATCACGAAGACGAGGTCGCCCCACTTGGCGGCGAACTCGCGGCCGCGGCCGCTCTGACCGGCCTGGATCAGCACGGGCTCGCCCTGGCGCGAACGCGGCACTGTGAAGGGCCCTCGCGACTTGAACCACGGTCCTGCATGGTCGAGGCGGCGCACGCGGTCGGCGTCGGCGAAGACGCCGCTCGCCTTGTCGATCACGAGCGCGTCGTCGTCCCAGCTGCGCCAATGGCCGCGCACCACTTGCAGGAATTCGTCGGCGCGGTCGTAGCGGCGGTCGTGCTCGAGCACGACATCGCTGCCGAAGTTCGCCGCCTCCGAGCCGTTCAGCGAGGTGACGACGTTCCAGGCGGCCCGGCCGCCGGTGAGGTGGTCGAGCGTGGCGAAGATGCGGGCGACGTGGAAGGGCTCGTAATAGGTGGTCGAATAGGTGACGCCGACGCCGAGATGGGTGGTGGCCAGCCCCATGGCCGTGGCGCAGAGCATCGGATCGAGCTTGACGGCGCGGATGCCCTCCCTCACCGTCACCTTGAAATCGTCGGAGTAGACATCGGGGATCGCCAGGCGGTCGTCGAAGAAGGCGAGGTGAAACTTGCCGATCTCCAGCGTTCGTCCGATATTCGCATAGTAAGACGCGCTCATGAAGTCGGTGCTGGATTCAGGATGGCGCCAGGAGGACGGCAGATTCGAGCAGTTCTGAGCCTGGATGAAGGCGACCAGCGCCATCTCTCTCTTGTTCGTCATGGTCGCGCTCCTAGAGCATTTTACAATTGGTGAGCATCATCGGTTGGTGAGCATCATCCAGTTGCAAATAAACGCTCCAATCTCTTTGAGCCTGGAGCGTTTTTCTTGCGATTGGATGTTCCGCTCCATCGCAAGGCGCTCTGGGCCAACGCTCAAATGACCTTCTTGGCCGCGAGTGCGTCCAGGGTCTCCCCGTCGACGCCCAGCAAATCCCCTAGCACGGCGCGGCTGTCGCTCCCCAGGGCCGGGCCGGTGCTCCTGAGCGCCGCCGGCGTGCGCGACAGGCGCGGGAGGGCGGCCGGCAGCACCAGCGCGCCGACGCGCGGGTCCTCGACGGTCTCCAGGTTGCCGCGCGCGGCGTATTGGGGATCGCGGAAGATGTCGGCGATGCTGAGCAGCTTGCTGCAGGGCGCCTCGGCCCGCTCGCAGGCCGCCAGCACCTCCGTGAGCGGAAGGCTGCCCACCCAGGTGGCGACGATGCCGTTGACCTCGGCGCGCCGGTCGGCGCGCGCTTTGGGCCTCGCATAGCGCTCGTCCTGGGCGAGGTCGGGCCGGCCCATGGCCGTCGTCAGCCGCTCCCACATGCGGTCGTTGGAGCAGGCGAGCGCCACCCAGGCGCCGTCCCTGGTCTCGTAGTGGCTGTGCGGAACGACGTTGACCGTATCCGGCCCCATGCGCTCCCGCTCGTAGCCGAACTTGGCATAGGCGGGTGCGATCTCGTCGAGGATGCGGAAGATGCTCTCGTAGAGCCCGATGTCGACGACCTGCCCCTCGCCGGTCTTTTCCGCATGGCGCAATGCGATCAGCACGCCGACGGCGCCGTAAAGACCGCTCATGTAGTCGGCGAGCGAGGTGGAGCCGGGCACCACCGGCGTGCGCCCGGGCTCGCCTGAGAGATAGGCGAGGCCGCTGAAGGCGTGGGCGATGCGCGCGAAGCCCGGCTTCTCCCGCATCGGCCCGGTCTGGCCATAGGCGCTGACGCGCAGCATCACCAGCTTGGGGTTGATGCGGGCGAGTTCGTCGTAGCCCAGCCCCCACTTCTCCAGCGTGCCCGGCCGAAAGTTCTCCAACACCACGTCTGACACGGCGACCAGGCGCCGGAACAGGTCGGCGCCCTCGGTCGTGCGCAGGTCGAGCGTGACGGACTGGCGGTTGCGAGCCTCGCTCAGCCACACGAGCGTGTCGCCGCACTCGGTCATGGTGCCGAAGCGGCGCAGCGAGTCGCCTTCGCCAGGCTGTTCGATCTTGATCACCTCGGCGCCGAAATCGCTCAGCACCGTGCCGCAGAACGGCGCGGCGATGAAGGTCGCGATGTCGAGGACGCGGATATCCTTCAGCGGCGCATCGCTCATGGGCGCGCCGTCCCGGCGAGCGCAGCGCGGCGCAGGATCTTGTCGGCGAGCTTGACGTGGGCGCGGTCGATCAGCACGCCGTCGAGGCCGATGGCGCCAGAACCCTTCTCCGCCTCGGCCTCCATGCGGGCGCGGATGGCGCTGGCCCAGTCGATTTGAGCCCGGGTCGGCGAGAACACCTCGTTGGCGATCTCCACCTGCGAGGGATGGATCGCCCATTTGCCCTCGAAGCCCAGCGCCCGGGCGCGCAGGCAGCTGGCGCGGAAGCCCTCCGGATCGGCGTAGTTGGTGAACGGCCCGTCGATGGGGCGCCGGCCGTAGGCGCGGCAGGCATTGGCGATGCGCGCCAGGGCGAAGTGCCACTGGTCGTTCCAATGGCGCACGCTCGTGCCGTCCGCTCGCGCCAGAACGGCGTAGTCGGGGTTGGAGGCGCCGAACACCGTGTCGAAATTCTCAAGCTCGATCGAATAGTCGCCGACACCGAAGATGATGCCCTCGAGCCGTGCCGAGGAGGCAGCGATCTGCTCGACATTGGCGAGGCCCTTCGTGGTCTCGACCAGGATCTCGATGCCGAGCCGGCGCTCGCGCGGCGCCTCCAGCTCGAGCCCCGTGAGCAGCCGGTCGACGAACTCGACGTCGCCGGCGGTCTCGACCTTGGGCAGCAGGATCATATCGAGCCGCGGACAGCGCGCCACGGCGATGATGTCGGAGATCGCCCAGGGGGTCGTGAGACCGTTGACGCGCACCGAGACCGTCTTGGCGCCCCAGTCGACCTCGTTCAAGGCGGCGACGGCATTGGCGCGCGCCTCGATGCGGCGGGACGGCGCCACCGCATCCTCGAGATCGAGGAAGAGGGAATCGGCCGGGCCGCGCGCCGCCTTGGCGAAGAACTGCGTCGAGGTTGCCGGCACGGCCAGCTCCGACCGCTGAATGCGGCTGAAGCCGCCGTCGATACTCCCCGGGATCAAGCGCATTCTCCGATGGCTTCAAGGGCGGAACGGTCCGCGCCCGAAGAGTGCCAGAGGGCTCCACTTTCGGCAAGAAGTCATCGATCTCATTGTTACATAAACGAATATATGGTAGCGCATAAAAGTATATTTCTTATTTCGGTGAGTATAATTGGTCCGATCAATGGGAGTCGGCGGCACATGAGCTAAAGATAGATCGCCGGTGCGGCGCATTGTTCCCGGATTGCCGACCTCATGCGCTTGCCGACGGGACGCCCGCCAGGATCGACGAGCTTCCGCATCAAAGCGCCGCTCCCCAGGGCAGCACCGCGATCCAGGTGGACCGCGGCGCTCCGCCCTCTGCGGTGGTCGCCGCGGCACTCCAGCCGGGCGCTCAGTAGCAGCGCCGGCGGACGACGACGTCGCCGAACTCGTTGATGTAGCGCTTCACGACACAGCCGTACCCGACGACGACGCGCGGACGATAGCCCCAGCCGTAGTAGCCGTGCGGGCGATGGCCCCAGCCACCCCAGTGGCCGCCGTGGTGACCCCAGTGCTTGTGCTTGTGCCCGTGGCCATGCCCGTGCCCATGCCCGTGACCGTGGATGCCGAAGGCGGAGGCGCTGGTCGGGGCGAGGGCGAGGCCGCCGGCGGCGACGGCAAGAGCGGCGGCGAGGGCAAGCTTGCGAATGGATTGCGTGTTCATCGGCGTGGTCCTTCTCGGGAGAGGGATGCCCGTTGCATCCCCACATCCGTTGGTCGCCACGACGTGCGATCCGGTTCACATGGCCGATGGTTTTTTTGCGAGGGGTCCTTGCCCCGCGTCAGGAGACCGTGCCAGCCACGTGCCGGCGCAGGTCGGCCGACGTCACCCGCTCCGGCAGGGCGGAGCGGGCGAGGGCGATTTGGCGTGCCACGGAGCGCGCGTGAACGGCGATCTCCGACGCCCCGGTCACCTCACCCAGGCCACCGCGCGCCGGCGCGCCGAGCACGAACAGCGCTCCATTGCAGGTTCCGTCCGCCCGTCTGGCGCGGCCGAGCTCGTCGACGTCCAGGCCAAGGCCGAGGGGGTCCGCCCTCACGGCGCCGGCGGCGGCGAGCGAAGCCAGCGCCCCATTGCCGGCGATGGCGGTGCCGTAGGCGGTGCCGGTGCAATTGACCACGGCATCGACCTCGAGGCGCTCGGTCCGGCGCTCACCGCGCGGTCGAAACGTCACCGCCAGCGCGGTGCCGGCCCGGGCGTCCACGAGCGTTCCGGCGCGCACGCTGAGCTGTCCGTCGTCACGGGCGGCCTCGACCGCGGCATCGATCTGGGGCGCGGCCTGGAAGCGGTGGACATCCCAGTAGGGGCGCAGATGGCGCAGGAAGCGGCGGCGCTCCACCGTGCTCCAGCTTTGCCAGATCGTCCCGTTGCTCCGGCGCAGGGCGTCGAGCACGTCGGGCCAGGGCAGGGGCTGTTCGGCGCGCATGAGCGCCCGCAGCACGCGCAGCATCTGGCTGAGTGGCAGCCCCTCGATCCCGATCGTCAGTTCGGACGCGTTGACAGGGTCGCGCCGCCGCGGCAGCAGCCCGCGTCGCGACACCGCCATGATCGGCCCCGCGTGGCCCTGCGCCCGCAGGGAGGCCACCACGTCGCCCATCGTCAGGCCGGTGCCGACGATCAGGACGCGGGCATGCCGATCGATTTGCGTGAGCGCGTGGCCCGACCAGGGCTCGGCGATCACGCGGTGGTCGCCGGCGAGAGCCGCGAGGCGAGGGGGAAGGCCGACCTGCGGATGGCCGGTGCAGAGCGCCAGAACGTCGGCGGGGATCGCCCGGCCGTGCCGCGTCTCGACGAGGAAGCCGCCTGCCCGCGGAACGATCGTCGCCGCGCGATCACGCAGATGTTCGACGTGCATGCGCGGCGTCGACTGCGCCGCCCGCTCGAGCCGCTCGTGCAGATACTGCCCGAACAGCGAACGCGGCGGGAAGACCGAGCCGTCGGCGGCGCGGTCGCCGTCGGTGACGAGTTGCGGCTGCGCCAGAAGCCAGTGGGAGAAGTCCTCGGGCTCTTCCTCCAGCACAGTCATCCGCGACGCGGCGACGTTGAGGCGGTGCTCCGGGCGTGAGGGCGCGTAGGCGACGCCGGCGCCGAGCGTCGTGGACGGCTCGATGATGGTGATGTGGCTGCCACGCAAAGGCGCCTGCCGCAGCAGGTTCAGCGCCAGCATGGCACCGGCGGCCCCGCCACCCACGATGGCGATGCTCATGGTCTCGGCGGCGTCATTCGTGAGTATCTGCGACCCCAGCATCGTCTCAGGCGCCGAGCAAGGTGGTCGCCGCGGCCAGAAGCGTCAAGAGGGCAGCCGCGGCCAACACCAGTGCCGCGCTGGGCTCGTGCGGCAGATCGGCATCCTCGTCTGACCTGGCGCGTAGGTGCCTCGCCCTCATCGCACCGCCTCCCCGCGCATGGGGCCGGCGAGGCGTGCCGTCGGCCGGCGGTGGTGCCGCTGCGGCGCAGGGCGCCGGACGGCCGCCCCGGCGGCGAGCACGAGGGTGGGCACCGTGGCGGGGAAGCGGCCGAAGCGATCGTGGGCGTCCTGCGCCACCGATCCGAGATAGGCGACGAGATGCTCGCGCGCGCCGCCGGCGTCGGACGGGCTGCGTGGATGATCGTGTCTGCGCTCGGCGAAGCGCCAGGCAGCCTCCTCCATGTCCCCCACGTAGGGTGGCACGAGCGGCTCGAAGTGGCCGTCCAGGCCGATGGCGTCCAGGCCCTGCGGGCCGTCTTCCATGCGGAAGCCGACGGCCCCGGGCAGGCTCGCCAGGTCGAAGCCGGAGAGCGGCGGCCCGTCGAGCCCCATGGCGTCGGCCATGTGCCGGATGCCGGCGGCGGTGGCGGCGAGTTCGCCATGGAGGCGGGCGCGCGCGTCCGCTTCGATGGTCGCCAGCGGCACCGCGCGGTCGGGCCGCAGCGCGCCGGCCGCGATGAGTTGCGCCGGCCGGCCGAGGAGCCTGCCGGCGTCGTCGCATACGGGCGCCGCTTCGCCGATCGCAGTCCACAGGCGCTCGAGCAGGCTGTCCACCTGATCGCCCACCGGGATGAACAGAGTGCTCTGTGACAGATCGGCCAACCGGGGGCGGTCAGCATGCGGCCATGTGCGTGGCGGGTCGTCGTCCGCCTCATCGATGCGGACAATCGAGGGGCGCATCTGCTCCGCCAGGCCCGGAAGGTCGCCGCGCTCGCGGCGGGCCCGGATCGTCTCGCGATCGACGCTGCGCAGGCGCGTGGCATAGGCGCCGGTATCGTCGATGATCAACAGGTCGGGGGAGGCGCCGCGTTCGGCTCCCGCCAGGATGAGCAACGTGCGCTCAAGCTCGCTCAGCGTCTGCGCGGCCGCCCGCGAGGGGACGGTCGGCGACCGGTCGGCAAGTGCCGTGCCGGCCGCCGCCCGATGCAGGCCGCTGCGGGAAACGACGTCCTGCCGTGGGACGAACGGGCCATCCGGCACCGCAGCATGGCAATATAAATGCTTGGTCACGAAAGACCTCGGTCAAAGACCCCGCGGGTCGATGTAGTTGGACAGCAGAGCGAAACCGTGTTCGCTGCTGACGTATCGCGCTATTCTTGATTGACAGCTTTCGCGGTGGGCCTGCAACGCGGCGGGCGGTTGTCCCGGCCGGGCGGCAGGAGATGGGACCGCGCGCTGCGCGCCCGCGCCGCGCGCCCCATCGCCGTCAGGCCGCGGCGGCGCGCTGAAGAAGCGGCGCATGGGTCACCAGGCTCGCGTCTTCGTTGACGTCGAAGTAGCGGATGGAGATGTGGGTGGCGCCGCGCGCCTTGAGCCGCTCCGGCAGGACGTCGTCGCCCCAGGCCTTGGCGCTCTTGAGGTCGTCGAACAGGTAGATGCCGCCGCGGGTCTGCGAGGCCTCGTCGTTGATCCAGACTTTCCAGCGCAGGCCCGGCTGCTGGGCGATCGCCTTGGCCGACTCGATCTGCGCCTGGGATGCAGGACGTTCGGCGGTCGCGAAGTTCACCTGAAGAATGACGGGCATAGCGTGGCTCCTCTCGTTGAAGCCTGAATGCTAGGCCTGCAAGGCAAGCTCATCAATGAGATGGTTTACCGTATTACTATCGGGTCTTAGATTTGATTGCTGTGCCGACAGTGAAAAACGAAACGACGTGCATCGTCACGGCGGGGCGGCCGCTCCGGCCGAGCGATCCCCGTGACGATGCGCAGCTCAGCGCGTTCAGGAGGCGGCGCGCTGGCGCACGTGCGAGGGCACCACCGTATTGCCGACGATCTCGCCGAACGGGCCCCGGTGCGGCGTCGCCGGGGCCGGGCCGCGCGTCGTGTCGCGCAGGGGCAGCAGCGGCAGCACCAGCTCGGCGAAGCGGTAGGCCTCCTCCAGGTGCGGATAGCCGGACAGGATGAAGGTGTCGATGCCCACGGACATGTATTCCTTCATGCGTTGCGCCACGGTCTCCGGATCGCCGACGAGGGCGGTGCCGGCGCCGCCGCGCACCAGGCCGACGCCGGCCCACAGGTTGGGGCTGACCACCAGGTTGTCGCGGCTGCCGCGATGCAGCGCCTGCATGCGTTGCTGGCCCACCGAATCCATGCGCGAGAACACCTTCTGCGCCGCCGCGATGGTGTCGTCGTCGACATACTGGATCAACTCGTCCGCGGCCGCCCAGGCCTCCTTGTCGGTCTCGCGCACGATGACGTGCAGACGGATACCGAAGCTGATCTGGCGCCCGACGGCGGCGGCGCGGCGGCGCATGTCGGCGACCTTCTCCGCCACCTGGGCCGGCGGTTCGCCCCAGGTCAGGTATTTCTGCACGGTGCGGGCCGCCACGTCCTGACCGGCCCCGGACGAGCCGCCGAAGTAGAGGGGCGGGTGCGGCTCCTGGACCGGCGGATAGAGCAGCTTGCCCTCCCTCACCTTCAGGTGCTGGCCTTCGTAGTCGACGGTCTCGCCTTGCAGCAGGCGCGTGTAGATCTGGAGAAATTCGTCTGTGACTTCGTAGCGCGCCGCGTGATCGAGGAAGAGGCCGTCACCGGCATTCTCGACGGGGTCGCCGCCGGTCACGACATTGATGAGCAGACGCCCGTTCGAGATGCGGTCGAGGGTGGCCGTCATGCGCGCAGCGACCGAGGGCGACAGCAGGCCGGGCCGCACGGCGACGAGGAAGCGAAGCCGTTCGGTCAGGGCCACGAGGGACGACGCCACCACCCACGAATCCTCGCACGAGCGTCCGGTCGGCAGCAGCACACCGAAATAGCCCAGTTGATCGGCGGCCTGGGCAATCTGGGCCAGATACCGCAGCGAGACGTCGCGAGCCCCATGCGACGTGCCGAGGTAGCGTCCGTCACCGTGGGTCGGCAGGAACCACAGCACGTCGGCCTGATCGGCGGAAGGATTGCTCATCGTCGGTCTCCTCTCCGGCGCCGCTCATGGGGCTGCCGGGTCAAAAGGGTGGTCTCAGCCGTGGCCGCCGGCCTTCCGGCGGGGCGTCGCCTGCCGCGCCCGCACGCGCGGCATCACCTCGGCGGCGAAGCGGCGCATCTCGCGCTCGAACGGCTGGAACTGCAGCATGAACGTCTCGATGCCAAGGGCGTGGAACGCCAGGATGCGCTCGGCCACCCTGTCGTAGCTGCCGACGAGCCCGGCGGCAGTGCCGCCATTGGTGCCGACCCGCGGGCTCTTGGCCATGGTCTGCATCATGACCACCTTGGGGTCGGTGTTGGCGGTCTGGATCGCCTTGAGCGGGGCGTCCTTGGCGGCGAGCTCCAGCAGGTGGCGATGTGCCTCCTCCGCCTCCGCGTCCGTCTCGCGGGCGACGACGAAGGCAGACAGGCCGAAACGAAGCGGTGCCCCGCTGCGGGGGCGGCCGGAGACATCGTCGATCAGGCTCTTCACGTCGTCGAGCGGCTGGCCGTTGATGAACCAGACGTCGCCCTGGTCGGCAACCAGCTGCCGCGCCGGCGCCGACTCGCCGCCGACGTAGATGCGCGGCCGGGCGCGGAAGCGGCTGGTCGGCCGCAGCTCGTATTCCTGTACGTTGAAGTGGCGTCCTGCGTGGGTCACGCGCTCACCGGCGAGCAGGCGGCGCACCACGGACAGCCACTCCTCGCCATAGGCATAGCGCTCGTCGTGCTCGGCGAAACCGATGCCGGCGCGCTCCAGCTCCGGGCGGTTCCAGGCGTTGACCAGGTTGATGGCAAAACGGCCACCGCTGATCTCCTCGATCTGCAACGCCATTTTGGCCAAAACCACCGGGTGGTAGAGGTAGGGCTTGATCGCCGTGATGATCTCGATCCGGCTGGTCAGGGCCGCGAGCGCCGCCGATGCGGTCCAGGCCTCCAGCTGGTCCAGCCGCTCGTCGTGCGGGTTGATCGTGTGCTGGGCGACCAGGGTGGAATCATAGCCCAGCGATTCCGCTTCGAGGATGAGCGCGCGGTTGCGCGCGAACGAGGCGTCGTAGGGCTCGTCCGGATCCTGAAGCGCGGCGCGGTTGCCGTGAACGAGCGCCCAGATGCCAAACCGAATGGCGTGCGACAGCACAAAATTCTCCCCGGAACAGCTGAAACAGAAAAATCACATTTCATGGTGTGATTTATTCTAAAATACACGGCTTTAGCGTTGAAGTCGATATCCGCGCATGCTGTGATCGGCGTCACCTCGGTCCAGGAACATCGAACTCATGCACCCCACGCGCCGTCACGTCGCCGCCGGCCTGCTCGGCCTGCCGCTCATCGGCTCGCTCGGCCGCTCAGCGTCGGCCGAGAGCCGTAAGATCCGCTTCAGCTACCAACGCTCGTCGACACTGCTTACCCTGCTGAGGAGCGAAGGGGTGCTGGAGAAACGGCTGGCGCCGCTGGGCTTCGAGGTGAGCTGGAATCTGTTCACCGCCGTGATCCCGCCGATGAATGCGGGGGCGGTGGATTTCCACGCGGACGTCGCCGACGCCATCCCGATCTTCACCCAGGCGGCCGGCGCCAAGCTGACCTTCTACGCCACCGAGGCGCCGTCGCCCGCGGCCGAGGCCATCATCGTGCATGGGGACTCGCCGATCACCTCCGTCGCCGATCTCAAGGGCAAGAAGGTCGGAGTCTCGCGCGGATCGGGGTGCCACTTCATCCTGGCCGCGGCCCTGGCGAAGGCCGGGCTCGCCTTCAGCGACATCAACCCGGCTTACCTCGAGGCGCCCGACGGGGCGGCCGCCTTCAAGGGGCGCAGCATCGACGCCTGGGTGATCTGGGACCCATTCCTGGCGATCGCACAGAGCCAGTACCCGATCCGGGTCATCGCCGATGCCACGGGCTTCTCGGGCTACAGCCGCTACTATCTCGTCAACAACGACTTCGTCGCGGCCCATCCGCAGGCCGTCGCCATCGTCTTCGAGGCCCTGGCCGAACAGGGGCGCTGGGTGAAGAGCCAGCCGGACGAAGCCGCCGCCCGGCTTGCGCCGATGTGGGGCGATATTCCGATCGATGTCGTCAAGCAGGTCAATGCCCGCCGCAGCTACAGCGTGCAGCCGGTGCGCAAGGACGAACTCGGCGACCAGCAGAAGATCGCCGACGTGTTCTTCGCGGCAGGCCTGATCCCCAAGCGCATCGACGCGACCGACGTGCCGATCTGGCAACCGGCCGCGTGACGTCCGTGCGGCGGACGACCGCCAAGGGTTGGTGTTGGCGGGCCGACCATCGATCCAGAACGTAAAGATCCAGCATAGGTGGGAAGCGCCGAAGTTCGCGCCGCGATCGACGGATCTGTTTGGTCGCCCTGTACCGACATCGAGATGACGGGAACGTTATTCCATGAACATGCCCTTGAGGGCCGATCTGGCCGACGTGCGCGAGGTCCCGGTCGCAAAGGCTGATGACCTCGATCGGGCCATGGTCCGCCTGGAAGCCGTGAGCAAGACCTTTGCCGCGCGCCGCGGTGGCGGCGCGGTCACTGCGCTCGATCACATCGACCTGGCCGTCGCGCCGGGCTCGGTGCTGGGTGTCATTGGCCGCAGCGGTGCCGGGAAGTCGACCTTGATCCGGCTCGTCAACGGCCTCGAGCGGCCGAGCGCCGGCCGCATCTGGGTCGACGGCACCGATATCGCCGCCCTGGGCGAGCGCGAGCTGCGCCAGGTGCGCCGCTCGATCGGCATGATCTTCCAGCATTTCAACCTGCTGTCGTCGCGCACCGCCTATGGCAACATTGCCCTGCCGCTGGAGATCGCCGGGGTCGGGCGGGCGGAGATCAAGGCGCGCGTGGAGCCGCTGCTGGAGCTCGTCGGCCTCGCCGACAAGCGCGACCGTTACCCGGCCGAGCTCTCCGGCGGCCAGAAGCAGCGCGTCGGCATCGCCCGCGCGCTCGCCACCCGTCCGAAAGTGTTGCTGTCCGACGAGGCGACGTCCGCGCTCGACCCGGAGACGACCCAGTCGATCCTCGATCTGCTCGGTACCATCAACCGGGAGCTCGGCCTCACCATCCTGCTGATCACCCACGAGATGTCGGTGATCCGGCGCATCGCCAAGGAGGTCGCGGTCATCGACGGCGGCCGCATCGTCGAGCGCGGCGACGTCTACGACATCTTCACCCGTCCGGGCCATGCCACCACCCAGTCGTTCCTCGGCGGTGCCTCGGGCCGCGCCGTGC
Organism: Chelatococcus reniformis; assembly: GCF_014640075.1. GTDB lineage: Bacteria > Pseudomonadota > Alphaproteobacteria > Rhizobiales > Beijerinckiaceae > Camelimonas > Camelimonas reniformis. The sequence continues at coordinate 146,854 of NZ_BMGG01000011.1, read as the reverse complement.
CGGCCGGGCTTGCGGCGCGGCTCGGCCCGGATCGTGCAGCCGGCTCAGAGGCGGTGGTGCGCGTCGTCTTTCGCGGGACTTTGGCGGCCGGTGCGGTGGTCTCCAGCCTGTCGCGCGAGCTCCACGCCGACGTGAAGATCCTGTCCGGCGCCATCGACGAGGTGGCCGGACGTCCCTTCGGCACGCTGCTCATCGGCCTGCCGTCGTCGGACCGGCATCTGGCGCCGGCGCTCGCCTATTTCGCCGAGCGCGGCCTCGACACGGAGGTGCTCGGCTATGTCGCCTGAGATCGTTCAGCTCATCGCCGAGGCGACGCTCGATACCCTGTGGATGGTGGCGGTGGCGACGGCGATCGCCACCCTCCTTGGCGTGCCGCTCGGCGTCTTTCTGGCCACCAGCGGGCGGGGCGAGCTGTTCGCCCTGCCGGCGGTCAACCGCATCGTCGGCCTCGTCGTCAACGCCACGCGCTCCACCCCGTTCATCATCCTGGTGGTGGCGATCATTCCGTTCACGCGTCTCATCGCCGGCACCTCGATCGGCACCAAGGCGGCCATCGTGCCGCTCACCATCGCCGCCATCCCCTTCATCGCCCGCCTGGTGGAGACGGCGGTGCGCGAGGTCGATCAGGGGCTGGTCGAGGCCGCCCGGGCCATGGGGGCGAGCCCCCTCCAGATCGTGCGCAAGGTGCTGCTGCCGGAGGCCGTGCCCGCCATCGCCCTGTCGCTCACCCTCGCCGTGGTCAGCATGATCGGCTACTCCGCGATGGTCGGCGCCGTCGGGGGTGGCGGCCTCGGCGACCTCGGCATCCGCTATGGCTACCAGCGCTTCATGCCCGACGTGATGGCGGCGGTCGTCATCGTCCTGATCGTGCTGGTGCAAGGCGTGCAGACCATCGGCGACACGCTCGCGCGGCGGCTGAACAAGCGCCTGCGCCATAACTGACCCTCGACCGTCCCCGCGCCCCGGAGCCTTCCCATGGCGAGCCGCAGACCCATGTCCCTTGTCCTTGCCGCGCTGGGCGCCGTGACCCTCCTCGCCGGCGGCGCCGCTGCGGCGGACGATCCCAAGACCATCCGCGTCGGCGTCACCGCCGGCCCGCATGCGGAGATCCTCGACGTGGTGCGCAAGGTCGGCGCCGAGCGCGGCGTCGACATCAAGCCGGTCGAGTTCACCGACTACGTCATTCCCAACCAGGCGCTCGCCGCCGGCGAGACCGAGGCCAATTCGTTCCAGCACGAGCCCTATCTGAAGAACCAGATCGCCAAGACCGGCTGGAAGCTGGTCAAGGTGGCCGACACCATCGCCTCGCCCATGGGCTTCTATTCCAAGACCTACAAGAATTTCGCCGATCTGCCGGACGGCGCGCGGCTGGCGATCCAGAACGATCCGACCAACGGCGCGCGCTCGCTGCACATCCTGGCGGCGGCCGGCTACATCAAGCTGCGCGACCCCACCAACGTCACCGCCAGCGTTGCCGACATCGTCGACAATCCCAAGCGCTTCAAGTTCGTCGAACTCGATGCGGCGCAGATCCCGCGCTCACTTCCGGACGTCGATGCCGCGTCGATCAACAACAACTATGCGGTGCAGGCGGGCCTCGATCCGGTGAAGGACACCCTGATCAAGGAAGCTGCCAACGGCCCTTGGGTCAACGTCATTGCCGTTCGCGCCGCGGACAAGGACAAGCCCTGGGTTGCCAAGCTCGTCGAGGTCTATCAATCGGAACCGGTGAAGCAATTCGTGCTGACCCGCTTCAAGGGCGCCTATATTCCGGCCTGGTAGGCCGGCGCCGTGCGGGGCTGTGCCGCCGCGGGAGGAAGGATTGGCCATGGCCAAGGAGATCAGGCTCAACGCCTTCGAGATGAACACGGTCGGCCATCAGGCCCCGGGCCTGTGGCGCCATCCGCGCGACCGATCCGCCGACTACCGCACGCTCTCCTATTGGACAGGCCTCGCCCAGACGCTGGAGCGTGGCCGCTTCGACGGCCTGTTCATCGCTGACGTGCTCGGCATCTACGACGTCTTCGGAGGCAGTCCCGACGCTGCCCTGCGCACCGCCTCGCAGGTGCCGGTGGACGATCCGTTGCTGCTGGTCTCGGCCATGGCAGCGGTGACGCGCAACCTCGGTTTCGGCATCACCGTCAATTTGTCCTACGAGCCGCCGTATCCCTTTGCCCGGCGGATGACGACGCTCGACCATCTGACCGAGGGGCGCATCGGCTGGAACATCGTCACGGGCTATCTCGACAGCGCCGCCAAGGCCATGGGGCTGGATCGCCAGCGCGGCCATGACGATCGCTATGACGTGGCGGAGGACTATCTGGAGCTCGTCTACAAGCTCTGGGAGGGCAGCTGGGACGACGACGCCGTCGTGGCCGACCGGGCGGCGGGCATCTTCACCCGACCCGAGAAGGTGCATCGCATCCGGCACGACGGCCCGTTCTACCAGCTCGACGCCATTCACCTCAGCGAGCCGTCGCTGCAGCGCACGCCGGTGCTCTACCAGGCCGGCACCTCGCCCAAGGGCCGCGGCTTCGCCGGTCGCCACGCCGAATGTGTTTTCGTCTCGGGGCCCTCCACGCAGGTGATCGGGCCGCGCGTCGCGGATCTGCGCCGGGCGGCGGTCGCCGCCGGCCGCCAGGGCAGCGACCTCAAGGTGTTCTCCATGGCGACCGTGGTGCTCGCCGAGACCGACCGGGCGGCCCAGGCCAAGCTCGACGACTACCGCAGTTACGTCAGCCACGAGGGGGCGCTGACGCTGATGTCCGGGTGGACGGGCGTCGATTTCTCCCAGCTGGCGCTCGACCAGGAGGTGCGGCACGTGGAGAACGACGCCGGCCGCACCGCCATGGACAATATCACGCGCGCCGACCCGAACCGGATCTGGACCGTTCGCGAGGTGGCCGAGCACGTGGCCATCGGCGGCATCGGGCCGGTGTTCGTCGGCTCGCCCGCAACGGTCGCCGACGCGTTGATCCAGTGGGTCGACGCGACCGACGTCGACGGCTTCAACATGGCCTATGCGGTGGCCCCGGAGACCTTCGAGGACATCGTCGAGTTCCTGGTGCCGGAGCTCGAACGGCGCGGCCGCTACAAGCGCGCCTACGCGCCGGGGCCGCTGCGCGAAAAGCTGTTCGGCCCGGGGCGGGCGCGCCTGGCTCCGCCTCATCCGGCGGCCCGCTGGCGGGGCCGCGCCTTGGCGGACGCGGCGGAGTAGGACAGTCGCGCCTGTTCAGGCCGGCGCGGCCTCTTGAAGGAGCAGGATTTTACATCTCGTTGCTTTGCGGTAGTTTTATTTACCGATGAATGTATCGCAAAGATAAATCTCGCCTCGTTGCTTTACGATATTCTTCGTGATTTATCGTTTTTGGCGGATCGACTTGCGTCGATTGTCCATTCAGAGCAAGGCCGCAAGCCACTGTCCCTTTATTGGCCGAAGCGCGGGCGTTCGCTCCGCCAAAGCGGCTTGCCGCGCCTGATAATCCTGAGGGGAATCGATGAACATCAAATCCGCTATCCGCGTCGCCCTGGCCGCGGCCGTTGCGATGGTCGCCAGCGTGGCGTCCGCCGACCAGCCGCTGAAGATCGGCGTCAGCGCCGGCCCGCTGGCGCAGCTCCTGCAGCTGACCGCAGAGGCGGCCAAGAAGAAGGGCCTCGACGTGAAGGTCATCGAGTTCACCGATTGGGTGACCCCCAACGCGGCCGTCTTCGCCGGCGATCTCGACGCCAACTTCTTCCAGCACGTGACGTTTCTGGGCCAGCAGAACGCGGCGCGGGGCTTCAACCTGGTGCCCGTCGATCCCGCGGGCGTGATCGTTCCGGTCGGTCTCTTCTCCAAGAAGATCAAGAGTCTTGCAGAGGTGAAGGAAGGCGACAAGGTGGCCATTCCCAACGAGCCCCTGAACGGCGCCCGCGCCCTGCAGCTGCTCGAGAAGGCCGGGCTGATCACGTTAAAGCCCGGCAAGGGCATCAACGTCACCAAGCAGGATGTCACCGAGAACCCCAAGAAGCTTCAACTCATCGAACTCGACGCGGCCCAGCTCTACCGTGCGCTCGACGACGTGACGCTGGCGTTCGTCAACCTGACCTATCTGATCCCGGCGGGCGGCGACCCCAACTCGGCGTTGATCAGCGACCGCACGCCCGACGAGCGCTTCGTCCTTCGCTTCGTCTCGCGGCCCGAGAAGAAGGACGACCCCCGGCTCAAGGCCTTCCTCGAGGTCTTCAAGTCGCCCGCGAACAAGGAGTTCGTGGCCGCCAAGCTGCCGGCCTTCATCCCGGTCTGGTAGCTTCTCCGCCCACGATCGGGGCCGATGGCGCTGCGCGTCAGCGCCCGACCCCCAGAATAGGCCGCCCGATCGCACGGCCAGCGGGGGGCGGCCTTATTCCGGCATTGCACCGAACGGCAGGCGAGGATTAAACGGCGGGCGGCCTGGCAAGGGCATCCGCCGGGGCCATGTTCCGGATGGGGCGGCCCAGGCGAGGCCGTGGGGCACAAGCTCCGTCCTCTGCCCAACGTTGCAAGGCGCCCGCGATGGCATTTCCCGTCACGCTGATCGATCTCGCCGGCGCCATCGCGCTGCTCCTGTGGGGCACGCGCATGGTGCAGACGGGGATTCAGCGCGCCTTCGGTCCGGGCCTGCGGGCGTTTCTCGGCACGGCGCTGCGGAACCGCGTGCGGGCGCTGCTGGCCGGCATCGGCGTCACCGCCATCCTGCAGAGCAGCACGGCGACCGGCCTGATGACCGCGGGCTTTGCCGCCGGCGGCCTGGTGGATCTCGTGCCGGCGCTCGCCGTCATGCTCGGCGCCAACGTCGGCACGACGCTCATCGTGCAGGTGCTGTCGTTCGATGTGGCGGCGTTCTCGCCGGTGCTCATCCTGGTCGGCGTGCTGATGTTCCGCCGCGATTCCAGCACGCCGACGCACGACCTCGGCCGGGTCTTCATCGGCCTCGGGCTGATGCTCCTGGCCCTGCATCAACTGCTGCATCTGATGACCGACTACGAGGACACGCCGAGCCTGCGGCTGCTGCTCGGTGCCATCTCGACCACGCCGCTGCTCGCCGTCCTGCTGGGGGCGGGCGTGACCTGGGCAGTGCATTCCAGCGTCGCGGTCGTCCTGCTCATCATGTCGCTGGCGAGCAAGGGTGCGCTGCCGCCGAACGCCGCCTTCGCGCTCGTGCTCGGCGCCAATCTCGGCACGGCCATCAACCCGGTGCTCGAGGGGGCGGCCGGCAACGATCTCGGCGCCAAGCGGCTGCCCGTGGGCAACCTGCTCACCCGTGTCGTCGGCGTGGCCGTCGGACTCGCCCTGCTGGAGCCCATCGGCCGCCTGCTGGTTACCCTGGAGCCGGACAACGCCCGCGCCGTCGCCAATTTTCATACGGCCTTCAACGTCATCATCGCCCTGGTCTTTCTGCCGCTGCTGACGCCCTATGCCGCCCTGCTGAAACGCTGGCTCCCCGAGCGCGTCGACCCGGCGGACCCCTCCCGGCCCCTCTACCTCGACGCCGCAGCGCGGGAGACGCCGATCGTGGCACTCGGTGCCGCGACGCGTGAGGCGCTGCGGCTGGTGGACGTGCTGGAGGAGATGCTCGCCGGCGCGCGTAGCGCAATGGCCAATGGCGACCGGCGGGTCATCGCCGAGACGAAGCGGCGCGACGACGTGCTCGACCGCCTGAACACGGCGATCAAGGCCTACCTGACGTCGCTCGACCCGGACGAACTCGGCGACAACGAGAATAAGCGCCTCGCCGCGATCCTGAACTTCGCCATGAACCTCGAGCAGGCCGGTGACGTGGTTACCCGCAATCTGCTGCCGCACGCGTCCAAGCGCTTGAAGCGTGGCCTGGCCTTCTCGGAGGCGGAGGAAGCCGAACTCGTCGCCATGATCGACCGCTTGAGCGCTAACCTGAAGACCGCCGCGTCCGTCCTCATGACCGACGATGGTCCGACCGCCCGTTTGCTGGCCGATGAGAAGATTGCGTTCCGGGAGGCCGAGTCCCAGGCCACGGTCCTGCATGTGGACCAGATGAGAACCGGCCGTCCCGAGGCGGCCCAGGCGGGCGCGCTCTACCTCGACCTGCTCAGCGACATCAAGCTGATCAACAGCCACATCGTCGCCGCTGCCGCCTATCCGGTGCTGGAGCGCAGCGGCGAACTGCTTCAGAGCCGGATCGCCAACCAGCAGCCCGGAGCGCCGGGCCCGGCGTGAGCTCCGCCGGCGTGCCATCGGGCCCGCGACATCGAGCCAGAGAATGTGCGGCCCAGCCGCACCTCTCGGGCAGGGCACGGCCCGGCGGCGACCGGAAAAATACGGATAGTTTCAGTGTAATCGACAAATTCCCATGTTGCGATGCAAAATCGTTGACGGCGCGACTTGGCGCTGTAGATCATGCGGCAGCAACATCCACCGGTCGGTCTGGAGCCACCCATGCAAGCCCTTCCTTCGCTCGTCGGCCTCCGGCGGCTCGGTCTCGCCCTTCTCGCCGGCCTGAGCCTGGCGGCGCCTGCGCGGGCTGCCGAGGTTTCGGAGATCCGCATCGACTACGCCACCTACAACCCGGTCAGCCTGGTCTTGAAGGAGCAGGGGCTCTTGGAGAAGGCGCTGGCCAAGGACGGCATCAAGGTGCGTTGGGTGCAGTCGCAGGGCTCCAACAAGGCGCTGGAGTTCCTGAACGCCGGTTCGATCGATTTCGGCTCCACCGCCGGTTCGGCGGCACTGGTCGCCCGCATCAACGGCAATCCGATCAAGTCGGTCTACGTCTACTCGCGTCCGGAATGGACCGCGCTCGTCACCCGCAAGGACAGCGGCGTCAAGGCCGTGACCGACCTCAAAGGCAAGCGTGTGGCCGTCACCCGCGGCACCGATCCCCACATCTTCCTGGTGCGGGCACTGGCTGACGCCGGCCTCACCGACAAGGACGTCAAGTTCGTGCTGCTCCAGCACGCCGACGGGCGCCTCGCCCTCGACCGCGGCGATGTAGACGCCTGGGCCGGCCTCGACCCCATGATGGCCGCTGCCGAGATCGAGAACGGCGACGTGCTGTTCTTCCGCAAGCCGGAGGCGAACACCTGGGGCATCCTCAACGTGCGCGAGGAATTCGCCAAGCAGCATCCCGATCTCGTCCGCAAGGTGCTGGCCGCCTACGAAGCGGCACGCCAGTGGTCGCTCGCCAACAAGCCGGCGCTCAAGGCGACCTTCGCCGAGGTGACGAAGCTGCCGCCCGCCGTGATCGACCGGCAGATCGATGAGCGCACCGACCTGACCTCCAGCGCCATCGGCGATCCTCAGCGCCAGTCGATCCTGGCCGCCGGCAACGCCCTCAAGAACGCGGGCGTGCTCCCCGCCGACACCGACGTGACGGCAGCGGTCGATCAGCTCATCGATCCGCAGTACCTCGCCAAGACGACGAACTGAGCGCATGGCCTCCGTCGACTTGATCTCCGGGCGGCCGCCGGCCGCCGACGCCGCACCGGCGGCAGATGCGGGCGGGGCGGCCACGCGCCGCCCGGCCGCGGGGATCTGGCTCGTCGGCGTCGTGCTGCCCCTGGTCGTTGCCGTGGGTTGGGAAGCGGCGATCCGCTTTGGCCTGGTGCAGGGCCGTCTGCTGCCGCCGCCGAGCCGCATCTTCGACACCCTGGTCACGCTCGCGCGCTCCGGCGACCTCGCCACTCACGTGCTGGCGACGCTGTCGCGCATCGGCCTCGGCTTCGCCGTCGGTGCCGCGGCGGGGACCGCCGTCGGCGCGCTGACCGGCGCGTCGCGTCCGCTGCGCCGGGTGCTCGATCCCACGATCCAGGCGCTACGCGCCATTCCATCGATCGCCTGGGTGCCCCTGTTCATCCTCTGGCTCGGCATCTTCGAGGCCTCGAAGGTCACGCTCATCGCCGTCGGCGTGTTCTTCCCGGTCTATCTCGGCGTGATGAGCGCCATCGCCTCGGTCGACCGCAAGCTCATCGAGGTCGGCCGCGTGTTCCGCCTCAGCCCGTTGGCGTTGGTGCGGCGGGTGCTGCTGCCGGCGGTGCTGCCTGCCTGGGTCACCGCCCTGCGCTCGGGCCTCGGCCTCGGCTTCATGTTCGTCGTGGCGGCCGAGTTCATGGGCGCATCGGAGGGTCTCGGCTACCTGCTCGTCGATGGCCAGCAACTGGGCAAGCCCGACCAGATCCTTGCCGCCATCATCACCTTCGCCGTGCTCGGCAAGCTCTGCGATAGCCTGATCGTGGCGCTCACGGCGCCGCTGCTCGCCTGGCAGGACACGGCGCGGGATCGCCTCTGATGCTGTCGATCGAGGCCCTGTCCAAAGTCTATGCCGACGGGACGCGAGCGCTCGAGGACGTGTCGCTCGCCGTCGAGGCGGGCGAGATCGTCGCCATCGTCGGCGGCTCGGGCTGCGGCAAGACCACTCTGCTGCGGCTCGTGGCCGGCCTCGACCGGGCGACCCAGGGTGCGGTGCGCATCGACGGCGAGGTTATCGACGCGCCGCATCCGGCCGTCGGCCTGGCGTTCCAGGAGGCGCGGCTGCTGCCGTGGCTGAGGGTGCGCGACAATGCCGGCTTCGGGCTCCAGCACATGGCCACCGCGGTCCGTCGCCACAAGGTCGACGACGCGCTGGCGCGGGTGGGCCTGACGGCCCACGCCGATCGCTGGCCGCGGGAGCTGTCCGGCGGCCAGCAGCAGCGCGTCTCGATCGCCCGCGCGCTGGTGCCCGGCCCGAAGGCGCTGCTCCTCGACGAGCCATTCTCGGCGCTCGATGCCATGACCCGGGCGAGCCTGCACGAGCACCTGCTGGCCCTGTGGGATGAGAGCCGGCCCACCGTCGTCATCGTCACGCACGACGTGGAGGAGGCCGTCACGCTCGGCGACCGCGTCGTCGTCATGCAGCCCAACCCGGGCCGCCTGTTCGAGACCATCGGCGTCGACCTGCCGCGCCCGCGTCGGCCCCTCGATCTCGGTTTCGACAGTGCCAAGCACCGCGTGCTAAGGGCTCTCGATGCTTCGCTCGGCGGCCGAGAGCGCTTCCCGGGAACTGCCGGCGACAGCGCGGCGAAGGCGACGCCAGCCACAGGGAGACGACGATGGGGATGAATGCGCAGGAACTCAGGGCTCTCCAGGCGCCGATCAAGGAGCGCTACCGGGAGGCGCCGGACGCGGCCGTGATCACGCTCAAGGCGGACGGCTCGATCGATCAGGACGGCATCGCCTGCAAGGTGGAGACCGGCCGCGCGCTTGCCATTGCCGGCCTGCATCCGGCCACCGGCGGCTCCGGGGCGGAGCTGTGCTCGGGCGACATGCTGCTGGAGGCCCTGGTGGCCTGCGCCGGCGTGACGCTCAAGTCGGTGGCGACGGCGCTCGAGGTGCCGCTCAAGGCGGGCCGCGTGCATGCGGAAGGCGACCTCGACTTCCGCGGCACCCTCGGCGTCGACAAGGAGACGCCGGTCGGCTTCCGGGCGATACGCCTGCGCTTCGACATCGACACGGATGCGCCGCAGGACAAGATCGACCTGCTCATCAAGCTGACGGAACGCTATTGCGTCGTCTTCCAGACCCTCAATCACCGCCCCGAGCTGTCAGTCGAAGTGCGGCGCTAGGCTTCCGGCGGGCGAGGCGAGGACGCGCGTGCCCGCAGGAGCGGTCCAGCCTCAGAGCGGCGGCGCGGCGGGACCTCGGCGCCTCAGCCCGCCGAGAGTGCCGCCAGCAGCGGGATGGCGACGATCGCGGTGCTGATCGTGATGATGGCGTACAAGGCAATTTGAACCTTCATCATGGCTTTTCCCCCGGCTGATGGACTAGGCGTAAAGCCGTTGTCGTGGGTTGGCCGTGCGGGTGCGCACGCATGACGGCGAAGCCCTTCTGACCATCGAGATGAACGCCGCAGCGCTCAGGGTGGAACCTCCCGGGCGCCATGGCCGTTGCATATCGGTCGGGTTGAAGCAGGGGTCGGCATGCGCAGGGTTCTCATCGTCGTTTTCGTCGTGACTCAGGTTGGCGCCGCGCTCGCCCAGAGCGGCGGGATGGGAGGGGCCGGCGCGCCGGGAGGGACGGCGGGCGCCGGCGGGACGGCACCGACCGGCCACCGCCAGCCGCGTCCGTCCGACGTTCCCACCGGCACGGCCGAAGACCGGGCGCAGAAGCTGCAGGAGCAGAAGAACGCCGAGGGGGACCGGACCACCAAGAGCATCTGTTCGAACTGCGGCGGCCGTTGACGTCGTGAGGCCGCTGGCGAATCGTCGGCGATCCTGAGCGATATGTGAACGACCGCGGCTTCGCGCGCAGCGTCGCCGTGGCGGTTAGGCTTACCGCTCCCATCGCGTGGACCCCGGAGATACCCGCGGTCGGCACGAGATGTCGCCGACAGCATGCGGGCCGGCCAAATGGCGCCCAAGCGGACAAAAACGGCGCAAATTCAAAGACTTGGATGAACGCGATCCCAGCCCGCGCCCGCCTCTGATCGAGACGGGGTCAAGCGTTGCAGCGCAGCGGATCGCCGTCCGTGGCCATCTCGTGCCCGAGGGCAGCGCGGCCGGGGAGGCGGTCGTCGCTACCGCCGCCGGACGGCGGCAGCGCCATCCCTCATTCGACGCGTTGACACTCAAAACCTTGTTGGTGCAATAATTTCAAGGGTAAGCGGGGCGTTTGGCGCCCAGGTCGTCACCGCAGTCGCTTATGCGTTGATCGAAATTGCCGGGCACGGCCCCGAAAGGCTGTCGTTCCGGCGCAACGGCGGGTCCGCGAAGGCTCATCCGGCGCGGAGAGTGTGCGTCAGTCGGTATCCTCCCACGGTTTGTTCCAAGGGGTTTTCGAATGGAAGGAGACCTCGCCCGCGAGGCCATTGAACGGCTCAAAGGAGTCGACAATCAAGCCGGACTTGCGGAGGAGATCGTACGGGCGACGGCGGCGTACGGCCTGGATAATTTCACCATCAGTGGCTTGCCGGACAGCGACGACGTGCGCGAGCACGTGCTCATCGCCGGCTGGCCTGAGTGGAGTGCGCGCTATCAGGCGGCTTCGCATTATCGGCGCGACCCGGTGGTGCGCTGCCTGAGGCAGACGTCCGAACTCCTATTGTGGCGGGGCGCGTCGGTCGACGCCGAGGGCGCTTGCGTCATGGCGGAAGCTGCCGATTTCGGTTTGCGCGACGGGCTTTCGATTCCGATCTTCAATCTCAGCGGCTTCCAGTCGGCCGTTTCGTTCTCGGCGCAGCATCCGCTCGATCTGCCGCGCGAGCACCTGCTCTCCCTGCATCTCGTCGGCATCTTTGCCCACACGCAGGCCGTGCTGCTGACGCGGCGGTCCGACCAGCCGTTGGGCGATTCACTGACGGCGCGCGAGACCGAGTGCCTGAAATGGGCCGCCGCCGGCAAGAGCGCCTGGGACACGTCGGTGATTCTGGGGCTCGCCAACAAGACCGTCGAGCATCACCTCGATCGCGCCATCCGCAAGCTTGGCGCCGTCAACAAGGTGCAGGCCGTCGCCAATGCTCTGCGCCGGGGCTATATCAACTAGAGCGTTTTCGAGCGAAGTGGACGCCGGTTCGCGTGTAGAAAACGCGATAGATAAAATAGATAGAGCATTTTGGCGATTCGAAGAACGCGGAAATACTCTAGCCGCTTGGCTTGGCTTGGCTGCCGGCCGGCCGATACCCGGGCGAGAGCATCGCCAAGACGGGCGACGTGACTTGCGGGCATGCTTGTTACGAGCATGCCTGGGATAGCTGATGCGTTGAAACGCGGCGGTCGGAGAGACGTGTTCAATAGACGCGTGGTCACGGATCGGCCTTGCGGGATGCGTCGGTCCGGTCCCTGCAGTCGATCGAACGACTTGTGCTCGGCGTGGCATTCCTCTATCCGAAACATGCCGAGCGTCGCTTGTCCCGACCGCACGAGGTCGCGTGAGGGGGGGCTGCTCCGAGCGAGTCCGAAGAACTGCAAGCTGCGGAATGGAAGGTGGTCTTCGCAGCTCGCGTGAGTCGCTGGCGTCGAAACGCGCTCCGTAGACCTATTCCGTCGTGATCGCTGCTGCGCTGCACCCAGCGTATTCCGCAGTCAAGAGGGAATTTTCCCCATTCTACGCCGCTCGCTATATTATCTACATTGCTTCTCCGAACCTCAAAGGGGAATGCAATGGCAATCGTCGTATCCGGCCAGGACAGCTTCCGACGAAGCGAGTTGATGGACGACGTATACCGTTTTCGGCATAAGTATTTTGTTGAGTATATGCGCTGGCACAAGCTGCGTAAGCCGGACGGTCGCGAGATCGATCAATTCGATACAGAAGATGCTGTGCACATCATCGAGCACGCGGCGGACGGCTCGGTCGAAGCTTACTCGCGGCTGTTGCCGACGATGAAGCCGCATTTGCTCACGCACGTCTATCCGGAGATCCTGCAAGGCGCGCCGGCCCCGCAGGGGCCCACCATCTGGGAGCTGACCCGCTGTGCCGTGCCGGTGTCCAAGAGCGAGACGCGCGCCTTCGATCCACGGACGCGGCGGATCATGCTCGCTGTCGTGGAGACATCGCTGCGCATGGGGGTCACCGGGCTGGTGATGGAAGGGCGGCTATGGTCGCTCCAGCGTCTCATGGAATACGGCTGGGATATCGTGCCGCTGGCGTCGCCGGTGATGTACGACGACTACGAGATCGCGCCCTTCTTTGCTTATGTCGATGAAGCCATGCTGCACAGCACGCGCGAGGCACTCGGGATCTACGAGCCGGTGCTTGAGCCCGTTCCGTCGCTCCTGGTTGCCTGAGGACCATCATGACCGACCTTATTTCGTTGATCGAGCTGACGGAGACTTGCAACCGGTCGGTGCGCAAGGCCAAGCTGCTCGGCTTGCCGATGCTCAGCTATTTGCTGGCCATGGCGACGGAGGAGGCCCGGCAGAGCCTCGCCGAGCTGCAGAACCATCTCGAGGAAGAGGCCGACTGCGGTCTTGATGAGGGGCGCCCGGCGCGCGCGCTGGCGTCCAACTGACGCGTCCGTTCGCAGACGTGATCAGCGCCGTCCGGAGCCGTGCTCCGGGCGGTTTTTTCTTTGTCAGGCCGGTTTCAGGAGAGGTTTCCGGGCTCGCCCAACCGCATTTGGCCAGGCAGATCCGGTGGCAGGGGTGCAAGGTCGAGCCTCACCAGCCAAATGGTGCCTAGGAGCAGGGCGACCGTCGTGGCGATGGCGAGAGCTGCGCGCATGACCGTTACGCGGACCCGGCGGCCGCTAACTCGGTCCCGCGAAGTTTCAGCTCGCTCACTGCACGCCCTCCGCGCGCGGCACCTCCAGCGCGATAACCGCCGCGTAGGCCGATGGTTCCGAGGCGCTGCCGGCGCCGTGCGCGCGACCGGCGGAACCAAGCGCCGTATCGATGGATTGCGCAGCCGGACAGCTTCGAGACCGCCCGCGAGCGTCAGCCGCCGAGGGAAGGCGCCAGGGCCTGATCTTTCCGGGGGACTCCGCGCCCATATGCGGAGATCATGCGCCGAGTGCGATCGGGCCGCCGAACCAGCCCCGGCGTGGCTCCATGCTCCGGACGACAATGGACTGGCCGCTGCAGGGCGACGGCCGGTGCAGCTTGGGAGGCATCGATGAACACAGCAAATCTGCAGCTCGAAGGCGTATTGCTGGCGCTCGCCGCGCTCACCGATCTGTTGAAGCGCAAGGGCCTGGTCTCGCGCGAGGAGGTCGCCTCGGCCCTGGCGCAGGCCGAGCAGGCCGCGGTCGAAGACCACCGCCGGCCGCCGGATCTCAGCGTCGCCAACCATGAGGCGATGGTTTTTCCGATTCGCCTGCTCAAGCTTGCCAACGCGCGCGAGGACGGGGAGCCGCAGACGTTTTCCGCCCTTGCAACCGCGGTCGGGCAGAGCAAGCCGGCGCGTTGATGGGCGGGACAACTCCGCAGGACATCGGAGCCACGGCTCCATCCGGGTCGCGATCGGCCGATTGCAGGGGCTGTCGGCCGGGCACAGGGCAGGCGGCCGGATAGCGCTTCCCACCGATCGAGGTGCCGCTCTACAGTCGCGCCGCGCGCAAGACGCGGCGCACCGACGACAAAGACGCTCGGGATAAGGACGCCCGGGATAGAAACACACGGGACGAAACACGGGGAGTGCCCATGGCAACGCAAAGTCCGGTCACCGCAGCCACGCATGGCGCCTTCGGCGGCCCGCTCGCCCAGGCGGCAGGGCTGCTGACGGTCGGCGCCCTGTTCCGCGCCCAGGTCATTCGCAGCCGAGACGAGATCGCGCTCCAGCAGGGCGGACAGCGGCTCACCTACGGAGAGCTCAACGCCCGGGTCAACCGGCTCGCCGCCGTCATCGCGGCGCACGGCGTGGTGCGCGGCGACCGCGTCGCCATCTTCTCGGAGAACCGTCTCGAATACGCCGAGCTCCAGCTCGCCGCGGCCAAGCTCGGCGTCATCGTCGCCTGCCAGAACTGGCGCCTGGCGCCGGAGGAGCTGGTGCACTGCCTGACCCTGGTCGAGCCCCGGATGACCTTCGTCTCCGAGCGCCACGCCGTCATGCTGGCGAGCCTGGGCTGCGACTGCGGCCCCGTGATCGTGCTGGGCGAGGCCTACGAGCGCGCGCTGGCGCGGACCGCCGAGCGCGAGCCGCCGGAGGTCGCGCATCCGGAGGACGGCCTCGTCATTCTGTACACCAGCGGCACCACGGGCCTGCCCAAGGGCGCCGTCATCAGCCAGCGGGCGATGATCGCGCGCCGCCTCATCGGCGAGATCGACGGCACCTTTGCCCAGGGCAAGTCCTTCATCGCCTGGGCGCCCATGTTCCACATGGTGTCGACCGACAACATGCTGGCCATGTTGATGCGCGGCGGCAAGGTGATCATCGTCGACGGCTTCGACGTGGAGGCGATCGTCGCCGGCGCGGCGGGCGAGGAGGTCGGCTGGCTGCAGGTCATGCCCGGCACCGTCGAGCAGGTGATCGCCGAGCTGAAGCGCTCCGGCGCCCGGCCCAAGTCTCTGGGCAGCGTCGGCTGCATGGCCGATCTGGTGCCGCGCCAGCAGATCGCCGAGCTCACCGAGATCTTGCAGGCGCCCTACATCAACAGCTTCGGCTCCACCGAAACGGGCAGCCCGCCCGCCAGCAAGAATCTCATCCCCATCGGCGTCGTCCAGGAGCGGCTGCCCAAGGAGCAGAACTCGCTCTGCGACATCCGCTTGGTCGATCCCGACGACGATGACGTGCCGGATGGCGAGCCCGGCGAGCTCGCCTTCCGCGGGCCCACCCTGTTCAGCGGCTATTGGAAGGTGCCGGAGGCCAAGGACTTCCAGAACGGCTGGTTTCACATGGGCGACGTCTTCGTGCGCAATCCGGACCGCACGCTCGAGTTCGTCGACCGCCGCAAATACCTGATCAAGTCCGGCGGGGAGAATATCTACCCGGCCGAGATCGAGCGCGTGCTGCTCGCCTCTGCGCGGGTCGCCGAAGCGGTGGTGGTGCGCCGGGCGGACACCCGCTGGGGCGAGGTGCCGGTGGCCTTCGTGGTGCGCAACGACCCGACGCTGACCGCCGAGGAGGTGGTGGCGCTGTGCCGCGGCAAGATCGCCGGCTACAAGCTGCCCAAGGCGGTTCGCTTCGTCGCCGACGCCGAGCTGCCGCGCAGCACCACAGGCAAGATCAAGCGGCACGAATTGGAGGATGTGTTGAAGAGCGATGAGGCAAAGGCCGGAAGGGCAGCGGAATGAGCGCGGAGGCGGTTCTCTACACGGTCGCCGATCAGGTCGGCTGGATCAGGCTCAACCGTCCCGATCAGCTCAACGCGTTGTCGCAGGAGATGGTCGCCGGGCTCGCCCGCGCCATCGCCGCGGTCGAGACCGACCCGGAGGTGCGCGTCGTCGTGCTCACCGGGCAGGGGCGGGCGTTCTGCGCCGGCGGCGACCTCAAGGGCTTCCTGGGCCGCCTGGAGGGCGCCGAGTACCGCGAGTTCGCCGGAGACCTGCGCCGCTCCATGGACCTGTTCCTGCGCCTGGAGCAGTTGCCCAAGCCGGTGATCGCCGCGGTCAACGGTGTCACCGTGGCGGGCGGGCTGGAGTTGATCCTGTGCTGCGACATCGTCATCGCCGCGGCCGGCGCGCAGATCGGCGACGGGCACCTGAAGTACGGCGTGTTGCCGGGCTCGGGTTCCAGCGTGCGGCTGCCGCGCAAGCTGCCGGTCAACGTCGCCCGGCGGTTGCTGCTCACCGGCGAACTGGTGCCGGCCGAGACGCTGCTGCGCTGGGGCCTGGTCAACGAGGTGGTGCCGCCAGCCGAGCTCGAGGCCACCGTGTCTGCGCTCGCGCGGCACATGGCGGGTCTGAGTCCGCTCGGCCTCGCCTGGGTCAAGCAACTCGCCGCCGATGGCCTCAGTCAGCCGCTGGAGGGAGCACTCCGCAACGAGATCACGACCTTCGAGGCCTATATCCGCAGCGACGATTTCCTGGAGGGTATGCGCGCCTTCTCCGAGAAACGCAGGCCGCGCTTCACCGGGCGCTGAAGCGCGTTCCGATCGGGTGAAATCACCCGATCGGCGCGTTCGCGTGGGGCGTGTCGAGGCGGCACAGCTCTTCGCCGGAGAAGGTGCGCGAGCGGGTGAGGAAGCGTTGCTCGGTGCCGTTGTCCAGCGAGAACATGCCGCCCCGGCCCGGCACGACGTCGATGATCAACTGCGTATGGCGCCACACGCCGAACTGCGCGGCGCCGATATAGACCGGCGCGCCGCCGATCTCGCCCAGCAGCACGTCCTGATCGCCGATGATGAACTCGCCCTGCGGGTAGCACATCGGCGAGGAGCCGTCGCAGCAGCCGCCCGACTGGTGGAAGAGGATCGGGCCGTGTTGCGCCCGCAAGGTGGCGATCAGGGCGAGTGCGGCGGGCGTCGCCAAAACGCGCGGGGGATTGTCGTCAGCCATGGCGGCCTCCCGGGGGGCGTGCGAGCCGGCGGAGGCCAAGGCCTGCCTGCTCTCATTCCCTCAACTTATATTAGAGCGTTTTCGAGCGAAGTGGACGCCGGTTCGCGTGAAGAAAACGCGACAAAACAAACAGATAGAGTATTGTCGCGATTCGAAGAAACGCGGAAATGCTCTAAGCGATCGCTTCGGTATACTGCGCGCAGAAAAAAATGCCCGGCACGAAACCGTGCCGGGCAGGGGCCGACAGCCCCCGCCAGTGGGACCGGGGGGAGGGGCGGGGCTGCCGGATTCAGAAGAAGCCGAGCTTCTTGGGTGCGTAGCTGACCAGCAGGTTCTTGGTCTGCTGATAGTGATCGAGCATCATGCGGTGGTTTTCCCGCCCGATGCCGGACTGCTTGTAGCCGCCGAACGCGGCGTGCGCCGGATAGGCGTGGTAGCAGTTGGTCCACACGCGGCCGGCCTGGATCGCCCGACCGAACCGGTAGGCGCGGCTGCCGTCGCGAGTCCACACCCCGGCGCCCAGTCCATAGAGCGTGTCGTTGGCGATGACGAGCGCCTCCTCGTCGTCCTTGAAGGTGGTGACCGAGACCACGGGGCCGAAGATCTCCTCCTGGAAGATCCGCATCTTGTTGTGGCCCTTGAATACGGTCGGCTTGACGTAGAAGCCGCCGGCGAGGTCGCCCGGCAGCTCGTTGCGCTCGCCGCCCGTCAGCACCTGCGCACCCTCCTGTCTGCCGATGTCGAAGTAGCTGAGGATCTTCTGAAGCTGTTCCGATGAGGCCTGGGCCCCGATCATCGTCTCCGGGTCGAGCGGATTGCCCTGCTTGATGGCCTTTACGCGCTCCAGTGCCCGCTCGATGAAGCGGTCGTAGATGCTCTCGTGGATCAGCGCACGGCTGGGGCAGGTGCAGACTTCGCCCTGGTTGAGCGCGAACATGACGAAGCCTTCGATCGCCTTGTCGAAGAAATCATCGTCCTCGGCGGTGACATCCTTGAAGAAGATGTTGGGCGACTTGCCGCCGAGCTCGAGCGTCACAGGGATCAGGTTCTGGCTGGCATACTGCATGATCAGCCGGCCGGTCGTCGTCTCGCCGGTGAAGGCGATCTTGGCGATGCGGCTGCTCGACGCCAGCGGCTTGCCTGCCTCAAGGCCGAAGCCGTTGACGATGTTGAGCACGCCGGGGGGCAGGATGTCGGCGATCAGCTCGGCGAGGACCAGGATCGAGGCCGGCGTCTGCTCCGCCGGCTTGAGCACCACGCAATTGCCGGCGGCGAGGGCCGGAGCGAGCTTCCAAACCGCCATGAGCAGCGGGAAGTTCCAGGGAATGATCTGGCCGACGACGCCGAGTGGCTCGTGGAAATGATAGGCGACCGTATCGTGGTCGATCTCCGAGATGGCGCCCTCCTGCGCCCGGACGGCGCCGGCGAAGTAGCGAAAGTGATCGATGGCGAGGGGCAGATCCGCCGCCGTGGTCTCTCTGATCGGCTTGCCGTTATCCCAGGTCTCGGCCTGGGCCAGCAGCGCCAGGTTGTCCTCCATCACCTGGGCGATGCGGTTCAGCAGCAGGGCCCGCTCGGCCACGCTGGTGCGGCCCCAGGCCTCCTTGGCGGCATGGGCCGCATCGAGTGCGAGGTCGATGTCGGCGGCGTCGGAACGGGCGACTTGGCACAGCACGCGGCCGTCGACGGGGGAGTAGTTGTCGAAGGTGCGGCCATTCACCGGCTCGCTCCAGCGGCCGCCGATGAAGTTGCCGTAGCGCGCTTTGAACGGCGTTGCCGCGGCGCGAATGAATTCGGGCTTGTTCATGGGTTTCCTCCGGAAGACGCCTGGCTTGTGCAGGACATGGCCGGATGATCGGTGCAGCGGGCGCGGCTGTCAGGAGGCATGGCGCCGTTTGCGCGCCTGATGTGTCTCAATCCTGCGACACATCAGGGCCGCAAATGGCGAGCCGTCAGCGGCGGCGGTCGAGGCCGAGGCGGGCGAGCTTGCGGTGCATGGTGGCCCGGCTGACGCCGAGCAGGCGGGCTGCAGCGGCGACGTTACCCCGGGTGCGCGACAGGGCCCGTTGCAGGGCGCCGCGCTCGGCGGCTGCCAGGTCCTCGGCCGGCTCCGCCGCCTCGCCGCGGAGGACGTCGGCCGCCGGCAGCGGGCGCGCCAGCTGCGCGTCGGTGAGCCCGTAGGCGACGCGTGCGGCGCGGCTGGCGCCGACGACCAGGTCCTCCCGGTCGACGGCGAGCAGCCCGCCCGGACCGCAATCGGTATCCTGCCCGAGCACGATCCGCGCGTGGTGGAAGGTCTGGCGGAAATGGCCCGCCTCGATGCGCTGCGCCGCCTCGCGCGTGGCGGCTGCGATCAGCCTCAGCGTGGCGGGGGTTTGATCGGCCCGGCACGTCGACACGTCGAGGGCGGCGACGAGCTTGCCTCGCGCATCCCAAATCGGCGCCACCGTGCAGCTGAGCTCGATGTTGCGGGTGAGGAAATGCTGATCCCGCTGGATGGTGAGCGGCCTGCCTTCGGCAAGGCAGGTGCCGACGCCATTGGTGCCCTCGCTCGCCTCGCTCCACACCATGCCGGTCCACAGGCCCAGCCTGAGGAAGTCGGCATCGTCGCCGGCAACGCCGCGCCGGTCGAGCGGCACGCCGTCTCGATCGGTCAACAGCACGCAGCAGCCGGCCTCGCCCACGGACTGGAACAAGCGGTCGAGCACCGGCTGCGCCAGCCGCGTCAGGCTCTCCGTACGTTCGAAGGCCGTGCCGAACTCACTTTCGCTGAGGCGCCGCGGCGGCCGGGAGTGGTCGGGGTCAAGCCCGTAAGTCCGCAGCGAGCGCGACCAGGAGGCGGCCAATGCTGACTGTGCCGTCGCGGCCCCATCCCTCAGGGCCGTAAAGATTCGATCGGCGTGATGCACCTTGGTCTCGCCCATGCCGGCTCACCCATGTCCCCCGCTCTGCATTCTCGTAAGGCCGTCATGGTTCGGACAGGCATCGATGCACTTGCGACGATCTTCCGCTTCAGGCCGGTGCCGAGTCAATTGCCGGCCCGCGCGTGAGCTCGGGCCAGCCCCTGGCCCGGCGGCACTGTCGCGGGACCTCGGGCTGGCCCGGGGGCGGGCTGTTTCGGGGAGGTAGCTCGAGAATGCGGCTCTTCCGCGCTCTACCGCGATCCCGGGACCGTCGCTGGACGGAGCGGCACTATTTCCGCCGGATGAACGGGCACTCGCTCTGCGACAGCGGGCGTGCAGCCTGTTCGGCGGGGATCGTCGCCACCAGGTCGTAATAGTCCCACGGTTCCTTAGATGCGGTGGGGCTCTTGACCCGGAACAGGTAGAAGTCGCGCATGACGCGGCCGTCCTCGCGCACCCGCCCGTTCTTGGTCATGACGTCGTTGATCGGCAGATCGCGCATCGCCTTCATCACCGCGGCCGAATCCGTCGTTCCCGCGGCCTTCACCGCTTTCAGATAGTGCAGGACGCCGCCGTAGACCCCCGCCGGCACCATGTGCGGCATGGCGTGGTTGCGGGCGAAAAACCGTTTCGAGAAGGCGCGCGCCTCATCGTTCGCGTTCCAGTAGAACGACTCGGTCAGCAGCAGGCCCTGCGCCGCCTCCAGCCCCAGACCGTGCACGTCGGGTAGCAGGGTGAGCAGGCCGACCATCTGCTGCTGGCCGCTGAGCCCGAATTCGCGACCGGCCTTGACCGCATTCTTAGTATCGTCGCCGGCGTTGGCGAGCGCGATGATCTTGGCCTTCGAAGCCTGCGCCTGCAGCACGAAGCTGGAGAAGTCGGCGGTGGGCGCCGGGTGCAGCGATGTGCCGACGACGCTGCCGCCGGCCGCCTTGAGGGCGGCGGTGGCATCGCGCTGAAGCGCGGCCCCGAAAGCGTTGTCCGAGGTGATGAAGTACCACGAATTGCCGCCCTGCCGGGCCAGCGCGCCGGCGGTTCCCGCCGTCAGCGCGTAGGTATCGTAGGTCCAGTGCACGCTGGTGGGCGAGCAGGCCTTGCCGGTGAGGTCGGAGCTGCCGGCGCCGGAGAAGATGACGATCTTGTTGCGCTCGCGCGCCAGTTCCTGCACGGCAAAGGCGACCGACGACACGGCCACGTCGACGATGGCGGTGACGCCGTCCACATCCAGCCATTTGCGGGCGATGGCGGCGCCGACGTCGGCCTTGTTCTGATGGTCGGCGCCGATGATCTCGACCTTGCGGCCGAGGACGGTGCCGCCGAAATCCTCGACCGCCATGCGGGCCGCGTCGACCGAGCTTGGTCCGTCGATCGTGGCATAGGCTCCGGAATGGTCGTTCAGGACGCCGAGCTTGATGGGGCCGTCCTCGGCCCGTCCGGCCGTGGCCAGCCCCAGGCTCATGAGGGCAGCGCAAAGCAACCTGTTCGTTCTCATCCCATCCTCCCCGTCTGTCTTGATTGCGTATTCCGGCAAGTCGCCGGGCGATGCCTGCGGCCGAGCGTGGCCTATTCGTCGCGGCGCTTGATCAGCGCGGCCGAGCGGCCTTCCTGCACGGGCGAGCCGGCCTGGTTGACGATCGTGAAGCCGCGATCGAGGACGCCGCGCCGTCCGTCGCTGGTGGGTTTCTTGCCCATGATGGTCATGCGCACGGTCAGCGTGTCGCCCACGAAGATCGGCGCCAGGAAGCGCCAATCATCGATCGACAGCATCGCTTCGACCGAGCGTTCGAAAATGCCCCAGCGCCCCATCATGCCGGTGACGAGCGCGATGCCGAAGACGCCGCCGACGATGCGGCGCCCGAACGGCGTCGTCCTGGCGAACTCCTCGTCGGAATGGATCGGATGCCAATCGCCCGACAGCATGCAGAACAGCGACAGATCGGTGTCGGTGACTGTCCGGCCCGGACTGACGAATTCTTGTCCGATCTCGAAGTCGTCGAAGAAAAGCGTGTGCATGGCTCAGATCTTTCCCGGTTCCAAGCCGGACGCCTTTGCATCCCAGGCCCGCTCGTTACCCAGCGCGCGCAGCTTATGGCGCTCGATCTCCTGCTTGGCGGCCGAGCGCGGAAACGACGCCACGAATTCGACGTAGCGGGGGACCTTGAAGCGGGCGAGCCGCCGTGCGCAGTGATCGACGATGTCCTGCTCGCTCACCGTCGCGTCGGGCCGGCGGACGACGAAGACCTTGACGTCGTCTTCGCCGAGCGGCGCCGGCACGCCGACCACCGCGGCCTCGGCAACGCCGGCGCAACCCAGCACGGTCGCTTCGACCTCGTAGGCCGAGACGTTCTCGCCGCGGCAGCGCAGCCAGTGTGCGGCGCGGCCAATGAAATGGAGGAACCCATCCGCGTCGAGCTTGCCCAGATCGCCCGTGTGCAGCCACAGATTGGACCAGCATTCGAGCGTGCGCTCCGCGTCGTTGTGGTAGCGGAGCATGAAGGTGTAAGGCACCCGCGGCCGCAGCACGATCTCGCCGACGGCGTCGGCCGCACAGTCCTGATCGAAGCGGTCGACCACCCGGAAGTCGGCCCACCGGCCGGGCTCGCCGTGCGCCTGCGGACGCACGCTGCCAGGCTTGGTGTAGGTGATCAGGACGCCGCCGGCCTCGGAGAGCGAATAGAGGTTGACGAGCGACACGCCGAAGCGGCGCGCGAACGTCGACGGCACGTGCGCCGGCACCTGACCGGTCACGCCAACGCCGGCCCGGACCTGGTGGTCGCGGTCGCTCGCCGTCGCGGGCAACTCGCACAGCAGCGACACCATGGTGCCGACCGGGTCGATGAGCGTGGCGCCGGTCTGCCGGGCCCGCTGCCAGAACCGGGTGCCGCTGAAGCGCCGGTCGAGCGCCGTGGGGATGTCGGTGACCAGCGGCCCCATGATGCCGAGCATGGTGCCGCCCACATGGAACAGAGGCAGGACCGAGTATTGCCGATCGTCGGGCCGCACGTCGAAGGCGTCGCGAAAGCGGTAGCCGGCGGCGAGGAAGGCGAAGTGCGGCAGCACCACGCCTTTCGGGCGGCCCGTCGTTCCGCCGGTGTAGATGATGACGCCCGGATCGCTCGGCGACACCTCGATCGCGGGCAACTGGCCGCCATCCGACAGGAGCTCGGCGAACGGGCCGAAGCCGGCGTCGGACGCGTCGGATGCGACATCGGCGCTGAACCGCGCCGCGGGCAGCGGGACATCGTCGGGCCAGTCGCGGAACCGTCCTGCCGTCTCGCCCTCGGCGACGAGCGCCGCGGGCGCCGCGTCCCTGATCGTGTAGGCCAGGTCGTCGCCGACGAGCGCCGAGTTGAGCGGAGCCCAGACGGCGCCGAGCTTGCTCGCCGCGAACCACACCAGCAGTTGCTCGATCCGGCCGTCCATCAACGTGCAGACTCGGTCGCCGGGACCGACGCCGCGCTGGGCCAGCGCGGCCCCGACGCGATCGGACAGGCGGTCGATCTCGCCCCAGGAGGTGACCGTTCCGGCCACGTCGACGCGTGGCGCGTCGCCGTGCCGGCGCGCCCGTGCCTGCAGCAGCGCGTGCATGGATCCCCAGGGTACCTCGTCGCCGGCGATGCGCATGGGTCCTCCTTGCGTTGGCCGCGTCACAGCTTCTGCACGGCCGATGTGCCGAACAGCCCGGTGGGCTTGATGAGCAGCACGATGATGATCAGCACATAGCTGAGGCTGGGGGCCCACAGCGCCGGCAGAGCCGCCACCCAGAGGCTTTCGCATAGGCCCAGCACGATGCCGCCGACCACCGCTCCCGGCAGGCTGGTCAGCCCACCGACGGCCGCTGCGGCGAAGCCCTTGATCAGCAGCCAGCCGAAGCTGGGATCCACCAGAGTGAGCGGCGCGTAGAGCACGCCCGCGATCGCGCCCAGCGCCCCGCTGAGCGTGATGGAGATGGCGAACACCCGATCGGTGCGGATGCCGCACAGACCGGCGCCGACCTGGTTCTCGGCGAGCGCCCGCATGGCCTTGCCCGATCGCCCGTAGCGGAAATAGGCGGTCAGGGCGATCATCACGATCAGCGCCCCGACGACGATGAGCGCCTGCTGCCCGGTGACGACGACAGGCTCGGTCATGATCGGCCGCATTCGCGCGCTGGGCGGAAAGCCGTAGCTCTCGGAACCCCAGGTGAGCGTCGCGGCGCCGCTCAGAATGTTGGCGACCGCGAGGGTCGCCAACACCTGGATCATGTGCGGGGCCCCGAGGAGGCGCTTGTAAACGGCGGCATAGCTGATCCAGCCGATGGCCGCCGCGACCACGACGGCTGCGGCGAACGCCACCGGGTAGGGCAGGCCGACCGATCGCACTGCGGTGACGCCGATATAGGCGCCGATCAGGATGGTGCTGCCGTGGGCGAAGTTGATGACCCCGGTCGCCTTGAAGACGACGACCAGGCCGAGCGCGACGAGCGCATAGATGCAGCCGCTGACGACGCCCGCGCTAAGCAATTGAGGCAGCATCGACATCAGTGGTTAGTCCTTCACGATGGCCGGACCGGCGGCTTTCTCCGTTCCGGGCCAATACCCCGGCATGGCCGACATCTCCACGCCGTTCCTGATCTCGTAGATGTGGAGGCCGCGCCCGCCCATGTGGTTGTCGGGCGTGAAGGTCACGGGATAGCTCAGCGCGCTCGTCGCCATGTCACGGGTGCGGTCGAGCTCCGCGACCAGCTTCTCGGCCGTTACGTCCTTTCCGACGCGCCGCAGCGCCGCAACGATGACCTCGCCTGCGCCGATGCCGGACGCCACCAGGGGGTTGAACGTCACACCCGGAAACTGCGTCTGAAGGCTGGTCATCAACGGCTTCATCAGCGGGCCGGTGAGCACGTCCCTGGCGAGCATGCCACCGTAGTAGTTCTCCAGTGCACTCGGTTGTAGCGAGGTGTAGATGCTCGAGTCCGTGACTGAGGCAGAGGTGATGATCTTGGCCCGGAAGCCGAGTTCGTCGGCCTGGCGCAGCAGTGTCTGGGCTGGCACCTGGTATAGGAAGGCGATCACCACGTCGGGATTGGCCGCCTTCAGCTTGAGCACCTGGGCACTGGCGTCGGTGCCGCGCGGCTCCATGGTCTCGTCGGCGACCAACTTGAGGCCGTAGGACGCGAGCATGGCCTCGACGCCCTGGCGGCCCTCTTTACCATAGACGTCGGTCTGGCCGATGAAGGCGACGCGGGTCGGCTTGAGCTGGTTCACGGCGAAATTCACCAGGGCGCCGCCCTGGGCATGCACCGAGGTCGCGATGAAGTAGAAGTTAGGCTTCAGGCCGCCCAGGGCCGCAGACGAAGAGGTATGGCCGCCGCTCGAGAAGGAGATGAACGGAATTGGCGTCGTCGGCGCGATGGTGTCTCGCACGGCCACGGCCGCCGACGAGCAGGTGAGGCCGAGCACGGCGAGCACCGATTTCTCCGACGCGAGCTTGGTGGCGACGCCTACGGCCTGCTTGGGCGAGCAGCCATCGTCCTCCGACACCACTTCGAGCTTGCGGCCGAACAGGCCGCCGGCCTGATTGACCTTGTCGAACACGTACTTCACGCCGTTGAGGCTGGGCACGCCGTATTGGGAATAGGCGCCGCTCAGGGCATCGGCGACGGCGATGCGGATCGTCGTATCGGTGACGCCCGGCGCGTTCTGCGCCCGAGCCGGAGTGGAGATGCTGCCGACGGCGACGGCCGCGAGGCCCAGGAGCACCCCTCTCGGTAGATCAATCATGTCTGAACCTCCCTTGGGCTTGATCAGGCGCCTACTTGGGTCGCCATCTTCTTGAGCTCAAACTTCTGGATTTTGCCGAGCGGCGTCATCGGAAAGTCGTCGACGAAGATGAACCGCGCCGGAACCTTGTATTTGGCGATGTTTTCTGTGCAGTACTGCGCCAGCTCCTCGGCGCCGACGCGGACATGGGCGTCGAGCTGGACGAAGGCGACCGGCCGCTCGCCCA
Source organism: Chelatococcus reniformis (assembly GCF_014640075.1). Taxonomy (GTDB): domain Bacteria; phylum Pseudomonadota; class Alphaproteobacteria; order Rhizobiales; family Beijerinckiaceae; genus Camelimonas; species Camelimonas reniformis. The sequence continues at coordinate 121,070 of NZ_BMGG01000011.1, read as the reverse complement.
TGCGTTCGTCGGGGATGCCGACGACGTGGGCCTGGCTGACGGCGGGATGGCGCGCGAGCAACGCTTCGATCTCGACCGGATAGACGTTGAAGCCGCCCACCAGGATCATGTCGGAGCAGCGGCCGGTGATGCGCAGATTGCCGTCGGCATCGATGGTGCCGAGGTCGCCGGTGCGGAACCAGCCATCGGGAAACGGCCGCTTCAGGCCGCTGCTGCCGCCAAAATAGCCGAGCATCAGGTTGATGCCGCGGATGCAGATTTCGCCCTCCTCGGCGGCGACCAGCACGTCCGCGGCCGGATCGACGATACGGATCTCGACGCCGGGCAGCGGGCGCCCCACGGTTTGGGCGACCACGGGTGGCGGATCGCCGATGCGGGTGATCGAAATCACCGCGCAGGTCTCCGACATGCCGTAGCCGCTGACGAGATCCTTGACGCCGAGATCGTGCATGATCGCCTCGGCCAGCGCCGGCGCGCACGGGGCGCCCCCGACGATGCCGCCGCGCAGCGAGCGCGTCCGCTCCGCTGCGAAGGCGGGATGGCCGAGCAGCATCACGAACATGGTGGGCACGCCGTAGATCATCGTGCACCGCTCGGCCTCGATCGTCGCCAGCGCCTCGCCGGCTTCGAAGGTGGGCATCAGCACGAGGCAGGCGTCATGGCTCCACGTGGCGACCAGCGCATTGCAGCAGCCGAACACCGACGGCAGCGGTGCGGCGTAGAGCACCCGGTCGCCGTCGGCGATGCCCATGGCGTCGCCGACGCGCTGCTCGGTCGTCAGGATCGCCCGATGGCTGAGCATGGCGCCCTTGGGCACGCCGGTCGTGCCGCTGGTGAAGATGCAGACGGCCGGGTCGTCCGGGCGCACGGCGGCACGTGCGGCTTCGAGGGCGCTCTCGGGGACCGCATCGGCCCCGGCCAGCAAGTCCGACCAGGTGGTGACGCCGGCATGACGGCTGCCGTCCAGGGAGACGAATCTGACCGCGGCGGCTTGCGGCGCGCCGGCTGCGACCTGCGGCGCGGCTTTCAGCAGCGTCGCGTCCAGATCGGCTTGCAGGAAGGCGCGCTGGTAGACCAGCATCGCCGGCTCCGCCTGACCCAGGATGTTGGCGAGTTCGCTCGATCCGTAACGGGTATGGATCGGCACGAACACGGCGCCGATCATCGCTGTCGCGAGCTCGATGAGGACGAACTCGGGCCCGTTCGGCAACCAGACGCAGACGCGCTCGCCACGGCCGACGCCGGCCGCCATGAGCGCACGGGCGATCCGCCCCGCCTCGTCGGCGAGTGCGCCGGCCGTATGGGCCCGGCCCTGGCAAACCAGGGCCGGGCTACTGCCGCGCGCCTCCAGCCGGGCCGCCAGATCGACGAAGGTCTGCACCGTCAGCCCCCGGGCAGCTTGAAGCGCGGCAGCGTCACCTCGGCGAGGTCTTCGAAGACGACGTCGACGGTATCGCCGATCTTCGCTTCGAGCGCACCAGGCCCCACGATGTTGCTCATCATGATCGGCCCCTCGGCCACTTCGACGAGGGCGATGACGTAGGGCACAGACCCGGCGAAGACCGGGGCTGCCGGGCGATAGACCGTCGTCACCGAATGGATCCGGCCGCGGCCGCTGAGCTCCTGCCACTTGAGGTGGCCGCCGCCGCAGGTGGGGCACATGTGGGCAGGGTAGAAGGTCAGCTCGCCGCAATCCTGGCAGGCCTGCATGATCAGCCGGTGCTCCCGGCAGGCGTCCCAGAACGGCCGCGACAGCGGCGTCGGCTCGGGCGGTATGGTCGGCATCGCGCTGGTCATGGTCAGTCCCTCCCGAGGATGCAGACGGAGTGGTTGGAGGCGACGGCGCTGACCGCGGTCACCAACGCGGTCTGGGCGCCCTCGACCTGGCGCGGCCCGCATTGGTGCCGCAACTGGCGCACGCCTTCGATGAGGTGGAAGATGCCGCCCGGCATGCCCGGATGGGCGTAGGACAGCAGGCCGCCGTGGGTGTTGGTGGGCAGCGCGCCGCCGAGCTCGATGCGGCCGCCCTCGACGAAGGCACCGCCCTCGCCCTTCTTGCAGAAGCCGAGGTCTTCGAACTGCATCAGGGCGGTGATCGTGAAGCTGTCGTAGATCTCCGCCACGTCGATGTCGGCCGGCGTGATGCCTGCTTCGCCGAAGGCGTCCCGGCCGGCGACCTTCTGCACGGTCGAGGTGAGATTGAACTCGCCCTTGCGCTCGCGGGGCAGGCCGACGCCGCCGGCCAGATGCCCCATGTGATAGTAGGACTGCGCCTGCCCCGTGCCGAGCACGCGGATGGGCCGCTGCTTCAAATCCCGGGCCCGCTCCAGCGTGGTGACGATGACGGCGCCGCCGCCATCCGAGATCAGGCTGCAGTCGAGCAGCTTCAGCGGCGAGGAAATCCGGCGCGAGTTGATCACGTCGTCGATGGTGATCGGCGTCCGCTTCTGGGCTGCCGGATTCAGCGCCGCGTGCTTGCGGCACGCCACCGCGATGGCCGCCAATTGCTCTTCGGTGGTGCCGTACTCGTGCATGTGCCGGGCAGCGACGAGCGCGTAGAAGGAGGGGATATGGCCGCCGAACGGCACTTCGAACTCGAGCGAATGAGCGCCGAGCTCGGTGTAGGCGGTGACGCCATGGCCGGCACCCGGCCCGCTCAGGAGGTTGTCGGCCGAGACCACGAGCACGGCCCGGCAGCGACCCGACTGCACGGCCCACTGCGCCAGCTGCACGGCGTAGCCGAATGCGGCACCGCCCGTGCGCAGGGTATCGCACAAAGTCTTGCAGAACAGGCCGAGGTGCTCGGCGATGACCATGTGGTGGCGGACGTTGTCGTCCACGACGGATGCCGTCGTGAGCAGGCCGTCGATCTCGCTCTTGGCAAGACCTGAGTCCTCGATCGCGCGACGGGCGGCCTCGATGTAGAGTTCCGTCGAATGGGTTCCCGGCAGGTTCCCGACCGCTGTTTCGCCCACGCCGGCGATGGCGACGGCCGAATCCGATCTCAAGCTCATCAATTATCTCTCCGCGTCATGAGGGAGGTCGTCGTCGGACGATCCGAGGTAGGCCCTGTGGACGAAATCGGTCGCCGCGAGCTCGGCCCCGGATCCCGATGCGATGACCGTTCCGTTCTCGAGGACAAAGCCGCGGGCCGCCACCGACAGCGCCTTGGCGACGTTCTGCTCCGCAAGCAGGATGGTGAGGCCGTCGCGCACCAACTCGGCGACGATGTCGTAGACCGCGTCGACGATCACGGGTGCGAGGCCCAGCGAGGGCTCGTCGAGCAGCAGCAGGCGCGGCTTGCCCATCAGCGCGCGGCCGATCGCGAGCATCTGCTGCTCGCCGCCCGAGAGCGTTCCGGCGGTCTGGCCTGTTCGCTCGGCGAGCTTGGGGAAATGCGCGAAGATGCGATCGAGATCGGTGCCGACGTTGCGGTCCCGGCGCAGGAAGGCACCGAGCTCGAGGTTTTCGCGCACGGTCATGCCGGGAAACACCTGCCGGCCTTGCGGCACCTGCACGATGCCGAGGCCGACGAGTCGATCGTTGCCGGCGCCGGTGATGCGGTGCCCGTCGAGACGGATATCGCCGGCGCGAACCGGTAGCAGGCCCGACAGCGCCATCATGATCGTGGTCTTGCCGGCGCCGTTGGCGCCGAGCAGCACCGTGACCTCGTGCTCACGCACCTCGAACGAGACGTCCCTGACGGCGACGGCTGCGCCATGGGAGAGCGTGAGGCCGGACACGCTCAGCATGGCCGGGCCTGCGAAGGTGATGCCTGCGCGCCCAGATAGGCCGTAACCACGGCCGGGTCGGACAGCACCGCAGCGGGAGAGCCGCTGGCGATGACGAGGCCGTGGTGCATCACCGTTGCCTGGTCGCACAGCCGCTTTACCAGGCCGACGTTGTGCTCGACCAGCAAGATGCCGAGGCCGAGCTCGCCGGCGATGCGGCGCAGCAACCGGGCCAGCCGGGCGATGTCGTCGGCTGCAAGTCCTGCGGCGGGCTCGTCGAGGAGCAGCAGGCGGGGGGCGCAGGCCAGCGCTCGGGCCACTTCGAGCAGGCGCTGCTGACCATAGGCAAGACTCTCGGCGGCCCGTGCCTGGAGGCCTGCCAGTCCGACGAGCTCGATCAGCTCGCCGCCGTCGAACAGGCCCGTGCGTCCGCTTCGCGAGGCGACGCGCACGTTGTCGGCAACGCTGAGCCGGCCGAACAGCTGCGGTGTCTGAAAGGTGCGCGCGATACCCTTGCGGGCGGCCGTGACCGGCGTCAGCTGCCCGAGCCGTTCGTCACCCAGCCGCATCTCGCCCGCGCTCAGCGGCTGAAAGCCTGAGATGCAGTTGATCACGGTGCTCTTGCCTGCGCCATTGGGTCCGATCAGGGCGTGGATCTCGCCCTGGCCCAGAGCCAGAGCCAGGTCGCTCACGGCTGCGAGCCCGCCGAAGCGGACGCTGACGCCGCGGATGTCCAAGAGTGGGCTCATCGGCCGGCGTCCGCTGGCCTGGATGCGCGTCGGCGCGAGAAGAGACCGGCGAGCCCGGCCGGAAAGCCCAGGAAAACGACGAGCAGCGCCAGGCCATAGACGATCTCGCGGACGCCGGGCAGATCCATGACCCCGCGCTCGATCAAGGTGAGGACGGCGCCGCCGACAACGGCACCGGCGAGGCTGCCGAAGCCGCCGACGGCGATCGCGGTCAGCTGCTGGAGGGTGACGCCGAGCCCGAAGGAATAGGGGTCGATGAAGCCCACGGCGGCCGCGAACATGGCGCCGGCGAGACCGGCATAGGCGCCCTGGATGGCGAAGGCGATCGTCTTGGCCATGCGCGGGTCGCGGCCGACGCTGGCGAGGGCGATCTCGGAATCGCCCAGCGCCGTCATGGTCCGGCCGAGCGAGCCCGTCTCCATCAAGCGGTAGCCGGCGACGGCGATGGCCGTGAGCGGCAGGAACAGCTCGAACAGCCGCGCCGGCGCGGCGAAGGACACGCCGGCGAAGGCTGGGCGCGGCACGGCCAGCCCGTCGGGGCCGTTGGTGATCGCGTCCGCATGCACGAGGATGAACTGGAACACCTCGCCGAAGCCGAAGGTGATCATGGCCAGGTAGAGGCCGCCGGCGCGCCATGCGACGAGGCTGACCGCCGCCGAGACGGCCATGGTGGCCAGCACGGCCACCGGCAGCGACAGCAGGAACGGCACGCCCAGGCGCATCTGCAGCAACGCGGCGACATAGGCGCCGATGCCGAGCAGCGCGCCGCTGAACAGGGCGAACTGGCGGGTGACGCCGATCACCAGGTTGAGACCGACGGCCAGCAGGATGTTCACCTGGATCAGGTTGAGCGTGTAGAGCTGGTAGTCCGACAGCAGCCGCGGCGCGGCGGCGAACAGCGCCGCCAGCACCGCCAGGGCGACGAGCCACGGCCGATACCGGGCGAGGATGCTTTTGTGCGGCGCGGCCCCAGCCTTGGAAGGGCTCAGCGGCTCAACGACTGACCTCAATGCGTTTCCCCATCGACCCGTTGCGCTTGGTGATTTATGATCCACGAGTCATGGAACCACTATTCATGCAGGGATTTGGCTGTCAAGCCGATCGTGCTATCCGCTGGAGGCGGCTGCGCGGGCGGCACGGACACGAGTGATGGAAGGGTTCAGGCGGATGGCAGCGACGGCGCCGGTCCGGGCAAGACGGATCAAGAAGACCCGAGCCGAGACCTCGGAGGGGATCCGGCGGGCGATCTTCCTTGCCGCGGCGGCCGTCGTCGGCAAATACGGCTATGCCGATGCATCGATCAGCCGCATTACAAGCGTGGCCAAGGTCGCGCACGGCACGTTCTATAATTATTTCGACTCGCGGCAGGATCTGTTTGAGCAATTATTGCCCGCACTCGGCGAAATTCTGCTTCAGCATGTCACCGAAAGTGTCGCTGCCGTGTCGGATCCGGTCGCGCGCGAAGAGGCCCGGCTCAACGCCTGGTTCGAATTCCTCAAGATCCACCCGGAGTTCTACCGAATCCTCAACGAGGGCGAAGTATTCGTTCCCGAAATCTACCGCCAGCACGTCGAGAATTTCGGCGACGGATTCCTGCGCACGCTGCGCCGGGCCAAGGAGCGCGGTGATCTTCGCGATTTCACCGACGACGAGATCGAGCCGATCGCCTACATCCTGCTTGCCGCCCGCTCATACCTGACCTTCCGCTATGCACGGGGCGGCAGCAAGGCGGCCGTGCCCGCGGCTGTCAACAGCGCCTACATGAAGCTGCTGCGGCACGGGCTGTTCGCTGTCGGCGCAGAGACGGGTCCGGTCGAGAAGCAACGACCCAAGAGCCGCGCCCGCAAGGCGGCAAGGACACGGCTGCGGTCGACGTAAGGCGGCACGTTTCATGTGCCGATCGATGCCGAGCGGCGCGAACTGTTCGACATCTGCGTCGTCTTCCCCGACGGGACGAGGCTGTAGGCCGCCTGACACGTCGAGGCCGATGCCGACCGCACGCGAGCCCCTCGTCATGCCTTGCTCCCTTGAAGGCCGCGCACCCCTGCGGGCCGCGTCACCAGATAGATGCCGAGCGCCACCGGCACGATGCCCAGCAGATCCTCCACGACGAGCTGTTCGTCGAGGACGAGCCAGGCGAACAGCATCCCGAGCGGCGGCATCAGGAAGTGGAAGGAGCTCGCCGCCGTGGCACCGCAGACCGTCAGCAGGTGAAACCACAGCAGGAACGCCACGATCGAGCCGCAGACCACCAGAAAAGTGAAGGCGCCGAGCAGGCGTGCGCTGGGGACGATGTCACCGACGCTCGACAGCGCCAGGGCGAAGGGAGCCACGGCAAGGCCCGCCGACAGGTTCTGGATGCCGTTGCCGACCCACAGGTTGCCCTTCGGAGCCAGGCGCTTGAACAGGACGGTCCCCGCGACGATGGCGGCGAGCGAGGCGAACGTGAACAGGATGCCGCCGAGCGCGTCTGTGCCCACCGACATGCGGTGGGCGACGATGTAGGCGACGCCGCCGACACCAAGGGCAAGGCCGGCGACCTTGCGCCAGGTGAGCGGCTCACCCAGCAACAGGGCGGCCAGGATGGCGGTGAGGACCGGGTTGGTGCTGACGATCAGGCCGCCGAGACCGGCCGAGACGGTCTGGAGGCCGACGTAGCCGAGCCCCAGGTAGAGCGCGTTGTTGGCGACGCCGAGCAGCGCGTACACGCCCATGTCGCGCAACGACATCGACCATGCGCCCTGCCGGGCGAGCGACAAGCCGAGGATCAGCGCACCAGCCAGCAGGAAGCGCGCCGCGAGCAGGATCAGCGGCGGGCAGTCGGTGACGCCGATCTTGCCGGCGACGAAGGCGAAGCTCCACAGCAGGCAGAAACTGGCGATGTAGATCGGCAGCAGATTGATGGTAAGGCGCGGCAGTTGGAGGGTGGACGCCAGGGGCATGGATCATCTCCTTCGCCCTCATATGCGCGGCGCACTTTCGATTTAGAAATTAAATGATAAAATCGTCATCAGTGAGGAATCGAATGGGTGCGGTGATGCTCGATCTCGACCTGTTGCGCAGTTTTGTGTCGGTGGTCGATGCCGGTGGCTTCACCCGGGCCGGCGAGCGCGTGCACCGGTCGCAATCGACTGTCAGCCAGCAGATCAAGCGGCTTGAGGACAGCCTGCAGCGGCCCTTGTTCCACCGCGCCGGCAAGCAGGTCACGCCGACTGAGGACGGTGAGGTGCTGCTGTCCTATGCGCGGCGGATCCTGGCGTTGGCCGAGGAGGCGCGGGACGTGCTCACGCGGCCGGGCCACGAGGGTGCGGTGCGCCTCGGCATCCCGGAGGATTTCGCCGCCTACCGTCTGACCGAGCTGCTGGCGAGCTTTTCGCGGTCACGGCCGGGCCTGCGGCTCGACGTGCGGGCCGACCAGAGCAAGTATCTCAGGCGCGATCTGGAGCGGGGCGAGCTGGATCTGGCCCTGCTCAAGCGCGATGCCGGCGAGAAGGGCGCCCTCGCGGTGTGGCCGGAGCGTGTGCATTGGGTGACCAGCAGGGTCCACCCCGTGGACCTCTCCGGCACGTCCATTCCGCTGATCGGCTTTCCCGCCGGTTGCCTCTACCGCACGCGCGCCATCCACGCCATCGAGGCGGCGGGCAAGACCTGGCACATGGCCTATTCCAGCTCCAGCCTGGCGGGCATCCAAGCGGCCGTCGCCGCCGGCCTCGGCCTCAGCATCCTCTCGGAGATGGCCATCCAGCAGGGTCACCGGGTGCTGTCCGCGGCGGACGGCTTCGCTCCGATCGACGAGACCGAGCTTGCGCTCGTCGCCGCCCCGGACGCCAGTCCGGCCACGCTACGGCTGGCGGACAGTCTCGCCGCCTTCTGCGGCTCGGTGCAGGCGCAGGCGGCCTAGCGGGTGGTGGCCGCTGGAGCCGTGCCGAACCCGTGCGGCCGCTCGCTTTGACCACCGGCTGCGGCGCGCTATGAGGGGCTGAACACCGCACCGGAGACACGATGGCTGCACGTCGCATGGCCAATGGCGAGGCAAGTTCCAGGTATGAGCAACGACGGCTCGAAGTGCTTCGCGCGGCGGCGCGGACGTTCAACAGGCTCGGCTTTCACGTCGCGACGCTCGACGACGTCGCCGCCGAACTCGGTGTCACCAAGCCCGCGCTCTACTATTATGCCAAGAGCAAGGACGAGTTGATCTTCGCGTGCGGCAAGAGGGCGCTCGATGCGCTCGCTGTCGTGCTCGACAAGTCGGGCGGCCCGAACTTGACCGCCCGACAGCGCCTGTGCCGGTTCTTCGCGCTGTATGCTGAGGTGATCTGCGAGGATTTCGGGCGGTGTCTGGCGTTGACCGAGCCCGGCGACCTCTCGCCAGACTCCCGCACGAAGACCGTCGCGGGCCGGCGGGCGTTGAACCATGCCATTCGCGAGATGATCCGCGACGGCGTCAAGGACGGGTCGTTGCGCGCCTGCGACGAGCGCGCGTTGTCCATGGCGCTCTTCGACAGCTTCAACGGTTTGGCCCGCTGGTTCGACAGCGACGGCGCGCAAGCGCTGGCCGAGGTGGTCGAGCAGTACCTGGCGATCTTCCTCCAGGGGGTCTCACCCGTGCAGGCGAGCCCCGCGGCCCAGCTCAACGGTGCCAAGGCCGCGCCGCGGCGCGGCGGTCGGCCGGCCCGGGCGGCGCGTGCCAAGCCTTGACCTGGCTGTGGCTTGCGCGGGAGAAGCGAATCCGCCGGGAGCGGACGATGCATGACCGAATATTGGTCTACGATCGATATGGGTAACTAGACGAAAATAGAGATTAGAGGTTTCATTCTCTATATCGTCGGCATCATCGCTTTTATCCCCCGAGCCGCCTGCCGGGCACACCCTCCCGGGCTTCGCCCTTTTCGTCGGCCGCCGCGTGGCTACGGGTCGCCCGTCGCACGGCTGTGACGGTGCGGCGCGGCCGCGTTCGGCTGCCCCATAGCCCGATACCGTGCCAGGTGGGAGAGACCAGCCTCGCCCCGGCCGTCGCGGCGAGACGACGACATCCGATCGCCAGAGAACTCCGGCGCACCGCGCTTAGAAATTGAGCGCGGCGATGCCGTCAATTCCATCGTGGCGAACAAAATACGCCCATCCTGTATGCGGTAAAATCAGATACTGTATGCAGGTTGATGGCGATGGAGCATCCAATGATGAGGGGCCCGAGCCGGATCGACGAGGCCGGCCAGACGCTCAGCCGCGCCGTCATCGCGCCGGCGCTGACGCCGGGGATGGCGTCGGTGCAGCGCCCGCCCCAGCCATGAACGGCGGCGTGGCAGTCGAGTATCCGGCCGCCGGAACGGGTCAGGGTCCATCATGCACCCCTCGCTGACGCGTCCGAACGTGCCAGACCGCCTCGAGCTTCGCAGCATCCGCAAGGCCTATCCGGCCGTGGTCGCCAATGATGACGTGAGTTTGCGCGTGGCGCCGGGCGAGATCCACGCCGTCGTCGGTGAGAACGGGGCCGGCAAGAGCACCCTGATGAAGATCATCTACGGCATCGTTCAGCCCGACAGCGGCGAGATGCTGTGGAACGGCCGGGAAGTGGTCATCAGGTCGCCCGCCCAAGCCCAGCGCCTCGGCATCGGGATGGTTTTCCAGCACTTCGCCCTGTTCGACACGTTGACGGCGGCCGAGAACATTGCCCTTGCGTTGCCGACGACACCGTCGCTGAACGCCCTGTCCGACCAGATCTCGTCGGTCGCAGCCAGCTATGGCCTGCCGGTCGACCCGGCGCGCCCCATCTACACCCTGTCGGTCGGCGAGCGGCAGCGGGTCGAGATCGTGCGCGCGCTGCTGCGAAAGCCGGGCCTGCTCATCCTGGACGAGCCTACTTCGGTTCTGACGCCGCAAGCCGTCGAGAAACTGTTCGAGGCGCTCCGCCGGATCGCGGCGGACGGCTGCAGCATTCTCTACATCAGCCACAAGCTGAACGAGATCCAGTCGCTCTGCGACAGCGCCACCGTCCTGCGGGGAGGCCGGGTGACAGGCACATGCGTGCCCAGGCAGGAGACGCCCGCGTCGATCGCTCGCATGATGATCGGCGAGGACCTGCCGCGCTATCGCGAGGCGACCCAGGCGGCTGCCGGCCGAACACGGCTCGAACTGGCCAATGTGTCGTTGCCGACGCGCGATCCATTCGGGACGGCCCTGGCCGACGTCAGTCTCGGGATCAGGAGCGGCGAGATCCTCGGCATTGCCGGCGTGTCCGGCAATGGTCAGGCCGAGTTGATGTCGGTGCTATCCGGCGAGCAGCGGCTGGTGGAGCACGGCGCAGTCAGGCTCGACGGTGAGGCGATCGGCCATCTCGGACCCGCCGAGCGGCGCGCGCTCGGCCTTCGCTCCGTCCCGGAGGATCGGCTCGACCAGGGCGCCGTTCCCGCGATGTCGCTGGCGGACAACGTCCTCGTGACCGTCAACCGTGGCCGGGCAACTCGCTGCGGACTGATCCGGTTCAGCTGGATCGAGGCCTACGCCAAGACGTGCATTGAAACGTTCGGCGTGCGGTGCGGCGGCCCCGCCGCCCATGCCGGCAGCCTGTCGGGCGGCAACCTCCAGAAATATATCATCGGGCGGGAGATCCTGCAGGAGCCGGGCGTTCTCATCGTGTCGCAGCCGACGTGGGGTGTCGACGTGGGCGCGGCCGTGGTGATCCGCCAGGCGCTGCTCGACCTGCGCGACAGAGGCGCCGCCATCCTCGTCATCTCGGAAGAGCTCGACGAACTGTTCGACATTGCGGACCGCATCGCGGTCATGGCCGGCGGCCGCCTGAGCGAGGGGGTCGAGCGCGCCTGCACGAGCCGTGATCGCGTCGGACTGGCCATGACCGGCGGCCATGGTGCGCCCTCGTTGCACGTCAAGGAGGCCGACGATGCCGTTGCACTTTGAGGCACGCACGAAGCCTTCGGCGAAGATGGTGTGGCTCGCTCCGGCAACGGCCTTGGCGCTGACGGCTGCCGCCGCGATGATCGTCTTTGCCTCCGCGGGCCTCGACCCGGTTCAGGCGTTGGCCACCTTCGTCCTGTCGCCGCTCTCGGATTGGTATGGCGTGGGTGAACTGCTCATCAAGGCCACACCTATGATCCTGATCGGTGTCGGCCTGTCCATCGGCTTTCGCGCAGGCGTCTGGAACATCGGGGCGGAAGGACAGCTCACCATCGGCGCGATCTTTGCCGGTTACCTGGCGCTGCGCTTCGGACCGGGCGATGGCATCTGGGTGCTGCCGTCGATGATCGTCGCAGCCGTGGCGGGCGGCATGTTGTGGGCTGCGATCCCGGCTTTGCTGCGCACCATGTTCAACGCCAGTGAGATCCTCGTCAGCCTCATGCTCAACTACGTTGCGCAACTCTGGCTGTCCTGGCTGGTGTTCGGTGCCTGGCGCGATCCGGCAGGCTTCAACTTCCCCCAGTCGGAGCCGCTGGCTCCCGCGGCCCTCCTCCCCGTCATCATCGAGGGCACACGGGCCAACATCAGCGTCGTCTTCGCCCTCGTCGCCGTTGCCCTTGGATGGATCTTGGTCGGCCGGAGCTTCGTCGGCTTCCAGCTGCGTGTGACGGGCCTCTCGAGCGGGGTTGCGCGCTATGCCGGGTTCAGCCCGCACCGCGCGGTCTGGATCGGCATGTTCGCCGGCGGAGCCGCGGCAGGCCTCGCCGGTGTCGGCGAGATCGCCGGCCCCCTCGGCCAGATCTTTCCCACCGTGTCATCCGGATACGGGTATGCGGCCATCATCGTCGCCTTTCTCGGCCGATTGCACCCGGTCGGCGTCCTCCTGTCCGGCCTCCTGATGGCGTTGATCTATCTTGGCGGAGACAGCGCCCAGATGTCGCTCGGCCTGCCGTCCGCGATCTCCGGATTACTGCAAAGCCTGCTGCTGTTCTTCCTGTTGGCGGCCGATGTGCTCGTACAATATCGCATCAGGTATGCACCTCGCGGGCGATCTGCGTTGGGGGCCGCCGCGTGAGCAGCCTCGTCGCGCAGCTCATCGTGGCGACCTTGGTGGCCGGCACGCCGCTCGTTTATGCCGCGCTCGGGGAACTGGTCGTCGAGCGCGCCGGCGTGGTCAATATGGGCGTCGAGGGCATGATGGTCGTCGGCGCCGTCGCCGCTTTTGCCGTCGCGATGGCGACGGGCAGCCTCGGGCTCGGCGTTCTCGTCGCGATGGCAGCCGGAATGCTGCTGTCGCTCCTGTTCGCTGTCCTGGCCGTCAGCTTCAACGCCAACCAGGTGGCGGTTGGTCTTGCATTGACCATCTTCGGGACAAGTCTTGGCTCGTATCTCGGCAAGTCTTACGTCGGCATGGCGCTCGTCGTTCCTCCTTCCGGGCTCGGGGCCGCTGCGGCGGACATCCCGATCCTCGGACAGCTTCACCCGCTCGTCTGGTTGTCCTGGGTATTGTTCACGGCAACATGGTTCTTTCTATACCGGACGAAATACGGGCTGGCCCTGCGAGCGGTGGGCGAGTCCCCTGCGTCCGCGCACGCCATCGGCTATCCGGTCATCCGCATCCGCTACCTCGCGACACTCTTTGGCGGCGCCCTGGCGGGCATCGCCGGCGCATATGTCTCGCTCGTCTACACCGCGCTGTGGACCGAGGGGCTGATCGCCGGCCGCGGGTGGATCGCCGTCGCGCTCGTGGTCTTTGCCACATGGCGGCCCGGCCGCTGCCTGGCGGGCGCCTACCTGTTCGGGGGCGCCACCATGGCGCAGCTGTTCGCGCAGAGCGCCGGCGTCGGCCTGCCGTCGGAACTCATGTCGGCGCTTCCCTACCTGGCGACGATCGTCGTGCTCGCGCTCATTTCGCGCGACGAGACGATGATGCGCCTCAACGTGCCGGCCTCGCTCGGCAAGCCGTTCAGCATCTGAGGTATCGCCCAGCGGCGACAGACAGGAGGGGCACCATGACCGGCTCGACGAGACGACACTTTCTCAAGACGACCGCGGCGGCCGCGCTGGCGACGGGGGCCGGCTACCGGCCGGCGTGGGCTGCCGAAGAGGTGCTCAAGGTCGGGGTCATCCACATGGGCGCGATTTCCGACACAGGTTGGGAACACTATCAGGCCCAGGCCTGGCGCGCGCTCGAGACTGCCTATCCGGGCAAGGTGAAGGTGACGGTGCTGGAGAATATTGCCCAGATCCAGGACTGCGAGCGCCTCTTCAGGCAGCTGTCGACGCAAGGCAACAAGCTCATCTTCGGCACCACCTTCTCGCAATACGCTTCGCTCAAGAAACTGGCCCCGACGCTCACCGGTTCGCACTTCGAATGCTGCGCCGGCATCGAAGCAGGCCGCAATCTGGGGGTCTTCGAGGCGCGGCAATACGAGGGCACCTACCTCACCGGCATTGCCGCCGGGCGGATGACCAAGAGCAATATTCTGGGTTGGGTCGGCGCCTTCCCGGTGCCACAGGTCATCTACAGCCTCAATGCGTTCCTGCTCGGCGCGCGCAGCGTCAATCCGGCGGCGACCTTGAAGGTCGTCTGGGCCAACGCGTGGGTCGATCCGGCCAAGGAGAAGGACGCGGTCGCGGCCCTCGTCGCGCAAGGGGCGGACGTGCTCTCCGGCAGCCCGAACACGCCGGTGCAGGGGCTCGCCGCCGAGGAGAAGGGCGTCTGGTCGATCGGGAGCACCGGAGACTTCTCGGCCTACGTCAGGAAGAAGCAGCTCACATCATTCGAGCTGGACTGGAGTTCGGCGCATCTCGGCGCGGCCAAGGCGGTCATCGAGGGCAACTGGAAGCCTGAGAGCAGGTGGCTCGGCCTGGGCGCGGGGGGCTTCCTCAAGATGACGACCAGCAGCCCGGACCTGCCGGCCTCGGTCGCCGCGGAGATGAAGGCGGCGGAGGCGGCCATTGTCTCTGGCACGTTGAAGCCTTTTGCCGGACCGCTCAAGGATCAGTCCGGGGCGCCGAAGGTGGCGGCCGGAGCGGCGCTGCCGGACCAGGAGATCCGGACGATGACGTGGCTGGTCGAGGGTGTGCAGGGTACGCTGCCCAGGACCTGAGCCGTTGGCTCGGGTGTCCCGCACCTTCCCACGCATGCACAACGGGAGATGCAACGGTGAGCAACCGCAAGACATTCACCAACGCGCGTTTCGGCGACGGCACGCAGGGAAGCATCGTCGTCACGGGCGGTCGCATCGCCGCCATTCAGGCGTCGGATGAGGCCGCGGCGACTTCCGATATCACCGATCTGGGCGGCGCTCTCGTCGTCCCGGGCTTCGTGGAGGGGCACATTCACCTCGACACCAGCTTCTATGGCGAGGTGTGGCGTCCGCACAAACCTTGCACCGATGGGTTCAACGTGCACGAGCGGGTCGCCTTCCAGGCGCAGAACTTGGCTGAAGCCGCGCCGATGGAGGAGAGGGCGCGGAACCAGCTCGAGCTTTGCCTGGCCAATGGCTCGACGCAGATGCGCAGCCACGTCATGGTCGACGGCACGGTCGGCCTCGGATCGCTGGAAACCATCTTGCAGGTGCGCGACGCCTACAAGGGCATGATCGACATCCAACTCGTCGCCTTTCCGCAAAGCGGCATCCTGAGCAGCCCGGGCACGGCGCACCTGCTCGATGAGGCGATTGGCATGGGCGCCGACCTCGTGGGCGGCCTTGATCCGGCGTCGTTCGATCGCGACATCGAAAAGCACCTCGACGTCGTCTTCGGTGTCGCGCAGAGGCGCGGCGTCGACGTCGACATCCATCTGCACGATGCAGGCAGCCTCGGCGTCTTCGAGATCGAGCAGATCGCCGCGCGCACCCGGGCGCTCGGCATGGAAGGACATGTGGCCGTCAGCCATGCCTATGCCCTCGGCGACATTGCCGCCGACGCGCTGAAGAAGACCGCCGATGACCTGGCTCGCTCGGGCGTGTCGATCATGACGAATGCGCCCGGCAGCAGGCCGTTTCCGCCGGTCGCCACGCTCCGAGCGGCGGGCGTCACCGTATTCAGCGGCAGCGACAATATCAGGGACTCCTGGTGGCCCTACGGCGACGGCGACATGCTCAGCCGGGCCACCACGATCGGTTACCGGTCAGGATTCTACACCGACGAGGAGCTCCTGCTGGCCTTCGACGTGGTGACCGCCGCGGGGGCCAGGGCGCTCCGCCTGGAGGGATACGGATTGCAGGTGGGATGCAAGGCCGATTTCGTCACGCTGGACGCGGCGCATGTGCCCGAAGCGGTGGTCGCGATTCCGAAGAAACGCTCAGTCTACAAGGACGGCAACCTGGTCGCCAAGGAGGGGAGGGTGCTCCGGTCGTAGCCCGTTAAGGGCCGCCGCGGGCTTGCCCGGCGGTCTTTCTCGCAGCATGGCGTCGCGCCGACCTCACGCGGATCGCGCCGCGCGTACCCCTCTCCGCAAGCGGCGAGGGGCGCTCGAGGTCCGGCGTTGGCGCGCTGGGTCGGCTCAGCGGCCGACGAAGCGCGGCGCCCGCTTCTCCACGAAGGCAGCTGCGCCCTCCCGCAGGTCGTCGGTGACGAAGGCGCGCGCCTGGGCATCCGCTTCGCCATCCAGCGCCGCCCCGAGATCGGCGCTCCACGCCGCCTCGAGCTGGCCTTTGATGAGGCCGAGGCTGACGGGCGGCCCGTCGGCGAGGCGCTGAGCGGCGGCCAGCGCTTCGTCGAGCAACACATTGTCGTCGACGCACTTCCAGATGAGGCCCCAGTCCGCCGCCCGCTCCGCGTCGAGCGGCTCGCCGAGGAGCGACAGCGCGCGGGCCCGCGGGGCGCCGATGGCGCGCTGAAGCAGCAGCGAGGTGCCGGCGTCGAGGGCGGCGCCCAGGCGCACGAAGCTCAGGATGAAGCGCGCCGAGCGCGCAGCGATGACAATATCGCCGGCGAGCGCAACGCCGACCCCGGCTCCGGCCGCGGCGCCGTTCATGGCGACCACGATCGGCTTGGGGCAGCTGCGCAGCTTGGCGATGAGCGGATTGATCGACCGGCGCATCTTCTCGCCGATGCCGCCGCCGCTGTCGAAGGTGTCACCGCCGAACTGGGCCCCGGCGCAGAAGCCCTTGCCGGCGCCGGTCAGGACGATGGCGCGCACCTCGCCGTCCGCTGCCGCGGCTTCGAGGGCGTCGACGAGATCGGGGAGGAGGGTGCCGCCGAGCGCGTTGTAGCGCTCCGGATTGTTCAGCGTCAGAATCAGGATCGGCCCCCGCCGCTCCAAGAGGATCATGGACATCATTTGCTCCTTGTGCGTGATCTCATCGGCCGGCCATGCGGCGAACGCCGCTTGCGCTAGAGCATTTCCGCGTTTCTTCGAATCGCCGAAGTGCTCTACTGTTTGACTTATCGCGTTTTCTTAACGCGAACCGGCATCCACTTCGCTCGAAAACGCTCTAATGCCGCGGCGCGCGCTCGCCCACCGGCCTGCCGTCATTGCCCGTCCTGCATGGTGAGGCGGATGTCGCGGTCGGCCGGCCACTTCATGCGGTAGGCGACGCGCACCTCCTTCTTCTCGTTCGGCCGCATCTCCCAGGACCAGGCCATGACGCCGCGCTTGTCGCCGACCTGCTTCTCGGTCGGCGGCGTCGTCTCGCGCAGCGGCTCGATGACGATGGCGGTGTTTTCCGAGACGGGAATGCGATCGACGAGGGTGACGCGCATGGGCTGCGGATGCAGGTTGGTGACGACGGTCCTGACGTCGCTGATCTGGTATTTCGAGGATGTGAACCAGCTCGGATCGTTCTCGCGCCGGCGCACCGGCGCGCGCTCGATCTTGACGCGGTCGTCGGCGCCGAACCCCAGGTCGAGCCGATCGCCGGCCGCGGTGAGCCCGATGCGGGTCTTGCCGACGAAAGCGCCGTCGCGGAACAGCAGCACCTCGCCCGGCAGCAGCGCCGCTTCGTCGGCGTTGGTGATGCGCGCCGTCAGGTAGGCCGTAGGGTCGAGGGCGGGCGCTGCCTTCACGGCGAGGTCGGGCTCGATCTCGCGCGAGGCCAGGCGCACGCTCTTGGCCGTGCCGTCCTTGCCGACCGAGACGCGCCCGGGGATGTGGTATTCGGCCGAGAAGGCGCCGGCCGTCGCTGCGGCCTCCTGCTCCTCCGCCGGCTGCGCGAGCTCCTTCGGCGCCGCCGGCTCCGCCAGCCGCGGCCGGGCAGCGGGCGACGGCGGCGCCGCATCGCGGCTGGAGCGGCGGAGCATCGCCGGCTCGTCGATGGTGGCGACCAGCGTGCCGAGGTCGGGCGCCGCGACGCCGCCGGCGACGCGCGTCGTCGACAGCACGAGCGATGCCTCGCGCCAGTCCTCGCCCGAGGTTTGTCTGATGCTGGCGCGGCGCACGAAGTCGATCTTCGGCGGGACCCCGTCGGTGCCGGTGCTCAGGCGCGCATCGTAGATTGGTGTCCAGCGGGCGTTGCCGACACGATAGACGATCTTCAGCCTGGCCTTGGCGTCGGCTGCGGCATCGACTGCGACGGTGACGTCGCGCCGCGGGGCAAGCCCGTGGCGCGTACGCTCGAGGGTTGCCTCGAGCGCCTTGATCTCGCGGTCGAGGTCGCTGCCGCGGGCGCGGAGCCCTACGAGCCGGGCGTTGATGTCGGCTGCGCCCTCGCCGATGGCCGTCCAGGCGGTGCGCCACTGCGCGACGTCGATCGGCTTGCCCTCCTTGGCGGCGGCCTCCGGCGTGGCGGTGGCGAAACGCTCGATCGCGCGCCGCTGCATCTCGGCCGCGTCGATGCGGCCGTTGAGGCCGGCGAGTTCGGCCCTCAGGTCGCGCAGCCGCCGCTGCGCCTCCGTATCCGGGTCCAGCGCCGCCGGGAGGTTCCTGATCTCGGCCGAGCCGATCACGATCGGCTGATCGCCGCTGCCCTCGACGCGGATCGACGCCGGATCGAGGCCCGGCGGCAATCCGGCGACGATGACTTGGTGGGAGCCTGCGGGCAGGGCGATGTCCCCCGAGCGCGTTACCAGCGCGCCGTCCGGGAACACGGTGACGGCATCGATCGTCGTGGTCAGCGGCAGATCGGCAGCCAGGGCCGCAGGGACGAGAGCAAGTGTCGGTACACTGGCAAGGGCGGCGGCGAACAGCGATTTCACGGGCATCTCCTCACGCGATCGGTGCCGCGTCGTTTCAGCCTGAACCGCCGGTTTTTTTGGGGCGGGCCGCGCACGGCCGCTTCACAGGCCCGTGGACAGCCGTCGCCGTCCACGGGGCTCACGTCGGTCAGTCGATATCGACCCAATGCTTGCCGTCGAAGCGCTGGAGCTGCAGCGTCCTAAAAGCGCTGAAGTCCTCCGGCGTTGTCTTGAGGACGATGCTCGACAGGTGCAGCGGTACGTGCACGTCATCGATGTTGCCGACCACGCGCATGAGGTTCTCGCGGGTCAGATCGTCGCCGGCGGTCTTCAGCACGTGGTGAAGCATGCCGGCATTTGCGTAGGCGACCGTGGCGTAGAAGTCGAAGGGGTTGTCCTGCGGGTTCCACTTCTTCATGAACGCCAGATAGTCCTGGACCTCCTTGTCGGTGGACCAGCGCGGGTCGCTCGGCAGCTTGAGGAAGGCGCCGGTGATGACGCCCTTGGAGTTGTCGAGGCCGGCCGGTTCCAACACGGCGCTGACCGAGCTCGACGCGTTGGCGACGAACTGGAGCGGGTTCCAGCCCAGTTCCTTGATCTTGCGGATCGCTTGGGCGGCGAACTTCGGCGTCGTCGCGCTGATGAAGACGTCGGCACCGGAGGACTTGAGCGCCAGGATCTGGCTGTCGATGGTCGCGTCGGAGCTCTCGTAGCTGGCCTGGGCGACCAGCGTCGCGTCTTTGACGCCCTGGAGCGCGGCGACGACGCCGGCCAGGTGATCCTTGCCATAGTCGTCATTGGCATAGAGCACGGCGATCTTGGCGCCCGGCTTGGCTTTGCGGATATAGTCGACATAGGTCTTCTGCTCGACCGCATAGGTCGGCCAGAACGGCATCGTCCAGGGGAACGCCTTGGGGTTGTTGAACTTGGCTGCGCCGGTGGCGATCAAGAGCTGCGGGACGCCCTTGCCGTTCAGGTATTTCTGGGTGGCGGCGTTGGTCGGCGACCCCGATACGCCGTAGATCGCCAGCACCTCGTCCTGCTCGACCAGCTTGCGCGTCTGTTCCACCGCCTTGGGCGGGCTGTAGGCGTCGTCGAGCGAGATGATCTTGATCTGCCGGCCATTGATGCCGCCGGCGGCATTGATCATGTTGTAATAGCCGACCAGCGTGCGGCCGGCGGCGCCGAAGGCCGACACCGGCCCGCTGTAGGCCGTCGTGTGGCCGATCCGGACCTCCGTATCCGAGGCGCCGGTGCTGTATTTCTTCTCCGCCGCGAACGCGCCGGCGGCTGCGCATGCCACCGCCACGACGACGGCGGCTCCAACGCGAAGCTTCATGGTGTGTCCTCCCCAATGGGGCCTGTCTCGGCCTGTCGCGGGCTCGCCCGCGAACGGGGCGGCCCGCTTATCGGATCGACCGAGCGAATGATGCACGGCCCTCCGGTCATTTTTGTACTTAACGGTCAGTAAAATATCCGGCGACCAGGAGCCTGTCAACGCGGACACGAGGAGGCGCGACCAAAGAAAATGGCCGGGGCGAGCCCCGGCCATCCGCAGTTGCAAAGCGCTGTGTCCGGCGCGCAGGCGTCAGCGGCTGATCAGCGCCTCCGGCCGCTTGAACTCCTTGCCGTCGTATTCGCCGAGATAGAGTGCGCGGATCGGCTCGTAGTCGGTCGGCGACATGTTGTAGGCGATGCCCGGCAGCAGGTGGATGGCGCCGAAGTCCTTGAGGTTGGTGGCCACCTTCAGCAGGTTGGCGTGGGTGAGATCGTCGCCGCAGCGCTTGAGCAGCTCCGCCAGCACCTTGGCGCCGGAATAGGCGAGCAGGCCGACGCCGTCGGCGGGATCGATGGTCGGCGTGTATTTGGCACGGAACTCCTGGTAGGCCTTGATGTCCGGGTCGTTGGCCCATTCCGCGGCGTCGGGCTGCTTGGCGTAGATCAGCGAGCGAAGGCCCTTGGCGTTCTCGGGGCCGCCGGCGTTGATCAGCATGTTGCTGGCCGACGAGCCGACCAGATATTGCAAGGGCTTCCAGCCCAGCTCGGCGGCCTTGCGGATCGACTGGGAGACGAACTTGCCGACGGTGACGTTGTAGAACAGGTCGGCGCCGGAGGCGGCGAGCTTCACCATCTGGCTGTCGATGGTCGGGTCGGTGATGTCGTACGTCGATTCCGCCACCACCAGCGTCGCCGCCTTGTCGCCGAGGCCCGCCTTGAAGTCCCTGACGTAGTCGCGGCCGAGGTCGTCGTTCTGATAGAGGATGGCGATCTTGGCGCCGGGCCTGTTCTGCAGCACCCATTTGGCGAAGAGCTTGGCCTCGGTGGAATAGAGCGCCAGGGCCGACGTGGACCAGGGGAACTTCTCCGGTTCGTCCCACTTCGCCGAGCCGGTGGCGACCATGAGCTGCGGCACCTTCTTGCTGTTGAGGTACTTCTGCACGGCCGCCTGGGGCCCCGTCCCCATCGAGTAGTAGGTGGCGAGCACGCCTTCGCTCTCGACCAGGCGGCGCGTCGCCTCCACGGTCTTGGGCGGGCTGTAGCCGTCGTCCAGCGAAATCAGGTTGACCTTGCGTCCGTTGATGCCGCCGTTGGCGTTGAGCTGCTCGAAGAAGGCCGTCTGCACCCGGCCGATCACGCCGCCATAGGAGGCGGGACCGCTGTAGGGCACGGTCTGGCCGATGCGGATCTCGGTGTCGGAGGCTCCATGGTCATACTTCTTCTCGGCGGCGATGGCCGCTCCTGGCGCCACCAGGGACAGAGCGAGAACCGCCGTCAGGACGGGCTTCATGCGTTACCTCCCAGCAGGATCCGTGGCCGGTCGACCGCGCGGGTCGGCCGGGGCCCGGTGCTGTATATTATCAGCCGCGGCCACGATCGGCCGCGCCGCCACCATAGCGTCGCCAGCGGCGGTTAGAAGCCGTCGGCGCGTTCCTGCGACGCGGTGACCATGCCGCAGCCGGGCAGGGCACGGCGTGCCGGATCGCCACAGGTGGCGTTTCGCGGCTCCTGTGATATGCGCAAACGCATTCCAAAATAATCCAGGAGGTGGGAACGTGTATCCGTTCGTCGCTCGAATTGTGCTCTCAGGCCTGCTCGCCGCTGCATGCGCCGCACCGGCGTTGGCGCAGAAGTCCTACGATCCGGGCGCTTCCGACACCGACATCAAGTTGGGCCAGACCGTGCCGCACAGCGGACCCGGCTCGCCCTACGGGGTCCTCGGCCGCGCACAGGTCGCCTATTTCGAAATGCTCAACGAGAAGGGCGGCATCAACGGACGCAAGGTGACGCTGCTGTCCATGGACGATGCCTACAGCCCGCCCAAGACCGTTGAGGCGACACGGCGGCTGGTCGAGCAGGATGAGGTCCTGGCGCTGTTCAGCTCGCTCGGTACCGCCACGCAGTCGGCGGTGCAGAAGTACCTCAACGCCAAGAAGGTGCCGCAGCTGCTGCTGAACACCGGCGCCGGCCGCTGGAACGAGCCGGAGAAGTTTCCGTGGACCACGCCGGGCCTGCCCATGTACACCACCGAGGCCCACATCCTCGGCAAGCACATCCTGGCGAGCGTGCCGGACGCCAAGATCGGCATCCTGGCCCAGCACGACGACCTCGGTAAGGAATACGTCAAGGCGCTGAAGGAGGCGCTGGGCGACAAGGCCGACAAGATGATCGTGGCCGAGCAGAGCTATGAGCTGGCCGATCCCACGGTCGACAGCCAGATCATCGCGCTCGCCAACTCAGGCGCCAACGTCTTCTACAACATCACCACCGGCAAGGCGACGTCGCAGTCGATCCGCAAGGTGGCCGAGCTGGGCTGGAAGCCGCTGCACCTGATCATGAGCGGCTCGACGGCGTCCGAGCTGATCACGGCCGCCGGCGCCGACAAGGCCATCGGCCTGACCACGGTCAAGTACCGCAAGAACGTGGGCCATCCGCAGTGGGCCGACGATCCGGATCTGAAGGCTTACGAGGCCTTCCGGGCCAAGTACCTGCCCAACGTGGACCCCAACAACGACCTCGCCTTCGCCGGCTACTCCCAGGCAGTGCTGATGGGCAAGATCCTCGAGGCCTGCGGCGACGAACTGACCCGCGCCAACGTGCTGAAGCAGGCGACCACCCTGAAGAACGTCACGGCACCGGCATTGATCAAGGGGCTCGCCTACAGCACCTCGCCGACCGACTACGCGCCGTTGACGACGCTCTATCTTGCCACCTACGACGGCAAGGACTGGAAGCTCGGCGACAAGCCGATCAGCGACTGAGCGGGGACGCGTCACGCACACGCACGCCGGGCGGTCGATCCGCCCGGCGTGCCGGCAGATGCTCCAGGGCGGCCGCCTCGCGAGCGCGCATCGCCGGCCCTCTTTAAGCGCCGAGCTTCCGCCGCCATATTCCGGCAGACACCGAATAATGGTTGCTGCCATGCTCGACTTCACTCCCCGCTTTCTCCTCAACGACGGCGACGCTGCCGACCGAGCGGCGCCTCAAAGCCAGACTGTCGACGCCCCGCTGCTGGACGCCTATTCGACGGCGGTCGCTGACGTCGTCGACCAGGTTGGTCCGGCGGTGGTCAAGCTCGACGTCCGCCAGAACGGCCGCCCGGCCGGCTCCGGCTCGGGCGTGATCCTGTCGCCGGACGGCCTCATCCTCACCAACAGCCACGTGGCCCAGGGTGCCGCGCGCCTCGGCGTGCAGATGGCGGACGGCCGGCATTTCGATGCGCGTCTGATCGGCGACGATCCCGACACCGACCTGGCGCTCGTGCACGTGGAGCAGGCGGTGAGCCTGCCGGCGGCGCGGCTCGGCAACAGCGGCCTGCTGCGCCGCGGCCAGATCGCCGTCGCCATCGGCAACCCGCTCGGCTTCGAGGCCACGGTGACGGCCGGCGTGGTGTCCGCCCTCGGCCGCTCCCTGCGCGCCAAGAACGGCCGGCTCATCGACGACGTGATCCAGACCGACGCGGCCCTCAACCCCGGCAACTCCGGCGGCGCGCTCGTGTCCGCACGCGGCGAGGTCATCGGCATCAACACGGCCATGATCATGGGCGCGCAGGGCATCAGCTTCGCCGTCGCCTCCAATACGGCGAGCTTCGTCATGGGCGGGCTGATCCGCCATGGGCGCGTGCGGCGCGCGTCGATCGGCATCGCCGCCCACCCGGCGCCGATCGCCCGGCGCATCCAGGTGATCGCGGGCCTCGATCAGGCGACCGGCGTGATGGTCGATACCGTCGAGAGCGCGAGCCCGGCGGCCGCGGCGGGGCTGCGGGCGGGCGATCTCATCGTCGCCGTCGACGGCATTCGCGTCACCGGCGCCGACGAGCTGATCCGTGTCCTGACCGAGGACAGGATCGGCCGCCCCGTGCCCTTCGACCTGCTGCGGCAGGGGAAGGCGCAGGTGCTGGACATCACCCCGCAGGAGCGGAGCGGGACGTAGGCGGCGCGCTCCGCGCAGCGACGGCGGACCGCGGCCGGGACAGGCCGCGGATTCGGCGATAGGGTCATCTGCTGGTGTGAGCGAGGCGGCGGAAGAAATCGCCTCCGCTGTGGCGCGCCGGTCGTCATGCCTACATTGGCCGCCTGGCGCCCAATAGGTCGCTCGACACACGAACTGCTGGCGGGCGATGCCGCAACGCTTGCATAGTCTATCGTCTGCTCATATCCAGATCGTTCAACCGGGAGGCCGGATCGAAAGTGGATGCAGTGCCCGCCAGCAACGTCAGGAAGGACCGGCCGCCCGTGCCTCCGGGCCAGCGCGAGCGGGTGCAGCGCGCCATCGAGGACGATATCGCCAGCGGCTTCTACAAGGCCGGCCAGCGCCTCGACGAGCGCGAGATCGGCGCCCGCCTGAACGTGTCGCGCACGCCGGTGCGCGAGGCGCTCAATCGCCTCGTGTCCGCCGGCCTCGTCGAGGCGCGTCCGAAGCAGGGCTGCTTCGTCGCTTCGCTGTCGTTCCAGGATTTCCTGCAGCAGTACGAGTTCATGGCGGACCTCGAGGCGCTCTGCGCCAAGCTCGCAGCGCGGCGCATGGACGGCCCCCAGCGCGACCGCCTGCACCAACTGGCGGAAGCGGGCCGGCGGGCGGCGGAGGCCGGCGACATCGAGGCCTACGTCCAGGTCAACCTGGATTTCCATCAGACCATCTACATGGGGGCGCGCAATCGCTTCCTCGAACGCACGATCATGGAGCTGCGCCGGCGCATGGCTCACTACCGGAGCTACTCGTTCCGGCTGCCAGGCCGCCTCAAGGCGTCGGCGGCCGAGCACGAGGCGGTCATGGAGGTCATTCTTCGCGCCGACGCGGAGGAGGCTCATCGCCTGATGCGCTGGCATCTGGAGATCGGGCGGCCGGAAACCGCGGACTACCTGATGGCGGTCTCGCAGGCGTTGTTTCCCGCCGACGATCAGTGATCGTCTCCTTCAAGCGGATGGATGGCCGGGCTTGACCCGGCCTTCCCATCGAACGAAGCCGCCGACTACGATCTCGGTTGCGCCCGCGCCCGCCAGATCCGGCGCGCCAAGCCCGCCAGGCCTTGCGGCCAGACGATCAGGACGAAGGCCAGGACCGCGCCCAGCACGACCTTGTTACCGTCGCCGCCGATCGAGAAGTAGTTCTGCTGCAGCAGAATGAGCGCGACGCCGATGAGCGGCCCGAGCAGGACGCGCCGTCCGACGACGATGACCGCCGTCAGCATCAGCGTGAGAAAGTACATGTCGAACATGTCCGGGCCCACATAGGCCCGCTGATAGCCATAGAGCCATCCGGCGAGCGCGGTGATCGGCGCCGACACGACGAACACCCGGAAGCGGACCTTGCGGATATCCAGGCCCGAAGCGATGGCGAGCGGCGGATTCATCTGCACCATCAGCGCCTCGGTGCCCAGACGCGAGCGGCGGAACCGGTCGACGAAGTAGATCGACAGCACCAGCAGCAGCAGGGCGAGCGGCCACAACTCCTGGTTCGACCGGCCTGAGAACTCGGCGAAACCGAGGGGCAGGCGCAGCGCCGGAATGCCGACGATGCCGTCGGATCCGCCGAGAGCGTCGGTGTTGAAGGCGATCTCGCCGGCCACCACCGCGGCGGCGTAAGTGGCGAGGGAAAACACGAACTCGCGCGTCTTGAGCGTGGCCCAGCCCAGAAAGGCGGCGGCGAGCACCGCGAGCCCGACTGCGGTCGCCGCGGTGATCCAGCCGTTGGCGTCCCAGCTGGTCGACAGGATCGCGGCCGAATAGCCGCCGATCGCCCAGAAGATCGTGTGGCCGAGGCTGACTTCGCCCAGATAGGAGAGCACGATGTCGACGCCCACGGCCATGACCGAGAAGATCGCCAGCGTCACGAAGAAGCCGTAGGTCAACGGCGAGCCGCCCAGCCACGACGGCAGCCAATAGGCGAGGGCGACGGCAGCCGCCACGGCGAGGGCCCTGATGGCCGGATGACGGGGGCTGCGCCGGGCCGCCGGCGCGTCGAGCGCCATGGAATGTTCGGTCATCGGAACGAGAAGCCCTCTGGACGCAAGGTCAGAAATGCGAGCAGCACGGCGAACGAGGCGGCCGTCGTGTAGGCGGGCGAGACCAGCGCTCCGAAGAACGCGGTGAAGATGCCGAGGGCGAGGCCGGCGACCAGGGCGCCGCCCACGTTGCCCACGCCGCCCAGCACCACGACGACGAAGGTCATGATGACCTCCTCGAAGCCCATGCTGGTGAGGATCGGCGTCTTCGGCGCCACGAGCACTGCGGCTATCGCCACGAGCACCGCCTCGAGCATGAACACCGCCACGTAGACGAGCCACGTATTGATGCCGAAGATCTGCGCCAGCTTGGGGTCTTCGGCGATGGCGCGCACCATCGCCCCCTGCCGGGTGCGGTTGAGGAGCAGCCAGACGCCCGCATAGAGCGCCAGGGTGACGGTGACGATGATGAGGTCCTGGCCGGTGAACCAGATGCCGCCGATCTGGTATTGAACCTTGTCGGCGGGGCTTGCGAGCGCGTGCGGCGAGCCGCCGAAGCCGAGGCCGGCCGCTCCCTGGATCATGTAGCCGAAGCCGAGGGTGACGATCATCAGGCTCGTCAGGTTCTGCGACACGACGAGCTGGCTCATCGCGGACTGCATGAGGATGCCGAGGACCCCCATCGCCAGCACGGCGACGACCGCAGCCGCCGTGAAATCCAGCCCCCACCGGGTCAGCGCGAACCAGCAGATGAATGCCGCGAGCATGTACATCTGGCCGTGCGCGAAGTTCACCAGGCGCGCGGCACCGAGCAGGATGGTCCAGCCGAGCGCCACGCAGGCGAAGCCGGAGCCGATGACCAGTCCGTTGACCAACTGCTGGGCGACGTTCATGGCTCCACCTCCGCCAGGCCGCCGAGATAGGCTTGCGCGATGCGCTCGTCCTGGCGCATGGCGGCAGCATCGCCATGCCCGACGATGCGGCCACGCTCGATGAGGTAGAGCTCGTCGGCCACGTCCAGCGCGGCGCTCACGTTCTGCTCGACCAGCAGCACCGCCAGGCCGTCGTCCACCAGCCGGCGCACCACGGTGAGCACGTCGAAGATGAGGCGCGGCGCGAGCCCCACGGACGGCTCGTCGAGAAGCAGGATCCGTGGCCCGGCGAGCAGCGCCCGGCCGATGGCGAGCATCTGCCGTTCGCCGCCGCTGAGTGCCGAGCCCTTGTGCGTTCGCCGCTCGTGCAGGCGCGGAAACAGGCCAAGCACGTCCTCGCGGCTGAACACGTGGCGGCCGGCCTCCCGCGGCACGGCCGGCACCAGCGCGAAGTTCTCCTCCACCGTCAACTCCCCGAAGACGTTCTTGCCTTCGGGGACGCACTGGATGCCGAGACGCGCGCGCCGGTAGGCCGCCAGCCGGGCGACGCTGCGGCCGTCGAGACGGACATCGCCGGCGATCGAGGCATGCCCCCGCGACCAGCCGGCGCAGGCGTTGACCAGCGTGCTCTTGCCGGCGCCATTGGCCCCGGCCACGGCGACGAGCCGGCCGGCGCCGACCGCCAGGGTCGCATCGCGCAGGGCGACGCTGCCGCCATACCGGACCGTGAGGTCGGCTGCATCCAGGACATTCATTGCGTACGCCCCAGATACGCCTCGAGCACCGTGGGATCGGCCTGGATGGCCGCCGGAGGACCTTCGGCCAGATGCCGGCCCTGCTCGATGACGACGATCCGGTCGGCCACCGTCATGATCAGGTCCATGTGATGTTCGATGACGACGAGCGCCAAGCCCGCCGTCCTGAGGTCGAGCAGGATGCGCGCCAGATGGCGCATGTCGTTGCCGCCGATGCCGGCGGCCGGCTCGTCGAGGAGGAGCACCCGCGGGCCGTTGCCGTAGGCCAGCGCAACCGAGAGCAGCCGCTGGATGCCGTAGGGGATCTCGCCCGGGCGCTTGTCGTAGTGCAGCGCCGCAATGCCGAAGCGATCGAGGAGGCGGCGGGCGGCCGCGGTCGCGGCCCGCCGCGTCGCCGCTTCCCGCCACGGCAGCAGGAGGCTGGCGGAGAACGCCGTCGAATGATCGCGCGCCAGCACGCTCACGGCGTTCTCCATCACCGTCAGCTCGCCGAAGAAGCTGTTCTGCTGGAAGGTCCGGCGCAACCCCTTCACTGCGAGCTCCTGCGTCGGCACGCCCGCGACGGGCTGCCCCAGCAGGTAGGTCTCGCCGCCGTGGACGACGCTGTTCGTCACGGCGGCGAAGCACGAGCTCTTGCCGGCGCCGTTCGGCCCTATGATGCCGAGGATTTCGCCCGTCGCGACAGACCAGCTCACGTCGTCGAGCGCCTTCAGCGCGCCGTAGCGTACCGAGAGCCCGTCGACCGCAAGGGCCGCGGATCGATGTTCTGCCACGCTCATTCGACCAGCTTGAGCTTGCCGGTGGCCCCGTCCACCACCTCGAACATTCGCGGCTTGGTGAGCATCTGGCCGTTGGCGGCAAAGGCGACGTCGCCGAAGTCGGTGTCCTTGACCGTATGGCCGCGAATGGCCTCGGCAACCTTGACGCGATCGAGCGTTCCGGTTTGCGCGACCGCGCTGGCCCAGACACTGACGGCCTGCGCGGCGACGCCAGCCTCCTCGCCGGGCGGGCGGCCGACGGCCTGCCGATAGGCCGCATAGAATTCCTGGGCGCGCGCGATGCCGTCGAGCGGCGGCAGTTCGGGCAGGTAGGCAGAGCCGCTGATGACGCCGTTCAGCTGGTCTTTGGCGACGTTGAAGACTTCCGGCGTGAGCAGGGCGATGCCGGCCAGGAACGGCGTCTCGATGCCGGCCTGGCGGTACTGCTGAACCAGAGCCGACATGCCCGAGGTCGCGGCGTTGATGACGACGACGATGTCGGCCTTGGCCGATTTCACCGCCGTCAGCGAGACGCGAAAGTCCGCCTGCTTGAATGGGAATTTCTCGGTGAGGACGATCTCGAACGGCTTGCCCAGCGCCTTCATCTTGGTTTCGATGAGCTGGCGAAAGTCATTCCCGTAGGCATCGTTCTGGATCATGAAGACGATGCGTTTGGCGCCCTTGGTCTCGATGACGTAGCGGGCGATGGCGTCGGCATCGATCTCGTTGGAGCTGATGATCCGGATGCCGTAGGGATTGCCCTTGCCCGAGAGCACCGCCTCGGCCTTGGCCGAGCAGGTGATGTCGAGGATGTTCGCGGCCGCGATCACCGGCTGCATGGCGAGTGCGACCGGCGAGTTGCGGCCCTCGAAGATGACATCGGCCTTTTCGCCGATCAATTCGTTGGCACGGCTGATGCCAACGGCGGGCGTGCTTTCGTCGTCCTTCTGCGAGATTACCAGCTTGCGGCCGAGGAGACCGCCGCGCTTGTTGATCAACTCGACCTGCACCCGCGCGCCCGCGGCGGCGTCGATGCCGCTCGTTCCCGCCGGGCCGCTCATGGGAAAGATCGTGCCGACGCGGATCGGCGGCTCCTGCGCGGCCGCCGTCGACAGGCCGACGATCGCGACGCCTAAGGCGGTCAACACTCCTCGGATCACGTCCACCTCCCATTTTGCTTTGATTTAGTCCGGCTCTACTTAGGATTGTCCGGCTTCGACCGTTCGTCGCTCGATGTCCAGCAGGGTTTCGAGCCCGATTGTGTGATGAATGAGCTTCTGGATCTCGGCCGCCGCCTGCGGCGTGGCCGCCGTCGGATCGGCGTCGCCGGCCGCCAGGGCGCGATAGGAGGCGCGCATGGCGGCATAGGCGGCCAGGAGCGGCGTCGCCGGATCGACGAGCAGCCGGTAGCCAAGCCCGTGCAACTCCTCGACGCTCATGCCGACGCTGGCGAGGCCGCCGCCCATGGTCATGTACATGAGCGGGCCACCGAGACGCTCGCCGATGGTCCGGGCGTCCTCAGACCGTTTGGGAAGAACGAAGAGCATGTCGGCGCCGGCGCGCCGATAGGCCTCGCCCCGCCGCAGCGCCTCGTCGAGACCCGTTTCGCGCGCCGTGTTGGTGCGGGCGATGATGACGAAATCCGGATCCGAGCGGGCGGCAACGGCTTCCCGGATCTTGGCCACCATCATCTCGGCCGGGATGGCGTGCTCGATGCCGACGTGATGGTGGGCGCGCTTGGGCGCGAGCTGATCTTCGATCTCGATGGCGGCAAATCCGGCCGCTTCGCTGAGCGCAATGGTGCGGCGCAGGTGCATGGCGTCGCCCCAGCCGCAGGCGCCGTCGAGGATCAGCGGGACGCGGCAGACGCTGCGGATCTCGAGCCCGGCCTCCACCATCTCCGTCAACGTGAGATTGGCCTCGGTGACCGCCTTGACGTAGCCCATCGAGCCACCGCCCAGGTAAAGCGCCTGAAAGCCGGCTTCGTCCGCCAGCCGCGCGGTCAGCGCATTGAAGACCAACGGTGCGACGAGGAGCTTGTCGCTCCCAAGAAGCTCACGCAAGCGGCTCACGGCATATCCTCCCCCATCGGCGGCTCTGTCGGACGCCCGCCGTCGTCACCTGCCCTTGAAGACCGGGCGGCGTTTCTCGGCGAACGCGCGCCGGCCCTCGGCATAGTCCTCGCTGGCAAAGCAGGCGCCGACCGCCTGCGCACAGGCCTTAAGGTCCCGCTTCTCCGGATGCGCCACCGCGTTGGCGACGCAGAGCTTGGCGGCGGCGATCGTCATCGGCGCGTTCCGCGCGATCGCGGCGGCGAGATCCGCCGTTCGCTCGGCCAATTCGGCCTTGGGCACGACCTCGTTGACGATGCCGAGCCGCAGCGCCTCGTCCGTGCCGAACTGCCGGGCGGTGAAGAAGATGTGCTTGGCGGCGGAGGGGCCGACTAGATCGACGAGGCGCTGGATGCCGCGATAGTCGTAGCCAAGCCCGAGCTTGGCCGCCGGGATGGCGAAGCGGGCGTCGTCGGCCGCGATCCTGAGATCGCAACTGAGCGCCAGCGCCATGCCGCCGCCGATGCAATAGCCTTCGATCTGGGCGATCGTCGGCTTCGAAAAGTCCGTGAGGCGCACCAGCGCACTCTTGGAGATCTCGTCGTAGCGCGCCACGTCGGCCGCGCTCGATCGGCGCTTCTCGAATTCCGAGATATCGGCGCCTGAGGCGAAGGCTTTGCCGCCCTGGCCGGCGATGACGACGCAGCGAACCTCACGATCGCCCTCGAAGTCGCTCAGCGCCCGTTCGAGGTCCTCCCACATGCCGAGTGACAGCGCATTCAGCTTGCTCGGATTGCTGACCAGCGCCTGGCCGACCGGGCCTGCGCGACGGTGCTCGATGCGGCCCACGACCGGTGGCGCTGCGGCCTCGGACGGTTGAACGTCCATCAGACAACTCCGCTTCGTTTGAGATCATCGATCTGGTCGGGGGCGTAACCCAGACTCTCGAGTATGTCGGTCGAGTGCTGGCCTTTCTCGGGCGCTGCGGCGGCGATGCGGCTCGGGGTGCGGCTCAGGCTGACGGGCTGGCCGACGACCTGGATGTCGCCGAGGATGGGATGGAACAGGCTGCGCGCCATCTGCTGGTGCTCAACCTGCGGGTCGGTGAAGACCTCGTCCATGCGATAGATTGGTCCGCACGGCACGCCGGCCTCGTTCAGCCGTTCGATCCAGTGGGCCGAGGCGTGGGCGGAGAGCGCCTCGTTCAACAGTGCGTTCAACCGGCCGCGGTTGCGCGTGCGCTGTGCATCATCGGCAAATTCGGGATCGTCGGCGAGCGCGTCGAGGCCGACGGCGGCGCAGAGCTTGCGCCACATGACGTCGCCGGCCGAGGCGATGTTGATGTGACCGTCGCCGGTGCGAAATGTGCCCATGGGCGCGATCGAGGGATGGTCGTTGCCGGCCTGGCCGGGCACCACTCCGTCGATCAGCCAGCGTGCCGCCTGAAAATCCATCATGGCGATCTGCGCCTCGAGCAGGGAGGCGGACACCCACTGTCCCTCGCCCGAGGTCTCGCGCTCGATGAGCGCGAGCAGAATGCCGTAGGCGCAGAACAGCCCGGCGCTGAGATCGGCAACCGGAATGCCGGCGCGCACCGGGCCCTGGCCCGGAAGCCCTGTCACCGACATGATGCCGCCCATGCCTTGTGCCACCTGGTCGAAGCCGGGGCGCAGGGCGTAAGGGCCGGTCTGGCCGAAGCCGGAGATGCTGGCATAGACGAGGCGCGGGTTGACGACCTTGAGCGCTTCATAGCCGATGCCGAGCCGCTGCTTGACGTCGGGGCGGTAGTTCTCGACCAGCACGTCCGCCCGGGCCACGAGCTGCTTCAGGATCTCGATGCCGCGCGACGTCTTGAGGTTCAGGCAGAGGCTGCGCTTGCCGCGATGCAGGTTCTGAAAGTCGGAGCCGTGGCGGGGGCCGCCGTAGCCGTCGCCGGGCTCGGGCGTCTCGATCTGAATGACGTCGGCGCCCCAGTCGGCCAGTTGGCGCACTGCGGTCGGGCCAGCCCTCACGCGCGTCAGGTCGACCACGGTGAAGCGGCCGAGCGGCCCCGGGCGTGGCCCGACGCCGAAGCTCAAGACCGCAGGCCCTTGCGGGAACCCGAGACGGATACGCCCATTCGATCTCCTCCCGATTTATCGCCTTGCGTGAGCTATAGCACCGCTACATTATGCCAGCAAGTACATCTGGTATAACGTTCGCGGTCG
Organism: Chelatococcus reniformis; assembly: GCF_014640075.1. GTDB lineage: Bacteria > Pseudomonadota > Alphaproteobacteria > Rhizobiales > Beijerinckiaceae > Camelimonas > Camelimonas reniformis. Next base: position 88,469 of record NZ_BMGG01000011.1, on the reverse strand, counting down.
AGACCCACCTGGGAGGCTGCCCCCGCCAGAGGGCGGCCCGGCGCCGCGCCGATGGGCCGATCCGCAAAGAGAGCGCCGGCGCGGCGCGCCATGTCGGTCGATCAGCCGCCGAAGCGGGGCCGCGTATAGGTCTGCGGGGGCGCCGATCTTAACGCTGCCGAATTCTACCGCTCAGTAGTGACAAATCCGCCCGTCGCGGGCTGTCTCGGCGAAGTTGCCTGCGCAGCGATTGCGAGGCGCGCCATTCGCGCGGCGGAGGGAAAGGGTGAACTCCGGTCGGTCCGGGTTTCGTGCCACAGTGCCGTCGCCGCCCAGACGTGATTCAGCTCCGGTGCAGAAGGATCGCACATGAACATTGAGTTTGGACCGGAGCTCGAGAGCTTCCGGCAGGAGGTGGGGTCGTTTCTCGACACCGCGCCGACCCCGGCCATTCGCGAAGCCGGCGGGAAGACCACCAGCGTCTTCGCCCCCTTCGAGCAGGCGATGGCCTGGCAGAAGATCCTGCACGCGAAGGGATGGGCTGCCCCGGCGTGGCCGAGGGAATACGGCGGGACCGGCTGGTCGGTGGCGCAGCGCTACATCTTCGCGGAAGAGTGCCGCAAGCGCGAATTGCCGCCGCTCCTGCCGAACGGTCTCGTGATGGTCGGCCCGATGCTGATCGAGCTGGGCACGGACGAGCAGAAGCGCAAGCACCTGCCCCAGATCCTCTCCGGCGAGGCCTACTGGACGCAAGGATACTCCGAGCCCAACGCCGGCTCCGACCTCGCCTCGCTGCAGTGCGCGGCGGTCTCCGACGGGGACGACTACATCATCAATGGCTCCAAGATCTGGACGACCCTGGCGCACCATTCCAACCGCATGTTCATGCTGGTGCGGACCGCCAAGACAGGCAAGAAGCAGGAAGGCATCACCTTCCTCCTGCTGGAGAGGACCGATTATCCGGGCATGGACATCCGCCCAATCGTCGGTCTCGACGGCTTCCCCGAGCAATGCGAGGTGTTCTTCGACAATGTACGGGTGCCCAAGTCCGGCCGTGTCGGCGCGGAGAACGACGGCTGGTCGGTCGCCAAGCACCTGTTGAAGCACGAGCGCGGCGGCTCGGCCGCGAGCCCTGCGATGCTGCACAGCATTGCCCGGCTCCGCGAGGCGGCGAAGACGACGCCGTCGCCCTTCGGCGGCGTGCTGGCGGATGATCCGGTGTTCGAGCGCGATCTCGGGGAACTGGAAGCGGACGTGCTCTCGTATCGCCATTTCGAGCAGCTTGCGATCAGCGGCCATCCCATGGTGCGCGACGCGGCCTATCCGTCGATGAACAAGACGATGAGCTCGGAGCTGTCGCAGCGCGTGTCGATCATGATGACCCGCGTTTCCGGGATCGAGACGGTGCCGCTGCAGCTCGAGGCGCTGACGGTCGGAGCGAATGTCGCGCCGCTCGGCGACGACTTCGATCTGACCGCGATGCCCTATTACCTCAACACCCGCGCCACGACGATCTACGCCGGCACCAACGAAGTGCAGCGCGATCTGATCGCCCGCACGGTGCTGGCCGCCCATCGGTGAGGACTGGACCATGGATTTCTCATTCACCGAAGAGCAGGTGATGCTGCGCGACAGCGTGGCGCGCTACCTCGGCAAGGCCTATGACTTCGACGCTCGCCAGGCGCTGCTGCGCTCCGGTGCGCCCTGGTCGAAGGAGGCGTGGCGCCAGTTCGCGGATCTGGGCGTGCTGGCCCTGCCGCTTCCCGAGGAAGTCGGCGGTCTGGGTGGTTCGGCTGCCGATCTCGTGCCCGTCGCCGAGACCTTCGGCGAGCATCTGACAGTGGAGCCGTGGGCCTTTGCGCTGACGCTCGCCGGCGGCGCGCTGGTCGCGGCAGGCGACAACGCCGCCGCCCGCCGCCACCTGGCCGATCTCGCCAGCGGCGCGAGCACCGGCGCCTTCGCTTACGACGAGGGCAGGGGGCTCGCAGCTCCCGCGCAGATCGCCATGACGGCGGCGCCCTCCGGTGGCGGCTTCGTTCTGGACGGCGAGAAGCGGCTGGTGTTCGGCGCGGCGGAGGCCGGCTTCCTGGTCGTGGCGGCCCGGGCTGCCGGCAGGGCCGGTGACGTCGAGGGTCTCGTGCTGCTGCTCGTCGATCCGCACGCACCGGGCGTCGCCCTGACCCCGTTTCGCACCCAGGACGGGCGCAGCGCCGCTCATGTGCGTTTCGATGACGTCGCGGTCGCAGGCGCGGACGTGCTGATGAGGGATGCGCACGGCGTGATCGCGAAGCTGATCTCGGATGCCATTCTCGTCCTCGCGGCCGAAGCCGTGGGCGCCATGGGCGCGCTGCTGCGCATCACCGGCACCTACGCCACCACCCGCAAGCAGTTCGGCGTCGCCATCGGCACCTTCCAGGCCGTGGCCCATCGCCTCGCCGACATGAAGATCGCCCACGCCAAGGCTTACGCCTCGCTGATGTATTCGACGGCGCTCGCCGAGGCCGGCCGCCTCACGGCGCGCGATGTCTCGGTGCTGAAGGGACAGGTCGGCAAGCTGGGGCGCACCATCGCCGAGGCGGCCGTGCAGACCCATGGCGGCGTCGGCATGACCGACGAGCTCTCGGTGGGCCATTACATGAAGCGTCTGCTGGCGTTCGAGGTCCTGTTCGGCGCGCCGGACTACCACTTCCGCCTGGTCGGCAAGGCGGCCTGAGACGGAGCGGCGCGGGAGCGAGGCTTCGTCCCGGGCTGGGTGGCCAACGGGCAGCCTCGTTCGCCGCGAGGCGGCCGAAGCCGCCGGGCTCGCCACGTCCCCGGCCTATGGCCTACAACAGTCATCCATGAGCAGCCGCATCGGGAGGCGGGCGATGGACGGACAGGGCGCCGCGGGCGCACGCTACACCGCCTTCCACTGGGGCACCTACCGCACCCGGCTGGACGCCGACGGTGCGATCGGGCTCGAGCCGTTCGACGGCGATCCCTCGCCGTCGCCCATCGGCCTCGACCTGGCGGCGAGCCTCGCCGCGCCTTGCCGCGTCGGGCGCCCGCACGTCCGCGCCGGCTGGCTCGATGGGCACGCCGCGGGGGCGTTCGGCGGAGCCGGGCGCGGCCGCGAGCCGTTCGTGCCGGTGAGCTGGGAGGTGGCCCTCGACCTGGTGGCGGCCGAGCTGGCGCGGGTGCGCGCCGACCACGGCAACGCGGCGATCTTCGGCGGCTCCTACGGCTGGGGCAGCGCCGGCCGCTTCCACCATCCGCAGGGCCAGCTGCACCGCTTCCTCAACCTGATCGGCGGTTATACGCGCTCGGTCAACGCCTACAGCCACGCCGCGGCCGAGGTCATCCTCCCCTATGTGATCGGGCACGGGTTGCGGCCCTTCCACGGCACGCAGATGCCGTGGCCGGTGCTGGCGGAGCATGCCGAGCTCGTCGTCGCCTTCGGCGGCATGAACGCCAAGAACGCCCAGGTCAGCCCGGGCGGCGTCGGCAGCCACATCGTGCGCCGCTCCCTGGCGCGCTGCGCCGAACGGGGCGTGCGCTTCGTCAACGTCAGCCCGATCCGGGACGACATGCCCGCGCTCGTGGCGCCGGAATGGTTGCCGCTGCGGCCCAACACCGATGTGGCGGTGATGCTGGCGCTGGCCTTTGTGCTGATCGAGGAGGGGCTCTGCGACCACGATTTCCTGGCTCGCTGCACGGTCGGCTTCGACGTCTTCCGCCGCTATGTCGGCGGTGAGACGGACGGCGTTGCCAAGACTCCGGAGTGGGCCGCCGGCATCGCCGACGTTCCCGCCGCGGCCCTCCGCGATCTCGCCCGGCGCATGGCGCGCGCGCGCACCTTCATTGCGCTGAGCTGGTCGATCCAGCGCGGCGACCACGGCGAGCAGCCGATCTGGGCCGGCATCGCGCTGGCCGCCGTTCTGGGCCAGATCGGCCTCCCCGGCGGCGGCTTCGGCATCGGCCACGGTTGCTGCAACTACATCGGCAATCCGGCGGCGCGGGTGCCCTGGGCGGCCCTGCCGCAGGGGCGCAATGCGGTGGACGCCTTCGTCCCCGTCGCCCGCTTCACCGACATGCTGCTGACGCCCGGCGCGTCGTTCGACTACGACGGCAAGCGCCTCAGCTATCCCGACGTCAAGCTGGTCTATTGGGCCGGCGGCAACCCGTTCCATCACCAGCAGGACATCAACCGGCTACTCGCCGGCTGGCGGCGGCCGCAGACGATCATCGTCAACGAGGTCTGGTGGAACGCCTGCGCGCGCCATGCCGACATCGTGCTGCCGGTGACGAGCCCGCTGGAGCGCAACGACTTCGGGGCGGCGGCCGGGGAGGGGGCGGCGGTGGCAATGCGGCAGGCGATGCAGCCGGTCGGCGAAGCCCGCAACGATTTCGACATCTTCCGCGGCCTTGCGGCGCGGCTGGGCGTGCTCGAGGCCTTCGCGGAGGGCCGTGACGAGATGGCGTGGGTCCGCCACCTCTACGAACAGTCGCGGGCGGCGGCCCAGCGCATGGGCATCGCCTTGCCCGCGTTCGACGCCTTCTGGGAACAGGGCGTGGTCGAGCTGCCCGAGGGGGCGGCCGGCCCGCTGCTGTTCGAGGCGTTCCGGGGTGAACCGGAAGCCCATCCGCTGCCCACGCCCTCCGGGCGAATCGAGATCAGCTCCGCGACCATCGGGGCCTTCGGCTACGACGATTGCCCCCATCATCCCGCCTGGATCGAGCCGGCCGAACGGCTCGGCGGCCCATCGACAGGGTCATATCCGCTCCACTTGATCTCGAGCCAGCCCGCGGTGCGCCTGCACTCGCAGCACGATCATGCCTCACTGAGCCGGGCGGCCAAGATCGCCGGGCGCGAGCCCATCACGCTGCATCCGGCGGATGCCGCCGCCCGCTGCATCGAGGCCGGCGACATCGTCCGCGTCTTCAACGGGCGGGGCGAATGCCTCGCCGGCGCGGTTGTGAGCGAGGCTTTGCGGCCCGGCGTCGTCCAACTCGCGACCGGTGCCTGGTACGACCCACAGGCGGGGAGCGAGGGCGCGCCGCGGGACGTGCACGGCAACCCCAACATGCTGACCATGGACAAGGGCACTTCGCGCCTCGCCCAGGGGCCGACGGCGATGACGACCCTCGTCGAGGTGGAGCGCTTCCGCGGCAACGCGCCGGAGATCCGCGTGTTCGCGGCGCCCGAGGGGGTGGACTGACGGGCCGGCGCAAGCCCGACGGGGCGGCGACGTTCTCAAAGACCGTTTGAAAAGCGGGGCGGAGGTTTGAGGCGGTCCATGATTCAAGCTTCTGATGTGGACAGCCAATCGGGCCCGGATGGCTGCCGGTGATGGGGGCACCTCAAGCGCCCGTCGGCACGCCAGGCGACAGCTTGTAGATCGAAACGACAGCTTAGAGATTGAAGAATGGCGCTCAAGCGGATGGACAACGTAGGAATCGTCGTCGAAGACCTTGCAGGGGCGATTGATTTCTTTCGCGAACTCGGCCTGGAGCTCGAAGGGCGGGCCACGATCGAAGGAGAATGGGCCGGACGTGTCACTGGACTGGGCGATCAGCGTGTCGAGATTGCCATGCTGCGCACACCGGACGGCCACAGCCGGCTCGAGCTCTCGCGCTTCCTCGCGCCGCCTGCCGTCGCCGATCACCGGAACGCCCCGGTCAACGCTCTAGGCTACCTCCGCGTCATGTTCGCCGTGGACGACGTCGACGAGACGCTTGAGAGGCTCCGCATGCGTGGCGCGCAGCTCGTGGGCGAAGTCGTCCAGTACAAGGACGCGTATCGGCTCTGCTACATCCGTGGGCCAGAAGGGCTTCTCATCGGAATTGCCCAAGAACTCAGCTGAGCACAACAAGAACTCAGCTGAGCGCAATACGAAGACAAATGGGAAGAGTGACCAATGTCAGCGAACGCGTCCGAGGCCGACCCGCCTGTTCGAGTACCATCCCTCCACCCTCGGCCGCGCTCTCGCTAGAGCGCTTCTTGATCGGGTGGAATCACCCGATCAGAGAGAAGCACATCAGATTCAAAGACCTAGAGCATTTCTAACCGATCAGATGATTCCATCTGATCGGGAAATGCTCTAAGCACGATAGGTCGTCGACCCGGGCCGGGTCGCCCGCGAACGGCGCCGTCAGCAGCCTAACAGGTGCCGCGGTTGAGCTTGCGTCCGACGTCGTCTTCGGCCCTGGCCTTGAGGATGTAGCGCTGCACCTTGCCCGAGGGGGTCTGCGGCAGCTCGTCGACGAAGAAAACGTGCCGCGGAATCTTGAAGCTCGCGATCTTGCCGCGGCAGGCAGCGATGATCTCGTCCTCGCCCAGCGCTCGCGGCTCGGGCATCACGACATAGGCGACGGGCACCTCGGACAGCCGCTCATCACGCAGGGGTACGACGGCGACCTGCTCGATGGCCGGCACGAGCTGCTTCAGCTCGAACTCGACACCTTGGGCCGAAACGTTCTCGCCGCCGACCTTGAGCATCTCCTTGTAGCGGCCGGTGAAGCGGAAGCAGCCGTTGGCATACATGATCCCCTGGTCGCCGCTGTGGTACCAGCCGTCGGCGTCGAGTGCCGCCGCCGTCGCCTCGGGGTCGGCGAAGTAGCCCTTCATGACGGTGTAGCCGCGGAACAGCATCTCCCCCGGCGTCCCCTCCGGCACGTCCGTGCCGGTCGCCGGGTCGACCATCCTGATCTCGACGCCCGGCAGCGGGCGCCCGGACAAGCGGCAGCGCTCATCCTCGGGGGCTTCGATCGGGCAAGTGGCGATCCAGCTCCAGGTTTCCGATGACCCGATCCCGGTCACGGTCGGACAGAGCCGGCTCTGGGTTTCCAGGCAGACGGGGATCGTGCTGTCCATGCCGGACGGAAAGGTGCCGAAGCGAAGGCTGGCGAGGTCGCGCGGCCGGCGGGCCTGCGCCCGCAGCAGGTCGGCATAGTGGGTGTCGAAGCCGTGCACGATGTTCACGCGCTCGCTCTCGACGAGATCGAGCACCGCCTCGGCGTCGAAGGTCTCCAGCACGATCTGCGTGACCCCTCCCAGCAGGCTCGAGACGACGATCTCGCTGAGCGAGTAGAGATGGAACATGGGCAGGTAGTTGACCGTGACCTCGCCCGGCGCCAGCCGCCAGAGCGCGTTGCGTTCGGCGATGCACCTGAGATTGCTGTGGTCGTGCATGACGCCTTTGGGATGTCCCGTGGTCCCGGAGGTGAAGATGACCAGAGCGAGGTCGCCGGGCGATACGGCGTCCTGGCGCCGGCGCATGGTCGCCCTGTCGACACCATCGCCGAGTGCCATCAGCTGCGGCCAGGCGAGCGTTCCCGGAAGGCTGCGTGCGCCGATGACGATCACCTGCTGGAGATGCGGAAACCCGCCCGACAGGAGGGGCGGCTGGGACGAGAGCTCGGGCAGGATGGCCGCGACGATGGCGAGGTAGTCGACCGGCCCAGACTGGTCGACCGTGATCAGCGCCCGGCAGTCGGCCCGCGCCAGGACGTAGGCGAGATCGTTTTCCCGGTAGCGGGTGTTCAGGGGCACGGCGACGCAGCCGACGCGCAGCGCGGCGAAGATCGCGATGACGAACTCTGGCCGGTTGGTGATCAGCAGCCCCACCTTGTCGCCCGGGCGAAGGCCGAGGGCGAGGAGGCCGCGCGCCGCCAGGTCGACGCGCTCCTCCAACTCGCCGAAGGTGAGGGTCGCGCCACGGAACGTGAGGGCGACTCTTTCCGGCCACTGGTCGGCCGCCAGCGCGGGAAGCGCGCCGAACAGAGGTGACGACATCCAGCTCTCCTTGTCTCCCATCGCATCAGCCGCGGATCTTCTCGCGGGCGATTCTCACGCCGGCCTGCTCGCGATCCCAGGCGTCGCCTGCGAGCCCCGCGCGGCGCAGCACATATTTCTCGACCTTCTGGGTTGGCGTCTTCGGCAGATCCGGCAGCACCCGAATGTAGCGGGGCAGCATGAAATGGGCGAGGCGGGGCCTCAGGAACGTGAGCAGCTCGGCCGGATCGATGGGCTGCCCCGGAACCGGCGAGACCACCGCCAGCACCTCATCCTCCGAGCTTTCGCTCGGAACGGCGACCACGGCACATTCCCTGACGGCGGGGTGAGCCAGGATCTCCGCCTCGACCTCGAAGGACGAGATGTTCTCGCCGCGCCGCCGGATGGCGTCCTTGATGCGGTCTACGAAGAAATAGTCGCCCTCCGCGTCCCGGCTGAAGGCGTCGCCCGTGTGGAACCAGCCGTTGCGCCAGGCCCGCGCGGTCGCCTCCGGGTCCTTGTGGTAGCCGGAGTTGAGGGCCCAGGGAGCGTCGGCCCGCACGATCAGCTCGCCGACCGTGCCGTCCGGCACCTCGCAGTCGTGCTCGTCGACGATCCGTGCGTCGACGCCGGGCCGCAGCCGTCCGCAGGTGCCGGCCTTGGGCGGGTTCGCCCGCGAGACGATGGGCACGTTGAGCTCCGTCATGTTGAAGAGCGTCCAGACGTCGACGCCGAAGCGGTCGCCGAAGTCGCGCCAGCCGTCGTCGAGCGGGATCATCATCACCTTCCTCAGGGGATGGTCGCGGTCGCCCGGGGAGGGCGGTCGCTTGGCGATGAACCCGGTCATCACCCCGAGCAGGATGACGAAGGTGGCCCCCGTGGACCGGACCGCCGGCCAGAAGCCTTCGGTGGTGAACTCGCCGGCAAGGCCGATCGTGCCACCGCGCATGAGCATGGCGTAGACCGGCAGGGTGCCGCCGATATGGAACAGCGGCAGGTAGAGCAGCACGCAGTCGCCGCGGTCGAGCATGTAGAAGCTCTGCGGACCGCTCATGTGGGCAAGGTGCGCGTAGGAGCTGGCGACTCCCTTGGAGCGTCCGGTCGTCCCCGATGTGTAGACGATGCTCTGCAGGTCCCACGGCTCGATGGGTCGCTCGAGCGGGGGGATGGCGAGGGGGTCGCCGGCGAGCGCGGTCTCGGCTGCGAGCATGCGCAGGCCGGCCACCGGCGCCGCCCCGCCGCCGACCACCACGCATGTCGCAAGCTCGGCGGTGTCGATATCGGCCAGGCGCCCCACCAGGTCGACGCTGACAACGATCACCCGCGAGCCCGCGTTGGCGATCACGTGGGCGAGCAAGCCGCCCCTGTAGGCCACGTTGATCGGCACGTAGGTGGCACCGAGCCAGTTGATCGCGAACCAGAGGCGGATCAACTCGGTGCCGTTGGGGAGCCATACGGTGACGGTGTCGCCCTGCTTCACGCCGAGGGCGGCGAGGCCGGCGGCGGCCTGCTCGACCTGGCGCTTGAACGCCCCATAGCTGACGGCGCTGCCGTCGCCGAAGCGGATGAACGGACGATCGGCGAAGTCGGCCGCAGCCTGCTCGAGCAGGTAGCGGAGAACGGCACGGCGGCGCTCGGGAACGCGGGGGTCGTGGGAGGCCACGGGTGCTCCTTGAACATGTCGCCTGCGAATAGGGAGTGGATGGGCCGGCCTCGACCGGTGGACAATTCTAGTGCATTTCCGCGTTTCTTCGAATCGCCGAAATACTCTATCTGTTTGACTTGTCGCGTTTTCTTCACGCGAACCGGCGTCCGCTTCGCTCGAAGGCGCTCTAGCGCGGCCTGGGCAGGAACTTGGCGATCGACCAGCCGCCGTCGACCGGCAGCACCACGCCGGTGATGAAACGGGCCGAGGGAGAGGCCAGGAAGAAGCAGGCCTCGCCGATCTCCTCCGGCTGTCCCACCCGGCCGAGCGGACAGCCCTCGATCATCATGCGCTGCCACCACGCGTCGGTGCGGATGCGCTCGTCGGTGCCCGGGCTCCACACCAGCCCCGGTGCCACCGCGTTGACGCGGATGCCGTCGCGGCCGAATTCTGTCGCGAGCATCCGGGTGATGCCGACGACGGCATACTTCGTCGGCACGTAGGCGGCGCTGCCGGCCGCGCCGACCAGGCCGAACGCCGAGGCGATGTTCACCACCGCGCCGCCGCTCGTCTTCAGATGCGGCAGGACGAGCCGGGTCAGCGTCAGTACCGATCCGACGTTGATGTCGTAGTAGCGGGCATAGTCCGCCTCGGTGGTCTCGTCGAAGGGGCGGGCGTTGCCGAGACCCGCGTTGTTGACGAGCGCGTCGATCCGCCCGAAGCGGGCGAGGCAAGCCGCTACCACCTGCTCGCACCCCTCGGGCGTTCGCAGGTCGGCCCGGTGGTGAACGTAGCGCGCGTGGCAGCTCAACTCGTCCGCCGCCGCCTTGATGTCGGTGCCGAGCACCGCGTGGCCGCGGTCCAGGAACACTTTGGCGATCCCTTGTCCGACGCCCTGGGACGAGCCGGTGACGATGCAAACGTTGTCCATGGGTGATGTCCTGGCGAAGTCGGGGGTTTCGAAGGCCGCGGGCGCGGCTCAGTCTTGCTTGATGAAGCCGCAGGTGCTGTCCGCCAACGGGCGGGCGGCGGCGGCGCCGTCGAGCGTCGAGACGAGGCGGTAGTAGTCCCACGGCCGCTTCGACTCGGCCGGCGTCTTCACCCGGAAGAGATGGACGGGCCGCAGCACGCGGCCGTCCTCGCGCACCCGCGCGTCGACCGTCCAGAAATCGTTCACCGGCAGCTCGCGGATCTTGGCGGCCACGGCCTTTGCTTCAGTCGATCCAGCCGCCTTGACGGATTTGAGGTAATGGAAGACGGCGCTGTAGATGCCCGCCTGGATCGTCGTGGGCATGGCGCCCACGGCCTTTGAGAAGCGCTCGGAGAACGCCCGCGTCTCGTCGGTCAGATCCCAATAGAACGGCTCGGAGATATACATCCCCTGGGCGTTCTGGAGGCCGATGCTGTGCACGTCCGTGATGAAGGCCACCAGCGCTGCCAGCGACTGGCCGGACGCGGTGATGCCGAATTCGGACGCCTGGCGGACCGAGTTGATGAAGTCCGAGCCGGCGATCGCCAGCCCCACCACCTGTGAGCCCGAGTTCTGCGCCTGCAGCAGGAACGACGTCATGTCGGGGAGGCCGTGGCGGACCTTGACGGACCCCTTCACGGTGCCGCCATTCTGGTCGATGACGGCCGTCGCCTCGCGCTGGGAGGCGACGCCGAAAGCGCTGTCCGTCGACAGGAAGAACCAGGATTTGCCGCCGTCCTTGACCACCGCCTCGCCGGTTGACTTGACCAGCATGTAGCTGTCCCACGACCAGTGGAAGCCGGTCGGCGAGCACGCCTTGTTGGTCAGATCGGTCGATCCGCCGCTCGACATGATGTCGACGACCCCGGCCCCGCGCGTCAGCTCGCGCACAGCCAGAGACGCCGCCGAGTGCGCGACGCCGGTGATCATGTCGATGCGCTTGTCCTTGATCCACTCCGCCGCTGTCGCGGAGGCGATGTCGGGCTTGTTCTGGTGGTCGGCCACCAAGAGCTCGATCGGCCGGCCGAGCACGGTGCCGCCGAAGTCCTCGATCGCCATGCGGGCGGCTTGCGCCGAGCCCTTGCCGGATATGTCGGCGAAGATGCCGGACATGTCTTCCAGAAGTCCGATCTTGACCGGCGCCTCCGCGGCCTGCGTCGGCGTCCAGCCGAGAAGCGCTACGAAAACAGATGCGACAAGCTGCCTCTTCATCGTTTCCCCCGTCGTTATTGTCGAGTGGTCTCGTTCGCCAGCCTTGCTGACGCCTATTGCTGCGGTTCGGTGGGCGCGGCACCGGTCCCGTCCGGGCCCTTTAGGGCGGCCGGGTCCGCCCTCTCCGATCCCGGTCCGGGACTGATGCTTGCAGGCCTCTTGCACACCCCCGGCCGAAGATCGGCTTGCGGAGCCTTCGTCGTCGCTTCACGGGCGCACTGCCATTTTGCGCGACCGTCGTGGAGGAATGGCTACTATATGGTATGTTTTTCGTCAACACGGTATAATTAAGTTCCGGCCTGGCTCGCCCGCGCCTTCCGTGGTATGGGAGCCGGGCCTCACTTGGACTGCGCCTGCATGGAGCCGTAATGAAAGCTGCGCTGGACGCGAAGAAGACTGTTCGCGAATACAAGAAGAAGCTTATCATCGAGGCCGCAGCCAAGCTCTTTTATGAGAAGGGGTTTCAGAAAACGACGCTGGATGACATCGCTTCGTCTCTCGGTGTGACCAAGCCGTTCGTGTATACCTATTTCAATAGCAAGTACTCGCTTCTCGAAGAGCTTTTCGATGTCGTCTATAGCGATCTCTACCAGGGGGTCGTCGGCCTCCTCGAGGCCGAAGAGGGCAGTCCGTCCGAGCGCCTCGTCGCATTCACCAAGGTCTACCTGCTCAAGAACATCGAGCAGCGAAGCTTCACGGCGATTCTCCTCGAGGAGGAGAAGAACCTCAGCCCCGAGAAGATCGAGGCCATCCGCAAGACGCAGAAAGAATTCGACAACAAGCTCGCGGCTCTGCTCCGCGACGGCGTGCGGCGTGGCGAGTTCGAAGTCCGGGATACGGCGGTCGCGTCCCTGGCGATCAGCGGCATGGTGCGCTGGGCGCACCGGTGGTACTCCCCCGCGGGGCGGCTCTCGCCTGAGCAACTGTGTGACGAGATGGCTGACCTCGCGCTCAAGCTTGCGGGCGCCAAGTGCCAGTCCGGGGTGGCCTCCGCGGCGCCCGGCAAGGGTGGCACCGCGACAGGCCGGGCCGCGCCGCGCCGCCGGAGGGCGGCGGCCAAATAGGCACCAAGCAATGCAAGCCTATTGGCGGACGATTTCGAAGTGGTCGAGATCCGGTTCGCGCATCTCGGCCTCGAAGCGCTCGTAGTTCCACGGCCAGGACGCGATATTGCCGTTGCGGTCCATGTACCAGCTGCGGCAGCCGCTGACCCAGATCGTGTCCGGCATCTTGGCCTTGATGGCCTCGTTGAAGCGCTTCGTCGCCTCGGGGGTCGGCGAAACCTCCCTGAGATCGTCGGCCAGACGGTCGATCAGCGCGAGCGCGTAGCCGAACTGGCGCTCGGCTGTCATGATGAACGAGAAGTTGCCGATCGGGCTGTTCGGGCCGCCGATCATGAACCAGTTCGGGAACCCCGGAACGGTGACGCCGAGATACGCCTCGGCCGCGTCCGCCCAGGCTTCCGCGAGCGAGAGCCCGTCTCGCCCGCGCACCTCCATCGGTGCCACGAATGTGTGGGCGTCGTAGCCGGTGGCGAACACGATCACGTCGAGCGCGTGCAGGCGGCCCTCGCTGGTCAGCACGCCTTCGGGCATGATCCGCTCGATGCGCTCGGTCACCAGCGTTGCGTTGCGCCTTTGGATCGCCTCGTAGAAGCTGTCCGACATGATCAGGCGCTTGCAGCCCACCTCGTAGTCAGGGGTGAGCCTGGCGCGCAGGTCGGGATCGCGAACGGTGGCGAGATGCTCCCGGCACTGGCGGGCGATGCGGTCGTAGGCTTCGGGATTATCGCCGACCACGGCTGCCGCGAAGCGACCGTTGAAAGCGTCGGCGAGGCGGGCATACTCCATCTCGAGAGCGGCGCGATCGCTGCGGTAACGTTGCTTCGTCTCCTCCGGAATCGCCTTGTTGGGCAGCGGCATGATCCATTGCGCGGTGCGCTGGAACATCTTGAGCTCGCCGACCGTATCGACGGTCGCCGATACGATCTGGATCGCTGTCGAGCCGGTGCCGATCACGCCCACCCTCTTGCCCGCCAGGGCCACGGAATGGTCCCAGCGCGAGGCGTGGAAGCTGGCGCCCGCGAACGCATCGCGGCCCGCGATGTCCGGATAGAGCGGGAACCGCAGGATGCCCATGGCCGAGACGACCGCATCGAAAGGGCCGCGCGGTCCCTTGGACGTCTCCAGGTACCAGCAGCCCTCCAGGAACTCCGCCCCGAGCACCTCGACCCCGAACTCGGTCGCCCGGCCGACCTCATGCTTGCCCGCCACCGCTTTGAAATAGCTCAGGATCTCAGGCCCCGACGAGCAGACGCGCGACCACTCGGCATAGGGCTCGAAGGAATAGCGATAGAGGTGCGAGGGAACATCGCAAGCGAGGCCGGGATAGGTGTTGTCCCGCCAGGTGCCGCCGAAGTCGTCGCCCTTGTCGAAGAGCTGGACGTCGTCGTGGCCATGCTGCTTCAGCTTGACGTAGGCCATCACGCCTGAAGCGCCGGCGCCGATGACGGCGACGCGCAAACGCCTTGTGTGCTTCACGGTGCCAAATCTCCGGTGTTGGTGCGTCGCGCCCCATGGCCGCGCCCGGATCTCTCTTGCGAGTTCCGGGCGCGAGCCTCGGCGTCAAGGAGACTTCATATACTAGGTGGTAGATTTTTATGTCAATCGGTAGGTATGCGTGTGAGCGGTCCCGGACACGGCGCGGCGCTCGTCCAGGCGGCGTGGCAGCCTGGAGGAGCGCGAACCGCGCCGCTCGGGTACGAACGGCGTCGTTGTGTCCCGTCGAGAACCGGTGATCTGCCCGCAGCCGCATATGGCGCAACGCGCTCCTCGGCAGTATTCAGGAGCGGTCCAATCCCCTGAACAACGGACATGCCCGATGACGGCCCTGGCCGAGATGAGCGCAGACGCGCTGCGCGCCCTCCACGCGGACCTCGTGCGCGAGCATGAGGCGCTCAAAAGCCGTGGCCTTGCGCTCGACATGACGCGCGGCAAGCCGTCGCCCGAGCAGCTCGATCTGGCAGCCGGCATGCTGGCCCTGCCGGGCAACGGCGACCACTTCACCGAGGCGGGCGAGGACGCCCGCAACTACGGCGGCAACCAGGGACTGCCCGAGGTGCGCGCCCTGTTCGCGCCGGTGCTCGGCGCTCCGCCGCAGCAGATCGTCGCCGGCAACAACTCGAGCCTGGCCCTGATGCACGACGTGCTGGTCTACGCACTGCTCCATGGAGTGCCCGGCGGCGAGCGGCCATGGGTGAAGGAGGAGGCCATCAGCCTGATCAGTCCGGTGCCGGGCTACGACCGACATTTCGCGCTCAGTCAGTCCCTCGGCATCAAGCTGATTCCGGTGGCGCTGACCGGCGAGGGGCCGGACATGGACGAGGTCGAGCGGCTGGCCGCCGACCCGTCCGTCAAGGGCATCTGGTGCGTGCCGCAATACGCCAACCCGAGCGGCGAGACCTACAGCGACGCGGTCGTGGCCCGCCTGGCACAGATGTGGACCGGGGCGAGTGACTTCCGCATCCTGTGGGACAACGCCTACGTGCTGCATCACCTCACCGATGCGAGGCCGCAGCTGCGCAACGTCCTGGACGCCTGTGCCGAGGCCGGCCATGGGGACCGGCCGGTGGTCTTCGCCTCCACCTCGAAGGTGACGCTGGCCGGGGCCGGGCTCGCCTTCCTCGCCGCTTCGCCGGCCAACGTCGGCTGGTATCTGGGTTGCGCCGGCAAGCGCAGCATCGGCCCGGACAAGCTCAATCAGCTCCGCCACGTCCGCTTCCTGCGCGATACGGCCGGCATCGGCGCCCATATGGAGAAGCACCGGGCGCTGATCGCCCCGAAATTCGCGGCGGTTGACGAAGTCCTTGGGCGCCGCCTCGGTCCCTACGGCGTCGCGCGCTGGAGCAAGCCGCTCGGCGGCTACTTCATCGTGCTCGACGGGGCGGCGGGGACGGCGGCGCGCATCGTCGCGCTCGCCAAGGCCGCTGGCCTGGCGCTGACGCCGGCCGGCTCGACGCACCCCTATGGCCACGACCCGGACGACAGGACCCTGCGCATCGCTCCGACTTATCCGAGCCTTGCCGAGGTCGAGCAGGCGGCCGAGGTCATCGCGCTGTGCACGCTGCTCGCCGCTTGCGAGAAGCACCTCCCGGCGTAGGGGAGGAGGCACGTCCGCGCGCGACGCGGCCGTCGCCCCTCCGCAGGTCATCCCAAAGTAGGGGCGGCAAGATCTTCGGACCGCTCGATTCGCGAACACGATATGAGCCTGCATTCGGCTATTGTCCGTGACGGCGTCGGCGCGGCCGGTAGGGCCGCGCCGGTCGAACGGCCGGGCAGCCCGGCGGGGCGTTGCCCTTGCGCGTCGCGCCGTGTGGTGGTGGGGCGAAGTCATGTGGACCCGACTTTCGATAATCCGAGGGCTTGCGGGCTACGAGGCGAACTGGCTGCGCTCGGATATCACCGCCGGGCTCGCGGTCGCGGCCGTCGCCATACCGAGCGCCATCGCCTATCCGGCCATCGCCGGCCTGCCGGTCGAGGTGGGCATCTATTCCAGCATTCTGCCGTTGGTCGGCTATGCGCTGTTCGGCCCCTCGCGCCAGCTCATGGTCGGGCCGGACGCGGCGACCATGACGGTGCTGGCGGCGGTTCTCGCCGGCATGAGCGCCGCAACTCCGGCTGATCGGGTCGCCGCCGCTGCGGCGCTGGCGCTGGCGGTCGGGGCGCTCTGCCTGGCCGCCAGCAAGATCGGCCTTGGCGCGATCGCGGCCTTTCTGTCACGGCCCATCCTGATCGGCTTCATCAGCGGCATATCGATCTCCATTTTCGTGGGCCAGATCGGCCGTTTCACGGGCCTGAAGATCGAGTCCGACGGCCTGTTTCCGCCCTTCCTCGAGCTCTTCCGCAAGGCCGACTTGGTTCACTGGCCATCCGTCGCGCTCGGGGCCGCCATGTTCGCGCTCCTGATGCTGCTGACGCGCGTGCGTTCACCGGTTCCCGGACCGTTGGTGGTCGTCATCGTGGCCGGCATCGCATCGGCGCTGTTCGACTTCGAAGGCAAAGGCATCAAGGTGGTGGGAAGCCTGCCGGAGGCGCTCCCGGCGCTGTCCTTCCCCCTCGACATCAAGCTGCCGCTCAGCGAGCTGCTGCTCGGCGCCGGAGCGGTCTGGCTGGTGAGCTTCAGCTCGGGCCTCGTGGCGGCCCGCAGCTTCGGCGCGCGCGGCAATTTCCGCGTCGATACCGATAGGGAGCTCGCCGGACTGGGGGCGGCCAACATCGCGTCGGGCCTGTTCAGCGGCTTTCCCGTCACCGTGTCGGACTCGCGCACCGCCATCAACTTGTCGGCGGGCGGCCGCTCGCAGATGGTGGGCCTGGTCGCGGCCCTCGCGCTCACGATCATGCTGCTCTACCTGAACGGCGCCCTGCGGCTGCTGCCCGTCCCGGCGCTCGGCGCCGTCCTCGCGGCAGCGGCCCTGAGCCTCATCGACATCGATGGCTTGCGGGCAGTCTGGCGCGCCAGTCGCATGGAGTTCGTCTTCGCCCTGATCGGCATGTGGGGCGCCGTCAGCCTCGGGGTGCTGAGCGGGGTGGTCATCGCCGTTGCCGCGACGCTTTGCTACGTGCTGCTCAAGGAGATGCGGCCGCGCGATGCCCTGCTCGGCCGAATCCCGGGGCAGTTCGGCTTCTACAAGCTGCATCGCTCGCAGGCGGCGCGTCCGGTTCCCGGCCTGGCTGTCTGCCTGATCGAGGGCAGCATCCTGTTCTTCAACGTCGACTATGTCCGAGCCCGGCTCGAGAGCCTCGCCGACGCGCAGCCCGCCGATACCCGCTGGTTCGTCCTCGACGCCAGCGCGGTCGTTCAGCTCGATTCGACGGCCGCGGCCATGCTGGAAGAGGTGCACGCCGCGTTCGCCCGGCGCGGGCTGACGCTCGGCGTCGCCGAGCTCCACAACGAGCCGATGCAGCTCCTGCGCCGTGCCGGCGTCCTCGACAAGATCGGTCCGGCGATGCTGTTCGACGATCTGGAGGATGTCGTCCTGGCCTTCGAGCGCCGCGGGCCGGCAGCATAGCACGTGCGCCGGCGGCCCGCGTCGACGTCACTCGCCGGTGACGATGGGCCCGAACAACTCCCACCGCTCGCCGTTGAAGCGCTGCAACTGCTCCTTCTCGACGGGGAAATAGTCTGTCGGGCTGGTGTTGACCGTGACGCCCGGCAGCAGCATGCCGACCTCCACGTCCTTCAGATCGGCCGCCTGCTTCATCACGTTGGCACGCGTGAGGGTGTCGCCGGCCTGCTCGAGCACGCGCACCAGCGTGCGCGCCGTGCAAAAGCCGAGCACGGTGAAGGAGTTGGCGCGGTCGCCCTCGGGAAAGTACTTGTCCATGAAGGCGGACCATTCCTTGTAGCCCGGGTCGTCCTTCCACTGCGGATCGGTGGCATCCTTGAGGTAGGCGACGGAGATGATGCCCTTGGCATTCTCGAAGCCGGCGGGCTTCAGCACCGAGCCCACCGAGCTCGATACGCTGTTGAGGAGGTGCACCGGCTTCCAGTTGATCTCGGCCATCTTCTTGATCGACTGGGCGGCGAACTTCGCCGTCGTCACGTTGAAGAAGACGTCGGCACCCGATGCCTGGAGCCGCAGGATCTGGCTGTCGATGGTGGGGTCGTTGCCCTCGTAGGTCGCCTCGGCCACGACCAGCTTGCCGTACTTCTCGCCGACCACGTCCTTGAAGCCGGCCAGGTAGTCCTTACCGTAGTCGTCGTTCTGATAGAGGATCGCGACCTTGGCGCCCGGGTGGTTCTGAAGGATGTAGCGGGCGTAGATGCGGCCTTCACCCCGATAGGTCGGCGTATAGCCCATGGTCCAGGGGAACTGTTTTGGATTACCCCACTGGCTGCCACCGGTCGAGATGAACAATTGCGGCACGCCCTTGCCGTTCAGGTATTTCTGAACGGCCGTGTTGGTGGGGGTGCCGAGCGCGCTGAACATCAGCAGGACTTCGTCGCTCTCCACCAGCTTGCGCGTCTGCTCGACCGTCTTGGGCGGACTGTAGGCGTCGTCATAGGAAATATACTTGATCTTGCGCCCGTTGACACCGCCCTTCTCGTTGATCATGCGAAAGTAGGCAGCCTCCGTCTTAGCGATGAGGCTGTAGGGGGAGACGGGACCGCTGTAGGGGGTGGTGTTGCCGACCTTGATCTCGGTGTCGCTCGCGCCGGGATCGTAGGTTTTCTGCGCCAGGGCCGAACTCGCCGACGCGGCGAGCGCCGTGGCCGCGAGCGCCAATAGTCGCAACGCCGCCGTGCGGGGCTGTTCCATGCCGTTCCTCCCATTGCCGCCTTCGGACGGCTTGTCGTTCATTGCGACAGCATCGAGCCTGTGCCGAGCTTCGTCAACGGTCCGGCTCGAGCTCTGCCAACCGGAAGACATCGTCCGATTGCATCGGATCGACGAGCCGGCCGCCGTCACTGGCCCTTGATCAGATCGCCGAAGGCGACCCACTCCCCACCCTTGAACTGGGCGAGATAGCCGTCGCGCAAGGGACGGAAATCGTCCGGGCTGGTGTTCAATCGGATGCCGGGCAGCAGCAGCGGCAGCTCGACGTCCTTCAGGTTGGCCGCCTGCCGCATGATATTCTCGCGCGTCAGGTCGCTGCCCGCCTGCTGGAGTACTTTCGTCAGGGCGCCGGCAATCGTATAGGCGTAGGATCCGTTGGAGTTCAGGGGATCGAGCTCCGGCGAATACTTCTTCATAAAATCGAGATAGGCGATGATCGCCGGGTCCGTCTGCGGCCCGGCCGTGATCGGCTTGAAGGCGATGACGCTGATCAGGCCTGCTGCATTCTCCAGTCCCGCGGGCTTGAGCACCGTTTCGGGATTGGCGCAGCCGCCGGCGAGGAAGCGCACCGCCGTCCAGCCGATCTCGGCGGTCTTTCGGATCGCCTGGGAGCAGGCGCGCGGCGTGACCCCGTAGATCATCAGTGCGTCGGCTTTGGTGGCGGCGAGCGCCAGGATCTGCGAATCGACCGTGGGGTCGGCCACCTCGAACGGCAAGGCGGCGGCGATGACTTTGTCGGCATCGGCGCCGAGCGCGTCCCGCGTGCCCTTGAGATACTCCTTGCCGGCGTCGTCGTTCTGGTAGAGCAGGGCGATGCGGGCGTCGGGCTTCTGCTTGCGGATATAGCTCAGGTAGATCGCTGCCTCATTCGCATAGGGCGGCTGCCAGGGGAAGGCGATCGACCAGGGCTGGTTCTTCGGATCGTTCCACTTCGAGGCGGAGCTGATCAGAAAGATCTGCGGCACCTTGGCACCGTTGAGATACTTGGCGATGGCCGAGCTCGGCGCCGTTCCCATGGTGGCGAACATGAAGGCGACGCCGTCGCTCTCGACGAGCTTGCGCGTCTGCTCGACGGTCTTGGGCGGGGCGAACCCGTCGTCGAGGCTGAGCAGGGTGAGCTTGCGCCCGTTGATGCCGCCCTGCTCGTTGATCATCCTGAAATAGGCGCCGGCGACCCGGCCGACGGCGCCGAGCGACGAGGCCGGCCCGCTGTAAGGCATGGTGTTGCCGATCTTGATTTCGCTGTCGCTGACGCCCGGCCCGGCGGCCTTCTCCGCGCTTGCCGGACTTGCGACGGCGGACAGCACGATGGTTGCGGCGGCGCAGGCGCCAGCCGCACGATAGAGCCTCTTCACGCATTCCTCCCACTTTTGTTCAGGCGGCCTTGTCCGCTCGCCCGTCGGTCGGTCGTCGGGCATCAGCCCCGACGCCGCCGTGGGATCATTCAATCGTGCGGCCGCCCTTTCATCAAGGCGCGCGGTGGTGCCGGCAATGCCGAGGCCACGCCCTGCGCCGCCCGGCGACATCACGCCATCTGGAAGCGGATCGGCAGCGACTTGAGGCCGGACACGAACACCGCCTCGGTCAGCTTCGGCTCGCCCGCGAGCTCGACCGACTTGAGGCGCGGCAGCAGTTCCTCGAACAGGATGCGCATCTCCATCTTGGCCAGGTGCTGGCCGAGGCAGAGGTGGGCGCCGTAGCCGAAGGCGAGCTGCTTGTTCGGCTTGCGGTCGGCCCGGAAGACGAAGGGATCGTCGAACACCTCCTCGTCGCGGTTGCCGGAGGCGTAGCAGAGCATCAGCCAGTCGTCCTTGGCGATGGTGCGGCCCCTGAGCTCGTAGTCCGCCGTCGCCGAGCGCATGAACGTCTTCACGGGCGTCGCCCAGCGGATGCCTTCCTCGACCAGGCTCGGGATGAGCGAGGGATCGGCCTTGACCTTGGCGAGCTCTGCCGGGTTCTGCGCCAGAGCCCAGAGAATGGTGGAGGTGGTCGCCGACGTGGTGTCGTGGCCGGCCGTCGCCACGATGATGTAATAGCTCATCGCCTCGAAGTCCGAGATCGGCTTGCCGTCGATACTGGCGTTGGCGATGATGCTCGCCAGGTCGTCACGGGGATGGGCCCGGCGGTCGGCGCTCATGGCACCGAAATAGGCGCCGAAATCGGCGATCGACAGCTGGATCAGCTCGGCCAGTTGCGAGGGGCTGAGCTCGGCTGCCTTGCGCGCCTTGTCCGGATCGCGGACGCCGAACAGTTCCTGGGTCAGCTTCAGCATGCGCGGCTCGTCCTCTTCCGGCACGCCGAGGATCTCCATGATCACGTGCAGGGGATAGCCGAGCGCCAGATCGGTCACGAAGTCGCAGCGCCCGTCGAATGCCGCCAGGCGATCCACCGCGGTGCGGGCGATGTCGCGGATGCGCTCCTCGAGTTTGCGCAGGTTCGCAGGCATGAACCACGCCTGGGTCAGGGCGCGGTATTTCAAGTGATCGGGCGCATCCATCTGCACGAGCGAGCGTACGAGGTGCGGGCTGCCGCCGGTCATGGCGCGCACGCGGGCATCGGACGCCTGGTCCGTGATCGTCGTTGGCCGCTCGCCGCTGCGGAACAGAGCGTTCTGGCGGCTGATCTCCAGGATGTCGGCGTGCTTGGTGACCACCCAGAAGCGGTCGAAGCCCTCGGGCTCCGCGACGCCGAGCGGATTGTTGGCGCGCAGCCAGGCGTAGGTCTCGTGGAGGCGCGGCGTGGCATAGGCCGTGGGGTCGACGAGAGCTGCGGCCGTGTCTTGGGGAATTAGCAGATCCTGGTGAATCAGAATGTCGCTTGTCGTCACGATGGCTTCCTCCCGCGTCGCGCCGTGGCGGCTCGCGGGGAAGGCCGTCGCGCTGCGATCGCTCGAATGCGGGCCGGCATTGTGCGCCGGTCCCTTGTTTGTCCGCAGGTCAGGTGTAGCCTGCGATAGAGCGATTAATAGCACGAGGCCGTGTCATTCGGGAGCGCTTTCTCACCCGGCGGATGCCGGCAGTCTTATGGAAAACTGCCGTGGGCGCGCGGATAGTGCCCGGAACGGCCGCGACCCCGGCGCCGCGCCCGAGCAGAGGTACGCCGTGACGACGAACGCGCTTGCGAAGAGCTTGAGTCTTCCGGCCCGAAGGAGCGGCC
Organism: Chelatococcus reniformis; assembly: GCF_014640075.1. Taxonomy (GTDB): domain Bacteria; phylum Pseudomonadota; class Alphaproteobacteria; order Rhizobiales; family Beijerinckiaceae; genus Camelimonas; species Camelimonas reniformis. The sequence goes on along the minus strand of NZ_BMGG01000011.1, from coordinate 66,418 downwards.
GGCCGTCGCGCAAGGCGGCGGGCGACCTGACCCATCGCGTGCTCGACGCGGCCACCGCCCTGTTCCTGCGCTCGGGCTTCGACGCCACGAGCATGGAGGCCATCGCGGCCGCGGCGGGGGTGGCGAAGCGCACCGTCTACAGCCGCTTCGCCACCAAGGCGCAGGTCTTCGATGCGGTGATCCACCGGGTGGTGGAGCGCAACCTCGGGCCGCTGGAGGGGGCCCCGGCTCTGGAGGGACTGTTGGAGGAGCGCCTGAGCCAGCTCGTTTGCCACCTGCTCGAGTGGATTCTCACGCCCGAGATCATCGCACTCGACCGCATCACCACGTCGGAGGTCGAGCGCTTTCCAGAGCTGGCGCGGACGGTCTTCGAGGGACCCGTGGCCCGCTCCGTGCGTCTCGTCGAGGACGTCCTGAAGGATGCGGTGGGCAGGGGCGAGGCCGAGATCGAGGACATCGCCTTTGCCGCGCAGCAGCTGATGCAGGCGGCCACCGGGCCCGCCTTCTATCTCGCCGTCCACGGCCTGGAGGCCGCCGATTTCACCGAGGCCAAGCGCGAGCGGGCGGAGCGCTCGATCAGGCTGTTTCTGCGGGGCTGTCGGCCGGCGCCAAGGACGCCGTGACGACCGTGCTCATGGCGCCTGGTCGCGCGCATGGCACGAGCGGTACAGCGTGCGCCGGCCGCGACGGCGGAACGGCGCGAACAGGTGGCCGGGCAGGGGCGAGGTAAGGATGGCAGATGTTGCGCAGATTTAGATGATATGTCATCTATTGAGGTATCATCTAATGTGTGTGTCTGCGTGCCCATGACATCCTCCGACGAGACCGTCCGGCGCGGCCTGGGGCCGCTGCTAGCGCTGACGGCGCGCTTGTGGCGGCGCGCCGTCGACCGCGGCCTTGAGCCGTTCGGCCTCACGGAGGCCACCTGGCTGCCGCTCATCCGCCTGGCCCGGGCGCCTGGCGCCATGCATCAGAAGGAGTTGGCGGACTCCCTGTCGCTCGACAGCTCCGCCGTGGTGCGGCTGCTGGATGCGTTGCAGGAGGCCGGCCTGGTCGAGCGCCGGGAGGGCATCGATCGGCGCACCAAGGCGATCGTGCTGACGCCGGCCGGGCAGGCCATGGTCGAGCATGTCGAGGACAGCTCGCACCGCGTGCGGGACGATGCGCTCGTCGGCGTGTCCGATGAGGATCTGGCGACCACATCGCGCGTGCTCCAGCACATCTGCCGCACCCTTGCCGCCGAGGAGGCCGCCGCGTGAGGGACCCCGGCAAGGCGCCCACCGCTGCCGTTGCCGGCGCAGGCGCGCCGCTGTGGCTCCTGGCGCTGGTGACGTTCACCGGCACGCTCGCCATGCACGTCTTCGTCCCGGCGCTGCCGGTGGCGGCGCGCGACCTCGGCGTCGGTGCGCCGTCGATGCAGCTGACCATCAGCCTTTACATCCTGGGGCTGGCGGTGGGCCAGCTCATCTATGGCCCGGTCTCCGACCGCTTCGGGCGGCGGCCGACGCTGATGGCGGGCCTGGCGATCTATATCGTGGCCAGCCTGGGAGCGGCGGCGGCCGACGACGTGCGCGTGCTCATCGGGATGCGGCTGCTGCAGGCGCTCGGCGGCTGCGCCGGGCTGGTGCTGGCCCGGGCGATCGTGCGGGATCTGGCGGCGCCGACCGAGGCCGTGCGGCGGCTCGCGCTGCTCAACCTGATGGTGACGGTCGGGCCCGGCCTGGCGCCGCTGCTCGGCGGCGCGCTCGCCGGCTCGGCCGGATGGCGGTCGATCTTCGTCGGGCTCACGGCCCTCGGCGTCACGGGCCTGGTCCTGACCTGGCGGCTGCTGCCGGAGACGACGGCCCCGTCCGCGGCGGCCGGCGCCGGACTGTTGCGGAGCTATGGACGCCTGCTGCGCTCACCGGCGTTTCTCGGCTTCGCCATCGGCGGCGGCTGTGCCACCACCTCCATGTACGCCTTCATCGCGGCGGCGCCCTTCGTCTTCACGCAGGACCTGCACCAGCCGATCGAGCGGGTGGGGGTCTACGTCGCCATCCTCGTCCTCGGCGTCTGGGTCGGCAGCATCCTGGCGACCCGACTTGTGGGCCGTGTGCCGCCACGACGCCTGATGATCGGTGCCAATGCCCTGAGTGCGATCGCGGCGCTGGTGCTGCTCGCCTCCGTGGTGTCAGGGCACCTGTCGGTCGGCCTGACGATCGCCTCGATGTTCGTCTTCACGCTCGGCGGTGGCACGGCCTCGCCGGCGGCGCTGACGGAGGCGGTGAGCGTCGATCCACGGATCATAGGCTCTGCGTCGGGCCTCTACGGCTTCATTCAGATGGCCGTGGGGGGGCTGTGCACGGCACTCGTCGGCCTCGGCACGGACCCGGCGCTGTCCGCAGCCGTGGTGCTGGCGGGCGCCGGCATCGTCGCACAGCTCTCGTTCTGGGGCGCCGCCCGCTATCAGCGGACGCGGAGCGGCCTTGGCGGCTGAGGGACACGGCGGCCGCCGTGGCGGCGGCCGGGCCCAGGGGCCCGCGCCTTGCGGAGGCGGCGACGGAGCATTACCATTAGCCAGCATCAAGAGTTGCGGGCGACGCCCCGACGCCAACCTGCTGTCCGAGCAAGGTGGCGCTCCCTGCCAAGGGAGGATGCGGCCGACCCGGCAACAAAACGGATCAGGCCGCACGCGTCCGCCCGAGAGTTGAAGGGCCGACGCGACCATGCCGATCAAGATTTCCGATGACCTTCCCGCCCGGCGCACGCTCGAGGGCGAGGGCGTCATCGTCATGCGGGAGACCGATGCCGGGCGGCAGGATATCCGACCTCTGCGGATCGGGCTGCTCAATCTCATGCCCAACAAGATCAGCACCGAAACTCAGCTCGCCCGGCTGATCGGCGCCACCCCGCTCCAGGTCGAACTGACGCTGGTGAGGATGACCGGCCATGTGCCCCGCAATACGGCCGCCGACCACATGGCGGCCTTCTACCGGCCCTGGGAGGCGGTGCGGGCCGAGCGCTTCGACGGCTTCATCGTGACCGGCGCGCCGGTGGAGCGGCTGCCCTTCGAGGAGGTCACCTATTGGGACGAGTTGCGCCGCGTCTTCGACTGGACGCAGACCCACGTCCACAAGAGCTTCATGATCTGCTGGGCGGCGCAGGCGGCGGTCCAGCACTTCCACGGCGTGCCAAAGCACGATCTCGCCGAGAAGGCCTTCGGCGTCTTCCAGCACCGTAACCGTTCGCCGTCGTCGCCTTATCTGCGGGGCTTCGCCGACGATGTGGCTGTTCCGGTCTCGCGCTGGACCGAGGTCCGCCGCAAGGACCTGCCGCGCGAAGGGTGTCTGACCGTGCTGGCCGACAGCGACGAGACCGGTCTTTGCCTGCTCGACGACCCGTCATGTCGGTCGCTCTACATGTTCAATCATCTCGAGTACGATACGAGGTCACTCGCCGACGAGTATTCCCGGGATATCGAGGGGCCGGGAAGCGCACGACTTCCTCTCAACTATTTCCCGGGAGACGATCCGGCCCGGCAGCCCTCCAATACCTGGCGCGGCCACGCCCATCTGCTGTTCGGCAACTGGATCAACGAGATCTATCAGACCACGCCGTTCGAGGTTGCGCATATCGGCGCGGATGCGACGCCTTCCGTCGAGGCCGCAGCCTGAACGGCTGCACTCGGCCCGACGGCATCTTCCTTCGGTCGGCTGCGCCCCAATAAAGTGCGACACGGCCTTGACCTTGCCGCTAGCGTGAAGGCGCTAGCACCATGGCCGCAAGGACGGAGCCGATGCACATCCAGGACGCAGCCCGGCATCTGGGCGTCAGCGCACGCACGTTGCGGCACTACGAGACGGCCGGGCTCATTCGCCCGACACGGTTGGCGAACGGCTACCGCAATCTGTCGGAGGTCGACCTGCGGATGGCCGCCTGGGTCCGTGACCTGATCGCGGCTGGCTTCTCGACGCGCGAGTTGCGCACGTTGCTTGATGCGCTCGACGCCGGCGCGGACGGAAAGGTCTGCCTCGCCGCCCTGCGCGGCAAGCTCGCCCAGATCGATCGGCTGGCCGAGGCCCTGCGTCGCCGGCGGCAAGCCGTCGCGGCGCGGCTGACGGTCGAGGGCGATCGGACCCTGGGGTTGCCGGCCGCGATGTCCTACGAAATGGAGATCTCATCCGATGAAGGTGCTCAACGTCCTGGTGCGGCGCTATCTGCCGCTCGACGGCTTCGATGAGGCCGTCGCCTTCTACGAAGGGTTGATTGGCCAGACGGCGCGGCTGCGCTTCGACTACCCCGCCTACGATCTCAAGCTGGCGCAGGTCGCGTCCATCCTCTTCATTGCGGGCAGCGAGGAGAGCCTGCGGCCGTTCGTGGCGACGCATGCCACGTTCATGGTCGACGACATCGAGGGCTTCGTCATCCATCTGCAGGCCATCGGTGCCGAGGTGATCGAGCCGCCCAAGGTGGTGCCGACCGGCTGGAATATGCTGGTGCGCCATCCCGACGGCATGCAGGTCGAATACGTGCAGCATCGTGATCCCAACCCCGCCGACCGCTTGTTCTAGGGACGAGCGCGCCCGGCCTGCGGTGGCTCGCCTGCTCGGTCTCCATCGGTGGGTGGGTGGCTTGACCACAGCTGCCGCTGTCTGCACTGCATCACCCGGCGCAATGGGCGCGAACGCCGGTCCACGGGGGAACATGTCATGCTCTACGTCGACATTCCGACTGCTGCCGACCTGAAGGCTCTGATCGCGCATCGGGACGACGCGTGTGTATCGATCTATCTACCCACGACGCCGGTCAGCCGCGCCACGGCGGGACCGCATCGCGCTGAAGAATCTGACCAAAGAGGCGGTGCATCAACTCGAGGCGAAGGGGACCGACAAGCGCCGCGTCCTGGCCCTGGCGGAGCACCTGGACGACCTCGTCGACGACGACGAATTCTGGGACTACCAAGCCCACAGCCTGGCGATCCTGGCGACGCCCGACAACCTCCGCACCTTCCGTCTCGCCAACGCGCTCAAGCCCATGATCGAGGTGGCGGACCGCTTCCATCTCAAGCCGCTGCTGCGGGCCGTGACTTTCCCCAACACGTGCTACGTGCTGGCGCTTGCAGAAGGCGCCACGCGTCTCGTCGAGGTGACCGCCGATCTGCCGGCGGCGACGGTCAAGGTGGAGGGCATGCCCCAGAGCGCCGCCGCTGCCGTGCACCGCGCGAGCGTCAACGACCGTTCACCGAGCGGCCGCCTCCAGGGCTCCGAAGGCCAGAAGGTGCTGCTGCGCCAATTCGCGCGCAAGGTCGACGGCGCGCTGAGGGGTCTGCTCGCCGGCTCCGAGATCCCGCTGGTCCTGGCCGCGGCCGAGCCGCTCGCGTCGATCTTCACGTCCGTGAACAGCTATGCCCATCTGGCGCACCAGTCGGTCCCCGGCAGCCCGGTGGCGCTGACCGACGCACAACTGGCCGAGCGCGCCCGTGATGTGCTCGACGGCCTGTACCGGCAGGACATTCAGGCGTTCGCCGGGCTGTTCGAGGCGCGCAGCGGCAACGGCCGGGCCACCACCGACATCGCCCAGGCGGCCCGGGCGGCCACCCACGGCGCCGTCGAGGTTCTATTGGTCGATATCGACGAGGTGCTGCCGGGCACCGTCGGCGCCGACGGCAGCGTCTCCTTTGCCGACGCGGCGAGCGCCGACAACTACGGCGTCGTCGATGAGATTGCCGATCGCGTCATCCTGTCCGGCGGCCGCGTCCTGGGCGTGCGCAAGGCCGATATTCCCGGCGGCGGATCTCTCGCCGCGGTCTTGCGTTACGCGGCGTAGGGGGCGAATTCGCCATTTGCGCGTCGTCCGCATGGCGCTCCATGTGGGACCGAGCGCTTGCCCGGTCCGAGGAGGGATCATGCTGATATCGACACACACACGGCGGCTGGCTAGCGCCCTTGCGCTGGCCGCCGCCTTCGCAGCGGCCCATGCGACCCTGGCGCGTGCAGATGAGATCATCCGCGTCCGCGGCACCATCGCGAGCTTCGACGGAACGGCGGCGCTCGTGGTGAAGACCCGTGAGGGGCCGGAGGCGACAATTGCGCTGAGGCCTGGCTTCGGCGTGTCCGGCATGGCTCGCGTGTCCCTGTCGGACATCAAGCCCGGCGACTACGTCGGCATCGCGTCTGTGCCCGGGCGACGCGGCGGTGATGATGCATTGGAGGTGCTGGTGTTTCCGGCGGCGATGAAGGGCGCGGGCGAGGGCAACTATCCCTGGGACCTGAAGCCGAATTCGTCGATGACGAACGGTTCGGTTGCCGAGGCTGTCAAATCGGTGAACGGCCACGCTCTCACGCTTTCCTATCACGGCCAGAGCAAGACGATCACCGTTCCGAACGGCGTACCGGTCGTCACCTTCGCGGCCGCCGACAAGGGGGACTTGAAGCCAGGCGCCGCCATGTTCGCGATCGCCCAGAAGGACACGCAAGGCGGGCTGAGTGCGGGCCGCGTCACAGTCGGCACCAACGGAGTCGTCCCGCCCATGTGACGGCCGGCGCCGTCAGCGCACGTAGCTTATGGGCTGGCGGGTTTCCGGATGCGGCATCACGCCCATGGCGATGCCGTATACCGTCTCCAGCTGCTCCGGCGTCATGATCGTCTCCGGCGTGCCGCGGGCGACCAGCCGGCCAGAGTGGAGCGCCAGGATTTCGTCGCAGAAACGCGCCGCCATGTTGACGTCGTGGAGCACCACGACGACGCCGAGCCCTCGCTCCTGGGTCAGGCGATGCACGAGCGACAGCACCTCGATCTGGTGGGCCACGTCGAGGGCCGAGATCGGCTCGTCGAGCAGCAGATATTCGGCGTCCTGCGCCACCAGCATGGCGAGCCAGACACGCTGGCGCTCGCCGCCCGACAGCGTATCGACGAGCCGATCGGCGAAGGGCTCGACGTTGGTCAGCTCCATTGCCTCGTCCACCTTGGCGCGGTCGGCCGCGCCGAAGCGGCCGAGCGCCCCGTGCCAGGGATAGCGCCCCAGCGCCACCAGCTCCTTGACCAGCAGCCCGGAGGCGGGCGGCGTCTGCTGCGGCAGATAAGCAACCTTGCGGGCAAAGGGCCGGTCACCCCAATCCTTCAGGGCCCGGCCCTCGAAGCGGATTGCGCCGGATGCGGCCGGCTGCTGGCGGGCGAGCAGCTTCAGCAGCGTCGACTTGCCCGAGCCGTTGTGGCCGATCAGGCCGACCATGCGGCGGGCCGGCAGGGCGAGCGTCAGCGGCTCCAGCAGCAGGCGCTCCCCGACCGCGAAAGTGACGCCGTTGAGTTCGAAGGATGCCGCGTCGGCAGCCGGCCCGCCGGCGAAAGGCGGGGCGGGCGCGCGCGACGATGGCGACATGAACGAGGGCTTCATGGGCTGACCTTGATGGGCATCGACCGCGGGGCTGTCCAGGTGAACGGCAATCATGGCGCGCCTCGCACGAGCATGGGCCGCTGCATCGGCTGATCCTCGACGATGCGGCCGCCGGCCAGGCGCACGATGCGATCGGCGATGTGGAAGTAGCGATCGTCGTGCGAGACGACGATCAGCGTCCTGCCCTGGGCCTGCAATGCCGGCAGCAGCTCCTCATAAAAGGTGCGGCGAAAGCCGGGGTCCTGGTCGGCGGCCCATTCGTCGGTGACGATGACCGGCCGTTTCTCCAGATAGGCATGCACGAGGGCGAGGCGCTTGCGTTGCCCCGACGACAGGTCCGTGGTGGAAAAGCGGCCGTCCTCGACGCGCACCTTGTCGCTCATGCCGAGCCGGTCGAGATGCGGCTGGGCCTCTTGCGGAAGGGCGCCGTAGGCGAGGTCGTCGAACAGATAATAGTCCGAGAAGATGGTGGTGAAGATCTGCCGGTAGTCGTCCCGGGTCGCGGCCGTGACGGGCTCCCCGTCGCGCAGGATCGCGCCTCCCTGGGGGGCGTAGAGGCCGAGCAGCAGCTTGACCAGCGTCGTCTTGCCCGAGCCGTTGTCGCCGACGATGAAGACGAGCTCGCCCGCCCGGATCGTCAGGTCGATCGGGCCGAGCGCGAACGGCTCCGCGCCCTCATGGCGGGGAAAGGCATAGGTGACGCCGCGCAGCGCGATGGATCGTATTCCGCCGGCCGCCGGCCCCGTCTTATCGCCGGTGGGGATGCCGATGGTGGCCTCGCCCTGATCGAGCTCGGCGGACAGCGCCGCGATGCGCCCGAACGAGATCTGCGCCTGATCGAGCATCGGCAGCGCGCCGGCGAGCTGGGAGATAGGCCCCTTGACGTAGAGCAGCACGATGACGGCGCCGCTGACCGCGGCGGCATCGATGCCGAGCTGGTGACGGGCGGCGAGCAGCACCCCGATCACCGCGAAGAAGACGCCCGAGCCGGCCGCGTCCGCCAGCCAGTAGAGGCGCATCGCTCGGCTCTTGAGCGCCGCGATGCGGTCGGCGGCGTCGGCCAGCAGGACGCCGTGGACGCGGCCGCGCCGAGGGCGGCTGATCTTGAGCTCCTTGGCGCCCTCGGTGATGGCCCGATACTGCTTCTGCAGGTCGTCCTGGGCGACGCGCACGCCCTTGTAGTCGCGGATCCAGCCACGCTTGGCGACGATGTTGATGCCGATGGTGAGGACGAGCCAGACGAGCGCGATGGCAAACAGCGGCGGTGACAGGGCGGCGAGATAGGCGAAGCTGCCGATGGAGATGGCGAGCGCGATCGCATAGCCGGAAAAATTGAAGGTGAAGATGCTGACGATCTCGACGTCGCTGGTCAGCACCGCCATGAGCCGGTGGGGGCGGTGCGCTTCCAGCGTCGCGATCGGCGTTCTCAGGATCCGCGCCGAAATGTCCTTGCGCAGGGCCGCGATCAGCCGCTGGCCGACGATGCTGTTGAGCGCGCCGGCGATCGCCGTGCCGCCGACGCTGAGGATGCCGAGGCCGGCGAGCCCCGCCAGCAGCTGCCAGGGCGTCGCGCCGGCATCATGCAGGCCGCGGTTGACGGTCGCCAGCAGCCCTGCCGTGGCAAGGCCGCTGAGGATGCCGATGCCGGTCCCCAGCGCCGACAGCGGCCAGAAGGGCTTCAGCAGCCGTAGCGCCTCCCGGATCCCGTGACGCCGGTCGACCCCGGTCTCGGCGCTGCTCATGCCGGCCGCCCCCGCAGCAGGGCCAGGCAGACCGGGCCGCCGATGAGGGCGGCGCAGAGCCCGGCAGGCACCTCCCAGGGGAAGAACAGGTTGCGCCCCAGCCAGTCGGCGGCGACGAGGAGGGCGCCGCCGGCCGCGGCCGCAGCCATGAGCTGATCGAGCGGGCGCTCGATCCCGGCGAGACGCACCAGGTGCGGTCCCAGCAGCCCGATGAAGCTCAGCGGACCGACCACCATGGTAGCGGCCGCCGTCAGGGCCGCGATGGCCGACAGCAGGACCAGGCGGCTGGCGCGGGCCGGGACGCCGATCGCCGCGGCGGTGGCGGGGCCGAGCGGGAGGATCGCCAGCCAACGGGCCGTGGCACCCGCCGCCGCAATGACGACGACCGCAAACAGCGCCGCGGCGACGGCCCCGGCGAGCGTGGCCCGGTAGGTCGAGCCCGACAGCCAGGCGAGCAGAATCGCGGACCTCGGGTCGCCGCTCGTCAGCAGCACCGCGGCGAAGGCGCTGAAGCCGGTGGCGAGGGCAACGCCGACGAGCAGCAGACGGTCCACCGCGAGGCCCGCGCGCCCGTTCAGTCCGACAATCAGCAGGAGGGCGGCGAGCGCGCCGCCGGCAGCGGCTGCGATCATCAGCGGCTGGGAGAAGTCGGCCACGATGAACAGAAGGATGACAATGCCGAGGGCCGCTCCCGACGAGACGCCGAGCACCTCGGGGCTGGCCATGGGATTGCCGGTCATCCGCTGCAGCAGCAGGCCGGCGACGGCGAGCATCGCCCCGGCCGATCCGGCAGCGATCACGCGCGGCGCGCGCCATGGCAGCACCAATCCCGCCGTGTCCGCCGAGAGCCAGCCCCAACCCGTCATCGTCCTGCCGAGCCCCATGGCGACGAGGGCCGACAACGCGAAGAGCGCGCAGAGAGCCACGACGGCCCGGCGTGGATGCCTGGCGCGCGGACGGACTGGTGCGGTGGCCGGCCGGACATTCCGCACCCCCCGAGGTTTATGCTGCAGCACGATGAGGAGCAACACGGGCGCGCCGAGGAGTGCCGTCGCGCTGCCCACAGGGATCTCGGTGCGCAGGAAGGCGAGGTGCTGGACCCCCTGGTCGGCGATCCACAGAAGCAGCGCGCCGAAGGCCGGCGCCCAGGTGAGCTTTTGGCGGAGCGTTCGCGCGCCCAGCCGCTGGGCGATCTGCGGCGCGACGATGCCGATGAAGCCGACGACGCCCACGGCGCTGACGCAGGCGGCGCCGATCGCGGCCGCAACGGCAACGGCGGCCGCCCTTGCGGCGCCGACCCGCAGGCCGAGCGCGCGCCCCTGGCTCTCCGCCAGTTCGAGCAGCATGAGCGGCCGCGACAGCGCGGCGGCGGCTGCTCCGGCGAACGCCAGGGCGACCGCCAGGCGGCGCGTCGGCCCCCAGCCGTTCTGCACGAGCGAGCCGCTCTGCCAGACGAAGAGCGTGCTCAGGTAGTCGTGGTTGAGAACGGTCAGCACCGCTGCCGCCGAGCCGCACAATAGGGAGAGCGTCAGTCCGGCGAGGATGAGCGCGACCGGTGAGAGATCGCCGCGGCGCGCCACGGCCAGGACGATCGCCGCGACCGCGAGGCTCGCCGCCAGCGCCACCGCCTCCTGCCCTGCGGCGAGGAGCGCCGGGGCGAACAGGGATGCGGCGGCCAGCGCGAGATAGGCGCCGGCCGAGATCCCCAACGTGGTCGTATCCGCCAGCGGATTGCGCAGCGCCTGCTGCAGCAGCACGCCGGCCAGCGCCAGGCCGGCACCGACGATCCAGCTCACGACGACGCGCGGGAGCGCTACGTCCGCGAAGATGAGGGCCGGCACGGTGGCGCCGTGGCTGGTCAGCGCCGCCCACCAGAGCCGCGCCGGCAGCGCCGCCTCGAGCGTCGCCGCGGTCAGGGCCAGGGCGAGGCACGCGAGCGCGCCCGCCAGGAGCGCCAGCGGGGCCACGCTCCGAGAGGGCAGCGCGCGCTCAGCCATCGGCAGAGCGCGGAGCCTCCGCCAGGGCATCCCGGATGAGGCGCGCGCAGCGCCATGCGGAGGGCAGGCCGCCGAGGGCGTAGAAGGCGGGGATCGCCCGCACCCGTCCGGCGCGCACCAGGGGGAGACCGCGCCAGAGCGTGTTGTCCCGCAGCGCGCTTTCCGCCCGCCGCGTCCGGCTGCCCTGATCCAGGTAGAGCAGGGTCGCCTCGGGCGTGGCCGCCAGCTGCGCCACCGCGATGAGGGCGTTGCCGAAGCGGGAGGTCGGCACTGCGAGCCCATTGCGCAGGCCGAGCCGCAGCAGGATCTCGTGTACCCAGCTGCCGGGACCGTAGGCGTAGAGCTGCCGACCGTTTTCGTGGAGGACGCCGACGATGACCGGCATCCCCTTGCGATCGGCGAGGGCGCCCGCCCCGGCCGCGAGGGCCGCCGCAAACGCCGTCCGGTAGCGCTGCGCGTCCTCCGCCTTGCCGAGCGGCGCCGCGACGTCGGCCAGCGCGGCGCCAGCGTTGTCCAGGGGCGAGGCGGGCGGGGCCACGATCGAGAGCACCTGCGTTGGTGCGATGCGTTCGAAGCGATCGATCAGGCTGCGCTGCCAGTTCGAGATCAGGATGCGGTCGGGCCGCAGGGCGGCGAGCAGCTCCAGATTGGGCTCGGCCCGGGAGCCGAGGTCGACGACCCCGGCGGGCAGGGAGATTTCCGGCAGCCACTCCCGGTAGACGTCCACGTCGGCGACCGCGAGCGGGGGCACGCCGACGGCCAGCAGGCTCTCGGCGGCGGCCCAGTCCGGCGCCGCGATCCGCGGTGCGATGGACGCGGCGGCAAAGGCGCGGCCGCCGCAGACGGTCAGCCCCGCCAGGCCTGCGATGCAATGCCGCCGCGTCGGTCCGGCGCGCACCGCTCCGCTCATCGCCCCGCCGCTCAAAAATCGAAGGTGGTGGAGACGAGGAAGGTGCGCGGGGCGCCGCGGGCCAGCCCGAATGTGGACGAGGCGGCGGCCCAATAATCGGCGCCGAGGAGGTTCTCGACCGCGGCGCGGATGGTGACCGGCTTGCCGCCCGGCCGCTCGAATGTGTAGCGGGCGCCCAGATCGACGCGTGTCCAGCCGGGGATGCTCTGGGTGTTGTCCACGCTGGCATATTGGGAGGAGGTGTAGATGACCCGTCCGGTCATCGTTAGGCCGCGCAGGAAGGGCGTATCCCATTCGGCCCCCAGGTTGAGCTGGGTATCGGGTATGCCGATCGCCTTCTTGCCGTTGTTGGTTCCGTTCGCCGTCTTGGTCTGCACGCCGTCCATGAGCGCGACACCGCCGAGCAGACGCAGCTCCGGCACGACTTCGCCGAAGACGTTGAACTCGAGGCCGCGATTGCGCACCTCGCCGTTCATGCCGTAGCGGTTGGTGGCGGGGTCGAGGACGCCATTTGGTTGCTCGATCTGGAAGGCGCTTAGCGTTGTGGTGATGCGGCCGAAGTCGATTTTGGCGCCGACCTCGTACTGCTTGGATTTGATCGGGGCGAAGGTCTCGCTGGCGTTGACGGCGCCGACCGGCGCCACCGGTCCCTGGCTTAGCCCCTCGATGTAGTTGGCGTAGAGAGAGACGCGCTCCAACGGCTTGAGCACCAGGCCGACCGCGGGGGTGATGGCGTTCTCGTCATAGAAGGCGGTCTGGGCGCGGGTGGTCACGTTCCAGCCCTTCTGCAGCACGTTTTGAAAGCGCCCGCCGACGATCACCTGGATGCGGTCGTCGAGCATGTACAGGCTGTCGGCGACGGCCAGGCTGCTCAGCGTCGCCGCGCTCGTCCGCGGCGTCCAGTTGTACCACTTCGACAGGTCCGGCAGGCCGATGCGGGCGGGATCGTAGAGGTTCGACGAATAACTCGAGATGGTCTGCGAGCGGTTGCCGAGCTCGGAGTAGAGGCGCGTGGCGGTGAGGGTCAGCTCGTGGCGGATCGGACCGGTCGCGAAACGCGCCCGCACCCCCGTCTCGCCGGTCCAGGCCTCGTAGTAGGTCGGCTGATAGAAGTTGTTGGCGTCGAAATCGCCCCGGGCGTTCTTGATGTACTCGAAGTTGTATAGGCCGAGCAGCGAATTGCGGTGGGCGCCGAAGGTCGCGTAGGCGGTGACGTTGTCGGTGAGGTCGTATTCGGCGCGGACGATGCCGATCGCGTCCTCCCCGCGGGCGAAGTACCAGTTCTGACCGAGGTCCGCATCCGCCCGCGGCGGCCGCGGAATCTGGAAGCCGGCGCGGTAGTAGATCGGCCTGACCGGATTATCTGCATAGTTCTTCTGGTAGATCAGGTCGGCCGACACCCGCAGGCGCTCGCCGCGATAGTCGAGGCCGAGGGCGGCATCGCCCAACTCGGTGGATTGGCCGTCCACGGCGGTGCGGCCGTTGGCATAGGAGCCGTTGAAACGGACGCCGAACTCCTTGTTTTCGCCGAAGCGCCGGCCGACGTCGACGCGCCCGCCCGGCTGGCCATCCGACACGTAGCCGAGGGTCAGCCGCGTGATCGGATCGTCGGTCGCGCGCTTGGGCACCAGATTGATGGTGCCGCCGATGCTGCCGCCCGGCGCCATGCCGTTGAGCAGCGCGCTCGGGCCCTTGAGCACCTCCACGCGGTCGACCCAGGACGTGCCGGCCATCTGGTATGGGGCCAGCCCGTAGAGGCCGTTGATGGCGATGTCCGGGTTGCCGACGGCGAAGCCGCGGATGAAGAACTGGTTGGAATAGCTGCCGTCGGCCCAGGTGGTGCGCACGGACGGGTCGTTCTTGACGACATCGCCGACGTTGCGGGCCTGCTGGTCGGCGATCGTCTTGGCGGTGAAGCTCGTGATGTTGAAGGGCGTGCTCATCACGTCCCGGTTGCCGAGGATGCCGAGGCGCCCGCCCGTGGCCACCTGACCACCGGCGTAAGGGGGAGGCGGCGTGCCGAGCGCCTGCTGGCCCTGAACGTCGATGGTGTCGAGCACGATGGCGCCGTCGGCAGCGACGACGCCGACGCCGGGTGCGGTGCGCGCGGGATCGACGAGCACGATCGATTGCGGGCCGGTGACCCGGTAGTGCAGGCCGGAGCCGGCCAGCAGGCGGGCGACCGCCTGCGGCGGGGTCATGGATCCGTGCAGCGGATTGCTGCGTACGGCGGGCGGAAGCGTGAAGGGATAGGCGATGCGCCAGCCGCTGACGGCGCCGACGCCGGCAATGGCCGATGCCAGAGGGCTGGCGGGAATATTGAAGTCATAGGTGGACTGGGCTTGGCTGCTCTGGGCGGCAAGCGGAGGGGCTCCGAGCGCGGCGGCCACGGCTGCCGTGCTTGACAGCCAGGCAATGCCCCAACGTCCGTATCTGCGCCCCCACAACCCCGCCATTCGCCCGTTCCTCCGATCCTCGCCGAGGTGCCGCGACGCGGCCTCTCATGGTAGAAACGGGTGGCGGAGCAGCTGCCGTGCCTCGGCGTTGCGAATTTCTTTTGCCGCTGATCGGGCCGGCGCGCATGTCGCGAGGCCTCAGTACATCACCGTCAGCCAAGGCGTGGCGTGCAGAATCCGGCCCTGCACCGCTTCCGCCAGGGTGACGAGCGAGGCGTCGACGTCCGTCAGCGGGAAGGTGCCCGAGACCTCCTGACCACCGAGCGCGCCGCGCACGACGATGCGACCCGGCACGTGGCGCTGCAACGCAGCGGCGACGTCCGCCACGGTGGCGCCCTGGACCACGAGACGCCCCGACATCCAGGCCAAGGCCAGCGCCGGGTCCGCCGGCTCGACCCGTTGGGCGCGTCCCGCGGCGACCACGACCTGATGGCCCTGGTGCAAGACGACCGGCGCGCTGTCGTCGCGCCCGGCGACCTCGACGGCTCCCTCGGTCACCACGACGCGGGTGCGCTCGGGGGCGACGTCGACGTTGAACCGGGTGCCGATGTCGCGCACCTCGTCGCCGTTCGCCTCCACCGTGAAGGTGCCGGCGCGCCCGTGGGCGACTTCGAAATACGCTTCGCCGCGGAGCAGGCGGACGCGCCGGCGGCTCGCCCGGAAGTCGAGCGCGACCGCCGTGTCGGCACCCAGCCGAGCGGTGGATCCGTCCGGCAGGCGCACGACCGAGACGAGCTGCCGACCGGTGACGATATCGCTTTGCCAATTCTCGACGATCGACGGATTGACGAGCCAGGCCGCGACCAGGGCGGCGGCCACCACCGAGGCGGCCGTCAGCCAGCTTCGGCGCGGCTGGAGCAGCGCCGTCAGCTTGCGCCGCAGCGGCGCGACCGCGGCGCGCCGGGCCGGCTCCTCGAGCCGGGCGTAGAGCGTGCGGGCCTCGTCGAACGCCCGCCGGTGACGGAGGTCGGCGTTCAGCCAGGCTTCGAGCGCCTCGGCGTCCGTGCGCGTGAGCGAGCCTCCCGTCTTCTTCGCCAGCCAGAGCGCCGCCTCGTCGCGCTGCTCCTCGGTCGGTTCCTCGCTCAGCCTCATCCTCCACGACCCTTGTCCGCGATCGGCGCGAGCCGGATCGGCGGCGGAGCTCATCCGTAGGATATAACGGTTGGGAGAGGAAACGCCGTGTCCGGAACGGAGCGCACCGGGCTCAGCGCTCGGGGAGGTGCTCCGACAGGCGGGCCTGGCAATGGCGCAACGCGCGGGCGATGTGCTTCTCGACGCTGTTGATCGAGATGCCGTGCTGGCGGGCGACCTCCTCGTTGGAGAGGCCATGAACGCGACGCAGGATGAAGATGTCGCGGCAGCGTGGCGACAAGGCGGCGAGGGCCTCATCCAGCGCGCCGAGCGCCTGCTTGGCCTCCAGGCCGCGCTCGGGCGACGGCTCGTGGATGGCACGCTGCTCGGGATGCAACATCGACAGGAGGTGCTCGCGGCGCCCCCTGCTGCGGTGATGCTCGACGGCGGCGTTGCGGGCCGAGGCAAACAGCACGCGCCTCTCGTCGTCGACCGTGGCGCGCGGCCCGGCCACGAGCGCACGCGTGAACACGTCCTGGACAATATCGGCAGCGGCTTCGCTGCTGCCGACGCGCTGGCGCACGACCGATTCCAGCTGACGGCGGTGGGTCAGGAAGAGGGAGCCGAGCCTGTTGCGCCAGTTGGACATCATCAACCATCTGCGGCCAGCCGCGAGCGGCACCTGCGCAGATCCGGAGGCCGTCAGCCAAGCGCTTACCGCGGTGGGATTATCCTTGCAATTCCAATAGTTTGTATCCGTTCTAAAATGGCCGGTCGTTCATCCGGGATCCACTGGAGCCGAACACCCTGAGGAAGGGCCAGGGCGGCCGTTCCGCTCGAAATGCCCGACAACGTCGCTGCTCCGGTTCGAGTCGGCTTTGCCAGTGCCTGTTGCGCTTCGGCTACAGAGAGCGCACCGGACGACGGCGCGGACGCCCCTGGGTGCCCGCCGCTTTGATCCGCAGGTTGCGGCGCTCATTCTGACGACCGTCGGTCGCGACGAGGGCCGGATCCGCCCGGCGTTGGGCGTTTGGCCTGTCTCGCCGCGGACCGCTCTGTCGTGCGAAAGCACATGTCGACAACCGGCTTGAGCAGGCTCACCGTTCACCGTCGCCGTGCGCGCACCAAGACGCGCCGTATCGATCACGACAGGGAAAGGAAACGCCATGGACATCGGATACTTCGCGATGCCGTCGCATCCGCCGGAGTGCGGCCTCAAGGAAGGCCAGGACTGGGATCTTCAGGTGCTGCGCTGGCTCGACGAGCTCGGTTATCGCGAGGCGTGGATCGGCGAGCATCACACCGCGCCGTGGGAGCCCAATCCGGCGCCCGACCTGCTGCTCGCCCAGGCCATCCTGCAGACGAAGAACATCCGCCTCGGCCCCGGCGGCTTCCTGCTGCCCTACCACCATCCGGCCGAGCTCGCCAACCGCGTGGCGATGCTCGACCATCTCTCGGGTGGCCGGCTGAACTTCGGCGTCGCGGCCAGCGGGCTGCCGAGCGATTGGGCCATGTTCCACGTCGACGGCATGTCCGGCCAGAACCGCGAGATGACCCGTGAGGCGCTGGACATCATCCTGCGCCTGTGGAGCGAGCCCGCCCCGTTCACCTACGAGGGCAAATACTGGTCCGTCACCAAGCCCGACACGATGTTCGACTTCCTCAAGCCGCACATCAAGCCGGTGCAGGCGCCCCATCCGCCGATCGGCGTGGCGGGGCTGAGCAAGGGTTCGGACACGCTGAAGCTCGCGGGGGAGCACGGCTTCATCCCGATGAGCCTCAATCTCAATCCGGCCTACGTCGGCAGCCACTGGGAATCGGTGGAGATCGGCGCGGCCAGGACCGGGCGCACGCCCAACCGCGGAGATTGGCGGCTGGTGCGCGAGGTGTTCGTGGCGGACACCGACGAGGAGGCGTGGCGGCTGTCGACCGGCGACATGATGGGCCGGATGATGGGTGAGTATTTCCTGCCGCTGCTCGGCCATTTCGGCTTCAAGGACTACCTCAAGGCGACGCCGGACGTGCCGGACAGCGACGTCACGGTCGAGTATTGCGCCCGCCACAACTGGATCGTCGGCTCACCGTCCACGGTGGCCGAGAAGATCGAGGCCATCTACGACGAGGTCGGTGGCTTCGGTACGCTCCTGGTGTTCGGCTTCGACTACAAGCACGAGCCCGAGGCCTGGCACCATTCGCTCAGCCTGCTGGCGCAGGAGGTGATGCCGCGTCTGACACATCTCGACACCGGCCTGGTCCGCGCCGCGTAAGCGAAGGGCCGGCGGGGCGGCCATGCGCCGCTCCGCTGGCGCGCCTGGCACTGGAACCAGCAGTCTCATGGGGGACACATGCGCGAGCTTGCAGGCAAGACGGCTTTCGTGACCGGCGGGGCGAGCGGCATCGGCCTCGCGCTCGGCACGGCATTGGCGGGGGCGGGCATGAAGGTGATGCTTGCCGACATCGAGGCGGCGGCGCTGACCGTCGCGGTCGAGGAGTTGAAGGGCCGGGGAGCGGACGCGCGCGGCGTGATCTGCGACGTCGCCGACCCGACCAGCATCGAGCGCGCGGCCGAGGCGGCCTACGAAGCGTTCGGCCGTGTCCACGTGGTCTGCAACAATGCCGGCGTCGCCGGGGGAGGCGGCGTCGACGACATCTCGCTCGACGACTGGCGCTGGGTGATCGACGTCAATCTGATGGGAGTGCTGCACGGCATCCGCACCTTCGTGCCGCACCTCCGCGCCCACGGCGAAGGCGGCCACATCGTCAACACCGCCTCCCTCGCCGGGCTGCAATGCGGCCTCGGCTTCAGCCCCTATGTCGCCAGCAAGTTCGCCGTGGTCGCCATGTCGGAGGGGCTGGCCCAGCAACTCGCACCGCACGGCATCGGCGTGAGCGTGCTATGCCCCGGGTTCGTTCGCACCCGCATCAGCGAGAGCGGGCGCAACCGGCCCGAGCGCTACGGCATGGCGCGGGCGCCCGACCCGGCCAGCGCCGCGGGCACCTTCGCGGCGGACATCGCCGCGCGCGTCCGCTCCGGGCTCGATCCGGCCGCCATCGCCGCGCAGGTGCTGGCGGCGATCCGGGAGGAGACACTCTACGTGTTCACGCATCCCGAGATGCGCGACGAGGTCGACGAGCGCTTCGCGACGATCGCAGCGGCGCTGGACAGGGCGGAGGCGCGGAGCCCGCGCTAGAGCGTTTTCGAGCGAAGTTGTCGCCGGTTTGCGTGAAGAAAACGCGACAAAACAAACTATCTAGAGCATTTGTTAGAAATTCTACAAGTAATAAGCCGTGGTGAACCGATGTATTTTGCGATTTAGATGGTCGAAACGCGCACGGCCATGACGGAACATCGCAAATACTTCGTCGTCCCTATTTCTTGGTGACCTTGTAGATCGCGTTCTCGGAGTTCGACGTCACGTAGATCGTGCCTGACGGGCCCACGGCCACGCCCACCGGCACGAAGGAGGACGGTATGCCGGCGGGCGCCGGCAGGTCGACCGGCAGCCCGCCAACGATCTCCTTGGTCTGCCCCGACCTGGGATCCACGGCGACCAGTCGCCTGGCGCCGGCTTCCGCCACGATCAAGGTGCCGTCGGGCGCCGCCGCGAGCCCTTCGGGCCGCTGCAGGCCCTTGGCCACCACGGTCTTGGCACCGGTCGCCAGGTCGACCCGGGTCAGCTGCCCACCGCTCGCTTCGGTGACGTACGCGGTATCGGGTTCGGTGACGACCAGCCCGACAGGCTCGGCCAGCCCCGTCGCGACGGCCTTGCGGTCGCTGCCGTGCTCGCCCGACATCTTCAGCAGCGAGCCCGTGCCGATCTCGGCCACGAGAAGGCCGCCGCCGGGCAACTCCACCGCATTGCCCGGCGACTGGAGCTTGTGGATGATCTCCAGCCGCTTGCCCGTCTGGCGGTCGAAGACCTGCACGGTGCCGGTCGACCAGCTCGACAGCACCGCGTGGTCCTTGTTGACGCTGATATTCACCGGATACTCGAGCGGCGTGTCATCGCTGTGCACGCGCGCCACGTCCTTGACAGCCCCGCTGCCGCCATCGACCGAGCGGTAGGCGAAGACGTCGGCGACGTGCAGCGTCTCACGACCACCGTCCGCCGTGACCGCCAGGCCGCCGGGGACGGCGAGCTTGCCGGCGATGACCTGCTTGACCGCGCCCGTCGCCGGATCGACCTCCTGGATGCCGTTGTCCGCCATGTTGGAGACGTAGATCTTGTCGGAGCTGTCGATCGCCAGATTGTCGAGCGCGGTCTTGAGCTTGGCGACCGCGGTCTTCTGCCCCGTCCCAGGATCCACCCGCACGAGCTCGCCCACGTTGGTGTCGATGACGTAGAGGTTGCCCTTGGAATCGAAATTGGCCGCCGCGGGCACCTTGAAGCCATCGGCCACGACGGTGAGCTCGGGCTTGTCGACGTCGACCTTGGCGACCTGGCCCTTGAACCACAGGGGCCCGTAGAGCAGGCCGTCCGGCCCGAACTCGAAGCCGTTGAGACCGCCCATGTTCTCCATGATCTTGCGCGGCGGCTTCTCGCCCTTCGTGTCGATCTCGTAGAGGGCGTCGCCCAGGAACACCTGGGTGGCGTAGAGGCGACCATCCTTTCTGTAGGCGAGCGAGTTAAGGCCCGGCAAGCCGCTGGCGACCTTCAGGATCGGGCCGTCGCCCTTGCGCGTGTAGAGGTCGCCCGTAAGGAAGCCCGTCCAGGCGATGGTGCCGTCGGGGGCGACTGCGATGTCGTCGGCCATGCCCATGGGTGGCCCGACCACAACCTTGGCGGTGCCGTTGCCGCGGTCGACCTCGTAGACGGCCTGCCCGACCACGCTGCCCGCCAGCAGCCGGCCCTCCTGATCGACGGCAAGACCATGAACACCGTGAAAGGCCGAGCCGGGGACGAGCACCTCGGCCTTGTAGTTCGCCGCCCCGGCGATCGCGCTCGAACTCAAGATGATGCCGATGGCCGCAACGGCCCTTTTTGCTCCTGCCATGGTCGATCCTCCCAAGCGGGCGCTCTTCGTCGCCCTGCGCAGCTTACACACGACCCCGGGAATAACGATATGAGTTCCACGTGCAGAGCGGTATCCGCTGGAGTTGCAGGAGACCGTCTGCGCGGCGACGTGGCGGACGCGGGGCAAGATTCACCGCTTCGCTCCAGGGGCCACGCCGAACAGCACACTGGCGAGCGAGCAAGGCGCCAAAGGCGCATGGAGGGGGCCGCAGCAGGCCGATCGCCAGAATCACAAGCCCGAGCACGGTCAGAATGCACGACAGCGCCGCCGATCCCTGGAGTATCCTGAGGTCGGACGATCTGCTCGAAGGCTCTCGGCATCCATGTGGCGGACGTCCGGCGCTCCGGCAGCTGTCAGGTCGACATCGTCGACGGCGCCGAGTGCTCGCCGGCACCCGCGCTCCATTCGACGAAGCCGGGCGGCATGTCGACGTCGAAGTGCGGCCGGCCAGCGACCGCATTGGCGATCACGGCGCTGCGCCAGGCCATCAGGCTCAGTTGCGGCTCGGCGATGCCGTGGCTGATGAGGCCGGCATTGAGGGCGAAGATGCGATTGGACTTGGGGCCGTCCCAGTGGACGGCGAAATCCGCATCGAGGCGCAGGCGCCCGGAGCTGTCGAGGGCGAGCCGACCGGCGAGCGGCGCCAGGCACTCCGGCAGGCGGAAGCTGTAGCCGGTTGCCAGCACGATCATGTCGGCCTGGGCGAATTCCATGCGGCCGTCGAGCCCGTTGCGCATGATCAGGCGGACGCCGCGGCCGCTCTGGTCGACGTCGAGGACCTCCCGGTGCGGCAGCAGCGCCGTGGTGACGGCGGCGTTCTCGATATGCTGCAACGTGTAGAGCCGGCGATAGATGGCACTGAGCGTCGCCGCGGAGACGCCGTCGCCGGCGAGCTTGTCGCGCTCGACGACGGAGGCGCGGCGCGCCTCCGGCAGATTGTGGAAGCTCTGCATGTACTGCGGCGTGAACAGCTCGTTGGTGAACGGCGTCTCGTCCAGCGGCTGGTAGTTCGGCCGCATGCTGATCCAGTCGATGTGCGCGGGGGCGCTGGCGCCCCGTCCGAGCAGGTGCAGCACGATCTCGGCGCCGCTCTGCCCGCCACCGATCACCGCCACCCGCTTGCCCGCCGTGCGGTCGATCTCGAACGCCGTGCGCGAGGAATGGAAATGATCGTGGCCGGTCAGCTTCGCCGCGAAGGCGGGCAGAGCCGGCTGGAGACCGACGCCGAGGGCGACGTTGCGGGCGCGGATGCGGCTGCCCTGGCTGGCGAGGACGAACTCGCGCCCGTCGAAGGTGATGTCGTCGATGGGCGTCGCGAACTGGAGGCTGGGCAGCCGGGCGGCGACCCAGCCGAGGTACCGCGCGAACTCCTGGCGCGGGATCGCCGCGAACTCGGCGTTCAGGAAATCGTAGAAGCGCTTGTGCGCGACGAGATAGGCGAGGAAGCTCCAGGGGCTGGTCGGGTTGGTGGCCGTCACCAGATCCTTCAGGAACGACGTCTGCAAGGTGACGTCCGGCAGCATCATGCCCGGGTGCCAGTCGAACCCGGGCTGCTGGTCGAAGAAGCGCGCGTCAACGCCGTCGATGGCGTCGAGCTGGGCCGCTAGGCTGAGATTGAATGGGCCGATTCCAACGCCGGCAAGGTCGAGCGGCTCGCTGGTCATGATGGTTGGACTCCTGCAAGGCTGCCCGTCGGGCCGACCGATTGCTCGGCGAGGTGCAGCGGATTGACGAGGTCGGTACCGAGGCTGGGCACCGGGCGGCGGGCGGACTCGCCGTAGCCCGCGGCCAGGCGAACCCGGTTGATGCAGATGCGCGGCACCTTCGGCGTGAACAGCTCGAACAGCGCGAAGCGCTCCGCGAGTTCCGGATGGCGCGCCTGATAGCGGCGCAGCGAGGCGGCGAGGGCCCCGTAGAAGACGATCTCGGGGAGGCCGTCGCGGCGCACCAGCGCGTCAGAGAGAAAGCGCAGCACGCTGGCGAAGTGCCCGGTCTGCAAATGCTGGAGCAGATGCAGGGCCGGGCGGCGCAGCAGCACCTGCCGCACCTCGGCCGGCAAGCTGGCGGCCTCGGGGAAGTCTTGGTCGACGAGGTCGACGTCGCCCTGCAGGTCCTTCAGCGCGACCCCGCACGGCACCGTCCCGTCGAGGATCACGGTGATGTTCTGCCCGTGGGCGATGAAGCCGACGCCGTAACAGCACATGAAGTGGTAGAGCGGCACCACGACGGCCTCGAACAGCCGCTCCAGCCAGGCGGCCGGCGTCAGCCCCGAGCGGGCGATCAGGGTGCTGACGAGCGGACGGCCGTCGGCGCCGGTCTTGATCAGGGCGCCCAGCATCATCGGCCGCCGGCCTTCAGTCAGCCGTGCCTCCGGCGGCTCGCGCCAGATGACGCCGAGCATCTCGCGGAACTGGTAGGGCGCGTTCTCGATGCGCTCGAACAGCGGGTGCGGATAGAAGGCGCCGGCCCGTTCGCGCAGCACGACCACGTCGGCGAGTTCCGCGTCGTGGGCCGCCTGGGCCACGAGCCAGCTCGAAAAGGCAGGGCCGACGGCGATATACTTGCCGGGCACGCCGCGCCAGGCCGAGGTGTTCAGGATGGTCAGGGCGACCTTGACGTGGAGTGCACGGGGCGAGCGCCCGTTGGCGAGTGTGCGAAGGGACTGCTGGGCCAGATAAGGGTCGCCAAATTCACCGAGCGGCACCAGCCGGCCGGCGGCGATCTCGCCGGCGAACTGCGCCGCGACCATGTTCTGCCACTGCCAGGGATGGACCGGCATCAAGAGGTAGCGGTCCACCGTCACGCCGGCTTCGCGGCAGGCCGCGTCGAGCCGGCGGCGCTCGTCGGCGTCCATGGCGGCGCCCAACAGGTCCGTCTCGCCGATGTCGTCGTCCAGCGCCAGGCGGCAGCTCTCGCGATCGGCGGCGATCCAGAACAGTCGGATCTCGGCCTGGAACTCCGGCGCGAAGGCCTCGAAGTCACCGAGGCCCCAGCCGATGCGTCCCTTGCTGGCCGGCGCCTTGGGATGGCCGTCGAGGTATTGCTGGAGGCGGGCGTCGGGCAGCGCGACGAGATCGTCGGCGGACATGTCGGCGCTGATCGCCGCGATGCGCGCATCGGCCATCAGCGTGCTGAGCATCTCCTTGACGTAGATGCACAGCGTATCCGGCTCGATGGCGAGCACCGCCTGGGCGTCGACCATGAAGCGCGCCGCATCGATGGCAGGCCCCACCACGTCGGCCTCTTCGCGCATCAGGCTGGATGGGTCGATGGACAAGTTGCCCCAGATCCGGCGCTCGGCCCGGAAGCGGTAGCTCACGGTGTCGTCGAGCTGCAGGCTCCAGGCGCGGCCCGCTCCGTCGACCGGCTGCGGCGCAAACGCCTCCTCGAAGGCGAGCTCGCTGATCGCCTTGGCGATCACGGCGCGATTGAGGCCGTGCCAGAGTTCGGCGTCCACCGGCGCGCCGCCGGGCAGGGGGCCGCGGCTCACAGCACCACCTCGCGGAAGAAGCGCTCACGCTCGCAGCACACCAGGGCCGCCCGCTTATGGGGGAAATCGAACTCCTTCACCTTGTCGTAGGCGACGTCGGCGCAATAGCTCAGCATCTTGTGGTGCGAGGCGCGCGGCTCGCCGACGATGCGGCGCGTGCGCGGCTCGTCGAGGAACAGGTAGTGCGTGAGCGAGCGGAACCAGGCGAGCGTCTTGGGGCGCCCCAGGTGCCGGGCGTTGCCGATCAGGCCGTGCCAGCCGCGGTCGAAGTCCTCCGCGTCGTAATGCGGGCCGAGCCGGTCCTCGAGCGCCCAGTAGAACTCGAAATAACCGACCGGCTCGTCGTTGAAACTGCCGATGACGCCGAACAGATGCGGATCGGCTTCCTGGTCCGCCAAGTAGCGGTCGAGCTCCGCTTCGCTTTGCGCCAGCTCCCAGAAGAAGGCGACCCGCGGCTGGTTCATCCAGCCGTGGAACAGCTTGAGATCGCGGCGGCGATCGATGGCGCGCAGGGACAGGGTGCCATCCAGATGCGGCACCCAGCGCTGGTACATGAGGCCGCTGGGCTGCGCCGGCCGCAGCGGCGGCAGGCGCCCCTCAGGCCCAATGCGTGAGCGCACGAGGGGGTAGGCGGCATGCGCCGCCTGATGGCGCCAGAGCAGCGGCAGCTGATAAAACTCGTGGCGAAGCACGACGGCGTGGGGGCGTTCGGTCCCGGGCTCGATCCACGTCTCGGCGGACAGCCCGGCGAGCGCCGGCCGGCCGGTCCAGCCGGGCAACAGGAGCCGCTCGGCATGGGTGACGCGCTGGAAGGCTGCCTCCGCCAACGCCGCTACGATCTCGGCGTCGGCAGGGTGCGCGCCGTCGGGGCGCGTCAGCTCAAGCAGCGCGTCGCCCTCCGTGGGCCCCGCCCGCAGGCTGGCCTCGGCGATCACGTCCGATCCGCGCAGGACACAGAGCTGGAGGGAGCCGTCGTCCCGCGCCGTGCCCACGACGGCGAGGGTCTCTCCGGCACGGCCCAGCATGTGCAGGCTCCGGCCGTCCGCAGCGGCCGTGCTGATCTTGGTCGGAGCCGTCATCGTCATGCCCTCGCGATGGGGTTGGGGAGCGCGACGTAGCCGGCGAGCGGATCGATCACGTCGGTGTTCTCGTTGACGTTGCGGAAGCAAATCATGAAGTTGCCTTTGCTCATCAAAGTCGGCGAGTGCAGCAGGTAGTCGATGCAGGTCTTGTCGCGGAGCGGCCGCGCCGACAGTTCTTCGAGAAGCTCGCGCAGGTGGGCGACGAGCGTCGGCTCATCGGCAAAGCCGCCGGTGGCCAACGTACCGATGACGGCGAAGACGCTGTTGGCCATGAGATAATAGCCGGCGAGCTGCGCGGCCTGGGCGCTGGCAAAGAGGTGGCCTGCGTCGAGCCGCACGCCGGGGGCGTCGTGCGCCAGTTGCGGCAGGAACTCGCTGACGTAGCCGGTGCCCTGGCAGTCGCGGAAGTAGAGCTTCACCGGCCAGCCGCCCGCCAGACCGACGACGATGTTCTGCTGGTGTGCGCCGAACAGCAGGCCGTAGTCGGCCTGCACGATCAGCAATGGAGCGACCACCACCTGGAGAAAGCGGTCGAACCATCGCTGCGCCACGGCGGCCGCGGTCGCACCCTCCTGCTCGGCGAGGCGCAGCAGGATGTCGCCCAGCGCGCTGCCGCGGCCGTCGGCGTAGATCTCGCACAGGCCCGCCAGCATGGCCGCGGGGGGACCGTCGTGCTTGAACGGGTTGGCGCGGAAGACGACCGTGGTCGCCGGCAGCGTCCGGCCGTCCAGGCTTTTGAGCGCCAGATAGGCCGGCTCGCCCAGCACCTGGAAGGTCGGCAGCCGCGACGCCAGCCTCTCGCCGAGCCCCCCCGCCAGCAGCTTGTCGATCTCGACTCCGCGCTCGCATTCGTGAAGCTCGATGATCCGCTCCGAGTTGGTGAGGCGCAGGCTGAGCGAGACCTTGAGCATCCAGTCGGCATGCGGCGCGTAGATGCTGCGCAGCGAGGAGGTGGCGTACCAGGGGGCCCCGGAGGCGCCGAGGTCGGTCAGCAGGCCGGCGCGGAACAGCGCGTCGATCTCCGGCTCGAGGGCGAGCCGGGAGGCCTGCCAGGGGTGCATCGGCAGCAGCACGCGCCCGTCGCCGCCGGCCGCCTTGACCTGCGGCGCGAGCGCCGCGTCTCCCGCCGCGAGTGCGGCCGAGAGGCCGGTCGCCGGCGTCGCGCCCGAGGCGCCCTGCGTCACGAACTCCGGCGCCGCCGCCCACCAGCGCAGCGCAAAGCCGTGGCCGTACTCGGCTGCGAAGCGCCGGGAGTCCTCCCGGGTGAACTGGTCGCGGCTGCGCGGCGTGGGGTGCACCGCGTGGCCGAAGCGCAGCGCCCGCTCGCCCTCGATGAAACTCGGGTCCCGCTGGCCGAACACTGCCGGCGCCGGCCCCGGGCGGGAGAGCACGTCATCGATGTTGGCGACACTGTCGAGCACACGCCGCAGGAAGGTCAGCGCTCGGCCGCCATCGCCGTTGCCGATGGCCGGCTCGGCGGCGACCAGGGTCGCGAACTCCATGAAGCCGATGGGCCGGGGCGCGCTGGTCTCGGTGAGCTCGTGCAGCGGCAGCTGGAAGCTGAGATAGCCGACGCGCGAGGCATGCGCCACGCCGACGGCGATGTGGCTGTCCCGGCCCGGCAAGGCGATCAGCGCTCGCCAACCGGCCTCCCGCGCGGCGACCGCAGGCGCAGCGACGCCCGCGGTCTCGCCCGGCGAAACCGCGCTCGCTTCCACCGGCTCGATTCGGCAACCCGCGTATTCGCGCAGCAGGCTGTTCAGGAATGCGCGTGCCGATATCTGAAGCGCCGCCTCGACAGAGGATATCCTGGATTCGATCATGTGTAATCTCTCCGATGGCTCGGTATAGATCACTTCACCACATAGATAAATAGATCGATTTTCGTCGCAACCGAAGATGAAAACTATTCTAATCTAAGAAAGTTCATTTGCATAAACGCTAGGCGTTCCGTATGCAGGCGCGATTTGATGAAGGAGCAGGCATGAGCGCGGCGGACACAAGGCCGGCGTCGCAGGGCGCCGTCGGGCGGCTGTCGCTGATCGCGGCGAGCGTGGGCTTTGGCCAGTCGGCGCTGCTCGCGCTGGTGCCGATCGTGGTCGAGCGGACCGGGCTCGGGCCGTCGGCCATCGGGGCGGTGACCCTCCTGGGCGCCATGGCCTTCCTCGTGGCGGCGCCGCTCTGGGGGCATCTGGGCGCCCGCACCGGCCTGCGCCGCCTGTTCCGGCAACTCGCCGCCCTGATGATTGCCGGTCACGCCCTGCTGGTCGCCGCCGTGTTCCTCGGTCCGCTGCCGACGTTGGCGGCACTCGCGCTGCTGGCGGTCTCGCGCGTCGCCTACAGCGTCGGCGCCGCCGGCGTCATGCCGCATGCGCAGGCGGCGATCGTTCACGGCACCGCGCTCGATCGGCGGCCGGCAGCCCTCTCCCGCCTGAGCGCCGGGCTCGGCGTCGGCCGCGTGCTCGGCTCGCTGGCGGCCGTGGCAGGGGCAGCGGGGGCCGGCGCGCCGTTCCTGCTGATGGCGGTCAGCCCGCTGCTGCTGCTGGGGGCGCCGGATCTCGTCCGGCCTGCGGCCGAGGAGGGGCGCAAGCGGCTGTCCAGCGTCGCCGCCGCCGTGCTGCCGCTGCTGGCCATCGCCTTTCTGCTGACCTTCGGCCTCGGCCAGATTCAGATGGTGCTCGGCCTCTTCCTGCAGCAGCGCTTCGGCCAGAGCGCCGACCAGGCCGCCGCCCTGGCCGGGGTGACCTATGCGTTGGTGGCGGTCGCCATGATCGCCGTGCAGATTCTCGTCGTGCCGCGGCTGGCCTACCGGCCGACCCGCAACATGCAGCTCGGGGTGGCCAGCTTCGCCGCGGGCAGCGCCATCCTCGCGGCAGCTCCGTCGCTCTGGCTGGTGACCGTGGGGGCGGTCCTGGCCGGTGCCGGCATCGCTCTCGCCACGCCGGCCTACACGGCCTCGCTCGCGGCCCGCGTTCCCGCCGCCCAGCAGGCGGGCGCGGCCGGCTGGCTCGCCAGCATCCATGTAATGGGGCAGGGCATCGGCGCGCTTGCCGGGGGGGCGAGCTTCACCCTGTGGCCGCCGCTGCCCTTCGTCGTCTGCGTCGCCGCCGGCTGCATCGCGTGCCTGGTCCTCGCCCTGTCGCGCCGGCCGCAGCCCGCCGCACGTGAGCCGGCCGGTGATACCGGGCCCCAGGACTGACCGATGCAGGGGGCGGCCCGCCATTACGACGCCTCGGCGAGGTAAGGCGCCAGGAACGCCCGCGCGGTGGCCTCGTCCCCGGCCACCGTGAGCGGCATCGACCATAGCCGGCGGAAGGTGTGCGCCATCTGCTCGCTCGCGCCTGGGCGCACCATGGCGAGCGCCCGGCACACCCGGTCGAAACGGCCGCGCGTCGCCTTGAACCACAGCGCCTGCTCCCGCTCGCCTGCCGGCGATAGCTTGCCGCCACCCCCGAAGATCGTCAGCAGGGCGAACGGCGTGTCGTTGCGCCCGATCTCACATAAGGCGTCGAGATAGGCGCGCTCGTCGTCCGGGCCGTAGGGCGGCACGAATTGCAGCGTCACCAGAGGTCCCGCGCGGTCGAGGCGGACCATCAGGCGCGCCCCCGGCTGGTCGCCCTAGCGACGCACGGCCGAGTAGCCGGCAAGGAGATGGGCGAAGATATCGCCTTCGAGACTAGGCAGAACTTCATGTGGCGCTCCAGATATCTGTCCTCGTCCACCGGTCGCAATGCAGATCAAGCCGCGCTCAAGCATTCGACCGGTCGGTCGCCGGCGACCATGTCCAGTTTATAATTATTATAATGTGGGATGTCCGTGCATATACTTCCCTTGGGGCCGGCACGTGCTATGAATATTCGTTGCGCTCATAGGCTAGGGCGCGCGGTGATTTCTTGGACCGGGGCGCATTGGCAAACGGACTCGAGCGAACAGCAACGGGGATCATCCCCGAAGTCGGCGGTGCCGCAGCCGCCGCGGGGCGCAAGCTGACGCCGGTTTGGCTGATCGCCAGCGAGCTTACCCCGGCCGAGCGGGCGCAGCTCGATCTGCGCGTTGCCGGCCGCGCGGCGCGTCGCCTGCGGCTCGGCGCGCCGCAGTCCGAGCCGTTCCCGTCGAAGGCGCTGCTGCGCCTCGATCCGGACATAGGTCTGGCGTCCTGCTTCGGCCCGCCGGAGCGAGTCGACCTGTCGCAGGGCGGCCTGCTGGCGGCTGGCGGCGCGCTGCTGCTGCGGCCGGCCGACGGCACCTTGCGGGTGGAGCGCGAGGCGCGCCGCGTCGTCGTCACGGCGCGCGAGGCGATCCTGCTCACCGAGGCGGCCGCGACGCGGCTGCGGCTGATCGACGTGGCGCGGCTCGACTATTTCGTGCTGCCCGGCCGCTGGCTGACCGCCGAGATGCGCGCCGCCGCCGAGGCGCTGCGCGTCCATCACCGGCAGAACGATGCCCTCCAACTGCTGGGCAGCTATGGCGCGGCGCTGATGCGCGGCCTCATGCCGCTGAACACGCCGGCGCTGCGCGACATGGCCGTGAAATACATGAGCGACCTCGTCGCGATGATGTGCGAGGCGCCCGTCGAGGCGGACACGCGGACCGACGAGGATCGCCCCGCCAGCCGCCTGAACGCGATCAAGGCCGAGATCGAGGCCCGGCTGGGGGAGCGCACCCTGACCGCGGGCCGCATCGCCGAGGTCCATGGCGTGAGCCTGCGCTACCTCCAGAAGCTGTTCGAGGGTGAAGGGCTGACCTTCTCGGAATTCGTACTGGCGCGGCGGCTGGAGCGGGCGATGCATCTGCTGCAATTCCCCGAGGAGGACGGCCGGTCGATCAGCAGCATCGCCTTTGATGTGGGCTTCGGGGACCTGTCCTACTTCAACCGCACCTTTCGCCGGCGCTTCGGCATGGCGCCGCGCGCGGCGCGGGCCAAGTCCCGCGCCGACCGGGTCGCCACCTTGCCAGGCGACCTGCCGATCGCCGCAGCCGGCGCCGCGGGTCAGGCCGGCTTGGCCGCTGCCCCGGGCGATAAGTCAGGGCGGATCGACGGCTGACGCTGCCCGGGCGGCCGCCCCGAGCAGGCCGGCATCGTTGCCGCGCAGGGCGAGCCGCACCTCGCAGTTGCGCGCCAGGAGCGGCCAGGTGAAGCACGGCAGGTGGTGGGCCACCCGCGCGCGAAGCGGCTCGCCGGCGTGCGACACGCCTCCGCCCAGAATGCAGGCCTCCAGGTTGAGCGCGTTGACGAGGGCCCCGCAAGCCTGCGCGATGCGCCGGCAGACCCGGTCGACGGCCTCGGCGGCTGCCGCCTCGCCCGCGGCGGCGCGGGCGAAGATCGCGGCCGCATCGAGGTCGTCGCGGCCGTAGGCGGCCTTGAGCCCGGGCACGGCGGCGAAGGCCTCGAGCGTGCCCGGCAAGCCGGCGTAGTTCACTGGCCCCGCAGCATCGAGCACCATCGCGCCGAGCTCCGGCGGCTCGCCCCGGCTGCCGGTGACGGGCCGGCCGTCGATGACCACGGCCCCGCCGATGCCGGTGCCGATCGTCAACATCACAAAGCGGGCTAGCCCCTGGCCGGCGCCGAACAGGAGCTCCCCCCAAGCCGCGGCGACGCCGTCGTTCTGCGCCACCACGGGGACGCCCAAGCGCTGGCTGAGCGCTTGCGGCAGGGACTGGCCTGCCAGAGCGGGCACATTGTAGGTGCCGTCGACCGAGACACCCGTGGCGGGGTCCACGTAGCCCGGCAGGGCGACACCGACTGGGGCGAGATTGCCACCGGGATGGGCCTGCAGCTCGTCGGCGGCACGGCCCAGATGCTCGACGAAACCGGCAAAGGGCAGGTCGCGCTCGAAGGCGAGCTGCCGCCGGGCAAGGAGTGTGCCGTCACCGGCGACGAGCCCGAGCTTGACCGCCGTGCCGCCGATGTCGATGCCGATGGCGGCGCGGGTCACGGCTGCAAGTCCGTCTTGATGTCGAAGCGATGGGTCAGGCCCGGATAGCGCATGAGATCGGGGTCGCGGCCGCGCCGGAGGCACAGGGCCACCGCCAGATGCTGGAACACGAAGGCGGCCGCGAGGGTGCTCCACGGCGCCGGCAGGTCGCGCGCGGGTGCTGCCTCGACTGGCTCGACGCGCACGCCGAGCGGCGCCATCACCTCCCGCACCCGTTGGGCCTCTGCCTGGGCGGGCGCATCGGTGGCGATCGGCATGCACAGGCTATGCTCGGTCAGGCCATGCAGGCGGCCGTGCAGCATCTCCTCCATGGTGTAGGCCGACGTCGGCAGGCCGGCGATCTCGGCGATCTTGAGGGAGCCCTCCAGCGCGATGCCGTGGCTCGCGCCGTCCCCCGCCACCATGACGTGGTCGGCCGCGTCGAGCCCGGCGGCCAGCGCCCCGGCGCGGCGAGCCGCGGCGGCGAGGGCGGCCATCAAGGCTGTATGGAGCCCCGGCGGCTCGGGCACCGGCGCGCCGAGCCGGGCGGCGAGCGCGAAGAGCGCCGCGCAGGATGCCGCGTAGCCCTTCGTCTTCGGCCCGATGGTCTCGGCGCCGATCGGCAGGAGGAGGGTCGGCAGCGCGAGCCTCGCCGCGTCGCTGTCGCCGTTGGCCGTGATCACGAGGATGCGCGCGCCCGCGTCGGCCGCCGCGCGCGCAGCGGCGATGCTGGTGGCGCTCGCCCCGGTCTGCGTCAGCACCACCACGAGCGCTGCCTTGGCATTCGGCAGGCGCCGTCGCGCCAGGAACGGTGTCGCTCCCATCGCTTCGGCCGTTAAGCTGTCCGCGGCGCCGACGAAGGCGGCGGCCGCCGTGGCGGCGTTGAGCGACGAACCCGAGCCGACGAGTGTGACGTGCTCGATGCCGGTGAAGTCGTGTGCCTCGAGCAGCGGGCCGATCGCCCGGACGGTCTCGATCACGGCCGACGGCTGCTCGTTTATGAAGCGGCTGATCTCCATGCGCGTCCCTCTCGTCCTGCGACGATGGTTGTAGCGCGGGATGGGCGAACCGCTAGAGTATTTCCGCGTTTCTTCGAATCGCCGAAATACTCTATCTGTTTGATTTATCGCGTTTTCTTAACGCGAACCGGCGTCCAATTCGCTCGAGAACGCTCTACGTTGACCCCGACGGGGCAACGGGGATGGCACTCCGGCCGCTCAGGCGGCGCGGTGCCGCGCGAACAGCGCGTTGAGCTCCGCGTGCGGCAACTGGCCCTCCGCGAACGAGATCGTGCCCTCATCGCGCAGTTCATCGGCGGCGCGGCGCACGAAGCCGAGCGCGGCGCGCGCGATGCTGCCGCCCAGGCTGATGCGCTGCGCCCCGGCCATGATCCAGTCGCGGGCGTTGCCCGCGGCGTTGCCGAGGCCCATGACCATGTTCAACGGCCCGTCGATCTCGCGGGCCAACAAGTCGATCGTCGGCAGGTCGGAAACGCCGGGAGCGAACAGGCAATCGGCGCCAGCCTCGCGAAGCCGGTTGGCGCGATCGATGGCTTCGGCGACGCCGCCTTTCGACCATTGGATCGCATCGGTGCGGGCAGTGAGCACGAACGCCGACCCCATCGCATCGATGCTCTCGCGTGCGGCGACGATGCGCTCGACGGCCAGCGCCTCGTCGTAGAGGACGGGCGCGAGCGGCTTCTTGTCCTCTATGTTGCCGCCGGCGAGCCCGGCCTCGATGGCCATGCGGACGGTCGCTGCGACGTCTTCCGGGCGATCGCCGAAGCCCGCTTCCAGGTCGCCGTTCACGGGCAGGGGGACCGCCGCCGCGATGTCGCGCATGCGGACGAGCATCGCCTCGCGCGACACGGCAAGGCTCGCGTTGTCGACGGCATAGTCCTGCCGGCCCAGTGAAAAGGCGATGCCGGCACTGGTCGTGCCGATCGCCGCGAACCCCGCGGCCGCGAGAATGAGCGCGCTCCCGGCGTCCCAGGCGTTGGGCATGACGAAGCCGGGGTTGGCGGCGTGCAGCGCCGCGAAAGCGGCAGGACGGGATGTGGCGGGCATTAGCGGTTTCCGTTCCAGAGAGATGATCCGGATGCAGGCTAGGTATTGCCTGGGCATCAGTCGAATTGATAGTGCTGATCATCTCGATCCGTTTCTTGCATGATGCCATGGACACCGACTCGCTCCGCACCTTCCTCGCCATCCATCGGACCGGCGGCTTCTCCAGCGCAGCGGAGCGGCTCGGTCGCTCGCAGCCGGCAATCAGCCGCCGCATCGCCTTGCTCGAGGAGGAACTCGGGGCGCCGCTGTTCGACCGCGCCGCCGGCGGCGTCGTCCTCAGCCAGGCCGGCCACGTCTTGCTGCCCCTGGCTCAGCGCGCCCTCGCGGCCATCGAGGACTGTCGCGCCGCCGTCGTCGCCCTGCGAGCCGGCCAGACCGGTCCGCTGGCGCTCGCCGCAGTGGGCACGCTCGCCGGCGCCGGCCTGACGCCGGCGCTCAGGCGCTTCTCGCAGGCTCACGCGGGCGTCGCCCTGACGCTGCGCACGGCCGCCAGCAGCGAGGTCAGCGAGCTCGTGCGCAGCGGCGAGGCGACCATCGGGCTGCGCTATCATCGCGACCGCTCCGGTGATCTCGACTGTCTGGAGCTTGCCGGCGAGCGCTTGCTCATCGCCTGCGCCGCCGACCATCCTCTCGCCGGGCGGACCGTGCCGTCGCTGGCCAGCCTCGCCGACGAGCACTGGCTTGCCTTTCCCCCGACGGGCAGGGCCCGCGAGGCCGTGGCCGACAGCCTCTCCGCCCTGTTCCTGGCACATGGTGTCGCCGATCTCAGGTGGAGTGCCGTCGACAGCCTCACTGCGCAAAAGCGCCTGGCCGAGGCGGGATATGGTCTGGCGATGCTGCCGGGGGGCGCAATCGACGAGGAGCGTGCGGCCGGGAGCCTGGCCGTGATCGATGTCGCGGGCCTGACGCTCGCCAATCCGGTTTATGTCGTCACCCGGCGCCAGGGTTATCTCAGCCCCGCGGCCACCGCGCTGATCGCGTTGCTCCGCGAGACATCGGGCGACCCGCCGCGGCCGCCGTCGGACTGAAGTTCGCTGCGGCTGCCGGATGCGCGGTGCGGCGAGGGGTTGTAGGCTCGCCGCGCAAACTGCCGGGACGGGGCCTCCCGCGCGGCAGCCGCCAACGGGGAGGATAGACAATGGCGCTCGAACAGGTTCGCTACGAGGTCGATCAGCATGTGGCCACCGTCACGCTCGACCGACCGGAGAAGCTGAACGCCTGGACGCGCCGCATGTCGGAGGACCTGCGCGAGGCCATGCGGCAGGCCGACGACGACCCATCGGTCCGCGTCATCATCTTCACCGGCGCCGGGCGCGGCTTCTGCGCTGGCGGCGACATGGGGTTGCTGAGCGACATCGGCGCCGACCGTGATCGCCACGCGGTGCCGCCGGCCGGGGCCTTCGATCCGCGCGGGCCCGTCGACTTCCACGGGCCCGACAGCTACTTCCCGTCGATCAGCAAGCCCATCATCTGCGCGCTCAACGGGGTGGCCGCGGGCATCGGGCTGGTCTACCCGCTGTACTGCGACCTGCGCTTTGCCGCGAGCGAGGCCTATTTCTTCACCGCCTTCGCCCAGCGCGGCGCCGTCGCCGAGCACGGCATGAGCTGGCTGCTGCCGCGCCTCGTCGGCCTGCCCAACGCCTTCGACCTGCTCTACTCGGCCCGGCGCATCGACGCCGCCGAGGCGCTACGCATGGGCCTCGTCAACCGCGTCGTGCCGAGCGCCGAGCTGATGAGCGAGACCAGGGCCTACGCCCAACTGCTCGCCACCCAGGTGTCGCCGCGCTCGCTCAAGGTCATCAAGCGCCAGCTCTGGGACGACCAGATGCGCGGTCTCGGGCCGGCGGTGGCGGTGTCGCAGGCGGAGATGGCCCTGAGCTTCCTCAGCGACGATTTCCGGGAGGGGATCAGCCACTTCGTCGAGCGGCGCGCACCGCGATTCACCGGGGAATGAGCGGCCCTGAGCCACAGGGCATTCAGGGGCGTTTGCGCCCCTTCCCCGCAGGCTTGCCCCCGAACTTGTTCGGGTGAGCGCGCGGGGGGCGACCGGGCGAATGCGGCTCGCGCGGGCCCCCATCAGCGGGCTTGCCCTGCGCCGGCTTGTCGCGGAACGATTTGCCGGAGGCGGGTCTGTCCTTCTGCCCGTCTCGCGGTGGCCGCCCACGACCCGGACGCTCTGGGCGGCTCGGTCGTGGACCGCCGGGGAGCGGTTCTATGGCCACGTTGGAGCCGTCCGGCGTGCGCAGCGCCTCACTGAAGCGGTCCAGCGCGGCGGCGGCGACCTCGAACGCGCTCTCGTCGTCGAAGATGCGGATGGCGCCGATGTCGTCGCGCGTCAGGTTCCCACGCCGGCAGATGAGGGGCAGCAGCCAGCGCGGGTCGGCCCGGTGGCGACGGCCGATATTGAGACGGAACCAGGTGCCGCCCCCAGCCCCCGACGGTCCGCCGAAGCCGCGGCCGGTGGCGCGCTCGCGCGGGCTGCGCGCCTCGCCGGGATCGGCAACCTCCTCCGGTGCGGGAAGGGCGGCGCGATAGTGGCGTACGAGCGCCGCGACCAGGTGCTCGGCCGGATGCTGTTCGAGCAGCGTGCGGGCAACGGCGATATCGTCCTCGCTGGCCTCGTCGGTCAGAAGCGGGTCGCGCAGCATGCGCTCGTGGTCGAGCTTGCGGATGTCGTCGGCCGTCGGCGGCCCCGACCACGTCGGCGTCACGCCCAGGCTCCCCAGCATGTCTTCCGTGCGGCGCCGGCGAAATGGCGGCACCAGCAGCACGCTGACGCCCTTGCGGCCCGCCCGTCCGGTGCGGCCGCTGCGGTGTTGAAGGCTTTCGGCATCGTTCGGCAGGTCGGCGTGGATGACGAGGCCGAGGCTCGGCAGGTCGATGCCGCGCGCTGCGACGTCGGTCGCGACGCACACCCGCGCCCGGCCGTCGCGGAGCGATTGAAGCGCGGCGTTCCGTTCGTTCTGGCTGAGCTCACCGGAGAGCGCGACCGCTGAAAACTGCCGCTCCTGAAGCGTCGCGAGCATGTGCCGGACCGTCTCGCGCGTGTTGCAGAAGACGATGGCGCTCGCGGCATCGTAGAAGCGCAGCACGTTGACGACGGCGTGCTCGATTTCCTTCGGCGCGACGCGGATGGCGCGGTACTCGATATCGGCGTGTCCGCCTTCGGCACCCGTCACCTCGATGCGCAGCGCGTCGCGCTGGTAGCGCTTGGCGAGGGCGGTGATGCCGCGCGGCAGCGTCGCGGAGAACAGGAGGCTGCGCCGCTCCGGCGGCGTGGCGTCGAGAATGAACTGGAGATCCTCGCGAAAGCCCAGGTCGAGCATCTCGTCGGCCTCGTCGAGCACGGCCACCTGCACGGCGGAGGTGTCGAGACGGCCCCGCTCCAGATGGTCGCGCAGGCGTCCGGGCGTGCCGACGACGATGTGCGCGCCCCGGCTGAGCTGGCGCTGCTCCGCGCGCGGGTCCATGCCGCCGACGCAGGAGACCACGTTTGCGCCCGTCGCCGCATAGAGCCACTCGAACTCGCGTTGTACCTGGAGCGCCAGTTCGCGGGTGGGAGCCACGACGAGCGCCTGCGGCGCGGCCGCAGGTCCGAAGCCCTCGTCGTTGCCCAGCAGGGTCTCCGCCATGGCGAGGCCATACGCCACCGTCTTGCCCGAGCCGGTCTGGGCGGACACCAGCAGGTCACGCCCCGATGTCTCGGGGGCCGACACCGCGAGCTGTACCGCCGTCGGCTCGGTGTAGCCTCGCTCCGCCAAAGCACGGGCGAGCGCCGGGTTCGTCGTCATGATGGGCACGGCCGGCTCCGTATGGGTCGCAATGTCGTCAGGCGTCGAACGGGAGCCATCGGAAGGGGAGGGGGACCCTTAGTCGAAAAGGCCCCGTGATTCCATCGCTGCCGCCGCGAAATCCAATGGCGCCCTCTCGGCCCGGCGCCAATGGCCGCCCTTGTCGAGGGCGTGCATCCCCCTCAGCGGCCGCAACGACGAATATCAGCGCTGGCCTGCGGCAAATGCGATGTGCTGCAGCCTTGCCGCGGGTCAAGCCGACGCGGCAACT
This sequence comes from Chelatococcus reniformis, assembly GCF_014640075.1. Lineage (GTDB taxonomy): Bacteria > Pseudomonadota > Alphaproteobacteria > Rhizobiales > Beijerinckiaceae > Camelimonas > Camelimonas reniformis. Next base: position 29,239 of record NZ_BMGG01000011.1, on the reverse strand, counting down.
GCCGCGGGCGTGCGTGAGAGGCTCGCGGCGCGCGCTGAGCGTGGGGCTTGGGAAGCGGGCTGGCGGGGTAGGACATGGCCCGAAGAAAGGGATCCCGAAGAATGGCATTTGCGGATATCGAGACGGTGATGCCGCCGCCGACCGCGGCCATCGAGGCCGCGCCGGCGGACTGGCTTCGCGTGGAGACAGAGCTTGGGACAGCTCTCCCCTCCGACTACAAGGCCTACATAGAGGCTTACGGGTCGGGGCGGATCGCGGACTTCATCTGGATCTTCAATCCCTTCACCAAGCGCGAGAATATTAACCTGCTCACGCAGGTACCGCGCCAGATCAACGTACTGCGCGAGTTGGCCGACGGTGGGGCGCCGCAGCCGTTCCCGCTTTTTCCGGCGCCGGCGGGGCTCCTTCCGGTCGGAATGACCGACAATGGCGATGTCATCCTATGGCTGACCGTGGGTTCGCCCGACGAATGGACGGTCGTCATCAACGACTCGCGCAGCCCTGAATACGCAGCCCATCGGCGCGATCTGACAGGGTTCCTGGCCGGTGTGCTCACGGGCCAGGAACCCTGTCCGATCTTCCCGGATTCGTTCCCGCACTCGGCCGTCGCCTTCGCGCCTCGCTAGAGTATTTTGCCATTGGATCAGGCCATCCAATGGCAGAGAAATGCTCATCGTCTTTGAATCTGGAGCGCTTCTCAGCGATTGGGTGATTGCACCCAATCGCGAAGCGATCTAGCGGCGAGTTCGTGCCGAGGCATGGCGCGAGGTGACCGGGCCGACGATGTCCCGCATATCCCGTTCGATCGGCGCCGCCGTTGGCGGGGACCGTTGTGCCGAGGCTTGTGGCGACCTCAAGCTGCGCGCTGAGCCGGGTCGGATTGGATCGCTGGGGACCCTATCGCCGCCGTCCATCCTGGAATGACGGTGACAGTTTACTAAATGGAGGGCCGACCGATGTGGAGTGCACCCTTCAAGTGAGACACTCGATTTGAGTGACATGGGCGTGTGTTTGCGGGCTCAGTGGGCTGATGCTTTGCGCGGTCGGCCTCGAATTCGGTTGGAGGTTTCACTTAAAAATCGAGTGTCTCACTTGAAGGGTGCACTCCAGCCCGAAGCTGATACCGGCCGAGGATGCACATCCAGATCGGCGAGCGCATTGCCATGAGCTATCTGCTCAAGCCCTTCACCGACCAGGTTGCCGGCACCTTCACGGAAGATTAGTCGCCGCAGCTCGCCAGGCAGTCCAGCAGCTGGTCCGCGTCGATCGGCTTGCTCATGAAGGCGCTGGCACCGCCGCTCATGGCCCGGCGTTGGGCGCTCTGGGTCTCGTAAGCGGTCACCACGATCACCGGGAACGTGCAGTGCAGGGCGCGCACGCGCTCGAGCAGCTCCAGGCCGGTCATGCCGGGCATCTGCACGTCGGTGATCAGGCAGCGAGTCGAGTGCAGCTCGGCAGAGTCCAGAAACTCCTGGGCCGATGCGAAGGTCCGCGCCTCCGCGCCGACCGAGCGCACGAGGCTCGCGGTCGCCGAGCGGACGTCGAGATCGTCGTCCACGATCGACACGATGGCGGGATAGGACAACCGGGGTGCCTTCTGCTGAGCGCCGTTGGGTCGCGCGCCGAATACCCTGCGAATCTGGCGGACGGTGGCAGGCGCGGCAACTCATATGATGGTTTTAGACGGGAGCGGAACGGGCTCGCCTCAGCGGCCCCGGCCAAGCTCCTCCCTGAGCAAGCCGCGCCGCCCTAACCCCCGGTGGTGGCGCCATACCGCGCCGCCGAGGTCTCGCGGGCGCCCAGCGCCTCGGCCATGCGCACGAGATCGGCGAGGGACTGCGCCTGCATCTTCCGCATCAGGTTGCCGCGGTGGATCTTGACGGTGATCTCGCTGAGGCCGAGCCGGCCGGCGATCTGCTTGTTCATCAGCCCCGCCGTCACAAGCGCCATCACCTCGCGCTCGCGCGGCGTCAGCGAGGCGTAGGAGCTGCGCAGGCCGTCGCCCCGGCGGCTTGCCGCCCGGCGCTCGGCGCTGCGCGCCAGCGCCTCGGCCACCGCCGCCAGCATGTCGTCGTCGGCGAAGGGCTTGGCCAGAAAGTTCACGGCGCCGGCCTTCATGCCCCGCACCGTCATGGGGATATCGCCGTAGCCGGTCATGAGGATCACTGGCACGGCATTGTCGCTCGCCAGCAGCTCCTGCTGGAAGTCGAGGCCATTGGCACCCCTGAGGCGGATGTCGAGGATCAGGCAGCCGGCGCCGTCGCTCTCGTCGGCGGCCAGGAAGGCCTCCGGCGTCTCGAAGCAGTGGACGGTGAAGCCGGCCGAGCGCAGCAGGCTGTCGAGCGCCTGCCGCACGCCCTCGTCGTCGTCGATCACGCACACGCACGTCTCGTGCTGGCTCTCGCTCATGGTTTTGCATCCCCGGATGCGGCGCCGTCGCCGCCGGCCGGCGGCAGCACGAAGCCGACGCGGGCGCCGCCGCCGTCGCGGTTGGCGGCCGAGATGCGGCCGCCGTGCGCCTCGATGATAGACCGGCAGATCGAAAGGCCGATACCCATGCCGTTGGCCTTGGTGGTGAAGAAGGGCGCGAAGATGGCCTGCGGGTCGCCCTCGGGAATGCCCGGGCCGTTGTCGCTGACGAACACGCCGAGCATTCCATCCTGCGCCGCGTGGACCTCGACGGCGAGCTGGCGCCGGTCCGGCTGGGTGCGCTCCATGGCCTGGATGGCGTTGAGCAGCAGATTGACGATGACCTGCTGGATCTGGACGCGGTCGCCCAGCGCTGCCGCGAGGTGCCGGTCGGCGTCGAGCGCCGCGCTGACCCCGGCGGTGGCGAGCTCCCGGCGCACCAGCGCGAGGGACGCGTCGGCGAGCTCGGGGAGGGCGAGGCGCTCGATTTCGGCCTCGGCCTTCGTGGTCTGTGCCCGGATCCGCTTCACCACCTCGAGCGCGCGCCGGCCGTTGCTCACGATGTTGTCGAGGCAGGCCGCCGTCTCGGGTGCCTCGGTCGCCTCGCGCGCCAGCCAGCGCTTGCCCGACTGGCCGAAGGTGATGATGGCGGCCAGCGGCTGATTGACCTCGTGGGCAATCGAGGCGGTGAGCTCGCCCAGGGTCATCACGCGGGTGGCATGGGCGAGCTCCGCCAGCGTCTCGTCCAGGCGCCGCTGGGCGCGATTGCGCGCGGTCACATCGACGGCCGAGACGAGCACGCGGTCCCACGGGGCCGCCTCGCTCGACACGGTGGCGCGCAGGATGACCTCGATGCGCCGTCCATCCAGGGTCTGGAACTCGGTCTCCTGATCCACCGTGGGAGCCCCGTCCACGAGGGCCGCCACCGCGCGGATGAACGAGGCTTCGCTCCGCGGCGTGAACAGGCGCAGCAGCTTGGGTCCGAGCAGGTCGGCCTTGTCCGTCGTGCCGAGCAGGGCGAGGCCGGCGCTGTTGACGTCCGTGGTGGCAGTCTGGGCGCCCAATTCGCCGACGAGAGCCGGCTCGGCCCGCGCGCGTTCGTCGACCGCGCCGCCCGTGCGCAGGCCAAGGCGCTGCAGTGCGGCGTAGACTCCCGACCAGTCCATCGCCCAGATGGCGACGCCGGCCGCCTCGAAGATATGGCCGTAGCGCTGCTCCGCCCTGGCGGCCGCAGCGCCCGCCCGGCGTTTCTCGGTGATGTCGGTGCTGATCTCGACGATCTCGAGGGCCCGGGTCGGGCGGTCCTCGCGCAGCGACCAGTGGCTCTCGAGCAGGATCTGCGCGCCGTCCCGGCGCGTGCGCACCAACTCCCCGGCCCAGCGCCCCTCGGCACGCAGGGTCGCCATCACCTCCGCCTCCGGTATCGACAGGGCCGTCTTCAGCAGCTTGCGGCAATCGGCGCCGAGCGCTTCGGCCCGGGAGTAGCCGTAGAGCCGCTCAGCCCCGCTGTTCCAGTAGCGGATGCGGCCCGAGATGTCGCGGATGACCACCGTCTCGTGGGCGAGGTCGAGGAGCTCGGCGTGCTTCACCAGCACGGACTGGGCCGACCAGGTGCGCAGGGCCAACACTGTCGTGATGGCGATGGCGACCAGCCCGGCGGCGAGGCGCAGCAGGCTCGCGTCGATCGGATGCTCGGCGTGGGGGATGAGATAGCCTGCGATCGCCAGCGCCGCCGCCGTCGCGCCCGCGGCCGCCACGCCGCGCGGGCTCAGCACGTCGGCGACCAGGAGGATGGTTCCGGCGTAGAGCACCGACACGGCGCCGGGCACCTCCGTCGCCGTGTCGATCCAGAAGATGACGGCGGCGAGCGCGATCGCGCCTGCGATGCGCCACCTCGACCCCTGCCAACCACCAGTCATGCGCGAGGATGCCTCCATGCCGGCTGCCGGCGTCGAAACGACTTCGCCTCCCCCGTTACACGCGGACACGCCCCGCGTCTTCCGCGAAGTCGGCGAGCCGCGCGGCCCGGATGGGCGCGCCCAGGCGTAGCGCGTGGGCGGCTGCGTTGAATCATACCTAGGTTTATACGCCCGCGACCTGGACCATACCTGCGTATACTACGCGTGTCAGGCGAATCCGGTGTTGATGAGAGCAGTCGCCGCCGGCAATCGCTGCTGAATACTTTCGGCGGCCGCCGCCCGCAAGCCCGGGGCGCCCACCCTTGCCGTTCATCCGACAACCGGAGACTGCCATGAGCATCCTTACAGTCAGCGACGGGACCAGGATCTTCTACAAGGACTGGGGGCAGGGGACGCCCGTGGTGTTCTCGCACGGCTGGCCCCTGTCCGCCGACGCCTGGGACAGCCAGATGCAGTTCCTGGCCGCGCACGGCTACCGCGCCATCGCCCACGACCGGCGCAGCCACGGCCGCTCCGACCAGACCTGGGACGGCAACGACATGGACACCTACGCCGCCGACCTGGCGCAACTGCTCGACCATCTCGACGTCAAGGGCGCCATGCTCGTCGGCCATTCCACCGGCGGCGGCGAGGTGGCGCGCTATATCGGCCGCTATGGCACCGGCCGTGTCGCCAAGGCGGTGCTGGTCTCGTCCGTGCCGCCGCTGATGCTCAAGACGCCGGCCAATCCGGAGGGGACGCCGATCGAGGCCTTCGACGGCATCCGAAAGAGCGTGCTGGGCAACCGCGGCCAGTTCTACCTCGACCTGACCACGCCGTTCTACGGCTACGGCCGTCCGGGCGCCAAGGCCTCCGACGGGGTGCGCCAGTCGTTCTGGCTGCAGGGCATGATGGGCGGCATCAAGGGCCAGTACGACTGCATCAGAGAGTTCTCCGAGGTGGATTATACCGAGGACCTCAAGGCCATGACGGTGCCCGTGCTCGTCATCCACGGCGACGACGACCAGATCGTGCCGATCCGCGCAGCCGGCGAGAAATCCGCGCGCATCGCGCCGCACGCTCGGCTCAAGGTCTATCCGGGAGCGCCGCACGGGCTGCCGACCACCCACCAGGACGATCTCAACGCCGATCTGCTCGCGTTCCTGCGCAGCTAGGCGGCGCCGCAACGTTCTTCCCCCCAAGCCAACAGGAGGATTCCATGAACCTCGATACCGTCAAGGCGCGGCAACTCGCGCCCCTCACCACGCCCAACGGCCTCCCGGACGCCGCGATCAGGGACATCTCGGCGGCGCTGACGACGCTGCTTGCCGACGTCTTCACCCTTTACCTGAAGACCAAGAACTTTCACTGGCACATGTCGGGGCCGCACTTCCGCGACTACCACCTGATGCTCGACGATCAGAGCGAGCAGATCTTCGCCATGACCGACGACGTCGCCGAGCGCGCTCGCAAGATCGGCGGCATGACCTTGAGGTCCCTCGGCCAGGCGGCACGGCTCAGCCGGCTCGATGACAACGACGCCGACTATGTTACGCCCGAGGACATGCTGGCCGAACTGCGCGACGACAACCTCCGGCTCGTGGGGTTCCTGCGCGCCACGCATACCCTGTGCGACGACTACGGCGACGTCGCCACCGCAAGCCTGATCGAGAACTGGATCGACGCAGGCGAGCGCCGCGCCTGGTTCCTGTTCGAAAGCGGTCGCCGCGAGACGAGGCGCTGATGCCTCGCCCGGCCGATGTGTCGACGCGGCGGCCGGGCCGCTGCCCTGTCCTGCCCTGAGGAGCTGTCCATGAGCCCGACCCAGCTTTCGTTTCGCTACCGCCTGGAGCAGCAGGAGCCGCGCCTCGGCCCCGGCGGCGTCACACGCGGCGCATCCGTGCGGCAGTTCCCCGCCAGCCGCGGGATCGCCGGGGTCTCCATGCGGCTCTCGCCCGGCGCGATGCGGGAGATGCATTGGCACGCCAACGCGGCCGAATGGGCCTACGTCATCGACGGCTACTGCCGCACCACCATCCTGCATCCGGACGGCGGGTCGGCCACCGACACCTTCGGGCCCGGCGACGTCTGGTATTTTCCGCGCGGGTGGGGCCACGCCATCCAGGGCATCGGGCCGGGCGAATGCCATTTCATCCTCATTTTCGACAACGGCGATTTCTCCGAAGACCACACCTTCAGCGTGACCGACTGGCTGTCGCGCACGCCGGCGGCCGTCGTCGCCCAGAGCCTTGGTCTGAGTGCCGCCGAGGTGGCGCAGCTGCCGCGCAGCGAGGCCTATTTCGCCCAAGGCTCGGTGCCGGACGGCCGCTCCTTCGATGCGGCGCCTCGGCGGACACCGGAACTCGTGACCGCTCACCGCTATCCGTTGCTCGCCCAGCAGCCGCGGCGGGTGCCCGGTGGCGGCACCCAGCGCACTGTGACCGTCGCGGAGTTCCCCATCTCGACCACCATGGCCGGGTCACTGCTGGAGATCGAGCCGGGCGCCATGCGCGAGCTGCACTGGCACCCGAATGCCGACGAGTGGCAGTACTACATCGAAGGTTCGGCCGAGATGGCCGTCTTCCTGGCGGAAGGACAGGTGGTGACGGAGCAGTTCGAAGCCGGCGACGCGGGCTACGCCCCGATGGGCGCGGGCCACTACATCCGCAACACCGGCAGTGGCATGCTGCGTGTCCTCGTGGGCTTCAACAGCGGGCATTACCAGGCCAACGACCTGTCCGCCTGGCTCGCCGCCAACCCGGTCGACATCCTGGCCGCCAACCTCCGCGTGTCGCGCGAGACCGCGGCGCGCCTGTCCCATCGCCCGCAGTTCTTCGTCTCCCGCTGACAAGGCCGCCGGTCAGGAGGCGCTGTAGTGCGCCTGCAGCGCGGCCTGGCCGACCTTGGGCAGGTTGATCGTCGCCCTCAGCCCGCGCGCCTGGTTGACGAGGGACACGTCGCCTCCGTGATGGCGGGCGATGGTGCGGGCGATCGACAGGCCGAGGCCAATGCCGCCGGTCTCGCGGTTGCGCGATTGCTCCAGGCGGTAGAACGGGGCGAAGACGCGGCCCATGGCGGCTTCCGGAATACCCGGCCCGTCGTCGTCCACCACGATGTCGATGCTGTCGGCGTCGCCCTTGAGGCTGACGCGGGCGCGCTCGCCGTAGCGCACCGCGTTCTCGATGAGGTTGCGCGCCGCTCGCCTCAGCCCGTCCGGCCGGCAGCGATAGGTGACCGCCGGGCCCTCCACGAAGGTCACGTCGCGGCCGAGCTCGGCCAGGTCGTCGCAGAGGCTCTCGATCAGGGCGCCGAGATCCACCGTCCGCGTCGTCTCCGCCGTCGCTTCTTCCCGCGCGAAGGCCAGCGCAGCCTCGGTCATGGTCTCGATCTCGCTGATGGTCTTCAGCATCTTGTCCTGGATCTCCAGGTCGGTGACGAATTCGGTGCGCAGCCGCAGCGAGGTCAGCGGGGTTCTGAGGTCATGGCCGATTGCCGCCAGCATGCGGGTGCGGTCGGCGACGAAGCGCTGCAGACGCGCCTGCATGCGGTTGAATGCCTCCGCCGTCTGGCGGATGTCGTCGGGGCCGGACTCGGGCAGCGGGGCCACGCTCTCGCCCCGGCCCAGCGCCTCGGCAGCCACCGCCAGGCGCCGCATGGGCCGCGCGATGCCGCGCGCGACGATGAGGGCGATCAACGACAGCACGACCGCGGTGATGGCGAGCGAGACGGCCGATTGCGACGTCCAGATGGAATTGGGCACCGACTTGGCGAAGGCGGCGTTCAGCCAGGTGCCGTTCTCCAGGCTGACGGCGAGGCCCATGCCGTAGGCGTCGTCGAGATTGAGGAACTTGGCCGGACGCGTCAGCGGCCATTTGCTGGGCGGCAGCGTGACCCACGACAGGGGGGCTGCGACGGCCGAGGCGGTGAGCCCAGGCGGCGGCTGCGCCGCCGCCTGCTCGAGCTCGTCGGCCGGCGGCTTGCGGTGCGGCCTGATCAGGTTGGGCAGCGGCTTGGCCAGTTGCGTCCAGGCTTCCCGGCGCCAGGCATCCGCCTCGCGCGGCTCCTCAGCAGACAGCCAGAAGCGGGTATAGTTGGTGCCGCTGGCACCGAGGATGCCGTCGTGGATGGCGGCCGGCGTCGCCTCCACCAGGCGGGCCAGGGAGGCGGTGCGGCTGAAGAACTCGCTCTTCGCCGCGGCGCGTAGCGCCTGGCCGCGCTCGTCCCACGACATCAGGAGGCCGATGCCCTGCGACAATGCCAGCGCGATCAGCATGAAGCAGATGAACTGCGCCGCGAGGCTGCGATGCCAGAGCCGCTTCATGCCTGCTCGACGTCAGCCGTGAAGCTGTAGCCGCCCCCCCAGTGGGTCTTGATCAGTGCCGGTGTCTTGGGATCGAGCTCGATCTTCTTGCGCAGGCGGCTCACCTGGTTGTCGATGCTCCTGTCGAAGCTTTCGGCCGCGCGCCCCACCGTCAGGTCCAGCAACTGGTCGCGGCTCAGCACCAGCCCGGCGTGATCCAGGAACGCCTTGAGCAGCCGGTACTCCGCGGTGCTCAGCGGGATGGCGACCCCGTCCTCCCCGGCGATCTCGCGGCGGCCGACGTTGAGCACCCAGCGGTCGAAGCGCACCACCTTGGCCTTCAGCCCGTCGCGCTGCGGCGGCAGGCTGTGGACGCGGCGGAGCACGGCCTTGATGCGCGCCAGCAACTCGCGCGGATTGAACGGCTTGGTGAGATAATCGTCGGCACCGAGCTCGAGCCCGACGATGCGGTCGGTCTCCTCGGCCATGGCCGTGAGAAAGATGATCGGCAAATTGGTGTTGCCGCGCAGCTGCCGGCACACGGAGAGGCCGTCCTCGCCAGGCATCATCACGTCGAGCACGATCAGGTCCGGCGCGCCGCGCTCGAGAATGCGCCGCAGCGTCGCGCCGCTGTCGGCGACGCTGATGCGGTAGCCATGCTGGGCCAGGTATTTGCCGACGAGGTCGCGAATGTCGCGGTGATCGTCGACGACGACGATATGCGGTGCGGATTCCATACAGTGCGCTCCAGCATCCGAGCATAACGCAGGATCAGTTTAGGACCGCTCGAAAAAGTGTAACCAACTGTGGCACCGGCGAGGCGCCGCCGGCTGCGGCGCGCGGGACGCAACCCCTTGACCCGGAAGGGGATCGGCCGGGCGGGAGGGGCTCCGGCAGGCGGCCCACAGCCCGGCACAGTTCTGCGACAGCCCCCGCTCATGATCATGTTCGCACACCGGCCCTGCCCGACGACGGGCGGGGCACCGGCGGCCGGGAGGGGCGCGGCGGCCGACCTGATCGACACGAGGAGTCCTGCATGGTTCAGCAGACGGTCGCTCTGCTCGTGGTCATGGCGCTCGCCGGCGCCTCGTCCGAATCCGTGGCGCAAGCCGCGCCCGACGGCGAACAGCTCTTCCGCTCCCGCTGTGGCTCCTGCCACGCGCTCGAGCCCGGCCCGGGCCGCATCGGGCCGCCACTTGCCGGCGTCTTCGGCCGCAAGGCGGCCGTCGTCGAGGGTGCGCGCTACTCCGCCGCCATGCGCGGCTCGCAACTGACGTGGGATGAGCAGACCCTCGAAAGCTATCTCGCCAACCCGCGCCAGGCGGTTCCCGGCACCACCATGACCGTCGGTCTCGCCGACGCCGGCCAGCGTCAGGCCGTCATCGCCTATCTGCGCGGCCTTCCGAGCGCCCACTAGAGCGTTCTTGAGCGAAGTGGACGCCGGTTCGCGTGAAGAAAACGCGGCAAATCAAATAGATAGAGCATTCCGGCGATTCGAGGAAACGCCGGAATGTTCGAGGACCCGCCCCGGACGAAAGGACATCGCCATGGCTCGATTGACCATCAATGCCGCGGTGCGCGAGGTCGACGCCGACCCCGACACGCCGCTCCTGTGGGTCCTGCGCGAGCAGGTGGGGCTCACGGGCACCAAGTACGGTTGCGGCATCGCCGCCTGCGGCGCCTGCACGGTGCACATCGACGGCGTGGCGACGCGCGCCTGCGCCCTGCCGATCAGCGCGCTGGGGCCGGAGCAGGCCATCGTGACCATCGAGGGGCTGTCGCCCGACGGCTCGCATCCGCTCCAGCAGGCGTGGCTCGCGCTCGACGTGCCGCAATGCGGCTACTGCCAGGCCGGCATGCTGATGGCGGCGGCGTCCCTGCTGGCGCAGAACCCCAGCCCCACGGACGCCGACATCGACGCCGAGATCACCAACATCTGCCGATGCGGCACCTACAACCGGGTGCGGGCCGCCATCAAGCAGGCCGCCGCCGGCGGCGCGGCGCAGCGCGGTTGAGGAGGCAAGCCATGACGGTCCACACCGCACTGTCCCGGCGCAGTTTCATCGTCGGGTCCGCCGCCGCCGGCGGCCTGTCGCTCGGCCTGCGCCTGCCGCTCACGGCCGAGGCCGCCGCCGCCGCGCGGCAGCCGGAGGTCAACGCCTGGGTGGTGGTCAAGCCCGACGACACCGTAGTGATCCGCATCGCCCGCTCGGAGATGGGGCAGGGCGCCTTGACCGGGCTCGCCCAACTGGTCGCCGAGGAGCTCCAGTGCGACTGGTCCAAGGTCACCACGGAATACCCGACCCCCGGCGAGAACCTCGCCCGTGACCGCGTCTGGGGCAGCTTCTCGACCGGCGGCAGCCGCGGCATCCGGGAGTCCCACGACTACGTGCGCAAAGGGGGCGCGGCGGCCCGCCAGATGCTCGTCGCCGCGGCCGCCGAGCAATGGGGCGTGCCGGCGGCCGAATGCACGGCGGCCAAGAGCGTGATCACCCACGCCGCGAGCGGCCGCTCCACCACCTACGGCCGGGTCGCGGAGGCGGCGGCCCGCCAGCCGGTGCCCACGGATGTCCCGCTCAGGGATCCCAAGGATTGGACCATCGCCGGCCAGCCGCTGCCGCGGCTCGACACGGCCGACAAGCTCACCGGCAAGCAGGTCTACGGCACCGATCTGACCATGCCCGGCCTGCTCAATGCGGCGATCAAGGCCTGCCCGGTCTTCGGCGGCCGGCTGGCCAGCTTCGACGCCGCGGCCGTGGCCAAGATGCCGGGCGTGCGCAAGGTGGTGAAGGTCGACGACACGGCGGTGGCGGTCGTCGCCGACACCTGGTGGCGGGCCAAGACCGCCCTCGACGCCCTGCCGATCGTCTGGGACGAGGGACCCAACACGGACGTCTCCAGCGCCTCCATCGCCGACACCCTGCGCAAGGGCTTCGATGCGGACGACGCCTTCGTCGGCACCGCGGCCGGGGATGCCAAGACGGCGCTCGCAGCGGCCGGCGCAAGGATCGTCACGGCGGACTACGCCTACCCCTACCAGAACCACGCCACCATGGAGCCGATGAACGCGACAGCGCTCTTTACGCCGCGGCGGTGCGAGGTGTGGGTGCCGACCCAGAACGGCGAGGCCAGCCTCGCCGCCGCGGCGGAGGCCGCCGGCCTGCCGATCGGCCGGTGCGAGGTCCACAAGATCCACCTGGGCGGCGGTTTCGGCCGGCGCGGCAACTTTCAGGACTACGTGCGCCAGGCGGTGAGCATCGCCAAGGAGCTGCCCGGCACGCCGGTCAAGCTGATCTGGTCGCGCGAGGAGGACATGCTGCACGGGGCCTACCACCCGACGACCCAGTGCAGGATGACCGGCGCGCTCGACGCGCAGGGCAACCTGACGGCGCTGCACATGCGCATCTCCGGCCAGTCGATCCTGGCCGCGGTGCGCCCCGAAGGCATGCAGGGCGGTAAGGACCCGGTGGTGTTCCAGGGCCTCAACGGGGGCGGCGCCGAGGGCGCCTTCGCCTACACGGTGCCCGACCTGCTGATCGACCATGCGATGCGCAATCCGCCCGTTCCGCCGGGCTTCTGGCGCGGCGTCAACCTCAACCAGAACACCTTCTACGTCGAGAGCTTCATGGACGAGCTCGCCCATGCCGCCGGCCAGGATCCGCTCGCCTTCCGGCGCAAGCTGATGGCCAGGCACCCCCGGCACCTGGCGGTGCTCGAGGCGGTCGCCGAGCGCATCGGCTGGCAGACCAAGCCGCCAGAGGGCGTGCATCGCGGCCTCGCCCAGATCATGGGTTTCGGCAGCTATGTCGCGGCCGCGGCCGAGGTGTCAGTGACAGGCGGAAAGCTGAAGATCCACCGCATCGTCGCCGCCACCGACGCCGGTCACGTGGTCAACCCCGCCCAGGTCGAGCGGCAGGTGGAAGGCTCGTTCGTCTACGGCCTCTCGGCTGCCCTCCACGGGGAGTGCACGGTGAAGGGCGGCCGCATGGAGCAGGAGAATTTCGACAGCTACGACGTGCTCCGCCTGGCGGAGATGCCGGCGGTCGAGACCATCATCATGCCGAGTGGCGGCTTCTGGGGCGGCGTCGGCGAGCCGACGATCGCGGTCGCCGCGCCGGCCGTGCTCAACGCCGTCTTCGCCGCCACCGGCAAGCGCATCCGCGACCTGCCGCTCAAGAATCACAAGCTGGCGTGAGCGGGCGGACGCATCGCACCGGGGTGGCGGCCCGCGCCTCCCGGCGCGGCCTGGCCGTGGCTGCCCTGCTGTGGGCGGCGGTGCCGGCGCTGGCCCGCACGGCGCATCCGGGGGATGCGGCCGCCTGTGGCGGATGCCATGCGCCGGCATCGGCCGGCGAGGTTCCGGACTTGCGCGGGCGGCCGCCGGCCGAGGTCGTCGCGGCCATGCGGGCCTTCCGCAGCGGCGAGCGGCCGGCCACCGTGATGGACCGTATCGCCAAGGGCTATTCGGATGAAGAAATTCGCGCCATTGCCGCATGGGTCACGGCTCCGCCGGGCGAGGCTGAGCGCCCAACCCAGCCGTAGGACAGTGCTGTCGGGGCTGGCCGCGGCCGGTGCCGGGGTGCTGGCCGCACCGCATGTGCGCGCCCAGGCGGGTGCCCGCATCGTCGTCGTCGGCGGCGGCTTCGCCGGCGCCAGCTGCGCCCGCGCGCTGGGGCGCGAGGCCGGCAACCTCGCGGTGACGCTGGTCGAACCGAACGCGCGCTACACGGCCTGTCCGTTCAGCAACGCGGTGATCGCCGGCTTGCGCGAGATGGACGGGCAGAATTTCGGCTACGAGGCCTTGCGCCGGACGGGAGTCGACGTGGTGACGGCGCGCGTCGTGGCCGTCGATGCGGAGACGCGACGTGTGCGCCTGGAGGACGGTGCGAGCCTGGACTACGCGAGGCTGGTGCTGGCGCCCGGCATCGACCTCGATCTCGGCGCCATCCCGGGCTACGACGCCGCCGCGGCCGCCGTGCTGCCCCACGCCTGGAAGGCCGGCGAGCAGACGCTGCTGCTGCGCCGTCAGTTGGAGGCCATGGCGGACGGCGGCCTCGTCGTCATCGCTGCACCCGCCAACCCCTTCCGCTGTCCGCCGGGGCCCTACGAGCGGGCGAGCCTGATCGCCTATTATCTCAAGGCGCGCAAGCCGCGCTCGAAGCTGATCATCCTGGACGCCAAGGACGCCTTCTCCAAGCAGCGGCTGTTCGAGGCGGCATGGACGGAGCTCTATGGCGGCCTGATCGAATGGGTGCCGCTCTCGGGCGGCGGGCGCCTCACCGCTGTGGATGCGGCGACGCGGACATTGACCACCGAATTCGGCAGCCATCGCGCCGCCGTCGCCAACGTGATCCCGCCACAGCGCGCCGCCGCCGTCGCCGTCGCCGCCGGCGTCGCCGACCGGACCGGCTGGTGCCCCATCGATCCCGTCACCTTCGAGTCGCGCCTGCGGCCGGGCATCCATGTCATCGGCGATGCCGCCATTGCCGGCGCCATGCCCAAGTCCGCCTTCGCGGCCGACGCCCAGGCGAAGGCCTGCGCCCGCGCGGTCGCGGCCCTGGTGCGGGGGCGCGAGCCGGACGAGCCCAAGCTGATCAACACGTGCTACAGTCTGGTGGCGCCGGATTACGGGATCTCCATCGCCGGGGTCTACCAGCCCCGCGGCGGCCTGCTCGCCGAGGTCGAGGGGGCGGGCGGGGTGAGCCCTATCAAGGCCCCGCCGTCCTTTCGGGCGGTCGAGGCGACCTATGCCATGGCATGGTTCCGCACGATCACCGACGGCATCTTCGGATGAGAAAGCGGCCGTTTGCGACCCTGGCGCTGATCGTGGGGATGGGCCAGGCCCAGGCCGACGACGCGCTGGCGCCGTTCGAGGTCGTCGGCGATGCGATCGCACGGCCGCTCACGGGCGCCGCCGGCGATGCGGGCCGCGGCGAGCGGTTGCTGCTGGACCGGCGCCGGAGCCTGTGCCTGCTCTGCCATTCGGGACCGGTCGCCGAGCCCCATGCCCAGGGCACGCTGGCGCCGGGCCTGGGCGGTGTCGGCAGCCGCCTGAGCCAGGGCCAGATCCGGCTGCGCATCGTCGACATGAAGCGACTCGATCCGGCCACCATCATGCCCTCGAACCACCGCATCGATGGCCTCGAACGGGTCGCCGCGCCGTACCGCGGCCAGCCGGTGCTGACCGCCGGAGAGATCGAGGACATCGTCGCGCTCCTCGTCACGCTGAAGGAGTGAGCCATGCTTCACGAGGTCCGGGCGCAGCCCTCCATCGGCCCGCTGCGGCGCCGGGAGGTGCTGTTCGCCGGCGCCCTCTGCATCTTCGGTGTGGCGCTGCCGCGCGCCGCCCTGGCGCGTCCCTCGCTCGAGGACGCCATTCGTTCGTTCACCGGCGGGGCCGCCATCCAGGCGGGGCGCGTGCGCCTCGCCATTCCGCCGCTGGTGGAGAACGGCAATACAGTGGGCGTCACGGTGGCGGTGGACAGCCCGATGACCGGCGCCGACCACGTCACGCGCATCGGGCTGTTCAACGAGAAGAACCCGCAGGCCGAGGTCGCCGTCTTCCGGCTCTGGCCGCGGGCGGGGCGGGCGCAGGTGTCGACGCGCATTCGCCTGGCCACGTCGCAGGCGGTCGCTGCCGTCGTCGAGATGAGCGACGGCAGCTTCTGGTCGAGCGACGCCAGCGTGATCGTGACGCTCGCCGCCTGCATCGAGGACCTGTCGTGAGTCGGGCGCTCGTCAGCGTCCCGACGACGGCGCGCCGCGGCGAGGTCATCGAGATCCGCGCCATGGCGGCCCATCTCATGGAGACGGGGCACCGCACCGACGCGACGGGAACGACGATCCCCCGCAACATCATTCACCGCTTCGTCTGCACCTACGACGGCGATGAGATCTTCTCGGCCGTGCTGTTTCCGGCGATCGCGGCCAATCCGTTCCTGGCGTTCACGACCACCGCGACGACGAGCGGCGTCATCGCCTTTTCCTGGTTCGGCGACGACGGCAGCGTGCAGCAGGCCACGGCCGAGATCACGGTGACGTGATGAGGCGACGGTGGCCGAGGCCCGCCATCGATATGGCGTTCGTCTTGGCGCTCGTCCTAGCACTCCCGTGCGCCGGGGAGGCGGCAGCGGCGGACAGGCGCTCCGGCTCCGACTTCATGGCGCCCGAGACCCGGGCCATGCAGGCGGACGACATGAGCAATCCAGCCATGCTGTGGGTCGCCGACGGCGAACAGTCATGGCACCGGCCCGAGGGCGCGGCCGGGCGCGCCTGCGCCACCTGCCACGGCGATGCGACCCGGAGCATGCGAGGCGTGGCGGCCCGCTATCCCGCCTTCGCCGAGGCCACGGGCCGCCCCGTCGACCTCTCCGGCCGCATCAACCTTTGCCGCCGGACGCATCAGCCGGCGCCGCCATTCGCGTCGGAGAGCCGCGAGCTGCTGGCCCTGACGGCCTACGTTGCCTACCAGTCCCGCGGCATGCCCATCGCCCCGCCACAGGACCCGCGGCTCGACCCGTTCCGGGCTAACGGCGGCGCATTGTACGAGCGTCGCATCGGCCAGCTCGACCTGTCCTGCGCCGCCTGCCACGACGCCCGCTGGGGACAGCAGCTGGGCGGCAGCGTCATCCCTCAGGCCCATCCCACCGCCTACCCCCTCTACCGGCTGGAATGGCAGTCGGTGGGCTCCCTGCAGCGACGGCTGCGCAACTGCATGGTCGGCGTGCGGGCGGAGCCCTATGCGTTCGGCGCTCCCGAACTGGTGGACCTGGAGCTCTTCCTGATGGGGCGGGCCGGCGGCATGGCCCTGGAGACGCCGGGCGTACGGCCGTGAGGCCCGCCGGCCGCGACACTTTTCGACAAACTGGGGGTGGCGGCGGCACAGTTCTGCGACGGAGGCGGGCTAGCGTCGGGCGATAGTGGCGCTGTGCATGCGGTGGAACCACCCGGGAGCACAAGAAGCGCTTCAGATTGA
Source organism: Chelatococcus reniformis (assembly GCF_014640075.1). GTDB lineage: Bacteria > Pseudomonadota > Alphaproteobacteria > Rhizobiales > Beijerinckiaceae > Camelimonas > Camelimonas reniformis. Next base: position 12,657 of record NZ_BMGG01000011.1, on the reverse strand, counting down.
CAGGATCATGAGCGCTTCTGCGCTGCTGGATGATCCCAGCCCAGGGCGAGATGCTCAACCGCGATGGAGATTGCCATGAGCCCCGCGAGCCGGCGACCCGACGATCGAGACGTGCCGCTGCATCTGGAGGATCCGCTGCGACGCGACGAGACGGTCTTTACCACTTGGCGCGAGCCCACCGAGCGCCTGGCCCTGGCTCGCTCGAGGGGCGTCTTCGATGCGGCCGTGATCGGCAGCGTGCTGATCATTTTCGCGATCGGCGCCATCGCAGGCCCATCGCCGATCGGCGGCGCGAGCGTGCGCCACACGCTCGCGGAACTCGAGGCGACGGCGGAGATGCCGGCGCCGCCGTTGCACGCCCGTGGTGCCACGACGATTGCCCAGCCCCAGGACGGACAATGCGGCATCGCCGCGCGACTGCGGACGGCCGTGGCTCAGGTTTCGGCGCGGATCTACGGCCAGCTCTGACGCCGCCCGATGCGACGCGACGAGCGCCTCGGCCGCTGGCGCCGGTGGACACGCCGGTCGGTACGGCGCGCGCGAGGCGCGCGCCACCCGCTGGGCTCGCAACGGCTTGCACGGTGGCGAGCGATGCGCGCTCGGGAGCTGGACTGCGGCGCCCGAGGCGCCGCGGCCGCCGGCAAGGAACGGCCTTGCGCCGGGAAGCTCAGGCGCCGGCGTGTCGGAAAAGCCGCGATCGCGCCGGCCCTCCGGCGCCGGCGCCGGCGGGCCGGCATTCCTTTGAAGCGCCGCCACCGATCGGGCCGGGCAGTTGAACGCGGCGGGGGCTCGGTGAGGGGGAGTGTACGCTCCGCGACCCGTTCTCCGCCTGATCGAATATAGACGATATAAAAAGGTGGAATAGACGTACATATCAATCGATATGTCGCGTAATGTGCCTAGTATTATCTATATCGTCCGGGCGATGAATAAGATGTCTGCTTCTGATTGACCTATTTAAGCTTTAGGCGGCTCGAGCGTTTGGCGCGATTCCTGCGGACGAGGCGGCTCATCGGCGCGTGTGCGGGCCAGCAACGGCGGCGCGGGCTGGGCCGGCCATGCCGCCCCGCGAGGCGGGAGGCGCGATGGGACCACGCGCTGAAGCGTGGGGCTCTTGTTGCCAGGGGCTGCAGATAGCCCACAGGCACGAGGTGACGCGGCGCGCGACGAGCGTCGACCGGTTGCGTTCTCCACGAGCAAAGCTGGCTCGCGATTCGATGGCGGCGCCGACTCGGGTGTTTCCGCCGGAATTCCGTTGTGTTAGAGGCTGGCCGCCGGCGGCATGCGGCCAGCCGGCTGTGCAGGCAGCGTTGTCGTCGCTTGGCAAACACGCGAGGGCCGGCGTTTGGGCCGTTGACGTGGGCGATGCCGGTCGGCCTCAATCCTGGGTTAAGCTATAACCCGAGGTTAACCAATAGGTGGGCAACAGTTGGCGCGCCTCATTGGGGGCGGCGTATGGCACGCCGGCAGGCGCGAGGCGATCGGGTCATTTCTGCCGGCTCGCCGTTGGGCGGCAGCACGGCTGCGACGTGCTTCGCCTTGGGGTGGATTTGGGAGTCACGCACACGCTATGCGACGTGCTGTCTCAGGATCGTCGTCGGCCGGCGCTAGCTATTGCCGCCCGCACGAGCCGACGGGTCGGTCGAGTGCGGCCTGTGCCCCCAAATGTCAGGACGGTAGGGTGAGGGCGCTCTGTTTCGATACCAGTCGATGGACGTGTAATGGCTGAAGGCAAAGGTTCGGTTCATCACCCGCAGGTGTCGCCAACGGCTCCGTTCGTCACCGGCCCGGTTTCGGTCGGAGCGCAGACTGTGCTCTACCACACGGGCTATGACGAGGTGAGGCGCTCCGCGGCGAGCCTGGCGCGCTCGGCGGAGCTCGGCATGGCGAGCGGCGCGTTGACCTCCGTGGCCTTTCATCTGGGCGACAGTTCGTCATTGCCCTGCCTCTCGGACGCGGAGGTCGCCTCCCTCCAGGAGGAGTTCGGGCGCGTGCTGAAGGTCACCTATCGCTCGTTCGGCGCCAATCGCGGGTCGGCTGGTGGCCAGAACGACCTTGCGGCGATCAATGCCGCCGATCTCCTCTTCATCCAGAACCCGGACGTCATCGCCTCGCCGCGCATGCTGGAGACCCTGATCGAGCCTCTTAAGACGGCGGGGGTGGGAATAGCCGAGGCCAAGCAGCTCCCGGTTGAGCATCCCAAGGATTATGACCCGAAGACCGGGGAGACATCCTGGGCCATGGGTGCCTGTTTGCTGATTCCGGCGCGCTTGTTCAAGTCGATCAACGGGTTCGACGCCGATTCATTTTTCATGTACTGCGATGACGTCGACCTATCCTGGCGCACCAAGCTGGCTGGGTTCAAGGTGATCCACCACCCGGCGGCCGTCGTCTTTCATGACAAGCGGCTGTCGGCTGATGCAAAATGGATGCCGAGTGCCGCCGAGCGCTACTATTCGGCGGAGGCCGCTCTGTTCATGGCTCACAAGTGGTCGAAAGCCGGCGTGCTCCAGCGGCTGCTGGAGCAGTTCTCCCTCAGTCCCCACGAGGACCACCAGAAAGCGTATTCCGTCTTCATGAGCCGCCGCGAGGCCGATCAGCTTCCCGCTCCTTTGGACCCGGGCCACGAGGTCGGGCAGTTCGTCGGCGACATGTATGCTCACCACAGGTTCGCGCTACTATGAATCGAGTGGCTCCCAAGTCCGACTATGCCCTCGACGCGAACAGTGTCTCGGGCCATGCCCTGGAGTTGCTGGCGCGAAAGGTCGCGGGGCAGCCGGGGATGCTGCATCTGGACGTCGGCTGCGGCGATGGGCACATGGCCGAGCCCCTCACATCTTTGCTCGGGCTGCACTATGTCGGCATCGACCGCGATAACCAGGCTCTGCGGAGCCTGACGGAGCGCGGCTTCGAGACCCATGGGCTGGCTTTCTCGGACGAGGGGCAGATCTACGAGGGCCTCCGCCATATCGTCGGTGAGCGAGCCGTCGGCTCGATCACGGTGCTCGACACGATCGAGCGGCTGACCAACGCCGATGCTCTTCTCCGAGCCGTCTCGCAACTGGCGAGACTGCACAATTGCTACGTCGTGGTCAGCTCGGCCAACGTCGCCCACGGCGATGTCGGGCGCAAGCTTGCGTTCGGCCTGTGGGATTACACCGAGGGCGGCATTCTTGACCGCGGCCATGTCAGGCTGTTCGACAACCGCGGCCTCGGCACCACGCTGGCGGCAGCGGGGCTGCACGAGATCGACCGGCACGATGTGCAGACGGGGCAGAGCGAACAGAATTTTCCGGCGAGCCATCCGGCGCTGGCATCGGGGACAGAGCTGCATGCGCTGCTGCATCAGCTGCGCCTCGGGGCCGACCCGTTCACCTATGTGAGCCGCTTCGTCCGGCTGTGTGTGCCGGGCCCGGCCGTACTGGCCACGATTGACCCCGCGCGAGAGGGGGAGGGTGCGCCGGCGCGCCCCTTCCTGAGCATCATCATGCGGACGCAGGGTACGCGCCTTCACACCTTCATCGAGGCTCTGACCTGCCTTTCGGCGCAGACCGATCCCGACTTCGAACTTCTCGTGCTGGGCCATAAGCTCGATCGCGAGCGACAACTCGATGTCGAGCGCGTCATCGCCGATACCGCTGACCGGCTGCGGCAGCAGATCCGCTATATCGCCGTGGACACGGGCAACCGGACGCATCCCCTGAATGTCGGCTTCGAGGAGGCAAGGGGCGAGTACATCGCGATTCTCGACGACGACGATGCGCCTCTGGCCCATTGGGTTGAGACCTTCAAGAAGCTGGCCCGGCAGACGCCGGGGAAGGTGCTGCGCTGCGCCTGCGTTCGTCAGAACGTCCGCAACGTCGACATCCGCGGGCAGCGGTCCCTGCGCGCGGAGGGGGGCTTCGAGCGCTATCCGGCAAGCTTCGATTTCCTGGCGCATCTGCGCGGCAATCAATCGCCGCCCATCGGCCTGGCGTTCCCGCGGGGGCCGTTCCACTCCTTCGGCATCCGCTTCGACGAGAGCCTGACCACCACCGAGGACTGGGATTTCCTGATGCGGACGGCGGCCGTCGTCGGGGTTGCCTCCGCCGGGGAGGTGACTGGTATCTACCGCTGGTGGACGAAAGACGAGAGCTCCCGGACCGACCATCCTCAGAGCGAGTGGGACAGCAACTACCAGCGAATCCTGACCAAGCTCGATCAGGCCCACATCGTGCTGCCGCGCGGTGCGGTGCCGCGCATTCGCTACCTCGTCGATTTCTGCGAGACCCAATCGCGCGGCGGCGGCGACGGCCTGCCGCCGGATGTCCAGCGCGAGCTCGACCGGCTGCGTCTCATCGAGCAGAGCACCTCGTGGCGCATCATGGCGCTGCCGCGCCGCCTCGTCTCCCGGATCCGACGCCAGATTCGCTTTCGCGTCATACGGCGTTGATCGAGTGGACCTGGGCGTTGCCCGGGCCTGGCGTCCAGCCGCCGGTCCGCCTCGTACATGCGCTGCGGCGCCGGCGTTTGGGCGGATGGACTTGGCCCAGTGCCTTGAGTGGGCTGCGCCTCACACACAGACTGCTTTCGCCCCGCCCGCAAGCGCTCGACCTGGCATTTGACAAAAGTGTCCGAGCCCGCATCATCGTCAGACGAATAATGTGATCACGGATCGGAGCGGCCGCGTCCGGAGCGTTTCGTGAACGGGGGGCTGGAGCATTTCCCGATTGGATGGGATCATCCGATCTTGCAGAAATGCTCCAGCTTTAGCTCCCGCTCGCACAAGCGCTCTGGGAGTTGGAGCACCTCATCGGACCGGATGCCTATCCGATCACGACGGGCTCCGATGCTCGCGATCTGGGCTGGAGGAAGCTGCGATGATCGACTGTCGCCGGACCGCTCCGGGTAGCACGCGCCCGGACCGCTGCTGCCGCTGGCTTTTCCCTTTCGCCAACGAGCAGGAACTGGACGGTATATGATGGCCCGCAACAAGCCCGACCACGAAGTCATCGTCCTTGGTGCCGGCGTGACCGGCATCTACCAGATCAAGCGTCTGGCCGACCTCGGTATCGATGCGATCGTCCTCGAAGCCGGCGGCGACCTCGGCGGAACCTGGTATTGGAATCGCTACCCCGGTGCCCGCTTCGATTCGGAGAGCTATACCTATGGGTATTCGTTCTCCAGAGATCTGCTCGACGAATGGCACTGGAAAGAACGGTTCTCGGGCCAGCCGGAAAATCTGCGCTATCTGAACTACGTCGCCGACAAGTTCGATCTGCGCAAGTATATGCAGTTCAACTGCACCGTCGAGGCCATGCGCTTTCGCGAGGCCGACAACCTGTGGCAGCTGACCCTCGGCGACGGGCGGGTGCTGACGAGCCGCTTCGTCGTCATGGGTCTGGGCCTGCTGTCGGCCCCGACGCTGCCGCGTCTGGAGGGCATGGAGAGCTTCAAGGGCCTCTCGTTCCATACCTACCACTGGCCGCAGGAGCCGGTGGAGATGGCCGGCAAGCGCGTCGCCGTAATCGGCACCGGGGCCACGGGCATCCAGGTCATCGGGGAGATTGCCGACAAGGTCGCCGAGCTCACCGTCTTCCAGCGCCGGCCCAATTGGTCCGCACCGCTGAACAACGGGCCGATCTCCGAGACGGAGATGGCCGATATCCGCTCCCGCTACGACGACATCTTCGCCACCTGCGCACGCACGCCCGGCGGCTTCGAGCACGAGCCGGACCGGCGCGGCTTCTACGACGTCTCCCGCGAGGAGCGGCTGGCGCTGTGGGACCAGCTCTACGACATGCCGGGGTTCGCCATCTGGCTGCGCAATTTCCGCGAGATCTTCACGGACGAGGCGGCCAACGCCGAGCTCTCCGAATACATCGCCGACCGCATCCGCCGCTGCGTGAAGGATCCGGCGGTCGCCGAGAAGCTCATTCCCCGCGATCACGGCTTCGGCGTGCAGCGGGTGCCGATGGAGACGGGCTATTTCGAAGCCTACAACCGCGACAACGTGCATCTGGTGGATATCAGCGAGACGCCGATCGAGCGGGTCACCGAAACCGGGTTGCGCACGACCGAGCGCGACTATGACTTCGACATCATCGTCTATGCCACCGGCTTCGACGCCATTACCGGCGCCTACGATCGGATCGATATCGAGGGCATCGGTGGAGTGAAGCTGCGCGATGCATGGGCCGACGGGCCGTCGACGTTTCTCGGTATGCTCGTGCACGGCTTCCCGAACCTGCTCATGCCCGGCGGTCCCCAGAGCGGATCGGCGTCGACGAACTATCCGCGTGGCATCGAGACCGGCGTCAACTGGTGCACGGCGGTGCTTGAGCACATGTGGGAGCATGGCTACGTTCGCGCCGAACCCACGCTCGAGGCGCAGGAGCGCTGGACGACGCATGTGACCAACATGTACGCGATGATGCTCATGCGGAAGGCCAAGTCCTGGTTCACGGGATACAATTCGAATGTCCCGGGCCATGAGCACGGCAAGGTCCGCTACCTCGTCTACAATGGCGGCTCGCCCAAATACGTGTCCAGGATCAGCGATGTGGCGGCGAAAGGCTACGAGGGTGTCGTCTTCGATTCCGCCCGACGTTCCGCCGAGGGGGACGCCAACACGCGCGCCCAGGCGGCGACACATGCCGTGTGAGTATCAACTGCCGGCTCGACTTTAACGGCAGCGGCCGCTCCAACGCGAGAGCGGCCTTCTGATTGAGCCGGCGCGGTGCCAGTCTCGGGCGCTGGCGTCAGTACCCGCGTGCGCTCTGGCGCGCGTCCTGCGGATCGCCGCACCCGGCGCAGACTTGCGTTGCACGAGGGTGGGCTGGCCTCGACTCAGTTGGTAGCGTAAATTCCGCTGGGGAGGGCAACGGAAGGTACGGTATGAAACTGTTGGCGCTACTGGTTGCGGTCGCAGCGATTGCACTCATCCTCGTCATCGGCCTTTCGCACGAGCTGGCCATCGAAATGGCGATGGAGCGGGGCTAGAGCACTCGCTGATCGAGTGGATTCCCGCGACCGAATAGGCTGGCGCCGCGCGGAGGGCTTGGTGGCTCCCGACCGATCGCATTGGTCTAGCCGATCGGGACATGCTGCATGAGATCCACGCTTTTGCCGGCCGCGGCCGCGGGATCGTTGCGCGCGAAGACAAGATGAGATGAGCGTCCCGCGGCGCGGCCGAATATCCCGCGAACGAGGGCTCTACGGATGCGCTCCCCGACGACAAACAGACGCTGCTCGTATCAAGTCTCGCCGCCTTTCAGGAGCCTGGCGATTTCGTGGTCGACGATCGGCGGTTCTGCCGTGGTGAGCGCAGCCAGCATCCACGTGATCGCGCCCCCCCGGCATTGGCATCGTCCGGCAGCAGGCCCGCATGCCCCCCAAGCTATGAAGCATGATCGCTCCCGACCCGGCCCAGGACTGGTCGATCTCCGGGGCGCCAGCTTTCGGTTGCGCGCTCTGTCGGTCGATTGCCCCTCTGCGTGCGCCGGCCCCGCCCGAGAACGCGCGAAAGCCCCGCGGCTTGGGCTGCGGGGCTTTGCTCGATGTTGATTGGTGATCGGAAAGAGTTGGTTGCGGGGCCCGCAACACCAAAGACTTCCGGCACTGGGGATCCGCGTTTGTTCCCGCTGAGGGTAGGAGGGATCGCTGCAAGCACATCCCTCGAAAGGGCCCGATAGCGTAGGCGAAAGCACCGGCCACACCCGGGCGCCTAACCGGATTTGGTGTTGACCTTGCCTCTCGCCAACTCTGTCAAGAGATCGTCGGTCTTCTTCTCCTCAGCCAGCGTTGCATCCAGAAGCTTGGCAGCCTCCGGGTTCCCTAGCTGCTCCGCCCACGTGCGCAGCGTACCATATCGAGAGATCTCATAATGCTCGACGGCTTGGGCCGCGGCAAGAAGGCCGGCATCAAGGGCGGGGCTGCCCTTGAAGTCCTCGATGACCTCCTTCGATTCCTCGATAATGCCGACAATCGCGTCGCAGGTTTTTCCGCGTGCCGCCTTCCCAATCGTTTCGAAGACGTCTTCCAAACGTGCCACCTGCTGTTCCGTCTCATCGCGGTGCGTAAGGAAGGCTTGCTTTAGCTCCGCAGTTTGTGCCGCTTTTGCCATTCGAGGCAACGCCCGAAGTATCTGCTTTTCGGCGTAGTAGATGTCTTTGAGGGTTTCGTGAAACAGATCGTCCAATGACTTCTGAGACTCAGCCATACTCACCTCCGGTGAATTAATCGAATGGAAAGACGTATCCTCGCTTCTTTGTTCCGCGCATAGGTGTCTCCAGATAGGTCCTATCGGTGGCGGTCCGTCGCACGATCCAAGGATGATCTAGCCATACGCTCCTTTGGACGCCTCTGTTCAGTTCGTGCTTCAGCGCTTTGGCGATTTGCGCCGGGGTGATCGAGACGCCACCTGCCTCTCGTACGCAGCGGCAGGATCGCTGCCGGGGAGCTTGTCCGCTGTCTCCCCGGCAGCGATTTCGCCTCGACCTCACTACGGCGACCGCCGAGGCCTCAACTCTTGATCTCTCCGCGAGCGTTCAAGCCCTCGTCCCTGCGGATCTGCCGGGCCAAGTGTGCCCGCTCGGCGACATAAGGACTGCTCTATCGCAACTTTAATCACCCGCGGGCACCCGGCCTTAAGATTGCTCGCGTTGGGCGCCCCCGTCGGGTCTGGCCCCAGCGAGCGCCGGCTTTTCGCCCAGCGGCTGCGAACGCGCATTGGTGAATTGCCCCGTCCATCCGGGGCCTGGCCCGAACTCCAACGCCTCTCCGGAATAGAGCCGTCGGCCATGTGGCCGAGGTAAACGTAGGAAAACTGCTGGTTCTCCTGATCTTGCGGGAAGCTATTGGGGATCGGCAAGGTTGCGGAGCAGGAGTCGCTGGCTGACGTTCTGCGGGTGGCCAACCCTGCGGCGACGTCGGCTCCGCCTGCCGGCCAACCTGATGAGCTGGGCGAGTTGGCCAAATACGCCGGGGCTGAGTCCGACGCGGCCTATGTCAGGCTTCAGCTCGACGGGCACAACAAGCTACTCGCCATTCAAGACGAGTACATCAAATCAGGTAAGAACCCGCCACACGTGGGAATTGCTAAGCTGGCCCGCGGACAGATCAAGGAACATATCGAGCTGCTCAACACCATAAAGCAGCAGGCCAAGGCCTAAGCATATTCGCTCGGTCATAGTGCAGGTGCGGTGAGGGCTCCGCGTTGAACGCGCCCACTCCTGAATGACGCAAGCCCAGGTCACCTCGCGGTGCCGGGGCCAAGGCCGCACTGGCATGAATCCTGCCGAGTAAGCCGCCTGGACCCGATTGCCAGGGTATCGCGTTATCCTCCCCCTTCGGCGTGACACATGGAGGAAAGATGGCCGAAAAACACCAAGTGGCGGCGCTACCGTACAAGGTTGCAGGGGGCCAAGTGTACGTTCTCTTGCTCACCTCGCGCGAGACCCGGCGTCCTGTGATCCCCAAGGGCTGGCCGATGAGAGCGCTCGCCGATCGCGACGCCGCCGCCAAAGAAGCCCACGAAGAGGCGGGCTTGCGCGGTCATATCGGGAAAGACCGCCATCGGGTCCTACCATTACTGGAAGCGGCGAGCCGACCACTTCGATCTCGTCCGCGTGGACAGCTATCCGCTGCACGTCAGCAAGCAATGCCGCAAGTGGCCGGAGAAGGGTCAGCGCATGTCAAGCTGGCTGCCCGCCGACGACGCTGCGCTGCTGGTCGACGAGCCGGCACTCGGCACCGGCATCCGCGACTTCGCGGAGCCGGTCAGACTGAGGAAGCCTCGGAGAACCCGTGCGAGGCATGACGAGTCTTCGGCCTGGCCTAGTCGCGGTCGGGCTTCTGCGGGAGGACCGCGCCAGTCCGCGGGTCGGCATGGAAATCGAGCCGCTGACCGCCTTTCAGACCCTCGCCCTCCCAGCGACCGTCATCCGCACCCAGCTCGCAGATTTCCGTTTACCCCGCCGCGGCGAGCTTCTGCTTGACCTGCTCAGCCGGCATCCAATCGGCGCCGGGAACGTCAGCCCAAGCCGCGCCTGCCGTTCCGAGGAGAAGCGCAATCGCCGTCGCGTACCGAGCCATCATGGCTTCACTTCACTCCCAGATTTTTGGAATTGAAGAAAGCGAGGTGCGATCCCCTTGGATCCCAAGCGCCGGAACGCAAAAGACCCCGCCGGCGCGAGCCAACGGGGCCAGTCATGGGAGGAAACGCCGATCAGGTGCGCCCCTCTCGGGGTTTCAGACGCGCAGGGGCGCGAAACAAATAGCCCCGACCGCGGGGAGCGGCCGGGCCCAACATTCGGAGTTGGGCAGCCGTGCTCGGATCAACGTGCCCTTGGCGCGCTGGTTCCCAGCTCACCGGCGACCCTCCACGCAAACGAGTCGCCGCACGGCTACGCTCGAACGCAATTGCTCGACCGGCGTTCATCACAGCACTATGGCAAGGAATATCGCGCTGGTGGCTGAGGACGAGCCGATCGTCCGAGCGGAGATCGCCGCAACCCTCGAGGATCTCGGTCTTGAGGTGAGAGACTTCAGCAATGCCGAACTCGCAATGGCTGAGCTCGGATCGCCCGGTCGCGCACAGGAAGTCTGCCTCCTCGTAACCGACGTGCATATGCCCGGCGGAGCTTTCACCGGGCTGTATCTTGCCCGCACGGTCGCCGAGCGCTGGCCGTGGATCTACGTCATTGTCGCATCCGGCTGGGTGGAGGGAGGCGAGCCCCTGCCGATGTCCGTGCGCTTCCTCCCGAAACCCTGGCATCCCGGTGAGATTGTTGCCGCCGTCGAGTGTGCCCGGGCCGGTAACTCGTAGGCCCTGGCCTTCCCAACCGCGGCCATCGCCCTACATACCTTTTATCGTCGGCATGGGGATTCCCGGGCGCCGGCGGCTGCGAGACCGAGCGTGCTCCCGCCTGATGGCCATGGAGCAGACGCCGTGCCAAACATCCAGCATATGCTCGACGAGCTCGAGGCCGACATCGCGGCCGGTGAGGTTCAACTGGTGCGACAGCGCGAGCTGATCGCCGATCTGGAAATGCGCGGTCAGAATCCAGCCTTCGCGAAGAGCATCGTCAAGGAGCTCAAGGCGATACAGGCCAAGCAGGTCGCCCTGCGCGACAAGCTGCGGGCGGAAGTGATCCGACGCGCATGGTTAGATCAGGACTTGCGTGCGGCCGAGAGCCGGCCCTCGAGCGAGCGGACGTAGCGCTCCTCCTGCTTCTCGATCCACCACTCGCCGATCTCGCGCATCTCGTCGTGCGCCTCGGCGACCGCTTCGTGCGGCGTATTGGCGGCGGCCCGGTGTGTGCCGCCAGGGCCTCGGCTAGCGCTCGGCCGCAACTGCTATGCGCCGGTTCTTCTCGGCCAAGCGCCAGGGCCCCGGCGCCGAGCTCCCGGATCGGGCGCGGCGCACAGGAACGGCTGTTCAGCCCGGCGAATCCTCCGAATTGAGGAGGGGGGGCTAGGCCAGCGGGCACATTGACGTCACCCGTCACCGAGCGGGGCGATGTCCGGCAGGGGTTCGGGAGGACGAGATGAAGCTGCTTATGGTTGTGGTCGCCGTGGCCGTGGCATCGCCGATGGGCGTGGCGTGGGCTCAATCGTCGAAGCAGGCGGCGTGTCGCGAGGAGGCGCAACGCTCGGTTATCCCGATGCGAAAGGGCGTCTGCCAGATGAACCCGGACACCTGCCGGGCGCATGCGAAGAAGGTGTTCGATGCTTGTATGGCGCGCTAAGCGGTGAGCAGCTTGGCGGCGCGGGTGAGATCGCCCCAGATCACACCGCCGGCTTGATCGGAGCGGTGATCGTCTCCGCCCTTGAGGACCGCTTAGCGACCCGCGCCATGACCTGCGCGAGCTCGAGATCGAGCGGGACGCGCTCGAGCAGGCGATAAGCGCAGCTCCTGAGGTGCAGAACGTCGTTCAATTTACGCCGGGGAATGTTGAGACCTATCGGCACCAGATCGCGGACCTAGGCGCGGCTCTGCGTTCGATCGACGACGATCGGACGCGGCAGGAGGTCTTCGGGACGGTGAGGGCGCTTGTCGACCGGATCGTCATCCGTCCGGGACAGCCCTACAAGCCGGTGACATCAAGGTCCATGGGCAACTGGCCCGCCTACTCTGTGCATCCGACGAGGCGGCGCCGCTGTCATCAGTTGCAGCTGCGCGGCCGGAGAACGCGCGAAAGCCCCGCGGCTTGGGCTGCGGGGCTTGCCTGATGCTGATTGGTGA
>NZ_BMGG01000011.1:0-209 GCF_014640075.1 Chelatococcus reniformis | reverse complement strand
TTGCTGCCGCTCCGCGGGATGGCTGCACCACCCTGCGTGAACTGGGATGCGACCGGTTGTGTTTCGGCCGCGGTGCGGGACTAATCAGCGTCCCGCGGATGTGCGTTGCCCTAAACACGAACGCGGCGCTTGGGGGCGCCGCGTGCGTGCTCGGGGTCGTGAAGAGGGAATATGTTTCTGTCCTTGGCAGGCCCGGCGACGACCTACTC
>NZ_BMGG01000010.1 GCF_014640075.1 Chelatococcus reniformis | reverse complement strand
CCTCCAGTACACGGCGATGGGCGACACCATCAACCTGGCCTCGCGCCTCGAAGGCATCAACAAGACCTACGGCACGGCGATCCTGGTGTCGCAGACGACGGCGGAACAGTGCGGCGAGGCCTTCGCGTTCCGCGAGGTCGACACCGTTCAGCCCAAGGGGCGCTCGGAGGCCGTGACGGTGTACGAGCTGCTGTCCGCCCACGCGGCGGCCGAGCGCGGCCTGGCCCGGCCCCTTGCCTGAGGCTGGGGGGCTCAGGCGGCGATGTTGGCGAGCGCGCTGGCGTGCCGGTTGTGCTCGGCCACCACCCGGCGCAGGTCGACCGTCGTGACGCGCCCCTGGTCCACCACGACGCGGCCGTTGATCACCGTGTAGTGAGCCTTCTGCGGCGCGCAGAACACCACGGCGGCCACCGGGTCGCTGAGCGCGCCGGCGAAGTCCACGGTGTTCAGGTCGATGCTGAAGAAGTCGGCGCATTTGCCCGGCTCCAGCGAGCCGATGTCGTCGCGGCCGAGAACGCGCGCGCCGCCGAGGGTCGCAAGCTCCAGCACCTCGCGCGCCGACATCCATTCGGCCGCGCGCCTGGGGTGGGACTGCGACAGGTTCATGTATGTCTGCGGCCCCTCCGGCGGCAGCAGGCCCATCTTCAGGCGCGCCAGCAGGAAGGCGGTGCGCACCTCGAGCATCATGTTGGAGGCGTCGTTGCTGGCCGAGCCGTCGACGCCGATGCCGACCTTCACGCCCGCTTCCATATAGCGCTTGATCGGAGCGATGCCGGAGGCAAGGCGCATGTTGGACGAGGGACAATGCGCGGCGCCGCAGCCGCACCTGGCCATGTGGCGGATCTCGTCGTCGACGACGTGGATGGCGTGCGCGAACCACACGTCGTCGCCCAGCCAGTCCACCGTCTCCATCCATTCCACCGGGCGCATGGAGAAGGCGCCCAGGGTGTAGCGCTCCTCGTCGAGCGTCTCGCACAGGTGCGTGTGCAGGCCGACCTTGTAGCGCCGGGCCATGGCCGCCGTGTCCTTGAGCAGGCCCGGCGTGACCGAGAACGGCGAACACGGCGCCAGCACGATGCGCAACATCGAGCCGCGGCCGGCATCGTGATAGGTCTCCACGGCCCGCTGGCTGTCCTTGAGGATGAAGGCTTCGTCCTCGACGCAATCGTCCGGCGGCAGGCCGCCGTTGGACTCGCCGCGCGACATGGACCCGCGGCTGCAGTGGAAGCGGGAGCCGAACTCCTTCGCCGCCTCGATCACGCAGTCGACCGTGTTGCCGCTCTTGAACACGTAGGTATGGTCGAACACGGTGGTGCAGCCGCTCAGGGCCAGCTCGGCCAGCCCGACGATGACGCTGGCGCGCGACGCCTCCGGCGTCGTCGCCGCCCAGATGCGGTACTGCGCCTTCAGCCAGGGAAACAGGTTGTTGTTCTGACAGGCGGGCAGGTTGCGCGTCAGCGTCTGGTTGAGATGGTGATGGCAGTTGACGAAGCCGGGGAGCAGGATCTGCCCGCTCATGTCGAGCACCGTATCGGCCGTCTGCGGCAGCTCTGCCGCCGGGCCGACCTGCTTGATGACGCCATCCTCCGCATAGAGGCTGGCGCCGACCAGCTCCCGCCGCTCCCCGTCCATGGTGACGAGCACGTCGGCGTTCTTGGCGAGCAGGCTTTTGGGCATATGCGTTCCCCCCAACGCAGAATGACTTCGCTACGACCGTAGCCCGCCGCGAATGGGGCGGATAGCGGCAACGTCAACGCCCGGCTGCTGAGCTCAGGCTCCCATCGTGCTACGTTCCCTGTCAGGGGACGGATTCGCATCGAGGGTTGGAAACGCCGCCATGACGCCCATCGGAGAGGAGCCGGCGCGCCGGCCGATCGCAAGCCGGTCATCGCCCTGGGCGATCGGCCTGAGCGCGCGCCTGGCCGGCGCCGGCATCACCCCGAACGCCATTTCGCTGCTCTCCATCGTGTTCGCGGCTGCCGGCGGCGCGCTCATCGCCTATGGCGCCCATCCGCTCGCCTGGTGGCCGGCCGCCGCCTGTGTGCAGCTTCGCCTCGTCTGCAACCTCCTCGACGGCATGGTGGCGATCGAAGGCGGCCTGAAGACCGCGACCGGCCCGCTCTACAACGAGTTCCCCGACCGGATCGCCGACACCCTGCTGCTGGTGCCGCTGGGCTATGCCGCAGGCGTCCCGTGGCTCGGCTGGGCGTGTGCGTTGCTGGCGGCGCTGACCGCTTATGTGCGCGTGTTCGGCGGGGCGCTCGGCCTGCCGCAGGACTTCAGCGGCGTCATGGCCAAGCAGCGCCGGATGGCGGCCCTGACCGTCGGCCTTGCCGCCCAGGGCGCCGAAAGCCTGATGGCGTCGACCCGCTGGTCGCTGCTCGTCGCGGCCGTCGTCATCGCGGCCGGCAGCATGGCCACCTGCGTCTCGCGCAGCCTCAAGATCGCCCGCGCGCTGGAGCGCGCATGACCGAGCTCGTCAGCGGCCTGCTGATCTGGCTGGTCCGCCTCCTTCTGGGGGCACGGGCGGACTGGCGGGGATGCGCCCCAAATAGCGAGCGGCGCATCTATTTCGCCAATCACAGCAGCCACTTCGATACCCTCGCCGTGATGGCGGCGCTGCCCCCGCCGGTGCGCCGGCTGACCCGCCCGGCCGCGGCGCAGGACTATTGGGGCGCGAGCCCGGCGCGCCGCTTCATCGCCGAGCGATGCCTGCGTGCCGTGCTGATCGACCGTGCCCCTCCTGCGGGAACCGATCCGCTGGCGCCGCTGCAGCGCGCTCTGGAGGGCGGCTGCTCGATCCTGATCTTCCCGGAGGGGACGCGCGGCGATGGTGAGGCGATCGCACGCTTCCGCAGCGGCATCTTTCAGCTCTCGCAGCGGTTCCCCGACGTCGATCTGGTGCCCGTCTATCTCGACAACCTTCAGCGCATCCTGCCCAAGGGGAGCTTCCTGATCGTGCCGATCACCTGCACCGCCCGCTTCGGCGCGCCGCTGCGGGCCGCCCCCGGCGAGGAGCGAGGCGCGTTCCTGGAGCGCGCCCGCGCCGCCGTCTTGCAGCTGGCCGAGCCCGGGTCTGCCCGATGACCCAACAGCTGATCTACGTCCTCGCCGGCATAGCCGCCCTGCTGGTCATCGCCTCCGCAACCGGCGTCGTGCTCGAACGCCGGGCCAGCGAGCCGCGGGCACGGGAGACCGTGCACAATCTCAACGCGCGCATCCGCGCGTGGTGGGTGATGATCGTGGTGCTCGGCGGCGCCATCGTGCTGGGCGAAACCACCACCATCATCCTGTTCACGCTGCTTTCGTTCATGGCGCTGCGCGAGTTCTGGACGCTGACCCCATCGCGGCGCGGCGATCACGTCGCGTTGTTCCTGTCCTTCTTCGTCGTGCTGCCGTTGCACTACCTGCTGCTGGGCGTGGGCCGGTACGGCCTCTTCTCGATCTTCATCCCCGTCTATGCGTTCCTGATCCTGCCGGCGGTAACGACGCTCGCCGGCGACACCAGCGAATTCCTGGCGCGCAGCGCCAAGGTGCAATGGGGATTGATGCTGACGGTCTACGCAGTCAGCCATGCTCCGGCCCTGCTGCTGCTGGAGACGGGTGGGCCCGCGGCCCTGCTGCTGGTCTACCTGATAGTCGTCGTCCAACTCAGCGACGTGTTCCAGTACGTCTGGGGCAAGCTCCTGGGCCGACGTCTGCTCGCGCCGGGCATCAGTCCGTCAAAGACCGTCGAAGGCCTCGTCGGCGGGGCGCTGTCGGCGATCCTCGTCGGCACTCTCCTGCATGGGCTGACCCCGTTCACCCCGCTGCAGGCCGCCGCTATAAGCGCGGTGATCGTCGTCGCCGGCTTTTTCGGCGGCTTCGTCCTGTCGGCCATCAAGCGTGACCTCAAGGCCAAGGACTGGGGCTACCTCATCGAAGGGCATGGCGGCGTCCTCGATCGCATCGACTCCCTCACCTTCGCCGCTCCGCTGTTCTTCCACATGACCCGCTACTGGTTCGCCGCCTGAGCGGCGGCCCACCGGTTGTCGCCGGCCGCGGGCGGCGTGGGGGCGGGCGCACGCCCCGCCTGGTGGCGGGCACCATGACCGCCCCGCCGGCATTACCAAAAGGCAAAAAATCGAATAGGATTCCAAGAGGTCGGCGCCGGCCCCTCATCGCCATCGCTCCAATCGTCATCCGATACGCATTGTTCGAAGGGAGCTCAAATGAACGGCGTAGCTCAACACAAATTTCGCCTTGGCCAGACTGTCAAGTTTACGTCCGCTGCGATCGCGGCAGCCGAAGGCGATTACGAAATCACCAGGCTTTTGCCGCCAACCGACGGGGAGTTCTCCTACCGGATCAAAAGCAAGCGCGAGGCGCACGAGCGCGTGGCGCGTGAAGGCCAGCTGAGCGCCAGCGGCCTGTGACTCACTGCCTCTCCTGGCCCCGCCAGGCGAGCGGGACACGATCTCGAGCCCGCCATTTCGGAAGAAATGATGAATGCGACTTGTGCTGTCGCCGCCGAAGGCGCATATTCGGGCGTCGATAGACGGTCAGCTGAATCGATCTCCGCCCGAATTTTTTTGTGCTGTTGTTTGTTCATGACCCGAAGGCAATTTCGACAGCTTGCCTCTGTGCGAGCTTTTTTGTTTGTGAAGGACTAAAAAATGGCTACGGGAACCGTTAAGTGGTTCAATTCTCAGAAGGGCTTTGGCTTCATCGCTCCAGATGACGGTGGCAGTGACGCGTTCGTCCACATCAGCGCTGTCGAGCGTGCCGGCCTCGGTGACCTGCGCGAAGGGCAGAAGGTCTCTTACGAGCTCGTCTCCGACCGCAAGAGCGGCAAGATGTCGGCGGACAACCTGAAGAGCGTCGGCTGATCGCCATCGACGCGGCGGGCTCCCTTCCGAGCGAGCTAACCTGAACAAGAGGCGCGGCCGTGCAGCTGATGCGTGCGGCCGCGTGTCGCTGTCGCGCGATGCGTGCGCGCAGCCACGACGACCGAGGACGCAGTTGCAAGGCTTCCTCCGGGAACACGTTTTCGGCCGTCCGACGGCCAGACCCCAGGTTCCGATCATTGCGATCGGGCGGGTTTCGCCTTCGTACCCATCCCTGCCACGGCGGCTATTGGAGGTTTCGATGGCAAAGGGTCAAAAGCGCAGCAATCGCGAGATCAAGAAACCTAAGGCTAAGAAAGAGTCCGTTGCCGCCCCGGCGGCGATGAGCAAGGGCATTTCGCCTCTCGGCGGCAGCGCCAAGAAGTAGGCCAAGGCGCGAGGCGGGCCGGATTGCGGCCGGGACGAGCGGGCCGACCGGCGGCACGAGCGATTGGCGCGAACGACCGCCCGCTAAGAAAGCCCATCAGCTCAGGTGCGACGAATTCTTCGGCAGCGGCCCGCTGTACTTGTCGGTGCGGCTTCGAAGCAGAAGAGCCCACCTCCCTGTGTCTGCAGTCGCGCCCGCGGTCCGGCCGTGCTATGCTTTATCCATGCGAACTTCGACGCCCTACGACTTTGCGGTTCAGATCGAGCCGGCCGATATCGACTTCATGGGGCATGTGAACAACGCCAGCTACCTCAAGTGGGTGCAGGCGGCCGTTCTCAGCCATTGGCAGCGGCTGGCCCCCGCGGACGTCGTGGCCTCACATCTGTGGGTGGCGCTCAAGCATGAGATCACCTACCGCAAGCCGGCCTTCCTCGAAGACGAGGTGATCGCGACCGTCCGGCTGGGCAAGGTGCAGGGCGCCAGCGCCTTCTACGAGACCATCATCAAGCGCGGCGAGGACGTGCTCGCCGAGGTGAAGTCCCGCTGGTGCTGCCTCGACGCCGCGACGCGGCGGCCGGCGCGGCTCGCGAGCGGCATCGTCGACAAGTTCCTGGCCAAACCGGCCTCCTGACGCACAGCCGCGCCTGCACCTCGTTGCGACGTCTCGACGCCTTGAGGTATTATCAGCAACCAAAAGGTTGCTGCTTTGCCCTTGTCGTGACAGAAATGGCAACCTGGAGGTTGCCAAATGTCCGATCGCATCGAGAAGACGATCGTGTTGAACGCCCCGATCGAGCGGGTCTGGCGAGCGCTGACTGACCACACCGAGTTCGGCACGTGGTTCCGCGTCCAACTGGACGGCCCGTTCATGCTTGGCGAGATCAGCACCGGCACCATGACCTACCCCGGCTACGAACACGTGAGCTGGCGGGCGACGGTCACCGACATGGAGGCGCCGCGGCTGTTCGCCTTCACCTGGCCGCACCCAGCCGACATCCACACCCAGGATCAATCCCAAGATCAATCCCACGTCCAGTCCCCGGACCCGATCACGCGCGTCGAGTTCCGGCTCGAGACGGCGGAGACCGGCACCCGCCTGACCATCGTCGAGTCCGGCTTCGATGCCCTGCCGGTCGACCGCCGCGCGGACGCCATGCGCCGCAACGACGAGGGCTGGACGGAACAGGCCGGCAACATCCGCGCCCATGTCCAGGGCTAGCCCGTGACCCCCCAGGGCAACCCGGCGCCGGTGTTCGCGGCCCTGAGTGATCCCACGCGCCTCGCATTGCTCCTGAAGCTCAGCGACGGCCGGGCCCGCTCGATCGCCACGCTGTCGGCGGACACGCACCTGACCCGGCAGGCCGTCACCAAGCACCTGCACGTGCTGGAAAAAGCGGGTCTGGTGGGAAGTGTCCGCGTCGGCCGCGAGAGCCGCTTCGCCTGCCAGCCGGAGCCGATCGCTACGGCGCGATCCTACCTCGACACGGTCTCGCGGCAGTGGGACGACGCCTTGGGCCGCCTGCAGGCATTGGTGGAACGCTGACTGCGATCACGGAGAGGCCTGGAAGCGCGCGCAGCCGCCGGCGGGTCAGAGGCGCTCCCGCCAGCCTTGACGTGATCGCCCATCCAACGCAAGTGTCCCCGCAGGACAAAGCTCGGCGCAGCATGGCTTTGCGAAGCCCGGGGAGAGCGAGATAGCCGGCCCGCGCCATGCTTGGCCTTGGCGAGCAACGATCGGAGCGGTGCGCGGCATGACACGGCGGGGGGCGCGCGGCGCCGCGATCGGCATCCTGGCACTGGCGATCCTCGGGTTTGGCGTGTGGGGTACGCTGGCGGTCTGGTTCCGGAGCCCCCTGGGGCCAGCGCTCCAGGCGCCGGCCGCCGTGGCCTGGGCCCTGCTTAGCTTGGCGGCTCTCGCCGTCCTGCTACTGTCGTCCCGCCGCTGGACCGCGGTAGCTATCTACGCCCTGGCGATCGCCGCGCTGCTCGGCTGGTGGAGCACCATCCACCCCTCCAACCACCGCGACTGGGCCGTCGACGTCTCGCGCCCGGCAACGGGCGAGATCACCGGCAACCGGCTCGTCGTGCGCAACGTGCGCAATTTCGACTGGCGCACCGAGGCGGACATGACGCCGCGCTGGGAGGAGCGGAGCTACGATCTCGACAAGCTGGTCTCGGTCGACCTCTATGCCGACTATTGGGCGGGCGAGGCCATTGCCCACACCATCGTCAGCTTCGGCTTCGCCGACGGCACCTATCTGGCGTGGTCGATCGAGCTCAGGCGCAGGCAGAAGCAGGCCTTCTCGGCGCTGGCCGGCTTCTTCAAGGAATCGGAGCTGATCTATATCGCCGCCGACGAGCGCGACGCGATCCGCCTGCGCACCAACATCCGGCACGAGGACCTGCGCCTCTACCGGCTCAAGGTGCCCGCTGCCACGGCGCGGGGGTTCCTGGAAGCCTACGTCGCCGAGGCCAACGCGTTGGCGGCGAAGCCCGTCTGGTACAACACGCTCACCTCCAACTGCACGACACTGGTGTTCCGCATGGCGAAGCTGGTGGAGCCAGGCATTCCGTTCGACTGGCGCGTGCTCCTGTCCGGCTACTTCCCTGCCTACGCCTACGATCGCGGAGCGCTCGATACCTCACTGCCGTTCGCCGAACTGGCCCGTCGCTCCCGCATCTCCCAGCGAGCCATCGAGGCCGACGACGCCCCGCAGCCGCTGTTCTCCGAGCTGCTGCGCGTCGACATTCCCGGCATCGCCCCCTGCGAGCGCTGCGTCGCCGGCGGCTCCTAGAGCGCTTTTTGAGCGAAGTGGACGCCGGTTCGCGTGAAGAAAACGCCGCAAATCAAACAGATGGAGTATTTCGGTGATTCGAGGAAACGCGGAAATGCTCTAGCGCATTCTGCCGTTGGATGAACCCATCCAATGGCAGAGAAATGCTCTTATTGTTTTGAATCTGGGGCGCTTTTGGTTCAAGGCGCACCGCCCCCCGGCAGCTGTCAGGGCGTCATCAGCACTGGCGAGCCCACCCCCACCCGGTCGTAGAGATCGACGATGTCGGCATTGTGCATGCGCACGCAGCCGTAGGAGGCGAAGGTGCCGATGGAGCTCGGCCGGTTGGTGCCGTGAATGGCGTATTGGCCACCCGCGAGTGTCATGGCGCGCAGGCCCATCGGGTTGCGCGGCGAGCCCCCCTGGATGACGTCCGGCAGGCGCGGATTGTCCCGCCGCATCTCGTCGGGCGGAGACCAAGCGGGCTGAACGTATTTGCCGCTGATCCGGGTATAGCCCTGCCACTGCTTGCCCATCTTGCCGACCGCTACGGGGTAGCGGATGGCGCTGCCCTGGCCAATGACGAGGTAGAGCCTCCGCTCCTTGGTCCTCACAACGATCGTGCCGGGCTCGGCCCGCTCGTCATGGAACGGCACCGTCTCCCTGGCCGCCACCGGTGCGGCGGCCAGCAGAGAGCCGCCGACAACCACTGAACTCACCAAGATCTTCCCCAGCATGTGCCCCCGCCCCTTCGCGAATGGCGCGGCTTGATAACAAAGCGCCGCGCGCTGGCCCAGCCTCCGCTTCGCGCACGTCCCGGCCCGTTGACCACAGCGTCGCCAGCGGCGGCGCGATGACTCCCGTCGCGATTGGAACTATACGACTAGCCGGTTAACCCTCCCTTGTGCGGGCGCGCGCGGCCGGCGCGGGGGAGCTGGCTGAGGATTGGGAGCGCACCATGACGGCCGCACGGAGGGAACGCGCGTGATTCCCACGATCGCCAAGCGCCTGGTGTTCCACATCGGCGGCTTCGATCCGTTCACGCCGCATGAGGGCGCGCGCCGCCGCTTCGTGCGCGAACTCGGCCGGTTCGAGCGCACCTGGTCGGCCTCCGCCTCGGTCGGTCCAGTCAATGCCGGCCCCGATGAGACCAGCTGGCCGGTAGTGACCACAGGCCCCGACTGGCGCGTCGAGACCGACTACCGGATCGTGCGCTGGGACGACGTGATCCAGCGCCTGAGCCATCAGCCCGTCTGGCGACGGGCGGCGCTCGGCGTCGCAGCCTTCGTCGACTTCGTTGCGGGCGGGGCTCTGCTGCGATACCTCCGCACCAGTTGGCAATACGCCGCGTTCTTCCTCTATCCCTTTGTCGTGTCGGCGGTTCTGCTGACGCTCGCGGGCCTCTTCGGCGCCCTCGTCCGGTACCTCAGCCAGTCGTTCTGGGCAGGTGCCGTAACCGGCGTGGCCGTGGGCGCGGCGCTGCTGTTCGCCGCGGGGCGCTGGCTCAGCATCACCACCCTGTTCGACGACTGGATCTTCTCGTACAGCTACATCCATCATGGACATTCCAACCTGGACGCGCGGCTCGAGCGGGTCGCGCATGAGATCGTGGCCGCCGCCCGCGATGCCAAGGCGGACGAGATCCTCGTGATCGGCCACAGCCTCGGCGCCGTGCTCGCGGTGGACATGCTCGACCGCGCACTGAAGATCGATCCGCGGCTCGGCACTGCCGGCACCCGCGTCACGTTTCTCTCCATCGGGTCGTCCGTCCTCAAGATCGGGCTGCACCGGGGGGCAACGCGTTTTCGCGCCGCGGTGGCACGGCTCGCCGCCGCGCCCGGCGTATTCTGGGGCGACTACCAGGCCCGCAGCGACGTGATGAACTTCTGCGTTGCCGATCCTGTAGGCGAGATGGGCCTGGCCAGGACCGCCAGTCCCGTCGTCCGGCTGGTGAAGATCCGCAACATGCTGGAGCGCGCCGTCTATCGGCGCATCCGCACGCGGCTGTTCCGGCTGCACTGCCAGTTCATCAGCGGCAACGACCGCCGGGCTCCATACGACTATTTCATGCTGATGTGCGGCCCTTACTCGGCCGAGCACCAGACCATGGCACCCGACGGCGCCATGTCGATGATCGCCCAGAACGGCGGTCTGCTCGCGCCGCAGCCCGTGCCGGGCCCGGACGCGCCGGTGCACGCGCCGCCGCGGGAGGCGCGCTGCGGATGACACCGGCCATCGCCAAGGCGGTCTTTCTCCTGCTCGCGGCCGGCTGGTACGTCGTCCGCTTCAAGCATGCCCGCAAGTCGCGGCGGACGCCGATCCTCAGCAGCGCCCGCGGGCCGCGCGAAACTGCGCTGCTGCTGATCTCGCTCACCGGCCTCGGCATCATACCGCTGCTCTACGTGGCGACCGGAGGGTTCCCCCGCTTCGCCCGTTACACGTTCAACCCGGCGCAGGCATGGCTCGGGGTCTTGGTCGCGATCGCGGCGCTGGTGATGTTCCACCTGACGCACCGCGCCCTCGGGCGCAACTGGTCGGTCAGCCTCGACGTGCGCGAGAGCCACAAGCTCGTCACCGGCGGCATCTACCGCCGCGTTCGCCACCCCATGTACACGGCGTTCTGGCTTTGGGCGGTGGCGCAGGCTCTGCTGCTGCCCAACTGGTTTGCCGGCCTTTCAGGCATCGTCGGCTTCGGCATCCTGTTCTTCGGGCGCGTCGGCCGCGAGGAGCAGATGATGCTGACAAGCTTTGGTGATGAATACCGCGAGTATATGTCCCGAAGCTACCGCCTCATCCCCTGGGTTTATTGATTCTGCGCGCCGATTGTGTCGCTTGCGGTCCAACGATGGGCTTGATTTCGCCACCAACGCCACAGCAGCGCTGAGGTCGATTAGCCTGAAACGCGGCGCGTTGCGCCTGCTGAAATGGTCCCCACGCGCTATTTTTGCCACATCGCTTGAAAACCCAAGGGCGGTTCGCCTCGACGATCCGACTCTCAATTGCGCGGCAGGGGGCATTCACGTTAGTCGTTAGGCGCTACACTCGCGTGTGGAGATTCCCGAGACTGTCGTCTCCAATCTAGAACTCCTAGGAGATCCGCTTATGCTCAAGTCTCTGATTGTGACAGCCTCGTCGCTGGCCATGATGAGCTTCGCTGTCGCTGCCGACCTGCCGCAGCCCCAGCCGGTTCCCGTCGCGCCGGCCCCGGTAGGCAAGGCCCCGATCGGCAAGTCCCCCGTCGGCAAGGCTCCTGTCGTCGGCAAGGCCCCGTTCGGCAAGGCGCCGGCGCCGGCCCCGGCCCCGATCATCACCAAGGGCTGATACCATCCCCTCCCCGGGGATGCATGACCTGCTCCAGGTCCTCAGCGGGTAGCCGGTTGTCATCGGCTCCCGAAGGGTTGGATTCGATCTGAATCTCGCCATCGTTTGCTTTCTTAGTCCCCGTGTGCGCAACGGATCCGCTTCCGCGCCTGTTCTCACGTCCGGTTCGATACAGCAATCGATTCCGCCTGTGTCCAGCACGGTCCGTCCGCCGCTCGTGGTCGAGATTGGGGTGCTCAAAGTGCGGGGATTTGCGCAAATCGGACGATCTAGCCGCTGTGCGGCGGCGCTGTTTGCCATCGCGGCCTTTTGGGGCCTGTCCATGGGAACGATCAGCGCTCGCGAAATTGCGGCGAGCCCGGACCAGCGGACCGACAGCCAGGCATCGACGCAAGGCCGGCAAGTACTTGCCGCGGTCGGCCAGGGCGACGCCAGAGCCAGCCGCCGGCGCGCCGCCGTGCCAGGCCCCTATTACGTCGATTTCCGCTCGCGCACGGCGGCGTCCTACGGTCACGCCTTCATCTGGTTCGGGAAATCGAGCGAGCGGGAGGTCGAGGTGGCCGGCCTTCATCCCGCCGGAGACGACCCCCTCCCCTATATGCTGGGGCATCTGGTCTGGGTGCCGTCGGAGACCGGCAAGAGCTACGGCGATCTCGACGAGGAGTACCTGACGGCCAGCTATCGCGTCTATATGAGCGAAGCGGATGCCAAGCGGGTGTTCGCCTATATCAAGCAGTTGCAGGGCAGCACGCCGCTGTGGAATGCCGCGACGACCAATTGCACCTGGTTCATCGGCCGGATCGCGAACTACATGGGCTTGAAGACGCCCTCGCATCTGCTGCTCCCGGAGAACTATGTGAACGACCTGCGCACGATGAATGGCGGCAGGCAGGTCATCCAGCTGTCTGCTGACCCGGGCGTGACGGTCGGTCAGTAATCCAGGCTCGTTGGCGGGTCCGCATCCATATCGGGCCGCCGCCGCTGAGTGGCGCATTGACCACCCGGTCGCGCCCGGTCGCATGATCGGTGCGCGCTTCGGCCTGCCCCAGAGCGCGCTCCCGTCGGGTGGACTCGTCGGACAGGAAACGCCCTGATTCAGTAATCTGGCGCGTGTCCGGGCGGTCGGATGACTGCGTCTGATCGGGAGATGTTCGAGCCCCACGCGCTACGGCGCGCGGCCCGTGGCGGCGGCGCCCGTACTCGTCTCACACGCCATCTCGTGCGTTACCGCGAAATTTGCGCTCGCGGGATCGCCGCCCTCGCGTTAGGGCATGGTTCCTGCCTCTGCCGGCAGCCAACCCGATACCCGAGAGGAGCGTTGTGGCCGAATCGTCGAACTTCGAGCTCGTGCAGATCGTCGCCGTCCTCGGGGCAGGCGTCGTCGCTGCTCCCTTGTTCAAGCGCGCAGGCCTTGGCTCGGTGCTGGGCTATCTCGCCGCCGGGCTCGCCATAGGCCCGTTCGGCCTGGAGGTCATCGCGGCGCCGGAGGCGGTGTTGCACTTCGCCGAGCTTGGCGTCGTCATGTTTCTCTTCGTCATCGGGCTGGAGATGCGCCCGGCGAGGCTCTGGAGCCTGCGTAAGGACATATTCGGCCTCGGCGCCGCGCAGGTTGCGGCCTGCGGCGCGCTCCTGACGGGACTTGGCGTGCTCGCCGGGCTCGATCCGGCTGCCGCTTTCATCGCAGCCATGGGCTTCGTGCTCTCCTCCACCGCGGCAATCATCCAGATTCTGGACGAGACGGGCGAAACGGCGACGCCTGCAGGTCAGCGGGCGGTCTCCATTCTTCTCCTGGAGGACCTCGCCATCGTACCGCTCCTGGCAGTCGTTGCGCTGCTGGCGCCGGCCACCGGGGAAAATCTGCGGGCCGACTGGATGAGCCTGGCCATGGCGGTCGGCGCCGTCGCGGTGGTGGTCGCGGCCGGCCGCTGGTTGCTCAACCCGTTGTTCGCGCTCCTCTCCGCCGCGCGGGCGCGCGAGATCATGACGGCGGCGGCGCTCACCGTGGTGCTCGGCACGGCTCTGCTGATGCAGGTGTCCGGCCTGTCCATGGCCATGGGTGCCTTCCTCGCCGGCGTGCTGCTCTCCGGCTCCACCTTCCGTCACCAGCTCGAGGCCGACATCGAGCCGTTCCGCGGCCTGCTGCTAGGCCTGTTCTTCATGGCGGTGGGCATGTCACTGAACCTGGCGGTGGTGCTCCAGCAGTGGCCCGTCGTGGCGCTTGCCGTGGTGGGCTACATGCTGGTCAAGGCCGTCGGCATCGCGGTGGTGGCGCTGCTGTTCGGTGCCGGCCGCCGGGAGGCCATCTACCGGGCGGCCCTGTTTGCCCAGGGCGGCGAGTTCGCCTTCGTCCTCTACGGGGCGGCCGCCGCCGTCGGCCTCTTCGATCCGCTCGTCAACGCGATCATGTCGTCGACGGTCATCATCTCCATGGTGCTGACGCCGCTCGCCGTGGTGGCGGCGCGCCGCCTGCTGCCGGCGGAGAAGCCCGATCTCGACGGGCTGGAACGACCGGACGGGCTCCACGGCTCGGTCCTGCTCGTGGGGTTCGGACGGTTCGGGCAGGTGGTCAGCCAGGCCTTCCTGGCACGAGGCCTCGACGTAACCATCATCGACAACGACCCCGACATGATCCGCAGCGCCGCCAAGTTCGGCTTCAAGATCTACTATGGGGACGGCACCAACCTCGACGTTCTGCACGCCTCCGGCGCGGCCCACGCGAGGGTGCTGGCCGTTTGTATCGACAATCGGGAGGCCGCCAACAAGATCGTCGCGCTGGCGAAGGAGGCCTTCCCCAATGCAGGCCTGCTCGTGCGGGCCTACGACCGCGGCCACGCGCTCGAGCTGATGAACCAGAAGGTCGACTTCCAGATGCGCGAGACCCTGGAATCGGCGCTCGCCTTCGGTCGTGACGCCCTCGAGTTCCTGGGCCTGCCTTCCCTCGAGGCGGCCGAAACGATCGCCGATATCCGCCGGCTGGACGCGGAGCGCTTCAGCCTGGACCAGACGAGCGGACTCTATGCCGGCGCCGCTCTGCTCCATTCCAATGCGCCGAAGCCGGAGCCCTTCGTACGCCCGCGCCAGACCGCGCGGGCCCTGAACCCGGAGGCGGGCGCCCTCGCCGAGGAGGAGGCCGCGGGTTAGACCGCGTTCGCCGATCCGGCGCCGCGCCCCGGCTGCCTCAGGCGATCTTCGCCGTCTTGGCCGTGAAGGCGGCGATGCGCTCCTCCATGTCCGGCCCGCGGCCGCGCGTGCGCACGATCTCGTGGTCGAGCCCGGCGGCCAGCGGCAGCCCATCCGTCGCCAGCAGCAGCGCCTTGTTGGCGCGGTGGCTGTACCAGGAATTGGCCAGGATCGCTTTGGTGAGAGACGCGAGCTCGGCGTCGAACTCCGCATCGGGCACGCAGATGTTGGCGAGCCCCATGGCTTCCGCCTGCCGGCCCGTATAGGTGCGTGCCGTGAACATCATCTCGCGGGCCTTGGGCAGGCCGACCCGGCGCGGCAGGCGCTGGCTCATGCCCCACACCGGCGTCAGCGCCCAGCGGGCATGGGTATCGGCGAACTTGGCCGCCTCCGATGCGACGATGAGGTCGCCGGCCAGCGCCAGCTCCAGCGCGCCGGTATAGCAGTGACCGTGCACGGCGGAGATCACCGGCTGCGGCAGGTTGGCCAGACGCTCGATGACGTCGGCCTGGAAGTTGGGCCGCGGCGGCTTTTCGCCGGCCGCGATGTCGGTGAGGTCGTGACCCGCCGAGAAGCACTTGCCGGCACCGCGCACGATCACCAGCCCGACCCGGTCGGTCTCGGCGGCGATCCGGTCGACGTGGCCGCTCAGCTCCGCGAAGAGCTCGACATTGAGCGCATTGAGCTTGTCCGGACGGTTGAGCGTCAACGTGGCGCAGCCGTCCCTGTCCTCGCGCAGAACGAGCGATCCCATGGCGCTTCTCCCTGATGTGTTCTTTGGGGCCGGACCAGGCAAAAAGGCTCGTCCGGTCCGATCGAGGTGCCGGCCCGCGCGCACGGGGCGCGCGGGCGGCTGCAAGCCGTTATTCCGCCGCCTGCCGAAGCTGCGAGGTCATACGCGCCAGACGCGCGTTGATGATCTCCTCCGCATCGCGGACGATGCGGTGGATCAGCTCCTCGCAGCTCGGGATATCGTGGATCAGGCCCTGGATCATGCCGGCCGACCAGATGCCGTGGTTCTGGTCGCCGCCCTCGTAGACGACGCGGCCGCGGGCGCCTGCCACCAGGTGCTTGACGTCCTCGAACTTGGCACCGCCGCGCTCGAGCTTCACCACCTCCTGGCTGACGTCGTTGCGGGCGACGCGCGAGGTGTTGCGCATGGTGCGGAAGATCAGATCGGTGGCCCGCTCGTCGTTGGCGACGAGCTGTTCCTTGACCTTCTGATGGATCGGCGCCTCCTTGGTGGCCATGAAGCGCGTGCCCATGTTGATGCCCTCGGCGCCCAGCGCCAGGGCCGCCGCCAGGCCCCGGCCGTCGCCGAAGCCGCCCGAGGCGATCATCGGGATGGTGATCTTGTCGGCCGCCGCCGGGATCAGGATCAGGCCCGGAATGTCGTCCTCACCGGGGTGCCCGGCGCACTCGAAACCATCGATGGAGATCGCGTCGGCGCCCATGCGCTGGGCCGACACGGCGTGGCGAACGGCCGTGCACTTGTGGATGACCTTGATGCCGTGCTGCTGGAAGTCGGCGATGTGCTCCTCGGGCTTGTAGCCGGCCGTTTCGACCGCCTTGACGCCCGACTCGATGATGGCGCGCCGGTACTCCGCATAGGGCGGCGGGTTGATCGCCGGCAGGATCGTGAGGTTCACGCCGAACGGCTTGTCGGTCATCTCGCGCGTGCGCTTGACCTCGTTGAACAGCGCCTCCGGCGTCGGCTGCGTCAGCGCCGTGATGAACCCCAGGCCCCCGGCATTGGCGACGGCAGCGACCAGCTCGGCGCGGCCGACCCACTGCATGCCGCCCTGAGCGATGGGGTGCTCGACCCCGAACATCTCGGTGAAGCGCGTCTTGATCATCTTGGTCGGTCCTCTTCCTGATCGATGCGACGTCTGCTGCGTGCTTGAAGGTGATGACGAATTCAGCGGCCGCCCGTTGGGATGGCGTTGAACGCCACGTCCTTGTCCACGCGGATATCGGGCGGCAGCCCGAGCACGCGCTCGGCGATGATGTTGCGCAGGATCTCGTCGGAGCCGCCTTCGATGCGGGTCGCGGGCGAGCGCAGCAGCATGGTCTGGAACTTGGCGAGCGCCGGAGCATCGTCCGGATCGGTCAGCAGGCCGGCATGGCCCTCCAGGTCGAGGGCAAACTTGGCGATATCCTGCATCATCGAACCGGCGACCAACTTGCCGATCGAATTCTCCGGCCCGGGCGTCTCGCCCTTCGACAGGGCCGAGAGCGCTCGAAACGCGGTGAAGCGCAGGCCAGAGGCCTTGACCGCCCAATCGGCGAGTTTGGCCCGGACGGCCGGGTCGTCGACGGCCGGGCCATCCGGGGTCTCGAGTTGGCAGGCGAGCTCGAACAGATCGGGGAAACCGGTCGGCATGCCCGAGCCGATCGACAGGCGCTCATTCATCAAGGTGGTGAGCGACACCTGCCAGCCCTGGCCCACGGCGCCGAGGCGCTGGGCATCGGGGATGCGCACGTTCTCGAAGAACACCTCGTTGAAGGTGCGCTGATCGTTCATCTGCCGGATCGGCCGCACCTCCACACCGGGGGACCGCATGTTCAGGAAGAACATGGTGAGCCCCTTGTGCTTGGCGACACTCGGGTCGGTGCGGGTCAGCAGCAGGCCCCAATCGGAATGCTGGGCGCCGCTGGTCCAGATCTTCTGGCCGTTGACCACCCAATCGTCGCCGTCCTTCTCTGCCCGGGTGCGCAGGCCGGCAAGGTCGGAGCCGGCCGCGGGCTCCGAGAACAGCTGGCACCAGATCTCCTCGCCGGAAGCGAGCGGAGGCAGCCGCTCGCGCTTCTGGTCCTCGCTGGCGAAGGCCATCACGGTCGGCCCGCACATGCCATGGCCGATGGTGAAAGGCGCCGAGAGTTTGGCGTAAAGGCCTTCCTCCTGACCCCAGATCACCCGCTCGATCGGGCTGGCGCCGCGGCCGCCGTAGTCCTTGGGCCAGTGCAGGCAGGCCCAGCCGGCGGCGGCCTTCTTCTTCTGCCACGCCTTGGCAGCCTGCATCGGATCGACGCTGCCAAGATAGAGGCCGCCGAAGCCCGAGGTCTTCAGCTCGGGCTCGAGCGCCTTGGGGGCATTGGCCGCGATCCAGCTCTTGGCTTCGGCCCGGAAGGCGGCTTCCTGCGGCGTGTCATCGAAGTTCATTGGAGCATGCTCCCGCTATGCTGTCAGGACGAGGCCGGAGGCGGTGATCGCGCGCACCGCCGCCTCCGCCGGGCTGGACGGGCTCTATCGGTTCGGCACCTGGTTGAACGGCACCTTCTTGTCCACCCGGATGTCGCCGGGCAGGCCGAGCACGCGCTCGGCGATGATGTTGCGCAGGATCTCGTCGGTGCCGCCGGCGATGCGCATGCCGGGCGAGCGCACCAGGAGGTTCTGGAACAGCGCGGCAGCCGGCGCCTCGTCCGGGTCGGCGAGGATGCCCGCCTCCCCTTCCAGCTCCATCGCGAACTTGGCGATGTCCTGCGTCATCACGCCGGCCACCAGCTTGCCGATGGAATTCTCCGGTCCCGGCCGCTCGCCCTTCGACAGGCTGGAGATGGCGCGGAATGCCGTATAGCGCAGCCCTGACGCCTTGACCGCCCAGGTGGCGAGCTTGGCCCGCACCGCCGGATCGTCGATGGCCGGGCCGTCCGGCAGCTCGAAGCGCGAGCAGAACTCGAAGATCTCAGGGAAGCCGGTGTTCAGACGCGTGCCGATGGACATGCGCTCGTTCATCAGCGTGGTCAGCGACACCTGCCAGCCGTCGTTGACGGCGCCCAGACGATGGCTGTCCGGGATGCGCACGTTCTCGAAGAAGACCTCGTTGAACTCGCGCCCGCCGCTCATCTGATGGATGGGACGGACCTCGACGCCCGGCGCATGCATGTCGACGATGAACATCGTGAGCCCGGCGTGCTTGGGCACGTTGGGATCGGTGCGCGTCAGCAGGATGCCGTAGTCGGAGAATTGGGCGCCGCTGGTCCAGATCTTCTGGCCGTTGATGATCCAGTCGTCCCCGTCCTTCTCGGCCCGGGTGCGCAGCGCCGCCACGTCCGATCCGCCCGCGGGCTCGGAGAACAGCTGGCACCACACCTTCTCGCCAGAGGCGAGCGGCGGCAGGTAGTGGCGTTTGATGTCCTCGTCGGCGTAGGCCATGACGGTCGGGCCGCACATCCCCTGGCCGATGGCGAAGGGGGCGGAGAGCTGATTGTAGATGCCCTCCTCCTGCTGCCAGATCACCCGCTCGATCGGCGTCGCGCCGCGACCGCCGTAGTCCTTGGGCCAGTGCGGGACGGCCCAGCCGCCGTCGGCCTTCTTCTTCTGCCAGGCCTTGGATTCCGTGAGCACGTCGCGGCCCGGCAGGCGCAGGCCCCCCATGCCGGAGCGCTTCAAGTCGGCGTCGAGCTCGTGCGGCGCGTTGGCGCCGATCCACTCGCGCGCGACGGCACGGAACTTGGCCTCTTCGGGGGTATCGTCAAAGTTCATGGGTCGATCCTCCCTAGAGCATGATGCCAAAAAGGCGGTACCGGTTTTCTGGACAAGATCATGCTCAAAACAAAGACTGGGGCGGAATGACTCAAAGAAAGATCATCCCGCTCCCGTGCGATCAGGCCGCGTCCTTGGCCGAGTTGCCGGCGCGCATGCGCTCGATCAGCTTGTTCTCCCACTGGGAGAGGCTGCCGAGGTTGAGTGCCAGCAGGTTCGAGCGCTTGTAATAGAGGTGGCAATCGAACTGCCAGGTGAAGCCCATGCCGCCATGCACCTGGATGTTGTTGGTCGAGCAGTGCTGGAAGGCCTGGGTAGCGCTGACGCGGGCCGTCGCCGCCGCCTCCGGCAGTTCGGCTGAGCCGGTCGAGAGCGCGTAGGCGCCCCAGTAGCAGTTCGAACGGGCGAGCGTCGCCGACACGTACATGTCGGCGAGGATGTGCTTGATCGCCTGGAAGGAGCCGATCTGCCGGCCGAAGGCGATACGCTCGAGTGCGTAGTCGCGGGCCATCTCCAGCGCCCGGTCGGAGCCGCCCACCTGCTCGAAGGCGGTGAGCACGGCGGCCCGGTCGAGCACGTTGGTCAGGATCGACCAGCCCTCGCCCGCTGCACCGAGGGGCTCCGCGGCCGCGCCGTCGAAGGCGATGCGCGCATGCTTGCGGCTGGGGTCGATGGTCTTGACCGGCGTGCGGGTCACGCCCGCGCCGGAAAGGTCGACCAGGAACAGCGACACCGAGCGCACGCCGGAGCCGCCGGTGTTGGCCGCGACCACGGCGAAGTCGGCGATCTCGCCGTCCGGCACCGGCACCTTGGTGCCGCTGAGCTTGCCCTGCGAGGCGCCGGAGGCGATGCGGTCAGGCGTCACCTCGCCCACGCCCTCGGCGAAGGCGAACGTGCCGATCCATTCGCCCGATGCGAGCTTGGGGAGATACTTCGCCTTCTGCTCCTCGCTGCCCGCCGCCATCAGGAACTCGGCGGCCAAATAGATCGAGGACGAGAACGGCGTCGGCGCCAACGAGCGGCCGAGCTCCTCGGCGATGACGCAGAGCTCCAGGTGCCCGAGCCCGGCGCCGCCGAACTCCTCGGGGATCGCCGCGCCGGTGAAACCCATCTCGGCCAGGCCCTTCCACAGCTCCTTGTCGTAGCCTTCGTCGCCCTCCAGCACGCGGCGGACCACGGCGACCGGGCTCTGCTTCTCCAGGAAACGACGCGCTGAGTCGCGCAGCTGCTTCTGCTCGTCCGAGAAGTCGAAGTTCATTGCTTCCTCCCGCCTATGTCGGCCGTCCGATGCTGCTGACCCGGGAAACGGGCCATACCCTAGCGACGCTTGCAGCACCTAACGATCGTTTGGTCAACAGAATAGAATCGCCCGGCCGCTGGCTCAAGAGCCCTGCGCCGAAGAGGGGCCAGACAGCCGCGCCAGCCCGGCTGCCCTGGCGCATTTCCCGATCGGATGGAATCCTCTGATCCGATAGAAATGCTCCAACTCATTGAATCAGAATCGTTTCTCGCCGATCCCCGCGGGTGCGCTCAGTTCACCTGTCGGTCGCGGCCGGCCCAGAAGGGCTCGCGCAAGGTGCGGCGCAGGATCTTGCCGGACGCGTTGCGCGGCAGGGCGTCGATGAACTCCACCGACTTCGGCGCCTTGAAGGCAGCGATCTTGGAGCGGGCCCAGCGGATGATGTCGTCCTCGCTCGGGCTGGCGCCCGGCTTGGGCGCGACGATGGCCTTCACCTCCTCGCCCCACTTCTGCGAAGGCACGCCGATGACGGCCACCTCCGCCACGTCCGGGTGGCCGTAGATGGCGTTCTCGACCTCGGCCGGATAGACGTTCTCGCCGCCGGAGATGATCATGTCCTTCATGCGGTCGTGGACGTAGAGGTAGCCGTCCTCGTCCATGTAACCGGCGTCGCCCGACTTGAACCAGTTGTCACCGGGCATGGCCGAGGCGGTCGCCTCCGGCAGCTTCCAGTAACCCTTCATGTTGGACGGCGATTTGATGGCGATCTCGCCGATCTCGCCCACCGGCACGGGCTTGCCGCTGGCATCGAGGATGGCGATCTCGACGCCGGGCAGCGCCTTGCCGGCCGACCGCATCTTGGGCGACTCGTCCGCGGAATGGTCCTCGGGCGGCAGCGCCACCACCGTGCCGGTGGTCTCGGTGAGCCCGTACATCTGCACGAAACCGCACTTGAAGACCTCCATGCACTCGACGAGCAGCGCGTGCGGGATCGGGCTCGCGCCGTAGGAGATCGAGCGCAGGCGGCTGTAGTCGACCTCGCGGGCGCGGGGCTGACGCACCACGAACTGCAGCGCCGCCGGCACCATGAAGAACTTGTTGACGCCCTCGTTCTCGATCAGGTCGAGCACCTGCATGGGGTCGAACTCGCGGGTGATGATGGCCTTGACGCCGTAGTAGAGCACCCAGATGCCGAAGCCGGTGCCGCCGATGTGACCGTTGGGCATGGCGATGAGCCCGACGTCGTCGTCGTGCCAGTGCAGCCACTCGGCCTCGGACTGGTCCTGCAGGCGCCGCATGGTCAGGAAATTGCCGTGGGTCAGCATGGCGCCCTTGGGGCGGCCGGTGGTGCCGGAGGTATAGAGCTGCAAGATGACGTCGTCGGTTCCGACCTCCCGCTTGGGGTCTGTGGCGGGCTGGGCATTGCGCCAGGCCTCGAAGGCCTGCCATTCCGGCGCATTGCCCTCCATCGCCACCACCGCCGTGAGCCCCGGGAGATCGGGCACGATCTGGCGGGCGAGGTCGATGAACTCGGGGCCGACGAACAGCAGCTTTGCCTCGGCATCACCGACGATGTAGCCGACCTCGGGCGGCGCCAGGCGCCAGACGATGGGCACGATGGTGACCCCCGCCTTGAAGCAGCCGAAGACCAGTTCGAAGAAGAAATCGGTGTTCTTGCCGACATGCGCCACGCGGTCGCCCGGCTTCAGGCCTGCCGCGATCAACGCGTTGGCGACCTGGCTGGTGCGACGGTCGAACTCGGCATGCTGCGTGAGCCGACCCTCGAAGGACAGCGCGATCTGGTCGCCCTTGGTCGCCGCATGGAGCCGCGGCACGTCGGCCAAGGTGCTCAGGCGCGAGTCGTCTTGCATGGCGTATTCCTCGCAGGATGGCGACCGGTCGGGGCACGCGCCTGCCGGTCATCTGGCTTGTTGGAGATTGAAACGGCCTGCCGCATTCGATGGCCGATGCGCGCGATCGAAGCAAGCGGTGGCCGAGCGAGCATGGCGCTCGCCTGCGACCGTCCAGGGCCTGCATCCGCCCGCGCGCACCGGCGCCACCCGACGATGCGGCGCGCGATCCGGCGCAGCCTAACTATCGTTTGATACAGATTGTCAAGCGCACCTCGACCGGTGCTCTCTGCCCGCGTCGGCGCAGGTTCTAGCCAAGCGGACGCTCTGGCCCACGACACGCATGTCGCAGCCGGACGAGATCATCCAATTGCAGCGAATGCTGCAGTCTCTGAAAGGAGGCCGCGGCCGGCCGACGTCGCAACCCCGGCAGGGCGCGCTAGCGCGGCACCTCGATACGCTTGGCGGGCTGTTGCGGCACCTGCACCGCGGCCGGCGTCGAGTCGGGGCGCTGCTTGGGCAGGTATTGCGCGGCGCGGGGCTCCGATGGTGGAGTCGGCAGCGATTCCTTCGGCAGCACGCCCTCGGGACGTACCTTCCCGGCATTGCAGGCGGCCAAGGCGGTGAGAGCGCCAATCAGCACCAGTCGGACCCACATCGTCATCGCTCGCTTGGCCTTCCACCATTGTTTCGGCGCGGCAGCCGCCGCCCGGCCTCCACATGGATGACGGCCGGCCTCAATTCAACACGGGCGGCAAGAAGCCGCGCTCACGCTGGACGAACGGCGCCGCGCGCGCGCTCCAGAATTCCCGGCACCAACTCGACGCACAGCACGCGCGCGGGATCGACAGGGCCGGGCAAGCTCAGCTGACCGGGCGTCACCGGCTGGAAGCCGAAGCGACCATAATAGGGCGGATCGCCGACCAGCAGCACCAGGCCTTCGCCAGCGTCGCGCCCCGCCGCCAGCGCCGCGCGGATCAGTTCGCCGGCGATGCCACGCCCCTCGAAGGCGGGCTCCACGGCAAGCGGGCCCAGCAGCAGGGCCGGCACGTCACCGGCGATGACGGAGGACAGGCGCACCGAGCCGACGAGCAGGGTGCCGACCAGGGACGTGAACGACAGGTCGGCCCGGTGGGCGCGGCCCTCTCGCAGACGGTAGGCCGTGCGCGCGTAGCGGCCGGGCCCAAACGCCCGTTCATGCAGGCGCTCGATCTGCTCGGCGTCGATGGGACGCTCATGGCGCGTCGTCAGTTGAAGGTCGGTCATGGACTCGATCGGCCGGAAGGCCCGGCGCTTACCATGACCGCGCGCTCCCCGTCCATGGCCGAGGCCCTCAGATGGCGAGCGCACCCTCCTTGGCACGCGCATAGCGGTCCCCGACCTTGCCCCAGTCGACGATGTCCCACCAGGCCTTGAGGTAGTCGGCGCGGCGGTTGCGATAGCTGAGGTAATAGGCGTGCTCCCAGACGTCGTTGCCGAAGAGCACCCGCTGCCCGTCCATCAGGGGCGTGTCCTGGTTGGGTTTGGTAACGAGGGCCAGCCGACCCTCCCGACTGACCGTGACGAAGACCCAGCCCGAGCCGAATACCTTGGCGCCGGCGGCGTCGAAGCTCTCTCGGAGCTTGGCGAAGGAGCCGAAGTCCGTGTCGATGGCGCCGGCCAGGTCCCCCTTGGGCTGCCCGCCGCGGCCGCCCATGATCTCCCAGAACATGGAGTGATTGGCATGGCCGCCGCCATTGTTGCGCACGGCCGTCCGCACCGCCTCAGGCACCTGCTCGAGCTGGGCGAGAATGACGTCGAGGGGCTTCGCCGCCCAGGCGCCGCCGCCCGCAGCCGCCTCATTGAGCGCCTTGACGTAGGCGCCATGGTGCTTGTCGTGATGCAACTCCATCGTCTCGGCATCGATCACGGGCTCGTTGGCGCGCGCGGCATAGGGGAGCGGCGGCAACGTGAACGGCATGGCGGGCGCACGGCCCGCGGTGGCCGCCGGCTGGGCCAAGGCCCCCCCGCCGAGCGCCGTGGCGGCGACGACCGACGCGCCGATCAGGAAGCCGCGCCGGCGCTCGTCGAGCAGGGTATCGTTGGCAGATTGCATGAGGATCCCTCCTGACATCGCAGTGTGCCCCGAGACGAAGTCGCGGGCGTGAGCAACCGTTCCACACCTGCTGGTGCCCCGTCGCCACAGGGGCGCGGCAAATGCGGCAGACGCATGCCATGGGACGGCCCGGCCGTTGACCGGGCTGCGTGGCAGCCCCAAGACTAACGCATGGGCCGGGGTTGCGGACAGCATCAGCAGCGGAACATCGCACGGAGCATCCTTGCTTTCGTTGCGCTCTACGCGCTCGTCGCGCAGACGCTGCTCGCCTCGGCGATCCCGGCCTTTGCCGCATCCGTGGCGCCGGGTCTGCCGCAGGCGGTGCTCTGCGCCCATGACCCGACGCAGGCGGCCGATCCGCCACCGGCCGGCCACGCCGGCCACGGGCTGCACGCGTCGTGCTGCACGGCGGCTTGCCCGTTCGCCGGCGCGCTGCCGCCGCCGGAGCCGGCCGCCACGGCGCTCGCGCCGGCGCGCGGCTTCGCCGCGATCGCATGGCAGCACCAGTCCGGGCCGGACCGGGGCGGGCGCGCCTCAAGCCCCTTCTCCGCACGCGGCCCGCCGGGCTGAGACGCGACGAAGCCTCGTGCTTCGTGGGCCGGACCTCCCGCAGCGCCATGCGCGGCGGCGACGTTCGGCCGTGTGTCCGCCGTCCGTCGACCATCCGCGACGTCTCGATCCCGGCCGAGCCTCGGCCCGTCGGGCGCGCCCGGAGCCCTCCATGTTCTCCATCCCTCTGCGCGCCGGCGCCGCCGTCGTGCTGGCGAGCCTCGCCGGCACGGGCGCATTCGCCCAAGACGTCACCCTTCCGACCATCGATATCAGCGGCGGCAGCACCGCGACCGGACCGGCGGCAATGCCGGCCGCCGGCGGCTCGCTCACGGTGCCGAGCGTCGCCGAGCAGAAGCGCGCGCTCTACCAGAGCGCCGGCTCGGTCTCGTTCGTCGACGAGAAACAGTTCGACAACACCTATTCCAACAACCTGCGCGACGTCCTCAAGGACACGCCCGGCGTCTACGTGCAGGAGCGCTACGGCCAGGAGCTGCGGCTCTCCGTCCGCGGCTCGGGCCTCACCCGCGGCTACCATCTGCGCGGCCTCGACATCCTCCAGGACGGCATTCCCGTGAATGCCGCCGACGGCAGCGGCGACTTCTATCAGATCGATCCGCTGGCCGTGCGGACGGCCGAGGTCTATCGCGGCGCCAACGGGCTCTTCTACGGCACCTCGACGATCGGCGGCGCCATCAACTTCACGACGCCCACCGCCTACACCGCGGAGGCGCCGAACGTGCTGCGCATCGACGGTGGCAGCTTCGGCGCGCTGCGCGGCAACGTGCAAATGTCGCGCATCTCCGGACCCTTCGATGCGCTGGTGAATGCGACCGTGAGCCACGCCAACGGCTTTCGCCAGCACGAGACGCAGGACTACAAGCAATTCAACGCCAACCTGGGCTACCGCATCAACGAGAACGTCGAGACCCGCTTCTATTTTGGCTTCTATGACACCGACCAGAAGCTGCCCGGCTCGCTCTCGCTGTTCAATGCCCTGCGCTTTCCCAAGATGGCCAGCCCGGCCGCGATCAGCGGCAACCAGGCGCGCGACGTGCTGAGCGAGCGCATCGCCAACACCACCACCATCCGCTTCGACGTCGGCCAGCTCGACATTTCGACCTGGGCCATCCACAAGAACCTCTACCACCCGATCTTCCAGGTGATCGCCCAAGACGGCTGGACCTACGGCATCGCGCCCCGCTACACGGCGAGCTTCGATATCGGCGGCTTCAAGAACGACCTGATCGTCGGCGGCCGCGCCTGGGGCGGCAACAACCTGGCGCGCCAGTTCGTCAACGTGAACGGCAACAAGGGCGCGCCCACCGTCAATGCCCGGCAGGACGCCTATAACCTGGAGGGCTACGCCGAGAACCGCTTCTGGGTGCTCCGGCAACTGGCGCTGGTGGCCGGCGTCAAGGTCTTCAACGATCTGCGCGACTACACGCAGCTCTACAACGCGTCGGCCAAGAACCCGCGCCAGCGTCAGCAGGACGACGCGCGCTACGCCGGGGTCAACCCGAAGTTCGGTATCCTGTGGCAGGCGACGCCGGACATCCAGGTGTTCGCCGACATCGCCCGCAGCACCGATGTGCCCGATTTCACCGACCTGACC
This sequence comes from Chelatococcus reniformis, assembly GCF_014640075.1. Taxonomy (GTDB): domain Bacteria; phylum Pseudomonadota; class Alphaproteobacteria; order Rhizobiales; family Beijerinckiaceae; genus Camelimonas; species Camelimonas reniformis. Next base: position 349,750 of record NZ_BMGG01000010.1, on the reverse strand, counting down.
CAGGTCTTCACCAACTCCACCACCTTCGTCCCCTTGCAGGCCCAGCGTGCCTGGACGGCAGAGGTGGGCACGCGCGGGCGCTGGGACCGGCTGAGTTTCGAGGTGACGGCCTACCGCTCCATCCTGCGCGACGAATTGCTCAACTACACCACCAATCCGAACGTGCCGGCGGCCACCTTCAACGCGCTGCACACGCGCCACCAGGGCATCGAGCTGGCGGTCGGCTACGACCTCCTGCGCGACGTTACCGGCATCGGCGACAAGCTGACGGTCCAGCAGATCTGGACCTACAACGATTTCCGCTTCGTCAACGACCCCTACTACGGCAACAATCGGCTCGCCGGCATCCCGACCAACGTGCTGCGCACCGTCGTATCCTACAGCCGGCCCGACGGCTTCTACGTCTCGCCGAACGTCGACTGGGTGCCTACCGGCGCCTATGCCGACTATGCCAACACGCTCAGGGCACCGGGCTACGCCCTGCTCGGGGTGCAGGCGGGGTGGGCCATGCCCAATGGCATGACGTTCTTCGTCGACGCCCGCAACCTCACCGACAGAAGATACATCAGCGACCTCTCGACGGTGACCAACGCCCAGACGCTGCCGGCCTCGAGCCTGGCGATCTTCTACCCCGGCAACGGCCGGTCTGTGTACGCGGGCCTCCGCTATGCGTTCTGAGCGGAGCCTCGGATGCCGGGCTGCGGTTCAAGCGGCGGAGTTAGAGGCCAGCAACACCATCGAGCTCGTTGATGATCAGCGCCGATTGCTCGTTCCTGGCGATGCGCTGGGCCCTCAGGCCGGTGCGCGCCCAGCGGCGCGCCTCGAACAGCCTTTGCGCGCGGTGGCAGCCTTGGCCGACTCCGCGTCGCGCACCGCTCGCGCCTCAAGGTCAGCAGGGAATTCGACCGTCGCGCGCCGTTGCGCTCCGCCTCGATGCGGACCCAGACAACACTCAAATTCAGCCACGACCTATCTCCAGTGAGTTTCGTTAATTGGCACCAACATTGAAGGGTGCGCCCGCTGGATAAGCAACGTAGTTACGCCGAAGATACGACATGACCTCGGCAACTTCCGTACTCTCTATCTGTTCCTCGAAAATGTATGCACCCAACCCAGACAATATTATTAGTGATGCACAACGAAGAAATTTATCACTTCCAGATTCATGGAAATTAAAGCCGATAACATACATGATTTCCCCATCGACGCTCGGCACCAAGACACTTCCGCAATCCTTTGTCTTAAGCAGATTATCGTATAGATATTTAGAAACGACTTCGGACAACCCCCCTCTTGAGAAATAGGAAGGACCTGACGATTTGAGATCCTCGTAGAATTGACGATCAACATAAACTATAAAGTTCTTTTTTACATCTCTGCTAATGTGACTCCTACATATCTAGTCATACCATAGATCATTCCAGCAATGAAAGCTCCCGCCCGCGGATCTTTGTCGCCCGAAACGAAGAGTGATATAGGACGACGCCACATTGGCATGGCAGGTCTGGTGAAGCGGCCTTCGCTAAACCTCTTCACCTCTGCGGCGGGATAGGCAAACGAGACCGGCTGAGGCCCTCGCCTGTAGTGCGTAGCAATCATCCCGGGAACGATGATAAACAATATGATACCGGCCGCGATGACGCTCCATCGTGTGGTATTTTTTGACCTCATTGGCTTCTCATCCTCACGTTGCCCCCTATTTGCCCTCGTTCATAACTGGATTCTGTTCTCGCTGTGATCCGTCCTGGACCGGGTTGCAAACTCGTTGGGGGTGAGGCCAAGGCTCGTATGCGGCCGATGGGCGTTGTAGCCCGTTCTCCATTCCTCGATCAGCCTGCGAGCGCTGGGCAGGTTGCGGAACATGTGCTCGTTCAGGCATTCGTCGCGCCGGTGGGTCTCACCCAGCATCGCCCGCAGCCCGTCCTCATGGGCGGGAATGGCGACGAGGTGCACGTGGTTCGGCATCAGGCACCACGCGATCAGCTGCGTTCCGGCCCTGGCATAGAACGACAGCAGATCGAGATAGGCGCGATAGTCGTCTTCCCCGAAGAACACCTGCTCGCGCCGGTTGCCGCGCTGCGTCACGTGATGGGCCAAACCGGGCACAACGACACGGGCGATGCGAGACATCTGCCAACCATCATTTAGTAAACTGTCACTGTATTTGTATCGCTGGGAATTGTATCGCTGGGAATTGTATCGCTGTATTTGGACCTTTGTGTAACGTGAGTATTACCAGCCGGGCGCCAGCGATAGCAAATCGCGCATGAAAGGCGAGTCGTTCTCAAGCTTTGATATAATCCAGCGAACCATCGACTTATCTATATTCGCGGGGAGCCCCTTATAATCCCATGTGACGTAAGGCGTCTTAACGGTCATGCCGCTGCTCCAAGTACGACTTCAACTCTAACCACGATCTAAGGAGCCTTTCCCGACCTGAAGGATCACTTCCGGCCGTGATAGAAGGCAGGCAGGTCGGCAAGGCTCCAGCGAGCTTGGCTCGATGCCCTCGTTGATTCGATCTTTTCCGCGTCTCGGCCGGGAGGAATGGTATGATTGCATCGCTGCCATAGAACACGTTGAATGTGTATCTCTGCTCTACCGGATCCGCCTCGCTCTCATACGACATGAAGACTCGTCGCCTCATACCATCAACACTATCAGTTACGTAAAATTCAACTATGTAGCGCCAGAGAAGTGAGGAAGGATCCCCCTCACGGTTCTTCGGCATTTTTGAAATTTTTGCGGCACGATAACGACCGAAGAAGGCACTCGGAAAGGACGAAAAACGAACAATAGCGTTGTACCGGTACTCTGGATTGACGTCAGCGCACTGCGCCGCCATCGATGATTCGCTTGCGACTACACAGATGAGGATCCAAACGAATGAGTATACGGCTAAAAGCCTCATCGCAGATCCCCAAATAAAACACTCAAAGTTCTCGCTTGCTGGTCTGCCGAGGCCGATTTGAGGCGCGCAGTTTCTATCATGGTGCTAGCGGCAACCGATACCGCCGCGCCGCGCGCGGCGGCGCTCCGCTTATTCGTCTCACGTGTGAAGGCTCCCCAGCCCATTCGCGCGTAGGTAGCATGCGGCGAGCCATTGCGTCCGGCGAAAAGCGCGTCAAGGGATGCTAAAGTTATAGTTTTAATTACTAAATATCGTGTGCGTGTGAAGCGGCTCCCCCTCGATGTTCTCGCTCTGTCCGCCAGGCCTGGGCCAACGCCTTGCGATAGCGAGCCGGCGGCAGGCCGAATTCGCGCTTGAAGGCCCGAACGAACGCAGCCTCCGACTCGTAGCCGACTGCCAGCCCGACCTGGAGCACGGTGTCCTTCGTCGTCTGGAGCCGGCGCGACGCCAGTTGCATGCGCCAGCGCGCCAGGTAGGTGAGGGGCGCTTCGCCCAGATAGCGGGTGAAGCGTTCGCAGAGCACGGAGCGGGAGGCGCCGATGTCTCTCGCCAGCCGGTCGGCGGTCCAATGCGCGGCGGGCCGTCGGTGCAGGAGCGCCAGCGCTGCGCCCGCGATCGGGTCTCGCGCGCCCGCCAGCCACCCCTTGGCGTCCTGGGGGAGAACCTTGATGTAGCAGCGCAAGGTCTCGATGAACAACGCCTCTGCCATCTTCGACAGCAGGATGCTGTGGCCGGTCTGACCCAACTGGCTTTCCGAGACCAGATAGCGGATGGAATTCTCCAGCCAGGCTCCAGTGCCGTTGGCGCGGATGTTGACCTTGAGCGTGGTGGGCAGGCCGGCGAGGAACGAGCGTTCCGCCTGCCGCTCGCATCCCATGAACCCGCATACGAACTTCGTCGCCGTCCCGCCCCCGCCCCAACGCAGCGTGTTCAACTGACCGGCCACGTGTTTGCTGAGCGACTTTGCCCCGTCGAAGGCGATGTCGGGCGTGCCGTTGCAGAAGGTGTGGGCTTCCCCGTGGGGGATGATCACGATCTCCCCGGCCTCGACCGACACGTCCGGCTGGCCTTCGATCTTCACCCAGGCCTTACCCTCGGTCACCAGGTGATAGTTGATGATCCGTTCGGTTCCCGGCGCCAGTACCAGCGCCGACTGCCGAGCCAGCGGTGCTGCAAAGCTCCAGGGCGCGGTGAATTCGGCGTCGAGAAAAATCGCGCCGGTCATCCGCACCGAGCTCAAGGCCTCCGACAATGCGTCCATCCGATCCTCCTGCCCGCGTGCAGAGATCAGGCGGCACAAAGTCCCGGACGATCGGCAAACTTTCCTGCGGCCACGCCATGCGAGCCTGGCTGCGGGGAACGGGTCGCACCTCTTGAGCCACCACCTCTTCTTTAGCACGCGGCGGGACGGCGCAGAACCCGGCGGGCGGCCGTTCGCCGACCGGATTGCCGATGGAGAATGACGATGACCGCGGGGTCCGAAGAACAACTACACGCCTTCGTCGGCAAGATGCTCGGCGACCTCGGCGGCGCCTTCAGCGTTCCGACCACCCGGGTCGGGTTTCGGCTGGGCCTGTTCGATGCTCTTTACCGCGATGGGCCCGCGACACCGAAGGAACTGGCCGAGCGCACTGGCGCCCTGGGGGAGCGCTATGTGCGCGAATGGGCCATGGCGCAGGCGGCCAACGGCTTCATCACCTTCGATGCGCAGGAGAACCGCTTCAGCCTGTCGCCGGAGCAGGCGATGGTGTTCGGGGTCAAGGACAGCCCCGTCTACCTCGCCGGCGCCTTCGATCTCGTGGCCGCCATGATCGAGGGCGAAGCCAAGGTCGAGCAGGCCATCCGCAGCGGCACGGGTGTGCGCTGGGGGGACAGCGCCGGTTGCCTGTTCTGCTCCGTCGGCTCCTTCTTTCGCCCCACCTATGTCAACTCCATCGTGCAAAGCTGGATCCCGGCGCTCGACGGCGTCGAGGCCAGGTTGAAAGAGGGGATCAAGGTCGCCGACATCGGCTGCGGCGTCGGCTTCTCGACACTGCTCATGGCGCAGGCCTATCCCAGCAGCAGCTTCGTCGGCTTCGATTTCCACGAGCCGTCCATCGAGGAGGCGAGGCAGCACGCCGCTACACATCGATCGTCCGGCAACGTCCGCTTCGAGACGTCGGCTGCCAAGAGCATCGGCGAGCGGGATTTCGATCTGATCACGATGTACGATTGCCTGCACGACATGGGTGATCCCCGGGGCTGCGCCGCGCACATCCGCTCGCTCATCAAGACGGACGGGACGTGGATGGTTGTCGAGCCCATCGCCGAAGACCGGCCGGAAGCAAACCTGAACCCGGTGGGCCGTCTCTACTACAATGCCTCGACCATGATCTGCCTTCCCACATCCCTCGACCAGGAGGTCGGGGAAGGTCTCGGCGCCCAGGCCGGCGAAGCCAAGATCGCCGAGGTCATATCCGGGGGCGGCTTCTCGCGCGTGCGCCGCGCGACGCAGGGCCCGTTCAACATGGTGATCGAGGCGCGGCCTTGAGCTGGAGCGCGGCCCGCAGGAGAGAGACGCGGCCGGCACCGACCTCGCGTTCTCGGCTCGACACCGGGCGGGCGCCCGGCCACTTGTTGATCCAATCAACATCCTCTAATGTTGATCAGATCAACACTGTGGCCGATGCGAATGCCAACCGAGAACGACGCACACGACATCGCGGCCTTGCGCGCCTTCAATCGGGTCTACACGACCCGGCTCGGGCTGCTGAATTCACGCCTCGACAAGAGCCCCTTCACGCTGAGCGAGGCGCGCATCCTCTATGAGCTCGCCCACAGGACCGATCCGACGGCGGCGGAACTCGCTCGCGCCCTTGGTCTCGACCGGGCCCAGATCAGCCGCACGCTGAGGCGGTTCGCCGAGCGGGGACTGGTGGAGGCCCGAGAAGATCCGCGGCACGGCCGTCATCAGCTGCTGTCGCTCACGCAAGCCGGCCGTGCGGCGTTCACCGCGCTGGAGGGCAACACGCGCGAGGCGGTCGGTGCGCTGCTCGACGCGCTGCCGCCGGCGAGGCGCGCACCCGTGCTCACTGCGGCCAAGACCCTGACACGGATGTTCGAGGCAGACACCGGCCGGGGCGTGTCGCTGCGCGGCCTCAGGCCGGGCGATCTGGGCTGGGTCATCCATCGCCAGACCGTTCTCTACGCGCAGGAATACGGCTGGAACAACGACTACGAAGCCCTGGCCGCACGCATCCTCTGCGACTTCCATCAGTCGTTCGATCCGGCGCACGAGGGCGCCTGGATCGCCGAGCTGGATGACCGCGTCGTCGGTTCGGTCTTCCTCGTGCGCGGAGACACGAGCATGGTGGGAAAGCTCAGGCTGCTCTATGTCGAGCCCGACATGCGCGGCGCAGGCGTCGGCAAGGTGCTGGTCGCCACGTGCATCGAGCGAGCGCGCCAGGCGGGATATCAGCGTCTGGAATTGTGGACCAACAGCGTCCTGACGTCTGCCCGGCGGCTCTACGAGCGAGCCGGGTTCGCACTGATCGACGAAGCGCCGCACCACTCCTTCGGCCACGACCTGGTCGGCCAGACCTGGTCACTGAGCCTCTGATCGCGCCGCCGGCGCTCTCATCGGCCGCATGCTGGCTTTTTGAAGGGTGAACTCACAAGCCGGCTTAGCGTAAGCGATTAATTCCGTCGCCCCTCGTCAATCGTCGCGCTATGTGTGCCGCCAGGGCTTTGCGGTGGGGACGCGCGATGAAGGTGTTTGGGGTTGTCTTGGCGCTGCTGGCCCTCGGGTCCTGGCTGTTCGACATCGGGCCCGTCGAGAGCCCCGAGCGCGCCATGGGTGCGTGCCGTCAGCAATGGATCGAGCAGCTCAAGCCGGACTTCAGCTCGTCCACGCCTGTAAATGTGAGGGATGGCCAATACATCCAGGCCTGCATGAACGCGCGAGGCCACCGGATTATTTCCGGTCCGGAGTGCGCCTCGGACGCTAGCCAGGTCTCCGCCCCGGAATGCTACGAGCGTCTGTTCCTGTGGCGTCGGAGCTGATCGGCAAGCGGTTGGCCCCGTTCAGGCGACGAAGTCCACGGGCTCCCCGGCGATGAAGCGCTCGATGTTGTCGATCACCTGATCGGCCAGGGTGCGGATGGCTTGGGTGCTCGCCCAGGCGACGTGCGGCGTCAGGATGAAGTCGGCGCGCCCGATCACCGCCATGAACGGGTGGTCCGCCGGCGGCGGCTCGGTGGACGCCACGTCGAAGCCCGCGCCGGCGATGCGGCCGCTCGTCAGCGCGGCCACCAGGGCATGCTCATCGACGAGGCCGCCCCGTCCCGTGTTGATGACGAGCGGCCGGCGCTCCATCAGCGCGAATTCGCGCGGACCGATCATGCCACGCGTCTCGGCCGTCAGCGGCGCGTGCAGAGAGATGACGTCGCTGTGCCGCAGCACCTCGTCGAACGGCGTGCGAGGGCCGCCGCTTTCGCCCCTGCGGGCCGCCACCAGCACGTTCATGCCGAAGGCGCGGCCGATGGCGGCGACGGCCTGGCCCAGTGCCCCGTGGCCGATGATGCCCAGGGTGGAGCCGGCAAGGTCCTGGATCGTGCCCTCGAAATAGCAGAACTGCGGGGCGCGCTGCCACGCTCCATCGGCCACCGAGGCGCGATAGGCGAAGAGGTTGCGGCGCAGCGCCAGGATGAGCGCGAAAGTGTGCTCGGGGACCGAGCGGACGGCATAGCCGCGCACGTTGCACACGCGGATGCCGCGCGCCGTGCAGGCCCTGAGGTCGACGACGTCATAGCCCGTCGCGGCCACCGCGATGAGGCGCAGACGGGGCGCATGCGCGAGCAGATCCGCGCGCAGCGGCACCTTGTTGGTGATCACCACATCGGCCTCGGCGATACGCACCGCCGCCTCGCCCTCGCTGCTGCTGGGAAACTCCTCGAGGTGATGGGGGAAGGCCGGACGCCGAAACGGGATGTCCGGAGGCAGCGTGTCGCGATCCAACACGACGATCCGGACGGGATGCTGAGGAAACTCGGGTGCCTGCAAGAGATGGCGTCCTTGTGCGCGAGAGGAAGTGGCGTCGCCCATGGTGGCGGGGCTCGCAATAGCGTTCAAGACCGCGCCGCCGATCGGTGGCACAGGGCTTCTCGTCTTGCGTCTTGGAGAGGGATAGCCGACGGGCATGAACGACATCGTGGAAGAAGCCGAGCCGCAGCGCTGCGTCATCGTCGTGGACGACGCGCTGCCGCCGGGCCGCGCGGCCAATGCGGCGGCGGTGATCGCGCTCACTCTGGGGAAGCGCCACCCCGATCTCGCCGGCCACGACCTGGTCGACGCCTCGGGCGACATCCACCCGGGGCTGATCCCGATCGGCATCGCCGTCCTCGCCGCCCCTGCCCCGCAGCTGCAGGCGTTGCGCGCCAAGGCGCGGGCCGGCACCGTCGACCTGGTGGACTTTCCAGCCCAGGGCCAGCAGACGACCGACTACGCCGCCTTCGGTGCCGCCGTGCGGACGGTCGAGACCGATGCCCTCGCCTATGTGGGCGTCGGCATCTACGGTAGCCGCAAAGCCGTAGGGCGCCTGGTCGGCAAGTACGCCCTGCTGAAGTAGCGCGCGCCGTCCGGCCCGGATACGCTGGGGCACGACGAGCGAACCCATCGTGAGACCGTTGACCGCAAGCGTCGATACCAAGATCTGGCGCGATCCCGCCCTGGGGCACGCCGAGCTGCTGCGCGGACGCTTCAGCGGCTATGCCTATGACGTGCACACACACGGCACGGCCTGCTTCGCGCTCATCACCGATGGGGCCATCCGCATCCGCATGCGCGGCGGCGAGTTCGTCGCCCGCGCGGGCGATGTCTACGCCATCGACGCCGAGGAGCCGCACGCGGGCTGGCCCATCGACGGCGAGGGCTGGCGGCTGCGCACGCTCTATGTGGATGGGGCCGAGCTCGGCGGCCTCGTCGGCCGGCCTGGCTTGGCGCCGGCGCTCGCCGGTCCGATCATCCGCGACCCGGTGCTGGCGCACCTGCTTCAGGCAGTGCACGCGGGCTCGGAGACCGAGGCTCCGCTCCTTGCCCGCGACGGGCGCTACCTCGATTTCGTCACGCGGCTGTTCGCCCGGCACGTCCGCGAGCCGGCGCCCCTCGCGGCCGCCGGCCGCGAGCCCCGCGCCGTCCAGCTGGCGCGGCGGTTCCTCGACCAGCGTCTCGATCGCCACGTCAGCCTCGCGCAGATCGCGCAAGCGGCCGGCCTGCCGCCGTTCCGGCTCTACCGTGCCTTCGCCCGCGCCGTCGGCATGTCGCCGCATGCCTACCAGCGCCAGGCCCGCGTTCGCGCCGCGGCACGCCTCATCCGCCAGGGCCGGCCTCTCGGCGACGTCGCCGCGGCCACCGGCTTTGCCGACCAGGCACACCTCACCCGCAGCTTCCGCCGCACCCTGGGCGTGACGCCCGGCGCCTACCGCAGCGCCTATCTCGACCGCTGAGGCAGGCAGGCTCCGCCCAAAGTCGTGTTCAAGACCGATGGACGGGACCGCTATACCGGTCTGAAGAGGACAGGGAGGCCGCGGCGCCGCCGCGCCGGACAATGATCGCCCGGCCGACGTCCGTCGCTCGCCGCAACGCGCGATGGGGAGGCTGACATGGCGAAGGACGGGCGCGCGCCTGGAACGGCGCGGCGAGCGTGGATCACGGCGGCGACGGTCCTGCTGCTGCTTGGCGCCGCCACCGGCGCCGGCGCGCAAGTGTCCGACGATGTCGTCAGGATCGGTGTCCTGACCGACCTTTCCGGCCCCTACGCCGACCTCTCCGGCAAAGGCTCCGTCGTGGCCGCGGAACTGGCCGCGGCCGACGCGGGCGGCCAGGTGCGCGGCAAGCCGATCCAGATCGTCTCGGCCGACCATCAGAACAAGCCGGATATCGCCTCGGCCGTCGCCCGCCGCTGGTACGAGGTCGAGGGCGTCGACGCCATCGTCGATCTGCCGGTCACCGCCGTTGCCTTCGCCGTCCAGACGGTGGCGCGCGAGAAGTCGCGCACGGTGATGATCACCGCTGCCGCCACGTCCGACTTCACCGCCAAGACCTGCGCGCCGGTGAGCACCCATTGGGCGGACGACACCCACACCCTGACGGCCGGCACCGCCCGGGCGGTGATGCAGCGCGGCGGGCGCGCCTGGTACTTCATCACCGTCGACCACGCCTTCGGTGCCGCGCTTCAAGTCGAAGCCACCAAGGTGATCGAGGCGAGCGGCGGCCGCGTGGTCGGCACGTCGCGCCATCCGATCGGCGCCACCGACTTCTCGTCCTTCATCGTGCAGGCACGCACGTCGGGCGCCGACGTCGTCGCGCTGGCGAGCGTCGGCAACGACTTCATCACTGCGCTCAAGCAGGCGCACGAGTTCGGCCTCGGGACGGGAACGCCGACGCTCACGGGCTTTCTGACCTACATCACCGACATCAACGCGCTCGGGCTGGAGGTTGCCAAGAACCTGACCTTCACCTCGAGCTTCTACTGGGACCAGAGCGATGCGGCGCGCGCCTTCGCCCGCCGCTTCAAGGAGAAGGTCGGCATCATGCCGACCAAGGACCACGCGGCCGTCTACACCGCCGTGCGGCAGTACCTGCACGGCGTCGAGACCGCAGGAACGGACGAGGCGGTGGCCGCCAACAAGGCCATGCGGGCGACGCCCTTCGACTTCTTCGGCCGGCCGGCCTCGATCCGCGCCGACGGGCGCGTGCTGTTCGATGCGACACTCTACCGGGTCAAGACGCCAGCCGAGAGCAAGGCCCCCTGGGACTATTACGAGGCGGTGCGGACCATTCCCCGGGCCGAGGCCTTCCTGCCCATGAATCCGGCCTGCGCCGTGCCGTAGCGGCCGGGTGGCAGACGTGACGCGGCGTCCGTCGCAGCCCGCCGGTGCGCGCAGCACCCCGGACGCTCCTTGACCCCTTCCGGCGAAGAATTTACCCATCGGTCATATAAGAACGATCGACAACAACAGTCGGAGGGGGAGGCCCATGCACGTTACAGATCTGTTCTACATCGGTGCCCAGAATGCGCCCGACGGCACCGCGCTGGCGGGCAACGGCGGCGAGTTCACCTATGCCCAGATGCGCACCGTCGTGAACCGCCTCGCCCACCAGATGCTGGCCGAGGGCTTCTCGACCGGCACGCGCTTCGCCGTCTTCAGCCCCAATTGCGGTCAGGCGCTGATGACCATGATCGGCGCGCTCCGGGCGGGCGCCGCCTGGTGCAACCTCAACCTGCGCAACGCCATCGACGACAACGTCCACATCCTGAGCGCGGGCGGCTGCGAGGTGCTGTTCTACCATTCGTCCGCCACCGCCCAGGTGAAGGAGCTCAAGGCCCGCGTGCCGAGCCTCAGGCGCGTCGTGGCCATCGATCAGGCCGATGCGGAAGGCGTCTTCCTGGACGATTGGATCGCCGGGCAGCCCGACGAGCGGCCCGACTTCCGCGCGCCGGGCGAGGGGCTGGGCATGCAGGGGGCCACCGGCGGCACCACCGGCCGTCCCAAGCTGACCCAGGCCGACAACAACTGGCTGCTGATGTCGGTGCTCGCCTGGTCGACCTGCCTGCATTTCGACGCCCAGCCGGTCAATCTGGCCGTGACGCCCATCACCCACGCCGCCGGCATGGTGGCCCTCGCCAACCTGCCGGTCTCCGGCAAAACGGTGATGCTCGCCACGCCGGATCTCGATCAGGTGCTGCGCCTGATCGAGGAGCACCGCGTGACCACGCTGTTCCTGCCGCCGACGCTCATCTACGCCCTGCTGGCGCACCCCAAGCTGGCTGCGACGGATCTGTCGTCGCTGCGCTACGTGATTTCGGCGGCGGCCCCCATCTCCCCCGACAAGATCGCCGAGGGCGTGGAGCGCATCGGCCCGGTGATGTGCCAATCCTATGGCCAGACCGAATGCGGCTTCCCCCTCACCTTCATCTCGCCGCGGGAGACTGCGGAGGCGGTGCGCGACCCGGCCAAGCGCCACCGGCTGCTCTCCTGCGGGCGGCAATGCCAGACGGTGGAGGCGATGGAGGTGATGAGCGAGGACGGACGGCTGCTCGCCACCGGGGAGGTCGGCGAGATCGTCATGCGCGGCCCCACCGCCATGGCGCGCTACCTCAACGACGAGGCCGCCACGGCGGAGATCCAGACCTTCGGCTGGCACCATACCGGCGACATCGGCTACCGCGACGCAGACGGCTTCTTCTTCATCACCGACCGCAAGCGCGACATGATCGTGTCGGGCGGCTTCAACATCTTCCCCTTCGAGATCGAGACCGCGCTGTTCGAACACCCGGCGGTGCAGGATTGCGCCGTCATCGGTGTGCCGGACCCCAAATGGGGCGAGGCGGTGAAGGCCGTGGTGCAACTGAAGCCCGGCGCCAGCGCCGGCGCCGAGGAACTCATCGCCTTTTGCAAGGACAAGCTCGGCTCGCTCAAGGCGCCCAAGAGCATCGACTTCAGCGACGCCCTGCCGCGCAGCCCGGTCGGCAAGGTGCTGAAGCGCGAGATCCGCAAGCCCTACTGGGAGGGCCACGAGCGCGGGGTGAACTGAGGGGCCGCTCCTCACCACTCCGCGGCGATCGTGGCACCCTCGACAATCTCCGCGAGGCGAGCCCGGGTCGCCGGCGTCGTGTCCGCCGGCAAGGCGTCGATCGCGAAGAAGCCGGTCTCGGCGATCTCCCGGTCCGGCGCGCGCGGGCCTGACTGCTCGAAGGCGCGGACCACGTAGAGCACCACGTGGTCGCGCCGCGAGGCCCTGCCGTTGAAGAACATTCCGTGCAGGTGCGGCTCGCCGGTGAGGACGATGTTGCCCTCCTCCGCCAGTTCGCGCTTGAGGGAGGTCAGCACATCCTCGCCGACCTCGACCCCTCCGCCGGGCATGTACCAGCCGCGCACATAGGTGTGGCGGACGAGGAAGATGCGGCCGTCCGCATCGAACACGGCGCCGCGCACGCCGAGCGTCAGGCCGCGGGCAAAGCGGAAATACGTGTGCAGGGTCCGCCGGACGATGCGTTCAGCCAGCCGGTCTGACATTGGCGCGGTCACTCCCCAAAGCCGGGCTATATCACAGGCGGCGCCCCGGCGGGGGCGCGGTTCGGCCCCACGCTGCGCCCGGCCGCCTGTCGCCCTCCTCCCCGGCGATCGGGGCGACCGGGATCGCATCCGCCCGCTTGTGATCTCCTGAATCACGCCCCGCAATGCGGAAAACGCCCTTCCTGCCGCCGGCCATCCGGGTCATCGTGGGTGGCGTCCTGGTGCTGATCGCCGGTATCCTCATCGGCAACGCCCGCGTGTGGCCCACTGGACGATCAGGGTGAGGACAGCCGGATGGTACTGATCGCCCATCTCTCCGACGCCCACATCGGCCCACTGCCACGGCCGACGCTCGTCGACCTCGCCAGCAAGCGGCTCACCGGTTACGTCAACTGGCGGCGCGGCCGCCACGCGACCCACGACATGGGGGTGCTCGGAGCCATCGTGGCGGATATCACCGCCCACAAGCCCGACCATATCGCCTTCACCGGCGATGTCGCCAACATCGGGCTGGCCGCCGAATTCCCGGCGGCGCGCCGCTTCCTGGAGCGCCTGGGCCCGCCCGCCCGGGTGAGCTTCGTGCCCGGCAACCATGACAACTACGTGCGCAGCTCGGCCGTCCCGCTCTATCGGGCACTGGGCCCATGGATGACCGGCGACGATGGTGTTCCAGCCAGCGCCCCGACGTTCCCTTATGTGCGCCGACGCGACGGCGTCGCCCTGATCGGCGCCAACTCGGCCGTGCCGACGCTGCCGTTCCTGGCCAGCGGCCGGGTCGGAGCGCAGCAGCTGGCGCGGCTCGCCGACCTGCTCAGCGATCTCGGGCGCGAAGGCGTATGCCGCGTCGTCATGATCCACCATGCGCCCTACCGCAGCGCGACCAGCCCGGCCCGGCAGCTGATCGACGCGGCGGCCTTCGAGCGCCTCGTCGCCCGGGTGGGGGCAGAGCTCATCCTGCACGGCCACAACCATCGCATCCAGCTGACGCGCCTCGCCGGGCCCGCGCGGCCAGTACCGGCGCTCGGGGCCCCCTCCTCCTCGGCCTATGCCGGCGCGCGCCAGCATCGGGCGGGCTACCACCTGGTCGACATCACGCCCGACGGCACGCGCTCGTCGATCGTGGTGCGCAGCCGCGGGCTCAAGCCCGGGGGCCAGATCGCCGAGCTGACGGCCCTCGGCGAGATCTCGGCGGCGTGACCTCGGGAGCATGTCTCGCGCGGATGGCGTCATCCGAGCAGAAATGCTCCGAGCTCTTGAAGTCTGGAGCGCTCGATCACACGCCCACGCGCCGCCGCAGCAGCCGCAGCACCGGCTGCTCGAACCACCGGTGCACGGCGAGCGCCGCCGCCACCGCCACAACGAGGCCAACGGCGATGAAGGCCGCTGCCGGGACGTTTGGCGCGAGGTGGGCCGCCACCAGAGCCTGGCTGGCGAAGCGGATGGCGAAGGGGTGCACGAGGTAGAGGGCGTATGACGCATCGCCCAGCGTCGCCAGCGCCGTCTCGAAACGGGGCGGCTTGCCCGGCGCATGGCCGAACGCGGCCGCCACGACCAGCAGGGCGCCGGGGACGCCATAGCCGATGACGTTGCCGAAGGCGCCGAACGCACCGGTCTGCGGCAGGTCGGCATGCAAGGCCAGGAGGGCGGCGACGGCCAGGCCGGCGCGAACGGCCAGCGGCAACCGCACGCCGCGCGCGTACAGGAGCCCGAGCCCCATGCCGAGCACGAACTCCAGCACGATCGGCTGGGTCCAGTAAGCGAGCGGCTCGGGCAGCGGCCCGAGCGCCAGCCCCAGCGCGACAGCCAGCGCCAGCAGCGCCGTGACCGCCGCCACCGCGAGGTGGCGCGGCAGGCCGATCGCGGCGCCGAACAGCACGTAGAACAGCATCTCGTAGTTCAGCGTCCAGCCCAGCGAATAGACCGGCTGCACGAGCCCGTCGGGCCGCGCATAGGGGATGAAGAGGAGCGAGGCGACGACCTGCCAGACCTCCGGACGGGGGCTGTTCAAGGCCTGCGGCGTCAGCAGCATCACCACGAGAAATAGGCCGGTCGCCGCCCAATAGATCGGCACGATGCGGATCAGCCGGCGGCTCAAGAAGACGCGCGACGCCCCCGGGCGGGCGAACAGCCTGGCCGAGCTGAGCACCATGATGAAGCCGGAGATGACGAAGAAGACGTCGACGCCGGCGAGCCACGGCAGCACGTGCGAGGCGCTGAAGCTCCGCCCGTCCTGGGCGACGAGCTGTGCCGCCTCGTGCTGCACATGGTGGATGGCGACGGCCAGCGCCGCCAGCGCGCGCAGGACCTGGAGGCCGAGCAGCGTCGGCTGTCCGCCGGGGGCGGAGGCGACGGCCTTGGACGAGGGCGGAATGGACTTTCTGGTCACGACGCGTTCGGACGGGGCCAGAGGCCCGGAAAGGCGCGCAATGGACTAGACGGCAGCCGCTTTGGCAAGAGCCGGCTGGCCCAAGCGAGCGGCGGAACAGTCGTCGCGCGGCCGCCGTTAGCTGTGGACAGCCAAGCGCGCGGCGCCGGCCATCGGCGTCTCCCCGTATCCCGCCATCGCCGCCCCTGGCCATCGGCTATGGCGGTGTGGCGCGAAGCGACCATCCTGATCCGGAGGACCACATGCCGCAAATCACCCAGGCACGCATTCTCATCCTCGCCACCCATGGCTTCGAACAATCGGAGCTGACGGTGCCGCAGCAGGAGCTGAAGAAGAAGGGCGCGACGGTCGAGCTCGCCTCGCCCGAGGCCGGCCAGATCCGGGGTTGGAACCACACCGACTGGGGCGACAGCGTGCCTGTCGACCTCACGCTGGATCAGGTCGATCCAGCCGCCTACGACGCCATCGTGCTGCCCGGCGGCCAGATCAACCCCGACCTGCTGCGCATCAATCCGGCGGCGCTGGCGATCATCCGGGCGTTCCTGGAGAGCGGGAAGATCGTCGCCGCGATCTGTCACGCTCCGTGGCTACTGGTGGAGCTCGACGCGGTGCGCGGCCGCGACGTGACCTCCTACCTGTCCATCAAGACCGATGTGATCAACGCCGGCGGTCGCTGGACCGACAAGGAGGTGGTCGTCGACCAGGGCATCATCACCAGCCGCAACCCCAAGGACCTCCCGGCCTTCGTCGCCAAGATCGTCGAGGAAGTCGAGGAAGGCCGCCACCGCCGGGCGGCGTGAACGAGCCGGCAGGCGCCTGCGCTTCGCCCGGAGCGCTCAAGCCAGATCGAGCTTGGCCGGCTTGACGGCGGCGAAGACGCGCTGAAGAGAGGCCGCATCAAGGCCGTATAGGCGTTGAAACAGGCCGGCCAGCAGGGCCCGGTAGTCGGTCAGCACCGGATAGTCGCGCTTCTGAAACAGGCTTGCCTCGTCGATGCGGACCTGCGGCCCGGATATACGGCCGCCGTGGATGCCGCCGCCGAGCACCCAATAGGCGCTGCCGTGGCCGTGGTCCGTGCCGCGGTTGCCGTTCTCGCGGAAGGTGCGGCCGAACTCGGAGAGGACCACCACCACCGTGTTGCTCCAGCCCGAGCCGATCTCCTCGACAAAGCCGACGAGACCGCGCCCGACCTCACCCAGCCGGTCGGCCAGGTAGCCGGTCGCCGCCCCCTGATTGACGTGGGTGTCCCAGCCGCCGACATCGACGAAGCTCAGGTTGAACTGCTCGCGCATGAGGCGGCCGATGCGCCGCGCCGCCAGCTCGAAGCCGCGCGGCGACACCGCCCCCCGATCCGCCTGGGCCTGATGGTCCGAGATGGCGTGAAAGACCTCGTCGCGCACCCGGAACCCCTCCGTCACCGCCGCCTCAAGCGCCGAGCCCTGGTACATCGCCGCGATCAGGGCCGCCTGCCGGTCATCGACGCCCGGCTTGCCGACCCGATTGATGGAGACGTTGGGCACGACCTCGCTGCCGCCTCGAAAGATCAGCGGCATCTGGTCGGTGAAGGCGATCGGACGAACGCGCGTCAGCTCCGCCGCAAGACGCGCCATGAAGCCGGACTGGTAGTTGCGTGCCCCTTGCGCGTTTTGGCCGAGCTCGATGGTGTCCTGGGTGCCGAAGTGGCTGCGGCTGAGGTCGTCGGTGCCGGCGAAGGGAACGAACGCCGCCTGGCCCTTGGCGTAGAGCGGCAGGATGGTGTCACGGAGCGCCGGATGGAGGCCCCAATCGGCATCGAGCGCCAGGGCGGCGGCCGGATCGGCCGGGTCGGGCCTGGCGACGGCGAGCCGGGGGCGCGCCTGATAGTAGAAGTCACTGCCGACGGGAATCACCACGTTGGCGGCGTCGTAGGCGCCGCGCAGGAACACGACGAGCAGGCGCACGTCCGTGTGCGGCGCCGCCCAGGCCCGCCCCGCGACGGCGGCGCCCCCGGCCAGGCCCGCGATCAGCTCGCGGCGGCTCATCAGGGCACGGGCCATGGCTCCCCCTTCTTCGCCGGCGCTCGGCGATACGCGCGATGCCGCGCCGCCCCGGTCAATGCATGAACTCGGGCGAGGCCAGGAACAGCGCATTCCAGTCCTGCGGCGAGACGGCGCGGGCCAGCACGCCCTGCGTGCGCTCGCCCAGCGTGCCCGCGAGGACGGTGAAATAGAGACGGTTCTGGAGCAGCGGAAAGGCCGGCTCGGCCTCACTCTCCGGCGCCGGCTTGAACAGATTGGCCGGCCCCGAGCCGATCTGGCGCGCCACCTCGAAGCGCGTCACCATCTGGCCGGGCCCGGTCCAGGCCGCCGACGCCAGGGGATAGCCGTCGGGGGTCGAGCGCAGGAACAGCCCCTCGCCCAAGCGCGTGAGCCAGCTCTGCACGGTAGCGGGGTTGCGGATGACGCGCGTGTCGTAGGCGAGCCGCAGGGCCGAGAAGACGAAGCGCACCGGGTCCTTGAAGCGGCCGCCGGCCGCGGCGACAGCGAACTCGGGCGCATGGAACAGCTCATCGAGCACGGCGGCGATGTCGCCGTCGGTCCGCGTGAACGTCGCCGCCAGCTTCTGCACCAGCGCCTCGGCGGGCGTATCGCCGACGAAATAGGTGGCGAGCGCGCGGCCGACGTTGCGGGCCGTCGCGGGATGTCGGCTGAGGATATCCAGCGCCTCGTCCACCTCGGCGAAGCCGCGGCTTTGGATCGGGCGGCCCAGCAGTACCTTGGGGCCGTAGGCGTGCCGGGCCGGATTGAACTCGAACAGCCCGTCGCGGACGAGGTCCTCCTGCATCAGCAGCTTCAGCCGCGGCGGCTCCGCCCTGCTGCTGATGCCGACCCCGGTCAGGATCCGCGCCAGCTGCTCGACGTCGGCCTGGGTGTAGCCGGAGCCGACACCCATGGTGTGGCGCTCCATCAGCTCGCGGGCGTAGTTCTCGTTGATGCGGCCGGCGGCGTTGTCGGCGTTGTCGAGGTAGCGCAGCATGGCCGGGTGCTGCAGCGTCGCCGCCAGCAGGTCGCGGAAGCGGCCGAGGGCATGGGGCCTGATGGCCGTGTCGACGTAGTCGCCCACGCTCGCGCGCACGTTCGCCTTGCCGATGAAGACGTTGAAGCGGTTGAGCCAGAACCAGGTCATGCGCTCGCGCAGCTGCGCCGGCGTGTAAAGCGCACGCAAGATCGCCTGATGAACGGAGGCCCGGCCCGCCTCGGTGAGCGCCGTCTGGTGGGCGGCCTGCGCCGCCTCTCGCCGGGTGGGATCGATTTCGGCGGCGGCGGCCTTGGCCTGCGCATCGAAGGCGGCCACCCGCTCGAACAGCGATCCCGCCGGCTGGAGCCTTGCGATCTCGGCCGCAACCGCCTCCGGCAAGGCCTCGCCGGTGCCCGGGTGCAGCTGGTCGCGCAGCCAGGCCTCGCGGCCCATCGCCGCCAGCCGGTCGAAGCTTGCGGGGCTGGCCCCCCACGTCACCGCATCCAGGAGGGCCAGATCCTTTTGCGCGGCCGCATCGTCCCGGGCAACGGCTGCCGGCACCGCGAGCGGCGCCGCCAGCAGGACGGCGACGAAGGCGGTGGCGCCGAGGAGGCAACGCCGCTGAGCAAGCACCATGCGCAGGACCCGAATGCGGTCGACGAGGCGATGGTGGCGCCCAAACGGGGCTGCAGCGTGACGCACATGCGACCGGGACGCCGCTTAGGCGTCGATGATCGCCACGGCCCGCGTCCAGCCGGCCGACGCGGCGCGGATCTTCACGGGGAAGCACGACACGGTGAAGCCGGTCGAGGGCAGCTGCTCCAGGCCGTGCAGCTTCTCCAGGTGGCAGTAGCCGATGTGACGCCCGGCCTTGTGACCCTCCCAGATGAGGCTCGCATCGCCGGTCTCGGCGAACTTGCGGGCGGTGTGGGAGAACGGCGCGTCCCAGCTCCAGCCGTCGGTGCCGGTGACGCGCACGCCGCGCTCGAGCAGGTACATGGTCGCCGCATAGCCCATGCCGCAGCCGGAATCGACGTAGTCGGCCTCGCCATAGCGCTCGCCCGCACGTGTATTGACCAGCACGATCTCCAGCGGCTTCAGCGTGTGGCCGATGCGTCCAAGCTCTGCCTCGACGTCGGCGGGGGTCGCCACGTAGCCGTCCGGCAGGTGGCGGAAATCGAGCTTCACCCCCGGTTGCAGGCACCACTCCAGCGGCACCTCGTCGATGGTGATGGCACGCTCGCCCCGGTTCATGGTGGAGTGGAAGTGATAGGGCGCATCCAGATGCGTGCCGTTGTGGGTCGAGATCTCCGCCCGCTCCACGGCCCAGCCCTCGCCATCCGGCAGGTCCTCCGGCTTGAGGCCGGGAAACAGCGAGGCGACCAGCGGCGCCGACTGCCGGTGGTCCGTGTAGTGCAGCTTGGGCGTCTGGATCGGCGGATCGGCCGGGACATCGTTCTCGAGGGGGACGGATATGTCGATCAACCGCCGTGCCATGCTTGAGCCTCCCGTGCTTGGCCGCCGGGCGCCGCGGCGGGCGCCCTTGGGCACCGATCATCGGTCGGCCCCGCCGGCCCTGGCAAGCCGCGGCGAGGTCCCAGCCGCGTGGCGCAAGCGGAGCTTCCGGGCCCCGTCATGCAGCACGGCGACTTGATGTTGCAGCTGCGATCACGGAGATGAGGGGGTAAGCGGCTACGCCGATCGATCGCTCGCACGCAGGATATCCATGACCGTCTCCATCCCCGAAGGCTTCATCCGCCTGCCCCAGGCCGGCGGGCCGTTCTTCGCCATCAACGGACCGCTCTACGCCAAATACGACGCGGGGCGCCTGCGCGTCGGCTTCCGCGTCGAGGAACGCCACTGCAATCCGATGCAGATGGCCCACGGCGGCATGCTGATGGCCTTTGCCGATATGCTGATGCCCATGAGCGCCAACTTCGCCGAGGGGCTCAGTCAGTTCCTGCCGACGGTCGGCATGACCATGGACTTCGTCGGCCCCGCGCGCCTCGGCAGCTGGGTCGAGGGCACGACGGACATCCTGCGGGTCACCCGCAACCTGGTGTTCACCCAGGCCCTGGTCACCGCCGACGGCGAGGTGGTGATGCGCACCAGCGGCACCTTCAAGCGCGGGCAGCAGATGGAGGGCTTCAACCTGCGCCAGCAGCTCGGCCAGGCGCGCGAGCTCGCCGACGAGACGCTGGCCGAATAGCGCCGAGCCGGCTGTTCGGCGCCGCGCCGGCCCGAGGCGCGCCGGCTCAGCGGCCGATGTGGCGGGCGACCTCACTGGCCAGGGCCTCCACCTCGAGCGCCCCGGAGCTGCCCGGCTGGGTCTCGCCCACCGCCCGGCCCTGCCCCATGCTGGCCGGAAAGGCGACGCGGTTGCCCAGCTGCGCTTCCGCCACCAGGTGGCCGAGACGCTGGACCGCCGCCAGCACCTGGGCGGTCAGGGCAGCGCGGCGCACCACGCGATTGGCGACGAGGATCGACCGGCTGCCCTCCTTGGCGATCATCGCCAGAGTCGGGTCGACGGCCCACAGGTCGATGTGCGTCGGCTGGATCGGCACCGCCACCAGGTCTGCCGCCTCGATCGCCGGCCGCGTCTCCAGGTCGGACTTGGGCGGGGTGTCGATCACCACCAGATGATGATCGCGCACGAGGCTGCGGGCCTCCCGCCGCGCGCCCCAGCCGCTGGCCGTGCGGAAGACGAGGCCGGTCTTGGCCTCCCCCAGCGTCTGCTCGCGCATCTCGAACCATTGCCCCAGGCTGCCCTGGGGATCGACGTCGAGCACCGCCACCGGCGCATCGGGCCGGCTGAAGGCCACCGCCAGGTGGGCCGCCAGCGTGGTCTTGCCGGAGCCCCCCTTCTGTTGCGACACGGTGATGATCTTGCCCGTCATGAACCGTTCCCCGGCAGGAGGTCGTCACGGGTGAGCTTAGAGCATGAACGGCACCGCCGGGGCACCGGTTTTGCGGCAGACGGGCGCCGCAATGCCGCAAAGTTGGTCGCCGCAGCAGCCGCGCCGGGACCTCCAGGCGACGAAAAAGGGCCGGCATGGCGAACCATGCCGGCCCTTCATTCGCGCGTGAGCGGAGCGGCGTCAGCCGGCCTGCTGGATCGCCGACAGGATCCAGGGACCGCGGTTGTCGCGGCGGAACGTCCACAGCTCCACCGCCTCGCTCGGAACGTTCGGGTCGCCCCCGACGACGCGGCCGCTGGCCCGTTCGACGGTCGCGTCCTTGATCGAGAAGCGCAGAGCCACGGTGGCGTAGTCGGTCGGCCCCTCGCGCCACGCTTCGGCCAGGTCGCCCTGCAGCAGCCGCGGCTCGGTTACCGTGTTGACCACGCCGCGGCGGGCGTTCTCGGCCAGTTCCTCGCTGAGGTAGCCGAACATCTCCGGCGTGGTGATGCGGCGCAGGGCATCGGCGTCCTCGCGGCCGTAGGACGTCTGCAATTCGCCCAGGAGGCGCTCGAAGGCGCCGTAGTCATCGGGACCGATGCCCACGGTGTCGCTGCGCGTCGGCGCAGGCTGGGCCGCGCCGGGGCGCGCCATGCCGCCTGGGGCAGCACCGCCCGTACCTCCGCCAAGACCGCTCAGACCGGCGAGGCCACCCGGGCCCGCAGGTCCCATGCCCTGGCGCAGGTTCGGCCCGGCGCCCGCAAGGGCGGGCTCGGAACGGCGCCGGAAGAAGCGCAGCGCCAACATCACCAGGCCGACGATCAGGCCCACCTGCAGCAGCAGCCCCAGGAACGAGGCAATGCCGGCGAGGCCGCCGAACAGGCCGTTGCCGGCCAGCAGGCCGAACAGGCCGGCCCCGAGCAGGCCGGCCATCAGACCGCCACCAAAGCCGAAGCGCGAGCGCTGCGCCTGCTGGGCAGCACCTGCCATGCCGCCGTTCTGGTAGCCCGGCTGGGTCTGCGAGCGCTGCAACGGTTGAGCGGCACCGGGCGCCGTCTGCGTTGACGGCGGCGTCGAAAAGGTTTTGGAGCCGCGGCTGCCGCCCGAGGACGGACGGGCATCTGCGACGCTGACGGCGAGACTGGCTGCCAGGGCGGACGCCAAGACGATGCGGCCCGCACGAGACAAGAAAGACGGCATTTCAGGTTCCCCTCCCGCGGATCGGTGTCACGGCCCGGGCCGGCATGCGGGTCGGCCCGGCATCGTCCCGTATCGGAGATGCCCGGCCGCAAACCGGCGTATGCCGTCCGGACATGCTAGGTCCGCGCATGTATCATATGGGATGACCGCGCTCCGACGGAAGGGGGCGGGAGCGTGCAACCGACAAGCCGTGCAGGGAAACGCAGCCGGAAGCCCACCGCCGCCGTTGCGGCGCAGGCATCCCGCTCGCCTCGTCGCCATCATCCACAGGCATCATCGCTTGAGGCTTGCAAAGGCGCGGCCGATCCCGTATTGGACGCGCCTTGACCGCGGGCCATCTGCCCGCCGTCGGCGCCCGTAGCTCAGCTGGATAGAGCACCAGACTACGAATCTGGGGGTCAGAGGTTCGAATCCTTTCGGGCGCGCCAGTCTTTTCCCAGTCTTTTTAATGGCTTAGCACCACAACGCCGTGCGAGAGCGGCGAATTGGTACGGGTTTTGACTGCGGATAGCCCCCCAACCGCTCGGGATCAAGCCCGCTTGGCGCCGTTTCGGGTTGCCGACCCCGCCAAGGTTGGGGTTGGGAATTCGAAACAGTACCGCTCCCTCAGATCGAGCCAGTACTCTCGCTCCAGCTCCAGGGACCCCAACGGTCAGCCAAGCGGCCGGCCGATATTTCTATGCGCCTCCACCCCGGCTGCTCGATTGCGCCGATCCGTGCGACATGCGCCCCCGAAACGTAGCTGCGCAGTTCGTCACAGCCGAGGCGATAAGGCGCCGGGTCTGCATCGTAGGATTCCAGATAGTGCCTCGCGAGTTCACCGCGACGGTCTGGTGGCAAAGCCATGTCGACAATCGCCTCAGCCTGGGCCTCGTCGAAAGCTGCATTGCGGCCAGGAAAGATCACCGCCTGGTCCGGGAACCGATCCGACTCGCCATAGCGGATTGCGAAGACCCGCGCATCATCACGCCAGCCGGGCAGATACCGGATACGCTCCGGATCGGCGCGCGGATGAAGCATTCCGTGATATTTCGCGAGATGGATTTGGGCCGGGACGGCGAAGCGAAGATCGGCGTGATCTGCCATCTCGCATAAGATCGGGGTCATGCCCGCGACCTCGTCCCGGATTTCCGTCGCCGTCATGATGGCGAGATCGGCACGATCTGCCTCGATCAGTCGGCGTACCGCTCGGGGATCGCCAGCCGCCAGTTCGTGGATGTGGAAGTCAATGCCGTTGAATGGCAGGCTGACTGGCTCGAGGCCGTTGCGCCGCTCAATGATCCCGAGCATCCATTCGGTCGGATCGAAGCCAAGTTGGCTGAAATCGGATTGCATCAGGCCTGTCGCCGACCAGTAGGGGCCAGCGATGCCCGGCCGGGCCAGCTCTTTCGTGGTCAGTTCGGCGATGAAGTCAGCGTCATAGAGCCCCTCATGGTCGTCGTCGCTTTCGCCGTGACCGGCTCTGCCCAGCATATGGGCGGCGCATGCCCGCACATAGTCGGACGAATGATCGAGGATCGGAGGCAGGCGCGAACCTTCCCACGGTTCAAGGCCGCCGATGAGCACGATAGCCCCTTCAATTCGATCGAGCGGCACGCCGGCCGGACACCGATCGCGAAGGTCCCGCAGCCAAGGCACGAGGACCTCGGGAAACGGCGGACCGTCACCCTTGTGGCGCAACTGGTCTACGAAGACGAGCGTCACATCGGAATGGTGACAGCTCGCCCGGTCCACTACGCCGGTCAGCCAAACGGCGCGCTGCCGCTTCGTATCGGTCGACACGCCCGGCGCTCCTAGCGGAGGCGAGTGTTCAGCCCAGAACGCTGCCATGGATAGCCGCTCGACCGCTGACGCGCGGACCGCTGCGTCGTCCAATTCCAGCAGGCCTGCAACGCGCACATACCATTCCGACCAGTCGCGGGGCTGGAAGCGATGGAGCGGAGCCTCAAGCAGAGACTGAATGAGTTTATCATCCATGATTGCGAGATAGCATATAGGGCCTTGATCATGCGGACAGTTGATCTGAAATGTACGGTGCAGTGGGGAGCCCCGGTCAAAACACCTCTGCCCAAAGCGCGCTTTCGTCCGCACTCGCGACTTTGCGACTGATATGTTCACGCCTGCGCCGCAGCGACAAATCATCGATCGCCAACGCCGGACTGGACGGCATCGAGGTACGACGTCGGTGGTGATCACGATCGCCGGGACGCGGGGCATGAATGGTGCTGATCGCCGGGATGCGCACCTCGCCGGCCAGTCGGCGCGTCGACGATTTCATCAAAGCACGCGCCAAGAGCGGCCAATCGAAAGCGAACGGCCCTGTCTGTGGGTCGGCGCGGCCGTGAAGGCGCGCTCCGCCGGCCGACACCGGGGGTGTACGTACCCTGCGATTGGTGCCCAACCCAATCGCAGGAGGCCGGTCCCCTGCACTCAGAAGGTGCGATCGACGCGGAAGCGTGTCAGCCAGTTGTCGTCGAAGCTGACGGTCTTGCCCGTCAAGGCGCCGTACTTGTTGTTGTCGACCACCCGGCCCCTCGGGTCGACGCGCTGGTACGCCACCTCGACGCCGATATCGAGGTCCTTGACCGGCGACCAGACCAGGTTGGCGACGGTCACCATCTCGTTGAAGCTCTTGAAGGCGACGTTGGTGGAACCGGCAGCCAGCGAGGCTGGGGTCACGACGCCGGCCGAATTCGCATAGAGGTTGCCGAGCGGGCCGGCGGTGCGGGCCGAACCGGGATACTGCAGCTCGCCATAGGTGAAGACGAAGCCCGACCGCCACTGCGGTGCCCAATAGTGCAGAAAGGCGGCGGCCATCGACCACGACCGCGTCAGCTTGATATCGCCGCTGTTGGGATCGACATAGCCATCCACCTTGTACGCGAAGAAGCGGGCGCCGCCGCCCGGTCCCGCCTCGATCGGGCTCTCGGTGCCGATCGGGACGGAGACGCCGGTGTAGGACATGGCGCCGCGCGCATACGCCGCCTGCAGCCACAGCGCGTCGCCCGGCGCCAGGAACGGCAGCTTGAACTTCACGCCGGCCTGGATGCCGTAGCCATACGCCGCCTCGGGCCGCTGGGGGTAGAGGCCCCCCGCCGCCACCGCCGCCGGCGGGACCGCAACACCGGCGTTGTTGTAGACGCCGAGGTTGTTGTAGCCGCCGATGGACACCTGGTGGACGGCGGCCGAGATCTGGGCCGAGCCCCAGCTCTGGTCGACGCGCAGGTTGGCGACGAAGTCGGGCAGCTGCTGGCGCTGGGCGATGTCGACGAAGGCGTAGCCCGTCCGCTGACCGGCGGCGTTGAAGAGATACACAGGAGAGCCGTAGGTGCAGCCATTGACGCCAGCGGCGCACAGGCCTTGGAGAACCGGGTCGATCGAGCCGGCGTTCGGCTGGCCGAAGGTGAGATTGGCACCCGGGACGACGCTCTGCGGATTGGCCGAGAACAACGGGTTGCGGCGGAACGACGGGTCTTCCGCCGACACCGTGGCGCTCCAGCCATGGCCGAAGTGATAGGTATAGGCGAGCAGGTTGGTGGAGAAGACGTTCGATGCGATCGAGAAGTTCGTCAGCTCGACGTCGGTCACGTAGAAATCATAGAATGACGACGCGCGACCGGCGGTGAGACCGGCGAACTGAATGAAGGCCTTGTCGACGTCCACGAACTTGTAGGCGCGGTTGTAGGTGTCGATGCCCGTGGCGTTGAATGCAAACGGGCCCCAGCTGCGCAGTGTGCCGGAGGCGCCATGCTGCTGGCCGGTACGGCTGGCCATGTCGAAGCGGACGAAGGTGCGCAGCGTGCCCCAGGCGGTGGACGTGCGGGCGTCCACCTGGATACGGCCGGCACCGATGAAGTTGGATCGATCGGCAAGATTCAGCGAACGATACTGAGCAAACTCGTATTGGAACTGGGCACGGCCACCGATCTTGATGCAAGTGTCGGTGCCCGGGATGTAGAAGAAGCCGACGCCATGCACCGCGCAGACCTTCACGTACTCGACCGGCGCCGCCTTCGTCATGGGAAGATCGGCCGCAAGCGCTGCCGGCATTGACATCAGGGCCATACATGACCCCAGCAGTAGACTTCTATAAGGCTGCATTTTTTCCTCCGAAGACATATTTGGCGCGGCTCGACCCGCGCGGCCCGCAGCGCTCACCGACTCATCTCAAATACTTCCGAGCTGAGAATATGACGGCGCACACACGCCATAATTTCTTATTATATTATCAGATGATCAAGTATTCATAATTCAATGTACGTTTTGAAACGAAGAGCGTCACCATCGTGTCACGTCCGACGCGATCGCAGCGCAAGAGATCGAATTGGACGAGCGCCCGTCTATGCTACTCTGCGGCTCGTAGCTACGCAGAGATAGACGTTCTAGACTCGAAGCGGATCGGCAATCGACAACTTGTCTTGGACTGTCGCGGCGCTGCGCGTGGTTTCGGTCTCGCCGGTGGTGGATTCGCTCGGGAGCCGGGCCCGGCGGACGTCGCCACTCGCAGCGCGGTGCTGGCGCAGGCAACGCCAGACGGTCGATTTACTGAGGCCGACCGCCCTGGAGATTTCGGCAAGCGTATTTGACTGGCTGAGGATAAGTATCGTGTAAAGCAACTCAGTCGTAAGTTTGGCCGGCCGCCCCTGCTTCGCACGCGCCTCGATTCCCGGTACCGTCCTCCTCCTTCCGCTCACCCCGGTAGACGAGCCGATGGCCACTTTGTTCAACTTGAGGCAAAACTGGCCGATCGTAGCGGACGACACGTTGTCTTCCACCGCTGCAAATTGTATGGAGTCCCGATAAAGTCGCGATATCAGCCGCACAATGCCCTGGGCGTCCAAGCCCAGCGAGGCCAAGCTCGGGACTACGAGCCTATCGCCGGGCTGGAGTTCATTGACGAGCTTGCTCAGGCCACCGTTGCCGGTCTCGAGGCCCAGCGAAAGCACGATGTCCGCGCAGCCCTCGGCATCGAGGCGCGTCATTTTCTCGGCTGCTTGCTCCTTGGTCTCTGCCGCAAGGTAGCCGACCGTACGCCCGTTGCGCCCGGGCCTATACATGGCCGCCGGACTTTAGAGCGTTTTCGAGCGAAGTGGACGCCGGTTCGCGTGAAGAAAACGCGACAAAACAAACAGATAGAGCATTTCGGCGGTTCGAAGAAGCGCGGAAATGCTCTAGTGAAGCGCGGCAAGCGCACCAAAGCGCCTCCCGTTCGAGCCCGACGCAGCGCCCTTCGACCAGGGCTGGCGGGCGCGACAACGGCAAGCCGTGCGCCACGCCCTTCGAGCAAGGTAGAGGCCCCATGATCATTCCCCCTCGCAGCGGATTTCGCACCGAAATCTGTCAGCTACGTTTCCTCTTGAGTATCCTTGATGGTCGCCCGGCCGCGGCCGGCAGATCCAACAGGATACCTCCACTCTTGATTTTTTACTTGGCCTTTGGCGCCAAGGCGGTGCCATCGGTATGCGCGGCAGCACGTCGGCTGCCGATCCCGCCGCTTCTCCGCTTCATATAAGGCGGGCCGCGCTTGGTCCAATGCGAACCGAGTGCAAGGCATGAGATCGTCTCATGGCTCCCGCCCGACATTTGCCCGCTCCGTGCGCGAACCATCCGCCGAACGTCTCACCGCGCCATTGCCTTGCTTGGTCTGTGGCCGCTCGCTGCGTGTTAGGCCGGGAGGCTCCAACGCTTGCTCGAGCGGGCGGCAAGCCAAAAATGGATTGCGGCCCAGATCGGCATGCAGGTCGTCGCCATCAGGGCGTAGCGTAAACTTTCGGACCCGAGGCTCGGTGCGAGACGATCGCTGATCACGCCCACAGCGACGGGTCCGAGGCCGAGGCCGAGGAGCGACGACATCAGCAACAGAATGGCGACAGCGGTCGCTCGCCGGTGCGGTTCGACATAGGTCTGCAACGCGGACAGCGCGACGCCTCCGCCGGAGGAGCCGATGAAGAATGCCATCAGCTGAAACCCGAGGGCGACCTTCCAATCGGCGACCCAAAAAGACGGCAGCATGAACAGCGGAAAGAGCGCAAATACGAGCAGCGGCCACCACAGCTCCCACCGCACATCGCGGGGCCCGAGGCGTATCAGGGCATAGCCGCCGAAGATCGTTCCCAGAACGCCGCCGATGGCGCCGGTCGCGCCGCTGTACAGCCCCACCTCGGCCAGGGTCAATCCGTGGCTACGGATGAAGAAGGCCGGTAGCCATTGGACAATTCCGTAGCTGCCGAATGCGGCGACGGCGACGCCCAAGACGAGATGAACCAGAGGAGGCCGCGCCACAAGCGCCTTCAGCGTCGCCAGCGTGGATTCGGCCGACGCACGGGCATGACCTTCGCCGCGTGGCGGTTCGCGCGCCGTGAAGAACATCAGGAGCGCCAGCGGAATGCCGAACAGGCCCGCGATCACCAAGGCCGCTCGCCACCCCCAGAGTTGCGCGGCCGCGCCCGCGAGCGCCAACCCTGCGCTTTGCCCAAGGACTCCGCCCGCCTGGAAGATGCTGATGGCAAAGGCCCGACGCTCGCGCGGGAACAGGTCGCCCAGAAGCGAGTGGGCGGCGGGCACGCAGCCTGCCTCGCCGACGCCTACGGCCGCTCGGGCGACGAACAGTTCAGTAAAGTTGCGCGCCAGCCCGGTCAGGGCGGTCATGGCGCTCCATATCGCAAGGCAGATCGACACGAGCGTGACGCGGGACCGACGATCCGCGATGCGCGCGAGCGGCAGCGCCAGCACCGCGTAGAGCATCGCGAAGGCAAAGCCGGCGACCAGGCCCATCTGCGCATCTGTGAGGCCGAGCTCCCGCTTGATCGGTTCGAGCAGGATCGCAATCACCATGCGATCGAGATAGTTGAAGAAGCTCACCGCGGTCAGGAGGCCCAGCACGTAGGCTGGCGTGCTGATTCTCACCCGCCGGGGCGCGCCTGCACCAAATCCGGCAAGTGGGCGATCTTGGCTGCTCATCCGCACGTCCTCCCTCGGAAGCCGCTTTGTCTTCCGAATATTTAGGTTTGTTCTGGTCAGCTTCTGGCGCGGGCTGCGGCGTTTCATAGACCGCGCAAGCGGCTATCCACGCCTCTCGGTGAGGACGAGGGGCACGGGCAGCCCGATCGGACAGGCGTGGGGCCGATGGGTCGGCTCAGCTCACGCCGCAGGCGGCATCGCGGCGAGCAGGGCCGCGGTACGCGCGGCGATCGGATCCATCGAGGACCGGTCGGTATGAACGTAGAGGCGGTTCTCGCGTATCGCGGCCAGCACCATGTCGCCGACGGCGTCGGGCGGTGTGCCTTGCGCCAGGGAATCCGTCATCACCTGCTGTCTCGCAAAGGCATTGCTCCGTTGCGCCGCGGACATGGACTTCGTGACCCTCGGCTGAGCTGCTCGCGTCCGCGCGATGATGTCCGTCGCGACGGGGCCGGGACACAATACGGTCACCCCGATGTTCTGGTCTTCAAGCTCGACGCCAAGCGCCTCGCTCAGGCCCACCACGGCGAATTTGGCCGTGGCGTAGAGCACTCCGCCCCCCGTCGCGTACAGCCCCGCGCCAGAAGCCGTATTGACGATATGACCACCCCCGCCGCGCTCCACGATCCGTGGCAGGAAGGCCTGAACGCCGTTGATCACGCCGCCCAGGTTGATCCCCATGCCCCAGTCCCACAGTTCATAAGTGAGCCTGTCGGCCGGGGCTCCACCGGCAACGCCCGCGTTGTTCACCAGGATCGATACCGGCCCGAGCTTGGCCTCCACGTCGTCCGCCACGCGCGCATAGGCGGCACGGTCGCGGACATCCAGGACGGCAATGGCGACCTCCGTCACCTGACCCAGCTCCGCTGCCGCCCGCTCGAGCGCGAGGGAGTCCAGATCGATCAGAGCGAGCTTCGCTCCTGCTCGCGCGAGGGAGCGAGCGATGCCGAGGCCGATTCCATTGGCGCCTCCCGTGATGAAGGCGGTGCGATGAGCGATTTCAGTCATGTGCTTCCAATCGAGGGCGTCGGGCCGCGGGCGACGCGCCGCTGGTCAAGAACATGCGAGCGGCAGCTCCCGGCCCCATCGAAGCCGCCGCTCCAGTCTTCGTCGCACTCAGCCCCGCTCGATCCTCGTCTCGCCGAACTCGGCAACCGTCTGCGCGAAGGAACTCGCCTGCATACACGCCATCTGGGTATGATCCTCCAACGCGATCACCCCGGCCAAGTCGCCGATGCACGCCGCTAGCCCCATCGTCTCCTTGGTCTTGCGAAGTCCCACGGGGGAGGTGGCGAGCAAGTCGACGATCAGCGAGCGGGCGGCACCTTCCAGCTCATCGTCGTCGACGACCTCCGATATGAGCCCCGTGGCGAGCGCGCGATCGGCGTGAATGAAGCGGCCGGTCATCATCAAGTCGGCCGCAACGGAGGTGCCTACCATCCGCGGCAGGAAGTAGCTGGTTCCAAGCTCGCAGCCGGAGAGGCCAAGCTTGACGAATGCCGCATTCATCCGAGCGCTGCGGCCCGCGATGCGAATGTCGGAGGCCAATACGAGGTTGAACCCTCCGCCGCACGCCGCGCCCCGAACCAGCGATATGATGGCTTGTGGGCAGGAGCGCATCTTGAGGACGATGTCGGCCAATGACGGGCCCGGGCCCCGATCCGTCGCACCTTTCGGCATGCCCGCTTGCGAACTCTTGAACCAGACGAGATCGAGCCCGGCGCAGAACGCCTTGCCAGCGCCGCGCATGACCACGATCCGGCGCGCATAGTCGGACTGCAGCCCGCCGAAATAATCCCAGAGCTCGCCCACCATCGTCGCATCCAGGGCATTGAGGCGATCCGGCCGATTGAGGGTCAGCCAGTCGACTGCACCTTCATGGACAACGTCGATCGTGGAATAGTCGGTCATCGTTCACCTTCTTTGCCCGTCATTCGGCAACGCGTCGGGCGCTCCGACCCTTCTTTGTTGGCACATCGACTTCAGATCTTCCCTCGACTGTCTCTCGACGCGGCTGTCGCCGTCGCGGGCATCCGGTCGGCGCTCGTTTGCTTGCTTCCAACATCGCCGATGGCCTCATCAAGCGGACAATAGAGGGGCGGAGGCGACAGCAGAAATTCATATGCGGCAGGAGCGATGACCAATAGTCATAGCTGGGCCGCTCCTCCCGTCGGAGCGACCTGTCTGCTGGTTCGAAGCTAAGCATACCCGCAGCTCATATTTGAGAGTAGACAGCTTCCGCGTCGGCCGAGGAGATCCGCATTCGTCACTTGTCATGCGCGACTATTCCCTATAGGAATAGCGCTATGATTGATCGACGTCTTCAGTATGTTGTCTCCACGGCGCATTTCGGTTCATTTACCGCCGCTGCAGAGCGAGTCGGGGTGACCCAGTCGGCGATCACCAAGAGTGTGGCTGATCTGGAGCGACAACTCGGCTATTCGATCTTTACTCGGACCGCCCGCGGCGTTCTCCTGACAGATGAAGGGCGCACGTTTGCGGAGCGCGCGGCACGCCTCCTCGACGAGGCCCAGGACCTGCTTCGCGGAGGATCGGCCGGGTCGGACCCCTACGCCGGTGTGCTCAGGATCGGCGTGTGCCCTGCGTCGCTTGAATGGATTCTGGTGGAGCCATTGTCGACGTTGCTCACCCGACATCCCAAGATCCGGTTTGATATTGTTGGCGGCGGCTTTGACCGCGCGGTGCAGCAGTTACGTGCCGGCGCAATCGATGTAGCCCTTGGCTACGAAGCGGCGTTTGAAGAGCATCCTGACTTCCGTCGCGAGCCACTGCCACCCATGCCGACGACTTTCTTCGTCAGGCATGGCCATCCTATTCTCGCCTGCAAAGAAGTAACTACTGCGGAAATCGCCAAATATGATCTGATTTCGCCCTCCGGCTCCTCGCCCTACGACTACTTCTGGCGTCAAATTTACGAAGAAGCCGGTGTCGACGCCCATGAAAAGCTTCATATAATCGATTACTTTCCAATTGTCGCAAGACTCGTTCATAAGACGGACGCCATTGGCATCGTGTCGATTCATTATACGAATACACGCACCTTCAAGAGTCGATTCGCTTTCGTCCCATTTCTCGAGTCACGGCCGCTTGCGCCGCTCTGTTGCGCAACCCGTCTCCGATGGAGCCCGCGTCCGGCCGTACGCGCCTTCATGAAGGCCTGCCGGGAACGGCGCCTGCGGTCGATGAACGGCAGCGATCGCGAGCCCTCCGTCTCGGCTCACGGCGACATATCGCTGGACAGCGCTGCGGGTCGCCCCGCAGGCGAGTGAGCGAGAGGCGTTCATGTCGATGCCGCACAAAGCGCTGCCGCCAGGAGCGGTTAGCGCTGCGGCATGACCATCGGGCTCGATGCCCCATCGATCGCGATGGAGCGCCGCAGGCCCGTGCTCTCCAGGAGATGCGTTCGCCCGAGCGAAGGGGTAACCGAGGCAACGCGAGACGGCGCCCTGTCCGGACATCGCCCTGCCCGTACCTCAGCCGTTTATGTCGCTGCTGATGACCGGCCCGAACATCTCCCAGCGATCGCCTTCGAACCGCATCATCTGCATCTGTTTGATCGGATAGAAGTCGCTCGGGCTGGTGTTGACCGTGATGCCGGACAGCAGCATGGCACCGCTGGCCACGAACAATTGCGGCACCCGCTTGGCATTGAGGTATTTCTGTATGGCCGTATTCGACGGCGTCCCCACGGAGTTGAAGATGAGGAGGACGTTGCCGCTCTCGACGAGTTTGTGCGTTTGCTCCACGGCCTTCGGCGGACTATAGCTGTCGTCGTAGGAGGTGAAATTGATCTTGCGGCCATTGATACCGCCCTGATCGTTGATCATCCTGAAATAAGCCTCTCCGGTCGCTCCGATCGCGCCATAGGAGGAGGCAGGCCCGCTATAGGGCGTGATGTTACCGATCTTGATCTCGGTGTCGCTTGCTCCTGGATCGTATTTTTTCTGAGCGAAGCCCGGACTGGCCATAAGGGCGAGGCCCGCCAGCGCGATAGCGGCCAGTCTAACCAGCGATCGATTGTGCATTTCTCTCCCCGGTGGCTTTTGCAGGCGCTCTTGGATCTGCGTCCGTCGTACCTGTGGCGCCATAAAACTCGGACTGGTTCGTCAATATTTTTCGCTGTCCGCCTCAATGCGTGCAGAGATGAAGGCGAGTTCGTCGTTCAGCGGAGGGGCGCGCCGGACCCGGAGGGGCGTTTCGGCCTTCAAGAATGCTCCCCGCGTTCGCCGGTCTGTTCCGAACGGACCGGGGTGATCTTGGGCTCCCGATGCGTCCGGCATCAAATTCATTTTTGGGCCGAGGCATGCTCCACAGGAAGGCGTGCAATGACGACACGGCCCATCCCGTCGTGCCATTCCCTTAAGGAATAGTTCCGCCCGCGATCGCTGTGGTGGCCTGGCACGGGCGCGTGTAGCGTCGCGGTCGAAGGACGAAGATGGGGAGGATGGATGAGCCGCTTGGATGGCCGCACGGTCATGGTGGTGGGCGCGGGGGCGATCGGGCCCGGCTGGAGCAACGGCAAGGCCTGCTCCGCCACCTATGCCGAACGCGGCGCAACCGTTGCCTGCGTCGATTACGTCCTGTCGCGCGCCGAGGAGACAGCGCACCTGGTCTCCGAGGCCGGCGGCAGGGCGATCGCGCTGCGGGCCGATGCCACGGACGAGGACGACCTTCGGGCGGCGGTCGAGGCGACGCTGGGCGAGTCGGGGCGTCTCGACGTCATGCACAACAATGTCGGGGTTGGTGGTTCGGCCGGGGCGCCCGATCAGGTCTCCCTCGAGGCCTTCCAGCGCGAAGTCGCGCAGAACCTGACCACGGCCTATCTCGGCATTCGCCTGGCCGCCCCGATCATGCGGGAGCACGGCGGGGGCGTGATCCTGAACACCTCCTCGCTGCTGGCCGTCCGCTTCCTGTCGCGCCCGACGGTCGCCTATGGCGCGGCCAAGGCCGGTGTGGAGGCGCTCACGCGCTCCTGCGCCGCCGCCTACGGGCGAGACAACATCCGCGTGAACTGCCTGCGGATCGGCTTTTCCGAGACGCCGCTGGCCGTGCGCTCGATCGATGCGCGCGGCCTGAGCGGAGAGGAGCGGGAGCAGGCGCTGGATACGACCCGCCGCAAGGTGCCGCTGCGCCGCGAGCATGGTTCACCATTCGACGTTGCCCGCGCGGCGGCGTTCTTCGCGTCTGATGATGCCGGGCACCTCAGCGGGGTGATCCTGAACATCGACGGCGCGCTCGAGTGTGCACCGATCTGAAGACGGGCGACCGCCTTCGCCGGTGCGGGGAGCGGAGTTGCGGCCCCGTGAGCTGGAGGTTTCGACATGACCGCTCCTTCCGCGCGGCTCCCCACCGGGTTTCACCTGTTCACCGGCCGGGACGTGCCCTGGCTTGTCGACGAACGGGCGCGGACCCGACCGGACAACGTCTTCCTGGTCTGGGAGCCGTTCGACGGACCGTCCCGTTCATGGACCTTCGCGGAGTTCGCGCGGGAAACCGCCGCCTATGCGGCGGGCCTGGCCGCATGGGGCATATGCAAGGGCGACTTCGTCGCGATCCACCTGGACAATTGCCCCGAGTTCCTGTTCGCTTGGTATGGCTGCTCTCGCCTCGGCGCGGTGGCGGTGACGACCAATACGCGTTCGACCAGGGACGAGCTCGGCTATTTCCTGGAGCACAGCGGTGCGATCGCCGCCATCACCCAGCCCCGCTACCTCGACCTGGTGCGCACGTCGGCGCCACAGATCGAGCGGGTGGCGTGTATCGGCGACGACGCCGGAGAGGCGGTGGCCGCCCCGCCGGGCGCAGGTGCGGTCGCTTTCGAGACACTGCGCGGCGACCCCGAGGCCGCGCCCCGGCGCGCGCCCGAGCCTCTGCTCGCCAACAGCGTCCAGTATACCTCCGGCACCACCTCGCGGCCCAAGGGGGTCGTGTGGACGCATGCCAACGCGCTGTGGAGCGGCCGCACCACCACGGCCCATGCCGGGCTGACCGAGCAGGACGTCCACCTCGTGCATCTGCCATTGTTCCACACCGCCGCCCTCGGCTATTCGATGCTCGGAACGCTGTGGTCCGGGGGAACAGCCGTGCTGATGCCGCGCTTCTCCGCCTCGCGCTTCTGGGACGTGGCGGTGCGGCACCGCTGCACGTGGACGTTCGCGTTGGGCTTTCACCTGCGTGCGCTTGGCTCGCTGCCCGCCCCGGAGAACCATTGCTTCGCATTCTGGCTGGCGGGGGGCGACCTTAGTCTGGTGCGCGAACGCTGGGGCATCAAGACCATCGGCTGGTACGGCATGACCGAAACCATCGCCCAGACGATCACCTACTCCCGCACACTGGTCGGCCGCGAGTTTTCGATGGGTCTACCCGCCGCCGAGTATGAGAACGCGATCCGGCGTTCGGACGGGTCGGAGGTGGCGTTCGGCGAGACCGGTCATTTATGGGTTCGCGGCATCGCTGGCATCTCGCTCTTCCAGGCCTATCTGCACAACCCCGAGGCAACGGCGGCTGCGTTCGATCCGCAGGGCTGGTTCAGCACCGGCGACCTGGTGACGCCGCAGGACGACGGCTTCGTCTTCTTCGCCTCGCGTGACAAGGACATGCTCAAGGTCGGCGGTGAGAATGTCGCGGCCATCGAGATCGAAAGCGTGATTGCGCAGGTTCCAGGAGTCATCGAGGTCGCGGTCGTCGGCCGGCCCGATCCCGTCTATGACGAAGTTCCCGTGGCGTGCATTGTCGCCGCCGAACCGGGCGCCGCGCTGGAATGCGAGATCATGGACGCGTGCCGGCTGAAGCTGTCCAAGTTCAAGCAGCCGCGCCAGGTGATGTTCCTTGCAGAACTCCCAAAGGGGCTGCTCGACAAGGTCCTCAAGCGCGAGCTGCGCGCCCATGTGCTCACGCTCGATGCGGTAACGGGCTGACAGGCTCCGGCCGGTGCGCGGCGGGCCATCACGGCGACGGCTTAGTTTTCAAGTGGAAGGATGGCCGGGTCAAGCCCCACCATGACGGCATGAAGATAAAGCGCAAGCCTTCCAGCGTCATGGCCGGGCTTGACCCGGCCATCCATCCGCCCAAGGACTCAAAAATCTCGGTGCAGAGCTCCTAGCGAACGAGATGGAGCAACCGATTAGTGCGCGGATCATCCCGCAGCACTCAAACCGATCAGGCCGCAGCGGTGCGCGGCAGCGCGGTGATGCCCGGCATCTCCAGCTGGAGCCCCTTCATCGTGCCGTCCTCCCTCCACGCCTTCAGCAGCCGGTTGAAGGCGTTCAGCCCAGGGCCGTACACTTCCCCGAGCGCGCGGCCCTTGCCTTCGCCGATCTGCCCTTCGTTGTTGTAGTAGCCCGGCGTGCAGGCGGCATAAGCCTCGACGGCGGCAGTGGCGAGGGCACGGATCGTCTGCACCCATTCCGTCTCGGCTTCGCGTGTCGGCTGGACTGCGATGGCGCCCCTGTCGCGCACCTCCTTCACGATATAGGCGAGATGCTCGGCTTGCGCGGCCAGTACCGAGGTGTAATTGGCCGAAAGCCCGTTCTGGCCGCCTCCAAGGAAGAACCAGTTCGGGAACCCGTGCACGGAGTGACCGTGGAAGGTGCTGAGATCGGGGACCCACCGCTCGGCAATTGTCGATCCGCCCCGTCCGACGATGCTGATCGGCAATTTGCGGTGCGCGCCCGTCGTGATCTCGAACCCCGTCGCGAAAATGATGCAATCGACCTCGTACTCGATGCCGTCCACGACAACGCCGCGAGGCGTCATGCGCTCAACGCCGCGTGTGTCACTCGTGTCGATGAGCGTGACGTTCGGCCGGTTGAATGTCGGCAGGTAGTCGTCGTGGAACGTGGGCCGCTTGCAATAGCGCGGATACCATGGCTTGAGCGCTTCGGCGGCGAAGCGGTCGGTGACGATCGTATCAACCCGGGCGCGGATCTCATGCATCTTCTGCATGTCGGCCAGTTCCGCCCACGACGCCGCCTGCTTATCGAACGGCCGTGCGGCATCGCGCCGGGGCATATATTTGATCAGGTCCGTCCACATGTCCTGGACCAGATCGACCGCCACCGGCTCACGGTTCATGATCGCGTTGAAGTTGTCCTGGCGCTCGCGCTGCCAGCCCCGATTCAGGTTCGCAGCCCATTCAGGATCGGTCGGCCGGTTGCCGCGAACATCCACCGATGACGGCGTGCGCTGAAAGACATAGAGTTGCTTCGCGGCTTGGCCCACATGGGGCACGACCTGGATCGCGGTTGCGCCCGTGCCGATGATGGCGACACGCTTGTCGGCGAGTTTACGAAGCCCGCCCGACGTATCACCGCCCGTATAGCCGTAGTCCCAGCGTGACGTATGAAACATCTTGCCCGAAAATGATTCGATACCGGGGATGCCGGGAAGCTTCGGTCGATCTGCCGGGCCGGTCGCGTTGATCACGAACCGGGCCCCGAACGCGTCGCCTCGATCGGTCGTGACCCGCCAGCGCACAATCTCCTCGTCCCAGCGCAGTTCTGTAACGCGCGTGCGGAAGATCACGCGGTCGCGAAGCCCGAAATGCGCGGCGAGGCGCTGCACATGCGCGTAGATCTCGGGTTGATAGGCGTATTTTTCCTTCGGAATGTACCCAGTCTCTTCCAGCATAGGCAGGTAAATGTAGGATTCGATATCGCACTGCGCGCCCGGATAGCGGTTCCAATACCACGTCCCGCCGAAATCGGAGCCCGCCTCCACGATCCAGACGTCCTCGATGCCGTGCTTTCTCAGCTCCGCCGAGACCATCAACCCGCTGAAGCCGCCGCCGACGACGAGAACTTCGATGTCCTCCTTCTGCGGCTCGCGCATATCCTCTCCCCGCGCATGGGGGTCGTCATCCCCGTAGCGCGCAAATGCGCCCGCAGCTTCGATGTATTGCTCCGCCCCCTCCCGGCGAACCCGGCGGTCGCGTTCGGACGCATATTTGGCGCGGACCGCTTCGGGATCGAAGCCAAGGTCCTGGATGTCTTGCGGATATGTCATCTGGCCATCTCTCCGATCAGGATTCGAGCGCGTTCCACGTGGCTTTCAAGAGATCGTGCGGGCGCGGATTGACGAGCAATCCGCGCTCCATCCGGTTCATCGCGTAGCCGAAGCTCATGCGAGCCTTCATGTCGATGACGGTGAGAGCTCCGCCCGCGCCCGGCCAAAAGAGGCAGTCCGCGTGCGGCGTCTTCAGCCAATCGCCCGGCAGACCGAAACCCATTCCGAACCGTGCAGGCATCGAGAGAACGAGATCCTGACCCGCGATCTGAAGCGCGAGGGCTCTTCGACACCCGGCCTCGGACATCAAGCGCTTGCCATTGACTTCACCCCCATTGGCCAGCAGAGCGTGCACCCGCGCGATCGACCGTCCATTGCCTTGGCCGCCCGCCGCATAGATCTGTGCCGCTCTCCATGCGCGCGTGCGCGTGGCTTGCACCAGAAGCGGCGGATTGGTGGCGATGTTCTTCATGAGTTCGCTCGGCTCGGGCAAGCCCTCGACGATCGGCGCGTCCTTCAGGTCCGCGACACGGTGATCGTCACGGTCATCGAGGGTCAGGTGAAAGTCGGCCCCCAACGGCTCCGCGATCTCCCGCCGGAACACCTCACTGAGCGTCTGTCCGGTGACCCGCCGGACAACCTCGCCGACGAGATAGCCCTGCGTGATGCCGTGATAGCCGCACGCCGTTCCCGGCCGCCAGAACGGCTCCTGCCGGGCAAGAAGGGTTGTCGCCTTGTCCCAGTCGTACAGATCGGTCGACGCCATCGGCTCCTTCCAGCCCGACAGCCCGGCCGAGTGAGCCATCAGCTGGCTGACCTTGATGTCGCCCTTGCCGCCCTGGGAGAATTCCGGCCAGTAGGATGCGACCGGCGCGTCGAAGTCGATCGCGCCGTGGTCGGCGAGAAGCAGCGCCGTGAGCGCCATCATGGTCTTGTTGACCGAGTAGACGTTGACGATCGTGTCCGCCGCCCAGGCGCGGGCGCGCCCCTCGTCGGCCCATCCTCCCCAGAGATCGGCCACCATCTCTCCGTCGATCGACACGGCCACGGAGGCGCCGATCTCCGTCCCGTCGCAGATCCGCTGCGCGAACAGGCGCTGCACCTCGGCGAACCGGTCGTGGACGAATCCACCCAACGGCACTGGCGCGGCCGGACTGTCGTCGTTCACGCGTTTCTCCTCCCGCCTTGTGATTCAAGATCCATCGTCAGCACTAAAACGTATCGGTGAGTTGAAATGACATGTCGAATTCCTTACCGGGCGCCTCAATTCCCGACGCGAATGCTC
This sequence comes from Chelatococcus reniformis, assembly GCF_014640075.1. GTDB lineage: Bacteria > Pseudomonadota > Alphaproteobacteria > Rhizobiales > Beijerinckiaceae > Camelimonas > Camelimonas reniformis. The sequence goes on along the minus strand of NZ_BMGG01000010.1, from coordinate 310,035 downwards.
ATCAAGTGAATATAGGTTCACGTATATGCCACGGCGCAAGGCGCGATGCCCCTCTGTGGACGCGTCATTACAGCAGACTTTATCTATTCCAACATCTTCTGAAGGATAGACCAGTTCCGGAGCGTTCACGCCATGATCGCGCCCCGGGACGAGAGCGCCGGCGGCCTCCCTGATCAGGCATGCCGCGCTCGCAACGGACCGAGCATCGGCGCGTGGGATCAGGATGCGTTGACAATCCGTTCGTCGCGAAATCTTGACCTGCGGGCTTTGCCGGCGTCGTCGCGCAGGTTCTCGTCGGTGAACTCGAAGGCCCGCGGAATCTTGTATCGCACCAGCCGCTCGGACAGGAACACGCGCAACGCGTCAGCGCCGGTGCGCTCGCGAGCGCCCTCCGCCAGTTGCACGATCGCATGCGCGCGTTGTCCCAGATCGGCATCCGGCAGGCCGACCACGATCGAGGATTGGACATCCGGGTGTTGATCGAGGGCGGCCTCGACCTCGGCCGGGAAGATGTTGGCACCGCCCGAGACGATCATGTCAGTTCGCCTGTCGACGATGTAGAGGTAGTTCTCTTCGTCCACGTAACCAAGATCGCCGTAAGACTCCCACCCGCCCACTGCCTTGGCTTCCGCCCCGATATACTCATACGTCGAATGGCGCCCGCCATCCGGCAGGAAGTAAATCTCGCCAACGTCGCCCGGCTTGCACTCATTGCGCTGCTCGTCCAGCACTCGCATCGTGGATCCCGGCTGGATCTTGCCGACTGAGCCCCTGTGCGAGAGCCATTCGCGTCCCGTGATGACCGTCACGCCGAGCAGTTCGGTCCCGCCATACATCTCGAATATTCGGTCCGGCCCGATCCAATCGATCCAGGCTTGCTTGAGCCACTGAGGACAGACGGAGGCCATGTGCCACACGGCCCGGAGGGACGAGAGATCGAAGGAGTCCCGCTGTTCGGGTGGCAAGCGCCAAATCCGATGCATCATCGTCGGCACGAAATTCACCCAGTTGACCCGGTAGCGTTCGATCAACTGAAGCGTATGCAAGGGGTCGAACTTCCCCATGTCGACGACGTGGCCTCCCGAGAAGAGGCACTGCGAAGACATCGCGAACGGTGCATTGTGATACAAGGGGCCTGGATTGAGCATTGTATCACCGAGCATCTGGTTTCCCGGAGCCTTGCTCGGATCGCGCACGCCGGGCGTCCTGTCCACGATCAGCTTCGGCCGTCCGGTCGATCCACCGCTCGTCATGATCTTCCAGCGCGGAGGGATTCTCGTCGGGAGCGGATCGCTGGAGAGGCCTTCGCGCGGGCCCTCGCCTACGGCCAGAAAACCCCAGCCCGCGACTGCTTGTTGTTCGCTGATAATCAGGCGGGGCTTAGCAAGGTCAACGATCGCCCGCAATTCCGCCGCGGGCAATTTCGAAGAGACAATGTTCGGGGTTGCGCCCAGCTTCCAGACTGCAAAGACGGTCTCGTAGAATTCGACACTGTTCGGCACGGCGAGGGTCACGACATCTCCCTCGCAGACACCCAGATTGGCCAGTTGCCGCGCCTTGCGATTGGCCCCCGCGTCGAGCTGGGCGTAGCTGACGGTCATGTCATCGCATGTCACCGCCGGGCGGGTCGGATCCCTGTTCGCATGATAGGCGAGCAGATCACCGATGGGCAGCAGCGAGGGCTCCGCGGTTGCCATGTCAGATTGGCCGTTCTCCAACTCGACGCTCCTCTCTGCCGGATGCGGACATTCTCGGATGCGGCCGGAAGCCGCCTTGCCGCGCCGCTTCCAGTGACGCTAGCAGTGGGGCGGTGAGTTGAGGCGAGATAAAACTGGATCAGCGATGCCTGCCGGGCATGGCTAACCTTCCATTCTTCTAGATCATCGCCTGCCCCGAATTTTCATTTCGCGATATGCAAGCTATGCCCTAGCGCTGGTGCGGAAAGATATCACGTCAGGCCGCTCGCCGGCGGCCCATGGCGCGGAGAAGACTGGCTGCATGTCGAAAGTGACGTTGCATCGGCAGACCGGCTGCGCGAGAGGACGAACGGAGGGAGACGATATGACGGACGTGCAGGGGCGCACCGCGTTCATCACCGGCGGTGGCAACGGCATTGGCTTGGGCATCGCCCGACGTTTTGCGCGCGCTGGCGTCAAGCTGGCCCTCGCCGACATGGATGCAGCAGCTCTGGCCCGTGCCAAGGCGGAGCTGCAGGATATTGCTCCAGTCGAGACCTTCCAGCTCGATGTGCGCGATCGCGACGCTTACGCGGCGGCGGCGGACGCCGCCGAGCGCGTGCTGGGCCCGGTAACGCTGCTGTTCAACAACGCCGGCGTCGCCGGCGGAGCCCCTGCTGCGAAACTCACCTACGACCTCTGGGACTGGTCGATCGGTATCAATCTCTACGGCGTCATCAATGGCATCCAGACGTTTCTGCCGCGAATGGTCGAAGGCGCCCGACAGGGGCACATCGTGAATACGGCCTCGGGCGCTGGCCTTGCAGCAACAAGCTCCGGGGTCCTGTACTGTACGGCCAAATATGGCGTGGTGGGACTCTCGGAGTCCCTCAATGCCGAGCTGAGGTCCGCAGGTATCTGTGTCAGCGTGCTGTGCCCTGGCCCGGTCGCGACCGACATCGTTCAGCGATCGGCGAATGCTGCGCCCAAGATCGGATTGTCGTTGTCGGAAGAGCAGGAGCGGTTGGGTGCAGAACGGCGAGATCGGATGACCGAATTCCTGAAGCAGGGCGTCGGAACCGACCGCGTGGGCGAGATGGTTCTCAGAGCCGTGCAGGGCAACAGCTTATATATACATACGGATCGCATCATGGCGGATGCGATCGAGGCGCGTGCCAAGGCGCTTCTCGACGCCATGCCGGGATAGCCGGCTCGACCGGCTTACTTGCCGGCTCGGCATGCTCCCCTTCGCTACGCGTGGCCAGAGCGAAGGTTGGAACGTGATGGCGGAGAAGGCGATCCGCTTTGCGCTGATTGACGCAGTTATGATCAGGTGCAGCCTGCCTATGATCTATATGTACGCCGATCGGGCTGCGGAGCCGTCGCCGTCTATCGCACGCCGGGCCACCGAACCCATGCCCCGCCCGCACATCGAAGGTCATTGTTCAGGACCGGCCTGGCTGGCCAAGCGCCTTGGCCCCCGAGGCGCGTCCGTCCCGGCGAAGATCATCCTTCGCACGCCATACAAGTGGCTGATGGTTACGGATCAATCCTCAACCGCCCCCGCTTCGGCTGTCGCGGCGCCTGCATGGGGCTTTGCACCGTTCGTGCTTCAGGGGCAGACACCGCAAGGTGCGAAGCCTATTCGAAATACTCAATCATCAACTCGGTGAAGACCTGCACCTTCCGGGCGGGGTACTGACCTGGCGGCCGGATGACATATACACCTGCCGGAGGTGGTGGATAACGTGTCATGACCGGAACAAGCGCGCCGGAGGCAACGTATTCATCGATGAGGCAATCGGGAAGCCAGGCGACCCCAAGCCCTGCTGCTGCGGCGGCGGCGAGAGCTGTACCGTTGTCAGCCTTGAAACGCCCCTGCGGATGAATGGTGAGGATCTTCTCGCCATCCATCAGTTGCCAGGCTTCGGTTCCCTGCATGAGCGCTTGATGCGAAGCGAGCTCCTCCGGCGCCTCAGGGGAACCATGCACTTTGATATAGTCCGGGCTCGCAACGAGCTTCCCATAAATCGGCCCGACGCGCCTTGCGATCAGGTTGGAGTCCGGGAGATAGCCAACCCGGATCGAACAATCAAAACCCTCCGAGATGAGATCAACGAAGCGATCGCTATAGGAGGTATGGATGTGAAGCTGCCGGTGGCGCCGCGCCATTTCCGCCAGCATGGGCGCGAATTGAGCGGGGCCGACAGAAAGCGGTACGGCAATTCGCAGGCGGCCGCGAAGGTCACCGGCGGGCAGGATCGTTTCTTTGGCCACGTCTATCTCCGCGACGACTTTGGCGGCGTGATCTCGAAACGTGATCCCGGCTTCCGTGAGGGCGGCGCCGCGGGTGGTTCGTGCGAGGAGTTGGACGCCAAGCTCCGCTTCAAGCCGGAAGAGCCGCCGGCTGACGATTGACTTGGAGACGCCGAGCCGGCGCGCGGCGGCCGAGACTCCCCCGGCATCAGCGACGTCGACGAAAGTCCGCAACTCTTCGATGTCCAATTCAGCGTTCCCGATCTAGCGACACGACGACTTGGCGCAAAAGGGCACTATCACAGCGCCGGCATCGGCGCATGTCTCCCCGCGAACCAGCCTCACTCGCAACGCCAGCAGAGGATGTATTCACGCCGCTTCGTCACGGCCTTGCTTCGCTTCTGGTCTTCCTCCAATGGTCGCGATCATCGGCGATCGTTTCGAGCGCTTCCGTTCGCTCGCCGATCTCTACCGCGAAACCGCCATGCGCGCCGGCCACGGGCCCGGGAAGCTTACGGTGGGGGTCCGCGCGGCTCGGAAAAAGGCGGTAGAGCGTGCTCCATCTGGCCGCGGCCCGCGCCTCTGCCGCGCAAGGCGGCGGCATGGCCGAGGGGCTACGGCTCGCCCGAGGGCCGGTCGTTCGCCCCTGCTCATATGAGCCGGCTACCCGTGAGAATGGCCCTTCTTGCGCGTAGCGATTTCGCCTTCCGTTTCCGGCACCAGATGAAGATTGGCGTGCCGCACGCCCCTCTGGCTGGCGACACTGTCGGCAAGGTTGCGGATGTCCGCCTGCGGTCCTTTGACGACCGCCACCTCGAGACAGGCCTCGTGGCTCAGATGGATATGCATGCTCGCGACCGTCAGGCCGTGGTGAGCGTGGAACGTGCTCGACAGGCGCTGCGCCATGGCGCGCGTCTCGTGATCGTAGACATATCCGAGAACGCCCACGCATGGCGTCTCGTCCCCGGAGGTGGTCGCGTCCAGGGCGCCGCGGCGGACCAGATCCCGGATCGCTTCCGATCGGGTCGCATAGCCCCGGGCGGCCACCAAGGCGTCCACGGTGTCCAACAACTCGTCATCGATGGTGATCGTAATGCGCTGCATCGCGCCATCCCTCGCCCTGAGCCCTGACCCATCATACCGCATCGCGGCACGTCTGATGGCATGGGAGAGGTTCGGGGGACCATTCGCACGTCTCCAGGTGGCCAAATGTGCTGAAAGTTCATACGAAGGACCGTGCCAGCTTGGCGGAAAAATGAGCATCGACACGCATTTCCGCAGAAAAATTGCTTGGTTATAGTCGCCTCAGGTTTGAAAAAGGTATGACTCGAAGGCAAGGCAAGATGGCCGAGCGCAGCCGGCCAGCGCACCCATGTCGGATCGGACTGGACGCACCGTTCGGCGCTTTGGCCAGGGGGCAGTAATCGTGTGGGGTTCATCAGTGGAGCGCTTCACCACGTTCAGCGTTGCTGCCGCTCTCCTGTCCGGGACGTCACTCACCTGCGCGCAAGCGCGGCAGACGGATCCGGGCAGCGGCGTCGTGGAACTGCCCACGATCAGTGTGCAGGCGGGCTCGCCGGCCGAGGAACTGGTCCGGCCGGACATCGAGAAGCTGAAGCTCGCAAACGACACCGGCTCGCTGGTCGGGCTGACGCCCTTCGAGACGCCGGCGAGCGTCGACATCGTGACCCAGCCGGAGATGCAGCAGCGCGGCCTGCGCACTCTCAAGGAGGTCTTCAACGCCGTGCCGGGCCTCATGGCCGGCAACGACCCGGCGACGCACAGCCTCGCAACCCTGCGTGGCTTCCCCGGCGGCGCGATCGGCTACATGTACGACGGCATCCAGTTGTCCGGCCCACAGATGCTGTCGCGAGACTATGACAGCTTCAACTTCGATCGGGTCGAGGTCCTCAAGGGGCCGTCATCCGTCATTTCCGGCAACGGCGCGTTGGCTGGGACCATCAACCTGGTGACGAAGCAACCGATCCTTGGCCAGAACTTGAGCCAGGGTCTCCTGAGCTACGGAAGCTTCGACAGGCTTCGGATGGGCGGCGACTACAATGTCGCAGTGGGCGAGAACGCGGCCGTCCGCGCGAGTGCCGTCTTCAGCCAGGCGAATGGCTATATCGACGACACGGATTCGCGAACGGCGGCCGTCACGCTCGGAGCAACCGCCGCGCTGTCCGACCGGCTGACCACGACCTTCTCGCTCGATTACTACCACGACGCCTTCCGAACGCCCTACGAGGGAACGCCCCTCATCGCGCGGTCGGCCGCGATTTCGCCTTCCAACATCGTCTCGGCGCCAGGCGGCCTGGCGATCGATCGAGCCCTGCGAAACCGCAACTACAACTTCAACAATGGCGAGATGGCCTCCGACACCCTGTGGCTGCGCAATCGCACGGACTACGAGCTGACCGACAATTGGACCATCAGGAACGACGTCGGCTTCTACACCGCCAAGCGTCCATGGGCCAATTCGGAGGCCTTCACCTATAACGGCGCGACGGGCCTTCTGGATCGCTCCTCAGACCTGATCACCAACGACCAGCAGGTGTTCTACGAGCAGATCAGCGCGCGTTTCGACGGCGCGATCGCCGGCATGCGCCATCGCTTCGCGGCCGGCCTCGCCTACAACCACACCGAGCTGTTGTCCGAGCGCCGGTTCGGCGAAGCGACGCCGGTGAGCCCCTATTTCCCGATCCGCGGCTTCGTCCCAGCCGACACGGCGGCGAATTTTCCAACGCGTCAGAATTTCAATAGCCGGCTCGACACCTTCGCGGTGTTCGCCGAGGACGCAATCAACCTGACGGACAAATGGCTGGTGGTGGCCGGCGGACGGTACGAGACGATCCGGCTCGACCGTTCCATCTTCGACCTGAACACCGTGGCGGCTCCGCAAAGCTTCGACCAAACCTACAACAGCGTATCGTGGCGCTTGGGCACGGTTTACGAGATCTTGCCCGGCACCGTGCTGTTCGCGCAATACAATCAGGCGACCGTCCCTGTGTCGACGCTGCTGCTGAGCAATATCAGCAATGCGCGGTTCGAACTCTCCACCGGACAATCGGCGGAAGCGGGCATCAAGGCCACCTTCTGGGACAATCGCGCGGTCGCGAGCCTTTCGATCTATCAGATCGACCAGGACAACATCTTGACCCGTGATCCGGCGAACACGGCCCTGACCATCCAGGGCGGCAGCCAGCGCTCGCGCGGCATCGAGGCGGAGATCGCCGTCGCTCTCACCGACCATCTCAAGCTGACGGCCAACGCCTCCTACATCAAGGCGGAGTATACGGAGCTTTGGTCGCCGGCCGGCGACCTCGCCGGCAACCGGCCAGTCAATGTGCCCGAGTGGACCGCGTTCGTGATGGCCGACTACAAGGTGCCCGGTCTGCCGATGACCGTCAGCGCGTCTGCTCAATACGTCGGCTCGTTCTATGCGGACACCACCAACACCATCGAGATCGACGGGCACACGGTCGTCGACGCCTGGATCAGCTATGAACTGGGGCCCGGCACGTTACGGCTGCGCGGTCGCAACCTCTTCGACGCCTTCTACGCCGACTGGGCGGCCGACAACCCGACGCAGGTCTACATCGCTGCGCCGCGGAGCATCGAACTGTCCTACGTCGCGAAGTTCTGAGTGCCGCAGCTCCCGTCAAAGAGGTCCCCCGTGGCTCCCTTCAAGACCCTGCCAAGGCGTGTCGCGATCGGGTACAATCACCTCATCGCAAAGGAAGCGCCTCAGGCTCGTCAGGTCAGAGTATTTGCTTTGGCCGCCGTCGGCCTCGCTCTGGCCATCGGGCCGACTGGCCAGGGAATGGCGCAGACGCGGTTGAACGCCGCATGGCCGGCGAATGTCGGCCCGCTCAATCCGCACCTCTATGCACCGAACCAGATGTTCGCGCAGGCCATGGTCTACGAGCCCCTGGTCAAGTATCAGGCCGATGGCACGATCGGGCCGTGGCTGGCGGCAGGCTGGGAGGTGTCGGACGATGCCCGCATCTATACCTTCCGGCTGCGGCAGGACGTGCGATTCTCCAATGGCGAACCCTTCGATGCCGCTGCCGTCGTCGCCAACTTCACTGCCATCCTCGCCGGCCGCAGCCGGCATGCGTGGCTGGAACTGACGAACCAGATCGAGACCGTCGCAGCGCTCGATGCCCATACGGTGCGGCTGACGCTGAAGCGTCCCTATTATCCGACGCTGGAGGAACTGGCGCTTCCCCGGCCCTTCCGCTTCGTCGCGCCCTCGCAGTTCGTGGGCGGCGGCACGCAGGCGGGCATCACGGCGCCCATCGGCACCGGCCCCTGGGTGCTGAAGGACACCCAGCTCGGAGTGCGCGACCTCTTCACGCGCAACGAGCGCTACTGGGGGCCAAGGCCCGCTATCGGGGAGATCAACATCAAGGTGATCCTCGATCCCAACACCCGCGCGGTGGCCATGGAGACGGGCGAGATCGACCTGATCTACGGCAGCGACGGGCCCGTCTCCCCCGACACGTTCGACCGTTTCCGCGCCATGGGCCAACTGACGACGGGGCTCTCGAAGCCCGTCGAGACACTTGCCCTCGCCATCAACTCAAATCGAGGGGCCACCCGGGATCTGGCGGTGCGCAAGGCCATCAACCATGCGGTCGACAAGGATACGATGATCGCCACCGTTCTCTACGGGACGCAGACGCGCGCGGACACCTTGCTGGCGCCCAATGTCCCCTACGCGGACATCGGCCTTCAGCCCTATGCCTACGCCCCCGCGCGCGCGCGCCGCCTGTTGGACGAGGCTGGATGGACCGTGGCGGCGAGCGGCGCGCGGCAGAAGAACGGCGAGCCACTCCTCATCGACCTTTGTTTCGTCGGCACCGATGCCGTGTCCAAGACCATCGCGGAGATCGTGCAGGCCGATCTGAAGAAGGTCGGGATCGGCGTGCGACTGGTGGGCGAGGAGGAGAGCAGCGTCTATGCCCGGCAACGTGACGGTCGCTTCGGCATGATCTTCAATCGCACCTGGGGACCGCCCTATGATCCCCACGCGCTGATCAGTTCCATGCGCGCGCCCTCCCACGCGGACTACCAGGCGCAGAGCGGCCTTCCGGACAAGGCGGAGATCGATGCGAAGATCGGCCAGGTGCTGCTGTCGGTGGATGCGTCCGAGCGGCGGCGGCTCTATCGCGACATCCTGACAAGGCTGCACGATGGCGCGGTCTATCTGCCGCTCACGTTCACCAGCGCGATGCTGATCGCGAAGCCGGAACTGGGCGCCGTCTCCTTCTCGCCGATCGCCGGCGAGATCCCGTTCGATCAGATCCGTCCGCGCGAGCCGTGACCATGGCAGGCTTTATCTTAAGGCGCCTGCTGCTGCTGCTGCCGATGCTGCTGGCGGCCTCGCTCATCATCTTCCTGTTGCTGCGCCTCGGCCCCAGTGATCCGGCGATGGACTATCTGCGCCTGTCGCGCGTGCCACCGACGCCGCAGGCGCTGGCCGAAGCGCAGACCATGCTGGGGCTCGACCGCCCGCTGGCCGTGCAGTATCTGGACTGGCTGTGGAAGGCCGTGCGGCTGGATTTCGGCATTTCCTATGTCACGCAGCGGCCCGTGCTGCCGAGCCTCCTGCACTTCCTGCCCGCCACGCTCCAGCTTGCGGGCGTCGCCCTGGTTGTGACGCTCGGCGTTTCTGTGCCGCTCGGCATGTGGGCGGCGCGCCATCCTGACCGGCTGCCGGACCACCTCGTGCGGCTGATCGCCTTCATCGGCGTCTCCATGCCGAACTTCTGGCTCGGCTTCCTGCTGGTGCTGCTGTTCTCCGTGCACCTCGGCTGGCTGCCGGCCATGGGGCGGGGCGGCTGGTCGCACATGGTGATGCCGGCCATCGCCATCTCGCTGATGTCGCTGTCGATCAATGCGCGGCTGCTGCGGGCGAGCATGCTGGAGGTGGCCGGGCAGCGCCACGTCACCTATGCGCGGCTGCGTGGCCTGTCCGAGCGAACGGTGGAGCGCTCGCACGTACTCCGCAACGCCCTGCTGCCCATCGTCACCGCCACGGGCATGCACGTGGGCGAGCTCATCGGCGGCACGCTGATCGTGGAGAGCATCTTCAGCTGGCCGGGCGTGGGGCGCTATGCCATCTCCGCCATCCTCAACCGCGACTATCCCGTGATCCAGTGCTTCACGCTGCTGATGGTGACGATCTTCGTCCTGTGCAATCTTGCGGTCGACATCGCCTATGCCTGGGCCGATCCGCGCATCCGCCTGTCGCCGGAGGTTGCCCATGATTGAGCGGGCGTTGTCGGCGGACGGCTTGTCGCCGCTCCATGGCCGCCGCTTCGGCTGGACGGCGCAGATCGCCTTCACGCTGGTGGCCCTGATCGTCGCCGTGACGGCGGCAGGCCCATGGATCATGCCGTTCGATCCCGATGCGGTGGATCTCGTTCAGCGGCTTCAGCCGCCCGGCCCGGTGCATTGGCTGGGCACCGATCATCTCGGCCGGGACATCCTCTCGCGCCTGATCGCCGGGGCTGGCGTCTCGCTGGGCTCAGTGGCTCTGGCCATGGCGCTCATCCTGGCGGCGGGCATCGCCATCGGCGGCGCGGCCGGAGTGCTGGGCGGGCGCTTCGACCAGGCGATCATGCGGACCACCGACATCTTCCTCACCTTCCCGACGCTGGTGCTGGCGCTGTTCATGATCGGCATGCTGGGTACGGGCCTCACCAACGTCATCCTCGCCATCGCACTGTCACACTGGGCCTGGTATGCGCGCATCGTGCGGGGCATCGTCCTGTCGCTGAAGCACCGGGAATTCGTCCTCGCTTCGCACCTCGCCGGCATGAGCCGCCTGCGCGTCTTCACCAAGCACCTGCTGCCGGCGACCCTGTCGCAGCTCCTCGTGCTCGCGACGCTCGATATCGGCCACATCATGCTGCACGTATCGAGCCTCTCCTTCGTTGGGCTCGGCGTCACCCCGCCGACGGCGGAATGGGGCGTGATGCTGAACGATGCGCGCCAGTTCGTCTGGACTAAACCGCTGCTGATGCTGTGGCCGGGCCTCGCCCTGTTCCTCAGCGTCATGGCCTTCAACCTTGCGGGCGATGCCCTGCGCGACCGCCTCGACCCGCGTCTCGACCTGGGGCATGTTCATTGAGCGCCAATCACCTCACCATTGAAGGACTTCGGGTCGAGACCATCGATCCCCAGGGGCGAACGGCGCTGGTGGACGGCGTTTCTCTGACGCTCCATGCGGGGGAGGTGCTGGCGTTGGTGGGGGCCAGCGGTTCGGGCAAGTCCATGACCTGTGCCGCGTGCCTCGACGTCCTGCCGCCCGGCACGCGGCGGGTGAAGGGCTCGGTCAGCATCGACGGCCGGCCGTGCACGGCGACCGACCTGCGCGGGCGACAGGTTGCCAGCATCCTCCAGAGCCCGCGCACCGCCTTCAATCCGGTGCGGAGCATGCGCGAGCATGTGCGGGAGAGCCTGCGTGTCGCCGGCGGCGGGGCGGACGCATGGGCTGACGTCAGGCAAGCGATGCGCGATACCGGGCTGGACGATCCGGAGCGCATCCTGCCGCTGTTCCCGTTCGAGATGAGCGGCGGCATGCTCCAGCGCATGATGATCGCGCTGGCGCTGATCTCGCGCGCGCCCTTTATCTTCGCGGACGAACCGACCACCGATCTCGATCTGATCGTCCAGCGCGAGATCCTCGACCTTCTCGACCACCTGAAGGGCGAGCGCGGGCTGGGCATCCTGTTGGTGACGCACGACATGGGCGTGGTGGCGCGCCTCGCCGACCGGGTGGCGGTGATGGAGGCGGGGCGCATCGTCGAGACCGGAGGGGTGATGCAAATCTTCCATGCTCCGCACCACATAGTGACGCGGCGGCTGGTGGAGGCGCACCTGTCGCTCTATCGACAGGAGCCTGCGGCATGAGCCTGCTGTCGGCACGCAACCTGTCGCGCAGCTATGACCGCGCTCCCCTGCTCGGCCGGGGGCGGCCTCATCGCGTGCTCGACGGCGTGTCCCTCGACATTGCTCCCGGCGAAACCGTCGCCCTGCTCGGCCGGAGCGGCTGCGGCAAGACCACATTGGCGCGGATGCTCGTGGGGCTCGATCGGCCGGACGCCGGCGAGGTGCTGTTCGAGGGACAGTCGCTGGCCCGCCTGCCCAAGGCACGATGGCAGGACCTGCGCCGCACCGTGCAGATGGTCTTCCAGGACCCGGTCGGAGCGGTCGATCCGCGGGCGACCGTCGGTGATGTGCTCGCCGAGCCGTTGCGCAACCTCTGCGGGCTTTCGCCCGCCGAGATCCGGCTGCGCATTGCGGAGCTCCTGTCGGCGGTGGAGCTCGGACCGGAGGCTGTCGGCCGTTATCCGCACCAGATGAGCGGGGGTCAGCTGCAGCGCGTGTGCATCGCCCGCGCGCTGGCGCCGCAGCCGCGCCTCGTCATTCTCGACGAGGCCGTGTCCAATCTTGACGTGCACCTTCAGATCCGGATGCTCGAGCTGTTCGCCGAGTTGCGCCGGGCGCGGGGCGTCTCCTATCTGTTCGTGACGCATGACCTGCGACTGGTGGAACGCTTCTGCTCCCGCGTGCTGGTGATGGACACCGGCCGCATCGCCGAAGACGCCCCCGCTGCGCTTGCGCTCAGGAGTCCGGCCGGGCGAGCGTTGCAGGAAGCCGTTTTGCCTGCGTGGCCGCTTGCGGGCCGCCTCCCACCCGTTGGCGACTTGTGCGATCCGTCCGCGCTGGCAGACCGGCGGCAGATTGCCCGCTGAAGCGGCCGCCGCGACGCCCAGGCTTGGACGATCCGGTGCTGACCAACGCCACCTTCACGCGACTGCCGAGATGCGCCTGGTTTCGTGCTCATGCACCGTGCGGATTGGGCGAGCCCGCCAATTGCAAGGCGCTCCAGCGCTACTGCTGCGGTTCCAGCCGGTTACCCGACGGGCTGCCCTGGTCACCTTCCGTCGGCGTGGTTCGGCCAGCGTAGTTGAACTCGGGAGCGCGCCTTGCGTCTTCCCCCGTCATCGCCAGCCGCGGCCGATCAGGTATTCCCGCCGTGGAGATGTAGTTGTCGCTCGCCCGGCCGGCGGTTCCGCCCTGCGTGTCCTGGCCAGCAGACTGGCGCCCGGGAGGTCGGTCCTGATTGGGGCGTGCATGCCACTGGATGGCCTCGAAGGGGACGGCGATCTGCTCCTCGCCGAGGCCCAGCACTCCGCCGACCCCGATCACCACTGCGGCGACCTTCCCGGAGGCGTCGACGAGCACGTCGTCGATCTCCCCAAGTTGCTGATCGTTGGAGTCATAGATGCTCATTCCATCGAGTTTGGTCACGCGCCACTGGCCGGCGCTTTGCCGTATGATGGTCTGCACCGCTTCGCCGGGCGGCGGCGCGGCCTGGCCAGAACGCATCGGCTCCGGGACGGTTGAAGCGGTCGGCAGCGCGGCGAACACCGGGGTGGCGAGTGAGAGGCACGCGACGGCGATGGGGAGGGTCCGAGCGATGATCACGGCAGGATTCCGTAGCTTGTTGTCGAAGGAACAACGTGCTGATCGGGCAGGGGGTTCGTCCCGGGCGTCGAGAGCCTTCGCATAGCCTGAGAAGGGGCAGCATCCGGCCCTGACGCACCGTGAACGCCACGGCGCCGGAACGATCGGGGTATCGCGTTCGTTGAGGAGGGACGTCGCTCCCCGCGCGCAAGAGCCCATGACAGCATTTGGCTACCACGCCTCGCATGAGCAGTTCACGCCCAGGGACCTGCTCGATTGGGCGAGACTGGCGGAAGCCAGCGGCTTCGCCTGCGGCATGTCATCCGACCATTTCCATCCCTGGAGCGAGCGGCAGGGCCAATCCGGCTTCGCGTGGGCCTGGCTCGGCGCCGCCCTGGAGGCAACGCGACTGCCTTTCGGCACCATCTCGGCACCGGGCTATCGGTATCATCCAGCCCTGCTCGCTCAGGCCGCGGCGACGCTCGCGCAGCTGTATCCGGGCCGTCTCTGGCTCGCGCTCGGCAGCGGGCAAGCGATAAACGAAGCCATCACGGGGCTGCCCTGGCCGGACAAGGCGGAGCGGAACGCCCAGCTCGGAGAGTGCGCTGCGATCATCCGACGCTTGTTCGCGGGGGAAATCGTCACCCATCGGGGTCGGGTCACCGTTGTCGAGGCAAAGCTCTACTCCCGCCCTGCCGCTGCCCCACTGCTACTCGGCGGAGCGGTCACCGAGGAGACCGCGGCCTTCGTCGGATCCTGGGCGGACGGGCTCTTGACCGTGCACGCACCGCCCGACCGGCTCGCCCGGGTGATCCAGGCCTTCCGAAGCAGCGCTGGCCCGGCCAAACCCATCTACCTGAAGGTAACGTTGTCATGGGGCGCCACGGAAGCGCAGGCCGTGGCCGAGGCTCTCCATCAGTGGAGCGCCAACGCCGTCGGAGGAGAGGTGAATTGGGATTTGCGGCGACCCGGTGACTTCGACCTGGCAACGAGATTTGTGCGGGAGGACGACATCCGGCAGAGCGTCCTCGTGTCGGCAGACGTCGCGCGGCATCGGGCTTGGCTTCAGGAATTTGCCGCCATGGGATTCGAACAGATCGTGTTGCACAATGTGGGCCGCAACCAGCGGGAGTTCATCGAGACCTTCGGCGCTCAAGTCCTTCCGACGCTATCCTGAAACCGCGGGGAAGGCGCGGACGCTGCGCCTTCCCCGGGTGGTGTGAACCACTAACCCTGCGCCGCTCCAACGGTGTCTGCCATTTGCGCGCCCCGCGCGCCCAAGGGGACCGGGGACCCCTGGGTGGTGTCCTTGACGGTCTGATGCTCCATCTCCGCATCGAGTTCGGCACCGAGCAGCACCACGATGGATGAAATCCAGATCCACACCATAAAGCCGATGATCGCGCCCAGCGAGCCGTAGGTCCTGTTGTAGCTCCCGAACTCGGAGGCGTACCAGGAGAACAGGATGGAGGCGGCAAGCCAGATCACGGCCGCAACCCCGCTGCCGGCTGTCACCCACCTCCACTGAGGTGCATCGCGGCTCGGCCCATAGCGATAAACGACAGCCAAGGCCAGGCCGACGACGAACAGCAGGAGGGGCCAACGGCCGAACCTGACGATGCCCTCGCTCAATGCCCCCAGCCAGACCATGTCGAGGATCGCCGGCAGAACCACCACGGCAGCGGCACTCGCGATCAGGAGGACCATGGCTCCGATGGTCAAGCTCAGGGATATCGCGTTCAACTTGAAGAAGCCGCGTTTTTCGCGCTCGCCGTAGACCACGTTGAGGGCGTCGAGGAGCGCCTTCATTCCGGCATTGGCGCTCCAGAGTGCGAGCGCAATGCTGACGAAGAAGGTGAGGCCTAGCTTGTCCTGGGGCTGGGCCGCCAGGCTTCTGAGCTGGTCGTCTAGCACGGCCATTCCGCCCTCGGGCAGTACGCCGGACAGGGATTGGAGGTTAGAGCTGATGGTCGAGCTGTCGGCGAACAACCCATAGAGTGCGACGAACGCCGCGATTGCGGGGAAGAGCGCGAGAATGGAGTAGAAGGTGACCCCCGCGGCGATGGCGAACAGCCGTTGCTCGGTCAGGTTCTTGTAGACCCGGACGAGAATGTCTTTCCAACCCCGGGCCGGAATGTCCGTCGGGCTGTCGGCCGACCGGCCACGGCCCTGCTCGACGCGCGCTCCGTGAGGCTCGACCGAACGGGGCGGCGCGCGGTCTTCCGAGAGCGTTTCGCGTGGACGGCGCACATCCACGGGATCGCCGCGCATGGCGAACACGAGATACGCGACGGCGCTCGCCAAAAGAGTAACGGCTGCAAAAGCGGGCATATGGCTTCCTGCCGCGTCTGCGTGCGGACTGCCCGTGCGAGTGATCATGCTTCCTCGAAAACTGTTTGCGGCCAGCTGAGCTGGCCAATGCGAACCCGCAGCCCTCCGGCCTGCGCATGCATGCTGCCGCGGATTCACTGACGCGGTGTCGACTCAGGACCAAGCTTTGGTGGGCAGGGAACACGGGACAGGAGGGTTGGTTCCGGCGCGACCGGCGCGACGCTGCGCTTCGGCGAGAGCGCATGGCGTGTCCCCGGCCCGGCCAAACCTCAGGCCGGAACTCCCCGACCGCAGATGCCGCCCCCGTCGAAGCACGGACGACGCAGCGTTGCCGGGACCATCAGTCGTTCACAGGGACGTGACGCTGCACAAGCGGGAGCCTTGGCGGATTGCAGCGCGGTGCACGCCAAAGCAAGCTATCGTGGCCCCACGCCGGTCGGTGCAAAGGGCTCCCACCGCTCGAGGCGGCTGCGCCGGAGCGAGGGATTCAGGCGATGAGCCGCCGCCCGCAGCGCGTGCAAGCCGGCGCGGAACAATCTTTTCGGTCTCTTCTTTCAGCTGTTTGCAATCGGTCGATCTTCCCGATGTGATCAAAGTTCAGCAGGACGGTGAGATGAGCGAGCCCAAGGAAATCGAGCTGAAACTGATCTGCAACGCAGCCGATATGTGCGCTTTGCAGGCGTCGACGCGGCTGCAAGGCGCGGCCGCGAAGGACGAAGACCAGCTGAACTCGGCCTATTTCGACACGCCGGACCGGCTCCTTCAGGAAGCCGGCTATATCCTGCGCGTGCGCAGGTCACGGGATGGATACGTTCAAACCGCCAAGGCCGCCGGTGACGGCCTGATCGAACGATCGGAATGGGAGCGTGCCGTATCCGGCCCCGAGCCCGATCTCGACGGCTTGAGGAAGACCCCCCTGGCCAAGGTGCTAGGAAAGCGGCCGACGCTCGTGCCCCTGTTCACAGTTTCTGTCGAGCGGGGCGCCTACGAGGTCGAGCGGGCGAACTCCCGGATCGAGGTGGCGATGGATCGCGGGGGCATCGTCGCGCCGGGCGCCAAACGAAAGACCCAGGCCGTGTCCATCAGCGAGATCGAGCTGGAGCTGAAGAATGGGTCGGCCGCAGACCTCTTCGCGCTCGCCCGGGAGTTCGCCGACGAGGTCCCGCTCCGGCTCGGCGTCAGGAGCAAGGCGGAACGCGGCTTTGCCCTGGCTGACGGTAAGGGCGAGGGGGTGCGCAAGGCCGAGCCCATCCTCCTGTCGGACGACCTGACCGCGGCGGAGGCGTTTCGCGCCATCGCGCACGCCTGTCTTCGCCACATGCGCCTGAATGAGGACGTCCTGCTCGATCACCGCGATGCGAGCGCGCTCCATCAGATGCGGGTCGCCATCCGGCGCCTGCGTTCGTCCTTTTCCCTGTTCAAGGACCTGATCGCCGATGATCGGAGCGAAGTCATCCATGCGGAGCTGAAGCGCCTGTCGGAACCGCTCGGCCGCGCACGGAATCTCGACGTCTTCCTGTCGGATACGCTTCCCGCCGAGCGGGCGCGGCATCCGGACAAGGTCGAACTGCTCAACCTGGAGAAGCACCTCGAAGCACAGCGCCTGGAGGCCTATAGGTCCGTCATGCGGGGACTTCAGTCCGAAGAATGGCCGCGGTTCGTACTGGACCTTCTCGGCTGGATCAACGCCGGTCCTTGGCTTTCCTCCGGCGGACGCAAGGGAGCGCTCGCGCGAAACCAGCCGGCGACGGCATTCGCGGCCGGCGTGCTGCACAAGCGAAGGCGCCAGGTGAAGAAGCGCGGCCGGGACCTTCAGAACTTGAATGCCGAAGACCGCCACAAGGTGCGTATCGCGGCGAAGAAATTGCGCTACGGCGCGGAGTTCTTTGCGGGGCTGTACACCGGCAGGAAGGAGCGCGGGCGTCAGAAGGCCTTCACCACGGCCCTCTCGGACATGCAGGACAGCCTCGGAGCGCTCAATGATATCGCGACCGGCCACGAGATTATCGATGAGATCGTCGGAGCGGGCGCCGATAGCTCGGCCAGTTTCGCTGCGGGTCTGACGATGGCCGACATCGAGGCAAGGTCGCAAAGGCTTCTGGCGTCGGCAGCGGAGGCCCACACGGCATTGGTCGAGGTCCGGCCGTTCTGGCGTTGACGGGACGGTGTTCCAGCAGCGTATAAGTGAACACGACCGAGCAATTGAAGCGCCGGTGATCTGCGGGCGCGCTGTCTCGAAGGCGTCGGCATGCTGGATCCGACCAGGCTTCTTGCGAACGCGCTCGGCGAGCATCTCGCCGTGACGTACCGGCGTGTTTTCGGCAGCCGCGAGCCCCGCTTCGCGGAAGTGCTGGAAGATGTCGCGCGGTTCACCATAGAAAGGATCGGTGGCAGCGACGCCCTCTACCATGACGGCGAGCATACCGCCCTCGTCACTCTGGTCGCCCAGGACATCCTGCTGGGCCGCTCCGTCACCGAGCGCCTGACGCCCGAGGATTGGCTGCACGCCATCCTGGCCGCGCTCTATCACGACGTCGGCTATGTCCGCGGCATCTGCTCGGGCGACGATACCCGACGCTTCGTCGTCGCCCTCGACGGGACCAGTGTGGAGCTGCCCCGAGGCGCTTCGGATGCGGCCCTGTCGCCTTACCATGTCGAGCGCTCGAAGATCGCCGTGCGCGAGCGCTTCCACAACCATTCCTTCATTGATGCGGAACGGATAGCGCGCGCCGTCGAATTGACGCGCTTCCCCGTGCCGACCGCCGGCGATAACGATGGCTCGGCCACGGAGGCGGGCTACATGCGCGCCGCCGATCTGATCGGCCAGCTCGGCGACCCCCTCTATCCGCGCAAGCTGAATGCCCTGTTCCATGAGTTCGCCGAGGTCGGCGTGAACGAAAAGCTCGGCTATGCATCGCCAGCGGATCTGGCCGAACGATACCCGGCGTTCTTTTGGAGCCAGGTCGAACCGGTCATCGGAGCGGCCATCCAGGCCCTCGACAAGACCGTCGAGGGTCGGCGCTGGGTGGCAAACCTCTACGCCCATGTCTTCGCGATCGAGCACGACCGAAGGCGGATGGGACCTCATCAAGGCTAGCGGACAAGCCGGATCGTCGCTTTTCCACCTCGTCGCCGCCGGACCTGCGGAGGTAGCGTATCGCCCCTGGTGACGCGAAGTTTCGGACCGCTTAAGGGAGGGCGTCATGGATGGGAAGCTGATCAGGCGGGCCTTGGAGCATGCCGAACAGCACGTGGTCGAGTGCGAACCGCTGATCGAGGGGCAACGAGCACTCGCGGCCAGCCTGCCCTCGGGCGAGGCTCGCGACGAAGCGGAGCGGCTGCTGCGGGAGTTCGAAGCGCTGCAAGCCGAGCAGATCGCCCACCGCGATCGGCTCCAAGCCGAGCTGGGGCGGATCGCGCCTGGGTTGATGTCAGCCGAGGTGCTCGACGAGATCGTCTTCGCCCATGTCGTCGCTCACGGGCAGACGTCGGCCCCGAGCGACGAGATGATCGCCGCCCTCGCCAAGTGCGCCGGTGCGAGCGAGTTGCACGTTCGGGCGCGCTTCGCCGAGATCCTCGCCGAGGGATGGAGCGATTTCGACTTCCACGGCCCCTACCGCCTGCGCAAAAAGCTCGTGGCAGAAGCCATGAGGCGAGGCGTCCCGGTGAGGGGCTATATTGCGGCCGTGCTGCACGGAGCGAAGGAGGCGCGCGCCGGCGAACCGGTTGTTGCGGCTCCCCTGCAGCCACCCACGCCACAATGAGCCGCCGGGAACGCATGATGCCAGAAGCGGGCACGGCTTCTTGGCCAGGATCGGCTTAGAAACAAGACTTAGAGCGGGATGAGCTGCGTTATGGCTGAGCCCCATGCCGTGCGTCGCTCTGGCGCCCTTTCGCCATGGCGATCCGGCGTTCGTCCGTATGTCGCCCAGCGCAAGCGCGATCGATCTCGCTGATGAGCTGATCCGCTTTGACGGGCTCCACGGCCGCGGATGGCATCGATCTTCGCCTCCATGCGATCATCGCCTTTCTTGGATTGGGGCGAGCCGACATAAAGAAGCAGAGCCGGACCTCCGATTTGCAAGAGCAGCTGCAGAAACTCCGATTGCCAGTTTTCAAGAGTTTCGCGCGCCAGCTGAACGGCTAATCCGACAATTGAATTGATGATCGGTGCTGATTCTGCTGTTCGACGTAGTCGAACCAGCCAAAGAGCCAGCACAACTGGCCGGGACCCTCGCCTTCTGCCGCAAGCGAGTTGCAAAATGAGCGACAGGCCGGCAAGCCATGCGGCCGCGCGGGCCGCCGCGGCAGCCGCTATGCGGCCGCCTCGCTCATCAAGCCGAGCGCCTCCGCCCGTGCCGCAAGCTGCTCGCGCACGGCCCGCGGCAACTGGCGGGCCGATTTGACGCGCGGCAGTTCCAGCTCCGGCATGCGGGGCTCGCTGCCACCGAACAGGGCCTCGTACTCCGTATAGTTGTCGAAGCGCCGCCGCGTGACGTTGTCGACGAAGGTCTCGGCCGGCGCGCCATCGGCGAGGACCAAGGCGTGGTCATCGAGCTCGATGTGGAAATAGGTGAAGCGCTGTTGGGGTCGTTCGACGCGCGTGATCGCGGCGCCGTGGACGAGCGCGCTGGCCTGCACCAAGATGCCGTCGATGAGCAGGGCGTGCTCTGGAGAGACCAAGAGATCGCGCACGGGCACACCTTCGGCAAGCGCGCCGGCGGCGATGCGGATGGGGTAGCAATACAGCGGATCGGCGAAGGCGGAGACCACCGTCTGCCGGCCGATCCACTTGATCGGTCGGATCTCGCCGGCGGCGGTGAGCACCGGGTCGCCGGCGGCCAGGGTCTCCACCGGCCGTTCGCCGCCCGGCGCGGCGATACGGGTGCCACGGCAGAAGCAGGTCACCACGATAGCGGTGCCGCCCGCTCTGTCGTCGATCAGTTGGTAGGGAACGCCGCCGTAGCTGCCCCCCGGATCCAGCTGCAGCCGGATCGTCGTGCCGTCCTCGAGCTGGGTGATTTCCAGAACGTTGCCGGCGAGCAAGGTCACCGTGTCGCCCGCATCCCAATGGACGTTGGCCAGATCGATCACGTCGGTGGCGTCGTCGAAATCGTCGATAGTGGCAGCGAACCCGGCGGTGTTCGTGAGCGTCAGTTTGCCGTCGACAAGAGCGACGGTCTGCTGCGCGCCGACGGCTCCCAGGGTGATCGCGGCGCCGTCCTCCAGGCTGATGGTGCCCGTGCCGGTAAGCGAGCCGGTGAGGTTGGCGGCGCCGCCGGCCCGAAGGGTGAAGCTGCCGTTGTTGACGAAGTCTGTGTCGGTGAAGGTGCCTCCAGTGGCAATCACGATGCTGCCGGCGTTGACGACGCTCCCTCCGACATTGATGGTGCCGAGGCTCACGAAACTGCCGGTCAGCCGCAGCGCGGAGCCGGTCACGTCGAGATTGACGACGGCGCCGGCTCCGAACGTTGTGGTACCGCCCGACGATACCAGGTTGCCGCCGTTTTCGGTGGCTTGTCCGGGCAGGTTGATCACCACGTCGTCGATGACCTGGTCGCCACTGAACGCTAGAGCGCCGCCCGTCATACCTGCAATACCAGTGACGTTGACGACTCCCGGAACTCCACCGTCACTCCCAACGACGGTCAGCCCGTTAGTGACCGTCAAGGAAAGCTCAACATTGAGATCGCCTCGAAAGGTGACCGCATCTAGTGTCGCGCCTAGAAACCTGGCACCCGCTATGAGCGTGCCATTCGCCACGCTGACTGAGAGAAACTCCATGGCGCCGAAATGCGCCGGGTCAAATTCCCCGTCCAATAGATCGAACCGACCGCCACTGAGAACAACCCTTCCGCTGCTGACCACCCCAGCCAGATCGGCAGCGGAATAGTCCGCGTTAAACAAGCGAAGCTGCCCGGACGATCCAACCTGGATATTTCCAATATTATTGTTATCTCCAAAGACAAAAAGGCTGGTTGAGCCTTGTATGTTCACGTCACCGCTGTTCGACAGGTGGCCGATGTTGAGCAATCCACTGCCGAGCACCGACACGGAACTGCCAACCTCAACGGTTAACGAGGCAAACTGCGATGCGGCCAAATTCGTGGTTACGGCAGGATGGCCCCCCGCGGGGATGACGACGTCGTCGCCGGCCGCCGGCAGCGCGCCCAAGGACCAGTTGCCCGGGTCCGCCCAGCTGTTGTTGCCCGCAGCGCCTGTCCAGATGATCGTTGCCATAATGCCCATAAGCTCCAGCCAAGCCGTGTGGAATATCATTGCACACCGTGAAATACACGGGGGTGACACCGACCGGCCGGCAACGCCGCGTCATGGCGGCAAGCCCGAGGGGTTTTCCCAGCGTCCAAAGCAGGGAGAAACCAAGACGAACTATCG
This sequence comes from Chelatococcus reniformis, assembly GCF_014640075.1. Classification (GTDB taxonomy): domain Bacteria; phylum Pseudomonadota; class Alphaproteobacteria; order Rhizobiales; family Beijerinckiaceae; genus Camelimonas; species Camelimonas reniformis. Next base: position 287,893 of record NZ_BMGG01000010.1, on the reverse strand, counting down.
TGCCCAAAGGATAAGGCTGCGGCCCCGTGAGCGCCGCAAGAATGAGCCGCTTGCCAGGCGCCGCCCCAAAGAGAAGCCCCGCCCGCGAGCGCGGACGGGGCCAAGGCAATAACGGGGTCTGGCCATTAAACGCGTTGCCGGCCACTCGGTTCCCGAACCGAGTGGGCACGCCGGCGCGTCGGCGCCCGTTGCCCCCGCGGCTCAGGCGCGCAGCGGCATCTCGAATGTAAAGCGCGTCTCCTCATCGGTTGAGATCACGGTCAGTATGCCGCCGTGGGCGCGCGCGATTTCGGACGCGATGAAAAGCCCGAGCCCCAAGCCCTGTTTGCTCAAGCTCTCTCCGCGCGTGTACGGCTGGAAGAGGCGCTTCACCGTCTCCTCCGGTATCGCTTTGCCTGAATTGGAAACGGACAGCAGGAATGCGCCGCCTCGGGACTTTGCCTCTACGCTGATGGGGTCCGCCGGGTCGCCGTGGGTGAGCGCATTGGCCAGAAGATTGGAGAGCATCTGACCGATGCGCCCGCAGTCGCACTCCAGCGCGTCGGGAATCGTGAGATCCGTCTCGATCCTTCGATCGGGGTGGGCGAGCGAGAGCTCCGACAGGACCTGCTCCAAGGTGGGACCCAAATTTCGCGGGTCGCCGCGATCCAGCGAAATGCCGCCCCCCAATCGCCCGCGCGCAAAGTCGAGCACGTTCGAGATCAGGCTCGACATGCGCGTGACGCTGCCCTGCATGACCTGCAGGATGGCCAGCGCACGACCGGTGAGCGGCTCCTTCCGCAGCAGGTGCACCCCTCCACTGATCGAAGCGAGGGGATTACGCAGATCGTGACCGACGACCGCGATGAACTGCTCCCGCAGCTCGGCTGTCGCCCGTTCATCGAGCAGACTCGCCTCGCTCCGGGCGAGACGCTCGCCCGCGGAAATGTGGAACGCGATGAGTTCCGCAAACAACTGGAACATCCCGATCACGGCCGGCGTCTTCAGCCGATTGGGCCGGGGATCGATGGCGCAGAGCGTGCCGAAGAACGTCCCGTCCTGCAGCACGATGGGCACGGAGATGTAGCTCTGAAAGCCGTATATCGCCGGCGTCGGGTGGCTGCAGAAGGCTTGGTCCTGAGCCACGTGATCGATGACCACCAATTGCCCGCTCTGCCGGATTTCGTTGCAGATGGTGGTCGTGACCTGCAACTCGCCACCAGGCTTCAGACCGAAGTCGATCCTGTCCAGCACCGAACAGGCGATCCAGCGCCCTTCGGTCACCCGGGCGACGGCCGAAAATCCCATGCCGGTCGCGTCGCACACCACCTGGAGGATCGAGGGCACCGCCTCGATGCTCGCGATCAGCTCGACGTCCGTCTCGAAGCCGGCGCTGGACACGTTCGGTTCATCCGCGGAGTTGTGATCGCCGGCGCCCGCAAGGCGATGCTGCCGCACGCGCCCCGGCGTCAGCCATAATGCACAACGGCGAATTGAGCCACAGCCGCGCGGCCTCGGCGCGCCATCGCCTCGGGCGCTCGAATCTGCCCCGAGGCCTCATGCGGCGGGGGACGCTCGGAGCAGATCGGCGATGCGGATCGGCGGATGGCGATCGGCAGATGGCGGATCCACTGTCAGGTGACGGCTTCGCCGACCGCGGCCGGGTGTCGCGATGCGGCCGACAGCGCCGGGCCCTGCTGACGTTCGGGCGGCCGATGGATACACTGGCGAAGCCCGCCTCCGCCGCGGCCAAAACAGGATCCAGGGAGAGAGACAGATCAGCATGGCAAGCCTCGCCGCCGAATCCACAGCCCGCCCTCCGTTGCAGCGTGCCGACTTCGGTCGCGTCTCGGTGTTCCTCGGAGAGAAGAACGGAAAGTATCCCGACGGGAACCAGGTCATGGTGCGTGGTTCCGACACGCTCGTCGCCTTGGACACGCCGATCGCCTCCAATTACATCGGCCCCGCGTTCGACTCCGCCGAGCTGGTGGTGATGAGCCACGTGCACGAGGACCACATGGCGGGCCTGCACCGCCTGCCGCATGCTCCCGTGCACGTGCACGAGGCCGACCTCGCGGCGGCGCACAGCTGGGAGGGCCTGGCGGCAGCCTACGGCACCGCCGAGGCGGCTCTTCCGGCGATGTTGGCCAAGTTCGAGTCCGAGTTCTTCTATGCCCCGCGGCCCGACGCGACCGGCTATGGGGACGGCCAGGTCTGGGATCTGGGTCAGGTGCGGATACGCGCCTTCCACATGCCCGGCCACACCGCCGGCCATACTGCACTCCTGATCGAGCCCGAGGGCATCGCCTTCATCGGCGACATCGACCTCAGCGGTTTCGGTCCCTACTACGGCGACGCGTCGTCGAGCCTCGGCGACTTCCGGCGCTCGATCGCGCGTGTGGCGGAGATCCCGGCGCAGGTGTGGGTCACCTTCCACCACCGCGGCATCTATACCGAGCGCGAGCGCTTTCTCGACGATCTGGCCGCCTACGGCGCCAAGCTCGACGAACGCGACGGGCGCCTGCTCGAGCTGCTGCGCTCCTCTCCCAAGACGCTCGAACAACTGGTCGCGTGCCGCCTGCTCTATCCGGTGGACTACCAGGAGCCGTGGGTGGTCGACTGCGAGACACGCACCATCTCGCAGCACCTGGAGGAGCTCGTCGCCGACGGACGCGCGCGGGTCGACGAGGAGGGTGTGTACCGCCCTGCCTGAGCGGGGCTGGGCCCCTGGGCCGTGAACGGCGGGTCCAGCCGCGCAAGCGCACGGGGTGTCATGCGCCGCCGGCTCCGCCTCCGCCGAACCCTGCCGCAATAGGGACGACACGGACCCGGAGGAAGTCCCGACCAGATGAAATCGTCTGGTCGGGTTCGAATGTCTCAAGTCTTTTTATCGTCACCAACAATGATTGGTGGGGCTCGTCACGAGCCGCCCTGAGCCAAGGGAGCCCGGGAATGTTCACGTGTTCGCCCATCGACGACGAGCCGTCCGAGGCGGGCCTCTGCCTGTGCCACAGCCCGGCCTTCGCCCGACTGAATGCGCTCGTCGAGCGCAGATTCACACGGCGCGCCTTCCTCGCGGGCGCCGCCGCGGCGGGCACCGCGGAGCTGTGGCCGAAGCAGGCGGGCGCCGGCATCCCCGACGCGCCGAAGGCGCCGATCGTCTTCGCCAACGTCAAGTTGTTCGACGGCAAGTCGGGCCAGCTGGCCGAGGGCCGGCGCGTGATCGTCGACGGCAACAAGATCAAGGCCGTCGAGCCGGCCGACAGCCCCCTCGTTCCGGGCGCTCAGGTCATCGACGGCGGCGGCCGCACCTTGATGCCCGGCCTCATCGACGCGCACTGGCACGCCATGATGGCCGCCGTTCCGATGCTGGAGCTGCTGACCGCCGACATCGGCTTCATCAACCTGGCGGCGGCCGACGAGGCGCAGAGGACGCTGATGCGCGGCTTCACCAGCATCCGCGACATGGCGGGCCCGTCGTTCGGCCTCAAGCGCGCCATCGACCGCGGCCTGACCGCCGGGCCACGCATCTGGCCCTGCGGTGCTATGATCTCGCAGACCAGCGGCCACGGCGACTTCCGCATGCCCTACGAGGTCCCGGCCGCACCCAACGCGCCTCTGAGCCACGGCGAGGTCTTGGGTGCAGGCATGATCGCGGATGGCCCCGATCAGGTGCTGAAGCGCGCGCGCGAGCAGCTGATGCTGGGCGCAAGCCAGCTGAAACTGGCCGCCGGCGGCGGCGTCTCCTCCAGCCACGATCCGATCGACGTTGCCCAGTTCACCGAGGCCGAGTTCCGCGCGGCCGTGGACGCGGCGGACAACTGGGGCACCTACGTCACGGTGCACGCCTACACGCCGCGCGCCGTCCAGACCGCCATTCGCGGCGGCGTGCGCTGTATCGAGCACGGCCAGTTGATGGACGAGGAGACGGCGCGGATCATGGCCGACAAGGGCATCTGGCTCAGCACGCAGCCCTTCCTCGACAACGAGTATGCCAATCCACAGCCCAACCCGCTGAACCGGGCCAAGCAACTCGAGGTGTCCGCCGGCACCGATGCGGCCTACGGCTTCGCCAAGAAATACAAGCTCAGGACGGCCTGGGGGACCGACATGCTGTTCGACCCCGGGAGGACGAAGGATCAGGGCGCCATTCTCGCGACGCTGACCCGCTGGTACGCCCCGGCGGAGATCCTGACGATGGCGACCGGCACCAACGGGGAGCTGCTGGCCATGTCGGGCCCACGCAACCCGTATCCCGCCAGGGTGGGCGTGATCGAAGCCGATGCCTATGCCGACGTGCTGCTCGTCGACGGCGATCCCACCGGGGACATCAAGCTGCTCGCCGATCCGGACAAGAACCTCAAGGTCATCATGAAGGACGGACGCCTGTACAGGAACACCTTGGCCTGACCCGGCGCCAGCCTCGCGGGACGGAGCAAACCTTGCCGCGCGACGCCGGCCCGCCGCGAGCGACACCATCTGAGGTTCTGCGCGGCGCCGGCAACTCCGCCAAGTACGGCCACGGCCGCGCCCTTCAAAGTAACGTGAAGTCGGCTTTCAGGTTGCGCGGATTATGCCATTCTCTCTTTGCGCTAGTCAGCCTGCCCTTGGGGGTGCAGGTTTGGGGGCACGGAGACCGGAAATGGGCTACGTGGTGTTGATCTATCGCAAGCACGGCCGCGAGCCGTCGGCACTCGTGCGCGAGAGCTTGGCGGAGGCCGTCGACTTGGCACAGCGGCTCATCCAGAAGGGCAAGGAGGTGGCCGGCGTCGCAGGCGTCGGCGGGGCTACCTTCGCGGCACCCGAACTGGCGAGCCTGATCCGACAGAAGGGACAGCGGCGCCGGTAGCGCGGCCTCAGGCGTCTCCGGAGATCATGTGGCGGAGGCCGGCGGCGTCGGCCGCCGCTCGGCAAGCCATTGTGAAGATTGCAGAAGCAACACACCCGACCCGTTGGACAATGCATGAGTTCTGCCATGACCAACGACGCGACTCACCTGCCTTCCGAAGGCTATCTCTCGGCCCTGCGCTGGCTCGTCGACGCCGGCGGCGAGAAAGCCACCAGCGACATTCCACACGAGCGCCTCGAGCCGCTGCTGCAGCTCTCGAGGCGGATGGACAGCGGCCAGTTCGTTCGCGTCCGCCTCGGCTCCAGGTTTAGATCTGTCGTCTGCATCACCTCGGCGGGGCGCCAACTGGCGCTCCGGCAGGGGCCTGACCGGCGTGGCCGCTAGAGCGTTTTCGAGCGAAGTGGACGCCGGTTCGCGTGAAGAAAGCGCGACAAAACAAACAGATAGAGCATTTCGGCGAATCGCAGAAACGCGGAAATGCTCTAGACCCGATCGGTCCGGCGCTCGGGGATGGGACCGGCGAAAGAATAAGGCCGGTGCTCGCCCCTTTGGCGGCACCGGCCTCATCGCGGTCCCCTGTGTCGGCCATTGATTGGGCGACCTAGGCCGGCACCCGGAACCGAACTCATTAGAACCATTTTACATTCTGGCGACAACATCGCCTTTAGTCTGCGGTTGCCGCACGCGTGCCGCAGGCCATGAGGCAGCGACGTGGGCACCGGGATGCAATCGGCGGCGAGCCGGCGTAGGCTGGTCGCCTCCCGCGCCTCATGGCGCCTGGTCGAGGTGCACATCCATGGCTGAGTACATTCCGAGCCCTGTCGAGTGGGTCCGCAAGCAAGTGGATCTCTACGAGGGCAGCGGCGGCACCCAAGGCACGACGCTGCTCGACACCGGGCTGCCGGTCATCATCGTCACCCACATCGGCCAAAAGACCGGTGCGGTTCGCAAGACGCCGCTGATGCGCGTCAAGGACGGCGACAGCTACGTCCTCGTGGGCTCGCAAGGCGGCGCGCCGAAGGACCCGCAATGGGTCCACAACCTCCGCGGCAATGGCGAGGTCGAGATCCGCGACGAGACCGTAGCGCAGCCCATGCGGGTACGCGAGGTCGAGGATGCGGCCGAGCGCGCGCGGCTCTGGGCCCTTAGCGTCGCGGCTTTTCCGCCCTATGCGGACTACGAGAAGCGAACGACGCGGCAGATCCCGCTTTTCGTGGCCGAGCCGCTGCGCACGACGGGGTAGGACAGACCGCCGCGGGCAGGCGTGCTTCGGCCCAAGTCCTCGAGTCCGGGACTCAGGTCGATGCGCCTGTCCCAGCCGCTCCGCCGCCGAGCAGGCGTGTCAGCACCGCGGCCGGCATCGGGCGCCCCAGGCGGGCGGCCTGCCCGGCCCACAGGTTGGTGAAGTCCGCCGAGCCGCGTGCTTCCGCCTGCGCCCGCAGCGGCGCAAGGGCGCCGCCGGCGGTGGGGAACGCCGGAGCCAGGTCCGAGAGCGGTCCGACCTCCCGCATCAGGCGGTTGACGATGCCGCGGGCCGGACGGCCGGTGAACACGTTGGTAATGGCCGTCTCAGCAGCCCCGTCGCCGGCCAGCGCCTCCCGGTGAACCTTTGGGATGCGCGCCTCCGGCGTGAGGAGATAGGCGGTTCCGACCTGCACCGCCGATGCACCAAGGGCGAAGGCCGCCGCCACGCCGCGGCCATCGGCGATGCCGCCGGCGGCGATCACGGGCACGTCGATCGCATCGACCACCTGCGGGACGAGCGCCATGGTGCCCACCTGGGTCGTCATGTCCGCGCCCAGGAAGTTGCCGCGATGGCCTCCGGCCTCCGCGCCCATGGCGATCACGGCGTCGACGCCGCGGGCAGCGAGCCAGCGAGCCTCGGTGACCGTGGTCGCCGACGAGATGATCCGTGCACCCGTCGCCCTCACCCGGCCGAGCAGCGCCGCCTCGGGCAAACCGAAGTGGAAGCTGACCACCCGCGGCCGATAGGCCTCGACCACCTCGCAGAAGGCTTCGTCGAACGGCGCCCGCCCGGCCCCGGCGGGGGCATCGTCGGGATTAAGACTCAGCTCAAGGTAGTAGGGGGCGAGCCGCTTGCGCCAAGCCGCCTGCCCGGCGGGATCAGCGGCCGGCACGGTATGGCAGAAGAAGTTGACGTTGATCGGCCGGCGCGTGCCGGCGCGGACGGTGTCCAGCGCCGAGCGAAGCTGCTCAGCCGAGTATTGCGCTGCCGGCAGCGAGCCGAGGCCGCCGGCCTCGCTCACCGCGACAACCATTTCCGGTGTGGTCGCCCCCGCCATCGGCGCCTGAATCACCGGCAGCTCGATGCCGAAGAGATCGAGAAGTCTGCGATCGGATGCTGTCATAGCGCGAGCCCTCCTAGAGCATGTCCCGATCAGATGAAATGCTCCACCTTTTTGAATCGGGAGCGCGTGTCTCCGGTCGGGTGGTTCCCCCCGATCGAAACGTGCGCGCGGACTGGGGTCAGCGCGCCGCAGGCGCGCTGCGGCGACGATACTCGGCGACCGGCAGGCCGCCGACCCCCCAATTTTCCATGTCTACTTCCTCGATGACGACAAAGGTCGCATCGAAGGGCTTGTTGAGCACATCGAGCAGCAGCTGGCTCGCGCCCTTGATCAGGGCCGCCTTCTCCTCGGCTGTCGCGGCACTGCGACGGGACCCGGATCCTTCACGGGTGATCTGGATGGTGACGATCGGCATGACACTCCCTCACCAGCGGCCGGCGCTCTGGCCGCCGTCGACGTGCAGGATCTCACCCGTCACGAAGCTCGCGGTTTCGAGGTAGAGCACCGCCTCGACGATGTCGCGGATCTCGCCCATGCGGCCCACGGGATGCAGCCGGGCCAGAGCCTCGTGCGTCTCTGGCGCGTGCATCGGTGTCTTGATGATGCCGGGCGACACGGCATTCACCCGGACGCCCGTCGACGCGTACTCGATGGCGAGCGACCGGGTGGCAGCGTTGAGGCCGCCCTTGGTCAGCGACGCCAGCACCGAGGGTACACCGGCAATCGGCTGGTCGACGAGACTGGTCGTGATGTTGACGATATGGCCGGAGCCCTGCTTCACCATCTCCTCCGCGGCACGCTGCGTGATGTGGAAGAAGCCGGCCAGATTGACCGACAGATACGAAGCGAAATCGTCCGGCGAATACGCGGTGAACGGCTTGGCGATGAAGATACCGGCGTTGTTGACGAGGGTGTCGAGACGCCCAAAGCGCGCCAGTGCGTCGCCGATGACGCGATCTGCGACCGCGGGATCGCTGATGTCCCCAGCGACGGCCGCGATGTCCGCTTCGCCGCTCGGCTTGATCGAGCGCGCGTTGGCGACCACTCGGTAGTTGCGGTCCCTGTAGGCCTTGACCAGCCCGGCGCCGATGCCCTGGGAGGCGCCGGTGACGACAACGACTTTCTGCTCTGCACCCATGATGAACCTCGACGAGATGCCCGGCGGGCGATTGCCCCGGCGCGCTCGCCATCTAAGCCCCGCCGTTCCTAGGCCGAATACCCGCACTGCGGCGGACACTCTTGCGCATTTCGAGCGAATGACGGTTCGTCAGCCGGCGGCATCCGTCTTTAGGCGGGCGAACACGGCGCGCAGGCGCGGTACCGCGTAGTCGACGAAGGCCCGTACCTTCGGGGCCGACAACCGGCCCTCGGGCGTGATGAGGTGCACTGGCAGCGGCGCGTGCTCGGCCTGCGTCAGGATCACTGCAAGCCGGCCCCTGCGCACCTCCTCTGCCACATGATAGGAGAACAGCCGCGTCACGCCGTGCCCGTCGACGGCCGAAGCAACGGCGGCGCGCACGCTATTGACGACGAAGCGAGGCGTGAATGGCACGTTTCGCGACACCGACGAGCCGCTCGCCGGCGGAAAGCTCCACGAATCCGGCCCGAAATGGGTCATGGCGATGATCCGGTGCTTGGCGAGGTCTGCGGGCTCGTCGACCCTTGGGTGGGCCGCAAGATAGCGGGGCGACGCCGTCACGATGCGCCGCACCTCGCCGACCCGCACGGCCACCATCGACGAATCCGGCAGATGCGCGATGCGCAGGGCGACATCGATGCCCTCGTCGACGAGATTCACCGGTCGGTCGAGCAGATAGAGCCGCGCGGCAACCGCCGGAAAAGCGTCGAGGAAGGCGTCGAGAACCGGCCGGAGCACGTCTTCGCCGCTGACCACCGGCGCCGTGATGGTCAAGGTGCCGCGCGGCGCCGAGCGCTCGCCGGCGGCGAGCATGTCCGCCTCCTCCAGATCGGTGAGCACACGCCGGCAGGCGGCGGCGTAGCGCTCGCCCGCTTCGCTCAGCCGGATCGAGCGCGTGGTGCGATGGAGCAATTGCACTCCGACGTGGGCCTCGAGCAGCGCCAGCGCCCGGCTCACCGCGGCGGGCGAGCGCCCGAGGCGGCGCCCTGCCCCGGCGAGGCTCCCCTCGTCCAGCGTCGTGACGAACACCTTCATCGCGTCTATGCGATCCATCATTATTCCGAAATCTGAAACACTGACTGTCGCAGTCTAGGAATTCATCGGCGTCATGCAACGCCGTACATCGGTCCCGAGGACGGCGGACGGCACCGCCGCATTACCTCGGGAGATCGACGATGCCCCTGTCCACGACCACGAATGTCGCCTTGCGCACCGCGGCCGTCGGCCCGGTCACGGTGTTCTACCGGGAGGCCGGCGATCCAGCGAAGCCGGCGCTGCTGTTGCTGCACGGCTTTCCCAGTTCGTCGCACATGTTCCGCGATCTCATCCCACGCCTGGCCGACAGCTATCACGTCGTGGCGCCGGATCTGCCGGGCTTCGGCTTCACCACCACACCCGAACGCGGCCAGTTCGACTACACCTTCGACAATCTGGCCAAGGTGATCGAGCAGTTCACCGACGTCATCGGCCTTGCGAGCTATGCCCTCTACGTCTTCGACTATGGCGCGCCGGTCGGCTTTCGCCTGGCGCTGTCGCGCCCACAGCGGGTGACGGGCATCATTTCCCAGAACGGCAACGCCTACGAGGAGGGCTTGAGCGACGGTTGGGCGCCGATCCGACAATACTGGCAGGAGCCGAGCCAGGAGAACCGTGACGCCCTCCGCTCCTTGCTCACCCTCGAGGGCACCCGCTGGCAATACGTGCACGGCGTACCCGATGAGACCAAGGTGGCGCCTGAATCGTATTGGCTGGACTACGCCCTGCTGTCACGTCCCGGCCAGGACGAGATCCAGCTGGACCTGTTCGGCAACTACGCCGCCAACGTCGCGCTCTATCCAGCCTTCCAAAGCTATTTCGCGACGCGCCGGCCGCCGGTGCTGGCGGTGTGGGGCAGGCACGATCCGTTCTTCCTGCCGCCGGGCGCCGAGGCCTTCAGGCGCGACAACCCCAACGCCGAGGTCCATCTGCTCGACACCGGGCATTTCGCGCTGGAGACGCACGCAGCGGACATTGCATCACTCATTCGGGCGTTTCTGGCTCGGGCCTTGGCTCGCCCTTGAGGCGAGGCACCCGGGCGCAAGAGGCCAACGCGTCGCGCGATCGCGGGGTGCCTGATTGCGCGATCCCACTGTCATGTCCGGGCAGCCGATGGCTGATAGGCATGTGCGAAGTTGAAACTTAGCCGGTGGTTGAGCGCAGCCGTTCATGCGAGTGTCACCAGAACAACGTCGCCTCATGCGCATGGACCGCTCCCGCAGACCAAACCGCAGCACCATCGCGCTCGCCTGCTGGGCGTGCTGCGGCAGCGCGCCCGCCTGGGCATTGGAGGCCAGTGAAGCGAGGCGTGCCGCAGAGGCAAGGCGCATCGCGGCCGAGGCTCCAGCCATCGGCTCGCCGTTCGGCGCCGGTGGCGATCCGCAGACCTCGGTCGCGCAGCCCGACACGTCGGCCAAGCCGTCGGCGAACGTGACGACGTCGATCGCCGACGGCCTGGGGCCCCTGGGCGACCCCGGCGGCTATCGCGCCTTCCTGAAGCGGCATGGCGTGGACTACAGCCTCACCTATATCGGCGAGGTTCTGGGCAACGCCTCGGGAGGCAGACGCCGAGGCGGCGTCTACGCGGGCAGGCTGGACGCCCAAATAGACCTCGATATCGAGAAGCTCGTCGGCTGGAAGGGAGGCGCCGCCCACGCCACCTTCTACCAGATTCAGGGAGCCGACATCTCGCACAGCTACATCGGCAACGGCATGACGGCGAGCGGCATCGAGGCCCTGCCCTCGTCGCGGCTCTTCGAGCTGTGGTTCGAGCAGCGCCTGTTCGATGACCGGCTGTCGCTCAGGGCCGGGCAACTCGCCGCCGACACGGAGTTCGCCGTCAGCCAGACGGCGACGCTGTTCGTCAACTCGACCTTCGGCTGGCCGGCCATCCTGGCCATGGATCTGCCGAGCGGCGGCCCGATCTATCCGCTGGCGACGCCGGGCGCACGGGTCAAATACGTGCCGAACGAGAACCTCTCGTTCCAGGTCGGCGTCTTCAACGGCGACCCCGCTGGGCCCGATCGCCTCGGGCTTCAGCCCGAGCCACAGCGGCGAAACCGCCGGGGAACGAATTTCCGCGTCACCGACCCGGCGTTCGTCATCGGCGAGATCGCCTATGCCTACAACATCGACGCCGGCTCAAAGGGCCAACCAGGCACCATCACGGTCGGAGGCTGGCACCACTTCGGCCGGTTCGACTCCTTGCGCCACGAGGTGGGCGGGCTCGCCCTTTCCGGCGCCACCGCCGAGGGGGCCGCCCGCCGATTGCGCGGCAATTCAGGCGTCTACGGCATGATCGATCAGACGATCTACCGCGAGCCGAACGACCCCAACGACGGCGCCAGCGCCTTCGTCCGCGTCGCCGCCTCACTGGGCGACCGCAATCCCGTCGATTTCTATGTTGACGCCGGCCTTGCCTATAAGGGGCTGCTCCCCGGCCGCTCGGACGACACGCTTGGCGTCGCTATCGCCCACGCGCGCTTCTCCGGCGGGGCGCGCGGGGCTGATCGCGACGCCATCCTGCTCGGCGACGATGGCGGCGGCTTCGTGCGCAAGGCGGAAACGGTTCTGGAGGCCACCTACCAGGTGGTGCTCGGCCCCGGCATCTCGGTGCAGCCCGACTTCCAGTACATCATTCGGCCGGGCGGCGGCCTCCGCAACCCTCGCTACCCGGCCGCCGGCCGTCTCGCCGACGCGGCAATCGTCGGCCTGCGCTGGACCATCCGGTATTGACCGTCATGGCTCGGCCGGCTTCGCCGCGCCGCTGGCGCTTGGGCTGCTCGGCGTTCTCCGACGGCGGTCGCGTCGGTCAGGCGGCGCGCAAGAAGGAGGCGAGCGGGCCCCCCGCGCCCGCCACGGGATCGGACGACGGGAACGCATGCTTCGCGATACGCTCGCTCATCTCCGCCGTCGGCGCCGTACGGACGAGGTCCGGGCTCTGTCCCGGCGGGTAGGCCCCGACGACCAGGAAATCCTGGCGCGCCTCCAACCGGCAATGGCCGGTGCCGACCGGCAGCAGCGCGACGTCGCCAGCCCGGATCTCGACCTCGCGCCTGTCCGGGCCGCCGAGCATCGGCAAGCCGCCCGCCGAGGACATTGCCAATGGTCAGCCCGACGCCGAACAGAAGCAGCATCAGGGTGACGCCGTGCTGCGACACTCCGCTCACCTGCTCAAGAATCGGTGCGATGTAGGTGAAGACGCTGAACAGGCTCGCCGACGTGACGACGCTGATCAGCATGGCGAGGAGCACCTGGACGCGGCCGAGGGAGCGGGCCTCGCGCGCCAGATCCATCGGCGGCACCGGCAGCTCCCGCGGCAGCCAGGCCTGGAGCGCCAGCGCCGCCAGAACCCCGATGGCTGCGACGGCGAAGAAGGTGTCGCGCCAGCCCAGCGCCTGCCCAAGCGCCGTCCCAAAGGGCACGCCGAGCACGTTGGCCAGGGTGAGGCCGGCGAACATCATGGCGATCGCCTGGGCCCTCCGATGCGGCTCGACGAGGGCGGCCGCCACGACGGCGCCGAGACCGAAGAAGGCACCGTGGCAGAGCGCCGTCACGATGCGGGCTGCCATCAGCAGCGCATAGCCCGGCGCCACGGCGCAAAGCAGGTTGCCCAGGATGAAGATGGCGATCAGGACGAGCAGAGCCCGCTTGCGCTGCATGCGTGCCGTCGCGATAGCGAGAATGGGCGAACCGAACGTGACGCTCAGCGCATAGCCCGTCACCAGCAGGCCCGCCTGCGGAATCGTCACTGCGAGGTCCGTCGCCACGTCGGGCAGCAGCCCCATGATCACGAATTCGGTGGTGCCGATGCCGAATGACGCGATCGCGAGCGCGAGCAACGGAAGTCGGGAGGCCGACAGGCCGTGGGTGGACAAAGCTGGAGGTTGCGTGGGCATCAGCATCACCGAGTGTCGGGCACAGCCTGATGCGCCCGATTGCGAAACCCTCGGCCCGGCCGCCCGTCCTCCCGGCGGCGCCGGCAACCGGAGCCGACGCGGAACTTATGCTGCGATGCAGCACATTCAAATGAATTGCCCGACTACGATCCAGTCGCCGATGGAATTGTGACAATCACGCCGGGCGAGTGGCCCGCCCGGGATGAATTTCGCGGACGAGGGCAAGCCAGGCCTGGGCCGCCTGGGACAGATAGGCGCCGCGGCGCCAGATCATGGCGATGTCCCAACCCGTCTGCGGCTCGGCGAGCGGCACGCGGGCGACGGCGGGATGGGGGCGCTGCTGCGCGATCATGCGCGGCAGGAAGGCGACGCCGAGACCGACGGCGGCGAGTTCCACGACGAAGTCGATCTGGCTGCTACGGGCCGCCACCACCGGCTCGAAGCCGTGGCGCCGGGACGCGCCGAGAATGATGCGATTCAACGCAAAGCCCGTCTCGAACAGGACGAAGGGGACATCCTTGAGGTCGACGAGCGTCACTGACGTGCGCTGCGCCAGCGCGTGGGCAGCGGGCAGCAGCGCGACCAGCGGCTCGCGCCGCACCTGCTGCCACGCGAACTCCTCCGATACCGGCAGCAGCAAGGCGGCCAAATCGATCTCGCCGTTCCGCAGGATCTCCTCCAGCCGGTCGCTGCCGTGCTCGACGAGCCGGATGTCGATGCCCGGGTGGCGATTGCGATAGATCGCGAAGAGCGGCGCGAAGAGCGTGCTTGAGCCCACCGGCGGGAGACCCAGCCTCAGCGTCCCCCGCCGCAGGCCCTGGAGATCCTGCAACTCGGACATGAGGTCGTCGCGCTGCGCCAGCATCTGGACCGCGCGTCGGTAGACGACCTCACCGGCGACTGTGAGCGTGCTGCGGTGTCCGATGCGATCGAGCAAAGGCACGCCCAGTTCGTCCTCGAGCTGCTTGACCGCCTTGCTGACGGTCGATTGCGTGGCGAACACCACCTTGGCGGCCCGCGAAAAGCTGCCCTGGCGCACGACCTCGACGAAGGCGCGCAGCGTTCGAAGCTCCATGTCCAGTCGATATCAGAATATACATTATTCAAACAAGTCATTTTGTGCATGGGACAACGCAGCATATCTTGCGTGGCGGAGATCCTGATGCCCGCTCGCCCGCTCACGGCCCGTCTTCGCCGCCGCATGCGTCGCAGCCGCCTCGGCCAGATCAGCCTGATCATGAGCTTTTGGCTGGCCGGTGAAGCACTCGTCCGGCTCCTTGGCCTGCCCCTGCCCGGCGGCGTCGTCGGCATGGCCATCGTGCTGGCGCTGCTGGCGAGCCGGCGGCTCACCCCGATCAGCGTGCGGCGCGGCGCCGAGTGGTTCCTGGCCGACATGCTGCTGTTCTTCGTGCCCGCGGTCCTGGCGATCATCGACCATCGCGAACTGCTCGGGCTGCTCGGCCTGAAGATCCTGATCGTCATCCTCGCCGGGACGGCGGCGGTCATGGGCGTCACGGCCCTCACCGTCGACCTGTGCTATCGCTGGAGGTTGAGGCATGCCCCTCCCCTCTCACGCTGATCCGCTGGCCCCGGCCCTATTCTGGTCGGCCCTGACGATCGGATTCTACCTGGCGTCCAAGCGCCTTTATCGCCGCTGGCCACGCTGGTGGCTGATGCCGCTGGCGGTAACCCCGGCGCTACTGATCGTCGTCGTGCTCACCTGCCACGTCAGCTACGGCGACTACATCGGCGGCACCGGCTGGCTCGTCGCGCTGCTGGGCCCGGCGACCGTCGCCTTCGCGGTGCCCATCTACGAGCAGCGCACGCTGATTTGCCGCCACTGGCCGGTGCTGGGGATCGGCATGCTCACCGGCTGCGCCACCGCCGTCCTGACCGGGTGGGGACTGGCCACCCTGCTCGGCCTCGACGGCGCCCTGCGGCTGAGCCTGCTGCCACGCTCGATCAGCACACCGTTCGCCATGGAGGTGTCCCGCGACATCGGCGGCATTCCCGACCTCACCGCCGTGTTCGTAGTGCTGACCGGCGTCCTCGGCGCCGTGCTCGGCGAGGCAATGCTCACGTGGCTGCCGATCCGCTCGGCCCTGGCGCGCGGCGCCCTCCTCGGCGTCGGCGCCCATGGCGCCGGTACCGCCAAAGCGCATGAGATCGGTCGCGAGGAGGGCTCCATCGCCGGCCTCGTCATGGTGCTCGTCGGGCTCTCCAACGTGCTGCTGGCGCCGGCGCTCGCCTGGTGGCTCCGCTGAGCGGGCCCGCGGGCGACCGCCGCGCCGACGGCAAGCGTCAGCGCGGGCATCGCCGAGGCGGACGTCAGGCGACCCGCTTGGACAGCCGGCCGAGCTCGCGCTCCACCAGATAGCGGTAGGCGCCCTCCTGCCGCATCAGGACATCGGGCGGGCCATCCTGGACCAGCTTGCCGCGCTGGAGCACCAGAATGCGGTCGTAGTTGCGCAGGGTGGAGATGCGGTGGGCGATGGCGATCACCGTCCGTCCGACCATCAGCCGCTCGAGAGCCTCGCGGATCGCCTCCTCCGACTCGCTATCGAGGGCGGAGGTGGCCTCGTCGAGGATCAGCAGCGGCGCGTCCTTGAGGAAGGCGCGGGCAATGGCGATGCGCTGGCGCTGGCCGCCGGAGAGCTTCACCCCCCGGTCGCCGACGACGGTGAGCAGGCCCTCGGGCAAGTTGTCGACGAACGGCTGACAGCGCGCTGCGACCACCGCATCCCAGATCTCCTTGTCGCTGGCGCCGGGCCGGCCGTAGCGGATGTTGTCGAGCAACGTGCGGTTGAGCAGCGCGGTATCCTGCGGCACGACGGTGATCGCCTGCCGCAGGCTGTCGTCGGTCGCGTGGGCGACGTCGTGGCCGTCGATGAGGATCCGCCCGCCCTGCACGTCGTAGAAGCGCTGCAGCAGCGCGACCAGGGTCGACTTGCCGCCGCCCGACGGGCCGACCACCCCGACGCGCTGGCCGGGCCGGATGTCCAGGTTGAGGCCATCGAAAACGTGCTTGCCACTGGGATAACGGAACGAGACGCGCTCGAACCGCACACGGGCGCCATTGGGCACCAGGGCGAAAGCCCGGGGATGGTCGCGCAGCTCGTGGGGGGAGAGCAGGGTCAGCAAGGCCTCCGCCAGTCGCGCCAGGTGCTGAGTTGCATCGACAGAGGCGACCGCTAAGTCACGCGTGGCGCTCAGAACAGATATGCCGAGAGTGCAGACCAGCACCACGTCGCCGGCGGTCGCCTGCTTCTGCCGCCAGAGCAAGAGGGCCCAGGCCAGCAGGCCGCAGGTCATGACCACCACGATCGCCGCGTGGGAGAGACGCAGCTTCTCCAGGTACAGCAGGCTGCGGCGGCGGGCCACCAACTCGTCGCCGATCTTGCGGTCGAAGCGGCGATGCTCGCGCGCGATGCCGCCGAATGCCCGCACCATCCCCATGTTGCCGACCACGTCGACCATCTCGCCGTCCACCGCCGCCGCCTTGTCGGCGAACGCGTGATGCAGGGGGCGGCCATTGGCCGCGATGCGGAACATCGCGACCATGACGCAGGCCGAGATGACGACCAGTACCACCGCCATCTCGACGCTGACTGTGGCCAGCAGCGCAATTGCGCCGACGGTCGCCACGCAGGGCGGCATCACGTTCCAGAAGAACAGGTTTTCGACCTGGAACACGGCGTTGGAGGTCGCCGTGACGCGGCTGGTCAGCACCCCCGGCAGACGATCTGCGAAATAGCTGGGCGCATGGCCGGTGAGATGGCGAAACAGCTCCGATCTCAGGTCTCCGGTCACGCCGACGAAGGCGTAGCTCGAGACCCACGTGGCAATCCGCCACAGAAAATTGTCCGCGGCGATGAACGCCACCAGCAGCGCGAAGGCCGGCCACGGGCTCGGGCCCGTGGTGGGATCGACAGAAAGGGAATCGACCAAGAACTTGACGCCGTACTGGGTGCTCACCGAGCAGATCACGGCTGCCAGGACGGCGACGAGGATCACCGCGTGAGAGATTGGACGACGGCTGATATAGCGGAAGAAGAACGCTAGTGGGCGATCCGCATAGCGGCAAAGGTCATTTTGCACGGATGGAATTGCCTCTCTCTGACGCGGGCAAGGACGCTTGATCCGGCAGGGAACTAACTCATCCAATCAAATGTTGCATTGCGGGACAAGTCGGCTTCACCTTACGAGATGGAACCGCAACCAGCCGGAGAATGATGACAGGATGAGGATCGCGCAAATAGCCCCGCTGACGGAAGCCGTGCCGCCGACGTTGTATGGCGGGACCGAGCGGGTGGTGTCGTGGTTGACTGAGGAGCTCGTCGCCCTAGGTCAAGATGTTACGCTGTTCGCCAGCGGTGACTCGGTGACGACCGCACGGCTCGAGGCACTGTGGCCCCGTTCGCTGCGTCTCGACGGAACCGTACGCGACCCGAATGCGCTTCACATGTCGATGATCGAGCAGGTCTACCGTCGGGCGGGCGAATTCGATCTGATGCACTTCCATCTGGACTATTATCCCTTCTCGCTCATGTCGCGGCAACCGACGCCCTTCGTGACGACGTTGCACGGCCGCCTCGACCTGCCCGAGCACCAGCCGGCGTTCACGACCTTCGATACCGTCCCGGTGATCTCCATATCGGATGCGCAGCGGCGACCGGTGCAGATGGCCAACTGGGTCTCGACCGTACATCACGGCATGCCCTCCGACCTGCTGCGTCCAACTGCAGCACGGCCTGAATATCTCGCCTTCCTGGGCCGCATCTCGCCGGAAAAGCGCGTCGACCGCGCGATCCGTATCGCCCAGCTCAGCGGCCTGCCGCTCAAGATCGCCGCCAAGGTCGACCGGGCCGATCAGGACTACTTCGACGAGACCATCCGCCCGCTGCTGGCGGCTCCGAACGTCGATTACATCGGCGAGATCGGCGATGCGGAGAAATCGGAGTTTCTGAGCGGCGCCATGGCCCTGCTGGTCCCGATCGACTGGCCCGAGCCCTTCGGGCTGGTGATGATCGAGGCGATGGCCTGCGGCACGCCGGTGATCGCCTTCAACCGCGGCTCGGTACCCGAGATCGTCGAGCACGGCGTCACCGGCTTCGTCGTCGAGGATGTCGTGAGCGCGGCCGGCTCGGTGCGCGACTTGAGCGCGATCTCGCGCGCCACCGTCCGGCGGCGGTTCGAGGAGCGGTTCACCGCCGAGCGCATGGCCCGCCAGTACCTCGGCGTGTACCGCAAGCTGATCGACGGCCAGCGCGTCAAGCCGCATCTCGTCAAGGCCTGAGCGCTTGCCCTGCGATCGGATGATCTCACCGATCGCAAAGCGTCCCGGCGGCACGGCGGCTACCAGAGCAACGGAACGAAACGGTAGCGCACGCGCGCCGCATAAGCGTCGTAGCCGTCGAGGCCTGCGCGCAGGGTTGCCTCCTCATGCACCGAGCGCCACGCGACGGCGAGGATCAGCACGCCGGCGAAAGCCAGACCCAGCCAGGAGCCGAGCAGCAGCGGCATGCCGACGAGGAGGAACAGCACGCTCGCATACATTGGATGACGCACGATGGCGTAGGGGCCGGTGTCGATCACCCGCTGGCCCTGCTGGAGCTTCACCACCGGGGCGGCGAAGGCGTTCTCGCGGAACGTCCACCAGGTGCCGGCACCGTTGATCACGACGAAGAGGCCCCCGACGACCTGGAGCCATGGCGGCACCGCCGCAAAGTCCGTGCGCCCCGCATCCCAGCCATGAAGGCCATCCAACCGCCGAATCCGACGATGAAGAACGCCAGCCACGCCCGATCCCACGGCTTCTGATCGCGCTGGAATGGCGCGGCCATGCGCTCGCGCAGCAGGCTCGGACTATACGCCGCCAGCCAAAGGATCATCGCCAGGCCGCCGGTCCCGAACAGTCCGATGAGCACCCAGCCGCCCGGATAGGCCAGCTTGCCGGCCGGCCACAGAATCAGGACGGCCATGACGGCCATCCACGCTGCAAGCTGGAGCAGGTAACCGGCCACGATTATCTCCCGGGTTGATCACCTTGACGATGGGCGACGGGGGCGGCGTGACGAGCCAGCCGACCAGCTAGAAGCGTGGGCGGCGCGCGCCCGCTGACGGGCCCGGCGCGCGTGACGGAGCGACGCCCGCGGCGAGCCAATGCCGCGTAGGCCCCGCATCGCAAGGCGCAACTGCGCCGCGTGGAGAAGGCCGCGAGGTGAGTTCGGGTCCCGTGTTCCGCCGTGGAAGCGCCGCGGTGGCCGGGCGCGCGCAAGGGTCAACGGCCGCCTGCCGACCGACGCAGCCGCGGGTATTGACCCGAATCGCCCCGCATGGAACCTGCAGCCATGCCGCAGATTATCGGTATGGAGGAGGGACTCTGAATGAAACAGCTGTGCATCGTCGGAATGCTTGCGCTCGGGCTGGTCGCTTGCAACCCCTATAACCGCACCGACCGCACTCTCGGCGGTGCTGCCATCGGCGCGGGCGCGGGAGCCCTCGTCGGCGGAGTGGCGTCAGGTTCGGCCGGCGGCGCCTTGGCTGGTGCCGCCATCGGCGGTGTCGGCGGTGCCATCGTCGGCAATGCCACGACGCCGAGGCGCTACCGGTACTAACCAACCGCAGCCGCGGCTACGCCGCAAGAGCGAAAGGGTGCGGCCGGGCGCTGAGCCGCTTGGCCGCGCTCGATCTTGTCTGTCCCGGCCGCGCGCGGCGGCCTCGCGGTCGCGAGCGTGCCGTCAGCGCGCAAGCCGCAGGCGCGACAGTTCCTGGCTGCGAAACTTATGGATCGAGTTGGACGGCGTACGCTCGGCGATGCTGATCACCGCGGGATCCACGCCCATGGCGCGTGCGTACTGGCGCATAGCGTTCGTCAGCCCCGCCGGCGGCCGCGCCCCGCGGGCCGGCCCCCAATGCTGGCCGGGGCGGCCCATGAAGGCGCGATGCACGCCCAGGCGACTCCCCGGCGGCGCGATGCGGCGGCTGCCGCCCATCAACGCATAGACGCAGGCCGAGTAGCAGGTGCCGCCGCTCAACCCCTGACCACCGGCCCGTGCGACCGCCACAGAAGCACCGATCTCCCGCAATACCATTCCCAGTGTCAGGGATTCGATGACGACGCCGCCGGGCGAGTTGATGAGGACGAGGTTGCTCACCGGCCCCCGGTCCATCGCCTGGCGCGTGAACTCGACGAAGCGGGCCGTGGTGCCGGGCGTGATCTCCCCCTCCGCAGCGATGATCGGTGGGCAGCCGCGGCCGCAACGCGGGTCCTGGAGCTGCACCAGACGGAAGTTCATGGCCTGGGCTGGGCCGCTGGCCCACGGCAGGGCCCCCACGGCGACGATGAAGGTCCACAGAGCAGTTGGTATAGCTCGGCGAAGCAACGCAATGCTCCGGTTGGCGGGACCGCGACCGAGCGATCCAGCTGTGTGCGACGCACCATCCTAGAGTGTTTCCATGCCGATTGGGTAAAATCCGCGCCTGCCGCGGAAGCGCGCTTCGCTCTCAACTATTTGGCGGACACGGGGCGGCCCGGAGGCGCGGCAGAGGCTTATTCGGCCACCCACGCTGCCTGCTCCAGGTGCAACCGCGTCCTGCGAATGTGTGCTCCGAGCATCCGGCCGGCCTCCTCCGCGTCCCGACGCTTGATCGCCTCGATCATCAGGGTGTGTTCGACGTCGCTGATCCAGCGCCCCTCCGCGCCCGTGGTGGCGAGATAATTGCGCCGATAGGGCTGCGTGATGTTCCAGAAGCGCTCGATCGTGGTCAGCAGGCGCGGCATCGGCGCGCGGCGCACGCTGAGGAGGTGAAGCTCGCGATCGAGCTGGATGTAGTCCTCGATATCCGGAGTGACCCTGGCGCGGGCGGCCAGGGCGGAGAGCTCGCCGATGTCCCCGTCCGACAGATGTGCGACGCTCTGCGCCAGGGCCAGCGGCTCGAGGCGCTCGCGCATCATGTAAACCTCGATGCATTCGGCCTTGTCGAGCTTGCTGATCCAGGCGCTGCTGTTCGGCACGAGGACGACCAGGCCCTCGTTCTCCAGTAGCCGCAGGGCCTCGCGCACCGGGATGCGGCTGGCGCCGAACTGCTCGGCCAGGCGGTCCTGCTGGATGCGGCTGCCCGGCTTCCAGTCGCCGCGCAGAATTCCCTGTCGCAACTGCTCGGCGATTTGCACGCCGAGAAGCCGCTCGTCCCGCCCGCTGCCCTTCGTCATTGCGGCCGCCCTGCGCCTCCCACCCGTAGATTCAACGATCACGGTTGCCGCGATTGTATCCGATTTTACTTCAAATGCGATGGATGCGAGCGGATTTCTGGATCTTTCGGCCCGTTTGGATAAAATCCTTGACAGAGCAGCACGGCGCTGGAACGTTCATAGCAAGCGCTAAAGGCGCACTGCTCCCACGCCGACACGGCAACTGGCTCCGCATGCGGACCGGATCGAGGGAACAACGGGGACGAACGCGACCATGGCGGACACCGCACAGCGGCGAGGTGGCTTCAGACCTTCGCAGGCGCTCGCCGTCATGGGCTTTGCCGTCGCTGCCGCGGCCGTTTTCAGCATCACTCTCCCCGGCTTCTTCAGCGTCGGCAACGCTCTGGCTTTGGCCCGTGCGGTATCGATTCTCGGCGTCCTGGCGCTGGGCATGGCGCTCGTCGTCATCGGTCGGGGCATCGACCTGTCGCAGATCGCGACGCTGGCCGTCTCGGCCGCCTTGGCGGTGACGCTGATCAACGCCGGCCTGTCGAGCGGCGTCGCGCTGCTGCTCGGCCTCGTTCTCGCCGTGACGATCGGCGTCGCCAACGGCTTCCTGATCGCCGTCGTCGAGATCCCGGCGCTGTTCGCGACGCTGGCCATGGGGCTCTTCGTCGTCGGCCTGACGCGGGCGTTCGTGGTGCCGCATTATCAGGTGTTCCTGTCGCCGGGCCACGACGGTCTCCTGGCGCTCGGACGCAACGTCGCGGGGGGCATTCCGGTGCCGCTGCTCGTCTTTGCCGGTTGCGCGGTGGTCGTGCACGTCTTCCTGTCGCGCACCGTGCTCGGGCGCTTCATCTACGCGCACGGCGACAACGTGGCGGCGGCGCGCCTGTCGGGCATCGGCGTGCGGCCGCTGACCATGCTGGAATACGCCTTGTCAGCCACCATCGGCTATATCGGCGGCCTGATGATGGTGGCGTCGACGGCGCTCATGCATCTCCAGATCGCGGAGTCCACGCTGATCTTCGACGTGATCCTCGTGGTGGTGCTCGGCGGAGTGAGCCTCGTGGGCGGCCGCGGCAACGTGTTCAGTGTCGTCGCCGGCACCCTGCTGATCGGCGTGCTGCTGAACGGCATGACCATCATGAACCTGGACACGCAGACCCAGGACATCATCAAGGGCATCGTGTTGCTCGCGGCCATCGGCATCGACAGTTACATGCATCCGCGGGAAGAAGAGACGGCCAAGCAGGGCGACTGAATCGCGCCGAATACCATGCTGTGGACGTAACAGCACCAATAATATCTACGGGAGGGTGACCATGAGCAAAGGATCCATCTTCGTGAAATCGGCGGCGGCGGCACTCGCCGCCGGCCTCCTCGCCGCGGCGACCTTGACGCCTGCCCGGGCGGCGGACCCGCGCGAAGAACTGCATGCCAGCTTCGAAAAAGCGGTCAAAGGCAAGACCGTCGCCTGGGTGCCGGTGTGGCTCGGCGTGCTCGAGTCCACCTGGACACGGGTGATGAAGGCGCATTTCGACGACTACGGCATGAAGCTCGTCGTGCGCGACCCCAATTTCAAGTCGGACGTGCAGTTGCAGGCCGTGAGCACGCTGATCAACGAGAAGCCCGACGTGCTGATCGTGCAGAATCCAACCGCCAACCTGCTGGCCCGCGAGCTGAAGCGGGCGATGGATGCCGGCATCTACGTCGTGCAGGTGAACATGGCATCGAACACGCTCACCGATGCCTATGTCGGCGCCGACGTGCCCAAGCTCGGACGCATGCTGGCCAAGGACGTGGTCGCCGAGTGCGGCGGCGGCAAGGGCT
This sequence comes from Chelatococcus reniformis, assembly GCF_014640075.1. Taxonomy (GTDB): domain Bacteria; phylum Pseudomonadota; class Alphaproteobacteria; order Rhizobiales; family Beijerinckiaceae; genus Camelimonas; species Camelimonas reniformis. Next base: position 264,657 of record NZ_BMGG01000010.1, on the reverse strand, counting down.
CGGGCAAGGTGGCGATCCTGGAGGGGGAAGCCACCGCCGCCTATTCGCTCGACATGGCGAAGGCCGCCACCGAAGTGCTCAAGACCGATCCCACGATCAAGCTGGTCTCCTCGCAGCCGGCGAACTGGGACGCCAACAAGGCCGGCGACATCACCACGACCGTGCTGCAGCAGCACCCGGACCTATGCGCCATCCTGAGCGTCTGGGGACCGATGACCGCCGGCGCGGCGCAGGCCGTCAAGAATGCCGGCAAGCAGGGCCAGGTGAAGATCTACGTCGCCAGCGACGGTCAGCCCGCCGACTGCGACCTGCTCGAGCAGGGCCTGTTCACCAAAAACCTGTCCTATCGCGCCGACACACAGGGTGAAGCCATCGTCAACGCCGTGCTCGGCCTGTTGCAGAACGGCGACAAGCCGGGCAGCAAGAAGCTTGCGTATTATACAACTAACTACTGGGTGAAGAGCAAGGACGACCGCGCCTATTGCTTCACAGTACCGAAGGAATGACGGCCCTGCCGACGGGCCGCCGCCCACCGCGGCGGCCCGTCGGCCCGGCCAGTTTCGTCGGGGCCGCCGGCTGACGCCGCCGCCCGCCTCGCCGGATGCGCGAACGCCGCGCCGCCCGGCACGGACCCGCGCCACCTGCGTCGGTCGAAACGGAGCCTCCTCTTATGGATTCGGTCCGGCGCCTCTGGTACCGCCACTCGCCACAATTGTTCATCAGCGAGCTGCTGGAGAAGCGCTGGATGGAACCCATCGTTCCGTTCACGCTGATGTGCCTCGTCTTCCTCGCGTTCGTGCTGACCATCCCCGGATATGCCGGCTGGCCGAACCTGCAGCAGCTCATGCGCAGCTTCCCGGAGCAGGCGCTGGTTGCGATGGCCATGGCCGTCGCGGTGCTTGCCGGCGGCATCGACCTTTCCGTCGGCGCCGTGTTCGCCATGGCGAATTTCCTGGCACTCTACCTGCTGCAGATCCTCGGCCTGCCGTTCCCGGTGATGATCATCGGCGTGCTCGCCTTCGGCGCCCTGGTCGGCGCCATCAACGGCGGCCTCATCGCCTACGCCAAGACGCGCCCGTTCCTCACCACAATGGTGGTGCTGATCGTCGTGCGGGCCTCCTACAACAAGCTCACCACGGCCTACACCCGGGAGCTCGCCTCCGCGTCCGAAACGAGCGACGCCTGGGACTTCCTGGGCATCGGCACGATCTTCGGCATCCCGGTCAACATGGTCTGCCTCGTCCTCATCGGCCTCGCCGCGCACATCTATCTGACCCGCCTGCGGCCGGGGCTGCAGATCATGGCGGTCGGCTCGAGCCGCAAGGCGGCGCGCCACGCCGGCATCGATGTCAAGCGCTCCCTGTTCACCGCCTATGTCGTGTCGGGGCTGCTCACCGCCTTCGCCGGCATCCTCTATGCCGCCCGCCAGAACAGCTCCGGCACCGACACCGGCGTCGGCTGGGAGGTCAACGCGCTGGCCGCCGTGGTGCTCGGCGGCATCAGCCTCGCCGGAGGCCGCGGCACCATCGCCCGCGCCCTGATCGGCGCCGTCATTATCTTTCTCCTGATCAACGGCCTCGTGCAGCTCGGCACTCACGGCAGCCTGACCACGGCGACGATCGGCTTCCTGCTGATCGCGGCGGTGGGCTTCAACGTCAAATGGCAGAAGAACAAGGGCAAGGTACTCCAGAAGATCTACGTCAGCCCGACCTTGGTGGAGTTCACGCCGCCGCCGTCGATCGCCCGCGACGCGGGCACCGCCTTCGCCGAGAACGACCGCCTGCACGCCGCCGAGGCCATCGCCTACGAGCGCATCGAGGGGCCTGAGGATGTCATCCTCGACCGGCAGGACAACCTCTACACGGTCAACCGCAACGGCTCGATCATCCGCTTCCTGGCCCCCGACTACGAGGTGCGTGAGGAATTCGCGCGCATCGGCGGCCGCCCGCTCGGCATGGCCATGGACCGCGAGGAGAACCTGATCGTCTGCGTCGCCGGCATGGGCGTCTACGGCGTCAGGCCGGACCGCTCGGTGTTCAAGGTGACCGACGAGACCAACCGCTCGTGGTTGCGCCTCAAGGACGATTCTCGTCTCTACCTGGCGGACGACCTCGACATCGCGCCTGACGGCAAGATCTACTTCAGCGAGGCGACGATCCGCTACGATCTCGCCGACTGGGCGTTGGACGGCTTCGAGGGGCGTGGCAACGGGCGCCTCATCTGCCATGATCCGGCGACCGGCCGCTCGACGACGATCCTCAAGGACCTCGCCTTTCCCAACGGCGTCTGCCTGGCGCACGACGCCCAGTCCGTGCTCTGGGCCAGCACCTGGCTGTGCCGCATCCACCGCCTGTGGATCGCCGGCCCGAGAGCGGGACAATGCGAGATCCTGGTCGACAACCTCCCCGGCTATCCCGACAACATCAACCGGGCCTCCGACGGCACCTACTGGCTCGCCCTCGTGGGCATCCGCTCGCCCGTCTACGACCTCGCCATGGCCGATCCGGGCTTCCGCGTGCGCATGGTCAAGCAGATCCCGCCGGATGAATGGCTGTGCCCCGGTATCAACTACGGCTGCATCGCCAAGTTCGACGACGACGGCACCGTGCTGGAGACTCTGTGGGATCCAGGTGGGCATTCCCACCCCACCATCACCTCCATGCGCGAGCACAAGGGCCACCTCTATATCGGCGGCCTCGAGAACAACCGGATCGGGCGCCTGCGGCTGCCCGGCGCGGATCCCACCTGGACGAGCTGGGCCTCCTATTGGGACGATGCCAGCCCGAGCGCCGGGCGCCGCGCACCGGTGCGGGAGATGGCGTGATGGCGCTGCTGCGGGACCTCGTCGACGCCATCCTGTTTCCCAACCGGCCGGTGCACGGCATCCCGGTGCTGGACGGCGCGCTGTCGCCCAACAGCCGCCTGGACGACGCGCGGGCGCTCGGGGCGCCGATCACGGCGCCCGACGACCTGGCGCCGGGGCCGGACGGCGCTCTCTACGTGTCGAGCGGTACAACCGTGCTGCGCTGCGCGGGAGCCGATTTCGACAGCCGCCGCGTCTTCGCCGATCTGGGTCGGCCGGTCGGCGGCCTGGCCTGGACACCGGACGGGCGCCTGCTCGCCTGCGTCTCCGGCCGCGGCGTGCTGGCCCTGACGCCGGACGGACGCGGCGAGGCGCAGCTCGAGGCCGTGGACGGCGCACCGCTGCGCTGCCCGACCGCGATCACCGTGGCGAGCGACGGCACGGTCTTCGTCACCGACGGCTCGCGCCACAATCCGCCGGAGGACTGGCTGCAGGACCTGATGGCGGCCGCCCCGGCCAGCGGCCGCCTCGTCGTCTGCGACAGCCGCCTCGCCGCGGCGCGCACGCTGAAGGGCGGTCTGGCCTGGCCCAACGGCGTGGCGACGACGGCCGACGAGGGCGCGCTCCTCGTTACCGAGGCCTGGAGCCACTCCCTTGTATCGGTGCCACGCGGCGGCGGCGGTCGGGTGCTGGTGCCCAACTTCGCCGGCTACCCAGCCCGCCTCAAGCGCGCCACGGACGGCTTCTGGATCGCCTTCTTCGCGCTGCGCAGTCAGCTCACCGAGTTCGTGCTGCGCGAGCCGCGCTTCCGCGCCCAGATGATGGCCGAGGTGCCGCCGGAGCTGTGGATCGGGCCGGCCCTGTCCTCTCCGTTCAACTATCGCGAGCCGACGCAGATCGGCCGCATCAAGAAGCTCGGTATCCAGAAGCCCTGGGCCCCGGCGCGATCCTACGGCCTGCTCGCGCGCCTGTCGCCCGAGGGAGACCCGGTGGAGAGCTTCCACAGCCGCGTCGGCGGCCACACCCACGGCATCACTTCCGTCTGCGCCGTCGGGCCGCGGGTGATCGCGTGCGCCAAGGGCCACGACAAGTTGGTCGAGCTGCCGGCCAAGGCAAGGGGAGCACACTGATGGATGCGACGGCCCCCCGCGACGGCGCCCCGCCCCTCGTCCGCATCGTCTCCGCCAGCAAGGTCTACGGCGGCGTCCATGCCATCGAAAACGTCGATTTCGACCTGCGTCCCGGCGAGATCCACGCCTTGCTGGGCGAGAACGGCGCCGGCAAATCGACCCTGTGCAAGGTCATTTCCGGCGCGGTCGATCTCACGACGGGCGAGTATCTGCTCGACGGGCGCAAGGCCGGCTTCTCCTCGCCGAGCGGTGCGCTCAAGGCCGGCGTCGCCATGGTCTACCAGGAGACCAGCCTGGTGCCGTCGATGACCGTGGCACAGAACCTCCAGCTCGGGCGCGAGCCGTTCTACACGGTGTTCCGCAAGCTCAACATCAGCGCCCAACAGTCTCAGCAATCGCTCAATTTCCATGTCGATCCGCTGGCCCTGGTGGAGACGCTGGGCACCGCCAAGCGCCAGATGGTCGAGATCGCCCGCGCGGCGCGCTACCAGGCGCGCGTCATCATCTTCGACGAGCCGACCGCGAGCCTGACGCCGGAGGAGATCCAGCACCTCTTCCACCTGCTGCGACGGCTGCGCGACGAGGGTGTCGGCATCATCTTCATCTCCCACGCGCTGGAAGAGGCGCTGAGCATCGCCGACCGCCTGACGGTGCTGCGCGACGGCAAGCTCGTCGCGACCGTGAAAGCGGGCGAGGTCGACCGCGCGCAACTGGTTCGCATGATGGTGGGCCGCGACGTCGCCGGCGGCGCCTACGCCGCCCCGCGCATGGCCGCGCCAGCGTCGGCCGGCCGCCGCGAGAAGGTCCTCTCGGTCGAGAACGTGACCATGGGCGCGGTGGTCAAGAACATGTCGTTCTCGGTGTTCGCCGGCGAGATCGTCGGCATGGCGGGGCTCGTGGGCGCCGGCCGCACCGAGATCGCCCACATCATCTGCGGCGCCCGCAAGCGCAACCTCCTCCGCGGCGGCCTGATCTACTTCAAGGGCAAGCCGGTGCGCTACCGGGTGCCCAGCCAGGCGATCAACGACGGCATCGTCTACATCACCGAAGACCGAAAGCAGGACGGCTTCTTCGAGACCATGACAGCCGACGAGAACATCTATCTCGGGCGCCTCGCCTCGCGCCTGGGCCGCCGCTGGTTCTACTCGCCGCGCGAGCGCAAGCGCACCGCCGACGCCTGGATCGGCGCTCTCGGGATCTCGGCGCTGAAGCGCAGCCTCAAGATCATCGAATACTCCGGCGGCAATCAGCAGAAGGTGGTCGTGGCGAAGTCCCTGGTGCAGGAGCCCTCGCTGGTGATCTTCGACGAGCCGACCCGCGGCGTCGATGTCGGCGCCATTCCGCAGATCCACGCGGCGATCCGCGAGGTCGCCCGCCAGGGCAAGGCGGTCATCGTGATCTCGTCGTACCTGCCGGAGATCCTCGCCATCTCCGACCGCATCCTGGTGGCGCGCGGCGGCCGCATCGTCGAGGAGATCCCCGCCGCCGAGGCGACGGAGGCGCGCGTCATGTACGCCGCCATCCATTGAAAGCTGTCGCAAAGAGAAGACGCTAATTCATCAGCCTCAGATAGAATAAAATTCTCCAAATTCGAGAAATATTTGAAATATTGTTCACTTGGCGCACGGCTTGTCGACGTCGTAGATAAGTGTTGCCGTCCCTCGGTGCCGCTCGCCTGAGGTCTTTGCCGTTTCGAATCGATCAACTGCCTGCACCTCTTCGGCATCGAGGGGGGTGCGCGTCGGTTTCCCTCGCTTCGGCCGCGCAACCCGACGCTTCCGCAGCTTCGACCAGACGACGAGAGGCAACATGAACATCCTGCGCAGATTCGCCCTGGCCGCCGGGCTGCTGATGCTGGCCGGCGGCCTGATATCCGCCGCCGCCCGCGCCGACGACAAGGTCGTGCGCGTCGGCTACCAGAAGTACGGCAATGTCATCCTGCTCAAGGGCAAGGGCAGCCTGGAAAAGAAGCTCGCGCCCCTTGGCTTCCGTGTCGAATGGAAGGAGTTCCCCTCCGGCCCGCCGCTCCTGGAGGCGCTGAACGTCGGCGCCATCGACTTCGGCCACGCCGGCGAGGCGCCGCCGATCTTCGGCCAGGCGGCGGGCGCCGGCTTCGTCTACGCCGGCTTCGAGCCGCCGGCGCCGCGCGGCGAGGCCATCCTGGTCAGGAAGGACTCGCCCATCACCTCCGTGGCCGACCTGCGCGGCAAGAAGATCGCTTTCAACAAGGGGTCCAACGTCCACTATCTACTGGTCAAGGCCCTCGAGAAGGCCGGCGTGAAGTATTCCGAAATCGAGCCGGCCTTTCTGGCGCCCGCCGACGCACGGGCGGCTTTCGAACGCGGCTCGGTCGACGCCTGGGTGATCTGGGATCCGTTCCAGGCGGCTGCCGAGGTCGCAACCGGCGCGCGCACACTCGCCGACGGGACCGGGATTGCCGCCAATCGCCAGTTCTACCTCGCCGGGCGGGCCTTCAACGACGCCCACCCGCAGGTCATCGATGCCGTCCTCGCTGCGATCGAGGAGATCAACGCCTGGGCGAAGGACAACGAGGACGCCGTCGCGGAAGAGCTCAGTCCCGGTACGGGCATCCCGGCCCCTGTGCTGAAGATCGCGCTCAAGCGGCAGACCTTCGGCGTCAAGCCCCTCGATGCGACGGTCGTCGCTGAGCAGCAGAAGATTGCTGACACCTTTCTCGCGCTCGGCCTGCTGCCCAGGCCGATCGAGGTCGCGGCGGCGGTGAGGAAGCCCGGGCCGTAGAGAGATTCGCGTCGCTCTCGCAAAGCTGCATCTGGATGCCTCTCTCTGATCGCAGGGTTCCACCCGATCAGAGCGAAGCCCTCAAGCGGCCTTGCGGCGCGGCGATAGCGGCTGCGAATATTCGTCGGCAATCCCCCCTCGCGTTATAGGTGTTGAGCGGCGCCCCGGCTGACTGTATCGGTCGCGGGACGCCTCCGGCATGCACCGGGGACGCGGAGGGAGGATCCATCTTGCTGCACGATCAGGCGTCCGCGCTGGCGGATGCGACCGGCGCGAGGCGCTGCCGCGCGCTTCACCCTCCCATCCTCGCCGGAGTCCGACCATGAGGATCCGCGCAGCGGTGGCGACGGGCGCCGGCCAGCCGTTCGAGATCCGCACGCTCGACCTCGACGAGCCTCGCGACGACGAGATCCTTGTCCGCATCATCGGCGTCGGTGTCTGTCACACCGACCTCGTGTTCCGAGACGCCGGTGCGATCGCCGCCCCGGCGGTGCTCGGACACGAGGGCTCGGGCATCGTCGAGCGCGTCGGCCCCAAGGTCCACAAGGTGGCGCCCGGGGACCGTGTCGCCATCACCTTCCGCTCCTGTGGCGCCTGCCACCGCTGCAACCGGGGTGACGCCGCCTATTGCCTCACCATGCCGCAGCTCAACTACACCGGCATGCGGCCGGACGGCTCGACGGCGCTGCGCTGCGAGGGCGTTCCGGTCGCCAGCAACTTCTTCGGCCAATCCTCCTTCGCCACCCACGCCATCACCTACGAACGCAACGTGGTGAAGGTGCCGGGCGACCTGCCGCTGGAACTGATCGGCCCGCTCGGCTGCGGCATCCAGACCGGTGCCGGCAGCATCATGCGCTCGCTCGCCTGCGAGGCGGGCTCGTCGCTGCTGATCCTTGGCGGCGGCCCGGTCGGCCTGGCCGCCGTGATGGGCGCCAAGGTGCAGGCCTGCGGCACCGTCATCGTGGTCGAGCCGCATGCGGCGCGCCGGGCGCTGGCCCGCGAATTCGGCGCGACCCACACCATCGATCCAGCCGCCGACGCCGACCTTGCGGCCACGGTGCGCGCCATCGTGCCGGCCGGCGTCGACTATGCCTTCGACACCACCGGCATTCCCGCCGTGTACCCGGCGGCGGTGGCCGCGCTCGCCCCCAAGGGCGTGCTCGGCCTGGTCGGCGTCGCGCCGCCCGGCACGCCGCTGCCGGGCGACATCAACACGACGATGACGTTCGGCTACACGATCAAGGGCATCATCGAGGGCGACAGCAATCCGGGTGAGTTCCTGCCCGAGCTGATGGACCTCCACCGGCTCGGGCGGCTGCCCTTCGATCGACTGATCACCACCTTTCCCTTCGAGCAGATCAACGAGGCGGTCGCGGCGCAGCACCGCGGCGAGTGCGTGAAGATCGTGCTGCTGATGGACGCCTGAGCAGGAGCCGAGCGATGGATGTCAACGCCGACTACAGCATGACGATCGACGGCCGCGCCGCGCGCGCGAGCGCGGCGATCCCCGTCGTCAATCCGGCCACGGGAGAGGCGTTTGCGCAGGCGCCCGACTGTACGCCCGCCCAGCTCGACGAGGCGGTCGCGTCTGCGCGCACCGCCTTCAAGCGGTGGCGCCAGGTGCCCATCGACGAGCGGCAGGAGCTGCTGCGCAAAGCGGGCGACGTGCTGGCGGCCCACGCCGACGAATTGGCGCGCCTGTTCACCCATGAGCAAGGCCGACCGGTCGACGGCGCCAAGCAGGAGATCCAGGGCGCGGCCCAGTGGCTGCACGCGGTCTCGACGATGCGGCCGCCGGTGGAGGTCTCGGAGGATTCCGAGCAGCAGCTGATCGAGACGCGGTACGTGCCCCTCGGTGTCATCTGCGCCATCGCGCCCTGGAACTTCCCGGTGACTCTGTCGATGTGGAAGGTGGCGCCGGCGCTCCTGGCCGGCAACACCATGGTGCTGAAGCCCTCGCCGTTCACGCCGCTGTGCACTCTGAAGATCGGCGAGCTGTTCCGCGACGTCTTCCCGCCCGGCGTGCTCAATGTGATCTGCGGCGGCGACGACCTGGGCCCGGCTATGACCGCCCACCCCGGCTTCGACAAGATCTCCTTCACCGGCTCCAGCGCCACCGGCAAGCGCGTCATGGAGAGCGCGGCCAAGGACTTGAAGCGCATCACGCTGGAGCTGGGCGGCAACGACGCGGCCATCGTGCTACCCGACGTCGACCTCGACGAGGTGGCCCAGAAAATCTTCTTCGGCGCCTTCTACAACAGCGCCCAGATCTGCGTCGCGACCAAGCGCCTCTACGTGCACGAAGCGGTCTACGACGGCCTGCGCGATCGTCTGGCGGCGATCGCCAAGGCGGTCAAGGTCGGCGACGGCGCCGAGCAGGGCACCGTACTCGGCCCGATCCAGAACCGGCGGCAGTACGACCGTGTCATGAACCTGCTGGAGGATGCCCGCGCCAACCAGCTGACGCTGATCGAAGGGGCCGCCATCCCCGACAACGGCGGCTTCTTCGTGCCGGTCACCATCGTCGACAACCCGCCGGAATCGTCACGCGTCGTCCAGGAGGAAGCCTTCGGCCCGATCCTGCCGATGCTGAAGTTCAGCGACGTGGACGAGGTCATCGACCGCGCCAACGCCAGCGACTACGGGCTGGCCGGCGCCATCTGGTCGAAGGATCTCGATCAAGCCGTCAGCGTCGCTCGCCGCATCGAGACGGGAACGGTGTGGGTCAACCAGAACCTCAATCTGCGGCCCGACACCCCGTTCGCAGGCCGCAAGCAGAGCGGCTTCGGCGCAGAAAACGGCATGAAGGGTCTGCTGGAATACATGGCGCCGCAAGCGATCTACGTGGCGAAGAACTGAAGCCGCAGCGCCCGCGACAGGTCGGCCGGCGCGGCTCGGTCAACCTGCCGGAGGCAACTCATCCAGATCCGGCTCGAGGGGCTCCCTGCGACTGGAGCGACATAGGGAGAGATTGAGCGATGGCGAGCAATGCAGCAACACGGCGGCTCGATGGAGCCGTCGCGCTCATCACCGGAGCGACGGGGGGCATCGGCCGGGCCACGGCGGCCCGCTTCGTCGACGAGGGGGCTCGGGTCGTGCTGGCCGACCTCGACGCAGAGGCGCTCTCGGACCTGGCCGCCGCGTTCGGGCCGTCGGCCGCATGGATTTGCGCCGACGTGACCGAGGAGGAACAGAACCGGGCGGCTGTCGCCCTGGCGCTCGAGCGCTGGAGCCGGATCGACATCGGCGTCCTCAACGCGGGCATCGAGGGGCGCGTGGCGGCCATCGACGAGCTGGCACCGGCCGACTTCGACCGCGTCATCGCCGTCAACGTGCGCGGCGTCTTCCTCGGCCTGGCGCAGTTGCTTCCCGCCCTGCGGCGCGGGGGCGGCGGGGCGATCACCATCACCTCCTCTACCGCGGGCCTGCGCGGCGCGGCCGGGCTCGCCGCCTACACGGCGAGCAAGCATGCGGTGATCGGCTTGATGAAGAGCGCCGCGCTCGAGGGAGCCCCGCACAACATCCGCGTCAACACGGTCAACCCGGCGCCGGTGGAGACGCGCATGATGCGCTCCATCGAGGCGGGCGCCAGGCCGGACGATCCGGACGGCGCGAAGACCAAGTTCCTCACAGGCATCCCGCTGAAGCGCTATGGCCGGCCGGAGGAGATCGCCGCGCTGATCGCCTTCCTCAGCAGCGACGAGGCGAGCTTCTGCACCGGCGGCATCTACACGGCCGACGGCGGCACCATGGCCGGCGGCAGCCGCTGACGGCGCGATTGGGTGGGGCACCCAATCGCGCCGCGCGTCAAGCCGGCTTGGCTGGGCCCTGGCCGGGCAGCATGGCGAGGATCTCGGGGCTGATATTCTCGGTGCCCTTCTCCTGGATGTGCTGCACGACGCGGCTGCCGACCGCCTGGACCTGCTCGGCCAACAGCGCGGCGTGATTGTCGCGGGCCCACTCCAGCGACGCGCGGCGATTGGTGTTGAGCTCCTGGAAACGGGGGAAGACGTAGCGCGCCATCAGCTCGTACGACCGCTTGGTCTGCTCGAACGCGGCCCAGTTGTGGGCGAGTTGCAGGAAGGCGCCGAAACCGCCGGATTGGCGCTCCAGCCGTTCGATCTGGGCGATGGCATCGTCCGGGGTGCCGATCACGGCAAGCCCCGACGCGATCAGCGCGTCCACCGGGTCACCCTCCATGGGCGCGAGCGGCAGTGCCGCCACTTCGCGGAAGTAGTAGATCCATTTCTCGAGGCCGAAGCGGACGTTCTGGCGGGCCTGCTCGCGCGTCTCCGCGATGTGCACGGGCCCCACCAGGCGCCAGCCCGACCGGTCGACCGACTGGCCGTGGCTCGTGGCCATCTCCTCGCAGATCGCCCAGTTGGACGCGAGCGCATTGAAGCCGCCGACCGAGGTCGCCCCGATCGACAGCAGGCCCAGGCCGAGCCGGCCGGCCGCGCGAGCACCCGTGGGAGAAACCTGGCTTGCCACCGCGATCTCGACCGACGGCCGCGAGTACGGCGTCAGTTGAAGACGCGCCTCGTCCAGCGTGAACCAGTCCGTCTTGCGTGTTACCGTCTCGCCGCGCAGCAGGGCGACGATCGCGTCCAGCGCCTCGTCCATCATGTCGCGCTGCTGGGCGACCTTGATCCCCATCATGCGGGCGTCCGACGGCAAGGCGCCGGGGCCGGCCCCGAACATGACGCGCCCGCGCGTGATATGATCGAGCTGATTGATGCGGTCTGCCAGCATCAAGGGATGATGATACGGCAACGAGGAAACGCCGGTGCCCAGGCGGATTTGCCTGGTCCGCTCAGCAGCAGTGGCAATGAACAGCTCCGGACTCGCGATCAGCTCGTAGCCGGCTGAGTGATGCTCGCCGATCCAGGCTTCGTCATAACCCAGCCGGTCCATCCATTGGACCAGCTCCAGGTCCCGCTCGATGGCGAGCGTGGGGTTTTCATCGAGGGGATGGAACGGCGCGATGAACGCACCAAAACGAAGCTTGGTCCCAGCCATGAAACGTCGTCCTCCTTGTCTGAGGGAGCCCAGGATCTCGTGCCCTGCGCCAACGAAACTAGTCTATTCTGACTAGTCGATCTACCCTAGAGCGTTTTCGAGCGAAGTGGACGCCGGTTCGCCGGAAGAAACCGCGGCAAATCAAACAGATAGAGCATTTCAGTGATTCGAAGAAACGCGGAAATGCTCTAGAGCTTCGCCCTTGGGTGAATCACCCGCCGCACAAGCAGCGCTGCGGATTCCGTGGCTTGGAGGATCTCTCCGCAACGGGATGGTTCTCATCCAAATTGCGGAGCGAGGCTTGAGGCAAAGCGCAGGGAGGACGCGCCATGCAAACGCGAGCGGATCCGGCATCGGTGGTGGTCCGAATGCGCCCCTTGACCGAACGCGGTGCCCAGACACGCCTTCGGCTCCTCGAGGCCGCTACGCTCTGCCTGAGCACCCGGGGCTACGGCGCGACGACAACCCAGGCGGTCACCGAGCTCGCGGCGGTCAGCCGCGGCTCCATGCTACATCAGTTCCAAACCCGGCTCGACATGATGGAGGCCACGGCGGGCTACGCGATGGAGCAGATGGTGGAAGCCGGCCGGCGCCGCTTCGACGCACTCGAGACGCCTGCGCATGGCTTGATGCTGCTTCCGGACGTGCTCTGGGAGCTGCAACGAGAGCCGCCCGCCCTCGCCCTGACCGAGATCCTGCTGGCCGCCCGGTGGGAGCCCGGCCTGGCGGAACGCCTGGGGCCCGTGGCGGTCCGCATCGAGGACGTCATCGATGCCGATCTCACGCGGATGGCGACGGCCGCGGGAATTCGCGACCATCGCCGCCTGCTGGTGCACGCCCGCCTGATGATCGCCGCCGTTCGCGGCCTCGCCATCGAGCTCATGTTCAACCGCGGCCGGCGCATGATCCTCAAGGCGGCGGATGCCTTGCGAGAGGATCATGTGCGCTTCATCGAGGCCCTGCTGCCGACGGACCGCGGCGCCGCCGCGGCGCCGCGGACCGGTCGCCCGCGGCGGCGCTGAGGGGACCGACGGCGCCGTGGAGCCCCCCCTGTGCGTGCGGCCGGGATCGAAATCCGGCCGTGGGGACGGGCCCGCGTTTGCGGTATTCGACAATCTCGGGGGTGTTTGGCAACGGCATGGACGCGCGCCATCGCAGATGAGGTATCGAGGGCATGACGCACGAGGACAAGCTGAAGATCTTGAGGACGGCGGCCTATGCCCGAATCATCATCCCGCTCTGAGTCTTTGTTGTGAGCATGATCTTGTCCCAAAACCGGTATCCACTTTTGGGGAACATGCTCTAGCTGTTTGTTTTGTCGCGTTTTCTTCACGCGAACCGGCGTCCACTTCGCTCGAAAACGCTCTAAACCTCCTCGGTGACCACCTCGAACCGCGCCAGCCGGGTCGGCCCGAAGTTGGTCGAGAGCGCCACGTCGGTGGCGTCCCGGCCGGTGGCCATGAGGATGCGGCCGATGCGCGGCGTATTGTGGCGCGCGTCGAAGGTGTACCAATGCCCCCCCAGGTAGGCTTCGAACCAGGCGCTGAAGTCCATCGGATCGGGAACCGGCGGGATGCCGATATCGCCGAGATAGCCGGTGCAGTAACGCGCCGGGATGTTCATCGACCGGCAGAGCGTGATCGCCAGGTGAGCAAAATCGCGGCACACGCCGATGCGCTCGACGTAGCCGCCGTGCGCCGTCCTCAGGGAATCGGCCTTCTGGTAGTCGAAGATGACATGCTCGTGGACGAAATCGCAGATCGACTGCACCCGCGCCCAGCCGGGCTCCGTCGCGGCGAACTGTGACCAGGCGAAGTCGGCCAGCCGGTCAGTGTCGCAATAGCGGCTGCCGAGCAGGAACACGAGGACATCGTCCGGCAGATCGCCGATGTCGTGCTGCGCGGCATCCGGCGCGACGACGTCTGGCTGCCCGTCGTCAAAGATGCGGAACGCCGTCGAGATCGTCGTCAGCCCCGCGGGCGCCACGATGCGCGTGCAGGCGTTGCCGAAGCCGTCGACATAGCTGCGAGCTTCGATCGGCGGGTCGAACGCCAGCGTCGGCTCGCTCAGCAGGTCGCCCCGGCGCGACGGATGAACGTCGAGCGCAAGCAACATTGGTGTCGGCTTGGGGCATTCATAGCCGATGGTGAATCCAGCCCGTATTTTCATCAATGCGCCAGCCCTCCCAAAGCTTTCCCTCAGTTGAGAAAGCTAGGGCTCAACGCCGCTCCGCGTCGGCGGTTCCGCGGCCCCGCCCTCGACCAGATCCCAGTTTGCGAGCGGCGGCTCGGTCGTCACATTGACCTGCACCGACATGCCGACGAAATCCTCCGCCTCCCCCTCGTAGCTGCCGCTGAGCGGGACGGCCTGCCGGGGATCGCGGGCGACGGCGACGCGAATCAGGTCGCGGTTGCCGACGATGCCGTTGGTCGGATCAAACTCCACCCATCCCGCCCCCGGCAGATAGACCTGGCACCAGGCGTGGGTCGCGCCGCCGCCGAGCGTGGTGGAGCCGTCCCGGTCGGGAACGTAGATGTAGCCGGAGACGAAGCGGGCGGCGAGGCCGAGCGAGCGGACTGCCTCGACCATCAGCAGCGCAAAGTCGCGACAGGTGCCGCGGGTCAGCTCCAGGGTCAGCGCCGGCGGCTGCGTGCCGTTTTCGCTGCGACGGGCGTAGGCGAAGCCCTCGTGGATCGCGTAGCACATCGTCATCAGCAGCCGGCCCGTCTCGATCGACCGGCGCGCGCTCAGGAACTGCCGTGCCCAGCGTCCGACCGCGTCATGCTGGTCGGGGTAGTGGCGCGTGATCGTGCCGGTGAGATCCGGCAGCTCCTCCTCGCCATAGGCGAACGGATAGGTCAGGGCCGCCTTGTCGATCTGGAAGTCCGGCACGTCCTGGGGCGTATGGTCCAGCCGGATCAGCGAGTTGAAGCTGAGCTCGCGCGCCTGGCCCGAGAATCCGACGAGCGCGACGCAATTGCCGAAGACGTCGTGGATCCAGCGAACCTGCTTGGGCCGCGGGGTTACGACCAGGCGCTCGCTGAGCAGTTTCTGATCATAGCTGTCACGGGGGCGATACATGAGCCGGTGGTCGCCGAAGGAGACCGGGCGTGCGTAGCGGTAGATCGTCGTGTGCTGGACGGAAAAGATGGTCATGACGCGGTGGGTTTGGCCTCCCCGAGCATCTTCCACCCGGAATGAGAAGCTTCCGGGCCGATAGGCCGTGCTGCTCGTCGTACCCGGACCGCAGGCCGAGCGCCTCGCCTCGGCGAGGCACGGACCGGCCCCGCATCCGGGCAGCTCCCTCGGAGGCTACTCGCGGTCCGCGCCCGGCGCCAGCCGTCGCGCGCACGACATCGCGCGACAATCCATCCGCTCAGCCGAGCCGGTCGCGCCCGTGCGGCGCCATGAAATCGAGCGCCGGCCCCAGGGGCACGATGCCGCTGGGATTGATGGTACGGTGGCTCTCGTAATAGTGGCGCTTGATGTGCTCGAAGTTCACCGTGGCGGCGACGCCCGGCGTCTGGAACAGATCGCGGGTATAGCCCGAGAGGCTGGGATAGTCGGCGATGCGGCGGATGTTGCACTTGAAGTGGCCGACATAGACCGCATCGAAACGTACGAGCGTCGTGAACAGGCGGACGTCGGCCTCGGTGAGGCTGGCGCCCAGGAGGAAGCGCCGCGCCGCAAGACGCGCGTCGAGCCAGTCGAGCGTGTCGAAGAGCGGCCCCACCGCCTCCTCGTAGGCGCGCTGCGTGGTGGCGAAGCCAGCCTTGTAGACGCCGTTGTTGACCGTGTCGTAGACGCGTGTGTTAAGCGTATCGATGTCCTCACGCAGCGCCGCCGGATAGTAGTCCCCCGCCCGCGCGCCGACGCCGTCGAAGCCGGAGTTGAGCATCCGGATGATCTCGGACGATTCGTTGTTGACGATAGCGCTCTGCTGCTTGTCCCAGAGCACGGGGACCGTGACGCGCCCCGTATAGTCGGGCGCTGCGGCGGTATAGACCTGATGCAGGTAGGCGGCGCCGTTGATGCCGTCGGCGACAACGCCCGGCCCATCCGCGAAGGTCCACCCCCGGTCGAGCATGCGCCAGTGGACCACCGACACGGAGATCATGTTCTCCAGTCCCTTGAGGGCGCGCATGATCAGCGTGCGGTGCGCCCACGGACAGGCCAGACTGACGTAGAGGTGGTAACGCCCGGCCTCGGCCCGAAAGCCGCCGACGCCGCGTGGCCCCGGCGCGCCGTCCGCGGTGACCCAATTGCGGAACTGCGCCTCCTTGCGGACGAAACGCCCGCCCGTCGCAGCCGTGTCGTACCAGTCGTCTTGCCATTGGCCATCGATCAGCAATCCCACGATCGTCTCCCTGGTCCGGGCCCGCGCGCCGGGTCAGCGCGCCCGGGCGGCCGCTTCGCCGATACGGATGCTATCCGCTCTTGTGCCCGGGAGGCATGGAGAACGCGCCGCGGCGACCGATCCGCCCAGCGCGGTCAGCTGTCTCCACGCAGCGCCTCGGTCGCGGCCGAGGCGCTGATTTTGCCGGCCATGCGCCTCTCGCAACCGGCGCAGCATCGGCCCAAACGAACTGCCATGCCCACGGTTAGTGCGCTCATTCTCTGAAGCAGCAGACGTCAATCTGCGCTCCCCGGGTTGAAAAACGTCTGGTACGCGGATAAGACACAGCTATCCGCGGAGAATTAATGACGTCTGGCGCCACGTATGCTGGCCGCACGAGGAGGCATATATTGCTCGATTCGATCGCTCGCATCAACAAGAACAAGGCCGTATTCGACGATATCTATACGCTATCCGACCCTAGATTGTATTTTTCTACACTTGGCGCTCTCGACTATATGATCCCCGATGTCGCTGAACCCGTCATCCGCCAGCTACTCGATGCCCACGCCCGGTACAATGGCTGCACGAACACGGTGCTCGACATCGGTTGCTCCTACGGCATCAACGCCGCCATACACCGCTTTCCCGTGAATTTCGCGAGCCTGCGCCAACGCTATGCGCGTCGCGAGATGATCAAACTCCAGCCGGAGGAGTTGATCCGGCTGGACCGACACTTCTACTCCAGTTGGCCCGACATCGGACTTGGCCGCTTCATCGGCTTCGATGCTTCCGATGCCGCGATCGGGTACGCCAATGCCGTCGGGCTTCATGCCAATGGCGTCGCCGCCGATCTCGAGACCGGTTCGCTGTCGGCAGCGGACGCCGCCATCGTTGCGCCGGCCAACGTGCTGCTGTCGACCGGAGCGATCGGCTACGTTACTCATAAGACCTACAGCAAGCTCCTCGATGCGACGGCGAGCCCGCCCTGGATCATTTCGTTCGTGCTGCGAATGTTCCCCTATGACGAGTTCATCGCCGCATTCGCCGAACGTGGCATGGTGACCGAGAAACTGGCCGGCTCAACCTTCGTCCAGCGGCGCTTTCGCGATGAGGACGAATTCGAGCGCAGCCTCGACAGCCTGAAGGCACGCGGCATCGACACGTCGGGCTTCGAAGCCGACGGCTTGTTCCAGGCGGAGCTGTTCGTGTCGCGGCCCGCGGAGGCCGCGAGGGCACTCCCGATCGACGACATCGTCACCGTGACCAGTGGCCGCTTTGCAGCCATCGGGGCGCGCTATGTGCAGGTCAGCCACGAGGGTGACACCCGTATCGCCATGGAGACATGAGGGTGGCCGGCCTCTCGCCGCAGGGCGAGATGGCTCCAGCCATCGTGCTGGACGGGGTGACGAAAAGCTTCGACGAGGGGCGGCATTTTGCGCTTCGCGATGTCGGCCTCTCGATAGCTCCGGGCACCTTCGTCGCGATGGTGGGCGCGTCCGGATCAGGTAAGACGACAGCCCTCAAGTGCATCAACCGCTTGGTCGAGCCTGAACGCGGTGAGGTCCTCGTCGACGGACGGCCGGTGCACGATCGCCCCCCGCACGATCTGCGACGTCGCATCGGCTATGTCTTCCAGGGCGTCGGTCTGTTTCCGCATCTCACCGTTGCGGAGAATATCGGCATCACGCCGGACCTGCTTGGCTGGCCCCGACAGGAAATCGTGGATCGCGTTGCCGAGCTGCTGGCGCTGGTCGAGCTTCCTGCCGATTACGGCGCACGCATGCCCGACGCACTCTCCGGCGGCCAGCGCCAGCGCGTCGGCATCGCCAGAGCGCTCGCCGCGCGGCCTGGTCTCCTCCTCATGGACGAGCCATTCGGAGCCCTCGATCCGATCACGCGCGACACGCTGGGACATGCGTGCCGCCGGCTGCATACGGCCCTTGGGCTCACCACCGTCATGGTCACGCACGACATTTTCGAGGCCGTGCTGCTCGCCGACCGGATCGTCATCCTTCGCGAGGGCCGCATCGTGGCGGACGGGACGCCCCACGCGCTCCTCACGGACCCGCCGGACGACGGGGTGCGGGCGTTGATGGATATGCCGCTACGCCAGGCGGGCAAGGTCCGGGCTCTGCTCGATGGTCGATCGACGGACGGATCCTGACCGTGGACGGTCCCGTTGCGAGCGCGCTCCGCGTCCTGCCCGAGTACCTTGGCTACCATGTTCTTCTGAGCGCTGCCGCGCTGGCGATCGGCATCGCGCTGAGCTTGCCGCTCGCATTGCTCGCCAGCCGCAGCGCCCTCCTGCGCTGGCCGCTCCTCTCCTTCGTCAGCCTGGTGCAGACGATTCCGGGTCTCGCGTTGATGGCGCTGTTCTATCCGATCCTGATCGGGCTCTCGCTGTTGACGACAAAGCTCACCGGCGGTGGCTTTTCGGCCCTGGGCTTTCTGCCGGCGCTGCTGGCCCTCACGCTCTATTCCATGCTGCCGATCGTGCGGAACGTCGTCGCCGGCATCGCCAACCTCGACCCCTCCCTGGGCGAAGCCGCCGATGGAGTCGGCATGACCGGCCGACAGCGGTTGCTCCGCGTTGAACTGCCGCTGATCGCGCCCGTGATGATGGCGGGCATCCGTACCGCCGCCGTCTGGGTGATCGGCACCGCGACCTTGGCCACGCCGGTCGGCCAGACCAGCCTCGGCAACTACATCTTTTCCGGGCTTCAGACCGAGAACTGGATCTGGGTGCTGTTCGGCTGCGCCGTCTCGGCGGCGTTAGCCTTGACCGTTGATCAGCTTCTGGCCGTGATAGAGGGCGGCCTCGCCCAGCGGCGCCGCCGGCGCATCTGGTCGGCCGGAGTTGCGCTTTTGCTCGGTGTGCTTACGGCCGCATTTACGGTGCTCGGGCCCGCCTCGCGCACCGACTATGTGATCGGCGCCAAGAACTTCACCGAGCAATATATCCTGGCGGATCTCATCGGTCAGCGGCTCGCGCACACCGGACATGCCGCGGCCGTCCGCAGCGGCCTCGGATCGGCGGTGGTTTTTCGCGCCCTCGCGCAGAACGACATCGATGTCTACGTCGACTATTCCGGCACCATCTGGGCCAATGCAATGGGTCGGAGCGACCACCCATCACGCAAGGTGATGCTGCGCGAGATCGAGAGCTGGCTCAAACGCGAACACGGCATCACCATGCTGGGAGCATTGGGGTTCGAGAACGCCTACGCGCTGACGATGCGCAGCGATCGCGCCGAGGAACTGGGCGTCCATTCGATCGCCGATCTCGGGCGCCATGCCCCCGGCCTCAGCCTTGGCAGCGACTACGAGTTCTTCGCCCGACCGGACTGGACGATGCTGCGCGACGGCTATGGCTTGAGCTTCGCCCACACGCGCGAGTTCCAGTCCACGTTCATGTATCGTGCCCTGGCCGATGGCGATGTCGATGTCATCGCCGCATTCTCCAGCGACGGCCGGATCGAAGCCGATCACCTCACGGTGCTCGAGGATCCGCAACAGCGCATCCCACCCTACGACGCCATCTTGATGGTCTCGCCCAAGCGTGCAAACGACGAGGAACTCGCGTCCGCTCTCGCGCCGTTGATCGGAGCGGTCCCCGTGCGCAGGATGCGGCAGGCCAATTTCTTGGTCGACAAGCCCCAAGGGGCGATCTCGCCGGCCGAGGCCGCGCGCTGGCTCGGCAAGATGATACCGCACTCCGGGAGCGAGTGAGGCGGCCGCCGCGGGCATCCACCGTGCGCTGACCG
The DNA here is from genome assembly GCF_014640075.1 of Chelatococcus reniformis. Classification (GTDB taxonomy): domain Bacteria; phylum Pseudomonadota; class Alphaproteobacteria; order Rhizobiales; family Beijerinckiaceae; genus Camelimonas; species Camelimonas reniformis. The sequence continues at coordinate 244,842 of NZ_BMGG01000010.1, read as the reverse complement.
CCTCGACGCTCCGCCTCGACGGACATTGCACGGCGCGACGGCGCCCCACATCAGCGGCGACCAGAGCGGGGCGGGTGCGCGTCTCCGCACGCCTCGAGCAGCACCGGGTCTGCGTCGCGCGGCACGAGATCGCCGACGACGCGGCAGGCGCCGCGGGCGCAGATGCGCCAGTCGGCGGTGGCACCGGATCGGCGCATAACGACCTGCGGTAGCGGCGCGAGGGTCGGCCTCCAGGACCAGACGTCGTTGCTGAGCCGGGCGTCCGGCGGCGGCTCCATGCCGGCGCCAGAGCCGCGCACGCGGGCCTGGTCGAGGACGAGGCCCGCGGGGGTCGCACGCCAATCCTCCTCCCACAGAATCTTCTCGACCGAGTGGCTCCAGGCCAATGTCGCCGCCTCGACGCCGAGCCTGACGATCACGCCGCCCGCCAGAAGGCACAGACTCACGGTCATCGGCTCAGCGGCCCCTCGCGGTCACGGAGCCTGCCGGAGCGGCGCCGCGTCCGCCGACGCGCCCGGGCCGCTCGGCCGCCGCCACCACTGCGCGGCAACGACGGCGAGCGCGAGCGCGAGCGCGATCCAGTCGCTCCCCCCGAACGGCGAAATGAACAGCAGCGCGGCGGCCGCCGACGCGAACCGCTCGATCAGCGTCGTGCGGACGAAAAGGTAGCCGATGGCAGCGACGCCGGTGACGCCCACGGTGGCGGACGCCTTGGCGAAGGCGAGCGCCACCTCCACCGGATAGCCGTAGGCCGCGGCGACGGCACCGCCCTCCTGCAGCATCAGGGCGGGTTCGTAGACGCCCATGAACGGGATCAGGAACCCGGCGATGGCGATGCGCGTCGCCTGCCAGCCGATGGCGTCGGGCGAGGCCTTGGCGATGGGTGCCGCCGCCAGCGCCGCCAGCGCGACCGGGGGCGTCAGGTCGGCGATGATGCCGTAGTAGAACACGAACATGTGGCTGACGATGAGCGGCACGCCGAGCTTGAGCAGCGCAGGCGCCGCCACCGAGGCGGTGATGATGTAGGTGGGGATCGTCGGCAGTCCAGTGCCCAGGATGATCGATGTCACCATCACCAACACCAGGCACAGGAACAGGTTGTCCCGGCCCAGGGTGACGACGAAGTTGCCGAAGATCGCGCCGGCGCCGGTGAGCGTCATGGCCCCGATCACCGTGCCGACGATGGCGCAGGCGAGCCCGACCGGCAGCGCCTGGCGCGCCCCGTCGGCAAGCGCGTCCCGGCACAGCGCCAGCGTCGCGCGCCCGCCGCGGGTCACGGCGTTGAGCGCCACCAGCGCAGCGACGACCGCCACGAGCGCGAGCGGGCCGAACTCGACGAAGGAGCCCGCAGCAAGCCCGATGGCGACCCAGAACACGATGCGGCCGGCCGACGAGGGGATGAGCGGTGAGCCGCCGGCGGCGAGGATCATCACCGCGGTCAGCGCAAGGCCGACGGCCCCGGCGAACAGGGGGGTGTAGCCGGCAGTCAGAAGGTAGATGAGGACGCCGAGCGGGATCAACAGATGCCACCGCCGCTTGAGCGAGGCGATCGGGTTCGGCAGCTCGTCCGCTCTGAGCCCGCGCAGGCCCCGCAACCCCGCCTCCAGATGCACCATCCAGAAGGCGGAGGCGAAGTAGAGAACGGCCGGCAGGGCGGCCGCCTTGACGATGTCCGTGTAGGGAACGCCGATGTTCTCGGCCATGATGAAGGCGACCGCGCCCATCACCGGGGGCATGATCTGGCCGCCCATCGATGCCGTCGCCTCCAGCCCCCCGGCGAAGGACGAGGAGTAGCCGCTGCGCTTCATCAGCGGGATGGTGAACTGGCCCACGGTGACGACATTCGCGACGCCCGAACCGGAGATCATGCCCATCAGCGCCGAGGAGAAGACGGAGACCTTGGCGGCGCCGCCCTTGGCGCGGCCGAACAGCCCCATGGCGATGTCGTTGAAGAGCTGGATCATGCCGGCCTTCTCGAGGAAGACGCCGAACAGCACGAAGAGGTAGATGTAGGTGGCCGAGACGAAGGTCGGGGTGCCGTAGATGCCCTCGGTGCCGAAGCTCATCTGCTCGAGCACCTGCTGCCAGTCGAACGAACGGTGGTCGAAGGGCGCGGGCAGATACTGGCCCCACAGGGCGTAGGCCACGAACGCCAGACAGATGACGGGGAGCGCCGCGCCCATCAGCCGCCAGGCGATGGCGAACAGGGTCAGCAGCGCGACGAGGCCGACGACGATGTCGGCGGTGGTCATGTCGCCCGCCCGATTCACCAGGTCCGTGTAGAACACCCAGTGGTAGAGGCCGGCCGCAAAGCCCGCCAGCCCTACGGCCCAGCAGGCGAAGCGAACACCGGCGCGGCCGGCATGATTGCCGACCAGGGCCCAACCGACCAGCACGAGGAAGCCCACGTGCACGGTCCGCAGCACCTGGCTCGGCAGGAAGGCGTAGAGCGCGGTGACGATCTGAAAAGTGGAGAAGGCAATGGCGATCAGGAACAGCACGCGGCCCGCCCCGCCCGGGCCGAATCCGGGCGGCAGCCCGTGCTCCAAATCGTCGATCGGCTGGGGCGGCGCGGCTCCCGGGCCGGCCCGGCCCCCGTCCGCCAGGCTCACTGGCTGACGCCCTTCCCGGCGAAGTATTTGGCCGCACCCGGATGCACCGGGATCGGCATGCCCTTGAGCGCCCCCTCCAGGGTGATCTCCTTGGCGGCGCTGTGGGCGGCCTGCAGCTCCGGCAGGTTGTCGAAGATCGCCTTTGTCATGGCGAATACGGCATCGTCGGAGAGGTCGGCGCGCGTGACCAGGAAGTTGACCACGGCCGCAGTCTCGACCGCCTTGTCCTGGCCCGTATAGGTGCCGGCGGGTATCACCGCCTTGACGTAGGGCTGCCCGACCTTGTCGACGACCGCGGGCGGGATCTCGACGACGACGATGTCGACGGCCGTGGCCAGGTCGCGTAGCGACGAGACGCCGAGGCCTGCCGACTGCAACGTCGCATCGAGCTGGCGGTTCTTCATCAATTCCACCGATTCGGAGAACGGCAGGTATTCCACCTTGCCGAGGTCTGCATAGCTCAGGCCTGCGCCTTGCAGGATGGCGCGCGCGTTGAGCTCGGTGCCCGACTTCGGCGCCCCGACCGACAGCCGCTTGCCCTTGAGATCGGCCAGCGTGCGGATGCCGGAGCCCTTCGATGCCACGACCTGGATGTAGTTGGGATAGATCGCCGCGAGCCCGCGCAGCTTGCCGAGCTTGTTCTTGAAGCCGGCCTCCTCATTGCCCTGCCAAGCGAAGACGACGCTGTCGCCGAGCGAAAAGGCGATCTCGCCCTTGCCCTGCTGGAGCAGCACGAGGTTCTCCACCGAAGCCTTGGTGGCCTGCACGGACGGGCGGGTGCCCGGCACCTTCTCGCCGATGATCTTCGAGATGGCGACGCCCATGGGGTAGTAGACGCCGGAGGTGCCGCCGGTCAGGATATTGACGAACTCGTCGGCCCGGGCGGGCAACGCCCCGAGCATTGCCACGGCGAGCACGCCGATCAACCGCCCCACACCTCTGCCGTCCATCTTCGAGACCTCCCAGCGGGCCGGAGCGCCGCCGGCCTTTGCCGCATTGTTCCACGCCGGCGGCGCCCACCTCAACCTCGCCTTTCGGACCGCTGTCGGGGGCCGGCCTCTCGCCCTCCTCTGGTCCCGCTCTATCTCTCTTGCTGGAGGGGCGCCTCGCGGACCTGTTGCGGTCCTGCAAGGCGGCGGTTCCGGCCAGAGGATCCAATGACCGGCACGACGGCGCCCGGGGCGCTCCTGATCATCGGCGGCGGCGCCAGCGGCGTGATCCTCGCCTGTCATCTGCTGCGGCGGCCTGAGGTGGACATCCGCATCACGCTGATCGAACGGCGCGAGCAGGTCGGCCGCGGCCTCGCCTATTCCACCGATCACCCCGGCCATCTGCTCAACGTGCGGGCGCACAGCATGAGCATGTTCGCCGACGACCCGGAGCACTTTAGTCGCTGGCTCCGGCACGGGGACGGCCCGACCGACGGCGGCATCGACGGCTTCCATTTCGCCCAGCGCAGCCGTTACGCCCATTATCTGCGGCACACGCTGGAGCAACTCGCCGGAGCAGGCGACCGCTTCCGCCGCGTCGAAGGCGAGTGCCAGGCGCTCGTCGAGACCGAGGCCGGCGTGGAAGCCCGCCTGGCGGACGGCAGCCGCCATGCGGGCACCACGGCATTCCTGGCCGTGGGCTATGACGCGCCGGTCTCGGCGGTCTCGGTCGACGAGGTCGTGCCGGACGATACGGTGCTGATCCGCGGCACCGGCCTCGGCATGGTCGACCTCTTCATTGCCCTGGCGGCCCGCCGCCACCGTGGGCCGATCATCGCGCTGTCGCGGCGCGGGCAACTGCCGCAGGTGCACCGGCAGAGCGCAGCGCTCCCCATCGATGCCGCGGGCGTGCCGTTCGGAGCGGAGATGTCGCAGACCCTGGGCTGGGTGCGCCGCCTCGTCCGTGATGCGCGCGAGCAAGGCCGCGATTGGCGCGACGTGGTCGATGGGCTCCGGCCGCACAGCCAGAAGCTATGGCAAAGCTGGTCGGTGGCGCAGCGCCGACGCTTCCTGACCCATCTGCGGCCCTGGTGGGACAGCCACCGCCATCGCACGGCGCCCCAGATCGCTCAGGTGGTGGAAGAGGCGCTCGCCAGCGGCAAGCTCACCGTGATCGCCGGGCGCATTGCCGGCGAGGAGGCGGCGGCGGGGCGCCTGCGGGTCGCCGTGCGCCAGCGCGGCTCCGGCGCGGTCCGCATCGTCGACGTGGACCGCTGCTTCGATTGCACCGGCGTGAGCTGCCATCCACTCGGGTCCAACCCCGTGCTGCGGGACCTCGTCTCCCGCGGCGGGGCGCGGCCCGATGCGCTCGGCCTCGGCCTCGACGTGGCGGGCGACGGTGCCGTCGTCGGCCGCGACGGCCGAGTCTCGCCGCGCGTCTACGGTGTCGGCCCGGTCACCCGCGCAGCCCTGTGGGAGATCACCGCCGTCCCGGACATCCGCCTGCAATGCGCCGCCATGGTCGAACGGCATCTGCGGCGAGCGTAGGCGAGCGATCGCATCAGCCCCCCGACCAATCCCCACCCGCCGCGCCACGGCCTCGACGCCCCCGCTCGCGGCGCGGTCTCAGTAGTCCCGGATTGACAGGCCCCGGAGCATTGTTACACAGGCGTCAATGAACTTACGCATGCGTAAGATCGGGAGGTCGCTATGCGAGTGAGGCTTGGTCGCCGCCGTTTGTTGGCGTCTGTCATTTTGGCTGCGGGGCTGTCGTCCGGCCTTCCGGCGGCAGCCGCCGACAAGAGGTACGACGAGGGCGCGTCCGACACCGAGGTCAAGATCGGGCAGACGCTTGCCTATAGCGGGCCCGCATCCTACAGCGGCGTGGTCGGGCGCATCCAGAGCGCCTACTTCGAGCAGTTGAACCAGCGGGGCGGCATCAACGGTCGCAAGGTGAACCTGATCAGCCTCGACGACGGCTACAGTCCACCCAAGACCGTGGAAGCCACCCGTCGGCTGATCGAAGGCGAGGGCGTCCTGTTCACCTTCAACTCGATGGGCACGGCGACCCAGAGCGCTGTGCAGAAGTATCTGAATGCAAAGAAGATCCCGCAGCTCATGGTGAGCTCGGGCGCGTCGAGGTGGAACCAGCCGGACAAGTTCCCCTGGTCCACGCCCGGGGTACCCCTCTACTCGACGGAAGGGAGGGTGTTCGCCCGCTGGCTGCTCAACAACAAGCCCGATGCGAAGGTTGCCATCCTCTCGCAGAATGACGACCTGGGTCGCGATTTCGTTAGCAACTTCAGGGAGGTGCTGGGCGATAAGGCCGCGACGATGATCGTCAGCGAAGCCACCTACGATGCGACCGACCCGACGCTGGATTCGCAGCTCGTGAAGCTGTCGAACTCGGGAGCCGACGTCTTCTTCAACGTCACCGTCGGCAAGTTCGCCTCGCAGTCGATCAAGAAGGTGGCCGAGCTCGGCTGGAAGCCGCTCCAGTACATGATGAGCGCGTCCGCGAGCGGCATGATGATCAAGGCCGCAGGGCCGGAGAATGCCAAGGGTCTGATCGCCATCCAGTCGAACAAGCGCGTCGGCAGCCCGCGCTGGCACGACGACGCGGAGGTTCAGGCCTATCAGGCGTTCCGCGCCAAGTACGTGCCCACCGTCGATCCCGCCGACGACACCGGCTTCTATGCTTATTCAGGTGCCGTGCTGCTGAGCGAGGTGCTTCGCCGGTGCGGCGACGACCTCACCCGCGCCAACCTGCTGAAGCAGGCGACCGATCTCAAGGGCATGCGCACGCCCTATCTGCTGCCGGGGTTGACGCTTGCCGTGACGGCGACCGATTACGAGCCCGTGACGACCTTCTACATGGGCCGCTATACCGGCCAGGACTGGGAACTATCCGAGCACACGATCGCCGATTAGGCGTGTGCGCCGTGCGGCTGTGGGGACCGAGCCGATGACCTGGCATTACGCGAATGTGTGGCGCACCGTGGGGGAGGCCATTCCGGATCGGATCGCCGTGGCCAACGGCGACGTCCGCCGCACCTGGCGCCAGTACGAGGAGCGGGCGGCTCGCCTCGCTGCGGCCCTCGTCGATGCCGGCCTGCGCGAGGGGGACAAGATCGGTCTCTACGCCCACAACAGCAACGAATACCTCGAAGCGCACTATGCCATCATGAAGATGGGCGGCGTTCCAGTGAACGTGAACTATCGCTACGTGGATTCCGAGCTGACGTACCTGCTCGACTACGCGGATGCGGAGGCGCTCTTCTTCGATGCCGCTTTCGCCGAGCGGGTCGGCGCGGTCCGCGCGTCGGTGCCCAAGCTCAAACTTCTGATCGAGGTGGACGACGGCTCCGGCAGGCATCTGCAAGGGGCACTGCGCTACGAGGAGATCATCGCGGCTTCGGTCCCCCTGCCCCACCGTCAGCTCAGCGACGACGCGATCTACATGCTCTTCACCGGCGGCACCACCGGACTGCCGAAGGGTGTCATGTACGATCAGGCCGCGTTCTCGCAGAACCACCTCTTCGGCTACCAGGTCGCGGGCCTCGACGTGCCGCAGACGCACGCCGAGCTGGCCCGGATCGTCGCCCGCTTGCACCGGGACGGCCTCGCGCCGGTCAGCCTCACCGCCTGTCCCCTCATGCACGGCACTGGCATGTTCCTGGGCGCGGTCATCCCCCATCACATGGGGGGAACGGTCGTGACCTATCGGGACCAGCGTTTCGATCCGGCCAAGGTCTGGCGGCTGGTGGCGCAAGAGCGCGTGACGCACCTCACCATCGTCGGCGACGCCCTCGCGCGGCCCCTGCTCGACACCCTGCTGGCGTGGCAGAAGACCGGCACGGTACCGGACCTGACCTCGCTCCGCTTCATCCAGTCGTCCGGCGTGGCCTTTTCGGACGAGGTCAAGCGCGGCCTGCTGTCGTTTCTCGACGTCACCATTTTCGACCTCATGAGCTCGAGCGAAGGCAGCATGGGCCGCAATGTGGTCACGCGCGCCACCCCCGCGGCCGCGCTGTCACGGATCGAGCCGAACCTGACCACGAAGGTCTTCGCGGACGACGACCGGGAGGTCGCGCCGGGATCCGACGAGATCGGGATGATCGGCAACGGCGGTTCGACGCCGATCGGCTACTATAAGGACCCGGCGAAGAGCGCCATCACGTTCCGCGATATCGGCGGCGTGCGCTACAGCTTCCCCGGCGACTTCGCCAAGGTGGCGGCCGACGGCAGCCTGGTCTTCCTGGGCCGGGGTTCGCTGTGCATCAACAGCGGCGGCGAGAAGATCTTCCCCGAGGAGGTCGAGGCGGCGGTCAAGGCCCATCCGGACGTCGAAGACTGCCTGGTCGTGGGCGTCGAGGACCAGCGCTTCGGGGAGCGGATCGCCGCCGTCGTTTCGCTCCGGTCCGGGGTCGAACAACCGCCCGATCTCGAGGCCTGGTCGCGGTCGCGCCTTGCCGGCTACAAGGTTCCGCGGCTGATCGTGCCCGTCGACGAGGTCCGTCGTGCCCCGAACGGCAAGGCCGACTATCGTTGGGCACGCGACATGGCTGCGGCCGCTCGCCCAGGCTGAGACGCCTCGCGCGCGGCACGTCGTGTCTCAGAATTGAGACGCGTCATTCTCAGCCCTGAGACTCCCATACAAGCTCCGCAGCGCTCCTCTGACCTCAAAGGTGGGCGATGCCCGCCAAATTCACTTGAAGATGCTGTGGCCAGCGGGGAGCTGAGCGCTGGCACGGCGATTGCTCTGCTTCCGGAACGCGCTCAAGACGCGTTGCAGACAATCAATCTATCAAGAGGAAACGAACATGGAGATCGGCTACTTCACCATGCCGTCGCACCCGCCGGAGTGCGGGCTGAAGGAGGGGCACGACTGGGACCTCCAGGTGCTGCGCTGGGCCGATGAGCTCGGCTACCAGGAAGGATGGATCGGCGAGCACCACACGGCCCCGTGGGAACCGCATCCGGCCCCGGACCTGCTGCTCGCGCAGGCCTTCCTGCAAACCAAGAACATTCGCCTCGGCCCGGGCGGCTTCCTGCTGCCCTACCACCATCCCGCCGAGCTCGCCAATCGCGTGGCGATGCTCGACCACCTCTCCGGCGGGCGGCTGAATTTCGGGGTTGCTGCCTCAGGGCTGCCGAGCGACTGGGCGATGTTCAACGTCGACGGCATGTCCGGCCAGAACCGCGACATGACGCGCGAAGCGCTGGAGATCATCCTCAAGCTGTGGGCCGACGACGCGCCGTGGACCTATACCGGGAAATACTGGACGGTCTCGAAGCCCGACGTGATGTTCGACTTTCTCAAGCCCCATATCAAGCCAGTCCAGGCGCCCCATCCGCCGATCGCGGTGGCCGGCCTGAGCAAGGGATCCGATACGCTGAAGCTCGCCGGCGAACGCGGCTACATCCCGATGAGCCTCAACCTCAACCCCGCCTACGTGTCGAGCCATTGGGACTCCGTCGAATTCGGTGCCGCCAAGACCGGGCGCAAGCCGAACCGACAGGATTGGCGGATGGTGCGCGAGGTGTTCGTCGCCGATACCGACGAGGAAGCCTGGCGCCTGTCGGTCGGCGACATGATGGGCCGCATGATGGGCGAGTATTTTCTGCAATTGCTCGGCCACTTCGGCTTCAAGGACTATCTCAAGCACGCGCCGGACGTGCCGGACAGCGACGTCACCGTCGAATATTGCGCCAAGCACAACTGGATCGTCGGCTCGCCGGCCACCGTGGCCGAGAAGATCGAGAAGATCTACGACGAGGTCGGCGGCTTCGGCACGCTCTTGGTGTTCGGCTTCGACTACAAGCACAAGCCGGAGGCGTGGCACAATTCGCTGCGGCTTCTGAAGCAGGAGGTGCTGCCGCGCCTCGCTCACCTCAGGCCAGCCATCGACAAGGCCGCTTGACCTAGAGCGTTTTCGAGCGAAGTGGACGCCGGTTCGCGTGAAGAAAACGCGACAAATCAAACAGATAGAGCATTTCGGCGATTCGAAGAAACGCGGAAATGCACTAGCGAAGGCCTCTCTCCCCGCCCGCGGGGAGAGAGGCCGATGCACGCGAGCCCTACTCTCCTGGCGGGGAGATCTTCAGGGCCTTGATCTTGCGGTAGAGCGTGGCGCGGCTGATGTTCAGCGCCCGCGCCGCATCCTCCATGCGACCCGGGTGCACGCGGAGCGTCGCGACGATGACGTTGCGCTCGGCCGCTTCGAGGTCGGGCAGCGGCGCCCGACGCGCGCTCGGCGGCAGGTCGAGATCGGCCTCGACGATGAGGCCGTTTTCCGCGGTGCAGCCGGCCAACCGCAGCACATGCCGCAGCTGCCGCATGTTTCCGGGGAACGGGTGGGCCAGCAGCAACTCGCGAGCGCCCGATGACAAGCGAGCGCAGGGCGCCTCCTCGGCGGCGATCCGGGCGATCACCTCGACCTTGTCGGTTCGCATCCGCAGCGCCGGCAGCTCGACCCGCAAGCCGCGCAGCCGGTAGTAGAGGTCGGCGCGAAAGCCGCCGTCGGCAATCATGAGCTCGAGGTCGCGATGGGTGGCGCTGATGAGCCGGATGTCGACCCTGACCGGCTTGGCGGCGCCGAGCGGCCAGACCTCCCGGTTCTCCAGCACGCGCAGCAACCGCGTCTGCAGCGCCAGCGGCATATCTCCGACCTCGTCGAGAAACAACGTGCCGCCGTCGGCCTGCGCCACCAATCCCTTGCAGCCGTCACGCCGGGCGCCGGTGAATGCCCCCGCCTCGTAGCCGAACAGCTCGGCGTCGATCAGGCTCTCGGGCAGCGCCGCGCAGTTCAAGGCCACATAACGCCCTTGGGCGCGGCCACTGGCGGCGTGGATCGCACGGGCAAAGACATCCTTGCCGCTGCCGGTCTCGCCTTGCAACAGGACAGGGATGTCTTCGTCGGCGACCATCATCAGCCGCTTGACGCCGCGCCGCAGCGCCGGGTCGCCGCCGGCGAGCTGCAGGAGCGCGGCGAAGCGCTGATCCCCGACCTGGGCGGTGCCCACCGAGGGCCGCCCCGCGGTCGGCGGACGGGCGCGCGGGGGGCTCGAGATCTGGCCGTGCCCGAGGCGCCGTCCGGCGCGGTCGTGCAGCACCTGCGGCTCGTCCGACCGCCACGGGACGGCGGCGTCGAGCTCGAGAAGCTGTGACAGCGGTGTTCCCGCCGCGATCATCGTGTCCGACAGGCCGAAGGCATGGCGCGCGGCGCGGCTGGCGCCGAGCACCCGGCGGTCATCGTCGAACGCGATCAGGACTGGGCCGCCCCCGCCTTCGGCCGGCAATCTTGCGATCCAGCCGTCGCGGAAGTGCGATCGGAAAATCGTCTCCTCGAGACGGCGCACGGACTGCGCCATGACGGCAAAGGCGAGCTGATGCGCCCCGCGATCGAGGTCGCCGCGGCACGAGGTGATGTTCACCGCCCCGGTGAGTTGTCCGGCATGGTCGAACAGCGGCGCCACCGCGCAGGTGAACTGGGACCATTGCTCGCGGAAATGCTCGTCGCGATGCACGAGGACGGGGCGTTGCTCGGCAAGCGCCGTGCCCAGCCCGTTGGTGCCTTCGACGGTTTCGGAGAAGACCGATCCGGTGTGGACCTTCCATCGCCGCAGGATGGCCGCGGCCTCACCGTCCGGCAGGCGGCTGACCAGGATGGCTGCGTTCGTATCGGCCAGATTGACGCAATAGCCGGCGCTGCGCAGGACCCGGTAAAGCTCTTCGAGCTCGGGCATGGCGAGGTGGATCAGCCTGTCCACCGGCGCGACGTGCTCCCTCAACTCCGATTGGCTTAAGGTGCGGGGCGGTCCGCGACGGGCCGGGTCCAGCTTGTGGTCGACAAGGCAGCGCCGCCAGGAACTCGCGATGCCGGAATCGTCGATGACGGCCGCAACGTTCCGCGCGACTGAGAACACGCGCTCGGCGTGGTTGCGAGCCACAGGGTTCGCCATCGCGATTGTCTCCACCCTAGACTTTGGCAAAGAGTGTCATCGCGCTTTGTTCGAAGTCAATTGCGGCCGCTCCGGCCGGAAACGGCGGCTTCGGTCCGGAGCTCGCCGGCCGCCGGCCGCTGAACTCGAACGGGTCGCCCGCGGAGCAAGGCTTGGGCGCGGCGACGATTCGTAGGACAATCGTCCGTCCCTCAGAGCCGCCCGAACGAGGAGCATGGCATGCGCGAATCCACCGACGTGCTGGTCATCGGCGCGGGGCTTGCCGGGCTGGTGGCGGCGACCGAGGCCGCGGACGCCGGCCGCTCGGTCATCGTCGTGGATCAGGAGCCCGCGCAGAACCTCGGGGCGCAGGCGTTCTGGTCGCTCGGTGGCCTCTTCCTGGTCGATACGCCCGAGCAACGGCGCATGCGCATTCGCGACAGCGCCGCGCTCGCCTGGCAGGACTGGCTCGGCGCCGCGGGCTTCGATCGCGAGGATGACCTGTGGCCGCGCCGCTGGGCCGAGGCCTACGTCGCCTTCGCCGCAGGCGAGAAGCGCGCCTGGCTGCGCCAGATGGGCCACCGGCTCTTCCCCGTGGTCGGCTGGGCCGAGCGGGGTGGCGGCGATGCCACCGGCCACGGCAACTCGGTGCCGCGCTTCCATGTGACGTGGGGCACCGGGCCCGGCGTGGTGGAGCCGTTCGCGCGCCGGGCCCGTGAGGCCGAGGCGGCGGGCCGGCTGCGCTTCCTGTGGCGGCACCAGGTCGACCGGCTGGTGCGGACCGGCGGCGCCGTCACCGGCGCCGAGGGCACCATCCTGGAGCCCAGCGGAGTCGAGCGCGGCGCCGCGAGTTCGCGCGGGGCCGTCGGTGACTTCGCCATTGCCGCGCAGGCGGTGATCGTGGCCGCGGGCGGCATCGGCGGCAATCAGGACATGGTGCGGGCGGCTTGGCCGGAGCGTCTCGGTCCGCCGCCGGCCCACATGATCTCCGGCGTGCCCAAGCACGTCGACGGACGCATGCTCGCCATCGCCGAGACGGCCGGCGCGCGCCTCATCAACCGCGACCGCATGTGGCACTACGTGGAAGGCATCCGCAACTGGAACCCGATCTGGGAGCGGCACGGCATCCGCATCCTTCCCGGCCCGTCCTCGATGTGGTTCGACGCGACGGGTCGGCGGCTGCCGGCGCCCAACTTCCCGGGCTACGATACCCTCGGCACGCTCACGCACCTCAGGAGCACCGGCTACGACTACAGCTGGTTCATCCTCAACCAGAGCATCATCCGCAAGGAGTTCGCCCTCTCCGGTTCCGAGCAGAACCCGGATCTCACCGGCCGCAGCTGGCGGCTGACGGCACGGCGGGCCATCGGCCGCCGGGCCACCGGGCCGGTGGAGGCCTTCAAGGACAAGGGCGAGGACTTCGTCGTGGCCGACAGCCTGGCCGACCTTGTCGCCGGCATGAACCGGCTGAGCGGCGCTCGGTTGCTCGACCTCGCCGCCATCGAACGCCAGATCACGGCCCGCGATCGGGAGCTCGCCAATCCGTTCGGCAAGGACGCGCAGGTGATGGGCATCCACAACGCCCGCCGCTCCCTCGGCGACAAGCTGATCCGCACCGCCCCGCCGCACCGCATCCTCGATCCCGCCCACGGACCGCTGATCGGGGTGCGGCTGCACATCCTGACGCGCAAGACCCTCGGCGGCCTCGAGACGGACCTGGAGGGTCGCGTGTTCGGCGAGGACCGCGAGGTCATTCCGGGCCTCTACGCAGCCGGCGAGGCCGCCGGCTTCGGGGGCGGCGGCCTGCACGGCTACCGCGCGCTCGAAGGCACCTTCCTCGGCGGCTGCCTGTTCTCCGGCCGCACCGCTGGACGCGCCGCGGCCGCGGCCGTCGGCTGACACCCGACGACCGTCACCGCGTCAGGCCCGCCTTGACCCGCACCGCCGCGTCCACGGAGCGCAAGGCCGTGGCGATCAGTCCCCGGTTCGCAGCAAACCGACCGCGAGATGTCGAAAAGCCTCCACCGCCTTGGCGAAGACGGCGTGTGGATCGTCCGCTGCGGCAATCCAGAGCGAGGCGTTGAGCGCCGCGCCATTGAGAAGCCGGGCGGCGGCCTCCGCATCCATCGGGCTGACCGTTCCCTCGTCGATGAGGGCCTGGATCGTCTGCGTCGTCGTGCGAAGGCACGCTGTCTGATTGGGCCAGCGCGACGGATCACCGAGCACGGCTGGCCCGTCCAGCAGCATGATGCGCTGGATGTCCGGCTCCAACGCCATCTCGATATAGGCGACGCTCTCGTCGAGAAGTCCGAGCCAGCGGGTCGGCGCCCGGTCGTGGACGGCGCGCATGCGGGCCACCATCTCGGAGTCGATTTGATCGATCACTGCTTGCAGCAGGCCCTTCTTGTCGCCGAAGTTGTAGTAGAGCGCGCCCCGCGTCAGGCCCACTTCGGCGGTCAGGTCGTCCATCGACGCCCCCGCATAGCCCTCTGCGGCGAAGGCGGTCCGGGCGGCTCGGATGAGCTTGGCACGCGTTTCCTCCACCATCTGCGCGCGCCGCCTCGCGACCAACGGCCCCTCCTGTCAGTGACATACGCCGCGTATGCGTATTGACATACGACGCGTATGTACAAATATGCCGTCGTATGGGGCGCATATCAACCCTCGCCCCGTGCGTGCAGAGGGCCCGAAGCCCAGACCGCGTGGACGTGGCACCGCCGATGACGCGGCCGCGTCGCCCGGAAAAGGCATGGCCTGCTCTACCCTGTCGAGGAGCAAACCGATGGCGAAACGCGAAGCGATCTTCCCTGCCGGCCGGCAGGCGCTCTACGAAATCAACCGTTATTCGGCGGCGATCCGCTCCGGCGACCTTCTCTTCGTCTCGGGTCAGGTCGGCAGCCGCGAAGACGGCTCGCCCGAGCCGGACTTCGAAAAGCAGGTTCAGCTTGCCTTCGATAACCTGACGGCCGTGCTGAAGGCCGCCGGCGCCACGTTCGACGATGTGGTCGACGTGACCAGCTTCCACACCGATCCCTCGGCGCAATGGGAAACGTTCTTCGCCGTGCGTGCGAAGGCGATCGGTGAGGCGCCCTACCCGAACTGGACTGCGGTCGGCGTGAACTGGCTGGCAGGCTTCGATTTCGAGATCAAGGTCATCGCGCGCCTTCCCCAATCCACCTGATCGACCGGCGGCGAAGGGCGTCGAGCTTGCATCTCGCCAGTCGGCCTCGTGTACGGTGCGGGAGCGCTGGCGCGATAAGCCTCGTTCGCGGGATTGAGCGCTTCGGCACCGAAATGATCTCGACCGATGTCGGCTCCGAAGGGCAAAGCCCCGGCCTGGCGGCCGGGGCTTCTGGATCGTCGCGTCGGGCGGGCCGGCGCTTGGAGCATTTCCCGACCAGATGGAATCATCTGATCGGTTAGAAATGCTCCAAGCCTTTGAAACTGTAGCGATTCTCCCGATCAAGAAGCGCTCTAGAAGGTGCGGTCGATACGGAAGCGTGTCAGCCAGTTGTCGTCGAAGCTGACGGTCTTGCCCGTGAGCGCGCCGTACTTGTTGTTGTCGACCACACGGCCCTTCACGTCGATGCGCTGGTAGAGAACCTCGACGCCGATATCGAGATCCTTGACCGGCGACCAGACCAGATTGGCCATGGTGACGATCTCGTTGAAGCTCTTGAAGGCGATGTTGGTCGAGCCCGCGGCAGCCGAAGCGGCCGTCACGCTGCCGGCCGAGTTGGCATAGAGGTTGCCCAGCGGCCCGGCAGTCCGCGCCGAGCCGGGATAGTCCAGCTGACCATAGGTGAAGACGAAGCCGGACCGCCATTCCGGCGACCAGTAGTGCAGGAACGCGGCAGCCGCGGACCACGACTTGGTCAACTTGATGTCGCCGCTGTTGGGGTCGACGTAGCCGTCCAACGTGTAGACGTTGAAGCGGGTGCCGCCGCCGATGCCGGCACCGGTCGAGAAGTCGTAGCCCAGCGGGTTATTGACGCCGGTGTAGGACATGGCGCCGCGAGCATAGGCCGCCTGCAGCCACAGGGCATCACCCGGCGCCAGGAACGGCAAATTGAACTTCACGCCGCCCTGGACCGCGTAGCCGTAGGCCGCTTCGGGCCGCTGCGGGTAGACGCCCGCCGCGGCCACGTTCGCCGGCGACACCAGAACGCCCGAGTTGTTATAGACGCCGAGGTTGTTGTAACCGCCGATGGAGACCTGGTGCACGGCGGCCGAGATCTGGGCCGAGCCCCAGTCCTGGTCGACGCGCAGGTTGGCGACGAAGTCGGGCAGCTGCTGGCGCTGGGAGATATCGACGTTGGCGAAGCCGATGCGATCGCCGGCGGCGTTGAACAAGTAGACCGGCGAGCCGTAAGTGCAGCCATTGACGCCCCCGTCCGTGCACAGCGCCGCCAGCGACGGGGAGATGTTGCCCGTCGTCGGCTGGGCGAACGTGAGGTTGGCACCCGGGACCGCGCTCTGCGGGTTGACCGAAAACAGCGGCATGCGGCGGAACGAGGGATCCTCCGCCGACACCGTGGCGCTCCAGCCGTCGCCGAAATGGTACGTGTAGGCCAGGAGGTTGGTCGACCAGACGTCCGAGGTGATCGAGAAGCCGGTCAACTCGATATCGTTGGCGTAGAAGTCGTAGAACGACGAGGCGCGGCCGGCGGTGAGACCGGCGAACTGGATGAACGCCTTGTCGACGTCCACGTACTTGTTGGCGCGGTTGGCGGTATCGATGCCCGTCGCGTTGAACGAGTTCGGGCCCCACTGACGGAACACGCCCGTCGAGCCGTGCTGATTGCCGGTGCGGCTGGCGATATCGAAGCGGATGAAGGTGCGCAGAGTGCCCCACGCGGTGGCGGTACGGGCATCCACCTGGATACGGCCGGCGCCGATGAAGTTCGATCGATCGACGCCGTTGAGCGACCGATACTGCGCAAATTCATACTGGAACTGCGCGCGACCACCGATCTTGATACACGTATCGGTGCCGGGGATGTAGAAGAAGCCGACGCCGTGAACGGCGCAGACCTTCACGTATTCAACTGGCGCCGCCTTCGTCATCGGTAGATCCGCCGCCTGCGCGCCGGCCACCGCAAACAATCCTGCTGCCGACCCAAGCAGAAGGCTCTTAACGAGCTTCATTATGACCTCCAGATTCTTAGAGATCCTTGAGGCGTCTTCCCTTTTATTGGCATTTTCGCCCTAGCACGAGTGGATCGTGCATGATGGCATCGGCTGGCACGTGGTCGACCGCCGTTGTTCCAACATATTCCGCAGACCACCCCAAGCAACGAAGATTTGACCCGCGGCGCCTTGGCTTAGCCACTTTTGACAATCGCTGTTGCACAAACGTCACGAGGTTTCAGAAATTGCTACTTATGTGAACTTTCGATGCCTCGATAACGATCACGGAGCCATTTTTATAATCTTTACGTGACCTATCCCGGATACCCGATTTACTGCCCGCGTCATGCCCCTTCCGGCGGGCTCCGCGCCAGGGCCGCCAGAGTCCGATCGACCACCGTCAGCGCGTCGTCCACGTCCTGGGGTGCGATGTCGAGATAGAACACGGCGCGCACGCCGTCGCTGCCGGAGGGCAGCATGTGCACGCCCCGCCGATGGGCCTCATCGACGAAAGCGCTGGCGGCGACGTGGGTCAGCTGGAAGCGGACGATGTTGGTCTCCACCGTCGCCAGGTCGAGAGCGATGCCGGGCATGGCCGCCAGCCCCTCGGCGAAGCGGCGAGCATTGGCATGGGTCTCGTGCAGCCGCTCGCGGTGATGGCGCAGGGCGTGCAGCGCTCCGGCGGCGATGATGCCCGCCTGGCGAAAGCCGCCGCCGAACTGCTGCTTGAAGCGCCGTGCCCGGGCGACGAGTGCGTGCGACCCGGCGAGGCACGAGCCGACCGGCGCGCCGAGCGCCTTCGAGAAGCAGACGCTGACCGAATCGAACGGCGCGGCATAGGCGGCTTCCGCCACGCCGGTCGCGACCGTTGCGTGCCAGAGCCGCGCACCATCCAAGTGGAGCGCCAGCCCGCGAGCCCGGCCGGCGCCGGCCACCGCGGTCAGGGTGTCGAGCGGCCACACCGAGCCGCCGCCGGCGTTGTGCGTGTTCTCCAGGCACAGCAGCCGCACTGGCGGCGCAACGGCGGACGGGACGAAGCGATGATCGCGGCCGAAGGCAGACTCCACATCCGCCGGCGAGAAGATGCCGCGCACGCCCGGTAGCAACCGCGGCAGGACGCCGGAGATGGCGGCCGAGGCGCCCCCCTCCAGCTGGTAGACGTGGGCTTGGTGATCGTAGAGGGCGGCGTCGCCGGGCTGCGTATGCGTGCGGATGCCGACCTGGTTGGTCATTGTTCCGGACGGCATGTAGACCGCGTCGTCCTTGCCCAGCAGTTCGGCGGTTGCCGCCTCGAGCGCCTTCACGGTCGGATCGTCGCCGTAGACGTCGTCGCCGACCTCGGCCTCGGCCATGGCCGCGCGCATCTCCACCGTCGGACGGCTGCAGGTATCACTCCGCAAATCGATCATGGCGCTTCGTCCCGGTGTGGCCGGCGCCGCGCGAGCGGCACGCCGCATTCGTCGCGTCCGCGATCGGGAATGGCGCCCCGGCGGCAGGGACGTCATAGCGCGCGGCATCGCGCCGGGATAGCCGCGAGCGGGATCCACAGCCCTGCGAGGGCGAACGAGATCGGCGCAAGCCCGCACAGGAGCCTGAGTGCGCGCCTGTTGTGCAGGCCGAGGCCCGTGCCGGCGAGCAGCGAGATACCGTAGGCGCTACGGCGACCGCCGGGATGGTGCCGACGCCGAAGCCACCATGAACGCTGCCCCCCGCCAAAGTCCGGCGCAGTGCAGGCTGCTGGCGAGCCCCATGAGCAGGCCCGCCACCGGGCCGAGGTCGCCCGCGCTCATCTGCCATCCTTCGGGTCGGCTGGCTCAGGCCTCGGCGCAGCAGCTCGCGCCGTTGACCTCCGGCGCCATGTCGATGCAGGGATTGCCGTTGAAGAAGCCGGACGGCATCAGCTTGAAGCCGGTCGTGACGCAGGGCTGCACGGGGAAGTCCTCGACACGCACCGGGTGATGCAGCCCGAAGACGTGCCAGAGCACGATGTCGGCATTCTCGATCGGCTTGTCGTTGGCAATGAAGTCGGCGAGGCCGCCCGCGCCGTCCGAATGGTTCATGAAATTGCCGGCCGGATAACGCTGCTCGGGATCGAAGGCGGTGACCCACACGTGGTTCTGCACGAAGCCGGCGCGCTTACCCGACGGGGAGCCCGCGGCCACGAACGGCGTGACACAGTTGGTGGCATCGAGTTTGTAGGCCACGGGCGTGCCCGCGTAGTTCAGCTTGCCCGGGTTGACGACCTTCCAGTAGCGCTGGCTCGCCGGGTTGGCACGCCGCGCGGCCGCCTGCTCGCTCGCCAGCACGGTCTCCTCTTCGTAGAAGGCATTGCCGTAGGGGTTCTGCGGTCCTTCGGGTTCCGCGTAGGTGTTGCACTCCACGAAGCTGTTGGCATCGCCGTCGATGGCCATGTCCAGGCGGGCGCAGAAGATGTGCTGGTGGATCTGCCCGACCACGCCCGGCAGCACCTCGCGGCCGTATTTGCCGGGCTGGCCGGGAATGCAGGCGGCGGTGTTGATGATGCCGGTCGCCTTCATCTCGAACTCGATGGAGCCGTCGATGTGGAGGTACCAGTAGAGCGCGTATTCGTAGTTGCCCACCGTGCATATGGTGGACACCACGAGCTTGCGCGCGCGGCGCACCTCGGCCCGATCGGTGCGAAAGTCCCAGTGCTTCCAGAGCAGGCCCGAATCCTCCTCGTGGATGCAGATCGCCTTCTCGATCGTCATCACGTCGCCGTCCATGGTGTTGAGATGGACGTCGAGGTATTCGATGGCGCCCAGGCAGTCGCAGCCGAGCTTCAGGGAATTGGCCAGCTTGCCGATGCCGTATTCGCCGATGTCGAAGACGTTCTTGCGGAAGTGCCCGTGCTCGGGGCTGCCGTAGGGCACCACCATCTCGACCAGCGAGGCCCGGTGCAGGATCGGGCGGCCGTCGTAGCTGATGTCGTGCAGTGTCAGCGCCTCACGGGCGTTGAACCCCACCAGCAACGACCACTTGCCCCAGGTGAGCCGGCGTCCCTCGATGCGGAAGTTCACGCCATCCGGCTGCACGACGTCGATCGGCCGCATCGGTGCCTGTGGCGTGAGGAACTGGCGCTCGTAGTTGGCCTCCGCCTGCGGCACCGGCACCACGCCGTAGTCGTCGACGCGGATCACCTCCCAGGTCTTGAGGTCGATCACGGCATTCAGCCCTTCGATCGGATGGGCGTAGAAGTTCTCGTTCTCGCGCAGACGCTGCCATGCAAAGGTGTGGCAGAGATGGCGGCTCGCCTCGCCTGGCACGTCGAAATTACCGGCCGACCACGGGTCCACGCACACCGTCGACATGTCGGTGATGCCGCGCCTGGCGCAGGCGGCGATGAAGGCGGGATCCTGCCGCACGATGCCCTCGATCGCCATGAACTGCTCGAGCTGAATCATCGGCCGGGCGCTTGCGATCTCCTCGCGAGCGACGATGGCGCCCCCGTCCAGGTCGACCACGAGGCGGGTGACACCGACTGCCTCGGCGCTGAACACATTGACTCGGGCACGGCGGGCAATGGGCGTCCCGGGCGCAAAGGCGCGGACCACCGCCTTGGCCGGCTCCTCGAGCTCGATCAGCTCGAAGCGGGTCGCCGTGCCGTAGGGTGGATCCCGGCGCACGACGGCGACCGCCTCGCGGATCTCGGCGGGCGTGAGCGCCTGGAGCGGATGCAGCACCGTGAGCCCGTCCTTGTGGGAGGACGGGACGGCCGCATGGCAGCAATCGATCTTGGCAGCGATGTTCACGACGTTCTCCTCTCTGGAGCCTCGTCCGGCCGGCTGTGGTCGTCGGAGAAGACGATACGGGCGACGCCAGCGCGCTGCGAGGCAGCCCGTCGCTCACCGAGCCATCGTCGATCGGGCCCTCGTTGACTTGAATGTCGAGCGACACGACGATCCTGAACCGGCCAGCGATGGATCGGCAGCGTAGGGAGCCGGGTTCGGCGAGAATTGACAGTAGACGCCAAAGTGGAGGACGCTCGCTCGTCTTTCCGTTCGCCGGCGCCGGGCGCTCGGACCCTGCGCTCGACGCGCGCGGAGGCACGACGCAGGGCTCGCCTCGTCGCGTCCATGCCGCCCCGCCTTGCCGGACGACCGCGGGGGCGGCCAGGTGCAGCCGTCGGCGTGGCCCGGTTCTTGCTGGTGATGCGCTATGGCCATCTCGCTGGACATCTCGAGCCTGCGTTCATCGGCGACGATCACCGCCGGCTCGGCACGCGAATTCCTGTCCGGCGTTGCCAGGCGGCGCCCGGCCAGCGCGGAGATCAGCAGCCAGGCCGGCATTCGCGGCGCCAGCCTGCGCGACCCGACCGACACGTTGCCGCTCGCCGCCTTCACGTCCATGCTGGAGACGGCTGCCTACGAGCTCGGCAACAGCGCCCTCGGCCTCGAGCTCGGCAAGGAGTTCCGCACCGCGACGCTGGGCCCCGTGGTCGACGCGATGCGGACGGCGCCCACGCTCGGCTGCGCGATCGAGGACTTCAACCGCTACTTCCCCACCATCCAGACCAATACGCGCAGCGCCCTGGCGGTCAGCGACGGCACCGCGCGCCTCGCCTATTCCATCCTCGACCCGACCGTGCGGTTCCGGGCGCAGGATGCGAGCTTCACGCTGGCGATCCAGCATTCCATGCTCGCCGACCTCGTGGGCCCCAGCTGGCAGCCGAGCGGCGTCGAGTTCCGGCATGCGGCCGGCGGCGACGTCGGGCGCTACCGGGAGCACTTCGCCTGCCCGCTTGCCTTCGGCCGGGCCGAGAATGCGCTGCTCTTTCCCGCGCGCTTCCTAAGTACGCCGCTCGCCGCGGCGGACGAGCGGCTGCACGCGCTTTTCAAAACGACGCTGGCCTGCGCCATGGATGCGCAGACATCACGGCTCGATTTCATCGGCAGCGTCGAGGCCTGGCTGGCGGCCGCTCTGTGCCGCTCCGCCACCACCGACATCGACGTGGTTGCCGGCGACTTCGCCATGAGCATCCGCTCGTTCCAGCGCAAGCTGGCCGAGCATGGGGTCGCCTATGCCGATGTGCGCAACGACGTACGCTCGCAGATCGCCAGATGCATGCTGGAGGAGACCGACCTGCCGGTGACGGCGATTGCCCTCAGGCTGGGTTACAGCGAGACGAGCGCCTTCTCGCGCGGCTTCAAGACCCAGGTCGGAGAGACCCCGGCAGCCTATCGCAAGCGCGAGCGGCCAGCGGAGACACTGGCCTAAAGCATGATCTCCCCAATGGAAGAGATCGTGCTCAAGATGGCGACCCGGATCGGCGGTATCCGTCGAAGAGCAGCCGTTCCGCGCCGGAGCGCCACGCCATCGGGTTGACCGACCCTGCCGCAGGACACGTGCTCCTGCGGTTTTCGAGTTTCCACGGTCGGCCGGGCGTATCGGCCGTGATGGCAACAGAACGATCGACATCCCTGCCGCGGAGCCGCCATGCGACCCGTGCACCGGCATCCATGTCTTCAGCGGCTTCGTCCTCGATCTGCACGAGTGCGGCCGCACGCAAAATCCGGTCGAGCTGTTCCGCTGGAGCCGACAGCTCTCTTTCCAGGGCATCAGCCGGTCCTCCCGGCGCCCACAAAACTGTCAAAGATCTATCAGGTCATCCTCGTCGGCTATCCATCAGGTCAGGACAGCCCCGCCCCCTCCACCGCCTTCGGCGGTCCCCCTCCCCCGCTGCGCGGAGGAGGAACAGGCGCAGCGGCGGCGGATTGATCCTCCTCCGCGCAGCGGGGAGGGGGACCATGCGCAGCATGGTGGAGGGGGCAACCGGCCGTCCCCAAAGCCTGCATCAGATTGCGGGCCACCATGGCGCACCATGATGACCGTCGTCACCCGACGCCGCCCGTCGCCTCCTGGCGGAAGACGCCCATGGCGCGCGGATCCTTGCCCGACAGGGCGGTGCCCAGGCTGATCTGGTCAATGGAGATGCCGGTGTGGTTCTGCGGCGTGAAGCTGATCTTGCCGAGCATGCCATCGAAGCCCTGAACGCTGTCGAGCGCCCGCTTGACCTTCTCGGTGTCGAAGCTTTTCTCGGCTTCCACCACCTCTTTCAGCAGGTACAGGAAATCGTAGAAGGGAGCCGACGCGGTCGCGGCGCCCGAGCCCCTGGTCTCGGGATAGGCGGTGAGCTTCTTGGCATAGGCCTGCTGGCGCGCGCCGACCGGCCGCTCGGGGGTCCACAGCAACGTCTTGTAATTGGTGCCGGTGACGTTCCTCAGGGCCTCCTCCGGCACGAGATCGAACAGCACCTCGTAGAAGACGCCGTTGTGGCCGGTGATCGGCGGGTACCATTTCTGCGCGTGCAAGCCGTTGTAGCACATGGCGAGTGACGGCGCGCTGGCCATCCAGCCGAGCAGCCCCTCGGCGCCGGACTTGCGCAAGTTGGTGATGTAGGCTGAGAGGTCGGGCGCCGTCTGCGAGTAGATTTCCGTCGCCACCGGCTTGAGGCCATGTTTCTGCAGCGCCGCGAGGGATGCTGCGGTCGCCTGCTCGCCGAAGGCGGTATTCTCCTGGAGAATACCGATCTTCTTGATCTTCAAGGTCTCGACAAGGTAGCGGACGCAGACCTCCGCCTGCTGGCTGGAATTGAACAGCAGTTGATAATGGTAGGGATATTTGCCGCCGTCGCCGAGCTCGACCGCATTGGCGAAGGCGGCCTGGATCACCTTGGCCGACGTGGTGCCGGCGAGCGATGCCAGCGACTGCGAACTGCCGGTGGGGCCGCAGATATAGGTGATGCCGTTTTCCCGGAGCTTGCGCACGATCGCCGGCTCCTTGGCAGGGGAGGCCTCGTCATCCTCCTCCTGCTTGACGATCCGGCGGCCGAGGATGCCGCCGGCGGCATTGATCTCGTCGATGGCGATGAGACCGCCCACGTAGAGCATGGTGAACGACGACACCAGCCGGCCGGTGGTCGGCCGCACCCACCCGACACGAAACGGCTCGCTCTGGGCTATGGCCTTCCCCGCGAAGCCGGCGGCCCCCATGGCGCCCGCCCACAACCCGGCGGCACGAACGAGAAAATCGCGGCGGTCAAGGCCGTCCCGGCCGTCGACCCAAAGCGGGCGCTCCGTCATGGTGTTTCTCCCAGGCACGGCTCTTGTCCCGAGCGTCAATGCGCGCGGCCGAGCCTCTATTGCCGAGGGAGCTTGGGCGCCAGCCCATGCATCGTCAAGCGAGGCGCCGCGCGCGCACGCGCGGCCCGAGCTCACCCGGAGGTGGCGGTCGCCTCCTGGCGGAACACCCCCATGGACCGGGGATCCTTGCCCGATAACACCGTGCCCAGGCTGACCTGGTCGGTCGAGATGCCGGTGTGGTTCTGCGGCGAGAAGCTGATCTTGCCGATCATGCCGTCGTAGCCTTGCACATTGTCGAGGGCCCGCTTGATCTTGTCGGTATCGAAGGTCTTCTCGGTCTCGACGACGGCCTTCAGCAGATGCAGGAAGTCGTAGAACGGCGCCGACGCGGTGGCCGCTCCGGTGCCCTTGGTCTCAGGATAAGCCGCGAGCTTCCTGGCATAGACCTGCTGGCGCGCGCCGATGGGGCGGTCGGGCGTCCACAGGAGCGTCTTGTAGGCGGTGCCGGTGACGTTGCGCAGCGCCTCGTCCGGCACGAGGTCGAACAGCACCTCGTAGAACACACCGATGTGGCCCGTGATCGGCGGATACCATTTCTGGGCATGCAGGGCGTTGTAGCACATGGCCAGCGACGGGGTGCTGGCCATCCAGGCGAGCACCCCTTCGGCGCCGGACTTGCGCAGGTTGCTAACATAGGCCGAGAGGTCGGGCGCCGTCTGCGCATAGACCTCCCGCGCCACCGGCGTCAGGCCGAAGGCCTTCAGTGCCGCGAGCGATGCGGCAGCCGCCTGCTCGCCGAAGGCGGTATTCTCTTGCAGAATGGCGATCTTCTTAAGCTTGAGCGTCTCCGCCAGGTGGCGAACGCAGACCTGCGCCTGCTGAGTCGCATTGTAGGACAATTGGTAGTGGTAGGGATACTTGCTGCCGTCCCCCAGTTCCTCGGCATTGGCGAAGGCCGCCTGAATCATCTTGTTCGGCGTGGTGGCGGAGAGCGATGCGAGCGACTGGGAACTGGCGGCCGGCCCGAGGACGTAACTGACGCCGGCCTCCCGAAGCTTGCGCACCACCGCCGGCTCCTTGGCCGGGGAGGCCTCGTCGTCCTCCTCCTGCCGGGCGATCGGGCGGCCGAGGATGCCGCCAGCCGCATTGATCTCGTCGACGGCGATGAGGCCGCCGACGTAGAGCATAGAGAACGACGACGCCAACCGCCCCGTGGTCGTCCGCACCCAGCCGACGCGGAACGGCTCGCTCTGCGCGATGGCGCGGCCCGCCACGCCGGAAAGACCCATGGCGCCCGCCCACAGCCCGGCGGCGCGCACGAGAAAATCACGGCGGTCGAGACCGCACCGGCGATCGACCCATAGCGGGCGCTCCGTCATCGTCCATCCTCCCCCAAGCGCGGATCTCGTTGCGGGCGCAGCCGCGCGGCTGGCCCGTGATGCGGCAGCATGGTTGGCTATCCAACCAGCCATCGTCAAGCGGGTTCAGCGCCGGGCGTGAGCGGCCGGAGGTCTCTCCGGGTGATGGCCGCGCTCCGCAGTGTGTCGAGAGCTCCGCCGGCAGCATCCGACTGCTCCGGTTCAAACCGGACAGATCGCGTGCGACCTGAAGCGGACATATGATTCGCCACCGACGTCCCCGGGCCGGGCGTTGACCCACGCGGCCATTCGGCCAAAAGGTCCGCCCATGGCCAAGACGACACGTGGAACACGGGCGCTGGAGCAGGCGGGCGTCGCCTTCTCGGTGCATGCCTACGCCTACGACCCGTACGCCGAGCGGGTCGGCCTGCAGGCGGCCGAGGCCCTGGGCGAGCCGCCCGAGCGCGTGCTGAAGACGCTGATGGCGATGGTCGACGGCAAGCCGGTCTGCGCGATCGTGCCGTCCGACCGCGAGGTCTCCATGAAGAAGCTCGCGGCCGCCTTGGGCGGCAAGTCGGCGCAAATGATGAAGCCGGCCGACGCCGAGCGCCTCACCGGCTACAAGGTCGGCGGCATCAGCCCCTTCGGCCAGATGCGGGCGCCGCGCGTGGTGCTCGAAGAAGCCGCCCTGGCGCACGCCAGCGTCTATATCAACGCCGGCCAGCGCGGCCTGCAGGTGCGGCTCGACCCGCGCGAGGCGCTGCGTCTGCTCGACGGCGTCGCCGCGCCCCTGGTGGCGTAAACGACACGCGGAGCTTCGACGCGTGCTACCAGCCCATCTGCTTGGCGGCGAGGTCGCGCATGATCTCCTCGGCGCCGCCGCCGATGGCGTTGACGCGCACCTCGCGATAGATGCGCTCGACGTTGACGCCGCGCATGAAGCCGGCGCCGCCGAAGATCTGCACCGCCTCGCGCGCGCAGTGCTCCATGCACAGTGTCGCCTGGTTCTTGAACATGCAGATCTCGGCGACCGGGGATTCGCCGGCGACCAGACGATCGAGCAGCACGTCCAGCACGGCCCGGCAGCCGTTGATGTTCATGGCCATGTCGACCAGCTTGTGGCGGATCACCTGGTGCTCGATCAGCCTGCGGCCGAAGGTCGAGCGCTCGCGCGCATAGGCGACCGCATCCGCCAGGCAGCACTCGGCGGCGCCGAGCGCCCCGGCGCCGATGTTGAGGCGCTCCCCATTGAAGTTCTCGAAGATGAGCTTCAGCCCCTCGTTCTCGCGTCCAACCAGGTTGCCCACCGGCACCCGGCAGTCGTCGAAGTGCAGGGTGGCGGTGTCGGACGGCCACCAGCCCATCTTCTTGAGCGGCGTTGCGCTGAAGCCCGGCGTGCGCGTCGGGATCACCAGCAGCGACACGCCGCGCTGGCCCCGGCCGCCGGTGCGCACGGCGGTCGTGACCCAGTCGGCGCGGATCCCCGACGTGATGAAGGTCTTGGCGCCATTGACGACGTAGTGGTCGCCGTCGCGGCGCGCGGTGGTCCGCAGCGCGGCGACGTCCGAGCCGCCGCCGGGCTCGGTGACGCCGAGCGCGATGATGCGGCGGCCGGCCAGGACGTCGGGCAGCACCCGCTGCTTCAGGTCCTGCGACCCGTAGAGCGCAATCGGCGGCGCCCCGATCGTCACCGTGGCGAGGCTCGCCCAGACGCCGCCGGCGGCGGCGCGGCCGAACTCGTGGAAGACGATGGCCCGATAGGCCCAGTGGCCGAACCCCCCGTACTCCTCGGGCAGCCCGACCTGGAGGATGCCGGCGGCCGCCGCCTCCTCGTAGAGGCTGCGGGGAAACGTGCCGGCCTCGTCCCATTCGACGAGATGGGGCACCACGCGCTCGCGCACGAAGCGAGCGATGGTGTCACGCAGGGCCGTGAGATCGTCGGCGCCGAGCGCATTCATCCGGTCAGCCCCGCCGCCTCCTCGCGGAAGACCCCCATGGCGCGCGGGTCCTTGCCGGACAGAGCCGTGCCCAGGCTGATCTGGTCGATCGAGATCCCCGTGTGGTTCTGCGGCGTCAGGGTGATCTTGCCGAGCATGCCGTCGTAGCCCTGCACGTTGTCGAGCGCCCGCTTGACCTTCTCGACGTCGAAAGACTTCTCGGCCTCGATCACCGTCTTCAGCAGATACAGGAAGTCGTAGAACGGCGCTCCTGCGGTCGCGGTGGCGGAGCCTTTGGTCTCCGGGTAGGCCGTCAGCTTCTTGGCGTAGGCCTGCTGGCGCGCGCCGATCGGGCGTTTGTCCGTCCACAGCAGGGTCTTGTACAAGGTGCCCGTCACATTCCGGAGCGCCTCGTCCGGCACCAGGTTGAAGAGCGACTCGTAGAAGACGCCATTGTGCCCGGTAATCGGCGGATACCATTTCTGCGCGTGCAGGCCGTTGTAGCACATGGCCAGGCTGGGGACGCTCGCCATCCACGCCAGCAGCCCCTCGGCGCCGGCCTTGCGCAGGTTGGTGAGGTAGGCGGAGAGATCCGGCGCCGTCTGCGAGTAGATCTCGATGCGCACCGGCTCGAGCCCGATCTTCTTCATCGCCGCCAGCGAGGCGGCGGTGGCCTGCTCGCCGAAGGCGGTGTTCTCCTGCAGGATACCGATCTTCTTCAGCCGCAAGGTCTCGGCCAGGTAGCGCACGCAGACCTCGGCCTGCTGGTTGGAGTTGAACAGCAGCTGATAGTTGTAGGGATACTTGCTGGCGTCACCGAGCTCGGCCGCATTGCCGAAGGCCGCCTGGATGACCTTGCCGGAGGTGGTTGCCGCCAGGGAGGCGAGCGACTGCGAACTGCCGGTCGGCCCGCACATGTAGTTGATGCCGCTCTCCTGGAGCTTGCGAACGATCGCCGGCTCCTTGGCGGGCGAGGCTTCGTCGTCTTCCTCCTGCTTGACGATCGGCCGGCCCATGATGCCGCCGGCGGCATTGATCTCCTCGATGGCGACGAGGCCGCCGACGTAAAGCATGGTGAACGACGACACCAGCCGGCCGGTGGTCGGCCGCACCCAGCCGACGCGGAACGGCTCGCTCTGCGCCATCGCCTGACCCACGAACCTGGGGGCGCCCATGACGCCGGCGAAGAGGCCGGCCGCGGCGGTCATCAGATCGCGGCGGTCAATGCCCTGCTTGCGGTCGACCCAAAGGGTGCGCTCCGTCATCTCCGTCCTCCCTAATGGTGCTCTTGTCCCGCGCGCTGGCGTGCAGCGTGCGGCCGAGCTGATCCGTGAGGGGCAGCTTGGCCGCCGCCCGCAGCAGGGTCAAGGAGGAACTGACTGCCCTGTCATTTCTCGGCCACGCGGTCACGGCGCGTCAGCCGCCGGCTGCGCGATGATGCACGATGGGCGCGGCCTCGGCGGCATCCTGCGTGAACAGCAGCCGTGCCACCGCCTTGCGGTAGGTCGCCGACAGCACCGGCGGTACGGCGGTGTGCCGGGTCGCCTCGGTGAAGTACAGCCGTGCCATGCCCTCGCGGATCGACATCAGCATCTCGACGATGACGACAAGCTCGTCGTCCGGCAAGGGCGGGATATCGCCGGCGGCGATGGCGCGGCGCAACGCCCGCAGGAAACCGTCGCGAACCTGCACGATGTAGCGCTCGTAGCCGCGCGGCGCGAAGGTCACCGCCTCGTAGATGAGGCGCCCGCCCCAGCGGTTGCGGGCGATGAAAGCCAGATATTGCTCGAAGCGGGCGACCTCGCGATCAAGGCCCGCGAGCTCCGCCGGCACGCCCTGGCGGACAAAGGCGAACATGCTCTGCCCGAAGATCTCCGGCAGCAGGTCGAAGATATCCTGCCGGGAGGTGAAGTAATTGTAGAAGGTGCCGTGCGAGACCTTGGCGCGCTTGGTGATCCGGCCGATCGTCGCCTTGGCAAAGCCCAGACGGCTGACGACGTCGAACGCCGCCGCGATGAGCCGCGCCTCGGTGTTCTCCGCCTTGCGCGTGCGCCCCCGCCGGATGGGCGCGGTCGCTTTGCGTGGGCTCGGCGCGGGCATGCGGTCCTCGTTGGGGCGGGCCGATCGGAGCGCGGCCGATCCGCCGGTGCCGCGGTCGTTCAATTGACACTCCAGTCAGTTCAGCTTTATCTCTCGCTCAGATAACGGCAAGGGCGTCCACGATCAAATGGAGCGCCGAGGGAGGGATGCCATGGACGCCGAGCTGGCTCGGATTCCGTCCGCAGACGACTGCGTGCTCGGCCCGCTGCTGGAACGGCGCGCGCGTGAACAGGGGGACAAGGTCTTCGCCCGCCTCGCCGACGGCCGCGAATGGACCTACGCCGAGGCGCTCGCCGACACCCGCCGCATCGCCGCGGCCCTGCAGGGCTTGGGCGTCAAGCACGGCGACCGCGTGCTCTGCTGGCTGCCCAACGGCATCGAGCAGCTGCAGATCTGGTTCGGCCTGAACTATCTCGGCGCCGTCTTCGTGCCGATCAACCTGGCCTACAAGGGCCGCATCCTCGAGCACGTGATCCAGAATTCCGACGCCGCGCTCATCGTGGCACACCGCGATCTGGCGCCGCGACTCGCCGGGATCGAGCTGCACCGCCTGGCCCGGGCCGTGGTCCTCGGCGGCGAAGCCGAGCTGCCGCCGGCGCTGAAGGCGCTCTCCGCAAAGGCGCTCGACGGCGACCCGGCAACGGTCGAGCCGGCCGACGTGGCGCCCTGGGACACCCAGATGATCATCTACACGTCCGGCACGACGGGGCCCTCCAAGGGCGTGCTGACGTCTTACATCCAGACCCATGCGATGACCGTCGAGGCGCTCTGGTTCATCGACGGCGACGACCGCGAGCTCATCGCCCTGCCTCTGTTCCACGTGGGCGGAGCCAGCCTGACCTACGGCATGCTCGCCAGGGGCGGCTCCGTCGCCATCGTCGACGCCTTCGACACCCGCGCCTTCTGGCGGGTGGTCCGGGAGAACCGGGCGACGGTGTGCACGCTGCTCGGCGTGATGACCCCCTTCCTGCTCAAGGAGCCGGAGAGTCCGGCCGA
The DNA here is from genome assembly GCF_014640075.1 of Chelatococcus reniformis. Taxonomy (GTDB): domain Bacteria; phylum Pseudomonadota; class Alphaproteobacteria; order Rhizobiales; family Beijerinckiaceae; genus Camelimonas; species Camelimonas reniformis. The sequence continues at coordinate 214,736 of NZ_BMGG01000010.1, read as the reverse complement.
CCGGGATCACACGCTGCGCAAGGTGCTGATGGTGCCGCTGTCCGAGGATGCCTCGGCCTTCGCCAGCCGCTTCGGCAGCGACGTCTATACCGGCTTCAACATGACCGAGGTGTCGACGCCGCTGGTCTCCGAGCGCAACCCCAAGGTCAAGGGCACCTGCGGGCGGCCCCGCCCAGGGGTCGACGTACGCCTCGTCGACGAGAACGACTGCGAGGTGGCGCCCGGCATCGTCGGCGAGCTGATCGTGCGCACGGCGCGGCCGTGGGCCATGAACCACGGCTACAACAAGAACCCGGAAGCGACATCGCGCGCCTGGCGCAACGGCTGGTTTCACACCGGCGACGCCTTCCGGCGCGACGAGGAGGGCAACTTCTTCTTCGTCGACCGCATGAAGGATGCCATCCGCCGCCGCGGCGAGAACATCTCCTCCTTCGAGGTGGAAGCCGAGCTGTGCGCTCATCCCGCCATTCGCGAGGCCGCAGCCGTCGCCGTCGCCAACGAGTATTCCGAGGACGAGGTGCTCGCGGTGGTGTCGCTCGCCGACGGGCAGACCCTCGATCCCGCCGAGCTGATCGCCTTCCTGATCCCGCGCATGGCCCACTTCATGGTGCCTCGCTACATCCGCGTCATGGAGGCGCTGCCGCGCACGCCCACGCAGAAGGTCGAGAAGTACCTGCTGCGCAGCGCCGGCATCACGTCCGACACGTGGGACCGGGAGCAGGCGGGCATCCGCATCAAACGCGAAAAGATCGGCGCCATCGGCTGACACAGCCGCCCGGCCCGGCGCTGACCCTTGAGGAAACTGCCATGAACGACACCCTGCGCACCAAGCTTGGCGTGCCCTTCCCGCTGTTCGCCTTCAGCCACTGCCGCGACGTCATCGTCGCGGTCAGCAAGGCCGGCGGTTTCGGCGTGCTCGGCGCCGCCGGCTTCTCGCCGGACGAGCTGGAGACCGAGCTCACCTGGATCGATCAGCACATCGACGGCCATCCCTATGGCGTCGACCTGCTGTTCCCCGAGAACATGGCGCTGGCCGGCGAAGACCCTTCCCGCGTCACCGACCTGGCGCGCGGCATTCCCCAGCAGCATCGCCAGTTCGTCGCCGATCTGCTCAAGACGCACGGCGTCGACCCGGGCGGCGAGGCGGACGCGGTGCGCGTGTCGCGGCCCCCGTCGCTGCTGCGCGCCCAGGGCGTCGCCCTGCTCGACGTCGCCTTCCGCCACCCGATCAAGCTGATCGTCAACGCGCTCGGCCTGCCGCCCAAGGAGATGTTCGAGGGCGCCCGCGCCAAGGGCGTGCTGGTGGGGGCGCTGGCCGGCGCGCGCGAGCATGCCCTGCGCCACGTGGAGGCGGGCGTCGACGTCATCGTCGCCCAGGGCGGCGAGGCCGGCGGCCATTGCGGCGAGGTCTCGACCATGGTGCTCATCCCCGAGGTGGTGCGGGCCGTGCGCGCCGTCAGCGACGTGCCGGTGCTGGCCGCCGGCGGCATCATGACCGGGCGGCAGATGGCGGCGGCCATGGTGCTCGGCGCCTCCGGCGCCTGGACCGGCTCGGTGTGGCTCGCCACCACGGAATCGGAGACCAGCGAGATCTTCCGCGACAAGATGGTCAAGGCGCGCTCGCGCGACACCGTGCGCAGCAAGGGCCGCACCGGCAAGTATTCGCGCCAGCTCAAGTCGGCGTGGACGGACGCCTGGGAGGGGCCGGACAGCCCGGGTGCGCTGCCCATGCCGCTGCAATCGATGATCTCGGAACCGGCCCTGCAGAAGGCGACGGCCGCCGCCGAACGGGGCGTGGCCGGCGGCCGCGAGCTCGTCACCTACTTCGTCGGCCAGGGCGTCGGTCTGGTCGAGAACGTCCGCTCCGCACGCGCTGTCGTGCAGGACTTCCGCGAGGAGTTCGCCGAGGCCCTCGGCGACCTCGACACCCTCGCCAGCTGATCCCCGGGCAGGACGGTTCGTCTTCGAATTACCATGCGCTAGACTGGAGTTTCCATGGCCCGTTACGTCTCGGAAGACCTCGACCAGGGTCTCGCCATCATCACGCTCAACCGGCCGGACCGGCGCAACGCCATCAGCATGGAGCTGGCCGAGGATCTGGTGGCGGCGGTGGCGCGGGCCGCCGCCGATCCCAAGGCGCGGGCCGTGCTGCTGCGCGGCGCCGGCGGCACCTTCTGCGTCGGCGGCGACGTCAAGGGCATGGCCGAGCGCGGCCATGGCTCGGGCCCGGTCGACCACCAGGTCAGCGAGCTACGCCGCGTCATGGAGGTGTCGCGCCTGCTGCATGACATGCGCAAGCCGACGATCGCCGCCCTCGACGGCGCCGCCGCCGGCGGCGGCCTCTCGCTGGCGCTCGCCTGCGACCTGCGCATCGCGGCCAAGTCGACGAAGATCACCACCGCCTTCGCCAAGGTGGCGCTGCCCGGCGACTTCGGCGGCACCTACCTGCTCACCCGCCTGCTCGGCTCGGCCAAGGCGCGGGAGCTGTTCCTGCTGTGCCCGCTGCTGACCGCCGACGAGGCCCTGGCGCACGGACTGGTGACAAAGGTCGTCGCCGACGCGGATCTGCAGCGGGTCGCGCACGAGATCGCCTCGGGGCTGGCCCAGGGGCCCAGCCTGACGCTGAGCTACATGAAGCAGAACCTCAACCTGGCCGAGACCGCGCCGTTCGACGTCTGCCTGGATGCGGAGGCCTTGCAGCAGACGCGCGCCACGGTGACGGCCGACCACAAGGAAGCGGCGCGCGCCTTCGTCGAGAAGCGCGCCCCGCGCTTCACGGGGGCCTGACATGTTCGACTATGCCGCGTTCCAACCGGGCCAGGCCATCGGCTCGCACCGCCTGACGCTCGAGCAGGCGCTGATCGACCAATGGTGTGAGTTGTACCCCGCCGATGCGGACGGCGCCGTCATGCCGCCGGGCATGATGCCCGTCATCACCAGCCGCGCCGTGTCCCACACGCTGCGGCCTTCGCCTCCCGGCGGCGTGCACGGTGGCCAGGTCTTTCGCGTGTCGCGCCTGCCGCGCGCCGGCGAGGAGATCGTCACCACGGTCGGCTGCGAGCGCAAGGAGGAGAAGCGTGGCCGCAAGTGGGTGCTGCTGGCGATCGACAGCGCCACGGCGGACGGCGAGCACCTGTTCTCCAGCCGCATGAACAACGTGTGGGCCGCGTGATGACCGATGCCATGCCCGCCCGCCTCGTCCCCGCCGAGAAGGTGATCGACCGCCAGGCCATCCGCCTCTACGCCGAGCTGACGACCGATTTCAATCCGATCCATCTGGATCCGGAGTTCGCTGCCAAGTCGCCGATGAAAGGCATCATCGCCCACGGCATGCTGTCGCTCAACCTGGTCTGGCAAGCCTTACGCGCCACCTTCGGCCGTCAGGTGGCGGACGGGGCCGTCATGGACGTGCGCTTCATCAAGCCGGTGCGCGAGGACGACACCGTGCATGCGGAAGGCGAGGCGGTCGCCGATGCGCCCGGCCGCTACGCGGTGCGGGTCGTCAACCAGCATGGCGAGGCCGTCATTGTCGGCACCGTCGACCTCGCACACGTCGGGTAGAGCATATCCGCGTTTATTTTTCTTCACGCGAACCGGCGTCCACGGCGCTCGAAAATGCTTTAGGATGGGTCCGAAGCGTTCGACTCTGAAGATAAAAGAATAGTGCCAGCCCACGGGGCGGGCGCAATACGGTTCGATGGGATAGCCGGGTCAATCCCGGCCATGACCAAGTCGGAATTGAAGGGCCCTTCCCCTCGACGTCATCGCCGGGCTTGACCCGGCTATCCATCGCGTTGGAAACCTTGGCCTCGACTTGGCCTGGTCGACTGCACCTCGTGCGCGCACCCCCCCCCTTAGATCTCCGCCCCCTCAATGATGCCGCCGAAGCGCTTCCAGGCGGCGCCGTCGAATCGCTGCAGCTGCACCTGGCGGATCGGGTGGTAGTTCGTGGGGCTGGTGTTGACCAGGATGCCGGGCAGCATGGTCGGCATCTGGAGGTCCTTCAGGCTGGTCGCCTGCTTCATGATGTTCTCGCGCGTGAAGGTGCCGTTGCACTGCTCCAGTACCTTCATGAGCACGCCGGCGACCGTGTAAGCATACAGAATGTAGGAATCGTTCATCTTGCCGTCGGGGAAGTATTTGGCCAGGAAGTCCACATATTCCTTTGTGCCCGCGTCGTCGGCCCAGGTGGGATCGGTGGCGTCCTTGAGATAAGCCGAGGCGATCACGCCGGTCGACCGCTCGGCACCGGCCGGGATCAACACGCCGGCGATCGAGGCGGCGCCATTGGCGATATAGTGGGTCGGCTTCCACTGGAGCTCGTAGACTCGCTTGATCGATTGGGCGACGAACTTCGCCGTGGTGCCCGAGAGCAGCACATCGGCCCCGCTCTGCTTCAACTGCACGATCTGCGAATCCACGGTGGGGTCGGAAACCTCGTGCGGAACGGTGGTCGCTTGCTTTTCGAAACTACCCTGCAGGACATCTCGCACCCCCGCGACGTAATCCTTACCCAGGTCGTCGTTCTGATACAGGATGGCGAACTTGACCGACGGGTTCTGCTGGAGCGCGTGTTTGGCAAAGATCTGCGCCTCGATGCGAGCGCTCGGCGCGAAGCCCATGGTCCAGGGATTGGTCTTGTAGTCGCCCCACTTGTCGCCGTTCACCGACAGGAACAGGTGCGGGACCTTCTTCTGGTTGAGATACTTGACGATGGCCGAATTCGGCGCGGTGCCAAGCGTGTTGAACAGGAAGGCGACGCCGTCGCTTTCAACCAGCCTGCGCGTCTGCTCCACCGTCCGCGGCGGGCTGAAGCCGTCGTCGTAGTAGATGTAGGTGATCTTCCGGCCGGCGATGCCGCCCGCCTCGTTGACCATCCTGAAGAAGGCGTCCTGGCAGCGGGCCTGAATGCCGAGCGCCGAGACCGGACCGCTCAGCGACGTCGTGCTGCCGATCTTGATCTCGGCATCGGTCACGCCGGGCAGGTCGTCTGCACGGGCGCGGCGCCCGCCCCCCGTGATGAGCCCCGCCATGGCCAGCCCAGCCACGAATGTCCTGCGGTCGAACCCCGTCATGCCACCTCCCCACCTCGCCACCGCCTGCTGCGCAGGTCGGCTTGTCGTTGATGCGCGCACCGACGCCGGCGGGCCACGATCCGCGAATTGCCGGGGAGATTAGAGCGCGCTCTAATGATGTCAATCGGCTTGCAGCCGAGCGAGGCTCGCTTGCCGGAGCGCGCGCAGCCGCGCCGCCGATTCGGGCTTCGCCACGGCGGCGAGGACGAGGGAAAAACCGACTTTGAGCTTGCGGCGCAGCTCGTCCGTCGTGATCATCCCCTCGGCCCAATGCGAAAGGCCACCGCGAGCGAGGAAGGACAGGGTCGCTCCGGTCTCGGCATCGTCGGTATCGCGGCGCAGCCGGCCACTCTGGCGGGCCGCGGCGACGAGGCGGCACCAGAAATCGACTCGCGGCTTACTGATCTCGGCGTAGAGATTGCCCTCCCGCCCGCTCACATACATCATCGCCCTGTAGAGACCCGGCTGCTCGTCGTAAAGCTCGGTCGCCACATCCAACGCGATGAAGAAGTTGTCCAGGCCATCCGCTCCGGAACGCTCATTGAAGACCGCCTGGAAGTGCGCCAGATCCTGGTCGAACACGCTCTTCAGGACCGACGACTTGTTGCCGAACAGATTGTAGACGGTCGCCGGGCTGACGCCGGCATGCTCGGCGACAAGGGTGATCGAGAGCGCCTCCAGCTCGACCTCCCGCAACAGCATCATCGTCGCCGACACGATGCGGACCCGCCGCCGGCGCTTGGCCAGTTCGTGTCCGTTCGGCTTGGCGTCCATGCAAGCTCCTGCCCGGGGCATCCGATCGCCCTCCCCCCGCGGCGACACCCGCTCGCCGACGCCTCAGCAATACGATCGCGCCGCGCCGGGCACAAATAGCCGCACCTGCGCATTGACATATTTAGAGTCCACTCTAATAAATTTATGCCGATGCCAGCCGGCGGCCCGCGCCGGACCAGCGTTCAAGACGAGGCGCCGCGCGAGACCACGGTCCGCGCCGGATGGCCAGCGACACGGGAGGACACGATGGCGGACATCAGCGGCGGCATGGCCCTGGCGAGAGCGCTGAACGCGCTGGGCGTCGGCGAGGTCTTCACGCTGCACGGCGGCCACCTCGATTCCTTCCTCACCGCCTGCGCCGACACCGGCATCCGCCTCACCGATACGCGCCACGAGGCGACGGCGGGCCATGCGGCCGAAGCCTATGCCCGCGCCACGGGCGACGTGGGGGTCTGCGTCATCACCGCCGGGCCGGGCTTCACCAACGCCCTGACGTCGATGACCAACGCCTGGCTCGACGCCACGCCGGTGCTGTTCATCGCCGGCGCACCGCCGCTGCGCGAGGTGGCGACCAACCCGCTGCAAGGCGGCTTCGACCAGGTCGCCATGGCCGCGCCGGTGACCAAGTGGTCGCACCGCATCACCAACGTGGAGCGCATTCCCGATCTGATCGAGAAGGCGCTACATCTCGCGCGGTCCGGGCGCCCCGGCCCGGTCTTCATCGAGATGCCGATCGACATCATGTTCGGCGTTGCAGACGAGGCGCTGCTCTCGCGTGCCGTCCGGCCGGCCATCACGGCACGGCCCTCGGTGCCGGTGGCCGCCATCGATCAGTTCGTCGCCCTGCTGGAGGCGGCCGAGCGGCCGGCGATCATCGTCGGTGGCGGGGCTGCGTCGCGCGCCTGTGCCGCGCTGCTGGGCGCATTCGCCGAGGCGGCGGCGATCCCTGTGCTGGCGAGCAACAAGGGCGCGGGCGTCCTGCCCCATGAGCATCCCTTCAGCGCGGGAGCGGCCGGCACGCTGGCCGTGGCCGCGCTCGTCGAGCGGCAGCCAGCCGATCTGGTGATTCTGCTCGGGGCCCGCGCGGGCATGTTCCTCGGCGGTCGCCAAGGCACGATCATCCCCCACGGCGCCAAGCTGGTGCAGATCGATATCGATGAGGCGGAGATCGGCCGCCTGCGGGTGCCCGACCTCGCCATCACCGCAGATGCGGCCGAGTTCCTCAAGGCGGTGGCCGAACGCACCCGGGGCCGGACGTGGCGCCGCCGCGCCGAGTGGATCGACACGCTGAAGCGTTGCCCCGGCCATTTCCTGCGTGCCTTCGAGAGCGCGCCGACCGACAACGGCCGGGGGCTGCTGCACCCCTTCCACGCGGCGCGGGCCGTGGCCGAAGCCTTGAGCCCCGATACCGCCATTGCCTGGGACGGCGGCGAGGCGCCCGGCTGGTTCCGCCCCTTCGCGCGCGTCCCCGGGCCCGGCCTCAGCCTCGGCAACGGCTATCTCGGCTGCCTCGGCGTGGGCCAGGGCTTCGCCATCGGGCTCGCCCGCGCCCGGCCGGAGCATCCGGTCGCCCTCATCCTCGGCGACGGTGCAGCGGGCTTCCATATCGCCGAGTTCGACACGATGGTGCGCCACCGACTGCCCGTGGTGACTGTGATCTTCAACAACGCCTGCTGGGGCATGTCGCAGCACGGGCAGGAGCTGGTCTTCGGCCGGCAGAATCTCGCGGCGGTGAAGCTCGCTGCCAGCGACTACCACGAGGTCGCCGTCGCCTTCGGCGGCCACGGCGAGAAAGTGACGCGCTACGAGGACATCGCCCCGGCGATCCGGCGCGCCCAGGCGGCCAAGGTCGCCGCCTGCATCAACATCACGACCGATCCGGCCATCGTGCACCCCGTGACGCCGACGATGATCGGCAAGCTGGATGCCGAGGACGAGATCCCCATCCCCTACTACGAGAACATCCCCGCGCCGGGCCGGCGGGCGCCGGGAGCCGCGCGATGAAGGCCGTCGTGCGCCGCCAGCGCCGGCTCGTGCTGGACGAGGGCTTCCCCGAGCCTGTGCCCGGCACCGGGCAGGTGCTGGCCCGCTCGCTCGCCTGCGGCATCTGCGGGTCCGACCTGCACGGGCTGGAGCACCTGGAGGAGCTTGCGGCGCTGGCGCAGCGCTGCGGCTCGGCGACAACGCTCGACGGCGACAAGGACGTGGTGTTCGGCCACGAATTCTGCGCCGAGGTGATCGAGGCGGGGCCGGGCAGCAGCGGCCGCATCCGACCCGGCACGCGGGTCGTCGCCATGCCCTTCTGCGCCGGGCCCGGCGGCATGGAGCTCGTCGGCTTCTCCAACCGCTTCCCCGGGGCCTTCGCGGAGCGGCTATTGCTGACCGAGGCGCTGTTGCTGCCGGTGCCGGAGCATCTCTCCGACATCCTCGCCTGCCTGACCGAGCCGTTCGCCGTCGGGGAGCATGCGGTCGCGACAGCTCGGCTCGACGGCGACGCCGTGGTCCTCGTCCTCGGCTGTGGGCCGATCGGGCTCGCCACCGTCGCCGCGGCCAAGCTGCGCGGCATCGGCCCGGTCGTCGCCTGCGACTTCTCGCCGGCGCGACGTCAGCTGGCAGAGACTATCGGCGCCGACATCGTCATCGATCCCGCCGTCGACAGCCCTTATGGGCGCTGGGAGACGTTCGACGTGCCGGCGACGTTGGCCAGCCGATCGGTCGCCCTCGCAACAGGACGCATGACCCGCCCGGCGACGATCTTCGAATGCGTCGGCAAGCCCGGGATGCTGCAGGCGGTCATCGACGGCGCCCCGCCGGGGTCGCGCATCGTCGTCGTCGGCGCCTGCATGCAATCGGACGCCATCGAGCCGCTGATGGCCATCAACAAGCAGCTAAGCTTCGACTTCGTCTTCGCCTACTCCCCCGAGGAGTTCGCCGCTACGCTTGCCAACATCGCCGGCGGGCGAATCAAGGCCGGGCCGCTGGTCACCAAGGTCGTCGGGCTTGCCGCGGTGGCGGACGCCTTCGCCCTGGCGAGCCGCGCCGACGAGCACGCCAAGATCGTCGTCGATCCCCGCCTTTGACAGGACCATAAAGGGACGGCCGGCGTCGAAGCCGGAATGGACGAAGCAGCGGGAGGAACGAGCGTGCGCTTTTCGGGCAAAGTGGCGATCATCACGGGCGGGGCCTCGGGCATCGGCGCGGCGACGGCGCGCCGGCTGCACGGCGAGGGCGCATCCGTCGTCGCCTTCGACCTCGACGAGGAACGCGGCGCCGAGCTGGTGCGCGCGGCCGGCGGCGAGCGCATGGCGTTCCGCCGTGTGGACGTCGCCGACCGGGCGCAGATGGCGGAGGCGATCCAGGAGGTGGCGCGCCGGCACGGCCGGCTCGACGTGCTGTTCAACAACGCCGGCATCGGCTCGCACAGCACGACGGTCGACCTGCCCGAGGAGGATTGGCGCCGGGTGTTCGCCGTCAACGTCGACAGCGTCTTCTTCGGCTGCAAGGCGGCCATCCCGATCATGACGGCGCAGGGGTCGGGCGCCATCGTCAACACCGCCTCGATCTCGGGCATGGCCGGCGACTTCAATTTCGACGCCTACAACGCAGCGAAGGGCGCGGTGATCAACTATACCCGCGCCCTGGGCATCGGCCTCGCCCGCGCCGGCATCCGCGTCAACGCGGTCTGCCCCGGCCCGGTCGACACCCCGATCATCGCGCGCGTCAACGAGATGCCGGGCCTGCGCGAGCACTGGGACGAGCGGGTGCCGCTGGGGCGCTTCGCCCAGCCCGAGGAGATCGCCGCCGTCGTCGCGTTCCTGGCCAGCGACGACGCCTCCTTCATGGTCGGCGCGATCGTGCCCGTGGACGGCGGCCTCACCGCCCACACCGGCCAACCCCACATCGCCCGCTTCCTCGAAGGGGTCGGCGTTCCGAGCGTCTGACGCGACGAGCCCGACGCCGCCGACCGTTCGGCGGAGCGCGGGGGCGGCGGCCGATGCGCCGCGCCAGGAATCACCGTCCGGAGAAGACCGGGCGGCGTTTGCCGATCACCGCGGCGAGGCCCTCGCGGCTGTCGGCAGTGGCCGACAGCTCGGCCACGGTCCGCGCTTCCTCGGGCAGACAGGCCTCGACGCCGAGGCCGACGCCGTTCCACAGCAGGCGCTTGGTGGCAGCCAGCGCCTTGGGGGCCCCCTCCGCGACCTCGGCGGCCAGCCGCCGGGCTTCCACCGCGAGCTCGCCCGCCGGAACGACGCGATTGATCAGGCCGAGCGCCCGCGCCTCCTCGGCGGCAACGACCCGGTTGGTGACGAACAGCTCCGTGGCGCGGCGAAGGCCGATGAGCCGCGCCAGCACGACGGAGGAGCCGGCATCCGGGGCCATGCCGACCCGCGTGGCGCCGGCCATGAAGCGCGCGCTGTCGGCGGCGATCACCAGATCGGATGCGCACACCAGCCCGAGCCCGCCGCCGCCGGCGGCATAGCCGTGGACCTCGGCGACGACGATGGCGTTGAGCCGGATCAGCGCACCGACTGCCACCTGCAAGTGGGCCGTGACCTCGCGGAGAAAGTCGCCGACCGCCTCGCCCTTGGAGGCGAATTCGCGCACGTCGCCGCCGGCGCAGAAGTTTGCGCCCGCGCCCCGGAGGTGGACGACCCGGACCCGGGCATCGCCGTGACAGCGCATCACCGCGGCGCACAGGCCCTGCATCATCTCGATGTTCATGCCGTTCGATGCGGCCGGCCGGTTGAGCGTCAGGGTGGCGACACCATCGGCGTAGGCGAGGAGCACCGGGCCGTGGGCGATCCAGGGCTCGGGATCGGTGGATAAACTGTGCGGCATTGGAAAGAACCTGGATTTATTGCTTGTCTGATGGATGGCAGGGTCAAGCCCGGCCATGACGACTTTGGACTGGCGTGGCTCGACCTGGAACGTCACGGCCGGGCTTGACCCGGCCATCCATCTACTCAGACGAGGAACGACAGCGTGAAGATCGGTTTGTGGTTGTTCACGAGGCCCACCTTCTTGCGCGCCATCTTGAGCGCGCCGTCCACCAGCCGCAGCCGATATTCATTGCGCGTGGCCCAGACGGTCTCGCCGCGTAGATTGTCCTCGAACACGACGGCGTTGGCGCGCACCTCGATCTCGTCACCGGACTGCGACACGATCTCGATGTTGGACAGCACCCGCGCCAGCTCCGAGCGCGGCGTCTGGGTGTGGCGGCGGCCGGTCTTGAGCTGGTCGATGCGGATGCCGATACGCGAGCGGTTGTCGTAGATGAACGACATCGTCCGCTCCGGATCGGTGTCGTGGCCGTTCGCCGGCACCCAGTAGATGCCATCGTCCGTCCACAGGGCCTCCCACTCGTCGTAGGCGTGGGTGTCCTGGAGGCGGGCCTCCTTGAACAGGAACTGCTCGACCAGCCGGTGCAGCCCCTCTCGGGCCGCCACCGCAGCGGCGTCGATCTGCGCGTTCATCCTCGTCACCCTACGACGTCATCAGATCTAGGTAGTGGCGCCAAATGCCGCGCTGCGGCACCTCGTCGGTGGCGTGGCCGATGCGGAAACCATCGGCATCGCGGCCCTCCCGATGCAACCCGCGGATCAGCGTCACCCACTCCGGATCGCGGATGAGGGCGCCGCGGTGATTGCGCTCGTACATCTCGGTGTCGTCGGCCAGCAGGAATCCCGCGGGGCCGACCGAGCCCATGGTCTGCTGGCGCAGCCGACGGTTCAGCTCCGGCGCGCCCTTGAATTGCAACGCCGTGACGTGCTGGATGGTCTCGTCGACGGCGACCGGCTGCAGCACGAAGAGCTGGATCTCGGCGATGAACAGGTTGGGGAAGATCATGGTGTGCGGCGAGCCGTCGATCATGATCTGCCGCGCACGTTCTGCCCCGTAGGCCGCGGTCATCGCCGCCGCGTAGCCGGGCAGGCGCTCGGCATCGGTGCCGAACCATTGAAGCGGCTTGGCCGACCGGCGCCACTCGGGCCTGAGGTCGAACTCGGTGTGGCCGTTGCCGAAGTCACGGGTCAGCGCCGTGGAGGCCGGGCTGTAGAGGTTGCCGATGCCGCTCTCCGCCACCTGGAAGATCGAACCGTGCACGAAGGCCGGGTGGTAGCCGTCGGTCTCGTTCTCCAGCATGAACTTCCAATTGGCCTTGGTGCGGTGCTGGAGGAAGCCGGCGGTGAGCTCGAGTTCGCCCTCCGGCGAGTTGTCGAGCAGTTGATCAATCGAGGCCTTGGCCCCACCCAGGTAATCGTCGAGCGAGGGGCCGTCCTCGGCGAACGAGCCGAAGACGAAGCCGCGGTAGATGCCGATGCGGGGCACCCGGCCCAGGGCGAATTGAGATTTGTCGGCACCCTGGTAGCCGTCGGCGTAGGCATAGCCGATGAGCTCGCCCGAATTGGCGAAGGTCCAGGAGTGATAGGGGCAGGTGAAGCTGGTGCGATTGCCCTGACTGTAGGCACAGAGCTGGTTGCCCCGGTGCGGGCATTTGTTGAGGAGCAGGCTGATGTCGCCGCGGCGGTCGTGCACCATCAGCACCGGCGTCGGCCCGATCGACTTGGTGACATAGTCGTTGCGATTGGGCACCTCGCTCACATGTCCCACATAGACCCAGCCGCGGTACCAGATCCGGCTCAGCTCCTCCTGGAAGACTTGCGGATCGTAGTAGAGCGCGCTGTGCACGCGCGTCGGCTCGATGAGGCGGCGATAGTCGCGCACCGGTGACATGTCGTTCATGGGGCCTCCCCATCCCGGCCGCCTCGCCTCGCAATTGCACGATCGACCATTCGGGCTATTAATTGCCGCCCAATGTTACGCCTGTCAAGCCGCATGCGACGCCGCAGGATCCGTGAGACAAGCGGCACAGCATCGACACCCAAACGCGGGGACCCATGCTCAGCAAGGCCTCAGCGGGCATCGGCGGCTCGCGCGGCCCGCGCGGCTCCGCAGCGTGAATCCGATTGCATAGCCCGAACGATCGGTCTATGTTTTACCTTAACCACAACCAAGACATCGCCGAGCGCACCGCGCCGGGAGGAAGGCCTGAGCCGATGATGCACCCCGAGATCGAAACGCTCGATCACGACGCGCTGCTCGCCCTGCAGCGCGAGCGACTCGCCGCCTTGAGTCAGCGGCTCGCCCAAAGCGACGAGTGGATCGCCCACTTCCGATCGGCCGGCATGAACCCGCGCGATCTGGCGGCGGCGGATGGCCTCGCCCACGCCCCTTTCCTCGACAAGTCGAGCCTGCACGCCCGCTATCCGTTCCCCTTTCTCACCGCACCCATGGAGGCGATCGAGCGCTTCATGGCGACGTCGGGGACCACCGGGCTGCCGGTAATGTTCGGCATGACGGGAAACGACTTCCGCCGGCTGCTGCCCTACCAGATGGCCCGCGTCCTCACGGCGGCCGGCGTGCAGCGCGGCCAGCGCGCCTATCAGGGCTACGGCTACGGCCTGTGGATCGGCGGCCCGGCGCTCGATGCCGGCTTCGCCGCGCTCGGCTGCGCCACCGTGCCCATCGGGCCGGGCCGCGGCGAACTGGTGGTCAAGTGGATGCGCGACCACCGCTACGAGGTCGCATCGATGTCGCCGCTGTGGCTGATGACCTTGGTCAGCACGGCCCGCGAGCTCGGCATCGATCCCAAGCGCGAGTGGGGGCTGAAGCTCGGCATCCTGGGCGGCCAGTCGGTATCGACCGAGTTCCGCACCCAGCTCGAGGCCGCGATGCCGGACGGCTTCGTCAGCCACAACATCTACGGCACCACCGAGGCCGGCGGCCCGATCCTGGCCATCTCGACGCCCCACACCCACGCCGACGACGAGCTCCAGCTGGTCAACGAGGACACCGTGATCACCGAGATCCTCGACCCCAAGACGCTGGCACCGGTAGGGCCGGGCGAGGTCGGGGAGATCGTCGTCACGACGCTCGGCCGCGAGGCCTCGCCGGTGGTGCGCTGGCGGACACGCGACCTCGTGCGGCTCTCCGCCTCGCCGTTCGACTGCCCGTCCGGCCGCCGGGGCATGCGCAAGATCAGCCGCATCATCGGCCGCACCGACGACATGATCAAAGTGAAGGGCGTCATCGTGTTCCCCTCTCAGATTGAGGACATCGTCGCCAAGACGGCGGGCACGGTGAAGGAGGCCTGGCAGATCTATGTCGACAAGGAGCGGAGCACCATCGGCACCATGCGCGTCGCCGTCGAGGCCGAGGGGCAGTCCGGCCGGCCCGCCGACGCCATCGCCGCCGACGTGCGCCGCGAGATCCGCGCCCGGCTCGGCATCAGCGCCGAGGTCGAATGCGCCACCGAAGGCACCCTGCCGCGCTACGAAGCCAAGGCCACCCGTGTCCTGCACCGGGCCGAGGCGGGGTAGACGGCACCACGCGCCTCGTCATGGCCGGGCTGCCCCGGCCATCCATCGAACGGTCAAATGGCGTCAAGGCTGGGTATCGGCTGGCGCTTCAAGGCGGATGGAGGGCCGGGTCGGGCCCATGACGCGGCGGAAACGCTCACACCTCCCTGCGCGAAGCGCCCGCCGCTGCCCCCGCGGCCGAAAGGCAAATTGCCTTGTGTTCCCCGGCCACATATAATCCGATCGGTCAAACATTTTTTCGCGGGATTCGGATAGTGGCAAGGACGCGGTCGCCGGACTACGACACGATCCAAATGTTCATCATCGAACGGACCGCAGCTCTATTTGCGACTCGCGGCTATGCGGCGACTTCCATCGGCGACATCGCCGAGGCGTGCGAATGCTCCAAGTCCCGCCTTTATCATTATTTCGATTCTAAAGAATCAATTCTTGAGCAGATGATGACCACGCACGTGGACAAGCTGCTCGTCGAGTGCAAGCAGATCGTCCGCCGCAAGAAGGAGCCCGAGGTGCGCTTCCGCGAGCTGATCCGCCACTTCCTCGAGATCTACGCGGTCTCGCGCGACAAGCACGTCGTGCTGCTGACCTGCATGGAGTTCCTGCCGCCCGAGGCCCGCGATACCGTGCTCGACAAGGAGCGCAAGCTCGTCGCCTACGTGCACGACGAGCTCGCCCGCATCCGGCCGGACCTTGCGCGCGAACCGGGCCTGACCCAGGTCGACACCATGCTCTTCTTCGGCATGATCAACTGGACCTACACCTGGTTCGTGGCCAACGGCGCGATCTCGCCCAAGGAGATCGCCGACCGTAGCGTCGACATCTTCCTGCAAGGCTACAGCCACTTCGACGGCGCCCTTTCCGCGCCGCCGCGCGTCGCCGTCAAGGCCTGAGCGGGCCACCGGTTTCGTTGCAGAGCGCCTGCGCCCCGGCGTCATCACCGTCCCGGCCATTCAACCTGACTGGACAGATCGCCATCGCGGCTCTGCCGCCGCATCGGGTCGGCGCCTGGATCATTGTCCGTTTTAATTCAAGATGATGGATGACCGGCGCAGGCCGGGACATGCCTCGGTCTGAACGCCGAAGCTCCGCCCGCACGCCGGCTGGACCCTCTCGGATACGCGGCAGCCAATCAAATCATTGACCGATCGTTCGGACTATGCTCAATCTGCAGCAACAGCAGTTTCCGGGCAAGAAAGCGGCGCCGCATGCAGCTCAGATCCGTCGCGCTCGACGACCGATACACGGCGCAGGACGGGGCCGTGGTCCTCAACGGCACGCAGGCCTTGCTCGTCGCCATGCTGCGCCAGCGGCGCCTCGATCGCCGCCGCGGCTACCGCACCGCCGGCTTTCTCAGCGGCTACCGCGGCTCGCCGCTCGCCAGCCTCGACAGCGAGGCGTGGCAAGCGGCCGGGCATCTCGCCCGCGAGGACATCCGCTTCGTGCCCGGCATCAACGAGGATCTGGCGCTCACCGCCGTCTGGGGCAGCCAGCAGGTGGCCCTGGACCCCAACGCAACGGTCGAAGGCGTGTTCGGCCTGTGGTACGGCAAAGGCGCCGGCCTCGACCGCTGCGGCGACGCCCTGCGCCATGCGCACGGTGCCGGCGCCTCGCGGCGCGGCGGCGTGCTGGTGGTGAGCGGCGACGACCATGCCCTGAAGTCGTCGAGCCAAGCCTATCACTCCGAGCCTACCTTCATCGACATGCAGATGCCGGTGCTCTACCCGGCAGACATTCAGGAGATGCTCGACTACGCCGGCCACGGCTGGGAGATGTCGCGCTATTCCGGCTGCTACGTCGGGCTCAAGGTCTTGGCCGAGCACGTGAACTCCACCGCTGTCGTCGATGTGGGCCTCCACCGGCTGACGGCCGCGGAGCCCGAGCCCCTGGGCCCGGTCAACGACCGCTGGATCCGCTGGCCGGACCCCTGGCCCGACGTCGAGCTGCGGCTGCTGGAGGTCAAGCTGCCGGCCGCCCTCGCCTACGCCCGGGCGAACGGCCTCAACCGCACCGTTGCCCGCGCCGCATCCCCCCGCCTGGCGATCGTCACGGCCGGCAAGTCGTATCTGGACCTCGTGCAGGCGCTGGGGCTGCTCCACCTCGACCTCGCCGCGGCGGCATCCCTCGGGATCTCCATCTACAAGATCGGCATGCCCTGGCCCGTCGACGAAGCGGCGCTGCGCGCCTTCTGCCGCGGCCATGCCACGGTGCTCGTCATCGAGGAGAAGCGGGATCTGCTCGAGGCCCAGGTGCGGACTGCCCTCTACGGACAGGACGAAGGCGCCGCCCCCGTCGTGCTCGGCCGCGCAAATCGCCGCGGTGAGCGGCAGTTTCCCATGGTGGGCGAGCTCGGCCCGCTGCCGATCCTGCGCGCACTGGCGCCTGAACTGTCGGCCCACCTCGATCCGGATCGCCGGCGCCTGCTCAACACGCTGCTGCTGCGAGCAGCCGAGCCGCGCCCGGCCGCGATCATGGCGCGGACGCCCTACTTCTGCTCCGGCTGCCCGCACAGCACGTCGACCAAGGTGCCGGACGGCAGCCGCGCGCTGGCCGGCGTCGGCTGCCACTTCATGGCGACCGGCATGGAGCGCCATACGGAGACCTTCACGCAGATGGGCGGCGAAGGCGTGCCCTGGATCGGCACCGCCCCGTTCACCCGGACGGGCCACGTCTTCGTCAACCTGGGCGAAGGCACCTATTTCCACTCGGGCAGCCTGGCCATCCGCGCTGCCCTCGCCGCCGGGGTCAACGTCACCTACAAGATCCTGTTCAACGACGCGATCGCCATGACCGGCGGCCAGCCGGTCGAGGGCGAGTTCTCCGTCCCCGTGCTGGTGCGCCAGCTCCAGGCGGAAGGGGTCCGGCGCATCGCCTTGGTCGCTGACGACCCCGCGCGCTACGCCGGCGTCGTCCTGCCCTCGGCGCTTGCCGTGAGGCCGCGCGAGGAGCTCGACCAGGTGCAGCGGGAGCTGCGCGAGGCGCCCGGCGTCAGCGTGCTGATTTACGACCAGGTCTGCGCCACCGAGAAGCGGCGGCGGCGCAAGCGCGGCACGATGGCCGAGGCACCCCGGCGCGTCGTCATCAACGAGCGGGTCTGCGAAGGCTGCGGCGATTGCTCGGCCAAGTCCAACTGCCTGTCGGTGGTGCCCGTCGAGACGGAGTTCGGCCGCAAGCGCGCCATTGACCAGACCAGCTGCAACCAGGACCTGTCGTGCGTCGAGGGCTTCTGCCCGAGCTTCGTCACCGTCGAAGGCGGCCTGCGCAAGCGCGAGCCGGCGCCGCTGCCGAGCGGCGATCTGCCAGAGCCGCCGCCCCTGGCGATCCGCCCCGGCGCGACCTACGACATCGTCATCGCGGGCGTCGGCGGCACCGGCATCGTCACGGTGGGCGCCATCCTCGGCATGGCGGCACATCTGGAGGGCAAGCCCTTCACCATCCATGACAAGCTCGGCATGGCGCAGAAATACGGCGCCGTGAACAGCCACGTGCGCATCGCCGGGAGCCCCGAGGCGCTCGGCAGCGTCCGCATCGCCGAACGCCAGGCCCGGCTGATGATCGGCGGGGATCTCGGCGTCTGCGCCGATCCCACGCTGCTCGGCCTCCTGGACCGCGAGTCGGCGCGCGCCGTCATCTGCACCGAACAGGCCGTCGACGGCCGCTTCACGCGCGATCCCGACCTCGACTTCGCCACCCCCCGGCTCAAGGCGGCTGTCGCCGATGTGCTGGACGAGCGCGCCGACCTGCTGGCCGCCCGGGCCATCGCCCGCGCGCAGCTCGGCGACGAGATCGGGGCCGGCCTGCTCATGGTCGGCTACGCCTGGCAAAAGGGCCTCCTGCCCCTCTCCGAGGCCGCCATCCTGAAGGCGATCGAGCTGAACGGCGCGGCCGTCGGGCTCAATCGGCGCGCCTTCGCCCTCGGTCGCCACTACGCCGCCTGGCCCACCGCCGTCGCCGAGCCGGAGGCAGCCGGGGCGCCACGATGGGACGAGGTGATGAACCGCCGCACCGCCCTCCTCGCCGCCTACCAGGACGACGCCTATGCGGCGCGCTATCGGCGCCAGGTCGAGGCCGTGGCCGTAGCCGAAAGGATGGCGATCGGCGCGGCGGGAGATCTGGCGCACGCGGTCGCCCTTAACCTGGCGAAGCTGATGGCCTACAAGGACGAGTACGAGGTGGCCCGGCTCTACACCGACGGTGTCTTCCGGACGCAGGTGGACGAGCAGTTCGGGCCCGGGACCAAGCTCGCCTTCCACCTCGCATCGCCCATCCTCGCCCGCCGCGACCCCGTCACGGGGCTGCCGCTCAAGCGGCGCATTGGTCCGTGGATCCTGCCTGTCCTTCGCCTCCTGGCACGCCTGCGGCCGCTGCGCGGCACGCCTCTGGACGTTTTCGGCTATCACCCCGACCGCCGCGAGGAGCGGGCGCTGATCGCGCAATACGAGACGGACATGGCGGCGGCGGCCGGTGCGCTGACCGCGGAGAACCACGCCGCCGCCGTCGTCCTGGCCCGGCTGCCGGAGACGATCCGCGGCTATGGTCACGTGAAGAAGCGCAGCATCGACGCAGCCGCGGCGAAGCGGCTCGATCTGCTGGCACGCATCAAGGATGAGCGTGCAACGCCGGCCGTTGCCGCCGAGTAAATCGCTAGCGACGCCCGCCATCGAAGCCCATCTCCACGCCATGGCCGGGCCTGACCCGGCCCATCCATCCACTTTGAACAAGACAAGAAGTGCAATTCTGAGAGCCTCACCCTTTTATTCGATGAATGGCCGGCTCAAGCCCGGCTATGACGCCCTTGACTTGGGCGCAGCAACGTAACGGACCAAGCATGGCCAGGATTACCTACCGCTCCAGCTTCGGCGAGGCGATCGTCGTCGACGTCGCGCCGGGTCTGACGCTGATGGAAGGCGGCCGCAACAACGGCGTGGCCGGCATTCTGGCCGATTGCGGCGGCGCCTGCGCGTGTTCCACCTGCCATGTGTACGTGGACGAGGCGTGGATCGGCCACCTGCCGCCGAAGGGCGAGCTCGAGGCGAGCATGCTCGAATTTGCCTTGGACGTGGACGAACGCCGCTCACGACTGTCTTGCCGGATCGAGGTTACCTCCGAATTAGACGGACTTTTGGTCGATGTACCCGAGCGGCAGGTTTGATGCGATCGATTCCACGGCAACGGCATTGCCGTGCCGTTCGCGGCCCGCCCATGGCCGATTGACCATTTACTAGACCGAACGATTGGTCTATTAATTACGAGCTGAGGCCGCATCGCCCAACCCCGGTGGGCGCCCGAAGGATCGACCGCGCCGTTTCATCACTCGGGCCGGCAGCAGATCTGGGGCCGTATCACGTCGAATTCCCGCGTCGAACGCGAATGCTGCCACTGCCCGGCGCAAGACTCAGCAAACATAAGGTCATGTCCAAAGGACAGCACAGAGGGAGGACACAGTGAAAAGGCTTACTTTCTTGAGAAGGCTTATCTTCGGGCTCGCCGCTGCGACCGTCGTCGTCATGCCGGCGTGGGCGCAAGTCAAGGTCGGCATCATCGTCTCGGCCACCGGCCCCGCCGCGTCCGTCGGCATCACGCAGCAAAGGACGGCGGGCATACTTCCCAGCACGCTAGGCGGCCTGAAGGCGGACTATGTTCTGCTCGACGATGCCTCGGACACGTCGACCGCCGTCAAGCACGCCCAGAAGCTCATCACCGACGACAAGGTGGATGTCATCATCGGCCCGAGCCTCACGCCCAATTCGCTCGCTTTGCTCGATCTGGTCACCGACACCGGCACGCCGATGATCAGCCTGGCCGGCTCGGCACTCATCGTCAGTCCCGTCGACGCCAAGCGCCACTGGACCTTCAAGACGCCGCAGAGCGACGCCCAGATGGCGCGCATCGTCATCGATCATATGCAGCGTCAGGGCCTCAAGAGCGTCGCCTTCATCGGCTTCAGCGACGCCTACGGCGAAGGCTGGATCAAGGAGATGACCAAGCTCGCCCAGGCGGCCGGCATCGAGGTGGTCGCCTCCGAGCGCTATCAGCGCACCGACACCAGCGTCATCGGACCCATCCTCAAGATCATGTCGAAGCAACCACAGGCGGTGTTCATCGCCGCCTCGGGCACACCCGCCGCGCTGCCGCAAACCACGCTGGCGGAGCGGGGCTACAAGGGCGTCGTCTACCAAACGCACGGGGTCGCCAACAACGACTTCCTGCGGGTCGGCGGTGCGGCCCTGGCGGGCACCTTCGTGCCGGCCGGACCCGTCCTGGTCGCCGAGCAACTGCCCGACAGCCACGCGGCCAAGGCGCCTGCGCTCGACTTCATCCGCCGCTACGAGGCGTTGCCCGGCGCCGGTGCCCGCTCCACCTTCGCCGCCTATCTGTGGGACGCGCAGCTCATCCTCGACAAGGCCATCGCCGCCGCGAGCGCCAAGGCCACGCCAGGGACGCCGGCCTTCCGTGCCGCACTACGCGACGCCATCGAAAGCACCAGGGACGTCGCCGGACCGAACGGCGTCTACACGTTGTCGCCGACCGACCACCTCGGCCTCGACGAGCGCTCCGCCGTGATGACGCAGATCGTCGACGGCGGCTGGAAGCTCGTCAAGTAGAGACGGCGATGGATCGCTCGTCTCTGCTCGCCTCCCGTCATATCTCTTGGCATGGGGACGCCGAATGACCTTCGATATTGCCGCCGTCCTTTTTCAAGACGGCGTCGCCAATGGCGCGGTCTACGTCCTGCTGGCGACCGTCCTGGTGCTCGTCTTCACCGTCACCCGCATCGTCTTCGTGCCGCAGGGCGACCTCATCGCGTTCAGCGCGCTGACGCTCGCGGCCTTCGAGGCCGGGCACACCCCGGGCACGGTCTGGATCCTCGCCTTGGGCGCGGCCCTGGCACTGATCCTTGCCGGCGGCAAGGCGGCGGGCGAGCGCAACCTGGCGGGCCTCGCCTCCGCCGCGCTGTGGTTCGGCGCCGTCCCCGCCGCCATCGTGCTGACGGCGCTGTTCCTGGTGCCGAAGGAGGCGCCGTTGTTGTGGAAGATGGCGGTCACCTGCGCCCTGATCACCTGCCTGGGGCCCATTCTCTATCGTCTCGTCTTCGAGCCGATCGCCGCGGCCTCGCCGCTGGTGCTGCTGATCGCGGCAGTCGCCGCCCATTTCGGCCTCAGCAGCATCGGCCTGCACGTCTTCGGCGCCGAAGGTGTCCGCACGCCTGGATTTGCCGGTCCGCCCCTCGTTGTCGGCGATCTCGTGGTCACCCGCCAGACGGTGGGGGTGATCGCGAGCAGCCTCGTGCTCGTCGGCTTGCTCAGCCTGTTCTTCCGCCGCTCGCTCAGCGGCAAGGCGCTGCTCGCCGCCGCCCACAACCGGCGCGGCGCCGAGCTGATCGGCGTCAGCGCCACGGCCGCCGGCCGCACTGCCTTCATCGTCGCCGGCCTGATCGGCGCGATCTCGGGCATCCTCATCGGCCCGATGACGACGCTCTACTACGACTCGGGCTTCATTCTCGGCCTGAAGGGCTTCGTCGGGGCCATCGTCGGCGCGCTGGCGATCTATCCGCTCGCCGCCCTCGGCGCGCTGCTCGTCGGCCTCGTCGAGGCGTTCGCCTCCTTCTGGGCCAGCGCTTACCGGGACGTCATCGTCTTCACCCTGATCACCCCGGTCTTGTTCTGGCGCTCCCTCGCCAGCCCGCATGTGGAAGAGGAGGCGGAATGATGCGCCGGATCCTCGCCTGGGCGCCCCTGGGCGCGCTCGCCGTCGCCGCCATGGCGCCGCTGCTTCTCACGCCCTATCAGCTGACCGTCGCGACTTACATCATGCTGGCGGCCATCGTCTGCACCGGCCTCGTGCTCATGACCGGCGTCGCCGGGATGGTCTCCTTCGGGCAGGCGGCCTTCGTCGGCGTCGGCGCCTACGTGACCGCCGCGCTCTCCACCACGTTCGCCCTGTCACCCTGGATCGGCCTCGTCGCGGCGATCGCGAGCGCCGCTGTTCTCGCCGCGCTCATCGGGCTGATCACCGTGCGCATGAGCGGTCACTATCTGGCGCTCGCCACGCTCTGCTTCTGCATCAGTTTCTATTTCCTCGTCGGCAACGCGGAGTTGCTCGGCCGCTTCAACGGTATCACCGGCATCCCGCCGGTCACCGTCGGCGCCATCGCCCTGCGCAGCGAGGCGGCGGGCTTTGCGCTGGTGCTCGGCGCCCTTGCCCTGGTCATCTGGTGGACGCGACGGCTCCTTGCCTCCCGCACCGGCCGCGTGCTGCGCTCCCTACGCACCGGCACCGTCATCGCCGAGAGCTTCGGCGTCGACGGACAGCGCCACCGGCTCATCGCCTTCGTGGCCGCCGCCGTCACCGCGGCGCTGTCCGGCTGGCTCTATGCGCACGTGCAGCGCTTCGTCAATCCGACGCCGTTCGGGGTGCCGGCGAGCATCGACTATCTGTTCATGACCGTTATCGGCGGCAGCGGCCAGGTGTGGGGCGCGCTGCTCGGCGCCGCCCTGGTGACAACGGCCAAGCAGGAGCTTCAAGGGTTGCTGCAGCCGGTCTTCGGCGCCACCACGCGGCTCGACATGCTGGTCTTCGCCGCGCTGATGATCGTCATGCTGCACCGGGCGCGGCGGGGGCTCTGGCCGCTGCTGCAGGGTCTGATCAGCCTCCACCTGCCAGCCCCGCCCATAGTCGCGGGGATCGACCTGCCGAGCGGCCGGGCGAGGCCGACGCCCGGGCTGCCGGTCCTCGCCGCCAGCCACATGCGGCGCAGCTTCGGCGGCCTGGTGGCGGTGGACGACGTGAGCTTCGACGTGCGCGCCGGCGAGATCCTCGGCGTGCTCGGCCCCAACGGCGCCGGCAAGAGCACGCTCTTCAACCTGATCAGCGGCACCCTGCCGCGCAGCAGCGGCGAACTCAGCTTCCTCGGCCAGCCCCTGGCGAGCGTGGGCGCCCGCGACATGTGCCGGCGGGGCCTCGCACGCACCTTCCAGCACGTGAAGCTGGTGCCGGACATGAGCGCCCTGGAGAATGTCGCCATGGGCGCGACGCAACGCGGACATTGCGGCCTCGCCGCCGCCTCCCTCGGCCTCGACCGCGCCGAGGAGCGGCGGTTGCTCGGCTGGTCGCAGCATCTCCTGGCGCGCGTCGGCCTGGCCGACAAGGCCTGGGAGGCGGCCGGCTCGCTGCCGCTCGGCCACCAGCGACTGGTGGAGATCGCCCGCGCCCTCGCCGCCGACCCGGTGCTGCTGCTGCTCGACGAGCCGGCCGCCGGCCTGCGCGCCAACGAGAAGACCGACCTCGCCCGCCTGTTGCTCGAGCTCCGCGCCGACGGCCTCGCCATCCTGCTCGTCGAGCACGACATGGAGTTCGTCTCCGAGCTCGCCGACCGGCTGATGGTGATGAATTTCGGCCGCCTCATCGCTTGCGGGCAGCCGGGCGAGGTGCGCGCCAACGTGGAGGTGCAGGAAGCCTATCTCGGAGTGGCGGCGTGAGCATTCTCCTCGATCTCGAGCGGCTGTCGGTCCGCTATAATCGCCTCACTGCGCTCAGCGACGTCAGCCTCGAGGCGCGGGCGGGCGAGGTTACCACGGTGATCGGCCCCAACGGCGCCGGCAAGACCTCGCTGGTCAACGCCGTGATGGGCCTCATCCCGTCGCGCGGGCGCGTCACCTTTCCCCTTTGGCCCAAGGCCGCGCTGTCGACCGGAGCGCGGGTGCGCGCCCGCATCTGCCTGGTGCCGGAGACCCGCGACCTCTTCGGGCCCATGACGGTGCTGGACAATCTCAGGCTCGGGGCCTTTGTCGCCCGCTCCGAGCGGGGCTTCGACATGGAGGCGCGCCTGGCGGAGGTGGCCCGCCTGTTTCCGCGGCTCGATGAGCGCCGCCATCAACAGGCCCAGACGCTGAGCGGCGGCGAGCGGCAGATGCTGGCGCTGGGCCGGGCGCTGATGCTGCGCCCGCGCTTCCTCATGCTCGACGAGCCGAGCCTCGGGCTCGCGCCCCTCGTCGTCGCTGAGATCTTCCGCGTCATCGAGCAGCTCAAGCGCGACGGCGTGGCGATCCTGCTCATCGAGCAGAACGCCCGTGCCGCTCTTCGGGTCGCCGACCACGCCTATGTGCTGGAGGGTGGCGAGGTGCAATTGCAGGGTTCCGCGGCCACCGTCATGGCGGACGCGCGCGTCGTCGGCGCCTATCTCGGCATGGGACGCACGGGGGGTGCGCAAGGCCCGGTCGCGGAGCCGCCCGAGCGGATCGAAGGAGGTCTTGCCTCGGGCAGCGAGGCGTCCCGTCCGGCCCGGGATGCCGGCGTGCACCATGCCCGGACGCGGCCCGCGATCGGAGCCGCGTCATGAACGGTGCTGCTCCTGCCGCGCTGGCCCAGCTGGCCGAGCGTTTCGGAGACACCCTGTCGACGGCCATGGCCGTGCGCCGGCACCACGCCGAGGGTGTCACCTGGCACGCCACCCGGCCGCCCGACGCCGTGCTGTTCGCCACCTCGACGCGCGACGTTTCCGACGCGCTGACGATCTGCCACACCCACCGTTGCCCGGTCATTCCGTTCGGCACGGGCACGTCGACGGAAGGCCAGATCAGTGCCGAGCGCGGCGGCCTCACCATTGATCTCTCGCGCATGACGCAGGTGCTGCGCATCTCGCCCGATGATCTCGATTGCACGGTCGAGGCCGGTATCACCCGCAAGGCCTTGAATGCAGCCCTGCGCGACACCGGCCTGTTCTTCCCCATCGATCCCGGCGCCGATGCCTCGCTCGGCGGCATGGCGTCCACCCGCGCCTCCGGCACCAATGCCGTCCGCTACGGCACCATGCGCGACGTGGTGATGTCGCTCACCGTCGTGCTGGCCAACGGCGACGTCATCGAGACCGGCAGCCGCGCTCGCAAATCGGCGGCGGGGTACGATCTGACCCGGCTGTTCGTCGGCGCCGAGGGCACCCTCGGCGTCATCACCGAGGTGACATTGCGGCTGGCGCCGATCCCCGAGCACATCGGTGCCGCCGTCTGCACCTTCCCGAGCGTCGACGCCGCCGTCTCGGCGGTGGTCGCCGCCATCCAGAGCGCCATCCCCGTAGCTCGCGCCGAGTTGCTCGATGCCTTGCAGATCAGCGCCTGCAACCGCTACTCCAAGCTCCAACTCGCCGAGCGGCCGACCCTGTTCCTGGAGTTCCACGGCACGCCGGCCGGTGTCGACGAGCAGGTAAGCCGCATGGGGACCATTGCCGCGGAGCACGGCGGCGGCGCCTTCCAATGGGCGACGGCGGCGGAGGAGCGCAGCCGCCTCTGGCAGGCGCGCCACGATGTCTGGTGGGCGGCGCTGGCCCTGCGCCCGGGCGCGAAGGGCCTGCCCACCGACATCTGCGTCCCCATCTCCGAGCTGCCGCGCGTCATCGCCGAGACCGGACGAGATGTGACCGAGCTGGGGCTGATCGCGCCGCTCTGCGGCCATGTGGGCGACGGCAACTTCCACCTGTGCGTCCTGGCCGATCCGGCTGACGACGATGAGCGTGGCCGCATTGCCGAACTCGGCCGGCGCATGGTGGCGCGTGCCCATGCGGTGGGTGGCACCTGCACCGGCGAGCACGGCATCGGCACCGGCAAGATGAAGGACCTTGTGGCCGAGCGCGGCCCGGCCATGGCGACGCTCGCCGCGCTCAAGCGCGCGCTCGATCCGCGCGGCATCATGAACCCCGGCAAGGTGCTGCGCGTTGACGCCTATCGGCCCTACGACTGAGCTGCCGATGCGCATCGCCGACCATGCCTCGATCCCCGACTTCCGCGAGAGCGCCCGACGCGCCCTGCCGCGCATGGTGTTCGATTTCATCGACGGCGGTTCGGGTTCGGAAGCCACCCTCCGCCACAACCGCGCCGCTCTGGATGCCTGGCACCTGCTGGCCCGAGCTCCGGTCGACGTCGCCGTACGCGGTACTGGGGTCCAGCTGTTCGGCGCCCCCAGCGCCGCGCCGTTCGTCATCGGCCCCACCGGCCTCGCCGGCGTCGCGCGCCCGGGCGCCGAGATCGACCTGGCGCGCGCCGCCGCCGCCTTCGGGGTGCCCTTCGTGATGAGCACCGCCGCCGCCGTCCCCCTCAAGGACGTGGCTCGTGCTAGTGCCGGCCGCCGCTGGTTCCAGCTCTATTTGCTGCGCGACCGGGCGCTCACGCGCCAGCTCCTCGACCAGGTCGCCGACCTCGGCTTCGAGCTGGTCGAGGTCACCGTCGATTGCGCCGTGCCCGGGACACGGCTGCGCGACAACAAGAACGGCTTTTCGCTACCGTTCACCTGGACGCCGCGCAAGCTCGCCTCGGTGGCCGCGCATCCACGCTGGGCGTTCGCCATGGCCCGCCACGGCATGCCGCAGCTCGCCATCGTCGCCTCTCTGCTGGCCGGGCACGCGCGCACCGCGACCATCGCCGAGACCATGGGCACCCTGCTGAATGCAGCGGTCACCTGGGACGACATCGCCTGGCTGCGCGACCACTGGCGCGGCAAGCTGGTGGTCAAGGGCCTGATCGATCCGGCCGATGCGCGCGAAGCGGCGCGGCGTGGCTTCGACGGCATCGTCGTCTCCAACCACGGTGGCCGGCAGCTCGACGGCGCCGCGGCCGCCATCGACCTGCTGCCGGAGATATCGGATGCCGTCGGCGGCAATCTGACGGTGCTCGTCGACAGTGGCTTCCGCAGCGGCACCGACGTGGCCAAGGCAATGGCGCTGGGCGCCCAGGCCGTCCAGCTCGGCCGCAGCACGCTCTATGCGGCGGCGGCCGGCGGCGAGGCCGGCGTCGCACAGGCGCTAGCAATCCTGCGCGCCGAGCTCGATACCGCGATGGCGCTGCTCGGGGCGGCGCAGCCCTATGCCATCGGCCGCGACCGTGTGCGCCGCGCGCCATGAGGGATGTGGCATGTCGCTGATCATCCGCTGCCTTTACCGTCCCGGAGGCGCCGAGGCGCGGCTCGCCATCCGCGACGTCCACCTGGAGTACATGATCGGGCAGCGCGACCGGCTGGAGCAGGGCGGCGCGCTCCTGGCGCGCGACGGGGCCACGGTAATCGGCATGTTCGTGACGTTGAAGGGCTGCGATCACGTCGACGCCGAGGCGTTCCTCGCCGCCGAGCCCTATGCGCGCGCCGGCCTGTTCGAGACGACCACCATCGAGGCCCTCGATCGCTTCGTGCCGCATGACGACCCGCTGTTCCTGGAGACGATGCTGCTCGATGCGCGCCGCCTCAAGGCGCTTAGCGGCGCGCCTGGTCGCGATCCTCGTCGCCACCCTGAGTGATGAGGCGGGCGGCGCGCTGGTTGCGCGCGTGGATCCATAGCCAGCTGATGGCCACCGCAAGGCGCGTGCGCACACTGATCAGGAAATAGATGTGGGCGATGCCCCAGATCCACCAGGCGAGGGCGCCGCGCAGCTTGATCCAACCGAAGTCGATGACGGCGCGGTGCTTGCCGATCTGCGCCAGGCTGCCCTGGTGCCTGTAGCGAAACGGCGGCGGCGCCTTCGCGCCGCCGAGCCGCGCCTTGATCACGGCGGCGACATAGCGGCCACCCTGCTTGGCGGCCGGCGCGATGCCAGGCACGGGCTTGCCGTCCGGACCGGCGACCATGGCGGTGTCGCCGACGGCGAAGATGTCGGGATGGCCCGGCACCGTCAGGTCCGGCTCGACCAGCAGCCGGCCGGCGCGATCCGCCGGCGCCCCAAGCCACTCGGCGGCGGGCGAGGCCATCACGCCGGCGGCCCAGATGATGGTCTTGGCCGGCAGCGTCCGCTCGCCGTAAACGACCCCTTCGTCCGAGCAGGCCGACACGGCCCGCCCGAGCTCAACCTCGACGCCCAGCGCCTCGAGCGAGCGCCGGGCGTAGTCGGAAAGGTCGTCCGGGTAGCCGGCAAGGACGCGCGGGCCCGCCTCGATGAGGAGGACGCGCGCCTCCTGGGTGTCGATGTTGCGGAAGTCCCGCGGCAGCGTGTCCCTCGCCAGCTCGGCGATCGTGCCGGCCAGCTCCACTCCCGTCGGGCCGGCGCCGACCACGACGAAGGTCAGGAGCGCCCTCCGCCGCGCGGGATCGGCCTCGCGCTCGGCGCGCTCGAAGGCGAGGAGGATGCGCCGCCGGACGGTCGTGGCGTCCTCGATGGTCTTGAGGCCGGGGGCCACTGGCTCCCAGTCGTCGTGGCCGAAATAGGCATGGCGGGCGCCGGTGGCCAGGACCAGGGTGTCGTAGGGCACCGTCTGGCCGCCGTCGAGCTTCACCTCGTGGGCCTCGGCGTCGATGCCGACGACGGTCGCCAGCAGGGTGGTGATCTCCGGGCGGTTGCGCAGGATGGCCCGGATCGGCCAGGCGATCTCCGAGGTGGCCAGCGACGCGGTCGCCACCTGGTAGAGCAGCGGCTGGAAGATGTGGTGGTTGCGCTGATCGACGAGGCAGATGGAGACGGGTGCGCCGGAAAGGCCGCGAGCCGCCTCCAGGCCGCCGAAGCCGCCGCCGACAATGACGACCCGGTGCAGGCCGGTGGCTGCCGGCAGCGGCACGCGGCCCGCCGCCGCGCCCGAGTGACTGCGCCACACCGTTGGAGTCGTCGACATGCCGCCGTCCTCACACGCGCGATGTGCGCGCTCTGCCGCGATCCCGACACCCTCGCGGTGACGCCGATCCCGAAAGGGCTCGCGTCCCCCCAACTGTATCTCAAAACCGCCCCCTGCACCCGTCTCGCGCGGCGATCGAACCCGCACGACCTGCGGCCACGGACGCGCCGCCCCGCCGGAACGGTCAACCACATTGGGCGTCCCGGCCATAACGGCCGTATGCGGCCGGGCGTACGCCGTAGGGATCATTTGATCAGATTGGGAGACCCTACGCATGGACTTCGCATTGTCGCGCGCGCAGCAGGAGATCAAGGACCGCGCCGCCCTCTTCGTCGACGAGGTCTGCCGGCCGCTGGAGGACAGCTGGGGCGTCGACGACTACCAGGTGCCGACCGACGTCTTCATGGGCGTCGTCGCCAAGTTCCGCGAATACGGCTTCCGCGGTCTCGCGGTGCCGAAGGAGGCCGGCGGCCAGGGGCTCGGCACCATCGCCAAATGCCTGGTCTACGAGGAGATCGTGAAGTCGCCGGTGATGCACGGGCTGCTCGCCACGTGGTCGGGCTTCCTCGACCCCCACCCGGCCCTGCACACCGCCCCGGAGTGGCAGCGCGAGGCCTATCTCTATCCCATCCTCAAGGAGGACAAGTTCTACCACATCAACATCTCCGAGCCCGGCGCCGGCTCGGATGCGGCCGGCATCCGCACGACGGCGGTGCGCGACGGCGACACCTACGTCATTAACGGCATCAAGCGCTGGGCGCCGCCGCCGAACCACCCCGGCATCACGCCCAAGTATCTGCTCTGCTACGCCGTGACCGATCCGGGCAAGGGCTACGAGGGCATCAGCCTGTTTCTGGTGGACTATCCCAATCCAGGCGTCTCGGTGATCCGCGAATACGAGACGATGGCGCCAGGCACCTATCTCGGCCGCAGTTGCGACTATGAATACAAGAATTGTGTGGTGCCGGCCCGCAACCTCCTCGGCGAGGAGGGCATGGGCTTTCGCTACATGATGGACCAGCTCAACCGTAATCGCACCGTGATCGGCGCCCGGCTGACCGGCACGGCCCGGTGGGCCCAGGCCCAGGCCGTGGCGCGGGCGCGCGAGCGCGAGACCTTCGGCGCGCCGCTCGCCGACCGGCAGGCGATCCAGTGGATGCTGGCGGAATCGGAGATGGACCTCGAGCAGGCCCACCTCATGGTCTACAAGACCGCCTGGATGCTGGACCAGGGGCTCGATGCCCGCAAGGAGGCGGCGATGGTCAAGTGCTTCGCCCCGCTGGCGGCCTGCCGGGTCATCGACCGGGCGATCCAGGTGCACGGCGGCCTGGGCGTCCTCCGCGACAGCCGCTTCGGCCAGCTCTACTTCCAGAGCCGCATCGCGCAGGTGGCCGAGGGCACGACCGAGATGATGAAGCTCACGGTCGCGCGCGAAGTCCTGAAGGCGTATCGGTAGGATCGCGCCGAAGGGCGCCAAATTTTAGGTTTGCAGTATGAGAGCCAGATGAGAGTTCCTTGAAACCTCATCTGGCTCCCGGTCTTTGTTTGACGATGGCTCATCGCAACGCGTCGTGTCCCTAAGTGGATGGATGGCCGGGTCAAACCCGGCCATGACGCGGCGGGGACGGACAAGCCATCACTTTCCACGACATGGTCGGCCATGCCGTCGAGAATACTGCTTTGCGCCTGCACATCGTCATGGCCGGGCTTGACCCGGCCATCCATCTAACTAAGACGACTTGTATTCCATCGTCGTCGACCGCCAAGCGCGACAGTCGAAGCAGCTTCGCGGGCAGCTCTACTTGTCGGCGCTGATCACCTCGCCGACCGGCACCCAGCGCTTGCCGTCGAACTGCACGATCTGCTCCTGGTTGATCGGCGTCGGCTGGGTGGCGCTGGTGTGGATGACGATGCCGGGCAGCAGCATCGGCAGCGCCAGCCCCCGGATGCTGCGCGCCTGCGCCATGAGGTTCTCGCGGGTCAGGTTGTCGCCGCACTGCTCGAGCACGTGCACGAAGGTCTGCGCCGTCGCGTAGCCGAATACGTTGTAGCTTTCGTGGACATTGGCATCCGGCATGTATGTCCTCATGAATGCCAGGTACTCCTTCATGCCCGCATCATTCTCCCAAGCCGGGTCGTTGGGATCCTTGCGGAAAGCGACCGAGATCACGCCCTTGGAATTGTCGAGGCCCGCGGGCTCGAGCACGCTGGCGATCGATCCCGAGGCGTCGCTCAGCAGGTGCAGGGCCGTCCACTTCGTCTCGGCGACGCGCCGGATCGCCTGAGCCGAGAATTTCGGGGTCGACAGGTCCAGGAACACGTCGGCGCCGGTGGCGCGCAGGATCTGGAGCTGGGAATCGACCGTGGGCTCGGTCAGCTCGTAACTCAGCTCCTTGACGATCATCGACGCCTTGTCGCCAAGGCCGTCGCGGAAGCCCTTGGCATAGTCGCGGCCGAAGTCGTCGTTCTGGTAGAGAACCGCGATCCGGGCCTGGGGCCGCTCCTTCAGGATATACTTGGCATAGATGACGCCCTTGGCGTGGTTGTTGGGCTGCCAACCCATGGACCACGGATAGGTCTGCGGCTCCGAGATCCGGTCCGCGCCGGTACCGAGGAACAGGGACGGCACCTTCTTGGCGTTCAGGTACTTCTGGATGGCGAAGTTAGTCGGCGTGCCGAAGGTGCCGACGATGGCGAAGACCTCGTCGCTCTCGACCAGCCGCCGCGTCTGCTCCACCGCCCGCGGCGGGCTGTAGCCGTCATCCAGCGAGATCAGGTTGATCTTGCGACCATTGACGCCCCCTTCGGCGTTGATCTTGGCGAAGTAGGCGCTCATCGCCTTGCCGATCGCGGAAAAGCTCGAGGCCGGGCCGCTATAGGGCATGGTCTGCCCGATCTTGACCTCGCTGTCCGTCACGCCGGGCCCGTAGGCCTTCTGCGCCTGGGCCTGGGTGGCCGTCGCCAGCACGAGCGCAAGCGCCCATCCGGCCCTGCCGAACGTCTTCATCTCTTCCTCCCCTCGTGCGGTAAGCCGCGCGGCCGCAGCACCGCGCGACGAATGCCACCGTGGCCCCGGGCGCCGCTCACGCGCGGTCCAAGTACCGCTGCTTCAGGACGTGCTTGAACAGCTTGCCGTTCTCGTGCCGCGGCAACTCGGGCTCGAAGTCGATGCTGCGCGGGCACTTCACGTGCGACAGCGTCTCCCGGCAGAAGGCACTCAGAGCGGAGGCCAGCTCGGGCGATGCCCGTGACGGATCCTTGAGCGCGACGACCGCCTTGACCTCCTCGCCGAACTCGCGGTTCGGCACACCGAAGACGGCCACGTCCGCGACGTCCTCGTGCAGCGCCAGACGGTTCTCGATCTCCGCCGGGTAGATATTGACGCCACCGGAGATGATCATGTGCGAGCGACGGTCGGTGAGGTAGAGAAACCCCTCTCCGTCGAGGTAGCCGACGTCGCCGATGGTGCTCCAGCCCGCGGCGTTGCGAGACCGCGCGGTCTTCTCCGGATCGTTGTGATAGACGAACTCCGGGCCGTCGAAGTAGACGTCGCCGACCTGGTTCGGCGCGAGCTCCCGCTGGTCCTCATCGAGAATATGCAGCCGGCCGACCACGGCGCGGCCGACCGAGCCCCGATGCGTGAGCCAGTCCGCCGTCGAGATGCAGGTGACGCCGTTGCGCTCGGAACCTGCGTAATATTCCCAGACGATCGGTCCCCACCAGGCGATCATCTGCTCCTTGATCTCGGGCGGGCACGGGGCCGCGGCGTGGATGGCGCAGCGGTGGGAGGCGAGGTCGTAGCGGCTGCGCACCTCGGGCGGCAGTGCCAGCAGCCGGAAGAACATGGTCGGCACCCACTGGCTGTGGGTGATCCGATAGCGCTCGACGGCAGCCAGGGCGGCCGGCGCGTCGAACTTGCGCATCACCACCACGGAGCCGCCCGATTCCAGCGTCCGCATGGTGAAGCGGAGCGGCGCCCCGTGGTAGAGCGGCGCCGTCGACAGATAAGCCATGTCCTGCACGAAGTCGAAGCTGTCGCGAACCCAGTCACCGGACGCCTGTGCCTGCCGATTATTGGTAAAGAGCGGCTGCCTGATGCCCTTCGGCTGCCCCGTCGTGCCGGAGGAATAGAAAAAATCCTTGCCGACGGGTCCCGCCGGCAACTCGGCATAGCGGTCGAAGTGCTCCAGAGCCGCCGCATAGTCACGGGCACCGGGCATCTCGCCGCGGACGGCATAGACGGTGCAGCCCGCCGGGTTGTCCGCGAGCAGCGCCGCCACGGCGTCGGCGTAGCGCTCGCTGGCAAACAGCGCGCGCGCGCCGCTGTCGCGCACGATGAAGGCGGCCTCTTCGGCTTTCAGGTGCGTGCTGATCGGCGTGTAGTAGAGCCCGCAGCGCCGGGCGCCCCAGACCAGCTCGAAATAGGCGAGGTCATTGTCGAGCAGAATGGCGACGCCGTCGCCGGGCGCGAGCCCAACCTCAAGCAGCAGCTGCGCGACGGCATTGGCGCGCCGGTCCAGCACGCCATAGGTCAGCAACTCGCCCGTATCGGCCAGAATGCAGGCAGGCTTGTCCGGGGCCTGGCGGGCCCATGAGTGCAAGGTCGGCATGGCGGTCTCGGCGGCAGGCGGCGACGCGGGTGGCCGCGCTCATGCCATCTCCATAACGAGCCGCCGGCAGGGGCCGAATGACCTCGACTGACAAATTCGTTGGCGATTTCTGCGCCGGCCGGGAGCCGCAGAACACAAAGAGCGTCAATCCGGCCAGATGCCGGGCGAGGTCGCGGCCCCGTCGTCGAAGGCAGCGAGGTAGTCGACGGCAATCGGCCGCCAGCGGGTCAGGCCTTTGTAGTCCACCAGGTCCGGCGGCAGGTCGCGCAGCACCCGATGCATGCGGCGCGCCCATTTGGGCACGGTGACGAGTTCCTCGAGCTTGATCAGGTAGCAGCGGATCGGAAAGACGATGGCGTTGGAGCGCGGCAGCCGCCAGAAGCTCTGAAGCTCGACGCGCAGGTGCACCTTGTCGCCGACGTTGTCGGCCGTGACCGAGCGGCGGTCGGGCCCCCATTTGGGGTAGGTCTCGGGGCTGGTGTCGAGCCGCGGGTTGACCGTCATGGTCCAGTTGAAGCGGCGCATGGGCTGGCCTTGCCCCAGGTTCAGCATGAACTTCAGCGCTCGGTCGAACACGCCCATCTCGTGGGCCCGCGGCACCGGCGCATGCCACTCCATGAAGTTCATGCCGAGGTCGAAATCGAGCGACCAGTCGGCCTGCGTGGTCACCATGCCCGCGTCCATCCACAGATTGCCGTCGCGCTGGTCGAGGATGCAGAAATCCCCCTGCGCCTGGCGCGTGATGTATTCCATCGGGCCATACGGCAGCGTCGACGCCGCGCCGAAAACGAAGGTGTCGTCGATGCCGAGCGGCCGATTGACCCAGCGCCAGCGCTTGCCGCTGCGGCGCAGCTCGAAATGCGCGGGATAGCCGGCCGCCAGCTGCTCCATCAGCAGCTCCAGCAGGTCCCAGCCGGCCAGCTCCATATGCGGCAGGGACTGCGAGCGCAGTGGATCCTCGGCGAGGACCAGCGCCCGGTCCTGCATCTCCGCCACATAGTGTTCGTCGACGTCGATGAGGCTCTCGTAGATGGTGCCGGGGTGCCCCTTCACATGCGGCTCGATGTTGACCGCGTACATGTAGTGGTCGCGATCGAACGGGAAGGGAAAACGGCGGATGCCCACCGCACTGTTGCTAAAGTTGTAGTCGTCGCGGAACGTCTCCCGGCGGAACGTGATGGTCATCGCGGCTCTCGGGCTTAGAGCGCTTCGCGATTGGGTGGATCCACCCAATCGCAGAAGAAGCGGTCTGGGTTCATGGAGCTAGAGGTCGAGGGTGAGAGAGCGGCCGGCGAAGCGTGAGACGCACGGCATGACCTTGCCGCCTGCCCCCCGCTCGGCCGCGCTGAGGTAGTGATCGGCGTGCAGCAGCGTGCCGTCGCATGCGAGCACCCGCGTCTCGCATTGGCCGCAGGCGCCGCCGCGACACAGCGAGGCCACTGGCGCGCCGGCGGCCTCCAGGGCTTCCAGCATCGACTGATCCGCGCCGACGTCGACGCGCCGGCCCGAGCGCGCGAGCCGGACCGCGAAGGGCAGCCCGCGCGCCGGCGCGGCGAAGCGCTCGCGGTGCAGGCTCTGCTCGGGCCAGCCGAGTGCCCGGGCCGACGCGAAGGCCTCGTCCATCAACGTCTCGGGCCCGCATACGTAGAGGTGCGTGCCGAGCGGCTGCTCGGCCAGGAGCGAGGCGCAGGCGAGCCGACGCCCCTGCGCCGAGAAGTGGGTGTGCACGGCGGGGCCGAAGCGCTCCAGGAGTTCGTCGGCGAAGGCGGCATGCTCCGGCGATCTCGCGGCGTAGTGCAGCTCAAACGGCTGCCCGTCCCGGGCGAACTGCTCCGCCATGGCCACCAGCGGCGTGATGCCGATGCCGCCGGCCAGCAGCAGGTGCTTGCGGGCGCGCCCGTCGATGGGGAACAGATTGGCCGGATGGGCGATGCGAAGCATCGTCCCCGGCGTCACGCGCTCGTGCATGTAGCGCGAGCCGCCGCGACCGTTGTCATGGCGCCGCACGCCGATGACGTAGCCCGTGGTGTCGGACGGCGACCCCATCAGCGAAAAGGCGTTGCGTCGACGGTGCGCGCCGTCCTGCATCTCGACGGCGATGTGGGCGCCGCCGGAGAAAGCCGGCAACCGGCCCCCGCTCTCCGGCTCCAGGCGAAAGCGCTTGACCAGGGGGGTCACCGCGGCGACCTCGCTCACCCGCACGGCGATCGACGGGGCGCTCACGTGAACACCTCCTCGGGGGTAGGGGCGCTGCCCGGCTCCTCCGCGTCGACGCAGACGCCCTGAAACGCCGCCAGGCGACGCGAATAGTGGTCGCGCACGAAGAGCATCAGGCCGCAGCCGGAACAGGCCACCGGCTGCGTGGTCACCTCATCGATGAAGGTCTTGCAGTGCGCGCACTGCACCCGCCGCGCCCTGGAGCCGCGGTGCTCGGTGGCGATGGCGCCGAGCTCGACGCCCGCGTCCAGGGCGACCTGCATGGCCTGGCCGATCGTTCCCTCTGTCCCGGCTACATAGAGGCGTGTGCCCATGCCCGCACCAGCAAGCACCTCGGCCAGACGCGACAGGGCAGCAGCCAGTCGGTCCGTTTCGTCGAGGACGGCCGGTGCGAGGGCGCGCAATGGCGCTCGCACCGCCATTGCGCCGGCTGCCGGCGCAGTGATGATGTGAGCACGCTCGAAAAACTCCGGCGGCGCCGCCCGGGCCAAGTCGACGATCGCCGCGGCCCCGTCGCCATCGGCCAGGAGGATATGCCGGGTACCCGGCTGCGGCGCCAGCGTGCCGTACACGGGCCGGCTTTTGATGCTCGTTTCAGGCATGGCGGGATCCGTCTCAAGCGGCCGTACGCTTGGTCTTCTTGGGATCGTCGAAGGTGATGGGATGGGCGATAGCGCGGCAGGCGACCTCCGCGCCGCGCACCTCGAACGCCACCCCCTCGCGGGCCACCGCCACATCCATGCGGGCGATGGCCATCGAGCGCCGGGTCAGCCGAGAATACATGCCGCAAGTAACCACGCCGACCCGCTTGTCGCCCTGGAACAGCGCGTCGCCCGCCGTCAGAACTGCGTCCGTATCGGCGAGCACGCCGAAGATCTTGAAGCGCTCGCGGCCCTTCAGCCGATAGTGCTCCTCGGCGCCGCGAAAACCGGTCTTGCCGGGCGAGACGGTGAAGTCGAGGCCGAGCTCCCACAGGGTGTCGCCCGGCGGCTCGTCCGCGAAGGGATACATCTGCGAATTGTCGTAGGGGAAGAATAGCAGATAGCTTTCCACGCGGACCCAGTCGAGCGCCGTGAACGAGGCCGGAATGATGCCCATGCCCTCGCCCTCGGCGACAATCTGGTCCCAGATCTCGGTCGCATCCTCGGCTCGGCAGAAGATCTCGTAACCCCGTTCGCCGGTGTAGCCGGTGCGCGAGATCATCACATGCTTGCCGAACAGGGTAGTCTGCATGTGATGGAAGTATTTGAGCTCGCGGATGCCCGGCACATGGCGGGCCAGGTAGTCCACCGCGAGCGGCCCCTGCAGCGACAGGTCCTGGAGGTCGTCGTCGAACAGGAGCGCCGCGTTCTTGCCGGCAAGATCGCAGGTCAGCGCCTCGTAGCCGGTGCCGGAGCCGACCACCACCATCCAGGTGTTGGGGCCGGTGCGATAGATGATGCAGTCGTCGATGAACTTGCCCGCTTCATTCAGCATCGAGGCATAGACCGACTTGCCCGGATAGACCTTGCGCACGTCCCGGGTCGTCGCCCGCTGCAGGATGTGGTGCGAATGGGGCCCGACCAGGTGGACCTTGCGCAGCCCCGAGACGTCCATCACCGCCGCCTTGGTGCGGATCGCCTCATGCTCGTCGGCGACGCTGCGGCCCGCGTAGGTCCAGGCCGTCTCCATGCCGTTCCAATCCTCCAGATTGGACCCCAGTGCCCGGTGCCTCTCGGCCAGGGGCGACCGCCGCCACGACATCACGCCCATCGACATGCTTCCTCCTCGGTTTGCGGTAATCGGCGGATGCCTTAGAAGGCCAGGGCCCCGGCCGCCTCGTCGTGCCCGGCCGAGACGCGGCCCTTCTCCATGTGCAGCACGCGGTCGGCCAGGCTCTGCATGAATTGGATGTTCTGCTCGACGAGCAGCAGCGTCAGGCCGAAGTCACGGCGCAGCCTGAGCAGG
Organism: Chelatococcus reniformis; assembly: GCF_014640075.1. Lineage (GTDB taxonomy): Bacteria > Pseudomonadota > Alphaproteobacteria > Rhizobiales > Beijerinckiaceae > Camelimonas > Camelimonas reniformis. The sequence goes on along the minus strand of NZ_BMGG01000010.1, from coordinate 177,158 downwards.
GTGTCGCTGATCTCGTCGCGGATAGACGGCTGCACGCCCTCGGTCGGCTCGTCGAGCAGCAGCAGCTTGGGCTCGCCGCACAGGCAGCGCGCCAGCGCCAGGATCTGCTGCTCGCCGCCCGAGAGGACGCCGCCGGCCCGGTCGACGATCGGCTGCAGCCGCGGGAACTTGGCGAGGACGCGATCGGCCACAGTGGCCGGTCGACCTGAGCCGAGCGCCGCCATCAGCATGTTCTCGCGCACGGTCAGGGCCGGGAAGATCTGCCGGCCTTGGGGCACATAGCCGATCCCGGCCCGCGCGCGCGCATGCACGGCCAGCTTGCCGACATCCCGGTCGGCGAAGGCGATGGCGCCCCGGGTCAGTGGGATCTCGCCGCACAGCGCCTTGAGCAAGGTGCTCTTGCCCATGCCGTTGTGACCGAGGATGCCGAGGAACTCGCCCTCCTCCACCTCGAAGCGCACGTCGGTCAAAACGCGCATCTGCCCGTAGCCCGCTTCGATGCCGCTGGCGGCGAGAAGGCTCATGCCGCTTCCTTTCCGAGATAGACGTCCTTGACCCGTTGGTCCGCCAGCACCTGGCCGGCCGGCCCCTCGGCCAGCACGCGGCCGCAATTGAAGACGGTGACGTCGCGGGCGATACGGCGGATGAACTGCATGTCGTGCTCGACGATGATGACGGCGCTCGACCGCGTCAGCTCGACGACGAGATCGGCGAGCCGGCTCACCTCGTCGGCGGTCATGCCGGCCGCCGGCTCGTCGAGCAGGACGAGGTCGGGCTGCGGCGCCAGCACCATGGCGAGCTCCACGAGCTGGCGCTGACCGTGGGCCAGCTCGCCCACCAGCCGGTCGCGCAGCCGCCCGATGCCGATCCGCGCCAAGGTCTCGTCGGTGCGTGCGCGAGCCAGCATCGGCGGCAGCGACCGACGCGCGGCGAGCGTCACGCCCGCCGCCACGGTGAGGCCGTTGAACACGCTGGGCACCTGCGTCTTGATGCCGATGCCGAGGCGGGCGATGCGCGAGGCGGGCAGGCCGACGAGGCTGATCCCCTTGAACACGACGTCGCCGGCGCTCGGCCGCAACTGGCCGGAGAGCATCTTGAAGAACGTGCTCTTGCCGGCGCCGTTGGGGCCGATGAGGCAGCGCAACTCGCCGGGCCGGACCTTGAGATCGACGCCATCGACGGCGGTGACCCCGCCAAAGCGCATGGTCAGTCCGCGGGCTTCGAGGATGAGGGCCTCGGTCATGGCTCACTCCGCCTGCGGCTCGCAGACCAGGGGGTCGGCGGCTCGGGCCAGGCGGCCGCGTTGGCCACGGCGCGCCGCGATGGCGTCAAAGCCCGCGATGGCGAGCGGCAGCAGACCCTTGCGCAGCGCCACCACCACCAGCGTCAGCAGCACGCCGAGCACCAGGTTGGGGTCGAACCAGTTGGTGCCGCCGCCTTGGTGAACGGTGCCGAGGAAGGTCGCCAGCATCAGCAGCAGGAAGCAACCGATGACCGGGCCGGCCAGCGTGCCGAGGCCGCCGACGATCACCCAGATGATCAGCTGGCCGTTCGTCTGCAAATTGAACATGTTGGGGCTGACGAAGACGCAGTTGGCGAACAGCACGCCGCCGATGCCGGCCAGCGCTCCGGCGAAGGTGAACAGCCCGAGCTTGTAGAGCCGCGCGTCGTAGCCCAGCAGCTCGGCGCGCATCTCGTTCTCCCGGATCGACACGACGACCCGGCCGAAATGGGTGGCGACGAGCAGCTTGCAGGCGAGGTAGCCGACGAACAGCGCGCCCATGGCCAGCACGTAGATTTGCTCCGGCGAGAGCGGCTCGTCGGGCAGGCCGGGCAGCGTCAGGATCGGCGTCGACGGGATGCCGTTGAAGCCGCCGAGCGGCGCCGAGCCGATGGTCCACTCATCGCCCGCGGTCTGGTTGAGGAAGCGGTAGAGGATCAGCGACACGGTGAGTGTGATGACGCCGAGATAGACGTCGCTGATACGGCCCCAGAACATGAAATAGCCGAGCACCGCGGCGCTGGCGCCGGCCAGCGCTACGGCGATAACGAGCGCCGCCCAGGTATTGCCCAGGTTGAGGGCGGCGATCGCATAGGCGTAGCCGCCGAGGCCGAAGAAAGCGGCCTGGCCGAAGCTGAGGATGCCGCCGTAGCCCCAGATCAAGGCTAGCGACAGCGCCAGGATGCCGTAGCTCGCATAGACCGAGCCGTTGATCATCGTGGTCATCTGGCCCTCGGCGGGCACGACGACGAGGGCGTAGACGGCGGCGAGTGCGACGGCGGCGGCGCCGAGGGAGGACTTCAGCATCACAGCGACTTTCTGAAGAAGCGGCCGGTGATTCCCTGCGGCAGCAGCCGCAGCAGGATGACGGCCGCGGCCAGCAGGGCGACCTCGCCCAACACCGGGCTGAAGGCGAAGGCGAAGGCGGTGTTGATCGAGCCGAGCAGGGTGGCCGAGCTCAGCGTACCCGCGATGATGGCGGCGCCGCCGGAGATAACGGTGATGAAGGCCTTGGCGATGTAGGCCGCGCCGATCGTCGGCACGACCCCGGCGATGGGCGCGATCAAAGCGCCGGCAAGACCAGTGACGGCGGCGCCGGCGGCGAAGGTGACGGCGTAGACGCGGCCGGGATCGACTCCGAGAGCCGCAGCCATGGTGCGGTTCTGCATGGTGCCGCGGGCGATCAGCCCAAAGGAGGTGCGCCGCAACAGCAACCAGCCACCCCCGTAGAGAGCTGCGCAGACGACCGCCAGCAGCAGCTCGTAGCGGCCGATGGCATAGCGGCCGACCTCCAGGCTGCCGAGCGGCGGCGAGATGCCCGATACCGTGTTGCCGAAGACCACGGTGACGAGGCCGATCAGCGCCAGGCTGATGCCCCACGTCGCCAGCATGGTGTCGATCATGCGCCCATAGAGCCGGCGGATCACCAGCCGCTCCAGAACGGCTCCGACGGCGCCGACGACGAGGGGCGCGACGACGAACATGGCGATCCAGAGGTTGACTCCGGCCCGGTGCGAGACGATGGCGGCATAGCCGCCCAGCATCAAGAACTCGCCATGGGCGAAGTTGATGACCCTCATCATGCCGAAGACAATCGCCAGACCAGCCGCGATCAGGGCCAGGTTGGCGACAGTCACCGCGAGCTGCAAAACGATGATGACGATGTAATCCATCTATAGGGCTCTCAACGGTAGTCGCCGCGTCATGGCCGGGCTTGACCCGGCCATCCATCCACTCAAGAACTCAGATCGTCTGGCCGACGACGACGCCGTTACTTTTCGATGGATGGCCGGGTCAAGCCCGGCCATGACGGCATCGCAGTGTTGTCTGGCGCTCATCACACCTTCACGTCGATGACAAATTGCTTGTTCTCGTTGGGATGGGCCCTGAGGTTGCAGACCGCGGCAGTGTCGGCCGGAGGCTGCTGCAAGTAGCTCTCGAGCACGTTGAACTTGCGGTCCCGCACTTCGGCGATGTAGACGTCGAGCGTGTCGTGGTGGGTGGCGGGATCGATGGTGGTCTTGCCCGCCGGGCCGATGAAGCTCAGGCCGGTCTCCAGCGCCTCGATCACCTTATCGCGGTCGACGCTGCCGGCCAGCTCGGCCGCCTTCGCCCACAGGTTGACGGCGTGATAGGTCATCGCCGCGCCCTCGGTGACGGGGTCCGCCTTGTCATCGAAGCGCTTGGTGTATTTCGCCAGAAACGCCTTGTTCTCAGGCGTCTGGATGCCGTCGAGGTAGGCGTAGGAGACGATGATGCCGTTCTGCTCCTCGGGGGAGGTGGTGAGCTGCTCGTTGCCGATGCCGAACGTCGTCGAGGCCATCGGGATCTTGTTCTTCATGCCGGCGGCCACCCATTGCCGATAGAACGCATTGTGGTTGGCGCCGACCAGCACCGACATGATGATGTCGGGCTGCGCCGCCTGGATCTTGCGGATCGTCGGCCCAAAATCATTGACGTCGAGGGGGAAGAAGTCGGTGGCGACGACGTCGCCGCCGCTCTCGGTGGCGAACTTCTTGATCCACTTGGCGGTGATCTGGCCGTAGTTGTAGTCGGCGGCCAAGGTGTAGATCTTCTTGCCGTTGAAACGCTTCATCACGAAGGGCGTGAACTTCTGCAAGGTCTGCGCCGGCGTCGAGCCCATGCAGAAGATGTTGCGATCGCAGACGCCGCCCTCGTACAGCAGGCTGTAGAAATAGGGCGTCTTGAAGCGCCGCAGCGTCGGCCGCATGGCCTCGCGCGACGCCGACAGGATACCGCCGAACACCACCGCGGCCTTCTGCTTCGTCGCCGCCTCGGTGGCGTACTGGGTGTAGAGCTGCATGTTCGACTGGGGGTCGTAGTTGACCAGGTTCAATGGCTTGCCGAGCACGCCGCCGGCCGCATTGAGCTCCTCCACGGCCAGTTGCAGGCAGTTGATCATCGGCCGGCCATAGATGTCGATGCCGCCCGAGGCATCGTGGATGCCGGCGATGGGAATGGCGTCGGCGGCCTGCGCCCGCCTGAGATAGAAGGGGCCGACGCTGGCGGCGGCGCCCCCTGCGGCGAGGGTGAGGAGCGTCCTACGGGTGATGTCGACCATGATCGTGTCCACCTTCCAGTTGTGTTGATGCACGGGCGATGACGCTCCGGCGCCCGGTGCGGCCGGATCTGCGCGATGGCGGACGGCCCGCGGTGCGGGCCGACCATGGTCTCAGGCGACCTTGAGTGTGACGGATGCGTCCTTGCCGCTGGCGACGCTCTTGCCCCAGTAGGGCGCGGTGCGGCGCATCAGCATGGCGCGGAACTGTTCGGTGGTCTTGGGCAGCAGTTCGCCCGAGCCCCAGTTGACGATGACGCCATGGGCGCGGATGAGGTCGTGCATGGTGAGTTCGCCGGCGCGGTAGCGCGCGGCTACGGTTTCCGCATCCTCCTGCAGCCACTTCGCGCGGTTGCTGCGGATGTAGGCGCGGCGGGCGAGCGTCGCCTCGTGATCGACCTCGTATTCGGCCAGATCCGCATCGATCTCCTTGACCACGACGCCGTAGTCCTTGGCCGCCCGCTCGATCGAGACGTAGCCGTCGGCCACGTCCTCGCAGACGAGCTCCTCGTCCCGCTCCAGCGGATCACCGAGGCCGCCGCCGCCGGCGGATGGTCGCGAGACCATGTCGCCCGCCTCGAGCGGCACGTTGGAAAAGAGGGAGCCGAGGTAGCGCTCGCCCTGGGTGTCCCGGTTGACCCAGACGCCGTGCGGAATGGACGGCAGGCCGCCCCACAGCCCCCAGGTGATCGAGCGCTCGCGGTCGCAGCAGTAGGAGACCACGGTGCGGTCCACCTTGGTGAGGATGACGCCCTTCTCGACCCCCATGCCGCCGCGGAACTCGCCCGGGCCGCCGGAATCGACCTGCAGCTCGTGACAGGTGGTCAGCACCGGTGCCAGCCGCTCCTGGCCCTCGAACGGCTGGGTACCGAGCTGGACGCCGAACACCGGGCCGGTGGCCGCCCAGCCGTCGCGGCCGTTGCGGGCGCCCCAGCCGCCGACCATCCAGTCGTACCACATGAAGTATTGGTGGCCCGGCTGGCGCCCATCGCGTCCACCGATCAGCAGGTAATCCAGGTTGAAGGTGCAGGCCATCGCCCGCTCCGGCAGGATCTCCGCCCACAGTTCGAAGATCGAGTTCATGATCTTCTCGAACGGCCCCGAGCAGAAACCGGCCACCGGCGTCGGCCAGGCGGCATTGACCACCGATCCCTCTGGACCAAGATCGACGGTGACGACCCGGTAGAAGCCCGAGTTCAACGGGATCTCGGGGAACTGCATCTTGGTGCCGGCGACGATGGCGGCGAAGGCGCCGCCGAAGCAGGCGTTGAGGAAGCTCGAGATCGACTTGGGATGGGACTTCGACAGGTCGTAATGCACCCTGTCGCCCTTGATGGTCATGGTGATGCGGATCGGGATCAGGCCCTCGCCGAGACCCGGATCGACGTCGATGTAGTCCTCGGTCTGCCACACGCCGTCGGGCAGTTCGGAGACCCGCTGGCGCGTGAGCACCTCGACATAGTCCTGCACGGCGCCAAAGGAGCGCTTGATGACGTCGAGCCCGTACTTCTCGACCAGGCGGCAGATCTCCTGCTCCGCCACCCTGGTGGCCTCAGCCTGGGCCTGCATGTCGCCGATGATGTCGGCCGGTGCCCGCGTGTTGGAGGCGATCAGCCGGCAGACGTCGTCGAGGCACCGGCCTTTGCTCCACACCCGCGTCGGCGTGATGCGCAGGCCCTCCGCCATATGGTCGATGGCATTGACGTTGAAGGAGCCTGGCACGGCGCCGCCCACGTCGGCCCAGTGGCCGTTGGCTTGGGAGAAGCCGAGCAGTTCGCCCTTGTAGAACATCGGGCGCACGATGCGTGTATCGTTGAAGTGAGTGCCGCCCTGGTAGACGTCGTTGACGACGAAGACGTCACCGGGATGGATGTCATCCTTGAAGTTGTTGATCACCGCTTTGGCCGTGTAGTGCAACGTCCCGACATGCGCGGCGATATCGCCGCTGCCCTGCATGATGGTGTCGCCGTTGACGTCGCACAGCGCCGACGAGAAATCGCGGGAATAGATGACGAAAGAATAGCAGGTACGGAAGATCTGCTCCGCCATCTGGTCGACGATATTGACGTAAGCGTTCTTGAGAACTTCGAAGGTGACGGGATCCAATCCCTTGTCGTTCGTGCTCATGGCAAGATCTTTCTTCAGGTGCAGCAGCATCTCAGGCGAGCGGAATGCGCATCACGATAGTGAGGGAGCGGTCGACTTCGGCGGTGACGCCCGGCGGCACCAGGATGGTGGAGTCGAGCTGGTCGATAACGGCGGGGCCGGCAACCTTCATGCCGGCTTGCAGGGCCCCTCGGTCGTAGACCGGCGTCTCGACCGCCTCGGGCAATTCGTCGAAACGGACGGAACGGCTGCCCACAGCGACGGCCGGGGCGTCCGTGAGATCGAACTCGGCGAAGCTGGCCTGTGGCGTGAGGCCGGTTGCGATGACGCTGACGCGATAGATCTCCACTGGCGCGCCGGGGCGCGAATAATTGTGCTCGCGGCCGTGCTCGTGGTGGAAGCTGGCGATAGCCTCGTCCAGCGAGGTGATCGGCGCCGAAAGCGGGATCGACAGCGCCCGCCACTGGCCGAGGTAGCGCATGTCGATCTTGCGCTGGAACACCATGCGGTCGTCGCCGACGCCCTCGTTCTTGAGGCGTTCGCGCCCCTCGATCTCCAGGGCCCGGAACGTCGTCTCGAGGTCGTCGATGGCGACGTCCTCGACCTTGGACAGGTACATCTGCGTGACGTCATGCTGGATATCGACCAAGAGGCAACCGAGCGCCGAGGTCACCCCCGGATTGGGCGGCACCAGCACCACCGGGATCGACAGATCCTTGGCGAGCGCCGCCCCGTGCAGCGGCCCGGCGCCCCCGAAGGCCACGAGCGCGAAGTCGCGCGGATCGTAGCCGCGGCGGATCGACAGCAGCCGCACGGCGTCAGCCATGTTGGCGTTGGCCACCTTGAGCACCGCCAGCGCCGCCTCCTCGACCGACATGCCGAGCGGGTCGGCGACACCGCCGGTGATCGCCGCGGTTGCCAGCGCCTTGTCGAGCAAGACCTTGCCGCCGGCCAGATTGTCGCTTAGCCGGCCAAGCACAACGTTGGCGTCGCAGTTGGTCGGGTTGCTGCCGCCGCGGCCGTAGCAGGCGGGACCGGGAGTCGAGCCGGCGGACTGCGGGCCGTTGCGCAGCGATTTGGCCGCATCGATCCAGGCGAGCGAGCCGCCGCCAGCGCCGATGGTGAGCACCTCGATGGAGGGGAAGCAGATCGGATAGCCGTATTCGACGTACCATTCCTTGGTGACGCGCAGATTGCCGTTGTCACACAGCGACACGTCTGTGGACGTGCCGCCCATGTCGAGGCCGATGGAGTTCTTGAAGCCGGCATGTTCGGCCACGAAGCGGCTGGCGATGGCGCCCGCGGCGATGCCGGAGGCCGACAGGCGCGCGGCGAACTGCTCGGCCGTCTTGGCCGTCATCACGCCGCCGCCGGAATGCAGCAGCAGCACGTCTTCGTGGTAGCCGCCTTCCTTCATGCGCCCTTCCAGCCGGCGCGCGTAGGAACCGACGACGGGCGCCAGCACCGCGTTGGCCACGGTGGTGGAGAAGCGTTCGTGCTCGAAGATCTCCGGCATGATGTCGCTGGACAGCGAAATGGTGGCGTCGGGGATCTCGCGCGCCAGGATGTCCCGCATCCGCCGCTCGTTCTCCGGGTTGATGAAGGCGTTGGCGAAACAGATCGCCACGGTCTTGACGCCGCGCTTCTTGACGATGCGCGCCAGATCGGCCGCCTCGGCCTCGTCGAGCGGCGTCACCATGCGGCCGGAATAGTCGATGCGCTCGCTGACGACGAGCCGGTCACGCCGGCGGATGTAGGGCTTCGCCATCTCCTTGTAGGTGTCCCACAGGTCGTCGCGATTGCCGCGCCGGATCTCGATGGTGTCGCGAAACCCCTTGGTGGTGATCATCACCGCCGGCGGGAAGCGGCGGGTGATGAGCGCGTTGGTGGCGAGCGTCGTGCCGTGCGAGAACAGCACGATGTCCTTGAGCGCAACGCCGCCGGCGTCGATGCCGGCGAGCACGCCCTCGATCGGATCGGGCGTCGTCGGCACCTTGGCGACATGCATGCGGCCCGTCAGCTCGTTGAGCACGCAGATGTCCGTGAACGTGCCGCCCACGTCGCAGGCGACCCTCACCGCGTCCTTGGATACTTCGGTTGTCGACATGATGACTTGCTCCTTGGGCGCGTTTTGGTCGCGCCGCTGCCGTTGCGCCGAGCCTTGAGGTCACGGCGTCGCGAAAACGAAAAAGCCACCGCCAGCGATCAAGCTGGTGGTGGCTCCCTTAGCCTCCGGGACACGGGTGGCGGCAGCTTTGGCGCGCCCGCGTCGAATGTACAACTTGGAATAGCCGTATTCAGATCACATCAACGCGCATGACAACACGATACGGCGGATTACTATTTGCGGTGATGGCATTCTCAACTTCATCGCCGCGTCAGATCGGAAGCGTTCCCGACGGGTCAGACCGAATGATCCGTCCCGCACGGATGGATGGATGGCAGGCTCGTCCCGGCCACCGCCGCCGCTACCTAGCTTACGTACCGAAGAACTCGTTCGCTTCGATAATGGCGGACGAGATCGACTCCATCGTCGTCCGCTTCGCCATCGCACGCTCCCTTAGCGTGTCGTAGGCATCCTGCTCGGACAGGCCCTTTCTGGACATCAGAATCGACTTGGCCTGCTCGATTCGCTTCAAGCCATTTATCCTGGCTTGCAGCTTAGCTAATCTATCTGATGATGATTTAATCCTTTCAGATAGAGTATTGGCGATTATCATACTTGTCAACAGCCCAAATGGCCGGATCGGCTTGGTAATGACCGCCTTGGCGCCGGCGCGGACCACCGCCTCGATCACCGCCGGGCTCTCGAACTCGACGATGCCGATCAGCGTCAGCTCCGGCAGCCGGTCGGCGAGTGCCTTCAATAGGGAATCGGTCAGTATATCCTGCCGGAAGAGCAAGAAGGCGATGTTGGTCTCCGGCGGGATGTCGTCCTGCGGCGGCCACACCGCCTCCACGCGGCAGCCGATGCGGCGCACCTGGGCGACAAGCTCGTCGCACTCCCGGTCCTTGGGGTGCAGGATGTGGACTCGAAGGCTGCGGATATCGCGAAGGGCTTTGAGCACGGGGCCTACCTCCGCGCCGTCCGCAGGTTGAACGCGATCGTCGGCTCGCAGTCGGCGAGCGTGTGGTTGATCAGGTAGGGGTCGGGCTTCACCGCGACCGGGCTCTCCTCGATGATGGCGAACTGGCCGTCGGCCTCCACCCGCCCGATGCGCGGCCAAAGGTAGAAGTGGCTGTTGTCGGCATCGAGCCGCACGGTGCCCTGCGGCGCCTCGAAGGGCTGGTCGCCAAGGGCGGCCCGCAGCGCCGCCGGAGCGAAGGATCCCGCTCGGGCGCCGGCGGCCAGCACCATGTGGGTGAGGCCATAGGCCGTCTCCGCCATCGCATTCAGTGGCTCGTGCGCTCCGAATTTGGCCTTGTAGTTCCGGACGAACTGACGGTTCGCGGCTGTCCCGATGGTCTGGAAGTAGGTCGCGGCGGTCAAATGGCCCTCGGCCAGACCGGCCGGCATGAGCGCGATCTCCGCCTCGGTGATGGTCAGGCTGGCGATGGCGGTGTCGGACATGACCCCGGCGTCCCGGCAGAGCTGGTAGAACAGGCTGGCCGCCTCCCCCACCACCGTGCAGAAGACGACGTCCGGCCGCTTCGCCTTGATGTCGCCGACGATCGCCGCCAGCTCGCTGCGCTCGGCGTCCAGCTTGACGTAGCGTTCGGCGACGGTTTGCCCGTCCTGCTCGGCGACCAGGGTCATCATCACGCGATTGGATTCGATCGGGAACGTATAGCGTGTGCCCACCAGGTAGAAGCGCTTGCCCACGTTGGCCATGAGGTGGCGCGCCAGCATCAGGATGTGCTGGTTGGGCACGGCGCCGCCGTAGACCACGTTGGGCGAATACTCGAAGCCCTCATAGCAGGCCGCATAGGCAAGGGCGGCCCCGCGGCGCTCGACGACGGGCACGACCGCCTGGCGCGTGTTGGTCATGTAGCAGCCGATCAGCATGGCGACGCCAGCCTCGTCGAGCAGATGCTCGGCGATGCGGCTGAAGCGCTGCGGATCGGATTGCGCGTCGACGGTGACGGGGACGACCTCGCGGCCGCAGATCCCGCCGGCCGCGTTGATTTCCTCGATGGCGAGCAGGGTTGCATTAAGCTGCGTCCGCTCCACGAAAGCTGTCCGGCCGGTCTGGGAATACAGCGCGCCGATGCGCAGTGGCTCTTTCGAATCTGACACCGACGCCAGCTCCCCAACAAAAAAGGGAGCTCTCGCCCGTTGAAAGGCGAGAGCCCCCTTGGCTCTTCGTGGAAAATGCTATGAAGAGGCCGCCCGGCCGTCAAGGCGCATCATGACCAATCTTCAGGCGAAGGCGCCTCATTCTTGGGCGCAACGCCCTGATCTTGCGCCACGGCCGCGCTCGACTTGGCTCAAAGCATTGCGTCAACCGATCTCCCCTTGGCCGCCGTGCCGGCATTCGCCCGGCGTCTGCCCGGTCCAGCGCCGGAACGCCCGGTGGAAGGTGCTCACCTCCGAAAAGCCGAGCGCCGCCGCGACGTCGTCGAGCGACAGCCGGGACTTGCGCAGGAGGTGCACGGCGACGTCGCGGCGCACCCTGTCCTTGAGGTCCTGGAACCCCTGCTGGTCCTCCTGCAACCGGCGGCGCAGGGTCTGCGGCGAGACATGGAGCCGGGCCGCGACGTCCTCCAGCGTCAGGTTGCGGCCCAGGTTGCGGCGCAGGATGGCGCGGGCCCGCTCCGGGATGCCGGTGTCGTCGCGGTAGCGCACCAGGAGCGTCGCCGGCACCACGGCCAGGAAGCGCCGCAGCCGCTCCTCGTCGGGCAGGATCGGCAAATCCAACAGCTCGGCCTCGAAGCGCAACTCGGTCCTGGGCTGGTCGAACAGGATCGGCGCCTCGTAGACCGGCTCGAGCTCGGCACTGTGCGGCCGCGCCGAGAAGACGTAGTGGACGCTGGTCAACGGCAGCTTGCGCCCCACCAGCCAGCACATCAGGCCATAAACGAAGAACAGCACGGCGCCGTTGAGCATCCGCCGCCGCTCGGCATCGCCGATGCTGTCGACGAGCCAGATGCGCCCTTCGCCGGTGTCGGCCTGAAAGCGCACCGTGAAGTCGTCGATCAGCAGGTGGTAGAATTGGCAGCCGGCGCGGATCGCCTCGCGCAGGTTGGCGCAGCGCACGAGCAGGCGGCACATCAGGCGGAAGGTGCCCGGCTTGATCGGGCGGCTGCACAGCAGCCAGATCTCGTCCCGCGTCAGCCGCGTCAGCAGCGAGATCAGCGCGGCGAACTGCCGTTGCGACAGCCGGCCGTGGGGGGCGGCGAGGATCGCCGGATCGATGCCGGCACGGCGGAGAATGGCATCACCGTCGTAGCCCGCCTGGCGCACGCCGCTCATCACCAGGTCGGCATAGCCCGCATCGATCTCGCGCCGATCGCCGGCACGCGGCGCCCGTGGCGGCGCGGCCGCACCGGCGCCGGTCGTGCGGCGCGGGTCAATGGTTTTGAGCGTTCCTGCCATTTCGATCCGCAGCGGCTCGTTCCATGTCCTGCGACGAGTTGAAACGTCCGTTGCGCCGTTTGTGGAGCGGGAGCCTCGCCCATGCAAGTTCTGTTGAGCCGCGCCGTCGGCGGTCCCGAGACCCTGACGCTCGAGGAGATGCCCGATCCGGCGCCCGGACCGGGCGAGGTGCTGATCGAGGTCGCCGCTTGCGGCGTAAACTTCCCGGACCTGCTGCTGATCCAGGATCTCTACCAGGCCAGGCCGTCGCGGCCGTTCGCGCCCGGCGCCGAGGTCGCCGGCGTGGTCGCGGCCGTCGGCCCGAACGTCGAGGGCTTCACGCCGGGCGATCGCGTCATCGGCCGCACCGGCTGGGGCGGCATGGCCGAAAAGATCGTGCTCGACGCCGGCCGCTGCACGCGCATCCCGGCGGCGATGCCGCTCGATCAGGCAGCGGTGTTCCTGTTCACCTACGCCACCGCCTATTTCGCGCTCGTCACGCGGGGGCGCCTGGTGGCGGGTGAGACAGTGCTGGTCCTGGGAGCGGCGGGCGGCGTCGGCATCGCGGCCGTCCAGATCGCCAAGGCGCTCGGCGCCCGGGTGGTCGCCGCCGCATCATCGCTCGACAAGCTCGCCTTCGCGCGCGAGCAGGGGGCGGACGACGGCCTCGTTTATCCTGAGCAGGCAGGCATCGAGGAGGGGCGCGCCTTCGCCCGCTCCCTCAAGGGCGCCGTCGGCGCGGCTGGGGCCGACATCATCGTCGACCCCGTGGGCGGCCCTGTCGCGGAGCCCGCGCTGCGTGCCATCGCCGAAGGCGGCCGTTATCTCGTGCTGGGCTTCACCGCCGGCATTCCGGCCGTCCCTCTGAACCTGCCGCTCCTGAAATCCTGCGACATCCTGGGCGTGAACTGGCGCACCTTCGCCACGGCCCATGCCGCCGGCAACGAGGCAAACCAGCGCGAGCTCTTCCGCCTCTACGAGAGCGGGCGCATCGCCCCCGCCATCACCGCGCGTTACCCCCTCGCCCGTGGCGGCGAGGCCATCGCCCGCCTGCGCGACCGCAGCGCGCTTGGCAAGGTCGTGGTCACCATGCCCGGCTCGCCGGCCCTACTGTCGCCCGCCGACGGTTGACCGCCTTGGCCGCACGAAGGCCTCGTTGACCAGCGGCGCCAACGGCGCAGCGCCCCGGGCGCGCGCCTGCCGCTCAGGCGGCGCGGACTCGTAGAGCGTCGTGCGCTGGCGCGGCGTGCGGCCGGCCGCCCGGATCCACGCCTCGAGGGTCTCCGGCGGCGCCTCCTGGCCGTGCTGGGCGCCGGCGGCGCGCGTGATCGACTCGTTCATCAACGTGCCGCCGAGGTCGTTGACGCCGGCTCCGAGGCAGACTTGGACGCCCACGGGCCCGAGTTTCACCCACGACGCCTGGATGTTCGGAATAGCACCGTGGAAGGCGATTCGCGCCACGGCATGCATCAGCACCGCCTCGCGGAAGGTCGGCCCCGGGCGAGCGTGGCCCTTGAGGTACAGCGGCGACTCGGCGGCGACGAACGGCAGCGGCACGAACTCCGTGAAACCGCCGGTGCGGTCCTGCAGGGCGCGGATGCGGGTCAGATGGCGGGCCCAATGCACCGGCCGATCCACGTGGCCGTACATGATCGTCGCCGTGGTCTTCAGGCCGACCCGGTGCGCCGCCTCGATGGCCGCCAGCCATTCGGCCGTGGTGAGCTTGTCCGGGCACAGCACCTGCCGCACCTCGTCGTCGAGGATCTCGGCGGCGGTGCCGGGCAGCGTGCCGAGCCCTTCGGCCTTCAGTCGGCTCAGGAAGGTCTCCAGCGGCAGCCCGAGGGTGCGGGCGCCCTGCGTCACCTCGAGCGGCGAGAAGGCATGCACGTGCATGGGCGGGCTTGCCGCCTTGGCGGCGCGGCACACCGCAAGGTAGGTATCGCCGGTATAGTCCGGGTGGATGCCGCCCTGCATGCAGACCTCCGTGGCACCCCGCTCCCAGGCCTCGGCGGTGCGGCGGCCGACCTCGGCCAGGCTCACGGTGTAGGGCGTGCCGCGCAGGTCCTCGTGGGTCTTGCCCTTGGAGAAGGCGCAGAAGCGGCAGCCGTAGGTGCAGACGTTGGTGTAGTTGATGTTGCGCGTGACGACATAGCTCACCACACCGCCCACCGCCTCCCGGCGCAGGGCGTCGGCTGCCTGGCAGACGAAGGCGAGATCGGCGCCGCGCGCCTGGAACAGCCGCTCGATGGCGTCGACCGCGAGCGGCTTGCCGGTCGCGGCAAGATCGATGGATCGGGCCACCTCCGGCGAAACGGCGGACCTGCCGCCGCGCACGATCTCGTCAATGATGGCAGGCGCGGGCGGCGCCGTCCCGCCGGCCCTCCAGGCGCAGCCGCGGGCGAGATCGGCGGCGTCGCTGCGCCGGAGCACCGCGGGGGCCATCGCCGGGTCGAGCCAGCGCGCCGGCTCGCGGGCGTAGGCGGGATAGATGGTGAGGCGCTGGACCAGCGCCTTGCCCTTCGCCGCCATTTGCCCGGCCAGTTCGTCCACGTGCGGCCAGGGCGCCTCCGGATTGACGAAATCCATGGTCACCGGGGAGATGCCGCCCCAATCGTCGATGCCGGCATCGACGATGGCTTCGATGCCATTCGGGTTGAGGTTGGGCGGCACCTGGATGCTCACCTCGCCGCCGAACAGCAGCCGAGCCTGCGCCACGGTGCGCACGAGGTCGTCCAGCGTCGGCTCCGCGTGCCCGTGCATGCGCGTGCCCGGCTTGGCGCGAAAATTCTGGACGATGATCTCCTGGATGTGCCCGTAGCGCCCATGGATGTCGTGCAGCGCGGCAAGCGACTCCAGGCGCTCCGCTTCGGTCTCGCCGATGCCGATGAGAATGCCGGTCGTGGTCGGGACCCCATGCTCGCCGAGCCGGCGCAGGGTGGCCAGGCGCGCCTGAGGCGCCTTGTCAGGCGAGCCGTGGTGCGGCATGCCCGGCTGCATCAGGCGTTCGGCGCCGCTCTCCAGCATCAGGCCCATGGACGCCGACACCGGCCGCAGCATCTCGATCTCGGTGTCGCTCAGGGTGCCTGCGTTGATGTGCGGCAGGAGCCCGGTCTCGTCCCGCACGGCACGGGCCGCCGCGGCCACATAGGCGATGGTCGAGGCAAAGCCGTGCTCCCCCAGCCAGTCCGCGGCCGCGCTGTAGCGCGCCTCGGGTCGCTCCCCCAGGGTGAACAGCGCCTCGTCGCAGCCGGCCGCCTGGCCGGCGCGGGCGACGGCGAGCACCTCGTCGAAACCCATATACGGCGCCTTCAGGTGCCGCGGCGCCTTGGCGAAGGTGCAGTAATGGCAAACATCGCGGCAAAGCTGCGTCAGCGGCAGGAAGACTTTGCGCGAATAGGTGATCCGGTTGGCGAAGGCGCGATCACGGATGGCCCGCGCCTCGGCCGAAAGGGCGGCAGTGGGCCGTGCCAGATCGGCCGGGACCGCCTCGGCGGATCGGGCCGCGTGCGCGCTTGCAGGAGCCTGGGATCGCAATGTCACGTTCGGCTCCATGCTGGACACCTCAGGCGGCCGACGGGGCGCGATGGGCGCCGAACGCTGCGCTGCCGGGAAGACGGTTGCCGTAGGCCATGCGAAGATCGTCGGGCGTATCGCAGTCGAATGAGAGTTCGCGCAGCGTGACGGTCTCGACCGCGAGACCCGCCGCCTGCGCCGCCGCCCGATGCCGCGCCGCGCTGCCCTCGCCATAGTGGGCGGACACGGCGGCGGCCGGGCGGCAGAAGCGCACGTTGGTGCCGCCGCCGCGCAAGTCGGTGACGATGGTCATGCGCCGCGCGCCCCCGCGCCGGTGCAAAGCGGCGGCATGCTCGAGCGCACCCGCATGGAACAGCGGCAGATCCGCATGGACGATCACCGTCTCGTCGATGCCTCGACCGGCGAGCCGGGCCCCGGCCGCATCGAGTGCCGCGTTGAGCCCGGCGCCGGCGTCGTCGAAAGGCTCGAAGCAGAGCCTCCGCACGAGATTCGACAGGCCAGCTTCCGCGGACACAACCAGCACGCCATCGAGCCAGTGCAGGCGCCCGAGCTCCGTGAGGACGCCCTCCGCCATATGCCGCGCCAGCCCCGCGCGCTGCGCCGGCGAGAGCAGCGGCGCCAGGCGTTGCTTGGCTTCGGCAAATCGCTTGATCGGAACGATGGCCCACATGCGGCTCTACCCGTCGCGGTCGACGATGGAGATGCGGACCGTGCGTCCGCGCGTCAGCGTTCCGTTGAACGCGAGCACCACCCGGCGTGCCTTTCCTTCCTTGCCGCTCACCAGCTCATCGCGCGGCGAGCGGTTCGAACGAGCCCAGCTGTTCGGCCGAGACATTCTGCAACGCCAATACCTCTCGATCACCATCGCCGACCATGGCCCGAACCGTCAATGCGAGCCCCCCGCTGGGCCGCCAACTTTAGCGCAGGGGCTAGGCAATTCCCATGCCGCGGATGGCAACCATGCGCTGCCAAGCGGTCTCCAAAACGAGGCTCGATTCATAGGCTTGCAAGAGCACGAAAGCTAGTTTCCCAGTTTCAGCCGGCGATGAAGCGCTTGGCCGTCAGGTGGACTCGTCAACCGCTGGAGAGGCCCGCCAGCTTCCACAATTTGGAGAGCATCTGCCCAGTCCGATGACCTCGTTCACCGCCGATTGAAGGCCGGGGCGGCCTGCCCCAGAATCGCGGGCCGCGCATCGAGCCGTTCGTCGCACTGGATGTCGCGGGCGATCGACGCGAGCGTCTCGCGGTCCTGTTCGGTCTGAACGGCGATCGAGAATTCGACATTGGTGACAAGCTTGCCGAAGCGCTCGGCCAACTGCTTGCCCACGGTATCGTAGGTGCCGATGACGGCGAACATGTCGAGCGTTTCGTCGGTGATGAGCTTGGGGAGTTCTTCCCAGCGCTGCTCCTTTGAGAACACCTTTGCCGTCTCGGCGAGACCGCCGAGACCGACGTGCTCGAAAGCGGCGGCATAGGCCGGCGTCGAGGCGTAGAAGGCGATGCGCGCCCGTGCGTCGCGGATCTTTGGCGCAAGCTCTTCCCGGGTGCGAGCCGACGCGACGAGCGGCTTCATGCAGACTTTGAAGTCATCGAGGCCCCGACCGGCCTTGTCCGCGCCCGCCCGCACCGCCGGAAGCATCACCTTTTCGATATAAGACGGCGTACAGACCGGGTGCGGCCGGACGCCGTCGGCCACCTCGCCGGCGACCTTGCACATGACCGTGTTGACGGCCGCCAGGTGGATCGGAATATCGGGATGCTCGATAGGGCCGGCGTTGAACAGCGGCACCATCAGGCTGAGATTGTAGTGCTCCCCTCTAACGTCGAGTGGCGTGCCGTTCTGCCAGCATTCCCACACCGCCCTGAGCGCGCCGACGTATTCACGCATCCAGGGGCCAGCGGGTGACCATTTGAGGCCGAAGCGCCGCTCGATATGGCCCTTCACCTGCGGGCCGAGGCCGAGCGTGAACCGCCCCCTGGACAGCTTCTGCAACGTCCACGCGCTCATGGCGGTGACGGTCGGGCTACGCGGAAAGGCTATGGCGACGGCCGTCCCGAGCTTCAGACGCGTGGTGGCCTGCGCGGCCAAGGCCATGATGATGAAGGGGTCGTCCTTGGTCTCCTCGACGACCAAACCGTCGTAGCCGATCTCCTCGAGCAGCCGCGCGCTGGCGGCGACGGACGAAATGTCGAGCGGAGTTTCGGGCGTCCGCAGACCCGGATCGACTTTGCCGAGCGGAAGCAGGGTTTCAAGGCGCAACGATCGTCTCCTCTCGGGCGATGCACGATAAATCACGAGGCGCGGCGGCGATCGATCACACGCACCGCTTTGCCCTGGGAGCGGGCCAGCGAGCCCGGCGGCGCGATCACGATGTCGGCGGACACGCCGACAAAGGTCTTGATCTTGTGCCGGAGCTCCTGCACCACCGCGACCGGATCCGCCGCAGCGGCTTCGCGCAATTCGACGTGGACGCTGAGCGCGTCCATGGCACCCTCGCGCCGCACCTCGATGAGGTAATTGGGCGCGAGCGCGGCGATTCCGAGCACCTGTTCCTCGACCTGCGACGGAAACATGTTGACGCCACGGATGATCAGCATGTCGTCCGACCGCCCTGTCACCCGCTCCAGACGCCGCATGGTCCGGGCCGTACCGGGCAGCAGGCGCGTGAGATCCCGGGTGCGGTAGCGCATGACCGGCAGCGCCTCCTTGGTGAGGCAGGTGAGAACCAGTTCGCCGGCTTCGCCGTCGGGCAGCACCTTCCCGGTCTCGGGATCGATCACCTCGGGATAGAAGTGGTCCTCCCAGAGCGTCGGGCCGTCCTCCGTCTCGGCGCACTCCTGCGCCACACCCGGTCCGATCACCTCCGACAGGCCGTAGGTGTCGCGGGCGCGCATGTGGAGACGGCGGTTGATCTCGGCGCGCATCGCCTCGGTCCAGGGCTCGGCGCCGACCACCGCGGCGCGCAGAGCAAGCTTGGACGCATCGATACTCTGCCGCTCCATCTCATCGGCGATGTTGATGAGATACGACGGCGTCACCATGATCAGGTCCGGGTCGAAATCGCAGATCAGCTGGACCTGCCGCTCCGTCTGGCCGCCTGACATTGGAATCACCGTGCAGCCGAGTCGCTCGGCACCGTAGTGCGAGCCGATGCCGCCCGTGAACAGCCCATAATTATAGGCAACGTGCACCTTGTCCCCCGGCCGGCCGCCCGCCGCATAGATGGTGCGGGCCACGAGGTTGGCCCACAGCTCCAGGTCCTTTTGGGTATAGCCGACGACGACGGGCTTGCCTGTCGTGCCGCTCGAGGCATGGATCCGCGCCAGCTTGTCCACGGGCACCGCGAACATGCCGAACGGATAGTTCTCGCGAAAGTCCTGCTTGGTGGTGAAGGGAAAACGGGCGAGGTCGGCAAACTGCTTGAGATCGTCGGGATGGACACCGATCGCGTCACACTTCGCCCGGTAAACCTGCATATGGTCGTAGGCATAGCGCAACGCCCGCTTCAACCGCGTCCACTGAAGAGCGCGCAGTTCGTCGATGCTCGCGGTTTCGATCGGCTCGAACCCTGCGCTCCGGAGCAATCCGCTGGCTTGCTGCACTATATCCTCCCGGCCCGCACCGTTCGTCGTCGGTCCGGGATCTTTGGCCGTGATTCTATGGGCCGCCGGCACGGGCCGGACAGGACGAAAACTGACGCGCGAGCTCACCTGACCGGTCAAGGCGAGCCTCGCGGCGGCGTGACGCATGGCTCAGGGTCGAAACTGCTGGTGCAGGCGCGTGCGGTACCGGATCGGGCTGGAACCGGTCCATTGCTGGAAGGCGCGCGTGAAGGCGCGAGGCTCCGAGTAACCGAGCAGATAAGCGATCTCCTGCACTGGCAGCCGGCTCTCCATCAGCTTCTGGATAGCGAGGTCGCGCCGGATATACTCCTTGATGGTTCTGTACGAAGTCAGCTCCTGCTTCAGCCGCCGCCGCAGCGTCTGCTCGTTGGTCCGCATCGCTGTAGCCACCTCTTCGAAGGTCGGAAAGTTGAGCGGCAGGGTGCCACCGGCCAGCAACATGCTGCGAACCCTGCGCGACAGGCTCGCCTCGTCCTCCGGCATCATCATGAAGCCGAGCGGTGCGACGGAGAGAAAGCGCTTCAGCTCATCGCGGCTGCGCACCACCGGCTGCCGCAGAAAGCGCGCGTCGAACCAGAGCGATGTGGTCGGCGCATCGAAGAGATAGCCACAACGGAAGACGTGCTTCAGCTCCTCTACGTACTTGCCCGGCCGCGGATAGGCGAAGGTGGCACGCAACAGGGGCGGCAGTCCCCCACCCATCCAGCTGATCATGCGGTACCAGATCATCAGCCAGAATTCGAGAAAGTAGTGTTCGGGATCGAGCTCTGGATGCTCGAATTTGACGGTAAAAATTGCAGTATCGCCCTTGACATCAAGGCTCATCTTCAGATCGTCTGTGAACAGGTCGTAGAAGAGGACGCCTTTTCTGATCGCGGCATCGAGCGACGGCTCGGCGATGATGCAATGCGCCATCATGGCGAACGTGCCGAGCTTGGCGGGCCGGCCGACGAGTCCCATGAACTCGTCCTTGGTCGCGAACCAGACCAGTTGGACAAGACGGGCCAGCAGCTCCACATTCCCGCGCCACTGCGGATCGAACACCTGTTCGCGTGTCAGCCCGACGTTGGCGAGGAGCAGTTCCCCGTCGATACCGACGCGTTGCGCGCCGCGGATGGTTTCGCCGAAATAGTGGGAGCAGGATGTCGGCACCGGCTCATCCTACTGTTGCTCCGGCACGCCGAGCTTTATTCATCAGCCATTCAGCGCTCCAAGCTTGCGCCCACATGCCGTGCTCCTTGCGGCCGCAAGCTATCGCATGACCCTCGCTGTCAGTTTCAGCCTATCGCGCGCTTGGCTGGGCGTAAAGTTTGTCACGGGGCAAGCGCCCGACGTGATTGAAACCGTCCCTTTCATGGAGAGTTTTGGTCCTCCCCAAACGGTCTCCACTGCGCATCCTCATGGGTGGCAGGCGGCCTGAGCCGAGCTTCGCTCTTCAGGCGTCCGCCCACAGCCGGCATCGGCAGTTCGCCGTCATAACGCGGTGCGCAAGAACGACAGGGAGGAACGATGAAGCCGATCCGGGCATTGGTGTGCGCTGTCCTCATGGCTCCCGGGCTCGCGACTGCGGCGCGGAGCGAGATCCTCATCGGCAGCGTCCTGTCGACGACCGGACCGGCCTCGTTCCTGGGCGAGCCCGAAAAGCAGACACTCGAGGTCTATGCAAAGCGCATCAACGATGCGGGCGGCGTGAACGGCGAGAAGATCCGTCTGATCATCTACGACGACGGGAGCGACGCCAGCAACTCGCGCACGTTCGCCACGCGTCTCGTCGAGCAGGATCAGGTCGTCGCCGTTGTCGGCGGCACCGGCACCGGCAACTCCCTGGCGATGATCCCCGTGTTCGAGGAAGCAGGCATCCCCTTCGTATCGTTGTCGGGCGGCGTCGACATCATCGATCCGGTCCGCAAATGGGTGTTCAAGCCACCCCACACGGACCGCATGGCCTGCGCCAAGATCTTTACCGATCTCAAGCAGCGCGGCCTCACCAATGCCGCCTTCATCGCCGGACAGGGCGGCTACGCCAAGTCGATGGTGACGCAATGCAGGTCAGTGGCCGGCCAGTACGGCATCAAGATTCTCGCCGAGGAGAGCTACGGGCCGCGTGACAGCGACATGACGGCCCAACTCACCCGCATCAAGGCGCTGCCTGGCCTCAAGGCGGTCATCAACGCAGACATCGGCCAGGGGCCGGCGATCGTCACCCGGAACGCTGCCCAGATCAACCTGGGCATGCCGCTATACCAGAGCCACGGCGCCGCGACACAGGGCTACCTGGAGCTCGCCGGGCCGGCGGCGGAGGGGGTGCGACTACCCGGACCATCGCTCCTGGTCGCCGAGCAACTGCCGGACAGCGATCCGCAGAAGAAGGTCCTGCTCGACTATACGGCGGTGATCGAAAAGGCGACCGGCAAGCCTGTGGGCACCTTCGGGGGCTATGCCCACGACGGCCTCCTACTGCTCGTCGACGCCATGAAGCGGGCCGGCAGCGCCGATCCGGCCAAGGTGCGCGATCAGTTGGAGAAGACCAAGGGCTACGTGGCCACCGTCGGCATCATCACCATGTCGCCCACCGATCATCTGGGCATCGATCTCTCCGCCTTCCGCATGCTCGAGGTCAAACGCGGCAAGTGGGCAGTGGTGGACTGATCATCCGACCATGGCCACGGCCCTGCAGATCCTCTTCTCCGGCCTGACCGTCGGCGCCATATATGCGCTCGTCGCCATCGGTTTCACGTTGGTCTACAGCTCCTCCGAGGTCGTCAACTTCGCCCAGGGCGAGTTCGTCATGCTGGGCGGCATGATCTCGGCGACGGCGGTAGCAGCGGGGCTGGCTCCTCTGCCCGCCGCATCGCTTGCCATCGTCGCGACGGTCGTGACCGGCATCCTGCTCTACGGGCTCGCCGTAGCGCCGGCGCGCGATGCAAGCCCCATCGTCGTCATCATCATCACCATAGGCGCCTCGATCTTCATCCGCGGGCTCGCCTCGGTCGGCATGGGAAAGGAATTCCACACCCTGCCACCGCTGCTCGCAACGCCGACGCTCGACCTCGGCGGCGCCTCGGTACAGACACAGGGCCTCGTCGTGATGGCCGGCAGCGTCGCGATCGTCCTGACCCTTTGGCTGTTCCTGCGCATGACCAAGCTGGGTCGCGGCATCCGCGCGACCGCCGCCAACCGGCTCGCGGCGCAGCTTGCCGGCATCAACCCACGGGTCATCGTGGGCCTCACCTTTGCCATATCGGCGCTGATCGGAGCGCTCGGCGGCATCCTCATCACGCCGATCACGCTCACCAGCTTCGACGTGGGGACGCTGCTGGCGGTCAAAGGCTTCGCCGCAGCCGTGCTCGGCGGCCTCACCCACCCGGCCGGTCCAGTTCTCGGCGGGCTGATGATCGGATTGCTGGAGGCCGTTGGCGCTGGCTACATCTCCTCGCAGTACAAGGATGTCTTCGCCTTCGTCGTGCTCCTCGGTGTTCTATTCCTGCGGCCCCAGGGGATCCTTGGCGGCCGGGCCGTCGAGCGGGTCTGACCCATGCGCCGGATCCTCGCCAATCCGTATGCGCCAGCATTCGCCCTTGCGGTGGTGGTGGTCATGGTGCCTCTGCTGGTGCCATCCCCCTTCTACTTGCGCCTGGCGACGCTGGTTTTCATCAACGCGCTCGTTGTCGTCGGGCTCAATCTGCTGATGGGCTATGCCGGCCAGATCAGTCTCGGTCACGCGGCCTTCTTCGCCATGGGGGCCTATGCGTCCGCCATCGGTCCGGCTCACCTGGGCCTGCCCACCCTCGCATCGATGCTGGCCGGCATCGTCCTGACCGGCGTCGTCGCCTATGGCGTCGGCAAGCCGATCCTGCGCTTCAAGGGCTACCACCTTGCCGTCGCAACGCTTGGACTGGGCGTCATCGTCTCGATCGTCATCACCAACGAAATCGCCTGGACCGGCGGCCCTGACGGCATGCAGGTGGCTCGCCTGTGGATCGGCAGCTGGCGTGTCAGCGGCGTCGCCAACTGGTACTGGGTGGCCGGCATCACGCTGATCGTGGCCATGCTGGGCGCCGCGAACCTGCTGTCCAGCCCGACGGGCCGGGCGTTGCGTGCCATACACGACAGCGAGGTCGCCGCCGGCGTACTCGGCATCGACGTCGCGCGCTACAAACTGCTCGTGTTCGTCATTTCGGCCATCTACGCCGCAACCGCTGGCGCCTTTCTTGCGTTGTTCGACGGCCACGTGACACCGGTCACGGGCGGCATCCTGCGATCGATCGAGTTCGTCGCCATGGCCGTGCTGGGCGGCCTCGGCTCGATCCTGGGCAGCGTGCTAGGTGCGGCGGTGCTGGTGGTGCTGCCGCAGGCGCTCACCTCATTTCACGAGTTCGAGCATGCCATCCTCGGGGCCATCCTGATGGTGCTGATGATCGCGCTGCGCCGGGGCGTCATTCCGAGCCTGCAATCCTGGCTGCTGCGGGGAGCGGCGTGAGCGCGATTTCAGTCGAGCATGTCAGCATCCGCTTCGGCGGCCTGGTCGCCCTGTCGGACGTCAGCTTCGACGTTCCCCCCGGCGAGATCTTCGCCCTCATTGGGCCGAACGGGGCCGGTAAGACCACACTGTTCAATGTCGTCAGCGGGGTCTACGCCTGCACGGACGGTCGCATCCGCTTCAACGGCAAGACCATCACCGGCGCGCTTCCTCACGAATTGGCGCGCAAAGGTCTCACCCGCACCTTTCAGAATTTGCAGATCTTCTTTCGCATGAGCGCCGCCGAAAACGTCATGGTGGGCCGTCACCTGCACGAGCGGCGCAACCCGCTGCTCGATTTCCTGGGCCTGCCCATGGTGCATCGGCAGAACGCCGAGAGCCGCAAGCTCGCTGAGGAGCTTCTCGACCTCGTCGGTCTGTCGGGGCTGGGCGATCAGCCAGCGGGCGAGTTGCCCTACGGGGTGCTGAAGCGCCTCGAGATCGCCCGGGCGCTGGCGACTCGCCCTTCGGTGATCATGCTCGATGAGCCGGTTGCCGGCTGCAATGCGGTGGAGACGGCTGAGATCGCCCACGTGATCCGCAAGATCGCGGGCTCGGGCATGACCGTCATGCTTGTCGAGCACGACATGGGTTTCGTGATGACGCTCGCCGACCGCATCCACGTGCTCAACCGCGGCATGACGCTGGCCGAAGGAACGCCGAGCGAGATCCGTAACAACCCGGCCGTGATCGAAGCTTACCTTGGGACGGCGAAGCCGGGGGAGACGTCGCGTGCTCACGGTTGAGCACCTGAGCAGCCGCTACGGGCGCATCGAAGCGCTGCACGATGTGACGCTGCATGTCGCCGCGGGCGAGATCATCGCGCTGGTCGGCTCCAATGGGGCGGGGAAGACGACCCTGCTCAAGGCGCTGTCCGGCGTCCAGCCGATCGTCGCGGGTAGGGTCCGGTTCGACGGCCGGGAGATCCAGCGGATCGCGGCACACCGCCGCGTCCGGCTGGGGCTCGTTCAGGTTCCGGAGGGCCGCCAGGTCTTCGGCCCGCTCAGCGTGGAAGAGAACCTGCTGGTCGGCGCCTGGACGCGCGGACGCGCCATCGCCGATGATCTCGCACGCATCTTCGTGACCTTTCCCATGCTGGCCGACTTCCGCCATCGCGCCGCCGGCACACTGTCGGGTGGGCAGCAGCAGATGTTGGCGATCGGGCGAGCGCTGATGGCGCGGCCACGCTTGCTGCTTCTGGACGAGCCGTCGATGGGGCTGGCCCCCCTGCTGATCGATCAGATCTTCGCCATCATCGCCGACATCAGAAGCCAGGGGGTGACAGTGCTGGTCGTTGAGCAGAACGTCCAGGCGGCACTTGCCATCGCAGACCGTGGATACGTATTGGAGACCGGGCGGATCACGCTGGAAGGCAGCGGAAGGTCGCTGATATGCGATGATCGCGTTCGCCAAGCTTATCTCGGAGTTCATGTTGATGCGTGACAGCCAGCTTCCGTCCGAACGCCGCACAGGCGTGCGAATGGAGTTGCTCGCCCCAACGGGCTTTCCGCTCGTGGAGGCGGGCCAGCCGATCGCACCTCTGATCCTGGCGACCTTGGCGGCGGACAAGCTGGCTCTGCGCGACGGCGACGTCGTCGTGCTGGCCCAGAAGATCGTCTCCAAAGCTGAGAACCGCTATGTCGAGCTCGCGTCGGTCGAGCCGTCGGCACAGGCACGCGACCTCGCCGGGGTCTGCGGCAAGGACCCACGGCTCGTCGAGATCATCCTGGCCGAATCGACCGCCGTCGTACGCTGCCGGCCGGGGGTGATCATCGTCCGTCACCGGCTCGGCCTCGTTCTCGCCAATGCCGGCATCGACCATTCCAACATCCCCGGCTCGGCCGGCGGCGACCGGGTGCTGCTGCTGCCACGTGATCCCGACGCCAGCGCCGCGGCGCTGCGCCACGACCTTGCCGTGGCCACGGGCGCCGACGTCGCGGTGGTGATCATCGACAGCCTCGGCCGCGCCTGGCGCCTGGGCACCTGCGGCGCCTGCATCGGCGCGGCCGGCCTCACCACCGTGGCCGACCTGCGCGGACGGCCCGATCTGTTCGGCCAGACCCTGGTCTCGACGGTCGTCGGCACCGGAGACGAGATCGCCGCCGCGGCCTCCCTCGTCATGGGGCAGGCGGCGGAGGGCCTGCCGCTGGTCATTGTGCGCGGCCTGCCTGTCGCGGCCGCCGCCCGTGGGACCGCCGCGGACCTGGTGCGGCCGCTCGCCGAAGACCTGTTCACCTGAGCCGATGGAGCGGGCGCCGAGACGTTCGGCCGCCCGCTCAGGCCGCCGCCGCCGTCGCGGGCGCCATGCGCCGCATGATGATCTTTTCCAGCTCGAGCACGACCATGGTGAGGAAGCCGATCGCGACGATCAGCAGCCCATCCGCGAAGGCGACGGGCGCGCTGCCGAACATGCCGTGCATGAAGGGCGCATAGGTGAAGGCGAGCTGCGCAACGATCACGGCAGCGACCGCCCCCAGTACGGCCGGCGTCCCCATGGCTCCGACGAGGCTGAACGAGGTCATGTGCAGATAGCGGATGTTGAAGAGATAAAAGGTCTCCATCACCACGAGGGTGTTGACGACCATGGTTCGCGCCGTCGCCTCGCTTTGGCCCGTGGCCAGGGCATAGTGGAAGATGCCGAAGACACCGAGCATGAAGAGGACCGAGACGAGCACGATCCTCCAGACCAAGAGCCGTGACAGGATCGGGGCACGGCGCTTGCGCGGTGGCCGGCCCATGACGTTGGGCTCGGCCGGCTCGAAGGCGAGCACCAGCCCCAACGTGACCGTCAGGATCATATTGATCCAGAGGATCTGGACGGGCGTCATCGGCAGCGCGAGCCCAAGAATGATCGCCACAACGATGCAGAGCGCTTCGCCGCCGTTGGTGGGCAGGGTCCAGCCGATGACCTTGCGGATGTTATCGTAGACGGTCCGCCCCTCGTGCACCGCAGCGACGATGGATGCGAAGTTGTCGTCGAGCAGCACCATCTGCGCCGCTTCCTTGGCGGCCTCGGTGCCCTTGCGCCCCATGGCAATGCCGACATCGGCCTGCTTGAGCGCGGGAGCGTCGTTGACCCCGTCGCCGGTCATCGCGACGATGTGGCCGTTCGCCTGCAGGGCCCGCACGATCCTGAGCTTGTGCTCGGGGGTGGTGCGCGAGAAGACGCTCACGCCGTCCACCACCCGCTGCAAGTCGTCGTCACCGACCGCGTCCAGCTCGGCGCCCTGCATCGCCTTGGGCGCGTCTGCGATGGCCAGCTGACGGGCGATGGCGACGGCGGTGCCGGCATGGTCGCCGGTGATCATCTTGACCGCGATGCCAGCGGCCCGGCATTGCGCCACGGCGGCGATCGCCTCCTCGCGCGGCGGATCGATGAAGCCCACGATGCCGAGAAAGGTTAGCCCGGTCTCCGTCGTCTCGAAGGTGAGCCGCTCCGTCTCGGCGCCGACCACCTTGACCGCGAAGCCCAGCACGCGCTCGCCTTCGGCGGCCGCAAGATCGATGCACCGCTGCCAGGACGCGGGATCGACGGGGCCCGTCGCGCCCGCCTCCGCCTGCTCCGCGCACATCGCCAGCACGCGCTCCGGGGCGCCCTTCACAAAGATCCTGCGGCCCCCGCGCGGATCGTCGTGCAGGGTCGCCATGAAACGATGCTGTGCATCGAACGGGAGCTCGTCAATGCGCGGCCAAGTCTCGCGCTCGGCCTCGGGATGCAGCCCGGCCTTCGCGGCGAGCGCCACCAATGCGCCTTCCATCGGATCGCCGAGCACCGACCAGCGGCCGTCGCGCTCGACGAGGCGGGCATCGTTGCACAGGAGAGCGGCGCGAACGAGTTGATCGCGGACGTCGTCAGGGGGCGCAGCAGCGCCGCCGGGCGCCGTCGCGGCGCCCTCCGGCGCATAGCCGGAACCGGATATCATCGAGACGCTTCGCGCGGTGATCACCCGGCACGCGGTCATCTCGTTCTTGGTCAGCGTGCCGGTCTTGTCCGAGCAGATCACCGACGTTGCGCCGAGCGTCTCGACGGCCGGCAGGCGGCGCACGACGGCATTGCGAGCCGCCATCCGCCGCACGCCGATCGCCAGCGTGATGGTGATGACGGCAGGCAGCCCCTCGGGCACCACGCCCACGGAGAGCGCCACCACCACCATCAGGGCGTCGACCCAGCCGTAGCCCCTGAAGAGCATGGCGAAGACGAGCAGCGCCACGGCTGCGCCACTCACGTACCAGGTGAAGCGCCGGCCGAAGTCGTTGATCTGCGCCAGCAGAGGCGTGACGAGCGTCTGGACGTTGCCGATGAGGCTCGAGATCCTGCCGATCTCGGTCCGGGCACCCGTCGCCACGGCGATGCCGAAGCCTTGCCCCGTGGTCACGAGCGTCCCCGAATGGAGCATGGAGAAGCGGTCGCCGAGCGGCGCCTTCTCTGCGACCGCGTCCTCGCGCTTGTCCGCCGGAACCGACTCGCCGGTGAGAACCGCCTCGTCCGCGCTCAGGCCGCGGGCCCGCAGCAACCGGATGTCGGCCGGCACCTTGTCGCCGGCCTCGACGGCGACGACGTCGCCAGGAACGATCTCGCGCGCGTCGATGATGTGGCGCTCGCCGTCGCGCACGACGACAGCATGCGGCGCGATCATGTCGCGGATCGAATCCAGGGCTTGCTCGGCCTTGCCCTCCTGGATGAAGCCGACGATCGCGTTGATCAGCACGACGATCACGATGACGACGCCGTCGACGAGATGCCCCAGGACTGCGGCTGCCGCCGCGGCGGCAAGCAGAAAGTAGATCAGCGCGTTGTTGAACTGGGCGAGAAAGCGCGCCAGCGGGTGGATGCGGGCCGCCGCCGGCAACTGATTGGCACCCCACACGTGCAGACGGCGCCGCGCCTCGGCGCGATCGAGCCCGTCGATGCCGGTCTCGAGCGCGGCGCAGACTTCCGCCGGCGCTTGGGCATGCCATGGGCGAGGGGCGCAGGCCGCATCGTCGGCGACCTCAGCGTCGATCGTCGTCGCCATCATCCCCCCTGTCACGGCCCCGCCGTTGTCGGATCGCTACGCCGCTTGCCGTGCGCCTTTGCTCGGCACGATCAGCACGTCGCAGGGTACCTCGTCGAGAATCGCCGCAGCGACGCTCCCCAGGAGCACGCCCAGAATACCCGTCCGTCCGTTTGTCCCGCCGACGACGAGGTCGATATCCAACTTTGCGGCGTACTCGGCCAGGAGCGTCGCCGGATCGCCATAGGCGACATGGACGCCTACCTCGCCGCCGGCCGGCCCGAGGCGGCTTGTCAGAAAGCTCCTCATCTCGTCGAGGGCCATCCGCCCCGAGGCATCCTCGTAGTCACGCCGCTCCTCGGCGAAGGCGCGATACGGCATGTCGAACGCATGGAACAGGGTGAGCTGCGAGGGCCGAAACAGCCGGGTCGCCTCCTCCAAGGCACTGCCGGAAGCCGGCGACAGATCGCTGGCCACGACGGCGCCTCGATAGGGCGCATGACATCGCGACTTGACCACCAGCACGGGCGCCTCGGCATGCTGGACCACGTCAAGGCTCGTGCTGCCGAGCAGGAACCGCCCGAGCGTGTCGCGGCCGGCGATGCCGGTGACGATCAGGTCACAGCCCTTCTCTCGGGCGACGTCGAGAACAACGTCCGACGGTCGGCCCTCGCGAACCTCAACCTCCCAGGACACATCCCCGATGTCCTTGAGCTCTCGGTGCATCAGGCCCAATGCCCGCCCCCTGGCGTCGCCGGCATCGGGCTTTACCTCCTCGTCGTCCGGCAGGCTCGGCACATCCAGGACATGAGCCATGGTGAGCTTCGCCTGCCATTCCCTGGCAAGTTCGAGCGCTCGATCCTGAGCGCGGTCGCAGCGCGCGCTCAGGTCGGTCGCCAGCAAAATATGCCGTGGCAGAGATGCGCCTGATGCCGTCATACGTTCGCCTCCCGAGCCGCTCTACGCGATGCGCGCCCGCGCGACAATCAACGGTCGCCCAGGACGGGAGGCTACTATTCACACATCTGATGTCAATATCTATTGACCCAAATCAAATAAGTTTAAAATCACCAACATAGCCAATTTTCGAAGAAAATCGCAAAATTTATATATAGATTTTGTGTAAAATTGAATTTAAAATATGAAAACCTCGAGGTGCGAATTCAGCGTTTTCTTCGCGAAGAAGTTCTTTTTGTCGACACCTTCTCGGCCAGCCTCCTCAATCTGCCAGATTGTCCTTGAGCAGCCGGCTTCCGTAGGCGGTCCGGAAACGGCCGCGCCGCTGCAGCTCCGGCACCAGATAGTCGACGACGCTGGCGAGATCGCGCGGCGTCACCGGCGGGTGGGCGATCATGAAGCCCCCGCGCTCGCCCGTCGCCTCGAACACCTCTTCCAGGTAGTCGGCGATCTGGGCCGGCGATCCGGCCAGCGTCTCCTCGTAGGACGCCGTACGCCGTAGCAGGACATCGTAGAACTCCTCGCGCGACATCGTCGCCTGCGGATCCAGGTGGCGCGTCATGTTGAGGAAAGCGACTGGCGACGCCTGGCCGGCGGTGATTTCCTCGTTGATCCCCAGGATGGTGAACTGGGCCGGCAGCTTGGACAGGTCGTAGCCGATCTGGTGGGAGAGAAAGGCGCCGACGGCCTCGGGCGGCACGACAGTCAGCAGCTGCTCGCGGCGCCGCTTCGCCTCCGCCTCGGTCTCGGCCACGATGAGAACCACGTCCCACAGGATGCCGACGCCCTGTGGGTTGCGGCCCTGGTCGGCCAGCGCCTGATCCAGCACAGCCCGGTGCCGCGTCTGGCGCTCCAGCCCCGGGCTCATGGCGAAGACGTGATCGGCGATCTGCGCCGAGGCCCTGATGCCCCGCGGCGAGGCGCCGGCCTGGATCAGCACCGGCCGCCCCTGTGGCGACGGCACCGACGCGAGCGGGCCCTTCACCTTGAAGAAGCGGCCGACGTGGTCGATCGGGCGAACCTTGGCGGTATCTGCGACGATGCCGGTCTCGCGGTCCCAGACGAACGCATCGGGCGCGACGCTGTCCCACAGCGCCTTGCAGACGGCGATGAACTCCTCCATGCGCTCGTAGCGCAAGTCATGATCCATGAGCTCGTCGAAGCCGTAATTAGCGGCGTCCGCCCGCCGCGTCGAGGTGATGACGTTGAAGGCCATGCGGCCGCCGGTGACGTGGTCCAACGAGTTGAGCAAGCGCGCCACGTAGAACGGGTGCATGAAGGTGGACGAATAAGTGAGCCCGAAACCCACGTGCCGCGTCAGCCGCGACATCAGCGCAATGTAGGGGCTCATGTCCTGCCGCGGCCAGCCGATGCCCCATTTGACCGCCGCATCGGGCGAGCCCTGCCACGTGCTGGGGATGCCGGTGCCGTCGCCGAAGAAGATGAAATCGATCAGCCCGCGCTCCGCCAGCAGCGCGATCTCCTCGTAGAGCCGCACGTCGGGAAAGGTGACGCCGCTCCATGAGCCGGGCAGGCGCCAGCGCCCCTCCAGGTGCGTCCAGGACAGATCGAAGCCGAGATGCATCTTCCGCTTCATCGACGCCCACCCCTTCGTGCGTGAGGACACCAAACGACGCCGGCATGCGACGAAGGCGCCGCGCAAGAGAGCACGCGACGTCGACTACGGCTCCCGGCCTATTGCCAGTTCATGCAAGGATTGAGCCGAGTCATTACGCGGACGAACACAAAACATCCTGATTGGCGTTCGTTTATTCTGCGCGCCCCGGCGCTTAATCTGTGAGCACCGGAGATCGATGTCGGCAGGCGGGACCGCCGCAGGCTCACTCCGATCGACGGCGTGAACCACCGATCCGGTCGGCCGCCGCCAGCACGGCCTTGGCCAGGTTCACCCGGTCTTCGAGCGTGCGCATCACGGTCTGCGTCACCACCACGTCGAGCCCGGGCGGCACGTGCTGGTCGCGGTCGGCCGCGTCGACGACGAGGGCGTCGATCAGCCCCTCGTAGTGGCGGGCGACGCTGGCGACGCTCACCTCGATGCCGAGCTCGCCCATCATCTTGGCGGTGGGGCCCTTGACCGCGGCACCGCCAACGATGGGCGAGACGACGACGACCGGCGCCGGGCAGGCGGCCAGCGCCCGCCGCAGGCCGGGCATCGCCAGCAGCGGATCGATGCTGAGGTAGGGGTTGGACGGGCAGATCACCACGGCCCGCAGCTCCGGGCTGGCCAGCAGGGTGAGCGCCGCGTCCGATGGGTCCGCGGCCTCCGCCCCGGCAAAGTCGAGGCCGGTCACGGCCGGCTCGCAGCGGCGGCGGACGAAGTAGTCTTGGAAGTCGAGCCATCCCGCCGCGGTCTCGACCCGGGTGCGCACCGGGTCGTCGCTCATGGGCAGGACGCGCGGCCCGATGCCCCAGGCGCGCCGGAATCCCTCGGTCACGGCGGCCAGGGATTCGCCCGCGGCGAGCCGGCGGGTGCGCTCGACGTGCGTGGCGAGGTCGCGGTCGCCGAGCTGGAACCAGGTCTCGCCGCCCAGCCCGCCGAGAGCGGCCATGAAATTCCAGGTCTCGTCGCGCACCCCCCAGCCGCGGACCGGATCGGCGAGGCCAGAGAGCGTATAGAGCACGGTGTCGATATCGGGCGAGATGGCCAGGCCCAAGTGGACGAAGTCGTCGCCGGTGTTGACCAGGATGGTGAGTTGATCCGGCGCCACCGCGCGGCTCAGCCCGAGCGCCAGCTTGGCACCGCCGATGCCGCCGCAGAGTGCCAGGACGTGTCCGGAACCTTGTGGCATGGTCCGTTCAGCCGAAGGCACGGCGCAGCTTGGGCACCACCGCGTCGGCGAACGATTCGATAAAGCGGGGCTGATCGAAGCCGGGCGCGTGGAACACCAGGTGGCGGAAGCCGAGCTCGACATAGGGGCGCACGGCCTCGACGACCTCGTCCGCATCGGCGGAGACGATCCAGCGGCTGGTGACCCGCTCGAGCGGCAGCGCATCGGCGAGGCGCTCCATCTCCACCGGATCCTCCACCGACATCTTCTCCTCCGGCGAGAGCGCCAGCGCCCCCCAGAAGCGGGTATCCTCGCGCGCCCGCGCCAGGTCGATGTCGAAGGAGACCTTCATCTCGATCATGCGCTCGATCGCATCGCTCGGCCGCCCCGCCGCCTCGAGGCCGACGGCGACGTTGGGCAGCAGGGTGTCGCGGTAGAGCTCGGTCGCCTTGCCGCTGGTGCAGATGAAGCCGTCCGCGGCCCGACCGGCGAACTTGGCGATCAACGGCCCGGCGCCGGCGATGAAGATCGGCACCATGTGCGCCGGCCGGTCGTAGATCGTGGCGTTCTCGGTCTTGTAATACTGGCCCTCGAAGCTGACCCGCTCCTCGCTCCACAGCCGGCGGATGAGGGCCACCGCCTCGCGCAGGCGCGCCAGGCGCTCCTTGGGCTCGGGCCATTCCATGCCGGTCGGCGGCACCTCGTTGAGCGATTCGCCGGTGCCGATGCCGAGCACGACCCGGTCGGGAAACATGTCGCCCAGAGTGGCGAAGCATTGGGCGACCGTCGAGGGATGGTGGCGGAAGGTCGGCGTCGTGACGCTCGTTCCCATGACGATGCGCGAGGTCGCCGCGCCGACGGCGCCGAGCCAGGCGAACGAGAACGGCGCATGGCCGCCGGTGTGGCGCCACGGCTGGAAGTGATCGCTGACGAAGACCGAATCGAATCCCTTCTCCTCGGCCAGGACGGCGAACCGCAGGAGATCCCGCGGGCCGAACTGCTCCGCCGACGCTTTGTATCCGATCCTCATCACCGCGAACGCTCCCTATGGCTTCAGATGCCGCCCGGGCGCGGCTCCTCGCTGCGGCTTTCGGAGAAATGGACGTGAACGCAGCGCCAATCGCCGTCCTGGCGGCAGAAGATCATGGTCGAGCGCGAGATGAAAGGCTTCCCTTCCCGGCGCGGCGACATCGGGTCGTCGCCACCGAACCATGTCGACTGGGTGTTGCGGTGACACCAGACGGTTGCGAGGTCGCCGGAGATCACCCCCTTCATGTCGAACGGACGCCAGTAGCCAGTCTCCTGCTGGGTAATGTAGTACTTCCACAATTTGATCCAGTGATCACGCCCGTCGTAGGTATGTCCGTTCAAATTGAAATAGGTCGCCCACGACGACTCGCTGTAGACCGACATGAGATGATCCCAGTCGAACTTCGAATTGGCGACGAGATAGGCCTCGTGCTGTGCGGCGACGGCCTCCCGATCCTCGTCCGATCCACCCACCCAATGTATGTCCGGCATGGAACCCCCAAATGGTTGCGGCAGCCAGGCGCTGCCTCTGCAAATGTCGCGTCGGACCGGCTCCCGCGTGCAGCGGCGGCCAGTGCCTGCCCTTCCTGGCCTCGATCAGATTCGAGTTCTTAACTTGATATCTGACATTTCAGTCTTAGTATCGAGGCTGGATGGCTGGCGAGTCAAGCGCGCGGCGCCGGCTCACGCGACCCGATCAGCTCGAAATCCAGGCGCATGCCCAACAACTTACCAAGTCTCCCAAAATGACATTTCAGATCGATCCCGCAGCTGGACCGCAGCCCTGCTGCCGCTATTGTGCCGGTCTCGGGCTACACGCGGCCATCGGCAGACGTGATCCCGTCCAATCGACACGGAGAGAGAAAGGCGCGATGCTAGACCTGATCCTGCGCGGAGGCCGCGTCATCGATCCGGGCCAGGGGCTCGACGGCACGCTGGACGTCGGCTTCCGCGACGGCAAGGTCGCCGCCGTCGCGCCACATCTGGCGGAGGAGGCGCGGCGGACCGTCGATGCCGCCGGGCTGATCGTGACCCCCGGGATGATCGACATGCACTGCCATGTGTACTGGGGCGCGAGCGCGATGAGCCTCGATGCGCGCCGCATGGCGCCGCTCAGTGGCGTCACCACGATGGTCGATGCCGGCACCGCGGGTCCGGGCAACTTCCTGGGCTTCCGGCATTTCGTCATCGAGCCCTCGCCGGTGCGCATCCTGCCCTTCATCAACATCTCGTACCCGGGCATCTTCGCCTACAGCAAGGCTGTGATGGTGGGGGAGTGCGGCGACATGCGACTGCTCGACCCGCGCGAATGCGTGCGCGTGATCGACGAGAACAGGGACCTCGTCGTCGGCATCAAGGTCCGCGTCGGCAAGATCGCCGGAGGTGACAGCGGCGCAGCGCCGCTCGACCTTGCGGTGGAGGCGGCGGAGGAGACCGGCCTGCCGGTGATGACCCATCTCGACGATCCGCCGCCGTCGCGGCGGGAGGTCTTCGCGCGCCTGCGCCCGGGCGACATCCTCACCCACTGCTTCAAGCCGTTCCCGAACGCCCCGGTGCGCCGCGACGGCGACATCTTCGAGGAGGTGCTGCTGGCGCGTGAGCGCGGCGTGCTGTTCGACATCGGCCACGGCGGCTTCTCGTTCGGCTTCCGTGTCGCCCGGGCGATGATCGAGAAGGGCTTCCTGCCGGACATCATCTCCAGCGACGTGCATGCGCTCAACGTCGACGGGCCGGTGTTCGACCTGATGACGACCCTGTCGAAGTTCTATTGCCTCGGCCTCGGCCTGCCCGACATCGTCCGCATGGTCACCACGGCTCCCGCCGTGGCCCTTCGCCGCCCCGACCTCGGCTCGCTCAAGCCCGGATCGGTCGGCGAAGCCACCCTGCTCTCCATCGACGAGGGAGACTTCGCCTACCACGACGCCCGCTCCGAGGTGCTCCGCGGCGGCCACCGCTTCCGCTGCCGTGGGCTGGTGACGGCGGGACAGTTCGACCGGGTGGATGAACGGCCGGATCACGCCCGGTCATGACGAAGTCGGAGGAAAGCGCGTCCGCCCGACGCGTCGGGCCCGGGCCGGACCCGGCGAGCCGGCGCTAAGCCCGAGCCGGCTTTCGTCTGGCCTTTCCCGCCGGAGCGGGCTTCTCCACCCCCGTCTGGCTGGTGCTCGCCGGCCCCTTCGCCGCCGCTTTGCGGCTGCGGGCCGGCCCCTTGGCGGTGACCGGCGACTCGGCTGGCGGCTTCTCGGCAGCCGGCCTGGCCTTGGGTTCTGCCGGCGCCTCGCGCGTCGCCGTCAGCCGGTCGAAGATCGGCGGCGCGATCAGGAAGTTGCGCATGTCGGCCGGGAAGTGGCCGAGGACGCCGCGCATGGCCTGCTCGGCCGCCACCGCGTCGTGAGCGGCGATGGCATCCGCCACGACCAGATGCGCCTTGATGTCGGCGCGCAAGGTCACCGCATCGAGCCGCAGCAGGCCGAAGTACCAGAAGCGCGAGGCGTTGTTGTGCAGCAGCACCAGGCTGCGGCCCATGTGGCCGTTGTGGCAGGCGTCCGCCAGGGTGCGGTGGAAGGCCTGGTCCATCGCCACCAGGCGGCGGAACTCGCGGCGCTCGATCACCTCCTCGTAGCCGGCGAACGATGCCCGTAGCGCTTCGACCTCGACCGCCGAGGCCCGCTCGGCCGCCAGCGCGGCGCACGCGCCCTCGAGGATGACGCGGGCCTCGAACACCTCCTGCACCTCGCGCAGGCCGAGGTCCGGCACGCGCGTGCCGATGCGGGCATGGCGCTCGACCATGTTTTCCAGCGCCAGGCGCATCAGAGCATCCCGCACCACGGCAAGCCCGAGGCCGAAATCGTCCGCCACCTGCTTGTCGTCGATGCTGGAGCCCGGCGCCAGATCACCGAAGATGATGGCCTGCAGAATGGTTTCGTAGGCGTTCTGCCGAAGGGACCCGCTTCCCCGCTTGTCAGCCTGTGCCACGCGTCACCCCATCGGTCGCCGGAGCGGCATAGCCGCGTCCGCGGCGCCGCCCGGTCCGACCCTTTGCCCATGTCCCGATCCGCCTCGCCGGACGGAGCCCGAGGCCCGAAACCGTGTCCATGCAGATCGAGACATTTCAGTTCCGTTCTTGGGGAGTCCCCCTGCCTTGTCAAGCCATGACTTAACAACCCTGACGCGAACGACGAGCCAAACCAAGCACGTAGGCGAAGAGGCCCCTCATTCTGCCGGGAGGTCGGCGAGAACGGGCGGCTTGGGGACGCGCAGGGCGATGACGATCGTCGCCACGAGGTAGATCGCGCCGAGGATCAGCAGGCAGGCCGAGATCGGCCGCGTCAGGAAGATCATCGGGCTGCCGTTGCCCATGAGCAGGCTCTGGCCGAGCGAATTGTCCACGAGCTTGGCCAGGATGAAGGCCATGACGAAGGGGCCCATGTCGAAGTCGGCCTTGCGCACGACGTAGCCGACGATGCCCGAGATGGCGAGGACGTAGACGTTGAAGAAGTCGTTGCTGAGGCTGTAGGCGCCGATCATCGAAATGGCGATGACGGCGCAACCGAGCAGCCAGAACGGCACTCGCAGCAGCTTCACCCATAGCCCCACCAGGGGCAGGTTGAGCAGCAGCAGCATGACATTGCCGATATACATGGAGGCGATGACGCCCCAGAACATGTCCGGGTGCTCCTTGAGCATCAGCGGCCCCGGCTGCACGTTCTGCATCATCAGCGCGGCGAGCAGGATGGCGGCGACGATGTTGCTCGGGATACCCAGGGTGAGCAGCGGCACGAAGCCGGCGGTGACGGCGGAGTTATTGGACGCTTCCGGGCCGGCGACACCGGCGATGGCGCCCTTGCCGAACTCTTCCGGGTGCTTCGACAGCTTGCGCTCCGCCATGTAGCTGAGCAGCGCGGCGAGCAGCGCGCCGCCCCCCGGCAACAGCCCGACGAAGAAGCCGATGACGCTGCCGCGGCCGATGGCGCCTGACGATTCACGCCATTCCTTCCGGCTCGGCATCAGCTTGCCGATCTTGGCGATCTTGAAGTCCTGATCCTTGCGCCGTTCGAGGTTGTAGAGAATTTCCCCGATGCCGTAGAGGCCCATCAGCACCGGGATGATGTCGATGCCGTCGAGCAGCTTGATCTCGCCCAAGGTAAAGCGGCTCTGGCCGGACATCGGATCGAGCCCGACGAGCCCGAAGATCAGGCCGGCGAGCGTGACCGCCACGCCGCGAATCGGCCGGCCGCCGGTCATCGTCCCGGCGAGCAGCAGCCCGACGACCGCGAGCGAGAAGTATTCCGGAGCACCGAAGCTGAGAGCCCAGTTGGCGAGCACGGGGCCGATCACCGTGAGGGCCACCACCGAGAAGGTGCCGGCGACCCAGGAGCCGACCGCCGCCACTGTCAGCGCCGGCCCTGCCCGCCCCTGCTTGGCCATCTCGTAGCCGTCGATGACGGTGATGACCGAGGCGGCCTCGCCGGGCACGCGCAGCAGGATCGCGGTGGTCGAGCCGCCGTACATGGCGCCGTAGAGAATGGCGCTCAGCATGATGATCGAGCTGACCGGCGAGCCGACGCCGTAGGTCAAGGGCAGCAGCACCGCCACGGTGGTCACCGGCCCGAGCCCGGGCAGCACCCCCACAAGCGTGCCGAGCAGCGAGCCCACCAGGGCATAGAGAAGGTTGCCCGGCGTGAGCGCCACCGAGAAGCCGTAGAGCAGGTTGTGGAGGGTGTCGGTCATGTCAACGCGGCCACAGCGGAAGCGGAATGCCCAGCCCGAGCATGAACAGCACGTAGAGCGCCAGGGGCATCAGGAGGGCCGTGGCCAGCGACACGGCCCAGGACCGCGCGTAGAGCAGCCGCGCCCACAGGAGGATGAAGGCAAAGGTCGGCAGCGCGAAGCCCGCGTATTCGACCAGGGCGACGTAGGCGAGGAAGGCGAGGCCGGTCAGCAGGGGTGCGCCTTGCAGCGGCTCGCGCTCTTCCGGCCGCAGCGGCTCCAGCACCAGCACCGCCGCGATCGGCAAAAGCGCGATCGACACCAGCAGCGGCGTCAGGCCCGGCCCCGGCATGCCGAACTGCCAGATGCTGAGGCGCAGCGCGCCGATGCCGAAGCCGAGGACGATCAGCAGCAGGCCGAGACCGGTCAGCTTGGCGGGAAGGGCAAAGGCGGACAATCGCATGGGCCTCTCCAGCATTTCGGCCAGCCGCTACGGGCCCCGCCTCGGGTCTGGCTGCGGCTCGACGAGCGGAAATCGCAGAGTCACCTCCCGCCGGCTCGCACGCATCCTGGCTTTGCAAATTGGATGCCGGGCATCAGCGGGTCAGCCCGCCGCCGCGCAGAGCATCGGCCAGATAGGCCATCTCGGTCTTGGGCTCGGGGCCGCGGAAGGTGACCACCATCTCGCTGACCCCCGCGGCCAGGTAGCGCTCGTAGGCGGCCAGACAATCGTCGGCGTTGCCGGCGACCGCATAGAGATCGAGGATGCGGTCGCTGACCACCGTATGTCCGGGTGCGCCGCCATCGAGCCGCGCGGCGATCTCGTCGAACTCCTCTTCGGCGACGCCGCTGCCGATCATGTGCCAACCCCTGAGCTGGGGCGTGCCTTCGAGGCCGAAGCTGCGCGCGATCATTTTGCCGACGATGTCCTTGGCGAAGATGCGCGCTTCGGCGCGATCGGGCCGCGCCACACAGGGCGCGTACTGCACGACGGTCACGGGGGTTGTGAGCGTGCGCTTGGCGATGCCTGCCTGCATCAGCTCGATGGCCCGGGTGGTGAAGCCCGGGGTGCAGAGGTTGGAGATCATCAGCCCGTCGGCGAGTTCGCCGGTGAGGCGGATCGCCTGCTCGCCCATGGCCGCCATGAAGATCGGATAGTCCGGGCGGGGAACGGCGAATTCGAGCCGCAGGTCCGTGGCGGAGAACACCTTGCCCGCGTAGGTGACCGCGTCTCCCTTCATCAGGCCGCGCACGATGTTGATGGTATCGCGCATGGCGGCGATCGGCTTGTCGGAGCCCAGGTGCGCATGCGCCAGGATTTGCGCGACGCCCGAGCCCAGCCCCAGGTTGGCCCGTCCGCCGAGCAGTTCGTCCAGCGCGCCCATTTCCATGGCGATCAGCGACGGGTGACGGTTGAACGGATTGAACACGCCGATGCCCAGGTCGATGCGGCTCGTCGCCAGGCCGCAGGCGGCGACGGCGGGCAGCACGCCGCGGCCGAAGGGGTTCTCGGCATACCAGATCGAATCGAAGCCGCATTTTTCAGCGGTGATGGCCAGGTCGACGCAGACCTGCGGCGTCATCCAACCATCCAGACGCATGCCGAACCGTCTCTGCACCGGACGCCTCCTGCGCTCAGCTATCGATACGCGAGGCCCGGGCCCCGCCATGGGCGAACGCGCCTTGCGACTGACAATATCAGAATTTGAGTATCTGACATTTCAGTTGAAAGTCTGGGCGGTGCATGCATAACGGTCAAGGTGAAAATTGGGGCATGCGATGCACGAACCGGACCTGCAGCTGCTGACCACGAGCGATCTGGTCCGCCTCTATCGGCAGCGGCAGCTCTCGCCGGTGGAGGTCATGGACGGCTACCTCGCCCGCATCGAACGGCTGAACCCGGGGCTCAACGCCTTCGTCCTGGTCGACCCGGAGCGTGCGCGGGCCGAGGCGCGGCGCGCCGAAGACGCGTTCATGGGGGCGGACGAGCCGCCGTTGCTGGCCGGCCTTCCCGTGTCCGTGAAGGACAACATCATGACCGCCGGCCTGCGCTCGACCTCCGGCTCGCCGCTCTTCGCTGACCACGTGCCGCAGGCCGATGCCGGCGTCGTCGCCGCCGTCCGGCGGACGGGAGGCATCGTCGTGGGCAAGACCAACACACCGGCATTCGGCTGGACCGGCTCGACCGATAACAAGCTCTTCGGGCCGACCCCCAATCCCCACGATCGCACCGTGACCGCCGGGGGCTCCAGCGGCGGCGCGGCGGTCAGCGCCGCCGCAGCCCTGGCGCCGGTCAACATCGGCACCGACGGTGGCGGCTCGCTGCGCACGCCCGCCGCATTTACAGGCACGGTCGGCTTCAAGCCGTCCCACGGGCGCCTGGCGGACGTGCCGGCACATCCCCATTGGCTGATGCAGCACTACGGCCCCA
Source organism: Chelatococcus reniformis (assembly GCF_014640075.1). Lineage (GTDB taxonomy): Bacteria > Pseudomonadota > Alphaproteobacteria > Rhizobiales > Beijerinckiaceae > Camelimonas > Camelimonas reniformis. Next base: position 136,370 of record NZ_BMGG01000010.1, on the reverse strand, counting down.
TCGGCCGCACCGTGGCCGATGTGGCCCTCGTGCTCGAGGCAGCTGCCGGCCCGCATCCGGCCGACCCCCATTCGCTGCCGCGCGGCGCGGACGACTTCGTCGCGGCGACGCAGTCGACGCCCTGCGGCCTCAAGGTGCTGTTCACGACCCAGCTCGGCTTCGTCGAAGCGGTCGATCCGGAGATCGAGGCGCTGTGCCGGGAGGCGGCCACGGCGCTGGCCGAGCTCGGCTGGACCATCGTCGAGCGCGACCTCGACTGGCCGGATCCGGCCGCCTTCGCCAACACCCTGTCGGCGGTCGGCTTTGCCTGGCGCCTCGGGGATCACCTCGACCGCCGCGACGACATCGAGGACGGCATCCTCGCCATCCTCGATCACGCCGCGGCGCTGCCGCCCAACGCCTTCTACGACGCCTATCTGGAGCGGAACCGCTGGTGCGCCCACCCCCTGGGGCTCTTCGAGGCGTTCGACCTGCTGGTCACACCGACGACGGCGGCGCCGCCCTTCCCCGTGGGCACGCTCGCCCCGGCGACGATCGGCGGCCGCGCTGTGCCGCCATCGGCCTGGTCGCCCTATCTGCGGCCCTTCAACCTTACCGGCCAGCCGGCGATCTCGGTGCCGGCCGGCCGCACCCGGGCCGGCCTGCCGGTCGGCTTGCAGATCGTCGGCCCGAGGTGCGGCGACGCCCGGGTGCTCGCCGCCGCCGCTGCCTTCGAGCGCCTGCGCCCCTGGCCGATGTGGCACGAAGCGGGGGTTTAGGCGGCAGACCTGGCCGGTCTGCCCTTGCCGTCGTAGCCGGGCTTGACCCGGCTATTCTCACCTGAAGAATCTGCCCGCTACCTGGCTTGGAGATGAATAGCCGGGCCAAGCCCGGCTATGACGTCGAGATGCTCGCCGTTAGTTCTTCGGCGCGGCGCCCAGCATGGCTTCCCACTGCTTTCGGTCGGCGATGGAAAATGTGCGCATCTCCTCGCCCGGCATGCTGCCGATCTCGGTGGCGATACCGGCGAAGGCCTCCACCACTTTGGGGTCCTTCAGCGCCTTGTCGATGGCGGCCTCGAGCTTGGCGCGGATCGGCTCGGGCAAGCGGGCCGGTGCGACGATGGCGCCGCGGCTGCGCACGACGTCGAAACCGAGCTCCTTGTAGGTCGGCGCGTCCGGGAAGAACTTCGAGCGCTGGTCACCGGTATAGGCGAGCAGGCGCAACTGGCCCTGGCGCACGTTGGGCGCCCACGACGAGGCGTCGGACAGGAAGTCGAGGTGGCCACCGAGCACGTTGGCGATGCCTGCGGCGGTTCCGGCCTGCGGCACGTGGACGAACTTCGCACCGGTGTCCTTCATCACCTGTTCCATGATCAGGTGCTGGATGGAGTTGATGCCCACCGAGCCGAACTTGAGCTTGCCCGGGCTCTTCTTGCCCTCCTCGACCAGCTCCTGGAAGGTCTTCCACGGCGCGTCGGCGCGGACGACGACGCCCAGCACGAATTCGCTGTAGGAGCGAAGGAAGGTGAAGCCGTCGATGCCGTCGTAGGGTACCGTCGTCTTCATGCCGATGGGGAAGGTGTAGGCCGAGTTGGCCCAGATGCCGATGGTGTAGCCGTCGGGCTTGGCGTTGGCGATCTCGCTGAGACCCAGCACCATGCCCGGGCTCGGCTTGTTCAGCACGACGACCGGCTGGCCGAGCTCCGGCGCCATGGCCGCACTGATGGCGCGCGCCATGACGTCGCTGATGCCGCCGGGCGCAAACGGCACCACGAAGGTGATCGGCTTGTCGGGAAACGTCCCCGCGGCCTGTGCCGCGGGCTCCGTCGCCAGCCCGAGGGTTACCGCCATCGCCCCTGCAAGCGCGGCTAAGATGGTCCTTCGCTTCATGCCGATCCCCTCTTGGCGCTCGTCAGTCGGGCCGCCGCGCGCATCACGCGCCCCGGTTGCCCCCTGGAGCTTTTGCTTGAATTGACATTTCAGTATCTACGATGTGGGCGAAGGCATTGGCGGTCAAGGCCAATTGAGAGCCTCCCTGCCGCTTCTCTCATCAGGCGGGCGCAAAGAGCGAGCACCTAGCGCGAATTCTGAACTTTCAGTTTCTTTCTCGGTCTCCTATGGTTACGCCATTGAAGCGTGAGCCGCATGCAGCCCTTTGCCAAAACCCCGCTGTCCGAGATCAGAGATGCGGTCGCCGCCGGCGCGATCGAGGCGGAGCGCCTCGTCCGCTGGACCCTGGCGCGCATCCGCGCCGCCGCCGACCTGGAAGCCTTCGTTTACGTCGGCGAGGACGCGCTCGTCGCCGACGCGGCGCCGGCCCCATCGGCCGGGCCGGTGCGCCGCTCGCTTGCCGGCCTTCCCGTTGCCGTGAAGGACATCTTCGAGACGTCCGCCATGCCGACGAGCTTTGGCTCGAAGGCCTATGCCGGCCATCGCCCGGTGATGGATGCGGCGATCGTCACCGCGCTCAGGCAGCGTGGCGCCATCGTGGCTGGCAAGACGGCGACCACCGAATTCGCCGCGTGGCCGCCGGCGCGCACGCGCAACCCGCTTGATTCGGCGCGCTCGCCCGGCGGCTCCTCGGCCGGCTCGGCGGCGGCGGTCGCGGCGGGCCTGGTGCCCTTGGCAATCGGCACCCAGACCCTGGGTTCGGTCGTTCGCCCGGCCTCCTATTGCGGCGTGGTCGGCTTCAAGCCGACCTACGCGCGCCTCAGCCGCGCCGGCCTGAAGCCGCTGGCGGAATCGCTGGACAGCATCGGCCTGTTCGCGCGCAGCGTCGCGGACGTGCGGCTGCTCTACGAGGCCCTGGTGGACGAGCCCGGCCCCGAGACCGCGGACAGGCGCGGGCTGCGGCTGGGCTTCTGCCGCGGCGCCTGGTGGAGCGAGGTGGCGCCGGATGCCCGCGCCGCGATCGAGGCCAGCGTCGGCCGGCTGCGCGCCGCGGGCCTGGCGATCGACGACGTGGACCTCGGGCCGGCTTTCGCCGACCTTGTCGAGATCGGCCGCACGATCCATGATTTCGAGATGCGCCGCGGCCTGATGCCCGAGTATATCGCTGCCCGCGACCGCCTGGCGCCGTCGATGGCCGCCGGCATCGAGCGGGCCGGACGGTGGACTGCCGCCGACCATCGCGATGCCCTGGGGCGCGCCGAGGAGGCTCGCATGGCCTTTCAGCGCGCGGCAGCGGGCTACGACGCCCTGCTTTGCGCGGCGGCGGCGACGGAAGCGCCGGACATGAGCCACACCGGCGATCCGTCCCAGAATATCCCGTGGACGGTGCTGCACGTGCCGTGCCTGACGCTGCCGGCGGCGACCGGCGCCACCGGCATGCCGATCGGCCTGCAGGTGGTGGCCGAACGCTACGCCGAACCGCGCTTGCTTGCGGTCGCGGACGCGTTGGAGCGTCTGCTCAGCGCCGGTGCCGGCACGGCGTCGTCGCGCTATCTGCCGGCCTGGGCCGACGCGGTATGCGCCGACGAGACCCTGTGGGCCCCCGGCGCGCAACGGCGGGCCTGACGAAGCGGCCAGTGATCGGAGCACAGCCCATGAAGCTTACCTGCACCGTGAACGGCCTTCGGATCGAGGCGACGGCCGAGCCGCGCCTGCTGCTGGTCGACTTCCTGCGCCACCAGCTCCGGCTCACCGCCACGCACGTCGGCTGCGAGATCGGAGTTTGCGGGGCCTGTACCGTCATCGTCGATGACGAGCCGGTTCGCTCCTGCCTGATGCTCGCGGTGCAGGCCGACGGCTGCCGCATCGAGACGGCCGAGTCCCTGGCCGCTGGCGGCGAGCTGTCGCCGATGCAGGCGTCGCTGCATGCCCATCACGGCCTGCAATGCGGCTTCTGCACACCCGGGATCCTGATGACGCTGGAGGCGCTCGCGCGGTCCGGGCAGTTGCCCGGCGACGAGGACGGCGTGCGCCACGTGCTGGGCGGTCACGTCTGCCGCTGCACCGGCTACCAGCACATCGTCGACGCCGTCCTGGCGCAAGCCCGATGAAGCCGCCCAGCTTCGCCTATGCCAGGCCCGGCACCGTCGCGGAGGCGGCAGGCCTGCTGGCGCAGGGCGACGGTGCCGTGCTGCTGGCCGGCGGCCAGAGCCTGATGCCCATGCTCAACCTGCGGCTGGCCGCCCCCGACACGGTGATCGACATCAACGGCATCGCCGGGCTGGCCGACGTGCGGCGCGATGACGGCCGCCTGCGCATCGGCGCCATGGCCCGGCAGGCGGCGCTCATGCGAACCCCGGCGGTGGGCGAAGCGCTGCCGCTGCTGGCGCTCGCCCTGCCCCACATCGGCCATCCGCAGACGCGCAGCCGCGGCACCATCGGCGGCAGCCTGTGCCACGCCGATCCGGCGGCCGAGCTCGCCCTCGTCGCCGTGGCCGCCGACGCCGTTCTCACCCTGCTCAGCAGCGCGGGCACCCGCACCGTTCCGGCCCGTGCCTTCTTCCTGCATGCCATGGAGACGGTGCGCGCTGCCGACGAGATACTGACCGAGATCACGTTTCCGGCAAGCCGCCCCGGGGCGCGCTGCGCCTTCCGGGAGCTGGCGCGCCGCCACGGCGACTTCGCCATCGCCGCGGTCGCCGCCGAATGGTCGCCCGAGGGCCTGACGATCGCGGTCGGCGGCCTGGAAGCGACGCCCCGCGTGTGTGCGCACCTGAGCCGGGAGCTGGCCGGCCGGCCGTTCGAGCAGGCTGCCGTCGTCCGCCTGATCGACGAGGAGCTGGCGCAGACGGAACCGCTCGAGGACGGGGTCATCGGCCCCGACTACCGGCTTCAGCTGGCCCGCGTGCTGCTGAACGACTGCCTGGCCGAGGTGCTGCCGCCATGAGCCGAACCGCCGCCCAATCCGCCCCCCGCCGCAAGGAGGACGCCCGGCTGCTGCGTGGCGCCGGACGCTTCGTCGACGACGTGCATCTCGACCGCATGGTGGAGGGCGCCTTCGTCCGCAGCTCGCGCGCCCACGCCGAGATCGTCTCGGTCGACGCGAGCGCCGCGCTCGCCGCCGGCGCGCTGCTGGTGCTCACCGCCGCGGACCTGCCGTTCAACGATCGCCCCTGGGTGACGCGCTACTGGCACGCGGCCATCCGCGGCGGCCTGCCCCGCTTCCTGGCCACGGACCGCGTCCGCTTCGTCGGCGAGCCGATCGCCTTCGTGGTGGCCGACGACCGCTACCGCGCCGAAGACCTGGCGGCGCTCGTCGAGGTCGCCTATCGCGAGCTGCCGGTGATCGCCACGGTGGCCGATGCCGTCCGGCCGGACGCGCCGCGCCTGCATCCCGACTGGCTCGGCAACGTCGGCGCTCACTTCCAGCAGGCAACGGGCAATGCCGATGCGGCCCTGCGCGGCGCCGCCCATCGCGTGCGCGAAACCTTCAGCTTCGTCCGGCAGGCGCCGTTGCCGCTGGAGACGCGCGGCATCGTCGCCGACTACGACGAGGCGCGCCAGGCGCTCACGGTGTGGATGTCGACGCAGGCACACTACAACGTGCGTCAGAACCTCTCCTCCATCCTCGACCTCCCAGAGTATCAGGTCCGCGTCGTCTGCGAGGACGTGGGCGGCGGCTTCGGCGCCAAGTCGCGCACCTATGTGGAGGAACTCGTCGTCAGCCACGCCAGCCGGCGCCTGCGCCGGCCGGTCAAATGGATCGAGGACCGCTTCGAGAACCTGCAGGCGACCACCCATTCCCGCGCCATCGACGTGGACATCGAACTCGGGTGCGACGAAGGCGGCGCGCTGCTCGCGCTCAAGGCGCAGTTGCGCCTGGACATGGGCGGCTACGTCTTCACCAGCGGCATCATGACCGCGGAGGTGGCCGCCGGCTTCATCGCCAACGCTTACCGCATCCCCAACTTCCGCGTCGACGTCAGCTGCATCGGCACTAACAAGACGCCGATCGCCACCTACCGGGGCGCGGGCGCGCCGGAGGCGGCATTTCCCATCGAGTGCCTGATGGACCTGCTGGCCAAGCGGGCCGGCCTCACGCCGGTCGAGCTCAGGCGCCGCAACCTCATCCGCCCGGCCGACCTGCCGCACGAGCTGGAACGCAGCCTCGCCGGCATCCCCCTACGTTTCGAGAGCGGCGACTTCCCCGCCCTCCTCGACCAGGCGCTCGCCGACAGCGGCTACAGCCGAGACGTCGTCACCGAGGCCGACGGATGCCGCACCGCGTGGGGGTTGGCGGCCTGCATCGAGGGCTCGGGCTTCGTCAATTTCGAGACGGCGGTCATTCGCGCCGATGCGCTGGGCAACGTCACGGTCACCTCCGGCATGAGCACCCAGGGCCAGGGGCAGCATACGACCTATGCCCAGGTGGCGGCGGAGACGCTCGGCGTCGACTTCGAGCGCGTCGACGTGCGCATGGGCGACACCCAGCTGGTGCCCTTCGGCCGCGGTGCCTTCGCCAGCCGCGGCGCTATCTTCGGCGCCAACGCCGTGCTCGGCGCGGCCGAGCGGCTGCGGGAGAAGATCCTGGCCGTTGCCGCCGATATGCTGCAGGCTCCGGCCGACGCCCTGACGATCGCCCATGGGCGCATCGTACGCGCCGCCGGCGGCGACACCGATCTCGACATCGCCGCCATCGCTCGGGCGGTGAGCCCTGGCGGCTCGCACTTTGCCGGGGAGCCGGCGCTCGAAGCTCAGTACGTCTACGGCAGCGACCAGCCGCTCACCTTCGGCGGAGCCGTACATGTGGCCAGGGTCCGCCTGGACCCGCGGACCGGCTTTTTTCGCGTGCTCGACTATTTCGTCTCCCATGATGCCGGCCGGGCGCTCAATGCCATGATCGTGGAAGGGCAGATCATCGGCGGCGTCATCGACGGCATCGGCGGCGCGCTGTATTCCGAACTGATCTACAGCGACGAGGGTCAATTGGTCACCTCGACCATGGCCGACTACCTGGTCGCCACGGCGCCTGATCTGCCGCGCGTCCGTCTCGGCCACGTGGAGACCCGCCCGGGCACCAACCCGCTCGGCGTGCGCGGCATCGGCGAGGGCGGACTGATTCCCACCGCTGCCGTCATTGCCAACGCGCTCGCCCATGCCATCGCGCCGGGCGCTACCGGCCACGAGGCGCCGCTCTACACGCTGCCGCTGCGGCCCGAGCGCGTCTATACCGCCTGCCGCCTCGCCACACACCGACTGGTCGCCCCGCCATGACGCAAGCCACCCGCATCGCCCCCGGCCTCGCCGCTTTCGCTGAGATCGCGACGCCCGCACTGGTGATCGACCTTCCTGTACTGGACGCCAACCTCGCCCGCATGGCCGCCGCGGCAATGGACGCCGGCGTGGCGCTGCGGCCCCACGCCAAAACCCACAAATCGCCCGATATCGCCCGGCGCCAGCTCGACGCGGGCGCCGTCGGCATCGCCTGCGCGACCATCGGCGAGGCCGAGGCGCTCGCCGCGCGCGGCATCCACGGCCTGCTGCTGACGGCGCCCTTCGGTAGCTTGGCGACGGCGCGGCGTCTGCTCGATCTCAATCAGAGGGCGCCGATGCTGGCCGTCGTCGATCATCCCGCCCAGGTCGAGCTGCTGCATCGGGCCTCGCGCCCGTCCGATCCGCCCGTCTCCATGCTGGTCGACGTGGACGTCGGGCAGCGGCGCACGGGCGTCGCCAACGCCGGAGCCGGGGCCGAGCTTGCCGGACTGATCGCCGCCGACGGCCGTTTTCGCTTCGCCGGCGTGCAGGGCTATGCCGGCCATGTCCAGCACATCGTCGATCCGGACGAGCGCCGGGCGGCGGCCGGACAGTCGTCGGAAGTGCTGGCGCGAGCGGTGGAGGCGATCGAGACGGAGGGCCTGGCCGTGCCGCTGATCTCGGGCAGCGGCACCGGCGCCTTCGCCTTCGATCGCGACGGCCCCTACACGGAGCTGCAAACCGGGTCCTATGCGCTGATGGACGCCGACTACGACCGCGTGCGGCGCGGCGACGGTGAGGACGCCGCCTTCGGCGTCGCCCTCTACGTGCTCGCCACCGTGGTCTCGGCCAGCCGGCCCGGCCAGGTCACCATCGACGCCGGCACCAAGGCGATCGCCACCAACGGCCCGCCGCCGCACGTCATCCTCGGCGCCGATGGCGCTCGCTTCCGCTTCGGCGGCGACGAGCACGGCATCCTCGACTTGCCGGCCGGCGCCGCCCAGCTCCCGATCGGCACGCGGCTGCTGCTGTCGGCCAGCCACTGCGACCCGACGGTCAACCTGCACGACGCCTACCGCGTGTGGCACCCGGACGTCCCGCTGCAGCGCTGGCCCATCGAGGGGCGCTACACCACCACGCCTTAGCGGAGACGGGCGAAGCATTGCCCGATCAGCTGGCAGGACACGAACGCGGCCGGCGCCCAGAGGACGCCGGCGCGAGCTGCAGCCGTATGGCGGGAATGTGCCGGCGGGGCCGGCTGGCCCGGAGGGAGCGGGCGCCGCGCCCCCCAGGCATCAAGGACGCAAGCCTTCGAGAGCGGGAATCCGCGCTCAGAGCCGCTGCCGGGAATACCAGCTGTCGACGTCCTCCTTGGCCTTGTCCTTGGCAACGCCATAGCGTTCCTGGATCTTTCCTTCGAGCTGGTCACGCTTTCCGGCAATGACGTCGAGGTCATCGTCGGTCAGCTTGCCCCACTGCTCCTTCACATTCCCCTTGAACTGCTTCCAATTACCTTCGACGCGGTTCCAATCCAATCCATCCTCCTCTTGGATACGATCATGAATTGGAAAGATCCGAGCTGGCCGATTGGTTCCAATGTGAGACAGACGACACACGCGGATGACGCGGCAATCGCCTCGCCCGGGAGCCCCTCCGATCGCGGCTCCATCAGCCGCCCGGCGCGCCCGCCGCGACGTCCGCGCCCGGCCAAGGGTACTCCATCACCAGCGCCACGATCGCCGCCGTGGACCCGTCGTAGCGGGCGGCGATGCGCGGCAGCTCCCGCGCGATCGTCTGTGCCGGAGACTCGGCCGATGGCGCGGGAAGCATGTGATCCGCCGCAGAGGCGTCACTCGCGCGGTCCGGGCGGATCATCAGGCCGTGGCGGCTGCGCACCGCAGCGCCCTCGCCGCCGACCGTGACGACCGTCGCCATTGCCGTGCGGGCGTAAGCGTCGACCATGAAGCCGAGGGCGACTTCGTCCACACCGGCATGGAGAGGGATGCCCACGGTCTCCCGGCGCCAAAACGTCAGGGTGTTGCGCACGAAGGTCTTCTGGTGCTCGCCAGTGAGCTCGAACGCGGCCGATCGATGACGCGCATCCCAGTCAGTGACGCCGAGATCGCCCGCCACCCGCTCGGCCACCGGCCGGCCGCCGATCGCCTCCACCAGCGCCAGCATCACCGGCACGCTGGCGGAGATGCCGGTCGAGGTGGTAATTCCGTTGTCGCTGACGTAGCGCCGGTCCCGCACCCACTGCATGGTCGGATGCTGCTGCCTGAGCTCGGGAATGGCATTCCAGTGCGCCGTAGCGCGACGGCCGTCGAGCAACCCCGCGGCGGCGAGCGTCCTCGCCCCATTGCAGATCCCGACGATTTTGGCCCCCTTGCGATGTTGCGCCGCGATCCAGCCGGCAACGAACGGGTCGACCGGCTCCATCGCCGGCACGACGACATAGTCCGCCCCCTCGGGATGGCGCGCATCGAAATCGCTCATCGTCGCCTCCGGCTCGATGCTGAGGCTCGGATAGAGCTGCACCGGCGCGGCCCGCTCCGCCACTACGGTCACGTCGGCGACGTCGGCCCGGCGCAACACGCCATAGGCGGAGAGAAGGTCGGACACCTCGGTGGCGGCGTTGAAGGTGGCGATGGCGATCACCGGCCGCGCCCGTTTGGGCGGTCGCATCGCCGCGATGGTCCGGGCCTGCTCGGCGGAACCGACGGCAGCGGCAGGCGGAAGCGGCGTCGACGCCGGCCGAGGCGCGAGCACGAACGGCGCCGCGATCAGCGGGAGCGCGAGGGCGGCGCCAATGGCGAGAAGGATGGTGCGCTTGCGCATGTGGCCTCCATTGCGGCGGAGGATACCAGCGTCGTCCATGGCGCAAGCGCCATATGACGTGTCCTTTCTGCCAAACTGCCGTTGCAGGGCCGGGCGGCACGTCCGCCCCGTCAGCATCGGCCGCGCCTCTGTGCGCGGGGCGGAACAGGGTCGGCGAAGAAAAGGGCCGACGCATCCATCAGGTTGCGCCGGCCCAAGCTTCCCGTTGGCCGTAATGGCTGGAAGCCAACGGGAGACTTATAGTTAATTCCGCGATGCAGCGCATACAAACAATAAACACTACGCCTTTCGACGTAAGTCCTTCAGGCCGGCTTGAGCTGCGCTGCTGATGCTTGCGATATGGTGCCGCCTGTCGCAGTGCGCAAGAGAGCCGGAGGGGCCGTTGCGCCGGGCTTCACGGGCTGCCCGTTTCCCCGCGGTTGAACGTGCGGCGCGAATCGATATGAGTCCGCCCATGATGTTTGCCCCCCGCACCGCAGAGTCGGCGACACGATGACGCCGCCCGCCAAGGTGTCCATCGACCTCGGCACGCGCGCGGGCGGGGACACGGCCGCGCTGGACCTCGAGGAACTGCTGGCCACCCGCCTGCTGGTGCAGGGCAACTCGGGCTCGGGCAAGTCGCACCTGCTGCGCCGCCTGCTCGAACAGAGCGCGCCCTGGGTGCAGCAGGCGATCATCGACCCGGAGGGCGATTTCGTCACGCTGGCGGACCGCTACGGCCACGTGGTGGTGGACGCCCAGCGAGGCGAAGCGGATCTCCAGCGCGTGGCGGCGCGGGTGCGCCAGCACCGGGTGTCGGTGGTGCTCAACCTGGAGGGGCTCGACAGCGAGCAGCAGATGCGCGCCGCCGCCGCCTTCCTCGGCGGGCTGTTCGATGCCGACCGGGACATCTGGTACCCGCTCCTGGTGGTGGTGGACGAGGCGCAGCTGTTCGCCCCTGCCGCCGCGGGCGAGGTGTCGGACGAAGCCCGCAAGGTGTCGCTCGGCGCCATGACCAATCTCATGTGTCGTGGCCGCAAGCGTGGCCTCGCCGGGGTCATCGCCACCCAGCGCCTGGCCAAGCTCGCCAAGAACGTGGCGGCGGAAGCGTCCAACTTCCTCATGGGCCGCACCTTCCTCGACATCGACATGGCCCGGGCCGCCGACCTCCTGGGCATGGAGCGGCGCCAGGCCGAGATGTTCCGAGATCTGGAGAGCGGCCACTTCGTCGCCCTCGGGCCGGCCTTGGCCCGCCGCCCGCTGCCGGTGCGCATCGGCCCGGTCGAGACGGCGCCACGCTCCACCAGCCCCAGGCTGATGCCACTACCGCAGCCGGCCGCCGCCGAGGAGACGCGCGATCTGATCTTCACCCCAGGAGCCGACGAGGCGCGGCCGCCGGCGCCGCGCCGGGCCCCGGCGGTGACATCCACCGCCGACGTGCTGACCCAACTCGCGCGCAGCGTGCCGCCGGCGCTGCCGCCCGCCGCCGAGCCGCTGCCCAGCCTCTCGCCCGAGCAGCGTCAGGCGGCCATCGACGCGGCGCTGCGCGAGATCCTGAGCGAGAGCGACGCCGGCTTTCGTACCATCGCGGTGCTGTACCAGGACTTCCTGGTGCGCTGCCGGATCCGCCGGGTCGGGGGCGAGCCCCTCAGCCTCCCGTCCTTCCGGCGTCGGCTGGCGGTGGCCCATGCGGGCATCGACCTCGCCGAGGCGGAAGCGGAGGATTCTCCCTGGGCCGAGGTGCTGACGATGGCGGGCGCCCTGCCGGAGGACATGCAGGGCGTGTTCCTGTCCCTGGCGCGGGCCGCCTTCGACCGCCGCCTCTGCCCGTCCGACGCCGACGTCGCCCGCTCCTACGGCAGCCGCTCGCCGGGCCGGGCGCGGCGCCTGCTCGCCTACATGGAGGAACGTCAGGTGATCGTCTGCCGTCAGGACGGTCGCGGCCGGCGCATCGTGGCCATTCCGGGCCTGGCCTGGGAAACCGAGCCTGGCGACCCGAACGCGCCGGCGGGGATGAGCATGCCCGGCCAAGCGGCGGAGTGAACGCGATCGGAGCGGCTCACGCTGACAGACGCGCACTCCGCCCGATCGTCCATCACCCGGAAGTTTCCGCCCGAACCGGCGTACGGTGCCCATCAGCGCCAAGGCGGAGCCGGACAGTTCGTTCCCTTTTGGGGAAGCGGAACCATGCATTCCAAACAGCGTCGCTCGAGCCGCCAGCCGCCGCAACGCGCCTGGTTACATTCGTTGGTCGGCGCCCCCACATGAGCGTATGGTCATGGCAAGGAAATTGTCCCGCTCCCCTGTATCGCTTGTCCTTCGGGTTGAGGGCGGGTTCCAGTATCAGCTTTGGTGCGCCAGCGTGAGAGTTCCCGGGCGGAGCGGGCCGGTTGTCGCAACCGAGCAGGAGGCAAGGACTGCTGGCGAGAGCGCCCTGCTCAAACTGACAAAAGATGCCGATTGGCAGCTGACGATGCCGGCAAGATAGTGCGGCGACCTCTGCGGGCGGGAACGTTGGGGCCGACGCGACAGGTGAGCCGCCGCGGATGGCACCGACGTTGTGAGCTGCGGGGAACGGCGAAATGAAAGATTTTGTCCTGTACAGTCGCTACCGCGCCATGTACTCGCCGAAGCGTATGGCCGATTTGAAACCTGGATCCGCGGCGTTCATCGGTAAAACCGGTGTGTTCGAGGCCATTTGGCGCATCTCCAAGGATGACGGCGGGCCTTATGTCGGGCTCTGGGCGATGGGCGTTCCAAGGGAATGGATGGATACCGTGCCCAAGGCGACCCGATGGGGCGACTGCTGGGTATGGGTCCCCGCATGCGATATCGAGGGCGCCCAAGAGATATTTGACGAGGTCGAAGGCCTAACCTGATCGGGCCCTCGGGCTGATCGCGGGCGCAGAACGCGGGCGATGCGCGGCGGAGCGCGGTCTTTCGAGGGAGCCAGGCGCAAAATATTAGTCGGGATAGGAATGTCATTCCGTGACGGACGCCGAATATTCGTCACCGCGACGGAATATCGGTATCGTCAGTAAAATCATACTAAGGTCAGATCGAATGATACAAATCAGGTCTAGACGCTATGCCTTCGGGCTATACGTACTTGCTTTTTCGGCGACGCTGCCTGCTGTTGGCTTCGCCAAGGAGAAGCCTGGTCCGCACCGGCCGTTACAGTCGACCGAACTGGAGAGCGGTCGTACCAGCGTGAACACCGGAAGGAACCCTAACCACACCAAGCAAGATGCTGAAGAGCGCGCCTTCAACAAGAGAGCGACCGAATTGAAGCGCGCAACGAGCGGAATCTGCTCGAACTGTTAGGACTGCGGCCGTCAGATCCGTTGCCCTTCTGGCCAACGCTCTGCGGGCAAGGCGGCGCCGGGCTCGGATCGTCAACGCGCCCGTTGTAGCAACGCGAGGTGGCCGTGAGAATCGTAATCGAGTTTTTCCGGGTCCGACAGGAGGATGGCGCTCATGCTGTCGTCGGCCGCGAGACGGAGGATGCGTTCGATCGCGACGCCGCAATTGGGCGAGCCTGGGCGCTGGCGCAAGCCCTTGATATGCCGCAGCGACCCGACGCGCTGACGGTCACCGATGCAGAAGGCAGGATACTCTATTCGTGCAGCTTCGATGCTGTGTTGAAGGGGGAGGAGAGGTCATTCGTATGAACGATCATGACAAAGCCGACCCCAGCCGCAGCGCACGAATGCTCATAGCTTTCTGAAGCCGGAGCGCTTCGCGATCGCCGGAACCGTTCCACCCGTCGGACCTTTCCGAAATGCGTGGCGTCCCGCAGGGGCCGCGGCACGCGGGGATGCCATCGCCTTTCAGCCGCTGCACAGGCCCGGCGCAGCGCCAGCGAAATGGCGCCGCACTTGTTACTCCCCGCCGTTCGATCGGCGGTGCAAAAACGATCTCACGGCCAACACACGGGCGATGGGCCGCGGCGGAAGTCGCGCCTCGCCCCGAGGCAGGACATTGCCAGGTCAGGAGGTTCACCAGCCATGACGACATCAGTCCAGAACGGACGCGACGACGGCCAGCCCGCCATGCACACGCCACTGGTGGTGTCGGCTCAGGCGTGGGCGACGGCTCATCAGGAACTGCTGGTCAAGGAAAAGGCGCAGACCCGTGCCCGGGACGCCCTGGCTGCCGAGCGCCGGCGCATGCCGTGGATGGCCGTGGAGAGGACCTATGCCTTCGAGGGACCTGCGGGCAAGACCAGCCTGCTCGACCTCTTCGCGGGCCGGCGCCAACTGATCGTCTACCGCGCCTTCTTCGAGCCCGGCGTGTTCGGCTGGCCCGAGCAGGCCTGCCGGGGCTGCTCGATGGTGGCCGACCAGGTCGCCCACCTCGCCCATCTCAATGCCCGGGACACCACACTCGTGTTCATCTCGCGGGCATCCCAGGCCGACATCGCGCGCTTGAAGGCGCGTATGGGCTGGGAGATGCCGTGGTTCACCATCACCGACAGCTTCGACGCCGACTTCGACGTGGGCGAGTGGCACGGCACCAACGTGTTCTACCGCGATGGCAATCGCGTCTACCGCACCTATTTCGTCAACAACCGCGGCGACGAGCAGATGGGGAGCACCTGGAACTACCTCGACGTCACGCCGCTGGGCCGGCAGGAGACCTGGGAGGACTCGCCCGAAGGCTATCCTCAGACCCCGACCTACAAGTGGTGGAACTGGCACGACAGCTACGTCCCGGACGCCGCACCCGACAAGACGTGGGTCGCGGTGTCGGATGCGGGCGAGGCGGCGTTCCGGAACCGGGACGCGGGCGCCAAGCCATGAGCCCGGCGTGTGTCGGCGGGTCCGCGCCACCCCGGCGCGCACCTGCGCTGGGGGTGGCCGACGGGCTGGCGCTGGCGGCCTCGCCCACCTTCGCCGTCATGGCGCTGCTGACCGGCGTGCTGGGCGGCGGCCCGGCGGATATGCTCTGCGCGGCCGCGCCCGTGTGGCCGCTGAGCGGCATGGCGACGATGTACCTGCTGATGAGCTTCTTCCACGCGGCACCGTGGCTGAAGCTGATCCGTGCCGGTAGCCGCCCGGCCCGTTGAGCGAATGGAGGTCGCGTCAGACCGCCGATGACGTGGCGAAAGCGAAAGCCCTCATCCTCAATATGAGAACGGGCCCGGCCCGCCCCATTCATCGCCGTGGATCCGCAAGCAATCGCAGGTGGCCTCGATAAATCTGAGACCCGCTGTCGGATTGACAAGCCCGTCTTCGTCCTCGGACCATGGATCGGCAATTCACGGGCGCAAAGGGGCTTGCTATCGCTCTCTCCGGGCCCCGTCCGGTGGAGATCTTGCCGGTTCTGCCGATACCAGGCGCTTGACCGCGTCGACAGCCATCCGCCAATGCATGAGGATACGAGTATGCCCAACACTGTGCGCTTGCACCGCGTTCTGGCGACCAGCCCGGAGAAGGTCTATCGCGCGTTCGTCGAGGCCGACGCGCTTGCGAAATGGCTGCCACCCAACGGCTTTGCCTGCACCGTGCATCATCTGGAGCCCAAGGTCGGGGGCACCTTCAAGATGTCGTTCCGGAATTTTACAACGAGCAAGAGCCACGCCTTCGGCGGCGAATATGTCGAGCTCGTGCCCGGCGAACGCCTGCGCTACACGGACAAATTCGACGATCCCAACCTGCCCGGCGAGATGCAGGTCACCGTGACGTTGAAGAAGGTCTCGGTCGGCACCGAGTTGGATGTCGAGCAGTCCGGCGTGCCGGACGTCATTCCGCTCGAGGCGTGCTACCTCGGTTGGCAGGAGTCGCTGCGAAATCTGGCCAAGCTCGTCGAGCCCGAGATCAACGAGTAGGCGCATCGGCGTCGAGCGAGGCCCCGGCATCGGATCGCGCGGCCGAACCCCGCGATCCGACGGCGGCGCCTGGAGCCCGCCCCTCGGGTGCCCCCGCCCGATCCCGTTATCGCCGACGAATGGTCGGCAGGCGGTCGGGCGCGTGGCGGGCCGCCGGCATCATACCGCGCCCGGTCGGGAGGCGCCCGGCTCGAGCTCGGGAACGAACTGTGCCGCCTGCGAAGGGGCAATGACGAAAGGTGCATCGACCGCCGGGACGGCAGCGCGCGACACCGCGCGCCAGACCGCCACCGCGGCCAGCACGAGGGCAGCGGCTGCAACGAAGTAGAGCACCCCGTCGATGTCGAGATGCGACATCAGCCATGTGCCCGCGAAGGGCCCGATGATCGACCCGATGCCGCTGACGAGAATGAGCCGGCCACTGACGGAAACGGCTCTCTCGCCCCCCATGTTGTCCATCGCGTTGGCGACGCAGACCGGATACATCGTGGACATGAACCCGCCGAGCACGGCTGCCAGCGGCAGCACGATGGCGAGGTTGCGCGGGACGACGATCAACGCCAGTGCGGCCGTCGCATATCCGAGCGCAAGGGCTGCGAGGAGCAGCCGGCGGTCGACGCGGTCGGACAGCAGCCCCACCGGCACCTGCAAGGCCAATCCACCCAGCACGACGCTGAGCATGACGAGGCCAATGGTCTCCTGCGGGACGTCTCGGGCCATCATCCACGTGGGCACGACGGCGTAGAAGGTGGCGCTGACCATACCTGCGATGGCCGCGCCCAGCACCGCCAGCGGAGCCACGCGCGCCAAGGCCCCGTAAGGCAGCCTGGCCTCCGTGACGATGGCCGGCGGCTCGGCGCGCGTCATGCTGACGATGACCAGCGCCAGCGCGAACAACGCGACGATGATGTCGAACGAGGCCGAGCCGGTCGGCGACAGCCGCCCCGCCAGCAACTGGCCGCCGGCGAGCGCCAGAAACGTGCCGACCATGTAGGTGGAGAAGATGCGGCCCCGCAGCGCCGGCGTGGCTTTGGCGTTGAGCCAGCTCTCAGTCGCCACGAAAAGGCCCACGCAGCCGAAGCCGATGGCGGCCCGCAGCAAGGCCCAGGCAAGGCCGTCCACGAGGAGGCTCATGCCCATGGTGGCACAGATGACGATGCCGCCGAACGCCGCATAGCCCCTGATATGCCCGATACGCTGGATGATGCCGCCACAGGTCAGCGAGCCGATGGTGAAGCCCACGAAATAGGCGCTCATGATCACGCCCTCCAGCGAGGGAGAAAAATTCTCGATGCCGAGGCGCAGCGCGACTAAAGTCGTGAAGAACCCGTTCGCCAGTTGAACAAAGCTCGTGGCAAGTATTATGGCTGCAACTTGCGCGTACAATGCGGACCCCGCTGTGCCCGAAAAGGCAATTCAAGCCATGGCGCCGATGGCGGCGGTCACCTTATCGGACAATGCTGACCTTGTCAGGGCTGGCTGGGCGCGAATGCTGACCGCGCAATGGCCAGCCGGCGCTGGATGGCCTATGTCCGCCCCCTCGCGCCCCCTCACCCCGGCATGATCCCACGCCCCTAGGCCTGCCCGGTGAGCTCTTAAGCCTGCGGCATCCGCACCGGCGCCTCGATGTCCAGGCTGGCCAGCTCGTAGCCCCGCCGGAAATCGACGATGTGCTTGTCCATCCAGGCGCGGGCCTCGGACGCGGCGCCGGCGCGCAGCGCGGCGAGGATGCGCTCGTGGGCGAAGATGAGGCGCTCGCCGGCGTTGAGGCGCGAGAACACCTGGAGAAACGCGGGGTAGAACAGGCGGCTGATCGGCTCGCGGCAGAGCTGGAGAGCGCGGTTACGCGAGGCCTTGGCGACGAGGTCGTGAAACTCGATGTCGAGCTCGGTGAGGCTGCGCTCGTCGGTGAGTGCCCGGCGCGTGCGCGCCACGTTGTCGGCGATGGCGTCGAGCTCATCGGCGGAGATGCGGCCGGCCGCCCCCTCGGCCAGGCCCGGCTCCAGGCTCAGCATGGCTTCCCACAGCTCGAAGAAGCTCATCTCGCGCAGCACCATGGCGGCCGCGACGCGCGAGGCGATGTCGGCGTCGCGCGGGGCGCTGACGAACAGGCGCTTGCCGCCCTCGTGGCGCCGCACCAGCCCGTTCTGCTCCAGCACCCGGATGGCCTCGCGCATGGTCGAGCGGTTGACGCCGAGTTGCTCGGCCAGCGCCGTCTCCGACGGCAGCCGGGCGCCCACCGCCCAGTCGCCGCGCAGGATGCGGTCTTCGATGAAGCTCGCGACTGTGCGGTAGGCGAGCCCGGTGCGGGCCGGCACCAGGCCCACATCGACACCGGTCATGGCGCGGCGTCCGCCTTGGCGTATTCCTGATCGCGCAGGTCCCGCCGCTTGATCTTGCCGGTCGCGGTCAGCGGCAGCGCCGCGATGAAGGCGACGGCCCGCGGATATTTGTAGGGCGCGGTGACATGCTTGACGTGGTCCTGCAGCTCGCGGGCGAGCGCATCGGACGGGGCATGGCCGGCGCGCAGCACGACGAAGGCCTTGACGATCTCGCCGCGCTCGGTGTCCGGGCTGCCGACCACGGCGCAGGCCTGGACCGCCGCATGCTCGAGCAGCGCATTCTCCACCTCGAGCGGCCCGATACGGTAGCCGGCCGAATTGATGACGTCGTCGGCGCGGCCGCGATACCAGAGGTAGCCGTCCGCATCGAAGCTGGCGCGGTCGCCGGTGAGGTACCAGCGACCCTCTGGCCCCTCCACGTGGGCCGCCGCCGTGCGCGCCTCGTCCTGCCAGTAGCCGAGCATCATCTGCGGATTGGGCGTCAGCAGCGCCAGCGCGCCCTCCTCGCCTTGGGCCAGCCGCCGGCCCGCCTCGTCGATGACGGCCAGCTCGCTGCCGGGCGAGGGCCGGCCCATGGCCCCGTACTTCACCGGCTCGCCGGGATAGTTGAGCACGGTCATCAAGGTCTCGGTCTGGCCATAGGCCTCGTCGACGCGCAGCCCGGTGGCGGCCTCCCAGCGACCCGCGACGACCGGATTCATGGCTTCGCCCGAGGAGACGACTCGGCGCAGCGCCGAGAGGTCGTAGGCGGCGATGTTCTCGTCGACGAGGCGGAACAGCTCCGTCGCCGGCGCGCAGTAGACGGTGACGCCATGCTCGGCGAGAAGCTTCAGCCGCTCGCTCGGTACGAACGGGCCGTCGTAGAAGAAGCTTGCGGCACCGCAGCTCAGCGGCCCGAACAGGATGCTGGTGCCGGCCTTGCTCCAGCCGGTATCGGCAGTGCACCAGATGCGCTCGCCGGGCCGCAGGTCGAGCCAGTACATTGCCGAGACGCGCCAGGCGTAGAGGGCACGCGCGGCGTGGAGCACGCCCTTGGGATGCCCTGTGGAGCCCGAGGTGTAATACATGATGGCCGGATCGTCGGCCCTGACCACGGCGGCCTCCAGCGTTTCGGCCGCCGCAGCCAGCGCGCGGCTCCAGTCGAGCCAGTCTGCCGGCGACCCCGCCTCCCCGCCGATGGCGATGCGCACCGGCACCTCGCCGGTGACAGCGACAAACTTGTCCGCCTGCTCGGCCCGGCAGATCACCGCCTTGGCACCGGAGTTGCGCACGCGATATTCGATGTCCCGCGGCGTCAGCATCTCGATGCAGGGGATCGGCACGGCACCGATCTTGAGGGCGCCGACGAGGGCGGTCATCCACTCCGGGATGCGCGGCAGCATGACGAGGACGCGGTCGCCGGCCGCGATGCCATGGGCACGCAGCACGTTGCCCAGACGGTTGGTCTCGGTCGCCATGTCGGAATAGGTGAGCGTGCGGGCAGCGCCTGCGGCATTGCGCCAGATCAGCGCCGGCCCGTCCCGCTCCTGCGCCCAGCGGTCGATGACGTCGCTGCCGAAGTTGAAGGTGGCGGGCACGTCCCAGCGAAAGCCGGCACGCATCGCCACGTAGCTCTCACCGGAAGCCTCGGGTCCAGCCGTCCAGATGTCCCGCATGATTGTCCTCCCGCCTCATCCCAAGGCCGGCCCGAGATCGGTCTCGCGCAACGCGCCTCAGCCGTCATGGCCGGGCTTGACCCGGCCATCCATCGATCGAACCAAATGCAGCCCGCCAGGGCTGGCCGGAGCGGAGCGTTCCCGAGTGGATGGATGGCCGGGTCAAGCCCGGCCATGACGCTGGGAACGCAGCGCGCTCCTCAGTAGCTGAGCTCGCCCTTGGCGATGCGCTGGCCGAGCGCCCAGCGATGCACCTCGGAGGGGCCGTCGTAGATGCGGAACGAGCGCACGTCGCGGAAGATGCGCTCGACGATGGCGTCGCGGGTGACGCCAAGGCCGCCGAGCACCTGCAGCGAGCGGTCGACCACCCGATAGATCGCCTCCGAGCAGATCACCTTCGCCATGGAGCTCTCGTTGCCGCCCTGCTCGCCGCGGTCGAGCAGCCAGGCGGCGTGCCAGATGGTGAGGCGCGCCGTGTGGATGTCCATGAGGTTGTCGGCCAGCATGAAGGAAATGCCCTCGTGCTCCGCCAGCGTCTTGCCGAAGGCGGTCCGGGTGCGGGCATAGTCGGCGGCGACATCGTGGGCGCGCATGGCCGAGCCGAGCCAGCGCATGCAGTGGGTGAGCCGCGCCGGCGCCAGACGCACCTGGGCGTACCGCAGCCCCTGCCCCGGCTGGCCGAGCACGGCGCTCGCCGGCACGCGCAAGCCGTCGAAGCGCATCACGGCATGGCCGCCGGTGAAGCTGGAATCGAGCGAATCGAGCGCGCGCTCGATGACGATGCCGGGTGCGTCCATGGGGCTCAGGAACATGGTGGCCTTGCCGTCGCCCTCGCCGCCCTCGATGCGGGCCATGATGATGGCGAAGGCGGCGCCATAGGCGCCGGTGATCAGCCACTTCTGACCGCTGATGACGAAGTCGTCGCCATCGCGCCGGGCCACGGTGGCGAGCTGGCGCGGATCGGAGCCGGCGCCGGGCGCGGGCTCGGTCATGCAGAAGCACGAGCGCACCTCGCCGCTCGCCAGCGGCTTCAGGTAGCGCTCGCGCTGCTCGGGCGTGGCGACGATCTCGAGCAGGTGGATGTTGCCCTCGTCGGGCGCCGCGCAATGCAGCGCGATCGGGCCGAGCATGGAGTAGCCGGCGGCGATGAAGCTCGCAGCGCGGCCGAGGTGGCCGAGGCCGAGCCCACCGAACTCCTCCGGCGAATGCGGGGCGAAGACGCCGGCCTTGCGGGCCAGCGCGTTCAGCTCGCGGCGCAGCTCGTCGCTCGGCCCGTGGGCGCCCCAGCGCGGGTCGTTCTCGTAGGGGATGATCTCGTTGCGGACGAAGGCGCCGATGCGGTCGGCGAGCTCCGTCAGCTCGGCCGGGATCTCGAACCCGAAGGCGGCGCTGGTGGTGGGCTTCGACATGTCGTGGGGTCTCCCTGGAACAACAGTGCCGCAGCACTAGCATCGCCGCGCCGCGATGGCATGCCCGCCGACGGCGGCCGCATCGGGCGGGCACGTCGGCTTTTATTGTCGGACAATAACGATGTCGCGCGTCCGAGGGCTTGCTGTCAAGCGGGGTGCAGGCCGCCGCAGGCCTTTAGAGGACGGATGGTCGGGTCGAGCCCGATCATGACGTCGAAGTCGCAGCATCTCCGCCGAGTTATCGTCATGATCGGGCCAGCCGACCATCCATCCGCCGCGAGACAACAATCGACGTGCGCGTCGTTGACGGAGCGGCCTCCCGCTTCTATTCTCATTTTTTGTCCGACAATAATAGTCGGAGATACCGGGAGGACGTGCATGCGCAAGCTATGGATCGCTGCGGCGGTGGGCGCGGTATGGGCGGGCGGCGCGCTGGCGCAGGGGGCGGACAAGCCGGCCGCGCCCGCAGCGGCGGGCGGCATCTCGGACGGCGTCGTCAAGGTCGGTGTTCTCAACGACCAGTCGGGCCTCTATGCCGACCTCAGCGGCCCGGGCTCGGTGCTCGCGGCCAAGATGGCGGTCGAGGACTTCGGCGGCACCGTGCTCGGCAAGCCGATCGAGATCGTCGCCGGCGACCACCAGAACAAGCCGGACGTGGGCTCGGCCATCGCGCGCAAGTGGATCGATGTGGACAAGGTCGACGCCATCGCCGACGTGCCCAGTTCGGCCACCGCGCTCGGCGTGCTCAGCGTCACCCGCGATCGCAACCGCATGTTGCTTTTATCGGGCCCCGCGCTGTCGGACTTCACCGGCAAGCTGTGCGCGCCGACGACCATCCACTGGACGTACGACAGCTACGCCATGGCCAACGGCACGGCGCGGGCGCTGATCAAGCAGGGCGGCGACAGCTGGTTCTTCATCACCGCCGATAACGCCGGCAGCCACTCCCAGGAGAAGGACGCGGTCCGCTTCGTCGAGCAGGGCGGCGGCAAGGTGGCCGGCGCGGTGCGCCATCCGCTCAACACGCTCGACTTCTCCTCCTTCCTCCTGCAGGCGCAGGCCTCGAAGGCCAAGGTGATCGGGCTCGCCAATGCCGGCGGCGACACGGTGAACGCCATCAAGCAGGCCAAGGAGTTCGGCATCACCCCGGGCCAGACGCTTGCCGGCCTCCTGATGTTCATCACCGACGTGCACGCCATCGGCCTCACCGACGCGCAGGGGCTGGTGATCACCGAATCCTTCTACTGGAACCTGGACGACAAGACGCGGGACTGGTCGCGCCGCTTCATGGCCCGCCACGGCGGCAAGGCGCCCACCGCGGACCAGGCCGGCGTCTATGGCGCCGTGCTTCACTATCTCAAGGCGGTACAGGCGGCAGGCACGGACGAATCCCTTGCGGTCGCCGCCAAGATGAAGGAGCTGCCGGTCAACGACTTCTGGAGCGACAACTACAAGATCCGCCAGGACGGCCGGCTGGTCCGCGACATGTACCTGCTCAAGGTGAAATCCCCCGCGGAATCCAAGGAGCCCTGGGACTATTACTCCGTGCTCGCCCGCATCCCCGGCGACGAGGCCTACCGCCCCATGGCCGAAGGCGGCTGCCCGCTGGTCAAGTCGTAGGCGGCACTTTGCCAAGTTGATGGCCGGTCACGCCCGGCCATTCATCCGCGCAGCGATCTAGAGCGTTTTCGAGCGAAGTGGACGCCGGTTCGCGTGAAGAAAACGCGCCAAATCAAACGGATAGAGCATTTCGGCGATTCGAAGAAACGCGGAGATGCTCTAGGCGGCGAGCAATCCTTCCAGGCGGCCACGGATGATGGTGTCGGCTTCGCCCATGATGCGGTCGATCAGCTCGCGGCACGTCGGGATGTCGTGGATCAGTCCGGCGACCATGCCGCAGCTCCAGGCGCCGGCGTCCATGTCGCCGTCCACCATCACCCGCGGATAGACGCCGGCCACCTCCGGCGCGATGTCGTCGAAGGTAATGTCGCGGCCGAGCGTCTGCTCCTTCTCCAGCAGGCGGGTGACGCCAGCGTTGACCAGTACCCGCTCGGTGTTGCGCAGCGGGCGCATGACCAGCCGTGTGTCGAGCTCGCTCGCCGCCAGGATCGCCTGCTTGACCCTGTCGTGCACCGGCGCCTCGCGCGTGGCGACGAAGCGGGTGCCCATGTTCATGCCGTCGGCGCCCATGGCGAGCGCCGCGACCAGGCTGCGCCCGTCGGCCATGCCGCCGGACGCGACGAACGGGATCCTGAGCTCGTCGGCAGCGCGCGGCAGCAGGATCATGTTGGGCACGTCGTCCTCGCCCGGGTGGCCGCCGCACTCGAAGCCGTCGACGCTGACCGCATCGCAGCCGATGGCCTCGGCTTTCAGGGCATGGCGCACCGACGTGCATTTGTGGATCACCTTGACGCCGGCCTCCTGCAACGCCGGCAGCCACTGCTGCGGATTGTTGCCTGCCGTCTCGACGATCTTGACGCCGCCGTCGAGAATGGCGCGGACGTAGCCGGGATAGTCCGGCGGCTTCACCGACGGCAGAAAGGTGAGATTCACACCGATCGGCTGGTCGGTCATCTCGCGGCAGCGGGCGATCTCTCGGGCGAGATGCTCGGGCGACGGCTGCGTCAAGGCCGTGATGATCCCGAGCCCGCCGGCGTTCGACACCGCCGCCGCCATCTCGGCGAAGCCGACATAGTGCATGCCGCCCTGGATGATCGGATGGCGGATGCCGAGGAGCTCGGTAATGCGCGTCTTCATGGGATGTGCCTGCTTATCGGGATGCGACGGGGATGAGGCCCTGCCTCACCACGTTTCGCGGAAGGGGCGGAGCTCGACGTTGAACGACCAGGCCGAGCGCGGCCGCTGCGCCAGGTGCCAGATCTCGTCGGCGATGTGCTCCGGCTTGATGAAGAAGTCGTCGGCCGCCTCTCGGTAGCGGGCGCGCGTCCAGGGCAGGTCGATGACGGCGTCGACGATCACATAGGCCACGTGCACGCCTTTGGGCCCGAGCTCCCGCGCCATGGCCTCGGCCAGAATGCGCTGAGCGGCCTTGGTGGGCGCGAAGCCGGCGAAATTGGCGCGGCCGCGCAGCGCCGAGGTGTTGCCGGTAGCGATGATGGCGCCTTTGCCGGCCGCCACCATGCCGGGCGCGACGCGGCGGGCGAGATGCAGCAGCGCCATGACATTGACGTCGAAGTTGCGCGCCAGGACGGCCGGATCGATGTCGAGGAAGGAGCCGAAGGCGCCCCCCACGGCATTGTGCACGACGACGGAAGGCGGCCCGAGCCGACTTTCGACCGCCGTGAGGCCGCGCTCCAGCGCCGCGGCATCGGTCACATCGGTAACGAAGGCGTGGCAGTTGGCGTGAGCCTGTTCGATCTCATGCAGGCGCTCGGCCGTGCGCGCCAGCATGGCGACCTCGTAGCCGCCCTCGGCAAAGCGTCGCGCCAGCGCCCGCCCGGTACCGGGGCCCACCCCTGTGATCAGGGCAACGGGACGCGTCATCGCCTGGCTCCCTATGCCGCGGCCAAGGCGGCGGCCTGCATGGCGCCGGTGTAGCGCGCCAGGTGATGGTCGGCGTCGCCGAACTGGATGTCGATGGCCGTCAGCCGCTTGAAGTAGCGGCCGACCTCCAGCTCCTCCGACATGCCCATGCCGCCATGGATCTGCACCGCCTGCTGGCCGACGAGGCGCCCGGCTTCGCCCACCTGCACCTTGGCGGCCGGGGCCAGCTGTGCCGCCTCCCCGCCCGGCTCATCGAGAGCGCGGTGCAGGAAAAAGGTGGTGGCCGCCGCCTCCTCATGGGCGATGAACATGTCGACCATGCGGTGCTGAAGCACCTGGAAGCTCGCGATCGGCGTGCCGAACTGGCGCCGCGCCCTGGCGTAGTCGAGCGTGGTGCGGTTGAGCTCGGCCATGCAGCCGACGGCCTCGGCGCAGAGGCCGGCGACGGCGCGGTCGGCGGCGCGCGCGAGCAGCGGCAGGCCGCGCCCCTCCTCGCCCAGCAAGGCCTCGGGGCCCAGACGCACCTGATCCACGGTCACGTCGGCTGCCCGCCGCCCGTCCAGCGTGCGATAGCTGTCGAGGCGCAGGCCCGGCGCAGCGCTGTCAACCACGAACAGGCTGACGCCGTCTGGCTCGGCGCCGGCGCCCGCGGTGCGGGCCGAGACGATCAGCCGATCGGCCCACGGCGCAGCGGCGACGACGACCTTGCGGCCGCTGACGAGGTAGCCCTCGCCGTCGCGCCGGGCCACGGTCGCCACATGGCCGAGGTCGAAGCGGCCCTGCGGCTCCGACCACGCCAGCGTCCAGATCCGCTCGCCCGAAGCGATCTCGGCCAGTTCGTCCTGCCAGCGATCGAGCCCGCCCTGCCGGAGCAGGCCGGCCGCAACGGTCACGGTTTCCAGATAGGGCTCGACCACCAGGCGGCGCCCGAACTCTTCCAGCACCACCATCGTGCCGAGGGCACTACCCCCGAGGCCGCCCACCGCCTCGGGCAGTTCGATGCCGAGCAGCCCCAGCTCGGCGAACTGGCGCCAGAGCTCGCGGCTGAAGCCGCTCTCGCCATCGACGATCGCTTGGCGGGCGGCGAGCCCGTATCGGTCGCCGAGCAGCTTGCGGATGCTGTCGCGCAGCATGTCCTGCTCGTCGGAGAACTCGAAGTGCATGGCTTTACTCCGCCACCGGCTGGCCCGGGATGATGTCTTGTCGTGTCGTCGCGATGCCTTTTGGACGTCATGGTCGGCCATGACGGCGGAGCTACAGCCCGAGTACGGCCTTGGCGATGATGTTGCGCTGGATCTCGTTGGAGCCGCCGTAGATCGAGAGCTTGCGCGTGTTCAGGTAGCGCTCGGTCGCCGTGTGGCCGTAGTCGGGCCCGGGCGCCGGCTCGTTGTGGCCGAGGGCCAGTTCGTGCCGCAGCACCATGCCGTAGGAGCCGATGGCGCGGTGGGTGAGCTCGGCGATGCGCTGACGGACCTCGGTGCCGCGGATCTTCAGCAGCGAGGCGCCGGCGCCCGGATCGCGGCCGGCAGAGAGCGCCGAAATCATCCTGAGCTCGGTGAACTCCAGCGCCGCCAGATCGATCTCGGTCCGCGCCACCTGGCGGGCGAAATCCGCATCGGCCAGGAGCGGCGCACCGCCCGCCCGCTCCTGGGCGGCGACCGACTTCAGCTCGGCCAGCGCCCGGCGGGCGTGGCCCGTGCCCGCCATGCTGGTACGCTCGTTGCCGAGCAGGAACTTGGCGTAGTCCCAGCCCTTGTTCTCCTCGCCGATCAGGTTCTCGGCCGGGACGCGGACGTCCTCGAAGAAGATCTCGTTGATCTCATGGCTGCCGTCGATGGTGATGATCGGCCTGACCGTGATGCCCGGCGTGGTCATGTCGATGAGCAGGAACGAGATGCCCCGCTGCGGCTTGGCCGAAACGTCGGTGCGCACCAGGCAGAAGATCCAGTCGGCATGCTGGGCCAGCGTCGTCCAGATCTTGTGACCGTTGACGATGTAGTGATCGCCGTCGCGCACCGCCTTGCATTTCAGGCTGGCGAGATCGGAGCCGGCCTCCCGCTCCGAATAGCCCTGGCACCACCAATCGTCGCCGGAGAGGATGCGGGGCAGGAAGCGGGCCTTCTGCACGGCGTTGCCGAAGGTATAGATCACCGGGCCGACCATGGTGACGCTGAAGGCCAGCGGCGGCAGCGTGCCGGCGAGCGCCGTTTCCTGGTCCCAGATGTATTGCTGCACCGTGGTCCAACCGGGGCCGCCGTACTCCTTCGGCCAATGCGGCGCGAGCCGGCCCGCGCGGAAGAGGATGCGGTGCCAGAGCAGGCTCTGCTCCTTGGTGAGATCCGTCTCCGGGTTGGCGACACGCAACTCGGCCGGATAATTCTCGGCAATGAAGCTGCGCACGTCCTGGCGGAAGGCCTCATCGTGCGGGGCGAAGGTGACGGACACGGTCATGTCTCCCGGGTTCTGCGGCGCGCGATCGTCGGGCGGTCAGTCGCTATCGGCCTGGAGCACCGAGCCAATCAGCTCCCATCGCTCGCCGGTCCAGCGCTGGAGCTGGAGTTGCGTCCACGCCTGGTTGTTCTCCGGGCTGGTGTTTACCCTGATGCCCGGCAGGATCATCGGCAGCTGCAGGTCGCGGATGGCGTGCGCCTGCCTGTTGATATTGTCGCGGGATAGATCTTCCCCGCACTGCTTCAGCAGGTGCTCCAGGATCATGCCCTGGTTGTAACCCGTGATGTAGTTGATATCGTGGGCGTCGGCACCGGGCAGGTACTTCCCGACGAAGGCCAGATAGTCATCGGCCTCGCGGCTATCCTTCCAGGCCGGATCCGCCGGGTCCTTGTAGAAGACGGCGCTCAGCACGCCCTTGGCATTGTCGAGCCCCGCCGGCTTCAGGGTGGCGGAGACCGAGCTCGACACGACGTTGACGATCCGCAGTGGCTGCCAGCCGATCTCGGCCGTCTTCTTGATGGCCTGTGCGGCGAACTTCGGCGTCGTGGCGAGCAGCAGAGCATCCACGCCCGCATTCTTCAGGTTTAGGATCTGGGAGTCGACCGTCGCATCGGCCACCTCGTAGGGCAGCGCCACCACGCGCTGCGCGAACGCATCCCTCAGCACGGCTTTGACGCCGGAAACGAAGTCTTTTCCCAGATCATCGTTCTGGTAGAGGATGCCGATCTTGGCGCCCGGCCTGGCCTTCTCGATGAACCTGGCGTAGATTCGCGCTTCCGTCTCGTAGCTCGGCAGGGCCGTCGTCGTGTACGGATACTCGGCGGCTCTTGCGAACTTGGCGGCGCCGGTCATGATGAAGGCGTCCGGCACCTTCTTGCCATTGATATACTTGATCGTCGCCGAGTTCGACGGCGTGCCGAGCGGGCTGAAGATGAACGCCACCTCATCCTGCTCGATCAGCTTGCGCGTCTGCTCGACGGCCCTGGGCGGCATGTAGCCGTCGTCGAGCGCGATCAGGTTGATCTTGCGGCCGCCCACGCCGCCGCGTTCGTTGATCAGGTCGACGTAGGCGATCAGGCCTTTGCCGGTGTTGCCCAGCGCCGACGCCGGGCCACTGAACGGCATCGTCGTACCGATCTTGATCTCGCTGGCGGTCACGCCGATGGCATTGTCCGCCGCGTGAGCTACGGCAACGGCGAGGCCAAGCATAACCCCTAGTACAATCGGCAATCTATTCATCATTCCCCACCTGATTTTGTTTTATCATTCAGTACGGCGCCGTATTGGCGAGCGCCCGGCTACCACTTCTCGCCGAAGGGCCGGATTTCCATCTCCGAGGTCCACGCGTCGCGCGGCTGCTGGTAGAGGGCCCAGTAGGTCTCGGCGACGGCCTCCGGCCGCATCAGCCGGTCGGGATCGAGATTGGCGAGGGCCTCCTCGCCCTCGTGCTCGCGAATGCGCTCGCGCACCCAGGCGGTATCGACGCCGGAATCGATGATGAGGTGGGCGACATGGATGTTCTTCGGGCCGAGTTCGCGGGCCGCCGCCTGGGAGACGGCGCGCAGGCCGAACTTGGCACTGGCGAAGGCAGCGAAGCCGACCCCGCCACGCAGGCTCGCCGTCGCGCCGGTGAGGAAGATGGCGCCGCGGCCGCGCGGCACCATCAGCCGGGCCGCCTCGCGCGTCGCCAGGAAGCCGGAATAGCAGGCCATCTCCCAGACTTTGCGGAACACGCGCTCGGTCGTCTCCAGCAGCGGGAAGTTGACGTTGGCGCCGATGTTGAAGACGCATAGCTCGAGCGGCGCGTGGTCGTCCGCGGCCTTGAGGAAGGCTGCGACCTCCTCCTCGTTGCGGGCGTCGAGGGAGCGGCCGAAAGCCTTGCCGCCGGCGGCCTCGATCTCGCTCACGAGCGGCGCGAGCTTCTCGCCGCCGCGCCGGCCGACGAAGACGGTGAAGCCCTCGGCGGCGAAGCGCTTGGCGATCGCCGAGCCGATGAAGTCGCCGGCTCCGATCACAGCTACTGTGGCGTTACGTGTCGTCACGTCGGTATTCCTTCCAATCGCGCGAAGGGCGCGCTGTTGAAACGCGGCCGGCCATCAGGTCGTCC
This sequence comes from Chelatococcus reniformis, assembly GCF_014640075.1. Lineage (GTDB taxonomy): Bacteria > Pseudomonadota > Alphaproteobacteria > Rhizobiales > Beijerinckiaceae > Camelimonas > Camelimonas reniformis. The sequence goes on along the minus strand of NZ_BMGG01000010.1, from coordinate 107,131 downwards.
TGGCGGCCTCGGCGAGTTTGTGCTTGAGAATCTTGCCGGTCGAGCTGGCCGGCAGCACGTCGAGGATCACGATCTCGGCCGGGCGCTTGTAGGGCGTCAGCAGCGGCCGGACGAACGCCAAGAGATCCGCGGACGAGAGTTTGGAGCCGGGCAGAAGCTGGACGTAGCCGACCACCTCCTCGTTGCCTTCGACCGCCCGGCCGATGACGGCGGACTGGACGACGTCGGGGTGGGAGCTCAGCACCGCCTCCACCTCCGGCGGATAGACGTTGAAGCCGGAGCGGATGATCAGCTCCTTCGAGCGCCCGACGATATACATGTCCTCGCCGGCGAAGCGGGCGAGGTCGCCGGTCTTGAACCAGCCGTCCGCATCGATGGCCGCGGCCGTCGCCTCCGGCGCCCGATAGTAGCCGCGCATGACATTGGGTCCGCGCACATGTAGCTCGCCCACCTCCCCCGACGCCACCGTGCGGCCCGAGCGGTCGACGACCCGCGTCTCGACGCCCGGAATGATGGTGCCGACGGTATCGTCCTCGCGGTAGGCGGACTGCACCGAGGACACTCCCGGCGAGCATTCGGTGATGCCGTAGCCGTTGAGCAGCGGCTGGCCGAGCTCCTCCTCGACACGCGCCTTCAAGGTGAGATCGAGGGGCGCTCCGGCCACGAACATGCAGCGCAGCTTGCCGGCCGCCAGCTTCGGCAGGCCTTTGACCGCCTTGTATTCCAGGAGCCGCTGGTAGGTGGCCGGCACGCCGTAGATGATGGTGGTGTCCTCGGCGATCGCGGCCGCGAGATCGGCCGGATCGTATTGGGGCACGACGCGGACGAGCGCCCCGAACATGATCGACGACACCAGGATGATCGTGAGGCCGACGATGTGCGACATGGGCAGGACGCCATAGATGCAGTCCGCCGGACCGATCGACCGCAGCGACCCGGAGACGAAAGCGCTGAACAGCAGGTTGCGGTGGGTGAGCATCACGCCTTTGGGATTGCCGGTCGTGCCCGAGGTGTAGAGCAGCACCGCCACCTGCTCCTCCGCCGCCGCATGCACGGGCTCGGGCACCGCCTCGGCGTCGAGCGGGCCGACCGCCACTTGGCCGAGACCCGGCAGCGCCTCGACGACGGCGCCGTTGCGGCGGGCGTGCTCGGCCGCCTGCTGGCCGATGCCGATCACATAGAAGGCGCGACGGGCGCCGGAATGGGTCCCGATCTGATCCACCTCGCGGCCGGAGAGCCGGGGGCTTGCCACCACCGCCCAGGCGTCGAGCTTCGACGCAGCGAAGAGCAGCGCCGCAAGGGCGAGCGAATTCTCGCTGACGATCAGGATGCGGTCGCCCGGCCGCACGCCGAGGCGACCCAGCGCCTGCGCCGTATCGCCGACGATGCGGGCCAGATCCCCAAAGGTCCAGGCACGGCCGGGCTCCGTGAGGGCGAGCCCCGTGGGCCTTTCCTCGGCCATGCGGGTCACCACGTCGCTAATCCGGTTCGGCAGTCCCGCGAGTGGAGCGGGCTCGGCCTGGCGTGCAAGCACTTCGTTCACCGTTCCCTCCCGTTGTGGCGCCGAGCGGCGTCCGCCGCTGCCCGGCGTCTGGTGACGCGCATCTAAAGTGCTTTTTTGGAACTCGTCAAGTCGAGACGCATCCGGCCGCACCCGCGGATGATGCCGAAACGGCAAAGGGGCGGTTACGGACGCCAACGCTCGGAGCGAATGCAGGGTATCCGGGAATCGTGCGCACCGGGGCGGCGACGCCTTGGGGCCTGCCCGCTCCACAGGCCAGTCGCCGTTAAGTTTTGAAACAGAACTAATTGGCCGACTGACGGCCCGGAGCCGTAAAGTTGCGGTGCCGCGCTGATCGGGCCCGGCGCCGCGCCGGCGCGGGCACCAGACCCGTCATCCCCCTAGCGGACGCAGTTCCCTGATGAGCTCGATCAGCAGCCGCAGACCTGTGGGCAGGTGCCTGCGGCTGGAATAGTAGATGCAGAACGCCGCACCGCCCGGAGCCCAATCCGCGAGCACGATCCTGAGCGTGCCGCTGTGCAGCTGAGGCGCGACTGACTGCTCCGGCGCGTACATCAGACCGGTGCCGCTGATCGCCAGGCTCCGCGCCACCGCGCTCTGGTCGATGGTGATCGCCCCGGGAACGGTGACGGCGACCGCCTCCCCGCTCTTCTCGAACTCCCACCGGTAGATGCGCCCATTGCCGAGGCGTATGTTCAGGCATCGATGGCGCAGGAGATCGCTCGGGTGTTCCGGCGTGCCCCAGCGCTCGAGGTAGGCTGGGGACCCGACGACGATCCATCGGAAGTCCGGGGTCAGTCGCTGAGCGATCATGTCCGCCGGGACGGTCCCCTCGAAGCGAATGCCCGCGTCGTACCCCTGCTCGATCACGTCGATCAGCCGGTTGTTGACGGACAGCTCGATCTCGATCTCCGGATACCGCTCCGCGAAAACCGGCAGGACGGGACCGAGCAGCAGCGTCGCCGCGTCGTCGAGGGCATTGAGGCGGACACGCCCCACGGGGGCGGTGCGGAAGCGGTCGAGCGCCTGCACGGACTGACCAATGAGATCGAAGGGCTCGGAGATCGCTGCAAGCAGTTCCTCGCCTGCGGCGGTGAGCGTCACGCTCCGGTTCGTCCGGTTGAACAGGCGGACCGCCAGGCGCGCCTCCAGGCCCTTCAGCGCGTGGCTGAGCGCCGAGGCGCTGACCCCGAGCTCGAGACCGGCCCTCCGGAAGCTCCGGTGCCGCGCGATCGCCAGGAAATAGGCGAAGTCTGCCAGGTCCGAGCGGCTGATCTGCATGCCTGCCTGCTCCAGCGACGAGATGAGCGCGCTGCGCGGCAACAGCGTGGCCGGCCCGGCCGGCCCCAAGCCGCGGCCGTGAGCCGCCGGCTCCGGCCAGCATGCCGCCAACGATGAGCGACAGTCAACGCCGCGTGAAATGAGACTGGCCTCGTCTTGTCCGCCCCCAAACCTAGATTCATTCTACGAAGGCCGACGGGGCAATCCCGCGAGGTGAGCACCCGCAAGGCCGGTAGAGGTTGGACGCGATATGGGCGACCCCATCGATCTGGATTTCAATCGGCGACAGATGCTGCTCGGGACCACCGCATCCGCCGCCCTGATGGCGATGCCCGAGACGGCGTGGTCAGCACCTGCCCCCAAGGAGGCCGAAGTGACAGCCAAGGTCTCGCTGAGCGTGAACGGCGCGCCGCACGAGCTTGATCTCGACACCCGCACGACGCTGCTCGACGCATTGCGCGAGCATCTGCACCTGAGCGGCACCAAGAAAGGCTGCGACCACGGCCAGTGCGGCGCCTGCACGGTGATCGTCGACGGCCGACGCATCAACTCCTGCCTGACGCTCGCCATCATGCACCAGGGCAGCGAGATCACCACGATCGAGGGGCTCGGCACGCCCGAGAACCTGCACCCGATGCAGGCCGCGTTCATCAAGCATGACGGCTACCAATGCGGCTATTGCACGCCCGGTCAGATCTGCTCGGCCGTCGCCGTACTGGCCGAGATCAAGGCCGGCATACCAAGCCACGTCACCACCGACCTCACGGTCCAGCCGCAGGCCACCAGCATCGAGATGCGCGAGCGCATGAGCGGCAACATCTGCCGCTGCGGGGCCTATTCCAACATCGCCGACGCCATGGCCGAAGTCGCCGGGAGGCCAGCATGAGGCCGTTCACCTACGAGCGGGCCTGGACGCCCGCCGCCGCGGCGGTGGCCGCAGCAGGTACACCCGGCGCCAAGTTCATCGCCGGTGGCACCAACCTGCTCGACCTGATGAAGCTGCAGATCGAGACCCCGCTGCACCTCATCGACATCAACGGGTTGGCGCTCGACAAGATCGAGCCGACGCCGGAAGGCGGGCTGCAGGTGGGCGCTCTGGTCCGCAACACCGACCTCGCCGCCGATGCGCGGGTGCGACGCGACTATCCGTTGCTGTCGCGCGCCTTGCTGGCCGGCGCCTCGGGCCAATTGCGCAACCGGGCGACGACCGCGGGAAACCTGCTGCAGCGCACGCGCTGCCCCTATTTCTATGACACCAACATGCCCTGCAACAAGCGCAACCCCGGCAGCGGGTGCGCGGCGCTCGAGGGGTTCAGCCGGCCGCTGGCGGTGATCGGCGGCAGCGGCGCCTGCATTGCGACGAACCCGAGCGACATGGCCGTCGCCATGCGGGCCCTCGACGCCGTCGTCACGACCGTCGGGCCGGCCGGCGAGAGCCGCACCATCGCGATGGCCGACTTTCACCGGCTGCCGGGAGACACGCCACATCTGGAGAGCGTGCTCGCGCCGGGCGAACTGATCACAGGCGTCACGTTGCCAAAGCCGGCAGGAGGCACGCAGATCTACCATAAGGTCCGCGACCGGGCGTCCTACGCCTTCGCGCTGATCTCGGTGGCCGCCATCGTGCACAAGGACGGCACGGGGCGCGTCGCGCTGGGCGGCGTGGCGCCCAAGCCATGGCGGGTCGAGGCGGCGGAAGCCGATATGCCGCGCGGCGCCAAGGCCGTGACCTCGCAGTTGTTGGCCGGGGCTGCGCCGACCTCCGACAATGCCTTCAAGCTGCTGCTGGTCGAGCGCACGCTCGGTGCCGCCATGACCGAGGCGAGGGGCTGAGCCATGAAGTTCGACACGCCAGCCACGACGAACCCGATCGACCAGCTCAAGGTCGTCGGGCATCCCATCGACCGCATCGACGGACGCTATAAGGTCACCGGCACAGCGCCCTACGCCTATGAGCGGCATGATGCCGTCGGCAATCCGGCTTATGGCTTCGTCATCGGCGCGGCAATCGCCAAGGGCCGCATCGCCTCGATGGATCTGGCCGCCGCGAAGGCGGCGCCCGGCGTTCTCGCGGTCATCACCGCCGAGAACGCCGGCCAGCTCGCCAAGGGCGACATGAACACCGTCAAGCTGCTCGCCGGGCCCGACATCGACCACTATCACCAAGCCGTGGCGCTGGTCGTCGCCGAGACGTTCGAGCAGGCTCGCGACGGCGCCGAGAAGGTGCGGATCGACTACGTGCGCGGCCAAGGGCGGTTCGATCTCGCCGCCGCCCGCGACGGCGCCGGCATGGCCGGCAGCGGCTATTGGGGCCCGCCCGCAACGTCGGTCGGCGACTTCGCCGGCGCGTTCGCGGCCGCGCCGGTGCAGCTCGATGCGACCTACACGACCCCAGATCAAGGCCATGCGATGATGGAGCCGCACGCATCGACAGCGGCGTGGGACGGCGACAAGCTGACGCTCTGGACCTCCAACCAGATGATCGCCTGGGGCGTGGGCGATGTGGCCAAGACTCTCGGCGTCGCAGCGGAGAACGTAAGGCTGATCTCGCCCTTCGTCGGCGGCGGCTTCGGCGGCAAGCTCTTCGTGCGCGCCGACGCCATCCTGGCAGCGCTCGGCGCGCGCGCCGCCAAGCGCCCGGTCAAGGTGGCGCTCACACGGCCGCTGATGTTCAACAACACAACGCACAGGCCCGCCACGATTCAGCGCATCCGCATCGGCGCAAGCCGCGACGGCAAGATCACCGCAATCGGTCACGAGAGCTGGTCCGGCGACCAGCCGGACGGCCAGCCCGAGACGACGGTCGGCCAGACGCGCCTCATCTACGCCGGCGCCAACCGGATGACGGCCATGCGGCTCGCAACCCTCCACCTGCCGGAAGGCAACGCCATGCGCGCGCCGGGCGAGGCGCCGGGGATGATGGCCCTGGAAATCGCCATGGACGAGATGGCGGAAAAGCTCGGGCTCGACCCGATCGCTTTCCGCGATCTCAACGACACCCAGGTCGACCCCGAGAGCCCGGACCGGCCCTTTTCGCAGCGCCAATTGGTCGAGTGTTTCCGCCTCGGCGCCGCCCGTTTCGGCTGGGACAAGCGCAGCCCCCGTCCCGGGGCCGCCCGCGACGGCCGCTGGCTCGTGGGGCTCGGCGTCGCCGCCGCCTTCCGCAACAACCTGGTGATGGCGTCAGGGGCGCGCGTGCGTCTCGACCGGCGCGGCCTGGTGACGGTCGAGACCGACATGACGGACATCGGCACCGGCAGCTACACGATTATCGCCCAGACCGCCGCGGAGATGATGGGATTGCCGATCGACAAGGTGGTGGTGCGCCTCGGCGACTCGGCCTTTCCGGTCTCGGCGGGATCAGGCGGCCAATGGGGTGGCAACAGCTCGACGGCCGGCGTTTACGCGGCCTGCGTCAGGCTGCGCGACACGGTGGTCGAAAGGCTCCGCCTGAACGCCGCCGAGGTGACTTTCGCCGACGGGCAGGTTCGCTCCGGCGACCGGACCGTGCCGCTCGCAGAGGCGGCCGCCGACGGCGACCTCGTTGCCGAGGACAAGATCGAATACGGCGACCTCGCCAAGCGCTATCAGCAGTCCACGTTCGGAGCGCATTTCGTCGAGGTGGGTGTGGATGCGGCGACCGCCGAGATCCGCGTGCGCCGGATGCTCGCCGTGTGCGCCGCCGGCCGCATTCTCAATCCGAAGTCCGCGCGCAGCCAGGTGATCGGCGCCATGACGATGGGTGTCGGCGCGGCGCTGATGGAAGAGCTCGTCGTCGACAAGCGCCGCGGCTTCTTCGTCAACCATGACCTCGCCGGCTATGAGGTGCCCGTCCACGCCGACATCCCGCACCAGGAGGTCGCGTTCCTCGACGAGGCCGACCCCATGTCGTCGCCCATGAAGGCGAAAGGCGTCGGCGAACTGGGCCTGTGCGGGGTGGGGGCGGCGGTCGCCAACGCCATCTACAACGCCACCGGCGTGCGCGTGCGGGACTATCCCGTCACCCTCGACAAGCTGCTGCCGCTGATGTCGTGAGCAGCCGACCACCACCGCCGCTCTCGAATCGCGTGGTCTGGAGGGGCTCCAGCTATCTCCGCCTGGTGTTCGACCCGCGGAGCGCTTTAGAGCGTTTTCGAGCGAAGTGGGCGCCGGTTCGCGTGAAGAAAGTGCGACAAATCATACAGATAGAGCATTTCGGCGATCGAAGAAGCGCGGAAGTACGCTAGCCGTCCGACAGGTCGAGCCCGTTCGGCAGCGCGATCCAAAGGACTGTCTGGGCTTCCGGAGAGTGGCGTGAGATGTGGCCCTTCCCCTGCACATCCTCCAACAGCACAAAGCTCCCCGCGGAGACTTGCCGCACCTCGCCATCGCTCGTCTCATACTCCACCGAGCCTTCGAGCCTCACCGTGAGCGTCGGCTCCGGCACCGTATGATAGCCGAGGACGCGCATGCCCGCGGGAATGCGCGTGAAACGGATACGTGCGGCGGGATATGAGGCCGATAGTTCGAACGGCGCCGCATCAGGAAAGATCGGCCGCTCGCTTGTCGGAATGTCGATTTCGTCGAAACGGGACTCGCCATCCGGCGTGGCGTAGATGCGCAGACACTTCATTGTGCCCTCCCAAACGATCCGCCGCCCCTTGGGTCGGAACGACGTGTGCATGGTGTCGGCAAGGATCGAAGCTCTCGACTGCTTTGCGATCAACGTCGGCCTGCTTACTATACCTGGTTTCACAAAATATAAGTCACCATTTCAGCGATCGGAATCGCTTCGTCCTCCGCCAACCGCGCTCCTCAAGGCCGGTACGAGAATGACGAGGGGCCGAGTTGGGCGGTGAGCAGCGGCTGCACCAGTTCGATCCAGTCGGCGAGCCGCGGCCGCGTCTCGCGCGGGTGGATCAGGTCGTGCACGGCGAAGCCGTCGGCCTGGCGGAACGGGCTTTGCCGGGCGGCGAGCTCGGCCTCGAGCTCGGCGCGCTTGGCGGCCGGATCCTCCGCCTGGGCGATCTCGTGCTTGAAGGCGACGGCGACGCCGCCCTCGAGCGGCAACGCGCCCATCTCGACCGTCGGCCAGGCCAGCACGAAGGCGCCGGGTGCGACGTGGGCATAGCTCGCCAGGCCCATGCTCTTGCGCACCCTGACCGTAGCCCACGGCACCGTCGCCAGCGCGACGGTGGCGAGCGCCATGGCGCCGTAGCGCATGGTGGCGGCGCGCTCCGCCTCGGGGCCGATCATGAAGCCCGGCTCGTCGACGAAGGAGATGACGGGAAGGTGGAAGGTCTGGCAGAACTCGACGAAGCGGCGCAGCTTCTGCGCGCCGTCGGCGGTGATGGCGCCGCCGAAATGCCTGACGTCGTTGGCGAAGATGCCGACGGGGTAACCGGCGAGCCGGGCCAGGCCGACGACCTGTCCCGGCCCGAAGCGCCGTCCCATTTCGAAGAACGAGCCCTGATCCAGCACCGACCGGACGACCGCCCGAATGTCGTAGACCCGGCGCCGATTGGCCGGCACGATCCCGTCGAGCGCCGCATCCATGCGGCCCGGCGGATCGTCGGTGGCCCTCCGCGGCGGCAGCTCCCAGACGTTCTGCGGCAGATAGGACAGGAAGGTGCGAACCGCATCGAAGGCCGCCGCCTCGTCCTCCACCACGTCGTCGACGACACCGCTCTTCTCGTGGATCGTCGGTCCGCCGAGGTCCTCCTTGCTGACCTTCATGCCGAGCGCGCGCTCCACCAGGGCCGGCCCGCCGATGATCACCTGCGAGGTGCGCGTCATGACCGTGTAGTGCGACGACACTAGCCGGCCCGCGGGCAGACCGGCCACGGTGCCGACGGCGGCGCTGACGACCGGCACGGTCGCCAGCGCCTGGGCGACCGACAAGAAGCGATGCCGCCCGTGCAGCGCCTCCGGCAGCGACGGCCCCGCCTTGTCGCTGCCCCCGACGCTGCCGCCCGACCCCTCGTGGAAGCGGACCAGCGGCACGCGATACTGGATCGCAAGTTCCTCCGTATAGACGCTCTTGCGCAGGCCGGCGGCATTGGGCGAGCCGGCCGCCTGGGTGAAGTCCTCGCCGGCGACGACGCAGTTGCGCCCGCCGATGCGGCCGAAGCCGACAACGAAATTGCCGGGGGTGAAGCTGGTGCTGCCGTCGGCCGCGACCTCCGATTTGCCGGCGATCGGCCCGACCTCGCGGAACGAGGACGCATCGAGGACGCGATCGATGCGCTCGCGAATGGTCAGCCGGCCGCGCCCGTGCTGCTTGGCGATCGCCTCCGCGCCGCCCTGCAGCCCGGCGCGCGCACGCCGTTGCTCGATCTCGGCGGCCTTGTCCCCTTCGCTCACGCACGCCTCCCATGGTTCGCGGGCCTGGCCCCGCCGGCAGCCACGATAGAGGCGGATGCGCCCAAGCCAAGCAGCGGACGGCAGCGCGGAACTGCCGGCCCAGCCGGTCGCGGTCACCTCGGAGGTGCTATCGTTCCCTTAGAGAACGGTCAAGCCGGCCGACCGGCCGTGCCCGTAACGGCGCGTGAGACGGCATTTTGTACGATCTCGTGCTAGAAACGGCAGAGATATTGACCTTTATGGGCAAAAATGGAACCTATATATCCGGGGTCTTGAGGCCCACAGGCACGACGCCCATCTCGGCGCCATCCGTGGCTCGCTAGAGCATTTCCCGATCAGATGGAATCATCTGATCGGTTAGAAATGCTCCAAGTCTTTTAATCTGGAGCGCTTCTCCCTGATCGGGTGATTCCACCCGATCAGGGAGAAGCGCTCTAGGCCAGATGGAGAGGACGATGAAGTGGACCACGCTCGAAGAGGAGCAGTGCTCGGTGGCGCGCACCGTCGCGGTGATCGGCGACCGCTGGAGCCTGCTGATTCTGCGCGACTGCTTCCTGCGCGTGCGGCGCTTCGACGACTTCCAGGCCAGGCTCGGGATCACGCGTCATCTGCTGTCGGACCGGCTGAAGAAGTTCGTGCGCTACGGCGTGCTGCGCCGCGTCCCCTACCAGGACAGCCCCAAGCGCTATGAATACATCCTGACCCAGCGCGGCCTCGAACTCTACCCCGTGATCATGGCCATCGTCCATTGGGGCGACATTCACATGGCGGACGAGCGCGGCCGCCCTCTGCTGCACGAGCACAAGCTGTGCGGCAAGCTGTTCGACCCGGTCATGGTGTGCTCGGAGTGCAACGAGCCGCTCTCCGCCAAGGACGTCCATGTGCGCCCGGGGCCCGGTTCGACCGCCGAGCGGCAGGTGCTGCCGCAGTCTCAGCTGCGCCAGGCCGGCTGACGTCGCGGTCCCCCGAGGGCATCCCGGTCGGGGCGAGGCTACGCCGGCAGACGCCCTGCCCCCTCGCCGGCATGGCCGGGCGCGACCCGGCCATGACGCTGGTACCATGCTCAGCCCGGAGCGCGCTCCCGGAAGATGCCCATGGCCTTCGGCTCGCGCGCCGAGGTGACCGTCGCCATCACCAAGTCGGCAACATCGATGCCGCAGTGCTGCTCCGGCGTGAAGCTCAGGGTGCCGAGCATGCCTTTGTAGCCCTTGGTACTGTCGAGCACGGCCTTGACGCGCTCCACGTCGAAGCTCTTCTCCTGCTCGATGGCCATCTTCAGCAGATGAAGGAAATCGTAGTACGGGCTGCCGGCCGCATTGATCTCGCTGCCCTTGGCATCGGGAGCGGCGAGGATCTTCTTGGCATACTCGACCTGGCGCGGGGCCGGACTCTCCGTGGCCGTCCAGGTCAGGGACTTGTACCAGGTGCCGTAGACGTTCGTGAGTGCTTCGCGCGGCACCAGGTCGAGCAGTGATTCCAGGAAGAGGGACGTGTGACCCGTGATCGGCGGGAACCACTTCATCGCGTTCATGGCATTGAAGATCATGGCCGCATTGGGGACAGTCGACATCCACATCAGGATGCCCTCGGCGCCGGCCTTGCGCAGGGCCTGGACGTAGCCCGAAAGATCCGGAGCGGTGATCGGGAACACCTGCACGTCGACGGGATCGAGACCCCGCTTCTTCAGCTCCGCCTTCGACACGGGCGTGATCTGCTCCCCATAGGCAGTGCTCTCTTGCAGGATGCCGATCTTCTTGAGCTTCAGCACGTCCGTCAGATAGCTCACGCAGGCGACCGCCTGTTGGTCGGAGTTGAAGATCAGCTGGTAGTGGTAGGGATACTTGCGCCCGTTGCCCATATCGGCGGCAAGACCATAGGTGGTCTGAATCATCTTGCGCGCCGTGGTGGCCGAGAGCGACGCCAGCGCCTGCGAGGAGCCGGTCGGACCGCACACGAAGTGGATGCCCGCCCCCTGGTATTTGAGGATGATGCCGGGCTCCTTGGCGGGTGATGCCTCGTCATCCTGCTCATCGCGGACGATCGGCCGCCCCATGATGCCGCCCGCGGCGTTGATCTCGTCGATGGCGATCACGCCGCCCGCGTAGAGCGGCGCGAAGGACGAGGCAAGGCGCCCGGTCGTCGGCCTCACCCAGCCGATCTTGAACGGCTCGCCCGCCCCCTGAGCCCAGCCGAGCCCAGGCAGGGCGAGCCCGCCGCCGAGTGCGGCGGCTGCCTTGAGCAGCCCGCGCCGGGAAATGTCACCGTCCGGCCGCACGAGCGGAGCGCCGATGTCCTTGGTCATATCTTGTCCCTCCGTCGTTCCGCTGTTCTGGTGGCAGCTTGATGTAGCCCGCGGGAAACCGCCACGCGTCAGGCGGAGATCCCGATCTTCTCGCGCTTGATGCGGATGCCAGCCGCCTCACGGTCCCAGGTGTCGGCGGTGATCCCGTCGCTGCGCACGATGTGCTTCTGCACCTTCTGGGTCGGCGTCTTCGGCAGGTCCGGCAGCACGCGCACATAGCGCGGCACCATGAAATGGGCCATGCGCGGCAACAGAAAGGCGATCAGCTCGGCCGGATCGAGCTGGGCTCCGTCCGTCAGCGACACCGCCGCCAGCACCTCGTCCTCCGCGAATTCGCTCGGCACGGCGACGACGGCCGCCTCCTTCACGGCGGGGTGTGCGCAGATCTCGGTTTCGACCTCGAAGGATGAAATGTTCTCGCCGCGCCGGCGGATGGCGTCCTTCATCCGGTCGACGAAGAAGAAGTCGCCGGCGGCGTCCATGCGGAACGCATCGCCCGTGTGGAACCAGCCGTTGCGCCAGCTTTTCGCGGTGGCTTCCGGGTTCTTGTAGTAACCGTGGTTCATCGCCCATGGCCGGTCGGTGCGCACGACGAGCTCACCCACCTCACCGACCGGGACCTCGCAGTCATTGGCGTCGACGATGCGCACGGCGACGCCGGCACGCGGCTTGCCGCAGCTGGAGAGCGCGGCCGGGTTGCGCTCCGAGACGATCGGGCACGACGTCTCGGTCATGTTGAAGGTGGTGTAGACCTCGACGCCGAAGCGCTGCGAGAACAGCTCCGCGTCCTCGCACAGCGGCACCATGGTGACAGACTTGAGCCCGTGGCCGCGATCCTCCTCCGACGGCGGCTGCTTGACCAGGAAGGTCGCCATGACGCCGAGCAGCACCGTGGTCGTCACCCCGTGCTCGCGCACGAGCCGCCAGAAATCCTGGGTCGAGAAGGCGTCGAAGACGGCGACCGAGGCGCCGCGCACCAGCGAACGATAGACGGCGCCGGTGCCACCGGCATGGAACAGCGGCAGGTTGCACATGCCTCGGTCGTCGGGCCCGAAATAGGGCCATGGCTCCGCCCCCATGGAATAGAGGTGCAGATAGCTCGACAACACACCCTTCGACGGCCCGGTGGTGCCGGAGGTGTAGATGATCGATTGTGTGTCCCACGGCATGATCGGGCGCTCGAGGGCCGGCGGCTCGCCGGCCTCCGCGGCGAGCAATGCGCCGGCCGGATGCACGGCCAACCCCGTGTCAGCCCCGGCCTCGCCGCCGATCACCACCACCTCCTCCAGCTTGGCGCGGTCGATGGCGCCGAGCCGGCCGCAGAGCTCGGCGTGGGCTACGATCAGCCGCGCGTCGGAGTTCTCCACCACATGGGCCAGGATGCTGCCGCGATAGGCCAGGTTGACGGGCACATAAACGGCGCCGAGATAGTTGAGGCCGAACCAGACGCGAAAGGCGTCCCGGCCATTGGGCAGCCATGACAGCACGTGCTCGCCCTGCTTGACGCCGAGGGCGCGCAGGCCGTGCGCCGCCCGCACGGCTTCCTCGCGCATCTGCCGGTAGGTCCACTCGCCGCCGTCGGCGAACCGAAGGAAGACCTTGTCCGGCTGCGTTCGGACGTAGCGCTCGAGCACGTCGCGCAGGACGCAGACGTCCGCTGCGGGCACGCGCGGATCGGTCCAGCCGTTCTCCATCACTTCCTCCTGCCTTCTTGTGTCGGGACGGCTGCCGGCGCCAGGTGGCGGCTCGCCGCCGTCGCAGCGCCGCCGAGCCGGGGGCCGTCAGATCGGGACAATGCTCCTGAACTTCGGCGGCTGGCGGTTGTCGCGCCGGGCCGGCGCCCGGCTGAGCACCGAGATCAGCTGGAAGCGGGTATCGCGGGGATCGATCACGTCGTCGATGCCGAAGCCGCCGGCCGCCTCCAGGACGCCGATGTCGGCCCGGATCTTGTCGATCAGCTCCTGCCGGCGAGCGGCGGGATCGGCCGCCTTCTCGTAGTCCTGGCGGTAGGCCACGTCGACGGAGCCTTCGATCGACATGGCGCAGATCTCGGCCGTCGGCCAGGCGAAGCTCGCGTCGGCGCCGAAGCTGCGGCCGCCGCACATGGCGAAGTAGCCGAGGCCGTAGCCCTTGCGCAGCACGACGGAGATCCGCGGCACCGTGGCCTGGCCCAGCTCGAACACCATCTTGGCGCTGTGCCGGCCCAGCACCGTGCGCTCGGCGCCGGAGCCGATCGAGAAGCCGGGCACGTCGATCAGGTAGACCAGCGGCAGGCCGAAGGCGTCGCACACCGCGATGAAGTGGGCGGCCTTGTCGCAGGCGTCCGAGGTGAGCATGCCGCCGAGCCGCATCGGCTGGTTGGCGATGACACCCACCGGGCGCCCGCCGAGCCGGGCGAGTGACGTGACGATGTTGCGAGCGAAGGTCGGCTTGATCTCGAAGGAGCTGCCGGCGTCGACGACGTGGTCGATCACCTTGCGGATGTCGTAGACGCGCCGCGTGTTGGCCGGGACGAGGTCGAGCAGCGCTTCCGCCCGCCGATCGAGTGGATCGTCGGGCGGCCCGAGCGGCAGCGGCTGGCGGGCATTGGACGGCAGATAGGAGAGATAGCGCTTCACCGCATCGATCGCCGCCGCCTCGCTCTCGACGCCGAGGTCGGCGAGGCCGTGGCGGTCGACCTGGGCCTCGGCGCCGCCGAGCTCCTCCAGGCCGATCTCCTCGCCCGTACCGGCCTTCACCAGTGCCGGCCCGGCCAGGCCCATGGTGGAGCGGCCGCGCACCATCACGACGAAGTCGGCCATGCCGGCGTAGTTGGTCGGCCCGGCGAAGCCGGCGCCGAGCATGGCCGCGACCATCGGCACCCAGCCCGACATGCGCGCCAGCTCGTGGAAGAACGGGCCGGCCTTGGCGAAGTGCCGGGAGTTCTGGCCGCCCTGGATGCGGTGACCGCCGCCGTCGAGCAGCATGACCAGCGGCATGCCCTGCTCGCGTGCGATATGGGCGATACGGCTGGTCTTGTCGCTGCCGATCTCGCCGATGGAGCCGCCGAACACGCTGAAATCCTGCGAGACGACGGCGCACCAGCGGCCGTCGACCCGCCCGGTGCCGACGACCACGCCGTCGGCCGGGGCCCGCTTCGCCGCGCCCTCCTTGGGATGGGCGAGGCCGCCGATCTCCTGGAACGAGCCTTTGTCGCAGAGATAGGCGATGCGCTCGCGCGCGGTCATGTCGGCGCGCTTGCGCTGACGCTCCAGCGCCGCGCCGCGGCGGGCGTCGGTCAGCGACGCCTTCGCCTCCTCCACATCGGTCAGGAGGGCTCGGGATTCGACCTGCGTCGTCACGTGGGACGTCTCCTTGTCGTCGTGTTGTCGCGTCACCGGATGGGCGTCGGCTTCGCGGGGGGCCACCCTCACCGCCGCGCCAGCGACCGGCGCGTGAACTCGGCGTAATGGTCGGCGAGCCAGGCCGTGCCCTGGCTCTGCCACAGCTCGGTCAGGCGGGGGATCATGAGCGGCGCGCTGACGATCCAGCTCACTGCCGCCCGGGCGTTCGCCACATCGATGCTGCCATCCGCCTGGCCTGCCTCCACCAGCTTGATGAGGCGCCGGCCGAACTGCCGTTGGCGGGTGCGCACGGCCTTGAGGTCGTCGGCGTGCAGCGAATTCATGTCGGTCAGCACGGCGCAGCTGCCGAAGTCCGAGGTGATGCCCTCGACATAGGTGCGCGTGAACGCGACGACCCTGTCGAGCCCCCGGCCGTCCAGCGCCTCGGCCACGTCCAGGGCGTGCTCGGCCAGCTCGAAGCCGATCTCGACGCAGCTCAGCAGCAGATGGTTCTTGTCGCGGAAGTAATAGTAGCAGACCGTCTTGGAGATCCCGAGCTTGACCGCGACCTCGTCGAGCGAAACGTTGCGGAAGCCGCGCTCGTTGAAGGCCGCGCCCGCCTCGCGCAGGATGAGCCGGCGCTTCAGCGCCTGCTGCTCCGACGATGATTCGAACTCACCGTTCCACCGGGGCCTGGCCTGCGTCACGTCCGCCATCACCTTTCGATCGTCCCCGCGAGGGCCGACTTTTCCGACTGGATGGGATGGCCGGGTCAAGCCCGGCCATCCCATCCTCGATCCTAGAGGCTCGTCGGCCACGTGGCCAAGCGATGCTGGCTGACGCCCCCCTGCATGCGGCGCTGGTAGACGTCGAGCATGCGGATCAGCCACTCCCGCGTCTCGCCGGGACGGATCACCGCGTGGGCGGCGAAGATGCCGGCGAGCTCGAAGGGCGAGTTGCTGACGACCATGTCGTCCATGAGCTCGGCGTAGGAGTTGTCACCCGGTTCGGGCCTGCGGTTGTGCACGACGCTGACGGCGACCGCCGGATCGACGAAGCCGACCTCGCCCGTGGTCATGACGGCGAGGGCGTCGGCGACGCCGCCACCGAGGTTGAGGTAGGCCTGGCCATAGCTCTTGCGCACCACGACGGCGAGCTTGGGCACGCTCGCCAGCGCCAGCGCCCGCAGGTTGTTCATGATCATGCCGGCGACGCCGTCCAGCTCGGGCTTGAGCCCGATAAGGAAGCCGGGCGTATCGGCGAGCAGCACCAGCGGGATGTTGAAGCTGTCGCAGAGCACGATGAACTCGGTCATCTTGTTGCAGGACGGCCCATCGATGGCGCCGCCCTTGCGCATCGGATTGCTGGCGATGATGCCGACCGGGCGGCCGTTGAGCCGGGCCAGCGACGTCTCCAGCGTGCGCCCGTAGCGCTGCCGGTACGGCATCACCGAGCCTGCATCGGCCAGCAGCTCGACCAGCTTGCGGCCGTCGTAGATCTTGTGCCGGGCGGCCGGAATGAGCGCGTCGACCTCTTCGGCCGCATGGGCTTGCACCGGGCCCTCCGCCCGCGGCGGCGCCTCGGCGCAGTTCGACGGCAGGTAGGCGAGGAAGCGGCGCAGCGCCGCGATCGCCTCCGCGTCCGTGTCGGTCACCAGATCGATCTGGCCGGTCACCTCGGCGTGCACGTCGGAGCCGCCGAGCTCTTCCGGGGTCAATTCCTGGCTCAGGGCCACCGAAACGACCTTGGGACTGGACACCGAGAAGGTGGCGTCCCGCCGCATGACGGAGAAGTCGGACTGCACCGCGTACCAGGTGCCCATGCCGTAGCACGGCCCGAGCACCGCGCAGACCCAGGGCACGTCCCGGTCGCGGTTGTTGGCCGGCAGCAGGCCGATGCGGCCCATGCCGACGGCGCCCTGGATGTCGGGCATGCGCGCGCCGGCCGACTCGATCAGGAAGGCGCAGGGAATGCCGGCGCGCGAGGCGCTCGTCTTGAGGAAAGCGAGCTTGCGGATGTTGGTGACCGACGACGAAGCGCCGAGCGTCGTCAGGTCGAAGGACGCAACCGCCACCTCGCGGCCCTCGACCCGGCCGAAGCCGGTGACGATGCCCTCGGCCGGCGTGCGGTCCTTGTCCTCGTCGCGGGCCGAATGGGCGAACTCGCCGAGCTCGGTGAAGCTGCCCGGATCGACCAGCGCGTCGATGCGCTCGCGTGCGTTCAGGATGCCGCGCTCGCGCCGGGCAGCGAGCTTGGCCTCGCCGCCCATGGCGTGCACCTTGCGGCGCCGCGCATCGAGCTCAGCCGCCAGGTCGGACGTCGTCTTGTTGATCATTGCCTTCTCGTCGGCCGGGAGGGGAAATTGGTCATGCAGCGGTACCCTGGGTCAGGCGCTCGCGCTTGAGCACGATGCCGGCCTTTTCGCGGTCCCAGGTATCGGGGGTAATGCCCTCGCTGCGCAGCAGGTGCTTCTGCACCTTCTCGGTGGGCGTGCGCGGCAGGTCGTCGATGACGCGGAAATAGCGCGGCACCATGAAGTGGGCGAGCCGCGGCCTGAGGAACTCCACGAGCGCCGGCAGATCGATGTTGCGCCCCGGCGCCGGGCTGAGGATCGCCATCACCTCGTCTTCGCCGAACTCGCTCGGCACCGCCACCACGGCAGCGTCGCGGACGTCCTCGTAGGCGACGATCTCCTTCTCCACCTCGAAGGACGAGATATTCTCGCCGCGCCGGCGGATGGCGTCCTTCATGCGGTCGACGAAGTAGAAGCTGCCCTCCTCGTCGCGCCGGAAGGCATCGCCGGTGTGGAACCAGCCGTTGCGCCAGGCCTTGGCCGTGGCTTCCGGATTCTTGTGGTAGCCGTGGTTCAGGGCAAAGGGCATGTCGGCCCGCAGGATCAGTTCGCCGACCACGCCCGGGCCCACTTCGCAATCGTTCTCGTCGACGACGCGCGCCTCGATGCCGTCGCGGGGCTGGCCGCAGGTGCCCGGCGACGCAGGATCAGGCCCGCAGTGCAGCGGCGAGGATGTCTCGGTCATGTTGAAGCCGGTGTAGACCTCGATACCGAAACGCGCCGTGAACTCCCGGTGCTGGTCGGTGAGCGGGATCATCGACACCTTGGTGAGCGGGTGCGTGCGATCCTCGGCAGACGCCGGTTCCTTGAGCAGGAAGGGCGTCATTGCCCCGAGCAGAATGGTGTGGGTAATGCCGAAGCGGCGGATCGTCGACCAGAACTCGCTGGTGCGGAATGCCTCGGTGAGCGCGAAGGAGCCGCCGCGCATCAGGGTGGACCAGATCGGCCCGGCACCGCCCACGTGGAACATGGGCAGCGTCACCAGCGTGCGGTCTTCGGGCTCGAGCACGCCGCGGGGAATGAACGTCGCGTACATCTGCAGCGCCGAGATGAGCACGCCCTTCGACGGGCCGGTGGTCCCCGACGTGTAAATGATCGATAGCGTGTCCCAGGGCTCGATCTGGCGCTGCGGCGGCGCCAGCGCCTCGCCATCGCCGACCAGAACGCCCTGATCCAGGAGGGTGAGGCCCGGGACCTCGCGGGCGCCGCCGCCGACCACCACCACCGTGCGCAGATCGGCGTGGCTCACATCGGCCAGCCGCTCGACCAACTGTGCGTCCGCGATCATCAGCTTGGCGCCGGCATTGTCGATGACGTGCGCCAGCAGGCCGCCGCGATAGCCGGTGTTGATCGGCACGTAGATGGCACCGAGGTAGTTGAGGGCAAACATCACCTCGAGGCAGGTCGGCCCGTTGGGCAGCCAGACCAGCACGAAGTCACCCTGCCCGGCCCCGAGCCGCTGCAACGCCTCCGCGCAATTGCGAACCCGCCTGCGCAATTCTCCGAAGGTCCATTCCGAGCCGTCGGATAACACCGCGAAGACGTTGTCGGGGATCTCCCGTGCGCGCCGGTCGATGAGGTCGCGGATGACCACGTCATTCCGCGGCGGCATACGCTTGTCGAGCATGAACGCCTCCCCTCAGCTCGCCGCCACGCCGACGGTCTCGAACCGCGGCCGTCCGAACAGGTTCGGCTGAAAGCCGTCGAACTTCTTGCTGACGGCGGTAATGCTGACGTCGAACACCAGCGGCACGAACAGCGCCTGATCGAGCGCGATCCGCTGCACCTTGGACAGCCCGACCTTGCGCTGCTCCTGGGTGGCGCCCATGCGCGATTCGGCCAGTGCCGCTTCCATGCCCGGGATCTCCTGGCGGCCCCCGTTGTAGGGCGAGGACTTGCCGAACAGCGTATAGAGCCCCATCGACGGGTCCGGCCGCGAGGTGATGGCGGCAACGAAGGTGTCGATCTGCCGCTGGAAGAAGAACGCCGAGGAGGCCTCGGGCACGGAGGCTGTCCGCATCTGCGCCTTGATGCCGACCTTGCGCCACATCTCGATCAGGATTTCCTGCCGTTTCACCGCGGCCTGATCGGAATAGGTGATGCCGGTGAAGGTGACTTCAGGGGTGCCGGCCTCCTTCAGCAGCGCCTTCGCCCGTTCCGGGTCGTAGGCGAGGATATCGGTGAGGGAGGGGTCGTAGGCCCAGAACTCCGTGGGGAAGAGCGTCGTCGCCGGCTGGCCGAGCCCCGCCAGAGCGAGCTTGTTGAAGATGGAGCGGTCGATGGCGAGGTTGAGCGCCTTGCGCACGCGCACGTCGTTGAACGGCGGCTTGGAGAAGTCGACGTAGATCATGTGCAGATAGAGCGACGGCGTCGCATAGACCGCGACCTTGTCGGAGCGGTCGAGGATCACCTTCTGCATCGGCGGCACGGCAACGACGACGTCGTTCTCCCCGGCCATTACGGAGCGCACGCCGGTCGCCACCTCGGGAATCACCTTCATCTCGAGCCGGTCGACCTTGGGAATGCCCTTGTCCCAATAAGCCGGGTTGCGCTCGTAGACGACGATGGCGGCGTCGTCCCACTTCACGAACTTCCAGGGGCCGGCGCCCACCGGTGCCCGGTCGATGCTGCCGCCGCCCGCCTTGACGGCGGTGGGAGACGCCATCATGCCCGCCCGGTCGGACAGGATGAGGGGCAGCGAGCGGTCCTGGGCCTTGAGCTTGATGGTGACCGTGGTCGGCCCGCTCACCTCGACCGAATCCACCGATGACAGGTCGACCTTGATGTTGGACTTGGCGTCGCCGAGCGCGCGGTCGAGGTTGAACTTGACCGCTTCGGCGTCGAGCGGCGTGCCGTCGTGGAAGGTGACACCGGGGCGCAGTTCCAGGACCAGCGTGGTGTCGTCCTTGTAGGTCCAGGACTGGGCGAGCCCGGGGCGCGCCGCCAGCGTCTTGGGATCCCACTGCACCAGCGTGTCGTAGAGTGGATAGAGGAACTGATGGTCGCCGCCGCTGCGGCCGGTCACCGGGTCGAGCGTGGACGGATTGACGTTGGCAGACACCCGGAGCGCACTGCCCTGCTGGGCCTGGGCGCGGCCACGGCCCGGCAGATCGAAGACGACAAGGCCGGCCCCGGCGAGGCAGGCGCCGATCAGGCGACGGCGGTCGATGGTGGAGCCGCGAGAATGCGGATCGGTCATAGTACCCTCCCTGGGGCCGGAACAGCCGGCCGTCTTGTGTCGCCGAGCGGTGACGATGCTGCCGCAACCGGCATCGGACTCGCTCGGGCTGGCATTGCCATCCCCCGCCCGCTGGTGGATGCGGGCTTATGTCCTCGCCGACTATCTTACGCCGGCGTAAGTTGACGGACGTGAATGTAACATCGGCGTTCTGCCTGTCAAAGGGACCCGTGCAGCCGGAGGGATGGCGGTTCGGCCTCAGCGGACGGCAGCCTCGAGGCGCTTCAACGTCTTGGGGTCGCCGGCGCCGCCGCCGAAGCGGTCGAGCGCCTGCGCAAAGCAGGTCTGGCCCGCGGCGGCCGCGTGGGCGAACAACGTCATGGACGAGCGGAACTTCATGTCGTCGGGTGAGCCGAAGATCGCAGGGAGCCGGCCACCTTCGATCGCCAGAACGGCCTCAGTGCAGCGGACGAGCCGCGGGCCGAGCAGCGGATGGGCGAGATAGGCGCGCGCCTCCGCAAGCGAGCCGATGGCATAGCGCTGCGCCATGGCGGAATAGCCGAGGCCCTCGAGCTGTGGGAAGATGAACCACATCCAGTGGCTGCGCTTGCGGCCGGCCGTCAGCTCGGCCAGCGCCGTCTCGATCACCGGCGCCTGTGCCGCGACGAAGCGCTCGAGGTCGAAGGGATCGATGTCGGCCATGCCATCCTCCGCTCGGGCATGGAGCGGACGGCGAAAAAATATCCGGCCGCTGTCGAAATCCACCCGGCCCGTGCGCCTTGGGAGTACCGGCGCCGCAGTTTCGCGGCCCGCGGACACGAGAAGGGCTCTCCCATGCAATATATGCTGATGCTGTACGAGGACGAGGCGGTCTACGGCGGCCCCGAGAAAGATGGCCCGGCACTGAAGGCGGTGGCGGCCCGCCACTGGGATTACGTCAAGGAGCTCGGCGCCGCGCGCATCACCGGCGCCGGCCTGAAGGGCAGCGCCTTCACCACCACGGTGCGCACCACCGATGGGCGCCAGCCATCCACGACGGGCCGTTCGCCGAGGCGCGCGAGCAGCTCGGCGGCTTCTACATCGTCGAGGCGGCCGATCTCGACGCCGCCATCGCCCTGGCCAGGCGTGTGCCGCTGACGCGTGATGGCGCCGTGGAGATCCGGCCACTGCTGACGCCGCCGGGCGAGGCGAGCCCATCCGCGTCGGCCTGAGGCGATGAGCGGCGAGGCCGCGGAGCCGCAGGCGCTGGCGGACGTGGTGCGCCAGGCGGGCGGACGCGTCATCGGCGCGCTCGCCGCCCGCTTCCGCGACCTCGATCTCGCCGAGGAGGCGTTCGCCGAAGTCTGCGTGCGCGCGCTGGAGGCTTGGCCACGGGAGGGCGCGCCGCGTGATCCTGCCGCCTGGCTCTATCGCGCCGCCGAACGCCGGGCGCTCGATGCACTGCGCCGCCGGCGCACGCGCGAGCGCCTGGCGCCGGAGCCGCCTGAGCCCGCACCCACCGCGGAGGACGTCATGAGCGACGACGCCCAGTTGATCCCGGACGAGCGGCTCAGGCTGATCTTCGTCTGCTGCCATCCGGCCGTCGCGATCGAGGCCCGCGCCGCGCTGACCCTGCGGCTGGTCTGCGGGCTTGGCACGGCCGAGATCGCGCGCGCTTTCCTGCTGCCGGAGCCGACCCTGGCGCAGCGGCTCGTGCGGGCCAAGCGCAAGATCGCCGAAGCGGGCGTGCCCTTCGAGATTCCCGCGCCGACCGCCTGGCCGGAGCGCCTGCAGGCGGTGCTGTCGACGTTGGAGGTGGCCTATGCCAAGGCCCATGAAGACGCGGCCGGCGCTGGCCCGCATGCGGGCTATGGGCCCGAGATGCTGCGGCTGACCCGCCTGCTCGCTGCCATGCTGCCGGACGAGCCGGAGGCCGCGGCGCTGGCGGCGACCGTCCGCTACGCCGAGGCACGCCGGCCGGCCCGCCTCGACGACGACGGCCTGATGGTGCCGTTGGCGGAGCAGGATCCGCGCCTGTGGGACCGCGCGCTGATCGCCGAGGCCGACGCCTATCTGGCCCACGCCATCAGCCCGAGGCCGCCGTCGCCCCGCGCCATCCAGGCCGCCATTCATCGGCTCTGGTGCCGCCGCCAGCGCCTGGACGAACCACCGCCCTGGACGGCGGTGCTGACGCTCTACGACCTGCTGCTCACCTGTCGCGACGACCCCATCGTGCGACTGAACCGCGCCGTCGCCCTGGCCGAGGTCGACGGCCCGGCGGCAGCGCTCGCCGAGATCGAGGCGCTGCCGGCGCAGGGCCTCGACCGGTTCCTGCCCTACCACGCCGTGCGTGCGGATCTGCTGCGGCGCCTCGGCCGCCTGGGCGAGGCCCGCGCCGCCTACACGGCCGCGCTCGCCCTGGGCCCCGGCCCCGCCGAGCGCCTCTGGCTGACCCGCCGCCGCGACGGCCCGGGCGGATACCCGTAGCGCTCGCCGAGATTATCGACACGCAATGGGATGGTCATGACGCCGTAAAGCCGTTGAACGGCCTCCCCTCGTGGGGAGGTTGTCCCGAGCGCGGCGGAGCAACTGGCGGAAGGCTCCAGCTGCCGCAACGTCCCCGGACGCTGCGCGCCGACGCGGGAAGCCGCCGCTCGACAGCGCGGCTTTGAGCGATCATCTTCGCCGTCGAGCGCCGGACCCAGCGGAGATTGCCATGAGCGATGCCGGTCACGACCATGACCACCGTCACGAGGGCGGCGAGCCCGCGCCGATCGCCTTGCGCGTGAAGGCGCTGGAATCGCTGCTCGTCGAGAAGGGCTATGTCGATCCGGCGGCGCTCGACGCCATCGTCGAGCTCTACGAGCACCGGGTGGGCCCGCGCAACGGCGCCCGCGTCGTCGCCAGAGCCTGGAACGATCCGGCCTACCGGGACTGGCTGCTCGCCGACGGCACCGCCGCCGTCCATGCGCTCGGCTACACCGGCCGCCAGGGCGAGCACCTGGTGGCGGTGGCCAACACCCCCGACGTGCACAACATGGTCGTGTGCACCTTGTGCTCCTGCTATCCCTGGCCGGTGCTCGGCCTGCCCCCGGTCTGGTACAAGTCGGCCCCCTACCGCTCCCGTGCCGTGATCGAGCCCCGCGCCGTGCTGGCCGATTTCGGCGTCGCGCTGCCGGCCGAAACCACCATCCGCGTCTGGGATTCGACGGCCGAGATCCGCTACCTCGTCATTCCCCGGCGGCCAGCCGACACCGATGGCTGGACGGAAGAGGCCCTGGCCGACCTGGTGACACGCGACTCGATGATCGGCACCGGCCTTGCCCGCGCGCCGGAGGGAGCGACGCCATGAACGGTGCGCAGGACATGGGCGGCATGATGGGCTTCGGCCCGGTGATGCCCGAGGACGAGGCGGTGCGCTTTCATGCCCCGTGGGAGCGACGGGCCCTGGCGCTCACCGTCGCGGTCGGCGGCGGCGGCGTCTGGAACATTGATGCCTCGCGGCACATGCGCGAGAGCCTGCACCCGGCCGACTATCTCGCCTCCAGCTACTACGAAATCTGGACCAAAGGGCTCGAGCGGCTGCTCCTCGCTCACGGGCTGGTCACGGCGGAGGAACTGGCACAGGGCCGAGCACTCGAAGCGCCCCGCCCGATCCCGCGCGTGCTCTCCGCAGAAGCCGCGTTGGCCGCCATGGCCAAGGGCTCGTCCTACGACCGGCCTGTCGCGACGCCGGCGCGCTTCGCCGTCGGCGACCGCCTGCGGGCGCGTGAGATGAACCCTAGGGGCCACACGCGGTTGCCGCGCTATGCCCGGGGCAAGCTCGGCACCGTCGAGATCGTCCACGGCGGCTACGTGCTGCCCGATACCCATGCCCATGGTCAGGGTGAAAATCCGCAGTGGCTCTACTGCGTGCGCTTCTCGGCCCGGGAGCTGTGGGGCCCCGAGGCCGATCCGTCGCTCGCCGTCTCCATCGACGCGTGGGAAAGCTACCTGGAGCCGGCGACGCCCTAAGCGTCCCCGCCCCCGACGACTGTACCAATCGGGACTCCGGTGCTGGCATAGCAATTGCTTGCACAATCGCGACGATGGTACGGGGGGCAGCGGCGCGCTCCTGCGGATCGACCCGGGACGGAATGGCGGAGCGGACGATCGCTGACGGACAGGACATCATCTGGCCCGTGCCGCTCGCCGCGCGGCGCGGCTTGGTGCGTCCGGCTTTCGCCTGGTCCGGGTTCACCTCGGCCTTTGCCTCCATTTTGGTCGGTGCCCGCCTGCAGGCAGAGCTCGGGACACTCGATGCCCTCCTGGCGTCCATCCTGGGCAGTTGGCTGCTCTTCATCTACTCGGCGGCAATCGGATTCGCGGCCGGCCGCTGGGGCCTCAATTCGCAGCTGATGCTGACGGCCGTCTTCGGACGCGTAGGCGCGATCCTGCCGGGCGTGCTGCTCGCGGCCCTGGTGGCCGGCTGGTTCGGCTTCCACGTCATGCTGACGACCGCTGTGTTGGCGGATGCCACCGGCCTTGCCTCGGCGCCGACGGGCTGGCTGCTGCTGTTCGGACTGCTGTTCGCCGCTCCCGTGGTCTCGGGCCTCAGCCGCGGCTTCAATGTCACGGCGATCGCCTTCCCGGCCATGATCCTCTTCGCCGTGGCCGTCGCCGTTCGCGATATCGGTCCGAGTCTCGGCACAGTCTTCGACGGCCCGCTGAGCGGCACGCTCTCGTTCGGCACCGGCGTCGGCGTCGTGTTCGGCATGTTCGTCGTCAGCGGCACGATGACGGGCGACATCGTGCGCTACTGCCGCACGGGCAACGAAGCGATCCATGCCATGGCGATCGGCTTCATCGTCTCCAACCTGCTCTTCCTGATCCTCGGCGTGCTGATCGGCGCCGCCCATGTGCGGCTCGACGATCTCTTCACGCGCGGCGATCCGCTGTCGCTGTTGCTGCTGGGCCTGATCGTGCTGTCGCACTGGACCACATGCGATGCCTGCCTTGCCAACGCCAGCGTGACGCTGAAGAGCGCGTTTCCCCGCGTGTCGTGGGCGCTCGTCTCCGGAGGAGCCGCCGCTCTCGGCCTTGTCCTGGCGCTCGGCGGCGTCGTAGATGACGTCTTCGACTGGGGGATCCTGCTGAGCGCGGTCGTGCCGCCGATCGGCGGCATCATCGTCGCCGACTATTACGTCGTGCGCGGCCATATCGGCTTTTCCCGGGCGCGCGACGTCCGCTGCAACGCCGCGGCGCTGGTCGCGCTCGCGGCGGCGGTCGCCATCGCTCTCGTCATCCGTGCCGACTTCATGGGTGACATGACGCCCCTCGTCGGTGCCCCTGTCGCGGGCCTGCTCTACCTCATGCTCGCGACGCTTGCGCCGCACTCGCTCGGAGCCGGCCTCGGGCGCGGCTCGCTCGGCGCGGAAGCGATCGACTGACGGTCGGATGGCGGGCACACGCACCAGGCGGCTTTTCTCGCGCACGCCCGGCGAGGCGCGGACGGGCCTGGTCGCCATCATCCTCGTCTCGTCGCTCGCCTTCCTGCTGCTGCAGGCGCGCAAGGATATCCTGAGCAACCTGTCCATCCACGAGGCGCGGCTGGCCCTTCAGTTCGCCACCGTCGCGGCGGACCCGCGCATTGCCGAGGTGAAGACTGTGCTCGACGATCCCGGGCGGGCACGGAGCGAGACGTCGTCGGGCCTGGCGCCCCTGAGCGGCCAAGCGACGGTTGCCGTTCGGCCGACCTCCGCCGAGCAGCGCGAGCCCACGCTCGCGCTGCTCGGCGTGGACCTCGCGCGGCCCGAGGGTACAAACGGCAAGTTCGTCATCCGCAATGGCAAACTCTTCGCCGGCATGCGCGACAACTCCGTCGCCGTGATGACCTCCGCACCGCTCACGGCGCTCGCTGTCGGCCTCTTGAGCAGGCTCACCATCGATCTCGGCTGCGTCGTCTTCCTGGGCTCGCTGCTGCTCCTCGTGCGCGAGAGCCGGCTGAGCGACTATTCAGTCCGCCGCCTGCTCGAGGCGTCACCGGTGCCGCTTCTCCTGATCGACACGGACGGCCGGCCGCAACTCGCCAACGCGCCGGCGCGCGAGCTGTTCGCGGGAGACACGGCCGGATCGCCCGCCGGCCTCCAGACGGAACTCCGCCGCCACGCAGAGCTCTTCCAATGGCTCGTGGGAGCCAAGGGGGCCGATGCGCAGGCCGAGACGCGCGCGTTCGCACTCGCCGATCCGTCCGGCTCCGTTCGCCACATGCTCGTCTCGCGCCAGTCGCTGCGCGTGCGCGCCCGCCGCATGATCATCGCCAGCGCCGTCGACATCACGGTTCGTCACGAGGCGGAAATGGTGCTCAGGCGCGCCAAGACCGCGGCCGAAACCCTCGGACAGATGAAGTCGGAATCGCTGGCGATGATCAGCCACGAGCTGCGCACACCGGTCAACGGCGTGCTCGGCCTGGCGCAGCTTCTGGCCAAGCAGCCCCTGCCGGATCCGGCCATGCACATCGTGCGGCGCATGGTGCAGGCCAGCCGGACGCTCAGTGTGATCATCAACGACATCGTCGATCTGGCGCTCATCGAGATCGGCCATCTGCGCCTGGAGCGCCAACCGTTCGATCCCCGTGAGACGATCACGGCGGCGGTGACCCTGGCGAGTGCGGCGGCGCCCGAGACGGGGCTGGTCGCGCGCGTGTCGCTGCTGACGCCGCTGCCGCCGCTCGTCTTCGGCGACCCGGCACGACTCCAGCAGATCGTCGTCAATCTGGTCGGCAACGGCCTCAAATTCGCTGACAAAGGGACCATCGAGGTCCGCATCGACGCCGTCGGGCGTGATGAGGAGCAGATCGTGCTCGCCATCGAGGTGATCGACGGCGGCATCGGCATCGCACCCGACGTCGTTTCCCGGCTCTTCCAGCCGTTTTCCCAGGCGGAGACGGGGCGCGGCCGCCGCTATGGAGGGACCGGCCTCGGACTGGCCATCAGCAAGGGGCTCGCCGAAGCGATGGGTGGCACCATCTCGGTCGACAGCGAGATCGGCCGTGGCTCGACCTTCCGCGTCCAGCTCCCCTTCGGCCTGACGGCCGACGTCGAGGAGGACGAGACGGTGGCCGTCGCGTCGCGGGTGCTCGTCGTCGACGACGTGGCGCTCAACCGCGACGTGGTCGCCGAGCTCCTCCGCGCCGAAAGCTGCCAGGTGCGCACCGCTGCCTCGGCAGCGGAGGCGATCGCGGCGTTGGAGCGCGAGAGCTTCGACCTCGTGCTGATGGACATCCGCATGCCCGGCGTGGACGGGTTGGCTGCGACCCGCATGATCCGGTCCAATCACGGGCCGCGGCGGCACGAAGGTCCGATCCTTGGCCTCACCGCTTCGCCGTCCCCCACCGACCGGCCCCTCTACCTGCTCTGCGGCATCGACGGCATCATCGAGAAGCCGGTCGAGGCCGGCAAGTTGCAAGCGGCGCTGCGTCGCCGGCCGAGCCGCCGCCTCCCCATGCCCGAGCCTCGGCGCTTCGCCCACCTGCGCGAGAAGCTCGGCGATGCCCGCGCCCGCCGCATCATGACGTCCTTCGTCGATGTCGCGGACCACGCGGTCGCGGCCATCGCCGAGAACTGCTCGCGCCTCGACCCCTCCGACATCGCAGATGATGCGCATCGCCTGGCCGGAGCGGCGGCCAATGCTGGCTTCGATGCCCTCGCGGCGGCGGCGCAGGAATTGGAGACTGTCGCCGGCTCGGGGGGCCTCGCCGCCATATCGGATGCCGCTGTGCTGGTCGTCGAAGCGCACCGGGAGGCGCTGCGCTGCGCTCACGCCCATCTCGACCAGTTGGCCCCGTCCGACCCAGCGGACAGGCTCAAGCTCTTGGAAACCGGTGCCTTCGAGCGGATGGATGGCCCGGTCAAGCCCGACCGTGACGCCGAGAAAGGGGCTGCTTCTCCCACCCGTCATGGTCGGGCTTGACCCGACCATCGACCGATCAAGAGGCGCCCTGCCACCGCGACGGCCGACACCACGAGGCTCAAGCCGAGAACAGATAGCCGGCGCCGTGCACCGTGGTGATCAGGCTGGGACGCTCGGGATTGGCCTCCAGCTTGCGGCGCAGCCGGCGCACCAGGGTGTCGATGGTGCGGTCGAACGGATCCCAGCGGCGATGGCTGGCGGCGGCGATCAGGCGCTCGCGCGACATCACCTGGCCGGAATTTCGGACGAAGACGCTGAGCAGGTCGAACTCCGCGGTGGTGAGGCTCACCGGCTGGCCGCCGTCGTCCGTTACCGCGCGGCGGCCCATGTCCATCGTATAGCGATCGAAATGCAGCGTCTGCGTCGGACTGGCGAGGCGGCTATGGCTGACGCGGCGCAGGAGATTGCGTACCCGTGGCAGCAATTCGCGCTCGTCGATCGGCTTGGCGATATAGTCGTCGGCGCCGTATTCGAGGCCGAGGATGCGGTCGACCTTGTCGTTGCGCCCGGTGATCAGGATGATGCCGAGCTCGGACTTCTCGCGGAGCGACCGGGTCAGGGTCAGCCCGTCGGTGCCAGGCAGGCGGATGTCGAGGAGCACGAGGTCGAGCGGCTCCGTGCGCATCATGCGCTCGAGCCCCACGGCATCCGCGGCGCCGCGCACGTGATAGCCTTCCGCCTCCAGGAAACCTGCCAACGTTTCCCGGATCGAAGCATCGTCGTCGACGATGCCGAGCCGGCAATCTGTCCAGCGTTGCTGCACCCTGCCCGCCTCCTGTTCACAAAATTCTACAAAATTATCCCGCCGGTTCAAGGGCCGGCGCGGACTCGTTCACAAGCGGGCGGCAAGCTCACGGGTAAGCAATGCAGCCCTCGGCCCATGGCACCGAGGGGGAAGCCGGGGCTCACGCGATGCAAGTTGTCTTGTCTGCGGCCTGCGTCGGTTCGGCGCCTGCCCGTTGGGGTCGATGATCGCCGATGGCTTATCGTGCGGTCCTCCAGCGCATCGCCGGCGCGCTTCCCAGCCTGATCGGCGTCGTCATCGTCACCTTCCTGCTGTCGCGTGCCCTGCCCGGTGATCCCGCCGCCTATTTCGCCGGCCCCGCCGCCAACGCAGCGTCGGTCCAGCAGGTGCGCGAAAGCCTCGGCCTCGACAAGAGCTGGCCCGAACAGTTCTGGCGCTACCTGAGCGATCTGTCCCATGGCAGCCTCGGCCACTCGCTGACGACGGGCCAGTCGGTGGTCGCCGACCTCGTCCAGCGCCTGCCCGCCTCCATGGAACTGACGTTCTGTGCCCTCATCTTCGCGATCATCGTCGCGGTGCCGCTCGGCGTGCTCGCGGCGGCGCGACCGGACTCCATCGTCGACCACCTGTGCCGGGCGCTGGTGACGATGGGCGCGGCCTTCCCGACATTCTTCGTCGCGCTGCTCTTCGTCTACGTCTTCTACTACGTACTGGGCTGGGCGCCGCAGCCGGTCGGCCGGCTCGATGAGATCTACTATACGTTTCCCAGCGAAGTGACCGGCTTTCTGCTGATCGACACGCTCATCGCCGGCGACTTCGCCGCCTTCCGCGGCGCGCTCGCCCAGCTCATCCTGCCCACCGTTTCCCTCGGGCTGTTCGCCCTGGCGCCGATCGCGCGGATGACGCGGGCCGCCATGCTGGCCGCGCTCGGCTCCGATTTCGTACGCACGGCGCGAGCCAACGGCCTGGCGGCGGGTACGGTGCTATTCACCTACGCCTTCCGCAACGCGCTGCTCGCCGTGGTCAACACCTTGGGGATGGTCTTCTCCTTCCTGCTCGGCTCGAACGTGCTGATCGAGCAGGTGTTCGGCTGGCCGGGCGTCGGCTCCTATGCCGTCAGCGCCGTCATCGCCTCCGACTACGCCAGCGTGCAGGGCTTCGTGCTGCTGATGGCGGTCGCCTACGTGCTGCTCAATCTCGTGGTCGATCTGGTCGCCGGCCTGATTGATCCACGCGTGCGGTTCGGGGGTTAGATCATGGCTGCGGCGACCCTGCGCGACGTGCGCTATGCCTTCGGCGAGAATCCGCTCACCGCCGTCGCGCTCGCTATCTTCCTGCTGCTCGTCGCCTGCGCGGTTGTCGGCCCCGCACTGGTGCCCTACGACCCGCTGGCGACAAACTCCGACTTCCGTCTTGTGCCCCCGTCCAGCACTCATTGGTTCGGCACCGATCGGCTGGGACGCGACATCCTCAGCCGCGTCGTCGTGGCCGCCCGCCTCGACCTCGGGATGGCCGTCTGCGCCGTGGCCCTCTCGCTGGTGATCGGCACCGGGCTCGGCGCGGTGGCGGGCTACCGCGGCGGCTGGATCGACAATGTGGTCGGCCGGCTCTTCGACACTATCATGGCATTCCCGCTCTTCGTGCTCGCCATGGGCATCGTCGCCGCGCTCGGCAACTCGGTCGCCAACATCGTCATCGCGACCGCGATCATCAATCTGCCCTTCTACGGCCGCTTCGCCCGAGCCGAGGTGAACATCCGCCGCGAGCTCGCCTACGTCGAGGCCGCGCGCATGGGCGGCAACGGCGCGGCGCTCATCCTGGCCCGCCACCTCATCCCCAACATCATGCCGCCGATGATGGTGCAGGCCTCACTCAACATGGGCTGGGCGATCCTGAACGCCGCTGGCCTGTCGTTCATCGGCCTCGGCGTGCGCCCGCCGGAGGCCGAGTGGGGCATCATGGTGTCGGAGGGGGCGAGCTTCATCTTCTCCGGGGAGTGGTGGACCTTCGTCTTCCCGGGCGCCGCCCTGGTGCTCGCCGTCTTCTGCTTCAACCTGCTCGGCGACGGCCTGCGCGACATGATCGATCCGCGGAGGCGCACATGAGCGCGCCGCCGCTGCTGGATGTGGACGGCCTGACCCTCGACTTCCGCACCCGGGCCGGACGCGTCAAGGCCCTGGACGACATCTCCTTCAGCGTCCAGCGCGGCGAGATCCTCGGCATCGTCGGCGAGAGCGGCTCGGGCAAGTCGGTGAGCGCCTATGCGGTCATGGACCTGCTCGACGGCAACGCCGAGATCCGCGGCGGCACGATGCACTTCGGCGGCGCCGATCTCATCGAGCGCGACCGGGCGGCGGTGCGGAGCATGCGGGGCCGCGAGATCTCGATGATCTTCCAGAGCCCGCGCACGGCCTTGAACCCGATCCGTTCGGTCGGTCGGCAGATCGCGGACGTGCTCGTCCGCCACGGCCCGGTGCCCCGCCGGCAAGCCAAGGAGAAAGCCATTGCGGCGTTGCGCAAGGTCCGCATTCCCGACCCGGAGCGCCGCTACGACGCCTACCCTTTCGAGCTCTCGGGCGGCATGTGCCAGCGCGTCATGATCGCCATGGCGCTCGCCTGCGAGCCGATGCTGCTGATCGCCGACGAGCCGACGACCGGCCTCGACGTCACCACGCAGGCGGTGATCCTCGATCTGATCCGCGACCTCGTCGACAACTCGCGCATGGCCGCGATCCTGATCACGCACGATCTGGGCCTCGCCGGCGAATACTGCGACCGGGTGGCCGTCATGCATGCCGGCCACGTCGTCGAGACGGCGCCGATGGCGGCGCTGCTCGGCCGCCCCGCCCATCCCTACAGCGCCAAGCTTGTCGCCGCGACCCCGTCGTCGGCCGCCAGCATCGACGAGCTGGCGAGCATCCCCGGCAACCTGCCGAACCTCTTGCGCGACGACCTGCCTTACTGCCGCTTCTGCGACCGCTGCGACCGGCGCGTGGCGCGATGCGACACCGAGCCGACGCCGATGACGGCCGTCGGCGAAGACCATCTCGTGCGCTGCTGGAGCCCGCTGTGACGACGCTGCTCGAAGCCACGGGGCTGAAGCGCTTCTACAAGGTCGGGAGCGGCCGCAAGCGTGGCATGCTGCATGCGCTGGACGGGGTCGACCTAGCCATCGGCACGGGCGAGAGCGTCGGTCTGGTCGGCGAATCCGGGTGCGGCAAGTCCACCTTGGCGCGGGTCCTGGCGCGCCTCGTCGAGCCGACCGCGGGAAGCCTCCGCTTCAAGGGCGAGGACATCGCAGCGATCCCGCTCGCACGGTTCATCACGAGCCCGCTCCGGGCCCGCATCCAGATGGTCTTCCAGGACCCGACCGAAAGCCTCAACCCGCACTTCACGGTCGGCGACGCCATCGCCGACCCGATCAGACGGCTGAGGGGGGCGGCGGACAAGAACGATCTCGACCGGCGCGTGCGGGCCGCGCTCGCCATGGTCGGCCTGCCGGACAATCTCATCGGCCGTTACCCGCACCAGCTTTCGGGCGGCCAGAAGGCCCGCGTCGGCATCGCGCGGGCCGTCGCCGTCGAGCCGGAGCTGCTGATCCTGGACGAGCCCACCTCGGCTCTCGACGTCTCCGTGCAGGCGGTGGTGCTGAAGCTGCTGGCGGACCTGCGCGCCCGGCTCGGCATGAGCTACGTCTTCGTCTCGCACGACCTCGACGTCGTCCGCCTGCTCTGCGAGCGCGTCGTCGTCATGTATCTCGGCGAGGTAATCGAAACGGCGCCGACCGAGGCGCTGTTCGAGGGTCCGGCCCACCCCTATACGCGCGCCCTGCTCGCCGCCATCCCCGATCCGCACCGTCGCGGACAGCACCCGCCGCGGCTCGACGGCAGCCCGCGCAGCCCGATCGATCCCGACCCGGGCGTCTGCCAGTTCTACGGCCGCTGCCCCCGGGGGCAGCCGGTCTGCGCCCAGTCGCGGCCGCCGCTGCGGCCGGTCGGAGCCGGGCATCTCGCCGCCTGCCATTTCGCCGGACATCCCGCCTAGAGGACACGACCGACCATGCCGTCAGCCGCCGACAACGCCATCGCCCGCCTCACCGCCGGGGAGATTGCTCAGAAAGTCAAGCGCAAGGAGTTGAGCGCGCTCGAGGTGGCGGAGGCATCGCTCCGCCGCATGGAAACGCTGGAGCCCCACATCTGCGCCTTCAGCGTCCCCACCCCGGACGTGGCGCGTGCCGCGGCCGGCGAGGTGGATCGCAAGATCGCGGCCGGCGAGGAGGCCGGGCCTCTCGCGGGCGTGCCGATCGGCATCAAGGATCTCGTCGCTACCAAGGGCATCGAGACCGCCATGGGCTCGAACCTTTACAAGGGCTGGATCCCCGACGAGGACGACATCGTCGTCGAGCGCCTCAAGGCGGCTGGCGCCGTGATCCTCGGCAAGACCAACGTGCCGGAGTTCGGCTACTCCGGCGTGGGGCACAATCCGCTCGGCCTCACTACCCGCAATCCCTGGAATCTGGCGATGACGCCGGGCGGCTCCTCCGCCGGCTCCGGCGCCTCGGTCGCCTGCGGCGTCACGCCCTTCGCCATCGGCTCCGATGGCGGCGGCTCGATCCGCATCCCCGCGGCCCACTCGGGCCTTTACGGCATGAAGGCCTCGATGGGCCGCGTGCCGCTCTATCCCGGCTGCCGCGACGAGCGCTTTCCCGGCGTGTCGAGCTGGGAATCGCTCGAGCATATCGGCCCGATAAGCCGCACCGTCGCCGACTCGGCCCTGATGCTGAGCGTCATCGCCGCGGGTCCCGACATGCGCGACCGCTACTCGCTGCCCGGACCCGAGTTCGAGTGGAACGAGGCGGCGAAGCCCGCCTCCCTCAAGGGCCTGCGCGTGGCCTACTCGGCCGACTGGGGCTACGCCGCCGTCGATCCGGAGGTGCGCCGCGTGGTCGGCGAGGCCGTCAAGGTATTCGAGCGGGACCTCGGCTGCATCGTCGAAGAAGCCAATCCCGGCTGGGAGGACCCCGGTCCCCACTTCTGGACCCTGGTGATGGCCGAGTCCGACCTCACGGGGATGCGTAAGATGATCAAGGGCCGCGAAAGCGAAGTCTCGCCACACCTGGTCGCGTTGATCGAGCACGACTGGACGGCGGCCCAGATCACGGACGCCAAGACCGTGCGCAAGGCCGTGGTCAACAAGATGTGGCGTCTGATGCAGCGCTACGATCTGCTGCTGACGCCGACGCTCGCCGTCCCGCCGTTCCCGGTGCACATGCAGGGGCCGGAGATGATCGAGGGACGGATGGTGAGCACCGGCGC
This sequence comes from Chelatococcus reniformis, assembly GCF_014640075.1. GTDB lineage: Bacteria > Pseudomonadota > Alphaproteobacteria > Rhizobiales > Beijerinckiaceae > Camelimonas > Camelimonas reniformis. The sequence goes on along the minus strand of NZ_BMGG01000010.1, from coordinate 72,841 downwards.
CTGGCTCGCCTTCACCTCCATCATGAACATGACCGGGCAGCCCGCCGCCTCCATCCCCGCCGGGTTCACCACGGACGGCCTGCCGGTCGGCCTGCAAGTCGTCGGCCGTCACCTTGACGATCCCATGGTGCTGCGCGCCTCGGCCGCCTTCGAGGCCGCCAAGCCGTGGGCCGACGCCTGGCCGCCGCTCGTCGCCGAGCTGGGGCTTTAGAGCGTTTTCGAGCGAAGTGGACGCCGGTTCGCGTGAAGAAACCGCCACAAATCAAAAAGATAGAGCATTTCGGCGATTCGAAGAAACGCGGAAATGCTCTAGGTCGCCGGCCGATCGCGGCGCCTCGCGTCGCGCCCGCCAAGTCTTCGCCGGCGCCGCCGGCATCATCGATCCACCGAAGCTCCCGAGGAGAATACCACATGCTCGAGGTCAATCGCAGGCAAGCCTTCGGCCTTATCGGCGGCGGCGCCGCGCTGTCCGTGACCGGCGGATGGCAGGTGGCGCAGGCGGCTACGCCAAAAGACACGCTCATCCTCCTCAACGAGATGGGCCCCAATTCGCTCGACACCATGCTGCCGGCGGCCAACGACCAGAGCCGCATGGTGGCCTGGAACGTCTACGACCGGCTGGTGACACACGGCACCAAGCCCCTGCCGAACGGCGCGACGGGCTATGACGCAACGGTCTTCAAGCCCGAGCTCGCCGAAAGCTGGGAGGTGCTGGACGGCGGCAGGACGCTGATCTTCCATCTGCGCCAGGACGCCAAATTCCATGACGGCAGCCCGGTGACGGCCGAGGACGTCAAATGGTCCTTCGAACGCGCCATCGCCGCGGGCGGCTTTCCGGCCGTCCAGATGGCGGCCGGCTCGCTCGTCAGCCCCGACCAGTTCACCGCCGTCGATCCGTACACTTTCAAGATCACCTTCGAGAAGGCCAACAAGCTGGCGCTTCCGGACGTGGCCGTGCCGGTGCCCTGCATCGTCAACAAGAAGCTGGTGCTCAAGCACGTCACCGACGCCGATCCGTGGGGCCTCGAATGGACGCAGCGCAACGACGCCGGTGGCGGTGGCTTCGCGGTGGCGAGCTGGAAGCCGGGCGACCAGCTCGTCCTGACACGCTTCGACGGTTGGAAGAGCGGGCCACTACCGGAGCTGAAGCGGGTCGTGTTCCGCCAGATCGCCTCGCCCGGCACGCGCCGCGCGCTGCTGGAAAAGGGCGACGTGGACCTCTCCGTCGGCCTGCCGCCGAAGGACTATGCCGAGCTCGCCGCCGCCGGAAAGCTGAAGGTCACCGGCACGCCGGTGCAGGGCGATCTGCTCTTCATCGACATGAACGTGCAGATGAAGCCCTTCGACAACCCCAAGGTCCGCCAGGCCATCGCCTATGCGATCCCCTACGCGCAGATCATGGACAGCGCCCTCTATCAGCGCGGCCTGCCGATGTTCGGCGCCGATCCCGCGCCGCAGACCTATCCGCCGACGTGGCCGACCCCGTCGCCGTTCAAGACCGATCTCGACAAGGCCAGGGCGCTGCTGGCCGAGGCCGGCCTCGCCAACGGCTTTGCGACGACGCTCTCCTTCGACCTCAGCCAGGCCACGACGCGCGAGCCGATCGCCGTGCTCGTGCAGGAATCGCTCGGCAAGATCGGCATCAAGGTCACCCTCGAGAAGGTGCCGGGCGCCAACTGGTTCGCCAACATGGCATCCAAGAAGATGCCCTTCGTGATCGCCGAGTTCTACCCTTGGCTCGACTACCCCGAGTATCACTTCTTCTGGACGTATCATGGCGGCAACAACTCGGTGTTCAACACCTGCAACTACGTCAATCCCAAGCTCGATGCTCTGATCGAGACGGCGCGCTTTGCCAGCAACGATGCGGAATACAAGAAGACGCTGAGCGAGATGGTCGCCATCGTCATGGCTGACGTGCCGCGCATTCCGCTGGCTCAGCTGTTCGGCGACGTGGCGATGCAGCCCAACATCGAGAACTACGTCTACTGGTTTCACCAGCACATCGACTACCGCACCATCAAGAAGGGCTGATCGGCCGCGCCCGCCCCGCCGACGCCGCCATCGGCGGGGCTGCCTCATCGCTTGCAACATCTGAGTGCCCCCGCGGCGTGGCCGCCGGCGCGGACAGGACAGGACAGGAAACCGACATGCGTGACGCTCTCGGCGCCTTCGTGCCGCACGTGGACTGCGTGGTGCAGGGATCAGGGTCGGGCCCGCTCGCGGGCATGACCTTCGCCGCCAAGGATCTCTTCGATGTCGCCGGCTACGTGACCGGCAGCGGCAATCCCGACTGGGAGCGCACCCATGCGCCGGCGAAGCGCCATGCGGCAGCGGTGAAGGCCCTGCTCGATGCCGGCGCCACCCTCGCCGGCAAGACCATCACCGATGAGATCTCGCTGGGTCTCGTCGGCCGCAACCAGTTCTATGGCACGCCGCTCAACCCGAAGGCGCCGGACCGCGTGCCCGGCGGCTCCTCCAGCGGCTCGGCGTCGGCGGTCGCCGGTGGCCTCGTCGACACCGCGCTCGGCACCGATTCCGGCGGCTCGGTCCGGACGCCCGCGGCTTTTTGCGGCCTCTTCGGCCTGCGACCCACCCATGGCCGCATCTCTGTGAAGGGCATGGAGACCCAGTCGCCGACCTTCGACACCTGCGGCTGGTTCGCGGCCGATGCAGACACCTTCGCCAAGGTGGGCGAGGTGCTGCTCGGCGCGCCGATCGCCGACGGCGGGCTCACCCGGATGATCGTCGCCAGCGACTGCTTCGCCATTGCCGAGCCGGAGGTGCAGGCTGCGCTTGCCCCGGCGGCCGAGGCGCTCGGCGGGCTGTTCTCCGCCGTGCGCGAGGCGCCACTCGCCGATCGCGACATCCTCGACTGGTCGCGCAATCAGTCGCTCCTGCAGCGCGGCGAGTATACCAAGACCTTCAGGCCCTGGGTGGAGCGTTGCGTGCCGCGCTTCTCCATCGAGGTCGGGACCAGCCTTGCGCTCGGCGCGCTCCTTGCCGAAGCCGAGCTCGTCGGCCCCAACGCGTTCCGCGCGATGGCGAAAGCGCGCCTGGGCGACCTCCTCGGCGACGACGCCGTGCTCTGCCTGCCGACGACGCCGATCCTGCCGCCGCGGCGCGACGAGCCGTTTTCGGCCTTGACGCACTCGGTCAGCCGCATCATCGAGCTGACCTGCATCGCAGGCCTGACGGGCCATCCGCAGATCAACCTGCCGCTGGCCCACCACGCCGGCATTCCGGTGGGCCTCTCGCTGATCGGGCCGAAGGGCTCGGACGAGCGCCTCATCGCGCTCGCCCGGCAAGTCGCGGCACTCACACGCTCGTGTAGTGTCGGCAGCGACTGAAGGCCCAGGCGGCCGTGGGTACGCCTACAATGATTAGACGCAGGCGAGCTTGAAAGGCGCGTTCTGATGCCCAAGCATTACTGACCAGCCTCAAGCCCAAGTTGGCCCCTCACGTGCCGACGCGCCTCGATCAACTCGGGAAACGGCACGCCTCCGGGATCGCATGTCGCATAAGAACTGAGGCCCTCCATACTAATCTCGTTCTTGGCCCGATCTATAGCAATTCCTACTGGAATCGTCACATCAACCGAGCGAAACGCGACAAGTTGAAATAGACTTATTTTCTCACGCACGGTAACGCAATAAATCAATCTTCCAGTTCGCTGACTTAACGCTGGTCCAAGTATTTCGGCGGAAGTAATAATTCCGTGCTCCCGAACTATACCATTATTTCCCGGAAGGTTTTTCCGGCGAGCGAGATGCTTCGCTATCAATTTCCGCAGAACTTCAGCCTCGTTCAACGTTTTAGGTGCGCTTTCGACGCTCCTGCGGCCCTTCTTCTCGGCCGCGGCCTGGTTCAGGTTAACGCAGGCGAGGCACAAGCTGAGCGCCGCGATGACGAATGACTTCAAGCTTTTGCCCCCGGCAATGTCGCTGCTCTGCGCATACAATCATAGCGCGCCATCGCAACCTATCTCAATCGCCAACGCACTCGACGGGCTACGCTTGTGCCGAGTGATTCGGTCATGCGTTTCGCTAAATTCGCAGCCAGCGGGCACTGGCGGCCACGCCGAGCAGCAACAACGCCACGATCAGCAGGGCAACCGACAGGCTTGCGGCGTGGGCGACGAAGCCGATCGCCGCGGGCCCGACCAGGATGCCAGCGTAGCCGAGCGTGGTAATAGCGGGGATCGCCACGCTCTCCGGCATGACGTTCTGGCGTCCAGCGGCGGTGAAGAAGACCGGCACGATGTTGGAGCAGCCGGCGCCGAGCAGCGCGTAGCCGGCAAGCGCCGCCTCCCAGGCAGGAACGAGGGTGGCGAGCGCGAGCCCCGCGGCGGCGCAAATCGCCCCCCACACCACCACGCGGATCGGCCCCAGGCGCTGCACGATGGCGTCGCCGGCGAGCCGGCCGGCGGTCATCGTCGCCGCGAACGCCGCATAGGCCAGCCCCGCCACCGCCGGTTCGGCGCCGCGTACCTGGCTCAGGAACACCGCGCTCCAATCCAGCGCCGCGCCCTCGGCCAGGAACATGATGAAGCACAGAATCCCGATGAACAGCACGACGCCGTGCGGAACGGCGAAGGGCGGCCCGCTGCTTTCTCCACCGGTCAGCAGCCCGGGCATGGCAGCGAGGAGCGCCAGCACCATGCCGGCGACGACGACGACGCTCGCCATGAGCGGCGTGAAGCCGACGCCGAGCAGCCCGCTGACGCCGGCCGCCCCGAGAATGCCGCCGAGGCTGAACAGGCCGTGGAAGCCCGACATCATCGGCCGGCCGGCGGCGCGCTCGACGATCACCGCCTGGATGTTGATGGTGCAGTCGATCGAGCCGACGCCGGCCCCGAACACGAACAGCGCGGCGGCCAGCAGTGGCACGCTCGACAGCGTCGCCAGCAGCGGTAGCGTCAGGCAGAGGAGGACGGTCGCGACGATCAGGACCAGGCGGCACCCGAGACGGGCGACGAGCGCGCCGGCCAGCGGCATGGCGACGATCGAGCCGACACCGAGGCTGAGCAGCAGCAGGCCCAGCGCGCCGTCGTCGAGCCCGGCCCGCGCCTTGACGAAGGGCACCAGGGGCGCCCAGGCGGCGAGGCCGAAGCCGGCGATGAAGAAGGCCAGGCGCGTGGCGAGGTGTTGAGCCGGGCCGAGGCGAACCGGTGTCGTCGCGGAGAAGGTCTGCATGCGGCCCTGATCGCCCATCGGTGCGGCTATGGGAACCCCTCTCGGCAGCCCCCCTTCGGCTCGTGCGCCCGGCGCGCGGGACTGGCCGGCGCGTGAAGCCAGGCTGCGCTGGCCGTTTCCGCATAGACACCGCCCCGCCCGCCCGTAGCATCGGTGCGATGCCGCGGAGCGGTCATCCAGCGATTGCGGCGGCTCCGGGATCCGGTGGGCGCCGTCCAACGACTGGGCTGTCGGCGCAAGGCAACGACGAGGCCACCATCGTGGACCGCCAATGGCGGTATCCGCCGCCGCGCTTCTCGGTCCACCCCGGCCCCCGGATCGAAGGAGAGACACGGATGCCGAGCCTCGATATCAGCCGCCGTGTCCTGCTTGTCGGCCTGGCGTGGAACGCCGCTGCAGGCCTCTCGGCACGGCTCGCGCCCGCCCTCGCTCAGGCAGTGGCCGGCGACCCACTTCCCTCCTGGAACGACGGTCCGCCAAAACGCGCCATCATCGAGTTCGTTCGGATCACCACGGATCGCTCGAGCCCGCGCTTCGTGCCACCGGAGGCGCGCATCGCCACCTTCGACCAGGATGGCACGCTGTGGGTCGAGCACCCCATGTACACGCAGGTGGTCTACTGCTTCGAGCGCGTGCCGTCCGTAGTCGCGCAGAGGCCGCAGCTCAAGAATGTCGAACCGTTCAAGACCGTGCTGTCCGGCAACCGGGAGGCCATGGCACGACTGTCGATGCCCGACCTGGAAAAGGTCCTGGCGGCGACCCTCACCGGCATGCCGGTGGAGACCTTCGAGGCCGAAGCCAAGGCCTGGATCGCCAGCGCCAGGCACCCGCGCTGGAATCGGCCCTATGTCGAACTGGTCTACCAGCCCATGCGCGAGGTGCTGCGCCACCTGCGCGACAATGGCTACAAGACCTATATCGTGACGGGCGGCGGCCAGGATTTCGTGCGCGCCTACGCCCAAGACGTGTACGGAATCCCGCCCGAGCAGGTGGTGGGCACCGCGGGCGGTGTCAGATACGGCTACGGCAAGGACGGCAAGCCGTTCCTGACCAAGGAGCCCAAGCTGCTCCTGAACGACAACAATGCCGGCAAGCCCGAGGGCATTCATCTGCTCATCGGCCGCCAGCCCACGGCGGCCTTCGGCAACTCGACCGGCGACCGGCAGATGCTGGAGTATGCGCAGGCGGGCGACGGCGCGCGCCTCTCCATGCTGGTGCTGCACGACGACCCGGCACGAGAATACGCCTACGGTCCGGCCCGTGGCCTGCCGGATACCCGGGTCGGCGCCTTCACCGCCGCGCTCGACGACGAAGCCAGGAGCAAGGGCTGGGCGGTGATCAGCATGAAGCGCGACTGGAAGCGCGTGTTCGCGTTCGAATAGGGAGACGGGGCAGGGCGACGGCGCCGGAAACGGCGCAGCCGTCAATCGGCAGACAGCCGCCGCGTGCCGTAGTCGCGATAGCGGGCTAGGACGGTCTCCATCTCCGTTTCGTCCAGCATGACGATCGGCCCGCTGTGCCTGGCGATGCAATACTGGCGCGCCAACGTCTCCAGTTGCGCCGCCTTGGCGAGGGCGCGTGGCAGCGTCTCGGCGCAGCAGACCATGCCGTGGTTGGCCATCAGGCAGGCGCTGTAGCCCTTGAGCGTGTCGACGACACCGCGGGCGAGCGCCCTCGTGCCGAAGGCCGCGTAAGGCGCGCACGGCACCTGCTTGCCGCCGAAGGTGGCGACGGCATAGTGGAACGCCGGGATCGGCTGGCGCAGACACGACAGCGCCACGCAGTGATCGGGATGGGCGTGGATGACCGCACGGCCGAGGCCCGCCTTGTAGATCTCGGCGTGAATCGCCCACTCGCTCGACGGGATGCCGGCCGAGAGCGCCTCGCCGTCGAGGCTGGTGCGCACGATGTCCTCGGGCCGCACCGTGGCGCCGTCAGCGCCGGTCGGACTGATGAGCATGTCGGCGCCCAAGTGCACGCTGACGTTACCCGCGTTGCCGGGGCTGAGTCCGGCCTGCTCGAGGCGCCGGTAGACATCGCAGAGCTCGGCCCGGGCCGACTGTTCATCCATGGTGCCGCTCACGCCCCGCCTCCCCGTGCTACGTCCATCCTCCCCGCGCCCATAGCACATTGCCCGGCGCCGCCCCGCGGCGAGCCGCGTCGCCATGCCGTCCGGCGCAGGCGGGCGTCGGTTACCGGCCGACGCCGGCGGCCCGCCCGTCCCACAGCGCCTGCAGGCCGGCGGCAAAGGCCTCCGGCTTGAAGCGCGTGTCGTGCCTGACCTGTTCGGCCCGCTCGTCGGCGAGCACATGGTCCACCCCGGCCCGGATCCCCTCGAGCGTCCGCTCGGCGACCTGGCGCGGCGATGTCTTGGGACGGTCGATGCCGGCGGCCATATCGGTGTCGACGAACCCCGCATAGATGCCGATCACCTGCGTGCCCTGGGCCTTGAGCTCCATGCGGGCCGCATCGGTGACGGCGAGCGCCGCACGCTTGGAGGCGCCGTAGGTGGCATTCAGCGGCGAGGTGAACCAGCTGACGACCGAAAGCATGTTGGCGATGGCGCCGCCGCCGTTGCGCGCCAGGATCGGCGCGAAAGCCCGCATCATGGCGAGCACACCGTAAACATTGACCTCCATCTCCTGCCGCATGGCCTGTTCGGAGCCGGCAGCCAGCATCGGGCGTCCCAGCAAGATGCCGGCGTTGTTGATCAAGATGGTTGCATCGCCGCAGCGCTCGGCCGCCGCCGCGACCGAGACGGACTGCGTCACGTCGAGGCTGACGGGGGTGAGGCGCGGGTCGGTTATGGCGGCCGGGTCACGGGCGCCGGCATAGACCTTCGCCGCGCCGGCTCCGATGAGCGCCTCCGCAAAAGCCTTGCCGAGGCCCCGGTTGGCGCCGGTGACCAGCGCGACACTGCCTTCGATGTTCATGGGGACCTCCTCGTTCCAACCGGCCGGCCGGGTCGCCTCAAACCTATGGGGTCGCGCGCGGCCGTGATAGCCGACAAAGCCGGGATTGCGGCGCGCCATCCGCGTATAAGTGTCCGCCGCCCCGCTGCCCAAGGAACCGCAAGCCTTGATCTCCGCCGACCATCTCAAGGCGATCGCCCCCTGGGCCCGGGAGTTGGAACCAACCGAATTGGAGCGGGCGGCGCGCGGCACCACTGTCCGCGTCTTCAACAAGGGCAGCTACATCCTGCACCGGGGCGACCGGCTCGATGCCTGGATCGGCGTCATCGGCGGTCTGGTCAAGGTGAGCGCCATTTCGAGCAGCGGCAAGGCCGTGAGCTTCGCCGGCGTGCCGGCCGGCGGCTGGCTGGGCGAAGGCACGGTGCTGAAGAACGAGGCGCGCCAATACGACCTCGTCGCCGTCCGCGACAGCCGGGTCGCCTTCATGGCCGGCACCAGCTTCCGCTGGCTCGCCGACAACAGCTTCGCCTTCAACCGGTTCCTGGTGCGCCAGCTCAACGAGCGGCTCGGCCAGTTCATCGCGCTCGTCGCCTCCGACCGCATGCTCGATGCGCCGGCGCGGCTCGCCCGCTGCATCTCATGGCTGTTCAACGCCGTGCTCTACCCCAACGACGGCGCCCATCTGGAGGTCAGCCAGGAGGAGCTCGGCCTGTTGTCGGGCTTATCGCGCCAGGCCGCCAACAAGGCGCTCCAGAACCTGGAGGATCGCGGGCTGCTGCGGATCGAGCGGCAGGGCATCACCGTGCTCGATCTCAGGGGCCTGGCCCATCTCGGCGAATAAGCCGCCCGGCCCGGCGCAGACACAGCTCCGAGAATAGTCATAAAGTCATAGGCTTGTCTGTCAATGGCGGCCTTGCGCCGCCCCATTCCCTCTGCAAACTGAGGCGATCAGGATCCGGAGCGAAATCCGGACGGCACACGCCCCGCGGGGCGAAACGGGAGGTTCACGTGACGGCCGAGCCGCCACCCGGCGACACCTTTGCCAAGCTTTTGCAGCATCACGCCGCTGTCCGCGGCCAGAGGCCGGCGTTCCGCCACAAGGATCGCGGCATCTGGCAGACGTGGACGTGGGCCGAGGTGCACGAGAGCACCCGCGCCTACGCCGTTGGGCTGGCGCGGCTCGGCCTCAAGCGCGGCGACCGCATCGCCGTTGTCGGCAGCAACCGGCCGCGACTCTATTGGACTTTCCTCGCCGCCCAATCGCTCGGCGCCGTGCCGGTGCCGGTCTATAGCGACGCGGTGGCGGACGAACTCGCCCACGTACTCGCCCACGCCGAGGTGCGCTTTGCTGTGGCCCAGGACCAGGAGCAGGTCGACAAGGTCCTGGCGGTGCAGGCACGGCTGGCGCAGCTGGAACAGGTCGTTTACGACGAGCCGCGCGGGCTGCGCGACTACGACCGCGGCCGGCTTCACGCCATCGACGACGTCATCGCCGCCGGCCGGCGCGCGCTCGCCGAAGAGACCGACGCCACGGCCTGGCTCGACGGGGAGATCGCCTCCGGGTCTGGCCGCGATGCCTCCATCATCCTCTACACCTCCGGCACCACCGGCCGCTCGAAGGGCGTGGTGCTGGCGGCCGGCCGCTGCATCGCCGCCGCCGCGGACACGGTCGTCTTCGACCGGTTGAGCGAAAAGGACGAGGCGCTGGCCTACCTCCCGCTCGCCTGGGTGGGCGACCACTACCTCAATTTCGCACAGGCGCTGGTCGCAGGCTTCTGCCTCGCCTGTCCGGAATCCCCGGACACGGTGGAGCAGGATCTCAGGGAGATCGGCCCCACCTTCTATTTCGCGCCGCCGCGCGTCTTCGAGAATCTGCTCACCCGCGTCATGATCCGCATGGAGGACGCCGGCGCGCTCAAGCAGCGCCTGTTCCACTATTTCATCGGGGTGGCGAAGCGCTACGGCGAGGCCATCCTCGACGGCCGGCCCGTGCCGGCGGGCGCCCGCCTGCTCTACGGCGCCGGCGCCCTGCTGGTCTACGCGCCGCTCAAGAACATGCTCGGCCTGTCGCGCGTGCGCACCGCCTATACCGCCGGCGAGGCCGTGGGGCCGGATCTCTTCTCGTTCTACCGCTCGCTCGGGCTCAACCTGAAGCAGCTCTACGGGCAGACCGAGGCGTTTCTCTACGTCACGGCGCAGCCCGATGGCGGGGTCCGCGCCGACACCGTCGGGCCGCCGGCGCCGAACGTGGCGATCCGCATCGCCGACAGCGGCGAGGTGCAGTTCAAGTCGCCCGGCATGTTCGTCGAATACTTCAAGGATGCGGAGAAGACGGCCGAGGCGATGACGCCCGACGGTTTCATCAGGACAGGCGACGCCGGTGTGTTCGAGCCGGACGGCCAGCTCAAGATCATCGACCGGGCCAAGGACGTCGGCCGGCTCGCCGGCGGCGCCCTGTTCGCGCCGAAGTATCTCGAGAACAAGCTTAAGTTCTTCCCCAACATCAAGGAGGCCGTCACCTTCGGGGACGGCCGCGACTTCGTGGCCTGCTTCGTCAACATCGACCTCACCGCCGTCGGCAACTGGGCCGAGCGCAACAACATCGTCTACGGGTCCTACCAGGAGCTCGCCGGCCACCCGCTCGTCTACGACATGATCGGCGAGCACATCGCCGAGACCAACCGCGCTCTCGCCCGGGAGCCGGCCATGGCGGCCGCGCAGATCCGGCGTTTCCTCATCCTGCACAAGGAGCTCGACGCCGATGACGGCGAGCTCACGCGCACCCAGAAGGTGCGCCGCAACGTCGTCGCCGAACGTTACCAGCCGCTGATCGCCGCCCTGTTCGCCGGTGACGCCGCTGCCGACATCGCGACCGAGGTCACCTTCGAGGACGGACGCAAGGGCATGCTCTCGGCCCGCGTCGCCATCCGCGACGCAGCCGCCACGCCGACGCCAGCGCCGGTGCTGGAGGCCGCGGCATGAACGGCCCGGGTCCGAACGAGACCGCCATGCGCAAGGCGGAACCCAGGGCGGAGCGGGCCGACGGCGCCCCGTCCGCGCCCCCCGGCCGATCGACGGGCGAGGTGCTGCTGGCGGTCGAGAACGTCTCGCTGCGCTTCGGCGGGGTCAAGGCGATCAGCGACGTGTCCTTCGACATCCGCAAGGGCGAGGTGCGTGCCATCATCGGCCCCAACGGCGCCGGCAAGACGTCGATGCTCAACGTCATCAACGGCTTCTACCACCCGCAGGACGGCCGCATCACCTTCAAGGGGGAGACCCGCAGCAAGATGCGGCCCTCGGTGGCGGCCGCCCAGGGTATCGCCCGCACCTTCCAGAACGTGGCGCTGTTCAAGGGCATGACCACGCTCGACAACATCATGACCGGTCGGGCGTTGAAAATGCGGCGCGGTTTTTTCTGGCAGCTCTGGCGCCACGGCCCGGCCATGGCCGAGGAGGTGGAGCACCGCAAGTTCGTCGAGGAAATCATCGACTTCCTCGATATCGAGGCGGTCCGCAAGGTGCCCGTCGGCAAGCTCCCCTACGGCCTCCAGAAGCGCGTCGAGCTCGGCCGGGCCCTCGCCATGGAGCCGGAGCTGTTGCTGCTGGATGAGCCGATGGCGGGCATGAACCTGGAGGAGAAGGAGGACATGTGCCGCTTCATCCTCGACGTGAACAACGAGTTCGGCACCACGGTGGCACTGATCGAGCACGACATGGGCGTGGTCATGGACCTGTCCGACCGCGTCGTCGTGCTGGAGTACGGCCGCAAGATCGCCGACGGCACACCGGACGAGGTGAAGCGCGACCAGAAGGTGATCGACGCCTACCTCGGCGTGGCGCACTGAGGGGCCCGCGATGACCATCCTCTACGCCATCTTCGTCGACCCCTTCGTGCAGATGGCCGGCGCGCCGGACCTCCTGGTGCAGGCCCTGTGGGACGGGCTGGTGTCGGGCGTGCTCTACGCGCTGATCGCCCTCGGCTTCGTGCTGATCTTCAAGGCGTCGGGCGTGTTCAACTTCGCGCAAGGCATCATGGTGGTGTTCGCGGCGCTGACCCTGGTCGGCCTGCACGAGAAGGGCGTGCCGGCGTTCCTGGCCCTGGCGCTCACCGTCGCCGTCATGTTCGTGCTCGCCGTCGGCGTCGAGCGGGTGGTGCTGCGGCCCCTGGTCAACCAGCCCGACATCATCCTGTTCATCGCCACCTTCGGCCTCACCTATTTCCTCATCGGCTTCGGCGAGCTCATCTTCGGCGGCAATCCGAAGGCGATGATCACCGATCAGCTGTTCCTGCCGCGCGGCGTCGTCGACGTGCCCATGCTCGGGGGCATGGTGTCGTTCCAGAAGATCGACATCGCCGCCGCCATCATCGCCTCGCTGATGGTGGCGGGCCTCGCCGTCTTCTTCCAGAACACGCGCATCGGCCGGGCGCTCCGGGCGGTCGCCGACAGCCACAAGGCGGCGCTCTCGGTGGGCATCTCGCTCAACCAGATCTGGGTCATCGTCTGGTTTGCCGCAGGCCTGGTGGCGCTCGCCGCCGGCATCATGTGGGGCGCGCGCTCCGAGGTGTCCTTCGCGCTCGAGATCATCGCGCTCAAGGCGCTGCCGGTTCTGGTGCTCGGCGGCCTGACGTCGGTGCCCGGCGCCATCATCGGCGGCCTCATCATCGGCGTCGGCGAGAAGCTGGGCGAGTTCTACTGGGGACCCCTGGTCGGCGGCGGCATCGAGAGCTGGCTCGCCTATTTCATTGCTCTCGCCGTTCTCCTGGTGCGACCCCAGGGGCTGTTCGGCGAGAAGATCATCGAGCGGATCTGAGGATCTCTGACGTCATGCTCTACCGCGAGACGGGCCAGTTCAAGACGACCTACGCCGCCGACATGGCCGTGTTCCCGCTCCGCCAGGACCGGATCGGGCTCGCCGTCATCCTTGCGGCGGCGCTGACGCTGCCGTTCGTTGCCGGCGAGTACATGCTGAGCGCGGTGATGATCCCGCTGCTGATCTTTGCGCTCGCCACCATCGGCCTCAACCTGCTCGTCGGCTACACTGGCCTCCTGTCGCTGGGAACGGCCGGCTTCATGGGGGTCGGCGCCTATGCCTGCTACAAGCTGACGACCTTTTTTCCCGACGTGAACATCGTCGTCTGGATCCTCGTCTCCGGCTTCTTCTCGGCCGGCGTCGGCGCGCTGTTCGGGCTGCCCTCGCTGCGCATCAAGGGCTTCTATCTCGCCGTCGCGACGCTCGCCGCACAGTTCTTTTTGCAGTGGTGCTTCACCCGCATTCCCTGGCTTTACAACAACAACATCTCGGGTGCGATCGAGGTGCCGGGGAGGACCCTCTTCGGCGAGTTCGTGACCGGTCCCAACGCGTCGGCCGAGATGCGTTACCTGGTCGTGCTCGCGGTCGTGGCGCTGCTCACCTGGATCGCCTCCAACCTCGTGCACGGCCGCATCGGCCGCAGCTGGATGGCGGTGCGCGACATGGACATCGCCGCCGAGCTGATCGGCATCCGGCTGCTGCCCACCAAGCTGCTCGCCTTCGCCGTGTCGTCCTTCTACTGCGGCGTCGCCGGCGCGCTGATGGTGTTCCTCTGGTATGGCTCGGCCGAGCCGGAGGTGTTCTCCATCAACCAGTCGTTCCTGATCCTGTTCATGGTCATCATCGGTGGCCTGGGCAGTCTCATCGGCTCGTTCTTCGGCGCCGCGCTGATCTATGTCCTGCCCATCGCGCTGAAGGCGGTGCCGCCGCTGTTCGGGCTCAGCATCGCCGCTGCCACCGTCGAACATATGACGTTCATGATCGTCGGGGCCCTGATCATCGGCTTCCTCATCGCCGAGCCGCACGGGCTCGCCAGGCTCTGGCAGACGGGCAAGCAGAAGCTGCGGACGTGGCCGTTCCCGTATTAGGGCGCGCCCACCACTGACACGGGGTCGGCCGGCCGGGCCGATCGAACGCACGAAGGGGCGGCAAGGCCCCATGCACGGAGGAAGACCATGGGACGCACAGGATACCGATACCTCGCGGCAGCCGTTGCCGGCTGCCTGGCCGCGGGCGCCGTGGCGCTGCCGGCCGCCGCCGCGGAGGACAGCAACTTCGTGCCGCTGTTCACCTACCGCACCGGGCCGTTCTCCGGCTCCGGCATCCCCATCGCCAACGGAATGCGCGACTACCTGGAGATGCTGAACCAGCGCGACGGCGGCATCGGCGGCGCCAAGATCGCTATCGAGGAGTGCGAGACCGGCTACGACACCAAGAAGGGCCTCGAATGCTACGAGGCGGTGAAGGGCAAGAACCCGGTCATGATCAATCCGTGGTCGACCGGGATCACGCTGCCGCTGATTCCCAAGGCCAAGGTCGACAAGATTCCGGTGCTGTCGATGGCCTACGGCCTGTCGGCCTCGGCGCTGGGCGACACCTTCCCCTGGGTGTTCAATCCGCCCAACACCTATTGGGACGGCCTGTCGATGATCATCCGCTACATCGGCGAGCAGGAGGGCGGGCTCGACAAGCTCAAGGGCAAGAAGCTCGGCTACATCTATTTGGACGCGGGCTTCGGCAAGGAGCCGATCCCGATGTTCGAGCAGTTCGCCAAGGACCTGGGCTTCGAGCTTAAGCTCTATCCGGTGGCGGCCACCGACATGCAGAACCAGTCGTCGCAATGGCTCGGCGTGCGCCGCGACCGGCCCGACTACATGGTGATGTACGGCTGGGGGGCGCTCAACCCGACCGCCATCAAGGAGGCGGTGCGCATCAACTACCCGATGGCCAAGTTCATCTCGATCTGGTGGCCGAGCGAGGACGACGCCAAGTCCGCCGGTGATGGCGCCAAAGGCTTCAAGGAGCTGAACTGGCACGGTGTCGGCACCGACTTCCCGGTCATCAAGGACATCCAGAAGCTCGTCGTCGACAAGGGCCTGAGTCAGGTGGCCAAGGACAAGGTCGGCGAGGTGCTCTACAACCGCGGCGTCTACAACTCGATGCTGATCGCCGAGGCGATCCGCAACGCCCAGAAGCTCACCGGCAAGAAGGCCGTCACCGGCGAGGACGTGCGCCGCGGGCTGGAGACCATCGACCTGACCCCGGCCCGGCTGAAGGAGCTCGGCATGGAGGGCTTCACCGACCCGCTGAAGCTCACCTGCAGCGACCACAACGGCCACGGCGCGACGTTCATGCAGGAGTGGAACGGCGAGAAATACGTGAAGGTCTCCGGCCCGCTGAAGCCCATGACCGACAAGGTGGAGCCGCTCGTGCAGTCGGCCGCCAAGGACTATGCCGAGAAGAACACCGGCTGGCCCAAGCGCACCGAGGTCTGCGACAAGGCATCGTGAGAGGAAGCTGGGAGCATCCAGCCACGTCATGGTCGGGCTTGACCCGACCATCCATCACCAACGTAACTTCAGCCCGACCGGGCTGGCCGAATGCTGCGTTTACCTAGTGGATGGGTGGCCGGGACAAGCCCGGCCATCAACCCCGACCATGGCGCGGCAGGGGTCGATACTGGACGACCATGCAAACCGCTCAGGCTGAACCCGCCACCGACCCCGTCCTCGCCGTCAACAACATCGAGGTCATCTACGACCACGTCGTGCTTGTCCTGAAGGGGGTCTCGCTCGCCGTGCCGCGGGGCGGCATCGTCGCCCTGCTCGGCGCCAACGGCGCCGGCAAGACGACGACGCTCAAGGCCGTCTCCAACCTGCTGCACGCCGAGCGCGGCGAGGTGACCAAGGGCTCGATCCTGTTCGAGGGCGAGCGGGTCGACCGCTCGAGCCCCAACGACCTGGTGCGGCGCGGCTGCATCCAGGTGATGGAGGGCCGGCATTGCTTCGGCCACCTGACCATCGAGGAGAACCTGCTGACCGGCGCCTTCACCCGCCGGGACGGCCGCGCCGCCATCCGCGCCGACCTGGAGAAGGTGTATGCCTACTTCCCGCGCCTGCGCGAGCGGCGCAAATCCATGGCCGGCTACACGTCGGGCGGCGAGCAGCAAATGTGCGCCGTCGGGCGGGCGCTGATGTCGCGCCCCAAGATGATCCTGCTGGATGAGCCGTCCATGGGGCTGGCGCCGCAGATCGTCGAGGAGATCTTCGAGATCGTCAGGGATCTCAATGCCAAGGAAGGCGTCTCGTTCCTGCTCGCCGAGCAGAATACCAACATGGCGCTGAAATACGCGACCTACGGCTATATCCTCGAGACCGGGCGCGTGGTGATGGACGGCGACGCCGCCATGCTGCGGACCAACGAGGACGTGAAGGAGTTCTACCTCGGTGTCACCGAGGGCGAGCGCAAATCCTTCCGCGAGGTGAAAAGCTATAAGCGCCGCAAGCGCTGGCTAACCTGATCTGGAGGAGCACGTGAGCGAATTCTTCGACGAACGGGAAACGCGCGATCCGCAGGCGCGCGAAGCCGACCTCTTCGCCCGCCTGCCCGCGGCCCTTGCACGGGCCCTCACCTTCCCGGGCTGGGCCAAGCACCTGGGAGCCGTCGACGCCAAGGCCGTGACCACCCGCCAGGCGCTCGCGGCGCTGCCCGTGCTGCGCAAGTCGGACCTACCGGGGCTGCACGCGGCCGCACCGCCCTTCGGTGGCTTCGGCCCGAGCGAACTCTCGCATTTTGGTCGCCTGTTCACCTCGCCCGGCCCGATCTTCGAGGGCGAAGGCACCGGCCGCGACCCCTGGCGCTCGGCCCGCGCGCTGTTCGCCGCCGGTTTCCGCAAGACCGATATCGTGCTCAACACCTTCGCCTACCACCTCACCCCTGGCGGCTTCATGATGGACCATGCGGCCCGTGCCGTCGGCTGCGCGGTCATCCCCGCCGGGCCTGGCAACACCGAGCAGCAGTTCGAGGTGATCCGCGCGTTCAGCCCCACCGCCTATGCCGGCACGCCCGACTTTCTGAAGATCCTGCTCGACCAGGCGGATGCGTCAGATCGCGACGTCTCGTCGATCCGCAAGGCCTCGGTGGGCGGAGCCGCCTTTCCCCGCTCGTTGCAGGAGGCCTTCACGGCCCGCGGCATCGAGGGATACCAGTCCTATGGCACCGCCGACGTGGGCACGGTCGCCTATGAGACGTCGGCCCGCGACGGCCTGGTGATCAACGAGGACATCATCGTCGAGATCGTGCGGCCCGGCACCGGCGATCCGGTGGACGAAGGCGAGATCGGCGAGGTGGTGGTGACCACGCTCGATCCCGATCATCCGGTGATCCGCATTGCGCTCGGCGACCTCTCCGCCATCCTGCCCGGCTTGAGCCCCTGCGGCCGCACCGGCCAACGCATCAAGGGCTGGCTCGGCCGCGCCGACCAGACCGCCAAGGTCAAGGGCATGTTCGTGCGGCCGGATCAGATCGCCGAGATCGGCAAGCGCCACCCGGAGCTGCGCCGGCTGCGGCTGGTGGTGCGCCGCGCCAACGAGCTCGACATGATGGAGCTGAAGGCCGAGACGACCATGAGCCACGACGACACCTTCGTGAAGGCCGTGCTGCAGACCCTGCAATCGGTCACCAAGCTCAAGGGCACGGTGGAGCTGGTGCCGCTCGGCTCGCTGCCCAACGACGGCAAGGTCATCGCCGACGAGCGAACCTACACGTGAGTCGTGTCCTGACCGCGCTGGTTCCAGCCGATCAGGAGGCGCTCTGAGCCTCCCGGGCGGTCGCGACCGAGGCCCCAACCGTTGCCGCGGCGCGCGAGCGGAACTGCCGCGGGGTAGCCCGCGTGACCTTCCACATTAGCCGCCGCAGGGCGGTGGCGTCGCCGTAGCCGACTGCGGCGGCAACCTGCTCGACCGACAGCCTGCTGCTCTCCAGGAGCAAGCGGGCACGGCTGACGCGCACGCTCTGCAACAAGGCGGAGATCGTATGCCCCGTGGCCGCCTTGACGTGCCGGGCCAGCGTCCGCTCGGACATGCCGAACTCTGCCGCGAGCTCGGCCACCGTCGGCGGATGGGGAAGCGCGGCTTCGAGCCGCGTCACCACCCGCCCGGCGAGCTCGCTGCCGCTGGCCAGCGCCGCCGGCATGATGAAGCGCGCCTGGGATTGTCTTCCGTCGGCCACCAGGGTGCGCGAGACGGCCTGCGCCAACCCCGGCGTGAAGCGACCACGCAGGAGGTGGAGCACCAGGTCGATGTGGGCGAAGGCCGCCCCTGCGGTGACGACCGGGCCATCGGCGACGACCATCTGATTGACGTCGACGACGCAGGCCGGCTCGCGCTGCTGCAGCAGTCCGCCGAGCCACCAGCTGGTGGTCGCCCGTCTGCCCCCGAGCAGACCGGCGGCGGCGATCAGGAACACCGCCGAGCACGAGGCGGCGACGGTGCCGCCCGCTTTCGCGTGAGCGGTCAGGTGGCCGATGGCGTCGACGGCATCCGGCCGCGCAAGGCGGTCGGCTATCGCGTCTGCGTTGTCGACGCAAAGACCGGGGACCAGCCAGACCGACCGGTCGGCCCGGGCGCCGCGGGGCAGCGGCTCGGCGGCAACCTTCAGCCCGTTGCTGAGGTCGACGGCTGCGCGCGTGGACACCACGCGCCAGCGCGGCGCCGCGGAACCGGCCTTCTCGGCGAGCCTCGCGGCGTTCGCCAGAATGTCCAAGGTGCCGCCGACGCCGGATGCGAAGGCACCGGACAGGGCAAGGATGGTAAAATCGAACACTGACCGATTAGGCTCGAATAATGTCCATTCGGACACTCGATCGCATCGCTCCCCGACTGTCAAATGAGCCGTCGCAGTTTCGCCGAGGGCAGACGGATGAATAGCAGGGATCTCGATCAGTACGATCCGCTCGAGGATTTTGCGCCACGCAAGATCACGCTCGACGGCCTCACCAAGATGGTCCACGTGGCGGGCGAGGGACCGGCCGTCGTCGTCATGGCCGAGATGCCGGGGATCAGCCCTCACGTGGCGCGCTTCGCGCGCTGGGTCCGCGACGCCGGGTTTACGGTCTATATGCCGTCCCTGTTCGGTCGCGATGGGGGACTGCCCGACCTGGACACCGCGCAGGCGATCTTCAAGCGCGCGTGCATCAGCGCCGAGTTCCATGCCCTCGGGGCGGGACGCTCCAGCCCGGTGACCCGCTGGCTCCGGGCCCTGGCGCGCCTCGCCCATGAGGAGTGCCCGGGTCCCGGTGTGGGCGCCATCGGCATGTGCTTCACCGGCAACTTCGCGCTCAGCATGATGCTCGAGCCCTCGCTGCTCGCCCCTGTGCTGTCGCAGCCGTCGCTCCCGCTCGACGTGCCGGCCGGGCTGGAGATTGCCGCCGACGAGCTCGCGGCGGTCAAGAGGCGCCTCGACACCGAGGATCTGACGGTCCTCGCCTATCGCTTCGCCGGCGACCGCTTTTGCAGGGCGGAGCGCTTCGCCGCCTACCAGGCGGCTCTCGGCGACCGCTTCATCGGCCGCGTGCTGCCCGACAGCGCGGCCAACCCAGATGTGCCGGAGTTCTTCGCCAAGGCGGTGCAGACGCCCCACAGCGTCGTGACCGTCCACCTCATCGACGAGGCGGGACAGCCGACCACGGCGGCGCGGGACGAGATCCTGGCATTCTTCGCCGGACGGCTTCGACCGAAGGACTGAAGAGAGCGCCGCACGTTCGTCCGCAACGCGCCGCAGCCTGTTGCCCGGCAAGCGGTCTCTACTCGTCGAGGCGCGGGTAGGAGATCACCGACAGGAAGCGGATCGGCAGCTTGCGCATCTCCTCGGGGCCGTGCGGGGCGTCGGCGTCGAAGAACAGGCTGTCGCCGGGCTGCATGGTGTAGAGCCTGTCGGCGTGGCGGTACACCACCTCGCCTTCCAGCATGTAGAGGAACTCGAGGCCCGAGTGCTGGAACAGCGGAAAGACGTCTGATTCCTCGGTCAGCGTGATCATGTAGGGCTCCACCACGACGCGCGAGGAGCGGTCGCCGGTGTGGCCGAGCAGGTGGTATTGGTGGCCGTTGCGGGTGCCGCGCCGCTCGATCGAGAGCCCCGTGCCCGCCTTGACGAAGACGGCGCCGCGCCGTTCCTCGTAGCGCCGGAAGAAGGCGGTGACCGGCACGCCCAGCGCCCGTGACAGCGCCTGCAGCGTCGTCAGCGACGGCGAGGTGGCGCCGTTCTCGATCTTCGAGAGCATCCCCAGCGACAGCCCGGTCGCCGCGGCGAGGTCCGCCACCGTCAAGCCGAGCTTGGTCCGGAAGGCGCGCACCTCACGCCCGATCGCCACCTCCAGGAGGTTGTCGCGGGCACCGGTCAGCGCATGCGGATCCTGGCCACCGACATCAGGCGCGATCAACGCCTCCTTGGCGGCGGCGTCGGTGGAGGCGAGCCGTGCTCCCGATGATTTCCTCATCCATACTCCCCCGTTGCCAGTGCGCCGAGCAAGGCGCGCCCGGCGATGCGGCCGCCGAACTCCTGGGCTGCGTCAACCAGGCAGTCTAGCAGGTAGATGGCCGCAGCACTGTCGGCGAGCAGGTGGAAGACCGGCCTGCCGCCCTCGTCGGCGCGCACCACGACCGCGTTGAGGCGCGCCACCGAGGTCTGCGCGACGGCGAGATCGGGAAAGTGCGCGAGCCTGAGATCGACGCCGCAGAGCTTGGCGAACATCTCGGGCGCAGCCGCTCCGGCGACAGCGAACCAGGCGTGGCTGTCGCGCCGCGGCAGCGGATAGGTGCGCACGCCGGCATCGATGTCCCACTCCGCCTCGAGCGCCGCGAGCCGCGTACCGTCGCCCGTGAGCGGCCCGAGCAGCATCACCTCGCTCGCGGCCAGCACCAGGCAGAGCCCACCATCCGGCTGGCGGAAGGCACGGTTGGGCTTGTTCTCGACAACGACGCCGCGCGCCTGCATGGCGGCCAGCGTCTCCCGTCCCTTGAAGCCGAGCCGCGGCAGCGGCGATAGATCGACGATGGCGAGCCCACCCGCGTTTGCGGTGCCGACCCGCTCCGCCACGGCCCCGCCGGGCAGTTCCGTCCAGGTCACGGCGCCGTGGACTGCAAGCGCCCGGTAGAGCGGCGAGCGCTGCAAGGCATTCTGTGGATCGACGCTCACGGGATCACAGCTCCTGGCGCTTGTTGTCGGGGTCGTAGAAGGGCGTCGGCACCACCTCGGCCTCGACCATGGCCCCCTTGTCGATGCGGATGGAGAAGCGGGCGCCGACGGCGCTCTTGGCCGGGGGCACATAGGCCAGCCCGATGACTCCGCCCGCGGCCAGTGAGCGCACCGCGGAGGTGACGCGCCCGACGATGGCGCCGTCCTCGATCACCAGATGGCTCTCCAGCGGACAGGGAGCGGCCGGATCGCGCAGCGTGAAGCCCACGAGCTGCCGGGTGAGCCCCTTGGCCAGCTGCATGTCGACGGCGCGCTTGCCCACGTAGAACGGCTTCGTCTTGGCCAGCGCCCAGGCCATGCCCGCCTCCACCGGGTGAGTGAGGCCGTCGGTATCCTGGCCGATGATGATGTGCCCCTTCTCCAACCGCAGCACGCGCTGCGCCTCGACGCCGAACGGCTTGATGGCGGACGCCTGGCCCGCCTCGAACAGCCTGTCCCAGAGGGCCTCGCCGAAGCTCGACGGGCAGTGGATCTCGAAGCCGAGCTCGCCGACGAAGCCGACCCGCAGCATCCGCACGGGTATGCCGGCGAGACGGCCGGTCCGCACCCCCATATAGGGGAAGGCTTCGGGCGAGAGGTCGATGTCGCAGTCAAGCCTCGCCAGCACCTCGCGCGAGCGCGGGCCGGCGATGTTGACCGCCGCATAGCTCGCCGTGACGTTGGCCACGTCGACGTCCATGCGCCACTGCTGGTTCCACCACGTCATCTGGCGGTAGACCGCGTCGACTCCACTGGTGGTGGCGGTGACGTAGAAGTGCTGCTCATGGAAGCGGCAGGCGACGCCGTCGTCGATCACCACGCCGGTCTGGTCGGTCATCAGCGCGTAGCGGGCTCGGCCGACGGGCTGCTTGGCATAGGCCCAGGTATACATGCGATCGACGAACGCCGCCGCATCCGGCCCGCGGATGTCGAGGCCGCCCAGCGTCGACACGTCGATCAGGCCGACGCCCTCGCGCACCGCCTTCACCTCGGCAGCGATCGCCCCGGCCGCGCCGGCCTTGTCGCCGTAGTAGGCGGGCCGCAACCAGAGACCGGCGGGCATCATGCGCGCGCCGAGCTCCACATGGCGGCCGTGCAGGGCGCTCAGCCGCCGGGGTTCGAAGCTACGGCCGGCCAGATGGCCGAACTTCTCCGGCAGCAGCGGCGGCCGGAACGTCGTGGTGCCGACCTTGTCGAGGCTACGCCCGGTTTCGCGCGCCACGATGCGGATGGTGTTGACGTTGGCATGCCGGCCCTGGCTGGGCCCGAGCCCGGCCGTCGAATAGCGCTTCACCAGCTGGATATCGTCATAGCCGTCGCCGACCGACTGGACGATGTCGCGGCTGACAAGATCCTCGTCGAAATCGATGAAGTCCTTGCCGCGGGCGGCCAGCGTCATCGGCCAGGGGTGGGTGATGCGCGCCGTGGCGGGATCGCGGGGCCGCGCCGGCCCCTCGACCGTCCCGCCGGCGGCGGCCTGCGCCGCCAGGCGGCCGACGTGCGCAGCGTCGTCGCGGACCACGTCGTCCGACCACATCCCGCCGGCCGACCCGGCGAGCGCCAGCCAGGGCGGCAGGTCGCTCGCCCGGTGCATGGCGACCGCTTCGTCGTAGGTGACCTTGGCGCCGACATAGCTCGCCAGGTTGAGCGCCGGCGTGTAGCCGACCGTCATGGCGACGAGGTCGCACGCGATCCATTCGGGAGCGGCTCCGCCGGTCGGCGGCGCCACAGCGACGGCGGAGACGCGGTCCCGCCCACGGGCGTCGACCAGCATCGATGCAGAGATCACGCGGATGCCGCGAGCCCGCACCGGTTCAGCCGCCGCGGCGTCCGGAGCGGCCGTCAGGTCGACCACCGCGGCGACCTCGATGCCCGCATCGGCGAGATCGAGCGCGGTGTCGTAGCCGAAGCGGTTGGCTGTGGCGACCACCGCGCGCTGCCCCGGCTTCACGGCATAGAGGCGCAGCAATCGCTGCACCGCATCGCCAAACAGGATGCCCGGGCGGTCGTTGTTGGCGAACACCAGCGGCTGGTCGTAGGCGCCGGTGGCCAGCACGGTCTGTTTGGCACGGATCTTGAGGAGACGATTGCCGGTGAGCGCCGCCAGCCAATTGTCGGCGAACAGGCCGGTGACGGCGGTCTCGCTCAGGATGCGCAGGCCCGGCAGGCTGTGGGCGCGCGTCACGAGGGCGGCGCGCGCCTCCTCGGCCACCGCGCGGCTGCCGCCGAGCCGGCCGAACAGCAGCGAGCCGCCGAGCTCGGGCCATTCGTCGATCAGCAGCGTGTCCGCTCCGCTTTCGGCCGCGGCGATGGCCGCCGCAAGTCCTGCCGGGCCGCCGCCGACGACGGCGACGTCGCAGAACAGGTAGGCCTTGTCGAAATGGCCGTGGCGGGCCTTGGGATCGAGTGTACCCAGCCCGGCCAGCCGTCGGATCGGCTTCTCGAAGAAGGCCCAGGCGCCGCGGGGGCGGAAGAAGGTCTTGTAGTAGAAGCCCACCGGCAGGAAGCGCGAGAACAGGCCGATCGCCGCCAGCGCGTCGCGCTCGAGCGGGCCGAGCCGGTTGACCGAGGTGACGGCGAGGCCTGCGGCGATCGGATAGCGGTCGCCGCGCACGTTGGGCTCGGCACCGACCTGGACCATGCTGTTGACGTCATGGCCGGCCATGGTGAGCGGCCCGCGCGGGCGGTGATACTTGAACGACCGCGACAGCATCGTCTGGCCGCCGGCCAGCATGGCGCTGGCGATCACGTCGCCGGCGAAACCGCGCTGCGGCCGGCCGTCGAAGCTGAAGTCGACCGGCTTGGCGCGGTCGATGAAGAGGCCCCAGCCGGGGCCGTCCAGACGGGCGCCGGGGATCATGCCGCGCCTCCCGCGCCGGCCACGGCATCCGCTGCCGAACGCTTGCTGTCGAAGTAGTCGGCGACGGTCATGGTGGCGAGAATCTCATCGGTGAGCGTATTGCGGCGGGCGATGAACCAGGTGTTGCTCGGCGTGTGCAGCCACCATTCGTCGACCTCACCGGCGATGTTGTCCTCGATGAACAGGTAGTCGGTCCATTCGGCATCGCTGCAAGCGGCCGGATCGGGCACGGCCTTCACGTCGCCGCCGCAGACGAATTCGGTGATGTTGCGCGGCCCGTTGAGCGGGCAGACCATGATCTTCATGTCCGCGCTGTCCCTGATAGCCCCGTACGGACGTTTCGATGCATCGGCGCCGACGGCGCAGTTCCGCCCCCGCTCCCCGCTCGCGGGGAGACGTCTGCGGCTGCATCGCCCCTCGCCCTCGGCCGACCGGCCGGAACATCACATTCCCTGTGCAACATGATCAGTGTCCCACCGATGCGGCGCCCTTCTCCCCCACCAGATCGAAGGTGCGGAAGCGGTCGAGCAGGAACGGTTTGAGCATCTCCGGCTGGCGGCCGGTGGCGATGCACTCGGCCATGCGCAAACCGCACACGGGCGTCGCCTTGAAGCCCCAGGTACCCCAGCCCGAATCGATGAAGTAGTTGTCGATGGGCGTGAGCCCCATCACCGGCGAAAAGTCCGGCGTCATGTCGGCCGTACCGGCCCACTGTCTGAGCACCCGCAAATCGGCCATGAAGGGGAACAGCTCGAGCATGTGCGCCATCAGCCCCTCCTTGAAGTCGAGGGTCGAGCGCGTCTGGTAGAGCCCGTAGGGATCGGTGACGCCGCCCATCACCATCTCGCCGCGGGCGGACTGCGAAATGTAGACGTGCAGCGAGCCGGAGACGACGATCTGGTCGAGGATCGGCTTCACCGGCTCCGAGACGCAGGCCTGGAGCGGGATGCTCTTGATGGGCAGGCGCAGGCCGGCGAGTTTGGCGACGCGGCTGGATGAGCCGGCGACCGCCTGCACCACCTTGTCGGCGTGGATGGTGCCGCGGCTGGTCTCGACGCCCCTCACGCGGCCTCCTTCCACTAGGATGCCGGTGACCTCGGTTGCTGGATGCACCTCGACGCCGCGCGCCATCGCCTCCTTGGCGTAGCCCCAGGCGACCGCGTCGTGGCGGGCGATGGCCCCGGGCGGATGGTAGAGCGCCCCCAGGATGGGATAGTGCACCTCGTCCGACGTGTTGAGCACCGGGCACAGCCGCGCCACCTCGGCGGCGTCGATCAGTTCGGAGTCGACCCCCATGTGCTTGTTCACTTCGGCGCGCCAGCGTGCCGTGCGAATCGCCGCGTCGGTGTGAGCGAGGGTGAAGTGCCCACGCTCGGAATACATGATGTTGATATCGAGCTCGGTCGACAGACCCCGGAACAGCTCCACCGATTCCTTGTAGAAGGCGACGCCCTCGGGGGTGAGATAGTTGGCGCGCACGATGGTCGTGTTGCGGGCGGTATTGCCGCCGGCGAGCCAGCCGCGGTCCAGCACGGCGATGTTGGTGATGCCGTGGCGCGTCGCGAGATAGTAGGCGGTGGCGAGGCCGTGTCCCCCGGCGCCGATGATCACCACGTCATAGGTGCGTTTGAGATCGGGCTGCCAGCGCAGATGCGGCGGCTCCACGCGGCCGGACGACAGACCATGTTTCAGCAGAGCAAGCGGCACGACGGGTCTCCGGCGAACGGTGGCGATTCATAAGGGCGCCACCCCCTATAGGCAAGTTTTTTTCCTCAAGTTAAAGAGGACGGCGGCGCCGCGGACGACGCGCCGACGTGACGCCCCTGCGGGGCCTGCGCTGCCGGGCGCGCCATCTGCCAGTTTTCTTTGCATGAAAATTTAATTCTTGCCAGTTGATTTCATGAAAACGCGCTGCTAGCGTCCGCTCACTCACCGGGGTCGCTGCCATGTGCGGAATTGTTGGGCTATTTCTGAAGGATAAGGCGCTCGAGCCGCAGCTCGGGGCAATGCTCGCGCAGATGCTGGGCACCATGTGCGATCGCGGCCCCGACAGTGCTGGCTTCGCCGTCTACGGCACCCCGCGGTCGGGTCTCGCCAAGGTCACGGTGCAGTCGCCGGCGCCGGACGAGGCCTTCTCCGGCCTCGCCGCCTCCGTCGGCGGGGCCGTCGGCACCGAGGTGGCGATCGAGCGGCGCGGCTCGCATGCGGTGCTGACGGTTCCCGCCGACCGGCTCGAGGCCGTCCGCGACCACATCCGCGACCAGCACGGCACGGTGCGCGTCTTGGGCGCCGGCGACGCCATCGAGATCTATAAGGAGGTGGGCTATCCGACCGAGGTGGCCGCGGTGTTCGGCCTGGCGAACATGGCCGGCACCCACGCCATCGGCCACACCCGCATGGCCACGGAATCGGCGGTGACGACGCTCGGCGCCCACCCTTTCTCCACCGGCCCGGACCAGTGCCTGGTCCACAACGGCTCGCTATCCAACCATAACAACCTGCGGCGGACGCTGGCGCGCGACGGCATCCGCTTCGAGACCGAGAACGACTCGGAGGTCGCCGCGGCCTACCTCACCGCGCAGATGGGCCAGGGCAGCAGCCTGGGCGAGGCGCTGGAGAAGGGCCTCGACGATCTCGACGGCTTCTTCACCTTCGTCGTCGGCACCAAGAACGGCTTCGGCGTGCTGCGCGATCCGATCGCCTGCAAGCCGGCGGTGCTGGCCGAGACCGACCGGTTCGTGGCCTTCGGCTCCGAGTACCGGGCGCTGGCAGCGCTGCCCGGCATCGAGACGGCGAAGGTCTGGGAACCCGAACCCGCCACCGTCTATTTCTGGGAGCGCTGAGACATGCCGGTCGTCGACCTCGCCACGGCGGAGCTGCGGACGCTCAATCAAGCTCTGCACCACCAAGCGCCCGGCAGCAACGAGACCGCCTGGGAGGTGCTCAACCCGCACGGCGCGCACGCGGTCGCCGTCGGTCTCAACGCCCCGGTCACCGTCACCATCAAGGGCAGCGTCGGCTATTACTGCGGCGGCATGAACCGCGAGGCCCAAGTCGTCGTCGACGGCTCGGCCGGCCCCGGCGTGGCCGAAAACATGATGTCGGGCCAAGTGCGAGTGAAGGGCGACGCCAGCCAGTATGCCGGTGCCACGGGCCATGGCGGGCTGCTGGTCGTGGAGGGCAACGCCTCGTCCCGCTGCGGCATCTCCATGAAGGGCATCGACATCGTGGTGCGCGGCAACGTCGGCCACATGTCGGCCTTCATGGCCCAGGCGGGCAACTTGGTCGTCTGTGGCGACGCCGGCGACGCGCTGGGCGACTCCATCTACGAAGCCAGGCTGTTCGTGCGCGGCTCGGTCAAGAGCCTGGGCGCCGACTGCATCGAGAAGGAGATGCGGCCCGAGCACCTGAAGCTGCTCGGCGAGCTGCTCGGCAAGGCCGGCTTCGACGGCATCGATCCCACGAGCTTCAAGCGCTTCGGCTCCGCCCGCAAGCTCTACAACTTCAGCGTCGACAACGCCGATAGCTACGGCTGAGCCGTTCGCCCCTCGTCGACCGCCCGCCCCGCGGCCCCTCCCCTGATCCGGCAGATCCATGACCTACACCAATCCTCCGACGGTCCCGCGCAAGTCAGCGACGTTCGACGACTACACGCTGTCGGAGATCCGGCGGGCGGCGAGCACGGGCATCTATGACATCCGCGGCGCCGGCGCCAAGCGCAGGCTGCCGCATTTCGACGACCTGCTGTTCCTGGGCGCATCGATGTCGCGCTATCCACTGGAGGGCTACCGCGAGCGCTGCGGCACCGATGTCGTGCTGGGCTCGCGCTTCGCCAGCAAGCCGCTCGAGCTCAAGATCCCCATCACCATCGCCGGCATGAGCTTCGGCTCGCTCTCGGCCAACGCCAAGGACGCGCTGGGCCGCGGCGCCAGCGCCGCCGGCACCTCGACCACCACCGGCGACGGCGGCATGTCGCGCGAGGAGCGCAGCCAATCCAAGATGCTGGTCTACCAGTACCTGCCGTCGCGCTACGGCATGAACCCGGAGGACCTGCTCAAGGCCGACGCCATCGAGATCGTCGTGGGCCAGGGCGCCAAGCCTGGCGGCGGCGGCATGCTGCTCGGACAGAAGATCACCGACCGGGTGGCCGAGATGCGCACCCTGCCCAAGGGTATCGACCAGCGCTCCGCCTGCCGGCATCCCGACTGGACCGGGCCGGACGATCTCGAGATCAAGATCATGGAGCTGCGCGAGATCACCGACTGGCAGAAGCCGATCTTCGTCAAGGTCGGCGGCTCGCGCCCCTATTACGACGTGGCGCTGGCGGTGAAGTCCGGCGCCGACGTGGTGGTCATCGACGGCATGCAGGGTGGCACCGCGGCGACGCAAGAGGTGTTCATCGAGAATGTCGGCATCCCGACGCTCGCCTGCATCCGCCCCGCGGTGCAGGCACTGCAGGAGCTCGGCCTGCACCGCAAGGTACAGCTCATCATCTCCGGCGGCATCCGCAACGGCGCCGACGTCGCCAAGGCGCTGGCGCTGGGCGCCGACGCCGTCTCCATCGGCACCGCCGCGCTGGTTGCCCTCGGCGACAACGATCCGGCGCGTGAGGACGAGTACCGGGCGCTGGGCTCCACCGCCGGCGCCTACGACGATTGGCACGAAGGCCGGGACC
Source organism: Chelatococcus reniformis (assembly GCF_014640075.1). Taxonomy (GTDB): domain Bacteria; phylum Pseudomonadota; class Alphaproteobacteria; order Rhizobiales; family Beijerinckiaceae; genus Camelimonas; species Camelimonas reniformis. Next base: position 44,155 of record NZ_BMGG01000010.1, on the reverse strand, counting down.
CGGCCGGCATCACCACCCAGGACCCGGAGCTGATGGGCAGGCTCGACCCCGAGCTCGCCGGCCGCCGGCTCGCCAATTACCTCAAGGTGATGACGCTCGAGGCGCAGACCATCGCGCGCGCCTGCGGCAAGAATCACGTGCACAATCTCGAGCCCGAAGACCTGTGCGCGCTGACCGTCGAGGCCGCCGCCATGGCGCGCGTGCCGCTCGCCGGCACGAGCTGGATTCCCGGCAACGGCGGCTTCTGAACCACCACCACCCGGGTCGACAACGCAGCAGCACTCACGACGGAGACGGAGCAGTGTCCCAGGACTTGGCAAGCCTCGCGCGGGAGAAGGGGATCCGCTATTTCATGATCTCCTACACCGACCTGTTCGGCGCGCAGCGCGCCAAGCTAGTGCCGGCGGCGGCGATTTCCGACATGCAGCGGGACGGCGCGGGCTTCGCCGGCTTCGCCACCTGGGTGGACATGACCCCGGCCCATCCCGACATGTTCGCCATTCCCGACGCCAAGGCGGTGGTGCAACTGCCGTGGCGGCGCGAGGTCGCCTGGGTCCCCGCCGACCTCGCGATGGAGGACGCAGCAGTCGCCCAGGCGCCCCGCAACGTCCTGAAGCAACTCGTCGCCACGGCGGCCGAACGAGGGCTCCGCGTCAAGACCGGCGTGGAGCCCGAATTTTTTCTGATCGAGCCCGACGGCAACGCCATCTCGGACGCCAAGGACAACGCCATCAAGCCCTGCTACGACCAGCAGGCCCTGATGCGGCGCTACGACATCATCGCCGAGATCTGCGACTGCATGCTGGAATTGGGCTGGCAGCCCTACCAGAACGACCACGAGGACGCGAACGGCCAGTTCGAGATGAACTGGGCCTTCGACGACGCGCTGGTCACCGCCGACCGGCACTCCTTCTTCAAGTTCATGGTCAAGTCCATCGCCGAAAAGCACGGGCTGCGCGCGACGTTCATGCCCAAGCCCTTCGCCAATCTCACCGGCTCGGGCTGCCACGCCCACATCTCGGTGTGGGACGAGACCGGCGCCGCCAACCGATTCCACGACGACGGCGACGAGATGGGCCTGTCGCGCGACGGCTACTACTTTCTCGGCGGCATCATGAAGCACGCCGAGGCGCTCGCCGCCATCACCAACCCGACGGTGAACAGCTACAAGCGCATCAACGCGCCACGGACGGTCTCGGGCGCCAGTTGGTCGCCCAATTCGGTGACGTGGACCGGCAACAACCGCACCCACATGGTGCGCGTCCCCGGCAAGGGCCGGTTCGAGCTGCGGCTGCCGGACGGCGCCGCCAACCCCTACCTGCTGCAGGCAGTGATCATCGCCGCGGGCCTCGACGGCATCGTCAGCAAGGCTGACCCCGGCAAGCGTTACGACATCGACATGTACGCGCTCGGCCACACCGTCCAGGATGCGCCCAAGCTGCCGCTCAACCTGCTCGACGCACTCCGCGCCTTCGACAAGGACGCTACCCTCAAACAGACCTTGGGCGATGCCTTCTCCACCGCGTATATCCGGCTGAAGGAGCAGGAGTGGACGAGCTATGCGTCCCACTTCACGCAATGGGAGCGGGACAACAGCCTCGACATCTGAACAACGCTTAGGGCGCGCCCGACAGCGGCGCTGCCCCCGAGCAGGTCTCGATCAGATAGACCTGATCGAATCGCATGCTCCCAAGCCCTTGAATCTGGAGCGCGTCCTGAGCGGGTGGTTCCACCCGCTCAGGACGCGGCCTCGCGATCACATTTACGGGCCTAAGGCGCTGCCGTCATTTCGAATGAGTTCATCCGAAAAGACGGCCGCGCTGCGGACCCGCCAACGCAGCTGGACCGACCGATGACCCGCCGTACCTGGATTCTGACGCTCTCCTGTCAGGATCGGCCTCGCATCGTGGCCACTATCACCACCGCCATTGCCAACGTGGGCGCCAACATCTCCGAGAGCGCACAGTTCGGCGACTCGTCGCAGAGCCGCTTCTTCATGCGCATCGCCTTCGATACGCCTCAGGCGGTCGAGGAGCGGACGCTGCGCGGCGTGCTCGCGCCGGCAGTCGCCGAGTTCGACCTGACGCTGACGCTGAACGCTGCCGAGGACTTGCCGCGCATCATCATCATGGTCTCGAAGTTCGACCACTGCCTCGAGCATCTGCTCTACCAGATCCGCGTCGGCTGGCTGAAGGCGCACGTGGTCGCCATCGTGTCCAACCATGAGGCGAGCCAGGGCGCGGCCGAAGCGATGGGGATCCCCTTCCACGTCTGGCCGGTGACCAGGGACAACAAGGCCGAGCAGGAGGCGAAGCTCCTGGAGCTCTATCGCGAGCGCCGCGCCGAGCTGGTCGTCCTCGCCCGCTACATGCAGATCCTGTCCAACGAGCTGTCGACCGAGCTGTTCGGGCAGGTCATCAACATCCACCACTCGTTCCTGCCCAGCTTCAAGGGCGCCAAGCCCTACCACCAGGCCTACGAGCGCGGCGTGAAGATCATCGGCGCCTCGAGCCACTACGTCACGCCGGATCTGGACGAGGGACCGATCATTGAGCAGGAGACCGAGCGGGTGACGCACGCGCTCTCCACCGACGATCTGGTGGCCGTCGGCCGCGATATCGAGTCGCGCGTCCTGGCACGGGCGGTGAAACTGCATCTGGAGCGGCGCGTGCTGATCAACGGCCGCAAGACCGTCGTGTTCTAGAGCGTTTTCGAGCGAAGTGGGCGCCGGTTCGCGTGAAGAAAACGCGACAAATCAAACAGATAGAGCATTTCCGCGATTCGAAGAAACGCGGAAATGCTCTAGGCCTCACTCCACGCGTATGCGCTCCCGCCGGGAGACCCAATCGGCTCTATGAGCGGAGCACGACCTTGCGCTCGGCGATCGCTTCGTCGTCGGACGACGCTTCGGTCGCGTCAGGCCGCTCCATCGCGTCCATGCGCTCGAGCAGGGCACGCCATTCCTCAGGCAGCGGCTCTCGCGTCGTCGGCGACAGGTCGGCCGCGATGGCGCGGCCCAGGGCGACGGCTAGCAGCGTGTCGGCGAAATCGTGTGTCATCGCTTCTGAACCCTCGAAAGGGGCGGCCTTCTGCGTCCCGGGTGCGACGGCCTGGCGTCCCGGTAGCGAGCTTGCGACAGCGCCATGGGCGCCCTTCCACCCGTCGATACCGGACCGGAGACGTTTACCGTGTGCGCGGTCGCACAGGAGCGCCTTCGATGGGCAACAAAAAGGCCGCGCGCGGCCGGCCAGCCTCATTTCCGCCGCCGGCCGCGAAGCGGAAGCCGTGTCAATGCTTGGACGGACGTCTTCAACCCTTAAGGGCGGCGCGTCCCGGTGCCGCCCATCTGGTCCGAAAACCGCCAGACTTTCGCGGCGCTCCGGCTAAACTCCACGTATGGATCTCGACCCGGCCGCCTGCTATCGCGCCATCCTGGCGCGCGACAAGCGCTTCGACGGACGCTTCTTCACCTGCGTCACGTCGACGGGCATCTACTGCCGCCCGATCTGTCCGGCGCGGCCGCCCAAGCTCGCCAACTGCATCTTCGTAGCGACCGCCGCGGCGGCCCAGAACGCCGGCTTTCGGCCCTGCCTGCGGTGTCGGCCGGAGAGCTCGCCCGACCTCGGCATCTGGCTCGGCACCTCGACCACGGTCTCCCGCGCCCTGAAGCTGATCGAGGCTGGAGCGCTCGACCGCGGACCGGTCGAGGCGCTCGCCGGCCGCCTCGGTGTCGGCGAGCGGCATCTGCGCCGCCTGTTCCGCCACCACCTGGGCGCCTCGCCGGTGGCCGTGGCGCAGACGCGGCGCGTGCTGCTGGCCAAGCAGCTGCTGCACCAGACCAGCCTGTCGATGACGGATGTGGCGCTGGCGAGTGGCTTCGGCAGCATCCGTCGCTTCAACGAGACGTTCCAACAGCTGTTTGCACGCAGCCCCGGCGCGTTGCGGCGGCGGACCGACGCGGAGGGCCCGGCCGCCGGCACTGTCGAGCTGCTGCTCGCCTATCGCGAACCCTACGATTGGGCGGGGATGCTCGCCGCCCTCGCCACCCGCGCCGCGCCCGGCGTCGAGGAGGTGGACCGCGCCATTTACCGGCGCAGCGTCGAGGTCGCGGGATGCGTCGGCACCATAGCGGTGAGCGATGTGCGCGACCGAGGTGCCCTGCGTGCCACCCTGCAGCTTCCGAGCCTTGGCGGCCTGCCGTCCCTGATCGCCGCCATCCGCCACGTTTTCGATCTGGCGACTGACCCGGCGGTCATCGCCGCGGAGCTCGGACGCGACCGCCTGCTCGCCCCGCTGCTGGCGACACGGCCGGGCTTGCGCGTGCCCGGCGCCTGGTTTGGCTTCGAGGCAGCCGTGGCGTGCCTGCTCCAGCGGTCGCTTGGCGACGGGGCAACGCCAGCTGCCACCGGACGTCTGGCCGCGGCCCTCGGCACGCCGTTGCCGGAGAATCTAAGGGCAGGCGGGCTGCGCCACGCCTTTCCGCAGCCCGCTCGGCTGGCGGTCGCGGATCTTGCCAGCCTGGGGCTGCCGACGACGACGGCGCACGCGCTGACGCAGCTCGCTCGCATCGCCGCCGACGATCCCGACCTGCTCGGCCCGCACGGCGCGGTCGACACCGCAGCGCTGCGGTTGGGGCAGCTTCCCGGCGTCGATGCCGATGCGGCGCGCGCCATGGCCGTGCACTGCGTCAGCGAGTGCGATGTCCTGCCGCTCGCCGATCCCTCCTTCCGCGCGGCCGCCGCAAGCCACGGCATGGCGCAGGACGCGGCCGCCCTGCGCGCCCGGGCCGAGGCCTGGCGTCCGTGGCGCGCCTACGCTGCGCTTCATCTGATGTCGACGGAGCGGGCGCGCCCGGAGAGCCCAGTGGCAGGCCCGAGACAGCGGATCGCGGACGGGGCGACCCATGTTCAACGCATTGCCGCGCGTAGCATTTCGGCGATTCGAAGAAACGCGGAAATGCCCTAGCGCGTGCCACGAAAAGGAGCCTGCCCTTGCAAATGCAGCTTGAACGGCGCGAGTCCCCGCTCGGCACCGTGCTGATCGTCACCGACGCCAGCGGCGCCCTGCGCGCGCTGGATTTCGTCGACTACGAGGCGCGCATGCACCGGCTGCTGAGGCTCCACTACAGCGGCTACGAACTGCTCGAGCGGGCGGCGCCGCTCGGCGTCGCACACGCGCTCGACGCCTATTTCTCGGGCGAGATCGATGCGCTCGCGGCCCTGGGCGTGGCCACCGGCGGCACCGCCTTCCAGCAGTGTGTCTGGGGGGCGCTCCGCCAGATCCCGCCCGGCGGAGCGATCAGCTACGGCGAGCTGGCGACGCGTATCGGCCGCGTCGGGGCATCCCGCGCCGTTGGCCACGCCAACGGCAGCAATCCCGTCGCCATCGTGGTGCCCTGCCATCGGGTGATCGGTGCCGATGGCTCGCTGACCGGCTATGGCGGCGGCATCGAACGCAAACGCTGGTTGCTGGACCATGAACAGCGCTGGCTGAAGGCGGTCAGCACTTGAACGCATCATGGGTGCCTTGCAGCAGCGCAGCATTGGCCCTGGCGAGCAGTGCGCCGAGCGACGGCCCCGTCTGTGTGGAGCAGGCCAGCCCCACCCGCATGACAATGCCCGACGACGCTGTGGCGGCGCCCCCCTTCATGAAGAGACAGGCGGTGCGCATATCGTCGGCGAGTCGGCGCAACTCCGCCTGATCCGTCCTCGGCAGCAGCCAGACGATGGCGGTATCCCCGAACAGACCGACGACGCCGTCGCGTTCGACACGCTCCGCAAGCCAGCCGCCGAGCCGCCGCACCAGGCGATAATCACTCTGACTGTCGCGCCAGTTGCTCAGGGTCGTGCGCCGGTCGAGACGCATCACCAGCATGCCCATGGGATGCCTGTCGCCCGCCGCGGAACTCAACAGGCGATCGGCCCACATCTCGAAGTCGTGGACGGATGTCAGCGCGCCGATCGATGCGGCCAGCGCGCTCCGCAGGCGCCGCGCGGCATCGCGCTCGTAGGCCAGCGCAACGGCGAGAAGCGACGCCCCAGTCAGCAGCACCAGCGACAGCACGAGCAGATACCAGAGCGGATGCGCAGTCGATTGCGCCGCGATGTCGGCCGGAAAGGTGAAGTAGCGGCTGAAGGCCGCCCGCGTCAGCGAGGCCGCGGCGAAGGCGATCGCGACAGCCAGGGCGACGCGGCGCGACGGCAGCGGCTCGTGGCGACCGATCCAGGCCTGCCTCGCCGTCAGGATCGCGTAGGCCGCACAAAGCCAGGCACTGAGCGCGACCCGCGCCTGCAGCGATGCCAGGAACATGTCGTTGGTGCAGGCTGCCAGCCAGACGGCGGAGCCGACGAGCGTCGGCCACAGGGGCGCCCGGCCCTCGTCGAAATACCGCAGGGCTTGCCAAACGCACGCAAACGACCAGATCAGAAGGGCGTTGGAAGCGACGATCGTCAGGATCGGCGGGGCTCCGGAGGCCCGCGCGAGGGAGAGTACCATTGCGGCGGCGCAGGCCAGGTAGGCCAGGCCGAACCAGCGTAGGCCGGGCTCGACGATGCGCAGCGACAGCAGCAGACCGCCTTGCAGGGCGCAGGTGGCGCTGAGGAAGGCCATGAGCGAAGCGATATCCATGGCTCGACCGCTTACGCCACACTGTCACGAGACCGCACTAGACTGGATTCTTTCTGTTCGAGGGCGCGTGCTGCCGGCCGCGTTCCACAGCGGGGTAAGGAGAATAGCCGATCATGGCGAAAGGCAAAGCAGTTCGCATCCAGTACGGTGCGCTGCCCTATCGCGTGCGCAAGGACGCCTCGCTGGAACTTCTCCTGATCACCAGCCGCGACACGAAGCGCTGGATCATCCCGAAAGGCTGGCCGATGAAGGGGCTGCCCCCGGCACGAGTGGCCGCCCGCGAAGCCTTCGAGGAGGCCGGCGTGAAAGGGCGCATCGATCCCAAGTCGATCGGACGCTTCGTCTATGAGAAGCGGCTCGGCGAGAGCGGCCTCGTCGTGCCCTGCGAGGTCACCGTGTTCGCGCTGGCGGTGCGGCGGGATCTCAAGAGTTGGCCGGAGGCGGATGAGCGCGAAGCGCGATGGACCTCACCGGCAGTGGCACACGAACTGCTGGATGACGAGGGCCTGAAGGTACTGGTCGCCCGCTTCGCGGACCAGCACGTCGGCACGAGCAAGCGCTCCGCGAAGGTGCCTCGCGACCGCGCCGCCTCGCGCGACGGCAAGCAGGCGCCGCGGTCGCAGGACGCCGGCGAATCCAGCTTCGATCAGGCAAGCGTCCCGGATCAGGAAGGCGCCCCGCCGGCCTCGACCGACCAAGCGCCCGAAGCGCCGCGGACGATGTCCGTCCGCGCCGCCGGCTCGCCGTCCGCAACGGCACCCTCCCGACCGCCGGCGGCCCGCGCCAAGGCCGATTGAACGCCCCGACGGCCAGGATATGGCCTAAGCCACCGAGCGGGATCGCAATCCAGTGTCGCCCGCGTGATAGCCGATCGGGCGGAGCCACCCGACCGGTGAAAGGCGCTATCGAATCAACGACGACATCCTTTTGCCGACACGAACGCCCTATGCGGCCTTGTCGAGCTCGACAACGATACCCGTGAATTCGGGCTGGTGCGGCGCCAGGGAGTCGTGGCGCTCGCTGCTCCAGCTGGCGATCCTGACGACGCGGCCCGTCGCATCTCCGGCTTCGCCGGCTCCATCGGGCTCGATGATGTTGAGGCCGTTCGCACTGAGGAAAAAGGTGTGCTCGCCGAACATGTCGCTCAACGTCTGCGTCAGCGGGTGGCCGTCGGGGATCACTTGAGCCTCGAATTGGCTCAGGGTCTGGTCGACATGCTTCGATGCCAGCTTCATGTCATCCTCCTCTTTTTTGACTCGGCAGTTGCCGGGGTCAGGCTCCGGACGTCTTGGTGACAAGGGTCAGCGTGCCGTCGTCACCGAGGGCGGCTGCGACCACCTTCGAAGTGTCGAGGCCCTTTTCCCGTAGCGCCGACGAAGCCGGCGGCAGCGCATCGACCGTGCGGCGCAGCGTCTTCAGCTCTTCATCGCTGATTCGGGCGAGTTCGATGGCGATCTGCGACTGGGCCCCCGGCGACAGGCTGGCGATGTCCACGATCTTGACGTTGCGAACGCGCTTGGCCAAGGCGTCATTCGGGGCCTGCTCCGACGCCGATGGCGGCTGCGAGCCTTGAGCATGGGCATATATTGGGGGAGTTAAAGCAATAGCCGTGCCTACGGCTAACATTGCCAGGACGCGCATGATCTTTCCTCTCCGTATTGGTGGATGATCAATGGGGCGGCGGACCGACGATGCTATCGAAATCTGAAAATCATCTGTTGGTAATGCGTTCCCTCGGTGGAACCAATGTGACGACAGTGTGGGGCGCGACTTGCGCGGCGGGCCCGGGCGAGGCCTGACAAACGACTGTTGACCCGGCCCCAGGGACCGACTTCACAACAGAGGGCGACCAATGAACAACGAGGTGAGTCGTGCGCGCGTCCGCCCCATTTCTGGGCCCGTCCGAGGCTGCGGAGCGGCTGGGAATTTCCGTCAAGGCCCTGCGGATCTATGAGCAGCACGGCTTGGTCACCCCGCTGCGCACGTCGGCGGGATGGCGTGCCTACGGTCCTGACGACATGGGCCGCGCGGCTGACGTCGCGCTCCTGCGCGGGCTCGGCTTCAGCCTCGCCCAGGTGGCGCAGGCGCTGAAGGGCGACCGCCGGCATCTGGGGCCCGCACTGGCCGCTCATCAGGCGGCGCTCGAAGAGCGGATCCGCCATGTCGTCGACACCGTGGAAAAGGTCCGTCGCCTGAGAGCCGACCTGCTGCGTGGCCCGTCATCGGCCACGGGAGAGGACGCCGTCCGATCCGGCGGCGTCGGCGCCCGCCATCCCGGTCGAATGAGCGCAGCGGCGTCCGGAGCCACGCCTGCGTCGGCCGTCGGTGCGCGTGCGAGCTTCGCGCTTCCCTGGCCCTGGGGCGGCGAACGCTTCGAGCTGCGGGTCATCAGGCCGCTGAACTACATCGTCGGCCCGTTGGGCAGCGGCAAAACCCGGCTGGCGATGCGGATCGCCGAGATGCTACCCGACGCGGCCTTCCTCGGCCTCGAGCGGATGGCGGACGGCACCGCCGCAGCCCGGGCCCGGCTTAAGGCCGACCCGGCGCTCATGGCGCGAGTGCAGCGGGCCCTCACATCGATTGTCGAGAACGGCGGCACGGCGTCGGATGGGTTGCTCGTCCTGATCGTCGGGTTGGAGGCCGAGCGTCCCGCGATCCTCGTCGTCGACATGGTCGAACACGGCCTCGACCACGCCACCCAGGAGGCGCTGGCCGCACATCTGCGCCGCCGCGGCTCCCGCGCGCGACCGCTTTTCCTGATGACACGCTCATGCGCAATCCTGGACCTCGCCGCCGTGGGCGCGGACGAGGCGATCATCCTGTGTCCCGCCAATCACGGACCGCCGATGCACGTCGCTCCGCGTCCCGGCGCCGAGGGCTATGAAGCCGTCGCCACGTGCCTTGCGATGCCCGCTGTCAGGGCCCGGACCGAAGGCGTCATCGCGTGGCGCCCGGTGCCCTGACAGCCGGCGCGATCGGCCGCAGGAGGGCCGCGAGCGCGCATGCCCGGCACGCATCCGGGATCGATTCGCATGCACTCTGCGGTTGACGCTCCTCATCCCGTTGCGCGACTTGCCCCGGCGCGCCGCCCGAGCATCAGCCGCATGGCCTGCGTCCAGGCGGCGATGAGGCGCTTGCGGCGCGCTGGCGAGCTGCCGAGATTCTCCGAAATGGCCAGCCCCCGCATGAAGTGCTGCGTCAGGGCGATCATTTCGGTATACGCCTCGGCCTCCGCCCACATGCCGAACAGTTCGGCCGAAACCCGCTCGATGTCGCGCCGTGCCGTGCGCTCCGCCAAGATCAGCGTATGCTTGAGCGCGGCATCGGTCCGCGCCACCGCCCAAAGCTCGAGCTCGGCGAGATAGGCGGGCTGCCGCGCGGCAAAGGCGAGCGCGTTCACGGCCGCCTCCAGCCGGTCCTTCGGCTTGGCCAACTGGGCGAGGGACAGCGCGACCGCTTGCTCGTTGCGGCGCACGAGCTCGGTCACGCTTGCGGCGAGCAACGCGGCGCGGCTTGGAAAATAGTGCAGCAACGCGCCCCTGCTCACCTGCGCCCGCCGCTGCACCGCGAGCGTCGTCGTGCCGGCGACGCCAAGATCGATCAGGCAATCGACCGCGGCACCCAGGAGCCGTTCGCGCACGACGCTCGAACCGCCAACCTCTTGGCCTCCGACTGCCTTCCGCTTCGGCTCCACCAGACGCCTCCATGACAGTCAGCGTTGACTGTACCCTTCGGAGGGCTACCGTCAACGCTGACTGACAATCTCACGCGGGAGGAACCCATGCCGAACTTTTCGACCCTGACGATCGCCCCCGACACCGCCAACGCGCGGGTCGCGCGTCTCACCTTGAACCGGCCCGAGCGCATGAACGCGATCACCGACGCCATGCCGCGCGAAATTCGACAGGCCGTCGAGTGGGCTCAGGACAACGACGACATCCACGTCATCGTCGTCGAGGGGGCCGGCAAGGGGTTCTGCGGCGGCTACGATCTCAATGCGTCTGCGGAACAGATGATCGACCATCCCTGCCAGCAGGAGAGCTTTCCGTGGGATCCGATGGTCGACTTCTCCACGATGAAGCGCAACACCGACGACTTCATGAGCCTGTGGCGATGCCCCAAGCCCACCATCGCCAAGATCCATGGCGCTGCGGTCGCGGGCGGAAGCGACATCGCCCTGTGCTGCGATCTCGTCGTCATGGCAGACGATGCCCGGATCGGCTACATGCCGACCCGCGTCTGGGGATGCCCGACGACCGCCATGTGGACCTTCAAGCTCGGGCCGGTGCGCGCCAAGCAACTGATGTTCACCGGCGATATCATCGACGGCCGCACCGCGGCCGAGTGGGGGCTCATCAACCTGTCGGTCCCCGCGCAAGAGCTCGACGGCACCGCCATGAAGCTCGCCGCGCGCATCGCGGGTGTGCCGCGCAGCCACCTCGCCATGCACAAGATGGTGGTCAACCAGGTCATGCAGACCATGGGGCTGGAGCAGACCCAGACGATCGCCACCCTCTTCGACGGCATCACGCGCCACAACCCGGAGGGGCTCTGGTTTCGGCGCTACGCGCAGAGCCACGGCTTCAAGGCGGCAATCGAATGGCGCGACAGCGGGCGGCCGATTCCCGAGGGCGACGACGCGCGCGAGGAAATACGCCGCCTCGGCCAGCCCGGATAAGCGCGTCTGTCGATCGGGTGAAACCACCCGATCGCGGAGAAGCGTTCAGATACCATGACCTGGGCCTCGATCGAGGGACCGAGCCCGATCGAGGCTCGACCGAGGTCAGTCGAAGCCGCGCAATTCGCCCCAGACCTCGAAGCCGTCGCGCCGCGTGCGCAGCGTGTTGATCGGCGCGCTCTTGTCGCGGTAGCCCAGGGCCATGCCGGAAAACACCATGTGATCGTCCGGCAGGCCGATCGCCGCCGCGACGGTCTTGGGATAGCGCGCCCAATATTCCTGGGCGCAGGTGTCGAGGCCGCGCTCGACGGCGAGCAGCATCACCGTCTGCATATACATGCCCACGTCGCCCCACTGGGGCGGCCCCACGCGACGGTCGAGGCAGAAGAACAGGCCGACCGGCGCGCCGAACAGCTCGCCGTTGCGGGCGAGCTGGCGCAGGCGCGCCGGCTTGTCCTCTCGCGGAATATTGATGGTGGCGTAGAGGTCCTCGCCGCACTCGAACCGCCGCGTGCGCAGCGGGTCCCACAGGTTGGGCGGGTAGACGTCGTATTCGGGCTCTTCGCCGGCGGGGTTCGCCACCGCCTGCCGCTTCAGCTGGGCCAACGGCTCGCCTGCCAGCGCGCAGACGCGCCAAGGCTGAAGATTGCCTCCCGACGGCGCATGGGAAGCGGCCACCAGGATCTCACGGACCAACGCTGCGGGCACCGGATCGGGCTTGAAGGCGCGGATGGAGATGCGGGCGGCGACGGCCGCCGAGACGTTCATGGTCATGGTTGGGGTAGGCTCCATCGTGGTGTCGGGTCAGCGCGGCGCAACGCGCGCGATGAGAAAGGTGGGGAGGGCGGCCGCACGCGGCCGCGGAGCTGACTGACGCGCCGCTTCATCCAAGCCACTGGCAAAGCGCTATCGGATTTCGCCACGCCTGGCCTGGGCCAGCGCCTGTCCAAGGGCGTCGGCAAAGCTCTCGCGCTCACCTGCCGACAGCGCTTGCGCGATGGGCACGCGCTCGCCGCGCGAGACGACCGCCAGGCGCAGCAGGCCGAACTCGGGGTCGTTGGCGCGGTCGAGCCGCGTCCACACCGGGTTGAAGCGCCATTCGGCAGCCGTGCCCTTGGGCGACACCTTGCGCAACAGCAGTTGCACACGCGTCAGGATCACCTCCTCGAAGGCGCGGGAGCGGTGGAAGCTCACCCGGAAGGCGATATAGAGCGCCAGCACGTCGAGGCCGAAGAAGCCGGCCACCGGCCACGCCCCCATGATGACGAAGGGCAGGCTCGACACCACGCTCGCCAGCAGCATCAGGCCCATCACCAGCCGGAAGGCGTTGGCTCCGAGCGAGCGATGCGGCGTGATGGTCGCGGCGAAGACACGCTCGTCCTCGCCGGCTTCCTGCTTGCGGCTCGACATGGCGTTCATCATAACGCTCCGATGACGGTAAAAAAGTCCCCTGGCCTGCGGAAAATGGCGGCAGCCGCGGCGGTCGCCGCGAAGGGCCCAAGGCGGGGCCGCAGGGCGTCCGCCGACACCAAGGCCGTCCCCGCCCCCGCCGGTCGTACCGCGGCTCTCGCGCCGGCGGAGATCGAGGAGGTGTTCCGGCGCTTTGCCGCCGCTAACCCCGAGCCCGTGGGTGAACTGCACTACATCAACGCGTTCACGCTGCTGGTCGCGGTGGTGCTGTCGGCGCAGGCGACCGACGCCGGCGTCAACAAGGCGACGCCTGCGCTGTTTGCGCTCGCCGACACGCCGGCCAGGATGGTCGCCCTGGGCGAGGAGCGGGTGCGGGACCTGATCAAGACGATCGGCCTCTACCGCGGCAAGGCGCGCAATCTGATTGCGCTCTCGCAACGCCTGCTCGCCGCGCACGGCGGCAAGGTGCCGCGATCGCGCGAGGCGCTGGAGGAGCTTCCCGGGGTCGGCCGAAAGACCGCGAACGTGGTGCTGAACATCGCGTTCGGCGAAGCGACCATCGCCGTCGATACGCATCTCTTTCGCGTTTCGAACCGGATTCCGCTGGCGCCGGGCCGCACGCCGTTGGCGGTCGAGCTCGGACTGGAGGCCGTGGTGCCGACGAGCTACAAACTGCACGCTCACCACTGGCTCATCCTGCACGGACGCTACATCTGCAAGGCACGCAAGCCTGACTGCTGGCGTTGCCTGATCGACGACATCTGCCGCTTCACGCCGAAGACGCCGCCGCCGGGCGAGGGCCGCGCGCCCGCGCGGTGACCGGGGCCCGCCTCATCCGAAGACCAGCAGCCCCGCGAGGCCGGCCGCGCCAACCACGATCCGCCACCAGGCGAAGATGCCGAAGCCATGGCGGGAGATGAAGTCGAGCAGCGTGCGCACCACCACCAGGCCCGAGATGAACGCCATGACGAAGCCGATACCGATCAGCGCGCCGTCGTGCAGGCTCAGGTCCTTGTAGCTCTTCAACAGGTCATAGGCGAAGGCGCCGGTCATCGTCGGCATGGCGAGCCAGAACGAGAACTCCGCCGCCGAGCGCTTGCTCGCGCCCATCAGCATGGCGCCGACGATGGTGGCGCCGGATCGCGACACGCCGGGAATCATGGCCAGGCACTGCACCACGCCGATGCCCAGGTACATGGGCAACGGGAAGTGCAGGGCGTCATCGTGCTTCTTCTCCAGGTCGAGGTTGTCGATGATCATCAGCACCAGGCCGCCGACGATCAGCGCCACGCACACCACCCAGGGATTGAACAGCACGGTCTTGATGAACCCGTGCAGCAGCGCGCCGAGCAGCGCGGCCGGCAGGAAGGCGACGAGGACGCCGAGGACGAAGCGGCGGGCCGCAGGATCGTGCGGCAACGCCGTCAGGATGGCGATGATCTTGCTGGCGTAGACCGACAGGATGGCGAGGATGGCGCCGAGCTGGATCAACACCTCGAAGGTCTTGCCGTTGGACTCGAAGCCCATGAAGTGACCGAGCAGCAGCAGGTGGCCGGTAGACGAGACCGGCAGGAACTCGGTCAGGCCCTCGACCAGGCCGAGGACCATCGCCTCGAATGCGTCGGACAGGTTCATCGAGAGGCTCCGGAGCGCCTGTGCCTGGGCCGGGTCACGCCGGTGGGCTTGGGCGCGCGCGTGGAAGGGCCCACGCCTTCTACTCCTACCGAAGCAGAGATCAACGCATGGTTAGCACCAGCCGAAGGATCACCCCGCGGCGGAGAATCATGCGCGCGGAGCGGCCCCCGGCGGGGCGCGGCGCTTCACCGCGGCTGCGGCCGGCGCAGGTCTGCCGGCCGCAAATTCGGTTGTCGGCGAGGCATTGCGGGCCTATACGGGCCGCGCACGCTTCTGACGCCCGTCCTGCACATCGCGACGGGCCAGCCCACCGGCTGCGTGCCACCCCCGACCCCGATCGCGATGCGCAGAAGACGATTAACGGCTCATTGACCACATCGTGCTCCCATCCCTTGGATTTGATGGCGTTGATGCCGATGGGCCCTGTGGGTCCGTCCGCATGGACGTAGTCCAGCCCGGCCCGCATGGCGACGCTTCACCACCACCCGCTTTGTCCCCATTCCCGCTTCATCCGGCTCGCCCTGGGCGAGATGGGTAGCGACGCGCAACTGACCGAGGTGCGCGCCTGGGAGCGTCGGCCGGAGTTCCTGGCCCTCAATCCGGCAGGTGCGACCCCTGTGCTGGTGGACGAGCAGGACTTCGTCGTTCCCGGCCCGGGCCCCATCTGCGAATATCTCGACGAGACGCGGGGGCTGGCGCTCGGCAGGAACCGCCTGCTGCCCGACGATGTAGCGGGGCGCGTCGAGGTCCGTCGGCTGCTCGATTGGTTCAACGGCAAATTCTTCGACGAGGTGTCGAGCTACCTCGTCACCGAGAAGATCTACAAGCGCTTCATGGCAGCGGATCTGGGCGGCGGCCCTCCGGACATGAACACCATCCGTGCGGCCCGCACCAACGTGCGCTATCATTTGCGCTACATCGGCTTTCTGCTCGGGCGGCGTCACTGCCTGGCGGGGGAGACGCTGACGTATGCGGACTTGGCGGCGGCGGCGCACCTGTCCTGCGTCGACTATCTCGGCGACGTCCCCTGGAGCGAAGACGAAGCGGCGAAGGCATGGTACGCGCGGGTGAAGTCGAGGCCGTCGTTCCGGCCGCTGCTGCAGGACACGGTCCCCGGCATGGCGCCGGCGGCGATCTACGCCGACCTGGACTTCTGAACGGCGCAGCGCTGAAGCGCGCCGTGCAGGCGCGCGCCCACGAGCAGGGCTTCGATGTGGTGCGCGTCGCGCCCGCCGACGCCATTCCGGAGGCCGGGCCACGGCTGGCGGCCTGGCTCGCTGCCGGTCACCACGGCACCATGAGCTGGATGGCCGACACCGCCGAGCGGCGGGCGAGCCCCAAAGCCATGTGGGACAAGGCCCGGTCCGCCGTGGTGCTCGGCCTCAACTACGGCCCCGAGCGCGATCCTCTGGCCAGCCTCGCCGATCCCCTCAGCGCCACCCTCTCCGTCTACGCGCGCGGGCGCGACTACCACGCGGTGATGAAGGGCCGCCTGAAGCAGGTCGCCGGCCTGCTGGCGGCCAAGAGCGGGGCCGACGTGAAGGTGTTCGTCGACACCGCGCCGCTCATGGAAAAGCCCCTCGCCGCCGCGGCCGGCCTCGGCTGGCAGGGCAAGCACACGGTGCTCGTCTCACGCGAGTTCGGCAACTGGCTGTTCCTCGGCGTGATCCTCTGCGAGGCCGAATTGCCGCCCGACGAGCGCGAGGGCGACCATTGCGGCACCTGCCGCCGCTGCCTCGACGCCTGCCCGACGCAGGCCTTCCCGGCCCCCTACCAGATCGACGCCCGGCGTTGCATCTCCTACCTCACCATCGAGCACGCGGGGCCGATCCCGCCCGCCTTCCGGTCCGCCATCGGCAACCGCATCTTCGGCTGCGACGATTGTCTGGCCGTGTGCCCCTGGAACAAGTTCGCGCAGGACGGCCGCGACGCCAAGCTCGCCGCGCGGTCAGACCTCGACGCCCCGCCGCTCGAAGAACTCCTCGGCCTCGACGAGGCGGCCTTCCGCCTTCGCTTCGCGGGCACGCCGATCAGGCGCACCGGCCGCGACCGCTTCCTGCGCAACGTGCTGATCGCGGCCGGGAACTCAGGCAGCGCCGGGCTGCTGGCCGCCGTGGGCCGGCTGCTCGATGACCCCTCCCCTCTGGTCAGGGGCGCGGCGGTGTGGGCCTTCGGGCGCCTGGCGCCGGGCGCGGCCGTCGCCGCGGCGGCGACCGCCCGCCGGGGAACCGAGGCCGACGCGTCGGTGCGGGCCGAGTGGGACGCGGTCGCGGATTGTCCCGAGCCGCGCCATGAGCGGGCTTGACCTCGCCGCAGGCCAGCTGGCGGCGGCGGAACTGTTCTTGCCCGGTATTTCTTGGCAGATGGACGGGGATCGCGCCTGGGTAAGGCGCCGAAGGCTCCAGGATTGATCGCCACGCATGACCCAGCTCTTCGTCTTCGGCCTCGGCTACACCGCTCAAGCCTACGCGGCCCACGCCCGCGCCTCGTTCGACCGTATCGCCGGGACGGTGCGATCCGCCGCCCGGGCGGGGCATACCGGCCGGCCGGCAGACGACGTCCACCTGTTCGACGGCAGCGACGCGGCGACGCGCTTCGATCCCGCCATCGGCCGGGACCTCGCCGCGGCCGACCTCCTGCTGGTGTCGGCACCGCCGGATCAGGCGGGGGACCCGGTGCTGCGCTTCTATGCCGACGCCATCTCGACGGCGCCGCGCCTCAAGCAGATCGCCTATCTCTCGACGGTTGGCGTCTACGGCGATCATGGGGGGGCCTGGATCGATGAGGACGCCGCGCTGGCCCCCACCAGCCCCCGCAACGCTCGCCGGGTCGAAGTGGAGCGGCAGTGGCTGGCGCTGGGCGCCGCCACGGGAAGGTCCGTTCAGGTCTTTCGCCTGGCCGGCATCTACGGGCCGGGCCGCAACGCGCTGGTCAAGCTGCGCGACGGCAGGGCCCAGCGCCTGGTGAAGGACGGCCAGGTGTTCAACCGCATCCACGTGCGCGACATCGCCGCCGCGATCACCGCTGCCTGGGACGGCGAGGTGGCCAGCGCCGTCTGGAACGTCACCGACGACGAGCCCGGCCCGCCGCAGGACGTCATCGCCTATGCGGCCGGCCTGCTCGGAATGTCGGCGCCGCCGGAGGTGCCGTTCGCCGAAGCGGATCTGACGCCGATGGCGCGCAGCTTCTGGGGTGAGAACAAGCGTGTGTCGAACCGGCGCCTGCGCCGCGACCTCAAGGTCGCCCTCGCCTATCCCACCTACCGCGAGGGGCTGGACGCGCTCGCCACGGCGGGCGAGGGCCGCTGACGCCGCCTCGCCGGTGCAAGGCTCAGCGCCGACCCGACTTGCCTTGAAGCGGGATGATGTCTCGTTGAATCATCATCCAGCTCTGGACCCATGTTTTGAGCATGAACGCATCCGCAGAGCGCCATCCGCTCCTTGAGACCATGCTCTACGCCGCGTGACGGTTGGCCGACGGCCCGAAGTGGTTGATGTAGCGCTGACTGATCGCCGATACCGGCAGGACGACGGCCACGTCGGTGGTGCCGAACTGGCGGTCGATGACCGCGCCGTCGCCGAAGCTGGCGCCGAGCCTCAGATAGCCCTTGATCAGCGGCGGCAGCGACTGCATCGCCAGCTTCATGCTGATCGCCTCCTTGGGCAGCCGATCCATCGCCACGTAGCGGTCGCCCAGCGCGCTCATGCGCCAGGGCTCGGGCGCCCGCGCATAGTGGTGCAGAAAGCTGAGCTGCAAAGCGAGCGCCGCCGGATCGGTGCCCTCCAGGCTGGCGCAGCCGAACATGGCGTCGATGCGGTGATGCAGGACGTAGGTCCACACCCCACGCCACAGCAGCTCGACGGTGCGCTTGTTGCGGTAGGGCTTCAGCACGCAGGAGCGGCCGAGTTCCAGGAAGCGCAGGCCGCGGTGACGGTCGAGCAGCGGCTGCAGGTCGAACTCACCCGTGGTGTAGAAGCCGAAGTTGCGGTCGGCGGCCTCCTGACGGAGCAGCCGATAGGTGCCGACCACCTTGGGCTTGCGCGGAGCGAACGGCGTGCGATCGGCGGCGTGGTCCAGCACCAGCAGGTGGTCGCAGATCGGATCGAAATCATCCATGTCGCGCCGCGCCAGCATCGAGGCCGCGTTCGGCAGCGCCGACAACTCCTCGTAGAAGACCCGATAGCGCAGCCGCTGGGCTCGCTTGATCTCCTTCCTGCTGGTGGCCAGCCGCACCTCGAGCGACCCGAGCCGCCCGAGGCAGGGGTCGAGCCCCCCTTGGTCCGGCAGCCGATTCGGCAGTGGAATGAGCCCGGGCAGCAGTCGAATCGGCGCCCCGGCCCGCGGCGCCGGCCGCAGCATGGAGGGAAGCAGCAACGGCTTGAAGCGGTTGATCATGGGCCTTGCCGCCGCTGGCGGCCAGCTCTCACGCCAATTGTCGCGCATTGCAGGCGTTTGCTCCCTGGGCGTTCGCACGGTGGTGGCCGGGACCCTGGTTAACTGACTAAAGTTGGACGGAAGCATAAGCGTCCAAAGCTTTTATGACAATGCGGCCGCCCAAGGCCAGGTCAGGCGTGGCGCCCCATCTTGCCGGCAAATAAAAAGAGAGCGCCGGCGCCCGACGCTCTCTGACCCATGTCCATCATCTGGAATGCCCGACGCGGTCGCCCGCGGCCGGTCAGTTGTCGCAATTCGAGCAGATGCTGCCCATCAGGCGCTTCATTCGCGCGCTCTCCTTGTCGATCTGGTTGAGCTGCTGCGTATTGCTGCGCTTGACGTTGATGTTGTCGGCGCGCTCCGCTTCGAGCACCGACCCCCGGGTCGGCTGCAAGTGGCCGTTGTTGACCGGCGGAGCGCTCGGATTGCTCTGTGCTACCGCCGCGTGCGGCAGCAGCGCCAAGCCGGCCCCCATGGCCAAGAGCCTGATGATATGCACGATGTCCCTCACGGATTTAAAAGCGGCGATAGTCTACACCAGTTTTTCTGCGGCTTGCAGTGTTTTGACGCGCCTCCGCGGCACCCAGCGCTTTGACGCGGCCACGGTCGCGTGGCATGCGGGCCGGGGGGACAGGAGGGCACTCGCTCGCCGCCGAGCCTCGCGATTTCTGTTCTGGGGCAGCACGAGCGGAAGAGGGCCCATGCGCGATCTCGAAGGCATCCTGGTGGTCTCGATCGAGCAGGCGGTTGCGGCGCCCTATGCGTCCTCGCGCCTGGCCGACGCCGGCGCGCGCGTCATCAAGGTCGAGCGCCGCGACGGCGATTTCGCCCGCGGCTACGACCGCTACGCGCAAGGCCAGAGCAGCTACTTCGTCTGGCTGAACCGGGGCAAGCAGTCGATCGCCGTCGACCTGCGCGAGGCGGATGACATCGCCCTGCTCCGGCGCATGATCGGAACCGCGGACATCTTCATCCAGAACGCCGCGCCGGGCGTCATGGCCAGCCTCGGGCTCGATCCGGTCGAACTGCGCCGCGCCGATCCGCGCCTGATCACCTGCACCATCACAGGCTACGGCGAGGACGGCCCGCTCAAAGATCTCAAGGCCTACGACCTGCTGGTGCAGGGCGAGACGGGCCTCGCCGAGATCACCGGCAATGCGGCGGGCCCCGGCCGCGTCGGGGTATCGGTCTGCGACATCGCCGCCGGCATGACGGCCCTCAACGGCATTCAGCAGGCGCTGATCGGCCGCGCGCGCACGGGTGTCGGCCGGCACGTATCGGTGTCGCTGTTCCACGCCTTGGCCGACTGGATGAACGTGCCGTTCCTGCAATTCGCCTACGGCGGCCACACGCCCGCCCGCATGGGCCTCAACCACCCCACCATCGCGCCCTACGGCGCCTATGCCTGCCGCTGCGGACAGGCGATCCTGTTCTCCATCCAGAACGAGCGGGAATGGGCGAAGCTGTGCAGCGACGTGCTCGGCAAGCCGGGCCTGGCGCAGGACCCGCGCTTTGCCGACAACAACCTGCGGGTCGCCAATCGCCCGGCGCTCGACGTCGAGATCGACGCAGTTTTGTCGGCCCTCGATCGCCAGGACGTGGTCGAGCGCATGGAGCGGGCGCGCATCGCCTACGGGCGCATCAACTCGCTGGCGGATCTGGCAGAGCACGCCCAGGCGCGTTTCGTCGAGATCGCCACCCCCGGCGGGCCGGTGCGCATGCTGGCACCAGGTGCCCTGCACGACGGCGCCGTCCTCACCGCCGACGGCGTGCCGGCGCTCGACGAGAACGGCGAAGCGCTGCGAGCGGAGTTCGAGTGACCGGTCGCCCGGCGTTGAACGTCATGGTCGGGCTCGCCCATGACGTTGCTGCTACAGCTTCAGCCGGCCGAGGCGGGCGGCGTTGGCGATGACGCTCACCGACGACAGCGACATGGCGGCAGCAGCGAGGACGGGCGACAGCAGCAGGCCGAAGAGCGGATAGAGCACGCCGGCCGCGATGGGCACGCCCGCCGCATTGTAGACGAAGGCGAAGAACAGGTTCTGCCGGATGTTGCGCATGGTCGCCTCCGACAACCGCCGGGCCTTGGCGATGCCGGCGAGATCGCCCCTGAGCAAGGTGATGCCGGCGCTCTCGATGGCGACGTCTGTGCCCGAGCCCATGGCGATGCCGACGTCCGCCGCCGCCAGGGCCGGCGCGTCGTTGACGCCGTCGCCAGCCATGGCGACGACCTGGCCGGCAGCCATGTGCCGGCTCACCACCGCCGCCTTGTCGGCCGGGAGCAATTGGGCCTCCACCTCGTCGATGCCGAGCTTCGCCGCCAGGGCTTCGGCGGTGGCGCGATGGTCGCCGGTCAGCATGACCACCCGGATGCCCTCGGCCTTGAGCGCCGCGAGCGCGGCCGGTGTCGTCGGCTTGACTGGATCGGCGACCGCGATCAGGCCGGCGAGCCGGCCATCGACGGCCGCGAAGACCACGCTGGCACCCTCCCGGCGCAGCCCGTCCGCCGCGGCGGCCAGCGGGGCGGCGTCGACGCCGCGTTCAGCGAGGTAGGCCGCACTGCCGACCGCGACCTCGCGCTGCGCGACGGTGCCGAGCGCGCCCTTGCCGGCCGGCGCCTCGAAGCCGGCCACGGGCGCGAGCGCAAGCTTGCGAGCCTCGGCGCCCTCCACCATGGCGCGGGCCAGCGGGTGCTCGCTCGCCCGCTCCACGCTGGCCGCCAGCCGCAGCACCTCGTCGGCGGTGAAACCCTGCGCCGGGACGACCTCGGTCAGCGCCGGGCGGCCCTCGGTGAGCGTACCGGTCTTGTCGATCATCAGCGTGTCGACCCGCTCCAGCCGCTCCAGCGCCTCGGCGCTCTTCACCAGCACACCGGCGGCGGCGCCGCGGCCGACGCCGACCATGATCGACATCGGCGTGGCGAGCCCCAGCGCGCAGGGGCAAGCGATGATGAGCACGGCGACCGCGGCGATCAGCGCGTAGCTCAGGCGCGGCTCGGGCCCCCAGATCAACCAGGCGCCGAGGGCGAGAAGCGCGACGGCGATCACCGCCGGCACGAAATAGCCGGCCACCCGGTCGGCGAGGCGTTGGATCGGCGCGCGGCTGCGCTGGGCCTGGGCCACCATCTGCACGATGCGCGCCAGCATCGTCTCCTGGCCCACGTGGGTCGCCGCCATGACCAGTCCGCCGCTGCGGGCGATGGTGCCGCCGGTGACCGTGTCCCCGGCGGCCTTGGTCACCGGCATCGGCTCGCCGGTCAGCATGGATTCGTCGACGGCGGCGCGGCCGTCGACGACGTCGCCGTCGACGGGCACCGCCTCGCCCGGCCGCACCCGCAGCCGGTCGCCGACGGCGATGGCCTCGATCGCCACATCCGCCTCGCTGCCGTCGGCGGCGAGGCGCCGGGCCGTCTTCGGCGTCAGCTGGAGCAAGGCCTTGAGCGCTCCGCCGGTGCGCTCGCGCGCCCGGAGCTCCAGCACCTGGCCCAGCAGCACCAGCACGGTGATGACGGCGGCCGCCTCGAAATACACCGCCACGCTGCCGTCGTGACCGCGCGCCGCCGGCGGAAACAGGCCGGGCGCCAGCGTCGCCACCAGCGAGTAGCCCCAGGCCGCTCCGGTGCCCATGGCAATCAGCGTGAACATGTTGAGGTTGCGCGAGGCGATCGACGCCCAGCCGCGCACCAGGAAGGGCCAGCCGGCCCACAGCACCACCGGCGTCGCCAGCACCAGTTGAACCCAGTTGGACAGGGTGCCGCCGATGGCATGGGTCCAGCCGAACAGATGGCCGCCCATCTCCAGCACGAACACCGGCAGGGTGAGCGCCAGGCCGATCCAGAAGCGCCGGCTCATGTCGGCCAGCTCCGGGTTGGGCTCATCGTCCAGCGAGACGATCTCCGGCTCCAGCGCCATGCCGCAGATCGGGCAGGAGCCGGGGCCGACCTGGCGCACCTCCGGGTGCATCGGGCAGGTGAAGATGGACCCGTCCGGCACGGCCCCGGGCGCCGGCCCTCGATGGGCGTGGCCGTGGTGACGGCCATGCCCCGCCGCGGCGCCGTGCTCGCAGCCCGCCGCGAGATAGCGCTCCGGCTCGGCCAGGAACTTGGTGCGGCAGCCGGCAGAGCAGAAATGGTAGGTCTGCGCCCAGTGCTCGGCGGCATGCTTCGCGGTCGCGGGGTCGACGCTCATGCCGCAGACGGGATCGACCGTCATGGCCGGCGTGGGCGCAGGCGCAGCGGCGTGCGCGGCGTGCCCGCCGCAACAGCTGTGGTCGGCCATGGGGCCCTCGTTTTCATTCGGTTCGTTTGCGGTTCTCTTGCAACGAACCTTGGGCCTTCCCATCATGGGAAGGTCAAGCCCATTGTACGAGTACCCGTCATGAACATAGGCCAGGCTGCGACCCGCTCCGGCGTGTCCGCCAAGATGATTCGTTATTACGAGGCGATCGGACTCATCCCGGCGCCGGCGCGGCGCGACAGCAACTATCGCGACTACGATGTGAGCGACGTGCACCGATTGAGCTTCGTGCGCCGCGCCCGCGACCTCGGCTTCCCTCTCGAGCGCATTCGTATTCTCCTGGCGCTCTGGGGCGACGACGGCCGCAGCAATACGGAGGTCAAGGCCATCGCGCTCGCCCATGTCACGGAGCTCGAGGCGCAGCGCGCCAGTCTCGACGAGATGCTGCGGGTGCTGCGCCGGCTGGCCGACAGTTGCGAAGGCGACGGCCGCTCCGACTGCCCGATCATCGACGGGCTGGAGGGGCTCGGCCCCCAGGCCAGCGGCAAGGGCTCAGGCGACAAGGGCTCAGGCGAGAAGGGCTCAGACGAGGCTTGCCGCGCATAGGACGGCCACCTCGGCCCCCTGCTGGAGGGCGCCCAACACGTCGCCGGTCTGGCCGCCGATATGGCGCAGAGCGAGCCAGGCCAGCACGGATGTCCAGCCCACCAGGAGACCTGCGGCGATCAGCGAGGTAGCGAGGCCCAGCGGCAGCAGGGCCGCGGCACCGAGGAGCAGCGCCAGCGCCGCCGTGCCGGCGCCCGGTGAGCCGGCCCGGACCGAGAGACCGTCGCCGCGGGCCCGCGGCAGCACCCGCATCATCGCCGGCAGCAGGCTGCGACTCGCCGCGTGGGCAGCGAGGAGCGCCAGCACCGCGACGCCAGGGCCGTCGTTGGCGAGAACGGACGCGAGCGCCGACCAGCGCAACAGCAGCGTGAGCGCCAGCGCCACCACGCCGTAGGTGCCGATACGGCTGTCGCGCATGATCTCCAGCTTGCGCGCCGCGGTCGTGCCGCCGCCGAAGCCGTCCGCCACGTCGGCGAGCCCGTCCTCGTGCAGCGCCCCGGTGGCGAGGACGCCGGCGCCCAGCGCGAGCGCTGCGGCGACCGTCGGCGGCGCGCCGGCCGCGTGTGCCGCGAGCAGCGCGAAACCGGACAGGAGTGCGACGGCCCCGCCGGCTATGGGCGCCGCCCAGATCGCGTCGGCCAGAGGCCTCCCGGCCGGCGCGCCGGCCGGGAGGCGGGTGAAGAAGCCGAGGCAGAGCCTGGCGTCGGCGAGGGCTCGCATGTCAGGCCGTGGCGATGGCGTGGAAGAAGGTGCCGGAAACCTGGCCGCGCCGGCCGCCGGCCGGCCCCAGGGGCCGGCCCTCGCCGTCGAGGAGGTCGGCCATCGGCTCATCGGCGCCGGGATCGGCGACGACGGCATAGTGGAACTCGTGGCCGCGCACGACCGCGCCGGCCGGCCCGAGCACGCCGGCGGCGCGCAGCGTCGCCTCGCGGTAGCCCAGGTTGAGCTTGCGCCGGGCGTAGCTCGTGCTGTGGCCGAGCAGCCCCAGCATCGCGTGGGTGGTGCCGTCGGCGTCGGCGAGCGCCTGGCCCAGCACCATGTAGCCGCCGCACTCGCCGTGCACGGGCCGCGTCTCGGCGAAGCGCCGCACGCCGGTTCGGAAGCGCCCCGCTGCCGCGAGTTGGGCCGCGTGCAACTCGGGATAGCCGCCAGGGAGCCAGCAGGCGTCGCACCGGTCGGGTGGCGGCTCGTCCGCCAGGGGCGAGAAGGGCACGACCTCGGCGCCGGCGCGGCGCCAGCCGGCGAGGACGTGGGGATAGACGAAGCCGAAGGCGGCGTCGCTGGCGAGCGCGATGCGCTGGCCCGGGGGCGGCAGCGGCACCACGGCGGCGGGCTGGGCGAAGTCCGGCAGGGAGACCGCCAACGCCAGGATGGCGTCGAGGTCGAGGTGACGCTCGGCCACCGCCCTCAGCTGGGACAGGCGTTCGGCCAGATCCGCGTGCTCGACCGCCTGAACCAGGCCGAGGTGGCGCTCGGGCAGCGAGAGCCCGGCGTCGCGAGGGATCGCCCCCAGCACGGGCATGGCGAGCGCCCGCATGGCGTCGCTCACCAGGCGGATGTGCCGCTCGCTGCCGGCCTTGTTGAGGACCACGCCGGCGATGCGCACCGCCGGGTCGTAGCCCGAAAAGCCACGAGCGACGGCAGCGGCCGACTGCGACTGGCCGGAGACGTCGAGCACCAGCACCACCGGCAGCCCGAGCCGCGCGGCGACGTCCGCCGGCGCGCCGGAGCGGCCCGGCCGGCCCGGAATGCCGTCGAACAGGCCCATGGCCCCTTCGGCGATGACGAGGTCGGCGCCGGCCGCCTCGTCGGCCAGCGCATCGACGAGCGGCGCCGGCATGGCCCAGGTGTCGAGGTTGAGCCCGGGCCGCCCGGTGGCGGCGGCATGAAAGGCGGGATCGATGTAGTCGGGCCCGGTCTTCACCGCCTGCACGGTAAGGCCGCGGGCCGCGAAGGCGGTGAGCAGCCCGAGCGTCACCGTGGTCTTGCCGGCGCCCGAGCGCGGGGCCGACACCAGGATCCCGCGGGCGCGGGGCAACGCTGCGGCAGCAGTCATCGCGGACCTCTGCTATGACGGCGGCCATGAGCGACGATCCCGCCATCCCGCCGCCGGAGCCCGGAACGCCGGGCGGCCGGCCGCTGCGCCGCGGCTGGACGACGGGAGCCTGCGCCACGGCGGCGGCCAAGGCCGCCTTCGCGGCGCTCGGCGACGGTGCGTTCCCCGACCCGGTGCCCATCTCGCTGCCCGGCGGGCTCAACCCCTCGTTCGCCCTGGCGACGACGCGCCTCGGCCCCGGGGAGGCCACGGCCGGCGTGGTCAAGGACGCCGGCGACGACCCGGACGTCACTCACGGCGCCCTGGTGCTGGCGACGGTGCGGCCGGCGCCCGCCGGCAGCGGCGTACGGTTCCGAGCCGGCGCCGGCGTCGGCACGGTGACGCGGCCGGGGCTGCCGATCGCGCCGGGCGAGCCGGCCATCAATCCGGTGCCGCGGCGCATGATCCGCGAGGCCATCGCCGAGGTGGCGGCGGCGAGCGGCCGGGCACCGGACGCGGAGGTCGAAATCGCCATCGCCGACGGGGGGCGCCTCGCCGAGCGCACGCTGAACCGCCGCCTCGGCATCGTCGGCGGCCTGTCGGTGCTCGGCACCACCGGGGTCGTCATCCCGTTCTCGTGCGCCGCCTGGATCCACTCGATCCATCGCGGCATCGACGTCGCCCGCGCCATGGGGCTCGGCCACATCGCCGGCGCCACCGGCTCGGCCTCGGAGGCGGCGGTGCAGGCCCTGCACGGCCTGCCGGAGACGGCGCTGATCGACATGGGCGACTTCGTCGGCGGCATGCTGAAATACGTGCGCGCCCGCCCGGTGGCGCGGGTCACCGTGGCCGGCGGCGTCGCCAAGATGACCAAGCTGGGGCAAGGGCTCCTCGACCTGCACTCCAAGCGCGGCCGGGCCGACATGCCGGCGCTGGCGGCGCTCGCCCAAACCGGCGGCGCAGCGCCCGGCCTCGTCGCGACCATCGAGGCCTCCAATACGGTAGCGGAAGCCTTCGGCCACGCCGCGGCGGGCGGCCTTGCCCTGGGCGACCTGGTGGCGCGCGCCGCCTGGACGCCGGCGGCGGCGGCCCTCGCCCGCCCGGACATCGCGCTGGAGATCACGGTGTTCGACCGGGAAGGCCGCCTGGTCGGCCGGGCGCCCTTCGCGCCGACAGCTTGAGCGGGCGCGCGCGCCGGTCATGGTCCGCCCCGGAAGCGGCGGCGGTAGTCGGGATCGTAGAGCGCGCTCTCGCGGAAATCCCGCGCCGCCAGCGCCGGCCCCACCAGGACCAGGGCCGTGCGCTCGATCGGGGCGTCCGTGAGCTGGCTCACGATATCGTCGAGCCGGCCACGCACGATGCGCTCGTCGGGCCAGCTCGCGCGCCCCACCACTGCCACCGGGCAGTCGCCGCCGTAGAGCGGCACGAGCGCCTCGACGATGCCGGGCAGCGCGTGGATGGCGAGGTGGATGGCCAGGGTCGCCCCGGTGGCGCCGAAGGCAGCGAGCGTCTCACGCGGCGGCATGGCCGAGGCGCGGCCCGACACCCGGGTCAGCACGACGCTCTGGGCGAGCTCCGGCACCGTGAGCTCGGTCCCGAGCGCCGCCGCCGCCGCGGCGAAGGCCGGCACGCCGGGGGTGAGCGTGTAGGGGATGGCGCGGCGCTCGAGCCGCCGCAACTGCTCCGCCAGCGCCGAGTAGATCGACAGGTCGCCCGAATGGAGCCGCGCCACGTCCTGGCCGGCGGCGAAGGCCGCGACGTATTCCACCTCGATCTCGTCCAGGCTGAGCGGCGCCGTGTCCACCAGCCGGGCGTGCGCCGGGCAATGGGCCAGGAGCTCGCGCGGCACGATCGAGCCGGCGTAGAGGCACACCGGGCAGCGCGCCAGCAGATCGCGCCCGCGCACGGTGATGAGGTCGGCCGCGCCCGGCCCGGCGCCGATGAAATGCACGGTCATTCCATGGGCTCCCCCCGGCCTTCATCGTCGCGATCGTCGAGATCGATTTGGGCCAGCGCGCAGGTGACCGCACCGACGGCGACCCGCGGCCCCAGCAGACGTGCGTTCGGCCCGGCGACGGCCAGCGCCGCCGCCTCGGACGCGGAGGGCACTCCGAGCACCTCCTCCACCCGCTCCGAGGCGCTCAGCACGTGATCGGCCGTGGCAGCGAGCTCGGATGCCGTCACGAAGACGAGCGGCAGCGCCATGGCGCCGGCAAAGGCGGTGAGCGCCGCCTCGTCGCGCTTGTGCGCCGGGGCGGCGAGACGCGTGACCGCCCCGGGATCGAGCGCCGCCTGCAGCAGGGCGACGTCGAAGGCCGCCTTCACCTGGGCGACGCTGACCCCCTTGCGGCAGCCGAAGCCGGCGACGATCATGGCTTCCTCCAACGCCACTGGGTAACGGGCATGGCCGGCCGCCAGCCGGTCATGCCGGCGACCGGCGCGGCGCGGGCGACGGCGAGCCGGGTGAGCGCGCCGCCGCGATCGCGGTGGGCGGCCAGGAGCAGCGCCTCGGTCTCCAAGGTCACGGCGTTGACCACCAGCCGGCCGCTCGGCTTGAGCGCGGAGATCGCCGCGTCGAGCACGCCGGGATCGCTGGCACCGCCGCCGATGAACACCGCATCGGGGGCCGGCAGGCCGTCGAGGGCCGCCGGCGCCTTGCCGACGACGAGACGCAGCCCGGGCACGCCGCAGCGGGCGGCATTGCGGACGATGCGCTCGGCCCGGTCGGTCCGCTCCTCGATGGCGATGGCGGTAAGGCCTGCGCCGCGCAGCATCCACTCGATGGCGATCGAGCCCGCGCCGGCGCCGATGTCCCACAAGAGCTCGCCCGCTCGCGGCGCCAGCGACGACAGCGTCAGCGCCCGGATCTCGCGCTTGCTGAGCTGGCCGTCGTGCTCGAACAGGTCGTCGGCGAGGCCGCTGGCGAGGGTGAGCACCCGCGCCCCAGCATCGGCGGCGACCTCGATGGCGACGAGGTTGAGCGGGCCAATATCTTCCAGGGCAAAGCCCGCCGCCGTCGCTTCACGCACGCGCTCGCCCGGCCCGCCCAGGGCCTCGAGCACGACGAGGCGGGAGCCCCCGAAGCCGCTCTCGACCAGCAGCGCCGCCAGCGCCGCCGGCCCGGCGCCGTCGGAGGTGAGGGCGAGGACGCGCGCGCCCGGCTGGAGTTGCGGCCGCACAAGGTCCAGCGCGCGCCCGTGGGCGGAGACCTGCGCCGTCTCGGCCAGCGGCCAGCCCAGGCGCGCCGCCGCCAGGCTGAAGGCGGAAGCGCCCGGCACCACCTCCATCTCGGCCGCATCGATGTGCCGGCTCAGGGTCGCGCCGACGCCGTAGAGCATGGGATCGCCCGAGGCGAGCACGCAGACCGGGCGGCCCCGGGCCGCCAGCACGGCGGCGATGCCTTCGGAAAAGGGGCTGGGCCAGGCCCGCGCCTCACCGCCAATCAGCTCCGCCGCCAGCGCCAGGTGGCGGGCCCCGCCGAAGACGAGATCGGCGCCGGACACGAGCGCCCGCGCCCGAGCGCCGAGGCCCGGCGCCCCGTCCTCGCCGATGCCGACGACCGAGAGCCAGCGGCCGCCCGTTTTGTTCGCGGCGGTGGGCCTGCTATCGGAAGCCATGACCATCCGCGTCCTCATCCTGGGCGGCACGGCGGAAGCCCGGCGGCTGGCGGCGATGCTGGTGGAAAGCCCCGCGCTCGCCATCACCCTGTCGCTCGCCGGCCGCACCGCCAATCCCGTGCCGCAGCCGGTGCCCGCCCGCAGCGGCGGCTTCGGCGGGGCCGCGGGGCTCGCCGCCCATCTCGTCGGCGAGGCCGTCGACCTGCTGGTCGACGCGACGCACCCCCATGCGGCGCGGATCTCCGCCAACGCCGTCGCCGCGAGCGTCACGGCAAGCGTGCCGCTGCTCGCGCTGGCCCGCCCGCCCTGGACCCGACAGGCGGGCGACCGCTGGACCGAAGTGGCCGACGTCGCCGGCGCCGTGCAGGCCCTCGGTCCGACGCCGCGCCGCGTGTTCCTGGCCCTGGGCCGGCAGGAGGTCGGCGCCTTCGTGGCGGCGCCCGAGCATCGTTACCTGATCCGCAGCGTCGACCGGGTGGCGCCGCGCCCGGCCCTGCCCGATGCCGCTTATATCGTGGCGCGCGGCCCGTTCGCCGAGGCGGATGACCGGGCGCTCCTCATCGCCCACGGCATCGAGGTGATCGTCGCCAAGAACAGCGGCGGCGAGGCCACCTACGGCAAGATCGCAGCGGCGCGGACGCTGGGCATCGAGGTGATCCTGGTCTCGCGCCCGGCTTTGCCGCACGGCCCAGGCATCGCCAGGGTGGCGACCGTGGAGGCCGCCGCGGCCTGGGTCGCCGGCTTCACGGCCGGGCGCGTTCACGCGAGCGGCTCCGCCGAGCGCGGCGAATAGACCAGCGGCGGCAGGCCGGGCCGCTCGACCACGCGGGTGGCGGGCGAGCCGATCAGCACCAGGGTCGCCATGTCGGCCATGGCACCGCGCGCCTCGCGCAGCGGCACCGTGGTGATGCGCTCGTCGGGGCGGAACGCGGCACGGCCGAAGATCACCGGCGTTTCGGCCGGCAGATGGGCGCGCCCCACGTCGAGGGCGGCGTCGAGCTGGTGTGGCCGCGCCCGGCTCGCCGGGTTGTAGAGGGCGACGACGAAGCCTGCACCGATCGCCGCCACCAAGCGCCGTTCGATCACCGCCCAGGGCTTCAAGTTGTCGGAGAGCGAGATGGCGCAGAAGTCGTGGCCGAGCGGCGCGCCGATGCGGGCCGCCACGGCGAGCATCGCGGTGACGCCCGGAATGACGGCGATATCGAGGGCGCGCCAGGCGGCGGGGCCTTGCTCGACCGCCTCGCACACGGCGGCGGCCATGGCGAAGACGCCGGGATCGCCGCCGGAGACCATGGCCACGTGCACGCCCTCGGCCGCCCGCGCCAGGGCGGCCTGCGCCCGGTCCAGCTCCTCGCGGTTGTCGGAGGCGATACGGCGCTGGCCGGGCCGCTCGGGCACCCGGTCGACATAGGGGCCGTAGCCGAAGACCTCGGCCGCGGCCGCCAGCTCGGTCGCGGCGAGCGGCGCCAAGAGCTCGTGCGGCCCCGGCCCGAGGCCGACCACCGCCAGCCGGCCGGAGGCCACGGCGCCGGTCATGGCGCGAGCCGGGCGACTGCCGCCGGCGGGGTCGCCTCGACGGCGGTGGCGGCGACGGCGGAACGCCAGCCGGGGATCAGCACGACCGCGAAATAGGGGGCGGTGTCGTCGGGCTTGTCGGTGAGCCGCCGGCAGGCGGCATTCGGCATGGTGCCGCGCTCCACGTAGATCGCCCCCTCCAGGCGTCCGGCAGCGGCGAGCGCGCGGCGCACCTTGGGCAGGTTGCGGCCGAGCTTCATGACCACGGCGGCGTCGCTCTCGCGGAAGCGGCGGGCGAGTTCGGCTTCGTCGAGGGTGCCCGGCACCACGCTGAGGACGTCGTCGCCCTGGGCGATGGGGGCGCCGGCCCCCGACCAGCAGCCGGACATCCCGGTGACCCCGGGGATGACCTCGACGGCGTAGCGCGGCGCCAGGCGCACGTGCAGGTGCATGTAGGAGCCGTAGAAGAACGGGTCGCCCTCGCTCAGCACCGCGACCGTGAGCCCGGCATCGAGCTCGGCCGCGACCGCCTCGGCCGCGCCGTCGAAGAAGGCGGCGATGGCGGCGCGATAGGCCGGGCTGTGCCGGTGCAGCTCGGTGGTGACGGGATAGAGCAGCGGCAGGAGCCGCGTGCCCGGCCGCAGGTGCGGCGTGACGATGGCGCGGGCGTTGCCGCCGCGCCCCGCCTTGGCGAAGTGGGCGACGACATCTGCCTCGCCGACGGCGCGCACCGCCTTGAGCGTCATCAGCTCCGGATCGCCCGGGCCGACGCCGACGCCGATCAGGCGGCCCGGGCGGTGACCATTCATCCCGCCGTTCACAGCCCGGCCCTCGCCAGCGCGTTCAGCGCCGCCGCGGTGATGGCGCTGCCGCCCATGCGGCCGCGCACGATGGCGAAGGGCACGCCACGCGGATCGGCGGCCAGCGCCTCCTTCGATTCCATCGCGCCGACGAAGCCGACCGGCATGCCCAGGATGGCGGCCGGCCGCGGCGCGCCGTCGTCCAGCATCTCGATCAGGCGGAACAGGGCCGTCGGCGCGTTGCCGATGGCCACTACGGCGCCCTCCAGATGCGGGCGCCACAGCTCCAGCGCCGCCGCCGAACGGGTCGTCCCCAACGCGGCGGCCAGCCCCGGCACGGCCGGATCGCGGAGCGTGCACAGCACCGGATTGTCCGCCGGCAGGCGGGCGCGGGTGACCCCCTGGGCCACCATGGCCGCGTCGCACAGGATCGGCGCGCCGCGGCCGAGCGCCTCTCGTGCCGCCGCGACGAAGCCCGGGCCGAAGACGAAGTGGGGGGCAGCCTCCACCTGGCCGCAGGCGTGGATCATGCGCACGGCAACATCCGCCTCGTCCGCTGTGAAGCGACCGAGGTCGGCCTCCGCCCGGATGATGGCGAAGGAGCGCTCGTAGATCGCGGTGCCGTCCTTGATGTAGTCGAGCGCGTGGCTCATCGGCCGTCCTCGGGCCCTGCTGCACGGCTGACGCCGGCGGGCGGTGCGGTGAACAATCGCTCCAAATAAGCCGGCAGGCGGCCGACGTCGAGCCGCTCGGTCGGCGCGTCGCCGGCGCGTCCACCGGGAACCACGGCGCAGACGTCCGCGGCGACACCGACCAGCGTCAAGGCCGCCGGGGCCGGATGGGCACAGCCCTTGCCGCAGCCGGAGACATGCACGCCGGCGCGCGCCGCCTGCGGCCAGCGCGCGGCGAGGGCGAGCGCCATGGCGCGGGTGTCGATCAGCCCGGACGCACAGGCCGGCCGGCCTGTGCAGGCGGCAATATGGCGGCGCGGGTCTGCCGGGTCGGTGATCAGGCCGAGCGCGGCGGACGCCTGCACCCAGGCGGGCACGCGGTCGGCGGGGCCGATGGCCGTCAACAGTCGGCCCGGGACGGTCCGCATCTCACCCGCGCCTGCGGCCTCTGCCGCAGCAGCGAGCGCGATCAGAGTGTCGGCGTCGGTCTCGCCGAAGGGCAGGCCAACGCTCGCTGCCGTCCGCAGGCCACCGGCCAGGCGGTGCAAGGCTAGCGGCTCGAATGGCGCAGCAGCAGGCGCGTCACCGACCGGAGCGTCATGGCCGGGCATGACCCGGCCATCCATCGCAGCAGGCGACCTCAGCCCGTCAGGGCTGCCTGATTGTTGCGGTCCGGAGTGGATGGATGGCCGGGTCAAGCGCGGCCATGACGCCGGGACGGGCGTTGGTGCGCGCACGGCATCAGGCAGCGCCAGATCCCGCGCCCGCGCCGCGGGGCCCGCGGCGGCGATGCGCTCCAGCTCGGCGAGCGCGGCGGCGATAGCGGTGGTCGAATCACCTTCGGCGACAGCGTGTGCGCTGCGGGCATCGCCTGCGACCGCCAGCACCCAGCGATCATGCGCCAGCGCATGCAGGCGGATGTCGGCGTCGAGGGCGTCGAGCCAGGGGGCGCCGCCGCCGTCGATCACGATAGACACCTTGGGGCTCAGCCGCGCCGCAAGGCTCGTGCCGGCCGCGGCCCGGCGCAGGCCCTCGGCCAGCGGCCTCGGGTCGGCGCGCTCGTGCGGGTCGCGGCCGGCCAGCGGCGACAGCGCCATGGGGATGCCTTCCGCGGGCATGAGCCCCAGCGTCGCCACGTCCTCGGCGAGGCGGGCGGCGGAGCCCGCGTCGAGGCCGCGGATCTGGAGGTTGCCGCGGGCGGTGATGTCGAGGCGGCCGTTGCCGTGGCGCGCGGCCGCGGTGGCGAGACCGGTCAGCGCCGCCGGCGTGAAGCCATCCAGCGCGAGGCGCACCAGAAGGCCGTCGCCGGTCGCCATGGGCGCCGTCAGCGCCGGGCAGGCGCCGCGCCTCGACGCCGCGGTCACTCGGCCGCCTCCGGCCGGCCCTCGGCCGCCGCCAGCCACCGGTCGACGTCGTTGCGGCGGGGATGCCAGAGGCCGCGCCGACGCGCCTCGGCGAGCCGCGCTGCGATGGCGGCCGCGGCCTGCGGGTTCTGATCCAGCAGGAAGGCCCGCACCGCGTCGTCCGCCACGTAGGCATCGAACAGCCGGTCGATCAGATCGCTCGGCACCGCGTCGGTGGTGGCGGCGAAATCGATGAGCCGGTCGACGGTCTCGGCGAGCTCGGCGGCTCCGCGCGGGCCGTGGCGCCGCTGGCCGTCGATGAACCGCGGGCTCAGGGCCCGGCCGCGCACGATGCGCGCCAGCGCGCCGGCCAGTGGCCGCGCCTGCGGCGTCTCGGGCTTGCTTGTATCGAGCACGAACACAGCCGGCGCCGCGCCCAGGCTCGCGGCGGCCGCGGCGAAGCCACCGACGAAACCGGCGTCGGCGGTGCCCTCCAGGAGGTCGCGGCCGGGATCGTCCGCGCCGTGCACGAGCGCGTCGGCCCCCGCCACTCGCGCCGCGAAGGCCGCCGGCGCCGCATGGCCGGCACTGTCGGCGCCGCCGTAGGCGTGTGAGCCGGCGGCGAGGTAGGCGCGCCCGAGTTCGTCGCGGCTGGCCCAGCGGCCGCTCGCCAGGAGCGCTTCGATACCGGCCCCGTAGGCGCCCGGCGCGGTGCCGAAGATGCGTGCGGTGCCGCCGGCGACGGCCGTCTCGGCCAGCGGGTTGTCGGCCCCCTCCCCTTCGCGCGCGGCGACGGCCCGCGTCGCCGCGTCGATCAGCGCCAGTTGCGCCGGAAACAGGTCACGGAACAGGCCGGAGATGCGCCAAGTGACATCGACGCGCGGCCGGCCGAGCACGGCCGGCGGCAGCACCTCGACGCCGCTGACGCGGCCGGTCGCGGGATCTCGGGTGGCGCGGCAGCCCATCAGGGCGAGGCCTTGGGCGATCTCCTCACCGCCGGTGCGCAGGGTGGCGCTGCCCCAGAGGTCGATGACGAGGCTGCGCGGCCAATCCCCATGGGCCTGGCGGTATTGGCGCAGCACCTCGCCGGCGGCGAGGCGCGCCAGTTCGCTCGCCGTCGCCGTCGGCAGGGTGCGCGGATCGGCGGTGAACAGGTTGCGGCCGGTGGGCACCACATCGGTTCGGCCACGGGCCGGCGCGCCCGCCGGCCCCGGCGCGACGCGCCGGCCCGCGAGCGCGGCCAGCAAACCGTCGCGCTCCTCCTGGCCGCAGGCGCCGCGGCCGTAGACGTGCAGGCCGTCCTTCACGGCCATGTCCTTGAGGTCGCAGAGCTGCGCGTCGATGCGCGTCAGCGCTTCGTCCTCGGCTTCGGCACCGTCGCGGCCTGCGCCAGGGCCAAGCCCGGCCCGCTCGGCCACCTCCACGATCAGCCGGGCCAGCCGGCCGCGCCGGCGCCGATCGAGCCCGTCGGCCTGCGCATATTCGTCGACCAGTTGCTCCAGCTCGCCCAGCGGCCCGTCGAGCCCGGCCGCCACGGTCGGCGCCGGAAGGTGGCCCAAGGTGACGGCGGCGATGCGGCGCTTGGCCTGCGCCGCCTCGCCCGGATTGCTGACGATGAACGGGTAGATCACCGGCAGCGGGCCGAGGAGCAACTCGGGGAAGCTCGCCGCATCGAGCGCCACGGCCTTGCCCGGCAGCCATTCGAACGTGCCGTGCGCGCCCATGTGCACCACCGCGTCGGCGTGCCGGCGCAGCCAGCAGCCGAAGGCGAGGAGCGCGTGGCGGGGCGGCAGCGCCGGGTCGTGGTAGTCGGCGCGGCGGTCCGCCGCCGCGCCGCGCTCGGGTGGCAAGGCGGCGAGCACCTGCCCGAACGCTGCCACCCGGAAGTGGAAGGCGCCCGCCACCAGCGCCGGATCGGCGGCCGGGTCGCCCCACGCGGCGGTGACGGCCGCCGCCGCGGCCCCCGGCAAGCCGGCAAACCAGCGCCGGTAGTCGGAGAGCGACAGGGCGGCCGCAGGCTCGGGGCAAGAGCTCGCGTCCTCATCGAGCCGGTCGAGGAGCGCGCGCGCGTCGGCGGGGCGCCCGGCGATCGTGTAGCCGGCGTCCGCGAGGTCATCGAGCAGCGCCAGCACGCTCTGGGGCACGTCGAGGCCCACGGCGTAGCCGGCGCGGCCGGCCGCGCCGGGGTACTCGGGCAGCACGACGGCGACGCGCCGCTGCGCGGCCGGGGTGCGGGCGAGGCCGACGAGGGCGGCGGCGCGGCGGGCCACGGCCAGCGCCCGGTCCGGTTCGGCCCGGTTGGTGAAGCCGGTGAAGAACAGCTCGCCGTTCGGGGCCACCGCGTCCTTGAACGACAGGGCGCCGGCAAGCACGCGGCCGTCGAGCTCCGGCAGCACCACGTGCATGGCAAGGTCGGCGGCGGCGAGGCCGCGCGGGCTCGCCTGCCAGGCCTCGCGACGCGTCGTCGCCACGATGGCCTGCAGCAGCGGCGCGTCACTGCCGGCGAAGGGATCTGCGCCGTCGTCGTCGGCCCCCAGGGCGAAGGCCGTGGTGGTGACGATCACGGCTGGATCGAGCTCGGCCACGGCGCCGCGCACGAAGGCGGCGCAGGCCGGGTCCTTGAGGCTGGCGACCATGACCGGCACCGGCGCCAGCGGCACGCCCGCCTCGGCGCCCGCCTGCACCAGCGCGGCGCACAGCGCGTCCACGGGGGCGAGGTCGTCGGCAAGGTAGAGGGAGCGGTAGAAGACGACGGCGACGCGCGCCGCCCTTGGCGGGAGCCGGGCCGTCATCGTCTCGGCGGCGACCAGCCCCTCCCCAGGCAGATAAAAGGCCGATGCCGGCACCGGCGCGGGCGCCTCGGCAGCGAGGTCGGCGCCGGCGTGGCGGGCGAGGCGGCGCAGCAGCGCGTCCATGTTGCCGCCGCCGCCGGCGCGGAAATAGCCGAGCAGCGCCTCCGCCTCGGCGGCCGGCAGCGTCGACAGCGCCACGAGGCCGGGATCGTCCCTGTCCTCGCCCGGCAGCACGGCGAGCGCGATGTTCCGGGCGCGGGCCAGCTCGGCCAGCCGCTCGGTGCCGTAGCGCCACCAGTCGAGCCCGCCGAGCAGGCGCACCACGATCACCCGCGCGTGCGCAGCCACCTTGTCGAGCCACAGGTCGACGGAGAGCGGATGGCGCAGGTCGCGCAAATGGGCAAGCCGCAGGCTCGGCAACCGCTCACCGCCCCGGCGCCAGGCGGCGGCGAGGGCGGCAAGGTCGCTGTCGGTGAAGGAGACGACGACCATGTCGCCCGGCGCCTGGGCGAGATCGACCGGCTCGATCAGGTCGTCGATCGTGGCCGTCGTCGTCGCGATCAGGTGCATGGGCGCACGCCCCCGGGCGGGTGGATCACGCCGACAATGCGCGCTCGATCGCGGCGCGGTCGAGGCCCTTGAGGCCGATGACGACGATCTGGCCGCCGCGCGCCTCGCCCGGCCCCCAGTCGCGGTCGTAGTGGTGACTGACGCGGCGGCCGACGCCCTGCACCAGGAGGCGCATGGGCTTGCCGGCGACCGCGGCGAAGCCCTTCACCCGGAGCACGTTCTGCGCCTCGGCGGTCGCGGCGATGCGCGCGGCCAGCGCCTTGGGGTCGGCGACCTCCGGCAGCGCCACGACGAAGCTGTCGAAATCGTCGTGGTCGTGATCGAGCTCGTCATCGTGCAGGGTCTTGCGGTTGTCGATATCGGTCTCGGTGCCGACGCCCAGGCCCAGCAGCACGGCCGGGTCGACCTCGCCGCGGGCCGCCTGGACGATGGTGACGGGCCGCCCGAGCGCCTGCTCCACCTCGGTGCGGGCGCGGGCGAGGCCGCCAGCATCGACGAGGTCGCCCTTGCTGAGCACGATCAGGTCGGCGCAGGCGATCTGATCGGCGAACACCTCCTCCACCGGATCGTCGTGGTCGAGCTGAACGTCCGCCACCCGCTGGGCGGCCAGCGCCTCCAGGTCGTCGGCGACGCGCCCGTCGGCGAGCGCCGCGCCGTCGACTACGGCGACGACGCCATCGACGGTGACCCGGCTCTTGATCGCCGGCCAGTGGAAGGCCTGCACCAGCGGCTTGGGCAGGGCGAGGCCCGAGGTCTCGATGACGATGTGATCGACCTTCGGCTCGCGCGCCAGGATCTGGTCGAGGGCCGGCACGAAATCATCGGCCACGGTGCAGCACAGGCAGCCGTTGGCCAGTTCGACGATGTTCTCGTCCGGGCAGGCTGCGTCGCCGCAGCCCTTGAGCAGTTCGCCGTCGATGCCGACGTCGCCGAACTCGTTGACGATGACGGCGAGCCGGCGGCCGCCGGCATGGGTGAGGAGATGGCGGATCAGCGTCGTCTTGCCGGAGCCCAGGAAGCCGGTGACGATGGTGCAGGGTACGCGGGCGAGCTCGGTCATGAACGGGTCTCCGGCGTCGACCGGTCGGCGCCCGGGAGGGGCGGAACGCGCGCGACGACGCCTTTGCGGAAGGGAAGCGGGCGCTCGCGCCACGGCACGATGCCGTCGGCGGAGGCGTGGTAGAGGCGCGCGGCCGCAACGACGTCGTCGAGGTGCTCCACCCCGTCGAGGTCGCCGACCACGTAGGTCCATTTGCCCGGCGCCTTCAAGGCGACGGCGCACGGCCGCTTGCACGCCGACAGGCACTGCATCGGCGCGATGGTGACGCCGCTGCCGTCGAGGCGCGCGCCGAGCGCCTCGGCGAGCGCCGGGCCGGGCTCGTCATAGCCGCCGTCCGCCGCGCCCGTGGGCCGCCGGCAGGTGGTGCAGACGAAGAGGACGGTATCGGGGGCGGCGCTCACGCGGCGAACCGGGCGCGGCGGCGGGCGGCCTGGGCCGTGGCCATGCCAGTCAGCCCGTGCGGCACGGGCGATGCATGCGACGATCGGCGTTGATGGAAATCGGGATCATGGCGAACTCCTTCGCCGCCCCGCCGGCGGCTGGTTCCGTGGGTGCGACGGCCGGTCTCCTGGCTCGCGGCTTGAAGCGCCCACGCCGCCTTCCCGGACGGGTGTCCAGTGGCCATTGGCGTCAGGCTCGCCGCTTACAGTTGCGGGGGCAGCTGCGGCCTTGGCCACGCGCGGGATCGCCCGTGGCCGCACCGCATTCCCACTCCACGGCACGCCGTGGAGGTAACCGTCGCGAAGCCCCCACTTGGGATAGGCCGGCGGTCCTTGTCAATGGCGGCCCACGGCCGAGCCCGGCTACGGGACATCACTGGCATCGCGCAGTCATGACGTGCTGGGATGATGGGGGAATCGCAACGACAAGACCAAGCCGAGGAGCGCTGCCCATGCTGTCGCACATCACCGTCGGGATCACCGACTTCGACCGGGCCTTCGCCTTCTACGACGCCCTGATGAGCGAACTGGGCTACCCGATGGCCGATGCCGACCCGGACACCGCCTGGGCCTTCTGGCGTCCCGCCGACGCCGACCGGCCGCTGTTCATCATCGGCGCCCCCTATGACGGGCGCCCCCACGCGGCCGGCAACGGCCAGATGGTGGCGCTGCTGGCGCGCGACCGGGCCACGGTGGACCGCTGCCACGCGCTGGCGCTGAACCGGGGCGCCACGGACGAAGGAGCACCGGGCCTGCGGCCGCACTATCACCCCCACTATTACGGCGCCTACTTCCGCGACCCCGACGGCAACAAGCTGTGCGTCTGCTGCCACCAGCCGGAGCCGGAGGGCTCGCTCGACGTCTGAGCGGGCATCCCGCGGCTGGCGCTGATCGGCAGGTGCGAGGGGCGGGCCCTCCCTCTATATCTCCCGCTGCGCGGTGCGGCCCGCCCCGCGCGGCTCGGTGGCCCGGCGCCTCCCGCTGCGGCCTTCGCGCAGATCATCGCGGACGATCAGCGACAGGAGCACACCATGAGCAGCGGTTTCGTCACGACGAAGGACGGCGTCGAGATCTTCTACAAGGACTGGGGCCCGAAGGACGCGCAGCCGATCGTGTTCCACCACGGCTGGCCGCTGTCGGCGGACGACTGGGACAGCCAGATGCTGTTCTTCGTCCAGCGCGGCTACCGGGTCGTCGCCCACGACCGGCGCGGCCACGGCCGCTCCAGCCAGGTGAGCGAGGGCCACGACATGGACCACTACGCCGCTGACGCCTCCGCCGTGGCCGAGCACCTGGACCTGAGGAATGCGGTGCACATCGGCCACTCCACCGGTGGCGGCGAGGTGGCGCGCTATGTCGCGCGGCACGGCGAGCCGCAGGGCCGCGTCGCCAAGGCGGTGCTGGTCAGCGCCGTGCCGCCACTGATGCTGAAGACGCAGGCCAATCCGGGCGGCCTGCCGATCGAGGTGTTCGATGGCCTGCGCGCCGGGCTCGCCGCCAACCGCTCCCAGTTCTTCCTCGATGTGGCCTCCGGCCCGTTCTACGGCTTCAACCGGCCGGGCGCGACCGCCTCGCAGGGCGTCGTCTGGAACTGGTGGCGGCAGGGCATGATGGGCAGCGCCAAAGCCCACTACGAGGGAATCAAGGCCTTTTCCGAGACCGACCAGACCGAGGACCTGAAGGCGATCGGCGTGCCGAGCCTGGTGATGCACGGCGACGACGACCAGGTGGTGCCGATCGACGCTGCCGGCCGCCTCTCGGTCAAGCTGGTCAAGAACGGCACCTTGAAGGTTTATCCAGGCTTCCCTCACGGCATGCTCACCACCCATGCCGATGTCCTCAACCCGGACCTGCTCGCCTTCATCAAGGGGTAACGGGTGGGATCGGAAGCGATCGGCCCGGCCCGGGCCTGAAGACCTCCCCCGGTGCCGGTCGAGGACCGGCACCGTCTATCAGTCCACGTTCCACTGGCACATCCGGAAGCCGCCGCGGCGCTCGCGCAAGTCCACGTGAAGATGGCTTGCGTGCGCGCTGTCGGCCCCCGGGCCCAGCACGGTCGTGAAGCGGGCGCAGGCGCTCGTCTTCACCTCGTCGCGGAGGCTCTTGGTGGCTGCATCCGGGTCCGTGAGCTCGATGACGCGCCGGTCGGCGAGCTTGAGGGCCCGCATGTCGAAGGCGTTGCCGCTGGCGTGCTCACTGATCGGCGCGCCGGCCTGGCCGTTGCGCGGGCGACAGGCGTGGCCGCCGACGCCGGTCAGCTGCGCCAGGGCTGCGCCGTGGCGCCTGGCGATGGCGGTCAGATCATCGCGGATCCAAGTCACCAGCTCGACGGCCAGGCTGCAGCGCACGGTCACCGCACTGTCGAGCGTGACGACGGACCCGTCGAAGAGGCGCAGGCGCGCAAATGTCACCGGCGCCGGGATGGCGCAGGCGCCGGCCATGTCGGCGGGCTTGTCCGTGGGCTTGTCCGTGGGCTTGGGGGCGGCAGCCTCCCCTCCCCGATCCGCGAAATCCTTGAGGCAGGCGGCGAAGGCCGCGGGGTCGACCGCCGGTGCCGCTGCGCCGGGGCCGTCCGGAGGGCGGGGCCGCGGCGCCAGCTCCGGCGGCCGCGGTGGAGGCAGCGGCGCCGTGGCAGGTGCTGGCGCGGGCTTGACCGGACGTGCCTGCGCCACGGCCACCTGCGCAACAGCTGCAACGATCGCACACGCCATCCGCGCCGCGTACCCTGCACGTGAGGTCTTGGACCTGGAGCCGATGGCTCGCCCGGTCAAGCCCAGCCACGACGCCGAGGATAAAGGCTTTCCCGCCCCAGCCTCGTCATGGCCGGGCTTGACCCGGCCATCCATCCACTCAAAGAACAGGGCCCTACTCCACGAAACGCACGGGCACACCCGGCTTCACCAGCCCAGCCAGCTCCTCGGCATCCCAGTTCGTCAGCCTGATGCAGCCGTGCGACGACGTCTTGCTCACCTGAGACGGCTCGGGCGTGCCATGAATGCCGAAGGTCGGCTTCGACAAGGCGATCCACACGCTGCCCACCGGATTGTTCGGACCGGGCGGCAGGATGAGCTTCTTTCTATTGCGGCCCTGCCGGAAGTTCTTGTCCGGGTCGTAGTGGTAGGTCGGATTGCGCGCGATGCGCTGCACCTTGTACTCGCCCGTCGGCGACGGCGTCTCGCTGCTGCCGATGGTGGCGGGATAGCTCGCCAGGATCTGCTCGCCCGGCCCGTAGACAATGACCATGCCTGTGCTCTTGACCGCATCGATCCGCTCCACCGCCGCATCCGGCGGCGTGCGGGCCACCGACATGACACGGATCCGCTCCCCGGCCTTGCCGAAGTCGGCCTTGGGATTGAGGGCCCCGAGCAGCGCTTCGCTCATGTGGAAGCGCTCGGCCAGCATCTCGTCCGGGCTGGTATAGGCGAGCCGCTTCATCGCCGCCTGCCTGGCATAGTCGCGCGGGATCCTGCGGGGAAAGTCGGTCGCGGCGTCGACCTCCGTGACCGTGTAGTCCGTCGCGATATCACCCGCCGCCTCGCCCCCCAGCGCCTGCCAGGTCTGCTCGTCCATCTCCTCGCCCGCGCCGAGCCCGTTCTGCCGGCGGAACTGGGCGATGGCCTTGCGGTAGTTCTCCCCGTCGACGCCGTCGATCACCCCGGGCGAAATGCTGCGCCGGCTGAGCAGCACCTGGGCCTTGGCGATGAAGGGATCCGGCTGCTTGTCGGACTTGGCAGGGGCGCCGAGGGTGGCGCGGCTCAGGTCCTCGGCCGTAAGGGCGACAGCGGGGCCGGTGGCGAGGGCGAGGAGCAGGACCAGCGCTGAAGCGGCTGCGTGGAGAGACTTGGGCAGCGTTCGAGGCGGGGGCACGACCATAAGATTTAGACGGCCGGCGGCCCGGGTTGTTCCGCCTCGCTCCTGCATCACGGCGCTCACCCGGCAATGCTGCGCCGGCGGCTGCTGGGCGCGCTGGCGCTCCTGTGGCAGCGATCAATAAAGCCCGGACAGCGGCCGCAAGGTCACCCCCGACACGCGGCATGAGCTTCGACGAACGCCGGTGCCCAGAGCGAAAGGCGAGCGACCGGCAGCACGATCATGCGGAGGTAGCTGGGGTGGCCGACAAGACCCCAGATGCCCCTGGTCTTCAACCTATGCTCGCGCTGGATAGTAAGGTGGTCTCATGTCTGCGATGCGCCAGGTGCGGACCATCGGCTCGAAGCCGCGAGCGGACATTTTGGCTCATAGCAGACGGCGGGCGCGAAGCGTCCTACCGATGTATCGAGCCAGGAAGGTTGGCGGTCGCGATAGCACGGGGTGGGCTCAGGCGGCTGCGGCCGCGCCTTGGGGGCTCCCCGTCAAGGCGGGGTCGATCCAGTTGATGCCCCATAGGTGGCCGTCGGGGTCCTCGAAGCTACGGCCGTACATCATCTCATACTCGTCGATCTTGCTGGGGTCGGCCTTGCCGCCGGCAGCGACCGCGGCCTCGACCTTGCCGTTCACCTCCGCGCGGCTCGCCGCTGAGAGGCAGAGCAGCACCTGGATCATCTGACGCGCGTCCGCGATCGGCCGCGGGCAGAACTCCGCGAACTTTGCATGGGTCATCAGCATCATGTGAATGGACTCGGAAAAAACCATGCAGGTGGCGGTCTCATCGCTGAAGCGGGGGTGCCGAGTGGCGCCTACGGCCTCGTAGAAAGCGACGGAGCGGGCGAGGTCGGCAACGGGCAGGTTCACGAAAATCGTCTGGGGCATGGCATTCCTCCGCGGTACGCTCACCTAGAACGCGCCAGCCTGCGCTGATCCGACAGGAGCGGCGCAGAAATCATCGCCCGACTACGGACGTTCGGCTTGCGCCCCAGACAGTCCTGGCGCGGCACTCAAGACCGTGCCGTGAGCATGACCTAACGGAGCTTGGCAATGCCGATGCCATCGAGCTTGGCGCGGTCTTTGATGGATTCCTCGCTGCGCGTCATCGCTTTCGAAATCGCCTTCAGTGCCATGCCTTTCTTGGCGAGCAGCTTCAGCTTTTCGAGCTCCTCATGCGTCCAGGCTTGGCGGTGACGTTCAAATCGTTCGGCCATAGTCTGCTCCTACTCTGCCGGGAGATATCCCATTTGCGGCATCTATAGCAGTGAGGAGGACGAACCGGCCGCACGTATAGAGGCGTCCTCATCGACGTCCGGCCGCTCGGCGCCGATGTCGTTGAAAAAGTCGGTCATTTGAGCGCAGCCGCCGCGTGGCGGATTTGGTCGATCGAGGCTGGCCCTCTCATGCGGGCCTGATCTGCGGCCCGTTCGGTAGGAGTTTGGCGAGCTTCCTGAGGTTCTGGGCTGCTGCGGCGAGGTGGAACTCGTCTCTGGCGCCGTTCGGTCCGCGTAATCGCAGCCGATCGAGCTTCAGGATGCGCTTGAGATGCGCGAAGAGCATCTCGACCTTCTTCCGCTCGCGCCTCGAGGTGACATATGCGTCGGTCTGCGCGATGTCCCTGGCCATGTCGCGGGCGCCCTCGTGGATCGAGCGCAGGATCTTGCGGGCCGGCGTGTTTGGGCAGCACTGCGGTTTCAGCGAGCAGGCGTCGCAATCGAACTTGCTGGCGCGGTAGCGTATGAAGCCTTCGGGATCGACACCCTCGCGGTCGATGCTGAAGGGACGGCGATACTGGTGGAGCTCCTTCCCGCCCGGGCAGGTGT
>NZ_BMGG01000009.1 GCF_014640075.1 Chelatococcus reniformis | reverse complement strand
TGACAGCTCAGCGCTTCGGCCTCTTGCACTCGCCATCGACGAAGGCTCAGATCACGAAAGGACTCTCGCTTCCGCTGGATGAAAAACGGGGGTCACGTCAGCCCGTCTCGGCCTCCGCAAGCTCCTCGACGCGTTTTACATAGGCCTCGATGTCGATCTTGCGCTTCAGACCCTCGGCGGTCATGGAGCGCACCTTGCCGAAAATAGCGCGCTCCGGCCACGGGCGATCGTGCAGGCCGAAGCACCAGGCGACGTTAGCGTAGGAATTCGGATCGCGGCCGCACAGGAAGTAGCGGTTGTTGAGCGACAGGGCTGTCCTGAACGCCTTCTGTGGATCGAGTGACCACTCCAGGATCTTCTTGCCCCAATACATGCGCATGTGGTTGTGCATGTAGCCGGTGATGCGCATCTCGCGCATCGCCGCATTCCAGTAGCGGTCGTGCGTTTGCGCGGCGGCGAGCTGCACGTCGCTGTAGATGTGGGGACGCGGATCGGACCGATGCGCCTCCAGCGTCCTTTGCGCCCAGTCCGGCAGGCGCGCATAGCTGTCGTAGTGCGGCTGATGCTCGACGAAATTCATCGCCAACTCGCGCCGCACAAGGAGTTCCTCCAGATAGGCGGCGCGGTCGTCCCGGCTCGCTTCCGCTTGGGTAACGGCCAGCGCGATCTCGAGCGGCGA
Source organism: Chelatococcus reniformis (assembly GCF_014640075.1). Taxonomy (GTDB): domain Bacteria; phylum Pseudomonadota; class Alphaproteobacteria; order Rhizobiales; family Beijerinckiaceae; genus Camelimonas; species Camelimonas reniformis. The sequence continues at coordinate 428,789 of NZ_BMGG01000009.1, read as the reverse complement.
GATCTGCCCGAAATGGAGGTAGGCCGACAGAAACGACACCTGCTCCTTCGCCGGCTCGCGACGCCCCTCGGCATAATTGTCGAGCGGTCCGTCGAGGAAGCCGGCGAGCCGCCGCTGCGCCTCGCGGGCACCGCCCCTGAACCGTCGCACCGGGCCGATATCATGGTCGATCCGCAGCGTCCCGAGCAGCGCCGGGATGTCGGAGAGGTCGACCCCGGGCGGCAGGCGCAGCGGTCCGGCCTGGACTTTGATCGGGCTGCGCCGCAAGGGCTGCAGGAAATCCTCGCGTAGCCGCTGGAGCTTTGGTCGCAGCGTTCGCGCCGCCGTCTCGATCTTGCCCGACGCGAGTGCAACCGGGACCACGACGTCGCCCTCGACCTGGATTACGCGCCGCCGCGCCTGCTCCGCCACATTGCGGCGCCATTGCTTCTGATGGCGCAGATAGCCGCGGTCACAGACGACGAGCGCGGCCCGGCGGGCCAGCGCGATCGCGACCTCGTCCGGCGCGCCGCGCTGGACGACGAAGCCGATGCCGCGCGTGGACAGCGCCTCCGCCACATCGCGCAGGCCTTCCAGCATGAAGGCGTAGTGCCGCGCATTGGCCTCGGGATAGCCGTCCATGAGGCCGAAGCCGACGAGCACGGGAAGCCCGAGCCGGCTGGCATGGACGAGGGCAGTCTCCAGCGCCGGGTTGCAGGCTTCGCGCTGCGACTGCTGCATCCAGTAGAGGACGTAGTCGCCCTCCCGCTCAGGCTCGTCGTTGAGCTGCTCAAGCCGCGCCGGCGCCATCACAGAAAGGCCTCCGCCGTGAGTTGGGTTTTCAGAGCCGCAGCCCGCCTGCGGATCATAGCGAGTTCGTCGGCGTCCTTGCGGGCGAGATGGACGTAGGGGTACTTCATCCGCGGGTTCCGAGCAAAACGCGGCGCATGCCGCGCCAGGAAATCCCAGTAGAGCGTCGTAAAAGGACAGGCGTCGTCGCCGAGGGCCTTGTGCGGATCGTAGCGGCAATGACGGCAGTAGTTGCTCATCTTGCTGATGTAGCTGCCGCTGGCGGCATAGGGCTTTGTGCCGACGACGCCGCCGTCGCCGTGCTGGCCCATACCAAGCGCATTGGGCAGCGAGACCCAGTCGATCGCGTCTGAAAACATCGACATGTGCCACCGGTGCACGTCGTAGGGCCGCACGCCGAGCAGCAGGGCGAACAGGCCGAGCACCATCAGCCGTTCGATATGATGGGCATAGGCGTGGTCGATGGTGTGGCCGATCGCTTCGGCCAGGCAGCGCATGTCGGTCTCGCCAGTCCAGTAGAAGCGCGGCATCGGCAGGTCCGCCCCAAGGGCGTTCTCTTCCGCATAGCCCGGCATGAACCGCCAGTAGATGCCGTGGACGAATTCACGCCAGCCGATCACCTGCCGAACGAAGCCTTCCACGGAATTGAGCGGCGCGCCGGCGGGATTGGCGATAACCGCCTCGAGGACCTCCGCCGGCCGCAGGAAATGAAGGTTGAGCGGCCCCGACAGATGCGAGTGGAACAGGACCGGCTCGCCGATGCGCATCACATCCTGGAAACGACCGAAATAGCCGAGCCGGTGCTCGACGAAGTCATCCAGCGCCGCCAGCGCCTGGCTGCGCATGACCGGCAGGTCGAAGCCGCCAAGCCGGCCTGGATTGTGCGGGAATGCGCGCTCGACCAACGCCAGGACGCCGCGGGTCACGCCATCGGGGGCGAAGCTCCTTTCCCGCGGGCACGGCGGGGGGCCGCTGCGGCCGAAAGCGGCGCGGTTATCGGTGTCGTAGTTCCAGGCGCCGCCCGCGGGCCTGCCGTCGGGATCGAGCAGGACGCCGAGTCGCAAGCGCATGAAGCGGTAGAACGGCTCCATGACGAGGCCGGGATGCTCCTCAGCGAAGTCGGCGAAGGCATCGGCAGGACACAGGAAATGCCGGTCGGCGCGGAATTCGATCGGCCAGCCGAGGCGAGCCAATTGCTCGCGCACGCGCCAGTCGCCGGGCTGGAGCACGATGAGCTTGCGCGGCCGCAAGGCCTCGGCCCACCGCCGGGCCTCTGCGGGGATGGTGCCGCGGTTGGCGGGGTCGTCGAGCTCGCTGTAGTGCACGCGCCGGCCTGCCCCGCGCTGCTCGTCGCGGAAATGCCGCATGGCCGAGAAGAAGAAGGCGAGGCGGCGCTTGTGTTGCGGAACGTAGGTCGCCTCCTCGCGCACCTCCATCTGGAGCACCGCGTCCTGCCCCGGATCGAAGTCGTCGAAGGCGGCGGACTGGCCGTCGAGCTGATCGCCCAGCACGAGGACGAGGTGGCGTAGCCTCACCGCTCGTTCAGCTCGTCGGACTTATGCGCGGCCGTCTTTTCCGACATCTCACTGTGGACGACAAATTGCGGATCGCCCTTCTCGCCCTGCCCGAGGCTCTTCGCCATCGCTCGTCTCCCAAGGATGCCGGTCCGCCGCTTGAGGGCCGAACGCCGGTCTGCCTGGCGTAATGTCCTGCCCCTCGCCAACGTTCCGAAGCACCAGAAGAGAATGCTCCACCCCAATCCGGCCCGGCTGCCGCTCCGGGGCGGACGCTTTGCGGTGTGCATCCCTGCGGTCGCGTGGACGATCATCCCGCGAAGCCACGCATGCCTGGGCGCATTACGTGCCCGCCGCCGTCTGGGCCAAGCTCGAGGGAGCGGCTGAGTCGGACAAAAACCCTCCGGCTTGCGTCCGTCACTAAATGACATCTAATATGTCATTTAGTGACCAGCAGACACTCCATCGAACGAGACGACGCGCGGCTCGCCGTGTCCCGGCATGCGGCGAAGCTGTTTGTGGACCGGGGCGTCGCCGGGACGAGCGGCGACGACATCGCCGCCGCCGCCGGCGTCTCGACGCGGACCGTGTGGCGCTACTTCCGCTCCAAGGAGAGCTGCGTCGAACCGCTGCTCGCGCGCTCGGCGCGGCGCTTCAGCGCCCAGTTGCGGGAATGGCCCCGAGACACGACGATCGAGGCCCATCTCGGCGCCTGCTTCGCGCTCGACCGCCAGGCGCCGCAGGACATCGCCGATGGCGTTCTCATTGTGCGGCTGATCGCGCTCCTGCCCAGGGAGCCGGCGCTGCGCACCGCCTGGCTGATGGCCTGCCACCAGGGCGAGCAGGACCTGATCGGCATCGTCGCCAACCGCCTCGACCGCTCGCCGGGCGACTTCGACGTCAAGCTCTGCGCCGCGACGGTCGCCGCCGCCATCCGGGTGATCGACGAGACCATCAGCATGGCAGCCGTCAGCCATGGCCAGACATTCACCACCGCGGAGGTCGTCGAGCGGCTGGCGCAGGCGATCCGCGCGGCCAGCCCGTTGCCGTTCTGCGACCCCGTCGTGCCGCGCATTTTTGGCGCGTAGTCGCGCTTCGCTTCCGCCGATCGCTCCCGGAGAGACCCATGCCCGCCCTCGCGTACCCCAAAACTCGCCGCGTCGACGTGGTGGACGCCTATTTCGGCATGACGGTTGCCGATCCCTACCGCTGGCTCGAGAGCGACGCGGCGCGCGATGCGGACGTCGCGGCCTGGGTCGCAGCCCAGAACACCGTCACGGCGGATTATCTCGCCACGCTGCCCGGGCGGGAGGTGCTCCGGAACCGGCTGACGGCGCTCTTCGACCACGAACAGGTCACGGCCCCGCACAAGCGCGGCACGCGCCTTTTCCACGCCCGCAACCCGGGCTTGAAGAACCAGCCCATTCTCTTCGTCCGCGAAGGCGTGGACGGGGAGGATCGTGTCCTCATCGACCCCAATGCCTGGTCGGCGGATGGCGCCACTGCGCTCGCCGAATGGGCGGCCTCGAAGGACGGCACGCATGTGGCCTATGCGGTGCAGGAGGGCGGCACCGACTGGCGCACCATCCGCGTCCTCCACGTCGAGAGCGGCACGGTGCTCGACGACCGCGTGGAATGGGCGCGCTTCACCGGCATATCCTGGGTCAAGGATGGCTCCGGCTTCTTCTATTCGCGCTTTCCCGCGCGTCAGCCGGGCGCGGCATCGACCGCGGGCATCTCCGGCCACGCGGTCTATTTCCACGCGCTCGGCACGGCGCAGGCCGAGGACCGGCTCGTCCACGCGACACCGGATCACCTCGGCCTGCTGCACGTCGTCGAGGTCACCGACGATGGGCGCTACGCGCTGATCTACTCGACCCCCGGCGCCACGCAGAATGCCTTGAGCCTCGTCGATCTCGCCAGCCAGGACTGGGCGCCGCGCGCGCTTATCGAGAATTTCGACAATCAATGGGCGCTCTTGGGAAACACCGACGAGACCCTCTTCCTGATCACCGATCGGGACGCCGGCCGCGGCAAGATCGTGGCTCTCGATCTCGCCGGCGAGGCGCCGGCCTTCACGGACGTGGTCGCCGAGCAAGAAGGTGTCCTCAACCAGGGCAAGCTCCTCGGCGGCGAACTGGTCCTGGCCTATCTCCTCGATGCCAAGACTGATCTGCAGCGCTTTGAGCGCGACGGGACGCCCGCCGGCGCGATCGAATTGCCCGGCATCGGCGCCGCCGGCGGCCTGCGGGGGGACCCGGACGATGACGAGATGTTCTACGTCTTCACCAGCTTCAATGCGCCGACCACCGTCTATCGCCATGATCTCGCCACCGGCGAAAGCAGCATCTGGGCCGCGCCCCGCGTGAACGTCGACCTCGATGCGCTCATCGTCGATCAGCGCTTCTACCCATCGAAGGACGGAACGGCGGTGCCGATGTTCATCGTGCGGCGCAGGGACGTGACCGGCCCCGCGCCGACCCTGCTCTACGGCTACGGCGGCTTCTCCATCAGCCTGTTTCCCTTCTATTCGCCGGCGCAGGTCGCCTGGATCGAGCAGGGCGGCGTGCTGGCCATAGCCAACCTCCGTGGCGGCGGCGAATACGGGCGGGAGTGGCACGACGCCGGCCGCTTGCAGAACAAGCAGAACGTCTTCGACGATTTCATCGCCGCCGGCGAGTTCCTCAAGGCGGAAGGCGTCACCAGGCCGGATGGCCTGGCGATCCAGGGCGAATCCAACGGCGGCCTGCTCGTCGGCGCCGTGGTCAACCAGCGGCCCGATCTCTTCGCCGCGGCGCTGCCCGGGGTCGGCGTGATGGACATGCTGCGCTTCAACCGGTTCACCGGCGGGCAGCTCTGGACGTCCGACTATGGCGATCCGGCGAATGAAGCCGACGTGGGCAACCTGCTCACCTACTCGCCCTATCACAACATCCGGCCGGGCCAGGACTATCCTGCGATCCTCGCCACCACCGCCGACACGGACGATCGGGTGGTTCCGGGCCACACCTTCAAATACATCGCCGCCGTCCAGGCCGCGGATGTCGGGCCGCGGCCGCACCTGGTGCGCATCGAGAGCCGGGCCGGCCATGGCGCGGGCAAGCCGACCGACAAGATCATCGCCGAGTTGACGGATCTCCTGGCCTTCGCCGCCCGTTGGACGGGCCTGGAGGTCGAAGCGAAGGCCTGACCGGCATCCGGTGAAAGCCGGGGCGGTGTGCACAGGCGCCGTCTGGCCTCGGCCGTCGCGGCGCGCTATGCCGATCGACCATGACCGAGCCCACGGATGACCAGCTCGCCAAGCTTGGCGCCGCGTTCGAGACCTTCGCGCGCCGCTACAAGCTGGCGGAATCGGCTGGCCCCGAGCGGCCGCTCAACGAGCTCGACAAGCAGACGCTGCTGTTCGTGGCCAACCATCCGGGCTGCGGGCCGACCGACGTGGCGCGCTTTCTCGGGGTGGCGACGACGACGGTCTCGTCGGCCACCGATCGCCTGGCCAAGCGGGGGCTCCTGGCGCGGGACCGCGTCGAGGGCGACCGCCGCGCCGTTGCGCTGCGCCTCACGGGCGATGGCGAGACGCTGGTCGCCGAGCTGACGGCCGCGTATCGTGCCATGTATCGGATGATGCTGAGCCGGCTGTCGCCGACCGAGCGCGACGCCTTCGTCGGAATGATCACGAAAATCGTTTATCACGAGGATTGAATAGTACGATCTTCGTCATATCTCCCGAGTGAACTTGGCCGCATGGTCGGCGTTTGCACCGGAGGGACTGCCATGGCGATCATGATCAACGGCGCGGCCGTCGCGGCTCCGGGAGACGCGCGCGTCTCCCTGCTCGACCTTTTGCGCGAACAACTGCATCTCACGGGCACCAAGGTCGGCTGCAACCAGGGCGCCTGCGGCGCCTGCACAGTGCTGGTCGACGGCGAGCGCGTGCTCTCCTGCCTGACCCTCGCCGTTCAGGCGGACGGTCGGTCGGTGACGACCATCGAGGGGCTCGGCAGCGCCGAAAGCCCCCATCCCCTGCAGGCGGCCTTCATCAAGCATGACGGCTTCCAATGCGGCTACTGCACCCCCGGGCAGATCTGCGCCGCCGCCGCCATGCTGCGCGAGGCGGAGGCGGGCATGCCGAGCTACCTCACCGCCGACCTGACCGCCGCGCCGGTTCTGCTGTCGCGCGACGAGGTGCGCGAGCGTATGAGCGGCAATTTGTGCCGCTGCGGCGCCCACAACGGCATCGTCGATGCCATCCTCGAGGTCGCGGCGGAGCACGCAGCATGATCCCGGTCGGCTATGTTCGCGCCTCGTCCCTCGGTGCCATCCCCCCGATGTTAGCCGGCGACGGGCACCGCCTCCTTGGCGGCGGCACCAACCTCGTCGATCTCATGCGCAAGGGCGTCGAACGGCCGTCCCTGCTCATCGACGTGACGGCGCTGCCCGCCACGATCGAGGAAGCGGCCGATGGCGGCCTCGTCATCGGCGCGGCGGCGCGCAACAGTGCGGTTGCGGCGCACCCGCTGGTGCGGGTGCGCTATCCCATACTGTCGCGGGCGATCCTGTCGGGCGCCTCGGCGCAGATCCGCAACATGGCGACCGTCGCCGGCAATCTGATGCAGCGCACGCGCTGCGTCTATTTCAACGACGTCGCCGGCTCACGTTGCAACAAGCGCGCGCCGGGCAGCGGCTGCGACGCCATCGGCGGCTTCAACCGCTACCATGCGATCCTCGGCGCGTCGTCGGCCTGCATCGCCACACACCCGTCGGACATGTGCGTGGCGCTGGCCGCCCTCGACGCCCGCATCCGCGTGGATGGGCCGGGCGGCGCGCGGACCATTCCCATCGGCGAGTTCCATCGCCTGCCGGGCGATACGCCGGAAATCGAGACGGCGCTGGCGCCGGGCGAGGTGATCGTCGCCGTCGAAGTCCCGGCCTCGCCCTTCGCCGGCCGCTCGACCTATCGCAAGGTCCGCGACCGCGCGAGTTTCGCCTTTGCGCTGGTCTCCGTCGCCGCCGGATTGACCCTCGACAAGGAGCGGATCGCCGACATCCGGATCGCTTTCGGCGGCGTCGCCCCCAAGCCGTGGCGGGCTCTCCAGGCCGAAGCGCTGCTGCGCGGCGGGCCGGCGACGAGTGCGGCGTTCGAAGCCGCGGCCGCAGCCGAGCTGGCGCACGCCGAGCCGCTGGCCGGAAATGCCTTCAAGCGCGAGCTGGCGAAGCGCAGCCTGAGCGCCATCCTTGCCGAGCTGGCCGGAGTTTCCCGATGAGCAGGGTCCAGAATGTCGTCGTCGGCTCGGTCAGGACCGCGCTCGGCTGGGTGCCGGCGCAATGGCTGCCCGGCGGCACGCCCGACCCGCTGATCGAGCGGCGGGCGGCGATCGGACGGCAGGCCTCGCGCCTGGACGGGCCGCAGAAGGTGGCCGGCGAGGCGCGTTTCGCCGCCGAGGTCGCCATGGATCGGCTCGTCTACGCGACCCTGGTGCACAGCCCGGTGACGCGGGGGCGGATCACGCGGCTCGACACCGCTGCCGCCGAGGCGGCGCCCGGCGTCACCCTGGTGATGACCCACCGCAACATGCCGCGCCTGGGCACCCTGCCCCTCATCGGCGTCTCCGACCTCACCGCCGTCGGCAACAGCAGCCTGCCGATCATGCAGGACGGCGAGATCCGCTATAACGGGCAGGTGGTCGCGCTCGTCCTCGCCGACACCCAGGAGCAGGCGGACCATGCCGCGGGGCTGATCGAGCTCGACTATGCGGCGGAGACCGCCAGGACCCGCTTTGCGGAGGCCAAGGCCGGCGCGCGCACACCCGCGTCGATCCTCATCGACAAGAACCACGTCTCCATCGGCAACGCCGAGCGCGAGCTGGCGAGCGCTCCCTACCGGGTCGACTATCTCTATCGGACTCCGGGCCAGAACCACAACGCCATCGAGCTTCACGCCCTCACCGTCGCCTGGCAGGGCGAGCAGCTCCTGGTGCACGACGCGACCCAAATGGTCGCCGCCAGCGCCGCCGCCCTCGCCAAGCTCTTCGGCCTCAAGAAGGACGACGTGCGGGTGCTCTCGCCCTTCGTCGGCGGCGGCTTCGGCGGCAAGGGGCTGTGGGACCACCAGATCCTCGCCATCGCCGCGGCCAGGCTCGCCGGCCGGCCGGTGCGCCTGGCGCTGAGCCGCGAGGGCGTCTATCGCATCATCGGCGGGCGGAGCCCGACCGAGCAGCGCGTCGCCATCGCCGCGGATGCGCAAGGTCAGTTCACCGCGCTGGTGCACACCGGCTACTCGGTCATGCCGCCCTATGGAGCATGCCCCGAGCAATACACCATGGGCACGCGCTCGCTCTACCGCGCCAGGAGCGTCGAGATCGTCCAGCGCCATATCGACCTCGACATCGTGCCCAACACCTTCATGCGCGCCCCCGGCGAAGCGATCGGCACCTTCGCGCTCGAGAGCGCGGTGGACGAGCTGGCGCATGCCATGGGCGTCGACCCGATCGAGCTGCGCCTGCGCAATCTGCCCGAGCGCCATCCGATCTCCGGCGCGCCCTTCTCGCAGCACGCATTGGGGCAGGCGTACCGCGACGGCGCCGGGCGCTTCGGCTGGGAACGGCGCAAGGCCGAGCCCGGCACCCGGCGCGAGGGCGAGTGGCTGATCGGCCTGGGCTGCGCCACCGGCAGCTTCCCCTATGCGCGCATGCCGGGCGCCAACGTGCGCCTCACGCTTCATGCCGACGGCACGGCCACAGTCTCCTGCTCGGCCCAGGAGATGGGCATGGGTACGGCGACCGTCCAAGTGCAGCATGCCGCCGACCGGCTCGGGCTGCCGATCGACGCCATCACCTTCGAAATGGGCGATTCCGCCCTGCCCGCCGCGCCCATGGCCGGCGGCTCCTGCCAGACGGCCTCGATCGCCGGCGCCATGGCGGCGGCGGCGGACAAGCTCATCGGCGAGCTGCTGCGCCTCGCCGGCAACGACACCCCACTCGCCGGCCTGCGCGCCGGCGAGGTGCGCTTTGCCGACGCGGGCATCGCCGGCATCGCGGCGCCCGCGCGGCACGAGACCTTCCGCTCGATCCTGGCCCGCGCCGGGCGCGAGACCGTGAGCGTCACGGCGGCGGGCAGCATGCCGCTCGAGTTTCTGAAGTTCGCCATGCACAGCTCCTCGGCGATCTTCTGCGCCCTGCGCGTCAGCGGCGTCACCGGGGAAGTCCGTGTGGACCGGCTGCTCGGCTCGTTCGACTGCGGCACGATCCTCAACCCGATGACCGCCGCCAGCCAGTTCCGGGGCGGCATGATCATGGGCCTGGGCCTGGCGCTCACCGAGGAGACGCTGTTCGACGAGCGCAGCGGCCGCATCATGAACGCCACCCTCGCCGACTATCACGTGCCGGCCCACCTCGACGTGCCAGAGATCGACGTGATGTGGACCGGCATCCCCGACCCGCGCTCGCCGCTCGGCGCCCGCGGCATCGGCGAGATCGGCATTACCGGCGTCGCCGCGGCGGTCGCCAACGCCGTCTTCAACGCCACCGGCAAGCGGGTGCGCGAGCTGCCGATCACCTTGGACAAGCTGCTCTGAGCGGCAGGATTTCCGGTCGGGCTTGCCCCGGTCATCCCCATGGTCTTGACGTGCCACCGGCAGGGCGCAGGCGCATGCGGCTCGACCTTGGTCTCCAAGGCGGGCTAGCATGCCGCGGTGATCGGCGCCGACGACGGTGCATGGCGTCCATCGTCCTGGGGTAACGTGATGGCGCGCCTGTTGTCCTTGAATGTAGGCCTCCCGCGCGACGTCGCCTGGCAGGGGCGGACCGTCCGCACCGCGATCTGGAAGGCGCCGGTGCAGGGCCGGCGCATGGTGCGGCGCCTCAACGTCGACGGCGACGGTCAAGGCGATCTCGCCGGGCATGGCGGCGAGCACCGGGCGGTGTTCGTCTATCAGCGCGAATCCTACCGCTACTGGGAAAGCCAACTCGGTCGAGCCGATCTCACCTGCGGCCAATTCGGCGAGAACTTTACTGTCCAAGGCTTGGGCGACGATCAGGTCTGCATCGGCGATCGTTACCGCGTCGGCAACGCCGTGTTCGAGGTCACACAGCCGCGCGTGACCTGCTACCGGCTCGGCATCCGCATGAACGAGCCGCAAATGCCCGCGCTGCTCGTCTCCCATGACCGGCCCGGTTTCTATTTTCGCGTCATCGCGGAGGGCGAGGTTGAAGCGGGCGACGAGATCGTGCGCCTCACGCGGGGCCCTGAGGCCATGACCGTCGCCGAGGTGAACGCGCTTCTCTACAAGCCCGGGCGTTGCACCGACCGGCTGGAGCGGGCGCTGCGTATCCCTGCATTGAGCGTCGGCTGGCGCAGTTCGTTCGCGGCGTTGCTGGAACAGCCGCGCAACGAAAGCGCGGCGACGGGCGATGCCGCAGGTGACGAGGCCACCGGCCGAGCGCCGGCCTGGGCGGGGTTTCGCCCGATGCGGGTAACCGGCAAGGTCCGCGAGAGCAACGACGTCACCTCGCTCGCGCTCGAGCCGGCCGATGGCCGTCCCCTCGCGGCCGGGCGACCGGGACAATTTGCGGTGCTCCGCCTGCGGCCGGCGCCGGACGCATCGCCTCTGCTGCGCAGCTATTCGCTCTCGGGCGGGCCAACCGAAGCGCGCTACCGCATCAGCGTCAAACGCAACAAAGGCGGTGCGGCGGGGGCCTACGTTGCCGACGGGGTCCGGGTCGGCGACATCGTCGAGATGGCGGCGCCGCGCGGCAGCTTTACCTTGCAGCCGGGGGACGGACCGATCGTCCTTCTGAGCGCTGGCATCGGCGCCACGCCCGTCCTGGCCATGCTGCTGACGCTGGCTGCCGCAAAGTCACGCCGAGAGATCTGGTGGCTGCATGGTGCGCGCGACCGCGAGGAGCATGCGTTTGCCGACGAGGTGCGGACGGTATTGAAGGCGCTGCCGCATGCGCACAGCCACATCCGCTATAGCGCGCCCGGTGCCGGCGACCGGCCTGGCGTGGACTTCGACGCACCCGGCCGCCTCATTGCTCCCGCACTGGCGGAACTGGGCCTGCCCCGCGATGCCGATTTCTATCTGTGTGGGCCGGCAGCGTTCATGGCTGACATGTCGGCCGGCCTCGCCGGCTGGGGGGTGGCGGCCGGCCGCATCCATAGCGAAAATTTTGGGACCGGTCCGTCGCTGACGCCCGGCATTGCCGTCGCTCCTGGCAGGCGCCCGCATCTGCCGACGGCCACCGCCGGCTCGGGACCGCTGGTGTCCTTCGCGCGCAGCGGCCTCAATGTGCGATGGGACCCGTCGTACCAAAGCCTGCTGGAGCTGGCCGAGGCATGCGACGTTCCCGTGCGGTGGTCGTGCCGCAGCGGGGTCTGCCACAATTGCGAAACAGCGCTCGTCTCCGGGGCGATCGGCTATCGGCTCGAGCCGGTTGATCCGCCGGCTGCCGGCAACGTCCTGATCTGCTGCTCTCAACCCCAGGCCGATATCGTGATCGATCTTTGAACCGCACGGCGCGTGCCACGAGGGTAGAGATGGTGATCGGCGGCGGCCGAGGAGGTTAAGAATGGAAGACGGAGAGATGAGACGGGCTCTGGATCGTCACTGGGCCGCCTCCGATGCGAGCGACTTCGAAGCGGAGCATGACATTTATCGTGAGGACGCAGTGCTCGACTATCCGCAATCCGGCGAACGCATCCGCGGTCGGCGCAACATCCAGTCGTCTCGCGCGGCGCAACCAAACCGCAAACACTTCACCGTGCGGCGGATGACGGGCGGGGGCGACCTCTGGATCACCGAATTTGTCCTCACCTACGATGGGCGGCCGTCGTACACCGTCAGCATCATGGAGTTCCTCGACGGGAAGGTCGCCCACGAGACCCAGTATTTCGGCGACCCGTTCGAGCCGGGGCAGTCTCGCGCGCAGTGGGCCGAGCGGATCGCCTGAAACTTGCCCATCACCGGGAAGGCCATCGCACCCCTCGCACGCGCGGAGCTGCCCGTCGATACGGTGGCTCTGGCGCGCGACCTTATCGGCAAGCTCGTCGTGCGTGAACTGCCCGAGGGCGTGGTCAGCGGCCGGATCGTCGAGACGGAGGCGTATGTCGTCGGTGATGCCGCGGGCCATGCCTATCGGGGCATGACCCCGCGCATTCGCTCGCTCTATCTGGAGCGAGGCCATGCGTATGTGTATCTGGCCTACGGCGTCTCCTACATGCTGAACGTCTCCAGCGAGACGCCCGGGATCGGCGCCGGCGTGCTCGTCAGGGCGCTCGAGCCGGTTGACGGGATCGCAATCATGCAGCGCCATCGCGGCACCGAGCGCCTCCGCGACCTGGCGCGCGGACCCGGGCGGCTCGCCCAGGCCCTGGCGATTGATCGCCGGCTCGACGGGCTCGACCTGTGCCGCCGAGGGCCGCTTTGGCTGGGACGGGCGGTCCGCGAGGCCGCCGACGTCGGGGACATCGGCACGAGCGTAAGGATCGGCATCACGCGCGAGGCCGACCGCCCCCTGCGCTTTTTCGTGGTGGGCAGCCCGTTCGTGAGCGGTCCACGGTGGCTGAACACGCGCTGAGAGCCACGCGGGGATGGATGGTCGGGTCAAGCCCGACCATGACGTTGAAAATAAAAGACTTTCTCGTCTCCACCCCGTCATGGTCGGGCTTGATCCGACCATCCATCGTCTTTCAAAACCAACGACGCATCAGGCCGCGAGCTTCTGGCTGAAGATGTCCGCCGGCTTGCCGATATCCAGCCGGTCGGCGTTCATCACCTTGTCCCAGGCCGCCACGAAGGCGTGCACGAAGGGCTCCTTGGCGTCCGCCTCGGCGTAGGCCTCGGCCAGGGCGCGCAGCTCCGAGTGCGCCCCGAAGATCAGGTCGACCCGGGTTGCGGTCCAGCGCGGCTGCCGCGTCCTACGGTCGAGGCCCTGGAAGCGGTTCTTGCCTTCGCTCGCCACCCACTCGGTCGTCATGTCGAGCAGGTTGACGAAGAAGTCGTTGGTGAGCGTTCCGACCTTGTCCGTGAACACGCCCTCCTTGGCGCCGCGCGCCGTGGCGCCGAGCACGCGCAGGCCGCCGACCAGCACCGTCATCTCCGGAGCGCTGAGGCGCAGGAGCTGGGCCTTGTCGACCAGCGCCTCCTCGGGCGCCATGAAGTTGGCCTCGTGGTACCAGTTGCGAAAGCCGTCCCCCACGGGATAGAGCGCGTTGAACGACGCCGCGTCGGTCTGCTCCTCCAGCGCGTCCATGCGGCCGGGCGTGAACGGCACCTGGACGGCGACGCCGCCGTCCCTGGCCGCCTTCTCGACGGCGGCACAGCCGGCGAGCACGATGAGATCGGCCATGGAGACCTTCTTGCCGCCGGTCGCCGAACCGTTGAACTGCGTCTGGATCGCCGCCAGCGCGTCGAGCACCCGGGCGAGCTCGGGCGGGTCGTTGACGTCCCAGTCCTTCTGCGGCGCGAAGCGGATGCGTGCGCCATTGGCGCCGCCGCGCTTGTCGGAGCCGCGGAAGGTCGAGGCCGAGGCCCAGGCGGCCGAGACGAGCTGCGGCACGGTGAGGCCGCTCGCCAGGATCTTCTCCTTCAGCGAAGCGATCTCGCCGTCGTCGATCACGGGATGATCGAGCGGCGGGATCGGATCCTGCCAGATCAGATCCTCGGCTGGCACCAGCTTGCCGAGATAGCGGCCCTTCGGCCCCATGTCGCGGTGCGTCAGCTTGAACCAGGCGCGGGCGAAGGCGTCGGCGAACTGATCGGGATTGGCGTGGAAGCGCCGCGAGATCGCCTCGTAGGCCGGGTCGAAGCGGAGCGACAGGTCCGTGGTCAGCATGGTCGGCTTGCGTTTCTTGCCGGGATCGAACGGGTCCGGAATAATGTCCGGCGCGTCCTTGGCGACCCACTGCTTGGCGCCGGCCGGGCTCTGGGTGAGCTCCCATTCGAAGTTGAACAGATTGTCGAAGAAGTAATTCGACCACCTCGTCGGCGTCTGGCTCCAGATCACCTCCGGGCCGCCGGTGATGGCATCGGTGCCGAAGCCGGTGCCGTGCTTGCTGCGCCAGCCCAGCCCCTGGTCCTCGATCACGGCGCCCTCGGGCTCGACACCGACGAAGGACGGATCGCCCGCCCCATGGGTCTTGCCGAAGGTGTGGCCGCCGGCGATCAGGGCCACCGTCTCCTCGTCGTCCATCGCCATGCGCGCGAAGGTCTCGCGGATGTCGCGCGCCGCGGCGACCGGATCGGGGTTGCCGTTGGGCCCTTCCGGGTTGACGTAGATGAGGCCCATCTGGACGGCGCCGAGCGCCGGATGCAGCTGGCGCTCGCCGCTGTAGCGCTCGTCGCCGAGCCAGGTGCCCTCCGGGCCCCAGAACAGCTCTTCGGGCTCCCAGGTGTCGGCGCGCCCGCCGGCGAAGCCGAAGGTCTTGAAGCCCATCGATTCCAGCGCGACGTTGCCGGTGAGGATGAACAGGTCGGCCCAGGACAGCTTGCGGCCGTATTTCTGCTTGATCGGCCAGAGCAGGCGGCGCGCCTTGTCGAGATTGGCGTTGTCCGGCCAGCTGTTGAGGGGCGCAAAGCGCTGCTGGCCGCCGGCGGCGCCGCCGCGCCCGTCGGTGATGCGGTAGGTGCCGGCGCTGTGCCAGGCCATGCGGATGAAGAGACCGCCGTAATGGCCGAAGTCCGCCGGCCACCACTCCTGCGAGTCGGTCATCAGCACGTGGAGGTCGGCAATCACCGCGTCGAGATCGAGCGTCTTGAACGCCGCCGCATAGTCGAACGCCCCGCCGCGGGGATTGGACCGCGGGCTATGTTGGTTGAGGCCGGCGAGGCTCAGGCCCTCCGGCCACCAGTCGCGATTGCTGCGACGGGTGCTGCGCCCCCCTCCGTGCCCGACCGGGCAGCCACCTCCAGCAGATTCTCCGGATTTCGCATCCATGTTCGGTTCCTTCCTTCTTCCGTCGCCGGCCCTGCCGCGGGCAGACCGCAGGCACGCACGAGCGAGATGGCGTCACCTCGGCTCGCGTTTAGAAATAGTCAAAAGGCGGCCGAGATCGACCCCGCCCTGGCCCCACACCCACCTTCACCGGGAAAACGCGTTGCGGCGGGTGAGGTTCGAGCAGCGAGTCGGCAATGCGCAGCCGGGGCAGGCCCATCCGCGCCTGCGGGGCCTGGCGGTGCCGAGGCCGCCCGTGACGATGGGAGCACGGAGGTTCGCGGGCGCGCGCCTTTCTGCTTGACAAACTCCCTACTAGAAGGTAGATACGATTCATGAGTAATCTCTCCACCACCTCCGACGAGATCATCCGGTGCGCCCGCTCGCTGATCATTGCCGGAGGGTACAACGGCTTTAGTTATGCCGACATCTCCGAAGTCGTCGGCATCCGCAAGGCCAGCATCCACCATCACTTCCCAAGCAAAGCCGATCTGGTCCGCATCCTCGTGGCGCGCTATCGCGAAGAAGCCCAGGCGGGGATCGCCGAACTGGAGCGCTATCATCCGGACCCGGTGGATCAGCTTCGCGCCTACACCGGCTACTGGGCCGAGTGCATCGGCGATGCGACATCGACATTCTGCGTGTGTGCCCTGCTGGCGAGCGAAATACCCGTGCTGCCGCAGGAGATCGTGCTGGAGGTCAGGGCCCATTTCCGTGCCCTGTCGGCATGGCTGGCCTCCGTTCTGGAGCGAGGGGCCGCACGGGGCACGCTCGTTCTCACCGGCACCGCCCGCGCCGAGGCGGAGACGTTCATGGCGACCGTGCATGGCGCCATGCTCTCGGCCCGTGCCTATGGCGATCCGGCGATCTTCGGCGTCATCACCCAGCCTTTGATGGCGCGGCTTGGTGCCGTTCATACGTGACGGAGCGCGAAAAAAGCCTATTTGCCCACCAACCCTACCATCTAGTCGGTAGCCACAAACGTGCGGCCATTCCCTCTACCTTCTAGTTGGATGATAAAGGACAGTTCCATGAGTGACACGATCATCGATCAGCCAAACTCGCCCGCTGGAAGTCGTTGGCTGCGGTCCTACTATTTCACGCGCGCCGCCGCGTCGGCCGTCTGGGTCGCGGCCGCGGTCACGCTGGGCACGAGCGCGCCGGCGGCGGCGGTGCTGCTTGTTGCCTATCCGACCTGGGACGCGGTTGCCAATCTTGTGGACGCCCAGCGCAACGGCGGCATGAAGCGGAACCCCACCCAAACCCTCAACGTCGCCGTCAGCGCCGCGGCGACGGTGGCGGTCACCATCGCGCTCGGGATCAGCATGAATGCGGTGCTCGCCGTGTTCGGCGTCTGGGCCACTCTGGCGGGTCTGGCCCAGCTCGGGACGGGCGTGCGCCGCTGGAAAAGCGCCGGTGCGCAATGGGCCATGATCCTCAGCGGCGCCCAATCGGCGCTCGCCGGCGCCTTCTTCCTCAAGCAGGCCAACGCGGCCGCGATACCCGGCATCACCGACATCGCGCCCTACGCCGCATTCGGCGCCTTCTACTTCCTCGTCTCGGCCCTCTGGCTGACGGTAGCGGCCGCGCGAGCCCGGAAAGCTGCCCCCATCAGGGCTTGACCCACCCGTCGGGCCCGCCGTCACCGCCCGCGCCGCCCGCTTCATGCGGGCCGGCGCCCTCGACCATCGGCGTCGGCGCTTCGCGCCGGCGCCCGCACGTCGGCTTTTGCATGGAGCGTCCTCACCGCACGCGGTCGTCAACCGCAGTGCGCCGTCCTATGAGGGAGCCATGTGTTCTACGTCGTCTTCGAACGCGCGCCTGCCGCCCCGGAACGCCGCGCCACCGGGGCGCGGCCTGCCCACGGGCCCCGCGGCTGCCGATCCATGACACCGTCGCTGGCACGCGTCGGCCTGATGGCCGGCAACTTCGTCGTCGGGGTCACCATTCTCGCGCCGGCCGGCATGCTCACGGAGCTGGCGCAAAGCCTTGGCGTGAGCCTGCGCGAGGCGGGCCTGCTGGTGACCTATGGCGCCATCGTCCTCTGCCTGGGCTCGCCGCTGATGGCGTGGCTCACCGCGCGCATCGAGCGCAAGACGCTGCTCACGGCGACGCTGGCGGCCATGGTGGCCGGCAACCTCGCCTCGGCGCTCGCGCCCGACTATGGCAGCCTGGTGATCATACGCATGCTCACCCTGGTGTTCGCGGCGCTCTACACGCCGCAGGCGGCGAGCACGGTGGCGCTCATCGTGCCGGAGCGGGAACGGGCCAGCGCCATCGCGTTCGTGTTCCTGGGCTGGGCACTCGCCTTCGCCGTCGGCCTGCCGCTGGTGACGATGCTCGCCGAACCGCTCGGCTGGCGCGGCGTTCACGGCGTCCTTGTCGTGGCCGCCCTGCTCTGCACCGCCCTGCTGATGCGGGCGCTGCCGCGCCGCCTGCACGGCAAGCCGCTGTCGCTCTCGAGCTTCGGCACGATCGCCCGCGACAGACACATCCTCCTCATCCTCCTGGTGACGTTCCTCTCGACGGCGGGCCAGCTCGCCATCTTCATCTATATGGCGCCGCTACTGGGCGCGCTCGCCGGCGGCGGCAGGGAGGTGGCGGGCAGCTTCTTCGCCCTCTTCGGCGGGGCGAGCCTCGTCGGCAACATCGCCGCCAGCCGCATCGTGCAGCCGCTCGGCCCGCGGCGCACCCTGGCGATCTGCCTCGGCCTCGTCATCGCCGGCATCGCGCTGTGGGCGTTCGCGGCCGGCTCCCTCGCCGCCATGGCCCTGGGCCTGGCGCTGTGGGGCCTGGGGTTTGCCGCCACCAACTCCATGCAGCAGGCCCGCCTCAATGCCGCCGTCCCGGCGCTTGCCAGCGTCTCCATTGCCCTCAACACCTCCCTGGCCTACGTGGGCCAGGCGGTGGGCACGGCCCTCGGCGGCTGGCTGCTCGCGCACGACCGGCCTGAAGTCGTCGGCTATGCGGCGCTGGCGCTGGCCGTGAGCTCCGCGATCGTGCTGGCGCTGGAGCGGTACGGGCGTCGCCCGGACGCGGCATCACGGTGCACCGCGCAGGTGTGAGCGGCTGTGCGCGACCGGCCGCGCTCCCTGCCGCAGGGCGCCCTCCCGAAGGCGCGCTAGCAGGCGCGTTCGCAGGCCGCGATGGGGCCGGACCGGGTTTGGCTCACCCGGTCCAGCTCGAGGCGAGGATCACGCTGCACATGTCGATCCGCCGAAAGTGCGGATCCTTATGGGCCAGGACGTCGTCGTTGAAGGTTCCGAAGGTGCTGGCCGGGCGGTGCTTCATGCCCTGGTAGAAGGCGTCGATGATGCCCTGTGCGAAGTCGGCTTCGCGGGGAAGGGCGGCGACGACGGCCTCACGCTGCGCGGCCGTGAACTCGTCAAAGCCGCGGCCGGCCACATCCATGCCGGCCCCGGCCTGCACCAGCGCGATCTCGGGGCGCATGAATTCCGGGATGCCGGGCGTGGTGTGGAGGGCGATCGCCGCCCACACCGTCTCGATGTCGCCCTCGGCGATGGCGCGGCTCCGCAGAAAGTCGCGCGCGGCATTCGCGCCGTCCACCTCGAAGCGCAGCTGGCTGCCGCTGAAGCGGGCGGTGAGGCCGATGTCGTGGAACATGGCGGCGGTGTAGAGCAGCTCCGCATCGAAGCCGAGGCCCTTGCGGATCCCCGTCAGCGCGCCCCAGAGATAGACCCGGGCCGAGTGATGGAAGAGCAGATCGCTTTCGCTGTCGCGGATGAACTCGCTCACATCGCGCGCCAGCTTGCTATCGGGAATTGTCACACCCGATACCTCTCGGAGGGCCATGACATTCACTTCCGTCATCTGGCCGAGTCCGGTGTCGTGCGGAAGCTGATGGCCAAGCGGTTGTAGGCGTTGATCAGGCCGATCGCGATGGTCAGCTCGGCGAGCTGCCCCGCATCGAACACCCCGGCCGCCGCCTGATAGTCGCCATCCGGCACGCCGGTTTCGGCAACGCGCGTCACCGTCTCGGCCCAGGCCAGCGCCGCGCGCTCGGTCTCGTCGAACAGCCGGCCGCCCTCGCGCCAGGCCGGAACCAGCGCGATCTTCTCGCGCGCCACGCCGTCCTTCGCCAGCTCCTTGGAATGCATGTCGATGCAATAGGCGCAGCCGTTGATCAGCGAGGCCCGCAGGAACACCAGATCGATCAACGTCTTCGCCAGTCCGCTCTCCATGACATGGGCATAGACGTGATCGATCGTCTTCATGCCGGCCGGGCTGGCGCGGTAATAGTTGACGCGTTCCATGAATGTTCCCTCTTGTCTCAATGTCTCGAGATAGAGATGCGACCCATTACCTTCGAATACGATTCACCCGCCCATGGCGAGGTGTGCATCAGGCTGCGGAAGCTCTCGGTATTCGCAAATGAGCTGAGCGAAGCCCCGCGCGAGCCTGCTGGCGGGATTTCTGATCCCGAGACGTCGTCGGGAACCACGGGCCTACACCCCTCACATGCCGAGGACGGCCTGGGGCGTGTTGCGGAAGCTGATGGCCATGCGGTTGTAGCTGTTCATCAGGCCGATCGCGATCGTGAGATCGACGAGCTGCTTCTCCTCGAAAGCGGCGCGGGCGGCGGCGTATGCAGCGTCCGGCACGCCGGTCTCGGCGACGCGGGTGACGCACTCGGCCCAGGCGAGCGCGGCGCGTTCGGTGGCGCTGAACAGGTTGCCGCCCTCCTCCCAGGCCTGCACCAGCGCCAGCTTCTCGATCTTCACCCCCTTCTTCAGGAGGTCGCGGGTGTGCATGTCGAGGCAATAGGCGCAGTTGTTGATCTGCGAGATCCGCAGATAGACGAGGTCCACCAGTTCGGCGGGCAGGCCGCTCTGCATGACGTAGCCGTAGACGCCGCCGAGTGCCTTGGCCCCGCCGGGAGCCACCTGGTTGTAGTCGAGCCGCTTGGTCATCGTCGCAATCCTTTCGGCTCTACTTGGCAGGGGTGGTGAGCGCCTTGTCGTCGGTGTCGACGACGAAGACCGCGAGCAGCTTCGCCGACCTGGTCGGGCTGGCGTTGCGGCTGACGGGATGGCGCGAATTCGGCGGCTCCGACCAGCTCTCGCCGGCCTTGTAGACCCGGGTCTCGCCGTCGTTCACCTTCGACTCGATCTCGCCCGAGACCACGTAGGCGTAGATGAAGGCGGACCTCGCGTGCGTGTGCGGCGCGGAGGCGGCGCCCGGAGCATAGTCGACCTCCACGACGATGAGCGACTTGCCGGGAATATTCGGGATCACCTGATCGAATTTGGGCGTGACCGTCTCGGCCTGGCTGTCATGGGCCGCGGCGGGCCCGGCGATCGCGAGGGCGGCGCAGGCAGCCGCGAGAAAGCTGCGGATCTTCATGGGCGTCTCCTTCTACCTGCCCGAAGATGGCCTCGTCGTAGGCTACAAAAAAGCACCAAGAACCCGGAGAAATCGTGTACTACGGCGGCATGGACAAACCGCTGGACCTGAAGCTCGACCGCAGGGCCAAGCGCCCTCTGGCGGAGCAGATCCGCCAGGGGGTGGCGAGCGCCATCGAGGAGGGGGTGCTGGAGCCCGGGGCGCGCTTGCCCTCATGGCAGGATCTCGCGGCCCAGCTGGGCGTGGCGCGCGGCACCGTGCGCACGGCGTACCAGAAGCTGGCGGCCGCGCAGCTGATCGAGGCCTCGCGGGCGCGCGGCACCCACGTCGCCGAGCGCCCGCGCGCCGTCGCCAGGGCCGAGCCGCCGCCGGACGCGGGCTCGTTCCTGAGGACCTACCAGGAGATGACGCAGGGGCCCGCGCTCTTCCGGATGGGGATCCCGGCGAGCGAGATCTTTCCGGCGACCTTGTTCGCGCGCCTGCGCGCGCAGGCCGTCCGCGCCGAGGCGAGCGGGCCCGCGCGCTACCCCGACCCGCGCGGCGAATTCGAGCTGCGGCGGGAAATCGCCGGCTACCTTGCCGTGTCGCGGGGCATCACCTGCCTGCCGTCGCAGGTCATGGTCACGGGCGGCTTCAGCGCCGGGCTCGGCCTCGCCCTCGCTGTCCTGGGCCTCACCGGTGAGACCGCCTGGGTCGAGAACCCGGGCTTCCCGTGGTCCAGGAGGGGGCTCGCGCTCGCCCGCCTGTCCCTGGCTCCGATCCCGGTCGACGGCGACGGCCTCGATGTCGATCATGGCCTGCGCCACCACCCCGGCGCCAGGCTCGTCCTCGTCACCCCCGGCCAGCAGGCGCCGCTCGGTTCCACCTTGTCGCTCGAGCGGCGCCTGCGCCTGCTCGCCTGGGCGGCCGCCCACCGGGCCTGGGTGATCGAAGATGATTATCTGAGCGAGCTGCAGCTCGCGGGCCGGGCCGCGCCGGCGCTCGCCTCCCTCGACCGGGATGGGCGCGTCATCCACATCGGCTCGTTCAGCAAGACGATCAGCCCGAGCCTGCGTCTCGGCTTTCTCGTCGCGCCGCTCGCCATGATCGCCCGCTTTGCCGAGGTGGCAGCGTGCCTTGCGCCGCCGCCCGGCCCCGCGGTGCAACGCGCCACCGCCGCGTTCATGCACGAGGGCCACTACATCCGCCATCTCAGGCGCACCAAGCGCGCCTATGCCGTCAAGCGGCAGGCGCTGCTGGACGCGCTCCAGGCGATGGCCGGCGCCGATCGGGTGACGGCGCCGGGCCTCGCCGTGCTGCTGAAGCTGCGGCGGGACATATCGGACATCGCCGTGGCGCGCGAAGCCGCGGCCTTCGGCATGTCCCTGGAGCCGCTGTCGGAATGGTATACCTCGCCCGCCGACGCCCAGTCCGGGCTCCTGCTCGGCGTCGCCACCGCGCCGACGCGGGACTTGGCCCGAACCTGCGAGCGGCTCATGGACGTCATCCGCCGGGTCGCCGATCAGCGGCAGGGCTGAGCCGGAGATCCGTCCGGCCAGCGCTCGCCCGCCCCGTCCTCGTGGGCGTCAACCGCGATCGCGATCCCCCCCGGCGACCCAGGCGTCCCAGCCCAGCATGGCGAGGCGGGCCACCATCTCCAGTTCGGCACGTGGCGCGCCGTCGCGCGCCCGAAGCGACATGCCGCTCTGAACGGTCTGCACGAAACGGGCGAATGCGTGGACATCGGCCGACGCCGGGATCTCGCCCTCCTCCACGCCTCTCACCAATCGCGCCGTCAGGCGGTCGAGCGCGAGCGCACGGGCCGATTGCACGAGGGCGCCGAGCTCGCAATAGCCCTCGCTGGCGACCGACGAGAGCGTCACCATGCATCCGTGCGGGTTGTCCTCGACACAGCCGGTGAGGGCCGCGGCCGAATCCAGCAAGAGGCACGCGACCGCGTCGCGCGCCGTTCGCGCCGCGTCGAAATTGCCCCAGACGAGCGTGCCGTAGCGCTCCTCATAATGGCGCAGCGCCTCGGCGTAGAGCGCCTCCTTCGACCCGAACGCCGCGTAGAGGCTGGTGGAGCCGATGCCCATCGCCTCGGTGAGGTCGGTCATCGACGTCGCCTCGTAACCCTTGCGCCAGAACACGCGGGTCGCCTGGGCGAGGGCGGCGTCACGGTCGAAGGCACGGGGGCGGCCGCGGCCGCGGGCCGCCGTTCCCCCCTCGCCTTTTCCGGTGCCTGCCGATTTCTGCATCGATCGATCTATAAATAAGTTGACCTGCCGCGGCAACCGGCCTAGCGATTTATGCATCGAACGATACATAAATCGCCGGCGAGCCGGCTCCGAAGGCAAACGAAGGAAAACCTCCATGTCGAATTCGCTCGACGGCAAGATCGCGGTCATCACCGGCGGCAGCACCGGCATCGGCCTGGGCATCGCCAAGCGCTTCGTCTCGGAAGGCGCCTCGGTGGTCGTCACGGGCCGCCGCCAGGCGGAGCTGGACGCGGCCGTCGCCGAGATCGGCGCCAAGGCGTCCGCCTTCCGGGCGGACGTCGCCAGCCTTTCAGACCTCGACGCGCTCTATGCGCACGTCGGCAGGACGCATGGGCGCATCGACGTGCTGGTCGCGAACGCCGGCGGCGGCAGCCTCGCCAAGCTCGGGGAGATCACCGAGGAACAGTTCGACCAGACCTTCGCCATCAACGTCAAAGGCGTGCTCTTCACCGTCCAGAAGGCGCTGGCGCTGATGGAGAAAGGGGGCTCGATCATCATCACCGGCTCGACCACCTCGATCATGGGAACCGAGGCGTTCAGCGTCTACAGCGGGACGAAGGCGGCGATCCGTAACTTCGCGCGGAGCTGGATCCTCGATCTCAAGGGCAGGAACATCCGCGTCAACGTCCTCAGCCCCGGGCCGATCGTGACCCCGGCCCTGCGCGGCATCGCCGAGAAGGGCAAGGAGCAGGAACTGCTCGACATGTTCGCGGCCCAGATCCCGCTCGGGCGGGTCGGCGATCCCGACGAGACGGGCAAGGCCGCCGTCTTCCTCGCCTCCGACGCGTCGAGCTTCGTCAACGGCGCCGAGCTCTTCGTCGACGGCGGCCTGGCGCAGGTGTGAGCCCCGCGCGGGCCGGGCGTGATCGACCGTCATGGACGCCGAACCGGCCCCCGCAGGCTAATCCACCAAGCCGTTGAGCCTGGCGAAGGGATCATCGGCCGGATCGCGGTTCCAGTGGTATTCGGCCCCGTCGGCGATGCCTTGCGCCGTCTCGGGGCCGAACAGCTGGGCAATGAGCGCCAGGGCCATGTCGGTGCCGGCGGAGATGCCCGAGGACGTCAGATACTTGCCGTCCTCGACCCACCGGGCCTGCCGCACCCACTGCACGTTCGGCCCCTGGCCGGCGGCCCAGGCGAAGGCGCGCTTGTTGGTGGTCGCCCGCACGCCGTCGAGGAGCCCGGTGCGCGCCAGCAGCGCGGCGCCCGTGCAGATGGTGGCGACGTGAGGCGTCGCCTCGGCCCTCGCCTTCACGGCCGCGATCAGGGCGGCGTTGCCGACCTCGCGGCGCGTGCCGATGCCGCCCGGCACCATGAAGATGTCGAGATCGGGCGCATCGGCGAGGGTCGCGTCCACCACCACCCGCGGCCCGGCGCTGCTGGCGACCGGCCCGGCGCGCTCGCCGAGCATGACGATGCGGACCCGATCGTGCAGGCCCGCGAACATCTCCAGCGGCCCGAACACGTCGAGCAGCTGGAAGCCGTCGAAGATGAGCATCCCGAGTTTCATCCTGCCCTCGCTCTGCGTGTTCGTGCCATTCCATGCCGCCGCGGGGATCAGCGTCCGGTGAAGCGCGCCTTGCGCTTCTCGACGAAGGCCGCCCGCCCCTCCAGCGCGTCGGCGCTGGTGCGGATCTCGGACTGCGCCTCCAGCTCGTGGCGGAACTGCTCCTCGAAGGTCGCATGCTCGCTCACCTCGAGCAGCTGCCGCGTGGCGACGAGCGCCCGCGTCGGCCCATCGGCGAGGCGCCGCGCCAGGGTCAGCGCCTCCTCGCGCAGCTGCCCGTCGTCGACGACGCTGCGCACCAGCCCCATGCGCTCCGCCGCCTCGGCGGACAGCGGCTCGTTGAGCAGCATCAGCTCCAGCGCCCGCTGCCGGCCGACCACCCGCGGCAGCATCCAGGTGGAGCCCAGGTCCGGCACCAGCCCGATGCGGCTGAACACCTGGATGAAGCTCGCCGAGCGCGCCGCCACGATGATGTCGCCCGCCAGCGCCAGGCTGAAGCCGCCGCCGGCCGCCACGCCGTTGACCGCCACCACGACAGGCACGCGGCATTCGCGCAGCGCCTTGAAGGCCGGCCAATAGTGGCGCATGACCCCGGCCAGCAGATCCGGCCCCAGCGCCTGCGCCGCCTTGAGGTTCTGCCCCGAGCAGAAGGCCCGCCCCGCGCCGGTGAGCACCAGCGCCCGCACGCCCCCCTCGCCCGTCATCTCGGCGATGGCGGCCGCCAGCCCGCCCAGCAGATCCGGCGTCATCGCATTCAGCGAATCGGGCTCGTCGAGGGTGAGTATCCCGACCCCGCCGTCCCGCTCCTGCTTCACCCCAGCCATGTGCGTTGCTCCCGATGTGTTGTCGATGGGGCGCAATGTGCCATGCTTCTTGGGGGGCTACTACGGAACGCAACACTGAACGTGCCCAGGCAGTTCGACCGCTCAGCCGCCTGAACGGCTGATCCGTCGCCGTCTCGGCGAACCCCGCCGGCGCACTCGGCTGGCCCGCGGGGAGGCCTGGAAGGGCCTGGAACCGAAGGCGCGCGATCGAGGTGCGGCAAGGGCGTGTCGCTCACCCGGACATTGCATCGACGAGCCTGCGCATGAGGCGCGCCAGATCGTCGACATCCTTGCGGGTCCAATCCTTGAACATCTCGAGCGCCATCTCCTCACGCGCCGCGTCGACCGCATCCGTAGCCGTCTTGCCATTGGGCGTGATAACGGCTTCGCGGACCCGCTTGTCGGCCACGCCCGGCCGCCGCGCAATCAATCCCAGCTCTTCCAGCCGCGCGGCCTGGCGGCTGACGGTCGTGTAATCGCGACCAACGCGCCCGGCGAGGTCGACCACCCCTATGGGACCAAGCCGCTCGACGAGCACCAGCAGGGGAAACAATGCCCGTTCGAGCGATAGCCCGGCCTTGGCGAGCAACTCCTCATCACGTTCGGGGCGGTTCATCACACTTGCGATGTCGATCAGCGAGCGGTGGAGCTCGGGCAGCAGCGCCTTGATATGTGTATTTTGCACTTTTTCCGTTGACACCGGACCGCCCCCTCGGAATATGTGCGTTATACACATAGGAGTTCGGCATGGAAGTGCGAGATGAAATCGACGTCCTGATCTGCGGCGCCGGCGCGGCGGGTTTGACGCTCGCGATCGACCTGGCACGGCGGGGCGTTTCCTTCCGCATCATCGACCGACTGGAGCGCCCGTTCGGCGGCTCGCGCGGCAAGGGCATTCAGCCGCGCACGCAGGAGATATTCGAGGATCTGGGCATCATCGACCGCATTATGGCGGCGGGAGGCGTCTATCCGCCGATGCGGGACTATCGCGAGGACGGCAGTTTCGTCGAAAAGACGATGTCGGAGGCGCGGCCGGCATCGCCCGGCATCCCCTACTTCATCGCGCTGATGATTCCGCAGTTCCTCACGGAGCGGGTGATGCGCGAGCGGCTGGCCGAGTTGGGCCATGAAGTGGAGTTCGCAAGCACGCTGACCAGCTTCGAGCACGGCGAGGGCGGCGTCAGCGTCCGCCTCCAATCGCGAGACGGCGAGGAGCGGATCGAGGCCCGCTATCTCGTCGGCGCCGATGGGGGACGGAGCTTCGTCAGGGGCGTGCTCGCAATCGACTTCCCCGGCAAGGCGCTGGGCGTCCGCGCCATCGTGGCGGACGTGAGCCTGACCGGGCTCGACCGCGATTACTGGCACCAGTTCAACGTCGGCGACATGGAACGACTCGTTGCCATCTGCCCGCTCGCCGGCACCGATCTGTTCCAGGTGCAGGCGCCGGTTCCGCTGGAGGGCGATCCGGACCTCTCCGCCGAAGGGCTCGAGCGGATGATCGCCGGGCGGGCGGGGCGGAGCGACATCGCGCTTCGTTCGGTGTCCTGGGCGTCGACCTATGCCATGAACGCCCGGCTGGCGGAGCGCTACCGCGTCGGCAGGGTGTTCCTTATCGGTGACGCCGCGCACATTCATCCCCCAACCGGCGGACAAGGCCTCAACACTAGCGTTCAGGACGCCTACAATCTCGGCTGGAAGCTCGCCGCGGTGCTGTCCGGCGCCCCTGATGCGCTTCTCGACGCCTACGAGGAGGAACGGCGCCCGGTGGCCGCCGATGTGCTCGGCCTTTCAATCCGGCTGCTTGACGGACACCACGAACAAGGTGGCATGCGGCGCGGCCGCGACACGCACCAGCTCGACATCGGCTATCCCGGCTCGTCGCTTTCGTACCATCAGCGCGTACGTCTCTCGGGACCGCGCGCGGGCGATCGAATGCACGACGCGACCCTGACCGGCGCGGCCGGACAACCGCGCCGCCTGTTCGACATGCTCACCGGCCCGCATTGGACGTTGATCGCATCCGAGCACGCCTACCGGCCGGTCGCCGCCGCGCGCAAAGGCTTGCGGGTGGTCATGGTCGGCGAAGCGGCCGAGCTGCGCGACCCGGCGAACCAGCTCGGCATGGCCGATGGCGGCTGCCTGCTCATTCGACCGGACGGCTATGTCGGCGCGACGTTCGAGACGGACAGTCCCGATCTCGTCGACCGCTATCTGGCGAGGGTGCTTCCCTCCGCGAACGCCTGAGCGGCAAGGCGATGACGCATGTGCAGGCCTCGGGCGTGAGGACCTGTCCGCGTCTCATCTGGCCCTGCCCGCACGACGTTGATATATCTTTACGGCCACAGCCGTCTGCCGCTTCGAGGCTAAGATGCGCCAGCCGGCTCGACGGGTCGAAGGCTTCCCTTGTAAGCAACGATCAATCCGACGAGCGGCATGGCGATCTCCACGTCAAAGCAGAACTCGCCGTCACGCTCGGCCTCGCAACTTCGCCCGGTGGGCAACAGAAAGCGAGGCAGCGGGATACCAAGAATCGTCCCGCGCCTTGGAACCAGAAACAGCTGGCCGTCCTCAACCACCAATGCCAGCGCGAAGGCCGCACGTCCGAACCTTTCGACCAGGAGATAAGCGTCTTGGCCCTGGCCGGCCGATTGCACGGACGAGAAGGATTTGCCGCCGAAGTTGCGAACCCAGCGCTCCCCACCATTCTCCGGCGAGAAGGTGACCGTGACGGGCATGTGTGACGCCGCCTCGGGAAAGCCGACCAGCGCCGCGACGAGCGCGGCAAGGGGGCCGCGGCCGCGCTTGACGGTCGCCGACCCCGCCCATTGGCGCCGCGCCGCAGACCCGTGCAGCTCCTGAAGGCGCGGGGGCAGCGTGGCGAAGGCCGACCCCAGCACCGCTTTGTAGAGGGGGGCATCGAGATGAGGCTCGCGAAATCCGCTGAAGATCGTGCGGCCCTGGAACGACGCGTCAAAATCAGCAAGTTCGAGCGCACGGACGGCTGATCGTGCGCCGGCCGCCGGCCGTTCATTCACAAGCAGCTTTCGAATGACCGCCTCGATGGCCAAGGAGGGGATGTACGGCCCGTCGTCTCCTTCTGCCAGAAGATGCCAGCTCTGCTCGATCTCCTCGCCGCCCCGGCTTCCCCGCGCGCGGACGAACATGCCGCCGCGATGCTCTCCGAATTTCATCCAATTGAGCACTACATAGAAAAGGCGCGACAACGGCTCCAGCGATGGCGCCCCTAGCCGCGCCCGGCCCTTGGCGAGCAGGTTCAGGATGCGGTGCAGGACCTCCGGAAGCGGCCCCGCCCCCATCCAGATATCGGTCATCGCCGGGTGCTCCGGCGGGATGACTTGCAGGTCCGGCACATCGACCAGGGAGAAGCGGAGGTTGCGAAGCGGCAGCCGGCCCGGCACCGCGATGGTGAAGCGCCGGCTTTCGGCCAGGCCGACGCCGTATGACGGCGTGCCGTGGCGCAGCAGTTTCACCGGGGCGCCCGCGTACCCCACCACCGCGCGCATCACGTTGAGACCGATGCCGGCATAGGGCGAGGGGCCGATGCCGCCTTCGACGGATTTGATCGCCATCGTCTTCGCCATCTCGCGCAGGACGGCCGCGGTCAAAACGGGAAAGCTGCTGACACCGGAGATGACGAACACGCCCGCATCCCTTGCGGGCGCGTCGAACCGGGACACGCCGAAGACGAAATCGGCCGCATCGGCAAAGTCGAGATAGTCGACGCCGGCAGCGATGCAGGCGGATATCACGCCGTAGCGCCCAGCGCCGTAATCCTGAAACGGCCCGGACGCATCGACGACGAGATCGGGCCGATGCGCATGCAGCCCCGCGGCAATGGCGGCGCGGTCGAGCGCCAGGGGCCGCACCTGCGCGACCCCGCGATAGCGCCGGCAGAACGCCTCGGCGCGGGACCGATCGCGGCCGCAGATGATCAGCTCGATCGCCGCGATGTCCGCCAGCAGCTCGGCCAGGCGGCCACCGAACACGCCATATCCGCCGAGGATGAGGATCCGCATCGTCGAAAAGCCTGTGCCCTCGCCCGTGGCGCGCCGTGTGGTGAACGAAGCTCCGTCGCCGCCCTCCATATGCGCCTTGCCGACGCCATAACCTACTGTTATTTCGTGTCAAAATGTTTATCGGGAGGTGTCGCGCCAAGCTGCGGCTAGGCGGCGCGCCGGCGGCACGCCCGAGACTGCGGCAACGCGCCGGGCAAGATCAATAAACCGCCGCAGCAGCCGGCGGCCAACGAGGAAACGCCATGACCTATGACCTGATCCGGCTCGAACGGAACGGCCGCGTTGCCATCGCCACGATCGACGCGCCGCCGCTCAACATCATCACGCTGGCGCTCTACCGCGAGCTGACGGCGCTGGCCAAGGAGATCGAGGCGGACGAGGGCCTCACGGTCTTCATCCTCAGGAGCGCCAATCCCGAGTTCTTCATGGCGCATTTCGACGTCGCCGCCATCCTGGACTTCCCGACCGACGAGGAACCGCGGCGCGATCCCCGCCCCAATCCCTTTCACGAGATGTGCGGGCGCCTGCGCACCATGGCGAAGGTGACGATCGCACAGATCGAAGGCCGCGCCGGCGGCGGCGGCAGCGAGATCGCCATGAACTGCGACCTGCGCTACGGCGTGAGGGGACGCACGATCATCAACCAGATGGAGGTGCCGATCGGCATCCTGCCGGGCGGCACGGGCACGCAGCGCCTGCCCCGCCTGGTCGGCCGCGGCCGCGCCCTCGAGATCATCATGAGCGGCGACGACCTCGATGCCGAAACGGCCGAGCGCTGGGGCTATCTCGACCGCATCTTCGCGGCCGACGAGATCGGCCCCTATGTGGACCGGCTGGCGGCGCGCATCGCCTCGTTCCCGCCCGAAGCGGTGGTGGGCGCCAAGCTGGCGATCAACGCCGCCGACGGGCCGATCGCCGACGGGCTGATCGAGGAAGCCTATCAGTTCCAGCGCCTGCTCAGGAACGACTCGGCCAAGCGGGCGATGACGCGCTTCCTGGAGATCGGCGGCCAGACCCGCGAGGGCGAACTGCGCGTGGGGGAGTTGAATGGGGAGGTGAACCGGTAGAGCATTATTCGGAAGACTAAGGTGATTTTGGGAGTGATGGCAGGCGCCCAACACGCGCCTGCCATCACACCCAAAGTCATCGCAACTCCAGTTAAATAAGCATGATTCGGATCCTAGAACTACTCGACCAACTTCTCAATAAACCCAAGCGTGTTGGCGTTTTCCACCAGCGTCCGCACCTTGGCGCGCTCGAGACCGGCAGGCACTTCCGCTTCGATCTCGAGCCTGAGCTTCACCTGGCTGCCCGGTAGCGTCGTGAGTTGCTCGATGATCGCCTCGACAATCTTATGAATGTCCTTTGCCGGCCGATCCGGCGAGATCATCACCGCGCCAGTGAACCGCGTCGGCTTCTTGTCCGCGGCCAGCGGCGGCGCGCCGCCCATAGGTTGTTCCTCAAATCCCGGGGCCGTGCCACCGGGTCCACCAGTGATGCCGCCGGCAACAGGTTGCGGCAACGCTGGCCGGTGCGCTTCCGCTACCGCAGGCTTGATGATGACGCTGTCGCCATCGATCACCACGGCTGCGCTATCAGCCCGCTCGATCGCGAGCCCCAGATAGATATCCGTCTGCTCTTCCCATCGCTCCGCATAGGCGAAGGGACCGGGCAACATGCCGCTGACGGCCGCCTGCACGGCCTTGATCAGGACGTCCTGACCCTTGAGGCGGGGCAGATAGATGTAGCGATTGAGGTATTCCCGTAGATCCTTCAGCGACAACCGCGGCTTGTCGTTCCAGATGTATTTCTGAAGATCGCGGTCGAGACGCGACGGCCCCAGCTCGATGAGCAAACCTTCCTCGGCCACCAGCTTCTTGCTGGCCCGCGCCAGCAGCCCGTCCTGCGCCGGGATCTTGCCGGACACCCACTCCCAATCCGCCTCGGCGCTCTCCTGGGCCGGATAGTGCAGATAGCACCACGCCTCTTTCAGGCGTGTCTTCGTCGTCTCAGCGGCTTCGGCCAGTTTCGCCTTGGCGAGCGCGCTGTCGCTCTGGGTGAGGTTCAGCCGCTCCGTGTCGCGGACGATCTCCCCCCACGCAAGGGAAGCGCGCACGGCGTCTTTCAGATAATCGAGTTGGCGGCTTTCCGCGGCGATGAAAACCAGCATGTTGCGATAAACTCGCGGCGTGCTGCCGCGCTGCGTGAGGATGTCTTTCGCCTCAACGAGCGCTTCGGAGCCCTCGCGCCCATTGTGCGGATATTTGACGCCCAGCACGACGGCGCGCACTCCGCCCGCTTCATCGGGGACTTCGGCCGACGAGGCCGGCGCGACCTGCACGGCGTCGAAATGCCCGCGATCGGCAAGACCGTTCACATATTTTCCGAGTTCCGCATCGATCGTCACATCGACCAGCGCCGCCTCGATCTGTGCCGCCTTGTCCGCCGCAATGCGATTGAGGCTCGCCGACATCGAGTACCAGTACCGGCCAAGATCGGCGTGCATGAACTTGGCCTGGTTGGTCAGCCGCCGCAGCGCATCGCCGAAGATCGCCGGACGTTCGCCGGGCTGCACGACGCCGAGGTTGATCTGCTTGTCGTCGAGGCCGGTGTTCTGTTGCTGCGCCGTAGGCGCGGTCCCCATGAAGATCGCGCGCGCGACGCGCCGCGTCGCCGAATAGCGATTCAGGTTCGGCGCCGACTGGTCGACCTTGTAGGGCGTGGATGTCGTGCCATCGACATCGCCGGCGATGATCGCCTGCCAGCTCACGTCGAGATAATGGAGCAATTCCGGCTCCACCCGCGGCGAACTCACCGCGACGCTGCCGGACATGATCATCACCGATGGATCGGCATTCATCCACAGCTCGTGAATCGCCTGCGCCATCAGGCGCAGCACGCCGCGCGTGCGCTGGAACTTTTCAAGCGAACCCCAGCTCGTATAGAGCTGGTCGAACAACTCGGGATGGATTGGATACGCCTTCTCCAGCTTGCGCCGGTAGTCCTCGTCCGCGCAGCCTTGCGGAAAGTCGTTGGCGTTCTCGCGGTAGAGCTTCGCGAACTGCTTCAGGGCGTTATCGCGGTGATGGAACTTGTCGCCAGGGATGTCCTTGAACAGCCGCCGCCTGACGATTTCATAGCTCTCCTCCTGGCTCGCCGGCCGCCACGAGGATTCCACTCGGCTGAAGGTCTGCTTGAGACGCGCCAGCGCTTCCTGACCGCCTTCGCCGCCGACCTCGATCTGCGAGGCCGGCAAAGATGCGACGAGCAGCGTGCCGGGACTGGCCTTGACCGCCTCCGTCAGCGACTGGACGAAGGATAGATTCGCATCGAACGACCCGGACGGCAGCCCCTCGACCTTGTAGATCTGACGCAGGTACGCGACCCATTCGTCGATCAGGATCAGGCACGGCGCATATTTCTTGAAGAGCGCCTCAAGCAGGTTCGAGCCCGGCGCGATACCGCTGGCGTCATTCTCCGCGACCATGGCGAAAGCGTCGGCGCCGCCAAGCTGCCAGGCGAGTTCGCCCCAGGTCGTGCGAATTTTCCGATCGCCCTCGGCATGGAGCACGTCCTGTGGCCCGCGCGACGTGCCGACGAGCACGGCGCGGTTGACGCCCTGTGGCACGCTGAGCCCCTGCTTCTCGAGCAGTTGATCGAGGCCGGAGAGGTCTTGGATCGGGGTCGGCCCCGCCATGTGATAGAGCGCCAGCATCGAGTGCGTCTTGCCGCCGCCGAAATTGGTTTGCAGTTCGACCACGGGATCGCCGCCGCTGCCGGACAGCCGCTTCGCAGCCCCGACCAGCAGGGTGCTCAATCCCTCCGTCAGATAGGTGCGGCTGAAGAACTGGCGCGGATCGCGGTATTCCGGCGGCGCGCTGCCCGAATGCACCTTGGCGAGGTCGGCCGCGAACTCGGCCTGCTGGAACTCGCCGGTGGCGACATCCTGATGGGGTTCGACCACTTCGCGCCACGGCAACAGCCCCGCCACGGTCTCGACCGAAATCTCAAGGCGCTGGGTTTTCCGCCGCTCCTCGTTGCGCTGAAGCTCCGTGAACTTCGTGCGCAAGATGGTGTCGCGCATCTTACCGAGTTGCTCCGCCGTCTCACCGGCGCTGATCGCCTCCATCAGCCGGCGCATGGAATCGAGAGCACGTTCGGCGTCGTCGTAGGTGAAGGTCTCGTTGTGCGAGAGCTTGTTGCGGACATCCCCCAGCTCGTTGACCAGTGAGCGCTCGGCACGGCCAAGCACGGCCTTGAACGCCTCGCTCCAGAACCGATCCATGGCGTTGAAGAGCGCGGCCTGGTCCCAGCCGACTTCGCCGCTGCTGTTGGGGCGCAGGTTCGGCAGCTTCTCCAGGACCTGAACTTGCCAGTGCCCCTTGAGCGAGGTTTCGAGGCGCTTTTCGACGAAGGGGATCAGCGCCGCGGGCAGCAGCTCCATACCCTCAAACACATACTGGCGCGTACTTTTTGCCACGTCCCGTTCCCCCTTTAGATGTCCAGCCGGATCTGGCGATCGCCGCGCGTGTCGTGGATGGCCGCCGCCGCCTTCGTCAGCTCGGCCCAATCGGCGATAAGGGCGTTGTAGGCCGTAGCCTCCTTCGCATCCTTCCGCTTGTTGGCACTGATGTCGTAGAGGCAGTAGGCGAGATCCTTCACGGCCTCGGCCTGGGTGTTGATCTTCTTCAGCAGAACGGCGGTATCATTGGAAATGCCGTCCTTCTCATGCTGTCGGACCAGGTGTTGGAGGCACTCCCACACCGTCAGATGACGATCGTCTTCCGGGTCCCAATCCTCGTCGAGTTCATCACGCGAGAGAATGCGGACCTTGCCCGCGGTGCTTTCGACGATGCCCGCGTGCTTGACGCTGTCGACAGAAATACCGCGCGCGCGGGCAAGGTTGTCGGCGACACCATAGTCTCCCTTGCCAACCCCGTTCTGCTCGAACCAGGTGATGGCGAACCGCGTGTCCGCGTCGAACTCACCCTGGATACCGCCGAGATATTCATCGAGCTCCCGGTTGATGAGCTGAAGCGCGGTCTTCACGCTCATCGGGCTATCGTCGGACTCTAGAACGGCTCTGTAGCGCGAGAATACACCCATGCCGGGGCCGATGGCCGACTGCGGCATATCCGCTGGCGCAATATTAGCCGCCTGAAGCTCGGAGATAGCCGGCGGCAGTTCGCGTTTCAGGGCACGAATGAACTCGGCTCGAGTAATACTCTCAGCCATTGCTTCTTTTCTGCGGCAAACCAGGACCACTGAGGTCGCAAGCGCGTTAGTGCCAACGCTAATTGTTCGCCCTGCACGTTCGGTACGAACCGGCCATGTGCCGACAACCGAAAGGCCCGAGGAGATAACAGCCTCTAGAAAAGTCGCCCATCCAGAAGATGTAAGCCCTTCCTCTGACATTTCGCTTTGCTTGAAAGCGTAATATATTGTCGCCGGCAACTTGCGATTCAATTGCGACGAAATATTAGAAAATGCCTCCGACATTCCATTCAGAAAGTAATCTTCTGCGGCTCGCCGATTCTTGTGCCGATGGGGCATCGCCACCAACTCATCCGACTTCGGGACGGTGATGGTGGAAAATACATCAGGGAAAATATCTCCAACGGACCGTTTCAGCCACACGTAAAAATAATCCGAGAGATCCGCATATCCAATGTTATCGTAGTATGGCGGATCAGTTGAGAGGCAGCTCTCCGTTGGCATGCTTACATGTCTAGCGTCCAACTGCTTAATGTTTCCAGATCCGATCGCCGGAAGTTCAGACAGAGACTTCACGACCCACTCAACGGCCCCACCAAAATTCCCGGTTGACGAACTAAATACGTTACACTCAGCAAAATCCCACGTCATCGCGATTGCTTGGCGAGCAAACGTGAAACGAATAAAGCCGCTGGTGGACCATGTCGCAATCGTACTCCATGCGTCTGCACATCTATCTAGCGCGCAGGATAAATAAACTCGCACGGCATTGGCGTATTCCGTTGCATCAATCGAATTCTTCACGCCTCCGGCCTCAAGGTCCTTTATGATTTGCGACTTTAGGTCCTTTGCAACATCGACAAATGTTGTCAGCGCCGTGGCCTGCCGCTTAGTGAATGCCTCTCCCCAAGTCGTCATGCCATACATGGGCAGTCTGTCGACCTCGTGAGACGGAGTTGTAACCAACTCTTCGGGCAGCCATTCTGGCTCGGACAGGAAAGCGGCTTGCTCCATTTCGCTTGTCGGGGAAACGAAAACACGCCCGCGCACACCCTCGACGACGACTGCCATAAGTCGCTGACCAAGCCCATTTTTACGGGCAGCCTCTCGGATGTAATTGAGAGGCATAGCACTATTTGTGAATAGGCACTTCCCACCATGCCTATTCACAGTGCCTTCCAATTTATTCGCTGCGGGCAGCCCACCCGTCCGCACTTGAAATGAGTATTGCTTTCCGTTGACTATCGGCTCAACCCAAGCGCTATCGCTGAGCTGAAAGGAGCGAACCAGCGGAACCTGAACGCCCGCGAAGGCGGGGTCTGGACTTGACACCGTTCGCGCCCAAATCCATGCGACTACCGTCGCCTTGCCTCCGCCTTGTTCTTTCGGCAGGTCCACCTGCGGGTAGAGGTGCCCGATGCGCCCCCACGCCTTCTCGCGCATCCACTCGCCATAATATTTGACGTCCTCCGCCAGGCCCTCAGCGTTGCGATAGAACTGCCGGTCCTTCGCGCCGGGATGGATCGGCTCCTTGTCCTTGAACTTCGGCGGGATCTCGATCATCGCCTTGCCGATCATCACCGCGACCGGGTTCAGATCAGACCCATAGGCCGGCAGACCGAGACGCTGCGCCTCCAGCGGGATCGACCCGCCGCCTGAGAACGGGTCATAAACCGGGGGAAGCTCGCCGCCGCAGCTCTTGCGGATTTCAGCGCGAGCGCGCTCCAGCACCTCCTCGTTGGTCGAGTTCTCCCACTTCACCAACTCCTCAATGATACCGAACAAGCGCTTGCGCTCGACCTCCTGCGCATTATGGGTGGGGAATTTTTCAAGATCGCTCGACGGATCATCGACAAGCTGGGCGAAGAGCACGGCCCGGCACGCCGCCAGCGGCCGGCGCGCCCACCACAGATGCAGCGTGGAAGGATGCCCGTGCCGGATCGACTTCTCTCGCGCCGACGCCTCGTTGATCTTCTCAAGAGGGATCGCAACCTCGATAAGCTTTTTTTTGTACTGTGTAGTCAATCGAGGTCTCCGTTCAGAAAAGCTTCCATTTTCAAGGGCGGCGTTGGTGGAAGGCGGTTTGCCGGGGTCATGATCCTCCTCCGACCACACCCACCTTTTGCACACGAACGCGATAGCGGTAGGGAGCCGTCTCCTCGATCACAACGACATCGCCCGCTTGCGCGCCGTTCAGCCTGTAGAACGCTCCGATCCAGCCGCGCGCACGGAAGAATTTTTTGTCCTTGCCGTCTATGTCCGTCTGCACGGGCTTCGGCCCGCCCCAATCGATTGTCACTTCCCTGCGCGCAGCAGATGCTTTGTTCGAGCCTCCGATCACATCGGCCGGAAAGCGATCAATCAGCGGACGCAGATAGAAATGGTTGTTCCGCAGATTGGCCTCGTTGATCTCGATCTCCCCAATCCAGCGAGACTCAAAAATCATTACCGCCGGCGAGATCGGTCTGCGAGGCTCAGCCGATGGTTGGGAGAGCGCCTCCGACTGCGACTTTTCGACGAAGGCCTCGGACAATTGGTCGGTAGCCCTGCTGTCAAAAGATTTGATGCCGCGTAAGGCGGAGGCCAAGCCCTCGGTCGCAGCTTCGTCCAGTTCGACCCAGGTGACAGCCCCGCTCTTGTGTTTGTAGGACACAGGGCGGCTGAGCCCGCGCACATCAGCCAAGACCCACGGCGTATTCCATTTGGCGACTTCGCCCGAACGGACCATATGATCGGGGATACGATGATGCTCATACGCCGCCATCATCTCTACAGGCGATAGCGGCCGGCCGACATCGGTCAACCTCGCTACGCCGTACACGGCGCCGGTCCCTTTACGGATAAGGCCGAACCAACCGCGATGCGAGGTCACCGACGACCGCATCTCCCAGTCTTTGGTGCCGTCGAGAATGTATCCGATCCAAGGATCAGCGATGATCAGTCCCTTTGCAATTTTCATAGCGGCGCCCCCGCACGCTCCAACAGGCGTCGCAGGTCGAACTGAATCGCTGTTTCCAGGAACGAAGGCTCCCGCTCCACAAGCGGCCCGCGCACGTAGCGCGGTTCACGGGCGAAACCAGCGTTGACGGAGACGATCGCCAGAATGAACTTCTCCGGCTCGTGCAGGGAAGTGATGACTTCCTGCCGAGTGACCATCACGCTGTCCGCGCCGTCGATGCGCCCCTTGACCTCAATGAAGCGCAGATGCCTCGACCTCGGATCATGCGAGGCGATGTCGTAACCGATTTTCTGGGCCGAGACGTCGGCCGGTTCGTTACCAAGCGCACGCTCGGCCGCCATGACGGCTTCCATCGCCGCAAGCTCGATCTCCCGACGCGCAGCGGGGTCTTCCGCAAAATGGTTCGGGACGTTTGGCGCTTGACGCCGTTCAAGCAGACCACGCGGGATGACGACCATGCCGCCCCGCACGCGCGGAGGCTGCGACGAGATGAAACGCTCCCGCTCAAGCTGGTCCATGCGGCGTTTCTGCCGATCCGCCAGGTCTTCTGCGCGGCGCTGTGCGTTCTGCCAGTTCACCCGCGTTTTCTTGCCGGCGCGCTCCTCCTCCTTCAGCTCGAAGGCGCGCGAGTCCCAGTAATTGATCTCCTTCTTGAGACGTGCGCGAACCTCCTGCTCGACCTTTTCGATCTCAGGCAGCCGCCGCGCCTTGACCTCGGCGACGTGGCCTTGGGCCAGTTCGACCGTCGCAAACCGGATCGCGACCTTCTCCAGATCGGTGGTCAGCCAACTCTCGTCCAGAAGCTCCCGCACGCTGCCGACTTCCCCCGACGTTGCCGGCCGCAGATTCAAATGCGGCGCGATGCCCGCGTTGACGGTTTTTCCAGCCTTGTCGATCGCGGCGAACTGGAGGCGCTGCGAGATCACATGCGGCTTGCCGGCGCTGGTGACGCGGCCGTCCTGGACCGTATGTTCCAGCAGGAAAATCGCCGACAGCGCATCACCCGCGTCGGTGTCGTCGACCAGGATCGCGCCCTGCCGCATGATCTGCTCATACTGTTCGCGGATCAGGCTGATCACGGCTTCGAGCAGCGGGTGGCCGGGGCAGACGAAGGCCGCGACAGGCTGCTGGTTGATCTTGTCCTTCTCGAAGCAGATGCGCTCATACTGCGTCTGGAGCGGCGCGCCGGTCCCGATCTGGCGATCCCGCTCGCGGATGCGCACCGGGACATGCGTGACCTCCCAACGCCCTTCCTCCCGGCGCTTGATCCGCCCGCCCAGATGCTGGAACGCCTCGACGAAGAAGCTCTGGATGTGGTGCGGCTGTAGGCGCAGCGCCTCGGCGCGCTCCATTTCCAGCCGCAATTCCTCAACCCTCGCTTCCGGCATGGTGTCGTTCGTCAGGGCGCGGCGGCGCAGCAGTTCGAGCAGGTGCGCCTGATCCACCGCACCATCGACCTGCTGGAAAAGACGCGCTTTCACGTCCTCCTGCTCGCCATACTGGATCGCCTCGAACAGCAAATCCTTCAGCGCCACGCCGTCGAACAATTCGCCGAGCACGTCATAGACACGGCCGCCCAGCGCCTCTCGCGCGGCTTCCAGCTTTTCGAGCAGCCGCGCATAGACCTCGCCTTCGCGCGTATCGGCCGCGACGAGATTCCAGAGGTGGCAAACCTCGGTCTGGCCGATGCGATGGATGCGGCCGAACCGCTGCTCGATCTTGTTAGGGTTCCACGGCAGATCGTAGTTGACCATGAGGTGGCCGCGCTGAAGGTTGACGCCTTCGCCAGCCGCATCGTTGGCGATCAGGACCAACATATCCTTGTCCTGCATGAAGCGCTCGACGACCTTGCGCCGCTCTTCGCGCGAAACGCCGCCGTGGATCACTTCCACGGCCTCGGGCTTGCCCAGCCGAGCCCGCACCTTCTCGAGCAAGTAGTGCAGCGTGTCCTTCGGCTCGGTGAAGATGATCAGCTTGCGGCGATTGCCGGCCGCGTCGACCATCAGATCGTCGTCGAGAATCCGATTGAGCTGGCTCCATTTCGTGTCCACGCCCGAGCGCAGCACGCCGAGCGCCATCGTCTCCAGCTCCTTCAGGGTCTCGACTTCCAGGGCGAGTTGCTCGACCGTCTCGGCCGTCGTCGCGCCCGTCGAGATCAGATCCTCAAGCTCGTCGATCTCCTCCTGGCCATACTCCTCGATGTTCGGCAGCATGTCGGCGTTGATCGCGGGCTCGGTTGCGCCGGCACGGCGACCCTTGGCGGCAAGGCGCGCTTCGCCCAGCTCGTTTTCCAGACGTTCCCGGCGGCGCTTGAGGGACTGGTAGATGGCGGCCGGTGACGAGGCAAGGCGCCGCTGAAGAATCTGCAAGGCGAAACCGACATTGTTGCGCTTCTTCCCATCGCCTTCGGCGAAGCGCTGCACGCGGTTCATCTCGGTGCGCACATATTCGGTGACGGCGGTGTAGAGCCCGGCCTCTCCTTCCGAGAGCTGATACTTGACCGTGCGCGCCCGCCGCTCGGGGAACAGCGGCCGGCCATCGAACTTGAGCAGTTCCTCCTTGGTCAGCCGCCGCATCATGTCTTCGGTGTCGGCATAGTGAACACCGTCGCGGAACCGGCCCTCGAACCGATCGCCGTCGAGGAGCGCCATGAAGAGCTGGAAATCCTCCTCTTTGCCGTTGTGCGGCGTCGCCGACATCAGCAGCAGGTGGCGGCAAACCTGGCCGAGCTTCTGGCCGACCTGATAGCGCCGCGTATATTTGACCTCGCCGCCGAAATAGGTGGCCGACATGCGGTGGGCTTCGTCGCAGATAATCAGGTCCCATTCGCGCGCGCTAAGGAGCTTCTCCTGAAGCTCATCATTGCGCGCCAACACGTCGAGGCGGACGATCAACCGATCCCGGTCGCTGAATGGATTGCCCGATCGCGAGTTCTCGATCATGTCGCGGGATAGGATGTCGAACTCGAGATTGAACTTCTGGCCGAGTTCGTCCTGCCACTGCTCCACGAGGCTGCCCGGCGCAACGACGAGGCAGCGTTCCAGATCGCTGCGGGCGACCAGTTCCTTCATCAGCAACCCGGCCATGATCGTCTTCCCCGCGCCGGGATCGTCGGCGAGGAGGAAACGAAGCGGCTGGCGCGGCAGCATCTCGCCATAGACCGCCGAAATCTGGTGCGGCAGCGGATCGACCAGGCTCGTGTGAATCGCCAGATACGGGTCGAAATAGTGCGCCAGCTTGATGCGGTTGGCTTCCGTCACCAGGCGCAGCAACGCGCCGTCGGCATCGAACGACCACGGTCGGCCGTTCTGCTCGACCTCGAGACGGTGCTCATCGTCGCGATAAAGAACAGCCTCGGCCACCGTGCCGTTGTGGTCGCGAAAAACGACGTTGATCGCCTGATCGCCGATCCAGTCTACGGATACGACCTGCGCGGCTTGCGCCGAGGCAATGCCCCGAACGGATGCGCCATTCTTGATATCTTCCAGCCGAGCCATTTCTGTCCCTACACCTTGCCCATCCGTCACATCTGGAAATCCGCAGCCTTGAGTGCTTCATCCGTCTCTACGCGGTTGAGCGCCACAATATGCTGCGTTCGCGCACTCAGTTTCGTCGCATCTACCAACAGTCCAAGGCGTTTGAGAACGT
The DNA here is from genome assembly GCF_014640075.1 of Chelatococcus reniformis. Taxonomy (GTDB): domain Bacteria; phylum Pseudomonadota; class Alphaproteobacteria; order Rhizobiales; family Beijerinckiaceae; genus Camelimonas; species Camelimonas reniformis. The sequence continues at coordinate 387,746 of NZ_BMGG01000009.1, read as the reverse complement.
AGAAGAGCATGGCGTAGCGCACCGTCAGAACAGCGCGCCCGTTCTTCATTCCAAAATCCTTGGCGACCACATCCTTCTGGCTCTGCGTCAGGTCGGGATGCGGCCCGATTTCAACATCAAAAGTGTCGCTCCATTGCCGGTCATCGGCGCCAGATGCTCCCGGCTCGCCGGGATTGCGGACGCCTAGAATGCGAGGCAGCAGGAAATCTTTGAACCTGTCATCGATGTGGCAGTAAGCGCGCGCGTGCCAGCGGAGGCCGTCATAGCCGAGCGCATGCGGCGTCATGCGCCGCCACACAGGCGCAGCCCGCTCCTTGCTCATCGACTGGTAGTGAACCTCTAGCGATCTCCTGTCCCGTATCGCGTCGAGGACTGCACGCAGCGAACCAGAGTCGACCCGCCGTCGAGGCGTGAGCGCTATATCCGTCACAGGTGGGCTGACGATCCACGATTCGCTCGTTTCGGTCAGACCCTCCGCCAAGGAACGCAGGCGGGAAAGGTAGCTACCCGGATCAGGCTTCAGGAAGATCGGCGAGAAGTCGGGCGCTGCGACGTAACGTTTCGCGCTCTTGTCATAGACCGCATTGTGGGGCGCCCGCTCCTGATAGAGCGTCAGGTCCTTCGACGCCTGAGGCACGGAGACATCGAACATCTCCATGATGTCCGAGCGGTTGACGCCGCCCTCCCAGAACAGCCGGAACTCGATGAATTCGAGGCGCCGTTCCACACCCCACTTCAACGCCGTGGCGCTCTCCAACATCGCAATCCTTCTCTAACCGCCGATAGGGATAAAAACTATATGGACATAACCACGCGATCCGTATAATTAATATTCTTATCGGCACAGATCGTCAATGGTGGCGAACGCGAAAATCATGAGGAAAGGCAATGACCGAGCGCAGTCCCAACCGCGAAGTGACCCGCAAGAGGGCGGCTAGCGCCGCGTCTATGACCCAACGCCCGAACAAGAAGTAATCTGGAAGGGCAACGGAGATGCTCTCTCGCGGCCGTCCCACCGCCTCTGGCCAAGACGATCTCTTCAACCCGGAGGTCGAGTTGTTGCTGCCGCCCCGGCTTGCGGTCGAGGGCAAGGTGCTGAGGAGCCCGGTACGGCAGTTGGCGGTTCCGGCCCTGCATCTGCGTTGCCGGCTGCGGCAATTCGCGATCCGCCAGGTCGTCGGATACGAAACCACTCTCCGGTCCGGTGAAACGCTGAAGATCATCAGCGCGAAGACCGCAACGCCGCTGCAAGCCGATCTCATTCTGCTGGTGGCAGGCGTGACGGCACCTGAGCGAATCGTCGAGGCGTTGGAGCTCGGCGAAGGTCGATGGATCAACCCATCGCCGATCCGGATCGACGCGCTGGACCGCAACGAACGCGTCGACCGGCTGACCGCAGTATCCACGTCTTGGATAGACGCGGTTCATCTACGCGAGGGACGAGCCGCCACCGCCGGCCAGGTCTCGCGGCCAGGGTTGCGGCGTCCGCAAATTGGCGCGCTTCACGCCGCGCTCGCCCATGCGACGCGATCAACCGATCCCGCGACCATCGTCATGCCGACCGGCACCGGCAAGACCGAAACCATGCTCGCGCTCAATGCCTACCGGCGCTTCGAGCGCCTGCTGGTGGTGGTGCCGACCGACGCCCTGCGCGCGCAGATTGCCGGCAAGTTCGAGACCTTTGGCGTGCTGCGGCAACAGCAATGCCTCGACGAAAAGGCGGCCTTCCCGCTGGTCATGCGCCTCTCGCATATTCCAACCACCACTGCAGAGGTCGATGAGATCTTCGACAGCGCTAATGTCGTGGTCACCACGATGCAGATCGCTGGCCGCGCCGAAGCGGCTGTCCAGGAGCAGATGGCGGCACGAGCCTCAGCGCTGTTCATCGACGAAGCCCATCACATCGGTGCCCCGACCTGGGCTCGCTTTCGCGGCCTTTTCACCGACCGCGAACCGCCGCTCCCGATCGTGCAGTTCACCGCCACGCCCTTCCGGGAAGACGGCCGGCGCGTCGATGGCGAATTCATCTACATCTATCCGCTCAAGAAGGCGCAGGCCGAAGGCTATTTCAAGCCGATCCGCTTCGAAGCCGTGTTCGGCCTCGACCAAGCGGACGCCGATTTGGCGATCGCGGAGAAGCTTGGTGAAGTCCTCAAGGGCGATCTAACTGCCGGACTCAATCATCTCGCCATGGCGCGGTGCCAGACCATCGCGCGCGCGAATGATCTTCAACAGCTGTATAGCGTGCTGTATCCAGAGCTCCGGCCGGTGATCGTTCATAGCCAGCAGTCGGTCCGCGAGCGGCGCGATAACCTCGCCGCACTGCGCCGCTGCGATAGTCGCATCATCGTCTGCGTCGACATGCTGGGTGAAGGCTTCGATCTGCCGGAACTGAAGATCGCGGCTCTGCACGACCCGCACAAGAGCATCGCCGTCACGATCCAGTTTGTCGGCCGCTTTACCCGCCAGGACCCACGCCTGGGCGACGCGACCGTAATCGCCAACACCGGCGTGGACGACATCGATCGATCCCTGGCCAAGCTCTATGCTGAAGACGCCGACTGGAATGCGCTCGTCGAAGCGCTCAGCACCGCGAAGATCGACCGCCAGGTCCGCCGCGCCGATATGTTCAAGGGTTTTGTCGGCGACCTCAGCGACATTCCCCTGCAGACGCTCGAACCCAAGATGAACGCAGTGGTCTATCGCACGAGCTGCGATGGCTGGGAGCCGCTGCGGGCAGAGGATCTGTATAACCCGGGCGTCTATCTGGGCATGAAGGTCAACCCGCACCAGCGCGTCGCCATCTTCGTCACCCGTTCCGAGGAACAAGCCGGTTGACCGAAGGACTCGTGCAGGTGACGCTCCATCACTGCAAATATTCCAGCGCGGAGGCTCCCGGGGCTCGCGTCAAGGATCTTTACGAGGTCTGTGGTCAGGCTCAGAAATCTGCGCGTTGGCGCGACCGTCCCAATCGGATGTTTACGCATATGCTGAAGCGCGAAAAGCTTCGCCTCGAAAAGGGCCAGAACTCCCGTTTCGAGCAGGGAAACGCCGCCTTCCTGAAAAAGCTGAAGGCGAGTTGGCAGGACTATCGCTACGAGTTCGATGTACGAATCGTCCAACCCGGCCTGTCGCGTGCGGCCATCACGGAAGAAGGACTTCACCTGCTGGCGAGCGTGGAGACCTATCTTCTTGAGACACGGGCCATGCGAGTGAAGGTGATCGCCAGCGCCTGACCGATGCACGAGGCGCAGTTGACCAAAGCCCTGGGCAAGCCGGAGCACCCAGACATCCACTCCCGGGCTCCACCATTCCAATGTTGGTGCGCGCCGCTGACTCGCCGATATTGTGGTAGCTCTAAATCGTCACCGGCGGCCAGAAAGGGGAACGGTTTCGAACAAGGCGCCCTGCGTCGGGAAATGGAACGGTCCGCCGACCGGCGTCGGCCAGCTTCTTGGCCGAGGCAGGCGAGCGGCCACGGCGCAGTTCCTGTTCGGCCGCCGGTGAAGAAGACGCCTAATCAGCCGCCCCTCTCAATAATGCACCGACATCCCCATCGCCCCGCCCTTCGCCGGCGCGAACTTCGTCAAATCCACCCCCTCCACCGCAGCCCGGTACTCCTCGGCGCTCGGCGTGCGGCCGAGGATGGCGGCCAGCACCACGACCGGGGTCGAGGCCAGCAGCGATTCCCCCCGCTTCTCGGCGCTGTCCTCCACGACGCGGCCCTGGAACAGGCGCGTCGAGGTGGCGAGCACGGTGTCGCCCTTCTCCGCCTTTTCCTGGTTGCCCATGCACAGGTTGCAGCCGGGGCGCTCCAGGTAAAGGATGTTCTCGTATTCGGTCCGGGCCTGCCCCTTGGGCTTCAGGTCATCGAACTCGAAGCCGGAGTAGCGCTGGAGGATCTCCCAGTCCCCTTCCGCCTTCAGCTCGTCGATGATGTTGTAGGTCGGCGCGGCGACGACCAGGGGGGCCTTGAACTCCACCTTCCCTTGCGCCTTTTCCACGTTCTTGAGCATCTGCGCCACGATCTTCATGTCGCCCTTGTGCACCATGCACGAGCCCACGAAGCCGAGGTCCACCTTCTTGGTGCCGCCGTAGTAGGAGATCGGGCGGATGGTGTCGTGAGTGTAGCGCTTGGAGACGTCGGCGTTGTTCACGTCGGGGTCGGCGATCATCGGCTCGTCGATCTGGTCGAGATCGACGACGACTTCGGCGAAGTATTTGGCGTTGGCGTCGGGGGCCAGCGCGGGCTTGTCGCCCGAGCGGATCTCGGCGATGCGCGCATCGGCCTTGGCCACCAGGCCCTTCAGCGTGCCCGCGGCATTCTCCATGCCCTTGTCGATCATGATCTGGATGCGCGACTTGGCGATTTCGAGCGATTCGATCAGCGTCTCGTCCTGCGAGATGCAAATCGAGGCCTTGGCCTTCATCTCGGCCGTCCAGTCGGTGAAGGTGAAGGCCTGGTCGGCGAGCAAAGTGCCGAGGTGGACTTCGATGATGCGGCCCTGGAAGACGTTGTCGCCGCATTGCTTGAGCATCTGCGCCTGGGTGGCGTGCACCACGTCGCGGAAGTCCATATAGGGCTGCATGGTGCCCTTGAAGGTCACCTTCACCGATTGCGGGATCGGCATGGTGGCTTCGCCCGTGGCCAGCGCCAGCGCCACGGTGCCGGAGTCGGCGCCGAAGGCGACGCCCTTGGACATGCGGGTGTGGCTGTCGCCGCCGATGATGATGGCCCAGTCGTCCACGGTGATGTCGTTCAGCACCTTGTGGATCACGTCCGTCATGGCGCGGTAGGCGCCCTTGGGGTCGCGGGCCGTGATCAGGCCGAAGGTGTTCATGAAGGCCATGAGCTTGGGGATGTTCGCCTGGGCCTTCTTGTCCCACACCGAGGCGGTGTGGCAGCCCGACTGGTAGGCGCCGTCCACCAGCGGCGAGATGACGGTGGCGGCCATCGCCTCCAGCTCCTGGGCGGTCATCAGGCCGGTGGTGTCCTGCGAGCCGACGATGTTGACCTTAACCCGCACGTCCGAGCCGGCGTGCAGCACCTTGCCCGGCGTCACGCCGACGGCGTTGCGGTTGAAGATCTTCTCGACCGCGGTCAGGCCCTGGCCGGCAATGGCGATCTCCTTGTTGGGGGCGAACACCGGCGTCGGCTCGACGCCGAGGGTCTGGGCGGCGAAGGTCTGGAGCTTCTTGCCGAAGACGATGGCATAGGAGCTGCCGGCCTTCATGAACTCCATCTTCTGGGGCGTGAAGGCCGAGGCGATGTCGACCAGCTCGTGGCCGCTCTCGTCGCGCAGCTTCTTGGCCTTGACGTCGATGGCGATCACGGTGCCGGTGTCGACCGAATAGGTCTGCTCGAGCACCGGATTGCCGTCGTTGTTGAGGATCGGCTTGCCGTCCGCGCCGGTCTTCTTCACCCAGTTCTTCAGGTTGATGCCGATGCCGCCGGTCACGTCCACCGTGGTCGCGAAGATCGGCGAGATGCCGTTGGTGCCGGCCACCACGGGCGCGTAGTTGACGAAGGGCACATAGGGGCTGGCCTGCTTGCCGGTCCACAGCGCCACGTTGTTGACGCCGGACATGCGCGAGGAGCCGACGCCCATCGTGCCCTTTTCGGCGATCATCATCACCCGCTTGTCCGGGTGGCGCTGTTGCAGGGCCACGATCTCCTGCTGCGCCGCGGGCGTGATCATGCACTGGCCGTGCAGCTCGCGGTCCGAGCGCGAATGCGCCTGGTTGCCCGGCGACAAAAGGTCGGTCGAGATGTCGCCTTCGGCCGCGACGAAGGTCACCACCTTGATCTCGTCCTCAACGTCCGGGAGCTTGGTGAAGAACTCGGCCTTGGCGTAGCTCTCCAGAATGCCTGTGGCGACGGCATTGCCCGCCTTGAAGGCATCGCGCAGCCGGAACATGTCGGCGTCGTAGAGGAAGACCTGGGTCTTCAGCACCTCGCCGGCCTGCTCGGCCAAGGTGGAGGCCTCGCCCAGCGCGATGTCGAGCAGCACGTCGACCGAGGGGCCGCCCTTCATGTGCGACAGCAGCTCGAGGGCGAACGCCGGGGTAATCTCCGGGACGAGCGCTTGGCCGAGGATGATCCGCTTCAGGAACGCGGCCTTGACGCCCGCCGCGCTGGTGGTGCCCGGCAGCGTGTTATAGATGAAGAACTTGAGCGCGTCCGTGCGCTGCGCGCTGCCGGCATCCTCGATGATGGCGATGATTGCGGCGGTCAGTCCGCCGTCGTCGATCGGCTTGGGGGCGAGCCCTTGGCTTTGTCTGCTCTCGATCTCGGTCAGATAATCCAGGTAGAGGCTCATCGCGATCCCAACGTCATGAGTTGCCCGGCGCTGAACCGCAGCGCCACAAGCGAGCATCAATCTGTCGTAAGCGCTTATGGGCTTCGCGCGCGTCAATCAAGACCGGATGACGGGCAGCGGATGGCGAGGCCCTTCCCCGGGACAGGGTGGCGGCCCACGAACCCCTCCGGCAGGCCGAGCGCATACGCCTCGTCCTTGAAGAGCTCGCAGCGGCGCCACCAGCTTCATGTTCATGCCCGCCGAACCGGCGGCCACTTCGCTCGAAAATGCTCTAGAAGGTGCCCCGGGCCAGGACATCGGCCGGCTGCGGGCACCCGTTTCCCTCAGGCTCCGCTGGGCCGCGGCCGCCCCGCATCCGGGTCTTCGTAGCGGCCGCCGGCGCGATCGACCTCCAGGGTGAAGACGTCCGGACGGTTGTAGTGGCCGGCGAAGTCCTGGAGCAGCTTCGCGCTGATCCATTGGTCGAGATCGAGGTCCGCGTACAAAATCCCTTCGGCGCCGCCGGTCAGCGGGCCGGCGACAACGTCCAAGCTCGGCGACACGATGGACGAGCCGCCGTCGGCGATGCCAGCGGCCAGGTCCTGCTCCGGGTTGCCGGTCATCGCCGCGAGCTCCTTGTAGAAGGCGTGGTCGATGACGGCGCAGGCGCTGATGACGAACGCTTTCGACATGAGTGCGAAATGCCGGGCGGTGAGCACGGATATCTCAGCCAGATTGGGGGCGTCTTTGTCGACCATGATGAAATGCGGCGGCCAGCTCATCGCGTGAATGCGCGGCCCACGCGAAATGATGTCGAAACCCGCCAACGGATTTGAATTCTCCGAACAACACAACGCGCTCAGCGGGCCGAAGGGCGTGTCGACAACGGTCAGCGTGTCGCCCCAGCCGCCCCAGTGCACCATCCGCTCGTAGCCGGTGGGCGTGAGCTTCTGGTGCTTGCCCACCAGTTGGCCATCGGGCGCGAAGAAGAGCTGGGTGTTGAACATGGAGCCGGAGTTGGTGCGCGAGCGCTCGCACACGCCGATCACCACGTAGCAATTGGCATTGCGCGCGGCCTCGCCGAGCTTGGCCGTCTCGGGGCCGGGAACATCGACAGCGCTCTTGTACAAGCGCACGTTGAGGTCGTTCAGCGCCTTCGATCCCGCCGGCAGGAACTGAAACCAAGCGGGATAAGCGGAGATGAAACATTCGGGAAAGACGACGACCTCGGCGCCGTTTCTGCCGGCCTCACGGATCAGGTCGCACGCCTTATCGGTGGTGGCGGCGCTGTCCAGCGTGATCGGCGACGCCTGTACGGCCGCGGCGCGAACGACTTGTTTCACAGTCGACCTGCCTTGCTTCATCGTCTGCGGCGGGGATCGCCACGACCCGGCGCGGATGGCCGTGCCGACAAGCGGATCGCACAAAGCGGGAGCGGTCACAAGCGAAAGTCGCTGAAAGCTTGGAATCACTTTTACTCGATTGTCGCCATCAATCCAAACATTTGACTTATAAGGAGAATATCCCGTTCTCTCGCGAAACGGCCGTCACTCAGACCGTCAATAAGCGCCGCTCTTGATGTCAGATGGGCATTTCATCTTTCGCAAGACGTCCCACTGTCACAATCCATCGGTATTCAGCTCGGCCCTTTCGGCGCTCCCTATCGGCTGAGAACGATGTGGGTGGCGTGATCGGTCGCCTGATGTTCGGTGACGCGGTAGCCGAGCGCCGGCAGGTCGATCCCGGCGAACATCGCTTCACCCTGTCCGAGCACCACCGGGGACAAGGCGACATGCAGTTCGTCGATCAGCCCGGCGAGAAGATATTGGCGCACCGTCGCGGCGCCCCCACCAATCTTCACGTCGCGGCCCTGGGCGGCGAGCCGCGCCTTCTGGAGCGCCGCCTCGATGCCCTCGGTCACGAAGATGAAAGTGGTGCCGCCGTCCATCTCGATCGGATCGCGCGGATGGTGCGTCAGCACGAAGGTCGGCGCGTGATAGGGCGGATTGTCGCCCCACCAGCCCGTCCAGCTCTCATCCGGCCAGGAGCCGCGGATCGGCCCGAACATATTGCGGCCAAGGATGAACGCGCCGAACCCGTCCATCGATCGATGGGCGTAGGCCTGATCGACGCCGTCCGAGCCGCCGTCCTGGCCGATCATGGCCCGAAACATACGCGTACCGAACATCCACTCGTGCAGCTCCTCGCCGCGCTTGCCGAGCGGATTTTCAAGTCTTTGCTCAGGCCCTGCTCCGAAACCGTCGAGCGAGATCGAAAAGCCTGCGACGCGCACCTTCGTCATGGCGAACCCCTCCGTCTCGTTCGGCCTCGAAAGATCGAAGCAGTATGGGTCGCCACCTGGCTCATGACGATGTGCGGCGCGCATCGGTAGCTACTCGGCTCGCACATTCCAGAACCGCCGACAGCCGCCTTTTCTCTCGCCCTCACTCCCACTCGATCGTCCCGGGCGGCTTCGACGTGATGTCGTAGGTCACCCGGTTGATCCCCTGCACCTCGTTGACGATGCGCGTCGCCACGGCGCCCAGGAAGCCCATGTCGAACGGGTAGAAGTCCGCCGTCATGCCGTCCACCGAGGTCACGGCGCGCAGGGCGCAGACGTGGTCGTAGGTGCGGCCGTCGCCCATCACGCCCACGGTGCGCACGGGCAGCAGCACGGCGAAGGCCTGCCAGATGTCGTCGTAGAGGCCGGCGCGGCGGATCTCCTCCAGGAAGATGGCGTCGGCCTTGCGCAGGATCTCCACCTTCTCCTTGGTGACGGCGCCGGGGCAGCGGATGGCGAGGCCCGGCCCGGGGAAGGGGTGGCGGCCCACGAACACCTCGGGCAAGCCGAGCTCGCGGCCGAGCGCGCGCACCTCGTCCTTGAAGAGCTCGCGCAGCGGCTCCACCAGCTTCATGTTCATGCGCGCCGGCAGGCCGCCGACGTTGTGGTGGCTCTTGATGGTCACCGAGGGGCCGCCGGTGAAGGAGACGCTCTCGATCACGTCGGGATAGAGGGTGCCCTGGGCGAGGAAATCGGCCGGGCCGCCGCCGGCGTCGGCGAGCTTCTTGGCTTCCGCCTCGAACACGTCGATGAACAGCTTGCCGATGATCTTGCGCTTCTGCTCGGGGTCGGTCACCCCTTCCAGGGCGCCGAGGAACAGCGCCTCCGCGTCCACGTTGACGAGGGGGATGTTGTAGCTCTCGCGGAACATGGTGACGACGCGCTCGGCCTCGGCGGTGCGCATCAGGCCGTGGTCGACGAGCACGCAGGTGAGCTGGTCGCCGAGCGCCTCGTGGATCAGCACCGCCGCAACGGCGGAATCGACGCCGCCGGAGAGGCCGCAGATCACCCGGCCCGGCCCCACCGTCTCGCGGATGCGCGCCACCGCCTCCTCGCGGAAGGCCCGCATCGACCAGTCGCCGGCGCAGCCGGCGATATTGCGCACGAAGTTGCGGATCAGCGCCGCGCCGTGCGGGGTGTGGATCACCTCCAGGTGGAACTGCACGGCGTAGTAGCGCCTCGCCTCGTCGGCGATGGCGGCGATGGGCGCGTTGTCGGATGTGGCGATGGCGGTAAAGCCCTCGGGCAGGCGGGTGACGCGGTCGCCGTGGCTCATCCACACGGGGTAGCGCTCACCCGTCCTCCAGACGCCGTCGAAGAGGGGCGATGGGGCCACCACCTCCACCTCGGCGCGGCCGAACTCGCGGTGGTGGCCGCCCTCGACGGTGCCGCCGAGCTGCACCGCCATGGTCTGCTCGCCGTAGCAGATGCCGAGCACCGGCACGCCGGCCGCGAAGATTTCCGCGGGCGCAGAGGGGGCGTCGGCGTCGAGGACCGAGCACGGGCCGCCGGAGAGGATCACGGCCTTGGGCCGCATCTCAGCGAAGGCCTCCGCCGCCTTCTGGTAGGGCACGATCTCGGAATAGACCTTCTCCTCGCGCACCCGGCGCGCGATGAGCTGGGTCACCTGGCTGCCGAAATCGACGATCAGGATCTTGTCGTGGCCGCCGCCCTCGCCGATGGCGAGCGCGGTGTCGGAGGCGGTGGAAGGAAGGTCCGTCATCGCGGTCAGCTAAGCCATGCGCGAGGGGTTCGCAACCGCGAACATAGCGCGCCATCGGCGGCGGCGCGTGTGCGTCGCGTCAACGCCATGCCGCCCGCATCATGCCGTGGGCACCGCGCCGCGTCGAGCCGATCGCGCGGACGCGGCCGATCCCGGCATGGCGTCGGTGCCGCCTGGCCAGGTCGTCCTTACGCGTAGAGGACGAATCGTGGTCAAATCTCCTCATCGAATTCACCGGCTTAGCGGACAAGGAGCCGCCTGAAGATGCCCCTGCAGGCCGACATCGACACCGACCTTGCCGTTCAAGAGTCCATTGCGCGACAAATCGACGGGTTGGCCGAACGCCTTGTGGCGAGCGGCGCACTTCTCAAGACCTTGCGACGGTGGTTTGCCGGCCATGCCGATGTGCCCGAAAGCGATGGCGCCCGGGTCGACCTCGTGGCGATGGCCACCGATCTGGAGCTGTTCGCGCCATCGATCAGCGGCCGGACCATGATCGACCGCCACCGGAGCGGCAGCCGGCCGCAAACGGAGGTGGAGCGCCAAGGGCTCGAAGCCCTCGGGGCGGCGCAATTCCGGGTGGTCAAGATCGTGGGGCGGGAGGACGCGAACGTGGTCCGTCTGGAGGATCGCGTCACCGGAGAGAGCCTTCTGCTGCTCGACACGTACATAGCCCCCGAGGCGGCCGGCCTGACGACGGCCATGCGGCTCTGCCCGCTGACCAGCGGCCGCCACGCCCACATCGCGCCGCTGTTCGCGCTGGACGAGGCGATGGTTGCGGCCGCAGCGAAATTTGCCCGTCCCGGCCGTCCCCTCAGTGACCGTTGCGCTGCCAGCCTGTACCGGGATGTGGCGCGGCATGGTTGCCTCCCCATCCCGCAGCAGGTCGACGAGGCGGCGCTCATCGACGCGATCGGGGAGGTCGATGAGCGTATGACCGCGGTCGAAATCCTGGCGTGCCGGTGGATCGGTGATCACGGGGCGGACGAGGCAGCGGATCTCGTCCTGGAGGCTCGCCGGCTTGCGTCCGTGGACACTCTCGTCGACACCTGCGGGCATTTCGGCCAGGCCGGCGCGGACGCGCCGCAGGGGCTCAAGGCGGCCTTTGAACGGATTGCCGAGTTGCAGGTGGAGACGATCGCCCAGCGCGCCCGGGCCGGTGTGGGAGGGCATGCCGACGCGCTCGATGAAGCGGCCACGGCTATCGCGGATTTTGTCACCCAAGGCGCAATGCAGGCCGGCGCACGTGAATTGTTCGAGCGGCTGCGCGCGCGATGGGCCTTTTCGGCTTCAGAGAGAGCGGCCGCAAGCGCATCCTCGGTGGCGGAGACCGACCGGGTGATCCAGCGCATCCAGGCCCTCCGCGCCAAGACCGTCGACCGCGGCTGCACGGAGGATGAAGCCATGGCCGCCGCCGCCAAAGTCGCAGAGCTGCTGGATCGCCACGATCTGACCCTCGACGAGGTATCGGTGCGTGGCTCGACCTGCGAGGGGGCAAGCATCGCCACGGGCCGCAAGCGTCGCGCTCCAGTTGATTCCTGCATGCCGTCGCTGGCCGAATTCTGTGATTGTCGGGCCTGGTCGGAAGGCGGCGGCGATAGCGCATTGCGCTACGTGTTCTTCGGCCTCAAGGCCGATGTCGAAGCCGCGCGCTTCCTGCACGAGTTGATCGAAGTCACATTCGAGACTGAAGGCATGGCCTTCCGGCGTGGCGAAATCTATCAGTCACTGCGTGGCGGCGATCGCCGAACCGCACTCTATTCGTTCCAAGTGGGCCTCGCCAGCGGCATATCCGCCAAGCTCGGCACGCTCAAGGCCGCCCGTCGGAGCTCCACCTCCAGGCGCCCCGGCTTCGACCTCGTCGTCGCCAAACACGCCGTCGTGGACGACGAATTCGCCAAGCTGGGGCTTGACTTCATCAGCCGCGCGGCGAGGTCTCGGCGCTATGTTCACGGCGACGCCTATGCCGCCGGCAAGGCCGCCGGCGCGCTCTTTGAGCCGAACGCCGGGCTGAGCGGTTGACGAGAGAAATCTCAACGGTTTGGGCAGTGGCAACCGGTCAGGCTCTTTAGGAGGATGGATGGTCGGGTCAAGCCCGACCATCACGTTGCAGGTAAAGAGCTTTCTCCTCTACCCGCCATGGTCGGGCTTGACCCGACCATCCATCCCTTCAACGGCTCAAAAATCTCTGTGCAGCGCGCTCTTTCGACGTGAGCGCGATCACCGCCGCACCAGGGCGGCGACGAAGAAGCCGTCGGTGCCGGTGGTGCGCGGCGTCAGTTGCACGGCGCCGCCCGGGCGCGCCAGGTGCGGCGCGCCGCCGGGCAGCGGCGGCAGCGGCGCCGGCGAAAAGTCCTCGTGGCGGGCGAGAAAGCTTGCGATCTGCTCCTCGTTCTCCTGCGGCAGCAGCGAGCAGGTGATGTAGGCGATGCGCCCGCCGGGCTTCACCAGGGCCGCCGCCCTGTCGAGCACCACCTCCTGGTCGCGCAGGCGCTCGGTGAGGCTGCCGGGCCGCAGGCGCCACTTGGCGTCCGGGTTGCGGCGCCAGGTGCCGGTGCCGGTGCAGGGGGCGTCCACCACCACCAGGTCGATCCCTCCGGCGAGGTCGGCCAGCGGATCGGGCCCGTCCGGCCGCCAGCGGCCCTTGGGCGCGCGCACCTGCACATTGCGGGCGCCGGCCCGCTCCAGGCGGGCATAGAGGGGCGCGAGCCGGCGCCCGTCGATGTCGGTGGCGTAGATCTGGCCGGAATTCTCCATCTGGGCCGCGAGCGCCAGGGTCTTGCCGCCCGCGCCGGCGCAGAGGTCCACCACCTGTTCGCCGGGCCGGGCCCCCGTGAGGAGCGTCGCGAGCTGCGAGCCCTCGTCCTGCACCTCGAACCGGCCCTTGATGAAGCCCTCCTCCCCTTGCAGCGAGGGGCCGCGGCCGTCGCGCGGGGCGGGTATGCGCAGACCCTCGGGCGCGTAGGGCGCAGCGGCGATGCCGAGGTGCATGAGGTCGGCCAGCACCTCGGCGTGGGTCGCCTTCAAGGTGTTGGCACGCAGGTCGATAGGCGCGCGGGCGGCGAGCGCTGCGAGCTCGGCCACCGCGTCCGGGCCGAAGGCCTGCGCCAGCGCCGGCGTCAGCCAGTCCGGATAGTCGCCGGCGACCTCGGGCGGGGCGGCATCGAGGCTGGCGTGGGCGAAGCGCTCGCGCTCCTCGCCGGTGAGCGACGGCGGCGCGTGGCCCTCGCCGCTGAACAAGGCTTCCGTGGCGGCAAGATCGAGGCCGCGGTCGAGCCTGAGCATGCCAAGCACGGAGGCGCGCGGGGTCTGCGCCCCCATCAGCCACTGGGCCGAGGCCTTGCGGCGCAGGGTGTCGTAGACCAGCGAAGCGATGGCGGCACGGTCCTTGGCGCCGGCGAAGCGCCGCTTCAGCCCCCAGTCCTTCAGCGCATCCGGCGCCGGCCTTCGGCGCTCCGCGATGTCGTCCAGCACCTCGACGGCGGCGGCAATGCGGGCGCCGGGGGTCATGGGCGGGCCTCAAAGCGGATGGATGGCCGGGTCGAGCCCGGCCATGCCGCCATAAGGCGGGGCGCGACCTTCCCACCGTCATGGCCGGGCTCGACCCGGCCATCCATCGCAAGGAACAACTCACGGCCCATAGGACACCAGGATGCGCACGGCGAAGATGATCCACATGATGCCGAGCACCACGGTGCTGACGGCGAAGGCGGCGCCGCGCAGGGGCACGGTGTTGGTGGTGACGTGGACGCCCATCTGGACGGCGCGGGCGGCGACGTAGATCCACTCCATGGCGACGAACAGGAAGTCGGCCTTGCGCGTCACCAGCGCCAGGATCACAAGCGCGTAGAACAGCACCGGCAGCGTCAGCACGTTGTCGTAGGCGTTGTTGAACTTGCGCGAATCCTCGGGCCAGCGGTCGGCGTCGAGGGCGACCTCGCCGACGCGGACGTCGCCGCCCTTCATGGCGCGGCCGCGCACCAGCATCAGCCCGATGAGCAGGGCGAAGGTGAGCGCGACGAGGACGAAGACGGGGAGCAGAACGGCCTGGACGGTCATGGCACGCGGAGCCTTTTGATAAACGGGGCGCCTTTGAACAATAGCGGCGGCGCGGCCGTGTTCCAGCGCCCGCAAACCGTCCTCCAGCCGTCATGGTCGGGCTTGACCCGGCCATGATGTCGGAAGGGGGCGCCCTCCCCTTACCCGGTTCAGATCGCCGAGGGGTAGTTCGGGCTCTCGCGGGTGATGGTCACGTCGTGCACGTGGCTCTCGCGCAGGCCCGCGCCGGTGATGCGCACGAAGGTCGACTTCTCGCGCAGCTCGGCGAGGTTCGCCGCGCCCACGTAGCCCATGGCGGCGCGCAGGCCGCCGGCGAGCTGGTGCAGCACGTTGGCGACGGGGCCCTTGTAGGGCACCTGGCCCTCGACGCCCTCGGGCACCAGCTTCAGGGTGTCCTTGATGTCCTGCTGGAAGTAGCGGTCAGCCGAGCCGCGGGCCATGGCGCCCACCGAGCCCATGCCGCGGTAGGCCTTGTAGGAGCGGCCCTGGTAGAGGAACACCTCGCCCGGGCTCTCCTCGGTGCCGGCGAGCAGCGAGCCGACCATGGCGCATTCCGCGCCCGCCGCCAGCGCCTTGGCGACGTCGCCGGAATATTTGATGCCGCCGTCGGCGATCACCGGGATGCCCTGGGCCGAGGCCGCCTCGACCGCGTCGAGGATGGCGGTGAGCTGGGGCACGCCGACGCCGGCGACGACGCGGGTGGTGCAGATCGACCCCGGGCCGATGCCGATCTTGATGGCGTCGGCGCCCGCATCGATCAGCGCCTGGGCGCCGGACCTGGTGGCGACGTTGCCGGCGATCACCTGCACGGCGTTGGAGAGCTTCTTGACGCGGGTCACCGATTCCAGCACCCGGCGAGAATGGCCGTGGGCGGTGTCGACCACCACCACGTCGACGCCGGCATCGATCAGCCGCTCGGAGCGGATGAAGCCGTCGTCGCCGGTGGTGGTGGCAGCGGCGACCCGCAGGCGCCCGCGCTCGTCCTTGGCGGCGTTGGGATAGGCGACCTGCTTCTCGATGTCCTTGACGGTGATCAGGCCGGTGCAGCGGTAGTGATCGTCGACGACGATCAGCTTCTCGATGCGGAACTGGTGCAGCAGGCGCTTGGCCTCGTCCTGGCCGACCCCGTCGCGCACGGTGATCAGCCGGTCCTTGGTCATCAGCTCGGAGACCGGCTGGCCGAGGTTGCTGGCGAAGCGCACGTCGCGGTTGGTGAGGATGCCGATGAGCTTGCCGTTGTGGCCCTCCGGCCCGCGCTCCACCACCGGGATGCCCGAGATGCCGTGGCGCTTCATCAGGGCGAAGGCGTCGGCCAGCGTCTCGTCCGGGTGGATGGTCACCGGGTTGACCACCATGCCCGATTCGAACTTCTTCACCCGGCGCACCTCGTCGGCCTGCTGCTCGGGCTCCAGGTTGCGGTGGATGACGCCGATGCCGCCGTGCTGGGCCATGGCTATGGCCATCGGCGCTTCCGTCACCGTGTCCATGGCCGAGGAGACGATCGGCAGGTAGAGCTTGATGGTCTTGGTGAGACGGGTCGCCACGTCGACCTCGCCCGGCATCACGTCCGAGGGGCCAGGCTGGAGCAGCACGTCGTCGAAGGTGAGGCCTTCGCGGATGCGCCCGGTGGTGTCGAATTCTGCCATGGTCAACTTCCGATCCGGCATCGCCGATGGTGGCCGCCCTGGTCCGCCGACCCCCCGGAAACGGGCGTCGATGCGCGGGCGAAGTTGACGGGGGCCCATAGCACGTCGGTTTGCATCGCGCAAAAGCACAAGCGGTCGCAGCCCAGGTGGTCTCAGCCGGTGTGCACCCAGCGCATGAAAGCCCTGTGACGCGGCCCCGTGCAGCGCCTACCCCGGTCCCTATGTTGCGGCTATCCACAGGGGATGCCCAAGCGCGCCGCAACCCGCTCAATCCGCGGGCCGCAAAGGAGCGCGCGCCGGCTCTCCCCGGCCGTGGTCATCGCCCGGGGCGCGAGGATCGGACCCTAGGAATGCTGCAGGCGCTCTCCAACAGGCTGGCCGGGGTGAAGCTCGACCGGCAGATGCTCATTCCGCTGATCGTCGCCTGCGCGCTGTTCATGGAGAACACGGATTCGACCGTCATCGCCACGTCGCTGCCGGCCATCGCCGCCGACATCGGCGAGGACCCCATCGCCCTGAAGCTCGCCCTCACCTCCTATCTCGTCAGCCTGGCGATCTTCATCCCGATCAGCGGCTGGATGGCCGACCGCTTCGGCGCGCGCACGGTGTTCCGCCTCGCCATCGTCGTGTTCATGGGCGGCTCGCTCGCCTGCGCCTTCTCCAACTCGCTCGGCAGCTTCGTCGCCGCCCGCTTCCTCCAGGGCATCGGCGGCTCGATGATGGTGCCCGTGGGCCGCCTGGTGCTGCTGCGCTCGATCCCCAAGTCGCAGCTCGTCTCGGCGCTCGCCTATCTCACCGTGCCGGCGCTGGTCGGGCCGGTGGTCGGGCCGCCGCTCGGCGGCTTCATCACCACCTATTTCGACTGGCGCTGGATCTTCTTCATCAACATCCCCATCGGCATCCTCGGCATCGTGCTCGCCAGCGTGTTCATCGAGAACATCCGCGAGGAGGACGTGGTGCCCCTCGACATCGGCGGCTTCGTGCTGGCCGGCTTCGGCTTCGCCGCGCTGATGATGGGCTTCGCCAGCGGCGGCCGCCACCTCATCCCCCCCGGCATTTCGGTGGCGCTGGCGGTCGCCGGCGCGGTCTCGCTGGTGCTCTATTACGTGCATTCCCGGCGCGTCGCGGCGCCGCTGCTGAAGCTCGACCTGCTCAAGATCCCCACCTTCCGCGCCAACGTGGTGGCGGGCTCGCTCTTCCGCATCGGCGTGGGCGCCATTCCCTTCCTGCTGCCGCTGATGCTGCAATTGGGCTTCGGGCTGAGCCCGGTGCAGTCGGGCCTGATCACCTTCATCTCGGCAGTCGGGGCGCTGTTCATGAAGACGCTCGCCACGCGCGTTCTGCGCCGCTACGGCTTTCGCACCGTACTGACGGTGAATGCGGTACTGGCCTCGGCGACGCTGGCCATCTACGGCTTCTTCACGCCCACGACGTCGATGACGCTGATGCTCGCCGTGCTGTTCGCCGGCGGCTGCCTGCGCTCGCTCCAGTTCACCGCCATCAATGCCATCGGCTACGCCGACGTGGAGCCGCGCGACATGAGCTATGCCACCAGCCTGTCGAGCGTCGCCCAGCAGCTGTCGCTGTCGTTCGGCGTGGCGCTCGGCGCCCTGGTGCTGCAATTCGCGTCGGACCTCAGCGGCCATACGGAGATCCGCACGGAGGACTTCTGGCCGGCCTTCGTGGTGGTGGCGGCGGTGTCGGCGAGCTCCGCCCTGGTCACCCTGTTCCTCGCCCGCGACGCCGGCACCGAGGTCTCCGGCCACGTGCCGCGCGAGCGCGTCGCCGCCCCCGGCGGCGCCCGCCGCCTCACCGCCGAGGCGGTGCAGCAGCACCCCACCGCCGGCGAGACGTGAGGGGATTGTCGGTTTTGGATGGATGGTCGGGTCAAGCCCGGCCATTCATCGACTCAGGAATCCGGCGCCGCCTCGTCGTCGGCGGACGTCGTGACGAGGCCGCGCCCCCGAAACCCGGTCGCCAGCACATAGAGTTCGGCGGAATCGGCGCGGCTGGCCGCGGGCTTGACGTGGCGGACCGTGGCGAAGTCGCGCTTGAGGTCGGCGAGCAGGGTGTGCTCGGTGCCGCCCTGCAGCACCTTGGCGAGAAAGGCGCCGCCCGGCGCCAGCACCTGGCGGGCGAAGTCGATGGCCACCTCGGCGAGGCCGACGATGCGCAGGTGGTCGGTTTTCTTGTGGCCGGTGGCGTTGGCGGCCATGTCCGACAGCACCACGTCGGCCGGGCCGCCGAGCATGGCGATCAGCTTCTCCGGCGCCTCGGGCGCCAGGAAGTCGAGCTGCAAAGCCTCCACGCCCGGCACCGGGTCCATGGCCAGGAGGTCGATGGCGGCGATGCGGCCCTTGCCGTCGGCGGCGCCGATGCGCCTGGCCGCCACCTGCGACCACCCGCCGGGGGCCGCACCGAGGTCGACGATGCGCTGGCCGGGCTTCAGGAGACGGTACTTGTCGTCGATCTCGATCAGCTTGAAGGCGGCGCGCGAGCGCCAGCCCTCGCGCTTGGCGCGCTCCACATAGGGGTCGTTGAGCTGGCGCTCAAGCCACTTCTGCGAGGCCGTCGAACGCTTCTTGGCGGTCTTCAGCCGGACCTTCAGGCTGCGGGCGCCGCCGCGCGAGGCCTCGCTCACGACGGCCGGCCCTGGCGCCAGACGCCGTCGGCGCGCATCAGCGCCATCAGGATGCCCTCACGCAGGCCGCGGTCGGCGATGCGCAGGCGCGGCGAGGGGAACGAGCGGCGCAGGCCGTCGAGGATGGCGCAGCCGGCAAGGACCAGGTCTGCCCGATCGCGGCCGATGCAGGCATTGGCGGCGCGCTCGGGATAGCCGGCCTGGCGCAGCCGCCAGACTACCCGGTCGACTTGCCGGTCCGACATCCACAGCCCATCGACGCGGCGGCGGTCGTAGCGCGGCAGCCGCAGGTGCACGCCGGCGATGGTGGTGACGGTGCCGGAGGTGCCGAGCAGGTGGAAGCCGCGGCGGCGGGCGGCCCAGCCCACGCGAGCGCGGAACGGCGCCAGGAGGTCCATCACCTCGCCCACCATGTCCTCGTAGACCGCCGGCGTCACGTCGTAGCCGCCGTAGCGCTCGGCCAAAGTGACCACGCCCACCGGCAGCGACACCCAGTCCTCGATGCGCTCGCACGGGTCGGCCGCGGCGCCGATGCGCGGCCCGAGCAGGCACGCGACCTCGGTGGAGCCGCCGCCGATGTCGAAGACGAGCGCGGCGTGGGCGCCGGGATCGGCCAGGCTGGCGCAGCCCGACACGGCCAGGAACGCCTCGGTCTTGCGGTCCACCACCTCGAGGGCCAGGCCCGTCTCGCGCTCGACGCGGGCGACGAAGGCCTCCCCGTTGGTCGCCGCCCGGCAGGCCTCGGTGGCGATCAGCCGGGCGCGCGAGACCCCGCGCAGATCCATCTTGGCCCGGCACACCTTGAGCGCCTCGATGGCGCGCTCGATGGCGCCCTCCCCGAGGCGGCCGGCGGCGCCGAGCCCCTCGCCCAGGCGCACGATGCGGGAGAAGGCGTCGACGACGCGGAAATGCGGCTCGGCCGGTTCGGCGATGAGCAGGCGGCAGTTGTTGGTACCGAGGTCGAGCGCGCCGTAGGCGACGCCGCGCGCGGGCACCGGCCAGCGCTCGCGCCCGGCATAGCCCCGGCTGGCGGACGACAGCAACCCCACGGCGGGGCCGGTCGCGCCATCAAAGGCAAGCGACGCCTCAGGCGATGCCGGCGCGGCAGCACTATCGGCCCGAATCTCCGCGGCGCCTGCTTCGTCACTCGCCGACACTGACACACCCTTCGGCGCAGCCGCCCACGCTACGCAAGTTGGCGCCAGCCTAGCAGCGGTGTGGCCCGCATGCCAGCCCGTCACCGGGCCGAGCGACGCCGTGTGGCCCACCACGGGGATCGTGTCCGATCGGGCTCCGGTGACGGGCTTGGATTTCGATCCGATGGATGGTCGGGTCAAGGCCCAAGTTCACCGCGATGAGCGACGAAGAGCATTCCCGATCAGGACGCGCTCGCGCGGACGGCACCGCGGGGCGCAGCTCAGACGGCCTGCTCAGGGCCCAGGAAGAAGGTGCTCATCAGCCCGGCGCCCTTGATCGGCATCGGCCCGCGCGGCTCCACGGCGAAGCGCCCGGCGAGCAGCCCTTGCGTCGTCTGGGACAGGTGGATGCGGCCGGCAAGCCCGTGGGATTCCATGCGGCTGGCGATGTTCACGGTGTCGCCCCAGACGTCGTAGGCCCATTTGCGCTCGCCGATGACTCCGGCCACCACGGGCCCGGAATGCAGCCCGATGCGGATGCCGAGCGGCTGCCCGCAGGCGACGCTCAGGCCCGGCAGCTCGTCGAGCATGGCCCGGGCGAGGCGCGCCGCCGCCGGCGCGTGGTCGGCGCGCGGCTGCGGCAGCCCCACCGCCACCATGTAGGCGTCGCCGATGGTCTTGATCTTCTCGGCGCCGAATCGGTCGACCAGGCGGTCGAAGGCGGAGAACACGGTGTTGAGCAGCTGCACGAGGACGCTGGGCTCCAGCCGGCCGGCCATGGGGGTGAAATTGTCGATGTCGGCGAACAGGATCGTCGCCTCGGGCACCAGGTCGGCGATCAGCGAGGTGCCCTGCTTGATGCGCTCCACCACCGCCGCCGGCAGCACGCTGAGCAGCAGCCGCTCGCTCCTGTCGCGCTCGCGCTCCAGCTCGCTCAGCATCAGCTGCTCGCGGTCGCGCAGGAACTTGGTGTCGAGCGCCGCGGCGATGCGGGCCAGCAGCAGCGTCGTGTCGAAGGGCTTGGGCAGGTAGTCGAGCGCGCCGGCTTCCACGCAGCGCACGACGCTGTCGATGGCATCGAGCGCCGACATCATGATGACCGGGATGTGGCGGGTACGCGCGTCCGCCTTGAGGTGAGTCAGCACGTCATAGCCGGTGATGTCGGGCATCATCAGGTCGAGCAGCACCAGGTCGAACGGCCGCGCGGCGATCGCCGCCAGGGCTGCGGTGCCGTTCTCGGCCAGCTCCACCTCATGGCCCTCGCGGCGCAGGCGGCGGCCGATGACGTCGCGGTTGAGGCCGTTGTCGTCGACGACGAGGATCTTTCCCGCGTGGGCGCCCGGCCCGGGGGGACGGGGCGACAGCATGTCCTGGAGCGGCGCCAGGGTGGAAGCGGACCCGAGCCCCAGTGCGCCGCCCGCAAGCTCCGCGCCCAGATCGCCCGCGGCGCCCTGCCCCCCGCTGGCGAAACTCACCAGCTCGTCGATGCGGCGCAGCATGTCGTCGGCCGCGGCGAGCACGCCGGTCAGATCGTCGATCAACTCCGGATAGGCGCCGTCGGCCGCATCCTCCAGCAGCATCTCGCCGTAGCCCTTGATCGCGTTGATCGGCGTGCGCAGGTCGTGGCGAACCTTGGCGACGTCGAGCCCGTCGCCGCCCTCGCCCGAGAGCAGATCGGCGAGCAGCCCCTGCAGCGATCCCGCGGCGCTGAGGATGCGCACGAGATCCGCCTTGGCGTCGGCGTAGCCGGCGCGGTCGGCATCTTCCACCATCATCTCGGCATAGCCGGCGATGGCGTTGGCCGGGGCGCTGAACTCCTGGCGCAGGTGGGCGAGCAGGGCCCGGCGGGCGCCGTCCGGAGCGGGTGTTGAGCTCACGCCGCCCCCGCGACGCCCAGCAGGGCGCGCATCTTCTCGAGCAGCCGCGGCAGCTCCACCGGCTTGGTGTCGAAGTCGTCGCAGCCGATCGCCAGCGCCTTCTCACGGTCCTGCGCCATGGCGTGGGCGGTGAGCGCGATGATCGGGATGGCGCTGGTGGCGCCATCCTCCTTGAGCAGGCGCGTCGCCTCCCAGCCGTCGAGCACCGGCAGGCTGATGTCCATCAGGATCAGGTCCGGCCGGTCGGCGCGCGCCATGTCGACGCCCTGCTGCCCGTCGACGGCGATCGCCACCTCGAAGCCCTGACGCGCCAGGCGGCGGGACAGCATGTCCCGGTTCATCTCGTTGTCCTCGACCAGCAAAATCCGTGTCATCGTCTCCTCGAAGGCTCCGTCGCGCGAAGGTGCGCTCACTCGGCGGCCCGCTCCGGCCGGCGCGCGACAATGGCGGCGAGGGCCGCGGCCAGGCTCTGGCCCGACTGCATGCCCTTGGTGAACACATGCATGGTCCGCTCGGCCAGGAAGGTGCGCTCCTCGTCGGCCAGCTCCTTGGCGGTCAACACCACCACCGGCACGTCCAGGCGCGCCGGTGTGGCGCGCATGGCGTCGAGGAAGGCGAAGCCGTCCATCACCGGCATCATCAGGTCGAGCAGGATCAGCGACGGGTTGCCGTTGGCCTCCAGCCAGGCCAGCGCCTCCTGGCCGTTGACCGCCTCCGCCACCTTGAGGCCGGTGCTCTCCACCACGTGGCGGATGAACTCGCGCACCTCGGGCGCATCGTCGACGACGAGCACGAGGCCGCCGCGCGGCTTGTCGACGACGGCCCGAAGCACGGTGAGCAGGCGCTGGCGGTCGATGGGCTTGGTCATGAACTCCGAGGCGCCGAGCGAATAGCCCAGCGCCCGGTCGTCGACGATGCTGATCATGATCACCGGGATCGGTGCCAGCATCGGATCGGACTTGAGCATGCCGAGCACCGACCAGCCGTCGACGCGCGGCATGACCACGTCGAGGGTGATGACGTCCGGCGGCGTGGCGCGGGCGATGCGCATCGCCTCCTCGCCGTTGCGCGCGTGCAGGATGCGGTAGTTGTCGCGCACCAGGGTCGCCGTCAGCACGTCGTGCACCACCGGATCGTCGTCGACCACCAGCACCGTCGGCCCGGTGGCCGCTGCCGCACGGCCGGCGATCGGTGAGCGCCCCGGCGCGGCCGCGGGGGCGGCGGCGCCGGTGTCGGGCAGCACGATGGTGAAGGTGGAACCCGTGCCGGGCACGCTCGTCACATCGATCGAGCCGCCCAGCATGACGCAGAAGTGCTTGGTGATGGTGAGGCCGAGGCCGGTGCCGCCGTAGTTGCGGGTGGTCGACGAATCGGCCTGGGTGAAGGCCTGGAACAGCCGGCCCATCTGCTCCTCGCTCATGCCGATGCCGCTGTCGGTGACGGCGAAGCGGATGCGGCGCACGCCGTCCGGCCCGGGCTCCGCCGTCACATCGAGCTTCAC
The DNA here is from genome assembly GCF_014640075.1 of Chelatococcus reniformis. GTDB lineage: Bacteria > Pseudomonadota > Alphaproteobacteria > Rhizobiales > Beijerinckiaceae > Camelimonas > Camelimonas reniformis. Next base: position 364,523 of record NZ_BMGG01000009.1, on the reverse strand, counting down.
GTCGCCGGCCTTGGTGAACTTGGCGGCGTTGGACAGCAGGTTGAGCAGGCTCTGCCTGACCTTGGTCAGGTCGGTCGACATGGCGCCGATGTCCGCCGGGCAGTCGATCACCAGGCGGTTCTGGTTCGCCTGCATCAGCGGCTGGACCAGGGTGGAGACGTCGCCGACCAGCTTCTGGACGTCGACGTCCTCCAGGTAGATGTCGAGCCGCCCCGCTTCGATCTTCGACAGGTCGAGGATGTCGTTGATCAGCCCGAGCAGGTGCTTGCCCGCGGTCTGGATCTTGCGCAGGTCGGGCTGGCTGTCCTCGTCGCCGCGGTCGACGGCGTCCTCCAGCAGGATCTCGCTGTAGCCGATGATGGCGTTGAGCGGCGTGCGCAGCTCGTGGCTCATGTTGGCGAGGAAGGACGATTTGGTGCGCGAGGCCTCCTCGGCCGCGGCGCGCGCGCGCTCCGCCTCGTCGCGCGCCGTGTGGATCTCGCGGGCGTTGTCGCGGAACACCGTCAGCGCCCGGCTCATGTCGCCGAGTTCGTCCGGCCGCGCCGGCGGGATCGGCGCGGCGAGGTCGCCCTGCGCGATGGCGAGCATGCTGCCGGCGAGCTCGACCAGCCGGTGCACCATGTAGCGGATCACGAACAGCCAGACGACGAGGATGCCCAGCGCCAGGCTGAGGCCGGCGATGACGAGCAGCCACAGGCGGCTGGCGCGAATGCCCTGCACGGTCGCGGCCGAGGCCTCGCCCGCCTCGGTCTCGGCGGCGCCGACGAGGTTGGTCACATCGTCGCTCAGCCGGCGGCCGATCGCCTGGAAGGCGGCCTGCCGCACCGTCGCCGCCGCCTGGGCAGCGAGCTCGGCCCGGCGCAGATCGAACAGGCCGCCCTGCCCTTCGCCGAGGCGGAGCAGACCGTCGACGGCGCCCCTGACCTGCTGGAAGCGCTCGGCGGCGACCTTCGACTTGGCGGCCACCATGTCCAGGCTGCGCCACAGCCGGTCGCCCGCGGCGCGGAACTGGTCCTGCAACGGCACCAGCAGCTCCGGCTCCTCCACCGTCGGCACCTGCTTCAGCAGGGTGGCGACGGTGGCGATGGTAGTGCGCGCCTCGTAGATCGCCTGCAGCAGCGGCAGCTGGTCGGTGCTGATGCCCTCGACCGCCTGGCTGCGCCCCTTCGCGACATCCTCCAGCGTCAGCGTCACGTCGAAGATGATCTCGTCGGCGAGCGGCGCCAGCAGGCGCGACAGCGCATCGGTGGCCGGCGTCACCGCCGCCGTCGCTGCGGCGCGCCTGACGGCGATGGCCACCTTCTGCTGCACCGTCTCGTCGAGACGGGCCGTCTCGCCGGCGATGTCCTCGACCAGCGGCCGCAGCCGCCCGACCTGGGGCGACATGCCGGCGGTGCGCTGAAGCTGGTCGAGCAGCCGCCCCACCTCCGCCGTCTGGGCCCGGAGCGTCGCCAGCCGCGCCGTGCGCTGACTGTCGCCCGTCGCACGGGCCAGCTCCGCGGCGCCCGCCACCGCCTGTGCCGTCGCGGTCTCCAGCTCCAGCGAGAGGCTGACGGCAGGCAGGCTGCGGCCGGTCAGCCGGTCGATGACGCGGCCGAGGTCGGTGAGGCGCACCCAGGCGACGATGGTGGCCACCACGGTCAGCGCCGAAATCAGCGCGAAGGCCAGCAGCAGACGGCCGGCGATGCTCTCGTACCAGCGGCGGCGCGGCTGGGGCCCGCCCAGGGCCTCGGCGATGGCCTTCACTTGCGCCATCCGCTGAGATCGGCGACCGGCACCACCCGCCCGCCCTTGAGCATCGTCAGGTAGACCTCGTCCATGCCCTGGTTGTCGGCAGGGCCGAAGGTGAGGCGCAGCCCGTCGAGATCGAACTGCGGCTGCGCGTAGATGGTGTCGAGAAATCCCTGGCGCGTGACGTCCGGGCCGGTGCGCTTCAGGACGTCGATGACCATGCGGCCGACGACATAGCCCTCGAGCGAGACATAGCCGGGCTCCGCCTCGGGCGACGACCGCTTGAGCGCGTCGAGGTAGCTGGCGACGATCTTGATGGAGCGATCGTGGGGGAAGGGCATCACCTGCGTGACGACCACATTGTCGCCCTCCGGCCCGAGCTCCTGGGCGAGGCTGTCGGCGCCGACGAAGCTCACCGTCAGCATCGCCGCATCGAGCTTCACACGCTTGGCCAGGCGCACGATCTCCGCCACCGGCTGGTAGGGGCCGATCACGATCACCGCCTGCGGATCGGCCCGGCGCACCTGCAGCAGCCCGGCGCGCACCGCCGTGGTGTTGCGCTCGAAGGTGCCCTCGGCCACCAGCTTCAGGTTGCGCTTGGCGAGCGCACGGACGGTGCCGTCATAGCCGGCGCGGCCGAAGGCGTCGTCCTGGTAGAGGATGGCGATGCGCGTCATGTCGAGGTCGCCCGTGAGCCGCTTCACCATCTCCTCGGTTTCCTGGACATAGGAGCCGCGCACGTTGACGACGCCGCGCTGGAACGGCGTGCGCAGCAGCTCCGCGCCGGTGAAGGCGCCGATGAAGGGCACGCCCGCCTGCGCGGCGATCGGCTTGGTGGCAGCGGAGGTCGGCGTACCGACCGCGCCGATCAGCGCGAACACATGGTCGGCGCCGATCAGCTGCTTGGCGGCGGCGATCGCCCGGTCCGGCTCGTAGCCGTCGTCCACGGATTTGAGCTCGAGCATGCGGCCATGGATGCCGCCCGCGGCGTTCACCTCCGCGAACGCGGCCAGCAACCCCGTGCGCATGCCCTGGCCGAGGCCACGCGCCGGCCCCTCGAGCACGGCGGCCTGGCCGAACAGGATCCGGTCCGTCGTCACGCCGTCCTCCGCCGCGGCGCCGGAGGGCCGGGCGAACGCCACGGCAAGCACCAGCGCGGCGGCGGCGCACGCCCGCGCCGCCCGCAACCCGACCATGATTGCCGCCATGCTCATCCCCCGATTCGGCAGCCGTGCGCCCCCCATTGTCGGGCTTGCCCCACGCACGACGCGCATCCCCGATGCGCGCGGGAGCCTACGCCCTGCCCCGCCGCGCGACAACGCCGCAACGTGCGGCGCAACCGTGCGCTTGCCGTCCCAGCTGGCCTGCCTTAGCTGAGCGCAATGCTCCACTTCAGCTCCAACGGCGTCGACATCGCCTTCATCGATCGGCCCGCGCCCGAGGGCGCCGCCGGCGATCCGATCCTGCTCGTCCACGGCTTTGCCTCCAACCATTCGGTCAACTGGGTCTATCCGAGCTGGAGCACGACCCTGCACCGGGCGGGCTTCCGCGTCGTCGCGCTCGACAACCGCGGGCACGGCGAAAGCCAGAAGCTCTACGAGCCGGCCCGCTACGCCTCCGAGCTGATGGCCGAGGACTGCCGCAACCTGCTCGACCACCTCGGTATCGAGCGGGCCGACGTCATGGGCTATTCGATGGGTGCGCGCATCACCGCCCACCTCGCCCTGCACCACCCCGACCGGGTACGCTCGGCGGTGCTCGGCGGCCTCGGCATCCGCCTCGTCGACGGGGTCGGCCTGCCCGTGGGCATCGCCGATGCGCTCGAGGCGCCCTCCGCCGAGGGCCTCACCGACCCCCAGCAGCGCATGTTCCGCTCCTTCGCCGAGCAGACGCGCAGCGACCTCAAGGCACTCGCCGCCTGCATGCGCGGCACCCGGCAGACGCTTACCCGCGACGAGGCCTACCAGATCGGCGTGCCAACCCTGATCGCGGTGGGCACCAAGGACGACATCGCCGGCTCCCCGCACGAGCTCGCGGCCCTCATGCCGAATGCGCGCGCCTTCGACATCGTCGGCCGCGACCACAACCTCGCCGTGGGCGACAAGACCTACAAGGCGGCGGTGCTGGAGTTCCTGGCCGAGCGGCCCTGAGCGCCGCCAACCGGGGGCGAGGCGTCACGGTCGAGGCGTGTCGGGGGCGCCACACCCTGGACGAAGGTCGCCAGCGGCTGCGGCACCGACATCGCATCCACCCAGGCCGCATCGGCCGCATTCACGTTGAAGACGGCCGCAGGAATGGGCGGGATCATGCCACTGTGTCCGTTCGCCTGGTCGAGAAAGGCCAAGCCGGTTTCGGCGCCGGTGATGTGGACGAGGGACTGGCGATCGGCCGAGGCATAAGCGTCGATGTAGACGAGCGCACGGACGCGCTTGCCGATCTCATGGGCAGCGCCAGTGATCACCATGCCGCCGTAGGAGTGGCCGCACAGGATCGCATCGGTGATGCCTTCATATTTGAAGACATTTGCAATGTCCTGAATATGCGTGTCGAGGTTGATGGCGCGATCCGCCAGGTGGGCGCGCTCGCCAAGCCCGGTCAACGTCGGCGTGTACACCTCGTGCCCCGCCTCGCGCAGGAGACGGGCCACGCGCGCCTAAACCCAGTCCCCCTGGAACGCGCCATGGACCAGAACGAATGCTGCCATCTCTATCAAGTTCATTTGCTTGGTCATTACTAACTAAAGGCGCGGCGCGACGGATATCTACCTCGATTAACCGTGAACAGCTTGCGGCGCGAAAATGAAACGCCGTCACCGCCCCACGATCAGCTTGGTGCGCAGCCCTCGCGCAAACGCTCTTCCCGCCAGGACAAAGGCGAGCCCGAAGGTCACCAGGCCTGCGCCCGCGATGCTTCCCGCGTCCGGCGCTTCTCCCAGCACGAGGACGTCGAGGCCAAGCGTCGCCACCGGGATCAGGGCAGGCAGGCTGGTTCCCGCGGCAGGACCCAGCAGCTCTGCCGAGCGGCTGAAGGCGTAGACGGCGATGGTGGTCACCAGAACGCCGTGGAAGGCCGCCTGCAGCACGATGGTCAGCACCGGCACGCCGGCGATCTGCTTGGGCAGCGCCAGGACATAGACCGGCAGATAGAGCGCGGCGGACCCGACGGCGATGAAAGCTGTCGCGGTGAGGGCCGGCACGCGCCGGGACCGCATGATGGCCGCGTAGCCTGCCCACATGACGCCCGTGGCCAATAGGACAGCGTGGCCGAACCCGACGTCTTCTCCGCGGAGGAAGGCCGCAACACCCAGCGCCGTCAAGGCAATGCCGAACAGGCGCGCCGGCCCCAGCGCTTCGCCGTAGAACACGCGGGCCATGAGCGCCGCGGCGATCGCCATGACACCCGGGTTGAGAGCGCCCGCCGCCGCAGCTGGGGCGGTCTTCACCGCCAGCGATAGCAGCAGGACATAGGGCGCTCCGAACAGCGTGATCATCAGGAGCACGCTGATCGGGCCCGGCCTGCCGGCGCCTGCGCCTCTCCGGATCAGCACCGGCAGCAGCAGCGCCCCGGCCACGCCGAACCTCAGCGCCGTCAGGTCATAGGCCGTCAGGCCGGTGGTGACCCCCAGGCGAAGCAGGACGAGCGAACCGGACCAGATGAGGATCGCCGCAGCGGCCCAGAACAGGCCGAGGGCAACGCTGCGAGACGAAGTCATGGGCGCCTCCATGGGCTGGCCGAACCATAGGGGGCGACAATGGATTATAAAAACGATATTAAATGGCCGTATGAATCAGAAATTCTCAACCATTCATCCTGCCGGGCCGGCCCGGACCATGAGCCTCGACGCCTTGCGCAGCTTCGTGGCCATCCACGACACGGGGTCGTTCCGGCATGCGGCGGCGAGGGTCAGCCTGTCGCCGTCTGCGGTCAGCCTGCAGATCGGCAAGCTCGAAGAGGTGCTTGGCTACAGGTTGCTGGAACGGAACGCACGGCGGGTGGCGCTGACCGAGCACGGCGAGCTGCTGCTGCCGCAGGCGCGCCATCTCCTGTCGCTCAATGACGAGACATTGACCTTGTTTCGCGGATCTGCCCTTGAAGGGCGATTGACGCTCGCGGCACCGCATGATCTTGGCATTTCACTGGTGCCGGCCCTGCTGCGCCGGGTGGCGGAGCGCTATCCGCGCATCCGCGTCGACGTGCGGCTCGGCGCATCGGCTGAGGTCAGGAATGGCTTTTCGGCAGGGCAGAGCGATGTCGTTCTCTTCAACGAAGTCGGATCGCCGGCCGTGGCCGCCCGCAAGATTTGGTCCGAACCGCTGGTCTGGCTCATGGCGCGCGGCGGTCGCGCCGCCTCGGACGATCCCCTGCCGCTGGCCGTGGCGGCGGCGGGATGCACGTGGCGCGCCGCCGCGCTCAAGGCACTGGATGCCTCGGGGCGGTCGTACCGGATCGCGTACGACAGTGACACGCTGCTGGGGCAGGCTGCGGCCTTGCGGGCCGACCTGGCCGTTGCCCCGCTGCCGCTGTCTTTGGCCCAGGGCGAACTTGTCGAGGTGCCGAAGACCGCTGGCTTGCCCGCCCTGCCCCGGATTCATATCCGCGTTTCCCATCATGATGGGGAATTGGCGAATGCGGTCGTCGCCATGGTCGAGGAGGTTGCGAGGGCCAGACAATCGCGGCAATTCGCCGGTCTAGGCGACGCTATATCCGCGCACGCCCGCTTCTCGGCGTGAGCGCCGGCGGTGGTCGCCCCTGATCGCCATCAATTGGGGCTGCGACAGTCATACCGTGGTCCGCCATGACGGCGGCTCCGCTAGAGCGCCGGAAGGGATAGTGTCGTGGTGAATCCCCGCCGTTCTCGCCTTGATTGCGCCCCGGCTGACCAGTGAAGGTGGCGATCGGTTTGGCCGACAGCTGTGACGATATATCATGACCAGCGGTAACTACTCCGACCTTCTTGCCCTTCGTTGCATCATCGACCATGGCAGCTTTGTCGCGGCGGCCAGAGAGCTCCGGGTGTCTCGCTCCGCGTTGAGCGAGACGATCCGCCGGCTTGAGCGGGATATCGGCGTCCAACTTCTGAACCGGACGACGCGCAGCGTCAGCCCGACGCCGGCGGGCGAACGTCTGGCCGCACGTTTCGGGGTGGCGTTCGAGGAAATCGAGGCGGCCATCGACGAAGCCGGCGCCATGGGCGCGGACGTTGCGGGGCCGGTGCGCGTTCACGCCCAGCGTCTGGGCTACGAGCTCTTCCTGCGGCCGCTCCTGCCCGAATTCGTCCGCCGCTTCCCCCGGATCGGCGTGGAGGTCCAGATCGACGATGCCGGCATCGATATCGTCTCCAACCGCTTTGATGTGGCGATACGCTTGGGCGAGATGCTGGACCAGGACGTGATCGCCTTTCCGCTGCAGCCCGCCATACGCCAGATCGCCGTCGCCGCACCCAGCTATCTCAATCGGCATGGCCTGCCGCACCATCCTCGCGCGCTACGCGATCATCTGTGTATCTGTTTTCGGTGGCCGGGCCATGATGCCCTCTACAACTGGGAGTTTGCCGAAAACGGCGTCTGGTTCTCCGTCCCGGTGTCCGGCCCCTTGACCTTCAACGATCAGCGGGCGGCGCTGGACGCCGCCATTGCCGGCGCGGGTATCGCGCTCTGGGTCGAGAGCGAGGTTCGGCCGTATGTGGAGGACGGCAGGCTCGTGCCGCTTCTGACGGACTATTCGGCGGCCTTCCCTGGGTTCGCGCTCTACTACCCGCCCCACCGCCATCGATCGGCGGCGGTCGCCGCATTCATCGCCGCGGTGCGCGAAGCGGCCAAGACATGACTGATTATGCCGCCGCTACCGAACAACCCATGCGGAATGTGAGTCATTCACCGCACGATCCAAGAGACCCAAATGGCAGCCAGCACATCGCAGGAGGCTGTCATGACTACGGAACGCACAGGAAGAGACTTTGAGGGCAAGGTCGCGCTCGTCACCGGCGCGGCGAGCGGCATCGGCCGCGCCACGGTGGAACTGCTTCACGCGCGCGGCGCATCGATCATCGCGGAAGACCGTGATCCGCATGTCGTTACGCTCGCTCGGCCCGGAATCGTCCCGCTGATCGCCGACGTGACGGACGAGAGCGCCGCCCAGCAGGCCGTGGCGATGGCGACCCAACGGTTCGGCCGACTGGATATCCTCGTCAACAACGCCGGCATCATCATCAACAAGCTCGTGGTGGACATGACCCTTGACGATTGGGACCGCATCTTTGCCGTCAACATCCGCGGCGTGTTCCTGCATTCGCGCGAAGCGATGCGCGCGATGATGCCCGCCGGGAACGGGGCGATCGTCAACGTGGGCTCCTATGCCTGCTTTCAGACATTTCCGTCGATCGCAGCCTACGCCGCATCGAAGGGCGCGCTGGCCCAGTTCACCCGGACGCTGGCGGTGGAAGCGATCGACCACGGCATCCGTGTGAACGCCGTGGGCTCCGGCGATACCGTGACCAATATCCTCAATCATATCCATGCCGACGGCCCCTCGGCGCTCGCCGACTACGGCAGGCATGCCCCGATCGGACGCGCGGCTCAGCCCGAGGAGATTGCCAAGGTGATCGCCTTCCTGGCGTCCGATCAGGCCAGCTTCATGGTCGGATCGATTGCGATGGCTGATGGCGGTAAAAGCGTGGTCCTTCCGGCCTGAGGGACTATTGGTCCGCTTCCAGCCCCGGCGCACAGCTTCGTGGGCGAGGTCGCGTGCCGTCGGACCGGTAACGGCCATGGCCCGCAGGATCAATGTCTTGGCCGCCGGCCGACGCGCAGTTCGATCCGTTCGCCCTTGCGCTCGCGGGCTGATTCGGGGCGAAACGACACTGTGGGCATGACGATCCCTCGCTTCGTCCGACGCATGGTGTGATGCCGTGCACTTCCAATGCCATTCTGCGCTTGCGGGGCAGCGGCAATAGCTGCGGCGAGGCTCGGGGGAACAGGTCGCTACCGACTGCGTTCGCGAGGAGGATATATGCGCGGGCGCGGAGCAACACTTGATCACCGACCTCTGGTACAAGAACGCCATCCTCTACTGTCTCTCGGTCGAGAGCTTCATGGATTCCGACGGCGACGGCGTCGGCGACTTCCGCGGCCTGATGCGGCGGCTCGACTATCTGCATGGCCTCGGCGTCACCGCGATCTGGCTGATGCCGTTCCAGACGTCGCCCGGCCGCGACGACGGCTATGACGTCAGCGACTACTACAGCGTCGATCCTCGCTACGGCACGCTGGGCGACTTCGTCGAGTTTACCCAAGGTGCCAAGCAGCGCGGCATGCGGGTGCTGATCGACCTGGTGGTCAACCACACCTCCAACGAGCACCCCTGGTTCAAGGCCGCCCGGTCCGACCCCAAGTCGCCCTACCGCGACTGGTACGTCTGGTCCAAGGCCAAGCCGGCCAACGCCGACCAAGGCATGGTGTTCCCGGGCGTGCAGACGACCACCTGGACCTGGGACGACGTCGCCGAAGCCTACTATTTCCACCGCTTCTATGAGTTCCAGCCCGATCTCAACACGGCCAATCCGCGCGTGCAGGCCGAGATCCTGAAGATCATGGGCTTTTGGATCCAGCTCGGCGTCTCGGGCTTCCGCATGGACGCGGTGCCCTTCGTCATCTCCGAGAAGGGAGCCAAGGTCGGCAAGAAGCCGGTCGAGCATTTCGACATGCTGCGTTCGTTCCGGGAGTTCCTGCAATGGCGCAAGGGCGACAGCATCATCCTGGCGGAAGCCAACATCCTGCCCAAGGACGACATGAAGTATTTCGGCGCCGACGGCGACCGCATGCAGATGATGTTCAACTTCCAAGTCAACCAGAATCTGTTCTACGCGCTCGCCTCGAGCGACACCGGGCCGCTCCGCACGGCGCTCAAGCAGACCAGGCCGGACTACGACACCGCGCAGTGGGGCCTGTTCCTGCGCAACCACGACGAGCTCGATCTCGGCCGGCTGACGGCCGGGCAGCGCCAGACCGTGTTCGACGCGTTCGGGCCCGACAAGTCCATGCAGCTCTACGACCGCGGCATCCGCCGCCGCCTGGCGCCGATGCTGAAGGGGGACAGGCGCATGCTGGAGCTCGCCTACAGCGTGATGTTCACCCTGCCCGGTACCCCGGTGATCCGCTACGGCGACGAGATCGCCATGGGCGACGACCTGGCGCTGCCCGAACGCAACTGCGCGCGCACGCCGATGCAGTGGTCGGACGAGCCGCAAGCCGGCTTCAGCACCGCGAAGAAGACCTTCCTGCCGGTGATCTCCGACAGCGGCTACGACTACGCCCACGTCAACGTCGCCGAGCAGCGGCGCGACCCCAACTCCTTCCTCAACTGGCTGGAGCGGATCATCCGCATGCGCCAGGAGGTGCCGGAGATCGGCTGGGGCGAGTTCCGGATCATCGACATCCGCGACGCCGCGGTGTTGGGCCTGCGCTACGACTGGCGCAACAACGCGGTCCTCTTTCTGCACAATTTTCACGCCGAGGGCAGCGCCGTCAGCTTCCGCAGCGGCCCGCGCCGGGGCGAACCCGGCAAGCTCGTCAACCTGCTCTCCGACGACCACAGCGAGGCGGACGGGGATGGTCGCCACCACGTCACCTTGGAGCCCTACGGCTACCGCTGGTACCGCGTCGGCGGGCTCGACGACGCCGTTCGCCGCACCGAGATGTGAATGCCGGGTTCGAGAGTGGGGACGACCGACATGACGCGATGGTGGCAGAGCGGGACGATCTATCAGGTCTATCCGCGCTCGTTCCAGGACAGCGACGGCGACGGCATCGGCGACCTGGAGGGCATCCGGCAGCGGCTCGGCCACCTCGTCGCGCTCGGTGTCGACGCCGTCTGGGTCTCGCCCTTCTATCCCTCGCCGATGGCCGACTTCGGCTACGATGTCGCCGACTATTGCGGCGTCGATCCGATGTTCGGCACGCTCGAGGACTTCGACGGGCTGATCGCCGATGCCCACGGCCAAGGCCTGAAGGTGGTTCTCGACTTCGTGCCCAACCACACCTCCGAGCGCCATCCGTGGTTCGCGGAGAGCCGGGCCGGGCGCGGCAGCGCCAAGCGCGACTGGTACATCTGGCGCGACCCGGCCTCCGGCGGCGGCCCCCCCAACAATTGGGCCAGCAACTTCGGCGGCAGCGCCTGGGAATACGACGAGGCGTCGGGCCAATACTACTATCATGCCTTCCTGAAGGAGCAGCCCGACCTCAACTGGCGCAATCCGCAGGTGCGCGCAGCCATGAACGACGTGCTGCGCTTCTGGCTCGAACGCGGTGTCGACGGCTTCCGCGTCGACGTGATCTGGCACCTGATGAAGGACGCCGGATTCCGCGACAATCCAGATAACCCCGGCTTCGCCGAGGGGCAGCCGGACATCGCCCGCGTCCTGCCGGTCCACTCCGCCGACCAGCCGGAGGTCTTCGACGTCATCGCCGAGATGCGGGCCACGATCGAGGCCTACGGTGACCGCGTGCTGATCGGCGAGATCTACCTGCCGCTCGAGCGGCTGGTGGCCTATTACGGCCATGACCTTTCCGGCGTGCACCTGCCGTTCAATTTCCAGCTCATCCTCTCCGCCTGGAACGCCCGTGGCCTGGCGGAGCTGATCGAAACCTACGAGCGTGCGCTGCCGGACGGCGGCTGGCCCAATTGGGTCCTCGGCAATCACGACCAGCACCGCGTGGCGAGCCGCATCGGGGCCGCCCAGGCGCGCGTCGCCGCCATGCTGCTGCTGACGCTGCGCGGCACGCCGACGATCTACTACGGCGACGAGATCGGCATGACGGACGGCGAGATCGCGCCCGAGGCCGTGCAGGACCCGTGGGAGAAGAACGAGCCGGGCCTCGGCCTTGGCCGCGACCCCGAGCGGACCCCGATGCACTGGACGGCCGCGGACGACGCCGGATTCACCACCGGCACGCCCTGGCTTCCAGTGGGACCGGCGCACGAAGCCAACGTGGCGGACCAGACGGGCGATCCGCGCTCGATGCTGGCGCTGCACCGCCGCCTGCTGGCGCTGCGGCGGGCGCACGAGGCCCTGTCGCTGGGCAGCTTCGAGAGCGTCGCCGCCACCGGCGACGTGCTCGCCTATCGCCGCCGCCGCGGCGGCGAGACCTTTCTGATCGTGCTGAACCTCGGCCACGAGCCCGTGGCGGTCGACGGCCTGGGACAGCACCGGGCGATCCTGTCCACCCACCTCGATCGCGAGGAGGCCCGGCCCGCCGCCACCATCGCGCTGCGCCCGGACGAAGGCCTGATCCTGGTGCCGTGACGCTCCCGCTGCCGGTTGCGCGAACGTGCCCGGATGGACGCGCCCCGGCCCGCTCGGCCCCGTGAAGGCGGGAAGAAAATTTCTCGCGAGAGGGTCTTAAAGAAAAAATTCTCTATAGCCGCCCTTGCGGAGCAAGACTATCTTTCAAATTGTTTGGTCCGGCCGCATTGCTCCGCAACTTTTATTGACGGTGGCGGTGGCCTGTACTCATATGAACGCGGTCGCACCGAGCCGCGGGCTGGTGGCGACGTACCCGAGCGCCTGCGCGGAGAGCCCGCAGCTGGTCGATAGCCGGAGTAGCATTGATGCATGATTTGCCCCGGCCTGCTCCGTCGCCGCTGCCCCTGCGGCGGGCTCGTACGTCGCGCGATCGTTGTCGGTCGTAAGGTCCTCACCACAGCAGAACCGAGAACCTTGACCGTACAGCGCCGCTCACGAGCTGCGTCCCGCAGGCCCATGTCGCCTGTCAGATCCAGGCCCCGCCCTCCACAGCGGCGCTGGTCGGTGGGCGCGTGCGTGCCGGCGGCAGGAGAGACCATGTCGACCTTGATTTCCGAGGCAGCCGCCCCCGTCGAGGCGGGCGCTGCGAACGCCTACATCATCGAGATTGCCGGGACGGCCGCCGGCATCGTCGCCGCCGATCGCCGCGGCTTCCGCTTCCATGCCGCGGCTGGCCCCTTCAACGCCATCGACGGGCACAGCTTCCGCACGCCGGCCGAGGCCGAGCGAGCCGCTCGGCGGCTGTTCCACCGGCGCGCCGACGTCCGCCCCGCCGCGGGGGCGGTACGATGAGCGCGCTCAGGCTCGTCGCCCTGAGCGGCAATACCCGCCGCCCGTCGAAAACGCGTGAGCTCGCCGCTGCCGCCGCCCGGGCAGTGGCACGCCGGCGCAGCGTGCAGCTGGAGCTGTATGATCTGGTCGACATCGGCCCCGGCCTCGGCGCCTTCAGCCGCGACCGACTGCCGCCGGCCGGTGCGGCGATCCTGTCCGCCATCGAGAATGCCGATGCGCTGATCGTGACCACGCCGGTCTACAAGGGCTCCTACGCCGGCCTGCTGAAACACCTGATCGACTTCGTCGACCCGCCGGCGCTGATCGGCAAGCCGGTGCTGCTCGGCGCCACCGGCGGTGGCCACCGCCACAGCCTCGTCGTCGAGCACCAGCTGCGGCCGCTGTTCGGCTTCTTCAGCGCCCTGTCGGTGCCCACCGCCGTCTATGCCGGCGACCCGGACTTCGTCGACGGGAGGCTCACAGACGCAACCATCCTCGACCGGCTCGACCAGGCCGCCGCCGAGCTCGCCGCGCTCGCGATCGCCTCCCCGGCGCCGGCCCGCGACGTCGCATGACCCCCGTGGAACCATGTCGACCAAACGAACCCTTCCTTCGGTGGAGAATCCCGTGTCCGTTGTCCCCATCGCCGCCCGGCCGGCCGATCCACTGAACTTCTTCTGGTTCATCCCGACCCACGGCGACGGCTCCTATCTGGGGTCCGAGACGCAGCAGCGGCCGCCGGATTTCGGGTACTTCAAGGATGTGGCTAGCGCCGTCGACCGCCTCGGCTTCGAGGGCGTGCTGCTGCCGACCGGCCAGAACTGCGTCGATTCCTGGATCACCGCCGCGGGCCTTGCCGCGGCGACCGAGCGGCTGAAGTTCCTGGTGGCACTGCGGCCCGGCGTGGTCTCGCCCTCCTTCGCAGCGCGGCAGACCGCAGCGCTCGACCGCCAAACGAACGGCCGCCTGCTGCTGAACGTGGTCGTCGGCGGCAATCCTACCGAGCTCGCCGGCGACGGCGTCTTCCTTGATCACGACGAGCGCTATGCCCAGGCTGCCGAATTCCTGACCATCTGGCGCCGTTTGCTGGAAGGCGAGACCGTCGACTTCGACGGCAGGCACTACCGGGTCGCGGGCAGCCGCCTGGACTTCCCTGCCGCCCAGCAGCCGCATCCGCCGCTCTATATCGGCGGCTCTTCGGACGCCGGCATCGAGCTGGCGGCCGAGCACACCGAACTCTACCTCACGTGGGGCGAACCGGTCGACGCAGTGGCCGGCAAGATCGAGCGCGTGCGCGCTGCCGCGGCCAAGCGCGGACGCCGCATGCGCTTCGGCATCCGCCTGCATTTCATCGTGCGCGAGACCAGCGACGAGGCGTGGGCTGCCGCCGACCGGCTGATCAGCCGCATCTCGGACGAGCAGATCGCCCATGCGCAAAGCCGTTTGCGGGCGCTCTCCGATTCGGTCGGCCAGCGGCGCATGCTGGAGCTGCACGGCGGGCGCCGCGACAAGCTCGAGGTGGCGCCCAACCTGTGGGCCGGCGTCGGGCTGGTGCGCGGCGGAGCGGGCACGGCGCTGGTCGGCGATCCGGCAACTGTGGCTGAGCGCCTGCGCGAGTACCAGGCGGCCGGCATCGATACGGTGATCGGCTCGGGCTACCCGCACCTGGAGGAATCCTACCGCGTCGCCGAGCTCCTGTTCCCGCAGCTCGGCATCCAACGGCAAACGGCGAGCTACCGGCCCAGCGTTCATAACGAGTTCGCGGTCGGCGCCGCCAGACTGACGGCGGCATCATGAGCGACACCACCCTGCAGACGGCTGCCGAAGAGGCGGTCGACAAATCCCGCAGCCGCCCGCTGACGCGATGGCTGCCGGGCAGCGCCATCGGCTGGCTGGTGCCGGCGCTGCTGATCGCCGTCTGGGAGCTGCTGTCGCGCCTCGGCCAGATCCCCGCCAACGTGCTGCCGGCTCCCAGCGCCGTCGCCGCCGCAGCGGTGCGACTCACCGCGTCCGGCGAGCTTCAGCACAACATCGGCGTCAGCGCGCTCAGGGCGCTGAGCGGGTTCGTGGTCGGCGGGACCGTCGGGCTGATCTTCGGCCTCGCCAACGGACTGTCGGCACTGAGCGAGAAGCTCACCGATACGACCTTGCAGATGGTGCGCAACGTGCCGCACCTGGCGCTCATCCCGCTTGTCATCCTGTGGTTCGGCATCGACGAAGAGGCCAAGCTGTTCCTGGTGGCGCTCGGCGTGTTCTTCCCGATCTACATCAACACGCTGCACGGCATCCGCAGCGTCGACCCGCAGCTGGTGGAGATGGGCCGCATCTACGGCATGGGCTCGTGGGAGCTGTTCTGGCGGGTGATCCTGCCCGGCGCCCTGCCGTCCATGTTCGTCGGCCTGCGCTACGCGCTCGGGATCATGTGGCTGACCCTGATCGTCGCCGAGACCATCGCCGCCTCCTCGGGCATCGGCTACATGGCCATGCAGGCGCGCGAGTTCCTGCTCGTCGACGTGGTCGTGCTGTCGATCCTGATCTATGCGCTGCTCGGCAAGCTGGCGGACAGCATCGCCCGGCTGCTGGAGCGGCTCTCTCTGCAATGGCACCCGGCCTACCGGCGCTGAAGCACGCGCCTCAAGGCTCCATCCGTCCGGAGGGAAGGCTTCCGGATCGACAGGGTACGGCGAGCGGAGCGATGTGGCCGAGCCGCGTCGGTCCGCTGCAACGACAAGGATAGGACAACACCATGAATGCGGTCGCAGCCGCCATCAGCCGGCGCGAAGGGCGCTTCCCCAGCGCCGCCCCCGTCCAAGCCCACGGCAACGCCCGCGGCGTACCGGTGACGCTGCGCGGTCTCGCCAAATCCTTCGGCCCCAAGCAGGTGCTCAAGGCCGTGGACCTGCATATCCCCGCCGGGCAGTTCGTCGCCGTGGTCGGCAAGAGCGGCTGCGGCAAGAGCACGCTGCTGCGCCTCATCGTCGGCCTGGAGCAGGCGACGGCCGGCCGCGTTCTCATCGACGCCGAAGAGGGGCGCCCGTCAGGTGCGCGCATCATGTTCCAGGAGCCGCGGCTGCTGCCTTGGGCGCGCGTGCGCGGCAACGTCGAGGTCGGGCTCGACCGCAGCCTGGCGACATCGGAGCGGCGCCTGAAGGCGCAGGACGCTCTCGCCGAGGTCGGCCTCGACGACCGCGGCGACGAGTGGCCGGCAGTGCTCTCCGGCGGTCAGAAGCAGCGCGTCGCACTGGCTCGGGCGCTCGCCGGCCATCCGCGGCTGCTCGCCCTCGACGAACCGCTCGGGGCGCTCGACGCCCTGACTCGCATCGGCATGCAGCGGCTGATCGAGAGCGTGTGGCAACAGCAGGGCTTTACCGCGGTGCTGGTGACCCACGACGTCGCCGAGGCGATCGCGCTGGCGGACCGCATCCTGGTGATCGACGAGGGCAGGATCGCCGCGGACCTCCCCATCGACGCCCCGCGCCCGCGCCACCGGGGCGACCCGGCCCTGGCGGCGCTGGAAGGCCGCATCCTCGACCGGCTGTTCAACGACCAGGGCAGCGGAATCTGAGCTTGGAGCGGCCACGCGCGTCGGGACCGCGGGGCGCGTAGCGCTCTGTCGGTACGGTGGCCGCGGCGTCAATGAACAACGCCGCGCGCCGCCGCGGTTACGAGCGTTCGTGCCGCCGGCGAAAACGAGCCTCGCCGCGGCCGGCGGTTCGAAATCAGCTTCTCCTTCGACAGACGGCTCCGCCGGATCGGACAGCGCGTCGGCGGCTGGGCCGTCGTTACCCCGCCGCGCTCGACACGTCGCTCCGCTCCGTCCGCACCGGCAGCTTCCAGCCCGGGCGTACGAAGTGGCAGGTATAGCCATGCGGAAGGCGCTCCAGGTAGTCCTGGTGCTCGGGTTCCGCCTCCCAGAAGGGGCCGACCGGCGCGACCTCGGTCACCACCTTACCCGGCCACAGGCCCGACGCATCGACGTCCGCGATGGTGTCCTCGGCAACCCGCCGCTGTTCCTCGCTCGTGTAGTAGATTGCCGAGCGATAGCTGGTGCCGATGTCGTTGCCCTGGCGGTTGCGCGTGGTCGGATCATGAATCTGAAAGAAGAACTCCAGCACCGCGCGGTACGACACCTTGGCAGGATCGAAGATGATCTCGATGGCTTCCGCATGCGTGCCATGATGACGGTAGGTCGCGTTGGGCACGTCGCCGCCGCTGTAGCCCACCCGGGTGGACACGACGCCGGGGTAGCGGCGAATCAGATCCTGCATGCCCCAGAAGCAGCCGCCGGCCAGAACCGCGCGCTCGGTCGTTGTGGTCATATCATCACTCCCGTCCCTCTCGTCTCGGACAATCAGCGCCAGGGCACTCGCCGGAGCCGGCGCCCGAGCACCCAACCGGGCTGCTCCGTCCCCTATGTGGGCTGCACGCGGGCGCCGCGCCAGATCGCCGGCGCGCGCCGACGGAGCGACATCCGCCGGACCCGGATCAGAGCCGGCTCGCCGCATCGTGAAGCCCCACCACCAAGGCGCGAATGGCCCAGCAAGGGCCACCAACGGTAAACTCCACCGAATCGAGGTGCAACGGTCACAATCGTCCGGGAGGAAAGGATGACGCAAGGCCACCCGCCGCGACAGCTGGATGCTCGAGGCCGCTGCTGCGGCCGCCTGCCAGTGCCATACGCCCGGCCGCTGAGATTCTTCTGCGTGCGCTGCTGCGCCGAGTTCGACGGCAGCGGGACGCAGCGGTCGAACTGGGCGTGGTCGCAGACGGACGGTGGACGCCTCGTGCCGAGCGAATCCATTCGCGCCTGAGCCGTCTTGCCGGCGCCGTCGCGACCGGTGTGGGCAGCAGATAGGTCCGCGCTCACTCCGACGGCAGCCCGAGCCGCAGCAGCAGGGCCACCAGTTCGGCCTGCCGGTTGGTTCCGGTCTTCAGGAACACGGATTTGAGCAGCGAGCGTGTGGTCTCGCGCCTGACGCCCAGTTGGGCCGCCAACGTCTCGAGGCTGTCTCCCGACGCCAGCAGCGCCGCCAGCCGCGCCTCGGAGGGGGTCAGCCGAAACAGCTTGCGCAGATGGACCGCCGAGATCCGGCCGCGCTGTTCCGGATCCGTGAGCACGACGATGGCCCGACAGGCGGCGAAGGGATTGCGGCTGAAGCAGGCGAGCCGCGCGCCGTGAGCAATGAGCGGCCGCGCCCCGTCCCGGCGCAGCACCACCGGCGAGGCGAGCGCATGCGCCCCCCGAACGAGGCCATGCAGTGCCCGGTCGAGGGCGGCGGTGTCGTCGCGATGGGTCCCCGTCAATCGGTTCTGTCGCAGCTGGACCAGCCCCTGCGCCAGGTACCGCTCGGCCGTTCGGTTCGTCCGGATCACCTCCCCCTGCCAGCCGATCAGGGCAACGGCCTGTCCGCTGGTATCGAAGGACTGCTCCACCGCCTCGGCTTGCGCGAACCCCAAGGCGCGGGCCACGACTGCCGAGCTCGACAGCTGCGAAGACAACGCGCCGAGCTGTGCCAGCTGCTCATGGGAAAAAGGCCCCTCGGCGGGTCCGCGATTGATCCGCAGGCACCAGAGCTCCCCGCCGCTCGCGATCCGTAACCCCGCGAACCAGCGCAGATCGAAGCGCGCCAGGAACTCTTGGTAGTAGGGATTTCTCGCCATCAGCTCCGGCGAGATGAAGTCGAGGTCCGTTGCGATGCCTTGACGGGCGATGAGCGGGCCGGCTCGGTAGCGCTCGTCCCGCTCGGCCCATCCCTCCTTGATGTAGGCGTCCGTCGCCTCGTGCAGCGACGGGCTGTTGAAGGGCTGGGGCAGCGGGCCATTCAGGCCGAGCAGCGCTGCGCCGCGCGCACCGACGGCCTCGCCCGCCACTTGCAGGGCAAAGGTCCACCGGTTCGCGTTCAGCGCCGCCTCGGCGAATGCCGCCGCAATGCGCTCGAGGTCCCACTTCGATGTCACGTCGCGGCTTTAGAAATGACGTCGCACGTCCCTCGCCGCGTCGACGCAGTCCGCACCTCGTGAATGGCGGCACTCCCCTGCCCGCTGAACGCAATCCAGGATAGTCGGAACCGATCCCTGCGCACCCCCCAAACGGGTGATGCGATGGCGTTTGATGATCTGCGATTGTACGTCTAAATCGATCGTCCCAAACCGCGGGGCGAGTGGTTGGAGGCGGGAGCTTTGGCGTAATGGGAAAGCGCAGTTGGGTGCCGTGAACGACGACCGCCGCTTGAGCCGGACGGAATGTGCGACGGCCGGTGGCCGCCGCGTGGACAAGCGGAGGACCCGACATCTCGTCGCCCTGATCGAGGGCGGCCCCGCGCTCCGCGCGCAGACGATCGCCGCCTTGCGAGCCGCGGCGCCCCGCCGCCGCTTCTGCGCGTTCGCTGACATCGCGGCCTGGGACCGAGATGCAGCTGCGCTGGAGACGTCGGTGCTGATCCTGTCGGTTGGGTCCGCGCCGGACGACATATGGGACAGCCTGCATCGGGCGCAGGATCGCCCTGCCCCGCCGGCCATCGCCATCTTGGCCGCCAGTTGCGGGGCCGATCTCGTCGGCCGTGCCATGAATTGCGGCGCCAGCGCCGTCCTGCCCGCGGGGCTTGCCGTCGAGGTCATCGTCCGCGTCGTGGAGCTCCTGGCTGCGGGAGGGACCTTCGTTCCGGCGAGCGCCCAACCGCAAGACGTCGCCGCCAGGCCGTGGGCGCCGGCGGTGGAACTGCGCACGGAGATCGACGCGTGCGACGGCTGGCGGCTGGACCGACAGCCGCTGTCATGAGGGCCGCCGTCGTCCCACGTGTTGCCATGGTCACCCGCTCGGGCGGAACGCCAAGAAGTGGACGCCGGCTTTTGGACAAGATCGTGCTCGAAACAAAGACGTCGAGCGAAACGATGGTTCGGCGAAAAATCATCCCGCGCTAGCCGTCACGCATTCCAGGGCCCCGCCCTCTGCACACTTCGCCGAGCTGGCGCTGTGCTAGCAAGGCGGGAGCCGCATGCGGGACGATGGCTGCCTTTCGCCCGGGCTCGCGAGGCGCTGAGCCCAAGGCCACCGGCCGCCGTCCCGGGCGCTCGGGAGTCGGGCCGGGGGACCGGAGCCGCGGTGGGAGCAGTACTGCGAACAGCCGAGGAGGCGCCATGCCGCGCAAACTGACCACGGACCAGATCATCCGCAGCTTTCAATCCGAGACTCACCGGCTCATCAACCGGGGTGGCCCGCCAACGTCCGGCTTGATCGTCTGGGCGCTCGCTGCGCTCCTGACCGGCGGTATCGCTGTGTCCACGGTCGTCGACTTCGACCGCGACATCGAAAGCGAAAGCGGCAAGATCGTCACGACCGACGGCGTCAGAACCATCCAGGCTCTCGACGCCTCGATCATCAAGACGGTCGAGGTCCACGAAGGCGACCGGATTGCCAAGGGCCAGTTGCTGGCCACCCTCGATCCCACCTTCGCGGCGGCCGATGCCGGGCAGTTGGAGCAGCAGATCGCCTCGCTCGACGCCCAGATGATCCGCGCCGAAGCGGAGCGCCGCGGCGAAACCCCGCAGTTTCCGGCCGAGCCCTCCGCGGCGATGGCGCCTTACGTGGCCCTCCAGGTCGGCCTCAACACGCAGAGGCTGGCCCAGTACGACGCGCAGCTGCGCAGCTACACGGAAAAGATCGACCAGGCGCAGATGACCGTGCAGCGCCTCGAGGGGGACGAAGCTCGCTACAAGGAGCGCGACCGGATCATGAAGCAGATCGAGGACATGCGCGCGACCCTCGTGGAAAGACAGGCCGGCAGCCTGCTCAACCTGCTCAGCGCGGCCGACCAACGGGTCGAGATGCTCCGCACGATGGAAAGCGACCAGCAGCAGCTCGCCGAAGAGCGCCATTCCGTAGCGAGCCTGACGGCGGATCGCGACGCCTTCATCCAGCAATGGCAGGCACAGCTCAGCCAGGAGATCGTCACCGCGCGCAATTCGCGCGACACGGCATTGGCACAGCTCTCCAAGGCGAACCGCATGAAGGATCTGGTCGCGATCCGGGCGTCGGAGGACGCGGTGGTGCTGAGCGAATCGGAGCTGTCGGTCGGCTCGGTGCTGAAGGAAGGCGATATCCTGATGACGCTGGCCCCGCTCAACGGCCCGGTCGAGGTCGAGATGGACATCGCCTCGTCCGACGTCGGCTACATTCGGCCCGGCGATCCCTGCACGATCAAGGTCGACAGCTACGACTCCGTCTCCCACGGCAAGGCCGAAGGCGAATTGGAGTGGATCAGCGAGGGATCGTTCACGAAGCAGGACGGCGGCCAGACGGTCGCCCCATTCTACAAGGCGCGCGCCAGGATCACGAAGATGGACTTCCACGATACGCCGGACGCGTTTCGGCTGACCCCTGGCATGACGATCGTGGCCGACGTCCATATCGGCAGCCGTTCACTGTTCCATTACCTCGTCGACGGCTTGAGCCGCGGCACGACCACCGGTGCGATGCGCGACCGCTCGTAGACCGCCGCGCGACGCAGTCACGGGGCCGTCGGAACCTTCGGCCATGGTATAGGCTTGTTCGATGTGGATCAGAATGACCGCGGCGCCGCCCGCGCCGCGGATCGCAACGATGGAGACCTCATGCTGCGCTTTTGCTCCGCCTTTGCCCTTGCCCTGACGTTGGGCGTCAGTGTCGCCCCGGACGAGGCCTGGGCTGGACGCCGCACTGGCACGTGGAAATATGCACCGGCACCGTACTACGCGCCGAGGCCTCACTATGCACCGCGGCCGGGCTACGGCTATGGCTACGGCCATCGCCCCCGCCCCCCTGGTTATGGATACGGGCGCGCCTACGGCCGTCCCCACGGCGGCCGGGGGCCGCACCCTCGCTGGGGCTACTGAGCGGGCGCGATTGGCGGATATCCTGGGGCCATCGGCGGGCAGCGCCGCCGATGGCCCCGATAGTCTCGAACGGGGGTAGACCGGCGACGAATTCGGGGCTATAGAGCCCCCCTCGCTGCGGCGGCCTGCCGAAGTCCCTGGCTCGAGATGGTCGGGCAACTCAACGAAAGTTGAGGGATTTCAAGTGCTTCGGTGGGGGATAGTTTAATGGTAGAACAGCGGACTCTGACTCCGCTAGTCTTGGTTCGAATCCAGGTCCCCCAGCCAAACTAAAAATTCAGTCATTTTCAGCGGGTTAGGTGGCGCTTCGCTTCGGGGGCGTTTTCGTGTTGCAGGCCGACGCAACGCGCTCCTCGGGCAAGATCGCTACGCCTGTGGGTCCACCGGGCCTCCGGCCAACGAGGGCGACCTTACTCGCCCGAACGAGGTGGCCACCGCTGGGGCCGGTTGGCGGACCGCACCACGCCGCCTACGGCCGATCGTCGCCGCGTTCGCACCAGAACACGCTGAAGCTAACCTGCTCGGCCCCTTGGGCCTGGGCCAGGTTGATGTTGAGCAACCGAGCGGCGAGCTCGCAGTTGGCCAGATTGTCGTTGCCCGGCTGGCCCGCATTGAATGTCGCCCAGCGGACGCGCTCGCCGGAGTTCACCGTGCCCTTCCGGTAGAGCGTGAAGGCTGGGTTCGCCGGCGAGGCGTCCAGCGCCCGCGCAATGCCGCCGGGCGGCGGCAGAGCTATCAAAACGATGGCAATGATCAGTGCGCGCATGGAATAGGTCCACTCCACGATCGGTACCGATTTCAAGTAGCGCGCCACCGCGGCAGGGACAGATGAGCCGCCTCGACAGACGCGCGGCTCTCGTGGTTCCCTTCGGCTATGGGCTCGAGGTCGTGCATGATGGCCGCAATTGCCGCGCTCGCCAGCATGGCGGCGGCCGGTACGAGCGTGGCGGCGGAGCCGCGGGCCGTGTTCCAACCCGTGCACTTCGGCGCGAAGGGCTGCAGGACCGATGCCGATCCGGCCCGCATCAAGCCCGGCGAAGCGTGGATGAGGATCTGGTCGTGCCGCGGCCCAGGCGGCGTCTCCATCCAATTCGCCGATGAAGGCAACATGGTCGACGTGTCGGTCGGCGGAGGTGCTCCCGTGATGTTCCCGGCGCGGGACGAGGGTTTCGGACCGACCGTCGAATGGCGCCTCGAGCGCGGCCAGCCTCGCAGCGCCATCATCCGCGCCCGCCGCCGAGACGATACCGATTGGCTGTTGGTGTTCGCCATTCGGGACGGCAAGGGCTGCTACGCGGCCAAGGCACGCTCCAACCGTAAAGCGCGGGAGCTTGCCGACACGATCGACGGGTGTGCGGACAGCCGGCGGGTTTTTGGCGAGAACGGTGCCGTGCGGAGGGGTGGGCTATGAGGCGTCCCTTCCGGTCGATGGCGCCGCGCGCTCCGTCACCCTGATCCGGCTGCGGCCGTGGCGCGCCAGAGCAGGCCGACCAATGCAGCATTGGCGGCCGCGAGCCCGGCCAGGACCGTCAACAGGACGTCCGCGCCGCCGTGCGCCAGCACGAATGCGCCCAGAAGCGGCGCAAGCGCGGCGGCGACCAGCCCCGGCCGGGCCAGGCGGCCCATGAGCGGCGCATAGCCCTCAGCGCCAAAGAGCGCCAGCGGCACGGTTCCGCGCGCAATGGAATAGATGCCGTTTCCGGCCCCGTAGAGAATCAGCGCCAGCGCGACGGCCGGCAGCCCCAAGGCCAGCACGCCCACGCCGATGGCGATCAGGCCCATCGCCATGGTCAGCGTCCACAGCGGATGGTGCCGGCCGCGCCCCGCCATTTCCAGCACCCGCGCCCCGACCTGAGCTGGCCCGATGAGAGCGCCGAAGCTCACGGCCGACGCCAGCGCCACGCCGCGCGCCTGGAGCAGCACCAGCAGGTGCACGGACACCAGCGTCGTCACCGTGCTGCCCAGCGTCACGATGGAAGCCATCAACCAGAACGTCCGCCGCTCGCGCCTCGACAGGCGCCGGCGCGCGGCGCCGGTGCCTGTGGAGGCGGTCGACGGCAGGCGCGGCGGCGGCGGGATCAGCAGAACCACCAGGGGCAGCGCGACAGCGAGTTGGAGACCGGCATAGGCGAAGCACGTCCCCCGCCAGCCCACGTGCTCGATCAAGACCGCCGATACTGGCCAGCTGACCGTGCTGGCGAACCCGCCCCACAGAGTCAGCGCCCCGATCGACGGCCGCGCCGCATCCCCATAGAGGCGACCGAGCGTGGCGAAGGCCGCATCGTACAGGCCCGTGCCCATCCCCAGGCCCAGCAGCACCCAGGCGAAGACGTAGCCCGCAAGGGAGGTTGCCAGGCCGAGCACCACCAGGCCAAGCGCCATGACGGCGGCCGATGCGGCCAGCACCGGCCGGCCGCCGTGCCGGCCGATGAAGGTGCCGACCCGTGGCGATACCAGGCCGGCGACGATCAGCCCGACCGACAGGCCACCGACGATCCAGGCGATCGGCCATGCGGTGTCGGCCGCAATCGGCGTGGCGAGAACCGACAGCAGGTAGAACGACGAGCCCCAGGCGAGGATCTGCACCACGCCGAGGGCGGCGATGACGGTCAGGCGATGGCGGGGCGGAGCGTCAGACTTCACGCGCGGCGGACTTCAAGGCCGCCTTCTGGCCGGCGCCGCGTTCGTACCAGCCTTGGCTGCGGTTCACGATCCAGACCACGCTCAGCATCACCGGCACCTCGATCAGGACGCCGACCACGGTGGCGAGCGCCGCGCCCGAATTGAAGCCGAACAGGCTGATGGCGGCGGCCACCGCCAGCTCGAAGAAGTTCGAGGCCCCGATCAGCGCCGACGGGCCGGCCACACAATGCGCCTCGCCCGCCATCCGGTTCAACACGTAGGCGAGCCCGGCATTGAAATAGACCTGGATCAGGATCGGCACGGCGAGCAGCGCGATGACCAGGGGCTGGGCCAGGATCTGCTCGCCCTGGAAGCCGAACAGCAGGACGAGCGTTGCCAGCAGCGCAACGAGTGACACCGGCCCGAGGAGCCGGAGCAGCCGATCGAGGGCCGCCTGACCGCCCGATGCCAACAGCTGTCGCCGCATGAGCTGGGCCACGATCACCGGAATGACGATATAGAGCACGACCGAGAGGACCAGGGTGCCCCAGGGAACCGTGATGGCCGACAGGCCGAGCAGCAGGCCGACGATCGGGGCGAAGGCCACGACCATGATGGCGTCGTTGAGCGCCACCTGGCTCAGCGTGAAATGCGGCTCGCCGCGCGTCAGGTTGGACCACACGAACACCATCGCCGTGCAGGGCGCCGCCGCCAGGATGATCAGGCCGGCGATGTAGCTGCCCACCTGGTCGGCCGGCAGGTACGGCCGGAACAGCCAGCCGATGAACAGCCAGCCGAGCAGGGCCATGGAGAACGGTTTCACCGCCCAGTTGATCAGGAGTGTCACGCCGATGCCGCGCCAATGGCGGCCGACCTGACTGAGCGCGGCGAAGTCGATCTTGAGCAGCATCGGGATGACCATCAGCCAGATCAGCACCGCGACCGGCAGGTTGACCTTGGCGACCTCGGCCGCGCCGATGGCATGGAAGACGCCCGGCATCAGGTGGCCGAGCGCGACGCCGGCGACGACGCAGAGCCCGACCCACAGGGTCAGGTAGCGCTCGAACGTGGACATGCCGGCTCACCCCTCCGCGGCACGGTGGCCGCGCCCGTCGATCACGCGCTCACCGTCTTCCTTGACGAACGCGCCCTGCTGCGGCGGCAGCAGATCGAGCACATGTTCGGACGGGCGGCAGAGCCGCACGCCTTTGGGCGTCACCACCACGGGCCGATTGATCAGGATGGGGTGCGCCATCATCGCATCGAGCAGGTCGTCGTCGCCGAGCGCGGCATCGCCCAATCCCAGTTCCGCATAGGGCGTGCCCTTTTCGCGCAGCAGATCCCGAACGCTCAGATTGGCGCGCTGGATCAACTGGCGCAGCAGCAGGCGCGTCGGTGGATTCTGGAGGTAGTGGACGATGTGCGGCTCGATGCCGGCGTTGCGGATCATCGCCAGCGTGTTGCGCGAGGTGCCGCAGCCCGGGTTGTGATAGATGATGACGTCCACGGCCGGCCTCACGCGACGTCCGGCCGGGGCGACGATGCTCCCGGGAGTTGTCCGATCTCACGGAGCCTGGCGTTCAAGGCAAGCCCGTCGATGGACCGCAGCGGCAGGTTGGCGAAGGCATTGATGCGATTCTTGAGATAGCGCAGCGCCGTGACGAACGCCGCCTCCTTATCGAGGTCCGTCCCTTCGGCCGCTGCGGGATCCTCGATGCCCCAATGCGCCGTCACCGGCTGGCCCGGCCAAAAGGGGCAGGCCTCGCCGGCGGCGTGGTCACAGACCGTGAAGACGAAATCCATCACCGGCGCGCCGGGCGCAGCAAACACATCCCAGGACTTCGAGCTGAGGCCCGCCGGCGAATAGCCGGCGCGGTCGAGCACCTTCAGAGCAAAGGGATTCACCTGGCCCTTCGGCCGGCTGCCGGCGGAATAGGCCCGGAAGCGGCCGCCCCCGTCTTTGTTGAGGACGGCTTCGGCGATGATCGATCGGGCCGAATTGCCCGTGCAGAGGAACAGCACGTTGAAAACGGGATCAGACATCAATGTGCTCCGGTTGAGGATTGCAGTCGCAAGCGGCAAGCGCGGCAACGGCTGGCGCGCACACCTCCGGGTGGCCCTGGCAGCAATCCCGCATCAGGAACTCCACGAGGCCGGAGAGCGCCGAGAACACCACGCTGTAGATGATCGAGCGCGACTGCCGGCGTGACTGGATCAGCCCACCGCGCTCGAGCTCCTTCAGGTGAAACGTCAGGTTGGATGTGGACACGCCAACCTTCGTGGCGAGCACACCGGCTGCCAGTCCCCCGGGTCCTGCGATAACCAGATGGCGGACCATGCGCAGCCGCGTCTCCTGGGAGAGCGCGGAGAAGGCGCTGAGGGCTTGCCGTTCGTCCATCTTGCGTCCAATATTTCAATATTAATTGAAGCGTTAGACGAAAGCGTGCCCGTGAACAAGCCCCGCCCCTCTGCCGCCGACGGTTTTCCCAGCTTGGCCGAACATTGCTTCGAGGCGCCGACCCATGGACGGGTGCACGCAGCCGAGCCGTTCGCGCATCAGCCGCGGTTCCTGATTCTCTACGGCTCGCTGCGATCGCGTTCGTTCAGCCGATTCCTGGCCCACGAAGCCGCGCGGCTGCTCGAGCGGATGGGCGCAGACGTGCGCATCTTCGACGCCCACGGCCTTCCCTTGCCCGACGACGCGACGGTGGACCATCCCAAGGTACAAGAGCTGCGCAACCTCTCCATCTGGTCGGAAGGTCACGTGTGGGTCAGCCCCGAGCGCCACGGCAACTTGACCGGCGTGATGAAGAGCCAGATCGACTGGCTGCCGCTCAGCGAAGGATCCATCCGGCCGACCCAGGGCCGTACGCTTGCGGTGATGCAGGTGTCGGGCGGCTCGCAATCGTTCAATGCGGTCAACGCGCTGCGCCTGCTCGGGCGCTGGATGCGCATGATCACCATCCCGAACCAGTCGTCGGTGCCGATGGCTTACAAGGAGTTCGACGATGCCGGCCGCATGAAGCCGGGGCCGCTCTACGACAGGGTCGTGGACGTCTGCGAGGAGCTGTTCAAGTTCACGCTGCTCACGCGCGAGCGGGCCGACTACCTGGTCGATCGCTACAGCGAACGCAAGGAGCGCACGCCGGCGAACTGGCAGGCCGTCAGCCAGACGATCGAGATCGCGTCCCCCGCCGGCGAGCAAGAACCCCCTGGCCATGGCGGCATCCGCCGACCGGGCTCCGACTTGATTGCATGACGGCGCTTGTGGCCGGGCTGCGCAGCAGCGATCCTTGGCCCATGAAACCGCTCGTCGTCATTCTGGCACTGATGCTGCCGACCGTCTGCCACGCCGCCGCCGAAGTGCCGTCGTTCGCAAGCGGCACGACCTACGCCAAGGCCAGGACGAGCCTTCGGTCGCTGGGGTGGCTGCCTGCGCCGCAGGCGTCCCGCCGCTGCCCCGAGCTTCGCCGCGACATGTGCAACGACCGGCAGCCGGAAATCGTGTCATGCGCGGCGGCGGCCGGCGGCGCCTGTTCGGCGCGGTGGCGGCGGGGACGGTTGATCATAGAGGTGCGGACGGTGGGCGAACAACCGGCCACCGTGGCGAGGGTGTGCCGCACCAAGTGCCGTTAGCGCAGACGCGCGAGCGTCGGTGATGTATCCTCGCCGCTGCCGCCGTCGTTGCCGGCCCGGGCAGGCCCTTGCCGACGGCCGCGGCAGGGTGAAAATGGCGTTAGGGCGCCTGCCGCGCCGGCCTAGGTATTGAGGGACCGCGGCGGGGAGCCGCGGCCATCGACCCCTTGGGGTGATCTTATGTTCCTGATTCGAGCTGGGATCCGGATCGTCGTCGTCACCATCTGCGTGGGGCTGCTGGCGCGCGCCGGCCCGGCGAATGCCGCCGAGCCGGCGGGCGAATGGCTGGTCGAGAGCGGCGACGCCAGAATACGCATCGAGCGGTGCGCGGATGAGATGTGGGGACTGGTCTCCTGGGAGAAGGAACCGGGCGCGACCGACGGGAACAATCCGGACCCCGTCCGTCGGACACGGCCGACGCTCGGGATGCCGGTCCTGCTCGGGCTCAAGCAGGCGGCGCCAAACCGGTGGGACGGAAACATCTACAACGCCAGGGACGGCAAGACCTACGAGGCAAACGTCAGCCTGGCCGCCGCCGATCGCCTGCGCGTGCAGGGATGTGTGCTCGGACTGTTGTGCGGCGGCGAGACGTGGACACGGGTCGCCGTGATGCCCAAGCCGGACGCGCCCGGCGGCAAGCCGGCATCGAACCGGGCGGGCGGGGGGAGCCCCCAGGCCGGGGGGCGGCCGAAGTCCACGCCGTTCGAGAACGCGCAGGAGGTCTGCAAGGCCGCCGCGGCCGCGAGCGGAAGGCCGGCGCTCGCCGGCGAGCCGTCCCGCGCGCGCTAATGCGTTGCGCCATAAGACGGGATCGTTCAATTGCGCGGAAATGGACCTAATTCTTTGAATCTGGGCCGCTCTTTTGCGCTCTGGCCCGTCGACGATCGGCCGCGGCGGCGCCATCCGGTACGAACCGGTTGGCGTTGCCCGTGGTCGCACGCCGCCCCGAACCCCAGCGCCTGACGGCCGGGGCGGTCGTCCCTGCCGGTGATCCAAGCCGGCTCGACACACCCCGCTCGCCATGATTTGTATTGCGCAGGGAGGAATTGGATATGCTGGAAACACCAATTCGTGACCTGTACAATCGAGCCCGGCTCGCCGACCGACAACTCAACGAGCTGATCGGGGTGGCCCGCGGGCTCACGGCCGACGGCTCGGTCAGCCAGGTCGAGGCCGAATACCTGCTGAAGTGGCTTGCCGCCAATGCCGGCGCCACCGACAACGCCGTCGTCCGCTCGCTGTACGAGCGCGTCGAGCAGATCCTGGCGGACGACGAGCTCGACGAGGACGAGGCGGCGGAGTTGCTCGACACCCTGACCCGCGTCTGCGCCGGGGATTTCGGGCTTGGCCAGGGCCACACGGCCCCGGCGGTCTGCGACCCGGCGCCCGCCATCCGTTTCCCCGGCATGACCTATTGCCTCACCGGCACCTTCGCCTTCGGCAGCCGCCGCGAATGCGAGGAGGCGGTGGCCAGAGCGGGCGGCTTCTGCGGCGGCCTCACCCGCGAGACCAACTATCTCGTGATCGGCACATTCGCCACGAAGAGCTCGGCCCACTCGTTCCACCGCCGCAAGATCGACAAGGCCGTCGCCATGCGTCGTGCGGGTGTCCCCATCGCCATCGTGCACGAGCCGCGCTGGGCCGCCCATGTGCGTGCTTCGTCATAAAGCGTTTTCGAGCGAAGTGGGCGCCGGTTCGCGTGAAGAAAACGCGACAAAACAATCAGATAGAGCACTTCGGCGATTCGAAGAAACGCGGAAATGCTCTGGGCTGACGACCGGATCGCGCGCATGACCGGGGCCGATCAGCACACGGCCGCGCCTATTCGGTGATGACGTCGCCGAACACCACCCAGCTCTTGCCCTCGAAGCGCTGCAGCCGCAGCGCGTGATAGGCGTTCGCGTCCTCCGGGGTCGTCTTGAGACTGATGCCGGGCAGCATCATGGGAAAGGTCTTCTCGTCGATACTGGTGACCATCTTCATGAGATTGGCCCGCGTGAGATTGTCCCCGGCGCGCTCCAAAATCTTATGCATCAGCATGGCTGTCGTGTAGCCGACGACCGCGCCGTACTGCGAGATCTTGCTCTCGAGGCCCGTCTCCTCCATGAACCGGATGAAATCCTTCATTGCTGGATCATCTTTCCAGAGCGGATCGGCCGGCGTCTTCATCACCACCGCGGTGACCAGCCCCTGGGACGCGTCGAGCCCCGCCGGCTCCAGCACGGCGCCAATTGAGCTGGCGCCGCTGCCGACCAGCAGCAGCGGCTTCCAGCCGAGCTCGTGGGCTCTGCGGATGGCCTGGGCGGCGAACTTGGGCGTCGCGGCCAGGAAGAACGTATCGGCCCCCGCGCCCTTCAGCTTGAGCATCTGCGAGTCGACGGTGGCGTCGGCCGTCTCATACGTCGCCTCGGCCACGAGTTGAGTCTGCGCCTTGCTGCCGAGACCCTCCTTGAAGCCTTTGACGTAGTCACGCCCGTAGTCGTCGTTCTGCGAGAGGATGGCGATCTTCGCGTCCGGCTTGGTGGCCAGCGCGTGCTTCGCCAGGGCGCGCCCCTCCATCGCATAAGGGGGGTAGAACGCCATCGTCCAGGGATAGCTCTTGATGTCGTTCCACTTGGCCGCACCGGTGTTGAGCAGGATCTGCGGCACCTTCTTGCTGTTCAGATATTTGTGAATCGCCGTATTCGTCGCCGTGCCGTTCGATGAGAAGATGGCGAGAACCTCATCGTCTTCGACGAGCTTGCGGGTTTGCTCGACGGTCTTGGGCGGGCTGTAGCCGTCGTCGAGCGAGATCAGGTTGACCTTGCGCCCGTTGATGCCGCCCCGTTCGTTCAGCCGCTTGAAATAGGCGAGCTCGGTGATGCCCTGGAGGCTGTAGGCGGACGCGGGTCCGCTGTAGGGCATCGTCTGACCGAGCTTGATCTCCGTGTCACTGACGCCCGGGCCGTAGGCCTTCTCGGCGGCCCAGCCCCCGGCCGTCGACAGGCCGAAGGTCAACGCCGCCATGGCAGCTGTACGAACGGTCATCTCTGCATCCCTCCGGTATCGGGGCGCTTGCACCGCGGCCCACGTCTGGTTCGTTTCACAATTCATTCGGCGTATGAGCGACGCGGGGGGCCCGCCCTCACGGCCACTCCGCGGCCGCCAGATCGCGATAATGGCGCGCCGCGCCGCCCAGATCGGATCGCAGGAGCTTGGCGCGGTAGGTCCAGCGATGGAGCGGGTGCTCCAGGGTCAGCCCCATCGCGCCCATGAACTGGTGCAGGTCGTAGGCGACGGCCTCCACCGCATCCTGGGCATAGCCTGCCGCCATGCGCGCCTCGCTGACCGTGCCGGCGGCGGCCTTCAGCGCCAGCCACCGGGCGGCCGCTATCTTGGTGGAGCAGGCGGCGAGGCGGTGCTGCAGCGCCTGAAACGTGCCGAGCGGCCGGCCGAACTGGCGGCGGTCGCTCACGTGCGCGACGACGCTCTCCAGGCCGCCTTGCAGCACACCGCTAGTTTCCGCCGCCACGGCCAGCAGGGCCAGGCGCCAGGCGAGCGCCGGATCGGCGCAGGGGGTCGCGCGGGCCAGGCAGGCCTGCGGCGCGCGCAGCCGGCAGGCGGGATAGGCGAAGTAGCCCTCGACCGGGATCACGTCGCCGGGCTCCAGCGGGCACCATGAGGCGCCCGCCTCGGACAGGAACAGCACGGCGCGCGCCACCGGCAGGAAACGGCAGGCCCGGGTCGCATCGCCGTGCAGCACGGCGAGCGGCCGCGGGGCGTCGGGACAGGCGAGCGGACGGATCAGCGCCGATGCCGCCACCTCGACGACCGCGGGCGTGCGGCAGACATCCTGCACGACCAGCACGCCCGTCGCCGGGCCGAAGGCATCGAAGCCGGCCGCGTCGAGGACGCCGCTCGCCTCCAGCGCGGCATCGAGCTCCGCAGCGAACGACGACCTCTCGCCGTCCGGCGCCCACGGGCCGGACGCCCGGGCAAGGATGGCGGACACGGTCGACAGAAGCGCAGCCTGATCTTCGGTCTGGTCAAGCAACATGGTGGCGGCTCAGCTCCTCGGCAGATCGAGATGGTCGGTCGCGACGATGCCCAGCTGGATCTCGGTCGCTCCGGACGCGATCCCGGCGGCGATCGCCCGCTCGTGATGAGGCTTCAGCAGGTGAATGCTGTCGTCGGCGAAGGCATCGGGCAGGAAATCCAGCGCGAAATTGGCGACCGCGTGGTCGGCCGCAGCGACGGCGACGCGCGTCAGGCTCGACTCGGCATTGGGCGGCAAGCCGCGGGCGCGCTGATCGACGACGCGGTAGACGAGCACGCGGGCCGCCTCGCAGGCCGCCAGCGCCTGGCCTGCCCGATGGCGGACGATGTCGTCCCGCCATGAGCCGTCGGCCTTGAGCCGCTCGACCATGGCCGCCAGCGCGCGCGCCGACAGCGCATAGCGGGCGATGCCGACCCGCTCGTTGGCCAGGGCATAGGTGATCAGAGACCAGGCCTTGCCCTCCTCGCCCAGCATGGCGGAGGCGGGGATGCGGACATCCTGGAAGAACACCTCGTGCAGGTCGCCGTTGCCGACGAGACTCGGGATGGGCCGCACGGTGATGCCGGGCGTCGCCATGGACAGCAGGAAGATGCAGATCCCGTCCTTGCGCTGCCCGCTGGTCCGCGCCAGCAGGAAGCAATGGTCCGCCAGCCCCGCATAGGAGGTCCAGACCTTCGAGCCGTTGATGATGAAGCCGTCACCGTCGCGCTCGGCGCGCGTGCGCAGGGAGGCGAGATCCGAGCCGGCGGAGGGCTCCGAGAAGCCCTGACACCAGATGGCGCAGCCCGCGGTGATGTCGGGGACGTAGCGCTCCCGCTGCTCCGGCGTGCCGAAGCGCAGAATGGTTGGGCCGATCCAGTTGACGTTCATGTACTGCGGGCCGCGCGGCTCGCCGGCGGCCCACATCTCCTCGCCGAGGATGAAATGCTCCCACACGGAGCCACCGCGCCCCCCGTGCTCCTGCGGCCAATGGGGCACGAGGAGCCCGGCGGCGGCCAGCTTGGCGCAGAAGCCGAGCGAGAATTCCGTCTGCTCCTTGGAGCCGGGCCCGTGGCGGGCGATCGCCGCCCAGTCGGGAGGCAGCTCGCGCGCGAGGAAATCGACGACCTCCGCGCGAAAGGCCTTGTCGCGTTCCGTCCATTCAAAGTTCATGCTCGGTCATCCGGCGATGCGTGTGGAAGCTCGGGCCCGAGCACGGCGAGGCCGTCGACCGCCGTGACGGTGTCGCCACGGCAGATCAGCGGGTTGACGTCGAGCTCCAGCAGGCGGTGGCGGTGGTCGAAGGCCAGGCGCGATATCAGGCTCACGGCCCTGGCGAGCGCCGGGCGATCCACCGGCGGCGCGCCGCGGAAACCATCGAGGACGGCGCCGCCGCGCAGGCGCCGCAGAAGCCCGAGCGCCTCGCTTTCGTCGACGGGCGCCATCGCAGTCACCGTGTCGCGCAGCAGCTCGGCGAAGATGCCGCCCAGTCCGACGACCACGATGGGCCCGAAGGCGGCGTCGTTCTTGACCCCGACGATGATCTCCACGCCGGCCGGAACCATCTCCTGCACGATGGCGCCGTGCAGCGCGGCGTCCGGCATCGCCCGGGCGCAGGCCGCCATGACCGACCGGTAGGCCTCGCGCGCCGCGGCCGGGCCCTCGACGCCGAGCACCACCCCGCCGGCCTCCGTCTTATGGGGGATGTCGGGGCTGTCGATCTTCACGGCCACCGGTCCGCCGATCGTCTCGGCCGCCCGTGCCGCCGCCTCCGGGTCGGCCACCCGGATGTCGCGCGAGGTGGCGATCCCATAGGCCGCCAGCAGCGCCTTGGTCTGCGCCTCGCCGACGGGACCGGCATGGGGCGGGAGGGGCGCCGCCGCGCCGCCGCTGGCCGCCTCGCCGGGGCCGATCGGGAGCTGCGCGCGCGCGGCGCGCGCGTTCCATGCGGCCAGCGTCGCAAAGCAGCGGTCCATCGAGCGGAACATCGCGATGTGCGGATCGGCCTCGACCACCTCGGAGCCATGGCCTTCCAGATGCTGCGTCAGCCAGACGGCGCAGATCGGCTTGCCGTGCCGCCGCGCGATATCGCTCAGGTGCGGCAGGCGCTCGGTTGCCGGCGCATAGGCATAGGTGCAGCCGTAGACGAGCGCGCCGTAGCCCGGATCGGATAGCAGGGCATCGGCGCAATCCATGAGCGAGGCCGAGTCGGAGATGACCTGGGCGGTGACGTCGCAGGGATTGCGCGGCGCCCCGAACGCCGGGATGCGGGCTTCGAGCACCGCTGTAACCCCGGCCGCCGGCTGCGGCAGCGGCACGCCATGCTGCTCGGCGCAATCGGCGCCCATGATCGCCGCGCCGCCCGAGCCGGCGAGGACGGCGGCGCCCGGCGCCTGCGGTGGGCCCGCCTTGGCGAAGAAGGCGGCGGTCTCGACGAGGTCCTCGAAGCGGTCCACGACGATGGCGCCGCCCCGCTCGAACAGAGCGCGCCACGACGCGTTCGAGCCGGCGAGCGAGCCCGTGTGCGACATGGCGGCGGCGGCTCCCGTCTCGCCGGTCGCCAGCTTGAAGACGACGAGCGGCTTGCCGTGCTCCCAAGCCAGCCGTGCGGCCGCCAGCATCCGCAGCGGCGCCGCCCCCCCTTCGAAGACGCAGGCGATGACGGCGCAGGCGGGGTCCTCCGCCAGGGCCGCGACCCAATCGGCCACGTCCACGTCGCCGGAATTGCCGGCGGTGAGCACGTGGCTCACCGCCACGCCTCGTTCGAGTGCCTGCACCAGCGCAAAGCCGAGGGCGCCGGACTGGCTGACCAGCCCGATGGCGCGCGGCCCCGGCGAGCGGCCCTGCGGCACCGCCGCGAAGGTGATGCGGGCCCCGCTCGTATAGTTCAGCAGGCCGACGCAATTGGGCCCGAGCAGCCGGATGCCGGCATCGACGGCGCGCTGCGCGAGACGGCGCTGCCGCGCCACGGCATCGGCGGTGCCGAGCTCGGCGAAGCCCGAGGCGTAGAGGATGACGCTCGGCACCCCGGCCGCGATGCAGGCTTCGATGATCGGCTCGACGCTCGCGGCGGGAGTGGTGACGACAGCCAGGTCCGGCACCTGCGGCAAGGCGCTCAGCCCGGCGTAGCAAGGCGCATCGCCGATGTGGTCGTATTTGTCGTTCACCAGGAACACCCGGCCGCCGTAGCCGGCGAGGTTGGCGGCCGTTCGCGCCCCGAACGAATCCGGTCGCGGCGAGGCTCCGACGATGGCGATGCTGGCCGGATCGTAGAGGGCTTGCAGGTCCGCCCGGGTATAGGGGCGCAGGCGCTCGGTGGCGCTCATCGCGGCAGCGCCGTGCCGGCCGCGGCCTCGCGGCGGCCCTTGGCGATCTTGTGCAGGTAGGCCATGTAGCCGATCGGGATGCGGCTGCCGCCGTGCGCCTGGATCACGGTCCCGGAAATCCAGGCTGACTCGTCCGCGGCCAGATAGACGCAGAGCGGCCCGATGTCCGCCGGCGTGCCCAGCCGGCCGAGGGGCACCGTGTCGATCTGCTTCTGCGCCCGCTCGCCGGACATGAGGTCGGCGAACTCCTCGG
This sequence comes from Chelatococcus reniformis, assembly GCF_014640075.1. Classification (GTDB taxonomy): domain Bacteria; phylum Pseudomonadota; class Alphaproteobacteria; order Rhizobiales; family Beijerinckiaceae; genus Camelimonas; species Camelimonas reniformis. The sequence continues at coordinate 328,998 of NZ_BMGG01000009.1, read as the reverse complement.
TCAGCACCACGCCGGGGGCGATGGCGTTGACGCGGATGCCCATGTGGCCCCACTCGACCGCCATGGTCGTGGTCAGGTTCTCGACGCCGGCCTTGGCCGCTCCGTACTGGCCCGTCATCGGGTTGGGGTGCGAGCCGGACCGCGACGAGATGTTGATGATCGAGCCGCCCTCGGTCATGGCGCGCGCCGCGGCCTGAGCGGCGAAGAAAGCCCACTTCAGATTGAGATCGACGACGTTGTCCCACTGAGGCTCCGTCAGCTCGAGCAGCGGACCCACGTCGTTCGACGACGCGCTGCCGGCGTTGTTGACCCACGAATCCAGCCGGCCGAACTCGGCCACCGCGCGCGTGGCAATGGCCTGCGCGGCACCCGGCTCGGTGATGTCCGCGGGAAGGGCGAGCGCCCGCCCGCCCTGGGCGCGAATGGCGGCTGCCGTGGCCTCCAGCGGCGCGGAGGTCCGCCCGGTGCAGATCACGGCGGCTCCGGCCTCGGCCAGAGCGTGGCTGATGCCCTTGCCGATGCCGCGCCCCCCGCCGGTCACCACCGCGACCTTTCCCGCCAACGAGAACATGCTTCCTCCCCCACACAGCCACCCGATTTGGGTGGCTAACTGACCAACTACCAAAAACGATCGGGGTGGACAAGCGCTTGATCCGCTGCAGGCGATGGCATCGAATGGCAGCTCGTCGGATGGCCGTCCGGCGGGCCCGGCAGCGCGGCGGCGTGCGGCGGCGACGTGGGAGGATCGTGAACTGGTGAGCGCAACGAAGGTGGCGGACGCGGGACCGGCGATTCTCGGTTCCAAGCTGCGGCGCCGTAAAAAATCGGACCGGCGCATGCTCGAGGCGGCGATTTCCCTGATCGGCCGGCACGGCACCGTGGGCGCAAGCCTGGCGCAGATCGGCATCGACGCCGGCTACAGCCGATCACTCCCCGTGCAGCGATTCGGGACCAAGCAGAGCCTGCTGGAGACGGTGATCGACGCCATGCAGGCGCGGTTCGAGCGCCAGGTGGAGCGGCGCACCGCCGGCAAGCGGGGCTGCGCCGCCCTCGTCGAGCGCATCCGCGCTCAGATGGAGGCGGTCCGCGACATGCCCGAATCGGCCATCGCCCTCTACCACCTGATCGTCGATTCCACGGGCGCCGTTCCCGAGCTCAGGCCCCGCATCGCCGAGCTGCACGCCGCCTACTGGGACAATCTGCGCAGCTACCTGGTGGAGGCACGGGAGATCGGCGAATTGCGGAGCGACGTCGACATCGAGCAGAGCGTGCGGGCCGTGTCGGGGGCCATCAGCGGCATCTGCATCCAGGCGCTGGTCAATGGCGACACGACGCGGCTGGGAGACGATGCCGAGTTCATCGCCGAGCTGTTCGTCGGGCGTGTCGCCAAGCGCCCCGGCGCCGCCGCGGACATGCCATCGCCGTCGGCCGCGGCCGCCACGGAATCGGCGTGACGACGCTCAGCCCGCGGGGCGGCGTTCGATGCATGGTTACTGGAGGGGGCCAGGTGCGGATCCGCGCGCCGAGGATTCGATCGAGGAAGAGCGGACGCCGGAGGTAAGAGCCCGGGCAGCAGGCGCCGGCGCGACGCTCAGAGGGCGCGAGCCAGGTAGGTCAAATACAGGGACGCAAGAGTGAATCCCACCGACAACGCGATGAGCACGATCGTCGTCGCGTACTCGGCTGTGCTGACGGATACCGTCAGTTCGGCTTCGGATGGTTCAGGCATCGCACCGGCCTCTCCAGATAGCGGCTACACGTACGATCCTTCGAGCATCACCCCGATGCGCGCTGTGATCCAGCGCACATCGGAGACGCGGACCCTAGCCCTCCGCACACCCCTTACGCATTTCGGTGGACCGGCGGCGCAACGGATTACCCCCACATGCGCCACCACAAAACGGCCCTGCTGCAGCCTTACGAGCTGCGCTCCATCCATAGCGGGAGACAATCGTGAAGCTGGCTTCGATTCTGCCTCTCTGCACCGCCCTCTGCCTTGCCGTGCCTGCCGGCGCCCAGACGGCGCCGACCCGCGATCCGGCCAAGATCCAGGCGGGCACCTACGCTCTCGACCCCGACCATACGCAGGTGGTCTTCGCGGTGGACCACCTGGGTTATTCGATCTACCGGGGCAGCTTCTCCGACGTGACGGGCACGCTGGAGCTCGACCCCAAGAACCCGGCGGCGAGCACCCTCAAGGTGTCGATCCCGGTGAGTTCGGTGGCGACCACCAGCCCCAAGCTGACGGACGAGCTCAAGGGCGCCGAGTGGCTCGATGCCGCCAAGCACCCGACGATGAGCTTCGTCTCGACCAAGGTGACGATGGACGGGCCGGACAAGGCTACCGTCACCGGCGATTTCACCCTGCACGGCGTGACCAAGCCCGTGTCGCTCCAGGTCACGCTGGTCGGTGCGGTGCCCAATGCGATCACCAAGAAGTTCTCGGTGGGCTTCGAGGCCAAGGGCAGGATCAAGCGCTCGGATTTCGGCGTGAAGACCTACGTGCCCATGATCGGCGACGAAGTCGACCTCACCATCGCCGGCGCCTTCGACCGCTGAAGGACGCTTCGGGCGGCGGCCGTCGCCGCCCCTCTTCTACCGCCGCCCTCTACCGCCCGTCCTGACCGAGCCGCGCCAGGACGGCGACGGGCAGCAGGCTCACCAGCACGATCAGCAACGCCGCGATCGACGCGTCCTCGTAGGTGCCGCGGGCGGCTTCGCCATAGAGGCGCGTCGCCAGGGTCTCGAAATTCAGGGGGCGCAGCAGCAGCGTCGCCGGCAGCTCCTTCATGCAGTCGACGAAGATCAGGATGGCGCCGGAAGCGAGCGCCGGCTTCGCCAGTGGCAGGTGCACCGCATAGAGCGTGCGCAGCGTGCCCGCCCCCATCGTGCGCGCTGCGCCGTCGAGGGACGGCGGGATGCGGCTGAGCCCGCCCTCGACCGAACCAGTGGCGATGGCGAGGAAGCGCAGGGTATAGGCGAGCACCATGGCCGCGCCCGAGCCGATCAGCACGAGGCCGACCGAGGCGCCGGCGAGCGTGGACGCCGCCCAGGCGACCGCACGATCCAATGCGCCGACGCCGTACAGCACGCCGATGGCCAGCACGGTGCCCGGCACCGCGTAGCCCGCGAGCGACAGGCGCGCAGCAAGGCTCGCGATGCGGCCCGGCGCGGCGCGGCCGGCGTAGGCGACGATCAGCCCGAGCGCCAGCGCCCCGAGCGTCCCCGCCGCGGAGACGCTCACCGTGTTCCAGGTCGTGGCGAGCAGCCCCTGCGACAAGCCGGCGAACGCGATCCGCGCCCAGGCCGACCACGCCAGGTATGCCGCGGGCACGACGAAGCCGACGAGCACCGGAAGGCTGGCGAGCGCGAGCGCGAGCATGCCTGCCGTGCGGCCGAGCGGCCGGGGCTCCAGGCGCCGCGGGCGCTGGGCCGAGGCCGCAAAGCTGCGCTGGCGGCGGCCGAAGCGCTCGGCGGCGACGAGGCCCGCCACCGGCACGAGCAGCACCAGCGCGATCTGCGCCGCTCCGGCGAGGTCCGATCGGTTGACCCAGGTCGCGTAGATCGAGACCGTGAGCGTCTGGATCCCGAGAAATTCCGAAGCACCGATATCGTTGAGGGTCTCCATCAGCACCAGGCTCACGCCAACGGCGATCGCCGGCCGCGCCAGCGGCAGCGCCACGCGCGTAAACGCGGCGCCATAGCTCGCCCCGAGCGTGCGCGAGGCATCGATCAAGGTCGCGGCCTGGGTCAGGAACATGGCCCGCGTGGTGAGGTAGACGTAGGGGTAGAGCACGAAGGAGAGCAGCAGGATGCAGCCGGTCATCGAACGAATGTCCGGAAGCCGGAACTCGCGCGCGCTCTGATAGCCCAGCAGCCAGCGGAGCCAGCTCTGCACCGGACCGACCGGGTGCAGCACGTCGAGGTAGGCATAGGCGGCAATGTAGGTGGGGATCGCCAGCGGCAGGATCAGCGCCCACGCGAGGACGCCGCGGCCGGGGAAACGGTAGGCTGTGACCAGCCAGGCGGTGCCGCAGCCGATGCCGGCGGCGAGGCTGCCGACGCCGGCGAGCAGCAGCGCGGTGTTCGCCGCCGCCCGCGGTAAGACATGAGCGACGAGGTGCGGCCACAGGCCGACGGAGCCGTCCAGGGCGAGGACGACCAGCGTGAGGATGGGAGCCGCCGCCAGCAGCGCCACCGCGGCGGCAGCGACCCGCCAGCCGAGCGCAGGCCGGATGCCGGACCGGGTGGGGTCGCCCACCTCGTCAAGGTCGCCGAGGCCGACGGCGACCGGCCCGTCGAGCCGCATGCCCCGGCCGCGCTGCGGGGCTCGCCAGCGACGCGGCTGCTCCGGGCTCAATTGTCGAAGCCGACCTGCTCCGCCAGTCGGCTTGCCTCCATGCGGAAGCGGGCGATCTTGGTCAGCGGCGTGGGATCGACCTTGAGCTCGCCGAAGGCGGCGATGATCGGATCGGGGGCGACATCGGCCCGCACGGGATATTCGAAATTGGCCTCGGCGTAGGTCTTCTGAGCATCCTTCGACACGAGATATTCGAGGAATGCGATGGCCTGAGCTCGGTTCGGCGCGTTCTTGGCAATCGCCGCACCGGAGACGTTCACCTGGGTGCCGCCATTCTCGAACGTCGGCAGCACCACCTTGATCGCCTTAGCCCACGCCTGCTGCTCGGGGCCGCCCTTGCCGCTCGCCATCAGGCCGACATAGTAGGAATTGGCGATGCCGATATCGCAGATGCCTCCCATGATGTCCCGCGCCACCTCACGGTCGCCTCCCGCCGCCTTGCGCGCCAGATTGGCCTTGAGGCCTTCCAGCCAGGTCTTCGTCTCGTCCGCGCCGTGATGGGCGATGAAGGAGGCGATGAGGGCGGTGTTGTAGGGATGCTGGGCCGACCGGATGCACACCTTCCCCTTCCACTTCGGGGACGCGAGTTCCTCATAGGCGAAGCGCGTGAGGCCGAGGCCCTTCGCCGCATAGAGCACCCGGGCCCGCAGCGACAGGGCGAACCAGTGGCCCTCCGGGTCGCGCAGCTGCGGCGGCACGGCACCGTCCAGCGCCGGCGACCTCACCGGCTGAGTCAGGCCCTTGTCGACCAGTTCCACCAGCCGCCCGACGTCCACGGTCATCAACATGTCTGCCGGCGAGTTGATGCCCTCCGAGGCGACGCGCTCGGCCAGCCCGTCCTTCAGGAAGATCGTGTTCACCTTGGTGCCCGTCGAGGCCTGGAAAGCATCGATGAGGGGCTGCACCAGGCCGGGCTCGCGGGTCGTATACAGATTGAGCTCGGCGGCGGCGCCCCCCGCGGCCGAGCTGACGAGCACGACCGCGACCCAAGCCAATTTTCGAGCCGTTCTAAAGAATAGCATGGCCCACCTCCGGTATTTTCTTGTGCCACGGCAGCAGAGACGTCACGCTCCCGCCGCTGTCAACCACGGCTCTGTGCGACTGTCGCAGATGTTATCGCAGGCTTTGAAGACAATCACACGGGCAACGTCGACGGCCAGCCGGCAGTGGTCGCCCGGCGCCAAGTCGACCGGTCCGGGAGCTCTGACGACGACGAGTTTAGCGCTGCCGTCCACTTCGATGCCGAACTGCTCGACCTCACCGCGAAACCAGTGCTCGACAACGCGGCCGGCGATCCCTGCACCCGCCCCTGACAGGCCGATGCTGCCCGGACGGACGAAGACCCGGACCTCCTCGCCCTCCGTGACGCCGGCGCCCGCCGGCACCAGGCCGAGCGGCGTTGCCACCCGTCCGGCCCGGCAGACGCCGGCGAACTCGTTGCAGTCGCCGAAGAAGCGCGCCGCATAAGGAGAGCCTGGCCGGGCGTAGAGGTCACGGCCGCGGCCCGTCAGCATGATCCGCCCCGCGCGCATCAGCGTGACGCGGTCGGCCGCCATGACCGCCTCCTCCGGATCGTGCGTCACCAGGATGGTGGTGATGTCGAATCGACGCAGGATCGACAGCGTCTCGAACCGCACCGCGTCGCGCAAGCGGCCGTCCAGATTCGAGAAGGGCTCGTCCATCAACAGCACGCGCGGGCGCGGCGCCAGGGCGCGGGCGAGTGCGACGCGCTGCTGCTCGCCGCCGGACAGCATGTGCGGGTAGCGCGGCGCAAAATGAGCGATCCCCAGTTGCTCCAGCGTTTCCCCGACCCGCGCCCTCGCCTCGCTCCTCGCCAGCCGGGCGAGGCCGAAGGCCAGGTTCTCGCCCACCGTCAGGTGCGGAAACAGGGCATAGTCCTGGAACATCAGGCCGATGCCGCGCTGCTCCGGCTCGACGAAGACGTGCGGCCCGGCCAGCAGCGATCCGTCGAGGCGGATCTCGCCGGCCGCCGGCCGCTCGATGCCGGCGATGAGGCGCAGCAACGTGGACTTGCCGCAGCCGGACTCGCCCACCAGGCACATGATCTCGCCAGGCGCCACGTCGAGATCGATGCCGGCGAGGATCGACCGGCCGGCGATGTCCTTGGCGAGTCCGCGAACGGAGAGCGATGCCATCGGGCCTCCCGGTTGAACAAGGTTGACATGGTGCGGCCTGCACTGCCAACCGGTCTCATCCCTCCGCCGCGGCCGGCGCGCGAGCCCGTCGGTCGTCCGCGCTGCCGACGCGCGGGACAACTGCAAGAGCGCGGCCGGGTGCCGACCGATGGATCACACGCGCTTTACACCGGGTCTGATGACAAACAACATCGACACACCGCGGCAAATGCATGCTGCGCAAGAGGATGTAATGCCATCTGAGGAACGCGACGGTCATGACGAGGTCTTTGTCTTCGCCGTCGTCGGCGATGGACACGTGCAGCAGGCCCAGATCGCACTCTCTTTCCTGAAGCGCGTGACGCGGCGGAACATCATCGTCGTCCATAGCCGCAGCTCACGGCCACCCGTGCACGAGCGGACAGTGGAGGCGGCCATCCCCTCCCACCTCGACGACCGCGCGGCGGCCGCATTCCTCAAGACCAACATCCACACGTTCGTGCCCCTTGAGGAGGCCGTCTATTGCTACCTCGACAGCGACGTCATCGCGGTCAACAGCGGCATCGACGAGGTATTCCGGTGCCGATCGGGGGTGATCAATTTCGCCGCGGACATCTCGTCGATCGATGTCTTCAGTCCGTGGGCGCTGCGATGCGGCTGCGACGCGCCGGCGTGCGGTCACCTGCGCCAGACGCTGGCGACGAAGTTCGGGGTATCGATTCCGAGTGCGGACTGGCAGCTCATGAATTCCGGAGTCTTCCTCTTCGACGCGGCGTCAGTCGACTTTCTCGATCTGTGGGGGTCGATGACCGCGCGGACCCTCGCCGATCCCTATTTTGTGCCGCGCGATCAGGGCGCGCTGGCGGCGGCCCTCTGGCTCTCGGGGTTGGAGGGCCGGCCCGCGATGGACTCGGCCTTCAACTTCATCGTCGACTGCATGCACGGCCGTCCGCGCCACGCACGCGCGGAGGTCGCGGCGACGGCGCTGGCAGCAAACCGGGATTATGCACTTTCAGCCACCGCCGCTCCTCATGCCGTGCATCTGATCAACGGCGGCGTGGGACGAACGGGCTGGGCCAACTGGGACGAGCTCGAGCAACTGCGATCGGCGACGGAAGGCCAGAGCCAGCGCTGACCCTGCATTTCGATCCGGCGCAGGCGCATAGCGCTCGGAACGGAACGGCCGCTCCCGTGTTCGGCCCTGAGGACACACCTCGAGGGAGCCCGTGCCATGCACCATCTCAGTCCGGCGATGAAGGCCTGCATCGATGACTGCCTGGCCTGCTATGCCACCTGCCTCGGCACCGCCATGAACCATTGCCTGGAAGCGGGCGGCGAGCACGTCGCCCCGCCCCACTTCCGGCTGATGATGGCCTGCGCCGAGATCTGCCGCACGAGTGCGCACTTCATGCTGATCAACACGCCGCACCACGCGCACACCTGCCGCGAATGTGCGGAGATCTGCGCTGAATGCGCCGATGACTGTGCCCGCATCGGCGGTATGGAGGACTGCGTGCGCGCCTGCCGGGCCTGCGCCGAGAGCTGCCGCAAGATGGCGGCGTGACGGCTCCCGCGGAGCGGCCTCATCTTCCCTGCACCGGAACGTCTTCGGGCTTCGTGGCGCCCCGCGCACCGCCATAGGTGAAATGCCACCACTCGCGCCGATAGTTCCTGAAGCCACGCCCGGCCATGGCCGAGACGAGAAGCTGTCGGTTGCGCCGCTGCTCCGCAGTGATCTCCCGGCTGCCGGTCGCGCTCATGACATCGAAACAGTCGAAACTCGTTCCCATATCGAGGCTGCCATCGTGGCGACGCACCTCGGCGGGGCCATTGCACGGCGCTGTCGTAGAGCCTGTTCCGGCCGGGGCAGCCGCGTCCAGCCGGACGAGCGTCAGGTCCACAGCGACGCCGCGGGAATGGTTGGAGTCGGACGAGATGTAGCCGGCAGCGACCAGGCCGCCTCTCGTCGTCCTTGGCCAATATGGTCCGAGTTCCGCCCCGGCCCCACGCCCGACCCAATCCACGAACGCCTTGACCGCCCTCGCCGGCCGGTAGCAGTCGTAGACCTTGAGGCCGAGGTCACGGGGACGCAGATCGGCCTGCACCTGCGCCAACGCGCGAGCCGCCGCCTCCAGCAGGATGCATTCGCCGACAGCGTAGCCCGGAACGACCGAGCCGGTGAAATTGCTGGGCGTGGCGTAGCGGATATCCTGCACGATGGACGCATCCACCTCGCGCAGATGGACGAATCCGGACGGAAGCCGCTGGTGCGGTGCGCGCGTTGCCGCGCCCGCCGGCGCGAGCAGTACCCCAAGGCAGACTGTGAGTGCGACAGACCGCACAAGCCGACCGCCGACCGCGACCATCTCACTGTCCCCACTCCCGCCCGACGGGACGGAGGTCGGCCTATATCACACGATCCCGGCGTGCCCCGCTGGCACGTCTGGCCGGCGCTCAGAGGCGCAACCACCGGCCGAGCAGGAAGCCGGTGCCGTAGGCGATCACGACCGAACGGATCGGGCTCTCGACGATGAGGGAGGCGAGGTGGCCTTCGCCGCGCCGGGGATCCGCCGTCGCTGCCGATCGCCGCGGCGATTGTCGGTCAGCGCCAATTGCTTGCACGTCATAGCCCAAGGTGCGGGCGGCAGGATCGACTTGAGCCACGAGAGATCTCCCGGATGCATGAACCCTGGCATCGCGGCAAACGCGCCGCCGCGGCAGGAGTTCCGGACGCGCCCGTGGCCGACGCAAGCGGACGGCCGCATTTGCGCCGCCGCTCGCGCGGTGTCCTCAGCCCACTTCGCGCCCGGTGCGGACGCGTGCGATCCAGTTCGCCAGCTCGCACCAGCGCAACCGTTCGTCGGTGATGTCGTCGGCAAGGTTCAGCCGCCAGGCGATGTCGCGGCGGTCGGGGCTCGCCTCCAGCGTATCGAGTTCGGCAGCGTAACGCTCGAGGTCGGGCAGATCGGCGAAGAAGCCTTCGTCGACGAGGGTCGCGCCATAGCGGCGCACGATGGCGGCGACGTCGAGGAGACGAAACTCGGGATGATACTGGACGCCCCAGAAGACGCTGGCGCCGACGCGGATCTCGGCGGCCTGGACGTCGCTCGAGGCGTTGCGGGCGGTGACGACGGCGCCCGGCGGAAGCCGCGTCACCACATCGCTATGGATCGCCGGCGCATCGAAGACGGCCGCGCGGCCGGCATGCATGGCATGGCCGCCGCCCGGCTCGGTCAGCGAGATGCGCCGCGCGAAGGCCACCTCGCGTCCGCGCGGATTGAGCGCAACGTCGCCACCCGCGGCAACCGCGGCCAGCTGCAAACCCCAGCAGGAGCCGAATATAGGCAGCCCCCGGGCAAAGGCGGCCTGCACGAAGTCGACCTGCCGCAGCGCCTCGGGCTCGCGCCTGTAGATGTTCAGCGCCGAGCCGGTGAGGGCGAGGCCGTCATAGCTGTCGAGGGCCGCCGGAAGCGCCGCCGCCTCGTCGGCCGGCGTGCAGATGTCGACGACCGCGTCAGGCGCGATGGCGCGCAGCACGTCGGCATAGCTTTCCGACGCCGTGGCCCCGACCATCTCAACCATACGGCGGCGCCCTTCGGCGGAGCCGCCGTCGGCCACGAGCAGCCGTAACATTCCCTGCCTCCCGCTCGCCGCGCATTGTCGCCCCCGGTGTAGGCATGCCGCGGCCTGCGCGCAATATCCGCCCGCCTGCGGCGGCGACCCTGCATCGGTCCCGTTCAGGTCGCGGCCAGTTCGCGCAGCGCCTCGTCGCAGGCGCCGATGAAGAGGTCCGCGTTGGCGCGGCTGAAGCACAGCGGAGGCCGGATCTTGAGCGTGCTGCCATAGGGTCCTGCCGCGCCGACGAGGACGCCGCGCTCGCGCAGCCGGTTGATCAGCCGGCCGGCGAGGTCGGGCGCCGGCTCCTTCGTCTCCCTGTCGGCGACCAGCTCCAGGCCGATGAAGAGCCCGGCGCCGCGCACGTCGCCGATGGCCATGTGCCGGTTGCCGATCTCGCGCAAGCCGTCCATGAGATAGGCGCCCACGGCACCGGCGTTGGCGATGAGCCCCTCCTCGCGGATCGTGTCGAGCACCGCAAGGCCCGCCGCCGCGGCCACCGGATTGCCGCCGAAGGTGTTGAAATAACGCATCTGCGCCGTGAACCGTTCGAGCAGGGGTGCGCGCACGGCGACACCGCCCATGGGGAAGCCGTTGCCCATCGGCTTGCCCATGGTGACGATGTCGGGGGCGACACCGTGGCGGGCAAAGCCCCACAGGCCCTCGCCGAGGCGGCCGAAGCCCGGCTGCACCTCATCGGCGATGAAGACGCCGCCGCGGGCGCGTACCTGATCGATGGCCGCTCGCAGAAACCCGGGCGGATCGGCGTAGACGCCATCGCTCGAGAAGACGGTGTCGACGAGCAGCGCTGCGAAGCGGATGCCGTTTTGCTCCAGGTCGGAGGCAGCCGCCGCAACAATGGCGGCGAAGCGCTCGCCGACGTCGCCGTCCGGGGCTCGGAAGCTGTCCGGCGGTGGCACGGCGCGCACGTGCGGCGCCAGCGCGTGGCCGCGCCGGGACGACGGTGACACCTCCGTCACCGCCGCGGTGTTGCCGTGATAGGCCGTCCGGGTGACCACGATGCCCGTGCCGCCGGTCGCCGCCTGCGCAATGCGCAGGGCGAGGTCGTTCGCCTCGCTGCCCGTGCAGGTGAGGACCAGGCGGTCGATCTCGTCCGGATAGGTGGCCAGCAGCCGCTCGGCATAGGCGTCCACCACGTCGACCAGATAGCGCGTGTGGATGTTGAGCCGGCCGACCTGCTGGCGGATCGCCTCGACGACGCGGGGATGGGCGTGCCCGACCGACGGCACGTTGTTGTAGAGATCCAGATAGGCGCGGCCCGATGCGTCGTGGATCCAGACGCCTTCGGCCCGCTCGATACGTAGCGGCTCGTCGTAGAACAGCACGGTGTCCGGGCCGAACATGCGCAGGCGCCGCTGCACGGCCTCGCGCACGTCGCCGGCCATGGCGGATACCGTCGACCGGTCGAAGGCGTTCAGCGCCAGAATGTCCTTGTCCCGCCCCATCTGCCCTCCTCACTGTCCCGGCCCTCGGGAAGCCGGTCGATTGCGCAAGCCAGTCTGTGGCAGTGTGTGCATCTCCACAATGTACGTGCAGCCTGAGCAACAACTTGTCGGAATGACGGGACCAGCTCACATTCGCGTCAGGCGCATCGAAACCGATCTCTGCAAACACAAAGGGTTAGCTCAGGTCCGGCCGTTCATGAGCGCATTGAAGGCAGGTGACCGCCCACAAAATGGGGAAAGTGCCACAAAATTAGTGTAGACATCCAACATTAGCCGAAGAAAGATCAGGTGCAGATGTCCTGCGGCGTAGTGCCCAGGCCTGCTCCAGGAAGGCTCCATGGACAGCGACCGCTCACCGACAGCCGATACGGCCTCGACGGAGAGGCGGCTGTCGCGACGGCCGGACGGCGACCGCTTTTCCAAGCTGGCGCGCCACAAGCACATCATCTCCCAGCTCACCGCGGCCCCCACCCTGCGGGCGTCGGAGCTGGCCGCCGCCCTTGGGGTCTCGGGCGAGACGATCCGGCGCGACCTGATGGAGCTGCAAGAGCAGAGGCTGATCAACCGCACCTATGGCGGCGCCTCGCGGCCATTTGCATTGGAGCCGGCGCTCACCGACCGCAAGGCGATCATGATCGCCGAGCGCGAGGCGATCGCCGCCGCGGTGGCCGACCTCGTGCTGCCCAACGAGGTGCTGATGCTCGCGGCGGGCGCGACGACCTTCCACGTGGCCCGACGGCTTGCGGCGCGGGCCCGGGATCTGACGGTCGTCACCCACGACTACGCCATTGCGGCGGCGCTGGCGGTCAATCCGTCGATCCGCGTGCTGTGCTGCCCCGGGCGCTACCACCCGACCGAGGGCTACGTGTTCGGCACGCAGACGATCGCCAGCATCGACGGCTACGAGGCCAATCGCGCCATCGTCGGCGCCACCGGGATCGGCGGGCGCGGCATCAATGATGCGGACGACGAGGCCGGCGCCATCTACGGCGCCATGGTGCGGCGTGCCGCCGAAGCCATCGTTGTCGCCGACCATACCAAGTTCGACCAGCGTGCCCTGACCGTGTTCGCCCAATGGACCGAGATCGACCGGCTCGTCACCGATCGACCGCCGGAGGGCGCTTTGGCGATGGCTCTCCGCCAGGCGGGGACAGAGGTCGTCGTTGCGCAGCCTTGAGAAAGATCGAAGCGATGGCCATCCTGTCTCACCTTGCACCGTTGGAAGCCGTCCTGCCCTGCGACAGCCGCGTCCTGACGCCGTCGCAGGCCATGCACATCGGCCGCATCGAGCTCCACGTCGTTGCCGGCCGCGAGACATTGGTCCGCAACTGGGAGCGGGCCGAAAGCATCAGCGAAGCATTTTATGTCCTCGCATTTCCGTTGAGCGGCAGCCTGCTGTTCAGGCAGGATGGCCGCAGCGGGACCGCGCTCCCCAACGAATACGTGCTGCTGAGCGAGCTTGCCTTCTATGAGCTGTCGTCGGCCGAACGGGCCCATGCGCTGATCATGCGCATCCCGGTCAGCGAGTTGCGCAGCCGGATGGTGGCCGTCGAAGATCACGTGGCCCGCCGCTTCAAGATGAACGAGCACATGACCAGGCTGCTGGTCGGCCTGGTCAAAAGCGTAGCGGAGCTGTTTGTCGACCGCCCGCCCCCCAACCCGCAGGCCTTGGCGACCGAGATCATCAGCTTCGTTGCGTTGGCCATCGGCGCCGAGGATCGCGGCGCGGCCACGGACGTGCGCAACACGCGCTATCACCTGCGCCGCCGCATCGCCGACTTCATCGAGACGCACCTGGGCGACCAGGATCTGTCGCCCAAGCGCATCGCCGCCAGCAGCCGTATTTCGCTGAGCTACCTCTACAGCCTGTTCAACGACGACGAGACCACGGTCGGCCAGTTCGTCCAGGTCAAACGTCTGCAGCGGGCCTACGAGATGCTGGTGGCCGATCCGCGAGGGCACCGCACCGTGTCCGAGGTGGCTTACGACGTCGGCTTCAAGAACGTCTCGCACTTCTCGCGCAGCTTCAGCCGGCACTTCGGCATCACGCCGCGCGACGTGCGTCAGCTGAGCCCGGAGCCGGGCGCGATGGCACCCGCGAAGGGCCGCCCGGCAGCGACGCCGCCCTCGCGCAGCAGCTTCGCCCAGCCCTACTGGGCGCAGAACAGCCGGCGCGCGCTGCACGAGCGCGTCTAAGGCGCTGCCCGGCCCCACGGGCGGACCCGTCCAGGCCAGACTGATCGCAGATGGCCCCATTTCGTCGAGCGACGCTCACCAAACCGCTGCCCAGCGACCGAGCTCCGGAGCCATTCTTGTCCGACGCGCAGAGCAGTCCATCCGCCAGCGGGCTGGCGACCTTCTTCAACGATCTGGCCGATGCGGCGCGGACCGTAGCGCTGACCCACTTTCGCTCGGGTGTCGACTTCGAGCGCAAGCAGGATCTGACACCGGTCACCATCGCCGACCAGACCATCGAGCAGGAGCTGCGGCGGATGATCGGCATGCGCTTCCCGCGCCATGGCATCTGCGGCGAGGAGACCGGGCTGACGCCCGGTGAGCGCTTCACCTGGTACCTCGACCCCATCGACGGGACCAAGAGCTTCATCTCGGGCATGCCGCTGTTCGGCACGCTGATCGCCCTGGTCGACGAGGAGGAGGATCGGGTGGCCGCCGGCATGATCGACATGCCGGCCCTGGGCGAGCGCTGGTACGGTACGGCGGAGGGCACGACCCTGAATGAACGGCCCGCGAGGGTGAGCCGCGCGACCAGGCTCGAACAGGCGCAGATCTATACCTCGTCGCCGGATTTCTTCTCACCCGATGACTGGGCGCGCTACGACGCCCTGAGCCGCAAGGCCATGTTCCGGCGCTTCGGCGGAGATTGCTATCTCTACGGCCTGCTGGCGTCGGGCCACTGCGACCTGGTCGTCGAGGCCTCGCTCAAGAGCTTCGATTTCATGGCCCTGGTACCGGTCATCGAAGGCGCCGGCGGCGTGATCCGCGATTGGGACGGCAAGGCGCTGACGCGCCACTCCGACGGGCGCGTCGTCGCCGCCGCCAACGAAGCGCTGCTCGAGCAGGCGCTGGCGTTTCTCGGCTGACGACTTGCGGCCGGTCGCATGGATCCAAAATCGGCGCTCCAGACACGAGGTCGGACAGCGCACAACGGTTTTGGGAAGGGGCGCCGGGGAACGACGCCCCCACCACCGCCTTCGGCGGTCCCCCGCCCCCGCGTTGCGGGGGCGGACAGGCGCAGCGGCTACGGATCGATCCACCCCCGCACAGCGGGGGTGGGGGACCATGCGCAGCATGGTGGAGGGGGCGACCGCAGAGTCCTCGGTCCACCGTCCAATTGCCCGCCCTCCCCCACCTCACACCAGCCGCAGCCAGGTCTCCCACCGCGGGTCGAACATCACATCGCGCGCCCGCATGTATTTCCAGACGCCGTATTTCTGGTAGTCGAAGTCCCAGTCCTTCAGCTTGCGGCTCACCACGGCCCAGGACGCCCATTTGATGTCGGCGAGCGCGCGGTTGACCTTGACGCGTGCGATGGTCTGGCGGCTCACGCTGCCCATGTACTGCTCGATGAGGCCGTTCGACACCTCGTCGTCGAAGAACATCTCGGCGAACAGCACGCCGAACTCGTAGCTGCGCTCGTTGTTGGAGGCGAACTCGTAGTCGATCAGCCGCATGGGCTTGGCCGCGCCGTCGGCGCCGACCAGGAAGTTGCCGGGCATGGGGTCGTTGAAGCAGGGCACCAGATCGAGACCCGACGCCAGGAATGCCGCCTTGGCCTGCCCGTACCGGTGCAGGAGCCACGTCATGTCCGGCGGAAAGTGTGCGCCGAGCTCGCGGCCCTGCTCCACGTGCTCCTCGATCATGTCGAAGATCGTCTTGGTGAGGGTGAGCCGGGGGCCGGCGTGCAGTTGGCGATACAGCCCCAATACGTCGGCCTGGATCGCCGCGTCTCCGAAGTCCGCGTTGGTGCAGGCACGATAGCCCTCGAGGAACTCGCTCACCTCGACCCCGTCCTTGGGGTCGAAGAAGACGACCGCGGGGCCGATGCCCGCCGCATGGGCGTTGCGCGCCGCCTCGTTCGCCGCGACGCGGTCGACGAACATCTCCGAGCCTTCGCCCGGCACCTTGACGAAGTAGCGGCGCGGATCGCCCTCCACATCGACGAGCCAGTTCTGGTTCGTCAGCCCGCCGACCAGGGCGCCATAGGAGATGGCCTTGCCGTTCCACTGGGGCACGCGCGTCACGGCCGCCTCCAGATTGCGCTCGTGCATGTCGGCCGCATCGCCCAGGCGTTTGACGACGGTCATGCCAGCCTCCGCAGGGTCTCGCCGAAACGCGGCTCGCGCACCGCCATGCCGCAACGGGCGAAGCGCCAACTGGCGAATTTGTAGAACTCGAGCGTGTTGCGCCGCGATTTGGCGGCGAGCAGCGCGCCGATCAGCCCCCACCGAAGATCATCGGCGATGCCGTAGAGTCGGGCGCGGCTGAAGGCCGCTTCGTCGAAGGCGCCGGTGTGGCGCGTGAAGGCGTCACGGGCTTCCGGCTCGTGGGCGAAGGCCTCGACGAGGAAGCTGCCGATGTCCTCCAACGGATCGGCGGTGGTGGCCCGGTCCCAATCGATCAGGCGGATCTCGCCCGCGTCGCTGATCAGGATGTTCGACACGTTGCCGTCGCCATGGATGGGCACGGGCGCGATGGCGAGGCCGCGGATGGCGTCCGCCGCGAGGCGCAGCTCGCCGACCAGCCACGCGGTCTCGCTCGGCAACTGCGCCCGCGCCTCCTGCGCGGCCGCATGGAAGTGCTCGACCTCCTCGAAGACGCCGCGGCGCTTGGGCAGCGGCGGCCCCTCGCGGAACCGCCGGCGCGCCGCCAGGACCGCATCGACGATGGCGGGATCGAGCACCCGCTCGAGCGTTCCCACCCTCCAGCCGCGGTCCAGGTCCTCCATGACCAGCACGCCCTCGTCGAGGTCGGCGCAAAGCACGCGCGGGCCGATGCCGAGCGCGCAGGCGCGGCTTGCCGCCTCGAACGCACAGGGCACGTCGATATAGAGAGCTGCGTCCTGGTCCATCGCCTTGACGAACGCGCTCTCGCCGTTCGCCGCGTTCCTGACGCGCCAGGGCGTTCCGTCGACGCCGCGCCAGCTCGGCGACGCCAGCACAGGAAGCGCCGGCTCGATCACCGCCGTCTCGCCGTCCCATCCCGGCAGGCGGGCGATGCTGCGCCGGACCCTGCTCTGCTCCGCTTCCAGTGAACTCATGCCGTTTCCCGATTGCCGGCGGACGGACGGCGATGCCGATGCCCTCCGCCGCAAGTTTGGGCAATCGGGATGCAAAAGGGATGCCTCGTTCTCCACCAAATCGTGCCCATGCCACCAGCCGGCTACCCGCAGCCCGCTCACCCCCGCTATTGCGGTCGAACGCCCGGAGCGGGGGCGGACAGCAAGGCGGGAGTGGCGATGTCGGCGCAGGAGCTGTTGAACATGTCGCTGGTGGAGCTCGGCGCCGCCTATGCGGCCCGGCGGCTCTCGCCGGTGGAGGTCCTCGACGCGACGCTCGCGCACGCGGATGCGGTCAATGGGGCCATCAACGCGCTGTTTTCCGTCCGCCCGGAGGAGGCGATGGAGGCGGCCCGGCGCTCCGAGGCTCGGTGGCGGACGAAGAGCTCAGTGGGGCCGCTCGACGGCGTACCCATGACGGTCAAGGACAGCGTCGCCATGGTCGGCTGGCCCTACCTGCATGGCATCCGTGCCAACCGCTCGCTGCCGCCATCCACCTACGATTCACCGCCGGCCATCGCCCTGCGCGAGGCCGGCGCGCCGATTTTCGCCAAGACCACGATGCCCGACTGCGGGCTGATGGCCTCGGGCCTCAGCTCGCTGCACGGCGTGACGCGCAATCCGTGGGGCCTCGCCTGGAACACGGGCGGTTCGTCGGCCGGCGCCGGCGCATCGCTTGCCGCCGGCGTCGGCTTCGTCTCGGTCGGGACCGACATCGCCGGCTCCGTGCGGCTGCCGGCCGCCCATTGCGGCCTGGCCTCGCTGAAGCCGACCCACGGGCGCGTGCCGCACCTGCCGGCCGACACCATGCGCATGGCCGGTCCCATGGGCCGCCGCGTCGCCGACATCGCGTGCCTGCTGACCGTCCTCAGCCGCCAGGACGAGCACGACACCTGGAGCCTGCCCGCCGACGGCATGGTCTATCACCAGCATCTGGGGCGCGACTTCAAGGGCCTGCGCATCGGCGTGCTGACCGACATGGGCTTCGGGCCGAAGCCGGAGGCGGCGGTGCGCGAGGCCGTCGAGACGGCCGGCCGGCTCCTGGCCGGCGCCGGCGCCAGCGTCGAGCCGTTCCCCGCGCCACTCGACTTCGATGCCTACGCGCCCATCGACCTCGTCCTGCAGGTGCGCGGCTTCGTCGAATACAGCGGCCTGCCGACGCACGAGGACGGCGACATCGACCCTTACGTGAAGCAATGGTGCCTCGGCGGCGCCGACCACTCGGGCGCCGACGTCTATCGCGCCCTCGCTGAGATCGGCCGCGCCAAGGCGGCCCTGCTCGCCGCCTTCAAGGGCTGGGACTACGTGATCGCGCCGACCTTGCCGGTGGTCAACTTCCCGGCCGAGGCGCCGGGGATGTCTTACGACACCCCCCTCGCCCACACGGTCTTCACCGCCCTGTTCAACCAGACGGGGCAACCGGCGGCGACGGTGTGCACGGCCTTCGACGCGCGCAACCTGCCGATCGGTGTCCAGATCGTCGGCCACCGCTTCGACGATCTGGGGGTGCTCCAGATCGCTCAGGCGCTGGAGGACCTGCGCCCCGTCACCATGGACTGGCCGCTCACGCCGCGCGCCTAGCTCTGGAGCATTTCTAACCGACCAGATGATCCCATCTGGTCGGGACATGCTCTAGGAGCGTTTTCGAGCGAAGTGGACGCCGGTTCGCGTGAAGAAACGCGGTAAAATAAATAGATAGAGCATTTCCGCGATTCGAAGAAACGCGGAAATGCTCTAAGCGACCGACTGCGCCTCGCCGATCACGGCGCCGCCGATCTGGGCCACGCCGTCGGACTGGCGCTCGAACAGCCGGCGATAGCGGCCGCCGGGGCGGGCCAGCAACGCTTCGTGCCGACCGTCCTCGACGATGCGCCCCTGCTCGAAGACCAAGATGCGATCCATGGCCCGCACCGTGGAGAGACGGTGCGCGACGACGATCGCCGTGCGCCCCTCCATCAACCGCTCCATCGCGTCCTGAATCGCAGCCTCGGACTCCGAATCGAGGCTGGATGTGGCCTCGTCGAGGATGAGGATCGGCGCGTCCGCCAGAAATGCGCGCGCGATGGCGACGCGCTGGCGCTCGCCGCCGGACAGCTTCACCCCGCGCTCTCCGACCAGCGTGCCGTAGCCCTTGGGCAGGCGCATGATGAAGTCGTGCGCATTGGCAAGGTGGGCCGCCCGTTCGATCTCCTCCATGCGGGCGCCCGGACGGGCATAGGCGATGTTGTCCGCCAGCGTGCGGTGGAACAGGATCGGCTCCTGCTGCACGATGGCGATCTGCTGGCGCAGCGAGGCCTGCGCGACCTCCCGCACGTCGTGCCCGTCGATCAGCACTTGGCCGCCGCTGACGTCGTAGAGCCGCTGCACCAGCTTCACGAAGGTGGTCTTGCCCGAGCCGGACGGCCCGACGAGGCCGACGCGCTGGCCTGCCGGGATGCGCACGTCGAGATCGTGGAACAGGGGCGTGGCATGCCCGCCATAGTGGAACACGACGTGCGCGAAGCGGATCTCGCCGCCCGCGACCGCAAGCGCGCGCGCCTCGGCCCCATCGGCGACGCTGGTGGTGAGCGCGTGCAGTTCGACCAGTTCCTCCATGTCGTTCACGGCGCGCTGCAAGTTGTGCACGTGCTGCCCGACCTCGCGCAGATAACCGTGCACGACGAAGTAGGTCGTCAGCACGTAGGTGACGTCGCCCGGTGTCGCGCGCCCCTGCCACCACAGCCACAGCGCCGCGCCGGTGACGGTGCTGCGCACCAGCCATAGCAGCGCGAACTCACCGCTGGTGCTCCACGTCGCCAGCATCCAGGTTCGCCGCACGCGCCGGCGCCATCGCGCCACCACATGCCCCAGCCGCGCATCCTCCCGAGCCTCGGCGCCGAACGCCTTCACCACCTGGTTGGCGCCCAGCGTGTCGGACAGCAGCCCGCCGATGCGGGTGTCCCAGGTGTTGGAGAGCCGCGCCGCCGGTGCCACCACCCGGGTGGCGAGCGCGACGGTCAGCGCCCCGTAGACGAGCGCACCGACCGCCATGACGAGGCCCATGACCGGCCAGTGCAGCATCAGCAGCACGACCGTGCCGACCAGCACCACCACCGAGGGCAGCAGCGCCAGCAGCATCACGTCGTTGATGACGTCGAGCGCCCACATGCCGCGGGTGATCTTGCGCACGGTGGAACCGGCGAAGCTGTTGGCGTGCCAGTCCGACGAGAAGCGCTGCACCCGGTGGAAGGCTTCGCGCACCACGTCGGCCATGATGTCGAGCGTCAGCGGCACCACGCCCCACCAGGCGAGATGGCGCAGGACGACCATGGACAGGCCGAGCCCGGTCATCGCCAGGAAGGCCGACACCGCGGCGTTCGCCTCGTGACGGCCGGCGGTCAGCGCGTCCACGAGCCGGCCGGCGAACAGAGGGACGAAGATCTCCGTAGCCGTCGCAGCAGTGATCGTGACGGCAACCGTGGCGGCCAGCGGCCAGCGGCGCGCCCAGTGGCGGAAGGTGAAGACGAGAACGGAACGCAGCGCATTGGCGCCGCGCGGGGAAACGGTCGACATGAAGCTCAAGGCGCGATTTGGCACGCCTCTCCTGCGAGGGGGAAATGGCTCAGCGCGGAGATGAGGTCGGGCGGGCCTCGATTTCGAGGCGGGCCGAACTAGCGGCGGGGGAACCCGGCCGGGTCGGGCAAGCGGAACATAACGGTCATCGCGCCCCTCCCGGTTCGCAGCTTCAAGACGGCGGGTTTGTAGCACGGGCCGGTTGCATGGACAACCCCGAGGGGCACATTCGCGCTACGGACAGTCTTGAGATCAACAAGTCAGAAATATAGTGATACATACCACTATTATACTAATTAATCTTAAGTTGATGGCTGATATCATGAGAACCGCGGGGTGGCAGACGCGCTTCCGCTTTGTTGAGTAGGGATGGATGGCCGGGTCAAGCCCGGCCATGACGCTATTTGAAAAGGCGCTTCCTGCCAGCGTCATGGCCGGGCTTGACCCGGCCATCCATCCCCTCGAGACCAATGCGGTTGCTACAGGGCGAGACTGTGCGCAGCGCAACTATACAGTCACGAGCGCCCTCTCCCACTCGGGCACAGCCATGGCCATGCGGCCGCGTGCGAAGATCAGGTCCGCGTATTTTCCGAAGTCGAAGGGAATCGACGACGTCAAGCTCTGATAGGTGGCCCACAGGCCCCAGACGATGCTGGCGACGCCGACGTAGAGATGGACGCGAGCGGCGATGTCCTCGCGGTAGGCACCGTCGTAGATCTCGATCAGCTCGCGGCGGCTTTGGGAATCCGTGTAGAAATTCTCCCATGAGAACATGGTCAGGTCCCAGTAGGGATCGTTGTTCGCCGCATACTCCCAGTCGATGATCTTCACTTCCAGATCGTCGTTGTACATGTAGTTGGAGACGTAGCCGTCGTTGAAACAGGCCACCAGGTCCATGCCCGCAGCGCGGATGGCCGCTTCGGCCCGCCGCCGCTGCCACAGCATCTCCTCGAAGTCGCGCGGCAGTTCGGCGCCCATCCGCCTGAGCCGGTTCAGGTGCTGATCCAGCTGCGCGAAGCCGTCCTTGACGACCGACAGGGTCTGCGTGGCATGTACGGTCTTGTAGGCGCGCACGATGTTCTCGCGGATCGTGGGATGCTGCGTCTCCAGCACCCCGCAGCTGCGGAAACCGTGCAGATACTCATAGACCTCGATCCCGTCGGCGGCGTCGTAGAAGAGCAGCCGCGGTGCGATTCCGGCATCGCCGGCCTTGATCGCCGCCTCGTGCGCCACGTCGCGGTCGATGAAGCTCTCCGTGCCGGGGCCGTGGATCTTGAGAAAGTAGATCTCCTGGGGATCGGAGAGCGTAATTCGCCAGTTGAGGTTGGTGATGCCGGCGGCGATACGCTCGAAGCGCAGTGGGCGCCCGGCCCACATGCCGACCTTGGCGATGGCGTCTTCGATGGCAATCGTTGACATGATGGGCGCCCTTGCCTGACGGATGCAAACTAGATCTTGCCGACGAGCAGCGCCACGTCGAAGGCGCCGAGGTTGTGGGAGGCACGCAGGAACCGGTTGCTTGCGTATTTGAAGAACTCGGGCCCGTTCATCGCCGGATTGAGCTCGGCCAGCAGCGCCCAGCAGCCCCACAGGAAGTCGTCGACGATAGCGTAGAGCTTCAGGCGGGCCAGCAGCGCCGCGTCCGGGCGCCCGTCGTACATCTCGACCAGCTCCATGCGCTCTTCCTCGGTCCGGCAGAGGTCGAGGCTGAGAGCGCCGAGGTCGTAGAGCGGATCGGCATTCACCGCCCTGTCGAAATCGACGAGCAGGATCGCGCCGCCCGGGTCGAGCAGGACGTTGGAGACGGTGTTCTCGCCATGGAGGGGCGTCCTGTCGACGCCGGCGGCGGACAGCGCCGCGCCGATGCGCCCGATCCACTCCGTCAGTCCCGCAAACGGCACGGTGCCCTTGTAGGGAAGGGCTGTTGCGCTCCCCGGCGCGAGATGGGGCTCGAGCCGCGCGGCATAGTCCCGCGCCAGCTCGAACGGCGAGAGGTCACAGGTGAGAAGCGGCTGGCGATGCCAGCGCTTCTTGGCCGCGACGATCGCCGCCTTCACGGCCGGCTTCTGCGCATCGCGGGCAAGCGCCATCCGGACGCCGTCGGGGGCCGGCTCGAACAGCAGGACCTGCTGCTGCGCATCGGCCTCGAGCAGGCGGGGCGCGACGGCGGCGGCGCCCGCCCGCCCGGCCGCCTCGGCGGCGCCGGCGAAGGTGAAGGGGTCGAGCGCCCCGGCATGGAACGCCTTGGCGAAGACGGCGCTCGCCGCGCCGGGCGCTGTGACCACGCAGGAGAGCGCATCGAGGCCCATGTGCATGGGCATGGAAATGGCCGGCACGGCCGGGCCGACAGCGGGGTCCAGGCCCGCAAAATGTCGGGCAGCCGTGAGCGCCCGGGACAGGCGCTGCGGCGCAGGGGCGGGATGTGGCGTCACGAAGCGATCCTCAGTCAGCAACCGATGAAACTCCCCTGCCGACGCCGCCGGCTCGCCGACGTGGCGTGCCGACGCCGCCGCAAGCCTCCAGCAAATCCCAGGCCAGACCGACCATCCCGCCCGCTCCCCGCGCCCGCTCAGATCTCGGGAATGCCGGGGGTGAACCCGCGCAGGCGCTCGTAGGTCGCGGCCAGCGCGAGGATCACCGCGTCCCGGTGTTTCGCCGCGATGATCTGCAGGCCGATCGGCAAGCCCGCCGCTGTGAAGCCGCAGCAGATGGACGCGGCCGGCCAGCCGATCTGATTGATCAGGCTGGTGAAGTTGACGTGCCACGTGGGATGTTCGGGATCGGCGCCAGCCGCATCCGCCGCGAACCCCGTCACCGGCAGCACCGGCGCGAGCACGAAATCGAAGGGCGACAGCGCTTCGACGAACGAGGCCTTCGCCTTGTCCAGGGTCTCGCCGGCCCTGAGATACGCCTTGGCACTCAGGCGGTCGCCGGCCTCGCAGGTGCGGTTGATGGCGTCGAGCGCCTCGCGGCTGCGCTCGGGCGGCAGTTCGTCCCGCTCCATCGCCGCGCGCACCGAGAAGATCTGATCGAAGACCGGGTTCAGATCGACGTCGACTGGCGCCGGCAAGGTGGCCAGGGTTGCGCCTTGGGCCTCCAGCAGCCTAGCCGCATGCTCGATCAGTTGCGCGACCTCCGCCTCCACGTCCGGGCCGTAGCCCATGTCGAGCAGCAGCCCGAGCTTCAGCCCGCCCGCAGCGAGCGGCTCGACGCGCGCCGGGGTGGGGCCCGCCGGCTCGCCGGTCCGCGCATCGGGCCGGCTGATGACCGACAGCAGCAGCGCCCCGTCGGCGACCGTCCGCGTCAGGGGGCCGGCGACGCGCGCCGTGCTCACCGGCAGATGCGGCACCAAACCGACCGTCGGCTTGTGACCGAACAGGCCGCACTGCGCCGCCGGCAGGCGGACCGAGCCGCCGAGGTCCGACCCGATCGACAGTGCGCCCGCGCCCGCCGCCACGGAGGCGGCCGCGCCGCTCGACGAGCCGCCGGTGTTCATCCGCAGATCCCACGGATTGCGCGTCACGCCGTGGGCGGAGCTGATACCGGAGGCCAGGAGCCCGTAGTCCGGCATCGTCGTCTTGGCAAAGATGATGGCGCCGGCCTCCTTGAGCCGCGCGGTCGGTGGCGCGTCGTAGCTCGACACCGTTCCGACGCGCGCCTTCGTGCCCCGCCAGTAGGGCCAGCCGGTCGCGGCGACGCTGTCCTTGATGGACACCGGCACGCCGTCGAGCGGGCCGGCCGGCGCGTGCTTCGCCCAGCGCTCCTCCGCCGCCCGCGCCTGGGCCATGGCCTCGTCGCCCCGGATCTCGAAGAAGGCGTTGAGCTTGGGATTGATGGCCGCCGCCCGTTCCAGCGTCGAGCGCATCGCCTCGACGGGCGACAGGGAGCCGTTCGCATAGCCAGCAAGCAGCTCGGTTGCAGACAGTGTCCAGGCGTTCATCTCACTCTCGCATGCGGATCGCTGGGGGTCGGTTGCGCCATGGCGGTGCGGGGCCCCGGGTCAGGCCTCGAGCAGGTTGCCGTCGCGGCAGAAGCGCCAGAGCATCCCGGCCAGGATCTCGACGCCCAGCAGGCGGTCTTCCGGCGTCGTGAATTCGTCGGGGTGATGGATGACGCCGTTGACGCTGGGCACGCCGATCACGAGCGCGGGCGTCACCGCCGCCATGCTGATCGAGTCGTGCCCGCCGACGGACGTCAGCCGCACCGTCTCGTGGCCGAGCGCGGCGGCGGTCTCCTCCGCCAGCGCGTAGAGCCGGCTGTCGAAGGCGCCGGCTCGGCGGCGGTCGATGGAGCGCACCTCGTAGCCGACGCCGGCGCGCTCGGCCGAGGTCGCTATGCGGGCCTTCAGCTTCTCCTCCGCGGCCGCCAGAACGACCGGATCGGCCGTGCGGAGCTCGATGAACAGCACCGCCTCGGCAGGCACGATGTTGGGAGAATTGGGGGACACCTCGAGGCGTCCGACCGAGGTGTGCAGGCCGATGCCGCCCTCGTCGGCAATGGCGCGCAGCTCGGCGATCAGGTAGGCGGCCGCCAGCAGCGCGTCCTTGCGCTCGGCCATCGGCGTCGGCGCGGTGTGGGCCTGCCGGCCGAGGAAGGCGAGCCGATACTTGGTGGCCCCCCAGAAGCGGTCGAAGGCGGCAAAACGCTTACCCGCCTTCTCCAGGTGATCGGCGCCTTCGATGTGCAGCTCGATCAAGGCGTCGGGGACGACGCGCTCGGCGGTGCCGGCATAGCCGATCGCCTGCAAGGCGTCGCCGACCGAGACGCCGTCGCCGTCCTTGCGAGCCAGCGCGAACTGGAGCGTGTGCTCGCCCGAGTTGACGCCGCTGCCGAGCAGGCTCGGCTGGAAGCGCGCGCCTTCCTCGTTGGTCCAGTTGACGACGATGAAGTTGGCCCTCGGCGCGATGCCGCTCTGCGCCACCTCGCGCTGGATCGCCTCGATGGCGCTGCAGGCCGCGACGACGCCGTAGGCGCCGTCGAAGCGGCCGCCGTTCGGCTGGCTGTCGATGTGCGAGCCCGTCATGATCCACGGCGCATCCGGGCCGGCCCATTCGAGGAAGCCGAACATGTTGCCGATCGGGTCGACCTGGAGGCGCAGGCCCCTCGTCTTCATCCAGGCGGCCAGCCAGTCGCGCGCGGCGCCGTCCGCTGCGGACAGCGCCTGCCGGTTCATCGAGCCGTCGGAACCGCCGCCCAGGGCGGAGAGCTCGTCCATCAACCGGTGATGCGCCTCGCCGTCGACGGGGGGGAATGACGACGCTTCGCTTGTGACCTCTGGCATGACTTACCTTTGCTTGATCCTGTTCGCGTGCCCGCTGCGGAGCACCTCGGGGGCCGGTCGACGGCGCTCGCCCGTCCGCCGCCCCAGAATTCACTGCGCAGATCGCGCCGTCGTAGCGAGCGCTCCCCTGCCTGCCTCACGCCGCGATGCGGCCGCCGGCGCTCTCCAGCAGGAAGCACGCCGCCATCCCCTCCTTGCCGTCGACGGTAAGCACCGGGCTTTCGGCATGGCAGCGGCCGAACGCCTTCGGGCAGCGGCTGGCAAAACTGCAGCCCGGCGGAAGGTCGATGGGGCTCGGCGGCTCGCCTTCCAAGAGGCAGTCTTCCGGGCGGTAGCGGCGCTTCTCCAGCGTCGGAATCGCGCTGAGCAGGGCCTTGGTGTAGGGGTGGCCGGGGTCGAAGAAGAGCTTGCCGTTGTCGGCGATCTCCACCACCTCGCCGAGATACATGACGGCGATGCGATTGCAGACGCGCCGCACCATGGCCATGTCGTGCGAGATGAAGATGTAGGTCAGGCCGTGCTTGGCCTGGAGCTGCGAGAACAGCTTCAAGAGCTTGAACTGCTCGGTCTGGTCGAGCGACGACAGCGTCTCGTCCATGATCAGCACCTTGGGCTCCAGCACCATCGCCCGGGCCACGTTGACGCGCTGGCGCTGCCCGGCGCTCAGGCCGAGCGGCAGTTCATCGTAGAGCGCCGCCGACAGGCCGACCTCGTGCATCACCGCGAGCGCGCGCTCGCGCCGCTTGGCGGCGCTGTTGACGCCATGCACCTTGAGCGGCCCCTCGATGATGGCGCCGATCGACGTGCGCGGCGGCAGCGAATTGAAGGGGTCCTGTAAGACGAGTTGGAAGTCGCGCCGGAACTTCAGCAGCTCCGCACCCGACAGCTTGGCGATATCCTGGCCGTCGCAGACCACGCGGCCGGTGTCCGGCGACTCCAGCCGGCTCAGCAGCCGCATCAGGGACGACTTGCCGCAACCGGATTCGCCGACGATGCCGAAGTTCTCGCCGGGATAGACGTCGAAGGTCACGTTGCGCACGGCGCGCACGTTGTTGTAGCCGGCGAAGGAGCTGCGCTTGCGCACCCGGTAGGTGCGCGTCGCATCCTCGATGCTGATGAGCGGCGTGCCGCTCCGTTCGGGGCTCTCGACCACCGGAGCCGCCGCCGTCCAGATTTGCGGGATCTCCGAGATCAGCTGCACGGTGTAGGGATGCTGCGGCTCCCGAATGAGCTTCGCCGGCGTCTGTCGTTCGACGATCCGGCCATCGGCGAGCACCAGCACCTGGTCGGCGGCCTCGCTTACGGTCGGCAAGGAGGACGAAACGAAAACGACGGCGGTGTCGAAGCGCTCCGTCAGCTCGCGCATCAGGCGCATCACCTGCGCCGCCACCGTGACGTCGAGCGGCTGGGTCACGTTGTCCGCCACCAGGAACGCCGGATTGGTCGCCAAGGCATCGACGATCAGCGCGCGCTGCATCATGCCGCCGCTGAACTGCGACGGATATTCGTGGAAGCGCTGGGCCGGCGACGGGATGCGCACGGCGCCGAGCAGCTCGATGACGCGCCGCTGCGCCTCGGCCTTGTCCATGCCCGGGACCACGGCCCGGATCTTCTCGACGATCTGTGCGCCGACCGGCAAGGTCGGGTCGAGCGCCCCCATGGGGTTGGCGCCGACATAGGCGATCTCCTTGCGCAGCGGCCTGAGCTGGCCTGGCGGCAATTCGAGGATGTTCTGCGACTTGTAGATCACCGAGCCCGAGGCGATCGCCAGCGGCGGATCGATCCAGTTCACCAGCGCCCGCGACAGCACCGTCTTGCCGGAGCCGCTGGCGCCGATGATGCCCATGATCTGGCGCGGCTCCAGGTCGAAGCTGATATCCGACAGGATGCTCCGCGTGCCGCTCTCGGTGCGCAGCTCGACGGCAAGGTCGCGGACGGACAGAACCGGAGGGTTGGCCATCACGCGCCTCCGTAGATGCGGTTGCGGGCGCGCTCCAGCGATGCCCCCATCAAGTTGACGCTGGTGAGCGTCAGACACAGGAAGATCCCCGGCATCGTCGCGATCCACCACGCATTCAGCAGGTATTTGCGGCCGTCGGCGATGATGCTGCCGAAGGTCGGCGTCGGCGGCTGAACGCCCAGTCCCATGAAGCCCAGGATCGATTCGAAGATCATCATGCGGGCGACGTCGAGCACCGAGATGAAGACGATCGGCGGCAGGATCAGCGGCGCCAGCAGCAGCGCCATGATGCGCAGGTCCGACGCGCCGCTGACCAGCGCCGCGCGCACATATTCCTGCTTGCGCTCGGTCATCACCACGCTCCGGGTCACCCGGGCATAGACCGGCCAGCTCGAGAGCCCGAGCACCAGGATGATGGCGGGGATCGTCGGCCGCGAGACGCCCAGCACGGTGATGGCCAGGATGATCATGGGGATCGACAGCTGCGCATCGGTGATGCGCATCAGCACGAGGTCGACCTTGCCGCCGTAATAGCCTGCCAGCATGCCGATGGTGCAGCCGACGGCGAGCATCAGCACCACCGTCGAGAAGCCGATGAGCAGGGAATACCGCAGGCCGACGAGGCTGCGCACCAGCATGTCGCGGCCGATCTGGTCCGTTCCCAGCGGCGCGGACCAGCTCCACTTGTCGCCGAGGAACCAGGGTGCCTGCAGGCGCCCGGCGACATTCATCTTGGTGGGATCGATGCCGCTCAGGGAGGGGTAGAGGAGCGCGGCCGCCACCAGGACCGCGAACACCACGAGGCCGACGCGGAACTCGTAGGAGGCGAAGGCGGCGCGCCAGATGCGGCGCGAGACCGATACGCCTTTGCGGTTCGACGGGG
Source organism: Chelatococcus reniformis (assembly GCF_014640075.1). Classification (GTDB taxonomy): domain Bacteria; phylum Pseudomonadota; class Alphaproteobacteria; order Rhizobiales; family Beijerinckiaceae; genus Camelimonas; species Camelimonas reniformis. Next base: position 300,450 of record NZ_BMGG01000009.1, on the reverse strand, counting down.
TCTCGGTCACGACGAGCGGAACGTCTGTCTCTGCCAAACTCATCAGTATTCCAGCCTCGGGTCGATAAGCGTGGCGATCAGATCGACGCCGATGTTGATCAGGACGAAGATCGCGCTGCTGACGATGGCGATGCCCTGGATCAGCGGGAAATCCCGCTGCATGACGGCGTTGACGGTGAGCAGTCCGAGCCCCGGATAGTCGAAGATGAACTCCACGATCAGCACGCCGCCGAGCAGGCCGCTGATCTGGATGCCGAGCAGGTTGAGCAGCGGCACCGAGGCGTTGCGCAGCGCATGGCCGTAGACGATGCGCTGGCGCCCGAGGCCGCGAACCCGCGCCACCGCGATGAACGGGCTTTGCATCACCGATGCCAGAGAGCCGGTCAGATTGCGGATCAGCACCGGCGCCAGCTCGATGGCCAGCACGATCGCGGGCAGGATCGTATAGGCGAAGCCTTTGTAGCCGATCGCGGGCAGCCAGCCCAGCTTCACCGAGAACAGCAACGCCAGCACGATGCCCAGCCAGAAGTTCGGCAGGGAGACGAAGATCGAGGAAACATAAAACGCGAGCCTGTCCGGCCATCGGTTCGGCGCCAGCCCGCCCGGCACGCCCACGAGGAAGGAGAAGGCCAAGGCGAAGGCGATGGCGAGGGCGGCGAGCTGCAAGGTCATCGGCAGGGCATCGGCGATCAGCGTCAGCACCTCCGCCCGGTCACTGCGCGAGGCGTCGGAAAAGCCCGAGCCGCCGGTGGCCGCGCCGCTGGCCGGACGCACGAAGGACTGGCCGAGATCACCCTGCACCACGCCGGCCATGTAGCGCCCGAACTGCACGAGAATGGGGTCCCGCAGGCCCATCTGCTTGGCGATCTGCTCGATCAGCGCCTCGGGCGCCATGCCGCCGGCCATCAGCCGCACGGGATCGCCCGGCACGACGCGCAGCAACGTGAAGATGAGCAGGGTGACGAGAAAGATGATCAGCGCACCCTGCAAAAGGCGGCGCACGAGAAAGCTGAGAATGAACACGTCATCTAACTCCTGCCGAGCAGGCAGCGAGGCGGCCTGTGCCGCCCGCGCTCATTCGCCTGCCAGGTCGCACGGCGACACGGCGCGCCGGCGTTTCGAGAGGCGGCCACGCCAACAGCAGGGGCTCGGCCGTGGCCGCGCATCAGGCAAAGACGCCCTTCGAGCCGTCCATGGAGCCGTCCGGGTAGATGAACATGCCCGTGAGCGACTTATCCATGGCGTGGATCATCACCGAGGTGAACAGCGACAGCGCCGGCACCTTGTCGGCGAGCAGCGGCATCGTCTCGGATTGCAGGATCTTCTTGCGCTCATCGAGCGAGGCTGCGCTGCGCTCCTTGTCGAGGGTGGCGTCGACGTCGGGATCGACGAGGCCCGTGATGCGCTTCGACGAGGAATGGAAGTGCGTGCGCAGCACGAGGTCCGGTTCGGGCGATCCCGTCGACCAGCCGCAGTCCACCATATGGCCGGGGCCGCCGCCGGGGCGGTCGTAGAGCCGCTCGTTCCAGGCGGCGATCTCCAGCACCGACAACGTGACCGGAAAACCCTGTTCTTGCAGCATGGCGGTGATGACCTCGCCATACTCCTTGGTCTTGGGGTAGAAGCCCGTCGAGGTGAGGTATTCGAGCGGCGGCAGCCCCTTGCCGCCGGGGAAGCCCGCCTTGGCCAGGAGCTCCTGGCATTTCTTGGGGTCGTAGGCCGGATAGTTCGGCAGATCGAGGTAGGCGAACTTCACCGGCGACACGAAGTTGGACGAGGGATAGCCCGCATCCCCCAGCACCTCCAAAATCTGCTCGCGGTCGATGGCATGGCACGCGGCCTGGCGCACCAGCGGATTGTCGAAGGGCGGCTTGGAGCAGCGGAACCAGAGATACTTGTTCTCGACCGAGACCACCTTGTTGATCGCGATCTTGCTGTTGCCCGCCAGCGTCGCGACCTGCTCCGGCTCCAGACGCTCGACGATGGAGGCCTGGCCGTTCATCAGCGACAGCATGCGGGTGGTGGAGTCGCCGACGAAGTTGAAGCTGATGCTGGCGATCTTCGGCGCGCCCAGGAAATAGTTCGGGTTGGCGGCCATGACGGTGTCGTTGCCGCGCTGCTCGACGAACTTGAACGGGCCGGTGCCGTTGAGGCGCTGCGACAGCGGTCCCTTCGGGCCTCCGGCGATGTCGGTCGCCGACATGATCGGCAGGTAGGCCGCCAGGAACATGAAGAGATGGGCCGGATAGCCGCCCTTCGCCGTATCGACGATCACCGTGTAGTCGTCCGGCGTCGTGATGGTGAGCGTCTCGGTCGGGCCCGGATACCATTGTGCCGGGCGGTCCGGCCGCGAGCCGTACTCGAAGGTGGCCTTGACGTCCTCGGCCTTGAAGTCCTTGCCGTCGTGGAACTTGACGCCCGGGCGAAGCTTGATTTCGAGCTTCGTCGGCTCGAGCAGTTTCAGACTGGTCGCCAGTTCGTAGATCACCTCGTCCGGCTTCTCGACGCGCATGGGCGTGCGCGTGAGGTAACCCATGGTGAAGCCCTGGATGTTGCCCTGCGACAGCGTGGTGTGCGCGGTCGGGTCCCAGTTGCCGGTGATGTTCTCCGCCGACAGGAAGACCAGGGTCTTGCCGGCCTGGGCGGCCGCAGGCGAAATGAAAAAGTCCGGGTTGATCCTCAGAAGACCGGCGCCCGCGCCCAAGGCAGCCGCACCCTTCAAGAAACCGCGTCGCGTAGCGTCGTTCATGAGGTTCCCCATATTCGCGAACCGGCGATGTGGCGTTTGCGCGCCTTGTCCTGCAAACGGTAAACCAATCGCCGCGCCGGCTGAGATCTGATGCTCCACGATTCCGTTGCTGACGTTCTCGCTCCCGCCACGACCGCGCTGGCGGCGCCTCGCTGTTCTTTCGAAGCCTTGCTGAGCGCGGCCGAATTCCATGCGCGAGCGCGCCATCACGTTTGGCCGCAGCACAGGAAAAGTGGACGGGCGGCAACAACGCGGAGCGCGCGAGCCGCTAGATCATGGCCCGGTCATGGGGCATCCGTTGCCCTCCTGACGCACCGCCAGGCAGGGAAGGCGTTCATTGTCCCAATTCCTCACCCAGATCGCGGACATCCGCGCGGTCGTCTCCGATCTCGACGGCGTCGCCTATCGCGGCGAGCTGCCGATCACCGACTCGGTGGCGGCCTTCCGCACCTGGCACAGGCGCGGGATCCCGTATGCCTTCGTCACCAACAACGCCACCAAGTCGGCCGAGCAGTTCGCGGCCAAGCTCGATCGCATGGGCATCCCGGCAACGCCGGCGCAGGTGTTCAACACGGTTTCCGGCACCGCCGCCGTCATGAGGGGGCGCTGGCCGGCGGGCACGCGCGTGTTCGCCATCGGCGAGGAGCCGCTCCTCGATGCCCTGCGGCAGGCGGGCTACCACCTCGGCGCGGACGACGCCGAGGTGGTCGTGCTCGGCTTCGACGCGGAACTCACCTATGCGAAGCTGCGCACCGCGGTGCGCGCGGCCCTTGGCGGCGCGGCCATCATCGTCACCAATCCCGACGTCCTGGCACCCACCGAGGATGGCTACGAACCCTGCGTCGGCGTGCTCGCGGCGGCCGTCAGCGCCGCGGTGCCGGGCGCTGCGTCGATCGTGGTGGGCAAGCCGGAGCCGCTGCTGATCGAGCAGGCGCTCGCCTATCTCGGCACCGCCCCGGCCGACACGGTGATGATCGGCGACCAGATCGGCACCGACATCGTCGCCGGCCAGCGGGCCGGCCTGCGCTCGATCCTGATCGCCAGCGACATCCCGCGCGATCCGGGCGCCGTCGCCGTGCCGGACGGCATCGTCGCCAGCCTGCTGGAGCTGATCGACGGCCCGGCCGCCCCCGCGTAACGGCTTCAGCGGCCGCCGCCGCCCGAAGGCTCGCGGCGTCCACCTGGGCTTCGTCTGCGGCGCCGGCCGCGCGACGCCGAACCTGCTGCCGACGCATGGACACGGACGCCCCGGTCGGGCCTCCGCAACAGCCGCGTGTGTCAACTGCCGCCTCCTTGCGCAGCGGCCCAAAGATCGCTCAACTGGACGGCTCAAGATACGAACAACAACATCGGGAGGCAGGTCATGGCGGGCATTCACTTGCTCGATCGTTGCATTTGCGACGCATATCCAGGCTTTGCTACGGAGGCCGACGTTCGCGCCTTCGAGCAAACGCCGTATGGGGAGCGGATCGCCGCGCAGAGCACATACGAAGCGATCCAGTTGGGTGCGGCGCACGATCCGGAGGCGCCGGCCATTCAGTTTTTGCCCAATGCCGATCCTGCCGAGGCGCCCGCTGTCATCAGCCACCGCGCCTTCATTGATGGCGTCACGCAGGCGGCCAACATGTTCCACGCGCTGGGCGTCGGCAGCGATGACGTCGTCAGCTTCCTGCTTCCGCTGGTCCCCGAGGCCTTCATCACGCTGTTCGGTGCCGAAGCCGCCGGCATCGCCAATCCCGTCAACCCGCTGCTCGAGCCCCATCAGATCGCTGAGATCCTGGAAGCCGCACAGACCCGCGTCCTCGTGGCGCTCGGACCGATGCCGGGAACGGACATCTGGCAAAAGGTCGAGGCGCTGCGGCCCCAGTTGAAGCATCTCAAGGCCATCGTACAGGTCTACGGCCCGGGCGATCCGGGGAACGGGATCCATTCCTTCGCCGAGCTGATCAAGCAGCAACCGACAGATCGTCTCGTCAGCGGCAGGACGATCTCAAGTGACCAGATCGCCGCCTACTTCCATACGGGCGGCACGACCGGTACGCCAAAGCTTGTTAGGCATACGCATGGCAACCAAGTTTACCAGGCCTGGGCCTGCAACCTCATGCTCAAATCGTCCGCCGGACGGAATTTGCTGTTCGGCATGCCGTTGTTCCATGTGGGCGGCTCGCTGACGCAGGCGCTTGCAGCGCTGGCGGGCGGCAACTGCCTCGTCGTGCTGTCTCCCGCCGGATGGCGCAACCCCGCCAGCGTCGCCAACATCTGGCGACTGGTCGAACGCTTCAAACCCGAAGTCCTGGCGAGCGTTCCGACCGTTCTCGCCGCAACGCTCGGCATTCCTCCCGGCAACGCCGACCTGTCGAGCCTTCGCTATGCGGCCGGCGGCGGATCCGCGATCCCGGTCGCGGTCGGCAAGGCGCTTCAGGAGAAGTTCGATCTGCCGGTGGTCGAGGTCTACGGGATGACCGAGACCTGTGGCGTCCACACCTTGGCCCATGGCGAGCGTCCCATCCGTCTCGGCTCCGTCGGCCTTCCCCTGCCCTACAGCCGCGTGCGCATCGTCGAGCCGGATCCCGATGGCAAGGGCGCCCGTGACTGCGCCGTGGGCGAGATCGGCGTCGTCGTCATGGCCGGGCCGGGCGTCTTCGGCGGCTATCTCAACGACGCGCACAATCAAGGTGCATTCGTCGACGGCGACTGGGTCAACTCCGGCGACCTCGGCCGCCTCGACGACGACGGCTTTCTCTGGATCACGGGTCGGGCCAAGGACCTGGTGATCCGGGGCGGCCACAATATCGACCCCGGCCCCGTCGAAGACATCATGTTCCAGCACCCCGCCGTCGGCTTCGCCGCCGTGGTCGGCCAACCCGACGCCTATGCCGGCGAATTGCCGGTAGGCTACGTTCAGCTGAAGCCCGGGGCACAGGTTGTTCCCGGTGAACTGGAGGCCTGGGTGCGGGAGCGGACGCCCGAGCGGGCCGCCGTGCCCGTGCAGATCATTCCGATTGACCCGATGCCGCTCACCGGCGTCGGCAAGGTGTTCAAGCCCAAGCTCCGGTGGGATGCCGCGACACGCGTGTTCAACGGCGTTCTCGCTCCGCTGCGGGAGAAAGGGATCGACTGCAAGGTCGACGTCCGCCCGCATGGGAGCCACGGCAGCGTCGCCACCGTCACGCTCGCCGGCGTCGCCGAAGACGAGCGCAAGGCGATCGCAGAAGAGGTCGATACATTGCTCTCGCCCTTCGTCATCCGGCATGAAGTTGAATTTGCCTAGTCGCGGCGCGCGGCAATGTTTGCCGGTTCGCGCCATGGCGTTGGCTTGTGTTTCTCAAATCGATGGATGGCCGCATCAGCCCGGCCGTCCATCCACGCGAAACGCCAAATTCACTATGCGGCACTTGTCCCGCGCCGGCCCTACTGAGACGCAACGGCGGGGTACTCGCCGGCGGTGCCGATCCCTTCGCCGAGACTCAGATAGTGGGCCAAATAGTCGTGCAGCGCCCGCGCCGCCTTCGACGTCGCTGTGTTCGACTTGTAGAGCAGCAGGTCGACCTTGGGCAGCGGCGGAAAGCCTTCCGGCGCGCCGATCTCGCGCATGGACGGCACCAATGCGCTGCGCCCGAGCACGGTCACGGCCATGCCGGCGAAGGCGGCGGCCTGTAGGCCGGCGACACTGGCGCTGACGCACGCGACGCGCCAGCGGCGGTGCACCGCCTCGAGCCGCTCGATGGCGTGGTCGCGGTAGATGTTGCCCGGCGGCAGCAGCGCCAGGGGCACCTGGTCCTCCAGATGCGCGGTCGACCGCTCGCCGGCCATCCAGATCAGCTGCTCCTGGCGCACCACCTGGCCGCCGGTGAAATCGTTCATGCGCGTCACCAGCGCCACGTCGACTTCGCCACGCCTCACCAGGCCGACCAGCGGCGTCGACAGCGCGCAGTTGAGCTCGACCTGGATGCGTGGAAAGGCGCGCCGGAAGATCGCCAGGATCGACGGCAGCATGAACGCCGCGTAGAGGTCCGGCGTGCCGAGGACGACGTGGCCCTCGATGGTCGGTGCCGCGAGTTGCGACAGCAATTCGTCGTGCAGGCGCAGAATCGAGCGGGCATAGGCGAGCACGGTCTCGCCGTCCGGCGTCAGCACGATGCGACGATTTTCCGGATCGAACAGGGCGCGGCCCGCCAGCTCCTCCAGGCGCTGCAATTGCAGGGTGATCGCCGGCTGGGTCCGGCCCAAGCGCCGCGCGGTCTCGGTGATGCTCCCGGTCTCGACGACCGAGATCAGCGACCGCAGCATGCGGATGTCGAGGCTGACGAGGTTCATCGCCCCGCTGCCATGCAAGACTCGTGCGAGAGGCTCAGAGCACCGGCCAGCGCGCCTGCCACGGCCGGCCCCGCTCGAGCGCGGCGGCGATGCGGAGGAGGAGGGCTTCGCCTAGCCACGGCGCCACGATCTGCAGGCCGATCGGCAGACCGTCGCGGTCGAAGCCGATCGGCACCGTGGCAGCGGGCAGGCCCGCCAGGTTGATCGGCCAGGAGAAGGGCGACCAGCCCAGATGCGGATCGACGGGCCGGCCATCGACCACGGGCGCGCCGAGCGTGCCGGCGGCGAAAGCCGTGACGGCGACCGTCGGTGTGACGAGCACGTCGGCGCGCCTGAACTGCTCGAGGAAGGCGCTTCGCAGTTCGCCCCGGCGGTAGCCCGCCTCCACATAGTCGATGCCGGAATAGCTCCGGCCACGTGCCACGGCGGCGACGTAGTCCGCGTCGGAGCGGCCGAGATCCCCAGCGGCACGGTGGTTGACGGCAGCCGCCTGCTCGGTGAGCGCGATCGGCTTCAAGGTTCGCTCGAGCGCCTCCGGATCGATGCCCGGATGATCCGGCGCCACCGCGGCGCCCAGGTCGGCCAGAAGATCGACCGCTGCCGCGAACGCAGACCGGACGTCCGGCTCGACCGCCGCGTGGCCCAGGTCCACGCTGGCGGCGACACGCACGCCGTCGAGCCGGCCGGCCGTCGCTGTGTAGGTTTGTGCCTGGACCGGGAGGCTCGCGCCGTCGCGACCGTCATAGCCGGCTATCACACCCAGCATCAGGGCGGCGTCGCCGACGGTGCGGGCGATCGGCCCAGTATGCGCGAGCGAGCCCCAGGACGGCGGCGAGAAGCCGGGGGAGCGCGGCACCAGCCCGAAGGTGGGCTTGATGCCAAACACGCCGCAGAACGATGATGGGACACGGATCGAGCCGACGCCGTCGGTGCCGACGGCGACGGGTCCGCAACCCGCGGCCACGGCCGCCGCCGCCCCACCGCTGGAGCCGCCGCTGGTCCGCGACAAATTCCAGGGGTTGCGGGTGATGCCGGAGATTGGGCTGTCGGCGGTGAGCTTGTAGCCGGCCTCGCAGGTCGTGGTCTTGCAGGTGACGATGGCGCCCGCGACCTTCAGGCGCGCCACCACGGCGGCGTCCTGCTGCGGCACGAAGCCCTCGTTGGCCGGCGCGCCGCCGCGGGCCGGCGCGCCGGCGACGAACACCAGATCCTTGATGGTGACGGGAACGCCGGCGAGCGGGCCTGTGGGCTCGCCGGCACGCCAGGTGGCCGTCACCGCGTCCGCCTCGCGCCGCGCCGCCTCGAACAATGGCTCGACCATCACCTTGCAGGCGCGGTCGGTGCGCTCGAGCGCCGCGATCACCTCGTCGATGACGTCGCGCGGCGTGAACACCCCGCTCCGGTAGCCGGCCATCAGCTCCGCCGCGGACAGACGGGCAAGGTCGTTGGGCGACGGCCGGCTGTCGTCGGCTTGGCTCGTCAGGGACATCGTGCGCCTCGTATGATCATGAAAAAGGCTAGCCCGTGGGCGGCGCGCAGGCGCGCCGCCTCATCGTTCACCCGTTCCGTCGAGTGGAGCGTCTTCCCGCGGAGCGCCGCTGCGCGCCGTGGGAAGACCGGCCGGGTCCGCCCGGTCGCGCAGCGCTCTAGAGCATTTCCGCGTTTCTTCGAATCGCCGAAATGCTCTATCTGTTTGATTTGCCGCTTTTTCTTCACGCGAACCGGCGTCCACTTCGCTCGAAAACGCTCTAAGGCGGTCCGCGCAGCTCAAGGGCCGTGGACACGGCGCGGCGCGCCATCACACCCACCAAGTGCGCCTTGTAGGCGGCCTCCGCGTGGATGTCGGAGCTGAAGGCTTCCGCATCCACGTGGATGCCGGCCACCGCATCGGGTGCGAAGTGGTTCGCCAGCGCGCTCTCGAACTCGGGCAGGCGCGCCACGCCGAGCGCGAAGCCGTTGGCCGCGACGCGCACGCCGGCGCTCGTGTCCGCCACGAACACCCCGACGGTGGGAAAGCGCGACGCCGGGTTGCGCAGCTTGGCGTAACCCGCCGCTCTCGGTACGGGGAGGCGCACCGCCAGGATGATCTCATCCGGCTCGAGCGCCGTCTCGAACAGGCCGACGAAGTAGTCGTCCGCCGGGATCTCGCGCCGGCTGGTGACGATGACGGCGCCGAGCGCCAGCACCGCGGCGGGGTAGTCGGCCGACGGGTCGTTGTTGGCGAGCGAGCCGCCGATGGTGCCGCGGTTGCGCACCGCCGGGTCGCCGATCGACCCGGCCAGCTGCGCCAGCCCCGGAATCAGCGCCTTGGCCAGCGGCGAGGCTGCCACGTCCGCGTGGCAGGTCATGGCGCCGACGGCCAGCGCATCGCCGTCCTGCTTGATGCCGCGGGCCTCGGAGAGCCGCGACAGGTCGATCAGTGCAGGCGCTTCGGCAAGCCGGAGCTTCAGTGTCGGCAGCAGGGTCATGCCGCCGGCGAGCGGCCGGCTGTCGGCGAGCGTGGCCAGGAGGGCCGCGGCTTCCCCGACCGCGGCGGGCCGGTGATAATCGAACGCTTTCATGGCTCCCCCTACTCGGCCGCCCGCGGCAAGGCGGCGTTCTGGATCACGCGCCAGATCCGGTTGGACGTCGCCGGCATGTCGACGTGGGTGACCCCGAGGTGGGACAGGGCGTCGACCACGGCATTGATGACCGCGGCGGGCGAGCCGATGGTGCCCACCTCGCCGCAGCCCTTTACGCCCATCGGCGTATGGGTGCACAGGGTCGAATGGGTGGCGACGCTCATGTGCGGGCTCGTGTCCGCCCGTGGCATGCAATAGTCCATGAACGAGCCGCTGAGCAGCTGGCCGGAGCTCTCGTCGTAGACGGCGCTCTCGCAGAGCGCCTGGCCGATGCCCTGCACGATGCCGCCGTGCAGCTGCCCCTCGACGATCATCGGGTTGATCACCGTGCCGACGTCGTCGACGCCGGTGTAGCCGACGATCGTGACGGTTCCGGTCTCCGGGTCGACCTCGACCTCGCAGATGTGGGCTCCGCCCGGATAGGTGAAGTTGACGGGATCGTAGTAGGCCTGCTCCTCCAGCCCCGGCTCGAGGATCTCCAACGGGTAGTTATGCGGCACATAGGCGGCGCCGGCGATCTCGGCGAAGGTCCTGCCGCGGTCGGTGCCCGCCACCTTGAAGACGCCGGCCTCGAAGGCGATGTCCGCCTCGCCCGCCTCCAGCAGGTGGGCGGCGATCTTCCTGCCCTTGGCCACCACCTTGTCGCTCGCCTTGGAGAGCGCCGCGCCGCCGACGACCAGCGAACGCGAGCCGTAGGTGCCCATGCCGAACTGCACCTTGTCGGTGTCGCCGAAGACGATGTCGACGTCCTCGAAGGCGACGCCGAGCTTCTCCGAGACGATCTGGGCGAAGGTGGTCTCGTGGCCCTGGCCGTGGTTGTGGGTGCCGATCAGCACCGTCACCTGCCCCGTCGGGTGGACGCGGACGGTGGCGCTCTCGTAGAGGCCGCCGCGCGCGCCCAGGCGCCCGGCGAAGCGCGATGGCGCCAGCCCGCACGCCTCGATATAGGTGGAGAAGCCGAGGCCCCTGAACTTGCCGCTGCGGGCCGATGCCGCCTTGCGGGCACCGAAGCCGGCCACATCCGCGGCGACCAGCGCCCGGTCCAGGCAGCCGCCGGGGTCGCCCGAGTCGTACTGGAGCAGCACCGGCGTCTGGTAGGGGAAAGCCTCCCTGGGGATCATGTTGCGGCGGCGGATCTCGACCCGGTCGATACCCATCTCGGCCGCGGCCACGTCGACCATCCGCTCGACCAGGAAGGTCGCCTCCGGCCGCCCGGCGCCGCGGTAGGCGTCGACCGGCACGGTGTTGGTGAACACGACCTTCACGTTGCAGTAGATCTGCGGCATCACGTAGACGCCGCTCAGCAACGGCGCGTAGAGATTGGTCGGAATATTGGGGCCGAAGGTCGAGAGGTAGCCGCCCATGTTGGCCAGCGTCGCCACCCGGAAGCCCAGGAACCTGCCGGTCTCGTCCAGGGCGAGCTCGGCCTCCGTGACATGGTCGCGGCCGTGCCGGTCGGAGACGAAGCCTTCCGAACGGTCGGCGACCCACTTGATCGGCTGGCCCACCTTGCGGGCGGCCCAGGTGACCACGGCCTCCTCGCCGTAGTGGAACTGCTTGACGCCGAAGCCGCCGCCCACGTCGGGCGCCACCACCCGCACCTTCTGCTCGGGCACCTTGAGCACCAGCGCGCTCATGAGGAAGCGCACCACGTGCGGAAACTGGCTGGTGGAGTAGAGCGTGTAATGGCCGGTGCCGGCATTGTACTCGGCGACGGCGGCGCGCGGCTCCATCGGGTTGCCGATCAGCCGGTTGTTGACGAGGCTGAGGCGGGCGACGTGGGCCGCCCGGGTGAAGGCGAGGTCCGTTGCGGCCCGGTCGCCCAGCTCCCAGTCGGCACAGAGGTTGCCGGGCACGTCGTCGAACAGCAGCGGGGCGCCGTCCCGCACCGCGTCGAGCACGCCGACCACGGCCGGGAGCGCGTCGTAGCCGACGGCAACCAGCTCGGCGGCATCGTGTGCCTGCTCCAGCGTCTCGGCCACGACGAACGCCACCATGTCGCCGACGAAGCGCACCTTGCCCTGGGCCAGCAGCGGGAACGCCGGCTCCTTCATCGGCTCGCCCGACTTGTCCGTGATGCCCCAGCCGCACGGCAGGCCGCCGAGATCGTCGGCCGCCACATCGGCGCCGGTGAGCACCGCGAGCACGCCGGGCGCTGCCAGCGCGGCGCTGGCGTCGATGCCGGTGAGAAGCGCGTGGGCGTGGGGTGAGCGGACGAACACGCCGTAGCTCATGTCCGGCCGCTTGAGGTCGGACACATAATTGCCGCGTCCCGTGAGAAAGCGGAAATCCTCCTTGCGCAGGGGGGCTGCGCCGATGCCGATCGCCTTGCCCATGGCTCGAGTTCCTCCCGGATTAGGCCGCCACGTCCGACGCGCTGCGCATGGCAGCGGCGCCGGCCAAGATCGAGGCGACGATGTTCTGGTAGCCCGTGCAGCGGCAGATGTTGCCCTCCAGGCCGGCACGGACCTCCGCCTCGGTCGGCGACGGATTGTCGGCGACGAGCGCGACCGCGGTCATCACCATGCCCGCCGTGCAGAAGCCGCACTGCAGGCCGTGGTTGAGGTGGAAGGCCTGCTGCATGGGGTGCAGCACCTCGCCCTTGGCGAGCCCCTCGATGGTCGTCACCGAGGCGCCGTCGAGGGCCGGCGCCAGGAGAGTACAGCTCTTCACCGCCCGGCCGTCCAGCAACACCACACAGGCGCCGCACTGGCTGGTGTCGCAGCCCACATGGGTGCCGGTGAGCCCCAGGTGATCGCGCAGCAGCTCGCTGACCAGGGTCGACGGCGCCGCCTCGACCTGGCGGGGCTTGCCGTTGAGCGTGAAGCTTAAGGCCATGGATGTCCCTCGTGTTGCTTAGAACGAGATGATTTTTCTTCGGATCGGCATCGCGTTCTAAGTCTTTGCTTGAGCGTGAACTTGTCCAAAAACCGACACCCGCTTTTCGGAATCACGCGCTAAGCGAGCAGGCGGGCCCGGTCGGCCTGCCAGGCGGCGACGACGACGTCGCCGATCTGGTGCGGATCGCGGAAGAAGTCGCGCTCGGGCACGTAGGCGACGAACTCGGACGGCCCCAGCGCGTCGAGCATCACCTTGACGAAATTACCCTGGTACTCGACGCCGAGCACGCGCGCGGAGAGCGACGACAGGCCGTCGGCGAGGGGCACGCCCGGGCGCAGCAGCACGATGTCGTCGCGGCGCACCGCCACGTCGATGGTGTCGCCCGCGTCGGGACGGGCCGAGCCCAGCGGCACGGCGATGGCGCGCAACTCGGGCGCCGCGAGCGTCACGCTGACGCCGTTGACCCGCTGCACCTTGCCGGAGAAGACATTCTGGCCTCCGAGGAATTCGGCGACGTAGCGGTCCCTGGGGGCGGCGTAGATGTCCCGCGCCGCGCCGGCCTGGCGGATGACGCCCTTGTCCATCACCACCACCAGGTCGGCGAGCGCGATGGCCTCCAGCTGCGTGTGCGTCACATGCACGAAGGTGATGCCGAGCTCGCGCTGCATGCGGCGGAGCTCCTGGCGCATCTGGACGCGTAACTGCTCGTCGAGCGCCGAGAGCGGTTCGTCGAGCAGCAGAACGCGTGGCTCGGTGATGGCGGCGCGGGCCAGCGCCACCCGCTGCTGCTGGCCGCCGGAGAGCTGCGCCGGCAGACGGTCGGCGAGCTCTCCGAGCCGCACCTTCTCGATCATCGCATCGGCAGCGGCATGGCGGTCCATTTTCGAGCGGCCGCGCACGCGCAGGGGAAAGGCAATATTGTCGCGCACGGAGAGGTGCGGAAACAGCGCATAGGACTGGAACATCATCGCCGTGCGCCTCGCCACCGGCGGCAGGCCGACGACGTCCTCGCCGCCGATCAGGATCTCGCCGGTGGTCGGCTCCTCGTGGCCGGCGATCATGCGCAGGATGGTGGTCTTGCCGCAGCCGGAGGGCCCGAGCAGGCAGCAATAGGCGCCGTCCGTGATCTTCAGGTTGATGGCGTCGACCGCCGTCGTCTGGCCGTCATAGCTCTTCGAGACGCCGGCGAGCTCGATGTGGCCTGGGCCGAGGCTCATCACGCATGTCCTCCCGGGCGGCCACCTTCGGCGCGCCGCCGCTGAATGAGCGCGATCGTCGCAAGACTCGCGCCGATGATGGCGAAGGAGATGATCGTGGTGACCGTGCCGAGGGCGTAGAGCGACGGCGAGGTCACGTTGAGTGTCATGCTCCAGATCTCCAGCGGCAGGGTGTTGAGCGAACCCGCCGTCTGCAAGGTGCGCGCGAACTCGTCGTAGGAGAGGGTGAAGCCGAACAAGCCGACGGCGATCAGGCCCGGCGCGATGATCGGCACGATGACGAGCCAGATGGTCTGCCAGCGGGAGGCGCCGAGGTCCCAGGCGGCCTCCTCCCAGACCCGGTTGAAGCGCGACATGACGGCGAACATCACCAGCACGCCGAACGGCAGGATCCAGGAGAGCTGCGCGCCGAGCGCGGAGGTGTACCAGCTCGTCTCGATGCCGAGGGCGTTGAACAGGAGCCCGGTGCCGATGCCGAGCACCAGGCCGGGCGCCACCAGGCTGCCGATCATCAGGTAGAAGACGGCCGTATCGCCGGGGAAGCGGCGCCGGAACGCCAGTCCCGCCATGAACGACACCACGACGGTGATCGCCGTCACCAGGACCGCGAGCTTGATCGAGCGATCGAAGGAGCCCTTCACGTCTCCGGTGCGGACCTGGGTGAACAGGTCGACGAACCAGTGCAGGGACATTCCCTTCATCGGAAAGACGAGGCCGCCGCGCACATCCTGGAACGACAGGACGTAGATGCAGATCATCGGCCCATAGAGCGCGACGACGTAGAAGATGAACAGCCCCGCCAGCGCATAGAATGTCCAGGGCCGACCCTCGCGGCGGGCAGCCGCACGGGCGCGCGCCAGCGCCACGGGCGTCGCGAGCACGGTCATTGGGCGATCTCCCGGCGGATGTCGACCGAGCGCAGGATCAGCAGCACCAGCGCGCTCAGCACCAGGGTGAGCAGCACCGCGCTCGCGGCCGCCGCCGGATATTGCAGCACGCCGATGTCCTCGTAGAAGGCACCGACCACCGACGCCGTGCCGCCGCCCGACATCACCTTCACCACGAAAAAGTCACCCATGACGATGGAAATGACGAAGATCGAGCCGAGCGCGATGCCGCTTTTGGTCAGCGGCACGACGACGAGACGCAGCACGTCGAAGCGGCTGGTGCCGGCATCGACGGCCGCCTCCAGGAGCCGCCTGTCGATGCGCGCCATGGAATTGAAGATCGGCACGATCATGAAGATGGTGAGCTGGTGCACATAGGCCACTACGACGGCGAAGCCGGAGAAGAGCAGGAACTCCAGCGGCTGGCCGATCAGGCCCGTCTTGATCAGCGCCGTGTTGATCAGCCCCTCCTTCCCGAGCAGCGGGATCCACGAGATCATGCGGATGATGTTGGAGGTCCAGAACGGCACCGTGCAGAGCAGGAAGAGCCCGATGGCGAGCAGCTGGTTCCTGACGTGGAAGGCCAGGAAATAGGCCACGAAGAAGCCGATGATCAGCGAGAAGAACCAGGTCAGCGCCGCGAACTTCACGGTCTCCAGGTAGAGCGCGAGGGTGAGCTTCGACGACAGCAGCCCACCGTAGTTGGCCAGCGTGAAGGTGCGTATCAGGCCGCCGAAGCCGTCGCTCTCCAGGAAGCTCGCCACCAGCACGATGACGATCGGCAGCACGAAGAACGGCACCAGCACCAGCACCAGCGGCGAGACCAGCAGCCAGCCGGACCACTTGCCGCGGGAGGGAGACGACGAGGTCATCGCGGTTCCATTGTTCCTGAGCCGATGGACACCCGGGCCAAGCCCGCGCAGGACGCCGAGGATGAGCGCTCTCCGCCCAAGCCTCGTCATGGCCGGGCTTGAGCCGGCATCCACCGCGCTCAATGAGTGAAAATCACTCTGAACAGGCAACTATCAAGCAACCTTGAAGTCGTTCCAGCGCTTGTTCATGTAGGCGCTTTCGTCCATCAGGGTGTTCCAGCACGAGATGTTGGTCACGCGCTCGAGGAACGAGCCGCCGTCACGCTTGGCGCCGGGCTGCTCCATGGGCACGCCATAGGGGTCGTTGATGACGGCGGGCGCCGGCTTGCCCTCGTACCAGAAGTCCCATTCCGCCGGCGTCAGAAATGTCTTGGCCGTCGACGGCACCGGGCTGTAGTAGCCGTAGCGGGCGACGAAGCCGCCCTGCCAGCCCGACAGGTACCAGTTGAGGTATTCGTAGGCCGCCTCCAGCTTCTTGCCGGAGAGATGCTTCATCAGCGCCATGCCGTTGCACCAGCCGCGATAGCCCTCCTTGCCGTCCTTGATGTTCACCGGCGCATAGACGCAGGGAATGCCCTTGACGCGGACGGCGGCGACGGCGGGCGACCACATCGATTGGATGATGACCTCACCAGCGGCCATGAGTTGCACCGACTGGTCGAAGGTGGTCCAGGTGGCGCGGAAGTGGCCGGACTTCTTCAGCTCGATCAGCTTGTCGATGGTGAAGTCGATCTCGGCCTTGGTCATGTTGCCCTTGTTGCCGTACTTGATCAGCCCGGCACTCTCGAAGCACAGCGCCGCATCCATGATGCCGATCGCGGGCACGTCGAGGATGGCCGCCTTGCCCTTGAACTTGGGGTCGATGAGCTCCTTCCATTCGGTCACCTCGTGGCCGACGAGATCGGGACGGTAGCCGATGGAATCGGCGTTGTAGACCTGAGGCAGGAAGGTCATCCAGTCGCTGACACCGTCATTGAGCTCGGTGGCGTCCGACTTGGCGATATACATGGCTTCGTAGGGCGAGATGCCCTGGCGCGGAATCTTGTGACCGTTGATCTCGCCCTTGGTGAAAATCGGCAGAATATTATCGAATTCCTTGATCTTCTTCACCTCGATGCCCTGAATCACACCGCGCCGGGTCGCGACCTTGGACTGCCAGCCCTCGACGTCGGCGATGTCGACGGAATTGGGCTGGGTGACGAAGCGGTTGATGGCGGCCGAGGTGTCGAGATTCTGCATCGTCACCTTGAAGCCCAGGTCCTTGGAGGCCTGGTCGCCGATCGCTTTCACGACGGAGTAGGAGACGCCCACGTGACGCAGCTCGATGTCCTTGATCTCCTGCGCCCAGATAGTAGGGAACCCGGTGATCGCGCCGGCGCCTGCGGCGGCGCCGGCTGTCGCGGCCCCTGCCTTGAGGAAGGTCCTGCGGTTGAGCCCTTCGCCCGTCGCCGCAACGTCGGATCGAGCGGGCGCAGACGGACCGGCGGTGTCTTTGCTCATGACAGCAGCTCTCCCAGCTTGACGATTACTTTCAGCTGAACGCGACTGCTTGCGCAGATTGGCTGAACTGGGAGGAAGGCTATGAAAGAGAACTGGAAATGAAAAATTAGAAGTTATGAGAACGACTATAAACGAAACTCATGTGCTCGCCGAATGCGCAGATCGCCGAACGGAAGCGCTGCGAATTGAGCACGAATGCACGGACCGGGCCGGCCGCTGGCCCGCCGCGGGCGCGCGCGCCAAGTGACGCGCCATGGGCACGCGTGGCCTCCAACTGGGGCTCACGCCTCGAACAGGCGCCGAAGCTCGCGCTTGAGAATCTTCCCGGTCGCCGTGCGCGGAAGCTCCTCGGTGGTCAGCCGCACGGTGGTCGGCACCTTGAAGCGGGCGAGCTTTCCGGCGACATGCGCCACGATCTCCGGCGTCGGATCGCCGTCGCCGTCCGCGGCCACCTGCACGACGGCCGCGACCTCCTCGCCCCACTCCCGGTGCGGCACGCCCAGGACGGCGACGTCGAGCACCAGCGGGTGCTCGATCATGGCGCTCTCCACCTCGGCGCAATAGACGTTCTCGCCGCCGCGGATCACCACGTCCTTCTTGCGGTCGACGACGTAATAGAGCCCGCTCGGATCGCGGTAGCCGAGGTCGCCGGTGCGGAACCAACCGCCGCCGAATGCGGCCTCGGTGGCGTCGGGATTGTCCCAATAGCCGGGGATGATGTTGGGCCCGTGTGCCCACAATTCGCCCACGGCGCCGTCCGGCACGTCCCGGCCGCCATCGTCGACGACGCGGATGTCGGCCGTCGGCATCGGCCGCCCGATGCTATCGGGATGGGCGAGGTATTCGGCGCCGCTGTTGGAGATGACGGCGCTCGTCGTCTCGGTCAGGCCGTAGCCGTTGCCGGGCGCCACCTTGGCGTCGAAATCGCTGCCGATGCGGCGGATCAGGTCGGGCGGCACCGAGGCCCCGCCCGAAGTCAGCCCCTGGAGGGTCGAGAGATCGCCTCCGAATTCCGCCGCCGCTTCGAGGAGCTGGCGCACCACCATCGGCACGCCGCCGGCGCTGGTGAGCTTGTGCCGCTCGATCAGCTTGACGGCCTCGATCGCGCTCCAGCGATACATGACCACGAGCTGGGCCCCCAGCGCTGTGTTCACGTAGAGGCCGGTCATGCCGCCGATGTGGAAGAAGGGAAATGTCTGCAGCGCGCGCGGCTGCGGCACCTCCGCGCCCGGCGCGAGCCCCGCCAGCCGGCGGCCGGCCTCCACGCCGAGCAGCGAATTCCAGAGATTGGTGACGTGGTTGGCGTGGGTGGCGACGGCCCCCTTCGGCCGGCCGGTCGTGCCGGACGTGTAGAGGATCGTCGCGAAATCCTCCGGGCCGATCTCGGCCTCCGGTAGCTCATCGGCCTCGCCCGCGGTGACGGCCGTAAAGCTCAGCCCCTGCCCCGGACGGTCGCCGGCGCGAGCCACCACCAGGGTCTTCGGCGCCAGGCGGGCGAGTTCCGGCCCCAGGCGCTCCAGCCGTTCGCCGTCGAGCAGCAACGCGCTCGCCCCACTGTCCTGAAGCGCAAAGACGAGCTCCGGCCCCGTCCACCAGGCATTGAGAGCGACGGTGACCGCGCCGATGGCCTGGCAGGCCCAGAAGCTCACCACCCATTCCGGGTAGTTGCGCATGCCGATGGCGACGCGGTCGCCCTTGGCGATGCCGCTGGCGCGCAGGTGATGGGCCAGCGCCGCGACGCGGCGCCAATGGTCGCGGAAGCTCAGCGTCTCATCCTCGTAGGTGAGGAAGGGCCGGTCGCCCCAGGCGCGGGTCGCCTCCAGCACAGCCCGCAGCGAGCGCGGCGCGTGCGAATAAACGCGCGTCGGCAGCCCGTGGGCATCGGTGGACTCGATGATCTGGAACGTACCCTCCCGCGAGAGCGCGGTGATCAGCTCAGCGCGCGTCGGCATGGGCGGAGCCTGAGGTACGATGGGCGGAGGGGATGGCGATGCGGCTTTGCCGCGAAAGCATGGGCTCGGGAGGCTCGATCGTGCAGGCCATGGAACGGAGTGCGCTTCCTCTCGACCGACTGGCGGCGGACGTTGCAGGCACCATAAGCTCGGTTATGCGCAGCGGCAATGGCCCTGGCGCGCAGCGTGAACACCAGCCAGTCCCGGGGCGGTCAGGGTGGGATGAGGCCCGCGACGCCCCGGTCGTTCGCATCCGCGCTCGCCGCGAGCCCGGCGGCGACGCCGGCCCGATCGGCAGCGCCGCGATTCTGGCTCATCTTGCGCTTGCCCTCCAGCCGCGCGATCGGCAGGCGCAGGCCGACGATGCCCCGCAGCTGTGCCTTGACGAACTCCGGCGGCGCATCGCTCACCGCCCAGGGCTGGGCCCGCGGGCGCTCGTGGAGCTCCGTCAGCCGGGTCACCACCGCCAGCAGACGGTCGGCGTCCTCGAAGAACTCGACCGGCCCGTAGGCGTGCACGGCGATGTAGTTCCACGTCGGGACGACCTTCCCGGTCTCCTGCTTGGTCGCGTACCAGGACGGGGTGACGTAGGCATCCGGGCCGTTGAACAGGGCCAAGGCGTCCCCGATCACCGGCTCCTTCCACTGGCTGTTGGCGCGGGCGAGGTGGCCATAGAGCACGCCATGCTCCTCCTCGCCCGGATCCAGAAGCAGCGGAAGCGGCGTGCAGATGAGGCCGGAGGGCGTCGCGGTGACCAGGTTGGCAAGCCGCGCCGCCTGCATCATCTCGTGCAAGACCGGCAGCTCACTCTCGCGGAATGCGGGCGGGATATACATCGGAGGCTCCTTCGGGTCTCCACCATTGTCCGGAACCGGTCCGGGGTAAACGGCCAGTTTTCGCTCCTATGATGGGGCCAATTGCAGCACCGGACGACGAGGGCGCGCCGCCGCGTGCGGGCCGCGCAATCGGCGTTGCATCCTTCGTGATCGCCCGGCCCGCGCCGTTCGGCTATGCCGCGGCCATGGCAAGCTTCATTCAACACGGACCCGCCGCGACCAGCTGGACGCTGGAGGTCGCCCGCACCGACGTTCATCGGACGCGGGTCGTCGCCGAGGTCGATGGCCGGCCACCGGAACCGGGCGAGGTGGTGCTGGCGGTGGAGCGCTTTGCGCTCAGCGCCAACAACCTCACCTACGCGGCCACCGGCGACACGCTCGGCTACTGGCAGCTGTTCCCGGCGGCGGCCGGCTGGGGACGAATCCCGGCATGGGGGCACGCCGTCGTCGTTGCATCGGGCCACGACGACGTCCGCCCGGGTGAGCGCTACTTCGGCCTGGTGCCGATGGGCAGCCGCTTTTCCATTCTGGCGAGCCGCAGCCGGCTCGGCCTGCGGGACGACAGCCCCCACCGCGCCGGGCTCAACCCGGTCTACAATCAGTATGCGGCCACGCACGATAACGATGCTGTCCGTCTCGAGAACGACGCCCTGTTCCGGCCACTGCTGATCGCCTCGTTCGTGCTCGACGCCTTCCTGCGCGAGAACGCCTTCTTCGGCGCCGGCACGGTCGTGGTGATCAGCGCGTCGAGCAAGGTGGCGCTGGGCCTCGCCACGCTCCTGCACGGGTCCGTTCCGGTCGCCGGCCTGACGTCCCGGCGCAACGTCGGCTTCGTCGAGGCTACGCGGCGCTACGAGCCGGTGCTGGCCTACGACGACCTCGACCGCCTGCCCCGGTTCGGCCCCAGCGTCGTGATCGACCTGGCGGGCGATGCCGCTCTTGCCGGGCGCGTCACCGCGGCGCTCGGCGACGGTGTGGTGCGCGCCATCCGGGTCGGCAGCACGCATTGGGATGCCGGGCAGGGGCAGGACGCGGACGCCTTCTTTGCCCCCACCCACATCCAGCGCCTGGTGAAGGCGTGGGGGCCCGGCGGGTTCGAGGAGCGGCTGTCCGCGGCGCTCGACCGTTTTGCCGATCTATCGGCCCCGTGGTTCGCGCGGAGCTACGCCGACGGGCCGGAGGCCCTCACCGCCACCTACGCCTCGCTTGCCGACGGCAGGGCCGATCCGGCCCGGCTGCAGATCGCCCGACCCGCACGCTGAACTGGAACCGGACGGCCCGGCGTGGCAGACCGGGATCATGAGCCAGATCCCGTCCGTCCGCAGCCTTGCCAGCCGCATCGGTCGCCAGGAGGTCGGCGCGCTCGTCGCGCTCCTCGTCTCGGCGGCCCTGCTGCTCGGCTTCGTCAGCATTGCCAACGAGGTTGCCGAGGGCGAAACGCTCGGCTTCGACAAGGCCATCCTGCTGGCGCTCCGCACCCCGGGCGACGTGGGCGACCCCATCGGCCCGCGCTGGTTCGAACTGGCCGTCAAGGATCTCACCAGCCTGGGCGGCACTGCCGTGCTGACGCTGATCACCCTCGCCGCCGTGGGCTACCTCGCCATGGCCAGCAAACGCCACGCCGCGCTGCTTGTGCTCGCGGCGATCGGCGGCGGCACGGTGCTCAATTGGGCGCTGAAGCAGATCTTCAGCCGGCCGCGTCCGGATTTCGTCGCGCACGTGGTCGATGCGAGCTCGTGGAGCTTCCCCAGCGGTCACGCCATGATGTCGGCAATCACCTATCTGACCCTCGGCGCGCTGCTCGCCCGCGTCGAGCCCAAACGGCGGCTGAAGGCCTACCTGCTCGGCCTCGCCATCACGTTGACCCTGCTCGTGGGCGCCAGCCGCATCTACCTCGGCGTGCACTACCCGAGCGACATCCTGGCCGGCTGGACCGTCGGCGCCGCCTGGGCGATCCTATGCTGGCAGACGGCGCAATGGCTGCAGCGGCGCGGCGAGATCGAAGGCGACGGCGCGGATAGGGCGGAGAAGAGCTGAAGCTCTGCCGGAGCCGCCGCCGTGCACCGTTTTGCGCCTATTCGAGACTAGCGGCATCGGGCGCAAGTGCCTATGGTGCGGCGCAGTTCGATCCCAGCCCCGAGAAACGCGACATGGCCGAGCACGGCGTCCCGCATTTCCAGAACGACCTTGGCGTCGCCACCATCCATGTGGGCGCACGCGAATTCATGTGCATCGGAGCGCGGCCGCCATTCGATCACCCGCACATCTTCATCGACATGGGCGATTCGGACGAGGCCATCTGCAGCTATTGCTCGACGCTGTACAAGTTCGACCCGAGCCTTGGATCGGGGCGCTGCGAGCCGCCGGAGTGCAAGTGGGCGGACGAGGTCGCCGCCTAGAGCGTTTTCGAGCGAAGTGGACGCCGGTTCGCGTGGAGAAAGCGCGACAAATCAAAGAGATAGAGCGTTTCAGCGATTCGAAGAAGCGCCGAAATGTTCGAGCACCCCGGCGCGACGATCGTGACCCTTCCAGCCTAGTGGCACCGCTCCATCGACACCTGCCTGCGGCAGCGATGCGGGGTCGCCGCCGACGGACGATCTTTCCATGACCGACGCCGCACGCGTCATCATCGCTGGAGCCGGCATCGGCGGTCTCACCGCCGCTCTGGCCCTGGCCAAGGTCGGCATCGCCGCGATCGTGCTGGAGCGCCGCACCGCACTCAACGAGGCCGGCGCGGGCATCCAGCTGTCGCCCAACGCCAGCGGCATCCTGTTCGGCTTAGGGCTCGGGCCCGCCCTCATGCGCCATGCGGTCGAGCCGGCCCGGCTCACGGTGCACGATCTGGCACGCGGCCGTCGCCTCGCCGAGGCGCCGCTCGGCGCCGGCATGCGCGAGCGCTTCGGCGCCCCCTATCTGGCGATCGCCCGCTCCGACCTGCACACGATCCTGCTCGACGCCGTCCGCAGCCGCACCGATACCCGCCTGCTCGTCGGCCGCACGGCCCTGGGCGCCGTTTCGCGCGACGACAGCGTGCAGGTGGCGATCGAGACGGCGGGAGGGCAGCGCGACACCCTGGGCGGTGCGCTCCTCATCGCCGCCGACGGCGTCGGGTCGCGCTTGCGCAGCACCGTGGAGCCCGGAGCGCGGCCACGCCTGCACGGCTACCATGCCTGGCGCACCACGATTTCGGCCGAGGCGGTGCCCGAGGGCGTGCCGCGGAAAGAAACCGGGCTATGGCTCGGGCGGGGCTGCCATCTCGTGCATTATCCGGTCGCCGCCGGCCGGCAGATGAACATCGTCGCCGTGCAGCGCGCCGCGGAGCCGGTGTCGGGTTGGACCGAGGCGGGCGACAGCCGCCAGCTGAACCGGGCCTTCCTGCGCGCTGCGGCGCCGATCAGGGCATTGGTGGCTCAAGCCGCGGACTGGCGTATCTGGTCGCTCCAGGACCTGTCGCCGTTGCGGCGCTGGCACGCCGGCCGGATCGTGCTGCTGGGCGACGCCGCTCACCCGGTGCTGCCGTTCCTGGCGCAGGGCGGCGCCCTCGCCATCGAGGACGCCGCCGTGCTCGCCCAGTGCCTGGCTTCCCTTCCATCAACGACGACGGCGCTCGATGCGGCCCTCGCCTTCTACACCGAGGCCCGCCGCGAACGGGCCACCCGCGTGCAGCGGGCGGCGCAGCTGAACGGGCGCGTCTATCACCTGCCCGCCCCGCTCAGCATCGGCCGCAACCTGATGATGGCCCGGCTCGGCGGCCGGCTGATCGACCGCTACGACTGGCTCTACGGCTGGACGCCGGCAGAGCTCGGCGATCCGTCGGAGCACCGTATCGCCGCGGCGTGAGCCGGTTCCGGTGCCGACCCGACGCTTGGCCGCACGCCCAAGCACGGCTATAGAGGTCGCGTCACGCGGGCGTGGCGAAATGGTAGACGCATCGGACTTGAGCGATTGAGTGCTCCCGCGGAAACGCAGGATGTAGAACTGCCCAAATTCGGGGAAACCTTCACTGGCAATCCCGAGCCAAGCCCCATCCGGGGAAGGTGTAGAGACTAGACGGGCAGCACCTAAGGCTTCCGCTAAGGTGAAGGGATAGTCCAGACCACAAACGCCCCTCCGGGCGGCGGCGAAAGCCGTAGCTGGTACGAAAATCCGTAGGGCCTTCGGCCCGTGGGGGTTCAAGTCCCCCCGCCCGCACCACTTCAAATTTCCTTTCTTTTCAATTATTTTATATCGGGATGTGGTCACTTGTGAGAGCGAATTGCGAAACCTAGTTGTCAGCTTTGCTGACCTTCGTCGCTGTCTCTATGCACGAACTTCGATCGCTCCAGACTCCGCTCCGGATTCATAGCTTCCAAGACTCTGACTGCTAGGTCGTTTCCGGGTTGGCCTATTAAAATTGGTTGTGTCGAGTAGCCCGATTCACGTACCAATGTGGACGCACGCTAATCGTCGTCGAGATGTTCGCCGCGTTCATTGTCATCGGCTGAGCGCTCGCTGCGCGCGCGGGCTACTGCCGCACGCATATCAAGCCGGGCTGGCGGCAGTCCGCATGCATTCTCATGGGGCGACCCATTGCTGCCGTGGTCGCGTTCCTCGCCGCGAAATATTCACTGCTGACGCTGACAACGACCTAGATTACGGAAGAAGGGCTTGGCGAAAGCCGCCCTCGGTGGGGTGAGGCTGATGCGCGCGATCCTTGTAAGCTTGGCTCTGGCGTGCTTTGGGGACCAGGCTCGTGCCGCGGGCCCGTCACATGCGCCGGAGCCGTGGGATTTCCCCAGCGATCCGACTAATAGTGAAATCAACTTCAGAATCACCAATCTGAGATGCCCTAGCAATGGATCCGGTATCGTCAATTTCTACATTTTAAGCGAGGACAACGAGGGTCGCGCTAAGCTTTTTAAATTGCTTATCCGAGATAAAATGCCATATGGCGTCGATATATACATCAAAAATGATGGAGTCTGGATCAAAAAAATCTTATTTACACTAATTGATAGCGATAAACTACCTTCCGAATATCGGTCTATGATGAACAAGGCTGTTTTCGAGTATGCCAACGTCATCTTTCGCAAGCTCTGCCTTGGCTCGACTGACGACAGGCGGCAGGTTCGTAGAGCGCTAGGTGCCAGCATCAGGGCCTGGAAGTCGGCGTACAAAGGCTGACGTTGCCCGCGTTCCACCATGAGCACCAGGCGTTCGGCGCCGCGACGCGTACCGCACTAAAGATCACCCCGCATAGGCAGGCGGCTTTTGCCGCTTCCGGAACCGAGCCAGCACAGCGACAAGAGATGATGGCAGCGCGGCAACTGCGGCTATGGTCCCCACGTCGACGTTGAGCAATTGACAGGGCGTGTCACTTCTGCGCGCCGCGGCGGCTGCCCGATCACGGAACATCGTCGCGAATCATCCGTTCGCCTGCGGCGACACACGATGGAGACGGGTCCATGCCCTACGAGCTCTACTACTGGCCGAACATCCAGGGGCGCGGCGAGTTCGTTCGCCTGGCACTCGAGGCCGCCGCCGCCCCCTACGTCGACGTGGCCCGCAGCGGTCGGCGCGGGATGGACGAGATGCTCGGCCTGATGCAGGGCGCGGACCTCGCGACGCCGCCTTTCGCCCCGCCGTTCCTGCGCGACGGCGACCTCGTCATCGGCCAGACGGCGGCGATCCTGCTGCATCTGGGCGGCAAGCTCGGCCTCGCACCGGCGGACGAGGCCGGACGGCTGTGGACGCACCAGATCCAGCTCACCGTGACCGACCTCGTGGCCGAGGCACACGATAGCCATCATCCGATCGCGGTCGGCCTCTACTACGAGGATCAGCGCAAGGAGGCGAAACGGCGCGCGCAGGACTTCTGCCGCGAGCGCATGCCCAAGTTCCTCGGCTGGCTGGAGCGCGTGCTCGGGCAGAACCCCGCGGGCGACAGTCACCTGGTCGGCGCGGACCTCACCTATGCCGACCTGTCCCTGTTCCAGATCGTGCAAGGCCTGACCTATGCCTTCCCGCAGGCGGCGCAGCGCACGCTGGCCGAGACACCCCGGGTGGCCGCCCTGGCCGCGCGCGTGAAGGGGATTCCTGCGGTCGCCGCCTATCTGGCGAGCCCGCGCCGCATCCCCCTCAACGAAGAGGGCATCTTCCGGCACTATCCCGAGCTCGACGGCTGACCGAGCTGCGCCTCACGGACCATCCGATCCGGCCGGCGCACCCATCGGCGGATCGGCCGGTGCCGCAGCGGCATGACGCCACGCACTGAGGGACGTTGCGGCGCTCATCGACGCATGACAGGTTCCCGGCAGCCCCGCAGCACGACGGGACATGATGATCGGGAGATGCCCTTTGGCCGACGCCGCCCAGGAACCAAGCCAGCAGCAGAACGTGTTTTCGGGCCTGCGCGTGATCGACGCCGGCTCCTTCGTCGCCGTGCCGGCGGCCGCAACCATCCTGGCGGACTTCGGTGCCGACGTGATCAAGGTGGAGCCGCCCGGCTCGGGCGATCCGATGCGCACCTTTCACCTCACGCCCGGGCTGCCGCCGAGCGAGGAGGCCTATTACTGGACCCTGCTGGCCCGCAACAAGCGCAGCGTCGCCCTCGATCTCAAGGCGGAGGACGACCGGGTGCTGCTCCGCCGGCTGGTGGCCACCGCCGACGTGTTCATCACCAACATGCCGCTGAAGGTGCGCGACCGACTCGGCATCGCCTATGGCGACCTGGCGCACCTCAACGACCGCCTGATCTACGCGTCCTTCACAGGGTATGGCGAGACCGGGCCGGAGAAGGACGTCGCCGCCTTCGACGCGACGGCGTGGTGGGCGCGATCAGGGCTGATGGATCAGGTGCGCGGCGGCGACGCCAGCCCGCCGGCCCGGTCCACCCCCGGCATGGGCGACCACATGGCCTCGCTCGCCCTGTTCGGTGCCATCGCCGCGGCGCTGTACCGCCGCGCGATCACCGGCAAGGGGGCGCACGTCGGCTCGTCCCTCATTGCCAATGGCGCCTGGTCCAACGCCGTCAGCATCCAGCAGGCCGCGGCCGGCGTTCCCATCGCCTACCCGCCGCCGCGCGATCTGGCCACCAACCCGCTCGGCAACCATTACCTGTGCGCGGACGGCCGCTGGCTGTCGATCGCCATGACGCCGCCGCAGCAGGCGAGTGGATGGCCCGCGCTCGCCCAGGCGGTCGGCCTCGGCCATCTGGTCGAGGACCCGCGTTACCGGAGCAGCGATGCGAGGACGCAGAACGCGAGCGCCCTCATCGACCTCCTGGACGAAGCCTTTGCAGCGCGCACCTCGATCGACTGGCGCGCCATCCTCGTGCCCCTCGGCGTGTCGCTCAGCGTCGTCGCGAAAGCCGGCGATGCCGTCGGCGACGAGCAGATGCGCGTGGCGGGCGTCGTCACCGCGATGCCTGCCGCCAAGGGCGGGCTCACGATCTCGAGCCCCTTCTGGTTCGCTGACCAACCCAAGCGGCCGGCGGGGCCGCCGCCCGGCCTTGGCGAACACACACGCGAAATACTTGATAATCTCAGCAAAAATGAAAGGTAAATTCAATAAATTATAATTATTATGAAGATCGAATCTATAATTCAATTCTATAGATTGCGACAATCCTCGAAATAAATAATGTTTCCTATTTTGGCACCAAAATGACTTATTCGAACTTAAGCTTCGCTAACATTCGAATCATCTTCCCTCAATCTGGAACATCGGCAGTCCGAGCCGGTTAGCCGAGTGTCCTAGTTCGAGGGAGATATCACCGATGAAGCATTTTGCTCTTCCGCTCGCAGCCGCCCTTCTCGCCGGTGGCGCAACCGTGGCCCTGGCTCAAGCTCCGGGAAACGCTGGCACCATGGGCGGCAGCGCCAACTCGCCAACCTCTGACCGCATGGGTACCGGCGGTGCCGATGGCGGCGCCATGGCCCCGGGGAAGATGGATTCAGGCAAGCGCTCGGGCACCAAGGGACCAAACAGTGCGTCCGATCCGGCGCGGACCGACGCGACAGGCAGCATCAAGGGCGGCCCCAATCGAAGCACGGGCGGCAACCCGGGCGGCGACGGCACCAGCCGCTGATGCGTTGCACCTGCAGAGCGCGCACGGCGGCTCCCAGGTGCAGACGATGGCGTCCGGGGGCAATCAAGAGCGCTCCCGAGTGCTATCGAAACAGGATTGCTTCAGGCCTCTGATCCCTGAGCGCTTCGCCGATCGGGCGGTTACGCCCGATCGGGAATGCTCAAGCCCGTCAAGGGATCTTGCCAGCCCGTCCGGGCAGCGCGGCGAGCATGGCCTCGACCTCCGCCTTCGCAGCGGCGAGTCGGTCCGGATCGCGGCTGCGCAGCACCAGGTTGGTGTTGTAGCCGTGCTCGTCGTTGAACGGGTAGCTGCCCATCATCACGTCGGGATAGGCCTTGGCCAGCAGGCCGAACGGCTCCGCGACATCGCCCTCGCGCGCGTCGGCACGAAGGCTGACCGACAGCATGCGCTTGCCGGTGCGCAGCGTCGGCGTCACGTAATCCATCATCGACTGCATGATCGCAGGCACGCCGGCCATGACGATCACGTTGTCCAGCCGGAAGCCGGGGGCGCTGGAGACGGCATTGCGCACCAGGTCGGCACCGTGGGGTATGCGCGCCATGCGCAGCCGGGCCGGTGTCAGGTCGGCCCGGCTCACGCGCGTCAGCATCTCCTCGATGGCCCGCTCGTCCTCCGAGATGCCGACACCGAATGCCTTGGCGATGCTGTCGGCGGTGATGTCGTCGTGCGTGGGGCCGATGCCGCCGGTGGTGAACAGGTAGGTGTAGCGCACCCGGAGCGCGTTCACCGCCGCGACGATCTCGTCTTCCTCGTCCGGCACCACGCGGACCTCCTTGAGGTCGATGCCGATGCTGGTCAGGTATTCGGCGATGAAGCCGATATTCTTGTCCTTGGTGCGCCCGGAGAGGATCTCGTCCCCGATCACGAGCACGGCTGCGGTCACCGCTTCTTCTTGGTCCATTGGGGGGCCTCCTGTCCCATCCCTCTATCCCTCCGCCGCGCATGCCTCAAGCTTGAGAAGTGGTGCGCCGCCCGCTATGGGGCAGGGCTCATGCTGTTTCCCTCGCCCCTGATCGAGGCGCGCCTCCTGCGCCGCTACAAGCGCTTCCTCGCCGATGTCGAATTGGTGGACGGGACGGTCACCACCGTCCACTGCGCCAATCCCGGCGCCATGCTCGGCCTCACCGCGCCGGGCAGCCGGGTGCTGCTGTCCCGCTCCGCCAATCCCGCCCGCGCCCTGCCGCTGTCGTGGGAGCTCGTGGAAATTGATTTGGGAGACGGCCCGCAATGGGTCGGCATCAACACCGGCCGGCCCAATGCGCTGGCCGAGGAAGCCATCCGCAATGACATCCTGCCCGACCTCGCGGGCTACACGGGGCTGCGTCGCGAGGTGAAATACGGCAGGTCGAGCCGGATCGACATCCTGCTCGACACGCCAGATCGGCCACTCTGCTACGTCGAGGTCAAGAACGTCCATCTGATGCGCCAGCCGGGCCTCGCCGAATTTCCCGACTGCGTCACCTTGCGCGGCGCCAAGCATTTGGTCGAGCTGGGCGACATGGTCGAGGACGGCTACCGCGCGGTGATGCTGTTCGTCGTGCAGATGCGTGCCACGGCCTTCCGCCTCGCCGCCGATCTCGACCCGGGCTATGCCGCCGCCTTCGCCAAGGCCACGGCGCGCGGCGTGGAGACCATCGTCGCCACCTGCACCATCGACTCCCAGGATGCCCGCATCACCCGGACGATCCCCTTAGAACGTTTATGAGCGAACCGGCGTCCACTTCGCTCGAAAACGCTCTCTAGGTTCGCTGCGTCGCGAGCAGATCGCGCAACGCATCGGGCGTATCGATGTCGAGGGCCGCGCCCGGATCGGCGATCTCGACGTCGACCACGTCGGCTCGGCCGGCCAGAAGCCGCCGGGCGCCCTCATCGCCCACCAGGGTCGCAAGCGCAGGAAACAGCGGCCGCATCATCAGCACGGGGTTGCCGCGCCGCCCCTCGATCAATGGCGCGATCGCGGCCGCCTCGGGATGCGCAGCATGTGCCGCCAGCAGACGGGCAACCAGCGCCGGGGTGACCAGCGGCATGTCGCCGAGCATCACCATCGCGCCGTCGACATCGCCTCCGAGAGCCGCGAGCCCCGCCTGCAGGGATGCCGCCAACCCGTCGGCAAAGCGCGGGTTGTGCACGACGCGCAGCCGGTCGGCGGCGTCGGGCAGATCGCCGCCGGCCATCGCCGCGGCGATGGCAGCCGCCACGGTGGCGGCCTGGTGGCCGGTGACCACCACGACGGATTGCAGGGGGCTGGCGAGCGCGGCGGCGATGGCATGAACGACCAGTGGCCGGTCGCGATAGGTCGCCAGCAGCTTGTTGCTGCCCATCCTGGTCGAGCGACCTGCCGCCAGGACGATGCCGGCGATGCTCATTCCGTGTCGTCCTCGTCGGTGCTCGCCCCGCCGGCCCGCGGCTGCGGCCGGGAGCCGATCTCCATCAGCAGCCCGCCCACACCCAATGCGCCGATGTCGGCGGAGGACACGGAGAGGCCGGCCAGCAGCCGGTGCAGCACCCAGTCGAAGCCGTTCTCGCTCGGGCTGCGGGCGCAGCCGGGGGCGCCGATCACCGGTCGGCGGCCCGTCCCGGTGGGCAGGCTGCCGACCAGCAGCAGATTGCCCGGGTCGACGGGCATGCCGAGCCGCTCCACCCGGCCGCCGACCGCTTCGATCGCGGCGGGGATCACGTCGCGCCGGTCGGCGATGGCGGACGCGCCGAAGACGATGACGAGGTCCGCCTCGGCCAGTACCGGGTCCGCCAGCGCGACCGCCAGGGCATCGCCGGCGTGGGCTACCCGCCGCTCGGCGATGATGCGCACGCCGGTTCCGTCCAGACGGCGCGCGAGCACCCGCAGGGTCTTGGCGATGACGCTGTCCTTGAGGCCCGGCAGCACCGTGGACACGACGCCGAGGCGCCTGATCACATAGGGGGCGACGCGCACGACGGGATGCGCGGCGCGGGCCACCTGCTCGGCGCGCGCCAGCAGATGGCCCGGCGCTGCGTAAGGGATGATCTTGACGGTTGCGACCATCTCGCCGGGCACCACCGGCTTGAAAGCCGGCAAGGTCGCGATGGTGATCCGCTCGTCCACCGCATTGATGCCGTCGACGGCGGCCGGGTCGACCACGAGCACGCCGGCGACGGTCGCGAACAGGTTCGAGCGGCCGGTGAACGGCGCCTCGAGGCGCACGCCCTCCCCGCTCACGGCAGCCGCGAGCCGCTCCGCCGCCTCGTCCTCGGCGACGTCATCCGCCTCGAGCTGTGCCGCGATCAACGATGGCAGGCCAAGGGCCAGGAGCTGGCGCACATGCGCCGCCGTGAGCCGCGTTCCCTTTTTGATGTGCACATCGCCCGTATGGATCGCATGGGCCGAAATAGCGCCCTCCGCCTCGGCAACGGGGATGGCGCCGAACCTCATGCGGCCCGCTTCCGCTCGGCGCGCTCGCGCCGCAGCGTCGCAACGATCTCGCCCAGGATGGCAACGGCGATCTCCGCCGGGCTGACCGCGCCGATGTTCAGGCCGATGGGGGCGTGGATGCGGGCGACGTCGGTCTCGCCGAAGCCCGCCTCCCGCAGGCGGTCGAGCCGTTTGGCGTGGGTCTTCCGCGATCCCAGCGCACCAATGTAGAAGCAGTCCGAGCGGAGCGCCGCGGTGAGGGCCGGATCGTCGATCTTGGGGTCGTGCGTCAGCGCGACGAAGGCGGTGTAGCGATCGAGCGGCGCGCGCGCGAGCGCCTCGTCGGGCCACTCCGGCAGCAGCCGCACGTCGGGGAAGCGCTCCGGCGTCGCAAACGCCGTGCGGGGGTCGATGATCGTCACGTCGATATCGGCAAGGCGCGCCATCGGCGCCAGGGCCTGCGAGATGTGGACAGCTCCCGTCACCACCAGCCGCACCGGCGGCACGTGGATCGACAGGAAATAGCTGCGTCCGTCCGCCTCGACCAAGCCGCTGCGGCCCTGCGCCAGCCGCTCGGCGAGCACGGGGCCCAAGGGATCGACCCCGATCGCCTCCGGCTCCACCAGGCGCTGTGCGCCCGACTCCATATCCGTCACCAGGACGGCCGCCCTGCGTTCGCGGCGCGAGCGGTTGAGGGCGGCGAGAATGTCGAGCTGCATCGCACCTGTTCCCGGCCGCCGGTCAGTTCACCGGCTCGACATAGACCTTGATTCGGCCGCCGCAGGAGAGGCCCACCTGCCAGGCCGTCTCGTCGGCCACCCCGAACTCCAGCATCCTGGGCCGGGTTTCGCCGATCACGTCCAGGGCCTCCGTCACCACGGCGCCTTCGACGCAGCCACCGGAGACCGAACCGAGAAAATTGCCCTCCTCGTCGATGACGAGATGGCTGCCGACCGGGCGGGGCGCCGAGCCCCATGTCTCCACCACGGTGGCCAGCGCCACGCCCTTGCCGGCGCGACGCCATTTCTCCGCTTCCCTCAGGATATCGTCGTCGCTTGCCAGCATGTCGCTCGCCTCCACGCCAGTTCAAAGTAAGCCTTGCCCGCCGGCGCACAAGGCCGCGCGTGGCGCAGGTCAGCGCAACCAGCGCTTTGGCTCGTCACCGGCCCTGGTCCCGCTCAGGGCCGCTACGAGATCCTGCATCGAGGCGACCGAGTGGATGGAGCGGAACTCGTCGACATGGGGCAGCATGGCGCGGATGCCGGCGGCGCGCGCCTCGAAGCCGTCGTAGCGCAGCAGGGGGTTGAGCCAGACCAGCTTGCGGCAGGAGCGGCGCAGCCGGTCGAGCTCGAAGGTGAGCTCGCCGGTAACGTCGCGCTCCAGCCCGTCGGTGAACAAGAGCACGACCGCGCCCTGTGACAGCACACGGCGCGACCACAGCCGGTTGAAGCGCTGCAAGGCTGCCGCAATGCGCGTGCCGCCCTCCCAGTCCGGCACGGCCTTGGAAGCCCGCGCCAAAGCCTCGTCCGGGTCGCGGCCCGCGAGCTCGCGGGTGACGTTGGTGAGGCGCGTGGCGAACAGGAACGTGTGCACGCGCTGACCGCGCTCCGCCAGCGTGTGCATGAAGTGAAGGAGCAGGCGCGTGTATTCGGCCATGGAGCCGGAAATGTCGACCAGCGCCACCACCGGCGGGTGGCGCGTAGCCCGCTCGCGCAGCGCCAGCTCGATCATCGCCCCGCCGGAGCGCAGCGACCGGCGAAAGGAGCGGCGGGCGTCGATACGCGCCCCGCGCGGATCCGGCACGAAGCGGCGCGTGACGACGCGGTCGACCGGCAGGCGCAGCGCGGCAATCAGTTGCTTGGCCTGGGCGATTTCCGCCGCGCTCATCTGAGCGAAGTCCTTGGCTTGCAGGATGTCGCGGTCGGAGACGCTGAGGCGCGCCGACAGCTCGACCTCCTGCGGCCGCGGCTCGTCCTCGCGGCGTTTGGGCGCGAATGCCTCGGCGACGCGCGTCGAGCCGGGCTTGGGTGGCTTGTGCTCCGCCGCCGCTGGCGCCACGGGGCTCATCATGGCGATCAGCTTTTCGATCAGGCCGCGGCGGCGGAAGAACAGACGGAATGCCTGCTCGAAGATGACGCTCTGTTCGCGGCGCGTGACGAACACGGCGTGCAGCGTCCAGTAGAAGTCGTCACGGTTGCCGAGGCCGGCGAGGTGAAGCGCGGATATGGCGTCGAGCACCGCGCCGGGGCCTACGGGCAGCCCCGCCACCCGCAGCGCCCGCGCGAAATGGGCAATGTTGTCGGCGAGCCGGCCCTGTTCCGCTTGCTCCGCGCCCGTCATGTCCGATGCTTGTCCGCCACCGGCGGTCACTCAGCCGCCTTGAGATCGCGTTCCAGGCTGTCGAGCATCTCCTTGATGCGCGAACCCTTCATCTTCTCGATGTCGTCCTGATACTTGAGGAGCACGCCGAGGGTGTCGGCGACGACGGCCGGGTCGAGGGCGACCGCGTCGAGCTCGATCAGGGCCGACGCCCAGTCGAGCGTCTCGGCCACGCCCGGGAGCTTGAACAGGTCCTCCTTGCGCATCGCCTGCACCAGACCGACGATGGCCTTCGACAGCTTGGCTGGGGCCTCGGGCAGTCGTGCCCTCAGGATCGCCAGCTCGCGGTCGCTGTCGGGATAGTCGACCCAGTGGTAGAGGCAACGCCGTTTCAGGGCGTCATGGATCTCGCGCGTGCGGTTAGAGGTGATGATGACGATGGGCGGCCGTTCGGCGCGGATCGTGCCGAGCTCGGGCACGGTGATCTGGAAGTCCGACAGCACCTCGAGCAGATAGGCCTCGAACGCCTCGTCGGTTCTGTCCAGTTCGTCGATGAGCAGCACCGGCGGGCCGGCCGGATCGGGCTCCAGCGCCTGCAGCAGCGGCCGTTTGATCAGGTGGCGCTGCGAAAAGATATCGCTCTGGAGCGTCTCGCGGTCGATGTCGCCGGCCGCCTCGGCGAGCCTGATCGCCATCATCTGGCCCGCGTAGTTCCATTCATAGACGGCGGCCGCGACGTCGAGGCCCTCGTAGCACTGCAGCCGGATCAGGCTCCGCCCCAGAGTCCGCGCCAGGACCTTGGCGATCTCCGTCTTGCCGACGCCGGCCTCACCTTCGAGGAACAGCGGCCGGCCCATGCGCAGCGACAGGAACAGCACGGTCGCCAAAGACCGGTCGGCGACATAGCCGCCGGCCTCCAGCAGCTTCAGGGTCTGGTCGATGCTGGTGGGCGGCGAGTGGGGCATGGCGATCCGATGGAACGACGGCAAACCACTCCCGGTCTTAAAGCGCTTTCCACGTGAAGGAAATCGCCGTGACGTCGCGGGCGCGGCGGGAGACGGACTCCTGGAGGCTCTGCTCCCCGCTGCTGCACCGATCCGCGGCTGCGTCAGGCCGTGGCCTGCTGCACCGCCCGCTTGGCCATCACGGCGATCAGATGCGCCCGATACTCCGCGTCTGCGTGGATATCGCTGTTGAGGCCGTCGGTGGACGCGACCAGCCCGTCGAGCGACTTGACGATGAACCGCGCCTTCAGGGCTTCCTCCGCCTCCAGCCAGCGAAAGACGCCATTGGCGCCGGCACCGGTGACGGCGACGCGGATGTCGGCGCTGCGCTTGGCGACGAACACGCCGACCAGGGCGAAGCGCGACGCGGGATGGCGGAACTTGGCGTAGCCCGCCTTGGCGGGCACCGGGAAGCTCACCTTGACGACGAGCTCGCCGGGCTCCAGCGCGGTCTCGAACAGGCCCTTGAAGAAGTCGTCCGCCTCGATCTTGCGCTTGTTGGTGACGATAGTGGCGCCGAGTGCCAGGCACGCGGAAGGATAGTCGGCGGCCGGATCGTTGTTCGCGATCGAGCCGCCGAGCGTGCCCATGGCGCGCACGGCCGGGTCGCCGATCGTCGAGGCCATCGCGGCGAGCGCGGGAATCGCCTCGGCGACGTCGGGCGAATCGGCCACCTCGGCGTGGCGTGTCATGGCGCCGATCGTCAGCGAGCGCGGGCTTCGCGCAATCCCGCGCAGCTCGTCGACGGCGTTGAGATCGACGAGGTCACCGGCCTGGACCAGCCGCAGCTTCATCATCGGCAGCAGCGATTGGCCCCCGGCGAGCAGACGGACGTCCTCGTCCTTGCCGAGCAGGCCCGCAGCCTGCCGGGCGGTCGTCGGGCGATGGTAGTCGAAAGCGTACATTGTGGCTCTCCGCTCTCCCGCTGCGGCGCGGGCTCGTCAGATGCTCGTGAGAAGGCCGATGGGCAGCTCGTTCACCTCGCCCGCGGGGGCGGTCCCTATTCGGCGGCAAGCTGCGCCGGCGTGTTCCGGCAGGCCCGCCAGATTGCCTGCGGCGTCGCCGGCATCTCGATGTTCTCGTGGCCGAGCGCATCGGTCAGGGCGTTGATCACCGCGGGGGGCGCCGCAATGGCGCCAGCCTCGCCGCACCCTTTGAT
The DNA here is from genome assembly GCF_014640075.1 of Chelatococcus reniformis. Taxonomy (GTDB): domain Bacteria; phylum Pseudomonadota; class Alphaproteobacteria; order Rhizobiales; family Beijerinckiaceae; genus Camelimonas; species Camelimonas reniformis. The sequence continues at coordinate 264,699 of NZ_BMGG01000009.1, read as the reverse complement.
CCCCAGCGGATTGGACGGGCACGGCGTCACCGTCATGTCCACCGTGAACGACGGCAGATCGGCCGCCCGCGGCATGCGATAGTCCATGAAGCTCGCAGTCACCAGCTGTCCGGCGCTGTCATAGACGGCACCTTCGAACAGGGCCTGGCCGACACCCTGGGCGATGCCGCCGTGAACCTGCCCCTCGACGATCATCGGATTGATGACATTGCCGAAATCATCGACTGCGACCCATTTGTCGATCGTCGCGATGCCGGTGTCCGGGTCGATCTCCAGCTCGCAGACGTGCATGCCCGCCGGGAAGGTGAAGTTGGTGGGGTCGTAGAATGCTCCCTCCTTGAGCCCCGGCTCCAGCTCCTGCCCCGAGAACTTGTGTGCGATGTAGGCCTGCAGCGCCACCTCGCCGAAGGCAAGGCCCCTGTCGGTGCCCGCCACCGAAAAGCGGCCGTCCTTGAATTCGATGTCGCCTTCGGACGCCTCCAGCACGTGGGCGGCGACCTTCTTGGCCTTGGCGATCACCTTGTCCATGGCCTTGACGATGGCCGACATGCCGACGGCGCCCGAGCGCGAGCCGTAGGTGCCCATGCCGAACTGCACCTTGTCGGTGTCGCCGTGCACGATCGACACCTGTTCGATCGGGATGCCGAGCCGGTCCGACACCAACTGGGCGAACGTGGTCTCGTGGCCCTGGCCGTGGCTGTGGGAGCCGGTGAGCACCTCCACCGAGCCGGTCGGGTTGACGCGAACCTCGGCCGATTCCCACAGGCCGACGCCGGCGCCGAGCGAGCCCACGGCCTGCGAGGGGGCGATGCCGCAGGCCTCGATGTAGGCGGAGAAGCCGATGCCGCGGCGCAGGCCCTTGCGCGCGCTCTCGCGCTTGCGCTTGGCGAGCCCCGTGTAATCGATCAGCTCCAGCGCCCGCGCCAGCGAGGCATTGTAGTCGCCGACGTCGTAGGCCATGATCACCGGCGTCTGGTGAGGAAAGCTCTTCACGAAGTTGCGCCGGCGCAACTGCACGGGCTCGACGCCGAGTTCGCGGGCGGCAATCTCCATCAGCCGTTCGATGACGAACGTGGCCTCCGGCCGGCCGGCGCCGCGGTAGGCGTCGACGGGCGCCGTGTTGGTGTAGACGCCGTCGACCTCGCAATAGATGGCGGGAATGTCGTACTGGCCCGACAGCAGCGGCGCATAGAGATAGGTCGGCACCGACGACGCGAAGGTCGACAGGTAGGCGCCCAGATTGGCGATCGTCTTCACCTTGAGGCCGAGGATCTTGCCGCGCTCATCGAGCGCCAGCTCGGCATGGGTGACGTGGTCGCGCCCATGCGCGTCGCAGAGGAACGCCTCGGTGCGGTCGCTCGTCCATTTGACCGGCCGCCCGACCCGCTTGGCGGCCCATACGCAAACGGTCTCCTCGGCGTAGATGAAGATCTTGGAGCCGAAGCCGCCGCCCACGTCGGGGGCGATGACCCGTAGCTTGTGCTCGGGGGCGATGCCGATGAACGCGGCCAGCACCAGCCGTGCCACATGCGGGTTCTGGCTGGTGGTATGGAGCGTGAAGACCTCGGTGCCAGGCTCGTATTCGCCGATCGCCACCCGCGGCTCGAGCGGATTGGGAACGAGGCGATTGTTGACCAGGTCGAGCTTGGTCACGTGGGCTGCGCGCGCGAAGGCGGCCTCGGTGGCCGCCTTGTCGCCCAGCTGCCATTCGTAGACCGTGTTACGGGGGGCGACCTCGTGCACCTGCGGGGCGTCCGCCGCCTGAGTCTTGGCGGTATCTGCCGCCGCGGGCAGGACCTCGTAGTCGACGAGGACGGCCTCGGCGGCGTCCCGCGCGGCGATCAGCGTCTCGGCGATCACCACCGCGACATGGTCGCCCACGTAGCGCACCTTGCCCTGCGCGAGCGCCGGATGCGGCCCGGCCTTCATCGGGCTGCCGTCCTTGGAATGGATCATCCAGCCGCAGATGAGGCCGCCGACGCTGTCGGCCGCGACATCCTCCCCCGTCAGCACCGCCAGCACCCCCGGCATGGCGCGAGCGGAGGCCGCATCGATGCCGCGGACGTGCGCATGAGCGTGGGGCGAGCGCACGAATACGGCGTGAGCCTGGCCCGGCCGATCGAGATCGTCGGTATACTGGCCACGGCCCGTGATGAAGCGCTGGTCCTCTTTTCGGCGCACCGCCGTGCCGATCTTCGTCACGCCCATGATGGTCCTCCCCAGGACGAGAGCATGCTCAGCATGTGCGAGCGCCGCGATGACCGCATGCTCGTTGATTATGATTCACCGGCGGGTTGCCGGAGCCGCTGTCCGGCTACTCGGCCACCTGTTGCGCCGGCCCCTCGGCCGCCATCGCCTGCGCGCCCGCCGCGATCGCCTTGACGATGTTGTGGTAGCCGGTGCAGCGGCAGAGGTTGCCCTCCAGCTCCTCGCGGATCGTCGTCTCGTCGAGCGCAAAGCCCTTGCGGTGCACCAGGTCGACCGCCGTCATGATCATGCCGGGCGTGCAGAAGCCGCATTGGAGGCCATGGTTCTCGCGAAATGCCTCCTGCATCGGGTGCAGCCCGGCGGCATTGGCCAAGCCCTCGATCGTCGTGACCTGTGATCCCGAGCAGGTCGCCGCCAGCACGGTGCAGCTCTTCACGGCGTGCCCGTCCATGTGGACGACGCAGGCGCCGCACTGGCTGGTGTCACACCCCACATGCGTGCCCGTCAGGCGCAGGTGATCGCGCAAAAACTGAACGAGCAGAGTGCGCGGATCCAGTTCCGCGGACGCCGGCTTTCCGTTCACCGTCATGTTCACGGCGACCATGCGGCTCTCCTCCTCCTCGGCAAGCCCCGCTCCGCCGGCGCGGGTGGGAATGCCCCGGGGCCGAGAGGCCGGGGGGCGCGGCGGCAGCTTTTAAGCTGCCGTTTGGAATTTGTCGAAATCAAATCTGAACCCCCGTGTTTTGGGGGTCAAGTAGACGATGGGTGGGTCTTAGCCAGGAAAACGCCCCGAAAACGCCCGGCACGACGTGATGGCGGCCAGGGGTCGGCGCTTGGCGCCATCCCCATCAGATCCGGACCGCTGTCGGAAGAAGGCCGGGCTTGGTGTGGGTGAGTGGAAGCCGCCGCGGCATGAGAGCCGCGCGCACCTACGTCGTGACGGGAATGCCCTATTGGACGATGCACCGCTCGCCGCCGACAGGACGGGCCCGCCCGTCGAACGCTTACCGGTGCCAGGCCCGGTCGCGGCCGGTGAAGGGGATGATGCGGCCGGCGGCGCTGGCGATGGCCTCTCCGACCGCCCGCTCGAGCGAGGGGTGGTAGAGCACCACTCCCTCGTCGCGCTGCCGGCCACGCTCCAGCGCGGCATCGGCCGCTTCGACCAGCGTCCGCACGTCGTGGCCGACCTGGGTCGAGCTCGCGATGCCGATCCGGGCGCGGGCGCCCTGTGGCAGCGCCCGGTCGCAGGCAACCATGGCGTGGATGCTCTCGCCGATCGGGACAGCGTCGTTGTGCGTCACGTTCGTCAACACGCACGCGAACTCGTTCTGCCCCATGCGGGACAGCAGGTCGTTCGGCTTGAGAAGGTCGAGCGTCTGCGCCGCGAACCTTCGCAGCATCGCATCATCGACGATGCCGCCGGGCGCGGTGAAGTCGATGAGCAGGAGGCAGACGGGGCGACGCTCAATTGCATAGTGGGCCACCAGGCGAGCCGCCTGCAGCATGAAGGCGCCCCGCCGCAGCACGCCGGTCACCGGATCGACAGCCGCGTTGTGACGCTGGCTGGCCTCCATCCGCTCCTTGGACAGCGCCACGAACAGGAAAGCCATGATCGAGATGGACACGAAGATGAAGAACGCGAATGCGGCGTACCAGCCGGGGCCGGCCGCCGGATTGCCTCCGACCGGATAGGGCAGGCTGCCGTAGACGCTGCGGACCCCGTAGATGAGCGCGCATGCGCCGAACAGCCCGATGAGCGGGCGGCGCGACGCCAGCCGCTCCGCCCGGCCCCGCCAGAACTCCACCGTCGATGCGCCGCACAGCACCGCGATCAGGACGGACATGATCGCCGTGCGGGTCGGCTGCGAGCCGATAATCCGCTCGTCCAGACACGCCAGCACCCAGATGAGCGGCGCCGCTACAATCGCCAGTACGCTTGTGCGCAGGCCCTCGAACAGGCGCACGCCAGCCCAGCACAGTCCGTACGCCACCAAAATCAGCGCGTTGGCCACGATGATCGATAAAACGTCGGGAATGACCCCGCGCCCGGCAAACAGCCCGACACCGACGCTGCCGATGATGAACGCACTGCCCCAAACGCCCAGCGCCTTGGCCTTGCGATCCTGCCACCAGAAAAACAACAACAGCAGACCCTGCACCAGGGTCGTGCAGAAACTGGCGATCAACAGGGTGGCCGAGTCGAGCTGCATGGCTGTCAACGCCCCCCCCGCGCGCTTCCGCCTACACTAGCCTAGCTCCGCGGGACCGGATAGCCGCAACGACACCGCCGCCGAACCGTTCAGTTCACGCCTGCGGACGCTTTCGGAAAAACCGGCCTCGCCTGGGGAGTTCTCCATGGGCCCAATTGCGCGCCCAACCCCTTGGTTCCGCTTTGCCCCCGCGCGCCGCGCGGGTCTGTCATGTTATGTTCACCCGACCGGCGAAATATCAGCCCGCAGCGGGGGTTACCGCTTTGGCAAAGTTCTCGAAGAAGCTGTCGGCGTAGTTCTTGGCCACCCCGTTCACCAAGCGGCCGCCGAGCTGCGCCAGCTTGCCGCCGATCTGCGTCTCCACGTCGTAGGCGAGGCGTGTTCCACCCTCCACCTCCGTCAGCGTCACCAGGGCCCCCCCTTTGGCGAACCCCGCGACGCCACCTTCGCCCTCGCCGTTGATGCGGTAGCTCTCCGGCGGCTTGATGTCGCTCAGCTGAACCTTGCCTTTGAAGGTGGCCTTCACCGGGCCTACCTTGACCTTCGCGGTGGCCCTGAACTCGGTGTCGCCGACCTTCTCGAGCGACTCGCATCCGGGGATGCACGATTTCAGGACCTCAGCGTCGTTCAGCTTGGCCCAAACGGTGTTCCGATCGGCGGACAACACCACCTCGCCCGTCATCGTCATCGCCATTGCTTCGCTCCTTGAGGCCCGCGGTCTGGAACAGGCTAACCACCGTAAGCGGCGCGCTGAGTCCAAGCCTAGAGCGCGGGAGCATTTCTGTGCAATTGAATGATCTCATCCCACTGCGAAATGCCCCAGCCGGCCGCCGAGCGGCCAGCCATAGGATCGATGCCACGCCAGGAGAATCCCCATGTCGATGATCGAGACGGCCGCGGGCCGCTTCCATGTGTCGAGCGACGGCCCTCACACCGCGCCGGCTCTCGTCATGGCGCACTCCGTCGCCGCCGGCCTCACCATGTGGGAGCCGCAGGTCGCGGCCCTGGCGCAGCACTTTCGGGTCATCCGCTACGACGCTCGCGGCCACGGCGGTTCGGTCGGCCCGGCGCGGCCCTTCGGCATCGATCAGCTCGGCCGCGATGCGCTCAGCCTTCTCGATGCCCTGCACATCGACCGCGCCCATTGGTGCGGCCTGTCCATGGGCGGGATGGTCGGGCAGTGGCTGTTGGCGCATGCGGGAGATCGGTTGGCCCGTGTGGCGCTCGCCAATACCGCGGCCGTCGCCGGACAGCCCGATGGCCTGAACGAGCGCATCCGCCTCGTGCGGCAGGCCGGCATGACCGCCGTTGCCGACGCCACCATGGCGCGCTGGTTCACGCCGGGGTTCCGCGCAGCGCACCCGGCCGTGGTGGACCGCATTCGGGCCCTGGTCCTTGCCACGCCTCCGCATGGCTTTACGGCCTGCTCGGGGGCGCTTCGTGACATGGACTTGCGCGCCGCCATCGCCGGAGCCCGCAATCCGGTGCTTGTCATCGTGGGCTCCCAAGACCCGGGCACGCCGCCGGCGGCCGGCCGCCTCATCGCGCGACGGATCGCCGGGGCCCGTGTCGTCGAGCTCGATGCCGCGCATCTCTCCAACGTCGAGCAGGCGGACGCCTTCACCCGCGCGCTCCTGAAATTCCTGCTGGGATGAGCGCCTTGAGCGCTTCGCGATCGGGGGACTACGCATCGCAAAGAGAAGCGCGCCAGTTCAAAAGACCATGAGCATTGCGCCGTTGGATGACCTCATCCAAACGCACATGGATGCTCCCCCGGAGGCGATCGCCCAGTGGAGCGGCGTCAGCTCGTGGGCTGCGCCTGGGCGCCGCCAGCGCCGGCATCGGCGCCAAAGCGCGGCAGGAACAGCCTGACCGTCGTGCCGCTGCCGCCCTCGCTGTCGATGCGGACATGGCCGCCCGACTGCTTCACGAAGCCGTACACCATCGACAGGCCGAGGCCGGTCCCCTGCCCGACCGGCTTGGTGGTGAAGAAGGGCTCGAACACGCGGTTGAGCACCCGCGCATCCATGCCCGTGCCGGTGTCGGACAGGGCGATCAGGACATAGGGCCCGGGGGCGCAATCCGCGCTGCCGCCGGTGCCGCATGTCGCCTCGACGTTGGCGGTCTCGATGCGCAGCACGCCGCCGGCGGGCATGGCATCGCGAGCGTTGAGCGCGATGTTGAGAATCGCCGCCTCCAGCTGATTGGAGTCGGTGTAGGCGGTCCACAGCTGGCCGTCGAGCACGGTCCGGATCTGGATCGCGTCGCCGAGCGTGCGCTCCAGCAGATCGCTCATCGAGCAGACCAACTCATTGACATCGAGCGGCCGCGGATTGAGCGCCTGGCGCCGCGAGAACGCCAGCAGCCGCTGCGTCAGCGCCGCGGCACGCTCCGCCGATGCCGTGGCGGTCGTGATGTAGCGGCCGACCTCGTAGACGCGCCCGCTCTCGAGCTTGCGCCGCATCAGGTCGAGCGACCCGATCATCGCGGTGAGCATGTTGTTGAAATCGTGCGCGATACCGCCGGTCAGCTGCCCGATCGCCTCCATCTTCTGGGCCTCGCGCAGTTGCGCTTGGGCCGCCTCCAGCTCCATCGCCGCCCGCTTCTGGGCCGAGACGTCACGGCCGATGCAGTAGATGAGGTCCCCGTCATGGACGGACGACCAGGAGATCCAGACGATGTCTCCGCCGCGCGTGGCCAGCCTGTTCTCGTAAGTGCCGCGGCCGGGGCCTGCCAGATGCATGAGCAGCTCGGCCCGCGAGCGCGCCCGCTCCTCCGGAAGCTCCAGCCATTCCGGCGTCCGGCCGATCAACTCCTTGCGACTCCGCCCGAGGCAGCGCTCCGCCGCCGGATTGACGTCGAGCCAGCGGCCCTCGCGGTCGGCCACCACGAGGATGTCCTTCGAGGTCCGCCACAGGCGGTCGCGCTCGCGCGTGCGCTCCAGGATCCGCTCCTCGAGCTGCGCGTTGGCGCGCCGGAGGTCGGTCTCCGCCTGCTTCGCCTCCGTCACGTCGTGCGCCGCGGCGATGTAGCCCTCCAGTTCGCCGGCCGGGCCGAACACGGGCTGCATGGTGGCGCGCAGCCATCGCCATTGCCCGTCGCAGCGCATGACCCTCGCTTCCATCCCGCACGGCTTCAGCGAGACGCGGCCGGCCTCGATCGCCGCCAGAACGCTCGGCAGGTCGTCACGGTGGACGCCGGTGCGCCAGCGGGTCTGGAGCACCTGATCGTGGGTCAGCCCGACGTAATCGACATACGCCTGGTTGATGAAGCCCAGCCCTCCGTCGACGCGCTCCATCCAGATCGGCACCGGGATGCTCTGGGCGAGGCTTCTGAAGCGCTCCTCGCTCTGGCGCAGCGCGTCCTCCGCCAGCCGCCGCTTGGTGCTCTCGACGACGAACAGGAAGAAGCCGTCCACCTCGCCGGTCTCGGTGCGGCGCGGCGTCAGGCGGCACTCGCCCCACCGCGATCGGCCATCGACATGCGGGATGTAGAGCTCGACCGCCGTCGGCTCGCCCGCGAGCGCCCGGCGCATGGCCGGCAACCGCTCGGCGAACCCGATGGGCCCGACCAGATCCGTCACCGATTTGCCGACGACGTCCTCCGGCGAACGATGGAACCAGTCCCGGTAGGCCGCATTGGCGAAGCGATAGGTGAAATCCCGATCGATGAAGGCGATCAACACCGGAAGCGAATCGATGATCTCGGCCAATGCCGCCGCGTCGACGGCGGCGCTGGCCCAGACGCCACCGTTGCCGGCCTGAAGCGACGTGCGCACCAAATCCGGCGCGGAGTGATCGACACTCGCCATGGAACCGCCCCAACCTACCGGCCGCCGGCGCCGCAACGCCGCTGGCAGCATCAGCTTATAGCACGCCCCGCCCAGCGTGGCTCCGGCTTCGCGTCGGCGCCGCGGCGCGCCGACCGATCGCGCGGACCGCGGCGCCCCTCGCGGACGGCCGCCGGAGCCATCTCCTGCCTAGCTGGGCCAGCCCTTCCCGGCAAAAATCGGGCCTGTCGCTTGGCATCGTGCGCGCAGGCAGGATAAGACAAACGTGGAGCGGTACTTGGTCTGAGGCTTGCTACACTTGGTCTGAGGTTTGCGGCGGAAGTGCAACCAGAGGGGCGCGCCTCGACCTCCGACCTCGAACGACCGGGTTTTATCAGAGGGACGGCTGAAGAATGGCAGATTTCGTTCAGCAATTGGTGAACGGGCTTACCTTGGGCTCCATCTACGGCCTCATTGCCATCGGTTATACTCTCGTCTTCGGCATCATCGGGATGGTGAACTTCGCCCATGGCGACGTCTTCATGGTCTCCTGTTTCATCGCCCTGCTGCTCTTCCTGTTCGTGAACGCGGTGCTCGGCGCCGGCGCCATCATCCTCTCCCTGCTGATCGTCATGGTCATCTCTATGGGCCTCACCGGGCTGTGGGGATGGACCATCGAGCGGCTGGCCTATCGCCCGCTGCGTGGCTCCTTCCGCCTCGCCCCGCTGATCTCGGCGATCGGCATCTCGATCTTCCTGCCCAACCTGATCCAGGTCACGCAGGGCGCCCGGCCCAAGCCGACACCGCCGATGGTCGGTGACGTCATCGTCCTGTTCGCCGACGGTCACTACGAGGCGACGGTGTCCTACAAGCAGTTGATCATCATGGCGGTGACCGCCGGGCTGCTGGCGGTCTTCTGGTACGTGGTGCAGAAGACGCCGCTCGGCCGGGCGCAGCGTGCCTGCGAGCAGGACCGGCGCATGGCCGCCCTGCTCGGCATCAACGTCGACCGCACCATCTCGCTCACCTTCGTGATGGGCGCTGCGCTCGCCGCGGTCGCTGGCACGCTCTACCTTCTCTACTACGGCGTCGTGTCGTTTTCCGACGGCTTCGTTCCCGGCATCAAGGCCTTCACCGCGGCGGTGCTGGGCGGCATCGGCTCCCTGCCCGGCGCCGTCGTCGGCGGCCTCATCATCGGCCTCGTGGAGACTATGTGGTCGTCCTACTTCTCGATCGAATACAAGGACGTCGCCGCCTTTGGCATTCTCATCATCGTGCTGATCTTCATGCCAACCGGTCTGCTCGGGCGCCCGGAAGTCGAGAAGGTGTGAGCGTTCCGCGATGACCAACCTCGCCCGCGCGACGACGGCAGCCGCAGACCGCCCCGGGACGGCACGGGGCGGCGCCCGCGCGGTCCCCCAGGCGCCCTCGCCGCAAGGCGCCATGGCGGCCGCACTCAAGGACGCCGCCCTTGCCGCGCTGGTGATGCTCGGCCTCTCCTTCCCCATCCTGCTGCTGCGCTCGGACGTGGGTTCCAACAACGAGCTGGTTCTGACGCCGCGGGTGCCGCTGGTGGTGGCGGCCTGCGCCATCGTCTTCTTCGGCCGCCTGGCGATCGCCTTCGTACGCGGGGCCTGGCGCCGGAGCCATCCGCGGCGCATGGCGGCGGCGTCCCCCGTCGGCACGAGGCCGGTTGTCGGCCGGGTCGCCGGGCTCCTCGGCTACGCCTTGACCGGCGCCGCCATCGCCTTCCCGTTCCTGGCGGCCTACGCCCTCGGCGGCTTGACCCCGGCGCGTTACTGGATCGACCTTGCCATTCTCGTGCTGACCTATCTGATGCTGGGCTGGGGCCTGAACATCGTCGTCGGCCTCGCCGGTCTGCTCGACCTGGGCTATGTTGCCTTCTACGCGGTCGGCGCTTATTCCTACGCGCTGCTGTCCACCACCTTCGGCGTCTCGTTCTGGATCTGCCTGCCGGTGGCCGGCATCATGGCCGCCTTCTTCGGCATTCTGCTCGGCTTCCCGGTGCTGCGGCTGCGCGGCGACTATCTCGCCATCGTGACGCTGGCCTTCGGCGAGATCATCCGCCTCGTACTCATCAACTGGGTGAGCCTCACCAACGGCAGCGCCGGGATCTCGTCGATTCCACGCGTCTCGTTCTTCGGCATCCCCTTCACCAGGGAGGACGACGGCTTCGCCGCCACCTTCGGGCTCGCCTTCGATCCGATGCAGCGGATCATCTTCCTCTACTACCTCATTCTGGTGCTGGCGCTGGTGACCAACGCGGTCACGCTCCGGCTGCGGCGGCTGCCCATCGGCCGCGCCTGGGAGGCGCTGCGCGAGGATGAGATCGCCTGCCGCGCGCTTGGCATCAACACCCGCAACACCAAGCTGACGGCGTTCGCGATCGGCGCCATGTTCGGCGGTTTTGCCGGCTCCTTCTTCGCCGTGCGCCAGGGCTTCGTCAGCCCCGAGAGCTTCAACTTCATGGAATCGGCGATCATCCTGTCGATCGTCGTGCTCGGCGGCATGGGCTCGCAGGTGGGCGTCGCCATCGCCGCCGTCGCCATGGTAGCAGGCCCCGAGCTGCTGCGGCGGCTCGAGATCCTTCAGGTCGTCTTCGGCGAGCATTTCGACCCCAACCAGTATCGCCTGCTGCTGTTCGGCCTCGCGATGGCTGCGATGATGGTCTGGCGGCCGCGCGGCTTGATCTCGCAACGCACACCGAGCGTCCTCTTGCACGGGGGGGGCAGTCCCGCCGCCGCCCCCGCGGAGGCGCGCTGATGCGGTGGCTGAACGATCCGTTGCTTTCGGTCGAGCACCTCGTGATGCGCTTCGGCGGGCTGGTTGCCGTCGACGACCTGTCGTTCAACGTCGGCCGCTCCGACATCACTGCTGTGATCGGCCCCAACGGCGCCGGCAAGACAACCGTGTTCAACTGCATCACCGGCTTCTACCGGCCGAGCGGCGGGGCGCTCACGGTGCGCGGCGGCGCGCAGACCTTCGCACTGGAGAAGATGCCGGGCCACGCCATCGCGGCCAAGGCCAAGGTGACCCGGACGTTCCAGAACATCCGCCTGTTCGCCGGAATGACCGTGCTGGAGAATCTCCTGGTCGCGCAGCACAATCCCCTGATGCGGGCCTCCGGCATGAGCTTCCTCGGCCTCCTCGGCATCGCCTACCCGGCGGCCGAGCGCGCCGCCATCGACAAGGCACGGCACTGGTTGGACAAGATCAATCTGACCAGCCGGGCCGACGTCGCGGCGGGCGAGCTGGCCTACGGCGACCAGCGGCGGCTGGAAATCGCGCGGGCCATGTGCGCCGATCCGATCCTGCTGTGCCTGGACGAGCCAGCGGCCGGGCTCAACCCGCGCGAGAGCGCCGCCCTGACCGACCTGCTGCTCGGCATTCGCGAGACCACGCCGACATCGATCCTGCTCATCGAGCATGACATGTCGGTGGTCATGGAGATTTCCGACCACGTGATCGTCCTCGACTACGGCCGCAAGATCGCCGACGGCACGCCCGCCCAGGTGCGCCGGGACGAGCGGGTGATCGCCGCCTACCTCGGCGTGGAGGACCAGGAACTGCCCGCGGTCGTGGCGGAGGTGGGCTCGTGAGCCCGGCGCCGCTGCTGTCGATCCGGGGCGTCAAGGCATTCTATGGGCGCATCATGGCTCTCAAGGGCGTCGACCTGGAGGTCAACGAGGGCGAGATCGTGACGCTGATCGGGGCCAACGGCGCGGGCAAGTCCACGCTGATGATGACCATCTTCGGCAACCCGCGGGCCCAGGATGGGGCCATCGTCTACGGCGGCCGCGACATCTCGCGCCTGCCCACGCACGAGATCGCCCGCCTCTCGATCGCGCAGTCGCCGGAAGGTCGGCGCATCTTCCCGCGCATGACGGTGCGCGAGAATCTGCAAATGGGCGCCGCCGTGCTGGGCGGCGCCCACTACGAAGAGGACCTGGAGCGCGTCTGTGGGCTATTCCCGCGCCTGCGCGAGCGCCTCGACCAGCGCGGCGGCACGCTCTCCGGCGGCGAGCAGCAGATGCTGGCCATCGCCCGCGCGCTCATGAGCCGGCCCAGGCTGCTCCTGCTCGACGAACCATCCCTTGGCCTCGCCCCGCTCATCGTCAAGCAGATCTTCAGCGTCATCCGCGAGCTCAACCAGAAGGAGGGCATGACCGTGCTGCTGGTCGAGCAGAACGCCTTCCATGCCCTGCGCCTCGCCGACCGCGGTTACATCATGGTCAACGGCGAGATCACCATGACCGGCAGCGGCGCGGACCTGCTGCGCAGCAGCGAGGTTCAGGCGGCCTACCTGGAGGGCGGCCGGCATTAGAGGCGGGTCCAGCTGATCGCCGCAAGCGCGCCAACCGGCGCGCGGCGCCGAGGCGGAACAGAGCTGCAAAAATAGTCATGCCGCCGTCTGCGGATCATCTATTGTCGCGATGGGCGAACAGACAGGCATTCGATAAATCGAAGCGGAGGGAGACGATGACGACGAGACCAATTCTGGCCGCGCTCGCGCTCGGCGTGGGCGTTTTTGGCGCCTCGATGGCTCATGCCGAGGTCAAGCTCGGCGTCGGCGGACCGCTGACGGGATCGATTGCGGCCTTCGGCGCTCAGTTGCGCAAGGGCGCCGAGCAGGCGGTCCAAGACATCAACGACAAGGGCGGCATCCTCGGTCAGAAGGTTTCGCTGTCGATCGGCGACGACGCCGGCGACCCCAAGCAGGGCGTGTCGGTGGCCAACAAGTTCGCCAGCGAAGGCGTCAAGATGGTGGTCGGCCACTTCAACTCCGGCATTTCGATCCCCGCCTCGGAGGTCTACGAGGAGTCGGGCATCGTCCAGATCACGCCGGCATCGACCAATCCCAAGTTTACCGAGCGCGGCATGTGGAACACGTTCCGCACGTGCGGCCGCGACGAGCAGCAGGGCGACATCGCCGGCACCTACATCGCCGACAAGTTCAAGGGCAAGAATGTCGCCATCATCCATGACCGCACCCCCTACGGCCAGGGCCTCGCGAATGAGACCAAGAAGACCCTGAACGCCAAGGGCGTGAAGGAGGTGCTGTACGAGGGCATCAACCCGAGCGAGAAGGACTATTCGGCCCTCGTCTCCAAGCTCAAGTCCGCCAATGTCGATCTGGTCTATTTCGGCGGTTTGCATCCCGAAGCCGGCCTCATCATCCGGCAGATGAACGATCAGGGCCTCAAGGCGCCCCTCATGTCGGGCGATGGCATCGCCGACAAGGAGTTCGCCCAAATCGCGGGCCCGGGCGCCGCCGGCACCCTCATGACCTTTGCGCCCGACCCGCGGCGCAACCCGCAGGCCAAGGAGGTGGTGGAGCGCTTCAAGGCGAAGGGCTTCGATCCGGAGGCCTATACCCTCTACAGCTACGCCGCCGTCGAGATCCTCAAGCAGGCGGCCGACGAGGCGAAGTCGCTCGATCCCAAGAAGATGGCCGACGTGATGCACTCGGGCAAGGTGTTCAAGACCGTGATCGGGGACATCGCCTACGACAAGAAGGGCGACATCACCCGGCCGGACTACGTGGTCTACGAGTGGAAGCGGACCGGCGACGGCTCGATCAACTATGCCGGCAATCAGCTGACCAATTGAGCCGGCGGCCGCCCGCGTCGCGGCCGCCTTCTCGCTTGCCGGGCGGCGTCTGGCTTGTATGCTGAGCCGTACGTCGCCCGGAACGCAATGAACAGCGACGAACGGAGGAAAGCCATGGCCTGGGAGAAACCGCTCGCGGTCGAGATCTGCGTCGGCATGGAAGTGACGAGCTACGAGTCCGCGGACCTGCCGCCGGATTTCTGACCGCGCCGCCACTCCCACCAGGGCACGCCGGCTCGGCATGCTGGAGGCCATTCTCCTCGGCTCGGCCGCCGGCGGCGGCGTGCCCCAGTGGAATTGCCGGTGCACGATCTGCCGGCTGGCTTGGACACGTGACCCGCGTGTGCGCTGGCGGACCCAGTCGAGCCTGGCCGTGTCGACCGACGGCGCGCGCTGGGTCGTCATCAACGCCTCACCCGATCTTCGCCAGCAGATCGCCGACACGCCGGAGCTGACGCCCCACGAGGGGCTGCGTCATTCACCCATCACCAGCGTGGTGCTCAGCAACGGCGATGTCGACCACGTCGCCGGGCTGCTGACGCTGCGCGAGCGGCAGCCGCTGGCGCTCTACGCCAGCGAGGCCGTGCTGGGACTGATCGAGGCGAATCCCATCTTCCGGGTGCTGGACCAGGCGCTGGTGACGCGCCGGGCGGTTCGCCTGGGCGATCCCTTCGTCCCCCTCGACGGCATGACGGTGACGTTGTTCGCCGTGCCCGGGAAGGTGCCGTTGTGGCAGGAGGGCGTGGCGACGGCCGGCGGCACCGATGGGTCGACCGTGGGCCTCGACATCTCGGCAGGAGGCCGCCGCATCGTGTCGATCCCGGGCTGCGCCGCCGTCGATTCGGCTGTCTTGGCACGGCTCGAAGGCGCCGACGTGCTCTTCTTCGACGGCACTCTCTGGCACGACGACGAACTGATGGCCGAGGGGGTCGGGGTCAAGACGGGATTGCGCATGGGACACATATCCATGGCGGGAGAACGCGGCTCGATCGCGGCGCTGAGGGACGTGGCGGTGGCCCGGCGCGTCTTCGTGCATATCAACAACACCAATCCGGTGCTGATCGACGGCTCGCCCGAACACCGCGAGGCAGAGCGGGCCGGCTGGGAGATCGGCTACGACGGCTGGCGGGCCTCGCTGTGAGCCCGGTGCTCTCCCCCGGCGCCCTCGAGGAGCAATTGCGGGCCATCGGCCGGGAGCGTTACCACGACCTGCATCCATTCCATGGCTTGCTGCACGGCGGCCACCTGTCGAAGGATCAGGTCCGGGCCTGGGCGCTCAACCGCTATCTCTATCAGGCCGCCATCCCCATCAAGGATGCCGCGATCGTCGCGCGCATGGACGATCCTGCCTTGCGGCGCATCTGGCGCCAGCGCATCATCGACCATGACGGCAACGCGCCCGGCGAGGGCGGCATCGAGCGCTGGCTCAGGCTGACCGATGGACTCGGGTTGCCGCGCGACTACGTGGTGTCCAGGCGCGGCGCGCTGCCCGCCACACGCTTTGCCGTCGAGGCCTACGTGCATTTCGTGCGCGAGCGATCGTTGCTGGAGGCGATCGCTTCGTCGCTGACGGAACTGTTCAGCCCCAACATCATCTCCCAGCGGGTGACAGGCATGCTGGCGAACTACGACTTCATCTCGCGCCAGACGCTGTCCTATTTCGACGACCGCCTGACGCAGGCACCGCGCGACGCGGACTTTGCACTCGACTACGTGAAACGCCACGCCACGACGGCCGACACCCAGGCCGCCGTGGCGGCGGCGCTGCGCTTCAAATGCGACGTGCTGTGGGCCCAGCTCGACGCGCTCCACTTCGCCTATGTCGCGCCGGGCCTCATTCCGCCCGGCGCCTGGCGATCAGGGGAGAACGGCGCATGACGTTCGCCGACACCGACGTGCCGCACCTTCCGGCAGGCGTGCGGCTGAAGAGCGATGCGGTCCGGGGCACGGTGATGCTGCTGGCGCCGGAGCGCGCATTCACGCTGAACCCGGTGGCCGTCAAGGTGCTGGGCCTTGTCGACGGCGAGCGCTCGGTCGGCGCCATCGTTGCCGCGCTGGCGCAGGAGTTCAACGCGCCGCCCGAGGCCATCGCCGCCGACGTCATCGAGCTCCTCGACGAGCTGGCGCGCAAGCGCGTCGTCGAGCGATGAGCGCCGAGCGACCGCCGCTCGCGCCGCCGATCGGCCTGCTTGCCGAGCTCACCCATCGCTGTCCGCTGCGCTGCCCCTATTGCTCCAACCCGGTCGAGCTGGAGCGCCGACACGGCGAGCTCGACACGGCAAGCTGGCAGCGCGTCTTCGACCAAGCGGCGCAACTCGGCGTGCTGCACGTGCATCTGTCCGGCGGGGAGCCCACCGCAAGGGCCGATATCGCGCCTCTCACCGGCCACTGCGCACGGGCCGGCCTCTACACGAACCTGATCACCTCGGGTGTCGCGCCAGCCGGCCGCCGGTTGCCGGCGCTTGCCGACGCCGGCCTCGATCACGTTCAGCTTTCGTTGCAGGCGGCCGACGCGGCCTGCGCCGACCGTATCGCCGGCCGGGCCGGCGCCCATGCCGAGAAGCTCGCCTTCGCCGCGGCGGTGACGCAGCTTGGGCTGCCGCTGACGCTGAACGCGGTGATCCATCGGGGCAATATCGGCGAAGTCGAAGCTCTCATCGCGTTGGCCGTCGAGCTGGGCGCGCGGCGGCTTGAGATCGCGCACGCGCAATACTACGGCTGGGCCCTTGCCAACCGCGCCGCGCTCATGCCGCGGCGCGAGGATGTCAGCCGCTCCGTCGCAGCGGTCGAGGCCGCACGGCGCAGGCTTGCCGGCACGCTCGTCATCGACCTCGTCGTGCCCGACTATTTCGCTCGTCACCCCAAGGCCTGCATGGGCGGCTGGGGGCGGCGCCTGCTGAACGTGACGCCGTCGGGCGAGGTGATGCCCTGCCACGCAGCCGCAACCATTCCCGAGCTGACATTCTGGTCGGTCCATGATCATAGCCTCGGCGATATCTGGCGGCGTTCCCCGGCCTTCGAGGCCTTCCGCGGCACCGGCTGGATGCGCGAGCCGTGCCGGAGCTGCGATCGCAGGGAACAGGACTGGGGCGGCTGCCGCTGCCAGGCCCTGGCGCTCGCCGGCGATGCTGCGGCCACCGATCCGGCCTGCGTCAAGAGCCACGATCACGACCGCGTCGCCGCGCTGGCGCTGGCGGAAGCCTCGGCGCAGATGCCCCCCTACCATTATCGCTCGTTCGACCGCCGCAGCGGCGCGTGAGCCGGCATCTGGCGAGGGCCGCGCTGCTGCGCGCGGGAAATCCGTCGACCATAAGATCGCACGTGACATTACGCCGCGCACACGCTTAGAATTGTTTCAGTCTGAGTGCGATCCCAGGCTGGCCGTTGAGCAGCGCCACGATCGCACCGGGCGACAAAACAAGCTGCCGGTGGACGGATCAGTCCGCCATCGTGCGGCAAACAGGTCTCGCTGAAGACCGTAGGAGGAAACGATGGACCGTGCTGCTCACGGGCCGCTGGCGCGCGCCCAACGGCTTGGCTTTCGGCCGACCTGGCCGATCTCGCGATCGACCTCCGCCGGCCTCCTGCGACTAGGGCTGCTGGCCGGCGCCTGTGCGCTGGCGGCGGTGGGCCCGGGCGCCAGCGCGCAGGACGCCAAGCCGTCGGGCGGGCAGATCGCGGCGGCCACCGCGGGCATCGACGGCGCGTGGATTGCCGCCAACACGGCGACCAGCAAGGACTGGCCGACCTACGGGCTCGACTACGCCGAGACGCGCTTCAGCAAGCTCAACCAGATCAACGAAACCAACGTCAAGGATCTGGGCCTGGCCTGGACCTACGACCTGGAATCGACCCGGGGCGTCGAAGCAACGCCGCTGGTCGTCGACGGGGTGATGTACGTAACGGCGTCCTGGAGCGTCGTCCACGCCATCGACGTGCGCACCGGCAAGCGGCTCTGGAGCTTTGATCCCGAGGTCGACAAGGCGCTGGGCTACCGGGGCTGCTGCGATGTCGTCAACCGCGGTGTCGCGCTCTATCGCGGCAAGGTCTTCGTCGGCGCCTACGACGGGCGGCTGATCGCCCTCGACGCGGCAACCGGCAAGAAGGCCTGGGAGAAGGACACGATCGTCAACCGCTCCCACTCCTACACCATCACCGGCGCGCCCCGCGTCGTGAAGGGCAACGTGGTCATCGGCAACGGCGGCGCGGAGTTCGGCGCGCGCGGCTACGTCACCGCCTACGACGCCGAGACGGGGGCGCAGAAGTGGCGCTGGTTCACCGTCCCGGGCGACCCGTCCAAGCCGTTCGAGGACGAGTCGATGGCGATGGCCGCCAAGACCTGGGATCCGGCCGGCAAGTACTGGGTGAACGGCGGCGGCGGCACGGTGTGGGACAGCATGGTCTTCGACCCGGAGCTGAACCTGCTCTACCTGGGCACCGGCAACGGCTCGCCGTGGAGCGCCAAGCTGCGCAGCCCGGCCGGCGGCGACAACCTGTTCCTGTCCTCGATCGTGGCGCTGAACGCGGATACCGGACAATATGCCTGGCACTACCAGGAGACGCCGGCCGACGACTGGGACTATACCGCGACGCAGACGCTGATCCTGGCTGATCTGCAGATCAACGGCGCGCCGCGCAAGGTCATCATGCACGCGCCGAAGAACGGCTTCTTCTACGTGATCGACAGGGCCAGCGGCCAGTTCATCTCCGCCAAGAACTTCGTCGATGTGAACTGGGCGAAGGGCTATGACGACAAGGGGCGGCCGATCGAGACGGCCGACGCCCGCGGCAGGGACAAGTCGACCGAGGCCATCCCCGGGCCTTACGGGGCGCACAACTGGCATCCGATGTCGTTCAATCCGCAGGCCGGCCTCGCCTACATCCCGGCCCAGAACATCCCGCTCACGCTGATGGACGACAAGGAGTGGGTGCACAATTCCAACAAGCCGGGCCAGCCCCAAACCGGTACGGGCTGGAACACGGCCATGTTCATCAACGCGACGCCGCCCCAGAGCAAGATCTTCGGCCGTCTGATCGCCTGGGATCCGGTGCAGCAGAAGGAAGCCTGGCGGGTCGAGCACGTGTCGCCCTGGAACGGCGGAACGCTGACCACCGCGGGCAACCTGGTCTTCCAGGGCACGGCCGACGGGCGCTTCATCGCCTACAACGCCAAGACCGGCGAGAAGCTGTGGGAATCGCCGACCGGCACCGGCGTCGTGGCGGCGCCGTCGACATATGTGGTGGACGGCAAGCAGTATGTGTCGGTCGCTGTCGGCTGGGGCGGGGCTTACGGCCAGGCGCAGCGGGCGACCAACAAGGTGGGGCCGGGCACGGTGTTCACCTTCGTCGCCGGCGGCAAGGCGCCGCTGCCCAAGTTCGCCGAGTACCAGACGGAGAACCTGCTGGCGGGCGTGAAGTACGACCCGGCGGACGTGCCGCACGGAACGTTGCTCTATGTCAGCAATTGCGCCTTCTGCCATGGCGTGCCGGGGGTCGACCGCGGCGGCAATATCCGCAACCTCGGCTACGTGCCGCGCGAGGAGATCGAGCACCTGGAGAGCATCGTCTTCAAGGGGCCGTTCATGGAGCGCGGCATGCCCGACTTCACGGGCAAGCTGACGCCGGCCGACGTGGTGAAGATCAAGGCTTTTATCCAAGGCACGGCCGACGCGGTCCGGCCCCAAAGCAGCCAAGTCAAGAACAACTAAGAAAAGAATAGCTAGGGCATGACCCCGAGAGGCTAAGACCGCTTTCTAGATTAGGTCATGCTTGAGGCGATGCTTTGGAGCGGGATGGTTCGACGAAAGTCGTCCCGCTCCAGACAACGGTCAAGTCAACGTATGTGCCTGGCTGGATGGCAAGGGGAGTTGCCCGGGTCATCCAATCAGCCGGCGCGCAAGGGCATCGGCAACAGGCGGCAGAGCCGCGGGAGGACTGCGATGGTCATGCTCTCCGTCAACGGGCAAGCCCGGCAGGTCGAGGTCGCGGACGATACGCCCCTGCTCTGGGTGATCCGCGAACAGCTGGGGATGACCGGCACCAAGTTCGGTTGTGGCGCCGGCCTGTGCGGCGCCTGCACCATCCATCTCGACGGTGAGGCGGTGCGATCCTGCCAGACCAGCGTCGTGGACGCCGCCGGCAAGCAGGTCACCACGATCGAAGGCCTGGGCGCCAAGGAGCCGCACGTGCTCCAGACGGCCTGGATCGCCGAGCAGGTGCCGCAGTGCGGCTATTGCCAGTCCGGGCAGATCATGCAGGCCGCCGCCCTGCTCGCCCGCAATGACAACCCGACCCGGGAGGAGGTCGTCGCGCACATGGACGGCAACCTCTGCCGATGCATGACCTACGCCCGCATCCAGCGGGCCATCATGCGGGCAGCGGGCGAGCTGCGCGCGCAGAAGGGAGCCTGAGCCATGGGCAAGATGGACCGCTGGCCGGAACGTGCGACCCTCAACCGCCGCGCCTTCCTGATCGGCACCGGGGCTACCGGCCTTCTCCTCGGCTACAGCGCGATGCGGACCGGCCCGCACGAGGCCAAGGCGCTGGGCGCCGGAAGCTTCGAGCCGACCGTCTGGTACACGATCGCGCCCGACGGCAAGGTGACCGTCGTCTGCGGCAAGGCCGAGATGGGCCAGCACGTCTCGAGCGCCATGGCCCAGATCGTCGCCGACGAACTGGAGGCGGATTGGCGCAAGGTCGCCGTCGTCTTTCCCACCAACGACCCGAAATTCAACGATCCGCTGCTCGGTGCCCAGATCACCGGCGGCAGTTGGAGCGTGCGGATGAATTTCGACCCCATGAGCCGCGCCGGTGCGGCCGGACGCGTCACCCTGGTGAAGGCCGGAGCCGAGATCATGGGCGTGCCCGAGGCGGAGTGCTTCGCCCAGAACTCGCAGGTGATCCACGGCAAGTCCGGCAAGCGCATCGGCTACGGGCCGATCGTCGGATCGGGCAAGGCGGACAGAACGTGGACGCCGGACGAATTGAAGGCGATCAAGCTGAAGCCGGCGAGCCAGTACAAGCTGATCGGCCAATCGGTGCCACAGCTCGACGTGCCGGCCAAGACCGACGGCACGGCGGCCTTCGGCATCGACGCGGCGGTGCCGGACATGCTCTACGGCAAGCCGGTCGTGCCACCGGTGCGCTACGGCGCGACCGTCAAGTCGGTGGACGACAGTGCGGCTCGAAAGGTGCCCGGGTTCGTCAAGGTCGTCGTCCTGGACGACAAGACGGCGACGATCACGGGCTGGCTGGTCGTGGTGGCCAGGTCTTATCCCGCGGCCAAGGCCGCGGCCGAGGCGCTCAAGGTCGAGTGGGACAAGGGCCCCAATGCCGCCGTCTCGGACGAGACCATCATCCGGGAGGCCAAGCGCCTCCAGCTGGACCCCAGCGCCGGCCAGTTCTTCGTCAAGGCCGGTGATCCCGGGGCCGCGGTCGCCGGAGCGGCGAAGGTGGTCGAGGCCGAATACTTCACCAGCATCAACATCCACGCGGCGCTCGAGCCCATGAACGCGCTCGCCGAGCAAAAGGACGGCCACTGGCACATCTACACGGGTAACCAGTTCGCCACCCGCACCGGCGGCATCGCGGCTGCGGCCCTCGGCGTCGATCCCAAGACGGTCGTGGTACACCAGCATTACCTGGGCGGCGGCTTCGGCCGGCGTCTCGACGCCGACATGGTCATCCCGGCGGTGCTGGCGGCCAAGGACGTCGGCAAGCCGGTCAAGGTGATCTACGCCCGCGAAGACGACATGCAGATGGATTTCACCCGCCCTCTGACCTACCAGAAGGTCAGGGCCGGTCTCGACGGGGACGGCCGGCTGGTCGGCCTCGAGCACGACGTCGTCTGCGCCTGGCCGACGGCCCGCTGGGGCATCCCCGAGTTTCTGACGCCGTCGGTCGACAAGAAGGGCGCTCTCGACAGCTTCGTCGTCAATGGCGCGGACTTCTGGTACACCGTGCCGAACCATCAGGTGCGGGCCGTGCTGAACGAGGTGGCACAGCGGGCGACGCCGTCCGGCCAGCTGCGGTCGGTAGCGCCGGGATGGACCTTCTGGGCGGTCGAGAGCCTCATCGACGAGCTTGCCGCCGCCGCCGGCAAGGATCCTGTGGATTTCCGCCTCGCCCTCCTCGATGGCGCTGGCGCCAATGCCGTCGGCGCCAAACGACTCGCCAACGCCCTGCGTACGGCGGTGGGCCGCTCCGGTTACGGCGCGCTGGCGCTGCCCAAAGGGCAAGGCATCGGGGTGGCCTGCGTCAGCTCGCAGGAGCGGGCCACGGCCACCTGGACGGCCTGCGCGGCGCAGGTAGACGTGGAGCCGGACAGCGGCGCCTTCAAGGTCAACAGGCTGACCATCGCGATGGACGTCGGCACCGCCGTCAATCCCGACGGCGTCAGGGCACAGATCGAAGGCTCGGTGCTGTGGGGCCTGTCGCTGGCGTTGTATGAGCACGCGACGCTCGAGGGCGGCGCCCTGCAGGTGGCCAATTTCGACAGCTACACACCGCTCCGCATGAGCCAGGTCCCGGACATCGACATCAGCATCATCGCCAACGGCGAGCCGCCGTCGGGCTGCGGCGAACCGGGCGTGACCGTCGTGGCGCCGGCCATCGCCAACGCCATCTTCCGGGCGGCCGGGGCGCGGGTGCGATCGCTGCCGATCACGCCGGAGACCGTCAAGGCCGCGATCAAGGCCTGACGTAGTTTCGCAATCGGATGACGTCGTCCGATTGCGCGGCAATGCCCCAGGTCCTTGAGTCTCGAGCGCTTCCCGGCCGCGGCGCCGGCGAGGGCGGCGGGGTCGCACGTCAAGCCCTCTTCGGTGCCTGTGCGCGGCGGCTGGCGGCGTTGCGGGGGTCGAACGCAGACAGACTGGGCGCCGGCCGTGTCTACCCCAGACGCTGCAGCGCCGGGAAGGCGTCGAGCGCCCAGAGCGACCAGCGGGCGATGGTGCCGGTCAGGAACAGCATCCCAGTCAACACGAGAAAGAGGCCGAGCCAGCGCTCCACCTTGGAGAAGCGCGCGTGCAGCCGCCGCACCAGGGCGACAAACGGCCTGACCAGGAAGGCCAGCACCAGGAACGGAATGCCGAGGCTGATCGCATAGACTGCGAGCAGCAGGGCGCCCGAAAAAGCGCCGTCCCGGGAACCGGCGATCGACAGGATGCCCGCAAGCTTGGGCCCGACCACCGGCGTCCAGCCGAAGGCGAAGGCAAGACCCATGACGTAGGGGCCCCAGAGGCCGGGCGGCTTGGGCACCCGCGCACGGGTGCCCTTGGCGGCGAACGGCATGTTGAAGGCGCCGCAGAAATGGAAGCCCATGAGCAGCACGGCGATGGCGCCCAGCACGCGAAGCGTCTCGACATAGCGTCGGAGCTCGAGACCCGCCGGCGGCGAACCGGCCCCGGTCAGGATGACGACGGTGGCGAAGCCCACGACGAACGCCGCCGCGGCCGCCAGGGCGCGGCGATTGGTGTCCTGCTCCCGCCGATCGAGGATCTCGTCGAGCGTCTCGGCACCGAGGTAGGCGAGGTAGGACGGCACGAGCAGCAGCACGGCTGGCGTCAAAAAGCTCTGCAGCCCGGCAACCACGGCTGCCGGAAAAGACACGTCAGGCATGCCTGGTTCCTAGGGCAACGGCGCCGGGAGGGGAATTCGATTTGCGATCATGCCGACGGCAACTCACTCTACCGCTTTCAGGCTCCGACGCGATCGCGCCGAGCCTCCTCTCCGACTGCGTTTCGGACGGCCGCCTTGTCAACGCACCGTCGGGACGACGGAGTGGCGACACCGGGTGCTTCACGATAGGCTACCCGGCCATGCGCCGCGCCGCTTGTCTACCCCAAACGGAGACATCGCCGTGCCGCGGCAGGCGATAGCGAGAACCTCATGAGCCGAAATCTCATTACCGATGTGGCGGGCGTGCGCGTCGGGCATGCCCATGATGCCCGTGTCGCATCGGGCGTCACGGCGGTGATCTTCGCCGAGCCCGCCGTGGCCTCGGCGGCCGTCCTGGGCGGCGCCCCCGGGGCGCGTGAGACCGCGCTGCTGGAAGCCGAGATGACCGTCGAGCGTGTGGATGCCATCGTGCTGTCGGGTGGCTCGGCCTTCGGTCTGGCCGCTGCTGACGGGGCGATGATGGCGCTCGCCGCCCAGGGCCGTGGCTTCGCGGTGGGCACCGCGACGATCCCGATCGTGCCGCAGGCGATCTGCTTCGATCTGACCAACGGCGGCGACAAGGCCTGGGGAGACGAGCCGCCCTACCGCCGGCTCGGCGCCGAGGCGGTCGCCGCGGCCGAGACGGTCTTCGCGCTCGGCACGGCCGGCGGCGGCTACGGCGCCACCACGGCCAACCTCAAGGGCGGGCTCGGCTCGGCGAGCGTGGTCACCGGCTCGGGCCATACGCTCGGCACCCTCGTCGTCGTCAACGCCTTGGGCTCAGTGACGGTGGGCGACGGCCCGCACTTCTGGGCCGCACCGTTCGAGTGGCACGGCGAGTACGGCGGGCGGGGCTGGCCCGCGGCGATCTCCGGCGCGACACTGACGACGCCGCTCAAGGGGGTGCGGGTGGAAAACACGATCATCGGCATCGTCGCCACCGACGCGCAGCTCACCAAGGGCCAAGCCAAGCGTCTGGCGCTCTCGGCCCACGACGGCTTCGCCCGCGCCATCAGGCCGGCGCACACGCCGCTCGACGGCGACATCATCTTCGCCGCGGCCACCGGCGCACGCCCCCTCGGCGAGCCGTTGCGCGAACTGACCGAGCTGTGCATCGCCGCCGCCGACACCATGGCGCGGGCGGTGGCGCGCGGCGTCTACGAGGCGACGGCGCTGCCCTTCCCCGGCGCCCTGCCCGCGTGGCGCGAGCGGTTCGGCGCGGGCTAGAGCCGGGGCTAAAGTCGATGGATGGTCGGGTCAAGCCCGACCATCCATCCGCTCGAAAGTCGCCCGCTCAGAACCGGTCGGCTTTGAATGGAGCCGGATCGACGAACGGGGCCTCCCCGCACATCATCTCGGCCACGAGGCGCCCGGTCACCGGCCCGAGCGTCAGCCCGTGGTGGGCGTGACCGAAGGCGAACCACAGGTCCCGGTGCCTGGGCGCGGGGCCGATGATCGGCATCATGTCCGGCGTGCACGGCCGCGCGCCCACCCACGGCTCCGGCTCGAGCCGCTCGGCGAGCGGAAAGAAATCGCGGGCGATCGGTTCGGCCCGGGCGAGCTGGATCGGTGTCTTCGGGGCGTCGCGAAGCGCGAACTCGGCCCCGGTGGTCAGGCGGATGCCGCGCCGCATCGGCGCCAGGAAATAGCCGCGTTCCACGTCGAGCACGGGATGATTGAGCTTGGCGGCGCCTGCCGCCCGATAATGCATGTGGTAGCCCCGCTTGACCGCGAGCGGCAGGTCGTAGCCCAGCGAGTTGGTGAGCGTGTCGGCCCAGGGCCCGAGCGCGATGACGGCGCTCCTGGCGCTGATGCGGCCTGCCGCCGTGCGGAGGGTCCATCCCTGGCCGTCCCTGGCGAGCGATGCGGCGTTGCCCTGCACGAAGCGGCCGCCGAGGCGCTCGAACAAGGCGACATAGGCGAGCGTCAGGGCCTGGGGATCGACGACGCTCAGCGGGTCGGTCCAGTGCAGCCCGCCCACCAGGCCGGGGGTCAGGTAGGGCTCGCTCGCCTGCATCGCCGCCGCGTCCAGCGCCCGGTAGTTCAAGCCGAACTCGCGACGCCAGCCTTCGGCTTCCGCAAATCGTGCATCCCGCTCGCGCTCGGTGCGAAACGCCTTGATCCAGCCGTCCGGCTTCATCAGTGCCTGGGCGCCCGCCTCGGCCGCCAGCCCCCGATGCTCGTCGACGCAATGCTCGATCAGCGTCGCGTATTGCCGCGCGATCGCAGCGTGGCGCGACGGCCGCGAATGCCGCCAGTAGCGGAACAGGAACGGCGCCAGCCGCGGCAACGCCGAGGGATGGTAGGAGGCATCGATGGTGCGGTTGAGGCCGTAGCGCAGCAGAGCCCCGAAATCGTGCGGAAAGCCATAGGGGTAGACGCCCTCGCGCTGGATCAGGCCGGCATTGCCGAAGGATGTCTCCTCGCCCGCGCCCCGGCGGTCGATCAGCGCGACCGAAAGTCCGCGCTTGGCGAGGTGGAGGGCCACCGATACGCCGACGATGCCAGCTCCCAGGACCGCCGCATCGGCCGAGATGTCCCCATCGACGTCCACTTGCATGGCTGGCACGCCCTCTCCTAGATTGTCGCGGCTCGCGGGCCATCTCTAATGTGGCTGGGCTTGGCCGTCATCATTCCGATTCCGCCTGATCCGTCGGGCCCACCCCCTCGAACTAGGCGTTGTGTCCGTGCTGCGTGCCCTTGAGACGGCTCTTGCGACCCTCGGTCGGATCGGGACGCAGGGTTTCGTCGCCGCCGTCGTCCTCGGCCTGCTGCTGCCCGGGCTGGCTTCGGCATTTCGCCCTCTGCTGCCGGTTGTGCTGTTCGGCTTCCTGGCGCTGGTGTTTGCCCGCTCGGAGCTCGAGCCGATCGTGGGACGGCTGCGACGGCCGCTCCCGCTCGTCGGTGCCTGCATCTGGCTGATCGTGGCACCCCTTGCGCTGGTCATGGTGACCAGCGCCCTGATCGGCCACGATCGCATCGACCCGGGGCTCATGCTCGGGCTCGCGGTGATGGCGGCAGCTCCGCCGATCATCTCGTCGCCGGCGATCGCCATTCTTTACGGTTTCGAGCCGGCGCTGATCATCGCGGCGGTGGTGATCACCACCGCACTCACGCCCTTCATCGCGCCCCATGCCGCCGCCTGGCTGGCGGGCACCGCCGTCCCGCTCGATGCGAGCGTGCTCACCCTGCGGCTCGTCGGCCTGATCGGCGGCGGCATCGTGACGGGCCTGGTGGTGCGCGCCATCGCGGGGCACAGGCGCATCGTCGCCGTGCGCACGACTCTGGACGGCGTCGTCGTGCTGCTGTTCGCCGTCTTCGCCACCGCGGCCATGGACGGCGTCAGTCGCGCCGCCTTCGAGCGGCCCGTGACCGTGGTGGCCTATCTGGCCCTCGCCTTCGCGCTATCGCTCGCCGGCTTCATCATGACCGCGCCGGCGCTCCGTTTCCTGAAGCCGTCGGACCGCTTTATGCTCGGCTACGGCACCGGGCAGCGCAACATGGGCCTGCTGATCGCCGCCATGGGCGCCGGCACGCCGGACAACACCTATCTCTTCTTCGCGCTGGCGCAGATCCCCATCTTCGTCATGCCGCAGTTGCTGCAGCCCATTGCGCGGCGCCTGCGGCGCGACGAGGAGGCGGCACCGATTGTCTCGCCGCCGCCCGGGTGCTAGAGCCCGCGCTGTGCAGCGCTCCGGAGCGCCTCCGGCCGGCCGTCCGGAGATGCGCGAAGCCTCCCGGCTCAGGAGCGCTCGGCTTCGGCCGGACGAAGCCGCCCGTCCGGAGCGCATTCCCGGCATGCCACGGCTGGAGATGCTCATGCGAAACCCGATCGTGATCGCCCCCTCGATCCTGTCCGCCGATTTTTCCCGCCTGGGCGAGGAGGTCCGCGCCATCGATGCGGCCGGCGCCGACTGGATCCACGTGGACATCATGGACGGGCATTTCGTGCCCAACATCTCATTCGGGCCCGACGTCATGCGCCACGTGCGGCCGTGCACGAGCAAGCCGTTCGACGTCCATCTGATGATTTCGCCGGTCGACCTTTACCTGGAGGCCTTCGCCAAGGCCGGCGCCGACCGCATCACCGTTCAGGCCGAGGCGGGACCGCACCTGCACCGCTCGCTGCAGACCGTCCGTCAGCTCGGCAAGAAGGCCGGCGTGGTGATCAACCCGGCGACTCCCGTCGATGTCATCGAGTTCGTGCTCGACGATGTCGATCTGGTGCTGATCATGTCGGTCAATCCCGGCTTCGGCGGCCAGCAGTTCATCCCCGCCGCGGCCGACAAGATCGCCCGCGTGAAGGCGCTGATCGGCGGGCGGCCCATTCACGTGGAGGTCGACGGCGGCATCACGCCCGAGACCGCGGCCATCGCCGGACGGGCCGGAGCGGACGCGTTCGTCGCCGGCTCCTATGCTTTTCTCGGCGGGCCGCAGAACTACGCGGCCAACATCGAGGCGCTGCGCAAGGCGGCCGAGAGCGCCCGCGGCGAGTGGGTGTGAGCGCCCACGCACGACCATCGGCAGCAACCCCCTCGGCAACGCCGACGACGCATGAAGGCAGCAGATGATTCCCCGTTACAGCCGGCCCGAGATGGTCGCCATCTGGTCGCCCGAGACCCGGTTCCGCATCTGGTTCGAGATCGAGGCGCACGCCACGACCGCCCTTGCCCAGCTTGGCGTGGTCCCCCAGGAGGCCGCCGACAAGGTCTGGGAGCTCGGCACGCCCGCGACCTTCGATATCGACCGCATCGATGAGATCGAGCGTGAGACCAAGCACGACGTCATCGCCTTCCTCACCCACCTGGCCGAGATCGTCGGCCCGCAGGCGCGCTTCGTCCACCAGGGCATGACCTCGTCCGACGTGCTGGACACCTGCCTCAATGTGCAATTGGTGCGGGCCGCCGACATCCTGCTCGCCGACATCGACGCGGTGCTGGCGGCGCTGAAGCGGCGCGCCTTCGAGCACAAGATGACGCCGACCATCGGCCGCTCGCACGGCATTCACGCCGAGCCTGTCACCTTCGGGCTCAAGCTGGCCCAGGCCTACGCGGAGTTCGCGCGCAACCGCGAACGCCTGGTCGGCGCGCGGCGCGAGGTGGCGACCTGCGCCATCTCGGGAGCCGTCGGCACCTTCGCCAACATCGACCCGCGGGTCGAAGCCTACGTGGCCGAGCAGATGGGGCTCGAGATCGAGCCGATCTCCACGCAGGTCATCCCGCGCGACCGGCACGCCATGTTCTTCGCCACCCTCGGCGTCATCGCCTCGTCCATGGAGCGGCTGGCGATCGAGATCCGGCACCTGCAGCGCTCGGAGGTGCTGGAAGCCGAAGAGTTCTTCTCGGAGGGCCAGAAAGGCTCCTCGGCCATGCCGCACAAGCGCAACCCGGTGCTGACCGAGAACCTCACGGGCCTGGCGCGCATGGTGCGCGCCTACGCGCTGCCGGCCATGGAGAACGTGGCGCTCTGGCACGAGCGCGACATCTCGCACTCGTCCGTCGAGCGCATGATCGGCCCGGACGCCACGGTGACCCTCGACTTCGGCCTGGCGCGCCTCGCCGGCGTGGTCGACAAGCTGCTCGTCTATCCCCAGACCATGCAGAAGAATCTCGACCGCCTGGGCGGCCTGGTGCATTCGCAGCGCGTGCTGCTGGCGCTCACCCAGAAGGGAGCGAGCCGCGAGGACGCCTATCGGCTGGTGCAGCGCAATGCCATGCCGGTCTGGCGCGGCGAGGGCGACTTCCTCACCCTGCTCAAGGCCGATCCGGAGGTGACGCGCTATCTCGGCGATGCCGAGATCGAGGAGCAGTTCGATCTCGGCTACCACCTGAAACACGTGGACACGATCTTCGCGCGGGTGTTTGGGGCCTAGAACGGGTCCTGGTCGGAGAACGGGTCCTGGTCGGAAGCCCTTTGTCTGGGGCCTTCCTTCGCGAGCGAGCGGCACCCGTGTGTGCGCCGGCGCATCGCCCCCCGATCACCGACCGGCGATCCTCTCTCCATCGAGGGAGGACGGGCCATGATCGAGTTTCTGATCGCGCTGTTCGAAGGTTTCGGGCCTGCCGGCGGCGCGGTCGTCGGCCACGCCGACGTCGAGTGACGGCCGCACGGCCACCGGTCACGGCTGCTCGATCGTCGGGGGACGGCGATTGATCCGGAGCCGCGCACAGGCTATCGGCGGGGGATGCGCACCGCCGACTGCGAAATTCTCATGGTCCCCGGCTGGTCTGGCTCCGGCCCCGACCATTGGCAGCACCGCTGGGAAGCCAAGCTCAGCACCGCGCGGTGCGTGACCCAAGCCGACTGGTACAGCCCGGACCTGGAGCGCTGGACCGACCGACTGGTCGATGCGTGCATGGCCTCGGTCCGCCCGGTCGTCCTGGTCGGCCACTCCCTGGGCAATATCCTCATCGCCCATGCGGCGCCGCTGCTTGCCGACGAGGTCGCCGGCGGCTTTCTGGTGGCGCCGCCCGGCGAACGGGCCGTCAACGCGATCCCCGGCATGGACCCCGCCTTCACGCCTTTTCCACGCGACCCGCTGCCCTTCCCGTCGGTGCTCATCGCCAGCCGCAATGATCCCTATTGCCCGCCGGACGAGGCCGAGGACCTGTCGTACGCCTGGGGCTCCGCCTTCGTCGATGCCGGCGAGGCCGGGCACATCAATGTCTCCAGCGGCCATGGACCGTGGCCCGAAGGTCTGATGCGCTTCGCCGGATTCCTCAAGATCCTCTAGTTCGTCTTCGAGCCAAGCGGACGCCGGTTCGCGCGAATAAAACGCGACAAATCAAACAGATAGAGCATTTCGACGATTCGAAGAAACGCGGAAATGCTCTAGAAGATCCGGCGCGTTTGCGGTGTGATCAGCGCCACCGCCCGATCGCAAAAAAGGCTCCGTGGGCGGCGAATTCGTGCAAAAGGCCTTCGCTTCCCGGTATCCACCGGCACCCGACATGCTCTAGAGGAAACGCAGTCCCGCGCGCGGCTCGGCGCGCGCACCGCAATCCCTGGCGAGGGGCTCGTGCGTATGCTTTCCCTGCTTCGTCCCGATCCATTCACCCTACTCCTGGTCGCGACGGTGGCGCTGGCCTCTTTCCTGCCGGTGTACGGTGCGGGCATTCCGATCTTTTCGGCGATCACGACCGCCGCGATCGCCCTGCTGTTCTTCCTGCACGGGGCGCGCCTGTCGCGCGACGCCGTCATCGCCGGCCTCGTCCACTGGCGCCTGCACCTCACGGTGCTGGCGGCGACCTTCATCCTGTTCCCGGTGCTCGGGCTCGCCATCAACGGGGCGCTCGCCGGCCTCATCAACCCGATGCTCGCCGCGGGCCTGCTCTACCTCTGCCTGCTGCCGTCCACCGTGCAATCCTCCATCGCCTTCACCTCGATCGCCGGCGGCAACGTGGCGGCCGCCGTGTGCAGCGCGTCGGCCTCGAACCTGCTCGGCGTGTTCCTCACGCCCCTGCTCGTCGCCCTCTTCATGAACCTGAAGGGCGGCGTCTCATGGGGCGCCGTCGGCGGCATCGTCGGGCAGATCCTGGTGCCGTTCGTGCTGGGCCAGCTGCTGCGGCCATGGGTGGGCGCCTTCGTCGGCCGCCACAAGCAACTGGTCAACGTCGTCGACCGCGGCTCCATCCTGCTCGTCGTCTTCCTGGCGTTCAGCGAGGCGGTCGTGCACGGCCTGTGGACGAGCCTGAGCATCGACGATTTCGTCGTCCTGTTCCTGATCGACGCGGCGCTGCTGGCGCTGGTGCTGGTCGCGACGACCTACGGCAGCAGGCTGCTCGGCTTCAATCGGGCCGACGAGATCGCCATCGTGTTCTGCGGATCGAAGAAGACGCTGGCGAGCGGCCTGCCGATGGCGAGCGTGCTGTTCTCGCCGCAGACCGTCGGCATCATCGTGCTGCCGTTGATGCTGTTCCATCAGATCCAGCTGATGGTCTGCGCCGTGCTGGCGCGGCGCTACGCCCGTCGCGCCCCCACCGAGGGCGAGCTGGAGGCGGCCGCCAGCCCGCGATGAGCCAGAGGCCCCGCCAACGCAAAAGGGCCGCCCGGAGGCGGCCCTGAATGCATCGCGTAGGCGAGCCCGATCAGCGCGAGTAGAACTCGACCACCAGGTTGGGTTCCATCTGCACCGGATAAGGCACGTCCGACAGGGTCGGCACGCGCACGTAGGTCGCGGTCATCTTGCCGTGGTCGGCATCGATGTAGTCCGGCACGTCGCGCTCGGCGAGCTGGCTCGCCACCAGCACGAGCTCGAGCTGCTTGGAGGCGTCCTTCACCTCGATGATGTCGCCCGGGCGTACCTTGTAGCTCGGGATGTTCACCCGGCGACCGTTGACGCGGACATGGCCGTGGTTGACGAACTGGCGCGCCGCAAAAACCGTCGGCACGAACTTGGCGCGGTAGACCACCGCGTCGAGGCGGCGCTCCAGCAGACCGATCAGGTTCTCGGCCGAGTCGCCCTTGAGGCGGATGGCCTCCTGATAGATCTTGTTGAACTGCTTCTCGGTGATGTTGCCGTAGTAGCCCTTGAGCTTCTGCTTGGCGCGCAGCTGCGTGCCGAAGTCGGAGATCTTGCCCTTGCGGCGCTGGCCGTGCTGGCCGGGGCCGTACTCACGGCGATTGACGGGGCTCTTCGGGCGGCCCCAGATGTTCTGGCCCATACGGCGATCGATCTTGTGCTTCGCCGCAATTCTCTTCGACATACGCGTATCCTCTCGTCAGACGAGTTGGTTATCGAGGAACGCGCCCTCCTCTGCCTCCCGGGGGGAGGCCGACAGATCCGGTACGGGATGAGGTCCGATGGGATCACGGGTGCGCTGGAGCGAAACGGCGACCTGTGGCCGCCGTCTCCCTTCGTTTCGACCGACCCGGCGGCAGCTGCCGCGGGCGCGGGCTCGAAACGACCACGCGGGCCGAAGTAGGCCCGCGCAGAAGCGCGCCTCATAGACCCAAGCCTCCCGCCTGTCAAACCGAGGCGGGGGCCGCCCGCTGCGACAAGGCCTCGTCGGCCCGCAGCGGCGCGCGCACCACCAGCGGCAGACCGTAGCCGGCGAGCGTCGCCTCCAGCGCCGGCGTGATCGCCGCGCCATCGGTGAAAATCGCCGTGCCCCCTCCCGGCGCTGCCCCGTCGACCGGATCGTCGCCGATCAACTGGAGGACACGGCGCGCGATCGCAGGGGCCGGATCGATCCACGACACCGGCCAGGGCGCCAGCCTCTCCAGCCTGTCGAGCAGCAGCGGATAATGCGTGCAGGCGAGCACGACGGTGTCGGTGCGGCGCTCCGCGTCCTCGCGGAAGCACGGCGCGATTTCCGCGGCGATCGCCGTGTCGGCCACCGCGCCGCCGGCCATGATCGTTTCGGCGTAGCTTGCAAGCCGGGTCGAGCCGACGAGGGCGACGTCGCAATCGCCGGCGTAGGCGCGCACCAGCTCATGGGTGTAGTCGCGCGCCACCGTGCCGGGCGTCGCAAGCACGCTGACACGCCTGGAGCGGGAGGCCGCCGC
Source organism: Chelatococcus reniformis (assembly GCF_014640075.1). Classification (GTDB taxonomy): domain Bacteria; phylum Pseudomonadota; class Alphaproteobacteria; order Rhizobiales; family Beijerinckiaceae; genus Camelimonas; species Camelimonas reniformis. The sequence continues at coordinate 231,717 of NZ_BMGG01000009.1, read as the reverse complement.
CGCCGGCTTGATCGCCGGGACCGTGCCGACGAACGGCATCGTGAACCGCGCCCGCAAGTGCGGCAGCACCAGCGTCGAGGCGGTGTGACAGGCGATGACGACGAGTTCGGGCGCGTAGGCGGCGATGCGCTCTTCGAGCACCGCCATGACGCGCGCCACGAGCACGTCGGGGGCCAGCCGCCCGTAGGGGAATACCGCATCGTCCGCTGCATAGACGAAGCGGGCGTCCGGCCGCGCCCGAGCCACCTCGCGATAGACGGTGAGGCCGCCCAGGCCCGAATCGAACACCAGGATTGCGGGATGCGTCATGGCCGCTGGCGATACAATGTTCGAAGTCCGCCGTCGACGTTCATCAGCCGGACCTGGCCTGGACGATGGTCTGCGCCGCACGCGTGCCCGCAAGCGTCGCGCCGCCGACGGTCATCGCCCCGGGCCCGGCGGTCGCCTCGCCGGCGAAGATCAGGCGGCCAGCGACCGGCCGACCGAGCGCCGCCCGCGCCGCCGCATGGCCCGGCCGCGCGAGCGAATAGCTGCCGCGGGCCAGGGGATCCGTCCACCAGGCCGCCAGACGCCCCTGCACGAAGGCGCGTCGGGCGTCCGCCGACGATGGCCGTAAGCTTGTCGAGCGCGAACGCCACGGCGGCGGGCTCGCCGGCTTCGCACAGCGCGCGGGCTCCGTCGCCGCCGAGATGGGCGACCACGAGGTCCCGCCGAAACGACCAGAGCTCCAGGTCGACCGGGTTGTCCGCGTCGCCGATGTCGAACAGGTCCATGCCGTCGGCGAAGCCGAAGCGGTTGCCCTGAAGGCGCAGCGCAATCTTGGTCAGCGCGCCCATGGCGAGGCCATCGATCGCCTCGCACGTGGCTGCCGGCAAGCCAGGCTTGAACGCGAGGGTGCCGCCCTGCAGCACGCCGACGGGCACGGTCACCACCGCCGCATCCGCACGCACGCTGCCCCCGGCCGTGTCGACGACAACGCCGGCGCCGTCCCAATGCACCGCGGTCGCCGCCGTGCCGAGCCGGACCGGCACGGCGCCGTTGTAGCGGGCGACGAGGTGGCCATAGCCCTCCTCGACCAGATAGTCCGTGCCGGATGCCAGCCGAACGTAGTCGGCGACGGAGACCCGCTCGGGGTCCTCGCCCAGCGCCAGGCGGGTCAGGCCGCCGGCGGCGAGGCGCAACTCGGCGTCGCCGGCGCTCAGCTCGGCGAAGGAGGCGTCCTCGCCGCTCGCGGCACGGTCCTCGGTCAGCCGGCTCAGCGAGCCGAAGGACGCGCGGCGCCGGGCCGCCCGCTCGGCCGGCACGGCGGCGCCGCGGTCGAAGACACGCACGGCCCCTGGGGTCCAGCGGTCGACCACGAGGCTGGCGCCGCTCTCGCGCGCATAGCGGAGCCACGGGTTGTCCTCAGCCCAGTGGATGTAGGCCGCCCCGGCGTCGAACGGCAGGCCCAGGCTGGTGTCCGTGTGGGCTCGGCCGCCTATGCGCTCGCGGGCCTCCAGCACCGTCACCTGACGGCGCAGGCGAAGCAGCTCGCGCGCCGCGGCAAGCCCGGCAGCCCCCGCCCCGATCACGACGACATGGTGAGGCGCCTCCGCGGCGCGGACGACGGCCGGCCCCGCGACGGCTCCGGCCGCGGCGGCGGCGACAAACGTGCGACGGGTCATGGCCATGGCGTTCGATGACGGCGGAAGGCGGCCGCCCTTATGTAGGATGGCCCGGTGCCGGCGCCAGAGCATTCCGCAATTGGATGAGATCATCCGATGAAGCAGAAATGCTCCAGGTCCCAATGAATCCGCAGCGCTTCTCGGCGACTGAATGCTTCCACCCGATCCCGACGCATCGCCCCTGCGCGCGGCCACCGCGGCCACGCCGAGGCCGCGCGCTCAGGTGCGGCCGGGCTTGGTCTTGGTCGCGGGCGGCGGCGGCACCGGTGCCTCGCTGGTCGGCGCGTCGGTCTTGTGCGCCTCGGGCTTCGGCGATTCCGTGGTCAGCCGCTTCAGCGGCCAACCATCGCTCCATTGGCCGAGATCGTAGAGACGGCCATCCCGCTTGATGGCGAGGGCATCGCCACCGCCGAGGACCGTTGCGGCGGCGATGTCGAAGGTGCGCCAGAACAGCAGATAGTCCGTCGCATCGACACTCTGGCTGTCGAAGGAGGGCAATTCCTTGCGCTCCTCGTAGCCGACGCGCCACAGCTCCGCTGCTTCCTTGCGCGTGACCTTCTGGGGAGGCTTGCCCTTCGGCTCATCGGCCGCAGGCGCCGGCGCCGGCGGAGCGTTGGCGCCAGGGATGGCGGCGAGATCGTAGGCGGCGTTCGGCGACACCGGCGCGTAGTGGCCGACATAGAGCGACGGCTGCCCATGATTGTCGGACCCGGCGCGGATCAGCAACCGCTGCTCCGGCGGCAGATTGGCGGCGGCACGCAGGATCGCGCGGGCTCCCTGGTCGCCGCTGACCGTGTCGCGGTCGCCGGTCATCATGACCACCACGGACTTGGGATCCAGGGCCGTGAGATCGGCGAGCGGCACGCCGCGCACCTTTTCGCCCGCCGCCTTGGTGGGGGTCACGCCGAAGACGAGCTTGATCGGCGGCAGATCATCCCGCGCCGCCCGGCTGGCGACATCAAGGGCGATCAGGGCGCCGCCCGCATGACCCACCGCGACCACCTTGCCGAGATCGGGATTGGCATCAGGATCGGCCTTGAGGCCGGCGAGCGCCGCCTTGATGCCCTGGACCGCCTCCTCCGCCATCTTCTCGAATGGCGTCTTGCCGACATCCTCCTGGTATCGCGGATAGATGACGATGAAGCCCTTGCGGGCCAGATGCTCGATCCACGCGCCGTAGTATTTGGGCGAGAAGGCCCCCGGCGGATGCACGAAGATCACCACCGGGCGCGGCGCGGTGGCCGGGCCCGCCGGACGGAAGACGAGGCCCTGGCCGCTGCCCGTGCCGAAGGCCTGCTTGACGACGTCCGCGGTGACATAGTCGCTCCCGCCCGGGCCCTTGGCCGCTTGCGGCGGCGGAGCCGCCGCTTCGGCGCGCAAGACTGCCGTCGACACGGCGACGGCCACGGCGACGGTCAGGACCGCACGACGAAAGACCAGCATGGGAACGCTCTCCGGTGGATCGGACGCTCGCAGAGCGGCCGGAACGGTACAAGGGGGCCGAGGCGACGGCAACGTTCAATTCAGCGGTTGTCCGACGGGCCGGCCGCCGGGCCCGCCGCGGTGGAGGGATCGGGCGGCATGGCCAGCTTCCCCCGACGCCCCTTCACCAACGCCACGACGGCACCGCGCAGCGTGCGAACGTCCTGGTCGGTCATCGAGATGCGGTGAAAGATGTTGAGCAGGTTGCGCGTCATGATCGGTCGCTTCTCGGCCGGCACGAAGAAGCCGGCGTCGTCGAGCTCCCGCTTGAGAAAATCGAAGAACGAGAGCAAGGCCTCGCGCGTCGCCGCCGGCGACCGGACGACGAAGGGCGCGGGCTCGGCGATGCGCGCGGCCTTGAACCACTCGTAGCCGACCAGCAGCACGGCTTGGGCCAGGTTGAGCGAGGCGAAGGCCGGATTGACGGGAAAGCTGATCACCTGATCGGCCAGCCCCACTTCGTCGTTGTCGAGCCCGCTGCGCTCCGGCCCGAAGACGACGGCAACGCGCTCGCCGGCGCCGAAGCGCCTCGCCATCGCGGTGGCGGCCGTGTCGGCACCGACGACCGGCTTGGCCTGGCCGCGCTCGCGCGCCGTGGCGGCGAACACGAGGTGGCAATCGGCGATGGCCGAACGCAGATCGTCGTAGAGCGCGACGCCGTCGAGGATATGGACGGCCCCCGAGGACGCCTCCCGCACGCCCTTCTTGGGCCAGCCGCCCCGGGGCGCGACGAGCCGCAGCTGGTCGAGGCCGAAATTGCCCATGGCCCGGGCCGCCATGCCGATGTTCTCGGCGAGCTGCGGTCGCACCAGGACGACGATCGGGCCGCCGGAGATCGGCGGCTTGGTGTGATCTGTTCCCGCCATCGGACTATCGGCGCACGCTCTCGGGCTGGACCGTCGCACTGCCGGCGAGAACGGCTGATGATGCGGCGGCCGGATGCAGGTCGACGATCGCCTTGAGGCCCAGGAACGTCGCATCCGTATGGGTGATGAGGAAGGTCGGGATCGCCTCCAGATACGCCTGGAAGCGGCCCTTGTCGGTGAAGCGGGTGCGGAACTGGGACGCCTTCAACTGCGGCACGATGCGCGGGCCGATGCCGCCGGCAATGTAGACGCCGCCCTTGGCGCCGTAGGCCAGCGCCAGGTTGCCCGCCACCTCGCCGAGCATGGCGCAGAACAGCTCCAGCGCTTCGACGCTGGTCGCGCTGGTGCCAGCCACCGCGCTCGTGGTGATGTCAACCGCACTCTTCAGCGGCTCGTCACGGCGATCGACCGCCACGATCGCGCGAAACAGGTTTTCGAGCCCCTGGCCCGACACCAGCCGTTCGGCCGAGACATGGCCGTAGATGCCGCGCAGATAGCCGATGAGCGCGTCGGTGCGCGCCGACCAGCTGGGCGCGGTCACGTGGCCCCCTTCCGAATCGAGCACGGCGAGGCCCGCGGCGGTCGGCACCAGGCAGGCGACTCCCAGCCCCGTGCCCGGCCCCACGATGGCGATCGGCTCTTCCAGATGGCCGACCGTGGCACCGCCGCCGCCGAGCGGCTCGAGATCCGCGGCCTCCATCGTCGGCACTGCACGGGCCAGAGCCTCGAAGTCGTTGACGACGGTGACAGCGGGGATGGCGAAGCGCGCCTCGAGCTCACGCCGGTCGACGACCCAGTCGCTGTTGGTGAGATCGACGCGGCCGTCGCGGACGGGGCCCGCGACGGCGATAGCCGCACGATCCACCTTGCGGCCATCGAGGAACGCGGCCATCGCCTCGTCGAAGCGGGCGAAATCGGCCACGGCGAAGTGGGCCACCGGCGCCTGCACGCCTTCGGCCAGCAGCGCAAAGCGCGCGTTCGTCCCTCCGATATCGGCGAGGAGGGCAGTTCCGGTGCCGGAGCCCGCGGTCGTCGTCATGGCTGGTGATCCATCTTCAAGGGCCGTGGCCGAGGGCACGCGCGAGGCCGCCCTTCGGGTAAGTCGGTCCAGGCCGTGGGGCCTGCTATCCGGCCGCCTTCCGCTTCCAGAGCTTCTGCACGACGGTGCCCGCCCTGTGCTCGATGGCGGCGGCCGCAGCAAGGCAGATATCCTCGCGGTAGCGCGAGGCGATGAGCTGGACGCCGATGGGCTTGCCCTCGAGCAGGCCCACCGGCACCACCGCCGCCGGAAGCCCGAGCACGTTGATCGACGACATGAACCGGACGTCGTTCCAGAACAGATCCTTGACGCGCTGCGCGCCGCCGAGATCGGCGTTGACCGCCGGCGTCGGCTTGACGGAGAGCGGCGTCAGGACCACCGGATAGTCCTCCAGGAACAGCAGCCAGTTGCGCAAGATGCGCGAGCGCTGGGCGATGGCCCTCATGTAGCCCTCGCCGTCGAGCAGATTGGCCACGGACAGGAAGGAATCGAGGGTCTGCTTGAAGTCGGCGCCGGCGACCTCGCGCATCTGCTTTTCCTGCAGCACATGCAACTCGGTCATGATCAGGTCCGCCCACAGCTGCCACGTGCCGGCAAGATCCGGCACCTCGACCTCGGCGACGTCGTAGCCGGCCTCGGCGAGATGGTCCGCCGCGCTGCGCACCAGACCGAGGACATCGCGGTCGACGTCCATGTCGGACGGAATCTTGGCCACGGCCACCCGGAGCGGGCCGGCCGGCTTCGGGCCGTCGAGCGGCGCCGGCACCCACCAGGGATCCCGCGGGTCCCGGGCGGCCATGACCTCGAGGCCCAGCGCGACGTCGGCGACCGAGCGCGCCAGCGGCCCCTGGCTCGACATGAACTGCGCCATCAGCGGCCGTTCGGCCGGGGCACTGGGATTGAAGGCCGGAATGCGCCCCTGCGTCGGCTTGATGGTGGCGATGCCGTTGCAGAAGGCGGGCCAGCGCAGCGAACCGCCGATGTCATTGCCGTGGGCGATGCAGCCGATGCCGGCCGCCATCGATGCACCGGCACCGCCCGAGGACCCGCCGCAGGTGATAGCCGGATCCCACGGATTGCGGGTCAGCCCATGCAGAGGATTGTCGGTGAACGCCCGCATGGAGAACTCGGGCGTGTTGGTCATGCCGATGATGATCGCACCGGCCTTCTTCAGATTGGCGACGACGGGCGAATCGGCGGGGGCAATCGTCTCCTTGAAGGCGCTCACACCATTGGAATTCGCCTGCCCCTCCACGTCGACGTTGATCTTGACCGTGACCGGCACGCCGTGCAGCGGCCCGATGGGCTTGCCCTTGGCCAGCGCCTTGTCGGCTGCCTTGGCCGCCTTGGCCGCCGGCTCGGACAGGTCGACGACTACGGCGTTGATGGCGGGATTGGCCTCGCGCATGCGACGGATGTGCGCGTCGACGACCTCTTCGGCGCTGGCCTTGCCGCTCCTGATCGCCTTGGCCGTATCGACCGCAGACCATTGCCACATCGGTTTCTTCGCCACCCGTGCACCCTCCCCTTGCGAGCCTTTCCCAAGCGCGTCGCAGTCAATACGAAAAGCGCCCGCACGACCAGAGCGGCCGACGCTTGTCCCCTCCCTGCTTTCGCAAGTGCGATCGGCGCGCTAGAAGCAGGCCAGAGGCGCGCGCCCGCTCAGTCCGCGCCGAAACCAAGCCGTGCAGGCGCTTCCGCGAGGATTGTTGACGATGGCGAAGATCAAGGTGGCGAACCCGGTCGTCGAGCTCGATGGCGACGAGATGACCCGGATCATCTGGCAGTACATCAAGGACAAGCTGATCCATCCCTACCTTGATGTCGACCTGTTGTACTACGACCTCGGGGTCGAGCATCGCGACGCGACCAACGACAAGGTCACCGTCGAGGCGGCCGAGGCGATCAAGAAGCACGGCGTCGGCGTCAAGTGCGCCACCATCACGCCCGACGAGGCGCGCGTCGAGGAGTTCAAGCTCAAGGAGATGTGGAAGTCGCCCAACGGCACCATCCGCAACATCCTGGGCGGCGTGATCTTCCGCGAGCCGATCATCTGCAAGAACGTGCCGCGCCTGGTCCCCGGCTGGACGCAGCCGATCGTCGTCGGCCGCCACGCCTTCGGCGACCAGTATCGGGCCACCGATTTCCTCTTTCCGGGCAAGGGCACGCTGACCATCAAGTTCGTCGGCGAGGACGGCAAGGTGATCGAGAAGGAGGTGTTCAAGGCGCCCGGCTCCGGCGTCGCGCTCGCCATGTACAACCTCGACGAGTCGATCCGCGATTTCGCCCGGGCTTCCCTGAACTACGGCCTCAACCGCAAGTATCCCGTCTACCTCTCCACCAAGAACACCATCCTCAAGGCCTATGACGGGCGCTTCAAGGACATCTTCCAGGAGGTGTACGACACCGAGTTCAAGTCCAAGTTCGAGCCGCTCGGCCTGCTCTACGAACACCGGCTGATCGACGACATGGTGGCTTCCGCGCTCAAATGGTCGGGCGGCTACGTCTGGGCCTGCAAGAACTACGACGGCGACGTGCAGTCGGACATCGTCGCTCAGGGCTTCGGCTCGCTCGGGCTGATGACCTCCGTCCTGATGACGCCCGACGGCAAGATCGTCGAGTCCGAAGCGGCGCACGGCACCGTGACGCGCCACTACCGCGAGCATCAGAAGGGCAAGGAGACCTCGACCAATTCGATCGCCTCCATCTTCGCCTGGACGCGGGGCCTCGCCCACCGGGCCAAGCTCGACGACAACACCGAACTCGCCCGCTTCGCCCAGACGCTGGAGACGGTCTGCGTCGACACCGTCGAGGCCGGCTTCATGACCAAGGACCTCGCGCTGCTCGTGGGCGCCGATCAGAAGTGGCTGTCGACCACCGGCTTCCTCGACAAGATCGACGAGAACCTGAAGCGGGCCATGGCCTGATCGGGCCACGGCCAGAGCAGTCTTCGATCACACGGGCCCATCTTGTCGGACAGAAGCGCTTCACGCTCTTGCAGCTGGAGCGCTTCTTTCGATCGGCTGGCTCCCCCGATCGAACCGCGCTCCAGGTCGTCCGGCCCCGTGATCGGACGGCCAGTGCCGCAAGCCCGCCGCCTCACTGGACCGGAGCATGCGGCGCCGGCAGCCGCGGCATCAAAGTCGTAGCCATGGGCGGGCGAGCTGCCCTAACATTGGTGCACGGGGGCCGGGGCTGGCTCCGCCGGGCATGCCCACACCCGGCCGCGCGCCACGTCGATCGCAGCGCGGCCAGGATGGCGAGGTGAGAATGACCGAGGGGGCGACATCGCTCTGCGTGCTCGTGGTCGAGGATGAGATGTTCGTCCGCATGACGACCGTCGACATGCTCGAGGACCTCGGCCATACGGCCATCGAGGCCGATTGCGCACGAACGGCGCTCGAATTGCTGACGCATAACGCCGCCATCAACTTGCTGCTCACCGATGTTGGCCTGCCGGACATGCGAGGCCCGGCGCTCGCCAAGGCCTGCCTGGAACTGCGGCCCGGGCTGCCCGTGATCTTCGCGACGGGCTACGATTCCCGCAGCGTCGTCGACGAGTTCGAGTCCGGCGGGCTCATGGGCGTGCTCAACAAGCCCTTCCAGCTGCGTGACCTGGAGACGGTGCTCAGCACCACGCTGCGGCGGCTGCCGGATTAGAGCGTTTTCGAGCGAAGTGGACGCCGGTTCGCGTGAAGAAAACGCGCCAAATCAAACAGATAGAGTATTTCGGCGATTCGAAGAAACGCGGAAATGCTCGAGAGCAACTGTCGAGCGAGGCGGGTCAGCGCTCCAGATTCAAAGACTCGAAGCATCTCGAGCCGATCCGACGGTTCCATCCATCCGATCGGGGCATGCGCCACGCTCCGGCGCTCGTTCACCAGTCGTGACCGGGCTCCGGCGAGGAACGCTCAGGTGGCGAGCCCGCCCTCGATCGCACCGAGCGCGCCGTCCGCCTTGCCGCCGTCCGGACCGCCGGCCTGCGCCAAGTCGCGACGACCGCCGCCGCCCTTGCCGCCGAGCTCGGCGGCACCCAGTCTGACCAGATGCACCGCGTCGAACCTCCCGGTCAGGTCCTCCGTGACGCCCACGACGATCGCAGCCTTGCCGTCGTCGGCAACGCTGACTATGGCCACGACGCCGGAACCGATGCGCTTCTTGGCATCGTCCGCGAGGCTCTTCAGGTCCTTCATCTCGACGCCCGCCACCACCCGGGCGAACAGCTTGACATCGCCGACGTCGCGGATCGGCGCATCGCCCTCGCCGCCGCCGCCCATGGCGAGCTTCTTGCGGGCCTCGGCGAGCTCCCGCTCCAGCTTGCGACGCTCCTCGATCAGCGCGTCGAGGCGGCCCGGCGCCTCGCTCGCGGTGGTACGCAGCTGTCCCGCCAGCCCCTGGAGCCGCTGACTGTCGTCCTTCAGCTGGCGCCGCGCCTGATGGCCCGTCAACGCCTCGACGCGCCGCACACCGGCCGCCACCGCGCTTTCGGACACGATGGTGACGAGGCCGATATCGCCGGTGCGCGCCACATGGGTGCCGCCGCAGAGTTCGATGGAGAAGGCTCGGTTCGACCCCTCGCTCGGGCGGCCCATGCTGACGACACGAACCTCGTCGCCGTACTTCTCGCCGAACAGGGCCCGCGCCCCCGACTCGATTGCTTCGTCCACGGCCATGAGCCGGGTCACGACGGGATCGTTCTGCAGCACGACCTCGTTGGCAATGTCTTCGATGCGGGCCAGCTCGTCGGCGTCGATCGGCTTGGGATGGCTGACGTCGAAGCGCAGCCGATCGGGAGCGACCAGCGAGCCCTTCTGGGCGATATGGTCGCCGAGCACGAGGCGCAGCGCCTCATGCAACAGGTGGGTCGCCGAGTGGTTGGCGCGGATGGAGCGGCGCCGCGCGTGGTCGACGGTCAGCTCCGCCGCCTGCCCGACCATCAACTCGCCGGCCTCGACGGTCACGTCGTGCACGAGGACGTCGCCCAGGCGCTTGGCCGTCGCCGCGACGCGCGCCTTGAGTCCCGGAGCCGTGACCAGCCCCTCGTCACCGACCTGTCCGCCCGATTCGCCGTAGAACGGCGTCTGATTGAAGAGCACCTGTGCCCGTTCGCCGGCGCCGAGCGACGATAGCTCCGTCCCGTCGCGGACGATCGCCGTGACCACGGCCTCCGACTGTTCGGTGTCGTAGCCCAGGAACTCCGTGGCGCCGACCCGCTCCTTCAGCTTGAACCAGACGGTCTCGGTGGCCGCCTCCCCGGAGCCGGCCCAGGCCGCCCGAGCCATCTCGCGCTGGCGCCCCATGGCCCGCTCGAACGCATCGGTGTCGACGCCGATGCCGCGGGACCTGAGCGCGTCCTGGGTGAGATCGAGCGGAAAGCCGTAGGTGTCGTAAAGGGTGAAGGCTGTCTCGCCGGAGAGGCGATCGCCATCGACCAGAGCGCGGCTCTCATCCTCGAGGATGGCGAGCCCCCGTTCGAGCGTGCGCCGGAAGCGGATCTCCTCCAGCCGCAGCGTCTCGGTGATCAGCGCGTCGGCACGCGTCAGCTCGGGATAGGCGTGCCCCATCTCCCGCTCGAGCGCCGGCACCAGCCGGTACAACAGCGGCTCATGCGCGCCGAGCAGCTGGGCGTGGCGCATGGCGCGCCGCATGATGCGCCGGAGGACGTAGCCGCGCCCCTCGTTCGACGGCAGCACGCCGTCGGCGATGAGGAAGGCCGAGGCGCGCAGGTGGTCGGCGATGACCCGGTGGCTGACGCGCTGCGGCCCGTCGGCGTCGACGCCGGTCAGGTTGGCTACCGCCATGATCAGCGAGCGCATCAGGTCGGTGGCGTAATTGTCGTGCGTGCCCTGCAGCAGGGCCGAGATGCGCTCCAGTCCCATGCCCGTGTCGATGGACGGCCGCGGCAGCGGCAGCCGCTCGCGCGGGCTCAGCTGCTCATACTGCATGAAGACGAGGTTCCAGATCTCGATGAAGCGATCGCCGTCCTCGTCGGGGCTGCCCGGCGGCCCGCCTGGGATGTGCTCGCCGTGATCGTAGAAGATCTCCGAGCACGGCCCGCACGGCCCGGTATCGCCCATCATCCAGAAATTGTCAGAGGTCGATATGCGAATGATCCGGCTTTCCGGCAGGCCGGCGATCTTGCGCCACAGCTCATAGGCATCATCGTCCTCGGAAAAGACGGTGACCAGCAGCCTGTCCTTCGGCAGCCCGAACTCGCCCGTGATCAATTGCCAGGCCAGCTCGATGGCGCGGTCCTTGAAATAGTCGCCGAACGAAAAATTTCCCAGCATCTCGAAGAACGTATGGTGCCGGGCGGTATAGCCGACGTTGTCGAGATCGTTGTGCTTGCCGCCGGCGCGGACGCACTTCTGGGACGAGACGGCGCGCACGTAAGGGCGCTTCTCCGCCCCCGTGAACACATTCTTGAACTGGACCATGCCCGCGTTGGTGAACATCAACGTGGGGTCGTTGCGCGGCACGAGCGAGCTCGACGGCACGACGTCGTGGCCGTGCTTGCGGAAGTAGTCGAGAAAAGTCGATCGGATCTCGTTGACGCCGCTCATCGTGAATACGCACTCGCAATCTCAGGGACGGCCACCGGCCGTCCTGCATCGAAGCGCGTTTCTAGAGGTCACATCGGCACTTGTCGAGGAAGCTCGGCATCGGCGGTCACGGGCCCGCGCCAAGGTGCAGTGGCGCCCCGGCCCGGCCGAGCGTCTGCCTGCCGCCGTCGCCGCCCGCAGCCCCCAGCCTCAGGCCGACCCCTCGTCCAGGTCGTCCGCCGATGGCTCGACGTTGTCGAGGATCCGCTCGGCCAGGAGGCCGGCATTCTGGCGGATCGAGATTTCGATCCGGTTCGCCACGTCGGGGTTCTCGCGCAGGAACGTCTTGGCGTTCTCCCGGCCCTGCCCCAGCCGCTGGCTGTCGAAGGAGAACCAGGCCCCGGATTTCTCCACGATGCCGCCTTTGACGCCAAGGTCGATGAGCTCGCCCATCTTGGACACGCCCTCACCGTACATGATGTCGAACTCGACCTGCTTGAACGGCGGCGCGACCTTGTTCTTCACCACCTTCACCCGGGTCGTGTTGCCGGTGACCTCGTCCCGGTCCTTGATGGCGCCGATGCGGCGGATGTCGAGACGCACGGAGGCATAGAACTTCAGCGCATTACCGCCCGTGGTCGTCTCCGGCGAGCCGTACATGACGCCGATCTTCATCCGGATCTGGTTGATGAAGATGACCATGGTGTTGGAGCGTGAGATCGAGGCCGTCAGCTTGCGCAGAGCCTGGCTCATCAGCCGCGCCTGCAGGCCGGGCTGCACGTCGCCCATTTCCCCCTCGATCTCCGCCCGCGGCGTGAGCGCCGCCACGGAATCGACGACGAGCACGTCGATCGCGCCCGACCGCACCAGCGTGTCGGCGATTTCCAGGGCCTGCTCGCCGGTATCGGGCTGGGAGATCAGGAGATCGTCGAGCTTCACACCGAGCTTACGGGCGTAGACAGGGTCGAGCGCATGCTCGGCGTCGATGAAGCCGCAGACGCCGCCCTTCTTCTGGGCCTCGGCGATGGTGTGCAGCGCGAGCGTGGTCTTGCCCGACGATTCGGGGCCGAAGATCTCGACCACGCGGCCCCGCGGCAGGCCGCCGACGCCGAGCGCGATGTCGAGCCCGATCGAGCCGGTGGAGACGGTCTCGATCTCGATCGTCTTCTCGCTCTTGCCGAGACGCATGATCGAGCCCTTGCCGAAGGCGCGCTCGATCTGGGAGAGCGCAGCGTCGAGCGCCTTGGTCTTGTCCATGGAGGAACCTTCAACGAGCCGTAGAGTCGATTGGGACATGCTTTGGGTCCTTATGACACGCGACGCGAACGAGTCTCAACGCTGCATATCGTTTTGTACTCTATTTGTTCCCATCAACAAGTTCTTTTTTTGTTCGCCTTGCCCCGCGTTCACCGGCCCTCCACCTGCACGCGCCGCTTCGGCGCCAACGCGTAGGCCAGCGCGATGGCCAGGGCGACGCCGATGAGGATGCCGGCGAGCCGCTCGACGACGGAGAGGATGTCGGTCGGATAGCCGGGGCCGGTGATGAGCGCGATGATGTAGGCGATGCCGGCCTGGGTACCCACGTAGGCATGCGCTCCCCCGCCGAGGTGGAGGCTCGAGAAGAAGAAGATGCCGGCGCCGAGCGCCCAGACCCAGAACAACACGGAGACGGGGCCGAAGCCGACCACCAGGAGGCCGAGCGCCGCACCGAGCAGACAGCCGCCGATGCGTTGCTGCGCCCGCACGCGGCTGGTGCCCAGGTCGCGGTCGATGATGACGTAGCTGGTGATGGCGATCTGGGTGGCGGATTGCATCGCCATGGCGTCCCAGACGATGGCGATGACCACGCCGATGAGGCCGCCGATCGCCGCCACCCGGTCCAGGTCGAAATCATGGTCGCCGCCGCTTGCCGGCGGCGCCGCGGCGGGCGCGGGCCCCTCGCCGCTCACGCCGAGCACCAGCCCGGCGATCAAGGCGCCAATGACGCCGCAGACGATCTCCAGCGCCCGCGCCACGGCAAATTCGAGGAGGCCGTCCCGCTGGTTGAGGCTCGCCAGCAGCATCATCATGGAGGTGATGGCAAACAGCACCCAGGCATAGGCGTAGGGGCTGGTGAAGCGGCCGCGCATGCCGAGGGAGCCGCAGATGAAGATCGCGACGAGGATGAGGAAGGGCTGCCCGCCCAACAGCATGCTCAAGCCGTAGCCGAGAGCGCAACCCGCCAGGGTGCCGACGATGCGAAGCACGCTCTTGGGCAAGATGGCCCGCCGGTCCGGATTGGCGACCATCCAGGCGGAAATCGCGGCCCACCATGGATCGGGCAGCTCAGCCGTCAACGCGAGCAGCACCGCCAGGACCACGCCCGCAGCCGTCGTCAGGCCGTGCCGCGGCGCCCAGGTCATGGCTCAGAACCACACCAGGACACGCGCATCCGCGCCCAGGAACATGGGCTGCTGGCGCGGCAGATCGCCGAGATCGACCTCGACGGGAAAGCGCCGCGGCAGGCGAATCCAGTCGGTCGTCGTCTCCACGTAGGGCAGCACCTTGACCTCGCCCTTCGTGCGGGACACGCCGTTGGCGACCGAGCGGATCCGCCCCGTATACACCTGCCACGGCCTTGAGCCGATGGTCAGCCACACGGTCTGCCCCGGCATGACGCGGCTCAAATGCCGCTCGGTCAGGTTGGCGACGATGCGCCAGTTACTGTTCGTCACGATGGCCAGCACCGCCTCCGATACGGTGCGGTAGTCCCCGACGCGGGCAAGAAAGGGGGCCACGCGCCCGGCGGCCGGCGCAACGACGGTGGTCTGTCCCAGATCGTACCGTGCCCGCGCCAGCGCGCGGGCGGCGACGGTCCGCTCCGCCTGCGCGATGACGACACCCTGCCGCGCAGCGGTCAGACGCGCCTTGGCCGCCAGGAACAGGGCACTGGCGATCCGCGCATCGCGGGTCGCGTCGTCGAGCTGCTGCTGAGAGGCAAATTCGTTGCCGCGCAGCGTCCGATAACGGTTCTCGGTGACCTGCGCATCGGCCAGCGTAGCCTGACGCTGGTTGACCTCGTCGATCGCGGCGCTGACCTCATCGTTGGCCTGGACCAAATTGGCCTCGGCCAGCACGAGCTTGGCTTCGTTTTCGGCAACGGTCAGTTCGTAGGGACGCGGATCGATACGGAACAGGACATCGCCGGCCTGCACCGAATCGTTGTCCCTGACCGCAAGCATGCTGATCGGCCCGGCCACGGTCGGCGCGACGGCCACACTGTCACCGGCGACGTAGGCGTCGCCGGTATAGGCAAAGAATGCGGCGCTGAACTCGTAGAAAGCATAAGCGAATACGCCGACGGCAAGCACGGCGACCGCGGCGTGCCTCACCAGCCACGGCCCGAGTTCCTCGACGAACCGGGGCCGCGGCGGCGCAACCGGCCCAGGCTCCGCTTCATCCTTGCGTACGGTCACGTCCGACAGCGGAGCCTCCACAATACCGACTGATCGCATCGAGGGCGCTTCGCGATGGGGCGGAATCACCCGATCGCACCAGAAATGCTACAAATTTAAAGGCTTGGTGCTTCACGCGATCCGACGTGTCGATCTGATCGAGAGATGCCCTAGCCCATCTGCGACTTCACCGCCTCGATCAACTGCTTGAGGCTGAAGGGCTTGGGCAGGAAGACGAAGCTTTCGCCGTCGGGCAGGTTCTTCTTGAAGGCGTCCTCGGCATAGCCCGAGACGAACACCACCTTGGCCTTGACATCACGCGCCCGCAGCTCGCGCAGCAGCGACGGGCCGTCCATCTCGGGCATCACCACGTCCGAGACGATGAGATCGACGGGCGCGCCGCGCTGCTCCAGAAGGCTCACCGCCTCACGGCCGGAGGTCGCCTCGAGCACGGTGTAGCCGCGCGTGGCCAGCGCGCGGGCGGCGAAGGCGCGCACCGCCTCCTCGTCCTCGACCAGGAGGATGGTGCCGTGGCCGGTCAGATCCATGGCCGGCTTCTTGGCCTTGGTCACGTCCTCTACCGCCGGCACCTCGGGCTCGGCCTGGTGACGCGGCAGGAAGATGCGGAACGCCGTGCCGCGCCCCACCTCGCTCTCGCAGAGGATGAAGCCGCCGGTCTGCTTGACGATACCGTAGACCGTGGAGAGCCCGAGCCCGGTGCCCTTGCCCACCTCTTTGGTGGTGAAGAAGGGCTCGAAGATCTGGGCCAGCACCTCCGGCGGCATGCCGGTGCCGGTGTCCTGCGCCTCGATCATGACGTAGTCGGCCGCCGGCATCGCCTCGTCGTAACGCTGCGCCTGACTCGCCGGGACGTTCTGGGTCCGGATGGACAGCTGGCCGCCGCTGGGCATGGCATCGCGCGCGTTGACGGCAAGATTGACGATGACCTGCTCGAACTGGTTGATGTCGGCCTTGACCGGCCACAGGTCGCGGCCGTGGTGCACGTCGAGCTCCACCCGCTCGCCGAGGAGCCGCTTCAGCAGCAGCGACAGGTCCGACAGGATGTCGCCGATCTGCACAACCTGCGGGCGCAGGGTCTGCCGACGGGAGAAGGCCAGCAGCTGCCGCACCAGGCTCGCCGCCCGGTTGGCATTCTGCTTGATCTGCATGATGTCCTGGAACGACGGGTCGGTCGGCCGGTGCTTGCCGAGCAGCAGGTCGCTGTAGCCGATGATCGCCTGCAGCACGTTGTTGAAGTCGTGGGCGACGCCGCCGGCCAGTTGCCCGACGGCGTTCATCTTCTGCGCCTGCGCGAACTGGGCCTCGAGGGTGCGCTGCTCGGTGGTATCGAGCGCGTAGATGATGGCGGCCTCGCCGTCGCTGTCGACGTCATCGACGCCGCTGACGTAGAAGCGCGCCGAGCGACCGCCGTCGCCGGCGATCGCGGCATCGAACGGGAGCACGTCCTCACCCGCCGCGGCCGCCTTGACCGCTGCGATGAGCTGTTCGCTGTCGCGCTCCGCGGTGATGGAGCCGACGGACGCCGCCTCCCCTTCGCGGCGGGCGGGGGTACCGAACAGGCGCGAGAAGGAGGCGTTCGAACGGGCGATGGCGCCGTCGCGCGTCACCGTCGCGATGGCGACCGGGGTGTTGTTGAAGAAGCGGGCGAAACGGACCTCCGCCTGGCGCAGCCCTTCGGCCACGTCCTCGCCCGGCGAGCGGTTGAGCACCAAGGTGCGCGAGGGACCGCGGCGCCCCTCGGCATCGAAACCCACCCGGTGGAACAGGCGTACCGGCAGCATCTGGCCGCCACGCCGGCGAAAATCGAGGTCGAGGATCTCGGTCCTGATCTCGCCTGCGGCCCCGGTGACCCCATCGAACAGGGCCGCGGCGTTGATCGATACCACGTCGGCCAATGTCAGGCCGCCGGTGCCCACGCTGGCGAGATCATGGTCGAGCCAGCTCGCCAATGTCGCATTCATGTAGACGATGCCGCCATCGCGCTCGAGCGACAGGAACCCGGCCGGCGCCTGGTCGAGATAGTCGATGGCGTGCTGAAGCTCCTGGAAGACGTTCTCCTGCCGGTCGCGGTCGGCGGTGATGTCGGCGATGCTCCACAGCACCGGGTCGGCATCGGCGCGGCCGAGCGGGCGCACCGCCACGCGATACCAGCCGGCCTGGCCGCCGCCACTGAGGGGCGGCGACAGGCGCAACTCCTCCCCCCGGGCCTGCCCCGCCCGCGCGGACTGCACGAGACGGTACAACGCCTCGGACACCGCCGGCGCGCCCTTGAGCAGCAGCTCCGGCGGCAACGGATCGGCGCCGGCCGCGGCCCCCGTCAGCCGCCGATAGGCCGCATTGGCGTAGACGACGGCGCCGTCGGCGGCGACGACGATCAACCCCTCGCCGGCGGTATCGGCGATGGAGCGCATGAGATCGTCGCCGGCCGTACGCGGGCCGAGCCGGGCGAGGCCGAACGCCAGGGCGAACAGGGCGAAGATGCCGGCGATGGCTGGGATGGCGAGGGCCGCGAGCACCAGAGGCCGATGGCTCTCACTTGCCTGCAGCGCGAAGATCACGGCGGCGCCGATGACGGCGAGAGCGAAGACGGCGAGCCGCCCCACGTGGGGGGGACGATCGGTCCGGTCGAGCGCGGTGCTGGCGGTCGTCTCGCTCATGAATGCTCAGGGAGGCTGCTCAAGCCGCTCAAGGCCTTTGTCTGCGTTTATGCGTCAGGTGGGGCCGGAGCAAGCGCAACAACGCGCGCCGGCACGTTATTCACCCAAAGTTCGCGGGGCCGTCGCGGCCGTCTTGCGAGCGCCCGGGCGGCCGGGATCGCGCAATATTGAGACAACATATTGCATTTGCACATCTTTTCAGCGAAAGTAGGAGCTTGTCGGTCCGCCGCGCGCGCTCGCGCCCATCGCCGACCGCGCCGACTTTGCTGGAACAACTATTGCCGCTGGATCAACCGTCGATTAACCATGAATATGAAACAGTGCCGCCAGGTAGCCTAATTGTCGCGCGACTTGGCTTTGCTAACCGCGGCAGTGAAAAAGCCGAGTGATCGATGTTCGGAATTGAGATGTCACCCGCCGTCCAATATCTCGTCGCCTTCGTCATCATCTTCGCGTTGCTGACGGTGTTCGCACTCGTGCTTCGCCGCATCACGGGGGGGCGCAAAAAATTCGGTGCGCAGGTGTCCCGCGCGCGCCAGCCGCGCCTCGGCGTGGTCGACATTTTCGATCTCGACCAGCAGCGCCAACTGGTGCTGCTGCGGCGGGACCACGTCGAACATCTGGTGATGATCGGCGGGGCCTCGGACGTCGTCATCGAGGCCGGCATCCTGCGCGGTCACGCCAGCCGGCAGCCGTCGGCGGCGTCGGGCCTGGCCGACGCGAACGAGACAACCGAACGCAAGGGTGAGCCGATTGCCGGCCGGCCGGGACAGGACGTGGCCGCGGACATCCCCGAAGCTGCCGCGGCCCCGCCGCGCGCCGACGTGCGCACCCTGCCCGCCGCGCCGCCGCCGGCTCGCCCGGTGCCGGAGCCGCGGCCACCGGTCGAGGCGGCACAGCCGGTCGAGCCCCGTGGTGCCGCCGAGCGGCCCGAACCTGCCCCACGGAGCGAGCGCCGCTTCGAACCCCGTCCTCCGGCGCGGCCGGATGCCCCCACCCCCCTCGCGCCGGCGCCGACCCAGCCGCAGCGGCCGGCCCCGGGGCCCGTCGCCGTACCGCCGGACCAGACCCGGCAGGCGCCTGCCGCCGGGCCCGCTCCCGCGGGCGAGCGCGGCGAGCGACGGCTGACCGACATGGCAAGGCAGCTGGAAGAGGCGCTGAAAAAGCCTTTCGCCGCCGTCCGCCCGGCAGCGCAGGACGCATCCCCGCCACCGCAACGGCCGTCGCAGCCGACGCCCAGCCGCCCGGTCCCGCCGGCCGAGCCCTCGAGGACTGCCACCGAACGACCGGCCCAGGCGCCGGGGCCGACACCAGCGCCAACTCCGGCGCCGGCACCCCCGGGGCCGCGGCCGGACGCGCCGCCGACGCCGTCGCTGCGCCCTCTGGACCTGCCGGGCTTCCGGCGCCCGGTGCCGCCGGCACCGGCAACCCCGGCGCGCCCGCAGCAACCGGCCGCCGCCGAGGCACCCGCCCGCCCGGGCAACTCGCGCGTGGATCTGCCCGATTTGAACTTCGACCTGCCGCCCACGGCTCGGCCCGAGCCCGCCGCTCCGCCCCGGCCGCAGCCGCCCGCTCCGGCATCGACGCCCGAGGCACCGCAACGGCCCGCCGCGGCGGCCTCGCCGGCGCCGGAGAAGTCCGACGCGCCGCCGGCCGAGCCGACCCCGCCCGGGCCGCCCGATCCGTTCTCGCCCGAGGCGATCGAGGCCGAGTTCGCCCGACTGCTCCGTTCGCCCAGCCCCAAAAGCTGACGGCCCCAAGAGCTGACGGCCCCGAGAGCTGCCGGCAGAAGCGCTGCCGGCAGAAGAGCTGATCACCTCGTGCCGGCGCGGCAGAGCCGCCCGGGCCTGCTGCCGGAGCCATCCTCGCGTCGGCGAGGGGCGGCCGCGGGCCGGGCGGGTCGGCCGGGATTTGCGGCACCGCGCCGCCCGTCGTCAGATGCTCTGGCGACGAAGGCTCGGGAGACGGGCGGTGCCTCCATGAGGAGTCGCCGCGGTCAGGAACCGTGCGTGCGGCAAGGTCGAGAGGCTCCGCCGCCGCGGTGTCGCGGGCGGGAACCTCCGCCCGGCCGGTTGGCGGTTCGTGTGCTACGCGATCCGTGGAACCAGCGTTTCTCTGAGCGGCGGCAGTCTCTGCAGCGGGATGGTCTCTTCCCATTGCGAAATGGGCTGGCGAACCCGCCAGGCGAATGAACCCTCCGCCGCGAAGCGGCGGCCGGGGACAGCATGCTCCGCGCCCGACGGTCTTGGAGCACATTTCGATCGGAACGCGCCCTGGAGCATTTCGCCTCCGCAATGGCGATCATCCAATGGCGCAGAAATGCTCATCGTCTGTTGAGACTGGAGCGCTTTCCGCGCCCTAGGAGCGATTTTTGAGCGAAGTGGACGCCGGTTCGCGTAAAGAAAACGCGACAATTCAAACAGATAGAGCATTTCCGCGATTCAAAGAAACGCCGAAATGCTCTAGGGTGGCTCCGCCCGAGCGCAAAGCGCACCTATCGCCGGCCGCCTTCGACACAGCTATGCGCAGCAGGGCGCGCCTCGCGCGCGGCGCCGCTCAATCGTCGCGGTAGACGCGCTCGTTGCGCTCGTGGCGCTCCTGCGCCTCGAGCGACAGTGTGGCGATGGGCCGGGCCTCGAGGCGTCGGAGCGAGATCGCGTCGCCCGTCTCCTCGCAATAGCCGTAGGTGCCATCCTCGATCCGCTGCAGCGCATCGTCGATCTTCGAGATCAGCTTGCGCTGACGATCGCGGGCCCGTAGCTCGATGGACCGATCGGTCTCGGACGACGCGCGATCTGCGAGATCGGGATGATTTTCGTTCTCGTTCTGCAGGGTGGCCAGCGTATCCCTGCTTTCCCTCAGAATCTCGTCCTTCCACTTCAGCAGCTTGCGGCGAAAATACTCGCGCTGCCGCTCGCTCATGAATGGCTCGGCTTCCGAGGGTCGGTAGCCTTCGCCGATGGTGACATTCGACATCGCGGCTTCTTCTCTCGTCGACCCGGATGCTGGCATTGGCGGAGGGCGCTCCACGCAGTTAACCGGACAAGGCGGTCGCTATATAGCCGCACGTATCGACGCCGACAACGCACCATCTGCAGGGCATCGCCTGCCGCGGCACCGCGGCGCAGCCACGCCGGGGTCGGCCGCCGCAGCCCTGAGCGCCATTGCTGCTCAAGGCGAAGCCTGCATCAGGGCCGCCACCCGCCGGCCGATCGCGTCGGCAAAGCGCTGGCCCAGGGCCCTGCGGTAGTGCGATCGATCGAAAAAATTGTCGTCGTCCCAGCTCTCCGGCCGGTCGGTCGACCAATCGAGCACCGCCGTCCGGGGCCGCGAATCGGCAACGCGCACCGCCGATTCGCGGCAGGCGCGCCAGGTTCCGTCGGCAGGGCTGCCGGGCACGGGCCGATAGCTGTGGTGCACCGGGCTCCAGGTGAGCACGACCGCAGTGGTGGGCGGCACCCCGTGCAGCGCCTCGTCCAGCGCTTCGAGCCCGGGGAAGCGGTTCGCCGGGTTGGCGGATTCGGACGGCGGCGGCGCCGACAGGCGGCGGCGATGCAGCTCCGGCTCTGTCGCGCCGACCGAAATGTAGTCCTGCTCGTAGTCCCAGAAGCCGTCGGGCCGGGCCCGGGCGCCCCGCCCGCCGAGGTAGGCGAGCCGGCGCGAGGCCTGTTCTAGCGCTTCGAAACGCAGCAGCCCCCTGACATAACCGAGGGAGGTCTCGGCGTAGAGCCAGAACGGAAACGGCTTGTCCGCCTTGATCGAGGCGAGGCACCACCACTCGTCGAGACCGATCACCAGCGCGGCGGGACGGGGATGGTTGCGCAGGAACCAGCGCAGCAGCACCAACTGCTCCTCGGGCCGAATCGCCGGCACCATCAGCGTCACGAAACGCAGGCCCGTTGCCGCGTCGAGCCGCGAGGGCTCGACCATCTGCACCCGCGAATTGCCGATGAGCGCCGCGTTGAAGGCGGGATCGCGGCCTCGGCTCGCGTTGGCGATGCGCGGGCCGGTGTCGGGGATGCCGCCCTTCTCGATGAGTGCCAGGCGCCCCGTGTCGTAGGGATCGAGGGCGACGACCGCTGCCAGGAGGGCGGCCAGCAGCACCGCTGCGGTGATGACGAAGGTCGTCGCCACCGCCCGCCATCGGGCGCCCGTGTCAGAACTGGAAATAGATGAACTCGTAGTTCGCATCGTCGCCGATCTTGAACAGGACCAATACGAACACGACCGCGGCCGCGACGGCCAGCAGGCGGGAGGGCGGTGCCCGCTGGACCGCCGCCCAGGCTGTCGGGCCGATCAGCGCGACAAGGGCAGCAAGCAGGATCGTCCGCCACTTGAAGCCGTGACCGATCGAGGTGAGGCCGAGCATGCCCTCGTAGATCCTGAGCGCCGCCTCGAACGTCTGTGCGCGAAACAGCACCCAGGTGAACAGGACGAACAGGAAGGTGAGGGCCCAGCCGACGAGCGGCGGGATGGTGCGACCGGTGCGGCGCCAGAGCAGGCCGGCACACAGCCCGAGCCCGTGCGCGGCGCCCCAGGCCACGAAGGTGAGGCCGGCTCCGTGCCACAGGCCGCCCAGCGCCATGGTGGCGAACAACGCCCAGACCTGCCGCGGCAGGCCGTGGCGGTTGCCGCCCAACGGGATGTAGAGATAGTCGCGCAGGAAGCGCGACAGGGTCATGTGCCAGCGCCGCCAGAAATCCTGCAGCGACAGGGCCCGGTACGGCACTTCGAAATTCTGCGGCAGCACGATGCCGAACATCAGCGCGATGCCGAGCGCCATGTCGGTATAGCCGGAGAAATCGAAATAGATCTGGAAGGCGAAGGCGAGCGTGGCCTGCCACGCCTCTGCGAGTGACACCGCCGTGCCCTTGGCGGCCGCCTCGTAGACCGGGTTCACATAGGCCGAGAGCGGATCGCCGATGAAGACCTTCTTGATCAGGCCGACGACCAGCAGCAGCAGGCCGCGCGCGAAACGCTCGGCCGCGTCCGCGCGGGCGTAGGGGCGCTGGTCGAACTGGTGCATGACCTCGCTCCAGCGCACCAGAGGGCCGGCGAGGACTTGCGGAAAGAAGGCGATGTAGAGACCGTATTTGACGAGCCCGAAATCGGGGGCGCGGCCGGCTTTCAGGTCCACCAGATACATCACGTGGTGGAAGGTGAAGAACGAGATGCCGAGGGGCAGGGCCGCCCCGCTGCCGAAGACGTCGATGCCGGTCAGATCCAGACCCGGCAGCAGGCCGGCGAAGAAGCCCGCGTATTTGAACACGCCGAGCACGGCCAGATTGACGATGATGGCGAGGGCGATCAGCCAGCCCAGCCGCAGGCGGATGAAGGCCTGCGCCAGCAGCCAGTTGAGCAAGACGGACAGCACCAGCAACGGCACGAAGCGCCAATCCCAGTAACCGTAGAAGGCGACGGACAGGGCCAGCAGCAGAGGCAGCCGCAGTTGCGGCCGGACGCGCTCGACCAGCCAGTGCAGGAGCAGCGCGACCGGCAGGAAGACGAGCAGAAATGCAAACGAATTGAAGAGCATCGCGGCCCAGAGGATGTCCCGGTCAGATGGCGTCATCCGAGCGGAGTGACATGCTCCAACTCCACCTCGAATCGGGAGCGCTGTCTGCCCAACGCGGCGGACCGCCTGGGGGCGACCGCAGTTGATGACGCCGCTTCTGGTTCAGGACCTTGCAGCCGTCAAGTCGACGCCTGCGCCCGGCGCCTCAGCGACCGTCGCGCCTGGCGGGCGGCTTCGCCTGCATAGCCGTCTCCAGTCGCGCGATCTTGTCCTCGATCTTGTCGAGCTTGGTCAGGATCTGCACCAGCAGATCGGGCACGACGGCGATGTTCTCCGCCGTCGTGCGGGCTGACTTGGCGGTCGCCTTGGCCGCCTCGAGCAGGTCGCGGGAGTCGGCTTCGGACGTCGCCGGAGCCGGCTTCGCGGCCGGCGGCTCGCCAGCCCGGGCCGGCGCGGGCCCGGCCAGCAAGATCACGGTCAAGAACAAGGTTGGGAAGGCTGCGCCGCGCATCGAAGATGCCCCTGATTCGGACAAGTCGCCGTCAGGGGCATCCCTGCATGCGCGATGCGCGAACCGCAACCCGTGGCCGACCGGTTCAGGGCGTCAGCACGGCGCGCCCGACGATACGGCCACCACGCAGATCCTCGAGCGTCTGACCGACTTCGGCGAGCGGACGCCGGATCAGCGGGACCGCCGGCACGGCGCCGGCTCGCACGAGCTCCATGAGCTGGTGGAACTCCGACAGGCTGCCGACGAACGAGCCCTGCACGGTGGCCGCCTTGATGGGAAACATCGGCAGGGCGAAAGCGGCGGCGCCACCGAACAGGCCGACGATGACCAGCTTGCCGCCCTTGCCGAGGGCATCGAACCCGAGGGAGGTCGATTGGGTGTTGCCGACGAGATCGACCACGCCACGCAGCCCCCCGCCGGCGGCGGCGGTGGCCTGCTTCACCGCGTCCGGAGCGGCACCGTCGACCGCTGCAAGGGCTCCCGCCGCAAGCGCCGCCTCACGCTTCTTGGCGTCGATGTCGACGACGACCGCACCCTTGCCGCCGAGCGCCTTCAGCAGCGTCAGCGCCATCAGGCCGAGGCCGCCGGCGCCGATGATCATGATCGGCTCGTCCTTGAACACGTGCTCGAGCTTCTTGAGCGCGCTGAACGTGGTGAGCCCCGAGCAGGCGTAGGGAGCCGCCACGGCCGGATCGACGCCGTCGATGGCGAGGAGGTAGCGTGGATGCGGCACCACGATGTGATCCGCATAGCCGCCGTCGCAGACAACGCCGAGGGCGCGCGGCCGGTTGCACAGGTGCTCATCGCCCGCCTGGCACAAGGCGCATTTGCCGCAACCGATCCACGGAAACACGACGCGCACGTCGCCGGCCTTGACGCCCTCGGCCTCCGGACCGGCGGCGATGACCTCGCCCACGGTCTCATGGCCCATGGTCAACGGCAGCGGAATGCCGCGCATCGCCATCTTGCGGCCGCCGCCCAGATCGTAGCTGCCCTCCCAGATGTGAATGTCGCTGTGGCAGACGCCCGCCGCCTTGACGCGCAGCAGCACTTGCGTTCCCTCGGGCGTCGGGGTGTCCTCGTCGACGGTCTCCAGAGGCTGCTCGAAATCCTTAAGGCGATAGCTGCGCATTGTCGTGTCTCCTCCCGGCGGCGGCTGGTGTGGCTGGAGAATCCGGAATTCGCCGACGGTGGACTCGCGATGCGAATTTCCGATTCCCCAGCCGCACGGCTGTGGTAGTCGGCAGCCGGCATTCATGCTGTCGATCAAGCGATTGGGCAAGACGCATTCGACGGGCGAGGGACGCGAACAACGGGCTTCCTCACCGGTTGTGCGCGGACATGGCGCATTTGCTGTGGGCGCGACCGAAAATTGACGCGCGGCTGTGATATAGCTCGACTAAGGATCGTTCCATGCTTCGGCTCATGCTCCTGCGCCATGCGAAATCGGACTGGCCCGATGGCGTGGCGGATCACGAACGCCCGCTCGCGCGGCGCGGCCGGGAGGCTGCGCCGGTGGTGGGGTCCTATATGGCCGCCGAGCAGCTCGTGCCCGATCTGGTCATTGTCTCCACCGCTCGGCGCACCCGCCTCACGTGGGATCTGGTGGCCGCCGCCTTCCGCGAGGAAGTACCGGTCCGCTTCGAGGAGCGGATCTACGAGGCGAGCCCGGAAGATATCCTCTCGGTCATCCAGGCCACGCCCGATACGGTGCGCACGCTCCTCGTCGTCGGCCACAACCCCGGGTTCGAGGAGCTCGCCGGCCGTCTCGTCGGCCACGGCGATCGCTACGCCTTCGCACGCATGCTGCAGAAGTTCCCGACGGCGGCGCTCGCCGTCATCGATTTCGCCGTGGAGCGCTGGGATGCGCTCGCCGACCGCGGCGGACGCCTGGACCGGTTCATCACGCCGCGGATGATCGGCGGCGTCGACGACTGAGCGAGCGCATTTCGCCATTGCATGAGCTCATTCAACTGCACCTAAATGCTCCAACTTTTTGAAGCTGAGGAGCTTCTTTGGCGATAGGTGGCTCCGCCCCATCGCGAAGCACCTTAGGCGCGAGGTGACGAACCTCGAGCGAGCGCGTATGCAGACCGGGTGAGCCCGCCCGTCTTTTCCGATACGCTCGACGCCCTCAGGAGCTTGGCCGATTTCGCCGTCGGCACGGTGCAGCCGACCGTGCGACTCGGCGTGACGGGGCTTTCCCGCTCCGGCAAGACCGTGTTCACCACCGCGATGGTGCACCACCTGCTCGAGGTGACGCCGATGCCGGTGTTCCGCGCCGCGGCCGAAGGCCGGATTAGGCGGGCGCGCCTGGCCCATCAGCCCGACGACGACGTGCCGCGCTTTGCCTTCGAGGACCATCTGGAGGCGCTCACCGGCTCCGAGCGCCGCTGGCCCGGCTCGACGACGCAGATCGCCGAGCTGCGGGTCGCCATCGACTTCGAGCGGGCGGCCGGCTGGATCAAGGGGCCGTCGACGCTGTTCGTCGACATCATCGACTATCCCGGCGAGTGGCTGACCGACCTCGCCCTGCTCGACGAAAGCTATGCCTCCTGGTCGCGTGACACGGTCAATGCGAGCCGCCGCGCCGACCGCGTCAGCCTCGCCGGACCCTGGCATGCGGTGCTCGCCGACATGGACCCGGCCGGCCCGGCCAGCGAGGCCAACGCCGCCGCCGCGAGTGAGGCCTTCAAGGCCTATCTGCTCGCCCTGCGCGCCGGCCCCGAGGCCGTGGCCACGACCCCGCCCGGCCGCTTCCTCATGCCCGGCGATCTCGCCGGCTCGCCCGCCCTCACCTTCGCGCCGCTCGACCTGCGTGGCGCGGCGCCGCAGCGGGACACCCTGGGCGGTCTCATGGAGCGGCGTTTCGAGGCCTACAAGTCGCGGGTGGTGCAGCCGTTCTTCCGTGATCA
This sequence comes from Chelatococcus reniformis, assembly GCF_014640075.1. Lineage (GTDB taxonomy): Bacteria > Pseudomonadota > Alphaproteobacteria > Rhizobiales > Beijerinckiaceae > Camelimonas > Camelimonas reniformis. The sequence continues at coordinate 205,071 of NZ_BMGG01000009.1, read as the reverse complement.
CTTCGCCCGCCTCGACCGCCAGATCGTGCTCGTCGACGTGCTGGCGGCGCTCGACCGCGGACCGGGCGCGCTGGCCGAGCTGGAGACGGCGCTCGATCGGGTCCTCGGCGCCTTCCGGGCCGGCCGCAACACGCTGACCTCGATGCTGTTCGCGCCGCGCATCGAGAAGGTATTGTTCGCCGCGACCAAGGCCGACCACCTGCACCAATCCGGCCATGCCCGGCTGGAGGCGATCCTGCGGGTGCTGGTGGAGCGCGCCATCCGGCGCACCGAGGGCGCGGGCGCCAAGGTGGGAACGGTCGCGCTGGCGTCCGTGCGCGCCACCAGGGAGGCGATGGTGCGCGAAGGCGCGCTGCGCCTGCCGGCGATCACGGGGACGCCCGAAGCCGGCGAGGTCATCGGCGGCGAGACCTTCGACGGCCAGACGGAGGCGGCGATCTTCCCCGGCGAGCTGCCGGAGCGGCCGCAGGCCGTGTTCGACGGCGCGGTTGCGCCGGGCTCGCTGCGGTTTCCGCGCTTCCGGCCGCCGAAATTGACGAACGACCCGGCCGGCCGCAGCCACAGCCTGCCGTACATCCGCCTCGACCGGGCGCTTGAATTCCTGCTTGCCGACAAGCTGGCCTGACCTCATGACCACGCCCCCGCGCGCCTTCCGGCTCGACGACCCCGACGTCCTCGCCGTCCCGGCCGGGGAGGCGCCGGCGGGGTCGGCCTCCGTCGTCGTGGCGGCTGAGGACGGCGAGATCGTCGACGCCGTCGCGGAGCCGGAGGCGCCGCGGCGCGGTACCTCCTGGGGCGGTCTGTTCCTGTCCGCCCTCGGCGGGCTCGCCCTGCTCGGCATCGGGCTCTGGATCGAAAGCCTGATCACGCAGTTGCTGGCGCTCGCGCCGGCGCTCGGCTACGTCGCCATGGCGCTCGCCGCCCTGGCCGTCCTGGCCTTCCTCGTGCTGCTGGCGCGCGAGGTCGCCGGCGTGCTGCGCGAGCGGCGCATCGAAAGGCTACGGCGCGCCGCGGTCGATGCCCATGCCGAGGCGAGCGACGACAAGGCCCGGGCCGTCGTGCGCGATCTGCTGGCGCTCTATGCGAATCGGGCGGACACGGCGCGGGCCCGGGCGGCGCTCGACGGCCTCGGAGACGCCATTATCGACCCGCGCGACCGCCTCATGGTCGCCGAGCGCGAGTTGATGACCGCCCTCGACCTGTCGGCCCGGCGCACGGTGGCGCGGGCCGCGCGCCAGGTCTCGCTGGTGACGACGATCAGCCCGCGCGCCATCGTCGACGTCGGCTTCGTGCTCTATTCGTCGTTTCGGCTGATCCGGCAGCTCGCTAGCATCTACGGCGGCCGCCCCGGGTTCCTCGGCTTCCTGCGGCTGGCGCGCAACGTCCTCGCGCATCTGGCGCTCACCGGCGGCATGGCGGCCGGCGACAGCCTGATCCAGCAGGTCATGGGCCTCGGTGTCGCCGCCCGCGTCTCGGCGAAGCTCGGCGAGGGCGTGCTGAACGGCATGCTGACCGCACGGGTGGGCCTTGCCGCGATCGATGTCTGCCGCCCCCTGCCCTTCGAGGCGCTGTCGGCACCGACGTTCACGGAAGTGGCCGGGCACCTGATCGAGAGCAAGACCGAATAGCGCCTCTGCCGCCAACTTCGGGCGCCATCGCCTCAAGGGACCTGCAGGGCGATGGTGACGGAATCCAGCCGATCAGCGCAGCCGCCGCTGCATCGTGCGAGGTCCCGATTGCGGCCGTCGGCAACCTCCTGTTAACCGGCAGACGCTTTGGTCGCACGCGTGTCACCGGTCTGTGGCCCGGATTCGCTTTGGCGCGATGCGCCCTGCTCCAGGCCGAGCGGCCCCTGCAGCGAGGAGTTTTCGACATGAAGAAATATGTTCTGATCGCGGCGCTCGCCCTCGGCGGCGTGTTTGCGTCAGCCGGGGCCGAGGCGGCGGTTGCCTGCGGGCCGCGCGGATGCGTCGCTGCACGGCCCTATCACCGCCCGCCGCCGCGCGCCTACGTTCGGCCCGCCCCGCGGGTCTACGTCGCGCCGCGCCCGCGGGCCTACGTCGCGCCGCGTGCGGTTGCGCGCTGCTACTGGCGGGCCGGCGTCCGCGTCTGCCGCTGACGGCGCCCTCCGGATCGAAAGATCGGAGAGGTTCCAGACGACTGCGCCGGCCCGGAACCTCCGAGCCGGCGCTCGCCCTATCAGGCGTGACGAAAAAGCTCAGCGCTGCTCGCGCCGGGCCATGAACGCCAGCTTCTCGAAGAGGGTGACATCCTGCTCGTTCTTGAGCAGCGCGCCATGCAGTGGCGGAATGACCTTGCGCGTGTCGCGCTCGCGCAGGACCTCCGCCCCGATGTCCTCGGCCATGAGCAGCTTGAGCCAGTCCAGCAGCTCGGAGGTCGACGGCTTCTTCTTGAGGCCCGGCACGTCACGCACCTCGAAGAAGAGCTTCAGCGCCTCCTCGACCAACCGGCGCTGGATGCCGGGATAGTGCACCTCGATGATGGCCTTCATCGTTTCTTCGTCGGGAAAGCGGATGTAGTGGAAGAAGCAGCGGCGCAGAAAAGCGTCCGGCAGCTCCTTTTCGTTGTTGGAGGTGATCACCACGATCGGACGCTTGTTGGCGCGGATCGTCTCGCCGGTCTCGTACACATGGAACTCCATGCGATCGAGCTCCAGCAGCAGATCGTTCGGGAACTCGATGTCGGCCTTGTCGATCTCGTCGATCAGCAGCACCGGGCGCTGGTCGCTCTGGAACGCCTCCCAGAGCTTGCCCTGCTTGATGTAGTTCTTGATGTCCGTCACGCGGCTGTCGCCAAGCTGGCTGTCACGCAGACGGCTGACGGCGTCATACTCGTAGAGGCCCTGCTGTGCCTTGGTGGTCGACTTGACGTGCCAGGTCAGCATCGGAGCGCCCAGCGCCTTCGAAATCTCCTCCGCCAGCACGGTCTTGCCCGTTCCAGGCTCGCCTTTGACGAGCAGCGGACGCTCCAGAACGATCGCCGCATTGACGGCGACCTTCAAGTCCTCGGTCGCGACGTAGGACTCGGTTCCATGAAACTTCATACCGGCTTCCATTTCATATCACAGTTGCGGCGACACTAGGCGCAACGCCCACCGTCAAGCAAGTGCTTGATTGACAACGGTCCTGGACCATCTCTGCGTTCAGTCGAGGAGGGCGGAGTCGACCTCCCGGCCCCGCCCATAGGAACGGATCGCCTCGGCGAGCTCGGGACGCACCTTCACCTGGTGGCCATAGAGACGGCGCAACGCCGCATTGAGGCGGCCGCCACGGCCCAGAAGCTCGTCGGCAAAAGCGATCATGCGGGAATTGGGCCACATCTGCGGCCGCACACGCAGGATCCGGGCTAGAATTGTGCCTTCGTCCGCCTGCGGATGGTCCTGCAGCAGCAGCGTCGTCATGGCCGCCGTCGAGCGCGACACGCCCATATGGCAATGCACCAGGAGGTGGTCGGACTTTTCCGGCACCAGATCGATGCCCTCGCCGAAGGTGAGCAGCGCCTCCACGTCCTTGCGCTGCGGCAGGATCATTCCCGGGGCCGGATCGATGATGTCGTGAAAGCGCAGAGTCAGCCGCCGGTGCTGCCCGTAGTCGCCAAAAGCATCGGGATCGTCCCGCTCAGGATCGAGGATCGAGAGCACGTGCGTCACCGACTTGCCACGGAAATCGGGCAACTCGTCGATGCCGCAAACGACGAATTTGTCCTTGATGCTTTCCCGCATGCCTCACCTCCGGTCCGTGGCGCCGGGGTTAAGCGATCGAAGCCGGTGTGTCGACCGCCAAAAACGCAACGCCGCGCCGATGACCCCGGCCCCGCCGGCGCTGCGGTCCGTCACCGGCCGTTAACCAAGACCCATCATTACGCATCCTTAATTTGAAACCGGGGGGGCCCGGCCACATCCTTTTCTCACCTCGATCGGAGGACTGAAGGCACATGAAACGCACCCTCGCAGCTTTGACTATGACCGCCGCTCTTGCCGTCGCAGGCGCCGCTTCGGCTCAGCAGCAACAGAACGCTCAGGGGGCCGACGCCGGCTCCGGAGGCAGGGCCCGGCCGCAGATGACAGATGCGGACCGCAGCGCGTTCGTCGACGCCCGCATCGCCGGCATCAAGGCGGGCCTCAAGCTGACGCCGGACCAGGAGAAGCTGTGGCCGCAGGCCGAACAGGCGATCCGCGACGCCGCCAAGGCGCGCGCCGAGCGTTTCGCCCAACGGCGCGAGAAGCGCGCGGACGCCCGCGCCAACCCGGAGGACCGCCCCGACCTGATCCAGCGCATGCGCGGCGGTGCCGAGCGCATGACCGAGAATGCCGCCACCGTGAGCAAGTTGGCCGACGGCATCGAGCCGCTCTACAAGACGCTGGATGAGGCGCAGAAGCGTCGGCTGTCGGTGCTGATCCGCTCCGGAATGCAGCAGCGCAAGTTCGCCGGCCACTTCGGCCACTGGCGCCAAGGCGCCGAGTAGGCGGCCCGCTCGCTCCGCCGTCCATCCGTTCCGGCCGGGCCTCCTGCCCGGCCGCTTTCTTGTCGCCGTCCGGTGCCACCTCGGCTCGGCGACACGGCTTCCGGTCGGCGCCCGGAGTTGTTATCCTGCCGGCCGAGACGATGGGAACCGCCCCATCCTGCGGCAAGAGAACGCCATGTTCCTGAACTTCTTCACCGAACTGCGCAGCGCCAAGGTGCCCGTCAGCCTGCGCGAATACCTGACCCTGCTCGAGGGCCTCGACCAGGACCTGGCGGAGAAGAAGGTCGAGGATTTCTATTATCTCTCGCGCGCGTGCCTGGTGAAGGACGAGCGCAACCTCGACAAATTCGACAAGGTCTTCGGCCACGTCTTCAAGGGCCTGGAGACCATGGGCGAAGCTGTCGAGGCCGCCGAGATTCCCGAGGAATGGCTGCGCAAGCTGGCCGAGCGCTACCTGACCGAGGACGAGAAGAAGGAGATCGAGGCGCTCGGCTGGGACAAGCTCTGGGAGACGCTCAAGGAGCGCATGAAGGAGCAGAAGGGCCGCCACCAGGGCGGCAACAAATGGATCGGAACAGCCGGGACCTCGCCCTACGGCGCCTACGGCTACAATCCCGAAGGCATTCGCATCGGGCAGGACAAGAACCGCAACTTCTCAGCCGTCAAGGTGTGGGACAAGCGCGAGTTCAAGGACCTCGACGACGACGTCGAGCTCGGCACCCGCAACATCAAGATCGCGCTACGCCGCCTGCGCAAATTCGCCCGCACCGGTGCGGCCGACGAGCTGGACCTCGACGGCACCATTCACGAGACGGCGCACAAGGGCTACCTCGACGTGCAGCTGCGGCCCGAGCGGCGCAACGCCATCAAGGTGCTGCTCTTCCTCGACGTCGGCGGCTCGATGGACTGGCACGTGGAGAAGGCGGAAGAGCTGTTCTCCGCCGCCCGAACCGAGTTCAAGCACTTCGAGCACTATTATTTCCACAACTGCCTCTACGAGCGCGTGTGGAAGGAGAACCGGCGCCGCTTCCAGGAGGTGACGCCGACGCTCGACGTGATCCGCACTTTCCCGTCCGACTACCGGGTGGTGTTCGTCGGCGACGCCTCCATGAGCCCCTACGAGGTCGCCATGCCGGGCGGCTCGGTGGAGCACTGGAACGAGGAGCCGGGGCAGGCCTGGCTGAAGCGGATGCTCGATCACTTCCCGAAGTCCATATGGCTCAATCCGGTGGCGGAACAGCACTGGAGCTACACCCAGTCGATCTCCCTGATCCGGGACATCTTCGGCCAGCGCATGTTCCCGCTGACCCTGGAAGGCCTCGACAAGGCGATGCGGGAGCTGTCCCGCTAGAAGCGCGTACCGTTCGGGCCATCGCTCCGATCGCCGGAACACCCCCTGCGGCAGGAGCGAGCTCAGCCCTGGCGCACGGGCGTGTGGACAATCAGGCCGTCGAGCTCGGGCCTGACGATGATCTGGCAGGACAGGCGCGAGTGCTCGCGGACGTCGAAGGCGAAGTCGAGCATGTCCTTCTCCATGTCCGCCGGCGCGCCTACGGCCTCGACCCAAGCATCGTCGACATAGACGTGGCAGGTGGCGCAGGCGCAGGCGCCGCCACATTCACCGACGACGCCGGGCACGTCGTGCTTGACCGCGATCTCCATCACGGTGCTGCCGGCGGGCGCATCCACCGTTCGGGTGGCGCCGTGAGCGTCGATGAAATTGACTGTCGGCATGGCAGCTCCTCGGTTATCCCCGTGTGGCCGGCTCGGGCAAGATGGGCCCGAGCGCGCTCTCATAGAGCACAAGCGGCCGCCAGCGATACGCCCTCGTGCGCCGCGGGTCGCAATGGCCGCTTCCGCGTTGCGCCCAGAGGCTGCGGCTCGACGATTCAAACAACGCCATCGGGCGGCGACACATAGGTAAACAACTCGTTAACGACGTTCTGAGGTCGGCGAAGGGCTTGGGTTTCCAACGCATTGCCGCGGCACTAAACTCCGAGTGTCGGATAGTGGGCGGCAACCGTATGGGCGCGCCCGGCTCCGCGATCCGGGCGGTGAACCGAGCGTAGCGTAAACGAGGCGGCAGTATGTCCAAGGACAAGAGGCTTACCGATACCGCAGAGGCCGCACTGTCTGCGCTCGAGCGGGAGCTCATGGGTCCCGATGCCGCCGGCCCAACCCCTGCCGCGCCCGCGACGGAACCCGCGCTGAGGCCCGACTCCGATGCCGCCGCCCCAGATGCCGTCGCCTCAGATGCCATCGCCCCCGCGACCGCGGCCGCACCTCAGCCGGCCAAGGACGACGAGGCCAATATAGGAATACAGCCGCCCGAGGCGCGGCAAAGCTTGTTCGATGAGCAATCGCTAGCGGCCTTTGCCGCAGCCTTCGAGCCGCAGACCACAGGCGCCGATGCCGCTGCCGCTGCCGCTGCCGACGACAGCAGCCAGACGCGGGCGCCCGAGGCCAGGCCGCACGCGGAGCAGGTCGACGGGGATGCCCCCGAAGTGAGGGCCGAACCGCGCCTGCCGCGCGCCACGAGCGGGCCGGGCCTCGGCAGCGTGTACGACAGGCCGGCGCGCCGCGACCGGCCCGCCGAGCGGACGGATCGTTCCGGCGGTTACGCGGCTCCGGTCGCGCCGCAGCGCGGCGGCCGCCGCTCGGCCGCAGCCGCCGCCTTCGCCACCGCGCCCGAAGAGACCCCTATCACGCCGCCCGGCGATCAGATCCAGGCACCCACAGAGCAAATCCAAGCGAGCGAGACCGTGGCAGACGCCGAGCCAGCCGAATTCTTTCATACGACGCCGGAGCGTGCACGTCCGGAGCTGCATCGCCCCGTCGTTGCCCCCGACACCACCCGCGTCGCCAACGACGATCTGGCCGCCGCCGGCGCCCTGGTGCAAAGCGAGCGCCAGCGCCCGTCGCGCATGGTCTACCTTCTCGCCGGCCTGCTTTCGCTCGTGTGGATCGTCGGCGCGGCCGCGGTGCTGGCCGAACGCTATGGGGTCGCCGACCAGGGGCTCGGCGCCGTCGGCAACCTCGGTGTGGTGCGGCTGCTGCTCATCGCCATCGGGCTGCTGGGCCCGGCCGCGTTCCTGTTCGTGATCGCCGGCTTCTATCTCCGCTCCAAGGAGATGCACCTGGTGTCACGCGCCCTCCTGGGCGCCGCGGGCCGCATGGCGCAGCCGGAGACCCTGGCCGCCGAGTCCATCGTCTCGCTGTCGCAGGCCGTGCGCCGGGAGATGGCGGCGATGGGCGACGGCGTCGAACGGGCGCTGGCCCGCGCCGGCGAGCTGGAGACGCTGGTCCGCAGCGAGATCGCCACGCTGGAGCGCTCCTACGCGGACAACGAGGTCCGCATCCGCTCGCTGGTCGAGGAGCTGGCGGCGCAGCGCGAAGCCATCATCACCAATGCCGACCGCGTCCGTACATCGATCGAGGGGGCGCATCAGAACATCACCACCGACCTGCTGACGGCGAGCCGCAGCATCGCCGAGGCGGTGGCGGCCGCCGGCGGCCAGGTCACCGACTCGCTTGCCACCCGTGGTGAGCAGATCACGGCGGCGCTGGGGCGCGCCGGCGAGCGCATGGTGGACGAGCTGACCTCACGCGGGGTGGAGTTGGTCGACCGCATGAGCGCGACCAGCGACGACATCTCGGCCTCCCTGTCGGAGAAGTCGAGCAGCATCTCCAACTCGCTCAACCAGGCGGGCGAGACGCTTACGGCCGGCCTCACGCAGGCTGCCGGACAAGTGGCCGAGCAACTCGCCGAGACCGGCGGCAGCGTTGCGCAGTCGCTCGCCGATCGGGCGCTGGAGGTCAACGAGCGCTTCCAGGCCACGGGCGAGAGCCTGACTCATTCGCTGGGCGAGCGGAGCGAGGAGCTGCGTCAGAAGATCGAGGACGCCGGGCGCGTCGTGGTCGACATGATCGGCAACCGGGGCGGCGCGCTGGCCGACAACCTGGTCGGCACCATCGAGAAGCTCAACACGACGATGGCGGACAACAGTCGCCGCCTCGAGGACACGCTGGAGAGTTCGGGCAACCGCTTCACAATGCAGCTCGACGAACACAGCGGCACGGCCCGCAAGGCTTTCGAGGACAGCGTCACCCACCTGTCGACCACCTTCGTCCAGCAGAGCGGAGCATTGCAGGACGCGTTGTCGGCATCGAGCAACCAATTCGTCGAGCAGCTCGACGCGCGTGCCGTCTCGCTCAAGTCCACATTGGAGGAGTCGATCGACAAGCTGTCCGGGCAGGTCACGACACACACGCAAAGCCTGGACACCCTCTTCACCACATCGACCGAGCGCTTCGCGAAGATGGTCGAGAGCCGCACGGACGGCGTGCGCACGCTGTTCGAAGGCGGTATCGAGCGTCTGGGCGGCGATGTCGCCAACTATACGCGGACCATCGAGGACACGTTCGCATCGTCCGGCGACCGCCTGGTCGGGCTCGTCGACAAGCACGGCCAACAGTTCCGCGGCACCTTCGATGAGGCCTTCGGGCGCTTGTCGACGGACGTCACGTCCTACACCCAGGCGCTGGAGGAGAAGTTCGCCGCCACCAGCACCCGCTTTGCCGAGACGCTCGCCGAACACGGTGGCCGCGCCACGACCGCCCTCGACGAGAGCGTCGAGCGCTTCGCGACCGCGGCGAAGGCGCACAACGACGAGATGCAGACCCTGCTCTCGACGCAGACCGGCGAGGCACGCGATCAACTGGCCAGCCGTGGCCGCGAGGTCGTGCTGGCCATCGCCACCCAGGCGTCGCGGGTGAACGAGGCGCTGACGCAGAACGCCAACGCGCTGGCCGAAGCGATGCAGGGCAAGGCGCGCGAGGCCGAGCAGGCGCTGGCGACGCAGTTCGGCAGCCTGGAGGCGCGTGTCATCCAGCCCACCAATCAGATGATCGAGACCTTCGCGGGCTCGGCCGACAAGCTCAGCGCGCGCATCGGCGAGGGCTTGACGGCGATCGAGGGCATCATCGTCGGCCGCGGCGAGCCGTTGGCCGAGCGCCTGGCCGGGCAGGCCCAGGAGACCGCCAATATCATCGATGGCCGCGTCAGCGCCTTCGAGGATCGCGCCGCCAAGCAGGGCGAGGAGATCACCGGCACCCTCGACCGGCTGATCGGCAGCATCGAGCACAACCTCAATGCGCGAGCCAACGCGCTCAACGAGACGCTGGTGGTGCGCTCGGCCGAGATCGCCCGCGTCCTGTCCCAGGGCGGCGGCGAGGTCACCGGGGCGCTCACGGCCAAGGCCGAGGAGATCCGTGCCACCCTGGGCAACCGGGCGCTGGAGATCGCCAACAGCCTGGGCGAGCACGTCACCTCCTTCGAGGAGCGGGTGGTCAACCGTCTCGACAGCCTGGGCGCTACGCTCAACGAGCGCGGCTCGAGCATCGTCGGCTCGATCGGCGGCCGCATCGACGACATGGCAACGCTGCTCGACGACAAGGGCGGCCACCTGCTCGGGGCCTTGACTGAGCAGCAGAAGGGGCTCATCGGCGCCCTGGAACAGCACGTCGGCACCATGGAACAGGCGGTCGGTGCGCATATCGAGCGCATCGCCACGGCCTTCGACTCGCACGGCGGCACGGCGACCGCGAGCCTCGGGGCGCGCATCGACGACATGGTCAGCCGTCTCGACGACAAGGGCAACCACCTCATCGGGGCCTTGGAGAACCAGCAGGCCGGCATCATCGGCGCGCTCGATCGGCACACCACGAGCCTCGAAAAATCCGTCGGCGCCCATGTCGAGCGGATTGCGGCTGCCTTCATCACGCAGGGCGCCTCGGCGACGGCGAGCCTGGGCGCACGCATCGACAACATGCTCGGCCAGATCGACGACCGCGGCGGCCATCTGCTCGGCGCTCTGGAGAGCCAGCGGCAGGGCATCGTCGGCGCGCTCGATCAGCATACGGGCAGCCTCGAGCAGAGCGTCGCAGCTCACGTCGAGCGCATCGCCGCCGCCTTCGACAGCCACGGCGGCTCGGCAACCGCTGCCTTGGGCGCGCGCATCGGCGATATGCTCGCCCAGCTGGACGACAAGGGTAATCATCTGCTTGGCTCCCTGGAGAGCCAGCGCGCCGGCTTCCTGGGCGCTCTCGACCAGCACACCAGCGGCGTGGAGCGCAGCATCGGCGCCCACGTTCAGCGCATCGCTGCGGCCTTCGATACCCACGGCGGCTCGGCGGCGGCAAGCCTCGGGGCCCGCATCGACGACATGCTCGGCCAGCTCGACGACAAGGGCAATCATCTGCTCGGCGCCCTGGAGAGCCAGCGGGCCGGAATTCTCGGCGCGTTTGACCAGCACACCAGCGGCCTCGAGCACGGCGTCGACGCGCAGGTTCAGCGCATCGCGGCCGCCTTCGACAGCCACAGCGGCTCGGCGGCGGCAAGCCTCGGCGCGCGCATCGACGACATGCTCGGCCAGCTCGACGACAAGGGCAATCATCTGCTCGGCGCCCTGGAGAGCCAGCGCACAGGCATCGTGGGCGCGCTCGACCAGCACACCAGCGGCCTGGAGCAGGCCGTCCGCAGGCAGGCCCAGCGCATCGCGGCGGCCTTCGAGACGCATGGCAGCTCGGCGATGACGAGCCTCGGCACGCGCATCGACGAGATCGTCGGCCTGCTCGACAGCAAGGGAGGCCGCCTCGTGGGCGTCCTCGGCGATCGCGGCGAGGAGCTCATCCGCGCCATGGACGAGCACGCGGCCCGGGTCGACGACAACTTCAGCAGCCAGATCCAGCGCATCGCCGCAACCTTCGACCAGCACCGCGGCGCCGCAGCCGCGGCGCTGGGCGGCCGCATCGACGACCTCTCGATCCTGCTGCAGGACAAGAGCACCGAGCTGCTCAGCGCTCTCGCCGATCGCGAGACGGCGCTCACCCGCGACCTGTCGACCGTCGGCAGCAGCGTGCTCCAGACGCTCGACGAGCGCAGCGCCTCGATCTTCGGCGCCATGAAGGTCCGCAGCAGCGAGCTCACGGCGACGTTCGCCCAGTCGGCTAACGACATCCGCCAGGTCGTGGACACAGCCGCCAGCGAGGCGGTCGTCGCGCTGTCTGCCGCAACCGAGAAGCTCAAGACCGACGTACCGGGCGTCATCGATCGACTGACGCAGGCTAACCACGCCTTGCGCGAGATCAGCACCGATGCGGCCGAGAATCTGGCCAGCATCGAGAACGGCCTCTCCGACCGCGTCCGCGGCCTCGACCTGACCGTGCGCGACATGAGCGAGAAGGCGGCTTCCGCCTCCGAGCAGCTCGACCGGCACATCACGAGCTTGCGCGAAATCGCCGAGACCACGATGCACGAAGCGGCCCTCGTGGCGGCCAAGTTTGCCGAGGAAGGTCGCTCGATGTCCGACGGCGCCCGGCGGCGCATCGAGGAGATCGACGAAACGGTCGAGCGCCTGGAGCAAGTCGAAGGCCGCTTCCAGGCCTCGATCGGCGACAGGCAGCAGGGGCTCGACGGCATGATCGGCATGATCGAGCAGCGCACGGCGGACATCGAACGGCTGACGCGCGCCTTCTCCACGCTGATGGAAAACTCCATCAAGACGGCGGAGGAGCGGGCCCAGCAGATCGGCCATCTGCTGCGCAACAGCGCCCAGGCGACCACCAACGCCATCGCCGAACAGTTCGACTCGGTCCGCGCCGTGACCGCCAAGGAACGGGAGGCCACCGCCACCAGCCTGCGCGACATCTACGACCAGGTGCTGACGGAAGCGTCCGACGCGCTGTCGAAGACGACCGAGCGCTTCCGTGCGGTCGCCGACGATGTGCGCACCATGACGGCGAGCGTTGCCCGCGAACTCGAGACGACGCGCTCGGAGATCTCCCGCGGCATGCTGGAGCTGCCACGGGATACGCAGGAATCGACCGCCGCGATGCGGCGGGTCGTGGGCGAGCAGATCCGCGCGCTGAACGAGCTCAACGAGATCGTCAACCGGGCGGGACGCACGCAGGCGGTGGCCAACGACCAGCGTGACGAGCGGGCCTGGGAGGCGGCGCGGCTGGCCGCCGAGCCGACGCGCGCTACGGCCGAGCGCTATGCTGCGCGTGTGCAGGTGCAGGCCCCTGCCCCGCGCGCGCCCGAGCCCCGGGCGGCCGAGCAGCGGGCGCCGGAGACGCGCATCGCCGCGGAACCGCCCCAAGCGCCGGTGCCGGAGACGGAGCGGGCCCGCATCCGTCTTCCCGATCAGGAGTCGGCGCGGCCGCGCGCACCGCAGCCCGCGGCGGCACGGCCGAGCGAAGCGGCTCCGGCTCCCTCGGTGCCGCGTACCGGCAGCGGCTGGCTCTCGGATCTGCTGACCCGTGCGTCGCGACAAGAGGAAGAGGAGATCGCGACGTCCCGCCAGGAGCCCGCGCGTCCGGTCAACTCCATCGAGTTGCTCGACTCGCTGTCGGTCGATATCGCCCGCATGATTGATCACGACGCCGCGGTGGAGTTGTGGGACCGCCACAAGCGTGGCGAGCGCAAGGTGTTCACGCGCCGGCTGTACACGCTGCACGGCCAGCAGACATTCGACGAGGTGCGCCGCAAGTACCGCTCCGATCAGGAGTTCCGTGCCACGGCCGACCGCTATATCGACGAGTTCGAGCGGCTGCTGAACGAGGTGGCGAAGAACGACCGCGACTCCATGGTCGCGCGCACCTACCTCACCTCGGAGACGGGCAAGGTCTACACGCTGCTCGCGCACGCCGCCGGCCGTCTCGACTAAAGCACGCCCCGATCGGGGACGATGCCCTGGGCACCTCTGATCGGGTGGAACCATCCGATCAGAGAGAAGCGCTCCAGGTTCAAAGACCTGGAGCGCGGTGCGAATCCGTCGCGGCGCCGGTCACGGACCGGCGTCATTGGCGTGAGGAGGAGGTGCCGCTCCGGCGGGCACGGCCGGTACCGAGCGGCCGCCGCTCAGCGCCCGAGCGTGTCGACGACGAGCTGTGGATCGATCGACCAATCCCCGAGCATGGGCGAGACACGATCCGCCACGGTCTTCCCGGTCAGGTGCGTCACGTGCGACCTGGTCTGCGCATTGACCAGCGCGTCGTTCGGCGAGACGAACTTCGCCGGCGCCAGGATCGTGCGGCTGCCGGTCTTCCTGCTGTAGACGCAGTTGTAGAGCCCTGAGCCCCCCGGTCCGGCGATCGCCTCCGCGCCGCGGAACAGGCCGACCTGCGCAGGGATGCTCATCTCCTCCGGATACACCACGTCATAGCCCAGCCTGCGCGCCGCCGCCTCGATCACCGGCTCGTCCACGAGGCTGCGCTGCTGGCGCCAATGCGCCCGCGACACGTAGATCCGCGAGGGGGCTCCGTGCGCCGTGCCGTAGTAGTCACCGATGCGGTTCCAGACTGCGAAGGCGGCCGACGAGACCGACTGCTCCAGCACATAGGACTGGCTGGCGACGGTGAGATGCCGGATCAGGACCGGCTGATTGAGGAACAAGAGACGGTTCGCCGCGACGCCGAACGGCTCCAGCAGCTCGACGATGCGCCGTGTGGGGGCCGCGAAGGTGACGAAGTAGTAGCTCGACAGGTCGATCGCCTTGAACGGCCACAGGCGGCTCAGAACCTCCAGCGTGAGATGCCCGAAGTGATCGGTGTGCTCGCCATCGAGGTAGAAGCAGGGAACGTCGATGCGCGCTTGCGCCGCGATGGCCACCTTGGGCCGAAAGGCGCCCTCGCCGGCCGGCTCGAGTTGGACGTGCGCATAGCGCGCGCTCCGCCGGCGAAAACAGTCCGGCAGCAGTACGTCCTGCTGGATGAGCAACTGCCGCGGCGCGCAGGTCACGTCGCGAAGCTCGACGAGGTAGTGCTCGGGTACGTCGATCGTGCGGACCGAGGCCGGCCTGGAGAGCTCGCCGCGGCATTCCGGGCTTTCGATCTCCAGCGTCGCGCGCGGGTGGATGACCTTCAGATCCGCGTCCCGGTACTCGCCCAGCTTGAGCAGAGGTCGATCGGACATGGGCGAGCCCGGCTCTCAGAGCCCGGCGTCGCGGCGAGCGGCGACAGACGGCACGTTCGGCGATCGCAGGTTCGATCCTCCCCTCGGACACGCTCCGATCAGGTGGACGACCCGATCGGAGGGACGCGCTCCAGATTCAACAGCTTGGAGCGGCTCAGCTCGACGCCCAGCGCACGATCTCCACGAGCACCTGCTGCAAGGCGTCGTTCAGCGCCCGCGTCGCGCTGGCCCCGTTGATGGCCCCCGCTACAGGCACTTCGGCCTTGAACACGCGCGCCGCCAACACCTGCCCGCTGGTCGTCAACAGACGAGCGGTGATCTCGACCAGCGCGGTGCCGCGCGCCGCCTCGATCTGGAAGGCCCGCAACTCGCTGCTGAGCAAATATTGGGCGTTGAGCGACGAGTTCGCGCGCCCCACGCTCAGGCGGCTGCCGTTCTCGAAGGTCTCGATCAGGCGGGTCTGGATCAGGGCCGGAAGCCGATCGGCCCACTGCGCGCCGCCCACGAAGCTGATCGCGCTGCCGTCCTTGACGATGACGCGATCGCCGTTGAGCACCTGAACGGCCGCCGGCTCGCCCACGGCGAGCGGCCCGCGTCCTGCCCCCAGCCTGCCGAAATCCCGCGGGGCGTTCAGGTCGAACGTCGGCGGCGCCGATGTGCCACATCCGCCGATGCCGAGTGTGAGAGCGACGGCAAGCACCGCGGCGCCCCGTCGGCGATGGGCACGGCCCGTCCCGCGGCCGGCCGACGAACCGTTGAGTAGCGAAAACCCCATCGGATCAGCGCCGCCCGTTGTATTCAGGAATGGGCGGCTTGCCGCCGAAGATGAACTGCTGGGGGTTGCGATCAACGTTGCGGAGGACGCGGTTGATTTCGCCGAGCGTACGCTGACCGTCTGTGGCCAAGCCGGTGAACTCCCTCAGTCCGGTGCCGGTGAAGCGATTGATGCCGACGGTGATCTCGGCCGTCCGCTTGTCCAGGTTGTCGGCCAGGATCTTGATCGAACGCGCGGCCTCGGCGACCTGCTGGAACGCGCCCTTGCCGTCCGGCGACGAGAGGAAGCCCTGTGCGGCCTTGAGCACGCCCTCGATCTGGTCGGAGGCGCGATCGAGCTTGGCGGTGATCGACGTCACGTTCTTCACACTCTTCTCGACATCGGTGCTTGACGCACCGAGCGCTCCCATGAACCGATCCGCATTATCGACGATGCGCGTTACTTTCTTCCTATCGACGTCCTTGACGATGGAATCCAGGTTGCCGGCCAGTGCCTGCACCTGATCGGCGGCGCCGCCTACGCTGGCGAGGAATTTGTCGACGCCGGGGGAATTGTCGCCAAGGGCCTTGGTGAAGCGGCCGAGGTTCTGCACCGAGTCGGTGATCGACTGCTGGTTCTGGTCGATCAGAGCATTGATCTTTTCCAGGGTGTCATTGGCGTTGCGGGCAAGGACACGGGTGCTGTCCAGAAGGTCCTGGAAGTCGGAGCGCTCGGCCGTGATCGTGCACGAGGGCGACGGGCACGGCAGGCGTTCGGCGGCATCGGCCGCCCCGCCGATCAACGAGATCGAGCCGACGCCCGAGAGCAATTGCACGTCCAGCCGCGCTTTGGTGTCGACGCGCAGCCTGTTGCTCGAATCGACCTGGATCGTGGTGATCACCCGCCGAAAATCGGTGGGATCGATGTCGATCTTGGTGACCTCGCCGATGCGGATGCCATTGAAGTACACCGGCGAACCGAGACCGAGACCGCTGACGGACCCGGTGAAGACGACATTGTAGGTAACGCGGCGGCCGGCGCCCTGCAGCCCGCTGAACCAATAGACGAACAGAAAGCCGGCGGCGATGACAGCCAACGTAAAGATGCCGATGAGCGCGTAGTTCGCCCGCGTTTCCATAACCTTCTCGTCTCAAGCCAAGGCCGCGCGCGCGCGCTTGCCGTGGAAGTAGGCCCTCAACCACGGATGGTTCGAGGCAAGCATGGTGTCGATCGGTCCCGAGGCGATAATTTTTCCTTCGGCCAGGGCAGCGATGCGATCGCAGACCGAATGCAGGCTGTCCAGGTCGTGCGTTACCATGAAAACCGTCAGTCCCAAAGTTTGCTGGAGCGTCGAGATCAGGTCGTCGAACTCGCCCGCCCCGATTGGGTCGAGGCCCGACGTTGGCTCGTCGAGGAAGACGATCTCCGGGTCGAGCGCCAGCGCCCGGGCCAGGGAGGCGCGCTTGATCATGCCGCCCGACAGGTCCGAGGGAAACTTGTCGGCGGCGTCGGGCTTCAGCCCGACCATCTCGATCTTGAGCATGGCGAGTTCGTCGAGCAGCCGCTCCGATATCGACAGATACTCCCGCATGGGCACCTGCACGTTCTGCTTGACCGTCAACGACGAGAACAGCGCGCCCTGCTGGAACAGCACGCCCCAGCGTTGCTCGATGGCCTTGCGCGATTGCGGTGACAGCGCGTCGAGGTCCTCGCCGAACACCTCGATGGTGCCGGTACGCTTCGGGACCAGGCCGAGGATCGCGCGCGTCAGCACCGACTTGCCGGTTCCGGACGCGCCGACGAAGCCCAGGATCTCGCCCCGGTACACGTCGAGATCCAGATCCTTCATAATCGTCTTGGTGCCGAAGCCCACCTCCAGTCCGCGCACCCGGATGACGACCTCGCGGTCGTTGACATCCTGCGGCGTCGGCCTGCGGGTCGGCGTGGCGCTATGGGAGGTCTCGGCCATCGCGTCAGTAGTTGATCGCCGCAAAGAACATCGCGAACAGTCCATCCACAACGATCACCATGAAAATCGCCTTTACCACCGAGGCCGTCACCTGCCGACCGAGCGACTCGGCCGAGCCTTGCACGGCGAGCCCCTCGAGCGAAGCGATGACGCCGATGACCAATGCCATGAACGGGGCCTTGATAAGGCCGACCATGAAGGTGCTCGGGCTCTGGCTGATCGTCTGCTGCAGGCGCGACAGGTATACCTCGGGCGTGATGCCGCCGTAGGCCCATGCCACGAGCCCTCCGCCGAACAGCGCCGCCATGGCCGCGATAAAGGTGAGCAACGGCAGCGCCACTACGATGGCGATCATGCGCGGCAGCACCAGCACCTCGACCGGATCCAGGCCCATGACACGCAGCGCGTCGACCTCCTCGCGCATTTTCATGGAGCCGATCTCGGCGGTGAAGGCCGATCCGGAGCGACCGGCGACCATGATGGAGGTGAGCAGAACGGCGAGTTCGCGCAGCGTCAGGATGCCGACGAGATTGACGACGAAGGTGGAGGCGCCGAAGCGCTGCAACTGAAAGATGCCTTGCTGCGCGACGATGCAACCGACCAGAAACGAAATCAGCGCGATGATCGGCACGCCGCGGAAGCCCACCATCTCCAGATGATGGACGATCGAGGCGACCCGGAAGCGGCGTGGATCGATGATGACGCGCAGGAGCGCCACCACGACCTCGCCCAGGAAGCTCGTGCCGCGCACCACGTCCTTGCCCGCATCGACGACGCTCTCGCCGACCTGAGCCAGAAAATCGATGATGCTGGACCGGCGCGGCGGCGGTAGTTGCTGGAAGCCGCGATAGGCGATTTCATCGAGCAGGATGCGATGCTCGGGCTTGGCGCCCACGAAATCCGCACGCTGGCTGCGGCCGCCGAGCTCGTGGCGGGTACGATCGAGGACCCAGGCGCCGAGCGTGTCCAAGCGCTCGATGCGCGCAAGGTCGATCAGCACGCGGTGGGCGCCACGCGCCGCGTCCTCCAGAGCCGCGGCCTCGTGCTCGACGGCTTCCGAGCGGGCCGCCGTCCACTGTCCCGACAGGGTCGCTTTCAGTTCGTCGCCGTGGCGGACCAATTCCGCCGTGGGGTCATAGGCATTGGACACGGGCAATGAAGCCTGCTTGTGGAACGAGTTGGGGTCGCGTGCTATCGCACCCGCCATGCTGATACCGTGCCGGATGAGGGTGAGTCGAGCGCCCGAGATCTAGGCACCGCGTGGCTTGCGGACGCGGGCCGCGCCATCCCGCGAGCCCTGCCCATGCGCCGCCGCCTGTCGCTTGCCGTGGACCGCTTCCCGATTGCCGGCCGGTTCACGATCGCCCGCGGCTCCCGCACGGAGGCGGCGGTCGTCACCGCCGTGATCGAGGACGGCCCCAGTCGCGGTCGCGGCGAATGCGTCCCCTACGCGCGCTATGGCGAGACCCTGGACGGCGTCATGGCGACCATCGAGCGCCGGCGCGACGCCATTGAACGCGGCGCCGGGCGCGTCGACCTCCTCGAGTTGCTGCCGCCGGGCGCCGCGCGCAACGCGCTCGACTGCGCGTTGTGGGACCTGGAGGCCAAGCAAGCCGGCGTCGCGGCTCATGTGCTGGCTGGCATCGACCGGCTGCGCCCGGTCACCACCGCCTTTACCATCAGCCTGGGCGAGCCGCAGGTGATGGCCGCCGCGGCAACCGCGGCCGCCCACCGGCCCATTCTCAAGATCAAGCTAGGGGCGCCCAGCGGCGATCCACAGCGGATCGCCGCGGTACGGGCGGCCGCTCCCGACAGCATCCTGCTCGTCGACGCGAACGAGGGCTGGCGACCGGACACGCTGGCCGAGAACCTGCGGGCCTGCGCCGAGGCCGGCGTCGCGCTCGTCGAGCAGCCGCTGCCGGCGGACGACGATCGGATGCTGGCGGCCATGGAGCGGCCGCTGGCGATCTGCGCCGACGAGAGCGTCCACACGCGCGACGGGCTTGGCTCGCTCCGCGACCGCTACGACGCCGTGAACATCAAGCTCGACAAGGCTGGCGGCCTCACCGAGGCGCTGCTGCTGGCCGCGGAGGCGGAGCGGCTCGGCCTCGCCATCATGGTTGGCTGCATGGTGGGCTCCTCGCTCGCCATGGCTCCGGCGATGCTGCTCACGCCCAAGGCGCGCTTCGTCGATCTCGACGGGCCGCTGCTGCTCGCCGCCGATCGGCCGGAGGGCCTCACCTATGACGGCAGCCTCGTCTTCCCGCCCACGGCAACGCTCTGGGGCTAAGGGCCCGCACGGCTCACCGTTAAATGTTTGTTTGCGGTCGATCGTTAACCATCGCGGCGATGACGACCCGCGGATGCTCGCGCCGATGCGCATGACCGACATGGCGACCGTCGCCCAGTTGAGCGACGACGAATACCTTTCGATCTGGTCCGCGCTGATGGAAGCGCCGCGCGGGCGGCGCTTCCTCAGTGAGTTCGCACGCCGCACCCGCATCGCCGAGACGCGCACGCTGCTCGATTCGGTGCAGGCGCTGGAACGCGCGCTGGTCGCCGAGCGCACGCGCGCAGGCAGCAACGTCGAGCGAACGGCCCCGCCGCCCGAGCCGGCGCCGGGCACCCAGCTGCGCGCCATCGTGGACGAGGCCGCCGAAGTTCTCGACAGCGTCGTGCGCATCAACGACAACGCTACGGTCGACGTGCGCAAGGCCGCCGACGCCATCCGGGCGACCGTCGAGGTGCTGCGTGACGGCGGCGTACGCCGTGTGATCTGCGACGAGCTGCGCCAGCAGATCGAAGAAATTCTCGAAATCGTCGCGGTCCAGCAGATCGCTTCGCAGCGCACCGCGCGGATTGCCGAGGCGATGGCGGCGCTGGCCGATCGACTGGATGCGGCGCCGGCCGACCAGCCCCGCGCTTTGGCGGCGACGCCCCTTGGGCATGCCCCCGGACAGCGGACGCCGGCTCTTGGACGGGACCCTGCTCCGAACGAGGCCTCAGAGCGCGAGGAACCAAAGGATCATCCGGCTCCAGGGGCCGCCGGCCGCACTCGACCACGCCCGGCCCAGAGCAGCCGCCATGGCGTCGACGCGGGCGAGATTCAGCGGCTGCTGCAGGCACTGCGCTCGTAAGCTCGACAGGCCTCCCGGAGGTCTGGAATCCGGAGCGTTCCCTGCTGGCCCCCGCCTCACTCAGGCCGCTTCGGCCGGTGGCCGGACGTGATCGTGGGCGAGCCGGATGTTGTCGAAGAACTGCCGCGCGCTCTCTTCCCAGGTGAAGGTCTCGCCATAGGCCCGGCAAAGATCACGCGGAATGTCGAGGGCGCGCAGGGCCGCCTCGCGCAGGTCGCTGCTCAGCGCCCCGGCCCCGGACTCGCCGATCACGTCCCGCGGTCCCATCACCGGAAAGGCGGCCACCGGCAGGCCCGAGGCCAGGGCCTCGAGCAGCACGATGCCGAACGTGTCGGTCAGGCTCGGAAAGACGAAGACGTCGGCGGAGGCATAGATCTGCGCCAGCGTCTCGCCGGACTGGGAGCCCAGGAAGACCGCCTCTGGAAACTCGACCTGCAGCGCGACGCGCTGGGGCCCGTCTCCGACCACCACCTTGGTCCCCGGCAGATCGAGCGCCAGGAAGGCAGCTATGTTCTTCTCCACCGCCAGACGGCCGACATAGAGAAAGATCGGCCCGGGCAGGTCGAGCAGGCGCTCGGCCCGCGGCCGGAAGAGCTCGCCATCGACGCCGCGCGACCAGCGCATGATGTTGCGGAAGCCGCGGGCCGACAGGTCGTGCTCGAGCGAGGGCGAACTCACCATCACACCGGCGCCGGCGTTGTGAAAGCGCCGCAGGAGCGCGTAGGTCAGCCGGAGCGGCACCGGTGCCCGCGCCGACAGATATTCGGGAAAGCGTGTGTGATAGCTGGTGGTGAAGGGCCGATGCTGGGCAAGACAGACGACTCGCGCCATGAAGCCGATCGGCCCCTCGGTGGCAATGTGGATGTAGTCGGGCGCGGCGGCCTCGATGTGCCGGGCCACGGCGCTGCGGCGCGCGAGCGCCAGCCTGATTTCGCCGTAGCTCGGCAACGCCACGGTCCGGAAGGGCTCCGGGGTCAGCATCTCCACCGTCGCGTCGCAACGATCCGCCCGCTCGGCCACGTTCTCGAGCGACCGGACGACGCCGTTGATCTGCGGATGCCAGGCGTCCGTCGCAATCAGGACACGCATCAAGCGGCGGCAGCCTTGGGTTTCACGGTCTTGCGCTGGCGCAGGACCTCTGCCTCGTCCGTCGCCCGCTGGCGCACGATATCGGCCCAGCGCAGCAGCTCGAATCGGCCATCGTAATGCTCCACCAGCCCGGTGCAGCTCTCGACCCAGTCTCCGGTGTTGACGTAGGTCACGCCGAAGCGGTCGTGCATGATCGCGTGATGGATATGGCCACAGATGACGCCATCGGCCTCGTGCCGGCGGGCCTCGGCAGAGAGCAACTCCTCGAAACGGCCGATGAAGTTGACCGCGTTTTTCACCTTGAGCTTGGCCCAGGCCGACAGCGACCAGTAGGTCAGGCCGAGCCGCCGCCGCACGATATTGAGATAGGTGTTGAGCAACAGGGCCGTGCTGTAGGCCCAGTCACCGAAGAAGGCGAGCCACTTGGCATGGCGCACGACGATGTCGAGCTGATCGCCATGGATCACCAGGAAGCGCTTGCCGTCGGCCGTCTCGTGAATGGCGCTGTCGAGGACGTCGATGCCGCCGAAGTTGGAGCCCACATAGTCGCGCAGGAACTCGTCGTGGTTGCCCGGAATGTAGATCAGCTTGCTGCCCTTGCGCACCTTGCGCAGCAACTTCTGAACCACGTCGTTGTGGGTCTGAGGCCAGTACCAGCCGGCCTTCAACCGCCAGCCGTCGACGATGTCGCCCACCAGGTAGATTGTATCGGCGTCGTAGCACTTGAGGAAATCAAGCAGAAGCTCGGCCTGACAACCCTTGGTCCCGAGATGAACGTCCGACAGAAACATCGTACGAACCCGGATGACGTCGGTATCCTTGCTCAACGGCTGCGGCCTTCATCGACAATGGTCAGTTCATACGTCGGTTTGCAGGATTCGCGTTGCATTATGATGACGCGCACATCCAACCCCGCATCTGAAACGCAGATGACGTAAAGGCTTGATCGAGCATGGCAGCGGATGCCATGTCACGAACTATAGACCGCAGCCGGCGGCGGTCAATTTGATGTCCACGGCCCACGGCCGTGCCTGCGCTTTGCTGAGCGGGGGTGAGCCGGTGAAGTAGACCGCTGCAAACCGACGGAAGTTGCTTCTCCTGCTTCTCGCTCGGCTGTAAGCAGGAGCGTCGGCCCCGCGCCGGATCGTCCCGGCCGAGGCTCACCGCCGGCGGACGGGCGCGGGGCGGCGTCGTGCAGAAGCGTCGGAGGCATTGATGGATCTGGGACTCGCAGGGCGTAAGGCTATTATCTGCGCATCGAGCAAAGGTCTCGGCCGCGCATGCGCGCTGGCCCTCGCGGAGGCCGGCTGCGCGGTTGTCGTCAATGGGCGCAACACCGACGTGCTCGAGACCACGGCGACGGAACTGCGCCGGCTGACAGGCGCAACCGTGGTCGCGGTGACGGCGGATGTCGGCACGCCCGACGGCCAGTCGGCGCTGCTCGCCGCGTGCCCAGACGCCGACATCCTCGTCAACAACAATGCCGGCCCGCCGCCCAAGGACTACACGGCGATCGACCGCGACGCCCTGCTGCGCGGCGTCGTCCAGAACATGGTCACCCCGATCGAGCTCATCCAGAAGCTCGTGCCTGGCATGGCACAGCGGCGCTTCGGGCGCGTCGTCAACATCACCTCCGCCTCCGTGCTGACCCCGCTGCAGGGGCTCGACCTGTCCTCTGGCGCGCGTGCGGGCCTCACCGCGTTCCTCGCAGGTGTCGCCCGCCAGGTGGCGCCCCACGGTGTCACCATCAACAATATTCTGCCGGGCGCCTTTGCCACCGACCGGCTCACCGGCATTATCGCCGGCGCCGCCAGGGCCGCCGGCCGAGCCGAGGACGAGGTCAGCGCGGAACGGGCGGCCACCATCCCGGTCGGGCGCTTCGGCGATCCCGACGAGTTCGGCAAGCTGTGCGCTTTCCTGTGCAGCGCCCATGGGGGTTACATCACCGGCCAGAATCTGCTGATCGACGGCGGGGCCTTCCGCTCGGCCTTCTGACCATCGCTCACGAGGGCGCCGCACGTGACTGCCATTGCCGTAACCATAGCCGGGTCGGATTCGGGCGGCGGCGCCGGCATCCAGGCCGACTTGAAGACCTTCTCGGCCCTCGGTGCCTATGGTGCGAGCGTCGTCACCGCGTTGACGGCGCAGAACACGCTGGGCGTTCAAGGCGTGTTCGACGTGCCTGCCCCCTTCGTGTCGGCGCAGATCGACTCCGTGTTCTCAGACCTTGCGGTGGATGCCGTGAAGATCGGCATGCTGTCGCGCCGCGCCACGATCGAGGCGGTGGCCGAGGGGCTTCGCCGCTATGGCCCGCGTGCGGTGATCCTCGATCCCGTCATGGTCGCGACGAGCGGGGACAGGCTGATCGCGCCCGAGGCCGTCGACGGCCTGAAGACCGAGCTCCTGCCGCTGGCGCATGTGCTGACGCCCAATCTGCCGGAGGCGGCCGATCTGCTCGGCGAGCCGCCGGCCACCGACGAGCAGGCGATAATCGGTCAGGGCGAGCGGCTGCTGGCGCTGGGGCCCGGCGCCGTGCTGATGAAGGGCGGCCACGCGAGCGGGCCGGAGAGCGTCGACCTGCTGATCCAGCGCACGGGCGTGCTGCGCTTCGCCGGACCGCGGATCGCCACGCGCCATACACACGGCACCGGCTGCACGCTGTCGTCGGCGATCGCGGCGCTGATGGCGAAGGGCGCCGGGCTGGACGAGGCCGTGCGCGGCGCCAAGGCCTATCTCGACCGCGCGATCGCCGCCGCCGACGCCTTGGTGATCGGCCACGGCAACGGGCCGGTGCATCACTTTCCTCACTGGTGGTGAGCCCGGCAAGCTGATACGCCTCGCCCTCCGTCACGGCGGAGCCACCGCTAAGCGCTCCAGGCCCCCGTCGACGGCATGCGAGGAACGACGATGGCCATCGAAGGCAAGGAGCGGCCGCGGTCCGCCGATCAGGGCGCCCACCTGGTGTCCGGTCAGCTCGGAAAGACCATCCAACGCCTGCGCAAGGCCTATAACCTGTCGTTATCGGAACTCGCCGAGCAGGCCGGCGTCGCCAAATCCATCATCAGCCAGATCGAGCGCAACGAGACGAACCCGACGCTGGCCACCATCTGGCGGCTGTCACAGGCGCTCGACGTGTCGATCGAGCGCGTGCTTGCCTCCGACGAGGGGCCGGTCATCGAGAAGGTGACGCGCGCCGACACGCCGATGCTCCTCTCCGAGGACGGCAAGATCCGCCTCGCCATCATCGGCTGGCTTCGCACCGTCGAATGGCTGCAATGGTACGACGTGACCGCCGAGCCGGGCGGCACGCTGGAGTCGGAAGGACATCAGCGCGGCGCCGTCGAGTGCCTGTCGGTGCTGGAGGGCGAGTTCGAGGTCATCGTCGCCGGTGTCAGCCAGACGCTCGCTCAGGGCGACAGCCTGCGCTACCGCTCCGACCGGCATCACATCATCCGCTGCCTCGGCACCGCCACCGGCCGCGCCACCATGGTGTGCATCATGAAGGCCGCCGCCATGGAATAGGCCCCTCACAGCCGGGGCTGATGCGTTTGTAAGATCGCCCCTGGCTGGGAGCGCGCGCGGCGCCCGAGCGAAATCCGTTCGGCGCTAGCAAGGCCTTGCCTTTGAGCCTCACAAGCTGCCGTCGAAGATCTTGATACCCCCGAAGACGATCACCGCGGCCGTGATCAGGCAGACCGCTGCGCGTGCCGGCGAGCCGCCCGCCGCCTCCGGCTGGTCCGCATAGGCCCGCGCCGGCTTGTAGCCGCTGGCCATCGCGCTGATCAGCTTGTCGCGCCTGACGTATTGATAATACAGATTGATCACGACGTGGACGCCGACGAGGACGAGAAGGATGTTGGCGCCGAGATGGTGGTAGCGCGACGCGCTGCCCTTCCAGGCCGGCCCGTCCTCCAGTGGGTCGAGATGGGCAAACGGGCCGCCAAAGATCGCGTTGGAATCCGCCGCGAACAGGCCGCTCAGCGCCTGCGCCGCAAGCACGGCGAGCAGCGCCAGGACCATCAGCGTGCCGAGCGGGTTGTGACCGAGGTAAGCGGGCGCCCGGCCGCGGGCCAGGGCCCAGGCGTAACGGACGACCGTGCCCGGCGAGCGCACGAATGAGCCGAAACGCGCCGTCGAGCCGCCGACGACGCCCCATAGCAGCCGGAACACGAGCAAGGTGAGGATGGAATAGCCGAGCCAGCGGTGGAAGCGCATCGTCGGGTCGGCCGCCGGATCCATCCACCATTGGGTGTAGTAGGAACCGACGACCAGCGCGAGCTGGAGCCAGTGGTAGAGGCGCGTGGGCAGGTCCCAGGCGCGCACGGGCTGGCTCGAGCCGTCCGCCTCGGCGCCCGCCCCCGTGCGGACCGCGCCTGGCGCCTCGCTCACGAGGGCTTCTTGTATTCTTTGTGGCAGGCGCCGCAATTGCCCAGCACCTTGGGCATGGCGGCCTTGAAGCTCGCCTCGTCGGTGATCGAGGCGATGCTCGCCGCCGCATCCTTGCCGAGCTTGTCGAAGCGGACGTCAAAGTCGGCCTTGCTCTCCCAGATCTTGGGCAGCGCGTCCGTCTTGCCGACCTTGGAGGTGTCAGGGAAGAGGGCCGGCAACTTGCCGGCGTTGGTCACCACGACCGCAAGCGCTTCCTTGACCTTGGCCGCGTTGAAAGGCTCCGCCCCCTTCAGCATCTGCGCCGGATCCTTCACCGCGCCCGCCATCTGCTTCAGCAGCACCTTGCGTTCGGCGATGGGATCGGGCTCGGCGGTCACCACGGTCGAACCGACCGCCAGTGCGGCAAATACCAGGACTGTCGCTACCAAGCCGGCATATTTCATCGTCATCGATCTCCCGTCGGGCGAGCCCATCGGCTGCCGGACCTCATCATCATAGAATCTCGATTTAGGCCAATTCCAATTTCTTGTGCGAGCTGCGCCCGTCTCCTGTCCCGCCGTCATCGGCGTTGCCGCCCGGTCAGGCGGCCTTGGCGGCCGCCGTGCGCAACAGGGCGAACAGCCGGTCCGGCGTGACCGGCATGTCTACGTGGGCAATGCCGTGGGCCCGCCACAGCGCATCGCAAACCGCGTTCATCACCGCCGGCGTCCCGCCGATCGAGCCGGCCTCACCGGCGCCCTTCATGCCGAGCACGTTGGTCTTGCACGGCACGTTGCGGGTTTCGAACGTGATCTCGGGAAAATCGGCGGCTCGTGGCATCCGGTAGTCCATGAACGATGCCGTCACCAGCTGACCATCCGCGTCGAACACCGTGCGTTCATGCAAGGCCTGGCCGACGCCCTGCACCACGCCGCCGTGCACCTGCCCGGCCAGCAGCAACGGATTGAGCGTGACGCCGAAGTCATCGACGATGCTGTAGCGCTCGATCGCGATCTCCGCGGTGTCGGGATCGATCTCCACCTCGCACACGTGCGTGCCGTTGGGGTAGGTGAACTCGGGCGGCGTCCAGGCATCCTCGACGGCCAGCTGTTCGCGCGTCGCCGCCGGTAGCTGGGCAATGTCGGCAAAGCTGATCGACCGGTCGGTGCCGACGACACGGACCTCGCCGCCCTCGGCGATCTCGAGGTCGGCGGGCGACGCCTCCAGCGCCTCGGCGGCGAACGCCTTCAGCCGCTCGGCGAGCGTGCGCGAGGCCTGATCCACTGACGCACCGCCGACGGGGATGGAGCGTGAACCGCCGGTGCCGCCGCCGCTGGCGATCACGGCGGTATCGCCCTGGAGCACCGAGATGCGATCGAGCGGCAATTGCAGATGCTGCGAGACGAGTTGGGCATAGGCGGTCTGGTGCCCCTGCCCGGTCGACTGCGTGCCGATCAGCACCACCGCCGAGCCGTCCGGCTCCAGGCGGACCTCCGCCTTCTCGGCGCCGCCGCCCGAACAGGCCTCGATATAGGAGGCGAGGCCGATGCCGCGCAGGCGGCCCTTCTGCGCCGCAGCGGCGCACCGGGCCTCGAAGCCGGACCAGTCGCCGATTTCCATGGCCCGCCGCATGTGGCCCTCGAACTCGCCCGAATCATAGACACGCCCGGTCTGGGTGGTGTGCGGCATGGTCTCGGGTTTGACGAAGTTGAGCGCGCGCAGCTCCGCCCGGTCCTTGCCGATCTTCCTGGCGATATAGTCGACGAAGCGCTCGATGGCGTAGGCGGCCTCCGGCCGGCCGGCGCCGCGGTAGGCGTCGACGGGCACCGAGTTGGTGTAGTAGCCGCGCACCCGGACCAGCAGGGCCGGGATATCGTAGCAACCCGGCGTCATGCGCGCCCCGACGGCCGGAATGAAGGGCGCGAACTGGGACAGATAGGCGCCGAGGTCGGCCCGGAGATCGACGCGCAGGCCGAGGAAGCGGCCGCTTTCGTCGAGCGCCATTTCGGCGCGCGTGGCGTTGTCGCGGCCATGGGTGTCGGCCACGAAATGCTCATTGCGGTCGCTGACCCAGCGCACCGCGCGGCCGATCCGCTGGGCGGCTACGGCGCACAGCGGATACTCGCGATACATGAAGATCTTGGTGCCGAAGCCGCCGCCGACGTCCGGCGTGACGACGCGGATGCGCTCGCGGTCGACCTTCAGAATCTGGCGCGCCAGCGTATCGCGGATGCCGTGGCTGCCCTGGCTGCCGAGCGTGATGGTCCAGCGCTCCGCGGCCGGATCGTAGTCCGCCAGACAGGCGCGCGGCTCCATGTAGTTGGCGACAACGCGGTTGTTGACGAGGGCGAGCTCGACCGTCCGCGCGGCCATGGCGAAGGCCGCCTCGACCTTGTCCTTGTCGCCGACCAGCATGTCGAAGGCGGTGTTGCTCGTGAGCTGCGGCCAGACCAGCGCCTCGTTCCCGGAGGCCTGCTCGATGCCGACGACGGCCTCGAGCGACTCCCATTCCACGGGAAAGGCTTCCGCCGCCTGCCGGCCCTCGAGGTCGCTCTCGGCGACGACGAGGGCGATAGCTTCGCCGATGTGACGCACCTGGTCCCGCGGCAGCACCGGATAGTCCGGCAGCACCACCGCGGAGCCGTCGGTGTTGTGCACGGCCGCCGCGCCCGGGCACGGCAGGCCGCCGAGATCCGCCACGTCGGCGCCGGTCAGCACCAGCAGGACACCGGGCATGGCACGCACCTCGGCGAGGTCGCCGATGGTGAATCGGGCGCTGGCGTGGGGGCTGCGCACGACCACGGCGGCGGCGGCCGACGGCGCCGTGATGTCGGCCGTGTAGCTGCCGACGCCCGTCAGCAGGCGCTCGTCCTCCACCCGCTTCAGCGGCTGCCCAATGCCGAACTTTGCTGTCATCAACATTCTCCCGCCAGGAGCCGAGGGTGTCCGGGCCTGCGCCACCTCACGCGGCGGACGCGGGCGGCGCGGCGGCACGACGCCGCTTGCCGCTCAGCAGGTCCGAAATGAAGCGGATGGTGACGTAGAACACCGGGGTGAGGAACAGACCGAAGAAGGTCACGCCGATCATGCCATAGAACACGGCGGTGCCCAGCGACTGGCGCATCTCGGCACCGGGTCCCGTCGCCGTGACCAGCGGCACCACGCCCAGGATGAAGGCGAACGCCGTCATCAAAATCGGCCGCAGGCGTAGCCGCGCCGCCTCGATCACGGCCGGGACGGCCCCCTTGCCCTCGGCCTCGGCTTGCCGCGCGAATTCCACGATCAGAATGGCGTTTTTGGCGGCGAGACCGATCAGCACGACGAGGCCGATCTGGGTGAGGATGTTGTTGTCCATGCCGCGCAGCGAGACACCGATCAGGGCCGATAGCACGCTCATCGGCACGATCAGGATAATGGCGAGCGGCAGGCCCCAGCTTTCGTACTGGGCGGCCAGTACCAAGAACACGAACAGCACCGACAGCGCGAAGATGTAGATGGTGGTGTTGCCCACGGCCCGCTGCTGGAAAGCGAGCTCCGTCCACTCGTAGCCCATGCCCTGAGGGAGCACGCGCGCCGCCAGGGCCTCCATGGTATCGAGGCCGGTTCCCGACGAGACCGAAGGCGGGGTCTCGCCCTGCACGGGCACCGACGTGTACATGTTGAAGCGCTGCACCAGATCGGGCCCGGCCACGTCCCTGATCTCGACCAGGGAACCGAGCGGCACCAGCGCGCCGTCGGACGAGCGCACCTTGAGCCGCAGGATCTTGCTCCGGTCGGCGCGGAACGACTCATCGGCCTGCACGCGCACCTGGTAGACGCGCTCGAAGACGTTGAAGTCGTTGACGTAGGCGCCGCCCAGATTGATCTGCAAGGTGGCAAAGACGTTCGACAGCGGCACGTTGAGCATGCGCGCCTTGACCCGGTCGATGTCCAAATAGATCTGCGGCGTGTTGGCGCCGAAGGTGGTGAAGACCCGCGTCAGGTTGGGATTCTGGTTCGCTTCGGCGATGAGGCTGCGGCTGGCCGACAGCAGTTCCCCTAGCCCGGCGCCGGAGCGATCCTGGATCTGCATCTTGAAGCCGCCGGCGTTGCCGAGGCCGCGCACGGGCGGCGGCGGCACGGCGATGACGAAGGCCTCCTGGATCGTGGACAGCCGCTTGATGAGGTTGCCGGCGATCGAATTCGCCGTCATGCCGGCCTTGGCCCGCTCCTCGAACGGCTTCAGCGGCGTGAAGATCACCGTCTGGTTGCTGGCGTTGGTGAATGTGGCACCGGAAAAGCCGACGATGGCGATCGTATCGGCGATACCGGGCGTCTCGCCGACGATCGCCATGGCCCGTCGCGCCACCACGTCGGTGCGGGCCAGCGACGAGCCGTCGGGCAGTTGCAGGACGACGAGCAGATAGCCCTGATCCTGGGCGGGAATGAAGCCCTGCGGCACGCGCTGGGAGATCCAGACGGTGCCGTAGAGCAGGCCGCCGTAGACGGCGAGCGCGGCGATCAGCGGCAGCTTGTGCGCGACGATGCCTCGCACCGAGGTGGCATAGCCGTTCGACGTCTTGTCGAACCCCCAGTTGAAGCCATTGGCCAGCCCGCGGCCCCAGCGGGCCAGAAAGAAGCGCGGCCGGTGGTCGGCGCTGTGGTGGCCCTTGAGCAGGAGGGCGCACAGCGCCGGCGACAGCGTGAGCGAATTGAACGCGGAGATCACCGTCGAGGCGGCGATGGTTAGCGCGAACTGCCGGTAGAACTGGCCGGTGATACCGCTGATGAAAGCCGTCGGAATGAACACCGCCGACAGCACCAGGGCGATGGCGATGACGGCGCCGCCGACCTCGTCCATGGTGCGGTGCGCCGCCTCGCGCGGCGACAGCCCCTCCGCGATGTTGCGCTCGACGTTTTCCACCACGACGATGGCATCGTCGACGACGATACCGATCGCCAGCACCAGGCCGAACAGCGTCAGGTTGTTCAGCGAAAAGCCGAACATGGCCATGACGGCGAAGGTGCCGATGAGCGACACCGGAATGGCGATGATGGGAATGATCGCCGTCCGCCACGACTGGAGGAAGACCAGCACGACGATCACCACCAGGATGACCGCCTCGAACAGCGTCTTGTAGACCTCGTTGACGGACTGCGAAATGAAGACGGTCGGATTGTAGGCGATCCGGTAGTTCATTCCCGCCGGAAAGTCGCGCTTCAGCTCCTCCATCTTGGCGATGACGGCAGCGGAGGCGTCGAGCGCGTTGGTGCCGGGCCGTTGGAACACGCCGATGCCGACGGCCGGCTTGCCGTTTAGGTAGGAGTTGGTGGTGTAGTCGCGGGCGCCGAGCTCCACCCGCGCCACGTCCTGGAGCCGCACGAGGCGCCCGGCCTCGCCGCTCTTGACGATGATGTCACGGAATTGCCGGACGTCCTTGAAGCGTCCCTGCGTTTGTACGATCAGCTGGAAATCGGCCCCGGCCGGCGTCGGTGGGCCGCCGATGGCACCGCCCGCGACCTGGACGTTCTGCTCCTGCAATGCGCTCACGATGTCGGTCGTGGTGAGCGAGTAGGAGGCCAGCTTGTTGGGATCGAGCCAGATGCGCAGCGAATACTCGCGCGCGCCGAACACGGTGATGTCGCCGACGCCGTCGAGCCGCAGCAGCTGGTCGCGCACGCGGATCAGCGCGTAATTGGAGATGTAGAGGTCGTCGAAGCCCTCGCTCTCCGAGAACATGTGGACGACGAGCATCAGATCGGGGGAGCTCTTGCGCGTCGTCACGCCCAGCGCCCGCACCTCGGCGGGCAGGCGCGGCTGGGCGACCGCGACGCGGTTCTGCACCAGCACGTTGGCGGTATCGAGATCGGTGCCCAGTTTGAAGGTGATGGTCAGCGACATGTTGCCGTCGCTGGTCGAGTTCGAGGTCATGTAGAGCATGTCCTCGACGCCGTTGATCTCCTGCTCGATCGGGGTCGCCACGGTCTGCGACACCGTCTCGGCGTTGGCGCCGGGGTAGCTCGCCCGGACGACGATGGTCGGTGGAACGATCTCGGGATACTGCGCGACGGGAAGCGAGACGTAGGAAATATATCCCACGAGCACCATGACGATCGACAGCACCGACGCAAAGATCGGCCGATCGACGAAGAAATGCGCAAATTTCATGGCGGATCAGCTCTTCGAGCCGTTCGCGCCGGCCGGGTCAGGGGCCGTGGGCGGCAGTTCCTTCATTTCCGGCTTCACCTTGATGCCCGGGCGCAGGCGCTGGAGGCCGTTGATGACGATCGTCTCGCTGCCGTCGAGGCCGGAGCGGATCAGGCGGTAGCCGTCGATGCGCGGCCCCGGCCGAACCACCTTGGGGGACACCGTGTCGTCCGCCCCCAACACCCAGACCAGCCGGCGATCCTGGTCGGTGGCGATCGCGACATCGGGCACCAGCACGCCCCTGTACGGGTCGGAGCCGGGGATGCGCACGGTGCCGAACATGCCGGGCGCCAGGAAAAGGTCGGGATTGGGCACCAGCGCACGGGCCCTCAAGGTACCGGTGGCCTGATCGATGCGGTTGTCGAGGAAGTCCAGCTTGCCTTTGCGCGTCGGCTGGCGCTCGTCGGTGACGCCGACGAGCACATCACTCGCGATCGAGCCGCCGGTGCCGCGGTTGCGGTTGAGCCGCTGGTAGGCGAGGTAGGAGCGCTCGTCGATATCGAAGTAGAAGTAGATCGGATCGAGCGACACGATCGTGGTCAACAGCGTCGAATCCGCGGTAACGAGATTGCCCTCCGAGATCAGCTTGCGCCCGATCCGCCCGGACACCGGGGCGCGGATCTCGGTGAACTCGAGGTTGAGCTTGGCGCTCACCACCGCGGCATTGGCGCCGGCGAGATCGCCCTGAGCCACCAGCGCCGTCTGGCGCCGGGTTTCCAGGACCTGCTCGGTGATGTTGCCGGTCTTTTGCAGGCTCTGGGCGCGCTCCAAGTCGCTCTTGGCGAACTGTACTCGCGCCTGCGCCGAGTTCACGCCCGCTATCGCCTGGTCCGTGGCCGCCTGGTAGGGGCGCTTGTCGATGACGAAGAGCAGGTCGCCCTTCTTGACGACGGCGCCGTCCTTGAACTCCACGGAGCTCAGATAGCCCGACACGCGCGAGCGCACCTCGACCGAGTCGACCGCTTCGAAGCGGCCAGTAAAGTCGTCGTATTCGGTGACCTGCTTGACCACCGGCTTGGCCACGGTGACCACCGGCGCGGGCGGGGCCGCCGCGCCGGCGCCACCCGCCCCCGGTGGCTTGGTCGCGGGTTCATTGCAGGCAGCGAGCGCCGCAACGAGCGCGACGGAAGGCAAAACACGAGCGAGCAGCGACCTGAGCATGCAACCGGACCAGGGGTGGGAGTTCGCCACAGTTAGACGCGCAGCTGTGAACTACCAAGTGCGCTAGCGCACGCCAGCCTGTTCGATAGCATGCAACGGCCGACCCGGGAAACGCGCCGTCGCGGTCGACGGGGCCGCTATCGGCAGCCGCGCCACGCCCATGGGCTCCGCCGCCGCGCCTTGACCTACTCCATGGCGACGGCGACGAAGCGCACTTCGCCAGCCGGGTTGGAGACCAGCAGCAGCGCCGACTTCTTGCCGTCCTTCTTGAGCGCGTCGAGCCGCTTGGACACATCCGCCGGCTGCTGCACCGGCTCCTGCGCCACCTCGACGATGACGTCGCCGGCCTGCAGGCGCTTGTCGGCCGCGTTGGAGTTGGGGTCGACCCGAGTGATCACCACGCCCTTGACGGTCGGCTTGATCGAGAAGCGCTGGCGCAAGTCATCGCTGATCGACGACAGATCGAGGCCGAGCGCCTTCTTGATGGCGGGCTTGTCCACGTCCGTGTCACTGCCGCCGCGGGCTGCCATCTGCTTCTCGCCGTCCTCCAGGCGTCCCAGCTTGACCGTTCTGGTCTCCTCCTTGCCCCCGCGGAAGATGACCACCTGGGTCTCCTTGCCGACCGGCGTGGTGGCAACCAGACGCGGCAGGTCGCGGCTGTCCTTCACCTCCCGGCCATCGAAGCGGACGATGACGTCGCCCTGCTTGATGTCGGCCGGCTTGGCCGGCCCCTTGTCGTCGACACCGGCGACCAGGGCGCCCCGGGCCCGGCCGAGGTTGAGCGCTTCGGCGGTCGCGTCGTCGACCGACTGAATGCGCACGCCGAGCCAGCCACGGCGGGTCTCGCCGAACTTCTGCAGCTGCTCGATGGCGGGGCCGGCGAGCGCCGACGGCACCGAGAAGCCGATGCCGACGGAACCGCCGGTCGGCGACAGGATGGCGGTGTTGATGCCCACCACCTCGCCGGCCATGTTGAACAGCGGGCCGCCGGAGTTGCCCTTGTTGATGGCCGCGTCGGTCTGGATGTAGCTGTCGTAGGGTCCTTGATCGATATTGCGGTTGATGGCCGAGACGATGCCGGCCGAGACCGAGCCGCCGAGGCCGAACGGGTTGCCGATGGCAACCACCCATTCGCCGATCCGGAGCTTCTCGGAATCGCCGAACTTGACCGCGGTCAAGGGCTTGCCTTCGGGCTTCACCTTGAGCACGGCCAGATCGAGCTTGGAATCCTTGCCCAGGATCTCGGCTTTGAGCTTGGTGCCGTCGTTCAGAATGACGGTAATCTCGTTGGCCTCGCCGATGACGTGGTTGTTGGTGACGACGATGCCGGCCGAGTCGATGATGAAACCGGAGCCGAGCGAGTTCGACTTGCGCTGGCGCGGGGCATCGCCGCCGCCGCCGCCGCGGCGATTGAAGAACTCCTCGAACAGATCCTCGAAGGGCGTGCCCGGCGGCAGCTGCGGCAGGGTGCGGCCCTTCGTTTCCACCGTGGTGGAGGCGGAGATGTTGACCACCGCGTTGGTCACCTGATCGGCAAGGTCCGTGAAGCCTTCGGGCCCGCGGGCATGGGCCGTACCCACCGCGCCGAGCACCAGGCCTGCGGCCAGGGCGAGCGCTCCAGCCAGGCGCCGCGGTGGCGCCATGGACCTTGTCGCCTCGAACGCCATGCTGAGAGAGACCATTGTCCGTCCTCGTCGTTCGTGAACAGGCGCAGGGCGCCCGCGTTGATGCATTATACAGGATTGCGACAGCTCGGTGGCCGCCATCCGGTCACCACACGTGGTTGCGCATCAGCCAGACCAGCCCGACGCCGACCGCGGCGGCCGTGATGCCGACGAGCCGCATCATGTCGACGGGCGCCGCGGCCATGTCGGCCGCGGCCTTCTTCACCGCCGAGGGAAATGCCGCGAAGCAGATTCCCTCGATCGCCAGCAGCAAGCCGAAGGCCGCCATGAGATCATGCATGGGGCGGCCGCCGGCCCGCGATCAGGGGCGCGCCGACGCGCCGGACGACGCGGGCGGCCCGGACAGCTGCGGTCCTGCCCCCTGCACGCCGCGGCCCGACTGGTGCCCGAAGTAGCGGAAGAAATCCGAATCGGGAGACAGCACCAGCCGCGTGTCGCCGGCCTTGAGCGCAGCTTCATAGGCTTGCATCGAGCGGTAGAACGAGAAGAAGCTCGGGTCCCTGCCGTAGGCATCCGCATAGATGCGGTTGCGCTCGGCGTCGCCCTGGCCGCGCAGCTCCTCCGATTTGCGCGTCGCCTCGGCCAGCAGCACGGTCACCTCGCGATCCGAGCGGGCGCGGATGCCCTGAGCGATCTGCGAGCCCTGCGCGCGAATGTCGGCCGCTTCGCGCTCGCGCTCGGTCTTCATGCGTCGATAGACCGCCTCGCTGTTCTGTTCGGGCAGGTCGACGCGGCGCAGGCGCACGTCGACGACCTCGAGGCCGAGGCCTTTCGCCTGCTGGTTCACCTCGTCGCGAATGCGCCTCATCAGCCTGTCGCGCTCATCCTTGACGACGGCCGTGAAGGTCGCCTCCGCCAGCACCGACCGCGTCGTCGAATTGACGATCGAGGTCAACCGCAGATTGGCGCCGGCGATGCTGTTCACGGACTGGTAGAACAGCAGCGGATTGATGATGCGGTACCGCGTGAAGGTGTCGACCACCAGCCGCTTCTGGTCCGAGGCGATCACCTCTTGGACCGGCAGGTCGAGGTCGAGGATGCGCTTGTCGACGTAGACCACGTTCTCGATGAACGGGATCTTGAAGTGCAGGCCCGCCTGCTTGGGCAGCCCCCTCACCCGGCCGAACTGGAGCACCAGCGCTTCCTGGGTCTGGCCGACGATGAAGGTCGAGGCGTAGATCAGAAGCGCCAGCACCGCGACTAGGACGGCGCCGACGACCTTGAAGAGATTGCCGTTCATCGTGCAGCTCCCTGAGCCGGGGCGGCACCGGCCGCGGGCCGTTGTGGCTGCAGCGACTCGAGCGGCAGGAAGGGAACGACGCCCTGGCCGCCCCTCTGGTCGAGGATGACCTTGTTGGTCGGGCCCAGCACGTGCTCCATCGTCTCCAGATACATGCGCTCGCGCGTCACTTCAGGCGCCAGGCGGTATTGCTCGTAGACCGAGAGGAAGCGCGAGGCATTACCCTGCGCCTCGTTGGTGGCTCGCTCCTTGTAACCCTCAGCCTCCTGCACGATGCCGATCGCCTTGCCGCGCGCCTCAGGGACGATGCGGCTGGCGTAGGTCTCGGCCTCGTTGCGCAGGCGGTCTTGGTCCTGCCGGGCCGCCTGCACGTCGCGGAAGGCGTCGATGACCTGGGCCGGCGGATCGACCTTCTGCAAGTTCACCTGCCTGATTTCCACGCCCGCTCCGTAGAAGTTCAAGGTGTCCTGCATCAGCTGACGGACCTCCGCTTCGATCGCGCCACGATCCGTCGTGAGGATGTTCTGGATGTTGCGGCGGCCGACCACCTCGCGCATGGCGCTTTCAGCCACGACGCGAATGGTGCCGTCGGGGTTCTGCAGATTGAAGACGAAGTCGGTCGCCTTGGCCGGATTGACCTGCCACTGCACGGCAAAATCGATGTCGACGATGTTCTCGTCGCCGGTCAGCATCAGGCTCTCGTCGGTGACGCTGCTCTGCTGCACGCGCGAGCGCGACTGGGTGTTGGAGCGTACGCCGATCTCGATGATGCGGCTGGAGGTGACGTCGGGCTTGATCACCGAGCCGATCGGGTAGGGGAAATTGTAGCCGAGACCCTCGCCGGTTGAACCCGCATAGCGGCCGAAGACGAGGTTGATGCCGACCTCGTTGGGCCGCACCGTGTAGAAGCCGGTCGCGAGCCACAGCAGCACGGCCCCGAGCAGGATGAGAAGGATGCCGCGGAAGCCGAAGGAGCCGTCGCCGCCCGGCAGGATGCCCTTCAGCCTGTCCTGACCGCGCTTGAGCAGGTCCTCCAGGTCGGGCGGCCCGCCGCCGTTGCGTTGCGGCCCGGATCCCCACGGCCCCTGATTCTTGGGGCCCCATGGTCCGCCGCCACCGCTTTGATTACTCCAAGGCATCGATCTGACATTCCCCTTTGGGCTCGATGGACGCGGATCCTCGAGCCTTGTCGTTTGGCAGGGCAAGCCCTGTCAAGCACAGCACTTAATGGCACACGCGCCGCTGTTCAATGAACGGCTCCAGCGACAAAGGCGCGCCCGCGTCCAGCATCGTCCGAACAATACGCGCGCACCGCGAAGTGTTGTGCCCGTGTCACGCCGAACCCGCGACCGTCCGGTCCGGAACGCGCTCCAGATCGACAAATGTAAAAGGGTATTCATCGCCCGGTCCGGCCGCATGGTGCTGCCGAAACGTCTCGCGGTAGCTGCGCCGAAACGCCCCTCCGGCCCAGTCCGGAAAGAACACTGTGGCCGGGGGCGACGCGTGAACCTCGGTCAGATGGATGCGCCGGGCGAGCGGCAGCGTCTCGGCATACACGCGGGCTCCTCCGACCACGACGATTTCCCCCGCGCCGAGCCGATCGGCCGCCGCCTCGCAGCGCCCGATCGCGTCCGCCAGCGAGCCGGCGACGGCGACGCCGGGCGCTTCGCAGAAGGCGCCCGTGCTCAGCACGACCGTCTCGCGCCCGGGCAACGGCCGGCCGATCGACTCGTAGGTCAGCCGGCCCATCAGCAGCGGCCTGCCCATGGTCAACGCCTTGAAGCGCTGCATATCGGTGCGCAGGCGCCAGATCAGCCGGTTGTCCCGGCCGATGGCTCCGTTGTCGGCAACCGCGACGACCAACACGAGCGGCAATGCCATGGGCGCGTCCTGAAGTTGGCCGACACGGCGGCGGCGACGGATCGGCTCGTCCTATCACATCGCTGGCGCCGGGTCGCGCCGGTCAATGCTCGTGGTGGCCGCCCGCGGGGGAGCCGCCGGGGCCCTGCTGGGCGCCCACGCCCCCGACCGCCAGCGTCACCGGCACGCTACCCGCCTTCTCGAAGACGAGCGTGCCCTTGACGGTGTCGCCGGTCTTGAGCTGCTGCTTCAGGCCCATCAACATCAAGTGGAAGCCGCCCGGCTTGAGTTCGACGGTCTGGCCGGGTGGGAGTTCGATGCCCTTGTCGAGCGGGCGCATGCGCATCACCCCGTCTTCCACCTTCATTTCGTGGATCTGGACCTCGCCGGCGATGTCGAAGGAGCCACCGATGAGCCGATCCGCCGCCTTGCCGTCGTTGGTGACTGCCAGATAGCCGCCGGCGACCTTCGCACCCGCCGGCGTGGCACGTGCCCAAGGCGAGCGGATGGTGAGATCGCCGACCTTGACCGGCACGGCGGCGGGCGCCGTCGACGGAGCGGTCGTGGCGGCCTGGATGATACGCACGCCCGGCGCCGGCGATTTGAGCGCAGCGGCCGACTGCCCGGGCGCGGGCACTTCGGCCCAGTTCTGCGTGCCGCTCTCGCATTGCTGCAACACCGGGAAGCTTATGGTCGCCCCCGGTTGAAAGGCGTCGGTGATTCGCGCTGCGAAGACGAACTCGTCGTAGAAGTCGTCCGGCAGGCTGCCGCCCTTCCAGGTGATCGACTTCACGCCGCTCGCCACATCCTTGCCGTGCAGGGGATAGGCGCGGGCGTATGGCCCCTTCTCCAGCTCGACGGTCCAGCCCGCCTTCGGCATGGGGCGCGCGGCGATGACCCCTTCGGGAATGGTGATGCGCAGCAGTTTGGTGGCGGACGTACCGCAGCCGTGATTCACCTTGGCGACGCCGCGGTAATAGGAGTTCGGCGTCGCCTCGGTGGTCTCGAGCGTCACATGGGCGAAGACGGATGTGGACAGCAGCGCCGTGGCCGCGCCCAGCGCGCCGCCGAGCGCAATGCGTGTCAGGTCAAATCGTATCATGGGAACAGGCTCCTGAAGATCGTCGTGAAGAGCGCGGGAGCGCTCGATCCGAGAAGGCTCAGGCAGCCGCAGGAGGTCCTCGCGCGCTGGTCGCCGCCTCCAGGAGGGGCGCCATGCCGAGAGGTCGATGCGTGGGAAAGATGACAAGCAGGGCGGGTGGCGCGGTGATGGCGCTCGAAGCGCCGTCACCCTGCGGCGGCGTGGCCAGCGACGGGCCGGCACAGGCCGCCACGCAGCACAGTTCGTGGGCGCCGGATGGCCGTTCGGGATCGGCCTGCCCCGTTGGGGCAGGGACCGTCGTGCAGAGCGCCCCGGCATGACCGGCAAGCGCCGGCAATGGCAGCGCCGAGAGCATGAGCGCCTGCAGCACGAGCGCATAAGCGGCGATCAACGCGATCACCGCGCGCGGCGCTGTGCGCCGTTCCATGGCTTGCTGCCGGCCTGTCATCCCCCACTCATAGCGCCCGCGTCACGCCGCCTCAAACGGCGTGACGACGCACGGTCGTTCATAAGCCGGTGCACAAATTACTGCTCATCCGATGGCGCTAGAGCATTTCCGCGTTTCTTCGAATCGCCGAAATGCTCTATCTGTTTGTTTTGTCGCGTTTTCTTCACGCGAACCGGCGTCCACTTCGCTCGAAAACGCTCTAAACGGCGACCGGCGCGCGGATGAGCGGATGCGGGTCGTAGCTTTCGATGGCGACATCGTCGAAGGTGAAATCGTCGAGCGCGCGAACCGCCGGATTGAGCCTCAACCGCGGCAGGGGCCGCGGCGTGCGGGACAGTTGCTCGCGCGCCTGCTCCACATGGTTGGCATAGAGGTGCACGTCGCCGAGAGAATGGACGAAGTCACCCGCCTCGAGCCCCGTCACCTGCGCCACCATGTGGGTCAGCAAGGCGTAGCTTGCGATGTTGAACGGCACGCCGAGAAACACGTCGGCGGAGCGCTGATAGAGTTGGCAGGAGAGCCGCCCCCGTGCGACGTAGAACTGGAACATCGTGTGGCAGGGCGGCAACGCCACCCGGTCCTGCTGACGCGCATCCCAGCCGGTCACGATGAGCCGGCGGCTGTCCGGATGGCGGCGGATCTCGTCGACGACCCAGGCGATCTGATCGACGCCATCGCGCGTGAAGCTGCCGTCGGGCATCTCGGTGGCCCCGAAGTTGCGCCAGGCATGACCGTAGACCGGGCCCAGATCGCCCTCGCGCCGGCCGAAGCGCGCGCATTGCTCCGCCGTCGCCCACTCGTCCCAGATGGTCACGCCACGTTCCTGGAGGTAGCGCACGTCGGTGCTGCCGGACAGGAACCAGATCAGCTCGTGCACCACGGACTTGAAGTGCACGCGCTTGGTGGTGAGCAATGGAAAGCCCTCGGCCAGATCGAAGCGCATCTGGTGACCGAACAGCGACAGCGTTCCCGTGCCGGTGCGGTCGTCCTTTGGGACGCCGTGCTCGAGGGTGTGGCGCAGAAGATCGAGATAGGCGCGCATCGGCACTCCGGAATCGGCGGCCTGAGAGTTTAGCCGCCGCGGCGCCCGGAGCCTAGCCGCCTTCGGCGACGCGGCCCCGCCCGCAGGTATGTGGGGATCGCCGCCCGTCGATGCACGGGCTCCCTTTCGCGCCGACGAACAAGTGCCTATATTCGGGTCGCCGTCGCAAGGCGGCTATGGCAATAAACGGACATCGCAATAAGCCATTCGGACCCGGGGGCGGTACCCGGCGCCTCCACCAAAGCCCAGCGCAGGTTGGGCTTCGGCGGGGGCGAAATAGGATCGACGAGGGTGTAAAGGGTGCTCTTTTGCTCGGCATGGTTCCGCCGTTATCGGGCCATTGCAATAGTTGCCAACGACAACTTTGCTCCGGTTGCGGTTGCCGCGTAAGCGGTAACTAAACCGATCTGAAGCCCTGGCGGGTAGCACCGTCAGGCGGGGTTCGGAGGCACCTGGCAACAGAAGCCTCCACTCGATTTTCGCGCGCAGGGGGCCATGTCGAAAGATCTGATCCGGTACGATCTTCTTGTTCAGAATGCGCTGAAAGGCGTGGTGCGGAAGGTGCTGGCCGATACTGCTCGCGACGGGCTTCCTCCCGAGCATCACTTCTATATTTCATTTCGCACCGACGCCCCGGGTACCCGCGTCTCCAACCGGTTGCGCGAAAAATACCCGGAAGAAATGACGATCGTGCTGCAGCACCAGTTCTGGGACCTGGGCGTCAACGAGCACACCTTCGAGGTTGGCCTGTCGTTCTCCGGCGTACCCGAGCGCCTGCTCGTGCCGTTCGACGCCATCACCGGCTTCTTCGACCCCTCGGTTCAGTTCGGCCTCAAGTTCGACACCAAGGACGAGGGCGGTGGCATGGTCACCGTGGAGCAGCCGTCGGCGACGCCGCGCAGCGAGCCGGCCATCAAGGCGCCGCGCGGCAGGACTCCGGATCCCTCCGAGATGTTGCCGCTGGCGACCAACGGCGATGATGAGAACGGCGCCAAGCCGCCTGCCGAGCCGTTGCCCGGCTCAGGCGCGCCCGAGGGCGGCGCCGACGTGGTCAGCCTGGACGCCTTCCGCAAGAAGCACTGATCGTGGTATCCGCCGCCCGTTGGCCCCTTCGTCAGCAGCAGGACGCGGGCCGCGGGAGGATGGCATGAAGCTCTATTACGCGCCGGGCGCGTGCTCCATCGGGATCCACGTGCTCCTCGAGGAGATCGGCAAGCCGTACGAACTGGCGAAGCTCAACCTCATGCAAGGCGACCAGTACGGGGCCGCCTTCACCAGCGTCAATCCCAAGTCCAAAGTCCCGACGCTGGAACGGCCGGACGGCTCGGTGCTGACCGAGTTCGGCGCCATCGCCTTCTGGCTCGCCGCCGCCAATCCGGAGGCGAGTCTCTATCCTGCCGACATCGAGGCCCGCACCCAGGCCACGTCGCTTATCGACTACGTGGTCGCGACCGTGCACATGCAGGGCTTCGGACGGCTTTTCCGGCCCGGCAACTTCGGCCCGCGCGAAGAAGATCAGGACGCGGTCAAGCAGCGCGGGCGGGAGATCGTCGACAAGGCCTTCAGATTGATCGACAGCCGCATTGCCGGCAAGGAGTACGCCGTCGGCCCGTTCTCGATCGCCGACGCCGCGCTCTTCTATGTGGAGTTCTGGGCATCGAAGCGCATGAATATCGAGCTGCCGGGACACTGTGCGGCCCACTACGAGCGCATGATCGGACGGCCGTCGGTGCAGCGCGTCCTCAAGGACGAAGGCTTCGCCTAGAGCGTTTTCGAAGAAGCGCGGAAATGCTCTAAGCTAGGCTGGCGCGCGCGTTCCGACCGGATCGAACCACCCGATCGGAACGAGGCGCTCCAGATTGCATAAATTGGAGCATCGTTATCCGGTCGGTTGGCTGCGTTTGACCGTGCTTAGGGAGGAGGCCTTGGCCGAGATCGTGAACCTCCGCAACGCGCGAAAGGCCAGGCAGCGGGCCGAGCACGAGACGCTCGCGGCCGCCAACCGGACGCGCTTCGGCCGCACCAAGGCGGAGCGCGCGCGGGAGGAGAAGGAGCGGGATGCCGCCGCGCGGCAGATCGACGGCCACCGCCTCGAGCAGGGCGCCAAGAAGTCGACACCGGTTTTTGGACAAGATCCTGCTCAAAACAAAGAGTTAGAGCAGGGTGATGATTCAAGGAAAAATCTTCCCGCTCTGGACGATCCGTCACCGTGACCGCAGCCAAGGGCCCAGCCCAGGCGCCAGCTTTCCGTGTCGTCAAACGCTCGCTGGTGGTCGCCGGCCACCGCACCTCGGTGTCGCTGGAGGAGCCCTTCTGGGCTGCGCTGAAGGAGATCGCCGCCGTGCGCCGCCAGTCGCTGGCAGGCCTCGTCGCTGCCATCGACGACCGGCGCGACGGGCAAAACCTATCGTCGGCCATCCGGGTCTTCGTGTTGGCCTATTTCCGCGACGCCACCGCGTTCAATGACGTCACTCCCGGACAACGGGAGCGCGTCGCTGGACGGTGACGCGCGTCAGCGGCTGCCAGGGGTGGTGATCCACTGCGAGCGCTCGGCCGCGCGACGCAGCTGGTCTTGACGCTCGCGCTCTCGCGCGTCGGCCTGCGCTTTCACCGCCTCCTCGGCCCGCTGCTCCGCTTCATGCCGCTCCTTCAGCTC
Source organism: Chelatococcus reniformis (assembly GCF_014640075.1). Taxonomy (GTDB): domain Bacteria; phylum Pseudomonadota; class Alphaproteobacteria; order Rhizobiales; family Beijerinckiaceae; genus Camelimonas; species Camelimonas reniformis. The sequence goes on along the minus strand of NZ_BMGG01000009.1, from coordinate 161,915 downwards.
GGCCTCGCGTCGCGCCCGCTCCTCGGCCTCGCGCCGCGCCCGTTCCTCCGCCTCGCGCCGCTCGCGTTCTTCCTTGAGCCGCTTGGCCTCGGCCTCGAAGGCCTGAATGCGCTCCAGTTCCTTGCCGAGCCGGATCGACGCCAGTCCGTTGGCCAAAGCGTTGGCGTCGACCTCGCGCCGCGGCGCGCCGATGGGTCCCTGCCAGCGCAGCGCCACCTGGGCCGGCCCTCCCTTCCAGCCCGGCGGCCGAACCTGGGTGGACAGAATAGCAGCCGCTTCCAGCGTCAGGGTACGCAGATCGATGGTCAGCGCCCCCTCCAGGCGCGCCGGCCCGGCCTCGGCCGAGGTCGGCGAAGCGCGCGCGACGCCGCCGCCGATCAGCAGCGGCACGTCGATGGTCCTCACCTGGAAGAACGCTCGCTGCAGCAGCCGGTCGACCTGCGTGCCGAGCGCGCGCGGATCCAGCGTCTGGGTGTCGTCGCCGGCGCCGGCAGCGGCCTCGCCGAGTGCTCCGGGATCGACGCGCTTGAGCATGACGTTGGTCGCCTTCAGCGAACCGGTGCCCGACAGGTTGGCGACGATGGCGGCGACACTTTCGCCCGAGCCGCCGGCCCGGATCGTCCCGCTCACCCGCCCGGCAAGGTCGCCCGCGCCGGCCAGCGTCGTGATATCCACCTGGTCGAGCCGCAGGTCGGTGGTGAAGCTCGCGCCGCTGCCAAGCCGGCGCAGCACCGTCTCGCCGGCCAGCGAGCCGCCGGCGAACGAGGCCCGATCGAGGCCCAAGGCGACCCCATCGGCGACCTTCCTCACGGTGAGGTCCGCCTGCGTCGCCGCCAGCCCGCCGCCGAGATCGAGGCGCCCCGCCTTGATGTGCACGCTGGCCCGGTCGGCGGCGACGCCGTCCAGCCAGGCAGGGGCCGCTGCAAAGCGTTCGGACGGCCAGATGCCGCCGGCTCGCGCCGCGGGCAGCGGCCCGAGCGCCAAGACGCTGGCCAACGCCGGCACCGACAGCTGGTCGGTCGCGAGCCCGACAGCGAACGCCCCGTCAGGACCCCGCGCCACCGTGCCGCGCACCGGAGAGCCAGCAAGGGATCCATCGAGGAGCGCTTGCCAGCCCGATCCCGTCCCGTCCCGCTCGATCTCCACGCCAAGCGCGAGCGGCATCGCCTGATCGGTGCGTGCCGCCCCGCCGAGGGCCCGCGCCAACCGGCTCGCGTCCTTGGCTGACACCTGGAACGCTGCCTTCGTCCAGCTCCCGACGTCGGGGCCCATGGCAATGGGGGCCGCGGTGCGCACATCGATGCCTGCGATCTGTCCGCCGAGCGTGAGCTGCTGTGCCGTCGTGCCCTTCGGCGGCTCGGCGAGGATGGCTGTCACGACGGCCGGACCGATGGCCGCTCGACCTTCGCCCGCGAAGCCCCAGGTCGCCAGCACGCGGGCTGTCTCGGGGGTGTTGAAGGTCAGGCTGGCGTCCACCAGGCGCGCCGCGGGCCAGGCGAGACGCGCCTGGCCCGCGACCGACCCGCCGAGCGCCGCCCCGTCGAGCCGCACGTCGATGCGACGCGCCGGGTCCGCGCCGGAGGCGGAGGCGACGACCTTCAGATCGAGGGGGGCGTCTTCGACCCCGGCCGGCCAAGGGCCGGCAAAGACCCCGAAGCCCAGCTTGGCGAGCAGACCGAAGGCCGGGCCGGCGCGCTCGGCCGTAACGTTGGCATTCACCCGGCCGTCGCCGCGCGGGCCGATGCTGCCCGTGCCGCTTGCATTGATGCCTGCCAGATCGCGGATCTCGAGCGCGTCGATCGCCAGATGGCCGGCGCTGCGCGAGAGCTTGGCGCGCACGCGCCCGGCGCCGGCGCTCGGGCCGTAACGGACACCGCGCGCATCGATCAGCAGGCCAAGATCCGCGGTCCCCAGCGACAGACCAACGTCGGACAGGGCCGGCCAGCGCGCGAGGTCGATCTGCTCGGCGGTGAGCTGGGCGTCGAGACGCGGCGGCTCGCGCTCGTCGGCAAAGCTGTAGCGGAAGGCGCCGGCGACGGTGACGGGGCCGGCGGCCATACGCACGTTGGACAGGCCGATGAGCGTCGGCGAGAGCGCCACGTTGGCGTCGAGCGTCAGGCTCTGCTCGCGCGCGATCTGAGTCGCGAGGGCCTGGCTGGCGCCGAGCCGCGACAGCGCCAGCCCGAGGCGGGGCGGTGCGCCCACTCGGACGGCCACGCGAAAGGCTGCCGTTGCCTGATCTGCCGCCTGCAGCGTGCCATCGGCGGTGACGTTGGTTTCCCCCGGCAACCGCAACGACAGCTGCTCCACGGCGACCTGCCGCCCGTCGAGACGGATCAGCGCGGAGAGGCTCTGGGCCTCCTCATCCGCCCAGCTCAGGCGATCGAAGGCAACGCGCGCGGTGACGGGCAGCGGCACGATGCCGAGCACCGGCCCAAGCCCGCCCTCCTCCATGACCGGTCGCAGTTGCGCCACCGCCTTGTCGAGCGCCATGTGACGGGCGCCCAGGGTGAGTTCGGCCGCCACCCGACGTCCCAGATCGAGGCTGCCCGCGCCCGTGAGCTTGATGCTGCCATCCCCGGCCGAAAGGTCGACGTTCCGGAGCGCCAGCCGCCGGCCGACAAGCTCGACGTCCGCATTGGCCGTGAGCGTCAGTGGCTCGTCCGCCGTCAGCGGCCGCGTGGCGCTGACCTTGCCGACGAGGAGCGGCGTTGCGCCCTTGGCAGCCAGGCTCAGCTTCCCCTCCAGCGCGAGCCGGCCGACGAGGTCGTTGCCGACAGCGGCCTTCACTGGCCGCTCGCCGCCCGGCTCGACCTGGCCGGTGGAGAACCGGAACGGCTGGCCCTCGACGGCGCCCGCGACCTGCCAGGGGCCGTCCACCGACGAGGCTTGGCCGATCGCCTCCAGCCGGCTCAGCCGCACATCCCGACCGGTGACGCGGTCGGCGATGACGATGGCGCCGCGCGTGACCCGCACGCGCTCGACCGCCAGGCGCCCCAAGAGGCCGTCCGGTCCAAGCCCCGGCCAGGCAAGCCCCCCGTCCTCGGCCAGCCGAATCGTCAGGACGGGCTGGTCCATCGCCGCATCGGCGATTTGCACATCGCCCCGCAGCAGCGGCGACAGCGACAGCTCCACGCGCGTCTCGCCTGCGGCCAGGGACGCCGGACCGCGGCCCTCGCCGATCGCCAGACCCTCCAAGGTGAGCGCCGGCGACGGCAGCAGGCGCACGCCGATGTGGCCGCGCGTGTGGACGGGCACGCCGAGCGCGTCGCCGAGCAGCGCCTCGACACGGCCGCGATGGGCCGACCAGTCGATGAGCGGCGGCCCCAGCAGCGCCGCCAGCAGCGCGACGATGACGAGGACCGCGATGGCGGTCAGGAGATCTCGCAAGGCCGGTGACGCACCTTCGGTAACCGCCTGGAGCGCTTCCTCCCATTCGAGTGGATCCACCCAGGGGAGGAAGCGCTCCAGATTTCAATATCCTGGAGCATTTCCCGATCAGCTGGTTCCATCTGATCGGGAAACGCTCTGGCCCGGCTGCTAGAGCATTCTGCAATTGGATGAGCATCATCCGCTTGCGGGGTATGCTCCAATCCTTTGAATCCGGGGCGTCGGCAGTCTAGCCCGAAAACGCGACGATCTTGCCGGGGTTCATCAGATTGTGGGGATCGATGGCCCGCTTCAATTGTCGCATCACCTCGAGCGCCGGCTCGCCGTGTTCGGCCACAAGATATTTCATCTTGCCCTCGCCGACACCGTGCTCGCCCGTGCAGGTGCCGTCCAGGGCGAGAGCGCGCTTCACCAGCCGGTCGAGGAAGCCCTCGATGACCTTGCGCTGCGCGTGATCGTCCGGATCGAAGAAGGGCGAGACGTGGAAATTGCCGTCACCCACGTGGCCTGCGACGCCCGAAGCGATGCCGCAGGCGTCGAGGTCCCGCAGTGTTTCCTCGACGCACTCCGCGAGGTGCGAGATCGGCACGCACACGTCGGTCGCAAAGGTGATCTTGCCCGGATTGGCTGCCCGGCCGGCCCAGTAGGCGTCGTGGCGCGCCTGCCATAGGCGGGTTCGCTCCTCGGCCTGGGTCGCCCAGGTGAACGGGCCGCCGCCCAGTTGCTCCGCGATCTCGCCGAAGCGCTCGGCCTGCTCCTTCACCGACGCTTCGGTGCCGTGGAACTCGACCAGCAGCAACGGCATCTCCGGCAGGGTCAGTTTCGAATAGGCGTTGACCGAGATCACCGAGGCGGTGTCGAGGAGCTCGATGCGCGCGACCGGGATGCCTGTCTGGATGGTCAGGATGGTGGCGTCGCACGCCGCCTTGATGCTCGGGAACGGGCAGGTGCCCGCCGAGATCGCCTCCGGAATGCCGTGCAGGCGCAGAGCCACCTGCGTGATGATGCCGAGCGTCCCCTCCGAGCCGACGAACAACCGGGTCAGGTCGTAGCCGGCGGCGCTCTTCTTGGCGCGCGTGCCGGTCTTGACCACCGAGCCGTCGGCGAGCACCACCTCCAGGGCCAGCACGTTCTCGCGCATGGTGCCGTAGCGAACCGCGTTGGTGCCGGAGGCGCGCGTCGCCGCCATGCCGCCGAGCGAGGCATCGGCGCCAGGATCGATGGGGAAGAACAGGCCGCTGGCGCGCAGGTGCTCGTTGAGCTCCTTGCGGGTCACCCCAGGCTCGATCACGCAGTCGAGGTCCTCGGCGTGGACGGCAAGAATCGCCTTCATCCGGCCGGTGTCGATCGAAACGCCGCCGAACGGCGCGTTGACGTGGCCCTCGAGCGAGGTGCCGGTGCCGAACGGGATCATCGGCACCCCGTGCGCCGCGCACAGCTTCACGACCTCGACGACCTCCGCCGTGGTCTCCGGGAAGACGACGGCATCCGGCGGCTCGTTGGCCTGCCAGGTCAGGGTGTTGCCGTGCTGCTCTCGGAGCGATGCATTGGTCGACAGACGCTCTCCGAAGCGGGCCGAGAGCGCGGCGATGACGGCCGCCACCGACTCCTGCCGGGAGGCGGAGCCGGGCGACGGGGCAGCAACGGCGGCAACGGGGGTCATCGGGGCTTCCTTCCGCGCGGTCTCGGCCTTTTCACAACCTTATCCGGTTCGTCGGCAACCCAAAAGGCTTCGCTGCGGCCAGAGCATTTCGCATTTGGATGAAATCATCAAATTGCTCATAAATACTCCAAGGCCTTGAATTTGAATATATTTTACGAGCCTTGGCGAGTCCCGTCCAAGCATTTGAAGCGTGCTGGACCCGTGTGCACCTGGAGGGCTTCCCGCAGCGCGGGAATTGGCTCTAAGCTGCGCCCATAAGGCAAGAAGGATCGCATGATGTCAGGGATGGCAACGCTCAGCACGACGGCGCGCAGCGGCAGGCGGCCGCAGGCCGCCGAATACGTCGACGTCTTGATCGTCGGCGCCGGCATATCCGGGATCGGCAGCGCCTATCATCTTACCCGGCAATGCCCGGGCATGAGCTTCGTCGTTCTGGAGGCGCAAGAGAGCTTCGGCGGCACCTGGCACACGCATCGCTATCCCGGCGCCCGCTCGGACAGCGACCTCTACACCTTCGGCTACAGATTCAAGCCGTGGATCGGCAATCCGATCGCGACGGCCGCGGAAATCCGCGCCTATCTGAGCGAGGTCATCGACGAAAACGATCTCGCCGGCCGCATCCGCTACGGCCACCGTATCGTCTCGGCGGCCTGGTCGAGCGACGACAACCTATGGACGGTCGAAGCGGTCCGCACCGACACCGGCGAGACCGTGCAGATCGCGGCTGGCTTCCTGTGGATGTGCCAGGGCTACTATCGGCACACTGAAGGCTACACGCCCGACTGGGACGGCCAGGACAGGTTCGGCGGCCGGATCGTCCATCCCCAGACCTGGCCGGACGATCTCGACCTCTCCGGCAAGCGCGTGGTGGTCGTCGGATCGGGGGCGACGGCCGCCACCCTCGTCCCTTCCATCGCCGCCGATTGCGCGCACGTGACGCTGCTGCAGCGCTCGCCCACCTACTACATCTCCGCGCGCAACCAGAACGACCTGGCGGACACGCTGCGGACGCTCGAGGTCAAGGAGGAGTGGATCCACGAGATCGTGCGGCGCAAGATCCTCTACGATCAGGGGGCTTTCACGCGCCGCTGCTTCGATGAGCCGGACGTGGTGAAGCAGGAGCTGCTGGCCGGCGTGCGTGTCCATCTCGGCCCGGACTACGATATCGGGACTCACTTCACGCCGCGCTATCGGCCGTGGCGGCAACGCATCGGCTTCGTGCCAAATGGCGACCTGTTCCAGGGGATCGCCTCGGGCAGGGCCTCCGTGGTGACTGACGAGATCGAGCGCTTCACCAAGACCGGCATCGAGCTCAAATCCGGTGCCACCATCGACGCGGACGTCGTGATCACCGCGACCGGCTTCAACCTCAACGTGCTCGGCGACATCGCGTTCGTCATCGACGGCAAGCCGCTCACCTTCTCCGACACCGTGACCTATCGGGGGATGATGTTCACCGGGGTTCCCAATCTCGCGTGGGTCTTCGGCTATTTCCGCGCCAGCTGGACGCTTCGGGTCGACCTTATCGCCGACTTCGTCTGCCGCCTGCTCAACCACATGGAGGTCAAGGGCGCTGATAAGGTGGAGGTGGCGCTGCGGCCGGAGGATCGCGGCATGCCGCTCTCGCTGTGGATGGACGCGGAAGACTTCAATCCGGGCTACCTCATGCGCGGCATGCACCTGCTGCCGCAACGCGGCGAGGCGCCGGAATGGCGGCACACCCAGAACTACTGGGCCGAAAAGGACGAGTTGCCCGCAATCGATCTGGACGACCCGGTGTTCGTTTACGGTTGGACGGAGGACAGACGCCACGCCGTCAACGAATGAACCGCGTCCCAGCCAGCCAGTCGTAGGATAAGCGATTGAAATTCAAAGGGATTGTATCATTTTCCACCGTTGGATGCTGATCATCCAACGGCGAAAATGATTGAGCTCCGCCAAGGCGCCCGACCCGATCACATGACGATGACGGGCTTGCCGATATTGGCTCGGCCGAGCAGCCGCTCGATCACCGAAGGCGCCTCCTCCAGCGGATAGGTGGCGCTGGGCTCGGGACTGATCAGGCCCTGGCCTGCAAGCTCGAGCAGGCGTTCGAACAGCGGGCGCGCGGCCCCCTTGTCGGCCCGGACGTGGCCGCCCCAATCGACGCCGACGATCGACGCGCGCTTCAGCAGCGGCAGGTTGAGCGGAATGCGGGGAATGTCGCCGCCGGCGAAGCCGACGACGAGGTGACGCCCTCCCGGCGCCAGACAGCGGAAGGCGGTTTCCGACCAGCGATCGCCAACCGGATCGTAGACGACGTCGAGCCGGCGGCCGGCGAGCACCTGCTCCAGAGCCCTGCGCCACTCGGGCCCGCTGTAATCCACCAGCAGATCCGCGCCGCGGGCACGGCAGGCCGCGAGCTTGTCCGCCGACGAGGCGGCCGCGACGACCGTCGCGCCCATCCCCTTGGCGATATCGATTGCCGCCATGCCGACGCCGCCGGAGGCGCCGAGGACGAGTACCGTCTCACCGGGCTGCACACGGCCGCATGTCTCAAGCCCGTAGATTCCCGTCGAGTAGTTGACGACGCTGGAGGCGGCCGCCACCGCGGAGATGCCGTCAGGCAACGGAATGCACTGCTCGGCTGTAACCAATGCCCGTTCCGCCAGTCCGCCGCGTTCGGCCAGAGCCATGACCCGTTGCCCGACGAGGTCGGGCCGGACCGCTGGCCCCACCGCTACGATGCGCCCGGCGATTTCACTGCCCGGCACGAAGGGCAGAGGCCTCTTGACCTGATAGCCGCCCCGCACGTGCAGGCCGTCGACAAAGCCGAGTCCGACCGCTTCCACCGCGACGACCGCATCGCCCGGTTCGGGCGACGGCTCCGCAATCTCGGCGACGATCAGATCCTTGGGATCTCCATAGGCAGTGCAGTGAATGGCCCGCATCGGTCCCTCCGCGGCGCGCCATCCCCTCGCGGGAAAGCGCGTCGAGCCCTGATAGCGCGGCCGCAGGTCTTACTGCAAAGGCGCTTCTTACTGCAAAGGCGCTGCGGTCTTGGGCTGTCTCGCTGGCCGCCAGCTCAACAGGTCGCGCCCACGCAGGTCCGCGGCACCGTCGGCAGATTCCGGTTCTGCAGCTGCTGAAGCTGCTGCTGCTGTTGATTGAACTGGAACTGCTGCTGCTGGTTTTGCTGCCGGATCTGCATGTCCTCGTTCATGCGCTGATTGAGGCCGCGGACAGTGTTCGCGGGCCGCTGGGCGCTGGGCGTCTCGTCCACCACCTGGGCGTGAGCGGCGGCAGCGAATCCGAGGCCTGCGACCACCGCGACAATCCGGCAGTACGACACAACGGACATGGGGTGCACTCCTCGACGGTAATCTCGATCTCCATATGGGTATTCTGGATGCCGCTCGCCACCGGCCCGCGTTGACGACAGCTGCGGGCTCGACATCCGTTCCCGTTCCGGTCCAAGGTCGGATGTATGAATCGTTCAAGTGCTCGAGCCGCGCCCGTGGGCGCGGCGGCCGGCCAATTGCCCTCATCGCGCTCGCAAAGTGAACCGATGCCGAGCCCCGACCACCGGTCCGACCCAGGCCTCGCCCACACCCCGCGTCCCGGTGGCATCGCCGCGCGGGCGAAGGCCCATGCCGGCCCCGAACCCGGCTACCTCGGCGGCCTCAACGCGGAGCAGCGGCTCGCGGTCGAAACCACCGAAGGCCCCGTGCTGGTGCTGGCCGGCGCCGGCACCGGCAAGACCCGCGTCCTCACCACGCGCATCGCCCACATCCTCGCCACCGGCCGCGCCCAACCCTCGCAGATCCTGGCGGTGACCTTCACCAACAAGGCGGCGCGGGAAATGAAGGAACGCGTCGCCCACCTCGTCGGGGCGGTGGCCGAAGGCATGCCCTGGCTCGGCACCTTCCATTCCATCGGCACCCGCATCCTGCGCCGCCACGCGGAGCTCGTCGGCCTCAAGTCGAACTTCACGATCCTCGACACCGACGACCAGATTCGCCTCATGAAGCAGGTGATCGCGGCCGAGAACATCGACGAGAAGCGCTGGCCCGCCCGCCAGCTCGCCGGGCTTATCGACAGCTGGAAGAACCGCGCCCTCGGGCCGGACCAGGTGCTGCCGGGAGAGGCCCAGGCCTTTGCCAACGGCCGCGGCGGCGAGCTCTACAGGCTCTACCAGGAGCGGTTGAAGACCCTCAATGCGGCCGATTTCGGCGACCTCCTGGTGGAGGCCATCCGACTGTTCCGCGAGAACGCCGACGTGCTCGAGCTCTATCAGCGGCGGTTCCGCTACGTGCTCGTCGACGAGTATCAGGACACCAACGTCGCCCAGTATCTCTGGCTGCGCCTTTTGGCCCAGGGGCGCGAGCCCGGTCAGCGCAACCTTGCCTGCGTCGGCGACGACGACCAGTCGATCTACGGCTGGCGCGGCGCGGAGGTCGACAACATCCTGCGCTTCGAGCACGATTTTCCGGGCGCCCGGGTGGTGCGGCTCGAGCGCAATTATCGCTCCACCGGCCATATCCTCACTGCCGCCTCCGCGCTCATCGCCCACAACCAGGGCCGGCTCGGCAAGACGCTCAGGACCGAGGACGTCGCCGGCGAGCCGGTGACGATCACCGGTGCGTGGGATTCGGAGGAGGAGGCGCGCCTCGTCGGCGAGGAGATCGAGGCGCTGCACGTCAAAGGCCATTCGCTCGCCGAAATGGCCATCCTGGTGCGCATCTCTGCCCAGATGCGCGAACTGGAAGACCGGCTGGTGCAGCTGGGGGTGCCCTATCGGGTGATCGGCGGGCCGCGATTCTACGAGCGCATGGAGATCCGCGACGCCCTCGCCTATCTGCGCTGCGTCGCCTCGCCGGCCGATGATCTCGCGTTCGAGCGCATCCTCAACACGCCCAAGCGCGGGCTGGGCGACGCCACCGTGCAGGTGCTGCACGCCCACGCCCGGGCGGCGCGCATCCCGCTGATGGAAGCGGCGCGCTACCTCGTCGAGACCGAGGAGCTGAAGCCCAAGCCGCGCGGCACGCTGCGCGAGCTGCTGACGGCGTTCGGGCGCTGGTCCGGGCTCATGGACACGCTGCGCCAGGGCGAGCTCGCCGAAATCGTGCTGGAGGAATCCGGCTACACCGACATGTGGCAGCGGGACCGTTCCGCAGAGGCCGCCGGCCGCCTGGAGAACCTCAAGGAGCTGGTGCGCTCGTTGGAGGAGTTTCCCGACTTGCAGGCCTTCCTGGAGCACGTCTCACTGGTCATGGAGATCGGCGACGGCGACACCAACGAGCGCGTGTCGCTGATGACGCTGCACGCCGCCAAGGGCCTCGAATTCGAGACCGTATTCCTGCCCGGCTGGGAAGAGGGTCTGTTTCCCAACCAGCGCGCGCTCGACGAGAGCGGGCGCGCCGGCCTCGAGGAGGAGCGCCGCCTCGCCCACGTCGGCCTGACGCGGGCGCGGCGCCGGGCCAGGATCTACTTCGCCAGCAACCGGCGCATTCACGGCATGTGGAACGCCACGGTTCCGTCCCGCTTCATCGACGAACTGCCGGAGAGCGCCGTCGAGGTCATCGATGCTCCAGCCTCGTATTCCTACGGCGGCTACGGCGCGAGCCGCTTCGACACGGTGGGGCAGACGCCATCGTCCTACGCCACCCCCGGCTGGCAGCGCGCCCAGGCCCGCGGCTTCGGCAGCCCGGGCGGCGGCTTCGGCCGTGGAGGAACCGGCGGCGGCGGCCCCGGCCATGGCGGCTTCGACCGCGGCGCCGGCCAGGCTCGCCGGCGCGGTGGCACGGTCATCGAAGGCGAGCTCGTCGCCAAGTCGACCGGCAGCTCGGCATTTTCCAACGGTGATCGGGTGTTCCACCAGAAGTTCGGGCCGGGCGCCGTCGTCGCCGTCGATGGCAACAAGCTGACGGTCGACTTCGACAAGGCGGGCCGCAAGATGGTGCTCGACAGCTTCGTGACGCGGGGCTGAGGGCGCTCCCGCCGTCCGAGGCGGCCGGGCAAGGCCGCCGCCGGATCGCGTGGCGAGGCCCGCGGGAGTGCGCTCCATGCCAACCGATGCGGTCCTCCCCTATCGCGCCATGGCCTACAACAACCGGTGGGCGAATCACCGTCTATCGGCGGCTTGCGCAAAGCTCTCTCCCGCGGAGCTCACAGCGCCGCGAACGGGTTTCTTTCCAAGCCTGGCCGCCACGCTCGCCCACATCCTGATGGTGGACCACTTCTACGTAGGCGCCCTGGAGGGCGGCCGGCCTGACCCGGCCGCCAGGGCGGAGCCGCTCCCTTTCGAAACGCTGGCGGCGCTGCGTGAGGCGCAGATGAACGTCGACCACCGCCTGATCGCCGCGGTGGAGTCGCTGGATGCGCGCGGTCTGGAGCGCATCGTCGAGCTGCGGCGTCCGACCGGCGTTCAGCGAGAGCGGACGGATCGGCTGCTGTTGCACCTTTTCCAGCATCAGGACCATCACCGCGGCCAAGCGCACGCCATGCTGAGCGGCACGTCCGTGCCCCCGCCTCAGCTCGACGAATTCTTCCTGGCGGAAGAGGTCGCCTTGCGTGCGTCGGAGTTTGCAGAGCTCGGTTGGACCGAGGATCGCGTCTGGGGCCCGCCCTCTCATCGTGGCGCTTGACGCAGCGCCGGCCCCCCCTCTTGCGCCGGCCTTCGACCGCTGCGAGCACCCGGACGACCACGGCCGCGATCAGCAAGACGATGGCGAGCCCGTACCAGCTCGGCTGGACGCCGGCCGCCATCGTGGCGGTTTGCTGCGCTGCGGTAGAGGTCGCCGTGCTCGCCGTCGCCGCGGCCCATGTGCGCAGCGCCAGCCGGTATGCGCGCTCAGCAGTGACGCAGACGACGAGCTGACGGTGATATCCACCATAAAGCAGCATTTCCGGCGAATTGCGATGAAGCTTTCCGCCTCCGCGTGTGGTCATTTACTGTGATTGGGATTTCCCCTGGTGACGGCGGCCGGTTGACGTAGAGGAGTCTCGCCTTTGCCACATTGGTCGCCCAGGGCTGCCGGATTCAACAGGAGGCAAAGCTATGGCAAACATTCCCACGCACCCCGAATTCAGCGATTCAGGCTCGCTGCCGGCGCTCGGCCTGCGCTGGGCGGCGTTGCGCGGCATGCTCGCTTCGCCTCTCATCGACGCGGAGGATCAACGGGACCTGCGGCGCGAGCTGCTGCAGGAGCTCAAGACCGTCGAGCAATCGATGGCGCGGGTCGCCTCCCGCAGCGCTCTGGAACTCTGCACGAAGATCGACGTGGTGAGCCAGTCACTGCGCGAGCAGACCTATCCCGACGGCCGCGGCGCACTGGAATTGCTCGACAGCATCCGGGCCGACGTCTCGTCGCTCATTCCTCGCGCCGACAACAAGGGCGTGCACCTCAGCCGGGCCACGGTGGTCCAGCGTCCGACCGACCAGGGCGGCGCCGCCCAAGGCTGACGCGCGGGCTCTGCTGGCATCCATCGCTCGGCCGCGGCGCCGGAGCGCCTCCGGGCGGCTCCGGCCCATCGCAAAGCGCTCAGATCACCGGCGCGCGGCTGCTGGACGTGGCGATCCAACGCACGCCTTGAGCGAAGGCCAGCACGGCCATCAATGCTGACCGCAGAGAGGTTTCCGTCAGCCGCCCCGGCCCGGCTTCGACAATCTGGAGCGCCGCCAAGATGGCGCCACCAGCGGCTAGGTCATATTCCAGCTAAGGTCGATGTAAATCGGCCCCCGGAACCAGATCCGGAAGCAAACGTTGATGTGCCGCAAGGGCGCTCTTGAGCAATTACAGCTCAATCATTGCGAGCGGCCCACAGACCACTGATGCCAACTGCGCTGACCGGGCTCGCCGTGGGCTGGCCCGGCCAGGTACGCCTTTGGCGATGGAGCATCAACATGCGCAAGACCTTTGCGGCCCTGGCCGCACTCACGATTCTCGCCGCCCCCGCCGCCTATGCCCAGGACCAGGGTGCCGGCGCGGCAGCGGGCGCAGCAACCGGCGCGGTCGGCGGCGCCATCGTCGGTGGCCCTGTCGGCGCGGCGGTGGGCGGCGTGACCGGTGCGATCGTCGGCGGCATCGCCGCGGATCAGCAGCCCCGCTTCCGCGAGTATGTCGTCGAGCGGCCGGCGCCCAACTACACCTATCGCGAGACCGTGCGGGTCGGTACGGTCCTGCCGCAGAGCGGCGTGACCTACCGGGAGGTGCCCGAGGAATACGGCCGGGGCTACCGTTACACCACCGTGAACGATCGCGTTGTGGTGGTCGATCCGGGCACGCGCCGCGTGGTGCAGATTATCGAATAGCGCCCGCCCGAGTGATTCGATCTGGAGCGATTATCGCCGAGCGGGTGCTTTCCGCCGATCGAACGAGTTCCAAGCTCGCAAGCGGCCCGCGTTGCATTTGGCCGCTTGCGAAAGCCGCCGCCGCGCCGCGGCGGAGGAGGGCCGACACGTCGCCGTGTCGGCCCTTTCGTCATGGGGCGAGCGGCGCGGTGGCTGCCAGCAGCCATTCCCTGTCGGCATCGGACAGCAGGGGCGCCAGCGCGTCGCGGACGCGGGCGTGGTAGGCGTCGACCCAGTCCCGCTCCGACGGTGTGAGCAGCGCGCCGTCGATCAGGCGCAGGTCGAACGGCGCCAGCGTCAGCGTCTCGAAACCCAGCATCGGCTTTTCCGCGCCCGCAATGGATCGTTCCTCCACCAGCAGCAGGTTCTCGATGCGGATGCCGTAGGCCCCTGTCTTGTAGTAGCCGGGCTCGTTCGAAAGAATCATGCCCGGCTCCAGCGCCACGTTGCCCAGGCGCGAGATGCGCTGCGGGCCCTCGTGCACCGACAGGAAGCTGCCGACGCCATGCCCGGTGCCGTGCTCGAAGTCGAGGCCCGCCTCCCACAGGGGTCTGCGCGCGAAGCTGTCGATCTGCGCCCCCCACGTGCCGCGCGGGAACACAGCAGTGGCCACGGCGATGTGGCCCTTGAGCACCCGGGTGAAGCGGTCCCGCATCTCCGCATCGACCGGGCCCACCGGCAGGGTCCGGGTGATATCAGTGGTGCCGTCCTCGTACTGGGCGCCCGAATCGATCAGGAACAGCCCTGAGCCGATCGGCCGGTTGGTCTGGCGCGTCACGCGGTAGTGCACGATGGCGCCATTGGCGCCGGCGCCTGCGATCGTCGGGAACGAGACGTCGGCCAGCAGGTTGGTCTCGCGGCGGAACGACTCCAACGCCTCCACGGCATCGATCTCCGTCAGCTTGCCGTCTGCGGCGCTGTCGTCGAACCACCTGAGGAACCGGGTGACCGCGGCCCCGTCGCGGCGGTGAGCGGCCCGGCTGCCTTCGATCTCGGCGGCGTTCTTGCGGGCCTTCAACAGCGTGATGGGATCCTGCCCGAGGCTAGCGGTGCCGCCGGCCCCCTCGACGACGTCGGCGAGGGCAGCCGCCGCCGTCGCCGCGTCGATCCGCACGCTGCCGCCGGCCCGGGCCGCATCGGCGATCCGGGCGGCGAATTCGGCAGGATCGGCAAGCTCGGCCACGCCGGCGAGGACCGGGCGGACGTCGCCGCCGAGCTTGGCCGCGTCGATCAGAAGGATGGGCCGGCCATCCCGCGGCACCACGCCATAGCCGAGCGCCAGCGGTGTGTGCGGCACGTCGGAACCGCGGATGTTGAAGAGCCAGCACAGATTGTGCGGATCGCTGATGACCAGCGCATCGCATTTGTCCTTCGCCAGCGCATCGGCAACGTCGGCCAGCTTGGCCAGCGTGGTCTCGCCGGCTAGTGCTGGGTCGTGCAGCTTCACGCGGCCCTTCGGCGCGGCCGGCTGATCGGACCAGATGGCATCGAGTGGATTGGTCTCGACGGCGACCAGCTCGCCGCCGGCGCGCTCCACCGCGGCCCTCAGCCGCTGCACCCCGTCGCGGGTGTGCAGCCACGGGTCATAGGCGAAGCGCTCGCCGACCTTCAGATGGGCGGAGATCCAGGCCTCGGGCGTCGTCGCCGTCGACGCCACCGGTTCGAAGACGCCGGTGTCCACCTGCTGGGGCGCCTGGAGGGTGTAGCGGCCGTCGACGACGACGCAGGCGCTGGCCGGCAGCACGACTGCCGTTCCCGCCGAGCCGGTGAAGCCGGTGAGCCAGGCCAGGCGCTCGGCCCGCGCCGGCACGTATTCGCCCTGATGCTCGTCGGCGCGCGGCACGATGAAGCCGTCGAGACCGCGTTGCTTCAACTCGGCTCGCAGCGACGCGACCCGTTGGCGGCCTGCTCCCGGATCGGCGATGTCGTCGAAGGACTGAAAGACGGATTTGAACATGTTCTAATTTCGTCCATGCAGTTGAAGATGTGGTTCGCCTGGCGCACGCACTGACGTGCCGCTTCCCTAATCACCGTCCGCCGGAAAAACGATCCGTTTCCATTGCAACCTTATCCTCTGCTGCGCCGCTATCTGCGGAATATCATTCAGCCGCGTCCAAGCCATGCATCCGCGCGATGGCAAACATGCGCAAACCGCTCTTTTTCGCAGGTGCAGCATAAACTAAATAGGGAGCATACAAGAATAAGAGGAACGTCTGGGCTGTCTTTCCTATGAGGAGATGGACCGATGACTACGACCACTTTCGGCGGCATGCACTACCAGCGGCCTGCCACGACGACCCGCCTGAGCGGCCTGCTGCGTTCGATCTTCGGCGCCGCCAACCGCAACCGCGACCTGTCCCACGCCCTGAGCGAAGCTGCCTACCTCGGCCCGGAGCAGCTCAAGGAAATGGGTGCCTACTCCGATCAGCAGACCGGACTTATCTACTCCACGCAACTGGTCCGCTAAGCCGGGCCAAGCATGCCCCGCTCGGATGCGTTTGTCCGAGCGGATCGTGCGCGCCGGATCCTTAAGTCCGGAGCGCTTCAAGCCTTCCGGCCCGGCACCGCATCCCCATGGTTGCATGTCCGGGCGGATGGCGGCTCAGACCGGAGCAACGGTCGCCGTTTGCGCGCCTGAACGGCGCAAGTCAACGGGCCGCAGCATGCCCGCTGATCGCTGCTTGCTAAGCTCGCCACACACAACGCCCCGCATCGGACAGAGCCTCCGGCGGCCGCCCGGGCTGGCCGCGCCCGTCCCATGGCGCCGCGGGACCGTCGCGCGGACCTGCCGCAGCTCCCGGTTATCGCCCCCCCTGCCCTCCCTCCCTCTGGTTGTCCGAGCGCTGCGCCTTGCACGCGGCGTTGCCCAGCGGCGCGCGGCTGCGGGGAAAGTATTCTCCGCGCGACACGTGCGGCCGGCGCTGGTTCGAATACGAAGTTGAAGATTTATCAATTGATTAGACAAAAATCGGGGAGGCGAATGCGCGCTTCGGCGTCTCGCTAAATCGCTTTTTCCGATCAATCCAACATGAATAATGCGTTGGATCGATTAAATGTGAGTTGAGACCATCGCGTCGAGACATCAGGAGCTCGACCATGGCCACAACCACTGCCGCCCCGGCGCCGCCCGGTGGAACTGGCATCGCAGCGCCGCCCTACGCCGGCGGAGCGTTCGCCATCACCCCCGGCCTCCTACTGACCGGTGCCATCGCCGGTGTGGCCTTCGCGCTTCGCGAACTGCCCGGAGTCGCCACCTTCAGCCCCCTGATCCTGGCCATCCTGATCGGCACCGCGCTCAACAACCTGGTCGGCACGCCGGCACGCGCCGGGGCGGGTGTGGCCTTCTCGCTGCGGCGCGTGCTGCGCTGCGCCATCGTCCTCCTGGGATTGCAGCTCACCGCCGAACAGGTCGCGGCCGTCGGCGCCGGCGGGGTCGCCGTCATCGCCCTGACGCTGGCTGCGACCTTCGTGTTCACGGTCACCCTGGGCCGCCGAATCGGCGTCGACCGCGGTCTGGCCGAGCTCATCGCCGCCGGCACCTCGATCTGTGGGGCCTCCGCCGTGATCGCGACCAACACCGTCACCCGGGCGAGCGACGAAGATGTCGCCTACGCAATCGCGTGCGTCACCGTGTTCGGTTCGATCGCCATGTTCACCTATCCGCTGCTGCCGGGCCTGCTTCATCTCGACGCCCACAGCTACGGACTGTGGAGCGGCGCCTCCATCCACGAGATCGCGCAGGTAGTGGCCGCCGCCTTCCAGGACGGCAAAGAGGCCGGTGAGTTCGGCACCGTCGCCAAGCTTACTCGCGTCATGATGCTGGCGCCCGTGGTGATCGCGCTCGGCCTCCTGGCGGCGCGGCGTGCCCGGGGCGAGAGCCGTCACGACGGGCGCGGCAAGGCACCCATGCCCTGGTTCGTGCTGGGTTTCATCGCCCTGGTGGCAGTCAACAGCATCATCGCCGTCCCGCCCGAGGTCCGTGCCGCCATCGCCACCGGCACCACGTTCCTGCTGGCGATGGCGCTCGCGGCGATGGGGCTGGAGACCAACATCGGCAAGCTCAAGGCGAAGGGCGCGCGTCCCCTCGCGCTGGCTGCCGCCTCGTTCGCTTTCATCGCAACGTTCAGCCTGACGCTCGTCAAGCTGATCGGCTAGGAGCTTGGCGCGGGCGCTCCAATTCCAGAGCTGGAGCGTGTCCGGGCCGCGCGGCGAGATCCGGCCGGGCTTGCCGCGGCTTGGTGAAAGCGCTCGCCCCGGCTGCTGAATCGGCGCATGGTCGCCCCTCCCACGGCCCCATGGACCCGGCACGGACCACGCTTCGGTGACGCTCGAACAGCTCCGCATCTTCGTCGCCGTCGCCGAGCGGGAGCATGTCACCCGGGCCGCCCGCGAGTTGCATCTGACCCAGTCGGCGACCAGCGCTGCCGTCGCCGCGCTCGAGGCGCGCTACGCGACCAAGCTGTTCGACCGCGTCGGCCGGCGCATCGCGCTGACCGATGCCGGGCGGCTCTTCCTGGTGGAGGCCAAGGCCGTTCTCGTTCGGGCGGCAGCGGCGGAGACGGTGCTGACAGATCTCGCCGGCGTGGTGCGCGGCTCGCTCGTCCTGAGCGCCAGCCAGACCGTCGCCAACTACTGGCTGCCCGCCTATCTCCACCGTTTCAAGGAGAGCTATCCCAGGATCGAGGTGAGCCTCAGCATCGGCAACACCGAGCGGGTCGCGGCCCTCGTCCATGACGCCGCCGCCGACCTCGGCTTCGTCGAGGGCGAGATCGATGATCCGACCGTCGCCGCCACCTGCCTCGCGCACGACGGCCTGGTGCTGGTGGTGCCGGCCGCCCATCCCTGGGCAGGCCGGCAGATCGCCGGCCGCGAGCTCACGCAGGCACGCTGGGTGCTGCGCGAGCCCGGATCGGGGACGCGGGCGATCTTCGAAGGGGCCCTGCCGCGCTTCGGCGTCGCGGCGGGCGATCTCGACGTCGCGCTCGAGCTGCCGTCCAACGAGGCGGTGCGGGCCGCGGTCGAGGCCGGGGCCGGAGCCACCGTCATCTCCCGGCTGGTGGTGGCCGGCGCGCTCGAGGCGGGCACCCTCGCCGCCGTGGACATCGCCCTGCCCGCCCGCGCCTTTTTTCTGCTGCGCCACAAGGAGCGTTACCTGACGCGCGCAGCCGAGGCCCTGGTCGAGCTGTTGCCGCGGACCGCGCAGCTCAACGATCACCCGCTCCGTCAGGCGCGGTCGTAGGCCGGAAGCCGCCGACGTCGCGGCGCAGCTCCGCCGCGGCGCAGCACCAGCGTCGCCCAGCCATCCCGGTCGCGCCGCCGGGCGAGGCACAGGCCCTGCGCCGCGTAGGCCGACAGCACGCCTTGGACATCGGGCGCCATCAGGCCGGACAGGACCAGCGTTCCACCTGGCTCCAGGGCGCGGGTCAGCGCCGGTGCCAGCCGCCGCAACGGCTTGGCCAGGATATTGGCGAGCACCAGGTCGAAGCGGCGGCCGTGGGCGCGCGGATGGCGCGTTCCCGGCCCGACGTAGAACGAGACCCGGCCGGCAACGCCGTTGCGGCGCGCATTGCCCTCCGCCACCGTGATGGCCAATGGATCGAGATCGCCAGCCACGACCGGCCGCTTCAGCCAGCTGGCGGCGGCGATCGCCAGGATGCCCGTGCCGGTGCCGACATCGAGGAGACGGCGTGGGCGACGCACCTTGCCGATCTCGACCAGCGCCAGCAGGCAGCCTGCCGTGGTGCCGTGGTGGCCGGTGCCGAACGCCAGCGCCGCGTCGATCTGAACGGGCACGTCGTTGGCGCGCACCACGTGCCGGTCGTGGCTGCCGTGCACCAGGATGCGGCCGGCGCGCACGGGCTTGAGACCGTCGAGGCTCGCCTTGACCCAGTCGCGCTCCTCGATCGCCTCGAAGACGGCCTGATCGGCTGCTGCGCCGACGATCGGCCGGATCAGCTCGAGCACCGCGTCCTCGTCCGGATCATGGGCGAAATAAGCCTCCAGGAGCCACGTCCCGTCAGGCGTCTCGAAGGCGGCGACCGCAGTCTCCGTCGGATCGAACACCTCGCCCAGGAGCTCCGTCGTCGCCCGGGCCCGGGCTTCGTCGGTCACGAGGCGCAGCAGCCGCGTCGGGCGGTGGGGAGGCAATCCTTCAAGCATGGGGCGCTGGGTATCACGTTCGACGAAGCACGGCGACTCGCCGGGCGCGGCCGTCCGCGCACTGGCCCTTGTGCCCCTCCGCTCGGCATCCGAAGGTAGCGCCAACCATACGGTGGGAGGAGACATGCTCGTCGAGATCGACCGCATCCAGATTGCCGTCGCCGATCGCGGCGCCGCGGCCCACGCCTGGACCAGCCTGCTCGGCGCGGAACCGGCGGACGAGGACCGGCTGCCAGGGCTGAGTGCCAGGCGCTCGCGCCTGCGGATCGCGCAGGGATTCGTCGAGCTCCTGGAAGCGGACGGCGCCGGCGCCGTCGCCGACGCGCTCGCCCGGCGCAACGGACCGCACCTGTTCGCCGCGGGAGCCTCCACCAGCGATCTCGGTGGGCTCGCCGCTCGGCTCGATCGCCGCGGCATCGGCCATCTTACGGAGGGCGGCCAGATCCATCTGGCCGGCGAAATGCTGGGCGTGCCCGGGCTGAACCTCGTCGTCTCGCCCCATGCCGAGCGGCCGAGCGTCGGCCTGATCGACATCCTGTACGAGGCGACGCTGCTCAACGACGGCTATGCGCCGGCGGTGGCGCGCCTCGCCGAGACCCTCGGCATCGACCGCCGCCACGAGGTGGTCATCACCTCCGACCGGTTCGGCTACGACGGCCTCCTGACCCTGTTCAGGCCCGATGCGCTGCATCGGTTCGAGGTGATCGCGCCGACCCGCGACGGCACCACCATGGCCCGCCAGCTCGCCAAGCTGGGACCGGCGCTCTACATGGCCTTCGGGGAAAGCCGCCACATCGGCGAGATCGAAGCGCGGGCGAGGACAGCGGGCGCCGGCCTCACGGTCGACCGCCCGGCCGGGCGCGCCGAGGACGCACCGGCCGACCAGCTGTGGCTGCATCCGGGGTCTCTCGGCGGGGTGATGCTCGGCGTCTCACGGCCGACCATGGCTTGGCACTGGTCGGGCCAGCCCGCGCGCGTCGAGGCGGTCGCGTAGGTCTGTGGCCGCCGCGGCTGTTGCCCGGCGCCGGCCGAAGCGCTAATCGGACGCATGTCCAGCATCCGCCCCGATAGACCCAAGGCGCGCTTGGCGCGCGGCTTCGTCGACCGCGGCCCGGCGGAGATCGCCGCGACCGAGACGATGCTCGCCAAGATCCGCGAGATCTATGCCCTCTACGGCTTCGAGCCGCTGGAGACGCCGTTCGTCGAATACACCGACGTGCTCGGCAAGTTCCTGCCCGACCTCGACCGGCCGAACGAGGGCGTGTTTTCGTTCCAGGACGATGACGAGCAGTGGCTGTCGCTGCGCTACGACCTCACCGCCCCTCTTGCCCGCTACGTGGCCGAGAACTTCGATGCGCTGCCCAAGCCCTTCCGCAGCTACCGCGGCGGCTGGGTGTTCCGCAACGAGAAACCGGGCCCGGGCCGCTTCCGCCAGTTCATGCAGTTCGACGCCGACATCGTCGGCGCCGCCTCGGTCGCGGCCGACGCGGAGGTGTGCATGATGGCCGCCGACACGCTGGAGGCGCTGGGCATCGCCCGCGGCGACTACGTCATCAAGGTCAACAACCGCAAGGTCCTCGATGGGGTTATGGACGCCATCGGGCTCGGCGGCGACGACAACGCCGGCCGACGCCTCACGGTGCTGCGCGCCATCGACAAGCTGGACCGGCTCGGGGTCGACGGCGTGCGGGCGTTGCTCGGTGCCGGCCGCAGGGACGAGAGCGGCGACTTCACCAAGGGTGCCGGGCTCGATGACGGGCAGATCGAGACCGTCGTTGCGTTGTCGCAGGTCGATGGCAAGGGCGGCGACATCTGCGCGAAGTTGACCGCGATGGATCAGGCGGGCGGGCAGGAGCTCTCCGAGATCGCCCGGCTGGTCGAAGCGGCCGGCTACGCCGACCGCGTGCGCATCGATCCCTCGGTCGTGCGCGGCCTCGAATACTACACCGGCCCTGTCTATGAGGCCGAGCTCACCTTCCAGGTGACCGACGAGGACGGCCGCCCGGTGCGCTTCGGCTCGGTCGGCGGCGGAGGCCGCTACGACGGCCTCGTCGGCCGCTTCCGCGGCGACGACGTGCCGGCGACCGGCTTCTCCATCGGCGTGTCGCGGCTGACGGCGGCCCTGCAAGCCATCAAGAGCCCGCTGGTGAGCGGCGCTGGGACCGCCGGCCCGGTGGTGGTGCTGGTGCTCGACCGCGAGCGCATGGGCGACTACCAGCGCATGGTCGGCGCCCTGCGCGGCGCCGGCATCCGGGCCGAGGCCTACCTCGGCTCGTCCGGCATGCAGGCCCAGATCAAATACGCGGACCGGCGCGCCAGCCCCTGCGTGGTGATCCAGGGCTCCAACGAAAAGGAGAAGGGCGAGGTCACCCTCAAGGACCTGAAGCTCGGTGCGGAGATCCGCGCCATCAAGGACCGCGAGACCTATCTCGCCAGGCAGGCCGAAGCGCAGTTCTCGGTGCCGGAAGCCGGCCTGGTCGACGCCGTGAAAGGCGTGCTCGCCCGCCAGCGCGGCTGACCCGGCCGTTCACCCTGCCGCCGCAAAGGCGTCGCCTCGGCCATGCAACGCTGCTAGACGACGCTGATTGACAGAGCGCCACAACCGCCTCGGCGCTCCGACCCTGGACGTGACGATGCCGACCCCAACCACCGACGAGTTGCTGGCGTTGTTCGCCCGCGCCGGCTACCGCCGCGTCGAGCCGCCGATCTTGCAGCCCGTGGATGCCTTCCTCGACCTGTCCGGCGAGGACATCCGGCGGCGGCTGTTCGTGACCACGAGCGGCGACGGCGACGAGCTCTGCCTGCGGCCGGAATACACCATTCCGGTCTGCCGCCATGTGCTCGCAGAGGCACCTGCCGGCGGCAAGGTCGCCCACTCCTACCTCGGCCCGGTGTTCCGCTTGCGCGCCGGCGAAAGCGGCGAGTTCTTGCAGGCCGGCATCGAATCCTTCGGCCGCACCGATCGGGAGGCGGCGGACGCGGAGGTGATCGGCCTGGCGCTGGAGGCCTGCGCTGAGCTCGGCCTGGCCGAACCGCATATCGTGCTCGGCGACATGGCCCTCATCACCGGGCTGATCGACGCCCTCGGCCTCGATGCGCCGACCAAGCGCCGGGTGCTGCGCGGCGTCACCGCCGGCCGCGGCATCGCGGCGCTGGAAGCGGATGCCAACGGCGGCAACGGGGCCGACTACGCCGGCCTGCTGACGGCGATCGAAGGCCAAGACCCGAAGGCCGCGCGCGCCTTCGTCGAGGATGTGCTCAACATCGCCGGCATCAGCACCGTCGGCGGCCGCACGGCCGGCGAGATCGCCGACCGCTTCCTCGCCCGCGCGGCCCGGCGCGCCGACGCGCCGGCCGGCGAGGCCAAGGCCATCCTGGAACGGTATCTCGCGGTGCGGGGCGACCCGGACGCGGCGGCGATCCAGATCCGCAAGCTGGCGGCCGACGCCAGCCTCGACCTGGGCCGCGCCGTCGACGCCTTCGAGGCCAGGACCGGATTCATGGCCGCACGCGGCATGGGCGTCGAACGTATCGCCTTCTCGGCCGAGTTCGCCCGCAACCTGGACTACTATACCGGCTTCATCTTCGAGGTAACCGACCCCCGCCGGCCCGAGTGGCGGCCGGTGGCGGCCGGTGGCCGCTACGACGGGCTGCTCGAGCATCTGGGCGCTCCCAGCGCCGTTCCCGCCGTCGGCGGTGCGCTCTGGCTCGACCGCCTCGGCGCGGGCGCCGCCGGCAAGGGAGGCCTCGCATGACCGCGCCGGACGCCGCAGCCCCGCTCGTCATCGCCGTGCCCTCCAAGGGGCGGCTGCAGGAGAATGCCGCCGCCTTCTTCGCCCGCGCCGGCCTTGACCTGGTGCAGTCGCGGGGCGTGCGCGACTACCGCGGCACCATCCGCGGCCTCGCCGACGTGGACGTGCTGTTCCTGTCCGCCTCGGAGATCGTCGCGCAGCTGGCGTCCGGGGGCGCGCACCTGGGGATCACCGGCGAGGATCTGGTGCGCGAGAACGTGCTCGATGCCGACGCGGCCGTGGAGCTGCTGACCCCGCTCGGCTTCGGCCACGCCAACGTCGTCGTCGCCGTGCCGCAGGCCTGGATCGACGTGCGCAGCATGGCCGATCTCGACGACGTGGCGTCGGCCATGCGCGTGCGGCACGGCGCCAAGCTCCGCGTGGCAACCAAATACGTCAATCTCACGCGGCGCTTCTTCGCCGAGCACGGCATCGCCGACTACCGCATCGTCGAGAGCCCCGGCGCCACGGAGGGGGCACCGGCCGCAGGCGCCGCCGAGATCATTGTCGACATCACCACGACCGGGGCGACGCTCGCCGCCAACGCCCTCAAGTTGCTCGACGACGGCACCATGCTGCGGTCGGAGGCGAACCTCGTCGCGGCGATGCGCGCCTCCTGGAGCGCACGCACTCGGGAGGTGGCGCGCACCATCCTCACCCGCATCGCCGCCGAAGAACTGGCCCGCACGCACCGCGAGGTGCAGGCGCTGGTGCCTGGGCTCGTCGACAGCCTGGTCGGTGAACTGGAGCGGGACTACGCCGCATACCTGCCCCACGGACGGCCCGCCTCCGGCGCGCCGCTCGTCGTCATGTGTCCGGGCAAGGCGGTCTTCGGCCTCGTCGAGCGCCTGTCGCAGGCCGGAGCCGACCATATCGGCGTGCGGCGGCTGGACTACGCCTTCCGCAGGGGAAATCCGCTCGCCGACCGGCTCTTCGCCCGAATCGGCGACTGAACCCGGATGCGAGAGCGCCCTTCCGATCGATGGGCCCCCTCGGCATGAACTGATCCAAACTCAATAAATTGGAGCGTGTCCGCGCGCCAGATGATGTCTTCGGGCAGGAAATGCGCCTCGGGGCATCGACAACAAACCGCACCGCATGTCACAGGATTGCCACGTCTCCGGTGCAACCGCTTGCAAGTCACGCATTTGCCGTGCACGGAGGGCTTCTGCGCCCCGGCGCATCTCTCCAGCGTCACGCGCAGCGCCGCTGACGGCTGCCATCCTGTTCGGAGCCGCGCGGAGCGATCCCGCTCCCGACCGGCCACCTGAGGAGTTAGACCGGTGAAGATTATTCGTGTTGCCATAGCGACAATGGCTACTCTTTGCCTTTCCGGCCTGCTGGCCGTCCCCGCCTCGGCCCAGTTCCGGCAGAAGGGCGGCGGCAACCAGAACGCGCCGCAGACCGAGGGCATCCCCGCCAAGCCCAACGACAAGACCTTTCCGCTCGGCAAGTCCTGGCTCGCCGTTAGTCTGAACGGCAAGCCGTTCGGCAAGGACCGTCCAGCCTTCATCCTGGACCAGCAGTTCCGCGCCCGCGGCTTTGCCGGCTGCAATACCTATTCGGCGGTGGCTTTCCCGCTGCGTGAGCAGGGCATCGCGGTCGGCCCGCTCGCCCTCACGCGGCGCTCCTGCGACAAGGACACGATGGCGAGCGAGAACGCCTTCCTGTCGGCGCTGCGCTATTCGCAGAAGTGGGACATGGTCGGCGGTCAGCTGGTGGTGAAGGGCCCCTCCGGCGAGATCCGCTTCGACCGCTCCATCTGAACGCCGTCATGGCAGCACCTTCCGGCTATCCAAGGACAGGTCCTGCGCAGGCCGCGGTGGCGCCTTGCGCTCGAACTCGGCCGCCAACGCGTGATAGATCGGGTCGGCGCAGATCAGCCGCGACAAGCCCGCGGCCATCAGCGCGGTTACCATGACAGGCACGACCATGCGGCTGTCATCGGTCATCTCGATGACGATCACGAAGGCGGTCAGCGGCGCCTGCACCACGCCCGCGAAGTAGCCGACCATGCCGAGCAGCGCGAATATCTGCAGCGGCACGTCCGGCAGCAGCGGCGACAGCACCGCGCCGAAGCCGGCGCCGACCGTCAGCGACGGTGAGAACAGGCCGCCCGCGATACCGCAGACCGACGACAGCAGCGTCGTCACCAGCTTGGCGAAGGGGTACCACCAGGGCACCGCTTCTCCGCCCTCGAACAGCGCGCGGGTCGGGGCATAGCCGGTGCCGGCGGCGTAGTCGCCGGTGGCATAGGCCAGCGCCGCAACAATCAGGCCGCAGCCGAGCGCGAACAGCAGGGGCCGGCGCTTCAGGCGCGCGGCAAGGGGAATCTGGCGAAGCGTGATGCCAATCACCAGCCGACTGAAAATACCGCCGAACAGACCGCCGACGATGGCGCACAGCGGTACCGCCAGCCACTGGCGCGGCGCCGTCAGGTGCTCGCTCACGCGTCCGAAATAGTCGTAGTCACCGACCAGCATGATTGTCACCAGGCCGGCGATGGCGACGGCGGCGATGATGAAGCCGGTGATGCGCTTGTCGAATGCCTTGGCCATCTCCTCGATGGCAAAGAGCACGCCGGCCAGCGGCGTGTTGAAGGCCGCGGCAATGCCGGCGCCGGCACCGGCGAGCACCAGGCCGCGTTGGCGCCCGAGGCCGGCGAAGCCCGCCGCAAACAGCATGACGCTCGCACCGATCTGCACCGTCGGTCCTTCGCGGCCGACCGAGGCTCCGGCCGCCAGCGCCGTGAGCGTGAGCAGGATCTTGCCGACGACGACGCGGCCGCCGAGCAAAGCGGTGCGATGGGTCTCGTCGTCGCTACGCCTGGCGGCGATGGCCTGTGGGATGCCGCTGCCCTGCGCGCCTGGGAACAGCTTGAGGACCGCCAGCGCGCAGATGGCGTAGGCGAGCGGCGTGATGATGAACCGCGCCCAGGTGGGCAGCAGCGTCGTCCAATAGCTGTAGAGGTCGCTCGCCTGATCGGACGCCAGCGCGAAGCCGACCCCCAGGAGAGCGACGACCAGTGCGCCGGCGAAGAACACGAAGCGCCGCAGCCACAGGCGCCGGGACAGAAGGACGGTGCGTTGGCGGCGAAAGGCGCGGGACAACATCAGCAAAGGCACGCGGTGTGAGGAGATCGCGAGGGCATCACGCCTCGCCGAGGCACGGGGAACGACGGGGAGGCCTCCGCCCCGCTTAGCGTCCCGCCCGCCCGCTGTCACCCGCACAGAGTGCCGCTGACGCGCCGCGCCGCGCCGCGCCGCGGGGCGGGAGCCCCCAATCGGCGCAGAGATGCTCACCGGATCTCGGTCTGGATCGCCTCTCCTGCGCTTGGGCGATCCCACCAGCGTGAACCGCTCCGGTGTGGATCAGGCTGCGCTCAGGCCACGACGGCCTTTACATCGCGCGGCACGAACACGCCGGTCTCGTCCGCCTCCATGTCGATCCGCCGTCCATGGAAGGCGCGCAGTGTCGAACGATGGCCGATCGAGACGACGGTGGTGGCCGGCAGATGTTCGCCGATGAGCCGATAGATCATCTCCTCGAGGCCCTCATCGAGGGCGGCCGTCGCTTCGTCCAGGAACAGCCAGTCGGGCCGTGCGAGCAGGGCGCGCGCCACGGCGAGCCGCTGCTGCTCGCCGAGCGACAGCGTCTGGGCCCAATGCCCCTCCTCGTCCAGGCGGCCGACGAGATGGCGCAGATGGGCGGTGCCCAAGGCCTCGCGGATGCGCCCGTCATCGAAGGCGTCGCTCGCCGCGGGATAGGCCACGGCTCCGCGCAGCGGCCCGATCGGGATGTAGGGCCGCTGGGGCAACAGCAACACGCTGCGATCCTCCGGCAGCAGCACCCGGCCTTCGCCGAACGGCCAGATGCCCGCGATGGCGCGGAACAGTGTGGATTTGCCCGAGCCCGACGGGCCAGTGAGCAGGGCGGCCTCACCGGGCTCGAAGCGCAGGTGCGGCACGCGGACGATGGGCGTGCCCGAAGGCAGCCGCAGCTCCAGATCTTCGACCGCCAGGCGTCCTTGCTCCGCGGCGGCCCGCAGGATCCGCGGCTCCCGACGGTGCAGGGCGAGCACGCGGTTGAGCGCGGCATCGAAGGTGTTCAGCCGGTCGACGACCGCCTTGTAGTCGGCGATCGTCGAATAGGCGCTGACGAAGAAGGAGAGCGTGCTCTCCACCCGCGCGAAGGCGCCCGCGGTCTGCTGCATGCCACCAAGCGTGATCTTGTTGGCGAAATAATAGGGCGCCACCAGCACGTAGGGGATGACCGCGTTGACCTGGGAATAGCCGGAGGTGAAGGCCGTGAGCTTCTTGGTGCGGCTGACGATGGCGTAGAAGTTGCCGATCACGTTGGCGAAGCGCTGCCCGAGCCGCTCCTTCTCCGCCCCCGTGCCGCCGATCAGCGCCACCTGCTCGGCATATTCGCGCAGCCGCGCGAGCGAGAAGCGGAAGTCGGCTTCGTAGTGCTGCTGCTCGAAGTTCAACCGGATCAGCGGCCTGCCGATCTTGTGCGTGAGCCAGGTGGCGAGCACGGAATAGATCAGCGCACCCCAGACCAGGAAGCCTGGAATGCGCCAGTCGGTGCCCGGCACCGTGAAGTCGGCCGACAGCTCCCACAGCACTACGGAGAACGAGAACAGCGTCGTGACCGACGACAGGATCCCGAGCGTCAGGCTCTGCGTGCGCATGATGAAGCTGTCGATGTCCTCCTGGATGCGCTGGTCGGGATTGTCGGCGCCCTGCCCGAACAGCTGCATGTGATAGTGGGCGTTGTCGTCGAGCCAACGATCGATGAAGTGACGCGTCAGGAAGCGCCGCCAGCGGATGCGCAGATACGATTGCAGGGCATACTGGTAGATGGCGCTGGCGATATAGATCACCGCCCAGACGACGAACACGGTGAACAAGAGCGTCCAGAAGCTCGCGGCGTCCTTGTTTTGAATGGCGTTGAACCAATCGCGGCTGAAGTAGGACAGGCGCACGTTGATGGCGACCTGAGCGAACTCGATGGCGATGACGACGATCACCAGCGCAAGGCCGACGACGCGCTCCTGGGTGCGGAACGTGCCGAACGGCCAGATCCGGACCTCGGTGGGCTCGCGCGAGACAAAATAAGGCCAGATCAGCCGCCAGATGTCAGCCAGGGCCTGCTTCAATGCGTTCATCGGGCGGTGGTTCCGGTCATGGGCCCGCCGCGGCGGGCCGCGCCGGGCGAGCGAGAAAGGGCGGGACGCTCGGGCCGGATGCCAACACCGGCGGCAACAACAAAATGCAGAGAGCGGTGAAGGCCTGCAACATGGCAGTACGGAGGCGGGCGGACTGGAGTGAGCGCGGCCCGCTGCCCGGCGCCGCACCCGCTCGGGCGCGACCGCGCGGCCGATGCGCTTGTCGAAGCCGGGTCATCGGCGGTATAGCCGCGACACGCGGCGCTCGGCTAGAGCGCTTCTTGATCGGGTGCAACCACCCGATCAAGAAGCGCTCCAGATTAAAGACTTGGAGCATTTCTAACCGATCAGATGATTCCATCTGATCGGGAAATGCTCTAGGCAGATTAGAACCCCTTGAATTCAGGGCCTTTCTCGATCTTCCGAACACTGACGCCTTGAAAAGGACAGGAACTTCACCTCCACCACGCTGGCGCATCTTCCGCGACCGCCCCGCCGGGCGCCGCGACGGGAATTCGCCCGATTTTCGCTCCGCCGCCCCCTCGATCAACCGGCCCGGGCCAGTCGGCCAATGCCGGGGGCAGGCGCAAGAGGAGATATTTCATGGCGCTGACCTTGATCAACCCCGCGGCGATCCGCACCGCCGCCCAGTCGAACGAGCCCTATGACTACTTCCTGGGCGAGAATCTGCTGAAGTCCGAAGCCATCGACGACCTGCGCCGGGATTTTCCCAACATCGATAAGCCGGGCTACCTCACCGTCGACGAGGTGCAGCTCAAGGGCACCTTCAAGACCTTGATCGATGAGCTGGAGAGCGACGAGCTGACCCGGGTGATCTCGGAAAAGTGGGGACAGGATCTGACGACCTTCCCCCGACTGACCACGATCATGAAGAAGTCGCAGCCCAAGTACGGTGCTATCCACACCGACGGGCCGTCGAAGGTCATGACCATGCTCGTCTACATGAACGATGCCTGGAACGCGGGCGACGGCGGCCGTCTGCGCGTGCTCTATGACGGGCAGAACTTCGAGCCCTACAAGGTCGAGGTGCCGCCGGTCATGGGCACCGTCTTCGGCTTCCTGCGGGCCGACAACTCCTGGCACGGCCACCGCCCGTTCGTCGGCGAACGCCGGGTCGTGCAGATCGCCTGGATTCGGGATGCGGACGAGCTGGAGCGCAAGAAGCGGCGCAATTCCTTCGCGCAGCGGCTGAAGGGCATCTTCGGGCGGTAGCTCACCGGCCTGGCCGGTCTCGGCCCGCCCATCAGCCGGCCACGGACATCACCTCATGAAGGTATGCAGGCCGAGGACCAGACAGATGATCAGGCCGAGGACGCCCGAGACGAAGATGCCGCCGATCGGGCTGTCGATGTGATCGCTGTGATCGCTCATGGAGGGCCTGCTGGTTCCACAGAAGGGGATTGTCGGCAGCCGTTCTAGGCGCTTCGGCGAAGGTTGGCAAACCGGCGCGGCGCCGCGCCTCCGGCCCCGGATCGGCTCTGATGGGATGGGATCGGCCCATGGAGCGGAGCCGTTCCGACGGTTCCAAATCTCCAGCTTCAGCGTTCCCAGACGCAAGGAAGCCCCGAAGCGAGCTCCGGGGCTTCTTTGCGTCTGTTGGCCCGGAGCCGGCAAGCCGGCTCCGGACGTCGCGGATGGCTCAGAAGTCCATGCCGCCCATGCCGCCGCCGCCGGGCATCGGCGGAGGAGCGTCCTTCTTCGGCGCATCGGCCACCATCGCCTCGGTGGTGATCAGCAGGCCGGCGACCGAGGCCGCGTCCTGGAGCGCCGTGCGCACGACCTTGGCCGGATCGACGATGCCCGCCTGGATCAGGTCGACGTACTCTTCCTTCTGCGCGTCGAAACCGTACGTCGGCGAGGTGTTCTCGCTGATCTTGCCGACGACGATCGAGCCTTCCACGCCCGAGTTCTCGACGATCTGACGGATCGGTGCCTCCAGCGCCTTGGCGACGATGGCGATACCGGCCCGGATGTCGGAGTTGTCAGAGGTCAGTGCCTGGACGGCAGCCTTGGCCCGCAGCAGAGCGACGCCGCCGCCGGGAACGATGCCTTCCTCGACCGCCGCGCGCGTGGCGTTGAGGGCGTCATCGACGCGGTCCTTCTTCTCCTTCACCTCGACTTCGGTGGCGCCGCCCACGCGGATCACCGCAACACCGCCGGCGAGCTTGGCGAGACGCTCCTGGAGCTTCTCACGGTCGTAGTCCGAGGTGGTCTCCTCGATCTGAGCCTTGATCTGCCCGACGCGACCCTCGATGTCGGCGCGGTTGCCGGCGCCGTCGATGATCGTGGTGTTCTCCTTCTCGATGCGGATGCGCTTGGCGCGGCCGAGCATCTGGAGAGTCACGTTCTCGAGCTTGATGCCCAGGTCTTCCGAGATGGTCTGGCCGGCGGTGAGGATGGCGATATCCTCGAGCATGGCCTTGCGGCGGTCACCGAAGCCCGGCGCCTTGACGGCCGCGACCTTGAGGCCGCCACGGAGCTTGTTGACGACGAGGGTGGCAAGGGCCTCGCCCTCCACGTCCTCGGCGATGATCACCAGCGGCTTGCCGGTCTGCACGACGGCCTCGAGCACCGGCAGCATCGCCTGCAGCGACGACAGCTTCTTCTCGTGGATGAGGATGTAGGGATCCTCGAGGTCGGCGACCATCTTCTCGGCATTGGTGATGAAGTACGGCGAGAGGTAGCCGCGGTCGAACTGCATGCCCTCGACGATCTCGACCTCGGTCTCGGCGGTCTTCGCCTCTTCGACCGTGATCACGCCCTCGTTGCCGACCTTCTGCATCGCATTGGCGATTTCCTGGCCGATGAAGGCGTCGCCGTTGGCGGAGATGGTGCCGACCTGGGCGATCTCGGCCGAGTCCTTCACCTTCTTGGCGCGGGCGGCAATGTCCTTGACGGCCGCGATGACGGCGAGGTCGATGCCGCGCTTCAGGTCCATCGGGTTCATGCCGGCGGCGACCGACTTGGCACCTTCCTTGACGATCGCCTGGGCCAGAACGGTCGCGGTGGTGGTGCCGTCACCGGCGATGTCGTTGGTCTTCGAGGCCACTTCGCGCACCATCTGGGCGCCCATGTTCTCGAACTTGTCGGCGAGCTCGATCTCCTTGGCGACGGTGACGCCGTCCTTGGTGATGCGCGGAGCGCCGAAGCTCTTCTCGATGACGACGTTGCGGCCCTTGGGACCCAGCGTCACCTTCACCGCGTTGGCCAGGATGTCCACACCGCGCAGCATCTTCTCACGCGCGTCGGCAGAAAACTTTACGTCTTTGGCAGCCATTGCCTACTCCAATTCAGGAAAATTTGGGGGAATGATCGGATCCGAGGCTCAGGCGGCGATGACGCCCATGATGTCGGACTCCTTCATGATGAGAAGGTCCTCCCCATCGATCTTGACCTCGGTGCCCGACCACTTGCCGAAGAGCACACGATCACCGGCCTTGACATCGAGGGCGATCAGCTTGCCGTCCTCGTCGCGGGCGCCGGGGCCGACAGCCACGATCTCGCCCTCTTGCGGCTTCTCCTTGGCGGTATCGGGGATGATGATGCCCCCCTTCGTCTTCTCCTCGCCCTCGATGCGACGGACGACGACGCGATCATGCAGCGGACGGAAATTCATGGGACCGTGTCCTCTTGATGGAGCGCCGTGAGGCGCATATGTCCAGAAATCTTGCTACTAGCACTGTCCGTTGATGAGTGCTAACGGCACTGCCGAATTAGGCATCGGGCCATGGGTTGTCAAGCGGAGTCGGGGGCAGACGCTGAGCCTGCCGCGAGCGCCTGGCAGGCGGCTGCGGCGGCGGGCGTTTGGCTGCGCCGCCTGATGATCGGATAGCTTCAGCCTTGCGATCTGCCGCTTGCCGCTGCGAGCACTTGACGGCAACACATTTGCATACCCATCGTCATAGCATGAACACGACGCCTCCCGAGACGGCCGCCGAGCCCGCACGGCCGGCGAACAACGCGACCATTGCCCATCTGGGGCGCGTCTGCGCATGCCTGCACACCCGCATGACCGCGCGGGCGCTCACGCGGGTCTACGACGAGCTGCTGCGCCCGTCCGGACTGAAGGTGACGCAGCTGTCGCTGCTCGCCGCCATCGAGCAGGGCATCTGCGGCTCGATCAGCACCCTCGCCGACCGGCTCGCGTTCGAGCGGACGACGCTGACCCGCAATCTCCAGCTTCTGAGGGAAGCCGGCCTCATCGTTCCGCGCGAGGGCACCGGTCGCGCCGTGGCTTACGAGCTCAGTCCTGAGGGCCGGGCTGCGCTGGCCCGCGCCCTGCCCCTCTGGAAGAAGGCTCAGGACATGATCGAGGCGTCCGTCGGCCCGCAGGTGTGGACCGAGACGCGCGACTCGCTGAAGGCCCTGCGCAAGGCGGCCCGGCAAGTCGCATAGGACGACGGCGGAATACCGTGGGCGCGGCGGGGCGTTCGCGGGGTGCAGCGCAGGTCCGCTGCCATTGCTGCCAAGGTTTCGGCGTCTTTTCTGCCCACCCTGCCAAATCGAGGGGCCCTTGGGGCCCTTCTCCGACAGACACGCGAGGAACGAGGTCGAGACACCACGATGACGCCCGGAATCAAGCTCGGTCTCCTGATCCTGCTCGCGGGAGTACCCGCGCTCCCCACGGCAGCCCAGGCGCAGTTCTGGGGCGCGCCGCCACCCGGCGCCGACAGCGACGATGGTTACGACTACGGCCCGGGACCGGACGGCTACGACGAGCCACGCCGCCCGAGCCGGCCGGCGCCGCGACGCACCTACGGGCCCAACGACTTGCGCGCGCTGAGCGGCGGGCCGCGCGAGACGGCGCCGCCGCTGGACGGCCAGTACATCGGCGGCGGCTACTACGGTGGCGGCATGGCCTCGCTGCCGGACGACAGCATGATCGAGTCCACCGAGCAGGAGATTGCGCCGCAATTTCGCCGGCAAACCGTCGCCTACCCCGGCCGGCACGGTGCCGGCACCGTCGTCATCGACACGCGACGCAAGTATCTCTACCTGGTCCAGGGTGACGGCACGGCGGTCCGTTATGGCATCGGCGTCGGACGCGAGGGCTTTCAGTGGCGCGGGGTCCAGACCGTCAGCGCCAAGCGCGAGTGGCCGGACTGGCGCCCGCCGGCGGAGATGCGCAAGCGTCGTCCCGATCTGCCGGTCCACATGGAAGGCGGTCCCGAGAACCCGCTCGGCGCCCGTGCCCTCTATCTCGGCTCATCGCTCTACCGCATCCACGGCACCAACGAACCGAACACGATCGGCCACAACGTCTCGTCCGGTTGCATCCGTCTGACCAACGAGGACGTCGTGGATCTCTACTCGCGCGTGGGGGTCGGGACCCGCGTCGTCGTGTTGTGACGACCCCGCCGCGCAGCCTCCCGCCCGGATCGTCCGAGCGGGAGGCTATGCTTTCGCCGTTGGAATGATGGCACAGAAATGCTCATAGCCTTCTGAACCTGGAGGCGCTTCCCGGCGATTGGGTGCTTCCACCCAATCGCGAAGCGCTCGTCCCGCGCGGTGCTGCCGCGACGGATCGTCAAATCCAGTCGTCGCCGCCGCCCGCGTCAAAGTCGCTGTCATCCAGCGACGCATCCTGGATGTTGGGATCGCCGAAATCGGAGTCCTGCAACGACGCGGTGTTGGCCGCATCGTTGCTCGAAGCAGCCTGAGCCGGGTCACCGGAACCGGAGCCCGAGCTTTCGGCCGCTGTCGCACTCGAGTTGCCGCCGAACATTCCCTTCGCCGCGTCGAACAGCAGGGCGCCGCCTGCAACACCCGCCGCGGTGGCCAGCGCCCCCTTCAGGAAGCCACCGCCACCGCCGCCGCCAAACATGCCGGGCGCCTGCGCGCCACCCCAGGGGCCTCCCTGCCGGGCCTGCTGGCCGCCCCAAGGCCCCTGGGCTGGCGGCTGCTGGTAGCCCTGCTGCGGATAACCCTGCTGCGGCTGCGGATTACCCTGCTGTTGATAATCGGGCTGCCATCCCTGCTGACCGCCCGTCGGCGGCACGCTGGTCCGCTGAGGCACAGCCTCTGGCCGGGCGCCGCCGAAGAGGCCCGAGAGAAAGCCGCTCCCTTGCTGCGGCTGAGCCGCCAACTGCTGCTCGAGGTCGCGCACGCGCGCCTCCAGCCCCTGGCTGCGCTCGCTCAACTCGCGCACCGCATGCTCCTGAACGTAGACAGCCTGCGCCATGGCATACGGCGCGTAGGGCTGCCTCGCCACCAGATCGGCAATGTAGCGTTCGGCTTCCGGATCACGCGGGGCGCTTTCCGCCTGCTTGAGGCGGTCAAAGATCCCGGTGATCACCTCGCGTTCCTGCGGATTCATCTTACGCTCTCCCTCATCATGTTTGGCCGCGCGTCCCCTGCGCTCCGGCGCAAACATCCCCTAGATAAGGGCGGCCACCGCATTTGCCAGCCATGGCGAGACGGGGACGTCTCAAATGCGCACGGACGGCGACGGCCGGTCGCGCGCAGGCGTGCCCCGCCCGCATGCGGCACCATGGAGAGGGGCGGCAATGGGTCCGACGGCCAGCGCCGGCAAACGATTCGGGCTTGCCGGCCGCTACCGGATCGGCGGATGGGCGCCGGCCCGAGATCGACCCCGCGGCGAACGCAGCACGTCAGACCTAAGCGTGACGCATACGATTGCTTCCGTCGACTTCTATATTCATGGTAATGGCCGCGCTTTCACCTCAACGTTCATTGCAAATCGATGGAACATTTCAGTTCTATCTGGGCGAGGCGCGTGTGCGCATCGGCGGTTTTTGGCATCACCCTAAAGCAATCGATTTCAATCCTTTGCCATCGGGGCGCCATGAAATTTGAACACTCTCATATACTAGGCCCCTCAAATACAAGAGATGCACCGCCGCAGCACGACGGCGATGACGCAAGCGCGCGAAAGTAAGTCATTTGGAAACACTTCGTAAAGCATGCTAACCTACTCTCGAAGCGCGCGAATACGAAAACCCTTGAAAGTGGAAAGGTCTTCCGTAGCGCTTCGTGACAGGCGTCCGGGCCCGGCGCACGGGACGCTGGCTTGGTCGGGAAGGGCAACCGCGAGCCAATCGATCATCTCCCCACAGGCGAACGGAGTTCAGCGACATGGGAAAAGGAAGCGAGAAGGCGGCTGGCAAGAAGACGGCCGCAAAGGACGCGCCCCTCACCTCGACGGCAGCTGAGAAGAAGGCCACCAAAGCGGCGAAGAGTGTGAAGGATAGCAAGCCTGCGGTCGCGAAGGCCGCGAAGTCTGCCGAGAAGAAGACGGCGAAGGTAAAGGAAGCCAAGGCCACCGTTGCCGTGGCCGTGACCGGCAAGGTCTCGTCTGCCAAGTCTTCGGCAAAGAAGGTATCGGCCGCCAAGGCGCCGGCCGCCAAGGCGCCGGCCGCCAGGCCGGCTGCTGCAAAGCCTGCCACGGCCAAATCCTCCACGGCCAAGTCCGCCACGAAACCTGCCGCCAAGAAACCTGCCGCCGCCGAGCCTGCCGCGGCCAAGCCTGCCGCGGCCAAGCCAGTTGCGGCGAAGTCTGTGGCGGCGAAGTCTGTTGCGGCCAAATCTGCTACGGCCAAGCCGGCGACGGCCAAGGGCGCGAAAGCAACGGCCAAGCCAGCCGCGAAAGCCGCTCCCAAGGGCGCTGCGAAGACCGCCCCCAAGAGCGCTTCTAAGAGCACATCCAAGAGCGCGCCTAAGGCCGCTGAGAAGCCCGCAGCCAAGGCAGCGGCTGCCACGGAGGCGACGAACGTCAGCGCGCCCGCCAAGCCCCCCAAGGCAGCGGCAGCGAAGGCGCCCCAGACCAAGGCTCCGGCCGCAGCGAAGAAGCCGGCTGCCAAGAAGGCGGCGACCCGATCCGTCTCGGCCAAGGCGAACGGCGCCCTCCCCGCGGGCCTATCGGCCAAGGGCTGACACACGGGCGCGGGCGGGCGAACGTCCCGCCGGCCGCGCGACGGTTCGGGCAGCGGCCGGGCCGGCTGTCGCGGCCAGGGACTGGAGTGTTGTTCCGCTCGCGTGCGCGCATGTGGGCGGACAATGGAATGTGTTTGGCACGAGAGTTGGGCCGTCCCCCGCGTCGCGGGCGCTTGGGTGGAAGCGGGGCCGGCATGCTGTCCTTCGCGCCGGCGGATCGCTCTGAGCATCCCGCGGTCCGAGCCTCGCAGGGCCGGAGTCTGCTGCCCGTGCGCAGTGCGTCGCACCCGGCCGGACGCCCCCCTGCCCCTTCCACGCGCACCGCCTTCTTCCCAATCCTGCCCTGCGATCGGGTGCCTCTCTCCCACCGCCGCCGACGGTGATGGCCGGTCTGACCGCGACAAATGCCGCCTCGCTGGAATGGTTCCAGGATGCTAAGGGCACGCGATCGCCCCGGGTGCGGCCGCAGTGCGGCCTGGCGTGCACCGACCGCCCCGGCATGCCCGATCAGACGTCGTCATCTGATCGCCAGACCCCGCTCCGGCACCATGCGCCCGGAGCGTCGCGCGCCGCAGGAGACCTCCGACCATGCATCGCTTGACTGCCGCTTTCGTGCTCGCCGGCCTGCTCGCTGGGGCGAGCCCGGCCTTCGCCCAGGACGCCGCGGCGGGTGAGAAGGTCTTCTTGAAGTGCAGAGCCTGCCACCAGATCGGCGAAGGCGCCCGCAACCTCGTCGGCCCGGAGCTCAACGGCCTGATCGGCCGCAAGTCCGGCACCGCCCCAAACTACAGCTACTCGGCAGCCAACAAGGCGTCGGATCTCACCTGGGACGAGGCCACCTTCAAGGACTACATCCGTGATCCAAAGGCGAAGATCCCCGGAACCAAGATGATCTTCGTCGGCATCAAGAACGACAAGGACATCGACGATCTCGTCGCCTACCTCAAGCGCTTCGGCGCCGACGGCAAGACGGGCTCGTGAAGGCCGGCGCCGCACGGAACGGGATGGCCGTCGCCGTGGCCTCCCATCCGCACGGCGCGCGATCCGCGCATTTACCGGTCAGATATGCTCATCTGATCGGATAGAACGAGTCCAGGCTGCCGAACGGCAGCGCCCCGCTCGGATCGGCCCTTTCAGTCGCGCCGCACCCGGTAGGGCAGACCGCACACGAGGTTTGGAGGAGTACGGATGCCAAAGACCAGCGGGCCCCGCGTCGGCCTGTTCGTCACGTGCCTCGTCGACCTGATGCGGCCCTCGGTCGGCTTCGCCGCCGTCAAGCTGCTCGAGCAGGCTGGCTGCCGCGTCGAGGTCCCGAGCCAGACCTGCTGTGGGCAGCCTGCCTATAACTCCGGTGATCGTGCCAATGCGCGCAGTATTGCCGAGCAGATGATTCGCACCTTTTCGGGCTTCGACTACGTCGTCGCGCCGTCGGGATCGTGCGCGGGCATGATCCGCGTCCACTACCCGGAGTTGTTCGCCGACGATCCGAACTGGCTACCCAAAGCGCGCGCGCTGGCGGCCAAGACATGGGAGCTGACCAGCTTCCTGGTCGACGTGCTCGGCGTCACCACCGTCAATGCCGAATACCAGGGCATCGCCACCTACCACGACGCTTGTTCCGGCTTGCGCGAGCTGGGAATCTCCACTCAGCCACGACGCCTGCTCGCCTCGGTCAAGGGGCTGGAGCTCGTCGAGATGACGGATGCGGACACCTGCTGCGGCTTCGGCGGCACGTTCGCCGTCAAGTACGGGCAGATCTCCAATGCCATCGTCGCTCAGAAGACGCGCCGCGCCGTCGAGACGGGCGCCTCGATGCTGCTTGCGGGCGATCTCGGCTGCCTCATGAACATGGCCGGGAAACTCTCCCGGGAGGGACACGCCATCGCCGTGCGGCACGTGGCGGAGGTGCTGGCGGGGACGACCGAGGCACCGCCGATCGGCGCCCCCAAGCCCGCGGAACACCGATCGTGACGCGCGTCGGGTGCCTTTCCGGTCGCGCGGCACCGCGGTTTCGAGAAGGCGGAGCATGTCCCCCGGATCGGCCGGACCCCATCCGGCAGCACGGTAGAGCATTTCCGCGTTTCTTCGAATCGCCGAAGCGCTCTATCTGTTTGATTTATCGCGTTTTCTTCACGCGAACCGGTGTCCACTTCGCTCGAAAACGCTCTAGTCGAAGGTAGGCCCCATGGTCGCCCCCGTCACGTCTCCGTCCTTCAAGGCCAACGCGAGCCAGGCCCTGGCGAACGCGCAATTGCAATCCGTCCTGAGCGGCATGCGCGAAGGCTTCGCCGCGCGGCGCCGGGAGGCGGCCGGGCAGTTGCCGGAGTTCGAAGCGCTGCGCGACTCGGCCCGCGATATCAAGCACCACACGCTGGCGCACCTCGACCTCTATCTGGAGCGCTATGTCGACACCGTCACGGCGAGCGGCGGCCAAGTGCACTTCGCGCGCGACGCAGCCGAGGCGCGCGCCATCATCACCTCGCTCTGTCAGTCGCTCGATGCCAAGACGGTGACCAAGGGCAAGAGCATGATCGCCGAGGAGATCGGGCTTAACGATCACCTGGAGCAGGCCGGCATCGTGCCGGTGGAGACGGACCTGGGCGAGTACATCATCCAGCTGCGCCACGAGATGCCTTCGCACATCATCGGGCCGGCGCTGCACCTCAGCGCCAAGCAGATCGAGGCCGACTTCCGCCGCGTCCACACCGACCTGCCCCGCGACCGCGACCTCTCGCAGCCGGCCACGTTGCTCGCCGAGGCGCGCCAGGTGCTGCGCCAACGGTTCCTGGCGGCGGACGTCGGCATCACCGGCGCCAACTTCCTGATTGCCGAGACCGGCACCTCGGTCATCGTGACCAATGAAGGCAACGGCGATCTGACCCAAACGCTGCCGAAGGCGCATATCGTGCTCGCCTCCATCGAGAAGGTCGTGCCGACGCTCGAGGACTGCGCCCAGTTGCTGCGCGTCCTGGCCCGCTCGGCGACGGGGCAGGAGATATCGGTCTACACCACCTTCTCGACCGGCCCGCGCCGCCCGGACGATGTGGACGGCCCGGGCGCCTACCACGTCGTGCTGCTCGACAACGGCCGCTCGGCGATGCTCGGCACCAGCTTCCGCGACGTGCTCAGCTGCATCCGCTGCGGCGCGTGCATGAACCACTGTCCGATCTACGAAAGCATCGGCGGCCATGCCTACGGCTGGGTCTATCCAGGCCCGATCGGCGCCGTACTCACCCCTTCGCTCATCGGCGTCGACAAGGCCGCTCACCTGCCCAACGCATCGACCTTCTGTGGCCGTTGCGAAGAGGTCTGCCCGGTCCGCATTCCCCTGCCCAAGCTGATGCGGCATTGGCGTGAGCGCGAGTTCGAGCGCCATCTGACCCCGGCGGCGACCCGCAGCGGGTTGGCGTTCTGGGCATTCTTCGCCAAGCGGCCGAGGCTGTACCGCCTCGTCACGCGAGCCGCCATGGGAATGCTTGCGTACGCCGGCCGCGCCCGCGGCAGGTTCCGCAGGCTGCCCTTCGCCGGGGGATGGACGGAGTACCGCGATCTTCCCGCGCCGGAAGGAGCAACCTTCCAGGCGCGCTGGCGCGGCGAGCGGGGCGGCCGTGCCTGAGCCGTGCCACCCGATGCAGAGACGGACACAGCCCCGATGAGCAGCGGACGCGACGAGATCTTGAGCAACATCCGACGATCGCTCGGGGTGAGCGGCCGTGAAGCGCCGCGGCGCGCGGCCGTTGACGAGCGACTGAAGCGCGCCGCACCCGGCATCGTACCGCAGCGCGGTGACGTGACCGGTACCGAGCGCATCGCCCTGTTCAGACGTTATGCCGAAGCGGTTCAGGCGACAGTTGCGCTCGTCGCCGGCGCGGCGGACGTGCCGCTGGCCGTCGCCGCCTATCTGCGCGACCAGAACCTGCCGGCCACAGTGCGCAT
Organism: Chelatococcus reniformis; assembly: GCF_014640075.1. Taxonomy (GTDB): domain Bacteria; phylum Pseudomonadota; class Alphaproteobacteria; order Rhizobiales; family Beijerinckiaceae; genus Camelimonas; species Camelimonas reniformis. Next base: position 121,560 of record NZ_BMGG01000009.1, on the reverse strand, counting down.
GGGCGATGATCCACGGCTCGCGGCGATGCCCTGGCAGGAGACGGCCCTTGCCGTCGCCGTGGGGCCGAGCGCCGGCGGCGACCTCAACGCGGTCAGCCACGCCTATGCGGGCGTGGCCGAGACCGGCACGCTCGTCATGGTCTCGGGGCACGCCAATCCGACGACCCTGAACTTCCTGCCCGACAACCACGTCGTCGTGCTGGACGCGCGCGACCTCGTCGGTCACTACGAGGACGTCTGGGCGAGGCTGCGCGGCGTCGAAATGCCGCGCACCGTCAACTGGATCACCGGCCCGTCCCGCTCGGCCGACATCGAGCGCACGTTGCTGCTGGGGGCCCACGGCCCCCGGAGGCTGCACGTCGTCGTCATCGCCGGCCCATCCGCACCGCTGACAAGCGCATAGCGCTCGCTCGGATCGCGCGACCACGAAGGAGCCGCCGGACCTCCGGAACCGGCCGTGCCCATGATCCGTTGCCTCTCTATCCAGAAGGAGACGGATCATGGGCACGCAAGCGACAGACCGGGGACGCGAGACGCGCGAGGAAAAGGCGCTCGACAAGTCGCTCGAGGACACGTTCCCCGCGAGCGACCCGTCATCCGTGACTCGAGCACCACGGCAGAAGCGCCATACGGCCAAGGCCCCACCCACGGGTGCCGACCGCACCACGCCGAAGACGCCGCGGTGAGCTTCTCTGACGCGGGCGGGAAGGTGGATTCGCCAAGGGCGCGCGGATATGGCGAAGCGCGCCCGGCGCCGTAGGGGCGACGGCGCGGCGCCGCAAACAATTTTGAAGTTATCTCTCAATTGAGCGTTGCAATTTCGCGAACAATGCTTAGTTTCACGATCCGTTAGAGGATCGATTCAATGACGGACACCCCAGAACCCCAACATCTTATCGAGCTGACCGCGGAGATTGTTGCCGCATACGTGGCGAACAATCAGACGGATGGCGCGCAGCTGACTCAGCTGATCGGCTCAATCCACGATACATTGGCAAAGCTGTCGACGGGTGCTGTCGAGGCGCCTGTCGAGCCGCAGGTGCCGGCCGTGCCGATCAAGAAGTCGGTCACGCCCGACTTCATCGTGTGTCTGGAAGACGGCAAGAAGTTCAAGTCGTTGAAGCGGCACCTCCGCACCGCCTACGACATGACGCCCGAACAGTATCGGGCGAAATGGAACCTTCCTGCCGACTATCCGATGGTCGCGCCGAACTACGCCGCATCGCGCTCGGCTCTGGCAAAGTCCATGGGACTTGGTCAGCAGCGGCGGCGGCGCGCCGCCGCCAACGATGGCGGGCGGACGGCGAGCGCTGCCAAGGCAGCCTCCACGTCGGCGCGTAAGCGTTCCAAAGCGTCCGTCTGAGGGCGCCCTTCCCCGGAGCCTGTTCGGATCAAGCCGGACGGAACCGGGCGGCGGGACCGGCTGTCTGCGCCTCGGTGCGGCAGCATCGGGAGCGGACTGGCAGGTCTGGCCGATCCGATTCCCGTCGCTAATCGGATCCTTAGATCCCACGTGTCACACGACATCAAGTGTTGCTCATGGGGCCGGAGGTTTTCGACTTTCGCCTGGAGCTCGGCCCCAACTTGACGAATGCCGGATGCTCCACACCGGAGCCTCTCAACTCCGGGGCGGCCGGCGATCTGTTCGCATAGCCCAGAGTTATGTCGTCGCCGCGAGCCCCCGTCCGTCGCACAGCACTTCGGCCTGCCGCGCATATGCCCCGGTCCAGCAAACGCATCCGGCCGCACTAGACGTGGCGCCCGAGGGGCGCTGTTACCGGTATCGACCCAGAGCATGATCCAAGAAGGTGAGCCAGCGTTTTGGACAAGAGCCCTGCTCATAGCAAAGGCTTGATGCGCTGTGCTTCTGGATCTTAAATTCTCTGGAGCATTCGCCGTTGGACGGGAGCATCACCGACACAGGCTGGCGCGAAGCCCGCATCAGTCGCCGGTGCTGGAGTTCCAGGTGGCGTGCGAGATGCTCGGCACCTGCCGCAACGAGTTCCTCCTTGGCGCGGTCCGCGGCCTCCCGCGCAGTCACGACGCTCACCTCGTAGATCGCTTCCGAGGCTTCTTCGTCGAGCGGGATACGGTTGATGGCGTTCACCAGCGGCCGGAGCAGGGTGTTGCCGGCCATGACGAACAGCGTCACCAGCGCCGCTTGCGCCGCCATATCCGCGCCGGCGCACGCGCCCTCGGCGGCCGAGCACCACAGTTCGCCGCCGTGTTCAGTCCGAGGATATTCAACCCCTCCTTCATGATCACACCGGCGCCCAGAAACCCGATGCCCGAGACCACGTAGGAGATCACGCGCGCCGCACCTTCGGCACCGTAGATGCGCATTGCCAGATCGACGAATGCGGCGACGCCGACGGCCACTAGAGCGTTTTCGAGCGAAGTGGACGCCGGTTCGCGTGAAGAAAACGCGACAAATCAAATAGATAGAGCATTTCGGCGATTCGAAGAAACGCGGAAATGCTCTAGGACGTTGGTGCGCAGCCCCGCCGTTCGCTGTCGGTATTGGCGCTCGACGCCAATGATTCTGCCCAGGACAAAGGCAAAGAACAAGCTGGCGGTGGTATCAACGAAGTCATAGATCTGAAACGTCTCGATAAACCGCATGATCCCCCACTCGTGCGGCATTGAGCCACACCGTCCGAACGAAGCTCACCGCCTGGACGCTGTCGCGTAACGCTTCGTCACAGCAATCGGGTCAACGCGAGCCCGCCATGTGAGAAAATTGTTCTGTCGGGATTCTTCGAGACGATGGTACAGCTGCCCCGGCTCGAACGGGGGACCTCTAGATCCACAATCTAGCGCTCTAACCAACTGAGCTACAGCTGCATCGGCGACGCGGAACCTATGGGCAAACTGCGCCCATGGCAAGATCTCCGCAATTTGTCCCCATCATTTGTCCACGCCAAGCTGGCGCGTCAGCGCTCCCTGGGCGGAATCTCGGCCTTGGCCTCGAGCGCCAGGCCCGAGGCCATCCGCGCAGCCGTCTGGGCAATGTCCCGGGCCCGTCGGCTGGTCTCCTCGTAGTGCCTGCGCAGGTGGCTCGTCTGCAGCTGGACGGCCTCGCTGAGCGAGGTCACGCCGACCATGCCCTGCCAGAGCGACAGGGTCGACTCGGCCTGCGCGCGCCAAAGCTCGAGAACCTTGGCGTTGAGCTCCATCAGGCTTTGCGAGGCGGCTAGGGTCCTGGGACCGAAGCGGGTCTCGAACACCGCGGCGACAGGCTGCACCAGCGTGGCGGGATGAGCGAACTCCTGGGTCGCCGCAACGAAGGCCTCGGCAACCGCGAGCGGCTCCAGCGCGTCTTCCTCGTTGAGTCCTGCGGCTTTGGCGACCGCCCGCGGATCCTCCGCCAAACGCGCGGCCGTACGCTGCCTGGCAGCGGCCGTGCGGTCGGGCTTCGGTGACGCCGGGGGCTGGATCCGCCGGGCGTCGGCCGTCGCGCGGGACAAAACCGAGGCCGCGCCTTCCGACGGGGCCATGGCACTTGGCGCCGGCGACTGCGCGCCCGTCGGCGAGGGCTCCGGCTTGACGGCTACGGGTTCGACCGCCGGCTCGACCTTCGGAAGCACGGAAGCCGGCGCCTTGGCGACGGCGGCCCTGGCGACAGGGCGCTTTGCCGCAGGAGTTTGGCCCGACGGGGGCTTGGTCGCCGGGGGCTTGGTCGCCGGGATCTTGGTGGCTGGGGGTTTGGCGGCTGGGGGTTTGGCGGCAGGGGATTTGGCCGTTGCCGGCTGGACGGTTGGCGGCAAAGCCGTCGTCGATGACGCGCTGGCCGCCGCGGGACGGGCCGGCGTTGGCGCTTCGGCCGCGGCGTTGGCCGGTTGCGTCGTGCTGGAGTCCGCCGTCGACGGCTTCGCTGGCGCGGCGCCGGCCGTGGCAGCTCGCCTCGCCGGAGCAGTTGGCCTCGCCGGAGCAGTTGGCTTGGAGCCTGTCGATTTCTCGCCTGCCATGATGGTCCCCTCGCTGCCCGCCGCGGTGCGGCCCAAGGTCGCCGGGCGAGACGTACTTCGCCGGCGACATCAGCTTTCGCCTTCGATGCCCTAGAGCATCTTTTGCCATTGGATCAGATCATCCGATGGCACAGAATGCTCATGGCGTCTTGAAGCTGGAGCGCTTCTCTTATGATTGGGTGATGTCACCCAATCACAAAGCTCTAGATCGAGGACTTGGCCTTGCTGGCAGCCTCGCTCGCACCCTTCTGGATGGTGGCCCCCAATTCCTTGGCCTGCTCTTGCAACGCCACGAACTGCGCCTGCACGAAATCCGCCTGCAGCTTCAAGGCTTCCTGCATGTCCTTGGTCCGCACGAGCCGCTGTGCATGATCCAACGCCGCGTGCATGTTCTGCTCGGCATAGCCCAGCGTCTTGCGCGTCAGATCCTGGGAGCCGAAGCGCGCCGTCGCGGTCGATCCCTCCCAGGAGTCCATCGCCTTCTGCGCGGCGCCGATGAAGCCGTCGAACGCCTTGCGGGCCTGATCGACGCTCTTTTCGGCGAAGTCGCGCATCTCCTCCGGGACCTCGAACTTGGGGGTGAATTTGCTGGCGTCCATGGTCGCAACCTCCCTGGCGAACAGACCGATTGTGCAACGCAATATCACATTGTGCAGCGCAACATCAAGGGCCTATGCCGCTGGCAGCTTACACGTTAACTTTGTCAGGTGGACAACGATAATCAAATGCCGCGGGCAGTGACGGCCGTCTGTCGAAGCTGCTAAACTCGCCTCGACTTGGATCCGCCCCCCCGAAGCTGGTTGCACCATGGCCGATACGTACGGTCGCGAAGCCTTGGCGAGCCTTTTGGCACCTTCGATATCCGGATCGGAGGTGACGGAGGCATCGACGTGCGCGCTGTGGGCTGCCGACGGCGCCCTCTTGTGGTCGTCCACCCGCGGGCGAGGCCTGGCCGAGCGCCTGTCGGCCTCGAGCCGGCAGCGGCTCAGGCAATTCGCTACCACCTTGCGGCCGGGAGCCGTCCGCGTCGAGCGACTGCGGTTCGATGGCGCCAGCGGCCCGGTGCTGCTCGCCTGCACCAATCGACATGTCCAACTGGCCCGCGGCGGCACCGGCATCCTTGTCGAGGCGGCCGCCAGTGTCCCGGCGTCGTGGAGCAAGGGGCGCCCGTGGCAATCGCAGGAAGCCCAGCCTCCGGCCGCGCCGCCACACCGAACGCCGATCGAGCGCCTGCGCGAATTGGCCGGCGTGCGCCCCACCATGCGATTCCTTTGGCGGACGAACGAGGCGGGGGTTTTCGTCTCGGTTTCACCCGAGCTTGAGCAGGCGGTCGGCGAGGCATCTGCCATCGTCGGCCGCACCTGGGCCGATCTGGGCGACGCCGTGGTGGACGACGGGGCGGTGGCGGCTGCCCTCGCCGGTCGCGAGACCTGGTCGGGCCGGACCGTGCGCTGGCGCGTGGGCGCCACGACGACAGCAGTCGCCGTCGAGCTCGCGGGCGTGCCGCTCGCGGGCACCTCGGGAGAGATCGCCGGCCAGCGCGGCTTCGGGCTGATCAGGCTCGGCGACGAAGCCGAGATCGCCTGGCCCAGCACCGCCCCGGCCCCACAGCGCGACTCATCGCCCGGCGGGCGCGAGGCGCACCTCTACGGACCGCCGCCGCAGGTTCCGCCGGCCCGGGCCCTTGCCGGCGTGCTCGACGACCACGCCGGGTCCAGGGTGGTCCCATTCCGCCCCGCCGCGCCGACGGCAGTGCGCCCCGACGGCGCTCCGCACGAGGCGGAACAACGGCCACCGGGCCCGCAGCCGGCCTCCTCCATCGCGCCATCCCCCGGCGCCCGCAGCCCGTCGCCGCCCGCCCGCCCGCCCGCCAGACCCGCGCTCTCGGCGGGAGACCGGCAGGCGCTGCGCGAGATCGCCAGGGCGCTCGGCGCGCGACTGGACGAGGAGGGACCGGCCGCCCCTGCCGGCGCCGACGCGGCAGCCGGCGGTCGAGACGCGCCGCCGCGCATTGCCGAGCAGGCGCCCCGGATTGAGCAGGCGCCTGCCGTGCCGGATCCGGCGCCGCCCCTGCCCGCCTCCGTTGCGGCCGCCGCCCCCGGGACGGCCGTCAAGGCCCCGCCGCTCGATGCCGGCCGCGCCGCGCTGGATCGCATCCCGTTGGCCGTGATGGTCAACCGCGGCGAGCGCGTGCTCTACGCCAACCGTGCCTTCCTCGCGCTGGCCCGCTACCCGGGCGTGAGCGCCATCGGGGAAGCCGGCCTCGACCAGGTGTTCGGCGGTCCGGTCATGTCGACGAGCCGCAGTGCACGGCTCACATTGACCACCGCCGACGGGCTGCGCGTGCCGGTGGATGCCGAGATTGCGAACCTCGATTGGCAGGGTGAGCCGGCAACGCTGATCAGCGCCCAGCCGGTGACGGCCGAGCCGGCCGATCCCCGCGTCGCGACGCTCCGTGCCCAGCTCGTGGAACAGGAACGCCGGGCAGCCGAACTCACGTCCATCCTCGATACGGCCACCGATGGGGTCATCCTGCTTGACGCGTCCGGTCGGATCCTATCGCTCAACCGAGCCGCGCAGGCGCTGTTCGGCTATGATCAAGCCGACGTCGCCGGCGAGAGCCTGGGCTTTCTGCTGGCGCCGGAGAGCCACAGCATCGCGCTCGACTACCTGGACGGTCTCAGGTCGAGCAGCATGGCGAGCGTGCTGAATGATGGTCGGGAGGTGACGGGGCGTGTGCGCCAGGGCGGCCGCTCCCCGTTGTTCATGACGCTCGGGCGTGTCGGCGATGCGGCCGAATCGAAATTCTGCGCGGTGGTACGCGACCTGACCGCCTGGAAGAAGGCCGAGGGCGAGCTGCTGGAATCCAAGCGATTCGCCGAAAAGGCGAGCGCCCAGAAGTCGGATTTCCTGGCCAAGATGAGCCACGAGATCCGCACCCCCCTCAACGCCATGATTGGATTCGCCGAGGTGATGCTGGAGGAGCGCTTCGGCGCGATCGGCAACGAGCGTTACCGGGAATACGTCCGCGGCATCCACGAGTCCGGCGGTCACGTCATCAGCCTGGTCAACGACCTCCTTGACCTCGCCAAGGTCGAGGCCGGCAAGCTCGAGCTCGATTTCACCCGCGTGCACCTGAACGCGCTCGTCACCAGTTGCGTCGCCATCATGCAGCAGCAGGCCAACCGCGAGCGCGTCGTGCTGCGCACGTCGCTTGCCTCGCGCCTGCCGGCGATCGTCGCCGATGAGCGCTCGCTCCGCCAAGTGGTGCTGAACGTCCTGGCCAACGCCCTGAAATTCACGGACGCGGGCGGGCAAGTGATCATCTCGACCACGCAGAGCGAGATCGGAGAGGTCATTCTGCGCGTGCGCGATACGGGCATCGGCATGTCGCAGGACGAGGTCGCGGTGGCCCTCCAGCCCTTCCGTCAGCTCGCCACGACGCGTCGGTCGGGGGGAACGGGGCTTGGGCTACCGCTGACCAAGGCCCTGACCGAAGCCAATCGCGGCGCGCTGGCAATCACCAGCGCCAAGGACGAGGGCACGCTGGTGGAGATCGTCATGCCTGCGACCCGGGTGCTCGCCGAATGAGCCTGGGCTTTGCCTTAAGCGGGCACGTCAGCAAAGCGGCTGCGCGAGGGCTCTTCGCGATTGGGTGAAACCACCCAATCGCAGGAGAAGCGTTCCCGATTCAAAGGATGATGAGCTCATCCAACGGCGAAATGCTCAGTCGTCGAGCTCGCCGATGTGGTTCTGCGAGTAGAGCTGCTCTCCCAGCCGCCCGATCAACTCGAGCTGGGTCTCGAGAAAGTCGATGTGGCCTTCCTCATCCTTCATCAGCGCTTCGAACAGGTCCCGTGACGGATAGTCCTTGACGCTGTGGCAATAGGTGGCAGCCTCCTGGTAGAGCGAACGGGCGTCGTTCTCCGCCGCCAGATCCGCTTCCATGATCTCCGTCACCGTCTGGCCGATCCTCAGCGGATCGAGCACCTGCATATTGGGGAAACCCTCGAGGAACAGGATGCGGTCGGTGAACCGATCCGCATGATGCATCTCCTCGATCGATTCCGCACGCCACTTCTTGGCGAGCGCCTTGAGGCCCCAATTGTCCAGGATGCGGTAGTGCAACCAATACTGGTTGATGGCCGTGAGCTCGCTGCGCAGGCCGCGATTGAGATACTCGATGACTTTCGCGTCGCCCTTCATGTGTAACCGCCTCCTTAGGATCATTCTAAACTAGAGGCGAATGCGTTGTGACGCAAGAGGCACGACGAAGGCACCGCCCGCGGCGGCGCATGCCGGGGCGATCGCATAACTGGGGCGCGATGCCCTGATCGAGAAGCTCGGAGGAGTGTGGCTGGGGCTTGCGACAAGCGGCTGACGGCGCGCCCGCACCACCGTAGCCTGCGGCCATCGCCAATTCCGGCCGGACATCGTCCGTCCGGTCGGCCGCCTTGGATTGAACGAGCGATCGCAGCGCAGCCGTAGGGGGCGAGGCCAGCCTATTCGGCGGCCTGGGCGATCATCACGTCGGCGCCGGGCTGCGGCTCAGAGCGGCGGTAGCGCCGCGCGACCGGTACGGAGATGCGCTGTGGCCGCACGTCCCCACCCGCCGCCCAGTCAGGGTGCGCCGCGGCCGGACAGGTGGCGCATCCGACCTCGCACTCGGAGTGCCGCGCATCCTCGAGCAGTTGGCGCACGCGGATCAGACAGCGGCCGCAGCTCGGCTTGCAGCCCAGACACCGATAGACCTGCCCCGGCGAACGGGGCCGACCCGCCGTTTCACTCTCCAACGTGGCCAACACCTGCTTGTCGGTCAGCACGTTGCACGAACAAACGATCATCCGTCGCGCTCTTTAGAACAGTTAAAAACTATGTTCTTTCAATAACTTATTTGCCTATCACGCCAGCCGGCGTCAAGCACCCGCGCGCATGATGCGACATGATTCGCCGACGGGCGGCCCGAGCAGGCCGTCCGCCGGTGGTGTGATCGGGCAAGGTCAGGCGGCGGCCTTGGACGAGCCGAGCCGCGTCATCGCCACTGTGAGCGGACGCGCGCCCCGAGCGTAGTCGGCCCATGCGCTGGTCTTGGCGAGCAGTTGCGGCACGGTGCGCAGGGTGAAGCGCTTGGGATCGAGATCGGCGCGCACTTGCGGCCAGGTGAGCGGCATCGAGACGGTGGCGCCGGGGCGACCGCGGGGCGATAGCGGCGCCACCGCCGTGGCCATGCGGTCGTTGCGCAAATAGTCGAGAAAGATACGGCCGGGCCTGAGCTTCTTGGCCATGTTGATCAGGTAGCGATCCGGCTGCTCATGCGCCATGCGGCGGCAAACCTCCTGGGCGAAGGCCTTGGCCTCGGGCCAGCCCGGCTGCGCCTTCGACCGAGCCGCGGCGACGTCGAGCGGCGTCACGACGTGCAGCCCCTTGCCACCGGTGGTCTTACAGAAGCTGACCAGGCCGAGCTCGTCCAGACGTTCGCGCAGCGCCCGAGCCGCCTCCACCACCGCCGTGAAGGGTACATCGGGACCCGGGTCGAGATCGAAGATCAGTCGCCCGGGCAGTTCCGGCTGGCCGGGTGCGCAGTTCCAGGGATGCAGCTCGACACCGGCGATCTGAGCCACCGCCGCCAGGCCTTCGACGCGGTCGATCTGCAGGTAGGGCTTGCGGTCGCCGGAGACCGTGACGAGTTCGAGCAGGCTGGAGGTGCCGCGCATGGCATGGCGCTGGAAGAAGCACTCGGCGGCAATGCCGTCGGGAGCGCGAATGAGGGAACAGGGACGGCCCCGGATGTGCTCGATGAGCCAGGGGCCGACAGCCTCGAAATACCGAGCCAGATCGAGTTTGGTGATCGCCCCCCCGGCCTCCTCCGCCGGCCACAACGGCTTGTCGGGCTTGGAGATCAACACCCCCATGACGATCGGTTTGGCAGCCGCTCCGCGGCGGCTCGCCCCGGTCGTAGCCTGCTTCGGCGGTGCGGGCAGCGCCGCGTCGATCACCTCCGGAGACACCGGCTCCTCGGCCCTGATCTCGGCTGCGGGCTTGTCCTCGCGCAGTCCCTTGAACGCCGCCTGGCGAACCTGTCCACCATCGGTCCAACCGGCGAACTCGATCTCGGCTACGAGCTCGGGCCGCGTCCAATGCACCCCCGCCGTCTTCCGCGGGGCTCCTTCGCCAGTAAAGGGCGAGCGGCTGGCCTCGACGGCCTTGAGCCGCGGTAGCAGCCGGCCGACCTTGGCCTGGCTATAGCCGGTGCCGACCCGGCCGATGGGGACCAGGCGATCGCCGCGATAGACGCCGACGAGCAACGAGCGGAACTTGCTTCCGGTGGTCGTCCAGCCGCCGATCACCACCTCGTGCCCGGCGCGGCACTTGGAGCGCACCCAGCTTTGGCTGCGACCGGATTGATAGGAGGCGTCGAGCCGCTTGGAGACGATGCCTTCGAGCGAAAGCTTGCACGCCGAACGCAGCACGGCCTCGCCCCCCGCCTCGAAATGCTCGACGTAGCGGATGTACCGGCCGTCGACCTCGGGCAAAGCGCTCAGGATGGCCTGAAGGCGGGCCTTGCGCTCGGACAACGGCCTGCCGCGCAGGTCCTCGCCGTCGGCGTGGAGCAAATCGAAGCCGTAGAATAAAAGGTCGTCGCTCGCGCCATCCGCCAAGGCGGCCTGGAGCGCCGAGAAATTGGGCGCCCCGTTGTGGTCGAGGGCCACCACCTCGCCGTCGATGATGCAGTCGGGCAAGGCGCTGGCCGCGGCCGCCACGGCACCGAACCGCTCGGTCCAGTCGAGGCCCTTGCGGGTGAACAGCGTGACGCGCCCTGCGGCGACGCGCATCTGGACGCGGTAGCCGTCGAATTTGATCTCATGAACCCAGCCGGAGCCGGCGGGGGGCCGTGCCACGGTCTCGCTGAGCTGGGGGGCGATGAAGTCCGGCATCGACGCGCTCGGCGGCGCCTTCGCCCGGCGGCGTGCCGTTGTCTTTCGCTTCGCCGAGGGTGCGCCGCTCCCAACTTCGCCATCACCCACCCGCTGGTCCGCGGCGAGGCCGTCGCGGCTGTCCCAGACGGCATCGGCTTCCATGGCGCCGGACAACATGAAGGGCTTGGGTGGGCGCCCCCGACCCGCGGCGATCTCGGCCATGGTGCGGCCGGAGGCGACGGACCGATCGTCGTCGAGCACGGCAGCGCCGTCGCTTGGGGCCGCGAACTCATCGCGATGCTTGATCAGCAGCCAGTTGGTGCGCTTGCTGCGCTCGCGGTCGCGCTTCATGCGGACCAGCACCCAACTGCCCTTCAGCCGCGCCCCGTCGAGCGTAAATTTGAAGTCGCCTTGCGCGAGCCCCTCTTCGGGCGACGTCGCGCCCTCGGCCTCCCAATACCCCCTGTCCCACAGTTGAACGGTGCCGCCGCCGTACTGTCCCTTGGGAATGGTGCCTTCGAAATCGCCGTAGTCGAGCGGATGATCCTCCACCTCCACGGCAAGGCGCTTGTCCTGGGGATCGAGAGAGGGGCCGCGCGTCACCGCCCACGACTTGAAGACGCCATCCAGCTCGAGCCTGAGGTCGTAGTGCAGGCGCGTCGCCGCATGCTTCTGGACGACGAAGCGGCGCCGGTTGGACGGCTGCACATCAAGCTTGCCGCTCGGCTCCGCCGTCTTGGTAAAATCGCGCTTGGCGCGGTAGCTCGTCAGTGCCTTGTCCGCCACGTGCGCCTCCGCTCGGCCCGCCGTGCGCCGGGCGCGTGCTCATACCTGCCCAACTGCGCAGTTTGGCCCCGGTTCCGCCGGGCGCAAGCCCCAAGCCTAAGGCTGCTTCGGCAACCAGCCCTCGAGCACCTGCTCGGTCGTCGCCGCTTCGACCTGCTGGCTGTAGCGATTGTGATAGAGCGTCATCATGGCATCGTGCGTCTCGTCCGACGAGCTGCACAGCGCGTCGGTCACGATGACCACCCGATAGCCGTGATCAACCGCGCCGAGCACGGTGGCCAGGACGCACACGTCGGTTTCGCCGCCAGTGATCACCACGGTGTCAGCAGATCGGTCGCGGAGGAGGGCGTCGAGCCGCCCCGTCAGCCAGGGCGAGTAGACGGCCTTGTCCACGATCGGGGCGGCCGGGGCCAGTTCTCCTAACTCGGGCACAACGTCGATCATGCCGTCGGCGAGGCGTTCGCGCGTCATCGATGGCCAGCGCTCATAGTAGCGCCGCCAGGTACCATGGCCGTCGCCGGGGGCGCGGGCCGGGACGAAACGCGTGAAGAGAGTTCGCCGCGGCCAGGCGCCAACGATGCGTTGGACGTTCGGCAGGACACGCTCGAACCACGGCATTGCCCAATCCGTGCCTTGGGCGAACAGGCGCTGCATGTCGACGCAGACGTGCACGGTCCGCTCATCGAGCGGCGCAAGCAGGCTTGTCTCCTCCCTCATGCGCCGCCCTCGAAGCCCTGGCCATTATTTCGTCGGATCGACGGCATCGGCGACCTCGTTCTTCTGCCGCGATGGCAAGAGGATCATCACGAGAATGAACGTGGACACTGCAAGGCAAATGCCGTTGGCGAGGATCAACGGCCATTGGCGTAGCGCGATGCCGTAGCTCACCCAGAGCGCAAAGCCGGTCACGGTCAGCGCATACATGCCGGCCGACAGGCTGTGCGTATCGCGCCTGCGGATGATCTTGAACGCTTGCGGAGCGAAGCTGATCGTCGAGCAAAGTCCAGCTGCGCTGCCCAGGACGACGGCCACGTCCACAATCCCCTCCCGGCATTCCGCGCCCTGCCCCTTCGGGCCACGTTACACAACCGGCAAGCCGGGGGCCTGTTCCGCGGACGCTGCCGCGCGCGCAACCATTTCGGCGACGGAATTGGGCTTGAAGAAGAGGGCAAGGCTACTACTCTATAGCCGAGCTGAGCGCGCCTTTGAGCGGGGAAAGCGCCATGTCGCAGACCACCGTCACCTTGTTGCTCGAGCGCCTTGCGCACTTGCCGCCCTCCGCCGACCCGGAGCGGGCGCTGCGCGGCGCGTTGCAGGATTTTCGTCGCGAGCGGGAGAGCGGCGGACCGATGACCGAGGAAGAGTGGCGCGGGCTGATGCTGTGTGCCCGCGACTTGGTGCATCCGCCGAGCGGGCGCTCGCCCTATGTGGGGGCGGGCGCCATCGAGCGGGCACTCGACGGCGAAATCGTCGGACGCGCCTGAGACGCGCGACGATCTCGCCGCCGCGTGGCCACGCGGGGGCTATGCCGCGGCGAGGAAGCCTTCCAGCCTCTTGCGGATGATCGCCTCGGCCTCGCTCATGATGCGATCGATCAGTTCCTGGCAGGTCGGGACGTCGTGGATCAGCCCCGCCACCATGCCGCAACTCCAGGCGGCGGCATCCATAACGCCCTCGTGGAGCACGCGGCGGTTCTGCGCGCCGACGACGTATTCACGCACGTCGGCGATCGTCGTCGCGGCGCCCTTCTCGCGCTCGACCTCGATAATGCGCTCGACGGCAGCGTTGGTCAGCACGCGCTCGGTATTGCGCAAGGGCCGCATGATGAGCCGCGTCTGCAGCTCGTCGGCCTCGACCAGCGCCTGCTTGACGTTGTCATGCACCGGCGCCTCGACCGTGGCCATGAAGCGCGTGCCCATGTTCATGCCTTCCGCGCCCAGTGCCATGGCCGCCACCAGGCTGCGCCCGTCGGCCATGCCGCCGGAGGCGACGAAGGGGATCTTCAGCTCTTCCGCCGCGCGCGGCAGCAGGATCATGTTGGGCACGTCGTCCTCGCCCGGGTGACCGCCGCACTCGAAGCCGTCGACGCTCACCGCGTCGCAGCCGATGCGCTCCGCCTTCAGCGAGTGACGGACCGACGTGCACTTGTGGATGACCTTGACGCCCGCCGCCTTCAGCGCCGGCATGTGCTCCTCCGGGCTGCGGCCCGCCGTCTCCACGGCGCGGACGCCGCCCTCGACGATGGCCTGGATGAATTCGGGATACGGAGGGGCGTTGAACGAGGGCAGGAATGTCAGATTGACGCCGAACGGCTTGTCCGTCAGCTCGCGGCACTTGGCGATCTCCTTGGCGAGATCCTCCGGCGTCGGCTGCGTCAGCGCGGTGATGATGCCGAGGCCGCCGGCATTGGAGACGGCGGCCGCCAGCGAGGCGTAGCCGACGTAGTGCATGCCGCCCTGGATGATCGGGTGCTTGATGCCGAACAATTCCGTGATGCGCGTCTTCATGATGTCAGAGCCTCCCATTGCGTCGTGGACCGATGCCAACGCTGCTTAATCGATCGGCGGCCGGCTTCCACCAACTTTTGCATGGCGGGTGGCTCGACCGCCGCCCTCCGGCCGGAGCGCGGCCGGGCCGATCACCGGGACGGGGCCATGGCCAGCGCGACGAGCATGAGGACGATCACGGGAAGTGTCTTCACCGTCGCGCTCAGCGGATCGGCCCACAGCTTCGGCGCCCGCAGGGCGGATGCGGCGAGGTCTAGAGCGTTTTCGAGCGAAGTGGACGCCGGTTCGCGTGAAGAAAACGCGACAAATCAAACCGATAGAGCATTTCGGCGATTCGAAGAAACGCGGAAATGCTCTAGCACGAGCCTGCGCGCGCCAGCATGGCAAAACGTGCGGCCAGCCACCCTGCCCTCGCGCGGCGCGCCAGGGACTGCCTAAGGCCCGGCCGTGACCTGCTGGCGTCAGCGGCCCGTCGTGGCCGCCAACTCCTCTTCCACGTCACGCAACTGGTCCTTGCCGAAGAACATCTCGCCGCCGACGAAGAAGGTCGGCGATCCATAGGCGCCGCGCGCCACCGCCGCCTCGGTGTTGGCGATCAGCTTGCCCTTCACGTCGGGATCCTGCGAGCGGCGGAGAATGAGGTCCGCATCGAGACCGGCCGCCACCAGCGCCGCCCGGACGACCTCCGGGTCATCCATCTTCTTGGGATTCTCCCACATGCAGGAGAACACCGCTTCGACATAGGGCTCGAAGAGGCCCTCGGCCTGCGCTGCCACGGCGCCGCGCATCAGCTGCAGCGTGTTGACTGGGAAGAAGGGGTTGTGGCGATAGCGCGTGATGCGGTGACGGCGCAGAAAGCGCTCAGTCTCCTTCTGCATGTGCTCCGCCTTGTTCTTGATGCCGGCGAGGCTCTCTGCCGGCGAGCGGTTGCCGGTGGCTTTGAAGATGCCCCCGAGCAGCACGGGAATGTAGACGAAGGTCGCTCCCGTCCGCCGCTCGATCTCGGGAATGACGAGATGCGACAGGTAGGCGTTCGGGCTGCCGAAATCGAACAGAAAATCGACCGTCTTGGCCATCGCTCACTCCTCCCGTTGGGCTGCACCGCGGCAACGGGTGGCGAGCCCGGAGGGCCCCCGCTGCGGTTTACACAGTGTTATAGTTCCAAAATGGAACTGTCAAATGAAGCCAGGAGGTCTTTTGGACGTGAACGCCGGCCAGTCGAAGCCCGTCGCCGCGCGACGACCGCTGTGGGCGCCGACACGGCGCGCGTTCCAATACCCATGCCGAAGGCGGGCTGGACCTAGCCGTCCAACGGCGAGGGACATTCACACGATTGATCTGGAGGGCTTCAACGTCGCCAGCGCCTTTGGAGCGGACGCTGCGCCCTGACCGCGACGCTGCTGCGATCGTCGTCATCATGCGACGACAGGCGTCGTATTGGCCCGGCGCCCTGCGCCAGGCCTTTGCCGTTTCAAGCACGGCAGCCCCGAGCGCATCGGAGCTGCCGCGCATGTCTATGCGCCGTCGGGCGCCGCGCGGCTAGATCACCAGCGCGGGCCGTAATAGCGCCGATAGCCGTAAGGCCGGCCATAGGCGCGCGGCGGCCCGTAGTAACGGCGCGGGCCGTAATAGCGCGGGGGAGGGCCGTAATACCGGCGCCCATAGTAGCCCGGTCCCGGCACCCAGCGGCAGCCGTAGGGCCCGCACACCCGGGCCGCCTTTTCAACGGGAGCGGCCTCGGCCAATGCCGGCTGCGGGCCGGCGACGGCGGCCCGCGCGGACGGGGCGAAACCGGCGCCCAGGGTGACAATGCCGGCCGCGGCAACGGCCGCCAACACAACGCGTTTCATTTCACTCCTCCGAAAGTGCCCCCGCCTCGACTGTTCGCCGAGTATCGCCAGAGTAGACGTCCGAGGCTGACCAAAACACTAAAGTCCGGTTCATCTGGCGTTCACGAAGAGCCCCAGGCTGGATCCGTGCGCTTGCCGCATCCCCCTGCGGGCAAACAAGATCGGACACGTTTACACGCTCGATTCGCGGTGCCTGCTAACATTAAGCTTATAGACAATTATCCGACCGTGTTCGAAAGCCCGGCACCCCGGAGCATCAGACTTAAAGGTAGGGTCGGTTGCTCTGGTGACAAGCCGATGCTGAGCCGCAGCGAACCGCCGCGCGGCTTGCGGGCGGGCGCAGACCGCGGGACGTGCTACGTCGATCGGGAGGCATCGCCCACCGGCTCCGACGGAGGCGCCCAGGGCCCGGTTTGTCAGCCTTTCGCACGCCAGTGGCGGCGCTCGCATCGCAAGCCGTCTGCGGCGTTAGCATGTCCCGGCACGGGACCGCCCCCATCGGGCGGCGACGCGCCCGATTCTCGCATGAGGAGCGCTCGGCTTGCGGCCAGGGCCGGCGAGGGCGAAGTGCTACGCCGGCGTGAAGGTGTTGCGCCCATCCGCATGCGCCACGTGGCCCGGGCGCCCCAGGCTGTCGCGCGCGGCAAGGTCGGCGAGCACGGCGGGATCGACCGGGGTGTTGGCGACGAAGCGCTCGCCCGTGGCGTCGAGCCTTCCCATCACGACGGCATAGTCCGGGGCGCTCTTGCCGTACATGACCGTGTAGGTCTCGATCCGTGCGGGCCCGGAGGCCGCCTCGGTCAGGGCGACCGTGGGCAGCCGGTCGAGCTCGGATTGGAGAACGTGCGGATCCTCGCGACGCCAGGGCCCGAGCGTCGGCTCGGTGGAGTACAGGCCGAAGGAGTGCTTGGTGATGTAGTTGCCGTTAGCCGTCACCAAGCCGAGGCTGCTCGGCTTGCCGCGCACGCGCCGCATCATCTCCGAGATGGAGTTCAGCACGTAGCTGTTGCCGGGGCCGCCGAAATACGGCAGCCCGCCGGTCACCGTTTGGCCGCGCGGATCATCCTCGGAGAGGCCGATCTCCTGGCAGGCGATCTCAACGGCCGAGGGGAAGCAACTGTAGAGATCGAAGAAATCCACATCCTCGATCGTGCGCCCCGCCATGGCGAACGCGCGCTTGGCGCCGGCGCGGATGGCGGGCGAGGCGCCGAGCTCCGTGCGATCGGACAGAAACCAGTGGTCGTGGCCATCGGCGCAGCCGTGCAGGAATACCCATTTGTGCTCGGGAATGCCGAGCTCGCGCGCCTGGCCGACCGAGGTCATGACGACGGCAGCGGCTTGGTCGATATAGGCGTTGGCGACCATCAGGCGAGGATAGGGCAGCCCGATCCAGCGGTTGCCGCCATCGATGGTGGCCAGCGCCTCCGCCGAGTAGCCGGCGCGCCGCGTGGCATAGGGATTGGCGGCGGCGACCGCGGCGAAGCGGGCGAACAGCTTGGCCATGGCCTTCAGATGCGTCTCCATCGAACGGCCGCGCTGGCCGCGGATGGCGTTCTCGATCAGCGGATACATGGTGATGGCCGCCCGCATGTTGTGGCGGTCCTCACAGTCGCTCCAGCCGCGGCGCGGATCGCCCGCCTGCTCCGGCTCGCCGCCCGGATCCTCGGCCCAGGACACCTCGAAGCCACCGAGTTGCACGCCGCGCTGGGTTCTGAGCGCCTCGCCGCCGACGATCATGGCCGCCCGCATGGCGCCGGCCGCAATCTGCTCGGCGAAGCCGTTCACCAGGTATTGCGGCATGTTGCCGCCATTCCAGGTGTAGATGTGGCGCGAGGCGGAGAGGCCGAGGCGATTGGCGACGCTCTTGGGTGAGTTGGTCGAGGTGCCGATATTCGACTTGAACCGGTGCGAGGTGTCCGAGAACAACCGCAGCATGGCGACCGTGTCGATGCTCGCGGCGAGGCCTGCGGCGCCGGCATCCTGAAGCGCCCGCCGGCCCGCCTCGGCGAGGAGGTCGAAGGGCGAGCGCCCCGCCTCGACCGGGGTCGCCATATCCGTTACGTCGCCGCAGCCGACGAGGATGGGGGTCGTGGGGTCGATCGAGCGGGACGGCGTGGTCATGCGGCATCTACCTCGGGCCGGCCAACTGATACGTGGCCTTCGGTGTCCCGCTTAGACGCTATCGCCCGTCCACGAAAGCCGTGGCGCCGCATGCGTCACGCGCGGCGGCGGCAGGGCTGCCGCCCGCGCCCGCCGGCCATGACCCGCGCGAAGACCTGACCCGCGCGAAGATCAGCGGACCGATGTGTCGGGATTGTCCAGATGGACGAACTCCGTCCCGCCCTGTCGCAGGGCGCGGATCCCCTCCACGATGCCGAGCCCGGCGGTGTGGTCGGGCTTATTGATGTGGCCGATGATGACATCGCGGGCCTGCGCGCCGCGCAGGTTGCGTGCCACCGATGGCGCCGGCAGCGAAGCGCCTTGATCACCGTTGATCGAAAACCCGGCTACCGCGAACCCCATCTTGCTGATCGCGGTGATGGCGTCAGGACTGTAGAGCGCGGTGGCGCCCCGATACCAGACCGGCTGGCGCCCGGTCGCCTGCCTGACCGCCGCCGCCCCGTTCTCGACCTCGGCCTTCAGGCCCACCGGGGTGGCGACCGTGGGGACGCCGTAGACTTCGCCAGGCTTAAGGATCGGTGCGTGATGATGCTCGCCATGGTTCTCGATGACGAAGAGCTCGGGATGGTCGAGCAACAGCTGGAGCCCGCGCGGGTTGGACCTGATCCACAAGGCCGTGGCGAAGATCGTCGTCGGGACTTTTTCGGCCACCAGCACATTGGCGATGCGCAGATCGAACTGGCCGCGGCACGCATCAAGGGTCAGCGCCACGCGCTTGGGCTTGCCGGCCACATCGGACAAACGGAGCGGCGGGGCCTCGAGCTTGCCGAGGGCAGCCGGCAAGGGTGACGCCTGAACGACGGGCGGAAGCTCGAGCACGGCCAAGCCTGCCGCAATGCCGCAGCCCAGGAAACCGCGGCGTGACAGCCGGTATCCACTGGCCGACCGGACACCTTCGCCAGGCGAACATGCGACGCACATGGGAGACCCCAAGACCAGAGCAACACGACTGCATCGCGGTTTTGCCACCGGTAGCGTGTCGATTGTGCCGCTCTGATCATGCCACAGTGTCGCACCCGCTGGGAACGGCCGCCCACCGCCGGCGCGCCGCGACGGTCTGGCCCTTCAGCCGGCGGGCGTGAGCGCCTTGCGCATGAAGTAGCGCGTGTGCCCGCGCGGATGCTCCTCCAGCGCGCCGAACACGGTGTAGCCGTTCTTCTCGTAGAAGCCGCGCGCCTGGAAGCTGAAGGTGTCGAGCCAGATGCCGGTGCAGCCGGACGAGCGGCCGATCTCCTCCGCTTGCGCCAGCAGGCGGCTGCCCAGGTCCTGACCGCGGAACACGGCGGGCACGAACAGCAGCTCGACGAAGACCCAGTCGTAGGAGGTCTTGCCCCACAGGCCGCCGCGATCTGCGCCCGTCTCCGGGTCACGCAGCAGGAGCGCGAAGGGGCGGTAGTTGGATGGCCCGGCGGTCTCGTCGTTGTAGGCGATCAGCGGCCTGACGATCGCTTCCCGCTCGGCGGCGTCCGGCGTCAGCGATACGACGATATCGGGAGCAGGTGCGGTCATGGCCTGGGAGCGATGGTGCCGCAGGGGAGGATTGAACTCCCGACCTCACCATTACCAATGGTGTGCTCTACCACTGAGCTACTGCGGCCAATCGGATTGGGCGTTGCGCCGAGAAGGTGTTCTCCTCGCTCGGGCGCGGATGAATGCCATAGGCACCCCTCACGCGCAAGCGGCGTCGGCACATTAGGGTGGGGAAAGTGCAGCCTTCAGGCAGCGCGGCGCGCGGCGAGCGACAGCCCGAGGGCTCGCCACGTGGCGAGCAGGGCGTCGCTGAGCTCCTCGATCAGGTCGTCGCTGTGATACGGCGTCGGCGTGATGCGCAGGCGTTCGGTTCCCCGGGGCACGGTGGGATAATTGATAGGCTGCACGTAGATGCCGTGGTCCTCCAGCAGCATGTCGCTCGCCGCCTTGGCGAGTTGCGGATCGCCGACCATCACCGGAACGATATGGGTGTTGTTGGCGAGCACCGGCAGGCCGACCGCCTCCAGCCGCGCCTTCGTCCGCGCCACCTGGGTCCGCTGGCGGGCGCGCTCGGTGTCGCTCGCCGACAGATGCTCGACGGCCGCTAGCGCGGCGGCCGCCACCGGAGGGGGCAGCGCCGTGGTGAAGATGAAGCCGGGCGCATGCGAGCGCACCGCATCGATGATCGCCTCCTTGGCGGCGAGGTAACCGCCGAGGCAGCCGAAGCCCTTGGCGAGCGTCGCCTCGATGACGTCGAGGCGCTCCATCGCCCCCACCTCCTCGGCATAGCCGCCGCCGTGGGCGCCGTAGAGGCCGACGGCGTGCACCTCGTCGAGGTAGGTCATGGCGCCGTAGCGCTTGGCCAGATCGCAGATGCCGTGGATCGGCGAGACGTCCCCGTCCATGGAATAGACGCTCTCGAAGATGATGATCTTGGGCCGCTCGGAGCCCGCCGCCTTGAGGATCTCCTCCAGGTGGACCAGATCGTTGTGGCGGAAGATGCGCTTGTCTGAACCGGAGCGACGAACCCCCTCGATCATCGAGTTGTGGTTCATCTCGTCGGAGATCAGCAGGCAGTCCGGCAGCAACTTGGCGATCGTGGCGATGCCGGTCTCGTTGGAGACGTAGCCGGAGGTGAAGACGAGCGCCGCCTGCTTGCCGTGCAACCGTGCCAGCGCGGCCTCCAGGTCGACGATCGGCTTGGAGGTGCCGGCGATGTTGCGGGTGCCCCCGGCGCCCACGCCCATGCGGCCGGCGCTCGCCGCCATCGCCTCGGTCACCACCTTGTGGCGACCCATGCCGAGATAGTCGTTGGTGCACCACACCGTGACGTCGCGTGTGCCATGCGGCCCGTGCCAGGAGGCGCGCGGGAAGCGGCTCGTGTCATGCTCGATCGTGATGAAGACACGATAGCGGCGCTCGCGCTTCAAAGCCGCCAATGCATCCTCGAAATAACGATCGTAGTTCATCGCTGACCCGCTTCGCGATACTGGCGCACGCGGTCGGAGCCGCGGGCGAGGGCAACATGACGTTGTTTTCGAAACATTCCAGAGAGCGGCCATCACTGCAAGCTGGCCGTTCGCCGCATGGGGCGACTTGTTCGTTGCTGCGAAGGAGGCTAACGATCAGGGGCAGGGCATGGGGGCACGATCACCTTGAGTTCCAGCACCGCACCAGATCGTCAGCAACGGCTGGCCGAGGCGCTGCGGGCCAATCTCAAACGGCGCAAGGCGCAGGCCCGTGGGCGTGCCACCCCCAAAGGCGACGCGCGGGATGACGGGCCGCAGGCGCCCTCCCCCTCCAACACCCCCCTTCCGCGCGGCTGAGGCCGCCTCACATCGGCAGCGAGAGCCGCCCGGAGCAAGACAATATGGACCGCATCCGCATCACGGGAGGCTCCGAGCTCAACGGCGTCATCCCGATTTCCGGCGCGAAGAACGCGGCGCTGCCTCTGATGATCGCGAGCCTGCTGACGGACGAGACGCTGGAGCTGCACAATGTGCCCCGTCTGGCCGACGTCCAGCAACTGCTCCGCATCCTGAGCAACCACGGCGTCGATCACGGCATCGCCGGCAAGCGGCCGGGCCAGACGGCTGAGACAGGCCAGTCGATCCGCCTCCGGGCGCGCTCCGTCATCGACACGACGGCCCCCTACGAGCTCGTCTCCAAGATGCGCGCCAGCTTCTGGGTGCTGGCGCCGCTGGTCGCCCGCATGGGCAGCGCCCGGGTGTCGTTGCCTGGCGGCTGCGCCATCGGCACGCGCCCGGTCGATCTGCTGCTGATGGTGATGGAGAAGCTTGGCGCGAAGGTCGACATCGAAGGCGGCTACGTGCTCGCCAGGGCGCCGACATCCGGTCTCAAGGGCGCCGAGATCAACTTCTCCAAAGTCACCGTCGGCGGCACCCACACGGCCCTCATGGCCGCCGCGCTCGCCGACGGCACCACGGTCATCGACAACGCCGCCCGCGAGCCCGAGGTGGTTGACCTGGCCGAATGCCTCAACGCCATGGGCGCCAAGATCGCCGGCGCCGGACAGTCGCGGATCGTCGTCGAGGGCGTGGCCAAGCTCGGCGGCGCCAGCCACACGGTGCTGCCCGACCGTATCGAGACCGGCACCTATGCCATGGCCGTCGCCATGACCGGCGGCGACGTGCTGCTGGAGGGCGCGCGGCCCGTGCTCCTCCAGTCGGCCCTGGACGTGCTGGGCCAGAGCGGCACCGAGGTGACCGCCACCAACGAGGGCATCCGCGTGCGTCGCAACGGTCACGGCATCGCCGCGGTCGACGTCACCACCGAGCCCTTCCCCGGCTTCCCGACCGACCTGCAGGCCCAGCTTATGGCGCTGATGACCCGCGGCAAGGGCACAAGCCGCATCCGCGAGACGATTTTCGAGAACCGCTTCATGCATGTGCAGGAGTTGGCCCGCCTGGGCGCTCGCATCCGTCTCGACGGCGATATCGCCTTCGTCGACGGCGTCAGCAAGCTGACCGGAGCGCCGGTCATGGCCACCGACCTGCGGGCCTCGGTCTCCCTCGTCATCGCGGCGCTCGCGGCCGAAGGCGAGACCACGGTCAACCGCGTCTACCATCTGGATCGCGGCTTCGAGGCCCTGGAAGCCAAGCTGGGCCGCTGCGGAGCGCAGATCGAGCGCCTCTCCGGCGAGCACTAGAGCATTTCTGCGTTTCTTCGAATCGCCGAAATACTCTATCTGTTTGATTTGTCGCGTTTTCTTCACGCGAACCGGCATCCACTTCGCTCGAAAACGCTCTAGCTCCGCAATTGCCGGGGCCGCGGCCTTGGCCTTAGCCCGTGGGGGGGCCTCAGGTCGATGGATAGTCGACCATCCATCCGCCGCGGAGCTACCAGCCCGACCGCGCCCGGCGGAGCGTCCTCTGGCGGCAGTTCGGCGAATTGCCGCTTATTGTCGAGGGAGAACCGGCTGAAGTGCCGGAAGCCGTGGCGGACGGCGACGTCATAGACGCACGTCTGCAAGCCGGAGGATTTCCCGGTGATGGCGCTCGAATACGCGGGCTTCACGCTCAAGCCGACCGGCTTCTTCGCCGCCAATGCGGCCGGCGACATCGCGCCCGAGCGCAACGCCAGGAGCATCCTGAGCAATGACAGTGCTTCAGCGGGCTCCTGTTTCCGCTCAAACTAAGCCGAAGGAGAGGCAGGAGATGCAGCCGGCTGACGCGAGCCGGAGCATCTGCGACCGATCAGATGATCTCAAGTCGATGGATGGTCGGGTCGAGCCCGGCCATGACGAGGGGGAACAGAAAACCTTTTATTCTCAACGTCATGGTCGGGCTTGATCCGACTATCCAGCCGATCGAGGGCTCAGGACCACTGGGCGCGCCAGTTTCAAAAAGCTACGAGCTCTAGTAGCCGATGGCGCCGCGCTTCTTGCCGAACCCCGGGATTTCGCAGGCGCAAGGCGCGTTGCGCGGCAACATCATCCCCGTCGGGCAGCTTCCCCGCGAGGTGACACAGACGCTGCCGCCCCCGCCCCGCCGGCCGTAGCCGGGACCGGGAGGCGGCGGGGGCGGAGGCCGGTATCCTGGCGGCGGCGGGCGATAACCGGGCGGCGGCGGGGGATAGTCGGGAGCTGGCTGGCGATAGCGCCGTGGTGGCGGATAGTCGTCGTCGCCGCCATATCCACCGGAGTAGCCTCCGCCGCCGTAGTATTGGGCGGAGGCCGGTGCGGCGGTGACGACGGCGATCGGCACCAGCGCAATTGTCGCCGCCAAGACGCGGGCCAGCATCATCGTGTCGTCTCCTGCGTTATGGCGCCACACTGTGGCCGAATCGAAGATCGGTCAGGACTGTAGAGGGAATCATGCCACTGTTGCACCCTGCCTATGCGCCCGATACACACCGCCCATGGTAGCGTTACGATGACGGCCGAGCTTCTGACACTTCTGGCGCTGGATGCCGACGACCTCTCGGTGCTGTCCGCCCACCTGCAGGATGCCGTGCTGCGGCCCCAGGACATCTCCTGGCGCAAGACCGAGCGGCAGCTGGTGCTGGTGCTGCGCCGGTTCGACTGGAGCGCACCGGCCGACCAGCCGCGGCGGCGGCTGACGGGGCTCCATTTCGACCGCGTGCAACGCGTCGTCCATCAGGGCATCGGCGCGGGGCGCGACGTGCTCTGCGCCCTGGCGCTCACGTTCGAGGCGACCGATGCTCCGTCGGGCGCCATCTTGATCACGTTCGCCGGAGGAGGGGCCCTTCGCGTCGAGGTGGAATGCATCGAGGCGCAGTTGCGGGACCTGGGCCCGGCCTGGGAGGCCGCCAGCCGCCCCTCGCACTCCATCGACGAGGCTTGAGATGGCGATTCGGCTCGACGCCCAGGCGCCCGGCTTCCCTACGGCCTTCGCCACGCTGCTCGGGCAGAAGCGCGAGGTCTCGGAAGACGTCGACGAGCGCGTACGGACGATCCTGGCCGACGTTGCCGCGCGCGGCGACGCCGCGCTGATCGAACTCACGTCCCGCCTCGATCGCTGCGACGTTACGGGCCGGCTGCGCATCACCGAAGCGGAGCTCGCGCGGGCGGAGGCGGTCTGCCCTCCCGACGCTCTGGCGGCGCTGGCCCTCGCCAAGCAGCGCATCGAGGCCTATCACGCCCGCCAGCGCCCGACGGACGAGCTGTTCACCGACGACGCCGGCGTGACCATGGGCTGGCGCTGGAGCGCCATTGCCGCCGTGGGCCTGTATGTGCCGGGCGGGACGGCGAGCTACCCCTCGTCGGTGCTCATGAACGCGCTGCCGGCCAAGGTCGCCGGCGTGCCCCGCATCGTCATGGTGGTGCCGACCCCGGACGATACCCTCAACCCGCTCGTTCTGGCCGCGGCGCGCCTCGCCGGAGTGAATGAGATCTACCGGGTCGGTGGCGCCCAGGCGGTGGCGGCGCTGGCCTACGGCACCGCCACGATCGCGCCAGTCGCCAAGATCGTCGGCCCCGGCAACGCTTATGTAGCCGCTGCCAAGCGCCGCGTGTTCGGCACCGTCGGCATCGACATGATCGCTGGCCCCTCCGAGGTGCTGATCGTGGCCGACGAAACCGCCAACCCCGCGTGGCTCGCCGCCGACCTTCTGGCCCAGGCCGAGCATGACGAGGCGGCGCAGTGCATCCTCGTCACCGACAGCCCGACGCTCGCCGACGAGGTGGAACGCGCCCTCGCCCACCAGCTCGCCACCCTGCCGCGCGCCGCGATCGCGGCGGCGAGCTGGCGCGACTACGGGGCAATCGTCATCGTTCCTCATCTCGACGATGCCGTACCGCTGATCGATGCGATCGCGCCGGAGCATCTGGAGATCGAGACCCGCGATGCCGAGGTGCTGGCCGCCCGCGTGCGCAATGCCGGTGCCATCTTCCTGGGCGCCCATACGCCGGAGGCGATCGGCGACTATGTGGGCGGCCCCAACCACGTGCTGCCGACGGCGCGCTCGGCGCGCCACGCATCGGGCCTCGGCGTGCTCGACTTCATGAAGCGCACGTCGATCCTCAAGTGCAGTCCCGACAGCCTGCGCGCGCTCGGCCCCGCCGCGATCGCGCTCGGGACCGCCGAGGGGCTCGACGGCCATGCCCGCTCGGTCTCCATCCGGCTGAACCTCTAGGTGGCAGGCCCATGAGCGACGATCCGGTGCCCGCTGCGGAGAAGCCCCGTGACCGTCTGGTCGCGGTCAAGCTCGACGACGCGTCCATCGGCCGAGGCTCGCCCGACCAGGAGCATGAGCGCTCGGTCGCCATCTGGGACATCATGGAGCTGAACAGCTTCGCCGTTCCAAACCACGACGGCGGTCCCTACGTCCTGCTCATCGGCATGGTCGAAAAGAGGCTGTTCCTCGAGGTGCGCAACGAGGGCGAGGACGTCATCGTCACCCACCACCTGTCGCTGACGCCCTTCAGGAAGGTCATCAAGGATTACGAGCTGATCTGCGACAGCTACTACGAGGCGATCCGCACGGCGACGCCGCAGCAGATCGAGGCGATCGACATGGGCCGGCGCGGCCTGCACGACGAGGCCGCACGGCTGTTGGCGGAGCGCCTCGACGGCAAGCTGACGATCGACTTCGATACGGCGCGCCGCCTGTTCACCCTGATCTTCGCGCTGCACTGGAAGGGCTGAGCCTTGATCAGCGACGCGGCCGGCAACCGCGTTCAGGCCCTTCTCTTCGCCTGCGGGCTGAACTCCGTGCGCTCACCCATGGCCGAGGCCATCGCTCGCCACTATTTCGGCAAGTCGATCTACATCCGCTCGGCCGGCGTGCGCAAAGGCGAGCTCGATCCCTTTGCCGTGGCCGCTCTCGACGAGATCGGCATCGACGCCGCCAAGCACAAGCCCCAAAGCCTGGAGGAGCTCGCCGACGACGAGGGCATGAATTTCGATCTGATCGTCACCCTGGCGCCGGAGGCTCATCACGCGGCGCTGGAACTGACGCGTACCTCGGCCATCGACGTGGAGTATTGGCCGACGTCCGATCCGACGGCAACGCAAGGCTCGCGGGAACAGGTGCTGGAGGCTTATCGCGCCGTCCGCGACATGCTCGCCAAGCGGATCCTGGAGCGCCTCAAGGATTGAGCTGACACGCTCGCCTGTCCTGACCCGGCAAGAGCCTATGCGGAGGAGGCCGGGAAGTTGGCGCGCAGGACGGCGCGGCGCGCTGTCAGGCGGGTGGACGCAGGCTGACGGGCCGGCCCCGTGATTTGAGCACGGCGTAGGCGACGGCCAGCACCAGCACCGCGCCCGCGGCACCGGCAACGCTCTCCCACGTGTGGACGGCGTCCTGCCCGATCTGCCCGACAACCCAATAGTCGGTGATCATCATCGTGCCCGACACCCAGCCGAGCAGGCCGGCGCCGGCCCAGACGAGAAAGGGAAAACGGCCGAGCAGATTGAGCAGGAGATTGGCGCCAAGCACGATGAGGGGAATCGAGAGCGCGAGCCCAAAGATGAGCATGCCCACGTGGTCCTGCGCCACCGCGGCGATGGCGATGACATTGTCGAGGCTCATCACCGCGTCGGCCACCGCGACGGTCCAGATCGCCTGCCACAGCTTGCCGCTCTCGCGGATATCGCCATGGCTGTCGTCGTGCCCTGCGACGAGGTTGACTGCGATGCGCAGCAACAGCAACCCGCCGGCGACCTTTAGAAACGGGATCGTGAGAAGCTGAACCACGAGCAGCGCGAAGATGATGCGCAGCAAGATCGCCGCAAGCGCGCCGAGAGCGATGCCCCATTTGCGCTGGCGCTCGGGCAAACCGCGACAGGCGAGCGCGATCACGACCGCGTTGTCGCCGGAGAGAATCAG
Organism: Chelatococcus reniformis; assembly: GCF_014640075.1. Taxonomy (GTDB): domain Bacteria; phylum Pseudomonadota; class Alphaproteobacteria; order Rhizobiales; family Beijerinckiaceae; genus Camelimonas; species Camelimonas reniformis. The sequence goes on along the minus strand of NZ_BMGG01000009.1, from coordinate 94,069 downwards.
ATCAATCCAAACGATCTTCGCGCCGGCGATGATCTCAGGCCAATACTGGTCCATGCGGTCCGCCGCCCGAAGAGCGCAAGGGCTGACAAGGCATTCGCCTACCGGCAAACACCTCGGCCGTTTGTGGTCTGTCGACCTGGATGACGGCCCGTGGGGGCTGCCGGCTGCGCCTGGACAGGTCGTCCCCACCCCGGCCCTCTGCCACATAAGCCGTCGTGCGCGCCAGTCAACCCGACAGGCGGCTTCGGGAGCGGGAGAACACGCAAACTGAGCTCGAGCTAGTCGAGGCCCGCCCGTCCCCGTGCGCGCTCCGACGGGCGCGGCCGTCTGGGCTCGGGCGGAGACTTGGCTTCAACTGCCGACGGCCGGGCGGGCGCGGCTTGACCTTCACCTTGATCTGTCAACGTCGGGAACTCGCCCTGGTTTTCAATGGCAAGGGCTGGCTCCGCCTCCGTTCGAGCCGTTTCGCCGTCTGCCTGCACCGGAGGCGGCAACGTGGCGGTTCCCTCTTTGTCCTCCAGTTCGATCGAATCACGCGCTCTGATCCAGTGGTCGAGCTCGCGCCCTGGCGCGAAGCCCTCTTCGCACCAGAGTTGGTACGCCCTTTCGCGGATACGGCTTTCTTTCGTCTGCATTGGCGAGGCTTTCAAAGGCAGAGTGACTGGCCGGGACGACTGTCAGCGTCGAAGCCCGGTCAGCCAGCGCCGCCGGTGTTTCACTGCAATCGTGCTTCATCCGGCTGCTCCCGCAAGAGGGAGCAGCCGGACAATGCGCGGCTTCGTGCAACGGTTCCTCGCAAGCCCTCAATCGCCGAAGGCGGCGTGCACCATGTTCCGATACAGCTGGCGGAGTTCGTCGCGCTGGCCAGGCGCCTGGACCATCAAAAGGGCGAAGCACTCCTCCTCCGGGTCGATCCAGAAGGTGGTTCCGGCGATGCCGCCCCAGAAATACTGGCCGACCGAACCCGGCACCGCGGCAATGCCCTCATCGAGGCGGACGGCGAAGCCCAGCCCGAAGCCGTAGCCTTCCGGCAGCAGGTCCGAGCTGATCTTCACCCCGGGGCCGAGGTGATTTGATGCCATGAATCCCACGGTCTTTCGGCTGAGCAGGCGCACCGTGTCCAACGCGCCGCCGTTCTGCAGCATCTGCAGGAAGCGCGCGTAATCCAGGGCCGTGGAGACCAGGCCGCCGCCGCCCGATTCGAGTTCCGCCGGTGTGCGCACGTCGATCAGGCGCACCGGATCGTTCGTGTCGGGATCGCGAGGGAACGCTTCCGCGACCCGGTCGTGGGCGCTCTCGGGCACCGAGAAGGCGGTGTCGACCATGCCGAGCGGCGCAAAGATGTCGTCTTGGAGAAAAGCCCCCAGCGCCCGTCCGGTCACGACCTCGACGATGCGTCCAAGCACGTCCGTCGAGCGGCTGTAGTCCCAATGCGTGCCCGGCTGGTGGATCAGCGGCAGCGTCGCCAGCGCCTCGGCATGCTCGGCATTGGACCAGCTGCGCCGGTAGATCTTGGCGTCGGCATAGAGCTTGGCCAGCGCCGGTCCGGCCAGGAATTCGTAGCTGAGGCCGGAGGTATGGCGCAGCAGGTCCTGCACCGTCATGGGGCGGAGGGGATCGATGAGCTCGATCTCGCCGTCGCGCTCGATGCCGACCTTGGTCTTGGCGAAGGCGGGAATGTATTTCGACACCGGGTCGGAGAGCAGGAGGCGTCCCTGTTCGACCAGCATCATCACCGCGGTCGAGACGATGGGCTTGGTCATCGAATAGATGCGGAAGATCGAGTCCGTCCGCATCGGCGTTCCGCTCGCCGGGTCGCGCACCCCGATCGCCTCGAAGTGGGCGATCTTGCCGTAGCGGGCGATCAGCGTCACCGCGCCGGGAAGGCGGCCACGGTCCACCTCGGCCCGCAGCGCGGCCGTCAGGCGCGCCAGGCGTTCGGCGGAGAACCCCACTTCTTCCGGCTTTGTGGTCGGCAACATCGACATTCCTTGATCCTCCCCAGGAGCCACGGCTCAGGACCCACTCCGGGCGCGCACCATAGACGCCTCATGCTGCGGCGAAGAGTGAAATCGGCCGGATAAGAGCCGCTCAACGCCAGGCGAAGACCGGCTGCTCGAGCTCGGCGACGCGGGTCGTGCGGCCGGCCAGCAACTCCCGGAACTGGTAGATCACCGCTGCCGTCGGGGCATGCAGATGGCTGCCGTTGAGGTGGAAGCGGACCACCGGGCGCGGACTCTCGGGGATGGTGACGAAGGTCACGGCGTCCTCGATGGCGATATGGGCGAGCGGAATATAGTGCACGGAGGCGACCTCGAGCGGGTTGGGCGCCAGCGCCGGGCTGGCCCCGCCCCAGACGACCACCGGCGACATCACGTAGCCGGAGCGGGTGGGATAGTCGTCGAGCTGGCCGAGGACGGCGTCGGACGCCAGCTCGAGCCCCAGCTCTTCGTGCAGCTCGCGCAAGGCCGTCTCGATGGCTGTCTCGCCGGGGTCGCAACGGCCACCGGGCAGAGCCCATTGGCCGCCGTGGGAGCGCAGTGTCTTGGCCCGCCGCGTGAGCAGCAGCGCCAGCTCGCCTGGCTGCCTGGGGTCGCCGACCAGCGCGATCGCGACCGCGGCGCGCTTCAGCTCGGCATGGGCCACATCGGGAGCGAGCCGCGCGAAGCCATCGCACAGCGCCGCAAGACGCTCACGCGGACTCGCTTCACTGCCAGGCTTCGGCACGGCGAATTTCGGTTCGGTGGATGACGATGGCACGTCCGGGGTTATGTCGCGCGGAGCGCCGGGCGGCAAGCCGGCAAGCGCCCCGGGCGCGGCGGAGGCCCCCTGCGTGACGCACATGCCGTCGCTGGAGCGGCCCTCCGCATGGGGCCCGCCACGGTCAGGCCGCCGGCGCCGGGTCGCCCTTGACGGTCACGTCGGCGAACTGGCCGCGCAGCGTCGGCTTGTGCACCTTGCCGGTCGCATTGCGCGGCAGCGCCGCCACGAAGCTCACGACGCGCGGGCATTTGAAGCGTGCCAGATTGGCCCGGCAGTGGGCCATCACCTCGGCTTCGGTGAGCTCCTGGCCGGGCTTGACCACGACGACCGCCATGCCTGCCTCGCCCCAGGTCTCGTCGGGAATGCCGATCACCGCCGCTTCCGCAACGGCGGCGAGCTGATAGAGCACGTCCTCCACCTCGGCCGGGTACACGTTCTCGCCGCCGGAGATGTACATGTCCTTCCAGCGGTCGACGATGTAGTAATAGCCCTCCTCGTCGACGCGTGTGGCATCGCCCGTGTGCAGCCAGCCGTCGGTGATCGCCGCCTTGTTCGCCTCCGGCCGGTTCCAATAGCCCGGCGTGACATTGGGGCCGCGCACCCACAATTCGCCGATCTCGCCGGCGTCCGCATCGCTGCCGTCCTCGCGCACCACACGCACCTCGGTGTGCAGCACGGGCTTGCCGGCTGACCCGGCCTTGCGCGCCGCGTCCATATTGTCGAGCGCCAGGACCGAGGGGCTCGTCTCGGTCATGCCGTAACCCTGCATCAGGGCGATGCCCTTGCTCTCCCAAAGCTTGAGCAGCGGCACCGGCATCGGCGCCCCGCCGACACCGCCGACCACGAGCCCCGAGAAGTCCGTCTCGGCGAAGGCCGGGTGCTGGCCCATGAACTGGTAGATCGACGGCACGCCGAAGAAGAGGTTCAGCCCGTAGGCCCTCTCGCCGATCAGCCGCAGCGCCATGCCGGGATCGAACGCCCGCATCACCAGCACCGTGCCGCCCACGTGGAACACCGGGTTGGCGTAGCAATTGAGCCCGCCGGTGTGGAAGAGGGGCAGCACGACGAGTTGGACGGTAGACGGGGTGACGTAGGCGATGCTGCCCAGGTTGACGCAATTGTAGAACGTCATGCCGTGGGTGATCATGGCCCCCTTGGGCCGGCCCGTGGTGCCGGAGGTGTACATGATGGTCGAGACGTCGTCGTGGCTGACGATCTCGCCCTCCTCCGCGGGCAAGGCCGACGATAACGCAATGCCGCGCTCGTAGTCACCGCCCCCTCCGACCTGGCAGACCGCCGGCACGCCGCAACGGGCAGCCACCTGCCCCGCGGTATCGGCCAGATCGTCATCGTGAATCATGAGCCGGGGCGATGCGTCCGAGACGATGAATTCGAGCTCCGGGACCGTCAGCCGTGTATTCAGCGGGACGAAGATGGCGCCGATGCGGGCGCAGGCGAACTGGACCTCGAAGATGTCGGTGCTGTTGAGCGCCAGCACCGCGACGCGGTCGCCGACGCGGACCTCGTGCACGTCGCGCAGGTGCCGGGCCAGGCGGCCGACCCGGTCGTTCATCGTCTCGTAACTGAACAGACGGTTGCTGGCGAGGTCGACCGCAGCGAGCTTCGCCGGTGTGCGGCGCGCATGATGGGCGATCCAATCGTAGTAGCGTACCGCCATGGCGGCCTCCCCTGCAGGCTGTCGGGCCGATCATCGAGCCTCGTTGAGGCGCAGGTTTCACGCTCCCGCGCGAATAGGCAAGAGGCACGATCGGGCGCCGCCGCTGCATCGCTCGGGGGCTCGTTGCGCGCCGAACGCATTTGCGACGTTGGGCCGAACAGCGCATAAGAGCGCACGCTGTCGTTGCATCTCCTTCGAGCGATCGGCCATTCATGCACGCACATCCCGCGCGGGGTCATGTCGCCCTCGTCGTGCTCATCGGCACCATCTGGGGCCTGAACTGGCCGATCGTGAAGATGGCGCTCGTCGAGTTTGGCCCCTGGACCATGCGCGCCCTGTCGCTCGCCGGGGCGAGCCTGCTGCTGATGCTGATTTCGACGGTGCAGCGCCACTCCTTGCGCGTGGCACCGTCGCAGTGGTGGCGGATCGCGGCGCCCGGCCTCTCCGGCATCGCCGGGGTCAACATCCTCAACGCCTTTGCCCAGATGAACATGTCGACGGGGCGCACGGCGATCATCACCTTCTCCATGCCCATCTGGACGACGCTGCTGGCCGTGGTGTTCCTCGACGAGCCGCTCGACCGGCGCAAGATAATCGGGCTGGCGCTCGGCGCAGGCGGCCTCATCGTGCTCGCCTTGCCGGTCATTCATCACGGCACGGCGACGCTCGGCGTCAGCTTGGCGTTCCTGTCGGCGCTGGCGTGGGCCTCCTCGCTGGTGTGCATGAAGCGCTTCCCGATCGCCGCGCCGCCCATCGTCGCCGCCACCTGGCAGGTCACCTGCGGCGCCGTCTTCCTCATTGCCGGCATGCTGCTGTTCGAGCACGTCCCGCCGACCTTCAACGGCGTCACGCCCGGCGTGCTCGGGCTCGTCTACAACGCCATCCTGGCCCAGGGCGTCGCCACCTTCCTGTGGTTCCAGGTAGTGGTCAGGACTCCGGCCGGCGTCGCGGCCATCGGCACGCTCATGGTGCCGGCCATCGGCATGATCGGCGCCATCTTCCTGCTCGGCGAGGTGCCACTGGTCACCGACTGGATCGGGCTGGCGCTGGTGCTCGCCGCCTCCGCCTCGGTGCTGATCCCTCCGGTGCGGCCGGCGCGCTTCGAGAGGGACGCGGCAGCCGTGCCGACGCACGGGTGCGACCAGGGCATTTCGCGATCGGATGGCGTTGTCTGATCGGGTGGGATGGAGCGCCTTACGCCGATCGGAATAGCCAGCCATCGGACGCGGCTGAGTTGGATGGTTGCTCAAAGGGCACGGGCCGGCGGCTTTCGCCCGTAGGGCCGGGCCGACCCGTTGCCAACCGGGCGCAGGTGCCGCAAACGAAAGACCGTGGCAAAAGCCTGATCTCAACCCGACGAGCATTTTGGGCCGATGATGCGCCGTTCCCTTGTTGCGTTGCTGCTCGCTGCGGCCCTGGGGCTCGGTGGCTGTGCCGGCCGGCCCAAGAACGTGCTCATCCCGGTCGCGGCGACGGCGCCCGGCACCAGCGAAGTGACCCTGCTCGTTGCCACCACGCGCAGCGACCGCAATGCCGCCCCCGGCGAAATGTTCACGGGTGAGCGCGGACGCGCCACGAGTTTCGCCGATATCACGGTCTCGATTCCACCGGCCGGCAATCGCAAGGTGGGAGACGTGCAGTGGCCGAAATCGCTGCCCGGCAACCCGGCCACCGATTTTGTCACCGTGAGCGCCACCGAGCTCGACCGGGCCGAGGCGATCGCCAGCTTCGATGCGCGGGTGCGGCACACGCCCAAGAGGCGCGTCCTGGTGTTCGTGCACGGCTATAACACCCGCTTCGAGGAGGCGGTGTACCGCTTCGCCCAGATCGTCCACGATTCCGGCGCGCCGGCCGTGCCCGTGCTGTTCACCTGGCCGTCACGCGGCCAGCTGCTGTCCTACGGCTACGACCACGAGAGCGGCAGCTACTCCCGTGACGCGCTGGAAGCCTTGCTGCAGGCCGTCACCAAGGACAAGAACGTAGGCGAGGTCGCCATCCTGGCCCATTCCATGGGCAACTGGGTGACGCTGGAAGCCTTGCGGCAGATGGCGATCCGCAACGGCCGCGTCTCGCCGAAGATCAACAGCATCATGCTGGCGGCGCCGGACGTCGATTTCGACGTGTTCCGCCGGCAGATCGCCGAGATCGGGCCGCAACGACCGCCCGTGACCATCTTCATCTCGCAGGACGACCAGGCGCTCGCCGTCTCCCGCCGAGTCTGGGGGCAGCCGCGCCTGGGCGCCATCAATGCAGAGGCCGAACCTTACCGGACCGTGCTCGACCGCGATCAGATCACCGTAGTCGACCTCACCAAGGTCGAGACGGACGACCGTGTGAAGCACGGCAAGTTCGCGCAATCGCCCGACGTGGTGCGGATGATCGGCCAGCGCCTGGTGGAGGGCCAGACGCTGAACGATGGTCGCAGCGGCCTCGGCGAGCGGCTGGGCCAGGTCGCCGTCGGCGCCGCCTCGACGGTGGGCAGCGCCGCCAGCCTTGCCATCTCCGCGCCGATCGCCATCATCGATCCGCACACGCGCGAGGGCCTGGGCGGCCAGTTCGAGCGGCTCGGCAGCAACATGGCGAGCACCATCCCGCTGCCCCAGGGCGCGCATGGGCAGCCGAGCAGCCAGGCCGTCAGCGAGGCGGACACGGCGCCTCTCGAGCCACAGAGCACGGACGCGCAAGGCAGGCGTCGCTAGAGCCGGCCGCTCGCGAGGCGCTCCAGGGAGGATGACATGATCCGGGTCGGTATCGGCGGCTGGACCTTCGAGCCCTGGCGCGGCACGTTCTATCCGCCGAAGCTGCCGGTGGCGCGCGAACTGGCCCATGCCAGCCGCCAGGTGACCGCCATCGAGGTGAACGGCACCTTCTACGGATCGCAGAAGCCGGCGAGCTACCGCAAATGGGCCGACGAGAGCCCTGATGGCTTCGTGTTCTCGCTGAAGGCCCCGCGCTTTGCGGTGAACCGGCGCGTCCTCGCCGAGGGCGGCGAATCCATCGAGCGCTTCTTCGCCAGCGGTCCGACCGAACTCGGCGCCAAGCTCGGGCCGATCCTGTGGCAATTGCCGCCGACCAAGCGCTTCGATCCGGAGGACATCGCCCGCTTCCTCGCGCTTTTGCCGGCGAGCGTCGACGGGCTCAAGGTGCGCCATGCGCTCGAGGTTCGCCACGAGAGCTTCCTCAACCCGGACCTTCTCGATCTGCTGCGCCAGCGCGGCGTGGCGGTGGTCTATGCCGATTCCGCCAAATATCCGGCCGCCGCGGATCGCACCGCCGATTTCGTCTACGCCCGCCTCCAGCAGGCGCGTGCGGACGAGCCGACCGGCTATGCGCCGGACGAGCTCGACCAGTGGGCCGCCCGGGCGCGCACCTGGGCGAGCGGCGCCACCCCCGCGGAGTTGCCGCACGTGGGCGAGGCGAGCCGGGCACCGGCGCCCGAGCCGGTCGATGTATTCATCTTCATGATCAACGGCGCCAAGGAGCGCGCGCCGCATGCCGCGATGGCGTTGATCGAACGGCTGTAGGAACCGGCATGGACGTGTATAAGCGCCCTGGACAGGAGCGTTGCCCGATGCAGCACAGGCCGATTTGCGCGACGGAAGCGGCGAGCGCGTGCGGTTCAATCCGTCGCCGCGCGAGGCGCTTGGTGCTGCGGGCCGGAATATTGATGCTGGTCGGCGCCAGCGTGGCGGCCTGCGACAAATGCGGCAAGGCCACGCCCATCTATGCGCCCTGGCACCAAGGGGCGTGTCATGGTGAGCCGCTCAAATAACGCCCGTGCAAGGGGAGCCCCGAAGGGCTCCCGTTCAGCGCCAGACCTGTTGCCGCGCCTCAGCGGCAGACGCGACGGGGCCCCCAGGGAGTCGGGCGGATCCAGCAGCGGACGGGCCGGTAGGCCCAGCCCGGACGGCCATAGCGACAGCCGCCGTAGGGCCCGCGCCAGCCGCCGGGGCCGCAGCCTTGGGCCACCTGGGTGACGAGGCCGTTGTCGACGGCAACGCCGCCGCCGGACAGCGGAGCTGCGGGGAAGGCAAAAGCGCCCGAAGCGAAGAGCATGGCACCTGCCAGGGCGGACAGACCGAGCGTCTTGTTCATCGCTGAAAACTCCTTTCACCGTTTGCCGGATCGCCCCTCCTACCTGGAGCGCTTCGCGGCAAAGCCCCTTCAGAATGCGCGCGCGTGGTGAATGGCCGGTGAATTTGCGGTTTGGCGTCTGTTCGGGCGGGAGCGAGCGGCCGCAGCCCATGGGCTGGCGCGCGGTCATGGTCGCGATTGACTCGCTCCCGGCTTCCCGTACCCTAGAACATAACATGAACAATCAGGACGACAGCTCCCGTGCAAGCCTCGGCGCTCGCCCAGTTGCGGCACACCATCAGTCGTCTGGAAGGCCGGCCTGCGACCGGCTGGGACTGGACGAACGGATCGGCATCCGGGCCGGGCGCCGGGGGGACCGATCCGCTCGCCACCATCCGTATCGGCCTGGGCCTGGAGGAGGCGGATCAGGTCCTGCAAGGCGGCCTCAGGACAGCGGCCGTGCACGAGATCTTTGCCGCCGCAGCGGACGGGCCGGCCGCCACCGGCTTTGCCGTCGGGCTGGCGCAACGGGTGCTGTCGGCCTTGGCGCCGGCCGGCCGCCCGCGGCTGCTCTGGATCCGCGACGACTTCTGCGAGCTGGAATGGGGCGGCCTGTTCGCATCCGGCCTGGTCGAATGGGGTCTCGACCCCGGCGTTCTGGTGATGGTGCGGGTTCCACGCCCGCTGGATGGCCTGCGGGCGGCGGCGGACGCGCTGGGGTGCGGCGGCCTCGCCGCCGTCGTCCTGGAGAGTTCCGGCCCAGCCGCCCTGCTCGACCTGACCGCGACGCGCAAGCTGGCGCTCGCTGCCGCCGCCTCGGGCGTCACCGCCTTGACGCTGCGCCTGGATGGCGCCCCGGTGCCGAGCGCCGCCGAGACGCGCTGGCTGATCGAGGCGGCCCCGTCCTCGACGGGGGCGACCCGGCGGCGGTGGCCATGGCTCGGCAACCCCGCCTTTACCGCCACCCTGGCCCGCCACCGCGGTGGCCGTGACGGACGCTGGACGATGGAGTGGGACGGGGACGGGCGCCGTTTCCGCGCTCCCCCTTCCGAGGCAATCGACGATGGCACCCGCATGTCCCTCCCTCTCCCCCTCCGCCCGGCGGATCCTGGCCCTCTGGCTGCCGAAACTGACGGTCGAACGGCTGGCCCTGCTCCGGGCCGGTCGGCGACGGCAGGCCCCCTCCTCAGCCGACGACGGTTTCCCGGTCGTGGTGGTGGCCAAGATCGATAACGCCCTGCGGCTGACGGCCGTGGACGACGCCGCCGCTCGGCTGGGCATCCGCCGCGGCCTGCCGCTGACGAGCGCCCGCGCCATCCACCCGGACCTCAAGGTCGTCGAAGCCGACCCGGCGGCGGACCAGGCTCTGCTGGAGGCGATTGCCGACTGGTGCGACCGCTATACCCCCTTCGTCGCCATCGAGCCGCCGGACGGGTTGCTGCTCGACATGAGCGGCGGTGCCCATCTCTTCGACGGCGAGGAGGCCCTGATCGCCGACATCACCCAGGCGATGGCACGGCGTGGCTTCACGGCCGCCGTGGCGCTCGCCGGCAGCATCGGGGCCGCGCGGGCCCTCGCCCGCTATCGGCCGGGAACCATCGTGCCGGCCGGCACGGAGGCCCAAGCGGTCGCCCCCCTTCCCGCCGCGGCACTCGGGTTGCCGGCCGACGTGGCCCAGGCGATCCGGCGGGCCGGGCTCGCCACGGTGGCCGACCTCGCCGACCGTCCCCGCGCCATCTTCTCATCGCGTTTCGGCGCCCTCGTCGGCACGGCGCTCGACCGCCTTCGCGGCGTGGGCGACGTGCCGCTGTCGCCGCGCCGGCCGCCGCCGTGCTTCCGCATCGGCCAGCGCTTCGCCGAGCCGGTCGCCGACGCGGCCATCATCGCGGCCACCATCGCGGGCCTCGCCCGGGATCTCGGGGTCCACCTGGAACGGGCCGGCCAGGGCGCACGCCGGGTCGAAGCCGCCTTCTTCCGCAGCGACGGCGCCCTCACCCGCCTCAGCGCCGACACCAGCCGCCCCACCCGCGACGCCGCCGTCATCGCCCGCCTGCTGCACGAGCGGCTGGAGGCGCTCGCCGATCCGCTCGATCCGGGGTTCGGTTTCGATCTCATCCGCCTCGCCGCTCTCGTGGTCGAGCCGCTCGACACGGCGGCCGGCGCGTTCGGCGGCGGCGCGGAGGCGGAACGGTCGTTCACCGCCCTCATCGACCGGCTGGGCGCCCGCTTCGGCACCCGCCGCATCGTCCGCTTCCTGCCGGGTGACACCCATGTGCCGGAAGCCACGGCCCTTCCTGTGCCGGCCATCGATGTCGGCCGAGCTGCGGTGCGGCTAACACCGGGCGCGACCGCCGCATGGCAGGCCATGCGCGGAGCGACCGAGCCCCCGGCCCGCCCCTTGCGCCTGTTCGATCCCCCCCACCCCATCCAGGCCCAGCCGCGGCCCGGCCTGGGCAGCCACCCCGACGGGCCGCCCGCCCGCTTCCGCTGGCGCCGCTGCCTGCACGAGGTGGTCAAGGCGGAAGGGCCCGAGCGCATCGCCCTCGACTGGTGGCGCACGGCGGGCCGGCTCCCCTTCCGCGACTATTTCCGGGTGGAAGACGAGGCCGGCCACCGCTTCTGGCTGTTCCGCGAAGGCTGTGACGACCCTGCCGGGCCGGAAAGCGGCGGCCGGCGCTGGTTCCTGCATGGACTGTTCGGATGAGCGGCGAACCGCATGGCAAGCCGACCTTGCCCTTTCCCCAGCCCCGGCAGCCGGCCAGGACCTCGGCCGTGCCCTATGCCGAGCTCGGCGTCACCACCAACTTCTCCTTCCTGCGCGGCGCCTCGCGGCCGGAGGAGTTGGTCGTGGCGGCCGCCTACGCCGGCCTGAGAGGGATCGGCATCGCCGACCGCAACTCCCTGGCCGGTATCGTGCGGGCCCATTCCGCCATGCGCCACAAGGAGATGCCTCAGACCGGCCTGAAGCTCGTCGTCGGCGCCCGCCTCCTCTTCACCGACGGGACGCCCGACATCCTGGCCTATCCGTCCGACCGGGCTGCCTATGGCCGGCTGTGCCAGTTGCTCACCAGGGGCAAGCGGGCCGCGCCCAAGGGCGAATGTCATCTCACCGTCGACGACCTGGCGGCGCATGCAGCCGGTCAGCTGATGATCGTCATGCCGCCACCTCGGCCTGGCGCCGAGACGCGGCAACCGCTGGAGCGGCTGGCCCGCCTGGCGCCGGACGCCGTCTGGCTCGGTGCCTCCCTGCTCCATCGCAGCGACGACCGGCGCCGGCTCGCCGCATTGGCCCGGCTCGCGGCGGACACCGCCGTGCCGCTAATCGCCACCAACGACGTGATCTATCATAGCCCCGAGCGACGCCCGTTGCAGGACGTGCTGACCGCCATCCGCGAGCACGTCACCGTCATGGCCGCCGGCCGCCTGCTGGAGGCCAACGCCGAGCGGCATCTGAAGACGCCGGAGGAGATGGCGCTCCTGTTCGCCGACCGACCCGAGGCCCTGGCCGAGACGGTGCGCCTGCTCGGCCGCGTGCGCTTCTCCCTCGACGAGCTCAGCTACGAATATCCCGACGAGCCCGTGCCGCCGGGCAAGACGCCGCAGCAGCACCTGGAGGACCTGACCTGGGCCGGGGCGGAGGAGACCTATTCGCAAGGTTTACCCGACAAGGTGCGCAAAATCCTGGCCAAGGAGCTGGAGCTCATCGCCGAGCTCGACTATGCCGCCTACTTCCTCACCGTCCACGACGTGGTGCGCTTCGCCCGCAGCGCCCAAATTCTCTGTCAGGGGCGCGGCTCGGCGGCCAATTCCGCCGTCTGCTACGTGCTCGGCATCACCGCCGTCGATCCGCACCAGCACCAGTTGCTGTTCAGCCGCTTCATCTCCTCCGAGCGCAAGGAACCGCCCGACATCGACGTTGATTTCGAGCATCAGCGGCGCGAGGAGGTGATCCAATACGTCTATGCCCGCTACGGGCGCGCGCGCGCCGGGCTGACCGCGACGGTGATCAGCTATCGGGCCCGCAGCGCCATCCGCGAGGTGGGCAAGGCGCTGGGGCTGACCGAGGACATCACCTCCGCCCTCGCCGGCACGGTCTGGGGCTACGGCGGCGGCACGCTACCCGATCAGCACATCCGCCAGGCCGGGCTCGATCCCGCCAATCCCGCCATCGCCCAGGCGGTGGCCCTGGCCAGCGAGCTCATCGGCTTTCCGCGCCACCTCTCGCAACACGTCGGCGGCTTCGTGCTGACGCGCGGGCGCCTCGACACCTACGTGCCGATCGGCAATGCCGCCATGGACGACCGCACCTTCATCGAATGGGACAAGGACGACATCGATGCGCTGGGCATGATGAAGGTCGACGTGCTGGCGCTCGGCATGCTGACCTGCATCCGCATGGCCTTCGACCTCATCGCCCAGACCGGCGGTCCGCGAAAGACCCTCGCCACCGTCGAGGAAGACGATAGGGAAGTCTACGCCATGCTGTCGGCGGGCAAGTCGCTGGGCGTCTTCCAGGTCGAGAGCCGGGCGCAGATGAACATGCTGCCGCGCATGAAGCCGCAAAAATTCTACGACCTGGTGATCCAGGTGGCGATCGTCCGGCCCGGGCCGATCCAGGGCGACATGGTGCATCCCTACCTCAAGCGGCGGCAAGGGATCGAGCCAGTCGTCTTTCCCTCGCCTTCAGCGGATTACGGCCCTGCCGACGAGCTCAAGGCCGTGCTGGGACGAACCCTGGGCGTGCCGCTGTTCCAGGAGCAGGCGATGCAACTCGCCATGGTCGCCGCCGAGTTCAAGCCCGAGGAGGCCAACCAATTGCGCCGTGCCATGGCGACGTTCCGCAACGTCGGCACCATCGGCACCTTCCGCGACAAGATGATCGGCCGCATGGTCGAGCGCGGCTACGCACAGGATTTTGCCGAGCGCTGCTTCAAGCAGATCGAGGGCTTCGGCAGCTACGGCTTCCCCGAGAGCCACGCGGCGAGCTTTGCCAAGCTGGTCTACGTCTCCTCCTGGATCAAATGCCATCACCCCGCGGCGTTTGCCTGCGCGCTGCTCAATGCGCAGCCGATGGGCTTCTACGCGCCGGCGCAGATCGTCCGCGACGCCCGGGAGAACGGCGTCGAGGTGCGTCACGTGGACGTCAACGCGAGCGTCTGGGACAACGCCCTGGAGCCCAGCGAAGAGGGCAAGCTGGCGCTGCGGATCGGCTTCCGCCAGATCGACGGGCTGAGCCAGATCCCCATGGAGCGCTTCGCGGCGTTCCGGGGCAACGGCTATCCCGACCTGGACAGCGTGGCGCGCCGTTCCGGCCTCGGCAAGCGCGCCCTGCTGCTCCTCGCCGATGCCGACGCCTTCGGCTCGCTGGGCCTCAATCGCCGTGACGGACTATGGGCCGTGCGCCGCCTGCCCGACGAGACCGCGCTGCCGCTGTTCGCGGCCGCCGAAGTCGACGAGCGGGGCGCCGATGCCGATGCCGGCTTGCCCGCCATGGGGCTCTACGAGGAGGTCAGCACCGATTACCAGACCTTGCGCCTGTCGCTGAAGGGCCACCCCATGCAGTTCCTGCGACCGCGGCTCGCCCGCGAGCGGGTGCTCGCCTGCGCCGAGGTGGCGGCCGCCGCCGACGGCCGCGTCTGCCGCACGGCCGGCGTGGTGCTGGTGCGCCAGCAACCGGGCAGCGCCAAGGGCGTCATCTTCATGACGATCGAGGACGAGACCGGCATCGTCAACGTGGTGATCTGGTCCAGGACCATGGCCCGCTTCCGCCGCGAGGTGATGACCAGCCGCGTGCTGATGGTCGAGGGACGGATCCAGCGCAGCAAGGAGGACATCGTTCACCTGGTCGCCGACCGCCTCGTCGACCGTACAAAGGATTTCGGGGACCTGGCGCGTCAGCCCGATCCGAGCGACCTGCTCGCCGACACCCGTGCACCGGGCGGCCACCCCCGCAACGTCCGTCTGCTGCCCCGCTCGCGGGACTTCCATTAACGCTCTCAACCGACGAATGGCCGGGTCACGCCCGGCCATTCCATGCCAGAGACACGTAGGTCCGCCGCCGGGCTCACGCCGTCTTCGGCGGCACGATCGGAGCGGGTGCCGGTGTGCCGCGTTCCGCCAGCAGATCCCGGATCTCGGCCAGCAACTTGATGTCGGCCGGCGCCTCCTCGACCTTCTCCGGCTCAGGCTCGGCCGCCCGCAGCCGGTTGATCCCGCGCACAACCAGGAACAGCACCCAAGCAACGATCAAGAAATTCACGGCCAGCGTGATGAAGCGGCCGTAGCCGATGACGGCGCCCTGCTTCTTGGCGTCCTCGTAGGAGAGCGCCGTCACGTCGTGGCCCAGCTTGACGAAGTAGTTCGAGAAGTCGAGCCCACCCGTGATCCAGCCGATGATCGGCATGAACACGTCGGCGACGAGGGAATTGACGATATTGCCGAAGGCGGCGCCGATGACCACGCCGATCGCCAGGTCGACCACGTTGCCGCGCATGGCGAATTTCTTGAACTCATTGAACATTCGCACACTCTCCTTGCCAGATTGGGCTGCGGGACCGCCTGCCGGCGCCATCGCGCACGCGCCGCTCGTTTACCATCAGGCGATGGTGCGAGCGACGCGTCCCCGCTAAGATAGCGCGCAATTCGAATAGAGCATTCGCTTGATCGGGCATGGTCACCTGATCACACAGCAATGCTCCCCTTCCTCGTAGTCCGGGGTGCTCGCCTGCTCGCCGGCCGCGCACCCGGAACGCCAGAGAGGACAGCAAGCCCATGCTCGACAGCTGGGTGGTGGTACTTTCGGCTCTGGCCTACCTCTGCGCGCTTTTCGCCATCGCCCACATCGGCGACACGTCCAGCCGCGAGATGTTCGACGGCCGCTGGCGCGCCGCCGTCTACCCCCTGACCATCGCCGTCTACTGCACGTCGTGGACCTTCTACGGCTCGGTCGGCCTCGCCAGCCGCTCCGGGCTCGATTTCCTCACCATCTACATCGGCCCCGTCCTGGTCATCGGCATCGGCTGGCGCTTCGTGATGCGCATCGTCGCCCTCGCCAAGGCGCAGAACATCACCTCCATCGCCGACTTCGTCGCCTCCCGCTACGGCAAGAGCGAGAAGGTGGCGGCCGTCGTCACCCTCATCGCCGTGCTCGGCGCCATCCCCTACATCGCCCTCCAGCTCAAGGCCGTCTCCATCTCGCTGACGACCTTCCTGGGCGCGCTGGACACCGGCTCGCTCGCGACGGCGGGAGACGGCGGCGGATCGGTCGCTCTGATCGTCGCGGCGGGCTTGACGGCCTTCGCCATCGCCTTCGGCACCCGCCACATCGACGCAACCGAGCACCAGAACGGGTTGGTCCTGGCCATCGCCATCGAATCGGTGATCAAGCTGATCGCCTTCCTGATCGTCGGCTTCTTCGTCGCTTACATCATGTTCGACGGCGTCGCCGACATCGTGCACAGGGCCGAGGCCGCGACCCGGAGCGCCTTCCTTGAGCGGACGTCGGGTCCCGCCAGCTTCCTCACCTTCATCCTGCTGTCGTCGTGCGCGGCCCTGCTGCTGCCGCGGCAGTTCCACATGATCGTCGTGGAGAACCGGCGCACCCAGGACGTGCGCCGCATGGCTTGGACCTTCACCGCCTACCTCTGCCTCATCAACCTGTTCGTCATTCCGCTGGCGCTGGCCGGTGAGCTCGTCTTCCCCGGCAGCACCGACCGCGACATGACGGTGCTCGCGCTGCCGCTGCATGCCAACGCAGGCACGGTCGCACTCATCGCCTTCATCGGCGGGCTGTCCGCGGCGACCGCGATGGTCATCGTCGATTCCGTGGCGCTGGCGATCATGATATCCAACGACCTGGTGATGCCGCTCGTGCTGCGGCGGCGCGCCGCCGTCGGCGCCTTCGGCACCGACGAGCCGGGCAGCGCCAACATCGGCGGCAGCGCCGACATGGGCCGCTTCGTCCTCGTCGTGCGGCGGCTGGCGATTCTCGGCGTCATCCTCCTCGCCTACGGCTACTACCGGGTCGCCGAGGAGGCGGCGCTCGCGTCGATCGGGCTGTTGTCGTTCGCTGCCGTGGCGCAGATCGCGCCGGCCTTCATCGGCGGCCTCGTGTGGCGGCGCGGCACATCGCTCGGCACCGTCGCAGGCCTCACGGCCGGCATCGCCATGTGGGCCTACACCCTGCTGCTGCCGTCGCTGGCGGCGCCGGGCAGCGACACCGGCTCCTTCCTGAGCGGTCCGTTCGGACTGACCATCATCAATCCGATGCTCCTGCTCGGCATCCAACCCGGCGAGCTCACCGGCGGAGTGATGTGGAGCCTCGGCATCAACATCGCTTGCTACATCGGCTTCTCGCTGATGCGGCCCGCCACCGCCATGGAGCGCCTGCAGGCCAACGTGTTCGTCTCGCCCGAGCCGCGCATGGGCCAGAGCCTCACGCACGGCAGAGCCACCGCCAGCTATGACGAGTTGCGCACCACCATCGCCCGCTATCTCGGCCAGGAGCGTACCGACCACGCCTTCGACAGCTTCGATGCGAGCCGCGAGACGAGCAGCCGCGGGCCCCACGCGGCGGACATCCACGCCATCCGCTTCGCCGAGCATCTGCTCGCCTCCGCCATCGGCGCGGCCTCCTCGCGTCTGGTGATGTCGATGCTGGTCAACCGCGGCAGCTTCTCCTCGCGCAAGGCCATGAAGCTGCTCGACGATGCGTCGGCGGCGATCCAGTACAACCGCGACGTGCTCCAGCATGCGCTCGACAATGCCGAGCAGGGGATCACCGTGCTGGACCAGGACCTGCGTCTGGTCGCCTGGAACCGCGCCTTCGAGAATCTCTACAGCCTGCCCCGCGACCTGGTCCGTGTGGGCGTCGGCCTCGACGACATCGTCTCCTTCAACGCCCGGCGCGGCAGCTACGGCCCCGGCCACGTCGACGACCTGGTGGCGTCGCGGCTCGCCAGCATCGTACGCGACGGCGAGCCGATGCGGGTCAAGCTGCTGCCGAGCGGCAAGGTGATCGAGGTGCGCTCCAACCATCTGCCCGACGGCGGCTACGTCACCACCTATACGGAGATCACCCAGACGGTGGCGGCCGAGGAGGCCCAGGCGCGCGCCAACGAGACCCTGGAGCGGCGCGTCGACGAGCGCACCCAGGAACTCACGCGGCTCAACGAGGCGCTGACCCGTGCCAAGGCCGAGGCTGAGGAGGCCAACCTCTCCAAGACGCGCTTCCTCGCGGCGGCGAGCCACGACATTCTCCAGCCGCTCAACGCGGCCCGCCTCTATGCCACCGCCCTGGTCGAGCGGGACCGAACCGGCCGCGACAGCGCGCTGGCCGAGAACATCGACGCGTCCCTCGATGCGGTCGAGGAGATCCTCACGGCGCTGCTCGACATGTCCCGGCTCGACGCCGGCCAGATGAAGGCCGAACTGTCGATCTTCGCCATCGACGATGTGCTGCGCCAGCTCCAGCGGGAGTTCGAGCCGATGGCGCACGAGAAGGGGCTGCGGCTCGCCTTCGTGCCATCCTCGCTCGCGGTGCGCTCGGACCGGCGGCTGCTGCGGCGGCTGCTGCAAAACCTGATCTCGAACGCGATCAAATACACGCCGAGCGGCAAGGTGCTGATCGGCTGCCGCCGTCAACGCGGCCATCTGCGCGTGGAGGTGTGGGACACCGGGCTCGGCATCCCGACATCGAAGCAGAAGGCGGTGTTCCGCGAGTTCCACCGGCTCGACCAGGGCGCCAAGCAGGCGCGGGGCCTCGGCCTCGGCCTGTCGATCGTGGAGCGCATCGGCCGCGTGCTGAACCATGCGGTCACGCTCAAATCCGAGCCCGGGCGCGGCTCCACCTTCGCGGTCGTGCTGCCGACGGCGGTGCCGTTGCCCGGCCGGCGCAAGGCGGCTGCCGGCGAGCCGAGCCCTGCCGCACCGCTGGCCGGCCTCAAGGTGCTGGCGATCGACAACGATCCGGCGATCGTCGACGGCATGCGCACCCTGCTGGCCGGCTGGGGCTGCAAGGTGATGACCGCCGGCGGCGTGGAAGAGGCCCAGCGGGTCATTCGCGACACCTACGACCATCCGGACGTGGTCATCGCCGATTATCACCTCGACGACGGCGACGGCCTCGACGCCATCGTGGCGCTGCGCTGGAAGATGAACCACCACTTCAACGCCGTGCTGCTCACCGCCGACCGCTCGCCGGACGTGCGTGACAGCGCGCTGGAGAAGAACGTGCACGTGCTGAACAAGCCGCTCAAACCCGCTGCCTTGCGGGCGCTGCTGGCCCAGTGGCGGGCGGCCCGCATCGCGGCCGAGTAGCCCTGCCGCCGGCCGCTCGCCGCAGCATCTCGTGGCTGTCGGCTCAGCATCCGCCCGGGACGATATTCGGCGTCGGGGCAGCAAGCGGCACGGCAGTATGAGCCGGCGCGCTTACGCCGCCGGTTCTGCCTGAAAGGCCTGTCGTCCGCTCGTCAGCATGTCGTCGAGCAGCTCGAGACGATCCTGGCCCCAGTACACCTCGCCGTCGACGACATAGGACGGGGCGCCGAAGACGTCCTTGTCGACGGCGTTCTCCAGGTTGAGCAGATAGATCACCTCCGTCGCGTCGCCCCGGGCGGCGGCGAGGATCGGCGCCGGCTCGACGCCCGCCTCGCCGAGCAGCCGCGCCACCACCGCCTCGTCGGCGAGGTTTTCCTCCTTCTCCCAGATCGCCGGATGGGCCAGGGCCAGGAAAGGCGTCGGATCGCGCCTGGCGTGCAGCAGGGCGATGACCGTGCGGTCGGCCAAGGTCGGGTCGAAGGGCCAGTTCTTGGGCGAAAGCGCGAAATCGAGGCCGCGGCGCTGCCGCCAGCGCTGCAACTCGACCATGCGGTAGCGCTGCCTTGCGGGGTGGCGGCGCCCCAACGGCAGGCCGCCCGTCCGATCGAACACGAAACCCAGGCCGACCGGCTTGTAGGCGACCTCCAGCCGGTGCCGCTCGACGATGGCGCGGAACGGCTTGAAGCCGATGTAGGCCCAGGGCGAGGCCAGCGAGAAGAAGTATTCGACGGTGCGGGACATGCGGGCGTTCCGTGCGCGAAGCGGCGCCGCCGGCCGGCACGGCCGTCGACGCCCGAAGCTCACGCTTTTAGACCATGTTCCGCAAATGTGGAGACCGGCTTTATGTCTAACCGCGGGCGTGGTTTCCGTGCAGGCGTCATGGCCGGGCCGGGCCGGCCATGACAAGGAAGGTAACGCTTAGAGCGGGATGATTTTTCCTCGGATCATCATCCCGCTCTAAGTCTTTGAATCGCGCGTGATCTTGTCCAAAACCGGTGGCCAGTCTCCGCGCTAAGCCGCTTCCCGCGTCGGAGCGGGGGCTTCGGCGCCGTAATAGCTGCCGCCGGCCTTTGCCATCTTGACGAGCTGGCGGTTGGGCTTGAAGCGAGCGCCGCAAGCCTTCTCCAGCTTCTTGCAGAGCTCGACGAAGGCCTTGGCGCCCATGCCGTCGATATATGACAGGGTGCCGCCTGTGAACGGCGCGAAGCCGAAGCCGATGATCGAGCCGACGTCCGCCTCGCGCGCGTCGGTGACGATGCCCTCCTCGAAGCTGCGGGCCGCCTCCAGCGCCTGCGCCACCAGGAAGCGCTGCTTCAGCATCTCGACGTCGATGGCGTCGGCATCGAGCTTCTCGCGCTGCAGGTCGGCCACGCCCGGCCACAGCCGCTTGGGGCCGTTCTCCGGGTAGTCGTAGAAGCCCTTGCCGTTCTTGCGTCCGAGGCGCCCGTGCGTCTCGACCATGGCGACGAGGAGCTTCTCCTGCTCGGGATCGACCGCATCCTCGCCCAGTTCCGCCTTGGTGGCACGGGCGATCTTGAGGCCGAGATCGATCGCCACCTCGTCGTTGAGCGACAGCGGGCCGACGGGCATGCCCGCCATCTTGGCGACGGTCTCGATCATGGCGGGCGGCACGCCCTCCATCAGCATCAGGTGTCCCTCGCGGATATAGGCGCCGACGCAGCGATTGGCATAGAAGCCGCGTGCGTCGTTCACCACGATGGGGGTCTTCTTGATGGCGCGCACGTAGTCGAGAGCGGCGGCCAGGGCCTTGTCGCCGGTCTTCTTGCCCTTGATGATCTCCACCAGCAGCATCTTCTCCACCGGGGAGAAGAAGTGGATGCCGACGAACTGGTCGGGTCGCGACGAGGCGCGGGCGAGCCCCGTGATTGGCAAAGTCGACGTGTTGGAGGCGAAGACGACCTGCGGCGCGATGACCGCCTCGGTGCTGGCGATCACGTCCGCCTTGATTTTGGGGTCCTCGAACACCGCCTCGATGATGAGGTCGCAGTCCTTCAGGTCGGCGTAATCCGCCGTCGTCCTGATGCGCGCCAGCAGCGCCTCCTTGGCCTCCGGCTTGGCCCGCCCCTTCTTGATGCGCCCCGCCATGAGGTTATCGGAATAGGCCTTGCCCTTCTCCGCCGCCTCCAGGTCGCGGTCGAGCAGCACGACGTTCATGCCGGCCTCGGCGGTGACGTAGGCGATGCCCGCCCCCATGAAGCCGGCGCCGACGATACCGATGGTCTTGAGCTCGGAGGCCGGCACGCCGACGGGCCGCCGCGCGCCCTTGTTGAGCTCTCCCATGGAGACGAACAGGCTGCGGATCATCGCCGCTGCTTCCTTCGACCGAAGGATCTTGGCGAAGTAGCGGCTCTCGACCTTCAGCGCGAGATCCATCGGCAGCTGCAAGCCTTCGTAGACCGACGCCAGGATCGCCTTGGCGGCCGGGTAATTGTCGTAGGTCTCACGCCGATAGATGGCGTTGGCCGCCGGGAAGATCTGCATGCCGACGGGCGAGAACACCTTCCCGGAGGGTGCCTTGAAACCCTTTACGTCCCAGGGCGCCACGGCCTTGCCGCCACCCTTGATCCAGTCCTTGGCCGCCTGCACGACCTGGTCGCCGGCAACTACCGCGTGGACCAGCCCCATGGTCTTGGCCATGGCCGGCTTGATCTGCTCGCCCCTGAACAGGAACTGAAGCGCGTCCGGCGTGGCGAGCAGGCGGGCCACGCGCTGGGTGCCGCCGCCGCCCGGAAACAGGCCGACCTTGATCTCCGGCAAGCCAACCCGGCTCGACGCGTCGTCCGACAGCACGCGGTGATGGCAGGCGAGCGCCAGCTCGAAGCCGCCGCCGAGGCAGAGGCCGCGGATCGCGGCGGCCACCGGCTTGCCGCAGGTCTCGAGCTTGCGGTAGAGCAGCGAGAGCTTGCGGGTCTCCTCGAAGAAGAAGGCCAGCGCGGCCTCCTGGCCGTCGGCCTCGGCGCGCCGCCGATACTCGGCCCGCACGCCTTGCAGCATGGTGAGGTCGGCCCCGGCCGAGAAATCGCTCTTGGCCGAGGTGACGACGATGCCCTTGACGGCGGCGTCCGCGGCCAGCGTGTCGATCACCGTGGCCAGATCCGCCATCATGTCGGGCGTGATCACGTTCATCGACCGCTCCGGCTGGTCCCAGGAGACCAGGGCGATGCCGTCGGCGTCCGTCTCGACGGTAAAGTTTGCAAGCTTCATGGGCGTGTCTCCATCGCGGCCCGCGGCGTCTCGTCCCGACGCCCGGCCACTGCAACCTGATAGGGCGTTCAGACCCGCTCGATGATGGTGGCGGTGCCCATGCCGGCGCCGATGCACAGGGTCACGAGGGCGGTCTCCTTGCCCGTGCGCTCAAGTTCGTCGAGCGCCGTGCCCAGGATCATCGCGCCGGTGGCGCCGAGCGGATGGCCCATGGCGATGGCGCCGCCGTTGACGTTCATGATCGCCGGATCAATCTCGAAGGCCTGGAGGTAGCGCAGCACCACCGAGGCGAAGGCTTCGTTGAGCTCGAACAGATCGATGTCGGAGACCTTCATGCCGGCGCGCTTGAGCAGCTTGCGCGTGACGTCGACCGGGCCGGTCAGCATCATGGCCGGCTCGGAGCCGATGTTGGCGAAGGCGCGGATGCGGCCGCGCGGCTTGAGGCCGGCCGCCTTGCCGGCCTTCTTGCTGCCGATCAGGACCGCGGCGGCGCCATCGACGATGCCGGACGAATTGCCGGCGTGGTGAACGTGATTGACCTGTTCCACCTCCGGATGGGCCTGGATCGCCACCGCGTCGAAGCCGCCCATCTGACCCATCTCGATAAACGAGGGCCTGAGCTGGCCGAGCGACTGCATGTCGGTCTGCGGCCGCATGTGCTCGTCGCGATCGAGGATGGTCAAGCCGTTGACGTCCTTCACCGACACCACCGAACGCTCGAAGCGACCCTCGCTCCAGGCCAGGGCAGCGCGCTTCTGGCTTTCCACCGCGTAGGCGTCCACGTCATCGCGGTTGAAGCCATACCGCGTGGCGATGAGGTCGGCGGAGATGCCCTGCGGCATGAAATAGGACTTGATGGCGATGGCCGGGTCCATGGGCCAGGCGCCGCCGGCCGCGCCCATGCCGACGCGGCTCATGGATTCGACGCCGCCGCCGATGGTCATCTCGTGCTGGCCGGCCATCACCTGCGCGGCGGCGAAATTCACCGCATCGAGGCCCGAGGCGCAGAAGCGGTTGATCTGCACGCCGGGCACGTGGTCGCCGAAATCGGCGGTCAGCGCCGCGGCGCGGGCGATGTCGCTGCCGGCTTCGCCCACCGGATCGACGCAGCCGAGCACCACGTCGTCGACCAGCTTGGTGTCCAGCTCGTTGCGATCGCGGATCTCTTCGAGCACGCTCGCCGCGAGCTTCAAGGTCGAGCATTCGTGCAGCGAGCCGTCGGGCTTGCCGCGGCCGCGCGGCGTGCGCACGTGGTCGTAGATATAGGCCTCAGCCATGTGAGCCTCCGCTTCGCCCGCCATCCCGGCGGGCGCTTTCGACGCGAGTAATCAACGTAGATCTGGGGATGCAACGCCCCGACGACATCGGGCGCTGCGGCGGTCGGTTTAGAACGCGTCCGCCGGCATCGCCATCATGGTCTCGGCACCGGAGCTGATGCGGGCGAGGTGCGCGCCGGTCTCCGGCAGCATGCGTTCCATGAAGAAGCGGCCGGTAATGAGCTTGGCGTCCATGCGGGCCGCATCGCCCTCGCCCGCGCCCTTCTTCTCCAGGGCCACCTTGGCCATCTGCGCCCACATGTAGCCCAGCGCGACGAGGCCGAGCAGGTGCATGTAGTCGTGGCTGCCGGCGCCGGCGTTGTCGGGCTTGGCCATGCCGTTCTGCATGAACCACATGGTCGCCTGCTGCAGGTGGCCGAGCGCGGCCAGCAGCGGCTTCACGTAAGGCTGAAGGTCGGCGTTGGCCTCGTGCTCCTTGGCGAACGCCTGCAACTCGCCGAAGAAGGCCATGATGGCGCGGCCGCCGTCACGCGGCAGCTTGCGGCCGACCAGGTCGAGCGCCTGAATGCCGTTGGCCCCCTCGTAGATCATGGCGATGCGGGCATCGCGCACGAACTGCTCCATGCCCCATTCGGCGATGTAGCCGTGGCCGCCGAAGACCTGCTGCGCCTTGACCGCGTTCTCGAAGCCGCCGTCGGTGAGCACGCCCTTGAGCACCGGCGTCATCAGGCCGAGCAGGTCATCGGCCGCCTGCAACGCGGCCTTGTCCTCGGAGCGGTGAGCGACGTCGCTCTTGAGGGCCGTCCACAGCACCAGCGCCCGGGCCGCCTCGTTGAAGGCGCGGATCGACATGAGGTTGCGGCGCACGTCCGGGTGCACGAGGATCGAGTCGGCCGGCAGTTCGGGCGACTTGACGCCCGAGATCGAGCGCCCCTGCAGCCGGTCCTTGGCGTAGGCGGCGGCGTTCTGGTAGGCGACCTCCGACTGGGCCAGGCCCTGGATCGCCACGCCCAGCCGGGCCTCGTTCATCATCACGAACATGGCGTTGAGGCCGCGGTTGGCTTCGCCCACCAGCCAGCCGGTGGCGCCGTCGTAGTTGAGCACGCACGTGGAATTGCCGTGGATGCCCATCTTGTGTTCGATCGAGCCGCAAGTGACGCCGTTGCGCGCACCGAGCGAGCCGTCGGCATCGACCAGGAACTTGGGCACGACGAACAGCGAGATGCCCTTGACCCCGTCGGGCGCGCCGTCGATGCGCGCCAGCACCAGATGGATGATGTTGTCGGCCATGTCGTGCTCACCGGCCGAGATGAAGATCTTGGTGCCGGAGATCTTGTAGGAGCCGTCGGCCTGCGGGGCCGCCTTGGTCTTGATCAGGCCGAGGTCGGTGCCGCAGTGGGGCTCGGTGAGGTTCATGGTGCCCGTCCAGGTGCCGGCGATCATCTGCGGCAGATAGGTCTTCTTCTGCTCGTCGCTGCCGTGCACCGCCAGCGCCGCCGCGGCACCCATGGTGAGACCGGGGTACATGGAGAAGGCCATGTTGGCGGCCGACGAGAACTCGTTCATGGCGGCGGCCAGGGTGTAGGGCAGGCCCTGCCCGCCGTACTCGGGGTTCGCGGCCAAGCCCATCCAGCCGCCCGCCGCAAACGCCTGATAGGCTTCCTTGAAGCCCTGGGGGGTGGTGACCGAGCCGTCGTCGTGGCGCGTGCAGCCATCGAGGTCGCCGACCCGATTGAGCGGGGCCAGCAGCTCCTCGCAGACCTTGGCACCTTCGCCGAGGATCGCCTCGATCACGTCGGGCGACGCGTCCGAAAAGCCCGGCAGGTTGCTGTAGCGTTCAACCTTGAAGACGTCCTTCAGCAGGAACAGCACATCGTCAACGGGTGCCTTGTAGGTGGGCATCGGACCTCCCTCGCCGGGTTTCGCCGTGGATCACGCGAATGTCGGCTTCGCCACACGGGAGCGATGATGGCCGCAGCCGCCGCGCTCTCGGCCGACCGGCCGAGCCCACAGCGCGCGCAACCCATCGCCGCCCGCTATAGTTCACATATAAACTATCTCGGGACAATGCGGAAGGGGCGCACGGTGATATGGCGGCCGCCAGCCCGTCGCACTGCCAAAGGACGTCCCGCTCAGATGCATCATCTGATCGGATACAGCGCTCCAAACCGTTGAATCTCGAGTATTTCTCTGCCGCTACTCGCGCTGCGCCGCCGGCACGCGCAGGCGGCCCACCAGACGGGTCCGCGTCCGTATCAGCTCATCGATGGCCGCTTCGATATCGGCCTTTTGCCGCTGGAGATGGCTGATCTGCTCCTCGACCTGGGCCACCGACAGCTTGAGGTCAGCCGCCTGCCCGGTATTGCTGCTCTCCAGCATGACCGCGATCTCGCCCAAGGTGAAGCCGAGCTGCTTGCCCTTGAGGATCACCAGAAGGCGCTCACGATCGCGCACCGTATAAAGGCGCGCCACGCCCCGCCGCTGGGGCTTCAACAGTCCGCGATCCTCGTAGAAGCGCAGCGTCCGCAAGGTCACGCCGAACTCCTTGGCGAGGTCTCCGATCAGGAACGTCCGCTCCTCCGCCCGGGCGCCGAGACCTGGCGTGGGGAACCCATCAGGCGTCGCGCCAACCGCATCCTTGAGCTGATTGGTCATGGTCCCCTGCACTGACGTGGCGGCGTGAGGCCCTTGTGCATCCAGGGCGTCGCTCCTTACAGTCTAGCTCTGGATGAGTGAAGGCAAGGCCTAAGACGACCGTCCTTAACTTAGTTTTTACCCTATTGTCGAAATGTGACGGTGGGACGTTCGCAGGGGGCCGGAGCGAGACCGGACGGCCTTCGGCATCCGCCATGCCAATGTCCGCCATCACGCCTCCCTCGGCCAAGGCCCTGCCCCCGCATGCGGACATTCGACCCCCCGATCTCATCCGCACCGGACGGGCATGCCGGACCGGGCAATGCGCGGGCGGGCAGCGACGATCGACCGGGCTCCGAGCGTGAGCGCGCGCCGCTGCCGCTCGATCGCATCGCCGCGCGGCTGCAGGCCTATTCGGACGGGAGTTCCACGGCCGACCTCCGGCGTTCGTCGCCACCTCGCGCGAAGATCTCGACCGCGCGGCACGGCGGCGCGGCCACGAGCGGACGCTCGGACATCTTCGAGCCACGCGTGGCGGCGGCCGCGGCCGGCAAGACGGGCCTCGATCGGCCCCGCCCGGAGGTGGCCGCGCAGTCTGCCGACGGCAGCCCCGCATCGCATGGGCTCGGCCTCGACAACCTCGCCACCCGGCAGGACCTGCGCGCTCTGCACGACGCCATCGACCGCGCCGGCCAGGCGATGGCCCGCCAGACGCGGCGCGAGGTCGAGGAGGCGATGGCAACGCCGGTGCGCCTGCTGCGCGACGAGGTGCAGGGGCTCGCCAAGACCGTCGGGCGCGCGCCGGGAGCCCGCGTCGTCCTGTCGCTCGAGCGGCGCCTGGACGAGATCCGGACCAGCATCGACGCGCTGGTCCGCGACGGCGATGCGCAGAACGCCGAGGCGCAGCGCCTCGAAGGGCGCCTCGACCAGATCGACGCGCGCCTGGGCGGCCTGGTCCACACCGTGGAGGCCCTGGCCCCCGCCGCCGGCGCCGACACCCTGACGGCGTTGCGAGCGGAAATCGTCCGCCTCACCGAACAGCTGGAAACGCAGGAGGTGAAAGGCACCGATCTCTCGCCCCTGCTCAGCGCCGTGGAGAAGGACCTCGGCGAGATGCGCACGCACCTCAACATCGTGCGCGATCTGGCCGCGAAGGGTGGCGAAGCCGCGCCGCCCGCCGGCCCGACCCACCCACCCGAGGTCGGCGACATCCGCCGCAGCCTCGCCGAGATCAGAGCGGCCCAAAGCCACGGCAGCCGCCAGAGCGAGCAGGGCTTCGAGGCCATGCGCCGGTCGCTGGCCGAACTCACACAACGGCTGAGGACCATGGAGCAGCCAGGCGCGCGGCCGGCCGGCGGGGACGAGCCGCGCGGCGCGCGCGCGGACGCCCGTGTGCTCGTCGGCCCTGTCGCACCCCCACCGGCGCCCCCCACTCCGCGCGTTGCCCCGCCCCGCGCCGCCGACGCCCGCAGCTCCTCCATCACCGCACCCCCGGCGGTCGCGCCGCCTACCCCGCCCGCCGCGGACGGCCTCGCCACGGAGCCCGCCGCCGCGGCCGGTCAACTGCCGCGCGCGGGCGGCCACGGCACCGCGGACGAAGCGCCGGAAGAGCCCCTGCCGCCGCTGCCGACGGCGGGTGGCCTCGTAGCCGCGCCGGGCACAATCAAGGCGAACTTCATCAACGCCGCCCGGCGGGCGCGCGGCCTCATCGGCGATCCCGCGCCGGCGGCGGATGCTGCGGCGCCCGCGCCCCCGGGCGCTGCCGCATCCGAACCGACCGCCGAAACGGCGCAGCCGTCGGGCCGCGCGGAGGACGCCCCGGGCGTCGAGGCTCCCCTGCGGCAGCCACCGGTCGACCAATCGTCGCAGACGGCCATCGCCTCCGTGCAGCCGCCGAGCGCGGCCGATGCGGCCCTTCCCCGCGCCGGCACACCTGGCGTGAAGCCCCGTTCATCGCTGCCGCGACCCAAGCGCCCATGGCTCGGCAAGCGCGGGCTGTTCTGGGTGAGCGGCCTCGCGATCGCCGCCGTCAGCGCCCCCGCGGCCGTATCCGTGGTTCGGCAACTATCGATCGGCTCGCCGCAAGCACCGGCCCCCGGCCACGCGACCGCACGGGCGCCCAAGACGGCGGAACCGGGCGCGCGCGCGCGCGTCGCCGACAGGTCGCCCGCGATGGCGCCGCCGGCGGCGCCATCGACACCGGCACCGGTTATGCCCGACAGCCCGCTCTCGGAGAGCCCCGACGCGATCTATGACCTGGGCGACCGGCTGGTCGAAGGTGGTGGCGGCGTCAAGGACCTGAAGCTCGCGGCGACGATCCTGGAGAAAGCCGCCGAGCGCGGCCTGGCGCCGGCCCAATACCGGCTCGGCCGGCTCCTCGAAAAGGGGCTCGGCGTGCCGCGCGACCCGGCGCGCGCCCGTCTCTGGTACGAGCGCGCTGCCGTGCAGGGGAACGTCAAGGCCATGCACAACCTGGCGGTGCTCTGCGCCGACGGCACCGAAGGCAAGCCGGATTACGCCGCCGCCGCGGTCTGGTTCCGGCGAGCGGCGGAGCTGGGGCTGAGCGACAGCCAGTTCAACCTCGCCGTGCTGCTCACGCGCGGCCTCGGGATCACGGCCGATGCGGCCGAGGCCTATGTATGGTTCGCCGTCGCCGCCCGCGGTGGCGATGGCGAAGCCGCCAGGAAGCGGGACGAGGTCGGCGCCGGCCTCAGTGCCGTTGGCCTGGAGAGCGCCCGGGCCGTGGCCGACCGCTGGAAGGCTCAGCCGTTGGACCGGGCCGCCAACGAAGCGGTGCCAGGCACCGACACCTCTGCCCCGGCGGCGGTCGCGCCGGCTCCGCCAAACGCCAGCAACCGGGTGCCGGCGCGCAACGGCAGGGCTTGAGACGGCCGCTTTCGCTGCCCCCGGTCTCTTGAAATCGGGGGTGTTTGCGCGTTTGGCTTGCCTGGACTAAAGCGCTTCGCGATTGGGTGAAATCACCCGATCGCAAGAGAAACGCTTCAGATTCATAAAGTTGGAGCATAGTGCAGCACCCTTCGGCCGGCGGGCGCCGCCCTCGGCGCGCGGAGCGACGGACACAGCGGGTTGGAGATCTACCTCCCCATAGCGGATATGCCGGTCAACGTGTTTCTGCTGCTCGCGATGGGCGCGGCGGTCGGCTTCATCTCGGCGATGTTCGGCATCAGCGGCGGCTTCCTGATGACGCCGCTGCTGATCTTCCTCGGCATACCCGCCGCGATCGCCGTCGCGTCGCAGACCAGCCAGATCGCCGCCTCCTCGATGACGGGCGTGCTCGGCTACGCCCGCCGCGGCGCGCTCGACCTCAAGCTGGGGGCGGTGCTGACGCTGGGCGGCGCGGTCGGCACCGTCGCGGGTGTCGCCTTCTTCAACGCCATGCGCCGGCTCGGACAGCTCGAGCTGGTCATTGTCGTCTCCTATGTCGTCCTGTTCGGCTTCATCGGCACGCTGATGCTGGTGGAGAGCCTGCGCGCGCTGTGGTCGGCACGGCGCGGCGTGGCCCGGCGGCGCCGGCGCGGCGGCGAACACCCCTGGTATGTCGGGCTGCCGCTGCGCATGCGCTTCTACCGCTCGAAGCTCTATGCCAGCGTCATCCCGTTCCTGGCGGTCGCCTTCTTGATCGGCTTCGCCGGGGCCGTGCTCGGCGTCGGCGGCGGATTCATCATGGTACCGACGCTGCTCTACCTGTTCCGCATCCCGGCGACGGTGGTCGTCGGCACCTCGCTGTTCCAGATCCTTTGCACCATGCTGGGCGCGACCGTGCTGCATGCCGTGACCAACCAACTGGTGGACGTGGTGCTGGCGCTGATCCTCGTCGTCGGCGGCGTCTTCGGCGCCCAGTTCGGAGCGCGCGCCGGCCAGCGCCTCGGGGGCGAGACGTTCCGCCTCCTGCTGGCGCTGCTCGTGCTGGCGGTCGGCGTGCGCTTCGCCCTCGAGCTCGTCGTGCAGCCGCACGAGCCGTTCTCGATCATGCGCGTGGGGCCAGAGCGATGACGGCCCGGGCAAGCTCGCGCGGACGTGGGGCCGCCCTCCGC
This sequence comes from Chelatococcus reniformis, assembly GCF_014640075.1. Lineage (GTDB taxonomy): Bacteria > Pseudomonadota > Alphaproteobacteria > Rhizobiales > Beijerinckiaceae > Camelimonas > Camelimonas reniformis. The sequence continues at coordinate 64,046 of NZ_BMGG01000009.1, read as the reverse complement.
TGCACCCTGCCACTGGCACTGACGCTGGCCGCCGGACCGGCGCGCGGCGAGAACCTGGTGACCTCGCTCTCGACGACCCAGATCGCTATCACCTCCACCTACTCCGGCGTCGACGTCGCCCTCTTCGGCGTCATCGAGAAGGATCTCGCCACGCCCGCGCGGCAGGCGCCTTACGACGTCGTCGTCACCGTGCGAGGACCGCGCGCGACCACGCTCGTGCGCGAAAAGCAGCGCCTGGGCTTCGTCTACGTGAACCGGCGGCAGCGGCGCTTCGTCGACCTGCCCATCTATCTGGCGGTCGTATCGACGCGGCCGGTGGACGAGATCGCCTCCCGCCAGGCGCGGCTCGCCTACGGCCTCGGTCTGGAGGCCGAGCTCACGCCACCGGGCGTCGATGCGGCACGGGATGCCGCCAATGCCCGCTTCCGCGAGGCGCTGCGGCGGCTGAATGGCGAGAACGGCCTCTTCGTCGAGAAGAGCACGGCTCGCTTCGTATCGCCCAACGTCTTCCGCGCCACCTTCCCGCTGCCGGCGACGACCCCCGTGGGTCGCTACCAGGTGGAGGCCACGGTGCTCTCCGGCGGAACCTTCGTGGCGCGCTCGTCGACGCGCTTCCACGTGGTCAAGACCGGTTTCGAACAGGCGGTCGTCGATCTCGCCCACAACCAGCCGCTGGTCTACGGCCTCGCCGCAGCAGCGCTCTCGCTGCTCTTCGGCTGGACCGCGACGGTGGTGTTCAGACGTGATTAGAGCGTTTTCGAGCGAAGTGGACGCCGGTTCGCGTGAAGAAAACGCGACAAAACAATTAGATAGAGCATTTCGGCGTTTCTTCGAACCGCCGAAATGCTCTAGATGCTCGGCCACGGTGGTTCAAACCGTGCAGATGGCGGTCCTTCCCTCCGCGCGCCGTCGGGAGGGCTGTCGGCCGGGAGCCGCGTCGAACGCCGCCGCGGGAGGCGGCCGCCGGCCTGCCGATCGGCCCCCCAAGGGGCCCCTCTTCGTTTCCGTGCCGAGCGCCGCGCGAGATCGAAACACCCCCCCGCGATCCGGCGAGGAGCCTGATATGGTGAATGCCGTGACCGTCCTCGTGGTCGGAGCCGGTCCGACCGGACTTCTCGCCGCGGCCGAGCTCCACCGGCGGGGCGTGGACTGCCTTATCATCGAGGCACACGACCGGCCCCTGGGATGGGACCGTGCGACGGTCGTGCATCCGCGCTCGCTGGAGATTTTCGATGCCCTCGGCATTCTGGAGCCGCTGTTGGCCGCGGGGGTCAAGCAGCGGCGTGCCCGCATTCATGCGGGCGGTGCCGTGCTCGGCGAGATCGATCTCGATCTGTGCGGCAGCCGCTACCCGTTCAACATCGGCATTTCGGAAGAGGTCACCGAAGCGATACTGACCGACTATCTCGCGCGGCAGGGCAGCAAGGTCACGCGCGGCACGAAGCTCGTCGCTTTGGACGAGCGGGCCGATGGCGTCCTCGCCATCGTCGAGCACGAGGGCTTCGCGAGCGAGATCTTCGCCCGATGGGTGATCGGCTGCGACGGGTACCACAGCACGGTGCGCACGCTCACGGGCATAGGCCAGGACGGACACGATATCGGCGAGCCCTGGGCCGTGTTCGACGCCGGCGTCTGCGGCTGGCCGGAGCCGTTCGAGGCGAACTACGCCTATCTCGACCCGACACCGGTCATCCTGACCGCCTTGCCCGGCCGGCGTTGGCGCGTCTACCTGCGGCCGAGCGCTCCCGATTCCGATCTCGTCGCCGATGCCGCAGCCACGCTGCGGCGCTACGTGCCCGGGGCGGACTTCGAAGGGGTCGCCAACCCGACGCGCTTCCATTGCCACAGCAAGGTTGCGCAGCGGTTCCGCGCCGGGCGCATCCTGCTCGCCGGCGACGCCGCGCACACCTGCAGCCCCGCGCAGGGCCACGGCATGAACACCGGCCTCCAGGATGCCTTCAACCTCGCCTGGAAGCTCGCGCTGGTCTGCCAGGGCCGATGCTCCGACCGGCTGCTCGACAGCTATGAGGCGGAGCGGCGGCCCGTGGCGGAACGGGTGGCAGCCTCTGGCGACGCCGCCGAGGGCGCGCAGATGGTCACGGGTCCGCACGAACGCCGCCAGCGTGACGCGGCCGTCCGGGCGGTCTTCGCCGATCCCGCCACGCGGCACCACGAGGCCGTCGCCGAGGCGGAGCTCGACATCGACTACGCCGGCTCACCCATCGTCATGGGCGACCGGCACGACGCCATCTGGCCGGGGCAGCGCCTGTCGGACGGGCTCGAGATCCGCTTCGCGGCCGGCGGCACTGGGCTGCTCCATGACTTCGCCAAGCGGCGGGGGCACACGGCCTTTCTCATCGCGGCGGCGGCGACGACCCGACAGCACCTCATGGGCGTTCTGCACGACGTGGAGCGCCTCTGCGATCGCACCATCATCGACGCGGTGGTCACCCTCACGGCCAATGCCGATATCGCGGACATCGCGGCTCACCTCGCGCCCGCCGCGGCCGAAAGGCTGGGCGTGGGAGACCTGACGCTGCTCGTCGTCCGCGCCGACGGCCATGTGGGCCTGCGCGCCGAGCGCCGGCATGCTGAAGCCCTTGGCGCCTATGTCAGCCTGCTGCGGGCTTAGAGGACGATCTCAAAAGTCGACGCTGGTATTGGACAGGATTCCTGCCGAAACAAAGTCTTAAAGCATTTCCGCGTTTCTTCGAATCGCTGAAATGCTCTATCTGTTCGCTTTGTCGCTTTTTCTTCACGCGAACCAGCGTCCACTTCGCTCGAAAACGCTCTTGGCGGGCAGATGATTCAATGCAAAATCCATCCGCTCCACCAAGTTCCGGGACTAATATAAAACATCTAGCCAAGCGACGGCGGGCGGGGGCGCATCGGCCCCTCCGTGTCAGTCCGGCAGCAGCATCGTGTCGGCGATGGTGAAGATCCGCTGAGTGCCCAGCACACGGGCGACCATGCCCGCCGGGAACAAGGGCCGGAACGCCGGGTCGCGGACGTTGAGGCCGCCGGCGTAGGCGCCGAAGGCCGGCAGGATGCAGCGGCCGGGGCCGACGGCAAAACAGCGGCGCCGCACGGAGCGGCCGCGCATGCGCACCTTCGCCACCGGATGCAGGTGGCCCGCCATCTCGTTCGCTTCGCCGCCGCCCGGCTCGTGGCGGAAAACGATGCCGCGATGCACGAGCGACGCGACCACCGTGCCGCCCAAAGCCTGCGGGATCTGCGGATCGTGGTTGCCGGTGACCCAGATCCAGTCGCGCCCGGCCTGCAGGCCGGTCAGCATGGCGCGATCGGCGCCATTGAGCCGCGCGCCGGCGCCCACGTCATGGAAGCTGTCGCCGAGCGCCAGGACCGTGCGCGGCGCGTAGCGGGCCACCAGCGCGCCAAGCGCGCTCAGGGTGGCGCGCGTGTCGTAGGGCGGCAGCAGCACGCCGCGCTCGGCGTAGGACGAGCCCTTCTCCAGGTGCAGGTCGGCGACCACGAGCAGCCGCTCGCCGGGCTCGAACAGCGCGCCCACCGGATCGGCGAGGAACGCCGCGTCGCCGAGCGCGACGACGGCCTCGCCGGGCGGCGGCAGCGCGACCGGACGCAAGGACCGCGCGACATCAACGTTCATGCCGACGCTTCCTCCATCAGCATCGCCTCGGCCTCGGCCAGAATGGTGTCCGAAGCCTCCCCGAACACCTGCTCGCGGCCGATCTCCAGGATAATCGAGATCGACAGCGGCGACAGCCGCTCGAGAGCCTTGTGCACGATTCGCCCCCGGATGCGCGAGAGCAGACCACCCAGACGGCGCAGATCGAGCAGGCCCGTGGCCGCATCGGCGCGCGCCGCCTTGAGCAGCACGTGCGCCGGCTCATGGCGCCGCAGCACGTCGTAGACCAGGTCCGTCGACATGGTGACCTGCCGCCCGGTCTTCTCCCGGCCCGGATGGCGGCGCTCGATCAGACCGGCGATGATGGCACACTGCCGGAAGGTGCGCTTCATCAGGGCCGATTCGTCGAGCCACGCCTCCAGGTCGTCGCCGAGCATGTCCTCGCCGAACAGTTCGGCCAGATCGAGACGGCCGAGAGCGACCGCCGCCGACAGGTCGCCGAGGCCGTATACGCCCAGGCCGTAGTCGTTGGCGGTAAAGCCCAGCGGCTTGAGCCGCGCCCGCTCGAGGCGCCGCGTCAGCAGCATGCCGAGCGTCTGGTGCGCCAGCCGGCCTTCGAAGGGATAGGCGACGAGATAGTGGCGCCCGGCCCGGGCAAAGGTCTCCACCAGGAGTTCGCTGCGCCCGGGCAGCATCGACTTCATCCGCTGCAAGGCGAGCCAGCCCGCCACCTCCGGCGGCAGACGGCTCCAGCTGCCGGGCTCGGCGAGCATGCCGCGCACGCGGTCGGCGAGAAAGGTGGAGAGCGGGAACTTGCCCCCGGCATAGGAGGGCACCTTGGGATCGGTGCCGGCCGCCCGCGTCACCAGCGCCTCGTTGGCGGCGAGCGCCTCGAAACGCAGCACCTCGCCGGCGAAGGCGAAGGTATCGCCGGGGCTCAGCGTCTCGATGAAGTCCTCCTCCACCTCGCCCAGGATGCGGCCGCCGGGCGTCGGGCGCACCGGCGCGCCCGTGGCACCGCGGCGCTGGCGCCCCAGGCGCACCTTCACCATGGCCGCTTCCACGATGGTGCCGACGTTGAGCCGATACTGCTGCGCCACCGGCGCGCTGGAGACCCGCCACAGCCCGTCGCGGCCGAGCTTGATCTTGGCGAACCGCTCGTAGCTCTTGAGCGCGTAACCGCCGGTCGCCACGAAGCCAACGACCCGGTCGAAATCGTCCCGGGAGAGCGCGGCGTAGGGCGCGGCTGAACGGACCTCGTCATAGAGATCGTCGGCGGCGAACGGCTCGGCGCAGGCCATGCCGAGCACGTGCTGGGCCAGCACGTCGAGGGCGCCGATGCGGGGCTCGGGCGTATCCTGCGCCGCCTCCGCGACCAGCTCCAGCGCCGCCTGGCATTCCAGCATTTCGAAGCGGTTCGACGGCACAAGATAGGCCTTCGACGGCTCGTCCAGCCGATGGTTGGCGCGGCCGATGCGCTGCATCAGGCGGCTGGCGCCCTTGGGCGCCCCGAGGTTGACCACGAGGTCGACGTCGCCCCAGTCGATGCCGAGATCGAGCGTCGACGTGCAGACGACGGCGCGCAGCCGGCCGGCGGCCATGGCCGCTTCCACGCGGCGACGCTGGGCGACGTCGAGCGAACCGTGGTGGAGCGCGATCGGCAGAGATTCGTCATTCAGCTTCCATAGCTCCTGGAAGGCGAACTCCGCCTGGAGGCGGGTGTTGACGAAGACCAGCGTCAGCCGGTGAGCCCGGATGGCGCCATAGACGTCGGCCATGGCATGGGCGGTGGTATGCCCGGCGATCGGCAGCGCCAGGTGTGTGTCGAGCACCTCGATGCGCGGCTGTGCGCCCCCCGCGACCACCACCAGATCGGCTTGCCGCGCGGGCTCCGCCGCGCCGACGCCGACGAGATAGCGACAGAGCGCCTCGGGCTCGCGCACCGTTGCCGACAGGCCGACGGTGGTATGGGCGGGCGCGAGCCGGCGCAGGCGCGCCAGCCCCAGGGCCAGCAGGTCGCCGCGTTTGGAGGTGACGAGCGCGTGCAGTTCGTCCAGCACGACGCGCTGCAAGCTGGCGAACAGGGGCCGCGCCTCCCGGTGCGCCAGCAGCAGGGCGAGTTGCTCCGGGGTGGTCAGCAGGATGTCCGGCGGACGCTCGACTTGACGCGCGCGCTTGTGGGCGGGCGTGTCGCCTGTGCGGGATTCGATGCGCACGGGCAGGTCCATGTCGCGGACCGGGGTCTCGAGGTTGCGGGCGACATCGACCGCAAGCGCCTTGAGGGGCGAGATGTAGAGGGTATGCAGGCCGCCTCCCAGCGGTGCCGGCCCGCGCCCCGTCAACGCCACCAGCGTCGGCAGGAAGCCCGCCAGGGTCTTGCCGGCACCGGTCGGAGCGACGAGAAGCACGGAGCGCCCGGCCTCGGCTTTCGCAAGGAGCTCCAGCTGATGCGGCCGCGGCGCCCAGCCCCGCGCCGTAAACCAGGCGTCGAAGGCAGCCGGCAGCGAGGTCTCTCGGGCAGCCGCCGGCACCCGCTGCCGTAGCGGCGTCACGTCGGCAGACATGGACCTGTCCACGCGATCCGGGACGCATGTCGGGAGCAGCGGCGCACGATCAACCCAGACGGGACTCCCTGACGCGGCACCGGTGCAAGCGCCGCTGCACAGAAACTATGGACGGGCCGGCAGGTTGCAACTGGTGTTGTAGCCGGGCGAGGCCACAGGACCTCGCCGTCACCGCCGGCGCGCGACAACGACGAGGCCCGGCACCGGCTCGCCCCGGTCGAGCCGCGTGCTCGCCTCGTCCACCAGGCAGACCTCGAAACCGGCCTCGACCAGTCGCCGGCGCAGGTAGGGCTCGCCATGGGCATAGCGCAGGTCGGCCCCCAGCACGGCCTCGCCGGGCGCCCCCGTGTCGGCGCCATCGAGCGGACGCTGCACGGTGAATGCGAACAGACCGCCGGTCGGCTGCGCCCGGGCTGCTGCATCAAACAACGGCGCGAGATCGCCGATGTAGACCAACACGTCGGCGGCCAGCAGCAGGTCGCATGATTGCCGCGCAAGCTGCTGCATGTGGGCGACGAGGTCGGCCACATGCAGCCGATCGTAGATCGTCTTGGCCTGGGCCTGCCGGACCATCCCGGGTGAGAGATCGCAGCCGACGAGTTCGTCGGCGTAGGGGCGGATCGCTGCCCCCATGAGCCCCGTGCCGCAGCCGAGATCGACGACCCGGCTGAAGCGCGGCAGCCCGCCGGCGCGCGCCAGCGCCGCCATGATCAACTGAGGCCCCCGGTAGGCGAGGGCGTCGGTCAGATGGGTGTCGAAGCGTGCGGCATAGCCATCGAACAGGCCGCGCACATAGTCGGGGCTCATGGCCGCGGTCGCCCCCTCGCCGTGAGGTCCTTCGAGCCGGGCCAGGTGAAGCGCCGCGCCGAGTTCGTCCGCCGGGTCGGCCCGCAGCGCCTCGATGAAGGCCTGCTGCGCCGCAGTCTCCTCACCGAGGCCCAGCTTCGCCCGCCCCAGCAGCAGCCAGGCCGGCGCGTAGTCGGCCGCGAGCTCGAGCACCTGCGCGGCGAGATCGGCCGCCGCTGCCGGATCGCCGTCGGCGAAGGCCGCCTCCGCCCAGGCGAAGCGGCGGTCGGCCAGCAGGTTTCCCGATGATCGGACCGTGGTTGTCACCCGCTCGCAGAAGGCGCTTTCGCGGCCACTGTCAAGCCCGTGCGTCCCAGCACATCGGGCCCCAGCCGGCTCTGGCATCCTCAAATCATCGGAGGGGGCAAGAACAGTCTCCGGCTTCGATAGGCTCAATCCAGAGGAGGTTCTCATGATCCGTTTCGCTCAGGGCTTCGCCAAGAAGATCATTGTCGCGAGCGTTGCCGCCGTGACCGTCGGCGGCGCGGTGATCGCCACCGCGACGCCGGCCGCCGCCGGCCACAGCACCGGCACCTGGAAGTACGGCTATGGCTACGGCTATCGTCCCGGCTGGGGCTACAACGGAGCGGCTGCCGGGGCCGTCGCCCTCGGCATCGTGGCGGGTGCCGCGGCCGCCGCCGCCTACGCTCCGACCTGCTACTACAGCAGCCAGCCGGTCTACGACGCCTACGGCAACGTCTTCTATCGCCGGGTGCGTGTCTGCGATTGACGGTGAGCGGCAACGACGCCCGGCGGGGCGCACGGTTTGATGGTGCTTCCTGAGGATCCCCCGGGCCCTGGGCCCGAGGGATCCGCTTGCGCGTGACGACGGCCCTTTGCGGGCGGCACGGATAGCTTATCTATCAGGGCCATGCGCCCCAGCGACGTCCTCAAGCTCACCCCCGCCGGCCTGTGCTGCCCGCTGGGTGGCTTCCATATCGATCCATTGCGGCCGGTCGAGCGCGCCATCATCACTCACGGCCACTCCGACCACGCCCGCGCCGGCCACGGGGCCGTGCTGGCCACGGCGGAAACGCTCGCCATCATGGCGGCGCGCTACGGCGACGGATTTACTGGAGCTGCGCAGGCGCTGGCCTATGGCGAAGCCCTCGAGCTCGGCGACGTGCGCGTCGCGCTGGCGCCCGCGGGGCACGTGCTGGGCTCGGCTCAGATCGTCATCGAGACCAAGCCGGCGGCCGGGCCGGTGCTGCGCATCGTCGCCTCGGGCGACTACAAGCGCGAGGCCGATCCCACCTGCGAGCCGTTCCGGCCGGTCGGTTGCGACGTGTTCATCACCGAGGCGACGTTCGGCCTGCCGGTGTTTCGCCATCCCCCCGCCGCCAGCGAGATCGACAAGCTGCTCAAGTCCGTGGCGCTATTTCCCGAGCGCACGCACATCGTCGGCGCCTATCCGCTCGGCAAGGCCCAGCGCCTGATGGCGCTGATCCGGGCGGCCGGCTGCGATGCCCCCATCTACCTCCACGGCGCCATGGAGCGCCTGACCGAGCTCTATCAGGAGCACGGCCTCGCGCTGGGCGATCTGCGGCGCATTCCGGCCGGCAGCCGCCGCGACGCGGCCTCGCGGCTGCCCGGGGCAATCGTGCTGTGCCCGCCGAGCGCCACCCAGGACCTGTGGGCACGTCGCTTCGCCGACCCGGTGTCGTGTTTTGCGTCGGGCTGGATGCGGGTGCGGGCGCGTGCCCGGCAGAAGGGCGTGGAGTTGCCGCTGGTGATCTCGGACCACGCCGACTGGGACGATCTCTGCCGCACGATCACCGAGACCGGCGCGGCTGAGGTCTGGGTCACGCACGGCCAGGAGGACGCCCTGGTCCACTGGTGTACGCAGCAGGGCCTGAAGGCGCAGCCCCTGCATCTGCTGGGATACGGCGACGATGGCGAGGCGGAGCCGGAGGACCGGCCGGCCGACGACGCCGGCACCGCCGGAGCGGAGCCGTGAACCGGTTCGCCGCATTCCTCGACCGCCTGTCCTACGAGGCGGGGCGCAACGCCAAGATCCGGCTGATGGTGGACTACTTCCGCTCGGTGCCGGACCCGGAGCGTGGCTACGCCCTGGCCGCGACGACCGGGGCCCTGGGCTTCGTCCACGCCAAGCCCGGCCTGATCCGCCAGCTCATCGCCGAGCGCACCGACCCGGTGCTGTTCGGCCTCTCCTACGACTATGTCGGCGACCTGTCGGAGACGGTGGCGCTGATGTGGCCGGCGCCGGCCGGTGCTGCCGAGCCGGGCGCCGACCATAAGCAGCAGCCGCCACCGACTCTGGCCGAGGTGGTCGAGACGCTGTCGGCAGCACTCAAGCCCGACCTGCCGCACCTGCTGGCGCGCTGGCTCGACGGCCTGGACGAGACCGGACGGTGGGCCCTGCTCAAGCTCCTCACCGGCAATCTGCGCATCGGCGTCTCCGGCCGCCTCGCCAAGACCGCCGTCGCCCAGCTCGGCGGCCTGGAGCCGGACGCGGTGGAAGAGGTGTGGCACGGGCTGTCGCCGCCCTACACCGAGCTGTTTGCCTGGGCCGAGGGGGCCGGGGGCCGGCCCGAGGCGCGCGATCCGGCGCCCTTCCGGCCGCCGATGCTGTCGCATGCCCTCGAGGAGCAGGATTTCGACACCCTCGACCCACAAGCCTTCTGCGCCGAATGGAAGTGGGACGGGATCCGCGTCCAGGCCAGCGCCGGCGAGCGGGCCGATGGGCGGCCGGTGGTGAGGCTGTATTCACGCACGGGCGAGGACGTGGCGCGCGCCTTCCCGGATCTCGCCGAGGCCATCGCGGCCAACAGCGGGTTCCGCGGCGCGCTGGACGGCGAGCTGCTGGTGGTCCGCGACGGCCGCGTGCAGAGCTTCAACGTGCTCCAGCAGCGTCTCAACCGCAAGACGGTCACACCCAAGCTGGTGCTGGAGTTCCCGGCCCATATCCGGGCTTACGACCTGCTGGTCGACGGCACGGAGGACCTGCGGGCGCTGCCGTTCGCCGCCCGGCGGGCGCGCCTGGAGGCCTTCGTCAGCCGGCTCGCCGACCCGCGGATCGACTTGTCCCCGCTGGTGCCGTTCGGCTCGTGGCACGAACTGGGCGCGGCGCGCGCCGAGCCGGCGGCGTCCGGCGCCGGGGTCGACGCGGACGCCATTGAAGGCTGCATGCTCAAACGGCGCGACAGCCCGTACCTGCCCGGACGACCGAAGGGCCTGTGGTACAAATGGAAGCGTGATCCCTACCTGGTCGATGCGGTGCTGATGTATGCCCAGCGCGGCCACGGCAAGCGCTCGTCGTATTATTCCGACTACACCTTCGGCGTCTGGCGGACGGTGGATGCGGCAACCGCCGCGCGCGAGCTCGTGCCGGTGGGCAAGGCCTATTTCGGCTTCACAGACCAGGAACTTCTGGAACTCGACCGCTTCGTCCGCCGTAACACGGTCAACCGTTTCGGCCCGGTGCGCGAGGTGACGCACGCCGCCGACAGCGGGCTCGTGCTGGAGGTCGCCTTCGAGGGGCTGCAGGCCTCGACGCGGCACAAGTCCGGCATCGCCATGCGATTTCCCCGGATCAGCCGCGTGCGCTGGGACAAGCCGCCGAGCGAGGCGGACGACATCTCGCTGCTGGAGCGCCTTCTGGCCGGCCGGATCAGTGCCTGAGTCGATCGAACGCCGATCCGGACCGGCTCAGGGCGCGGACGACGAGGCCGCCTGCGCGGCTCGCGTGCCGCGCTCCCCGGCGGATGCGCTGGGGTCCAGGGCGGCGCGGTGCATGGCGCTGGCAATGGACCAGCCGGCGATCACGATGATGCCAATGAGGGCACCCAAAGGGCCCGCCGCCGCCGTCGGGTAGCGGACCACGGGCAGCAGCCCGCCGCTCAGGTGCAGACCGGCGAAGATGAGCCCGGCGGCCATCCCGGCGGCCGTCGCCCCGGCAGGCACGGGCATGCGCACACTTCGGAAGGTCAATGCGGGGAGCCCGCCTGCGGCTGCAATGGCCCACGCCCACAGCAAGGCCTGGCCGGCGAACACGCCGGGTCGCTCCTTCGCCGCGCCGAAGCCGAGCCATGGCGTCGCCGCGGCAAGCGCGACGAGGAGCAGGAGCAGCACGCGGGTGCCCACCAGCCGGCGCGAGGCCGGCGCCTCGCCCCGATGCGGGCCCGGCGCCAACCCCATGCGCAGACTGACGAGCAGCCGCGCCACGGTGAAGACCAGCAGCGCCGCCGCCGTCAGCGCCACCCCGGCCGCCGCCCCGGTGTAGAGCGCGCCCAGGCTGAAGAAACCGGCGGTGGCGTGACGCGCCGGCGGCACCAGCAGCGGCGAGACGCTCAGAGCCAGCACCAGCAGCCCGGCACCGATACCGCTGCGCCGGGCCTCGCTCCCGCTGCGCGCCGAGGCGAAGCGGGAAAACAGCGCCGGAAACGCGACCGTGCCGCAGCAGGCCGCGAGCCAGAGCCACACCTGATCGGCCCGCGGCGCCGGGATATCCCCGGCCGTCGACGGGATCCCAGCGGCCCACAGGGCGGCCGCGGCGAGCGCCGCCAGGATGGCGCAGCCGGCCGCCGCGAGTTGTGCGGTGCTGATGCTCTGCAACCCGCCGAGAACCGTCGCTGCCGCCATGACGACGGCCGAGACCACGGCGGCGGACCGCGTCGAGATGCCCAATGCCTGGGCGACCCAGCCGTTGGCTTCGGAGCACAAGGCCATCACCGCCGCGGCGGCCGCCGCACACATGGTCAAGGCGAGCAGCGAGATCGTGAGCGCGGCGTCGCCATTGCGCGCCTGCGCTCCCATCATCTCGGCGATCGTGGCCGCACCGCTGCGCCGCCATGCCGCCCCGAAGAGCACCGCCGCCACGGCGAGCCCGGCCGCGACTGCGGAGCCGACGAGCGCCGGCTCGGGTGAGCTCCACAGCAAGGCCATCGCCACCGTGGTCAGGGCGAAGACGTTGGCAATGATCGGCAGGCTCTGACCGGCGAGGTCGAAGGCGAATACGGTCATGCTGCGTCCGGCGAAGGCCGCCACCACGACCGTCCCCAGCACCAATGTCATCGCCGCCAGCGCGATCACCGCGGTCGGCAGGCCCAGCCGCTCCAGCAGCGTGCACACCGCGATGCAGACGGCGAGAATGGCCAGCCCGCCGGCGAGGCCGAGCGCCAGCCGTTTCGTTGCCGCCGTCTGCGTCGATGCCGTTCGGTCCCGCATGATCCCACGTGGTCGTTTTCGTATCCCAGGCTTATCGTGATACACGAGGGTGGGGGCGCGCGCACGCATACAGGGGATAACCGCCTCGGCGTGGCGGCCGCGGCAGGCGAGAGAGAACCGCGTGAGCGATCAGAGCCCGACACGTATCGTCATTGCGGACGACCACCCCTTGTTTCGCGGCGCCATGCGCCAGGCCATCGCCCAGTTGCTGCCCGGTGTCGAGATCGCCGAGGCCGGCGACTTCAGCGCGACGACTGCCGCCATCGCCGCGCGGGGCGAGCCCGACCTCGTGCTGCTCGACCTCACCATGCCGGGCGCCCAGGGTTTCTCGGGCCTGCTCTTCCTGCGCGCGCAGCACCCGAGCCTGCCCGTTGTCGTCGTCTCGGGGACCGACGAGCCGGCGATCATCCGCAAATGCATGGAGTTCGGCGCGGCCGGCTTCCTGCCCAAGTCGCTGTCGGTCGAGACCATGGGCGCCGCTCTGGTGACGGTGCTCGAAGGCGGCACCTGGACGCCGCCCGACATCGATCTCGCCGTGCCCGCCGATCGCGAGACGGCCGAGCTGGTGCGCCGCCTGGCCAGCCTGACGCCCCAGCAGGTGCGCGTGCTGATGATGCTGTCCGAGGGGCTGCTCAACAAGCAGATCGCCTACGAGTTGTCGGTGTCCGAGGCGACGATCAAGGCGCACGTCTCCGCCATCCTCCAGAAGCTCGGTGTCGAGAGCCGCACCCAGGCGGTCATCGCCGCCTCCAAGATCGCGGCCGGCCAATGGGGCCCCAACATGGCTGCGGACTAGAGCATGTCCGCGTTTCTCCGAATCGCGGATATGCTCTAACTATTTGTTTTGACGCATTTTCTTCACGCGAACCGGCGTCCGCTTCGCTCGAAAATGCTCTAAGCGGCCGCTGCGCCCCGAGCCGCCATCGAAGCCGACAGGAGACCTGCCATGGCAGACGGCCAGACGCCGCAATCGTCCGCAATGCGAACGCAGGGGCAGGCGCCCGCGCAAGGCCAGCCGACAGGATCGCCCATCACGCGCTTCATGGGTGGCTCGCCCGGCGCCGTGCTGGCCCGCCTGCTGTTCCTGTCGGTCCTGGTCGGGGCCGCCATGGCCTTCCTCGATATCACGCCCTGGGCGCTCTACGACGGCATCCGCGGCTTCGTCGAGCGCCTGATCGCCAGCGGCTTTGCCATGGTCGGGGACCTGGGGCGCTGGTTCATCTACGGCGCCCTCATCGTGGTGCCGATCTGGCTGATCCTGCGCGTGCTCGACAGCACCCGGCGGTAAGGCCGGCGGGGCCGATGGCCGCCGAGGCCGCGCGGCCCGGCGTGCGCGCCATCCAGGCGACGCACCGCCGGTTCGTGACCCTGGCCGTGCCGATGATGCTGTCGCACGTGACGACGCCCCTGCTCGGGCTCGTCGACGCGACGGTCATCGGCCGGCTCGGGGATGCTGCCCTGCTCGGCGGCGTCGCCCTCGGCGCTGTCGTGTTCGACTTCCTGTTCTGGGCCTTCGGCGCCCTGCGCATGGGCACGGCCGGTTTGACGGCGCAGGCCTATGGCGGTGGGGACGACCATGAGATCGACGCGACGCTGGCCCGGGCGCTGGTCGCCGCGGCGCTCGTCGGCCTCGTGCTCATCGGGCTGCAAGGGCCTCTCGCCACGTCGGCCCTGGCCCTCATGGGCGGCAGCGACGCCGTGGCGGGCGCCGCGCACACCTACATCACCATCCGCATCTTCGCGGCGCCGTTCACACTTGCCAATTTCGCCATCCTGGGCTCGGTGATCGGACGCGCGCGCACCGATCTCGGCCTGCTGCTCCAGGTCGGCATCAACTGCCTCAACATCCTGCTCGCCCTCGTCTTCGTCGGCTGGCTGCACTGGGGGGTGGCCGGCGTCGCGGCGGCGACGGTGCTTGCCGAGATGGCCGGCGCCGGGCTCGGCCTCATGGTGCTGCGCCACCTGGGCGCCCGCCCCTGGGCGGTGCCCCGCGCCGCTCTCCTCGAAGCGGGCGCGCTCAAGCGCATGGTCGCCGTCAACGTCGACATCATGGTGCGCACAGTGGCGCTCGTCGGCGCCTTCGCCTTCTTCACCGCCCAGGGCGCCCGCAGCAGCGACACGCTGCTCGCCGCCAATGCCGTGCTCTACAACCTGTTTCTCATCGGCAGCTACTTCCTCGACGGCTTCGCCACGGCGGCCGAGCAACTGGGCGGCCAGGCCTTCGGCGGCCGCGACGGGGCCGGCTTCCGCAAAGTGGTGAGGCTCGCCCTGATCTGGAGCGTGGGCGTCGGCTGCATCGTCTCCCTCGCGGCGCTGGCGGGGGGCGGCGCCTTCATCGACCTGGTGACGACCAACGAGGCGGTACGCGCGGCCGCTCGCCAGGACCTGGTGTTCGCGGCGCTGACGCCGGCGCTGGGTGCCGCCGCCTTCGCCTTCGACGGCATCTACATCGGCGCCACGTGGACGCGCGCCATGCGCAACCTCATGCTGGCGGCGTTCGCGCTGTTCATCGCCGCCGCGCTGCTGCTCAGGCCGCTCGGCAACGACGGCCTGTGGCTGGCGATGCTGCTGTTCCTGGCCGGGCGCGGCTTCGGCCAAGCCGCCCTCTATCCGTCGCTGCTGCGGCGCTCCTTCGCCGCGGCGCCCTCGCCGGAGCCGAAAGCGCTACAGATGTCGTAGGACGGGCCATGGTTCGCGACCCGGCCAGTCCCTCCCGTCGGGCCGGCCCGGCTCAGGCGAGGTCGATCGCGATGGCCTGGGCGTTGCGGCCGACCATGGCGCGGAGCGGCTGGCCGTCGCGGGCGAGCCGTTCGACCAGGCCACGCTTGACGGCGCGCACCAGCAGCGGCCCCTCGTAGACCATGGCCGAATAGAACTGGACCAGGCTGGCACCGGCCTCGATCTTGGTCCAGGCGGCAGCGGCGCCGTCGATGCCGCCGACCCCGACGAGCGGAAAGGACCCCTCGATACGCAGGTAGGCCTCCGCCAGCATGCGGGTCGCCAGGCGGAACAGCGGGGCTCCGGACAGCCCCCCCGCGTGGGCCGCGCCGACCCGGTCGGCGAGGGTCTCCGGCCGGCTCACCGTCGTGTTGGAGACGATCAGCCCGTCGATGCGCCGCTGCCGGCACACGGCGACGATGCCATCGAGTTCGTCGAGCCACAGGTCGGGCGCGATCTTGAGCAGCACCGGCCGCCGCGGGAAGCCCTGCGCGGCCACGTCGTCCCGCGCGGCGATCACCCGGGCGAGCAGATCGTCGAGCGCGGCCTGGCGCTGGAGGTCACGCAGCCCCGGCGTGTTGGGCGAGGAGACGTTGACCGTGAAATAGCTCGCGCAGCCGCCGAACGCGTATACCCCGGCCACGTAGTCGGCGACGCGGTCTGCCGCATCCTTGTTGGCACCGATATTGACCCCGACGAGGCCGGGCCGGCCGGCCCGCTGCTCGAGCTTGGCCAAAGCCGCGGCATGGCCCTCGTTGTTGAAGCCCAGCCGGTTGATCACGCCCCGATCGGCCGGAAGCCGGAACAGCCGCGGCCGCGGGTTGCCCGATTGCGCGAGCGGGGTAAGCGTGCCCACCTCGACGAAGCCGAAACCCAGCCCCAGCATGGCATCGGGCACGTCGGCGTTCTTGTCGAAGCCGGCGGCGAGCCCCACCGGGTTGGGGAAGGAGAGGCCGAACGCCTCGACCGCGAGCCGGGGGTCGTCCGCGCTGGGCGCGAGCCGCGGCGCCAGCGCCAGGCCCTTGATGGTGAGGCGGTGCGCGTCCTCGGGATCGAGCGCCACCAGCGCCCGGCGCGCCAGGTCCGCGACGAGAGCGGCGGGCCGGCTCATGGCTCGAGCTCCGGGATCACGGGCACGCCGTCGGTGCCCAATGCCAGTGGCCTGACCCAGCGGGCGGCCTCGGCGGGCAGCGGCCCGTAGAGATGCGGGAACAGCGCGCCGCCACGCGAGGGCTCATAGCGCAGGGCATCGCCCAGCACCCTCGCGTCGACCGCGACGAGGACGAGGTCGGGCTGGCCGTGGAAGTGCCTGGCCGCAGTCTCCTGAACCTGACCGGCCGTGGAGAAATGGATGAAGCCGTCAGCGAGATCGATCGGCGCGCCGAGAAAGAAGCGCACGCGCTCCGCCTCGCGCCAGGCCGCGGCCGGACAGATCTTATAGATGACGGTGGGATAAGGGTCGGGCAGGCTCATGGTGGGGCTGTAGCGCCGCCCCAGCAGGGACGCAACGGGAGGCGACGTTTTGCTTGGCGCGCCCGGTCGGCTCCGCTACCACGCCAAGGACGATTTAGCGAAATGGCGAAATGGCGCGTTGGCGCTTTCGCGACCTGGATTAGAGGGCGATGGGCATCCTTCCCGCTCAGGCGATCGGCGAGCTCGCGGCCGCGGCGGTGTTGACCGCCGACCAGCCGCTGACGGCCGACCAGATCCAGCCGGCGAGCCTGGATCTGCGCCTGGGCTCCAGCGTCGCCCGGGTGCGGGCGAGCTTCCTGCCGGGGGCCCGCTCCGTCGCCCAGCGGCTGGAGCAGCTGGCGCTGCATCGCTTCAATCTGGCGAGCGGCGCCGTGCTGGAGACCGGCTGCGTCTACATCGCCGAGATCCAGGAGCGTCTGGCGCTGCCCGCCCGGCTTTCCGCCGCCGCCAATCCCAAGAGCTCGACCGGCCGCCTCGATGTCTTCACCCGTGTGATCACCGACCAAGGCGACGAGTTCGACGCCATCGACGCGGGTTATCACGGCCCCCTCTACGCGGAGATCTCGCCGCGCACCTTTCCCATCCTGGTGCGCACCGGCTCACGGCTGAGCCAGATCCGCTTCCGTGACGGCCAATCCCGCCTGAGTGACGCCGAGCTGGCGGCGCTTCAGAAGGACCTCACCCTGGTCGACGCGGCCGCCGCCTCGATCCAGGACGGCGTCGCCGTCAGCGTCGACCTGGCGGGCTTCGGCGAGCAGCGGCTGGTCGGCTACCGCGCCAAGCGATTCACCGGGCTGGTCGACGTCGACCGCGTCGGCGCCTACGCCATCAGCGACTTCTGGGAGCCGCTGCACGCCGACGGCTCGGGCGCGTTGGTGCTCGATCCCGGCCAGTTCTACATCCTTGCCTCCAAGGAGGCGGTGAACGTACCGCCCGACTACGCGGCCGAGATGGTGCCGTTCGATCCCCTGGTCGGCGAGTTTCGTGTCCACTACGCGGGCTTCTTCGATCCCGGCTTCGGCAACGGCACGGGCGGCACCGGCGCCCGGGCGGTGCTCGAGGTCCGCTCGCGCGACGTGCCTTTCATCATCGAGGACGGCCAAATCGTCGGCCGGCTTGTCTACGAGCGCATGGCGGAGCGTCCCGCGAGCCTCTATGGCGACGCCGGTTCCAACTACCAGGGCCAGACCCTGAAGCTCTCCAAGCATTTCCGGGCGCAGGGCACTTAACCACGCGGTCATTTACGCAACCGGGTGTGGCCGGCCGGCCCTTGCACCCGCGCCGAGGTCGTGGGAGGAGCTGTGGCCGTTCCCGGGCCCCGAGTCCGTGGAGCCAAGGAAGATCTGCTGAGCTGGGGGCAGTCGTGAAACGCATCGCTTTGGTCATTGCTGCGCTGACGCTGGTCACCGCTTGTCAGACACAGCAACAGAAGGCCGACCAGCTGGCGGCGATCTGCTC
This sequence comes from Chelatococcus reniformis, assembly GCF_014640075.1. Classification (GTDB taxonomy): domain Bacteria; phylum Pseudomonadota; class Alphaproteobacteria; order Rhizobiales; family Beijerinckiaceae; genus Camelimonas; species Camelimonas reniformis. The sequence continues at coordinate 46,193 of NZ_BMGG01000009.1, read as the reverse complement.
CGATCCGGCCAACCGCGAGCCAGATCCCGACTCGATCTACTATGCCGAGTGCCTGGACGTGGTGCCGCGCAGCAACAACCAGCTTGAGCAGGACTGGTACCAGACCGCGCCCGAGGGCAACTGAGCAACGCGCCCGCGCGAGCCGAGGCCCTGCCGGACAGCCTGGATCCCTCAGGCACGCACGTCGACCCCCGCGCTCGCTCCCCTGCCGAGGACGAGGCCTTACGCCGCGGGGCGTGAGCCGACGGCTCCGGGTTGGGCGGCGCCCTCCATTGGTTGGCCGAAAGCGCATAGACGGCGCCGGTCGCGCCGAGCAGGTTGCCGGAGCGGGGCCGCGTCGGCCGACGGTGAAAGCCGGACACCACTCCGATTTTGTCGAAAGTTGGCCGGATCAGCGCTTCCTCGCGGACGAGCGTCACAACGATCGAATCGTGGCCAACGCGAATTGGAGGGCGCCCCATGAGAACGGCTTACGCAATTCTTTCCGCCGCCGCGGCGGTGCTTGCCCTATCGAGCCAGGCCCTCGCAAACCCGCAACGGGACGCCGCCTCGCCGCGCCAAACGGCAGGCTCGCTCCTGCTCGCCCAGAGCACGGGCGGCAACCAGGGTACCGACAGGCCTGGTCCCGGTGGCGGCCCGATCAGCACCGGCCGCGACGCTCAGGGCAACTACGGCTCGCAGAGCACCGGTGGCGACCAGGCGACCGATAAGGCTGGTCCCGGTGGCGGCCCCGTCGACGCCAGCCGGAACCGCCAGGGCAACACTGGATGCCAGAGCACCGGCGGCAACGCCTGCTGATAGGCCCGGATCGCTCTCGATTTGGCCTGGCGCGCGAAAGACCGCGCGGCCCCCCCCGCGGCCTGTGCCTCATGCCCGCGCACCGCGGCGTCATCCGCCGCGACACGAGGCGGGTTACCTTGCGTACACGTCTCCGCAATCACGGCCAGACGTGACGGACGTAGCGCGCCGCAGACGCCGCAGGCGTGCGGGCGAGCGTGGCGCGCGGCAGTTCGCCAAAGGCGCCGTGGTAGGCGCCCGAAAAGCGGCCAAGCTCCCAGAATCCGAGCCCGGTCGCGATCTCCGTGACCGAGGTCGTGCGATGATCGCTCTCGAGCAGGCGCTGGCGAGCGAGGTGCAGCCGCCGCAGGAGCAGGTATTGATTGGGCGCCATGCCGAGCTGCTCCTGACAGCAGCGACGCAAGGTGCGCTCGGAAGCGCCCACGGCCTTGCAGACCTCCGAGAGATAGAGCGAGCGGTCCGCGTTCCGGTGGATCATGTCTTCCAGCCGCTTCATCACGGCGGCGTGCTGACGGAAGGAAAAGGCCGGTGCGACGCTGACGGCTTCGACCATGCACTCGACGATGGCGGCGGTCAGCGCGTTGTCGAGCGCGCGCGCCACCTCGTGATGGGCGAGCCGCTGCGGCGCCTGCCTGGCCAGAAGCCGCACGTCGGCATGTAGCGACGTCAGCCTCCCCATCGCCGTAGCGTTCGGCCGGAGCACGCTGGCTTCCCGGGGCACGACAATGTCCCGTCCGGCGATGGCCCGGCCTGCCGCCAGAAGATCCTGAGGCGCCAGCGATAGGGTGCCCCAACGCGTCGCCGCCTCCGTGCGCTGCCAATGAGCAGAGCCCGGCGCCCAGACAACGAGCATGCCAGGCTCGAGGTCGACGCCGCCGGTCTGCACGGCGGGTTCGCCGGGGCCCTGCAGGAAGAAGATGGGCACCCGGTCCGGGGTCAGCCTGATGTGGGCACAGCGCGCCAGGCTCTCGGAGCCGGCCTGCATCCAGAGCTTGTCGAGGTCGACCTGCAGCAGCTCGGCGGCAAAGTCGCCCTTCTCGGCGATGACGCCTCGGACGTGCGCAGCGCGCAGCGTCGCCGCATAGCGATAGGGATCAGAGAACCGATGGTTCGCAATCCTGACCATGAGTAGACCGATCAGCTCGCAAATCGCTTACGTGCGATTCACGGCACGGAATTGCGGAATATTTATCGACATCCTACGGACGACCTGACGTCAGCTTATCTATACAAGACCATGTCGCAATCGACAATCGTTGCAGACTCGACAACCGCCCTCCTGGCCGCACATACATAGCTCGCGGCTTGCCGATCCGCTCCTGGTGCGGCGGCAGCTTCAGGTTTGCCGGCCGCCGCGTTAAGCTGCGCTCCCAAGGCGGTCTCCGATCACATGACGAATTGGTCGGACAAACATGCTCCAAACATGTGCGGAGAGGGCCCCTCACCTGCCTTCGGGCATACGCCCGATGCAAGGCGCTCCGCGCCGTTGCCCCTCGTCTGGAGAAGCGTCGTGAACCGATCCAGCAACGCCCGCCACCGTCCCAGGTCAGCGTCTGCGCACGCCGAGACCGACATGACTTGGATCGCGGGCGGGCACTTCCTCATGGGTTCCGACAAGCACTATGCCGAGGAGCGGCCGGCCCATCCTGCCGAGGTCAGTGGCTTCTTCATGGATGCCACGCCCGTCACCAACGCACAGTTCCGGGCCTTCGTCGAGGCCACCGGCCATGTCACGTTGGCCGAGATCACGCCGGACCCGAAGCATTATCCCGGGGCGCTGCCGCATATGCTCAAAGCCGGCTCGCTGGTCTTCTCGCCCCCCGACCACCCGGTGAACCTGCGCGACTGGAGCCAGTGGTGGAGCTTCCGCTTCCGGGCCAACTGGCGACGGCCGTACGGGCCGGGCTCCTCGATCAAGGGCCTCGACGACCACCCGGTCGTGCACGTCGCCTACCGGGATGCCGAAGCTTATGCCTCTTGGGCGGGCAAGGCCCTGCCGACCGAAGCGGAATGGGAGTTCGCGGCGCGGGGTGGCCTGACGGAGGCGGAGTTCGCCTGGGGCGACAAGTTCACGCCGGAGGGCCGGCACATGGCCAACACCTGGCAGGGCGAATTCCCGCTCCAGAACCTTGTCAACGACGGCTTCGAGCGGACATCGCCGGTGCGCGCCTTCCCACCCAACGGCTACGGCCTTTACGATATGATCGGCAACGTCTGGGAATGGACCAGCGACTTCTGGTCCATCCGCCACTCCGGCCCCGCGCCCAAAGCGTGCTGCGTGCCGCTCAATCCGCGCGGCGGCCCGGAAGCCGACAGTTTTGACCCCGCTCAGCCGACGGTCCGCATCCCGCGCAAGGTGCTGAAGGGCGGATCGCACCTGTGCGCGCCCAACTATTGCCGACGCTACCGCCCCGCCGCCCGCCACGCCGAGCCAGTGGACACGTCCACGAGCCACGTCGGCTTCCGCTGCGTCCTGCGCCGCCCCACCGCAGAGCCGCAGGGCGGCCACGACGAGGGACAATCGGGCCAAGGGATCGGGGGCTGACGCGGATCGGGCTGACGCGGATCGCGCCGCTCGCGTCCGGACGGATCCGCGGCGTCAAACACGAAGGCGGGCAGCCGCGTGGCCGCCCGTTCGCGCGCCCCGCAGGCGCGTTATTCGCCCGCGTGACTGGTGGTCTTGGCGTTCTTGACCTGCTGGATCACCTGCTCGAGGTTGTAGCTTGCCGGATCCTGCATGGGTGGGAACGAGCGGTAGGTCTCGAGCTCCCGCAACCAGAGCTGCTGGCCGATCGGCAGGATGTTCCAGTCGTAGATGTAGGCGGTGCTCGGTGCGGCGAGCGCACCGCCGGCCGCGGTGAGGCTCTTCTGGTCGTCGCCGACCGTCGTCTCGAAGGGATCGCGCTTGATGTTGGCGATCTGGGTCCATTTGTAGGTCGTCGCCCCGGTCAGCCCGCAGCTCGGACACTCGCCGACCATCGTGTAGTAGAACTTCCAGTTCTTGTAGCGTACCGCCGACGGCGTCGGGCCCGTGTAGTAGAAGAAAGTGTCACGCACGGAATTGCCCTTGCCTTCGAGAAAGTCGCGCTGGTCGAAGCCGTCGAGCGTGGTCTTCACGATGCCCGGGTAGTCCCCCACCTCGATCCGCTTCTTCAGCTCGTCGCCCTTGGGGCCGCCCGCGACGTCGACCAGGGTCGGCAGCCAGTCGAGCGACGACATCATCTGCGTCTTGACCGTTCCCGGCTGAATGCGGCCCGGCCAGCGCACCACGAGCGGCGCACGCATGCCGCCCTCCCAGGTGGTCAACTTGCCGCCCTTGAACGGCGTGACACCGCCATCGGGAAAGGTGATGACCTCGGCGCCGTTATCGGTCGTGAAGACGACGATTGTATTGTCGAGCTGGCCCATGTCCTCCAGCTTCTTCAAGACGACGCCGATGTTGTCGTCCAGCTGCTTCATGCCGACTTCATTGATGCCCCAGTCCTTGCCTCCTTTTTCGCCGAGCATCGCCTCGTACTTCGGCGACAACATCGTGGTGATGTGCATGCGGGCTGGATTGTACCAGACGAAGAATGGCTTGTTGGTCTTCTTCGGGTCGTTGCGATCGAGGTAGTCGACGACCTTGGCCGAGATCTCCTCGTCCACCGTTCGTGATCGGTCGAGCGTCAACGGGCCCTCATCGGCGCACGTCTGATTCTTCGAGGTGCCGTCGGACGACTTGCAGGCGATGATCGGGCGCGGCGGCGTCAGGCAGATCGTGGTCGCGGGGTCCACGGCGTCGGGCGGGTCGGACAGGCCGGGGACCGGCGTGTTCCTGCACGGCGGCGCGATACCCTGCTGCGTCGCGCTCTTGTTGATGTCCGGGAAGCTGACGCCCTGCATGGCGTCGAGATGGTAGAGGTAACCCCAGAATTCCTGGAAGCCGTGCGCCGTCGGCAGCGCATCCGTGTGGTCGCCGAGGTGGTTCTTGCCGAACTCGCCCGTGTTGTAGCCGAGGTCGAGCAGGAATTTCGCGACGGCCGGCGTGCCGGGCCGCAGGTAGGAGATGCTGCCGGGCAGTTGGGGCGGGATCATGCCGGTTCGCAGGGGATGCATGCCGGTAAAGAAGGCATTGCGGCCCGCGGTGCAGCTCTGCTCCGCGTAGTAATCGGTAAACATCGCACCTTCGCGGCCGATCCGATCGATGTTGGGCGTCTCTCCGACCATCAGTCCGCGATGATAGATGCTCGGCTGCATCCAGCCGATGTCGTCGCCCATGATGAAGAGGATGTTGGGCTGCGCCTGCGTTTGCGCGGTGGCCGGCGATGATGCCGGCCCCCCGGCCGCCGCGGCGGCCAGGCATGTGCCCAGCAGCGCCCGCTTCAACGTGCGTCCGATCATTCCATCACCCTCCCTGGAATATTTCTTCAAACGAATACTTCAGATTTGGTTATTACTATCCTACTGCCGTCTGACCGACGCACTTGCCACGGCGGGACGCTTCGGCGTGTTGTTCTGTGGGCCGGCGTAGACCCACGCAGCCCTCCAGGCGCCGCCCCAGCATTGCGCCTCCGCGTCGACATCACCTGATCCGACAGTTTTATTCAATTCTTTGAATCTGGTGGGCGATACAGTCGAAGTGTTCCGCCACATCGCTGCTCGCCAGGATGAGATGAGCTTGGACCAAGCTCTCGCTGCCTCCCGCAAGCAGGGCCTTGTGCCCCGCGGGTGACGACCGGCGCGCCCGACTTCGTCGGATCACCTGCCTCGCCCAGCGGGTCATCGCGCTTAGCTCGATGCGCCGCTCGCTGCGCTTCGTCTCCTGCTGCACAGTTTACGCCAACGATACGCCGTGCCTATGCGCTTTCGGCCAATGACGCACGCTCCCCCTGCCGTGCCCCGGCCGTCGAGCACGTCCTGGAATCAGGGGTGCCGGCCACCACCGGACGGCCGACGAGCGGATCTCGAAATGCGGCGAACTGGGAGAAAAGCGCCATGGCTCGGGCAAGCCCCGTCAGCATCACCCGCAGTGCTGCGGACGGCGCCCCGCGCCTCAAGTTTGCCGAGATGCGTCGCCGGTGAGCCGATCTCCGCGGCGGAGGCGCTGCAATACGACCTCGTCAACCATGTCGTGCCCGCAGCTGAGTTCGACGCCAGGTCGACTGGCTGCTGGCCCGTCGACAAGTCCCCGACGGCCATCCGCCGCGGCAAGTACGCGCCGCGCGCCATGCAGGACATGACCTTCGAGCAGGCGCTGGGCTGCGCTGAGGCGCAGATCGGCAGCATCAGCCGCACGGAGGATCGGGCGGACAGGGCTCAACGAATGTCGCCCGCCGGTCTGGACCAGGCGCTGACGCGCCGCGCACCCCCATTGCACCCGCCGAGGGACCGCGCCGGGTTCCCGCTATCGAAAGTCGACGCCGCATCGTTCCAGAGCATTGTAGCATATAGATTATCTATTAAAAAAATAGATGACGAATGCCCGGTCTCGCCGTAAGTGGAGAGAAACGACGATCAACACGGTATTTTATCTATAAATCATGATGCCAAGGGACGAAACGGGGCGGGAGCGAGCGGCGCGCTACACGAGGGCGCTGGAGCACCTGGAGCGCAAGGGACGGAAACGCTTCCTGTTGCCGCAAGGCGGCATCGACTTCACGTCGAACGACTATCTGGCCCTGGCCGACTCGCCCCGTCTGAAGGCCAGCGTGATCGCAGCGCTGGACCGGGGCGTGCCCGTCGGCGCCGGCGGCTCGCGCCTCCTGCGCGGCAATCATCCCGAGCACGAGGCGCTGGAGGCCGAGGCGGCGCGCTTCTTCGGCTCCGAGCGGATGCTGTATTTCGGCAGCGGCTACGCGGCCAACCTCTCGCTCCTGTCCGCCTTGCCGCAGCGCGGCGATCTCGTGATCCATGACGAACTGATCCACGCCAGCGCGCACGCGGGGCTGGTCGCCGGCCGGGCCGCCACCGCCGCTGTGCCCCACAACGACCTCGACGCCTTCGACGACGCCATCCGCACATGGCGCGCTGCCGGCGGCCGAGGCCATCCCTGGATCGTCGTGGAAAGCATCTATTCCATGGACGGCGATCGCACGCCGTTGCCCGAGCTGGCGGATCTGGCCGACCGGCACGACGGTTTCCTGGTTGTCGACGAGGCCCATGCCACCGGGGTCCACGGCCTCCACGGCCGGGGGCTCGCCGCCGAGCTCGAGGGGCGCGACAACGTCATCGTCCTGCACACCTGCGGCAAGGCGCTCGGCGTCGTGGGCGCGCTGGTCGGCGCCAGCCGCGTGCTGTGCGATCACCTGATCAACCAGGCTCGCCCGTTCATCTATGCCACGGCGCCCTCCCCGCTCGCGGCGGCGAGCGTCCGTGAAGCACTGAAGGTCCTGGTGGACGAGCCCGAGCGCCGGGAGCGATTGCACCGGCTGATCGGCTTCGCCAACGGGCAGGCCCACGCCCTCGGCATCGCCGCAAGCGGCTCGCAGATCCTGCCGGTCGTCATCGGCGACAGCGCCCGCACCGTCCGCATCGCCTCCCGCATGCAGGCGGACGGCTTCGACATCCGCGCCATCCGCCCGCCCACGGTTCCCGCCAACACGGCGCGCCTGCGCATCGCCGTGACGCTCCATGTCGACGCCGCCACCGTGGCGCGCATGTTCGACCGGCTGGCGCAGATTCTGGCGGAGGAAGCCTCATGAGCCCACGCATCATCGTAACCGGCACCGATACGGGCATCGGCAAGACGGTCTTCGCAGCCGCCCTCGCCGACGCGCTCGGCGCCAGCTACTGGAAGCCGATCCAGTCCGGCCTCGACGGGGAGACCGACAGCGCGACGGTGCGGCGGCTCGGTGAGCTCCCGCCCCATCGCATCCTACCCGAGGCCTGGCGCCTCAGGACGCCGGCCTCGCCCCACCTTGCCGCGGCACTCGACGCGGTGACGATGGAGCCCGACGCGCTGGAGCCGCCAGAGACGGACGCGCCGCTGGTCATCGAAGGGGCCGGCGGCCTGCTCGTGCCCCTGACCTTTCGCACCACCTTCGCCGACGTCTTCGCCCGCTGGCAGCTGCCGACGATCCTGTGCGCCCGCACCGGCCTCGGCACGATCAATCACACGCTGCTGTCGCTCGAGGCCATGCGCCAGCGGCGCATTCCCATCCTGGGCGTCGCGTTCATCGGCGACGCCCAGCCCGACACCGAGCAGATCATCCCCGAGATGGGCGCTACGCGCCGCCTCGGCCGGCTACCGGGCCTCGATCCGCTGACGCCCGACACCTTGCGCCGAAGCTTCCGTGAAGCGTTCGGCGCAACGCTCCTGCAACAGGTGACCGTCTGATGAGTTCCCCGTCGCAATCGCCCGTCTGGCACCCCTTCACCCAGCATGCCCTGACGCCGGCGATGAAGCGGATCGTCCGCACGGACGGCGCATATCTCGTCGACGAGGATGGCCGTGCCGTCCTCGACGCGATCTCGTCCTGGTGGGTGATCACCCATCGCCATCGCCATCCGAAGATCATGGCGGCGATCCGCTCCGCCTGCGACACGTTCGATCAGATCATCTTCGCCGAATACACGCACGAACCGGCCGAAGCCCTGGCGGAGGGGCTCATCCGCCTCGCGCCGCCCGGTCTCGCCCATGTCTTCTATTCCGACAGCGGTTCGACCGCCGTCGAGGTGGCGCTGAAGATGGCGCTGAGCACGTTCCACAACCGCGGCATCCCGCGGTCGCGCATCGTAGTGATGGAGGGCAGCTATCATGGCGATACGATCGGCACGATGTCGGCCGGCGAGCGCGGGGTCTTCAACGCCGCTTACGGCGCCCTGCTCTTCGACGTCGCGACGATTCCGTTTCCCGAGCCCGGCCGCGAGCAGGAGACGCTCGATGCCTTCGATCGCCTCTGCCGCGGCGAGGCGGTCGCCGCCTTGCTGGTCGAGCCCCTCGTGCTGGGCGCCGGCGGCATGCGGATGTATCCGCCGCACGTACTGAGCGAGCTGCAACGGATCGCCGTGCGGCATGGGACGCTGATGATCGTCGACGAGGTGATGACCGGCTGGGGGCGGACGGGTACGCTCTTCGCCTGCGAGCAGGCCGGGATCACGCCGGACATCCTGTGCGTATCCAAGGGGATCACCGGGGGCGCGCTGCCGCTGGCGGCGACGCTGTGCACGCCCGAGATCTTCGAGGCGCATCTGTCGCCCGAGCTGAGCCGCGCCTTCTTCCATTCCAGCTCCTACACGGCGAACCCGATCGCCTGCGCCGCCGCGCTCGCCAACCTCGAGGTCTGGCGGAGCGAGCCGGTTGCCGCACGCATCGCGGCGCTGGAGGGGATGCACCGGGAGCGGCTGGCCCCCTTCCGGTCCGACCGGCGCTTCGCCAACGTGCGCCTCACCGGCACCATCGCGGCGCTCGACCTCGACGTGTCGGCGCCGGGATATCTCTCGGATGTCGGGCCGCGCCTGCGCGCCTTCTTCCGCGAGCGGGACCTGCTCATTCGCCCGCTCGGCAACGTCATCTACCTGATGCCGCCCTATTGCGTGACGGCCGGCGATCTCGACCGCGCCTACGCGGCAATCGGCGAGGCCGCCGACATGATCGCCGGGACGGCGCCATGACCGCTTGGCCAGCGAGCCGTGCCGTGGGCTTCGGCCATTATGTTCCGGACCGGCGCGTCGAGAACGCCGAGATCGAGGAGCGGCTGGGCCTCGCGCCCGGGTGGATCGAGCGGCGCACCGGCATCCGGGCGCGGCGGTGGGCCGCCCCCGGCGAGACGCTGACCGATATGGCCGTCAGGGCCGGCGCCGCCGCGCTCGACGATGCCGGGATCGCACGCGGGGACGTCGCCCTGGCGCTGCTCGCCACATCGACGCCCGACCACCTCTTGCCGCCCTCGGCGCCGATGCTCGCCCATCGCCTGGGCCTTGCCGGCGCCGGCGCCGTCGATCTGGCGGGCGCCTGCTCGGGCTTCCTCTACGCGCTGACCTTGGCGGATGGCTTCGTGCGGGCGCAAGGCAGGCCCGTCCTCGTGGTCGCCGCCAACGTCCTCAGCCGGCGGATCAACCCCCACGAGCGGGCAAGCGCCATCATCTTCGCCGATGCGGCCGGCGCCGTCGTGCTGGCACCGTCGCATGAGCCGGGCTGCGGTCTCCTCGGCGCCGACCTGGCCGCTGACGGACACCACTACGACCTGATCAAGGTGCCCGCCGGCGGCAGCGCCCGGCCCTTCGCCCCCGGCATGGATCCGCAGGAACTGCTGATGACCATGAGCGACGGCAAGGCCGTCTTCTCCCAGGCGGTGCGCCTGATGACGCGGTGCGCGGACCGCGCCCTGGCGCTCGCCGGGCTGCCGGCGGGCGAAATCGACCGCTTCGTGCCCCACCAGGCCAATATCCGCATCTTCGAAGCGGTCTCGGCGAACCTCGGGCTGGCGCCCGAGCGGACGGTCTCCACCATCGCCGAGTTCGGCAATTCCTCCGCGGCGACCATCCCGCTGTCGCTGTCGATGGCCCACCGCGAGCGCGCCTTCCGCCCGGGCGAGCGCCTGCTCCTGGCCGCCGCCGGTGCCGGCTTGACAGCCGGCGCCGTGGTCCTGGGCGTGGGAGCGTGCTGACTAGAACGGATCGATGATGCGCTTCCGCTGCGGCCGCTGGGCCGGCACCGGCAAGGTGTCGAGGGTCTTGATCAGAATCGAGCGGGTATCGGCCGGATCGATGACGTCGTCGTAGAGGAACTTGGCGGCGCTCTCGACGGCGGTGCCCGACTTCTTCAGCGCCGCCGTCAGCTCCGCGTGCAGGGTCGCCCGCGCCTCCGGCGTCGGCGCTTCGTCAAGCTCGCGCTTGTTGATGATGTTGACGGCGCCCTCCAGCCCCATGCCGCCGAATTCGGCGGTCGGCCACGCCAGCAGGATCGCCGGATCGAGCGGGCGCGACCCCATGATGTAATAGCCCAGGCCGTAGGCCTTGCGGAGCACCACCGTCATGACGGGCACGGTGGCGTTGGCGAGCGCCGAGAGCACGCGGGCGCTGTGGCGCATCAGCCCGGTCTTCTCCACGTCGGGTCCCACCATCAGGCCGGGCGTGTCGCAGAGCACCACGAGCGGGATGTCGAAGGCATCGCACAGCTGGATGAAGCGCGCCATCTTGATGCAGCAGGGCGTGTCCATGGCGCCGGCGAGGAACATCGGCTGGTTGGCGATGACGCCGACGGTGCGCCCGCCGATGCGGGCGAGCGCCGTGACGCCGGCCTTGCCGTAGGCCGCCTTGAGCTCCAGGACGCTGCCCTTGTCGGCGAGGGTCTCGATGACCTTGCGCACGTTGTAGGCGCGGCGCGGGCTGTCCGGCACGATCTCGCGCAGCGGCGTCTGGTCGTGCGCTTCGCCGGGCTCGCGGGCGAGATCGAAGAAGGCGAGATAGCGCTTGGCCACCTCGATCGCCTGGGTGTCGTCGTCGACCAGCACGTCGATGACGCCGGACGCCAGGTGCGCCGCGGCGGGCCCGATTTCCTCGGGCGTGAAGCGCGTGCCGAGCGCCGCCTCGACCAGCGGCGGCCCCGCCATGCCCATGGCCGAATCCGGCGTCGCGATCAGAATGTCGCAGAGCCCAGCGAGGTTGGCGTGGCCGGCGAAGGCCCGGCCGGGGACGATGCCGACGGTCGGCACCCAGCCCGACAGGCGTGCGAACACCACGAAGGTGGGCGTCGACGGCCGCCCCGTCACGTGCATGTCGTGCGGGCGGGCCCCGCCGCCGTCGAGCCAGGAGATCACCGGCAGGCGATGCTTCTCCGCATGCTCGTACATGCGGGTGATCTTGGCGTGGTTGAAGGCGCTCTGGGTGCCGGCGTAGACCGTGTAGTCGTAGGCGACGAGATCGACCGGCCGGCCCTCCACCTTGGCGGTGCCCATCACCAGGCCGTCGGCGGCGCCCTCCATGCCGGCGGTGGCCGGGCGGGTGAGCCCGCCGTATTCCACGAAGCTGTCGCCGTCGGCGAGGCCGGCAATGGCCTCCCGCACCGTCAGGCGGCCGCGCTTGCGCTGCTTGGCGACGGCCACCGGCCGGGCCTCGTCGAGGCGCGCCTTCTGCGCCTCCACCACCGTCTTCAAATCATGACGCAAGTACGTGTCTCCGTCTGGGCACCGGGGCCGGCGCGGTCGAGGCCGCGCCGGCGGTTGCAGGGCGTTGTGGGGAGGGCGCCGTCCTCAGGTGAGGGCGAGCTTGGTGTTGCCGAGCCTCTCGCGCTTGATGCGGATGCCGGCCGCCTCCCGGTCCCAGGTGTCCTCGGTCACCCCCTGGCCGCGCAGCAGGTACTTCTCCACCTTCTGGGTCGGCGTCTTGGGCAATTCGGGGAGCACCCGGATGAAGCGCGGCACCATGAAATGCGCCAGCCGCGGCGTCAGGTAGGCGATGAGGTCGGCGAGATCGAGATCGGCGCCGGCAACCGGCGCGATGACGGCCAGCACCTCGTCCTCGCCGAACTCCGAGGGTACGCCCAGCACCGCCGCCTCGCGCACCTGCGGGTGCGACAGGAGCTCCTGCTCGACCTCGAAGGAGGAGATGTTCTCGCCCCGCCGACGCAACGCGTCCTTCATGCGGTCGACGAAGAAGAAGTCGCCGTCGGCGTTGCGGCGGAAGGCGTCGCCCGTATGGAACCAGCCGTTGCGCCAGGCGCGCGCCGTGGCCTCCGGATTGGCGTTGTAGCCGTGGTTGAGGGTCCATGGCGTATCGGCGCGGAGCATCAGCTCGCCCACCTGCCCGACGGGCACCTCGATGTCGTTCTCGTCGACGATGCGCACCTGGAAGCCGGCGCGCACCCGGCCGCAGGTCTTGGGTACCGGCGGGTTCTTCACCGAGATGATCGGGCAGGCGATCTCGGTCATGTTGAAGACCGTGTAGATGTCGACGCCGAAGCGCCGGGTGAACTCCGGCGCATCCTCGCTGTAAGGCACCATGGTCGCCTGCCGGAGCGTATGGTCGCGGTCGCGCGGGCTCGGCGGCTCCTTCAGCAGGAACGGCACCATGGCGCCGAGCAGCGTCATGGTCGTGGTGCCGGTGCGCCGGATGGTGTCCCAGAACGTCGCCGTATCGAAGGCCTCGACGACCGCGACGGAGCCCCCGAGCATCAGCATGCGGTACACCGCATTGGTGCCGCCCACGTGGAACAGCGGCAGGTTGACCAGCGCCCGGTCGTCCGCCGTGACCGCGTCCAGCGCTTCCGACATGGCGCCGGCGTGGCGGTAGGACGACAGCACGCCCTTCGACGGCCCCGTCGTCCCGGATGTATAGATGATGGTCTGGGTATCCCAAGGCGCGATCGGCCGGGGCGGCTCCGACGGGCTGCCGGTGGCGCCCATCAGCACGGCTTCCGGCAGCACCGCGAGGCCGGCGACGGCGGGCAGCGGCTCGCCGATCGAGACCAGGGTCTGGAGGGCGGCCTTGTCCACGTCGTTCAGCCGTTCCGCCAGGCGCTGGTCGGCCACCATCAGCCGGGCGCCGGAATTGGCGATGACATGGGCGAGGACGCCGCCGCGATAGCTGACGTTCACCGGCACGTAGACGGCGCCGATGTAGTTCAGCGCAAACCACACGGTGATGGCGTGCGGGCCGTTGGGCAGCCACGACAGGACGTGGTCGCCCTGGCGCACGCCCAGCGCCTCGAAGCCGGCGGCGACGCGCCGGACGATGTCACGCAGTTGCGCATAAGACCACGTGCTGTCGTCGGCGAAGAGAGCGAACGGGCGCTCGCCTCGCTCGCGCGCGTGCCTGTCGATCAGATTGCGCACCACGTAGACGTCGACGTCGTCCAGCCTGTTCTGCGTGCTCACCGGTTCCTCCCGCTCTTGTTATTGTGTGTTCTCGTCAGAACTCGATGACGGCCAGCTTCTGCCCTTCCGAGATCTGATCGCCGGGGCCGACGAGGATCGTGGAGATCTTGCCGGCGCGCGGCGCCGCCACCGGGATTTCCATCTTCATCGCCTCGATGACGAGGATGGTCTCGTCGGCCTCGACCGAATCGCCGACGGTCTTCTCGATCGACACGACGCTACCCGGCATTTCGGACAGAAGGTCACTCGTGCTCACCTGATGGTCTCCGTTGTCGCGCACGCCGATTGATCGTCCTCGCGGCGGGCGGCGCGCCGGCGAGGGCATGGGTGATGAACATAATGAGCTGGGGGCGCACCGCCGCCAGGTCGGTGTGGCCTCGGTCGGTCAGCCACTGCATGAAGATACCGCGCAGCAGGCTCACGATCAGCGCGGCAGCGACATCGCAATCGACCGACGCCGGGATCTCGCCGGCCTGCCGCGCCTCGCGCAGATGGAGCGCAAAACCCGCGCGGAAGCTGTCGTTGAGCGCCACGGCACGGCGCCGGAGCTCGGGAAAGACCTGGATCGAATCGAGCGAGAGTGAATAAAGCACCGTCGTCGCGATCGGGCTGCGCAGGGCGCCCTCCACATGCGCGTCGGCTCGCGCCAGCACCGCGGCCAGGCCGCGGCTGTCGCCGACTGCCATCGGCGCGTGGCGGGCGAACCACGCCTCCATCGAGTCGATCACCGCTTCCATCAGGCCGAGCTTGGTGCCGAAGCGCTCGGCCGGCAGCCCGCGGCTGTAGCCGGCAGCGATGCCGATCTCGGCGAGTGAGGTGCCGGCGACGCCCTTTTCGGCGATCAGCTGCATGGCGGCCTTGATCATCCGCCGATCGGACGAGCGGCGGCGTTCGGCCTGGGTGCGGCCGCCCGCGGGAAGTTTGCCGGTCCGGTCGGCGCCGTCGAGCGTCATTCCGCGTTTCTAGCACTTGCTGGTTGGCTAGCAAGTGTTAAGGTGCGCCGCAACGAACTGCGAGCGCATCCAGAGGCGCCGCGAGAGTGAGCCTACCTGGGAGGACCTCATGCCTTTTTCGGCCGCATTTGACCTGCGTGGCGACGGCAGCATCGATAGGCGCTCGCTGCTGCGCACCGCAGCGCGGCTGGGTGCTGCCGCGGCCGGTGCGTCGTTGGCATCCCCGCTGTTCGGCGGTGATGCGCGGGCGGCCGGGGAAGCCGTCAAGATCGGCTGGGTGCGCCCGACCACGGGCCGGCTGGTGACGTCGTTCGCGCCGCTCTACCTCGGCGGCGGCATCGCCGTGGACGAGATCAACCAGGCCGGCGGCATCCTCGGGCGGCCGATCTCGAAGTTCGAGGAGGACGACGAGGCGTCCCCGGCCAAGGAGCCGGCCATCGTGCGCAAGCTGCACGAGGCCGAGGTGAACTTCGCCGTCGGCCCCACCGGCAGCTCGCAGTCCCTGGCGTCGCTGGCCGCCACCACCCGGGCCAAGATCATCCAGTCCACCTATGCTGCGGCGGCCGAGGCGGGGGACGGCAAGCGCTACCCGTATCACTACCAGCTCATGTACAACACGGACCAGCAAGGCCAAGTCTGCGCGAACTACATGGTCAAGAACCTGGGGATCAAGAAGGTCGGCATTCTCCAGGAGAGCACCGCCTTCGGCGAGCAGGCGACGACCTCCACCAAGGCGGCCCTCAAGGCCCTCGGCATCGATCCGGTCAGCGTCCAAGTCTATCCGATCACCGCGCCGGACCTCAGCGCCTACGTCCGCAACCTCCAGAAGGAGGGTGCCGAGGGCGTCATCGCCTGGATCGCCAACGTCCCCAACGCGGCGATGATCTTCAACACCATGAAGACGCTGAAGTGGTTCCCGCCGGTCACCGGCCACAGCGGCCTGTTCCTGCCGGCGCTGTTCGAACTGGTGCCGCCCGACGCGATCAAGAACGTCTTCGCCACCTACTACCGCAACTTCACCTGGACCGATCAGCAGAAGCCCGGCGAGCGGCAGGTCGCTCTCGCCAAGAAGCTCTTGGCGATCCCCGAGGCCAAGGGCTACGAGGTCAACGTCGCTTCCAGCCCCTACTACGACTTCGTCTACCTGCTGAAGGCGGCCGTCGAGCAGGCCAAGAGCTTCGAGGTCGACAAGGTCAAGCAGGCGCTCGACAGCACCCGCAACTTCCCGGGCCTCGTCGGCAACCTCTCGTTCACGCCCGACAACCATTGCGGCATCGACATCAAGGACGTGGTGCTCGCCTCGGTGGCCTCGGGCCAGGACCCGCAGGCCATGGGCAGCTTCCGCGAACGGGCCCCCGGCCAATAATCCAGCGCACCGAAAGCGCCTCCCATGGACATCGACACCCTCGTCCGCGGCCTCGTCAACGGCAGCCTGTATGCCCTCGTCGCCGTGAGCTTCAACATCCTCTACCGGCCGACCAACGTCTTCAACTTCGCCCAAGGCGAGTTGGTGATGCTCGGCGCCATGGTCTTCGCCAGCGCCTCGACGCTGATGGGGCTGCCGTGGATCGGGGCGCTCGCCGTCGCACTCGTCGCGGTCGGCATTCTGGGCCTCATCGAGGAGCGCATCGCGGTTGCGCCGGTTCTGGCCAAATCGCAGCACAACACTGGCTGGGTGATCACCACGCTTGCCGTGTCGTTGATCATCTCCAACCTGGTGGGCCGTGTCTGGGGACCCGATCCGATCATGGTCGAGCCGCCGCCGCTGCTCTCCACCCAGACCCTCGACTGGACCGGCATCCAGATCAACTCCTACCAGATCGCCCTGATCATCGTGACCTTCGTGATGGTGCTCGCCATCGAGCGGGTCTACCGCACCCGGCACGGCAAGGCCGTGCTGGCAACGGCTGAGGACCGGGAGGCGGCGCTGCTGCGCGGCATCGATCCGGCCAAGCTCAGCCGCTGGTCATTCTTCCTGGGCGGCGCCTTCGCCGGCCTGACCGGCGTACTGGCGGCACCGATCCTCTATGCCTCCACCGCGCTCGGGCCGTCGCTGCTGCTCAAGGGCTTCGCCGCTGCGGCCGTCGGCTCGATCGGCAACAACCGCGGAGCGCTCATCGCCGGCTACCTGATCGGGCTGACCGAAGCCATCGGCGCCTCGGTGCTGTCGCCCGGCTACCAGGAAGCCGTTATCTTCGTACTCGTGCTGACGCTGCTGCTGCTCAAGCCGCACGGGCTGTTCGGACGCCCCTTCACGCGGACGGTGTAAGATGGCAAGCACCGCTCCCTCCCCCACCCGCATGCGCTACCTGCCCGTCGTGGCCCAACTCGCGTTCGCAGCGGCCGCGCTGTCGGTCCCGTTCTTCCTGAGCGGCGGCAGCTATCTGCTCTACGTGGCGACGCAGCTCGGCGTCTATGTGGTCGCCGCAATCGGCCTCAACCTGCTCGCCGGCTATGTCGGCCAGGTCTCCCTCGGTCACGCCGCCTTCCTCGCCATCGGCGCCTACGCCACCGCGCTGCTCACCGTCGACCACCAATGGTCGTTCTGGGCTGCCGCCGTGGTCGGCATCGTGCTCTCGGCCGGCCTTGGCGTGCTGATGGCGCTGCCGTCGTTCCGGCTGACGACGTGGTATTTCGCCTTCATAACGCTCGCTTTCGCGCTGGTGTTCGAGAAGATGATCGTGGAGTGGCGCGGCCTGACCAAGGGCTTCGCCGGCGTCATCGGCGTGCCGCCGCCCCAGTTCTTCGGCTTCGAACTCGGCCAAAAGGCGCTCTACTGGCTGGTCGCCGGCACCGCCATCGTCTGCTTCCTCATCGTCCGCAATATGGTGAAATCCCGCTTCGGCCGCGGCTTCGTCGCGGTGCGCGACACGCCGGCGGCGGCGCTGGCCGCGGGCGCCTCGCCCCAGCGGCTGAAGATGCTCGGCTTCATCGTGGCGGCCGCCTTCGCCGGCATCGCCGGGGCTTTCTTCGCCGTGCAGAAGACGGTGGTGACGCCCGACGACTTCACCGCCGACTTCTCCATCTTCTTCCTGCTCACGGTTGTGCTGGGCGGCCTCGGCACGCTGTGGGGGCCGGTGTTCGGCGCGCTGGTGTTCTTCCTCATCCCGGAACTGCTGCACGGCCTCGAAAGCTGGCGCATGCTGGTCTACGGCTGCATCCTGCTGGTGCTGATGCTGTTTGCGCCCCAGGGTCTGGTCGGCGCGCTGAACGCCGGCGTGCGGCGGCTGACGGCCCGCCCGCGCGGAGCCCCCGGGGCGGCGGCGGCAACGTCGGCCGCCGCTCCGGTGGCCCATCCGCCGATCGCCGGCGCCGCGCTGGCGGTCGAGGGACTCAAGAAGCGCTTCGGCGGCGTCGCCGCGCTGGATGACGTCGCCGTCAGGGCCGGGCCCGGCACCTGCTGCGCCATCGTCGGCCCCAACGGCTCCGGCAAGACGACGCTGCTCAACGTGGTCGGCGGCTTCTACGAGCGCGACGAGGGCACGGTCCAGATCGACGGGCGCGAGACGCGCGGCATGAGCGCCCAGGCCGTCGCCGGCCTCGGGCTCGGCCGCACCTTCCAGACGCCGCGCCTGCTCAACGACCTCTCCATCGTCGACAACGTGCTGCTCGGCGCCTTCACGCGCGAGCGAGCCTGGCTGCCGGAGATCGTGTTGCGGCTGCCGCGCGCCCGGCGCGAGGCGGCGGCGCTCAGGGCCGAGGCGCTCGGCTATCTCGACTTCGTCGGCATCGCCGACCGGGCCGAGGACCTCGCCAGCGAGGTGCCGCACGGCCAGCAGCGGCTTGTGGAGATCGCCCGCGCGCTCATGGGCGGGGCGCGTCTCCTCATGCTCGACGAGCCCGCCGCCGGCCTCTCCATGGTCGAGCTCGACAAGCTTGAGCAGTTGATCAGCCGCATTCGCGATCTCGGCGCCACGGTCGTCATCGTCGAGCACCATCTCGACCTGGTGGCGAGCATTGCCAGCCACGTCATCGTGCTCGATCGTGGCCGCGTGCTGGCGGCCGGCGCTCCGAGCGAAGTGTTCGCCGATCCGGCAGTGCAGCGCGCCTACATGGGCGAGCGGGCGGTGCAGGGCGCGCCCGCGTCATGAAGCCGATATCGAACCCAGGACAGTCCATGGCGGACAAACTGCTGTCGGTCGAAACGGTGGATGTGGGCTACGGCCACGTCGGCGTGATCGAGAACCTCAGCCTGGCGGTGCCGAAGGGGGCGGTCGTCGCCCTCGTCGGCCGCAACGGCGCCGGCAAATCGACGCTGCTGCGCGCCGTCTCCGGCCTGCTGACGCCCAGCAAGGGCCGCATCGTCTTCGACGGACGCGACATCGGCCGCGCCAAGCCGCATGCGATCGTGGATGCCGGCCTGCTGCACGTGGCCGAGGGACGGCGCCTGTTCCGCAGCCAGACCGTCGACGACAATCTCGAGCTCGGCGCCTATGGCACGAGCCTCAGCAAGGCGGACTTCGCGGGCCGCGTGGAGCGCGTGCACGAGCTGTTCCCCATCCTGAAGGAGAAGCGCCACGACCTGGCCGGCGCCCTCTCCGGCGGCCAGCAGCAGATGCTGGCCATCGCCCAGGCGATGATGCGCGACCCCAAGCTGCTGATGCTGGACGAGCCTTCGCTCGGCCTGTCGCCGCTGCTGGTGGACCAGGTGTTCGCCGCCATCCTCAGCCTGCGCGGCAGCGGCACCACCATCCTGCTGGTCGAGCAACTGGTCGAGCGCGCCCTGGAGATCGCCGACGCCGCCTACGTCATGCAGAACGGCCGCGTCATCGCCAACGGCCCCGCCGCCGAGATCGCCAAGAGCGAGGCGCTGAAGACGGCGTATATGGCGGTTTAGGGCTTCATCGCCGGCTTCCTGAAATCTTCTTGTGGCTGGCGCTATCGACCAACGGCAGGGCTGAGCCGAGCAGTTCGTCGAACATGCCGGCAGTTAGCACGCGAGCGCTCAGATCTCGGTCTCAGTAACCGGCACGTGTTCCAGCCATTCGTCAGCCACGGGCAGCTTTGCTATAGCGAAAACGTGGGCCGCCAGTCGCGAGTTCGGATCTCGCCGGGCGCGTCAGACAGCTCATCGCCGCGACGGCCCCTTCTCGCCCGCTGCAATCTTGGGATCCTTGACCCCGCGCCGCCGCAATAGCCGCGCCAGTGCCGGGCCGACACCCTGCGGCAGGGCCAGCACCACGGCGACGACGCAGGCGCCGTAGATGAAATAGTGTAGGCCCGGCAAGGAGCCGCCGAAATGACCGCGCAGGAATTCGCCCAGCGGCACCAGCAGCAGCGCACCGACCAGCGGGCCGAAGGCGGTGCCGAGGCCGCCGACCGTGGCGATCAGCACGATCTCGATGGTGAGGACGGGCGAGGCCAGCATGTAGGGGTCGGCGAAGGTGGCGCTGCGCGCATAGGCCGTGCCGATCAGCGAGGTGAGGGCCGCCGAGATGGCCATGGCGATCGCCTTGTTGCGCAGCAGTGGCACCCCGAGCGCCTGAGCCGCGTCCTCGTTGTCGCGGATGGCGCGCAGGCGGTAGCCGAGCGGGGCGTTGACGATGGCCAGGTTGACCAGGATGCAGCCGACGGCGAGCGCCAGCATCAGCCAGAAATAGCCCTTGAGGCCGCCGAACTGGAAGGCTGCCAGATCGCCCGTATCGCGCGGCAGGTAGAGCCCCGAGGCACCGCCCAGGAAATCCCAGCCGACCACCACCAGTTCCGCCATCTCGGCGAAGGCTAGCGTGATCAGCGCGAACGACAGGTGGCCGAGGCGGAAGCGATAGTCGATGAAGGCGATGGCTATCCCCATGGCGGCCGCCAGCAGGGCGGCGATCAGCGCGCCGAGCCACATGTTGATGCCGAAGTGGACGAGCAGCGCGCTCGCCAGCATGGCGCCGGTGCCGACGAACAGGCTGTGGGCGAGCGAGATCTGGCCGGTGAGGCCGCCGACCAGGTTCCACGCCGTCGCCAGCGCCGCATAGACCAGGGTGAGCGTGGCGATGTGCAGGTAGTAGCCGGGCAGCACCAGCGGCAGGAGGGCCGCGAGCGCCAGCAGGCCGAGGGCCACCGGCGAGCGGGCGATGCGCCAGAAGTCCGGCTTCATGCGGCCCTCCCCAGCAGCCCGGCCGGGCGGAACAGCAGGATGACGACGAACACCAGGTACGGCAGGATCATGCCGAGGATGCCGGTGACGTAGATGGTGCCGATGGCTTCGGCGAGGCCGATGACGACGCCACCCGCCAGGATGCCGGCGAAGTTGCTCATGCCGCCGAGCACCAGCACCAGCAGGGTGATCACCGTGTAGCGAAGACCCATGCCCGGCGACAGCGGCGTGCCCGGCACGATGAGGGCGCCGGCGATGGCGAGCAGGCCGACGCCGAGCGCGAAGACCTGGGTGCGCACCCTGGCGACGTCGATGCCCATGAGTGCGGCCGCCTTGGCATTCTGGTGCACCGCGCGGATGCTGCGGCCGAAGTCGGTCCGGGCGAGCATGACGAACAGCAGCGCGGCGAGCACCAGCGACACCAGGAAAGCGACGATCAGTGGCCAGCGCATGACGACATTGCCGACGATGAGGAGCTTGGTCTCCATGATCGACGGCACGCGCAAGGGCTGGCCGCCGTAGATCATCAGCAGCCCGTTCTGCAGCATCAGGCTGAGACCCAGCGTCAGCTGGATCACCATCAGCATGTGCCCGCCGATGACCGGCCGGATCAGCAGGCGGTAGAGCAGCGCCCCGGCGGCCAGCAGCACCGGCAGGGTGATGAAGACGGAGACGTAGGGGTCGAGCGCGAAGGCGGCAAACAGGGACGAGCTCAGGAACAGCGCGACCGCCAGGAAATCGCCATGGGCGAAGTTGACCACGCCCGAGACGCTGAAGATCAGCCCCAGGCCGAGCGCCACGATGCCGTAGGTGCTGCCGACGAGCAGGCCCTGGACGAGCGCCTGCATCAGGATGTCCATGCGCGCCTCCCTTCCCCCGCGCCGAGGTCTCGATGCCTCGATCCGTCCGCGTGAGAGCGATGGCGGTCGAGCCCGCAAACCTCGCCCCGCTCGCGGGGACAGGTCGGACTGCGCGCAAGCGCAAGCCGGGTGAGGGGGCGTTCGTGACCATGCTCGAGACCCGTCACGCAACGCGTCGAAGCCCCCTCACCCTGCCCTCTCCCCACACGCGGGGAGAGGGGTGCCCTCCTCGCCTGGCCGTCGAGATCGCCGTGCTGCGCGACGAGCGCGTTTGCGCTCCGCTGCATCGTGGCTTGGCTCGATCCGCCAAGCTCGGCCATCGAGCCAAAGGGACAAAGCACGGGCATGCTCATAGGCCGAGGTACGCCTTGCGGGTGGCGGGATCGGCCTTGACCGTCGCGCTGTCGCCCGAGACCACGACGCGGCCGCGCTCGAGCACGTAGCAGCGGGCGGCGTGGCGGAAGGTCAGCCCGGAATTCTGCTCCACCAGGAGGATGGTGAGACCGTCCGCCGAGAGCTGGCGGATAATCTCGAAGATGTACTGGACGAACAGCGGCGACAGGCCGAGCGACGGCTCGTCCAGCGTCAGCAGGCGGCCGTCGGCCATCAGGCCGCGGCCGATGGCCAGCATCTGCTGCTCGCCGCCCGAGAGCGTGCCGGCGTCCTGGCCGAGCCGCTCCTTGAGCCGCGGGAACAAGGTCAGCACCCGCTCCAGCCGCTCGGGCCGCGCCGGCCGGGCGCGGCCGTTGATGCCGCCGAGCAGCAGGTTGTCGCGCACGCTCATCTGCGGGAACACCAGGCGGCCTTCGGGCACCTGGACGATGCCGCGGGCCACCCGCTCGGCGGGCCCGAGGCGCGTGACGTCCTCGCCGGCGAAGACGATGCGCCCGGCGCTCGGCATGACGAGCCCCGACAGGGACTGGATCAGCGTGCTCTTGCCGGCATTGTTGGCTCCCAGCAGGCCGACCAGCTCGCCCTGACGGACCTCGAGCGACACCTCGCTCAACACCGGGACGGTGCCGTAACCGGCGGTGAGACCGTGCACCTCGAGCAGCGGCGCCCCGGCCGCCGCCGGCGTCCCGCCCCGGACGGGCGCGACCTCACTCATGTGGTTCGTCCCCGAAATAGGCGTCCTTGACCCGCGGATCGGCGATGATCTCCTGGGGCGAGCCTTCGGCCACCTTCTCCCCGAAGTTCAGCACCACGATCCGGTCGGCGCAGGCCATGATCACCGGCATGACGTGCTCGACCATGACGAAGGTGAGCCCCTGCCCGCGCAGCTCGCGGATGATGGCGAGCGGCACCTGGGCCTCGCCCAGGGTGAGGCCTGCCATCACCTCGTCGAGCAGGATCAGCTCCGGCTCGGTCGCCAGGCATTTGGCCAGCTCGAGCAGCTTCTTGTCCTGCAGCGACAGGGTATCGGGCGTCGCGGTAGCCTTCCCCGCCAGACCAACGCGGACAAGAACCGCCTCGGCCTTGTCGACGGCGATCCGCATGGGATGGCGCAGCAGCGCCCCCGTGGTCACCACGTCGAGCACGCTCATGCCGGCGAAGACCTGGACGATCTGGAACGAGCGCGCCAGCCCCATGGCCACCACGCGGTCGGGCCTGACGCCGACGATCGACCGGCCCTTGAAGCGGATGTTGCCGCCGGAGGGCGCCAGGAAGCCCGACATCAGGTTGAACAGCGTCGTCTTGCCGGCGCCGTTCGGGCCGATGATGCCGAGGATCTCGCCGGGAGCGACAGTGAAACTGACGCCGTCGACCGCCTTCAGGCCACCGAAGCGCCGGCCCACGTTGTCGACGGCGAGGATTGGCGTCGCGAGAGCCGAGGCCATGCCGCAGCCCTGCTCAGCTCTTGGGCCGCGGCTTCACCTGGGCGAACTCCGCGGGAAAGACCACCTCCTGGGCCTTCTCCGGCGTCCATTGGATCATCAGCGCCGAGCTGTCGACCAGCATCCTGTCCTCGCCGAAGCGCAGCCCCTTGGACCGGGCGAGGTAGAGCGCGGGGTCGCCGAACGGGATCTCGAAGGCCTTGAGGCCCTTGAGCAGCGCCTCCGGATCGGTGGCACCGGCCTTCTCCAGCACCACCTGGATCACCCGCACGGCCTGGGCCGCCTGGATCGCCGCCTGGCCGATCGGCACCTTGAGGTTGGCCCCCTCCAGTTCCTTGACGATCGCCTGCATGGAGGGAAGCTTGGCGCCCGCCGAGAACCCGGTCATGCCGAACAGATTGCGGGTCAGCACCTTGGTGCCGATGTCCGGGCCCAGCTCCTTCCACAGGGAGCTGTCGGAATAGCCGCCGGTGCCGCCGACGAAGACGCTGTCGTTATAGGCGAGGTTGAAGCGGGCCTGGTGCAGCAGGATGCCGTCGCGCGGCGTCACCAGGCCGGTGACCACGTCCGGCTTCATGGAGCGGATCAGCACCATGGCCGCCGTCTGGTCCTGCGCCTTGGTGTCGAGCGGCACGTCGCCCACCACCTTGATGCCGGCGGCCGCAAGCTTCTCCTTGAGGAACTTGTTCACCTGCTGGCCGGCCTCGTAGTTCGAGTAGGCCATGGCCGCGGTGTCGACCTTGAAGCCGAAGTCCTTCTTCATGGCGATGATGAACGAGGCCAGCGACTGGGCGTAGCCCTGGTCGTAGGGGAAGCCGAGCGAATACATGTAAGGCGACTTCACGCCGCCCGCCCAGATCGACAGGGTCGGGATCTTGAGCTCGTCGACCACCGGCGTCAGCGCCAGCATCTGCGCCGACAGGATCGAGCCCGTCAGCATCACCACGTCACCCTCGGTGACAAGACGCCGCGCCTCGGCGGCGGTGCGGGCCGGCTGGCTGGTGTCGTCGGCCAGCACAGCTTCGATCTTCGCGCCGCCCAGGCTCTTGATGCCGCCGGCCTCGTTGACCTGGCGGATCATGTATTCGAACACCGGCTGGCCTTCGGTGGCGTAGGCCGCGAGGCCCCCGCTCATGGGCTGGATGACGCCGATGCGGACCGGCTTGGCCTGTGCCCTGACGATCGCCGGCATGGCCACCGCCACTGCCCCGAGCGCCGCGCCCGTCAAGAAATCGCGCCGATCCATGCCGTCTCTCTCCCGTCCGTCGCTTTTATTTTGTTCGTCGTGTGTACCCCGCCCCGAGGGGCGGAGCAACGCGCAGGAAGCGGAAGACGGCGGAGCCCGTGCTACCAGCGGGCCGGCAAGGTCTTCAGGCCGCGCAGGACGAAGGTGGGGCGCCAGTCGGGATTATCGATGCTCTCGAGCTCAAGGTCCGGCACCCGGCGCAGCACCGTGGCGAGCGCCACCTCCGCTTCGATGCGCGCCAGCTGGGCGCCGAGGCAGAAGTGGATGCCGCCGCCGAACGACAGCGGGCGCACGTTGGTGCGGGTGACGTCCAGCCGGTCGGGCTCGGCGTAGGCATCCGGATCCCGATTGGCGGCGCCGAGCAGGCACAGGACGTTCTCGCCGGCCTTGACCTCCGTTCCGCCGACCGTCACGTCCTCCAGCGCGACCCTGCCGGTGACCTGCACCGAGGAATCGTAGCGCAGCAGCTCCTCGACCGCGCCCGCCACGAGGGAGGGCTCGGCCTCGAGCTTGTCGAGCTGATCGCGATTGCGGTGCAGCGCCAAGAGCCCGTTGCCGATGAGGTTCACCGTGGTCTCGTGGCCGGCCCCGAACAGCAGGATGACGTTGGCCGTCAATTCTTCGCTCGAGAGCTTGCTGCCCTCTTCCTCGGCGTGGACGAGATGGGTGGTCAGGTCGTCGCCCGGGCTGCGGCGCCGGAACTCGAACAGCCGCTCGAAATAGTCGGCCATCACCTTCATGCCGCCATTGGCCTCGTCGAGTTCCTGGCGGCTCAGCGGCACGGGATCGAGCAGCCGGCCGCTGGCGCGGGCCCCGGCAAAGAACAGCGAGCGTTCGTCCTCGGGAATGCCGAGCATCTCGCAGATGACGGTGATCGGCAGGCGGAAGGCGAAATCCTCGATCACGTCCATGCCGCCCTCCGGGATGACGCGGTCGAGGGCATCGTCGACGATCTGCTGGATGCGCGGTCGCATGTCCTCGACGGCGCGCGCGGTGAACGCCTTGGTCACCAGGCCGCGCAACCGCGTGTGAACCGGCGGGTCCTGCTGGAGCATCCAGTGGCCCATGATGCGGTAGGCCGGCTCATCGAGCATCTGCTCGCCGAAGCGGCGCGCGATACGGCCGGCGTAGTCCTTGCCGAAACGCTTGTCGCGCAGCACGGCCGCGACATCCGCGTGGCGGCTCGAGACGTAGAAGCCGAGCGGTGAGCGATGCACCGGGTCGAGCTCGCGCAAGCGCCGGTAGAACGGGTACGGGTCGCGGATGAGCTCCGGCGACAGAGGGTTGAACAGCGGCTCGGCCGCGGTCGATGGAGACTGTCCGTTCATCGCAGGCCTCGCAGCGCAATAAGCCGCGGCCATGTCCTCGCCGGCTGGAGCGTCGTCGTGCGCCGGCTCGCCTTCGAGCGATCGACGGACGCGCGCCTGTCTTCTTGTCGATGAGCCGGGCAAGCCACGGGCCGGGCGTCGTCCTCCTTCGCCACCCCCGTCCGCCGGTGATCGCGCCGAGATCGAGGCTTGCGTGCCCATCGATCAGGCGCTCTTAATCGGGGCGCAGGTGTTTTATGGATTCAGATCCAAACTTGGAATTGGAACCAATGTCAAGAAGCGGCTTGCGAGCGCGCGGCAAGGAGCGACGGCGGGCCGAGATCGTGGCGGCCGCCGCCGCGCTGTGGCGGCGGCACGGCATCGAAGCGGTATCGCTCCAGCAAGTTGCGGAAGCCGCCGAGGTCGCGCCGCAGACGATCTACAATTTGATCGGCGG
Organism: Chelatococcus reniformis; assembly: GCF_014640075.1. Lineage (GTDB taxonomy): Bacteria > Pseudomonadota > Alphaproteobacteria > Rhizobiales > Beijerinckiaceae > Camelimonas > Camelimonas reniformis. The sequence continues at coordinate 19,855 of NZ_BMGG01000009.1, read as the reverse complement.
CGTCGACGCGGTGGTGTTCGCCGTGATCGAGACGCTGCTCGACAAAATCGGCGAGGGCCTCGCCTCCGGCAGCGCCAAGAGCGGCGTCGAGCGCGTGCTCTACTGCGTGCGCACCTCGGCCGACATGTTCGTTGCCGACGGCCGGCTCTACCGTCAGCTCATCGTACGCATCCCGCAGGCGGTGTTCAGCGGCGCTCACCTGGGCCGCGACATCACTGGGGCCTACGCCGCTTCGGTCGCCGCCGGGCAGGTCGAGGGTGACATCGACCGCGCCGTTAACGCCGATGTGCTAGGACGCCAGATCCACATCGCCTATCTCGGCGCTCTCTTCGCCTGGGCCAGCGGCGGCCTCGACGACGGCGGCTTGCGCCGCTCCGCCGAGACCTCGGCGCTAGCGCTCCTGACAGCGGCGGCTGCCGGCGCCGAACGGGATCGCTTGGCTGGGGAACTGCGGGCCCTGCTGATCGCCTCGTCCGGCACACCGGCGCAGGCGCGGCCCGATCAGATGTGACGGCCCCGCCGGCGCGCCGAAGGCCGCGGCCGGACCTTCGCAGGCGTCATCCTGGACCTGAGCAGATGGACGAGCCGCAGATCGGCTCGCGCCCGGACGCAGCCGGCATCATAGTGGGCGGCGGCGATCGCGGTGATACCGGACCATGAGCATCCAAGGGACGACGGCCCGTCCTTCTCCAAATCTCGCCTCAGTCGATGTCGGCTGGCGAAACGTCGTCTTTTCACTGCGCACGGCCGTGGCGGCCATCGCGGCGCTGGCGCTGGCCTACTGGCTCGAGCTGAGCGATCCGCAATGGGCGACGCTGACGGTCTATCTGCTGGCGCAGCCGACCGTCGGCGCCGCCCTGGGCAAGGGTCTTTGGCGAACGGTCGGCACCCTGAGCGGCGGCCTGCTGGGACTGGTGCTGGTGGCGCTGTTCTCGCAGGCGGCCGAATTGCTCGTCGCCGCGACGGCGATGGCCGTCGGGGCGAGCTTCTACATCGGAGCCCAGCTGCGCAACTATGCCTCCTATGGCGCGCTCCTGGCGGGCTACACGATGGTGCTGGTCGCCTACGAGGGTTCGACCGATCCGGTCCACGCCTGGTCGATCGCCGCTGACCGCACCACGGAAATCCTCATCGGCATCGCCTGCGTCACCCTGGCGAGCACGACGATTCTCCCCCGCTATGCAGGCGAAGCCCTGCGCGAGGCGCTGGCGCGCACCTTCCACGGTCTGGCTCGCTACGTCGCCTCCGCGCTGCATTTGACCACACCGCCGGCCGTCTTCGCCGAGCTGCGGCGGCGCATGGTGGCCGAGGTGGTTTCGTTCGACGCCCTGTGCTCGTACGCGTTGTTCGAGACGCGGGAGATGCAAGCCGACCAGTACCGGCTCCAGCGCACCGTCCGCGAGTTTCTCGTCGTGCTCTCCGTGGCACGGGGTCTGTTTGTCCGCCTCGACCAATTCGGCGAGACGGGCGGGCAGGCCGTGCTGGCGCGGCTGCGGCCGGCCCTGGAGGCGATCGCGGCGCGGCTGGAGGATCTCGGCTCTGAGACTGCGGTGTGGCGTGACGCGCCTCGCCTGCGCCGCGAGCTCGCAGCCGCCCGCACCACGCTGAACAGCGCCGTGGCCGAGCTCGAAGGCATGGCCGGAGCGGCCCCCTTCGACCCGCTCGCCAACGGACTGCTGATCCTGCGCCGCGTCCGCAAGCTTCTCCACGGCCTGGTCATGGTGGTGGTGATCGAGGAGGGCAGCCTGCGTAGCGGGCGGGCGCTTGCGGCGCGCCGGCGTGTACAAGACGATCCTCAAGGCCGGCGGGAGGCGTTGCTGCTCGCCACCCGAGCCGCACTCGCCATCCTGCTGCTCAGCGCAGTCTGGATGGCGACGGGCTGGAGCCAAGGCTTCACCGTCGTTTCGGGCGGAGCGATCATGCTCTTCTTCGCGGTCAAGCAGGACAATCCGCTGGCCGCGGCGCGCACCTACGTGGTCTGGAGCTGCGTCGGCATCGCCGTCGCCTACGCGACGATGGTCTTCGTGCTGCCTCAGCTTCAGGGGTTCGGGGCGCTGGCCATCGTTCTGCTGCTGCTGCTCTTGCCGGCGGGCCTGATGGCCGGCACTCCGAGCCATGCCTGGGCCGGCATCGCGCTGGGCGGCTTCACCATTGCGGAGATCGGCACCGGCAACCTCTTCGTGCCGGATGAGGCAGCTTTCGTGAGTGGCGCGGCGGCGCTGATCTTGGGCATGCTGGGATGCCTCGCCGTCATCGCCGCCATCCCCGTCACCTCCCTGGCGCGACGAGACCGGAATTGGCGGCACACCATCGGCACGGTGTTGCCGGCGGTGGCGCGCGGCACGACGGCGCCGCGACAGGCTGCGGACGCCATCGTCGGATCTCTCGCCGACTTGTTGCCGCGCCTTGCCCTCGACCGTGCGGGCGAAGACGATTTCTTCCGCGGCACGCTCGGCGCGGCATCCATTGCTATCGAGCTCGGCCGGCTGGACTCCATCAGATCGCGGGCCGCCATGCCCGCAGATGCAGCCGAGGCGCTCGGCCAATTCCTTGATCGTTTCGCCGGGGCGCTGGAGAAGCTCGCCGGCAGCCGGGCCGATCGCCAGGCGCACCTCGCGGCGGCCGAGGCGCTCGTCACCGAAGCTTGCACCGATCTGTCCGGGCGCCCGCTGGCGCCCGGCGAGGCGGCGCGGCTGCTGCTGCATGCCGGTGCCTCATTGCGCTTCATCGCGGACCGCTTCTATATCGATCGTGCTTATCTTGAGCGCAGCTTCGCCGAGGACTGACCATGGGCGCGCCGAGCCTCGCTGTGTTTGGGACGGTCGAGCTTCTCGGCTTCTACCTGCCGCCGGCCGTGCTCTGGGCCGGCGCCGCGCTTGTGCCCTATGCGCTGCTTCGCTGGCTGCTCGGCCGGTCCGGCCTGTACCGCTTCGTCTGGCATCGATCCTTGCTCAATCTTGCGCTCTACGTGCTGCTCGTGGGCGGCGTGGTGTTTCTCGGGACGGTCGGTCGGTCATGACGACGGCACTGCGTATCGCCGTCACCCTTGCTGCCGTGATCGCCGCCGTGCTCGTCGGCTGGTGGCTGTGGACCTTCTACGTCCTGTCGCCTTGGACGCGGGATGCGCGCGTTCAGGCCAACGTCGTCGAAGTGGCACCGGACGTCTCGGGGCTCATCACGGCGATCAACGTCGTCGACAACCAGAAGGTCGCGAAGGGCGACGTGCTGTTCGTCATCGACCACGAGCGCTTCGCCCTGGCGGTCGACGAAGCGCAGGCGGCCGCGGCCCAAAGCCAATGGACGCTGAAGCTGGCGCAGGACGACGCGCGGCGGGACGAGCAGATCCTTGCGCGCGATCCCGGCGCGATCGCAGCCGAAACGGTCGAAACATCGCGCACCAAGGCTGGTGAAGCGGCAGCAGCGCTGCAACTCACCCAGGCGCGGCTTGCCACCGCTCAACTCAATCTGCGGCGCAGCACGGTGCGCGCGCCGGCGAACGGCTACATCACCAATCTCACCGCAGCCGTCGGCGACTACGCGACCAGCGGGACCGGTGTGCTCGCCCTGGTCGATAGCGATTCCTTCTACGTCTATGCCTATTTCATGGAAACCAAGCTTCCCGGCATCAAGAACGGCAGCGAGGCGGACGTGAAGCTGATGGCCGGCGATACCGTTCTGAAAGGCACGGTGCAGGGGCTGAGCCGCGCCATCGCCAATCCCACGGCGGCCGGTGGCGGCCTGCTCGCCTCGGTTGACCCCAATTTCGAATGGATCCGCCTCGCCCAGCGCATTCCCGTGCGCATCGCGCTGAAAAACCTGCCGGCCGACTTGGCGCTTGCCGCCGGCATGTCGGCGACCGTGGTGATCCGCCCGGCCCCGCCGCCATCTTGACCCTGCCGTGCCGCCGCGCTCGCGCTCAGGGCGCGAGGTAGCGCACCAGGGCCGGATCGTCGCGCACCGCCTCGGCCGAGCCGGCGAGCGCCACGCGGCCGCGGTCGAGCACGTAGGCGATGTTGGCGACGCGGAGCGCCAGATCGAGGTGCTGCTCGACCACGACCACGGCGATGTCCTTGGCGAGCAGGATCAGCCGCTCGGTGATCTCCTCGATGACGCCGATCCAGACGCCCTCGGTCGGCTCGTCCAGCAGCAGCAGCTTGGGCTCGGACAGCATTGCCCGGGCGATGGCCAGCATCTTGCGCTCACCGCCGGACATGGTGCCGGCGGGCTGGTCGAGCCGCGCGCCGAGCTTGGGGAAGATCTCGAGCACCCGGTCGACGGCGCGCTTGTCCTGGTTGGTCAGGGCACCGACGGCCAGGTTGTCGCGCACGGACAGGCGGCCGAACACCGAGTGCTCCTGCGGCACATAGCCGATGCCGCCACGGATGCGCTGCTCGGTCGCCAGCTTGGTGATATCCCGGCGATCGAGACCGACGCTGCCGCTCCAGGCGCCGAGTTCACCCACGATCGCCTTCATCAGTGTCGTCTTGCCCGCCCCGTTGCGGCCCAGGATGGCGACGCCCCCGCGCCAGGGCGCGCTCAACGTGACGTCGAACAGCACCTGGCTGCGGCCGTAGCCCGTACTGAGATTGCGCAGGTCGAGGAAGAGGTCGTGGGGATCGTCAGGCACGGCGAAGATAGACCTCCTGCACCTGCGGGCTCGCCTGGATGTGCTGCACAGTGCCGCTGTCGAGGACGCTGCCCTGGTCGAGCACGGTCAGGCGGTCGCAGATGTCTCTGATGAAGTCGAGATCGTGCTCGACGATGACGAGGGAGCAGTGGGCGCGGATCGGCTGCAACAATTCGCCGGTGACGCGCCGCTCCTCCAGGCTCATGCCGCCGGTGGGCTCGTCCAGCAGCAGGAGCTTGGGCTCGGGCGCCAGCGCCATGGCGATCTCCAGCCATTGCTGCTGGCCGTGGGAGAGAGCCGAGGCCGGCTCGCCAGCGCGATCGGCCAGGCGAAACTGCTCCAGCATGCCCATGACGCGGTCGTGCAGCACCCCGCGGGTGCGCGAGAAGACGAGGCCCGCGAGCGACGTACGCGCCTGCAAGGCGAGCAGGATGTTGTCGTAGAGCGTCAGCGCCGGCAGCACGCTGGTGATCTGGAACTTGAGGCTGAGGCCTGCCCTCGCTCGCTCTGCCGGCGATGCGGCAGTGATGTCGCGCCCGTCGAAGCGGACGCTGCCGGTGGTCGGCGTTTCCGCGCCGGCAACGCATTTCATCAGCGTGCTCTTGCCCGAGCCGTTGGGCCCGATCAGCCCATGGAACTCGTTTGGGGCCACGGTGAGGTACGCGCCGTTGAGTGCGGTGAGCTTGCCGAAGACCTTGACGATGTCGGCCGCCGCGAGGAGCGGCTCCGCCGCCGCGGCCTGTCCGCGGCCGGCCGGCGGGGCCTCTGCCGTTACCATGCCGGTCGCCATCACCGCCCCCTGCGGCCGGGCTGGCCGAAGCTGCCCACGCGCTCGCGCTCGCTGACGATGAGGCTGATGAGCCCTGCCGGACGGAACATGATGACCAGCAGCAGCAGGACGCCCAGGATGATCGGCCAGATCTCCTGGAAGGTATTGGAGAGCCAGAAGCTGGCGGCCTCGATGACGACGGCGCCGATGATCGCACCGATCAGCGTGCCCGAGCCGCCGAACAGAACATAGAGCACGACCTGCGTCGAGAACACGACGCCCAGGATATTGGGCCACACGAACCCCTCATGGAAGGCGTAGAGCCCGCCGGAGAGGCCCGCGATGGCACCGCCGAGCGCGAAGACGATGGCCTTGAGATGCTGCACCTGGTAGCCGAAGAAGGTGATGCGTGCCTCGTTCTCGCGCAGGCCGGTGAGCGCCAGGCCGAATTGCGAGCGCACCAGGAAGCGGCACAGCAGATAGCAGACGATCAGGATGCCCAAGGCCAGATAGTAGAACTCCAGGCCCTCGACGATATCGTGCTGCCCGAGCGACATCGGCGGAATCGAGGGGATGCCGTTCTGGCCGCCCAGGTAGTACCAGCCCCGTGCCAGCCGGTCGGCGGCGTAGGAGCCGGTGAGCGTGCCGAGCGACACGAAGATCACGCTCGCCGGGTTGCGCCCGAGCAGCAGGAAGCCGCCGATCAGCAGGGCCGCGGTGAGGCCGATGAGCGTCGCCGCCGGCAGCACCAGCAGGATCGACGTGACGTCGAGGTCGCGCCCCAGCAGCGCCACCCCGTAGCCGGCGCAGCCGAAGAACAGCGCCTGGCCGAAGCTCATGATGCCGCCATAGCCCCACACCAGATCGAAGCTCAGCGCAAACAGCGCCAGGATCAGCACGCGGGTGGCGAAGATCGTCAGGTAGTCTTCCAGCACGAACGGCACGACGAGCGCGATCGCCAGCACGACGATCTCGATGATGGGCAGGACACGCCGCGCCTTGGCCGGCGCGGCGGAGCTGGCGCGGGGCAGCGCCTCGGGCGAGACTGTTTCGTTGGCCATCTCGCTCACCTGTGGCTCGAGCGGCCGCCGGCCGCGTCACGGCCGGGCTGGACCCGGCCGTCCGGCGGCTCGCAAACCCCACCTTCCGCCCGCCGGGACGGGCCGACACGGCCCGGTCGATGGATGGCGGGGCCGGGCCCGGCCATGACGAAGGGGAGCGGCATGCCGGTCAGCACTCCTTGGGATCGACGAGGCCGGCGCTGCGCGCGACGATCTCATAGGCGCCGCCCTTGGCGACGGCCGTGTACATGTTCATCTTGCAGTGGCGCTTGCCGGGCACCATCTCCGCCGGCCCGCCCGGCCCTTCGGCGATCTTGGCGTGATCCAGCGCCGCCGCCACCCCGACACGGTCGAGCTTGCCCGCTTCCTTCACCGCCGCTTCCCAGAGCTTCAGGGCGCGGTAGGTGCCGGTCGCAGCGCTGCCGGCCGTGAACTGGAAGGTCCCCGGAAACATCTTGTCGTACTCGGCCTGGATCTTGGCGCTGACCGGATCTGACTTGTCGAGGGCCTTGAAGTAGTCGAGGCAGCTGGCCAGCCCTTCGATCTCGTTGGCCTGATTGATGCTCAGCGCGTTCTCGTCGTAGTAGACGCAGGAGAGACGGCCGCCATTCTTGAGGAAACCCGCTTCGTACAGCTGTTTGAAGAAGGGGCCGACGCCCGGCGGGATGATGGTGTTGAAGACCACATCGACCTTGTTGGAGATGACGCGGTTGACGGTGGCGCTGAAGTCGATCTGATCTAACGGGTAATACTCCTCGAACACCACCTCGCCGCCGTTGGCCTCGATGACCTTGCGCGCATATTCGTTGAGCACGTGTGGCCAGACGTAGTTGGCGCTCGGTAACGCAAACTTCTTGCCACCGTTCTTGACCAGCCACGGAATGAGCTCGTCGCACTGCTGCGCCGGGGTCGGGCCGGTGCAGAACAGATTGGCCGTGCACTCCTTGCCCTCGTAGAGCTGCGGGTAGATGTAGAGGGTCTTGCCGCGCGCGACGATGACGTCCTTGATGGCGTTGCGCATCGAGCTGGTGATGCCGCCGACGACGACGTCGACCTTGTCGCGCTGGATCAGCTTGCGGACGTTGCCGACGGCGACCGATTCGTTCGACGCCGTGTCCTCGATGAACAGCTGCAACGGCCGCCCGAGGATGCCGCCAGCGTCGTTGATCTGCTTGACGACCATCCGGGCGACATTGGCGTCGGAGTTGCCGGAGTAGGCGATGGGGCCCGTGAGGTCGGTGGCGATGCCGACCTTGATCGGCCCGTCGGCGGCATTGGCCCAATCCGCATTGATCACCCAGCTCCCCGTGCCCGTGGCGATCGCGCCGGCGGTGAACGCGAAGTTGCCGAGGAAGCGGCGGCGGCTCATGAGATGGTCGTGGTGGGTCATGGGCTTAGATCCCCTTGCCGGCAATAAGGCCCTGCGGCCGGAATTTGACGAAGACGATGGCGAGGACAAAGACGAGGATGTCGGCGGCGACCGGGGCGATCACCCACGGCAGGGCCGCGCTGAGCACGCCGATCAGGCCGGCGCCGGCCACGGGCCCGGCGAAGGAGCCGACGCCGCCGACCATGACGGCGACGAAACCCTGGATGAGGAAGCGGATGCCGAGGTCCGCGAAGAGCGAGAACACCGGCACCACGAGCGCTCCGGCGAGACCCGCCAGCGCCGCGCCGAAGGCGAAGGTGGCGCCGTAGATAGCCGGCGTGGAGATGCCGGAGGCGCGCGCCAGGCCGGGGTTCTCCAGCGACGCACGGATCTTCAGGCCGAACCTGGTCTTGGCCAGCAGCAGGTAGCTGCCCACCATGACCAGCGCGGTGATGATGATGATCATGAACCGCCAGGTGGAGAAGTGCATATTGCCGATGTTGATCGAGCCGCCGATCGGCTCCGGCACCGAGATGTAGAGGCCGCCGATCAGGCCGCGCACGATCTCTCGGATGATCAGGCCGAGCGCATAGGTGCCGAGCATGGCGACGATCGGCGCCGCGTAGAAGCGGCGCACGACGGTTCGTTCGAGCACGAAGCCCAGGGCGCCGACGGCGAACGGCGCCGCCACCATGCCGAGCCACACCGGAAGCCCGGCGGCATGTACGACGTAGGTGACGTAGGCGCCGAGCAGCACGAACTCGCCCTGGGCGAAGTTGAAGATGCCCATCATGCTGGCGATGATGCCGAGCCCGAGCACGACGAGGACGACGATCGCGCCGAAGCTGGCAATTTCGAAGAGGGCCGAAAGTACTTGTTCCATATCGCCTGCGATCTTGGCCTGTGGTCGGAGCGGAACGGCTGATCTTGCGACCTCCGGCCCGCCCCGCTGCCGCTCCGAGCGCGATCTTGAGGCAAGACCGGTGCCAACGCCCGCCGGGCAAACGGCCGGCTCCAGCGGATCCTCAGCCCCGGCGCGCCTTTTGTCTCGACCTGATCTTCACCTCGCCGGGAGGCTCAGAACGTCTTCCAGTCTCCCGACTGCTCGAAGGCATGGGCCGCCCGGTAGATCGTCGGCTCGTCGAAATGCTTGCCGACCAGCATCAGCCCCACCGGCAGCCCGTCTACCATGCCGCACGGCAGCGACATCGCGGGGTGATGGGTGATGTCGAACGGCGCCGTATTGGTAATCATCTCGAAGGCGCGGGCGACATAATCCTCGCGGCTGGCGTCGGCGTCCGGCAGCTTGGTGGCCTTCATCGGCGTGGTCGGCATCAACAGCAGGTCGTATTCCGCGAGCGCCTTGTCATACGCCGCGGTGACCCGCCGGGACAGGTTGACCGCCTTGCCGTAGAAGCGCGGGCCGAAGTTGTTGTGAATATAGGTGCCGAACAGAAGCATCAGCTTCGTGGTCTCGGACAGGGAATCGGCCTGCCCGCGCCAGCCGCGGTGATATTGCATCAGCGCCGTCGAGTAGAGGTCCGAACGGCTGAGGCCGTAACCGTCCCCGTACATCATCGTCTGCGTCATGCCTTCGGTGCCGATCGGCATCCACACGGCGCCGGCGGCGAGATGCATGGGGATCGAGATCTCCTCGACCGTGGCGCCCAGCGCAGCAAACCGCTTGGCCGCCTCCTTGACGCTCTCGTTGACGGCCGCCTCCGCGCCCGGCTGGACGAAGCCTTCCCTGACGATGCCGATCTTCATGCCCTTGACGCCGCCGCCGAGCGCCTTGGTATATTCCTGAACCTTAGGCGCCTTGATGCGTGGATCGTAACCGTCGTCGCCGGCGATGACCTCCAGCAGCAGTGCGTTGTCGGCCACGTTCGCGGTCATCGGTCCGGTGTGATCGACGAAGATCTCGATCGGCATGATGCCCGTGTAGGGCACGAGGCCCCACGTCGGTTTCATGCCGTAGGTGCCGCAGAACGACGACGGCATGCGGATCGAGCCCCCCTGGTCGCCCCCGATGGCCATGTCGACTTCGCCGAGCGCCACTACGACGCCGCTGCCCGACGACGAGCCGCCGGCGGAATAGCCCATCTTGTGCGGGTTGTGCACGGGCCCGGTCGAATTGGTGTGACTGCCGCCAGACATGCAGAAGGATTCGCAATGCACCTTGCCGGCGATCTCGGCACCCGCATCGAGCATGCGCGTGACGATGGTCGCGTCGAAATCGGGCACGAAGCCGTCCAGCGTCGAGGAGCCGTTCATCATCGGCACGCCGGCCAGCATGATGTTGTCCTTGAGCGCGACCGTCTTGCCCTTCAGCTTGCCGCGTGAGGCGCCCTTGACGACCGCCTTGCGATACCATGCGTTCCGGCTGTTCTCCTCACCCGACGGCTGGTAGCCCGGCGTGCGCGGATAGCGCACCGGCGGCAGTTCGTCCGGCATGGCGGCTACCGCGTTATAGGCGTTCACCGAGTCCTGCATCAGGCCTCGGAACGAGGCGACATCGTCGTCGGTCAGCGACAGGCCGCATTCGTCGGCGGCATCCCGCAATTGATCGGGCGTCGGAAGGTGCACTGCCAAGGCCAAGATCGTTCTCCCGGTTGTTCTGCTTCTGGCGGGCTGGGGCGCCGGACGATTGGGCTGTCCAACCGGAGAGACGCGCTCCAGATGCGAAGGTCGGAGTAGTCCGCCGATCGGATGAGATCGTCCGACCGGACAAGCCCTGGAGCGCCTCGCGATGGGATGACATTACCCATCGCCGAGACGCGCTCCAGATTCAAAGCCCTGGAGCATTCCGCGCCATCGGATGAGTTCCTCCCATGGCGAAATGCTCCAGGCTGCGAACGGCGTCGGCCCGCCTGGAGCGGCGGGCAGGCCGAGCGGAAGGAGTCCGGGTGGTGACCCGGCCCGCGCAAGGCCGTTCCCGACCCCGCAGAGTTAATTCACATCGAAATATTTCGCGTTTCAAGTATCAATTCGCAGCAAGACGCAGACGGCCTGCCTATGAAATGATCAAAAAAGCTTGAGGGGCCGAAAATCGTGACCATCGGCTTCCGCAAGGTAGATCGGCATGTCGGCGCCGCGTCCCCCCATGCCGATCGGCCCGCGGCCAGCGGAATACGTCAGCCCGTCGGCCGCCGCGACCAGCGGCCAGAGGTCGAGCGTTCCGGCCCGATCCGCCAGTGCCTTCAGAAAGTGCAGGCCTTCGTAGTTGGACTGGGCGGTCGCGCCCGGGACTGGGGCGTGCAGGCCGAAGGCGCCGAAGTAGCGCTCGCGGAAGGCATCGTTGGCAGCTGTGCGGGTGCTGGCGAAATACCCGGAGGCGGCGAACATGTTCTCGGTGTTGTCGGCGCCGATGCCGAGCAGCACGGTCTCGTCCATGGCGCCGCCGAGCCGCAACATGCGCGCGGCCAGGCCACGCTCGGCGAAGGCGCGGTTGAAGATGACGCTGTCGTTGCCGATGATCGAGATCAGCACCACGTCGGGCCGCGCCTCCTCGATGCGGCGCAGATAGACGTCGTGATCGTGCGCGCCGAGGGGCACGAAATCCTCACCCACGAGACGGCCGCCGGCTTCAGCGATGTATTGCTTGACCGCGAGGTGCGACAGCCACGGCCAGACATAATCGCTGCCGATCAGGTACCAACGCTGCGCCCGGCGCTGCTCGGCAAGCCAGGCGATCGCCGGCCTGGACTGCTGCGGCGGGGTCTCGCCGATGGCAAGCACGCCGGGGGTGCGCTCACCGCCCTCGTAGATCGGCGTATAGACGTAGGGCACCTGGCCGGCGATCGCGTCGCGCAGGGCGACGCGCACCGCGCTGATGTGGCCGCCGACGATGACGTCGACCTCACCAAAGCCCACGGCATCGCACGCAAGCCCCGCCACCTCACCCGGCGCACCCCCGGCGTCGAAGGTCAGAAGCTCGATCTCGCGGCCGAGAATGCCGCCGCGGGCGTTGATCTCGCGCACCGCCAGGTCGGCGTTGTGGAGCGAGGCCGGACCCCAGATGCCCGCTGGACCCGACAAAGGCACGAAGTGCCCGATCCTCAGCCTGCCGTGCCGCCCGCGACCCGGCTCGTCGCGGAGGGTGCGCCCCCCGCCGCCGCGGTGCCGCATGGCGGGCGGCACGCGCAACGCGTGGTAAGGGGCATCCAAACTGATCATGCGAGGCGCGCTCTCGGGATCAATGACGGGCCTTGTCGAAGTCGGCGGCGGCCGGCGCCGACGCTGCCGCCATTCCTTTTGAATGGACCGGGTATGCTGTCGAGCCTAGAGAGTAAATATTGAATGTTCAACAATTCGAGCACATAAAGTCGCCAACCGCCTTTCGCTTATGCCGCTCCAGTCGATCAGGCCCGCAGTGACCGACCCTTCCGATCCGCAGCCGCCCCAAGCCCCCTCGCGAGGACCGGGCCCGATGCCGAGCCCGCCGATCACCGAGCATCTGACCTACCTGCTCGCCCAGGCGAACCGGGAGATCAACCGCCAGCTCGATGCCCGGCTGAAGAGCGAGGGCGTGCAGGTGGAGCAATGGCGCATCCTCAAGGTGCTGTCCGACGGCAGCGGCCGCTCCATGGGCGAGCTTGCCGAGGCGGTGCTGCTCAATCACCCGACGTTGACCAAGACCATCGACCGCATGGTGGCCAACAGCCTCGTCTATCGCATTCCCGACCCGCAGGACCGGCGCAAGGTGCTGATCTTCTGCTCCGATCGGGGCATGGCGCTGAGCCGCCGGCTCAACTCCCTGGCGCTCAGCCAGGAGGCCCACATCGTGGACAGCTGGGGCGACAAAGCGACCAACGACCTCAAGCGCCTGCTGGAGAGCCTCATCGAAAGTGCCGGCTGAAGCGGCAGCGGCGGGGGCGCCGGGCGGCGATCCACGCGTGAGGCGCGCCGGCCACCGCACTCTACGCGGGGACGAGCCCGTGTCGCAGCATGATCTCCTTTGCCTTGTCCAGATCGGGCTTACCGGGCACGTTGATCACTTCGGCAATCTCTTCGAAGTAGCGGCGTACGATGGTGCCGGGCGTCATGGTTACCAAAGCGCGCGCGAGGCCCTCGTGGAGGTTCTCGTGGTGGTGGACGCATCCCCGCGGGATGAAAACGGCGTCGCCTTCGCCCAGCTCCTGCTTGTGCCCATCGATCGTGACCGTGATGACGCCCTCTATGTCCTACAGGATCTCGTCTGCCTCTTGATGATTGTGAGGCGCAGGCACGCGAGCCTTTGGCGGAACGAGGAACTCGAACATCGTGGCGCTCCGGTTCGTGATCAGGAAACGCAGCTCCAGCTCGCCGATGCGGACCACGTTCGCGCCAGTCGCAGTCATGCATATGCCTCCGCCAATGTGTGATGCGTGTGGTGCGGTAAAGGATACCCCCTGCCGATCGATAGCAGAGTCCGGCGGCACGCTCGCGGTGCTGGATTCGAAAACCAACATCTCCTGATGATTGGCCTGCGTGTTTTCATCGCCGGCCGCATATGAAAACGCCTGGATGCTGCCTTGGGCTCCGGGCGCGACGAGGAAGCCGACGAGAGATTAGGCACGCAACCAGCCTGTCCGGACGGGATGCGCGACGCAAGGCCGCTTCGGCCGGACACTGGCGCACCGGCAGCTCGAAATCGGCCAGTGAGTAGCCATCCTGGCTAGCGCCGTAGCGGCCGACGAACGGCCAGGTCGTTCCGCACGGCAGTAGCCGCCACTCCCGCTTCGCCAATCGCATGCCCAATCTGGTCGAGCCCCCTCACGACGTCGCCCGCAGCATAGAGGCCTGCCACAGAGGTGCGCTGGTGCTTATCGACGATGATGCACCCCTCCTCGCTGAGGTCGGCGCCTACCTTGCCCGCGAGTTCCGAATGAATGCGCGAGCCGAGCGCAGGGTAAATCGTATCGAACGAGAGCCATTCACCAGCGCAATTAAACCGGATTTGACCTGTACTTATCTTAAAATCATCGGCCAAGCCGACGCGAATTTCTATTCCACTCTCATGAATTTGACGTTTTATACATGAGGGAATATCCAGATGAGAAAGGATAAGTGTCGTGTCTGTCGTGTATGAACGAAGGAAGATAGCCTCCCGCGCCGCGCTAATACCAGATCCGATCACAGCGACACGTTTGTCTGTTACCTCAAATCCGTCGCAAATAGGGCAATAGCGGATATAGCCGTCGCGCAGCGCCTCGGCATGAACCGCGCCATCTATGCTGGGCGCTAAGTTTGTCACCCCGCACGCCAGGAGCACGGTCGCTGCTGTTGTCGTGTCGGTAGCCGCTTGCACGGCGAACCCCTCCCGCAGGCGCACCAAGTCGGTGACGCGTTCCCTTACCACGACCACCCCGAACTCGCGTGCTTGAGCTTCCATGCGTCCGACGAGATCGACGCCCGAAATGCCGCCGGGAAAGCCCGCGACGTTCCGCGCCAAGGGGATCGAGAGGGCGCGGCCACCCCCGGCATCAAAAATCTTCAGCTTCAGCCTGAATCGCGCGAGGTAGATGGCTGCCGAAAGCCCGGCAGGCCCACCGCCCACGATCACACAATCGTACATGGCTCACCTTCCAATCATCTGGGCTGGTGGTGAATGGGCTTCCGGCCGCACGCCCGGCATCACTGCTGCCGGCAAGGTGTAAACAGAGCCAACGCGCAAAGGTGCCTTCAGGCAACGGATCACCTTGTCCCCGGCCCGCGAGCTTTGTTGCAGGTCAGCCGCAAGGTGTGACGTCGTCGGCAGCCGGGCAGCGGACACTGAGGCGCAGGCAACACTCGAGACGCTTTCCTGTTGCCGCATTCAGTCGGCCATGGTGAGGAGCGTCGGAACTAAGGGCTCGTGAGCCCATTTCTGTCGAGCCACCATGCCCGACCAAGCCATGCCAAACTCAGCTGAGGATCCGAGCGCCGGACTGACGTACCCATCGGCGGCCTCTCACAAGCTCGCCCCGGTGCTCAATCGCAACATCGAGGCCTTGCGCGAGCGTGCCGCTCGGGAGCAGAAGGCGGCGACCTGGTCTGAGCGCACGGCGGACGCAGTCACCCGCTTCGCCGGGAGCATGGCATTCGTTTATCTGCACCTGCTGATCTTCGGGAGCTGGATCGGGCTCAACCTACGCATCATCCCTGGCATTCGACCGTGGGACGAGTCCTTCGTCGTTCTGGCAATGGTTGCCTCGGTTGAAGCTATTTTCCTCTCCACCTTCGTGCTGATCTCCCAGAACCGCATGGCTGCCGTCGCGGACAAGCGCGCCGACCTCGACCTGCAGATCAGCCTGCTGGCCGAGCACGAGCTTACCAAGATGGCGACGCTGCTGTCCGACGTTGCGGAACATCTTAAGGTTCGCACGAGCGTGCTGGGCGAACTGGAGGAGGTGAAACGGGATGTGGCACCCGAGGCGGTGCTGGATCGCATCGAGAAAAAGTAAACGTCCGCTCTTTACGGGCCGCGCCATGGGAACGCAGCGGGGCTGTGTCGCTGACCGGGACGCATCGGAGCGGAAAGGTTCAGAATGCGAAAGCCCCGCCCGGGGCGGGACGGGGCAGTGAGGAGCCGCAAGACGCTACGCGGCGCAAAGGCTCACAGCCTCTGCGCTGGGACCGCTCGGCCGCGGCCGCCGCATACGCGCGGGCACTGGCGGGGGGTCATCATCATCATCATCGCCCCGACCGCCGCGGCGCAGCAGCCGCTGTAGCCACCGCGCCCGGGCAGCTCCGGGCATACGCCGCGCCGGCCATGACGGCGACGGCATCGGCTCGTTCCCGCAGTCCAGGGCATTGAGCGCTTCCATGATATCCCGGACTTGCAGAAGGGCGCCGTTGTCAAGCTGGCGGTAAGTCGGCAGGTTCGGAAGCGCACGGGCGTCTGAAGCCCAATCGGCCAGAATTGCTCTCTTTTCGGCCGCGCTTAGAGATGGGTCCCGCACAACGTCGAGCGGTGAAAAGTAGTTCGGCGCGACGAAGACAACCTTCATCTCGTCAACCGTGCGTGCATCAACTTCTGACGTCATCTCCAATCTCCGCATTCAAGCCTCCCGACCGAAGCCGGGAGGTGAAGGAACGCAGTTTCGGGTTTGATTGACCGCGCGGCCGCTACGCGGCCTTGGCCGCTTCACGCCCCGCCTCGTCACGGTGGCCCGGAATCACCTTCGCAGCTGCGCCGGAATCGATCTCGATGCGCCGGGGTTTCAGCTGCTCGGGCACTTCGCGCACGAGCTCGATCGAGAGCAAGCCGTTGACGAGATCAGCGCCCTCGACACGCACGTGATCAGCCAGACTGAATGTCTGCTTGAACCCGCGGGCAGCAATGCCCTGGTGGAGCCACTGCCGATCGCCGTCATCCTGCGCGCGCTGGCCGACGACAATCAGGGTGTTACCGTTCTGGGTCAATTCGATATCGGCCTGGCTGAAGCCGGCCACCGCCATGGTGATGCGATAGGCGTCCTCGCCTGTCCGCTCGATGTTGTAGGGCGGCCAGTCCGCACGGTTGGCGGCGGTGTCCAACATGTCGAAGAGGCGATCGAAGCCAATCGAAGAACGATAATAGGGTGTCATATCGAAGGTTCGCATAACCACATCCTCCAACGAGCAACATGGGGTACGACAAGCCGCCGAATGACACGGCGGCCCTATGAACCAAGCCTTTTTGGCCTTGGCGAGCATCGATTTATGAAAGCGGAATGGAGGGTCAAGGGGCCGCCTTAAATTTTTTTCCCCTCCCCTGCGCCCATCCCTACATGCCGCTGGCCCGCATCCAATTGCGCCAGGCACGTCGGCCCTGGCCGACCCTGCGGTTCCAAGGACAAGCCACGCACCCAGCAGCGCGCCGCGCCGGCGGCAGAGACGGCGCGCAGCCGCGCCACGGGCCGCGCAAGCGAGACAAGCGCCAGCCAAAGCCCTTCGACCAGCCCGTCCCCAGCGGGATCCCGCTGGCCCTCGCCAAGCTTGTCGACAAGATCCCCACCGGGGCGGGCGGATTGGCGCCACGAGATCAAGTGGGATGGTTACCGCCTCTGCTGCCAGGTGGACGAGAGCAAGGTGACCATCTGGGCGCGGCGCGGCCACGATCGGACGGCCCGCTTCGTCGGTGGCCTGCGGCTGGCCGGGGTGAGCGCGGACGGCAAGCTCGTGTCAGTCGGCGGCGTCGGTACAGGATTCACTCGGGAGGTGGCGGCGAGGCTGAAGCGACGGCTCGACGAGATCCGCCAGCCGAAGCCGACCATACCCCGCCTGCGTTCGCGGACGGTGGTGTAGGTGCGGCCGGAACTCCGGGCCGAAGTGGAATATCGAGCCCGGACGTCCGACGGCGACTTGCGCCACGCCAGCTTCAGGGGGCTGCGCGATCCGGCCGACCTCTGAACCGATCCTCAATGCGCTGCGAGGGTGCGCTTCAGCTCCTCGGCCGCCGCGTCGAGCTTCTCTCGGCTATTGCCGTGTGCGCTGATGAGGTCCAGCACTTGCTGCCGCGTGAGATCGTGCTTCTGCGCGAGATCGTCGATCTCATAATCTTCGTTGGCGGCCACGCTCGCTCGGTCGGCGGCTCCCACCTTGGTCCGATCGTCGGGCATGAAACTCCTCCTGGTCGTGGCACCGCCACGACAACGGCTGGGATCAGTCGGAGATCCACCCAGGCTTCGCGCATTGCGGCAATCCGTGCGACGACAGCCTGCGGGCTCCGGTGTTCAAAGGCGTGCGCTCAGACCATTGACCATCAGGGCCCTGGCCCGGCCGACTTTAACTCATGCGCTGCTGCCTCGAGCTTCTCCCGGTCGTTGCCATACTTATCGATGAGATCATAGACCTGCTTCCGAGTTAGGCCATGCAACTGGGCAAAGTCAGCAACCTCGGAGTTCCGACCCGACGCAGCCCGGGCCTGGCATCGAGCGCCCACGTTCGTCTCATCATCAGACATGTGCGTTCCTTCATCACGAAGAAAGCAACGCCCAAGATCCCTATCGGGTCCAAACGGCGCTCGGCTGAGCCGGCGGCGGCCCTCGTTCTCGCCACGCGCGACAATCTGGAGCCCTCCGTCCGGCGTCGGCCGCTGCAGCTCAAGCGCAATCGGCGCAGGCGCCGCAAACCGAGTCTCGCACTCCTCGGGCGTCGTCAGGATGACGGGCATGGTTTTGGGATGGATGGCACCCACTTCCACGTCGGGGCTGGTGGTCAGGAACGCATAGAGGTCGGCTATGACCTCGCCCTCCTTGGCCTTTCGCACGCTGGTCCAACCTGGGACGTGGAGCCCGGCGAAGACCGCGAGCGGCCGGTCCTCGTTGAAGGCGAACCAGGCCGGCGGGCGACTGCCGGCCGGCAACGGCTCCGGCTCGGCGAACGACGTGAACGACAGCAGGCACCTACCCCGGCCCGAGCCGGCGGCGGCAATGCGAGCTCGATGCATTGCGGACGTTGGTGACGCCCGCATCCGGCTCGCGCCGGACCATCTCCGCCATGTCGACCTCGGCAGCCTTGGCAGCAACTTGGCGGCGCGCTTCTCGGCAGCCTCCTCAACCACCTTCCGCGGCGACGGCAGACCCCACCGCGCGAACACCAGCTCCCGCACGCCATCGGCGGCGGTGCGCACGATTGGCGCCGTGTAGTCCGGGTAGATGCCGGGCTGCGGCGGCAGGTTGCCCACCAGGAAGCGCGATGTCCCGCACGAACTCGCTGATCGCCTGCGAGCCTTTGGCGTGGCTGTAGGGGTTGCACATGGGCCGCGAGCCTATCGCCGGGTCGCCTGCGCTCAATCGCAAAGTGAGAACATTTGCCGAACGCGACGCCCTATGGAGTTCCGACCGTGGATCTTGATTCGCCCCGTTGGCCCATGCACATCGTCGAGTATCTCGAGAGCTTCAAGGTTCAGGACGGCGCGGGCTTCACGGTCGCCTATTTCCATTTCGATCCTGCGCCACAGGCGGGGATTTGCCCGCTCAACCGGTTCGGCAGGGATCGCGCACGTCGATTCGTCGAGATGCTGGTCGAGGCCAGCAGGCACTAGGCGCTTATCTTCAGAAATAGCGCTTGCGCCGGATGCGCTCTTCGATCTCCAGCACCAGCATGGACTGAGCGTGCCGCGCGATCGGGCGGTTCTCGGGCGGTGGCCGGGCGGCGGTCCGCTTGCATAAGGTACCGGCGACAAATCATGAGATCCGATTGGCGCGGACTTCCGCGCGGCGCGAAGCCAAAGCGCTCCCCGTCGTAACGCGCATCGACATATACATCATCTCAATCGCGCAATACGCCAAGCTGAACGTCATCCACATCAGCGATCCGGAGCGAGCCCGTTGGATCATCGTCGGTTGATGTCACAAGGAAGCCCTTGTCGGCCAACTCGGCGTTAACGTCTGTGAAGAACGGCTCGGCCACACCGATCGGCCTGCCCCGGTTCGGCCCGGCGATGCCCTGGGGAGGGGCGCGAGAGGGTTTGGTAGCACCAAGCGATCCTCGTACTCTAATATGGTGGCTCTCGAAGTGCCTGAACGCCTCCCTCTGGAAGTCGAAGCCGTATCTGCACAGTGCACTCCCCCAAGCTCAGCAACTAATGTCACCGCCAAGTTACAGCCTGGGAATCTGTGCAGAATAGTAGCTTAGTCGACAGGTTCCGATTTGATTCCTCGTCCCGGTCCCTGCCTTCGAGCATCATCGATTTGCGCCTTGGTGTTGGGGGTACCTGCTGCCTCGTCGTCGGTTCCTAGCGGCGCCGCGGGATCGCTGCAGGGCACCTTGTCCCCCGTCCTCCCAGCGTCGATCTCGTCCCGCAACATCTCGGCGGCCGCTATCAAGGCCTATCTTCCTGATCACTCAGCTCTTGAGCTTCCGCCAGTGTTCAAGCTCTTGTCGCTGCGGAAATACCTCCTCTTCCCACAGGCGGTAGGCGAGAGCTCGAACTCAGCCTTCTTTGCTTACAGCCATTAGTTGTTCCTCCCCGGTCACCCTCGCGTATCGAACGCACTTTGGCGGACGAAATGTATCCTCCCTGCTCCTTCGATGGCACCGGTCAACCCGCGGGCACCCGGCCTTAAGATTGCTCAAGCTGG
>NZ_BMGG01000008.1:276942-453850 GCF_014640075.1 Chelatococcus reniformis | reverse complement strand
AAGTCGGCGATGTCGGTGAACAGCGCCGTCACCTCCTGGCGCGCCGCCGAGCGGCCGGCGAAGCGGCCGTCGTCGAGGATGCGCCTGACGATCTCCACCGGCACGTAGAGCCCGAAGCCGTTGATGGCGTTGCGCGCGGCCGTCATGGCTCGACCGAGCGCCGAGATTTCCGTGATTCTGGAGCGGACGTGCGTCGGCGGGACGAGCAGCAGGTCCTTCAGGCTGTCCGCTTCGCCGGTCAGCCGGCGCAGCGCCCCGGCGATCCGGCGGGCAAGGGCGAGGGCGATGAGCACGCCGAGCCCCAGGATGGCGAGAGCGATAGCGAGGTCCCGCCACAGCGCCTGCTCGCTCGTCCGCGTCAGCTCGGCCAGGGGGGCCGCCACCAGGATCTGGGAGCCCTTGAGCAGGCTCTGGAAATCGACGCGGCTCGCCCACACCAGATAGGGCTGCCCATCGAGCGTCAGCCGCGACGGGATGGTGCCGCCCGGTTCGACCGCCCGCGCCAGCAGCGGAGCGACGTCGACCGTCGGCGAGCCCGCGCGGAGCATCACCTTGCCGTCCGGCGCCACCACAAGCGTCAGCGCCCCCTTGGCGACCTGGCTCGCGTCGAGGAACCTGGAGAGAGTCGACAGCACGACATCGACACCGAAGACGATGGTCGCGTTGGCGCTGTGCGCTCTGGCGACGGTCATCCCGAGCTCGCCGGTGGTGGCAAAGGTGTAGGGCGGCACCGACATCGTGTCGCGCCGGTTGGCGGCCAACCGGTACCAGGGCCGCAGCCGCGGATCGTACACCGTGCCCGTGTCCGGCAGGGTTCCGAGCGCGTCCATGGCGGCGTCGTAGAAGGTCCATTGCGAGCGGCGCTGACCATCCTCGCCCGTGCTGATGACGCGGACGGCATAGGCGGCATTCGGTGGCGACTTGAGCGCGGCCCGCCATTCCGGCGAGCGGGTGAGGTGCACCAGATGCACAAATTCGCCGTTGGGGTAGCCCACATAGGCGCCGTCCACCGGGGCGGAGCGCTCGACCGCGAGGCGCAGGTAGGCGATTTTGGAGCGCAACCGATCAGGGGGCGGCAGCTGAAACTCGTCGGCGATCGCCGCCACATCGACGAACATCACCGACTCGGCCGAGAGCAGGCGGTAGTTCTCCACCAGCCGCTCCGACAGGACCCGCATGTGCTGGGCTGCGAGCCCGATCGCCGCCTTCCGGCCCGCGGCGAAATGCAGGCCGGCGATCAGGCCGGACACGCCGATCAGCAGACCGACCATGACGATGGCCAGGTGCACCCGCAGGGGCCGCGACCATCCTGCCGTTATGCGTTCTCCCATGCATTCCCCCGCACGCCGTTGATAGCGGCAAAGGGCGCAGCCGTCACGCCAGGCCGGCGGTCGCTCAGGGTGAACGCTGCGGCGACGCTTGGCGGCCCCGCCACGGCGCCGGTGCTGCCACGGCATCGGCGACGACCGGTGGAGCCGTGACCTGATCGCACCCGCCGGCAGCGGCTCGTTGGCGATGAGCCGTGCCGCCGGCCCGATGCGGCCTGGCCATTGACTTCCCACGATGGCTGCCAGCATCTTGCCCGCAAGACGTGCAAAGCCCGTCATCGCGGTTAGGGGGAAGCCCAATGGTACGGCCCGGTCGCCTCGGACGCCGAGGTTTTATGGTGGGCGCCTGTGTCGCGCTGGCGATGGCTGGTCCGGCGTCAGCACAGAGCAGCGCGTCGGGTCCAATCAAGGTCGGCCTCATCTTTCCGCTGAGCGGCGGCGCCGGTCCGCAGGGGCAGCATATCGTGCAGGCCGTCCAGGCCATGGGCGCGCTGATCAATGCCAAGGGCGGGGTGCTGGGGCGCCCCATCGAGATCGTCGCCCGCGACGACGAATCCACGCCCGCCATCGGGGTTTCGCGTGCCAACGAGCTGATCTCGGCCGGGGCGTCGGTGATCATCGAAGGGTGGAACAGCCCGGTGACGCTGGCCATGCAGCCGGTGATCAACCGTGCCGGGGTGCTCGACATCACCGCCATCTCGAAAGCCGATCCCATCCTGTCCGGCGAGGGCAACCCGCTGGCCATCCGCCTCAACAGCTCGAATTCCCAGGACGGCGCCGTGATCGCCGACTACATCGCCAACACGGCCAAGGCCAAGCGCGTCGCCTTCCTCGTCGAGAACGACGCGTACGGCAACGGCGCGCTGGCGTCGATCGAAGCCGAGCTGAAAAAGCTCAACTACAGCTACGAGAAGGTGGCGGAGGAGAAGTTTCCCTTCACGCAGGCCGATTTCCGCGTCGCCCTGACCAATGTCCGCGCGGCCAATCCCGACCTCACCGTGGCCATCAACGCCAACGAGGGGCTCGGCATGCCCGCCCTTATCCGGCAGGCCAAGCAGAGCCGCGTACCCGGCCAGCTCGTCACCGCGGTCGGCACCATTGCGCCGAGCGTCATTCAGGTCGCGGGGGACGCGGCCAACGGGTTGATCGGTGCCGACATCTACTTCCCGGACGTCGAGCCGTTCGCATCCTTGCCGCAAAACAAGGAATTCGTCGCCAAGACGCAAGAGATGTACAAGTATACGCCGGACAAATATATGGCGCTCGGCGCCGCTGCGCTCGAGGTCTGGGCCATCGCGGCCAACGAGGTGAAGTCGCTGGACAAGGAGGCCGTGGCCAAGCGCATCCGCGGTGGCAGCTTCAAGGATACCATCTTCGGCACCGCGACGTTCCAGCCCAACGGCCAGCTCGACAGCAAGCACTACCTGTTCACGGTCGAGGACCAGAAGATCGTCGTGCGACCCGGGGTGAACTGACGCGGCTGTCCGGTCCGATGGCCACATCCGCGAGCTCCCCGGCCCTCGAAGTGGAGGGCCTCGGCGTCAGCTACGGCGCCCTCGTTGCGCTCGACGGCCTCGACTGGCAGGTCGGGCCGGGCGAGATCCTGGGCATCATCGGTCCCAACGGGGCCGGCAAAAGCTCTTGTTACGACGCCATCACCCACCTCGTCCGGAGGCGGGGCCGGGTGCGGCTCGCCGGCGAGGACGTGACCGAGGTCAGCGCCGACAAGCTGGCCGCGCGCGGGCTGAAGCGCGCGTTCCAGCAGAACGCCTTCTTCAACGACCTCACCGTCGCGGCGAATATGCGCACGGTGCTCCAGGACAGCTACGGGACCGGGCTCGCCGCCGCCATTTTCGCACCCTGGCGCGAAGCCAGCCGCCGGCACCGGGCCGAGGCGGCGGCGCGCGGCCTGCTGCTGCGTTTCGGCATTCCCGAGGAGGCGCACGCGCTGCGGCCGACCGATATCCCCTATGGCTCGCAGCGCATGCTGTCGATCGCCCTGGCCTATGGCAGCGGCGCCAAGGTGCTGCTGCTCGACGAGCCCGCGGCGGGCCTGGGCGGCGCCGACATGGCCCGGCTCATCGCGCTGCTGCGCGAGCTGAAGGCGGAGGGCATCGCCCTGGTCGTGATCGAGCACCACATGGACCTGATCATGAGCGTTGCCGACCGCATCGTGGTGCTCGACCGCGGCCGGCAGATCGCCACGGGCACGCCGCGCGACATCCAGGCCGACGCCCGCGTGCTCGAGGCCTATCTGGGGCGGAGCGCATGATCCCGATGCTGGAGACGCGCGACCTCGCGGCGGTGTACGGCGGCAACCGGGCGCTTGCGATCCCGCATCTGGCGGTCGCCGCCGGCGAACTGGTGGGTGTCGTCGGCGCCAACGGAGCAGGCAAGTCGACGCTGGTCAATTCGCTGCTCGGCTGGTCGCGCGGCCGGCCGCGCATCTCGGGCGAAGTCACGCTGGCCGGCGAGGCGCTGTCGCATCTGCCGAGCTTCGAGCGTGTCCGCAAGGGGCTGCTGCTGATCCCCGAGGGCAAGCTCGTCTTCGCCACCATGAGCGTCGAGGACAACCTGCTGGCCGTCGGCGGCCAGCTGTTGGGCGACAGGCGCCGCGCCTACGCGCTGGACGACATCTACGATCTCTTCCCGGGCTTGAAGGAGCGGCGCGGCCACCTCGGGGCGCAGTTGTCCGGCGGCGAACGTCAGATGCTCGGAATCGCCCGGGCGTTGCGGCTCGGGCCGCGCGCGCTGCTGCTCGACGAGCCGTCGATCGGGCTGGCGCCGCGCCTTGTCGCCACCGTCCTTGCGACGGTGAAGCAACTGGCCGCCGATGGCCTCGCGGTGCTGCTGGTCGAGCAGAACGTGCGCGCCGCCATCGAGGTCGTCGATCGGCTGGTCCTCATCGAGCGCGGCAGCATCGTCGCCCAAGGGCCGGCCGGCGCCATGCGCGACGATCCCCGCATCGCCGAAGCTTACCTGGGAGCGCACGCGACATGAACCTGGCGCAGCAGCTGATCAACGGGATCGTTCTCGGCCATGCCTACGCGCTGATCGCCATCGGCTGGACCGTGCTGCTCGGCGTCGCCCGACTGGTCAATTTCGGCCACGGCCAGATGTATATGCTGGGCGCCTTCGTGACCTGGTACACGGTCTCGCGCCTCGGCCTGCCGTATCTGGTCGCCGTGCCGGCGGCCATGCTCGCCGGCGTCGCCGTCGGTTACGTCATGCAACGGGTGATGCTGCAGCTCACATTGAAGCAGGACCTCGTCTCGATCATGATCGTGACGCTGGGCTTCGGCTACGTGCTGAACGGCGCCGCCGCCCTCGTCTTCGGTTCCACCGGCCAGATCCTCGAGACGCCGCTCTCGCGCCTCGACATCTACTGGGGTGATCTCTGGCTCACCTGGCAGGACGTGGCGCTCGTCGTCGCCGCGATCGTGTTCTTCATTGTGCTCAAATATGTCATCGACCACACCGCGGTCGGACGCACCGCTCGCATGGTAGCGGAAGACCCGCCGCTGGCGCTGCTCGCCGGCATCAACGTCAAGAAGGTCTACCTCGGCGTCTTCGCCTTCGAGGGCGCGGCGGTGGCGCTGGCGGCGGCGCTGGTGGCGCCGCGCACGCCGATCCTGACCTCCATGGGCTTCGACGAGGTCATCGTCACCTTCGTCGTGGTCGTCCTCGGCGGCATCGGCAGCGTCCTCGGCTCCTATTTCGCCGGGCTCGCGTTGGGTCTGTTCACCGCCTTCTTCGGCGCCCTCGTGTCGCCGGCCTACACGACGGCGGCGGCCTTTCTGGTGATGATCGCCATGCTCGTGTTGCGGCCCGGCGGTTTCGCCGCCGCTCCCGGGAGCCGCTGATGGCGCCTGCGCTGCGCCTCGCGCTGATCGTCGCGATCGCCGCCGCCGGCCTGTTCGCTCCGGCGCTGCTCGGGGGCACCGGCGCCGTCTACAGCGCGGCCGTGCTGATCGCCATCTTCGCGGTCATGGCCTACGGCCTCGACATGATCGTGTCGGACCTGGGCGAGGTCAGCCTGGCGCACACGGTATTCTTCGCCATCGGCGCTTACGCGGCGGCCATGCTGGCGACCCGGCTTGGCCTCGGCCCCGTGGCGACCCTCCTCGGCGCCATCATTCTTGCCGTCGTCGCCGCAGCGATCCTCGGCGTGGTGACGCTGCGGCTGAAGGAATTCGTCTTCTCGCTGGTGACCTACGCCGTCGCCGTGGTCGCCATGACCGTCGCCGCCAACTGGGAATTCCTCGGCGGCTCCGACGGCCTGCGCGGCATTCCGCCGTTCACCCTCGCGCCGCTTGGCCTGCGCGCCGAAACCGATGCGCAGCTCTGGCCGGTCGCCTACGGACTGCTGCTGGTGACGCTCTATCTCATGCACGCCTTCCGCCGCTCCCGCCTCGGCCAGGCGGCGGTCATGGTTCACCTCAACCCCCGCCTGGCAACGATGTCGGGGATCGATCCCAAGCGCACGCGGCTCCAGATCTTCCTGCTCTCCGCACCGGTCACCGCCGCGGCTGGCTGGCTCTATGCCTACCAGCGTTCCTTCGTCAGCGCCGACCTGCTGGAGACCTATTTCCTCATCCTGATGCTGACGTCGGTGGTGCTGGTCGGCCGCCGCCTGCTGCTCGGTCCCCTGATCGGGGTCGCCCTGGTCCAGATCCAGGAGAAGTTCTTCTCGTTCGGTGGCTACGTCGACAAGATCGTGCTGGGCAGTGTGCTGGTCGTCGTACTGGCTTTCCTGCCGGGCGGCCTGGTCGGACTTGGCCGCTCCCTGGTTGCGCTGGGGCGCCGGCGAGGCGAGTCGGTAGCGGGCTCCATGCCCGATGTGCGAACCGTAAAAGATTGACCGCCGGCCGTCGCCGGAGCGCCATGGACTGCGCCATATACCGGGCGCTGCCACGCGGCGCGACCGCCATGGGCCAGCCGCCTGCATCGCAGGAGTGGGCGAGGAGTGTGCGATGCATATGGGAGCGGCCGGCCCGTGCTACGCTCGGCTCGAACGACGGGGACGCGAGTTCGTTGCCGGCAACGATCTGATCGAACGCCGATGGCGTGTCGATGCGGGCGGCGGCCTCGTCGCGACGTCGCTCTATCACAAGCCCACGCGCACAGAATGGCTTCAGGACAGGCGACGGAGCCCCGCTCCCGTCCCCGTGGGACAGCCCGTTGCAGAGGATCGCGTGGTGACGCTGACCACGCACGATGCGGACGGCACCCTGGCGGCTGTGCTGAGCGCCGTCGGTGCCGGATCCAGTCTGACCTATGGCTTCGAGATTAGTCCCGGCGTCGCCGCGGTGACCACGCGCCTCGCCGCGACCGGCCTTGACACGCCCGGCCAGGGCGATGGCGCCGACGTGCTGGAAGCGCTCGCTCTGACCCCGTTCCATCTGAGGCTGACCCGGGTCGACTTCCACGATGGGACCGATGCTCGCAACGAGCTCGTGCAGGAGGCCGAGTGGCTGCTGCATCCGTCGGAGCAGGAGTTGCGCCTGGCAGGCTGCCTCTTCGCCGTGGAGGATGTGCTGACGGGCGGCGGGCTGCTCCTGCTCAAGCAGGCGCCGCTCCCCTATGCCCGGCCCGTCCCTACGCCCGTTGATCTCGTCGTGCGCGCGAACGAGCGGCGTGTGATGCTCAAGGGGCACGGCAACACGGTCGACGACGATCAGCCGGGCTACGGGTGGACAGTCATCCTCTCCAGCGACGGCCGCGCGGGCCGGACGGCCGCGTTGCAGGCACACCAGCGCGCCGTGCGCCCCTATCGCATCGGCCGCGACGGTTTGCTGCTCTCCAACACCTGGGGCGACCGCAACCGCGACGGCCGCATCAATGCGGCGTTCCTGAGCGCGGAAATCACCGCCGCCCACCGGCTGGGTGTCGAGGTCGTCCAGATCGATGACGGCTGGCAGAAGGGCACCACCAGCAATTCTGTCCGCGCAGACGTCACCGGCGGCGTCTGGGAAGGCTTCCACGGGGCCGACCAGGACTTCTGGGCCGTGCATCCCGAGCGCTTTCCCCACGGGCTGGCGCCGCTGGTGCAACAGGCCAAGGCGCTGGGCGTGCGTCTCGGCCTGTGGTTCGCTCCCGATTCCGCCGACGACTTCGCCCATTGGCACAAAGACGCCGAGCGTCTTCTGCAGCTTCATGCGGACCATGGCATCGACCATTTCAAGGTCGACAGCGTCAAGCTGCGCAGCAAGCGCGGCGAACGCAACCTGCACGCCTTCTTCGACCATGTGCTGCGCCGGTCGGACGGCCGCATCCTGCTCGACTGCGACGTCACGGCGGAAACGCGACCCGGCTATTTCGGCCGGCTGGATGCCGGACCGCTGTTCATCGAGAACCGCTACACGGACACCCGGCGCTACTGGCCGCACGCGACCCTGCGCAGCCTATGGCAGCTGGCCCACTACCTGGATCCGCTGCGCCTGCGCATGGAGTGGCTGAACAACGCCCGTCATGTGGACAAGTACACCGACGATCCGTTGGCGCCGGCCTCCTATCGCCCGGATTGCGTCTTCGCCACGGTGATGTTCGCATCGCCCCTGGCCTGGTTCGAAGTGTCCGGGCTGCCGGAGAGCTATTTCGCCGAAGCGGCACCCCTGATCGCCACCTGGAAGGCCTATCGCGACGCCGTCTTCGCCGGCTCGATTCTGCCCATCGGCGCGGCACCGGACGGTGTGAGCTGGACGGGCTTCGCCGCCATCGCTCCCGACCGGCGATCGGGCTATCTCCTGCTGTTCCGCGAGCTCAGCCCGGCAGCGGAAGCGACCATGCCGGTGCCGCTGCTCCAGGCGTCCGCTTGCGAGATCCTGGGAGGACAGGGCGATTTGAAGGTCGGCGATGGACACGTGCGAGCGACGATCCGGGCGCCGCGCGGCTTCGTCTTCGGGCGGGTATGGCTGGATGAGGATCTGTAATCGGCCGCGGGCGAGAATTCACGCAAGAATATCTGGATGAGAACGATCCCTGGTCGCCTGGAGTGATGCGCGGTCCGGACGATGGGATGACGAGGCGCGGTTCGGCACCACCAGGCTGCCCGGCTGGCGCGTCCGGGAGGGGCATGGTCGCTGGCGCACGCTGATGGTGCGACAGAGGTGCTGTGGGAACACGGGCGTGTCTTGCGGGCTCGCGGCTCGCCATCCGGACGGCCCGCGGGTGTGGTGGCGATGGGGCTCGACCATGGCTTTCGTCGGCGCGCGACGAGGGCGAGACACCGGAGCTGCGGGACGTTTGAGATCGAGCCGGACGATGTCGTGTTCATCGACGGCGAACAACCAGCCTACGTGCCGCCATCGGCGGCTGACGCTCTCTACCGGACCGCTGCGGACAGAGGCGTGGTGAGCATGTCCTCAGCGAGCACCTAGCGTATTTCCGCGTTCCTTCGAATCGCCGAAATGCTCTATCTGTTTGATTTGCCGCGTTTTCTTCACGCGAACCGGCGTCCACTTCGCTCGAAAAACGCTCTAGTCGCCGCGGTCGGCGATCTCATCAGGTGCAACGCCCACCCGTGAATTGCGATGCGGACTCTATGGGCTGGATGACGAATCAGGCGACAACATCCGGCTCAAGACGGTCGATCGCGCCTCGCACTTCGCGGCCCAAGGTCGGCCGAACTTGGCGAGGACAGAGCTCCCGGGTTTCCTTACTCTGGCCCGGGGCCGTCATCGGCGAGCGGCCGCGAGCACTTCGCAGGAGACCACGATGCCTAATGATCTGCTCGGCCAGGCGGCTGAACTTGAACGGCTGCTGAAGTTGCGCAACGCGCCATTCGGCATGAAGCTGTTCGAGCGTGTTGAGGACATGGCGGCCATTCCGCGCATCCGCCGCCCAAAGGCCATTCACGCCTTCGATCAGGTCGTCGCACAGGCTGCTCGGCTTGGATGGACCGTAGGGGCGACCGCTGAGGACTTGGTGGGCGCACAGTGCAGAGCGGTGATCGGCCTCGGCAACGCCAAGGATGCCGAATGGACATCCGGGCAGCGCATGGTCGGCGTCTGGTATTCGACACCTGAGGATGCCGGCGCCCACCAAGCGGCAATGAACTGCGTCGAGGATGGCCGATATCAGGCGATCGCCGTCTCGCCGCTATCATCCGGGCGGCTCGATCCACCCGATATCGCGCTGTTTTATGCAACGCCGGGAGCCATGATGTATTTCATCAACGGGTTGCAATGGGCCGGCTACAAGCGCTTCGACTGGAGTGTCGTGGGCGAATCCGCCTGCGCCGACTCCTGGGGCCGCGCCTTGAAGACACGCCAGCCCAGCTTGTCGATCCCCTGCTTCGCCGAACGCCGCTACGGCGGCGTGCTGGACGATGAGATGCTGATGGCCCTGCCGCCCGACATGCTCGGTCAGGCAATCGCCGGCATGGAGGCCCTGTCCAGGAACGGCCTGCGCTATCCATTTCCGCAATATGGCATTCAGCAGGATGTGCGCGCCGGCATGGGGGTGAGCTACGCGGACGGTAAGCCGGCCGCATAGGTCAGGTCAGACCGTTTGCGGTGTGGGTGGCGGTGCTGCGAGCGTGCTGCGAAATCGGCCAGGTCAGCGCGTGCGCCTTATTTTCCCTTCCGCCCCCGATATTTCGGCTTCTGGCCGGGCCAGCCTGCGGTGGAGCGGGCCGGGGGGACATAGTTCTCCGGGGTCAGCGGGAGTTCGCGGTTGTGCGGGCCCATTTCGTCGAGGGTGGGCTTGCGGGCACGCGTGGTCTCCGGCGGCGGCAGGTTGCCGGCGGCGCCGTAGCGGCGCTGGCCGGCGAAGCCGCCCGCCTTGTCCTGAACCTCGGTCTGGCGGGCGAGGGGATCGTCGGCGATGGCAAGCTCGGTCGCCTGCAGGCGCTTGATCTCGTCGCGCAGGCGCGCCGCGGTCTCGAAGTCGAGGTCGGCGGCGGCGGCCCGCATGCGCTTTTCCAGATCGGCCAGCACCGTCTTGAGGTTGTGGCCGATGGGCGCCGCCGCCTTGGCCAGGCCCGCGTCGACGATGACGTGGTCGCGCTCGTAGACGCTGTCGAGGATGTCGGCGATGTTCTTCTTGACGCTCTGCGGCGTGATGCCGTTGGCGGCGTTCCAGGCGAGTTGCTTGTCGCGGCGACGGTTGGTTTCCGCCAGTGCCCGCTCGATCGAGCCGGTGACGTGGTCGGCATAGAGCAGAACACGGCCGTCGACGTTGCGGGCGGCGCGGCCGATGGTCTGGATCAGCGAGGTCTCCGAGCGCAGGAAACCCTCCTTGTCGGCGTCGAGGATGGCGACCAGCGCGCACTCGGGAATGTCGAGGCCCTCGCGCAGCAGATTGATGCCGACCAGGACGTCGAAGGCGCCGAGCCGGAGGTCGCGGATGATCTCGATGCGCTCCAGGGTGTCGATGTCCGAGTGCATGTAACGCACGCGCACCCCGTTCTCGTGCAGGTATTCCGTCAGGTCCTCGGCCATGCGCTTGGTGAGCACGGTGACCAGCGCGCGATAGCCCTGCGCCGCCGTCGCGCGGATCTCGCCGAGCACGTCGTCGACCTGACTGCGCGCCGGCCGCATCTCCACCGGCGGGTCGACCAGGCCGGTGGGCCGGATCACCTGCTCGACGAAGACGCCGCCGGTGCGCTCCATCTCCCAGTCACCGGGCGTGGCCGAGACATGGACGGTCTGCGGCCGCATCGCCTCCCATTCCTCGAAGCGCAGCGGCCGATTGTCCATGCACGAGGGCAGGCGGAAGCCGTACTCGGCCAAGGTCGCCTTGCGGCGGAAGTCGCCGCGGTACATCGCCCCGATCTGCGGCACGGTGACGTGGCTCTCGTCGACGAAGACCAGAGCATTGTCGGGCAGGTACTCGAACAGGGTCGGCGGCGGCTCGCCCGGCCGGCGCCCGGTGAGGTAGCGGGAATAGTTCTCGATGCCGGCGCAGACGCCGGTCGCCTCCAGCATCTCGATATCGAAGCTGGTGCGCTGCTCCAGCCGCTGCGCCTCCAGATAACGGCCGCTCCGGTTCAGGTCGTCGAGGCGCCACTTCAGCTCCTCCTTGATCGACTTGACGGCCTGGCCCAGCGTCGGCTTGGGCGTGACGTAGTGGGAGTTGGCGTAGACCTTGACGAAGGACAGGTCGGCGGTCTTGTGCCCCGTGAGCGGGTCGAACTCGACGATGGTCTCGACCTCGTCGCCGAACAGACCGATGCGCCAGGCCCGGTCTTCCATGTGGGCGGGAAACAGCTCGATGACGTCGCCGCGCACGCGGAAGGTGCCGCGGGCGAAATCGCTCTGGATGCGCTTGTATTGCAGCGCCACCAGATCGGCCAGCAACTGGCGCTGCTCGATGCGCTCGCCCACCTTTATCGAGAAGGTCATGGCCGTATAGGTCTCGACCGAGCCGATACCGTAGATGCACGAGACCGAGGCGACGATGATGACGTCGTCGCGTTCCAGCAGGGCGCGCGTCGCCGAGTGGCGCATGCGGTCGATCTGCTCGTTGACCGAGCTTTCCTTCTCGATATAAGTGTCGGAGCGTGGAACGTAGGCTTCCGGCTGATAGTAATCGTAGTATGATACGAAGTATTCGACCGCGTTATTGGGAAAAAACGACTTGAACTCACCGTAGAGCTGCGCGGCCAACGTCTTGTTCGGCGCCAGCACCAGGGCAGGGCGCTGCGTCGCCTGGATGATCTGCGCGGCGGTGAAGGTCTTGCCCGAGCCGGTGACGCCGAGCAGCACCTGGTCGCGCTCCAGGCGGTTCACCCCGTCCACCAGTTCGGTGATGGCCTGGGGCTGGTCGCCGGCGGGCGCGAAGTCGGAGACGAGGGTGAAGCCGATTCCGCCCTCGGACTTCTCTGGCCGCGACGGCCGGTGCGGCGTCCACGGCTTGTCCTTGTGGGTCGGGTCGCCCTCAGTCAGCAGCTTGCTCAGCGCATCGAGCGTTGCCGACGCACCCGTCGTCAGGGCGCTGTCGTCATCCTCGCCGTCGCGGGCGACGTTGCCTTCGCGCACGCGGCGGGGCGCGGCCTTGAGAATGTCGTCGCGGCTAAGACTCTCGTCACCCGGCCCCCATTTGCGGCCGCGCTTGGGCACCAGGGCCGAATCCGACGCCAGCGCGTCGCCGCGGGAGACATCGTAGGCGGCCTGCGGCCGCTCGCCCATCCCGCGTTCGTCCAAGCCGCGTTCATCCAGGCCGCGCTCGCCCAAGCCGTGGCGGTCGCTCGCCGCCGTACCGGGAGCGGCGCGCCCCCGCTTGATGCCGGGGTTGAGCAGATCGGCCAGGTGCTCGTCGAGCGGCTTGAGCTCGGGCTTGCCCGCCTTGCCCCGGCTGGCGCGCGGCCGCTTGGGCGTCTCCGGCTGACCCGATACGGGAATCTTGGGGGCTTTCGGCATCGTCCCAATATGGGACGGAACCGCCACGGCGGAAAGGGTGATCGACTCGGACCTTGCGTCCACCGCCGTCACGGGGGTGACCGGCCGAGCGATATTGATCGGCGATGCCCACTCGCATTCGGGGATGCGGCCGGGCGGCCCGCTACCTGGGCGAGCGACCGTTGATCTTTCCCAAGCCCTCGGTCTTGTAGCCCAGCAGGACCAGCAGGTCGTCCGATGCCCCCTCCAGGATCCTGGGATTGAGCGATAGGAACCA
Source organism: Chelatococcus reniformis (assembly GCF_014640075.1). Classification (GTDB taxonomy): domain Bacteria; phylum Pseudomonadota; class Alphaproteobacteria; order Rhizobiales; family Beijerinckiaceae; genus Camelimonas; species Camelimonas reniformis. The sequence continues at coordinate 440,903 of NZ_BMGG01000008.1, read as the reverse complement.
GTTCTCCTGAGCCCGGTAGATGGGCCGGGTGTACCAGCCGAACAGCCCCGCGCGGGTCCGGTCCGTGGTGCGGTTCTCCCCGGTGCGATGCCAGAGACGGCTTTCGAACACCACGACCGTGCCGGCCGGCCCGACGGCCGGCACCGAGATGTCCCGGTCGTCTTCGCCGGGCGGGCGGTGGTGGAGATGGCTGCCGGGAACGAAGCGGGTTGCGCCGTTCTCTTCGGTGAACTCGTCGATGCACCAGGCCACGTTGCACCCCTGCGGCAACGCCGGCCACGGCTCCTGGACGAAGATCTGGTCGGCGTGCAGCATGCCGCCGACGCAGCCCGGCAGCGCGATATTCGCGGATTGGTTGCCCAGCAGTGCGGGCCAGCCGAGAACGGATCGGACGAGCCGCAGCGCGACGGGATGCTCGACGAGGTCCGCGAACACGGGGTCCAGGCTCAGCGTGTTCCAGACGCGATGGTTGCCCTCGCCGTAGTCGAGTTTGAAGCCGCTGTGGGTGACGTTGCGCTGAGCGTCCAGCTTCGCCGCACGGTACAACGCACTGCGCACGTCGGCCAGCTGCGCGGGGGTGAGCACCCCGGTGACGAGGCAGATGCCATGCTCCCGAAGGTCGCGCTCGGCCTGGCCGAGGTCATCGGTGATGGGTGGTAGGGCCGTCCGCAACTTGTGCTCCTCCCCAGAGTTCCTGCGGGCAGGCGCCGCGCAGCCATGTGCCAGCCATGGAAGATATCGCAATGGGCCGGATCTCGGCCGGCCCGCCGGGGCGGTAGGTGGCGCCCCGACGGTGCGTGCTACTGCCCCTTGAGCATTCCGCCGATCGGCTCGTAGGTGCGCCCGTTGAAGCGGATCGGCTGCATCTGCTTGATCGGATAGTAGTCATCCGCAGCCGTCTTGACCCGGACGCCCGGGTAGAGCATCGGCAAAGTCATGTCCAAGTTGGCGGCCTGCTTCATGATGTTGGCGCGCGTGAGATTGTCGCCGGCCTGGCGTAGCACCTGCTCGACCGCCTGCCCGATGGTGTAGCCACCGGCGTTCAGGAAATCGTCGACGTTGCCGCCCGGATAGTAGGTCTTCATGAAGGCCGTGTACCCGGCGAACTCCGGGGTGTCTTTCCAGCGAGGATCGGTCGGGTCGCGAAGGTAGGTCGACGAGATCACGCCGACCGCGTTGTCCAGGCCCGCCGGCGCGAGCACGGAGGCGACGGAGTGCGACGAATAGGAGATGTAGTGTACGGGCTTCCAGCCGAGCTCGGCGATGCGCCGGATGGCCATGGCGGTAAATTTCGGCGTGGAGAGGTCGATGAAGACATCCGCGCCGCTGGATTTTGCGGTGGCGAGCTGGCTGTCGACCGTCGGATCAGTGGCTTCGTAGGCCTGCTGGGCGACGATCATGGCGCCAGCCTTCTCACCGAAGGCCTGCGTGACCCCCCTGAGCAAGTCCCTGCCATAATCGTCGTTCTGGAAGAGGATCGCGACCTTCGCGCCCGGCCGGGTCTGTAGGACATGCTGGGCGTAGATGCGCCCCTCGGCCAGGAGGCTCGGATTCCACCCCATGCTCCAGGGCGTCTTCTTGTAGTCGCCCCACCGCGGCGCCCCCGTCCCGACGAAGAGGTGCGGGACCTTTCTGCTGTTCATGTAGGCGCCAATGGCCGCGTTCTGAGCCGTGCCCACCGGGGACACGAGCATGAGCACCTCGTCCTGTTCGACCAGCCGGCGGGCGGCCTCGACGGTCTTCGCCGGATTGTATCCGTCGTCCAGCGAGATGTACTTGATCTTGCGGCCGTTGATGCCGCCCTCGGCATTGATCTTGTCGAAGTAGGCTGCGAGCGCCCTGCCGTATGTTCCCAGCATCGACACCGGCCCGGAATACGGCACGATGTTGCCGATCTTGATCTCGGTGTCCGTGGCCCCGGTGTCGTAAGCCGTCTGCGCCTGGGCGCTGCTCGCCAGCCCTCCGAACGCTATTGCAGCCGCGACGACCAGCTTGCGCTTGGCCTCGTGCATCCTCGCCTCCCCATTTTTGGTGTCTTGCCTGCCTACCCCGTGCGACGCCCCACGTTTGCCGCGAGCAACTTTGCCCCCAGCCCGGTGTTCGCCGTGGCCTCCAGCCCCAACAGGCCGCGGAGCTCCGGATCCAGCTCCTGCTGGACCTCGGGCGAGAGCGCGACGTTCCAATTGACCTGCTGCCGGAGGAAGCTGCGCGTGTAGTAGGCGAACATCAACGCGCGATCCTGGTCGGTGGTGACGTTGGCGCCCGACGTGTGCCAGATGCGTCCGTCCATCGCGACGATCGAGCCGGCTTTGGCCTCGAAGGGGCGCAGCCGGGCGGCCGCATCGGGGCCGAGCTCGGCAAGGCGCTCCACCTTGTGGCTGCCCGGAATGAACAGCGTGGCGCCATTCTCGAAGGTGGCGTCCGTCAGGCACCAGATCACATTGATCGACCATGCCTCGAGCCATGGCTCCGGCACCACCAGGGCCTGGTCGGAGTGCAGGTTCATCGAGCCCGAGCCCGGCCGGGCGATGTTGGCTGTGAAGTTCGAGACGATGAACTCAGCGCCCAGCAGCTCACGCACGAGATCGAGCGCAAGCGGCTTTCGGATCAAGCCTCGAAAGACCGGATCGAGGTCGAGCAGATCGAACACACGCACATTCGCGGCATTCGGATCCAGTTGCGCCAGGTGCGTCTCGCGCCCGCGCCGGCGAAACGCCTCGGCGGCTGCCCAGAGGCGTTCCAGCACGCCGGCTGCTTCCTCCCGGCTCAGCACGTCGGGCACCACGCACCAACCCTCTTCGTGCAACTGTGCTGTGGCGGCCTGCAGCCTCTCGCCGGTGCGGTGCAATTGAGTCGTCGGTTCCATGACGGCGTCCTGCAGTTGCCCGTTGCAATCGTGTGCCGGCACCGGGGGTGGACGGAGAGCTCGCCCTCCGCATCGGCGCGGCCGAGCCTCATCGAGATGACGGTGCGCTGCGCGACCTCGCGGTCAAGCGGCTGCAGCACCCTGGATCGGCGGGGATGGCGAACACGCCGGCCTCGCGGCGGCTGCGCGCAGCGCCGGCCCCGCACGGCGGTCTGGCGCCGCGTGCCGCGCGTCGGTCAGGCGGAAGCCTTCGTCGGGGCTCGACCGCGAACGGGCATCCAGGTGTCCACGATGGACGTCAAAGAGCGCGCGGAGACGTGGAGCCCCCATGCTCTTGGCCAGAACAATCCCAGCATTGATCGGGGACGCCTGATCCCTCTTGTCATTCATGAGACGTTTCCTCGAGCACCGCGACTTTGTCGCGCGGTGTCCCTTTGGAAACATTTTGAGAGTGCACTCTAGAATTTGTCAAGGTGGCCGTCTGGGCCGCTGCGCAGCTTCAGTTGCATGCAGAGGCCGCCGCGGTCCGCGCGGGCGCTCCGCCGAGCGCTGGCGCGTTGGCGGGGTATGCGGCTGTCGTTGCCAATGATCGTGAGGGGGCAGCCGGATCTGCTCGCCCAAATCTCAGAGCGGGGCGATCCTCATCGTCATCCCACGCCAAGCCTTTGCTGCCGCATCTGCCTGTCCAAAGCCGGCGGGCCGCCTTGGGAGCCGAAGCTCTCGCCTGTTTCCCGATCGGATGTGTTCATCTGATCGGATAGACTGAATCCCGAGCGCTCGGCGACGGGGCGCCTCATCGCCGAGCGCTTCGAGCTAGCCCTTCCCCTGCGCCGGCTGCTGCTGTCCCTGGGCGGGCTGCGGCGGCAGCGGCTGCACCGGCACGCCCGGGCCGATCTTTTGGAGGTTGCCGGTGATGATCTGGTCGCTCTCGGAGACGCCCTTGAGCAGCGCGACGAGCTCGCCGCTGACGGGGCCGAGGGTGACGATCCGCTGCTCGGCCTTGTGGTCGGGCCCGACCACGTAGACGTACTTGCCGAACTGGCTGGAGCCGAGCGCCGCCTGCGGCACCATGAGCGCGTTCGGCTGCTGCTTGATCAGCAGGCGCACGCGCACGTACTGGCCGGGCAGCAGGGACATGTCGCTGTTGGCGATGGTGGCCCGCGCCGTCAGCGTACCGGTGGCGCGGTCGATGACGTTGTCGATGAAGGTGAGCTCGCCCTTGTAGCGCGGTTCGGTCTCGCCGGGCAGCAAGACGTCGGCCTCCACCTTGCCGACGGCCTTGGCCTTCTGGATCTCGGCCAGATCCGACTCGCTCGGATTGAAGGTCACATAGATCGGATCGAGCTGCACCAGCGTATTCAGCGGCGCGCCGGCGACGCTGATCAGGGTGCCGATCGGCGCCTGGTTGCGGCCGATGCGGCCGGCGAACGGCGCGCGGATTTCCGTGTAGCTCAGGTTGAGCTCGGCCGTGCGCACGGCCGCCCGGTCCATGGCGAGCGCCGCCTCCGCCTGGCGCTGGGTACTGGTGCGCTGGTCGAAGGTATCGCGCGCGAGGTAGCCGCTCTTGGCAAGCTCGGTGCCGCGGCTGAGGTTGGAGCGCGCGTATTCGAGCGCCGCCTCGTCGCGCTGTACCTGGGCCTTGGCTTGGTCCAGCGCCGCCTGGTAGTCGCGCGGGTCGATCTTGTAGAGCAGATCGCCCTTCTTGACATTCGCCCCGTCCGGCGCCGGCTGCTCCTGCACGTAACCGGCGACACGCGCCTGCAACGTGATGTTGCGGATCGATTCCGTCCGTGCCGAATACTCCAGGTAGATCGGCAGCGTCCGCTTGACGACGGAGGCGACGGGGACCGGCATGGCGAAGCCGCCGGGCGCTGCCGCTGCGGCCGGCGCGGTGCCGCCGGGCGTCAGCCGGTCCTTCAGGCCGAAATAGGCCCCCCCCGCGACCGCAGCGACCGCGACGATGCCGAGACCGAGTTTCCACATGCGCATCGGGCTTCCAGTCCTATTCGGCCGCGCTCGTCTTGGGACCGAGCGCGACGGGCGGCTCGGCGCCGTGAGGGGCCTTCTCGTTTGAACGACGTTCGCGCAGCTCTTCGATCATGGCGTAGAAGACAGGCACGAACAGCAGGGTGAGGATGGTGGCGGCGAGCATGCCGAAGAACACCGTGGTGCCGATCGACTGCCGGCTCGCGGCGCCGGCGCCCGTGGCGATCATCAGCGGCACCACGCCCAGAATGAAGGCGAAAGCCGTCATCAGGATGGGCCGCAGGCGTAGCCGGCCCGCCTCCATGGCCGCCTCGACGATGCTCATGCCGCCCTCGCGCAGGTGCTTGGCGAACTCGACGATCAGGATGGCGTTCTTGGCGGCGAGGCCGATGAGCATGACGAAGCCGATCTGCGAATAGACGTCGATCTGCAGGCCCCGTATCCACAACCCGGCGAGCGCCCCGAAGAGCGCCAGGGGCACCGCCAGCAACACCATGAACGGCATCGACCAGCTCTCGTACTGCGCCGCCAGGATGAGAAACACGAAGACGATGGCCAGGGCGAAGATGACGGCGGCGAGCGAGCCGGCCTTCAGCTCCTGGAAGGTGATGCCGGTCCACTCATAGGTGAAGTCACGCGGCAGCGCCGCCGCCGCGGCCCGCTCCATGGCCGCGACCGCCTGGCCCGAGCTATAGCCCGGTGCGGCCCCGCCGTTGATGAGGGCGGAGGCGTAATTGTTGTAGTGCGGCACCGTTTCCGGTCCGACGATCGGCTTCAGCGTCCCGAGCGTGCTGAGTGGCACCATGCCGCCGCTGGCGTTGCGCACATAGAGCCGCGAGATGTCGTCCGCGTTGGCGCGCGCGTCCTTGTCGGCCTGGATGGTGACGCGGAAGTTGCGGCCGAACAGGTTGAAATCGTTCACATAGAGCGAGCCGAGATAGATCTGCAGCGTGTTGAACACGTCAGGCAGGCTGAGGCCGAGGAGCTTTGCCTTGTTGCGGTCGAGGTCGTACTGGAACTGCGGCGTCGACGTGCTGAAAGTGCTGAACAGCTGATGCCCGTCGATCTCCGGTTGCTTACGCGCCTCGGCAATGACCGCCTGTACCGCCTCGTTCAACGCAGCGCTGCCGCGGCCGTTGAGGTCCTCGATCTGGAACTCGAAGCCGCCGGTGGCGCCGAGGCCGGGAATCGACGGCGGGTCGAAGCTCAGCGCGATCGCTTCGGGGATCTGCAGCAGCTTGGGCCGCACCGCGGCGACGATGTTGGAGGCGCTGAGCTCGGGCGGACGTTCGGCCCATGGCTTCAGGATGGCGAACTCCACCGCCGAATTGGACTGGGCGGCGTTGGTGAGGAAGTTGAGACCGCTGATCGAGCCGACGATCTCGACGCCGGGGGTCGCCTGCAGGATCTCCCGCGCCTTCTTGGCAACGGCATCCGTCCGTTCGAGCGAGGCGCCCTCCGGCAGCTGGATGACGACGAAGAAGTAGCCCTGGTCCTCGACGGGAAGGAAGGTCGACGGGATGCGCAGCGACACCCAGTAGGTGCCGGCGCCGCCGGCAATGAACAGGGCGATCATCAGCCAGCGGAAGCGGATCAGGGTGCGGATGCTGCGCGCGTAGGCGTGCGACATCCGGTCGAAGCCGGCGTTGAACCAGCGGAATGGCGGGAACTTGACCTCGCCGCGGTGGCGCAGGAAGGCGGCGGCGAGGGCCGGGCTCAGGGTCAGCGAATTGAACGCCGAGATGCCGACCGAGATGGCCACGGTCAGGGCGAACTGGTTGTAGAGCCGGCCGGCGACGCCGGGGATAAAGGCGACGGGAATGAACACCGCCATCAGCACGGCCGTCGTCGCGATGATCGGTCCGGTGACCTCGGACATGGCCTTGCGCGCGGCGGCGAGCGGCGGCAGCCCCGCCTCGAGCTGGCGCTCCACGTTCTCGACGACGACGATGGCGTCGTCGACGACGAGGCCGATGGCCAGCACCATGCCGAGCAGGCTGAGCATGTTGAGCGAAAAGCCGAGCGCCAGCATTACCGCCAGGGTGGCGATGAGCGAGACGGGAATCGCGATGATCGGAATGATCGTCGTGCGCCAGCTCTGCAGGAAGATATAGACCACGAGGACCACCAGCAGCAGGGCCTCGACCAGGGTCTTCACCACGTCTTCCATGGCCGCCGAGACGAAGCGCGTGGTGTCGTAGTGCATGGCGTAGGCGATCCCCTTGGGGAAGCGCTGGGCCAGCTCGTCCATCTTCTTCTTGATGTTCTCCTGCAGCTCGATCGCGTTGGAGCCGGGCAGCTGGAAGATGCCGAGCACCACGCTGGGGTCTTCGCCGAAGAAGCCGGACGAGGCGTATTGCAGGGCGCCGAGCTCGACCCGGGCTACGTCGCGCAGGCGCACGACGGAGCCGGCCTGCGGGTCGGCGCGGACGATGATGTTCTCGAACTCCTTGGGGTCGCTCAGGCGGCCGACGGCATTGACCTGCATCTCGAACGCCGTGCCCGCCGGCGCCGGCGACTGGCCGATCTTGCCCGCGGCCACCTGGACGTTCTGCTCGGCCACCGCGTTCTGCACGTCGACGGCCGTAATGCCGAGGTTGGCGAGCTTGTCCGGGTCGAGCCAGATGCGCATGGAATAGCGCCGCTCGCCGAAGATCTGGACATCGCCGACCCCAGGGACGCGCTTGAGCGGATCGGCGATCTGCAAATAAGCATAGTTGCTGAGCGCCACCGGATCGACCGAGCCGTCCGGCGAGGTCAGGTTGACGATCAGCACGAAGCTCGGGTTCTGCTTCTTGATGATGACGCCCGCCTGGTTGACGATCGCCGGAAGCACCGACGAGGCCTGCGAGACGCGGTTCTGCACGTCGACGGCCGCGATATTGAGCGGATAGCCCACGTCGAAGGTGATGGTGATGGTCGACGAGCCATCGTTGGAGCTCGTGGAGGACATGTAGGTCATGCCCTCGACGCCGTTGATCTGCTGCTCCAGCGGTGTCGTGACCGTGTCGGCGACCACCTGGGCGCTGGCGCCCGGGTAGACCGCGGCCACCACCACCTGCGGCGGCGTGATGTCGGGGAACTGCGACACCGGCAGCAGGAAGTAGGAGATGGCGCCGGCGAGCACCATGATGATGGCGACGGCGGAGGCAAAGATCGGGCGCTGAATAAAGAAATTGACCATCAAAGCCGTCCGCTGCATCGGAGCCTGGAGCACGTCCAGGCGGGGCGCGCCCAAGCCCGGAAGCGCCCCAGATTCAAAAATTCAAAGACTTGAAGCACTGTGTCCGCCCGGGTGATCACATCCGCGCGGCAACCGGGCACGATCTATGTGTCAGGCTTCGACTCCGCCAGGGTGAACAACCGCGCACCGTTGCGTTCGTTTGCCGGCGCGGCAGGAGAGCAACACTTCCGGAGCCGGCGTCTGGACGGGCGGCGCTCGCTTCGGAAGCGGAACGAAGGACGGAGTGGGCGCGATCGACCATGACGTGTGCAGCTCCTTGTTGGGGCGGCCCCTGGCGGTGTCAAGACCAAGGACGTTCCGGAGGAGCCCCCGCCGACACGGGGCCGGCCGCCGCTCCAGAGCCGATGTCGGCGCCGTGCACACCATGGTAAGCTCGCCTCCATGCGCAAGCGCCTGCCTCCGCTCGAGCAGATCGAGGCCTTCATCGAAGCAACCCGCGCGCCAACCTTTCGCGAGGCGGCGGAGCGCTGCGCCTTGAGCCCCGCTGCGTTCTCGCGTCGCATCCAGGCGTTCTCGGCCCATATGGGGCTGGCGCTGTTCGAGCGGCGCGGCGGCGCCCTTCGCCTGACCGAGGCGGGCGCCCGCTGCGCTCGTGAGCTGGAGCCCGCCTATCTGGAGCTGCGCCGTGCGGCCGCCGCGGTGGCACGCGAGACGGCGGCGGACCGGACGGTCCGCCTGTCGCTGTCGCATTCGCTGGCGGTCGGCTGGCTCATCCCGCGGCTGGAAGCGTTGCGCGCCGCGCATCCGGACGTGCACCTCGCCCTGACCACCGCCCGCGACACGGCCGCGCTACGCCGCGGCGAGGTGGACCTCGCCATTTGCTATGCGGATATCGCCGTGGACGGCCTCATTGCCCAGCCGCTGTTCGTGGTCACCGTCGCGCCGGTCGCCGCCCCCGCGGTCGCTGCCGCCTTCGCGGCCGACGGCCGCGATCTGTCGCGCCAGCGGCTGCTTGCGGTGGCGCAGCCGCCTGACGTCTGGGGCCAATGGGCGGCCGCAACCGGCTGGCCGAACGGATTGCCCGCGGCGGCGACCTTCGACGTGCAGCACGCCGCCTACGAGATGGCCGCCCGGGGGTTCGGCGTGGCGCTGGCCGCCAGCCCGTCCGTCGGGCCCTACCTGGACGCCGGGCGGCTGGTCCCCCTCGGCTTGCCGGCCGCTCCCGCGCCGCTGGACGGCGCCTATCGCCTGGTCGCGCCGCACGGCCGGCCCCGGCGCGAGGTGAAGCGCGTCCGCGACTGGCTCGTCAGCGCCGCCCGCGCCACGCCGGACGCCTTCGCCACCGCGCGTGTGGCCGTTGCATGACCCGCAACGGGCCGCGCGACCTTTGCGTCACGGGGCATGGCACGGCGTGCTAGCACCTTCCGTCAGAGGGCGCTTGCGAGGGTGCGATGGGCGAAGTGGCGACCGATCTCCTGGTGCGGCGCGACGACCTGCGGAGCAGCCATTTCGTCGCGACGCCGCTACCTGAGCTTGCCGAAGGCGAGGCCCTGCTCCGGGTCGACAGCTTCGCGCTGACGGCGACCACCGTGACCTATGCCGCGGTCGGCGACGACATGCGTTACTGGGATTTCTTCCCCTGCTCCGAACCGGGCTGGGGGCGCGTGCCATGCTGGGGCCATGGCGAGGTGGTGGCCTCGCGGGCGGCGGAACTGGAGCCCGGGACGCGCGTCTTCGGCTACTTCCCCATCGGCACCCATCTCGTCGTCGTGCCGGGGGCCGTGCGCGCCGGCGCCTTCATCGACCACGCGGTGCATCGCCGGGCGCTGCCGTCCTTCTACAATTCCTATCGAAGGGCTCGGGGGGACGCCGACGCCGAGGCGATGAACATGCTGTTGCGGCTGCTGTTCTCCACGGCGTGGGTCATCGACGCGTTTCTGGCGGACGCCGAGTGCTTCGGCGCCCGGCGGATCGCATTATCGAGCGCCTCAAGCAAGACGGCCATGGGGCTTGCCTGGTGCCTGAAGCGGCGCGGCCGAGTGGAGACGATCGGACTGACATCGTCCGGCAACGCCGCCTTCGTCGAGGGCCTCGGCTGCTACGACCGCGTCATACCCTACGATCGCATCGACGCCCTGTCCGCGGATGGGGAGATCGTCTATGCCGATTTCGCCGGGTCGGCTCCGCTGCGCCGCGCCGTGCACGCGCATTTTCGCCGGAGCCTCGTCTACGACTGCGCCGTCGGGGCCACCGATTGGTCGGCAATCGGCCCTTGGGAGCCGGATCTGCCGGGGGCAGCGCCGCACTACTTCTTTGCGCCCAAGCATATGGCGCGGCGTGCGGCCGAATGGGGCCACGACAATTACGCCGCCCGCCTCGATGCCGACTTCACCGCCTTTGAAGTGGACGCCCGCCGCTGGCTCACCATCGTGCGGGCGAGCGGGCCCGAGGCGGTGGGCCGCTACTGGCTGAGCGCGGTCGAGGGCCGCCTGTCGCCGGCCGAGGGCCTCATCCTGCGGGTGTGACGCTCACAGCCGTCCGATCATCCGGTCGCAAGGTGCTCTCGGCGCGCAGGCGGAAGGTGGCGGCCGCGCGCGCGACGACCTCGTCGCCGACGGTGACGATGGCGTCGACCACGCCGCTCGCCCGGCCGGCGTGCACGATGCGCGGCACAACCTCCAACCAGAGACCGAGGGTGCCGCCGGCGATATAGTCGACGGCGAGCGAGGTCGTCAGCGGCGACGCCTGGTCTGGGAAATGCCGTCGCCGCGCCATCACCAGGCTCACGCCCATGGCGATATCGGCCAGCGTCGAGACGACGCCGCCGTGCACGAGGCCGCGGTTGTTGCAGAGCGGTCGACGGATGAAGGTGCCGAGGCGCAGGATATCGCCGTCCTCGCAGGCGTAGATCGGCGTCCACGGCTCGAGCACCGGGGCGATGCGGGAAAACGGCGCAAAGCCGCGGGGCGGCGTCCCTTCCATGTCACGTCTCCTGCTTGGCATCACCAGCCTCAGCCTGCCGGACATGGCCGAGGCCGCATGTTGCGGTCCAGCGCAAAGCGCAAGGCACGGCTTGCATGCCGCGCAAGGCCGCTGCCGATGGTCGAAAGGCCGGGGGATCGCGGATGGATCCTGCCGACCTGGCTGCGCGACGGGATGGCTGCCGGTATCGTCAGGCCGGAGCCGGCTCCGTCGAATGCCGGGGAGGACCAATTGAAGATGGGCAAGAGCGCGGGCGGAACCAAGGCTGGCAAGGCGTCGGCGGTCCAGGCCATGGGCCAATGCGTCTGCGGCGAGGTCCGCTTCGAGATCGACGTGCCGGCGTTCTGGGCCTGGCACGACCATTCCGAGGCGAGCCGCCAGGCGCACGGGTGCGCCTACGTCACGTATGTCGGCAGCTGGCGCAGTCGCTTTCGCATCCTCGGCGGTGCCGAGCGTGTCAGCCGCTTCGAGGATGCGGCGGCGGGCACCACCCGCAGCTTCTGCGGGCGCTGCGGCACGCCGCTGTTTTACGAGCGCCGGCGCTCACCGCACATGGTCGACATACCCCGCGCGCTCTTTGCCAGCCGGACGGGCCGCGAGCCGCGCTATCATCTTGCTGTCGAGGAGGCCGTCGACTGGGCCTACGGCGGCCGGCCGCTGGCACCGCTGAAAGGCTACCCCGGCGTCGTGTGGGAGCGCCCGCGCGCCAGGAAGCGGCGCCCCCCGGAGCCGATGTTCTGAGCTTGGCCCTGGGCGCACCGTGCCCGTCGCGCTCGGGTGGATCCACCCATTCGCGAAGGCTTTAGCGCATGGCGACGCCACCGAGCCGCGAATTTTTCAGTCCCTCGCGTGTTCACCGCGGGATCACGGCGGCCCGCCGTGCCGACCCCGCCATGGTGGGAAAGCGAGTGGCGACAGCACTTCTGGCCCTGGCAACCGCCGTGCCCGCGCACCAGGTGTCGCAGGCGGATGCAGCGGCGGCCGCAGCGACCGTGTTCGGCACGCGGGTCCACGGTTACGAGCGCATGGCGCGGGTGTTCGAGACGACAGGCATCCGAAAACGGCATCTCGTCCGGCCGCTGGACTGGTTCATGACGCCGCGGGGCTGGGAGGAGCGCAGCGACGCCTTCCTGGAGGGGGCCAGCGACCTCTTCGTCATCGCCGCGACACGGGCCCTCGACGCCGCCGACGTGCGGGCGGCCGACGTCGACGCCATCGTCACGGTGACATCGACCGGCATTGCCGCCCCCAGTCTCGAAGCCCGGGTCGCCGGCCGCATGGGGTTCCGCGCCGACGTGGAGCGGGTGCCGATCTTCGGTCTCGGCTGCGCCGGCGGCGTGTCCGGGCTGACCACGGCCGCGCGGCTGGCGGAAGCGCGGCCGGGCACGACCGTACTGTTCATCGCCGTCGAGACCTGCTCGCTCGCCTTCCGGCCCGACGATTTGTCCAAGGCCAGCATCGTGGCCACGGCGCTGTTCGCCGATGGCGCCGCCGCCTGCGTCCTGCGCGCCGGGGCTGGCGGCCGGCCCACCATCGAGTGGGGCGGCCAGCGCCTGTGGCCGGATACGCTCGACATCATGGGCTGGCGGGTCGAAGAACAAGGGCTCGGCGTCGTCTTCGACCGCGCCATCCCGCCCTTCGCCGAAGCCCATGTCGGGGCGGCGGTCGAGGCGATGCTGGCCGGCGCCGGTCTGGTCCACGGCGACATCGCCCGCTTCGTCTGCCATCCCGGCGGAACCAAGGTGGTCGACGCGCTGGAGCACGCGCTGCGGCTGGCGTCCGGCGACCTCGCTGATGAGCGCGCGGTGCTCGCCGACTACGGCAACATGTCGGCGCCGACGGTGCTTTTCGTCCTGGAGCGCGTCCTCGCGCGCGGGCTTGCCGGCCGCGCTGCGCTGCTCGCCCTTGGTCCCGGCTTCACCGCGAGCGGCCTCACCTTGAGGGCCGCGGCGTGAGCCTCACCGTCATCGTCCTGGCCCTGGTGACGGCGCAGCGCCTCGGCGAGCTCGCGCTCGCCCGTCGCAACACGCGCGCGCTGCTGGCGCGCGGCGGCGTCGAGGTGGCGCCGGGCCACTACCCGGCGATCGTCGCGGTCCATGCGGCCTGGCTTGCAGGTCTCTGGCTCCTGGCGCCGGCGCAGCCGGTGGACCCGCGCTGGCTCGCCGCCTTCGTCGTGCTGCAGGCGCTGCGCGTCTGGGTGCTGGCGACGCTGAGGGAGCGCTGGACGACGCGCATCATCGTGCTACCCGACACGCCGCTGGTGCGCACGGGGCCGTATCGCCTTCTCTCCCATCCGAACTATGCGGTGGTGATCGGCGAGATCGCCGCGCTGCCGCTGGCCTTCGGCCTGCCCGTCTTCGCCGGCATCTTCAGCCTGCTGAACGCGGCCGTCCTGGCGGTTCGCATCCGGGCCGAGCAGGCAGCGTTGGCCGAGAGCGCAGCGGGTGGGCCGTGAGCCGGCGCCGCGCTGCCGCTGGTCGGCTCCGCCGCGGCGGGACGCGGGCGTGAGCGGGCTTACCGGCCGGTCTACGGCCGAGCCGGCCGCCGCCGTGCGGGTCTTCGCCGGCTTCGCGATGATGTGCCTCGGCATGTTCATGGCAATCCTCGACGTGCAGATCGTCGCCACCTCGCTGCCGACCATTCAGGCTGCGCTTGCCATCGCTCAGGACCAGATCAGTTGGGTGCAGACCGCCTATCTCATCGCCGAGGTGGTGGCGATCCCGCTTACCGGCCTGCTCACCCAGCTCGTGGGCATGCGCCGGCTGTTCGTCATCGCGGTCTCCGTCTTCACCGCCGCCTCGGCGCTGTGCGCGGTGAGCGCCGGCTTCGCCACGCTGATCGCCGCGCGCGTGCTGCAGGGGTTTTCCGGCGGCTTGCTGATCCCCGCGGTGTTTTCGGCCGTCTTCCTCCTGTTCCCGGTGCGCCTGCAGGGCGTCGCGACGACGTTCGCCGGTGTCCTGGCGGTGCTGGCGCCGACGGTCGGGCCCGTCGTCGGCGGTTGGATCACCGAGACCTATTCGTGGCATTGGCTGTTTCTCGTCAACCTGGTGCCGGGCGTCACCGCAGCACTGGGCGCGTGGCTGTTCCTGCCGCACGATGCACCTGGCCGCGACACCGGCGCAGCTGTCGACCTCACGTCGCTGTTGCTGCTGGCGACGGCTCTGGCCGCGCTGGAGATTGCGCTCAAGCAGGCGCCCGACCGCGGCTGGGTGTCGCCGCCGATCCTCGCGCTGCTGGCCTGGACCGGGACGGCGGTCGCGCTCTTTACCCGGCGCGTCCTGGCACGCCGCCGGCCCTTGGTGGATCTCACCCTGCTCGGCGACCGCAACTTCGCCATTGGCGCGGCGCTGAGCTTCGTGCTGGGCATCGGTCTGTTCGGCTCCGTCTACTTGATGCCGCTATTCCTGGCCTACGTCCGCGGCCATGGCGCGCTGGAGATCGGCCGCATCATGCTGGTCACCGGCGCCGCGCAGCTCGCCTCCGCACCGATCGCCGTGGCGCTGGAGCGACGGCTCGATCCGCGGCTGCTCACCGGCTTCGGCTTTGCCCTGTTCGGCTTGGGCCTGGGCTTGAGCGCCCGTCAGACCGCCGAGACGGATTTCGATGAAATGCTGTGGCCGCAGATCCTGCGCGGCGGCGCCATCATGTTCTGCCTGCTGCCACCGACACGGCTGGCACTCGGCCACCTGCCGCTGCACCGCGTGCCCGACGCGAGCGGCCTCTTCAACCTGATGCGCAACCTGGGAGGCGCCATCGGCCTGGCGCTCATCGACACGGTCATCTACGGCCGGGCTGCGGCCCACGGCACCGCCATCCTGGAGCGTCTGCGCGCGGGTGACGCGGCCACGGCCGTGGCCATCGGAATCCCGCCCGAGATGCTGGCGGCGGGGGCCGACGCGCTCGACGATCCCGCAGCCCTCGCCCTGGTGCGGCCGCTGATCGAGCGGGCGGCGTTCGTCGAGACGACGAACCTGGCCTGGGCGCTGACCGCGGCGCTCACGCTCTTGGCGCTCGTGCTGGTGCCGTTCGTGCGCTGGCGTCCCCGTGGCGAGGCGATGCCGCGATGACCGGCGCAGCGCTTCTGCGGCCATGCTTTTGCCCCGCCGGTCGGGGACAAACCCCGTGCACGGCTGCGGCGGCCGCGTTGCGGCCCCGCGGCGAGGCGTGGCGCGAGGCCCATCCGGCGCCACGGCGTGCGCAGAGGCTCACGACGGACGGTCGGAGTACGGCCATGGGCTCCAGCGAAGAGGTCCGCGCCGGGCTGAGCGCGCATCTGTCGCGGCTATGGCGATATGCAATCATGCTCAGCCACCGGCGCGAGGTGGCCGAAGACCTGGTGCAGGCCACCTGCGCGCGGGCGCTCGAGCGCGCGACCCAGTTCGCGCCGGGAACGCGGCTCGACCGCTGGCTGTTCGCCATTCTGCGCTCCATCTGGCTCAACGAGGTGCGGGCCGGGCGCATTCGCCAGGGCCAGGGCTTCGTCGACGCCGAGGCGGTGCTGGTGGTGGACGGCGCCGGTCAGGCCGAGCGCCATGTCCTGGCCGGCCAGATCCTGCGCCGGATGCAGGACCTGCCGGAGGCCCAGCGGGAGGCTGTGTTCCTGGCCTATGTCGAGGGCCTCAGCTATCGCGAGGTGGCGGAACTGCTCGAAGTTCCGGTCGGCACCGTCATGAGCCGTCTGGCGGCGGCCCGGGCCAAGCTCGCGGCGGAAGCCGGTTCGGATGGCCCGCCGGCGCGCGCAACGGCCGGCCGATGAGCGGCGCGGCGGGCGTCGGGCACCCCGACGACGAGGGCTTCGTCGTTTACCTCGACGGCGAACTGGATAGCGGGTCGCGCGCCCGCATCGAGGCGCTGGTCGCCGCCGACCCCGGCTGCGGCCGCACGCCTCGCCGTCCTGGCGCGGGGCGGCCTGCCGTTCCGGGAGGCTCACGCGCCGCCGCTGGCCGCGGCGCCACAGGAGCGCTTGCGGGCGATGCTGCCGGGCATTCCGATGACCGCACGATCAGCCCGCGCATGCGCAGCGCGACCGAGCGCTTTGCAATTGGGTGGAAACCGCTGAGGGGCGCTTTCGATCCAAAGTCCTGGGGCGCCCGTTGGAAGATCTCATCCAACGGCGGAATGCCTTAGAGCGTTTTCGAGCGAAGTGGACGCCGGTTCGCGTGAAGAAAACGCGACAAAACAAACAGATAGAGCATTTCGGCGATTCGAAGAAACGCGGAAATGCTCTAGCTCGTCCTCACCACGGCCACGGTCTCCACCGCGATGCGGCATAGCCTGGCGAGGTGGTCGATGAAGGCGTCCTTGGCGAAGGCCTCGGCCTCAGCCTTGGCGCGTGCGATCGCCCAGGCGAGCAGGGGCTCGCCGCCGACGTCGTGCTGCCAGGCGACCGATGGAATGCCGCCGATCAGGGTCTCGCCGTCCACCCGCAGCGTGCCCCAGGCCGGCTGCGGACGCAGCAGCAGCTTCGGCCTGCGGGCGCTGAAGTCCGGGTCGATCATGTCGATGCGCATGATCGGCCAGGGCCGGGGGACTGACGCGTGCAGGGCCAGCAGGCGGTGGCCGAGGGCGATGGTGGCGCCGGGGCTCGCTGGGTCCGGCTGGTTGCCGGCAGCGGCGCAGGCGCGCAGATGAAGGTCGGCGTAGACCCGCGCGAGTCCATCCTCGCCGTTCGCTGTGCCGCTGGCCCCATTCGCCATGCACCAGGCCGCAACCGCTTGCGCGATGGCCTCCCGGCGCGCGGCCGGTGATCCGGTGGGCGCGAGTGCGAATGCAACCAGCACGGGCCTGGCCGACTCGGCGCCGTGCGCAGAGAGTTCGAGCGTGCTCACGCCGGTTGGGCCGCCGCGTAGTCCGCGTCGCTCACCTGCTCGAGCCAGTCGGCCGCCTTGCCGGTGTCGTCACCCTCCTGCAGCGCCAGATGCGTCATCAGGGTGGTCGCGGTGGCGCCGTGCCAATGCTTGACGCCCGGTGGAATCCATACCGTATCGCCCGGCTGGAGGCGCGCGGCCGGCTGGCCAGCCTCCTGGACGAGGCAGACGCCGGCGAGGACGTGCAGCGTCTGGCCGAGCGGATGGGTGTGCCAGGCGGTGCGTGCGCCGGGCGGGAAGGTCACGCGCGCCAGGTTGGCACGCGCGGGCGCCTGCGCCGAGATGATCTCGTCCAGGATCACCGCACCGGTGAAATAGGCCGGCGGACCCGCGCGGCTCGGCCGCTCGCCGTTCTTGAAATAGCGCATGCGAACCTCATCCCTCCCGCGGCAGCACGCCGAACAGGAGCACCATGGGCCGAGGGCAGGCCCGTCGACAAGCCCAGCCCTGTCGATGACCGGATCGGAACCATGCCCTCACGGACGAAGACCGGTCGCGCCGGAACCTCGGCCAGTCCGCGCGCGGCGCGGCTGCGGTTCCGTCAGCCGGCGACGAGGGCGCCGGACCATATGGTCGTGGCGACGCGACGCTTGCGCCCGCCGCGGGATGGCGCCAGAGAGGCACCGCCGGACCTCTCGTCCTTCTCGCTCCGTCCGGGCCGGGCCTCACGCGCAATGACGCAGACCATCACGCCGCGCTGCAACATCTGCGGCGGTACAGACTTCGTGGACTTGCCCGGGCGGCCCAAGGTGCGCTGCGCCGCCTGCGGCTCGCTGGAGCGGGCCCGCGTCTGCGCCCTGCATATCGCCCATACACTCGCGCTTGGCTCCGGCAGCAGGGTTTTGCACTTCGCGCCGGAGCGGGGCCTGCAAGCGCTGCTGCGCGACCGGGTCGGCGCGGCCAACTATCGCGCGGTGGACATCGCGCCGGAGAACTATCCGGGCCTGGGCGTCCAGCCGTTCGACCTTTGCCGCGACGTCTTCTCGCTTCCCGAGCGGGGCTACGACCTGATCGTCATGAACCACGTGCTCGAGCACATCGAGTGCAACTACTCCGCCGTGCTGCTTCGCCTCGCGCGGGCGCTGACCGACGGCGGCGCATTGCTGTTCTCGGTGCCGATAGACGGCGACGACTTCTGGGATCACATCGTCACCGGCTCTCCCGACGAAAAGGCCGAGCGCTTCGGCCCCTTCCGCCACTACCGGAATTTCGGCCGCGCCTTCATCGGCGACACTTTGGGCATGCTCTTCCGCATGCCGGAGCGCTACGATCTGCTGGGCGCGTTCACGGAGGGGGATCTCGTCCGCGCCAACATCCGTCCGCACCATTGGCGCAAGTTTACCGGCGCCAGCGTCTTCGTCGTGCGGCGGCAGGACGTGCGGATCTAGAATTGCGGTGCTGTGTCGGTCCGCGTCGCCGTCGCGCGGGCTCAGCCCGCGGGCCGCAGTCGTAGCAGCCGGCCTTCCGTCGAGTCCGTGAGCAGATAGATCAGCCCGTCCGGCCCCTGGCGAACGTCGCGGATGCGCTCCTCCAGACCGGTCAGCAGGCGTTCCTCGCGGGTGACCTTGTCGCCCTCGGTTTCGAGCCGCGCCACCAACTGGCCCGCGAGTGCGCCGACGAAAATGCTGCCGCGCCAGGCCGGAAAGGCCGTCCCGGTGTAGAAGATCATGCCGGAGGGGGCGATCGACGGGTCCCAATAGTAGACCGGCTGCTCCATTCCGGCCTTGGCGGTGCCTTCGCCGATCTTGGATCCGCTGTAGTTGACGCCGTAGCTGATGACCGGCCAGCCGTAGTTGCGGCCTTTGCGCGGGATATTGATTTCGTCGCCGCCGCGCGCGCCATGCTCCGCGGTCCAGAGCTCGCCGCTGGCCGGATTGATCGCGGCGCCTTGCACGTTGCGGTGGCCGTAAGACCAGATGGTGGGATCGGCGCCGGGCCTGTCGACGAAGGGATTGTCCGGCGGCGTCGAGCCGTCCGTGCGGATGCGGACGATCTTACCCAAGGTCGTCGACAGGTCCTGCGCGCCGGCGCGCAGGTCGAAGCGCTCCCCCAGCGTGACGAACAGCGTGCCATCGCGGCCGAAGACAAGCCGCGAACCGAAATGATTGCCACCGGTGTGGGCCGGTTGCTGGCGAAAAATGACCTCGACGTTCTCCAGCCGGCCGGCATCGCCGCTCAGGCGCGCCCGCGCCACGCTGGTCCCCGCCGAGCGGCCGTCGCGCGGCTCGGCATAGCTGATGTACAGCAACCGGTTGTCGGCGAATTGCGGATCGAGAACAACATCGAGCAGCCCGCCCTGGCCGGCCGCGGCGACCGATGGAACCCCGCTGATCGCGGGCGAAACGCGTCCGTCCTGAGCCACCGTCCGCAATCGACCATCGCGCTCGCTCACCAGGAAGCGGCCGTCGGGTAAGAACGCCAAGCCCCAGGGCGTATCGAGCCCTCGCGCCACCGTCTCGACCACGAACGTGGCCTTGGCGCTGCGCTCGGCCTTGCCGGGCGCGGCTCGCGCACTCTCGCCCGCCGCGGCGAGCGCCGCCACCGCCACCATGCTCAAAATGTTCAGCGGAACGCGTCCGGCGATCATGCCCTGGCGCGAAGCAGGAGAGTCGCCGGTCAGCGGACGATCGCGGTGGTCGAAGCGACCTGAGGACCCGTGCTGTTGCCGTTGCCCCAACCGCTCATCGGCACCGTCGCCATCGCCGTCAGCGTCGCCATCGTCAACACCGCCACCAGCGCGAACGACAGCTTGAACTGCCGCTCCGCTTCGATGCGGGTCACGCTGGAGGTCGCTGCCTGGGCACGGCGCAGATCACTCATGCGGATAGGGTCATTGCTGTTCATCATCGTAGTCCTTGCGGCGCCGGCCATTGCCGACGCTTGGAAGATGCGGCAGCAGACGACGATCGGCGGTGCGTTGGCGCACGCGGCACAGCGAGCGATCCGCGGCTTGGAAAACGTGTCGGATCCCACAACCCGTCGGGCTCAAGTAAAGTTCCGCCGCGGCGCGATACGGATCAATCTTCCATACGGAAGAAGCTGCTCGGCGGATGCGCCGGGCGGCGAAGATCGAATCGCGGCGACGGCCGACCGTTCGGCCGTGCCATACCTTCGTCGCAGTCCGGGCGCGCAACGGTCCTGCGCGCCGGTTTCGCTTGCTCGGTCCGGCGGCCGCAATTACACGAGCCCGGTTGCACCCCTTCAGGCTCCTCGACAAGGAGAAACGACGTTGGCCTTTCTCTCGGATGCTCTCGCCCGCATGAAGCCCTCCGCGACCATCGCGGTGACGCAAAAGGCGCGGAATCTGAAAGCCAAAGGCCGCGACATCATCTCGTTGTCGGTCGGCGAGCCCGATTTCGACACGCCCGAGAACATCAAGCGGGCCGGCATCGCCGCCATCGAGCGCGGCGAGACCAAGTATCCGCCGGTGGCCGGCATCGTGCCCCTGCGTGAGGCGATCGTCCGCAAGTTCAAGCGCGAGAACCACCTGGACTACAAGCCGAGCCAGACCATCGTCGGCACCGGCGGCAAGCAGATTCTGTTCAACGCGCTGATGGCGACGCTGAATCCGGGCGACGAGGTCGTCGTGCCGACACCCTATTGGGTGAGCTACCCGGAGATGGTGGCGCTCTGCGGCGGCACGGCCGTTTTCGCCGAGACGCGCATCGAGCACAATTTTAAGCTCCAGGCTGCGGCGCTGGAGCGCGCGATCACCCCACGCACCAAGTGGATCATCCTGAATTCGCCATCCAACCCGTCCGGCGCGGCCTATTCATTCGACGAGATGAAGCAGCTGACCGACGTCCTGGTGCGCCATCCGCACGTCTGGGTGTTGACCGACGACATGTACGAGCACCTGGTCTACGGCGATTTCACCTTCGTCACCCCGGCCGAGGTCGAGCCCTCGCTCTACGAGCGCACCCTGACCATGAACGGCGTGTCCAAGGCCTACGCCATGACCGGCTGGCGCATCGGCTATGCCGCCGGCCCCGAGCACCTGATCAAGGCCATGGATACGCTCCAGGGCCAGCAGACCTCGGGCGCCGCGACGATGGCTCAATGGGCGGCGGTGGAGGCCCTGGATGGGCCGCAGGACCATCTCGTGACCTTCCGGAAGGCCTTCGAGGAGCGGCGCGACCTCGTGGTCTCGATGCTCAACCAGGCTTCGTATCTGCGCTGCCCGATGCCAGAGGGGGCGTTCTACGTCTATCCGTCCTGCGCCGAGGCCGTCGGCAAGCGGACCGCGGGCGGCACCGAGATCCGCTCCGACGAGGACTTCGTCTCCGAGCTCCTGGAAGCGGAGGGGGTCGCCGTGGTCCACGGCTCCGCCTTCGGCCTGGGGCCGAACTTCCGCGTCTCCTACGCCACCTCCACCCGGCAGCTGGAGGATGCGTGCACGCGCATTCAGCGCTTCTGCGCGTCCCTGCGCTGACCCCTCGTTCCGCCGCGGCCGGGGTGCCGGGCGGATGGCCGCGATGGCGCGGCGCGCCATCGCGTTGAATGCTGCCACGGCCTCGGTTACAACCGTCGGCGTTCCGCCCGCCGCATCGGCGCTTTGGCGGTTCAGGGGGAGGTTAGCCATGGGTTTTCGTCGTTTTGCGCTGGGCACGGGCGCTGTCGCCGCCGTCGTCGTGGGCTTGTCCGGCGCCGCTCAAGCGCAGCAGAAGACCCAGGTCGGCACCCTTACCTGCAACGTGGCCGCCGGAATCGGCGTCCTGGTCGGTTCGCAGAAGGCGCTCGACTGCCTGTTCACCTCGGCACAGGGTGAGCTCGACGTTTACAACGGCACGATCACGCGGCTCGGCATCGACATCGGCTTCACCGGCGCCGGGCGCCTGGTCTGGGCGGTGTTCGCGCCGTCCCGCATCGCCGACGACGCCCTG
The DNA here is from genome assembly GCF_014640075.1 of Chelatococcus reniformis. GTDB lineage: Bacteria > Pseudomonadota > Alphaproteobacteria > Rhizobiales > Beijerinckiaceae > Camelimonas > Camelimonas reniformis. The sequence continues at coordinate 419,135 of NZ_BMGG01000008.1, read as the reverse complement.
GCCGGCACCTACGTCGGCGCGGGCGCCGAGGCGACGGCGGTCGCCGGGGTTGGCGCCAACGTGCTGGTGGGCGGCTCCAACCAGACCATCAGCCTCCAGCCACTGTCGGTGCAGGGTCAGGTGGGCCTCAGCCTGGCGGCGGGCGTCGCCGGCATCACCCTGGTCGCGGTGCCGAATGTGCCGATGACGCCGCCGCCGCCGGCGCCCGCCCGTCGCCGCTGAGCCCGCCGCACAGGGGCTCCGCTTCGCCGGCCCGGCGCAGCCGGTCGCGGCAGATCAGAGGCCGGGGCGATGGCGCAGCCGCCCCGGCGCATCCTTTCTTGGCGCGATCTTCTTGAATGTCACTCGAAGTGCCGCCGCTCCGCCCTAAGTTGCTGTATCGAGCATGATCTTCGCCGGGGACGGGGATCCGGTCCCGGGCATCATGCACTCGGGCGGGGCAGGTGCCTCGCTCAGCACGGGGGCTTTGCCATGATCTCGTCCTTTCCCTTGGGCCGCCTCATCCGAACCATCTGCCTGCCGGCGGCGCTCCTTCTGGTGGCCGCCAGCCCCGCGGCGGCGCGCAACAGCGCCAAGGTGGGCACGCTCACCTGCAGCGTCGCACCCGGTGTGGGCCTGATCGTCGGCTCGCAGAAGTCGCTGAGCTGCGTGTTCAGGTCGCGCCAGGGCCGGCGCGATGCCTATGTGGGCACGATCACGCGGCTCGGCTTCGACGTCGGCATCACCTCTGGCGGCACGCTGGTCTGGGCGGTGTTTGCGCCGACGGGCCTGCTGCCGCGCGGGGCGCTGGCCGGAGGCTATGGCGGCGCCTCGGCCGAGGCGACGGCGGGCCTGGGGGCCGGCGCCAACGTCCTGGTCGGCGGCAACAGCCGCACCATCAGCCTCCAGCCGCTCTCCATTCAGGGACAACGCGGCATCAGTCTTGCGGCCGGCGTCGGCGCGATCTCGCTCGAGCCGGCCTTCTTTCGCAACCGCTGACGCGGCGGCGAGCTTAGCCTGAAGTTAGGTCGACGTTCCGACCAACCGACGATAGACTCCGCCGTCAGTCCGGATACGACGACACGAAGCAGGGGCGTGTGTCGCCGGGCGGGAGGATGGCGCGATGACCGTGATGACCGATGCCAAGCAGGACGGCGGGGCGAGGCCTTGGCTCGATCACTACTTGCCCGGCGTTCCGGCGGAATTCGAGGTCGAGGCCGTCGGGACGCTGGTCGACCTCTTCCGGAGCAGCGTCAAGGCATTCGCCGAGCGGCCGGCCTTCGAGAGCTTCGGCGCCCAGCTGACCTACCGGCAGGTGGCCGATGCCGCCGACGCCTTCACCTCATGGCTCCAGCAGCGCGGCCTCGCCAAAGGTGACCGCGTCGCGCTGATGATGCCCAACGTGCTCGCCTTTCCCGCGGCGATGTTCGGGGCGCTGTGCGGCGGCTACACGGTTGTGAACGTCAATCCGCTCTATACGCCGCGCGAGCTCATCCACCAGCTCAACGATTCCGGTGCGCGCATCCTGGTCGTGCTGGAGAACTTCGCCCACACGGTCCAAGAGGCGCTGCCGAGCCTCAAGCTCGACGCCATCGTCGTTGCCAGTCCCGGCGATCTCATGGGCCTGAAGGGGCTGGTGGTGAACGCGGTATCCCGGCACGTGAAGAAGGCGGTGCCCAGCTATCGCATTGCGCAGTCCGTGAGCTTCGCATCGGCCCTGGCGGCCGGCCGGCGCAGCCCGCCGAGGCCGGTCGCGGTCGCGCAGGGGGACCTCGCTTTCCTCCAGTATACCGGGGGAACCACCGGCGTCTCCAAGGGTGCCATGCTGACCCACGCCAACGTCGCGGCCAACGTCGAGCAGTCCTACCTCTGGTTCAACGCCGGCAACCCGCCGGAGGACCGGCCGGTGATGGTGACGGCGCTGCCGCTCTACCACATCTTCGCCCTGACCGCCTGTTGTATGTACACGCTGAAGAGCGGCGGCTGCGCCCTGCTGATCGCCAACCCGCGCGACATCGACGGCTTCGTGAGGACCCTGAAGGGCACCCGCTTCACGCGCTTCTCCGGGGTCAACACGCTCTACAATGCGCTGGCCCACCATCCCGACATCGGCAGCTTGGACTTCTCGCATTTGGCGTTTTCCGTCTCCGGCGGGATGGCGACGCAACTGGCGGTCGCCAAGAAATGGAAGGCGATCACCGGCAAGCCGATCCTGGAGGGCTACGGCCTCTCGGAGACCTCGCCGACGGTCACCACCAACCCGGCGAACCTGGCCGAGTTCTCCGGCACCATCGGCTATCCGATGCCGTCCACCGACGTGCGCATCCGCGACGCGCTGGGCCACGACCTGCCGCCGGGCACGCCGGGCGAGCTCTGCGTGAAGGGGCCGCAGGTCATGCCCGGCTATTGGAACCGTCCGGAGGAGACCGCAAAGGTGATGACCGACGACGGCTTCTTCCGTACCGGTGACATCGCCATCATGCTGCCGGACGGGCAATTCAAGATCGTCGACCGCGCCAAGGACATGATCCTGGTGTCCGGCTTCAACGTCTATCCCAATGAGGTCGAAGACGTGCTGGCCCTCCACGCGAAGGTGCTGGAGGCGGCCGTCGTCGGCATGCCGGACGAGGGCAGCGGCGAGCGCGTCGTCGCCTATGTCGTCAAGCGAGACGAGAGCCTGACGGAAGATGAGCTGCGGGCCTTCGCCCGCGAGCAGCTCGCCGCCTACAAGGTGCCGAAGACCGTCGTATTCCGCGAGGCCCTGCCCAAGACGAACGTCGGCAAGGTGCTCCGCCGGGCCCTGCGCGAGGAGGCATCGTCGCCCGCCTGAGCCCGGTCCGCCGCCGCGCCTCATCGTCTTTTTGAATCAGGAGCGCTTTGCACCTGGGGGATTCCGCCCAGGCGCACAGCGGCTGGCGTGGGCCCGACCGGCCGAGGGGTGCTGGATTCAAGCGGATCCCGCTGCTCGGTCACCCCCGCGACGCCGAGACGCGCTGTCGTGACGCCCGCAATCCTGCCGCCGTGCTCGGCACCGCTGTGCTGGTGTCCGCCACATCGGCCGTTGGCGAGGCACGATGGGCCACGGGAGCGGGACCGCCCGATATCCGCGCGACCGAATCGCCTGCCGCTCCTCCGCTCCGCGCATGGCCGATCATCCCCAAGGGCGATACAACCTGCCTGGTTGCATAGGCGGTCAAGCTCGGCGGCGCGGGATTCGGTTGAGATATGGCATGCGGCCGCCAATGGGACAGCTTTTGCCGGCCCTCACGCGAGGGCCGCCATGCGGCCCGCTCGAACGTCGCCAATTCGCATAAGTAATTGATATATTGCTGTTTTTAAGGAAGTGCCAAGTGCGGGCGCCGTTGCCCCTCGCGCCGGCTGATGGAGCCGCGAAAGCTGGATCAGTGAAGTTCTTGATCACGTTCTGCATGTGGCTGGAATAAAAAAGGCCGGATTTCCTTGCGGAAATCCGGCCGAATAGTTGATCCGACACTGGTCGGAACACTTCCAGAGGGGAACGGCAGAAACAACGCTCAACGCCGGGAGGCGGTGCGGAGCCTTGGTCCAACCGCAATCATCTTTGCTCTGCGCCGAGCGTTGCGCAACGCAGCAGAGGGCATGCCAGCCATGCAGCTTCCGCATGTTTTTGTGCCGGGGCCCACAACCGGAGGGTCAATAGGCCCATCGTTGCGCCTTGCCGATCAGGAAATCTCGGAAGACCTGCACGCGCGCGACCGACTTCATTTCCTCTGGATAGACCAGGTAGGAATCGAGCGATGGCATCTCGTTGCCGGGCAATATCTGCACCAGGCCCGAAGTCGGCTCGATCAGGTAGTCGGGCAGGACGGCGATGCCGATGCCGGCGTCCACGGCGCGCCGTAGGGCGGAGATGTTGTTCACCACCATGTGATAGGTACGCGGGTCCTTGGGATCGCGCCCGGCCGACGCCAGCCAGTGCGCCGTCAGCAGGTAGGGCGGCACGGTGCCGCCGTACGACAGGATCCGGTGCCGATCGATGTCCTCGATCGTCTCCGGCTGGCCATGGCGCTTCAGGTAGTCCTGGGAGGCATAGATGTGGAAGTGGACGGTGAACAGCCGGCGCTGGATCAGGTCGGCCTGCACAGGCTGGCGCAGGCGCAGCGCGATATCCGCCTGGCGCATGGACAGATCGAGCTCCTCGTCGGTGAGGATGAGCTCGATGCGCACGTCGGGATAGAGGTCGAGAAACTCGCCCAGTCGCGGCGTCAACCAATTGGAGCCGAGGCCGAGCGTCGTCGTGACCTTCAGTTCGCCCGACGGCCGCTCGCGCGAATCGGTCAGCCGGGCGCGCGTCGCGTCGAGCCGCATGGTCATCTCGCGCGCCGTACGGAACAGCAACTCGCCCTGCTCGGTGAGGATCAGGCCGCGGGCGTGCCGATGAAACAGGGGCGCCTTGAGCTCCCGTTCCAGCGCGCTGACCTGCCGGCTCACCGCCGATTGGCTGAGGCCGAGCTCGTCGCCGGCCCGGGTGAAGCTGCCGGCCTCCGCGACCGTATAGAAGATCCTGATCTTGTCCCAATCCACGGCGTGTCAGCCCCCCTCCAACGGCGGCCCCTTCCGTTCAGGGCCGGCTCGTAATTGTCGTCAATCGGCAGTGCATGGTCCGGCCCGGCGCATCACTCGGCCGCTGCCCGGTCGAGCTCCTGGGCAACCAGCCAGCGCTCAGCCTCGAGGGCGGCCATGCAGCCCATGCCGGCGGCCGTGACCGCCTGCCGGAACACGTCGTCGGTGACGTCGCCCGCGGCGAAGACGCCGGGGACGTTGGTCGCCGTCGAGTCGGGCGCCGTCCAGATGTAGCCGGCCGGCTTCATGTCGAGCTTGCCGGCGAAGAGTTCGCTCGCCGGCTTGTGGCCGATCGCGATGAACACGCCATCGGTCGGGAGTTCGGTGATCGCGCCGGTCTGCGTGCTCTTGAGGCGCACGTGCGTCACCGTCGGCGGCTCCCGTCCGCCGCAGATCTCGTCGATCGCGTGGTCCCATACCACCTCGATCTTCGGGTGCTTGAACAGCCGCTCCTGCAGGATGCGCTCGGCACGCAGCGTGCCGCGGCGGTGGACCAGCGTGACCTTGGCCGCAAGGTTCGCCAGATATAGCGCCTCTTCCACGGCGGTGTTGCCGCCGCCGACCACCACGACGTTCCGGCCGCGGAAGAAGAAGCCGTCGCAGGTGGCGCAGGCGGAAACGCCGAAGCCCTGGAACGCCGCCTCCGACGGCAGGCCGAGCCACTGCGCCTGGGCGCCGGTGGCGATCACCAGGGCATCGCAGCTGAAGGTGTCGCCGCTGTCCGCCGTGGCCCGAAACGGGTAGACGGCGAGGTCGACCTGCACGATGTGGTCGGAGACGAGCCGGGCGCCCACGTGCTCGGCCTGGGCCCGCATCTGCTCCATGAGCCACGGGCCCTGGATCGGATCGGCGAAGCCGGGATAGTTCTCCACGTCGGTCGTGATCATCAGCTGTCCTCCGGACTGGTAGCCGGAGACGAGCACGGGTTCGAGCATCGCGCGGGCCGCATAGATGGCGGCGGTGTAGCCGGCCGGGCCCGACCCGATGATGAGGAGCTTGGTATGCGTATGAGCCATTGTCTCGCCGCGCAGCGGGCGAACCGGTTCCGCACCATGCCGATCCGGGATCGCCGAAAGGAAGCAAAGCGGGTTCCCCGTTCGGCCAAGGATGAGACCGGTGGACTCCGCCGCCTGTCAGGTCGCTTCGGCTTGGCGGCGGGCCGCGAGGGCCTGCCCGATCGCAGCGGCGATGACAGGTGTCGAATTTAGGGGTGGGTATGCACTGCCTGCAAGTCTTCCGGCAAAATCGTGCACAATTCCCCGTGCCCTGAGCCCCGACAGCAACGCATCGATCTTGCGATGGCCGCCGCTGGGGCTGAACACCAGCACCGGCCGGCCGGTCGCGGCCGCCTCGCCGACCATGTTGGTCGAATCAGCGGTGACGACCACCACGTCGGCCAGCCCCATCAACTCGGCGTAGGGGTTGCTGTCCTGGCCGTCCCACAGAAAGCCGCCCCGCCGCTCGAACAGGCCGGCCAACGCGTCGCGCAGCTCGGCCGGCGTGCGCCGCGACGTCGTGCCCATCAATCCGACCCCGCAGTCCGCGAGCCGATCGAGCTGGCCGACGAGGCGGGCGCGGTCGCCTGACGTGAAGCGGTGATGGCGGCTGTCGCCGCCGACGAGCACGGCGGCACGCGGAGCCGGCAGGTCGAGCAGCGCGCGACGGGCGGCGGCGCGCGCCGCGGCCTGGATGGCCGGGCTCAATCCGTGCGGACTGGTCAGGGTCCGGATGACATTGGCACCGTGCAGCCTGTCGTGCTCGGGCACCCAGATCAGATCGGCGGTGCCGGCTCCCGTGCGCGGGTCCTTGAGGATGACCGTGAAGGTATGGCCGCCGGAGAGCTTCCTCACGGCGCGCACGTAGGGCACCGTTCGCCGTCCCGACGCCACCAGCAGATCGGGGAAGGGGGGCTCGATCGGGCTGCCGGCGGCTGATGGTCGCTCGCGCGGGTCGATCGGCCCGTGCGGCATGGCCCAGACCCAGGGCGGCCGCGGCGCCACCCGGCGGATGACGGGCTCGAGGCCCAGTTCCCGCACCACGGCGAGGCACTGGAGTTCGTCGCCGGCTTTGCCGTCGCTCAGCACCCAGGCCGACGGTTTGCCCGTGGCCCCCGCGAGGGCCGGCGCGCTTGGGCTATCGACCGGTGACGTAGCGGTAGCTCCAGCCGGCGTAGGCGCCGCATATGGCAGCGATGCGCTTCGCATCGACATCCGGATCGTACCAGGCACCGCCCGAGCTCGACGGCAGGTTGGTGAGGATGTGCTGGCTGTAGATGACGGCGCCGCTACGCGCGATGACCAGCGTGTCCCCTTCCAGGAAGTCGCTGCCGACGCCGCCGCCCCGGCGACCGCCGAAGCCCAGGCCGGAGCCGCCTACATAGGATGGCAGCGACAGCCCGGTCAGCCGCACCAGGATGGCGGGTGCGCCGCGTACACCGAGCCGTCCGGCGAACTGCCGGCGCATTTGGGCGTGGAGCTGCGCCCCGACGAAGCGCGCCATGGGGCCGAGGCCCTGCGCCTCGAGCACGCTGACGTCGATGGAAACGTGGGAATAGCCGCCGGCCGCCGTCGGCGCGGCGCGCGCCGGCACCAGGCTCAGCACACACATCACGACCGTCGCCAGGAACGCCGCGAACGAACGCCGCCGAGCAAGGGTCATCTCGGTTCTCCCCACCGGCACGGCGCCGCCGGCGCTACTTGAAGGCGATGTCGACGACCTCATAGGATTTACCGCCGCCCGGCGCGATGACCTCGACGCTGTCGCCGACCTTCTTGCCGATCAGTGCCCGCGCGATGGGCGAGGTGATCGATACGCGTCCGGAACGGACGTCGGCCTCTGGCTCGCCGACGATCTGGTAGACCTTCTCCTCCTCGGTCTCCTCGTCGATCAGCGTCACCGTGGCGCCGAACATCACGTTGGTCCCGTTCAGCTTGCTGACGTCGATGATCTCGGCGCGGGAGATGAGCCCCTCCAGCTCGAGCACGCGGCCCTCGTTGAGGCTCTGGGCCTCTTTCGCCGCGTGGTATTCGGCGTTCTCGGAGAGGTCGCCCAACGCGCGTGCCTCGGCGATGGCATTGATAATGCGCGGGCGCTCCACCTGCTGGCGGTGCTTCAGCTCTTCGTTGAGCGCAACGGCGCCCGCCGTCGTGATCGGAACCTTGTCCATTCGTGTTCCCACTTCGACACAATGCCCGAGCTGCTCGCAAGCCACCGGGCAACAGAAAACGACCGCGGCGGCTTTGGCCTGCCCCGGTTGCCAGCAGCCGAGGACAGCCTGAGCGGCTGCCTGCTGGATCGAACGCCGATGCGTGGCTTAGCCGACCGCATCGTCCGTTCTTGCGATGGACGGTTGACTGGAGGGCAGCGGAGCGGCCGTCACGCGGCCATGCTCTGCTGCGCGGTCACGCGCCGCCGACCGCGGCGTTGTCCCGCGGCGTCTCCTGCTCCAGGAAATACTCCTGGAGCGCACAGACCTCCAATTCGCCGCTGCGGTAGGCCTTGATGCCCTCCGCCGAAGCCATCGCGCCTGCCAGAGTGGTGTAATAGGGTACCTTATGCAAGAGGGCCGCCCGGCGCAGCGACCGTGAGTCGTGTAGGGCCTGCGCCCCTTCGGTCGTGTTGAAGACCAGCTGGATGCGGCCGTTCTTGATGGCGTCGACGACGTGCGGGCGCCCTTCGAGAACCTTGTTGATACGCGCGGACGGCACCCCGTGGCTCTCCAGGAAGCGCTGCGTGCCGGACGTGGCGGTCACGTCGAAGCCGAGCTCGACGAGCAGCTTGATCGTCGGCAGGATGCGTGGCTTGTCCTGGTCGCGCACCGAGACGAACACGGTGCCCGAGACCGGCACCTTGGTGCCGCCGCCGAGCTGGCTCTTGGCGAAAGCGACGCCAAAGCCGAAGTCGAGCCCCATGACCTCGCCGGTCGAGCGCATTTCCGGGCCGAGCAAGATGTCCACCCCGGGGAAGCGGGCGAAGGGGAACACCGATTCCTTGACGCCGATGTGGTTCAGTTGCCGCCGCTCCAGGCCGAAGCTCGCCAGCTTCTCGCCGGCCATCACCCGGGCGGCGATCTTGGCGATGGGCACGCCGATGACCTTGGCCACGAAGGGCACCGTGCGCGAGGCGCGCGGGTTGACCTCCAGCAGGTAGATGGTGCCGTCCTTGATGGCGTATTGGACGTTCATCAGCCCGCCGACCTGCAGCGCCTTGGCCAGCAGGCCGGTCTGACGCTCGAGCTCGGCGATGGTCTCGGGGCTGAGCGAGCGGGGAGGCAGCGAGCAGGCGCTGTCGCCGGAGTGGATGCCGGCTTCCTCGATGTGCTCCATGATGCCGCAGATGAAGACGTCGTCGCCGTCGGCGAGCGCGTCGACATCCACCTCGACCGCGTCCGACAGGTAGCGGTCGAACAGCAGGGCGTTCTTGCCCAGCAGCGTATTGATCTGGCCGGTCTTGTCGTTGGGATAGCGCGCCTTGATCTCGGGCGACACCAGGGCTGGGAGGGTGTCGAACAGGTAGTCGTTGAGCTGCCCCTCGTCGCGCAGGATGGCCATGGCGCGGCCGCCGAGCACGTAGGAGGGGCGCACCACGAGCGGCATGCCGAGGTCGGTCGCGACGAGGCGGCTCTGCTCCACCGAATAGGCGATGCCGTTGTTGGGCTGCTTCAGGCCGAGCTTGTCGAGCAGCCGCTTGAAGCGGTCCCGGTCCTCGGCGAGGTCGATCATGTCGGGCGAGGTGCCGAGGATCGGAATGCCCGCCTCCTCCAAGGCATGGGCGAGCTTGAGCGGCGTCTGGCCGCCGAACTGCACGATGACCCCCACCAGCGTGCCCCTGCTGCGCTCCACGTCGAGGATCTCGACCACGTCCTCGACGGTGAGCGGCTCGAAATAGAGCCTGTCGGAGGTGTCGTAGTCCGTCGACACCGTCTCGGGGTTGCAGTTGACCATGATGGTCTCGAAGCCGGCCTCCTCCAGCGCGAAGGCGGCATGGCAGCAGCAATAGTCGAACTCGATGCCCTGGCCGATGCGGTTGGGGCCACCGCCGAGGATGGCGACCTTGCGGGCCCCGCTCGGCTGGGCTTCGCTGACGGGCCGACCGGCGAAGGGCGCCTCGTAGGTCGAGTACATGTAGGCGGTGGGCGAGGCGAACTCGGCCGCGCAGGTATCGATCCGCTTGTAGACCGGCCGCACCTCGAGCGCCCGCCGGCGCGCCGTCACCTCGGTTTCGGCGAGGCCCGCCAGCACGCCGAGGCGGGCGTCGGAGAAGCCCATGGCCTTGAGCTTGCGGAAGGCGCCTGCCGTGGCCGGCAGGCCAAGCCGGCGCACCTTGGCCTCCGTTTCCACGATGCCCTGCAATTGGGCGATGAACCACGGGTCGATCTTGCAGGATTCGTGAATCAGGGCGGGCTCGACCCCGAGCCGCAGGGCCTGGGCCACCTTGAGCAGGCGGTCAGGCGTCGGCATGCCGAGCGCCGCACGGACCGCATTCTTGTCGTCGCCGAGGCCGAGCCCCGGAATGTCGATCTCGTTGAGCCCGGTGAGCCCCGTCTCCAGCGAGCGCAGGGCCTTCTGGAGGCTCTCCTGGAAGGTGCGGCCGATGGCCATGGCCTCGCCGACCGACTTCATGGCGGTGGTCAGGATCGGCTCGGCGCCGGGAAACTTCTCGAAGGCGAAGCGCGGCACCTTGGTGACGACGTAATCGATGGTCGGCTCGAAGGCGGCCGGTGTCGCGCCGCCGGTGATGTCGTTGTCGATCTCGTCGAGGGTGTAGCCCACGGCGAGCTTGGCCGCGACCTTGGCGATCGGAAAGCCGGTCGCCTTCGAGGCGAGCGCCGACGAGCGCGATACGCGCGGGTTCATCTCGATGACGACCATGCGGCCGTCGGCCGGGTCGATGGCGAATTGCACGTTGGAGCCGCCCGTCTCCACCCCGATCTCGCGCAGCACGGCGAGCGAGGCGTCGCGCATGATCTGGTATTCTTTGTCGGTCAGCGTCAGCGCCGGGGCGACGGTGATCGAATCGCCCGTGTGCACGCCCATCGGGTCGATGTTCTCGATGGAGCAGATGATGATGCAGTTGTCCGCCTTGTCGCGGACCACCTCCATCTCGTACTCCTTCCAGCCGAGCACGCTCTCCTCGACCAGCACCTCGTTGGTGGGGGAGGCGTCGAAGCCGCGCTCGATGATGTCGATGAACTCGGCCTTGTTGTAGGCGATGCCGCCGCCGGTGCCGCCGAGCGTGAACGAGGGCCGGATGATCGCCGGCAGGCCGATGTCGTCGAGCGCCTCGAGGGCGGAGGCGAGCGTCTTCACATGGTGCGAGCGCGGCGTCTCCAGGCCGATCCGCGTCATCGCCTCGCGGAACAACTCCCGGTCCTCCGCCTTGTCGATGGCGTGGGCCGTGGCACCGATCATCTCGACGTCGAAGCGCTCGAGCGTGCCCATGCGCTTCAGCGACAGCGCGCAGTTGAGCGCCGTCTGGCCGCCCATGGTCGGTAGCAGCGCGAAGCCGCCCGGCGCGACGTAGCGCTCCTTCTCGATGATGCGCGCCACGATCTCCGGCGTGATCGGCTCGATGTAGGTCGCGTGGGCCAGATCCGGGTCGGTCATGATCGTCGCCGGATTGGAATTGACCAGGACGACGCGGTAGCCCTCGTCCTTCAGCGCCTTGCAAGCCTGTGTGCCGGAATAATCGAACTCGCACGCCTGGCCGATGACGATCGGGCCCGCGCCGATGATCAAGATGGTGGAAATGTCGGTGCGTTTGGGCATCGGTCCGGTCTGCTGCTGTTCCGGCGCGCGCGCCGGCCATAAAAAAAGGCCGCGCCGTCGGCCTCATGCAAGCCGGAGCGCGTCCTTTGGGGCGATCTAGGGCCTGAGGGTCGACGCTCAGAGGACGCGGTCCGGCCCAGGGTGAGCCCGTGTAGACGATTATGGCCGGCTAGGGAAGCGTGCCGGCCTGCCGCGGCCACCACCGCGTCGAGGGTGCCGTGCGCAAACGCCGCCGGTCCGACCGCCGTGCGATCGAGCAGCCCCACGCGTTTCAGGCTCACTGGGGTGGTGGCTTGCTGTCGGTCGAGCCCGGCGGGGCCGCAACGCCCCGATGGCGCAGTCCCCGCTCACCGGCTATCCCTGTTCGGGCGCATACCGCGCTTGCTGGAGATGATGGGATGAGCAAGATCAGCGCACGCAACCAGATCAAGGGCAAGGTTCAGTCGATCAAGAAAGGCGCCGTGACCGACATCGTCAAGATCGATATCGGCGGCCAGATCATCACCTCGTCGATCACCGGCGAAGCGGTCGAGGAGCTCGACCTCAAGGAGGGTTCCGCCGTGACCGTCATCATCAAGTCCTCGGACGTCCTGATCGCCACCGACTGACTGGGACGGATCACTGGCATCGCCGCGGCCGTCGTTATATCCATTCAGATACATCGGGAGTCGTGCGATGCCGTCGATCTGCTTGGAGTCTGCGCCTTCAGGTTGGCGCCGCACGACAGCCAGGCTCCGGCGCCGCGGCGCCGGGGTTCTCGCGGTGCTCTGGGCGGCGGGCGGCGCGGCGCATGCGGACGCGGCAGGCCCGTGCGCACGCTTTGCCTGGCCGCTCATGCGCGAGATCGCCTGGTTCGCCGCCGCGGACCTGCCGACCCTCGCCGCCGACGGCAGCGTCCGCCCCCTGCCGACCGGCGCCTTCGTGGCCGCTCTGGCGCCGATGGCGCAGGTCCGCTTCGCGCGGCCGCCGGAGCGGGCCCTACGCTCGGCTGCCTCCTTTGGTGGCACCTTGGCATTCGGTCCCTTGCCGGCCGGCCTCTACCAGGTGACGCTCTCGGCCGAGGGCTGGATCGACCTGCTGGAGGCCGGTGAGTATCGGCCGGAGAAGGGGCATACCGGCGTGCGCGGCTGCGCGGGCCTGCGCAAGAGCGTCCGCTTCGAGGTGGGCGGCGGCCCGCTGCTGCTGCAATTGAGCGGCGTGGCCGACGCGCACGTCACCGCATCGATCGCCCGGGTGGACCTCGGGGAGCCGGCCCCTTGACGGCCGGACAGCGACCGGCTTGATCCCTGGTGCATGAGCGAGCCGACCGACATCACACGGGAGATGAGGCTGTTCGTCGTCGTCGGCCTGGTGGCGGCGGCCGCACACTACGGTACCTTGATTGGTCTGGTCGAGCGCGGCGGGTGGGGGCCCGTGCCGGCCACTCTCGCCGGTTATCTGGCGGGCGGCGCCATCTCCTACGTGCTGAATCGCCGGCTGACCTGGCAGAGCGAGCGTCCCCACGCCGAGGCGACCTGGCGCTTTGCCCTGGTGGCGGCTGTCGGCTTCGCGCTCACCGGAGTGTTCATGTACGTCCTGACCGAGCGTCTCGATCTGCCCTATTTGCCGGCGCAGGTGGCGACCACGGGGGTGGTGTTGGTCTGGAGCTTTCTCGCCAACAAGCTGTGGACGTTCGCCGTCCCGCCGATTGTCTGACGCGCCGCCCCACGCGGGACGCTTGCGGGAGGGCCCGGGTGCGAGCGACACTGGCGGGCGAGGCGGCACTGCCGCCGGGGGCGAGGATCCGACCATGACGCTACCGACATCTGCACTGCCGACCGAGGCCTTGGCCAAGCGGTTCCATCGCAACTGGGGCTGGCTGCTCGGCCTCGGCATCATCATGGTGGTGCTCGGCCTCATCGGCCTCGGCATGCTGCCGGCGCTCACCGTTGTCACCGCGCTGTGGATCGGCGCGCTGATGCTCGTCGGCGGCGGTGCCCAGGTGATCGATGCCTTCCACGAGAAGGGTTGGGGAGGCTTCGCCCTGCACTTGCTGATCGCCGTGCTCTACATCGTCACCGGCGTGCTCGTGATCGCCAATCCGGACCTCGCCTCCGTCACCCTCACGCTGTTGATCGCCGCGGCTTTCCTCGCCGTCGGCATCGTGCGCATCGTCATGGCCTTCCAACTGCGGCCGGCGCCCAATTGGGGCATCCTGTTGTTCAGCGGCATCATCTCCGCGCTCCTCGGCATCCTCATCTTCGCCAAGTGGCCCTGGTCGGGCTTCTGGGTCCTGGGTCTCTTCGTCGCCATCGAGCTGCTGTCTGAAGGCGTCGCCTTCATCGCGCTGGCGCTGGCGGCGCGGAAGCTGCCGCAGCCGGCAGCCTGACCCGGTCTGTCCTCAGCCGTGCGGCGCGTCCGTCGGTCGCGCCAGGAAGGTCATGCGGGCCTGGTTGTGGCCGAGGTTCGGCCGGCGCCGCCGGGCCTCGAAGCCGCCTGCCTCCAGCGCGGCCGTCATCTCGGCTTCGCTGTAGCGGGAGAGGCCCAGCGTGCCGCGCAGCTTGCGGTAGTCCGAGAAGGTCGTGCGTACCAGGCCGGCGACAGCCGCCGCCAGGAAGCCCCCTTGCCCGCCGAAGCGCATGAGCGCGAGCGCGTCCGTGGCGGCCGATACGTCGGGCGGGATGACGTCGGCCAGCGCCAGCGTGCCGCCGGGCGCGAGCCCGCGGAGCCATTGCGCGAGCAATCCGTCGAGCTCGACGCGGGTGAGGTACTGAATCATCGAGTTCACGAGGATGACGTCGTAGCGGCCCGGTGGCTCGGCCGCGACCTCCGCCGGCGACCGCACCGCGATGCGCGCCGCGCCGCTGAAGCGCGCCGCAAGCCGGTCGCGAACGGCGGGCGCGCCGTCGCAGAGCACCAGTTCGCCAATGCTTCGGGCGACGCGCTCGGCCGACAGCGCTTCGCCGCAGCCATAGTCGAGCACGCGCGCCGTGGCGCCCGCGCCGAGCTCGGCCAGCAGGGCAGCCGTATCGCGCGCAATCCCCTGGTAGTGCAGCGTCTTATGGCGCTCGCTGACGTAAATCGGGCTGTCCGAGTTCCAATAGTCGATCCAGCGCATGCGAGCCCCGCCGGCGTGCAAGGCGCTCCGAGAGGAGCGGAGCTGCCGCCCTATCGCTTTGTTAGCATAGGACTGGAGCAGACCTGCGCCATCGGATGATCCCGATCCAAGGGCGCAACGCCCTGGTCAGGCGGGCACGGCTGCCGCCTTGGCCTTCTCGGCCTCGATCATGGCAATGAAGCGGTCGAACAGATAGTGGCTGTCACGCGGACCGGGCGAAGCTTCCGGGTGATGCTGGACCGAAAAGGCGGGGATGTCGGTGAGCGCAATGCCGCAGTTGGAGCCATCGAACAGCGAGACGTGAGTCTCCTTGGCGTTGGCCGGCAGCGAGTCGCGGTCGACGGCGAAGCCGTGGTTCATGGACACCACCTCGACCTTGCCCGTGGTCAGGTCCTGCACCGGGTGATTGGCCCCATGGTGGCCCTGGTGCATCTTGACGGTCTTGGCGCCCACCGCAAGCGACAGCATCTGGTGGCCGAGGCAGATGCCGAAGGTCGGCAGCTTCCTGTCCAGGAGAGCCGAGATCACCGGCACGGAATAGTCGCCAGTCGCGGCTGGATCGCCCGGACCGTTGGAGAGGAAGACGCCGTCCGGCTCGAGCGCCATGATGTCGGCCGCGCTCGCCGTTGCCGGGACGACGGTCACGCGGCAGCCGCGGTCCGCGAATAGCCGCAGGATGTTGCGCTTCACGCCATAGTCGATGGCGACGATGTGGTATCTGGCGCCGCCCCGCTTGCCGTAACCGTCGCCGAGCTGCCAGGACGTCTCGTCCCAGTCGAAGCGTTGCGCGCTGGTCACGCCCGGCACCAGGTCGAGCCCGGCCATGGACGGCAGCGCCGCCGCCGCCTGCTTCAGCGCCTCGATGTCGAAGCCGCCGTCGGGCGCGTGCGCGATGATGGCGTTGGGCATGCCGCGGTCACGGATCAGCGCCGTCAGGGCGCGGGTGTCGATGCCGGTGATGCCGACGATGCCGCGCGAGGCGAGCCATGCATTCAGATGGCGCGTGGCGCGCCAACTCGCCGGCTCGGTGACGTCGGCGTGCAGCACCACGCCCCGCACGCCCGAATTGGCCGCGAGGTTGATGGTCTCGACATCCTCCTCGTTGGTGCCGACGTTGCCGATGTGCGGGAAGGTGAAGGTGATGATCTGCCCGGCGTAGGAGGGATCGGTGAGGATCTCCTCGTAGCCGGTCATGGCGGTGTTGAAGCAGACTTCGCCGGCACTCTGTCCGGTTGCGCCGATGCCGGCGCCCTCCAGCACCGTGCCGTCCGCCAGCACCAGGAGCGCCGTGGGTATGGGCTCGGCCCAGCCGTCGCTGTCCCGGGCGTCAGTCGAGTTGACTTGAACCATGATCGCGGTCGTCCTAAGTGCGGGCGCGCGAACACCTTCCGACGATCGGCGAAGCGGGCGTATCGCGCTGTGAGGGCTATGGCGGCTCGCAGCTGCGGCGTCGCCCATCTTTCACCGGACACTTAGGATCAGTGCCAGCCACCGTCAACGATGACGACCCGGCGAGGGAGAATGCCATGCTGCGCGAGCGCTTTTCCGACAGTCTGAAAGACGCCATGCGGAGCGGTGACAAACGGCGCCTGTCGACCGTGCGCCTCATCCAGGCGGCACTCAAGGACAAGGACATCGAGGCACGCGGCGCCGGCAAGGGCCAGGCGACCGATGAAGAGATCCTCGCCCTGCTGCAGAGGATGATCAAACAGCGCCAGGAATCGGCGGATATCTACGGCAAGGCCGGCCGCGCCGAGCTTGAGCAGCAGGAGCGCGAGGAGATCATCGTCGTCGAGAGCTTCCTGCCGGCTCAGATGGACGAGGCGGCAATCCTCGCTGCGGTGAAGGCTGCGATCGCCGAGACCGGCGCCGCGTCGATCAAGGACATGGGCAAGGTCATTGCCAGCCTGAAGGGCAGCTATGCCGGCCAAATGGACTTCGCCAAGGCGAGCGCCGTGGTAAAGCACGAGCTGGGCGCCGGCTGACTGAGGCCTGCGCGGCGACGTCTGGCCGCGCCGGCGGCAGGGCCGATCCGTTGTGGGCCCGCAGGTTGGCGACCGCGACAATCGTATGACGGCTGTGGATAACTGGGAAAACCGGGGATATCTCCGTCGGCGCGAGGTCGCTGCCGCGATCGTGCGCCGCCTCGCAGCTGCGAGCGTCCACCGAGGCTCCCGACCCGCAGGCCCGAGCCGGCGCTCCAACTGCCGGAAAGGCAGACGCAGCTCGCAGTGGAGCGGCGTGGCCGAACCGGGCATGATCCGATCTTGCGATCGTCCCGCCGAGGGGCCACAGCAGACAGCCCATGCGTTTCCCTCCGTCCATTCTCGACGAGATCAAGATGCGGCTGCCGGTGACGGCGGTGGTCGGCAAGCGCGTGCGGCTGATCAAGGCCGGGCGTGAGTGGAAGGGGCTTTCGCCATTCAACGCGGAGAAGACGCCGTCCTTCTTCGTCAACGACGACAAGCAGCGTTATTTCGATTTCTCGTCGGGCAAGAACGGCGACATTTTTACCTTCGTCATGGAGACGGAGGGGCTGAGCTTCAACGAGGCGGTGGAGCGATTGGCGGCCGAGGCCGGCATCGCCCTGCCGCAGCTCACCGCGGATGACGCCAGGCGCGAGGAGCGCCGGCAAGGGCTGCATGAGGCGCTCGAGCTGGCCGCGGCCTTCTTCGAAGCCGAGCTCGGCGGCAGCCGCGGCGGCCGCGCCCGCGCCTATCTCGACGGCCGCGAGCTCGGGCCCGACGTGCGCAGCCGCTTTCGCCTCGGCTATGCTCCTGCCGACCGCTTCGCGCTGCGCGACTATCTGGCGAGCAAGGGCTTCGGCCGCGAGCCGATGATCGATGCGGGACTCTTGGTCAGCGGCGACGACATCGCCGTCCCCTATGACCGGTTCCGCGACCGCGTCATGTTCCCCATCGCCGATGCTCGGGGCCGAATCGTCGCCTTCGGCGGCCGGGCCATGGCGGCCGACGTGCAGCCAAAGTACCTGAATAGCCCCGAGACGCCGCTCTTCCATAAGGGATCGCTGCTCTACAACTTCCATCAGGCGCGCAAGACGGCTCGCGGCGGGCCGGTGAGCAGTGGCCCCGCCGACACGGCGGCCATCGTGGTGGTGGAGGGCTATGTGGACGTCATCGCCATGACGCGGGCGGGGCTTCCGCAGGCGGTCGCACCGCTGGGAACCGCGCTGACGCAGGAACAGCTCGGGCTGCTCTGGCGGGCAGCCGATGCGCCGACGCTTTGCTTCGATGGCGACAGGGCCGGGCGCCGCGCCGCCTATCGGGCCATCGACCTGGCGCTGCCGCTGCTGACGCCGGGCAAGTCGGTGAACTTCGCCCTCCTGCCGGAGGGGCAGGACCCCGACGACCTGCTACGGGACGGGGGTGCGGCGGCGGTCCGCGCCGTCGTGGCGGCGGCACGCCCCCTGGTCGAGCTGCTGTGGGCGCGCGAAGCGGAGGCAACGCCACTCGATACCCCCGACCAACGGGCAGCGTTGGAGCATCGCGTGCGGGAAATCATCAACTCCATCCAGGATGAGACGGTGCGGCGTCACTACCGCGCCGAGATGAACGGCCGAATCGCGGCGCTGATTCCCGATTCGCGCGGGCCCACACGCCGCTCCGGCTACAATCAGGGCCGGGCTGGACGTGATTCGCGCCCCGCCGCGGGCGGCTTCCGCCGGGGCTTGGGCACCTCGGTCGGTGCCGGCGCGCCCTTGCGCGCCAGCGCGGCGCTCTCCCGCCACCCGCTCTTCCTGCGGACCAAGCCCGCGGACGAGCCGCGCGAGGCGTTGATTCTGCTGGTTCTGCTGGCGCATCCGCGCTTGCTGGCCCGCCACTGCGAAGAACTCGCCGAGATCGAGTTCACCGGCGCCGAGACACGCAAGCTTGCCGCGCAGCTGATCGACTGCGCTGCCTCGCACCATGACGAAGGTGGGCCCGACCCCGCCGACGGCTTGGCCGAGCGGCTGCGGGCGCAGGTGCGGCGGGCCGGGCTCGAGGACGCGCTGACCCGTCTGCGGCTGCTGCTGCGTCCGGGCGACACCTGGGCGCTCGATCCGGAGGCGGATCCGGCCGACGCGGAGGAAATGCTGCGGCAAGTCATGGTCTTGCATCGCCGCGCCGGCGCGCTAAATAGCGAGCTGCGGGCAGCCGAGCGCGCGCTCGCCGAAGACGAGAGTGAGGCGAATCTCGCCTGGCTGCGGGACGTGAAGATGCAGCTTACCTCTTTAGAGGGCACGGAGGCCGACATCGACGGCTTCGGTCACCACGGCCATCTGCGTATATGAAGGAGTGTCGGTGGCATACCGTCGCAAGGAGAGGTTAACTCTCTTGCGGCTAGAGCGCTTCGCAGCGAGCGGGCTCGCCCGTTCGCAATGAAGCCAGCCAGATTCAAAGAGTTGGGGATGGTCCGCGCGGATGGCCCATCTGATCGGGACAGATTCTGGAAGCGCCCGGCGGCGGTTGGTCCGGGACGAGGTGCCCCTGCGGCCTGCTCGCCAGGAAGCCGGTCGCGGCTTCGCCGGCCAGGGGGTGTCGGAACGGATCGGCGGACGCCATATCCTGTCGGACGATTCGACATCCGTTCGCGTATCGAGCATGGATCGGGTGGCCGGGCAAGGGGGCCTGCGCCGCCCTGCTGTGCTGGGGCCAGGGGTAGATCGGAGCCTGCGGCCGGACCTTGGGTCCGCTGCGGGGATGCGGCATGGACCGAATGGGCTCATACCGCAGGTTGTGCATCGGTCAGGATGCATGTGGGGCGGTGCGCCCCGCATGCATCCTGATTCAGAGGGACGCGAAAGCGCCCGATGCCGCAGGCGCACTGCGGCCGAAGTTGGAGCGTGAGCGAATGGCAACGAAGACGACAGAGCGGGACGACGCCCCGGAGGCCGCGGAGCCGCAGGCGGACGGACCGCTCCTCGATCTGACCGACGCCGGCGTCCGCCGGATGATCAAGCTTGCCAAGAAGCGCGGCTATGTCACCTACGACGAGCTGAACGAGGTTCTGCCGCCGGAGGAGTTCAACTCGGAGCAGATCGAGGACGTGCTGTCCCAGCTTTCCGAGATGGGCATCAACGTCGTCGAGTCGGACGAGGGTGAGGAGGCCCAGGAGGGCGAGTCCGAGGAGGAGGAGGCCGAGGGCGGCGAACTCGTGGAGGCGCAGCCGCGCGCCGTCGTGGTCAAGACCGAGACCAAGAGCGAGCCGTCCGAGCGCACCGACGATCCCGTCCGCATGTACCTGCGCGAGATGGGCTCGGTCGAGCTTTTGTCGCGCGAGGGCGAGATCGCCATCGCCAAACGCATCGAGGCGGGCCGCGAGGCCATGATCGCCGGTCTGTGCGAAAGCCCGTTGACCTTCCAGGCCATCATCATCTGGCGCGACGAACTCGTCGAAGGCAAGGTGCTGCTGCGCGACATCATCGACCTGGAGGCGACCTACGCCGGTCCCGACGCCAAGAACTCGCCGGTCGAGATCGGTGGTGACGGCGCCGCGGGCGAGGCTGCGGCCGAAGGGGCGGCCGACGGCGCGCCGGATATCGCCGAGCCGGAGCTGCCGAACGATCTCGACGAGGACGACATGGAGAACAACATCTCCCTGTCGGCCATGGAAGCCGAGATCAAGCCGCGCGTGCTGGAGACGTTCGACAAGATCGCCGACGCCTACAAGCGCCTGCGCCGCCTGCAGGACCAGGATATCGAGAACCGGCTGCAGAGCCTGCGCCTGTCGCCCGCCCAGGAGCGCAAGTACCGCAAGCTCAAGGACGAGATCGTCGCCGACGTGAAGTCGCTGTCGCTCAATGCCAACCGCATCGAGGCGCTGGTCGAGCAGCTCTACGATATCAACAAGCGCCTGATCGGCATGGAGAGCAGGCTGCTGCGGCTCGGCGAGAGCTACGGCGTGGCGCGCGAAGACTTCCTGCGCCAGTCGCAAGGCGCCGAGCTCGACCCCAAGTGGATCCTCCGCGTCTCCAAGCTCGGCACCCGCGGTTGGAAGAATTTCGTCGCCCAGGAGAAGGACCGCATCCGCGCCATCCGTCAGGACATACAGACGCTGGCGGCTGAGACGGGGCTCGAGATCGCCGAGTTCCGCAAGATCGTGATGATGGTGCAGAAGGGCGAGCGCGAAGCCCGCCAGGCGAAGAAGGAGATGATCGAGGCGAACCTGCGGCTCGTCATCTCCATCGCCAAGAAGTACACCAACCGCGGTCTGCAGTTCCTGGACCTGATCCAGGAGGGCAACATCGGCCTGATGAAGGCGGTGGACAAGTTCGAGTACCGGCGCGGCTACAAGTTCTCCACCTACGCGACGTGGTGGATCCGGCAGGCCATCACCCGCTCGATCGCCGACCAGGCCCGCACCATCCGCATCCCGGTGCACATGATCGAGACGATCAACAAGATCGTCCGCACCTCACGGCAGATGCTGCACGAGATCGGCCGCGAGCCGACGCCGGAGGAACTGGCCGAGAAGCTGGCCATGCCGCTCGAGAAGGTGCGCAAGGTGCTGAAGATCGCCAAGGAGCCGATCTCGCTCGAGACGCCTATCGGCGACGAGGAGGACAGCCACCTCGGCGACTTCATCGAAGACAAGAACGCGATCCTGCCGATCGATGCAGCGATCCAGTCGAACCTGCGCGAGACGACGACACGCGTGCTCGCCTCGCTGACGCCGCGCGAGGAGCGCGTGCTGCGCATGCGCTTCGGCATCGGCATGAACACCGACCACACGCTGGAGGAGGTCGGCCAGCAGTTCTCGGTGACCCGCGAACGCATCCGTCAGATCGAGGCCAAGGCGCTCCGCAAGCTCAAGCACCCGAGCCGCTCGCGCAAGCTGCGCAGCTTCCTCGACAACTGATCCGGGCGTGGTCCGAGGGCCGGCGGGATCGGCCCCGGGCCTCGGACATCGTTTCATCGGATGGCATCGTCCGGTCGGATCGAGATGCTCCACATCCTTGAGCACGGAGCGCTGCGGCGCCTGCGGGAAGGACGCCATGCGTCGGCGCCATGCGCCGACGCAGCCGGGAGGCAGGCGTGACCGACACCGGGGCGGTGATGCGCTGGCTGATCGCCGGCGCGCCTGGCGCTGCCGCGGCGGAGGAGGTCCTTTCCGGCACCTGCGAGCGGCTGCTGGCCGCCGGACTGCCCCTGACACGAGCTGCGGCCTTCGTGGAAATGCTGCATCCGGACATCATGGGCCGGGCGCTGATCTGGCGGGCGGGCGAGGGCGTGAGCATCAATGATGCGCCGCTGGCCTTCCGCGACAGCGACGTCTTCCGCGACAGCCCCGTGTCGGCCGTGGGACGCACCGGCGTGGGGCTGCGCCGGCGGCTGATCGATCCCGGTTGCCCGTTCGACTTCCCCATCCTGGCGGATCTGCGCGAACAGGGTGTCACCGACTTTCTGGCGATGCCGCTGCGCTTCACCAATGGCGATGTTCAGGTCGGCACCTGGGCGACGGCGGCTCCCCAGGGGTTCGCCGACCCGCAGGTCGCCGCCCTCGAGGCGCTCATGGCCCCGCTGGCGCGGCTGGCCGAGATCTGGGCCATGCGGCGCACGGCGACGACACTGCTCGACACCTATGTCGGCCGGAACGCCGGCGCGCGCATTCTCGCGGGCCACATTCGGCGCGGTGACACGGAGAGCGTGCGGGCCGCCGTCTGGCTGTCGGACCTGCGCGGCTTCACGCCGCTCGCCGATCGCCTGTCGCCGGCGGAGCTGACGGCGACCCTCAATCTCTACTTCGACTGTCAGGTGCCCGCGATCGCCGAGCATGGGGGCGAGGTGCTGAAGTTCCTGGGTGACGGGCTGCTGGCGATCTTTCCGGCGGGCGTCGAGGCCGCTGCGGCGGCGACGTGCGCCGCTGCCCTGCGGGCGGCGCGCCAGGCCAGCGCGGAGCTGGCCGCCAAGGCGCCGGATCTTCGCCACGGCCTGGCGTTGCACTTCGGTGACGTGCTCTGGGGCAACGTCGGCGGTGGCAACCGGCTCGACTTCACCTGCATCGGGCCGGCGGTGAACCTGGCGGCTCGCATCGAGGGGATGACGGCGGATCTCGGCCACCCCATCATCGCCTCCCAGGAGTTCGCCCACCACGCGCCCGAGCAGCTGACGCCGCTCGGCGCGTTTTCGCTGCGCGGCTTCGCCACGCCCCAGCGGCTGTTCGCGGTGCCGGTCCTCGGAGCCTGAGGAACGCCCCGGCGCGCACTGGGGCCGGCCGCTTTGACGCCGCTCCCCGGAACGGGCACCTTGCGCGCACCGGCGGGGGCCACGAGATGTTTGATCCGCGTATCAAGGCCATGCTGCCGCTGTTCGCGGCGGTCTTCATCGACATTTTCTCGTTCGGGCTGATGTATCCGGTCATCGTGGCGCTCTTCCACGATCCGGCGGTGGTCGGCATCTACCGGCCGGCCCTGCGCGAGGTTTATCTGTCGCTCGCGTTCTCGTTATTCCCCCTTGGCATGTTCTTCGGCGCGAGCCTGCTCGGCGACCTGTCGGATGCGTTCGGGCGCAAGCGCACGCTGATGCTCTGCATGGCTGGCCTTGCCGTCGCCTACGCGTTGATGTGGCTCGCGGTGGAGACGCGGGAGCTCCTCCTCTTCCTCGCCGGCCGACTCATGTCGGGACTGATGGCGGGAACCGGCCCCATCGCCCAGGCGGCGATGATGGACAGGTCGACGGACGAAGAGCGCGGTCGGGATCTGTCGATGGTGGTGTTCGTGAATTGCGTCGGGCTGGTGGTCGGGCCGATGGCGGGCGGCGCGCTGAGCCATCTGGACCTGCGCGCGCCACTGGCCTTTGCGCTGGTGCTGTGCCTCGCGGCGCTGGCGCTCATCGGCCTGGCGCCGCTGGCTGACGGGGTGCTGCGGCCACTGCGGTTGAGCTGGCGGCGCCCCGTCGAGCTCTTCGTGCGGGCGTTGCGCCATCCCGTCATCGGTCCGCTGGCGCTGACGTTCCTGTTGTTCCAACTCGGCTTTGCGCTCTACTACATCTACATCCTGGTCATCATGCAGCGGGTCTACGGCTTGTCCTCGCTCGAGCTCGGCCTATTCTCGGGGACCGTGGGGCTTGGCTTCGTCATCGGCACGACCGTTGTCTATAATGGGCTGGCGGCACGGTTGAAGGACGAGAGGCGGGTGGCCGCCATCGGCTGCTGGGCCTGCGGCATCGGCATCCTCGTTGCCGCGGCGCCGCTGCCGGTCCACGTGCAATGGGCGCTGGCGTTCATCGTCGCAGCCGCCAACCTGCCGGCCTTCGTCGGCCTGCTCGCCTTGATCAGCGATTCCGCCTCGGCCGATGAGCAGGGCTGGGCGCTCGGCATCGGCGCGGCGATGACGGCGCTGGCTTTCTTCGTGGCCGGCCTCGCCGCAGCGCTGCTCACCATGGCCGTCCCGATCTGGCTGTTGCTGTTCGCTGGCGGGCTGATCGTGCTCGCCGCGACGATGACGCTCCGGCGCACGCCGGCGGTGCGACCGGCGCTGGCGGGGAAGTGATCGACTGGTTCAACTCCACACTGCGAGTGACATCCGATGCAGGCGAGCAACGACGATCGCATCTCGATCAAATCCGATGGTCTGTTCGTGGAGGTCGCCACGCTCGGCGCCGAAATGGTCGTGCTGCGGGACGGCGACGGCCGCGATCTGCTCTGGAACGGGGATCCCGCCGTGTGGAGCGGGCATGCGCCACTTCTGTTCCCCATCGTCGGCGCGCTGGCCGGCGGGGCCTACCGCATCGGTCGAGAAGTCTACCGTCTCCCGCAGCATGGCTTTGCCCGCCGCAGCGAGTTCAGCCTGGTCGAGCGCCATTCCGACCAGGCCACCCTGCGGCTGACCGAAAGCGAGGCGACGCGGGCGGTGTATCCGTTCCCGTTCCGCCTGGATGTCACCTACGCGCTGGCGGGTTCCACCCTCTCTGTCACCGCGAGCGTGACCAACACCGGCCGCAAGCCCCTGCCGTTCTCGCTGGGTTTCCATCCGGCCTTCTGCTGGCCGCTGCCCTACGGCGCGGAGCGCGCCGCCCACACCCTCACCTTCGACAGGGACGAGACGGCGCCGGTCGTCCGTCCAGACGCGGACGGTCTGTTGACCCGGCCCGAGCCGAACCCGGTCATCGGCCGCACGTTGCCGCTCTCCGACGCGCTGCTCGCCGCGGGGGCCCTCGTCTTCAAGCAGACGGCGAGCCGCCGCATCGTCTATGGTGCGCCGGGAGGGCCGTCCCTCGTCGTGGACTTCCCGGAGATGACGAGCCTCGGGATCTGGACCAAACCGGGAGCCGGCGCCCCCTACATCTGCATTGAGCCGTGGCAGGGTTACGCCGACGATGCCCGGCCCGCGGGCGCCGATCAGAAGCCGGCGGATCTGTTCGCCAAACCCGGCATCGTCGAGGTCGCGCCGACGCAGAGTCGCAGCTTCGGCTTCTCCGTCACGCTGGCGCAGGGCGGGTGATCAGCAGGCCTGCGGACAGCGACGTCAGGCGCCCTTGCCGCGTCGGCGCTCGCCGCCGTCCTTCCAGGCGTAGTTGAAGCTCACGCTGATGCGCTCCTCGTCCGCCTCGTTCAGCGGCACCTCGTGGCGTAACCAGCTCTCCCACAAAAGCAGCGTGCCGGGCGCCGGAGCGATCGAGACGAACTGCCGGTTCTGTTGCGCAGCCTTCCGCTTCCTCGGCGGGGCCGCCATCATGAAGCCGAGCCGTGGGTCCTCGAATTTGAGCGCGCTCGCGCCGGGTGGAATGGCGACATAGAAAGTGCCGCTCACCACCGCATGCGGGTGGATGTGGGAGGTGTGCACACCGCCCGGCGGCAGCACGTTGATCCAGAGCGAGTCGCACACGAGCTTGCCGCCGGAGAGATCGAACTCGAGCGCCTTGGTGAAGGCGGCGACGTGCCGGTCGATTTGCTTGACGAGCCGGCCGAACACCGGGAGGCGCCAAGGCAGGTCGTCGAGCGAGGCGTAGGAGGTGTAGCCGGGGTAGCCGTTCCTGGCGCACCAGCGCTGCCCGGCCTCGTCGTCCACGGCGACGGAGCGGCAGGCGGCGTCGAGCTCGGCGACGAGGGCG
This sequence comes from Chelatococcus reniformis, assembly GCF_014640075.1. Classification (GTDB taxonomy): domain Bacteria; phylum Pseudomonadota; class Alphaproteobacteria; order Rhizobiales; family Beijerinckiaceae; genus Camelimonas; species Camelimonas reniformis. The sequence goes on along the minus strand of NZ_BMGG01000008.1, from coordinate 393,639 downwards.
GACGGGCCGCCGTCGCCGGCGAGTTCGGCGCGGTAGATCGGCGTGGCGAAGAGGTGCTCGATGATGGTCATGCGGGTCTCGAGAGCATCTCTATCCGGTCGAATTCAATCTCTGTCCGGATAGAAGAGCTCCAACTCCTATTGCCGCGCCTTGCGCCGCGATGAATTGCGTCGGCGGTCACCCCGCGCCATCAGCCCAGCGGCCCTTTGAAGACGAAGAAGGCGCCGAGCATGATGAAGGCGAAGCCGATGGCGTGATTGATGGTGAGGCTTTCCTTGAGGAACAGCACCGAAAAGCCGGCGAAGACGACGAGGGTGATGACCTCCTGCATCGTCTTCAATTCGGCGGCGCTGTAGACGGCGTAGCCGATGCGATTGGCGGGCACCGCGAGGCAATATTCGGCGAAGGCGATGGCCCAGCTCGCCACGATCACCAGCCACAACGGCCGCTCGGTGAAGCGGAGATGGCCGTACCAGGCGAACGTCATGAACACGTTCGAGGCCATCAACATGACGACGGGCAGCACGAGCGCCGTGGTGCGATCCATGGAATCTGAGCTCCGGTGGCGTGGAGCCTTTGCCAGATGGAGCGCGACTTGCAAAGCGCCTCGCGGCGCGACGAGGGCGAATCGCGCCCTGCCGTCATGGCCGGAGTCGATCCGGCCATCCATCAATCCAATAAGATCCAGCTTCAGGGCTGACCCGACGCCACGTTTCTCAGCGGATGGATGGCCGGGTCAAGCCCGGCCATGACGCTGATGCGGGCACCTTGCCGGGCTCAGGCGACGCGGCGGTTCCGGTCCTGCCAGAACGGCTGGCGCAGGTCGCGCTTCAGGATCTTGCCGGCCCCCGACATGGGCAGCGGCTCGGTGCGGGCCTCGACGCTGCGCGGGCATTTGTAACCGGCGATGCGTTCCTTGCAGAAGGCGATGACCTGGGCCGGGTCGATCTCGGCGTCCGGTCGCACGACGATGATGGCGTGCACCGCCTCGCCCCAGCGCTCGTCGGGGATGCCGATGACGGCGCACTGAAGCACGCCGGGGTATTGCGCGACCGTGTTCTCCACCTCGGTCGAGTAGATGTTCTCGCCGCCAGAGATGATCATGTCCTTGATGCGGTCGACCACGTAGACGAAGCCGTCCTCGTCCATGTAGCCGCCGTCGCCGGTGTGCATCCAGCCGTCGACAACGGCCTTGGCCGTCTCCTCCGGCCGGTTCCAGTAGCCCATCATCACGTTGGCGCCGCGCGCCACGATCTCGCCGATGGTGCCGCGCGGCACCTCGTTGTCATCCTCGTCGACGATGCGCACGTCGACGCCGATGGCCGCCCGGCCGGCGGAACGGTGCCGCCCCTTGGCGCGGCCGGCCACGTGCTCCTCGGGCGGCAGCAACGTGGCAATCGGCGACAGCTCGGTCATGCCGTAGGCCTGCATGAACTCCACGTGCGGCAGGGCCGCGGCCGTCCGGTCGAGCACCGCCTCGGACATCGGCGAGGCGCCGTAGAGGATGCGCTCGAGCGACGACAGGTCGCGGCTGCCCATGGCGGGATGATCGACCAGCATCTGGACCATCGTCGGCACCAGCAGCACCTGCGTGACGCGGTGGCGCGCAATGGCGTCCATCACCGCCTCCGGGCTGAAGGCGCGGACGATGACATTGGTGCCGGCGCCCAACAGCATGGCGTACATGGCCGCCCCGTTGGCCAGGTGGAACATGGGCGCGGCGTGCAGGTAGGTGCCCGTGGGGCTGAACATCCCCTCCGCCAGCGCATGCAGGGAATCCGTCACCAGATTGCCGTGGCTCAGCATCACGCCCTTGGACCGGCCGGTGGTGCCGCCGGTGTAGAAGATGCCGGCCAGGTCGTCGCGGCCGCGCATGGCATCGGCAACCGGGGTCGCTGCCGCCAGCAGCGCCTCGTAGTCGGCCATGCCGGCCGGCGCGGTGCCGTCGTCGGCGTAGACGAGGCGCACGTCGGGCAACGCCTGGGCGAGAGCCTGGCCCGCTTCCATGAAGGCTTGATCCACGAACAGGACCTTGGCGCCGCTGTCCTGTAGGGCGTCGGTATTCTCCAGCACGCTCCAGCGGATGTTGAGCGGCACGATGACGCCGCCGGCCCACGCGGTGCCGAGGTAGAGCTCCAGATAGCGCGCGCTGTTCATTGCCAGCACGGCGACGCGGTCGCCGTCGCCGATGCCCAGCCCGTGCAGGGCGCCGGCGAGGCGCGCCACGCGCGCGCCCACCTCGCCCCAGGTCCAGGACTTGTCGCCCTCCAGCACGGCGATGCCGCCGGCCTTCATCTGCAGCGCCCGCCGCAATCCTTGGGTGATGTTCATCAATTCCTCCCTGGTTTGGTGGTCAGAGGGCTTTGCGCCTCTTCTTGGGCGCCGCTCCGCCGGGCTCGTCACCGGCCTCCGGCGGCCGGCGCCGCCGCCTGGCCGGTGCGGGCTCCGGCTGCGGTGCGGCGGCCAGCCCCATCGTCAGTCGCCGGGCGAACTCCTCACCCAGTTGCTGCGGCTCGAGCTCGCCGCCGGGGCGGTACCAATGGCCGATCCAGTTGAGCGCGCCGGCCACGGTGAAGGCGGCGACCTTGACGTCGCACGGCAGGATCGAGCCGTCGGCCACGCCCTCGCTGATGAAGCGGCGGAAGCCTTGGTCGATCAAGCGCTTGCCGGCCCGCACGTGGCGCCGGGAGTCGGGCGACAGCACCCGGTCGTCGACGCGCACCAGGCACTGCCCGAAGTCCCGCGTCATGATCTCGGCGTAGTCGCGGATCAGCGCCCCCACGCGCTCCAGGCCGGTCCCCGGCATCGCGGCGATGGCAGTGAGGCTCGCCTGGCTCATCTCCTGGCCCAGGCGGTAGCACTCGGCCAGAATCTCTTCCTTGCTGCCGAAGTAGTTGTAGAGTGCCGGCTTGGTGATGTTCAGCCGCTCGGCCACCTCCGCCAGCGAGGTGCGGTCGTAGCCGAGCTCGAGGAACAGCTGCGCCGCGGTCCGCAGCACCGCGTCGCGCTTCACGTCGCGGTCGCGGCGGCGGTCCTCGAACGGCCGCCACGGTGAATCGGCGTCGGTCGTCGGCGCCAGCTTGTGGGCCGATCCGGAACGTCCTCGCATCCCTGCCTCTTGACGCGCCTGGGCGCTAAAGTTACCGATGAGTCATGGAAAGACTGACCGATCGGAAAGCGTTTGTAAAGCTCTCCGACGCGGCAGGCAGGGAGGACGAGATGGCTCAACGGGTCAAAGTCGCGGGGGTCGGCATGATCCCCTTCGTCAAGCCGGGCACCAGTGCCAACTACGACGAGATGGGCTCCACGGCGGCCCGCATGGCGCTGGAGGACGCGGGGCTCTCCTACGCCGACGTCGAGCAGGCCTATGTCGGCTTCGTCTACGGCGATTCCACCAGCGGCCAGGCGGCGCTCTACCGGGTCGGCATGACCGGCATACCGGTCATCAACGTCAACAACAACTGCTCCACCGGGTCGAGCGCGCTCTACCTGGCGCGCCAGGCGATCGAGGCGGGCATCGTCGACTGCGCCATCGCGCTCGGCTTCGAGCAGATGGTGCCGGGAGCGCTCGGTGACATCTACAACGACCGGCCGAGCCCGCTCGGGCGCTTCGTCGAGATCGCCAACGAGGGTTCGCAGAACATCGACGCCCCGATGGCGATCAAGGTGTTCGGCGGTGCCGGCGCCGAATATCAGAAGCGCTACGGCGCCAAGACGGAGACCTTCGCCAAGATCTCGGTGAAAGCCCGCCGCCACGCCGAGCACAACGACAAGGCGATCTTCCGCAAGCCGGTCACCGTCGAGGAGGTCATGGCCTCGACCCCGATGTACGGGCCGCTCACCCGCCTCCAGTGCTGCCCGCCCACGTGCGGCGCCGCGGCGGCGATCCTGGTGTCGGAGGAGTTCGCCAAGCGTCGCGGCCTCAAGGCCGACGTGACGATCCGGGCCCAGGCCATGACAACCGACTTTCCCTCCACCTTCACCGAGAAGAGCATGATGAAGGTGGTGGGCTTCGACCTCACCGCGGCGGCGGCCGACAAGGTCTACGCCGATTCCGGGATCGCGCCGGAGGACGTGGACGTGGTCGAACTGCACGACTGCTTCACCGCCAACGAGATCTTGACCTACGAAGGCTTGCGCCTGACCCCGGAGGGGACGGCCGAGAAGTTCATCTGGGACGGCGACAACACCTATGGCGGCCGCGTCGTCACCAATCCCTCCGGCGGCCTCCTGTCCAAGGGCCATCCGCTCGGCGCCACCGGCCTTGCCCAATGCGCCGAGCTGGTCTGGCAGCTGCGCGGCCAGGGCGGTCCCCGCCAGGTCGAGAACGCCCGCATCGCCCTGCAGCACAACCTGGGTCTCGGCGGCGCCTGCGTCGTGACACTCTACGAGAGGGCCTGATCCCATGCTCGACAGATCGATCGTCGGCCAGACGCGGCCCGCGACCCGCGCCACGGTGGAGCCCAAGCGCCTGCGCTTCTTCCTCAAGGCCATCGGCGAGGAGGGCGCCATCTATCACGACAAGGCGGCGGCTCAGGCCGCCGGCTTCCGCGACATCCCGGTCCCACCCACCTATCTGTTCTGCCTGCAGATGATGGACGCGGAGCGGCCCTTTGCGCTGACCGAGGACCTCGGTGTCGACGTCGGCCGGCTGCTGCACGGCGAGCAGGGCTTTCGCTACCACAAGCCGGTCTATGTGGGCGACGAGCTCACCTTCACCACCCGCATCGTCGACATGGCCGACAAGAAGGGTGGGGCGATGACCATCATCGCCCAGGAAACGCGGGTCGAGAACGGGGCGGGCGAGCACGTCGCCGACCTCACCGGCACCACCGTCGTGCGCAATCCGGGAGCCGGCCAATGAGCGAGTCCGTCCAGGCCACCGCCGAAGGGCTCGTCGGCAAGCGCATCATCGAGGAGCGCTTCGGCCCCATCACCCGTCACACGCTGGCACTCTATTGCGGCGCCTCCGGCGACCACAATCCGATCCACGTGGACAGCGACTTCGCCAAGGCGTTCGGCTTCCCCGACGTGTTCTCCCACGGCATGCTGGTGATGTCGCGGCTCGGCCGCGCCCTCACCAACGTCGTGCCGCAGGCGGCGGTGCGCTCCTACACCGTGCGCTTCGTCGCCATCACGCAGGTCGGCGCCGAGATTACCGCCGAGGGTGAAGTGACCGGCATCGTCGAGGAGGGCGGCGAGCGGCGCGCCAGGATCGCGCTCATCGCCAAGGACCAGAACGGCGAGGTGAAGCTGCAAGGCGAGGCGACCGCGGGGCTCGATGGCTGGGAGAAGGCGCATGGCTAAGCTGACGGGCAAGGTTGCCCTGGTCACCGGCTCTGGGCGCGGCATCGGCCGCGCCATCGCCCTCAAGCTTGCCTCCGAGGGCGCCAGCGTCGTGGTCAACGACCTCGATGCGGAGCCGGGCGACGCGGTCGCCGCCGAGATCAAGGACGGTGGCGGCAAGGCCATCGCCGTCAACGGCAGCGTCACCGAGGCGGGCTTCGCCGACCGCTTCGTCAACGCCGGCATCGAGGCCTTCGGCGGCCTCGACATCATCGTCAACAACGCCGGCTACACCTGGGACGCCACGGTCCAGAAAATGACCGACGACATGTTCCAGGCCATGGTCGACGTGCACCTGGTGGCGCCCTTCCGCCTGCTGCGGGCAGCCTCCGAGCCGATCCGGGCGTTCTCGCGCAAGGAGGCCGAGGCCGGCCAGGAGGTGTTCCGCAAGGTGGTCAACATCTCCTCGATCGCGGGCCTCTACGGCAACGCCGGCCAGGCCAGCTACTCCTCGGCCAAGGCCTCGCTCATCGGCCTGACGCGGACCATGTGCAAGGAGTGGGGGCGCTACAAGGTCAACGTCAATTGCGTCGCCTTCGGCCTCATCGAGACGCGGCTGACCCAGGCGATCGAGCAGCAGCAGCCGCAGAAGACCATCGACGTCGATGGTCGCGAGATCAAGGTCGGCGTCCAGTCGCAGATGCTCGATACGATGGCGCGCATGATCCCGCTCGGCCGCGCCGGCAAGCCCGAGGAGGCGGCCAATGCCGTCTACCTGTTCTGCTCGCCGGAATCCGACTACATTAGCGGCCAGGTCGTGGTCTGCGGCGGAGGGCTGCTGATATGACGGGTCCTGCGGCTGCTTTGCTGGATATCGACGGGCGGATCGCCACCATCACGCTCAACCGGCCCGAAGCCTACAACGCCATCGACGCGACACTCGCCGCGGCGCTGGCCGGCATCGGCGATGAGCTGGCGGCGAGGGACGACGTGCGCGTCGTCATCCTGCGTGGTGCGGGCCCCACCTTCTGCGCCGGCGGCGACATCCGCACCTTCGCGGCGAACATCGACGCGCTCGAGCCGATGGTCCGCGACCTCCTGGGCGAATTGCACCGCTTCCTCGTGGCGCTACGTGAAGGGCCGCGGCTGGTCATCACCAGCGTGCACGGCTCGGCCGCCGGCGCCGGCTTCTCGCTCGCGCTGCTGGGCGACCTCTGCATCGCGGCTGAGAACGCCAAGTTCGTGCCGGCCTACGCCAAGCTCGGCGTCTCGCCCGACGGCGGCGGCTCGATCGGCGTGGTCGAGCGCATCGGCGCCCGCCGCGCGCTCGCCCTGTTCCTGGCCGAGGACGGGCTGACCGCCGAACAGGCCTTCCAGGCGGGCCTGGTCAACAAGGTGGTGCCGGCGGCCGAATTGGAGGCGGCGACACGCACGCTCGCCGAGCGCGTCGCTCGCACCGCACCGACGGCCATTGCCGCCACCAAGGCGCTGATCCAGCAGTCGGCGAACACCCCCTTCGCCGCGCAGCTCGACGCCGAGATGGAGCAGATGGTGCGCTGCATGGCCACCCCCGCCTTCCGCGCCAACGTCGAAAGCTTCCTGGCGAAGTCGGCGCGCTAGGTATGGGGGGTCTTTGCGGCTGGATGGCCGGGTCAAGCCCGGCCATGACGGCATGAAGGTGGGCGCGCTCCTTCCAGCGTCATGACCGGGCTTGACCCGGCCATCCATCTTCTTGACTAAACTTCCCTTGGTCGGACCGGCGGCAAGCGGCAAACTATAGCGGCTTTGTTTGGGTCCGTTTCGCAAGGGAGAGCCCGCGTGTCCGCGCATCGCCTCGTTCTGTCGCTGCTCGCCAGCGTGCTCTTGGCCACTGCCGTCCAGGCCCAGGCCCCGCTCAACGTCAAGGTCGGCGTCGTCACCTCCGCCTCGGGGCCGATCGCGCTGGTCGGCATCCCGCAGAAGAACACGGTGGCGCTGCTGCCGACCAAGGCCGGCGGCCAGGCCATCGACTACATCCTCTATGACGACGCGAGCGATCCGACCGCCTCGGTCACGGCCTTCAAGAAGCTGATCACCGAGGACAAGGTCGACGCTATCATCGGCCCCCCGGGCTCGCCCAACGCGCTCGGCGTGATCCCCTTCGTCGCCGAGGCTGGCGTGCCGATGCTGGCGCCGGTCGGCACGGCCGCCGTCATCCTGCCCATGGACGACAAGAAGAAGTGGGTGTTCAAGACCACCCAGAACGACGGCCTGGTGGCGGCGGCGCTGCTCGACCAGATGGCCGAGACCGGCGTCAAGACCGTGGGTGTCATCGGCACCGCCGACCCCTACGGTGACAACTGGCTCAAGGTGTTCAGCGAGGGCGCTGCCAAGAAAGGCATCCAGGTCGTCGCCAGCGAGCGCTTCCAGCGCCAGGATACCGCGCTGACCGCGCAGGGGCTCAAGCTCATCGCCGCCAAGCCCGACGCGGTGCTGATCGCCGCCCCCGGCAGCTCTTCGGTGCTGCCGCAGACGACGCTGTACGATCTGGGCTACCGCGGCAAATATTACCAGACCCACGGCGCGGCGCTGCCCGACTATCTCAAGCTCGGCGGCAAGAAGGTGGAGGGCACGATCCTCGCCGCCGGCGGCATGCTGGTGATCGACGAGTTGCCCGGCACCGACGTCTCCAAGCCCATCGCTGCCGACTACATCGCCCGCTACAAAAAGCTCTATGGCACGGTGCCGGCGACGTTCGGTGCCAACGTCTTCGATGCGGGGCTCCTGCTCGAGCGCGCCATTCCGGAGGCGCTGAAGGCCGGCAAGCCCGGCACGGCCGAGTTCCGCGCCGCCCTGCGCACGGCGCTGGAGGAGACCAGGGAGCTGCCGGGCACCCAGGGCGTCTACACCATGAGCCCCGCCGACCACAGCGGCTTCGACCAGCGTGGCCTGCACATCATCACCGTCAAGGACGGCAAGTGGGCCCTGGTGAAGTGAGCGGCAACGCGGAGCCTCCGCCGGAGCCGCGCGCTTGAACCTGCAAGTGGCCATGCTGCTCGGGCAGAGCGGCATCACCAGCGGTGCCGTCTATGCCCTGCTCGCCCTCGCCATCCTGCTGGTCTTCTCCGTCACCCGCATCCTGCTGATCCCGCAGGGCGAGTTCGTCTCCTTCGCGGCGCTGACCATGGCGGCCATGCAGGAAGGCCGGCCGGTGCGCCTCGGCTGGCTGCTGGGGGCGCTCTGCCTGGCGGCCGTCGCCATGGACCTCATCGCGAGCGTCCGGGCGCGCCGACGGCCGGCGGTGAGCCGGCCGACGCTGTGGCTCTGCGCGTGGGCGGCGGCGGCCACCGCGCTCTCCATGCTGCTGCCGCTGGCAGCGCTGGGCCACGCCGTGCAGGCGCTGGTCACCATCGCGCTCATCGTGCCGCTCGGCCCGCTCCTCTACCGCGTGTGCTTCCAGCCGGTGGCTGCGGCCCATGCGCTGGTGCTGCTGGTCATCTCGATTGCCGCCCATGTCGCCCTCGTCGGCATCGCGCTGTTCATCTTCGGGCCGGAGGGCGCGCGCACCGAGCCGTTCTCCGACGCGGTGTTCACGGTCGGCCCGGCGCTGATCCAGAGCCAGACGCTCTGGGTCGTCGCCGTGTCGGCGCTGCTGGTCGGGCTGCTCTACGTCGGCTTCGAGCGCCACCTCTACGGCAAGGCGTTGCGCGCCACCGCCGTCGACCGGCTGGGCGCCGAACTGGTCGGCATCTCGCCCGACCTCGCCGGCCGGGTCAGCCTCGCCGTCGCCGCCTTCATCGGGGCGCTGTCCGGCGTCCTCATCGCGCCGATCATCACCATCTATTTCGACTCCGGCTTCATCATCAGCCTGAAGGGCTTCGTCGGGGCTCTCATCGGCGGCCTCGCCAGCTATCCGCTCGCCGCGCTGGGTGCGCTCGTGGTCGGCCAGGCGGAGTCCTTCGCCACCTTCTGGGCTTCGGCCTACAAGGAGGTCATCGTCTTCACCCTGCTCATCCCCGTGCTGCTGTGGCGCTCGCTTGCCCGCACCGGCGTGGAGGACGAGGAGTGAGGCGGCTGAGCCTTGCCGCCGCGGCGATCGCCGCCGTCGGCGTGGCGCCGCTGCTGCTGACGCCCTTCCAGGTCACGCTCGCCAACAACATCGGCATCGCCGCGCTGGTCACCTTGGGGCTCGTGCTGCTCACCGGCATCGCCGGCCTCACCAGCTTCGGCCAGGCGGCCTTCGTCGGCATCGGCGCCTACGCCGCCGCCTACCTCGCCACGGTGGTCGAGCTGCCACCGGCGCTCGCCTGGCTCGGCGGCTCGCCCTGGGGCGGCCTGGCGCTCGGGCTGGCGCTGGCCCTCGCCGTCGCCGTCGTGCTCGGCGCCGTCACCTTTCGCCTCGCCGGCCACTACCTGCCGCTCGGCACCATCGCCTGGGGGCTCGCCATCGCCTTCCTGTTCGGCACCGCGGACAGCCTGGGCGGCTACACCGGCCTGTCCGGCATCCCGGTGCTCAGCCTGTTCGGCGTGCGCTTCGACAGCGGCGGGCGGCTGCTATGGCTGATCTGGGCCGTGCTGCTTGCGGCCCTGCTCGTCACCGCCAACCTGCTCGATTCCCGTCAGGGCCGCGCCATCCGGGCGCTGAAGGGCGGCCAGCTCATGGCGCGCTCCATGGGCATCGACGTGGTCCGCGCCAAGATGGCCGCGTTCCTCATCGCGGCCGCCTTCGCGGCGATCGCCGGCTGGCTCTACGCCTACACCCAGCGCTTCGTCAGCCCGGCGCCCTTCAGTCTCGGCGCCGGCATCGAATACCTGTTCATGGCGCTGATCGGCGGTGCCGCCTCCATCTGGGGTGCCGTCGTCGGCGCCGCCGTGTTCATCCTCAGCAAGGAATGGCTGCAAGACCTGCTGCCGCATCTCGCGGGCCGCACCGGCAACTTCGAGGCCGTCGTCTTCGGCCTGCTCGTCATCGTGCTGATGCAGCACATGCCCGACGGCATCGCCAGCGCCGTGCGCCGCGCCGCCCGCCGCGCGCGCCGGCCGCGCCCCCCATCGCCTGCGGCAGGCGATACGGCAGCCCCCCTGCCGATGCGCGCCAAGCCCCGGCCGGGCGAGGTGATCCTGGACGCGCGTGGCATCACACGCCGCTTCGGCGGCCTCCTCGCCAACGACGACGTCAGCCTCTCCGTGCGCGCCGGCGAGGTGCTGGCGGTGATCGGGCCGAACGGGGCCGGCAAGTCGACCCTGTTCAACCAGCTCTCCGGCGTCGACCGGCCGACGGCGGGCACCATCGTCTTCCGCGGCCAGCTCGCCGCCGGCTCGAGCCCGCGGGCGATGGCGCGGCACGGCCTGGCACGCACCTTCCAGCACGTGCGCCTGCTGCCCGAGCTGACGGTGCTGGAGAACGCGGCCATCGGCGCCCACCTCAGGGGCCGCAAGGGCCTCGTCGCCGCCATGCTTCGCCTCGACCGCCGCGAGGAGGCGCAGCTGCTCGCCGAGGCGCGCCGGCAACTGGCGCGGGTGGGGCTCGCCGCCCGCTGCGACGACCGGGCCGGCAGCCTGCCGCTCGGCCAGCAGCGGCTGCTGGAGATCGCCCGCGCCGTCGCGGCCGATCCCTGCCTGCTGCTGCTCGACGAACCCGCCGCCGGGCTGCGCTTCGAGGAGAAGCAGGAGCTCGCCGGCCTCATCGACCGGCTGCGCTGCGACGGCATGGCGGTGCTCCTGGTGGAGCACGACATGGACTTCGTCATGGGCCTCGCCGACCGCGTGTTCGTCATGGATTTCGGCCGCGAGATCGCCCACGGCAGGCCCGCCGACGTGCAGGCCGATCCGGCCGTGCTGGAGGCCTACCTCGGAGCCGACGCATGACCACGCCACTGCTCCTGGAGGTCAGGGGGCTCTCGGTCGCCTACGGCCAGGTCGAGGCGGTGAGTGACGTCTCGATCGCCGTCGGCGCGGGCGAGATCGTCACCGTCATCGGCCGCAACGGCGCCGGCAAGACCACGCTGCTCTCGGCGATCATGGGCATCCTGCCGTCGCGCGGCGCCGTCCGCTTCGCTGGCGAGGCCGTCGCGCCCTTTGCCATCGGCGAGCGTGTCGGCCGCGGCCTTTGCCTGGTGCCGGAGCACCGGGCGCTGTTCGGCTCCATGACGGTCGCCGACAACCTGGCGCTCGGCGCGTTCCGCCACGGCGCCGATGAGCGCAGGGCCTCGCAGGACGAGATGTTCGCCCTATTCCCGCGCCTCGCCGAGCGGCGCAGCCAGCTGGCCGCCACCCTCTCGGGCGGCGAGCGGCAGATGCTGGCGCTGGCCCGCGCGCTCATGGGCCGGCCGCGCCTGCTCATGCTCGACGAGCCCAGCCTGGGCCTGGCGCCGCTGATCGTGCGCGACGTCTTCCGTATCGTCGCCGAGCTGCGCGAACGCGGCGTCGCGATCCTCCTGGTCGAGCAGAACGCCCGCGCCGCGCTCGCTGTCGCCGACCGCGCCTACGTGCTGGAACTCGGCCGCGTGGCGCTGGAGGGCCCGGCGGCCGAGCTGGCGCGCGATCCACGCGTCGCCGCCAGCTATCTCGGCATCGGCGGCCGGCACCGGGACGGCCCGCCGGATGCGCTTAACCCCACGCCGCGCATGAGCTACACAGCGTCCGAACCGCCTGGCGCCGGCCCGACCGCGACGCCGCGGCCTGGAGAGGACAAGCGCCCATGACCACATCCGCCAGCTCCGCCCCGACCTTCGATGAAGTCGTCCATGGCCGCCGCAGCATCCGCGGCTACAAGCCCGATCCCGTGCCCAAGGCGGTGATCCGGGAGGTGATCGAGACAGCCATGCGCGCGCCGTCGTCGCTGAACACGCAGCCCTGGAACTTCTATGTGCTCACCGGCGCGCCGCTCGACCGCATCCGCGTCGGCAACACCGAGCGCAACCTGGCGGGCGTGCCGCATTCGCGCGAGTTCCGCACCCATGGCGAATATGGCGGCACGCACCGGGAGCGCCAGATCGAGATCGCCAAGCAGCTGTTCGCTGCCATGGGCATCGAGCGGCACGACAAGGACAAGCGCACGGACTGGGTGCTGCGCGGCTTCCGCCAGTTCGACGCACCGGTGTCGATCGTCGTCACCTACGACCGGTCGATCCACGGCAGCGACGTCGCCCCCTTCGATTGCGGCGCGGTCGCCAATGCCCTGGTCAATGCCGCCTGGGCCCGGGGCCTGGGCTGCGTCATCAACAGCCAGGGCATCATGCAGTCGCCCGTGGTGCGCGAGCATGCGGGTATCCCGGACGATCAGGTGATCATGATCTGCATTGCCATGGGCTACCCCGACGACAGCTTCCCGGCCAACGCGGTCGTCTCGCGCCGCAAGTCGGTGGACGAGGCGGCGGTGTTCGTCGGCTTCGAGGACTGAGGCGGAGCGGCACGACGGAGGAGGCCTGCCGAGGTGGCAATGATCGCCGTGCGCGGCGCCGCCCGTCCGCCGCCCCGGCTTCGAAGCCGTCAATCCGGCAGCCCCGCCCGGCGCAGGCCCTCCAGGTAGATGCCCATCAGCCTCGCGTCTGGCACCGGCGCCCGGCGGCGGAGGCTCGACGCGGTCAGGCCGGGCTCCAGCACAAGGAGGCGCGCGACCGCGTCGCGCGCTTCGTTCAATCGGCCGACTTCGGCCAGCGCAACCGCATGGAAGCGCAGGGCTGGGGCGAAGGTGGGCCGCGCTCGCAGGGCCCGGGAGGTCCATTCGAGGGCTTCGTCGAAGCGCTCAGCCATGAGACAGGTCCAGCCCAGGGCCGACATCGTAAAGAACGTCTCGGGGTCGAAGGGGCTGAGACGCAGCGCGGACGACAGTGCGGCGGTCGCCTCGTCCAGGCGTCCCGTGGTTGCCAGCGCCCAGCCCCGCAGGGTCAACGCCTGCGGGCAATTGGGGTTCAGCGCGAGCGACCTGTCGTAGAGCTCGAGGGCGCCGTCGAAATCGACGCGCAGCTGCCACATGGCAAAGCCGACCATCCACAGCACCGATGGATCGTCGGCGCCCTCGCGGAGCGCCTCGCGGCCGAGCCGGACGGCGGTCGCCCGCTCGGCGGGCGCCGTTGCCCAGCCCAGCGGGTCGCGCCAGGCATGACAGCGCGCCGCCAGCGCCTTGGCCAGCGCGAAGTGCGGGTCGATGCCGATGGCCCGGTCGAGCAGCGCGATCGCTTCGTCGACGCCCTCGCGGGTCAGGGTGTAGAAGGGCGGCAGCGCCCGCAGATACCAGTCATGGGCGTCGAGCCGCTCCGTCGGCTTGCGGCGCGCCCGATCGATCTCGGCTCGCCGCAAGGACGGCTCGATGGCGGCGACGACGCTCGCGGTGATCTGGTCCTGGAGGTCGAAGACGTCCGAAAGTTCGCCGTCGAAACGGTCGGCCCAGATGTGTGCGCCGGTATCGGCCTGGATGAGCTGGCCGGTGATGCGCACGCGCTCGCCCGCCTTGCGCACGCTGCCCTCGAGCACGTAGTGCACCCCGAGCTCGCGCGCCACCTGCTTCACGTCGACCGATCGGTCCCTGTAGGTGAAGCTCGAGTTGCGGGCGATGACCAGGAACCACTTCACGCGGGACAAGGCGGTGATGATGTCTTCGGTGATGCCGTCGCTGAAGTATTGTTGCGCCGGGTCGCCGCTCATGTTGTCGAAGGCGAGGACGGCCACCGCCGGCCTCGTGGGCAGCGAGGCAGCCTCTCGCGGCAGCCCGCATCCGGTGTCGGCACGCGCGGGCGAGCGGATGCGGTAGACGTAGACCGGCTCCGCGATGTTCTTGAGCTGGTGCTTACCGCGCCCCTCGAACCTCACCTGGAGCTTGCGCTCGACGTGCTCGGCGACGGTGCGCGACACGGCGATCCCGCCGGGCTCGGCGAGCTCCTGCAAGCGCGCCGCGATGTTCACGCCCTCGCCATGCCGGTCGTCGCCCTCGGCGATCACGTCGTCGAGGTTGATGCCGACCCGCACGTCGATGCGCCGCCCGTCGTCGATGCCGAGGTTGCGGGCGGCGAGGCCGCTCTGGAGCGCGACCGCGCATGCGACGGCGTCGACGACGCTGAGGAACTCGGCCAGCAGGCCGTCGCCCATGACCTTGAAGATGCGGCCGTGATGCCTGGCGATCTGAGGCTCGAAGAGCTCCGTGCGCAGCGCGCGCAGCCTGGCGAACGTGCCCGCCTCGTCCTGCTCCATCAGCCGGCTGTAGCCGACCACGTCGGCAGCGAGGATGGCGGCGAGGTGGCGCTTCATCGACAAGGGCTCCCGCAGGCGGGCCGGTGCGGCCGGCTAGGTGAGGCCGAGGCCGCCATCGACGGCGATCACCTGGCCGGTCACCCAATTGGAGGCCGGTTCGGCGAGCTCGACGATCCACCGCGCCACATCGTCCGGGTTTCCCCGTCGCTTGAGCGGTATGCGCTCACGCTCCTGGTCCTGGACGGCGGCCGCATCCTGGAGCGAGAGGCCCATCATGCCGGTCAGAGCCCCCGACTCGGTCGGTCCCGGCGCAACGGCATTGACGCGGATGCCCTGCGGCGCCAGCTCCAGCGCCCAGCAGCGCGTCAGCTGCTCGAGTGCAGCCTTGCTGGCCGCGTAGTGGGACAGCCCGGCCGCCGGCCGGTGGCCGAACGTGCTCGAAACGTTGACGATCGTTCCCTTGGTGCGGGCCAGATGGGGCAGCGCCTCCGCGGCGAGCAGGCTCGGGCCGAGCACGTTGACTGCAAGGATCGCCGTGATCTGCTCGGCCGTCGCGCTGGCGAGGGGCAGGATGGCGCCCGCGCCGGCATTGTTGACCAGCACATCCAGGCCGCCCCACGAGGTGATGGCCTTGGCGACGGTGCGCGCCGCATCGCCCGGCGCCGCGGCGTCGGCAACCACGGCGACGATATGGGGGTGCAGCGCGGCCACGGCCTCGAGCGGCGCGGCGCGGCGTCCGGTGATCAGCACCTTGGCGCCTCGCTCGGCGAAGCTCAGCGCCGTGGCGCGACCGATGCCGGAGCTTCCGCCGGTGACGATGACGATCTTGTCGTTTAGCGCAGACATGGCGCGTCGTCCTTTCCGCTTCGTCTTGAACGAGATGCGCCACATTGCGTCGGGTCAGGGGGGCGGCACCACCGTACGACGGGCTCATGCGCCTAGGCCACAGGTCTAGGTGGACGGCGGGCCGGCGACTCGCGCGACACCCGGATCGCCCTGTGCGTGCGAGCCCCACCAAGCCTTGGCGCCCGTCAGCACGACGGCCGCTTGGCACCTGACGTGAAGGGATGTCCCACAATGGCAGGTGCGCCAGCGTCTGCCGGCTCACCACACGGGCCCCGGATGGCCCGGGGGCGGCCTTCGCCGGTGGTTTGGAGCAGGTTCGGACAAGCCGCGCCCGCTTTGGGAAAGACGCCGGCGGGCCCGGCGCCTACCCGTGGCGGCAGCGCAGGAGAGGCTCCAACATTTTGAATCGGGCGCGCTTGCGGCTGGTGCCCCACCGGCCGCGGGCGCGCCGGAACGCGCGCCCAGAGCGTTTTCGAGCGAAGTGGACGCCGGTTCGCGTGAAGAAAACGCGACAAACAAACAAATAGAGCATTTCGGCGATTCGAAGAAGCGCGGAAATGCTCTAGTGTTCACGCGAAGGTTCGCCATGTCCCGGTTCGGAGCCGCCACGCCCGCAGCCATCGTCGATGCCCTTCGGGCGGTCGCCGGTGATCCGTCGACGGCGGGCGCGAGCTTCGCCAGAGGTCGATGCGTTCGCGGCACCTATGCCCCCTCGGATCACGCCGGGGACATCACGAAATCACGGAGCTTCACCAGGCCGTCGCGGATCCTGGCTCGCTTCTCGGTCGGCGGCGGCGACGCCAACGGGGCGGCCGCCGGCAAGCTGCGCGGCTTCAGCTTCAGCCTCGGCGCCGATGCCCATCGGTCCGACATCGTCGCCCAAAGCGCGCCGGTGCACTATGCCCGCACGCTCGAGCAGATGCTGGGGTTTATCGAGGCGCGCCGTCCCCGCGCCGGGGGCAGGCCGGATCCGGAGGCCATCGGGGCCTTTTGCGCCGCCCATCCGGAGACGCTGCATCAGAGCGACTGCATCGCCGACACCCCCCCGCCGCCGAGCTATGCGGGCACGGTCTACTGGGGCGTTCATGCCTTTCCCGCCACCAGCGCGACGGGCGAGACGCGCTTCATCAAGTTCAAGATCGTGCCGGTCGGCGGCGAGGCCGGCAGGGGAGCGGAGGAGAGTGCCACGACCGCCGCCGTCCTGCTCGACGACCTTGCATGGCGCATCGCTGCGGGCGACGTGCGCTTCAGCGTGATGGCGCTGCCCGGCCGTCCGGGCGACCCCATCCTGGACGTGACCGCCCGCTGGCCGGAGGAGGACGACCGCGAGGCGATCCGGCTCGGCACGCTCGTCGTCACCGGCATGGAGGTGGAGTGCGCGCGCGGCGCCCTCCCGTTCGATCCGGCCACGCTCGCGGAGGGCATCGGCCTGCCGGCGGACGAGATCTTTGCGGCGCGCCGCGCCTGCGCCGTGTCCCCGGCACGCCTCCCGATCGGATGGAGCCAGCCGATCTGAGCAGCCGCTCCCGGTCAGGCCTCCTCGTTCCGGGCGCCGCCCGGCGTGTCACGGCGCCACGCGCCGGGGCTGATGCCGACGATGGAGGAGAACACCCGCGTCATGTGGCTTTGATTGGCGAACCCCGCCGCGATGGCGATCTCCGACAGCGGGAGCTCGCGCACCGTCATCAGCTGCTTGGCGGCCTTCACGCGCTGGTGGAGCAGCCACTGGTGGGGAGGCAGGCCGGTCGACTTCCGGAACGCGCGCGAAAAGTGGCTGACCGAGAGGTCGAACTCGGCCGCAATCCGCTGCAACGACAGCTTGCCGCCGAGGTCGGCCTCCAGCCGCTCGCAGGCGCGCTTCGCCTGCCACGGGGCGAGGCCGCCGCGCGGGGCCGAGGTGAGCGGCCGCAACCCGCCATAGGCCTGCACGATGTGGGCGGTGAAGGCCAGCATCATGTGGTCGATGAAGAGCTGGTTGGCCTCGCCCGGCCGCTGCAAGCCCTCCAGCAGCGAGGCGCCGAGGTGACGGACGACCGCGTCGTCGTGGCCGATGCCCGGCTCGTAGGCGAGCTCGCCCACGCGCGGCGCGCCGGATTGCTCGGCGATGCCGTCGAGCGCGGTGCGCGGCAGATAGAAGAAGATCGAGTGGAACGGCTTGTCCATCACATAGCGCGGATCGCGCTTCAGGTCATACAGATAGGTGGCGCCGGCGCGCACGTCCGCCTTGTTGACGAAGCGGCCGCGCTCCCAGCATTCGCAATCGGGGTAGTCGCGGAACTTGAGGCTGACGAGATAGGCATCCTCGGCAGGGAGGGAGCCGGACAGACCCGGCTCCGGCTCGTCATTCCGGGTCTCGGTGACCGCCAGTTCGGCGCTGTGCAGGGACCGCGTGATCAGGGCTGGCGCGGCCTTCAGCTTCAAGCCGCGCCCGAGCCTCGGTCCATAGACGCCCGCCTGAGCCATGGTCTGCGTCGGTCTCATCAAATGGAGTGGGCTGGAGATCGATTGGGCTGGCGCCACCGCGGGCTCGCGAACGCCGCTCATTATCGGGCATCGGCGCGCCGCCGTCCAGACGCGGCTTTCCCGGAGGGCTCGGCCGGATCAGGTCTCGCGGTCGGCGGCAGCATGCCGTTCGCGCCGCCATACGCCGGGGCTGACGCCGACGATCGACGAAAACACCCGCGTGAAGTGGCTCTGGTTGGGCCGGCAGTCGTCCAGGCGCCTGCGCCGTCCGCGGGCCGCTTGGACCTGCGCGCCGTTCCCCGCCTCGGCAAAGCCGAGCTTGCAGCAGGATCGGGCAAAGCACGCTGGTTTCAGGAAAGACGCCGGGCCGCCTCGCGCCTAGAACGCAACGACCGCTCAAACCCCGGGTGTCGCCATGTACCGACCCCGCTCGGTGCTTCCAAGTCTTCGGCGAACGTGATGTTGGACCGTCAAGGAGAAAAGGTCAAAGGAGGTCGGGCAATGGTTGCCAGAGCCGCACTCGCCGCTCCATTGGCTTTGCCACATTCTTTTCCCATGGGCATCGTCGTCGACAAGGCCGCCGATTGCCCGCTCGTGCTGATCGTCGACGATGACGACGAGGTGCGGTCGGCGCTGCGGGAGCTCCTGCTGTCGGTGGGCATCGACGCATGCTGCTTCGGCTCGACCCAGGACCTGTTGCAGGCGGAGCTGCCGGAGCGGCCGGGCTGCCTCATCCTCGACGTGCGCATGCCGGGCGCCAGCGGGCTCGACCTGCAGCAATATCTGGCCGCGAACGGCAACCCCAAGCCGATCATCTTTCTCACCGGCCACGGCGACATCGCCATGACGGTGCAGGCGATGAAGGCCGGCGCCATCGACTTTCTCACGAAGCCCGTCCGGGATCAGACGCTGCTCGATGCGGTTGCGGCGGGCATCGAGAGGGATATCGCGCAACGACAGGCTGCCCGGCTCACCAAGCAGCATATCGACCACTACGCCAGGCTGACACCGCGCGAGCGGGAAGTGCTGCGCGAAGTAGCGCGAGGCCGCCTCAACAAGCAGATCGCCTTCGACCTGGGCATCAGCGAGGTCACCGTCAAGCTGCACCGCGGTAATGTAACGAAGAAGATGCAAGCAACGTCCGTCGGCCAACTGATCCGCATCTGGGAATTGTTGCCTGTGGAGGTTCGAGAGAAGGGGGCCGCCCGAACACTGGATTCGTCGCCGCGGCCATGGGCGTGACGGCCGCGCTCACGTCCTCCAAGGCCGAAGGCCGCACGCGGGCGGAACGCCGCTGACGGATGCCCCACACTAGACCAAAGGATGGTTACGATCCGGCCGGCTCTGGGTCAGATGAGAGGGTGGCCATCCGGCCACGCCAGCGAGAGTCATTCGCTTGTCCAAAGCGCCCATAGTCGCAATCGTCGATGACGACGAAGCTGTGCGAGAGGCCCTCTCCGATCTCCTTCTGGTGCTGGATCTACCATGTCGGACGTTTGATCGAGCGGAGGCCTTCATGGCGGACTACGTCCCGGGCAGGTTCGATTGCCTGATTGCCGACGTGAGCATGCCCGGTCATAGCGGGCTCGACCTTTTGGAGCACCTGCGCAGGCTGGGCTCCTCGATCCCGGTCATCATCGTCACCGCAGACAGGAATACGACGACCCGAACCCGTGCCATGAGCAGCGGCGCCCAGGCCTATCTGACCAAGCCGGTCAGCAGCGACGAATTGTGTAACCACCTGAAGGCCGCCCTGAGAGATGTCGGCGGTCTCGGCGGCGGCCAGGGGACGCTCTTCGATGGCTAGTCCCGGCGACTTGAGCAGGACGGGCGTGCGCCAACGCCCCTTCGCCGCGCCGCCGGGAATGGAACTGTCCGACCTCGCGTCGGACAGCGTGATCGTGTGTGACGAGGGCGGGATCGTTCGCTATTGGAATGCCGCCTCCGAGGGGCTCTACGGCTGGCCGGCGATGGCCGTCATCGGCCAGGACATCTCGGCCGTCTGTGCCCGCGACCCCCTCGATGCGGACCACCACCGCGCCCTGCTGCGGGAAGGCCGATGGGAGGGCGTCGTCCGGCGCCGCACGTTGGCCGGACGGGAGGTGGCCGTTGCCGTGCGGCAGATCGTCAGGCGCGGTGCGGCCGGCGCGCTGCTGGACATCGTCGAATACGGGCGCGATGTCGGCGAGCCGTCGCAGGCGGCCGGCCTGCGCATGGATGCCGAGCTGCAAGGCTCGCTCGCCGCCTGCTGGGAGCTGGATCTGTCGGCCGCGCAGCCTCTGCTCCAAACGATCGGCCGCCTCGATGGACCGGATCCGCCCGCAGAGGCCGGGCCGCACCCGCACTGGATGGACGAGCTGCTGGCGGCTGCCCGCATCACGGCCGTCAACGATCGCGCGGTGCGGATGTTCGGCGCCCATGCCGGCCTCGAGCAGATGCTGGGCCAGTCCGTCGGCGCATTCTGGCCGGCGGAGAGCCGGGCGGTCCTGGCAACGCTGCTTGCCAGCGTCGCGACCGACCGCGCCCGGCTCGAGACCCGCAAGGTCGTCTCGAGCGGCGCGATCCGCGACCCGCTGATCCGCGTCTGGCATGCGGGCGAGCCGAGGCCGCCGGGCACCGTCTTCGTGACGCTCAGCGGTGCGGCGCCGGACGATCGCACCTCGTGGGAATTGCAGGCCAGCGAAGAGCGCTACCGCCAGCTCATACAGTATCTTCCGACGGCGCTGTGGCAGGTCGACTCCCGCCGTGCCGGCGAGGTCTTCGACCAGTTGAAGGCGGACGGCATCCGCGATATCGCCGCGCACCTCGACGAAAATCCAGGCCTCGTGGAGGCGGCCAAGGACGCGGTGCGCGTGACCGAGGCCAACCGGGACGCGGTGTCGCTGTTTCGGGCCGCCAACGCCGCCGATCTCGTCAGGCCGGTTCGCTACCTGTTCGAGGCCACCCCGGGGCTCGCGCGGCGGGTCATGATCGCGCACTTCGAGGGACGACGGAACCTGATCGAGGAGACGAAGATCCTCGCCTTCGACGGCACCGTGATCGACGTCCTGTTCACCGTCACCTACCCGGTGCGGCCCGAGCAGCTCGATACCACCTTCATCACGATGCAGGACATCAGCGAGCGGCTGAATACGGAAGAACAGCTTCGCCAGTTGCAGACCAACTTCGCGCATGCCGGGCGCATCGCCACCCTGGGCGAGCTTGCGACATCGATCGCACACGAGATCAATCAGCCGCTGGCCGCCATCGTCACCAACGGCGAGACGAGCCTGCGCTGGCTGGCCCGGCCCGAGCCGAACACGGAGAAGGTCACGCAGCTGACGGCGCGGATGGTCACCAGCGCGCGCCGGGCCAGCGATATCATCCACCGCATCCGCGGCATGGCGGCGAAGCACGAGCCGGAGAAGCGTCTCATCGATCTCAACGAGGTGGCCGAAGAGGCGCTGCTCTTCATCCGCCACGACATCGATTCCAAAGCGATCGCCCTGTCGAAGGCGTTCGGCCCCGGGCTGCCGCGCGTGATGGGCGACCGGATCCAGCTGCAGCAGGTGATCATCAACCTCCTGGTCAACAGCGTGCAGGCCATCGCGCAGACCGGGCAGTCGGCGCGCCGGATCGATATCCGCACGTCGATCGACGACAAGGGGGCCGTGGTCTTCTCCGCCCTCGACAACGGGCCGGGCGTCGCCGCGGCGCATCTGGAGCATATCTTCGACAGTTTCTTCAGCACCAAGGACAGCGGCATCGGCATCGGCCTCGCCATCTGCCAGTCAATCATCGCCGCGCACGGCGGCAGCATCGCGGGCGCAAACCGTCCCGACGGCGGCGCCCATTTCCGCTTCACCCTGCCGGTGCCGGCCGCGATCGGCTGCTGACGGTCGCATCGGTCCAGCCCGCCAGGGCCCGTCCCGGCTCCCGGCCGGCAGCGGATGATCCGTCCAACCGGCTTTCCCTGATCCGATACTAGCCCAGAGTACAGGTCGCTCTATCCGCTCGACGCGACAGATTAGACGTGCCGACCGATACGAGAGATCGGCTCTTCCAGCCATTATCATCAGCACACGGTCAACGGCTCCCCGCCTCAGCGGCTAGGGACGGGCCTGCGAGGCGTGAACACGTTCTCCCGAACGCGAGCCCACTTCGATGGTTAAGCCGATCCTTTGCAATGCCTGGCCGCAGGACCTGCCGGCGGACCGCGCCTTGGTCCGGCGCGAGGATCGGGCGCCGGGCGACGGGCTGCGCCCCGCCGATGTGGAGATGGCCCGCGTCCTCAAGACCGCGCCCCTGCGCATGGCTGCCGACCCGTCCAGCGGCGCGATCGCTCAGTGGCAGCACGGCGCCCTGCACGACATCGTCGAGCCTATGACGCATCACGTGATCATGACCTACACGGGCGCCATGCAGCGCCTGGAGCGGCGGGCGGGGCGATCGGTCGCCGTCGGTACGGCGCGGATCGGCGTGGTGACGATCATCCCGGCGGGGACGAGCGCCCGCTGGGACATTGCGGGGACCGTCGACGTCCTGCAGCTCTATCTGCCGCAAGCGACGCTGGCGCGCATCGCCGGCGAGGCGGAGCGGGGGACGCCGAGCGAGCTGCTGGAGCGAACCGGCTATCCCGACCCCACCACGGCGCGGCTGCTGCTGAGCGCCGGCGATGTGCTGGACGGCAGCGAGGCGCTGGACGCCCTGTTCCGGCAGCAGGTGACGGAGCTCCTCGCCACGCGCCTCCTCGCCGCGCATGCCGGCTCGCAGGCCGTGCTCCAGCCGGCCCTGGGCGGCCTGTCGCCGACCGCGCTGCGCCGGGCCATTGAGCGGCTGCGCTCCGATCACGACGCGGACGTCTCGCTCGCAGCGCTCGCGGCGGATGCCGGCCTGTCGCGCTTCCATTTCTGCCGGGCCTTCAAGGACAGCACCGGGCTCTCGCCCCACGTGTGGCTGCGCCAGCGCCGGCTCGAGCAGGCGATGGCGATGCTGCGCGACACCGATGTGCCGGTCGCGCAGATCGCGGCGGCGCTCGGCTATGCCTCGCAGACGGCCTTCGCCGCAGCCTTCCGGCGGCTGACCGGGGAAGCCCCGCGCGATTGGCGCCGGCGCGTGCGGTAGCCGCAAGCGCGCTGCAATCGCCGCAATCGCGATGGCGCAGCGGCCGGCCGGACACGGTACCGTTCAATCCAGATCAAGGGCACGACGGAGCAAGTGATGGTCCCGATCAATTCAGATGCGTCCTTCGCGAATACATCGCGTCGATTTGTTCTCGCGGCCGGGCTCGTCGCGACTCTCCCGGCCATCTTTCGCTCTTCGTCCGCCGCGAGCGAAGAGGCGAAGCAACCAAGGCGCGCGGCGCAAAGGACCGATCGCATGAACAGGGTCACGACCAAGGACGGCGTCCGCATCTTCTACAAGGATTGGGGGCCGAAGGGCGCGCAGCCCATCGTCTTCCACCACGGCTGGCCGCTGAGCTCCGACGACTGGGACACGCAGATGCTCCACTTCGTCGGCAAGGGCTACCGCGTCATTGCGCACGACCGCCGGGGCCATGGCCGCTCCAGCCAGGTGAGCGAGGGCCACGACATGGACCACTACGCCGCCGACGCCGCCGCGGTGGCCGAGCACCTCGACCTGCGCAATGCCATCCACATCGGGCATTCCACCGGCGGCGGCGAGGCTGCGCGCTATGTCGCCCGGCACGGCCAGGGCCGCGTCGCCAAGCTGGTGCTGATCGGCGCCGTGCCGCCGCTGATGCTGAAGACGGCGGCCAACCCCGGCGGCCTGCCCGTCACCGTGTTCGACGGCCTGCGCAGTGCGCTTGCGGCCAACCGGGCGCAGTTCTACCTCGATTTCGCCAGCGGCCCTTTCTACGGCTACAACCGCCCGGGGGCCCAGGCGTCGCAGGCGGTCATCTGGAACTGGTGGCGCCAGGGCATGATGGGCGGCGCCAAGGCGCACTACGACGGCATCAAGGCGTTCTCCGAGACGGACTTCACCGACGACCTGAAGGCCATCACCGTGCCCACGCTCATCCTGCACGGCGACGACGATCAGATCGTGCCCGTCGCCGACTCCGCGGTGCTGTCCGCCAAGCTGGTCAGGAACGGCACGCTCAAGATCTTCGAGAAGCTGCCGCACGGCATGGGCACCACCCATGCCGACATCGTCAACGGCGCGCTGGCCGCCTTCGTGGCCGATTAGGGATGGCCAGGGCACCGCTCCACCTCGTCATCCCGCTCTCGCTCATCGTCCTGAGCGCGATGGCGACCCAAGGCGCTCAACTCGTCTTGAAACTCGTCGCTTAGAGGGTTTTCGAGCGAAGTGGACGCCGGTTCGCGTGAAGAAACCGCGACAAATCAAACAGATAGAGCATTTCGGCGATTCGAGGAAACGCGGAAATGCACTAGCAGCAGGGCGGCCGCGCCGCTGCCCCGCAAAGTGAAGTGAAGTGAAGTAGAAATATAACAAATACATTCGGTCAGGTGGCGACATCTGCTCGAGGAGCGTGCGTCCGCGTCCTCTCTTCTGCGTTCTCCGGGCCTCCCGCCGTCGCGGCAGCCGGAAATCGAATTCCCACAACCCATCTCACAGGAGTAGATCCCATGCGCATCGTCATCATCGGCGCCGGCTTTGCCGCCATGTATGCCGCCCTGTCGTCCGCCCGCCTGCGCGACATCCGGGGCGCCACCCCCAAGGACCTCGAGATCGTGCTGGTGGCACCGGAGCCGACCCTGGTGGTCCGCCCGCGGCTCTACGAGCCCAAGCCCGAGACCTTGACGGCCCCGCTCCTCGACGTGCTCAAGGCGATCGATGTCGTCTACGTGCAGGGCCGGGCCGAGACGGTCGACACCAAGCAGCGCGCGGTGGAGGTCGCGACCGGCGACGGCAAGCGCAGGACGCTCGCCTACGATCGCCTGGTGGTGGCCACCGGCAGCCAGCTGTTCCGCCCCAACGTGCCGGGCCTCGCCGAATTCGGCTTCAGCGTGGATTCGCTCGCCGACGCCATCGCGCTCGACCGGCATCTGACCGACCTCGCGGCTCGGCCGGCCACGGCGGCGCGCGACACCGTCGTGGTGGCCGGCGGCGGCTTCACCGGCATCGAGGCGGCGACGGAGATGCCGGCGCGCCTGCGCGCCGTGCTCGGCGCCGCGGCCAAGCCGCGCGTCATCATCGTCGACCGCAGCGAGGGCATCGCGCCCGACATGGGCGAGGGCCCGCGGCCGGTCATCGAGGCGGCCCTGCGCCAGCTCGGGGTGGAGACCCGCCTCGGCGTCGGCGTCGCCGGCCTCGACCAAGCCGGCGTGACGCTGAGCAGCGGCGAGCACATCGACGCCGCGACGGTGGTGTGGGCCGCGGGCATCCGCGCCGCGCCGCTGACCGAGCAGATCCCGGCCGAGCGCGACAAGTTCGGCCGGCTGCTGGTCGACCGGGACCTGCGCGTTCCATCCGTCGCCGGCGTCTTCGCCACCGGCGATGCCGCCCGGGCGGCCTGCGACGATGTCGGCAACTACGCGCTGATGTCGTGCCAGCACGCGACGCGCATGGGCGCCTTCGCCGGCAACAACGCCGCCGCCGAGCTCCTGGGCGAGCCCACCAAGCCCTATCACCAGAAGGCCTACGTCACCTGCCTCGACCTGGGGGAAGCCGGCGCGCTGTTCACCCGCGGCTGGGACCGCAAGGTGGAGATGACCGGCACTGAGGCGAAGAAGACCAAGCAGGAGATCAACACCGTGTGGATCTACCCGCCAAAGGCAGAGCGCGCCGCCGCACTCGCCTCGGCCGACCCGGAGCGCGTCACCGACCTGTAAGGCCGCCTTCCCGGCCGCGTCGGCGCGCCGATGCGGCCGGGTCACCCTCTCCCCGCTCTCGGCTCTCACTTTTAACTTGCCGCGATCCGGCTCCGGTAAGCTGCCAGATGCAGTGGCGAGCGGATGATCGACCGCCCTTGAGGGCCACCAAGCCTGCGGGAAAGCGTGGGACTTCGCTCGTCAGTTGGTTGGAAGATGAAATCGGAGGGACGCTGGCGGCGCCGCTGGCCTACAGCACCATACTCCAGCACGTTCAAGGTCGGAGCGCGCGGTAGTTGCGGAGGATCGCTGCTCGGATGTGCCGAGATGCCGCGGCTCCGCGTTCCCTGATGCACCTCAATCCGCGATCAGGGCCCGTAACTCGCTCTTGATCACCTTGCCGTTGGCATTGCGGGGCAGGGGCTCCTTGAGGAAGGTCACGCTGTCCGGCACTTTGTAGTCGGAGAGCCGCTCGCTACAGAACTGCTTGATCGCAGTTTCGTTGCCGAGCGTCCGCTCACCGTAGAGGAAGGCGTGAACGCGCTCGCCGAGCACTGGGTCGGGTTTGCCCACGACGGCGCTCTCGACGAGCCCCGGTATCTGAGCGAGCGTGCTTTCAACCTCGATGCAATAGACCTTGAAGCCCGCGCGGTTGATCATGTCTTTCTTCCGGTCGAAGACATACACAAAGCCTTCCGCATCTTTGGATCCGATATCACCCGACACCCAATATCCCATGGCGAAGCCGGCCTTCGCTCCGGCGGGATTGTCCCAGTAACTTGGCACCACGACTGCTCCGCCGATCAAGAGCTCACCGCTCTGACCCGGAGGAACTTCCCTTCCTTCGTCGTCGACTACTATAATGTCGGCACACGGCAGAACCTTGCCGACAGAATTCGGCGCCTTGTTGATGTCTCCAAGCGGCATCATCGTCACCGGAGAGCTGGTCTCGGTCGAGCCGTACACGTTGCACAGAATCAGATTGGGCACTGCGTTGGCCAGCCTTTCGATCGTCGCCCGGGGCATCGGAGCTCCTCCGAAACCAGCAACCCGCCAGGCCGATAAATCAAAGGTCGTGAAGTCCGGATCCAGAAGTAGAAGATTGTAGATCGCTGGCACGGCAATGGTAAAATTAATCTTCTCCTGTGAGGCTAGTTCGATGAATTGTCGAGCCTTGAAATCCCTCTGAATCACAGTTGTTCCCGCCACCCGGATCGCGGTCAGGATGATTCCGACTAGCCCGGTCACATGCGAGGCCGGCACCGCCAGCAAGGCGGTCGCGCCGTCGGCCAGTTCGAAGCCGCCTTGATAATGCAACAGCGAATGGATTGTGCTGACGTGGGTCAGCATGGCGCCTTTCGGCTTGCCCGTGGTGCCGGACGTATAGAGCAGGCAGAACGTGTCTTCTTCGGTAACGCCAGGGAAAGGTGCCGGCTCGCTGTCCGCGTACAGGCTTGTGAAGGATTTGCCCCGCCCCTCGCCCACAGCATAGATATGTCGGAGAGTAGGAACGGTTTCCCGGGTCGGTACATTTGCCTCGTACTCGGCATCGTATATTATGCCCGAAGTCCCACATTGCTTGAGTACGAACTCTACCTCAGGGAGTTTCTGGCGTATGTTCATCGGCACGGAGATCAGCCCGGCCCGCGTTGCCGCCAGCATGGCATAGACGAACTCCACGCCGTTTCCGAGAAGCAGTGCCAGCCGATCGCCTTTCTTCAAGCCTGCATGCACCAGGTTTCGCGCGATGCGCTCGACCTTTGCGTCGAGTTCGCGGTAGGTGACGCGGAGGTCGCCACAGACGAGGGCTACCCTGTCCGGCGCCCTCTGCGCCGCGCTGACAAATACGTCGTTCATATTGGCCGGGCGGTCGCTGAAGCAGCGTACGATCCGTTCTCCGTACCGAGTCTCACGACGTGTAGCCGGAAACAGCATTGCATTCTCCTACAATGACTATGCGCAACCGTCTCGCCGGCGGCTGCTTCAACCTTGTGGGGGTGTGACGTCTACGCGCCCATCGCCTGCCTCAATGTCAGCGCCATCCAGGCATCGGCACTCGGTAGGGCAAGAAGAAGCTCTATCGTTCAATGCTCCTTGCGCGTAATGGGCGGCAGCACGTCCACACTCTTTACCTCGCGTACAGTCCAATGCTCGCTGTCGCAACCGCAGAACACGAGCGCGTGCCTAAGACTTCAGACCGCGCCAGATCGAACCGGAGCGCACCGCAGACTTGTGCCGCAGATCAAAGATGACGGCCCGCCTCGACGAGCGTTTTGCCGCAGCTTGTTCCGACATGCCGGTTGAATCTGATCCGGCTGCGCTGCCTTCAGAACCACAAGTCGCCAAATCGCATAGCTTCGCGCTTGCTCCGATTGAACTTATTTGGAGACGCGGGCCGGGCGGCCGAGTACGAAGCCGGCGTCGACTGTCAGGAATTGCCCAGTCATCTTCAAGGCGTCGGCTACCAGAAAGGTCACGGCATCGGCGATGTCCTCGGCGGAGCAGACATCGTCCAATGCCGACATGCTGGCGAAGTTGCGCTTCACCGTTTCGAAGGTCTCTACGCCGAGGCCATCAGGCAACCACCGGGTGTCGATGAGCCCCGGAAGGACACAATTGACCCGCACTTCTGGCGAGAGCAGGCGGGCGAGCGTCAAGGTGAGCGTGTTGAGGGCGCCTTTCGACGCCACATAGGCAATGGAGCTACCGTTACCGTTCGTGCCAGCAATCGAGGAGATGTTGACGATCGCGCCGCTACCGCTCTGCTTAAGATAGGGGGCGGCGGCGCGAACCATCTGATATGTGCCAATGACATTGACACCGTAAACGCGCTGGAAGTCCTCGGCATTCTGTTTGCCCAACTCGTGGATCGGGACGAACTGGGTCGCGCCGGCGCTGTTCACGACGGCGTCGAGCCGTCCGAACCGCTCGACCGTCGCTTCAACTATGCGGCAGCAATCGGCATTCTCGGCCACGTTGCCCTGAAGCGCGATCGCGTCCGCGCCGTGCCCGGCGGCGACGCCGGCTGTTGCCTCCGCTTCCGCGCGGCTGCGACTGTAGTTCACTACGGCATTGTACCCACGCTTGGCGAGCTGGATGACAGCGGCGGCGCCGACGCCCGTCCCGCCGCCGGTCACGAGCACGACCGGCCTTTCGCTTGTCTTGGGCATCTCTTTCTCCGCGTTACTTGATCGCCTGAGGATTGATTGGCGAGCCGGTACCACCCGTGATGATGAGGGGGGGCGCGCAGAAGAAGAACTCGTAGACGCCATCCTCTGCACAATCGGTCGCTAGCGCCGAGAGATCGAACATCTCGCCCATGGTCAGGCCCATGGCTGGAATCACGACCTGGTGCCAGGGCTGGGCGGTTTCGGTCGTGCCGTTCGGGCGAACCTCGGCTCCCCAGGTGTCGGTGCAGATCGCTGCGATGTCTTTCCTGTGACACCAGTAGCAATTCTCGAAGGCCACGCCGGGCGCGTCGCCACCGGCATAGGTGCCCCAGTCGCCCTCCTTACGGACGCGCTCCATATGGCCAGTGCGGACCATCACAAAATCGCCCTTGCGGACCTCAACGCCCTGCATTTCCGCCGTCGCATCGAGATCGGCATTGTTGATCGCATAGCCGTTGTCGAGCGAGTCGACACCCTTGTAACGGGCGACGTCGAGCAGCACACCGCGACCGATCATCTTGTTGCGCGTATGCTCGATGCCGTTCCTATGTACGCCCTGCGAATCGACGAGTGCGGCCGAGTAACCGTTGTACATCGTATCACCGTAGAAGACGTGACCGAGGGCGTCCCAGTGTGTGGCACACTGGATCGGCATATTGATCGCATCATCGGCGTATCGGATTTTCGGCTTCTCGTCGTAGCGACCGGCGAGACCGTCGGTGCCGGTCGCAAGCATAGTGTGGATTGGATTCCAACGAGGCGGCCCGTCGAAAGTGCCCTTTTGCGGTCCATTCTTGTCGAGGGGCAGGCCCATAGCGAAGGCCTTGCCCTTGCGGACGAGCCTAGCGGCCGCGACGATATCGTCGGGCGAGACTAGGTTGAGCGTGCCGATCTCGTCGCTGTCGCCCCAGCGTTTCCAATTCGAGAGCTTCTCAGTCGCCTCGTCGATGGCGGCGATGCTTGGGTTGATGGTCATGCCTCTACTCCGTTCTATTGGCGGGGTTGGTGTCTGCCGTCGATGAGCCGGGGAAGCGGCTCACTGCCGTTGTGTCGCTCGGGCGGTGCCGCCATGGCCCTCGCCAGACCCGCCGACACCGACGGGGTCGGTGCCTTCGTGGCGGCCGAGGCGATGTTCAATCGCCTCGATCGATTGGCCCTTTGTCTCGATGCCGATCAGCAGGAAGGCCAAGCCGGCCAGCGCATACCAGCTGGCAAAGTACGAGAACGCTGTCAGGAGCGAGACGTTGGACGCGCTGGGCGTCACCGACGCCCCGACGACGAGAGCCAATCCAAGCGGACCAACGATCTTGCCGAGGCCGCCGAATCCGTAGGCCGAACCCATACCCGTGGTGCGGAGGGAGGAGGGCCAAACCTCTGCAGAGTAGGGCCCGACAATGGCGAACAGCCCCTCGCCGAAGAAATAGGCCCCCATCAGGATCAGCAGAAATACGCCGGTGCTTCCCGCCACGGTATCTCCGGCGAGCGCCGCCGCCAGCAACGTGACCACGGCCGCCGCGCTGCATATCGTGCCTGCCATGCGCCTGCCGATACGCTCGGACAAGATCGAAAGAGCAATGCGACCCGCGAGTGCAGCCAACATGACAAAGATCATGTAGAAGGCGGCCTGATCTGGCCTGACGTTTAGAAACTTCACGATCAGGGTGGGCGACCACAATGCCAGCCCATAATAACCGGTTTGGCCACCAAGATTGGTGATCCACGAGAGCGCGAGGCTTCTTGGATATCGAAGCAGGTCGGCGAACCTGGCGTGAGCTCCGGCTGCGACGATATCGGATGTAAGCGGAAGCCGCGTCGGCTCGACCTGCAGAGCCCAGGCGACCGACTCTCGCGCTTTCCAAGGCTCCCCTTGCTTAAGCAGCCAACGAGGCGATTCGGGGATCCAACTGCGGATGAGGAGAGTAACCAGGCTAAGTATGACGCAAACGCCCATCAGCCCGCGCCAGCCGATCATCGGTGCGACGAATGCGACAAGTCCGGCGCCGATGAGAAAGCCCACCGGGACGCCCGCAGTGACGAGGCCGGCGATAATTCCACGCTTACGGGCAGGCATGAACTCCTGCACCATCGGCAGGTCGACACAATACAAGCCGCCCGCCCCAAAGCCGATCAAGAATCTGAACGCCGTGAGGTATAACAAACCCGCGTCTTTTTCGTCCGGCGTGAAGATGAGGGCACCTGTGCTGATGGTGAATATGCCAATGGTCAGCAGGAAGACTTTTCGCCGCCCAATGCGGTCGGCTAGCCATCCAAAGTAGACGGCGCCGAGCATCGCCCCAATGCCCGAGGACAGCAGCACGACCGATGATTCGCCGAACGTCAGCTTCCAGGGTCCCACGACGAAGGTCAGGATGAAGCCAATTAAAAAATAGTCGAGAAACTCGAGCATGATGCCAAATGCGGCGGCCGAAACGAGCTTCCATTGATTTGCTGTGAGATGCGAGCTCTCATCGAGTTTTTCCAGCATTAATACCTCCCAGCCGCTCCAAAAATGTTGTGTATTGACTTTCCATTCTATCGTGGACTTGGCGTTCGTAGTGAGATCCGTCATCTAGATTGATATCGCAGCGGGGTGTCCGCCTCCCGCTCGATCCAAGGATTGGTGACCCATCAAACAGGCAATAGACGGTTTCCGGCACCAAGAGAAACGGATAATCTAGAAATAGACAATCAGCATCGTGATAAAGAAGATCGACAGCACCGGGATGTGCGGCCCTGCTACTTACTCTGCATGAAGGACTGCGGACGGGCTTGGGTTTGCCGGAAAGCCACATCTATCGTGTGCCTAACGGGGAAACGGAGTTAGTTATCGGCGCGCGTCGCTCCCCGGCCGCACTCTTTCTGTCGTGCCTTGCCGTCATGGGTCGCACGCACGCACGCGATCGGTCGATGTTCCGCCGACGGTCACACCGGCGAGGAAGCCGTCCACGAGTTCCTCCCTTCTTGAGTGGGGTGACGGTATGCGGCTGCCAGCCATTCCGCCAGGAGCGTAAATCGTATTTCATCCATAGCGCTGGAGCTATATCTTGAGGGGGCCTCTGCTAGAATGCCGGTCCGCTCGCAGCGGTTCACGGGAGGCGCGAATTGGAGGGGCCGGTCAATCTGCGTTCCTGGCGCCATTTTCTGCTGATTGCCGAGGCCGGAAGCTTCACCCGTGCAGCGTTGCAGCTACGCGTCGCCCAGCCCGTCCTCAGTCGTGAGATGGCCGAACTCGAGCGGCAGCTCGGCGCCAGGCTGTTCCACCGTCATGCCCGAGGTGTGAGGTTATCGGCGGCGGGGGACCGGTTCCGTCTGCGGGCACAGGATATCCTCAAGTCGATCGATGAGGTGCCGCACGAGCTCGCCGACGCTCGCAGCGAGCCGGTTGGCACACTCGCGGTCGGCATGCCGCCTTCCATGGGCGGCTACATCACTAGCGAAGCGATCAAGGTCTATCGCGCGCGCTACCCCGCCGTTCGCCTGAACGTATCGATCTTGCCGGGCGAGGAATGCTACGAGCGGCTCGTCGAGCGCTATCTCGACATTGGCGTCATCGCCAGCCGCCGAGGCCAGCGCGGCCTCGACACGACTCCGCTGCTCGCGGACGATGTCGGGTTGTTCGGTGCGCACCAATTGCTTGAAGGCGTTCCCGACAGCGTGTCCATCAAAGAGCTTGCCGAGCTTCCGCTCATGCTCGCACCCGCCCCAACGTTCGTCCACGACCTGTTGAGCGCGGAGTTCATGCGGGAAGGCATGCGGCTGAAAACTGCCGTCGAGGCCAATCTCTGGGCCGTCACCGAGCTCGTACGGGGGGGCGTGGGGCTCAGCATCTTCTCCGAGTGCGCAAAGGGAACCTTCGATCCGGGCAGCGTTCGCTTCATCCGGGTCCTTGGTCCGGCAATCCTATGGTCGATCGCAACACTCTCCTATCGGCCGGTCACGCCTGCGGCCACGGCGTTCGCCGGGGTGCTGCGCGCGATCGTCGATCAGAAATCCCCGCAGGCGACCTGGGCACCAGCGCGGGATGCGCAGTCCTGAGCACGGGCCAGATGATCTCCCGCGCAGTCATCGGCAACTTGACCGATGCGGATCGCGGAGGGCTCGAGCTGTCGTTCCGCGTGCCGCGTCCAGCCTTCTCCTCCCAACGAGGTGAGCGGTCGGGCAGTCAGCGCCCTTCCATGGACGCAAGACGTGCGA
This sequence comes from Chelatococcus reniformis, assembly GCF_014640075.1. GTDB lineage: Bacteria > Pseudomonadota > Alphaproteobacteria > Rhizobiales > Beijerinckiaceae > Camelimonas > Camelimonas reniformis. The sequence continues at coordinate 360,737 of NZ_BMGG01000008.1, read as the reverse complement.
ACCAGCAAGCTGGTTCCCCACCGGGATGATGACGGCGCCGCCGCAACGGGCCATGCTCCCGGCAACGGGGCATGCATTCGGGGAGGCGCCCATGCAGTTTCATCTCGACGGCTTCCGGCCCGGCGACCCGCATGTGGCCGCGCCCGCGCCCGGCGCCATGCAGCCGGGGGAGGCGCTGCCCACCGAAGTCGACGTGCTGATCGTCGGCTGCGGCCCCGCGGGCCTGACGCTCGCCGCCCAGCTCGCGGCCTTCCCCGACATCACCACCCCGCATCGTCGAACAGAAGAGCGGCCCGCTGCGCCTCGGCCAGGCCGACGGGGTCGCCTGCCGCACCATGGAGATGTTCGAGGCCTTCGGCTTCAGCGAGCGGGTGCTGAACGAGGCTTATTTCGTCAACGAGACCTCCTTCTGGCAGCCGGACGAGGCGACGCCCGAGCACATCACGCGCGGCGGCAAGGTGCAGGACACCGAGGACGGGCTCTCGGAATTCCCCCACGTCATCCTCAACCAGGCGCGGGTGCACGACTTCTACCTCGACGTGATGCGCAACGCGCCGACCCGGCTGGTGCCGCACTACGGCCACCGCGTGCTCGACCTCACGGTGGCGGCGCCCGAGGCCGGCGGCGCCGCGGCGAGCCATCCCGTGACGGTGCGGCTCGAACGGCCGGACGGCGCCGGCCACCTCGCGATGGAGACGGTGCGGGCCCGCTACGTCGTGGGCTGCGACGGCGCCCGCAGCGCCGTGCGCGCGGCGCTGGGTCACCCCCTGCACGGCGATTCCGCCAACCAGGCCTGGGGCGTGATGGACGTGCTCGCCGTCACCGACTTTCCCGACATTCGCCTCAAGGCCGCGATCCATTCGGCGGGCGACGGGAGCATGCTCGTCATCCCGCGCGAGGGCGGCTATCTCGTGCGGCTCTATATCGAGCTCGACAGGCTCGAGGCCGGCGAGCGCATCGCCGCGCGCGCCATCACCGTCGAGGGGCTGATCGCGACGGCCCAGCGCATCATCCGGCCCTATGCGCTGGAGGTGAAGGAGGTGGCGTGGTGGTCGGTCTACGAGATCGGCCAGCGGCTGTGCCCGCGCTTCGACGACAGGGCGGAGGAGGGAGGCGCGCCGCGGGTGTTCATTGCGGGCGATGCCTGCCACACCCACAGCCCCAAGGCCGGCCAGGGCATGAACGTTTCCATGCAGGATGCCTTCAACCTGGGCTGGAAGCTCGCCGCCGTGCTGCGCGGTCAGAGCGCCCCCGGCCTGCTCGCCACCTATTCGGCCGAGCGCCGCGCCATCGCCCAGGAACTCATCGACTTCGACCGCGCCTTCGCCCGGATGTTCAGCGCCGCCCCCAAGCGCCGCGGCGCGGCCGGCGGCGACGGCATCGATCCCGCCGAGTTCCAGAGCTACTTCGTGAGGCAGGCCCGCTTCACCGCCGGCACGGCGACCTGCTACGTGCCGTCGGCGATCACCGCGACGCCGCGCCACCAGCACCTCGCCCCGGGCTTCCCCATCGGCATGCGCTTCCACTCCGCCCCGGTGATCCGCCTCGCCGACGCCCGGCCCATGCAGCTCGGCCACACCGTGAAGGCCGACGGCCGCTGGCGCCTCTTCCTCTTCGCCGACGACAAGGACCCGGCCGATCCCGCCTGCTGCGTGCGGGCGCTCTGCGCCTTCCTCGCTGACGCCGCGGACTCGCCCCTGCGCCGCCACACCCCCGCCGGCGCCGACAGCGACGCCGTCATCGACGTGCGCGCCGTCTACCAGCGCGGCCACCGCGACATCCCCTTGAGCGCGCTGCCGCCGCTGCTGTTGCCGCGCAAGGGCCGCCATGGATTGATCGATTACGAGAAGGCGTTCTGCGCGGATGCCGCGGCCGGCGACATCTTCGCCATGCGGGCTATTGATCGGGCGGCGGGCTGTGTCGTGATCGTGCGGCCGGACCAGTATGTGGCGGATGTGCTGCCGTTGGGCGCGCGAGGGGAGGTGGCGGGGTTTTTTGCGAGGGTGATGGGGTGAGGGAGGCCTGGGCGTGGGGCGGCTTTTGACCCTTAGCGGCCTTTGGGAACGTCCGCTTCGGGGTGTGCTGACGGCCCAGCGAGAGTGACGCAATGCTAGCAGACTTCAGCGCACGTTCGAACCACATAGTTGCAGTTCGAATCCCGTCCGGCGGGCCGAGAGCGATGAAACGGAGAACTACGTCTACGCTATAGCCCTCTAAAATAGGATAGCTCGGACGAGCCGGGCGTCCACGAGCGTTGCGCGGGGAAGACGGGGTTCGATCAGGAAATCGATGGCATTTCGGAGGCTGCTCAGCTAGTGTCCAGATGGCAGAATTTATCCAAATGTGCTCAACACATTCGACAGCGCAGCGAGGCCGAATCGGAAAAAGGAGGCGAGCATGTCCACTAAGCATATTCTCGCACTCCTGAATTCGCACATCGACGGGGACGAAGACCAGCTCCTGTCGATCGCCTTGCAGATCGCAGCGCAAGAAGCTCGGCAGGGGCGCTCCGACGACGCAGAGAAGCTCAAGCGGCTCGTCCAAAAGGCCAGAGACCAGCGCCGACTTGGCAAACCAGCCGGCGGTCAGACGCCCATTCCACTTGCCCGTCCACGCGGCGAGTTGCAGGGGCTTGTCGAAAGCTCCTACCCAAAGGTCAAGCTGTCGAGCATGGTGCTGTCCGACGACATCGCCAAACGCCTTGTGCGTATTGTTCGTCAGCAGCAGGAGCGCGTGACCCTGCGCGAACATGGACAGACGCCTGCGACCCATATGCTGCTCGTCGGCCCACCCGGAACCGGCAAGACCATGACGGCCTCGGCGCTGGCTGGCGAACTGCATCTTCCGCTCTTCACGGTGCGCCTAGAGGCCCTATTCAGCCGCTTCCTTGGGGAGACCGCTGGCAAACTCCGTCTTCTCTTTGACCAGATAGCCCAAACGCGCGGCGTTTACCTACTCGACGAGTTCGACGCGATCGGCGCTCGCCGGGGCGATCCCAATGATGTCGGCGAGATACGTCGCGTGCTGAACTCTGTCTTGGCTTTCATGGAGGAACCCAACTCCACCGATAGCCTCGTTTTGGCGGCGACGAACCATGTTGAAATCCTCGATGAGGCTCTGGCTCGCCGCTTTGACGAAGTGATCGAATACAAGCTGCCCGACACAGCATCCGCCCGCGCGATCATCGAGCGGCGGTTGGGAAAGTTCAAGTTCACAACCAAGTCTTGGCTTGAGCTTGAAAAGGCTCTCGAAGGTCTGAGTCAGGGAGAGTTGGTGCGGGCCGCTGATGCTGTCGTCAAGGACGCTATCCTTGAGGGAGCGTCGAAGGTTTCACCGGAAGCATTACGCGATGCATTGGAGAATCGCCAATCGCTCAAAGGCAAGTTTCGTCGTTCGCCCAGCCGTTAGGCAGGCTCCGCCGACCGGATCGAATGGAATACGAATGAATCAAGCAGGGTCATATGGCGGAGCGAGAAAACTACGACGAAAGAAGCCGTCCCCACATCAAAATCGACGTTTTCCGTGAAGAAGCGGCCTACACATTCCCTTCACGCGACCAGCAGCGAAAGCCGCTGCGCAACGACTATGCCGCTCATGCTGAGTATCTAGTCGATCAACTGGCGCAGGCGCTTGGCGCTCAGCCGGCCGTCGGCGCTGATCCACGGTTGCCTATTCAAGGGTTGAAACGCGGCACAATCGTCGAGGTCGAGACGGTGCCACCGGCAGAGGGCTCACGCACCAAGGCCGTGAAGGTGCCGACCAATCTTGAATTTCCCACGCAAGATGTCGTCGTCCTGCGCTCCAAAAGAAACGATGACCGCACGGAGAGCGCGCTTCTCTTCGTGCCGGATGATGCGCGCGACTTCCTGCGTGCGCGGATCGAAAATTATGGCCGCGATCCAGGGAACCAACGCAGGCCGGATGCCGACCGTTTTGAGGCGATCGAGGAAGTGCACGCCATTGATACGACTGCGCTCTTCACCGGCGACGTGGACTTGGCCGCGCCGGCTGTCGTGTGGTGGGAGCTATGGGTGCGCCAGCCGGTCGCGCTCGCGGATCGTGTCGCTGTCGCCGCGCAGAACGCAAATATCGACTTTCACGCGGATCGTTTGCTCTTTCCCGATACCACGGTGATCTTCCTGCATGCCGCCGCCGGGAGTGTTGCTGCTTTCGCAGCGCGCATTCCCGGTGCCGTCATGGAAATTCGTCGAGCGACCGGCACGATCGAGATTTTTCTTGATGGTGGCGGCGGTTTGGACCAGCAGGATTGGGTGGGCGAGTTGGCGGCGCGTGTCGGAGTTCCGCCCGAGAAGGCTCCGGTCGTTTGCACTCTCGATACCGGTGTAGCCGCCGCCCATCCTCTGATTGCCCCTGGCCTTCGCGGTGCCTGGGCCTACGACGCGGCATGGGGCGCGGATGACCATCACCCCAATGGCGGTCATGGAACGCCCCTGGCTGGTCTCGTCCTCTATGGTGATCTCGAACCGCTGATGAACGGAGCCCAACCCGTTCAACTGACCCATGGCGTCGAATCCATGAAACTCCTGCCGCCGCAAGGTTTCCCGCCCACTAAACCGCCGAGCTATGGCGTTGTCACGCAGGGCGCTGTCAGCATGGTAGAGATCGAACAGTCGGATGTTCTGCGCAGCTTTTGTCTCGCAATCTCGACCACCGATTTCCCGCCAAGCCGGCCATCGACCTGGAGCGGAGCCCTCGATCAGATTGCCGCCGGCGCCATGCCCGGTGAAGTGGCAGAAGGAACACCAGCATCGGAGCGGCCGAAGCGCCTGATGGTCGTTGCGACCGGAAACGTGTTGGAGGGCATGACAGTGGACGTGCTGCCATCCCAACCACTGGAAGACCCATCCCAAAGTTGGAACGCCCTGACTGTCGGCGGCATCACCGGCAAGGAGCAATCTCCGGCACCGCCGCCCGCTTTCAGCCCCGTCGTTCCGGCGAATCATCGCAGCCCATTCAGCCGGGGATCGCAGTCGCTTCCGGACGACCTGACGCCGATCAAGCCGGAAGTCCTGTTCGAGGCCGGGAACATGCTCTCGGACGCTACCGGCTTTTGCGATTGGCATCCTGCCGTCTCGCTTCTAGCGCCGGGCTCGGATGTCGTGGCGGAACCTTTGGTGCCGTTCTGGGCAACCAGCGCGGCTGTCGGCATGGCCGGTAACTTCGTTGGGCGGCTGCAAACCTCGCTATCCGATCTCTGGCCGGAGACACATCGCGCGCTCACAGTTGATTCCGCCCGCTGGCCGGAGCCTATCCGCAAGCAATTTATTGGACGCGGCGCCCATTGGAAGACGGGGAAAAACGCCACCAAAGCGAAGGTGCAGGAAATGCTTCGCGAGGTCGGCTACGGCGTGCCGGACATTACTCGGGCGATCATGTCCGCGCGAAACGACGCTACCATGATCGCGCAAGCGGAGATTCAGCCCTATGCGATCGGCGCGGCGGGCGCTGGCGTGTTCAACGAGATGCACTTCTACGATCTGCCTTGGCCCAAGACAGCATTGGAGCAACTCGAAAACGAAATCGTCACGATGAAAGTGACGCTTTCCTACTTCGTCGAACCGAACCTTACCGGCAAGGCCGCCACACGCCCGGACACTTATCGGTCCTTCGGGCTCCGCTTCGATATGAAGAAGCGCGACGAAACAGATGCGCATTTCCGCAGCCGTATTTCTGCTAGCCAGGAGAAGGATGGCACCGAAGCCGAAGGTGAACAGAGCTATTGGCTGCTCGGCCCTAAAGCAGTGCAGGCCGGATCGCTGCATTGTGACCTTTGGCGTGGCTATGCGGCCGACCTCGCCTCGCATGACGCGATCGCGGTCTATCCCGTTGGAGGTTGGTGGAAGTCCCATACAGGGCAAAAACGCATGACGGATAGGGCACGCTATGCATTGATCATATCAATCTCTGCACCTGGGCAAAACGTTGACCTCTATTCAGAGATCACGGCCCTTGTCGAGGCGAAGGAGATTGAAGTGCTGATCGGCTGAGCTATGGCGAATACAACGGCGTGCAAATTCCTTGAAAGCCTGCAACGGTTCGACTTGGCAATGCTCTTGAAGCATTGCCAAGCAACCTTAGCCGAGTCCGAAGTTGATAATGGCTTTTTCACCGATCTGGTCGACGAGGCAATCGTTGATGCGCCGATGCCTATCGGCGAAGCGTTGAACAAGCTACCTCCGCAAGACCGCAAGCGTATCGCTGAGGCCATTGCAAGTGCCTATCCGAAGAAGAGAGCGCCAGACGATATTGTTATCAGGGCGACCGATGCCACGATCGGAGGCGCTGCCGCACTGTTAGCCGAATTGCTGATCCATCGGGGCATGATGATTGATGTCGCGACTGGCGGTGCTCGCATTCAGGAAGTCGATGACTATTATCAGGCGCGCGAAATCCGTATCCGACAAGCCATCCCTGAAGGTGTCCGATATGAAAACCCTCATGACGACCTATGGGATTGGTATCGCCATTGGAGCGCAGACCTGCCGCAATATAAAGATCGGCGGTTCTATGTTCGTCAGCTATTTGGCCCTGCAATCGATGCAATTTCGAATCGATCGTCGTTGCCATCCGAGCCACGCGAACCAACCGGTTGGGAGCGCGTTGATCGCGCCCTGTCCAAGGCACGCACGCGACTTGAAACCACATCAGCCGAAGAGGACTGTCAAGCGATCGGCCTACTATGTCGCGAGATCATCATTTCGTTAGCACAGGCCGTTTTTAATCCCGCAATACACGAGTCATTGGATGGTATTCGGCCGAGCGAAACTGATGCCAATCGGATGCTCGAAGGATATATCGCCCACGTATTTCCCGGCGCGAGCAACAAGGAAGTCAGGGCACACGCACGCGCATCGCTGGCCTTGGCGCTAAACCTACAGCACCGCCGAACTGCAACCCAACAACTCGCCGCACTTTGCGTAGAAGCGACCGCATCGACCACCGCCGTTATATCGATCATAGCTCGTGCAAACGCGGATTGACGATAGCCGGATGCCACCGCGATCAATCATGACGACCTATGCCCCTGAGAGAAAGTCGTGCTGTAGAGTGCAATCGGCGGTTATTTTCGGTGGGCTATACCGCTGGTGAAGGATGCGAGAACCATTAATTTCATGGCCGCGTTCTTGTAAGGCTATCCGCTTGATTTTAAAATAAGAAATGGATCATTTAGTGCGGTGATCGGCGGTGTTCGGCGGGCGGGTGGGATTCGAACACATACGTCGAGGTATGTCGCATCTCTCTCAGATGAACCATAGAGATGTTGGCGCTTAGAGACTAGCCAGGCGCTATGAGACCAGAGACGTACGCGAAGCGCAGGTCTGCTCTCCGGCATGCACCCAACGTCCGCTCCCGGCGCATTTCGGACTTGCTGCGCGGCAAGAGGCCTATTCGTGACAGGAGAACGGCTGTGGCGCCGTAGGACGTTGAGCGACTTGTCGGCCGCTCGGGCCCTCCACGGGGCGTAGCATCTGCCGCGCGCGACTATCGCTTCTCATCGCGCCCAATCATTCGACCTAGCGCCCCTCTCCGACCGGGCCGTTCAACCCGACCGGAGCGCGCCGCGGCCTCAGCTCTTCAGCATCGGGTCGGGCTGGAAGTCGTGCAGCGGCACGTCGTCGATACCCCAGGATCGGGTCACGACGTGGGTATGGATGTCCCGGCCGCCATGCTTGGTCAGAATGCCGAGGATCAGCGTATCCTTGGCGGGGTCCGGCGCGTGGACCCACAGCACGAGGCCGCCGCGCAGGATCGCGTCCTGGATCCGGTTGGCATGGCGGCGGCCGAAGACGCGCGCCAGCACCAGGCCCAGCCCGCCACCCGCGGCCATGCTGCCGAAGCTGGCCGCGATCGTTGGAATGAGGGCGGCGCCGCCGGTCCCGACGACCGCCGCGACGCCCAGGCCGGCGAGGAGCGCCGGTGCCGCGGTCAGCGCGGCGAGCCCTTCCGTGCGCGATTCGCGCGAAATGAAGTCGGCGCGCGGCGCATCGGCGCTATCGGCCAGTTCGACAGATGTTTTGCCCGCCAGGCGATCGGCATGGCCCAACAGGCTCATGTCGGCCTGGGTGAGCCCGGACTGCACGAGTTCGTCGACGGCACTGTTCAGCGAGCGTTCGTCGTCGAAGATGGCGACTGCTTCGCGTTCTTCGTAGGTGTACTCGCCGGTATCATCTTCCGTCGCGGGCATGCCAAATCCTCCTCGTTCCGTCGCTGGCTTCTACTAGCACGTCAGGAGGACAAGCCAATGCCGGGCAAGGTCGGGACGCTCCATTTTCCACCCCGATAGGTCCCCAGACCTATGATGGGCGGGGGCCTGACAGATGCCGCGATGCGGACGGGCCGCATGACCAGCCTGCGCGCTGGGGGCTCCACGGCACCCTCGTCAACAATCTGGAGGCCGGCGTCGCCCATCGTCGAGGTCTTGCGTGACGATGATGGCTCGGTCGCCGGCCTTCCGGGGATCGCCACCCGCACAATCGCCCGGGCTCTCTAAAAGCGGGCCTGTTCATTGCGCTGCCCGCACCGGCAGCGCCCGCACCCGGGGGCCGGCGCGGCAGCCTATGCCGGCAGCACGACCACCTTCGTCTTGACCGGCGTTTGGTTATAGAGGTCGATCATGTCCTGGCTGAGGAGGCCGGTGCAGCCGCTGGTCACGCCGGTGCCGATCGATTCGGGGTCGCTGGTGGCGTAGATCGTGTAGAGCGTGTAGGCGCCGTTCTGGTAGAGATAGAGCGTGCGGGCGCCGAGCGGGTTGTCGAGGCCGGGCGGCATGCCGCGGGCGTATTTGGCCGCCTCGGGCTGGCGCGCGATCATCTCCTTGGGCGGTGTCCAGATCGCCCATTCGGCCTTGCGCCCGACATAGGCGTCACCGCTCCACAGGAAGCCGGCGCGGCCGACATTGGCGCCATAGCGGGTGGCGTTGCCCTCGCCTTCGATGCGGTAGACATAGTAATTGCTGGGATCGACGATAATCGTGCCGGGCGCTTCCTTGCTGTCGTAGCGCACCGTCTTGCGAAAATACTTCGGATCGACCTTGCTGACATCGACCGCCGGGATCGGGAATTTCTCGTTCGGCATCGGCGCGTAATGCAGCGCCGCTTCGGCGCGGCTCATGCCGTCGGGCGTCACGCAACCGGCGAGCCCCAGCGCGCCGAGACTGGCGGCGGAGCCGAACAGAAACGACCGCCGGTCGAGACCCCCCGCCGGGAGCCCGCGCGAAGCTGCCTCATCTGCCCTTCCAGCATCGGCAGTCCCACCGTCCATGATCATGATTTGGCCGTTCCCATGTCCTGTCGCCCAACGAGGCAATGCCGGCGCACACCCGCTGAGCGTCTTGCGGGGCTGAGATTGCCGTCCCACGCCGCGGCTGGCAAGCTCGGTCTTCGCTGCGCGGGGCGCGCCGGGCACCAAAGCGGGCAACGCCCGCGCGGGTCTGGCCGTCGCATGTCGCGCGGGCCTCGGCAAAGCCATGCGGATCATGGCACCGGCCGGGTCGGCGGTGCCGCATCGGTGATCGTCGCTACGGGCGTCGAAGCTCTTTCGGTGCCGCGCCCTGCTTTGATGACCAGGGACGATCTGATATGGCCTCCCTGGGCGGCGTATCCGTCGGGGAGCGAGTCAAGGGCATGCACAAGCACGTTATCCGCGCATTCACTCTGGTCCTGTTCGGTGGCCTGCTGGCGGGTCCGGCGCAGGCGGCCAGCGCCGGCTTCGCATGTGCGTTCCGGCAGCTCGAGGGCGGCGATGCGCTGGCCGCCGACCTGAAGCCCCTGCTGCCGCGCGGCGAGGCGCTGAACGACGCGGACAACCTGAACAATGCGGTCTCCGCGCTGCGCCAGCGCAAGGTCCGCGACGCGGTCATCGTCGACAGCCTCGTTTCCGCTTATTGCCCCGTGGTCGCGGACGACGGTGCGCTCACCGCGGCGCAGAAGGCGACGAAGGTGCAGCGCTACGCCATGCGGGTGTCCGGCATCGTCTATGCGCCCCCGGATGCCGAAGCGATCCTGCTCACCGTGCCGCTGGCGCCGAGCGTCGCGAACAAGGTCAATGCCAAGGCGCAGGCGGTCGGCGTGACGCCGGATACGTGGATCGCCAACGCCGTGAGCGCCGCCCTGCAAACGGCGCAGTGATGCACGTGGGGGCGCCCCGGCCATCCGCCTGGCTTTTGGGTGGTCGGAGCTGTCCCGCGTGCGCTGCCGATCGGCTGGCGAGCGGCACCGTCCGGCGGCTTGCGGCCGCCCGGCCTCCGGCGCGGACAGGCCGCCTGAGCCATCCTGCGCGATGGGCGGGCCGGGAGGGGCGGCCTTGAAGGCGGCCGGCGAGACACCGTCGGGCTTTGCGGACAAGGCGCTCTACTACCTCGCCGCGATCCTCGTCGGCGTGGCTACGGGGCTCATCGGCACCGCGCTGCACCTGGCGGTCGACCGGGCCCTCACGTGGCCGGCCGTGTTGCGGGCCCATGTCGGGCTCGACGGGCCGCATTTTCTCCTGCTGACCGCCGCCGTTTCCGCGGCGCTCGTGCTCGCCGCCGTCTGGCTGGTGCGCACCTTCGTCCCCGAGGCCGGCGGCTCCGGCGTGCAGGAGGTCGAAGGGGCCATGGAGGGGCGGCGGACCATCCGCTGGTCCCGCGTGCTGCCGGTCAAGTTCGTCGGCGGGCTGCTGTCGCTCGGCTCCGGGCTGGTGCTCGGCCGCGAGGGCCCGACCATCCACATGGGCGCGTCGGTGGCCCAGGCCGCGGCGCAGGGCTTCAAGCTGCCGACCATGGAGAGCCGCGGTCTGCTCGCCGCCGGGGCCGCCGCCGGCCTTGCCGCGGCGTTCAGCGCGCCGCTCGCCTCCGTGCTGTTCGTGATCGAGGAGACGCGCCGGCAGTTCCCCTATTCGCTGAAGACCTACACGGGGGTCATGATCGCCTCCGTCGTCAGCGTCGTGGTCCTCGAGCTCCTCGCCGGAAGCCGCCCGTTCATGGCCATGACGGTGCCCGACCTTCAGCTCTCGTTCCTGCCGGCCTTCGTGCTGCTGGGGCTCTTGCTGGGGGTGGCCGGCGTCGTGTTCAACCGCTGCCTCATCTGGGCGCTGGACATGGCGCTCGCGCTGGGGCGGCGCACGTCGTTCTATCTCCTGCCGGCGGTCGTGGGGTGCGCGATCGGCGTGCTCCTCGTCGTGCAGCCGGAGGCGACGCAGGGCGGCGACATGCTGGCGCTCACGCTGGTGCGGGAGAATCTGCCGCTGGCGACGATCGCGATCGTCGTGCTGGTCCGCTTCGTCATGACCCTGGCGAGCTACGCGACCGGCGTGCCCGGCGGCATCTTCGCGCCGATCCTGGCCCTGGCGACGGCGCTCGGGCTGCTGTTCGCGCTCTGCCTGGAGCTGGTGGCGCCGCTGCCCGCCGGCGCGCCGAGCGCGCTCGCCGTCGCCGCCATGGGCGGCCTGTTCTCGTCGACGATCCGGGCTCCGCTGGTCGGCGTGGTGCTGATCGCGGAGCTCACCGGCGCCTATACGATGCTGCTGCCGACGCTCGTCACCTGCATGCTGGCCAATCTGGTCGCGGACGCGCTGGGCGGGCGCCCGATCTACGAGGTTCTGCTCGAGCGCACGCTGCGCCTGGCGGGGGAGACCCCTTCGTCCGCCCGCCCGGCCGCGAACGTAGCGCTGCCGATCGGCGGCTGGGATCAGCGGTAGAGCATTTCCGCGTTTCCTCGAATCGCCGAAATGCACTATCTATTTGTTTTACCGCGTTTTCTTCACGCGAACCGGCGTCCACTTCGCTCGAAAACGCTTTAGCCGGCCGTCCCGCCCGCGCCGGCGGCGGCCGGGCGACGCCCGTCACCGCGCCACGCTCCGCGCCCCGAATACCCCGTGGACCGCCCTGAGGAAGGCGGCGACGCTGCGGGGGTGGTGGGGGTGGCGGTCCTCCGCGAGCAGGCCCGCCCGGGCCCGTGCCGCCAGCGCCGTCGCCAGGTCCTCGGCCAGAGCAGGACGGGTTTCGAGCAGGGGGGCGAGGGCCGCCTGGTCGATCTCGTAGAGGGTGACGCGGGTCAGCGCCTGCAAGGTGTGGGGCTCGCCCAGGCCGGCGAGCAATCCCGTCTCGCCGAAGAAGTCGCCCGGTGCCAGGCGGCCGACCTCGCGCTCGCCGTCGCGAACGACGATGATGCCGTGGCGCACCATCATCAGGGCGGGCAGAACGTCGCCCGGCTCGGCGATCACCTCGTCGGGGCGCACGGCGCGCGTGCTCGTCTCTTCCGCAAGCGCCGCCTTCTCCTCGCCGGTCAGGGCGGCGAACACGGGAATGGCCTGGATCAGTTCGAGCGGGGTCACGCGCGGCGGCCGGGCGGTACCTTCGCCGGGCAGCTCGCTCACCATCACCGTCGCCTCGCGCGGCAGCGCCAGCAGCAGCCCGGACGCCTTGCAGTGGCGATAGACCAGATCGAGCAGCTCGTTGCGCGCCGCGGTCCGCTGCGCCAGGGACTCGACGCGGTATTCAAGCTCCAGCTCGATGGCGAGGGCATCCACCCCCTTGAGCGAGACGCCGGGCGGCGGCTCGCGCAGGATGGAGCTGCAGCTCGCCAGCGCGGTGCGCATCACCTCGGCCACCACCGCGGGCATGCGCGTCGGCGCGATGCGCACGGTGACGCGCTGGGCGTGGGTGCCGTCGGGCCGGCTGTAGTTGGAGAGGCCCACCTTGGCCAGGAGGCTGTTGGGGAGGACCACGATGTTGTGGGACGAGGTCTGGATCTGGGTCGAGCGCCAGGTGCTCTCCACCACGCGGCCCTCGGTGCCGTCGTTGAGGCGGATCCAGTCTCCCAGGCGGTAGGGTCGGCCGAGCGTCAGCGCGATGCCCGAGAACACGTCGCTCAAGGTGCTTTGCAGGGCAAGGCCCAGGATCACGGCGACGACGCCGGAGGTCGCGACCAGCGTCGCCACCGGCACGCCGAAGACGAAGGCGAGGGCCGACAGCGCCACGCCGAGATAGATCACGGCGACGACCAGGTCCTGCAGCAGCCGCGCTTCGCGCGGATGGCCCTCGATGACGAGATAGAGCCGCACGAAGCCGATGATGGCCCAGGCCAGATGCAGCCACCACAAGAGCTTGGCCGAAATCAGCGCGAGCTCGGTTCCGTCGCCGGCGCCGAAGCCTTCGAAGTGGTGCGGCGCCACGCCGTGGGCGACGAGGATCGCCGTCATCACGGCGAAGAACAGGATCTGTACGACGAGCCGCGTCGTCGCCCGGGTGCTCGGGATGAGATGCCAGACGACGATACCGGCGATCCCGACCAGGTTGAGCTGGGCGAGCGGGTGGGCGAGGAGCGTGCCGAACGCCTCGGTGGTCATGTTGGCTCCGGGTAGCCGCTGGCGGCGGCCGGTGCCGCAACCACCCATCTCCCTAGAGCGCCGCGCGCTGGTGAGCAGCTAGCCCATGGTATAGGGCCGGGTGCGGCGCTCTCGCTGTGGATATGCCCGCCGCTCATGGGGGCACGGCGCAAAGGCCGGCCCCAGTAGGCGCAATCCGACGTCACCCATGGCCGGGCTCACCCCGCCCGGTTCGCCAGGATCTCCCGCTTGCCGGCGTGGTTGGCCGGCCCGACGATGCCCTCGTTTTCCATGCGCTCCATCAGGCTGGCGGCGCGGTTGTAGCCGATCTGCAGCCGCCGCTGGATGTAGGAGGTGGAGGCCTTGCGGTCGCGCAGCACGACGGCGACCGCCTGCTCGTAGTGATCGGCCCCGTCCTCGGCCGCGAGCGGGCTCTTGTCGAAGACCGCGGTGTCGTCCTCGACCTCCTCCTCGCCATCCTCCGAGGTGACCGCCTCCAGGTATTCGGGGCGCCCCTGCGCCTTCAGGTGCGCCACCACCTTCTCCACCTCGTTGTCGGAGACGAAGGGGCCGTGCACGCGGGTGATGCGGCCGCCGCTGGCCATATAGAGCATGTCGCCCTGGCCGAGCAGCGTCTCGGCGCCCATCTCGCCCAGGATGGTGCGGCTGTCGATCTTCGACGTCACCTGGAAGGAGATGCGGGTCGGGAAGTTGGCCTTGATGGTACCGGTGATGACGTCGACCGAAGGACGCTGGGTCGCCATCACCAGATGGATGCCGGCGGCGCGGGCCATCTGGGCGAGGCGCTGGATGGCCCCCTCGATGTCCTTGCCGGCGACCATCATCAGGTCGGCCATCTCGTCGACGATGATGACGATGTAGGGCAGCGAGGTGAGGTCGAGCGTCACCTCCTCGCGCAGGATCTCGCCGGTCTCCTTGTCGAAGCCGGTGTCGACGATCGTGGTGATGACCTCGCCGGTGCGGCGCGCCTCGGCGACGCGGGCGTTGAAGCCCTCGATGTTGCGCACCTTGAGGCGCGACATCTTGCGGTAGCGCTCTTCCATTTCGCGCACCGCCCATTGCAGGGCGATGATCGCCTTCTTGGGGTCGGTGACGACCGGGGTCAAAAGGTGCGGGATGCCCTCGTAGACCGACAGCTCCAGCATCTTGGGATCGATCATGATCAGGCGGCACTGCTCCGGCGACAGCCGGTAGAGCAGCGACAGGATCATGGTGTTGATGGCGACCGACTTGCCCGAGCCGGTGGTGCCGGCGACCAGGAGGTGCGGCATGCGGGCGAGGTCGACGATGACCGGCTCCCCGCCGATGGTCTTGCCCAGGCAGATGCCGAGGCGGCCGCTGGCGTCGGTGAAGGCGTGACTGGCCAGCAGCTCGCGCAGCCACACGGTCTCGCGCCGCTGGTTGGGCAGCTCGATGCCGATGACGTTGCGGCCTTCCACCACCGCGACGCGGGTGGAGATGGCGCTCATGGAGCGGGCGATGTCGGCGGAGAGGCCGATGACGCGGCTCGATTTGGTGCCCGGCGCCGGCTCGAACTCGTAGAGCGTCACCACCGGGCCGGGGTTGGCGTCGATCACCTCGCCGCGCACGCCGAAGTCCCACAGCGTCTGCTGGAGGGTGGCGGAGTTGCGGTCGAGAAACTCCTCCGACATCTCGAAGGCGGGTTCCAGCTCCGGCGGCTCGGTCAGCAGCGTGAGCGGCGGCAGCCGGTAGCCGGGTTCCTCGTCCTGCTCGTCGGCGTCGTCCGAGCCGTCGGTCGTAAAGTCGCTGCTCGTCAAGTCGTCGGCGATGAAGTCGTCGTCGATGGAGTCGTTGTGGGCGCAGGCGTCGTCCGCCGCCTCGAGCGCCGCGGCCCCATCGTCTTCGCCGGCGGCCGCAGGCCACTCGGCGGGCAGGGCGGCCGGAACGGCAAAGACCGGCCAGCCGAAGGAGGCGCGCACCGGGGAGGCGATGGCGATGGCGAAGGGAGCGGCCGTCGGCGCCGCGTCCTGATCGGGCTCCGCCGCCTCCTCGTCCTCGTCCTCCACCCAGGCCGCCGCGTCGTCGACCGCAGGCAGGCTGTCGAACGCCGCCTCGGCCCGGTCCTCGTCGTCTGCGTCGTCCGACAGGCTCTCGACAATCCTGGCGGCCTCGATCAGGCCCGCGGCGTCCACGGCGGCGTCCAGCTCCTCCTCCGCCTCGGCCCCGCATACGGCGGCCTCGCCCTCCAGGGCGGCCGCCTCGACATCGGGCTCCTCCTGCGCCGGCGGCGCGATCAGGTCCTGCTCGGGGGCGGCGACCGGCGGCACGGCCGGTGCGAGCATGATGACGCTGCCCAGGCGCCGGATCGCCGGCGGCAGCCCGGCGAGCCGGACCGCGACAGGCTCCTCGGTCACGGTCGCGGCCTCGGCCGGCTGGGCGGCGGGCTCTTCGGCGCGCGCCACGCTCGGCGCCACCGGCAGGTCGTGCGCCGGATCGCCGAACAGCTCGTCGAACCATTCCACGAGGCCATCGTCCGCAGCAGCCGCGGCGGCCTCTTCGAGCAGTTCGTCCGCCCACGCCTCGTCGAGCCCCGCGCGGGTCTCCGCGTCCACGGCGGCGTCCTCCTCGGCCGGCTCGGTCCGCAACCGTCCGAGCAGGCCGGCCAGCATCGCCGCGGCGGCCGGCGCAGGCTCGTCCGGCGCGGCGCCTTCCTCGGCGGTCATCGGGGGGGCTCCGGCGTCCGGCTCCGCGGCGCGCGCCGCCGCGGCGGTGTCCTCGTCGAAGCCGAAGCGCTCGTCCGCGGCGGCGAGTGCGGCGAAGGCTTCCTCGATCTCGTCGTCGGCCAGCAGCACGACGTCGTCGTCCTCGAACGCGTCGGCTTCATCCGGCGCGGTGTCCGCGGCTTCCTCGGCGTGGGCGGGCTCGATCCGCGCCGGCGGCGGCGGAAGGGCCTCCGGCTCCGGCACCGGGGGCCGCATGAAGACGTCGGGCGTGCGGGTGAAGCGCGTGTTCTTGTCGACGCTGAAGGGGCTGAACCAGGTCTGGGCCAGGCGGGCGTCCATCCAGGTCGAAACGGTGACGCGGGCCTCGGAGCCGGAACTGGCCGCGGGCACGAAGACGGAGGCGAGCGGATAGGGAGGACGATTCCAAGACGACATGAGCGAGCATGACCCCACTGACCGGCACCGGCCGGCAACCTTCGTCTCAGGGATAATGCGTCGTCGTTAATGGGAGGTTTTGGACGGCCGTGCCCGGCGCGCGCGGCGCGGGTGGTCCCGCATGCGGGCAAGGCCCGTTTCACGATCCGGCAAGGCTCATCCGACCTCGCGGACGCACCCAAACCTGTTGAACGTCAACACCTGGGCGATCGGCGGCGCGGCACGCCACCGCCTTCCGACCGGTCCCGATGCTACTCCCGCCGATGAAGGATCATGCCGCCGTGGTGCAGCACGCCGTCAATGAATCGCCCGTCGGCGGTGAAGCCGGTATCGTCCCAGTAGAAGATCTCGTCACCCCGCACCTCGTAGCGCCCCTGGTAGGCGCTCTCGCGCCGTCCGCGCGCCTCGTCATAGCGGCCGTCGGCAAGCAGGTTATGGCGGACATGGCCGTCGGCGGTGACCCACATGCCCGCATACGGATGGGTCTGCGCCGCCGATTGTGCGGGTGCGCGGTCGGTGTTCATCCGGGCGAGACCTTCCTGTACGGGCATGAGGCTCGCCCCGGCGAGGAGTGCGGCAAGGACGGGCTTCGCCAGCCGTTTCGCGGCAGGGCTCATCGGGGCTGCCCGCTCCCGGCGCCGCGGCGCTCGACGAACAGGTCGGCCAGCGCCTGCGATGCGGCGATCGCCCGGGGAAAGCCCGCGGGAACCGTCACCATGTAGATGATTTCCTTCAGCTGCTCCTCCGGCACGCCGATGTTGAGCGCATAGCCGGCATGGACCTTCATGAGAGCCGTCTCGCCCATGGCCGCGAACACGGCGACGGCGGCCAACTGGCGCGTGCGGCCATCGAGGCCCGGGCGGGACCAGACGTCGCCGAGCGCGTAGCCTTGGGTCGCCTCGGCGAGGAACGGAAATTCCTGCCGCATGCGCTCCAGGGTGGGTTGCGGCCTGCCGTTGTTCAGGCTCCGCACCACCTGATCGCCGCGCTCCAGGCGCTCATCCATCGTCTGCGCGGTGGCCGGCGCCGCGCCGAGCAGCCACGCGACGGCGGCGGCGCACATGGCGAGGCCATGGAACGACACCGCCGAGGCCGGCGCCTTCCCCGTGATCGATTCGTCGCTGCCGCGAGGGGCCCGGGCCGTGAGGGCGGCTGTGGCGGGGGACATGAGCGTCTCCGTGGTCGATCCCTTGATCGCCGGCTGGCGGTCACCACGAAGATAGAAGGGGCGCATTGTTCCGATAAGGCACGCGTTCCTTGTCAGAGTGTCAAGAAAATCTAACCAATCCGCCGGGGCCGTGCGGCCGCCGCGGTCAGCGGCCCGGGGGCCAGTAGGCCTCGCGCAGCTTGCGCTTGAAGATCTTGCCGGTGGCCTCGCGCGGCAACGCCTCGTGGAAGGCGATCACCTTCGGCACCTTGTAGTTGGCAAGGCGCTCGCGCAGGTAGGCCTGCACCCCGGCGGCGGCCAGCGTCACCCCCGGCTCAGCCTCGATCGCGGCGCAGAGCTGCTCGCCGAACTCCTCGTCGGGAATGCCGAACACGGCGCAGTCGCGCACGCCGGGCATGGTGATCAGGGCGTTCTCGATCTCGATCGGGTAGATGTTGACGCCGCCCGAGATCACCATGTCGCGCTTGCGGTCGCGCAGGAAGAGATAGCCGTCCTCGTCCAGGTAGCCCACGTCGCCGACGCTGATCAGGCCGTCGCGGCCGGCGTCGGTGCGCGCATCGGGCTTATGATGGTAGTCGAAGTCGGAGATGGCGGTCTGGCGCATGAAGATCTCGCCGGTCTCGTTCGGGCCGAGCGCTTCGCCGCCGGGGCCGAAGATCCTGACGATGCCGCCCTCGATGGCGCGGCCGACGGTGCCGGGCTTGGCCAGCGCCTCCGCCGCCGAGTGCCACACCGGGATGCCGGTCTCGGTGGAGCCGAAGTATTCGTGGATGACCGGGCCCCACCACTCGATCATGGCGCGCTTCACCGCCGGCGGGCAGGGGGCGGCACCGTGCACCACGAAGCGCAGCGACGAAAGGTCGTAGCGGCTCTTGACCTCGTCCGGGAGCCGCAGCAGCCGCACGAACATGGTCGGCACCATGTGGATGTGGGTCACCCGGTGGCGTTCGATCAGCCGCAGCAGGTCCTCGGGGTCGAAGCGCGGCTGGAGCACGATGGTGCAATGCTGCCGCGCCGCGAGGTTGCCGTAGCTGTTGGGCGCC
Organism: Chelatococcus reniformis; assembly: GCF_014640075.1. Taxonomy (GTDB): domain Bacteria; phylum Pseudomonadota; class Alphaproteobacteria; order Rhizobiales; family Beijerinckiaceae; genus Camelimonas; species Camelimonas reniformis. Next base: position 342,060 of record NZ_BMGG01000008.1, on the reverse strand, counting down.
GAGTGATACATGGGCCCGTTGAGCAGCACGACCTGGCCCTGGCCCGGCTCGATCCCGTAGGTGATGGCGCCGACGCGCTCGGCGGCGGCGGCCTGCTCCGGCCGCATCGGCTGGCGCACCACGCCCTTGGGCTTTCCCGTGGTGCCGGAGGTGTAGATGATCGCCGAGGCGCGCAGCGGCGCGTCCGCCCGCGCCGGCTGGCCGTCGCGCCAGGCGTCCCACGCCGCGAGGCCATCGGGCACGCGGGTCAGCGCTGCGTCGATCCCGAAGGCCGCGGCGATCTCGGGCGGCGTCGGCACGATCAGCAGGGGAAGCGCCGCCGGCACGCCGGCGCGGATCTGCGGCAGCAGGTCGGCATGGCAGATGAGCGCGCGGGCGCCGCTGTCGGCGAGGATATAGGCCACCTCCTCGGCCTTGAGGTGCCAGTTGAGCGGTACCGACGGGGCGCCGAGGGCGGATGCGGCCGCGGATGCTTCGAAGAAGGCGAAGTCGTTGCGCAGCATCAGCGCCACCGGCGCGCCCGGCCCGAGCCCGAGCGCGGCGAAGCCGCTGGCGGCCTGCGCCACGCGCGCCTCCAGGGCGGCATAGTCGAGGGTGCGGTCGCCGGCGATGATCATGGGCTTGGCTCTTGCGGGAGTTCAGGGTTCGCTGAGCTGCCGGTGGCAACCGAATTCATAGACTATCCTCCGTCACCCCGCGTCATGGCCGGGCTTGACCCGGCCATCCATCGATTTGCGTAAGTTGTCAGTCCGAACAGTCAAGTCTATATTCCGCCAGGGCCGGTCCTCTGGTGCGTTTTCAGCGGATGGATGGCCGGGTCAAGCCCGGCCATGACGCCGAGGGGATGGCTTCCGTCGCGCGAAGCCTTGCAGACGCTGGCGCTGCGGCCCCGCCTACTTATCGTCGAGGAGCCCGCCCTGGCCCACCCAGTTGGTGCCGTCGAAGCGGCGCAGCTGCATCTGCTGGAAAGGGAGGTAATCATCCGGCCCGGTGGCGATCAGCACGCCGGGCAGCAGCAACGGCAGCGATACGTCCTTCATCGCCGCGGCCTGCCTCATGATGTTGGCGCTGCTCAGGTCCTCGCCGCAGGCCTTGAGCACCTCGGCCAGCATCGAGGCGTAGAGGTAGCCGGCGGCGTAGTTCGAGTTGGTGATGTCGGCCCCGGGCATGTAGTCCTTCATGAAGGTCTGGAAGTCCTTGATGCCTTGATCGTCGGCCCATTGCTTCTCGTTGACGTCCTTCTGCGCGCTGGCGGACAGCAGGCCCACGGCATTGTCCAGGCCCGCCGGCTTCAGGAAGGTGAGCGACGAGGCCGATGTCGGCACGAAGACCATGTCCGGCTTCCAGCCGAGGTCGGCGAGCCCCTTGATGAACTGGGTGGTGAACTTGCCCACGGTGATGCCGAACACCACGTCGGCGCCGGAGGCCTTCAGCGCCGCCAGCTGCGAATTGATGGTGGGGTCCGTGCTCTCGTAGGTGGCCTGGGCGACGATCAAGCTGTCGGCCCTGCTGCCGAGGCCGCGCTTGAAGCCCGCCAGATAGTCGCGGCCGAGGTCGTCGTTCTGCGACAGGATGGCGATCTTGGCATCCGGCTTGGTGTCCAGGATGTATTTGGCGTAGATCGCGCCTTCCGAAGCGTAGATCGCCATGCCGGGCATGGTCCACGGATAGCTCTCCGGGTCCGCCCACTTGCTGGCGCCGCTGAGGATGAAGAGCTGCGGCACCTTCTTGCCGTTGAGGTAGCGGTGCACGGCATTGTTGGTCGCCGTGCCGAGCGAGCCGAACACCAGCGCAACGTTCTCCTGCTCCACCAGCTTGCGCGTCTGCTCCACCGTCTTGGGCGGCGAATAGTGGTCGTCGAGGCTGATGAACACGATCTTGCGGCCGTTGATGCCGCCCTTGTCGTTGAGCATCTTGAAATAGGCGGCCTCCGCCTGGCCGATGATGCCGAAGCCCGACAGCGGGCCGCTGTAGGGCAGCGTCTGGCCGATGCGGATCTCGCCCTTGAAGGTGGGCTCGGCCACGGCTGCGCCCGCGGTGCCGACCGCGACCAGGGCGGCGGCGCCGAGGCGCCGCGCTTGGATGTTCATCAGTCCCTCCGGTTGTCTTGCTTTTGTGTCGGTGATCGGCTACCGCCAGCCGGGCTGCGGCCCACGCCCGGCTGGCGGGCGAGGTGCGCCGCCGGTCTCCTGCGCAGCAGTCTTGCCCTTACGCTGCGCGGCCGGCCCGGCGGGTGAAGCCGTCGCACGCCTCGGCGAACTCGCGCTTCAGCCGCTCCACCAGCTCGGCCACCGCCGGGGCGTCGGTGATCTGCCCGATGCCCTGGCCGCAGCCCCAGATGTCGCGCCAGGCCTTGGACTTCATGTTGCCGCCCGAGCCGAAGTTCATCTTGGTCTTGTCGGCCACCGGCAGGTTGTCCGGGTCGAGCCCGGCGGCGGCGATCGACGGGCCGAGATAGTTGCCGTGCACGCCGGTGAACAGGTTCGTGTAGACGATGTGGTGGGCAGCGTAGTCCATCAGCGCCTGCTTGTAGGCCGCATCGGCGTTGGCTTCCGCCGTGGCGACGAAGCGGGTGCCCATGTAGGCGAGGTCGGCGCCCAGCGCCAGCGCGCCGGCGATGCCCCAGCCGTCGGAGATGGCGCCCGACAGCAGCACCGTGCCGCCGAACCACTGCTTCACCTCGCGCACCAGCGCGAAGGGCGACAGGGTGCCGGCGTGGCCGCCGGCGCCGGCGCAGACCAGGATGAGGCCGTCGACGCCCTGCTCGGCCGCCTTGCGGGCGTGCTTCACGTTGATGACGTCGTGGAACACCACGCCGCCGTAGGAGTGCGCCGCCTCGACGATCTCCGCCGGCGGCCGCAGCGAGGTGATGATGATCGGCACCTCGTGCTTCACGCAGAGCTCCATGTCCTGCATCAGCCGGTCGTTGGAGGCGTGGCAGATCTGGTTGACCGCGAACGGCGCCACCTTCTTCTCGGGATGGCGGGCCGCGTAGTCGCCGAGCTCGCCGCGGATGCGGGTGAGCCACTCGTCGAGCACGTGCACCGGCCGCGCGTTGAGCGCCGGGAACGAGCCGACGACGCCTGCCTTGCACTGGGCGATGACGAGCTCCGGCCCGGATACGATGAAGAGAGGCGAGCCGACGACCGGCAGCTCGAGCCGGTCGGCGAGGGGGGCGGTGGCTGGCATCGATGAATCCTGGATGGGCGGCCCGTGCGCGGGACGGGCCTCGCCCGCGGCACCAGCATAGGGCTTGATCGCCGTGCGCCTATGTTCAATTTTGCACAATGGCTCAAACAGGCATGAACGCCCTCGACTGGAACCTCTGCCGCACCTTCGTCGCCGTGGCGGAGGCCGGCAGCTATCTCGGCGCCGCCCGCGAATTGGGCAGCAGCCACCCCACGGTGGGGCGCCAGATCGCAGCCCTGGAGGCGCATCTGGGTGTCCGCCTGTTCGCCCGCTCGCGGGCCGGCCTCGAGCTGACGGACGCCGGCCACCGCTTCCGCGGCCACGCCGAGGCCATGGCAACCGCTGCGCTGCGGGCCCAGGCGGACATGGCTGCCGGCGGGGCGCGGCCCAGCGGCCGGGTGCGGCTCTCCATCGGGCCGACGCTCGCGAGCCACTGGCTGATGCCGCGCTTGCGCGGCTTCCTCCAGCAGTATCCGGCGATCGAGCTCGAGCTCGTCACCCATCCCTTCCCGGTGAGCGTCCTGAAACGGGAGGCGGACCTCGTGCTGCGGCTGGAAAGCGGCGGCGAGAATCTGATCGGCCGCAAGATCGCGCGGCTCGGCGCCGGCCTCTATGCCTCCCGCGACTATGGCCGCCGCGGACCGCTCCCGGAGGGGCGGGAGGATTGGCAGCATCACCGCGTCATCGGCTTCGCCGGCCTGGCGGCGAATCCGGGGCTGGCGCGGTGGAGCGATCGGGTCACCGGGCCGGCCGCGGTCGCCCTGCGCTGCTCCTCCCAGGCCGACATGCTCGCGGCGGCGCGCGCCGGGCTTGGCATCGCCGCCCTGTCCTGCTTCGTCGGCGACACCTATCCCGATCTGGTGCGGGTGGCGCCGACCAAGCTCTACGCGCTGGCCGAGATCCGTCTGCTGGCCCACCCGGATCTCGTCGACCAGCCGGCCATGCGCGCCGTGATCGACTTCGTCACGGCGCTCGCCAGGGCCGAGGCACGGCTGCTGAGCGGCGCCCCCTGACGAGATCAGGCGACGGCCGCCGCACCCTCGGCGAGCAGCTCGTCGGTCGAGCGCACGGCCGCATAGGCGAAGCCGAGCGAGGCCATGAGGGCGGCGTGCACCTGCGCGGCCGGCACCACGGTGCCGTTGAACTCCAGGTCCCGGGTGGCGACCGCGTCGTGGACGACCGTCGCCTTGTAGCCGAGGTCGGCGGCGGCGCGGGTGGCGGCATCGATGCACATGTGGCTCATGGCGCCGACGATGACGACGTCCTCGACGCCCTTGCCGTCGAGGATGTCCTTGAGGTCGGTGTCACGGAAGGCGTTGACCTGGTGCTTGAGCACCACCGGCTCGCCCTCGCGGGTCGCCACGGCCGCGTTGATGCGGGCGCCCTCCGAGCCGGGCGCGAAGAAGGGCGCCTCGGGAACCGGAAATTCGTGGCGGACGTGGACCACCGGCTCGCCCGAGGCGCGCCAGGCTTCCAGCAGGCGGCCGGCGTTCGCCGCCGCCGCATCGATGCCGGAGAGCGTGAACTTGCCGCCCGGGAAATAGTCGTTCTGGAGGTCGACGATGATGAGTGCACGGTTGCTCACGGCGGGCTCCTCGCGTGGGATCGAAGGCCTCCCGGCCTTCCGTTGCAGATCTAGCCGGTAGCGGGCACGGTGGGGATCGGCGGAGCCGACAAAGAACGGGGCAAAACTGACAAAGGCGGAAGCGACAATGACCGCGTCATCGCCGCCCCCGGAGATCGGGCTGGTGGTCTACCCGCAGGCGCAGCTCGCGGCGGTGCACGGCCTCACCGACCTGTTCGCCGTCGCCGACCGGCTGGCCCGCGCGCGCCTGGGCGCCGGCGGCCCGCTGCTGCGCGTGAGCCACCTCGGTTGCGGGGCGGCGGACGGCCCCGTCGCGCGCATCTTCGATACCTTGCCGGGCGCCGGTGGCGAGCCGGCCGTGGTCATCCTGCCGCCGAGCCTGGGCGAGGCGCCCTCGGGCCCGGCGTTTGCCGGGCTGATCGATTTCCTGCGGGTGCGGCATGGCGCGGGCACGACGCTGGCCTCGGTGTGCGCCGGGGCCTTCCTGCTGGCCGAGACGGGCTTGCTCGACGGGCGCACCGCGACCACCCATTGGGTCTGCGCCGACGATCTGGCGGCGCGCTTCCGCGCCGTGCGGGTGGATGTCGACAAGCTGCTCATCGACGACGGTGACATCATCACTGCCGGTGGGCTGATGGCGTGGACCGACCTCGGCCTCAAGCTGGTCGAGCGCCTGCTCGGGCCGGCGGCGATGATGGAGACCGCCCGCTTCCTGCTCGTCGATCCCCCGGGCCGCCAGCAGCGCGCCTATAGCGCCTTCGCACCGCGCCTCGCCCATGGCGATGCGGCGGTGCTGCAGGTGCAGCATTGGCTCCAGCGGGCCGGCGCGCGCGGCGTCACCACCCACGCCATGGCAGCGAAGGCGGGGCTGGAGGAGCGCACGTTCCTGCGCCGCTTCCGCCGGGCCACCGGCCTCAGGCCCACCGAATACTGGCAGCACCTGCGCGTCGGCCGGGCGCGCGAGTTGCTGGAGGGCACGCGCCAACCGGTCGCCCAGATCGCCTGGGACGTGGGCTACGACGATCCCGGATCCTTCCGCAAGGTGTTCATCCGCGTGACCGGCCTGACGCCCGGCGACTACCGGCGCCGCTTCGGCACCGACCGGGCGGCCGGCGGCTGACCGGGCAGCTGGACGGCCAGCCCTCGCCGTCAGCTCTCGCCGTCGTGACCGCGGCGCCAGTAGGCGCCGACGTAGCGCTGTGCCGGCGGCAGGCCGCGCTCCTGGCCGAGATAGGCCCGCAGGCCGCGCGCCGCCGCCTGTTCGGCCGCCGCCCAGACGTAGACGCGCGTCGCCGCATCCGGCCACGGGATGGCGCGGACCGCTCGCTCCAGGAGGTCGGTGGTGCCCGCCGCGGCATCGCCGCGGTGCAGCCAGGCGAGGTCGATGGTGGCCGCGGTGGGCAGCGGCTGCTCCTCGGCGGCGTCGGCGACCTCGATGCGCACCACCGCCTCGGCGCCCGCGGGCAAGACCTCCAGCATGCGGGCGATGGCGGGCAGGGCCGTCTCGTCGCCGGCGATGAGGTAGCGGTCGGCCGGCGCCAGCCACGCGCCGGTCGGGCCGAGCAGGCCGACACGATCACCCGGGGCGGCGTTCACCGCCCAGTCCGAGCCCGGCGCGCTGCCCTCGTGCAGCACCATGTCGATGGCGATCTCGCCGCGCGCCGTATCGATGCTGCGCACGGTGTAGACGCGCGGCGCGAGCACGTCCTCGCCCGTGGGCCAGATGATGCGGCCATCGGCGCCGGCGCGCGGATGCACCGGCGCGCGGCCCCGTGGCGGCACCAGTATGCGCACGTGCAGCCCGCCCTGGGCGAAATGGGCGGCATCGCCGGCGAGCACCACCCGGCGCATGCGCGGCGTCACCTGCGTGGCGCCGCGCACCGTCATCTCGCGCAGATGGGGGAGATCGGAGCTGTCGGCCCGGTGGCCGGTCCAACTGAAGACCGGTTTCTCCTCGCCGGCGAGCGCGAACACGCGTTCGGCCAGCACGCCCTTGGTCATGGCGAGCTTGGTCTCGTCCGCGCACATCGCCCGCGCCAGCAGGTTGTCCCCATCGACGGTGAGCTCGACCTGGCCCAGCGGGCTGGCGATCGTCGCCGTGCCGTCCGCCACCGTGACCACGCCGCGCTCGGCGAACATGTCGCAAAGCTTCACCAGCAGGCCGGATGGGTCGGCCAGCGGGATGGCGGCCTGGGCCTCCAGGAGTGACGAGGGACGCGGCTGTACTGACATTGGTGTTCCGGGGTTGCTCCGATCCGCCTCGGTTGCCGGCAAGGCACCGAGCCGGGTCGGCATCAATAGAAGATCGCCCGCGCGGTGCCAAGTAGTTCTGCGAAGAGCTGGCCTCTAAAGACGAATGTAGTGCGTTGTTTGCCGCTTTATATTTTGAATTATTCAAAACAGAGAGTCGACCGCGCTGCGCCCTGATCCGACGACGGGTAAGAGCATTTCCGCGCTTCTTCGAATCGCCGAAATGCTCTATCTATCTGTTTAGTCGCGTTTTCTTCACGCGAACCGGCGTCCACTTCGCTCGAAAACGCTTGCTGCCGAGGCGATCAGTCCCGCACGTCCACGCCCTCGTGCCCACGGCGCCAGTAGGCGGCGATCGAGCGCTGAGCGGGGGCAAGGCCACGTTCCTTGGTGAAATAGGCGCGCAATCGGCGGGCGGTGGCCTGCTCGGCGCCCGCCCAAGCGAAGACGGAGGTGCTCGCATCGCGCCACGGAATGGCGCGCACGGCTTCGTCCAGCAACGCGGTGGTGCCCGCCGCCGCGCCGCCACGGTGCAGCCAGGCGAGGTCCACGTCGGCGGACGTCGGCAGCGGCTGCTCCTCGGCGGCGTCGGCGACCTCGATGCGCACCACCGCCTTCGCCTCCGTGGGCAGGGCCTCCAGCATGCGGGCGATGGCCGGCAGGGCCGTCTCGTCACCGGCGATGATGTAGCGCTCGGCGATGGCGAGCCCCGCGCCGCCGGGACCGAGCAGGCCGACGCGCTCGCCCACCGCGGCGCGCATCGCCCAATCGGAGCCGGGCGCGCTGCCCTCATGCAGCACTACGTCGATGGCGATCTCGCCGCGATCGACGTCGACGCTGCGCACCGTATAGACCCGCGGGGCGAGCGCGTCCTCGCCGGCGGGCCAGACGATGCGGCCGTCGGCACCGGCGTGCGGATAGACCGGCGCGCGGCCGGGCGGCGCGATCAGCACGCGCACGTGCAGCCCGCCCTGGGCGAAATGCGCGGCATCGCCGGCGAGCACGACGCGGCGCATGCGGGGCGTCACCTGCGAGGCGCCGCGCACGATCATCTCGCGGAGGTAGGGCAGATCGGGGCCAGCGGGCTGGTGCCCGGACCAGCTGAAGATGGGCTTCTCCTCGCCCGCCAGCGTGACGATGTGCTCGGCCAGCGCTCCCTTGATCAGGGATAGTCCCGCCTCATCCGCGCACACCGCCCGCGCGATGAGGCGGCCGCCCTCGACGGCGAGCTCGGCGCGGCCGAGCGGGCTTGCGATCGTCGCCGTGCCGTCCGCCACCGTCACCATGCCGTGCTCGGCGAAGATGTCGCAGATCTTGCGCAGCAGGGCGGCCGGATCGGCGAGGGGGATGACCGCCTGGGCCTCGAGGACCGGGGAGGGACCGGGCTGCTCCGACATGGATCTCACGCTGATGTGCTCCCGCCGCGCCGCAGGAGCCAGAGGAGGTAGGGGCCGCCGACCAGGGACGCGAGCAGGCCGGTCGGGATCTGGTAGGGGAAAGCGATGGTGCGGCCAAGCCAGTCGACGCCGAGGAGCAGCACGGCGCCGATGAGCGCGGCCGCGACAACCTGCGGCCCGCCGCGGGCGAAGCCCAGCAGGCGCGCCAGATGCGGCCCGACCAGGCCCACGAGGCTCAAGGGGCCGACCATGAGCGAGGCGAGCGCCGCCATCAGCGCGGCGGCGAGGGCCAGGACGAACCGGCTGCCCGCGACCGGCAGGCCAAGGCCGTGGGAGGCGGCGGTGCCAAGCGGCAGCAGGTCGAGCCAGCGGCCGAGCAGCGGCAGCGGCGCGATCAGGACGAGGGCGGCGCCGGCGGTGACGAGGGCCTGGGAGAGGGTGATTCGGTCGGTGGAGCCCGCCATCCATGCCAGCAACGTGAAGGCGTTGCGGTCGCCGCTCGCCAGCACGGCGGTCAGCAGCGCCAGGCAGAAGGCCCCGACGGCGATGCCGGCGAGCAGAAGGCGCTCCGGCCCGAAGCCGGTTCGCGCGGCGATGGCCAGGATGACGGCGATGGCGGCGAGCGCGCCGAGCGTCGTGCCGGCCATCATCGCCTCCGGCCCCGGCGCCGCCAGGAGCATCAAGGTGGCGCAGAGACCGACGCCGGCGCCGGCGTTGACGCCGAGCACCTCCGGTCCGGCGAGCGGGTTGCCGGTCAGCCGTTGCATCAGCGCGCCGGCGGCGCCGAGCAGCGCACCGGCCGCGGCCGCCGCCAGCATGCGCGGGCCGCGGAACGGCAGCAGGGCCGCCAGCAGGTCGCCATGTGCGAGGCTCCAGCCGTCGGGCGCACGGCCCAGCACCAGGGTGATGGCGGCGATCGCCAGGCCAGCCGCCGCAAGGCCGGCCAGCGCGTGCCGGGGGCGGGTCAGGCGGCGTATGGGATGGGGCGCGAGCTGGGGCGGTGCGCGCTCGCCCAGTGCGAGCCGCGGCAGCAGCCACAGCAGCAGCGGGCCGCCGATCAGGCCGGCGGCGGCCCCCGTCGGGATGGCGTCGCTGCCGCGGCTCGCCGTCATCTGCACCAGCCCGTCGGTCAGCCACAGCAGCAGGGCGCCCAGCGGCGGCGCCACGAGCAGCAGCCGGCGCGGCGACGTCACGCCGCTCGCGCTCGCCAGCGCCGGCGCGGCGAGGCCGATGAAGCCGATGATGCCGACCTCGGCGGTGACGCTGGCGGCGAGCCAGACAGCGACTGCGATAACGGCGAGGCGGCTCGTCAGCAGGCCGACACCGAGGCTGCGGGCGCTGGCGTCGTCGAGGCCGAGCAACAGCAGCGGGCGCGACAGCAGCGCCGCGGCGAGGCCGCCGGCGGCCAGGTTGAGCGCCAGGCTCCTGGCGGGCGCCCAGCTCTGCTGGTGCAGGGAGCCGGCGCCCCAGACGAACAGCGAGAGCACGTATTCGCCGTGAGCCAGCGCGATGGCGGCCCCCAGGGCCGACGCCATCAGCGCCAGCGTCATGCCGGCGATGGCCACCGTGACGGGCGCGAGGCCGCGCGACCAGGCGAGACAGAGCACGATCGCCGCCGCCGCCAGGCCGCCCGCGAAGGCCACCGCCTCGCGCGCTACGCCGAGGGCGGCGGGCGCCAGGACGAGGGCGAGCGTCAACGCCAGCTGCGCGCCGGAGGCGATGCCGAGCGTCGACGGATCGGCGATCGGGTTGCGCAGCACCCGTTGCAGCAGCGCCCCGGCGAGGCCGAGCGCGGCGCCTGCCAGGAGCGCCGTTGCCGCGCGCGGCAAGGTGCTGTGCCACAGGAGAATGTGGCGCAGGCCGTCCGCCGTGGCGGCATCGGCGGACACTGCGGGCGGCAGCGCCAGGCGCGCCGCAAACAGCGCAGCGGCCGTCGTGGCGAGCACCCCCCACAGCAGGGCCGGGCCGGCCGGCCGCCGCGCAGCCAACGTCAGCTCAGCCAAGCCCGCGCCCTCCGCCGGGGGCGGTGAGGCCCGCCGCCACGAGCCGGCCGAAGCGAAGCGCCGCCGGCAAGGCGCCGAAGGGGTTGATCGGCTCGAGCACCAGGACGCGCCCGGCGCGCACGTTCGGCAACGCCGCCCAGAAGACGCTCTGCGCCAGCGCCCTGCGGGTGTCGGGCGGGATCGGCGGCACGACGACGATCCAGGCGTCGCCGATGCCGGCCAGCGCCTCCAGCCCGATCGGCGCCGAGGCCGAATAGCTGGTGCCGGCCCCCCAGGCGTTGTCGAGGCCGAGGCGCGCCAGCACCTCACCGAACATGCTGTCGGTGCCGAACACCCGGAAGTGACGCGGATCGCCGAAGTTGACGGGAATCAGCCGGCGCTCGGCGAGGCCGGCCAGGCGTCCGCGCAGCCGCTCGAGCTCGTCCCGCGTCCCGGCGATCAGCGCCTCGGCCGCCGCCGGCCGCTCCGCCAAACGGCCGATCGTGCGCGTCATCTCCTCGGCGGCCCCGTAGGGGGCGCGGCCGCGCACGTAGACCGACAGTCGTTCCACCGGCGCGATAAGGCGCAGCTTGGGTTCCGCCCACACGTAGAAGTCGGAGCTGAGGATCAGGTCGGGCCGGGCTGCCCACAGCGCCTCGTAGTTGGGCGAGCCGCGCAGGCCGAGGTCGGCCACGCCGGGCGGCAGCGCAGGCTCCACCACGACCGCGCGATAGAGGATCAACTCGGCGGCCGCGACGGGGGCAACGCCGATCGCCAGCAGTGTCTCCAGGGCCGCCCAGTCGATGGCGGCGATGCGCGGCGTGCCGGCGCGTGCCGCCGCGAGCGCCAGGCCGCTCAACGGCGCCGCGAGCAGGGCCCGCCGCGTTACGTCGAAAGCCGCCGTCACCGCGCGCCCGCGCTCATCGGCTCACCACCGATAGGTCAGCCGCGCCGTGACGGTGCGGCCGTCGCCGTAGAAGCAGCCGAAGAAGCCGCAGGTCGCGACGTAGCGTTCGTCGGCGATGTTGTTGACGTTGAGCGAGGCCTTGAAGTTGCCGCGCTCGTAGTGGACCGCGGCGTCGAACAGGGTGTTGGACGGGATGCGCAGGGTGTTGGTGTTGAGGTTGTAGCGGTTGCCGACGAACCGCACGCCGCCGCCGAAGCCCAGCCCGGCGAGCGGGCCGCCTTGCAGCGTATAGTCGAGCCAGGCGTTGGCCGCGTGCATCGGCACGTTGGCGGGCCGGTTGCCGATGTTGTCGCCGGCGGTGATCTCGGCGTCGGTGTAGGTGTAGTTGGCGATGGCCTTCAGCCCGTCGCTCAGGGTCGCCACCGCCGACAGCTCGGCACCCTTCACGTGCACCTCGCCGGCCTGGGTCGTGTAGCTGATGCCGCCGATGAGCTCGCTCGAGGTCACGTTGGTCTGGCGCAGGTCGTAGATGGCGGCGGTCAGCAGGATCTGGGAGCCCAGTGGCTGGTATTTGATGCCCGCCTCGTACTGCTCGCCCTTGGAGGGCTTGAAGGCGCCGCCGCCCAGCGCCGTGGGAAGGCTCCCGAGCACCGGGTCGAAGGAGGTCGAGTAGCTGACGTAGGGCGCCAGGCCGTTGTCGAACAGATAGGTCAGGCCGGCGCGACCGGTGAGCGCCTTGTCGGCCTGATCCTGGCGGGTGTCGCCGAAGCTGGAATAGGTGGTGGAATTGGCGTCGGCCCAGTCGTGTCGCAGCCCGAGCGTCAGCAGCCAGCGGCCGTACTTGATCTGGTCCTGCGCGTAGAGGCCGGCCTGGTTGAGCGTGCCGCGCTCGTTGGCCAGATAGGTGATGTCGGTCGGGATCGCCATGCCGTAGAGCGGCGCCAGGATCGAGATCGACGGCGCGTTGCCGAAGGCGGTCGAGTTGTCGATGCGGTGGTTGCGCACGTCCAGCCCCATCAGCAGCGTGTGCTTGAAGGGCCCCGTATCGAATTCCTTCTGCAGCTGATTGTCGATGGTGAGCGTATTGATGTTCTCGCGGTTGTACGATGATCCACGATTGGCGATCAGCGGGTTCGCCGGGTCGAGGGCGGTAAAGTAGAGGTTGTGATAATTCCAGTCGAGCTTCAGGTAGCGGGCATTCTGGCGGAAGGTCCAGCCGCTGTCGAAGGTGTGGGCGAACTCGTAGCCGACGCTGGCCAGCGTGCGGCTGGAGGCGTCAAACGACGGCTCGCCGAGGTAGAGGCTGCGGGGGATGCGGAAACCCTTCAGCGCATTGAGCGAATACTCAGGCGGCACGCCGATCGGCGAATAGGACTTGTCGTACTGGATGTTGGCCAGGATGGTGAGGGACGTGGCCGCGGAGGGCCGCCAGGTCAGCGACGGGGCGAAGTAGTAGCGGTCGTCGTCGACGAAATCCTGCTGGCTGCCACCGTTGCGCACCAGGCCGGTCAGGCGGTAGGCCACGTCGGAGCCCGGGTAGGTCGGACCGCCGAAGTCGAAGCTGCCCGTGTAGCGGCCGAAGGTGGCCGCCTCGGCGTTGACCTCGCCGAAGGGCGTCCACACCGGGCGCTTGCTCACCAGGTTGATGAGGCCGCCCGGGTTGCCCTGGCCGTAGAGCACCGAGGCCGGGCCGCGCAACACCTCGATGCGCTCCAGCCCGTACGGCTCGACCGAGATGAAGCCATTGGTGCGGATCAGCTTCAGGCTGTTGAGGTATTGTGCGTTGGCGGCGTCGAAGCCGCGAATGATGGGGGAATTGAAGCGCGGGTCGGTGCCGAACGGCTGGGAGACCACGCCGGCCGAATAGTCGAGCGCCTGGCCGACATTGACGACCGCCCTGTCCTCCATCTGGTCGGCGGTGACGACCGAAACGGACTGGGGAACCTCCAGGATCGGGGTGGCGGACTTCGATCCGGTCAAAGTCTGGGTGGCGACATAGCCGGCGACCGGGCCCGTGGGGGTCTGCGGCTGGTGTCTCATCCGCGTCCAGCCGGTGTCGGCGTCCGCCGCCTGCGCGCCGGCCGCCGTTGCACCGGCGGTCGGGGTCGCACCGTCGGATTGCACGACGATCTCCTCGAGGCGGACGGCTGGGGTCGCGCCAGCTTGCTGCGCGAGGGCGCTCATCGGCACGACATAGACAAGGGGAAGGCTGCTGCCAAGAACAATGCACAATTGTCTTGCCTGGATCATGGCAGTCCTCAAGAACTTTTAGGCGGGCACGCTGTTGATTAGAATTCTTCAAAACAAAAACAGCTATGCCGAGCGAGAGCACAGATTGCGATGGCTCATAGCAATCTGCTAATGGTCTGGATTGTGTATTCTTGTCGCGCTTTGAACGTTTTTGGTCTGCTGTCTCCTCAAGGGGGCTGGTCGCGGCGTGAGCGGAGCCGTCTATGGCGAGGCGCCGGCCGGACCTCGCGCGACGCGCCCACGGAATGAGGCGGGATGTCGTTTCAGCCACGCATGAGCAGCCGGATCGAGGGCATTGCGGTGCTCGACGAATTGCGCTGCCGGTCATGGAACGGTGTAGCGGCGGACGTGTGGAACGTCGCTTGTGCGGCGGGGGCCCGCGGCGAATACGTCTCGCCCGATGCACGGCTGTTCGTCGTCCTCGATTGGGAGGGCGGCTCCTTCAACATGTGCCTCAGCCGGCGCGGGGCCGAGCTGCCGCCGTGCGGCGCGCCCCAGCACATGAGCTTCGTGCCGGCCGGGCTGCCGCTCTGGTCGCGCATCGACCGGCCGTTGCGCCTGCGCCACCTCGATCTGCATTTCGACATCGCGGTCCTGAGCGAGCGGCTGGGCGAGGATCTGGACGACGGGCGGCTGGCCCGGCCGCGGCTGATGTTCGTGGATGAGCGTCTGCTGGGCCTCGCCAACCTGATCGCGACCGCCTGCACGCGGCCGCGGCCGGGCGACGACCTTTACGGCGATGCGCTGACCGTGGCGCTGGTCGTCGACCTGCTGCGGCTGGGGCGCGACAAGCCGCGCCGGCGTCCGCCGCTCGCCGCCTGGCAGTTGCGGCGGGTGACCGCATTCATCGAGGACAACTGGCAGCGCACCATCCGCCTCGAGGAGCTGGCGACGCTGACGGGGCTGTCGCAGTCCTACTTCAGCCATGCCTTCAAGGCCTCCACCGGCCAGGCGCCGCATCAATGGCACATGAAGGCGCGCATCCGGCGCGTGCAGGAAATGCTGAGCGCGGCAGATCTGCCGTTGACGGAAATCGCCGTCGCCGCCGGCTTCGCCGACCAGGCGCACCTGACCCGGGTGTTTCGCCGCATCGTCGGCGAGCCGCCCGCCGCCTGGCGCCGGGCGCTGCACGGGTAGCGCGGAGCAAGTCAGCCCACCCGCGCCCGTTCGGCCAGGAAGTCGAGCAGCGCGCGCACGCGGGCGGGCAGCGGGCCGCCCTGGCCGACATAGACGGCGTGCACCTCCTCCAGATCGCCCGGGTTGTAGGCCTCCAGCACGGGCGTGAGCCGGCCGGCGCGGATGTCGTCGCGCACGGTGAAGGCGGCGAGCCGGGCGAGCCCCGCGCCAGCGATGGCGAGCCGGCGCAGCGCCTCGCCATCGCTCGCCTGCAGGCGCGCCCCCACCGGCCAGGCGATGACGCCGTTGCCGTCGCGCAGCGGCCAGCCCTCGATGGCGCGCGTGTAGCAAAAGCCCAGCCGCGTGTGATGGTCGAGATCGCTGGGCGTCTGCGGCGTGCCGTGCCGCTCCAGGTAGAGCGGCGACGCGACGATGGTCATGGGCGTGGCGCCGAGCTTACGTGCCACCAGGCTCGAACTCTTCAGCGGTCCGGCGCGTACGGCGACGTCGGTGCGCTCCTGAAGCAGATCGACCACCGCGTCGGTCAGCACCACGTTGAGCGTGATGCCAGGATAGAGCGCCAGGAACTCGGGCACCAACGGCGCCAGGATGTGGGTGTCGAAGGAGGCACTGGTGTTGAGGCGGACACGGCCCGTCGCCACCTCCCCCGAAGCGGCCACGCGTTCGGCCTCGTCCAAATCGGCAAGAATGCGTGTGGCTCGCTCGTAGAAGGCGGTGCCCTCCGGCGTCAGCTGGAGCATGCGCGTCGAGCGGCCGACGAGGCGCGTGCCGAGGCGGCGCTCCAGCCGTCCCATCAGCTTGCTGACAGCGGAGGGCGTCATGCGGCAGGCGCGGGCGGCGGCCGAGAAGCCGCCCAGCTCCACGATCCGCACGAACACCTCCATCTCGCCGGAACGGTTGAAATCGACGCGCGACATGATGATTTCAATTCACAAGTGATATTCCGCTTGAAGATCTAATTCACTGCCGGTCGGCCGTCTACCTGTCGCCCCAGATTTCACGGGGCAAGGGTGCACCATCATGCCGATCGCTCTCTACGCGTTGACCGCCGGTGCCTTCGGCATCGGCGTCACCGAATTCGTCATCATGGGGCTGCTGCTCGAGGTCAGCACCGATCTGGGGGTCTCGATCGCCACGGCCGGGTTGTTGATCTCCGGCTATGCGCTCGGCGTCGTCGCCGGCGCGCCGGTGCTGACTGCGGCGACCAGCCGCTGGCCGCGCAAGACCATCCTGCTCGCCCTGATGGCGATCTTCACCCTGGGCAACGCCGCCTGCGCGCTGGCGCCGAGCTACGGCCTGCTGATGGGCGCCCGCGTATTGACGGCGCTCGCCCACGGCACCTTCTTCGGCGTCGGCTCGGTCGTGGCCACGGGCCTCGTTGCGCCCGACCGAAAGGCCTCGGCCATCGCGGTCATGTTCACCGGGCTGACCGTCGCCAACATCCTGGGCGTGCCGTTCGGCACATGGCTCGGCCAAGAATTCGGCTGGCGCGCTACCTTCTGGGCGGTCGCCGCGGTCGGCGTCGTCGCGCTCGCCGTCATCGCCTGGCTGGTGCCGCGCGATACCGCGCCGGTCGAGGCGCAGGACTGGCGTGACGACGTCCGGGCCATCGCGCGCCGGCCCGTGCTGCTCGGCCTCACCAGCACGGTGCTCGGCTTCGCCGGCGTGTTCGTGGTGTTCACCTATATCGCGCCGGCGCTCACGCGCATCACCGGCTTCGCCGAGGGCGCCGTCTCGCCCATCCTGCTGATCTTCGGCGGCGGCCTCATCGTCGGCAACCTCATCGGCGGACGGCTGGCCGACCGCAACCTCGTCGCCACCATCTTCGGCACGCTGGCGGTCCTGGCCGCCGTACTCGGGCTGATGACCTTCGCGCTGCACCAGAAGGTCGCCGCCGTCGCCTTCATCGGCCTGCTCGGCGCGGCCGGCTTCGCCACCGTCGCGCCGCTGCAGATGTGGGTGCTGGAGAAGGCCGACGGGGCAGGCCAGAGCCTCGCGTCGAGCTTCAACATCGCCGCCTTCAACCTCGGCAACGCGCTCGGCGCCTGGGTCGGCGGCATGGTGATCGACCACGGTCCGGGGCTCGCCTGGGCGCCGCTCGTCGCCGCGGTGTTTCCGCTCGCCGCCGTGCTCACCGTCGCGCTCGCCGTGTGGCTCGAGACGCGCCGCCCCCATCCGGCCCTCGCCACCGTCGGCGGCGAGTGCTGAGGCGTCTCGCTCGTCGCGCCCCGTCTCTCTGCCAAGGAGTATTGCAATGGACTATCGACGTCTCGGCGCCTCCGGCCTCAAGGTGCCGGCGCTCAGCTTCGGCACCGGCACCTTCGGCGGCACGGGTCCGCTCTTCGGCGCCTGGGGTACCACCGATGCCACCGAGGCACGGCGGCTGGTCGACATCTGCCTCGATGCCGGCGTTACGCTGTTCGACACCGCCGATGTCTATTCGAACGGCGCATCCGAGGAGGTGCTGGGCGCCGCGATCAAGGGCCGCCGCGCCGATGTGCTGATCTCGACCAAGACCAGCCTGCCCATGGGCGACGGGCCGAACGACGCCGGCTCCTCGCGCCTGCGGCTGGTGCGCGCCGTCGAGGACGCGCTGCGGCGGCTCGGCACCGACTATATCGATCTGCTCCAGCTGCACGCCTTCGATGCCGGCACGCCCGTCGAGGAGGTGCTCGTCACCCTCGATGGGTTGGTGCGGGCCGGAAAACTCCGCTACGTCGGCGTCTCCAATTTCTCCGGCTGGCAGCTGATGAAGTCACTAGCCGTCGCGCAGACGCACGGCTGGCCGCGCTACGCCGCGCACCAGGTCTACTACTCCCTGCTCGGCCGCGACTACGAATGGGAGCTGATGCCGCTGGGGCTCGACCAGGGTGTCGGCGCGCTAGTCTGGAGCCCGCTCGGCTGGGGCCGGCTCACCGGCAGCATCCGCCGCGGCGCGCCGCTGCCAGCGGGCAGCCGCCTGCACCAGACGGCCGATTTCGGTCCGCCGATCGAGGACGAGCCCCTCTTCCGCGTGGTCGATGCGCTCGAGCAGGTGGCGGCGGACACCGGCCACAGCGTGCCGCAGGTCGCGATCAACTGGCTCCTCCAGCGTCCGACGGTCGCTTCCGTCATCATCGGCGCCCGCAACGAGGAGCAACTGCGCCAAAACCTCGGGGCGGTCGGATGGAGCCTGGGCCCCGAGCATATGGCAGCGCTGGATGCGGCGAGCAGCGTCACCGCACCCTATCCCTATTTTCCGTACCGCCGCCAGGAGGGCTTCGCCCGGCTCAGCCCCCCGGTGGTGTAGGCGTCCGTCGGGAATCCCGCCGCAGCTCGACCTCAAGCTGTGGCTCGGCCACAAAAGTTGCCGGCAAACTAGCCATTCCGTCGAGCCCTGGCGCCGGTTCATCGACTTCGCGTTGACCCGGGCGAAGCTGCGTTGCTACCGCCCACCGCGCGGGGGACCGGGGGGAGCTGTCGTGGAGCAGCTCGGTGCCCCGGCGAGCCTTGGGGGCACGACGCGATGACGAGCATTCCAGCGAGCCGCAAGGCCCGGCCGATGGCCATCGGCATCGGACGCGCCAGCCTGTTGTCCTCCGCGTCGCTGGCCGCGCTCATGGCCGGTCCGATCGGCATGTCGGCTCGGGCCACGACGTTCAGCTGCGTCTCCAGTGGCTCCGGCCAGACGTGCACAATTCCCGCTGGAAACTACACGTCAGCCGCGTCGCTCAATGCGTCGTCGACCCGCACGAGCGTGGACAACTACGGCCGCTTTGACGTGTCGACAGGGACGTACGCAATCAGCGTCAATACCGGCAGCGGCTCTGGATACGAATTCACCAACTACGGTGTTCTCAATCTCACCGCGTCGGCGAGCGCAAACGCATCCGCCATCTACGCGCCGTTGAGCCTCACCGCCTCCGGCGCGACCGGCAGCAACGGAATCGGGACCAGCAGCGCGCCCGTCACGGCCACGATCGGGGGCTCGCTTCTTCTCGACGACCGGCTGACGACAGCGGCCGGCGGGCTCTACGGGGTCTACGTCAACACGGCCGGGGGCGCCGGCGCCAACGGCGTCGATGAAGTCTTCAACGATGTCGATCCAGGGGCGGGCGGAGATGCCGGGCAGATCGACCTGACGCTCGACGGTGCGAAGGTCGAGGTCCGAGGCGGTTCCGCGACGACATCGGGGGCAGTCGTGCGGGCCTCCCAGAAGGGCGGCAATGGTGGATCGAGCGTGGATGACCCAAGCGGCGCAAGCGGCGGGGCGACGGGAACACTCGACGCGACCCTGAAGGCCAGCGAGCTCATTGGCGGCGGCACCGGGATCGCCGGCCTGCAACTGCGCCAGGAGGGCGGTGCCGGCGGGCGCGGCGACACGAACAACCGTGAGGAGCGCAGCAACGGCGCCAGCGGCGGCAGCCCCGGCCAACTCACCCTCGATATCCCGGTCACCGACATCGGCAGCGCAGTTTCGACCGCCGGGGCTCAGGCGCCGGGCATCGACCTCACCAGCCTCGGCGGCACCGGCGGGCTGGGCGCGTCATCGGAGGGAGGCGTCGATATCGACGCCGGCAACGGGGGTGCGGGCGGCACCGGAGGCGCCGTCAAGCTCGATGCGCAGGGTGCGGTCCGCGTCTCCACCAGCGGCGCCGCTTCGCCGGGCATAGCGCTGCTGTCTCAGGGCGGAGCTGGCGGCGACGGCGGCAAAGCCGCCAGCTACTTCGCGGGAGGCTATTCGGGATTCGGCGGCGACGGCGGCGGCACGCAGGCCGTCGCGCTGACCCTGGGTTCGGGCAAGACCGGCACCGGCAGCGGCACGCTGATCGAAACCTCCGGCGACAGCTCGCCGGCCCTCTCCGTGGCGGCCGCCGGCGGCGACGGCGGCGACGGCGGTTCCACCAACGCCAGCTCCGGGCGGGCGGAGAGCCGCGACGGCGGCAAAGGCGGCTCGACCGGCAAGATCACCGTCGATGTCGCCGATGGCGTGACCCTGCGGACCGCCGGAACGGCAGCCTATGGGCTGCTCGTCAAGAGCGCCGGCGGGCTCGGCGGCAATGCCAAGCAGTCGGCGGGCGGCATCGATTTCTCCAGTCAGGGCGGCAATGGCGGCGTAGGCGGCAATACCGGCGAAATCGAGGTTTCGTCCGCTGCCACCATCGAGACGAGCGGCGCGTCGGCGCGCGGCATCCTGGTGCAGGCGGCGGCCGGATACGGCGGCAAGGGCGGCAATGCGACGGGCGTCATTTCCGCTCATTCCGGCGACGGCGGCGCGTCGGGCTCGATCGGCAAGATGACACTGGGCAACAGCGGCGCCATCACCACGCGCGGCGACGGCGCCCAGGGCATCCTGGCGCAGTCGCTCGGCGGCGGCGGCGGCGCCGGCGGCAGCAGCAGCGGCTCGTTCTTCTATTCGGCCGGCGGCGACGGCGGCAATTCGCCGGAGGGAGTGGAGTCGACGAGTTCCAACAACGGCGGTGAGATCTCCCTCGCCAACACGGGGTCGATCACCACGTGGGGCGCGACCTCCGCGGGCATCATGGCCCAGTCGATCGGCGGCGGCGGTGGCGACGGTGGCAGCGGCAGCGGGGTCATCGCCGGCGACGGCGGCGAGGGCACGGGCGGCGGCACGGGCGGCGTCATCAACGTCGATGCGGGCGGCAGCGTTGCGACCCACGGCAGCCTTAGCCACGGCATCGTCGCGCAATCGATCGGCGGCGGCGGCGGCAATGGCGGCAACGCCTATTCGACGAGCGTCGCCGTCGGTGTTTCGGTCGGCGGCACGGCTGGCAACGGCGGTGGCGGCGGGCTGGTGAGCGTCGACGCCGCCAACGCCACGATCCAGACCGTCGGCACCGGCGCCAGCGGCATCGTTGCCCAGAGCATCGGGGACGGCGGCGGCACCGGTGGCGGCGCCTACACGATCGTGGGCGGCATCAGCGCGAGCGTGGCCGCAGCGGTCGGGGGGGCGGGAGGCAGCGGCGGCAACGGCGGCAATGCCACCGTCACCACCCGGCAGACGAGCATCCGGACGGGCAATCCGGACGTCGGCGGCATTCCGGACGGTGCCGTTCCGGTCGTCGATGCCATGGGCATCCAGGTGCAGTCGATCGGCGGCGGCGGCGGCTCGGGGGGCGGGGCCTCGGCGCGGGCCTTCGCGGTTGCCCTGCCATCGCCCAAGGAGGTCGTCTCGCAAAAGTCCCAGACGATCGTTGCAAGCTTCGCGCTGGGCGGCGCCGCGGGCGGGGGCGGCGACGGTCAACTGGCCCGCCTCGAACTGGGTCCTCAGACGCAGATTCAGACCGCGGGCGCCGGTTCGCACGGCGTCGAGGTGCAATCGATCGGCGGCGGCGGCGGCCAGGGCGGCGACGCGTCGGCGCTAGCGGGCACGATCGGCACTGCATCTCAGTTCGGCAAGCTGCAGCAGGGCACGCTGCAATACAACCTGACCGTCGCCATCGGGCGGACGGGCGGCGATGGTGGCAAGGGCGGCGAAGCATCGCTGACCGCCGGTGTCGCCAGTGCGGCCGAGAGCGACAAGGTCGGCATCGCGACAACGGGCGACTACGCCAACGGCGTCCTGGTGCAGTCGATCGGCGGCGGCGGCGGCAATGCCGGGCTTGGCTCCACCGAGGCGACCTATGCGTCGAAGGTCAGCTCGATCAAGATGGGTTTTGCCATCGGTGCCACGGGTGGCGACGGCGGCATCGGCGGCTCCGCGTCCGCCGACCTGCTGGCGAGCAGCGACATCAGCACCTCCGGCTCGGGTGCCGCCGGCGTGCTCGTGCAATCGATTGGCGGCGGCGGCGGCAATTCGACCGGAAGTACGGTCAATGTCAGTGGCTTCGACAAGCAGAAGTATAAGATCAATGACAGTCTGTCGGCATCCTACGGCATCTCCGTAGGCGTGGGCGCCGCCGGCGGATCCGGCAATAAAGGAGGCGACGTCTCCGTCGCCAACCAGGGTCGTATCGCCACCGCCGGGGCCGATGCGCCCGGCATCGTCGCCCAGTCGATCGGCGGTGGCGGCGGGGTGGGCGGCTCGCCCGGCAGCGATGCGGTGGCGTCGGGCGACGCCACGATCGCCAATCCGACGCTGCCCGACGACGAGGTGCCCAGTGCCAAGCTCGCCGCCGACGGCCTGCCCGGCACCACCATCCCGTCTCTGACGGCCGATTTCACGCTCAGCCTGGCGCTGGGCGGTACGGGGGGCACGGGCGGCGACGCGGGTATCGTGACCGTGCAACACGGCGGATCGATCACCACCGCCGGTGACTACTCGCCGGGCATCTTCGCGCAATCGATCGGCGGCGGCGGCGGCCGCGGTGGTGTGGCCGTGGCGCAGGGCAAGGGGAACACGGTCTCCTCGGTCATCAAGGAACTGAAGGTCAAATCCACCGTGGCCCTAGGCATCAGCGGCGGGGGCGGCGTCGGCGGCAATGGCAAGGAGGTTAATCTCAACCTGGACGGTGGCGCTTCGATCTCGACCGGTCAGTCCAGCCCGACCGCTGCGGGCAACGGCTTCCAGTCCTTCGGCCTCTTCGGGCAATCGGTCGGTGGCGGCGGCGGCTTCGGCGCCGACGGCTCGGTCAATCCCAACGGCCTGCTTTTCCTCGGCGCCGGTCTGGCCGGCAGCGGCGGAGGGGCCGGCAGCGGCGGGGCGGTGACGTTGCGGCAGTCGTCCGGCGGCAGCGCCATCGCCGTGCGGACGGCAGGCGATGCCGCGCACGCCATCGTCCTGCAATCGGTCGGCGGCGGCGGCGGCGTCGCCGGCGCCGGGTCGTCCCTCGTCGGCAATACCGGCATCGTGCCGTACACACCCACGCTCGAGCTGAAGCTTGGCGGCGCCGGTGCGAGCGGGGCCGGTGGCAAGGTCCTCGTCGACAGCCCCATCCTCACTCTCGGCACGACCGGGAAGGGAGCGTTCGGCATCCTCGCGCAAAGCGTGGGCGGTGGCGGCGGCTTCGCCGCGGTCAACGGCTCGACATCCACGATCACGCAGCTGGGTGGGGCTTCCAGCAGCGGCGATGGCGGCCAGGTGGACGTCAACACCAACGCCAGTTCGATGATCGTCACGGCGGGCGCCGGCGCGCATGGCATCGTCGCCCAGTCGGTCGGCGGCGGCGGCGGCATCGCCGCCGACACGAGCGGCGCGCTGACGTTGACCCGCCCGAGCGGCATGGGCGCCTCGAACGGCACTGGCAACGGCGGGGCCGTGGGCGTGAACGTCAACGGCGCGGTCCAGGTGTCCGGCACCAACGCGATCGGCGTGTTCGCCCAGTCCATTGGCGGCGGCGGCGGCTTCGGCGGGGACGCCGGCGGCGCCTTCGCCGGATCGACCGGGAACGCCGGCACCGGGACCACGAAATCGGGCGGTACCGTCACGGTGAACCAGAGCGGCACCGTCTATGCGCTCGGGTCCGGAGGCGTCGGCATCTTTGCCCAGAGCCAAGGGCCCAGCGGCAACGGCCAGGTGCAGATCGACGTCGCCGGAACGGTGAAGGGCGCGAGCGACGGCAGCGGTGCCGGCGTGCTCGTCTCCGCCGGCCGCAAGAACGCGCTCACGGTGCAGTCGTCGGGCTATGTCAGCGGCAACGGCGGCGCCGCCGTCCGCTACGTGGGCGATCGCTCCACCGCCGCCGGCAGCGTGCTCGACGTCTACAACTACGGCACCATCGACGGCGACGTGCTGCTCAACAACACCGACAGCAACGCCGCCGGCACCGTCTACAACTACTCCAACAACACGCTGAACGCCCGCCTGGTGGAGGCCAACGTCGTCAACACCGGCACCGTCGTCATCGGCGGCCGCGACACCGTCGGCACCACCCGCATCACCGGCAACTTCGCCCAGAGCCGCGACGGTACGCTGCGCCTCGATGCCGACTTCGGCGCCGGCCGCATCGACCATCTGAGCGTCGCCGGCAATGCCGAGCTCGACGGCCGCGTCGACGTGCGCACCGGCAACCTGCTGCCGCGCCGCCTGGCCTTCCTCGACGTCGGCGGCATCGCCTCCGGCACCCTCACCGGCATCAGCCGCAACGTCTTCGACTTCAATGTGGCCCGGGAGGGCAATTCCTACACGCTGGCGGTCGATGCCACCTTCAACCGGCCCGAATTCGGCTTGGGGGGCGGCGACGGCCAGGTCGCCGGCCACCTCCAGCAGATCTGGAACGCCGGCGGCGGGGCCTTCGGACCGATGTTCGCGGCGTTGGCCTCGGCCAACCTCGGCTCCTACACCGGCGTGCTCGGCGCGCTGCGCTCGGAGACCATCAACGCCCCCGCCGCCGAGAACGTGGCGCTGACCCAGCAGCGCCTCGACCGGGCCATGAGCTGCCCGGTGTTCCAGACCGGCACCGCCTCGCTGCGCGAGGGCGAGTGCCTGTGGGGCCAGGCCGGCGGCCAGCGCTTCAACCAGGGCCGCTTCGACGGCGCCGGCGGCTACAACGACACGGTCTACACCTATGCCCTGGGCGGCCAGAAGCGGATCGCCCCCAACTGGTTCCTGGGCTTCGCGGCCGCCTATGAGGACAGCCGCATCGCCGATGCCACCGGCAGCCGCGTCAAGATCGACGGCCAGACCGGCTCGGCCGGCCTCAGCCTGAAGTACGAGATCGGCAACTGGCTGTTCGCCGCCGCCGTCTCCGGCAACTACGGCAGCTTCGACAGCACCCGCATCGCCAGCTTCGCCGGCATCGGCGGCGTCGCCTTCGGCACGCAGAACCTCTACGGCTTGGGCGGCCGCCTGCGCGCCGCCTACACCTGGGACCTGGGCGGGTTCTATGTGAGACCCTTCGTCGACGCCGACCTCGTCTACACCAACGCCGGGTCCTACAACGAGATCGGCGCCGGCCTGTTCGACCGGCAGGTCGCTGGCCGCTCCGAGTGGGCGGTGCTGGCCAGCCCGACCCTGGAGATCGGCACCAACCTCGCGCTGGGCGGCGACTACGGGCTGCGGGCCTTCGCCCGGGCCGGCGTCACCTTCTCCAGCCTCGATGCCTGGTCGAGCAAGGCCCGCCTCAGCGCGGCACCGATCGGCGCCGACGGCTTCACCGTCAGCCTGCCGATGGACGACATCTACGGCCGCGTCGGCGCCGGCCTCCAACTCACCAGCCTGACCAACGGCATCAACCTGCGCGCCGAATACAACGGCGACTTCTCCAGCCACGCCACACGCCACATCGGGTCGCTCAGGTTCTCGATCGACTTTTGAGTGGGGGCGGCGCGAGCGCCGCCCCGTTCAGCTACCCACGCTGGAATTGCAGCCGGTCATAGCCTTTGGCGCGGTAGATCGCGATCGAGATGACCCAGCTCAGCAGGAAGATGCCGACGACGGCGTAGCCGAAATGGGCCAGATTGTCGTTGAGGGCGCCGATGTAGCTCCAGAATCCTCCCTCGAGGCCGAGCTTGTCGGCGATGAGGCCGAGCCCCTCGACGCCGCCGATGAAGATGGCGACGACCACCGACGCCGCGGTGATGGTCAGATTGTACCAGAGCTTGCGCACCGGCTTGTCCAACGCCCATCCGTAGGCGCCGGTCATCAGCACGCTGTCGGCAGTGTCCATCAGCGACATGCCGGCGGTGAACAGCGCCGGGAATACCATGATCGTCCAGAAGGACAGGCCCTGCGTCGCCTGGGCGGCGGATATCCCGAGCAGCCCGATCTCGGTGGCCGTGTCGAAGCCGAGGCCGAACAGAAAGCCGATCGGATACATGTGCCAGGATCGCGAGACTACCTTGAAGGTGCGGCGGAACAAGCGCGCTAGCAGGCCGCGGCCGGCAAGCAGCGCGTCGAGGTCCTCGTCGACGATCGGCTCGCCGCGCCGGGCCCGCACGAAGGCGCCCCACACCCCCACCAGCACGAACAGGTTGGCAATGGCGATGGCGAGCAGGAACAGGGCCGAGACCGTCGTGCCGATGAGGCCGCCGATGTCGTGGAAGGCCTCGAACCGGCTCTGCATGGCCGCCGCGGTGGTGGCGATGACGATCGAGGCGAGGACGACGATCGTCGAGTGCCCGAGCGAGAAGAAGAAGCCGACGGCATAGGGCGACTTGCCCTCCTGCATCAGCTTGCGCACCACGTTGTCGATGGCCGCGATATGATCGGCATCGAAGGCGTGGCGCAGGCCGAACATGTAGGCCAGGAAAGCCGTGCCCATGAGCGTGGGACTGTCTGAAAAGGCGATCCACGCCCAGATCCAGGCACCCAGATTGGCAGCGATGAGCAGCGCGAAGGTGGTCGCCGCCTTGATGCGCACCCTGAAGGGCTGATCATCGAACGGATTGAGAAGCATGCCGTGCCCCAGCCATGGCTGGTAATCACATTTGCATGGAAGTGACTATCGGACGATAGGACCTTCGCCGGTTCGGTACGCGGTCGATGGTCGCGTGTAGCGGCCCGAGCCGAGCGGAGGCCGCCGGCGCGGAAGAGGCCGGACAGGCTTGGTCTCAGCGGTTCCGTTCCCTGTGCAATGCGGTTGGGAAATCGGGAGCCCGCGCACGCAGCGCATCACCATCAGCAGTGCGCACCCGCGGCGACGCCGTATCGTTCGCGCGCATTCCCGTGTGAGCCCGTCGCCCCGGCGAGACCGATTGACGGCGGATCCGCAGCCGGTCTACGGTCGCGCCGACGGTTCCCTTCGGGGATCAAAAGGGAACGCAGTGAGGGGCAACCCGATGCTGCGGCTGCCCCCGCAACTGTAAGCGGCGAGCCTTGCGCACCAATGCCACTGGGATCTCGGGTCCTGGGAAGGCGGCGCAGCGGCACTGACCCGTGAGCCAGGAGACCTGCCGTCATCCGTGGTCACACGCGGGCCCATCGGGCGGGGATTCCTGGTGGCGGTCGAACCGCGCAACGCTGCGCGGCGAGGCCTCGTTCGCGGTGACGTGCCACTGACGTGACCGCCCGAGGCTCGCTTGATTCTCCATCTGTCGTCCGCTGCCGGGAGCAGCGCGCTTTCCCGTGGCATCCGCGCGGGCACGCCCGCCCTTGCCATCAGCCGCCGCGCCCTTGCCATTGCCGCGCTCGCGCTCGGTTGTGTCGCGGCTTGGCCCGATCGGGCCATCGCTCAGCAGGCCGGTGGCGCGGGGTCGGTTGCGCCGGACACCGCTCCGGTGGTCCTGGATGACATCGTGGTCAGCGCCACGGGCATTCCGACCGACGCGCGGCTGATCCCCAACTCGGTCACCGTGATCACCGAGCAGGAGATCGAAGAGCGCCAGCAGCGCACGCTGCCCGACGCGCTGACCGTCGTTCCCGGCCTCAATGTCGTCTCGACAGGCGGGCCCGGCGGCCAGACCTCCGTGTTCATCCGCGGCACCAACTCCAACCATGTCAAGGTGCTCATCGACGGGATCGAGGCTAACAACCCGGCCGTGTCCAACGGCGCGTTCGATTTCGGCCAGCTCCTGACCTACGATCTCGCGCGCATCGAGGTGCTCCGCGGGCCGCAGAGCGGTCTCTACGGCGCCGACGCGATCGGCGGCGTGATCTCGCTGATCACCAAGAAGGGCGACGGCCCGCCGAGGGCCTCGGTGCTGGCCGAGGCCGGCTCATTCGGCACCTTCAACCAGGCCGGCTCGCTCAGCGGCGGCAATGAGCGGATCAACTACGCCTTCAACGTCGCCCATTACCGGGCCGAGGGCGTGCCCGTGACACCGGGGAACCTGGTCCCGCCGGGTCAGCGCATCAATCCCAACTTCTATGACAATTGGACCGCATCGGGCCGGGTCGGCATCGCGGTGACCGACAATCTGGAGCTCAACCTGATCAGCCGCTACACCGATTCGCGGCTGCTCTTCACGACGGACAGCGGCTTTCCCTCCCAGCCCAATGCCTTCCGCTCGCTGCAGGACAACAACAACTACTACGGCCGCGCCGAGGCCGTCTGGACCCTGCTCGACGGCCGCTTCCGCAACGTCTTCGGCCTCAACTACACCAACGCCTGGAGCCGCAACCAGGAGCCGCCGACCATCGCCGGCCCCGTCGATCCGAGCGACAGCCGCGGCGAGCGCCTGAAATTCGATTGGCGCGGCGAGCTGGCGCTGATGCAGGGCCAGACGCTGGTCATGGGGCTCGAGCACAAGACCGACCGCTTGGCGACGAGCGATCTCACGGCCGAGAACCGCAACCGCGCCGGTTTCGTCGAGCTGCAGTCGAACTTCTCGGACCGCGTCTTCATCGTCTCCAACATTCGCTACGACGACAACCAGCAGTTCGGCGGCCATACCACCTGGCGCGTCGCGCCGGCGGTGATCGTCCCCGGTTCGGAGACCAAGCTCAAGGGTAGCGTCGGCACCGGCTTCAAGGCGCCCTCCTTGAGCGAGCTGTACCAGAACTTTCCCGCCTTCGACTTCTACGGCAACCCCAATCTGAGGCCGGAGGAGAGCATCGGCTGGGACGCCGGCTTCGAGCAGCCGCTGTGGCACGACCGGGTGCGCTTCGGCGCCACCTACTTTCACAACAAGATCACCAACCTGATCACCACAAACGCCGATTTCACCAGCTACACCAACATCGGGCGCGCCAAGACCTATGGCGTCGAATCGTTCCTGGCGATCGCCTTTTCCGATACGCTGTCGGCGCGCATGGACTATACTTTCACGGTGGCCAAGGACGAGGATGCCAACCAGGAGCTGCTGCGACGGCCCAAGAACAAGGTGAGCACCACGCTGACCTGGCTGCCGATCGACAAGCTCACCCTGTCTGCGACCGCGGTGGCGCTCGGTTCGTGGGTCGACGGCAACCGCGACTTTTCCATCCCGCGGCTGAAGGCACCTGGCTACGCTACGGTGAACTTGGCCGCGAACTACCAGTACAGCGACGCCATCATGGTCTTCGCCCGCATCGACAACCTGCTCGACCGTCACTACGAGGACCCGACGGGCTTCCTCGGGCGGGGCTTCGCCGCCTACGGCGGCGCCAAGTTCACGTGGTGAGGCGCCGACCCTTTCCGTCGCGCGGCGGGCAAAGGGGGCCCGCCGACGTGTCGCATCTGCTGGAGCATTTCCGCGTTTCCCTGAATCGCGGAAATGATCTGCTTATCTGTTTTGTCGCATTTTTTTCACGCGAACCGGCGTCCACTTCGCTCAGAAATGCCCTAGGCACCATCGCGCTCGCAGGCGCCGTTTGCCTCGGGGCGTCGGCGGCGCGCAGTCAGGAGCGGGCGCCCGAGGCGCCGCGACCCAAGCGCATCGTTTCCGTCAACATGTGTACAGACGAACTGTTGCTTCGGCTCGCCGAGAAGGAGCGCATCGCCTCGGTCACCTGGCTGTCTCAGGACCCCAGGAACGCCAATATGGCGGACGAGGCAAAGGGGCATCCCGCCAATCACGGCTTGGCCGAGGAGGTACTGTCCTATCGTCCGGACCTCGTGCTTGCCGGCGTCTACACCTCGCGCGCTTCGGTCGCCATGCTCCGGCGCGTCGGTCTCAACGTCGCCGACATCGCCGTGCCGCGCTCGCTTGCCGAGGTGCGCGACACCATCCGCCGGGCGGCGCAGCTCTTGGGAGAAACGGCGCGGGGCGAGGCCTTGATCGTGGACATGGACCGGCGGCTCGGCAGCCTCGCCGTGGCGCCGGGGGGCCGCAAGCCGCGGGCCATCGTGCTGCGGCCCAACGGCTTCACCGCCGCCAAGGGTTCGCTCGTCGACGACGTCATCAGCAAAGCCGGCCTCGTCAATCTCGCCGCCGAGCTGGGCTACGTGAACTATGCCCAGGTGCCGCTCGAGACGCTGGTGCTGGAAGGGGCCGACGTGCTGATCATCGACGGCGGACCCGGCAGCGGGCCGGCGCTGGCGAGCGAGGTGCTTCAGCATCCCGTCGTGAAGAAGCTCGCCGGCCGCCTCCGCGTCGTCTCGCTGCCGTCGCGCCTGTGGACCTGCGCTGGCCCCGCCGTCGTCGACGCGATCGAACAACTGGCTGCGGCGACGCGAGACCTGCGCGTTTCGCCCCCCGGACGCCCGGCGTCGTGAGCGTCGTGGCGTCGAGCGTGGCCGCGCGCCGTTGGGATTGGTCCGAGGGGGGGCGCTATGCGGCGCTGGTCGCGATTCTCGCCGTGGCGACGATCGGCTGCATGGCCGCGTCCCTGCTCGCCGGCTACGCGCCGCTCGATGTGCCGGCGGCTTTCGCCGATCTCGTTGCCGGGCGCGATACGCTGGCGGCGCTGGTGCTGCTGGAGCTGCGGCTGCCGCGCGCCCTGCTGGGCGCCCTCGTCGGCTTCAGCCTGGGCATCACCGGGGCGGCCATGCAGGGCCTGCTGCGCAACCCCCTGGCCGAGCCCGGCGTCGTCGGCATCTCCGGCGCCGCCGCGCTCGGCGCCGTCGTCGTCTTCTATTCGGGGCTGGCCGGCCTCGTCGCGCTGGCGCTGCCGCTCGGCGGCATCGCGGGCGCGGCGCTCGCCACCGTCGTGCTCTACGGCCTGGTCGGCCGCGGTGCCGGCACCATGACGCTGGTGCTGGCCGGCGTCGCCATCAACAGCTTCGCCGGCGCGTTGACGTCGCTCGCGCTCAACCTCTCGCCCAACCCATATGCGGCGACGGAAATCATCTTCTGGCTGATGGGCTCGCTCGCCGACCGCAGCCTGGCGCACGTCTGGCTCACCTTGCCGCTGATGGGTCTCGGCTGGGCCCTGCTCATCCTTTCGGGCCCGGCGCTCGACGGCCTGACGCTCGGCGAGGACACGGCCCGGAGCCTCGGGTTCAACCTGGAGCGGCTGCGCCTCCAGCTGATCTCCGGGGCGGCGCTCGCCGTCGGCAGCGCCGTCGCGGTCAGCGGTGCCATCGGCTTCGTCGGCCTCGTCGTGCCGCACCTGCTGCGGCCGCTGGTCGGCCACCGCCCCGGCCGGCTGCTGCTGGTCAGCGGCTTCGGCGGCGCCGTGCTGACGCTCGCCGCGGATGCCGCCGTGCGGCTGCTGCCGATCCGACCCGAGCTCAAGCTCGGCGTCGTGACCGCGATCGTCGGGGCGCCGTTCCTGTTCTGGCTGATCTACCGGCTGCGGCGGCTCGCCTGATGCGCATCGACGCCCGCGACATTCACGTCCGGTTCGGCGATGCGCAGGTGCTGCGCGGTGTCGCTCTCGCGGTGGGCCCGGGCGAGATGGTCGGCCTGATCGGTGCCAACGGCGCCGGCAAGAGTACGCTGCTGCGGGTTCTCGCCGGCGTGCAGGCGCCGGGCGAGGGGGCGGTGCTCTACGACGGCCGCCCGTCTCGCGCCATCGGCGAACGCGAGCTCGCCCGACGCGTGGCCTTTCTCGCCCAGGACGGCGAAGCGCTGTGGCCGCTCAGCGTCGCGGCGGTGGTGGCGCTGGGCCGCTTGCCCTACCGCAGGCCGTTCGCCGGCCTCTCGGCCGCCGACAGGGCCGCCGTGGGGCGCGCCATGGGCGCTGCCGAGGTGAAGCCGTTCCGTGAACGCGTCGTCGGCACCCTCTCCGGCGGCGAGCGCATGCGCGTGCTGTTGGCCCGCGCCCTGGCCGTCGAAGGTGACATTCTGCTCGCCGACGAGCCGATCGCCGCGCTCGATCCGCTGCACCAGCTCCAGGTCATGGCGCTGCTGCGCGCCACGGCCCGGCGCGGCGCCGGCGTCGTCGTGGTGTTGCACGACCTCACCCTGGCGGCGCGCTTCTGCGGCCGCCTGGTGCTGCTCAGCGGCGGGCGCGTGCTGGCCGATGGACCCGCCGAGGCGGTGCTCGCCGACGCCAACGTGGCCGAGGCCTACGGCGTGACGCTGGCGCGCGGTGAGCGGGCCGGCGAGACCTACCTGTTGCCGTGGGAGCCGGTCGCCGTCGGCTGCCACGGCCATGCTCATATTCGGGAGGAAAGATGACGCAGGCTGTGCCGTTCGATCAGGTCCGCACCTGGCTCGGGAACGCGGAGACGCAGTGGAGCCTCGGCACCTTCGGCGCCATCGGCGAATTCATGCGCGACCCGGAGGAGCCGGTCACGCGAAGCGACGGCCCGCAGGCCGCCGGTGCCGTCACGGCGCGTGGCGGCGTGCGCCTGACGGCTGGCGGCGACCTTCGCCTCATCGCCTACGAGACACCGAACCGCGATGGAGCGAGCTGGAGCCAGGCGGTGGCCCTGTGCCTGCCCGATGGCGCCTGCGCCATGTGCCGGAATACGGCGTTGGCCGAGCTCGGTCCGGACGAGGAGCCGCTGCGGGACGAGGACCGCGGCGCGGTGCTGTTCGACCTCGGGCTCGGTACGGTGCAGGTCGACATGTGCGTGCGCACCGCCGATCAGCACCTCATCGAGATCCTGCGCGGCGGCGTGGGCCGGCCGGT
Organism: Chelatococcus reniformis; assembly: GCF_014640075.1. GTDB lineage: Bacteria > Pseudomonadota > Alphaproteobacteria > Rhizobiales > Beijerinckiaceae > Camelimonas > Camelimonas reniformis. The sequence continues at coordinate 310,103 of NZ_BMGG01000008.1, read as the reverse complement.
GTTCGAGCCCGGCAACCCGGTGATGGGGGCGATCGTCGCCGCCGGGCCGAACCGGGTGTTCCTCAGCCGGCTCGGACGGCTGGAGGTGTTCCAGCCGATCCCGCCGCCGGGCGGCGTCAGCCCCGAGGGGCCACACACCCATCTCCTGCCGCAATTGCTGCGGGCCGGCCGCACCCATGCGGCGACGACGCCCATTCCCGCCGGCTGGGTGCCCTTCGCCCACGCCTTTCCGCCCAGCCCGCTCAAGGACGGGATGGGGCAACCGCGGCCGTTCCAAGGCGCCGCTCACGTGGCTTTCCAGGCCATCCTCGCGGCGCACGGCCTGCCGGAACTGGTGGACGTGAAGCGGCGGCTGACCGCCGCCGTGGGTGCCGGGGAGCCGCCGGACGGCTTCGAGGTGCCCGACAGCAAGTTCGCTCGCGCCGCCGTCCGGGTCGCTCTGCGCCAGCTCGTGCACGAGGGCGTCACCCCGGCCGTGCTCGCCCCCTGGACCGCCGCGCTCGACCCACGGGCGGCCGAGGAGGACGAGCAGGAGCAGCCGGCCCACGGTTGAGGTAAACCCCGCGGCGTCATGGCCGGGCTTGACGCGGTGCGGGGCGGCGGCACCCGCGCCGGCTCACTCCGGCGCTCGCAGGCGATAGCCCACGCCGGTCTCGGTCAGGATCAGCTGCGGCTGCTCCGGGTCGGCTTCGATCTTCTGGCGGAGCTGGCGCACGTGCACGCGCAGGTTCTGAACGTCGGCGGAGCCGCCCCAGACCTGGCGGATCAGGAACTGGTGGGTCAGCACCTTGCCGGCGTGCTGCACGAACACCCGCAGGATGTCGTACTCGCGCGGCGTGAGCTTCACCTCCTCCGCGCGGCTGTGCACCAGCCGTCGGACCAGGTCGACGGTGAGGTCGCAGACCTTGAACACCGGCTTCTCGCCGTGCTGCTGGAAGCTGTGGCGCAGCGCCACGCGGATGCGGGCGACCAGTTCCTTGGTGCCGAACGGCTTGGTGACGTAGTCGTCGGCGCCGAGCTCCAGCGCCTCGACGATGCCCGCCTCGTCCGTGCGGCTCGATAGGACCATCACCGGCGTCGCGATGCCGCGTTCGCGCCACTGCTTGAGCAGGGTGCTGCCGGCCACGTCCGGCAGGCCGAGATCGAGGATGACGAGGTCCGGCGGCGTGCTCGTCATCGCCTCCTCCGCGTGGCGCCCGGTCCCGGCTTCGACCACTTCGTAGCCCTGGGTGCCGAGCCCGGTGCGGAGCAGCTTGCGGATCGGCGGCTCGTCGTCGACGACGAGAATACGGACTGGGCTCGCACTCATGCGTTCTCCTCCGCCGCGGCCGGTGTCGGCGCCTGGGCCGGAACGGGCAGCGTGATGGTGAAGACGGCGCCGGAGCGATCGCTGCGGTTCGCCGCGGTGATGTGGCCGCCGAGCGCCTCGACGAAGCCGCGGGCGATGGCGAGGCCGAGCCCGGTGCCGGCGCGCACCCGGTCGCCCTTGGTGACACGGTGGAACTTGTCGAAGATGCGCTCCAGGTCGTCCGGCGGGATGCCCTCGCCCTCGTCCAGCACCTGCAGGTCGACCGTCCGTCGCCCGGTGTCGTGCCAGCCCTGGATGCGGACCGTCGATCCGGCCGGCGCATACTTCGCCGCATTGTCGAGCAGGTTGAACAGCACCTGCTCGAGCAGCACCGGGTCGGCTTCCACCATGGGCAGGCCGGCGGCGAGCTCCACGTCGATCTGGTGGGCACCCAGAATGCGGCCCGCCCGGTTGAGGGCGCTGCCGACGATCTCGCCGAGGTCGGCGGGGTCGTGGCGCGGCGCGACGGCACCGGCCTCCAGGCGGGTCATGTCGAGCATGTTGGCAATGAAGCGGTTGAGCCGCTCCGACTCGTCCTGGATGGTGCCGACCAGCTCGGCCTTCTCGCCTTCGCTCAACAGGCCGGGGTATTCGCGCAGGGTGCCGGCCGCGCCCATGATCGCCGCGAGCGGTGTCTTCAGGTCGTGGGAGATCGACGTGAGCAGCGCCTGCCGCAGGCGGTCGGCCTCGGCGGCGCGCTTGGCGCTCTGCATGTCCGCCATCAGGTTGAACTGCTCGATGGCGAGCGCTGCCTGGTCGGCGAGCGCATCGACGAGCCGGCGCTGCTCGTGCGTCAGCAGCGGCCCCGGGCGGTCGCCGTCGAGCCCGACCACGCCGACGACACCCCGGCCGGTGCGCATCGGCAGGAACAGCCGCTTGGCGCCCGGCAGCGTGTCGGCGCCGCGGCCGGCCGGGTGATTGTTCTCGTAGGTCCACTTGGCGGCCGCGACGTCCGCGGCGTCGAGCCGGTCCTCCGGCGGGTAGCCGGCGCGCACCTCGATGCCCTGGGCGCCGGGCAGCAGGAACACGATCCTGAGCTTCAGCATCGATGCCATCTGATAGGCCGTCGCCCACAATACGTCGTCGAGGTTGGTCACGCCGGCGAGCTTGCGGCTGAAACTGTAGAGTGCCTCGGTGGTGCGCGAGCGTGCTTGCGCCGTCACCGCCTGAGCCCGCACGCGCGCCGCGAGGTTGGAGACGAGCACCGCGACGATGGTGAAGAACAGGAACGATGCGACGTTGGTCGGATCGGCGATTGTGAAGGTAAAGCGGGGAGAAAGGAAAAAGAAATTGTAGAGGAGCGAGGCAGATCCTACGGCCAGGAGCGAGGGAAGAAGGCCGAATTTCATTGCGACGATGACCACCGCCGTGAGAAAGACCAGGTCGACGGCCTCGAAGCCGATCAAAGGCGATATGAGATAGGCGATGCCCAACGCGAAGGCGATCGCGACAAGCGCCGCTGCGAACGGGACCGGATCGATGCGCCCTGCCGCCGGCCGCGTGCTGACCGTCTTCTTCGGCAGCGGATTGGCCGTCAGCTCGTCGCCGGCGATGACGTGCACGCTGATGCTGCCGGCGTCGCGCACCAGGTCGTGGACCACCGATCCGTGCAAAATCTCGAACCAGCGTGAGCGCGTCGACTTGCCGATGACGATCTGCGTCGTGTTGTGGGCCTGGGCGTGGATGACCAGATCGTCGGCGATGCGGCGGCCGCCGCCGGGCAGGATCAGCGCCTCGCCGCCAAGCCTCTCGGCCAGGCGCAGGGTGTCGGCGATGCGGTCGCGCTCGTCCTCGCTGAGCTGGCTGCTGCGCCGGCTCTCGATGTGGACCGCCGTCCAGGGTGCATGCAGGCGGTCGGCGAGGCGCTTGGCGTAGCGCACCAGCCCGGCGGACTTGGCGTCCTCGCTGACGCAGACCAGCACGCGCTCTCCGGCCGCCCAGGGGCCGGAAATGGCGTTGGCCTGCATGTGGTTGAGGAGCTGGTCGTCGACCCGCTGGGCCGTGCGGCGCAGCGCCAGTTCGCGCAGCGCGGTCAGGTTGCCCGGCGAGAAATAGTGGCCCAGGGCGCGCTCCGCCGTCGCCGGCACGTAGACCTTGCCCTCCTTCAACCGGCGCATCAGGTCCTCGGGCGTGATGTCGATGATCTCGATCTCGTCGGCACGGTCGATGATCGAGTCCGGCACGGTCTCGCGCACGCGGATGCGGGTGATCTGGGCGACGACGTCGTTCAGGCTCTCCACGTGCTGGATATTGAGCGTCGTGTAGACGTCGATGCCGGCCCCCAGCAGTTCCTCCACGTCCTGGTAGCGCTTGGGATGGCGGCTGCCGGGGGCGTTGGTGTGGGCGAGCTCGTCGACCAGGGCGAGGGCGGGGCGGCGCGCCAGTAGCGCGTCGAGGTCCATCTCCTCGATGTCCTGGCCGCGGTAGTGCTCCTTGCGCCGCGGGACGACGTCGAACCCGTCGACCAGCGCCTCCGTCTCCGCGCGGCCGTGCGTCTCGACCACCCCGATGACGACGTCGGTTCCCTCGAGCCGCTTGCGGCGCCCGGACGACAGCATCTCGTAGGTCTTGCCGACACCCGGCGCCGCGCCGAGGAAGATCTTGAGCCGCCCGGTCTCCTGGCGCTGCGCTTCGGCCAGCAGCGCCTCGGGCGACGGTCTCTTGTCGGCGTTGCGACGATCGTCGGGCATGGAATGATTGTGATGCGGTCGGCCGGCCGGCGCCAGCGTATTTCCCGATCAGGTGGGTCGCCTGATCGGCGAGGGATGCTTCCAAAGCATCGGACTGGAGCGCCCCGGGAGCGCCCGGCGGGGCCGGATCGTCAGCGCTTGCCGAGATCGTCCAGGGCGAGATTCAGGGCCAGCACGTTGATGCGTGGCTCGCCGAGCACGCCGAGCAGACGGCCTTGCACGTTCTGCTCGACCAGCCGGCGCACCTGCCCCTCGCCAAGGCTCCTCGCCTTGGCGACGCGAGGAACCTGGAACAGGGCCGCCTCCGGCGTGATGTCCGGATCCAGCCCCGAGGCCGAGGTGGTCACCAAATCCATGGGCACCGCGGCGCCGGCCGACGCCGCCGTGCGCAGCATCTGGACATCGGCCTGGACGCGGTCGATCAACGCCTTGTTGGTCGGGGCGAGGTTCGAGGCGCCGGAGTTCGCCGCGTTGTAGGGCGCAGCGACGGACTTGGAGGGGTCGGCCGGGTCGGGCGCCACGGTCGCCGACAGACGGCCATGGAAGTAGCGGTCGCCGGTGAAGGCCTGGCCGATGAGGGCCGAGCCGACCACCTGTCCGTTGCGCTCGATCAGGCTGCCGCCTGCCTGGCGCGGGAACACCGCCTGGGCGATGCTGGTGATGGCGTAGGGATAGGCGAGGCCGGTGATCAAGGTCAGGGCGACGATCATCACCAGGGCGGGGCGAAGCTGTTTGAGCATGGTCACAGGTCCAATCACGCGAGGCCGACGGCGGTGATGACGATGTCGACGAGCTTGATGCCGATGAACGGCACGATGATGCCGCCGAGGCCGTAGATCAGGAGGTTGCGGGCGAGCAGCGGGCCGGCGCCGATGGCCCGGTAGCGCACGCCCTTCAGCGCCAGCGGGATCAGCGCCACGATGATCAGGGCGTTGAAGATGATGGCCGACAGGATGGCGCTTTCCGGCGTCTTCAGGCCCATGATGTTGAGCAGCCCGAGCTGCGGGTAGATCGCGGCGAACATCGCCGGGATGATGGCGAAGTATTTCGCCACGTCGTTGGCGATGGAGAAGGTGGTGAGCGAGCCGCGCGTCATCAGCAACTGCTTGCCGATCTCCACGATCTCGATGAGCTTTGTGGGGTCGCTGTCGAGGTCCACCATGTTGCCGGCCTCGCGCGCCGCGACGGTGCCGGTGTTCATGGCGACGCCGACGTCGGCCTGGGCCAGGGCCGGGGCATCGTTGGTGCCGTCGCCGCACATGGCGACCAGCTTGCCCTTGGCCTGCTCGTCGCGGATCAGCTGGAGCTTGTTCTCCGGCGTCGCCTCGGCGAGGAAGTCGTCGACACCCGCCTCGGCGGCGATGGCGGCCGCGGTCATGGGGTTGTCGCCGGTGATCATCACCGTGCGGATGCCCATGCGGCGCAGCTCGGCGAAGCGCTCGCGAATGCCGCCTTTGACGATATCCTTGAGGTGGATGACGCCGAGCAGCTTGCCGTCGCGGGCGACGGCGAGCGGTGTGCCGCCGGCCTTGCCGATACGCTCGGCGATGGCCTGGATCTCGCGGACGCTGTTGGCGGAGGCGGACGGTCGCACCGCCACGGCGGCGTGGGTGCCGCCAGAGGCAGGGGCGGAGAGGGGCGCCGACACGGCCGCCGACACCTGGGCGCTGACGGCCGCGAGGACCGCCTCGACCGCGCCCTTGCGGATCGACGAGCCGCCGATGTCGACACCGCTCATGCGCGTCTGGGCCGTGAATGGCACGAAGTGCGCATCCAGGCTCGCCATGTCGCGCTCGCGGATGCCGTATTTTTCCTTGGCGAGCACGACGATGGAGCGGCCCTCCGGGGTCTCGTCGGCGAGCGAGGAGAGCTGGGCCGCGTCCGCCAGGTCCCGCTCCGCGACGCCGGCGACGGGGAGGAACTCGGTGGCCTGACGGTTGCCGAGCGTGATCGTGCCGGTCTTGTCGAGCAGCAGCGTGTCGACGTCGCCCGCCGCTTCGACGGCGCGGCCGGACATGGCGAGCACGTTGAAGCGCACCAGCCGATCCATGCCGGCGATGCCGATGGCGGACAGCAGCGCCCCGATGGTCGTGGGGATCAGCGTGACGAACAGGGCAACGAGCACGATGACGCCGATCGAGCCGCCGGCGTAGGCGGCGAAGCTGGGGATCGAGGCCACGGCGAAGACGAAGATCAGCGTGAGGCCCGCCAGCAGGATGTTGAGCGCGATCTCGTTGGGCGTCTTTTGCCGCTGGGCGCCCTCGATCAGGCCGATCATGCGGTCGAGGAAGGTGGAGCCCGGGGCCGAGGTGATGCGGACCTTGATCCAGTCCGACAGCACCTGCGTGCCACCGGTGACCGCCGAGCGGTCGCCGCCGGATTCGCGGATCACCGGGGCGGACTCGCCGGTGATGGCCGCCTCGTTGACGGAGGCGACGCCCTCGATGACCTCGCCGTCGGAGGGAATGAAGTCGCCTGCCTCCACGAGCACCACGTCGTCGGGCTGGAGATCCAGCGCCGGAACAGACTGGAAGAGGTCGCGCCGATCCGGATCATGGAGGCGCTTGGCCATGATGTCGATCCGAGCCTGGCGCAGGCTGTCAGCCTGGGCCTTGCCGCGCCCCTCAGCCACCGCTTCGGCGAAATTGGCGAAGAGGAGGGTGATCCAGAGCCACAGGATGATCTGGAAAGAGAAGCCGATGTTCGCGCCGCCGGTCACGAGGTCGCGCGCCAGGAGGACCGTCGTCAGGATCGCGACGACCTCCAGGACGAACATGACGGGGTTCTTGATCTGGACGCGGGGATCGAGCTTGGCAAAGGACGAGCCGATCGCCGGCACGAGTATCTTCGGATCAAGGACGCTCGAGGACGTTTTCGCCATCTTGGTCGCTCCACGGCCATGAGGCCGGTCAAAGAGGTGTTGCGCGGCTCTCAGCCCGCCGATCCGGCGAGCAAGCGAAGGCCGAGGGTCAGGAGAACCAGCAGGGCCGCCGAGCCCAGGATCACCTCCGACGCGCGCAGGCGCGTCGGATAGGCGCGGCGGGAGAGGTCAGCCACCGGTCTTGGGCCACGCGAGGTGCGGGAGGCGCGCATGGCTCAGTTCCCCGCGGCGAAGGTCTGCCCCGCCATCATCGCCAGCTGTTCGACGATCGGCCCCAGCGCCAGGGACGGGAAGTAGGTGAGGCCGCCGATGATCAGCACCACGCCGACGAGCAGGCCGACGAACAGGGCGCCGTGCGTGGGGAAGGTGCCGGCGGAGGGCGGCACGGTCTTCTTGGCGGCCATGGAGCCGGCAATGGCCAGCGCCGGGATGATGACGAAGAAGCGGCCGATCATCATCGCGATGCCGATCGTCAGATTATACCAGAGCGTGTTGCCGGTGAGGCTGCCGAAGGCCGAACCGTTGTTGGCGGCGCCCGACGTGTAGGCGTAGAGAGCTTCCGAATAGCCGTGCGGGCCCGGGTTGCCCATGGACGCCGTGCCGGTCGGCAGCACCACGGCGATGGCGGTGAAGCCCAGGATCACCAGCGGCAGCACGAGGATGCCGAGCAGCGTCATCTTCACTTCCCTGGCCTCGATCTTCTTGCCGAGGTACTCGGGGGTGCGGCCCACCATCAGGCCGGCGACGAACAGGGCGATGATGACCATCAGCAGCATGCCGTAGAGGCCGGCGCCGACGCCGCCGATGATCAGCTCGCCGAGCTGCATGTTGAGGAGCGGGATCATGCCGGCGAGCGGCATCAGGCTCGAATGCATGGCGTTGACCGCGCCGCAGGAGGCGGCGGTGGTGACCACGGCAAAGAGCGTGGAGGCGAGCGTGCCGAAGCGGACCTCCTTGCCCTCCATGCTGGCGCCGTCGAGACCCAGCGCATGCAGCGCCGGGTTGCCGGCGGCCTCCACGCCGTAGCAGACGGCGACGCCGGCGAGGAACAGCACGCCCATGGCGGCGAAGATCGCCCACCCCTGACGCTCGTCGCCGACCATGCGGCCGAAGACGTTGGTCAGCCCCGCGCCCACGGCGAAGATCGCGACCATCTGGAGGAGGTTGGTCAGCGCGTTGGGGTTTTCGAACGGGTGCGCGGCGTTGGCATTGAAGAAGCCGCCACCGTTGGTGCCGAGCATCTTGATCGCGGTCTGCGAGGCGACCGGGCCGACGGCGATGGTCTGCTTGCCACCCTCCAGCGTGACGGCGTCCACATACGGTCCGAGGGTCTGCGGCATGCCCTGCCACACCAGGACGAGGGCGAGGACGACGCAGATCGGCAGCAGCACGTAGAGCGTCGCGCGGGTCAGATCGACCCAGAAATTGCCGACCGTGCGGGCCGAAGCACGCGCGAAGCCGCGGATCAGCGCGACGGCCAGCGCGATGCCGGTGGCGGCCGACACGAAGTTCTGCACGGTGAGGCCGGCCATCTGCGTGAGATAGCTCATCGTGCTCTCGCCACCGTAGTTCTGCCAATTGGTGTTGGTGACGAACGAGATTGCGGTGTTGAAGGCGAGGTCCGGCGCGACCGCGGTCATGCCGGCCGGGTTGAGCGGCAACGCGCCTTGGGCTCGCTGAAGGGCGTACAGCAGTAGGAAGCCGAGGCCGTTGAAGAGCAGCAGCGCGAGGCCATAGGTCAGCCAGTGCTGCTCCTCACGCTCGTTGGTGCCCGCGGCCGCGTAGAGCGCACGCTCGACGGGCCTGAGCCAGGTGACCTCGCCATTGAAGACGCGGGTCATGTAATAGCCCAGCGGCTTCACCAGCGCGATGATGATCGCGCAGTAGAGCGCGACCTGAATCCAGCCGTTGACAGTCATGGTACGACCTCGCGTGAGCATGAACCGCAAAATGAGGCCGGCTTTGCGATAAGATCATGCTGGAAATTTAGATAGATCTGGCTGATTTCGTTAGGTGATCAGTCGGATCTAGAACCGCTCGGGGCGGAGCAAGGCATAGGTGAGATAGACGAGCAGACCTGCCATGACCAAGGCGGCGAGCTGATAGTCGAAGCTCATGCGCCGGCCCTCACAGCTGTTCGCACGCGACCGTATAGGCCACGGCGACCGCGAACAGGCCGAAGCCCATCGCAAGAACAATCACGTCCAGCATCGAAGCACCCTCGAAACGCGTCCGTGGCCAGGGCCGCGGGCCGTGGCGTCGGGAACGCTCGGAAGCTGATAGGGAACCCGTAAGGGATCGAGAGACGTGGCGAGCCGTCTTTATAAGAAAGTTATAAAGGCCCGGCGCTGCTCAGGCCTCGACGGACGGGCGCGCCGTCGATCAGGGCGCCGCTCCGCGCGACTACGTGCGCTGGTCCAGCGAGGGGCGGGGCGATTCCATGGGCTGGTGCGCTCGCTGGATTGAGCCGTCCGCATCGCGCCATTCCGCCGGGGAGGGTTTTCGCGTCGTCAAAAAGCTGCTCCGATAGGGAAGTGGCCTCGCCTCCACAGAGCGGCGAGCCCTGCGGGAGAAAGCGCTGATGAACAACGCGATGCGGGCAATGCTCGAGCGGCCGATGGGACCGCACCGGGCCAAAACGATGGGCGGCCCCAATGGCTGAGGTGCTGCTCGAAACGCTCGACGACGGGTTGCTGACCCTCACTCTCAACCGGCCCGAGCGGCGCAATGCGCTCAACCCCGAAATCCTCGAAGCCCTGCTCGACGCGACCAGGCGCGCGGCGTCCGATCCCGCGGTCGCCGCGGTGATGCTTACCGGCGCGGGCGGCAGCTTCTGCGTCGGCGGCGACGTCAAGGCGATGGCGGCGGGCGAGGGGCGCTCCGCGCTGCTGGACGACCGGGTCGAGGACCTGCGCCGCAAGATGGAGGCGGCGCGCGTGCTCCACGAGATGCGCAAGCCCACGATCGCCGCCATCGAAGGAGCGGCCGCGGGGGCGGGGCTATCGCTGGCCCTCGCTTGCGACCTGCGCATTGCCAACCGCTCGGCCAAGCTCACCACCGCTTTTGCCAAGGTGGCGCTGTCCGGCGACTTCGGCGGCACCTATTTCCTGACCAAGCTGCTCGGCAGCGCCAAGGCGCGCGAGCTCTACCTGACCTCGCCGATCCTGACCGCCGACGAGGCGCTCGCCGTCGGCCTCGTCACCCGAGTCGTCGACGATGGCGGCTTCCAGGCGGCCGCACGTGCTTACGCCATGGCCCTGGCGAAGGGCCCGCGCCTCACGTTGGGTTACATCAAGCACAACCTCAACATGGCGGAGTATGCCCCGCTCGAGGCCTGCTTCGACAACGAGGCGCTGAACCATACGCGCGCCGCCACCACCGACGATCATCGTGAAGCTGCTGCCGCCTTCGTCGAGAAGCGGCAGCCCGTGTTTCGGGGACGCTGACATGGCCGACTACTTCCGCCTCCGCCAGATTGCGCTGTGCGCGACCGACCTGGACAAGGTCAAAGCCGATGTGCCGGCGATCTTCGGCGTGAAGCTCGCCTACGAGGATCCCCACGTGCGCAAGTACGGCCTCGTGAACGCGCTGTTCCCGTTCGGCCTCTCCTTTCTCGAGGTGGTGGCGCCGGTCGAAGACAACACCGCCGCCGGCCGCTTCATGGAACGCAGCGGCGGGGTCGGTGGCTACATGGCGATCTTCAATTGCAGCGATCCCCTGCGCCGCGGTGCCCACGCCGAAGCGATGGGCGTGCCGATCGCCCATCCGCTCGACCACGACGGTTTCGTCGGCGTGCAGCTGCATCCGCGCCAGTGCCGCGCCGCCATGCTCGAGTTCGATCGCACGCCGGGCGAAGAGGATCTCAAAGGGTCCTACTATCCGGCCGGCGGTGACGGCTGGCAGCATGCCATCAAGACCGACGTGACCCAGTCGCTCAAGGCGATCGTGGTCGAGAGCCCGGACGCCGAGGGGCTCGGCCGCCATTGGGCCAGGCTGATCGAGAAGGACTACGTGGCCGATGCCGACGGCGGCCACATCGACGTCGACATGACGCAGATCCGCTTCGCCAAGGCACCCGCCGGCACCCGTGAAACGATCCGCACGCTGATCGTTGAAACGGTCGATCCCGCCGGCGTCCTGAGCCGTGCGGCGGCCAAGGGATATCCGGTCGCCAACGGCGGCTTCGAACTCGGCGGCGTGCGGTTCGTGCCGCAGGCCTGAGCGCTTCGGCCCGGCGCCGAGGGCGGCCTGGAAACGATCGCCGAGAGCAGGGGCAGGAGCCGGCTGCTGCCCGCGGCCAAGCTTCACGACGAGCAAGACCAACAAGACATCATGCGCTGCGCCGCAGCCGGCCTGCGACATGGGATGGGGAGAACCAGATGACCGATACGGCCGGCGTGAGCACGCGGGATCCGCGCATCCCGCGTCCCGAGGATTGCATCATCGCTCTGTTGCTCGACCGCTGGGCGCGCGAGACACCGGACAAGGTCTTCGCCGTCTTCCAGGATGGCAGCAGCTGGACGTACGGCGAAACGCGTGCCCGCGTCCGGCAGACGGCGATCGGCCTTCAGCAACTCGGCGTGCGCCAGGGTGACTATGTACTGAGCTGGCTGCCGAACGGCCCCGACTGCCTGCGCGTCTGGTTCGCCATCAACTATCTGGGCGCCGTCTACGTGCCGATCAACCTGGCCTACCGCGGCCGCATCCTTGAGCACGTGCTCGCCAATACCGGAGGCCGCAGGCTCGTCGCCCATGCCGAGCTCATGCCACGGCTCGCGGACATCGATCGCGGCGGCCTGGAGGAGGTCGTGGTGCTGGGTGGCCCGGCTCATCCCGTCGCCGGGCTGACCGTGCATGACGGTGCCGTCCTGGCGCCGGAGGGGGGAGAGCTGGCGCCGCCAAGCCGGCCTATCGCCCCCTGGGACACGCAGGCGGTCATCTATACCTCGGGCACGACCGGACCGTCGAAGGGCGTGCTGAACTCCTACGTGCAGATCCACGAGGCGGTAAACCTCGCCTTCTCCTTCGTCGGGCCCGATGACCGCTATCTCGTCAATCTGCCCTTGTTCCACGTGGGCGGCACCGGTGCCGTCTACGTGCCGCTGGTGCGGGGCGGATCGTGCGCCATCGTCGAGTCGTTCGCGACGGACAAGTTCTGGCCCACCGTGCGTGCCACCCAGGCGACGACGGTCACGCTGCTGGGCGTGATGGCGAGCTTCGTCGTCAAGCAGCCGCCGTCGCCCCAGGATCGCAACCATACGCTCCGCTCGGCGATGATGGTGCCGCTGTGCGAGGATGCGACGCAGTTCTGGGAACGCTTCGGCTGTGAGGTCTATACCGTATTCAACATGTCGGAAACGTCCTGCCCGATCGTGTCCGGGCGCAACCCGGCGCCGCTGACCACGTGTGGGCGCCCGCGCCCCGGCGTCAGCGTCCGCGTGGTGGACGAGAACGACTGCGAGGTCGAGGCCGGCACCGTGGGCGAGCTGATCCTGCGCACCGACACGCCCTGGGGCATGAATCACGGCTATCTCAACAACCCGGAGGCGACAGCCAAGGCGTGGCGCAATGGCTGGTTCCATACCGGCGACGCCTTCCGTGTGGACGAGGAGGGCAACTACTTCTTCGTCGACCGCATGAAAGACGCCATTCGCCGGCGCGGCGAGAACATCTCGTCGTTCGAGGTCGAGACCGAGGTCTGCGCCCATCCGGCCGTCAAGGAGGCCGCTGCCGTGGCGGTGCCGAGCGAACACGCCGAGGACGAGGTGCTCGTGGCCGTGTCGTTGGCCGAGGGGGCTGATCTGGACCCGGCGGAGCTGGTGCGCTTCCTGATCCCGCGCATGCCGCATTTCATGGTGCCGCGCTATGTGCGCGTGCTGGCCGAGTTGCCCAAGACGCCGACGCAGAAAGTCCAGAAGCACGTGCTGCGCAGCGAGGGCATCACCGCCGACACCTTCGACCGCGACAAGGCCGGCATCGTCGTCAAGCGCGAGAAGATCGGCGCGGCCGCCTGAGAGCGCGTCCGGCCCGATCCGGGGGCGCTGCGGCTCTCGTCCGGGGGTAGCCCGGGCGTAGCGCCGCGCCTCCGTCCGCCGGCGCCGTGCCGATTGAGGGTAGCTCCCTCCATCGATCTGGGCCAGTATCGCCGCGTTGCAACAGCCAAGCCACGCGGATGCCAGACGAGAGACTGACGTTGATGTCGCCGGCCGCGCCTGACGGGGCCGGACGACCGGGGGAGGCGTTTGCGCAGCGAACCGTGGTCGAGGCTCCGGATCTCTTCTTCCTCTATCTGAGGGGCGAGGCCGATCACCAGCACATCGCGCCGCAGGTGGTGTCACGGCGAGGCCGCGAGGCGGAGTTCCACGTCGTCGAGCTGAATTCGTCGGTCGCCACCGCGCCGGTCCAGATTCTGTGGCCTATACCCGAACTGCGGGCCGCCCTGCGGGATCTTCCGGACGGCGCGACGCAGCAGGTCCTGCTGCGCTTTCCCGTGTGGGTCTCGTCCGGGCTCGCGTCCATGGTTGATTGGCTGGCCTTCGCCGAAGGCCCCGACGCGGCCAACTGCACCCTTTGGGGGCGCATCCCGCTCAGGGATGCCCAGGTCGCCCAGGACGGCTCGCTTCATACGCAGCTGCGCTGTCCCGGCTTCAACGGAGCGGGCGAGCTGTTCCTGGCTGTCCAGTTCCTGCCCGGAGGCCGTGACGTGGCCATCGGGTCGCCGGTGCTGTCCTGGGACATCTCCGCGCCGGCCCGGCCTCGGCAGCGGAACGACAACGGTTTGGGTCTCGCGCACGCAGCGGCACCGGCGCCGCGCCCAGCCGGGACCGCCGCGACGCTTCGCGTGGAGAGCAATCAGCGCCTCTCGATCGCCATCAGGTCGGCGCGCCCGGCGCCCGAGCTGGCGCTGACCCTCAACGGCATTCCGCTGGACGAGTTCGCCCCGTGGACGGAGATCGTGGCAGGCGAGGAGTGGCTCGCCGAGCTGGATATCGCCTCGTTCTACGGGGTGGCGCTGAGAGCCAACCCGGAGCTCGCCTTCCCGCTGCGCTTCGCGCTCGTCGACGCGGTCACGCAGACGGAGATCGCCGCCGCGACGCATGAGGGGCCCGCCTATCGCGCCCGTGGGCACATCGATACGGTCGCCGCCGGCGCAATCAGGGGCTGGGCGGCGGCCGGTCAGGGCTGGGACGAGCCGATCGACGTGACCGTGCTCGTCGACGGCGCCCCCGTTCATACGCTCACCGCCGGCGAGCCCCGCGGGGATCTGGAGAGGTTGGGCATCGCGGCCGGCTATGGCGGCTTCTCGCTTCGCTTCGGCGTGCACCCGGTCTGGCCCGTGCGTCCGCTCAGCGAGGTGAAGATCCAATGGGCGTTGAACGGCCAGGACATCGCCACGGCCAAGCAGGCGATGGGGGCCGCCCCGCGCACGACGCAGCGGTCGAAGGTCTACGCCGCCTTGGCGGCCATTCACGCCAAGCGTCCGACGGTCTCGATCGTCATCCCCGTCTACAATGCCGCCGAGGAGCTGAGGGCGTGCCTGATCTCGCTGAGGCAATTCACGCCTCGCGAGGGCGTACGCTGGATCGTCATCGACGATTCAAGTCCCGACGCGGACGTAGCGGCGGTTCTATCGGAATATGTGTCCGCCGATGGCGTAGAAATCCATAAGAACGAGGCGAACATCGGCTTTACCCGGACCGTCAACAAGGGGATCGCGCTCGCCGGTGGCGACGACGTCATCCTGTTGAACTCGGATACGACGGTGATGCCCCGCTGGCTCGAGAACCTGAGGCTGGCGGCCTATTCGGACTGGAACGTGGCGACGGTGACGCCCCTGTCCGACAATGCCGGCCCCTTCTCGGTGCCCCAGCCGGGTGCGCAGGACCGGCTGGCGGGCGGCGCCTTCGACGAGCTGGGCCGCCTCGTCTCCAAAGCGAGCGCCCGTCTCTGGCCGGAGGTCCCCACCGGTCACGGCTTCTGCCTCTACATCCGGCGCGACTGCATCGAGGCGATCGGCCCGTTCGACGCCGAAGCCTTTCCGATCGGCTATGGCGAGGAAAACGACTTCTGCATGCGCGCGCTGCGCAGGGGTTTCAAGAACATCATCGACGACCGGACCTTCATCCACCACGTGCGGTCGGCGAGCTTCGGGGAGGCGAAGCAGCCTCTCTACCGAAGCGGCCGGGAGATCATCGACGAGCGCTATCCGGAATACACGGAGCTGGTCCGGCAATGCTTCACCGGCGTCGACATCGCCACGATCCGCAGCCGCGTCGGCTCGGCGCTGCTCCACGCGCAATGGCCCACGGCGCGGGTCAAGCGGTCGATCCTCTACGTCATCTCGAAGGAGACCGGCGGCACGCCGCAGACCAACATCGACCTGATGAACGGCGTGTCCGACGACTACGACACCTACCTGCTCAAGAGCGACAATGTCACCGTCACACTCGAGAGGCATTCGCCGCAAGGCCGGGAGTTGCTGGAGACGCTCGATCTCGACCTGCCGCTCGAAATCACCTCCCACAGGTCGCAGGAATACGACAGCGTCGTAGCGGAATGGCTTGTCGCTTATTGTATCGACATGATCCATATCCGCCACTTCTGCTGGCACAGCGTGGGACTGTTCGATGCGGCTGCCATGCTTGGCGTGCCGGTCGTCATGTCGTTCCACGATTTCTATTTTGTCTGCCCGACCATAAAGCTGCTCGATCACGATCTGACCTATTGCGGCGGGACTTGCACCGCGGGCGAAGGCCGCTGCCGTGTCGACCTGTGGAAGCCCAGGTCGATGCCCACCTTGAAGCATCGCTGGGTGCATGCGTGGCGGGCCATGTTCGCCGGCCAGCTCGGCAAGTGCGCGGCGTTCGTGACCACCTCGCCCTACGCCAAGCAGGTGCTCCTCCAGGCGTTTCCCACTTTGGCCGAGCGCCCCTTTCCCGTGATCCCACACGGGCGCGACTTTCAGGGCTTCGCGCGCACGGCGCCGCTGCCGTCGCGCCACGAACCGCTGCGCATCGTGGTGCCGGGCAACATCGGGCCGCCCAAGGGCTCCGAGTTGCTCAAGGCGGTGAAGGAGCTGGATGTCGGCAATGTGCTCGACATCCACATCGTCGGCAACGCCGACAAGGGGTTGGCCGACGCGAACATCACCCTACACGGCGCCTACGAGCGCGAGCGGGCGACGGAGATATTCGCCGCCCTCAATCCGCACATCGGCGCCATCCTGTCCATCTGGCCGGAAACCTACTGCCATACGCTGACGGAGCTGTGGTCTGCGGGCATTCCGGTGCTGGGCTTCGACCTCGGGGCGGTGGGCGAGCGCATCGCGCAGCACCGGGGCGGTTGGCTGATGCCCATCTCGGCCCCGGAGGAGGTGTATCGGTTCCTGTTGAGCCTGCGCTCCGACCCGGCCGAGCTCGCCCGGGGCGCGCGCGCGGTGCACGCCTGGCAGGAAGGGGAAGGCAGCCACTACACGGTCCGGGACATGGCCGGCGCCTACAAGCACCTCTACAGGGAGGTGGGCGGATGGTGATGGCACGGCGGATGGCCCTCGCGCGATGGGCGTGCCCTCCGGATGTGGCAGGGACCTGGCCGGTCCGCCTCAGCCTGGACGCCCACTCATGACCGCTTCCCCCAGGCCGGACGCGCACGTGGCGCGGGGCGCCTACGTCCAGATGCAGGCGTCGTGCGAGGATCTGGAGTCGCTCGTCACGTTTCCGGACGCGGCCTTTCTACCGGCGCTCGCGTCGTCGACATACATCGATCCCTGGGATGTCAGGGACGGCGGGGCCGTCCTTGCGGCCGGGCCCTTCAGCGTCGAGCGATCGGCCGCGATGAGCGTCTACGGGCCAGGCGCGCTGCTCCTGCTGGGTCCCGACGTCAGCCTGGACGGCACGAAGTTCCTGGCCCGCGGGCGAAACTGCGTCATCTACGTCGGGGCGGGCTGCAAGCTCCGTCACGTCGTCATCGAGGCCAAGGGGCGCAACAGCTTCGTCGCGATCGGAGCAGGGACGACGTGGGAATCGGGAGGCTGCATCGCCTCCGGCGAGGGGGTGCACATCGTCGTCGGCGACGACGGCATGATCTCCAACAACGTGATGGTCCGAACCGAGGACGGCCACGGCATCTTCGATCGGACCAGCCATGAGCTCGTCAATCGCGGCGCCTCGGTCGTGATCGAGCCGCACGTCTGGCTCGGCAACGGCAGCAAGGTCGGCAAGGGGACGCGCATCGGCAGAGGCTCGGTGCTCGGCGGCTCCTCCGTCGCGACGAAGAACCTGGATGCCCACAGCGTCTACGCCGGGGCGCCCGCCGTCAAAGTGCGCGCGGACATCAGCTGGTCGCGCACCTACAGCTGGGACGCCATTCCCGACGAGTATCGCTGAGACGGTCGCGCCGGCCCCCGATCAGCTACGCCATCGGAGGGAGCGGGCCTGCTTCAACCGGCCGCGCCCATGGGTGCCCGCGTCAGCCTCCGAAGCGCTTCTGATGCCAGCGCCAGGCGTCCGCTATGATCTGCGGCAGCGCCGAGCGGGTCGGCCGCCAGCCCAGGCGCGCCTGGGCCTGGGCGGGATTGGCGACCAGTGCGGTCGCGTCGCCCGGGCGCCGCGGTGCGGCCTCGATGCGGATGGCGCGGTCGAGCGCCGCCTCGGTCTGCCCGATCACGTCGAGCACGGAGCTGCCGGTGCCCGTGCCAAGGTTGACGGCCATGGTGGGGCCGCCCCGGGCGAGATAGTCGACGGCCTTGACGTGGGCGTCCGCCAGATCGCAGACGTGAATGTAGTCGCGGATGGCGGAGCCATCCGGTGTCGGATAGTCCGATCCGAAGACGCGGATGGCTTCCCTGAGGCCGAGCGCCACGTCGAGAACGAGCGGGATCAGGTGCGTCTCGGGCACATGGTGTTCGCCGATCTCGGCCTTCGGATCGGCGCCGGAGGCGTTGAAGTAGCGCAGCCGCACCGACCGCAGGCCGTAAGCCTGGCTGAAGTCGTCCATCATCTGCTCGCAGACGAGCTTGGTGAAGCCGTAGGGGCTCAACGGGCCCTTGGCGCAATCCTCGTCGATCGTTGCCCCCCCGTGTGCACCGTAGATGGCGCAGGTCGACGAGAAGACGAGTTCGCTCACGCCACGGGCGACCATGCAGTTGAGCAGGTTGAGCGTGCCGGAGACGTTGTTGTCGTAGTAGATTTCGGGGTGATCGACCGACTCCCCGACAAGGGACTTGGCGGCGAAGTGCATGACCGCGGCCGGCTTGTGGCGATCGAACACGTCGAGGAGAAAGTCGCGATCGCGGACATCCCCGTCCTCGCAGGGGCCCCAGCGGACGAAGTCCCGGTGACCGGTCGTGAAGTTGTCGATAACCACCGGCCGGTAGCCGCTGGCATGCAGCTCCTGGCAGCAGTGACTTCCAACATAACCCGCTCCGCCTACGACCAAGACCGCCGTCATCGCATCACCTCGCGTCAGCTTCACCCCTTCGGCCGCGCACCTCCGCCCCGATCCGGAGCCAGCAGGCCGGGCCGGTGAGCGTCGATCGGCCCGGGACGACTACAGTCTCGCCGGGCGGGTGTCCATGTTCATGCTGCAATGCGACAATTCCGGGCCTGCTCACGCATCGGGGCGGGTTCCCGGCATCAAGGTGCGTTGCCGCATGGTCAACATGAAGCTGCGGGTGTTGCGACCGGCCCAGACATCCATGATGCTGCCGATGTCGATGGCGATGCCGCCTGCATCCTTGATGGCCGACGCATAGATTTTTCCGCAGGGGCCGGCGCCGATGAAGGTCACTCCCTCGAAGTTCCCGGCTTTGATCTGCACCATGAGTTGATCGAAGACATCGGGAAAATGGGGCATCGATTCGCTCCAGCCGGCGCGCGAGGTCTCGAATTTGTATTCGGTGGGCACTCTGTGCTGTGTAATGCGCGTGCCTGGAAAGGCCGCCTCGAGCTTCTCGCGGACATCGTTGCCGGTGATCAGGTTCAACTGACCTGCCTCCGCGGCGAGCGTCTTGAGCAGGCCGGACTCTTCCATCTTGATGTGGATGTTCGTCGTCGTCAGCAAGCTCTGCCTGCGCAGGTGCGGCTTGATGAGATGGTCCAGCAGCCGCCACTCGATCTGGTTTAGCTCGAGCTTCTGGTCGTTCGTCAGATTCTGGATGGCTCCGAGTGTCAGCGCGGTCTCCCGCGCTTTCTCGATGTCACTCACCTTCTCCCGGAACGTGCCGACAACGTCAGCGTCGGAGATGGCCCGCTCAAGCTGCGTTCGGAGGGGCTCGAAGCGCTGCGGGGCGTCCGCGTGGGTGCCGAAGAAATTGGTCATCCACATCATGAAACGCGCTTCATGGACGAACTGCGGATAGCCGAGGACAACGGATTCGCCGTCGCCGCAGCGGATTAGGCTGAATGATTTCTTCTGCTCGACAGCAGAGTATACGCTTTTCTCAATATCGCGTGGCTGAAAAAGGTCGACGGCAGGCTCAAACATAAGGACGGCATCGCTCGCGGCACAAAAAATGCTCGTACCACGCAAGCGTAGCTGTAACAATCGATTTACATCGCCGCCGCCCCGGTGAAACAGGGCGGCTACGTATCGGTGAGACGCATACGACACCGTGAGCATTCCACGATTTCCCGCGGTGTTGTTGCACCGGCATCGCGCAACGCGGACGAGCATGATCGGTCCCCGTTATGGGCGGCAGCGATACGCCGCGGATCGATCGCCCTGCTGCCCCGGGACGCGCTCAGGGATTGCAATTTTGTCTGTCGGCGTCTTTGCGACGTGGCGAGGGCGGCGCCATCGGCCGTCGCCCCCTGCTCATTTCTGCCGAAATTGTGAGCAGCTATGCGCCGAAACGATTTCGAACCGTTGTTCGGCGCGGATCGAAACGTCGATGCGGCCGCGCTCCGGCTTGACGCAGGGGTCTTTTGTTGAACTGTCACGGGCCTTGCTTAGAGCTTCGTCGCCTTCCTCTGCGGGAGGAGGGTGCGAAATGGCTGGCCTGTCCGGGCCGGCCGGGGGGCGGATGAGGGCGCGCGTGCAATCATTTGGAAACGATCTGCGACTTGAAGTGCCGCGTGCCTCGCATACAAGTGGGCGCGCGAGCTGGGTTCGTTCCGTGCAGGGCAGTGGAATCGATGGCAACACTGATCGGTAAACTGGAAGACTGCAACAACGGCGTGCTCCGTGGTTGGGTGTGGGATCCCAGTAGCCCCGACCGGATTATCGAGCCGATCATTGTCGTCGACGACGTGGAGGTCGGCTCGGTCAGCGCCGATATCCCGCGCCGCGACCTGGCCTCGGCCGGGATCGGCGACGGGCGGCATGGCTTCGAGGCCATCGTTCCCTCGCGATTGCGGGACGGGCAGACCCATCGCGTGCTCCTTCGTTTTCCCACAGACGATGAGTTGCCGGCAAATCATGCGCGTGTCTTCTCCTTCCCCAGCACCCCGCGGACAATCGCCGGCAGGGTTGAAGGGGTCCGGGCAGGCGTTCTTTTCGGCTGGGTCTGGGATAGGGCGAGCCCGGACACGGCGATCGAGGTCGAGATTATGGCCCGCGGCGAGCAGGTGGGTTCGTCGTTTGCCAATGTCTTCCGTTCTGACCTGCAGCGCGCCGGGATCGGCACTGGCAGCCACGGCTTTCGCTTTCAGCTCTCGCCCGCCATCCTCGACGGCGACGACGAGTTGACGTTGATCGTCAGGGTGGCCCGTGAGTTCGGCGGTCAGGTTCTCGGAACCGTGAAGGCCAACGACTACACGGCATCGAAGTTCGGCGCCGAGCTCTCGCGCTCCGCATCGCCGTCGATCAAGCCTCCAGCTGCCGCGGCCAAGACGGATGCGGCTGCGGCAAAGGCGGGCTCCCCCGCGACACCGGCCAAGCCTACCGCGACCGCCAAGGCTGCCGCCGCGTCGCCGGCCAAGCCGGTAGCCGAGGCGCCCAAGCCGGCTGCGGCCAAGCCGGCGGCCAACAGCGCCGTGCCCGCCGCTCAACCGGACGACCAGGCCGCGGCGCTGGCCAAGATGAGCCTCAAGGAGCTGATCGCGCAGGCGACCCAGGCCGAAGCCAAAGGCAATCTGGAACTCGCCGACGTGACGCTGCGCCGCGCCTACGAGCTCGCTCCCAAGGATTTCGACGTGCTGTTCCGCTTCGCGCGGGTCACGCTCAGCCGGGGCGATATCGTCTTCGCCAAGCAACTGGCGATCGATGCCCTGGCGCTGCGGAGCAACCACGTCAAGCCGTCGATCGTGGTGGCGCGCATCGCCGAGCTGGAGGGCGATCGGCTGCTGGCGCTCGAGTACTGGAAGAATGTGCCTGCCAGCGACTCGGCCTATTTCGAGCGGCTGCAGAAATCGGCGCGCATGCTCGCGGCCCTCGAGCGCCCCGGGGAGGCGATCACGCTCCTCAAGGAGGCGGCCACACTGCGTCCAAAAGACATGAAGCTGCGCGAAACGCTGGCCCAGCTGCTGCAGGATCTCGGGGAGCAGGAGGAGGCGCTCGCCGCCTGGCAGGCGATCTTGTCCGCCGACCCGGCTCACAAGCGCGCGCCCGGCAAGATCAAGGCGATCACCAAACCGGTGCGTGACCCAGGCTTCGTCCATTTGCCGCGGCGGTATCGCGGCATCATGACCTGCTCCGAGCGGCCTTTCGCCGTGGCGACCGGCAGCGATGCGGACGCGGTGCTGGTCGGCTGCGCCCTGGGTGCGCATCTCGGCACGCATTTCGAGGCGCCGGCGCTCGTCGTCGTTCCCGCGAAGACGGCCTTTACCCATCACATCAAGGGGCTGCTGCCCCAGAGCGTGAAGCTCGTCGCATCCGACGAGCTCGACGGCCCCGTGGAGCTGCTGTTCCTGGTGCCCGAATACGTCTCCTCGGCGGCTACGGCGCCGATCCCCCGGGCCAATCACCTCTTGTCCTACTCCGAGAGCGGCGGCCAGCCGCGACAGCCTGATGGGCGTGACGCGCCTCAACACGTTCCTCTGGAACGAAGACGGGCCGATCAACTACGACCGCACTGTCGAGAAATGGCCGCGGACCCAGACACTGCGGCCCCTCTACGAGGTCAACAGCGCGATCTTCATCGCGCCGATCGAGGTCTACCGTCTGCGTTCGGACCGCATCGGCGAGGCACCGTTGCTCTACGAGATCAGCAAGGACAAGACCGTCGATATCGACTGGCCCGACGATTTCGAGATCGCCGAGCGGCTTTGGCAATCGCGCGCCGGCCGCTTGGCGGGCTGACGCCGTCGCGCGATCGGGCCACCCGTCCCGACCGACCCGAAGCCCTGCGCAGCCGCGTGCGATGTTCGCGGCAACGGTCGGCCTCGCCGCCGAGGAATGCCTGCATTGAGCCCGGCTCATAGCAGCGGGGAGTGGCCCGCCAGCATCGACGGGCCGAGTACGGTTCGGGGTTGCAAGGTCTCCCGTGCATGGCGTCCGCGCGTGGATGCTCACCGCGGCCGTCCTGCATCCCTACCGTCGCGCCAAGGCTACCCGGGTCGGCGCCCGCCGCACTGTACGGCCGCGCACCTTTCGATACCCGGACCCCCGAGCTTGAGTATAGTCCGGCCGGGCGGATGCGCTCAGCCACGGGAGGGAGCAGGCTGCCGAGGTTTCTCCGCACGCCATTCAAGAGGATGCGTCGGTCCTGCATGGTCCCGGCGTGCGGACATCGAGAGCCAGCCTGCCGTTAGGGAAGGTAGCGACAGATGAAGAGCAAGCGCCTGGGCAGGAGCCCGATTGTCGTCTCCGACATTTGCATGGGCACCATGACGTTCGGCAACCAGGCCGACGAGGCCGCATCGCTGCGGATCCTCGACAAGGCGTTCGACGCCGGCATCAATTTCTACGATACGGCGGAGAATTACCCGGTGCCCCCCGATGAAAAGTGGGCGGGCCGCACCGAAGAGATCGTCGGCCGCTGGATGAAGACCAAGCGCCGCGACGCCATCATCCTGGCGACCAAGGTATGCGGCCCGAGCCATGGCTGGATCCGCGGTGCTCAACGGGCCGGCATGACCGCGCTCGACCGCCACAACATCATGCGCGCCGTCGAGGCCAGCCTGAAGCGGCTCGAGACGGATTACATCGATCTGTACCAGACCCATTGGCCTGATCACGGCGGGCGCTACGAGGATGCGCTGCGCGCGCTCGACGATCTGGTGACCGCCGGCAAGGTCCGCGTCATCGGCTGCAGCAACGAGACCAGCTGGGGCTTGATGAAGAGCCTCGCCGCCTCGGAGCGGGAGGGCCTGGCACGCTACGAGACCATCCAGAACAATTTCAGCTTGAACAACCGCCGCTTCGAGGACGAACTGGCCCAGGCCTGCCGCCAGGAAGGCGTCAGCCTGATTCCCTTCTCGCCGCTGGGCGGCGGCGTGCTCTCCGGCAAGTACAACGGCGGCCGGCTGCCGGACGGGGCGCGCTTTGCCAACTATCTCAAGCTCGGCGGGCGGCAGGCGACGATGGCGCGGCGCTTCGTGAACGATAAGACGCTAGCCTCGACCGAGCGTTTCGCCGCCATCGCGGCCGAGGCGGGCCTGTCACCGGTGACCCTCGCCACGGCCTGGAGCAAGCAGCACGACTTCGTCGCCTCGACCATCGTCGGCGCCACGCACGTCGATCAGCTCCACGACATCCTGGCCGCAGCCGACGTCACGCTGGACGCCGAGGTGCTGCGCCGGATCGACGAAGTGTCGAAGGAGATCCTCTACCCCATGGGGTAGAGCGCTTCGCGCCTGGGTGGCTCACCCAGGCGCAGGAGGCGTCGGGCACGCTGCCGAGCCCAGGACGGACCGACGCTGAGAGACAGCAGGCGGCTCACGTCCCGTTGCGGGTGCTTGCTCTCGCGCGTCCAGGTGTTGAACGCCTCCTGGACGGCCCTCATCTGCGCCTTCGACGTGGGCGCCTTGTCCACGACGCCTTCCCGGATCAGCGCCTTGACGACGTCGGTGCTGAGGATGAACGCATCCCAGCCGTTAAGCGCAGGAAATACATGGCGGCCGATCCGCCGAGGCGCCCCGCGTGCGTCTTGAAATGCCCCATCAGGCCGATCTGGTCGGTCGTCGGCCAGTGTCGCAGGAAGGCGCCGAACGAGCCGTGCGCCCTGGCGGTGTCGACGACGAAGCGGGCATTGGCGATCGTCGCCCTGATCTTGGCGCCGTTGCGGACGATCCGCGGATCCTTGAGCAAGCGTGCCACGTCGTCGTCCCCGAAAAAGGCCACGCGGTGCGGGTCGAAGCCATCGAACGCCGCTTCGAAGCCCGGCCATTTCTTGTCAATGACCTCCCAGGAAAAGCCGGCCGAGAAAACCGCCTTGGCCATGCCGGCGAGGAACCTGTCGTCACCGCGGGCGAGATCGGCCGTGCTCACGCCGGCATGGTCGGCCAGCCGGGCCTTGAGGCCGGCCCTGCCGTGCTGCTGTTCGGCGAGTGCTTCGATCTGGGAAAAGCTGCGCAGCGTCATTGCCGGTCCCCCGAACGCGCCGACGAGGGCCGCGCCCGCCACTCGCGGCCACCTGGTCCGGCTGCATATTTGCCGAGCACGGTCCGATCCGCCAGCCCCGAGGCGGGCCATCCCGTGCGATCCACCTGGCCCTTGGGGATCGTCAAGGATGTGACCGATGGGGCGCGCGCTCGTCTCGCGCGGTCCGCCGGTGCGGTGCCCTACGCCGGCTGCAGGCGGGCCTGCTGCCGCGACGGCTGCGGCGGAAAGGCGAAAGCCACCGCGACCGCGCCGAGGGCGACGATCACCGAGCCGACGTAGAGCCAAGCGTAGCTGCCGAAGCTATCGAACACCCAGCCGCCGGCGAGCGGGCCGAAGGCCATGCCGATGCTCGACATCATCGTTGCCGCACCGAACACGGTGCCCATGATGCGCTGGCCGAAATACTCGCGTGCCAGCACCGCATAGAGCGGCATCACGCCCCCGTACGCCATGCCGAAGACCACGGCGAGCGCGTAGAACCCCTCCAGCCGGCCAACGGCGAGGTAGCCGCCGATGGCGAACGCCTGCACCAGCAGGCCGCCCACCAGCACGGGCTTGACGCCGAGCCGGTCGGCCATCACGCCCAGCACCAGCCGTCCGCCGAGGCCCGCCAGTCCCTCGACGCTGTAGATGCTGACGGCGGCCATGGCCGGGATGCCGCAGAGAATGGCGTAGCTCACCATGTGGAAGATCGGCCCCGAATGCGCCGCGCAGCAGAGGAAGAAAGTGAGCCCCAGCACGATGAACTGAGGCGACCGCAGCGCCTGGGCGGCGGTCAGCCCGGCGCCCGCATCGGCCATGCCTTCGGCCGCCGCCGCACCGCCCTCGCGCTCCGCGTCCGTCGGTCGGCGCACCAGCAGGGCCGCGGGGACCAGCAGCGCCCAGGCGACGATGCCGACGACGAGCATGGCGGTGCGCCAGTCGTAGGCGGTGATCAGCCAGCGCGCGAACGGCGAGATGGTCATCGGGGCAACTCCCATGCCGGCGGAGACCAGCGACACGGCAAGTGCACGGTTGGCTTCGAACCACATCGTCACGACAGCGATCATCGGGGCGAAGAAGGCTCCCGCCGCGAGCCCGACGAGGATGCCGTAGGTGAGCTGGAACTGGATCAGCGAGGTCGCCCGGCTGGCGAGGACGAGGGCGAGGCCGAGCAGGACCGCACCGGCCAGCACCACCGGCCGCGGGCCGAAGCGATCACTCGCCATGCCCCAGCCGAATCCGGCCGCCCCCATGATGAGGAAGTCGAGCGTCATGGCGCTCGATATGCCGGCCCGCGACCAGCCGGTCGCCGCCGCCATCGGCTCCAGGTGCACCGCCAGCGAGAACATGGCGCCGATGGCGACGCAGGTCATGAGCGCGCCGACGGCGACGATCACCCAGCGGTACGAATGTGTCACGGCCCTGCCTCCGCTCCGGTCCAGCATCTCCGTCCAAGACGTTCGCCGAGGGGCGATGGCGACAATCGCGCGCAATTTTTTTGGGCGGCCGTTTGCGAACAGCCGCCTGGCAGATCTCACGGCGTGGAGGGCGTCGCAAGAAGCGCTGCCAGCGCGTCTGTCAGACGGTCAAGGTCCGGTACCGAGCCCACGGTGATCCGGATGAAGTCGGACACGCGCGGGCCGGACAAATGCCGGACGAGCACGGCCCGCTGCCGCAGCGCCGTCGCCAGAGCGTGACCGGTGTGGTTCGGGTGACGGGCGAAGACGAAATTGGCGCTGGACGGCAGGACCTCGAAGCCAAGCCCGGTCAGAGCCGCAGTCAGGCCTGCCCGATTGTGGATGATGGCCGATCGCGTCGTCTGGAAATGGGTTTCGTCCTGGAGGGCGGCGGTGGCCCCCGCTTGCGCCGGCCGCCCCAGCGGATAGGAATTGAAGCTGTCCTTGACCCGCGTCAGGGCCTGGATGAGCCCTGCATGCCCGATCGCGTAGCCGACGCGAAGACCCGCGAGGGCGCGTGACTTGGACATGGTCTGGACCACCAGAAGATTTGGATGGTCGCGGATCAGGCCCACTGCCGTTTCCGCGCCGAAGTCGACATAGGCCTCGTCGATCACGACCGGTGCATCGGCGCGCGCGCCGACGAGGCGCTCGATGTCGGCGCGCGACAGGGCGATCCCTGTCGGTGCGTTCGGATTGGCGATGATGATGGAGCCGCCTCGGTCGAAATAATCGTCGATGCGAACGCGCATCCCGTCGTCGAGCGGCACGGTCTCGTGCTCGACGCCGAACAACTGGCAATAGACGGGATAGAAGCTGTAGGTGACGTCCGGAAAGAGGAGGGGCTCGGCCTGCCTCAGCAGCGCTACGAAGGCGTGGGCGAGCACCTCGTCCGAGCCGTTGCCGACGAAGATCTGCTCGAGCGCGACGCCATGATACTCGGCGAGCACCTCTCGCAGGCGCGTGGATTGCGGGTCCGGATAGAGGCGGAGCGTCTCGGTGGCAGCCGATCGTACGGCCTCGATCGCCATCGGGGATGGCCCGAATGGGGATTCGTTCGTGTTCAGCTTCACCAGGCCCGGAATCTGCGGCTGCTCGCCCGGCACATAGGGCGACAGGCGCCGAGCAAGCTCTGACCAGTAGCGATTCACGCGCTCCTCCCTCGCTGCCCAATTCAGCCGGGCAGTGTGTGCACAGACGCTCGCGGTCGCCCTGCACGACAACTGACAACATGGTGGTCGGCGCGACTCGAACCTGCAACCCGACCGTTATGAGCGGCCTTCCGAAACGTTTCGCATTGGGGAAACGTCACCTCGCCGTTGCCTAGTCAGTGCTTGATGATGCAGCAATGCGACCGGGGGGACTCGCCATGATTCCAGTTTTCGATTCTCGCTTGGTAGGTCGGCCGACCGCCTTACGCACACTGCTGCTCGGCACTGCGGCCTGGCTGATCGTGCCCGGCCATGCGGCGGCGCAGTCGGTGCCCTACACCTTCGGCATCTGGCAACAGACGATCGGTGCCAGCGGCAATCCCGGCGCCGACAGCGCGCCGCTCACCGTTACCAATTCCAACACCATCACTCTCAATCCAACAGGGTTGACCAACGGCGCCGGCATCTGGGCGAGCAATCAAGGCGGAGCCGGAACATCGGGGGGCGCTGGTGGCGGCGCCGGGTCGTCGCAGGGATTGGGCCCTGGCTTGTTCGTCCAAACCAACGCCGCGATCTACGTGACGGCGACCGGTCCTCTCGGCTTCGCCGGTATCCAGGCTCTGTCCCTCGGTGGCGCCGGCAGCACGGGCGGCCCCGGCAACGGCGGCTACCCCACCGGGCCCAATGGCGGCCCCATGGGCCCCGGCGGCTCCGGCGGTTTCGGTGGCTCGGTCCAGGTGACGAACGACAAGGCGGTCAATGTCGACTGGACCTGGCAGAATGTCGGAAGCACCAATTTCGGGGTGTACGGAATCCAGGCCCAGTCCCAGGGCGGGGAAGGTCACTGGAACACGAATTCCAGCGGCGGGAATGGTGGCGACGCCGGAGCAGTCATCCTGGTCTACGATGGCAGTATTGAACTGACGGTAACGGGCACGCCGCCGTCCTCCCTGCCCACCTCTCCCTCCGCCGGCATTCTGATGGCGGGGTACGGCGGCTCCGGCGGTCAGGGGTCGGCGAGCAGCGACAATGCGAACGGCGGCAACGGCGGCAATGTCCAGGGTTTCAGTCTTCAAATGCAGGGTGGCAACGTCAAGACCGTCGGCGACCAGTTGCCCGGCATCTTGATTGCTGGCGTGGGCGGCGCCGGCTGGCTCAGCGGCTGTCAGTACGGCCAGGATTGCAACCCGGATCAGTCCTCGGCTCACAACACGGGCGGCAACGGCGGGAGTATTCTCACGTCGGCCACCGCGGCCTGGGCGTTGGTGGGCATGCCCTGGGGCCAGACCGCGATATCGACGGCCGGCACGGAATCACCGGGCGTGGCCGTCCTGCTGCAAGGCGGCGGCGGCGGTGCCGGTGGCTCTCAGACGAGCTTCACCCAGGCGGACGGAGGTGGCGGCGGCAACGGCGGCTACGTCGAGGTGACAGGCGTCGTCGTCCAGAATGCCACAGTGAACACGACCGGCAGCGACTCGCCGGGCATCATCATAGCCAGCCAGGGCGGCAACGGCGGCAATGCCGGCGGCGCCAAAACCACGACCGGCAGTGCTTACGGCGGCAACGGCGGCACGGGCGGAGCCGGCGGCGACGTGAGCTTGGAGCTGCTTGCCACGGCCATCTCAACTGCGGGCGCGAATTCCGCCGGCATCCTAGCGCGGTCGGAGGGCGGGATCGCTGGCAACGGCGGCTTTGGCGACGTGGGCATTGGTGCATCCGGCGGCGGGACGGGCGGCAATGGCGGTAACGCCGGGAACCTGTCGGTTTCGCTGGACAATGCCTCGAGCATCGCGACGCAAGGTGCCAACTCGTTCGGCATCGTCTTGCAGAGCCTGAGCGGCGCCGGCGGCGACGGCAACGGCAACGCCGGGGATTCGGGCAGCGGCGGCAACGGCGGCAGCGGCGGCACGACCGGCAATCTGACGGTGACCAACGCCGGCAAGATCACCACGGCCGGTGCGCAGTCGAGTGGCATCCTGGCACAGACCCTGGCCGGCGCCGGCGGCAGCGGCGGCGATACGGGCAACGTCTTCCACAGCAGCGGCGGAACCGGCGCCTCGGGTGGCAGCGTCGGCTCGATCTCCGTGTCGCAGACAGGCGCCATCGCGACCAGCGGCGTGGGCGCGAAGGGCATCCTGGCGCAATCGATCGGCGGCAGCGGCGGTATCGGCGGCGTGGCCAGCGGCGGCATCTATACGGTCGGCGGCAGTGCCACCAATGATCCCTTCCAGATCGCGGGGGGCAACATCACCATCGACCTGTCCGGCTCTGCCAGCGTCACCACGAGCGGGGCCTCCGCCTTCGGTATCCTGGGTCAGTCGATCGGCGGCGGCGGCGGCGACGGCGGCAGCGCCGCCGGGCTCGGCGGTTCGGTTGGCGGCAGCGGCGGCGCCGGCGGCGGCGGCGGCACTGTCCTGGCGACGCTCGCCGGCTCGTCATCGGTGTCGACGACGGGCAACTACGCAACCGGCGTGGCGATGCAGTCGATCGGCGGCGGCGGCGGCAATGCCGGCAATGCCAGCAGCACCGGGCTCTTCGCCTCGGTCGCCCTCGGCGGCACCGGCGGCGGCGGCGGCGGCGGCGGCGCGGCGACCATCACGACCAGCGGAGGGGGGATCACGACGGCGGGGTCGAAATCGCCGGGCCTCTTGGTGCAGTCGATCGGCGGCGGGGGCGGCACCGGTGGCAACGCGCTCGCCGGATCGGTGGGGGCGGGCTTCTCGGTGTCGGTGGGCGCCGGCGGTTCCGCCGGCAGCGGCAACAGCGGCGGGACGGCCTCGGCCACCGTGGTCGGCGGGCAGATTTCGACCGGTCAGAATGATTTCCTCGTCCACGGCGGCACCGTGACCAACGGCATCTGCGGAACGGTGCAGTGCAATGCGCTGCCGGTCGACAGCTTCGGCGTCGTGGTGCAGTCGATCGGCGGCGGTGGCGGCGTCGGCGGCACGGCCCTGGCGCAGTCCGTGGCCGTCGCCGTCCCGTACGACCCGGACGGGAACCAGTTCGGTTTGGCGGCGTCGGTCGGCCTCGGCGGCAAGGGCGGCAGTGGCGGCGTCGGCGGCACGGCGCAGTTCGGCCTGTCGAGCGGCGGCTCCATCACCACCAGCGGCCAGGGCTCCACGGGCGTGCTGGTGCAATCGATCGGCGGCGGCGGCGGCGCCGGCGGCGATTCGTCGGCTTCGGCCGTGGTCGTCGGCTACGGGCAGACGGTGCCGGACGGGGCCGGGTCGATGGGGGTCACCGGCAACTTCACGATGGGCGGTTCGGGCGGCGGCGGCAACAACGGCGGTCAGGTGCTGGTGGCAGTCGGCGGCACCATCGTGAACGGAGCTCCGCAGCAGGATGCAGCCGGCAGTGCCGCGACTTCGATCTTCACCTACGGCGATTTCTCGAACGGCATCACCGCCCATTCCATCGGCGGCGGCGGCGGCAACGCCGGCACCGGCAGCGGCAATACACAGTCCGTCGGCACCGGCTCCACCGTCTCGGCCAACATTGGCCTGGGCTCCACGGGCGGCGGCAGCGGCGCCGGCGGCGACGTGACGGTCTCCATGTTCGCTGGGAACGGCATCACCACCTTCGGCTCCGGCTCGATCGGCATCGCGGCCCAGTCGATCGGCGGCGGCGGCGGCATCTCGCAGGGTGGGTCGGTGAATGTCGGCAAGACCTTCTCGGTCGGCAACGTCAACTACGAGCCCGACCTCAAGATCGGTTTCGGCACCACGAGCGCCGGCGGCGGTGCCGGCGGCACGGTGAATGTCAACGTCTCGGCCCCGATCGTCACCCACGGCGGCGACGCCACCGGCGTGGTGGCGCAATCGATCGGCGGCGGCGGCGGCATCGGCGGCTCGTCCGGCGCGGATGCCTCGGCCGACAATCCGATCATCCAGGCGCTGGAAGCGCGCCAAGGCATCAGCAACGTCAAGAGCACCCTCGAGAAGGGCAAGGTGGCCCTCGAGACCACGCTCTCGCTGGCGATGGGGGGCACCGGCGGCGGCGGCGGCCAGGGCGGCACCGTGAACGTGAACCTCTCCGAGGGCATTACGACGTCGGGCGATTGGGCGAACGGCGTCATCGCGCACTCGATCGGCGGCGGCGGCGGTAAGGGGGGCACCGCTGCGGCGAGCGGCACGGGTGGAGAGCCGGAAACCACCGTCAACCTCGATTACGCCCTAGGTGGCCAGGGCGGGCAGGGCGGCAACGGCGGCGCCGTCAATGTCAGCGTGCTCGTGGGCAACACGGCAATCAGCACCGCCGGCTACGCGGCGGCCGGCGTCATCGCTCAGAGCGTCGGCGCGGGCGGCGGCATCGGCGCCGACGGCTCCGACAGCGCCACCGGGACGATCTCGCTCGGCGCGTCCACCGGCGGCGCCGGCGGCGTCGGCGGCAACGGCGGCCCCGTGCAGTTCCAGTACGGCACTTGGGGCCCCAACAACATCATCGCGACCACGGGCACGGCCGCGGACGGTGTCGTGCTCCAGTCGGTCGGCGGCGGCGGCGGCATCGGTGGCGCCGGCAGCAGCCTCTTCGCCCGCAAGTTCGCGTTTCCCGGCCAGACGCTGACGCTCTCGGCCGGCGGCGGCCGGTATGCCAGCGGCGACGGCGGGGCGGTCACGCTGCTGCCGCTCGACACCGGCAATCAGCTCCACATCTCGACGGCGGGCGACTACGCCTTTGGCGTGCTGGCCCAATCGATCGGCGGCGGCGGCGGCCTCATCACCGCGCAACCGAGCGCTGAGACACGCGTGGTGACAATCGGCGGAGATGCCTCGGGCGGCGCCGGCGGCGCGGTCACCATCAACGCCTACAACCTCAACGTCGCGACGACAGGCGTCCTGGCGCACGGCATCGTGGCCCAGTCGATCGGCGGCGGCGGCGGCGTCATTCGCGAGGCCTATCCCACCACTGGCTCGCCCTCGCTTTCCACCACCTGGACCGGCACGCCGTCGCAGGCCGGCTCCGGCAACGGCGGCGCCGTGACCGTCTCCCTCGCCTCCAGCGACGCGGTGAACGTCAGCGGCGCAGGCGCCGTGGGCATCCTCGCGCAGAGCGTCGGCGGCGGCGGCGGGCTGACGCTCGACGGCAACGGGCTCTTCGCCGGCAGCTCGTCCACGGGTTCCGGTGGCGCCGGCGGCCCTGTTGCCGTCAGTCTCCTGGTCGGCTCGACGGTTACGGCCAGCGGTCCCCAGGGCATCGGCATCTTCGCGCAGAGCACCGGCCCCGGTGGCGGCGCGGGCAGCACGGTGACGATCCAGAGCGGCCTTGACCCCAATCCCACCTATAGCCTCGTGACGGGCGGTGTCGGTACGCAGGCGACACCTGATCAACCGGGCGCGAGCGCCATTCAGATCGACGGTCCCGGCGGCAGCAGCATCGTCGCGTCGTACGGCCGGATCACATCGGGGCTGGGCGCCAATGGTACGGCCATCGTGGCGACCGGCGGAGGTTCCGTACTGGTGCAAATCGACGAGCAGGCCAGCGTTACTGGAAGCGTCTACGCCAACCAGCCGGGTCAAGTGCGCGTGGGATCGTCGGCGACCTTCAATGCGGGACCGGCGGTCGTGGCGGGGCTCGTCGAGAACCGCGGTCTCGTCAACATCGGCGGCGCCGGCGCAGTCGGGGCGACGACCCTCACCGGCAACTATCGGCAGCTGTCCTCTGGCATCCTGGGCGTGGATATCGACGCCCTGTCGGCGCGCCGGGCGGACCTGCTGACCATCACGGGCAACGCCGACGTCGCGGGCGCGATCGTCCCCACCGCCACCCGGCTACTCCCGGGCACCTATCCGGTGCTGAGCGCCGGCTCGCTCAACGCGGGGGCGAGCGCGCCGTCATCGCTGCTGTTCGACTGGAAGACGAGCAACGACGGCCGGACGCTCTCGCTGACGCCCAACGCGCGCTTCGCGCCGGCCGGCGTGGCACTGGCGAGCAGCGAGGCCTCCCTCGCCGGCCACCTGAACACGGCCTGGGGCAACTCCGACGCGTTCTTCGCGCCCTTCTTCGGCTATCTCTCGCAGATGGGTAGCGGCAGCGGCAGCTCCTACATCTCGGCGCTGCGCTCGCTGTCGCCGGAGGCGGCGCATGCGCAGGCGACCAGCTTGCTCGCCAGCTCGGGCACGGTGCTGGGCGCGGCGCTGAGCTGCCCGGTGTTCGTCGATGCGGGAACGCAGC
>NZ_BMGG01000008.1:273226-276814 GCF_014640075.1 Chelatococcus reniformis | reverse complement strand
CGTGATGTACCGGATGGGCGGCCAGAAGGAGCTGGCGCCGGGCTGGTACCTCGGCGGCTCGTTCGGCGCCGGCCAGAGCTGGTCGACGGCCAACAACGGCTCCAACGGCCATGGCTTCTCGGTCGATGGCAGCGTCTCGCTCAAGCACGTGGCGGGCCCATGGCTGCTGGCCGGCTCGCTCGCCGTGGCCCACGGCAGCTACGACAACAGCCGCTTCGTGCTGCTGCCCGGCTTCGGGGCGGGCACGGGCGTGTTCGACAGCGACAGCAGCATGACCTTCGTCGCCGGACGGCTGCGTGCCGGCTACGAATTCGCCTTCCCGAGCTGGTATATCCGGCCCGAGGTCGACCTCGACCTCGTTTACGCCAACGCGCCGGGCTACCGGGAGCAGGGCATCGGCAGCTACGCGCTCGATGTGCAGGGCAGTAACCACACCAGCGTGATCGTCTCGCCGACGGTGGAGATCGGCGGCCGCTTCACCCTCGACGACGCCGTCCTGCGCCCGTTCCTGAGCGCCGGGGTGAGCTTCAACTCCAACGACGCACGGGTGGTAAAATCGCGCTTCGTCGGCGCTGCGCTTCAGGACGGCACCTTCCAGACCTACCTGAACTCGCCGGCCGTGGTCGGCAACGTCACCGCTGGTCTCACCTTCTACGCGGCCAACGGCTTCGAGGCGAAGGCGGAGTACGCGCTGTCGGCCGGCGAGTCGTTCCTGGTGCAGCGCGGCAGCCTGCGCTTCGCCTATCACTTCTGAGCGCGGAATGGGGCGGCACGGCTGAGGCAGCCCCGACGGCAGGGGGCCACGGCGGCTACCATGCGGGTTCACTCGCCTTGCCGGCGCGGTTCGGTGTCGCAGGCCTGGAGGCCGCCGCCGAACCGGGCCACGCCGACCGCTGCAGTGACACGTTGTCCGCCTGGCGCAAGGCTCGATCGCCGTCGCCGTCGGTGACGGGGTCGCAGGGCCATGTGCGCTATCCGCGACAGCACGCGCATTCTGCCATCCGCGCTCACAGTTGATAGCCGCCGCAGTCAGCACAAACGTACCGCGCTGTGGGTGCCGGGTCGCGGGCACCGTTCGTCAAGCAGTGGTGCGACGCGGCCCCATCATCGGTGATCACAATGATGTCAGCCTTGATCGCGGCGACGCCCGCCGTCGGCTTGTCTTTCCCAGACTAGCTTCTCACGCGACAGGTGACCGAGGCACCTGTTGCCCGGTTGTCACTTGCCGGCTGGCACAGCCGTGCTTGATAACACCGCACAGCAGCCAGGGGGGCGCGCGCCATGATTCCAGTTTTCGATTCCGGCCTGGTAGGCCGGCCGTTGACCTTGCGCGCTCTGCTGCTCGGCACGGCCGCCTGGCTGATCGTGCCCGGCCATGCGGCGGCGCAGTCGCCGGCCTACGGCATTGACCAGCAAACGATTGGCGCCACGGGAAACCCCGGCGAAACGACCTCGCTGCTGTCGGTCAGCAACTCAACTCCCATGTCTCTCGGGGCTTGGTATGCCTCGTACGGTGCGGGCATCTTTGCGCAAAATCAGGGCGGCACCGGTTCGTCTGGCGGCTCCGGCGGCTCGTCGGGCGGCGTGACGGTCACCAACAGCGGCGCGCTCTCCCTTTCAATGATCGGGATCCTCGGCTTTGCCGGCATCCAGGCCCAGTCCTACGGCGGCGCTGGCAGCTCGGACAGCGGCGGCGCCGGCGGGTTCGGCGGCAACGTCACGGTGACGAACTCCGCGCCAATCAGTGTCAACTGGCAGTGGCAGAATGCCGGGAGCGCCAATTCCGGGGCCTACGGCATCCAAGCCCTGTCCCAAGGCGGCGAGGCCCACATCAAGGGCGGTGTCAGCAACGTCGCCGGGGGCGACAGCGGGCTCGCTTTCGTCACCCAACTGGGCGGCAGCGTGACGCTGTCGGTGGACGGCACGCCGCCGTCCTCGCTGCCGATCTCTCCCTCCGCCGGCATCCTTGTCGCGGGGTACGGCGGCTCCGGAGCTGCGGGGTCGGCAGACGACAACGTGACCGGCGGCAACGGCGGCAACGTCGAAGGGGTCGGCGCCCAGGTGGCTTTCACGAGCGTCCAGACCACCGGCAACCTGTTGCCCGGCATCCTGATTGCCGGTGTGGGCGGCGCCGGCTGGGCCAGCGGTTGCCAATACGGTCAGAATTGCAACCCGGACCAATCCGGGGCGCACAACAATGGCGGCAACGGCGGCTCTGTTACGGGGGCTGGGCTCACCGTGGGATCGATAGGGGTACCAACCTCCATATCGACGGCCGGCACGCAATCGCCCGGAGTCACGGTGGTGCTGCAGGGCGGCATCGGCGGCGCGGGCGGTTCGCAGACCGACTTCACCCAGGCGGACGGAGGCGATGGCGGCAACGGCGGCTTTACCACTATCCTTCCGATCACCTTTACCGACGCCACCGTCAGCACGACGGGCGACAGTTCGCCGGGGCTCCTCGTGGCCAGCCAGGGGGGCAACGCCGGCAACGCCGGCGGTGGGAAGGGGACGATCGGCAGTGCCTACGGCGGCGCTGGCGGCTCCGGCGGCGACGCCGGCGAGGTGACCGTGAGTCTGGCCGGCACCGCTATCTCGACGGCGGGCGCGAACTCCGCCGGCATCGCCGTGCGAGCGGAGGGCGGCACCGGCGGCAACGGCGGCTTCGGCGGCGTAGGCATCGGGGCAGCCGGCGGTGGGGCCGGCGGCGCCGGCGGCAACACCGGCAACCTGTGGGTCTCGCTCGACGGCGCTTCGGCGATCTCGACACAGGGTGCCAGCTCCTACGGCATCGTGCTGCAGAGCTTCAGCGGCGCCGGTGGCGACGGCAACGGTGAGACCGGCGATTCGGGTAGCAGCGGCAACGGCGGCGCCGGCGGTGCGTCCGGCAACCTGTTGGTGACGAACGGGGGCAAGATCACCACGAGCGGGGCGCAAGCCGGCGGCATCCTTGCGCAAACCATGGCCGGTGCTGGCGGCGGCGCCGGCACTGACTCCTACGGCGTCTTCCACAGCAGCGCCGGCACGGGTGCCTCGGCCGGCAGCGTCGGCACGATCTCGATTACCAATACCGGCACCATCAGCACGAGTGGCGCCAACGCTAAGGGCATTCTGGCGCAATCGATCGGCGGCAGCGGCGGCGTCGGGGGGAACGCAAGCGGCCTGTTCTATACGGTTGGTGGCGGCGCCGGCAACGGTTTCGCCGGCGGCGATGTGACCGTGACCATGTCCGGCTCTGCCAGCGTCACCACGAGCGGGGCCTCCGCCTTCGGTATCCTGGGTCAGTCGATCGGCGGCGGCGGCGGCGACGGCGGCAGCGCGGCGGGGCTCGGCGTCACGGTGGGTGGCAGCGGCGGCGGCGGCGGAGGAGGAGGTACGGTTCAAGCGACGCTCGGCGGCCAAGCGCAGGTGTCCACGGCGGGCAATTTCGCGACCGGCGTGGCGATGCAGTCGATCGGAGGCGGGGGCGGCAACGCCGGCAATGCCAGCAGCACGGGGCTCTTCGCCTCGGTCGCGCTCGGCGGCACGGGCGGCGGCGGCGGCGGCGGCGGCGCGGCGACCATCACGACCAACGGAGCGACGATCGCC
>NZ_BMGG01000008.1:269636-273012 GCF_014640075.1 Chelatococcus reniformis | reverse complement strand
CAGATTTCGACCGGTCAGAATGATTTCCTCGTCCACGGCGGCACCGTGACCAACGGCATCTGCGGAACGGTGCAGTGCAATGCGCTGCCGGTCGACAGCTTCGGTGTCGTGGTGCAGTCGATCGGCGGCGGTGGCGGCGTCGGCGGCACGGCCCTGGCGCAGTCCGTGGCGGTCGCCGTCCCGTACGACCCGGACGGGAACCAGTTCGGTTTGGCGGCATCGGTCGGCCTCGGCGGCAAGGGCGGCAGTGGCGGCGTCGGCGGCACGGCCCAGTTCGGCCTGTCGAGCGGCGGCTCCATCACCACCAGCGGCCAGGGCTCCACGGGCGTGCTGGTGCAGTCGATCGGTGGCGGCGGCGGCGCCGGCGGCGATTCGTCGGCTTCGGCCGTGGTCGTCGGCTACGGGCAGACGGTGCCGGACGGGGCCGGGTCGATGGGGGTCACCGGCAACTTCACGATGGGCGGTTCGGGCGGCGGCAGCAACGGCGGCGGCTCCGTGCTGGTGGCGGTCGGCGGCACCATCGTCAACGGCGCGCCGCAGCAGGACGCGGCCGGCAGTGCCGCGACTTCGATCGTCACCTACGGCGATTTCTCCAACGGCATCACCGCGCATTCCATCGGTGGCGGCGGTGGCAACGCCGGCATCGGCAGTGGCAACACGCAGTCCGTCGGCACCGGGTCCACTTACTCGGGCTATTTGGGCCTGGGCTCAGGAGGGGGCGGCGGCGGCGACGGCGCCGCCGTGACGGTCTCCATGTTCGCTGGGAACGGCATCACCACCTGGGGCTCCGGGTCGATCGGCGTGGCGGCGCAGTCGATCGGGGGCGGGGGCGGCATCTCGCAGGGCGCCTCAGTGAATGTCGGCAAGACCTTTTCGGTCGGCAACGTCAACTACGAGCCTGACCTCAAGATCGGGTTCGGCACCACGAGCGGCGGCGGTGGCGCCGGCGGCACAGTCAATGTCAGCGTCTCTGCCCCCATCGTCACCCATGGCGGCGACGCCACCGGCGTGGTGGCGCAATCGATCGGCGGCGGCGGCGGCATCGGCGGCTCGTCCGGTGCGGATGCGTCGGCCGATAACCCGATCATCCAGGCGCTGGAAGCGCGCCAGGGGATCAGCAACATCAAGAGCACCCTCGAGAAGGGCAAGGTTGCATTGGAGACCACTCTCTCACTTGCGGTCGGCGGCGCCGGCGGCGGCGGCGGCCAGGGCGGCACCGTGAACGTGAACCTCTCCGACGGCATTACGACGTCCGGCGATTGGGCGAACGGCGTCCTCGCGCACTCGATCGGCGGGGGCGGCGGCAAGGGTGGCACCGCTGCGGCAGCCGGCACGGGTGGAGAGCCGGAAACCACAGTCAACATCGATCATGCCGTCGGTGGCCAGGGCGGGCAGGGCGGAAACGGCGGCGCCGTCAACGTCAACATGCTTCAGGGCAACACCGTCATCTCGACGGCTGGCTACGCTGCGGCCGGCATCATCGCCCAAAGCATCGGCGCCGGCGGCGGCATCGGCGCCGACGGCTCCGACAGCGCCACCGGCACCATCTCGCTCGGCGCGTCCACTGGCGGCGCCGGCGGAGTCGGCGGCAACGGCGGCAGCGTGCTGTTCCAGTACAACAACACCAACGGCTCCACCATCTCCACCACAGGCACGGCCGCCGACGGCCTCGTGCTCCAGTCGGTCGGCGGCGGCGGCGGCATCGGCGGCGCCGGCAGCAGCCTCTTCGTCTCCAATTTCAAGTTTCCCGGCCAGACGCTGACGCTCTCGGCCGGCGGCGGCCAGGATGCGAGTGGCAACGGCGGCACTGTTAACCTGCAGGCGGCCACCTCCACCAACAATCCGCTCAATATCGCGACGACGGGCGACTACGCCTTTGGCGTACTGGGGCAGTCTATCGGCGGCGGCGGCGGCCTGATCACCGCACAGCCGAGCGCCCAGACGGTGACGACGGAGATCGGCGGCGACGCCTCGGGCGGAGCCGGCGGTGCCGTCAACCTCATCGGCAACAACCTCACCATCACGACGACGGGCGTCTCGGCGCACGGCATCGTGGCGCAGTCGATCGGTGGCGGCGGCGGCGTCATTCGCATCGCCGATCCTAACCCCGGCTCCCCGTCGTTGGCCACCAATTGGCCTGGTCCGCGGTCGAGTGCCGGCTCCGGCAATGGCGGTGCCGTGACCGTCGACGTCGACAACGGCGGCAGCGTGAATGTCAGCGGCGCCGGCGCGGTGGGCATCCTGGCGCAGAGCGTCGGCGGCGGCGGCGGGCTGACGCTCGACGGCAACGGGGTCTTTGCCGGCAGCACGTCGACCGGTTCGGGCGGGGCCGGCGGCCCCGTCGTCGTCAACGTTTTGGGTGCAACGGTTACGGCCAGCGGTCCCCAGGGCATTGGCATCTTTGCGCAGAGCACCGGCCCTGGTGGCGGCGCGGGCAGCACAGTGTCAGTCCAGTACGTCGGCACCTCCGCCTCCAGCTTCTTTGCCGGTACCGTGACAGGCGGCGTCGGTACGCAGGCGACGCCTGATCAACCGGGCGCGAGCGCCATTCAGATCGACGGTCCCGGCGCGAGCATGGTCTCCATTGATATCACCAGCGAGGTCACGTCGGGGCTGGGAGCCAGCGGTACGGCCATCGTGGCAACTGGCGGCGGGTCGATAGACGTGCAGAACTTGGGAGGCGTCATCACCGGAAGCGTCTATGCCGGTGGCGCGGGACAAGTCCAAATTGGGCCGTCGGGGACCTTCAATGCGGGACCGGCGGTTGTGGCGGGCCTCGTCCAGAACAACGGACTCGTCAACGTCGGCGGTGCCGGCGCCGTGGGCGCGACGACGCTCACCGGCACCTACCGGCAGACGACGTCGGGCACCCTGGGTGTGGATATCGATTCCCTGTCGGCGCGGCGGGCGGACCTGCTGACCATCACGGGCAACGCCGACGTCGCGGGCGCGATCGTCCCCACCGCCACCCGGCTACTCCCGGGCACCTATCCGGTGCTGAGCGCCGGCTCGCTCAACGCGGGGGCGAGCGCGCCGTCATCGCTGCTGTTCGACTGGAAGACGAGCAACGACGGCCGGACGCTCTCGCTGACGCCCAACGCGCGCTTCGCGCCGGCCGGCGTGGCACTGGCGAGCAGCGAGGCCTCCCTCGCCGGCCACCTGAACACGGCCTGGGGCAACGCCGACGCGTTCTTCGCGCCCTTCTTCGGCTATCTCTCGCAGATGGGGAGCGGCAGCGGCAGCTCCTACATCTCGGCGCTGCGCTCGCTGTCGCCGGAGGCGGCGCAGGCGCAGGCGACCAGCCTGCTCGCCAGCTCGGGCACGGTGCTGGGCGCGGCGCTGAGCTGCCCGGTGTTCGTCGATGCGGGAACGCAGT
>NZ_BMGG01000008.1:252457-269494 GCF_014640075.1 Chelatococcus reniformis | reverse complement strand
CGTGATGTACCGGATGGGCGGCCAGAAGGAGCTGGCGCCGGGCTGGTACCTCGGCGGCTCGTTCGGCGCCGGCCAGAGCTGGTCGACGGCCAACAACGGCTCCAGCGGCCACGGCTTCTCGGTCGACGGCAGCGTCTCGCTCAAGCACGTGGCCGGGCCGTGGCTGCTCGCCGGCTCGCTCGCCGTGGCTCACGGCAGCTACGACAACAGCCGCTTCGTGCTGCTGCCCGGCTTCGGCACGGGCACGGGCGTGTTCGACAGCGACAGCAGCATGACCTTCGTCGCCGGCCGGCTGCGGGCGGGCTACGAGTTCGCCTTCCCGAGCTGGTACATCCGGCCCCAGGTCGACCTCGACCTCGTTTATGCCAACGCGCCGGGCTACCGCGAGCAGGGCATCGGCAGCTACGCGCTCGATGTGCAGGGCAGTAACCACACCAGCCTGATCGTCTCGCCGACGGTGGAGATCGGCGGCCGCTTCACCCTCGACGACGCCATCCTGCGCCCGTTCCTGAGTGCCGGGGTGAGCTTCAACTCCAACGATACGCGGGTGGTGAAATCGCGCTTCGTCGGCGCCGCGCTTCAGGACGGCACCTTCCAGACCCACCTGGACTCGCCGGCCGTGGTCGGCAACGTCACGGCCGGCCTCACCTTCTACGCCGCCAACGGCTTCGAGGCGAAGGCGGAGTACGCGCTGTCGGCCGGCGAGGCGTTCCTGGTACAGCGCGGCAGCCTACGCTTCGCCTATCACTTCTAAGCGGGGAATGGGGCGGTACGGCTGAGGCCGCCCCGGCCATTCCGCAAAGAGAGCCCCGAAGAAAGTCGGCGATGCTGGCTGAATGCTCCCGCCTCGAGCTAGATGCAGCGAGCAATATCCTCGGCAGTTCGTTGACTCCGCCGCATCCACTTTGAGCCGGACGGCCGATGCGGAGAGTCCGTTCGGCGTGGCCTGGAATCCAGTTCAAGGATGGAGGCATGATCCGCCTAGCGGATTCACGGGTGTGATCTTGTAAGCGGGTTGCCATGCAAAGCAGGGCCAAATCGTGCGCCGGAAGCGGGCAGGGGGAGCGGAGCGATCCCAAGATCGCCACGCTTACCTCGAGGCTCTCCACTGCCGACCTCAACAACCTCATGCTCGCGCTTGAGATCGACGTCGTGGCGTTGACCGAGATTCTCGTTCCGCGCGGCCACCGCGTCGAAATGGGCATGATCGATGCGCCTGCAATCCACTACAACCTCAAGGGATCTGGCCGGATGTCGATCAATCGCGGCCCGAACGTGCAGCTGGTGCCGCACCTGCTCATTATCGTTCCCCCCAATACGCCCTTTTCGATCGAGGTCGGCGGCGGCGACCATGCGACCCGGCTGATCGGGCGCGATTGTTGGAAGCGCGATGACGAAGGACTCCTGCGCGTCGCTGTTCCGAACGAGAAGCCAGAGGTCGTGCAGATCTGCGGCTTCTTCAACGCGTGCTTCGGGCATTCGGTGGGTCTGTTTCGAGACCTGCGCGAGCCGGTCGTCGAGCAGTTCGATCCGTCCGACAAGATTGATGGCAAGCTCCGTGAGGCCATGCATGAGCTGTTGTCGCAAGAGGTCGGCATGGGCGCGATGACGGCCTCGCTTTTGAAACAAGTCATCATTGCGTTGGCACGGCGCTCCCTGAAATCGTCGCAGAACTGGACGGACCGCTTCTCCATCCTTGCCGACCGTCAGATCACGCGCGCGTTCGCCGACATGGTCGCCCGCCCTGGCGCCGCGCACTCGGTTCAGAGCCTTGCCTCCAGCGCAAGCTTGAGCCGTTCGGCCTTCATGGCCCGCTTCTCCGACGTTTTTGGTCGGTCGCCCATGGCCATCCTTCGCGACCTCAGGATGCGGCAGGCCGCGCTCGAGCTGGCGACGACGCCCGCGCCCGTCGATGTCGTGGCTCATAATGCGGGATATCAGAGCCGCTCAAGCTTCGTGCGAGCATTCCGCAAAGCCTACAGCCTTGATCCGAGCGACTACCGGCAGGGCGTGAAGAGCGTTGGGGATGACGAGCGCGCTTGAGCCACGCACGGCGCTCCGCGGCCTCTCCCCCATGAGGCGCTTCTCTTGCGATCGGATGGGTCCACCCATTCGCGAGCGGCTCTGACGCATCGAACCTCGGCGGCGGCCGGCTCAGGATTCCAGAATGCGTGTCCGTCCGTCCTGGGATGCCCAAGCCGGGTTTCATCGTGCCAGTACCAGTGGCAAAAGCGCCCCTGCGCGCTGTGTGATGTGGCATCGGCAGCGCACGGGTTCAGCAACTACAGCATAGCTGACGGTGATCACCCAACGTAACTCCACCAAGTTCGGTAATTTCGGGCGTTTGAAAGCGCATTGAATTTTAGTATTGCTTCCAGATTTTCCTCGTCTGCGGAGGAATTCAGAAGATGACGCGCTACCACACACAGGCAGGTGGGCGATGAAGTCAATCGTTGTGACGGATCAGGCCGCGGGAACGGCCGGGATGAAGCTGGTGGAGCGGCCCGAGCCGCAGGGGGCGGCGCTCGCCGGCCTCTCGAACGCGAGCTACGGCGATGTCGTTGTTCAGGTTCGCGCGTCGGGATTCACCGGGGATGAGCTGTCGTGGCCCTCGACCTGGATCGATCGCCTCGGCCGTGACCGGACACCTTCGATCCCCGGCCATGAGGTGGCCGGAGTGGTCACCGCCCTCAGCTATGGAACGACGGGGCTATCGGTGGGCCAGCGGGTGTTCGGCCTCACGGACTGGACCCGCGACGGCACGTTGGCAGAGTATGTCGCCGTCGAGGCACGCAACCTCGCGCCGCTGCCTGGCGACGTTGACTTCACGGTGGGCGCGGCGCTCGTGATGCCGGGCCTGACCGCGTGGCAGGGGCTGTTCG
This sequence comes from Chelatococcus reniformis, assembly GCF_014640075.1. GTDB lineage: Bacteria > Pseudomonadota > Alphaproteobacteria > Rhizobiales > Beijerinckiaceae > Camelimonas > Camelimonas reniformis. The sequence goes on along the minus strand of NZ_BMGG01000008.1, from coordinate 266,612 downwards.
AGCACGGCCGCCTTCGCGTGGGGCAGAGCGTCCTCGTGCACGGTGCGGCCGGCGTGGTCGGTTCGATGGCAACCCAGCTCGCCCGGGAGGCCGGCGCCTACGTCATCGGCGCCGGGCGTGCTGCCGGCCGTCAGGCGGCTCTCGACTTCGGCGCGCAGGAGTTCGTCGACCTCGATAGCGACGCACTCGAAGATGTCGGCGGAGTCGATCTGGTGTTCGATGTCCTTGGCGGCGACATCGCGAAGCGGTCGGCGGCCGTGATTCGAGCCGGAGGGACGTTGGTGACCATCGCCGGGCCGACCGAGGCACGGCCTCGTAACGGCCTGACAGTCGATTTCGTTGTCGTGCCCGATCGCGTCCAACTGAGCGAGATCGTCCGGCGGGCGCGGGACGGACGACTGCGGACGAACATCGGCACCATCGCGACCCTCGACGATGCCGTCGCCGCCTTCAACCCGACCAAGCGAATCAGCGGGAAGACGATCATTCGCGTTCAGCCGTGAGCGACACGCGCCGATCGATGCTCGCGGCCGGCCGGCCTCCGGATCGGCCGGTCTCGTCTTGTCCGGCGCGCCGACGGCAACCCGGGATAGCCCCTGACACGAGATGTCGAACGGGCTCCGTTCCCGCAGCATGTGCAGCAAAGCGAGCGAAAACACGCTCGTGCCTCAGCCTCTACCTTCATCCATAGGATTATCCATGACCAACGCCGTCATCGACTGTATACTGAGCCGTACTGCTGCCAAGTATTACGACCCTTCCGCCAGCTTGAGCGACGATCAAATCCGCGAGCTGGTGCGGATCGGTACCACCGCGCCGACATCCTTCCACTTGCAGAACTGGCGCTTCATCGCCGTCCGCACGCCTGAAGCCAAGGCCCGGCTGAGCCCGATCGCCTGGAGTCAGCCCCCGATCACCGAAGCAGCCGTCACCTTTATCGTCGTCGGCCAGTTGGCCGATTCCAGCGTCGTTCCGGAGCGCCTGGCGCCGGTGGTGGAAGCGGGCATCATGCCGGCAAAGTTGATACCGGATTGGGAAATCCCCGCCCGAGGTCTGTATCAGGATTACCCGCAGCGCCAGCGCGATGAAGCAGTCCGCACCGCCACCTTCGGCGCGGCGGCGATGATCTATGTGGCCCGCTCATGGGGCCTGGGGTCGACGCCGATGATCGGCTTCGATGACGAAGCGGTGCACCGCGAGTTCGGTCTGGCCGAGGACGAAGTGCCGGTCCTGCTGTTGTCCGTAGGGGCGGAGCGTTCGGGAAACTGGCCGCAGAAGCCGCGCCGTCCGGTCGCGGAAGTGCTGGAGTTGGCATAATATTGTTTAGATCAGGTGCTTACGGAAACTACGATGGCCAGAATTGCACTGCCTGCGTCGGATCACGTCCCGGCCGATTCGAAACCGACCCTCGATGCGTTCACCAAGACCATCGGGTTCACCCCAAATATGATGGCGACCTTCGCACTGAGCCCGATCGCGTTCAACGCATGGGCCGCCTTGCTGGGTTCCTTGAGCAAGGCGCTCGACGTGAAGACGCGTGACAGCATCGGCCTCGCCGTCTCCGAAGTGAATGGCTGCAACTACTGCCTCACGGTTCACAGCTTTACGGCCGAGCATATGGCCAAGCTGCCGGCCGATGCCATCATTCTCGCTCGGAAGGGCCATGCCACCGACCCCAAGCGGGACGCGGCCGTCCAGTTCGCGCGCAAAGTCATCGAGACCCGCGGACACGTCAGTGATGCCGATCTGAAAGCCGTCCGCAATGCCGGCTACACGGATGCGAACGTGATGGAGATCGTCGCGCTGGTGGCGATGTACTCCCTGACGAACTTTTTCAATAACGTGTTCGATCCCGAGAAGGACTTTCCCGCCGTGACGCCGGCTGGCTCGATCTGAACTGGATCCCGGATACGTTGACGTCACGGGTGCGCTCACCAATGCGGAGCGCAGATCGTGGGGCGGCGTCGCAGCCGACACGGTACCCGTCGCAATTGGTCCCGAGCAGCCAGCCGGCTGCCCCGGGGGCGATGGAAGGAAAACATGCGTTCGCATGAGCAGAACACGCGGCGGGGGGCGCTCTGGGGTCCACGAACGTTCCTTAGCTACCCCGCATAGGTCAGCAAGAACGGCTCAGGCCAGGGTTGGCGAGTGCCCCAAGACGAGGCCCACCAGTCGCACGCCACAGTGTTTCCCGCTTCCTTTAGAATTATCGCGCCGATCTGAAGTCGATATTCTGATTGTTCCTTCTTGACATCGTATCTTATCGATTTGCTCGTTATTTCAAAATGAATATTGTTCGTTAACTAACGAATTCATCCAGATGAGCGCGTAGATTGTCCGGAAACTAGCCACGGAGACCGGGGCATTTCGCGTTGGGCGGAATGACCGTCACTTGCCCGCTACCCATTCGATGCTTACTAATGCAGAAATGCGGCTGGGGGGCGTGCCATGATTCCCGTTTTCGATTCAGGCCTTGTAAGTCGGCCGGTGACCTTGCGCGCTCTGCTGCTCGGCACGGCGGCCTGGCTGATCGTTCCGGGCCATGCTGCGGCGCAGACTTACACCTTCGGTGTCTGGCAGCAGCAGCTCGGCGCGAACGGCAACCCCGGGGGCGACGCTCCTGCGCTGACCGTCAACAACGCCAATCCCATCGTCCTCAATCCGTCGGGGGCAACGAACGGCGCCGGAATTTGGGCTGCTGATCAAGGCGGGGCGGGGTCGTCGGGGGGCGCCGGCGGCTCCTCGGACGGCTTGTTCCTCACCAACACCGGCGCGATCTCCGTGACGGCGACGGGTCCGGTCGGGTTCGCCGGCATCCAGGGCTATTCCATCGGCGGCAACGGCAGCAACGGCGGCCCGGGCTCAGGCGGTGGCGCCGGCGGGGCCAGTGGCCAGATCCAGATGTCGAACACGGCGTCGATCAATGTCGACTGGACATGGCAGAATGTCGGAAGCGCCAACTCCGGCGTCTACGGCATCCAGGCGCAGTCCCAGGGCGGCCAGGGGCAATGGAACAAGGCGTCTGCCGGCGGCGCCGGCGGCGACGCCGGAGCCGTCAGCCTGGTCTATAGTGGCCAGACAATACTGACGGCGACGGGTACGCCCCCGTCATCGCAAGGGTTCAACACCGCTGCCGGCATTCTGTTGGCGGGCTACGGCGGCGCCGGCGGCGAGGGGCCGGCGGACGGCAACAGCAACCAGCCCGGCGGCAACGGCGGCTCCGTCAACGGGTTCAACCTGCAGATGGGCAAGGGTGGTGTTAAGACCGTCGGCAATCAGATGCCCGGCGTCCTGATCGCCGGTACGGGTGGCGCCGGCGCGTTCAGCGGCTGCCAGTTGCAAGACTGCGACCCGCAAGAGTCCGGGGCGCACAACAACGGCGGCAACGGCGGCAGCATTCTCCCGTCGCCCAACGCGCCCGCGGCGTTGGTGGGGTCATTGTCCGACACCGGGATCGTCACGGTCGGCACGGATTCGCCAGGCATGGCTGTCGCACTGCAGGGTGGCAGCGGCGGCGCGGGCGGAACGCAAACCAGCTTCGATCACGCGGACGGAGGCGCCGGCGGCAACGGCGGCTCGATCTCGTTAGCGGGGATCGATCTTCAGACCGTGGACGTCAACACGACAGGCGGCACCTCGCCGGGGATCGTCGTGGCCAGCCTTGGCGGCAACGCCGGCAACGCCGGCAACGCCAACGGAACGATCGGCAGCGCATTTGGCGGAAACGGCGGCGCGGGTGGTTCCGGCGGCGACGTAAACGTCAATCTGCTCTACTCCAGCATCAGAACGGTGGGCGCGAACTCCCCCGGCATCATCCTGCGATCGGAGGGGGGCATCGGCGGCAACGGCGGCAGCGGCGGTGCGGGAATTGGGGCCGCCGGCGGCGGGGCTGGCGGCAGCGGCGGCGGCGCCGGCAATCTGTCGGTCTCGCTCGACAGCAACTCGGCGATCACGACGCAGGGCAACAACTCCTACGGCATCGTGTTGCAGAGCTTCAGCGGCGCCGGCGGCGATGGCAGTGGCGAGACCGGCGACGCGGGCAACGGCGGCAACGGCGGCAACGGCGGTGCGGCCGGCAACCTGTCGGTGGCCAACGCCGGCTCGATCACGACCGTCGGCGTGCAAGCCAGCGGCATCCTTGCGCAAACCATGGCCGGCGCCGGCGGCGGCGGCGGCAGCGCCTTCGGCGTGTTCAGAGATGCCGGTGGAACGGGCGCCTCGGGCGGCAGCGTCGGCGGGGTCGTCGTGTCGCATTCGGGCGCGATCAGCACCAGCGGCGATGCGGCCAAGGGCATCCTGGCGCAGTCGATCGGCGGCAGCGGCGGCGTCGGCGGGCAGGCCAGCGGCGGCTTCTACACCGTTGGCGGCAGTGCCAGCAACGATCCCTTCCAGATCGGCGGCGGCGATATCACCGTCAGCCTGACCGGTCTCGGCCAGGTGGCGACGACCGGAGACTCCGCCTTCGGCATTCTGGGACAATCGATCGGCGGCGGCGGCGGTGACGGCGGCGGCGGCGCGGGCCTCAAGGTCACGGTGGGCGGCAGCGGCGGCGCCGGCGGCAACGGCGGCATGGTCCTGGCGACGCTCGGCGGCAAGTCACAGGTGACGACGACGGGCAACATGGCCACGGCGGTCGCGATGCAGTCCATCGGCGGCGGCGGCGGCAATGCCGGCAATTCCAGCAGCACGGGGCTCTTCGCCGCGGTCGCCCTCGGCAGCACCGGCGGCAAAGGCGGCGCCGGCGGGACGGCGAGCATTACGACAAATGGCGCGACGATCACGACGGCGGGGTCGAAGTCGACCGGCCTCTTGGTGCAGTCGATCGGCGGCGGCGGCGGCACCGGCGGCAATGCGCTTGCCGGCTCGATCGGGGCGGGCTTGTCGGCCACGGTGGCCCTCGGCGGTTCGGCCGGCAGCGGCAACAGCGGCGGCACGGCGTCCGCCCTCGTGGTGGGCGGTCTCATTTCCACCGGTCAGACTGACTTCCTCGTCAACGGCGGCGCCATGACCGGCGGCCTGTGCCGGGACGTGCAGTGCAATGCCATGCCGGTCGACAATTTCGGCGTCGTCGTGCAGTCGATCGGCGGCGGGGGCGGTCTGGGCGGCACGGGGCTGGCAGAGTCCGTGGCCATCGCCATCCCGGTCACCCCGAGTGGCAGTCAGATCGGCGTGGCGGCCGCCGCCACCGTGGGCGGCTCGGGCGGCAGCGGCGCGTCCGGCGGCGCTGCGCAGTTCGGGCTGTCGAACGGCGGCTCCATCATCACCAGCGGCCAAGGCTCGACCGGCGCGCTGGTGCAGTCCATCGGCGGCGGCGGCGGCAGCGGCGGCGATTCGTCGGCCATGTCCATGGTCGTCGGCTACGGGCAGACGGTGCCGGAGGAGGGGGCCTCCTCCCTGGGCGCCACGGCGACCTTCACGATGGGCGGTTCGGGCGGCGCGGCCGGCGACGGCGGACAGGTGCTGGTGGCGCTCGGCGGCACGATCGTCAACGGCGCACCGCAGCAGGACGCGGCCGGCAGTGCGGCGACCTCGATCGTCACCTACGGCGATTTCTCGAACGGCATCACGGCTCATTCCATCGGCGGCGGCGGCGGCAACGCCGGCATCGGCAGCGGCAACACCCAGTCCGTCGGCACCGGCTCCACCATTTCGGGCAGCATCGGCCTGGGCTCTTCGGGCTCCGGCGGCGGCAACGGCGGCGCCGTGACGGTCTCGCTGTTTGCCGGCAACGGCATCACCACCTGGGGCTCGGGATCGATGGGCATCGCGGCCCAGTCGATCGGCGGTGGCGGCGGCACCACGCAGGGTGGTTCGTCGAACCTCGGCAAGACCTTCTCGGCAGGAAAGCTCACCTACGAGCCCGACCTCAAGTTCGGTTTCGGCAGCACGAGCACCAATGGCGGCGACGGTGGCGCGGTGACGGTCAACGTAGCGGCGCCGATCGTAACCCACGGTGGCGATGCGACCGGTGTGGTCGCGCAGTCGATTGGCGGTGGCGGCGGTATCGGCGGTTCGGCCGGCTCGGATGCCTCGGCCGACAATCCCATCATCCGGGTGCTGCAATCCCGCCAAGGCGCCAGCAACATCAAGAATACCCTCAAGGACGGCAAGGTTGCGGTCGAGGGCACCTTGTCCATTCAGGCTGGTGGCACGGGCGGCGGCGGCGGTAACGGCGGCACCGTGAACGTGAACCTCTCCAACGCGATTACGACGTCGGGCGACTGGGCGAACGGCGTCATCGCCCACTCGATCGGCGGTGGTGGCGGCAAGGGTGGTACCGCCGTGGCGACCGGCTCGGGTGGCGTGCCGGAGGCCACCGTCAACATCGACAGCGCCATGGGTGGCCAAGGCGGCGGCGGCGGTGCCGGTGGCGCCGTGACGGTCAGCCTGAACCAGGGCAGCACCGCCATCAGCACCGCCGGCTATGCCGCAGCCGGCCTGATCGCCCAAAGCGTCGGCGGCGGCGGCGGCATCGGTGCCGACGGCTCCGACAGCGCCACCGGGTCGATCTCGCTGGGCGCCGGCACGGACGGCGGCGGCGGAGCCGGCGGCGCCGGCTCCGCCGTGTTGCTCCAGTACAGCAACACCAAGGGCTCTCGTATCGCCACCACGGGCACGGCCGCCGACGGCATCGTGCTCCAGTCGATCGGCGGCGGCGGCGGCATCGGCGGCGCCGGCACCAGCCTCTTCGTCTCCAGTTTCACGCTGCCCGGCAAGACGCTGAACGTCAGCGCGGGTGGCGGCCAGGCCGCCAATGGCGACGGCGGCGCCGTCACGCTGCAGGCACAGACCTCCACCAATAATCCGCTCGATATCAAGACCACCGGCAACTATGCCTTCGGCCTGCTGGCCCAATCGATCGGCGGCGGCGGCGGCCTGATCACGGTGCAGCCGAGCGCACAGACGGTGACGAAGACGATCGGTAGCGACGCTGCGGGCGGTGCCGGCGGGGCCGTAAACGTCATCGGCAACAACCTCAATGTCACGACGACGGGCGTCTTGGCTCACGGCATCGTGGCGCAGTCCATCGGCGGGGGCGGCGGTGTCATTCGCGTCGCCGATCCCACCATCGGCTCGCCGTCCTTGTCCACCAACTGGACCGGCACGCAATCGAAGGCCGGCGCCGGCGGCGGCGGCAGCGTGACTGTCGATGTGGACAACGGCGGCACTTTGAAAATCGGCGGCGCCGGCGCCGTGGGCATCCTGGCCCAGAGCATCGGCGGCGGCGGCGGGCTGGTGCTCGACGGTAACGCGCTCTTTGCCGGCAAGACGTCCACTGGATCGGGTGGCGCCGGCGGCCCTGTCGCCGTCAACATCCTGGATGGCTCGACAGTATCTGCAACCGGCGCCCAGGGCATCGGCGTCTTCGCGCAGAGCGCCGGCGCCGGTGGCGGCGGCACCAGCACGATCACGATCACCGGACGAACGGACGGTAGCGGTGCCGTATCCAAATTCGCTGCCGTGAACGGCGGCGTCGGCACACAGGCGACGCCTGATCAGCCCGGCGCGAGCGCCGTGCAGATCGATGGTCCCGGTGGTGGCACCGTCACCCTGCAGGCCGCCCAAGTCTCGTCGGGGCTTGGAGCCAATGGCACCGCCATCGTGGCGACCGGCGGAGTCTCGGTCGCGGTGAACGTCCTGACGGACGCCTCTCTCACCGGCAGCGTCTACGCGGGTGGCGCGGGTCAAGTTCAAGTGGGGTCGTCGGCGACCTTCCATGCGGGACCGGCGGTCGTGGCCGGCCTCGTCGAGAACCGCGGTCTCGTCAACGTCGGTGGTGCCGGCGCCGTCGGCGCCACGACGTTGACCGGTTCCTACCGGCAGACGTCGTCCGGCACCCTGGCGGTGGATGTCGACGCGCTGTCGGCACGGCGCGCGGACCTGCTGACCATCACGGGCAACGCCGACATTGCGGGAGCGATCGTGCCTACCGCCACGCGCTTGCTGCCCGGCACCTATCCGATCCTGAGCGCCGGCTCGCTATCCTCGCAGGCGAGCGCGCCGTCCTCGCTGCTGTTCGATTGGCGGATGAGCAACGACGGCAAGACGGTTTCGCTCACGCCGAACGCGCGCTTCGCGCCGGCCGGTGTGGCACTGGCACGCAACGAGGGATCCCTCGCCGGCCACCTCAACACCGCCTGGAGCAATTCGGACGCGTTCTTCGCGCCGTTCTTCGGCTATCTCTCGCAGATGGGCGGCGGCAGCGGCAGCTCCTACATCTCGACGCTGCGCTCGCTCTCGCCGGAAGCCGCGCATGCGCAGGCGACCAGCTTGCTCGCCAGCTCGGGCACGGTGCTGGGCGCGGCGCTGAGCTGCCCGGTGTTCGTCGATGCGGGAACGCAGCTGGGCGAGGACGAGTGCGCCTGGGCCAAAGTGACCGGCGGCTGGGCCAACCAGGGCCAGACCCGGGACACCCAGGGCTTCCGCGTCTCCGAGGCGATGTACCGGCTGGGCGGCCAGAAGGAATTGGCGCCGGGCTGGTATCTGGGCGGCTCGTTCGGCGCCGGCCAGAGCTGGTCGACGGCCAACAACGGCTCCAGCGGCCGCGGCTTCTCCGTCGACGGCAGCGTCTCGCTCAAGCACGTGGCGGGCCCGTGGCTGCTGGCCGGCTCGCTCGCCGTGGCCCATGGCAGCTACGACAACAGCCGCTTCGTGCTGCTGCCCGGCTTCGGGGCGGGCACGGGCGTGTTCGACAGCGACAGCAGCATGACCTTCGTCGCCGGACGGCTGCGGGCGGGCTACGAGTTCGCCTTCCCGAGCTGGTACATCCGGCCCCAGGTCGACCTCGACCTGGTCTATGCCAACGCGCCGGGCTACCGCGAGCAGGGCATCGGCAGCTACGCGCTCGACGTGCAGGGCAGTCACCACACCAGCGTGATCGTCTCGCCGACGGTGGAGATCGGCGGCCGCTTCACCCTCGACGACGCCGTCCTGCGCCCGTTCCTGAGCGCCGGGGTGAGCTTCAACTCCAACGACGCACGGGTGGTAAAATCGCGCTTCGTCGGCGCCGCGCTTCAGGACGGCACCTTCCAGACCTACCTGAACTCACCCGCGGTGGTCGGCAACGTCACGGCGGGCCTCACCTTCTACGCCGCCAATGGCTTCGAGGCGAAGGCGGAGTATGCGCTGTCGGCCGGCGAGTCGTTCCTGGTGCAGCGCGGCAGCCTGCGCTTCGCCTATCACTTCTGAGCGGGGAATGGGGTAGAAGGCGCGAGCTTTGGGCACGATCCTAAGCCAAGGCGTTCCGAAACCTTAGGCCTCGCTAGATACCGCGTGGCGGTGCCCATCCTTCTCGCGCTCCGGCGCGTCCGAAAGCCCCGAGAGGGGCGCGCGTGATCGGCGTTTCCTCCCAAGACTGGCCCCGCTGGCGAAATGTGGCGGGGCCATTTTCTCGTATCCCTGCGGACCACCGTCACTTCCCTGTTTCCACGCGCGTGTCTGATGATGCAATGCACACAGCCCGGGTTCGAGCCGGGCGTCACGGGGCTGGGGTAGACTGATGGTGATGAAGACCTGGGTTGGCGGCGGCGGCGCTTGGAACACGGCGGCCAACTGGAGTCCTCAGGGCGTGCCTGGGCCCGCCGATGATGTCGTCATCATGGCGGGCGGGCCCGTCCTCTCGACCAATGCCGGCAACCTTGCATCGCTGACTGTGGGCTCGTCAGCCGCAATGAACGTTCTTACAGGCGGACATCTTAACCTGAGTAACGGTCTGACCAGCACCGGCCATATCGACGTCCAGGGAAGCATGACGATCGGTGGCGGGTTTTCAAACACCGGCACCATCGACCTCGCAGCCGGCAGCGTTATGCAACTCAACGGGATCGACCTGACGCTGGCGGATTTTGCCGGAATCAATAATGCCGGGCAAATCGCGCTTGCCAGTGTCCTCGACTTGGGCGGCGGCATTCTCGACCTGGCCAGCTTCGGCAAACTGAGTACGAGCAGTACCATCGTAAATGGCACCATCGTTGATAATGGCGTCACTTCCCAAAACTGGGGTAGTGGAACGTTCGACGGGATCATCTACCAGGGCGATATTAACATAAGCGGCAGACTAACGGTCGTGAACGGTCTGACCGTGGTAAGGGCGGACGGCCAACCGCCCGGAACGATCAATATGAGCTCCGTTCAAGCCACCTTGGCCCTCGCCGGGGTTCAGACGATCGACGCCGTCGTGATCAACCTGTCTAGCACGTTCGTTAGGCTTCTGTCCGACGAGGGGCTCACGACCTTCGGCCCGAATGCTGTCGTGAATGTCTCTGATACGGCCAGATTTTATGGGAGCTTCCTCAACCTGGGGCAGATCGACGTCGCCAGCTATTTAACGAACAATGGCAACATGACGAACGACGGTGTCATCACGGTTGCCGCCGGCGGTCGATTCACCGATACGGATTTCGTCAATAACGGCAGCGTCACGCTCCAGGCCGGCGGGACGGCGGACCTGACTGGCCCGCTCACCGGCACGGGCACTATCGCGCTCGAGGGCGGGGCATCGATCACGCTCGGCGTGGTGGACGCCCAGCAGACCGTCGCGCTGGTCGACGGGCAGTTGACGCTCACCAACGCGGCCGGCTTCGCCGCCACCATCGACGACTTTGACGATGCCGCCGATGTCATCACCCTGGCCAATGTCAGCTTCGACGCGGGCGACACCGTGACCCTGCTTGCCGGCAACGTCCTGCAAATCACCCAGGCGGAGGACGGCAGCATCATCAGCTTGCAGCTCGATCCGGCCGGCAGCTACGGCGGCCTTCCCTACCAGCTGGTCGACGACGGGGCCGGCGGCACCGACATCGTCGTGACCTGCTTCCTGGCCGGTGCCCGCATCGCGACGCCGAAGGGCGAACCGGCGGTGGAGACGCTGGCAGCCGGCGACATCGTGCTGACGGCGGAGGGCGGGACCCGCTCCGTGCTGTGGATCGGCCGGCAAACAGTCGTCGCGGCCTTCGCCGACCCGCTGCGCACCTCTCCCGTCCGCATTGCTGCCGGTGCTCTCGACGAAGCCATCCCGGCGCGGGACCTCTACGTCTCGCCCGACCACGCGATGCTGGTTGATTGTGTCCTGGTGCAGGCTGGCGCTCTGGTGAACGGCACCACGATCACCCGCGTCGAGCACCCAGAGCCGCGCTTCACCTACTACCACATCGAGCTTGAGGACCACGCGCTGGTGCTGGCCGAAGGCGCGCCAGCCGAGACGTTCGTCGACAACGTCACCCGGCGGCGCTTCGACAACTATGCGGAATACGAGGCGCTGTTCGGTGACTGCGAGGCGCGGCTGCCTGAGATGGACCTGCCGCGCGTGAAGTCGGCCCGGCAATTGCCGCGGGCTGTGCGCGAGCGGCTGACGGCGCGGGCTGAGGCGCTTGGCGTTTTGAGCGCCGCTGCAGCGTAGCGTCCCGTCCTGCCGTCTACAATCAGGCCCCGGCACCGCGAGGTGACCGGGGCTTTTTGCGTTGGAGCGCAACGCCTGGTTCCGATGCAACCTAGCCCGAAAATTGGATAAATCTGTCAACCAAGGCCGATCTCCTGCCCGCCCGCCCGTAGGCCGTCGGCGAAATCTCAGCCTGTCCTGCCACGCGCCACCATCTGGCGCTGGAAATTTGATCACTACGAGCGCCTCGCGTGCGGGCCGCTGGACTTCGAGGCTTTGTCGTCGAGCTCACAGCCCACCGCCCAACCCTATGGCCCACCAGTCAAGCGAGACGCGCGCAGCCCGGGCGCGATGCCGAGTGAAGTTTCGCCCGGCGGCGCTGGCGCTGACGTGCGCGAGCGCTGGCGGACTGGGCGGAGGGCGGATCGGTGACGAAGTCCTGTGCAATCGCTGCGGATGCTGTGGGAATTGACGCCCCGCCATGAGCCTCGCGGCTATTTATGAGAGCGCCTGCCAGCTGCATTCGATCAGTTTCAAGATCCTGGAGGATTGCAAGCGCGTGGGTCGGGTCACGGTTGCGGGCTCGGATGTCCGCGATGATCTCGAGCTGGCGCTCGATCTGGGCTTCGATGATAGCCCGGAACGCATCCGTGCTGGCCACAATCGGGTTCACCATCGCGATATCCCGCATCTGCTCAAGGGCCTTTACCTACCCGTGGCCCCATCGTCAGCCCACTTCCAGTGGAACGAACTGTTCGAGCGCCAAGCGGACACAGCTCCGATAAGGAGCTGTGCCGTATTCGCTGCCCAGTCTTTCTTTAGTAATCTTCGTGCCGGATGACCTTCTTCACTCTCACCGAACCCGTGGTTTCGGGATCGGACATACCACGTTTGATTACGACTTTGCGGGAGGGGCCTTCGCCCCAGCTGTGATGCTTTTTGATGATCACCTTACGCTCGCCCATGTCGTCATAGTGCTTTTTGACGATTGTGGTCTCGGCGAACGCAGGTTGACTGAGGCCCAGCGCGGCAGCCGAAAAGGCAGCCAGGCTGGCGACAACGACGTGCTTCATGTCATCCTCCAAATTTTGACAGCTTTCTGATGAAACGCTTAGTTCTGCAGATCGTCATTCGATGATTTGGACGACCTTGTGCGTGCTTGGCTCAATGATGACGGTGCGGTCGTTCACGCGCGCATAGCGGTAGCCGCGGCCATATTCCGCGGGCACCTCGCGATAGGTCACACCGTCGGACGGCAGAACGGTGCCCACCTTGACAGTTTCGCGGTAGCTGTAGTTGGGCACCTGGTGCTGCACGACGTACTCGCGGAAGCGCGGCTGTTGATCGGATGCGATGCCGCCGATGACCGCTCCAGCAACGCCGCCGACTGCGGCACCCACAGGGCCGCCGACGACGGCACCTCCGACCGCGCCTGTCGCAGCGCCGGCCGCTGCGCCGGCGCCGTTGTTTTGTGCGTAAGCAGCGGGGGAGGCCACAAGCATCAAAGCGGCGATGCTCGACAACATCTTGTTCATTGGATTGTCTCCTAATATATCGCTTCGCGATTCAGCGTGTCACCAAGATACGCTAAGTTGTTAGCGCGATTTGTTTAGGGTTCTATCTACGCCTAGGCGCTGTCGCGATGAAATCTCGCCTTGGCTGACCAATAACGTTCCTTCAGACCGCAGGTTCCGCGCCTTCTGAGCCGAGCTGGGAGCGATTCGGTTACTAGGCTGATCGATAGAGCGTCAGCGCCGAAAGTGCGCTGAAACAGCCGAGAATCAGCGCCGATCTCGCCATGGCGCCCTCTGTGCCGCCCAGAAAAGCGCGTTTTGGACGCACTTTAGCGACGGTGTCTTCTTGCGCGTCTTCGATGTGAGGTGTCGTGCCACAACCCATGGCTGAAGCCGCCCTCCTGAGCGTCCGCGTCATCCCGCAGCCCCTTGAAGCTGGCAGGCCGCAGGCCGCAGGTCGCCATCGCGCGTCCGGGCGCGGTAGTCCACTTCGGCCCGCAGCTCCGGCCGCACCCACGCCACGGTTTTCGATCGCAGCCCGGGCACGGGCGGCTTGGGCGTTCGCAATGTGTCGAGCTGCCGCTTCAGGGCCGCGGCCACGTTGCGGTTAAAGCCGGTGCCGACGCCGCCGATCGACACCAGCTTGCCGTCCTCACCGCGCTCGGTCAGGCGCAGGCCCCAACGCCATAGCCGGCCGTCGACGGCTCATAGCCGATGATCACCAAGGTGTCGGACTGAATGCACTTGGTCTTGACCCAATCGCCCGTCCTGCCGCTGCGGTAGGGCGCGCTGATGCGCTTGCTGATTATTCCTTCCAGCTCGTGCCCACACGCCATGGGGAAGATGCGCTTGGGATCGCCCCCGATATCCTCGCTGATCCATAGGTGCGGCGTGGCAGAGGGGATCAGGGCAGCCAGCGCTTCGCGGCGGGCGGCCTGCTTCCATGGTCGCAGGTCGGTGCCGTCGAGGAATAGCAGATCGAACGCCACGAGGACGGCGTCCGCTGCGGCCTTGCCGGCGCCGCCGCGGCCGATAGCCTTTTGCAGGTCCCCGAAATGGGAGATGCCGCTCTCGTCGAGAATGACGGCCTCGCCGTCGACGACGGTGACGTGACCCCCGTTTTTCATCCAGCGGAAGCGAGAGTCCGTTCGTGATCTGAGCCTTCGTCGATGGCGAGTGCAAGAGGCCGAAGCGCTGAGCTGTCAGGTTGCGCAGCGCTTCGGCCGGCGGTTTCGCGAATGGCGCTGGCGTAGGCCCGAGGCGC
>NZ_BMGG01000008.1:0-252313 GCF_014640075.1 Chelatococcus reniformis | reverse complement strand
TCTCGTTCAGAAGCTCGTCTCGGAGGCGGCCGTTGAAGCTTTCGATAAAGCCGTTCTGCTGCGGCTTGCCCGGCGCGATGTAGCGCCAGCCGACGCCGGTCTCGGCCGCCCGCCGGCGCGGCGTGCCAGCAGCCAGGCCTCAACTTCGGCTAAATCCCAGACGATGCATCGAGGCGATACTGCAAAGCGGCGGCACCACGCTGCTCCATCTCATAAATCGTGCTGTCAGCCATCGGCACCATTTCTCGCAATTGGTGCCGCCGCATCATTCTCCGAATTTTCATAGCCTCGATCTTTGTCATGCCCGATCTCATTCATTGCTGAGGCGATTGAGAACGATAGATGTTGATACTGGAAGCCCCTCAATGCGGTGTGCGGCACCTTCGGGTGTAGGGTACACATCGGCGGGTTTCCAATGCATCGCTTCAGGTTCGCGGCGCCTATGCGCGACCTTTCGCCACGCACTCGGCGTTGCCGCGCGCCAGCGAGCGAAGGCCTTTCGAAAATTCGCTTCGTCCCCAAAACCGCACCTTTCCGCAATTTCGGATACTGATAGGAGGGTGTTCTCCAGATACTCGCAGGCTAACGAAGCGCGGGTTTGGTCGAGCGAGTCCTGGAACGTGGTACCGTCTTCGGCCAATCGGCGAAACAGGGTCCGGCGCGAAAGACCCAATGCTGACGCGACGTCGTCAGCGGTGCAGCGACGGCTGCTGTTGCCGAGGACGTAGTTGCGTAGCTCGCGGAGCAGTGGGCTTCCCCCGTCCTGGCGCGCGATAAGCCCTTCGCAGAAGTCGCGGCAGATGTTGGCGGTCAGCGAGCTTGCGCTTGGGCAAGGCCGCGCGAACACGGCTGCGTCGAAATGCCATTCCATCGTCTCGGACTCGAATTCGAGCGGGCAATGGAACAGATCAGCATACGCGCGCCAGTGGGTGGGCCGGGGATAGGGAAAGCGCATCAAGGTGGATGGGAAGCGATCCCCGAGAATTTCACCCTTCAGAGTGACCATAGAAGCGCGCCAGAACTCGGCGACGAAGGGCAGCAGGTCGCCCAACGCGTGCGGGTTCCAGCTTTGCACTAACCCGTGCGCGCCCTCCTGGCGGAAAGTAATGCGCAACACGGCACCTGCGAGCTGGACGTGTTTGCGTCCAAAGGCAAAAGCGTCGCCAAACGTTGGGCTGGTGGCGAGCGCGAAGCCGTAAACCCCGAAATGATGCACCCTCTGGCGCTTACCCGCCCTAATCGCTAGCAGCGGATCTTGTCCGAGTTCACGCGCGGCCCTGAGCACGGCCAGTAACTGCGTCCGGGTGAGCGTGCCGCTAAGTGATCGGAGGCCAGCAGCGCGGCGCAATCTATCGACATCGATTCCCAACACTTCCAGCTCTTCGATCAGCGCTCGAAGACCAAGTCCGACAGAGAAATCGCGCGGGGTGAGGGGTGGCACCATATCACCCGGATGATGGCACGATACCACCTGTACCATCAAGCGTGCCGGGCGCAGGGATGGCTCTCCTCAATTTAAAGGGTTCCAATCTCATGTCCTCGATTCCCAAATCTGATTTCTCCTGCGTCAAGGTTAGCTACGAGGGGCCGGTCGCTATCCTTTCGATGGAATACGCTCCGCACAACCTGATTGGTTTTGACCTGATGGGCGGTATCCGGGCAGGTCTTGCTGCGGCCCGAGAGGCTGGCTCACGCGCCGTCTTGCTTAGGAGCGGCCTGAGGCACTTTTCCGCCGGGGCGGACACTTCTTTGTTTCAACAGTCGCAAGGTCCGGAGGGGCGGGTCGGAGCTTCCTCGCTTGCCTTCCTCCGGGAGCTGGAAAATTTTCCGCTGCCAACGGTCGCTGCGGTGCAGGGCGTCTGCGTCGGCGGCGGGCTTGAAATGGCATTGGCCTGCGATTTCATCATCGCCGCGCGTTCAGCCAAAATCGGCTCGGTCGAGGCGACGCTCGGTTTGAACCCGCTGATGGGCGCAGTCCAGCGTCAAGTCCAGCGCGCCGGAATCGTCAGGGCTAAGGAGATGTCGATGTTGGGTCGGCGCTACGATGCCGAGAAGATGGAGAAGTGGAACATCATCAACCTTGTGGTCGATGATGAGAAGCTCAGCGAAGCGGCGATGGTGATCGCGCTCGAACTCGCGAACGGACCGACGCTCGCGCACACCAGCACCAAACAGATCGCCAACCTTGCTGCCGCTAAGGGCGTCGAGGCCGCCGATGAGGCGATGGGGGAACTGCAGCGGCCGCTGTGGGCATCCGAGGACCTCAACACAGGGCTCGAAAGTCTGATGAAACAGGGCCCCGGCCTTGCAATCTTCAAGGGGCGCTGAGCTATGGCCGCTCCTCTCGAAGGCGTGAAGGTCGTTGATTTTTCGCGCGTATTGGCTGGCCCTCTGTGCGGGCGCACACTGCAGGACCTAGGCGCCCATGTCACCAAGATCGAGCCGCCGCGCGGGGACGTTTCGCGCCTGGCCGCGCCGATCAATCCCAACGGCGTCACCGGTTATTACGCCCAGCAGAACGCGGGCAAGCGGGCCCTGTCGATCGATCTAAACAAGGCGGAGGCCAAAGAGATCGCCTGGAAGCTGGTGGAAGAGGCGGACATACTGGTCGAGAACTTCCGTCCCGGCACACTCGCCGCCTTCGGATTTGACTACGAGAGTGTTGCCAAACGCAACCCGCGGCTGATCTATGTCTCGATCTCGGGTTATGGCCAGGGCGGTCCCTGGCGCGGGCGAATGGCCTACGCACCGACCGTCCAGGCCGAGGCCGGGTTCACCCACCACACGCTGCGCCATTTCGGCGGCCTGCTGAGCGCGCCCAAAACGGACGCCCTGAGCCATGCCGACGCATATGTCGGCATGCAGGGGGTGATCGCGGTGCTCGCCGCGCTTCACCAGCGCGACCGCACCGGCGTCGGCCAGCACATCGACGTCGCCATGGCGGCGACGATGTTGGCGGTCAATGAACACGCCCATGTGGACCTCAATGGCCTCGACCCGGCCGATGACCCAGCGATCCTGGGTGCGACCGACGGCTCGTTCTTCACGGGTCCAAACGGCGAGCAGTTCTTCTGCGCCATCAGCCCCGTCAGTGCGATGACCTACAGCTGGTACATCGCGGCGATGCGGCGACCCGACCTTCTGGAGGATCGTCGTTTCGTCACTTCGGCCCTACGCTCGGCCAACCGCGCGCAGTTCGAGGAGATCATCCAGAAGTGGATCTGGACCTTCCCCGATATGGCGACGCTCGACGCCCATTTCGACCAGGCCAAGCTGGCGATTGGGGAGGTCCACACGATCGAGGAACTCGCAGCCAGCGAATGGGCCGACTACTGGGGGGCGACGCTGAATGTTCCCGATCGGCAGGGCGGCGAATTCCGTCTGCCGGGCCGCCCGTGGAAGTTCTCAGGCGCCGAATTGCCGGCTCCGGGTGCGCCGAGTGAACAGGGCGAGCAGAACGAGGAGATCTGTCGCGAGCTCGGCTATGGCGACGCCGACATCGCCCGCATGCGGACAAGCGGCGCGCTCATCGGCAATTTCGTCTCGCAGATGATCGCCATGGTGGGAGCGCAAGCGACCGAGCGCGCTGCGCGGCATGCACGAGAAAGCAAATGATCTGGCTGCTTGATACCGTGGCCACCCTGTAAGGGCGCAGTGCGCGCGACCTTCCCAATCTACCATTCTCCAGCGCCACGCTTCCGGCTCCTCTGCCTCTGGCTGGGGCGGAGTAGGGGCGGCGGCGATGAGCTTCGCGTAAGCCTTGCGGGCATCAGGACGCGCCGGCACGAAGTGCATCAGCACCCATTCCATCTCCTCCGTCGGCTCCTCCGGCCCCCATCGCCCGGCGGCGGGATTGGTGGGGGTCATGGTGGGCTCCGCGACTTGACGTTGGGCACGCAGGGCGGCGACGCCAGCATCCGTCGGATGAACGCGCATCCCCTTCGTGACGTACCGCATGCCTTGGAGGGTCTCCATGCATGCCCCCATCCAGGCGCCCCAGGCCATCCGACGGCGGTCGGAATGCGTGTCCTTGCCCGTCACGAGGTGCTCAAGCAAATCGAGCTCCAGCTCTGTCAGCTTGTCGTCCATCATCCCCTCCTTGCCGGCTCTCGCGGCGACCGTTCGGGTACCAGTAGCGGTACCAGTGTTCGGTATTTCGGTAGGAGATGCGGCTGAAACCGTTGCTGCGCTTGGTGGGCCCGGCAGGACTCGAACCTGCAACCAGACCGTTATGAGCGGCCGGCTCTAACCATTGAGCTACGGGCCCGGGCTCCGCATCGGTCCGTCCGTGCGGACGGCCCGCTGGAGCGGCCGATTCCCATACCCCAATCGGGCGCGCGCGGCTACATCGGTCGCGATCGCGTCAGCCGGCCGTGGCGCGGCCCGCGAGCCGCCGCCTAGAGCATTTCCGCGTTTCTTCGAATCGCCGAAATGCTCTATCTGTTTGATTCTTCGCGTTTTCTTCGCGCGAACCGGCGTCCAATTCGCTCGAAAGCGCTTAGTCCGCGCCGTTTCGGCCGAAGTAGGCGGTGACACCGAAGATCAAGGCAACAAGCACCACGCCGCCGACGGCAAGGCCGCCGAAGACGAGCATGTAGCCTTCGGCACGCACGCCGAAAGTGCTGTTGAAGAATTCCACCATGCTCAGCCCCGCTGCGCTTAGGCGTAGCCCACCGCTCGCCCGCCACCTGCCGGCGGCGTTCATAGGGGCAATCTGGGGTGCCGTACAGGATGCCGGCGGTTGCGGATTTGCCGCCTGCCGTAGCCGCAGCCGTTGTCAAGCGGGCGCAAGGCAACCTATCAGTTGTGCATCGACGCGGGGGCAGGCAGAGGATGGGCCGATACGTCTACTGGCTGGCGCTCGCCTGCGCCCTGGCGAGCCCGGCGGCCGTTGCAGGTGACGGCGCCCGCTACCTGAGTTGCCCGGCGCCGGCGGTCGACGATGGCTCCCGCTACACCGTTTCCGACGAAGAGGAGCCGGGCTTCCTCCAGCTGCCGTTCGGCCCCTGCCTGCGCCTCGGCGCCACCGTCTCGGCCTCGGCGGGGTCGCTGTTCTACAACGACATCTTCGATCGTGAGGCCGACCGCAGCAACGGCTCGACCGTGGCGTCCTCGGGAAGCCTGGACGTGTCGAC
Organism: Chelatococcus reniformis; assembly: GCF_014640075.1. Classification (GTDB taxonomy): domain Bacteria; phylum Pseudomonadota; class Alphaproteobacteria; order Rhizobiales; family Beijerinckiaceae; genus Camelimonas; species Camelimonas reniformis. The sequence continues at coordinate 247,178 of NZ_BMGG01000008.1, read as the reverse complement.
GCGGCAGCGCCTCGATGCCTTCGACCTCTCCACCAACGTGACCTTCGAGAGTTCGGGTTCCGGGCTCCTGCTCAGCCGCGCCACGATCAACGCCGGCCCCTTTGCCGTCGGCCGGCGCTCGTCGTTCTTCGACTATTGGGAGCCGACGAACTTCCTCTACACGGATCTCGTCCCCTCCAAGTATCCGGTGGTGGCCGCCTACACCGTCCGGCTGGCGCCCAACGTGCGGCTGTCTGTGTCGGCCGAGAGCCCGCGCACCCGCTTCGTCGTCGTGGACGGCTACGGCTCGCAGTCGCTGCCGGACGTGGTGGCGCGGCTGCGCATCAAGACGGCGTTCGCCACCATCCAGGCGAGCGCCGCCTGGCGCCGTGTCCGCTTCGCGCCGACCTGGACCGGCATGCCGGCAGCCGGCGACTTCGACGACGACGAGGATGGCGATGGAGACGGCCCATCGCCCGGCGCCTCGCCGGCGGTTGCCGGGCGCCTCGCGGCCACGGGCTGGGCACTGCAGCTGGCCGCCACCATCCCGCTGCCGGTGCTGGGTAGCGGCGACGAACTGGTGTTCGAGGCGGACTATGCCCGCAACGCGCCCGGCTACCTCGGCGTCTCCAACCCCGACGATGCGGTGGGCTACACCATGCCGTCGAGCTTCACCGCGCGGCAGGCGGAGCTCTCGCGCGGTGCCAGCGCCTCGGTGATGCTGACGCACCATTGGTCAACGCAATGGCGCTCCAGTGCCTTCGTGACCTATATGACGCTGCGGTTCGACCAGCCGAGGCTGCCGCAACTGCGCGTCGTCCGCAGCGCCGTCAACCTGGTCTGGAGCCCGATCCAGGACCTGGACGTCGGCATCGAGACGAACCGCATCCAGGCGCTGGTGCCGCGCGGCAGCGCCTTTCAGGAAGATCTGCCGAGCCGCGACCAGTGGACCTTTCAGGGCAGCGTCAAGCGGAGCTTCTGAGGGCAACGGCATATCTTGATCGGCCGATTTCCGCCCGTCGCCTCGGACCACCATAGAGGGTACACAAAGTCGGATGTTGTGCCCGATTAGACCAGTCGCGTATATATCAAAGTAATACTATGTAAGTTTCAGTGTCGTCTGAAGGGTTGACAGAACGAGCGTCCGGAGAGGCCTATGTCGAAGCCGCCCGCCAACATAGCCATCGGCGTTGATCAGACGCCCCCCGCGCTTCATCTGGTTCTGCTCGCCTTCCCGTATGCCTTCCTGATCTGCGTCTACCTCGTCATCGTGGTCATTGTCGTCCGTGCGGCAGGTGCCGATGCCCAGACGCGCAAAGCGCGGTGAGCATGGCGATGATTGCCTCGGCCATCGGGACGGCGCTGCAAGCGCTCCACCGAGGGCCGGTCGGGTCCGGCTTTCTCGCCCCGCCGGTCTTCTCGGCGATCTATCTACTTGCGGGAGTCAATCGGCCGCTGATAGAAATAATCTGATCTAACCTATTATTATTACTTTTCTTGTGTGCCGATGGCTAGACGTCCCGCTCGCTCCGTCTGGGCTGAGGGAGAAGGTTGGATGGTCGCCCCGGCATTGGACGTAGCGGGCTTGAGGGTGAAACGCCGGGCCGTTTTGGCCGAGCGGCGCAGCTGCCTTCCGCCGAAGCGATGAGAATGCACCCCCGGATTTGGGGGCAGACACGACGCGGCGCTGATACCGGCCGGTATCCTTTGCGTGGGCTTGTAACCTCGGTGTGGCAGAAAAGATCAAGATTCAGGCAGAGACCATCATTCATCATACCGCTCCGGTCGATCAATTGAGGTGAGCGGTCCGGCCCTTCTGCCGCCAGAGCCGGATCACGCTGGAATCGGGGAGGAACCATGCAACAGCGGGCCTACGTCGCCGGCATCGGCATTACGCCGTTTGGCAAGCATCTCGATCGTTCGTTGTCGGACCTTGCGGGAAGCGATCGCGCTTGCTGTTTCGGACGTCAACTTGTCGATCGACCGAATTCAGGCCGCTTGGGCCGGCAATGCAGCGGCCGGTATGATCGTCGGGCAGGGCGGCGTCTCGTCGATCTGATTAATAGTGAGGAAGCTATTATATACAGCAGAAACGGGCGAATAAGAATATATGCCCTCGAAGGGAGGGAATAACATCCGTTCGATATTCGATCTCCGATAAGACATCTGTTGGCATGATGTTGATCTCGCACGCCGAGATCTGCGCCCGGGATGTGACATTTCTCTCGGGGCGCCGGACGGCGGGGAGCATAGGCGCCAGGGACGCGGTCGCCGCGCTGGGAACGGCGGCCTTGTCATGCCGTCGCAATGATCGAGATGATCAGTCGTACTTCGGCAAGCCGCCAATGCGCGGTTGAATAGACCGAAGGTAAACGTGATCAGAATTGGAAACTTCGAGAAAATAGATCGCGTGCCGGGTGACACCTACGGCTCGGCAGAGATCGCCGCGGCAACGCCGGAGACTTTCACGATGACCCACACGTATGATGCGATCGCTGACAAAACAGCGGCGTCGGGCGCGGCGGACAAACCGACCAAGGAAGGCCGTACGTCCGGCTACGCGTGGTATGCGTTGGCCGTATTGTTCCTCGTTTACTGCCTCAATTTTATCGATCGTCAGATCCTTTCGATTCTGGCCGAGCATGTGAAGAAGGACCTGGGGCTCACCGACCAGGACCTCGGCTTCCTATATGGAACCGCTTTCGGCATCTTCTACGCGCTGTTCGGCATTCCGCTCGGCAGACTGGCGGATCACTGGCGGCGGGTGCGGCTGCTCTCGATTGGCCTGGGACTTTGGTCTGCCATGACGGCCCTCTCAGGCACGGCGCAGAATGGCGCTATCCTCGCTCTGGCACGTATCGGGGTGGGGGTTGGCGAAGCCACCGCCAGCCCGTGCGCCTATTCGCTCATCTCCGACTGGTTCCCGGCCGGCCGCCGGGCCACGGCGCTGGCCATCTACTCCGCCGGGCTGTTCGTCGGCGCGGGCCTGTCGCTGTTCATTGGAGGGTTGATCGTCGAAAACTGGGACGCGGCCTTCCCGGTCGGCGGGCCGCTCGGCCTGGTCGGCTGGCGTGTGGCGTTCCTGGCGGTCGGTCTGCCTGGCGTCATTCTGGCCTTTTGGGTTTTGACGCTGCGGGAGCCGCTTCGCGAGCAGGCCGCCCAGGCAGCGGGAGCAACAGTTTCGAAATCACCTCTCAAGATTCTTCTGGAGGATCTCTCGGCCATCCTGCCGCCGCTGACGCTTGCCGACGCCGCCCGCCGCGGGCCGGGCGCGCTGGCGGTCAATATCGGGATGATGGGGATGATCACGTTCGCCGTGTTCCTGATGACGCGGGCCGGCGAGCCGCTGATGCAATGGGCGGCGATCGGCTGCGGCGTCTATGCCGTCGCGTCGTGGGCCATCTCGCTGCGATCCCGGGACCGAAACACCTTCAGCTTGGTTGTGGCCAACCCCGCAATGGCATTCACCATCATATCCTATGGACTCAATTCATTCCTGGCCTATTCCGTTCTGTTCTGGACGGCGCCCTTTGCCATTCGTGTGCTGGGGACCGACCCTTCGACCGCCGGCCTGTTCGTGGGCGGAACCGGTGCCGCGGCCGGCTTCCTGGGTGTGACCGTCGATGGCTTCGTATCGGACCGGCTGTTGCGCTGGAGCCCTCGTGGCCGCCTGCTCGTGGTCATTTTCGGCGCGATCGCGCCTGCGCCCTTTGTGCTGTTGGCTTTTTCCAGCTCGTCGCTTCTGGGCCTCTGCGCCGCGACCTTCCTGGCGGGCGCTTTCGCAGCGACAGCCCTCGGCGCTGCCGGAGCGACGGTGCAGGATATCGCTCTACCGCGCATGCGTGGGACGGCGATCGCGGCCTTCACCATCGGCACGACATTGCTGGGTCTTGCGCTGGGGCCATACATGGTGGGCCGCATCTCCACGGTGACGGGCGACCTTGCTTTCGCGATGAAGTGCCTGACGCTGGTCAGTCCGATTGCCGCCGCCGCCGGCATCCTCGCCTACCGCTTTCTGCCCGCGGCGATCGTTCAGAGAGACGCCATCTTCGCCGAGGCGAGACAGCATGTCCGCGCGTCACATTGAAATCTGCCCGGTCACGCAAGCTTTCGGGGGACCTTGCTGCGGCGGCTCCCGGCGGCGCCGCGAGCGGCCTTCGAACCCCTGACGCCCGACGGCGCCGTTCGGCGGCTGGTCTGCAAGGCGCGGTCGTCACCGCGTGCCGGTTTATTGTTTGAGGAGGAGACATGGTGTTTAGGCTCAACGACGAGGTTGCGCTCATCTTCGGCGCTGGATCGTCAGGTCCCGGCTGGGGCAATGGCAAGGCAGCGGCGGTCGCTTATGCGCGCGCGGGGGCCAAGGTCGCTTGCGTCGATCTGAACTTGGCCGCGGCGGAGGAGACGGCGGCGCTCGCGGAGAGCGAGGGCTGTTCAGCGATCGCAATTCAGGGGAACGTCTGCCGCGACGATGATATGGCCAGGGCCGTCTCGATCGCACATTCGCACTTCGGCAAGATCGACATCCTTCACAACAATACCGGCATCACGTTGTTCGGCAGTCCCGTGGACCAATCCATCGAGGATTGGGACCGCGCCATGGACGTCAATGTCAAAAGCGTGTTCCTTGCCTGTCGGCATGTGCTTCCTCACATGGTCGCGCAACGCCATGGCGCGATAACCAACATCTCCTCGATAGCCAGTATCCGCATCGGCGGTTATGGAATGGCGTCCTACTACACTTCAAAGGCGGCAGTTAATCACCTCACCCGCTCGCTGGCGCTGCAATATGCGGACAAGGGAATCCGCTGCAACGCCATCCTTCCGGGCTTGATGAACACGCCGATGATCAGGGGCGATGCGGGCATGAAAGCCCATCACGGTGATCTGGAGACACAGTTGGCGGAGCGCGATGCGATGAGTCCTACGGGAAAGATGGGCGATGCCTGGGACGTCGCCTACGCTGCCGTGTTTCTCGCAAGCGCCGCTGCAAAATATATCAACGGCGTCCTGTTGCCCGTCGACGGTGGCCTGACCTGCCGCACGCGCTGAACGGCAGATCGGTTGCCGGCGCCTTCCATCTCCCGGTCGCGTCAGGCGGGCGCGTCGACATGGACGGCCGGTGCGAAGGGTGTTTAGCGAGCCCGGCCCATTCCAGCTTCATGTCCGGTCAGCTGAAGGAGCGCTTATGCAGATCACCACCAGGCTGAGATACGAGCTTGCTCAGGGCATGGTCGTCGCGCCCGGCTGCTATGACGCCTTGTCCGCGCGCATCGCCCAGCTCGCCGGCTTCAAGGCCATTCACATGACCGGCCTTGGCGTGGAGGCCGCTCAGCTCGGCGCGCCGGACCTGGGATTGATGACGATGACGGAAATCAGCGCCCATGCGGCGCGGATGGCAGCCGCAGTCGATATTCCGATTCTGGCGGACATCGACACGGGCTTCGGCGGTGTTCTCAATGTGGGACGCACGATCCGGGAAATGGAGCGCGCCGGCGTTGCCGGGGTCCATCTGGAAGACCAGGTGCTTCCGAAGCATTGCCCGCTGCTCGCGGGCCGCAAGGTGGTCACCCGCGAGCAAGCCGTCGATCGCCTGAAGGCCGCGCTGGACGCGCGTAGCGATGGCGACTTCATGATCGTCGCGCGAACCGACGCGGACACCGTCTCGTTTCAGGAGGTGGTGGACCGCTGCAACATGTTCCTGGATGAGGGCGCCGATATGGTGCTGCCGATCATCATGCAGGTCGAGGGGAAGGCATATTTCGCCATGCCGCCGGACGAGCAGATGGCGTGGGCGCGCAAATTGATCGCCGCGATCGACGGCCCGGTGATGAACATGGGCGCCTCGCCCCCAATCGGCCATACCCTGTCAGACCTGGCAGATGCCGGCTATGCCTTCACCATGTTCTCTGCCAGCCCGCTGGGTGTCGCGGCCAATGCTATGGCGGAGCTGTTCGCCTCGATATGGGAAACGGGCAGCGACGAAAGCTATCTTGCCAGCCATCCCGGCCCCTTCAACGACCCGGTGGAGCTCATGCGCGCAGCCCGGCTCGAGCACTTCCTGGAATTGGAACAGCGTTACGGCGCGGCGCTCCGCTGTTAGAGCGCTTTCGAGCGAAGTGGCCGCCGGTTCGCGTGAATAAAACGCGACAAATCAAACAGATAGAGCATTTCAGCGATTCGAAGAAACGCGGAAATGCTCTAGATCGAAGCGTGCGCCGGCTTGTTCACGCAAGACGGAGACGACAGCCGCGCCACCCCATCCGGCGGGTGGACGGTGGTCTCGCCAAGGATGGCAAGGTCAGTCGCCGCTTCGCCCGCTTGCCAACCGGCGGCGGTAGGACAGGGGGGAGACGCCGGTCCACCGCTTGTAGGCGCGTGAAAAGCTGGCGGCCTCCGCGAAGCCCAATGCGCCGGCGATTTGCTCGACGGACAATCGTGTGCTGTCGAGCAGATTGTTAGCGCGCTGCTCGCGCACACTCTCGAGAATGTCGCCAAACGTGCAGCCGCAGTCAGCTAGGCGGCGATACATGGTTCGCTCGGACAGGGCCAGGAGTCGGCTGGCTTTGGCCGCGCTGGGGTAGGCCGGGGCAGATCGAATGAGGATATTGTGCAGCTTATAGACGATTTCGTCGCTCGATTCGGCATCGTCGACGAGGTTGTTGCACAATTCGCTATAGGTTTTCTCAAGCAAGGCATTGGCCATCGGCAGCGGTGTTTTAGTAATTCCCTCCCTGAACACCAGCCGCGTCACAGGGGCGTTGAACGCCACGGGTACCCCAAATGCCGATGTCCATTCGCGACGCCCGTTGCGGTCGTCGAGCACGGTTTCGATTCGTGCGATGGCCGAAAGGCCGGGATACATATCGGCGATGATGCGTGTAGCCGCAGCCAGGCCGCGCTCCTGGGAGAACTCCCGGCACACGTCCGGAACATGCGCATCATCCGCCGTTATCGCGACCACATCGCCGGCGTGCTCGATCTTCGGGAAGTCCAACAGCGAGTAAGTCAGAGCTCGGAAGGACGACATGTATTGCAATCCGTCGCCGAGCGTTTGAGCCGACAAGACGGCGAAGCCCAGAGGCCCATAGCCCATCAACCTGTATTGCAATCCCATGCGAAACCAGAGTCCGGGCAAATGGCAGGTGGCAAGCACGAATGCTTCTTGAAGCGACAATTCTTGCGCGCCCGAAATCTGACCGTTGGGAATTTCGAGCACGTCGGGCTTAAGCTTCGCTTTGGCGAGCCAGGAAGCACAATCGATCCCAGCTTCGATCAATGCGGATTGCATGATTCGCGCGCTGAAGTTCGGCAACCGGATCGCGGCAGACGTTTCGGGCTTCATGGCGGCATTCTAGCTTATGCGCTCTGCACTTGTAACGATCAGACGACGGCCTCGGCCACCGCCGAGATACGCGTCTCAGGGGGGCGCGAGCGCCGGGGCCGTTCCCGCCGCTCCTCGGGGCCGTACAGGATGTCCTGCACTGCGGCTGTCTCCGCGAGCGGCCAGCTTCGACCAGGCCGTTATGAGCGGCCGGCTCCGGGCATGCTGCTGTGCGCCGCGCCAGGAACCGCTGCTGGTGACGTTGGGCGGCCCTTGCGCCGGACCGGGCGGCGCCTGCGCCGGCAAGTGCAACTCGCGGCCGACTTGATCGACGTCGGCAAGCGCGTTGCAATCGGCGGCGGCTACCCCGATCATCCTCTCGGGCGATGCCCGGTCGGCGCCTGCCGACAGGATCGCCGTCTGAGAGAGGCGCTGCAATGTTCGCTAGCGAGCGCTCGGCCCACAGACGCAGGATGTAACGCAATGGTCACTGGCATCGGTACGGCGGGCGCGTTCGACAGACGTTTCGAGGGACGGACGGCAGTCGTGACCGGCGCCGCCTCCGGCATCGGCCGCGACGTAGCCCGGCGGCTCGTGGCCGAGGGCGCGCGGGTGTCGCTCTGGGACGTGAACACGGTTGCCTTGGCTGCGTCGGCGGCCGAGCTCGCGGCCGCCGACGCGCAGGCGGTGGATACGTCGGTGGAGGCGGAAGTCGATGCCGCCATGGGGCGCAGCATCGCCGTGCTCGGCGGGCAGCTCGACATACTCGTGGCGAGCGCCGGCATCACCGGCCCCAACGCTGCCGTGGCGGACTACCCGGGCGAAGACTGGCGCAAGGTCATCGACGTCAACGTCAATGGCGTCTTCTACTGCAACCGCGCTGCGGTTCGGGAGATGGCGCGCACGGGCTATGGCCGCATCGTCAACCTGGCCTCCGTCGCCGGAAAGGAGGGCAATCCCAACGCCTCGGCCTACAGCGCCTCCAAGGCCGCCGTCATCGCGCTCACGAAGTCGCTGGGCAAGGAAACCGCCAGGACCGGCATCCGCGTGAACTGCATCACGCCGGCGGCGATCAGGACGGCGATCTTCGAGCAGATGACCCAGGAGCATATCGACTTCATGCTGTCGAAGATTCCGCTCGGCCGGTTCGGCGAGATCGCCGAGGCAACGTCGCTCATCTGCTGGCTGGCGAGCGAGGAGTGCTCGTTCAGCACCGGCGCGGTGTTCGACCTGTCGGGAGGCCGGGCGACGTACTGAGACGGCCGCGCCCGGGCCCCCGATTGCGCCGGCACGGGCCCAGGCCGCCGGAGCTCGTGGGACGGCCGGGCGCGTGCGAGGCCAGGCGGCTTCAGGGCTGGGCTTCCGCGCCCAGGCCGACCTGCCAGGTGGACGGATTGCAGCCGAAGCCGCGCCGGGCGCGCTTGGACAGCCAGTAGCCGGCCTGCACTGGAATCTGTTCGTGGCTCAGGTCGAGCCCGAGTTTCTGGGCCGCGTCCATGGGCCAGTTGGGGTTGTGCAGCATCTCGCGCCCCACCGCGATCAGATCCGCCTGGCCGTTCCTGAGAATCGCTTCGGCCTGGTCGCCGTGGATGATCAGGCCGACGGCCATGGTCATGACGTCGGCCTCGGCCCGCACCCGCTCGGCGAACGGCACCTGGTAGCCGTACTGGTTGAGCCGGTAGAAGTTGGGGGCCGCACTGGTGATGCCGCCGGTCGTGCAGTCGATGACATCGACCCCCTTGGCCTTGAGCCGGCGCGCCAGCCGCACGTTCTGCTCGGGCCCCCAGCCCGCGTCGTCCTCGATCGACAGCCGCATGAACAGCGGCTTCTCGGCCGGCCAGTGATTGCGCACGGCCTCGGCCACCTCGAGGGCGAACCGCATGCGGTTCTCCTCGGAGCCGCCGTAGTCGTCGGTGCGCTGGTTCGCCTGCGGCGAGAGGAACTGGTGGATCAGATAACCGTGCGCGCCATGCAGCTCGACCACGTCGAAGCCGGCGGCGTCGGCGCGCCCAGCCGCCCGGCCCCAGGCGGCGACCGCCTCCTTCACCTGCGCCGTCGTGAGCTCCCGCGGCACCGGCCAGCCGTCGCCGTAGGGGATCGGGCTCGGCCCCACCACCTCCCAGGCGTCCCAGTCGGCCACCTCGGCCACGCGGTCGAGCGGGCCCTCGTTCTCCCAGGGCCGGCGCGTGCGGGCCTTGCGGCCGGTGTGGCCGAGCTGAATGCCGGCGGCGGCGCCGTGGCTCTTGATGAAGCGGGCGAGGCGGCCGAGCGGCTCGATGAAGCGGTCGTCCCACAATCCCAGGTCACCCAGCGTGCCGCACCCCCGGCGCTCGACCTTGGTCGACTCGACGATCACCAGGCCGGCGCCGCCGGTGGCGAAACGGCCGACGTTGACCATGTGCCAGTCGGTGGGCAAGCCGTTCTCGCCCGAATATTGATGCATCGGCGGCACGACGATGCGGTTGCGCAAGGTGACGCCGCGCAGTTGAAACGGCGAGAACAACAGACTGTCGGACATGCGATCCCTCCCTGCCGCCGATGGGTCGCGCGGCATTTCTTCATTTCAGGTCTCTTGTTCCAGAGCACATCTGCCGGCTGGGCAATTCATCCTAAGCGGCGCAGCACTCATGGTGTGTCGTCAGTCACCGAAGACGTCGCCGGTCAGCGCCCATGACTTGCCGTCGAAGCGCATCATCTGCAGCTGCCGGATCGGCACGACATCGTCGGGGTTGGTGTTCAACCGGATGCCTGGCAGCAGCATCGGCAGGACCTCGTCGTGGAGCGATTGCGCCTGCTTCACCAGGCATGCGCCCGTGAGCTCGGCCTTGCAGCGCTCCAGGTACAGCGCCATCAGCTGCGCGGCGGTATAGCCGGAGACATTGAGGATGTCGCCCGGGTTGGCGCCGGGCTGATACTGGTTCATCCAAGCCCGCCAGGCGCGCATGCCCTCGTCGTCGGCCCAGCGAGGATCGCCCGGGTCCTTCAGATAGGCGCCGGAGACGACGCCGGCCGCATTGGCGAGGCCCGCGGGCTCCAGCACCGCCGAGACCGAGTTGGAGACCGTCGGCAGGATGATCAGCGGCTTCCAGCCGAGATCGGCCGCCTTGCGCAGGGCTTGCGCGGCGAATTTGGGCGTCGCTTCGGCGAAGAACACGTCGGCGCCGGACTGCTGGAAGGTGATGATCTGCGAATCGATGGTCGGGTCGGCAGTGAGGTAGGTCGCCTCCCCGACGATCTGGTCGGCGTGCGGGCCGAGGCCCTCCTTGAAGCCCTTGAGGTAGTCGCGGCCGGCGTCCTCGTTGGGGGTGATGACGGCGATCTTCGCGTCGGGCTTGGTCTTCAGGATGTATTGGGCATAGACGCGCCCCTCGGTCTCGTAGGTCGGATTGAAGCTCGTCGTCCAGGGAAAGTGCCGCGGATCGTTCCAGCGGCTGGCGCCCGACGAGACCAGCAGCTGCGGCACGTGCTTGGCGTTGAGATACTTCTGGACGGCGATGTTGGGCGCCGTGCCGACGGCGCTGAACAGGGCCAGCACCTCGTCCTGCTCGACCAGTCGCCGCGTCTGCTCCACCGTCTTGGGCGGCGAATAGCCGTCGTCGAGCGACAGGAACTCGATCGGACGGCCGCTGATCCCGCCCGCGTCGTTGAGCATCTTGAAGTAGGCTTCTTCCGCGCGGGCGATGGTGCCGTAGGCGGAGGCCGGACCGCTGTAGGGGGCCGTGTTGCCGAGTATGATCGGATCGGCGGCGACCGCGGGCTGGGCCAGGGCAAGCCCGGCCGTCAGTACCGCCATGCTCATCGCTCTCATGCTGCGCATCCTTGCTGTCCCATGCCAGCGGCGTGGCGCGCGAAGGCGGGCCCCAGCCATCACGACCTCAGCTTGCCCCACTGCTCATCGGTCCATTCCAGGAGATCGCTCGGCCCCGCGCCGCCGAGGTGGCGCTTGCCGCCGTCGATGACGACGGCCTCGCCGGTGATGTAGCCGGCCTGGTCGGACACGAGGAACGTGCAGAGGTTGGCGAGCTCGGCGTGCTCGCCGTAGCGGCCGAGCGGTATGCTGCGCGCCAGTGGCGCCGTCTGCCGGTCCTCGGGCATGAGCTGCTGCCAGGCGCCGGGGGTGGGGAAGGGGCCCGGCGCCACCGCCACCAGGCGGATGCCGTGGCGTCCCCATTCCACGGCGAGGCTCTTCGTCATGGCCAGCACGCCAGCCTTGGCCATGGCCGACGGCACGGTGAACGGCGCGCCTTGCAGCGCCGACAGGGTCAGCACGCTGAGCACCGTGCCCGGCCGGCCGCCTTCGATCCAGCGCTTGCCGCAGGCGATGGTGCAATAGGCGGTGCCGTGCAGGACGGTGTTCAGCACCGCATCGACGGCGCGATGCGAGAGCAGATGGGTGCGGGCGAGGAAGTTGCCGGCGGCATTGTTGATCAGGATGTCGATCGGAGCCGTCGCCCACAGCCGCTCGACCATCGCGTCGACCGCCTCGCCCGAGCGGACGTCGCATACCGCCGTCTCGACGGGCACTCCGGTCTCTCCGGCGATCGCCGCGGCCGTGGACTCCAGCACCTCGCCGCGGCGCCCGCAAAGCACCAGGGAAGCGCCGAGCTCGGCGAAACGATGGCTGATGGCGCGCCCGAGGCCGGTGCCTCCTCCGGTGACCAGGATGCGCTTGCCGCGCAGCAGATCGGGCTGAAACATGGGCGATCTCCGGGCGCGCCGCGTCAGTGTCCGGTGAAGCGCGGCGCGCGCTTCTCGACGAAGTGGGCGACGCCTTCGCGAAAGTCATCGGTGCCGCGGCAGAGCGCCACCTCGCGGTCGGCGAGCTGCGTCGCGTCGGCCAGGGTCTGGCGGGGCACTAGCCCGAGCTGGCGCTTGATCACCCCCATCGAGCGCGGCGAGCACAGGTTGGCAAATTCGGCCGCCCGCTGCTGCACCGCTTCGTGGAAGCCTTCGGTCGCCAGCACGCGGACCAGGCCCAGTCGCCCGGCCTCCTCCGCCTCGACCACCCGGCCGCTGAGCAGCAGGTCGGCGGCGTTCATCGGACCGACGAGATGGCTCAGCATCCAGGCGCTGCCGTGCTCGGCCACGAGACCGCGCCGGGCGAACGAGGTGGTGAGCTTGGCGCCCGCGGCCATGTAGCGGAGGTCGCAATAGAGCGCGAGGCAGAGGCCGACGCCGGCGGCCGCCCCGTTGATCGCGGCGATGACCGGCTTGGGGACGGCCAGGAGATAGCTGTAGCGCTGGTCGAGATCGTCGTCGCTCAGCCGAGGCGCGGCAACGGGCGCAACGCCGCCGGACGCCGAGGCCGTGAGCCGGCCCACATCGGCACCGGCGCAGAAGCCCCGGCCGGCCCCGGTCAGCACGATCGCTCGGACCGCCTTGTCCGCTGCGGCGATGGCGACGAGGCGCCTCAGCTCGCGCTCCATCACCGGCGTCCAGGCGTTCATGCGGTCCGGCCGGTCGAAGGTAATGGTGGCCACGCGCTCGCGCACCTCGAACCGCATCTCCTCCGCTTCGATCATGTCATTTCCTGCCGGCTTCTCGATTGCCTCGTCATAGCAATCGGTGGCTTGGATGGAAACTCGTTCTCGCATATGGAAATCAATTCCATATGTATGAAAATTGGGTGGAGTAGTCAGGCATGTCGGAAGAGGTCATCAAGACGGCGCGGCGCCTGTTCGAGATTCTCGAGTACTTCGACGTGGTGCAGCGACCGCTCAGCCTGAAGGACGTGGCCGGCCGTTTCGACTATCCGGTGTCGAGCGCATCCGCCCTGCTGAAGAGCATGGTCGTGCTCGGCTATCTCGACTATGACCGCTACTCCCGCACCTACATGCCGACCATGCGCATCGTGCAACTCGGAGGCTGGGTGCAGGGCGCCCTGTTCGGCGAGGGCAGCATCGTCTCGCTCATGAAGTATTTGAGCAAGGAGACCGAGGAGACGATCAGCATCGGCACGCAGAGCGATCTCTACATGCAGTACATCCACACGCTGCCGTCGCCGCACACCATCCAGTTCGCCATACAGCCCGGCACCATCCGACCGCTCGCCCGCTCGGGTTTGGGGTGGCTCATCCTCAGCGCGCGTTCCGACGAGATGATCGAAAAGCTCGTGCGCCGCATCAATATCGAGGAGGACGATCCCAAGCATAGAGTCGACCTGGTCGACCTGATGCAGCGCATCCGCGAGATCCGCGCCAATGGCTACGTGATCTCGCTGCATACGGTGACGGTCGGGGCAGGCGTCATCGGCATGCTGCTGCCCGAGCGGCGGCACGGGCGAATCCTCGCCGTGGGAGTCGGCGGGCCGGTGGTGCGGCTGGTCGAGCAGCGCGACCAAATCCTCCAGGCGCTTCGGGCCGGCATCGATCGCTTCCTGCCCATGGACGAACATTGATTTTCAGATATATGCAAATGATAGCGCATAGCTGAAAAAGCTGGATTCGGCCTTCGCTTCGCCCCATGGTGAAGCTCCATCGCCGAAGGGCCAATAAACGCAGGCAGGAAGTCCCCAGGAGCAATTCCGTGCAGGAGAGAGTTGTCGACATCACGACTGAGGATGGCGTGATGAATACCTACATCTTTCATCCGGATCGGCCGGGGCCGTTTCCCGTGATTATATTCTATATGGACTCGGTCGGTGTGCGCGAAGAGCTGTCCGATATGTGCCGGAGATTGGCGACGGTCGGCTATTACGTCATCATGCCGAACATGTATTATCGTCTGGCGCGCTCGGTCGATCTCGACGCCAACAGGCTGGCCGACCCGGCCTACGAGGCAGGCCTGGAGCTGATGTGGAAGCTCAACCGCCACCTCACCAACACGATGGTGATGGAGGATACCGAGCATCTTTTCGCCTTTCTCGACAAGGAGCCGGCGGCGCGTGCCGGCAAGGTGGGCACCGTCGGCTATTGCATGAGCGGGCGTTACGTCTTCCGGGCCATGGGCGTGTTCCCCGAGCGGTTCGCGGCAGGCGCTTCCGTCTATGGGGCGAAGCTGATCACCGATCTGCCGGACTCGGCCCACCTGACGGCCGACAGGATCAAGGGTGAACTCTATTTTGCCTGTGCCGAGCACGACCATTATGCGCCGGCCGAAGTCTTGGACGAGGTGCGGCGGATCATCGAGCAAACCGGCATCAACGCGTCGATGGAGTATTATCCGGAAGCAGAGCACGGTTTCGCCTTCCCGTCGCGGCGTCTCTACCACAAGCGGAGCACGGAGCGGCATTGGGAGCGGCTGTTCGACCTTTTCCAGCGCAGTCTCCACTAGATTGTTCGATGTGAGGTGCCTGCGGCCGCTCTGCGCGCCTTCGGAACGCGGCTGCGGGCCGGCTGCGGCATAGGTAGATCATCAGAGCGATGGCTTGGGGCGGGGCTTCGCGGAAGCTGACCGTCCCGCTCCAGACCGTGCGGGGGCAGATCTCCCGCGGCTGGCGTGCCGACGACATAAGCAAGCAAGACACGGAAGGGGACGAGACATGGTTTTAGCCAGCAGGCTGGTGATCGCCCTGTGCGGCATGGGTCTCACGGTCCCGGCAGCGGCGGCCGATGCGGTGCGCATCGGCATCGCCGCGCCGCTCACCGGCGCGGCGGCGACCTATGGGCAGGATGTGCAACGCGGCGCCGATTTCGCCGCGGAGCACATCAACGCGCGCGGCGGCGTCCTGGGCGGGCGCAAGCTCGAGATCGTCTACGAGGACGACAAGGGCACGCCACAGGGGGGCGTCGGCGCCGTGCAGAAGCTCATCTCGGTCGGGCGCGTCAAGGCGATCACCGGCGGCACCAACAGCTCGGTGGTGCTGGCGGAGTCCTCCGT
Source organism: Chelatococcus reniformis (assembly GCF_014640075.1). Lineage (GTDB taxonomy): Bacteria > Pseudomonadota > Alphaproteobacteria > Rhizobiales > Beijerinckiaceae > Camelimonas > Camelimonas reniformis. Next base: position 232,060 of record NZ_BMGG01000008.1, on the reverse strand, counting down.
CACCAAGAACCGCATCCTGCAGGTCAATGCTGCGGCCCAGGCCGATGCCATCACCGACCAGGGCAGCCCGTGGCTGTTCCAGATCAACAACACGGTCTCGGCCAACTCGAAGGCGTTCAACTCCTACATCGTCAACGCCATGAAGCCGAAGACGGTCGCCTACATGGGCGAGAACACCGAGTTCAACAAGACGGTGCTCGACAATCTCAAGGAAAGCCTGAAGGCAGCCGGTATCGCGCTCGTCAACGTTTCCACCTACGACGCCGAGACCAACGATTTCACCTCGATCATCACCAAGATCAAATCGCTCAATCCCGATCTGCTTTACGTCTCGGACGCCTATCCGGCGCGGGCGGCCCAGCTATGGAAGCAGGTGCGCCAGCTCGGCGGCTTCCCCAAGGAAGCGATGTCCCCGGGCGTGGTCACGCCGGGCATGATCAAGCCGAGCGATGGGGCCATGAACGGCATCTATACCGGCGAGATCTTCATGGCGTCCGATCCCGGCGATGAGGGCAAGGCCTTCGTCGAGGGTTTCGAGAAGCGTTACAACGTCGAGCCCGGCAAGGGGAACCTGGTCATCTACGAGGCGGTCAATGTCATCGCCGACGCCATGACAAAGGCCGGTACCGACAGCGACTATGCCAAGATTGCCCAGGTGATCCGCGACAATGCGTGGCCAAGCCCGCGCGGCGAGCTGCGCTTCGACGCCAAGGGCCGCGCCTCGGCACCCTATTTCTTCATCCAGCAGATCAAGGACGGCAAGCTCGTCCAGGTCGATCGGGTGAAGAGTAATTGAGAACGACCGAGTGGCGTGACGTTGTCTGGTGACACGTTTCAGCGTCATGGCCGGGCTTGACCCGGCCATCCATTCAGTCGGTAACGCGGACATTCGGCCGGCCCGGCCGGGCTGACGTCCACGCAACGATGGATGGCCGGGTCAAGCCCCGCCATGACGCGGCGCGCGGGCGTCTGCCCGCTGCTGTGCTTGCTCAATACCTGGAGACCCAGCCTTGGAACTCCTCTTGCAGACCATCGTGAACGGCGTCGTGCTCGGTGCCGGCTATGCGGTCGTCGCCGTCGGCCTCACCCTGATCTTCGGCATCGTCGGCATCGCCAACTTTGCCCACGGTGCCTATTTCGCCATCGGCGCCTATGGCTGCTACCTGTTGACCGGGCAGGGGCTGAGCTATTTCCTCGCCGTGCCGGTGGCCGTCCTGATCGTGGCGGGGATCGGCGTGATCACCGAGCTCGCCATCGTGCGCCGCAGCCTCTACGGCGATGCGCATCACGGCTCGCTGATCGTCATGTTCGCGCTCGGACAGGCCATCATCGCGGCGCTCATTCTGCTGTTCGGGCCGGATCCGCATCCCGTGCCGTCGCCGCTCGGCCAGACGACGTTCAATGTCTTCGGCATCCTCGTCACCGCCCAGCGCGCCTTCATCTTCGGCTGCTCCATGGTGGTGCTGGCCGCCTTCGGCCTCTGGCTCGGCTTTACCGTCAAGGGTCAGCAGATCGTCGCGGTGGCGCAGAACGCGCGCGGGGCGCTCTATTCCGGCATCAACGTGCCGATGATCCGCACGCTCGCTTTCGTGCTCGGTGTCGCGGCCGCCGGTCTCGCCGGTGCCTTGCTGGCGCCGATAGTCACCGCCTACCCCACGATGGGGCATGGCGCGCTGATCGTCGGCTTCACCGTGGTGATCCTCGGCGGCATGGGCAGCATCTCCGGCGCCCTGCTCGGCGCGCTGCTGATGGGCGTCGCCAACGCGCTGTTCGAGACCTACGTCTCGGTGTCGTGGACCCCGGCGCTCGGTTGGATTCTCGTTATCGCCACCCTGCTGCTCTGGCCCCAGGGCCTGCGCGGCCGCGCGCAACTGCACAGGCACTAAGGTGAACATGCAGCCCTCGTCCACCTCCGCCGCCGTGCTCGCCGCCGAGCCGGCCAGAGATGGGGTCCCCGCGCCGGCCATGCGGCCGGGGCCGACCTCCCTGTCGATCTGGCTGCTGCTGGGCGCCGCCATCGCTGCCATCGCCGCTTTCGGGTTCGCCGTTTCCGACCCGTTCATCGTGACCTTGGCCGGCTACACCTGCGCCTTCGCCCTGTTTGCACTGAGCATCAACATCATGCTCGGTGGCATCGGCGAGGTGCCGCTCGGCCAATGCGTGTTCTTCGGTATCGGCGCCTATGGCGTCGGCATCGGCATGGTCAAGCTCGGCCTGCCGTTCGAGCTTTCGGTCGCCGCCGCGCTGGTCATCTCCGTCGCCGCAGCGGCGGCCTTGGGCGCGCTCACGCTCCGGCTCACCGGCGCCTATTTCTCCATCGTCTCGTGGGGCCTGTCCGGCGTCGCCATGGTCGCCGCCACCAACCTGGAGAGCCTCACGGGCGGCCCGCTCGGGCTGTTCGGCTTTTCCGCCCTCTCGGTCGGGCCGGTCCTGCTCACCGATCCGCAGTCCTACTTCTTCGTGACGGCCAGCCTGCTGGTGGCGGCAGTGCTGTTTCTCGTCGCGGTCCGGCGCTCGCCGTTCGGCGCCGCCATGGAGAGCGTGCGGCAGAACCGCCACCTCGCCCAATCGGTCGGCGTCGACGTCACGCGCGTGCGGCTCAAGGCTTTCATGCTGAGCGCGCCGCTCGCGGCGCTCGGGGGCGCCCTGTGCGTGCCCTATACGCAGATCGTCACGCCGGAGGTATTCTCCGTCGCCAATACCGTCGACGGGCTGCTGATGGTGCTGCTCGGCGGCTCGCAACTGATCGTCGGTCCGGTGATCGGCGCGGTGATCTTCAGCATCATTCCGCATTTTCTCGAGCTCGACCCGAACGTACGCATCCTGATCTTTTCCAGCGCCATCATCGCGATCATGATGTTCGCCCCGGGCGGCCTGCATCAGCTCGCGGTCGCGCTGCGCCAGCGGCTGCGGAGGGATGGCCATGCATAGTCGGGCTCTGTCCGTGTCGCCCGCGCCCGCCGTGGCCGTGCGCGCCACGGACATCGTCAAGCGCTACGGCGGCGTCACTGCGCTCAACGGCGTCAGCCTGACGGTGACCGAGGGCGAGGTCTTCGGCATCATCGGCCCCAACGGCGCCGGCAAGTCGACCCTGTTCGACATCCTCTGCGGCATCACCAAGCCGACCAGCGGCGCCATCGAAGTCCTGGGGCGCGACGTCGGCCATATGGCGCCGCACGCGGTGGCGCGCACCGGCGTCGCCCGCACCTTCCAGCGCACGGCGGTGTTCGCCGACGCGACCGTATTCGAGAATTTGCGCTACGGTCGTCACGCCAGCTTCCGCCACGGCGTGCTGGGGCGCATCGTCGGCAGCTCCTCGTGCCGGGCGGACGAGCAGGCCTTTCAGGAGCGCGCGCGCGAGGTGCTGGCCCTGACCGGGCTCGACGGCGACCGTGATCGCCGGGCCGGCGTGCTCGCCTACGGCGTGCAGCGGCGCCTCGCCGTCGGCGTGGCGCTGATGGCCGACCCCAAGATCCTGTTCCTCGACGAGCCGGCGGCGGGGATGAACGGCCGAGAGACCGCCGACTTCATCGCGCTCATCCGCGCCGTCGCGCCCGGGCGCACGATCCTCATCGTCGAGCACGACATGGCGGTCATCCGCGAGCTGTGCGGACGGGCGCTGGTGGTGGTCGACGGCCGACCGGTCGTCATCGACGAGCCGCAGCACGTCCTGCGCCACCCCGAAGTGATCACCGCCTACCTCGGAGCCGACGATGAGTGAGACCGATCTGCTCGCCGTCGACGGGGTCTCGGCGGCCTACGGCAAGGTGGTGGCGTTGCGCGAGATATCGCTCGTGGTGCGGCCCGGTGAGATCGTCGCGATCCTCGGCGCCAACGGCGCCGGCAAGACCACCTTGCTCAACGCCATCTCCGGCGTACTGCCGATCACGGCAGGGCGCATCCACTTCGCTGGCCAGCGCATCGACGGGCGCAAGCCCTGGCAGCTCAGCCGGCTGGGTATCAGCCATGTGCCGGAGGGCCGCGAGATCTTCCCGGCCATGACCGTCGAGGCCAACCTCAAGATCGTCGACGCCTTCGGCGGCGGCCCGACGTTCGGCGTCGCCGACATCCTCGATATGTTCCCGCGACTCAAGGAGCGGCTCACGCAGAACGCCGGCAGCCTGAGCGGCGGCGAGCAGCAGATGCTGGCCATCGGCCGCGGCCTGATGGCACGACCCCGGCTGGTGCTGTTCGACGAGCCGTCGCTCGGCCTGTCGCCCTTCTTCACCAAGTTCGTGCTGGGCGCCATCGCCGACCTCAGGCGCAAGGGCATCTCGACCCTGCTGGTCGAGCAGAACATGCGCGCGGCGCTCAAGATCGCCGACCGTGCCTACGTGCTGCGGGTCGGTTCGCTGGTGCGCCAGGGCTCGGCCCGCGACATCGCCGCCGCCCCCGACATCCAGGAAGCCTACCTCGGAGCCTGACCGCGGCTCACTTCACATCGGATTGGAAAGCATTGCGAATGACGAGCCGGCGAAACCTGCCCCTCGATGGCGTGACCGTCATCGACCTCGGTCAAGTCTACCAGGGGCCCTACGCCACCTATCTCATGGCCAAAGCCGGCGCGGACGTCATCAAGGTCGAGCCCCTGAGCGGGGAGCCGGTGCGCCAGCGCAACGCGGTCAGCCGCGGCTCGGGCGTGCCCTTCGCCATGCTCAACGGCCACAAGCGCTGCATCACGCTGAATCTCAAGGCGCGTAAGGGCACGGAGATCCTGAAGCAGCTGGTCGCCGACGCCGACGTGTTGCTCGAGAATTACGCGCCGGGCGTCATGGACAAGCTCGGCGTGGGCTGGTCGGTGTTGCATGCGATCAACCCGCGCCTCGTCTATGCCTCCGGATCGGGCTACGGCCTTTCGGGGCCGGACAAGGACAACCTGGCCATGGACGTCACCGTGCAAGCGGCCTCCGGCCTGATGAGCGTCACCGGCTTTCCCGACGGGCCGCCGGTGAAGGCAGGTCCCGCGCTGGTCGATTTCCTCAGCGGCATCCATCTCTATGCCGGCGTCGTCACGGCGCTCTACGAGCGTACCTTCACCGGCGTTGGCCGCCTGGTCGAGGTGGCGATGCAGGAGACCGTGTACCCGACCCTCGCCTCCAATCTCACCTTCATGTACGACGCCGGCACGACGCCGCCGCGCACCGGCAACCGCCACGGCGGCCTGTCGGCGGCGCCCTACAACGTCTATCCGGCCAGGGATGGCTATATCGCCATCATCGGCATCAACGAGACGCATTGGGCCAACCTGCTCGCCGCCATGGGCCGCGGCGACCTCGCCGGCGATGCGCGCTTCTCCGACAAGGTCTCCCGGGTCCGCAACCTGGCGGAGACCGATCGTCTCATCTCCGACTGGACCTCCACGCTGACCAGGGAGGAGGCGGCCGCTATCCTGCGGCGCCACAAGGTGCCCTCCGCCCCGGTGCGCGATCTGATCGAGGTGACCAACGACCGCCACATGCACGAGCGCGGCATGCTGGAATGGATCGATCATCCCGAGTTCGGCCGCATCGTCGTGCCCAACAATCCGATCCGCTTCCACGGCGCCGAGCGCCTGCCGGCGTCGCCGTCGCCCCGGCTCGGACAGCATACCCAGGAGGTGCTGGCGGCGCGGCTGAGGCTGTCGGAGGCCGAGATCGCCGCCCTGTGCGACGAGGGCGTGATCGGCGAAGGCGCCTGAGCGAATGACTGACCGGCGCCCAGGTCGCTGCCCGGACGGGGCGGCGCAGGCTAAACACGGTAGGCGTAAAGACATACGGGAGGACAACGTGGCGCAGACGGATCAGCTGGCCGACGCCGGGCATCCGCTGGATCACTTCTTCAAGCCGCGCAGCATCGCCGTCATCGGCGCTTCGCCCGACACGACGAAGATCCGCGGCCAATTGCAGAGCATGCTGGCGAAGAACGGCTATGCGGGCCGCCTCTATCCGATCAACCCGAGCTACCAGGAGATCGCCGGCGTGCGCTGCTACGCCTCCGTTGCGGCGATCGGCGAGCCGGTCGATCTGGCGCTGATCGCCATTCCGGCGGCCGGCGTCGTCGCGGCGCTCGAGGATTGCGCCGTAGCCGGCGTGCGCCACGCGGTGATCATCACCTCGGGCTTCGCCGAGGAGGGCGGGGCGGCAGCCGAGGCCCAGGCCGAGATCGCGGCGCTGGCGCGGCGGACCGGCCTGCGCGTCTCGGGGCCGAACGCCCAAGGCTTCCACAACGAGCCGGGCCACGTCGCTGCCACCTTCAGCCCGACCGTCGACGTCAAGCCGGACCGCCAGCCGATCGATCTGGGCGCACGCCGCGTCGGCATCGTCTCCCAGAGCGGCGGCCTCGGCTTCGCCTTCTACAATCACGGCAAGGCCTGGGGCCTGAACTTCAGTTGCGTGGTCAGTTCCGGCAACGAAGCCGACCTGGGGGCCGGCGACTTCTTCGACTACATGGTCGAGGATCCCGCCACCGACGTCATCCTGCTCTTCCTCGAAGGCGTGCGAGACACCGCGACATTCGTCGCCGCCGCGGCCAAGGCTGCGGCCGCCGGCAAGCCCGTCATCGTCTGCAAGGTCGGCCGCTCCGGTGCCGGGGAGCGGGCGACAGCCTCGCACACCGCCAATATGAGCGGCTGGGATGCCGCCTATGGCGCCGTCTTCGCCCGCTACGGGTTCATCCAAGCGGCCGATCCCGATGAAGCCATCGCCATCGCCGCGGCGCTGACCACCGCGCCGCTCGCCGGCGGCCAGCGCGCCGGCATCGTCACCGTCTCGGGCGGCGGCGGCGCCTGGGTGGCCGACACGCTGGCGGCGAACGGCCTCGAGGTTCCCGAGCTGTCACAGGAGTTCCAGGCCGCCATCCGGCCGCTGATCCCATCCTACGGGGCCGCGGGCAACCCGATCGACGTGACGGCCCAGGGCGTCCACACCGGCGGCTTGCAGGCGAGCGTCGACCGGCTCGTCGAGAGCGACGAGGTGGATCTCGTCGTGCTCGTCAACTCGCTCTCCAGCGAGCACAGGATCGCTTTCGACGTGGAGGCGATGGGCAAATTGGCTCGGTCCCAGCGCAAGCCGATCCTCGTCTATTCCTACACCCTGCCGTCCGATTTCGCGCGGCGCCGCATCGCCGAGGCCGGCCTGCCGGTCTTCGCCAACCTTACCAACCTCGGCATCGCGGCGCGCCGTCTGGCCGAGCGCGGAGCCTACACGCCGCCGCGACCGGCGGCGCCAGCGGCGATTGCGCCGGCCGCGGCACGCCTGCTGGCGGATCTCGGTCCGGCGCTGTCGGAGGTAGACGCCAAGCGGGTGCTGGGCGCGTGCGCGGTGCCGATGGCGAGGGAGCGGCTGGTCGCCTCCGCGGAGGGCCTCGACGAGGCCATGGCCGCCGTCGGCTTTCCGCTGGTCCTGAAGGTCCAGTCGCCGCAGATCCAGCACAAGAGCGAGGTGGGCGGGGTGCGGCTCGCCATCGCCGATGCCGTCGCTGGCCGCGCGGCCTACCGGGCGCTGCTCGCGGACGTGGCGGCCCAGCGGCCCGACGCGGTGTTGCAGGGCGTGCTGGTGAGCCCGATGGCGGCCAAGGGCGTCGAGATCATCGTCGGCACGCTCGTCGACCGAACCTTCGGCCCCATGGTGACCGTCGGCTTCGGGGGCGTCACCACCGAGCTGTTCAAGGATCTGGCCTGCCGGCCGGCGCCGGTGACGCCGGAGGAGGCGGCCTCGATGCTGGCCGAGCTGAAAGCGGCCCCGCTGCTCGAGGGCTTCCGTGGCGCGCCGCTGGCGGACACGGACGCCCTCTGCACGCTGGTGGCGCAGGTTTCCACCATCGCCGCCGCCCTGAAGGACGAGGTGGCCGAGATCGAGCTCAACCCGGTGCTCGTCCACCCGGCCGGCCAAGGCCTGACCATAGCCGATGCATTGATCGTGCGGTCCGCGCCCGCTCGGCCGCCGGCGTGAGCGCCGGGGTCTCGGGTCCATCGAGGGAAGGACATCACATGCCGGACACGGACAGCTTCATCGTCGAAACGGCGGAGCGCATGTTTGCCGATCTTGCCGATCCGCAGACCATCATCCACGCGCGCTCCGACGACTGGAAGGGCACGCTCTGGCCGCGCTTGCAGGAGGTCGGGCTGACGCTCGCCTGGGTGCCGGAGGCACAGGGCGGCGCCGGGGTCTCCCTGGACGAGGGGTTCGGCATTCTCCGCGCCGCCGGCCGGGCCGCCCTGTCGGTGCCGCTGGCCGAGACCCTGGTGGCCGGCTGGCTCCTGGCGCGGGCCGGCATCGCGGCCCCTGCCGGCGCCATGAGCGTCGCCCCGTCCCGGCCCCGGGACGACCTGGTCGTCGACAGCGCCCGGCGTCTGTCCGGTACGGCGCGGAAAGTGCCGTTCGGCCGCGATGCCGACCACCTGGCGGTGCTCGCCGCCGGGCCGGACGGGCCGCTGGTTTGCCTGGTGCGCGCCAGTGACGTCCGTATCGGCCACGACGTGAACCTGGCCGGCGAGCCGTCGGACACCATCGACTTCCCGGGGGTGACCCCGGTGCAGGCGGCGACGACCGATGTCGACCGGGATGGGCTGCTGCTGATGGGGGCGGCCGTGCGCGCCCAGCAGATCGCCGGCGCCCTCGAGGCCATGCTCGACCTCTCCGTGCGCTATGCGACGGAGCGCGTCGCCTTCGAGAAGCAGATCTCCAAGTTCCAGGCCGTGCAGCACAATCTGGCCAAGCTCGGGGGCGAGGTGGCGGCCGCTGTCGCCGCCGCCGCCTCGGCGGCCGACACCGTGCGCGAGGGCGGTCTCACCGGCGAGGCGGCGCTGCTGGAGGTCGCGGCGGCAAAGATCCGGGGCGGCGAGGCGGCCGAGACCGGCGCGGCCATCGCCCACCAGGTCCACGGCGCCATCGGCTTTACCGACGAGCACGTACTGCACCGCTTCACCCTGCGGGCCCTCGGCTGGCGCGACGATTTCGGCAACGAGAGCTACTGGAGCGTCCGGCTCGGGGAGTTCGTCGCCCGGCAGGGGGCCGACGAACTCTGGCCGCTGCTGGCGTCACGGTAGGGAGGACAGACCCATGACCGCGCTCCGTTTCGATCCCCTCCGCCTGCCCCCCCACTGCCAGGAGTTGAGACAGGAGGTGCGGGCCTTCCTGGCCGACGAGATCGCCGCCGGCACGTTCGATCCGCACCATCCCGAAGGCGGTGCCGCCAACGCCGACGCCTTCAGCCGCCGCGTCGGCGCGCGCGGCTGGATCGGCATGACCTGGCCCAAGGCGTATGGCGGCCAGGAGCGCAGCTTCCTCGAGCGCTACGTGGTGACCGAGGAGATGCGCGTCGCCAACGCGCCGACGCGGCGCTTCTTCGTCGTCGACCGACAGAGCGGGCCGACTCTCATCCGCTACGCCAGCGAAGCCATCAAGCGCAATATCCTGCCGCGGGCCGTGCGCGGCGAGGTGTCCTTCTGCATCGGCATGAGCGAGCCAGGGTCGGGATCGGACCTCTTCGCGGCCAAGACCAAGGCGACGCGCACGGACGGCGGCTGGCTGATCAACGGCACCAAGATCTGGACCAGCAACGCCCACCAGTCGGACTACATGATCGGCTTGTTCCGCACCTCACAGCCGACCAGGGAGAACCGCCGCCACGGGCTGACCTCGTTCCTGGTCGACATGACGACGCCGGGCATCGTCTGCAACCCGATCGGCCAGATGACCGGCCACCGGGAGTTCAACGAGGTCGTCTTCACCGACGTCTTCCTCCCCGACGACAATGTCATCGGCGAGCTCGACGGAGCCTGGAAGCAGGCGACCAGCGAACTGGCCTACGAGCGCAGCGGGCCCGAACGGTTCCTGGAGACCTACGGCGCGCTCGATGCGCTGCTCCGGGCCGTCGGGCCGGAGCCCGACGTCCGCACCGCCGCCGGCATCGGGCGGCTGGTGGCGCAACTGCACACGCTTCGGCGCATGTCGGTGTCGGTGGCGGGGATGCTCGAGGCCGGGCGCGAACCCGTGGTCGAGGCGGCCATCGTCAAGGATGTCGGCACGCTGTGGGAGCAGGCCCTGCCGCAGCGCGCGCGCGAGCTCTCCGCTTTTCTGGAGCCCGACGATGCCAACCACGAGTCGTTCGAGAAGCGGCTCGCATTCTACCTCAAAACGGCGCCGAAGCTCACGATTCAGGGCGGCACGACCGAGATCCTGCGCGGCATCATCGCCCGTGGCCTGGGGCTCAGGTAGGATAATCAAGTAAACCGATAGGAGCCTCCAAGATGAGCAAGGACATCGACGTCTCGCACGCCGGCCACGTCGCCACCATCGAGATCCGGCGGCCGCCGCTGAACTTTTTCGACATCGTGCTGATCCGCGACATCGCGGATGCGCTCGACACCATCGATGCCGACCCCTCCATCCGGGCGGTGGTGCTCGCGGCCCAGGGCAAGGCGTTCTGCGCCGGCGCCAACTTCACCGCCCCCCCGAGCGGCGGCTTCGAGGAGCGGCCCCGCGACACGGGCCACCTCTACATCGAGGCCGTGCGCATCTTCCGCAACAAGAAGCCGATTGTCGCCGCCGTCCAGGGCGCTGCCATCGGCGGCGGGCTCGGCCTCGCCATGTCGGCCGACTTCCGCGTGACCTGTCCGGAGGCTCGCTTCTCGGCCAATTTCACCAAGCTCGGCTTCCATCCGGGCTTCGGGCTGACCGTCACCCTGCCGGAGACCATCGGCAAGACCAAGGCGGCGCTGCTGTTCTACACCAGCCGCCGGGTGACCGGCGAGGAGGCCCTCGCCATGGGCCTCGCCGACGTGCTCGTGCCCCAGGACGAGGTCCGTGCCGCGGCCCAGAAACTCGCCGGCGAGATCGCCGAGTGCTCGCCGCTCGGGCTCTTGTCGACCCGCGCCACCGTGCGCGACGGGCTGGCCGAGCGGGTGCGAGCGGCCACCGACCATGAGCTCGCGGAGCAGAATCGGCTGCGCCAGACCGAGGACTTCAAGGAAGGCGTGAAGGCCACCGCGGAACGCCGCGTCGCCGACTTCAAGGGACGATAGGCGTCGCTGCCGGCGACGGTGTACGGACGTATTTTTCGAGTGGATGGATGGTCGGGTCAAGCCCGACCATGACGTCTGAGATTGTTTTGAGGCCGTCCCACTCCGTCATGGTCGGGCTTGGCCCGACCATCCATCAAGAAAGCAAAAGAACATCTCGTCAACGTTGGAGGAAAGCCGATGGCAGCCACCCCATTCCCGGCCGGCAGCTGTGATTGCCATGTGCACATCTATGGTCCGTTCGCTCGTTTCCCGGGGCAGTCGGAGGGGCGCTTCACGCCGGGCGAGGAGTTCCCGGTGGAGCGGCTCTTCGCCATGTGGGAGGCGATCGGCATCGCACGGGGCGTCATCGTGCACGCGCTCGGGGCCGGGCCCGACAACGCGGTGACGCTCGCGGCCCTGCGCCGCTTTCCTGACAAGCTGCGCGCCATCGCCATCGTTTCGCGCGATGTCACCGATGCCCGCCTCGACGAACTGACCGACGCCGGCTTCAAGGGCGTGCGCATCAACCTGCTGCGGCAGGACGGCAAGCCGGTCTCCTCGGGCGGCATGGATCTGGACGACCTCAAGGCACTAGCGCCGCGCCTCGCCGAGCGCGGCTGGCACGCCCAGCTCTGGATCGAGACCGGCGACCTCGAAGAGCTGGCGCCCGAGCTGGAAAAGCTGCCACTCGACTTCGTCATCGACCACCAGGGTCGGACGATGACCGACAAGGGCGTCACCTATAAGGGATTCCAGTGGTTCTGTGAGCGCCTGAAGACCGGGCGCTACTGGTGCAAGCTCTCAGGGGCCGACCGCAACACCCGCCAGGGCACGCCTTACGCCGATACCGAAGGCTTCATGCAGGCGCTCGTCAGCGCCAACCCGGACCGGCTCGTGTGGGGCACCGACTGGCCGCATGTGGGCCACACGCCGGCAACGCTTCCGGCGCATGCGGTGCTGGTCGACCTGTTCGAGCGCTGCGTCCCCGACGCCGCTATCCGCCGCAAGATCCTGGTCGACAATCCCGCGCGCCTCTACGGGTTCTGAAGGACGCCGACCGCGCGGCGCGATCAGGCCGCGCCGGCCTCCGGATAGAGTGGCAGGAGGCGTGCACCGCGTGGGCGACGCTCGCGGCGGCGCCTGGCCTGCTGCTCGGCCCGCAGGGCGGTGAGAAACCCCTTGCCCGTCCAGCCGCCGGGCGGCCCGCCATAGAGGTGGCGCTGCAGCTCGTCCACGGCGCGGCGCATCTCTGCGCTCCGCATCGCTTCAGCCGGGCGGGCGGGCGGGCCGGTGTCGAGCCGGGCCCAGACGAGAAAGGCCCGGTATGTGGCGGCCGCATCGTTCGCCCTGCAGGCGGCCTTGAGGGCTCTCTCGGCAGCCTGCGCCGATAGCTCGGCGGCCGGCGCAGGGACGACGGGCGCGGTCGGCGCGTTGGCCGAGACCGATCGGACCGCCGCCCGCTGGGGCCGCCGGGCTGCCCGCGCCAGGCGGCGGGGCAGCCACCAGGCCACCCCGGCCATGGCGATGGCGGCGGCGAGGCCGGCTCCCACGCGCGTGGCGCCGAGTTGCTCCACGAGCATCGCCAAGAGTGCGAGAAGCCGTCCGGGACGAGGTTCCGTCGTTTCGGAGGCATCCGGCGAGGCGGCCGGGATCTCGGCGGCTGGCGGGGGCGCCGCGGCCGTGGCGCTTACGTCCGGCGCCACCGTGAACGTCTCTGCCGGCAGCACCGCGCGCTCGGGGCGGTTGCCATCGATGTTCCACCACTCCACCTCGACCGCCGGCAAGGTCACCTCGCCGGCCCGCGTCGGCACCACCGAGACGGTCTTGACGAGGACGGCGGCCGCCTCGCCCTTGATCGTCGCGGCGTCTGAGCGGCTGGCCTCTTCGTACTGGCGCACGCCGTCGGCGTCGGCCGGGGTGATCGCCGGCAATTGGTTGGGGCTGGCGCCGCGCGCCTCGAGCCTGATGGTGCGCGTCAGCGCCTCGCCCACCTTGGCTGTCGTCAGCGGCGACGACCAGGTGTCGGTCAAGGTGACGCCCCGCGCCGGCAGGAACCAGCCGTCTATGGCGGCCGGTCGCGCCTTCACCTCGACCAGGACGGGCGGCGAGCGCAGGGTCACGTCGCGGCCGGGATCGATGATGCGGCTCAGCGGCAGGGGCGCGCTGCTCAGGTTGACCTGCGGGTCGGTGGACGAGAGCAGCCCGTTGCCCGTCGGCACGTTGGCCTCCACCGTGACCGGCCGGATCTCGATCTGGCCGCTGCGCTGCGGCCGCATCACGTAATTCTGTTCGATGATGTGATACTTGCGGCCCTTGATGGTCTCGAAGCGATGCCCGGGCCGCCCCTGCGGCGTGATGGTGGCGCCGTCGGCGGAGAGGTCGCCGAAGGAGCCGTCGCGGATGCCGAGGGCGTCGTGCACACGCAGCACGATGGGCACGTCGCTCTGCACGTAGATCGGAGCCTTGCCCACCTCGATGCGGACGGACAGGGCTCCGTCGAGCGCCTGGTCCGCCGCCCCGCCGTTCACGGTGATGGCCACCGGCGCGGTCCGCAGCGCCGCCACCGTCAGGGGGGGAATGGTCAGCTTGCCGGCGGCTTTCGGCGCGAGGGTCAGGGTCCACTCGACCGTTTCCGCCCGCCTGCCGTTGACGGCCGTGGCGCGGCGCTGCTGGCGCTGGTCGACGATGTCGAAATCCCTCGTGAGCGGTGTCCAATCCGGCGCTGCATTGCCGCCCGCGCCCGAAAGGCGCACCACGTAGCGGATCGTCTTGCCGAGATCGACCGTGGTCTGGTCCGCCGCGCCCGTCAGGGTTGCGGCCATGGCCGGCCCGCTGGCCGCCAGGGCCAGTGCCAAGGCCAGCGCTGCCGCGAGACCGGTGATCCGCCTGCGTTGATCCATGTCGTCGCTATCGTCTCGCAGTCGGGATCCCCATCGCGCCATAGTGCATGCGGATGCGGGCCCGCAAAAGGCTGGTCGGATCGTTTGGCACCAGCCGCAGAGTCTGCTCGCGGTTTTGGTCCTGTTCGCTCATCTGCCCCGGTGCGGCGCCCGCCTGCGCCTCGCCGGGGGGAGCCTCGTCCTTGGGGGCGGCCGGCGCATCGGCCTGCTTGCCCTGGTCGGGCGGGTCGGCCGGGGGCGGCGTCTTGCTGCCGTCGGCACCGCGCTGCGGCGGGGCGTCCGGCTTGTCGTCCTTCGGCGGCGGGGCCGGCCGGCCGTCCTTCTTCGGCGGCGCGTCCTTGTCCTTGGGTTGCTGGCCGCCGGTCGACGATCCCTGCTGCGGCTGCTGCTTGGCCGGATCGCTGTTCTGCTGCTTGGGCTCCGGCGGCTTTTGCTCCGGTTGCTGCGGTGCCTGGCCTTTGCCGTCCTGCTGCGGCTGCTCGCGCTGATCTTGGCCGCCCTGCTGCTGGTCCTGCGCGGGGTCATTGCTCTGGCCGCCCTCGGGCGGCTTCTGGTCCTGCTTCTGCTGGTCGAGGAGCTTTTGCACGAGCTCGCGGTTGTGCCGCGCGTCGGCATCGGCCGGGTCGGCCTCGAGTGCGCTGTCGTAGGCCTTGACCGCCTCCTCCAGCTCGCCGGCCCGGGCCAGCGCGTTGCCCCGGTTGTAGTCTTCGCCGGGAAGACGCGAGAACGCGTCGGCGGCCTCCCGGTAGCTGCCGGCCTTGTAGAGGGCGCTCGCCCGCCAGGCGGGGTCCTCGAAGGTCGTGGCGGCGGCGCCGTAGGCGCCGCCCCGGAAGGCGCTGGCGCCCTGCTGGTCAGGCCGCTGCCACAGGTTCTTCCAGCCCTGCGCAGCGGCTGCGGGTTCGGCGGCCTTGACCTCGCCCGTGCCGGCGCCGTGGGCGAGCAGCGCCCCCAGGACGAGGACGGCCACCCAGCCGCGGCGGAAGGCAAGGGAGGCGAGCACCAGCACGGCGATGGCGAGCCACGGGCCCATGTCGCGCCACTGGTCCGCCACCAGACCGCTGTCCTTCAGCGCGCTGCTTGCCAGCGGGCCGGCGCCCCTGGCGAGAACGACGCCGAGGTCGCGGTCGTCGGCCGTGATCGGCGTGTAGCGCCCGTTGCCAGCGGCGGCGAGTTCGATCAGCCGCTGCTCGTCCAGCCTGGTCGTCGCCGGCGCGCCGTCGCCGCCTTTCACCGGGTTGCCGTTGAAATCGATGAGCGGGCTGCCGGAGGCGGAGCCGACGCCGATGACGTTGACGATGTAACCCGCCTGCGCCGCGGCCCTGGCGGCTGCGAACGTTCGATCCGGCTGCTCGCCGGTCCCGTCGGCGAGCACCACGATGCGCCCGGCCGGCGCGCCGGCATTGCGCAGCAGCTCGGCTGCCCTCTCGATGGCAAGGTCCGGGCGGTCGTTGAGCACCGGCATCAGGTTGGAGGCGAGCTCGGGCAGCATCTGGGCGACGACGCGGCCGTCTTCGGTCAGCGGCGCGGCGACGAACGGCGCGTCGGCGAAGATCACCAGCCCGACCTGGCCGCTGCGCAGGCGGCCGAGGATGTCGTCGATCTTATAGCGGGCCGCGGCGAGGCGGCTCGGGCTCTGATCGGTCGCGTTCATGGACTGGGCGAGGCTCAGCACGATGACCGTCGGGTCGAAGCGGTCGAGCGCCGGCGTCGGCAGCTTCTGCCAGGTCGGCCCCGCCATCGCGATCGCCGCCAGCGTCCAGCCCAGAAGCAGGGCGCCAAGCGGCCAGCGGCGGCCCCGCGTGCTCCCCTGCACCGCGAGATGCCGGAGCAGATGGGCGTCGACGAACGGGCGCCAATCGTCCTGGCCCGCGCCGAGCCGCCGCCAGAGGAGGGCGCAGAGGCCGACGGCGGGAAGGATGGCCAGCAGCCATTCCGGCCGCAGGAAATGGAACTGCTGCGGGATTATGGCGGCGCTCCGTGCCGGGCGGCGTCGGCCGTGTCGGTGGTCGTCGCTCGACGTCGAAATCCGATCGGCATCAGCCGCATGGCTCCCACGAGCAGGCTCAGGGCCAGGGCCGCGCCCAGCGGCCACTGGAACAGCGAGACAGTGGGGCTGAGATAGAGCGGCTCGCCGGCGGCGGGCTCGATCCGGTTGATGTCCTGGTAGATCGCCGCCAGGCCGCTCTCGTCGCGCGCCCGAAAATAGCGACCGCCGGTCATCTCGGCAATCTTCGCGAGCGACACCTCGTCGAGGTCGAGCGATGGATTGATGACCTGCTGTCCCACGGCCTGGCTGTCGGCCCCGACGCCGATCGCATAGATCTTGACATGCTCCTCGCGCGCCAGCTCGGCGGCTTGCAGCGGCTCGAGCACCCCGGAATTGTTGAGCCCATCGGTCAGCAGCACCAGCACGCGATGGTCGATCGGGCGGCTCTGCAGTACCCGGATGGCCAGCGCAATGGCGTCCCCGATGGCCGTTTCCCGTCCGGTCAGGCCGATCGTCGCCTCGTCCAGCAACTCGCGCACGACCTTGCGGTCGAAGGTGAGCGGCGCCTGGATGTAGGCGTTGCCGCTGAACAGGATCAGGCCGATGCGGTCGCCCTCGCGCCGCGCGATGAAATCGTCGGCGACGGCCTTCACCACCGACAGACGGTCCGTGGGCACCCCGTCGCGGGTGAGATCCTCCCGCGCCATGGACGCGGACAGGTCGACGGCCAGCACCATGTCGCGGCCGTCGACCGGGATCGGCACCGCGCGTCCGACATAGGTCGGCCGGGTGGCGGCGCCCACCAGCAGCAGCCAGATCAGCGTCAGTGCGGCGAGCATCCAGAGGCGGCGGCCGAACCAGGCGCCGGCAGGCGTGCCCGGCTGACGCAGCGCGTGGAAGAACGGCACGCGCAGGGCGCCGGCCCGCGGCGGCTTGGCCGCCGGCACCAGGAAGCGGACGAGAAGCGGCAGCGGCAGCAGCGCCAGGGCCCAGAGCCATTCGAACTGGATCATGCGTTGCCCCGGATCCAGCGGCGCAGGGAGGCGAGCAACTGGGCGCGGTCGATGCCGGCGGCCGCCGCCGCGGCGGGGGGCACGTAGGGCGCCAGCGCCATGAATCTGGCCATGGGCTGCGGCAGGCCGGCCTTGCCGCCGGCGAGGAAGCGCTGCCAGTCGTCGCCGGACAGGGCGAGACGCGAGCGGTCGCCGCGCGTCATCACGATGCGCCGGACCAGCACGGCCGCCGCCCTGGCGACCGCATGGGCGTCGGCGTAGCGAGCCCCGTCGCGCTCGATCGCCTCGAGCTCCTTGAGCGCCCGATAGCCCAGGGTCTGCCGCCGGCGCCATTCGAGCAGGGCCGCCACGAGCAGCAGCAGCGCCAGGAGCCCGACGGCGAGCCACCAGCCGGGCGCCAGCGGCCAGAATGGCACCGCATCCGGCAGATGGATGTCGCGCAGCTCGGCCAGTGGATCGGCCGGCGGCGTGCCGGGCAGCTCGAGTGGCGTTGCCGGCAGGGCGCCGGGCAGGGTGAGCGGTGTTGCCGGCGGGGCAGGGGCCGGCGCCGTCATGCGGCGGTCCGGCGCGCGGCCGACCAGCCGTGCCGCAGCCGTTCCGGATGCAGGATGTCGGCTGGATCCTGGCCGGTCTGCAAGGGCACGAACAGCATGCCGCGCTGGCGCGACAGCAGCTCGACGGCGCCGCGCCGGCCGGCCAGATGCTGGGCATAGGCGTCGCGGGCCGCCTTGCTGTCGCCATCCAGCACGGCGACGTCGGCGCCGTCGCTGAGCCGATAGCGGCCACGGCCCGGCATCGCCGCCTCGAGGCGGTCGTAGACGAACAGGTTGCTCACCTGCGCCTGCAGCGACAGCCGGCCGAGCTCGCGCGCCGTTGCCGTGTCGAGATCGCGGAAATCGCTGATGACGAAGACCAGCGTTCCCGGCCGTGCCGCCCGGCGCATGCGCACGAGCGCGTCCGCCAGAGTGGGTTCCGGCGCCGCTGGTTCCGTTCCGAAGCGGTCCGCGGTGGCATCCGCCATCGCCTTGATGAAGCCGAGAATGCGCCCCTGGCTGCGCTCGGGGCGGTGGGAGCGGATCCGCGAGGGCGCGAGGATGACCCCGCCGACCCGGTCGCCGTTGTCGACGGAGACCCACGTTAGCACCGCCGCGGCCCTGGCCGCGAGCACCGACTTGAAGGTGTCGCGGGTGCCGAAGCGCATGGAGGCGCGGACATCGAGCAGGATGAGCACCGGCCGCTCGCGTTCCTCCTGGAATAGCTTGGTGTGCGTGCGGCCGGTCCGCGCCGTGACGCGCCAGTCGATGGTGCGGATGTCGTCGCCGGGCTGGTAGGCCCGCACCTCGTCGAACTCCATGCCGCGGCCCCGGAAGGCCGATTTGTAGCCGCCGTGATGATGGGTGCGCACCGTGCCGCTCGGCGCAAAGCCGCTGGCCATGCCGGTGGGGCGCGCGGCGATCAGCTCGTCGAGGCGGGCGACGAGGCCGTAGGGTGGATCGGCCGGGCGGTCGGTCATCGGCTATCCCAGGCAGCGACGGGTGTCAGCTCACCGGCACGCGGGCGATCAGCGCATCGAGGAGCTGGTCGGCCGTCATGCCGTCGGCCTGGGCCTCGAAGGTCAGCAGGATGCGGTGGCGGAGCACCGCCTTGGCGATCGCCTGCACGTCCGCCGGCACTACGTAGTCACGGCCATCCAGCCAGGCCTGGGCACGGGCGCAGCGGTCGAGCGCGATGGTGCCGCGGGGGCTGGCACCGAAGGCGACGACGCCGGCGAGTTCCTTGCCGTAGCGCTCGGGGCTCCGCGTCGCGAAGACGAATTGCAGCAGATACTCCTCCACGGCTTCCGACATGTAGCACGCCAGCGCGTCCTGGCGCGCGGCGAAGATCGAGGCCTGGCTGATCGGCTCGCCGAAGGCCACGACCTCGCCCTGGGCCTCGCCGCGCACCAGACGGAGAATCTGCCGCTCGGCCGCGAGGTCGGGGTAGTCGAGCTTCACGTGCAGCAGGAAGCGGTCGAGCTGCGCTTCGGGCAGCGGATAGGTGCCCTCCTGCTCGATCGGGTTCTGGGTCGCCATCACCAGGAACAGCTCGGGCAGGACATAGGTGACGCCGCCGACCGTCACCTGCCGCTCCGCCATGGCCTCGAGCAGCGCGGCCTGCACTTTGGCCGGAGCCCGGTTGATCTCGTCGGCCAGGATGAAATTGTGGAACACCGGCCCCGGCTGGAAGCGGAAGCTGCCGTCCTCGGGCCGGTAGATGTCGGTGCCGGTCAGGTCCGACGGCAGCAGGTCGGGGGTGAACTGGATGCGCTGGTCCTCGCAATGGATAGCCCGGGCCAGCGCCTTGATCGCCTTGGTCTTGGCGAGGCCCGGCGCCCCCTCGACCAGGAGGTGGCCGTCTGCCAGCACCGCCACCAGCAGCAGATCGACGAACGCGCTCTGGCCGAGGATACAGCTGTTCATATACTCGGCGAGACGGTCGAATTCGTCACGCGGGTCGGCCGCCGCGGCGGGCGCCGGCGCCACGCGCGCCCGGGCGGCTTGATCGGTTGGGTTCATCGAAAGGCCATTCCACTCGGCTTTCAGCTGGCAATCCTATAGCGCGCCCCGGCTTCGTGCCGAACCGTCCCGCAGGTTATTTTTCGGTCATGTAGGCGTGGCGCAAGCGGTCCGCAGCGGCAAGACATGGGTCATCCAACTTGGCCGCCCGCGCCGCTGCGGTGCAGGTCAAGCCGCCGACCAGCATCCTCGCGGCACCGCGAGCGCAGAGGTAACAGCCGGCCGGGCCGCCATGCCGGTTCCCGCTCCCACGAAGCGAGCGGGGCCTCGGCGCTTCAGCGGGTGTCATCCGGGCATTTCGGCCCTGCCAGAGGCGGCTTGCCCCCGCGTGCCGGCAACGCAGCCGCGACGAGAAGCCGCGGCGCCCGGCGAGGGCTCTCGAACCGCCTGCCGGCGGAAGGTGTGCCGCGACCGGTGTGTCACCGCATTGTCAGGACGAGACCGCATGCAGGTTGTGTCGGCGCCGGCTCCATCCGTGCCGAGCGCATGCTAGGCTCGACGCCCCGGCGCAAAGGCCTGGACCTTCCGCCGACCCGATGAGGCGAGGACACCATGGTCACGAAAGCAGACTTCACCGCCGACGAGTGGAAGCTCGTGCTCGGCAGCCCGATGCTCGCGTCCCTGGCGGTTACGCTGGCCGATCCCAGTGGCCTGTGGGGGACGATGAAGGAAGGCATGGCGAGTGGCCTGGCGCTGCTGGCGGCCAAGAACGATGCCGGCGCCAACGCGCTCGCCAAGGCCATCGCCGGCGACATGGAGACGTCGGAGGGGCGCGCCGCGGCGCGCGAGGGCCTCAAGGCCGAACTCACCGGCAAGTCGCCGGCCGAGATGAAGCAGCAGGTGCTCGCCGCGCTCACCCAGGTCGGCGCCATCGTGTCGGCCAAGGATGCCGCCGACGCCCAGGGCTTCAAGGCCTGGCTGCAGCAGGTCGCCCAGAAGACGGCGGAAGCCGCGAGCGAGGGCGGCTTCCTTGGTTTCGGCGGCATCCAGATCAGCGAGGCCGAGAAGGCCACGCTCGCCGAGGTCGGCAAGGCGCTGGGGACGGCTCAGGCCTGAGCTCGCGCAGGGCGGGGCGCGGGCGATCCGCCGCTGCCCCTCCACTGCGCGGGTCAGCCGTCACACCAGCCATTCGAACGATCCGGGCGCCGCCTGGCCGACGACCTGGAAGCCGAAGCTGACGCTCTTGCCGACGTCGAGGTGGTGGTTCCCGTCGGCCGCCCGGATGGCGTAGACATCGTCCGTGTGGGCGACGATCTGCGCATTCCAGATGCTCGCGATGTCGAGAGGCGTCTGAAGCTCGATCGTCCAATCGTCAACTGCCGTCGCGCCGGCGTTCTCGACGAGGAGCGAGGCGACGGCACCCGTACCCCAGTCGTCGACGATCTCGGTCGAGACGGCGAGATGCGCGGCGGCGGCGGTGTGAGCCAGGCTGGTGGACGCCGTGAGCGCGCTTGCATCGTCATTGACGATGGTCGCGGTCGCCGCGGCTTTTGACAGATCGGCGTTGCGCGGGGCTGACAATGCCAGTCGGAAGGTTTCGTTCGCCTCGGCCATGGCATCCCCGCGGACCGGGACGGTGACGATCTTCGAGGTTTCGCCCGGCGCGAAGGTGAGCGTGCCGCTCGTCGGCGTGAAATCCGTCGCATCGGCCGTCAACGCGACGGTGGTGTAGTCGACGCTGACCACGCTCGCCGACGCAGCGGAGAGCTCGACGGCAAAGCGCGCCGCCGTCGTCCCGTCGACGGTCGTGCCGCCGTCGGCGTCGAAATCGAACATCAGCGGCTCGAGGCTGGCGACCTTGCCCGCCTGAACCGTCGTCCAGTCGTCGTTCAGGATGCCGCCGGTGTCGCCCGAGTTGGGGTTCCACGACCACCACGTCCAGCTGAAGCCCTGCTGCCCCGCCGCGAGGTCGATCGTGCCGTTGGCATCGTAGTCCCCGGCCAGGTAGGCCTGGAGCTTCGAGAGCCAGGCCACGTCCTTGGGATCGGTCAGCTTGCTGCCGAACTCGCCGATGAAGACGGGGGCGATGTTCTCGCGGGCGATATAGCCCCACATCTGGTCGAACTTCGCCGTCAAATTGTCGGGGAAGTTCGGGTCGTTGAACCAGGGCTGGCCGTAGACCGAATTGGGATAATCGTGCGCGGAATAGACGACGCGCCCCGGCAGGTCGAGCTCGATCGGCCGGTCGGCGACACCCATCAGGTTGCCGCCCCACCAATAGTAGTTGTCCTGGTAGGCGGCGACGCCCTCGACGAAGATCAGCCAGTCCGGATGGGCGGCGAGCACCGCGTTGCCGGCCCGCTCCGCCGCGGCCGCCCAATCGGTGGCGCCGCCGCCGCCCCAGGTGCCGTTGTGCGGCTCGTTATGCAGGTCGGCGCCGATGACGGTGCTGTTGCCGGCATAGCGCTCGGCCAGCATCGTCCAGTTGGCGATCCAGGTCTGCTCGCTGTAGGTCTCGTCGTACCAGAGCCCGTTCTCCGAAGCGCTGGCCCCGGCGCTGGAGCGGTGATGGTCGAGGATGATCTTGAGACCGATCTCGCCGGCATAGGCGACGATCTTGTCCATGATCTGAAGGCCGTTGAGGCCCACGAGGTCCGGGTTCTTGTGGTAGTCGATGCCGGTCGGGACGCTGCCGGCGTCGAAGAGCTGGTCGGAGTAGGGCAGGCGGATGGTGTTGAAGCCCAGCTCCACCATCTGGTCCATCATGTCTTCGTAATTGCGGACATGCAGCCCGTCCGGCGCGAAGCGGTTCGATTCCATGCCGAACCAGTTCACCCCGGCGATCTTCACGGGATCGCCCGCCTCGTCGACGATCTGGCTGCCGACGGTGTGGAAGAAGCCGACCCCGCCGCCGGTGGTGACCGGGTTGCCCTCGGCTACCGAAATGTCGGCGACGCTCAGCGTCGGCCGGGGCACCGCGTCGTCGTTGACGATGGTGCCGACACCGCTGGCCTTGCCGATGGCGGCATGCGCGGCGTTGGCCAGCGTGAGCGAGAACGTCTCGTCAGCCTCGGCGCGGGTGTCGCCATTGACCAGGACCATGACCGTCTTGCTGGTCTCGCCCGGGGCAAAGGTCAGCGTGCCGGACTTGGCACGGTAGTCGGACCCCGCGGTCGCGGTGCCGTCGGTGGTCTTGTAGTCCACGGAGACCGTCTCGGACGAGGCCTCCGACAGCGTCACCTTGAACGCCCGCTGCGTGGCGCCGCTGTCGGTCTCGGTGATGAGACGGTCGAGGGCGGAGATCACGGGCAGGTCCGGCGGCGGGGTGCCGATCGGCTGGCCGTTCACGGAAAAGCCCGTGGGCGCGGTCGGCGGCCCCGCCGCCCCGGCCTGGAAGCCGAAGCTCACGGAGCCGCTGGCCGGCACCGAGCCGTTCCAGACGGCATTCTTCACCACGTAGTGATCGCCCACGTGGCTGACGATCTCGCCGTCCCACAGGTTGGTGATGTCGAACGGCGCATCAAAGGCGACGAGCCAGCCGTCCATGGATGTCGTGTTGGCGTTGTGGACGACGACCGTCCCGATAAATCCTGAGTCCCAGCTGCTCGCGACGCTGAAATCGGCCCCATAGGCCATCGTCGCACCCCCATCGCTCGACGGCGGACCTTATGCGAGGCCCGCACACATCGCCCCGCCAGCAGCTCTCAGTTGAAATGTGGCGGAAATGTGTTGCGAAGGGTGCGTGGCTCGGACTTGGGCTTGAGCTTGATCCGACCCGGGGCTCCGGGAAATGCCTACGGCTTGTAGACGGCGATCTCGTCGGTGATGCCGTCGAGAGCGAAGCGGCCGAGCAGGATCGGGTCGCCCCACAGGTGGTTGGTGAAGGCCTCCGACATGATCAGCGGCTCGCTCAGCACCTTGTTCAGGCCGGCGAGGCGGCTGGTGAGATTCACGTCCCGGCCTACCACGGTGAAGTCGAGCCGGGCGCCCGAGCCGACGTTGCCGTAGGCAGCGTCGCCATGATGGAGGGCGATGCCGGCCTCGATGCGCACCGGCAGCGAGCCCCCCTGATTGAGGGCGTCGAGCAATTCCAGGGATTGCCGGGCGGCATCGAGGGCGGCGCGCGCTGCACCGCCGGTGTCGTCGCCGCGGTCCCGGAAGATGGCCAGGAGCCCGTCGCCCAGGTACTTCAGCACCTCGCCGCCCTCCTGCTCGATCGGCGGGACCAGGCAGTCGAAATAGGCGTTGAGCAGGTCGACGGTCTCCTCCGGACTGATGCCGGACGACAGGTGCGTGTAGCCGCGCATGTCGGCGAACAGGATGGCCGAACGGATCCGGCTCACCTGGCCGCGCCGCACGTCCCCGTTCAGAACCAGCTTGTGCGGCTCGTCGCCGATATAGATGCGCAGCAGCGAGTCGAGCGAAAGATAGCCGGCGACGATCTCCACCACCGCGGCGATAGCCGGCATCAGCAGCTTCAGGAAGGCGATGTGCGCTTCGGTGAAGCCGGTGTCGTCGCGCGTGGCGAACGAAATGCCGTTCTCGTCGCCGTTGGCGAAGAACATGGGAAAGCAGAGGTAGTGAACGTAGCCGCTCGCCTTGAGCGAGGGCACGATGCTGTAGAGGTCGTCCGGTATCTCGTCGAGCCGCAGCGCCAGCGGCGCACGCGTCTGGTGCACGGCGTAGAACGGGCTGCGCATGTAGTTGTCGCTGGCGTCGCGGACGTAGGCGAACTCCTCGGCCTCGACGGTCGCCTGTCCCTTGATCCACACGCGGCCGACGGCGGCGTGCTGGGCGTGCAGCGTCTCGATCACCAGCGACGCGCGGTCCACCGGAATCCCGGCGCCGTTCAGCCGTTCGCTCAGCCCTGACAGGATCAGGTTGGGATCGCGGGTCTGCCGCGCCTCCACGAGCAGCCAGTCACGGATGGCGACGCTGGATTTCACCCCGTCCTCGCCCAGGACGGGCCACAGCTCGCTGGCCAGCTGGAACGACGAACTCGTGACGGAACAGATCGCGCTGCCGTCCTCCGCTTTGCTGCCCACGCTCGGCGGTGGGCCGCTGGTGTCGGCCAGCTTCAATCGATCGTTCGCTCGCATGCGCCACATGTGGGCTTTTGCGCAGGCGTCGGCAAGGTGAGCCAGAGCGGGGCCGAGCCGCGTTGTAAGTCGGCCACGCTTTGCTCGGCCAGGTTCTGCTCGGCCGGGTTCTCTGCTGGGTGATGCCGGGCGCGCGTCAGGCGGGCGCGCCCACCAGGTGTCGGCGCTGGCCCGCCGAGCGCACCATCAGGAAGACGATGATGGCCACGTTCAGCAGGTTGAAGCCCAGGCCGTTCAGGAAGGCGGCCTGATAGGAGCCGGCCAGATCGAAGATCTTGCCGGACAGCCAGCCGCCCAGCGCCATGCCGAAGACGGTGGCGAGTACCACCAGACCGAGCCGGCCGCCGGCCTCCCGGGGCGAGAAGAAATCGCGGATGATGATGGCGTAGCTCGGCACGATCCCGCCCTGGAACAGGCCGAACAGGGCCGAGATCACGTAGAGGGACGTCAGTCCGTCGAAGAACAGATAGAGCAGCAGGGCCAGCCCCTGCAGCACCGAGCCGAGCAGCAGCGTGCGGAGCCCGCCGATGCGGTCGGCGATGAAGCCGGAGCCGATGCGGCTGATGATGCCGCAGGCCAGCATCAGCGCCAGCATCTCGGCGCCGCGCGCGACGCCGTAGCCCAGATCGCCGCAATAGGCGACGATGTGGACCTGGGGCATGGACATGGCGACGCAGCAGCCGACGCCCGCCACCACCAGCAACGCCTGCAAGGTCCCCGGCGTGATGCCGAAGGCGCGCTCGGGCGGAACGAAGCTGGCCGCGGCGGCGCCGTCCGCCGTAGTGGTCGGCAGTCGCCGGCGCAGCAGCAGCGCCAACGGCACCATGGCTACCGCGCAGAACAGGCCGACGCCCACGTGCGCCGCGCGCCAGCCGTAGGCATCGATGGCGCGCTCGACGATCGGCGGCCAGAACGTGCCGGCGAGGTAGTTGCCCGAGGCGCAGATGGCGATGGCGAGGCCGCGCCTCCTGGCGAACCAATGGGAGATGTCGGCGACCAGCGGCCCGAAGCCGGCCGAGGCGCCGAAGCCGATCAGCGCCCCGTAGATCACCGCCAGCACGGTGATGTTCGGCGCCAGCGCCGACAGCAGATAGCCGGACGCCAGCGCAGCGGTGGCGAGGAGCGAAGGAATGGTGATGCCCATGCGGTCGGCCATGCGGCCGATGGCGACGCCGCCGAGGCCGAAGCCCACCATGGTGAGCGTGAAGGGCAGGCTCGCCTCCGCCCGCGCCACACCGAATTCGGCCTGGACCGCCGGCAGGGCCACCACCACGGACCACATGCCGACGCCGCCGACCATGCTGAGCAGGACGGCGACCACGAGCCGCTTCCACGCCGGCGGTCCGTCGATGACGGTGAGCGGATGGAGGGTGGAGGGGGGCACGGACGTGTTCACGAGATGTCTCCGGCTGCGCCGTCGCCCATTTCAGGGCAACAGGCAGGCAGCGTGCCCGGACCTTAAGCAGATTTTTATACTCCAGGCGACGCCTGCAACAGCTGTTCTGTCCTCCGCGCGCTGCATGCCGCCCTTGGGCAGGGCGGCAGGGTTCCTCAATCTATGGACGCTCCGGCGATGGTGGCGGCGCGAAAAGCCCGCTTGGCGACCGCGCCGGCTCGAGGGTGCCGCCGTGACCGTCTGTCGGTCTCATGATGAGTGTCACGCAATCGCGTGGGGGGCGACGGCGGTCATTGAAGCTCCCGTGTGGTTGCTCACTTCTTTGCCATCATGCGCTAAGGTCGCGCCCGGCCGCGGCCGGCCGCGGCCGGCCGATCACTCCGATGGCGATGATCCAACCTCGCCCGCGCGCCGTAACGGGATGCATGAATGCCTCCGAGCAGCATGCCCGCGACATCGTTCGACCCCAGCGGTCGGTACGCCGGCGAGGTGCGCTGGTGACGGCGTCCCCCGCCGCGCCGCTGCCGACGCGCGAAGAACTGGACCGGTTGCTCGTGGTGGTCGCCGCGCAGCGTGACCGGCAGGCCTTCGCTTTGCTCTTCAAGCATTTTGCGCCGCGGCTGAAGACGTTCCTGCTACGGTCTGGGCTGCCGGCCGGGGTCGCCGAGGAACTGGCCCAGGAGACGATGATCTCCGTCTGGCGAAAGGCCTCCTCGTTCGATCCCACCCGCGCCGGTGCATCGACCTGGATCTTTGCCATCGCGCGCCATCTTCGCGTCGACCACCTGCGCCGCGAGCGTCTGCCCCGCGCAGGCGGGCCCGACATGCTCGAGGAGGAGGACGATGCGCCGTCGGGCGAGGCCCTGCTCCTGGCCGCCGAGCGCGAAGCGCGAGTCAAAGGCGCCTTACGGACTTTGTCCGATGAACAGGCGGCGATCGTGCGATTGTCCTTTTTCAACGACAAAGCCCACTCCGAGATCGCCCGCGAGCTGGGGCTTCCACTCGGAACCGTTAAATCGCGCGTGCGCCTTGCCCTCGGCCGGCTGCGCGCCTTGCTGGACGGCGAGACATGACGATCAGTCATCATCCCAGCGACGAGACGCTCCTGCGCTTCGCGGCCGGGCGTCTGCCGTCCGGCCCGGCGTTCGTCGTCGCCACCCACGTGAGCGGCTGCGCCGCCTGCCGCGACCGGGTCGCGGCGTTCGAGACGGTCGGGGGCGCGCTCCTCGAGGAGATGCCGCCGACGCCCCTGGCGCCCGAAGCGCTCGCCCGCGTGCTGGCGGCGATCGACGGGCCGCCGCGACCGCGGCCAGGCGAACGCAGGCGCCCTGAGCCGCCTCTGCTGCCCGATGGCCACGCGCTGCCCGCCCCCCTTCTGGTCTGCAACCTCGGGCCATGGCGATGGTTCGGGGCGGGTATCCGCGTGAGCAGGGTCACCATTCCCGGCGATCCCGCCGCCAGGCTGAACCTGCTCCGCGTCGGTGCGAACCGGAAGCTGCCCGAGCACGGGCACGCGGGCCTGGAGCTCACGCAGGTGCTCTCCGGATCATTTTCCGACCGCCTCGGCCACTATCGGCCCGGCGATCTGGCCGAAGTGGACTCGGCCGTGGACCATCAGCCCGTCGCGGACCCCGATGGCGAGTGCATTTGCCTGGCGGCGCTGGAGGGCGAGATGCGCCTGGGCGGCCTCTTGGGACGGTTGCTCCAGCCGCTCATACGCTTCTGAAGCAAGCCATTTGCCGTGGGCTGCAACGAAGCCCAGCGGTGCCGTGACGGCCGTGGCGAGGGTACGCCACGACGTCACGGCTCCCGACCTGAACACGGTCCCGAGGTTCCGAAACCCTGTCAGCGCAGCAGCGCCAGCAGAATGATGATCGGGATCGGTATACCAAGCAGCCAAAGTAAAATGCCACGTCCCATGTGCGTTCTCCTGCAACTGTAACCTGCGCCACCATGCGCGGCTCGCCGTGTTGGTGATGAGCCAGCGCCCTATTCGTCGCGCATGCGGCCGCCGGCCGCTGCGGCGAGGCTCGCCGAGAAGGCACCGACCAGCAGGGCCGCCGCGAACCAGAGCGACAGGGTGGCTGCGGTCTTGCGAGCCGCGTCCGCGGTGGCGAGCGCCTGGTTGATTGTGTCGTCGATGCGCCGCTCGGCGTCCGCCTGGCTGAGGCCGGTGCGGGCCGCGATAACCTGCGCCGCGTAGGTCTTGTCGGCCGCCGTGAGGCCGGCGCCGCCGGGGCTCAGCGCGCGGGTGACCATGCGTCCGATCTCGGCGCGCAGATCCCCGCCCGAGGCGTTGGGCGCGCCCGAGGCGGGCGGGGTGTTGGGGCCGGGCCGCAGCAGGGTGTCGACGAGGCCGTCCGAGGCGTTGGCGGCCGCCGTGCTGCCGGCGGCCGACGCCGCGCTCGACAGTGCCGAAGCCGCACCGCCTGCAAGGCTGCCCAGCGTCGAGCCCAGAATGCCGACGGTCACGATGGTCGCCAATGCCCAGGTGACCAGGCCGTGAGCGGTGTCGCGGAAATAGACCTCATCGCCCGTGGAGCTCGATCGCGGCCGCAAGCGACCGGCGAGGAAGCCGCCGATGGTCGAGGCGAGCATCGCCATCACGATGAGATAGAGGCCAGTGACGATGCCGAAGGTCTGAGCAGACATGGTCGTGCCCGGCCAGGGCGACACGGTCGAGAAGCCGACCCCCGCGGCGAGCGTCAGCAGCAGGATGGTCAAGGCCACCGAGGCTGCGGCGCCGGCGAAGATCGACCCCCAGGATGGACCCACTTGCCGCTCCGTTGCCGTCGTTTCAACGGCTATCACATCCACCATGTCGCCCTCCATGCCCACGAATGAGGCGGGGGATGAACTCTGGGCACGGGCTCATGTTCCGACTTCGCGGCCGGCTAAGCGCAGTCCGCCGCGACCGCCCATGCGTTTGCAGATCGCGGCGGCGTCGGCGCAGCGCAATTGCGGAATGCGAGCGCCCTCGCGCGCTCCGTCAGCCTCCATTGAGTTTGTTTCATCTTTTTGCTCCTTCTGGTTAGTTGGTCGACTTGCAGATGCTTGGCTACCACTGCATCAAAGACAAAGGAGCACGCCAATGATCAATCATTCTCCGCCGTCACCACGCCGACCCATCATGTGGACGGGCCTGGCCGTCGCGGCAGCCCTCGTCGAGCTGGACAACGTGCATGGCGCGACGTCCTGAGCCCCAGCGTCCGGACCACTCGGCCGTCGCCCGGGTGAAGCGGCTCCGGCGCGCTTATGACAATGGGCGCGCGCTCTTCACCCTGCTCGCAATCGTGGGAGCGGCGATCTGTATCGTCGCGTTCCTGGCCGGGTGAGCCATCGCCGCCGGGCCGAGCGACACCTTCCAGCGAAGGGCTTTCAAGCGCGGCGCGAAGCGTGCCACGCTGGCGACTTCACCGGGAGGGGCAAGGCGATGGCACAGAGGGTCGTCGTGCTGGGCGGCGGCTTTGCCGGGCTGTGGAGCGCCGCCAGCGCCGCGCGGGCGCGCCAGCTGTTCGGGGTGGCGCATGACGAACTGGACATCACCCTGGTGTCGTCAGGCCCGTATCACGTCATTCGCGTGCGTTGCTACGAAACCGATCTCGGGCCCGTTCGCGTTCCCTTGGATGACGTTCTCGCACCAATCGGCGTCGGTCGCATCGACGCGAAGGTCGTCGCGATCGATCCGCATGGCCGCAGCGTGAGCATCGAGGCGCCGGACGGCGCGGAAAGGCAGCTGCACTACGACCGCCTGGTGTTCGCTCTCGGCAGCGCGCTGCTCACGCCCGCGGTCACAGGCGCCGACGTGGCGCTCGATGTCGATACCTATGGCGGCGCCGCGCGTCTGGAACGGCATCTGGCGGCCCTGGCCGCCGCGCCTGCGCCGACGGCGGCGACGCGTATGGCGGTGGTCATCGGCGCGGGCCTGGTCGGCATCGAGCTCGCCTGCGAGTTGCCGCAGCGTCTGCGCGGCACATTGGGAGGCGCCGGGCCCGTCCGGGTCCTGCTGCTCGATCACGGCGACGTCGGCGCCGGCATGGGGGCGGCGGCTCAGCCGGTCATCGTCGAGGCCCTGCGCTCGCTCGGGGTCGAGACCCGCTCCCATGCGCGGGTCGGCGCGATCGATGCGGGCGGCGTGACGCTCGAGGGCGGCGAGCGCATCGGCGCCGCCACGGTGGTCCTCGCGACGGGGATGCGGGCGAGCCCGCTGACGCAGACGTTCGATGTGCCCTGCGATGCGCTCGGCCGCTTGCCGGTGGACGCGTTTCTCCAGGTCGAAGGGGCGAGGGGGGTCTACGCCGCGGGCGATGCTGCCGCCGCGCGCGCCGACGAGGCCGGGCACCCGACCGTGATGTCGTGCCAGCACGCACGGCCCATGGGGCGCCTCGCCGGGCACAATGCCGCGTGCGACCTGCTGGGCCGCAACGAGGACCGCGTGGCCTTCGCCGCGCCTGACTACGTCACGATCCTGGACCTCGGGCCGTGGGGAGCGCTCTACACCTCCGGGTGGAACCGGGAGACGATCGTCGCTCAGGGCGCCGACGCCAAGACCGTCAAGCGCACCATCAACGGCAGCCGCATCTATCCGCCGCGCGGCGGCGACGCGCCGGCGATCCTCGCCGCGGCATCACCGGTCATCCAGGGACGGCCAGCGGCTAGGAACTGAAGCACTTGGGGCGGCCGTGGCTGTTTGCCGATAGCCGGTGGGGCTGACGCCAAACAGCTTGCGGAAGCGGCGATTGAAGGTCGACAGGTCGCCGAAGCCCTCGTCGAAGGCGATGGCCGAGACGGACTCCTCGGTCCGGCGGATGCGCATCGCGGCGCGGTGCAGGCGGCTGCGCAGGACGTATTGGTGCGGCGTGACGCCGACGACGTGTCTGAAGGTGCGCAGGAAATGGTAGGGCGTCATGGCGACCGCGGCAGCCAGCGCGCCGACGCTCAGCGGCTCATGGCATCGCCGGGCGATCATCCGGAGCGTATCGGCGACGCGCCCCCGGTCGCGGGCGCTGGGCTCGCGGCGGGCACCGCACGCATGGGCGATGGCCACTGCCGCACCGGCCAAGCGCAGCCCGAGCTCTTCGACATCACCATCGACCGGGTTTTCGAGCGCCGAGGCGGCATGGGCGACGACGGCCGCCAACTGCGGCAGCGGCGGCAGCCGCGGCCCGGCGAAATCGAACCGTCGCGCGCCTGGCATGTCCGCCAGGACGCCTTCCCAATAGTGCGGCGTGAACTGGAACGAGACGCAGCGGTCGCCGGCGCCGTGCTCGTGCCCGCAGCGGAAGCAGGAGCCCGGGTTGCCGAGCAGCAGCGCGCCGGGCGCCAACGTCGCGGCGCCCTGGCTGCTGCCGTATCGGAAGGTGCCCTCGATCACCGCGGCAACGCAGACGCCCTCGTGGCACTCCTCGTAGGGCCGGTCGTGGGGGCCGGCGGTGCAGACGACGTCGAAGGCCCGCCACCCGGGGCCTTCGGCAAGGGCATGGGCGATGATGGATCCCATTGGACACCGATGTCAGTTTTTCCCAAGCGCCCACGGCGCCCGTGCCTCTAGCTAGGAGGCCCGAGCGCCAGCCGAAAGGGCCGCCATGCAGATGATCAAGTCCACTCCGCTCGCCGCAGCACCGGCGGCGTCCGTGCCATCCTTCGTGCAGGCACTTGCCGCCGACCGCCCCGCGGCGGACCGGGCCGACAAGCTCGCGCTCTACAGCTGGCTGGTCGGCTCATGGGTGATGGATGCCACGCTCCACCAGGACGACGGCACCGTGCACGCCGGCCGAGGCGAGATCCACGCCGGGCTGGTTCTGGCGGGACGGGCCATCCAGGATGTGTGGATCCTGCCCGGCGTCTTCTACGGCACCACCTTGCGCGTGTACGACCCCGGCATCGATGCCTGGCACATCCTGTGGTCCGACCCGCTGCGTCAGGTCTACACACGGCAGATCGGTAGGGCCGACCCGCGCGGCATCGTCCAGGTCGGCACCGCCGAGAACGGCGTCGTGCTGCGCTGGAGTTTCACCGACATCTCCGCGGCGTCCTTCCGCTGGCGCGGCGAGCGCTCGCTCGACAACGGCGTGAGCTGGATGCTGCAGCTCGACGTCCGCGCCACACGCACGGCGGCGTGACCAGAACCTTCGTCAGGAGCCATCCATGATCAACCACATCTCGATCGGCGTGCGCGACATCGCGCGCGCCAAGCGCTTCTACGACGAAGCTCTGTCGGCGCTCGGCTATCGCTGCCTGAGCGCCGACGACACCTCCCTGGGCTACGGCGATAGGGCGGTCGCCTTCTGGGTGGGCGCGACGGAGCACCCGGTGCCGGCGGACGGGCGCTCCAACCTGCATGTCTGCTTCGATGCGCCCAGCCGCCAGGCCGTCGAGGCCTTCTACGCCGCCGCGCTGGGGGCCGGCGGGCGCGACAACGGCCCTCCCGGCGTCCGGGCCGACTATGGGCCGAACTACTATGCCGCCTTCGTGGTCGATCCCGACGGCTACCGCCTGGAGGCCTATCGCGAGGGGCCCGGTTGACCTCGCCGCCGGATGGCAAGCGTGGGCGTAGTCACGGACGCGCCAGCGCCCGTGGTCCAAGCGGGCGCGCCATCGTGCGGGCCGACGGGAATCGGCCATCGTTGGTCCGCATCAGGAGGCGAGCAAATTCTCGCGTAGCGTCGTGCCTTCATAGGCCCGACGCAGGCGCCCACGGCGCTGCAGCTCGGGCACGACCAGGTCGACGAACTCCTCGAAGCATCCCGGCGTATAGGTGGCGGCCAGCATGAAGCCGTCGGCGCCGCCCTCGTCCATGTAGGTCTCCATCTGGTCGGCGATGTCCCGCGCGGTGCCGACGGCGACAGGCATGCCCATCCCCTGGGCGTAGATCAGCGCCGCCTCCTTCACCGTCACCGGCACCCTGCCGAGCGGGTCCTTGGCGTAGATGATCGACTCGAACAGCCCCTGGATACCTGGCACCTCGATGTTCTGCACGTTCTCGCTCAAGTCCATCTTGGAGAAATCGAGGCCGAAGTGGCCGGAGATCCAGGCGATGGCGCCCTCCAGGGGGATGCAAGCCTTGATGCGCTCGTATTTCTCCTGCGCCTCCGACCGGGTCTCCGCCACCACCGTCTGCAGGCCGTAGATCAGCTTGACGCTGCCGGCCGGGCGCTTGAACGTCGTCTCCAGCCGCTGGTTCAGGTCGTCGGCGTAGAGGCGCATGCGCTCCACGCCCGGGTGGACGGCGAAGATGGCCTCGGCGTGCTTGGCGGCGAAGTCGCGGCCGCGGCCCGAGGACCCGGCTTGCCAGAGCACCGGACGGCCCTGCGGCGAGGGTGCGCAGAAGTGGCGCCCTTTGCACTTGAAGTATGGCCCGTCGTGGTCGACGAGCTTGACCTTGCTCGGGTCGGCGTAGATGCCGCTCGCCTTGTCGGCGACGATGGCGCCCGGCTCCCAGGAATCCCAGAGCTGGTAGCAGACGTCCATGTACTCTTCCATCTTCTCGTAGCGCTCCGAGCGCGGCGTCATCTCGACGTGCCCGTACGCCTCCCACTCGCTCTTGGAGTAGGAGCTCACGACGTTCCAGGCGACCCGCCCGCCCGAGAGATGGTCGAGGCTCGAGAGGATGCGGCACATGGCGTAGGGGTGCGTGAACATGGTCGAGAGCGTCACGCCGACGCCAAGATGCTTCGTCGCGCCGGTGATGATCGGCACGATGGTCGACGGCTCGTGCGTCGGGCACTGCACCGCGTATTTGATAGTGGCGTCGGAGCTGTCTTGGAAGGTGGAATAGGGTGCCAGCTCGTCGGCGATGAACATGGCGTCGAAGAGGCCGCGCTCCATGGTGCGGGCCATGTGCTGCCAGTACTCCGGTCGTGCGAAGTGAAAGCCGATCTTGTCCGTCGTGTTGCGCCACATGCCTGTTGCGTGGCTGTTGACACCATGTTGGACGAAGCCGAGCAAGTGAGCCCTCTTCCTGGCGAGCGATGACATGAGGTACTCCTGATGATGGGGTGTGGCCGCAGGACGGCGTCGAATGCTCAGGCGACCGCGGCCATCGACGCCGCACCCGCAAGCGGCCGGATGACCCGCTTCATGAACGGCCCTGCATCACGCATCGGGTCGTCGAATTGACAGACGATGCGGTCGACGCCGAGTGCGGCCAACTCGGGGATGCGCGCGCGCACTTCGTCGAAGCTGCCGACAAGGCCGAGCTCGACGCCGGCATTGGAATCGACCATCTGCTCTTGATCGAGCTCGGCCCAAGCGGCGGCGCCAGAGTTGGCGATGACTGTCCGGAAGAACTCGATCGTGCTCGAGTTTCTCCGCGCCAGCACCTGCCGCCAGTGCTCCTTGGCTTGTGCCGAGCTTTCGGTCGCGATCACATAGGCGTTGGCCGCGATCGACAGCCTGCGTCCCCAACGGTTGGCTTCCTGCTGCGCCGCTTCGACGTGCCGCGCGAGCTGATCGTCAGGCATACCGTTGAGGAACAGACAATGGCCCCACTCGGCTGCCATCTGCATGGCGCGCCGGGAATGGCCGGCGATCCAGATGTCCGGCAGTGCCGCCTGGTCGAGGCCATAGCTCGGCGCTCGGGCGGTCGGATCGTCCGGGCCGCGTGGAAATACGGCCGGATCCTCGCGGTCGGCCGGCAGGGTCAAATCGAGCGGCGGCTGGAACAGGCCGTTAAGCGAGCGTAGGAAATCGGCAGCTCGGTCGTAGCGGCCGTCATGGTCGAGCCAGTCGACACCGGACAGCTCGAACTCCTCCTTCCACCAGCCGCAGACGATATTGAGGGCGAGGGGTCGATCAGCGACTTTGGTCAAGGTGTCGAGCATGCGTGCGACGAGGAACGGCGACCGGAAGCCGGGCTTTACCGCTCCGCACAGGCCCACCTTGCTCGTCGTGGCGGCAATGGCCGCAAGCAGGCTCCAGGCATCGGCAACGCTCTCCTGCGGGCCGTGGATGCAGTTGAGCAGGTTTTCGGAGGCGTAGAGGAAGTCGAAGCCCAGCGCCTCGGCCTGCTGCGCGATGGCCAGGCAGGAGGCGATGTCGGGGGTGGTCGGCTGCTCCGACGTGCGCAGCCAGCCGCCGTAGACGGGGAGCCAGATTCCGAATTGCATCGAAGTCCTTCCGTTGCGTTCAGATGACCTTGCGTGGCATCGATCACTCCGCGCCGGTTGCGTCGTCGTCGATGAAGAAAGCAAGACCGTTGCCGGCAGCCGTGATCAGGGCGAGCAGCGGGGCGACATAGATGAAGACAGGGCTCACGCCCACGAGCGCGATGATCATGGCGGCGCCGAGCACGGCTAGCGCGATGGGCCACCAGTAGGTGCTGAGGTCGCCGCTGTCGTCGACCTCGACCCGGTCGTCGGCGTAGCTGGCGAGTGCTATGCGGACGCCGCGCGCATACCCTGCAAAGAACAGTGCGGTCGTGGCCGCGGCCAATACCAGGAAGATGATAAAGAGCGTGCTCATGGAGAGATTCCGTCCAGTCGAGGAGTGATGACGGCGCCCGTTGGGACTGTCGGGGCGCGGTGTTGAGGTAACAGTGCCTCAGCCCTCCAGCCTCATGGCCTGCTTGACGCCAAGGTTGTTCATGTCGAAGCTGCGGCGAGACAGCAGGCCCGCGACGATGACCGCGCCACCGCTGATGCCGACGATCGCGAGCGTCCCGGCCAGTTCGCCGTACATGGCGCGCAGGGGCATCCCGATCAGGATCGACAGCACGATGCCGCCGACGAAGCCGACGGTGTTGGTTCGCGGCCACACGATGGCCAGGATGAGCGGCAGCAGGATGGACGTCTTGAGCGCGTAAGTCGTAAGCACCAGCGAGGTGAAGTCGGCGCCCGATAGAACGATGGCCGCCGCCACGATGCCGCCGATCAGCACCGACAGCTTGGTTATATAGAACAGCCATGTCTCGCTGGTCTTGGGCGCATAGCGTTTGATGATGTCGACGGCCACGATCGACGAGAGGGCTGAGCTCGCGCCGTCGATGGTGGAGTAGCAGGCCGCCAGGATGGCCAGGACGTAAGCGAGGATGAGGATGAGGGGCAGCCCAATGTGGGAGACGATGTAGGGGCCGACCGCCACGATGTCGCCGCCCACGTCGGCCGGTGTCAGCCCGTATGCCAGCGCGACGAGACCCAGCATGCCGAAGCAGATAGGGATCGGATAGAACAGGGCGCCCGACCACAGGAACGTGCGGGCCACCTGGTTCGGCCGGATCGCCCAGACCTTCTGCCAGAAGGTCTGGTCCGCCACGGTTGCTGCGAGCAGGCCGAATGCCAGGGTGATCCCGAAGCCCGCGGCGGCATCCGCGTTCATGATAGAGAGGTTCGAGGGCTTGCTCGCGTCGACGGTGTCGAACACCGCCGTCGCGCCGCCGTCGATCATGCCGAAGACGGCCACGATCACGATTGCAGCCGGCACCGTGATCATCCAGGTGTTGAGCGTGCCCGTCATGACGCTCGTCCACAGGCCGCCGAAATAGGAGTAGGTCAGTACGACGACGACCGTGACCATCGTTGCGAGGCGCCAATCTATGGAGAACACCGTCGACATGACGACGGCCGTTCCCTTGAGGTTAATCAAGATCTCGAGAATGATGCCGAAGATCATCGTGATCGTGACGACGCCGGACGTGACCTTGGATTGTTCGAACCGACTGAAGATGAACTGGCTGATGGTGTAGCCGGCTGGCATGCGTCGGCGAAGGATCTTAGCCAGCGGGACTACGGCCATGACGGCGAAGCCATTGGGCACGACGAACCAGAACAGTCCCGACAGGCCCCATTGGTAGGTCATCGCCGTGCTCATCATCACCGCCATGGCCCAGGTCCACACGGAGATGATCGAGCCGACGCCGAAGCCGAGGCCGATACGACGGTTCGAGATGATGAAGTCGTGTGTGTTGCGGACCAGCCTCGTCTTGATCATGTACGCCAATGCCAGACAGAGCAGGCCCGTGCCGATCATGAGGGCTAGGCCGAGCCCCTGAGACAGGCCCGGAGACAACACCAGATCCGATTTCTGCATAGCGGTCTCCTGTGCAACCACGCCGGAGCGACCAGGGCCGCCCTTTGGGGGCGCTCCGCAAACGCGATGCCAAGCGGGCTGTCTGTCACAAATGTCTAATATTTAATCAGTATTATACGTATTGACTAACGTATTTGCAGATAATTGCTTGTAAGTCGAACGGCGACGGATCGATCGATTGATGTCGTGAAGTGCGACTGATTTCTTTTTAGGGAAGCCGGAGCCTGCTCTCGCCGCCGATGGCCCTCGATCAACCGGACTTCTGCGACCGGTGACCGGTGCCTCATACGGTGTCAGCCGCGCTGCGCCTCTGCCTTGCGCGAGGCTTCCCGCCCGCGTCGCGCGGCGCCCGTGGCATGGTTCTTGATTGCGATCGCCGGCGAGTGCGCGTCAGCGCGCAGCCGTGGCCAGTCGGTTAACCTTTTGATATGACTTGGCTTTCCTCGCCGGCGACGCGATCGACGCCGGCCGATCGTGGCCGGGCCGAGCGCATGGGGCGGCGGGTCGGCATCGGTTCGATCGGAAGGGCGGGCGCAGCATGACCTTCGAGCAGATGAAGATCTTTCTTGAGGCGGCCCACTACGGCAGCTTTACGCACGCCGCCGAGAAGCTCGGCCTCACCCAGTCGGCCGTCAGCATCTCGATCAAGAAGCTCGAAGAGAAGCATGGCGTGATGCTGTTCGACCGGTCCGGCCGTCGGCTTGTGCTCACCGAGGCTGGCCAGGTCCTCTTGAGCGAGGCAGAGCGCATCCTCAGGGACGTCGAGCTTACCATCCGCCGCGTCGAGAGCCGCCGCTCGCCGGCCGATCGCTATCCCATCGTCGCCTGCACGCAGAATGCCTATGACCAGTGGATACCCGAGTTGATCGCCCGCATCGGTGGTGAGAGCGCGATGCCGAAGGTCGATCTGCTGCGCGGCAGCGCCGACGAGGTCAGCGCCTGGGTGATGCGAGGCACCGCCGATGTCGGTGTGACGGAGACGATGCCGAGCCATCCGCAGTTTCGCCACCTCGGCGTGTTCGCCGATCGGATCATCCTGTGCGCCGCGCCCGAACGTGCCAGCGGCATCTCCTCGGCGCTCTCCTGGGGGGACCTGGCGGAACACGGGCCGCTGCTGTGGGAGCAGTCCGACCTCACTCCGGTGATCCTCGCCGCCCTGGCCAGCCATCGCGTCAGTCTGCGCGGGATCGCTCATCCGCGTCTGCGGCTAACCTCGACCATGGCGGTTCTCACCGCTCTGCGCAGCGGCCGGTTCATCGGCCTGGTGCCGGAACGGGCAGCGGCCACGGCGCTGGCCTCGGCGACGCTGAGCCGGGTCGGCCGGCTGGAGGTTCCGTTGCGTTATTGGATGTTCGCCCTGCGCGAGCGGGAGATTGAGCCGTTCGCGTCGCTGGTGGCGCGGGCGGCGGGTGAAGCGACGCGGGCCGCGGCAGGCGTCGGCGCAGATTGAGCCGACGTGGCCACGCCGCTCACCCGTGGCGGCTCTATTCGGCCTCTCCCGAGCTTTGCGCATCCGTCATCCAGCCGAGTCTATCGAGCACGGACTTGGCCAGTTCCGGCGGCCTGCGGCCGTCGGTCGGCACGACGATCAGGCCGTCGGTGTCCTCGGACGCCATGCGCCGGGCCTGGCGCAGGGTGCGCTCGACCTGGTCGTCGAGGCCGGAACCGATCTCGCGCTGGTCCAGTCGCTCCAGCAGCGTCGGCTCGGACGCGCGCAGGCGGACCACGGAGATCTCGGCCTCGGGGATGGCCGCCTGGATCCAGCGCCGGTCGAAGCCGAGATGCAGCATCACCCCGGACATGATCAGGCGGCAATGGCCGAGCGCCCGGTAGGTGGACCAGAGCGCCGCCAGATTGATCTGGCTGACATCGCGGACGCCGGGGCTGATCCGATCCAGATCCTCGGCGCGCGGGCGAGGATGCACCCGGTCGAGCTCATCGGTCTCGATCGCCGCGTGAGCGATTCCGCCTGCTGCAAGCTGGGCGCCCAGTTCCCAGCACAGGGTCGATTTTCCGACGCCGGCAGGCCCGGTGATCAGCGCGATGTGAACCGCTGTCCGCTCCATTGTTACTCCGTGAGAATGTCAGCTCGACGCGGTCAACTGGCGAGGCAGCACTCTCAGCCTTCTTGCCGCTTCCGCAAGGCACGGATCGGTGGCCCCTTTTTTGGGATCATGCTCCCGGCGCCCAAAGCCTCAGCGGTTCCGCCCCTCCTTCGCTTCGCGCCGGCTGACGAACGGGGAGGCGCGCCGGGAGAGGTCGTGGATCTTGACCGTCGGGCACACCCGCGCCGCGATCTCGCAGAGATGGCGATGGTGGGTCAGGTAGATCACCTGGCCCACTTCCGCCATCTCGGCGAACAGCCGGAAGGCCTCCTCCGCCCGGAAATCGTCGAAGGTCTCCATGATGTCGTCGGCGATGAAGGGGACGGCCGGGCGGGCGCGGGCGAACTCGTAGTAGCCTGCCACGCGCAGCGCCAGATAGAGCTGGAAGCGCGTGCCCTTCGACAGCTCCTCGGCCTGCTTGGAGCCGCCGCCGGCGGGCAGCGCGATCAGGGTCTCGCTGTCCTTCACCGGTTGGGTCCTCAAACCCGCATAGGCGCCCTGGCTGATGGCACGGAAGGCTTTGGAGGCGTGCGCCATCATCGAGCTGCGGTGCCGCTCGCGGTACGCATGCAGGGCACGCTCCATCGCGGCGGTTCCGGCCCGCAGGCGCACGTACTGGACGGCGCCCTCCTCGACCTCGAGCAGGATGGTGCGCCGCTGTTCCTCGATCTCGGCGACCCTGGCGTCGCCCCCG
This sequence comes from Chelatococcus reniformis, assembly GCF_014640075.1. GTDB lineage: Bacteria > Pseudomonadota > Alphaproteobacteria > Rhizobiales > Beijerinckiaceae > Camelimonas > Camelimonas reniformis. Next base: position 192,365 of record NZ_BMGG01000008.1, on the reverse strand, counting down.
ACCGCCTCGATGGCGTCTGCCGCCTTGTTGCGGGCGGCAAAGAGCTCATGGCAGCGCCGGTCGTAGTCGTCGAAGCGGGCCCTGAGTTCGATGAGCTCCGTCTCCAGCGCGGCCCGGTCCGCCGCATCGAGCACGCGCTCGGCTTGCGCCAGCGTGGGCGACCGTAGCGCATCGACGATCTCGCGCTCGGCGTCATCGGCCTGGCCCTGCAACGCGGTCCGCTGTTCGCTCGCGCGCAGCTTGGCCTCGACGTCGACCAGGGCGGCGACGCCGAAATGCGCCGTCATCTCGCTCTTGCGCCGGCCGAGCACGGCCGCATCGTCGGCAAGGGACTGCTGTCGCTGCTGCGCCGCCGCGCGTCTGGCGCTCACCTCGTTCCTTCGTGCCTGCGCGGCCCGCGCCGCGTCGATCCGCTCGGCGATGCGCGTCTCCAGATCAAGCGGGTCCGCGCCGGCAGCCGCAATGGCCATGGCGCTCGCAACGGCTTCGACCTCCCTGCGGAAGGCGGCCCGGTCAGCTTCCATCTTGTCGATGCGGTCGACGAGGCCGGCCCGTGTGGTCACGGCAGGTCCGAGCTCGGCGAGCGCGCCGAGGATCTCGCGCACCGCGGCGAGGGCCGGCGCCTCGCCGCCTTCGCCGAGCCAGCAGCGCGCGCAGTTTCTGCCCCACGCGATGGTCCAGCGCCGCTCGTCGGCGGCCGCCTGTCGGCTGGCGGCATCGCGGCTGGCGAGCTCGCGCTCGGCCTCCACGACCGCATGCCGCAATGCGGCGAACTCCGCTTGCCGTTCGATGGCGGCCTGGGCGGCGGCCAGGAGCGCGTCGACGCCGGCGTTGCCGGCGTGGGGGACGCTCGCCGCCGTCAGCGCCGCAGACACGGTCGCCTGGATTGCCGCGCCGTCTGTCTCCGCCTGGCGCAGATCCCGCTCCGCCGTCTCGGCCGCGGCCTTGGCCGCGAGTGCGGCGCTCCGACGCGCCAGCCAGGCCTGCAGCTGTGCTGGTGCCCAATCGTCCGGCAGCATCGACGACAGGCCCCGGACCGCGTCGGCAAAGCCGAGGCGCAGCTCCTCTAGGCGCCGTGCAGCGGCCTCCTGCAGCCGTGCCTCGTGCGCTTGCGCGGCCGCGCCGACGGCATGCGCCTGCCCGAGCCGATGCAGTCGGGCCAGCTCCGTCAAGTGGCCCATGCGGGCGGCGGTGACGATGTCGTCCCGCCGGAAAGCTGCCTCGAACTTGTCGGCGCTCTCCGCATCGAGACTGCGCCGGTGGACCGCCCAGGCCTGCTCGCGCTGCGTCCGGATCGCCGCCGCGTCCTGATCGGAGACGATCCCGGTGGCGCCGCCGACGGCGTCCCGTTCAGCCTCGAGACGGATGGTTTCAGCGTCCAGCCGCGCGAGCTCGCTGTCGTGCCGCGCCAGGCGCGTCTCGGCATCGTCAAGCGCCCGTCTCCAGTACTCCACGGCGTCTGCGTCAAGCGCCGGCGCGGCGGCCAGCTCGCCGGCCTCGCCGCGCCAGGGGCCGAGGCCTCGTATGCGGTCCGCCAGCAGGGCCTGCGCCGCATCGCGATCGCGCTTCGCCAGCCGGACGCGAGCCGCATGATCGCTCGCCCGGGCCTCCGCCATGGCGGCCGCGAGCCCGGCCATGTCGGTGGCGCGTGCGGCGCCATCGCTGCCAGCCGCCGCGTGGAGCCTGGCGCGGGCGGTCTGCAGGCGGCGCCGCGCCGCCGACAGTTCCGCGCCGGCTGTTCGCAAGGCCGCGTCGATGCCGGAGCGGGCCTCGATCAGCGACCGCAGGGCGGCGGTCGTCGACGCCGGCAGCAGCAGGCGCCGAGGATCCGTCTCGGCCTCGCGCTCGAGGCGGGCCAGCAGCCCCGAGATAACGAGCTCAGCCGCTCGCAGCTGCAGACGTCGCTCGGGCACGTCCTGCTCGGCGGTGACGAAGCGGGCACGCAGGTCGCCGAGGCGCCCGGCCTTTGTCGCCAGGCCGAGCGCCGCCGCGTCGACTACGATTGCATCGATGTCCCGCGACAGCTGCTCGGCCTCGGTGGCGGCCGCCCGCAGGCGCACGTCGAGTTCGATCTCCTGGTCGCGCAGCCGCGGCAGGTCCTCGGCCCAACCGCGGGGAGCATCCGGCACGTCGGCCAGCGGCAGGAGCCGCTGGCGCAGAGCGCGGAGAGTGGCGAGCCGCGGCAAGGCCCCCAGATGGCGCTGGATTTCGTCAATCCGGGCCTGGGTCTGGCCGCGACAGGCGAGGGCATCCTGGTAGTGGGCGGCGGCGCGATCGCGCGTGTCCACCAGCTGTCGATGGTCGGATGCCAGCGTGTCGATCCGCTCGCGCTCGGCCTTCAGCTCGGCCAACCGCGCCTTGAGCTCACCGAGCGCGCCATTGTGCGCCCGCCGCTTGTAGAACCGGTCGGCCTGCGCCCGCACGTCAAGGAGGCTGCGGCTCAGATCGGCAAGCCCGGCACTGGCCGAAAAGAGCAACTGGCCGAGATCGCCCTTGCTCGCCAGGATGCTCTCGCCGCCGGCCTCCAGCGTCTCGTCGTCCAGGCAGAACATGGTGCAATAGGAGTCGCGATCGATGCCGAGCTCCCCGGCGATGATGCTCTCGGGAAGCGGCTGTCCCTGCCGGTCGAGCAGGCTGTTCTGCAGCCGCTTGATGCGGCCGAGCTCCTGCACCCCGTGCGCCAGCTCCAGCGCCCCGTCGATCCGCATGGTCGCGTAAGGGTGGAGGAAGTTGAACGGGCTCTGGGGCTTGATGCCGAACAGAAGATCGAGGAACGCCGCCAGCGCCGTCGATTTTCCGGCTTCATTGGGGCCGTAGATGATGTGCAGGTCCGGCTGCTTCGCCGCCCGCTCGCCGAAGTCGATGCTGTGCCCGGTGAACTTGCCGTAGCGCGTGAGGTCGAGACGTTGCAGGCGCATCAGGGCTGGACACCTCTGTGGCCTGCGTGCAGGCGGGCGATCACGTCGTCGGTGCCCTCCCGGGCCAGGCTGGCGAGACGGGCATTGAACTGCGCCTCGTCGGCGCCGAGGACATCCCGGGCGCCCCCCGGGAGCTGGGCCTTGAGCTCCTCGGCGATGGCCACGAGCTCGGCCTTGAAGGCGTCGGATTGCAAGATGTCCTCGCCGATGAGGCGGTGAAGCTCCACGAGCGGATCGGCTGACGAGCCGGCGTCGGCCCCAGGGGCCTGGCAGTCGACCTCCAGCTTCTCGACCCACGAGGCGCCGATGCCGGCGGCCCGCTCGTCCGCTTCCGCCTTGAGCAGATCGAGGTCGCGCCGCATGCGCCAGGCGAGCGCTGTCGTCCCGGCGAGGCGCAGGCGCACCACCAGATGCTCCGCGGCGCAGCGCTTGCGGGCGCGTTCGATGGCGTGGCCGAGCAGGGCGACGAGGTCGGGCCAATCCTCCACGCCGGTGACGTCGAGGGCGATCCGCTCGAACTGCGCAAGGCTGGTCGGCTTCTCCTCGATCCGGATCGAGCGGTCGTCGCCGATGGTGACCAGGGTCACGGACTTGGGGCCGGCCTCGTTGACGTCACGGCCTTGCGGCATGCCCGGCATGACGATCGTGCACGGTCCCTCGACGACGGCGCGCCGATGCACGTGGCCGAGCGCCCAATAGTGGAAGCCGGTCGCCTTGAGGTCGGCGAGGCTGCAAGGGGCGTAGGGATCGTGCCCCGGGGCCCCGGCGAGGCTCGTGTGGAGAATGCCGATGTTGACGGCGCCGGCCACGGCCGGTCCGTATTTCGCGATCAGGCTCTCGGGCGCGCGCGGCTGGGCGAAGCTCAGGCCGTGAATGGCGACCGGGAGGGAGCCGGCATCCCGGTCGACGAGGACGGTTTCGGCCCGGCCGCCGAAGACCTTGACCGATTCGGGCAGGGTGAGTTCCGTGGTGATCCGCGAGAGCGCGTCATGGTTGCCGCGGATGACGAAGACACGGATTGCCGCCTCGTGCAGACGCCGGATCTGCTCGGCGAGGAAGCGCGCGGTCTTCATCGATGTCTGATCGCCGTCGTAGAGGTCGCCGGCTAGAAGCAGCGCGTCGACCCGCTCCTCGAGGCAGAGGTCAACGATGCGCACGAAGGCCCGCCGGGTCGCGTTGCCGATCAACGCGGCGAGGCCGGGATCGCGCATCGCGAGCGAGCGCAGCGGCGAATCCAGGTGAACGTCCGCCGCGTGGATGAATCGAAACGCCGCTATCTGAGCCTCCCATGAACCGCGGAGCGTGGGTGCGCGGACGGCTCTATATCACAGCGCTGGAAAGGCCGTCGTGTGCCGACCGCACGGAGACGAAGCGCGTGAGGCCGGGCAAGCGGCCTGCGCGGCAGGCCGGCGCCGCGCGCAAGCCGGACAGGCCAATTGCTCCGCAGTGGACCAGACAGCCCGACGCGCGCCCAAGCGAACCGGCCAACCGATTGACCAGCGCGGCTCCTGCCCTGCCAGCGCACCGCCCGCGGCAGCCCTTGGGCCCGGCATGCGGCGCCGCGAGTCGGACTTTCCCCAGCTGCGGTGCTGCCGGATCGACGCGGCCGCTTCGGCAACGTCGGGCCCTTGCATGAGGTGGTGCCTCGACCTACCCGTAGAGTGCTTTGCGACCGGGTGGAATCACCCAATCGCAAAGGAAGCGCTCCGGAACGAGGGGGTTGGAGCGTTTCCCAATTGGATGATCTCGTCCGATTGCGAAATGCTCTTGCTGCCGGCAGCGCAGTTGCGGTCAATGGGGAGGCGTAGCTTGCGAATCCTGTTCATCGGCGATGTCATCGGCCGAGCCGGCCTCGATGCGATCGCCGCGCATCTGCCCGGGGCCATCTCCGACTGGAGGATCGATCTCACTGTCGTCAACGGAGAGAACTCGGCTGGGACCGGCTTCGGCATCACGGAGCAGGCCTACGACGAGATCGTCGCCGCGGGAGCGGATGCGGTAACGCTGGGCAATCACACCTGGGCGCGCAAGGAGACCGTCGAGTTCATCGGCCGGGCGCCGCGCCTCATCCGGCCGATCAACTACCTGCCGACGGCGCCGGGGCGGGGTGCCGGGCTGGTCGAGACCAAGGGTGGGCGGCGGGCGCTCGTCATCAATGCTCTGGGCCGGCTGTTCATGGATCCGGCGGAGGACCCCTTCGGCATCATCGACCGTGAGCTCAGGGCGCGGCCGCTGCGCCGCTCGGCTGATGCCATCGTTGTCGATTTCCACTGCGAAGCCACCAGCGAGAAGCAAGGGGCCGGGCATTTCTGCGATGGCCGCGTCAGCCTCGTGGCCGGCACGCACACGCATACGCCGAGCGCCGATCATCGCGTCCTGCCGGGCGGCACCGCCTACATCACCGACGTCGGCATGACCGGCGACTACGATTCCATCGTCGGCATGCGCAAGGACGGGCTGCTCCGGCGCTTCACGACCGGGATTCCGTCCGGCCATCCCGAACCGGCGAGCGGGGCGGCGACCATGTGCGGCGTCGCCGTCGAGACCGACGACGAAACCGGGCTGGCGCTGCGGATCGCGCCGGTCCGCATCGGCGGCGGGCTCGAGCCCGCGGTGCCGGCGTTCTGGACCAGCGGCGCGTGAGGCGCGCGCCGGACGAGCGAAGGGCGAAACGGGCATGAGGGCGCCGCGGACGGTGCGAAGCGCCGAAGCGCTGGGCCGTATCCAGCTCTCGCCTTCGTTCTTCATGCGCGATTTTCTGTACAGCGAGATCGCCAACGTCCACGGCATCCCCAACCTGCCCGACCACCCCGATCTGGCGATCGCCGCAGGGCGGCGGCTCTGCCAGGACCTCCTGGAGCCCTTGCAGGCGACCTTCGGCCGGATCGCGATTCGATCCGCCTACCGCTCCCCGGCGGTCAACGACTACGGCAACCGGCACGCGTTGAGCTGCGCCTCGAACGAGCGCAACCGCGCACGGCACATCTGGGATCGTCTCGACGGGAAGGGCATGGGCGCCATGGCCTGCGTCGTCGTGCCCTGGTTTGCGGTGCGGCTCGAGCAGGGGACGCCGTGGCAGGCCATGGCGTGGTGGATCCACGACCATCTGCCGTACAGCGAGCTCCAGTTCTTCCCCAGGCTCGGCGCCTTCAACATCGGCTGGCACGAGGCGCCCCGGCGCACGATCTACAGCTTCGTGCCGCCGAGGGGCTATCTGACCAAGCCGGGCTTCCCCAATGCCGCAGGTAGCCACGCGGGCCAGTATGAAGGGTTTCCGAGGTTGTGCCCCCCGGCCTCGTGTTGATGCCGAGGAGCCCCTCTGCATGGGCCCCCGCGCCATCCGCTCCGTCCCGTAGCACAAGCAGTAGATGCCGGCAGGGGCGCGGCCTGCTAAAGGTATGCTGGACGACTAGCGTTACCTTGCATGCGAGGGGGCGCCATGCCTGGGCACGATGACCATCCCACCACCGCGGCCATCTCCATCGTGACGGAGGCCGAGATGGACGAACTCGCCGCGCAGCTGAGCGCCGGCGACGCGTTGATCGCGCAGGCCGTCGCGACCCTGGCGGAGACACTGCGTGACGCCGGCCATAGCGAGGAGGTGATCAGGCAGCGCCTCACGGAAGCCGTCGCCGAGCTCGCCAAGGGCCGGCCGTGGGCCCGGCCCCGCAGCTAACTCATCGCGCTCCCGCGCGCTGCCCGGCCCAGGTGAGCAGCGCATCGAGAGCCGGGCAGAGCGCCTGTCCCCAGTCCGTCAAGCCGTACTCGACCTTGGGCGGCACCTGATGATGCACGATGCGGCGCACGATGCCATCGCCTTCCATCTGCCGCAGTTGCTGGATGAGCATCTTTTGCGAAATGCCCGGGATGGCGCGTTCGAGCTCGGAGAAGCGCGCCAACTTGCCGCCGAACAGGTGGAACAGGATCACGAGCTTCCAGCGGCCCTCCAGCATCTTGAAGGCCTGTTCCACGCCGTCGGCCGCGGATGCGGCGGTATATTCGACCTTACCCAAAGGTTAGTACCCTACTTTTTCGTGCGTTCTTGTTCTTTGGTAAGTGTAGGGGCATCTTTCCCGCGCAACAACCGCTGTTGCGCGGCCGCACGCGGCGTCCGCTTGAGCCCACTGAAAGGGAACGCGTATGTCGCTCGATCTGCCGGCGCCCGTCGCCGCCTACTTCGCCGCTGACAAAGTTGCCGATGGCGCCATCGCCATGTGCTTCACCGACGAGGCCGTCGTGAAGGACGAAGGGCACGCCCATGCCGGCCGCGCCGCGATCGCGAAATGGCGGACGGAGGCATCGGTCCGGTACAGTTATACGAGCGATCCGGTCGCCGTCGCCGTCGAGCCGGCGCGGGTCGTCGTCACCAGCCGGGTTACGGGCAATTTTCCCGGCAGCCCCGTCGACCTGCGTTATGTCTTCGTCCTCGCCGGCGACAAGATCGCCTCCCTGGAGATCGCGCCATGAGCCTCGATCTCGGCCTCGGCGGCGCCCGGGCTCTGGTGACGGGCGGCAGCAAGGGGATCGGTGCGGCCGTCGCCGCCGTCCTGCGCGAGCAGGGGGCGCGAGTGATCGCGACGGCCCGTACGGCACCTGACGCCAGGAGCGGGGGTGGCTTCATCGCAGCCGACATCACCACGGCGGCGGGGTGCTCTGCGGTCGCCGAGGCCGTGCTCGCCCGGCTCGGCGGGATCGACATCCTCGTCAACGTGCTCGGCGGCTCCTCCGCGCCGGCCGGTGGCTTCGCCGCTCTCGGCGACGACGAATGGTGGGCAGAGCTCAATCTCAACCTGATGTCGGCGGTTCGCCTCGATCGTGCGCTGGTGCCGGCGATGATCGCCCAAGGGTCCGGCGTCGTCATTCACGTCACGTCGATCCAGCACCAACTTCCGCTGCCGGAATCGACGACGGCCTACGCCGCCGCGAAGGCTGCGCTGTCGACCTACAGCAAGAGCCTGTCGAAGGAGGTGACACCGAAGGGCGTTCGTGTGGTGCGGGTTTCCCCCGGCTGGGTGGAGACGGAGGCTGCGGTTGCACTGGCCGAACGTCTCGCCCGGCAGGCCGGGACCGACTACGAGGGCGGTAAGCGGATCATCATGGGTTCACTTGGTGGCATCCCGCTCGGCCGCCCGGCGCAGCCGCGGGAAGTCGCCGACTTCGTTGCCTTTCTCGCCTCGCCGCGCGCAGGCGCCATCACCGGCAGCGAACACGTGATCGACGGCGGCACCGTTCCGACCGCCTGAGTGAGGGGGCCGCTGCCCTTGGTCGTCAGCCACGAGGCAGCCCCGAGTCGCAGCCTCGGGGCGTCCTCCCGCCGAGGGAAGGGAGGGATGACGCGCGTTAGACCGCGCGGGCCGGCGCGACCCGCGCCTTGACCCACCTCCACAAGGGCGAGACGCCGTAGCTCATCGCCGGAATGGTCAGCGCTCCGATGGCGAGGCCGGCGAGGCCCGCGCCGGCCGCCTGCACGAGCCAGGAGGCGAGGGAGCCGATGGAGGGAAAAGCGTGCGCCGTCTGCTCGCCGGCCGCGTGCAGGAGGTGGCTCAACCAGCCGTAGCCGTAGCTCTCGAAGCCGTGCAGGACGATGCCGCCCCCCACCCAGATCATGGCCGCCGTCCCGATCAGGCCGAGCGCCTTCAGGAAATACGGCATGCCCTGGACGAGCCCGCGGCCGATCAGCCGCGACAGCGCGCCGAGCGGGGAGGGCGACGCGGCGCGGGCGAGCGCGAGCCCGAGGTCGTCGGCCTTCACGATCAGGGCGACGACGCCGTAGACGGCCACGGTGATGAGGACGCCGACCACGGCCAGCACCACCGCCTGGGTCGCCAGAGGCGCATCGGGGATCGTGCCCAGCGCGATGGTCATGATCTCGGCCGAGAGGATGAAGTCGGTCCGGATGGCGCCGGCGACCTTCTGGTCCTCGAACGACTTGGCGTCGAGGCTGATCGTCTCGATGTCGGCCTCATGCGCGTGGGCGGCATGGGGGAAGGCGAGCTGGTAGACCTTCTCGGCCCCCTCGTAGCAGAGATAGATGCCGCCGATCATGAGCAACGGCATGATGGCCTGGGGCAGCAGAAGGCTGAGCGCGAGCGCCGCCGGCAGCAGGATCAGCAGCTTGTTCCTGAGCGAACCGACCGCGATTCGGCCGATGATCGGCAACTCGCGCGCGGCGGAGAAGCCGGTCACATAGCGCGGCGTCACCGCGGCGTCGTCGATGACCACGCCGGCTGCCTTGGTGCCGGCGCGCATCGCCTGGCTGGCGACATCGTCGAGCGATGCGGCCGCAACCTTGGCCAGCACGGCGACGTCGTCGAGAAGGGCGATCAGGCCGACGCTCATGGGCTTCTCCGGGTTGCGTGCCGCGAAGGGTCGAGCAGATCGGTGCCGGCCTGCGGCCCGGGGCGCGGCACGTCGTCCCGAGAAGTGAATCCGTAGCTAGCGTCGATGTCTAACATTTGTATGACGAAGTATCAGATCTCAGCGCCGGGAACAAAGATATTTGCGCGATCGTCAAAATGATCTCAATAGGGCGCGGGGCGACCAATGCTAAGTTTGCCTTTGCCAAGGTTGCATACGCATTATTCTGAACAGGCGCAGCGTCATCGGCTTGTCACGCTCGACGATAGATTACGCGCAGCCGCGGTGCAATCAGCGCGCTGAACGCCGGTGGCCGGATTCTCCCACGCGGAAGGGCAGACATGAAGACCGAAGACGTTCGCCGCGCCTATGCAATGCCCCTCGCCAATCCGGCCTATCCCAAGGGGCCTTACCGCTTCATCGACCGGGAGTATGTCATCGTCAGTTACCGGACCGATCCGGAGGCGCTGCGAGCGGTCGTGCCCGAGCCGCTCGAGATCGCCGAGCCGGTGGTCAAGTACGAGTTCATCAAGATGCCGGACTCGACCGGCTTCGGCGACTATACCGAGACCGGGCAGGTGATACCCGTCCGCTTCCGCGGCGAGGAGGGGGTCTACGTCCACGCCATGTATCTCGACGACGACGCGCCGATCGCCGGCGGACGGGAGATCTGGGGCTTTCCCAAGAAGCTCGCGTCTCCCAAGCTCGTCCACGAGGGCGAGGTGATCGTCGGCACGCTGCACTACGGCACGGTGCTCTGCGCCACCGCGACCATGGGCTACAAGCACCGTGCCCTCGACCCGGATGAGGTGGCCCATTCGCTGGCCAAGCCGAACTTTCTCGTCAAGATCATCCCGCACGTGGATGCGCGCCCGCGCATCTGCGAACTGGTGCGCTACCATCTCAAGGATATCAGTGTGAAGGGGGCATGGTCCGGCCCGGCCGACCTTCAGCTGTTCCGGCATGTCATTGCGGACGTGGCGCGGCTTCCCGTGCTAGAGGTCGTCTCTGCCGTGCATTTCATTGCTGACCTCACGCTCGGTCTGGGCGAAGTTGTGCACGACTATATGAGCCAGGGCTGAGCGATAATGGACATGACCAACCCGGCGCGAAAGCGCAGAAGCGAGTTGCCTCCCATGGCGGAGCTGCTGGCTTCCTATCAGTCGGTGGCACTGGTTCTCCAGGGCGGCGGTGCGCTGGGCGCCTATCAGGCCGGCGTCTTCCAGGCGCTCGCCGAGGCCGGCATCAGTCCCAACTGGCTGTCGGGCGTGTCGATCGGCGCCATCAACGCGGCGATCATCGCCGGCAACCGGCCGGGGAACCAGATCGACCGGCTGCGGGACTTTTGGGAGACCGTGTCGAGCCGCAGGGTCTGGCACTTCACCCCCGAGGGCGACGTGTTCCGCAAGCTGCGCAACCAGGCGAGCGCGCTGCTGACGATGTCGTCGGGCCTGCCGGGCTTCTTCAAGCCGCGCGAGATCAACCCGTGGCTCCAACTCGCCGGGGCCACGGGCGCCACCAGCTTCTACGACACGGCCGAACTGGAGCGGACGCTCGATCGCCTGATCGACTGGGAGGTGTTGAACGAGCGCGAGCGCCGGCTCAGCGTCGGCACGGTCAACGTCCGCACCGGCAACTTCCGCTATTTCGACAGCGAGATCGAGGTGATCGGGCCGCGGCACATCATGGCCTCGGGTGCGCTGCCGCCGGCGTTCCCTGCCATTCTGATCGAGAACGAATACTATTGGGATGGCGGCATCGTCTCCAACACGCCCTTGCAGTATCTGCTGGAGCAGGAGGACGTGCGCGATACCCTGGTGTTCCAGGTCGACCTGTTCAGCGCGCGCGGCATCATCCCGCGCGACATGGCGGATGTGGTCGCGCGCCACAAGGACATCATGTATTCGAGCCGCACGCGCAACAACACCGATGCGTTCAGGCGCATGCACAATCTGCGTCTCAAGCTATATCAGGCGCTGTTGCGCGTGCCGCCCGAGGCGTTGACGGATGACGATCGGGAATTCCTCGCCGTTATGGCGGCCGATGTGCCGCAGATCAACATCGTCCATCTCATCTATCAGCAGAAGATCTACGAGAGCGACGCCAAGGACTACGAGTTTTCCGGTACCTCTATGCGCGAGCACTGGCATTCCGGCTACGAGGACACGCGCAAGACCTTGCAGCATCGCGCCTGGTTGGTGAAGCCGCCGGAATCGATCGGCATGGCGGTGCACGACGTCCACCGCGACGACCCGAGCTGATCCGTCCCGGCGGCCCCTTGACTGCGCGTAGCGGCGATCGGCGGAGGGGGCCCTTTGCACCCGCGACCGACCGCGGGCTGAGGTTGAGCCCTGGTGCGGGCTGTCGGACGCCTGCCGCCGCCGACAGGACAGGCGGAGCGCGGCATGGCGTCCGGGCATTCCCGGCGGTTCGTTCTCGGCGCTTGCCGCCCGGCCCGGCGCAGACGATCGCGGCGCACAGCGGCCTTGGGTACGTTGCCGCCGGCGACCGGGAAGGGCCTCGGTTCGTGTCACGGCCACCGGGGCGCCGCTCATTCCGCCCACTCCGGGTCGGTCGTGAAGACGATCGTCAGCCAGCGGTCAGGGCCTTCGCCGCCGATCGCTTCGCCGATGTCATCGCGGATCAGGTCCCAGTCTTCCGACCGCTTGGGCGGCCCGCCGGCCGGGACGATGAAGTAGAGTTCGATCTGCCGGCCGCGGCCGACCCGTGCGACATAGGCTCGATAGGAGATGAAGCCGTAGCGGCGCACGATCTCCTGCGCGATCTCGTCGACATGCTGCTTGAGGTCGGCGGGCGTGACCAGCAGGACGTCGGCCAGGGCCTGCCGCACCGTCCCGATGGGCATCGGGATCACGACGATACATACCATGGCCAGAACGGCGGGATCGATATAGGGCGACAGCCAGGCCATGGGGGTGTCCTGGATCAGGTAGCCGAAGATGAACGCGACGAGCAGCGCCGCGGTCAGCAGAGCCGACATGAGCCAGGCCCGCGCGTCGAGCGCCAGGAAGGCGGAGTTGAGGGTGCGGTTTGCGCTGGTGCCGAAGATCGTCATGCCGACCGCGGCGAGGACGGTGACCGCCGCGTAGGCGATGGCGTGGTCGAAGGCGAGCGGCCGCCCGCCCGCCATCAGTCGCCGCTCCCATCAGCAGGACGCCGTTCAGACCGAGCACCATGGGCTCCAGGTGCCAGAAGCCCATGGTGAACCGTTCCACCAGCCGGCTTCTGGCGGGGTCGCCGCTGGTCGAGGCGACGATGAGGTTCGACACCAGCAGCGCCGCGATGGTCATGGTCGCGTCGGTCAGGGAGTAGACGCCGTCGAAGATGATCGAAGACGAGCCCGACAGCAGGCCGAAGAGGATGCCGAGGCCGGCCAGGGCCAGCGTGACGGCAATCGAAATGCGAAGGACACCTTGCTCCGTCGTCATCCTGCGGGCTCCTGATCCATCCCGATTCGTTCTGTAGCCTGCCGGTTCCGTTATGGACCGCACCTGTCGCGATCCGATAGCGAGCTTCGTCGCTGTTGCGAGGACCGGGATTGCCGTTGGGGCGCGGACGTCGAAGAGAACCCGAGCTCGAACCGCGTCATCTGCGGGCCCGATCGTCGGCGAGCCGGGACCCGCCCATGGTCCCATCGGCCGACGATCGCCGGGACGAGGCCGAGACATTGTCGCTCCGCGCGAAAGAATTTGATCGTCGAAGCATTGCGTCTGGTTGTCGATTGCCGGGCAATGCCGCCGATGCGAGCCATTACGAGCGAACCCCGCCCTTCTTTCGAGCGGCGCAGGTAGTGATCGAATTAGGAGATGCGTCGCATGAGACTCGGCGTTTTTCTTCCCAATGGCCAGAATGGCTATGTGATCTCCAAGAACAGCCCGCAGTACATTCCAAGCTGGGAGCACTGCCTGGCCATCACGCGCGCCGCGGAGGAGATCGGCCTCGATTTCATCCTCTCGATGATCAAGTACCGGGGCTTCGGCGGCGAGACTGGCTATTGGGATTCGTGCCTGGATTCCATCGCGCTCGCTTCGGGGTTGGCGGCGGCGACCAGCCGCATCGAGCTCTACGCGACGGTCCCGGTGCTCGGCGTCCATCCGGCCATTGCTGCGCGCATGATCACGACCTTCAACGATATCTCCGGCGGGCGCGCCGGCGTGAACATCGTGACCGGCTGGAACCAGCCGGAATATGCGCAGATGGGCCTATGGCCATCGGCCGACTATCACGACAGGCGCTACGAGCTGACGGGTGAATATATCCACGTGATGCGCGAGCTCTGGCGCACCGGGCGCTCGAACTTCAAGGGCAAGTATTACCAGCTCGACGACTGCGAATGCTTCCCGACGCCGGGCCGCGAGATCCCCATCGTCTGTGCCGGCCAGTCGCCGAAGGGCGTGAAGTTCACGGCCGAGCATGCCGAGTACAACTTCGTCTTCGGCGGTCCGGAGAAGCTACGCGACATCGCCCAGCCGGTGCTGACGGAATCGGCAAAACTCGGCCGCAAGGTCGGAACGCTGGCGTTGGTGACGATCATCGGTGCCGAGACCGACGAGGCCGCCGCCCGGCGCTGTCAGCACATCGTCGACGGGGCCGATGGCGAGGCGTTGATGAACATCGTCAGGAGCGCCTCCATGGACAGCAATCCAGGGGGCACCAGCAAGCATTTCCGCGACGGCATGACCGCCGATGTCACCGAAGGAAATCTTGCCTTCATGGGGTTTCCGGTGATCCACGGCTCCTGGCGGAGCATCGCCCGGCAAATCCTTGAAATCGAAGCGCGGACCGGCATCGGCGGCATGCTGCTGACCTTCCCCGATTTCGTCGACGGCGTACGCGCCTTCGGCAGGTCCGCCCTGCCGCTGCTGCGTGAGGCGACGCCGGCGGAGATGGTCGCCTGACCGTCAAAAGAGGACGGCGACATGGGGGCCTGCCGTCGTCGAGGCGGCTGGCAGGCGCAACGTCGGGACAGTTCAGTGGATGCCTTCATCTGTACCACTTGCGGCACGCAGTATGCCCCGGCGGAGGCGGAGCCGGCGCAATGTGTCATTTGCCATGACGAGCGCCAGTTCGTCCTGCCCTCCGGGCAGGCCTGGACGACGCTGCGAAAGCTGCGCCGCTCGCACATGACGGCGTTCCGTCAGGAGGGCGAGTTCATCGGCATCGGCGCCGTTCCTCAAGTGGGCATCGGCCAGCGCGCGCTCCTGGTGCGCACGCCCGCCGGCAACGTGCTGTGGGATTGCATCGCCCTCATCGACAGCTCGACCATAGAGTTGATCGACGGGCTGGGTGGGCTGGCGGCCATCGCCATCTCGCATCCCCACTACTACACGGCGATGGTGGAATGGAGCCGCGCGTTTGGCGACGTGCCCGTGTACCTCAACGCGGCGGACCGGGAATGGGTGATGCGGCCCGACCCGTGCATCTCGTTCTGGGAGGGCGACGCGCGGGAAGTCCTGCCGGGGCTCACCTTGCTGCGCGCGGGCGGCCATTTCGAGGGCGGCGCGGTGCTGCATGTCGCCGAGGCGGCGGGCGGGAGGGGGGCCATTCTCTCCGGCGACGTTCTCCAAGTCGTGCCCGATGGGCGCCACGTCGCCTTCATGCGCTCCTATCCCAATTTCATCCCGCTGGGCGCGGCATCCGTTCGCAGCCTCGCGGCGCGGATCGGCGCCTGGTCCTATGACGCGATCTACGGCGCGTGGTGGGACCGCGTCATCCCGGCCGAGGCCGAGGCGGCGATGGCGAGGTCCGTCGCGCGCCACATCCATTGGCTCGGGCGCGACGATATCTGACCGCGGCCCCAGGGACGCGATCATGGAAGGGACGCGATCATGGAGATCAAGCACCCGGCCGGCGACATGACAGGCAAGCCGCATCGGGGCGATTGGACCGCGGTCATCCGGGCCGCGGCAGGAGATGCAGCGTCTCGGTGCCCCCTGGCCCCGATCCATCCTGGCCGCCCAGACCGGCGCGGCGTCGCACCTCGCGCGGGGTCACGCCGAATTGCGCGCGGAAGTGCCGGCTGAACTGCGCCTGGTCGCCAAATCCCCAGCGATAGGCGATCTCGGCGATGGTCTCCCGGCGAGCTACATCGGAGAGCTGCTCGCGCGCAGCTTTGAGCCGCAACTCGCGGATCCAGCGCCCGATCGTCAACCCGTCCCCGCTGAACAGGTCGTGAAGATAGCGCACCGAGATGCCGCATCCCGCCGCGATCGTCTCCGGCGCGAGGCTGCGCTCGTGGAGATGCTGACGAATGAAGCGCTCGATCCGCGCCAGATGGGCGCGCTTCACGGTCGACTCTCCGCTCGCGACGATGCGCTCGTCGCCTTCGAGCGCGAGTCCGACCAACTCGACCACATGGCTGCCGAGTCGGGCGTGCATGCGTCGATCGCTCTGGCCGAGATGCCGGGGCAGGGAGCGCAGGGTGTCGAGCAGCAGCCGGCCGATGCCGCGCCCGGCATCGAATGCACAGGAGGAGAAGCGGTCGATCGAGCGCACATGCCGGGTGAGATCGCCCGCCCTCACCTTGAGCACGAGCAACTCGTTGGCATCGGCATGGCCGAATTCGTAGGGCAGGCTGCCCCGCTGCACGATGAAGTGGTCCTTTTTGCACGTGAGCGAGACGCCGCCCTGACTGAACTCGGTCCCCGACCGCAGGGCGAAGGTGATCAGGAGATCCTCATCGGCAATGCGTTTGAGGTGGTGTCGTTCGCGCCGGTAGCGCACCCCCTCGGTCAGGAAGTGAGACAGCGAGGTCGTGGCGAGATCCCATTGCCGCAGGCGGCCGTTGAACCGCGACGGCTCACGAATGTCGGCGGAGAGCGGAAACAGCGTCGCGGTCACGGACTGGGACCAATAGCGAGCGCGTTCGGCATGAGGAACGTGCGCCGCACTGTATTCGTTCATCATGGAGGCAGCCTCCTCGATCGACGGATGCAGGACTGAGAGCCTTTCGAGCAAGATTTGGGCCGCCGCTCTCCGAACCGCTTTCACCGGGCGTCGGACTGGTGAACCGCGGCTGTTGCAGAGATCCAGGCCGGTCGTGCGCGGTGCTCGAGGCGAATGCCGAGCGTGCTCGCGATCGCGGGCGGCGCCCGGCCGCTGCCGCCGCCCCGAAGAAGGCCCCATCCTGCCCGGAATTCGTTCATTTCTACGGGTTACAGATGGTTTGCGGGCTGTGCCCGTGGTGATGTCGGCGATGCGCTTCAGCTGTCGGTCTGGAAAGGTCTTGTCTTGCTCAACGGTATCGGCGCCCCCCTGCGCATCCCTCTGTTTCGGCGGATCTGGTCGGCGAGCCTCCTGTCCAATCTGGGCCTCATGATCCATGGCGTTGGCGCTGCCTGGGCCATGACGCGGATGACCTCGTCGGCCGACATGGTGGCTCTGGTGCAGACGGCGCTGATGTTGCCGGTCATGCTGCTGGCGGTCACGGCCGGCGCCGTCGCCGACATGTTCGATCGGCGCATCGTCGGGCTGTTGGCCATGTCGCTCGGCCTGACGAGCGCCGCTACGCTCTCGGTGCTGACGCATCTCGACCTTCTGACCCCCAACGTCATCCTGATCTTCACTTTCCTCATCGGCTGCGCCATGGCCTTGTTCGGCCCGTCCTGGCAGGCATCGGTGAGCGAGCAGGTGCCGCCGGACACGCTGCCGTCCGCGGTGGCCCTGAACGGCATCAGCTACAACATCGCCCGTAGCTTCGGACCGGCGCTGGGCGGTATTATCGTGGCGACCGCAGGGGCGGTGGCGGCCTTCGTCTGCAACGCCGTGCTGTACCTTCCGCTGCTCGTCGTATTCTTCCTGTGGCGGCGCGACGTCGAGCCGTCGCGGCTGCCGCCGGAGCGCCTCGGCCGTGCCATCGTCTCGGGCGTGCGATACATCTCGCATTCGCCCTCGCTCCGCATCGTGCTGTGGCGGACCCTGGCCACCGGCATCTGCGGCTCCTCGGTGCTCGCGCTGATGGCGCTGATCGCCCGCGACCTGCTGGGGGGCGGGGCGCAGACCTTTGGCATGATGCTCGGCGCATTCGGCATGGGCGCCGTGATCGGCGCGCTGAACATCGAGACCGTCCGCCGGTTCATCACCAGCGAGACGGCGATCCGCATCAGCGTGGTGACGATGGGGCTCGGGCTCGCCATCGTCGCCGTGAGCCGTGCGCCGGTGCTGACGGCGGCTGCGCTGGTGGTGGCCGGCGCCGGGTGGATGCTCGCCATCACCCTGTTCAACATCAACATCCAGCTCTCGGCGCCGCGCTGGGTCGCCGGTCGCGCGCTGGCCACCTTCCAGGCGGCGATTTCCGGCGGCATCGCCATGGGCAGCTGGTTCTGGGGC
The DNA here is from genome assembly GCF_014640075.1 of Chelatococcus reniformis. Classification (GTDB taxonomy): domain Bacteria; phylum Pseudomonadota; class Alphaproteobacteria; order Rhizobiales; family Beijerinckiaceae; genus Camelimonas; species Camelimonas reniformis. The sequence continues at coordinate 174,741 of NZ_BMGG01000008.1, read as the reverse complement.
CATATCGCCGACGGCTTCGGCACCGACTATGCGCTGCTGTTCTCTGCTGCGGCCCTGCTGCTCACCCCGCTGCTCGGGTTGTGGCTGCGCATGCCGGCCGCCGGCAGCCGCGACGAGCAGACGGTCGATCCGTTGGCGGACCCCGAGGTGGCGCTCTCGATCAAAGGCCGCAGCGGGCCGATCGTGATCGAGATCGAGTACCGGGTCGATCCGCAGCGGGCGCGGGAGTTCTATGGCGTGATGCAGGAGGTGCAGGCGAGCCGGCAGCGCAACGGCGCCTACGGCTGGTCGATCGCCCGCGATCTCGGCGACACCCATCTGTGGACCGAGCGCTATCACTGCCCCACCTGGAACGATTTCCTGCGCCAGCGCAGTCGCGCAACGCGCTTGGAGCGGCAGCTATTTCAGACGGCGTCCGACTTCCATCTCGGCATCGAGCCGATCCGGGTGCGCCGCATGCTGGAGCGGCCGTTCGGATCGGTCCGCTGGAAGGATGAGACGCCCGATCGTGCGCCCGACCTGCTGCCGGCCCAGGCCAACGTCGTCAGCGGCGTGTGAAGCGGCGTATGTGACCTCCCTAGAGCATTTCCGCGTTTCTTCGAATCGCCGAAATGCTCTATCTGTTTGATTTGGCGCGCTTTCTTCACGCGAACCGGTGTCCACTTCGCTGGAAAACGCTCTAAGCCGCGCGTGACCGGTGACGGGGCCGGAGGACAGGGGGCCGACAGCGCCCTCTCACCCGGTCGCGGACCCGGGGGGCATGATATGGTCAGACGCCAGCACTCACTCGGGGTAGTCGGCCGGCCGTTCCGGGGGCGTGCGGTTGTAGAAGATGAACACCAGCGGCGTGCCCGGCTCTGCCGTCGCATCCGTGCGGTAGCCCGACACCTCGCCGGCGACGCCGCTCGTGTACTCCGCCACGACCTCGCCGAAGGTGTTGCGCTGGATGGCAAGCTTCTGGCCGACGTCCACCTTGTCGTTCAGCTTGACCAGGAGTTCGACGAAGCCGCCTCGCGTGGCCAGCACGATGTGGCCGCTGTCGGCCACGAACACGTCCGAGTCGCGCCCCGTGCGGCCGATCGGGCCGGCGATGATGCCATGGTGCTTCAGCACGTTCGTCGTGCCCTCCACGAAGCGCGGGATCATGGCGTGATCCAGCACCCGCGGCGCACCGATCTCGGGCGTGAACGCAGGGATCCCCGCATCGATGAACGCATTCGCCAGCAGCGTGGGATAGGCGGGATCGTCGAAGATCTGGTCGATCGGATAGAGCTCGGCCATCGCCCGCACCTCGGGCAGGTCCATGCGGGCCAGATGGAACGCCGTAATATCCATGCCGGTCGCTGCCGTATGGCAATCGATGGCATAGTCGGCGTTCGGCCGCAGCAGCCGGTTGAACAGCAGCCCGGCGTGCCGGCTGGGCGCGCTGGCGCCGTTCTCGTTCCCGGGCCATTCGCGATTGATGTCGATGAGATCTATGCCCCGGCCAGAATTGGGCCAGCGGCGCGCCATGCCCTCCAGGGCCGGCCGGGAGACGTCGAGAACCGCCGTCACTGTGCCGGACATGGCGGCAGGGTCGAGCTGGCTCATGACGGTCTGGATCATATGCACCGGGCTGATCTCGTCGCCGTGCACGCCGCTGACCAGGACGACGCGCTTGCCGGCCTCTGCTCCCTTGGCGACGACGACGGACACATACCAGTGCTGTCCGGTCGGCATCTGCACCCCCCGGAAATAGAAGTAGTGCTTGCCGGGAGGCAGGTCGCCGACGTCGAGCGCGCTGACGACCTTCTTTCCCTGGATCACGTCGCCCGTGTAGACGGTTCCCTGCGGCGTCGGCTGGGCGGCGCCGGCGGCCCGCGCCGGCGCGCCTTGCGCTGTCGCCGCTCCGGTGCCGGGGGCGAAGGCCGCCGCCGCGCCGACCGAGGCCACGGTCGCGACCATGAAATCGCGGCGATCGAGCCCGTCCTTCGAGTCGTCCGGCATGGCGAGCGCTCCTACGTGCATGCATCCGAGGGCTCGGAGCCTCTCGGAGCGCGAATGAGCGCTTTATCCGTTGAGAGGCGCCTCGTGGCTAGATGGGGTCGCGGGATTTCAGGGCAGTGCTACACCGGCAAGCGGTCCCAGCCCGGCGCCTGCCGGCGGTTGCCCGTCTCCTCGTTGTGATGAGCTGGCGGTCGCTGGAGAAGCCGGAGCGAGATGGCGTTGTGCGCGAATGTCGATGGGGTCGTGGTTGTCGATCGAAGGCTTCCATGAAAGCGCGGAGCGGGTCGGACGCGATCCATCCGACGCTGTCGCATGAGATGAGCGCGCGGCCAGCTCAGTCGCCCAAGGATGGTCGTGAAGAAGCTGCGGTCACGAGTATGGGTGGGAGATGCGTCGGACAAGCGAGCTGATCTTGCGCGACGTGGATCATGGCGCGTGAGGCGACGGTAGCGTCACTCCGTCGGGGCGTGGTCGAAGGCGCCTTGCGCCTCGTCACGCACTCTGGGCATGCGGAGGCGCCCTCAACTCGAAGACGATGCCGAACATCTCGACGCGGTCGGCAGCGACGGGGTAGCCGCGCTCGCGCGCCCTTGTCACGATCGAGGCCGGGTCGCGGACCGTGAGGCGCAGGGTGCTCAGCGTCTCTCGCGAGGCGGCTGGCGCGCTCATGAAGCGCAGGGCGCACATGTCGGTCGCAATGCGAAAACTGCCGTCATCGAGCGGGACGGCGTCACGCTCGAGGAGTTGCGCCCAATGGGCCGCGAGGCCGACGACATCCGGGCTCGACAGCACCATCTCGTCGATGCCGTAGGTCTCATCCATCCGCACGGCCTGCTGCCAGGCGTAGCCGCCCGCCGCGTAAAGGCGGTTGTGGATCAGTTCCTCGCCGACGGACCGATCGAACTCGATCATCGTGGCGCGGCAGTCGCGGGGATGAAGCTGGAAGCACAGGAAATCGTCATGATCGGAACGCCATGCCAGGCGCACGCCGAGCCGCTCGGCGCGGGCCGCGCGCTGCTCCGGATCGGAGCAGTTGAAGGCGACCATGTAGGCGCCGAGACCCCCCTCGCGCTTGAGGAAACGCGCCGAAGGGGCCCCGTCGTGCATCGGTGCCATCACTTCGATGAAGGCCAGCCCGAACGGGAACATCGCGTTGACGACTTCGAGCACGGCGGCGCCGGGGTCCTCGAACGCCAGCTTGACGCCGAAGACGAACGGAACATCGCGCTTGGCCCGTTCCAGATCATCGGTTACCAGCACCACGTGGCGTAGACGAAAGTAGTCCGACATCGACCGTCAATCCTCTCTTCGATCCCGCGAAGCCGCGGCGCTGCTTTGCGCCCAGGCTGCCGATTGGGCTACCGTCGACCGTCGCCCGGATAGCGCCAGGTCTCGGCGTCCCCGTCCAATGTCCAGTGGGGGATGGCCAGGTCATCGTTGAGGTGCGCGAGGACCATACGGACGCGCGAACCGATGCCGACCTTGTCGGTCGTCTCCGGGTCGGCCAGCCGGCCTGTTTCATCCGCAAGATTGCCCACCAGCCGAAGGGCGTCGCCGGGACCGGGCTGGCCGCGCTGGGCGTCGAGCTCCACGAGCAAGATGACGTAAGGGGTGTGCGGCTTGAGGCCGGGTTGGATGGCGTGGTGAACCCGCGTGTAGGAGTGCACCACTCCCCGCGCCTCGACCTCGCTCCACTCGGCCGCCGGCTCCGCACAGAACGGACAGGCTGTCGTCGGAGGATAGCGCAGAAGGTGGCAAGCACAGCATCGTTGCAAGCGCAGCTTGCCCTCGGCGCAGGACTTGAAGAAGGCAAGGTTCTCGTGATCGACGTCCGCAATCTGCAGCCTCAATCCGAGATAGTCGGCGGTGACAGTCATCGTTTTCTCCGTCAGCCGCGGCGCATCACGAGGCCGGACGTGGTCTGCGCCCCCGCCCAACTCAGGTTGGCCGTCAGCTCGACGTTGCGGCATTGCCGGCAGCCACCCTCCCGGTAGTCGTAGGTGTGCTGCCGGCGGCCGTCGGGACCGATCGGGCAGCTATCGTCGGCGTCGTGGCGCAACTGGCGAACGTTCTCGACCACCATGCTCACGCCGTGGGTGTAGCCCTCGCACAGGTGACCGCCGCTGGTGTTGTTGGGGCGCCGGCCGCCGAGGCGGATGGTTCCGTCACTGACGTACTCACCCCCGTCACCTTTCTTGCAGAACCCGTAGTCCTCAAGCAGCAGCATCGTCGTAAAAGTAAAGGCGTCGTAGCTGCCGGTGACATCGATGTCATCGGGGCCAACGCCCGCGTTGCTCCACAGGCGCTCGCGCGCGTATTTCGCGGCCACGTCGGAGATCGGTCCATGCTGGTAGTGCATGTCCATGCGCGGCTTGTTCACGCGGCCGACAACCCCGCGGATGACGGCCGGCACATGGCGGCAATCGCGCGCCCGCTCGAGGCTGGTCACGACGATCGCTGTGGCATTGTCGGTCTCCACGCAGCAGTCGAGCAGGTGCAGCGGCTCGCAGATCATCCGGCTCGCCAGCACCTCCTCCACCGTCACGCGCTTACGGTAGAGCGCCTTGGGATTGTTGGATGCATGCTCGCTGTGAATGGCCTTCACGGCCGCCACCTGGGCCGGGGTGGTGCCGTAATCGTGCATGTGGCGCATGAAGGTGAAGGAGAAGTGTTGGCCGGCGCTGATCCAGCCGTAGGGGCGCGAGTGCAGCATGTCGCCGCTCACGGTTTCCGCCGCCCGCACCCCTGTGCCGCCGATGCGGACCTGCGAGAAGCCGTTCATCGACCGGAAGATCACCACCGTGCGGCACATGCCGGCCTCGATGACGCCCATGGCGATGCCGATCAGGGCCTCGGTGGAGGTTCCGCCGCCGAAGACGTCCATATAAAAATTCAGGCGTATGCCCAGGTCGCCCGCCACGAACGGGGCGAAGGTCGAGTCGCCGCCTTGGTACGACAGCATGCCGTCCACATCGGAGGGCTCGAGCCCGGCGTCCTCGATGGCGCGGCGCACCGCGATCGTCGCCATGGCGCGCGTCGTTCGCCCTCCGCCGCGCAGATATTCGGTCTCGCCCACCCCGGCGATCGCGTAGCGATCGCGCAGGAACGGATTGGTCGTGACATCGGCCTCTGTTTGCATCGGCATGTGCGGAACGTCCTGGGTAAAGCTCATTCGGAAGCCGTTCGGCCTTAGGTGCTACCTCTCCGCCTCGTGCGCCGGCTTATCCGGGCGGCGTAGCCTGCCAACTCGGCGGCGTTACGAGCCGCATGCGCGGAGATGGCTTCACCGCCGCGATGAGATTTAGAGGGCTGACAGTTGGAAAGTCGTCGCTAAGCAAAACAAAGATTGGGATCGGCCGCGGATGCATTGGTCGGAGCATCTTGAAGCTCTACTCTCGAACTGGAGCGTCGCAGTCGGGGAAGGTGGGCGCAGGCGGACTATGCCGGCCGGCATCGACGGTCGACTGGCGGCGGCGAACCTGTAGGCGCCGTTCGTATCCGGCGAAGTCTCACGGCGTCCTCCATCCCAAGTCTCGATCTGGCTGATCGAAGAATTCCCGTTAACGGAAATTTCGTTGCGCTTGACGGAAGCACGGGATATCGAGGGCGTCAAGCGATGCCTGCCACGCCCAGCCTGTCGGCGGATCGATGCAATTGCGGTCATGCCGATAGAGGGTGCGGGCGAGGTGAGTGGGCTCTGCGTCCGACCGAAGGCGTCTGGCCGATCAATGAGCCGCAGGAGCTTGGATCGTCGTTTGGTTTGGAAAGAGCATGTTTCCATGCGCAAAAGGCCGGCCACAGCATCGTCGACGAGAGCAGTGCGCGTATTCGCGCCGAATGAGCGCGGCCTGGAGCAGTCGTTTGGCCGGGCGGCTGCCATCCTCGATCACATCGCCGCCGCCGGCGACGGCGGGATGCGCTTCGTCGAGATCGTGCGGCAAACAGGCTACAGCCAGACGACCGTTCACCGCATGATGACGGCCCTCGCCGCCCACGGCTACATCGAGCAGGAGGGCGGCAAAGGGGCCTACTTTCTCGGGACACGGCTGTTCGGATGGTCGAGCAGCGCGGCCAGCCGCTTCGGGCTCGGCGACGTCGCGCGCCTTGCCATGGAGAGCTTGAGTGAGCTCACGGGGGATACCGTCTACCTTTCGGTCAGATCCGGACATCTGGCCGTGTGCCTCTCCCGTGTCGTCGGGTCGTATCCGATCAAGGCGCTCGCCGTCGAGCCCGGCGCCCGCATTCCGCTCGGGCTGAACGCCGGCGGTATCGCGCTCCTCGCGTTCATTGTGGAGACGCCGCATATCGAGCGTTTGCTGACCATGCCGGAGCTTGTCGAAAGCCTGGCGGCGTCGGGATGCAGTATAGACGTGGTGCGCGATCGCATCCGCGCCGCACGACATCGCGGCTATGCTTTGATCGCGGACTTCGTGCCCGGCGCCGGAGGGGTGGCCCTGCCGATCTGCAATCCCCAGGGCGAGCCGGTCGGCTCGCTCAGCCTCGCGGCGATTTCGTCCAGGCTGAAGGAGCCGCGCTTGCGGATGGTCCTCGAGAAAATGGCGGACGCGGTGCGCGAGATCGAGGCCAGGCTGCGGGAGACCTCCGCGCATCAGGACGGCACCGCTGCACGTCGATAGGCGCTGAGCGGTCTGCGCGGATCGGTTACGAGAGCTCGATCGTCGGGCTGGCGGCTGCAGCTCCCGAGTGAGCAGCGCCACCATCATCGCCGGGCGATACGGCGGCTTGCCGCGATCCACCTCATAGCTCCCAAGGATCGCCGACAGATCGAGCCCTTCACGTACCGTCTCCCGCACGAAATGCGCCAGATGACCAGCCGGAACAAAATCGTGAACCGACGCCGGCAGCAGCCAGCTTTGGTCCGCGTCCCACGCACGAAACGTCTTGCTCATGGCTAGACTGAATCAAAATTCCACCCAGCCGTCGAGATGACTATCCAGACACGCTCCTAGCTGTCCCCAAATGGCATGACGCGATCCGCTCGAGCTCGTCAGTGGCAACGTCGAATGTCCGACCAAATAGATCTTGACGCTGTTCAAGCGTAGGAGCGACCTATGCTGTAGGACAGGCTCTCCTCTTCCTCGATCCAGTCGTCCGCTCAGGTGCCTCCACGTAGTGTCACGGATACCTGCAATGGGAGATAGTCCAATGAATCTACATGGCGCTACGCAGCCCGTCCGAGCCGTGCCGGACGAGATGGTTCCATCCCGTTATGCGCTGACCGTCGGGAAAATTGAGGTCGTGGTGTTCAGCGATGGCGTGTTGACGCCGCCCGCCGAGTCAATGGCCACTAACGCGGACCCGACAGTTCGGGGCGCCTGGCTAGACGACATGTTCCTGTCTCGGGTCGAGTTTGACTGGGCGCTCAACGAGATCGTAGTGCGCAGCGGCCAGCAAACAATCCTTATCGATAGCGGTATAGGGGAGCAGGTTCCCGACTTCAAACGAGCCGGAAATCTGTTTCACCGACTTGAATCTGCCCGCATTGAGCTCGCCTCAGTCACCGACGTAGTGCTGACGCACATGCATTTTGACCACGTTGGTGGGCTGCTTCTCGACGGGGTGAAAGCGCGGCTGCGACCAGATCTTCGAATTCACGTGGCTGCCTCCGAGATTGAGTTCTGGAAAGCTCCCGACTTCTCGCGAACGGGAATGCCACCCGCGCTTGCCGAAGTTGCAAGGAGAGCGGCGGGGCAATTCCTGAGAGAATATCAGCGCTTTCTGCGCCCGTTCGAGGAAGAACACGAAGTTGCCCCGGGGGTGGTGGTCCAACGCACCGGTGGTCACACCCCTGGGCACAGCATTGCCCGCGACTTCGCGCAAGCCGAATTTGTCGATCAGGGCATGATCGCCGACCTGAATGTGCATTGGGACATCGGCGAGGACGGGATGCCCAAACCCCATGCTCATGTCATGCTCACCATGCGCGAAGTCGATGAGGATGGTTTCGGCCAGAAGGTGCGGGAGTGGAATGCTACGCAGATGGTCGAGCGGTGGCGCGAACGCTGGGCCGAGCACGTCAACGAACGCCTGGCCGAACTCGATATTGACGCCCAGATCGACCATCGCAGCCTTGAAGCGCAGGGGATCGGGCTTGAGCCTCAGAGCCAGATCGGCGCATCCGCGCAGCGGATCGAGAGTGAAGGGATTGAGGCCGCCGACCGCGCGGAACTGCATCGCGAGATTGCCCGCAACAATGGCGCGCGCATCATCGACGATCCATCCTTGGCGCTGGACGCGATCACGCAGCAGCAATCGACCTTCACGCGGCGCGACATGGCGATGTTCGCGCATCGCCACAGCGACGGCATCGAGCAGTTTAACGAGGTGATGGGCGCGATGCGCGGCTCGCCCGATCTGGTCGAGCTTGGACAGGACGGACGCGGCGAGGACCGATTCACCACTCGCGACATGATCGAGGCAGAACAGCGGCTGCACCGCGCCGCAGAGATGATGGCCGAGAAGGAGCGGCACGAGGTCAGCGGCAGGGACAGAGAGGCGGCATTAGCCCGTGCCGGACAACGCGGCCTTGTCCTGTCGGGGGAGCAGGCCGACGCGCTGGCGCATGTCACCGATGGACGCGAACTTGGCCTTGTCGTCGGCTATGCCGGAACGGGAAAGAGCGCCATGCTCGGCGTGGCGCGAGAGGCATGGGAGGCGGCTGGCTTCGAGGTGCGCGGCGTTGCCCTGTCCGGCATCGCTGCCGAGAATCTGGAAAGCGGATCGGGCATCGCCTCGCGCACCATCGCCAGCATGGAACATGGCTGGAAACAGGGCTGCGACATGCTCACGTCGCGCGATGTGCTTGTCATAGACGAGGCGGGCATGGTCGGCACGCGGCAGTTGGAGCGCGTCCTGTCCCATGCGGCAGAAGCTGGGGCCAAGGTCGTGCTGGTTGGCGATCCGCAGCAGTTGCAATCCATAGAGGCGGGTGCCGCCTTCCGCTCGATTCATGACCGACACGGCGGAGATCGGCGAGGTTCGTCGCCAGCGCGAGGACTGGCAGCGGGACGCCACCCGCGATCTGGCGACCGGACGAACCGGCGCTGCGATCCATGCCTATAACGCGCACGACATGGTGCATTCCGCCGAAACACGCGAACAAGCGCGCGGCGACCTTATTGACCGTTGGGACCGGCAGCGTCAGGCATCGCCCGACAGCAGCAGGATCATTCTAACGCACACCAATGCTGAGGTGCGGGAACTCAACGAGGCCGCCCGCGACCGGATGCGGGAAGCTGGCGATCTTGGCGAAGACGTCCGCGTCACGGTCGAGCGCGGAGAACGCAGCTTCGCCGCTGGGGATCGCGTCATGTTCCTGCAAAACGAGCGCGGCCTTGGCGTGAAGAACGGCACATTGGGGACCATTGAGCAGGTCAGCGCGCAGAGCATGACCGTGCAGACTGATGACGGACGCGGCATCTCTTTTGATCTGAAAGACTACGACCGCATCGACCATGGTTATGCTGCGACCATCCATAAGGCGCAGGGCATGACCGTGGACCGAACCCATGTTCTGGCAACGCCGGGCATGGATGCCCATGGCAGCTATGTCGCCTTGTCGCGGCACCGCGACAGCATGGACCTGCATTATGGCCGCGACGACTTCGCTGGTCAGGACAGACTGGTGAATACCCTGTCGCGGGATCGCGCCAAGGACATGGCGACGGATTATGAACAGCAGTTCGACCCCGCACAGGATTATGCCGAGCGGCGCGGCATCACCTTCCGCGCCCGTGTTGCCCAGATCATGCGCAGGCTGATGCCGGAGCGTGTGCGCGATGCCGTCGATGACATGCTCGACAGATTGCGCCCGCCGGGCGACGGCGTGCCTGGCCCCGAAGCCGGAACGGGCCGGGAAAGGGAAAGGACCGGGAAGCCGGTGGTGGAGCAGCAGATCGGGGAAGACCCGGAGGCCGCGTTGCGCCGTGCCCGTGGCCGGGCCTTTGTCCGTCATGCCCGTGCCGTGGACGCGATCTTCAAGGCGCAGGACCGGGGCATCACCGTGACGCCCAAGCAGGTGCAGGAACTCAACGAGGCCCGTGCGGCCTTCAACGATCTCCGGCCCCACGGTTCCCACGACGCCGAGGCGGTTTACAAGCGGACCCCCGGCTTTGCGGCTGATGTGGCTTCTGGTGATCGAGAGCGAGCCATGCCCGCAAGGCACGCCGTGCAACGGGAAACCGAGATGCGCCAAAATCCCGAACTGCGCGCCGACCGCTTCGTGGAGCGGTTCCGGGACCTCAAGCAGAGCGGCGACCGCCAGTATGCGGCAGGCAACTATTCCGGCTACAAGGCCGCGCGGGCAGAGATGGGCGACATGGCAAAAAGCCTTGAGCGCGATCCCCAGATGGAATCCCTGCTCGAAGGTCGCAAGAAGCAACTCGGCATCGACATGGATTTCGACTCGGGGATGAGGCTGGGCCGGCAACTTTCCCTCAGTCATGGCCTCGGCAGAGGCCGGGGCATCGGACTGTAAGGCGTAGAACTTTCCTATTTGCCGCCGTTTCTACGCCATAGCCCTACGCTACCTAAATATCAGTTGCACAAAGATAATTCGTTGCCCTGTCTGGTCTCTGCAATCGTCAGAAACAACCAGCAGGAGGCAGCGCAGCCATGCGTCAACCAGACCGTATCGTCCGTCTCAAGACCGTTCTCGCCCGCACCGGGCTGTCCCGGTCCACCATCTATCGCAAGATCGCCGAAGGCACCTTTCCAACCCAGATCAAGATCAGCACTAACGGCGCGGGTTGGAAGGAATCCGATATCAACCGCTGGGTCGCCAACCCTGCCGGATGGCGGCAGCGTTCGTTCAACGAATTTGATTTCCTCGATGACTTCTGACCGCAGCGACGACCGCAAGCCGGTGACGGCATCCCGTTCCCGGCGCAACAAGCCACCGCCTACGGCGTCGGAGCAGCTTGAGGAACTGCTGGGCTATCCGTGGCCGTTCCCCGGTAGGCCGCCCAAACATGACCTCTCTACATGGACCGTGACTGACGACTGGCCCGATCCCGTTCCGGTCACGGAAGCCGAGATCGAAGTGTTCGAGCGATGGTTCGGCGACTTCTTCGATGAACTCTTTGCCCCTGACATCGGATCTCCCGACGCCGGGGCTGAGATTGACCTTGAAAACGGTACTAAATAATGATACTGGATACTCCATGAAAAAGCGTCACAGAGCCACGCTGGAACTGATCTTCGCCCGCCCGGTCAACGGCTCGATCCGCTGGGCCGACATAGAGGCGCTGTTTGTAAGCCTCGGGGCGGAAGTCAGCGAGCGGGAAGGTTCGCGCGTGGGCGTGTTCCTGTTCGGCGAAGTGCGCGTCTTTCATCGCCCGCATCCCTCACCGGATACGGACAAAGGTGCGGTTGCCAGCATCCGAAAATGGCTGGACGAACACGGAGTAAAGCCATGAACAATGTCGTTGAAATCAATGGCGAGAAGGCGGTTATCGCTTTCGATCCCGAGATTCAGATGCTGCGCGGCGAGTTTGTCGGCCTCAATGGCGGGGCCGACTTCTATGCCGAAAGCGTCCACGATCTGATCGAGGAAGGCCGCAAGTCGCTGTCCGTCTATCTCGAAATGTGCCGGGAGAAGGGCATCGAGCCGCGCCGGAAGTTCTCCGGCAAGTTCAATGTCCGCCTCACGCCTGACGACCATGCCGCCGCAGTCATTGCCGCAGCAGCATCGGGCAAGAGCCTGAATGAATGGATCGTCGGGACCATCAGGGAGGCCGCTGAGTAGCGGCCCCGTTCGGGGCACGACCGGCTTTGAAAGGAGACTGATTATGACCGCTTCTTCCGTGCCGCTACGCGCCGCCCTCTATCTGCGTGTTTCGACGGCGCGGCAGGCCGAGCATGACGTTTCCATTCCCGACCAGAAGCGGCAGGGCGAAGCCTATTGCGAGTCACGCGGGCTGCAACTGGTCGAAACCTTCATCGAACCGGGCGCATCGGCGACCAATGACCGTCGCCCCGAGTTTCAGCGTATGATCGAGGCGGGGACGTCCAAGCCCGCGCCCTTCGATGTTGTCGTAGTTCATTCGTTCAGCCGGTTCTTCCGCGACCATTTCGAGCTTGAGTTCTACGTCCGCAAGCTGGCGAAGAACGGCGTGAAACTGGTCTCGATCACGCAGGAAATGGGGGATGACCCCATGCACGTCATGATGCGACAGATCATGGCGCTGTTCGATGAATACCAGTCCAAGGAGAACGCCAAGCACGTCATGCGGGCCTTGAAGGAGAACGCGCGGCAAGGCTTCTGGAATGGTTCGCTTCCCCCTATCGGATATCGCACCGTCGCCGCCGAGCAACGTGGAGCCAAAACCAAGAAAAAGCTGGAAATCGACCCGCTGCACGCCGACACGGTGCGGTTGATCTACCGGCTCGCCTTGGAAGGCGATGGCACCACCGGCCAGATGGGGGTCAAGAATATCATCTCCTATCTCAACAGCCGCCGCATCTTCACCCGCGACGGTGGCCGCTGGGGCATCGGTCAGGTTCACCGCATCCTGACACGCCGCACCTATATGGGCGAGCATGAGTTCAACAAGCGCAGCAAGACCAAGGAATTGAAGCCGGTCAGTGAGATCGTGACGGTTCCGGTCCCGCGGATCATAGACAAAGAGACATTTGAGGCGGTTCAGAAACTACTCAAAGCTCGTAATCCCAAGGTCATGCCCGCTCGCGTGATCAGCGGCCCGACCATGCTGACCGGCCTGATCCATTGCGCCAAGTGCGGCGGGGCCATGACCATCCGCACCGGCAAGGGCGGGCGCTATCGCTATTATGCCTGCTCGATGAAAGCCCGGCAGGGTCCGACCGCCTGCGAAGGCATGGCCGTGCCGATGGAAAAGTTGGACGATCTTGTCGTCAATCACCTTGAGAAACAGCTTCTCCAGCCCGAGCGGCTGGAAACTGTTCTTGCCGCCGCACTCGACCGGAGGGAAGAACATGCCGAGCGCCGCCGCGAGCATATCGCCGAGTTGAACAAGCGCGCCGCCGAATCGGAATTGCGCCTCAAGCGGCTTTACGACGCCATCGAGGCGGGCGTGGCCGATCTGGACGATCCGGCGCTGAAAGATCGTATCGACGGCCTCAAGGCCATCCGCGATCAGGCCAAAGCCGATGCCGAGCGCGCACAGGCCATGCTTCAGAACACAGGACAGAAGGCCGTGACTCCGCAGATGCTGCGCAAGTTCGCCACAACCGCCCGTGAGCGTATCCGGCTGGAAAGCGGCGGCTATCGCCGCGACCACCTGCGTGCGCTCGCGCAGCGCGTCGAGGTTGCCGAGGGCGAGGTCCGAATCATGGGATCGAAGTCCCGGCTGCTACAGACGCTCGTGGCGGGAAGTGGCGTAAACTCAGTGCCCACTCAGGGACTGAAGTGGCGGAGGGAGGGGGATTCGAACCCCCGATACGGTTTCCCGTATACACACTTTCCAGGCGTGCGCCTTCAACCACTCGGCCACCCCTCCGCACGCGCACGCCAAAGGCGCACGCAAACTCTCCGGAGGGACGCGCGCCCAAAGGCGCGCTGTGCGCCTTCAACCACTCGGCCACCCCTCCGCACGCGCACGCCAAAAGCGCACGCAAACTCTCTCCGGAGGGACGCGCGCCCAAAGGCGCGCTGTGCGCCTTCAACCACTCGGCCACCCCTCCGCAAGCACGCGCTACGGTGCATGCAAGGGCGGCGATGTAGAACGGCCGGCGGCCGAACGCAAGGGGCGGGCCGGCTTTGGACCTAGGGCGGGGCATTGGCGCCATCGGACACTGGCCGTCCAGAGCCATTTCGAGAGCAGGCCTCAGCCTACGCGCGCGTCCCGGTTCGCGCGCCGTCTGGAAAGCGATTCGCAACCGCGCGGCCAGGTTGCCGCTCGGGCGTGGACGTGAGAGCGTCGGGCCATGTATCCGCTGCTCACGCTTCTGATTCTGCTACTCTGCGCCGTCCCGGCGGCGGCGCAGGAGAATGCGCGGCAGGAGGCGGCGCGGCGGGCTCACGCCATCGCCAGCCTGCCGCCCGATGCCGCCCGGCGCCTGTTCGGCCAGGTCAAGACGGGCTCGCATGGGCCGGCCGAACCTGTGGGCTTCTATTCGCGCGGCTGCTTCTCCGGTGGCGTGCAGATGCCGCAGGATGGCGACACCTGGCAGGTGATGCGCCTGTCGCGCAACCGCGCGTGGGGCACGCCGCGGCTGATCGCCTTCCTCCAGCGCCTCAGCGCCAAGTCAGCGGCGGCGACGGGCTGGCCGGGCCTCCTGATCGGCGACATGTCGCAGCCGCGCGGAGGCCCCATGCTCACCGGCCATGCCTCCCATCAGCTCGGCATCGAGGCGGACATCTGGCTGAAGCCCATGCCCAACCGCCGCTACCGTGCCTCCGACCGGGAGGAGGTGTCCTCCGACAATCTGGTGCGGCCGGACCGGCTCGATATCGACCCCTCGGTCTATTCGCCCGCCCATGTAGCGCTGCTCAAGACCGCGGCCAGCGAGCCGCAGGTGACGCGCATCTTCGTCAACGCGGCGATCAAGAAGGCGCTGTGCCGGGATGCCGGCGGCAACCGCAGCTGGCTGCGCAAGATCAGGCCGATGTGGGGGCACAACTACCACTTCCACGTCCGGCTCGCCTGCCCGGCCGGCGAGAAGACGTGCCGGGACCAGGAGCCGCCGCCCCAGGGCGACGGCTGCGGCAAGGAGCTGGACTGGTGGTTCACGCCGCAGGTCCTCAATCCCAAGCCCGGCCGGCCTGGGCGGCCGCTGACCCTCGCCGACCTGCCGCCGGCCTGCACGCAGATCCTCAGGGCGCCCTGACCGCACGGACCGGCACCGCGGGTCGGGCCTCACTCAGTTGGCGTAGAAGCCCACGGTCTCCCGCGGCGTCCGCCCGAGGAGCATCAGCAGGAAGCCCGCGATCATCGCCACGGCGAAGGCCGGCGCGGCGAAGATGCCGGTGAGCAGCGGGCTCCACAGCCAGGGATGGATCGCCGAAACCGCCGGGCCGAGGCCGGCGTACCAGGCAGGGAAAGTGGCGTGCGCCACCTCGGCCAGGGGCGTCGGCGCCCAGGCGGTGTTGGCGATGGCGCGTGCGCCGTCGATGACGAGCGACGAGAAGCCGGCCGCGACGCACAGGAAGCCGATCAGTCGAAGGATGAACCGCATCGATACGCCGCCGTCGCGCCAAGGTCGCCGCGCACAATAGCCTCAAATTCCTCGACGAGGGTTAAGCCGCCGACACCGCCCTGACAAGCCTCGGCCGGGCGGGGCGTTGCCCGCTACGTTTCGGAGCTTCTCGCGTCGGGATGCGTCGATACCGATCCGATCGGACCGTGCACCGGCGCCGAATCGATCTATCTATCGTGATCACCTAGAGGTTGGGCCTAGCCGGTCCACACTCCACCGGATCGATACAGAGCGCCCGTGTCTGCGGTGGCTGGAGCCGCCCGGCCGAGAGAGCGCTCCGGAGTGAGAGAGCGCCGATGGCCTGGTCGCCGCAGCAGGATGACGCGTTGAAGGCGGTGGCGCGCTGGCTCGCCGCCGGCACGCCGCAGGTGTTCCGCCTGTTCGGCTATGCAGGCACCGGCAAGACCACGCTCGCCCGCCACGTCGCGGAAGGGGTCGACGGCGACGTCGCCTTCGCCGCCTTCACCGGAAAGGCGGCCCTGGTCATGCGTGGCAAGGGCTGCCCCGAGGCGTCGACCATCCATAGCCTGATCTACCGCTCGCGCGGCAGCGAGGACGAGGCGCCGAGCTTCGTGCTCAACCGCGCCGGCCCGGCTTCGAAAGCGGCGCTCGTCGTCATCGACGAATGCTCCATGGTGGACGAGGATCTGGGCCGCGACCTGATGTCGTTCGGCGTGCCCATCCTGGTGCTGGGCGACCCGGCACAGCTGCCGCCGGTGAAGGGCGGCGGCTTCTTCACCGAGGCCGAGCCGGACGTGATGCTCACCGAGGTGCACCGTCAGGCCAAGGACGATCCGATCGTGCACCTGTCGATGGTGGCGCGGGAGGGTGGCCAGATCGAGCCCGGCCAGTATGGCGACAGCCGCGTCATCAGCCGCCGGGACATCGACGCGGCGGCGATCCTGGCGGCCGACCAGGTGCTCGTCGGCATGAACCGCACCCGCCGGCTCTACAACGGCCGCATCCGCGAACTGCTCGGTTTCCGCGACAGCCTGCCCGGCGCCGGCGAGAAGATCGTCTGCCTGCGCAACGACAAGACCAAGGGACTGCTCAACGGCGGCACGTTCAAGATCACGGCGGTTCGCGGCGAGGCCAAGGGACTCGTCAAGCTCGATGTGGCCCCGGAGGACGAGGCCGGGCGCAAGGCCACCAAGGTCAGCGTGCTCAAGGAGTTCTTCGAGGGCCGCGAGGAGGCGCTGCCCTACGAGCTGCGCCGGCGCTCCGACGAGTTCGACTACGGCTATGCGCTCACCGTGCACAAGGCCCAGGGCTCGCAATGGGACGAGATCGTGCTGTTCGACGAGAGCTTCGCCTTCCGCGAGCACCGGCACCGCTGGCTCTATACCGGCGTGACGCGCGCCGCCCGCAAACTCACGGTGGTGCGCTAAGCAACGGGTGGCGGGCCGCGGCCGCCCGAGGCGCTCGACGCTGCCGCTTTGCGTGATCCCGGCGGCGGAACTCTCCCCACCTCACCCCGTTGATGCGGTGCACCGCGTTCACGGGAGAGGATGTTTTCGATGTTGAAATGGGCCCTGATCTTCTTCGTGATCTCGATCATCGCCGGTGCGCTGGGATTCTCAGGCATCGCCGCGGGCTCGGCTCAGATCGCCAAGATCCTGTTCTTCGTCGCGGTCGCGATCTTCGCCGTTCTGCTCATCCTCGGCCTGTTTGCCGGCGAGGTCCTGTTCTGACGTTCCGCGCCGTCGATCGATAGATCGGAGTACGGCGCGCCGCCCCATCGATCATGTCCGATCGGCGTCGGTTCCAGCGGGAAGAAGTGCGTCGAGAGCCTCGATCAGGCCCTCGCGCACGTCCCCGAGGATCGCGTCCGAGAAGGCAGGGTCGGCCGCCGCCACGCTGCGGGCCAGCGACAGGCCGCCGACCAGCGGCGCCAGCAGCGTCAGGGCGCGCCGGCGTGCCGCGACCGCCTCGGCGGAGCCTGCCGGGGCGCTGCTCCAGATCGCCGTCAGCCTGGTGATATAGCGCCCGAGCCCGGCGGCGTAGGCGGCACGCACCCCCTCCTCCTCGCGCGAGACATCGGCGCTGAACGCCACCATCGGGCAGCCGGCCCCGGCCGCATCGCGCGCCTTCAGCGACAGATAGCGCTCGACGTAGCGCCGCAGCGCCGCCTGGCGCTCCGGCCCGGGCGGCGCCGCGGTGATGTCGTCGAGCCGCTCCACAGCATGTTCGAAGGTCAGCGCCAGGGCGCCCGCCTGCAGCTCGGCTTTCGAGGCGAAGTGGTTGTAGAAGCCGCCGTGCGTCATGCCGGCGGCCCGCATCAGGTCGGCGACGCTCGGCGCGTCGAGGCCGCGCTCGCGGAAGAGACGGGCGGCCTGTTCGAGCACGTGAGCCCTGTTCTCGGCAGCCTTCTGTTTCGTTATGCGCATCGCACAATCCCGCCCGGCGTCGACATCCTTGACTACGATGATATATGTCATCATTGTTCGATGATAAGTAACATCATAGCCCATGGCGACGGTGCGGCAAGCGCGGCGCGAACGAGGATCGGGACATGGTTGCACGGGTCACGGCGCGCACGCTCTCAAGGCGGGGCGTCCACTACGGCTGGGTGATCGTCGCCGTCACCTTCCTCACCAGCCTGAGCACCGCCGGGGCGGTGGGGCTCGCCGGCGTGTTCATCGCACCGCTGGCCAAGGAGTTCGGCTGGGACACCGCCTCCATCTCCAGCGCCTTCGCCATCCGTCTGCTGCTGTTCGGCCTGATGGCGCCCTTCGCGGCCGCCTTCATGGAGCGCTACGGCCTGCGGCGGGTCATCCTCACGGCGCTTGCGCTGGTCACCGTCGGGCTACTGCTCGGCACCGCAGTGACCGAGCTCTGGCAGCTCGTCGTCCTCTGGGGCTTCGTCGTCGGCATCGGCACCGGGCTCACCGCCATGGTGCTCGGCGCCACCGTCGCCAGCCGCTGGTTTGTGGAGCGCCGGGGCCTGGTGCTGGGCATCCTGACCGCCGCGGTGGCGACGGGGCAGCTGGTCTTCCTGCCGCTCGCCGCACACCTGATCGAGGCGGTCGGCTGGCGCCTGGCGCTGGTGCCCAACGTGGCCGGCCTGGTGCTCGCCGCCGTGCTGGTGGCGCTGTTCCTGCGTGACCGGCCGTCGGACGTGGGGCTCACCGCCTTCGGCGCGCCGCCGGAGCCGGCGGGGGGCGTCGTTCCGGCCGCCGCCGCGCCCGGCGGTTCGGTGTTCGCCGCCGTCGGCCGCGCCTTCTCGGTCCTGGCGGAAAGCTCACGGAGCCCGGCGTTCTGGATTTTGTTCTCAACCTTCTTCATCTGCGGGCTGAGCACGGCGGGGCTGATCCAGACCCACTTCGTGTCGCTGTGCGCCGACTTCGGCATGCCGCAGACGGACGCCGCGGCGACGCTGGCCATGATGGGGGCCTTCGATTTCGTCGGTACCATTCTCTCCGGCTGGCTCTCGGACCGCTACAGCAACCGCTGGCTGCTGTTCTGGTACTATGGTCTGCGCGGTCTCTCGCTGCTGTGGCTGCCGCACTCCACGTTCTCGTTCTACGGCCTGTCGCTGTTCGCGCTGTTCTACGGGCTCGACTGGATCGCCACGGTGCCGCCGACGGTGAAGCTCGCCGGCCAGACTTTCGGTGCGGCCAAGGCGCCGCTGGTGTTCGGCTGGATCTTCACCGGCCACCAGATCGGCGCCGCCGTCGCCGCCTATGGCGCCGGCCTGTCGCGCACCGCTTGGGACACCTACCTGCCGGCCTTCTACGCGGCGGGGTTCACCTGCCTCATCGCCGCGGGCCTGGTGCTGTTGCTGAAGCCTAAGGCTAGGCAGCCGGCCGCCGCGCCGGTGCCCGCCACCGCACCGGCGGCCGCGTAGGACGGCGCACAACGCCGGAGGCCGTCGCGGCGTCGCACCCGTCCAAATGTTGCCACGCCGGCTCTCATGCGCGAGAGCCGGCGTTGCCATGGTGACCGGGACAGGCCCCAGGGCGCCGCCCTCAGTTCGCCGGGCGGGGCGTCGCCGCTGGCGGATCGTCGATGGCGACCTCCGCGCCCTTGCGCGCGATCTCCGCCTCGACGCGATCGGACAGCTCGAAGGGGTGCGCCATGGCTTCCTGCAGGGCGGCCTTGTCGAGTTCCCCCTCCCACCGGCTGATGACGATGGTGGCGACGCCGTTGCCGATGAGGTTGGTCAAGGCGCGGCACTCGCTCATGAACTTGTCGATGCCGATGAGCACGGCGAGGGCCGCGATCGGGATGTCGGGGATGATGGAGAGGGTCGCCGCAAGCGTGATGAAACCCGCGCCGGTGACGCCGGAGGCGCCCTTGGAGGTGAGCATGGCGATGCCGAGGATCGACAGCTCCTGCCATATGGTCAGCGGCGTGTTGGTCGCCTGGGCGAGGAACAGCGTCGCCAGCGTCATGTAGATGTTGGTGCCGTCGAGGTTGAAGCTGTAGCCGGTCGGCACCACCAGCCCGACCACCGACTTGGAGGCGCCCAGCCGCTCCATCTTGCGCATGATGTGCGGCAGCACCGTCTCCGACGAGGAGGTGCCGAGCACGATCAGGAGTTCATCTTTGATGTAGGCGAGGAAGCGCAGGATCGAGAAGCCGGCCAGCCGCGCGATGGTGCCGAGCACGACGAGCACGAAAAGGGCGCTGGTGAGGTAGAAGGTGGCGATCAGCTGGCCGAGGTTGACCAGTGAGCCCAGGCCGTATTTGCCGATGGTGAAGGCCATGGCGCCGAAGGCGCCGATCGGCGCGAGCTTCACGATCATGCCGATGATGCGGAAGAACAGCTTACCGGCCACGTCGACCACGTGCTCGACCTTGCGGCCGGCCTCGCCCATGTTGGCGGCGGCGACGCCGGTGAGGATAGCGATCAGCAAGACCTGGAGCAGGTCGCCTTTGACCAGCGCGTCGAGGAAGCTCGAGGGGATGATCGCCATCAGGTGGCCGACGAAGCTGTCGGAGGCGGCCTGCCTGACGAAGCCCTGGACGGCTCCCGCATCGATGCTGCTGGCGTCGATGTTGAAGCCGGCGCCCGGCTGCACCGTCCGCCCGACGAGGAGGCCGATGACGAGCGCGATGGTCGACACCGTCTCAAAATAGACCAGCGCCTTGATGCCGACGCGGCCGACCTTGCGCAGGTCGCTGACCGAGGCGATGCCGTGCACGACCGTGCAGAAGATCACTGGCGCGATCATCATCTTGATCAGCGCGATGAAGCCGTCTCCGAGCGGCTTCAGGGCCTCGCCCGTATGCGGGAACAGGTGGCCGACGAGGACGCCGAGGGCGATCGCGATCAGCACCTGGATGTAGAGCACCTTGTACCAGGGTTGGGCGGTGCGCTGCGGTTCGACGCCCGCTCTGGCCTGGGGCGCGGCGCCCGAAACTACCCTGTCGTTGCTTGCCATGTTCGCCTCAGAGCTTCGGCGGGATTGTCGCTTGCAGCGGTCGGTCCATGGAGCCGAGCGCCACACGCTGCCGTGCGCCTGTCGGCCGAGGTCCGGCCCCATCCGCTCTCGCGAACCGAACGCCGGGCGCCGCAACCGATAGGTGGCGCAGGTTTAACACGCGGAAAACGAGGCCACATCGCACGCTCGTGCAGCCTTTCCATGTGCGTCGCGGTCATCTCGGCGTGCCCGCACCGCCGGTTCGAGATCGCGCTGCCGGCTGCCGGAGCAGCCTCACGGCGGGTTCACGCGCCGAGCCAGGCGCGGGTTTCCGCGAGTAGCTCGTCGGCGAGTGCCTCGTCGTCGGCGAGGCGCGCCAGCAGAACGGCGCCGACCATCGCCGCCCAGCTGCCGATGGCGGCGCGGCGGCGCGCTTCCGCGGTCTTGCCCGGCGCCGTGCGGCTCAGGGCTTCGACCTTGCGCCGGATGGCGTCCGTCAGGGTGTGGCGCACGTCCGGCGAGGCGCGTACCGCTTCGCTGCCCAGGCCGACGAACAGGCAGCCGCCACCCACATCGTCGCGGTGCCGCGGGCTGAGGTAGGCGGCGGCGTAGTCCTTCAGCGCGGGGGGCGCCTCGCTGCCGCTGCCCGCGCCGAGCACGTGGCCACAGGTCTGCGCGATCAACTCCTCCTTGGAGCGGAAGTGACCATAGAAGGCACCGTGGGTGAGCTCGGCTGCCTTCATGATCTCGGCGACCGTAACGCCGTCGAAGCCGCGCTCGCGAAACAGGCGAGCGGCGGCATCCAGGATGCGCTGGCGGTTCTCGGCCACCTGCTCGCGGCTGACTTTCATGGTTCGTCCTCCTGCTCCACCCATGCATACATGATGATGATCATGAATGCATCAAGGTCGCGGCGGCCCCGGGGGGCTGGCGCGCCGCGGGCCGTCAGCCGCCGCCGACCGGCGGGCAGGTGAAGCGCCCGACCGCGGCCTCGACGGTCGCGCCGATCGCCAGGGCCCGCGGCTCGTGCAGCGCTGGCACGTTGATCTGGAAGCCGATCGGCAGGCCCTGGCGCGACAGCCCGGCCGGCACCGACAGGGCGGCGAGGTCGAAGAAATTGGCGAAGCGGGTGAAGACGCCCGGGCTCGCATCCTCGTCGTGCGCCGCGACGGTGGGGGCGGGGGTGGCGGCCGTCGGCGTGACCAGCGCGTCGATGCGGTCGAACACCGCGGCCAGCTTGGCCTTGCCGCGCTGCCGCTCGTCGAGGGCGGCGAGGTAGGCGGGCGCGGAGATCGCCTTGCCGGACAGCAGCCGCTCGCGCACCGGAGGCCCCAGGCGGTTGGGCTCGGCTTCGGCGAGATGGCCGTAATAGCGGTAGCCCTCGGCTGCGATCAGCAGCCCGCAGGGGCCGACATAACCCGCCACGGGCTGCTCGAGCTCGACCGCGACGATCTCAGCGCCGGCATTGGCCAGCAGGCCGAGCACGCGGTCGAAGGCGGCGGCGACGTCCGGGTCAAGCGGGGCGCCGAGGTCGGCGACGCCGATCCGCACGCCGGTCAGCGGCGGCACGATCCCGCGCGCCAGCTCGGCCAGCGGAGCGCCGCGCAGGTGCCCGGTCTCGGCCATCACCGTCAGCGCCAGCGCCGCATCGGCGACCGTCCGTGTCAGCGGTCCGACGGTATCGAGGACGACGGACAGCGGCAGCACGCCGGCCCGGTCGACCAGGCCGATGGAGGTCTTGAGGCCGACGACGCCGCAGAACGCCGCCGGCAGGCGCACCGAGCCGCCGGTGTCGGTTCCCAGCGCCAGCGGCACCAGGCCTGCGGCAACGGCAACGCCGGAGCCGTTGGAGGAGCCGCCGGGCACGCGCCTGTCTCCGAGATCCCACGGATTGACCGGGGTGCCCAGCGTCTCGTTTGTGCCCCAGCCGCCAAAGGCGTATTCCACCGTCGCCGTCTTGCCGACCACGACGGCGCCGGCCGCCTCCAGGCGCCGCACGACCACCGCCGAGGCGGCGGCGACGGCAACATCGCTGCGGGTCAGCGAGCCGCCGCCGGTCACGAGGCCTGCCACGTCGATGATATCCTTGACGCCGACCGGAACGCCGAACAGCGGGCCGCGCGGACTGCCTGCCCGCGTCAGCGCGTCGAGCCGGCCGGCGTCGATCAGCGCGCGCTCGCGGGCGATCTGGACGAAGGCACCGAGGTGCGGATTGGCGGCGTCGATGCGGGCGAGCGCCTCCGCGGTCACGGCTTCGGCGGTGGTCTCGCCGCGCGTCAGCAACTGAGCGAGCGTCGACGGATTGTCCATGGGCTTCACCGGGGTTTCAGAGGAGGGGCAGGGTGATCGCGTGCGGCTCAGGGCGGCCCGACGCCGCCATGGGCGAGGCTCAGGAAATCGTGGAAGGCGCTGGTGGCGGCGCTCGGCTCGCCGTCGCGGCGCCAGGCGAGGCCCACGTCCATGGTCGGGATGTCGTCGTCGAGGAGGCGCGTCTCGATGCGCTGGCCTTCCAGGGACCAGGGCCGGAACACCATGTCGGAGAGAATGGTCAGGCCCATGCCGGCGGCCACCATGCTGCGCACGGCCTCCACCGACATGGTGCGGAAGACGATGTTGGGGCGGTAGGGGGTCTTGTCCCAGTAGAGGCGGGCCGTGTGCATGGCTTCGTCGACGGTCAGCATGACGTAGGGGAATTGGGCGACGTCGCCGAGACCGATGCGCTCGGCCCTGAGTAGCGGGTGCTCGGCCGGCAGCCACAGGCGCCGCTGCGAGCGCAGCAGCGGCTCGGCCTGCAAACGGTCGCGGGCGGCCAGGTTGGAGACGAGCATGACGGCGATGTCGAGCGCACCGTCGAGCAGCGCCTGCTCGATGACGTCGCGCGGTGCCTCATAGAGTTGCACCGTCACGTTCGGGAAGCTGCGCGCGAAACGGGCGTGGTGGCGCGGCAGGAAATAGCCCGCGACGGTGTAGGTCACGCCGACCCGCACGCCGCCCGCGGCCGCGGCGTGGAACGAGCGCGGCACCCGCAGCGCCTCCTCCACCGCCGCGATGATGTCGCGGGCGTGGGACAGGAAGCGGCTGCCCTCGGGCGTCACGCGCACGCCGGTGGGGTAACGCTCGAGCAGGCGCACGCCGAGGGTCTGCTCCAGCTGCTGGACGGCAGAGGTGACCGCCGACTGCGAAACGTTGAGCTCGATCGCGCCCTGCGAGATCTGCCCGCTCTCGGCCGCGGCAATGAAGTAGCGCATTTGCTTCAGCGAGACGGACATGGGGGCCTCGGTGGATCGCCTCCACTGTTCATATCGAAAAACCAGATGGAACGGCTACCGCGGAGTTGTGGCGCGCGCCGCGGCGTGGACCACAGGCGCAACTGCAAGCCAAATTCAAATACCACGCATGAATCGCGCCATGCCTCGCTCGAACCAGGAGAAACCGCCTGCCCCGGTCGTGCTGGCACTCTCGCGGCCTTTGCTAGCCTCAGTTTCCCTCTTTGTATCTGGTTTTCAAATGCACCGTAATGCTTTTTTGACTTTTACAAGTTTCGAGGCCCGGCGTTACCAATCGGAAAAGCCGATGGGGGCGAGCGCGACAGCCGGGAAATCCTGATGGTCCTCCTCAACTGCGACATGGGCGAAGCTTTCGGCATCTGGCGGCTCGGCAACGACGAGGCCCTGATGCCGGCGATCCACATCGCCAACGTGGCCTGCGGCTTCCACGCCTCCGACTTCAACCACATGCGCGCCACGGTGCGCCTCGCCAAGCGCCACGGCGTCGCCGTCGGCGCCCATCCCTCCCTGCCGGACCTGCAGGGCTTCGGTCGGCGCGAGATGAAGATCGGCCGCGAGGAGCTCGCCAACTGCCTGATCTACCAGATCGGCGCGCTCAAGGGCTTCCTCGACGCCGAGGGCATGGTGCTCAACCACATCAAGCCCCATGGCTCGCTCTACGGCATGGCCTCCCGCATGCCTGACATCGCCGCGGCGGTCTGCGATGCCGCCGACGTGTTCAAGGTGCCGCTGCTCGGCATGATCAATACGGAGCACCAGCGCGTCTACACGGCGCGCGGCCACCGCTTCATGGCCGAGTTCTACGCCGACCTCGACTACGCCGGGGACGGCTCGCTGATCATCACGCGCGAGCACCCGCCCGTGGATGCGGAGGCGGCGGCGGCCAAGTGCCTGCGCGCCGTGCGCGAGGGGTTGGTCCAGACGCTCGCCGGCAACGACGTCGCCGTCGGGGCCGAGACGATCTGCATCCACTCCGACACGCCGGGCGCCGACACCTTGGCCCGGGTCCTGCAGGAGCGGCTGGCGCAGGCGGGCGTGCTCGCCGCCGCCCAATGACGCTCACACCGAACGAGACCGCCCGATGGCCCTGAAGACGATCCAAGCACCGATCCCCGGCACCTTCTACCGCAAGCCCTCGCCTGACCAGCCGGTGTTCAAGGAGCCAGGCGACATCATCGCCGCCGGCGACACGGTGGGCCTGATCGAGGTGATGAAGTCGTTCATGCCGGTGGTGGCCGAAGAAGGCGGCAAGCTCGCCGCCTTCCACATCGAGAACGAGGATCCCGTGATGGCGGGCGACCCGCTCTACGACCTCGAGGCGTGATCGCCCCAAGCTGACATCGCAGGCTGATATGGCGATCAAGGCGCTCTTCATCGCGAACCGCGGGGAAATCGCGGTCCGCATCATTCGCGCGGCGCGCGAACTCGGCATCCGCACCGTCCAGGCGGTGAGCGCCGCCGACCGCGACATGCTGGCGGCCCGGCTCGCCGACGCCGTCGTCGAAGTGGGCCCCGCCCATGCCAGCAAATCCTATCTCGACAAGACCGTGATGGTTCAGGCCGCGGTGGCGAGCGGCGCCGATGCCGTTCATCCCGGCTACGGCTTCCTCTCCGAGAACGCCGATTTCGCCGCCATGGTGGAGGAGGCGGGCCTGATCTTCGTCGGGCCACGGCCGCAGACCATCCGTGCCATGGGCGACAAGGCGACCGCCCGCGCCATGGCCGCCAAGGCCGGCGTGCCCACGGTGCCGGGCAGCGAAGGGCGGGTCGAGACGCCGGACGAGGCGCGGCGCATCGCCCGCGACATCGGCTATCCCGTGATGATCAAGGCCTCCGCCGGCGGCGGCGGGCGCGGCATCCGCGTCGCCGCCACGGAGGCGGAGCTCGACGCCCTCATCCCCCAGGCAAGTTCCGAGGCGAAGGCGGCCTTCGGCGACGGTGGCCTCTACCTGGAGCGCTTCATCGGCCGCGCCCGGCACATCGAGGTGCAGGTTCTCGGCGATGGCGACGACGTCATCCACGCCTACGAGCGCGAATGCTCGCTGCAAAGGCGGCGCCAGAAGGTGTGGGAAGAGGCGCCGGCCGCCTGTCTCGCGCCTGCCGTGCGCGAGGCGCTGTGCGCGTCGGCGGTGCGGCTTGCCCGCTCCGTCGGCTACCGCGGCGCCGGCACGCTCGAATATCTCTACGACCCCGAAACCGGCGAGTTCTTCTTCATCGAGATGAATACGCGCATCCAGGTCGAGCACCCGGTGACCGAGATGGTCACCGGCATCGACCTGGTGCGGGCCATGCTGGAGATCGCCGGCGGGGCGAAGCTCGCCATCGCCCAGTCCGATGTGGTCCTCAACGGCCACGCGGTCGAGGTGCGCATCAACGCCGAGAATCCGGCCAAGGGCTTCATGCCGTCGCCGGGCGTGGCCACGGCGCTCGCCGTGCCGGAGGGGGCGGGCATCCGCTTCGATACCATGCTGTATGAGGGCTATGCCGTGCCGCCCTTCTACGACAGCCTGCTCGGCAAGCTGATCGTCTGGGGCGAGAGCCGCGCGGCAGCCATCGTCCGCCTGGCCGCGGCCCTGGAGGAGTTGCATGTCGAGGGGCTGGTCACCACGGCGCCCCTGCACCGGGCGCTGGCGCGCGATGCGGCGGTGCTCGCTGGCGATGTTCATACGCGCTGGCTGGAAGGCTGGCTGGAGCGCGGCGGATTGAGTTGAGCGATCGATGGCTCGACGTGGCCGTCGGTCGCCCAGTGAGTCATTCCATCGGAGGGGCCATGACGACGAGATACGCGTTCGGAGGCGACGAGCATATCTTCGTCGAGGTCGCCGAGGAGATGTCGCTAGATGCCTTCTTCAAGGGCCTGTCGATCACCCAGGCGGTGCGCGACAGCGACATCCGAGGCGTCACCGAGATCTGTCCGGCCAACGCCTCGTTCCAGATCAAGTTCGACCCGGACGTCATCGCCGCGGACGACCTGCTCACCGAACTGAAGCGCATCGAGGCGGCCACGGGGAGCGGCCACTCGACCTTGGCGACACGCATCGTCGAGATCCCGGTGTTCTACGGCGACCCGTGGACGCACGAGACCCTGATGCGCTTTCGCGAGCGCCACCAGGAGCCGGACGGTACCGACCTCGACTACGCCGCCCGCGTCAACGGCTACGCCGGCGTCGATGCCTTCGTCGCAGCTCACGCCGGCTCGCCCTGGTTCGTCTCCATGGTCGGCTTCGTTGCCGGCTTGCCGTTCATGTATCAGATGGTCGAACGCGCCAAGCAGATCGAAGTGCCGAAGTATCTGCGCCCGCGCACCGACACGCCGAGGCTGACGGTCGGTCACGGTGGCTGCTTCGGCTGTATCTATTCGGTGCGCGGCGCCGGCGGCTATCAGATGTTCGGCATCACGCCCATGCCGATCTACGATCCAAAGCAGGAGATCGGATATCTCCGCGAGTTCATGATCTTCTTCCGGCCGGGCGACATCGTGAAGTTCAAGCCCGTCGATCGGGCCGGCTACGATGCGGCCGTCGAAGAGGTGGACAAGGGCACGTTCGCACCGTTGATCCGCAACGTCGACTTCTCGCTCGCCGCGTTCCACGCCGATCCCACCGCCACCAACGCCAAGCTGCTGGGGGTTCTCCATGGCGCTTGAGATCCTCAAACCCGGCCTCTCCACCACGGTGCAGGACCTGGGTCGTCCCGGCTACTACCACCTCGGCATTCCGCTCTCCGGCGCCATGGACCGCGAGGCGCTGATCGCCGCGAACGCGCTGGTGGCCAACGACGATGGCGACGCCGCTCTGGAGGCCGTGTTCATGGGGCCGGAGATTCGCTTCACCGCGGATGCGGTCGTCGCCGTTACCGGCGCCGAGCTGCCGCCAAAGGTCGACGGCGTCGAGCAGCCGACGTGGCAGGCGTTCCTGATCAAGGCGGGGCAGGTGCTGAGCTTCGGCTTCCTCAAGGCCGGCGCCCGCGCCTATATCGCCGTGGCTGGGGGTATCGATGTGCCGATGGTGCTCGGCTCGCGCTCGACCTATCCGCTCGGCGCGCTGGGCGGCCACGAGGGCCGGGCGCTCAAGGCCGGCGACGTGCTCCCCCTCGGTCCGGCCAGGCGCAAGCCGAAGCCCGGCGCACTCGTTCCCCCGGGGCTGCGCCGCCCCGGCGGCCGCGACGTGGAACTGCGCATGCTCCCCGGTCTCTACTGGCACCGCATCACCGAGGCGGCCGGCCGGCATTTCTTCGACGACGTCTGGAAGGTGGCGCCGGAGGCCGACCGCATCGGCTATCGCTTCCGCGGCGGCCGGCCACTCGACTTCCTGCCGCGCGAGCAGCCCTTCGGGGCCGGCTCGGACCCATCCAACATCGTCGACAGCTGCTACCCCTATGGCTCGGTCCAGGTGCCCGGCGGCACCGAGCCGATCGTGCTGCACCGGGATGCGGTGTCGGGCGGCGGCTATTTCATGATCGGGACGGTGGTCTCGGCGGATCTGGACCTCATCGGCCAGCTGCAGCCGCATCAGCAGGCGCGCTTTCGCGCGGTCGAGATGGCCGAGGCCCTGGCTGCGCGCCGGGAGCGGGCGGCGGCGCTGGCGAAACTCAAGGCTGCGGTGTGATGAGCTGACCTGTGCCGGCGCCCTTCGGGGGCGCCGGCACAGGCTGAGTCGCGCTCACTGTTCGGTAAAGAACGTGAATACGACCGCGTTGTCGCTGCCCAGCAGACAGACGAAGCGCACCGGCTTGTCGGTCGTGTCGCGCCGCAGATAGGCCTCTCCCATGACCACGCCCTTGATCGAAGTGTCGCCCACCTGGGACTCCGCCTTGGAGACGGCGAGCGTGTCCGGCGCGACGGTGATCTGGTCCAGGCTGGGCGACCGCTTCTTCAGCGTGGCCTGACCGGCGAGCCGGCACGCCTCGACCTCGGGCGGAACCTGCGCGCGGACTGGCGCGGTCGCGAGGCAGCCGAACGACGCTGCCGCCGCGATGACCCACGCGTGCCGCTGGCACTTGACGAGACATCGGTGTCCGCCGCCCGGCCCCCTGTCAACCGGCGCATGACCGGATTGGGAAATGGCATCCAATCCGGTGATAGCGCTCCGGCTATCGATGGCCCATCGCCGCGCCCGTGTTCGGGCTTCAGCCCGATCACAAGGCCCGCTCGTGCGCGCCACCGGGGCTGCTCAGATGACAGGCCGGTAGTAGTCGTCCACGCGTCCGCGCCAGCCCAGATCCGTCGACCCCCAATCGGAA
This sequence comes from Chelatococcus reniformis, assembly GCF_014640075.1. Taxonomy (GTDB): domain Bacteria; phylum Pseudomonadota; class Alphaproteobacteria; order Rhizobiales; family Beijerinckiaceae; genus Camelimonas; species Camelimonas reniformis. The sequence goes on along the minus strand of NZ_BMGG01000008.1, from coordinate 145,664 downwards.
TCGCTGGCATAATCGCTTGGGATGGTTGGCGCGGCCTTCAGGCGATCGATCGTCTCGTCGAGCTGGTAGCCGCCGAGCTGCGTGTCGTAGCGAAGCCGCTCCCACGGCACCGGATGATAGTCCGCGCCCATGCCAAGGAATCCACCGATCGAAGCGATCGCGTAGGCCACGCGGCCGGAGCGCTTGTCGAGCATGACGTCGTAGATCGACCCCATACTCTCGCCTTGGCTGTTGTAGAGGTCGGTGCCCTCGACTTTGCTGGCAGCGATGAGGCTGCGCGTCTCGTCGGTCGCGACGTGTTGATGCTCGACCATGTCGGCTCTCCTGGGATCGGTACGCCAGGCGGTGCTGCCCGGCCAATCACGACTTCAACCAGGGCCGAATACCGTTGTTCCCTGTGTTCGCCGCCCGACATAGCGGTCCGCAATCCCGGGTGCGCCTCCCGGGCCGCGCCGGCTGCCTTGTCAGGGCGAGGCCGTCACGGCCAGCTGGAACTGCTCGAAGCGGTGAAGCGCCGCCTCGATCGCCACCTTCAGCTCGGGGCGCTCCTCGGTCATCCAGGTCCATCGCTGAACCAGCAGCTTGCGGGCCGCGCGGTCGGTCTTGAGATCGATTGCGGCCACGATCTCATCGCCCACCAGCACGGGTAGGGCGAAATACCCGAGAATGCGCCTGGCGGGCGGCACGTAGGCCTCGAAGCGATGCTCGTAGTCGAAGAATTGGCTCAGGCGCTTGCGCTGGATCGCCAGCGGATCGAAGGGCGAAAGGATGTGGACGAGTGTGCCGGACGGCGCCGCGGGCATGGAATCCAAGGCCGCCGGCTCGGCCCAATACGACACCTTGTCGTGGCCCTCGACCTTCACCGGCACGAGCCGCCTGCGCCGCACGGCCGCGGCGATCGTGGCCGACACCGCATTCTTCGCGGACAGATTGCCGAAGCAGATGGAATCGAGGCTGACGATGCCTTGTGCGCGCAGGGCGCGGGCTGCCAGGTAGCCGGCAAATTGATCGTCCGTGGCGGCCTTCGGCCGGCGGCGCCAGCCGAAATGGCGGTTGGTGAGCTCGTAGCTCTTCAGCATGCCATCGCGCTTGGCGATGGTCAGATCGCCGACAAAGAAGGCGAGGCCGAGCACGCGCTTCGACGGCTTGCGGCTGGCCCACGGGTGGGTCTTCTCGACAAGCACCTCATCCTCGATATCGCGGATCGAGAGCGCCCCCTCCCGGCGGATTCGCTTCAGCAACGCCCCGTAGTCGTCCGCATTGACCGGGGCGAACCAACTGCGCGGCGTCTCGCGGAAGCGATCCATGGCTGCCACGAAGAAGCGATAGTCGGCCGTCGGGATGTAGGCGAGCGCATGCGTCCAATACTCGAACACCGATTTCTCTGCCGATTGCGCCTGCTCCAGGTCGCCTCGGGCATAGGTCGGAATGCGGGTGTAGAGGATGTGGTGGTGGCTGCGCTCGATCACGTTGATCGTATCGATCTGCACGTAGCCGAGATGCGCGACGGCGCGCGCGGTGGCCTGCGGCCCATCGCCGAAGGGAGCCGGATCGTCGAGCCGCTGGGCCCGAAGCCAGAGCGCACGGGCTTGCGCCGATGTGAGTGAAACGGGCCTCTGCGGCAAAGATCGCCCCATGATTCGGCAGGCTGAACCCGTTTTGACGGGTTGGGGCGCCGCCGTCGAGGCCGTTGGGGCTTGTGGGGCATCCAGCCGGTCGGCAGCATGGGTCTCTGGCCCGTCGCCATGTCCGCACGATCGCGGGGCGCGCGCGAAGCTTGCGATTGGGGCAGAGCCCGATTGTGAAGCACCGGCGGTCTGTCTGTTTGTCTGTCCGGCCGTCTCAGAAGCCGATGCGCAGGCCGGCGGTCACGGCGTGGGCGACATTGCCGCCCGTCGTCGCGATGTTGGCGTCGTAGCCGACACGCCAGCCGACGTTCGGCGCGATGTCGCCCTGCAGGCCGAGCCCCACCGACACCGAGCTCGTATCAAATGCCGGGATGGCCACCGCCTGCGTCGCCATCGGGCTCAGCACGCCGGCGAGCCGGACCGAGGCGAGCTTCGTGTCGCCGTCCACGAGGTAGTTGTAGGCCACGCGCAGCGACGGGATCAGCCCATGGAACGTCGTCGCGAGCTCGCCGCCAAAGCGCACCGTGGTCGCGTTCACCCTCTGGTTGGGATAGACAACGTTGCCGCCGGCCGCGCCGACTTCCGTGAAGCCCCGGATGTTCGCGGCGGCATAGGTCAGGCCGAGGAACGGCGTGAGCCGCAGGGCGCCCATCTTCAGCTTGAAGCCGGCCTCCGCGTCGATGGCGTAGGCATCCACACGGGTCCGGCCGACGCCGACCAGGTCGTAGGCGCCCAGGCGCCGGATGTCCGAGAAGCTCACGTTCGGTGCGGCGCTGGCCGAGGCATAGATGTAGAAGGGGTCGCCGAAGTAGCCGGCGTAGAGCGAAGGCGCGATCGACGCCGAGATATCGTATTGGCCGCGCGCGCCGTCGCCGAGCTGGCCGCCCTGGACCGTCGCGGCGACGCCGGCGCGGAACTCGTTCCAGCCGTAGTCGAAGCCCACGGTGCCGCCGAAGAGTGTCCGGTCCGCGCCCATAGACTCCGGCTGGATCAGGCCGGCGCCGAATTCGGCGCGGCCGCCGACCCATGCCGACAGGCCCTGGCTGGCCCAGGCCGCGCTCTCCGCCCGACGGATCGCCCGCAGTTGGTCTCCGACGGCCGCCGCCGCCCCCTGACCGAGGCCGAGAGCGCCGGCGCTGACCCGACCCAGGATGAGCGGAGCGGTCTCACGCATCGATTTGAGGAACAGCGGGTCGACCGCCGTCGGCAGGGTAAGCTTGTATACTAGGACCATGTTGTCGTTGTTCTGGCCCGAATTGTAGGGCTGGCCCTGCATGGAGCCATCCGTCGTCGCGAAGTCGTTGTCGTTGGAGACGAACAGGAAGAAATCGTTCGGCCGGCTTTCGACGAGGGTCGGCACGAGCGCCATGCCTTCCCACTTCTCCGATATCGTCAGGTTGGACTGCGCGCCTTGCCCCGGCGCGCCGTTGTTGAGGCTGAGGCCAAAGCGCGCCAGCTGGGTCGAGTTGACCATGTTGACGAGCTCGACCGAGCGCGCGGGCGTGATCGTGGGACTGAGCTTGCCCCCCGTCGCGATCTGGCCCGAGGGCGAGGTTTCCGCGGCTGTGCCCGCGATGTTCGAGGCCTGGCTCACATCGACGAGATAGACCGACTTGGTCATGATCGGCGTGCCGGGGGCGACCCCCTGGCCGGTGCCGTCGCGCGCCAGCACGAGGAACTGCCGGTCGTTGAGCGCGACCATCTCGCTCTGCGCCGCCGTCCGGTTGGCCGCGCTGCCGTTGCCGGACAGCGTGAAGGTCGGCAGCTGCAGGACGTAGGACTCGACCGGGGCGGTGGGCGTGGCGGTCTTGGAGACGTCATAAACGAGGATGCGCGTATTGAGGCGGGTCTGCTGCTGGGCGTCGGTCAGGTCCTGCATGGCCCCGCTTTGCAGGATGGTGATCAGCTTGTTGCCATCGGGGCTGAGAGCGATCGCCTCGAGGCCCTGGTTGTTGCGGCGCCCGGTCGTGGGAGCGTTGATGGAGTTGAAGTTCACGGTGCCGTTGGTGCGCGGGATCAGCGCCTCGGGGACGGGGATGGAGCCCTTCAGATTGCCGTTGGCATCGAAATAAAAGATCGAGGGCCCGTACTCGTCGCTGACATAGAAGGACCGGTCGGTCTTGAACGCGACCGCCTCCGCATCGACCGCGATCCGCCCGCCTCCGAGGCTTCCGGGTGCCGGGCTCGGCGCCGGGCGGCCGTAGAGGAGCGTGGTCCCGCCGCCCGGGTCGGCGCCGGTGAAGGGCCGGCCCTGGTTGTCCAGAAGCACCACGCCGCCGTTTGCCGTGAGCTGAACCTGGCTCTGCGAACTGGTCGCAGCGGGAAGATTGGCCCCTGCGTAAGGGGAGAACGCCATCTGGAACTTGAACAGCCGCGCCGCATAATCCGAATAGATGGGCGGATTGGCGGCCGGGTCGTTGCGGCCGCGATCGGGCAGGGCGAGCAGCGTCGCCGTGTAGGCGCCGCCGGGCGTCATCCGCCACGAATAGGGGTCGACGGCAAGGCCCGAGAAAGAGCCGAGCGTATCGCCCAGAAAATCGCGCGCCGTGGCCGGAAACCGGCCGGCGCCGACCAGGCCCTGGTTCGTAAAGGTGATGCCGCCGACGCTGATAGACGCGGGCAGATCAGTGATCGCGACATGCGGCGTCGTATAGGTCTGCGCCCGCGCGGCGCCGCAGATGGCAAGCGACGACACGGATGCGAAGAGAAGTGCACGGCAAAACATCATCAGCCCCGAGTCAGGAAGATGGCGGACTGTTCGGCCCTGTCGGTAACAGCTCCATGACAGGAGCGGCCGCCGTTCAACTTGCGGCGGTCTCGTCACATTCCGGCCACAGTTACGTCTGCCGGGGCCAGGCGGCTCCCCTTGCAGCGATCCCGCATGCTGCCGCCACATCGGGAGCATCCGCTCACACGCTGCGCCGCGGGCGGCGATGAACTATCTGTGCGATCAGGATGGTGCGAACCGAGCGTCGCGAGCTCGCGCCTCGCCCGCTGCGGGCGACCTGCCACAGGTGATGACGGACATGAACCGGGACGTGACGCGCGCCCACCTGGGAATGCTGCTCTGGGCGTTGATCGTGGGTCTGTCTTTCCCGCTCGTGGGCCTGGTGAGCGAAGGGCTGCCGCCGCTCCTCCTGACGGCGCTCCGTTTTGCCATCGCCGCGATGGCGCTGCTGCCCCTGGTGTGGCGCGCGCCCGATCGATGGCCCGGCGGGCCGGGGCTCGCGCTCTACGCGATCATGGGTGCGTGTCAGGCGGCGTTCTTCGGAGCGATGTTCTGGGCCGCTCATCGCACCACGGCGCTGTCGATGGCCGTGCTCTATGTCAGCGTGCCGCTGCTCGCCTATTGCCTGGGCCTGGGCTTGCGGGTGGAGCCTCCGGGTGGGCGCCTGCTAGTCATCCTGACGCTCGGCGCGGCCGGAGCCCTGGGCCTGGCCTGGGCGGAGACCGGCGGCCGGCTCGACGGATTGCAGTTCGGCGTCGGCGAGGCCGTGTACTTCGCGGGGTGCCTCGCGTCTGCGCTCTATCCCGTGCTGAGCAAGTGGGGACTGGCGCGGCGGTGGCTTTCCGAGCATGCCGCGCTGCGCACCTTCTGGAGCCTCGTCATCGGTGCGCTCCTCGTCAGTGTCTTGGGCCTGATAGAGGAAACCCCGCGCGCACTCGCTGGAGCGACGGTGTCCGACCTGCTGCTGCTCGCCCATCTCGGCGTCGTTTCCAGCGGCGTGAGCTTCTGGCTGATGCAGCGCGCGACCGCCGCGCTGACGCCCGCCACGGTGACCGCCTACACGTACCTGACGCCGTTCATCGCGATGCTGCTGCTGTTCGCGGCCGAGCCGGCGCGCATATCCTGGCATTGGCTGCCCGGTGCGTTGCTCGTGATGGTGGCGGTCGCCCTGCTGCTGCGCCGGGATGCGGGCGGCGCCGCAACGCGTCAGCCCGCGGCGCGGCGCACATCCGCTCGCTCCTCGCCCTGGAGCGCATCTTGATCGGGTGGAACCACTCGATGAGGGCGAAGCGCTCCAGCGTCACGGGCGGGAGTATTTTATCTGCATCTGGATGAATTCAGCCAAGGCCATATATATTTGAGGTAATTTCCGCGTTCTTCGCGTCTCCGAAAGCCTCTATCTGTTGATTTGTCGTGTTTTATTCATGCAAACCGACGTCCACTTCGCTCGAAAACCCTAGATCATGTAGTCGCCGCCGTTCGGGTTGAGGCTGGCGCCGACGAAGTAGGAGCCCTCGTCGCAGGCGAGCAGCAGCGCCACCGGAGCGATCTCCCCCACCTCGCCGAAGCGGCCGATGGGCAGCTCCGCCTTCTTGGCCGCGAGCCAGTCGGCCGGCAGCGCGTCCAGCAGCGGCGTCCGAATCGGCCCGGGGTTGATGGTGTTGGCGGTGATGCCGTCGCGGGCCACCTCGTAGGCCAGCGCCCGGGTGAAGCCCATGATCGCCGCCTTGGCGGCGCAGTAGTGGGCCATGCCGGCGCTGCCCTTGTGGGCGAGCTGGGACGAGATGTTGATGATCCGGCCCCAGCGGCCCGCCTTCATCGCCGGCAGCACCTCGCGCGTGCACAGGAAGGTGCCGCGCATGTGCACCGCCATCATGCGGTCGAACATCTCGGTCGCCATGCCATCGACCGGCGAGGTGGTGTCCATGCCGGCGTTGTTGACGAGGATGTCCACGGGGCCGAGCGCTTCGATCAGCGCCGCGAAGGCGGCCCTGACCGCCCCCTCGTCGGCGACGTCGGCGCCGGCCGCCGCCGTCGTGGCGCCCCCCGCGGCGATTTCGGCCGCCGCCGCCCGGGCCCGCTCGAGGGTCAGGTCGATGATGCCCACCGCAGCCCCTTCGGCGGCGAACAGCAGGGCGATCGCTTTGCCGATGCCGCTGGCGCCGCCGGTGATGACGGCGACTCGGCCGCTGAGCTTGCCCATGGTGCGCCCCCGTCTCAGCGCTCTGCGCTCAACGCGGCGCGGCGCGCGACCGTCGCGGCGCCGTTGACCGTGAAGCCGTAGCCGTCGTCGACCGCGTCGAAGACGACGCCGTAGACGTCATGGGCATGCTCCACCGTGATGAAGTCGTCGAGCAGGTCGTCCAGCACCTTGCCCGGGTCGCGCTCCAGCGGGTCGCCGTAGCCGCCGCCGCCCGGCGAGATGTAGGTGGCGACGTCGCCCGCCTCGACGCGCAGGCCGGAGAACTTGGCGGGGTGGTGGTGGACATCCGCCGGCGCGCCGGCGTTGTGGATGGTGAGCGCCCCGACCGAGCCGGGGCCGCCGCCGAAGATGCCCCACGGCACGTCCTCGTGGCGATCCGACTCGTGGGTCATGAAGCCCGGCGTCAGGAAGCGTTGGGACTTCACCACGCCGCAGCCGCCCCGGAACTTGCCGGCGCCGGGCATGACGTCGTCGCGCACCTCGTAGCGGTCGCAGATCAGCGGCAGGTGCATGCCGAGATCCTCGAGCGGGTTGTTGCGGGTGTTGCGCATCAGTTCCTCGACCGTGTCCGGGCCGTCGGAGCGCGGCCGGCCGCCCATGGCCGCCTCGTTCACCTCCAGGAACACCCAATAGTCGCCGGACGGGCGCACGCCGGAATAGGCGGCGAAGGAGAGCGTGGCGCTGTTGCCCGCCGTCACCTTGTCCGGCAGCACCGGTGCCAGCGCCTTGATCACCAGATCGGCCACACGCTGAATCTGGCAGAAGCGGGCCTCCGCCGCCGCGGGCATGATCGGGTTGAAGATGGTGCCTTCCGGCGCCGTCACCTTCACCGGCCGGAACGAGCCCTCGTTCTGCGGGATGTGCTCGTGGTTGGTGTAGGTGTCGAGCAGCAGGGCCCGGAAGATGAAGTAGCAGGCAACCTTGGTGGAGCCCTCGAAGGGCACGTTGAAGGCGGTCGGCACCTGCGGCGAGGAGCCGGTCAGGTCGACCTCGACGCCGTCGCCGGCGACGCGCACGGTCACCTTGACCGGCAGAGTCTTGCCGCGATTGCGGCCATCGTCATCCAGGAAGCCTTCGGCCGTGTACTCGCCGTCGGGGATCTTGGCGATCTCCCGCCGCAGCATCGCTTCGGAATAGTCCATCAGCTGGTCGCAGGCGGTGAGCACGGTGGACTTGCCATAGCTGGCGAGCAGTTCGCCGAAGCGGCGCACGCCGAGTTCGGCCGAGGCGATCTGCGCCTCCAGGTCGCCCATCACCAGGTCGGGCACCCGCGTGTTGTCGCGGATGTACTTCCACAGCGCCTCGTTGCGCTTGCCCTCCTCGTACAGCTTGACGCCGTTGAGCAGCATGCCTTCGGCGAAGACGTCGGGCACGTCGATGATGAGGCCCGGCGTCGCCGAGCCGATGTCCACGTGGTGGGCGGTGTTGGCGGCGAAGCCGACGAGGTCGCCGTCGAAGAACACCGGCATGACGATGGCGATGTCGGGCGAGTGGCTCGCGCCGAAATAGGGGTGGTTGTGGATGGCGCAGTCGCCCGGCTTCCAGGCGTCGAACGGGATCGATTTCTCGATCCCGCGGAGATAGCCGGGCAGCGAGCCGATGTGCATCGGCGTCGAATCCGACTCGCACAAGGTGTTGAAGCGCGTGTCGAACAGGCCGGCGCCGAGGTCCTGGCTCTCGCGGATGATCGACGAATAGGACATGCGGTAGAGCACGCTGCCCATCTGCTCGGCGATCGAGTGCAGGGCGCCGGAGATGACCTGGAGCGTGATGGGGTCGACGGTCTTGCTGTCGGACGGCGTGGTCATGGAGCTCTCCTGCCGAACGGTTCAGAGCGCGCCCGGCGAAGCCGGCGCCCGGGTGATGCGGATATCGCCGTGGCCGAGCACGACGGCCTTGCGGCCGGGCGGCACCAGCACGGTGGAATTGTGCTGCGCGATCAGCGCCGGGCCTACGATGACATCGTCGGCGAGCAGCTTGGCGCGCTGGTAGCGCGGCGTGTCGACGGCGTGGCCGTCGTCGAAGATCGTTTCGCGCTCATACATCAGCGCCGCGTCCGGGTTGGTGCGACCGCCCCGCGGCAGGTCCGGCAGCTTGAGTGTCTCGACCGTGGCGGTGGCGACGACGCGCAAGGTCACCACCTCGATCGACTGGTCTTCGAAGGCGTGGCCGTAGACCTGTTTGTGAACGGCGAAGAAGCTCTTGGCGACAGCCCGCCAGTTGGCCGCGGTCAGCGGCTCGTCGGGCATGGCGGCACGCAGCTCGAAACCCTGGCCGACATAGCGGCATTCGGCGATGCGGGCGAAATGGCGTTTGTCGGCGACGATGCCGTCGCGGTCGAACTGCGCCGCGGCCTCTGCCATCAGCGCCTCGAGTTGGGCGTTCACCGCCGCGAACTCGGCCTCGCCGAGCTTGTCGAGGGCCAGCAGCACCGAGCGGGTGTATTCATATTTGAGTTCGGTCACGAGCAGGCCCATGGCCGCCGTGATGCCGGGGTGCAGGGGCGCCACGACATCCTTGGCGGAGATGAGGTCGGCGAGCGCGTTGGCATGCAGGGGACCGGCGCCGCCGAAGCCCATCAGCGTGAAATTGCGCGGGTCGATGCCCTTGGCGACGGAGTTGGCGTTGATGGCCAGCGCCATGTTGTTGTTGATGATCTTGAGGATGCCGAGCGCCGCCTCGACGACCGGAAGGCCGAGCTTGTCGGCGATGTGGGTCTTGATCGCCCGCTCGGCCAGCGCGCGGTCGAGCTTCAGGTCGCCGCCGAGGAACTGCTCGGGGTCGAGCCGGCCGAGCACGACCTGCGCGTCGGTGACCGTCGGTTCCGTGCCGCCGTTGCCGTAGCAGGCGGGGCCGGGCACCGCGCCGGCCGAACGCGGGCCGACGCGGAAGGCGCCGCCCGGATCGAGGTAGGCGATCGAGCCGCCGCCAGCGCCGATGGCGTCGATGTCGATCATCGGCACCAGCACCGGCAGATGCGCCACTTCGGTGTCGCGCGGGTTCTTGATGCGCAACTCGCCGCCCTGGATGACGCTGATGTCGGCCGAGGTGCCGCCGATATCGATGGTGATGACGTTGCCGGTGTCGCTGGCCTGACCGGTCCAGCGGCCGCCGATGACGCCTCCGGCCGGCCCCGACAGCAGGAGCCCGACGGGCAGCTTGCTCGACTTCTCCACCGTCGAGATGCCGCCGTTCGACTGCATGATGCGCACGTCGGCGCTGATGCCGCTCTGGCGCAGGCGCGCCTCGAGCCGATTGAGGTAGAGCGCCGTCTTAGGGCCGATGTAGGCGTTCATGGCGCAGGTCGAGAAGCGCTCGTACTCGCGCATGACGTTCACCACCTCGGAGGAGGTGCAGATGTAGGCGTCGGGCATCGCCGCGGCGAGAATCTCCCTGGCCGTCTGCTCGTGCTCGTCGTTGAGGAAGGAGAACAGGAAGGCGACGATGACGGCGTCGAGCTTGCGCTTGGCCAACAGCTCGGCCGCCGCCTTCACCTCGTCGAGGGCGAGCGGCACCTCTATGGCGCCCGTCGGCGGCATCAGCCGCTCGGTGATCGGCAGGCGGTTTCGGCGCTTGACCAGGGGCTTCGACTGCCAGGGCACGTCGAACTGCAGCGAGAAATTGTGCGGCCGCTTGTGGCGGGCCATGTGCAGGATGTCGCGGAAGCCGCGGGTGGTCAGCATGCCGACCTCCGCGCCGTTGCGCTCGATGACCATGTTGGTCGCGACCGTGGTGCCGTGGAAGACCGCGTCGACCTGGCTCGGCGCGACGCCCGCCAGGCCGCAGATCTCGACGATGCCGCGCACGACGCCTTCGGACTGGTCGGCCGGCGTGCTCGGCACCTTGTGGACGACGACCTGCTGGCCGCTGCTGTCGGTGCGCTCGAGGACGATGTCCGTGAACGTGCCGCCGACGTCGACTCCCACCCGCAACATGAGCTCGCTCCCTAGGTTCGGATTTACGTGGGCCGGCGGTCCCTGGAGGGGCCGGCGGCGCGGCCGCCGACCCCTGCGGGCCGGCGCGTAAGGGGGTTGGAGGCCGCTGCGGCGCCCATGACTAGCGTCCCACCAGCTGGGTCCAGCGGCGGACGAGATAGTTGTGCTCGTCCATCGTGGTGTTCCATACGGCAATGGAGCTGGCGCGCTGCCAGTAGGAGCCGCCGCTGCGGCTGGCGCCGGCCTTGACCGTGACCGCGCCGTCCGGCCCGGGCAGGTCGACCGGGGTCGGCTCGCCGTCGTACCAATAGGCCCACTCGGCCGGCGTCAGATGGTCCTTCACCCGGCCCGGCACCGACATGTAGTAGCCGTGGCGCGAGACCACGGCACCGGCCCAGCCGTCGAGCCACCAGTTGAGGTAGGTGTAGGCGATATCCAGCGCCCGGCCGCTGAGCCGGTTGGACACGCACAGGCCGCCATGCCAGGCGCGGTAGCCCTCCTTGGGCACCGCCTCCGCCACGGCGACGCCCATGCGCCCCAGCGCCGTGATCCCCGGCGACCACATGCTCTGGATCACCGTGCCGCCGTTCGCCATGAGATCGGCGGCCTCGATGGTCGTGCGCCAGAACCCCTGGAAATGACCGGCTTTGCGGCGCTGGGCCAGCACGTGGATGAGCCGGTCGATCTCGGCGATCGACAGGTTGCCGATGTCGTCGAACCGGACCTCGCCGAGCGCTTGGGCGGCCAGCGCTGCGTCGAAAATGCCGATCGCCGGCTCATCGACGAGGGCGGCGCGGCCATGCCAGCGCACATCGAGCAGCGCGCCCCACGAGGCGATCTGGGCCGTGTCGCCGTTCACGATGTCGGGGCGGAAGGCGAAGCTGTCGAGGTTGTGCACCGTCGGCAGCATCGAGATCCAGCGGGAGGGCGTCGGCCCCAAGGCCTGGCCCGGCTGCACGAACAGCTTGGTGACCGGGGCGTCGCCGCGCCCGATCCGTGCGCTTGGATTGATCCGGCCGGTCTTGGAGAGGTCGGACACCTCGTCCCAGCGCGCGATCCGCTTGAGGTCGATCGGCTGGATGGCACGCCAGTACCAGACGATGTCGAGGTTGTGGAAGCACTGATCGTAGACGTCGTAGCTCTCCGGGCTGGTCGCCGCCCGATGCTGCGCCGTCAGAAACTCGTGCGTCTCGAAAACGATGTCGATGCCGAGGTCGGCCTCGGCCCGACGGCGGATCTCGTCGAGCAACGTGATCTCGGTGCCGAGCACGCGCAGCCTGGGCCGCCCGCTGGTCCGCACCGCCGGGGCCGACGGTCCGGCCTCTGCCGACGCCACCGGCCTCACCGTCGCGGCGGCACGCCCGTGCCCGCCGTCCGGCCACGGGTCTCCCACATCGCTCTCATCTGCTCCTCCCATCGCCGTTGTCGTTGGTCCGCATCATGCGGCCGGGATGACGGTGGCTTCGGCGGCCTTCCAGGTCAGCACGATGTCGCCGCCTGCCGGAAAGGCGTCGGGCGGGTATTTGTCCACGTGCCCCTCCAGCGCGACCGGCGTCCCGGTCGGCAGGGCGACGGCGATATGGGAGACGTGGCCGACCACGTCCGAGCGACGCACGGTGGCGCCGACCACGTTGACGCTGGACCGGGACACGGGGCCGGCGGGGCCGGCGGCCCGCGCCTCCATCGCCTCCGCCGGAATGACGATCTTCGCTGCCTGGCCGCCCACCAGCGGCCCGTTGGCGCGGCCACTGAGGCTGCCGAGCGCCGTCTCCAGCAGGACCTGGTCGCCGACCACGCCTTTGACCGTGCCGTCCAGGATGGTGTTGCGGCCGATGAAGCGCGCCACGAACGGCGTGTCGGGCCGCGTATACAGCTGGTGGGGCGGGCTGATCTGCTCGATGCGACCCTGGTTCATCACCACGATGCGGTCGGACAGCGACAACGCCTCCGACTGGGCGTGGGTGACGAAGACGAAGGTAATGCCGAGCGTCTTCTGCAGGATCTTGAGCTCGGCCTGGATCGTCTTGCGCAGGTTGGCGTCGAGCGCGCCGAGCGGCTCGTCGAGGAGCAGGATCTCGGGCTCGACGGCGAGCCCGCGCGCCAGCGCGATGCGCTGGCGCTGGCCGCCCGAGAGCTTGTCGGGGCGCTTGTCGGCGACGTCCTCCAGACTGAGCGTCGCCAAGAGATGATCGACCTTCGCGGCGCGCTGCTTGGCCGAAAGCCCCTTCACCTCCAGCCCGTAGCCGATATTGCGGCGCACCGTCATGTGCGGAAACAGCGCGTAGTTCTGGAAGATCATCGACGTCGGCCGCCGTTCGGGCGGCAGGTCGTTGATGGCCGAGCCACGCACGCGGATGGTGCCGGAACTGATCTGCTCGAAGCCGGCGATCATCCGCAGCGTCGTGGTCTTGCCGCAGCCCGAGGGGCCCAGGAACGCGATGAATTCGCCCTTGACCACTGCCAGGTCGAAGTCGACGACCGCCGGTGTGCCGTTGTCGTAGATCTTGCCGACCTTGATCAGCTCGAGATCGTAGAGCATGGGGTTCGCCCGAGTGACTGCGCTAGGACATTTCGAGGGGGCGGCCGGAGCGGCGGCGCCGCTCCGGCCATGCAGGACGCTTCGCCTGCCTCAAGCGCTGAGGAACTCGTCCCACTTCTGGATCAGATGGTCGTACTCGTCGGGCCACTGGTGCCAGTAGGCGACGTGGCTGGCGCGCTCCGCGAGCGAGCCGCCGTCGCGCAGGTCGCCCTCCTTGATGCCGCGCTCGGCGGCCCCCACCCACGGCTTGCCCTCGTACCAGAAGGCATACTTGGCCGGCGGCATGACCTTCTGGATGTTGGTCGTCGGCGAGTAGTAACCCTGCTCGGACACGGTGATGCCGGGCGGGCCGGACAGCCAGTAGTCGGCATAAGCGGCCACCGCGTCCCTGTTGGGCGAGCCGGTGATCAGCGACGGGCCGATGGCCCAGGCACGGTAGCCTTCCTTGGGAACCGCATACTTGCAGGGCTTGCCTTGCGCCTTGACGGCCATCACCGCCGGCTGCCAGGCGTCGCAGACCACCATTTCTCCGGAGGCGAGCAGATTGACGAGCTCGCCGAAGTCGCCCCACAGCGCCCGGAACTGTCCGTCCTTCTTCTTCGAGATGAGGAACTTGTTGGCCTCGTCGATCTCCTTCAAGGTCGGGTTGCCCGGGTTCTTCACGGCGCTCATGCCGAGCGTGTTCATCGCCATGATGGCCTGTCCGAAGGCGATCAGCGGGTCGGTGTTCAGCCCCGACTTGCCCTTCCACTTGGGGTCGAACAGCGCCGTCCAGGTATTCGCTTCCTCCGCCGACAGCACATCCGGATTGTAGCCGACGGAATCATAATTGTAGACCGCGGGCACCAGCCAGAGCTTGGTGTGGGCATCATCGTCCCAGATCTGGCCGGTGATCTGCGCCTTCGGGTCCCATTTGGGATCGGGCTTGGTGAAGGTGTCGCGAATGTTGGCCCAGTTCTTCAGCGATGCGGCCGCGATCGGCTCGATGTTCTTGGTCTGGATCACCGCGGGGAGGCGCTCGCCGATGGTCTCCCAGCAATCGAAGTCCTTGGATCCCGAGATGATCTTGGTCTGCGCATCGGGGAAGGTCGCCGCCGTGCCCGAGGTGGAGCCGACGCCGGACTCCTTCTTGAAGTCGGCGAGAATCCGCTCCTGCACGGTGACCGACAGGCCGATCGTGCGCAGTTGCTCCTTGGCGAGGTCGCCGGCCTTGGCATAGGCCTGGCTCGAGCCGAGGAACGGCGTACCGCCGCCCATCGCCAGCGCCATCATGCCGGCGGAACGTTTCAGCATCGACCGCCGCGTCAGATCTTCCTTCGACATTGTCCCACCTCCGTCTTGTACTTGCTTGGGCTCAGTAGCGACCCACGAGCAGGCCGCCATCCACCACCACCACCTGGCCGGTCATGTAGCGGGCGCCGGCCGACGCCAGGAACGCGATGACGTCGGCGATCTCCTCAGGCTCGCCGATGCGCCCCATGGGAATGAAGGCGCCCGCCGCCTCGGCACCCTTGGGCCCGAGCGAGTGCTCCTCCGAAAGCAATTGAGCGGTGCGGATGTAGCCGGGGGCGATGCCGTTGACGCGCACCCCGTCCCCGGCGAGCTCGACCGCGAGGCCGCGGACGAGGCCGACGACGCCGGACTTGGCGGCGGAATAGTGCACGTGCTCGTCCCAGCCGTAGGCGACGCCCATGATCGACGAGACGGCAACGATCGCCCCCGACCGCCGGGCGCGCATGGCCGGCGTGGCGGCGCGCACCACGCGCAGGACGCCCTTGAGGTCGATGTCGAGCGTGACATCCCACTTCTCGTCGCTGAGCGATGCCAGCGGCACCCGGTGGGCGATCCCGGCGTTGGCGACGACCACGTCGACGGCGCCGCACCGCGCTTCGAGCGCGGCGACGACCGCATCGGCCTGCTCGGTGGAGCGCACGTCGAGCGCCATGAACTCGGCCGATCCGCCCGCCGCGACGATCTCGGCGGCGACCGACCGACCTTCCGCTTCGAGCACGTCGGTGACGACCACGTGGTCACCGGCGGCGGCAAAGGACTTCGCGGTCGCGCGGCCGATGCCGATGCCGGCGCCGGTGATCAGGACGGTACGGGCTTGGTCAGCCATGGCTGGGCTCCTCACGCGGCTTCCTCCTGCAGGGCGACGCGTTTGGCGCGCCGGATCGAGAGCGTCATCAGCGCGGCGTAGACGGCGAGCAGCGCGAACGAGAACAGCGTCGTCAGCACGCCGAAGGCGAAGACGTTGGGATGGATTTCGACCGAGAAGGTGCCGTAGATCGCGAGCGGCAGCGTGAGGTCGCGGCCCGAGGCGAACAGCGTGCGCGAGAACTCGTCGTAGCTCAGCGTGAAGGCAAACAGCATGGCCGAGAGCACGCCGGGGAAGATCAGCGGGAACGTGACCTTGCGGAACGTGCGCCCCGGCGGCACCCCGAGCGACCACGACGCCTCCTCCACGCTCTCGTCGAAGCGGTTGAAGATCGCCAGCATCACCAGGAAGGCGAAGGGAAAGGTGTAGACCACATGGAGCACAAAGGCGGTGCTCCACCAGTGCCGGTCGATGCCGAGCGCGTTGGCGACGAGCGACATGCCGAGGCCGACCAGCACGCCCGGCACCATCATGCCGAGCACGATCAGGTAGAAGACGATGCCCGAGCCCGCGAAGCGGGTGCGGAACGCCTGGGCGCTGGCGACGCCGAGCACCGTGGACACCACCATGGTCATGAAGGCGAGGCCGAGCGAGCGCAGCAGGCTCTCGTCGATCGGCAGCGGTGCGATCCGCGACGGCGGCACCAGGCCGAGCAGGTGGCGGTACCAGTAGGTCGACCACTCGATGATTGGAAACTGCGGCCCGCCCTCCGGCCCTGTCTGGAACGACAGGATCGCCAGCACCACGAAGGGCGCGTAGAGGAACAGCAGGAACAGCGCGGTGTAGGTGGCGAGCGCCGGCTTGATGAGGGTGGACTGCACGGCTCAGAGCTCCTTGCGGAGATCGACGACGCGCAGCAGCGCCGCCACCACCACGCCCATGATTACGGTCAGCACCACGCCGACGACGGCGGCGAAGGCCCATTTCAGCGAGCCGACCTGGGTGACGATGATGTTGCCGAGCAGGTTGACCTTGCGGCCGGACAGTGCGGCCGAGGTGGCGAACTCGCCGAGCACCATCACCGAGACGAAGATTGCGCCGACGACGACGCCGGGCATCGACAACGGCAGGATGATGGTGCGGAAGATGCGACCGAAGCCGGCGCCGAGATCGCGCGCCGCCTCCAGCACGTTGGGATCGATGCGGCCGAGCATGAAGGCGATCGGCCCGACCATGAACACGCAGTAGATCTGCGTCATGCCGATCACGACGGAGAGCTCGGAGAACAGGAGCGCCTCGATCGGCGCCGATGTCAGATGCAGCCCCTGCAGCACGAGGTTGATGGCGCCCTCCTTGCCGAGCATGGGCCGCCACGCCAGCACGCGGATCAGGAACGAGGTCCAGAAGGGAATGACGCAGAGCACCAGCAGGACCGTCTGCAGCGTCTTGTTCCTGACGAACAGGCCCACGAACAGCGCCGTCGGGTAGCCGACGAGCAAGGTGGCCGCCAGCACCGTCAACCAGATGCGGATCGTGGTCCAGAGCGCCGTGAGATAGGTATCGCTGGAGAAGAAATTGACCCAGCTCTTGGTCGTCAGCACCGGCGTGATGGCAAACGTCGTCTGGGTCCAGAACGATACGTAGACCATCATCAGCATCGGCAAGACGAGGAACAGCGTCATCCAGAGGACGCCCGGCAGCACCAGCCACAGCGTCGTGCGCTGCGGCTTCGGCTGTTCGATCCGCGCCTCTGCCAGTCCGTCCGATAGGGCCGTCATCGTCATCCAGTCGGGCTCCTCTTGCCGGCGCGCGGCCAAGGGCGAGGCAGCATCAGGCGTAGACGAGCGCGTCGCGGCGCTTCCAGACCAGGCCGTAGCGCTCGTCCGCGCCATAGGCGGCGGGGCTGCGGTGGCTCAGGTGGGCCTCGACTTCGACAAGGCGCCCGTCGTCGAGCCGGAAGAACGACAGCTGCGTGGCGCCGGTGTATTCGCTGGCGACGAAGGCGCCCTCGATGCGCACCTCGTCGGCGCCCGCGGGCGCCGCTGGCGGGCGCACCTCGATACGGTCGTGGCGCACCGCATAGGCCGGTCCGCCGCCCTTGGACGCCGCTGCCGCCGCGTCGAGCGCAAAGCGGCCGGCGGGGCCGACGAAGGCGCCCTCGCCGAGGCTGCCCTCGAACAGGTTGTAGCAGTTGAGGAAGCGGGCGACGGCGGGCGATGCGGGGCGGTTGTAGACGGTATCCGGGGCGTCGATCTGGCCGATGCGGCCGCGGTCCAGCACGATCAGGCTGTCGCCCATGGCCAGCGCTTCGGTCTCACTGCCGGTCACATGCAGAAAGGTGACGCCGAGGCGTTCGCGGATGGCGCGGAGCTCGTCGCGCATGCGGGTGCGCAGGTTGGCGTCGAGTGCGCCCAGGGGCTCGTCCAGTAGCACCAACCCAGGCTCTGTGACGAGGGTGCGGGCCAGCGCCACGCGCTGGCGCTGGCCGCCGGAAATTTGGGCAACGCCGCGTTCCTCCAGCCCGCCGAGGCCGGTCAGCGCGACGATGTCGCGGACCTTGGCGGCGATGACGCCGGCCGAGGGCCGAGCTGTGCCCTCGCTGTTCTCCAGCCCAAAGCTGATGTTCCTGGCGACGCTCAGGTGGGGGAAAAGCGCGAAGTTCTGGAAGACGAACCCGATATTGCGCCGGTGAGCCGGCACGCCATCAAGGCTCTCGCCGGCCAGAAGGACCCCGCCGCCGTCCTGGCGCTCGAAGCCGGCGATGACGCGCAGCAGCGTGGTCTTGCCCGAACCGCTCGGACCGAGCAGGGAGATATAGGCGTTGTCAGGCAGGCTCAGCGTCACGCCGTCCAGGGCGCGCAAGCTGCCGTAGAGCTTGGAGACATTGTCGAGCTTGAGGATTGTCGCCACGCGGCTCTCCTGGTCGATCGGGTGTTGTCAGCGATCAACAAGCTTTCGATGCGCACAGATAAGCAAATTCAAGTCGTCAGTCGCGGATCGACAGACGACGAACTGTCGTGCAATCGCGCCGGAGATTCGCCGGCAGGCGACCCTTTGGTGCAGCTGCGAGGCTCTGGACCTCACCTGAGGAAAGCGTAATACGAGTGCATTTTGTATTCAATGGACTTTGTTTTGGCATCGCTCGACAAAAAGCGACCATCCCGCTCAATCCGCGAGCAAAGCCGCCGGCGGGACGCGCGGCGTGGGACCGGCCGGGGCAGCTCGTGCCATCCGCGCTGCGATGACACCGGCTCTCTTCTGTTTAGCAAATAGAAGCTATCGAAGAGTTGGATACGGGAGAGCCCTTGGTGCTCGCTGGAGGCGGCGCTGGAGCCGCGGCCCGGCTTGCTTGAACGGCCGCCGCCAAACAGCATATAGTATGCAATATTCATTTTTGGCTGTTGGCGCGCAGAACGGCCTAGCGGGACACGATCGGTCAGGTTCAGGCGGGATGGCGCAGGCAAGAACATCGAAGGCGCCGGCGCGCCACGAGGTCATCGAGCAGGTGCTCCGCGCCAACATCATGGAGCAGCGGCTGCCCCGCGGACTGGTGCTGCTGGAAGGGCCGATCGCCGCCATCATGCGTACCTCGCGCGCGCCGGTGCAGCGCGCCTTGCAACGCCTCAGCGCCGACGGCCTGGTGCATCGCTTCGACGGGCGGGGCTACCTCGTCGGGGCGCCGGGCCAGGCCATCGCGCCGATCCGGCGCGACATCAAGGCGCTCGGTCTGGTTCTGCCGCACGGTGCGGGCGAGGCGCTCGCCAGCCGCACCTCCTGGTCGCGCATCTACAATACCGTGGAAGCGGATGTCGCCGGCTGCGTAGTATTCGGCAAGTACCGCATCATCGAAACCGAACTGGCCGAGCACTTCCGCGTCAGTCGCACGGTGGTGCGCGAGGTGCTCGGGCGTCTCCAGGAGCGGGGCCTCGTCCGCAAGAACCGGAGCTCGCACTGGATCGCCGGGCCGCTGACGGCGCAGACGATCAAGGATCACTACGCCATCCGGCACATGCTCGAGCCCCCGGCCCTGCGCGCAGCCGCGCCGCGGCTCGACCGCGGCCGCCTGTCGGTGCTGTTCGACGAGCTGCGTGCGGCCGAGGCCGCCGCCGGTCCCTCGCGAGGCGCCGCCGCCACCGAGCTCGACGTGCTGCTGATCGAGACCTGCGTGCTGGCGACGCCGAACGAGAAGCTCAACGAGTTGATCCGCAACAACCTGCTGCCGGTGCTGGCGTCCGAGCGGCTGCTGCGGCGGCTGGGCCTTCCCGGCGACCGCACGGCGCTGACCGAGCACCGCCTGATCGTCGAACTGCTGCTCCGCGGCTCCATCGACGCCGCAGCCGCCATGCTGGAGGCCCATCTTGGCGCAGCGCTCCACCGCAACATCGCCCAGATGAAGATCGTCGCCATGATCTCCGAGCCGCAGTCGGTCGCGTCCTACCTGACGCGCGTCGACGAATAGACATCCGGCCCGAAGGCGGGCAAATCGATGCTAAGATCAAGCGCGGGAGCGAAGGTCCCTCCGTCTGCGTGCGGCGCCTCCGCTTGCGCTTCGCGGGCCGATGGTCCGCGAGGCGTCCGGACAGGGAGCGGATCACGTGGCGACGGGCGAGGATTTGCGGCGTCTGGCATTGGCGCTCGACGGGACGACCGCCGCGCCGCATTTCGATCGGACCGCATTCAAGGTCGCCCGCATTTATGCGACGCTTGCGGGCGACGGCCGCAGCGCCAACTTCAACTTTTCGCCCGACGAGCAGGAGTTCAAGTGCCTAGTGGCGCCCGAGGCGTTCTCGGCCATTCCGAACGCCTGGGGACGGCGTGGCTGGACGACGGCGCAACTGGCCGAACTAAGCGAAGCGGAACTCGAGGCAGCCCTGCGCACAGCCCATGTCCACGCGCTCGCCAAGCCGTCCAACAAGCCGTCCAAGAAGCGGCGGTAGGGCGCAGGGACCTTTGCCATCGCCTACGGTGCCGGGAGCCCCCACGAGCGCCGGCGCCCGTTCGGGGCCACGGCGCTCGCGCCGACGAAGAGAACAAGCGCAGCCTGGCATCCGGCCCGCTGCGCTGACGCCGCCCGGCTCGTCAGAGCCGGAGAGCGGGCGTCCAGCGGCTCACAGCTCCACGAAGCTCTTGAACCCGCCGAAGATCATGCGCTTGCCGTCGAAGGGCATGGCTGCAGGGTCGGACTTGAGCCGTGGGTCGGCCATGACCTTGGCATTGATGGCGTCGCGCTGTTCGCGGGACTCGTAGACGATCCAGGCGAAAACGACGACCTCGTCGTCCTTGGCCTGCACGGCCCGCGGGAACGACGTCAACTCGCCGTAGGGCACGTCGTCACCGATGCACTCCACATAGGCGATGGCGCCGTGATCCTTCCAGACATCTCCGGCCCGCCGTGCGAGCTCCTTGTAGGCCTCCAGCTTCTCCTTCGGCACCGCCAGCACGAATCCGTCGACGTAAGGCATCTAGGTCTCCTCTCCTGATCGCTGAGCTAAGGACGAGCGGCCCCGGCTGCATCCGACAAGCGCCGCGCAATTTCTGTCGCCCGTTTGTCGCCCGCAGGCGCTTGCGCGCGCATCGTGGCCGGTCACCGCCCTGCAAGGGCCGCCAGCGCACCCGTCGGCCGCCCGCCGCTCACGATGTCGCTATCGATGGAATAGAGGGCGGTCGGGCGCTGTCTGTCCCCCGGGGCGGCCGACGGGAACGCGGCGGCCCGAGGCCGCCCGCGGCGGCTTCCGCCAGCGACAGCTTCCAATGGAGGACACAATGAGCAGGACCTTGCACGGGATGTATCGGCGCGCCCCCGGTTGGCGCGCCACGGCCGTCTGGCCAGCTGCCCTGGCACTTGCCTTGGCGGGCGGCACCGCCCTGGCGGCCGGCGGGGGAGGCGGAGGTGGCGGCGGTGACGCGGAGACCTGCCCGCGCGGCGAGGTGTACAGCGCCGGCGCGCGCCAGTGCGTCAAGGCGCGGGCCGGGGTCATGAGTGACGATGCGCTCGCCGACTACGCCTATGTGCTCGCCAAGAAGGCCGAGCGTTATGACGAGGCGCTCGAGGTGCTCGCGCTCGTAAAGGATCAGAACACGCCCAAGGTGCTGAACTACCGCGGGTATGCCACCCGCAAGCTGGGCCGGGTCGACGAGGGCATCGGCTACTATCTCAAGTCGGTGGCGCTGGATCCCCGCTACGCGCAGGTGCGCGAATACCTGGGCGAAGCCTACGTCAGCCAGGGCAAGATCGACCTCGCACGCGAGCAACTGGCGGCGATCGAGGCGATCGGTGGCAGGGACAGCGAGGAATACGAGGACCTCGCCGCAGCCCTTGCGGCGGCAGAGGCGAAGGCTGTCGGGGCGCCCGCGAAGTTATAGCTGGAGCACCGTTGCCTATGAGCGGGACCAGGGGTCGGAAGCTTCGCCGTTCGGCCGAAGCTTCCGGAGGTGTGCCGGCCAATGTCCGAGAGACGGCCCGATGCTCTATCGCCAAACATTACTAAATGGAATGTAACGTTGTTGTTTAGCTCAAATTCATCTTCACATTTAGGGGATAGAATCGGAACAGATGTATTTGGACAGCGTTCATCGCCTGGATGGGGTAGATATGGGATTGCTACGCCAGGCTTAAGTTGGTGCCTGTATCTTCCGCCATCTCCTTGGTCAGCCGAAATAGGCAAGAGGAGGAGCGATATGCGTTACGGTCTTCTCTCGACAGTCGCTTTGGCGGCTTTATCTTTGAGCGTGGCCGGGAGTTTTGGATAAGGCGCCGGCGGCGCCGGCACGGGTGGTCCGGCAGCTTCACCCGGCAGCCCCGCATCGTCAGGGGTGGGCGGTGGCTCAGGCCCGAAGTCACCTGCCATGGGCGGGCCGGGCGGCCCAGCCCAGGAACGGTCGCCCGGCATGGGCGCCGGCACTGAGCGGAGCAATCCGGCCTCGCCCGCACCGCGTTCGGCGCAGCCGGGCGCCGACACTGGCGCAACGGGCTCCAAATCCGCCGATACGCCCGCCCGGGGGCAACCTGGTCGTCCTCCGGCCTCGAGCGCCGAGACGCGACCGGGCCAATCGGGTGACGCCGGTCGGGGCGACAGGAGAGGGGCGATGGACGAGCCGGGTGCTCGCGGGCAAATGGGCCCTCGCGATCAGACGGGCAGCATCGGACGGGATGTCAACATCACGACCGAGCAGCGCACCCAGATCACACGTTCGTTCTCGAGCGTGAAGGTCGAGCCGACCACGAACGTGAACTTCACGGTCTCCACCGGCACAGTCGTGCCGACGACCATCGAGCTGCATGCGGTCCCCGCCGAGATCGTGCGCATCGTGCCGGAATGGCGCCGCTACCGCTACATCGTGGTGCGGGACCAGATCGTCATCATCGAGCCCGGCACGCGCAAGATCATCACGATCATCGAGCGGACCGGCTGATGTGCTCAGGGATGGCGGGCATGCTCGCCCGCCATCCCGTGGGCAACGCGAGAGCCAGGAGCGTCGGCCCCCGCTCCATGCCGTCAGGGAACGCTTCAGCCGCCGATGTTGAACGCCGCCAACGCAGCCATGTTGACGATGTCGCTGTCGCGGGCGCCGAGCGAGACGATCTGCACGGGCTTGTCGAGGCCGACGATGAGCGGGCCGATGACCGTCGAGCCGCCGAGTTCCTGCAGCATCTTGGTCGAGATCGAAGCCGAGTGGAACGCCGGCATGACCAGCACGTTGGCCGGACCGGTGAGCCGGCAGAACGGATACTGAGCCATGAACTCGCGGTTGAGGGCCACGTCGGCGCCCATCTCGCCGTCGTATTCGAAGTCGACGCGCATGCCGTCGAGGATCTTCACCGCCTCGCGCACGCGCTCCGAGCGCTCGCCCTCCGGCTGGCCGAAGGTGGAGAAGGCGAGCATGGCGACGCGCGGCTCGTAGCCCAGACGGCGGGCCACGTTGGCCGCTTCGATCGAGATCTCCGCCAGCTCCCGCTCGTCCGGCATCTCGGTGATGGCCGTGTCGGCAACGAGCACGGTGCGGCCCCGCGTCAGCACCAGCGAGACGCCGATGACGCGGTGGCCAGGCTTGGGATCGATGACGCGGCGAACGTCCTCGAGCGCCAGCGAATAGTTGCGGGTAACGCCGGTGACCACCGCATCCGCGTCGCCGAGCGCCACCATGGCCGCGGCGAAGTGGTTGCGGTCCTGGTTGATGAGCCGCTGGCAGTCGCGCAGCAGGAAGCCGCGACGCTGGAGCCGGTCGTAGAGAAACTGGGCGTAGGCCGTGTTGCGCTTGGATAGCCGCGCGTTGTGAATCTCGAGGCCCTCGCGGCCGTCGAGCTCGATGCCCGCGGCGCGCGCGGTCGCCTGCACGCGGTCCTCGCGGCCGACCAGGACGGCCGTGCCGAGACCCTGGTTGACGAAGGAGATGGCGGCGCGGATGACCTGCTCCTCTTCGCCCTCGGCGAAGACGACCCGCTTGGGATAGCGGCGCACGCGCTCGAAGATGCGCTGCAAGGTGCCCGCGACGGGGTCGCGGCGGGCCGAGAGCTGGTTCTTGTAGGCGGTGGTGTCGACGATGGGCCGGCGGGCGACGCCGGTTTCCATGGCGGCCTTGGCGACCGCCGGCGGCACGGTGTGGATGAGGCGCGGATCGAACGGCACCGGGATGATGTAGTCGCGGCCGAAGCGCGGCCGGGCCCCCTTGTAGGCCGCCGCCACCTCGTCGGGCACGTCCTCGCGCGCCAAGGCCGCCAGGGCCTCCGCCGCGGCGATCTTCATCTCCATGTTGATGGCGGTGGCGCGCACGTCCAGGGCCCCGCGGAAGATGTAGGGGAAGCCGAGCACGTTGTTGACCTGGTTCGGATAGTCCGAACGGCCGGTGGCGACGATGGCGTCGTCGCGAATGCCGGCGACCTCCTCCGGCGTCACCTCCGGGTCCGGGTTGGCCATGGCGAAGATGATCGGGTTCGGCGCCATCGAGCGAATCATGTCGGCGCTGAAGGCACCCTTGACCGACAGGCCCATGACCGCATCGGCGCCGACGAAGGCGTCCTCCAGGGTGCGCGCATCGGTCTCCGCCGCGTGCGCCGACTTCCACTGGTTCATGCCCTCGGTGCGGCCACGGTAGATGACGCCCTTGGTGTCGCACAGGATGACGTTGTCGGGGGCGAAGCCCATCGCCTTGATCAACTCGACGCAGGCGATGCCGGCCGCGCCCGCGCCGTTGACCAGCAGCTTGGTGCTCTTCACGTCGCGCCCGGTCAGGTGCAAGGCGTTGATCAGGCCGGCCGCCGCGATGATCGCGGTGCCGTGCTGGTCGTCGTGGAAGACCGGGATGTCCATCAATTCGCGCAGGCGCTCTTCGATGATGAAGCACTCCGGCGCCTTGATGTCCTCCAGGTTGATGCCGCCGAAGGAGGCACCCAGGTAGCGCACGCAGTTGATGAACTCGTCGGGGTCCTCGGTGGACACCTCGAGGTCGATCGAATCGACGTCGGCAAAGCGCTTGAACAGCACCGCCTTGCCTTCCATCACCGGCTTGGAGGCGAGCGCCCCCAGGTTGCCCAGCCCCAAAATCGCGGTGCCGTTCGAGATCACCGCGACCAGATTGCCGCGGGCGGTGTAGTCGAACGCCTTGCTCGAATCGGCGGCGATCGCCAGCACCGGCACCGCGACGCCCGGCGAATAGGCGAGCGACAGGTCGCGCTGCGTCGCCATCGGCTTGGTGGCAATGATCTCGAGCTTGCCCGGCCGGCCCTGGGAGTGGAACAGCAGCGCTTCCTGGTCGGTGAAGGTAGCGCGTGTCGGTCGGCGCGTGGGCTGATCGGTCATGGCTCGGTTCTGTGCTCGTTGTCGCGGTCGATGGTGCGAGCGGGGGCGGACGGGGAGAGCGGGCGCCGGCGGCGCCCCTCTGACTGCGAGCCGCGGACCTTACGCAGGCGATGCAATGCCCTCAAGCGGCGGCACCAATGAATTTGTTGCGCACTGCAACAGAAATCCCGGCCGCACGCGCCTGTTGATGGCGGCCGCGGAGCCCCACGAAGAGGGTAGCCACTGCGCCGGCCTCGGCTTTAGCGTCGTCGCGCCATGGCCAGCTCAACCGCAAGGATCTCCGCTCCCACCCGCCAAGAGGCGGACCCTCAGTCGCCCGCCGTCGGCGCCGCGGCAGCCGCCGACGTGCGGGTCACGCCGATGATGGCGCAGTACCTTGAGATCAAGGCGGGCCATCCGCAGTCGCTCCTCTTCTACCGCATGGGCGACTTCTACGAGCTGTTTTTCGGTGATGCCGAACAGGCGTCGCGCACCCTCGGCATCGTGCTGACCAAGCGCGGTAAGCACCTGGGCGAGGACATCCCCATGTGCGGCGTGCCGGTCGACCGCGCCGACGAATACCTGGAACGTCTCATCGCCGCCGGCCACCGTGTCGCGGTCTGCGAGCAGACCGAGGATCCCGCCGAGGCCAAGCGGCGTGGCGGCAAGTCGGTGGTGAAGCGCGACGTGGTGCGGCTGGTGACGCCGGGCACGGTGACCGAGGACCGCCTACTCGATCCGGCCCGCGCCAGCCTGTTCGTCGCCGTGGCGCGGCGGCGGGTCTCGGACGATGCGCACGTCTACGCGCTGGCCGCGGTCGATATCTCGACCGGGCGGTTCAGCGTCATCGAAGCGCTGGCCGCCGGGCTCGGGGCAGAGCTTGCCCGGCTCGATCCGCGCGAGGTCGTCGTCGCCGACACCATCTATGATGATCCCGAGCTTGCCGGGCTGTGGCGCGACCTCAAGGTGCTGGTGACGCCGATCGCCCGAGACGGGCTCGACCCCGCCTCCGCCGAGCGGCGGCTGAAGGACTATTTCGGCATCGCCTCCCTCGACGCCTTCGGCGCGTTCTCCCGCGCCGAGATCGTGGCGGCCGCCACTGCGCTCGCCTATGTGGCGCGCACCCAGCTCGACGCCCGGCCGTCGCTGGCGCCGCCAAGGCGGGCCGCCGCCGGATCCACGCTCGCCATCGACGCGGCCACGCGCGCTAACCTGGAGCTCGCCCGCACGCTCGGCGGCGAGCGGGCAGGGAGCCTGCTCGCCACCATCGACTGCACGCTTACCCCCGGCGGCGGCCGCCTGCTCGCCGAGCGTCTGGCCGGCCCGTCGACGGACCTCGCACTGATCACCCGCCGCCATGCGGCGGTCGCCTGCCTGGTCGATGACACGATCCTGCGCGAGCGCCTGCGCGCGGCCCTCAAGGCGACGCCCGACATGGCGCGCGCGCTGTCGCGGCTGACGCTCGGGCGCGGTGGTCCGCGCGATCTGGCCTCGCTGCGCCAGGGACTGGCGGCGGCCGGCGAGATCGCCGCGCTGCTGGGGGCGGAGACCGAGATCGCCGTGGAACTGACGGAGGCGGCCGACGCGCTCCGCCGGCTCGATCCGGCCCTCGCCGATGCGCTCGACGCGGCCCTCGCCGACGAACTGCCGCTGCTGAAGCGCGACGGCGGCTTCGTGCGGCCGGGCTACGACGCCGGGCTCGACGAGGCGCGGCTGCTGCAAGCCGACAGCCGCAAGTTCATCGCGGGGCTGCAGGCGCGCTACGGCGCCGACACCGGCTGTCGCACGCTGCGCATCAAGCACAACAACCTGATCGGCTACTTCGTCGAGGTGCCGCAGACGGCCGGCGAGGAATTCGTCAAGCCGCCGCTCAACGCCACCTTCGTGCATCGCCAGACCATGGCCGGCGCCATGCGCTTCTCGACCCTGGAACTCGGCGAGCTGGAGGCCAAGATCGCCTCGGCCGCCGATCGGTCGCTGAAGATCGAGCTCGCCGTCTTCGAGGCGCTGACCGCCCAGTTGACAGGGGCGGCGCCGGCGATCCAGGCGGCCGCCGACGCGCTCGCCGCTCTCGACGTGGCGGCGGCGCTCGCCCATCTCGCCGTCGAGCGGCGCTGGGTGCGCCCGGTGGTCGATGCCAGCTTGGCCTTCGTGCTCGACGGGGCACGCCACCCGGTGGTGGAGGCGGCCCTCGCCCGCGGCGGCCAGCCATTCGTGGGCAACGACGCCGACCTGTCGCCGCCCGCCGGGACCGAAGCGGGCCGCATCCTTCTCGTCACCGGCCCGAACATGGCGGGCAAGTCCACGTACCTGCGCCAAAACGCACTCGCCGTGGTGCTGGCGCAGATGGGCGCCTACGTGCCCGCCCGGTCCGCCCATATCGGCCTCGTCGACCGCCTGTTCAGCCGCGTCGGCGCCGCCGACGACCTGGCCCGCGGGCGCTCCACCTTCATGGTGGAGATGATCGAGACGGCGGCAATCCTCAACCAGGCCGGGCCGCGCTCCCTCGTCATCCTCGACGAGATCGGCCGCGGCACGGCGACCTTCGACGGGCTGTCCATCGCCTGGGCCGCCATCGAGCATCTGCACCACGGCAACCGCTGCCGGGCGCTCTTTGCCACCCACTACCACGAGCTGACGGCGCTCTCCGAGCGGCTGGCGCGGCTCGCCAACGTCACCATGCGGGTCACCGACTGGCAGGGCGAGGTGGTGTTCCTGCACGAGGTAGTGGCCGGCGCCGCCGATCGCAGCTACGGCATCCAGGTGGCGCGGCTCGCCGGGCTGCCTCCGGCGGTGATCGAGCGGGCGAAGCTGATCCTGGCAGAGCTCGAGAAGGGCGAGCGCGAGAAGCCGGTCGCCGCGCTGATCGATGATCTGCCTCTGTTCGCGGCCGTCGCCAGCCGCCCCGCGGCCGCGCCGGCCGCTCCCGGCCCCGACCCGTTGCGCGAGGCGCTGGAGGGGCTCGACGTCGACGATCTTACGCCGCGTGCGGCGCTGGATACACTCTACCGCCTCCAGGCGCTGGCGCGTGAGGGCTGACCCGAGAGCGCTTCCTGACCGGATGGAACCACCCCATCATGGAAAAGCGATTCAGATTCAAAGACTTCGATCATCTCTAACGGATCAGATGAACCCATCTGGTCGGGAAATGCTCCAGCGCATCAGGCCCGCGTGGCGCGGCGCTGCGCCAGCGCGTCCATGAGCAGATCGACGGCGAATGCGACGAGGATCGTCGCCGCGCCGAGGCCGTAGAGCAGCCGATAGCTCTCGGTTGCGCTGAAGATATAGGAGAGGCCGTAGGCCGCCGCCGCTTGCCCGACGGCGAAGCCGATCGTTGCGACCCGCCAGGCGTTGGCGGCGGTGGCTCCCGTCGTGATCTCCTGGATCCGGCCGAGGGTGAGCACCGAGATGGCTGGAATGAACGCGCCGATGAGCAAGCTCGAGCCGATCAGCGCCAGCGGATGGGGCGTTAGCGCCAGCACCCCGACGCCCGTGGCCTGGATCAGGAGCGACAGCCGCAGGGTGAGGCGAAAGCCGAAACGGTCGCCCATGCCGCCCGCCACCAGCGGCCCGATCATGGCGCCGAGGCCGAACAGCGCCCAATGGTAGGATCCCACGACAATGCCACGGCCCAGCCCGCGCGCCACATAGTCGACCAGGAACAGCATGTGCGGCACGAGGCCCACCGAGCTCAAGGCGTAGATCGCGTACACGGCGGCAAGCAGCCAGAGTGCTGGTTCGGCGGCGTCGGCACCGGGCCCGTCGGTCGCGCGGGTCGGGGTAGGCGGAGCGCGGTGCTCGGCCGGCCAGCCCGACCAGGCGACGGCGACCAGCACCGCGCAGATCAGGCCGAGGCCGATCCAGGTTGCCGTCAGGCTGACGGTCAGCAACTCGGGCACGACCAGTCCGGCCAGCACGATACCGCTGCCCGGCCCGACGAACATCATGCCGGCGGCAAGACCTCTGCGCTCCGCCGCGATGTGGGGCAGCACGAACGGGGCGGCGAGGATGATCAGCACCGCGCCGACGAAGCCCGCGGTGGCGCGCCAGACAAGGAACCAAGTGAAGGGGGCCGGTGCCGCGCAGGCAAAGAAGCTCAGGGCGGCGATCACCATGGCGATGCGCAGCAGAGCCGCCGTCGGCGCCAGGGCGGCGAGCCGCCGCGACAGGACGGCGCCGATGAGATAGCCGGCCAGATTGGCCGCCCCGAGATAGGCGGCCTGCGCGGCCGAGAACCACTGGTCGTGCACGAGCGCTGGGATCAGCGGCGTATAGGCAAAGCGCGCCAGGCCGACGGCGATTAGGTAGCAGCAGAGCGCCGATAACGTCATGCGCCACGGCTTCGGGCCGGCGGCGGTGTTGGTGCCCGAGACGAACGATGAGGAGGTGGGCGCGGGATCGTCCATGCGCCGACTTAGGCGCAAGGTGAGCGCGGCGGTACCCGCATTCTGGCGATGGCTGCCTTTCCGTTAGACGATGGCCGGGGCGCGGCCCCTACGCCTGATCGTGAAAATACGGTTCGACCGTGCCGCGCAGCTTCACCGTCATGGGCTTGCCTTTGCGGTCGACGGTGTTGCCGACGGTCAGTCGGACCCAGCCCTCGCTCACGCAGTATTCCTCGACATTGGTCTTGTCGGCGCCCTTGAAGCGCACGCCGACGCCCCGCTGCAAAATCGCCTCGTCGTGGTAGGGGCTTTCGGGATCGACCGCCAGGCGGTCGGGCGGCGTCGCCATGGATGCGGCATCGGTACTCATGCGCCAAACCTTTCGTTCGCCAGAGCTTTCACTCCTTGAGTCGGGCCCGTCGAGACCCCGGGGAGCGAGGGCGATCGGCAGCGCTCCATAGCGGCCCGGCGGCCGGATGGAAAGGCGCGGGTGCTGGCGTCCCGCGCCGCCCATGGGCATGATGACGTCAAGACCGGATCGCCGCCGGGGATCCCAAGCCCCGGCCTCGCACAGGATGGACGCCATGGGCAAACTGGATGGACGGCGCATCGTGGTGCCGGAAAGCCGGTCACTCGATCTCTTCTGCGCCATGCTGGAGCGGGAGGGCGCGCAGGCGGTGCGCTGTCCGTTGGTGTCGATCCACGATGCCCAGGACCCGGCGCCCGTCGTCGCCTGGCTCCGCCGCCTGGCCGAGGGTGCCATGGACGACCTCTTCCTGTCGACGGGCGAGGGGGTGCGTCGGCTGATCGGCTTCGCCAGCCGGGCCGGCGTGCAGCCCGAGGTGCTGGCGGGCTTCGCCCGCGCCCGCATCGTCTGCCGCGGGCCCAAGCCGCAGCGCGCCCTGCGCGAGGTCGGCCTGTCGGCGCAGATCATCGCGGAGCCCGCCACCACGGACGGCGTGCTCGCCGCGGCGGCCGATCTCGACCTGCGCGGTCGGCGCGTGGGCGTTCAGCTCTATCCCGAACAGCCCGATACCCTCGTCACCTGGCTGAAGGAGGCGGGCGCCGAGGTCGATTCGATCCTCTGCTACCGCTACGCGTCGGACGCGGAGGAGGAACTCGTGGCCGCGACGATCGAGCAGATCGTGGCGGGCGCCGTCGACATGATCGCCTTCACCAGCGCCCCGCAGGTGCGCCGTCTGGCCGAGGTCGCCGACCGGCGCGGCCGGCGGAACGCCCTGACCAGCGCGTTCGAGCGCACGCTCGTCGCCGCCGTCGGGCCGGTCACCGCGGTCGCGGTCGAGAAGGCCGGCTGGCGCGTGCGGGCGATGCCGGAGGAGAACTTCCACCTCAAGCCGTTCGTCGGCGAGATCGCCCAGGCCTTCGTGGCCGTGGGGTAGAGCGTTTTCGAGCGAAGTGGACGCCGGTTCGCGTGAAGAAAACGCGACAAATCAAACAGATAGAGCGTTTCGGCGATTCGAAGAAACGCGGAAATGCTCTAGGCAATGCGATCGGATGGAAGCATCTGATCAGAGAGACGCGCGAGTTGCGGCGTGGTGGATGAGGGGCCAGGTCAGGTCAGGAACGGGTTGAACTGGCGCTCCTGGCCGAAGGTGCTCATCGGCCCATGGCCGCAGATGAAGGCAATATCGTCGCCGAGCGGCAGCAGCTTCTCGATGATGCCGGCGATCAGCGTCTCGTGGCTGCCGCGCGGCAAATCGGTGCGGCCGACCGAGCCCT
Source organism: Chelatococcus reniformis (assembly GCF_014640075.1). Lineage (GTDB taxonomy): Bacteria > Pseudomonadota > Alphaproteobacteria > Rhizobiales > Beijerinckiaceae > Camelimonas > Camelimonas reniformis. Next base: position 114,632 of record NZ_BMGG01000008.1, on the reverse strand, counting down.
GGAACAGCACGTCACCCACCAGGGCGAAGCGCTGGGCCTTGTTCGCCAGCACGACGCTGCCGGGCGAATGGCCGGGGCAATGCAGCACGTCGAAAGGCGCGCCGCCGATGGTCACGACGTCGCCCTCCTCGAGCCAGCGATTCGGCGTCACGTTGCGCACCCCAGTCATGCCGTAGCCGGCGCCGCTGGCGACGAGTTGATCGAGCAGAAACTGATCCTCCCGGTGCGGCCCCTCGATCGGCACGCCGAATTCCTCGGCGAGTTCCGCGGCGCCGCCAGCGTGGTCGATATGGCCGTGGGTGAGAATGATCTTCTCGACACTGACGCCGGAGTGTTCAAGCGCCTTCCTGACGCGGGGCAAATCGCCCCCCGGGTCGACCACGGCGCCCCGCTTGGTCGCGTCGTTCCAGACGATCGAGCAGTTCTGCTGAAACGGCGTGACCGGCACGATGGCGGCGCGCAGCACGACATCGGCGGCGGGCGCTGCGGTGGCCGTAGCGCTCTCGGTCGATGGGGCGGTCATGGAGTCTCCTGGCTCATTCGGCGGCGAGCCGCAGCTGGTTGGGTTTGGCCCCCGCGCCTCCGTCGAGCTTGGCCGCAAGGAAGGCGAGGGTGGCCTTGAGGTCGGCCGGCGAGACCGGCTTGCGCAGCACGCCGTAGGCACCGGCGAGGTCCGGCGGCAGGTGCTCGGGATGCCCAGTCACGAAGATGACCAGAGGCCGACCCTCGCGCGCGAAGCGGCGCGCCAGGGTCGGGCCGATCAGGCCCTCATACAGGTTGAGATCGACGAAGGCGACGTCCGGCTTGAGGCGATGGGCCGCCTCGATGGCGTCGGCGAAGCGTGATTCGTGGCGGACGACGCGATGGCCGGCGTCCTCGACCGCGTAGGTCATCTCCAACGCGAAGACCGGATCATCCTCGACGATCAGGATGCTCAATTGGCGCCAACGGCCCATGTTCGTCCAGCAATCGGTTCCGGGAGCCGAAACCTTCGAGTTGTCGGTGCACGGCTCCACTGCCGCGAGCGCGCACGGCTCGAAAAGGCCATCAGCGGCACTCTTGCGCTGCGCCGTTCGGGGGCAGGCCACGCGAACCGGGCTCGGCATCGCCCGGCACCGCCGCGCTCGTCCTATGGGTAGCCTCCTTCGGCCATCCTGGCTATTGCAAAATGCGGATGGCTGCGGGACACCCCGTTCCTCGGGGCGCCGGGGCTGCGCCACCGGACTGAACGCCGCCGTCTGTCGAGCGGAGCGCTGGAGTTTCCATGGGTTTCAAATGCGGGATCGTCGGCCTGCCGAATGTCGGCAAGTCGACCTTGTTCAATGCGCTGACGCAGACGGCCGCCGCCCAGGCGGCCAACTACCCGTTTTGCACCATCGAGCCGAACGTCGGCGACGTGGCCGTGCCGGATGCCCGTCTCGACAGCCTCGCCGGCATTGCCGCATCGGCGCAGATCATCCCGACCCGGCTCACGTTCGTCGACATCGCCGGGCTGGTGCGCGGCGCCTCCAAGGGCGAAGGGCTCGGCAATCAGTTCCTCGCCAACATCCGTGAGTGCGACGCCATCGCTCACGTGGTGCGCTGCTTCGAGGACGGGGACGTGACCCATGTCGAAGGCCGCATCGACCCCCTCGCCGACATCGAGACCGTCGAGACCGAGCTGATGCTCGCCGACCTGGAGAGCCTTGAGAAGCGCGTCGTCGCCTTGGAGAAAAAGGCGCGCGGCGCCGACAAGGAGGCGAAGGAGCAGCTCGACCTGATCCAGCGGGCTCTGGTGCTGCTGCGCGAAGGGCAGCCTGCCCGCTTGGTGGAGCTCAAGCCGGAGGAGGAGCGCAGCTTCCGTCTGCTCGGCTTGCTCAGCGCCAAGCCCGTCCTCTACGTCTGCAACGTCGAGGAGGCATCCGCCCACGACGGCAACACACAGTCGGCTAAGGTTTTCGAGCGCGCCGCGGCCGAAGGTGCCAAGGCAGTGGTGGTCTCGGCCAAGATCGAAAGCGAGATCGCTGTGCTGCCAGCCGATGAGCAGCGCGACTATCTGGAGGCGATCGAACTCGACGAGCCGGGCCTCAACCGGGTCATCCGCGCCGGCTACGAGCTGCTCGGCCTGGTCACGTATTTCACGGTCGGGCCGAAGGAGGCCCGGGCCTGGACGATCACGCGCGGCACCCGCGCGCCCCAGGCAGCCGGCGTTATCCATACGGACTTCGAGAAGGGCTTCATCCGCGCCGAGACCATCGCTTACGACGATTACGTCGGGCTCAAGGGCGAGGCCGGCGCGCGCGATGCCGGCAAGCTGCGCCTGGAGGGCAAGGACTATGTCGTGGCCGATGGCGACGTCCTGCATTTCCGATTCGCCAACTGAAGCGGCTTGCGATGGCGGGCGGGCAAGTCGCCCGGTCAATCCGCCGTGGGCAGCCGCCGCATGGTGAACTCGATCGACCCGTCGGCGAGCTCGCGCCAGCTCTCCACCTCCGACATGTAGGCGGCCTTGGGAAAGCGCGCGAACCATTCCCGTGCCTTCTCGCGTGCTTCGCCGCGGGGCAGCGTGAAGGTCTCGCGCCGCCAGCCGTCGTCCGCCGCGCGCCTGGGCGGCCGCTGCAGGAAGCGGTCGCGGCGCTCCGCCAGACGCCTCGCGACGTCGGCCGGACGGTCGGCGCGGTCAGTCATCGCATGCTCCGGCTCCGGCACGGATGGAGGTGGCCGGACGCGCTTAATGTAGTCCGGCGGCCGGATCAGTGCGAGTCGCGGGCAGGCAAACTCTGCGTGAGCAGATCGGCGATCGTCTCTGCGTCGAGCGGGCAATCCGCGTCGAGCCAGAGTCCCCGGGCGCGGGCGAGTACGCGGCCTACGCCGGCGCCCGGCGGCACGCCGGCATTGATCACGTCAGCCCCGCCGAGCGGGAACGACGGCACGGCCTCCGTGCCCGCGGCCAGGGCGGCAAGGGCCGCCGTTCCGCCCGCGGTCAGCGCGGGCCGCGCGCAGCCCGCAAGCAAGGCTGCGGCATCCGCCACCGGCTGTGCGCCATGGTCCACCGCCAGGCGTCGGATCGCCCTTCGGTCGAGCGGGCCGTCGGTGCTGCGCAGCCGTGACTGTAAGGCGGCGAGGTCCAGCAGCCTGGCGTACTCGGCGTTGGTGAGGCGTAGCCGCTCACGCAGATTGTCGGCATCTTCCCGCACTCGCACGAGCAGGGCGGCGAGCCGCAACATGGGATCATGAGCGTGCGTGTCGCTGCGGCCGGCGAGGGCCGTGAGCCGGCCGGGTTCGGCCACGGCGCCGGTCACCGCCAGCAGCAGGCCGGCGTGCGAGAGTTCCGCGACCGTCGCGGCTGCCCCGGGCGCCGCGACCAGCTTCAACAGCTCCGCACGGAGCCGCTCGCGCGACAGGCGCGCAAGCCCCGCCCGCTCACGGATTGCCGCATGCAGGCCGGCGACGTCGATGGGGCCGGTCGCGTATTGCGCGTGAAAGCGGAAGAAGCGCAGCGTGCGCAGGTAGTCCTCGCGGATGCGCGTCGTCGGGTCGCCGATGAAGCGGACCCGGCGGGCGGCGAGATCGGCGAGACCGCCGGTCGTGTCGTGCACGGTGCCGTCGCGGCTGAGCGACAGGGCGTTGATGGTGAAGTCGCGTCGCGCCGCGTCCTCGGCAAAGTCGCGGCCAAAGCGAACCTTTGCGTGGCGCCCGTCGGTCACGACGTCGTGGCGCAGGGTCGTCACCTCGAACGGCGTGCCGGCGACGACCACCGTGACGGTGCCGTGCTCGATGCCGGTGGGCACGGCCTTGAGCTTCGCTCGCCGGGCGCGCCGCACGGTTTCGGCCGGCACGGCGGTCGTCGCCACGTCCACTTCGTGCACCTCGGCGCCCACGAGCGCGTTGCGCACCGCGCCGCCGACGACCCGGGTCTCCTCACCGTCGCAATCGAGCAGATCGAGCAGGGTGGCGAGCGGCGGCCTCGCCAGCAGGGCCGCGAGGCGCGCGGCCTGCGCGGCCGACACCATCGCCGTCATTGGAACTGGCCGGGAACAAGCTTGCCGTTCTCCACGTGCGGCGGCACGTAGCTGCCGCTGCGGCGCGGCTCGAGCAGGCCGGTGAGCACGAGCGAGCCGATGGCGAAGCCCAACCCGACGAGGGCGAGCCAAGGCACGTGTCCGCGCCACGGCTCGCGGGTCAACGGATTGCGCCGGCGCACGGCCAGATAGAGCGCAAACGCGGCGAATGGGATCAGGAACAGCATCAGCTCTTCGAACAGAGCTCGGCTCATGTCCCGTACAGCCTCTGATAAAGATTGCGGATGATGCCCGCGGTCGCGCCCCAGATATAGCGTTCGCCGAAGGGCATCGCATAGTAGTGTCGCAGCTGTCCGTGCCACTCGCGCGCGTGGCGCTGGTGATTGAGAGGCTCCATCAGGAACGACAGCGGCACTTCGAAGGCGGCGTCGACCTCAACCGGATTGAGCGTCAGGTTGAAGCCCGGCTCCACCAGGGCGACGACCGGCATGATGCGGTAGCCGGTGCCGGAGATGTAGGGGTCGAGGTAACCGATCGGGGTGACGAAGCGGCGATCGAGGCCTATCTCCTCCTCCGCCTCGCGAAGGGCCGCAGCCAGTGCAGAAGCGTCCTCCCGGTCGATCTTGCCGCCCGGAAAGGCGACCTGGCCCGCGTGGTCACGGAGCGCGGTGGCGCGCTGCGTGAGCAGCACCGTGGCTTCCGGATGACGCACCACCGGGATCAGCACCGCGGCGGGCTTGGCGCCCCGTTCTGCCGGCGGCGGCCCCACGTGCTCATTCAGGTCGTGGTCGCCGCGCGGATTGGACAGGGGGCTGCCGACGGGTGGCGGCTCCGGCTCCAGGCGCTGGCGCGCGCGGTCGAGGAAGGTGTCGATGTCGAAGGGTTCGGCGATCACGACCGTTGCTTTAGCGGATCGTGCGGGCCGAGGCGATCGGGAAGAAGCGACCGGCCGACTGCACGCCGAACATGGCTTCGCCGCCGCTCGGCCGTTCCTCGCCGAGTTCGACCAGATCGTAGAGCAGGGGGCGGGTCAGCCGTGCCCACAGGTCGCCGCGCACATGGACGTAGGGCTTGAGGGCATCGCCCTCGCCGCGCTCGAAGCGCAGCGGGTGCTCGGGACCGACCGCCACCACGTCGTCCACGTTGGTGCGGAAGTGCAGCGTGCGGTCCTGGCCTGCGTCACTCACCGCCATCTCCACGGCCAAGAAAGGCACGTCGTCGACGGCGATGCCGACCCGCTCGACCGGCGTCACCAGCACGTAGCGCTCCGGATCCTTGCGCAGGATAGAGGCGAACAACTTGACCAGGGCGGGGCGCCCGATCGGCGTCCCCATGTAGAACCAGGTGCCGTCGGCGGCGATGCGCATGTCGATGTCGCCGCAGAACTCCGGGTTCCACCGCTCGACCGGACGGGGCTTGGCCGCCGCGTTGGCGCCGCCCAGGGCGGCAAAGAGCGAGTCGAGCCCGGCCGGCGTCGCCTTGGCCGGGTCTGCATCGCCACCCGATTGTGCGCTCTCGACCACGACATCCCTCCTTCGCCCATGGTGCCGCTGCGGCTGCGGCGATCGGTCCCGCCGCGACGACCGGTTGGAGACGGGACGCCGCAGTCAGCCGCCTCACGACGTCCATTTTTGCACGATGTAATGACATCACGCGCCACGGGAAAGGCGCGGCACGGCATCGATGCGAAGGACCCGTCCGCGGGCGCGGCCTTTTCGGATGGCGCTCGGCACGCCATTTGCTCATCATCTGCTTTTGCTGACGGTCGTCGACGCCGGCCCGTCCCGCGGGATTGTTTGTTCCGGCGGAGCCATTAGACGGCACTTTCGCCGCCTCGGGGGGGCGAAGAGGAGATTGAGTAGATGAGCACCGCCTCCGCCACGGCCGCCTCCGCCGGCGCCTCGATCACGCCGGCCACCGCCCTCGACGATGCCGTCGTCGCCCAGGCGGAAGCGGCGCTCGCCACCATCGGCAAGGCGCGTGACGCCATCGGGACGGTCATTTTCGGCCAGGAGGCGGTCGTCGAGCTGGCTTTGGTGACAGTCCTCGCCGGCGGCCACGGCCTCCTTGTCGGTGTTCCCGGCCTCGCCAAGACCCGCCTGGTCGATGCCATGGGCACCGTGCTCGGGCTTGATGCGCGGCGCGTCCAGTTCACCCCGGACCTGATGCCCTCCGACATCTTGGGCAGCGAGATCCTGGAGGAGAGCCCCGAGGGCCGCCGCAGCTTCCGCTTCGTGCGCGGGCCGGTGTTCGCGCAACTCCTGATGGCCGACGAGATCAACCGGGCGAGCCCGCGCACCCAGTCGGCGCTGCTGCAGGCCATGCAGGAGCATCACGTGACCGTCGCCGGCGAGCGGCACGACCTGCCCGCTCCCTTCCACGTGCTGGCGACCCAGAACCCGCTGGAGCAGGAGGGCACCTATCCGTTGCCCGAGGCGCAACTCGACCGCTTCCTGCTGGAGATCGACATCGGCTATCCCGACCGGGTCGCGGAGCGGCGGATCCTGCTGGAGACCACCGGGCTCGATGAGAAGCGGCCGGCTCCGGCGATGACCGCCGAGGCCCTGATGGCGGCGCAGCGGCTGGTCCGCCGCCTGCCAGTGGGCGACAGCGTGGTCGAGGCCATTCTCGATCTGGTCCGTGCCGCGCGGCCCGGCGATGGCGACAAGGCGATCCTCGACAAGCTGGCCTGGGGGCCCGGCCCGCGCGCCAGTCAGGCGCTGATGCTGGCGGCCCGTGCCCGCGCCCTGGTCGGCGGCCGGCTGGCGCCGTCGATCGACGACGTCGCGGCCCTGGCGGAGCCGGTGCTGAAGCACCGCATGGCGCTGACCTTCGCAGCCCGCGCCGAAGGCGAGACGGTGGCCGGTATCATCGGCCAGCTCGTCTCACGGTTGGCCTGAGGTTCGGATGGCGCACGTCACGGCGCTTCAAACCGGGAACCGCACCCCTGGCCGCGGCGAGACCGAAGCGGCGCTGTCGCTCGCGGCGCGCCTGCCGCGGATCATGCTCGAATCGCGCCGGGTAGCGGCGGCGGCCCACGGCGTCCACGGGCGCCGGCGCGCCGGACAGGGCGAGAGCTTCTGGCAGTTCCGTCCGTTTTCGCCGGGCGAAGCGGCGGCGCGCATCGACTGGCGCCGCTCGGCCCGTGATCAGCGCCTTTACGTACGTCAGCGGGAGTGGGAGGCGGCCCAGTCGGTATGGCTGTGGATCGACCGCTCCGCATCGATGGCATTCGCCTCGTCGCTGGCACAGACGTCGAAGGTGGAGCGCGCCATCGTCGTGGGCTTCGCTCTTGCCGATGCCCTGGTCGAGGCCGGGGAGCGCGTCGGTTTGCTCGGCCTGCTGCCGCCCAGGGCCTCGCGTCGCATCGTGGAGGATCTCGCAGAAGCCATGGTCCTCGACAAGGCCGGCGAGGAGCGGGATCTGCCGCCGCGAGAGTCGCTGCCGCCGCTGAACGAGGCTGTTCTGGTCAGCGACTTTCTGGTGCCTCCGGCCGCGCTTGCGGCTTCGGTGGAGGGCCTGGCCAGCCGGGGCGCGCGCGGCCACCTGATCCTCGTCGCCGACCCGGTCGAGGAGACCTTTCCGTTCACCGGCCAGGCCGAGCTGGCGGATCCCGAGGCCGGCCTGCGCCTGCGGGTCGGCGACGCCGCCTCGTGGGGAGAGGACTACCGGGCCCGGCTGGCGCAGCACCGCGCCGCCATCACTGCCATCACGGCGGGGCGCGGCTGGACGATGAGCATCCATCGCACGGACCGCCCGGCCAGCGAAGGCCTGCTGCGCGCCCTGACACTGATCGCCGCCAGCCGCGGCGCGGCGGCCGGGCCGTCCGTCGGAGCGTGGGCCCCATGATCCCCTCCGCCCTAGGCTTCGCCGCGCCGATGGCGCTGATCGCCCTGGCCGCGCTGCCGGCGATCTGGCTGTTGCTCCGCGTGACGCCACCGCAGCCGCGCCGCATCGTCTTCCCCCCGCTCAGGCTGTTCGCCGACCTCGCTGCCCGCCGCGAGACGCCGGCGCGCACGCCCTGGTGGCTGCTGGCGTTGCGGCTGCTGATCGCGGCTTGCGTGATCCTGGCGGCGGCCGGCCCGCTGTGGAATCCCGTTCCCGATGCGCCGGCAGGCGCGCGCGGGCCGCTGTTGCTCGTGCTCGACAACGGTTTTGCATCTGCGCGTGACTGGCGTGAGCGCACCGCGCTTGCTGCCGATCGCATGGCAGCCGCCGGCCGTAGCGGCCGCGCCGTGGTGGTGTTGGCGACGGCCGACCGGCCGGGCGAACTCACGCCGCAGGAGGCGGGGGCCGCCCAGCAGCGCCTGCGCGCCATCGTGCCTGCGCCCTACACGCCCGATCGGCGCGTCCACCTCGCCGCCATCGAGCGGCTGGTCGCCGCGACGCCGGGCGTCGAGATCGAATGGATCAGCGACGGCGTCACGGTCACATCGGCGCCACCCGCCACGCCGGCCGGCGTAGCCCAGGGCCCGCAAACCGTGCCGTCTGTCGACGATGCGGCTGCCTTCGTCACTGGCCTGTCACAGCTGGCGGACGCGGCCGGCGCCAAGCCGGGAGTGACGGTCTATCGGACGCCGCGCTCGCTCGCGCTGGCGCTTGCCGGCACCAACAACGCCGCCCACGGCCTGGAGGTGACGGTGATCCGGCCCCCGCCGCCGAGCGGTCGCGACAGCGGCATCGCCCGGGCGCTCGACATCAAGGGACTGCCGCTGGGCGAGGCCCGGTTCGGCTTCCCGGCGGGCACGACCGAGACGACCGCACGCTTTGAGCTGCCGATCGAGCTGCGCAACGCCGTGGCGCGCATCGACATCGTCGACGAGCCCTCCGCAGGGGCCGTGGCGCTCGTGGACGAGAGCAGCCAACGCCGCCGGATCGGCGTCGTCACCGGCGCGACCGTCGACGTGGCGCAGCCGCTGCTGTCGCCCACATATTATGTCGGCCGCGCGCTGGCGCCCTTCGCCGACGTGCGCGAGCCGCGTGCCGGCACGATCGACACGATCAACACGCTGATCGGCGAGAAAGTGTCCGTGATCGTACTGGCTGACGTGGGCTCGCTCGACCGCGACACCGCTGAGAAGCTCGATGCCTTCGTGGCCGGCGGCGGCGTGCTGATCCGCTTCGCCGGGTCGCGCCTGGCCGCCGGCAACGACGAGCTGGTGCCGGTTCGCCTGCGGCGCGGCGGCCGCAGTCTCGGCGGCTCACTCAGCTGGGACGCGCCCAAGACGCTGGCACCGTTTCCGCGCGAGAGCCCGTTCTTCGGCCTGGCGGTGCCCGGGGAGATTACCGTGCGTCGGCAGATCCTGGCCGAGCCGGACGGCGAGCTGGCGGGTAAGACCTGGGCGGCGCTGGCCGACGGCACGCCCATCGTTACCGCGGACAAGCGCGGGGATGGGCTGCTCGTGCTGTTCCATGTGACCGCCGATCCGTCCTGGTCGAATCTGCCGCTGTCCGGCATCTTCGTCGATATGTTGAGACGCATCGTTGCCCTGTCGGGCAAGCCGACCGAGGCGGCCGATCCGGCAACCGGCCGGGTTGAGACGGCGGCGCCGCAGCGCACGCTCGACGGTTTCGGCACCTTTCGGGCGCCGCCGGCGACAGCGAAGCCGGTGGCCCGCTCCTTCGCCGGCCGCGGCACCGAGGACCATCCTCCGGGCTTCTACGGGCCGAACGAAGCGTTGATGGCGGTCAACGCGCTGGTGCCCGGCGACCGGTTCGGCGCCATCGATATGGCGCCGCTCAACGCTCGGCTGGAGGGGATCGGCCGGCCGGCCGTGATCGATCTGCGCATGCCGCTGCTGCTGGCGGCGGCCCTTCTGGTGCTGGTCGACAGCATCGCCAGCCTCCTGCTCGGCGGCTACCGGCCGCGCCTCGGCCGCCGGAGCCGTCCGACCGCGACGGCAGCGGTGGTGATGGCGGCGACGTTCGCCGTGTGGGCGGCCCCGCCGCGTGAGGCGCGGGCGCAGCCGGCTCCACCAGGCGCGCCACCGGCGGCCGTCGCGCGCTCGCCGGCGGAGGCGCCCCTGCGCAAGGCCGAGGTGGAGGCTGCCCTGGTGACGCGGCTGGCTTACGTGACGACGGGCGATACGCAGGTCGACGCAACCAGCCGCGCGGGGCTCGTCGGCCTGTCGCAGGCGCTCGCCCAGCGCACGGCGATGGAGCCGGGCGAGCCCGCCGGGGTCGACCCGGCCAGGGACGAGCTGGCGTTCTACCCCGTACTCTACTGGCCCGTGGTGGCGGGGCGACCGCTGCCGTCGGAGGCGGCCCTGCGGAGGCTCGATTCCTACATGAAAGGCGGCGGCACGGTCGTTTTCGACACCCGTGACGCCCTCTCGGGCCGGGCGTCGGGGGCGACGTCGCCGGAGGGCCAGCAACTGCGCCGAATGCTCGCCACCCTCGACGTTCCGCAGCTCGAGCCGGTGCCGCGCGACCATGTGCTCACCAAGGCATTCTACCTCGTCGACACGTTTCCCGGCCGCTACGGTTCGGGACAGACCTGGGTGGAGGCGCTGCCGGCCGAGCCGGAGGGCGAGCGCGCGCCGGCGCGCGCCGGAGATGGCGTGTCGCCCATCATCATCACGTCGAATGATCTGGCGGCGGCGTGGGCGGTGGGGCGCCGCGGCGAGCCGCTCTATCCCGTCGTCGGCCACGGCGAGGCGCGGCAGCGCGAGATGGCCATCCGCGGCGGCGTCAACATCGTCATGTACGCGCTGACCGGCAACTACAAGGCCGACCAGGTGCACGTGCCGGCGTTGCTCGAACGCTTGGGGCAGTAACGATGTCGGTCAGCTTCTCACCACTCGTTCCGCTCTGGGTCCTGGGCGTGCTCGCCGCCCTGGCGGTCGTCGTCGTGCTCGTGTCGCTGCTGGCGCGCGGACCGACGGCGCTGGTCCGCGGCGTGGCGCTCGCCCTGGTGCTCGCCGGCCTCGCCAATCCGTCCCTGCTGCAGGAGCAGCGCGAGCCGGTGAAGGACGTGGTCGCCGTGCTTGTCGACCGCACCACGTCGCAGACGCTGAGCGACCGGGCCACACAGACCGATCGGGCCAAAGCGGAGGTGGAGCGGCGGCTCGCCGCGTTGCCGGACATCGAGGTCCGCACCGCGGATGTGACCGACAGCGAGGGCGGGGGCGACGGAACCCGGCTGTTCGCCGCGCTGTCTGACCTGCTCTCCGACGTGCCGGCCGAGCGGATCGCCGGCGCCATCGTGGTCACCGACGGCGTCGTTCACGACGTGCCCGCGCAGGCCTCCTTGCTCGGCTTCAAGGCACCGCTGCACGCCCTGATCACCGGCCACGTCGAAGAGGTCGACCGCCGCGTGACCCTGCTCGAGGCGCCGCGCTTTGGCATCGTGGGCAAGGACCAGGTCGTCCGTGTCGAGGTCGCCGAACGGGGGGGGACCGGCCGCGCTCGGCTGACGCTGCGGCGCGACGGCGTCAGCCTCGGCACCGTCGAAGTCGCCACCAACAGGCCGGTGCCGCTGCCGGTGCACATCGAGCATGGCGGCCCCAACGTGGTGGAGATCGAGGTCGGTCCGCTCGACGGCGAACTCACCGCGGCCAACAACCGCGCCGTCCTGACCATCGAAGGCATTCGCGAGAAGCTCCGGGTCCTGCTCGTCTCGGGCGAGCCGCATCCGGGCGAGCGGACGTGGCGCAACCTGCTCAAGTCGGACGCCAACGTCGATCTCGTTCACTTCACCATTCTGCGGCCGCCAGAGAAGCAGGACGGCACGCCGATCAACGAGCTGTCGCTGATCGCCTTCCCGACGCGGGAGCTGTTCCAGCAGAAGATTAAGGAATTCGATCTCATCATCTTCGACCGCTACGCCAATCAGAGCGTGCTGCCGAGCCTCTACTACGAGAACATCGTGCGCTACGTGCGCGACGGCGGGGCGCTGCTTGTCGCGGCCGGGCCCGAGTATGCCAGCGCGGCGAGCCTGGCGCGCACGCCGCTCGTCTCCGTACTCCCGGCCATCCCCGACGGCCGCATCGAGGAAAATCCGTTCCGCGCCGCGGTGACGCCGCTCGGTCAGCGCCACCCGGTGACGCGCGAACTGCCGGGCTCCGAGACCGAGCCGCCCCGGTGGGGCGAGTGGGCGCGGTTGATCGGTGCGCGCGTGTCGCAGGGGTCGGTGGTGATGGATGGCATCGGCGAACGGCCGCTCGTCGTGCTCGCACGCGAGCAGAAGGGCCGTGTGGCGCTGCTGCTCTCCGACCACGCTTGGCTGTGGGCCCGCAACTACCGCGGGGGCGGCCCCTATCTCGACCTGCTTCGACGCACCAGTCACTGGTTGATGAAGGAGCCGGAGCTGGAAGAGGAGGCGTTGAGGGCCACCGGCCACGGCCGCGAGATCAGCATCGAGCGCCAGACCATGGGCGATGATCCGGGCTCGGTGACGATCACCGCACCGAGCGGCAGCGAAACCACAGTTGCCCTGTCGCCCGACAAGCCCGGGCTGTTCCGCGCAGCGGCCACGGCGCGCGAGCAGGGCCTCTACCGGCTGCGCTCGGGCGAACTGATGGCCTTCGTCTCGGTCGGCCCGGAGAACCCGCGGGAGTTGGCCGACGTCTTCAGCGACACCGGCCGTCTCCAGCCGCTGGCGGAAGCGACCGGCGGCAGCGTGCGCCGCATCGAGGCCGCCGCCAGCGGCGTCAGCGTGCCCCGCATCGTCGAGGTCCGCTCCGGCTCGCGCTTCACCGGGGCGGACTGGATCGGCATCCGCCCGAGCGACAGCGCCGTTGTGCGCGGTGTCTCGGTCTTCCCCCTCGGCATCGGCCTCATCGCGCTCGGCCTGCTGCTCGGCGCCGTCCTGGCGGCGTGGCTGGCGGAAGGCCGTCTCCCCGGCCAGAATCGGGCCTGATGCGCCGGTCGGAGGCGACCGCGGGCGCGCGCGTATCGCGGACGCACCGCGAGCGCTTAAGGGTTGGTGTTTGGAGCAATATCATTCGATCGGGTGGGGCCGCCGGATCGAAGGGATGCATTGGCGTGGCAAACAAAAGCGGCGCGGTCCGGAGACCGCGCCGCTTTTGTGCTGTGTCGTCGTCCGTCGTCTGGCCGGCGAACGTGCTCAGCCGAGCTGGATGGAACCGGCTTCCGGACCCTTGGGGCCTTCGACGAGGCGCACCAGAACTTGCTGTCCCTCGCGCAGATCGTTGATGCCCGAGCGGGCCAGAGCGGACTGATGCACGAACACGTCCTTGCCGCCGCGCTCCAGCGCGATGAAGCCAAAGCCCCGCTCAGGGTTGAACCACTTCACGGTGCCGGCCTCTTCGGGCACGCCCTCAAGCGTGGCCGGGTCGAACTGGCGTCCGAACGGCCGGCGCGGGCCGGCGCTGCCGCCGAAGCCGCCACCACCCCCGCCGCCGTAGCCACCGCCGCCGCTCCGTGGGCCGCGATCACCATAGCCGCCGCCACCACCACCACCGCCGAAGCCGCCGCTCCGCGGCCGCGGAGCCTCGGCTGTACTGGTGTCGACGTTGAGGATCTGAGTGACCTGCGAGCCCTTCTGGCCCTGCCCGATACGCACCGTCAGCGTGGTGCCCGGCTCGAGCGAGGTGTGCCCGGCGGCCTCGACGGGACGAATATGCAGGAATGCCTCGCCGGACCCGTCCGTCAGCTGAACGAAACCGAATCCCTTCTGCGCGTTGAACCATTTGACCGTTGCCCCGATCTCGGGACCGCTGGCCTGCACGGGCCGCTGGAAGGACGGCGACGGACGCGATGGAAGGGGAGGCAGTTCGTTGGCCCAGGGGTCAGGCGCATGGTCACGTGAACGGCGACGGTCGCGAAAATCGTTGTCTCGGCTCATCCGGATGCTCAGGCGTGGTTACAGATCGAGGCGCGGTCGGTTTTGGAACGGCAGTTCATTAGTACCCCCAGACCGCGTCAGTTGAAAGAGGATAAACACCGCCGTGACACCAAAGAGTGTAGGGCGCTACGCCGGGTCAGCGCAATACCTCTCCGCTCAATCCATCGGCAGCAAGTTTTCGACGCGGCGCGGAAAGTTTTACGGCGACGGGCCACCAAAAAGCCGGGCCGAAAAAGCCCCATCGGCCGTGCACTTGCGGCGCCGTCGCGTCCGGCGCATCGGTGCTGCGGACCACCGTGAGCGCGGCCGCCCGCTACTCTCGACTTCCGCCCGCTCATTGCCTAAAGCGGTTGGCGATCAAGACGCCAAAGAAGATGGGCAGCCGGCCAAGGAGACGCAGATGACCGCTATCAACCCAGTGACCGATCTGACGATCGAAGGCGACGTCGCCGTGATCACGTTGAACTCGCCGCCGGTGAACGCCCTGTCTGCGCCGGTGCGCGACGGCCTGTACGAGGGTTTCAAGGCTGCGATCGCCAATGACGCGGTGAAGGCCATCGTGCTCATCTGCGACGGCCGCACCTTCATCGCCGGCGCCGACATCAGCGAGTTCGGCAAGGAGCGCAAAGGCGCCGACCTGCCGGCCGTGCAGGACATGATGGAGAACTCGCCCAAGCCCGTCGTCGCCGCGATCCACGGCACGGCGCTGGGTGGCGGCTTCGAGGTGGCGCTGACCGCGCATTATCGCGTCGCGGTCCCCTCGGCCAAGGTTGGACTTCCGGAGGTCAAGCTCGGTCTGCTGCCGGGTGCCGGCGGCACCCAGCGCCTGCCGCGCCTTGTGGGGCCCGAGGTCGCGCTCAACATGGTCACGTCCGGCGATTTCGTCGGCGCCGCGGCCGCCAACAAGTCCGGCCTCGTCGACGAACTGGTGGACGAAGGCAAGCTGCGTGACGGCGCCATCGCCTTCGCGCGCAAGCTGGTGGCCGAGGGGCGCCCGTTGAAGAAGGTGCGCGACCTTCAGGACAAGGTCGAGGCGGCGCGTGGCAAGCCTGCGATCTTCGCCGACTTCCGCAAGGCCAACGCCCGCCGGTTCCGCGGCTTCGAGGCGCCGGAGGCCAACATCAAGTGCATCGAAGCGGCGGTGAACCTGCCGTTCGACGAGGGCATGAAAGCCGAGCGCGACCTGTTCCTGGGCTTGGTCAACGGCACCCAGTCGGCCGCCCAGCGCTACATCTTCTTCGCCGAGCGTCAGGCTGCCAAAATCCCGGACGTGCCGGACAGCACGCCGGTCCTGCCCATCAAGAAGGTCGGTGTCATCGGCGCCGGCACCATGGGCGGCGGCATCTCCATGAACTTCGCCAATGTCGGCATCCCCGTGACCATCGTCGAGATGCAGCCGGCGGCGCTCGAGCGCGGGCTCGGTGTCATCCGCAAGAACTATGAGAACACTGCCAAGAAGGGCCGGCTGCGCCAGGAGGACGTCGAAACCCGCATGGGTCTGCTGACCGGCTCGCTCGAGCTGGAGAAACTCGCGGACTGCGATCTCATCATCGAGGCGGTCTACGAGAATATGGCGATCAAGAAGGAGGTGTTCGCCAAGCTCGACGCCATCGCCAAGCCAGGCGCGATCCTCGCCAGCAACACATCCTATCTCGACGTCAACGAGATCGCCGCGGCCACCAAGCGGCCGGAGTGGGTGATCGGCACCCACTTCTTCTCGCCGGCCAATGTCATGCGCCTGCTCGAGGTGGTGCGCGGCGACAAGACCTCCAAAGAGGTCATCGCCACACTCATGCAGCTCTCCAAGAAGATCGGCAAGGTCGCGGTGCTGGTCGGTGTCTGCCACGGCTTCGTCGGCAACCGCATGCTCGCCCAGCGCCAGCGCGAGGCGAACAAGCTCGTGCTGGAAGGCGCCATGCCGTGGGACGTCGATCGCGTCCTCTACGACTTCGGCATGCCCATGGGCCCATTTGCCATGTCCGACCTCGCCGGCCTCGACATCGGTTGGTCGAAGGAGACGAGCTCGAGCTCCACGATCCGCGAGGTGCTCTGCGAGATGGACCGCCGCGGCCAGAAGAACGGCAAGGGCTTCTACGACTACGACGAGAACCGCAACGCCAAGCCGTCCGCCGAGGTGGAGAAGGTCATCCTCGACTTCGCCGCCAAGAAGGGCATCAACCGGCGGACGATCTCCGACGAGGAGATTATCGAGCGCTGCATCTATCCGATGATCAACGAGGGCGCCAAGATCCTCGAGGAAGGCAAGGCGATCCGCGCCTCCGACATCGATATCGTCTGGATCAACGGCTACGGCTGGCCCGTCTACCACGGCGGCCCGATGTTCTACGGCGACGTGATCGGGGCGGACAAGGTGCTCGCCAAGATGCGCGAGTTCGAGCGCACCATGGGTGACGACTTCAAGCCGTCGGCGCTACTTGAGAAGGTGGCGGCGGAAGGCAAGAAGCTGCACCAGCTTTAAGGGCACCATCTCGATCGGGCGGCGAGGCCGAGCGCCTTGCCGCCGCTAAAGTATCTAACCATTGGCGCTCTGGCCACTTGGCAGGCTGTGGCCCGGGGCGGGATGCCTCCGGCCGGTCCGCGGACGTCTTTTTGCGGGGGTGCCGGACCGTCGGCCCGCAGCCCGATTATTCTTGCTTGGAACGCGCAGCGGAGACTGGGCGTTGCGTTTGCATGACCAAGCCAATCGAGATCGGGACAGCAGTAAAGAACCGTATCCTTCGCCTGCTGCCGTCTGAGGTGTTCGACCGCCTTGCAGGCCAGCTCGTCCGTGTCGAGCTGAGGCAAGGCGAGATCCTGTATGAGCCGGGCGATGTCATCGACCTGATCTATTTTCCGTCGGAGGGGATCATCTCGCTGATCACGCGCCTGTCGGCCGGGGCCGATGTGGAAACCGCGATCGTCGGACGGCGCGAGGCGCTCGGCCTGCCTGCCTGGTGGGAAGGCCGGACCGCCCTGCAGCGGGCGGTGATTCAGGTGCCGGGCTACGCCCACTGCGTCGGCGCAGCGGCCTTGCGGTCGACGATCGGCACCGATCCCGAAGCCAACGAGTTGCTCGTGCGCTGCACCGACCTTGCCTTGTCTCAGGCCATGCAGTCGGTTGCCTGCGTCGCGCAGCACAGCGCCGAAGAGCGCCTGGCGCGCTGGCTGCTGATGTGCTGCGACCGTTGCGACACGCGCCGGTTTCCGCTCACCCAGGAATTCCTGGCGGCGATGCTCTGCGTCCAGCGGACCACCGTCACCCTCGCAGCCCAGGCGCTGCAGCGAGCCGGGGCGCTTCGCTACAGCCGCGGCCGGCTCGATGTCGTCGATGTCGACATTCTCCGGCGGCGCGCGTGCGGTTGCCATGAGGAGGAGTGGCGGCGCAGCAAGTCGATCCTGCCGCCGATTCTCGACAGCGAGGTGGCCGTGGCCGAGCTCGCGAGCGACCCGTTCTGATGGTTGTGCTGTGGGCTGCGAGTGCCGACCGTCGGAAGGCTCACCGGCTTTTTCGCACTGTTAAGGGAACCGTGGATGATCTAGAGGCATTTGTGTGGTGGCCGACATAGCATCCGATGCGCGCGGCGGTCGCGGCATCATGGGAATGGATCGTGCAATGGGCGTTGTCGGAGGCTTGCGGGTCCTGATCGTCGAAGATGAGCCTCTTCTCGCCCTGGAATACGAAAGCCTGCTGGAAGCCCTCGGCCACGCGCCCATCGGGGTCGCCGCCGATTCCGCCGCCGCCGTGGCGCTCGCCAGAGTGCATCTCCCCGACGTCGCCCTGGTGGACCTCAATCTGCGCGATGGCCTGACCGGCCTCCAGGTCGCCCATGACATCATGCGCGATTACGATACCCAGGTCGTCTTCATCACCAGCGAACGGCAACTTGCCAGGCTCGATGATCCGCATGTCATCGGCTGCCTGCCCAAGCCGTTCACCAGCGCGATGTTCAAGGCGACGATGAGCTTCGTCACGCAGATCATCCGGCTCGGCACCGCGGACGAGGTCTGGCAATCGCCCCCTGGCCTCGTGGTCGCCAGTCAGTATCGCAGATAGGTCGGCCGCAGCGCCGCTGGCACGTTTTTCCGGTCAGATGGAGACGTCCGATCCGGTAGTGATGCTTCAACCTACCGTACCTGGAACGCTTCTTCCGATCGGGTCGAACCAATGCATCGGTGGAAGCGCTTTGAGGCTGACGAGCGATGAGAGGAGCAAGCGATGTCGGGCGAGGTGACGGGTGCCCAGATCAAGGCCGGCCGGGCTCTGCTGCAATGGAGCGCCGAGGAACTCGCCGCCCATTGCGGCCTCTCGGCGGCAACGATTGCGACGGTCGAGCGGGGCGCTGCTGTTCAGGATGGCGACGAAGCGTATGGTGTCGTGATCCGCACGTTGCGCGCCCACGGCGTGCATTTCCAGGACGGCGGCGGTGCTCGCCTGGAAGCGGCTGTCGGCAGCGTGGAGCCCGACCAGCTCAACGCGCAGAATGACACCTGAGGCGCTTGGGCTCGCGTTCGGAGCGGGCCGGCAAAGGCGTTCCAGGCTTCTGTTCGAACGGATGAGTCCGTCTGATTGGGAAGCGCCCATGGACGCTTGCGCTTTGGGGCAACTCCCAAGCGCAACGTCCATGAGCATGTCTGTGCCATTGGATCATCCCATCCAATGGCACAATGCCTTTACGTCCCGCGCTGTCTCAGCGCCTCGCACCGACCCCGCAGTCGCTGCAGATGCTGCCGACGATTCGGTTGTCTTCCTGGTTTCGTCGCGACTGCTGCGCGCCGATCGGGTCGCTGACCTGACTGCTGCCGGACAGGAGATCCGCCTGCCGAGGCTGGCGATGGCCGACAGGCGCCTGGGGGACATAGCCTGGCCCGGATGGGACCTGGGCGGCGAGCGGCGCGGCCGTTGTCGCTAGAACAAGCGCGGCGATTGCAAGTCTCATCTGTCCCACCTCCCCACTCGATCGGCCGAGAACATCGGACCTAAGGGAACACGCAGGCCCGGGCCAAGTTCCGAGCGATCCGGGAGACAAGGCTTTGACAGCGTCACACGTATGCCATATGGACTGGCCGCGCATGCGTTGCGCGCAATGCTCATGATGTGAGCATTGTGCGCTGCGGTTGTGTCGGGTGCCGCGTTTGTCGCGGATCTGACAACAAATAAAATATGAAAATCGCCGGTCGGCCGGTGACGGCCCGTTGCCAAACCGGCCCGATCTGAGGAAGATGGGCCGCCGAAAACGAAAACCAATTCCGGCCCAGGGAGGTGCACGTGTCAAACTCAACTCATCTATCCGTCACGCGAAAGGCGATGCACCGCCCGCCGCCGAATCGCGTTTCGATTTCGCTTTAGCCGCGACGGTCCCCATTATGTCTGAGCCAATTCTGTCCGTCCGTGACGTCGCTGTTCGTTTCGGCGGCATCGTCGCCCTCGACGGCATCTCGTTTGATATGCCCGTTCGCAAGATTGTCGGCCTGATCGGGCCGAACGGCGCGGGCAAGACTACGTTGTTCAATTGCCTGAGCCGGCTCTACGTGCCGAGCGACGGCGATATCCTGTTCGAGGGCAAGTCGATCCTGACGCGCCCGGCTCACCGGATCGCTGAGATCGGCATCGGCCGCACCTTCCAGAATTTGGCGCTGTTCCAGAATCTGACTGTGCTGGACAATGTGCGCATCGGCGGCCATTGCCGGACCCGCAGCGACTACGTCAGCGACGCGCTGAACTTGCCGTGGAGCCGCCGCAACGAAAAGCAGATCGACGAGAGCGCGCGCAGCATCATCGACTATCTCGACTTGAGGGGCGTGGCCCAACGCCGGGTCGGAGATCTGCCGTTCGGCACTCAGAAGCGCGTCGAGCTGGCCCGGGCGCTCGCCACCAATCCCAAGCTCCTCCTCCTCGACGAGCCGGCCTGCGGCCTCAATCATGAGGAGATCGAGGAACTTGGCGAGCGCATCCGCCACATTCGCGACGATCGCAACCTGACGGTGCTGCTCGTCGAGCATCACATGAGCTTGGTCATGTCCGTGTCCGACCAGGTCGTCGCGCTCAACTTCGGCCGCAAGATCGCCGAAGGCACGCCGGCCGAGGTGCAGCGCAGCCCGGACGTGATCGCCGCCTATCTCGGGACCGAGAAACAATGAACAAGCTGCTTGAAATCAAGGGGCTGCATGCGGCCTACGGCCAGACGCGCGTCCTGCACGGGCTCGACTTCGAGATCGAGCCCGGCAGTGTCACCACGCTCCTGGGCGCCAACGGCGCCGGCAAGACGACCACGCTCAGGGCCATTTGCGGCATGGTCAAGCGCACCGGCGACATCCTGCTCAACGGCCAGCAGATCAACCGCAATCAGACAGAGGACATCGTCCGCCTCGGGGTCGCGCATGTACCCGACGGACGTGGCACGTTCCTACGCCAGACCGTCGAGGAGAACCTGCAGCTCGGTGCCATGGCGCGCCGGGACAAGGCTGGCATCGCCTCCGACATGGAGCTCGTCTACAGCTATTTCCCGATCCTGAAGAAGCGGCGCACGCAGATCGCGGGGCTGCTCTCAGGCGGCGAGCAACAGATGCTGGCCGTGGGCCGGGCCCTGATGCTGCGCCCCAAGCTGATGCTGCTGGACGAGCCGTCGTTCGGTCTCGCACCCATGATCACGCGGGAGATCTTCGAGATCTTCCGTTCGCTCAACCGTAACGAGAAGGTCAGCATGCTGCTGGTCGAGCAGAACGCCTCACTGGCACTCGAACTCGCCGACCACGCCTACCTTCTGGAAACGGGGCGCGTCGTATTCTCGGGCCGCGCGGAAGCTATCCGCGAGGACGAGAGCATCCGTCGCGCTTATCTCGGCTATTGAGGCGGACCCAATGGAACTCCTGATCCAACAAGTCGTGGCCGGGATCGCGACGGGGGCGATCTACGCCTGCGTCGCGCTCGCAGTCGTCATGATCTACACGGCCATCGGCCACCTCAATTTCGCCCAGGGCGAAATGGCGATGTTTTCGACCTTCATCGCCTGGCAGCTCATCACCTGGGGCGTCCCCTATTGGGTCGCTTTTGCGCTCACCGTGGCGATCTCCTTCGTCGGCGGCGTGGTGATCGAGCGGCTGATCTTCCATCCACTCGCCAATGCACCGATCCTCAGCCACGTCGTGCTGTTCATCGCGTTGCTTACCATCCTGACCAGCACCGCGGGCTTCATCTGGGATTTCTCGATCAAGACCTTCCCGTCGCCCTTCGGCTCGGCCCCGTTGTTCGGCTCAAGTCTGATCAGCGCCCACCAGGCGGGCATGATGGGCATCACGCTCGTCCTGCTGATCGCGCTGTTCTTCTTCTTCCGCTTTACGCGAGTCGGCTTGGCCATGCGGGCGGCGGCGGATAACCCGGTCTCGGCCAGGCTGGTCGGTGTGCGCGTCTCGTGGATGATCGCGCTCGGCTGGGGCATGGCGGCTGCCATCGGCGCCGTCGCCGGCATGCTGGTCGCGCCGGTCGTGTTCCTCGAGCCCAACATGATGCTCGGCATCCTGGTGTACGGCTTTGCCGGCGCCGTGCTCGGCGGTCTCACCAGCCCGGGCGGGGCCGTCCTCGGCGGCTTCCTGGTAGGCATCATCGAGAACCTGGCAGGAACGTTCATCCCGGTCATCGGCGGTGAGCTCAAGCTCACCATCGCCCTCTGCATCATCGTCCTGGTGCTCGTCCTGAAGCCGGGCGGTCTGTTCGGCCGCGCAACCGTCCAGCGGGTGTAACCATGTCCGTGCAAACCGAAAACCTTGAAACGGCTGCCGAGCATCCAGCTCTCGCGGCAGATATGGTGACCAAGCCGTTCGGCCGCGATCGAACGATCGGCATCGCGATTGGCGTCATTCTTTTCGTTGCCGCCATCGCGCTGCCCTTCGTGACCAAGAGCTTCTTCGTCTTCCAGGTGACGATGGTGTTGATCTACGCCATCGCCATCCTGGGGCTGAACCTGCTCACCGGCTTCAACGGGCAGTTCTCGCTGGGCCACGCGGCGTTCTACGCGATCGGTGCCTACACGGCGGCGATCCTCATGGACAAAGCCGAAATCTCCTACGTTTGGACGCTGCCGGTGGCCGGCATCGTATGCTTCGCCTTCGGATTCGTGTTCGGGCTGCCGGCGCTCAGGCTGGAGGGCATCTACCTGGCGCTCGCCACCTTCGCGCTCTCGGTGGCGACGCCGCAGATTCTGAAGTTGTCGCCGCTTGAGCACTGGACCGGAGGTGTGCAGGGCATCGTCATCATGAAGCCGGATGCCCCCTTCGGGCTGCCGCTCAATCAGGACCAGTGGCTCTATTTCTTCACCCTGATCGTCACGGTGCTGCTGTTCTGGCTGGCGCACAACCTGCTGAAGAGCCGCACTGGGCGGGCCATGATGGCGATCCGCGACAATCCGATCGCGTCGCGTTCGATGGGCATCAACAATTCCATCTACAAGGCTCTGACCTTCGGTCTCAGCGCTTCGTATACCGGCATCGCCGGAGCGCTGGGCGCCATCGTCGTTCAGTTCGTGGCGCCCGACAGCTTCACGGTGATTTTGTCGATCGCGCTGCTCGTGGGCCTGGTCGTCGGCGGCGTGGGCTGGATTCCGGGCGCTTTCTTCGGCGGCCTGTTCGTGCTGTTCGTGCCCAATATCGCCGAGCAGTTCTCCAAGGGCCTGTCGGGTGCCTTCTACGGCATCATCTTGATGGGCCTGATGTTCCTGATGCCCGCGGGCGTCGCGGGGTTCATCGCCATGCTGCGCCGTAAGGTGCTGCGCCACGAGGGATAGGGCAACGCCGGATCGGATGCAGTCATCTGATCCGACAGCCTTTGCTCCACCCCGTCAAATCTGGAGCGCCTCTTCCGCGATCGGGTGATACCACCCCATCGCGCAGCGCTCCAGGTGACGGGGATCGTGCCGCCGCAAGCCCTCGTTTCAACAAGGACGGGACGGCTCGCTAGGGCCGTCCTTCTCGTATGTGTCGGCGCCAACGCCGGCATCGCCCGGCCGGGGCTGAGCGGCGGGCCAATCACAATATCCCGAGGGAATGTTCCAGCGCGGACGCCTCAGGCGCCGCCATTCGCACGGCTGCGTCAGGAGGAGTTCAATGAGGGATGTATCGCGGCGCCACGCCTGCTTGGCGGCGGCCTTGGGCGGCCTGCTTGCCCTTCTCGCCGGCGCGCCGGCTCACGCGCAGAAGACTTACGATCCGGGTGCCAGCGACGCCGAGATCAAGTTCGGCCAGACCATGCCGTACAGCGGCCCGGCCTCGTCCTACGGGGTCATCGGCAAGACCCAGGCCGCCTATTTCCAGATGCTCAACGACCAGGGTGGCATCAACGGCCGCAAGCTGAAACTGATCAGCTACGACGATGGCTACAGCCCGCCCAAGACCGTGGAGCAGATCCGCAAGCTGGTTGAAAGCGACGAGGTGCTGTTCACCTTCCAGACCCTGGGGACCGCGCCGAACGCGGCGGTCCAGAAATACCTGAACCAGAAGAAGGTGCCGCAGCTATTCGTTTCCACCGGCGCCACCCGGTTCTCCGATCCGAAGAACTTCCCGTGGACGATGGGCTGGAACCCAACCTACCTGACGGAAGGGCGCATCTACGGGCGCTATATCCAGCAGAACCATCCCGGCGCCAAGATCGCCATCCTTTACCAGAACGACGACTTCGGGCGAGAGGTCATCGCCGGCGTGCGCGAGGGTCTCGGCGCCGGCGCGGCCAAGCAGATCATCGCGGAGGCGTCCTACGAGGCGACCGATCCGACCGTCGACTCGCAGATGGTCAAGCTGAAGTCGTCGGGCGCGGATCTGTTCCTGAACATCACCACGCCGAAATTTGCGGCGCAGGCGATCCGCAAGGCCGGCGAATTGGGCTGGAAGCCCGTGCATATCCTCAGCGTCAATTCCGTGTCCGTCGGACAGGTGATGCAGCCGGCCGGCTTCGAAAACGCCCAGGGCGTCCTCAGCGTCAGCTACCTCAAGGACTATACGGATCCGACTTGGAAGGATGATCCCGGCGTCAAGAAATGGATCACCTTCATGGACAAGTATATGCCCGATGCCGACAAGAACAATGCGGTCTATTTCTATGGATATGCGACCGCGCAAACCCTCGAGCACGTGCTCCGGCAGGCAGGCGACGACCTGACTCGCGCGAACATCATGCGGCAGGCGACCAACCTGAAGAACGTGCAACTCGACCTGTTCCTGCCGGGGATGAGCATCAACACCAGCCCGACCGACTACCTCGTCATCGAGCAATTGCGCATGATGCGCTTCGACAAGGATCGCTGGGAGCCGTTTGGCCCGCTCATCGACAGCGAGACGACCGCAAACTGAGCGGCGGCGCGGGGCTGGTGCTGGCCCCGCGCCTGCCGACCGTCCCATTGAACGAGGTCCTCCGATCGGCCGGAGGAGGCGAGCACGCCGCGCAACGACCGGCGCGCCCCTCGTCGATGCACCGAACCCCGCGTGCTCAGACCGGGCGGAACAATCCGAGCTGGCAAACCGGCAAATTATTGAAATGTAATGATATTTGTCCGATTGAGTAACGTCGGCCGATCGGCGTGCGCGGCAAATGGGCGCGTCTTCACGCGCGGCGGCGGCGCGAAAGCGGTAGCCAACTCTGCGGAATATGCTCTACGGTCGCCGCTCAAGCAAGCGTTCGATTGGGGAACTTTCATGCTGTTGAGCAACGAATGGCGCGCGGCCGTGGCCGCGGGCGCGCTGCTGGCCGTGACCAGCGTCGCGCCAGCGCAGGCCCAGAAGAAGTACGACCCAGGTGCCAGCGACACCGAGATCAAGATCGGCAACATGTTCCCCTACAGCGGGCCGGCCTCGGGCTACGGCACCATCGGCAAGGTGGAGCAGGCCTTCTTCCAGATGATCAACGACCAGGGGGGGATCAACGGCCGCAGGATCAACTTCATCAGCTACGACGATGCCTACAGCCCGCCCAAGGCTGTCGAGCAGACGCGCAAGCTGGTCGAGAGCGACGAGGTGCTGCTGATCTTCAACCCGCTCGGCACGCCCTCGAACACGGCCATCCAGAAATATCTGAACGCCAAGAAAGTGCCGCAGCTGTTCGTGGCCACCGGCGCGACGAAGTGGGGCGAGCCGCAGAAGTTCCCGTGGACGATGGGTTGGCAGCCGACCTATCAGAGTGAGGGCATCATCTACGCCAAGATGATCCTCAAGGACCAGCCGAACGCCAAGATTGGCATCCTCTACCAGAACGACGACTTCGGGAAGGACTACGTCACCGGCATCAAGCTGGGGCTCGGCGACAAAGCCAAGTCGATGATCGTCGCCGAGGCCGCCTACGAACTGGCCGACGCCACCATCGATTCGCCCCTGCTGAAGCTCAAGGCGGCGGGCGTCGACGTGCTCGTCGACATCACCACGCCGAAATTCGCCGCCCAGACGATCCGCAAGGTCGCGGAAATGAACTGGAAGCCGGTGCACTACCTGTCCAGCGTCTCGCAATCGGTCGGCGGCGTGCTGAAGCCTGCGGGCCTCGAGAACGGCAAGGACATCATCAGCAGCTACTATCTGAAGGATCCGGCCGACCCGATGTGGAAGGACGACGCCGGCATCAAGGCGTGGCACGCCTTTATCGACAAGTATTGGCCGGAGGCCGACCGCACCAACGTCCTCAACGTTTATGGCTACGCCGCGGCACAGACTCTGGTCCACGTGCTCAAGCAGGCCGGCGACGATCTGACCCGGGCGAATGTCATGAAGCAGGCGGCGAACATCAACGATCTGACCCTCGACACCTTGCTGCCGGGCATCAAGATCAAGACCACCCCAACGGATTTCTATCCCATCGAGGAGCTGCAACCGCTGCGCTTCGACGGAGAAAAGTGGGTGCCGTTCGGGCCCGTGCTGGTCGGCTCCGTCCAGAACAACTGACGCCCCCGCATTCCGGGCCGCCGGGCCTGGCCTGAACAGCCGACTAGTCGAGGCCTGCCGCGAGATATGCGACAGGCCTCTTTTTTGTGCCTCGCGTCAGTCACCCACTTTCGCTCGTATTGGCAGGCGCAGCGCAAATTTCGGGCAGTGGCCGGGGTTAGCCGAGAGGATGACTTGCAAGCGGCAGCCGGACGCGACAGGCTTGGTTGCAGGTGCGACAATTACCAAGAGATCGCGGCGGGCGGCCATCGGGGGCCGCAAAGCGCGACGACGAGAGGAGGGGAAATGTTGAAGCCATCGCTGTTCGGCGCGGCCGTTGCCGCGCTCGCGGTCCTCGGATCGGGGCCGGCACTTGCCCAAAAGGCGTATGACACCGGCGCCAACGATACCGAGATCAAGGTCGGCAATATCATGCCCTACAGCGGGCCTGCCTCCGCCTACGGCTCGATCGGCAAGACCGAGGAAGCCTACTTCAAGATGGTCAACGACCAGGGTGGCATCAACGGACGCAAGATCAACTTCATCAGCTACGACGACGGCTACAGCCCGCCCAAGGCGGTCGAGCAGACCCGTAAACTGGTCGAGAACGACGGCGTGCTGTTCGTCTTCAATCCTCTTGGAACGCCGTCAAACACGGCCATTCAGAAGTATCTGAACGCAAAGCAGGTGCCGCAGCTCTTCGTGGCCACCGGCGCGACCAAGTGGGGCGATCCGAAGGGCTTCCCCTGGACGATGGGCTGGCAGCCGACCTACCAGGGCGAGGGCCGCGTCTACGCCAAGTACGTTCTGGAGAACACGCCCAATGCCAAGATCGGCATTCTCTACCAGAACGACGACTTCGGTAAGGACTACGTGCAGGGGCTGAAGGACGGTCTCGGCGACAAGGCCAAGAGCATGATCGTCGCCGAGGTTCCCTACGAGATCTCGTCGCCCACCATCGACGCCGAGATCCTCAAGCTCAAATCGAGTGGCGCCGACGTCTTCTACGACGTCACCACGCCCAAGTTCGCCGCGCAGGCCATCCGCAAGCTGCATGAGATCGGCTGGAAGCCGGTCCATCTGCTCGTCAACGTGTCCACGTCCATCGGCTCGGTGATCAAGCCGGCGGGGTTCGAGGCGGCACAGGGCGTGATGAGCGTCAACTACATCAAGGACCCCACCGATCCCAAGTGGAAGGACGATCCGGGCGTGAAGGAATGGGAGGCCTTCATCGACAAATACATGCCGGGCGTCGACAAGACGAACAGCAACTACGTGTACGGCTATGGCGTTGCAAGGACGCTGGTGCAGGTGCTCCGGCAAGCCGGCGACAACCTGACCCGTGAGAACATCATGAAGCAGGCGGCGAGCCTCAAGGGCTTCGACACGGGCATGCTCCTGCCGGGCATCACCATCAACACCGGTGCGGCGGACTTCTACCCGATCGAGCAGGAACAGATGATGCGCTTCCAGGGGGATCGCTGGGAATTCTTCGGGCCGGTCATCAGCGGGGAAATCAGAAGCTGAAGCCCAGCGAAGCCCGCGGTCGGGCGTGTCCGGCCGCCGGGTCGTGCACGAGAGAGCCCAGGGCTCACTGCTGAGCTGAGGACTTAGCTGCTCAATAGCCCGCCGGGCCCGCTCGGCGGGCTTTGCTGTGCGCCCTGCGCGCAAGTTTTCGCCAGGCGAAGCACCGCCCAAAACGCCGCCGCATCTCCTCGGCAGCATAGTCAAACGTATTGTGCCGCGTCGAATTCTTGCCGCGCGCGCCGCAATGCAGCGGATCAAATATCGGGTACTTGGCGCAACCCTCTTGCGGAGGCGGCCGAAACGCGACACGTTGGTTGCAGGTGCGACCAGTGAACGAGATCGCATCAGTCCGCAAACGGACGACAAGGGCGAACACGCCCAGAGGAGGGAACATGATGACGTCAATGCTCCGCGGCGCGGCTGCGGCCGCGTTCGTGTGTCTTGGGCTGGCCGCCGGGCCGGCCGTCGCGCAGAAGCAATATGGGCCAGGCGCGAGCGACACCGAGGTCAAGATCGGCAATATCAATCCTTACAGCGGACCTGCCTCCGCCTACGGCACCATCGGCAGGACGGAAGCGGCCTTCTTCCGCATGATCAACGATCAAGG
This sequence comes from Chelatococcus reniformis, assembly GCF_014640075.1. GTDB lineage: Bacteria > Pseudomonadota > Alphaproteobacteria > Rhizobiales > Beijerinckiaceae > Camelimonas > Camelimonas reniformis. The sequence continues at coordinate 86,800 of NZ_BMGG01000008.1, read as the reverse complement.
CGGGATCAACGGCCGCAAGATCAACTTCATCAGCTACGACGACGGATACAGTCCGCCCAAGGCCGTCGAGCAGACGCGCAAGCTGGTCGAGAGTGACAACGTCCTTGCCATGTTCCAGCCGCTCGGCACGCCCTCGAACACCGCGATTCAGAAGTATCTGAACCAGAAGCAGGTGCCGCAACTGTTCGTCGCCACCGGCGCCACAAAGTGGGGTGATCCCAAGCAGTTTCCCTGGACGATGGGCTGGCAGCCCACCTACCAGGGCGAAGGCCGGATCTATGCGAGCTACATCCTGAAGAACCACCCGAAGGGCAAGATCGGCATCCTCTACCAGAACGACGACTACGGTAAGGACTACGTCAAGGGCCTGAAGGACGGGCTCGGCGATCAGCTGTCGATGATCGTCGCGGAGGCCCCCTACGAGGTGACCGACCCCACCATCGATTCGCAGATCCTGAAGCTTCAGTCGGCTGGTGCCGACATCCTCTACAATGTCACGACCCCGAAGTTCGCCGCGCAGGCCATCAAGAAGTTGGCCGAGGTGAACTGGCGGCCAGTGCATTTCCTGAACAGCGTTTCGAATTCGGTCGGTGCCGTGCTGAAGCCCGCCGGGCTGGACAACGCCAAGGGCATCATCTCGGTCAACTACCTCAAGGACCCGACCGACCCGCAGTGGCAGAACGATCCGGCCTACAAGGACTGGCTCGCCTTCATGGACAAGTATTATCCCGAAGGCGACAAGACGAGCACCTTCACCGTCTTCGGTTATCTCGTCTCGCAGACCATGGCGGAGGTGATCAAGCGGGCCGGCGACAACCTGACGCGCGACAACATCATGAAGCAGGCGGCGAGCCTCAAGGACCTTGAGCTTGGGATGCTGCTGCCGGGAATCGCCATCAACACCAGTGCCACGGACTTCTACCCGGTCGAGCAGGAGCAGCTGCAGCGCTTCAATGGCGAGCGTTGGGAGTTGTTCGGCCCGATCTACAGCGGCGAAGTGCGTAGCTGAACATCGCGCCGACGGCGCATTTCGGGGTCCGGAGCGCTTCACTCCGGTCGGGCGATTCCGCCCGGCCGGCAAGCGCTCCGGCATTCCGCGCCATCCGCGGCCGACGGCTGCGGATGGCTGCCACGCCCAAGTGGACGTCAGACATTCTCCCGACGATTGCAGCGGTCGGCTGCGTCACTGCCCGTCGGCATGACCCCGGCTGCGTGACAAGCAGGTGGACTTCCCATGACCTATTCGCCTTCGCTGCCCGCGATCGGGGCTGTCCTCGTCGGCCTCGCCGCGGGTTTCGTCGTCGCTCCGGCCCTTGCGCAGAAGCAGTACGGCCCCGGCGTCTCCGACACGGAGATCAAGATCGGCAATACGATGGCCTACAGCGGGCCGGTATCGCCCTATGGCGTCATCGGCAAGACCGCGGCCGCCTACTTCCGCATGACCAACGAGAAGGGCGGGATCAATGGACGCAAGATCAATTTCATCTCCTACGACGACGCCTACAGCCCGCCCAAGACGGTGGAGCAGACGCGTAAGCTCGTCGAAAGCGACGGGGTCCTGCTGATCTTCAATGGCCTGGGCACCCCGCCACAGACGGCGGTGCAGAAGTATCTGAACAGCAGGGGCGTGCCGCAGCTGTTCGTCGCCACCGGTGCCAGCAAGTGGGGCAATCCCAGGGAGTTCCCCTGGACCATGGGGTTTGGCCCGACCTACGAGGGCGAGGGGCGCATCTACGCCAGATACGTGCTCGACAAGCACCCCGTTGGCAAGATCGCCATTCTCTACCAGAACGACGACTACGGCCGGGACTACCTGAACGGGTTCAAGGACGGGCTCGGCGACAAGGCCAAGAGCCAGATCGTCGCCGAGGCGACCTACGAAGGGACCGACACGACCGTCGACAGCCAGATCCTGAGGCTGCAGGCCTCGGGTGCTGACGTGTTCTTCAACGTCACGACGGCCAAGTTCTCGGCCCAGGCCATCAAGAAGATGGCGGAGATCGGCTGGAAGCCGGTGCACCTGCTCAACAGCGTCTCGAACTCGGTCGGCGCGGTGATGACGCCGGCCGGGCCCGCCAACGCAAAGGGCGTCCTGTCCGCCGCCTATGGCAAGGACCCGACCGATCCGCAGTGGCGGGACGATCCGGCCTACAAGGAGTGGCTCGCGTTCATGAACACCTATTACCCCGAGGGCGACAAGACGAGCACCTTCACGGTCTACGGCTTCATCGCCGCGCAGACCATGGTGCAGGTGCTCAAGCAGGCTGGTGACAATCTGACACGCGAGAATGTCATGCGGCAGGCGGCCGGCCTGAAAGACCTCGATCTCGGCATGCTGCTGCCGGGAATCGCCATCAACACCAGCGCGACCGACTACTTCCCGATCGAGCAGATGCAGCTGCAGCGCTTCAATGGGGACAAGTGGGACCTGTTCGGACCCATCATCAGTGGCGAGGGGCGCAGCTGATCGGCTTATGCCGGCGATGCCTGCGCTTCTCTGCGATTGGGGGGGCTCCGTCCAATCGCGAAGCGCCGGCATCGCGCTCATGGGAGCACCGGTCAGGCCGAGTCCGCGCAAGCCAGATGGATGCGATTGGCGAAGCTTGCGTCCTCTCCCTTGGCCAGGAGGGCGGCCTCGTCGGCGATCACTTCGCAGAGCCGCGTCACCCAGGGCTCCTCGGCCTTGGCGAAATCATTCAGCACATAGGCGTGGACGCGGTCCTTGTGACCGGGATGGCCGATGCCGAAGCGGACGCGGCGATAATCGTTGCCCACATGGGCAGTGATCGAGCGCAGGCCGTTGTGGCCGGCATTGCCGCCGCCGGTCTTCACACGCACCTTGCCGGCGGGCAGATCGAGCTCGTCGTGGAACACCACGATGTCGCCCGGCGCGATCTTGTAGAAGCGGGCGGCCTCGGCCACTGCGCGACCGGAATCGTTCATGAAGGTCTGTGGCTTCAGCAGGATTGCCCGCTCGCCGCCGATCACCGCTTTAGCGGACGCGGCCTGGAAGCGCGCGCGCCAGGGGCCGGCCCGGTGCGCCGCTGCGATGGCGTCGACGACCATGAAACCGATATTGTGGCGATTGCGGGCGTAGCGAGCGCCCGGATTGCCGAGGCCGACGAAGAGCAGCACGGCAGCCTCCAGTCTGCGCCGGATCCGGTTCACGACGGCGCGGACGCCGCCGTGAACCGGGCAGGCCTCAGGCCTTCTTGGCGTCCGCGGGTGCGTCGGCTGCGGCCCCATCGGCAGCGGCCTCGGCCACCGTCGGCGGCGCAATGGTCGCAATGGTGAAGTCGCGGTCGGTGATCGTCGGCACCGCTCCGACGGGCAGCCTGACGTCGGAGATGTGAACCGTGTCGTTGAACTCCAGGCCCTTCAGGTCGACGGTGATGGCCTCGGGGATGGAGTCGGCGCGCACGGTGAGACCCACGTGGTGGCTCACGACGTTGAGCGAGCCGCCCTGCTTCAAGCCCGGCGACGCGTCCTGGTTGATGAAGTGGACCGGCACCTCGACGTCGATGGTGGCGTCGCGGCCGATGCGCAGGAAGTCGACGTGCACGGGTGTGTCGCGCACCGGGTCGAGCTGGAAGTCGCGCGGGATGACGCGGGTCTTCTCCGTGCCCACTTCGACCTCGAAGATCGTGGTCAGGAAGTGGCCGGCGTAGATCAGCTGGCGCGTGTGGTTGAAATCCAAAGCGATCGACTGGGCCGGTTTGCCGGCGCCGTAGATCACGGCGGGCACGAGGCCCTGGCGGCGGATTGCGCGGGCGGCCCCCTTGCCGACCCGGTCGCGCACCTCGGCCTTGAGTTGCTTGACGGCGGTCATGACTAGTCCTTCAGACAAATGCAAACGGCCGCCTCACGGCGGCCTCTCGTGCAAATGGCCGCCTCACGGCGGCCTCTCGATATGCCCGTGCCTCCAAGGGTGTCAGGCGGGCAAGCGCGCCTTATAGCGTCGTCCGCCCGCGGCGGCAAGGCGGTGGCAATGTCCCACGTGGCGCCCGCGTCTCAACCGGGCAATCAGTAGGGGTAGAGCCAGTTCTGCCCGCGCGACACCGACACCTCGAGCCCGACGTGGAGCCTGTCGGTGATGGCATATTCGACGCCTGCGCCCACCCGGCCCGCCACGTCGAGGTCGCGGCCGCCGCTGACCAGATTGCTGAACGAGGCGCCCGAGGCGAAGCCGGCGAGGCCGGTATCGTAATTGGGCTTCAACAAGGCCACGCTGCCGATCATGTAAGGCATGACGCGGCCCATGTCGTAGCCCACCTTCACGTCCGCCGTGGCGAAATCGAAGCCGCGGAGGCGGCTGCCGACAAAGCTGGCCGGCGTGAAGCCGGTCGAGGCTTGCACGCCGAGCACCACGTTGTTCTCGAATTCGTAGTCATAGCCGACCCTGAGGGTGGCCCCGATGCCCCCCTTCATGCCCTTTCCACCCGATACCGCAAAAACGTCCGAGCCGATGCGCAGGCCACTCCAGAGAGAGGGGCTCTCCTGCGGGTCGAGCGCGAGGCGTGGCACCGTCAACGGCATGTTGTCGGCAGCGCTCGCCTGCACGGCACCGCCGAGCAATACCGCCGCCGCGATACAAGCAGCCTTCGTCCGCATCAACCATCTCCGCCGGGGACGCCCCCGCGCACCATAGCCGAGGCGGCGGCGGCGCTCAATCGAGCCGGATGGGTGGTGCCGCCGCCGCCTACTCCGCCTGGTCCTCCCGATAGTCCTTGAACGGCGCGTCGCGCTCGCTCAGCAGCTTGGCGACACTGGCGCCGTCGCGCTTGAAGCGGTTGAGGTAGGCGCGGCTCGCCTCGGTGGAAAAGGCGAGCGCCTGCAGCTCGGTGCCGGCACGGATGGCTGTACGCAGGCCCATGATCTCCATGGCGCGGTGGACGCTGCGCTTGTTGATCTGCTGCAACTCGATCGGCACCATGGCGATGCGGTCGGCCAGCGCCAGCACACGCTGCTCCAACTCCGTGGCCGGATAGGCGCGGTTGGCGAAGCCATCCTGCGCCGCCTCGATGCCGCTGATCGAATCGCCGGTGAGATACATCTCCATGGCTCGGCGCAGGCCCATCAGCCACGGGTGGAACTGGTTGTCCGGCGGGCTCATCAGCCGGGTCGGCGGGTAGCCGATCTGGGCGTCCTCGGCCACGTAGACGAGGTCGCAGCACGTGGCGAGCTCGCTGCCGCCGGCCAGGCAGTAGCCGTGCACCTGTGCGATGACCGGCTTTTGCAGATCCCAGATGCGCGTCCACCCATCGACCACATGGCGTGGCCATTGGCCCGGCCCGCCGGCCGTGTGGAAGGGCTGGCCCACGGTGTTGTCGCTCGACAGGTCGTAGCCGGACGAAAAGCAGGGACCGGCCCCGCGCAGGATGGAGACGTGCACCTGCGGGTCGCCGTCGGCCTCCTCGAGCGCCGTCATGATGGCGGCGCGCAAGGCATTGTTGAGGGCGTTGCGCTTGTGCGGCCGGTTCATGGTGAGGCGCCTGATCCCCGGGCGCGGCGTGTCGATCAGCAGGACGTCGGCCTGGCTTTCGCTGGACATATGGTCTCCACCCTTGGTCTTGTTCTTGGAAGGCTCTCCTTGCCGGGCCGCCGTGCCGGAGGCAAGGCCCGATCAACCGCGCGGCGGCTCCGCACGGAAGCGGCTCCAGCCGTCGGCACGCAACTGGCAGGCCGGGCAGTGGCCGCAGCCATAGCCCCAGGCATGGCGCTGGCTGCGGTCGCCCAGATAGCAGGTGTGCGTTTCGGCGACGACGAGATCGAGCAGCGCCGCCCCGCCCAACGCCTCGGCGAGTGCGAAGGTCGCCGCCTTGTCGCGCCACATCAGCGGCGTATGGAGGACGAAGCGCGCCTCCATGCCGAGATTGAGCGCGATCTGCATGGCCTTGACGGTGTCGTCGCGGCAGTCGGGATAGCCCGAATAGTCGGTCTCACAGACGCCGAGGACGATGTGCTTGCAGCCGCGGCGGTAGGCCAGGGCGCCGGCGAACACCATGAACGCCAGGTTTCGCCCAGGCACGAAAGTGTTGGGCAGGCCATTGTCGTCCATGGCGATGGCGACGTCGCGCGTCATGGCGGTATCGGAGAGCGCGCCCAGGGCATCGAGGGCGATCAGGTGATCTGCCCCGAGGCGGCCGGGCAGCTTGGGCGTCGGCTGTGCCAGGGCCTGGCGCACCACCTCGCGGCAGGCGAGCTCGATCTTGTGACGCTGACCGTAGTCGAAGCCCACCGTCTCCACTTCGGAGAAGCGCGCGAGTGCCCAGGCGAGGCAGGTGGTCGAATCCTGTCCACCCGAAAGCAGGACAAGGGCGCGGTGATCGGAGAGGGAGCTCATGGCAGCGCAGATCCGGCCCGGAACGCAGTCCGGTCGGGCGGCGCTCCAGATGCAAGGGGTGTCGACGCACGCCCGCCGGATCGGACGGTCCGTTCCGTCATGGCATGCTCAGTGGGCTGGCGCCCCACCTTCGCTGCTCCCGCGTTAGTCGAACAGGCTGGAGACGCTCGATTCCGACGCCGTGCGGCCGATGGCTTCGCCAATCAGCGGTGCGATCGACAGCACGCGCAGGTTCTTGGCCACGCGGACCGCTTCGGTCGGCTGGATGGAATCCGTGATCACCATCTCCTTGAGCTGCGAGGAGGCAATGCGGGCCACCGCCCCGCCTGACAGCACGCCGTGGGTGCAATAGGCGTAGACCTCCTTGGCCCCCTCGGCGAGCAGCGCGTCGGCGGCGTTGCAGAGCGTGCCGCCCGAATCGACGATGTCGTCGATGAGGATGCAGGAGCGGCCCCTCACATCGCCGATGATGTTCATCACCTCGCTCTCGCCCGGCCGCTCGCGGCGCTTGTCGACGATCGCCAGCGGCGCGTCGATGCGCTTGGCCAGCTGCCTGGCGCGCACCACGCCGCCCACGTCCGGCGACACCACCACCATGTCGTCGGCGTCGAAGCGCTCCTTGATGTCACGCACCATCACCGGCGCCGCATAGAGGTTGTCGGTCGGGATATCGAAGAAGCCCTGGATCTGGGCCGCGTGCAGGTCCAGCGTCATCACCCGGTCGGCTCCGGCGCGCGTGATCATATTGGCGACGAGCTTGGCTGAGATCGGCGTGCGCGGGCCGGGCTTGCGGTCCTGCCGGGCGTAACCGAAATAGGGGAGCACCGCTGTCACGCGCCGGGCCGAAGAGCGGCGCAGCGCATCAATGATGATGAGAAGCTCCATCAGGTGGTCGTTCGCCGGATAGGAGGTGGACTGGACAACGAACACGTCCTCGCCGCGCACGTTCTCCAAAATTTCGACGAACACTTCCATGTCCGCGAAGCGCTTCACCTGACAGCTGGCGAGCGGCATCTCCAGATAGGCGGAGATCGCGTCGGCCAACTGCCGGTTGGAATTGCCTGCTACGAGCTTGATGGAGGATTTCATCCTGCCAGTCGTCCTCCTGAGGAGCGCCGTCCCGCGCCGCCTCGGCCGTCGCTCACCTACGGCCGATCAGGTCGCGCGTCTGTAACACAAATGTCGCGCGGCTCTTAGATCAAGTTCCGCCTTAGTGGAAGCCGCCGTCACGACATGGGAGGTGCGACTGCTGCTGTGGACAGCCGCCTGGGGTTTTGCGCAACGCGCCCGGGCTGATTAGATCAAGCACAATGAACGGCCAACCGATAGATCCGCCCGCCCGGGAGCTCGCCGGGACCGGAGCGTCCGCTGTGGCGGCGGCCGAGGACGACGGCGCAGGCTCCGGCATGGAGCTCGATTTCGGCGCCGACGTGCCCGCGTCGCTGCGCGCCGGCGCCGACGTCATCAGGCGCTTCTGGAAGACGCTGCCCAATGCCCCCGGCGTCTACCGCATGATCGATGCGGCCGGAGAAGTGCTCTACGTCGGCAAGGCGCGCAATCTCAAGAACCGGGTGGCGAACTACACCCGCGGCGTCGGCCATGGCGGCAACCGCACGGCGCGGATGATCGCCGAGACGGCGGCCATGGAGTTCGTCACGACGCAGACGGAGACCGAGGCGCTGCTGCTCGAAGCCAATCTCATCAAGCAGCTGCGCCCGCGCTACAATGTCCTGCTTCGCGACGACAAGTCGTTCCCCTACATCCTGCTCACGGGCGATCACGGGTCGCCGCAGATCCTCAAGCACCGGGGCGCGCGCACCCGGCCGGGAGACTATTTCGGCCCCTTCGCCAACGCCGGCGCCGTCAACCGCACCATCAACGCACTGGAGCGGGCCTTCCTGCTGCGCTCGTGCTCGGACAGCTATTACGAGAACCGCACCCGGCCGTGCCTGCTCTTCCAGATCAAGCGCTGCGCCGGGCCTTGCACCGGCGAGATCGGCCACGGCGACTACGCGGCGCTGGTCGAGCAGGCCAAGGCCTTTCTGTCGGGCAAGAGCAACGCCGTGCGGCAGCGGCTCGCCGCGGACATGCAGGTTGCCGCCGAGCAACTGGAGTTCGAGCGGGCCGCCCGCTATCGCGACCGCCTGGCGGCGCTGTCGGCGATCCAGGCGAGTCAGGACATCAATCCCCGCTCGGTGGAGGAGGCGGACGTCTTTGCCATCGAGGAACAGGCTGGGCAGTTCTGCGTCCAGGTCTTCTTCTTCCGCAACGGCCAGAACTGGGGCAACCGCGCCTACTTCCCCAAGGCCGATCGATCGTTGGCGACCGCCGAGGTGCTGGGCTCGTTCATGGCCCAGTTCTACGACGACAAGCCGTGCGCACGCCTGATTCTCGTGTCGCACGAGCCGGACGAATGCGCCCTGCTGGAGGCTGCCCTGTCGACCAAGGCGGGACGTCGCATCGAGCTCGCCACGCCGCAGCGCGGCGAGAAGCGCGACCTCGTCGCCCACGCGGCGCAGAACGCGCGTGAGGCGCTGGCGCGGCGGCTGGCGGAGACCGCGTCGCAGGAGAAGCTGATGGCCGCGCTGGGCAAGGCGTTCGGGCTGGCGCGGACGCCGCAGCGCATCGAGGTGTACGACAACTCCCACATCATGGGTACGAACGCCGTGGGGGGGCTCATCGTCGCCGGCGCGGCCGGGTTCATGAAGACCCACTATCGCACGTTCAACATGCGCTCAGAGGATCTCACCCCCGGCGACGACTATGGCATGATGCGGGAGATGCTGCGGCGGCGGTTCGCCCGGCTGGCCAAGGAGGCGCCGCGCGCGGCCGATATCCCCGAGGCCACTGTCGATGATGCCGACGAGGCGTTCGAAGGCGATTCGGACGCCTTCCCGGCCTGGCCCGATCTGGTGCTCATCGACGGCGGGCGCGGCCAGCTGGAGGCGGCCCGCGGCGCGCTGGCGGAGCTCGGCATCGCCGACGTGCCGCTGGTCGCTATCGCCAAGGGGCTCGACCGCGATGCCGGACGTGAGACCTTCTTCATCGAGGGTCGCACCCCGTTCAAGCTGCCGCCGCGCGACCCGGCGCTCTATTTCGTCCAGCGGCTCCGCGACGAGGCGCACCGCTTCGCGATCGGTACCCACCGGGCGCGGCGCAAGCGCGAGATGGTCAAGAATCCACTCGACGAGGTGCCCGGCGTCGGGCCCTCGCGCAAACGGGCGCTGCTCCTGCACTTCGGCACGGCCAAGGCCGTGACCCGCGCCTCGCTCGACGACCTGATGCGCGCGCCCGGCGTCAACGCGGCGACGGCGAAGGCGGTCTACGATTTCTTTCACGACAAAGCCGGCTAAGCGGAGCAGGCGTGCGGTTGTGCCGCTGGGTCGGCGCCGAAACCGTTCGGTCGGCTTGGTTGACGCTGGGGGGCGGGCTGTGTTTCCTGCCGGAACATGAGCATCGCCCCTGCCATGCGCCGATCCCACGCCTGGAGCATCCCCAACATACTCACGTATGGGCGGCTGCTCGCCGTGCCCGCTCTGGTCGCGTGCCTGTTCTGGCCGGGCGAGCATCTCATGCGATGGCTCGCGCTCGCGATCTTCGTCGCGGCGGGCGTCACCGATTTCCTCGACGGCTATCTCGCGCGCGCCTGGGCGCAGCAGTCGGCCATCGGCCGCATGCTGGATCCGATCGCCGACAAGGTGCTGGTGGCGGCGTCGCTGCTCATGCTGGTCGCGGACGGTGATATCCGCGGCTGGGCCCTGTGGGCGGCCATCATCATTCTCTGCCGCGAGATCCTGGTCTCGGGCCTGCGGGAGTTCCTGGCCGAGCTGCGCGTCAGCGTGCCGGTCTCCACCGTCGCCAAGTGGAAGACGACGCTCCAACTCGTCGCCATCGGTTTTCTCATTGCCGGTCCTGCCGGTGACCGCGTCTTTTCCGGCACCTCGACGGTGGGCGTGATCCTGTTGTGGGTCGCCGCGCTGCTCACCCTCTATACGGGCTGGGACTACCTGCGGGCCGGCCTGCGGCACATGGTGGACGAGGATCGGCCCGGTCCTTGAGCGCGTGCGATCGGCCGGAGCCGTCGATCGGAGGCGGACCGTCGCGATCGGTCTTCGGCCATAGCGAACGGTGGTGGATGTGAAGCTGATCTATTTTGCCTGGGTCAGGGAACGGATCGGGCGCAACGAGGAGGAGATCTTCCCGCCCGCGGCCGTGGTGACGGTCGCCGACCTGGCCCGTTGGCTCGCCGGCCGCGGCGAGGAATACGCCAACGCCTTCGCCGATCCCGACGTGGTGCGTGCGGCGATCGACCGGCGCCACGTCCAGCCGGGCGCACCGATCGCCGGCGCGCGCGAGATAGCGTTCTTTCCGCCGATGACAGGCGGTTAGAGCATTTCCGCATTTCTTCGAATCGCCGAGATGCTCTATCTGTTTGATTTGTCGCGTTTTCTCCACGCGAACCGGCGTCCACTTCGCTCGAAAACGCTCCAGAGCGCGTCCCGACCCGGCGGAATCATCCAACCGAGAAGAAGCGAGACAAGCCCGAAGCCCGGAACATCCCAATCCGATGATTTCATTTGGCCTGGGCATGGTTCAGGGTTCCGCGGCCCGCAGTGAAACCGTGAGGCTGCATCGTGAGCGCGAAACCGTCCGACGACCCACCCGCGAAGGTGCGTGTGCAGGCCGATCCGTTCGACGCCGGCGCCGAGGCCCACGCGCTTGCCGCCGGTCGGTGTGACATTGGCGCCGTGGTCACCTTCACCGGGCTGTGCCGTGACGAGGGCGGCCGGCTGGAGGCGCTGGAGCTCGAGCATTATCCCGGGATGGCGGAAGAGGAGATCGGCCGCGTCGCCGACCAGGCGCGCCAGCGCTGGCCGCTGCTTGGCCTCACGATCATCCATCGCTACGGGCTGATCAGGCCGGGCGAGTCGATCGTGCTGGTGGTGGCGGCATCCTCACACCGCCGTGCCGCCTTCGAAGCGGCCGAATTTTTGATGGACTATCTGAAGACACGGGCGCCCTTCTGGAAGAAGGAGCATCTGAAGGAGCGCGGGGCCGGCGGCTGGGTCGCCGCGACGGTGGCCGACGATACGGCGGCGGAGCGCTGGTGACGCGCTCCGCATGGCGTCCGCCTGGTTACGCCGCCTTGGCGTGCGGCCGCACCTCGGCGGTGTAATCCTCCATCAGCGTCTTGCTGATCTGGCCCGGCGTGAAACGCCAATCGGCGATCTCGGACACGGGCGTGACCTCGGCGGCGGTGCCGGTGATGAAGCATTCGCTGAAGGCGGAGAGTTCGTCCGGCAGGATGGTGCGCTCGTTGACCTCGATGCCGCGGCGCCGGGCCAGTTCGATCACTGTCCGGCGGGTGATGCCATTGAGGAAGGCGTCGGCGGTGGGCGTATGAAGGACGCCGTCCTTCACGAAGAAGATGTTGGCGCCGGTGCATTCCGCCACGTGGCCGCGCCAGTCCAGCATGAGGGCGTCCGCATAGCCGCGCCGCTCCGCTTTGTGCTTGGAGATGGTGCAGATCATGTAGAGGCCCGAGGCTTTCGCCTTGGCCGGAATGGTGGCCGGGTCGGGACGGCGGAAATCGGCCAGATCCAGGCGGATGCCCTTGAGTCGCTCGGCCGGGTCGAAGTAGCTCGGCCACTCCCAGGCGGCGATTGCCAGATGGATCTTATTGTTCTGCGCCGACACGCCCATCATTTCCGAGCCACGCCAGGCGACGGGACGCACATAAGCATCGGCGCGGCCATTCTTCTCCACCACCAGATGTTTGGCGGCGTCGATCTCCGCGACCGAGAAGGGAATGGTGAAATCGAGCAGCTCGGCGGAGTGCTTCAGCCGCTCGGAGTGCTCCGTCGACTTGAAGATGCTGCCGCCATAGGCCCGCTCGCCCTCGAAGACGCAGGAGGCATAATGCAGCCCATGGGTCAGGACATGAACCTTGGCGTCGGCCCAGGGAACCAGTTGTCCGTCGAACCAGATCACGCCGTCTTGGCGATCGAAGGGAATCGCGGACATCTCAGTTCCTCCTACGCTATGCTCTTCACCGCCCTTCAGGGCGCTTCAGCTCTCATCACCGGGCCGGGACAGACGAACGCCCAACTTGCCAAGCCGGCCGACGCACGTCCTCATGTCGGGAACGATGGTCGGGCTTTTTGCCCCCCAGCACAAGGCGCAGGGGCCAACGCGGGACCAACCCGTCGATGATTGACGGGTAGCAGTGAGCCTGAGATATGTCAACAGGGCTGACATAATGGAGATGCGATTGCCCGACGTACTCGTCCAGGCCGATGCAGCGGCGGGGGAGCCGCCGTTGCCGGAATATGATCTGATCGAGCTGCTGTTCTTCGCTTATCGTGACTTCGTGGGCGACGCCGATCGGCTGCTGGCCGACTACGGCTTCGGTCGCGCTCACCATCGGGTCATGCATTTCGTCAGCCGGCGGCCGGGGCTCACCATCGCTGAATTGCTCGACCTGCTGCGGATCACCAAGCAGAGCCTCAACCGGGTGCTGAAGGAGCTGATCGACACGGGCTTCGTCGAGCAGCGTGCCGGTCTGAGCGACCGGCGCCAGCGGCTGTTGTTCGTATCGCCGCGGGGGCGAGCCCTGGCGCTCGAGCTGTCGGAACTGCAAAGCGCCCGCATCAACCGGGCTCTGGCGCGCTGCGAGCCGGGCACCCGAGCTGCGGCGGCGGGCTTCCTGGCGGCCATGATCGACCCGATGGGGCCCGACGGCTCGCGGCCGCCGCGGCGGGGGCTGGAGCGATGAACGCCGATCGCATGCGCGCCCCGCTGCCCGACGATGCGCCGCACGTGCTCGTCGTCGACGACGACCGCCGGCTGCGCGACCTGCTGGCGCGCTTTTTGGGCGACAACGGTTATCGCGTCACGGTCGCGGCGGATGCCGCGGAGGCGGATACCAAGCTGAGCAACGTCATGTTCGATGTGCTGGTGCTCGACGTCATGATGCCTGGGGAGAATGGCTTCGATTTCGCCGTGCGGCTGCGGCGGGACAAGGAGGTGCCGATCCTGATGCTCACCGCCCGCACCGAGCCGGCGGATCGCGTCCAGGGCCTGGAGACCGGGGTCGAGGACTATCTGTCGAAGCCGTTCGAGCCGCGCGAGCTCCTGCTGCGGTTGGGCAACATCCTGCGCCGCAGCGCCGAGCGCACGGCCACGCCCGCCGATGTCGAGCAGGTCCGCTTCGGGCCCTTCCTGTTCCGGCTCGACCGCGGCGAATTGCGCAAGGACGGCGACATCCTGCGCCTCACCGATCGCGAACGCGAGATCCTGGTCATTCTCTCGGCGCGGCGCGGGGACAACGTGCCGCGCGATGTGCTGGCAGGGCAGGGAGCGGCGGCGAACGAGCGGACCGTGGACGTGCAGATCAACCGCCTGCGGCGCAAGATCGAGGTCGATCCCGCCAATCCGGCGTATCTGCAGACGGTCCGCGGCATCGGCTACCGTCTGCTCATCGATGGCTGACGCGGCGCGCTGGCGGCGCGGCCGCCAGGGATGGCTGGCCATGCGCCGTAGCGGTGGGCGCGGAACCCCGCCCGCGGGCGGGCGCGGCGGATGGCCGACGCCGCCTTCGCTAGACGGGGCGGGGCGTGTCGTTCGCACGCCGGTCGCTCTCTACACCCGCTTCGCGCGCTGGCTCGGATCGGCGATGCCGAAGGGACTCTACGCGCGCGCGCTGATCATCATCATCGCGCCGATCGTCCTGCTGCAATCGGTGATCGCCTACATCTTCCTGGAGCGGCAGTACCAGAACGTGACGCGGCGGCTGTCGTCGGCGGTCTCGGCCGACATCGCCGCGCTGGTCGACGTCTATCAGAGCTATCCGCAGGACGCCGACGCGGCGACGCTGACCCGTATCGCCGCCGAGCGGCTGGGTCTCGACGTGGATATCCTGCCGCCCGATCCTCTGCCGTCGCCCCAGCCCAAGCCGTTCTTCTCGATCCTCGACAGCGTACTGTCCGACGAGATCCGCAAGCAGGTGGCGCGGCCGTTCTGGATCGACACGGTGGGCCGCTCGAACCTGGTGGAGATCCGCATCCAGCTCGACAAGGGAGTGATGCGCGTCATTGCCCGCCGCAGCCTGGCCTACGCCTCCAATTCGCACATCTTTCTGGTCTGGATGGTCGGCACCTCCCTGGTCCTCATGGGTATTGCCATCCTGTTCCTGCGCAACCAGATCCGCCCGATTCTGCGTCTGGCGGACGCGGCGGAGGACTTCGGCAAGGGGCGCACGCCGGACTTTCATCCGCGGGGCGCGCGCGAGGTGCGTCGCGCCGGGCTGGCCTTCCTGGAGATGAAGCGCCGCATCGAGCGGGCCATCGAGCAGCGAACCACCATGCTCAACGGCGTCAGCCACGACCTGCGCACGATTCTGACCCGCTTCAGGCTCTCGCTCGCCCTCCTGCCGGACGACGATCCGGAGGTCGACGCGCTGCGCAAGGACGTGGACGAAATGTCGCGCATGCTGGAGGCCTACCTCGCCTTTGCACGCGGCGACACCGGCGAGGTGGCGATCGAGACCGACATCGGCGACCTGCTCGAGGACATGCAGGTCGATCTGGAGCGGCAAGGGCATCCGACGACGGTCGAGATCAATGGCGATCCTCTGGCGACGGTCCGGCCCGACGCCTTCCGCCGGCTCGTCCTCAACCTGGTGTCGAATGCCGCCCGCCACGGCGAGACGATCGCTCTCGCCGTCAGTCACGACGCCCGCTGGCTGACCATCAGCATCGACGACGACGGGCCGGGCATTCCGGCGGAGCTGCGCGAGGAGGTCTTCAAGCCCTTCGTCCGCCTCGACGAGGCGCGCAACCAGGATGAGGGTGGCTCCGGCCTCGGCTTGGCGATCGCCCGTGACATCGCGCGGGCCCACGGCGGCGACGTGATCCTGCAGGACAGCCCGCTCGGCGGTCTGCGGGCCACCGTGCGTGTTCCCGTCTAGATGTAAGCTCTCAATAGGTTGTCCTGATCCAAGCCAAGGCGGCTGATGGGTGTCTGTGCCTTTATCCCGCCCGCGCGGGCGGGCTGCCCGAGCGGACACGATGGCACCGCCGCAGCTCAGGGCTGATCGGTGGGGTAGGGTTCGTCGCGCGGGGTCTCGCGGCTGCGCTCGCGCATACGGCGGCTGAACTCCCGCGGTCCGCCGGCGAGCGCGCGGCCGAAGGACCGGAGCGGCTTGGTGACCCGGTAGAGATCATCGGCGAAGTTCAGCAGCCGCTCACCGCGGCCGAGCTCCCGGTCGAGCCGGGCCATCGTGCGGGCGAGTCCCGGATCATCATCCTCGAACCACGTCTCCATGGTGCGGGCGAAGACGGCGACGGCACCCTCCAGGCGCAGCAGGCCGGGCGCTCCTTCTGTCTCGATGTCCGCCGCCGCCAGCATGAAGCGCATGGAGTTGGCGGCGACCTGATGCAGCGCGGCAAGCGCCAGAGGGTCGCTACGCATCGCGGCGGCAATTTGCCGTAGCGCCTCCTTGTACGGCGCCATCGCGTCGATGCGCCGCATCATCACGTCGAAGAGCCTCTCGCGCGCCGGCTCGCCCGCCAGATCGTCGGCAGAGGCCTCCAGCACTTTGCGGTCGATCATACGGGCGAAGCCGCCCAGGATGGCGCCCTTGGACGGAAAGGCATCGCGGAAGTCCGCGAGATTGACGTTCGCCTGCCGGGCAATGTCCGGGATCGTGATCTCACGCCACCGGCGCTCGGCGGCGAGCGTCATGAGTGCCTCAACGATCCGCTCGCGGGGTGGAGCGACGGCGAATGGTGCAGGCGCCGCCGTCTCGGCCGCGCCGACGGGCCGCTCGGCCGCGCCTTCGCCGCTGGTCTCGCTCGTCGGCTTCCTCGCCATGATCACGCCCCTGCACATCGGTTCGGCGGGAGGAGCCCCATCGAAGGCCGATTCGCCCCGATGCTTCAGTCGGGCTCCTACGGCTGAAAGTAGCAGCGAATGCGGCGGGTTCCAGTGCGGCGGATGCCGCTGGCCGGTCGGGGCGGCCGCGCCGCGGCCGCGACGCTTCAGCCCGACAGCTCCCGCGAGCGGCGCGCCGCCGCCGCCACCGCGTCGCTCAGGAGAGGCGTCAGCCCGTTCGCGCCCATCAGCACCGCGAGCGCCGCAGCCGTGGTGCCGCCGGGCGAGGTGACGGCTTCACGCAGGGCCGCAGGATCCTGTGCCGAACGCGCCAGCAACTCGCCCGCGCCGACGACCGTCTCGCGGGCCAGCCTGTCCGCGAGGGCCTGCGGCAGGCCTGCGGCGCGGCCGGCCTGCGCCAGGGCTTCGGCAAGATGGAACACGTAGGCCGGTCCCGACCCGGAAACCGCCGTGACCGCGTCGATCAGGCCTTCGTCCTCCACCCACTCCACGGCACCGACCGCCGCCAGCAGGCCATCGGCCGCCGCACGCTGGGCCGGCGTGACGGCCGCGTTCGCGATTGCCACCGTGATGCCGCGGCGAATCGAGGCGGCCAGGTTCGGCATGGCCCGGACGACGGCTCGGGCCCCCGGCAGCGCCGAGCCGAGGTCGTCCAGGCGCTTGCCGGCCAGGATCGAGACGACGAGCGTCTCGGCACGGACCAGGCCGCCCAGCTCGGGCGCTACGTCGGCCAGCATCTGCGGCTTGATCGCCAGCACCAGCGCCGCCGGCGCCGGCAGCGTCGTCACCGGCGGATTGAGGCGGATGCCGCGGGCAGCGCAGAGCGCGCGCAACTCCTCCGTCGCATGCGGCTCCAGCACGCAGGTCGCGTCGGCGGCGAGGCCGCCCTCGAGCCAGCCATTCAGCATGGCACCGCCCATGCGGCCGGCACCGACAAGGACGAGGGGGGAGGGAAGTGGCTGCATGATTGGCGTCCGGCTATGGCGTCTCGATTCCCGCCGGGCGCGCGGCGCTGGAGCGCTGCTCGACGGGTTGTTTCCCTCAATTGCAGAAGAAACGTTCCAGATTCAACACGTTGGAGCTGTCTGCCCGATCAGGCGGCCTGATTCGATCGGGCAGGCTCCCGGTCGGGCCGGATACCGCGCCTCACGCCTCGCCTGCGGTCTCGAACAGAACCGCGTCCAGCGCTTCCCGCGCCGGCTTGCCGGCCCAGAGCACGAACTGGAAGGCCTGATAGTAACGCTCACAGGCTTCGATGGCGCTTGTCATCAGCACCTCGCACTGGCCCAGCGTCGGCTCGGCGCCGCCGGCCAGCAGCAGGCCGTGCCGATACATGACGACGCTTTCCTTGGCCCAGAGATCGAAATGCCCCAGCCAAAGCTGCTCGTTGATAAGGGAGACGAGCGTCAGCATCTCGCTCCGCCGCCGATCCGACACCTTCAGGTCGAAGGCGCAGGCGATATGCATCGCCTCGACCTCCTCGATCCAGGTGAAGGCGATGTGGTACTCGGTCCAGCTGCCGCTGATGGTCACGGACAGCTCGTCATCGTCCGCCCTGTCGAAGCTCCAGTCATTGGTGGACGCGAGCCGTTCCAGCACATCGAGCGGATGCTCGCTGCGTACAATCTCGAAATCGATGTGGGTCATGCCGAACCCTCGGCTGGAGGCCAGGTTGTGAGCTCCGCATGCAGCCGGCATGCAAAGCTCGCAGCGACGCAACGACCAACTCGAGCAAACGGCGGACGCGAGCATTTCCCGATCAGACGTGTCCTTCCGATCGGACAGAAATGCCCAACGCCTTGAAGCTGGAGCGCTTCGTCCGCGATCGGGTCAGTCACCCCATCGCGAAGCGCTCTAGGCTCCGAAGCCCGAGCTATTCATCAAGCAGAAAGCTTTTTTCGGCCTCCGCTCCGGACGAATCACCTGTCGGTTCGACTATACCGCGCAGGACTCTCGCCGCGAATACACTCGCGACCCTCGAAGATTCGCGCGGGGCCGACAACGGCACTCGCGTCGCTGTCCACAGTCGCGGCACGCGGATCGGACGGGAGGGCCGGCTGCCGGCGTCGCTAGTCGCCGTGGGGCCCCGATCCCGGCGGCTTGGCCGGCCCGCCGGCCGCCGGTGCGGCGCTTAGCCGCTCTTCGAGCGCCGCGATGCGCTTGGCAAGGCGGTCGTTCTCGTCACGCGCCGCGATCGCCATCTCGCGCACGGCCTCGAACTCCTCACGTGAGACCATGTCCATGGACTGCATGAGGCGCTCGAGCTGGCCACGCATCACGGTCTCGGCCTCGCGGCGAACTCCCTGCGCCGCCCCCATGGCGTCGGTTGCCAGGCGGGCCAGATCGTCCAAGAGGCGGTTCGAGGTCTGCGACATGGTCTCCTCCGGCGGACGCGGCACGCTTGGCCGCACCCCGTGACATGGCCTCTGCGGACGGCGAGATCAACGCCGCCGCGCCCCTGGGCTGCGCGGCGCAGGGCGAAGGGCGCGCGGCGCGGCTGCGATCCGTCGCGGCAAGCCGCTTGACCTGCGGCGACCGGTGCGCAGAGTGCCCTCCGATCAAGGCCAGAGAAATCAAGGCCCGAGAACATGCCGGTCCTCGCCATACCCTTTCCCGTCATAGACCCGGTCCTGGTGTCGATCGGGCCGTTTGCCATCCGCTGGTACGCGCTCGCCTACATCGTCGGCCTGGTCGGCGGTTGGCTCTACGCGCGCCGGCTGGCGGCCACGGAGCGGCTGTGGGGGCCGCTCAAGCGCCCGACCCCGGCCGATCTCGACGATCTCCTGGTCTACGTGGCGCTGGGCGTCGTCCTCGGCGGCCGGTTGGGTTACGTGCTGTTCTATGATCTGAAGCAGTATCTGGAGCATCCGCTCGATATTCTGGCCGTATGGCGCGGCGGCATGTCGTTCCATGGCGGCTTCCTCGGCGCCGTGCTGGGCATCTTCCTGCTTGCCCGATCCCGCAAGCTGTCCGTGCTCGCCATGTTCGACGTCGCCGCCGCCGTGGCTCCGATCGGCCTGTTCCTCGGCCGGCTGGCCAATTTCGTCAATGGCGAGCTCTGGGGCCGCGCCGCGCCCGATTTTCCCTACGCCATGGTGTTCCCCAACGGCGGTCCGCTGCCGCGCCATCCGAGCCAGCTCTACGAGGCCTTCGCCGAGGGCCTCCTGCTGTTCGTCGCGGTGACCATCGCGGTGCGCCTGTTCGGCTTTCGCCGGCCGGGTCTGGTGAGCGCTGTCTTCGCCATCGGCTATGCGCTGGCGCGCACCGTCTGCGAGTTCTTCCGCGAACCCGATCCGCAGCTCGGCTTCCTGCTCGGGACGAAAATCGCCGCCCTCGGCGGCGGCCTCACCATGGGCATGCTGCTCTGCGTGCCGCTGTTCATTGCCGGCGTGATCCTGCTGATCGCCGCCGCCAGCGGGCGCACCCGGCCGCGGTTGACGCTGGAGCGGGCGGCAGCGTGACGGTCAGGCCCAGGACGCCGCTCGGAGATGAGCTGTGCCGGCTCATCGCCGCCGAGGGGCCGATCTCCGTCGAGCGCTACATGGGGCTGTGCCTGACGCATCCGCGTCATGGCTACTACACGGGCCGCGACCCGCTCGGGGCGGCGGGCGACTTCACCACCGCCCCCGAGGTGTCGCAGATCTTCGGCGAATTGATCGGGCTGTGGGTCGCGGCGGTCTGGCAGACAATGGGCGAGCCGGCCCTGGTGCGCCTGGTCGAACTGGGGCCGGGCCGGGGCACGCTGATGGCCGACGCCTGGCGCGCCACGCGCGTGCTGCCACGCTTCCGTGATGCCCTTCGCGTCGACCTGGTCGAAGTGAGCCCGGTCCTGCGGCAGCGGCAGCAGGCCACCCTGGCCGTGGCCGGGCTCGGCGCGGGCGCTGCCGTGACGTGGCGACAGCGCCTGGAGGAGGTGCCGGACGACGGGCCGCTGCTGGTGGTCGCCAACGAGTTCGTCGACGCGCTGCCGGTCCGACAGTTCGTGCGCGGCTCACGCGGCTGGCACGAGCGGCTGGTGGGCCTGTCGCAGGAGGGCGAGCTCGTCTTCGGTCTTGCCGAGGCGGCCGAGCCCACCTTGGCAACCAGCACGGGCGCTCCGGGCGCGGTGCTGGAGGTGGGCCGCGCCGCCGCCGCCGTCGCCCGCGAACTCGCCGGCCGGCTGCTGCGGCAGGGCGGCGCGGCGCTCCTCATCGACTATGGCCATACCGCGACCGGGCTGGGGGATACGCTCCAGGCGGTGCGGCGGCACGCCTATGTCGATCCGCTGGCCGAGCCGGGCCTGGCCGACCTGACCACGCACGTCGACTTCGGGGCGCTGAGGCGGACCGCGCTCGGGGCGGGCGCAGCCGTGCATGGCCCGGTGCCCCAGGGTGCGTTCCTCGATGCGCTCGGAGCGCCCGCGCGGGCCGCACGGCTGGCCGCCGGCCGCGACGCGGGCACCCGGGCGGCGATCGCCGCCGCCGTCGCGCGGCTGACCGGTGGCGGTCCCGGCGAGATGGGCGAGTTGTTCAAGGTGATGGCGATCGCCGCGCCGGCGCTGCCTGCGCTGCCTGGGTTGGAGCAAGGCGCGATCGGATGACGTCATGCGGCCGCGACCGACCGCTCCAGGTTCGCAAGCCTGCAGCTTCCTTGCGCTCGGGTACCCGGGCCCGAGCGAGAGCGCCCTGGCGCCGCCATCGTCGCCACCCGATATGGCTGTCGCAATCCTGATCCCACCAGCGCACGAGGCGGCATCCATGGTCATCGAAGCCGAGCGGTTGAAGCAGTTGCCGGGCGTTGCCCACGCCTTCTTCACCCGGCAGGGCGGGGTGTCGGAAGGCATCTTCGCCTCGCTCAACGGCGGCCTCGGGTCCGATGACGAGGCAGCCGCCGTCATGGAAAACCGGCGGCGCATGGCGGCGCGCTTCGGCCTGCCGCCCGAGCGGCTGCTCGGCATTCATCAGGTCCATTCACCGGACGTCGCCGTCGCCGTGGCGCCCTGGCCCGAGCGGCCGAAGGTCGATGCGGTGGTCACCCGCGTGCCGGATCTGGCGCTCGGGGTGGCCAGCGCAGATTGCGGGCCGGTGCTGTTCGCCGACGGCGGCGCCGGGGTGGTGGGCGCTGCGCACGCCGGCTGGCGCGGCGCCTTCACCGGCGTGCTCGAGGCGACGGTCGCGGCGATGGAGGGTCTTGGCGCTCGCCGCGAGCAGATCGTCGCCGTGCTCGGGCCGACCATCGGCCCGACGGCCTACGAGGTCGGCCCCGAGTTCGTTGCCCGCTTCATCGAGGCGGAACCGGCCAACGAGGCGTTCTTCGCTCCGTCGGCGCGCACCGGCCACGCCATGTTCGATCTGCCAAGCTACATCGTCATGCGGCTCGGCAGGGCCGGCATCGGCCATGCGGAGAGCCTGGGGCTCTGCACCTACGGCGACGAGGCGCGCTTCTACAGCTACCGCCGGACCACCCACCGCAGCGAGCCCGACTACGGCCGCCTGATCTCGGCCATCTGCATCAAGGGGTGAGGCCGACGGCGGGGGCGCGCCTCCTCCGCAGGTGCCGGTGGCGTCTCCGCCGCCCCGCTATTCGGCGACCACGGCGTCGGGCGTCTGCCAGGCCAGGTGCTGGCCTCCGTCGACCGCGATCATCTGGCCCGTGACGCTGCGCGCGCGCGCGAGGTAGAGCACCGCGTCGGCGATCTCTGCTGGGGCGACGGCGTGGCCGAGCGGCACGGCGGCAGCCTGAAGACGGAAGTCGTCGGGCGTCTGCCGCTCGCTCCTGAAGATGGGCCCGGGACCGACGGCGTTGACGCGGATGCGCGGCGCGAGCGCTTGCGCCATCGTGCGCGTTGCCGTGAACAGGGCCGACTTGGTCAGGGTGTAGGAAAAGCACCGCGGCGTGGGCTTCCACACCCGCTGGTCGACGATGTTGACGATCGCGCCCGAGTGCCCGTCCGGCAGGGCGTGGGCGAAGGCCTGCGAGAGCAACGCCGGGGCGCGCAGGTTGACGGCGAAATGACGGTCCCAGAGGGCGACGTCGAAGTCGGTGATGTCGTCCGGTTCAAAGATCGCGGCGCTGTTGACCAGGAGCGTGATCGGCCCCAGCAGGCTCGCCGCCACGGTGACGAGGCCGGCAGCGGCCGCCGCCTCCTCCAGGTCGGCCGCCGCCACCGCGCAGCGCCCGCCTTCGGCCGTGAGTCTGGCGGCGAGGGCCTCGGCGGCGTCACGCGAGCGGTGGCAGTGGATCACCACGCCGTAGCCGGCCCGCGACAGCGCCTCGGTGACCGTCGCACCGATGCGCTTGGCGCTGCCGGTGACGAGCGCGACCTCGGTATGGCTGGGCGCAGCGGTCACAGCCTCCCCTCCTTGCGTGCCCGCTCGGCGAGCCGACGCTCCACGTGTTTGGCGACGCGCAGGTAGCGATAGAAGGCGAAGTTCATGGCCGTCATGAATCCATAGATACCGCGAACCGCGTGGCGCCGCCCGACATAGGCCTTGATGAAGTTGGCGGGGAATTCGAGCACCAGCCGCAGCGTCGACACGCGCTCGCCGCGGGCGTCCAGGTCCTCGACG
Organism: Chelatococcus reniformis; assembly: GCF_014640075.1. Classification (GTDB taxonomy): domain Bacteria; phylum Pseudomonadota; class Alphaproteobacteria; order Rhizobiales; family Beijerinckiaceae; genus Camelimonas; species Camelimonas reniformis. The sequence continues at coordinate 64,015 of NZ_BMGG01000008.1, read as the reverse complement.
AGCGCGTCGGTGTAATTGTTGAGCTTGGCCAGCTGATCGCCGATCGAGCGCACCGAGAAATGGTGGATGGTGCCCTTGAGGCGACGAACACGGCTTCCAGGGACGAGGTCGACCCGATCGTGCACGGGCGAGCGGGAGTAGCGTCCCTTGTCGTGGCGATAGAGCCGCACCGGCGCGAGGGCGAAGCCGAGCGGGTGAGGGGCGCCCTCACCCGGAAAGATCTCTGCGATGCGGATGCGGTAGGCGTCCGCCTCGGGCTCGCCCCGGGCGAACAGGCTGGCGATCTCGTCCGCCAGATCGGGCGGGACCACCTCGTCGGCGTCGACATTCAGCAGCCAGGCATGGCGGCACTGCTCCTCACCGAAGCGCTTCTGTTCGCCATAGCCTGGCCAGGCGTTGTGGATCACGCGCGCGCCGAGCCGCGCGGCGAGTTCCTGCGTGCCGTCGGTCGAGCCCGAATCGATCACCACGAGATCATCGGTGAGCGGGCGCACCGCCTCGATCGTCCGGCCGATGCGGTCGACCTCGTTCACGGCGATGATGAAGACGGACAGCTGGGAAACGTGTGACACTTCTGGCAACCGGTGGGGCGGCCGTGGCTTTGACATGTCTTGGGGCGCCGCGGCAAGCGTCGGCGCCGCCGGGGTCAGCTTGTCGGCCGGTGGCCGCCCGCCCCGGCTCCCGCCGTCATGCGCCTGCTGTCTTCCGCGTCGACCGGGAACCTCCTCGGGCGCAACGGGCTGAAGGGCGTCCACGCCATGCGGACGGGCGCGTCCTGACGCATGGCAGTGCGTCGGCTTCACTGTTAAAGTCTCTTTAGCCACGATCGGAGCTTTCGCTCGTTTCTCGTCCAAAATCAGGTATCAATCTCCCCGCGAACGGAACGGATTCGAACGGCAGCGGTTAGGCTGAGCGACGTCCTCCCATCTCCCAGAAGCGGGGATAGGAGGACGCCGGTGGGGGTTCGACCACCACTGTTCGCGTCCTGTGTTGCGTCGTGATGAGCCGCCATGGTTCCGCCAGCGGCCATCACAGTTCCGCCTCAAAGGCTGGTGCCCATGTGGCCGTAGTGCTACAGACACCGGCCAGCGGGTGGGCTACTTGCCAACAACTCGCGGGGGCCGCCTCGGCCGGTCTCGCAAGAATAAAACGGAGTGAGTGAGTGATGAAGAAGTTCCTTCTTGCCGGCGTCGCTGCCGCAAGCCTGCTGACTGCCGGTTCTGCATTCGCGGCCGACCTGCCGTCGCGCAAGTACGCGCCGGTCGCTCCGGCTGTGATCGTTCCCGTGTTCACCTGGACCGGCTTCTACGTCGGCGTGAACGCCGGCTACGCCTGGAACACCAACAACGACAACAACGCTTACGGCTACGGTTATCCGGGCTACGCTGGTTACGGCTACTACGGTGACAGCGGCAGCGACGGTGGCTTCGCTGGTGGTGGCCAGATCGGCTACAACTACCAGATCGGCCAGTTCGTGATCGGCGCCGAAGCGGACATCCAGTACGCTGACCTCGGCGGCAAGAACAACTACGGCTACGGCAACCAGGGCATGGATTGGTTCGGCACCGTGCGTGCCCGCGCCGGTTTCGCCTTCGACCGCGCCCTGATCTACGCCACCGGCGGTTTCGCTTACGGCGGCGGCGGCAACAACAACAGCGCCTACTTCGGCAACAACTACGGCTACGGTGGCGCCTACTACGGCGGCAACGGCGACAACACGGCGACCGGCTGGACGGTCGGCGGCGGTCTCGAGTACGCCTTCACCGACAACATCACTGCCAAGGTCGAAGGCCTGTATGTCAGCCTCGACCGCGGCAACAGCGACGTCTATCTCCCGGGCGCTGCGCTGGCCACCTCCTACTACAGCAATGGCAGCAAGAACAACGAGTTCGGCGTCGTCCGCGTCGGCCTGAACTACAAGTTCTAATAAGACGAAACGACTCGTTCGATTGGGGCCCGGTGGTTCGCCACCGGGCCCTTTTTCTATGGCGTGAGCTGCAAGGCCCCGCCGAAGCGCTCCAACGCTCTGTCACGGATTGACGTGGGTCGCACCGTAGGCCGGAACGCTGGCGGCGAAACGATCCAGCCAATCCACCAGCGCGGGATGACCGGCGCGCCAGCGGCCGCCGAAGCGCAGGTCGAGGTACCCCAGGGCGCAGGCCACCGCGATCTGGCCGACGTCCGGCGGCGAGGTGAGCGCCGGCGGCGCCGCCTCCAGCTCCGCCAGGGCACCAGTGACCTTCTTCGCCTGCATGGCGAGCCAGCCGTCATGCCGCCGCTCCTGCGGACGATAGCGGCCCTCGTAGACCTGCAGCAGCGCCGCATCGAGCAGCCCGATGGCCAGCGCCTGGCGTCTCAGCACCTGGAAGCGCTCGGGTCCAGCGGGAATGATCCGACTGCCACCGGCCAGATGGTCGAGATAGTCGACGATCACCCGGGAATCGAACAGGGCCGTGCCGTCCTCCGTGATCAGAGTCGGGATCTTGCCGAGCGGGTTCTGCTGCCACAGCACCTCTGAATCGTCGGTGAGGTCGGGCGGCACCATGGTGATGCGGTCCCCGAGGCCGAGAACCTCGGCGGCGATGCGCACGAGGCGGCTGTAGGGGGAGGGCGGCGAGGCGCGAAGGATCATCATCATGCGGGCGGGTCCGGGCAGCTCGAGCTTGGTTGGTCGTCGCGACTCATAGAGCGTTTTCGAGCGAAGTGGATGCCGGTTCGCGTGAAGAAAACGTGACAAAACAAATGATCTAGAGCATCGACGTGGCGAAGGAACCGGTCTTGGATCGACCCCGCCCCGCAACGGCGGGCTGCTACTCTCCCGCGATCCAATGACATCTGGCTTCGCCGGGTTTGTCGCGGCCCAGACGCTCGGCCAGCGCCGGCAGCAGAATCTTCGCCTCGTTCGCGAGCATCCATGGCGGGTTGGCGACGATGAGGCCGCAGCCGTTGAGGCGTTCAGCCGGCCCATCCGGCTCGACCAGCAGCTCGAGCCGCAGCAGTTTGCGCAGTTCGCTCCGCGCCAGGCGCTCGGCCGCTTCGTCGACGACTGCCCGGTCCTTGATCGGATACCAGAGCGCCATGATGCCGGTCGGCCACTTGCGCAGGGCTGCCACGACCTCGTCGACCGCCGTCGTCAGCTCGTTCCTGGCCTCGTAGGGCGGATCGATAAGGATGAGGCCGCGCCGCTCCTTGGGCGGGATGTTGGCGCGGAGCGCCGTCCAGCCGTCCAGCGGCAGGGCGCGAATGCCGGGAATTGGAACGAGTGCCGCTTTGAGGACGGCGGCGTCGAGCGGATGCAGCTCGACGGCGAGCGCCCGGTCCTGCGGTCGCAGGAAATGGCCGACGATCAGCGGCGAGCCAGGATAGGCGGCAGGGCCGTGCCGGGCGCGGGTCGCGGCCAGAACGGCGCGATACGGCGCCAGCAGCGCTTCGGCCTCGGGCGTCGTGGGGGTCGCGAGGCGCCCGATGCCGTCCCGCCATTCGCCGGTGCGGTCGGCCTCGCCGCCGGTGAGGTCGTAGAGACCGATGCCGCCGTGGGTGTCGAGCGCGAAGAATGGGGTCCCCTTGTGCTGGAGGTGCACCAGGATCCGGGTGAGCAGGGCATGCTTCATCACGTCGGCGAAATTGCCGGCATGGTAGGCGTGGCGGTAGTTCATCGGGTCCTGCCGGGCCGGTGCCTGGAGCCTCTCGCCATTGGTCGATCCTCCAATGGCACAGACATGCTCCAGGTCTTTGCATCTGGAGCGCCTCTTCGCGATTGGGTATGCGCCTTCAATCCGATGAGACGATGTCAACTGATCGAGGAATGCGCTCGAGCGTTTTCGAGCGAAGTGGACGCCGGTTCGCGTGAAGAAAACGCGACAAATCAAACAGATAGAGCATTTCGGCGATTCGAAGAAACGCGGAAATGCTCTAGTCGCGGCTGCCCGCGCCTGTCCCGTTCGTGCGCAAGCCCAGTCAGCGCATGGGGTCGACGCGGAAGGCGGCGCGGCAGCGCGGCGGACCCCGTTCTCCGCATGGCGTGAAAGCGCGCAGATCCTTGGAGAAGCAGATCAGCACCTCCTGCAGCGCACCGCGGCGGCAGGAGACGTCCATCATGTCCGTGCGCAGGCCCGGGTTGGCGGCGACGAAGGCTCGCTTCAGGTCGAGTACCGTCCAGCGCTGCGTGTCCGGCGAGGTCTTGAAGGCCGCTGGGATGGTCACCGCATCGCGGGCGCGCCGCACGTCGGCGAAGAAGTCGGTCGGGCTCTTGCCTGAGCAGGTGCCGTGGATGCGCCATTCGTGCCGGGCGAGCCCCCGGTCCGGGAACACGCCGTCCGCCCCCTCCAGCGCCAGGCGCGAGGGGAAGCGAGCGGCCGGCGCGCACTCGCTCGGATAGCCGTTGCCGGCGTATTGGGGCCAGAGCCCGTGGACGACGAAGCCGAGCTGCCGCCCGAGGTCGCATTGGGAGCGTCCCTTCTCCGCGCCGCCGGCCGCGCAGAACCCGGGCGACCAGGAGAGCGCCAGCAGGTAGTAGTCGAACTGCCCGGCCGGCGCGCCGCGGCTGGCGCTGGAGCGCTGCGCGGCCACTGGAGCGGCGAGGCCGAGCGCCAGGGCGATGGCCAGCAGCGCGGCGCCGATGATGCGCGGAGTGCGCCGGGCCGGCGCGACGCCGTCCGCCGATGATGCAGCCTGCATGGGTCCGGTGCCGGTCGGCAGCGCCCGGCTCAGGGCTTGGCCATCTTGCACAGAGGCGCGTCTTGCCATTCGCGGTCGAGGCCGACGACGCAATACTCGATGCCCCACTCGGTCCGGAACAGCCCGGGGTCGCCCAACGCCTCGCGCACCGAATAGTAGACGGTGCGCTTGTAGCCGTCGGACATCAGTGCCCGCGCGCTGCAGAAGCGGCGCGGGATGTAGTCGAGGCCCCAGGGCCTGAACGCGATGGGCTTCACGTGATCATAGGCCGTGATGGTCAGCGACGAATTCCAGAAAGTTGATTCGGTCCGCGCAAACCGCTCTGAAACGTTGAGCAGCACCATGTCCGAGTTGCAGTCGGGGATTATGCCGGTCCACGGCACGTCGCGCTCCTCGGCCGGCACCTGGTCGCGGGCCGTCGCCAGCCCCGCAGATCCGGCCAGGACGACGAGCGAGAGAAGGAAGCAGATGACGCGAGCGCGCATGACTACCGGTCCGTTTGGGCAACTTGAACCAGGCGACGATGGCCATGCGCGCCGCCCCGGTCAAGCGCAGCTATGCAACAGGTACCGACGCAATGCGGTGGGATCGCCCGATCTGCGCCGCTGGTGCGGACCGACTCACATTTTCTTATAGGCAGCGATCACCGCCTCGCCGTTCGGGCCGGCCTTCTTGACCCAATCGGCAGTGAGTTGCTCGCCGATCTTGGCGAGCCCGTCCTTGAGCTGCGGGCTGGGCGGCGCGACCTTCATGCCCTTCGCGGCGAGTTGCTCGAGGTACCACTGTGATTTCTCTTCCCAGAGCTTCCAGCCCCGCTGCTCGGCGGCCGCTGCCGCCTTCAGGACGACCTCCTGTGTCGGTTTGGGCAAGGCCTCGAAGGCGGCCTTGTTGACGAAGACGACGTTCTTGGGCACCCAGGCCTGGGTGTCGTAGAAGTGGTCCAGCGACTCCCAGATCTTGCTGTCGTAGCCCGTCGCGCCCGAGGTCATCAGCGCGTTGACGACGCCGGTCGCCAGCGCCTGGGGCAACTCGGCCGCCTGCACCGTCACCGACTGGGCCCCGGCCAGCTCGCCGATGCGCGCGGTGCCGACGTTGTAGGCCCGCCACTTCAGCCCCTTGAGATCCTCGACCTTGTCGATGTCCTTCCTGGCGTAGATGCCCTGCGGCGCCCAGGGGACGGCGAAAAGCAGCATCAGTCCCTGCTGTCCGAGCTTTCTCTCGATCGCCGGCCGCGAGGCCTGGTAGAGCTTGTGGGCCTGCGGGAAGCTGGTGGCGAGGAACGGCACGACGTCGATACCGAAGATCGGGTCCTCGTTCTCGTGCAGCGACAGCAGCACCTCGCCGGCCTGGGCCTGCCCCGTCTGCACGGCGCGCTTGATGTCAGGCGCCTTGAACAGGGAAGCGCCGGAGTGGACGGTGATGGCGAGCTCGCCCTTGCTGGCGTCCGCCACGTCCTTGGCGAAGGCGTTGAGATTGACGGTGTGGGGATTGTCGGCCGGGTAGGCCGCCGGCAGGTTCCACTTGGTCTGCGCCATGGCTGACGCGGGCAGGAGCATGGCGGCGATCAGGCCGAGGGGGGCGAGGCGTCGGATGGGCATGGTCTCACTCCATGGTTGCCGGGCGGAGCTGATCATTCGGGAAAGGCCAGCCTGGGCAGGACGAGCACGATCTCCGGAAACGCGGTGATGATGATGACGGCGACGTTCAGCAGCAGGAAGAACGGCAGCGCCGCCTTGGCGACGGTCAGCGTGTCGCGTCCGCTCATGTTCTGCAGCACGAACAGGTTGAAGCCGACCGGTGGGGTGATCTGCGCCATCTCCACGTGGATGACGAGATAGACGCCGAACCAGATCAGGTCGAAGCCGGCCTGCTTGACCATGGGCAGCACGATGACGGCGGTCAGCACGATCATCGATATGCCGTCGATGAGGCACCCCAGGATGATGTACATAATGGTCAGCGCGAAGACGAGCTTGTGCGGGGTGAGGTTCTGCCCCTCGACCCAGGCGGCGAGGGCGTTGGGGATGCCCGTGTAGGCCATGGCGGCGGTGGTGAACGCGGCGCCTGCCAGGATCAGCATGATCATGCAGCTGAGACGGGTGGCGCTCATGATGCTCTCGAGCAGCGTGCGCCGGGTGAGCGTGCCGCTGAACCAGGCGAGGAGCAGGGCGCCGGTGACGCCCCAGGCCGCGCATTCCGTGGCCGTCGCGAGCCCCAGGATCAGCGCCAGGAAGACGGCGAGGATCAACGCCACGCAGGGCAGCAGCTTGGCGGATTCGCGCAGCTTCCGCCGGAACGCCATGGGCGGGTCGCGCGGCGGCGTCTTCGCCGGATTGAGCAGCGACCAGACGATGATGTAGCCCGAGTAGAGCGCCATCACGAGCAGGCCCGGCAGGAAGCCGCCCAGGAATACCTGCAGCACCGAGACGTTGGCCGTCACCGCATAAACGACCATGGGGATCGAGGGCGGGATGAGCAGCCCCAATGTGCCGGAGCCAGCGAGCGAACCCAGGCTCATCCTCTGGTCGTAGCCGCGCTTCTCCAGCTCCGGCAGGGCGATCTTGCCGATGGTGGCGCAGGTCGCGGCCGACGAGCCCGATACCGCCGCGAAGATACCGCAGCCGACGACGTTGACGTGCATCAGCCGGCCCGGCAGCCATTGCAGCCAGGGCGCCAGGCCGCGAAACATCTGTTCCGACAGGCGGGTGCGGAACAGGATCTCGCCCATCCAGATGAACAGGGGCAGTGCGGCGAGCGTCCACGACGCGGTGGCGCTCCACACCGAGGTGGCGAGCACGGCACCCACCGGCACGCTCGTCGTCAGCACCATGGCGAGCAGGCCGACGAGGCCGAGGGCGACGGCAATCCACACGCCCGTCGCCAGCACGACGACGAGGAAGCCCAGGAGCAGGATGGAGAGCGTGGGCAGGTCCAGGGCCATCAGAGGCTCTCGCCCGAGGCGATGCGCTCGACCAGTTCGTCCGGGCTCGTCGGCCTGTCTTTCTCGTAGGACGGCTTGAGCCCGCGCGCCACGCGCACGAGTTCGTCGAGCAGCGCAAGGCCCAGGATGGCGAGCCCCAGGGCAAAGCCGGTCTGCGGAATCCACAGCGGGATGGCGAGCACGCCCTGGGCCATGTCGCCGAAGCGATAGGAATCCCAGGTCATGCCCACGGCGTAACCGGTGAAATAGAGCGCGAAGGCGGCCGCAACCGCGAGGGCGAACAGCTCGGCCAATTGGCGGGCGCGACCCGTCAGCCGCTCGAGCAGCAGCCCGACGCGGATCATGTCGCCGCGCTTGAACGTGTGGGCGAGGCCGAGGAAGGCCATCGCCGCCATGCACCAGGACGCGATGTCGTCCCCTGCGGGTAGGTTGAGGCCGACCTCCCGGCCCACCGACATGACCATCATCAGCAGGAAGATGGCGACGAGGAAACCGCCCGCGGCATAGCCGGCGAAGAGATACAGTCCATCGAGGACGCGGCGGATCATCGAAGCTCCCATGAGACGCCGGGCGCGGAGAAGAGCATTTCGCTCCCGCGACGATTTGTCGATGGCGCCAATTCGGCTATCCAGGGGATCCGTGACGGGTGGGGCTTAGACTTTAGGTCCATGCAGTGGATCTCTGGCCGGGGCGCCCCGGGCGGTGGCGCTCCGGCGCACGATCGAAGCAAGGGTGAGGCCACATGGACGAGGCCGCGGTAGCGCACCCGCCGGCGCGGTGGGATTTCTGGATCGATCGCGGCGGCACCTTCACCGACGTCATCGCCCGCGCCCCCGATGGGCGGCTCCTCGCCCGCAAGCTGCTGTCGGAGAACCCCGGCGCCTATCGCGACGCGGCCGTGCAGGGCATCCGCGAGCACCTCGCGGAGCACGCCGGCCTCGATCCCCGCGGGCCGCTGCCGCCGGGGCTCGTCGGCGACGTGCGCATGGGCACGACCGTGGCCACCAACGCGTTGCTGGAACGCAAGGGCGAGCGCACCGCACTGATCGTGACCCGCGGCTTCCGCGACGCGCTGCGCATCGGCTACCAGGCGCGGCCCAAGATCTTCGCCCGCCAGATCGTCAAGCCGGCCGAGCTGTACGAGCGCGTGGTCGAGGTCGACGAGCGCGTGCTGGCTGACGGCACGATCGAGCGAGCGCCCGACGAGGCGGCGGTGCGCGCGGCATTGCACGCCCTCAGGGAGGAGGGCGTCGCCGGCCTGGCCATCGTCTTCATGCACGGCTTTCGCTACCCCGACCACGAACAGCTGGTGGCCGGCCTGGCGCGCGCCATGGGTTTCGCCCAGGTGTCCGCCAGCCATGAGGTGTCACCGCTGATCAAGCTCGTCGGCCGCGGCGACACCACGGTCGTCGACGCCTACCTGTCCCCGATTCTCGCCCGCTACGTCGCCCAGGTCGCCGGCGAGCTTGGCATCGGCGCATCGGAGGATGCGCGTGACGGCCAGGAGCGGGATCACGTCGGCCCGAGGCTGATGTTCATGACCTCCGCCGGGGGGCTGACCGCAGCCGACCTGTTCCAGGGCAAGGACGCCATCCTCTCGGGACCGGCGGGCGGCGTGGTCGGCATGGCGCAAACGGCGAAGGCGGCGGGCTTCGGCGAGGTCATCGGCTTCGACATGGGCGGCACCTCCACCGACGTGGCGCATTTCGACGGCGCGTACGAGCGGGCCTTCGAGACCGAGGTCGCGGGCGTGCGCATGCGCGCGCCGATGATGCTGATCCACACGGTCGCCGCCGGCGGCGGCTCGATCCTGCATTTCGACGGGGCGCGATTTCGCGTCGGGCCCGATTCGGCCGGGGCCGATCCCGGTCCGCGCTGCTACCGCCGCGGCGGCCCGCTGGCGGTGACCGATGCCAACGTCATGGTCGGCAAGCTCGATCCCGACCTGTTTCCGCGCATCTTCGGCCCCGGCCGCGACGAGCCGCTGGACGGCGAGGCCGTACGCGCCGGCTTCGCCGCGCTGGCGGCGGAGGTCGGTGACGGGCGCACCGCCGAGGAGGTCGCCGACGGCTTCATCGCCATTGCCGTCGCCAACATGGCGGAAGCCATCAAGCGCATCTCGGTGCAGCGCGGCCACGACGTGACCGGCTACGTGCTGAACTGCTTCGGCGGCGCCGGCGGCCAGCACGCCTGCCTGGTGGCGGATGCGCTCGGCATGACGCGCGTGCTGATCCACCCATTCTCCGGCCTGCTGTCGGCCTACGGAATGGGCCTCGCCGACGTCTCGGCGGCGCGCACTAAGGCGCTCGACGTGCCGCTCGACGCCGGCGCGCCCGCCGCCATCGCGGCGCTCGCGCAGGGGCTTGCAGGCGACTGCCTGGCCGAACTGGCGGCGCAGGGCATCGCGCCGGAGGCCGTGACGACCGGCGTGCGCGCCCACATCCGTTATGCCGGCACCGATACGGCGCTGCCGGTGGCGGCGGGCCGGGCCGGGAGGCACGGCGAGGAGGGGAGCTCTCTCGACGGACTGAAGGACGCCTTCGAAGACGCGCATCGCCGGCGCTTCGGCTTCATCGACGCGGCGAAGGCGCTCGTCGTCGAGGCGGTCGAGGTGGAAGCCGTGGGCGGCGGCGCGCGCCTTCCTCAGGCGCCGCGGGCGGAGCCGGTCGCCGGTCGCCCGGCCGTCGCCCGCTCGACTCGCGTGTTCAGCCAGGGCGGCTGGCACGATGCGGCGGTGGTGATGCGCGAGGCGATCGCTTCGAGCCAGTCCGTGGACGGGCCGGCCATCATCGTGGAGCCCAACCAGACGGTAATGGTGGAGGCGGGCTGGCAGGCGACGCTGGTCGCGTCAGGCGACCTTGTCCTCGCCCGCGTCGCTCCGCTGCCCAAGCGCATCGCGCTTGGCACGGAAGCCGATCCGGTGATGCTGGAGATCTTCAACAATCTGTTCATGTCCATCGCCGAACAGATGGGCGTCACGCTCCAGAACACCGCCTACTCCGTGAACATCAAGGAACGGCTCGATTTTTCCTGTGCCGTGTTCGACGCGGAGGGCAACCTCGTCGCCAACGCGCCGCACATGCCGGTGCACCTGGGGTCGATGGACAAGTCGGTCGAGACCGTCATTCGCCAGAACGACGTCATTCGACCGGGGGACGTGTTCTGCCTCAACGCCCCCTACAACGGCGGCACCCATCTGCCCGACATCACCGTCTGTACGCCGGTGTTCGACGCGGCCGGGCGCGAGCTCTTGTTCTGGGTCGCCTCCCGCGGCCACCACGCCGACGTGGGCGGCCTGGCGCCCGGGTCCATGTCGCCGCTGGCCACCACCATCGAGGAGGAGGGGGTCTACATCGACAACTTCAAGCTGGTCGACGAGGGCCGCTTCCGCGAGAGCGAGCTGGCCGAGCTGCTGCTCGGCGCCCGCTACCCGGTCCGCAACCTGACCCAGAACGTCAACGACCTGAAGGCGCAGATCGCCGCCAACGAGAAGGGTGTCAGCGAGCTCGGCCGCATGGTCGCGCATTTCGGCCTGCCGGCGGTGCGCGCCTACATGGGCCACGTGCAGGACAATGCCGCCGAGAGCGTGCGGCGGGTGCTCGACCGGCTGCACGATGCGGCGTTCGCGCTGGAGATGGACCAGGGCTGCATCATTCAAGTGAAGATCACCGTCGACAAGGCCGGCCGCGAGGCCACCGTCGACTTCACCGGCACCTCGCCGCAGCGGGACGACAACTTCAACGCGCCGGCGCCGGTCACCCGTGCCGCCGTGCTCTACGTCTTCCGGGTCATGGTCGACGACGAGATTCCGATGAACGCGGGCTGCCTGCGGCCGATCCACATCGTCGTGCCAGAGGGCTCGATGCTGTCACCGCGCTATCCCGCCGCGGTGGTCGCCGGCAACGTGGAGGTGAGCCAGGCGGTGACCAACTGCCTGTTCGGCGCGCTGGGCGCCCTCTCGGCCGCCCAGGGCACCATGAACAATCTCACTTTCGGCAACGACGCCTACCAGTATTACGAGACCATCTGCTCCGGCGCCCCGGCGGGGGAGGGCTTCGATGGGGTCGACGGTGTCCACACCCACATGACCAACTCGCGCCTCACCGATCCGGAGATCCTGGAGACGCGATTCCCGGTTGTTCTGGAGGACTTCCATATTCGCGGCGGCTCCGGCGGCCGAGGACGATGGCACGGCGGCGGCGGCACCAGCCGCACGCTGCGCTTTCGGGAGCGGATGGACTGCGCACTCTTGTCCGGCCATCGTCGCGTACCGCCGTTCGGGCTCGCCGGCGGCGCCTCCGGCCAGACCGGCCGCAACGCGGCACGCCGGCTGGACGGCCGCATCGAGCCGCTCGGCGGTTGTGACCAGACCGTGATCGAGGCGGGCGAGGCGGTGATTATCGAGACGCCCACTCCGGGTGGGTTCGGGCAGGCACCCCCAAGACCGGACGAAGCCGTCTGACACGGCCGCAGGGTCAGTGTAGCAGGTCGTTGATCGATGTCGGCTGGTTCGATGGGCGCGCCGTGCTGGCTTGCCACCGCTCGCGGGCGATCCGGTCGGCGGGCGTGGTGGCCGGCCGCAACTGAGGCAGGCCGTCGGGCTCGGTGCCGTCCTGCGCGTCGGTTCCATCGCCCGGCGGCTCACCCTCAGCCGAAGCGTCGTCTTCGCCGGCTGACGGTTGCGCCGGCGCGGCGCCCATGGCGCCGGCGGCCGCCGGAATCGTCCGGTGCTCGTACGGATCGGCCGCCTGCGGTGCTTGGGCCGACGGGCCTGGCTGCATCGGCGCTGGCGTCTGCGGCGTCCACTTGAGCACCGGCTTGCAATAGTGCCGGCCCTTGGCGTGCTGCGCCAGATCCATGTGAATATGGTTGTAGTGGTAGATGTTGGAGCCGGGCGCCAACACGGTGGTGAAATACTCGCAGGCGCCCACGAAGATGGTGCGCAGGAACTCTTGGTCGGCGATGTCGCCGCGCCAGCCGCGCTCGACGCTCACGGTGCGGCCGTCGACGAGCTTCAGCCCCATCAGGTCGACGGCGTTGCCGTAGGCGTGCTCGGAGATATGGCCTCTGCGCGCGTTGTTCATCCGGCGGCAGTTGTAGGTGCCGATCTGCACCTCCGCGACACGCGTGCCGTAGTAGGTGGCAGCAGCCGGCTGTACCACGTCGTCCAGCCAGCGATCGAACATCGTGATCATCGGACAGGCCAGGACGCCGCGTGAGCGCAGCATCACGCTGCCCTTGTCGAAGGCCATGACGCGGAACGGGTTGTCCATGCCGCAAACGCCCGGGCCGCTGATCGGCTTCATGGGCTCGGTGTAGGCTGTGGCTCGCACCTGACCACGCGCCAGGCACGCGGCTTCCGCCTTGCCACGCCAAGGCTCCCGCTGCGGGCCGGGCTGCAGCCCGCAGCCGGCGAGCAAACTGGTCACCAACAAACCTACGATGCAGCCGAACCGGCGCAGCATCGGCACCACTCCCCAAGAACACATGAGGGATGGCGCCGGGTCTCCTAACGCCGTCTGAACGCCGGCCCGCCGACGGGCCGCAACTTGTCCTGTATGGTTAGCAAAGCGTTTCGGCGCCGCGACCGCCAGGCGGCTCGCGAGCGCTCGAGTCTGTCGTCCTGGCACCAAAACCTGCTGCCAACCACGTCGGAACCTGCATCCGCCGCCTTCCAGTGATGGGCGCCAAGCGGGGCCGGCCGCAGCGCTCCACCGTAGCGGCCGACAACGCGTGCGACGCACAATCTGTGGTAATCGGATGGCTGTCTTGTTCGACCATCTGGCCGCAGAACGCCGCGGGAGAATGAATAATCTGCCAGATCAACGTCGAGAGAGATTTTATTCTATGAATTCCCATCCGTTTGGTGCACCGCGATAAGTAATCGCCTTGGAGTGGCGGGCGCACTCTGCTAGATTGCAGGTCGGTACCCGTTCAGGGAGTGCACCATGAGCGAGACAGCCAAGTTCATGCTCGCCCAGCACGGCCAGTTGGCGGCGTTCGGCGCGGCGTTCCTGTTGATCTGCGCGATCATCGTCGGCGTCGTCTGATCGGCGCACAGGCCCGGCAGCCGCCCGTCAGGTCTTCGCTCGGTCGGGCAACTGGATGCGGAAGCAGGCGCCGGGCCCCCGTTCGACGAGCGTGATGGTGCCCCCGTGCATACTCACCAGCTCGGCGGCGATGGCCAGGCCCAGGCCCGAGCCGCCAGGGCGGCTCGAGTGGACGAACGCCTGGAACAGCACGGGCTTCAGCCGGTCCGGGACGCCCGGCCCGTTGTCGCTCACGTAGATCACGACGGTGCTCGCGGCGCGCTTGGCGTCCACCCGCAGGCAGGGCGCGCCGTCGCGGCCGGACTGGAGCGCCTGCAGGCTGTTGCGGAACAGATTGAGCAGCACCCGTGACAGCTGGTCCTGATCGGCATCGATCTTGAGGCCGGGATCGCACGTCAGGGCGAACTCGACATCCGAGCCCTGGCCGATGCCGGCGAGTTCGGCTGCGTCCTCCACCACGTGCGCCAGCGCGATGAGCGAACGGCGCGGCGCGGGCTCGCTGGCCCGTCCATAGGCCAGAGTCGCTTCGCAGAACTGGCTGGCCCGGCCCAGCGTGGCGATCAGCTTCGGTGCGAACCGTTGCACCGTCGGGTCGGATAGTTCCGAGATGCGGTCGGAGATCAGCCGGGCCGATGCCAGCATGTTGCGCAGGTCGTGGTTGATCTTGGAGACGGCGAGACCCAGGGCGGCCAAGCGCTTTTTCTGTCGCAGCTCCTCGCCGAGCGCCAGCTGCATGCGCTGGAGGACGTGCTCGAGCTGGCCGATCTCGTCCTCCCGTGGCGACGGCTGAATGACGCGGTCGGCGTCTTCAGGATCCTGCTGGAAGCTGGTGACGTTTTCCGCCAGCCGCCGCACGGGGCGCACGATCATCTGGTTCAGGGTAAAGAATACGAATGCGGCGGTGATGACCGAGATCAGCAGCGAGAACAGCAGGATGTTGCTGGAGAACTCCAGCATGGCGCGGCGCAGCGGGGCGGGCAGAACGACGATCTCGACGCGTTCGGACGTGGTCATGGCGTGACCGATCACCTGAAGCGGCCGCGGGTCGGGCCAGAACATGTCGGTGATCGCGTCGCGCATCAGCGCCATCCAGCCGGGATTGCGCATGTCGAGCAGCCGCACGTCCTGGGGCATCGGCTGGGCCGAGAGCATCTGCGTGCCGTTGCTGCCGCGCACCGCGATGGCGCGCAGCCCGGCTTCGTCGAGCAGCCGCCATTTCAAGCCCCTGGGCAACTGGCCCTCGGGCGTCGTCTCGAGCACCATGGCGGCAACCCGCCCGGCCGCCAGCCGGTCCGTCAGCCAGTTGCGGCGAAAGCTCGCGACCGAGGGCAGGTAGATGAGCACCTCGGCGAGCATCACGAAAAGCACGGTGAGCACCAGCAACCGCGTCGACAGGCCGAATGGTCTGCTGTTCGGGGCGCGGTGCGTGCGCTGCTCGGTCAATACGGTCGCCATCGGTTGCGCTACCCAACACTTGCCACCAGCGCATGGACTCACTCAGAAAGAAGCTAGCGCCGTGTTTCGTTTCCTGAAAGCAATTGGCCCTTCCCTCTTTTGGTGTTCTGCGCGGCAGCGCACCTGTGCGTACGCGGTCGAGCAATGGGAAGCGCGGAACCCGGGTCGCCATACGGACGACGAACGGCTGGGATTATTCCCGATTCGCGGTGATGCGCGCCATGCGTCCGCGCCTGGAGGGCGGCGGCGCGCCGCTTGCCACCGAGCTCGCGGCGTGGTGAAGCGGAGGCGATCGCAAGGACGCCCGCCCGGCGGCCGCGCGGAGGCGGCCACGGCCGGCCGCGGGCTGTCGCCGAGGAGCTTGGCCATCCGTCGCCGCTTGGCGGCCCGGTGCGACCAGGATGGCGCAGCAGGAGCGACCGAAGGCCCTTCCCACACGTTGACTTTGGCCGGCGCATCCGCCATAAGCCCCCCATGGGTTGGCCGGCGCCCGCGAGGGCGCCGCTTGCTTTTTGGCGACCCCACTTAACAACTCGGTGCCAACGGTCTCGGACCGTGCAGGCCCGGAGAGCGCGGGCGCCGCCTGCCGCTCCACCGACGACCGGAGACGAACGGTGAAGAGGACGTATCAACCGAGCAAGCTCGTGCGCAAGCGCCGTCATGGCTATCGCGCGCGCATGGCAACGACGGGTGGCCGTAAGGTCGTGGCTGCGCGGCGCGCCCGTGGCCGCAAGCGCCTCACTGCCTGAGCCTCCTGGCGGCGAGCGGTTTGCCGGCCGTGCGCTCGGCCGCATCGGGCGCCTGACCAAGAGGGCTGAATTTCTCGCAGTCGCCGCAGGGCGTCGGTTCCATACGCCCCGAATGACGGTGCAATCGATCATGCGCTCCCAGGCACCCGGTGCGTTTGGTGGCGTACGCATCGGCCTCACGGTGACGAAAAAGGTTGGGCACGCGACCGAGCGCAACCGCATCAGGCGGCGTCTGCGCGAAGCGGTGATCGCGGCCCACCACGGGTGGCCGTGCGCGACGCTCGACGTCGTCGTCGTCGCGCGTCGGGACGCTTTGTCCGCTCCATTTCCGCTCCTGATCGAGGACCTTTCGCGCGCCCTGCCGTTGCTGGCGGCCGGCAAGGGTTCGGCACATCCGCCGCGCGGCGGGCGCGGTCGTGCGCCTCGGTCGCCGGCCGTGGCCCCGCTACCCGGCGCGCAGGCGATCATGCCCTCTCAGCCCGATGCCTCCGCCACGGACACGTTCCATGACTGACAATCGCAATCTCATCTTCGCGATAGCCCTGTCGATGGCGGTGCTGCTGGGATGGCAGTACTTCTTCGCGCCGCCGCCGCCGCCGCCGCCGTCGCACCAGCCGCCGAACGGCCAGCAGACGACGGCGCAGACAGGCCAGCAGCCGCCGGGCGCGCCGGGGCAGCCGGCGCCGGGCGGGCTGCCGCAAGCCCCCGGCATGCCGGCCGCCGAGTCGCGCGAAGCGGCGCTCAAGCGCAGCCCGCGCGTGGTCATCGACACGCCGAGGATCGCCGGCTCCGTCGCGCTGCAGGGGGCACGGATCGACGACGTCTCGCTCAAGGCCTTCCGCGAGACCGTCGATCCCAAGAGCCCGATCATCGTGCTGCTGTCGCCGGTGGGGGCGCCCGAGCCCTATTACGCGGATTTCGGCTGGATCGCCGCGGCCGGCGCCAACACGGCGTTACCGAGCGCGACCACTGAGTGGAAGCCCGCTTCCGATCGCCTGACCGTCGACAAGCCATTGACGCTGACCTGGGACAATGGCCAGGGGCTCGTCTTCACGCGGGTCATCTCCGTCGACGACAACGCCATGTTCACGGTCAAGCAGTCGGTCAGCAACACCGGCGGCCAGCCGGTGACGCTGTATCCGTTTGCGCTCGTCGCCCGCTGGGGCAAGCCGGCGACCCTCGGCTATTTCGTGCTGCACGAAGGCCCCCTCGGGGTCCTGGGTGCGGAAGGCTTGCAGGAGCCGACCTACGACAAGCTGCTCAAGGATCCGATCCTCTACGGCAACGTCAAGGGCCGCGCCTTTTCCAATACCGTCGGTGGCTGGGTCGGCATCACCGACAAATACTGGGCGACGGCCGTCGTGCCCGATCAGGACAAGCCGTTCGAAGGCCGTTTCACGGTCACCAGCACGCCGACCCCGATCTTCCAGACCGACGTTCGGGCCGACGCGGTCACCGTTGCCCCTGGCGCCACGGCGAGCGCCCAGACGCGGCTCTTCGCCGGCGCCAAGGAGGTCGACGCCCTCAACCGGTACCAGGAGACGCTCGGCATCCTGAAGTTCGACCTGCTCATCGATTGGGGCTGGTTTCACTTCATCACCAAGCCGCTGTTCCGCCTGCTGGACTTGATCTTCCGGTTCACCGGCAACTTCGGCGTGGCGATCCTGCTGGTCACCGTGCTGGTCAAGCTGGTCTTCTTCCCGCTGGCCAACCGCTCCTACGCCTCCATGGCCAAGATGAAGGCGGTGCAGCCCGAGATCATGGCCATCCGCGAGCGCTACACCGGCGATTCGGTGAAGCAGCAGCAGGCCACGATGGAGCTCTACAAGCGCGAGAAGATCAATCCGATCGCCGGCTGCCTGCCGATGCTGATCCAGATCCCGGTATTCTTCGCGCTCTACAAGGTGCTGCTGATCACCATCGAGATGCGGCACGCGCCGTTCTTCGGCTGGATCCGCGACCTGGCGGCCCCGGATCCGACCAACCTGTTCACGCTGTTCGGCCTCATTCCCTGGACCCCGCCGACCATGCTGCACCTCGGCATCTGGCCCATCATCATGGGCATCACGATGTTCCTGCAGATGAAGATGAATCCGGAGCCGCCGGATCCCATCCAGAAGGCGATGTTCAGCTGGATGCCGGTGATCTTCACCTTCACCCTGGGCTCCTTCCCGGCCGGCTTGGTCATCTATTGGAGCTGGAACAACTTCCTCGGCGTGCTGCAGCAGTATTTCATCATGCGGCGCCAGGGCGTGAAGGTGGAACTTTGGGACAATCTGTTCGGCCTCTTCCGGCGCAAGGCCCAGGCCGCCAAGCCGACGTCCTGACATCGGGACGCGGCGTAGCGTGCCCACAGGCGAGCCGATGAACGACGAGACGGCAAACGACGGGGAGGGCGCTCCCGCGGCGCCGGCCATCGACCGGGCCCTGCTGGAGGCCGGCCGCAAGCTGTTTGCCGGGCCGGCGGACTTCATCTGGGCGACGGCGTCGATCGCCGGCCTGCCGCCCATGCACGGCTTGGAGATCGCCTTCGCCGGCCGCTCCAATGTCGGGAAGTCGAGCCTGGTCAACGCGCTGACCGGGCGCAAGACCCTCGCGCGCACCTCCAACACGCCCGGCCGCACGCAGCAGCTCAATTTCTTTCGCGTCGGGCCGGCCGGCGGCGACGGGTTCACGCTGGTCGACATGCCGGGCTACGGCTTTGCCGCCGTGGGCAAGGAGAAGGTGGCCGCCTGGACCAAGCTGATACAGGACTACCTGCGCGGGCGCGCCAATCTCGCGCGGGTCTACGTGCTGGTCGACGCCCGCCACGGCCTCAAGGACATCGACCTCAACGTGCTCGACGGGCTCGACAAGAGCGCCGTCTCCTATCAGGTGGTGCTGACCAAGGCCGACGCGGTCAAGCAAGAGGACCTGGCGCAGCGCGTGGCGGAGGTCGAGCGGGGCCTGGCCCGGCGCGCCGCCGCGTTCCCGACCGTCGCGGTCACCTCCAGCCGTTCCGGCGCGGGCGTGCCCGAGCTGCGGGCGGCCGTCGTTCAGTTGCTGGCCGAGCGCAGCTGATCGGGGCGTGCAAACCTTTGGACCTGGAGCGTTTCTCACCGTTCGGTTTCGTACCTTTGAGAAGCGCTCCGGAGCGCTTGGCGATCGGGTGGAGGCGCTCCATCGCAAAATGGAAGCGCTCCTGATTCACCGAGTCGGAGAATTTGTCCGCCATGGGATGATGTCATCCAATGGCGAAGTGCTTTAGGAGGCGCATCGATGCTCGACCGTCTTTTCGTGGTGCTGGGGGCGCTGTTCGGTCTGGCCGGAGTGGCCGCAGCGGCGGCCGCGGCGCACGTGACCGGCGAGGGCAACCTGGGTACGGCGGCCAATTTTCTGCTGTTCCATGCGCCGGTGCTGATCGCAGCGACGGCCGTCATGGGCCAGGGCCTCGTTCGCCGCGGCATTGCCCGGCTCGCGATCATGCTGATCGCGCTCGGCGCCATTCTATTCTGCGGCGACCTCGCCCTGCGCGCCCTGGCGCATGCGCCGCTGTTCCCGATGGCGGCACCGACGGGCGGTGTGGTCCTGATGGCCGGCTGGCTGCTGCTGGCGGTCGCGGCCCTGGTCCCCGCCGGCCGCTCCGCGGGCTAGCGCGGGATGATCCCTCTTTGAGCCATCCCGCCTAAGTCTTTGTTTTGAGCATGATCTTGTCCAAAAACCCATGTCCGCTTTTTGGGATCATGCTCGAGGCGCGCCTGCGAAAGCGGCTTCCCCCGGCTTCATCGCCGTTCTAGAACCGCCCGATCGAGAGGCCCAATTCCGACAGGCGTCATGACCGACCTTCCCGATATCTTCACCCGCGCCGAAATCCTCGTGCAGGCGCTGCCGCACATGCAGCGCTACGACCAGGAAATCGTGGTGGTCAAGTACGGCGGCCACGCCATGGGCGACCCGGCCGCGGCCGAGGATTTCGCCGAGGACATCGTGCTGCTGGAACAGGCGGGCGTGAAGCCGATCGTGGTGCACGGCGGCGGCCCGCAGATCGGCGCCATGCTGGACAAGCTCGGCATCAAGTCGGAGTTCGCCAACGGTCTGCGCGTGACCGACAAAGCGACCGTCGAGGTCGTCGAGATGGTGCTCGCCGGCTCCATCAACAAGCAGATCGTCGGTACCATTTCCGCCGAAGGCGGCAAGGCGATCGGCCTGTGCGGCAAGGACGGCAGCATGGTGATCGCGCGCAAGGTGACGCGCACCACGGTGGATCCGGACTCCAACATCGAGCGGCACGTGGATCTGGGTTTCGTGGGCGAGCCGGAGCGGGTCAACCGCGCGGTCCTCGATGCGGTGCTGGCCGCCGAGCTGACGCCGGTGTTGGCGCCGGTCGCGGTCGGCGAGGACGGGGCGACCTACAACATCAACGCGGACACCTTCGCCGGCGCCATCGCCGGCGCCATGCGTGCCAAGCGCCTCCTGCTGCTCACCGACGTGCCGGGCGTGCTCGACAAGGATAAGCGGTTGCTGCCCGAACTGACGGTCGAGCAGTGCCGCGAACTGATCGCCGACGGCACCATCACCGCCGGCATGATCCCCAAGGTCGAGACCTGCATCTACGCGCTGGAGCAGGGTGTGGAGGGCGTCGTCATCCTCGACGGCAAGGTGCCGCACGCCTGCCTGCTCGAACTGCTCACGGACCATGGCGCCGGCACGCTGATCCGCAGATAGCAGCGCTTCGCGCGCGCCCCACGGCATAGGCCGGCGGCCGAGCCATGCGCTGAGTGACTGGCTCGCCTGCCTGGCCCGAGCGGCTTCGCCGTTGCAACGCCGCAGTTGTGGGCGCCATAGAGGGCCGGCGGTGGCCGGCACTCGGCCATCGTCGAAGAGCGAGAGCGGGTCTGCGGTGCGTCGTCAGCGGCGGCGGGCCTGCGGCCCTGCGCGCGGAGCCCAGCGCCGATGATCGGAATTGTCCGGCTAGCCCTGGCACGGCCCTACACGTTCGTCGTGATGGCCATGCTGATCATGATCTTCGGCGTCATGGCGGCGCTGCGCACGCCGACCGACATCTTCCCCGACATCAAGATTCCGGTCATCGCCGCGGTGTGGAGCTACAGCGGCTTGCCGCCGGACGAAATGTCCGGCCGGATCATCTCGGTCTACGAGCGTTCTCTGACGACGACCGTGAACGACATCGAGCATATCGAGTCGCAGTCGCTTGCCGGCTACGGCATCGTCAAGATCTTCTTCCAGCCAAACGTCAATATCAACACGGCGAATGCTCAGGTTACCGCGATCTCGCAAACGGTGCTGAAGCAGATGCCGGCCGGCATCACGCCGCCGATCATCCTCAACTTCAGCGCGTCGAGCGTTCCGATCCTGCAGGTGGCGCTGTCGAGCAAGACCCTGTCGGAGCAGCGCCTGGCCGACACGGCGCTCAACGTCATCAGGCCGCCGCTCGTCACGGTGCCCGGCGCCGCCCTTCCGTATCCGTACGGCGGCAAGAGCCGGCAGATGCAGATCGATCTGGACCAGAGCGCGCTGCGCTCCTACGGCCTCGCCGCCCAGGACGTGGTGCAGGCGCTCACGGTGCAGAACCTGATCACGCCGGTTGGCACCCAGAAGATCGGCAAGTTCGAATATACCATCAGCCTCAACGATGCGCCCAAGCGGCTCGTCGAGTTCAGGGACCTGCCGATCAAGGTGGTCAACGGCACCGTCGTCTACATGCGCGACGTGGCCAACGTGCACGACGCGAGCCCGCCGCAGATGAACGTGGTGCAGCTCGACGGCCAGAAGGGCGTGCTCATGTCGATCCTGAAGACGGGATCGGCTTCGACGCTCGACATCATCGCCGGCATCAAGGCGGCGCTGCCGGCGGTGAAGGAGATCCTGCCGCCCGGGCTCGACCTCAAGTTGGTCGGTGACCAGTCGGCTTTCGTCGAGGAGGCGGTGTCCGGCGTCATTCGCGAAGGCATCATCGCCGCCGCGCTCACCGGGCTGATGATCCTGATCTTCCTGGGCAGCTGGCGCTCCACGCTGATCATCACCGTGTCGATCCCGCTCGCCATCCTGGCCTCGATCACCGTGCTGTCGATGCTGGGCGAGACCATCAACGTGATGACGCTGGGTGGGCTGGCGCTCGCCGTCGGCATTCTGGTCGACGATGCCACGGTGACCATCGAGAACATCAACTGGCACATGGAGCAGGGCAAGCCGATCGAGACGGCGATCCTCGACGGCGCGCAGCAGATCGTCGTGCCGGCGACCGTGTCGCTGCTCTGCATCTGCATCGCCTTCGTGCCGATGTTCGGCCTCGGTGGGGTGGCGGGCTACCTGTTCCGGCCGCTGGCCGAGGCGGTCGTCTTCGCCATGATCGCGTCCTACATCCTGTCGCGCACCCTGGTGCCGACCATGGCCAACTTCCTGCTCAGGAACCAAGGCCATCACGGCGCTCACGGCGAGGCGCCGGCCAAGTCCAGCCGCAACCCGCTCGTCGCTTTCCAGCGGGCGTTCGAGCGCGGCTTCGAGGCGATCCGCAGCGGCTATGTCGGGCTGCTGCATCTGGGCCTGCGCAAGCGCGTCTGGCTGAACGTGGGCTTCCTCGTCGTCTCCGGCGGCTCGTTCGCGCTGGTGCCGTACCTCGGCTCGAATTTTTTTCCCGATATCGATTCCGGCGAGATCAAGCTGCACATCCGGGCGCAGACCGGCACGCGGGTCGAGGCGACGACGGCGCTCGCCAGCCGCATCGAGGGGGCAATCCGCGCCGTCATCCCGCCCGTCGAGCTGCGCAGCATCGTCGCCAACATCGGGCTGCCGATCAGCGGCATCAACGTTGCGTACGGAAACTCGGGCACGATCGGTGTCGGCGATGCGGACATCCTCATCAGCATGAACGAGGAGCACGGACCGACCGCCGGTTACGTCCGCACCCTGCGCGAGCAGCTGCCGCGGCAGTTCCCAGGCACGGTGTTCTCGTTCCTGCCCGCCGATATCGTCTCGCAGATCCTCAACTTCGGCTCGCCCGCGCCGATCGACCTGCAGATCGCCGGGCCCAACCTGGAGGCCAACCGCGCCTTCGCGAACACACTGGCGTCGCGCATGCGCACGGTGACGGGCCTGGCCGATGTCCGCGTCCAGCAGGCCTTCCAGCAGCCGACGCTCTACGTCGGCTTCAACCGCACGCTCGCCGGCCTGGTTGGGCTGACCGAGCAGAATGCGGCGACCAGCATGCTCCAGACGCTGGCCGGAAGCAGCCAGACCAACCCCATCTACTGGCTCAATCCCGACAACCAGGTTTCCTACCCGGTGTCGATCCAGACGCCCCAATACGCCATGGACCGCCTCGAGGGCCTGCGCAACCTGCCGCTCGCCGCCAATGGCAACTCCCAGTTGCTGGGCGGCCTGGCCCGCTTCGAGCCCACCTCGTCGAATGCGGTGATCAGCCACTACAACATCCAGCCCGTCATCGACATCTACGGCACGCCGACGGTGCGCGACCTCGGCGCCGTCGCCACCGACGTGCGCACGATCATGGACGAGATGACGCCGCAGCTGCCGCGCGGCTCGCGCATGGTGCTGCGCGGCCAGGTGGCGACGATGCTGTCCGCCTACCAGCAGCTGTTCATCGGCATCGGCTTCGCCATCGTGCTGATCTACCTGCTGATCGTCGTGAACTTCCAGTCCTGGCTCGACCCCTTCGTCATCGTGCTGGCGCTGCCCACCGCGCTCGCCGGCATCGTCTGGATGCTGTTCGGGACGGGCACGACGCTATCCGTGCCGGCCCTGACCGGCGCCATCATGTGCATGGGCGTGGCGACCGCCAACTCGATCCTGGTGATCAGCTTCGCGCGCGATCAGCTGGCGACGGGAATGACATCGTTCCAGGCCGCGCTGGCGGCGGGCTCGACCCGGTTCCGTCCGGTGCTGATGACGGCCCTGGCGATGGTCATCGGCATGGCGCCCATGGCGATCGAGCCGGGGCAGAATGCACCGCTGGGCCGCGCCGTCATCGGCGGCCTCGTCTTTGCCACCTTCGCCACCCTGTTCTTCGTGCCGGCCCTGTTCAGTCTCGTCCACGCGCGCGATCACGCCAGGAAGGCCGAGGCGCAGCCACGTCTTGCCGACGGCGCGGCGCCCGCATGACGCGCCGACCCATCAGCACGGGCACGGGATCGAACGGTGCGGCGCTCGTGCCGTCCGCGCCTCCGCCGCCAAGGAGCCGTCAATGTCTTCCGACGAAGTGAAGCCGGACGAAGCGCGCGCGCCCGGTGGCAACATGCCCCAGACCGACGGACTTGACGTCCGCGATCCCGACGTCCGCGAGCCCAGGCCGCGACGCCTGCTGCTGATCGGCGTTGCCGTCGTCGCCGGAGCGGCGGTGGTCGCCGTCAGCGGCATCCGTGGCCGCGCCAAGACGGAGCAGGAGCTGGCCAGCTGGACGCGCGAGCAGGCGGTGCCGTCGGTCGAGCTGGTGACGCCGCAGCGCGGCAGCGGCGCCCAGGAGCTGGTGCTGCCCGGCAACATCGAAGCGTTCTCCTCAGCGCCGATCTACGCGCGGGCCAGCGGCTACGTGAGGGGCTTCAACAAGGACATTGGCGACAGGGTGAGGAAGGGCGACGTGCTGGCCACGATCGACACGCCCGAGCTCGACCAGCAATACGCCCAGGCCAAGGCCGACGTGGCGACCTCCGAGGCCAACTTCGTCCTCGCCGAGGCGACGGCGCGGCGCTACCACGCCCTCGTGGGGCGCCAGATCGTGTCGCAGCAGACCGACGACGAGAAGATGGGCGATGCCCGCGCCAAGAAGGCGACGCTCGACTCGGCTCGCGCCAACCTCGCCCGCATCGAGGCGCTGGTCGCCTTCAAATCGCTCGTCGCGCCCTTCGACGGGGTCGTCACGGTACGCTCGCTGGACATCGGCGCGCTGGTGAACGCGGGCGGAACGACGGGCACCGCCCTGTTCCAGGTTGCCGACATCCACAAGGTCCGGGTCTACGTCCGCGTGCCGCAGGCCTATGTGGCGGGGCTCGTGCCGGGCACCAAGGCGACGCTCGACCTCATTCAGTACCCGGGCCGGCACTTCGAAGCGACCCTTGTGCGCACGGCGAATGCGATCACGCTGGAATCGCGCACCGCCTTGGTGCAGCTGGAGGCGGACAATCCTAACGGCAAGTTGTGGCCCGGGACCTACGCGGAGGTCCACTTCCACATCAGTCCGAACCCCGATGCCCTGCGCGTGCCGGCAACCGCGCTGATCTTCGGCGAGCACGGCATCCGGGTGGCGACCGTCGACGACGCCGACGCGATCGTGCTGAAGCCGGTGAAGATCGGCCAGGACATCGGCAGCGACGTGGAAATCCTGACGGGCATCTCGCCGGGCGAGCGCATCGTCAACGGGCCGTTGGAGACAATGGCGACGGGCGACAAGGTGCGTGTCGCCACCAAGACCGCGCCGCAGCCTGTCGCCGACGCCGGCAAGAAGAGCTGAGAGCCTGTTTGGGAATTCGGCGGCGGAGGGCCGGCGAGGGATTTTCGCGCGCTGGCAGGAGGCGATCGCAGCCGATATCGGTCGATATTGGCAAGATCGCCGACGCTCCAGAGCGTGAAAAGACCCGTCGGACCGACCCGCCCGACATTTCCAAACAGGCTCTGAGAGCCTGGACGGGCCGGTGGCGAGCGTCCCGTCCAGGATCCGCCTGCTCAGAACGCCGTGTAGCCGCCGTCGATTACGAACGTGTCGGCCGTGTGGTAGGACGAGGCCTTGCTCATCAGGTAGACGGCGATGCCGCCGAAGTCGGACGGTTCACCGAAACGGCGGACGGGCACGCGCGGCAGCACGGCATTGACGAATTTGTCGTTACCCAGCACGCCTGCCGTCATGTCGCTGCGGATCCAGCCGGGCAGGATGGAGTTGGCGGTGATGCCGTAGCGGGCAAGCTCCACGGCGAGCGCCCGGGACAGGGCGTTGAGCGAGGCCTTGGTCGCCGCATAGTGCTCGTTCTGGGCGGTGCCGAAGATCGACGCGAGGCTGGAGGTCGGCACCAGCCGGCCGAACGGGTCGCCGGCCTTGGCGCGCTCGACCATATGCCGGGCCGCCACCTGGAAGACATGGAAGACGCCGTCCAGGTTGGTCTGGAACATGGTGCGCCATTCGTCCTCGCTGCGATCGATGAACGGGCGGCGCCCGCCGCCGCCGATGCCCGCGTTGGCGAAGCAACCGTCGACGCGGCCCTGAGCATCCAGCGTCGCCTTCATGGCGTCCTCGATGGAGGCGCGCTTGGTCACGTCGCAGACGCGCGCCTCGGCCTTGCCGCCGTTATGCGACTTAAGCTGCTCCAGCGCCTTCTTGTTCTTCTCCTCGTTGCGCCCCCAGATCGACACGGTGCAGCCGGCGCGCACCAGGGCATCCGCCATGCCGAGGCCGATGCCGCCGTTGCCGCCGGTGATCACGGCCACACGGCCGGTCAGATCGAAATCGCTGTTCATGGGCTCCTCCCTTTACCGGTTTTCAGTCATGAGTTCGTCGCGCAGCTACCACGAACCGGCTATGCCAAGGAAGTCTTCCGATCTAACGCTTGATCCGCGAGCAGCGGCCAAAAGACGGCCTTGAGACGGCGGGGATGGAAGGCAGGCAAGGGCAAGCTCGTTTTCTGCCGCGTCCGATAGCCGTCCAGCAGGCCATGGGAGGGTCTCCTCCGGCCGCGCCAATTCGGCCCAGGACGCCCCGAGATGGGCTGGCCGAGCACGTGGTCCCCACGGATGCCCTCGCCCGGGAACAAGCCGAGGCAGCCGACTAGACCAGAGCGGGATGATCTTACGTTGAATAATCCCGCCCTAAGTCTCTGGGCATGATCCCGACGAAAATCCGGTAGCCACTTTTTGGGATCATGCCTTAGCTCTTGCGTCTTAGCACGCGTCCCATCTTGCGGAGCGGGGCGGTAATCTTCCAGGAGGTCGATGCTTCCAGTGCAGCAATTTGCGTCTTGAGGTGGTGGATCTCAAGCCGAGCTTGTTCGAGCGCAGTTCGGTGCTCTCTCTCGACCTTCCCTCTTTCGGCCTCCGCCTTCTCGGCTTCTTCCCTGCCGGCCTCCACCCCAGGGGCAGATGCAAGTCGCGATCGGGCCATCTCGATGGACATGAATATGGCATCGTCAGAGGCGCTGCCCGGCCGTTCGAGCCGGACCAGGAATTCCAGCGCGCCACGGCGGGTTGGTTCGAGATCCGCGATCATGAACGGGAAGAGGCCCAGCGTGGCGAACTCCTCGACGAGATCAAGGAAGCTCGCTGGCGTGAATACCCAGCAATGTGCATCGTTGTAGCGCGGCGACTCGTGAAGTGACGTGGCGAGCTGAAGTGCAGGCTGCAACCTGCTCAGCACCTCGCTTCGGCGGGCGCTCGGGTCGAGCCGCCCCTCCCATGCCTCCGCGAGATCGATTGCGACCCCAAGGGCGGCCGTATCGAACACTTGACGGAGCGATGGTTGTTTCGACCGCAGCAGGTAGGCCTCGACGGCCTGAGACAGGGTGCTCACCTGCCGCAAAGCATCGAAGGTAAAGCGCTTATCCGGGATGGCGAGGCCGAGCGTTCCGCCGGGACGAAGGACCTCGGCGATTTCAATCAGCCACCCTATTAGGTCCGGAACATGCTCGATGACATGGCTCGCCACAACGTAATCGACGGGTTCTCCAACGGTCGAACGTAGACGAACATCTCCCCAGACAATGTCTACGTCGACGATGTTCTCTATCTTCACCGAGGGGTCGAACTGGCTTGCCTTTATTATCTCGGTGGGAGCATAGTCGACATAACGAACATTATGATGCGGCTTGTGGAGAAGCGGCGCATCGCGCGGGCCGATCTCCAGACCGACGTCCGTACTCAGAGGCGATCCTACCATACGTTCGAGCCGCGTCACCGTTGTCTCTCCCATGCGCTGTCCAGTTGACCATGCCGAGGCCGAGGAGGAGCGGGTTCGCGTGAACGGTCAGAAGGCTGGCAAAATAATGCGCCTTTTACAATCCTGGCGTATCAAGGCTTGAATCGCGCTCGCGGCTCGTGTGACGAGACGGTCTCATGCGCCTGACGATCCGCCTTGAAAACACAGGCCGTCGCCACCGAGCGCACATTCATGCAGCCGGCTGAAGCCGCCCCACCGCGAGCATCGACCGACCTCGGGGTCGGGTCGGCTCGCTGACCGACACGTTGGACATCAGCGGTCAGATCGAGGCGCTCGCCACCCAGGCGCAGCCGCTCGGCAGTCATGAGCCCATCGCGCAGCTACCGCGCGCGGCACCGCCACGGGCGCCTTCCTATCTAACGCTTGATCTGCCAAAAGATCCTGGGAGGCCGCCACGTGCGGCGGGAGAAAACGCAGGGAAGAGCATGGCCTATTCCACCATCCAGACCGAGCTGTCGGACGGAATCCTGACGCTGACGCTGAACCGCCCGGACCGTCTCAACGCCTTCACCGGCGAGATGATGTACGAAATGATCGACGCGTTCGACAAGTCGGATGCGGACGATGCGGTGAAGGCGGTCATCGTGACCGGCGCCGGCCGCGGCTTCTGTGCCGGTGCCGACCTGGCCGCGGGCGGAGCCACCTTCGACCGCAATTCGCGCGCGGACCGCGAGCCTATTCCGCTCGGAGCGGATGGTCAGCCGGACGTGTCGCACGAGGCGGCGCGCGACGGCGGCGGGCGCGTGACGCTGCGCATCTTCAACAGCCTGAAACCCGTCATCGCCGCCGTGAACGGCCCGGCGGTCGGTATCGGCGCCACCATGCAGTTGCCCATGGACATCCGCATCGCCTCGGAGGACGCGCGCTTCGGCTTCGTGTTCTCCCAGCGCGGCATCGTCATGGAGGCCTGCTCGAGCTGGTTCCTGCCGCGCCTCGTCGGCATCCAGCAGGCGGCGGACTGGGCCTATTCCGGCCGCGTCTTCTCCGCCCAGGAGGCGCTGGAGGGCGGCCTGGTCAAGCGTGTGGTGCCCAAGGACGACCTGCTCCCCACCGCCCGCGCCCTGGCCTTGGAGTACACGAAGAAGACGGCGCCCGTCTCGATCGCCCTGATGCGGCAGATGATGTGGCGCATGCTGGGCGCCGATCACCCGATGGAGGCCCACCGCGTCGATAGTCGCGGCATCTTCCATCGCGGCAAGAGCAATGACGTGAAGGAGGGCGTGACGTCCTTCCTGGAGAAGCGGCAGCCGAACTTCACCGACAAGGTGTCGAGCGACATGCCGCCCTACTTCCCCTGGTACGACGAGCCCAAGTACCGCTGACGCGGGCGCTCGTCGGGCGATGGCCGGTCCACAGGTGCGAGACGAGACCGGCAACTCCGGTTCATGCACGTCTCGCCTTGCCATCGGCGCCGTGGCCGGGCTTGGTCCGGCCGCCCATCGCCCCGGAACGCGGCCGTCGCCTTGGCCGGATGCAGCCCGGTCAAGACGGCGGCGTGTGCTCTCCGCCAGCGCAACCCTTGCAGGATCGCGCCGGAGGGATTATCTCCGCCCCTCCGCTTCTGGGCGGCATGGTATGAACGAGCTGATTAAGCCGACTGAAGACTTGGTCGAGATCGCGCCGCGCGGTTTTGCGCATGTCGATGCCTGGATATTCGACCTCGACAACACGCTCTATTCGCATGAGGCGCAGGTCTGGCCGCAGGTCGGGCAGCGCATTACACTTTACGTTGCCGAACTGTTCGGACTGGACGGTCTCTCCGCGCAGGCACTGCAGAAATATTACTATCACCGCTACGGCACGACCTTGCGCGGCCTGATGGCAGAGCACGGCATCGACGCGGAGGAGTTCCTGGCCTTCGCCCACGAAGTCGATCTCACGTTGCTCGAGGCGAACGCCGAGCTGAGCAACGCCATCGCCGCACTGGCGGGCCGCAAGCTCATCCTCACCAATGGCTCGCGCCAGCACGCGGAGAATGTCTGCCGCAAGCTCGGCATCCGCGAGCATTTCGAGGACGTCTTCGACATCGCCGCTGCCGGTTTCGTGCCGAAGCCGGAGCAGCGGGCCTACGATCTGTTCCTCGACAGGCACGGCATCGATCCGGCCCGCGCGGCGCTGTTCGAGGACATGGCCGTCAATCTGATGGTGCCGCACGCCATCGGCATGACGACGACGCTGGTAGTGCCCAAGACGGTCGATCCGTTCCGCGAGGCCTTCGAGCAGGAGCCGGTGGTCGCCCCGCACGTGGATTATATCACCAACGATCTGGCCAACTTCCTCGTGGGCGTGATCGACAAGTCGGCCTAAGATCGCACGAAAGCGGGCCGCGAGCCCGACCCGCGCATCGGGGAGGGCAGCATGGTGACCACGTTTGCTGAGCAGGGCGCGGACGGCGACCCGAATGCGGAGCAGAGCGACTACTGGAACGCCTCGCCGGCGGCCGAGTCGTGGACTTCCCTGCATGAGGACATCGACCGGCAGTTGGCACCGCTGAGCGCCGCCGCCATCGCCGCGCTGGCGCCGCAGGCGGGCGAGCGCATCCTCGACGTGGGCTGCGGCTGCGGCGACACCACGTTGCAACTGGCCGCCCGGGTCGCTCCGGGGGGCACGGTCGTCGGTCTCGACATCTCGGCGCCGATGCTTGCCGTGGCGCGCCGCCGGGCTGCGGCGGAGAGGGTCGCAGGCGTCTCCTTCATCGAGGCCGACGCGCAGACCCGGGCGATCGACCGGGGCGCGTTCGACGCCGTCTTCTCCCGCTTCGGCGTGATGTTCTTCGCGGACCCGGTGGCGGCGTTCGCCAATCTGCGGGCGGCGCTGCGTCCCGGCGGGCGGCTCACCTTCCTGTGCTGGCGCAAGCCGACCGATAATCCCTGCCTGATGGCGCCCTACAGGGCTGCCGTCGATTTGTTTCCGGTGCCGCCGGAGAAGGCCGACCCCCTGGCACCCGGCCCCTTCGCCTTCGCCGATCCGGAGCGGGTCGAGGGCATTCTGGCCAATGCCGGCTTCACCGATATCGCGCTGACCCCGCACGACGAGCCGATCGGCGGCCACGCGCCCGATCGCGCGCTGCATCTGGCCCTGCAAATCGGGCCGCTGGCCCGTCTTCTGCGCGAGCAGCCGTCGGTGACGGCCCAGGTGACCGAGGCCGTGCGGGACGTGCTCGCCGCTCACACCCGGCCTGATGGCGTCTATCTCGGCTCGGGCACCTGGGTGGTGACCGCGCAGGGCTAAGGTGCGCTCCGGGCGGGCGAAACCGCGAAGCACCCTACCGCCCGATCTCGTCCAGGTTGACCCCGGTCGTCTCGATGCGGCACAGCCAGGTGACGAGGGCGCCGAGCAGGGACGTGCCGACCAGGATGTAGAGCAGGTTCTTGGTGCCGATGTCGGCGAGCAGGATCGGGAACAGGAAGGCTGTGATCACGGCTCCGGTCTTGGCAAAGGCGGCGGCAAAGCCCGCCCCCTTGCCGCGCACATGGGTGGGGAACACCTCGCCGGCCAGCAGGTAGGTTTGCGCGTTGGGACCGAGGTTGGTCATGAAGTTGAACAGCATGAAGCCGGCAAAGATCAGCAGCGTCGAGGTCGTCCCGGTATAGTCCACGGAGAACGACGCCAGCAGCAGGCCGGCCGCGCAGCCGACGAAGCCCATCACCTGGAGCGGGATGCGGCCGACCCGGTCGGCCAGCACGACGGCAAACAGAATGCCAAAGATCAAAAGCACGTCGATCAGGGCGGCGCCCTTGGCCGCCAGGATGTCGTTGTTCAGCAGGTCGGCAAGGTTGCGCACCTGACCGGTGGCGTGGCCGAGCGAGGCGGCAAGGATGGTCGGGGTGAAGATGCCGATGCCATAGGTGCCGAGATCCTGCAGGAACCAGGGCACCGAGGCGAGGATGGTGGCCCGCCGATTCTTGGCATGAAACAGCACGCCGTAGTGCGCGGGCTCGTGGCCGTGCGCCGCATGGTGGTGACGGCGGGACAGCTCGACCGTCTTTGGGTAGGGCGGCTGGCGCTCCAGCAGTCGTCTCACCTCGTGCTCGGCCCGGTCCACGAGCCCCTTGGCGAACAGCCAGGGCGCACTCTCGGTGATGAAGAAGCGGCCGGCCGTCACGACGGCCGCCGGGATGATCGCCGTGGCGTACATCCAGCGCCATGAGGTGACGTCGCTGATGTTCTTGAGGATGATGTAGCCGATGACCGTTCCGGCAAGGGCGCCCACGGCCTGGAAGGCGAACGCGGCGAGCACCAGGCGTCCGCGGCTGTTGCTCGGGATGCTCTCGGAAATGATCAGATGTGCGGTGGGATAGTCGCAGCCGAGGGCGAAGCCGACACCGAACAGAAAGACGATGAGCCACGGGAAGCTCGGGCTGATCGAGAGCAGCACGAGGAACACCATGAAGATCAGCATCTCGGCGATGAACATGAACTTGCGGCCGAAGACGTCCGAGAGGCCGCCGAGGGCGAGCGCTCCGATCAGGATGCCGAACAGGCTCGCCGCGCCCACCAGGCCGTGCTGGGCGGGCGTGATCGAGAATTCCTGGGCGATGAGGGGCAGCGCGACGCCGGTCATGAAGACGACCAGGCCCTCGAAGAACTTGCCGGCCGCGGCGAGGCTCCAGATGCGCCATTGCATCGGCGTCATCGGCGTCGCCGTGACGGCCGTGCCGTCGGCCCACATCGGCGTTTCGTCGATGTAGTCCTGAACCGTCCTGTGTTTCGTCTGCTCTCCAGCCGGCAGGGGGGTGTTGATGTTCATGGCCGGATGTCCGGAGGAATCGTGGCTGCGGCAGGCACACCGGGGCAAGACATCCAAAAATCCTCCGAGATGCCGACCGCGACGCACAAGCATGCCGGCGGCTGCGGCCTAGGCCGAAGGCTCGGATCGATCTTTGATCGAATTGCATGACGATTCCATCACGGCCTACAGGCCGTTAGGCCCTTCCGCTCGACTGCATGCCATGTTTCGGCGCAAGCGCGGCGCGCTCCGTCTGCGGACGTCAGAAGTGGGCGAGATAGCCCCCGTCGACCGCCAGGCTCTGCCCCGTCACGTAGGACGCGGCGGGCGATGCGAGGAAGGCGACGGCGCCGGCGATCTCGGCCGGCTCGCCCCAGCGCCCCAGCGCCGTGCGCCGGGCGAGCCAGTCCGCATTGGCGGCGTCGGCGACCATGGGCGCGTTCGCCTCGGTGGCGAAGTAGCCCGGAGCCACTGCGTTGACGGTGATGCCGTGCGCCCCGAACTCGGCCGCGAGCGCCCGTGTCATGGCGTCGAGGCCGCCCTTGGCTGTCGCGTAGAGGGCATCGCCGGGGCGTGCGATGGCGCCGGCGATCGAGGTGATGTTGACGATCCGTCCCCACCGACGCGGCCGCATCAGCTGCGCCGCTTCGCGGCAAAGCTCGAATGGCGCCTCCAGGTTGACGCCGAGCATCCGGCCGAGGGCGCCGGGCTCGACCTCGTCGAGCGGGCGTCGGTCGCGGATGGCCGCATTGTTGACGAGGATGTCGAGCCGCCCGAAGCGGCGCGCAACGTCGGCGAGGGCGCGCGCCGAGGCGTCGCGCTCGGCGATGTCGAAGACAAGCACGTGGGCCGTGTCGCCACCGGCGCGCAGGGCGGCGGCCGCCGCCTCCAGGGCGACCGCGTCGCGGCCGTTGAGCAGGACGGTGGCGCCACCCGCGGCGAGCCCGCGGGCGATCTCGCGGCCGAGGCCGCGGGCGGCGCCGGTGACCAGGGCGACGCGGCCCTCGAGGCTGAAGGCGTTCGACATGCCGCAGGCATAGCACGAAGCGGCGTGACGTCGATTTGACACGTGCCGGCACCGGTCCCACACTGCAACGATTCCGAGGGGGGCCCCGAGAGGGGGCTGAGATTCCGCCTCGCCTGGCTCGGTTTCGAGCGACGGCACCGCGGTGACCCTTACGAACCTGATCCGGGTCATACCGGCGGAGGGACAGGAACGTGACCGCGCCCCATTTTCGCGCCCACCCGCACGATCCCACCCGTCGATCGACCCGTCGTCCAGCCACGGGAGCGCTTCGCGATCGGTTGGGA
Source organism: Chelatococcus reniformis (assembly GCF_014640075.1). Taxonomy (GTDB): domain Bacteria; phylum Pseudomonadota; class Alphaproteobacteria; order Rhizobiales; family Beijerinckiaceae; genus Camelimonas; species Camelimonas reniformis. The sequence continues at coordinate 30,171 of NZ_BMGG01000008.1, read as the reverse complement.
AGCCTCCCATCGCGAATAAAGCGCTCCGAATTCAACGATTTGGAGCATTCCCGGCCAATCGGATAAGCCTATCCGATAGGCCAATGCTCTCGCAGGAGAGTGCCATGACGATTCACGCCAAGCCGCCGCAAGGCCAAGCAGCTGCCCGCCCGGCGGCCGTGACCACGGGGCCGATCACCGGGTCGCACAAGGTCTACACCAGCCCGCTCGAGCGACCCGACATCCTCGTGCCGTTCCGCGAGATCCCCCTGGCGCCCGAGGCAGGGGAGGAGCCGGTGCGCGTGCCGGACACGTCCGGGCCCTTCACGGACCCTGATGCGGCGATCGACCTGGAGCGTGGGCTGCCGCAGATCCGCGCGCCCTGGCTGAAGCAGCGGGGCTTTGCCGGGGTCGAGCCCCGCGCCGTCAAGCCCGAGGACAACGGCGGCGTCTCGGAGGCCAAGCTGGTGCCGACCTGCCCGGCCGAACGCCGCGTGCTCGAGGGCACGCCCGGCCAACTCGTCACCCAATACGAGTTTGCCCGCGCCGGCCTCGTCACCGAGGAGATGATCTACGTCGCCCACCGCGAGAACGCCGGCCGCCAGCTGATGGCGGCCGGGGCGGCGGAACGGCGGGCGGACGGCGAGGACTTCGGCGCCGAGATTCCGGTGTTCATCACGCCCGAGTTCGTGCGCGACGAGATCGCACGCGGCCGCGCCATCATTCCAGCGAACATCAACCACCCCGAGCTCGAGCCGACCATCATCGGCCGCAACTTCCTGGTGAAGATCAACGCCAACATCGGCAACTCCGCGGTCACCTCGTCGGCGGCGGAGGAGGTGGAGAAGCTGGTGTGGGCGACACGCTGGGGCGCCGACACGGTCATGGACCTCTCGACCGGGCGCAACATCCACAACATCCGCGGCTGGATCATGCGCAACTCGCCGGTGCCGATCGGCACCGTGCCGATCTACCAGGCGCTCGAGAAGGTGGACGGCGATCCGGCCAAACTCGACTTCGAGGTGTTCAAGGATACGCTGATCGAGCAGGCCGAGCAGGGCGTCGACTATTTCACCATCCACGCCGGCGTGCGCCTTGCCCACGTGCCGCTGACGGCGCGCCGGGTCACCGGCATTGTCTCGCGCGGCGGCTCGATCATGGCCCGCTGGTGCCTGTCGCACCACAGGGAGAGCTTTCTCTACGAGCGCTTCGACGAGATCTGCGAGATCATGCGGCGCTACGACGTGTCCTTCTCGCTCGGCGACGGCCTGCGGCCCGGCTCCATCGCCGATGCCAACGACGCCGCCCAGTTCGCCGAGCTGGAGACCCTGGGCGAGCTCACCAAGATTGCCTGGGCGCGCGGCTGCCAGGTGATGATCGAAGGGCCGGGCCACGTGCCCATGCACAAGATCAAGGTGAACATGGAGAAGCAGCTGGCCGAGTGCGGCGAGGCGCCGTTCTATACGCTGGGGCCGCTGACCACCGACATCGCGCCGGGCTACGACCACATCACCTCGGCGATCGGCGCGGCCATGATCGGCTGGTACGGCACCGCCATGCTCTGCTACGTCACACCGAAGGAGCACCTGGGGCTGCCCAACCGGGACGACGTCAAGACCGGTGTGATCACCTACAAGATCGCTGCCCATGCCGCTGATCTGGCCAAGGGCCATCCTGCCGCCAAGCTGCGCGACGACGCGCTCTCCCGTGCTCGTTTCGACTTCCGCTGGGAGGATCAGTTCAACCTGGCGCTCGACCCGGACACGGCGCGCGCCTTCCACGACGAGACCCTGCCGAAGGACGCGCACAAGGTTGCCCACTTCTGCTCCATGTGCGGGCCCAAATTCTGCTCCATGAAGATCACCCAGGACCTGCGCGCCGAGGTCGCCGCCATGGGCGACAACGAGCGTGCCGCGATCGAGGGGATGAAGACCAAGAGCGAGGAGTTCGCGGCCGGCGGCGGCAAGCTCTACGTCGACGCGGCGGAGTGATCCGCTCTGCCGTCGCGCACGGGGGACGCCGTGCCGGGTGCATCGGATGATGGCGAGACAGGGCCGCCGGATCGGCCGCGGCGCGGCGACGGCTTTGCCAGCCGGCGCGAGCGGCGGCTGTGGCTGATCGGTTATGGCGTCGTGTTCATCGTCGTCGGCATCGGCGCCGTGCGCATTCTCATCCGGCAGTTCAGTTAGAACATTGCGCCATTGGATTAGCTCATCCAACGGCGCAGAAATTCTCATAGCCTGTTGAATTCGGATCGTTTTTATCCGATCAAGCGGCTCCGCCGGACCGGAGCGCGCTCTGACGCACAGCTTGCGCCGGCCGCGCCCGCGCGCCACACCGGCTGCATGCCGAGCCGTTCCTCCTCGCCGCGCCCGTCGCCCCGACTGTTTGCCCTGCCCCTGCTGCTGATTGCCGTGGCAGGCTTCGTCGACGCCCTCGGCTACCTTTCCTTGAGCGGGCTCTTCGTGTCGTTCATGAGCGGCAACACCACGCAGTTCGCCGCATCGCTCGCCGGCGGCAACGTGACGGGCGTGGCCGCCGCCGGGCTGCTGATCTGCTGCTTCGTGCTTGGCGTGGCGGCCGGTACCGCCATGGTCGAGGCCAGCCCGCGGTGGTCCTACGCGGCGATCCTCGGCCTGGAGGCATTGTTGCTCGCCGGTGCCGCGGTCGCCGTCGCCGTCGATGGCGTATCGGAGTTGCGCCTGCTGCCGCTCGCCTTCGCCATGGGACTGCAGAACAACCTGCGGCGCACCCTCGCCGGTGCGCGGATCGGCAGCACCTTCGTCACTGGCACGCTGGTCACGCTGGGGCAGGGCTTGGCCCGGCATCTGCTCGGCCGCGCCGGCATCGGCGCCTGGCTGCCGCACGCAATGGCCTGGCTCGCCCTGGCGCTCGGCGCGGCGCTGGGCGCCGCCATTCTTCTGGCGGCCGGGATGGTGCTTGCGCTTGCCGGTCCGGCCGCCGTCCTCGCGCTGATAGCGTGCCACCAACTGCGGCGCGGCCTCGTCTCGCCGCCCTGAGCCGCGCCGGTCGGCGCTATACGGGCTCTGTCTGCTCCATGCGGGCGCATTGCTCGAGGACGAAGTCGGCCACCAGGTCCAGATCCTCCTGGGGCAGAAAGTGGGTCCGTCCTTCGGCGTGAGCGATGATGGTGTGGGGGAGCAAGCGCTGCAACGCCTCCGCCTCGGCTGCTGCAAAGGTGCTGGCGATGTCGGCCCGCATCAGCGCGACGGGCACCTCGCACTGAGGGGCCAGTCGCCAGAGCTGCGTCGTCACCGAGTTGAAGGTCGCCGCTTCCCAGGCGGGCGAGCAGGCCAGCGTGACCCGGCCGTCGGGCAACGTGCGCAGGCCGCCGTCGAGGTAGTCGTCGAGCGTGCCCGGGCGCCACCAGGCGAACATGCCGCGCCCGTCGTAGGCCTTGCGGATGGCGTCCCGGCTCGGCCAGTCGGCCCGGCGTCGGGCGGCGGTCCGCGCGATCTCGGCGTCGAGGCGCACGCCGACTCGGGCGTCCCGCTCGCGCTGCTCCAGCTGGGCGTAGGGCACGACCGCCGGGTCGAGCAGCACGGCGCCGCGGGCAAGGTCCGGCCGGGTGGCGGCCAGCATCAGGGTGACCGCCGCGCCCATGGAATGGCCGACCAGGAAGGCGGGCTCGCCGAACGTCTCCAGCACCGCGGCCAGATCGTCGACGTAACGCAGCCACGAGGTGAGTTGGGCGGGGTCGGCCGGCAGGTCCGTCATGCCGTGGCCGCGGGCGTCGGTGGCTATGACGCGGAAGCGGTCGCTCAGGCGCTCGCCGAGCTGGCGATAGCTCTGTGCGTTCAGACCCGTCGCGTGAGCGATGTGCAGCAGCGGCGCGTCTGGGCCCGCTTCGTCCCACCGCAGCACCGACACGGTGCCGTCGCTCAAGCCGATCGTCTCAGGCTTCATCAGTCTGCTTCCCTGCGCGGCGCCGGGCGAACGGTCTGGGCCGCGGCCATCCCAGCGCACGTAACGAATTTTGGTGGCAAGCGCGACCGCCACGAGCGTACGGGCAGCGATGCGGAGCGTGCATCGGCGGCCGGGCTCGCAGCGGCGAGAGCCGATGCGCTCAGTGTCCCGGCCCCTTGCAGGTGGTGCTGGTGGCGCGGCGCTCGAAGCGCGCGTCGCCGTGGTGCGTCCAGAATACGACGCCGGCGCCGGCATAGCGCACGCCCGAGGCCGCCGTGGTCGTCGTCAGTTCGTAACGGTCGTCCCCCACCTGAAGGAGCGCCGTCGCCGTATCGGGAAAGCGCGCCACGATCGTCGTGCCGTCGTCGCACAGGAACACCACCGCCGGCGGCGGCGCCGGGGGCGGTCCGCTCGGCTGGGACGATTGCGCCCCGGCAGGGGCACCGCCGGCCAGCAGCGCGACAGCGCAGACGATCGCCGCGCCGGCATGGCGAAGCGGACGGCGCAATCTCATCTCGAAGACCATGTTCATTCCTTAGGGTCCACGGCGGGGCCGCACGGTAGCTGCCCGGGCGAGGCGTTGCATCGGTGCGAACTTCTTGCCGTCGCGCTGTCGGCGCCCGCCGCCGTCGCTCGTCCTACAGGGCAAGGCGCTACGAGGCGTCGCGCGTCGCAGGCCAGGCTATTCGGGCCGAGTATGAACCCATTTTGCGATCAGAATGCGCTCTCGGCTATGGAAAGGCTCCGCATGCCGATCGCGAGCACCCGCCCGCGACCGATGCCACGCATGCGGATGAAGGAACGGTAAACGGTCATGCTCTACGCCATCCTCTGCTACCACAGTGAAGACGTCGTCTGCTCCTGGAGCAAGGAACAGGATGACGCGGTCATGGCCCGGGTGCAGGCGGTGGAGGACAAGCTCGCCAGGCAGGGGCGCCTCGGCCCGGTCGCGCGGTTGCTGCCGACGACGGCGGCGACGACCCTGCGCAAGGATAGCGAGCCGCCGCTGGTCATCGACGGCCCGTTCGCCGAGACCAAGGAGCAACTGCTCGGCTTCTACATGGTCGACTGCGCGACCCTCGACGAGGCACTCGACACCGCGCGCGACCTCGGCCGCGCCAATCCCGGCGGCGCCTACGAGATCCGCCCCGTCTCCGTGTTTCGCCCTGGAGGTTCCGTCGGATGAGCGATCTGGCCTGGATCGAAGCGGCGCTGACCGCGGCGCGCCCCCAGGCGGTCGGCGCGTTGCTGCGCTATTTTCGGGATCTGGACGTGGCCGAGGAGGCCTTCCAGGAGGCCTGCCTCAAGGCCCTGAAGAACTGGCCGCAGAACGGCCCGCCGCGGGATCCCGCCGCCTGGCTGATCTTCGTCGGCCGCAACGTCGCCATCGACGGCGTGCGCCGCCGGGCGCGGCATACCGAGCTGCCGGACGAGGCCGCCGTCTCCGATCTGGGGGATGCGGAAGGTGCGATGGTCGAGCGCCTCGATGCCGCCGACTACCGCGACGACATCCTGCGCCTGCTGTTCATCTGCTGCCATCCGGATCTGCCGGCGACGCAGCAGGTCGCCCTGGCGCTCAGGATCGTGTCGGGCCTTTCGGTCCGGCAGATCGCACGAGCCTTCCTGGTCGGTGAAAGCGCCATGGAGCAGCGCATCACGCGGGCCAAGGGTCGCATCGGCAAGGCCGGCGTGCCCTTCGAGGTGCCGGGCGCCATCGAGCGGGCGGAGCGGCTCGGTGCGGTGGCCGCCATGCTCTACCTCATCTTCAACGAGGGCTATTCCGCCCCGGCGGCGGAGGCGCAGGCGCGGGCGCCGCTCTGCGACGAGGCGATCCGGCTCGCCCGGCTGCTGCTGCGCCTGTTTCCGGCCGAGCCGGAGATCATGGGATTGGCCGCGCTGATGCTGCTCCAGCACGCCCGCGCCGCGGCGCGGTTCGATCCGGCCGGCGCGATCATTCTGCTCGACGATCAGGATCGCCGCCGTTGGGACGGCAAGATGATCGCCGAGGGCTTGGCGTTGATCGACAAGGCGGTGCGGCACCGCCGGCCCGGCCCCTACCAGGTGCAGGGGGCCATCGCCGCACTGCACGCCCGCGCCAAGCAAGCCCAGGATACGGACTGGGCCGAGATCGACCTGCTCTACGGCCTCCTGGAGCGCCTCCAGCCTTCGCCCGTGGTCACGCTCAACCGCGCCGTCGCCGTCATGAAGCTCAGGGGCCCGCAGGCGGGGCTCGATATGGTCGAGCCGCTGGCGGACCGGCTGGCCGGCTACTTCCATTTTCACGGCGTGCGCGGCGCGTTGCTCACCCAGCTCGGCCGCACGGCCGAGGCGAGGGAGGCGTTCGGCCGGGCGATCGCGCTCGCCAATACGGCGGCCGAGGCGGCCCATATCCGCATGCACCTCGACCAACTCATGCGGTCTGACGCTGCCGTCGGTGCCGAGCGGGCGTCGCCCTAAAAAAATGCGGCTGCCTGTCGGCCAGCGCCTCCAGCGGTCGTCCTTGAGCGTGACCATCGTTCACGACCGGCCGAAGCCGCCGGCATTCTCACCACGCGCCCGGAGACGACGACCATGACGACCAATGCCGCCGAGACCACCAGCTGTCCCGCCGACGCCATGCCCGAGGGGACCGTCGCCGCCCAGGTGCGCGGCGGCGTGGCGCCGTACCTCTGTGTCGAGGGCGCCGATAAGGCCGCCAGCTTCTACAAGAAGGCCTTCGGAGCCGAGGAGGCGTTCCGCCAGCCGCTCGACGAGCAGGGGCGGACCATGCACATCCACCTCTACGTCAACGGCGGTTCGGTCATGCTGTCCGACCCGTACCCAGACCACGGGCATCCCTTCAAGGAGCACCAGGGCTATTCCCTGCACCTGCAGGTGGACGATATCGACGCCTGGTTCGCGCGCGCCGTCGAGGCGGGGGCCGAGGTGGTGCTGCCGGTCCAGCTGATGTTCTGGGGCGACCGCTACGGCCAGGTGCGCGATCCCTTCGGCGTGATGTGGGCCATGGGCGCGCCCGTGCGCTGAGGCGCCGGGCGGGCGCGGCGAGGCCGCGGTTCTCCGCTTGACTCGCCGCCGTCTTCGCGACGACAAGCGGCCCACAGAATGAGGGCCGCCATGCATCGTCACGACTATCTCGCCTCGATCATCGACGCCGCCTGGGACAAGCGCGACGGTATCGGCTTTTCGACCACCGGCGAGGTGCGCGAGGCGGTCGACGAAGCGCTGTTGCTGCTCGATCGCGGCTCGGCCCGCGTCGCCGAGAAGATCGATGGCGAGTGGGTCGTCAACCAGTGGCTCAAGAAGGCGGTGTTGCTGTCCTTCCGCCTGAACGACATGGGCGTGATCTCGGGCGGCGCCGGCGGCGGCTCGTGGTGGGACAAGGTGCCCTCCAAGTTCGCCGACTGGCACGCCGGCACCTTCCGCGAGGCGGGCTTTCGCGCCGTGCCCAATTGCACCGTCCGCCACGGCGCCTATATCGCGCCGGGTGTGGTGCTGATGCCGTCGTTCGTCAACCTCGGCGCCCATGTGGGCGAGGGCACCATGGTCGACACCTGGACGACCGTCGGCTCGTGCGCCCAGATCGGCAAGAACTGCCATCTCTCCGGCGGCGTCGGCATCGGCGGCGTGCTCGAGCCGCTCCAGGCAAACCCCGTCATCATCGAGGACAACTGCTTCATCGGCGCCCGTTCCGAGGTGGCCGAGGGGGTGATCGTCGGTGAAGGCGCGGTGCTGTCCATGGGCGTCTATCTCGGCGCCTCGACCAAGATCATCGACCGCGCCACCGGCGAGGTGCACATCGGCCGCGTGCCGCCCTATTCGGTCGTCGTCGCCGGCAGCTTGCCGGGCAAGCCGCACCCGAGCGGCCAGCCGGTGCCGTCGCTCTACTGCGCCGTCATCGTCAAGCAGGTGGACGCGCAGACCCGCTCGAAGACCTCCATCAACGAGCTGCTGAGGGATTGAGACGGGGGCGCGGCGGGGCCTTGCGCCCACCCCGGCACCGACCGCTCGTGCATTTCCGCGTTTCTTCGGATCGCCGAAATGCTCTATCTGTTTGTTTTGTCGCGTTTTCTTCACGCGAACCGGCGTCCACTTCGCTCGAAAGCGCTCTCGCTCCCCGCATGGGCTGAACATGACCACGCCGCTCGATCTCGCCCGCACGCTGCTGCGCTGCCCCTCGGTGACGCCCGAGGAGGGCGGGGCGTTGCGCGCCCTCGGCGAGGCGCTGGCGGCCGGTGGCTTTGCCGTCGAGCACGTCACCTTCAGCGCGCCCGGCACGCCCGACGTCGCCAATCTCTACGCCCGCTACGGCACGGCCAGCCCCTGCCTTGTGCTCGCGGGGCACACGGATGTGGTGCCGCCCGGCGAGGCCGAGGCCTGGAGCCACGATCCATTCGGAGGTGAGGTCGCGGACGGCCTGCTCTACGGCCGCGGCGCCGTCGACATGAAGGGTGCCATCGCCGCCATGGCGGCGGCGGCCCTGGCCTTCACGCAGAAGGAGCCGGGATTTGCCGGCTCGATCGCCTTTCTCATCACGGGCGATGAGGAAGGCCCGGCCGTCAACGGCACCGTCAAGCTGCTGGAATGGGCCAAGGCGAAGGGCGAACGCTTCGATCACTGCCTGCTGGGCGAACCGACCAACCCGGACGCGCTGGGCGACATGATCAAGATCGGCCGCCGCGGCTCACTGACCGGGCGCCTGACGGTGCATGGCACGCAGGGCCACGTCGCCTACCCGCACCTGGCCGACAACCCGATCCCGCATCTGCTGCGCCTGCTGCGCGCCCTGCTCGAGACACCGCTGGATCGCGGCACGCCGCGCTTCGATCCCTCCAATCTGGAGGTGCTCACCGTCGATGTCGGCAATGGCGCCACCAACGTCATTCCGGCGTCCGCGCGGGCGGCATTCAACGTCCGCTTCAACGACGTGTGGACGCCGGCGACGCTCAGGGGCGAGATCGAGCGGCGGCTCGACGAAGCCGCCGGCGGCGCCCGCTACGACATGGAGTTCCTGCCCACCAACGCGGCGGCCTTCGTCACCGAACCGGGCCCGTTCGTCGAACTGGTGGCCGAGGCGGTCGCGGGCGAGACCGGCCGCCGGCCGGCGCTGTCGACCACCGGTGGTACCTCCGATGCGCGCTTCATCAAGGATTATTGCCCGGTGATCGAGTTCGGCCTGGTGGGGCAGACCATGCACCAGGTCGACGAGCGCGTCCCGGTGACCGATCTCGATCGCTTGGCGGCGATCTACCGGCGGGTGCTGGACCGCTACTTCGCGGCCGACTCGCGCGTGGCCGGCGGATAATCGACACTGACGAAGTAGAGCCCGTGGGCCGGTGCCAGCGGGCCGCACCGGCGCCGGTCTCGGGCATCGAGCGCGGCGCGCATGCCGGCCGGCGGCCAGCGCCCGCAGCCCACTTGCTCGAGTGAACCCACCAGCGACCGCACCTGATGGTGCAGGAACGAGCGGGCGGACGCCCGGACCGTGATCTCGTCGCCACTTCGCGCCACGTCGAGCACGTCGAGGGTGCGCACCGGGCTGCTGGCCTGGCATTCGGCCGCCCGGAAGGTGGTGAAGTCGTGCTGTCCGAGCACCAGCTGGGCCGCCGCCTGCATCGCGCCGGCATCGAGGCGGCGCGGCACGTGCCAGAGCCGCCCATGGCCGAGCGCCGGCGGCGCGCGCCGGTTGAGGATGCGGTAGAGATAGTGGCGCTTGAGCGCGCTGTGGCGCGCGTCGAAGCCGGCGCCGACCTGCTCCGCCGTCACGACGGCGACGCGGTCGCCGGCGAGCTTCAGGTGGGCGTTGATGGCATCGCGCACCGTATCGGTCCGCCAGGCATCCGCGAGGTCCAGGTGGGCCACCTGGCCCAAGGCGTGGACGCCGGTATCCGTCCGTCCGGCGCATTGCAGGCGCACGCGCTCGCCGGCAAAGCGCTCGACGGCCTCCTCCATGGCCTGCTGCACGGCGCGGCCGTTGTCCTGCCATTGCCAGCCGACGTAGGGGAAGCCGTCGTATTCGACGGTGAGCTTGTAGCGGGGCACGCGGCGATCGATGTCCGGATGATGCGATCGTGTCAGGATAGCGTCGCGCCGAGAGCGAGCCGAGCCCCGCGCAGGAACTCGTCGCCGGGAACCACGCCCTTGCCGGCGCGCTGCACCAGCAGCAGCCGCACGGCCCCGCTGCCGCACGCGACGGTGAAATCGGCGCCGAGCAGCGTGCCGGGCGCGCCCGTCCCGTCGGCCAGGGCCGTGCGCAGCACCTTCACGCGCTCCGGCTGGCCGCGGCCGAGGTCGGCCTCGAAGAAGCTGCCGGGAAACGGGCTGAGGCCGCGCACCCGGTTGTGGACCGCGGCCGCCGGAACCGTCCAGTCGAGACGGGCATCGTCGTTGGCGATCTTGTGGGCGTAGGTGACGCCCGTGTCGGGCTGCGGCGTAAAGCCCAGCGCGTCGCGCGAGAGCGCTGCCACCGCGCGCGCCATGAGGTCGGCGCCGAGCGGCGCGAGGCGGTCATGCAACTCGCCGGCGGTCATGTCGGGGCCGACGGGTACGCGCTCGGCCATGCCCACCGGGCCGGTGTCGAGGCCTTCCTCCATCCGCATGACGCATACGCCGCTCTCGGTGTCGCCGGCCATCACCGCGCGCTGGATCGGCGCGGCGCCCCGCCAGCGCGGCAGCAGCGAAGCATGCAGATTAAAGCAGCCGTGCGCCGGCGCGGCCAGGATCTCGGGCGGCAGGATGAGCCCGTAGGCGACGACGACCGCAAGATCGGCGCCATGGGCACGGAAGGCCGCGGCCGCCTCGGGCGTGCGCAGGGTCTTGGGCGTGAGCACCGGCAGACCGAAGCGCTCGGCGAGCGCATGGACCGGTGTCTTGCGCTCGCCCATGCCGCGACCCGCGGGCCTGGGCGCTCGCGTGTACACGGCGCAAAGCTCGTGCCCGTGGCCGACGAGCTCGGCCAGGGCCGGGACGGCGAAATCCGGCGTGCCCATGAAGATGATCCGCAAAGCCTCAGGCTCCGCTGGCTTCGCGCTTGGCCGCCTTGGCGAACTTGCGGGTCACGCGATCCCGCTTCAGCTTCGACAGGTGGTCGATGAACAGCACGCCGTTGATGTGGTCGATCTCGTGCTGCAGGCACGTGGCCAGGAGTTCGTCGGCCTCGATTTCCTTGACCTCGTCCTCCAGCGTCCGATAGCGCACGCGCACGCGCTTGGGCCGCTCCACCTCCTCGAAATACTCGGGAATCGAGAGGCAGCCCTCCTGGTGCACGTTCATCTCGTCCGACGACCAGGTGATCTCCGGATCGAGCAGCACGATCGGATTCTTCGGCTCGTCCTCGCCCTTGGCGAGGTCGATCACGACGATGCGGGTGGGAACGCCGATCTGGATCGCGGCGAGCCCGATGCCGGGCGCATCGTACATCGTCTCCAGCATGTCCTGCGCCAGCTCCCGAAGGGCGGGCGTGGCCGGGCCGGCGGGCTCGGACGGCTTTCTGAGGATAGGGTCGGGGATGAGGACGATCGGGCGAATGGTCATGACCGTCGCGACATAGGATGTCGGCGAAGGACGGTCAATGATGTGCTAGTTTTGTTCTCATGCCGATTCGTGATCTTCTGCCCTGATGGACCAGATCCTGCTGCTCGTCGGCGAGCGGGCCGTCACCTATGGGGATGCCGCCGCCATCCTGGCCGTCGTCTCGTTCGTCGTGCTGATGGTCATCGCGGTCAGCGTCGTGCGCGGTGCGCGCCACCGGGGTTCCGTGGCGGCCCTGCTGGAGGCCCAGGCGCGCGAGCTCGATGGGCGGGTGGCCGAGCTGCAGCGCATGCAGGCGGAGCTGAAGGGCGGTGTGCAGGCGAGCCTGCACGGGCTCGGCGTGCGTCAATCCGACATGCAGCGCTTCGTGGCCGAGCGCATCGAGGTGCTGCAACACCGGGTCGGCCGCGGGCTCGCCGACACGGTGGAGCGGACGACGGAGAACCTCGCGCAGCTGAACGAGCGGCTGGCCGTCATCGATACCGCCCAGCGCAACCTGTCGGAACTGACCGGCCAGGTCGTCGGCCTCAAGGATATCCTCGCCAACAAGCAGGCGCGCGGCGCCTACGGCCAGGGCCGCATGGAGGCGATCGTCCGCGACGGACTGCCGGCCGGCGCCTACAGCTTCCAGCCGACGCTCGCCAACAACCGGCGGCCAGACTGCCTCATCCACCTGCCCGGCGATCACCCGCTGGTCATCGACGCCAAGTTTCCGCTGGAGGGGTTCGCCGCCTTCCGCGGCGCGCAGAGCGACGAGGCCAGGCGCGGCGCGGCGCAGCGGGTGCGGGCGGACCTCGGCGTGCACATCAAGGATGTCGCGGAGAAGTACCTGGTGCCGGGCGAAACCCAGGATATGGCGCTGCTGTTCGTGCCGTCCGAGGCGCTCTACGCCGACCTGCACGAGCATTTCGACGACGTGGTCCAGCGCGCTCATCGCGCCCGCGTCGTCATCGTCTCGCCATCGCTTCTGGCGCTGGCCATCCAGATCACGCGGGCCTTGGTGCGAGACGCGCGCATGCGCGAGGAAGCGCGCAAGATTCAGGCCGAGGTGCGGCTGCTACTCGACGACGTGGAGCGGCTGCGCGGCCGCGTCGGCAAGCTCGACACGCATTTCCGCCAGGTCCAGGAGGATGTCGCCGCGGTGACGACGTCCAGCGAGAAGATCGTCAAGCGCGCTGACCGGATCGAGGCGCTCGAGTTCGACGACGCGCCCGTCGCGCCTGCCGGCAAGCTGAGTGCAGCCGAATAGTCCGACGCGATTTCGCACGCGTGAAAGGCCGGATGCTCTGGGCCAGGGCTTGAACTGCTGATCGCTCGGTCAGGGCTTGCGATCGCGCGCCGCAGGGGTGGCCCTCTCGGCCCTGCGCTGCCGCTCCAGATCATGCAGCGACGGGATGGCCGGCGGATCGCTGGCCGGGAAGCTTTCCTCCAAGGCCTCGTCGAGCAGCTCGTCCGCGTGGCGCTCGAGGTCGGTGGCAGGCTGCTCGGTCGCAGGCTTGTTCGGGCCGGGCATCGGGAAGCCTCCAGGGGACGGCGCGGGCACGCTATCGACTAGGATAATATGGGGTCGATGCGGTGGGCCGTCCATCCCGCGAAGGGCCGCCCGCCGCTGTTGGTCCGATGTCCTACAGCGCGGTCCGCTGACGCATTGCGGCGACGAGCGTGCCCTCGTCCAGGTAGTCCAATTCGCCGCCCACCGGGACGCCGTGCGCCAGCCGCGTGATCTTGACGGGCAGGTGCTGCAGGAGATCGGTGATGTAGTGGGCCGTCGTCTGCCCGTCGACGGTGGCGTTGAGCGCGATGACGACCTCGCTCACGCCGGTCGCCGCCCGCTCGACGAGCCGGCCGAGGTTGAGGTCGTCGGGGCCGACGCCGTCGAGCGGCGAGAGCACCCCGCCGAGCACGTGATAGCGGGCATTGAGCACGCCGGCGCGCTCCAGCGCCCACAGGTCGGAGACGTCCTCGACGACGATCAGGATGCTGGGATCGCGCTTGGGATCGCAGCAGATCGTGCAGGGGTCACGGGTGTCGACGCTGCCGCAGGCGGAGCACACGACCACCCGCTCGCTGACGACCCGCGTCGCATCGGCGAGTGGCTCGAGCAGTGCCTCGCGCTTCTTGATCAGGTGCAGCGCGGCCCGGCGCGCCGAGCGGGGCCCGAGGCCGGGGAGGCGCGCCAGCAGCTGAATCAGGCGCTCGAGTTCGGGACCGATCGGGGATGCCACGGCCTATTCGCCACGCAGGCGTTCGGCGGCACTCAGCCAACTGGCCAGATCGGCCATGTTCTGGCGGATGAATTGACGCAGATGAGCGATGCCCGCCTCCAGCGCCGCCTCGTTCTCGGGTTGCGGCTCGTCGTGATAGGGGCCCTGCCGCAGGTTGTAGATGTCCTGCTGCCATTCGCGCGCGACCTGGGCGAGGTGGACGACCTGGAGCAGGGCATCGCGCAGCCGGGCCCGGCGCTGGCCATAGATGTCGACGCTGCTCGCCGCGATGGCGCGGTCGAAGGCCGCGTAGGCGGTTTCGAGCCGGTAGACGATCGGAAAGCTCACCTCGCGCGTCGTCTCGAACTCCGTCAGCAGGCTGCCGGCATGGCCGATGGCCTGTCCGATCGGCGCGTCGAAGAGCATGGCGGCCGGATCGGGCTGCCGCGCTGCCACCACCACGGGCTTCGGCGTGCCGAGGGGCCGTCGCCGTAGCCTTTGCGCCGCGCGGCGCAACGCGTCCAGCAGCGTGCGTCGCCCGGCGAACCGGCGCATGGGCGTCTTCGAGAGGGCCGAGGTCAGCGACATCGTCCGCGGGCGATCAGAAGAGCTTCAGCCCCGGCGGGATCGGCAGACCCTTGGTGATGTCCTGCATCTTGTCCTGGACCAGGCGCTCGGCCTTGCCGCGGGCATCGTTCACCGCCGCCACGATCAGATCCTCGACGATCTCCTTTTCGTCCGGATTGAGCAGCGACGGATCGATGCTGACGCCGAGCATGTTGCCCTTGGCGGTCATGCGCACGCCGACGGCCCCGCCGCCGGCGGTGCCCTGCACCTCCAGCGCTTCGAACTCGGCCTGGGCCTCGGCCATCTTGCCCTGCATGGCCTGGGCCTGCTTCATCAGTCCCATCAGGTCGCGCATGTGTTCAGTCTCCCTCAGAGGCCGTGTCCGGCTCGTCGATCGTGTCGCCGATGATGTCGTCCGCCGCATCGGGCGCGGTCGGCGCCTCCCTCACATTGACAATCTGGGCGCCGGGAAAGCGTTCCAGCACCGCCCGCACCAGCGGGTGGGCGGCTGCATCGCTGCGGCGCTCATGGTCCGCCGCTCTGGCACGCTCGGCCAGCGTCGGCTCGCCCGGACCCGAGGACACCGCCACCATCCAGCGGCGGCCGGTCCAGTCCTGCAGGTAACGGGAGATGTCGGCGGCGAGGGAGCGGCTGGCGCCGTCGGCCAGGGCGAATTCGATCTGTCCGTCCTCGAACCGGACCAGGCGCACGTCCCGCTCGAGGGCGAGCTTGAAGCCGATCTCGCGCTTCTCGCCGGCCAGCGCGACCAGATCCTCGAAGCGCGCGACGCGGATCATCTGCTCGGGCGGCGCCACCTGCGGCGCCAAGGCCTGGGCTTGCGGCTGATCGGCCCGGGCTTCGGCCACCGCGCGCACGGCGCCGGCTACGGCCACCGCAGCAAGGCCGGGGCGTGGCGGCTCGCGGCCGGAGGTCGGCATCGGCGCGCTCGAAGCGGTGCCGGCGCCGGCGCCGGCGCTTCCGGGCGGGCCCGCCGAGCGCAGCAGGCGCAGGGCCTCGTCCGGCGTCGGCAGGTCGGCGGCATAGGCGAGCCGCACCAGCACCATTTCCGCCGCTGCCATCGGCCGCGGCGCCTCCTGCACCTCGGGCACACCCTTGAGCAGCATCTGCCAGGTTCGCGAGAGCATCCGGAGCGACAGCTTCTCGCCGAGCGCCGTGCCGCGGCCGCGCTCCACGTCGGTCAGCGAGCCGTCCTTGGCGGCGCCGGGCACCAGCTTGAGACGGGTGACGAGGTGGGTGAAGCTGGCAAGCTCGGCCAGCACCACGGCCGGATCGGCACCGGCCTCGTATTGATCGGCGAGTTCCGCCAGCGCCGCGGGCAGATCGCCGCGCATGACCGCCTCGAACAGGTCGATGATCCGGCCGCGGTCGGCGAGGCCCAGCATGGCCCGCACCGTTTCGGCCGAGACGTCGCCCGCGCCGTGGGCGATCGCCTGGTCGAGCAGCGAGAGCGAATCGCGGACCGATCCCTCGGCCGCGCGCGCGATCAGGGCCAGCGCCCCGTCGTCGGCCGTCACCTCTTCCTGCCGGCAGATCGCGGCCAGATGCGCCACCAGGACGTCGGCACCGACGCGGCGCAGGTCGAAGCGCTGGCAGCGGGACAGGATGGTGACCGGCACCTTGCGGATCTCGGTCGTGGCGAAGATGAACTTGGCGTGCGGCGGCGGCTCCTCCAGCGTCTTCAGGAACGCGTTGAAGGCGCCGGTGGTCAGCATGTGGACTTCGTCGACGATATAGACCTTGTAGCGTGCCGAGACCGGGGCGTAGCGGACCGCGTCGTTGATCTGGCGGATGTTGTCGACGCCGTTGTTGGAGGCGGCGTCGATCTCGAGCACGTCGATGTGATTGCCGTCGATGATCTCACGGCAATGGACGCCGAGCTCGGGCATGCGGATGGTCGGGCCAGCGCCCCGGTCCCCGGGCAGCTCGTAGTTCAGGCCCCGCGCCAGGATGCGGGCGGTCGTCGTCTTTCCGACGCCGCGCACGCCGGTGAGCATCCAGGCCTGCGGGATGCGTCCGGTGGCGAAGGCATTGGACAGGGTGCGCACCATCGCCTCCTGTCCGATCAGGTCGTCGAAGGTGCGTGGCCGGTACTTGCGCGCCAGCACGCGGTAGCCCGGTGCGGTCTGAGCAGGTTGCGGCGGAGTCGGCGGCGGCGCGAAACCCGGGAGGCCGGGCTCGTCGACGCCGGCTGCGCCCTGTAGCGCTTCCGCCGGGCCGCCCCCCACAGATGCCGAAGCTCCGGTCGCGGTTTCGTTCATCGCCTTGCTGGGGTGCGCTCGAATCTGGTTGGGCTGAATCGTACCATGGTTCGCCCGGGCGAACCCGCGCATGTTGGCGCTGCACCGGCCCGCACAAAGCACGCCGGTCGCCGAGCCTGCCGAAGCCGCGATCGCGGCGCGCGTCAGGCGAATGCCGCCCCGGTTCGACGTCTGCGATCGAGATACCGGAGCAAGGCCGGTCCAAGCCCATCGGCGAGGGTGGGAGGCTGAACGAAGACCCGCCCGGTCTCGTTAGGGCTGCTTCCTTCCGGATCTGACCCGGTTGGCGAGTGGAACGTCCAACGCCAACCTCCCGCGCCCTATATCGGCGAAGCCGGCGGCGAGCGCAAGGGCGGAGCGGCATCGCGCAGCCGCACCGTGGAGCAGCGCCGGCTCGCACAAAACCCGCTTCACACCGCCTCTCGTTCGGTTCAAGCTCGGCCCCGATGACGGATTTTGCCATCGATCCCCAACTGACGCAGGACACGACCACGGTCGGCGACCTGCCGTTGTCGCGCGTGCTGCTCATGAACGACAGCCGCTTCCCCTGGCTCATCCTGGTGCCGCGCCGTCCCGACCTGGTCGAGCTGATCGACCTGGACGAGGTCGGCTTCGGCACGCTGATGGCGGAGGTCCGGGCCGCTGCGGCGGCCCTGCGCGACCTTCTCGCCCCCCATAAGCTCAACATCGCTGCCCTCGGCAACGCCGTGCGCCAGCTGCATGTCCACGTCATCGCCCGCTCGCGCGACGATGCCGCCTGGCCGCGGCCGGTTTGGGGCGTCGGTACGGCCGCACCCTATGATGAGGCCGTGCGCGCGGCCTTCGTTGCCGACCTGCGGCGCGCACTGCCGCAGGTCGGCGGCGGGTGATGCCCCGTTTATGCGCCGCGCATGCTCCGGCGCAGGGCTGTCGAGACCGCAAAGCGATAGCCACCGCTGCGCGACCTGTTCTAAGCAAGATCAGAAACGGAAATCCCCGGGGCTTCGCCGTCGCGCCCGACGGATGCCCCCTGGAGCACCGCGACCGGATGATTCCGCCCGACCGCGCAGAGCGTTTTCGAGTGAATTGGACGCCGGTTCGCGTGAAGAAAACGCGACGAATCAAACAGATAGAGCATTTCGGCGATTCGAAGGAACGCGAAAATGCTCTAGGACCTGCCTGAACGGAGCCTCGATGTCCTCAGAATCGACTTCTCGTGCGGAGCTCTCCGCCAGCGTCGGCTTCGCCGTCAATCCGCTGCTCCGTCATTCCGAGCGGCGCCACGACGATGCGGAGATCGCCCGCTACAGGGCCGACGACAGCGCATCCGCCGTCATCATGCTGGGCGACAAGCCGCTGCTGAAGAAGGGCCGCGGCGGCTTCGACTCGCGCTTCGCCCTGGCCGAGGTCGAGCGTCTGGGCGAGCCGCGGGAGCTGCCGTTCCTGGGCACCATTGCCGGACGGCCCCTGTTCCTGGCGAACTTCGACCCGGCGACGGCGGAGGCGGTCAAGGACTATGACGACCTCGTCGTTGCGGATCTCAGGGCATTGGCGATGCAGGGCGCCTTGCCGCCGGACGAGCTGGGCCCGCTGGGCGAAGCCAAGGCGCTCGGCTACTGGCACCAGCGCCATCGCTTCTGCTCCAATTGCGGCGCGCCGAGCCGGCCCGTCTCCGGCGGCTGGCGCCGCGACTGCGACGCTTGCAAAGCGCAGCATTTCCCGCGCACCGATCCGGTCGTCATCATGCTGGCCGTCCGCGGCGACGAATGCCTGCTCGGCCGGCAACCGCAGTTTCCGCGCGGCATGTACTCCTGCCTCGCCGGCTTCGTAGAGCCGGGCGAGACGCTGGAGGATGCCGTGCGGCGCGAGATCATGGAGGAGGCGGGCGTGCCGCTCGGCGCCGTCCGCTACCTCGCCTCGCAGCCCTGGCCGTTTCCGGCGTCGCTGATGATCGGCTGCGTGGGCGAGGCGCTGTCGAGCGAGATCGTGATCGACAGGACCGAGCTCGACGATGCGCGCTGGTTCAGCCGCGAGGAAGCACGCCTGATGCTGGCCGGCAGGCACCCGGGACGGTTGTATGCACCGCCCCCCATGGCGATCGCTCACCACGTCCTGGCAGCATTCGTCCGGGGAGAGGCTGATTAGCCGGCTCCTCCCACAACGTCAGCTCCGCCGCGGCGTCCCACAACATGGCCAGCTCGATCAGCGGCGCGTCGCCGCGGCCATGGGCGTGGCTCCGGGCGGCGCCGGTGCAGGCGCCGAGAGTCCGGTAAAACGCGATGGCGGCCAGATTGTCTCGGGCCACCCAAAGCCCGACCGTCACATGACCGGCTTCGGCCAGGGCGCGGGCCATAGTCGCCATGAGCCGACTGCCGACGCCGCGATACTGGAAGCGCTTCAGCACATAGACGGCATAGATCTCGCCGGCGGTGGTCAGCAGCTGCTGGCGCGCGCCGCCGCACGATCCGAATCCGACCACCCGCCCGTCCGCCTCCGCGACGAAAACCGAGATGGCGGGATCGATGATCGCCTCCGCCCAGTAGCGAGCGCGGGCAGACACGGTCAGGCGGTCGATCGTCTCGTCGGGAAGGATGCCGCGATACGTCTCTCGCCAGGCAGCCACATGCACTTCGGCGATCGCCTGCACGTCCGCTTCAAGGGCCCGTCTGATGGTCACCTGCATGGCGGCTTCCTTTCTCCGTCGCCGGAGAACATGGCGCGCCAGGGCGGCGATAAAAGGGCGGTTCCCACCACGAAATGCGGCAAAACCGAAATCGCGCTGGCAATTCCTGTAATTTCCCGGGAAACGCCGCCGGGGGCTATGTGCGCCAGCGCACATTAGAGCCCTTCGGGGCGAGATGGAACACCTGGCGAGCGATCCGCGGGGTGCCTTACTCCGCCGCGCGGACGCTGAGGGCCTCGCGATAGCTGTGGCCGGGAAAGACCCCGAGCACGCGCAACTCGCGCGAGAAGAAGGCGAGTTCCTCCAGGGCGAGTTTGAGCGGCCGGTCCTCCGGGTGCCCGTCGACCTCGGCGTAGAACTGGGTGGCGGCGAACTCGCCGCCAAGCTGGTAGCTCTCCAGCTTGGTCATGTTGATACCGTTGGTGGCAAAGCCGCCGAGCGCCTTGTAAAGCGCGGCTGGCAGGTTGCGCACCCGGAACACGAAGCTCGTCACCGTCGGGCCGTTGCCGGCCGGCGCCCAACGCGCCTCGCGCGCCAGAATGACAAAGCGGGTGGTGTTGTGCTCTTCGTCGTCGACATCTTCCGCCAGGATCTTGAGGCCATAGACCTCGGCCGCGAGCCGGGGCGCGAGCGCCGCCTGAGCGGGGTCGCCCCACTGCGCCACCTCCCGCGCCGCACCGGCGGTATCGCCGGCGACGGTGGGCTTGAGGCCGAGCGTGCGAATGATGCGCCGGCATTGCCCCAGCGCGTGAATGTGGCTGTGGACGCTCTTCAGCGTGCCGAGATCCGCGCTCTCGACCGACATCAGTTGGAAACGGATCGGCAGGAAATGCTCGCCCACGATATGCAGGCCCGACGTGGGCAGCAGGTGGTGGATGTCGGCGACGCGCCCCGCGATCGAGTTCTCGATCGGGATCATCGCCAGCTCGGCCTGGCCGTCGGTGACCGCCGCGAAGGCGTCCTCGAAGGTCGGGCAGGGCAGGGTGGGACGATCGGGCAGGACCTCCTGGCAGGCGATATGGGAGTTGGCGCCCGGCTCGCCCTGGAAGGAAACGGCGCGGGACGGCGCCTGCCGTTCTGCGCCCGGTGACGTCGAACTCATGACAACTCCGATGCCGTACTGGCCTTGTTGATGCGGTCCGCCCAGAGCTGCCGGGCCCGCTCCAGATCGCCGGGCGTGTCGACGCCGAGCGGAACGTCGTCGACCATGACGATGTCGATACGCATGCCCGCCTCGAGCGCCCGCAGTTGCTCCAGCCGTTCGCGCTGCTCGAGCGGCGACGGCGGCAATGCCACGAAGCGGGCCAGGGCCGCCCGCCGGTAGGCGTAGAGGCCGATGTGGTGCAGCAGGGGCCCGTCGCCCCAGGGCGCCTGCGCCCGGGTGAAGTAGAGCGCCCGCAGATGGCCGGGCCCGACCGGCGTGCCGACCGCCTTGACCACGCTCGCCTCGTGCCGCTCCTCCTCCCGCGTGATCACCGTGGCCAACGTTGCGATGTCGACGGCCGGATCGGACAGCGGGGCGACGGCCGCCGCGATCACGGCCGGGTCGATGGTCGGCAGGTCGCCCTGCACGTTGACGACGACATCGTGGTTCCCAGCCGGATCGATCGACTCCAGGGCTTCGAAGATGCGGTCCGAGCCCGAGGGATGATCGTCACGGGTCATGACGGCGTGGCCGCCGGCCGCCGTCACAGCGGCGGCCACGGCATCGGAGTCGGTCGCGACCGCGACCGGGCCGATGCCTGCCGCCTGCGCCTGACGCATCACACGCACGATCATCGGCACGCCGGCGATGTCGGCCAGTGGCTTGTCGGGCAGCCGCGTCGAGGCCAGGCGGGCAGGAATGAGAACGATCGGACACGCCATGGGAGCTCGAAGCGGGCGGCAAAAGGTAGCAAACGGGGTCACCTATACGAGTTGCAAACCCGCCGTCAAAGCGGGTAATCATCGCCGGCCGTCCCACAGGCCGGGCGCCGCCGCTCGCCCAGGTTCACGCCTTCCGGAGTTGCCCCGAATGGATTCCTTCGAGCTCAACAAGATCGCTGGTGCGGTTCTGGGCACGCTCATGTTTGCCGTCGGGCTGAACATCCTGGCCGGTATGCTGTTCACCGCGCATCCGCCGGCAGTCCCGGGCTACGACCTGCCGCAGGCGGCCGAGGGAGCGGATGCGGGCGCCGGGGCGGCCCCGCAGGCGCCGGCCGAGCCGTTGCCGGTGCTGCTCGCCAAGGCCGATGCGGCCAAGGGCGAGAAGGCCGTGGCCAAGTGCAAGGCCTGCCACAGCTTCGAGAAGGGTGGCCCGAACAAGATCGGTCCGGACCTCTTCGGCGTGGTCGGACGCCCGATCGCTGGGCACGAGGGATTCAACTATTCGCAGGCACTGAAGGCCTTCGGGGCCGGTGGCAATTGGGATTTCGAGAAGGTCAACCTGTTCATCACCAACCCGAAGAAGGACGTGCCCGGCACGCTCATGAACTTCGCCGGCGTGAGCAAGCCCGAGGAGCGGGCCGACATTCTCGTCTATCTCAACAGCCTGTCCGACAGCCCGCAGCCGCTGCCGAAGCCCGAGGCGGCTCCCGCCGCCGACGCCGCTCCGGCGGCTGGCGCGGCGCCCGCGCCAGCCGCACCGGCGCCGGCCGGCAAGCACTGAGCCGCCGCGCCCTTTTCCGATCCTGCCGAAAAAGGCCGGGCGCGCCGCGCCCGGCCTTTTTTGCGCGCATCGTGCGGCAGACAGCCCGATGGCGGCCAGTGGCGCAGCACAGAGATCGAGACCGTTTGCGCCATGCCGGGGGGGCCGGCCTCTCAAGTCGATTGGTGGTTGGGTGAGGCCCGAGCACGACGTTGAGAAATTAGAGGCTCTCTCCGTCTCCCCCGTCATGGTGGGGCTTGACCCGACCCTGCATCCGCTCGAAGGGTCGAAATCACTGGGTCGGGCCACCAGAGAGTGTCCGTGACATTGGGTGAGGATCCAATGGCGCAGACGCGCTCGTAATTTCTTGAATTCGGAGCGCTTCTCTCCGATCGGATGGACAGCCTGTTGAGAGGCCACATCTAGCTCCCACTCGAAAAGCCGACATAATCGAACGCCACAGATCCGTTCGGCGACTTCAACCGACCGCTCAAGTGGAGACCGCTCTTGATCTCGCGTCGCGTCTTTGCCTCCCTGCCGCTGCTCGGCCTCGCGTCCGCGGCCTCGCCCCTTGCCCTGCTCTCGGGCGGATCACGGGCGATGGCGCAGCCGGCCGACGCCGCCAAGGCGGCGGCGGACAAGGGCTGGCGGCACGCCCTGTCGCTGATGGGCACGCCGAAGTATCCGCCGGGATTTGCGCATTTCGACTACGTCAACCCGGCCGCCCCGGCCGGCGGCACGGTGCGTCTGGGTTCGCTCGGCGGCTTCGACAACTTCAACTTCGCGGTCGCGGGCGTGAAGGGGGAGCTGGAGGACCGGCTGCCCCTCATCTACGACACGCTGATGACGTCCGCTTCCGACGAGATCGGCACCGAGTATGGGCTGCTCGCCGAAGCCGTGAGCTTTCCGCCGGATTTCTCCGCCGTGAGCTACCGCCTGCGGCCCGAGGCGCGCTGGCACGACGGGCGCCCGGTCACGCCCGACGACGTGATCTTCTCGTTCGAGGCCTTGAAGGCCAACAGCCCCATGTATGCGTTCTACTGGCGCAACGTGGTCAAGGCCGAGCGCGTCGGCGAGCGCGCGATCGGCTTCACCTTCGACCAGGCCGGCAATCGCGAGCTGCCGCAGATCGTGGGTCAGATGCCGGTGCTGCCCAAGCATTGGTGGGAAGGCACGGACGCCTCCGGCCGCAAGCGCGACATTGCGCAGACCACGCTGGAGCCGCCGCTGGGATCCGGCCGCTACCGGCTGAAGGCCTTCGAGGGCGGGCGCTGGGCCAGCTACGAGCGCGTCGCCGACTATTGGGGCAAGGCTCTGCCGGTCAACATCGGCACCGGCAACTTTCAAGAGATCCGCACCGAGTACTACCGCGACAGCACCGTGCTGCTGGAGGCCTTCAAGGCCGACCGGATCGACTTCAGGGCGGAGAACGTCGCCAAGAACTGGGCGACGGCCTACGATTTCCCGGCCGTGCGGGAGAAGCGGGTGGTGCTCGAGGAGTTCCCTATCCGCAACGCCGGCGTGATGCAGGCTTTCGCGTTCAACACCCGGCGCGACAAGTTCAAGGACGAGCGGGTGCGCCGGGCCTTCAACTACGCCTTCGATTTCGAGGAGGTGAACAAGAGCCTCTTCTACGGCCAGTACCAGCGCATCGATTCGTACTTCTTCGGCACCGATCTCGCCAGCAAGGGGCTGCCGGAGGGCCTCGAACGGGAGATCCTCGAAGCGGTCAAGGACAAGGTGCCGCCGGCGGTCTTCACCACGCCCTATGCCAATCCGGTCAACGGCTCGCCGGACGCGGTCAGGACCAACCTGCGCGAGGCGCTCACGTTGTTGCGCGCGGCGGGCTGGGAGCTCAAGGGCGGCAAGCTGGTCGGCGCCGCGGGCGAGCCCTTCACGGTCGAGTTCCTCGGCTTCGATCCCAGCAGCGAGCGGTTCCTGCTGCCCTACAAGGCGTCGCTCGAGCGGCTCGGTATCGCCGTCACGGTGCGGCTGGTGGATTCGACCCAATATCAGAACCGCCTGCGGGCCTTCGATTTCGACGTGACCACCACGGTCTGGGGCCAGTCGCTGTCACCCGGCAACGAGCAGCGCGACTATTGGGGCTCGGCGTCGGCCAACCGGCCGGGGTCGCGCAATCTCGTCGGCATCGCCAACCCCGGCATCGACGCTCTCATCGATCGCGTCATCTATGCCAAGACGCGCGAGGAACTCGTCGCCGCCACGCACGCCCTCGACCGCACGCTGCTCGCCCACAATTATGTCGTCCCGCAATGGAGCTATCGCTTCGAGCGGACGGCGCGCTGGAATCGGTTCGGCCGCCCCGGGACGATGCCCGAGTACGCGGCGTCCGCTTTCCCAACGATCTGGTGGTCGGACCCGGCGGGCTCGCCCCGTTGAACCGGCGGGATCTGGTGAGCGTCCCCCTGACTCTCACCCGCCGCGGGCTCGTCGCCGGCGCCGGCGCTGCCGCGTTGGTCGGCCCGCGTCAGCTCCGGGCCGAGGCCGCGCGGCCGGCCCCCCCGGCCGTCGACCTCGGGCAGCCGCGGCACGGCCTGTCGAGCTTCGGCGAGCTGGCTTACCCGGCAGATTTCGCCCATTTCTCCTATGTCGACCCGGCGGCGCCCAAGGGCGGCGCGTTCTCGGCCCAGCTCGACAACACGCTCGGCAACCAGAACTTCGACACCTTCAACACCCTGAACATCTACGTGCTGCGCGGCGATGGTGCCGCCGGCATGAACCTCACTTTCGATTCGCTGATGGTGCGGGCCTTCGACGAACCCGACGCGGTCTACGGCCTGGTGGCCCGTTCGGCCGCTCTGGGGGCGGACGGCCTGAGCTATCGCTTCGCGCTGCGGCCCGAGGCGCGCTTCCATGACGGTTCGCCGCTGACGGCGGCAGACGTCGCCTTCTCGATCACCATGCTGAAGGCGCAGGGCCATCCGACCATCGCCCAGACCATCCGCGGGGTCGACGCTGCGGAGGTGGACGGTGCCGATGTGGTGGTTCGCCTCGCCCGGGGCTTCAGCCGCGACCTGCCGCTGGTGGTCGCCACGCTGCCGATATTCTCGTCTCGCTATTACGCGGCAAGGCCCTTCGACGCCGCCACGCTGGAGACGCCGCTGGCGTCCGGGCCCTACCGTCTGCGCCAGTTCGAGCAGGGGCGGTTCGTCGTATTCGAGCGCGTGCGGGACTATTGGGCGCAGGACCTGCCGGTCAACCGCGGCCGCAGCAACTTCGACGAGATCCGCTACGAGTATTTCCGGGACCGGGACGTCGCCTTCGAGGGCTTCAAGGCGCGCACCTTCACCTTCAGGGAGGAGTTCGTCTCGCGCATCTGGGCGACAGGCTACACCTTCCCGGCCCTGGTCGACGGGCGGGTGAAGCGCGAGACCCAGCCCGACGAGACGCCGTCGGGCATGCAAGGCTGGTGGCTGAACAGCCGCCGCGAGATCTTCGCCGACTCTCGTGTGCGTGAGGCGGTCGGCCTGGCCTTCGATTTCGAATGGACCAACGCCAACATCATGTACGGCCTCTACGAGCGCACGACCTCCTATTTCGTGGGCTCGGAGCTGGCTGCGTCCGAGGTGCCCGGCGCGGAGGAGGAGGCGCTGCTGGCCCCGTTCCGAGGCCGGGTGCCGGACGCGGTGTTCGGCGAGCCCTACCTGCCCCCGCGCAGCGACGGCTCCGGCCAGGACCGCAAGCTGCTGCGCCGGGCCGACGACCTGCTGCGCGCGGCGGGCTGCCGCCGCGAAGGCAGCCGTCTGCTGCTGCCGAGCGGCCAGCCACTGGTCATCGAGTTCCTCGAATCCCAGCCGACATTGCAGCCGCACACCCAACCCTTCATCCGCAACCTCGGCCTGCTCGGCATCGCCGCCTCCTTCCGCATCGTCGATGCCGCCCAGTTCCAGCGGCGCTCGGAAGCGTTCGACTACGACATCATCGTGCGTCGGTTTGGAATGTCGCCCACGCCGGGTGAGCTGTTGAGGGTGCTGTTCGGCTCGCAGGCGGCCCGCACGCCCGGGTCCAACAACATTTCGGGCGTCGCGAGCCCGGCGGTGGACGCGATGATCGACGCGGCGCTGGCAGCCGCGAGCCGGCGACAGCTCGTCGCCGCCTGCCGGGCGCTGGACCGGCTCCTGCGCGCCGGGCATTACTGGGTGCCCATGTGGCACAAGCCGAGCTACTGGCTGGCCTATTGGGACATCTACGGACACCCCCCGGCCGCGCCCAGGTACGATCGCGGCGTGCCGGACACCTGGTGGTCCAAGGAGGCCGCCGCACGCGCGACGAGGGACGGCCGATGAGCGGAGCCGCGGTGGCATGAGCGCCTATATCCTGCGACGCCTCCTCCTGATGGTGCCGACCATCCTGGGGATCATGCTGGTCTCGTTCGTGATTGTGCAGTTCGCCCCGGGGGGGCCGGTCGAGCGCGTCATCGCGCAGCTTCAGGGCACCGACGTCGGCGCCACGGCCCGTATCGGCGGGGGCGGCGGCGGCGACTTCAGCGGCGGCCCCAAGGGGGGGCAGGGGGGGGAGGCCGGCTCCTCCACCTATCGCGGCGCGCAGGGCCTCGACCCCGCCTTCATCAAGCAGCTCGAGGCGCAGTACGGCTTCGACAAGCCGGCACCCGAGCGCTTCCTCAAGATGATCGGCGACTATGCCACGTTCGATTTCGGCAAGAGCTATTTCCGGGACGTGCCGGTCTTGCAGCTGATCGGCGAGAAGCTGCCCGTGTCGATCTCGCTCGGCCTGTGGATGCTCGTGCTGTCCTACGCCATCTCGATTCCGCTGGGCATCGCCAAGGCCATGCGCGACGGGTCGCGCTTCGACGTGTGGACCTCGGCGGTGGTCATCGTCGGCTACGCCATTCCGAGCTTCCTGTTCGCCATCCTGCTGATCGTGCTGTTCGCCGGCGGGTCGTTCTGGCAGTTCTTCCCGTTGCGCGGGCTGACGTCGGAGAACTGGGCGCAGCTGTCGCTCGCCGGCAAGCTCGCCGACTACCTCTGGCACCTGGTGCTGCCGATCACCGCCATGGCGCTCGGCGCCTTCGCCACGTCGACGCTGCTGACCAAGAACTCGTTCATGGACGAGATCCGCAAACAGTACGTGCTGACGGCGCGGATGAAGGGCCTCAGCGAGCGCCGCGTGCTGTACGGCCACGTCTTCCGCAATGCCATGCTGATCGTCATTGCCGGCTTCCCCGGCGCCTTCATCAGCGCCTTCTTCGCCGGTTCGCTGCTCATCGAGACGATCTTCTCGCTGGACGGCCTCGGCCTTCTGTCGTTCGAATCGATCGTCAACCGCGACTATCCCGTCGTGTTCGCGACGCTCTACATCTTCTCGCTGCTCGGGCTCGTCGTGAACCTGGTCTCGGACCTGACCTACACCTGGGTCGATCCGCGGATCGACTTCGAGACGCGGGAGATCTAATGGACGCCGCCGCTCCCATCCGCGCCATCGCGGTGCCCAAGACCGCGCTGGCGCCGCCGCTGCAGCGCGGCGCGCCGATCCGGCTGTCGCCGCTGAACCAGCGCCGGCTCAGGAACTTTCGTGCCAACCGGCGCGGCTACTATTCGTTCTGGATCTTCGTCGTTCTCTTCGCGGTGACGTTGGGAGCCGAGTTCGTCGCCAACGACAGGCCGATCATCGCCGTCTACAAGGGCGAATTGCTGTTCCCGGCCTTCGTCGACTATCCGGAGGAGAAGTTCGGCGGCTTCCTCGCCATGACCGATTACCGTGACCCGGTGATCCGCAAGGAGCTGGCGGCCAACGGCTGGGCGCTGTGGCCGCCCATCCGCTTCTCCTACAACACCCACAACCTCGACCTGCCGGTGCCGGCCCCGTCGCCGCCGACATGGATGCTGACGGGCGAGCAATGCAAGGCGGCGGCCGAGCGTATCGGCGGCACCTCCTGCCGCGATCTGGAGTGGAACTGGCTCGGCACGGACGATCAGGGGCGCGACGTGCTGGCCCGGCTGATCTATGGCTTCCGGCTGTCGGTGCTGTTCGGCCTCACCCTGGCGGCGATCTCCTCGGTCGTCGGCATCGCCGCCGGCGCCCTGCAAGGCTATTTCGGCGGCTGGGTCGACCTCTTGTTCCAGCGCTTCATCGAGATCTGGACGTCGGTGCCGTCGCTCTATCTGCTGATCATCATCTCGGCGGTGATCACCCCCGGCTTCTTCGTGCTGCTCGGCATCCTCCTGTTGTTCTCGTGGGTGGCGCTGGTCGGCGTGGTGCGGGCGGAGTTCCTGCGCGCCCGTAACTTCGAATATGTGCGCGCGGCCCGTGCGCTCGGCCTCGGCAACCTGACCATCATGTTCAAGCACCTGCTGCCCAACGCCATGGTCGCCACCATCACCTTCATGCCATTCATCCTCAACGGCTCGATCACCACGCTGACGTCGCTCGATTTCCTCGGCTTCGGACTGCCGCCGGGCTCGCCCTCGCTCGGCGAGATGCTGGCCCAAGGCAAGGCCAACCTGCAGGCGCCGTGGCTCGGGCTGGCCGGCTTCTTCGTCATCGCGCTGATGCTGTCGCTGCTGATCTTCGTGGGAGAAGCCGTCCGCGACGCATTCGACCCGCGCAAGACATTCGCATGAGGCAGGCCGGTCCCATGGAACCCGCGACCGCAGCGACGCGGCCCTTCCTCTCCGTCCAGGACCTCTCGGTGGCCTTCCGTCAGGACGGCCGGGACGTGCTTGCGGTCGACCGCGTGTCGTTCGATGTCGCCAAGGGCGAGACCCTGGCGCTGGTCGGCGAGTCCGGCTCGGGCAAGTCGGTCTCGGCCCTCTCGGTGCTGAAGCTGCTGCCCTATCCAGCCGCGAGTCACCCCAGCGGCCGCATCCTGTTCAAGGACAGGGACCTGCTCGCGGCGTCCGAGGAGGAGCTGCGCCGGATCCGCGGCAACGACATCACCATGGTCTTCCAGGAGCCGATGACCTCGCTCAACCCGCTGCACACGGTCGAGCGGCAGATCGGTGAGATCCTGGAACTGCACAAGGGCCTGCGCGGCAGCGCGGTGCGCGCCCGCGTCCTCGAATTGCTCGACCTCGTCGGCATCCGCAACGCGGGCGAGCGCCTCGGCGCCCTGCCGCACCAGCTCTCCGGCGGCCAGCGCCAGCGGGTGATGATCGCCATGGCGCTTGCCAACGAACCAGACCTGTTCATCGCCGACGAGCCCACCACGGCTCTCGACGTGACGGTGCAGGCGCAGATCCTGGAATTGCTGGCCGACCTGAAGAGCCGGCTCGGCATGGCGATGCTGTTCATCACCCACGACCTGGGCATCGTGCGCAAGATCGCCGACAGGGTCTGCGTGATGACCAACGGCCGGATCGTCGAACGCGGCGCCGTGGCGGACGTGTTCGGCGCCCCGCAGCACCCCTATACGCAGAAGCTGCTGGCGGCCGAGCCCAAGGGGCAGCCGCGACCGGTGGCGCCGGAGGCGCCCGTCGTCGTCGAGGCGGGCCCGATCAAGGTGTGGTTTCCGATCAAGCGCGGCCTGCTGCGCCGCACCGTGGCCGTCGTCAAGGCGGTGGACGGCATCAGCCTCAGCCTGCGCCGGGGCGAGACCCTGGGGGTGGTCGGCGAATCCGGCTCGGGCAAGACCACGCTCGGTCTGGCGCTGTTGCGGCTGATCAAGTCGGAGGGGCCGATCGTGGTGCTGGGCCGGCGCCTCGACGGCTTGCGGTCGGCCGAGATGCGGCCCTTGCGGCGCAACATGCAGGTGGTGTTCCAGGACCCCTACGGCTCGCTGTCGCCGCGGCTGTCGGTTGCCGACATCGTGGAGGAGGGGCTTCTCGTGCAGGCCCGGGGGCTCACCTACGCGGAGCGGCGCGAGATCGTCGCCCAGGCCCTGGTCGACGTCGGCCTCGACCCCGCCGCCATGGACCGCTACCCGCACGAGTTCTCCGGCGGCCAGCGCCAGCGTATCGCCATCGCCAGGGCCATGGCGCTCGATCCGGCCTTCGTCGTGCTGGACGAGCCCACCTCCGCCCTCGACATGTCCGTGCAGGCGCAGATCGTCGACCTGCTGCGCGACCTGCAAGAGCGCAAGCAGCTCACCTACCTGTTCATCAGCCACGATCTCAAGGTCGTGCGGGCGCTGGCGAACTCGATCATCGTCATGCAGAACGGCGAGGTGGTCGAGGCAGGATCCGCCGACGAGATCTTCGCCCGGCCGCGGACGGACTACACGCGCGCACTGTTCGCCGCCGCCTTCAACCTGGATGCCACGCAAGCCGCTGGCGCGGTGCGAGACTAGCGAGAGCCATGTTCCCCCCTGCTGCCCCCGCGCTTGCGCGCAACAGCTATGCGTATGAGACGCGGCCTTTGGTGAAGCCGACGGGCTTTCGCGAATATGATGCGCGGTGGCTGTTCGAGCGCGAGCTCAACCTG
>NZ_BMGG01000007.1 GCF_014640075.1 Chelatococcus reniformis | reverse complement strand
CCTCCTGCGCCACCTGCCGCTCGCCCATCATCGCGCCGCCCTCCGCCAAGACGACTGAATCAGGACTTCACCAACTCAGCAATGCCGACTTTTTCAACGGTATCCGCCAGGAGTGGACGTTGGGTGCACGCCGGAGAGCAGACCTGCGCTTCGCGTACGTCTCTGGTGTCATAGCGCCCTGGCGAGCCTCTAAGCGCCAACATCTCTATGGTTCATCTGAGAGAGATGCGACCACCTCGACGTATGTGTTCGAATCCCACCCCGCCCGCCGGCTGGGATTCGAACCGCAGCTATGTGGCCCGAACGTTCGCTGAGGTCTGCTATCATTGCGTCACTCCCACTGGGCCATCAGCACAGCCCGAGTGGACCTTTCCGAAGCCCGCTTAGGGTCATGAGGCCCATGCCACAATTGAAGATGACTGCCCGACGGCGTCCGGCCGAGACATTTCGGCGCCTTCTGACGCTCCTCACCCCACCTCCTTTGCCGCGCCGGTAAAATCCAGCTGAACGACGAGATCGTTGTAATCCCGGTCGCCGCCACCGAAGAGGTCTTCCCAGCCCCAGGTATTGAGGCCGTAGCTCCACAGGTGCGGCACGTGCGCTCCGTCCACCTCCTCGTTGGCCTCGGCGAAGGCGTAATAGGTATGGCCGGCGCTCTTGAGCGCCATGGCGATGAGGCTGCCGGCATCGACGCCGGTGATCTCGGCCTCGGTGTATTCGCCGTAGCCGCCGCCTTGCAGCCAGATCTCGCCGGTCTCGTCCTGGTAGGCACGCGCCAGCGCGGCGATGTCGTAGCCGGGATCGCCTGGAGAGAGGTCGCCGATTTTGCCGGCATAGTCGTCGACCCGGTAGAACATCACCTGCTGGTCGTTTTCGCCGTTCTGGCGCAGGCGCACGATGGCGTCCTCGTCGTCGGCGCCCTTTGCCGTTTCGGCCACGGCCACGGCCCGCGCCGCCCGCATGGTGCTGCCGCTGCCGGAGGCGACGAAGTCGACGAAGCCGTAAGGGGCCGACAGCGTCGCCTGGGGCGTCGCGACGGTGGCACCGCCGATGGCGACGGAGACCGCATCGCCGCTCTCCACGTCGGCCTGGACGATCGAGCCCTGCGCCTGCTTGTCGAAGAGCGTCACCAGCTCGGACGAGAAGTCCGATTGCAGCGTCTGTTGCGCGAACTGGCTGGTCCAGGCGAAGGCGCCGCCGGCTGTGCCCGCGACCTGGAGGCCGCCCGTGCCGATGCCGACGAAGAGGCTGGTGTCGGCGGCGAGCGCCGACTGGAAGATGAGGCTCTGGTCGACCGGGCTGGTCCAGCCGGCGCTGCCTTTGGCGAGCACATCGGGCGTGTCGAAGTAGTATTGCGAGGTGGCGATGGCCGAGAGCGAGCGTGCCAGCAGCGCCGCGTTGGGGGTGCCCAGGCCCGTAGCCAGGTCGTAGCCGGGCGCAGCCTCGTTGCCGTAGCCGGTGGGGGTGAGAGTGGCGGTGGCGCCGTCCTTGCCGATCGGCGCGGTGAGCGGGCCGCCGTCGATGTAGGTGGAGACGTTGTTGCCCACCGTGATGTCGTTGAACGAAGCCGGCGCCACCACCGAGGCGATGTAGAAGAGGTCGTTGGCATAGCCCAGCTGCGGCAGGCCGATGGCGGCGAACTCGGCGTTGATATGGGCGGCGATCGAGGCCCAGAACGGGGTCGCGGCGCTGGTGCCGAAATCGTCGGAGATGCCGGTCATGTCCTCATGCGGCGTCTTGTAGAACATGCCGCCGCCGGCCAGCGCCGACACCTCGGGCGTGCCACGGCCGGGCTCGGCCAGCGGGTCGGCGGTGACGGGGTGGAGGCCGTAGGCCAGCTGGTAGCCGGGGATGGGGTGGCTGGGGTCGGCCCCGCCGGAGCCGGCATCGTTCTTGAGGTAGCCCGGATCGAGCAGGCTGCCGCTCAGGAGATAGGAGTTCCAGACGGTCTCGATCTCGCGGGTGGTGAGCGAGCCGGCCGCGGGCAGCGCGGTCAGGCCGCCGCAGACGAGCTGCCAGAGGGTGGCGAGGTCGCCGGCCGCCACCTTGTCCGTGAAGGGGGTGAGCGTCGCATCCGCCGCCGCCTGGGCCGGCGAGCTCACGGCCGTGCCGCCCACCATCATGTTGTAGGGGCTCATATAGACCCCGTAGAGGTTGGTGAGGCCGGTGCCGATCTCCCCGCCGGAGCCGCCGTCGCCGTTGGCGGCATAGACCGAGATGTTGCGCAGGGCCGCGTCCACGAACAGTTCGTTGGCGGCGACGGAGAAGGGGGAGCCGGGCGCCGGCCGCTGCGGGCCGCCGAAGGAGGAAGACACGACGGCGGGGTTGTGCACCGTGTCCCAGAAGGCGGCCTGGTAGGCGGTGTAGGTGGTGGCGTGCGCGTCGTTGTCGAGGCCGGAGCCAACGTAGAGGCCGATGGTGCTGCCGGGCGCCGCGGAGGCGACGACGCCGACGTCGAGCGAGCGCTCGCCAGCCGAGCCGGTGTAATACTGCCCGGCGGCATTCTGCGTGTAGGTGCTGCCCGGTGTGGTGATGCCGGCCTTCTCACGGAAGCCGTCGAGCAGCTGGCCGAAGGTCCCGATGACGTCGTCCGGTAGGGCGCTGCCGACACCGGGCTCGATGAGGCCGATGGTGCCGGTCGCCTGGCTCGCCCACGTCTCTGGAAAGTTGTAGAATTGCCGGCCGATCTCCTGGGCGAAATACGCCGGCTTCACCGTGGAGCTGTTGCCGATGCTCTGCGGCCCCTGCGGCAGGGCGGCGGAGACGTTGCCGGCCAGGTTGGAGACGGCGTGCGGCGACTCCACGTCCGGCCAGATGCCGCCGACGTCCCAGCCGTTCGGCAGCGACAGGTTGCCGTTCCAGAAGATCAGGCCCTCGTCGTCGCCGGAGGCGACGCGCAGCAGCGGCGTGCCGAACAGCTTCTCGAAATTCTCGCTGTTCAATGTCACCCAGATGGTGCGGGATTCGACGGAGCTGACGTAGCCGGCCGAGCCCGTGGCGTCGCCGAGGAGCGGGATGCCCAGGGCGCCGAGCCCGTTCACCACCTCCTGGTATGCGGCCGGGTCGGCGCCGTAGGTGGACCAGAGGGCACCCTTGGCCTTGAGGTCGATGAGCGCCTTCTGGCGGCTCGCCCAATCGCCGCCCAGCAGCGCCGTGGGGTCGTTGGCGCGGTCGAGCACCAAAGCGACGTTGACGGTCGTGCCGGTCTTCACGACGTCGGCGGGATCGATGCCGTAAGCGCTGTAGGGGTCGGTGGCCGACGTGGTGCGGAAGCTGGTGAAATCGAGAAACGACGAATTGGCGATTTCAGCCATGAGGCGACCCCCTTTGCTTCCCCACGATCAGGAGTAGCGGCGGCCGGCGCGGCTGACAAGGCGTGAGCGCGGCAGGAGCGTGACTGGCGGATGCTTGGGTGGTGGGCAGTGAAAGCTGATATCAGCTTGCGAATTGAAGAAGGGTCCCCGTTCGTACCGCGTCATGGCCAGCTTGACCCGGCCATCCATCGATCGCGATATTGTCCGCCCGCCCGGGCTGGCCAGATGAGGGCGTTTGCGCGTGGATGGATGGTCGGGTCAAGCCCGACCATGACGCTGGGACGGCTGCGACCGCGCCTCCCAATCGAGGCGCATCCGCAAGATCCCCTACGCCAGCCCCTTGCCGGCGGCGCTGGTGAAGTCGAGCTGGACCACCAGGTCGTTGTAATCCCGGTCGCCGCCGCCGAAGAGGTCTTCCCAGCCCCAGGTGTTGAGGCCGTAGTTCCACAGGTGCGCCACATGCGCCCCGTCGACCTCCTCGTTGGCCTCGGCGAAGGCATAATAGGTGTGGCCGTCGCTCTTGAGCGCCGTGGCGATGAGGTCCCCGGCATCGACGCCGGTGATCTCTCCTTGGGTGTATTCGCCGTAGCCGCCGCCGTGCAGCCAGATCTCGCCCTCCTGGCCCTGGTAGGCGCGGGCCAGCGCCGCCATCTCGTAGCCCGGCTCGCCCGGGGCGAGGCCATCGATGGTGCCGGCATAGTCGTCGACCTGGTAGAACATCACCTGCTGGTCGTTCTCGCCGTTCTGGCGCATGCGCACGATGGCGTCCTGATCGTCCGCGTGCTGCGCCGTCTCCGCCACGGCGACGGCGCGCGCGGCCCGCACCGCGCTGTCGGCGCCGGCCGCCACGAAGTCGACGAAGCCGAAGGGCGTAGAGAGCGTCGCCTGGGGCGTCGTCACCGCGGCCCCGCCGATGGCGACCGACACCGCATCGCCGCTCTTCACGTCCGCCTGGACGATGGTGCCCTGCGCCTGCTTGTCAAACATGGTCACCAGCTCAGACGAGAAGTCCGCTTGCAGGCTCTGCTGCGCGAACTGGCTGGTCCAGGCGAAGTCGCCGCCCGCCTGGCCGGCGACGTCCATCCCGCCGGAGCCGATTCCGACGAAGAGGCTCGCATCCGTGCCCAGCGTGCTCTGGAACAGGAGGCTCTGGTCGACCGTGCTGGTCCAGCCGGCGCTGCCCTGGGTCAGCACGTCGGGCGTCTCAAAGTAGTATTGCGAGGTGGCGACGGCCGACAGCGAGCGCGCCAGCAGCAGCGCGTTGGGCGAGCCCAGGCCCGTGGCGAGATCGTAGCCGGGGCTAGCGCTATAGCCGTAGCCGGTCGGCGTGAGGGTGCCGGTGGCGCCCTCCTTGCCAATCGGCGCCGTGAGCGGGCCGCCCTCCAGATAGCTCGAGGTGTTGGCGCCGACCGTGATGTCGTTGAACGAAGCCGGCGCCACCACCGAGGCGATGTAGAAGAGATCGTTGGCGTAGCCCAGCTGCGGCAGACCGATCGCTTCGAACTCGACGTTGAGGTGGGCGGCCATGGAGGCCCAGAACGGGGTCGCGGCGCTGGTGCCGAAGTCATGCCAGACCTCGGTCATGTCGTCGCTCGGCACCTTGTAGAACATGCCGCCGCCGGCCAGCGCCGAGACGTCCGGCGTGCCGCGGCCGGCCTCGTGCGAGGGGTCGGAGGTGACGGGGTAGAGGCCGTAAGCCAGCTGGTACGACGGGATCGGGTGGCTCGGGTCGACGCCGCCGGAGCCGGCATCGTTCTTGAGGTAGCCGGGATCGAGGTTCGTGCCGGTCAGCACGTAGGAGTTCCAGACGGTCTCGATCTCGGTGGTGGTGAGCGAGCCGGCCTGCGGCAGCGTAGTCATGCCGCCGGCGACGAGCTGCCAGATGGTCGCGAGGTCGCCCACGGCCGCCTTGCCCACGATATCCGAGAGCGTCGGGTCGGCTGCCGCCTGGGCCGGCGAGCTCAGCGCCGTGCCGCCCACCAGCATGGCGTGGGGGCTGATATAGGCGCTGTAGACGTTGGTGAGGCCGTTGCCGACGAGGCCGCCGGAGCCGCCGTCGCCGTTGGCGGAATAGACCGAGATGTTGCGCAGCGCCGCATCGACCATGAGCTCGTCCGCGGCATTGGCAAAGGGCGAGCCCGGCGCCGGGTGCTGCCCGGCGAGGAAGGAGGAAGAGACGACGGCGGGGTTGTGCACCGTGTCCCAGAACGCGGCCTGATAGGCGGTGTATTCGGTCGCCTGCGCCACATCGGTGCTGCCCGAGCCGACATAGAGGCCGATGGTGCTGCCGGGCGCCCCGGAGGCGACGACGCCGACGTCGAGCGAGCGCTCGCCGGCGGACGCGGTGAAGGCCTGCCCGGCGGCGTTCTGGGTGTAGTAGGCGCCGGGCGTGGTGATCCCGGCGCCCTGGCGGAAGGCGTTCAGCAGGTCGCCGAAACTGTCGGTCGCCCGGTCCGGCAGGGCGCTGCCGACGCCGGGCTCGATCAGCCCGATGGTGCCGGTGGCCTGGCCCGCCCAAGCGGTGGGGAAGTTGTAGAAGGTCTGGCCGATGTCCTGCGCATAGTAAGCCGGCTTTATCGTCGAGCTGTTGCCGATCCCCTGCGGCCCCTGCGGCAGGTCGACGGCGACCTTGCCGGCGAGGTTGGAGACCGCATGCCCGGCGTTGACGTCCGGCCAGATGCCGGTGACGTCCCAACCGTCCGGCAGCGAGAGGTTGCCGTTCCAGAAGAGATGGCTGGGATTGTCGGCGGGGCCGACGCGCAGGAGCTCGGTGCCGAACAGCTTGTCGAAGGTCTGGCTGTCGAGCGTCACCCAGATGGTGCGCGATTCGACAGAGGTGACGTAGCCGGCGGAGCCCGTAGCGTCACCGATGATCGGGATGCCGAGGGCGCCGAGCCCCTTCACCACCTCCTGATATTCGGCCGGGTCGGCCCCGTAGGTGGACCAGAGGGACCCCTTGGCCTTCAGCTCGGCCAGCGCCTTCTGGCGGCCGGCCCAATCGCCGGCGAGCAGCGCCGACGGGTCGTTGGCTCGGTCGAGTACCAGAGCGACGTTGATGCTCGAGCCGGTCTTCTGGATGTCGGCCGGGTCGATGCCATAGGCGCTGACCGGGTCGGTGGCGGAGGTGGTGCGGTAGCTGGTGAAATCGAGATACGACGAGTGCGCGATTTCCGCCATGTGTCGCCCCCGTATACTGCCCCGGTTGCAGAGGTAGCCGCCGGCGCAGATCCTGACAAGCAGGACGTCAGGCCATTCACCCTACGCGTTGTTTGCCGCGGCGACGGGCGCGCAACCCGGCGGGACCGTCACGAAATCCGTCATCATCTTGCAAGCGGCGTGCCTGCGCTGCCGAAGGGCGCCAGAAGCCGACACCTTCCCGGCCCCCCCGCCGCATTGGTATAGACGGAGATCGACGAGGGCAGGCTCGCCAGGATCGCGCTGGCCAAGAGCAAGGGTTTGCAGATGTCCACACGCAGACGAAATCCGCGCGCCGCGGCCTGCCTCGCGAGCCTTCTTCTCTTTTTCCCGCCGGACCAGAGTTTTGGGATGGGACAGAATCCAAACGCAAGAACGATCATCGAGCAGGTCGAGAGCTCGGGCCTGGAGCCGGAAATCCACGCGGTCATCGAATTCGAGACCATGACCGCGCCGCCTGCCTCCCATCCCGCGTTGGAGGGCATCGAGATCGCGGCTCCGGCCGGCAGCGCGCCGTTCGCTCTCGATGGGAGCGGCGGCACCTATCACGTGCTGCCCGACGGTCGCATCCTTCTGATCGACTCGGAAGGATCGGCAGGCGTCGTCGCGCCGAATTTCAAGGAATTCATCGCCATTGCGGCAGGGCTGCCGGGGTGGCGCGATGCGCTCAAGTTCGTGGGTCGCCAGGACGTCGCAACGGCCCGGGCCGACTGGCAGGCATTCATCGCCAAATGGAAGCTGGAGAGCCAGCTGCATCAGCCCTGGCCTTATGCGGCAGATCACCTCACGATCAGGACTCCCGCTCTGGCACGCGAGGCTATCATGAATTACTTCCACGCACCGAGCTTATCCGACCCCTTCGGAGCGCTTTATCATGCTGTTAACAGTCTTAACGATGACGTTGGCGTGAAATGGGAAGGTGAACGGCTTCGTCTCTTCGGTCGCTAGAGCGCTTGCGATTGGATAGCTCACCCAATCGCTGAGAAGCGCTCTCGATCCGAAGATCCTGCAGCGTTGCGCAGCGATTTTGACACCGTTTGCCCTCACCTCTACGCCATCGCCTGCGTCGTCGGCGGCGGCGGCGTCTCTCCCGGGCGGCTGGAGCGGCCGCGGCGACGCGCCTCGTCCGGGCTTGGGATGGCGCCAGAGCGGCGCTGACTTCCCTGCCATGCTCGGGCACCGGGCTTGCCTGGCGTTGGTCGACCTGAAACTCTCCCGGCGACACAACAAGCCGGGAGCCCAGGGATGCCGCACTTCGGCGACTACCAGAACGAGATCTACTTCGCCGGCCTGATGGGCACCGTGCCCAAGCTGCCGATGAGCTTCCGCGAGCTCGAGGCGCGGGCGCAGCAGGCCATGCCGCCGGGCATCCTCTCCTATGTCGCCGGCGGCTGCGGCGACGAGCACACCCAGGACGTCAACGCCACTGCATTCCGCCATTGGGGCATCGTGCCGCGCATGCTGGTGGGCGCCGCGAAGCGCGACCTGTCCATCGACCTGTTCGGCCTGAAGTTGCCCACACCGGTGTTCATGTCCCCCGTCGGCGTCATCGGCATCTGCGCCCAGGACGGGCACGGCGACATCGCCGTCGCCAAGGCCGCCGCCAAGACCGGCGTGCCCATGGTGGCCTCGACGCTGATGGAGGACCCGATGGAGGAGGTGGCCAAGAACTTCGGCGACACCCCCGGCTTCTTCCAGCTCTACACGCCGACCGACCGGGAGCTTGCAGCTAGCCTCGTCTCCCGGGCCGAAGCGGCGGGCTTCAAGGGCATCGTGGTGACGCTCGACACCTGGATCACCGGCTGGCGCCCGCGCGACCTCACCACCTCCAACTTCCCGCAGCTGCGCGGCTATTGCCTCGCCAACTACATCTCCGACCCGCGCTTCAAGGAACTGGTGGGCAAGCCGCCGGAGCAGGACCCGCGCGCCGCGGTGATGACCTTCGGCCGCGTCT
Organism: Chelatococcus reniformis; assembly: GCF_014640075.1. Taxonomy (GTDB): domain Bacteria; phylum Pseudomonadota; class Alphaproteobacteria; order Rhizobiales; family Beijerinckiaceae; genus Camelimonas; species Camelimonas reniformis. The sequence goes on along the minus strand of NZ_BMGG01000007.1, from coordinate 479,589 downwards.
TCGGCAACCCGCTGACCTGGGCGGACCTGCCCTGGCTGCGCTCGCTCACCAAGCTACCGCTGATCCTCAAGGGCATCTGCCACCCGGACGATGCCAGGCGCGCCATCGACGGCGGCGTCGACGCGATCTATTGCTCCAATCACGGCGGCCGCCAGGCCAACGGCGGCATCGCCGCCATCGACATGTTGCCGGGGGTGGTAAAGGCATCCGGCACGACACCGGTGCTGTTCGATTCCGGCGTGCGCTCGGGCAGCGACATCGCCAAGGCGCTGGCGCTCGGCGCCACCGCCGTCGGCATCGGCCGTCCTTATGCCTATGGCCTGGCGCTTGGCGGCGTCGACGGCATCGTGCACGTGTTGCGCACGCTGCTGGCCGAGGCCGACCTCCTGATGGCCGTCAACGGCTTCCCAACCCTCGCCGACCTCAAGGGCGTCGCCGTACCGGCCGGCCCGCAGCCGGCTTGACGTAGATCATTCCAGATGGATGGCCCCCCGCCATCCATCGACTCGAGGGCTCGTGCCGCTCACCCCTCGATCGGCACCAGGATGGTCTCGCCGGTGGCCACCAGCTTGCGCTCGGTGCCGGTGACGGCCGTCACCTCGGCGCGGGCGAAGACCTGGCGGCGGCCGGCCTTGACCACGCTTGCCGTGGCGATGAAGCTCTCGCCGACGGCGGGCGCCAGGCAGTTCACCGCGAAGTGCGAGGCGAGCACCGGCCCGACCTGGGTCGCGGCGGCAAAGCCGCAGGCCGTGTCGATGAGCGCGCCGAGCATGCCAGCGTGCAGGAAGCCGGCGTATTGGCCGAACTCCTCGCGCCACGCGAGATGCAGTTCGGCCCGGCCGGGCCCCGCATCGGCGACCGCGAAGGCGGCCCAGCGGTTGAAGGCGGCCGAGCCGTTGATCGCCCGCAGACGCTCCGTGGCCTCGTTGGTTTCGGTCGTCATTCCACATCCCTCCTCTGCGGCGGCCGCGGCACGACCCGGAACGTGGCGTTGGCCCGGGCGCACAGCGCCTCGTCCGCCAGCACCTCGGCCTCGGCGAAGCACAGCGTGCTGCCGGCCTTGAGCACCCGCGGGCGGATCTCGATCCACTGCCCAAGCCGGCCCGTGCCCATGAAGTCGACCATCAGACTGACGGTGACGAGAGACGGATCGCCGCCCCACCCGCCATCACGCACCGCCGCGCCGCAGCTCAGGCCCATGGCGTTGTCGGCGAGGGCCGTGATCAGGCCACCGTGCACGAAGCCGCGCGAGTTGGCGTGAGCTGCGCCGGCCAGCAGGCCGATGCGCACGCTGTCCTCACAGCGGAGGGAAAAGAGCGGCTCCCACGGGTCGGTGAGACCGCTCCTGCGGAAGTGCCGCTCGAAGCCGGCGGGCGGGGTCCAGTTCGCGATCTCGCTCATAATATAGACCAGTCTACATAATTTGAGCGTGCTATCAAGGCGGCAGCCGCGGCGCCGTCACGCTATAGAGGCCTACATGGCTCCCGCGCGCAAACACCGCGATTCCATCCTCGAGCACGCCGTGCGGCTGTTCCGCGAGCGCGGCTACGCCTCGACGGGGCTCAACGATATCCTCGCGGCGAGCGGGGCGCCCAAGGGCTCGCTCTATCATTACTTCCCGGGCGGCAAGGCGCAGATCGGCGCCGAGGCGGTGCGGCTCGCCGGCGAGAAGGTGGCCGGCACCTTGCGGGCCATCGCCGCAGACGAGGCCGACGCAGCCGACATCCCGCGGCGCTACTTCGCCATGCTGAGCGGCTGGCTCGCGACCTCCGCCTTCCGCGACGGCTCGCCGATCGCCGCAACCCTGCTGGAGACGGTGTCCGACCATGAGCTCATCCGCGCAGAAGGGGCCGGCGCCTACGGCGCGGCCATCGAGGTGCTGCGCGAGGCCTTCGTGCGCGGCGGCATCGAGCCGCGGCGGGCCGCGCGGATCGCCGGACTGGTGCTCGCGGCCCTGGAAGGCGCCCTGCTGCATGCCCGCGTCTTTCGCGATCCGGCGCCACTGCTCGACGCGGCGGAAGAGCTCGCCGCCGTGATCACCGCGGCGCAGCGGAGACCGTAGCGCCTGAGGCAGGCGAACGCCTGTCGAGCGCAATGCGGTCTGACATGCAGAAAAAACGCAGATGTGACAATTTTGCCATGGACGTCGCGCAAACCGGGCCGCCCGGCGCTACTCCAACGCGTCCAACCGCTTGACGTCGCGACACTTCATCGCCACCAGCCGCGCATCGCGACCGCGACCGGCGGGCGGCCCTGCATGGTCCGCATGGAATGAGGCCGCGGGCGGCCCGCCCGCCGACGCAGATCGATCGCCTAAATTCATATATTTCAATGAGTTGATTTCGTTGATCACAGGCGGCCGAGGCCTCGCGGAGTGGGCGCCTCGGCCCGGGCCGAAGCTGTGGAAACCGGCGCCGGGTGCCGCAGGGGCGCCTCATTCGCTTCTTAGAGCGACCTTTCAACCGGGATCCAACGATCCGGCGCCGCGTGCCACCCACTCCACTCCTCGTTTGCACGGCTCGGCTTCGGCCGAGGTACCTGGCCCTGCTATCAAAGTGATTGGCCAGCTATCGAATGCGCGCGGCGGCGGCACCCTCGCCTAGGCAGAGGGCGGCCTTTAGGGGTAGAAGACGATGATGGGCGGTGGGGAATCACCTCTTGCTTGGGTTTGTCGCGCTGCGTCGGCACCCCGCATGTCGACATCGAACCCGGATCGGACCCGCATGAGCTTGAGTAGGCTTGCCCGCTTCGCCGCCGGCCTGGCTGTCGCCCTGCCGATCGCGTTGTCCGCACTGCCCAAGCGGGCGGAAGCCGCTCCCATCCTCGTCGCCGACGTCCGCACCGGCCGAGTGCTGTATGCCAAGGAGGCGACGGAGCCCTGGTATCCGGCTTCCGTCACCAAGCTGCTGACGGCGTATCTGACGCTGAACGCCCTGCGCGATGGCCGGCTGCAGGCCGATACCCCGCTCCGGGTCAGCGCCCGGGCGGCCGCGGCAGTGCCCTCCAAGATGGGCTTCAAGCCGGGCACCGAGGTCACCGTCGAGAACGCGCTCAAGATGATGCTGGTGAAGTCGGCCAACGACATGGCCGTCGTCCTCGCCGAAGGCGTCGGCGGTTCGGTCGAGAACTTCTCCGAGATGATGAACGCCACCGCGGCGCAGATCGGTATGCGGCAGAGCCACTTCGTCAATCCCAACGGGCTGCCGGACGACCGCAACCAGACCACGGCGCGCGACCTCGCCGTCCTCGCCCGCACCATCCTGCTCGAATATCCCAAGAACACCGATCTGTTCGGCATCGGCGCGCTGCAATTTGGCAAGAGAACTCTCAGGAACACCAACGGCCTAATCGGGCGCTACCCGGGCGCCGACGGCATGAAGACCGGCTTCATCTGCTCATCCGGCTTCAATGTGGTGGCGACGGCAACCCGCGGCAGCCGGCGGCTGATCGTCGTCGTGCTCGGCGCGCGCTCCGGCGCCGAGCGCACCCTGAAGGCCGCGGCCCTGTTCGACCGCGGCTTCGCGGACGGCGGCTGGGGCGGCCCCGGCACGCTCGATACCTTGCCGATCTCCTACACCTCCGGGCCGCCCGACCTGCGCAACTCGATCTGCGGTCCCGGCCGCTACCGCGGCGAGGAAGAAGCAGAGACCGCGAGCCAGACCACCACCACCGACAATCCGATCTTCGCGCTGTTCAGCCGGCCGCAGGCGGCCGACTGGGACGTCGACGTCTCCTCGCTCGGGCCACTGGGGCCAAGGACGGCGTCGACGCCGATTCCGGTCTTCGTCGGCCGCACCCCCGGGTCAGAGCCGGAGCCCAAGGTGGCGAAGCAGCGCGGACGCGCCAAGACGGCGACCGCGTTCGCCCCGGACCAGGCGGGCGAGGCCGACACGGCCGAAGGCCAGCGGGCCTTGAAGGCAGCGACCAAGCCGGTGGGCAAGGCTGCCGCCAAGGGCAAGGCCCAAGCCCAGACCAAGCCGCACGGCAAGGACAAGGCGACCGGTGACGCCGCCGCTGCTGCCGCCAAGGGCCACGCCAAGGCCAAGGGGGAGGGCAAACCTGCCGCCGCCAAACCTGCCGCCGGCAAGCCTACCCCCGGTAAGCCGGCCGCTGGCAAAGAGGGCAAGTCCGCGGCCAACAAGACGGGGCCGACGGCGCAGTCAAGCCGATGACCAGGTCCGATGCGCCCGGAGCCGGCCCACGAAGCTCGCGCGGGCCGGTGCCTCCGATCCCGCTCACGGTGCTGACCGGCTTCCTCGGCTCCGGCAAGACGACGCTGCTCAACCGCTGGCTGAGTGACCCGGCCCTGGCCGAGACCGTCGTCATCATCAACGAGTTCGGCGAGATCGGCCTCGACCACCTGTTCGTCGAGATGGCGGACGAGGGCCTGATCACGCTCGCCGCCGGCTGCCTGTGCTGCACGGTGCGCGGCGACCTGGTCGCCACGCTGGAGGATCTGCTGCGCCGGCGCGACAACGGCCGCATCGCGCCGTTCCGTCGCGTGATCATCGAGACCACCGGCCTCGCCGACCCAGCGCCGGTGCTGCAGGCGGTGCTGCGCCATCCCTACCTCGCCCAGCGCTATGCGCTGGCCGGCGTCGTCGTCACGATCGACGCGGTCAACGGCACCGGCACGCTCGACGCGCACGAGGAGGCGGTGAAGCAGGTGGCGGTGGCCGACAGGCTGGTGCTGACCAAGGCCGACATGGCGGACGCGGAAACCGTGGCGAGGCTGCGTGCACGCGTACGCCAGCTCAATCCCCTCGCCCCCATGGTCACCGCAGAGGCCGCGCATGCCACGCTGATCACCGGCCTCGGAGTGTTCGGCGTCGACGGCAAGATCGCCGACGTGAGCGCCTGGGTCGGCGCCGAGCCAGGCCACGATCACGATCACGATCATGCGCACCGGCACGGACATGGTCATCACCATCATTCCCACGATCATCACCACGACGTGAACCGGCACGACGCGCGCATCCGCGCGGTGTCGATCATCGAGGAGCAGCCGATCGGGCGCGGCGCCTTCGAGGCCTTCACGGACCTGCTGCGCTCGGCTCACGGGCCCGACCTGCTGCGCGTCAAGGGGCTGGTGAAGCTCGCCGACGATCCCGAGCACCCGGTGGTGGTCCACGGGGTTCAGCACGTCTTCCATCCGCCCGTAACGCTGCCGGCGTGGCCGGATCAGGACCGGCGCAGCCGTATCGTCTTCATCCTCCGCGACATGGACGAGGACTTCCTGCGCCGCCTGTGGGACGCCTTCCTCGGCCGCCCCGCCATCGACATGCCCGACCGCGCAGCGCTGACCGACAATCCCCTGGCGCTCTGAGCCTCCAACGCCCGCCGTCCGTTGACAACTCTGCTTCACCCCGGAGTGGCTGGCCGTCGAGGGATGGTCCTGCCCGCATGAACGGCCGGATCAAGCCCGGCCCATGACGAAGGGATATGCCGAGCGCCCCGCCGTTGGGCATGAGCATGCCTCCGTCGGAGGGGATCATCCAACGGAGGCACGCTCGTCATCCTTTGAATCCGGGACGTTGCTTTACGCTCGGCGTGTTTCCGCCAAGCGAAAAGAGCGTTTTCGAGCGAAGTGGACGCCGGTTCGCGTGAAGAAAACGCGACAAATCAAACAGATAGAGCATTTCGGCGTTTCGAAGAAACGCGGAAATGCTCTAGGCGGCGGCGAGGCGGGGCTTGTTGCGCTCGATGTGCGGCAGAAACCAGGCGAGCAGGCCGATCATCGGCAGGAACGCGCACACCTTGTAGACGAACTCGATGCTGGTGGCGTCCGCCAGTTCGCCCAGCACGGCGGCACCGATGCCGCCCATGCCGAAGGCGAAGCCGAAGAACAGGCCGGCGATCATGCCCACCTTCCCGGGCATCAACTCCTGGGCATAGACGATGATGGCGGGAAACGCCGACGACAGGATCAGGCCGATGATGACGGTTAGGACCGGCGTCCACGTCAGGTCGGCATGAGGCAGGGCGAGGGAGAACGGCAGCACGCCCAGGATCGAGAACCAGATCACCGGCTTGCGCCCGAAGCGGTCGCCCAGCGGGCCGCCGATGATGGTGCCGACGGCCACCGCCCCCAGATAGAGGAACAGGTAGAGCTGCGCCTCCGGCACCGACAGGCCGAACTTGTGGATGAGGAAGAAGGTGTAATAGGTGCTGATGCTGGCCGTGTAGAAGAATTTCGAGAAGATCAGCAGGCCGAGCACGATCAGCGTGGCGATCAGCTTGTTGCGCGGAACCACCGCGCCGAAACCGGCGGGCGCCGGCCCCTTGGCCCGCATCCGCGCGACGTGGTCGCGGTACCAGCGGCCGACGTGGAACAGCACGAACATGCCGAGCAACGCCACGACGGAGAAATAGGCGAGGCTCGACTGGCCCCGCGGCACGACGATGAAGGCGGCGAGCAGCGGGCCGAGCGCCGTGCCCACATTGCCGCCGACCTGGAAGAAGGATTGCGCCAGGCCATGGCGCCCGCCCGAGCCCATGCGCGCCACCCGCGAGGCTTCCGGATGGAACACTGCCGAGCCGGACCCCACCAGCATTGCGGCAATCAGGATCATGGAAAAGCTCGAGGCCACCGCCATCAGCAGAAGGCCCAGCAGGCTGCAGCCCATGCCGATGGCGAGCGAGAACGGGCTCGGCCGCTTGTCGGTGTAGAATCCGACCAGTGGCTGGAACAGCGACGAGGTGAGATAGAAGCAGAGCGTGATCAGGCCGACCTGCGCGAAGTCCAGGTTATAGGACACCTTGAGAATCGGGTAGATCGCCGGCAGCAGCGATTGCAGCAGGTCGTTCAGCAGATGCGAGAAGCTGATCGCCGCCAGCACCCGGAAAGCGGTGCGGTCTTCCGCGGCGTGGACCGATGAGACGCTGGCAGGAGCGGTCAAGGCGCTGTCCTCTGGGCACGGCTGTCGCCGCTACGGCCGCCTTGCGGACGGGCATGGCAGCGCGGCGGAGCGTTGAGCCCCCGGATCCGGGGGCACCTTCTTTACGCCGCATGCCGTCCGAAATCTCGCAGGTTTCCGCAGGGCTGGATTGAGCGCAAGGCAGGCGTCTGCGGCCCGCAAGCGCCCGCAGCGGCCCGGGGGTGCTCGCTTTTTGTGCCTCGGCGCGTCACGATAATGACTGATTCGGGCACGACACCAACCTACTCCCGCAGCATCAGGTTCGTCGGTTCGCCTGCCCGGAGATGGTCGATGAGGATCGCATATTGACGTCGTCCGTTGTCCGGCGCCCTGGCAAGGCCACGCGCCTGCTGCGCTGTGGCGCCATCGCCGGCATGTTCGCTCTCTCGGGCCTTGACGGCGTCCCCACCGCGCAGGCGGAGGACGGCGCCTTCACGGCGACCTACAACATTTCGCTCGCCGGCGTCACCATCGGCGGCGCCACGATGGTGGCCAATATCAACGGCGCGGCCTACAGCGTCGACCTGCACGCCAAGCTGACCGGCCTTGCCGGCGTGCTGACCAGCGGCAAAGGGGGCGCCAAGTCCGCCGGCGCGCTCAGCGGTGCGGGCCTGTCGCCGGCCTCCCTGGCCGTCGTCTCCTCCACCTCGGACGTCACGCGCACCCTGAGGCTGGCATTCGCCTCCGGCCGCGTCGACGCGGTCGAGATCAAGCCCCCGTTGGAGGATTGGGACCGCCCCGACCGCGTGCCGGTGGCCGAGGGCGACAAGCGCGGCGTCATCGATCCGTTGAGCGCGCTGCTGATGCCCGTCGCGGCCGGCGCCGACCCCAAGTCCGCCTGCCAGCGCACCATCCCGATCTTCGACGGGGCCACCCGCTTCAACGTCGTGCTGTCCTACGTGCGCACCGCCCAGGTGGCCAAGGACGGCTACCGCGGCCCGGCCATCGTCTGCGCCGCCCGCTACGTACCGATTTCCGGGCACCGGGCGGCCCGGTCGGTGACGCGCTACATGGAGCAGAACCGCGACATGGGCGCCTGGCTCATCCCGGTCGCCAACACCAACGTCTATGCGCCCTATCGCATCTCGGTCAAAACCATGATCGGCACGACCGTGCTCGAGGCCACCAAGCTCAACGTCGCCGGCACCCTGACCGCCGCCGGGCCGACGCTCGTCAAATCGAAACCCAGGGATTAGAGCGTTTTCGAGCGAAGTGGACGCCGGTTCCCGTGAAGAAAATGCGACAAATCAAACAGATAAAGCATTTCGGCAATTCGAGAAAAACGGAAATGCTATAGAGGGCGTTCCGATCGGGTGAAACCACCCGATCAGGGCCCGCGTCAAGCCACGACAGTGCCGGCCTCGCCGGGAGCGTCGTCAGGCCAGTTTGAGGCGGCGGATGCCGTCCCCGTCGGCCTCGTTCCACTCCAGCCGCTCCTCGTTGAGCAGGTAGTTCACGTGGGCCAGCACCTCGCTGAAGGCGAAGCTCATCTGGTGTGGATCGAGTACGCGCGGAAACATCACCGGCACCAGCTCGGCCACCGAATGAGGCTTGGCCCCGCACGCGGACAGGATCAGGTCACAGCGCTGTACATGGTGCTCCTCGAGCGCGTCGGCGCGCTCGTGCAGCCCGTAGAACGGCAGGTTGTGGCCCGGCAGCACCAGCGTGCCGTTGGGGATGTGGGCCTTCAGCTCCTTCAACGAGCGGCGATAGAGGCCGAGCGGATCGCCCTCCGGGTCGACCGCCCAGACGCTGACGTTGGGCGTGATCTTGGCCATCACCTGGTCGGCGCCAAGGAAGAAGTTGTCGTCCGGGGCGTAGAGCATGATCTGCTCCGGCGAGTGGCCGCCGCCGGACAGCACCTCGAAGCGGCGCCCGCCGATCTTGATCCGGTCGCCGCCGACCAGCCGGCGGAAGGTGGGTGGCAGCGGCGTCACCATGCGCAAGTAGCCGTGCCCCTGCTTCAGCACGACCTTCGTCGTCGTCTCGTCGAGGCCATGCTCGACATAGAACTGGCGGTACGGGCCCGTCTCCATCGCGCCGGGATTGAGCGCGATGTTCTGCCCCTCCAGGTATTCGGTCTGGCTCATCAGCAGCTTGAGGCCGAAGCGCTCGCTGAGCCAGCCGGCAAGGCCGATATGGTCCGGGTGATGGTGCGTCACGATCAGCCGCGTCAGCGGCCGCCCGGCGAGTGGGCCGCTCACCAGGGCCTCCCATACCTGCCGCGTCGCGTCGTTGGCGATGCCCGCATCGAGCACGGCCCAGCCGTTGCCGTCGTCGATCAGGTAGACATTCACGTGGTTGAGCCGGAACGGCAGCTGAAAGCGCACCCAGAGCACGCCCGGGGCGACCTCGAGCGGCACACCGGGCTCGGGCGCCACGGCGATCGGAAATTTGAGCAGCGGCTCGTTCAGCAGAATGGACATGGACACTTCGCAAGTCTGGGCGCACGCATCGGACGCACGCGGGGATTGGCTCGATTGGATCGCCTCTAACGTAGATCCTCGCCGCAGCGCCGCATAGCGCGTCTATGTCACACGAGATGGGAGCGCACGGCAGGGGTCGGCGCCGGGACCATCAGGATCAGTCGGCATCGGGCGTGCGGCCGCGCAGGTTTTTGATGGCGCCACGCTGCGCCTTCGCCTCCAGCCGCCGCCGTTTGGAGGCGAGCGTCGGCCGGGTCGGCCGTCGCGTCACCGGCCGGACGGCCGCTTCGCGAATGAGCTCGAACAGGCGCTCGCGGGCATCCTCGCGATTGCGCTCCTGGGTGCGGAAGCGCTGGGCGGAAATGACGATGACGCCGTCGCGCGTCAGCCGGCGGCCGGCGAGCCGCATCAGGCGCACCCGCACGTCCTCGGGCAGACCCGGCGAGTGGGCGGCATCGAAGCGCAGCTCCACCGCGGTCGACACCTTGTTGACGTTCTGGCCGCCGGGACCGCCGGCGAGCACGAAGCGCTCCTCGAGCTCACGCTCGTCCAGGCTAATGCGGGAGGTGACGGGGATCATGGCACGGACGTCCGAAGCGGCGGATGATGGAGGCCCATCCGCCTCCGCCACGACTGGCGCTCAATCGAACAGGGACGTCAAGCGCCGCCGCGCGCTGCCGAACAGCTGCACAGCTCCCTGCGAGGCAACCTTGAGGCGCGGCATCAATTTGGCCAGGACGACGCGGCCGAGCGAGGCCTCGACCTCGTCGGCTTCGTCGATCAGCAGCGTCACCGCGGTGGCCGCTCCATCGTCCACGCTGCGGGCGATCAGCGTCACCGGCCCGAGCCCGATGCGGTCGCCTTCGCGCACGCCTTCGGGGAAGGTGTCGGCGAACAGCTCGCCTAACGTCTGGTTGGCGACATCGGTGGCGAGATCGAGGGAATAAGCGCGCGCGATCTCCGACAGCCGCACGGCCGCCGGGAAGGCGAAGACGCCGGCGAGTGAGCGCTCGCGGTGCCCCTCGAAGGCGGCGAACAGGCGGTCGAGCCGGCGCACGCGCATCGGGGGGCAGAGAAAATAGCCATAGTCGCCCGCCAGCAGCGGACCCGCCTGCTCCGGCGTCAGCGTCGCCGGGCCACGCACGATCAGCACCGGGCGTGCCCAGCTGGGCAGTCGCCCGTGGTCGAGCACGGGGCTCTCGGGCAGGACCGGATAGCCCACCAACTCGAGGTCGGCCTGGCCCGGCAGATCGATCTCGACCCGGTCGACCGCCGGCGCCGGGTCGGCCAGCGCCACCGACAGCCGCCGGGCCGTCCACGGCAGGCTCCAGCCCTGCACGATCAGCGACACCAGCACCACGAAGAAGGCGATGTTGAAGTAGACCGCCGAGTTGGGGACGCCGGTCAGCATCGGGATGGTGGCGAGAAAGATCGACACCGCGCCCCGCAGGCCGGTCCACGACACGAACAGCTTCTCCGAGCGGCTGAAGCGAAACGGCCACAGGCTGAGCCACACCGCTACGGGCCGGCCGACGAGCATGAGGAAGGCGGCAACGGCGATGCCCGGCACCGCAAAGCTGATCAGCGTGCTGGGCGTGACCAGCATGCCGAGGATGAGGAACATGACGATCTGGGAGAGCCAGGTGGCCGCGTCGTGGAAGGAAATCACCGACGGCAATGCGCGCACCGGCCGGTTGCCGAGCACCAGACCCGCCAGATAGACCGCGAGAAAGCCCGAGCCCTGCGCCACCGACGCCGCGGCGAAGATGAAGATGGCGCAGAAGATCACGAAGAGCGGGTGCAGCCCGGCCGGGAATGCCAGCCGGTTGAGAGCGGCGGCAATGGCGACCCCGCCGGCCAGCCCGAGGATGCAGCCGACGGCGCCGCTGAGCGCCAGATGCTCGATCAGGTTGATCGCCGTGGTGCCGTGCGGCGCCAGTGCCAGTTCGACCAGCGCCAGCACCAGAAACACGGCAATCGGGTCGTTGGTGCTCGATTCGATCTCCAGCGTGGCATTGACCCGCTGGCGTAGCGCCAGACCGTTGGAGCGCAACAGGAAGAAGACGGCAGCGGCATCGGTGGAGGCGACGACCGAGCCCACCAGCAAGCCGCTCAGGAGATCGAGGCCGAGCATCGCCATGGCGGCAAGGCCGGTCAGCAGGCTGGTGACGAGGACGCCGAAGGTGGCGAGCGCCACCGCGGGCGCCACCGCTCCGCGCAGTTCCGCCACCCGGGTGCGCAGACCCCCGTCGAACAGGATCACGGCAAGCGCCAGCGAGCCGATCAGATAGGTGGCACGGTAGTCGTCGAAGACGACCCCGAAACCGTTCTCGCCGACCAGCATGCCGAGACCGAGGAAGACCAACAGCAGGGGCGCACCGAAGCGGGAGGCGGCCAGGCTGCTCAGGATGCCGAGGACGACCAGCCCCGATCCCAAGAGGAGCGCCGAGTTGATCAGGGCGATGCTGCTCATGGTCCTCCGCGACGCTGCGGGCGAATGGGCTCGAGTCCGGCGGCGGGAATGCGCATCGCCTGCGCCACATCACGGGCGGACCCGGCGCCTGGGGCGCCGTGCGCGAAGCGCGAGCAGACGCCCGAGACCCCGATGCCACGCCGATCTTTCGCCGAAGGCCGGCGCGGGGTCACGCGCGTGCCGCGTTCAAAAGAGTGAAAGCAGCCCGCCCTAGCTGACGCTGCAATGCGGCGGAAGCAAGCCTCAGCGTGGCCGAGCAGCAAAAATCACAGCTGCATGCCCCGATACGGCCCGGGCCTTAACGGCCCCTTAAACCGCCACAATTAGCGTCTGTGACCGAGCCGTGGAGTGCGCGGCGCGCTCCCATGCAACAGGAACCATGGGAGACTGATGGCGCGCTCCAACGGCCCGTTCGACCGACGCGAACCCAGCCTCGACGAAGAGGTGACGCGTCCATCCGGGCGACACGTCGGCGGCGATCTTCGCCTGTCCGCAGCGGATCGGCCAGCCCCGACGGGCCGGCCAGGCCGACCGGCGGGGGCGAAGCCGGAGGGCACGCCGGGGCGACGCGAGTCGCGCCTCGACAGCCCTGCGGCCACAGCCGACGGTTTCGACCGCGAGGCCGGGCCGTATGCGGATGACATCAACGCCGACCCCCGCCATGTACGGGGCGGCGCTGCGGAGGCGGGATTGGCGAGCAGAAGGGCCAGGACATCCGGCACGCGCCGCCCGGAGCGCACGCGGCGCAGACGCTCGTTCGTCGGCCACGTCATCCGCTTTGCGTTCCTGCTGGGCCTGTGGGCGGTGATCGGCGTGGCCGGCATCGTCGCCTACCAGTTCGCCAAGCTGCCGCCGATCGACCAGCTTGCCGTGCCCAAGCGGGCGCCCAATATCGCCATCGTCGCCGCCGATGGCAGCCTGATCGCCAACAAGGGCGACACGGGCGGTCGTGCCATCGACATCAAGGAACTGCCGCCCTACCTGCCCAAGGCCTTCGTCGCGATCGAGGACCGGCGCTTCTACGACCATATGGGCATCGACCCGGCCGGCATCGTGCGCGCGCTGCTGCGCAACGTCAGCGCCGGCGGCGTCTCGCAGGGCGGCTCGACGCTGACCCAGCAGCTCGCCAAGAACCTGTTCCTGACCCAGGACCGGACCATGTCCCGCAAGATCCAGGAGGCCATCCTGTCGATCTGGCTGGAGCAGAAGTTCAGCAAGGACCAGATCCTCGAGCTCTACCTGAACCGGGTCTATTTCGGCTCCTCCGCCTACGGCATCGAGGCCGCGGCGCACCGCTATTTCGGCAAGCCCGCCAAGGACGTCACCCTGGCCGAGGCGGCCATGCTGGCGGGCCTGGTGCAGGCCCCCTCGCGGCTGGCACCGAACCGCAACCCGGAAGCGGCCCAGGCGCGCGCCGGGCTGGTGATCACCGCCATGGTCCAGGCCGGCTTCATCACCGACCAGAAGGCCAAGGCGGCGATGATGACGCCGGCGATGCCGGTGAAGCACGCCGGGCCCGGCTCGGCCAACTACGCCGCGGACTACGTGATGGACGTGCTGGACGACTTCGTCGGCGCCGTCGAGCAGGACATCGTGGTGCGCACCACCATCGATCCGGCCCTACAGACGACGGCAGAGCGCGCGCTCGTCGAGGAACTGGGGCAGAAGGGCGGAAAGTTCGGCGTGACCCAGGGCGCGGTGGTGACGCTGGCGGCCGATGGGGCGCTCAAGGCGCTGGTCGGCGGCCGCAACTATGCCGACAGCCAGTTCAACCGCGCCACCGTCGCCAGGCGCCAACCCGGATCGTCGTTCAAGCCCTTCGTCTACCTGGCCGCGGTGGAGCACGGGCTCACTCCCGACACGGTGCGCGAGGACGGGCCGGTCAACATCCGCGGCTGGACGCCGGAGAACTACTCGCGGCGCTATTCCGGACCGATGACGCTGTCGACGGCGCTCGCCCATTCCATCAACACCGTCGCCGTGAAGCTCGGCGTCGAGGTGGGCGCCAAGAGCGTCGTGCGCACGGCGCAGCGCCTGGGCATCACCTCGCCGATGCAGAACAACGCTTCGATCGCGCTCGGCACCGCGGAGGTGACGCCGATCGAGATGGTCGCCGCCTATACGGCCTTCGCCAATGGCGGCATCGGCGTCATTCCCTACGTCATCACCTCGGTGAAGCAGACGGACGGCAAGACGCTCTATACGCGCGTGCCGACCAGCCTCGGCCCGGTGATCGATCCCAAGGCCGTCGGCATGATGAACGCCATGCTGCGGGAGGTTATCACCGGCGGCACCGGCAAGAGCGCCAGCCTGCCCGGCTGGGACACCGCCGGCAAGACAGGCACGTCCCAGGATTTCCGCGACGCCTGGTTCATCGGCTACACCAGCCAGGTGGTGACCGGCGTGTGGCTCGGCAACGACGACAACTCGCCGACCAGGCACGCGTCGGGCGGCTCCCTGCCGGTCGACGTCTGGAACCGGGTGATGAAGGTCGCCACGCGCAACCTCAAGCCCACGCCGCTGCCGGGAATTCCCTACATCCGGGCGCCGGCCGTGGCCTGGAGCGATGCGCCACGGGCTGCCCAGGCGCAACCCGAGCAGCGCAACGACGGCACGGGCGTTGCCCGGCCGCCCGCCCGCGAAAAGAACTTCTTCGAGAAGTTGTTCGGCGGTTGAGGGCGGCGCCTTCCCGACCAGACGGCATCGTCCGATCGGCAAGCGCGATCGCGCGCTCAGCCGTAGCGGTGCAGCTCCGCGCCGTGGGCCTTCAGCCACGCCTCGGCCTCCTCGGTGCGCGGGCAGAGGCTCATCAGCAGGCGCCAGAACCGGACCGAGTGGTTCATTTCCTTGAGGTGCGCCACCTCGTGCGCGGCCAGATAGTCGAGCACGTAAGGCGGCGCCATGATGAGCCGCCAGGAGAAGCTCAGCCGTCCGGCGGCCGAGCACGAGCCCCAGCGCGACTTGGTATCCCGGATGGTGATGCGGCGGGCCGGAATGCCCAGCAGGGCGGTGTATTTGGCCACGGACCCATCCAGGTCGCGCGTGGCCTGCTGCTTGAGAAAGTCCGCCACGCGCCGCGGCACGTGCTCCGACTCGCCCGATACGGCGATGACCGGCGCGCCGATCTCGTCGCGCGTCGCCAGCACGGCGGCGCCGAGCTCGGCCCGCCGCACGATGCGGTGCGGGATCCCCCGCAGCGGCATCCGCACGCCCGGGCGGAACGCGATCCGCCGAGGCACACGCTGGACCCGCTGGGCGATCCACGCGCCATGCGCCTCGACGAAGCGGATGGCGGCCCGGAAGTCGCTCGGCTGCGGGACGGTGAGCGCGATCTCGCCGGTGGCCTGGGAGACGCGCAGGGTGAACCGGCGCGCCGCCGGACGCCGGCGCACCGCCACCTCGAACTGATCGCCGCCATAGGCAATCGTTATCCGGTCCGGGTCGGGCGCCGTGCGCCGGAAAAGGCTGATCCGCATGGGTTTGTGATGTTCTCCCCCCACCAGCTAGATTTGTCACGCCTGGGCCAGCGCGTCTAACCCTGAATGGCCAGCAGAATTGGGGCTGCGGCAGAGAGTCGCGGGTTCGCTATCGATCCTTTCCGCGGTCAACGGCGTTGATTCCTCCCCTGGTCGTGAGCTGCGCCGGCGCATGCTGCGTGCGCCACGCGGCAAGGGGCCGCTTCCCCCGCGGATTTCGTTGAAATCGCAAGCTGATAGATGCTCTATAGGGCGATGAGGGATTTGTTCGCCCCGACGCTCGATGCGCGCCCGGGCCGCCTGCGGCTCGATACATTGGTGCGGCTGCGCTGGCTCGCCGTCATCGGTCAAAGCGTCGCGGTCGCCGGAGTCCATTTCGGGCTCGGCTTCTCCCTGCCGTTCGGGCCGTGCTTCATCGTCATCGCCATCTCGGCGCTGCTGAACATCACGCTGCGCATCAGCTACCCGATGAGCCATCGGCTGAGCAACAGCGCCGCCTGGATGCTGCTGGCCTACGACGTGCTGCAATTGGCCGGCCTGCTGTTTCTCACCGGGGGCCTTCAGAATCCATTCTCGCTCCTGTTCCTGGCGCCGGTGCTGATTTCGGCGACATCGCTGCCGCCGCGCCACACCACGGCACTCGGCGCCATCACCGTCGCGCTCGCCAGCGCGCTCGCCTTCGTCCACCTGCCGCTGCCGTGGTCCCCGGACGAGGTGCTCCGGCTGCCCCAGCTCTATGTCGTCGGCATCTGGGCGGCGATCTCGCTCGGCATCGGCTTCACCGCGGTCTATGCGTGGCGCGTCTCGGAGGAATCGCGGCTGCTAGCCGAGGCGCTGTCGGCGACGGAGCTGGTCCTGGCCCGTGAGCAGCACCTCTCCCAACTCGATGGCCTGGCGGCGGCGGCCGCCCACGAGCTCGGCACGCCGTTGGCGACCATCGCCCTGGTGGTCAAGGAACTGGAGCGCGAGGCCCCCAAGCAAGGGGGGTTTGCCGAGGACATCGAGCTGCTGCGCGAGCAGGTCGAACGCTGCCGCGGCATCCTCTCCAAGCTCACCTCGCTCGGCTCCGACGGCGACGTGAGCGTGCTGGAGCGCCTCACGTTGAGCCACCTCGTGGAAGAGGTGGCCGGCCCGCATCGCAACTTCGGCGTCGCCATCACCGTGACACACGATGGCGCGGGACCGGAGCCGGTCTGCCGGCGCAACCCGGGAGTGATCTACGGCCTGGGCAATATCGTCGACAACGCGGTCGATTTCGCCGCCGAGAATGTCACCATCGAGGAGCGCTGGAGCGACCAGACGGTCGAGATCGTGGTGCGCGATGACGGGCCCGGCTTCCCGCCCGAGGTCATGCTGCGCATCGGCGAGCCCTACATCACCACGCGCGGCGCCGGGCAGAGCCACGCGGACGAACCCGCGCGGGGCCTCGGCCTCGGCCTGTTCATCGCCAAGAGCCTGATCGAGCGGACCGGCGCCAATCTCACCCTCGCCAACGCGGCGCCCCCGGGGCGGGGCGCGGTCATCACCATCCGCTGGCCACGCCGGGCCTTCGAGCGCGATGTGGAGGCCGAGCCACGCGAAGCCATGGCCCCTGCTGCATAAGGTCTCAGTTCGCCCTTGATTCAGGCGGCATCACGACGCACATGTGACACAGCAATCACACACGGCGGCAACGACTTGGCGCGGCGGCCCGCGCCAGCCGCCCATGAAAGCCGCACAGCGTGGCAAAGGGTCGGGCAGGCCCGTCGCATCAATCGAGCGGCGGGCACGCCGCGCGGGACCGCAGAGAAATGCCGATGGACACAGCCCAAGCCCCCAGTGCCGAGCCTCTGGGCGAACGCAGCCTCCTCATCGTCGATGACGATCGCCCCTTCCTGACGCGGCTTGCCCGCGCCATGGAGAGCCGCGGCTACACGGTGCGGACCGCCGAATCAGTGGCCGACGGCGTTTCCGCCATCGAATCTGACCCGCCGGCCTTTGCCGTGATCGACATGCGGCTGGGCGATGGCAACGGGCTGGAGGTGATCACCAAGCTCAAGGAGCGCCGGCCCGACTCCCGCGGCGTGATCCTCACCGGTTACGGCAACATCGCCACCGCCGTCACCGCCGTGAAACTTGGCGCCTTCGACTATCTGGCCAAGCCGGCCGATGCCGACGAGGTGCACGCGGCGCTGATGGCGCTGTCGAACGGCCGCGCCGCACCGCCCGACAATCCCATGTCGGCGGACCGGGTCCGCTGGGAGCACATCCAGCGGGTCTACGAGCTGTGCGGCCGCAACGTGTCGGAGACCGCGCGCCGCCTCAACATGCACCGGCGCACGCTGCAGCGCATCCTCGCCAAGCGCGCCCCGCGCTGAGGACGTATCCCGACCGGTGGGAAGGGTCCCGTTTGACGGGGTCGCACCCGTCCGGTCCGAAGGACCTCTCCGTCAATCCATGAAGCCTGCCGCCCCTTCGGGGTCGGCCAGGGTGTGCAGGCGCCCCGCGGCGGCGCGCGCGAAGCGCAGGGTCATGGCCTTGCGCCGGGCCGGTGCAAGGGCGCGCGGCGCGCCGTCGCGCACCAGCGCCGCCCCATAGGCGTCGGCGATCAGCAGGCCGGCGTGCTCCGGGATGATCTCGGCTGGGAACTCCGGCGCGACCGCGAACAGGAAGCCGTCGCAGAAGTCGCCGTAGTCGCGCCATTTGCCGTCAGAACGGTAGTCGGCGAGGCTCGACTTGATCTCCACGATGACGATGCGCCCATCCGGCATCAGCGCCGCGACGTCGGCGCGCCGGAACGAGGCCAGCGTCAACTCGGTGAGCGAGACCGCTCCCAGGCCGGCGAAATAGCGGCGCACGCCTCGCTGAATGGCGAGGGCGGCCTGCGACTGCCGGCCATCGGCCGGCATTGTCAGCGGGACGGCTCTGACCGCCATGCACTGCTCCTGCTCGCGGTTCTGCATCGACATGTGCTCGCCCATAGGAGGACATGCTCGAACGCCTCGAATCCGGGGCGCGGGCTGCCGTCGGACTCGAGCCGCCGACGCGCCGCGCGGCGGAGCAAGCATCGCCGGCAGGCGGGAACATTTCAAGTACGGAACAGCGCCTCAGCGCCTTGCAGCGTCGGCGAGGATCATCTCCGCGCCCTTCTCCGCCATCATCATGGTCGGCGAATTGGTATTGCCCGAAGTGATTGCCGGCATGGCCGAGGCATCCACGACCCGCAGGCGATCGATACCGCGCACGCGCAGGCGCCCGTCGAGCACGGCGGCGGGATCGGTGTCGGTGCCCATCTTCGCCGTCCCCACCGGATGGAAGATGGTGGTGCCGATGGCCGCCGCCGCTGCAGCCAATTCCTCATCGCTCTGGAAGCCGGCACCGGGCTTGTACTCCTCCGGCCGGAAACGGGCCATCGCGGGGGCGGCGGTGATCCGCCGGGTGAGCCTGATCGAATCGGCCGCGACCCGCCGATCCTCCTCGGTCGACAGGTAGTTCGGATCGATGACCGGCGGCTCGGCCGCCTCGGCCGAACGCGCGTGAACGCTGCCGCGGCTCGTCGGCCGCAGGTTGGCGACGCTCGCCGTGATGGCGGCGAAGCTGTGCAGCGCCTCGCCGAAGGCGTCGAGCGACAGCGGCTGCACGTGGAACTGGATGTTGGCGGTCGCATAGTCCGGCGACGAACGCGTGAAGATGCCGAGCTGCGACGGCGCCATGGTGAGCGGGCCATTGCGCAGCAGCGCATACTGGAGCGCCATCTGCGCCCGCCGATGCAGCTTGCCGTAGTCCACGTTGAGGGTGCGCACCCCGGCGACCCGATAGGTCGGCCGCAGCTGGAGGTGATCCTGCAGGTTCTCGCCCACGCCCGGCGAATGGTGCCGGACCTCGACGCCGAGGCCGGCGAGCCGCTCGGCCTGGCCGATGCCGGACAGCTCGAGCAGTTGCGGTGAGCCGACGGCGCCGGCCGCCAGCACCACCTCGCCGTCCGCCTGGGCAATGAAGCGCTCACCGCCGCGCGAAAAGACGACGCCGGTGGCGCGCCCGCCGTCGATGACGACGCGCTCCACCATCACCTGGGTCTCCAGCCGCAGGTTGGGCCGCTTCAGCGCGGGCACGAGGAAGCCGCGCGCCGCACTCCAGCGGCGCCCGCGCTTCTGGTTCACCTGGAAGTAGGATGAGCCCTCGTTGTCACCGCGGTTGAAGTCATCGACCTTCGGGATCCCGACCTGCGCCGCCGCCTCACGGAAGGCATCCAGCACGTCCCAGCGCACGCGCGGGTGCTCGACCCGCCATTCACCGCCGGCGTGCTGGAACTCGTTGGCCGGCGCCGCGTGGTCCTGCATCCGCAGGAAATAGGGCAGCACGTCGGTCCAGCCCCAGCCGAGAAGGCCGAGCTGACGCCAGCCGTCGTAGTCGGCCGCCTGGCCGCGCATGTAGATCATGGCGTTGATCGCCGACGAGCCGCCGATCACCTTGCCGCGCGGATAGGCGAGAATGCGCCCGCCCAGGCCCGCCTGGGCCTCCGTCTTGAACATCCAGTCCGAGCGGGGATTGCCGATGGCGAACAGGTAGCCCACCGGAATATGGAACCAGATCCAGTTATCGCGGCCGCCAGCCTCCAGCACGAGCACACGGCGGCGGGGATCCGCCGACAGGCGGTTGGCCAGCACGCAGCCGGCCGAGCCGGCGCCGACAACGATGTAGTCGAAGCGACCGAACTCCGTGAGCCGGCCGTGCCGGTCGCCGTCGGCCTGCCGCCGCGAGGGTTGCTGCGCCATGACATCTCCTCCGCGCGCTTTTGAGCGCAGCTGCGGCGTCGACGCAAGCCACGGCTGTTTGCCGTTTGAAGTTCCGCAGCGCCGATGCCATGAAGAAGCGCGACCGCCAGCACCTGGATTGATTTCGTCCGGGATCGTCGCGATCTAAGGCCCGAACGAGGGCTCGCCACCCACACGCCCGGTCGGCCCCCTTCAATCCCTATCCTGTCCCCGGCCGATGGAACGCAATCCTCTTCGCTTTGTCTGGCAGCACAGTCGGCTGATCCATCTCGGTGTGGCGTTGGCGCTGCTCCTCGTGGTGCCGCTCAACTGGCTGCTGCTCGACATTCCGCGCCTTCTCGTCGACGACGCCGTCCTCGGGCACGCCTTCGTCGGCCGCACCACGGCCCCCTTCCTGCCGCTGACGATCGATCTGCCCTATCCATGGCTCGAGGAGCCGCTGCCGCTGTTCGAGGGCCTGATGGTCGACCGCCGCGGCTATTTCCTGGCCAGCTGCGTCCTCATCGCCGGTCTGATTCTGGGGCGGGCCCTGATCTTCGGCCTGGTGTCGGCGGCGCGAAACATCCTTTCGCGGCGAATGGCGCGGGAACTGCGGATTGGGCTGTTCCGCCGCCTGCTCGTGGCACGAGCGGCGGCGCGCGACGACGCGGCCGTCGCCTCCAACCTGTCCGGCGCCGGCACAGCGGCCATCGCCTCGTTCCTGGGCGACGCGATCATCGTTCCGGCGATGGCGCTGAGCCTTGTCGCCATCATCGTCATCTACGCCGCGAGCCTGGGCCTGTGGTTCGGCGGCCTCATGCTCGCGATCGCCCTCGCCCACGCCGCCATGGCGGCGTGGGTCGCCACGACCCAGGAGGCGCGGGTGCGGGCGCGGATCGCGCGCGAGCGGGCGATTGCTCAAGCCACGCTCGAGGCGAGCGGGCGGGCGTTGGCGGTGCGCATCCACGGCACGGCCGACACCGAGGAGGGAGCGTTCGCCGCCACGCTGCGCCGCCTCGACGAGGCTTGGCGCCGCGTCACCCAGCGGGTCACCATCGCGCTGCAAGCGCGCGATGGCCTGCGCGAGCTCGCGCCACTCCTGATGACCGGCTTCGCGAGCTACGGCATCATCTCCGGCAAGCTGTCGGTCGGGGGTCTCATCGCGCTGCTGTTCGCGGTGATCCAGCTGCCACGCTCGATGGCGGCGCTCGTCACCTGGCGGCGCGAGCGCGACGAAGCGCGCGCCGTCTTCCAGGACATCGCCCGTACCAACGGCGCGCTGCTCGCCCGCGAGCGGCGCGACTCGACCCCTACGGAGCTGACGACGGCGAGCGGCCCCCTGGTCGCCACCGACGTCGCCGCCTACGACCCGCAGAGCGGCGTGCGGGTCGCCGGCATCACCACCTCGATCGAGCTGCCGGCGCATATCGCGCTGGTCGGCGACTCGGGCTCGGGCGCGGACGTCTTCGCCCGGCTCATCGGCGGCGGCGTCGAGCCGTCCGCCGGTACGCTGACGCTGGCCGGCACCGATCTCGGCCGCCTGACCGGCAAGGCGCGCGCGAAGCACATCGCCTATGCCGGCGGCGCCCCGGTGATCTTGCCGGCCAGCCTGCGTGACAACCTGCTCTACGGGGCTCTAAAAGGCCCGATCGCCGACCGCACCCTGATCGAGGCCATCACCGTGGCCGGCATCGACGACGAGGTCTACGCCCTGGGGCTCGCCGGCAACATCGACGGCAACGCCGACCAGGCCATCACGGCGACGGTGCTCAGCGCCCGGCGCAGCGTGCGCGAGGCGCTGGCCGGGGCCAACAGCGCCGACCTGGTCGATCCGTTCGACCCCAGCGTCTACAACACGCACGCGACGGTGGCCGAGAACCTGATGTTCGGCATGCCGGTGGGCGACACGTTCCGGGAGGCAAATCTGGCACGCCATCCCTTCGTCCGCGCCGTGCTGGAGGCGGAGGACCTGACCGGCGCGCTGGAGGAGCAGGGGCTCGCCATCGCCCGCAGCATGGTCGAGATCTTCCAGGGCGTGCCGGATGGCCACCCCCTCTTCGAGCGCTTCTCCTTCTTCAGCGCCAGCGAGCGCGGGGCCTACGAGGACCTGCTGGCCCGGCACACGCGCGCCGAGCGGCAGCGCGGCACGACCGCCGCCCGCGACCGTGAGCTGCTCATCGCGCTCGCCTTCCGCTATGTCGAGACGCGCCACCGCCTGGGGCTGCTGGATCCCAGACTGCAGGACCGCATCGTGAGGGCCCGCGCGACGTTCCGCTCCCTGCTACCACCGAGTCTCGGCCCCGCGGTCGAGTTCTACAATCCGGCGATGATCTGCTCGGCCGCCTCGCTTGCCGACAACCTGCTCTTCGGGCGGGTGGCCCATGACGTGGCTGGCGCCGAGGACAAGGTGCAGGGCATCGTGCGCCGGGTGCTGGCCGACGGAGGCCTCGACCACCTCGTCTTCCAGGTTGGGCTCTCCGCCCAGCTTTCAGAGCGGGAGCCACGGGGCTTGGTCGGCAATGCCGCGGGCCTGGATCTGGCGCGCTGCCTCATTCGCGAGCCGGACATCCTGGTTGCCAGCCAGATCGTCGCTGGCCTGGGCACGGCGGAAACGCAAGCCCTGGTGGAACGACTCAAGCGCACCATGACCGGCCGCAGCCTGGTCCTGCAGCTGCCCGACTCAGGACGGGCCGAGGGCTTCGATGCGGTGCTTCGCTTCGAGCGCGGAACCCTTGCAGCGCCCGAAGATCGGAGCGATGTTGGGGAAACAGTGTAACAATTTTGCGATCAATGTGCGCTGGCGCACATCGATTCCCAGGCAGCCGGGCCTACATTTTGGAGATGTACGTGTCAGGCAACAATCGGGCCGATACCTTGGAAGTTCGCTTCTGGGGGGTACGTGGGTCCCACCCCGTGTGCGGCTCAAGCTATGCGACGTTCGGCGGCAACACGCCCTGCGTCGAGTTCACGCTGGGCGAGCGGCGCTTCGTTGTGGATGCGGGTAGCGGCATGGGCCCGCTCGGCCTCAAGCTGCTCGAAGATCCCCCCGAGCGCGTGGACCTGTTGCTGAGCCATCTGCACCATGATCACATCAGCGCGCTGCCGTTCTTCAAACCCGTGATGCGACACACGTGCGTGGTACGCACGTATTGTGGCAATCTTGGGGGCGCGAGCGCCGAGGCCCCCCTCAGCCGCATGTTCGCGCCGCCGCTGTTCCCGGTCCGGCTCGACCAACTGCCCGGCCGCTATGAGCACCACGGCTTTCACGCGGGCGAAACCCTGCACTTCGAGGACGGCCACTCCGTCCGCACTTGCCTGCTGAAGCACCCCTCCGGTGCCACCGGCTATCGGTTCGACTGGGGCGGCCATTCCGTCTGTTACGTGAGCGACATCGAGCACGACGACGATGGCCCGCCGCCGGAGTTGCTGGCATTCGTCGATGGCGCCGACCTCGTCATCTACGACGCGATGTTCTCCGCCGAGGAATATTGCAATTGCATCGGCTGGGGCCACTCGACCTGGCAGGAGGGGGTGAAGCTTTGCCGCCTCGGCAATGCCAAGGCGATGGCCATGTTCCACCTTCACCCACTCCGCGACGATCAGCAGTTGCTCGCCATCGAGCAGGAGCTGGCCCAGGCCCTTCCTGGCTCGTTCGTGGCGCGCGAGGGGCAGCTCATCCGCTTCGGCGGCAGGCAGCGCCGCGCCGACCTGACCGCCCGCGTGTCCCAGTCGGTGTAAGGCCCCATCCGGCTTGGACCGCTGCCGAGGCGGGTCCGACGGCCGCACCCGAACTTGGGCTGGGCTTGACCCGGCCGCGCATCCACTCAAGAACACGTCAGCCCCGACCAACGCCCTGCAGCTGATGTGCGTATCCGATAGCCTCAGGGGCAAGCGCCCCCCCCGCCAGCCCCAGGCGAGCGGCCAGCCGTGAATGTCGGGGCGGCCGCCGCCGCGATCCTCATCGCCGCCATCACCTGTCTCGTCCTGGTCCGCCTGCTGCGGCCGCTGCTGGTGCGCTACGCGCTGGCACGGCCCAACGCGCGCTCGGGCCACCGCGTGCCGACACCGCAAGGGGGCGGCATCGCCGTCCTCGCCGCCGTCATCGCCGGCACCGCGGGCCCCCTGCTGGCAGGAGCCCTGCCCGGCGCCGGCGGACCGTTGCTGGTGCTGGCGGTGGCGGCAACGGGCATCGCTCTGCTGGGCGCCGTCGATGACATTCGTCCCCTGCCCGTCATCCCCCGCCTCGCCGGACAGGCCATCGCGGTCGTCCTCGCGCTCACCGCCGGCGGGGCAGAGTTGCGGCTGCTGCCCGAGGTGCCGCTCGCCGTCGAGCGCGGTCTGGAGCTGTTCGCCGGCCTCTGGTTCGTCAACCTCACCAACTTCATGGACGGTCTCGACCTGATGACCGCCGCCGAGACGGTGCCGCTGGCGGCCGCACTGGCCGGGCTCGCTTTGGCAGGCTGGCTGCCGCCCGCCGCCGGCGTCGTTGCCGGCGCCCTGCTCGGCGCCCTGCTCGGCTTCGTGCCCCACAATTGGCCCGTGGCCCGGCTGTTCCTCGGCGACGTCGGCTCCCTCGCCATCGGCCTCGTGCTGGCCTGGCTGCTCTACCGGCTGGCCGCGGCAGGCGCCATCACCGCTGCCGTGCTGTTGCCCATGTATTACTGCCTCGACGCGTCCATCACGCTGCTGCGGCGGCTGCGGCGCGGCGAGCGCATCTGGCAGGCGCACCGCGACCACTTCTACCAGCAGGCGGCGGACCGCGGCATGCCGGGGCTGACCATCGTCGGCTGGGTCGTCGCCCTCAACCTCGTCCTCGTCGCACTGGCGGTCCTGAGCTTGATCTACGATGGTGTCGCTGCGCAGATCGCTCTCGTCCTTGCCGGCGCCGTGCTCGCGGGCCTGGTCCTCGCCCGCTTCGCCGGCCGCGTCTGACCATTTTCCGATCCGGCGCGCCGTGGGCTCTCGCACGCTGCCGTAGGCGCCGGCCAATAGCTGCGATAAGAGGGCGCAAACGATAGAGGAGGTCACGATGGGGTCGAGCCGCCCGCCAGTCCGCCGAGCCGCAGGCCTCGGACGACGCTCCGCCGTCATCGGCCTCGCCCTGCTCGGATGGCTCGGCCTCGCAGCGACGCCGCGCGCCGCCGACCGCGTCGTCAACGTCTACAACTGGTCCGACTATATCGACCCCAAGATGCTCGACGCCTTCACCAAAGAGACGGGCATCAAGGTCGTCTACGACACCTACGACACCAACGAGATCGTCGAAAGCAAGCTGCTGGCCGGCCGCTCCGGCTACGACATCGTCGTCCCCTCGGGGCCGTTCCTGCAGCGCCTGATCAGGGCCGGGGTCTTCCAAAAGCTCGACAAGGCCAAGCTGCCCAATCTGACGAATCTCTGGCCCGAGGTGACCCAGCGCCTCCAGGCCTACGATCCCGGCAACCTCTATGCGGTCGACTACATGTGGGGCACGACCGGTATCGGGCTCGCCACGGCCAAGGTGCGCGCCGTCCTGGGGGCCGCCACGCCGCTCAACAGCTGGGACCTCATGTTCAAGCCCGAATACGCCGACAAGCTCAAGGCGTGCGGCCTCTACATGCTCGATGCCCCGGAGGACGTTCTGCCCAACGCCTTGCGCTACCTCGGCCTGGATCCCAACTCCAAGGCCCAGGCCGACCTGCAGCGGGCGGCTGATTTGCTCATGAAGGTGCGCGGCGACGTGCGCAAGTTCCACTCCTCCGAATACATCAACGCGCTCGCCAACGGCGACATCTGCGCGGCGGTCGGCTATTCCGGCGACGTCCTCCAGGCGCGCAAGCGCGCCAAGGAGGCGGACAACGGCGTCGAGATCAGCTACCTCGTCCCCAAGGAAGGGGCGCTGATGTGGTTCGACAGCTTCGCCATCCCGGCCGATGCCCCCAACGCGGAGGCGGCGCACGCGTTCATCAACTTCATGTTGAAGCCCGAGGTGGCCGCGGCCAACACCAACTTCGTCTCGTTCGCCAGTGGCAACCTCGCCGCCAAGGCCTTCGTCGCGCCGGCGATCCTGAATGATCCGGGCATCTATCCGGACGAAGCGACGATGACTCGCCTGTTCACC
Organism: Chelatococcus reniformis; assembly: GCF_014640075.1. Taxonomy (GTDB): domain Bacteria; phylum Pseudomonadota; class Alphaproteobacteria; order Rhizobiales; family Beijerinckiaceae; genus Camelimonas; species Camelimonas reniformis. Next base: position 453,467 of record NZ_BMGG01000007.1, on the reverse strand, counting down.
AACACGGCCTATGACGATAAGACCCAGCGGCTGGCGACCCGGCTATGGACCCGCGTGCGGACAGGGCATTGACGGCCGCGCGATTCGCCGGCAAAGCCGTGTTGACAGGGCCAGGCCGCTTGACTAACGGGAGCCCTCACATTTTCCAAGAGAGATTGCTCTGTGGCTAACCCGGAACTTGGGACGAAGCGCGTCTGTCCGACGACGGGCCGCAAGTTCTACGACCTGAACAAAGATCCCATCGTCTCGCCCTACACCGGCGAAGCGTTTCCACGTACCGTCTTCGAACCGCAGGCCAAGGCGGGCCGGCCCGCCGCCGTCGAGCCCGACGATACGGCGCCCGACACTGCCGGGGCGGAGGTCGTTTCGCTCGATGACGTCGAGGCGGCCGAGGAAAAGGCTGAGGACGCGGACGATGAGGCCGACATCAATGCCGGCGAAGCCGACGACACCTTCCTGGAGGAAGAGGTCGAGGGTGACGACGACGTGAGCGACCTCATCGACGGCGACATTGAGGACGACGAGGAAATCTGAGAAAAAGTTGAAATCAGCGCTTGAGTCCGCGGAAGCAGGTGACTATACCACCGCTTCCTCGGCGGCGGTCGCCCCATCGACCGCCCACGACGTGGGGCCATAGCTCAGTTGGGAGAGCGCTTGAATGGCATTCAAGAGGTCGGCGGTTCGATTCCGCCTGGCTCCACCAAATCACCGCGCCGGGCTCTGACCCATTCCCGCCGAGCGGGAAGAAGCGTTGCTTCCTCAGCAATTGAACGATAGCTGCGCTCCGCCTGCGCGGGAACGCGGTACATGAGTCTGCCGCCGATCGGGGAGTGAAACCACGCGATCGGCGAACCGCTCTCGGCGACGGCCACGCATGCCCGCCCCCGAGCCCAGACTTACCCTCGGCGAAAGGCAGCCGCCTCCCCCCCGTCAGTTCGGACGTTCGCGACGCCAGAACCACAGCGCGGCGAGCACGATCAGTGAGCCGATGAGGGCAGCGACCACGTCGCGCAGCGAGATCGAAACCCTGTCGAGTCCCTGGAACAGCCCCAGGAGCCGGAACAGGAGGCCACCGATGAACGCGCCCACCAGGCCCAATCCCAGGTTGCGGAGCATGCCGAAGCCTCTGCGCTCGCGCGTCGTCACCAGGCCGGCGAGGCTGCCGCCGATCAGGCCGACAATGATCCAGACGATGATTTGGCTGAATGCGGGCATCCCCCGACCTCCGCTTGCTCCCGCGCATGACTTTGGCGACCGGATGAGCCGGTCCGATCGCGAGCGCTCCGACGCGATCCTGCCACCGCGAAGTTAAAGCATTGGCGGCGCTGCCGGATAGTCGAATCGATCGCCTGAGGGGGCCATCGGATCGGTGAGCGGGGCCTCCGCCCCGTCGGCGAACGCCTCTTGCGGTCCGGCAAAAATCCTGTCCAATCCCGCTTGGCCGACAGGGAGCGATGCCATGAGCGAGCAGGTGACGAGCACGGGCTACGGGGTGCTGCGCGATCCGCACGTCAACAGGGGCTCCGCCTTCACCGAGCCCGAGCGTCGCGCTCGTCGCCTCGAGGGACTGTTGCCGCCGGGAATGAGCACGCTGGAGCTTCAGATCGCACGCGTGCATGCAGAGCTCGCCGCGCTCGACAACGACCTGCAAAAATATCTGCTGCTGTCGGACCTGCGGGGCCGCAACGAAACGCTGTTCTTCGCAGTGGTGATGGCCGATCCCGCCACCTTCATGCCGCTGGTCTACACCCCGACCGTGGGCGAGGCTTGCCAGAAGTTCGACCATATCTTCCGCGGCGCGCGCGGCATGTATCTGCCGATCACCGCCCGCGGACGGATCAAGGAACTTCTCGGCAACTGGCCCCAGCGCGACGTACGCTTCATCGTTGTCACCGACGGCGAGCGCATCCTGGGGCTGGGCGACCAGGGGGTCGGCGGCATGGGCATTCCCCTCGGCAAGCTGGCCCTCTACACCGCCTGCGCCGGCGTTCCCCCGCAATGCTGCCTTCCCATCACGCTGGACGTCGGTACCAACAACCACGACCTGCAAGAAGACCCGCTATACCTCGGCCTGCGGCAGGAGCGGGTGCGCGGCGCCGACTATCTCGCCTTCATCGACGAGTTCGTCGCGGCGGTCGAGGCGCTCTACCCCAAGTGCTGCATCCAATGGGAGGATTTCGCCAACATCAACGCCGTGCCGATCCTGGAGCGCTTCCGCGACAGGATCTGCACCTATAACGACGACATCCAGGGCACGGCGGCGGTGGCGCTGGCGGGCATCTTCGGCGCGCTGCGCCTCTCCGGCGGCAAGCTGACGGACCAGCGCTTCCTGTTCCTGGGCGGCGGCTCCGCCGCAACGGGCATCGCCGAGCTGATCAGCGAGGCCATGGCGCTCGAAGGCCTGCCGCTCGATCAGGCCCGGGCCCGCAGCCAGCTGTTCGACATCAACGGCCTGATGGTCACCTCGCGCCCCGATCTGGCCGACTTCCAGAAGCCGTTCGCCATCGACCATGCGCCGCTCTCGAACTTCGCCGACGCGGTGAAGGCCTTGCGCCCCACCGCCATTATCGGCGTCAGCACGGTGCCCAAGCTGTTCAATCAGCAGGTGATCGAGGCCATGGCGGCGATCAACGAACGGCCGATCATCTTCCCCTACTCCAACCCGACCTCGCGCTCGGAATGCACGGCGGAGGAGGCCTATCGCTGGTCGGACGGCCGCGCCATTTTCGCCAGCGGCAGCCCCTTCCCGCCGGTCGAACTGGCCGGCAGGACCTTCGTGCCGGGGCAGGGCAACAACGTCTACATCTTTCCCGCCATGGGCATGGCGGTCTACGCCACCGAAGCCACGCGTGTCACCGAGGACATGTTCATCGTCGCCGCCAAGGCCGTCGCCGAGCAGGTGACCGACGATAACCTGGCGACCGGCCTGATCTATCCACCGCAAAGCGCCATCTTCGAGGCCTCGCTGCACGTCGCCGAGCGCATCGCCACGTGCATCTTCGACAAGGGGCTGGCCCGTGTGCCGCGGCCGGACGACATCGCCGCCCACATCCGCGCGGCCGCCTACCGGCCCGTCTATCCCGGATAGGCCGCGCTCTTACGCGCAGCCGCAATAGCTGCGGAACCACTCCGTGAGCGCGGCGTCGAACGGGCGCCAGTGCCGCTCGAGCGCAGCATAGCGGGGCAAGGCGGCGCGAAACCGCGCACGCAGCTCGGCTTCTGCCGCGGCCAAGTCGATGCCGGTCGGCCGGCCGTCGCGGACGATGGTGCGGCCGTCGACCACGACGTCGCGCACGCAGGATGTGTTGCCCCGGGCGAACATGAGGTCGAGCGGATCGACGGGCATGATCGCGTCGCGATCGAGCCGGTCGAGATCGAGGACCGCGAAATCGGCGGGCGCGCCCGGCACGAGCCGTCCGTCCCCGGGCGCGCCGACGGCCCGCCGTCCGTCGCGCAGCGCCAGCGCCAGGAACTCCGCCGGGCTCCACGTCCGCCCGAATCCGACGCCGTCGTGCACGAGCTGGACCAAGCGCATCTCGCGGATGGCATCGTCGTCCTCATCGAGGGCGACGCCGTCGATGCCGACGGCGATGCGGCAGCCGCGCCGGTGGGCCTCGGCAATGGGTGCCAGGCCGGACCGCAGGTGCAGGTTGGAGCTGAAGTTGGTGACGATGGTAGCGCCGGCCGCGGCGATGAGATCGAGTTCGTCGGGCCGCGCATGGGTGCAATGGGCCAACGTCAGCCGCTCGGACAGGAGGCCGATGTCCCTGAGATAGGCGACGATTCCGCCGGGAAACGTGCGGTCGGCCCAGGCGCGCTGGTAGACGGTCTCGAGCAGATGCATGTGCACGCGCCGGCCGGTGCGGGCCGAATGGGCGGCGATGGCCTCCAGCATGGGCGGCGAGCACCATTGCACGCCGGCCGGCCCGAACTGCACGTCGACCGTCGGGCCGGCGATCGCCGCGGCGATGGCGTCGACCAGCTCGACATAGGCGCGGGGCGCCATCGCGGGGCGCACGAACAGCTCTTCGACGGCGCGGCGCCCCTCGGCGGGCAGTTGCGCCAGCACCGCCGCTCCATCACCGTAGACCAGCGGATTCCGGTCGCGCACGGCGAGCGCGAAGGCGAGGCGTATGCCGACGTCCCCCGCCGCCCGGGCAATGGCGCGGGCCTCGTCCACCAGCGCCATGGTGCCGCTCGGCCGCGTGTAGTGGATCATCATTGCGCCGCAGCCCGCGCGGGCGGCACGGGCAAGCGGCACCGCCGTGGCCAGATAGGGCTCCGGCGGCGCGCCGAAGGCGGAGCGGGCGATCCAGGTCTCCAGCGGCATGCCACCGGCGCCGAAGGAGGCCATGGCCGGGCGGCCGTGATCGTGGGCGTTGACCAGCGCCGGGACAACGAAGCGGCGCGGGCCGGCGACCGGCTGGCCGGCCTCCAGGCCGGTGATGCGGCCGGCCGCGTGTTCGAGCGCGACATCGGCGAGGACGCCGCGCTCGGCATCTGCGAACAGATGGCTGGCCGCGACCCGGGTCGTCATGATTTCGCGGTGTCGTGCCGACGGCGCCGGTCCTTGGTCGGCGCCGCGAGAGTTCCCCTCGGGCGCCGCACGGGCTCGGCCGAAGGAGGGGGAAGAGACGTCATCCCGGCCGGGTCTCAGTTCGCCACGTAGACGAGGTCGCGCTCCGTGCGCGGCGGCAGGAACTGGCGCGAGAAGATCTCCTCCGGCTTCGGCGCGCGCGCCAGCTGATAGCCCTCGACGACGATGCCGATGGCGCGCGCCATGCGGTCGTCCTTGACGTCGCCGATGCCGATCTCCTTCATCTCGGGCGAGATGATGAGCTTGTCGAACGAATACTGCAAACGGCGCTTCTCGACAGGCTCGTTGACCAGATTATCGAAGTTGACGACCGCCGCCATGCCGGCGTTCTGATCCTTGGCGATGGCGATCGTCGCCTTGTTGATGGCGCGCACCAGGCCGGCCACAGCCTTGGGATTGGAAGCCAGCAGCTTGCGCGACACCATCACGCCGTTGGAGTAGAGATCAAGTCCGTAGTCGCCGAAGGTGAGCCACTTGAAGTCCTTGTCCGGATCCTGCCGGTTCAGCACCAGGTTGAAGTAACTGGTGATATTGAAGACCAGGGCGGCGTCGATGTCGCCCTTGATCAGCATCGGCTCTTGCAGGTTGGGCGCCATGTTGGAGAGCTTGATCTTCTCCATGTCGAGGCCGTTCGTGCGGGCGAACACCGTCAGCAGGCGGGTCGTGGGCGTGCCCTGGGCGCCGCCCAGAGTGCGGCCCTCCAGATCCTTGGGGCCGGCGATGCCGCTCGCGGTCTTGGAGACGACGGCGAAGGGCGGCCGGTTCCACATCATGTAGACCATGACGGGGGCCTCGTCCGGCTTGGCCGAGGCGTTCTGAATGATGGCGTTGACGTCGCCGAAGCCGGCATCGTAAGCGCCAGACATGATGCGCGTCACCGTGGCGCCCGATCCCTCGCCCTGGTCGATGACCACATCGAGGCCCTCATCCTTGAAGTAGCCCTTGTCCTTGGCGTAGAAAAACGCCGCATCGCTGCCCTGTGTCTTCCAGCCGAGCGTGAACTTGATCTTCACCTCGTCGGCTCGAGCGGCGGTCGCAAGCAGCCCGCCGGCGATGACTATTGCCGCCAATCGTTTCAACATCTTGCCCTCCTTGGTGACGCCTGCGCCTCACGCGGCGGCGGCGAGGTCGTTGCGGCGCGTCGCCCACCCGGTCACCCGCGCCTCGATGAGCGAGAAGGCGACGTAGAGGGCGACACCGAGCGCGGCGAGGATGAACAGGCCGGCGAACAGCAGCGGCACGTTGAAGTTCGACGAGGCGCTCATCATCACGTTGCCGATGCCGCGGTTGGAGGCGACCGTCTCGGCCAGCACCGTGCCGACGAAGGCGTAGGTGATGGCAACCTTCAGCGAGGCGAAGAAGAACGGCATGGTGCGCGGCAGGCCGACGTTCCACAGGATGTCGAACTTGCTGGCCCCCAGCGCCTTGAGAACGTCTTCCAGCTCCGGCTCGGTGGTGGCGAGGCCGGTGGCGATGTTGACCACGATCGGAAAGAAGCAGATGGCCAGCGCGGTGAGCACCGCCGGCACGGTGCCCGAGCCGAACCACAGCACGAAGATCGGCACGACCGCGACCTTGGGGATCGACGAGAAACCGATGAGCAGGGGATAGACGGTGTCATAGGCCGTCTTGGAGACGCCGATCAAGGCGCCGAGCAGGATGCCGAGCGCCACCCCCAGGATGAAGCCGATCATCGTGGTGACAAGGGTCTGCACGATATGCGGCCACAGCACCGGCAGGCGCTGGACCAGCGTGACGAAGACCTGCGAGGGCCGCGGCAGGATCAGGTCCGACATGCCGGAGACGACGCAGAAGACCTCCCAGCCGACGAAGAACAGCACGATCAGCCCCGCCGAGGCGAGCTTCTGGCGGATCTCGGGTCGCGGCATGGTCAGGCCTCCGACGGCGCGGGCGCGGCGCGGCGCGCGTCGGTGATGAGGTCGCGCAGGCGCTGGTTGAGGGCGACGAAATCCGGCTCGAAGGTCATAGCGATGGTGCGCGGGCGCGCGAAGGCGACGGCGCTGTCGTCGATGATGCGGCCGGGGCGGGCGCTCATGACGCAGATGCGGTTGGCGAGGAAGCCGGCCTCGCGCAGGTCGTGGGTGACCAGCAGGACGGTGGGGCGATGGACGAGCCACAGATCCTGCAAGATGCTCCACAGCTCCTCGCGCGTGAACTGATCGAGGGCGCCGAAGGGCTCGTCGAGCAGCAGCAGGCGCGGCTCGTGGATCAGCGCCCGGCACAGATTGGCCCGTTGCAGCATGCCGCCCGACAACTGCCAGGGGTAGCGCGTGGCAAAGCCCGTCAGGCCCACCTGCGCCAGCAGCGCATGCGCCTTGTCGCGGAACGAGGCTTTGCGCTGGCGCCGAAACTGCGACCGGTAGGGCTCGACGATCTTCAGCGGCAGCATGACGTTCTGCTCGATCGTCAGCCACGGCAGCATGGTCGGATTCTGGAAGGCCATGCCGATGCGCAGGGCCTTGGCCGCGACCTCGCGTCCGCCGACCACGACGACGCCGGCACTTGGCCGCACCAAGCCGGCCGCGAGCTTCAGGATCGTCGACTTGCCGCAGCCGGAGGGACCGACGAGGGCGACGAACTCCCCGTCGGGAATGCGCAGTTCCGTCGCCTGGAGGGCCGCCACCGCGCGCTCGCCCTGCCCGAAGGTCACGGCGGCGGCCGACAACTCCACGGCGATCGCCGCGGCGCGGGACCGCGCCGCCGTCTCCGCCTCGATTGCTGTGAGTGGCGCGTGCATCATGACAAAGTGCATGCAAGTGCGAGGCCAGGGTGAATGGGCTCTCACCGCAAGCTTCGTGGCACGGGGGAGGTCGTCCTCGGCCGGCTTAAACTTGTGCAGTCTGCCCGGAAAAGTGCATGCAATTGCCTATCGCCCGTCAGCGCGCCGTCTTGCCTCGAGGCCCAGCCGGGAGGTAAGTGACCCTGGCGATGGACTCATCCAGGCGCAAAAAAAGATTCTGAGCATGCCCGCCATTTGATGATCCCACCCGATGGCGAAATACCTCCAGCCACGCGAGACTCGGCCATGGCACGCGGCAAGGACAACGCGCTGGATGCCGGCGACAAGGTCGGAACCATCTGCCGGGCGCTGAGGCGTGCCATCATCGAGCAGGCGCTCGAGCCCGGCGCCAAGCTGCCCGAGGACACCCTGGGCGAACGCTTCGGCGTCAGCCGCACCATCGCCCGCCACGCCCTCGGGCAGTTGGCGGCGGAAGGGCTGATCGAGCTGCGGCGCAACCGGATCGCCGTAGTCGCCACGCCGAGCTGGCAGGAAGCGCGCGATGCCTTCGACGTGCGCATCGAGATGGAGCGGCTGGTGGTGCGTCAGCTGGCCGGGCGCCTGAGCCGCGCGCAACTCGCCGAGCTGGAAGCCCATGTCGATCTCGAGGACGCCGCGCGCGACGGGCCCGACGCGGTGTCGATCCGGCTGGCGACGGAGTTCCACGTGCTGCTGGCGCAGATGACCAACAGCCCCATCCTCATCCGCTACGTCAGCGAACTGGCTTACCGCTGCTGCCTGACGTTGTCGCTCTACAGCCGCCCGCACTCATCCGAATGCGCCATCAACGAGCACCGCCTGGTCATCGCCGCTCTGGCCGCCGGGGATACCGATCGGGTGATGGAGCTCATGGGCCACCATCTGGAATCGGTCGCCAGCCGGGCCCTGGTCGGACCGGGCAAGCCGCACGGCCTCGACCTGATGGGCGTCCTGGCCCCCTATGCAGCCGAGGCACGCGATGCCGTGCCGGCGCGGCGGGTGGGGCGTCCACGCCTGCGGACGGGCTGAACGGCCCGGCGCAAGGCGGCGGAACCGACCCGTCCTCGATCGGCTTCAGGCCGTGATGCCGCGCTGGAGCAGGATGCGCTCGGCGCTGTCGTTCCACACGTCCATCCGCACGATCCGGCCGTCGCGCACGACGAAGCGATCGATGTAGCGATTGCCCTCGAACGGTGTGCCATCCGGCCATTCGCCGAAGAGCGTGCCGACGCTGTAGACGACGGTCTCCCCCTCGGCGGGGCAGACGTCGAAGCGCTCCATGCGTTTCTTCACCCACTTGTAGCGGCCCTTGTTGAAGGCCGTGGGGCCGCGCGGACTGTCGAACACGCGCCCGCCGGTAAAGGTGATCGGCGCCCCGGGCTTCATGTAGGCCGCGGCGGCATCGGGATCGGGGATCATGGAGGCTTCGAGATAGGCGCGCACGATCTCCGCATCGGCGAGACCGGGCCGTGGCTGGGCAGGGGACGCGGCCGGCATGGCAACTCCTTCGACGCGGCGATGCTAATGCCGCCCCGGACTAAGTGCATGCAATTTATTTTGGCAAAATAGAGATTCATCTGCACACAATTCGACCCTGCGAGGCAGCGGCGAGACGGCTATAGCGGTCTGTAGAATGCACCGGAGCGCCCATGCAGACGGACCCTGGTTCCGCCTTCGATCTCATCGTGCGCCGGGCCGTCGTCCAGAGCGGCAGCGAGCCGATCGACATCGGTATCCGCGACGGACGGATCGCCGCCCTCGCGCCGCGCCTCGATGCGCTGGCGCCCGAGCGCGATGCGGGCGGCCGCCTGGTGATCGCCGGCTTCGTCGAGACGCACATCCATCTCGACAAGGCCTGCATCCTGGGTCGCTGCGGCCACGGGCACGCCGACCTCGCCGCCGCGATCAGGGCGGTGGCGGCGCTGAAGCCGTCGTTCACGGCCGACGATGTCTACGCGCGCGGGGCGCGGGTGCTCGACACGGCCATCGCCAAGGGCACCACGCGCATGCGCACCCACGTGGAGGTGGATCCCCGCGCCGGCTTACGCAGCTTCGAGGCAATCAAGGCGCTGCGGCGGGACTATCGCTGGGCGCTCGACCTCTCCATCTGCGCCTTTCCGCAAGAGGGGCTGACCAACGATCCCGGCACCGAGGACCTGCTCGCGGAGGCGCTCGCGGCCGGTGCCGATGCGCTGGGCGGCTGCCCTTACACCGACAGCGATCCGCATGGGCAGATCGGCCGCCTGTTCGAGTTGGCGGCCCGCTTCGACGTCGACCTGGACTTTCACCTCGACTTCGACCTCGATCCCACGTGGATGCACCTCGACGAGATCGTCCGCCAGACCCGGCGGCACGGCTATGGCCGGCGCGTCGCCGTCGGCCACGTCACCAAGCTGTCGGCGCTGCCGGCAGGCGAGCGCGACCGCATCGCCGACCAGCTGGCCGAGGCCGGCGTCGCGGTGACGGTGCTCCCGGCGACGGACGTCTATCTGATGGGCCGGGACGCGAGCCACAGCGCGCCGCGCGGGCTGACGCCGGCCCACCGCCTCGCCGCCCGCGGCGTCGTCTGCTCGATCGCCTCCAACAACATCCTCAACCCGTTCACGCCGTTCGGCGATGCCTCGCTCTTGCGCATGGCCAATTTCTACGCCCATGTGGCGCACGTCGATCCAAGCGAGATCGGAGCCTGCCTCGACCTCGTCACCACGGCGCCGGCGCGGCTCCTGCGCCTGACCGACTACGGCCTCGCGGTCGGCCATCCCGCCGATCTGGTGGTGCTCGACGCGGTGACGGCCACGGAGGCGGTGGGCGAGATCGCCCAGCCGCTGCTCGGCCTCAAGGCCGGCCGGCCGACGTTCGAGCATGCTCGCGCGCGACTGTTGCCGCCCGGCGCGCAGGCGCGCGTACGGGCAGGCACCCTCCGGCCAGGGACGCTGACGAACCTCAATTGAGCGCCAAGGGCCGTGCGCTGAACTTTGGACAGGCTGGTCCGTCGCGCCGCGCCGTCTTCCCAGGCGGATGGATGGCCGGGTCAAGCCCGGCCATGACGAGGTGGGACGCGACAACCCTCGAACCTCAACGTCATAGCCGGGCTTGACCCGGCTATCCATCTCCTTGGACATGCGGGCCTGGCCGGGCATCTGTCTCTCTCGTGCTTCTGCGCAGACCGCCTATAGCATTTCCGCGTTTCTTCGAATCGCCGAAATGCTCTATCTATTTGATTTGTCGCGTTTTCTTCACGCGAACCGGCGTCCACTTCGCTCGAAAACGCTCTAGGTCCAGCCGCCCCAGTTGCGGATCTCGGGCATATCCTCGCCGTGCTCGCATACGTAGGCGCGGTGCTCGATCAGCTTGTCGCGGAAGCGTTGCTTGACGTGGCCGGCGGCCGCGTTGGCCCCCGCGACCCGCTCGATGGCGGCGATGGCGAGATGAAAGCGGTCGAGCCGGTTGAGCACCACCATGTCGAAGGGCGTCGTCGTCGTCCCCTCCTCCTGGTAGCCGTGCACATGGAAGTTGCCGTGGTTGGTCCGCGAGTAGGTCAGCCGGTGAATGAGATGCGGATAGCCGTGGTAGGCGAAGATCACCGGCTTGTCGGTGGTGAAGATGCCGTCGAATTCCGCGTCGGTCAGCCCGTGCGGGTGATCATCCTTGGATTGCAGGGTCATGAGGTCGACGACGTTGACCACGCGCACGCGCAACGACGGCAGCTGCTGGCGCAGCAGGTCGGCCGCCGCCACCGTCTCCAGCGTCGGCACGTCGCCGGCGCAGGCGAGCACGACGTCGGGCTCGCGGCCGTCGTCATCGTTGCTGGCGAAGCCCCAGATGCCGAGGCCCGCCTCGCAGTGGCGCTTGGCTTCCTCCATGGAGAGCCACTGCGGCGACGGTTGCTTGCCGGCGACGATCACATTGATGCGGTCGTAGGTATTGAGGCAGTGCTCGGTGACCCACAGCAGCGTGTTGGCATCCGGCGGCAGGTAAACCCGCACGACGTCCGCCTTCTTGTTGACCACGTGGTCGACGAAGCCGGGGTCCTGGTGGGTGAAGCCGTTGTGGTCCTGGCGCCAGACGTGCGAGGTCAGGAGGTAGTTGAGCGAGGCGATCGGCGCCCGCCACGGCAGGCCGCGCGCGATCTTCAGCCACTTGGCGTGCTGGTTGAACATCGCATCGACGATGTGCACGAAGGCTTCGTAGCACGAGAACAGGCCATGCCGGCCGGTGAGCAGATAGCCTTCCAGCCAGCCCTGGCAGAGGTGCTCGGAGAGGATCTCCACCACGCGCCCGTCGCGGGCGAGGTGGACGTCATAGGGCTCGATCTCCTCCATCCACACCCGGTCCGTCACCTCGAATACCGCGTCGAGGCGGTTCGAGGCGGTCTCGTCGGGGCCGAACAGGCGGAAATTCCGGGCATCCGCATTGAGGCGCATGACATCGCGCAGATAAGTGCCCATGACGCGGGTGGCCTCGACGCTGCCGCCGCCCGGGCGCTCCAGCCCGACCGCGTAGCCATCGATCGGCGGCAGCGTGAGCCGGCGCCGCTTGAGGCCGCCATTGGCGTGCGGATTGGCGCTCATGCGCCGCGCGCCCTGCGGCGCCTGCCCCCGCAGTTCGGCCCGCAGGCGCCCATGGTCGTCGAACAGCGCCTCCGGCTCATAGCCGCGCATCCAGCTTTCCAACAGCGCCCGGTGCGCCGGGTTCTCCTTCGCCTTGTCGATCGGCACCTGGTGCGCCCGCCAGAAGCCCTCCACGCGCTTGCCGTCGACCTCCTTGGGGCCGGTCCAGCCTTTGGGGCTGCGCAGGATGATCATCGGCCAGCGCGGCATGGCGTTGCCCGTCGCGGCGCCGGCCCGCGCCTCCTGCTGGATGGCGTGGATGCGGTCGAGCGCCTGGTCGAGCGTGGCAGCCATCTGCCGGTGCATCGGGCCGGGCTCGGAGCCGGAGACGATCAGCGGCTCGTAACCGTAGCCCTTGAACAGGTGGATCAGGTCCTTGTCGCTCATGCGCCCGAACACGGTCGGGTTGGCGATCTTGTAGCCGTTGAGGTGCAGGATCGGCAGCACGGCGCCGTCGTGGACCGGGTTGAGGAAGGTGTTGGAGTGCCAGGACGCGGCGAGCGGTCCGGTCTCGGCCTCGCCGTCGCCGACCACGCACGCCACCACCAGGTCCGGGTTGTCGAAGGCGGCGCCGAAGGCATGGGCCAGCGAATAGCCGAGCTCGCCGCCCTCATGGATGGAGCCGGGCGTCTCCGGCGCCGCGTGGCTCGGAATGCCGCCGGGGAAGGAGAACTGGCGGAACAGCCGCTGGAGGCCGTCGACGTCTTCCGTGATGGTCGGATAGACCTCGGTGTAGGTGCCCTCCAGATAGGCGTTGGCCACCATGCCGGGCCCGCCGTGCCCCGGCCCGCAGATGTAGATCACATCGAGGTCGCGGGCACGGATCACCCGGTTGAGGTGGGCGTAGATGAAGTTGAGCCCCGGCGTCGTGCCCCAGTGGCCGAGCAGGCGTGGCTTGATATGCTCGGGCGCCAGCGGCTCGCGCAGCAGCGGGTTGGCCAGCAGATAGATCTGCCCGACGGAGAGATAGTTGGCCGCCCGCCAATAGGCATCCAGCAGCGCGAAGTCGCCGTCCACGGCGCCGGCCGCGCCGCTCTGATCGACAGGGTTCACGTTGGCGCGTTCACTCATTGATCGTTCTCCTTGCTGTCGTCTGCGAACCAGTGATGGGATGCGGCTTCCCAGCGGAACAAATCTGGCCTGGAAGCCACGACGAACCGATGAAGGGCGCCGGCCGACGGCACCGCATCGGCCGAAGGGCAATACAAACGGCACCTTCACGTGTTGACCTCGATCGGCGGCCGCGCGTCGGTCCATGCGATCTGCGCAGTGCCCGCACCATCGGACGCTGGGCGCCTCCCGTTCGGCCGATCGCAGCCGACGGGGAGCATAACGGGCCGGTTCGCATTGTCGAATTGGGGGCGGCCGCACATGTCCGCCTCCGTCAGGGCAAACGACGCAAACTGCCAAGTTGATTTGATCCCCGCCCCCGCGCGACCGGAGCATCCGACGTGAGCAACGCCATCCTGGTTCTGAACGCCGGCTCATCGAGCATGAAGTTCGCGCTGTACGACGCCGACACGCTCGAGCCGCTCACCCGTGGCAACGTGCGGGGCATCGGCGGCGAAACCGGCCTCGATGTCAGCGGACCGGACGGCGCGATCTTCGGCGCTCCCCGCTCGCTCTCGCACCACGCCGACCACCAGGCGGCGATCGCCTGGATCCTGAAGCGCATTCGGGAGGAACCCGGCCTGAGCCTGCGGGCGGCGGGGCACCGGGTGGTGCACGGCGGCCCTCGCTTCACCGCCCCCGTGCTCGTCGACGACGCCATCCTGGCGCAACTCGCGGCGCTCACCCCGCTGGCACCGGCGCACCAGCCCCACAACCTGGCGGCGCTGCGCGCCGTCGCGCAGGCCTGGCCCGGCCTGCCGCAAGTGGCCTGCTTCGACACCGCCTTCCACCGCACCCAGCCGCGCCTGGCGCAACTGCTGCCGCTGCCCCGGTCCTTCGCCGACGAAGGAGTGCTGCGCTACGGCTTTCACGGCCTCTCCTACCAGCACATCGCCGAGACGCTGCCCGATTTGATTGGGCGGCGGTGCGAGGGCCGCGTCATCGTTGCGCATCTGGGCCATGGCGCCAGCCTGTGCGCCATGCGCGAGCGCCGCAGTGTCGCCACGACCATGGGTTTTACGGCGCTCGACGGGCTGATGATGGGCACGCGCTCCGGCGCCATCGATCCGGGCCTCGTCCTGTACCTGATCCAGGAGCGCGGCATGGCCCCCGCAGCGGTCGCCGAACTGCTCAACAAGCAGTCCGGGCTGCTCGGCGTCTCCGGGCTGAGCGACGACGTGCGCGTGCTGACTGAAAGCGGCGATGCTTGCGCCGAGGAGGCACTCGAGCTGTTCGCCTACCGCGCGGTGCGCGAGGCCGGCTCGCTGATGGCGGCGCTGGGCGGCCTCGACGTGCTGGTCTTCACCGCGGGAATCGGCGAGCACGCGCCGGGCGTGCGCGCCGCCATCGCCTCGGCGCTCGCGTGGGCCGGCATCGACTTCGACGGCGAGCGCAACCGGCACAATGCCCAGCGCATCAGCCGCGACGGCTCCGCGGTGGACGTGCTGGTCATCCCTGCCAACGAGGAGCTACCGATCGCCCGCGCGGTTCAGAACCTGCTGTAGCGGCGCCCGCGCGCCGACAGCCGCGCCCGGATTGAGCGGCGGCAGAGCCGCCACCGCTTGTCGATCGGGAACCAACAGCGCCGTGCGTGCCGCCTGGGCCGCGTCGCCGAGCCGCTTGGCCTGCGGCGGCGACCACATGCCCCGCGGCGATCCGAACAAGGCCTGCTCCAGCGGCTCCGCCAGCGGCGCGAGGCGCGAGGCGGCCTCGGCCGGCAGACGCCTCCGCCACGTCGCGAGCGCGCCATAGAGCCCTGTCGCATCATCGCCCCGGCAGGCTGCCATGAGGTCGCGGAAGGCCTTGGCTTCGGACGCCTCCCAGCGTTGCCGGCGCCGCGCCCGCCACGCGTCAAGACGCGGCAGGGCCCAGACGAGCAGAGCTACGATTGTAGCAGCGCCAGCGACCACGGCGGCCATCAACTGCCACGCTCCGCCTCCAACCGATTGCCCGAGCCCGCTCCCCGACGGCGCGGCCGTCACGGCAACGGCTACGCCGGCCCCGCTCGCCTGGCGCAGCGTCCCTGCGCCGAGGTCCCACCATGGCTGCGCGACCTCCGGGAGGGCATACCGGCCCTCCTGCTCGAAGACGTAGGTGACCTTATCGGTGCGCCGCCCGGTGACGACGCCGCGGGCGACCTCGTCCCGGCTGACGGGGGTGTCGACGTAGACGCGCACGCCCGGCGGCGCGGCAAAGCCGAGGTCGCGCATGGCAAGGCCCGGCACGTCGGCCGCCGTGCGCGTGATGGTGCGGACGATCGCGTCGCCGGCCCTGAAGGCGGTCGTGGGACTGGGCGCCCAGCTCTCGTCGAGTTCGACGCGGTTCGAGGCGATCACCGGCTTGGACACATCGACGCCGGGCGGCACGGCGACCGCGACGGTGACGGCCTCGCCATGGACGGTGGACGTCTCGTTGCCGTCGCGGTCGAGCACCGTCACGGTCGCCGGCGGCACCGTGAAGGAGCCGCCGTGGCGTGCATAGACGGCGAATTCGAAACGCTGCCCGATGTAGGCGGTGCCCGCGATCGTGTCGTTGATCGTCGTCGCCTGCGACTCGAAGCGGATGATCTGGGCGCCGGGCAGCTCCGGCACGGTCACCCGCGGCGGCCTCGGCATCTCGCCGCGAAACAGCACGTCGACATAGAGCGCGATACGCTGCCCGACCACGGCGCCCTGGGCCGGTGCGACCGACGTGCGCACCAGGATGGGCGGCTGTGGCGACGCGCCGGTGGCGGGCTGGGCCTGGACGGGCGCCGCCAGCCACAGCGTCAGCAGGCAGAGCCACAGCATTCTCACGGCCCGACCCCCGCCGGCGGCGCCACCTGCAGCTGATACGCGAAGCGAGCCCGCAGGAAATCGGCCGGCCGCGTCTGCACCCGCTTGAGCCACAGCGCCCGCACGGCGGCGTCGCTCATGGCCTCGCCGGCGGTCTCGGTATCCTGGCCGCCTTCGTCTTTCTTGTCCTTGTCATAGACGATCTGATCGGCGCCCTCGCGCTGATCGCCGGCATCGGCCCCCGGCGCCTTGAGCCGCTCGGCCCGCGCCTGGGCAAGGGCCCGGTTGGCGGCGGCATCCGCCCATCCCGGGCGCAGCGCCAGGGCGCGGTCGTAGCGGGCCACCGCCTCGTCGTATTTCCCCAGCATCACCAGGGCGTTGCCCTGGTCGTAGGCGGCCAGCCCGGTATCGATGCCGCCCAGCACCTGCGCCGCCTGCTTGAAGTCCCCGGCTCGCATCAACGCCACGCCGCGCCACATTGGGTCCTGAAAGGCCGCCGCTGCCTCGTCGTAGCGTTGCCGCTCGAACAGCCACCGGCCGCGCTGGTCGGGGCCGGCCCAGAGGTCCTTCAGGCCCAGGCGCCAGGCGCCCAGCGCCAGCGCCGCGACGGTCAGCCCCGCCACTACCATCAGCGGATGTCTGGACGCCAGCGATCTCACGGATGCGATCATGGCGCGGCTCACCCCAATACCCAGCCGCGCCGGAACCAGCCGAGCGCGATCAGCGCGATGATGGGAGTCAGCCAGTAGCCGGCCTCCTGCCAGCGCGCGGCCTCGCCCGGGGCCGGCGCCTGCGGGGCCGCAGCGAGGCGCCGCACCATCCTCGCCACGTCGGCCTCGTCCGGAGTGGTCTCGACGATGGGAGCGGAGAGCGCCCGCGCCGCGGCGGCCAGTGCCGTGTCCCTGTCGGCGTTCGCCGGCGGCACCACGGCGAAGATCACGGTGGGCACGCCCGCGGCGGCGCCGGCCAGCTCAGCGACCTGGTCCGGCGCCACCGTGTCGGTCACGATGAGGACGGCGCCGCCCTGCTGGCCCCGGCGCAGCACGTCGCTGGCCAGGGCGACCGCCTTGGCGAGCGCGTCGCCGCTCACCGGCATGATCTGCGGCGACAGCGCCCCGGCCATGGTGGCCACGACGTCCTTGTCGGGCGTGGGCGGCAGCACCAGGTGGGCCGAGCCGCCGTAGGCCACGAGCCCGGTCGCAGCGCCCGGGCGCGCTGCCATGAGATCGGCAAGCTTCTGGCGGGCGCGGTCGAGCCGAGTCGGCGAAAGATCCGGCGTCAACATCGAGGATGCCACCTTGAGCACGACCATGGCCGGCGGCGATGGCGCCGCGAACGGCTGCGGCAGCTCGCGCCACGTCGGCCCTGCGATGGCGACGATGCCCAGGATCCAGCCGGCCAGCAGCACGTCGGCCCGGGCGAAGGCGGAGCGGCGCTCGCCGCCGCTGCGCAGCACCGCCAGGAGGTCGGCATCCATCACCTTGGCCCAGGCCGCCGTGCTGTCGCTCGCCCGTCGCTCGATCCACCACAGCACGAGCGCCGGCACCAGCAGCAGGAGCCACCACGGCCGCAGCAGATGCAGATGGGCCAGCAGGTCGTTCATGCCGTCACCGGCCCCACCCGGCGGCGGCGCCAGCGGCGCGCGTGCGCCAGCACCTGGGCCAGCATCGACAGCCCGGTCAGCGCCGCCAGCGGCCACCAGTAGAGCTCGGTGCGCGGCGAGAACGACACCGTGTCGATCTTGCGCGGCTCCGCCGCATCCAGCCGGTTATAGATCTCGGCGAGTTGCGCTCGGTCGAGGGCACGGTAGAAGCCGCCGCCCGTCACCGCGGCAACATCGCGCAGCGCCGATTCGTCGAGCTTGTCCTCGCCCACGGCGGCCGGATCGCCGATGGCGACCGTGTGGACAACGATGCCGTTGTCCTTGGCGACCCGCGCCGCTTCGGCCGGCGGCACGGCACTGGCGGTGTCGTTGCCATCGGTCAGCGCGATCATGGTCTTGGCCGGCACCGTCGAGGCCGCGAACAGGTTGACGCCGAGGCCGATGGCGTCGCCCAGCGCCGTGCGCGGACCGGCGATGCCGACCTGCATCTCCCCGAGCAGGCGGCGGGCGAGGTCGAGATCGGCCGTGAACGGCGCCAACAGGAAGGGCGCATCGCCGAAGACCACGACGCCGATGCGGTCGCCCTGCCGGCGGGACAGGAAGTCGTCGAGCACCTGCTTGACCGCAGTGAGCCTGTCGGTCCGTGCGCCCGTCGGATCGGTGAAATCCCGGGTGTCCATGGAGCCGGACAGGTCGACCAGCAGCAGCAGGTCGCGGGCCGGCTGGTCGTGGTGAACCGGCGGCTCGATGCGCTGCGGCCGCATCAGCGCCAGCAGCGCCAGGGCCCAGCACATGACGAGGACGCCCGTGCGCCAGATGCCGCGGCGGCGCACGACGGCGCCCGCCTGCGGCGACGCGCCCGAAAGCCTGGCGATCGTGGCCAGGAACGGCACCCGGACGGCGGCGCGGTGCAGCGCGTAGGGCGGCATAAGATAATAGACCAGGAGCGGCAGCGGCAGCAGCAGGGCGATGAGCGGATAGGCGAAGGTCAGCATCCCTCGCCCCCCTCGGCAGGCCGGTGACGCGCCAGCCACTGTCGGGCCGCCCGGGCCAGCGCAGTGCCGTCGGCTGGCGCCCCGGCGCCCAGGGCCGCGGCTGTCAGTTGCCGCCCCGCGCCACGGCTGAAGGCGTCGGTGCCGCCGGTGCGATCGAGGAAGCCGAGCCACGCCGAGCCGGTGAGCGACGCGACCGCCTGGCGCGGGTAGGCCACCAGCGCGGCGCGCTTCAGCACGGCGGAGAGGCGCTGCGCCGCCGCCGGCGTGGTGACGGGGCCGATGGCATCGAGCTCCGCCAGCGCCTGGCGCCGGTAGGCGTCGCGGCGGTAGCGCGCGAGGGCGGCGGCAAGGCCGATGAGCAGCACGGCCGTGAGGGCCGCGGCGAGGATCCACCAGCCCGGCGCCGGCGGCCAATAGGCGACCGGCGCCGGCACGGCGATGTCGCGCAGCAGGGAGAGATCGGCGGGATCGCCGCTCATGACCGGGCCTCGGCGGCGTGAACGCGGCGCGCCGCGATGCGGCGGCCGAGGAGCTCGCGCATCTGGTCGAGCACCGGCCGGTCCGTCGAGACCGGCAGCACCGGGATGGCGCGGTCGCGCGAGAAGCGCTCGACGGCGGCGCGGCGATCGCGAAAGTCGGCGGCGAAGGCCGACCGCAGCCGCGCGGCGGAGGTGTCCACCTCGACCTGCCGCTCGCCCTCGGCCATCGCCGTCTCGCCGATCGTCGGCAGCTCCGTCTCCAGCGGATCGAACACGAAGACGGTGAGCACGTCGTTGTGCGCGGTGAGCCGGGTCACCAGTTGCACCGTTTCGCCGTCGGCGCCGAAGGTGTCGGTGACCAGGCAGACCAGCCAGTCGTGGTTGGCGAGCCGCACGGCCCGGTGCAGCGCCTCATTCAGCAGCGCGGGATCGGCCGGGCGCGGATCGGCGGCGGCGAGCTTGCCGTTGTGCCGCACCACCGTGTCGAGCACCCGCGTCACCGCGCCCGCGCGTGCCCGGGGACGGATTTCGTCGACGCCGTTCTCGGAGAAGACGATGGCGCCCACGCGGTCGCCGAGCGAGGTGACGCGCCAGGCCGACAGGGCGGCGGCCTCGGCCGCCGCCACCGATTTGGTAGTGAGCCGGCTGCCGAAGAACATGGAGAGCCGCTGGTCGACCAGCAGCAGCACCGGGCGGTCACGCTCC
The DNA here is from genome assembly GCF_014640075.1 of Chelatococcus reniformis. GTDB lineage: Bacteria > Pseudomonadota > Alphaproteobacteria > Rhizobiales > Beijerinckiaceae > Camelimonas > Camelimonas reniformis. The sequence goes on along the minus strand of NZ_BMGG01000007.1, from coordinate 433,815 downwards.
TCGGTGAAGACCCGGAGATAGGCCGACCCCAGGCGCGCCGTCGCCGGCCAGTCGATGGCGCGGGTGTCGTCGCCCTCGACATAGTGGCGCAACTCCTCGAACTCGAGGCCGCGGCCGCGCAGGCGCGAGGCGTGGCGGCCGTTGAGCAGGCTATGCACCGGCTGGCGCGGCAGGAAGCTGAAGCCCTTGGCGCGGTGGCGCAGGCGGGTCAGCTCATCCAGCGTGACATAGGCGCGTGCCACCGCTCCTCCTCGTCGTTACACGGCCACGGCCACTTGCCTGACGACCTCGTCGATGACGTCGTCGACCGCGACGCCGTCGGCGCTGGCCTCGTAGCTGAGCGAGACCCGGTGGCGGAGGCAATCGTGGATGACCGCCTGCACGTCCTCGGGCACCACGTAAGCCCGCTGCTGGAGCCAGGCATAGACGCGCGCGCAGCGGTCGAGCGCGAGCGTGCCGCGCGGGCTGGCGCCAATGGCGATCCATTTGCCGAGCTTGTCGCCGAAGTCGGCCGGCCGGCGCGTCGCCGCGATCAGCGCCACGGTATAGCCCTCGACCGCGGCCGCGCTGGTGACGGCGTCGATCTCTCGCCGCGCATCGAAGATAACCTGCTGGGGAACCTTGGCCGGCTCCGCCGCGGGCCCGGCCGCCGCCTCGGCCTCCGCCTTCTCGGCGCGCACCAGCTGCATCACCTTGATCTCGTCGGCATCGCTCGGATAGCCGATGCGCACGTGCATGAGGAAGCGGTCCATCTGCGCCTCGGGCAGCGGATAGGTGCCCTCCTGCTCGATGGGGTTCTGCGTCGCCAGCACCATGAACAGCTGGGGCAGCCCATAGCGCTTGCCCGCCACGGTGACCTGCCGCTCCTCCATGGCCTCCAGCAGGGCGGATTGAACCTTGGCCGGCGCCCGGTTGATCTCGTCGGCAAGAATAAGGTTGCCGAAGATCGGGCCCTTGCGGAACTCGAAGCTGCCGGCGCCTTGCGCATCGGTCCGGTAGATCTCGCCGCCGGTGACGTCCGACGGCAAGAGGTCGGGCGTGAACTGGATGCGGCTGAACTCCGATTCCAGCGCCTTCGAGAGGCTCTTGATCGCCCGTGTTTTGGCGAGGCCGGGCAAGCCCTCGAGCAGCACGTTGCCATCGGCGAGGAGCGCGATGATCAGCCGCTCGACGACACGCTCCTGGCCGATGATGGAGGCGTTGACGCGGGCCTCGATGGCAGCGATCTGATCGATTGACGACATGGGCCAGGCGTTTCCTTCGTTGGCGCACAATGGCTGAGCGCCGCTCGCCGAAGCTGAATGTCGCGCGCTCCAGTTTCAGGGGAAAGGGGCGGCGTTGCTGCCGTCCCCTCCCTCGCTCCGTCTGTCCAGGCTCAACGAGGGGCCAGGCCCTCCAGGTCCTTGAGGCGCTTGAGCGCCGCCTGCTGCCGCAAGAGGCTGTAGTTGATGCCGCTGGCGTTGAGCGTGCTGCCCTCCTGGTAGGGAAATTTGTCGAAGTCGGCGAAGAACTCCTTGATCTTCCCTTGAATGGGCACCAACAGCCACATGTTGCGCGCCAGGAACTCGATCGCACCGCCGCCCTCCTTCATCCCCCGCTCATAGGGATCCATCCTGAGGTTTTCGATGAGCGCCCAGCTTGGCGTCTCACGCAGCGCGGTAGCGATGTTGCCTTCGCTCGCAACCGCGAAGCTCAACTTCCAATCGTTCCAGCGGATGGCGTTCAGATTGCCGCCCTGGTCGAAGTAATACATGGCGTCGCGTGGCGGCGTCTTGGCTTCGCCCTTCAGCAGTTGCGTCAGGTCGTAGCCGTCGAGATGCACCTTGAAGGTCTTCGTACCGGACTGGAAGCCCGTCTTCATCTTCTCCTTCAGGTCGGGAATGCCCGCCGCCGTGGCGAAGGTCGGCATCCAGTCCATGAGCGTGACAATGTCGTTGATCTGGCTTCCCGGCTTCACCACGCCGGGCCACCGCACCATCATGGGAATGCGCATGCCACCCTCCCAGGTGGTGCCCTTCTCGCCGTGGAACGGCGTCATGCCGCCGTCCGGCCACAGCGCGAGTTCGGCGCCGTTGTCGGTGGTGTAGAGGACGATGGTGTCGTCGGCGATGCCGAGGTCGTCGAGTTGCTTCAGGAGCTGGCCGACGTGGCCGTCGTGCTCGACCATGCCGTCCGCATAGATACCCTTGCCGCTCTTGCCGTCGCTCTCGGGCTTGAGGTGGGTGAAGACGTGCATGCGAGTGGCGTTGAACCAGACGAAGAACGGCTTGTCGGCCTTGTGCTGGCGGTCGATGAAGTCCTTGGCGGCGCCCAGGAACTCCTCGTCGACGGTCTCCATGCGCTTCTTGTTGAGCGGCCCGGTGTCCTCGATGCGTCCGTCGGCATGGGAATGGATCACCCCGCGAGGACCGTATTTTTTCCGGAACTCGGGATCCTTCGGGTAGAAGTAGCCCTCGGGCTCCTCCTCGGCATTGAGGTGATAGAGGTTACCGAAGAACTCGTCGAAGCCGTGCTTGGTCGGCAGGTGCTGGTCCTGGTCGCCCAGGTGGTTCTTGCCGAACTGGCCGGTGCTGTAGCCCTTCGTCTTCATCACGTCGGCGATCGTCGGCATCCATTCCGCGATGCCATGGGGATCGCCCGGCATGCCGATGGTGAGCAGGCCGGTACGGAACGGCTCCTGGCCCAAAATGAACGACGCGCGTCCGGCGGTGCAGCTCTGCTGGCCGTAGGAATCGGTGAAGATGGCCCCTTCCGATGCGATCCGATCGATGTTCGGCGTGCGGTAGCCCATCAGACCCATGGTGTAGGCGCTGATCTGCGAGACGCCGATGTCGTCGCCGAAGATCACGAGGACGTTGGGCGGACGGCCGCCGGCCCCCGCCGAGGCGCCGGGTTGCCCCGCCCGAGGCTGCGGCTGCGTCGTCTGGGCCACCGCGGGCCCGCCCGCCACCGCGGCGGCGGCGAGAGCCGTGCCGCTGAGCAGGAGGTTGCGCCTGTCGACGGTGTTGGCCGGAGGGATCTTCTTGTCCGCACTCATGAACGTCACTCCTCTCGCGTCTTTCACAGAATTTCGATCGGCGGTCCGATGCGGCATTGGTTGCCAGCCTCGGCGGCGGTTTACTTCTGGAAGGGGAAGACGACCTTCCAGTCGGTCTTCATGTCGACCACGAGCCAGCCACGCTCGGGCGCCTGGTCGAGCGCCTTGGCCAGGCGGCCCACATGGGAGTTGCGGTCATAGGCCCACTCGCGCTCCGCGTCGGTGTGGTGGACGATGAGCCCCAAGCGGGGGCCCGTGTTCAGCGTCGTCCATTGCAGCATCTCCAGGTCGCCGTCGGAATTGCCGGCGGCGAACACCGGCCGGCGGCCGATGAAGCGGTTGATGCCCACGGGCTTGCCGGCACCGTCGTCGACGAATTCGATCTCCGGCAGCTTGAGGATCTCGGGCTTGTCGCCGTCGAGCTTGAACTCGGTCTTGCCGCTGGAGCCGACGATCTGCTCGGGTGGGATGCCGTAGGCCTTGGGCGCCCACGGCCGCATGAACTCGACGCCGCCACCGGAGACGATGAAGGTCTTGAAGCCGTTGGCCCTGAGATAGGCCAGGAGTTCCTGCATCGGCTGGTAGACGAGATCGGTGTAGGGCCGGTCGAAGCGCGGATGCCGGGCCGTCTTCAGCCAGTCCTGAACGATCTTCTCGAAGTCGGCGACGGTGAGCCCTGTGTGGGTGAGCGCCACGATCTGCAGGAAGCCCTTCTCGCCCAGCGCCGCCAAGACCGTGTTGTTCTCTGAAAGGGCCGACTTGTAGGGCTCGGTCGCCGCCAGCGCCGGCGTGGCCCGGGCCATGGCCTTCAACCGGTCGAGCGCGAAGAGGATCTGGAAATACATGGGCTGCTCGGCCCATAGCGTGCCGTCGTTGTCGAAGGTGGCGATCCGCTCCTCCACCGGCACGAAATCCGCCGATCCCTGCGTCGTCACGCGCCGGACGAAGTCCATGATGGAGGTTTTCGCCTTGCCCTCATTCCAGGACGGCAGGGGGTCGGTCTGGGCCAAGGTCGGGCGCGGGAGCGCGCCGAACAGCAACAGGACGACGAGGCCAAGGCGCAGCAAGATCAGTCGGCTCAAAGCCGCGGCAGCCAGCATGAACGCTCCTCCGTCCGCCGCTCGAACGGCGGCACGTCCACACATGTAGCGCCCTGGCAGGGATAGTCACCCCGGCTCATGGACAGGGTGGCTCCCGCCTGACGCGTCGGAAACCGATGAGGCTCGTCGACGTATCGACCGGTCGCGCAGGCCCGTGCCGCGGCCTGCAGCTCCACCATGCGCCGATCGCGCATGTCCACGGCCCGCCGCGGCAGGCTGGCCACCGACGAGTGGCCTCTGAGCATGCACGGGACGGCGCCGGGCAAGCCCTCGACGCGGGGCTTGCGCCCGGTGGGAGCGACGGAGCCTGTAATCTGGCGAAAGTGGGCGTTGCTCGGCGACGCGCGATCGATGGTGAGGCCGTCGACGCGCACGCCGTGCGCCAGCGCCTCGTCCGGGTCGAAGCGGTCAAAGCCCACCGTGAACTCGCCCGCGGGGACCGGACCCGTGTCCTTGCTGGCGCCGCCCGTGCCTTCTCGCGCTTCGGCCTCGATTCGCATCGCTGAAGCTCGGCCTCTTACTGGTTTACGGGCCCCACGTTAGATTCGCGCGGCGACATGCCGGCGACAATGCACGCCGGCCTCAGCGGGAGCTATGCAGATTGTGCCAAGTCGCCGTCGGCCCGCCTCCGGTCATTTAGCCGGCGCCGCACACATGACCGAGCGCCGCGACTACGGAGCACGGAACTCTTAGGCGCAGAAGTAACGCGGAAGAGCACCAGGGCCATAAGCACTCTTAAATGCCTGCGGCGTCGCCTCATAGGCGATGACGCCCGATGTTAGCCGAGGTGCCCGGACGCGAGGTCGAGAGGATGGGAAAAAAACCCGTCGTCGCGAGCCGAAGGGCATGCCTGGAGGCCACATCCAGGTCTCGACCGGGAGCCGTTCCCGATCAAATGACATCATCTGATCGGATAGCCGTGCTCCAAGTCTTTTCACCTGGCGCGCTTCTCTCCGATCGGGCGGTTTTACCCCGTCGGACGCGCTCTAGGCCGCTGCCTCGCTCACGAAGCCCAGCGCCGCGGCCCGTGCGGCGAGCCGCTCGCGTACCGCCCTCGGCAGTTGCCGGGCCGACTTCGCTCGTGGCAGCGCCAACTCGGGAATGCGCGCGTCGCCGTCACCGTACAACGCCGCATATTCCCTGTAGTTGTCGAAGCGGCGGCGCCTCACGTTATCGACGAAGGTCTCCGCCTCTGCCCCCTCGGCCAGGATGAGCGCATGGTCCTCCAGCTCGATATGATAGAGCGTGAAGAGCGCGGGCGGCTTATCGAGACGCCGGATGGTGAGCCCGTTCACCAGAGCGGCCGCCTGAACCAGCACGCCATCGACCAACAGCGCATGATCGGGCGAGACGTACAGGTCGCGCGTGGGTATCTGCGGTGCAAGGGCACCGGCTGTCACGCAAACCGGGGACGAGCGGAGCGGATCCGCGAAGAGCGACGCGACGGTCTGGCGCCCGATCCACCTGATCGGCTTCGGCATGCCGGAGGCCGACAGGACCATATCCCCGGCGCGGAGATCCTCGATGGGCCGCTCGCCGTCCGGACAGGCGATCATGGTGCCCGCCATGAAGCAGATCGGGACGTCATCGGCCTGGATGTTGAAGTTCTGGTTGAGCGGCACTTCCGTGTTCGCGAACAGGTAAAAGAGCCCGTCTGGCCCCTGCGCGACATAGCCGGGTATTCCGGGCTCGTGGCCGAGATAGGTGTATTCGCCGTCGAGGGCCGACTGCGTCGCGAAGGTGACGGTCACCGGCTCCCCGGGCGCAAAGACACCGTCGTCAGAGCCCGCCTCTTCGGCGCCACCGGCCTCCGCGTCCGGAACCTGTCCGTTGACGGTATACTGACCGGTGCCCCCCGGAGTAAGGGTGTAGAGATAAGTGCTGCTAAAAGTGGCCATAACTCCCCCTCGTTTCGCGATGGCAGCGTCTGACGCTCGCCTCGCCCTCGGCTCCGAGGCATCTGGGACCAAGAGCCATGAGAGCGAGCCCCCCAGCTCACACCCATTAGGACTGAGCGTGCTGGAGAAGTGGCGCCGATGTCAACCGCGCCCGAGAGCGCTCGCAAACCGCTTGTCAGCGATTGCAGGCACCAGCCCAGCAGCTCGCCACGCCTGCCGCGGACAGTAAGCCTCAGCCCGCGGCCCCTCTATGCTAATTGTGCCAACGGGCTGGCAAACCGGGGGGCATCTCGCTGAGCCGGCCGCGGGCTCGCGTCTGCGAGGGAAGTTCCCCGAACAGATCGCGATAGCGGCCGGCGAGCCGGCCGAGCTCGCTCAGTCCCCACCTATTGGCGATGAACGCGATCGTGAGCGACGCCTCCGCCTCCGACAGGAGTTCGTGACGGATGCGATGGAGCCGCAGCTTTTGCAGATACGAATAGGGCGTCTCATCGAGCACCTGCTGAAAGGCGCGATGAAGCGTGCGGCGGGAACCTCCCCCTGCCGCGGCGATCGCCTCGATCGAGAGCGGTTGATCGAGATTTGCGTGCATGAACGCACGGGCGCGGGCCACCACCCGCGCCAACCCGCGCGGATCTCGCTGGCCCACATGCATTCTCGGCGGCCGCCCGAGATGCACCACGAGCGCATCGAGCGCCTGATTGCCGAGCGCCTGCGGGCTGACCGCATCAGCGAGCCGTCCGGAGTGGAGGGCATGGAAGAGCTGCCGCAGCCCGGTCAACCTGTCGTGCGGGAGCTTGCGGGCGGCGACGCCGCTGCCGGTCACGCGCAGGTCCAAGCTGAGCTCATGTTGCTCAGCGAGTATTTCGGCCCGCTCCATGGGAAGCGTTACCGCGAGGTAGAGCGATCCCGGCGCATAGAGCGCGTCGTGCTCGTCACCGGGCATGAACACCGCGACATCGCCGGTGGTCACCTCGCTCAGCCATTGCCGCGAGCCCGACGGCAGCTCGAGGCCGAGGCCGACTGTGACCCTGTCGTCCGACAGACAGCCGGTGAGCGCGGTCCGCGCCCCGATTGCCCCCGTGGCAAAGGAGACGTCGTCGAGCGCGGCAAAGGCCAGGCTGCCGGTGACCGGTGCACGCGACAACTGCGCTGCATCCAGCCCGGCGCCGTAGACGGCATCCTTGAGGACTTCAATATTCTCGATTTGGATGCGGGCCCAATCGCCTCCAAGCCCCAACGTTGCCCTCCCTCATCGAGGCATGACCTCGGCTGCAGCCCGAACGTCGTTGGGCGGCCGCTGGTCGATCGACATTGCGATATGAAAAGAACACCGGCCGAAGGTCAATTCAGGTTGGCGTGTTTCCGCGGCGCCGGCGGACATCAAAGACTGTCGATGGTCTTTGCTCTGGCGTCTGATCCCACGCGGACACCCAGCAGCCCCACGGCGTGCTGCCGCTGACCACCGCATGCGCGGCAGTTCCTTCCCTCGCGAGCGTGAGCGCAACCCACGTACACCCCGAGTCCTTTCGCCGCTCTGCACAGTCTCGCAAGCCGAGCTATGCTATTTGTGCCAGCTTGAGCGGCCACTTACCGAGATCCGACGTGTTGACACGGTTGGTTGTTTCAGGATTTGAAGATCCCATCACCCGACAACGAACGCCGATTGCATTGCACGGAGGAAGCCAATGAGAACACCAGCTCTCTTTCTCATTGCTAGTCTGCTCGCCTGCCTGCCGGCCGAAGCCGGGCCGATCGCCGTCGGCTTGACCTCGATCTCGTCGGCCGCATCGGGGCTGGTGGAGCCGGCTGCGGCCCGATACAGGGCCGGCGGCGTCAGGGCGGGCCCCTATCGGGCCGGCGGCTATCGCCGCGGCGCGGTGGCCGGGCCCCGTGGTGTCGCGGTTCGGGGCACGCGCGCCGCCGTTGGCCCCTACGGCGGAGCCGCCATTCGCCGCGGCGCCGTGGTCGGGCCGCGCGGCAACGTCTTTGCCCGGCGAACCGTCGTCGTGAACGGCCGGTACCGTCCCTACGGTGCCTGGTGGCCCGCGGGCGGCGCCATTACGGCAGGCGCCGCTATCGGCTTCGTCACGGCGGCCACGGCCGCGGCCTGGGCCGGGGCGCCACCGGCTGCCGGCTATTGCTGGTTCTATACCGACGCAAGCCGGACGACGGGCTTTTGGGATCGGTGCCCCTGAGAGCATTTGCCGGTCCGAGGCACTTCCGATCGCGCCCAAATGGCCGAGCGCCGCGGACACGGACGGCGATCGTCACTCAAGCCAGGCGCGGCATTGCCGCGTCTGCCCGAACAACACGGCCATGCGCGTGGTCCGAAGGTCGCCGCGCCCTATTTGAAGCCGATCAGCACGCCATCGGCGCCCAGCGCCAGCTGCAACCCTTCGCGGCGCGTAGCAAGCCGCAGGGCGACGCCCTTGCCGTTCCTGAGCCAGAGCCGGCCCCGGCCTTGATCGCCCAACGCCCAGCCCTCCCGGATCTGCACGTAAGCGCCGGCGAAATCGCTCAGGCGCTTGAGGCCGTAGACCGTGCCGGTCGCCTCCAGTCGCGAGGCGCCAAAGCCGCCGATGCCGAGCCCGCCGACCGTGATAGGATAGGACCGACCGCGGAACATCAGCTTGCCGCCACCGATGCTGCCCGATCCGATGAAGGCGACCTGCACCTGCTCGATGCTCACCGAGCCCGAGGGCCGGCCAGGCGTAGCGTTTTGCGCAAGCGCCGGAGCCGATACCAGCACGCCAGCCGCCATGGCGAAAAGCATCGTCCTGAAGATGGTCATCTCTGAGTCTCCCTTTGCCCGAGCAATCTACTTGCCCGCGGCATCGGTCAAGGCTCAGATTGAGTCGCGCGCCTGCGGGGGCACGACCGCCGAGTTGCCCGCCGAGGGCCCCGCCCGACGGAACATCGGGCCGGCCCGTCGTCGCGGCAGCTGGGAGCGCGTGATCCCGACAAGTCGATTCCGGTTTTTGGACAAGATCACGCTCAAACCAAAGAATTAGAGGGAGTTGATTCAAATAAAAACCGTCTCGCTCGAGCTCTTCGGATTGAGCCGATATCGCCATGAGCCTTCTGCCCTCGCCGCAGCGGCCGCCAGCGCATGTGGCTGGCGGCCGCCATGGCATCGGCAAACGTGATCGACGTTGCTTACTGCTTGGTGCTCAGGCTCTTCTGCATCCCTTCGATGATCTGATCAACGGTGAAGCTCGCCGCGCGCTGGCGCGGCGGAAAGTCCTTGAAGGTGTTCAGGAATTTCTGCACCTCCGTCTGGGCTGCGAAGATGACGTAGGGCTGCGACAGGAACCAGTCGTAGTAGGTGTTGGAGGTGATGTCGGCTCGCTCATAGGGGTCGGAGCGCAGGTCGAACAGCTTGGGCAGGCGCAGCTTGGTGAACGGCTCGGCCCAGACCTGCATGGTGCCCGGCACCCGCTGCTCCTCGAAGACGACTTTCCAGTTCTCGTAGCGCAGGCCGAGCAGATCGCCGTCGTCGCTGAAGTAGAAGAACTCCTTGCGGGCCCCCTTGTCGTTGGCGCCCGTCAGCAGCGGCAGCTGGTTGTAGCCGTCCAGATGCACCTTGAAGCTCTTGCCACCGGCGGAATAGCCCTCGAGCAGCTTGTCCTTGATATCCGGCTCGCCGGCTGCGGCGAGCAGGGTCGGGAACCAGTCGAGGCCGCTGAAGATCTCGTTGCTGACGCTGCCGGGCCTGATCTTGCCGGGCCAGCGGATCATGGCCGGCACGCGGAACGCGCCCTCCCAGTTGGTGTTCTTCTCGCTACGGAACGGGGTAGTGCCGGCGTCGGGCCAGGAGTTCTGGTGTGGGCCATTGTCGGTAGTGTAGAGCACGATGGTGTTGTCGGCGATGCCGAGATCGTCGAGCTTCTTGAGGATCTGCCCGATGGTCGCGTCGTGCTCGATCATGCCGTCGGCATATTCAGTGCGGGCCGTGAGGCCCTTGGGGCCGCGGTGCTCGTCGCGCACATGGGTGCGGAAGTGCATGCGCGTCGAGTTGAACCAGCAGAAGAAGGGCTTCGACGCCTTCACCTGCCGGTCCATGAAATCCATCGCCGCCGCGGAGGTCTCGTCGTCGATGGTCTCCATCCGCTTTTTGGTGAGCGGGCCGGTATCCTCGATCTTGCCGTCGGCGCTCGAGCGGATGACGCCGCGCGGGCCGAAAGCCTTGCGAAAGGCCGGATCGGTCGGATAGGTGCGCTGTTCCGGCTCCTCCTCGGCGTTGAGGTGGTAGAGGTTGCCGAAGAACTCGTCGAAGCCGTGATTGGTCGGCAAATATTCGTCGCGATCACCCAGGTGGTTCTTGCCGAACTGGCCGGTGGCGTAGCCCAGCGGCTTCAACATCTCGGCGATGGTGCAGTCCTCCTTCTGCAGGCCGACGGTGGATCCCGGCACGCCGACCTTGGAGAGGCCGGTGCGCAGCGTCGCCTGCCCGGTGATGAAGGTGGAGCGGCCGGCAGTGCAGCTCTGCTCGGCATAGTAGTCTGTGAACTTGAGCCCCTCGTTGGCGATGCGGTCGATGTTGGGCGTGTAGTATCCCATCAGGCCGAATGAGTAAGCGCTGAGGTTGGTCTGGCCGATGTCGTCGCCGAAGATGACGAGGATGTTGGGCTTGCCTGCACCCCCGTTTGGGCCGGTGGCAGTGCTGGGCTGGCGCTGTTGGGTCTGCGCTTGAGCCAGTGTCGAAGCGCCGGCGGCGGCGAGGACGGTTCCACCGAGAAGGAGGTTTCGGCGGTCGAGCTCGCCCGCGCGGGCACCCTTGTCCTTGTCAATGCTGCTCATGCTCGCTCCTCCCTTACAACGCTCGAAATCCAATTTGGCTCGCCGACGCGGCGATGAGATACGCAAGACGCGCCGTCGGCCTGCATCGACCGCGGGCGATGGTGCGTCCAGGGGCGCGGGTCCTTCACCGCGCCGGCATGCAGATCTGGCAGTCGCGGCGCCCCCGCGCGAGCAGCCCTCGGCTCAAGGCATAGCTTAGCCGGCTCCTCCTGGCGCGGCGCCTTGGTCCAATCCCGCACCCGGTGCCCGAGAGCTTCCTCCAGATATTGCCGATCCGACCCAAGCCAGCGACCACCGGAGATAAACGCCGACTCGGCGCAAGCAGAAAGGATCGTGCAGGCCGTTCCATGCTGCTCATTTTGCCACTGAAGTGTCCGCTTCCCAGCAGCTGGCGCAGCAACTGGGTTGTGCGGGAGCGGGGTCACGATGCCAGCTCTCCCGGACACTGACAATTGGGAACCGCGGCTTAGCCACCGGGTTTACCCGGCCCGATGGATGAGCCATGCTCCCACATCGGGTCTCGGGAGCGAATCCTCTATGTGTAGAAGCTGGCTGACCCTTGCCCTCGCGCTCGCCGTATCGAGCGCCTTGCTGGGGCGGCGGGCGCAGGCTACCGAGAGCGGCGCGAGCCTCTATGTTCCGGGCCTCCGCGGACCTCTGTCTGGGATTGTCCCGCCGCCGGGGTTCTATTTCAACAACGACTTCTACTTCTATTCCGGCGAGCTCAGCGGCGGCCGCCGGATCCAGATCGGCGGGGCAGTGCTCGCCGGGGTCGACATCGAGGCCCGGGTCGATTTCCTGACGGCGAGTTGGGTCACCCCCGTCGAGATCTTCGGAGGTCGGCTGGGCTTCGGCGTGACTCTGCCGTTCGGGGTGCCGCGCGTGAGCGCCAGTGCCCTGATTGCGGCGCCCCGATTTGGACAGAGCTTCGCCTTCAGCAATCGTGACGCGACGTTCGTCGCCGGCGATCCGGTAGTGACGACCATGATCGGCTGGGATGCGGGCAAATTTCATTGGTCTGTCGGAGTCGCGGTGAGCATTCCCGGGGGAGCCTACCGCGATGGAGAGCTGTCCAATCTCGCCTTCAATCGGCCCGTTGGAGACGTATACGCAGCCCTCACCTGGCTCGACCCGGAACTCGGCCTCGACGTCTCCGGCGCGGTGGGCTTCGAGTTCAACGGCAAGAACTCCGATACCGACTATCGAAGCGGCAACGCCTTCCACGTCGATCTCGCGGTCAGCAAAAACTTGACGCGTGAGTTCGCTGTCGGGCTGCTTGCGGCCCACTACGAGCAAATCTCTGCGGACAGCGGCGAAGGCAATCGCATCGGGCCCTTCAAGGGACGGGTCACCGCGGTCGGCGCGACGGCGTCGTATAACGCCGCCATTCTCGGGACTCCGGTCACGACGCGGATCAAGCTGTTGCGCGAGGTGGAGGTCGAGAACCGGCCGCAGGGCACGATGGGTCTGCTTACGGTCGCATTCCCCATAGGCGGCCACTCGCACTCCGGCTCCCAACGAGCTGCGGCAGCTCACCGATGAGGTCGGCGCGCGGCTGAAGCAGTGACAATCCGAGCAGTTCCGTCTCGCGCGAGGAGCCCGCCATGGCGTTCATCGATATCTTCGCCATCATCGTGCTGATCGTCGCGGTGGCGTCGGCCGTCGCAGTGCTGCTGATCATCGGCATCGCGCCTGGCCACGTCGCGCGGCGGCGTGGCCATCCCTGGGCCGAGGCCGTCGGCGTCGCGGGCTGGATCACCCTGATCTTCGGCCTGGTGTTCTGGCCGCTGGCTTTCATCTGGGCTTATGTGGACATTCCCGCCCGGCCGGTGCCGCCGCGGGAGCCGGCGCCATGATCGTCTTTCTGCTCAACGCCTACATCCTCGTCCTCGTCGTCCTGATCTGGCTCAAGGTCATCCCCTCGAACTTGTTCTGGAAGATCTCGCCGATCCTCGTGCTCCTGCTGTTGCTCGTCGGGCTGTTCATCCCCATGGGCTGGGGGGCGCCAGCGGGCACGGCGCTGGTCGGGCGCCAGTCGGTGCAGATCGTGCCCGACGTCGCCGGCGAGGTCGCCGAGGTGCCAGTCGCGCCCAATCAGCCGCTCAAAGCGGGTGACGTGCTGTTCAAGATCGACCCCACCCCGTTCAGGGCTCAACTCGATGCACTCCAGGCGCAGTTTGCGCTGGCCGACACGCGGCTCAAGCAGATGGAGCAATTGCAGCGGACGGCGGCCGGGCGGGCTTTCGATGTGGAGGAGCGCCAGGCCCAGGTGAAGCAGCTCGAGGCCCAGATCGAGGGCGCCAAGTGGAACCTGGACAAGACGGTGGTGCGCGCGCCGGCCGACGGCTACGTCACCAACGTGACGCTGCGCAAGGGCGCTCGCGTCTCCAACCTGCCGCTGTCGCCCGTGATGGCCTTCATCGACACCTCGGAGTCGATCGTTATCGTCGAGGTGCCGCAAATCTACGCCCGCTTCATCGAGCCCGGGCAGAAGGTCGAGCTCACCTTCAAGTTTCTGCCCGGCGAGATCCACAGCGGCAAAGTCGAAACGGTCCTGCAGGCGATTGCCACCGGCCAGGCGGCGCCGTCCGGCACGGCCGTGGCGCCCCGCCAGATCGAGACCGGGCCCTTCGTGATCCGCGTCAGGCTCGACGAGCCGCGCCTGGGCGAGCGGCTGCCGGCCGGGAGCGTCGGCGACGCGGCGATCTACACCGACCATGTCAAGGTGAGCCACATCATCCGCCAGGTGGTGCTGCGGCAGGCGGCGATCCTCAACTTCGTCAACCCGTTCTGATCGGAGGAACCGGTTGGGCGCGGACCCGCACGAGGCCACGCCGGGAGCTGACGAGCGCCCTGTACACTCGAAGTGGCGCACTCCTTGCTTAGTCGAGACGCTCCTCGCTTGAGCCTCGAGAATGGAGAACGGCCATGCCCGCGGGCTTCGATACGAGCGCACTGCGGCCGGGAGAGCGCTTCGACTATTGGCGCGACGTGGTCTGCAAGCATTTCGTCACGGCCGGCTGCGCCGACCGCAGCTCCGGGCCGTTCGACGCGCAGCTCGCCTTGAGCGATCTCGGCCCCTTCATGATCGGCGCGCTCAAGGCGCCGCGCCACGTCTGGACGCGGGAGCCGCGCGATATCCGCGTCGCGCCCGACGACGACATCCTGATGGGATATCTGGTCAATGGCGAGGGCCGGCTGACGCAGGGCGGGCGTACCGTGCGCCAGCGGGCGGGCGACGTCGTCCTGTACGACGCTCGTCTGCCGTTCACCTACGAGCTCGGTGCCGCGGCCATCGTGATGAAGCTGCCGCGAGACATGCTGGCCGCCAGAGCGCGTGTCAGCGAGGCACTCTGCGCCCGGGCCATCGGCGCCGGCAATCCATTGCGGCCGCTGCTCGGCCGTCTGCTGACGCAATGCGTGGATCCCGCCTCGCCCTGCCTGCACAGCCCGACGGCCGGGGCACGGCTCGGCTCCTCCGCCTTCAACATGCTGCTGGCGCTGATCGACATCGAGATCGAGGGCGAGAGCGAGGCGCTTGCCCCGGCGCAGTCGGCTCAGCTCGAACGCGGCAAGCGCTATGCGATCGCCCACCTGGGTGATCCGGCCCTCGGCAGCGAGCGCATGGCCGACCACGCCGGCGTATCGCTGCGGACGCTGAACCGGCTGTTCGCCAGGATCGGCACCACCCCGATGCGCTGGGTCTGGCAGCAACGGCTCGAGGCGAGTCATCACGAGATCGCGGCGGGGCTGGCGCAGAACGTGACGGACGCGGCCTTCCGCTTCGGCTTCAAGGAGCTCTCGCACTTCAGCCGAAGCTTCAAGGCGGCCTACGGGGTCACACCCCAGTCGATCCTCGCCCAGCGGGCCAAACCGACCCACTGACGACGACGGCCGTGCCACCCGGCGCTCACTCAGCCCCCGCGCTGCGGCGGGCGGTGCGTGTGCCAGTCAGTGACCTGCTGGAAGGCGTGGCCGGCCCGGCACAGCAGGTCTTCGCCGAGATGGCGGCCGACCAGCTGGAGGCTGAGCGGCATGCCCGTCTCGTCAATGCCGGCCGGCAGCGTGATCGTCGGGCTTCCCGAGAAGTCGAAGGGCGCCGTGAAGCGGAGAATGCGAAGCAGCACGTCCGGATCCTCACCGTAGGCGGCCATCTGCGCCAAGCTCGGGATCGGCACCGGCATGGTGGGGACCAGCATCAGGTCCACGTCCTGGAACACGGCGGCGAGCGCGCCGGAGAAGGCGAGCCGCTCATGGTAGATCTCGCCGAGCTCGGCGCCGGACATGGCGCGGCCCTGCTCGATCAGCGCCGCGAGGTCAGGGCCATAGTCGCGGGACCGCGCGGGATAGCTCTCCTTGTGGGCGATCGCCGTCTCCACCGCGCAGAACGGGATCCAGCCGCGCACCAGCTCCGTCGTCGCGGGAAAGCGGATCTCGATGATGCGGGCGCCGAGTCCGGCGAGCACGCCCTCTGCCGCCTCCAGCGCCGCCACCACCTGGGCATCGATGCCCTCGCTGACGAAACGGCGGTCGATACCGATACGCAGACCGCGGATGTTGCGCCCGACCTCGCCGAGGTAATCGGGAACCGGAGCGGACAGCGCCGTCGGGTCGTGCGGATCGGCACCGGCGATGACGCCCAGCATGGCCGCCGCATCGGCGGCGTCGCGGGTCATCGGGCCGATATGATCGAGGGAGGCGGCGAGCGGGAAGACCCCATAGCGGCTCACCCGCCCCCAGGTCGGCTTGATGCCGGTGAGGCCGCAGGTGGCCGAGGGAAAGCGGATCGATCCCCCCGTGTCCGAGCCGATGGCGCCGTAGCAGAGGCCGGCGGCTGTGGCGACGCCCGACCCGGTGGAGGAGGAGCCAACCCAGTGATCGAGCCCCCAGGGGTTGAGCGGCGACGGGTTCTCGGGGTGGTGGCTGGTGTAGGCCCCCTCGGTCATGCTGAGCTTGCCGAGGATCACCGCACCGCCCTGTTCCAGGCGATCAACGACGGTGGCGTTGTGGCCAGGCACCACAGCGCGCAGCATCATGGTGCCGGCGCCGGTCGGCGCGAAGGTGGTGTTGCACAGGTCCTTCACCGCCACCGGCACGCCATGCAGCGGCCCGCGCCAGATGCCCTTGGCGAGTTCCCCGTCCGCCGCTTCGGCCCGGGCCAGCGCCCGGTCGGCGAGCACTGTGGTATAGCTGCGATAGGTGCCGTCGAACCGCTCGATCCGTTTCAGCTGGGCCGCTGTCACCTCGACCGACGACACGCTCCGGTTCCGGATGAGCTCCGAGACCCGGGTCAGGCTTTCAAAGCCAAGCTCGTCGGACATGTTACTCACCTTTTTGCGCCGGGGGGCGGCCGGGGCCGCTCACTCCTGCGGTCGGCCGCGCGCCTAAGCCGAAATCGATGGACGATCGGCCGGCAGAGCAGCCCGATCAGGCCACGCAGACCGGCTCGCGCCGGGCCACGTGGTCGTGCGGCACCGGGTTGTCCTTCAGATACTGATGACGGTCGTCGACGCTGTGCTGATCGAGCAGCTGCTTGCTCGCCAGCAGCTTTTCCAGCGCGGCGAACCAGATGTGATAGTAATCGTGCCCGTCGTCGTCGTGATGCTCGGCATCGTGCGCCTTGATCTCGCTCGACAGGCTCTCCACCCACTCCGGCCAGGTGAAGTGGCCCGCCTTGCTCAGCGCCACCGCCATGGCAAAAGCCGACGCCTCCCAGGGCTCGCGGAACACCGGGCCGTCGCCGTCGCCCGGCTGGCCCGGGGCCTGGCCGATCTCGACAGTCTCTACCATGGCTCGCCTCAACTCTCGTCGCTGACGATGTAGTCTTCGAACATGTCGATAAAGATCTTGTCCGTCGCCGGCGCATCGTCACCCCACAACTCGCGGGCGGCGAACGCGACGCTGTAGACGTGCTGGGGCTTCTCGCCCTTCAGCTCGGCATTGCTGTCCGGAAAGACGAAGACCCCGTGGTCCTTGTGGACGACGCCGCGCTTGCCGCGAACGTAGCGCGGCAGCCGCGTATGTGTCGCCGGGTTGATGTTGAGGACCATCACCTTGTCACCGGGGGCGAAGCCGGGCGCAACCACGGCATCGACGCGGCAGGAGCCTCCGGCCCTGATCAGGTCGGCGACACCTTCGGCAGGAAAAATCTGTGGCATCACGCTTGCCCCTGTCTGATCTCACCAACCCGTTTGTCGATCTCGGCCTCGGTGAGCGAGCCGTTGGCGATGCACCAACGCTCGAGCGAGTGGAGCCAGTGCTCATAGTATGGCGACTCGAGGTAATGCGCGGGGCTCATCTTCTCGATCGCCGCCCTGAACTGGTCGATGTTGAAATGTCCGCCGGCGAACGCCAGGATGAACATGCCGAACATCCGGCGTTCCCATTCGGCGCGGAAGATCGGCTGGCCCGGATCGATATCGATCGGCCCGAGGCCGTGCATGCCGCCGAGGTCGTGGATCCCGTTCATGACAAGGGCCCTTCACTTGGCGCCGACGGGCTGGCCGACGCCGACCATGCTGTCGCGCGTGACCAGCTCGGCAAGCTGGGTTTCGTCGAGCCCCTCCGTCCCGGCCGGGCGCATGGGCAGGACCAGGTAACGCAGCTCGGCATTGCTGTCCCAGACGCGGACCTCCGTGTCGCCAGGGAGCTCCATGCCGAACTCCTTGAGCACGCCGCGCGGATCGATCACCGCGCGCGAGCGGTAGGGCGCCGCCTTGTACCAGTTGGGCGGCAGTCCCAGGGTCGGCCACGGGTAGCAGGAGCACAGCGTGCACACGACCATGTTGTGGACGCCGGGCGTGTTCTCGACCACGACCATGTCCTCGCCCTGGATGCCGGAGTAACCGAGCTCGGCGATCGCCGCCGTCCCGTCATCGAGCAGGCGCTGCTTGTAGACCGGATCGGACCAGGCACGCGCCACCACGGCGGCGCCGTTGTGGGGGCCGATCTTGGTCTCGTAGGCATCGACCAGGAGGTCGATGGCCTTGGGATCGATCAGCCCCTTCTCGACCAGCAACGACTCGACCGCCTTGACACGCAGCGCAATGTCAGAGGGCTGGTGATGCTCATGATCCGTCATCGCGACCTCCTGCTATAGCCACGCATTGAAAGCATCCCCCGATCCGATGGACTCATCTGATCGGGTAGAAACACTCCAAGTCTTCGTATCCGGAGCGTTTCTCTCTGATCGGCGGGAACGACCCGATCAGAGAGAAATGCTCCGAGCGTGCCCTACCGCCGCGGAGCGCAGATCGCACCGAACGCGACCTCTCGCACAAGGCTACTGCTCCTCAGGGAGACGGAGACGGATCGTCTCTCCCTTTGCCTCGCCAGTCGAGCACTTTCGTCATGCTAGGATATGTCGGCCGCCCTGGCTTGCTTGCCATGGCCAATGTGCTTGCCTGCGGCCGCCAGCCGGCCCGAATATCGGCCATCGACGGGATATCGCCCGCGCCTTGGCTTGCGACACAGGAACCGATGATCGACCACATCTCCGTCGCGGTCAGCGATCTCAAGCGCTCGGCACGCTTCTACGAACTGGCGCTGGCGCCGCTCGGGCTGTCGCGCCTGGTGATCCGGCCGGCGACAGTCGGCTTCGGCAAGGCCTATCCCGAATTCTGGATCAACCTGCGCGCCGGGATGACCGAGGCCGAGCCGGGCAGCGGCATGCACGTCGCCCTTCGCGCCCGAAGCACGGGCGAGGTCGACGGCTTCCATGCGGCGGCGCTGAGCGCGGGCGGCCGCAGCGACGGCGCGCCGGGCCTGCGGCCTCACGACCGCGTGCGCTACTACGCCGCCTTCATCGTTGACCTCGACGGCAACCGCATCGAAGCGGTCACTTTCCCGAGCGAATAGACGCCAGCTCCGTCTCGGCGTGGCCGCGGGCCGGCAGGGCCTTGACTTATCTCAGCCATGGCCCAAACCAGGAGGCATGAGCGCCGACACCATTCCGCCCAGCCTCACCCGTCTCGCCCGCACCTGCGCCGAACGGCTCATCGCCCGCCAGGAGACGATCGGCATCTCGGAATCATCCGCCGGCGGCCTCGTCGCAGCGGCGCTGCTCGCGGTGCCCGGCGCATCGGCCTACTTCCTGGGTGCCAGCGTCACCTACGCGCGTCCGGCGGCGCGCGGCTTCCTCGGCATCGAGCGGCTGCCGCCCGGCGTGCGTAGCTCGACTGAAGCCTATGCGGCGTTCATGGCAGAGACCGTGCGCCTGCGCCTCGGCGCCACCTGGGGTCTGTGCGAGACCGGTGCCGCCGGGCCGAGCACCAACCGCTACGGCGACCCGACCGGCCACACCTGCCTGGCCATAGCCGGCCCCGTGGCCGACACGCGCACCCTGCGTACCGGGCTCGGCGAGCGCGAGCCCAACATGATCGCCTTCGCCGAAGCGGCCTTGCAGCTGCTGCACGATACGCTGGCCGCCAAGGACAGCTGACCCGGCAGCGAGGCCGCGATGATCGCCGAGCGGCTGCAATCCGGGCTTGGCATCCTCGTCATCCTCGCCGTTGCCTGGCTGCTGAGCAACAACCGCCAAGCCGTGTCCTGGCGCCGGATCGCCGCCGCGCTGGCGCTGACCGTCGCACTCTCGGCCATCGCCCTGCATCTCCCGCCGATCGTCGCCCTGCTGCGCGGCGCCAACGGTGCCGTCGATGCGATCTCCGAGGCGACGCGCGCAGGCACCTCCTTCGTCTTCGGCCACATCGGCGGCGGGCCGGCCCCCTACGACGTCAAGGCGCCGGGCAACAGCTTCATCCTGGCTTTCCAGGCGCTGCCGGTCGCGCTAGTGGTCAGCGTCATCACCACGCTGCTGTTCTATTGGGGCATCCTGCCGCCGGTGGTGCGCGGCTTCTCCTTCGTGCTCGAACGCCTGCTCGGCGTCGGCGGCGCGGTCGGGCTCGCCACCGCCGCCAACATCTTCGTGGGCATGGTGGAGGGACCGATGTTCATCCGCCCCTATCTCGCCAAGCTCACCCGGAGCGAATTGTTCATCGTCATGACCGGCGGCATGGCCGGAATCGCCGGCACGGTCTTCGTCGTCTACGCCACCATCCTGCGCGACGTCATCCCGGACGTGGCCAGCCACCTCATCGTCGCCTCGGTTCTCGGCGCGCCCGCGGCGATCCTGATCGCGCAGCTGATGATGCCGGAGACGGAGGCCCAGCAGATGCCCGGCAGCCTCGGCCCCATGGAGCCGATCGCCTCGAGCACCATGGACGCCATCGTCAAGGGCACCACCGTCGGCCTCGAGCTGCTGCTCAACATCGTCGCCATGCTGATCGTGCTGGTGGCGCTGGTGCATCTGGTCAACGCCGCAATCGGCCTCCTGCCGCAGATCATGGGCGCGCCGCTGACCTTGCAGCGCCTGCTCGGGGCGGTGATGGCGCCGCTGTGCTGGCTGATGGGCATCCCGTGGGCGGAGGCCCCGACGGCCGGGGCGCTGATGGGTACCAAGACCATCCTCAACGAGTTCATCGCCTACCTCGACCTCGCCGCGCTGCCGCCCGACGCGCTGTCGCCGCGCAGCCGGCTGATCATGCTCTATGCCATGTGCGGCTTCGCCAACCTGGGCTCGCTCGGCATCATGGTCGGCGGCCTCACGGCGCTCGCGCCCGGCCGCCGCGACGACATCCTCAAGCTCGGGCCGCGCACCGTCATCTCCGGCACGCTCTCCACCTGCCTGATCGGCGCCCTGGTCGGCGCTCTCAGCTGATACGAAGAGCGCGGGTGCCGATCAGGCACCGATCGGGCCGAGCATGCCGAGCTGGGCCGCCAGCGCCACCGCGTGCGCCCGGTTCGCGGCGCCGAGCTTGCGCACCACGTTATCCAGGTGGAAGCGCACGGTAGTGGCGGAGACGCCGCTGAGCTCGGCCACCTCGCGTTCGCGGTAGCCCTGCGCGGTGAGGCGCAGGCACTCCCATTCGCGCGGCGTGAGGCGCGACAGGTCCTCGCTCGTAAGCCCCCGCCGGCCAGGCCGGCGGCGCAGCACGTGCATGAAGAAATGCCCGCACGCCAGCAGCTCCGGTCCGGCCCCGGCGACGATCGCCGCGGCGCCGTCTGCCCCGAAGCCGCCGGCCCAGGTCACCATGGCGACCTGCCCGCGGGGCAGATGAACCGGCACGGTGATCATCGCCGTGAGCCCCATGGCCAGCACGATGGTCGTCGCCCGCCGCTGCTCCGGCGGCGGCAGCGCGCCATGGCGCGCCGGCGCCAAGAGGTCGGTGACGAATGGCAGATGCTCGAAGCGGCACCGGATGTAGAAGGGCATCTTGAGGGTGGCGTGGTCGTTCCACCAGATCCGCATGATCTCGTCCGGCCATCCCTGGCGCCGATGAAACGCGTCCATCAGCGGGTCGAAATAGGGCCGCGACAGATCCGGCGCCCAGGCCGTCTTCGCCGCCCCGATGGCGGCGGCAATGCCTTCCAGCTCCGGGATCGCCGCATCGAGACCGGCCGCACCACGCAAGGCCGCCAGATGCTGCCGCAGCCGCCGCATAGCCAGCGGCTTCACCTCTCCGTCCATGGGCTCCCTACGCTTTCCGAGAGGGCCAATTCATCGCACGCCCGGCTAAACCCTAGCCGCGTAAGGCGTCGACAGGAACGCCACGCAACGGGAGGATCGGATGAAGCATCGCATGGGCACATGGGCCTCGCTCCTCGCCCTCGCTCAGCTCGCCTGTGGGCCGGCGACCGCTGGCACCTACGACGAGGGGGCAACGGACACCACCATCAAGATCGGCAACGTCGCCGCCGCCAGCGGCGCAGTCGCCATTTACCTGCCGTACAGGGAGGCGCTGAGCCGCTGCTTCGCCAAGATCAACGCCGACGGCGGCATCCATGGCCGCAAGATCGAGTTCATCTCCTACGACGACGGCTACAACCCCGCCCGCACCGTCGAGCAGACGCGCCGGCTGGTGGAGGGCGACGGGGTGCTGTTCCTGGTGGGCGGCGTCGGCACCGCGACGAGCCTCGCCGCGGCGCCCTACCTTGCTCAAAAGAAGGTGCCCCATCTGTTCGTCGCCTCGTCCGCCAGCAAGATCTCCGACGCCGAGCTCTTCCCGTGGATGATGGGCTGGCAGCCCGCGGCGGCGCAGGAGGGGGCGGTGTTCGCCCGCTACATGGTCGATACGCTCGGCACCTCCAAGATCGGCGTGCTCTACCAGAACGACGATTTCGGCCGGGATTTCCTGGCCGGGGTGAAGGCCGGGCTCGGGGCCGACGGCGCGGGCCGGCTGGTGGCAGCCCGGCCCTACGAGGCGGCCGAGCCGACCATCACGTCCCAGATCGCCCAGATCAAGGCCGCCGGCGCCGACACGGTCTACCTCGCCGCCACCGGCAAGTTCGTCGCGCAGGGGATCAAGGCCATCCGCGAGCTCGGCTGGCAGCCGAACATCTTCATTCCCTACGTCGCCAATTCGCCCGAACTGGTGCTGAAGGCGGCGGACCTCAAGGGCGACGAGAAGCTATTCTCGGCCGCCTTCCTCAAGGACCCCGGCGATCCCCGCCAGGCCACGGCCGACGACGTCAAGGAATGGCTGGCCTGGATGGACAAGTACTATGCGGGCGGCAACACCAGCGAGGTCTTCAACGTCTGGGGATGGTCCATCTGCCAGACCGTCGCCCATGTGCTGCGCCAGGCCGGGGACACGCTGACGCGCGCCAACGTGCTGAAAGCGGCGAATTCCCTGCGCGACTACCGGCCGCCGCTGGTGCTGCCCGGCATCCTGCTGTCGTCGAGCCCGACGCAGCACCGGCTGGTGAAGTGCCTGCAATTACAGCGCTTTGCGGCCGGGCGCTGGGCGCCCGAAGGCGAGGTCGCCTGTGCCGAATGATCAATCCACGATGGCCCGCCATCATCAGCGCGAAAGAGACCTGCCCATGTCCGGATCCACCAGGCCGCTCAGACTAGCCGTCATCGGCGCCGGCGCCGGCGGTATCGCCGCCGCCATCGGCCTGCGCGACATCGGCATACGCGACGTCACCATCTTCGAGAAGGCACACGACGTCGGCGGCACCTGGCGGGACAACACCTATCCCGGGCTCGCCTGCGACGTCCCCTCCCACCTCTATCGCTTCTCCTTCGCCCCCAATCCGGACTGGAGCCGGCGCTACTCGCCCGGCGGCGAGATCCAGGCGTATATGAAGAAGGTCGCGGCCGAGTTCGACGTGACGCCGCTGGTGCGTTTCGACAATGAGGTGACGGCGGCGCGCTGGGACGGCGGCGCGTGGCGCATCCAGACAACGAAAGGGGATCAGGGCTCGTTCGATGCCGTCATTTCGGCGGTGGGCGTGTTGCACCACCCGGTCTACCCGGACATCCCTGGACTGGCGGATTTTTCCGGCACGGCTTTTCATTCCGCACGCTGGGACCATCGCGTCGACCTCGCCGGCAAGCGCGTCGGCATCATCGGCACCGGCTCCACCGCCGTGCAGATCCTGCCGGCGATTGTCGAAGACGTGGCCAAGGTCTCGCTGTTCCAGCGCACGGCGCAATGGATCCTGCCCGAGCCCAACCCGCCCATCCGCGAGGAGCGCAAGGCTGCCTTCCGGGCCGAGCCGGCGCTGATGGCCGAGCAATACGAGCGGCTTGCCGAGACCTTCAACGGCGCCTTCTGCGCCGCCCTCGTCGGCGACAATCCGCAGTGGTACGACGAGATGCAGACCGCCTGCCAGGCCAACCTCGACACGGTGGGGGATGGGGACCTGAAGGCCCGGCTCACGCCGCACTACCGCCTCGGCTGCAAGCGCCTGATCGTCTCGGACCGGTTCTACCCGGCGATCCAGTCTCCGAACGCCGAGCTGGTGACCGACACCATCGTGGGAATCGAGCCGGGCGGCGTGCGCACCGCCGACGGGCGCCTGCATGAGCTCGACGTGCTGGTGCTCGCCACCGGCTTCGACCCGCACCATCCCATGGGCCGGACCCAGGTGAGCGGAGACGGCGGACAGACGCTGGACGAGGCCTGGGCCGACGGCAACGTCACCTACCGCGCCGTCGGCGTCCCCGGCTTCCCGAACTGGTTCATGCTGGGTGGCCCCTACAGCCCGATCGGCAACTTCTCGTTCCTGATGACGCTGGAGCGCCAGCTGAGCTACGTGCTTCAGCTCCTGGGAATGCTGCGTGCGGGCGAGGCACGCCGCATTGCACCGGGGCGCGATGCGACGTCGGCCTATTACGAAGCGATCAAGGCCAAGGCCGGCGCCTCGATCTGGGCCTCGGGATGCAAGAGCTGGTATATCGACAAGCTCGGCAACGTCGCCTCCTATCCCTGGGGCTACGACGTGTTCGAGCGCGAGATGAGCCGGCCTGTCCTGGCCGACTTCGAGATCACCTGATCAGGCCGCCAGGCTCAACGCCGGAGCTTCGGATACGCCCTTCGTCGAGCTGTTGGGCACGTCGTCCGTGGCCTTGGCGCCGAAGAAGATGATGCCCGCCGCGATAGACGCCAGCACGAGCCCGGCAATCAGGACATAGAGGACCGGCCAGCCGGGGCGCCCCTGCCGAGCCTCGGTCGGAGTCACATGTTGGGTATCGATCACGATCGCTCTCCAGTGTTGGGCCGCGGGAGGGAGGAGGCGCCTCGCCGGTCCGTGCTCTCGCACGGCCACGCGATGCAGCCCCCGGCCTGTCGCAGCCGTCTGAAGGCGAACGTTGCCCGGCCCGAGCCGGTTCCGGCCGGGGCCGATGCATCAGGTGCGGGATGCGCCGGCGCGCGAGTTACGGTGGCGCACCATGAGGCCCGTCGGCGGGCGGCTCGGCCGCGCGCCGCACGCGCAGCAACTGCACGCCGGGCCGGTGGGTGCGGAACTGCCCGCGCTCGATGGCGACGAAGGTCAGCACCACGGCGCCGATGACGGACAGCCACCACGCCTGGGCATTGGCCGTGCCGAGGCAGGCGATGGCGAAGGCGCTGCCGTAGCCGGCGAGCACGCCGGGGATCAGCACCTTGTTGAGCGCTGCCGACGAGGACAGCGCGAAGAACAGGGCCGCGGCCGCGGCCAGAGCGCCGATCAGGCCGAGCTCGTACCAGATCTCGAACGGCAGCGTCTGCGGCGCATCGGGCGGCAAGAGCCCGATGAAGCGTGCCCTGAGGCTGGTATCGAGCCCGTGGCCGGTGATCAGCCGCAGCGGATCGCGGCCGACCTCGTCCGCCCAGATACGCAGGGCGGCGGCGCCCGGATAGAGCGGCCCGTGGAAGAACTTCAAGAACGGCCGCACCAGGAAAGGCACCAGGGGCGCGATCGCCAGGATGGCGGGCAGCACGATGGCGATGGCACGCACGCCGTGCTGGCGCCCGAGCGCCACCACGCCGTAGACGATGGCGCCGACGAGCAGGGCGGCGATGGACGCGCGATCCCCCGCCATTCCGGCGGCCAGGGCCACCACGGCCACCAGCGCGGCCGCGCTCCCCGGGCGGCTGCGCGAGACGAGCCACGCCACGCCCGGCCAGACCATGACCGCCAGGATCGCCACCGCGCGCTCCAGCGGGTCGAGCTCGCTCGGCACCGCGAGGCCCGTGCTGAGCCGGAGCAGGATGACGGCGATGGCGGCCAGGGCTGCGATGCCGGCGCCGAGGGGGACCAGGTAGAGGTTGGCCGCGCGCATGCGCAGCGGCAGGCTGACGATGCCGGCGAGAGCCACCGCAATGGTGCCGACGATATTGACGATCTTCTCCGTCGCCGTGTCCGGAAACGGCGTCCAGGCGATCGACAGGGCAGCCCAGCCGAGCAGCAGGAGGGCGCAGGCTCCGCCGTTGGACATCAAGGTTTCGCGAAGCGTGCGGGCCCGCGTCGTCGCCGCCCGGTCGAGAAGGGCGGCCAGCACGAGCAGCGCCGTACCGACCGGCACGAGGATGACGGTGGCGCGGCGTGCCCAGATCGCCGCGACGGGCACGGCGAAGACCAGGATGAAGAAGCCCAGGCGGCGCAGCAGGACGGCGGCGTCCTCGGCCGGATCGAAGCGCGAAGCCGCGTGCCGGGCCGCAGGACGCGACGGCCCGGCGGGCGCCTGAGCCTTCAACGGGGCTTTGGGTGGGGTCGACCTGGACGTGGGAGCCCTGATCTCCATGACGATCGCGCGGTTTGATTGATCTCGGTTGTCCTAACGGTAGCCGCCGTTCATCGCTGGCGCTGTAGAGATGGGGCAACACTGCCGCACCGAAACGTGTCCGCCGGCAGGACGAGATCCCAATTGGTCATTGTCATCCGAACCGGACGGCCCTCGGACATGCATGTCCGAGCCCGCCGGAATGTTCCCTCGCGATGAGCCGTCCGGCCGGCTGATCGACGGCCGGCCGGACGGCGCGCCGCCCAAGAGCATTTGGCCATCGGATGAGGCCATCCATGCCAGAGAAATGCTCATGATCTCTTGAATTTGGAGCGCTTCTTCGCGGTCTAGAGCATTTCCGCGTTTCTTCGAATCGCCGAAATGCTCTATCTGTTTGATTTGTCGCGTTTTCTTGTCGCGAACCGGCGTCCACTTCGCTCGAAAACGCTCTAGGCGCCGCGCAGGAACTTGATGATGCCGGAGAAGTCGGCGCCGCCATTGCCGGCCCCGGCGAACAGCGCATAAAGCTGCGCCGCCTCCGCGCCCAGGGGCGTGGCGGAGCCGCTGGCCAGCGCCGCCTCCTGGGCCAGCTTCAAGTCCTTCAGCATCAGGTCGGCGGCGAAGCCCGGCTTGTAGTCGTTGTTGGCGGGCGAGGTCGGCACCGGGCCCGGCACCGGGCAATAGGTGTTGATCGACCAGCACTGGCCCGACGACGTGGAGGCGACGTCGAACAGCGCCTGGTGGGACAGGCCGAGCTTCTCGCCGAGCGCGAAGGCCTCGCAGACGCCGATCATCGAGATGCCGAGGATCATGTTGTTGCAGATCTTGGCCGCCTGACCGTTGCCGGCGTCGCCGCAGTGGACGATCTTCTTGCCCATCGCCTCCAGCAGCGGCTTGCCCTTGGTGAAGGCGTCGACGCCGCCGCCGACCATGAAGGTGAGGGTGGCGCCTTGGGCCCCGCCGACGCCGCCGGAGACCGGGGCGTCGAGCGAGAGCGCCCCCGCCTCCTTGGCCAGGGCGTGCGCCGCCCGCGCGCTGGCGACGTCGATGGTCGAGGAATCGATGAACAGCGCGCCCGTGGGCGCCGCCGGCACGATCTCGCGCCAGACGCCGAGCACGTGCTTGCCGGCCGGCAGCATGGTGACCACCACCTCGGCGCCGGCGACCGCCTCGACCGCATTAGCCGAGACCGCCACCCCCGCCTTCGCCGCGGCATCGCACGAGGCGACCGACAGGTCGGCGCCGCGCACCGTGTGCCCGGCCTTGACCAGGTTGCCGGCCATGGGGCCGCCCATGTTGCCGAGGCCGATGAAGGCGATGGTGGTCATTGCGTCTCTCCCGATTGAGTTGGCCTGGCGGATGGATGGCCATCCTCGCCTCGTGCGTCTGCACCATGGATTTGATGGTTGGGTAGCGACGGAGCCGCCGCGCACCCTCGCCCCGCTTGCGGGGAGAGGGAGGGGTGAGGGGACTTGCCCACGTGGCGTGACCGCGTCGAGATTCCTCCGGTCCCCTCACCCGGCTTGCGCATGCGCGCAAGCCGACCTCTCCCCGCAAGCGGGGCGAGGTGAGCGGCCGCGCCGCCCGCGATGTCATCGTCCGATCAGGCTGCGCGCCACGATCACGCGCATGATCTCGTTGGTGCCCTCGAGGATCTGGTGCACGCGCAGGTCGCGCACGATCTTCTCGACGCCGTATTCGGCGAGGTAGCCGTAGCCGCCATGCAGCTGCAAGGCCTGGTTGGCGACCTCGAAGCCGATGTCCGTGCCGAAGCGCTTGGCCATGGCGCATAGGCGGCTCGCGTCCCCGTCCTTGCGGTCGAGGGCAGCGGCCGCCCGCCACAGGAAGGTGCGCGCCGCCTCCAGCTCGGTGGCCATGTCCGCAATGCGGAACTGCAAAGCCTGGAATTCGTCGAGGCGCTTGCCGAAGGCCTTGCGCTGATTGACGTAGGCCAGCGTCTTGTCGAGCGCCGCCTGGGCGCCGCCGATCGAGCAGGCGGCGATGTTGAGCCGCCCGCCGTCGAGGCCCGCCATGGCGATCTTGAAGCCGATGCCCTCCTCGCCCAGCCGGTTGGCCACCGGCACACGCGCATTGTCGAAGATCACCGAGCGGGTGGGCTGGGCGTTCCAGCCCATCTTGCGCTCGTTGGCGCCGAAGGAGAGGCCGGGCGTGTCCTTGGGCACGACCAGAGTCGAGACGCCGCCGGCGCCTTCGCCGCCGGTGCGCACCATGACCACGTAAACGTCGGTGGCGCCGGCGCCGGAGATGAACTGCTTGGCGCCATTGAGCACGTAATGGTCGCCGTCGCGCACCGCCTTGGTGGCGAGCGCCGCCGCATCCGAGCCGGCGTTGGCCTCGGTGAGGCAATAGCTCGCCATCCATTCCATGGTGGCGAGCTTGGGCAGGAAGCGCCGGCGCTGCTCGTCGCTGCCGTAGGTGTCGATCATCCACGACGCCATGTTGTGGATGGAGATGAAGGCGGACACCGTGGGACAGCCGCTCGCCAGCGCCTCGAAGATCAGCGCCGCGTCGAGGCGCGTGAGGCCGGAGCCCCCCACGTCCTCGCGCACGTAGACGCCGCCCATGCCGAGCGCCGCCGCCGCCCGCATCTCCTCGACCGGAAAATGCTTGGCCTCGTCCCAGGCCAGGGCGTGCGGTGCCAGTTGCTCCTCGGCAAACGTGCGTGCCATGTCGCGGATGGCGATGTGATCCTCGCTGAGGGCGAAGTGTGTCATGGCGTCCTCAGGGCTCCCCATCTGGTTATTTGCTTACTACGGCTCACTCTGCGGAACGGCTATTGGAGGAATGGCCGTGGATGGATTCAGCAGCTCCAATTCATGCAGCAAAGCGTCGTGGGCCAGTTGCCTCCGCCGGCAGTACACCTCCTCCGTGCAGTTTGTCGGAGGATTGGCCGCGATCGACGCGTCGACGACGAGGCCACAGGCAGAACGCACCCCGACGACCGGCCACTCGCGCGCGTTCCTCAACTTTTCCGGCAGGCGTGGATCAGCTTCAATGAGGAAGTTCAAGCGTCCCCCTTGGGTTGCTCCCCACGCTTTGGCGGATCGCCGCCCTGCATCAATGTCACAATCACCAAGCATACAATACGCTTCAAGGACTGATACATGATTGGGGATTCTGCCCTTGTGCGCACGGTCGACACTGAAACGACTCACGAAGATATAACCACCGCGAAATTTGATGGTCTTCGTAGACACGTACGTCCCCTCGAAGATGACGGGGGCGGCATCGACCATGCTTTTGGCCAGCCTCTCGGCTTGGATGAGCTCGGTGCCTTCTGCCAACGGCATTCGCCAGTAGGCTAGGCTGGGACAGCTGAAGCTGTTTGCTGCAGGCGATCCCAGCCCCACGACTGCTACCAATGCAGGCAGAAGGCGCCCGAACACTGTCAGGCCATCGTCGGGATGACGAACTCGGCGCCTTCCTTGACGCCGGACGGCCAGCGCGAGGTGACCGTCTTGGTCTTGGTGTAGAAGCGGACCGCATCGGGACCGTGCTGGTTGAGATCCCCGAAGCCCGAGCGCTTCCAGCCGCCGAAGGTGTAATAGGCGATCGGCACCGGGATCGGCACGTTCACGCCGATCATGCCGACGTTGACCTTGGCGGCGAAGTCGCGCGCCGCGTCACCGTCGCGGGTGAAGATGGCGACGCCGTTGCCGTATTGGTGGTCGGAGGGCAGTCGGAGCGCCTCGTCGTAGTCCTTGGCGCGGACGACGCTGAGCACCGGCCCGAAGATCTCCTCCTGGTAGATCTTCATCTCTGGCGTCACCTCGTCGAAGAGGCAGCCGCCCATGTAGAAGCCGTTCTCGTAGCCCTGCATCTTGAAGTCGCGGCCGTCGACGACGAGCTTGGCGCCTTCCTTGATGCCGGTATCGACATAGCCCTTGACCCGCTCCAGGGCCTCGCGCGTGACCAGCGGGCCGTAGTCGGCGGTCGGATCGGTGGAGAGGCCGATCTTCAGGCTCTCCACGCGCGGCACCAGCTTCTCGATCAGCTTGTCGGCCGTCGCCTTGCCGACCGGCACCGCCACCGAGATGGCCATGCAGCGCTCGCCGGCCGAGCCGTAGCCGGCGCCGATCAGGGCGTCGACGGTCTGGTCCATGTCGGCATCGGGCATGATGATGGCGTGGTTCTTGGCGCCGCCGAAGCATTGCGCCCGCTTGCCGGTCTGCGCCGCACGCTCGTAGATGTACTGGGCGATCGGCGAGGAGCCGACGAAGCCGACGGCGCGGACGTCCGGGTCGTCGAGGATGGCGTCGACCGCCTCTTTGTCGCCGTTCACGACGTTCAGGATGCCGGCCGGCAAGCCGGCCTCCAGCATCAGCTCGGCGAGGCGCATGGGCACGCCCGGATCACGCTCGGACGGCTTCAGGATGAAGGCGTTGCCGCAGGCGATCGCCGGCGCGAACTTCCACATCGGGATCATCGCCGGGAAGTTGAACGGGGTGATGCCGGCGACCACGCCGAGCGGCTGGCGCATGGAATAGATGTCGATGCCGGGCCCGGCGCCTTCCGTGTACTCGCCCTTCATCAGGTGAGGGATGCCGCAGGCGAACTCCACCACCTCCAGGCCGCGCTGGATGTCGCCCTTGGCGTCGGGGACGGTCTTGCCGTGCTCCCGCGCCAGGAGCTCGGCCAGGCTGTCGTATTCCGCTTGCACCAGGTCGAGGAACTTCATCAGGACGCGGGCGCGGCGCTGTGGATTGGTGTTGCCCCAGCCGACCTGGGCGTCGCGGGCATTCTCCACCGCTGCCCGGAGCTCGGCCTTGGTGGCCAGAGCGACCTTGGCCTGAACCTCGCCGGTCATGGGCTCGTAGACGTCGGAAAAGCGTCCGGACGTGCCGGGGACGTGCTTGCCGCCGATGAAATGGCCGATGGTGCGCATGGCGCTGCTCCCGAGTTTCAGATCCGCGCGGTCCGGCACTCTCGACCGGTCCGGGCGCAAGGTCCAGATCCCATGATACGCGAGTGGCGGCCACCGCCCATCGCGCCCGCGGATCCCCGCTGCGATGGATTGGTCGACTATCATTGACATCTGCGCACAGCTATAGGCTTTCTTGAAGCTCGGTCGTGCATTTTTGCGCAAGAGCCATCCCCGATGCCCGGCCACGAAGGTATGCATGACCGGCTTCGATTGGGACGACCTGCGCTTCTTCCTCTCCGTCGCCCGCGCCGGCCGGCTGACCGTCGCCGCCCGCCGGCTCGGCGCCGACCATGCCACGGTGTCGCGGCGCATCACGTCGCTCGAGGCTTCGCTCAAGGCCAAGCTGTTCGAACGGCGCCCGCAAGGCTACCAGCTCACTGCCCACGGCGAACGCCTGCTCACCAAGGCGGAGGCGATCGAGACGGAGGCCCTGGCCGCCCAGAGTGAGATCGGCGGCGCCGACCTCAGGCTGTCGGGCACGGTGCGCATCGGCGCGCCGGACGGCTTCGGCACCTATTTCCTGGCGCCGCGCATCGGCCGCCTCGCCGAGCGCTATCCCGAGCTCGACATCCAGCTGGTGGCGATGCCGCGCATCCCCTCGCTCAGCAAGCGCGAGGCCGACATCGCCGTCTCTCTCAACCCGCCGCGAGAGGGCAAGATCGTCGCGCGCAAGCTCGCCGACTACGCGCTGGGCCTGTTCGCCGCCCAAGCCTATCTCGACCACGCCCCGCCGCTCGAGCGCGTGGAGGATCTCTTCGCCCACAAGGTGATCGGCTACATCGACGACCTGATCTACACGCCGGAACTCGACTATCTCGACGAGGTGGCCAAAGGGCTCCGGGCACATCTGCAGAGCTCCAACATCGTGGCGCAGCTGATGGCCGCGCAGGCCGGCGCAGGCGTGTGCGTGCTGCCACGCTTCATGGCGGCGCGCGCCGGGCTGGTGCACGTCCTGCCCGAGACGGTGACGCTGGTCCGCTCGTTCTGGCTGATCGTGCATGCGGACCTCAAGGACGTCGCCCGCATCCGCGCCAGTGTCGAGTTCCTGGTGCGCGAGACGCGCGCGGCGCGGGCCGAGCTGCTGCCCTGACCGCGGGCGACGCCGCAACCCTTGTGCGGCGCGGCGATGGCCTCTATCTCCCGACCGTTCCCTTCGCCAGAGATCGAGCCGCGCCACACCCATGTCGCCGACGCCACCGACCCCGACCGAGCCGAAGCTGCCTCCGCGCCTGAGGCCCCTGCCGGCCGTCATTTTCGGCTCCCGCTGGCTGCAGCTGCCGCTCTACCTCGGGCTGATCGTCGCCCAGGGCGTCTACGCTTTCCTGTTCCTCAAGGAGCTGTGGCACCTGCTTTCCCACGCCACGGATTTCAGCGAGCAGCAGATCATGCTCGTGGTTCTCGGCCTGATCGACGTGGTGATGATCTCCAACCTGCTGATGATGGTGATCATCGGCGGCTATGAGACCTTCGTGTCGCGGCTGGAGCTCGAAACCCATCCCGACCAGCCGGAGTGGCTGAGCCACGTCAACGCCAGCGTGCTGAAGATCAAGCTCGCCATGGCCATCATCGGCATCTCGTCGATCCACCTGCTGCGCACCTTCATCGAGGCCGGCAACCTCGGCGTGCCCGGCAAGACCAACTACACGGAGACGGGCGTCATCTTGCAGACCGTCATCCACACGGTCTTCATCCTGTCGGCCATCGGCATCGCCTATGTCGACCGCCTGGCGCAACCGCCGGCGGGCAAGGCGCACTGAGTCAACCCCGGCGGCGGGGGCCTGGCGCATCAGGGCCGCTACCCCGATCCCGCCCGGGCGGGGCGTCGCGACCACGTCGGGCAAAGCCGTCGCGTGCCGACGGCACGGGCGGCCGAGCGGTTTCAAGGCAAGAACCGGAGTTCGGCGAGATGTCCTCGCGTGTAATCCGTCGTGCAGGTCGTCGATCAGCTTCGATGATCCTCTCGAAACGGAATACGAGGATCCACGCCGATGAACAGGGAAGAAAATAACAAGGCAGTCGTCGTCCGCTGGTTTACGGAGTTCTGGGGCAAGGATGTCAATCTTGCGGTCGTCGACCAGATCGCCGCACCGGACATGCTGCTCAAATACTCGCTGCATGAGCCCCGCCGCGGCCATGACGACATCAAGGCGTTCATGCACGACTTCCGCGCGGCATTTCCCGATCTCAACTTCTGGGGAACGGCGGACCTGATCGCCGAGGGCGACTACGTCGTCGGCCAGTGGGAAGGCGGCGGCACTCATACGGGGCCGGCCTTCGACGACTTTCTCATCGGCGGCCTGTCCGCCGCGACCGGCCGCAGGATGCACTTCACCGGCACCACCGTGCTGAAGCTGCGCGACGGCAGGATCGTTGAGGAGATCGGCCTGGACGACGGCGTCACCGCCCTGACCCAGCTCGGCCTGATCGAGGCTGCCTAGAGAGCGTTTTCGAGCGAAGTGGACGCCGATTCGCGTGAAGAAAACGCGACAAATCAAACAGATAGAGCATTTCGGCGATTCGAAGAAACGCGGAAATGCTCTAGATGTGAGCTCTCAGTAGGTTGTCGATCCGGTCCGGGAGAAGCGCTCCGGATGTGAGCACACTGGCAAGGAGGCCATTGGCATGCCCCCCCGTTCGTCCGGCCTCGCCTCGCCCGTCGCGGATTCGTCCGCGGCGGCGCGCGTTGCCGCTTACGACTGGCCCGCGCTCGCGGGCGAGCTCGACGGCTACGGCTGCGCCGTTCTGCCGAAGCTGCTCTCGCCGGAGGAGTGCCGCGCCATCGCGGCCCTCTATCCCGATGAAAGCCACTTTCGAAGCCATATCCACATGGCGCGGCACGGCTTCGGCAGAGGCGAATATCGCTACTTCAAATACCCGCTTCCCGACCTCCTGGGCGGTCTGCGGACGGCGCTCTATCCGCATCTTGCGCGTGTCGCCAACGCGTGGAACGAGCGGATGGGGATCGACGGGCACTTCCCCGGCGACCACGCGTCGTTCCTGGCGCGATGCCACGACGCCGGCCAGACGCGGCCGACGCCGTTGCTGCTGCAATATGAGCCGGGGGACTTCAACTGTCTCCACCAAGATCTCTACGGCGATCTCGCCTTTCCCATACAGGCCGCGATCCTGCTGTCGCAGCCTGGCGCGGACTTCACCGGCGGCGAGTTCGTGCTCACCGAGCAGCGGCCACGCATGCAGAGCCGTGTCGAGGTCGTGCCCCTGCGCCAGGGGGATGCGGTGGCCTTCGCCGTCCATAACCGCCCCGTTCAGGGCTCGAAGGGCAGTTACCGCGTCAACCTCCGCCACGGCGTGAGCCGGGTCCGCTCCGGTAGGCGGCACACGGCCGGCATCATCTTCCACGACGCGAAATGAGGGAGCGGGGGCTGGCTGTCGGGCCCATCCGCCCATCCATCGCAGCATTCATCCCCGTGCGCCCTCCGCGATCGCACGGTCGTGGATCTGGGTGAGAGTGGTCGTCGGCGTGATCGCCTCCGGGTCGATCAGGCAGTGGATGATCGCCGGCCCGCCCGCGGCCAGCGCCCGCTCCAGGGCGGGCGCGAACTCCGCGGTCGCCCGCACCGTCTCGCCATGGCCGCCGTAGGCGCGCGCCAGCGCCGCGAAATCGGGATTCGTGAGCGCCGTCGCCGAGACCCGGCCGGGATACTCCCGCTCCTGGTGCATGCGGATGGTGCCATACATGCCGTTGTCGACGACGATGACCACGATCGCCAGGCCATGCTGCACGGCCGTGGCGAACTCCTGGCCGTTCATCAGGAAGCAGCCGTCGCCGGCAAACGCCACCACCGTCCGCGCCGGGTCGAGCCGCTTGGCCGCCACCGCGGCGGGCACGCCGTAGCCCATCGACCCGGAGGTCGGCGCAAGTTGGGTGCCGAAGCCGCCGAAGGGCCAGAAGCGGTGCACCCAGGTGGCGTAGTTGCCGGCACCGTTGCACAGGACCGCGTCCGCCGGGAGACGGCCGCGCAGCTGTGCCATCACCGCGCCCATCTGCAAAGAGCCGGGGATGCACACGGGCACCGGGTCGCTCCAGGCGAGGTAGTCGCCATGGGCCGCGGCGGCAGCGCCGGCCCAGGCCATGGCCCGCGGGGGCTCGACGCCTTCCAGCGCCGCGCAGAACGCCGCCGGGCTGGCCTGGATGGCAAGGCTCGCCCGGTAGAGCTTGTTGAGCTCCGCCGCATCGGGATGGACGTGGATGAGCTCGACGCCGGGCTCGGGGATGCCGAGCAGGGAATAGGACTGGCTCGGCATCTCCGACAGCCGGGCGCCGACCAGAAGCAGCAGGTCGGCGGCCCTGACCCGGGCGAGCAGCCTGGGGTTGGGGCCGATGCCGAAGTCACCGGCGAAGCACGGATGGGCGGCGGGGAACAGCATCTGCCGGCGGAAGCTCACCGCGACCGGCAGGTCGAAGCGCGTGGCAAAGCGGCCCATGGCCTCGATGCCGCGCACCGTCCAGCGCGAGCCGCCGAGCAGCACCACGGGCGCGCGGGCCCGCCACAGGCGTTTCTGCAGGTCGGCCATGTCAGCGAGGCCCGGGTGGGTCTCGGCGGGTTCGGCGCGGGCCGCATCTGCGACGGCGACACGCTCGCGCAGCATGTCTTCGGGCAGCGCCACCACGACCGGCCCGGGGCGCCCCTGCATGGCGACGTGGAAGGCGCGGGAGACGAGCTCGGGAATGCGGGCGGCGTCATCGATCTCCACCACCCATTTGGCGATGGTGCCGAACACCGCCTGGTAGTCGAGTTCCTGGAACGCCTCGCGGCCGCGCATGCGCCGGCCCACCTGGCCGACGAACAGGATCATCGGCGTTGAATCCTGCGCGGCGATATGCAGGCCGGGCGAGGCATTGGTGGCGCCGGGGCCGCGCGTTACGAAGGCGAGGCCCGGGCGGCCGGTGAGCTTGCCCACCGCCTCCGCCATCATCGCCGCCCCGCCCTCCTGCCGGCAGATGGTGACCTCGAGCGGCGCATCGTGGAAGGCGTCGAGGACGGCGAGATAGCTTTCGCCGGGAACGCAGAAGACGTGCCGGGCGCCGTGCACCACCAGTTGGTCGACGAGGACCGCGGCGGCGCTGCGGTCGTTGGCGGGAGCGGCTGCCATCTCAGCCCCCCGCGGCCGCGGCCGGCCCCGCGCCGCCCCACGCGGGATCGCGCAGCACGTCGTTCGTATCGGCGCCGAGGGCCGGCGACGGCGTGGGGGCGAACACCGGCTCACCGTCGATGACGATGGGCGAGCGCAAGGTCGGGATGCTGCCCCCCGCCGCATCGGCGGCCGGCAGCTCCACCCGCAGGCCGCGATACACCACCTGCGGATGGGCGAACACCTCGTCCAGCCGGTTGATCGGCCCGACCGGAACGCCCACCGCGACGAGCTTGGCCAGCAGATCGTCCTTGGTGAAGGTGGCGGTGCGGGCGGTCAGCAGGGCCATCAACTCGCCGCGATTGGCCAGCCGATCCGCGTTCTTGGCGAAGCGCGGATCGTGGGCGAGCTCCGGCACGCCCAGCACCTCGCAGATCTTCACGTACTGGCCGTCGGTGCCCGAGGCGATGATGATGTGGCCGTCGGCCGCCGGGACCACCTGATAGGGCACCACGTTGGAGTGGGCGTTGCCCATGCGCGGCGGCGGCTCGCCGGCGACGAAATAGTTGAGCGCCTGGTTGCCGAGCACCGCGACCTGGGTGTCGAGCAGGGCCATGTCGATGTGGCAGCCGGCGCCGGTCGCAGTGCGGCCCTGGAGCGCGGCGAGTATGGCGACGCTCGCATACATGCCGGTGAAGATGTCGGCGAAGGCGACGCCGGTCTTGACCGGCTCCCCCTCGGGCTCGCCGGTCAGCGACATGATCCCGCCGAGCCCCTGGATCATGAAATCGTAGCCCGGCCGCGACGCATAGGGGCCGTCCTGGCCAAAGCCGGTGACCGAGCAATAGATCAGTCGGGGGTTGATCGCGCTCAAGCCGGCGTAGTCGAGCCCGTACTTGGCGAGCCCGCCGACCTTGAAGTTCTCGATCACGACATCGGCGTGGGCGGCGAGCCGCCGCACCAGGGCGCGGCCCTGCTCGCTCTCGAAGTCGACCTCGATGGAGCGCTTGCCGCGGTTGGTGGAGTGATAATAGGCGGCGGAGAGGTTGGCGCCGTCGGCCCCGCGCACGAAGGGCGGCCCCCATTGCCGGGTGTCGTCGCCGACGCCCGCGCGCTCCACCTTGACCACGTCGGCGCCGAGGTCGGCGAGAAGCTGGCCGGCCCAGGGGCCGGCGAGGACGCGCGCCAGTTCGAGGACGCGAACGCCCTTGAGCGGTGTTGTCATGGTGCGCTCGTCCCTCCGCGCGGTGATCTCGTCTCTTTGAGCGGATGGCTGGTCGGGTCAAGCCCGGCCATGACGGAGAGGAAACGGACGGCAATTGTTCTCAGCGTCATGATCGGGCTTGACCCGATCATCCATCGACTCGAAGGCCCACCCCGCTGCCATCGCCCCGAACGGTCACGATTCCAGCGCGGCAAGGCCTAGAAGAAGGCCTGCAGGCCGGTCTGGGCGCGGCCGAGGATCAGCGCATGAATGTCGTGCGTGCCCTCGTAGGTGTTCACCGTCTCCAGGTTCTGGGCGTGGCGCATGACGTGGAACTCCTGGGCGATGCCGTTGCCGCCGTGCATGTCACGGGCGACGCGGGCGATGTCGAGGGCCTTGCCGCAGTTGTTGCGCTTGACCAGGGAGACCATCTCCGGCGCCATCCGCCCGTCGTCGAACAGGCGGCCGACCCGCAGCGATGCCTGCAGGCCGAGCGCGATCTCGGTCTGCATGTCGGCGAGCTTCTTCTGCACCAGCTGGGTCGCGGCCAGCGGCCGGCCGAACTGCTTGCGGTCGAGGGTATAGGCCCGGGCGCGGTGCCAGCAGTCCTCCGCCGCCCCCATGGCCCCCCAGGAGATGCCGTAGCGGGCGCGGTTCAGGCAGCCGAACGGTCCCTTGAGGCCGGCGACGTTGGGCAGCAGGGCGCCTTCCGGCACCTCCACGTTGTCCATCACCACCTCGCCGGTGATGGAGGCGCGCAGGCTGAGCTTGCCCTCGATCTTGGGGGTGGAGAGGCCCTTCATCCCCTTCTCCAGGATGAAGCCGCGGATCTCGCCGCCGTGGGCGGCCGACTTCGCCCAGACGACGAACACGTCGGCGATCGGCGCGTTGGAGATCCACATCTTGGCACCGTTGAGCAGATAGCCGCCGGCCGTCTTCTCGACCTTGGTCTTCATGCCGCCGGGATCGGAGCCCGCATCCGGCTCGGTCAGGCCGAAACAGCCGACCCATTCGCCCGAGCCCAGCTTGGGCAGGTAGGTGCGGCGCTGGTTCTCGTCGCCATAGGCGTAGATCGGATACATGACCAGCGACGACTGCACGCTCATCATCGAGCGGTAGCCCGAATCGACGCGCTCCACCTCCCGCGCCACCAGGCCGTAGGCGACGTAGGAGGCGCCGGCGCAGCCGTAGTCCTCGGGAATGGTGACGCCGAGCAGCCCGAGCTCGCCCATCTCGTTGAAGATCGCCCGATCGGTCTTCTCGTGGGCATAGGCCTCGATGACGCGGGGCGCCAGCTTCTCCTGCGCATAGGCGCGGGCGGTGTCGCGGATCATCCGCTCGTCGTCGGTCAGTTGGTCATCGAGGAGGAAGGGGTCTTCCCACACGAAGGCCGCGGGCCTGGCGACCGCAGCCTCCTGCCGCTGGGACGGTTGCGCCTCCACCATGGGCCTCTCCTGCTGTCACGGGCGGATCCTGTGCCAGCGAGATAAGGCCAAGTGCGCCCGCACCACAAGCGCCGGCAAACACGCCGGGAGCCCCGCCTCCGCCACGATCAGACCAGGCGCATGCGCCGCAACACCATGGTGGTGACCACGGCGACGACCGCGATGAGCGCCATGCCCCACCAGAAGCCGGCATCGCTCTGCAAGCCGGGCATTCCGCCGAGATTCATGCCGAAGATGCCGGAGACCAGCGTCATCGGCAGGAAGATGACGGTGACGATCGACAGGACGTAGAGGTTGCGGTTGGTCTCTTCCGCGAGCCGGCTCGACAGCTCGTCCTGGAGCAGGCGCGCCCGCTCCTGGATCAGATCGAGGTCGTGGCTGAGCGCCTCCAGACGCTCGACCGCCTTGCGCAGACGGCCGGCCTCCGGTTCCTCCACCCATTCGGGCAGCCGCGTCACGAGCGCCATCAGGGCGTGCTTCTGCGGCAGCAGATGGCGGCGGATGCGGGCCGTGAGGCGGCGGCAGCGGCCGAGCTCGGCGCTCTTGTCGGCGATCTGGCCGGTGAGAATCGGATCCTCGACGTCGTCGAGCTGTTCGCCAAGGCGGTCCATGGCGCCGTCGAGAGCGCTGGCGATGTAGTGGAACAGCGCGATGATGAGGTCGATCGGCCGGCGCACCTTCATCCCGTCGGCGACCGCGTGGCGCAACTGGTCGACCGCCTTGAGCGGCAGGCGCCGCGCGCTGATGACGCAGTGGTCGTCGACGTAGAAGTGCAGCAGGCCGACCTCGTCGGCTTCGGTGTGGAGATCGTGGTGCAGGTCGCCGACGACGCCGGCGATGCCCTCGCCCACCGGATCGATGCGCACGTGCCGGTCGTCGGCGAGGAGCACGTCGCGCGCCCGCCGCGGCAGGTGCTCGCAGGCGTCGACCCACTCGCGGGCCCGCGCGTCGGTCAGGTTGAAGTGGAGCCAGACGACGCCGCTGCGCGAGGCCAGCGCCTTGTCCATCTCGCCCCAGGCCACGGCCTGGGTGCCGCTCGGGTAGATGGCGAAGCCACAGATGAGGCCGGTGTGGTCGGTCAGCGCGATCATCGTCGCCTCTCAGGCCGGTGCATTTCCTCCCGCCCGGACGGCGCCATCCGAAGGGAAGTGGCCATACGCCGATGGCCGGGCGCCCGGCCCGGCCATCCTGGCAATCGCAGGCCGGCAGCGCACGCCGCCGGCCGAGACTACGCTCAGAAGATGTGGCGGAACACGTAGAACAGCGTCGCCGAGAGCATGATGGCGGCCGGCAGGGTCAGCACCCAGGCCAGGGCCAGGTTGCGGATCGTCGACAGCTGGAGACCCGAGCGGTTGGCCGCCATGGTGCCGGCCACGCCCGATGACAGCACGTGCGTGGTGGAGACGGGCAGGCCGTAGGTGTCCGCCGCAAAGATGGTGCTCATGGCGACCAACTCCGCCGATGCGCCCTGGGCGTAGGTGAGGTGCGTCTTGCCGATCTTCTCACCGACGGTGACCACGATGCGGCGCCAGCCGACCATGGTGCCGAGGCCCAGGGCGATGGCGACGGAGACCTTGACCCAGAGCGGGATGAACTTGGTCGCCGAGTCGAGGCTCGCCTTGAAACCCTTGAGCACCGCCACCTCGTCCGCCGTCAGCTCGTTCTGCTTGTCCTTGAGGAGGACGCGGATCGCCTCGGAGGCCAGGTACATGTCGTTGCGGGTGTTGCCGACCGCGGCCGACGGCACCTTGTCGATCGAACCGTACTTCTTCACCTGGTCGCCCAGGTCCTGCACGAGGAGCGACAGGGCCGGATAGGTGCCGCCGGTGAGCTCATGCCGGGAGATGTAGGCCGACACCACCGGGCGCGGGTCGCCGATGATGCTATAGCCGGAGGCCTTGTCGGCGATCACCTTGGCCGCGGCGGTCGAGGTCTGCTGGTAGAGCTCCACCTCGTTGTCCGGCAGCGACCGGTTCAGCGCATAGGCGGTGGGCACGACGCCGATCAGGATGAGCATGATCAGGCCCATGCCCTTCTGGCCGTCGTTGGAGCCGTGGGCGAAGCTGACGCCCGTGCAGGTGAGGATCAGCAGGGCGCGGATCCACAACGGCGGCGCCACGCCGGGCTTGGGCTCGTTGTAGAGCGCGGGGTTGCGCACCAGCACCTTGAGCGACAGCAGCAGCAGGGCAGCGGCGAAGAAGCCGACCATCGGCGACAGCAGCAGCGACCAGCCGATCTCGGTCGCCTTCGACCAGTCGACGCCGGCCGTGCCGTCCTGGCCGCGCATCATCGCGTTGGCGACGCCGACGCCGATGATCGAGCCGATCAGGGTGTGGGAGCTCGACGCGGGCAGGCCCAGCGCCCAGGTGCCCAGGTTCCAGATGATCGCCGCGATCAGCAGCGCGAACACCATGGCGAAGCCGGCGCTGGAGCCGACCTGGAGGATGAGCTCGACCGGCAGCAGCGAGATGATTCCGAAGGCGACCGCGCCGGTCGACAGCAGCACGCCGAGGAAATTCCACAGCCCCGACCACATCACCGCGACGTGAGGGTTGAGGGAGTTGGTGTAGATCACCGTGGCGACGGCGTTGGCGGTGTCGTGAAAGCCGTTCACGAACTCGAAGCCGAGCGCGATGAACAGCGCCACGCCGAGGAGGATGAACGGCAGCACGGCCGTCGGGTGCGAGTCGACCGCGGTGACGTCGTGGTAGAGGCTGTAGCCCGCGTAGAGCAGGCCGGCGGCCAGCAATCCGAGGAACAGGACCGCAGTCCCCGCCCCCATCGGGGCATCGAGTTTCGGCCTGCCCGACGGGGCGGCCACGGACGGCGCAGTGATATCGCTCATGAGACAAGCTCCCAGCTTCTCGCCGCCTTGAAGACCTGTCGTGTTACATCCATATGACCGACCCGCCCGGGGGCCGTGGTGCAACGGCCACCTTTTGCCGCTACATTCCACCGTCGGTATCGCGGCAACCGATTCCGGTTGAAGAGGAGCCAGGGCGGAAATGCTGTTGACGCGTCAGCTTCACGTCCCGTCGCGCTGGCGGCGGCGCGGCGGCAGCCGCCGTGGCGCCAAGGGCCCACTCTTCGGCCTGGCCGCGCTTGCCGCCACCGCGCTGGTGGTCGGCGGCGCGATCGCGGCTCCGGCGCCGGCCGGGCCGCCCCGCACCGTCGCGGCCTCGCAGGTCACCGTGGTGACCGGCTCGATCTTCCGGGTCGGCAGTCAGGCCTATCAGATCTCCGGCATGCGCACGGCGCGCATCGCCCGCGCCCAGTGCTTCTACGAGAAGCGCGTCGGCCGCGCCGCGCAGCGGGCGCTCAGGCGGATGCTGGCGCGCGGCCCGATCGAGGTGACGCCGGTCGGCGGCACGAGCTTGATGGGCGCTCCCTTCGTCGCCGTGAAGGTCAAGGGGCAGGACGTGCGTCAACGCATGATCGCCCGCGGCTACGCCATTCCGCGCGCCGCGCTGAACGACCGCCGCAATCCTTGGTGTGTACAGCCATAGGCGCCGCACACAGCCGCGCACTTGACCACGACCTTCAGCCACTTAAGCAAGATGAGCCCGACGGGCCTTCAGGGGAGGAAAGCCGATGTCCACCTCGCATCCCGCGCCGAGCGCGGACTACGCCGCCTTCATCGCCGGCTTCCGGGCAGATGCCCTTTGGGACGAGGTCATGGCGCCCGGGCCGGTGCTCAACGCCTGCATCGCCTGCTGCGATCGCCACCCGGCCGGCCGGGTGGCGCTGATCCACGACGGCAAGGGCGGCCGCACGAGCGAGCTCACCTTCGGCGAGCTGAAGGAGCGCGCCGAGCGCTTCGCCCACACGCTCGTCCGCCTCGGGGTCCAGCCGGGCGACCGCATCGCCGCCATGCTGCCGCGCATCCCGGAGCTTCTGGTGGTCATGCTGGGCGCCTGGCGCGCAGGCGCCGTCTACGTGCCGCTGTTCACGGCCTTCGGCCCCAAAGCGATCGAGACCCGCGTCAAAGGCGCCGACGCCAAGCTCGTCGTCACCGATGCGGTCAACCGGCCCAAGCTGAACGACGTCGAGGGCTGCCCGCCGGTCGTCCTGGTCGATCGCGGCGGCGGCGCGCCCGGGCCGGGCGATCATGACTTCGACGCCGAGCTCGCCCGCTCGGCCGGCAGCTTCGCCCCGGTGCCGCGGCAGCCGGGGGACCTCTTCCTCATGCTGTTCACCTCGGGCACCACCGGCTCGCCCAAAGGCGTCGGCGTGCCGCTGACGGCACTCGCCGCGTTCCTCGCCTACATGCGCTATGCCATCGACCTGAGGCCGGAGGATCGCTTCTGGAACATCGCCGACCCGGGCTGGGCCTATGGCCTGTATTACGCCGCCACCGGTCCGCTGCTGATGGGCCACGCCACGCTGTTCTGCGAGGAGGCGTTCTCGGTCGACAGCTTCTACCGCGTGGTGAAGCAATACGGCATCACGAACCTGGCCGGGGCGCCGACCGCCTATCGCCTGCTGATGGCCGCGGGCGAGGGCCCGGCGGCGCCGGTCAAGGGCCAGCTCAGGGTG
Organism: Chelatococcus reniformis; assembly: GCF_014640075.1. GTDB lineage: Bacteria > Pseudomonadota > Alphaproteobacteria > Rhizobiales > Beijerinckiaceae > Camelimonas > Camelimonas reniformis. The sequence goes on along the minus strand of NZ_BMGG01000007.1, from coordinate 390,704 downwards.
GTATCGAGCGCCGGTGAGCCGCTGAATGCCGAGGTCATCCGCTGGTTCGCGCGCTCGCTCGCGGTACCGATCCATGATCACTACGGCCAGACCGAGATGGGCATGGTGCTGTGCAACCACCATGCGCTGGCCCATCGCGTGCACGAGGGGGCGGCAGGCCTGGCGCTGCCCGGATACCGCATCGTCGTGATCGACGACGGCGGCCGCGAGCTCCGCGCCGGCGAGCAGGGACAGCTGGCCATCGATCGGCAGGCATCTCCGCTGATGACCTTCGCCGGCTATTGGCAGCGCGACGCCCTGCCCGCCTCCGACCGCTACTACCTCACCGGCGACACCGCCGAACAGAACGACGACGGCACCATCAGCTTCTTCGGTCGCGCCGACGACGTCATCACCTCGTCGGGCTACCGCATCGGTCCGTTCGACGTGGAAAGCGCCCTGATCGAGCATCCGGCGGTGGCCGAGACGGCTGTCATCGGCAAGCCCGACCCGGAGCGCACCGAGGTGGTCAAGGCCTTCATCATCCTCAAGCCCGGCGTCGAGGCCACCCCGGCGCTGGCCGAGGAGCTACGCCAGCATGTCCGCCACCGGCTCTCGGCGCACGCCTATCCGCGCGAGATCGATTTCGTCGCCGAGCTGCCCAAGACTCCGTCAGGCAAGATCCAGCGCTTCATCCTGCGCAACGCCGAAGTGGCGCGCGCAGCCACCTGACGCCCCGGCTCGCCCCGCCGCCGCAGGCCGCGGGGGACACCCCAAGGATGTCCATCCGACCGGAGGAGGCCTCCGATCGGGATGTGCTCCGCGGCGCGATCAGGCCGCCTTGTCGAGCCCGTAGAGCGAGTGCAGCGTGCGTACCGCAAGCTCGGTGTAGGCGGCATCGATCAGCACCGAGAACTTGATCTCGGAAGTGGTGATGGCGCGGATGTTGATGCCCTTCTCGGCCAACGCCCGGAACGCCCGCGCGGCGACGCCGGCGTGGCTGCGCATGCCGATGCCGATGGCCGAGACCTTCACCACGTCGGTGGCGCCCTGGAGGGTGGCATAGCCGACGGCGCCGCGCACCGCCTCCAGGATCGTGCGCGCGCGGTCATAGTCGGCACGCGGCACGGTAAAAGTGATGTCCGTCGTGGTGGTGTCGTCGGAGACCACCTGGATGATCATGTCGACGTTGATGTTGGCATCGGCGAGCGGCCCGAAGATGGCGGCCGCGACGCCCGGCTTGTCCGCCACGCGGCGCAGCGTGAGCTGGGCCTCGTCCTTGGAATAGGCGATGCCGGTGACGACCTGCTGTTCCACGATCTCCTCCTCGTCGCAGATGAGGGTGCCGGACCTGGGGTCGGCCGGATCGTCGAAGGACGAGCGCACGTACGTGCGCACCCCATGCACCATGGCGAGCTCGACCGAGCGCACCTGCAGAACCTTGGCACCCAGCGAGGCCATTTCCAGCATCTCCTCGAACGAGATGCGGTCCAGCCGGCGGGCACGGTCGTCGATGCGCGGATCGGTGGTGTAGACGCCGTCCACGTCCGTATAGATATCGCAGCGATCGGCCTTGATGGCGGCGGCCAGCGCCACCGCGCTGGTGTCGGAGCCGCCGCGGCCCAGCGTGGTGACGCGGCCGGTGGCCCTGTGCAGCCCCTGGAAGCCCGCGACCACGGCAACCTCGTGGCGCTCGTCAAAGCGCGCGACGAGCTCGGCGCCCTCGACGCCCAGGATGCGGGCCGTGCCGTGCGCGCCGTCGGTCAGGATGGGAACCTGCCAGCCCTGCCAGGAGCGGGCCTGAATGCCCATCTCCTGCAGCACGATGGCGAGCAGACCTGCGGTCACCAGTTCACCCGAGGCGACGACGGCGTCGTATTCGCGCGCATCGTGCAGCAGCGAGGCATCCCTGCACCAGGCCACGAGCTCGTTGGTCTTGCCGGACATGGCCGACACGACCACCGCCACCTCATGACCGGCGTCCACCTCGCGCTTGACGTGGCGGGCGACGTTGCGAATGCGCGCCACGTCCGCGACGGACGTGCCGCCGAACTTCATCACCAGCCGGGCCATGGCTCAACATAACGACTCTGCGCCGCGGAAGGGGCCCGCGGACTCGCGAAGGAACCGGGCGTATATGGAGCGGGCCTGCCGGTGTCAACGGAGGCTACTCCGGGGAGGCCCTGCCGAGAATGGGCGGAGCGGCTGGCTATTGGCCGCCGAATGGGAGAGAAGAGACCGGCTCGCCGGAGGGGGACGGGCACGCGCCTGCGATCACGCGCCGTCATCCCGCTCCATCGAAAAAGCAATGGATCACGGTATCGGCCCCCATGCGCCTGCTGTCCGGTCTCCTGAAGAAGTTCATCCGCAACGGCAGGCTCGTCCTCACCGACGCCGACGGAGGGGTGCACCCGTTCGGCGGCGACGGTCCGGGGCCGCAGGTTCGCCTTTCGCTGCACGACCGGGCGCTGCACACCAAGCTGGCGTTCAACCCCGAGCTCTACGCGGCGGAAGCCTACATGGACGGAACGCTCACCTTCGCCGAAGGCTCGAGCGTCTACGACCTGCTCAACCTGTTTTCGGAGAACCGCAAGGGCCTCGGCTCGGCCGGCTCGCAGCAGATGCTGCGGCGGGCCTGGCGCGTCGCCCGGCGCTGGCAGCAGGCCAACCCCGTGGGTGTCGCGGCCAAAAACGCGCGACACCACTACGACCTCTCGACCGATCTTTACCGGCTCTTCCTCGACGAGGGCCTCAATTATTCTTGCGCCTTCTTCGAGCGGCCGCAGACCGATACGCTCGAAGAAGCCCAGCTCGCCAAGCTGGCCCGCATCACGGCCAAGCTCGGCCTGCGCCCGGGCCACACGGTCGCCGAGATCGGCTCAGGCTGGGGCTCGCTCGCCATCCATATCGCCCGCACCAGCGGCGCCCATGTCGTGGCCATCAACGTCTCGCCCGAGCAGATCAAGATCGCGCGCGAGCGCGCGGCAGCCGCCGGCGTGGCCGACCGTGTCGAATTCCGAGAGATGGACTACCGCAACCTCACCGGGCGCTTCGACCGCGTCGTCTCGGTGGGCATGATGGAGCACGTCGGCATCGGCCATTTCGATGCCTATTTCGGCAAGATCCGCGATCTGCTGGGCGAGGGCGGCTACGGCCTCATCCACTGCATCGGCCGCATGAGCCCGCCCGGCACCACGAGCCCGTTCATCCGCAAATACATCTTCCCCGGCGGCTACGTGCCGGCCCTGTCGGAGGTGTTCGCGGCCACCGAGCGCCAGGGCCTCTGGGTCGCCGACATGGAGGTGCTGCGGCTGCACTACCATCACACGATCCGGCACTGGCGCCAGCGCTTCACCGCCAACCGCGCCGCGGCGGCGGCGATCTATGACGAGCGCTTCTGCCGCATGTGGGAGTTTTACCTGGCCGCAGTCGAGTTCGGCTTCCTGACCGGCTCCAACATGGTCTTCCAGGTCGCCGTCTCACCGGCGATCGACGCGGTGCCGATCGTTCGCGACTTCATGGTTGAGGACATCCGCCGCAGCCGCGGTGCGACGATCAGCGTCACCTGAATGCCGATCGCCGGCTGAGCACAACGAGGAGAAGGGCCACCTCGCGGCGGCCCTTCCGGGGTCAGAATGCAAATCGCGCCACACGGCAACGACGTGTCAGGCGAAACGGATCCCGGTCGAGGTCGAGACCCAGTTCACACAAGCGCGCGATTGCAGCTCTTGACGATCAGACACTGGATCACCTCCTTTCAGTTCGTTGACGACCGCACGAAGATGGCAGCGCCCGCGCCATCTCGCAAGTGCAGCAGGCGTGCGGCGTCCCGCCGGGCCATGCCAAAACACCCCGGCGGACGTCTCGACAAACGGCCCCTGCTCGTGTATTGGCGCAGCTCCAACTCACAACAGCGTCGCCGAAACGCTTGTGGTCCCCTGCGGACCGCACCGGCAGGAGTTATGACCATGAACGTCATCGAAGAGCTCGATCGCGAGCAGATCGCCAAGCTCTCCGCCGCACACGCGGTCCCCGATTTCCAACCGGGCGACACCGTGCAGGTCAACGTCAAGGTGCGCGAAGGCGAGCGCTCGCGCGTGCAGGCCTACGAGGGCGTGTGCATCGCTCGCGCCGGTGGCGGCATCAACCAGAATTTCACCGTCCGCAAGATCTCCTACGGCGAGGGCGTCGAGCGCGTGTTCCCGCTCTATTCGCCGATGATCGACTCGATCAAGGTGGTCCGGCGTGGCAAGGTGCGGCGCGCCAAGCTCTATTATCTGCGCGATCGCCGCGGCAAGGCCGCCCGCATCGCCGAGCGGACCGACCGGCCGGCCAAGGCAGCCCGCGCCGCAGCCGCGGCAACGGCCCCCGCCGCCGAGTAATATCAAAGGCCAAGCCCGCGCAGCGTTGGGCGAGGCCGTCTCGGTATCGCTCGCAAGCGCCGCTTTCCGCGTCCGCGCGCCGCGGCGGCTGAGCCTCAAAGCTTCATCATGGCCGGGCGTGACCCGGCCATTTCTGTGAGCAGCATGACGAACCTGCGCCGGGCGAGCGCGGGCGCGCTGCCGGACGCCCGGGTCGCCAACCCGGACTGCTCGCGTTAGTTTCCCCGCTCCGGGCGCCTTCGCCTCCGGGGAGGCAAATCCATGCTCGCCTGCTACGTCGACCGCCCGAGTGTGCAGCCGGGCGAGCCCTTCGTCCTCCATGCCAGCGGCGATGGCCGGCCGTGCCGCCTGCGCATCAGTCGCGTCGGCCTCGGCGAGGAGGTCGTCCTGGAGCGCCGCGGCCTCGTGCCGCCCCCGGCCGAACTGCCGGCGGAAGCCGACCGCAACGGCTGCGGCTGGCCGATCCTCGCCGAGGTCGAGGCCGGCGCCGACTGGCGCCCCGGCTACTACGACGTCGCGCTGACGGCGGAGGACGGGGCGGTCGCCCACCACTTCGTCTGCGTGCGCTCCCGCCCGCAGCAGCGCGCCGGCGCCGCATTGCTCGTGCTCAACACGAACACCTACAACGCCTACAACTACTTCGGAGGCCGCTCGGCCTATTGCGATGTCGGCGCCCTGCTAGAGCGCCGCCTGCCGCTGGCCGAAGCCATGGAGGGCGCCATCGGCGTGCTGTCGACGCAGCGCCCGTTTCCGCCCATGCTGCTGACGCCGCCAGCCGACGTGCCGCGCCTGGTCACCGACCGCAAGCGTGGGCTCGGCGAGCGCCCCCGGGGCCTGGACCCGGAGTGGGCCCGGGCGCGGCGCACCTCGCCTTATGATTTCTCGGCCGGCTTCATCAACAAGTGGGAGCATGCCTTCGTCGCCTGGTGCGAGGCGAAAGGCATCGCGCTCGACTATGCGACGGACTACGACCTCGACGCCGATCCGCGCGCCCTGGAGGGCTTTCGCTGCGTCGTCCTGGCCGGCCACAGCGAGTATTGGTCGGGGCCGCAGCGCGACGGGCTGGAGGACTTCGTCGACGGCGGCGGCGGGCTCGCCATCTTCTCCGGCAACACCGCCTTCTGGAAGGTCCGCCACGAGGACCAGGGGCGGACCATGATCTGCCACAAGTGGCGTGGCTTCGAAGCCGACCCTCGCGCGCAGGAGGATGCCGCGACGGCGACGCACCTGTGGTCGCACCGGCGGTTCGGCCGGCCCGAGGCCGAGATCACCGGCCTCAGCTTCATCTTCGGTGGGTATCACCGCCTGGGCAACTGCATCTCGCGCGGCGCCGCCGGCTACACCGTCTACGACGAGCGGCATTGGGCGCTCGCCGGCGCCGACCTCGGCTACGGCGACGTGATCGGCGCCGAGGTGCCGCTGCTGGGCTACGAGAACGATGGCTGCCGCTTCGACTTCGGCGGCGACGGGCGCCTCGTCGCCCGGCCCATCCTCGGCGTGCCGGCCTCGCTCGAGATCATCGCCGTGGCACCGGCCGCCTTCGGCGAGGACCCGGCGGCCCCCTACCAGCCCCTGATCCCGCCCGAGCGTGTCGACGTCGTGCTCCGCGACGCTCTGGACGAGCACGACGGGGATGCCGAGCGCCGCCTGCTGCGCGGCCACGCGGTGATGGCCTCGTTCCGCCGCGGCCGCGGCGAGGTGTTCAACGGGGGAACGACCGAATGGGCCCACGGCCTCGCGGCCGGCGACCCCTTCATCGAGCGGATCACCGAGAACGTGCTGCGGCGCTTCGGCGCGCTCTGATCGCACCGCGGCATCGACGCCCCGGACGTGAGACGTGGCTACGCCGGCGCCGGCACGCCTTCCTGGCGGGCGCCGCGCCGCGAGATCAGATAGCCGGCGAGCACGTCGACGAGGATGATCACCGTGAGCAGCAGGAACACGCTCGTGCCACACTTGGGCACCAGCAGGAACTCGGCGATGCAGACGATGAGCAGCACCAGCGACAGCGCGTGGTTGACCATGGTCGCCGTGCGGGAGCCGAGCGAGATCATCTCGACGAACAGCAGCGCCAAGGCGACAATGAGCATGGTGTCCCCGGTGGTGATGTTCCAGCCGCCCCCCGAAGGCAGCGCCAGGTGGCCGACGATGGTGTCGAGCGTGCCGGTACCGAAGACGATGAGCACGTTGTAGGCGACAACGACCAGCACCAGGAACGGGAAGGCAAGGAGAAGGCTCATGGCGTAGGCTCCCTTCAGGCGCGGTCATGCCGTGTCGGAGCACGAAGCACAAGGGGCCCATCACCCGATGGTGAGCCGCGACGACCAACCGCTTTGGCGGCATCGGGATTGATTGTCTGCGCCGTTTGGAGCGGCTATAAAGAACTGATGACGATCGTTGCAAATCCGCACAGGCTGCCGCTGCGCGCCGCCCACCAGGGCGCGGGCACGCCCGCGCGCGTCATCCTGCACGATCACACCCGGTTGCCGGGGCGCTTCTTCGGGCGGCTGACGGCGTCGGTCCAGGCGGAACTTAGGCGCTAGGCGCGACGCCGCGCCGGCGGGAGCTCGGGGCAGCGTCTAGGCTGCCGCCGCTTTCGCCCATCCCGCCTTTTCTGCCGACTTTTTTTCATTCACGAGATCAGCCATGCCCCCTCGTACCCTCTACGACAAAATCTGGGACGACCACGTCGTCGACACGCAGCCCGACGGCACCAGCCTGCTCTATATCGACCGTCACCTGGTGCACGAGGTCACCTCGCCGCAAGCGTTCGAAGGCCTGCGGGTCGCCGGCCGCAAGGTGCGCGCGCCGGCCAAGACCCTCGCCGTGGTCGACCACAACGTGCCCACCAGCGACCGCAGCAAGGGCATCGACGACCCCGAGGCGGCGACGCAGATCGCCACCCTGGCGCAAAACGCCAAGGACTTCGGTGTCCTGTATTTCAACGAGCGCGACGTCCGCCAGGGCATCGTCCATATCATCGGCCCGGAACAGGGCTTCACCCTGCCCGGCACCACCATCGTCTGCGGCGACAGCCACACGTCGACGCACGGTGCCTTCGGCGCGCTGGCGCACGGCATCGGCACCTCGGAGGTGGAGCACGTGCTCGCCACCCAGACGCTGGTGCAGAAGAAGGCCCGGAACATGCGCGTCACGGTGGACGGCGCGCTGCCGCCGGGCGTGACCGCCAAGGACATCATCCTCGCCATCATCGGTGAGATCGGCACCGCCGGCGGCACCGGCCACGTCATCGAATACGCAGGCGAGGCGATCCGCGCACTGTCGGTCGAGGGCCGTATGACCGTGTGCAACATGTCGATCGAGGGCGGCGCCCGGGCCGGCATGGTGGCTCCGGACGATAAGGTCTACGCCTATCTCGACGGCCGGCCGATGGCTCCGAAGGGCGAGGCGCTGGCCGCCGCACGCCGCTTCTGGGACACGCTCCACACCGACGACGGCGCCCATTTCGATGCCGAGATCCGGCTCGATGCGGCGGCGCTGCCGCCCATCGTGACCTGGGGCACGAGCCCGGAGGACGTGATCTCGGTGACCGGCCAGGTGCCCGATCCCGAGCAGATCGCGGACGAAGCCAAGCGCCTCTCCAAGCATCGGGCGCTGGAGTACATGGGCCTCACCGCCGGCACCCGGATCACCGACATCGCGCTCGACCGGGTGTTCATCGGCTCGTGCACCAACGGCCGCATCGAAGACCTGCGCGAGGTCGCCCGCCTGGTCGAGGGCAAGAAGGTCAACCCCAACGTCAACGCCATGGTGGTGCCGGGCTCTGGCCTGGTGAAGGTGCAGGCGGAGGCGGAGGGGCTCGACAAGATCCTCGTCGCCGCCGGCTTCGACTGGCGCGAGCCCGGCTGCTCCATGTGCCTCGCCATGAACGCCGACCGGCTGTCGCCGCAGGAGCGCTGCGCCTCGACCTCGAACCGCAACTTCGAGGGCCGCCAGGGCTTCAAGGGCCGCACCCACCTGGTGTCGCCTGCCATGGCGGCGGCGGCGGCGATCGAAGGACACTTCGTCGACATCCGCACCTGGGGCTGAGACCGTTGGGCCGGGCGCAACACCAGGGCGTCGGCGCCGACGCCCTCGCCCCCAGCCTGGAGGATCTGGAGCGCCTCGCCGACGAGGCCTTCGCGGCGTTGCCGGACCAGTTCCGGGCGCTGTGCGAGGGCGTGGTGATCCGCATCGAGGACTTCCCGGACGACGAGACCCTGGATCAGATGAAGTGCGAGACCGCCTTCGACCTCCTGGGCCTCTTCCGCGGCCACGGCCTCGCCCAGCAGGGCGCGGGGCCGCAGACCGGGCAGTTCCCGAACATGGTGTTCCTCTACCGCCGCCCGATCCTGGATTACTGGGCGGAGCACGAGGAGACCATCGGATCAATCGTGACGCACGTACTGGTGCACGAGATCGGCCACCATTTCGGCCTGTCGGACGCCGACATGGAGGCCGTCGAGGCAGCGGCGGGCTGAACCGTCACGGGCGCCCCGCACCCCGATTTCGCTACCGACCTATCGATGGATCAACGAACATGGACAAGTTCACGACGCTGACCGGGGTCGCGGCCCCGCTGGAGATCGTCAATGTCGACACCGACATGATCATCCCCAAGCAGTATCTGAAGACGATCAAGCGCACCGGCCTCGGCACGGGCCTGTTCTCCGAAATGCGCTACAAGGAGGATGGCTCGGAAAATCCCGACTTCGTGCTGAACCAGCCGGCCTACCGCAAGGCCCAGATCATCGTCGCCGGTGACAACTTCGGCTGCGGCTCCTCGCGCGAGCACGCGCCGTGGGCGCTGCTCGATTTCGGCATCCGCTGCGTCATCTCGACGTCGTTCGCCGACATCTTCTACAACAACTGCTTCAACAACGGCATCCTGCCTGTCGCCGTGTCGCAGGAGGACCTCTACAAGCTGTTCGACGATGCCAAGCGCGGCGCCAACGCCACCCTGACGATCGACCTGGAGGCCCAGGAGATCCGCGGGCCCGACGGCGGCGTCGTGCGTTTCGACATCGATCCGCAGCGGAAGGCCAAGCTGCTGTCCGGGCTCGACGACATCGGCGTGACGACGAAGGAGAAGGGCCCGGCGATCGACACCTACGAGCGCCAGGCGGCCGAGCGGCGCCCCTGGCTCTAAGCCTTGTCTCGCCGGCCGGGTGGCTCCATCCGATCGCGAAGCACGCGAGCGACGGGACGACGGGCCGGCCCATGAGGGCTGGAGTTCGCTCCACGGATCCTTAAGGTCCGCGTGAGACAAACTTCGACCTCCGTCCGTCCAATGGTGAACCGAGCCGTGGCCCCCGTGGTCGACCCAACCGACGTCGCGCCGCCGCGTGCATCGCCGGCGCGTCGTTCGGCCGGCGAGTGGCTGCGGCGGGGCGCCCTGCATTGGCGCGCCTTTCTCCTCTGTCTGCTGCTGCCGATCCTGGCGGCGCTGCTGCTGGCATCCCTCCTCCCCACCACCTACGAGGCCGAGGCGCGCCTCCTGGTTCGCATCGACGGCGAGTATGCGGCCGGCACGGGGCGCCACGGCACCGTCGGCGACCCGGGGCGGATCGCGCGAACCGAGGCCGCCGTGTTGACCGGCGCCCCCGCGCGCCGAGCGGTTCTGCAAGCGATCGGGCCGTTGAGGATCTACCCGGACCTTGCGGGGGAGCCCGCGGAGGCGGCCCTCGATGAGGCGACGCGCCGGCTGGGCGGCCAACTGCGGGCGGAGAGCGAGCCGGACTCGTTCGTCGTCCGCATCGCCTTCCGTCACCACGACCGGGCCGCCGCCACCGCCGTGGTGGACGGGCTCGTCCAGGCCTCCATCGAGCCGCGGCACCGTCTCCCCCTTCCGGACCAGGGTCAGCAGCAGGCCGCGGCGCGCGACAAAGCCGAGCTCGACGCCGCCGAGCGCGACATTGCCGCTCTGCGCCAGGGGAGCGACCCCGCTGAGCTCGAGGCCCGCCACGCGGTCCTGGTGGAGCGCCGGCAGGGCCAGGACGAAGTGCTGCGCCGGCTGGAGGCGCGCCGGGCCGGCCTGGACGGCGCCGCCGCGGCCAGCCGCGCCGCCGCGCCACCCCCGGCACCGGTGGCGCCGGCCTCCGACGCCGGGCGGGCCAATGCCTGGGAGGCCGAGCAGCTCCGGCAGCGCCTGGCGGAAGCACAGGCCGACCGGGCGCGCCTGATCAGCATCTTCGGGCCGCAGTCGACGGCTATTCTCGATCGCCAAATCGCGGCGCTGAGGAAGCAGCTCGCCGTCGAGCCGGCGCCGGCAAACGCTCCGGAGCGGCGGCCGCAGCCTCCGCCCAGCGACCCGCTCGCCGCAGAGCGCGGCCGGCTCGATCGTGACATCGCCGCGGCTGCCCAGCAGCTCCGGGACACCGGGGCCCAACTCGCGGCCGTCGACGAGCGTCTCGGCGCGCGCTCAACGGAGATGTCGCTGCTGCTGCGCCGCCGCGACGCGGCGGCCGCCCGCTATGAGACCGATCCGCGGCCTGACAGCGGGGCGGGCGCGGGCCGGAGCGCCGGCGTGACCGTCATCGAGCCGGCGCTGGCACGCGGGCGGGACCTGCGGGCCGAGGTGCTCGCAGCGGGGCTCGCGCTCGGCCTGCTGCTTGCGCCTGTGGCGGCCTTGGCCATGGCCGCGACCCGGCCCGTGCTGCTGACCCCCGCCGACGCCGCGCGCCTGGGCATTCCCTGCCTCGGGACGACGGCAGCGCCCGGTCGCGGCGGCCATCCCGACGGCACCCCCGAGGCGCGCGCCGCCCACCACCTGCCGCGCCTCAACGACATCCTGCCGATCGCGCAAGCACTGCGCACGGCCCGGGCAGGGGGCACAACAGCACCGCACACCGTCCTCTTCGTGTCCCTGCCGCCCGAGACGGCAAGCGGCCACATGCTCGTGCGTGACACCGCAATGGCGCTCGCCGAGGAAGCGGGCAAGCCGGTGCTCCTCGTCGACGCGGCCAGCCAGGTCCACAACGCTCATTTTTCGGCTCACAAGCTGATCGCCGAGCCGGTGGCTGAAGCGTTCATGGGCTCGGCTGCACCGCCGGAGCCGGTTGAGGCACGCCAACCGCCGCAGGCGTCGGCCACCGGCACACGCGCCGTGGTGCTGCGCACCCGCCGCGTGGCCGGCGCGCCGCTCTTCATCGCCCGCGCCGAGGACGCCCTGCCGGCGTTGGCCGCGCTGAGGGGGGGCAGGCAGGGCGGCGGCGACGATGAATTGAGCCGCCGTTTCGCGCGCATCGTCATCGACGGCTCTGCCGCGCTGAACGACTTCCGCGTCCTGCGCGAGACGGCGAGCGTCGATGCCACCGTGCTCATGCTCACCGCCGCAATCACGACCGAGATCGACGCGCGCCGTCTCGTCGAGCGGATCGACGATCTGGGCGGACGCACGCTCGGCACCGTGCTGCTCGACGGGCGACGCCGCCGCGGCACCTGGTGATGGGAGACGGTCCCCGGATCACCTGTGCGAGCAGGAGACGGGCGCTAGCGGCGGCGCGGCCTGCCCCGGCGCGGGGCTCGCGCCGCCGGCGGCGACGACCTGCCAGATGTCGGCGATGCGCATCGCCGACGCCTGGGGCGCGGCCGCGACGTAGATGAGGTCACGGTCTCGGACCAGGGCCTTGCCGGCGTAAAAGAAGCCGAGCGCGCTGCGCATATCGAAGCGATAGACCATCGCCGACGACGGCGCGTCCACTTCGAATCGATACAGGTACACCGCAGTCGGGCCGCCGCGCCCCTCGCCCAGCCCGCCGGCCCGGGCCAGCGCGTCGGCGACGGACACCGTGGGCGTGTCGAACACGAAACGGCCCGCCTGCCCCGATGCCCCGATCACATTGTAGCTGCGCTGGCGGCGATGCACGTAGACGGAATCGCCCGGCTCCAGGGCGACGTTGACCGAAGGCTTGGCCATGAGCTCATGGAAGCTCGTCGTGGTCGACCGACCGTGCCGTAACAGCGTCACGTAGGTCTCGAAGCCTTCAGCCTTGGCGCCTCCGGCTCGGGCGATGGCGTCGAGCAGACGGGTGGGCGCGTTGCTCAGGGCGAAGCGGGTGGGCGCGTTAACCTGGCCGAGCACGCTGACTTCGGCGGCCTGGCGCTCCAGCACCGTCACGATCACCTGCGGCTCGATCGAGCGCGGCCTCAGCTTCTCGACGATGGCGTCCTGGAGCTCGGCGACGGTGAGCCCCGCCGCCTTGACCGTCCCGGCATAGGGAACGGAGAGCTGCCCGTCGGCCTCGATGGCCTGGCGCGGCAGCTCGACGAAGTTGCCGGGCCGCGCTCCTGCCTGGAGGGGGATGAACAGGCCGCCGGCCGCCGCCTCGAAGACGGTGAGGCTGACTACGTCCCCCTTGCCCAGCCGCAGGCCGGGCGGCCGGCCGGAACCGGCGAGGCCGCCGGGGGGCTCCGGCGTCGCCCGCGCCAGCCGCGGCAGGGTGTCGGCGTTGACCTCGACAAGGCAGTAGCCGAGCCCGTCCGACGCCGCAGGCACGCTGAGCGCGGGGCCGGCACGGGGCGCAATGCAGCCCGTGAGCCCCAAGGCGATGGCGGCCACCACGGGGAAACGCGCAAGCCCGCACCGGCCGACGGCGCGGCAAGCCGCGCGGGAAGCCTCCGCGCCCTTGTCTCGACGGTGCGTGATTCGTGCCATGGTCCCTACCCGAACCCCACGGCATCCATTTACGGTTAAGGGCCGGTTAACCGGCCGCGAGGGGCCCCTCAGTCCACACGCCGCTCCGCGCGATGACCTGTGCTCGCCGACACGGCCCGGGTGTATGAATAGGGCAGCCGCATCGAGCTGCCGGCACAGGGCTGGGCCATCCTGGCCGAGGCTGACGGCAACCCCAGTAGAGCGTTTCGAGCGAAGTGGACGCCGGTTCGCGTGAAGAAAACGCAACAAATCAAACAAACAGAGCATTTTGGCGATTCGAAGAAACGCGGAAATGCTCTAAAGCACTTGCTTGACCTCGGCAGACAGGGCAGAGCAGGGCCGATACGCGGCCGTACGCCGTGGATCGTGGACGCTGCGCCATGAGCCTTCTGCGCCTTTACATCCGCATTCTCTCCGAACTGCGCGACGAGCGCGACCTGGTGCTGCTGCTCGCCCTCGCCAATGTGCTGCTGGCAGTCGCGCAATTCGCCGAGCCGGTGCTATTCGGTCGCATCGTCGACGTGCTGACCAAGGCTCAGTCGGCCCAGGCGCCGCCGACCTTCGCCACGCTGGCGCCGCTGGTCGGCGCCTGGGTCGGCTTCGGCCTGTTCACCATCGCGGCGGGCGCGCTGGTGGCGCTGCACGCCGACCGGCTGTCGCATCGGCGCCGCCTCGCCATGGTGGCGACCTACTTCAATCATGTGCTGTCGCTACCGCTCGCCTTTCACGGCTCCACCCATTCCGGCCGCGTGCTCAAGGTGATGATCGAGGGCAGCAACGGCATGGCCTCGCTGTGGCTGTCGTTTTTCCGGGAGCATTGCGCCTCGTTCGTCACGCTCGGCGTGCTGCTCCCGGCGAGCCTGATCATCAACTGGCAGCTCGGGCTGCTGCTGCTCGTGCTGGTCTGCGTCTTCGCTGCGCTCACCTTCGTCGTGCTGCGCAAGACCGAGAGCCTGCAGGGCTCGGTGGAGCGCTATCACACCGACCTGGCGGAGCGGGCCTCCGACGCGCTCGGCAACGTACCGGTGATCCAGAGCTTCACCAGGGTCGAGGCGGAGGTCAGCGCCATGCGCGCCACCATCGACCGCCTGCTGGCGGCGCAGCGACCGGTGCTGTCGTGGTGGGCGCTGGCCAGCATCGCCAGCCGCGCCTCGGCGACGCTGACGGTGCTGGCGGTGTTCCTGATGGGCACCTGGCTCAACCTCAACGGCCAGGCCACGGTGGGCCAGGTGGTGACGTTCATGAACCTCGCCACGCTGCTGATCGCGCGCCTGGAGCAGACGGTCGGCTTCGTCAATTTCATCTTCATGCAGGGTGCCAAGATCGGTGAGTTCTTCGAGGTGCTCGACACGACGGCCACGGTCGCCGACCGGCCCGGCGCCCGTGCCCTGGGCAAGGTCGCCGGCGAGGTGGCCTTCGACGACGTGAGCTTCTCCTATGACGGACGCAAGCCTGCCGTGCTCGATGTCTCGTTCACCGCCAGGCCCGGAGAGACGATCGCGTTGGTGGGCTCCACCGGCTCCGGCAAATCGACCACGCTCGCCCTGCTGCACCGGACCTTCGATCCGCAATCGGGCCGCATCCTGATCGACGGCACCGACCTGCGCGACGTCACGCTCACCTCGCTGCGCCGCGCCATCGGCGTCGTCTTCCAGGAGCCGATGCTGTTCGCCCGGTCCATCCGCGAGAACATGCAGGCCGGCAAGCCCGATGCAACCGATGCCGAGATCTACGCAGCGCTCGAACGGGCCCAGGCGAGCGATTTCATCGCCCGCCAGCCGGAGGGCCTCGACACCGTCGTTGGTGAGCGCGGCCGTTCGCTGTCCGGCGGCGAGCGCCAGCGCCTGTCGATCGCCCGCGCACTGCTCAAGGACCCGCCGATCCTGATCCTCGATGAGGCGACCAGCGCCCTCGATGCCGCAACCGAAAGCAAGCTGCAGAAGGCGCTGAGCGAGGTGATGAAGGGGCGGACCACCTTCGTCATCGCCCACCGGCTGGCGACCATCCGCGAGGCCGGCCGCATCCTCGTCTTCAACAAGGGCTCGATCATCGAAGCCGGCTCGTTCGACGAACTCGTCGCCAAGGACGGCGTGTTCGCCGGTCTGGCCAGGGCGCAGTTCATGGCGGGCGCGGCACAGCAGGAACAGGCCCCCGAGGCCCGCCATGCCGCCGCAGGCGGTTAGCCCCGCGCTTTCAGACCACACCGCGGCCGCCTCCGGCGGTCGTCGAGCCGCTTGAGGTCTCTATTTCTTAGCGCGATGTCGGAGCTGGCCCGCGCCGGTCGTCCTATGGACATGGACCGCGCGAACGGCGCCCCACGCGGGACCGCAGTCGCGCAAAATCGAAAGAAGCACGCATGCCTAAAATGATCTTCGTGAACCTGCCGGTGAAGGACCTTGGGGCCGCGACGCGCTTCTATGAAGCGATCGGCTGCGAGAAGAACGCTCAGTTCAGCGACGAGAAGGCCTCATCGATGGTCTGGTCGGATACGATCGTCTTCCAGCTCCTGACGCGCGACTATTACGCGACCTTCACGCAGAAGCCGATTGCCGACGCTCACGGCACGAGCGCCGCGCTGTTCGCCCTTTCGTTCGACAGCCGCGAGCAGGTGGACGCCGTCGTCGCGGCCGCAGCGACGGCCGGCGGCAAAGCCGACGTGCGCGAGCCACAGGACCTGGGTTTCATGTACTCGCGGGCCTTCGCGGATCCGGACGGCAACGTGTTCGAGCCGATGTGGATGGACCCCTCCGCCATCAGCGGGGATGGCGCTCCTTCCGCCTGACGCGATCGCCCCGCCGGCCGCCGAGCTCTCGCTTGCCCATCCCTGACGGCTTGCGGGAGCGGACGTGCCGCACGTCAGGCCTGGCGGGCCATCAGCCGGGTGACGCGCAGCAGGGTGATGCGGTTGCGGGCGCGGCGCATCACCTGGAAGCGGAAGCCGTGGAAGGTGAAGGCCTGGCCGGGCTCGGGGATGGTCTGGGCCTCGTGGATGACGAGGCCGGCAATGGTCGTCGCCTCCTCGTCGGGCAGGTGCCAGTCCATGGCCCGGTTGAGGTCGCGGATCGGCACGCTGCCCTCGATGAAGACGGCGCCGTCGGGCTGCGGCCGCACGCCCTGCACGGCGAGGTCGTGCTCGTCCCTGATGTCGCCGACGATCTCCTCGAGGATGTCCTCCAGCGTCACCAGCCCCATTACCTCGCCGTACTCGTCGACCACCAGGGCGAAGTGGTTCTTGCGCGCGAGAAAGGCCTTGAGCTGGTCCTCGACCGGGTTGGTATCCGGCACGAACCACGGCTCCGAGGCGACAGCGGCGATCTCGAGCCTTGCCGCATCGCCGCCGGCGGCATAGAGGGCGCGCAGCAGGTCCTTGGCGTGGACCACGCCGATGATGTTCTCGGGCGTGCCACGCCACACCGGCAGGCGGGTGTGCGGCGAGGCCAGCACCTCGCGCACCAGTTGCACCGGCGGCAGGTCCGCGTTGAGCGTGCGCATCTTGGTGCGGTGGACCATGAGGTCGGAGACCTCCAGGTCGCCCAGATCGAGCAGACCGCCCAGCATGTCCCGGGTGTCCTTGACCACGCCGCCCTCGCGGTGGAACAGGTCGACCTGGCCGCGCAACTCCTCGGAAGCGGACAGCACCGCCTGGTTCTCGGCCAAGCGCAGGCCGAACGGCCGCAGCACGACGCGCACGAACCACTCGATGGCGAGCGTCACCGGGCCGAACAGCGCAACGAAGAACGAGACCGGCCGCGCCAGCAGCAGCGCCGCGCGCTCCGGCGACTTGATCGCCACGGTCTTCGGCATGATCTCGGCGAAGATGATCACCAGTACGGACATGCCGACGGTGGCATAGATGACGCCCGCATCGCCGAAGAGCGCCACCAGCACGCTGGTGGTGAAGGCCGAGGCGCCGATATTGACGATGTTGTTGCCGATCAGCATGGCGCCGATCAGCCGCTCCTTGATGCTCAGCAGCCGGTTGACGATCGCGGCCCGCGCGTCGCCGCCCATCTCCAGGGCATGCATGCGCGCGCGCGAGGCCGCCGTCAGGGCGGTCTCCGAGCCGGAGAAGAAAGCCGACATCAGGAGGCACAAGGCGACGATGCCGACGGCAATCCAGAGCTCGGGGGTCAGATCGATGTCGGCCATGGTCTACGCCGTCGTGAGCTCGCGAGCGAGGAAGGCGCGCACCTCCGCCGGATCGACTCCCTTGGCAATGAAGCTTCGCCCGATGCCGCGGGCGAGAATGAAGGTGAGCGCTCCGCGCGACACCTTCTTGTCCTGAGCCATAGCGTCCAGCAGCTGATCCGCGCTTCCGGCCCCCCCGGGCACGTCCTGAAGGCGCGTCGGGAGGCCGACCTGGGCGAGGTGGCGGGCAACACGCTGGGCATCCTGGCCCGGGCAGAGACCGAGACTCGCCGAGAAGCGGAAGGCCAGCGCCATGCCGATGGCCACGCCTTCGCCGTGCACCAGCCGCGCGGGATCATAGCCGGCTAGGCGCTCCAGCGCGTGGCCGAAGGTATGCCCCAGGTTGAGCAGAGCCCGGTCGCCCGTCTCGGTCTCGTCGCGCGCCACCACCGCGGCCTTGGCCGCGCAGCTCCTGGCCACCGCGTATTCGCGCGCGTCCGTGCCGGCGATAATGCCGGCCCAATGCGCCTCGCACCAGTTGAAGAAGGGCTCGTCGTCGATCAGGCCGTATTTGACCACCTCCGCATAGCCCGCCTTGAACTCCCGCTCGCTCAAGGTGTCGAGCAGCCCGGTGTCGGCGATGACCAGCGACGGCTGATGGAACGCGCCGACGAGGTTCTTGCCGTGCGGCGAATTGATACCGGTCTTGCCGCCCACGGAGGAATCGACCTGCGCCAGCAGGGTCGTCGGCATCTGCACCAGGCGCACGCCGCGGCGCAGGATGGCGGCGGCGAAGCCGGCGAGGTCGCCGACCACCCCGCCGCCGAGCGCCAGCACGAGATCGCCTCGCTCGATCTTGGCGGCGAGCATCGCCTCGGTGATGCGCTCGAGCTCGCGCCAGCCCTTGGCCCCCTCGCCCGCCGGCACGGCGACGAGGGTGCAGCGCAGGCCTGCCTGCTCCAGGGCGCTCCGCACCGCCGCACCGTAGAGGCCCTCGACCGTGGTGTCGGTGACGACGGCCACGGTGCCGCCGGGCGCCAGCGTCGCGAGCTCCGGACCCACCGCAGCCGTCACGCCGCGGCCGATGCGGATATCGTAGGCGCGCTCGCCCAGCGCGACGCGGACGGTGTGAGCCTCGCCGGCCTCGGCCGGCCGCACGGACGGGGACGTCATGATGAGCTCTCGTCGGCAAGGACGGCCTCGGCACGCGCCGCCAAGGCCGCGAGCACGCTCTCGACTACGGTTTCGTGCGGCGCCTCATGGGAGGCCACGGTGAGGTCGGCTTGCGCGTAGACCGGATAGCGCTCCGCCATCAGGCGCCGCAACGTGTCCTCGGGATCGGCGGTCTGAAGCAGCGGCCGGTGCCCGCGCTTGCGCACCCGCCGCATCAGCACGTCGAGCTCGGCCTTGAGCCACACCGAGAGGCCGCGGGCAGCGATCAGGGCCCGCGTGGAGGGCTCCATGTAGGCGCCGCCGCCGGTTGCCAGGACCCGGCCGCCATCGCGCAGCAGACGGGCAATGACGCGCCGCTCGCCGTCGCGGAAGTAGGTCTCGCCGTGCTGGGCGAAGATCTCGGGAATGGATTTGCCGGCGGCGCGCTCGATCTCGGCATCGGCGTCGACAAAGGGCACGTCGAGCCGCGCCGCCAGGCGCCGGCCGACCGTGCTCTTGCCGCAGCCCATGAGTCCAACGAGAACGAGCGAGCGCTCGCCCAGGTGCCGGCGAATGAGGGCCGCGCGAGGGTCGCTCCCGTTCCTGCCCTCGTCAGCGGCCAGCTGATGCGTATCCATGCGGTGTCGATATCACGACTGGACCGGCCATGTAATGCGGCCCCCACCGCTCCCGGGGCTTGCGTTCCCGGCCCGGCATGGAGGATATGCTCAACCCAGCGCCGCTTCCCCGCGTGACGTTCAGGAAGGTGTCGTGCCGACGCTGTTTCGGTTTCTCGTCTTCGTCGGCCTGATCTTCGCTCTCGCTTACGGCGCGATGATCGCCCTGGTGACTCTGGTGCAGCCCGAGCTGCGCGAAATCGTCGTCACCATTCCGGCCGACAAGCTCGGCAAGTGAGCCGCGCGCCGCGCTGCGCCGACGCCGGCCGCGCGGATGCTGATGGAGCGAAGATGGGCAATCAGGCGCTCGTCGACCTCTACCTGGACATGCTGGCGTCGGAGCGTGGCGCCGCCCGCAACACGCTCGACGCCTATGCCCGCGATCTCGCCGACTACACGGCCTTCCTCGCCAGCCTCGGCCGAGGCCCGCTCGACGCCGACGCGGCCACCGTCCGCGCCTATCTGGCCGACGTGCACGCGCGCGGGCTCAAGGCCTCGTCCGCGGCGCGGCGGCTCTCGGCCGTGCGCCAGCTCCACAAATTCCTGTTCACGGAAGGCGAGCGGGCCGACGATCCCACCAACGCGATCGAAGGGCCCAAGCTCGGCCGGCCGCTGCCCAAAATCCTCTCCGTGGCCGAGGTCGACCGCCTGCTCGCGGTCGTCCGCGAGGGCATCAACGAGGCGGCACGGCCGCGCGGCGAGCGGCTGCGCGCCGCCCGGCTGAGCGGCCTGCTGGAGCTGCTGTACGCCACGGGCCTGCGGGTGACGGAGCTGGTCTCGCTGCCGCGGAGCGCGGCGCTGACCCGCGAGCGTTTCCTGGTGATCGTCGGCAAGGGCGCCAAGGAGCGCCTGGTGCCGCTGACCGACGCGGCGAAGGCGGCCATGCAGGACTACCTGACGCTGCTCGACGCGGCGCGCCCCGCCGGGAGCCCGCACCTCTTCCCGGCCGACAGCGAGAGCGGCCACCTCACCCGCCAGGCTTTCGCCCGCGACCTCAAGGCCGCCGCCGCGGCGGCGGGCATCGCCGGCCACCGCGTCAGCCCGCACGTACTACGCCACGCCTTCGCCAGTCACCTCCTCCAAAACGGCGCCGACCTGCGCATCGTGCAGGAGCTGCTGGGTCATGCCGACATCGCCACCACGCAGATCTACACCCACGTCCTCGACGAGCGGTTGAAGGCGATGGTGCGCGACCTGCATCCACTGGGCGAAGATTGAGCCGCAGCCGAGCGGCCCCTCGACCTGGGATTGTCGGCGCGGCAGGACGCGGCGACGGGCAACCTTACAAAATCCTCATTTGACAAGGTCTGAACTCGCCAGTTCAATCCGGCGCCGAACGGTTGCGTCTGATATGATGGCAAGGGCTTTGAGGTCGCCGATCATGGTTGCGGGTTCACTTCGAAATGCGAGCGAGGACCGCCGCCGGCGCATCGTTGCGGCCGCCGTCCACCTCTTTTCGGTCCGCCTCTACCAGGACGTGCAGATGGACGACGTGGCGCGCGAGGCCGGCGTCGCCAAGCCGACGCTCTATCGCTACTTCGCCGCCAAGGAGGACCTGTTCATCGAGGCCATGGGGGAGCGGCTCGATGCAGTGGAAGGCGCGACCCGCGCCCAGGCCGCCGCGAGCGCTCCGGCCGCCGACACGTTGCGCGCCGCCATCGCGACGGTTCTCGACGCGTTCGGACGGGATGCGGCAGCGCTCACGGTTGCCGACGGCACCGACAACCGCATCGGCGAGCGGGCGCGCAGCGTGGTGCGGCGCAAGGTCCGCAGCCTGCGCAGTTGCTTCGCCCAGATCATCCGAGCCGGCATCGACGACGGCCAGTTCGCCGCCATCGATCCGGAGGTGGCGGCCGACGCCGTGCTCGGCGCGATCCGCCTCCTGGCGGTGACCAGTGAGCCCGCCCGGCGCGGCGAAGCCGCGGCGATCGTCGCCCACATCTTCACGGCCGGCCTCGCCCATGCCCCGGCGGCGCAACGAGCGCCCGCCACCGCCCACGCGCCGGCCGCGGCCTGAAAGGACGACGACGTTCCATGCGCACGCGCACCCTCGTCTTCACGGTGATCGTCCTTGCCGCCGCAGCCGCCGGCATGCGCTATCGCGAGCAACTCGCGCCGCTGCTGCACACGGCGACCGCGCGGCTGACGGGCCAGCCCGGGCCCACGGTACCGGCGGATGCAGCCAAGGCAGCCAAGGGTAGCGGGCAGAGCGGCGGCGGAGTCGCGGTGGTGACGGCGCTGTCCGAGAACGTCTCCTTCCCGATCCGTCGCCGCACCATCGGCATCGTCGAGACGCCGGCGTCGGTGGTGGTGAAGTCGCGCATCGACAGCCAGATTCTCGAGCAGCACATCACCGACGGGCAGATGGTGAACGCCGGTGATCCGCTGTTCACCCTCGACGACAAGGAGGTGAGGGCGGCCATCGCCCGCGACGAGGCGACGCTCGCGCGCGACCAGGCGCTGGCCGAGCGTGCGCGGGCGGCGCTCGCCCGCACCAAGGAATTGCTGGCCCGCAGCGCCGCTGCACAGTCGGCGCTCGATCAGGCGGTGGCCGACGCCAAGAGTGCCGACGCCAACGTCGCCGCCGACCAGGCGACCCTGGCCAACGACAAGATCAAGCTTTCTTACACCAGGATCACCGCGCCGATGGCCGGCCGCATCGGCGCCGTCCGGGTCGTCCCCGGCAATCTGGTGAGCGCCAGCGATCCGACCGGCACCGGCCTCGTGACCATCACCCAGGTCAAGCCGATCCGCGCCGCCTTCACGCTGCCGGAGCGGGAACTGCCCCGTATTCGCACCGCCATGCTGCGCAAGCCTCTGCCGACCGTGCGCGTGCTGCTGCCCGGCACCGAAACGGTGCTGGCGACCGGGCGGATCGACTTCCTCGACAGCTCGGTCGACACCGCGTCGGGCACCATCGTGGCCAAGTCCAACTTCGCCAACGAGGATCTGCGACTTTGGCCCGGCATGTATGTCGACGTGCAGGTCGACCTCGACCAGCGGCCCGACACCGTCACGGTTCCCTCCCCGGCGGTGCAGATCGGCCAGAACGGCTCGTATGTCTACGTAGTCAAGTCCGACAAGACGGTGGAGGCGCGCCAGGTGACGGTGCTCGGCGCCGAAGGGGACCGCACGGCGATCGAGACGGGGCTGAAGCCCGGCGAGCACGTGGTTGTCGACGGGCAGCTGCGCATCGGGCCGGGCACCCGCGTCACCGAGAGCACGCGCGGCAGCGCCGCCGGATCGCAGAACGAAGCTGCCGTCCACCGCGACGACCACTCCTGATATAATGGCGGTACCGAGGAACGCCCGTGAACGTTTCTGAATTCTGCATCCGGCACCCGGTCGCGACCATCCTGATGTCGGCGGCGCTGGTCATCGGCGGCCTGTTCGCCTACCGCTTCCTGCCCGTAGCCGCGCTGCCGAACACGGACTTCCCGGTCATCAGCGTGACGGCGCAGCTGCCCGGCGCCTCGCCCGACACCATGGCAAATTCGATCGCGACACCGCTGATCAAGCAGTTCGCGACGATCCCCGCCATCGATTCCATGTCGGCCTCGAGCACCCAGGGCAACACGGTCATCAACATTCAGTTCGCGCTGAGCCGGAATATCGACGCGGCGGCGGCGGACGTGCAGTCGGCGATCACGCGCACCCAGCGGCAGCTGCCGATCGAGATGACGACGCCGCCGAGCTTCCGCAAGGCCAATCCCGCCGACGCGCCGGTGCTGCTGCTGACGCTGACGAGCGACGTGCTGCCGCTGTCGACGCTGGACGCCTTCGCCCAGCAGGTCATCTCGCCGGCCGTCTCCACCATCGACGGCGTTGCCCAGCTCCTGATCTACGGCAGTCAGAAATTCGCCGTCCGGGTACAGGCCGACCCCAATGCCCTCGCGGTCCGCGGCATCGGCGTCGACCAGCTGCAGAACGCCGTGGCACAGGCCAACTCCTCGACGCCCGTCGGCACGCTGCAGAACCCGAGCCAGAACCTGACCATCCAGGCCGACACCCAGATGGAAAAGGCGGCTCAGTTTCGCGACGTCATCGTCGCATACAGCAACGGCCGTCCGGTGCGCCTCAGGGACGTCGCCAACGTCATCGACTCGGTCGAGAACAATCAGACCGCCAGCTGGCACGACGGCTCGCGCGCCATCATCCTCGCCGTGCAGCGCCAGCCCGACGCCAACACCGTGGACGTCGTCGACAAGGTGAAGGCGATGCTGCCCGCCTTCCAGGCGCAATTGCCGCCATCCGCCAAGATCCAGACGCTGATCGATCGCTCGACGTCCATCCGCCATGCGGTCGAGGACGTACAGCTCACGCTGCTGCTCACGATCGGGCTGGTGATCCTGGTGATCTTCCTGTTCCTGCGCCGTCTCTCGGCCACCATCATCCCGAGTCTGGCCGTGCCCATCTCGATCATCGCCACCCTGGGCGCGATGTATCTGCTGGGCTTTTCGATCGACAACATCTCGTTGCTCGGTCTGACGCTCTCGGTGGGCCTCGTCGTCGACGACGCCATCGTCATGGTCGAGAACATCTACCGGCACATGGAGGAGGAGGGCAAAAGCGCGTTCCAGGCGGCGCTCGACGGCAGCCGTGAGATCGGCTTCACCATCGTCTCGATCACCGTGTCGCTGGTCGCCGTGTTCATCCCGGTGCTGCTGATGGGCGGCGTGGTCGGACGCGTCTTCCACGAGTTCGCCGTCGTCGTCACCTGCGCGCTCGCCGCCTCCGCCTTCGTCTCGTTGACGCTGACCCCCATGCTCGCCTCGCGCATGCTGCCCAGGCCGCTCAGCCACGAGGAGGCGCGGCGCGGCATCGGCGGGCTGCTCGAGCGCGGCTTCGACCGCATGCTCGGCGCCTACGACTTCGTGCTGAAGGCGGCGCTGCGCTTCAAGATCATCACCTTCATGGTGTTCCTGGCCACCATCGGCGCCACCGCCTACCTGTTCGTCGTCATACCCAAGGGCTTCTTCCCGATCGAGGACATCGACCAGCTGTCGATCTCGACGGAAGCGCGGCAGGACATTTCATTCGCCGAGATGGCAAAGCTGCAGGGCGAGGTGGAGGCGACCTTCCGCCGCTCCCCCTACGTCAAGCATGCCGCGTCGATCATCGGCGCCACCAACAGCACGGTCAATCAGGGACGCGGCTTCGTCGAGCTCAAGCCCAAGGCGGAGCGCCCCGAGCTCAAAGTGGTCCTGGCCGAGCTCAGGCGGGATCTGGCGCGCATCCCCGGCATCCAGACCTACATGATCCCCAACCAGAACCTGCGCTTCGGCACCACGCGCACGAAGAGCCAGTACCAGCTGGTGCTGCAGGGGCTGGAGCAGTCGACGCTCTATGACTGGGCCGTCAAGATGACGGACGCCATGCGCGCCGACCCGGCCTTCGTCGACGTCTCGTCGGACCTGCAGGCCAACGCCTTGCAGTCGACGGTGGCCGTCGACCGCGACAAGGCGACCGCCCTGGGCATCTCGGCCGACCAGATACGCTCGACCTTGTATTCGGGCTTCGGCGTGCGGCAGATCTCGACGATCTACAACACCGGCGACAGCTACCGGGTGATCATCGAGTTCGATCCGCGCTACGGCTGGAGCAACAACCTGCTCGACACGGTCCGGATCCGTTCGGCCAACGGCACCCTCGTGCCGATCAGCGCCTTCGCCCGCATCGAGCGCACCAGCGGCACGCTTTCCGTCAACCAGCTCGGCCAGCTGCCGGCCGTGACGCTGTCGTTCAACCTGCCGCCCGGCAAATCGCTGAGCGATGCGACGGCCGCCGTCGACGCGCTCAAGGGCAAGCTCGGCATGCCGCCGTCGATCACCACGGTCTATTCAGGCGACGCCGACATCTACCAGCAGTCGCTCGCCAACCAGGGAATCCTGCTGCTCGCCGCGATCATCACCATCTACATCGTGCTGGGCATCCTCTACGAGAGCTTCGTGCATCCGTTCACGATCCTGACCGGCCTGCCCGCGGCGGCACTCGGCGCCCTCGCCACTTTGCAGCTCTTCGGTCTGGATCTCAGCGTCATCGCCATCATCGGCATCCTGATGCTGATCGGCATCGTCAAGAAGAACGCGATCATGATGATCGACGTGGCGCTGCAATTGCTGCGCGAGGGGGCCGAGCCGGAGAGCGCCATCTACCGGGCCTGCATCCTGCGGTTCCGCCCGATCATGATGACGACGTTCGCAGCCCTGGTGGGCACCATCCCCATCGCCGTCGGCGCTGGCGCGAGCTCTGAGCTGCGCCAGCCGCTCGGCGTCGCCGTGGTCGGCGGCCTGGTGGTGTCGCAGTTGTTGACCCTGTTCATCACCCCCGTCCTGTTCCTCTACATGGACCGACTGAGCAAATGGCTGGCGGGGCTCGGCCGGCGCAAGGCACGGGTCGATGCGCCCGCCGCCGCTCCGGTGCTGACGCCGCAGGTCAACCCCGCCGAATAGCTCAGCGTGACACCGGCGCAGCGGGCTTGCTCTCGCCGCTTTTGCGCGCTGGAAGGCATGTGCTTCCCTCGTCCTGTCTCGAATCGCGCCGCTGCTGCCCGATGTATGCGGTGATGAGACGCCCAACAGGATCGCGCATGACCGGCTCTTCCGACCGTTCCCTCGCCCGCCTCGCCGCAGCCGCCGTCCGCTGGCTTGTGGCCCTGTCGATCGGAGCGGGAATCGCCGGCTTCGCTTGGCAAGCCTCCGCCCAGGCGCCGCCGGCCCCGACGCCGACCACGGCACCGACGATGCCCGACGCGACCGCCGACGGCCTCAAAACGATGCGCGAGCGCTTCGACCACGTGAAGTTTCGCCTGAACGAAGCTGAGGCCGCCCTCGCCAGGCCAGGGCTCACGGACGCTCAGCTCATCGATCTCAGGGCCCAGGTCGACCCGGCGACGGAGACCATCCAGGACATCCTCAACCGGCTGTCGCCGCGGGTGACGGCCGCCAAGGCGCGCCTCGACCAGCTCGGCCCCAAGCCCGAAGCCAGCGCGCCACCGGAGAGCCCGGAGGCGGCCCGCGACCGCCAGGAGCGCGAGCGGGAGTTCGCCGAACTCAACGAGGTGGTGCGCGCCGGCAACGCCCTTCTGGTTCAGGCCAACCAGGTCAGCAGCCACGTCACCAACCGCCGGCGCGCGCTCTTCACCAACACGCTCTTCCATCGCAACTGGAGCATCCTCAGCCCGGACCTGTGGCTGTCGGTGATGCAATCGGCACCGAGCGACCTCAAGGCGATTTCGACCATCACCTCGGACTGGCTGTCGGCGCTCGGTAGCCGGGTCGCGCAAGGGCGGGTGCTCGCCTTGCTGGTGGCCTTCGCCGCCGCCCTCGCAACCTATATGGGCCGTCGCCGTCTGGCGCCCCGGCTCACCGCCCGCAACGATCGCATCACCGCGCCGACGCGCCTGCGCCGAGCGCTCGCAGCCGTCTGGCGCACGCTGTTCGCCGCCCTGCCCGCCGCGCTGTCGGCGTACTTCATCTACATGGGCCTCGATGGCGCCGGCCTGCTGCCTCCGGGCATCGAGCCGATCATCCGCGCCGCCCTGATCGCAATCCTCTTCATCGTCTTCGTGCGGGCCCTTGCCGAGGCGATCCTGGCGCCGGGCGCCCCGAGCTGGCGCGTGGTCGACGCGCCCGACTCGGCCGCCGAGCCGCTCTATCACCTGGTCGTGATCGGCTCGGTCGTCCTCGCCATCGGCCGTATCATCGAGGTGGCGCTGCAGACCATTGGGGCGGCCCTCGCCACCACGATCGCAGCCAAGGGCGTCGTCGCGATCGTGGTCGCGCTGCTGCTCGCTCGAACCTTGCAGCGCATCCGCCGCAACGACGACTGCGACGAGGCGAGCCTCGGCCCCTACGTCCCCACGGAGCCGACGTTCGGCGGGCCGCTGCGTATCATCGCCTGGGCTGTCGTCGCCGTGCTGCTCGTCGCTGTTCTCGGCGGCTTCATCGCGCTTGCCTCCTTCACCATCCAGCAGTGCATCTGGATTGCGGTTATCGGCGCGGCGCTCGGGCTGGCCCTCACCATTGTCGACGAGACCATCGGCCGCACCCTAGCCGGCGATGGCCGGGTCGCGGTGGCGCTGCAAACGAGCGTCGGTCTACGCAAGCGCTCGCTGGATCAGCTCGCAGTGCTGACCTCGGGCCTGCTCCGGGTCTTGCTGGTGGCCATCGCTTTGCTGCTCGTGCTGGCGCCCTGGGGCATCGACTCCGACGACTTCACCTCGTCGCTCGATGCCGCCCTGTTCGGCCTGCAGATCGCCGGGTTCCGCATCTCGCTCGGCACCGTCATCGGCGCCGCCGGGCTCTTCATCCTGGCGGTGCTGGCGACGCGGGCGCTGCAGCGGTGGCTGTCCGCCAAATACCTGCCAGTGACCGGCCTCGACTCCGGCATCAGGAACTCGATCACCACGGCGGTCGGCTATCTCGGCGGCTTCGTCGCCGTAGCGCTCGCCCTCGCCCAGCTCGGCCTCAGCCTGGACAAGATCGCGATCGTCGCCGGCGCCCTGTCGGTCGGCATCGGCTTCGGCCTGCAGTCGATCGTCAACAATTTCGTATCCGGGCTGATCCTCCTGTGGGAGCGCTCGATCAGTGTCGGTGATTGGATCGTCGTCGGCGGCGAGCAGGGCTACGTGCGCCGCATCAGCGTGCGCGCCACCGAGATTCAAACCTTCGAGCGCGCCTCCGTCATCGTGCCGAACTCCAATCTGGTGTCCGGCGTGGTCAAGAACTGGCTGCACAACAACCGCATCGGCCGCATCTCGATCGTCGTCACGGTACCGTTCCAACCGGACCCGAACCGCGTCGCCAGCCTGCTGCTCGCCTGCGCCGGAGCCCATCCGGACGTGCTGCAGGATCCCAAGCCCTCGGCCCTGTTCAACAAATTCACCGACAGCTCGCAGGAGTTCGAGCTGCGCTGCTTCGCCGACGTGGAGGCAACTCTGCGCATTAAGAGCGAGCTGAATTTCAGGATCTTTCAGCGGCTGACGGAGGAGAAGATCTACTCGGCGCCGGGCGTGCCGTTAAGCGAAGTGAAACTGCAGCTGCCCCAACAGTTCGAGGCGTTGATGGCACGGCGTGCCAGGGCACCCCGCGCCGCGGGCAAGGCGGAGGCGGGCGAAGCGGCGACCGGCAGTGCCACGCCCGATGACGAGCGCCCGGACGGCGAGGCGCCGAACGGCCGGGATTGAGCGGCACGAGACCCAGCCGACGGGGACGGGGGCCATGGCAGGCATTGTGGAACGTCTGTGCGCACTGGCGCTGACGGCGATGGCTGCGGCCTGCGCGAGCGAGCCGCGCGGCAGCGGCGGCAGACAGACACCGCTGTTCTATGCCAGCCTCGCGGCCCCGGCCGCGCAGGTGGATGCCCAGTCGGCCGCCGGCATGATCAACCTCTATCGACGCAACAACGGACTTCCGCCGCTGGCGGTCGACCCGGCACTCGAGCGCGCGGCCGGGGCGGCCGCCGCCGACATGGCGGCGCACGACAAGCCTGCATCGGCCGAAGCGCTGAAGCGGAAGCTCAGCGCAGCCGGCGTCGCCGCGCCGGCGGTCAACGTCTCGGCCGGTTACCACACGGTGGCCGAGGCCTTCTCGGGCTGGCGCGAATCACCGGTGCACAACCGCACCATGCTCGACGGGGCAGGCACCCGCCTCGGCATCGCTACGGCCTATGCGCCTGGCTCCAAGTACAAAGTGTACTGGGCTCTGATCGTGGCCGGCCCGGAGCAGCGCTAGAGTGCTTCGCGATGGGGGTGGCATCATCCAATCGCTGAGAAGCTCTCCAGATCAACGCATTGGCACCGGCCTGCGCAGGTGGGCGGGGGCCCTTCGGGCAGCGGCTGCGCCGGCTCCAACCGACCGGGGAACGGCGACCCTTAGACGCGAAAACAATTTCCATCGTATCCCGATCGCTATAGCCTAACCGTTCGGTCGCCGCGGGCGTCTTCTCAGGCGGCTTCGTCCGGCCGGCGCGCGGATGATCCTATCCGATCCGGGGCCTGCACTAGGATGGATGCATGTTCGATCTCTTCGATTCCTGGGTTTCCCTCACCTGCGACACCGCCCTCATGGCGCTCGGCGCGCAGCAGGTGATCGGCCTGCGCCTGGTCAAGATGGCGGCCGGGGGTACCCAGGCCGAGGTCGAGATGCAACGGATGGTGGCGGAAAAGTCGTCGGCCTTCGTCGAGGCGCAACTCGCCATGCTCAGCGCGCTCGCGGCCGGCCAGTCCCACCGCGTCGCGGCCGTCGCCCTCACGCCCTATGCCCGCCGGGTGCGCGCCAACCATGCGCGCTTGAGCCGCAGCTGAGGCCCGGCAGCCTTTCCCTCATCGATGAGATTGATGCTGGAGCGCTAGGCGCTGGCCGTCCATTCGACCGGGGACTTGGCTATGATCGCGAGCGCATGGATGCGCTCCGGCACGAGCTCGTCCGCCAGTGCAGCATTGACCATGCGGTGGCGCTCCAGCCGGCTCTTGCCGGCGAAGGCATCCGATACAATCTCTACGCTGAAATGGGTTTCACCTTCCGGTCGCGCACCCCTGTGCCCCGCATGGCGGTGGGAGTCGTCAGTGACCGCGAGATGGACCGGCGCGAACGCCGCCCTGAGCCGGCCATCGATCAGATCTTTCCTGGACATGCGCGAACCTCAACGGCCCTGTGACCGATAAACCCTTGCCGGTACGGGCCGAGGAAACATAATCTGGCTGTGATGGATCTCAACTCGCCCCTTTTCGACCGTATCCGCGTCCGCAAGGCCGCCGCCGAGCCGCGGCCGCAGCAGGTGCGCACGTGCGACCATCCCGGTTGCGGGGCCGCGGCCGAGCACCGGGCTCCGAAGGGGCGTGGCAAGGAGGGCCAGTACTGGCAGTTCTGCCTGGAACACGTGCGGGCCTACAACCATTCCTATAATTATTTCGCGGGGATGGACGACGACGCGGTGGTGCGTCACCAGAAGGCCGATGCAGTGGGGCACCGGCCGACCTGGAGCATGGGCGTCAAGGCCGGGGCGCGAGCCCAGTGGCGGCGTGGCGATGGCGACCAAGCCGCGTTCGATCCGTTCAATTTGTTCGGCCAGACCGCCAGCGCCGCACACGCCGCCACCGAGGAGCGCAAGCCGCGCCTCAGCGTCGCCGCCGTGAAAGCCCTGGAGACGCTGGAGCTGGAGGAAGGCGCCGACGCCGCGACCATCAAGGCGCGCTACAAGGCGTTGGTGAAGCGCTTTCATCCCGACGCCAACGGCGGCGACCGCAGCTACGAGACGCGGTTCCAGGACATCGTCCGCGCCTACGGTGTCCTGCGATCGCTCAATCTCTGCTGATCTGGCGCATTTCGTGCCTTGCCCGGGGCACCCTCCGGGCAGCGTGTCCGAGCGACACGACCGGCTGCGGTGAAATTGCCGGCCCAGGCGGCCCGCTTTAGGAAGGAACGGAAGGCAAGCGCTCCGACGGGCCGCGGATTGGCCCGGCACGCGCAGGCATCCGATAGTGAGGACCCATGCAAGGCCATAGCGAGACGAAAGCCGCCCTTCCGGACATGAAGGTGTCCCTGCGCCAGGTATTCGGCATCGAATCCGATCTGGAGGTCCCGGCCTATTCCGAGCCCGACGAGCACGTGCCCGACGTCGACCCGGACTACCTGTTCGACCACGACACCACCCTCGCCATCGTGGCCGGATTCGCGCGCAATCGCCGCGTGATGGTGACGGGCTACCACGGCACCGGCAAGTCGACGCACATCGAGCAGGTGGCGGCGCGGCTCAATTGGCCGTGCGTGCGCATCAACCTGGACAGCCACGTGTCTCGCGTCGACCTGGTCGGCAAGGATGCGATCGTGCTCCAAGACGGCAAGCAGGTGACCGAGTTCCGCGACGGCATCCTGCCGTGGGCGTTGCAGAACAACGTGGCGCTGGTGTTCGACGAGTACGACGCCGGCCGCGCCGACGTGATGTTCGTGATCCAGCGCGTGCTGGAGGTGTCCGGCCGGCTGACGCTGCTCGACCAGAAGCGGGTGATCCGGCCGCACCCGGCCTTCCGCCTGTTCGCCACCGCCAACACCATCGGCCTCGGCGACACGTCGGGCCTCTACCACGGCACCCAGCAGATCAACCAGGGCCAGATGGATCGCTGGTCGATCGTGGTGACGCTGAACTACCTGTCGCACGACAAGGAAGTGGATATCGTGCTGGCCAAGGCGCACCACTACCGCGATTCCGAGCAGGGACGCGATACGGTGAACCGCATGGTCCGCTTGGCGGACCTGACGCGCAACGCCTTCATGAACGGCGACCTGTCGACGGTGATGAGCCCGCGCACGGTGATCACCTGGGCGGAGAACGCCGAGATATTCCGGGATGTCGGCTTCGCCTTCCGGCTGACCTTCCTCAACAAGTGCGACGAGCTGGAGCGACCACTGGTGGCCGAATTCTACCAGCGCTGTTTCGGCCGCGACCTGCCTGAGAGCGCCGCCAACATCGCCCTGAGCTGAGGCCAGGGCACGCGCGGCCGGCGCTCGCCGGCCGCCGCCCAACCGTGCGGATCGGACCCGTGACGATCTCCAATATCAAGCCGTCCACCACCAAGCCCTCACCGACCGAGCCGCTGAAACGCGCCGTGACCGGCTGCATGCGTGCGCTCGCCGGCCGCGCCGACCTCGAAGTGGCCTTTGCCTCCGACAAGCCGTCCCTGGTGGGTGAGCGAGCCCGGTTGCCGGAGCCGCCACGGCGGGTTGCGGCGGCCGATATCGCCGTGCTGCGCGGCCACGCCGATTCCATGGCGCTCCGCCTCGCCTGCCACGACGGCAACCTGCACCGCAAGCTCGCGCCGGAGGGCCAGCAGGCGCGTGCCGTCTACGACGCCGTCGAGCAGTCGCGCGTGGAGGCCATCGGCTCGACCCGTATGCGCGGCACCGCCGCCAACATCACCGCGATGCTGGAGGACCGCTATCACCGCGGCAACTACCACGAGATCACCGATCGCGCCGATGCGCCGATCGCCGACGCACTGGCCATGCTGGTGCGCGAGCGCCTGACTGGCCTCAAGCCGCCGCCGGCGGCGCAGAAGGTCGTCGACCTGTGGCGCGACTTCATCGAAGAGCGCGCCGGCGACGATCTGGACGCCCTGGCCAGGTCCATCGGCAACCAGCGCAGCTTCGCCCGCAACGTCCGCGACCTGCTCTCCAGCCTCGACATGGCGGACGAGTCGGACATGGAGTCCGAGGAAGACGAAGACGACGACCAGGAGAACGCGCCCGACACCAGTCAGGACCAGAACCAGGGCGACGGCGACGAACAGGACACCAGCGAGCGCGGCGACGCTGAGGTCTCGGACGACGCCACCGACGAGCTCGAGGAAGGCGCGACGGAGGCGGCGGACGCACCCTCGGGCGAGATGCCCGACGACGCCGACACGGGCGACTCCGAGAATTCCGGCGAGATGACGCGGCCGCCCGCGTCCCGCTCCAACGAGCCGCGGGGCCCCGACTACAAGCCGTTCGTGGCCAAGTTCGACGAGGTGATCGCGGCCGAAGACCTCTGCGACGCCGAGGAGCTGGCACGCCTGCGCGGCTATCTCGACAAGCAGCTCGCCAACCTTCAGGGGGTGGTAGCGCGGCTTGCCAACCGGCTCCAGCGCAAGCTGCTCGCCCAGCAGAACCGCTCCTGGGAATTCGACCAGGACGAGGGGATGCTCGACCCGGCGCGCCTGCCCCGCGTGATCGTCGACCCATTTCAGCCGCTGTCGTTCAAGCGGGAGAAGGACACCGACTTCCGCGACACGGTCGTCACCCTGCTGCTCGACAATTCCGGCTCCATGCGCGGGCGCCCGATCACGGTGGCGGCGACCTGCGCCGACATTCTGGCGCGGACGCTGGAGCGCTGCGGCGTCAAGGTCGAGATCCTGGGCTTCACCACGCGGGCCTGGAAGGGCGGCCAGTCCCGCGAGCTGTGGCTGCAATCGGGCAAGCCACCCAACCCCGGCCGGCTCAACGATCTGCGTCACATCATCTACAAATCGGCCGATGCGCCCTGGCGCCGGGCGCGCAAGAACCTCGGCCTGATGATGCGCGAGGGGCTGCTCAAGGAGAACATCGACGGCGAGGCGCTCGATTGGGCCCACAAGCGGCTGCTCGGCCGGGCGGAGCAGCGCAAGATCCTGATGGTCATCTCCGACGGTGCTCCGGTCGACGATTCCACGCTCTCGGTCAATCCGGGCAACTACCTGGAGCGGCACCTGCGCCATATCATCGCCGAGGTCGAGGAACGATCGCCGGTGGAACTGATCGCCATCGGCATCGGCCACGATGTGACGCGCTACTATCGGCGCGCCGTCACCATCGTCGATGCCGAGGAACTCGGCGGGGCCATGACCGACAAGCTGGCCGAGCTGTTCGACGACAAGGCGCCGCCGTCGTTCGGCGGCAACCTGCGGCGGGCGGCAGGCGGCCGGCGTTGAGCCCCTACGCCGCCGGCGCGCGTCTCGCAGCCACGCTTCTGCTCCTCGCGCCGCTCGGCGGGGCGCCGCGTGCCGAGGCGGGAGGCCGCGCCGCGGACGTCGCGGTGCAGCCGGCGCGGGGGTTCGACCGGGCCGCCCCCGAGGCGACGCGATTTGGCGCGCTGGACTTCCGCGGCGGCCTGGTGCTCAGCGCCAGGGACAGCGACTTCGGCGGCTGGTCGGGGTTGTGGCGGAGCGCCGATGGCCGCCGGCTCGTCGCCATCAGCGACAAGGGCACCTGGATGACGGCGACGCCGCGCTACGACGGGGGACGCCTCGCCGGCCTCGACGAGGTCAAGCTGGCCCCGGCGCTGTCGGGCACGGGCGAGCCGCTGGGCGAAACCACCGCCTACGACACCGAGGGCCTGGCGATCGTGGACGGCACCGCCTACGTCAGCATCGAGCGCACGCATGAGGTGCTGCGCTTCGCCTTCGGGCGCGACGGCACCGCCGCGCGGGGCGAGACCGTCTCGGTGCCGCCCGCGGCGAAGCGGCTGCGATCCAACTCCAGCCTGGAAGCGATCGGGGTGGCGCCGCCGGCGAGCCCCATCGCGGGCGCCGTCGTGACCATCGCCGAGCAATCGGACGGCGACGGCCCCACTCGCGGCTGGATCCTGACCGGGCCGGCTGCCGGCGAATTTCGCGTGGCGCGCCACGACGGCTTCGACATCACCGACCTCGCCTTCCTGCCCGGCGGCGACATGCTGCTGCTGGAGCGCTTCTACACGCGCGCCACCGGGGTGAAGCTCAGGCTGCGGCGCGTCGCGGCGGCCGATGTGAAGGCGGGCGCGCTGCTCGACGGCCCGGTGCTCGCCACCGCCGACAAGGGCTTCGAGATCGACAATATGGAGGGGCTGGCGCTGCACCGCACGCCGTCGGGAGAGACGATTCTGACGATCATCTCCGACGACAACTTCTCGTCCGAGCAGCGCACCATCCTGCTCGAGTTCGCGCTCAGCGACGGCGCCGCGCGATAGGCCCCTGCCCATCGCGCAGGAGCGGCTCTGCAATGAGATGGGCGCGGCCCCGTCGCGGCAAACAGCAAAAGCCTTCCGCAACGGCATGGGATCAACCCGTTGCGGAAGGCTTTCGCCAAGCCCCAAGCGTCGCCAATGGCGGCACGCAGGCTAACGTTTCGGTATCAGGGCCGGGCTTGCCCCGGCCATGCATCGAGCAGGGCCCCGCCGCGATCAGCTGGCGGCGGCGGCCTTCTTCTCGATCTCGCGCTTCAGCGCCCGCGCGCCGGGCGACAGCTCGTCGGCGGACGCCTTGACGAGGAAGCCGTCCAGGCCGCCGCGATGCTCGACGCTGCGGATCGCCGCGGCGGTGACGCGCAGCCGCACGGAGCGCTGAAGCGCCTCCGACTGCAGCGTCACATTGCACAGGTTCGGCAAGAACCGGCGCTTGGTCTTACGGTTGGAGTGGCTCACGAGATGGCCGGTCAAGACCGCCTTCCCAGTCAGCTCGCAACGGCGGGCCATATTCTGAACGTCCTGCTGAACGGCGAAGCCAGGCAAGCCCGAAGAGCGGGCAGCGGCCTCAACCGACGATGCCATGAAGGGTCCGGTGTATAGGGGTGGCGGCGGAGCCCGTCAAGGCACCCTACGGTGCTTTGTCGGGAGCGGACGACGTGTCCGGGTCCGGGTCGCGCATGACTGTGCGATCAGGCTCGGGCAGACGGCCGACCGACCGGGACACATCCTCGCGGCAGCGGCGGCAAAAGGTCCGCACGCAATTCTGGACATCGGCCGTGCCGCCAGTCACCTTCCGGCCGCGAGCAAGCTGGCCATGGCGGAGCAAAAGCGGTGGACGAGAACCCCTCTCAGGACCTCAAATCCGGTGCGCTGGTCTACCACTCCTATCCCAAGCCCGGGAAGCTGGAGATCCAGGCCACCAAGCCGCTGGGCAACCAGCGCGACCTGGCGCTGGCCTATTCGCCGGGCGTGGCCGCCGCCTGCGAGGCGATCGCCGCCGATCCCGCCACGGCGGCCCTGTACACGGTGCGGCAGAACCTGGTGGCCGTGGTGAGCAACGGCACCGCCGTGCTCGGCCTCGGTGACATCGGCCCCCTCGCCGCCAAGCCGGTGATGGAAGGCAAGGCGGTGCTGTTCAAGAAATTCGCCGGCATCGACGTCTTCGACATCGAGCTGGCCGAGAAGAACGTCGACCGGCTGGTCGACATCGTCGCGGCGCTCGAGCCCACCTTCGGCGGCATCAACCTGGAGGACATCAAGGCGCCCGAGTGCTTCGAGCTGGAGGAGCGCCTGCGCGCCCGCATGGGCATCCCGGTGTTCCACGACGACCAGCACGGCACCGCCATCATCGTCGCCGCCGCGGTCACCAACGGGCTGGCGCTCGCCGGCAAGGCGATCGGCGACGTCAAGATCGTCACCTCGGGAGCTGGGGCCGCGGCGCTCGCCTGCCTCAACCTGCTGGTCTCGATCGGAGCGCGGCGCGAGAACATCTGGGTCACGGACATCGACGGCGTCGTCTATGAGGGCCGGCCCACCCTGATGGACCGCTGGAAGGCGGTCTACGCGCAACGGACGAAGCTGCGCACGCTGGCCGAGGTCATCCCGGGTGCCGACATCTTCCTCGGCCTGTCGGCCGGTGGCGTGCTGAAGCCGCAGATGCTGGAGGCCATGGCGCCGCGCCCGCTGGTCATGGCGCTGGCCAACCCCTACCCCGAGATCATGCCCGACGTCGCCGAGGCGACGCGGCCCGACGCCATGATGTGCACCGGCCGCTCGGACTTTCCGAACCAGGTCAACAACGTCCTGTGCTTCCCCTACATCTTCCGGGGCGCGCTCGACGTGGGGGCGACGACGATCAACGAGCCGATGAAGGCGGCCGCCGCCAGCGCCATTGCGGCGCTGGCACGGGAAGCCCCGTCCGACGTGGTCGCCCGCGCCTACGGCGGCGAGGCGCGTCTGTTCGGCCCGCGCTCACTCATTCCCAGTCCCTTCGACCCGCGCCTCATCCTGCGCATCGCTCCAGCCGTGGCCCAGGCGGCGATGGACAGCGGCGTCGCCACGCGGCCGCTCGGCGACCTCAAGGCCTATGCGGACGGGCTGGGCAGTTTCGTCTTCCGCTCGGGCTTCGTCATGAAGCCCCTGATCAACCAGGCCAAGAGCGACCCCAAGCGCGTTATCTATGCGGAGGGCGAGGACGAGCGGGTGCTGCGCGCCGTCCAGGTCATCATCGAGGAGGGCATCGCCCGGCCAATCCTGGTGGGCCGCCCCTCGGTCATCGAGACTCGGCTCAAGCGCTTCGGCCTGTCGATCCGCCCGATGACGGATTTCGACATCACCAACCCCGAGGACGACCCGCGCTATCGCGACTACGTCGCCAGCTACGTGGAGGTGGCCGGCCGCCGCGGCATCACCCCTGACGCCGCCAAGACGCTGGTGCGCACGAACTCGACCGTCATCGCCGCGCTCGCGGTGAAGCGCGGCGATGCCGATGCCATGATCTGCGGACTGGAGGGACGCTTCCAGTCGCGGCTGAAGCACATCCGCGATATCATCGGCCTGGCCCCCGGCAGCCAGGACATGGCAGCCCTGTCCCTGGTCATCACGCAGAAGGGCGCCTTCTTCCTCGCCGACACGCATGTGCGGCCCGATCCCAGCGCCGAGGAGATCGCCGATATGACGATCGCCTGCGCCAACCACGTCGAGCGCTTCGGCATGACGCCGCAGATCGCCCTGGTGTCCCATTCGGATTTCGGCTCGTCCGACTCGCCCTCGGCCCTGAAGATGCGGGCGGCGCTGTCGCTGGTGCGCCAGCGGGCCCCGGACCTGGAGGTGGACGGCGAGATGGCGGCGGACACGGCCCTGTCGCAGGTGGTGCGGGAGCGGGTGTACCCGGCCTCTCGCCTCCAGGGCGTCGCCAATGTCTTGATCATGCCGAACCTGGATGCGGCCAACGTCGCCTTCCAATTCACCAAGGCGCTGGCCGACGCGCTGCCGGTCGGGCCGATCCTGATCGGCCCGGCGCAGCCGGCGCATGTGCTCACCCATTCGGTGACGGCCCGCGGCATCGTCAACATCACTGCCATCGCGGTGGTCGAGGCGCAGGTGCTGCCGGGAGGCTGAGCATGACCGCGTCAGCCCAGCCGCGCCAGTGCGGGACCTGCGCGCTCTGCTGCAAGGTGATGGGCATCGTGGAGCTCGACAAGCCGCGCGGGCGCTGGTGCCCGCACTGCCGGCCCGGCCAGGGCTGCACCACCTACGACGACCGGCCGGAGGAATGCCGCACCTTCTCCTGCCTGTGGCTGACCCAGGACTTCCTCGGCGAGGAGTGGAAGCCCGATCGTAGCAAGCTGGTGCTCTACACCGAGCACGATGCCAACCGCCTGGTCGTGCAGGTCGACACGGGCGCCGCCCAGGCCTGGCGCCGCGAGCCGTTCTTCAGCCAGATCAAGGCGTGGGCGCAGGCGGGCGTCGACAGCCGCCGGCAGGTCCTGGTGGTCACCGGCGAACTCACCACCCTCGTCCTGCCGGACCGCGAGGTGGCGCTCGGCAAACTCGCCGAGGGTGACCTGGTCATCGTCCGGCCACGGCTGGACGCCGGCCGGCCGGCCTATGACGTCCAGGTGGAGCGCAAGGGCAT
The DNA here is from genome assembly GCF_014640075.1 of Chelatococcus reniformis. Classification (GTDB taxonomy): domain Bacteria; phylum Pseudomonadota; class Alphaproteobacteria; order Rhizobiales; family Beijerinckiaceae; genus Camelimonas; species Camelimonas reniformis. Next base: position 352,634 of record NZ_BMGG01000007.1, on the reverse strand, counting down.
GTCGCCCGGTTGAGCCCTTCGGCCGATCAGCGGCAGCGCTGCAAGGGCCCGTTCCAGCCGTCCCGGTTGATCCGGTAGCTCAGCATGCCCTTGGCGAGCCGGGCGGTGACGGTGGCCGCCTCGCGGTCCGCGCCGAAGGTGCACTGGCCGCGCCAGCGCACGGTGTTGCCTTGGCGATCGACCGACTTGAAGTCGCAGAAGAAATCCTCGCCGGAGAAGCCCATGGGACGGATGTCCACGGTCGACAGCGGCCGGCCGCACCGGCCCGGCGTCGCCCACGTGCCGACCAGGCTTTCGGCGGCAACGGCGGGGACGCACAGCCCGATCGCTATCGCGACGGCTGAGGCGCCGAGCGGCCGCACCATGATTCACCTCCCTGCCAGGGCCTCGCGATGGGCGGCGCCGCCAGATCGTCCGACAAGCGCTCCCGTGGAACGACCAGGAGCCGCTCAGTCGAGCGGACGGGCCTCGTCCGGCAGCATGATCGGGATGCCGTCGCGAATCGGATAGGCGAGCTTGGCCGGATGGCTGATCAGCTCCTGCCGCTCGGCATCATACTCCAGCGTCGCCTTGGTCAGCGGACAAACCAGCAGCTCCAGCAGCTTGGGATCGAGCCGCGTTGCTTCGGGCTGGGCGGAGGAGGTGTCGGCCATCGGGTGCTCGCTTTCGGGAGGGATGCGGTGGACGCGGCAGCGGCGCCGGCTATTGCAGCGACGTGTCGGAACTGCCGGCGTCGCGCGCCAGCTCGATCTCGGTGATGGCGATCAGCATGTCCGCCCGCGCCTTCAGATCCGGCGCCTCCAACAGCGCCTGCTTCTCCTTGGCACCGTAGGGGCTCATCATCGACAGGGCATTGACGAGGGCCTCGTTGGGCGCATTCTGCACGCCGCGCCAGTCGATCTTGAGCTGGTTGGCCTTCACGAAGGCGGCAAGCGCGGCGATCACCCCTTCGCGGTCCACCTCGTCCTCCCCCGCGCGGGCGGAGAAATCGATCGGGAACGCATAGTCCACCTTGGCCTGGCGGTAGAGCGTGGTGCCGGAGACCTCCTCGGCGACCATGAAGCGCGCGACCCCGGTGAGCGTGACGAGATAACGCCCGTCGCCGGTCTCGGCCCACTGGGTGATCCGGCCGGCGCAGCCCACCTGGTAGAGGGCGGGCGGCGGCCCGTCCGGCAGCGCTTCCTCGATCGGCTGGATGATGCCGATGAGACGGCGTCCGGCGAGCGCGTCGTCCACCATGGCGAGGTAGCGCGGCTCGAAGATGTTGAGCGGCATCTCGCCCCGCGGCAACAGCAGCGCCCCCGACAGAGGGAACAGCGGGATGGTCCTCGGGCAATCCTGAGGGCCCCGGTAGACGGCGTTCATCACCACGGCAGCCTCACCTCTCCCAATGCTGGTCGCTACCCCGCCCCGCCGCGGCGCCTCGGCACGGCTGCGTCCGCGCCCGACTCACGAGAACATCAGCGACGACAGCTTGCGCCGGCCCGTGACCGACAGCGGGTCCATAGGACCCCAGGCCTCGAACATCTGCACCAGCTGCTTGCGCGCCGCACCCTCGTTCCACGACCGGTCCGCCTTGAAGATGGCGAGCAGGTGATCGAGCGCCGCCTCGCGCTGGCCCTTGGCGGCGAGCGCCAGCGCCAGGTCGAAACGTGCCTGAAGGTCATTCGGGTCCGCCGCCACCTTGGCTTCCAACTCGCCCGTGGATCCGACCTCGGCAGCCTGCTCGGCAAGCTCGATGGCCGAACGGGCGGAGGCAATCGCCGGATGGTCCGCCTTGTCCTCCGGCGCCATGGCCAGGAAGCGCCTGGCGCCCTCCAGATCCTCCAGATCGAGGTGCAGCTTGGCCATGGCTCCGATCGCGTCGGCGTTCTCCGGGTCGTCGGCGAGGATCTCGGCATAGACCTGGGCGGCGCCGGCGGCATCGCCATTCGCTACCAGCGCTTCGGCCTCGGCCAGCAGCTCCTCGGTCGCCGTCGGCCCCAGCGGGCCAACCAGCCGCTCGATAAAGCCGCGGATCTGGGCCTCCGGCACGGCGCCCATGAAGCCATCGACCGGCTGGCCGCGCTGGAAGGCGATGACCGCGGGAATCGACTGGATGCCGAGCTGGCCGGCCACCTGGGGATGGTCGTCGATGTTCATCTTGACCAGCTTGACCTTGCCCTGGGTCGAGTCGACGACCTTTTCGAGCACCGGCGCCAGCTGCTTGCAGGGACCGCACCAGGGTGCCCAGAAGTCGACCAACACGGGCTGCCGCATCGAATCGGAGATGACGTCCTGGGTGAACGTCGCCGTAGTGACGTCCTTGACGGCGCTCGGCGGCGCGGTGGTCGTTTGTTCGAGCATATTGGCAACCCTTGGCACTGCCCTTGGCGACAGCGCATCTCGACCGGAAGTGCGATCAACATGGTGCGCGGCCAGGGCCCTGGCAATCAGCTTCTAATGCAGGATGGGCCGGGTGGCATCCGCTTTTGCGTGGCGAGCGACATCGACCACGCCGCTGGCGCCGCAGCGCCGGCTCCCACCGCGACGCCCCCCGCCATGGCGCTCCGCGGCGCCAGCGACCGCAGGCGCAAAGGCTCGCCGCTCCAGCGCCGGCCCGGCGCGCAGGTCGGCACATGCCGATTTATGCACAGCCGCCCACAAAGACCTCTTGCGTCGGCCGCCCATTTCCGGCATGAAGCGCGCCTCGGTGGCGGCGACAGCCGGCGCCGAACGGATGCGGGTGTAGCTCAGGGGTAGAGCACAACCTTGCCAAGGTTGGGGTCGAGGGTTCGAATCCCTTCGCCCGCTCCATTTCTCTTATAATAATCAAAGCGATAACGCGGCCTCGCAAGGCCGCGTTGCTGCTTACATGCGAGTTGCCTCGACCTTGTAAGCGCTGTGTAAGCACTTCAGCGAGACGCCCCGCACAATGCTGACAGTGCGAAGGGCGCGGCGCCTACATTCGCGCGGCGCATAACGCACCGTCACCCTCCGAAGGCAAAGCTCGTACGTTCGAAGCGTGTCGTATACCGCGGCAGGTGCATCTCGAACCTTGTCCCCCAAGGCTTCTTCGTGCCCGCGACCGCGGACATGACGACTCCGCTCCGAAGCGCGGTGTCGGCGTCGACCCAACACCATCCGGACCGCCCGCTCGCGATCGCGCCCTCCGATGAGCGCGGTGGCGCGGCCTCGGCTCGACTGAGTCATCGAGGATCATGGCCCGCCTTCGAACTTCGTTCCATCGCGCCGCAGCCGCCCGCGCCCGCCGCGGCCAGCGCCAGGCGCTCCTCGGTCCAGTTCGCCTGTACGAGTTCGACTTTGATGGCGGACGAGTCAGCGCTCAAGCTGCCTTTGGCGGCCCCTCCACCGCATCGTCGACATCCACGGGGACATCATCGACGCCGCTTGAGATGCTTGGCGCAAGCTCATAGCGCAACCTGCACCGCTACCTCCATCGATCACGCAAATAGCCATCGCGGGTCCCAAGGAGGGGTCGCCGAATATAAGCCGAGCCGCCTTCCGCCTGAATGAGCGGTGAGCGGCTGCTGGCTCAAGCTCGAAGAAGAGGTGTGGGGCCAGAACCATGTGCGGCGCGGCACGTTCTAGACGATGAGGTACCCGATGGCGTCGAACGAATATGTTGGAGGACCAAATGTCAGCTGGGTTCAAGCTCAGGTATCGCGACGAAGGCGGTTTGTACCAAGAGTGGCTCGCGCACATCGACAATCTCGACGTCGCGAAGGCGGCGGTGGAGAAGTTTGTCGAGCACGGCTACAAATTTGCGTTCGAGCAAGCTCTCGACCATGAGCAGATTGCTGGTCAAATTCCAGAGGGCGAGCTCAAGTTCCTACGCGTAGGAAAATACTAGAGCGTTTTCGAGCGAAGTGGACGCCGGTTCGCGTGAAGAAAACGCGACAAAACAGACACATAGAGCATTTCGACGATTAGAAGAAGCGCGGAAATGCTCTAGACGAATGTCTGGCGGGAGGCTGGCACTTCGGCGGACATCCTGTCGCATGCCATGACTTGTCGATCTCCAGCCTGGTAGCGTCACCTCGGCTGCATTTAGCTGGGGCACGCGACGGCGGGGCGACCTATGCGATGACTGCCGCCACGCTGGCTCCTTGCTCCACATCCGTGTCTGAAGCGTTCCATTCGCGACCAGGGCGTTCCACCCATCGTAAAGCGCTTTGCTCGGCGCCCGGCATGTACCGTCGCGAGTTGGCGGCAGATGGTCGATCATTCCCTCGCATGGGTACCGACGACATAGCCTACCGCGGCCGCGACAGCGATACTCAAGACAGGATTCCGACCGATCCAATCCGCGACTTCGCTCGCAACGCTCCCGGAAGGTTTGACAACCGACGTCGTCAAATCTCCGCTTTGCCGAGACGCCTGACGGCTGTTGCGGTTTGAAGCCGCCTCCCGCGGCAGACGGGAAGAATTACTTTGTTGGGCGGCATCAATCGTCTCGTTGAACGACATCGGAAGACCCTTCGGAGCTGCGTGTGATCCTATGGCAGGAACGCTGGGGTCCCGTTGTTGTTCAATCAGCGAAGTCCCTGACCGGGTCTCGACAGGCAGAAGACGCTCGCTGAAGCCAAGTCGCGGCCGAAACGGACGTCTTCGCCGCGAGCCGTGCTGAGGATGCGGCTTTGTGAACGTTAGGCTGAGGCTTACAATCGATTGTACGGGGATAGTCCCCGTCAGTTGTCGAGTTTCTTTGCCATGTCGAGGTGGTGCTCGAGTGCAGGCGCTGTCTTGGCCGCCCATTCCTTCAGAGCCGGGTTGTCGCCCCCTTTGCCATAGCGCTGGAAGAGCGAGACGGCCTCCTGGTGAGCACTGACCTGATCGTCGTGATACTGCTTCGTAAAGTCCGTGCCCTTCAAGCCCTTGAGCTTGTCCAGCTTGGCTTGATGAGCGCTGTCCAGGGCCGTCGGTGCACTTTCCTTCACCTTGCCGCTCGAGATAAGCCCCTTCAGTTCAATGCTGGTCTTCTCGTGATCCTTGATCATCTGTTCGGCGAAGGCCTTCGTCGGGCCGTCGGAACGCTCGAGCGCGAGCTTGCTCGACTCGATCTCGAACATGTCGCTGACCGCGGCCTGGCTCACGAAATCAGCGGTCTTGGGAGCGATCCCAAGCGCTGAGTTGACGCCGGACTTTTCTCCGAGCGACTGCGCAGCCAGCGGCGTTGCGACGAGCATCGCAGCCAAGGCGATCAATGGCAATTTCATGGTTTGCATCCTCCGCTTGATAAGCATCTAACGACGCCGGGCGGTAGAAGGTCGGGCAATCCGCCGCCCTATTCTGGAGATGATTGTCCAGTCGAAGTTCCCTCGCACACGTGCGGGACCGACCGGAGCATATGATAAGCTTGCGATCGAAGACGAACGGTCAAATGGCGGCTCACATTGTCTGAATATCCGACTATTCGCTCATGCAGCCTTTGCGTTTATGGCCTCTTCGGCGAGTTCAGACAGGATGCTATCCGTGTTCTCTTCCTCGATCAGGGTGTCGGTGAGCGGCGCCTCGACATCCTTGAGCGCCAGTTGCCTCGCCCAGGCGAGCAGCGTGCCGTATCGCGTAATCTCGTAGTGCTCGACCGCCTGCGCCGCCGCGATCAGCCCGGCGTCGAGCGCCTCACCGGCGCCGAACTCCCGGATCATTTCCTCGCCTTCGCCCAGGATGCCTGCCATAGCCTTGCATTCCACCGCTTGCGGCTTCTCACCCAGGGTGCGGAAGATGCCTTCGAGCCGCGTCACCTGAGTCTTGGTCTCCTCCAGGTGGACGCCGAAGGCGCCGCGCAGCTCGTCGGAACGGGCCGCTTCAGCCATCTTGGGCAGGGCCTTCACGATCGCTTGCTCGGCCGCATACGTGTCGTTGAGCTGGTGCAGGAACAAGGCCTTGAGATCTGGCTGGGGCATGGCGAACTCCTGGGACGGTTGGCTGTCTCAAGAAGCCGCAAGCGCGCCATTCGTTCCGTCGAGATCAAGCGCGCGGCGCACGTGCTGTGCGCGCCGGCCCGAATGCATGGAAACCGGAGGCCAGGCCCTGACGACCAGCCGAGTGGAACCGGCGGTGGTGCTCGCTGTTGCCTTGGATCAGCGAGGAGCACACTCATGGCCAAGACGCCCCATTCCCGTCCGACCAGCGAACAGCTTCGCCATCAGATCGACAGCGGCAAGACCGGCGACAAGGTGCCGGGCAGCGATCCCGCCGCCGCCCCCTTGGGCACGGATGATGAAGCCGGCGGCCATCCGAACACCGACGAGCAGATCGGTCGTGCCCAGGCCCAAGAGACTTCGCGCGACCTGCGCTCGCCCAAGCGAAACTGAGAGCCGGCGGCTTGCCAGGCGACGAACAGCGTCGAGCCTCAGCCGAGCTTCAGATCAACCAGGTGGCGCATAGTCCGGCGCTAGCGAGAAAGATCACCCCGGTCGTCAGCCACCCCAGGACGTTGGTGCCGCGGCCGTTGACGTTGTCGCCCATGATGCGGTGATTGTTGGTCATCAGCATCTTCAGCAAAAGAGTGGCGGCGTCGAGAAGCCCTGAACGATGCCGGACCAGACGAGTGCCTTGATCGGATTGAAGCCAAGAAAGTTGAGAGCTACGCCGATGAAGGTGAAGGCGCCGATCGCCAGGTAGAAGCGCGGCGCCTCGCGGAAGGTGGCATGCAGGCTGTGGCGCCATCCGAGAGCCTGGCAAAGGTCATAGGCGGCGCCGGTCGTCATGACGGGCGCCGCCAAGAAGCCGACGCCGATCACCCCGGCGGCAAACAGCATCGCAGGGGCGTCGCCCGCGAGGGGACGGAGCGCCTCGGCGGCCTGCGCCGCCGTGTCGATCTCATGCTGGCCTGTCTTGTACAGGGTGAGGCAGTCGCCAGGATGATGAAATACATGACGAGGTTCGAGGACGTCATGCCGATGATAATATCCCTTCGGCTGCGCCGCAGCTCGGCGTCCGTCGCGCCCTTCCGTTGCGAGGCCGTGGGCTGCCCCTCCGAGATCTTCTCCTCGACCTCCTCATTGGACTGCCAGGTATAAAGCTAGGCCGACAGCGTCGTGCCGATGATCGCCACGGGGATCGACAAGAACTCGCGGCTGAACTCCACGTGGGAAGGAGCGTGCCGCGGAGCACGGCCATGGCGTCCGGCTTGGCGAGGATGGCGGCGCCCACATAGGCCAGCAGCGCCAGCGCCAGCCAGCGAAACAAATTGCGGATGAGCGTGTAGGACCCGAATATTTGCAGCACGAACAAGGCGATCGCGACCACCGCGACGATCAGCGGAATCGGCAGCGGCACGAACAGATTGATGGCGGCCGCCATCCCGCCGAGATCGGCGGCGGCCTCGACCGTGTTGCCGATCAGAACGCCGATCAACACCCTCCACAGGAGCCAGCGATAAAAGTCCTTGATGACGTGGAAGAGGCCGCGGCCCGATACTTGCCCGAGCTTCGACGACAGGTACACGACGACATACATCATCGGCAGTGTGACCGGCGCGGTCCACAGGATGTCAGGCCCGAAGCGGGCCCCCGCACTGGCATAGGTGCCGATGGCCGAGGGGTCGTCGTCGCGCCGGTGATCAGTCCGAGGCCGAGCGCACGGCCCAGGCCGCCGCGCTTGCTCTGTTGCGATGCTTGTTCGCGGGACGGAGGGGGCTGACGCGATCCGGACACGGGCAGCAAATTAGGTGGCCTGATCATCGTTCCCGATCCGGAGGGGCGAGCGCGGCTGCCTGACGCTCCCCTCGACGGAACTTTCCCCCGGATCCTTCCTTTCGTGCTGATGCTGGTGTTCGGTGATCGCGAGCGGACGGTTGAACCCCGTGCGGAATTGGCACGCCTGCAGGTTGCATGCGAACGCCTGGAGCGCCTGGAACCAGGAAACCGTTCGCATGCGGCGCTTGTTGCCATTTTCATCGATGTGGCCGAGCTCAGCCAGGGCCTTGTCGACGCCGAGTTCGCTCGAGCGGGAACCGACCGATTGACGCTTCGGGGGTGTTCGGGTGCAGAAGTGCTTCGGGCCTTGGCCGGCGCCGTCATTCGCTCCGGAGACAGCAGGGTCACACCCATGGATGCCGCCCGCAGCGCCATGCGCCAGCTCGCGGCCATGCCTCTACCCGGCGCCGTCGCCTGCCGCCGGCAGGAGGGCTTTGCCTTCTACGCCGTCTACCCCGAAGCCTATGTCGCTGCCGCCCGCCGGCTCGGGGAGTGCCCGGGCGCCGTGATCGGCATTCGCAGCATCGGCATCGGCTTGGCTGCCATCGTCAGCGCGGCCACCGCCGCGCCGTTCATGGTCTCCGTGCGTCCCATCGGCCCCCCGTTCGCGCGCAGGCTGGCGCTGGCCCCCGAACTTCAGAGGCGCCTTGCCGCCTGTACCGGGCAGCCGGTTGCCGTGGTCGACGAAGGCCCGGGGTTATCGGGCAGCTCATTCTTGGCTGTCGGCAGAGCTCTCCGCAGTCTTGGATGCCCGGCGCGCCGCGTGCACTTCTTTCCGTCTCATGGCGGCTTGCCGGGCGCCGCGGCAAGCGACGCCGACCGGGCTGCGTGGCAGCACGCTCCGCGCCACGTCGCGAGCTTCGAGGATGTGGTGTTGCCGCATCTGGCCTCCTGGGTTGCCGACCTCACAGGCCCGGCCGTCGAGCCGCTGGAGGACATGAGCGCAGGCGAATGGCGGCGCCATCACCCCCTTGGCGCACGGCTCCCGGCACAGCCGATGTGGGAGCGTCGCAAGTATCTGCTGCGCAGTGAGCGCGGACGATTTCTGCTGCGCTTTGCCGGGCTCGGCCGGTATGGCGAGGCGGTCCATCGGCGCGCACGTGTCCTCGCCGAAGCCGGCCTCTCACCCCCTGTCCTGGGGCTGCGCTACGGCTTTCTTGTCGAGGAGTGGATCGAGGACGCCCGAATGGCCGGTGCCGGGCAGGAGCGTGCCGGCTTTCTGGCACACGTGGCAGCTTACCTCGCGTTTCGGGCCCAACGGCTGCCCGCCACGCCGGATCGTGGGGCGTCGCTCGACGAACTCGCCCGTATGCTGGTTCACAACGCCTCGGAAGCGCTCGAACAGCCGCTGCCGGAGGCGCCGTGGCTGTCCTGGGCTCGCATGCTGGAGCCACGCGTTCGCCGGATCGAGACCGACGGCCGCCTGCATCGCTGGGAATGGCTCTGCACACGCGACGGCCGGGTGCTGAAGTGCGATGGCTACGACCATTGCGATGGGCATGACATCGTCGGGTGCCAAGACGTCGCCTGGGACGTGACCGGCGCCGTTCACGAGCTGGATCTCACGCGTTCCGAACTCCTCGTGGTCCTCGAGCGACTTGGCGCGCACGGCGTGTCGGTTGACCTCGACCTCCTCCGCTTCCTCTGGCCCTGCTACCTCGCCTTTCAGCTTGGCTGCATCGGCCGATCGGATCCGGGCTCGCGCAACGGAAAGTGGTCCGACAATGCTCTAGCCCAAGAACATGGCAGGTATACAGCCCAGCTGAAGAAAATAATTTGCGCTCCATGCGGAAGATATTCTTCGGAACCTACTTTGTAGCTCACCGTTCTCTGATCTGACGAACGGAGTTCGCCCATGTCGCAAGGAAAGACGACAACCGATCACGGCACCATTCGCAAGTGGGCGGAAGCCCGCGGCGGCAAGCCCGCGAGGGTAAAAGGGACGGGGAAAAAAGATGATCCCGGACTCCTTCGAATCGACTGTGAGAAACCTGAAGAGAGCCTCGAATACATCTCGTGGGATGATTTCTTCGAGAAATTTGAGGAAAAGAAACTGGCTTTCCTCTATCAGGACGAGCCGGACAGCCGCTTCAGCAAGCTTGTCCACCGCTAAATTGCCGAGGCCATGATGGAGACTGTTCTCATCACCGGTGGCGCCGGATTCATCGGCCGCCACCTCGCCCAGGCTTTGCTTCAGCGCGGCTATCGGGTGCGCATGCTCGACAGCCTGATCGAGCAGGTGCATCAGGGTAGGGCGGCGCCAGCCCAGCTCCCGGCAGAGGTCGAATTCCAGCAGGGCGATGTGCGCGACGGCAATGCGGTCGGCCGTGCGCTCCGAGGGGCCGACGCACTCATCCATCTGGCTGCCGAAGTCGGCGTCGGCCAGAGCATGTACGCCATCGACCGTTATGTCGCCGTGAACGATCTCGGCACCGCGGTCGTGTTCCAGCAGCTCATCGAGCGGCCGGTACGTCGGGTGGTCGTCGCCTCGTCCATGAGCATTTATGGGGAAGGCCTGTACCGGACCGTCGATGGCGAGCCAGTGGAGGATGCCGAGCGGACCGCCACGGTCTCGACCACGTGGGACCCGGTGGATGAACAGGGGCGGCCGTTGCAGCCCGTCCCGACCCCCGAGTGGAAGCGCCCTGCGCTCGCCTCCGTCTATGCGCTGACCAAGTACGTTCAGGAGCGTCTCACCCTCAACATCTGCGGGGCGTACGGCATGCAGGGTGTGGCTCTGCGGCTGTTCAACGTCTACGGGCCGGGTCAGGCGCTCTCCAATCCGTACACGGGCGTCCTGGCGATCTTCGCCTCACGGCTCCTCAACGGTAAGGCGCCGCTGGTCTTCGAGGACGGGCGCCAACGCCGGGATTTCGTGCACGTCTCGGACGTGGCGCGCGCGTTTATCGCCGCCCTGGAGCATCCGGCGGCCCCCGGGGGCGTGTTCAACGTCGGTAGCGGCCACGAACTCTCGATCGCCGAGGTGGCGAGATCTCTGGCCTCGGCCATGGGCCGCGACACGGCCGCCGAGGTCACGGGGAAGGCCCGCACCGGCGACATTCGACACTGCTTTGCCGATATCGGCAAAGCAGAGCGAGAGCTCGGCTTCCGTCCGGTCATGAATTTCGAGGCCGGCCTCGCGGAACTCGCGCAATGGGTGGCCCAGCAGGAGGCGGTGGACCGAGCCGACGACGCTCGCCGCGAGCTCGAATTGCGCGGACTGGTGGCATGAGCCCGCCAGCGGTCGTTGGCCTTCGGCCCATCCTGGTGACGGGCGGTGCCGGCTTCATCGGCTCCAACCTGGTCGATCGGCTGGCGCGCGAGGGCGAGCACGTGCTGATCCTCGACGATCTGTCGCGCGCCGGCGTCGACCGCAACGTCGCATGGCTCCAGGCCCGGCATGGCGACCGGGTATCACTGCTCGTCGGCGACGTGCGCGACGGCAGCACCATTGCCGGGGTCGTCAAGCAGGCTTCGGCGATTTTTCACTTCGCAGCGCAGGTCGCGGTGACCACCAGCTTGCGGGAGCCCGTTGAGGACTTTGCGATCAACGTCGCGGCGACGCTCGGGCTGCTGGAAGCGGTTCGCCTCAGGGGCGGCGATATCCCGGTCATCTTCGCGAGCACCAATAAGGTCTACGGCGACCTGGCCGATCTGCCCCTCGCCGTCCGCGACGATGCCTATCTGCCCGCGGACGACATCCTGCGCGGCCGCGGCATCTCGGAACAGCAACCGCTCGATTTCCATACGCCCTATGGCTGCTCAAAGGGGGCAGCGGAGCAGTATGTGCTGGACTATGCCCGCTCCTTCGGCCTCCCGGCCGCGGTCATGCGCATGAGTTGTATCTACGGGCCGCGGCAGATGGGCACGGAAGACCAGGGCTGGGTCGCCCACTTCATGCTGCGCATTCTCGCCGGAGAGCCGATCAGCATCTATGGCGACGGCCGCCAGGTGCGGGATGTACTGTTCGTGGACGACGCCGTGGAGGCCTATATCCGGGCGTGGCGCGCGGCCGCGCGCATCGCCGGCCGCGCCTTCAACCTGGGCGGCGGCCCCCTGAACGCCGTGAGCCTCCGGCAGGTGCTCGCTCACGCCGAGCAACTCCTTGGCTGCCGGGCCGAGCTCTCGTTCCACCCGACGCGGGCCGGCGATCAACGCTATTACGTGTCCGACATCCGGCGGGTTACGCGCGAACTCGCGCTGCCGCCTCCGCTGGCCTGGCAGGCGGGCCTCGCGCGCCTGGCGCAATGGCTGCGGGACGAGCACGGCATTCGCCCGTCGCCCGCGACCCCCGTTCTGCAAACGGCGGGAGCTTGAGCCATGCGCGTCGCCCTCGTCAATCCCACCTGGCGCTTCGATCGCTCGATCTATTTCGGCTGCCGGGAACCGCATCTGCCGCTCGAGCTCGGCGCTGCGAAGGTGCTGTTGGAATGCGCGGGCCACGACGTCCTGCTGGCCGACGGCCACATCACCGATACGCCCATGGCGGCGCTGGCCGACGAGGTGGCCGCCTTCGCGCCCGACATGACCGTGGTCACCACGGCGCCATCCTATCTGTTCTGGCGCTGCGCCCCGCCGGAGCTGCGGATTCCCCGGGAGTTCTTGCTCGCGCTGGACGGACGAGGCGGCCGGACGGTGGCGGTCGGCCCGCACGGCTCCGTGACCCCGCAGACGACGCGGCAAAAGCTCGGTGTCGACGTGGTCGTGCGCGGCGAGTGCGAGGAGGCGATCGTCGAACTCGCCGCCGGCAGGAATTGGGGCTCGATCCCAGGCTTGTGCCTGGCCGACGCGGGCCAAGATGTCGTCACCGGCGGGCCGCGGAGCGCCACCTTTACCGACCTCCCTGCGCTGACCTGGCCCGAGGCCTGGGTGCAGCGCCATCATCACCATCATCACCGCTTCGAGGCTGCACCGGACGGCCCCGGCGCCGAGGTCGAAGCCTCGCGGGGTTGTCCGTATGCGTGCAGTTTCTGCGCCAAGATCGATTTTCGCGACCGGTATCGCCGGCGTTCGCTCGGAGCACTGGTGGAAGAGATCGACGGTCTTCTCGCGCAGGGAGCCGTCTATCTGTACTTCATCGACGAGATATTCCTGCCCCAGAAGCCGCTGCTCGAAGCGCTGGTCGCGCGGCAGGTGCCCTTCGGCGTCCAGACGCGCATCGACCTGTGGAAGCCCGACATGCTCGACCTCCTGGGCGCGGCGCGGTGCGTGTCGATCGAGGCGGGCGTGGAAAGCCTGACCGTGGAAGGGCGTGCAGCGCTCGACAAGAACTGCCGCATGAGCACGGACGAACTGGCGGAACGATTGATCTATGCGCGGCGGCGGGTGCCCTTCGTCCAGGCGAACCTGATCAAACTTGCCGACGACGACGCCGGGCTCGTCGCGGATTGGCGTGCGCGGCTCGAGGGCGCAGGCGTATGGGCTAACGATCCTGTGCCACTCTATCCCTACCCGTCTTCACCGGACTATCGCCGCATGTGGGGCATGCCCGATGGCCGCGCCTGGGAGCGCGCGCACGAGCATTACCTGCGGCAGTTCGACCGCTTCAGCGACATCCAGGAGGAGCATCCGCTGCCGCTGCCGGAACTGGAGGCCGCATGCGAGCGAGCGTGAGGCCAATCAAGCTCATGATGACCGCGGATGCGGTGGGCGGCGTGTTCACCTATGCGCTGGACCTTGCAGCAGGACTTGCGCCGCATGGCATCGAGACGACGCTGGTCGTGCTGGGGCCGGCGATGAATGCCGCGCAGCGGGCCGCCGCCAGCAGTGTGCCGGGCTTGGCCGTGATCCAGAGCGGCCTGCCTCTCGACTGGCTGGCCGCAGACGAAGCCGGGCTTACCGCCGCGGCCGCGGCGGTCGCCGCCATCGCCGCGCGGGCGGAGGCCGACCTCGTCCACCTCAACACGCCGGCCCTGGCAGTTGCCAGCTATGCCGTTCCGGTGGTCGCGGCGGCGCACTCCTGCGTGGCGAGCTGGTGGGCCGCGGTGAGGGGCGGAGAGCTGCCGGATGATTTCGTATGGCGCACGCGAGCCATGGCGCGCGGGCTCGGTGCGGCCGACGCCGTGGTTTGTCCGAGCCGAACCTATGCGGAGACGCTGAGCGCGACCTATGCGGTGGCGGCGACCGCCGTGCACAACGGCCGGGCTGGACCACCGGCCGTCGGAGCGGACGCTCCCCTTGCCCAGGCGTTCACGGCCGGGCGGCTGTGGGACGAGGGCAAGAACATCGGCGTGCTTGATGCCGCCGCTGCCCTGACGGGCGTGCGCATCGCAGCGGCGGGTCCGCTCGATGGCCCGGACGGCACGCACACGGGGCTGCTGAACGTACATCGGATGGGCGTCCTGAGCGATCCTCAGATCCGCGGCTATCTGGCGGCCAAGCCGATCTTTGTCTCCACAGCGCGCTACGAGCCATTCGGCTTGGCGGTGCTTGAGGCCGCGCAGGCGGGCTGTCCACTGGTCCTGTCCGATATTCCCACTTTCCGCGAGCTGTGGAGCGGAGCCGCTCTGTTCACTCCTGTGGACGACCCCGCCGCCGTCGCTGCGGCCCTCGACGCGCTGGCTGCCGATCGAGGCAAGCGCGTGCGCATGGGCGAGGCGGCGCGAGCGCGGGCCGGCCGCTACAGCGTCGAGGCCATGGCAGCGGGCCTGGTCGAAATCTACCGCCGGGTGCACCCCAATCTCGCCCTCGATATCCGGGAGACGGCAGCGTGAAGATCGCCTACTTCACCCAGTCGCTGCTGTCGTGCTGGAACCACGGAAACGCCCACTTTCTGAGGGGGGTGCTGAGCGAACTGTCGGCCGCAGGGCACCAGGTGCGCGCGCATGAGCCGGCCGCGCCGTGGAGCCTGACGAACCTTTTGGCCGATCATGGGGAGGACGGACTTGCACCGTTCCGGCACCTCTATCCGGAGCTGGTGACGACGCCGTTCACCACGGTTGGCGATGTCGATGCGGCCCTCGACGGCGCCGATCTCGTCGTTGTGCACGAGTGGAACGAGCCGTGGCTCGTCGCCCACATCGGCAGGGTGCGGCGGTCGGGCGGCCGCTTTCTGCTGCTCTTCCACGATACCCACCATCGCGCGGTCAGCGATCCGGCGGCGATACGCACCTTCGACCTCACCGCCTATGACGGCGTGCTCGCCTTCGGCCGCACCTTGGCCGACGTTTATGCGCGCTGGGGCTGGGAAGACCGGGTCTTCGTCTGGCACGAAGCCGCGGATGTCCGTCGCTTCCGCCCGCCGGCGGAGGAAGGCCCGCGCGACGGCCTGGTCTGGATCGGCAATTGGGGCGACGGCGAGCGCTCCGCCGAGCTGGAGCAGTTTCTGCTGCGCCCGGCGGCTGCCGCCGATCTGCCCCTCGACGTTTACGGGGTGCGCTACCCTGATGAAGCGCAGCATCTGCTCGCCCGCCATGGCGCACGCTTTCGCGGCTGGCTCCCGAACGCCTGCGCGCCCGAGGTCTTCGCGCGTCATCTGGCGACGGTGCATGTGCCGCGGCGCTTCTACGCCTCGATACTGCCGGGCATTCCAACCATCCGCGTTTTCGAGGCGCTGGCCTGCGGCATTCCGCTGGTGTCCGCACCGTGGAGCGACAGCGAAGGGCTGTTCACACCCGGCAAGGACTATCTGGTTGCCGCCAGCGAAGCCGAGATGACACGGCACCTGAAGACTTTGCGCGGCGACGCGGCCCTGCGCACCCAGCTCGCGGCCGCGGGCCTCGCCACCATTCGCAACCGGCATACCTGCGCCCATCGCGCCGGCGAGCTGCTGGAGATTGCCGGCCGGCTCGCCTCAGCCCCCGTGGAGAGCGCCGCATGAACATCGCCTTCTATGGTTCCAGCCTGCTGTCGTCCTACTGGAACGGTGCTGCCACCTATTATCGGGGGCTCCTTCGGGATCTGGCCGGGCGCGGCTATCGCGTGGTCTTCTACGAGCCCGACGCCTTCGACCGGCAGCAGCATAGGGACATGGACGCGCCCGAGTGGGCCGAAGTGGTGGTGTATCCCGCCAGTGAAGAGGGGCTGCGCCGGGTGATCGCCGAGGCAGCGAAGGCAGACGTCGTCATTAAGGCGAGCGGCGTCGGCGTCTTCGACGACGAGCTGCTCGGCGGGCTGGTCGCTGCCTCGCAGCCGCATGCCATCCGCATCTTCTGGGACGTCGACGCACCGGCCACCCTGGCTGAACTCGCCCGGGCGCCCGACCATCCGCTGCACCGGGCGTTTCCCGCCTTGGACCTGGTGCTGACTTACGGAGGCGGCGATCCCGTCGTGGCCGCCTACGAGGCCTTGGGCGCCGCGCGCTGCGTACCGATCTACAACGCGCTCGATCCCACGACCCATGGGCCGGCCGCGCCCGATCCGCGCTTTGCCTGCGATCTCGCCTTTCTCGGCAACCGGCTGCCGGACCGCGAAGCCCGCGTCACGCAATTCTTCCTGGTGCCGGCGGCGCGGCTGCCGCAGCGCTCGTTCCTCATTGGTGGCAACGGCTGGGAAAGCCGCGCCATGCCGGCCAACGTGCGCCACCTCGGCCATGTCTACACGCACGAGCACAACGCCTTCAACGCGACGCCGCTGGCCGTACTCAACATCGCTCGCGACAGCATGGCCCATGTCGGCTTCTCCCCGGCCACCCGCGTGTTCGAGGCAACGGGTGCCGCCGCTTGCCTGATCACGGATGCCTGGGAGGGAATCGAGCTGTTTCTGGCGCCCGGCGAGGAGGTGCTGGTGGCGCGCGACGGCCGCGACGTGGCCGAGCACCTGGAGGGACTGTCGGCGCACCGTGCCCGCGCCATCGGCGAGGCCGCCCGCCGGCGCGTCCTGGCCGAGCACACCTACGCCCGGCGCGGCGCGAAGGTCGATGCGATCCTCACCGAGACGGCGGCCCGCAAGCGGGAAAGGGCGGTGGCATGATGCCGTATAAGCCGCTCGACCTCGTCGTCTTCGGCCTCAGCCTGTCCTCGTCATGGGGCAACGGCCACGCGACGACCTTCCGCGCGCTGCTCAAGGCGTGGTCGCGGCGCGGTCATCGCGCCGTGTTCTTGGAGCGCGACCAGCCCTGGTATGCGGAGCACCGCGATCTGGTTGCCCCGGACTTCTGTCGGCTGGTGCTCTACGACGGCGTGGAGGAGTTGGAGCTCTATCGAAAGACCGTCGCGCAGGCCGACGTGGTCATGGTCGGCTCCTACGTATCCGATGGTGCAGCCGTCGGCCGCTTCGTGCAGCAGCATGCCCGGGGTGCGACGGCCTTCTACGACATCGATACGCCGGTCACCCTAGAGGCCTTGGGCCGGGGCCGCTGCGACTACCTCGATGCGGAGCTCATCCCCGGCTTCGACCTCTATCTTTCGTTCACCGGGGGGCCGACCCTCGACCTCCTCGAGCAGCGCTACGGATCGCCCGCTGCACGGCCGTTCTACTGCAGCGTCGATGCCGGCACCTATCACCCGTCGGGTGGCCCGCCTCGCTACGATCTCGGCTATCTCGGGACCTATTCGCCCGATCGGCAGCCGTCGCTGGAGCGCCTGCTGATCGAGCCTGCGAGGCAGGCGTCGCACCTGTCGTTCATCGTCGCTGGCCCGCAATACCCGGCGGACATCCCGTGGCCAGCCAATGTGCACCGCGTCGACCACGTGCCTCCGGCGCGCCATGCGGAGTTCTACGGCGCCTGTCGCTTCACCCTGAACGTGACCCGTGCTGACATGATCCGCGCCGGCTTCAGCCCCAGCGTGCGCCTCTTCGAGGCCGCGGCCTGTGCGACGCCCATCATTTCGGATGTGTGGGACGGCCTCGACACCTTCCTCACTCCCCCGGGCGAGATCGCCTTCGCGGCGGCGGCGGGCGACGTGCTGCGGCTCCTCCTGGAGACATCCGAGGAGGAGCGTCTGAGCATGGGACGGCGGGCACGCAGGCGCATTTTGGCGGCCCACACGGCGGCGCATCGCGCGGCCGAGCTCGAAGCCTACGTGCGCGCGGTGCAGCCCGTGCCGGCCCGTGCCGCGGTGCTTGCCTGAGTTGATATGCGTTCGCCGCGCTCAGTGCGGCGCTTTGAAGAGGATGTGCTCATGACCTGCGAGAACGACGCCATCGCTCTCGTCGCCGGTGGCGCGGGATTTATCGGCTCGCATCTCATCGACGCGCTACTGGGTCGCGGCTGGCGGGTCATTTGCCTCGATAATTTCCAGACAGGCCGGTTCGACAACGTCCGCCACCTCGAGCGTGAGCCAAGGTTCGACGTATGCGAGGCGGATATCATCGATCCGCTGCCGGTCAGGCTCGCGCGCAGCCGCGTGCCGATCACGCACGTGTTCAACCTGGCCTGCGCCGCTTCGCCCCCGCACTACCAGGCCGATCCCGAACACACCCTGCTGACGAGCGTGGTCGGCACCCATCACCTCCTGCAGCTCGCCGAGCAACGCGGCGCCCGCTTCCTGCTGGCCTCGACCAGCGAGGTCTACGGCGATCCGGAGGTCCATCCGCAGCAGGAGAGCTACTGGGGCCACGTCAACCCGATAGGGCCCCGGGCCTGCTACGACGAGGGCAAGCGAGCGGCCGAGACGCTGAGCTTCGATTTCCTGCGTACGGCTCGTGTCGACGTACGGGTAGCGCGCATCTTCAACACCTACGGCCCGCGCATGCGCGCCGACGACGGCCGCGTGGTGTCCAATGTCATCACCCAGGCCCTCGCCGGCGACGACATCACCATCTACGGCAGCGGCGAGCAGACCCGCTCCTTCTGCTATGTGGACGACCTGGTGGACGGCCTGCTCCGGCTCATGACCCACGAGCAGGACTACCGGGGCGCCATCAACCTCGGCAATCCGCACGAGCTGAAGGTGCACGAACTCGCCGACTTGGTGGTGGCCATGACCGGCACGCGGTCGATCGTCAGCTACAAGCCGCTTCCCATCGACGATCCGCGGCGGCGGCGGCCCGATATCGGCATCGCGCGGCGGGTGCTCGGGTGGTCGCCACGGGTGCATCTGGAGGTCGGACTGGAAAAGACGATCGCTCACTTCGCGGCCGAGGCGCGCGCGGCGGCAGACCTGCCATTCGTCAGGAGCGCCGTGCGGCGGGCGAGGAGCACGGGCGCAAGGCGCAGCACGCCCTCCACCGTGGTCGCGCATTACGAGCGATGACCGCACCTAAGCGCGCGCGATCATTCGCCCGACCAGGCGAAGCCGCTGTAGCAAGAATTGATGCGGTTCAGGACGGCTTGCTCCCAGCGGCGCTCAAGCCGCCGAGAGGGAGCGAGCATCGCCCCCATAGCGCCGCATCATGCGCGCGCAGAACGCAGCGAACTCGCCCGAGACCGCCGGTGGGCTGGTGTGGTGGGGCGCCAGGCCCCTGTGCTCGGGTGTGAAGCAGAACGTCACGGTCACATCGAAATCGTCCAGCGCCAGCATCATTCGGTCAAACCAGGCGTCGGCGTTGGGGCGAAAGCTGTCGGCCCACGACAGGCCGGTGCGCACGTAGGTCACGCCGAGGCGCTTCATCCAGGAGACCGCATCGTCGAGGCGCGGATCCTCGAAGTGGAACCATTGCACAAGGCCCACCGCGGGCGTCCACTTGGCAAATTCGGTCAGCGCCGGTTTCGGCGTGCCATCGGCACGCAGCAGCCCCATGTGGAAGTGACGGTAGTAGGACGAACCCTCCGCCTCCTTGTGGCGGGTGGTGGCACCCCATTCCATGGGAAGGTCGTAGAGGCTGTACCACTGGATGCGCGGGGCCCTCCCGACAAGGAGCTCGGCGGTGCGCTTCAAGCCCCACACCTGCACCTCGTCGGCACCGAAGGTGGAGATTCCCACCTCGCTGACCCACACGGGGAGCGGCGTCACGGCCTCGATCTCGGCGAGCTTGGCGGGCCACTCGTCGACCTTCCACAGGTTCCAGTCGAGGGGGAATCCATGAACGGCCACGGCTTCCACACGGTCCAGCACGCCGCGCCCCTTCATGTTCTCCATGAAGACCGGATCAATGGGCGAAATGCCCCCGAGCACACGCGTTACGTTTGGGCTCTCGGCGGCGATCGCGTCAGCCGCCTCGATCGCCATGGCGGCGTACAGCGCCCAGTCCGGATCGAGCTCCGGATCCCAATGGGATTTGTTGTTGGGCTCGTTCCAGATCATTGCCGCTTCGATCATGCCGCACCATTCCTTGCTGGATAGACCGCGCCTTCGCCGGCCGGCCGACCGGCGCGACGGCAGACATAGACCTCGGCCTCCGGATGGCTGAGGATCTCGAAACCGGCCGAACGCAGCATCGCCTCGACGCAGGCGGCATTCGGTACCCACCAGTTGGTCGGATCCTGCGCGTAGCTGTGCTCGACGAAATGGAGCCTGGGATACCCGGGGCGCTCGAAAGGCGTCACGTCCCAGAAGTCTCTGTCCCCCACGGCAGGGTCGACCTCGGCGCTCCCCCGCTGCATGGATTGGAACACCAAGAGATTGTCGACCACGTGTTCGCGGATCAGATCCAACGCGAGCAGCGGATGCCGCAGGTGATACAGCACCCCCATGAACAGGACGATGTCGAAGCGCTCCCGAAGGGCTGCGACGTCGTAGACGGACAGCTTCGCGAACGCGATATCGAGGCCGGCGACCTCGGCCGCAAAACGCGCCTGGGCGAGATAGTCGTCGTCGAAGTCGACGCCTAGCACACGCGCCGCTCCTCTTCGCTTCATTTCGAGCGAGTAGAATCCGCCGTTGCAGCCGATATCGAGCACGCTTTTGCCGGAAAGATCCTGCGGCAACGAGCCGGCAAAGTGCCGCCACTTCACGCGCGGATAGTCACCGAGAAAGTGATCCGGGGCCGTCGCGACCCCGCTCAGATCCAGATTGTGAAACCATGGACCGAGCGCCTCGACGCGCTGCTGAATTTCCTGGGTCGAAAGCTTCATCGACACCTCCGGCGTGGGTCTTGCCAAGGTCGCTGCCTCACCACACCACCTCGTTCAGTCCCAGCAATTTCCAAGCCCAGCCAGTGACCTCGATCCGTGTGATCGACGCCGGCTCGACCTCGAAGCGCTGCCAGGCGTCGATGGAGAGGCCCAGTTGATAGATCACCACGGCCTTGATCACGTCGGCGTGGCTGACGAGAGTTATGGTGCGATCGCCGAGCTCGTGCGCGGCGGCTTCCATGTGACGGAGGATGCGGCTCTGGACGTCGTGCATGCTCTCGCCGGCCGGCGTGCGCGAGAAGCTTCGCACCTCGTTCCAACGACGGAATGCGACGTCTCGGTCGAGATCATCAAAGGTTCGGCCCGACCAGGAGCCGAAATCGACCTCGTCGAGCTCCGGCACGATCCGCGGATCGGCCAGTCCGGCCGCGGCGGCAATGGCGGCGGCCGTCTGGCACGTGCGGGGCTGCGGGCTCGTATGGATTGCGCTGATGGCTTCGCCGCGCAGGCGTGAGGCGAGGCGTCCAGCCTGCAACAGTCCTGCTTCCCCGAGCTGGATTCCCCGCGTCCGCCCCGCCAGGAACCCACCGACGTTGTCGTGGGCAGCGTGACGCACCAACAGGAACAGCGTCACTGGGGCTTCCCCGGCCTCGCGAAGCCGTCGTCGCCGGCGATGAAGCGGCGGGTCAGTTCCCGCGCCTCGTCGTCGGTGAACTGCTGGGGCGGCGACTTCATGAAGTAGCTCGAGGGGCCGACGAGCGCACCGGCCTGTCCGCGATCCATGGCAAGTTTGGCGCAGCGCACCGCGTCGATGACAATGCCGGCGGAGTTGGGCGAGTCCCACACCTCGAGCTTGACTTCGGCGTTGAGCGGGACGCCGCCGAAGGCGGTGCCTTCCAAGCGAATGTGCGCGATCTTCCTGTCGGTCAGCCACGGAACGTAATCGCTGGGGCCCACATGCACGTCGCACGCAGGCATCGGCACCGCCAATTGGCTGGTCACCGCCTGCGTTTTGGAGATCTTCTTAGACGTCAACCGCTCGCGCTCCAACATGTTCAAGAAATCGCTGTTGCCGCCGAAGTTTAGTTGGTAAGTGCGGTCGAGCCGCACGCCGCGCTCCTGGAACAGGTTGGCCAACATGCGATGGACGATGGTGGCGCCGACCTGGCTCTTGATGTCGTCACCGATGATGGGCAGGCCGCGCGTTTCGAAGCGCGCCCGCCACTCCGGCCGCGACGCTATGAACACCGGCAGGCAGTTGACCACACCGCACCCGGCTTCGAGGGCCCGGTCGACATACCATTCATTGGCGCGCTGCGAACCGACCGGCAGGTAGGACACCAACACGTCGGTCTCGCTGTCGCGGAGCACGCGTGTCACGTCTGCCACGGGCTCATTGGACTCGATCACCGCGTCGACCAGGTATTTGCCGATCCCGTCGAGCGTAATGCCGCGGTCGACGCGGACGCCCGTCGGCGCGACTTCGGCAAACGCATGGGTGTTGTTGGGCGGCGCAAGGATCGCTTCGGCGACGTCCCGCCCCACCTTCGGCGCAGCGACGTCGAAGGCGGCGGATATCTCGATATCCGAGATGTGGTAGTCGCCGAGCGTGGCGTTCATGAGCCCAGGCACCGGCTCGTTGCCGGCGACGTCGCGGTAGTAGCTCAGGCCCTGCACGAAGGAAGAGGCGCAATTGCCGATGCCGACGAGCCCGACGCGGAGTTTCTTGGCGCCCAAGTGCTTACCCTCACTCGTGTGCGAGGCACCGCGGAACGGCGGTGACGTCATGCTCGCGTAACCCGGCCTACAAAGCTATGTTCGCCGACGTGAACGTGACCAGATCAGCTTTGTTCCTGTCGAGCGCCGTCGGCGAGACGATCCAGCTCAAGGTTGCTGATTTCGACCACATGATGTCTGTTATCGACGCCAGCTACACCGTAAATCGGCTTTGATCTGCGGGTCCTCCGACGTAAGTCAAGCCGCTCCGCCAACCAGGAACAATCTATTTGGCGCCGAGTTGCTGGCCCATGAAGATCGTCGTCTTCGGCCTCACCATCAGCTCGTCCTGGGGAAATGGTCATGCCACGCTCTGGCGAGGGCTGGCCGGCGCGCTGCATCGCCGTGGCTGGCGCATCGTCTTCTTCGAGCGGGACACCTCCTACTACGCGCTCAATCGCGATCTGCACGAGATCGCCGGCGGCGAGCTCGTGCTTTACCGCAATTGGACGGATGTGGCGCCGCGCGCCGCGCGCGAGGCGCGCGATGCGGACGCGGTGATGGTCACGTCCTTCTGTCCTGACGGGATCGCCGCGGCCGATCTCTGCGCCGAGACACCGTCCGCGCTACGCATCTTCTATGATCTCGACACGCCGGTCACCCTGGCCAATCTCGGCCGTGGCGAGCGGCCCTGCTACATCGGCCCGCGCTTACTTGCGGATTTCCACCTGGTATTGAGCTATACGGGCGGGGAGGCGCTGAGCGGACTTCAAGAGTTGCTTTCCGCGCGTCGCGCCGTGCCTCTGTACGGCCACGTTGACCCGCACGTTCATCGGCCGGTTCAACCGCAGGCGGCCTTTGCCGGCGATCTCTCCTATCTCGGCACCTATGCGGCCGACCGCCAGGACGGGGTGCAGCGCTTTTTCATCGGCCCGGCCGGACTGCGGCCGAATGCGCGCTTTGTGCTTGGGGGCGCCCAGTACCCGCCCGAATTTCCGTGGGTCGACAACGTCTTTTTCGTGCGGCACCTGCCGCCGGCCGACCATGCGTCGTTCTTCTGCTCGTCTCCACTCACCCTCAACGTGACGCGGCGGGCGATGGCCGAGATGGGCTGGTGCCCATCAGGGCGCCTGTTCGAAGCCGCCGCGTGTGGAACGGCGCTGATCAGCGACGACTGGGAAGGTCTCGATACGTTCTTCGAGCCTGGCCGCGAGTTGCTTGTGGCGCGCACGGCGCAGGACGTGCTGACAGCGCTGGATCGCTCGCCCGAAGACACACGGCTCATGGGTGCCCGCGCCCGCGAGCGGGTGCTCGCGGAGCATACCTGCGATCACCGTGCAGCGCAGCTCGAAGCGCTGCTCGCCGCGACACCCCGAGCGGCGCGCGTCGCCAAGGAGGCTTGATCCATGTGGGGCATCATTCCCGCCGCGGGCCGCGGCAGCCGCATTCAGCCGCTCGCCTTCTCCAAGGAGCTGCTGCCCGTCGGCAGTCGCGTCGAAGCTGGCGTCGAGCGCCCGTGTGCCGTCAGCGAATATTTGCTCGAACGTATGGTGGCTGGCGGGGCCGACAAGATCGCCTTCGTCATTTCTCCGGGCAAGTCCGACATCATGGAGTATTACGGCGCGGGGCACGGTAGCGTCGCGGTGGTCTATGCCGTGCAACCCAAGGCCGACGGCCTGTGTGATGCGATCTTCCGGGCTGCGCCCCTGATCGCCGCGAGCGACCAGGTGCTTGTCGGCTTGCCGGACACGGTCTGGTTTCCGCGCGAGGGCTTTACGACGCTGCCGGACGGGGATCTGTCGTTCCTGCTGTTTCCCGTGGACGAGCCCAGGTATTTCGATGCGGTCGTGCTCGACGGCAACGACCGGGTAGTCGAAATCCAGGTGAAGCGAGAGGATGCGGCCTCCCAGTGGATCTGGGGCGCCTTCAAGCTGTCCGGCGCTACCTTCCACACACTGCATGACCTGTGGCTGCGCCGCGGGCGGGCCGACGAATTCGTCGGAACGCTGGTCAACGCCTATCTCGCGGCCGGGGGCGAGGCTGTGGGGGTGCGCGCTGGACGCGCTTACGTCGATGTCGGCACCTTCAACGGTTATCGTTCGGCCATCGGTCTGCTGTCCGCCCGGTCCGGCGTTGCGGGAGGCGCGATCGCCGCTGCCGGACGATGGGGCGGCGGGCCCGAGTCTGCGAGATCGGTGCCGCATGCAGCCGGCGGGTAGGTCCAATGCCACTGCTTCGACGAATCGCGCATACGCCCGACCGACCCCTCGGCGGGGCCGATGTCGCCGTGGTGGTCGCCCATCCCGACGACGAGACGCTGGGGTGCGGCGGGCTGCTCGGGCGCTTGTCCGGCGGGCGGCTGATCGTCGTCACGGACGGGGCGCCGCGCGAGGGCGCCGACGCGTCGCGCTGCGGCTTCTCCGATCCCGGCGCGTATGGAACCTGCCGGCGCGCCGAGCTGATCCGTGCGCTCGCGGTGGCGCGGGTGCCGGCTTCGGCACTGATCCTCTTGGACGTCCCCGACCAGGGCGTCTGCCATCGGATGGCTGAGATCGCCCGCGCGCTCGCGCGGCTGTTTGCGATCCACGGCATCAGGAGTGTGTTCACCCACGCCTTCGAAGGCGGCCATCCCGACCACGACGGCATCGCGTTCTGCGTCCGCCTCGCCGCAGACCTACCAGGCTCGAGCATCGTCGAAATCATCGAGATGCCCCTCTATCACCTGGGCGAGGCCGGCATATGCGTCCAGCGGTTCTGCGACGGCGACCACGGCGTGGTCATCGACCTGAAGCCGGGCGAGCGCATGCGCAAGCGTCGCATGCTGGCCTGCCACGCCACGCAGACGGACACCCTTCGCCCGTTCTCGGTCCGGCAGGAGCGCTTCCGCGCCGCGCCGGACTACTGTTTCGCTGCGCTGCCGAACCGAGGCCGTTGCCTCTACGGCGGCCACGACTGGGGGCTATCGCCGGCCGACTGGCCCGCCTGCGTGGGGGCGGCGCGCCGCGCTTTCGAAAGGCTGGCCGCATGAGTCTCACCGTGCTCAGCGTCGCCTATCCGTTCGCGCCGGTCAGCCGCGATACGGCCGGCGGCGCCGAGCAGGTGCTGGCCATGATCGATGCCGGGTTGACCGGCGCCGGTCACACCTCCCTCGTGATGGCCCAGACCGGCTCGCGGGTGGCCGGCACCTTGCTACCCATGCCGAGGCCGCACGGCCCGCTCGACGATGCTGCACGAGCCCGGTTTGAACGGCTCTATCGCGACGCGCTGGCTGCCGCGCTCCGCAGTCGGCGGATCGATCTCGTGCACATGCACGGGGTCGACTACCAGGCCTATCTGCCAGAGGCAGGCCTGCCGGTGCTGGCGACGCTGCATCTGCCGCCCGGCTGGTATCCACCCGCGGCGCTCGCGCCGCTTCGCCCACGCACCTTCGTGCATGGTGTGTCCGCGGCCCAGCACAGGGCGGCCGCCCGTCCCGGCCTGCTGTCACCGATCGAGAACGGGATCGAGCTGGAGGCGTTCGCCGGTCGCCATGCCAAACGCCGTTTCGTGTTGATGCTCGCCCGCATGTGTCCGGAAAAGGGCGTGCACCTCGCCATCGACGCAGCTAAGCAGGCGGAGCTGCCGCTGCTGATTGCGGGCAAGCTTTTCCCCTATCCGGACCATGAACGCTATTTCGCCGACGCCGTCGCGCCACGGCTCGACCGATGGCGCCGCTACATCGGGCCGGTGGGCCTCGCGCGCAAGCGCAGGCTGCTTGGCGCAGCGCACTGCGTGGTGATCGCTTCGACGGTTGCCGAGACGAGCTCGCTCGTCGCCCGTGAGGCGCTTGCGGCAGGGACCGCGGTCGTGGCCCTGGCCCGCGGCGCACTGGTCGACGCAGTCGACCACGGCGTCACCGGGTTTCTCGCCAACGACGTCGCGGAGCTGGCCTTCGGCCTGAGGCGAGCTCACACGCTCGATGGACGGGTGTGCCGCCAGGTCGCCCGCGCCCGCTTCGATGGGCGGCAGATGGTGGCGAGCTACATCGCCCGCTATCGCGAGCTGATCGCCGATGGCTTGCCTGAAACGGGAGCCGCCGCATGAGGCTCAGACTCGCAAGGATCGATCAACTAAGCGACCTGGAGGCGATTGCCGACGAGTGGTGGGCGCTCTGGCATCGGGCCCCGAGCGCCACCCCATTCCAATCGCCCACATGGCTCATTCCATGGTGGAAGACCTTTGCGCCGGGCAAGCTCTGCGTGCTGGCAGTCAAGCATGGGGCAACGCTCGTCGGTCTGGCTCCCTTTTACGTCGAACCGGGCGGCCGCGCCCTGCCGCTCGGCATCTCGGTCAGCGACTATCTGGACGTGTTGGTCGATCCGGACCATCTCGCGCCGGCGGGCGACGTCTTGAGCGGTGCCATTGTCGACGGCTTGCATGCGGGAATTTCCGCCTGGGCCCTGCCCGAGCTGCGGCCGACCGCGCAGGCGTTGGATCTGGCGCCGGATGCCATCGGCGAGCTGCATCCCGGCGACGTATGCCCGGTGCTCGCCCTGCCGGATCAGGCACAGGACCTAGCCGAGGTCGTGCCGCACGCGCGGATGCGCAAGGTGCGCATGGCGCGCCATCGAGCGGCGCGGGCCGGCGGATACACCATCGAGGTCTGTGGAACGCCGGCCCTTGTCGATGCCCTGGGCGATCTCGTCCGCCTGCACGCCATCCGCTGGGCCGAGCGCGGCGGCGGCATCTTCGCCGACGAGCGGGTCGCGGCATTCCATCGTGAAGCGCTGCCGGCACTCGACCGCGCGGGGTTGCTGCGCGTCCTGCGGTGTCGCATCGGCGGCGAGGTGGCAGGCGTCTACTACGGTCTGCGCGACGGCACATGCGCCTATGCCTACATCGGCGGCTTCGACCCGCAGCAGGCCTACACCAGCCCCGGTACCCTGCTGATCGCCGCCGCCATCGAGGACGCGGTGGCTGCCGGCGCGCGAGAGTTCCACTTCCTGCGCGGTGACGAGCCCTACAAGCACGCGTGGGGTGCCGTCGACCGACTCAATTGCTGCCGGATATTTCGGCCATTGAAGGCGTTGGCGTATGGCTGAGGCGTTGGATGCGGTGCTGGGTCTTTGCGCGGACGGCGAGCTGCCGCCGGGCATCGCCCTTGCTCAGCTCTGCCTTGCCGCAACCGACGAGCAGGGCGCGCGGCATGCGCTGGCCCACGCCTTGGCCGACGCCGCGCCCGCCCCCCGGCGTCGCCTGGCCGCGGTATACGCCCTGTGGAATGCGACTCCCGCCGCCTTCGCCGTCACGCGAGCGGTCGCGTCGACAAGCGCGGAGGTGGATACGGAGCGGACGCCCGCAACATGGGCACGCGCGTTCGATGCGGCAGCGGCGATCTCGCCGGAAGCGGCCGTTGCCTTGTACAGCCTCGGGCGCCCGGATCTCCTGGCATCTGCCACGGCGGAGATCGTCGACGACTTGCGCGCGCGGGGGGTGCTCGGTGCCGATCGCCGTGTCGTGGACGTCGGCTGCGGCATCGGTCGCATTCTCGCCGCGCTCGCGCCCCGCGTGAAGGAGGCGGTCGGGATCGAGGTGTCGGCCGTGATGATCGCGGAAGCGCGCAAACGTTGCGCCGGGCTTGAGAACATCACGCTTGCGCCGGGCAGCGGCTCGGACCTGGCGCCCTGCTCGAGTGCGGCTTACGAGCTCGTGCTTTTCGTCGACAGCTTTCCTTACGTCGTAGCCAGCGGTCCCGCCCTCGTCGTCGCCAACCTGCGCGAAGCGCACCGCGTTCTGCGCCCGCGGAGCAGACTCCTCATCTACAATTATTCATATCGCGGCAGCGACGACGACGATCGCCACGACGTGTCGAGACTGGCCGGCGAGCTTGGGTTTCATGTGCTGGAGAATGGCCGACGGGGACTGCGGCGCTGGGACGGCGCCGTCTTCGATCTCATGCGAACGGGCTGACCCAGAAGCACTCAAGGTTCAGATGCCCTGGAGCAGGTCCAGCCGGAGGAAGAGGTATGCCGCGCGCATTTCTGATCGTGATGGATTCCGTCGGCATCGGCGCGGCCCCGGACGCCGGGCGCTACGGCGACAGCGGTGCCGACACTGTCGGCCATATCGCCGACTTCTGTGCCCGCGAACGCGGCGCGCAGCTCGAGGTTCCGCACCTCGTGCGGCTCGGCCTCGGACGGGCCTGTTATCTGGCGACCGGGCGCGTGCCGGCCGGGCTCGACGGTGCCCTATCACCCGGCGGCCGTTATGGCTGCGCGGCCGAGGTGTCGAAGGGCAAGGACACCCCATCGGGACATTGGGAGATCGCCGGACTGCCCGTGCCCTTCGAATGGGGCTATTTCCCCAAGACGTCCCCGTGCTTTCCGCCAGAACTGGTCGCCGAGCTCTGCGGCCGGGCCGCCCTTCCCGGCATCCTCGGCGATTGTCATGCTTCGGGCACCGAGATCATCGAGCGCCTCGGCGCAGCTCACATGAGTTCGGGCAAGCCGATCTGCTACACATCCGCCGACAGCGTCTTTCAGATCGCCGCGCACGAAGAAGCCTTTGGCCTGGAGCGGCTCTACGACATTTGCGCCGTTGCGCGCGAACTCACACGGCCGCTGATGGTGGGACGGGTCATCGCTCGTCCGTTCATCGGCGAGCCCGGCCGGTTCGAGCGCACGCCGCGGAGGCGGGATTTCGCCATCGCGCCACCGGCCCCGACCTTGCTGTCGCTCGCGTCGCGCGAAGGGCGCCAGGTGATCTCCATCGGCAAGATCGGCGACATCTTCGCCCATGAGGGCACGGGACGGGAGGTCAAGGCAACCGGTAACAGCGCGCTGATGGAGGCGACCGCGAAGGCGGTTGCCGAGCTGGCCGATGGGGGGCTGGCATTCACCAATCTGATCGACTTCGACAGCCTCTACGGCCATCGACGCGATCCGCCGGGGTATGCGCGGGCCCTGGAAGCATTCGACGCCCAGCTCGGGCAACTGCTGGGGCAGTTGCAGAGCGGGGACGCGCTCATTGTCACCGCCGACCACGGCTGCGATCCGACCTGGGCGGGCACCGACCATACGCGGGAATGGGTTCCGGTGCTGGCGGTCAGTCCGGGAACAAGCGGCGCGTCCATGGGCAGGCGCACGAGCTTCGCCGATGTGGGCGCGGCCTGCGCCGCTCACCTTCGGCTACCGGAGGTTCTGTCCGGGCAGCCGGCAGGCATGCTCGATTGACGCCAGCGTTTGTCGCACACCGCTCCTTCGATCGTGCCTCAGACGCCGGCAGGAAGGGCGCCTCGCTCACACCCCACGTCACGTCAGTGTTTGTCGCTCGCACCGGGTAGTATCGCCCCCACCAGCTGCCGCGCGGTGCCCTTGATGACGCTGGCGGTGCTAGGCTCTCCGTGCGCGAGCGCCGACGCCAGGTTGCGCGCCTGCTCGAAGGTGATGTGCGGCGGCAGCGGCGGCACCTCGGGATCGGTCTTCACCTCGATCACCACAGGTCGGTCGGCCGACAGTGCCTCCTCCCAGGCGCGTCCCACCTGTCCCGGATCGTCGACAAAGATGCCTTTGAGGCCGATCAGCTCGGCGAAGCGGTGATACGGCACGTCGGGGATATTCTGGGACGCCTCGAACTTGGGATCCCCCTCCATGACGCGCTGCTCCCACGTCACCTGGTTGAGATCGGCGTTGTTCAAGACGCAGGCGATCCAACGCGGATCAGCCCATTGGCGCCAGTACTTGGCCACGGTGATCAGCTCGGCCATGTTGTTCATCTGCATGGCGCCATCGCCGACCAGCGCGATGACAGCTCGCTGCGGGTGAGCGAACTTGGCGGCGATGGCGTAGGGCACGGCCGAGCCCATGGAGGCGAGGCGGCCGGAAAGCGACGCCATCATGCCGCGGCGCATCTTGAGATCGCGGGCAAACCAATTGGCGCACGATCCGGAATCGCTGGTGAGAATGACGCCGTCCGGCAGGCGCGGCGACAGTTCCCAGGTGACCAACTGCGGGTTGACCGGATCGGCCTTGACCTTCGCCCGCTCTGCGAGCGTCGCCCACCACGCGTCGACCTCGGCTGCGATCGTCGCGCGCCAGCTGTTGGCGTCCTTCGCGTTCAAAAGCGGCAGCAGCGCGCGCAGGGTCTCGCGGGCATCGCCCACCAGGCTCACCTCCATGGGGTAGCGCAGCGACAGCATGTCGGGCTTGATGTCGACCTGCACCCCGCGGGCCTGGCCTTCCGGGGGCAGGAACTCCGCATAGGGAAAGTCGGAGCCGACCATCAGCAGCGTATCGCACTCGTTCATCAAGGTGTCGCTCGGCTTGGTGCCGAGCAGGCCGATCGACCCGGTGACCCAGGGCAGGTCGTCGGGCAGGACGGCCTTACCGAGCAGCGCCTTGGCAACGCCCGCGCCCAGCCGATCGGCCACGGCGATCACCTCGTCCGTGGCCCCCAGCGCGCCAGCGCCGACCAGCATCGCCACTTTGGATCCCGCGTTCAGCACCGCGGCGGCGCGCTCCAGGTCGGCGTCGAACGGCATGACCCGGGCAGGCGACAGTCCGACTCCCGAATGCAGTGTGCCGTGCTGGCGTGGCGGCTCCTCATAGGGAAGCTCCTGGAGGTCGTTGGGTAGGATCAGCGCCGTCACCGTCTTGCGGCCGAGTGCGATGCGCACCGCGCGGTCCACCAGATGGCGCACCTGGGCCGGGACCATCGCCTGCTGGACGAAATCGCTTGCCACGTCCTTGAACATGGACAGGAGGTCCAGCTCCTGCTGGTAGTGGCCGCCGAGGGCCGTGCGTGCCTGCTGTCCGACGATGGCCAGTACCGGCTGATGGTCCAGCCGCGCATCGTAGAGGCCGGTCAAGAGATGCGATGCCCCCGGCCCGGAGGTGGCGATGCAGACGCCGAGCTCGCCGGTGAACTTGGCATGTGCTGCGGCCATGAAGGCGGCCATCTCCTCATGCCGGGCCTGGATGAATTCGATCTTGCCTTCCGCCCGGTTCAACGCGCCGAAGACGCCGTTGATGCCGTCACCGGGATAGCCGAACAGCCGCCGCACGCCCCACGCCGCGAGCCGTGCCACGACGAAATCTCCGACGGTCTGGGCCATGGCCGGCGTCCTTGCGTTTCTGTTGCGGATGAGGGCTGCGTCAGCGGCCGCCCGAGCCCGGCTCCGCCATCTTGCGGTGCTGCTCGGCCAGCACGGCGGCGGGCGTCACGTGCGCCATGGTCGCCTGCAGCTTGTTCTTCCAGCCGGCGACGACGTCGCCCTCGCCCTTCATCATCGCGTCGAAGCCGACCTTGGCGACGGCCGCAGGGTCGTCCTTCTTCTGCTGTCCGACGGCGGTGTCCATCAGGTCGCCCCGCTCGAAGAACTCGGTCTCCGTCGGACCCGGCATCAGGCAGGTCACGCTAACGCCGGTATCCTTCAGCTCGTTGCGCAGCGCCCAGGAAAAGGAATCGAGGAACGCCTTCGTGCCGTTATAGACCGCCTGGAACGCTCCCGGGATGAAGCCGGCAATCGAACCGGTGATCAGGATCCTGCCCCGGTTGTGCGTGCGCATGTCGCGGCCGATCTTGTGGATCAGCAGCAGGGTGCCGGTCAGATTGGTGTCCAGCACCTGGCGCCAGTCGGCCGGCTCCTGGTCAAGGAAGCCCTTGCCGAGCCCGCGCCCAGCATTGGCGAGCAGCGCCGCCACGGGCCGGCCGTCGGCGGCCGCCAGCGCGCAGAGCTCGAGCACACCCTTTTCGGTCGCAAGATCGGCTTCGAGCGTTTCCACCCGAGCGCCTCTGCCCCTGAGATCGGAGGCGGCGCGTTCGATCTCGGGCTCGTCAGCGGCGATGATCAGGTCGAAACCGTTGTTCGCGCATTGGAGGGCCAGCTCGTAGCCGATGCCGGTGGATGCGCCGGTCACAATGGCCAGCGGCCGGCCGGAGGGTTCACGCGATGCCATGGTCCGTCTCCTGTCGGTCAGGGGCGCAGGACGACCTTGATGCAGCCGTCCTGCTTGTCTCTGAAGGTCTCGTAAAGGCCAGGTCCGTCTTCCAGAGAGGCGCGATGCGTGATGACGAAAGACGGGTCGATCTCGCCTTTCTCGATGCGCTCCAGCAGCAACGGCAGGTAGCGTTGCACCGGCGTCTGAGCCATGCGGAACGTCAGGCCGCGGTTGATGGCCGAGCCCATGGGGATTTTGTCGAGATAGCCGCCATAGACGCCGACGATGGAGACGGTGCCGAAGTTGCGGCAGCATTGGATCGCCTGGCGCAGCACGTGCGGGCGGTCCGTGCCCATGAAGGTCGCCACCTTGAGCCGATCGATTCGCGCGTAGAAGCTGGACGCTGCATCGGCCTCCGTGCCCACCGCGTCGATGCAGGCGTCGGCGCCGCGGCCCTTGGTCAACTCGCGGATGCGCTCGTAGATATCCTCTTCGAGAAAATCGAGCACCTCGGCGCCCCCGGCCTGCGCCAGCGCCAGTCGCTCCGGCACCGTGTCGATGGCGATCACCCGTTCCGCGCCCAGCAGGACGGCGCTGCGGATGGCGAATTGGCCGACAGGTCCGCAGCCCCACACGGCAATCGTGTCGCCCGGCTGGATGTTGCAGAACTCGGCGGCCATGTAGCCGGTGGGGAAGATGTCCGAGAGGAACAGCACCTGCTCATCGCTGAGGCCGGTCGGCACCTTGATGGGTCCGACATCTGCATAGGGCACGCGCAGATATTCAGCCTGACCGCCGGCATAGCCACCGAGCATATGCGAATAGCCGAAGAGGCCGGCGGGCGAGTATCCCCACATCTTCTCGGCTTGAGCCTTGTCGGGGTTGGAGCGCTCGCAGCCGGAGTAGAAGCCGCGCCGGCAAAAGAAACATTCGCCGCAAGAAATGGTGAATGGCACGACGACGCGGTCGCCGACCTTCAGCGCCTTGTTCTCGGGGCCGACCTCGACGACTTCGCCCATGGTCTCGTGGCCGAGAACGTCGCCGCTCTGCATGGACGGAATGACGCCGTCATAGATGTGCACGTCCGAGCCGCAGATCGCGCAAGCCGTCACCTTGATGATGGCGTCCCGGCCGTGCTCGATCCTGGGATCGTCGACGCGCTCGCAGCGGATGTCGCCTTTGCCGTGCCAGGTCAACGCTTTCATCAGCGGCCTCGTTTTTTTGCGTGGTGAGCGCGGGACTAGAAAAATGGCTCTGGAGGCCGGACATCGCCCGGATGCCGTCAGGGCGACCAAGTCTTGGGAACGGCGCAGCGCCCGTAGAGTTCCTGCATTGCCAAGTCCAAGCAGGACAAACTGGTGCGCGTAGAACCCCAAAAATTTCGCATCGACTAACTTCGTCTCGAGCAGTCCGATGAGAGAGCCTTTGGCACCGCGAGCTCGGCCTTGCGCTGGCAGGTCGCATTGTGGGGCGACAGCGGTCACAAGTCGGCCGATCTCGACTTCGCGCTGGGATCATACGTCGACGGGACGGAACAAAAGAGCTTCGAGGTTCTCCCGCGTGTTTGGGTGCGAGCGGACGTTCGGTTGGATAATCCGCTGGCGACGGCTGGTCAGGGACTATGAACGAGCGACCCGGCCTCCCCGCTCTCCTCCCTCATGCAGACGCGCGACGCGGTCGGCCAAGGTGCAGGACAGAGTCCGCTTCTCGTCTTCCGCTATCCAAATGGACGAGAGATCTAAGACCATTTGGTCCTTTCCTCGGCCGTGGTGATGCCCACGCTTATCAAGAGGACTAGAGGACGACACATTGTTTCGGAGTTTCTCGAATAGGCCTTGAAGGTTAGCTTCGCCCGCCAGCGGCCTTCGGCACAGCCCTCCAAGCTCTCCGCACGGCGGGCCGGCTTGCCGCATTGGGGCATGAGGGATCTGATGAACGCGGCGCCTTGGACGGAGATACGGGACGTGCGCCGACCGGCTCCTCCCTGCGCGAATGCCGTGGACCTCTGGCTGATCGACTTGGATGGCGCCCGCCCTTCGATCACCGGTGCGCTCAACGTAGAAGAGCGCAGACGCGCCGGTCGTTTTGCTTTTGCGCGCGATGCGCGCCGCTTCGCCGCGGCGCGTGGATACTTGCGCCATATATTGGGCGCGAGACTCGACTGCCCGCCCGCAGAGATCGCGTTCGAGGTCGGTCCATGGGGTAAACCGGCATTGCCGCCAAGTGTCGCGAGCTGCTTGGCGTTCAATCTCTCTCATTCCGGCGGCCAGGCGCTCATCGCCCTCGCCCACACGGCAAGTCTCGGAGTTGATTTGGAGGAAATGCGTCCTATCGATGGCTGGCAGGGGCTGATGGACACGTTTGCCTCTTATGAAGCTCAATCCATTCTGCGGACGAGGCCATCTGCTCAGATGGATGCATTTTTCGCTTGTTGGACCCGAAGGGAAGCGGTCGTCAAACTTTGGGGGGAAGGATTTTCGGCAGATCTACACTCCTTTGAGGTCTCCACCGACCCCGACGCTCCGGCGCGGATCCTATCTGTGACGCGGCCGGGCATAACCGCTGCGGACATCAGCCTTTGGAGCTTCAAG
Organism: Chelatococcus reniformis; assembly: GCF_014640075.1. Lineage (GTDB taxonomy): Bacteria > Pseudomonadota > Alphaproteobacteria > Rhizobiales > Beijerinckiaceae > Camelimonas > Camelimonas reniformis. The sequence goes on along the minus strand of NZ_BMGG01000007.1, from coordinate 317,809 downwards.
GCGACGCCGCGGAGTTGGGCGGCGCTCGCGATACCGGCGGTTGGCGGTTCCGTGGAACTGCGCTTCTGGCGTCTGATCTAGTGCCGAGGATCATCCGCGCCGTTGCGCTCGCGTCCAGCGAGCGCTACTTCAGCGTGCTGACAAGCATCGGCGCAACCATTGTGCTCTCTCGATTGTTGACCCCGAGCGAGTTCGGGATCGGCGTCGTCGGGTTTGCAGCCGCCGCGCTGGCGGAGGGCGTGCGCGAGGTCAGCGCTTCCAATTACATCGTGCAGACCCGCCATCTCAATCGTTCCGCGCTGCGCACAGTCTTCACTCTCAACGGGCTCTTCACACTCGCGATCGCCGCGTGCCTCTATGGCCTCGCGCGTCCGCTCGCCCGCTTCTACAATCTCGATGAGTTGCAGACATTCCTCCAGGTCTTCGCGCTGGGCTTCGCCTTGGGGCTCACCTCCGGACCGGCTGGGGCGCTGATGGCGCGCGAACTCGCCTTCGGACGCCGAGGCGCCGCAGGCCTCCTCGTCACCGTGATCAACGCCGGCGCCGCAATCCTCTTCGCTCTGCAAGGCGCAAGCTACATGAGCTTCGCTTGGGCCTATGTCATCTCCAATGGCGCATCGGCGTTCATCTACCCGGTCCTCCTTCGGGATTGGACGATGTTCGGGATCAGTTTGCGGGATTGGCGCAGAGTGCTGACATTCGGCATGTACGGCGCCGCGACGCGTCTGCTCAACATCGCCAGTGAGAATGCCGCCTACCTCGTCATGGGCCGTTTTGTGTCGCCGGGCGGGATCGGTCTCCTCTACCGGGCCGGGATGGTGGTGACGCTTCCCGATCGTGTCTTGCTCGGTGCCGTATCCTCCGTCGCATTTCCCGCCTTTTCGCGCGAGGCCCGCGACGGGGTGCCCCTCGGCCCAACCTACGTCCGCGCCGCCGAGCTGATGACCGCCATCTACTGGCCCGCGCTCACGGTTATCGGGCTGCTCGCCTTCCCGATTATCCTGACGCTGCTCGGCGCGCAGTGGCGGGAAGCCGCGACCCTCGTTCAAATCATGGCCGGAGCCGCTCTGTTCAACGCCCCAATGGGCATCAGCTATACCGTACCCATCGCGCTCGGCGCCATTCGCCTCACGACGCTCCTCGCCCTGTTCCAGGCGCTCGTTTCGGTCCTGTGCATCGCGGCCGCGGCGCCTTACGGAGCAAGGGCGATCGCTTGGAGTGCCTGGGTCTCGGTTCCGATCAATGTCGGAGCCGCGCTCTTTCTCGTGCACCGCGTCGCACCCTTCTCGGTTGGCGAGCTGGCCATGCGGCTCGCGGGTAGCGCCGCGGTTACTTTCGGAACGGCGCTCGGGCCACTTGTCGTGATCGCGGCAGCCGGTTGGCGTTTTGATTTGCCGCCTCTCGCGAGCCTATGCGCCATCCTCCTGGCCGGACTGGGTTGGCTCGCGAGCCTGGCGGGCGTCCGTCATCCGCTCCTTGGGCACATACGAAATGTTCTACGGCACAGTCGAACCCGCCTGACGACTGGCTAACGATCCAACGACAATTGGATACTCCAGAGGGTTTGCGGAGCGGCACGTCCAATAACAACGATCTCGAGTGCGATGCCGGCGAGAACGCCCGCGTTGATTGGACGATCACCAAGATTAGCGCCGCCGCTGCTCCTTCCTCAATGCGGCACGCCGCAGTGTGCGATGAAGAGCGTGCGAGCTTCCGACGGCAGCCTCACGTGGGCGGCGTGAGCTCGACCATCGATCTGCGGCTCTCTACCGGACATTGGACAGCCCTCCGGTTTGGCGCACCGGGCGCGATATCCCGGCATGTGGTTCGACTCAGACATCGACACGCCGCTGCGCTGGGAAGCCGCCTGACGGATGCACAGCGCCGCCTCCAAAGCCAGCCCCGTAGCCCATAGGCGCCCCACCTCTCATCCGAAAGGCTAATCGTTTACGCCAATTGGCGGCGGAGCATAAGCCGGTTTTCCAAGCCGCGCCCACTTCTCGATTGAAATAGCATTGGTTCATCGAGAGGGTTGGCTGGAATTCGTTGCATACTAGGAGCGTCCTGCCGGCAATTCGGTTCAGCTGGATCGATCTCTATTCCCCGTTTTCTCTTGGAGCTGGTCGGTACAATGGGGGTCGATAGCACCGCTATCTTTCGGCCATCACCGCGGCACGATCCGGCGGTCCGGCTGTTCTGTCTACCATTTGCCGGCGGTGGTGCCGCCTCATATAGACTGTGGCCGCGACATCTGCCAGAGGCGGTCGAACTCCTGGCTTTTCACCCACCCGGACGGGCACATCGCCTGAGGGAAGCGCCACTTACGACCATCGGAGCGATGGTCGAGGCGCTCCTCGACGAAATGTCGAACTGGATCGACAGGCCGCTTGCCATCTTCGGTCACAGCCTGGGCGCCGTCGTCGCGAGCGAATGCGCCAGGGCGCTGGAGGCGCGCGGGCACGAACCGGCGCATCTGTTCGTGTCGGCGCGCCCCTTTAGGCGCCCCGCCGAAGCACGCATTCATGATCTGCCGGACACGGAGTTCGTCACGGCCATGAACCGGCGCTACCAAGGCATTCCCGACGAGATCCTCAAGCACCCGGACGTATTGGATCTGCTGCTGCCAGCGCTGCGCGCCGACTTGCAGGCGCTGGAGACGTTTCAGCCCGACCCATCCCGTCCCAAGATCAACTGTCCGACGACCGTTTTCGGCGGCTCGCTCGACCGGGCGGTGTCGCGGACCGATTTGGAGGCTTGGCGCGGCGAGGTTGCCGGCTCGTGCCGGATCCGCATGTTTCCGGGGGACCATTTCTTCCTGGAGCCGCAGCGCAGCCATCTGGTCGCTGAGATCGTCGCCGCGCTTGCACCGCAGCTGGAGGACTCGGCCAAGGCCGATGCGATGCTGTGATGTCCGGCGGCCCAACTCCTATCGCCATCGTCGGGATTGGCTGCCGCTTCCCAGGTGCGGTCAACGATCCGGAGCAGTTTTGGGCAATGCTCAGCGACGGGCGCGACGGGATTGGGGACATTCCCGGCGACCGCTTCGACTTACCGCGATTCTTCGATGCGGCACCGCAGACACCGGGCAAGACCATCGCGCGTCATGGCGGATACCTATCAAGCATCGACCGTTTCGATGCTGACTTCTTTGGAATTTCACCCCGAGAAGCAGCTTGCATCGATCCTCAGCACAGACTGTTGCTCGAAACGGCCTGGGAGGCCCTCGAGAACGCCGGTGCCGATGCAGGCAAGCTGCGGGGCACGCGGGTCGGCGTGTTCATCGGTCAATGGCTGGCCGATTTCGAGCAGAGACTTTCGCTGCATCCCGATCGCATGGACTTCCCCATGACGCTCGGCAGCGGTCGCTACGCCACCTCCGGCCGCCTGTCCTACGCGTTCGACTTCACCGGGCCCTCCCTAACGATCGACACCGCCTGCTCGTCGTCTCTGACAGCGGTACATCTGGCGATCCAGAGCCTGCGGTCGGGCGAGGCGGCCCTCGCCCTCGCCGGCGGCGTCAACCTCATTCTCGCGCCACACATTCACGTTGCCTACTCGCAGAGCGGCATGATGGCCGGCGACGGGCGCTGCAAGTTCGGCGATGCACGGGCGGACGGCTATGTGCGAAGCGAGGGCGCCGCCGTCGTGGTGCTCAAGCCGCTCCAGGCGGCGCTCGACAGCGGCGACCGCGTCCATGCCGTGATCCGCGGCTCGGCGATCAGCAATGACGGCAGCGCCAGCGGATCCATGGGCACCCCCAGCCTGGCGGGGCAGCAGGAGCTGCTGCGGCGGGCCCTGGGGGATGCCCGCGTCGCTCCAGCGGCGGTTGGCTATGTCGAGGCGCACGGAACCGGTACGCGCGCGGGCGACAAGATCGAGGTCGGTGCCGTCGCGGCCGTGCTGGGTCACGGGCGCTCGCCGTCGCGGCCGCTTCAGATCGGGTCGGTGAAGACAAACCTCGGCCATACCGAGGGTGCGGCCGGGTTGGCCGGGCTGATCAAGGCCGCCCTCGTGGTGCGCGAAGGCGTCATCCCGGCGAGCCTGAACCTGGAGACCGCCAGCCCCGACGTGCCGTGGCATGCGGCCCCCGTCGAAGTCCCTCGCACGGCGACGGCTTGGCCCGGGGATGCCGGGCTGCGGATCGCCGGTGTCAGCGCCTTCGGCATCTCCGGATCGAACGCTCACGTGCTCGTTCAGCAACCGCCGGAGCGCCCGCGCCGCGCGGTCGCAGGACCGCTGCTGCCGCTGCTGCCGCTCTCCGCCTCCAACCCGAAAGCACTGCGAGCCCTGGCTGGCCAGGTTGCCGCCCGCCTGAAGCGTGCCCCCACCGATCTCGAAGCCGTGCTGGCCTTCGCGCAGGAACGCCGCACCCCTTTGCGCCACCGGGCCGCCTTCAGCGCACACGGCGGCTGTGACGCGCTCTGCGAGGCGCTGCGCGCCTACGCCGCCGGAGGCGAGGCGCTCGCCGAGGGGGCCACGGATTCGGCCAGGCCCGCCAAGCTCGCCTTCGTCTTTCCGGGGCAAGGCGGCCAGTGGGCCGGGATGGCGCGGTCGCTCATCGCCGAGGAGCAGGTTTTTCACGCCTTGCTTGCGCCGCTCGACGCCATCATCCGCGATGAAACCGGCTGGTCGCTCATCGAGCGCCTCTGCGCCGCGCCCGGCGCGATGGACTGGCAGGCCGTCGACGTCGTTCAACCCGCCCTTTGCGCTCTCGCCATCGCCTACGCCCAGTGGCTGGGGACAGCCGGCGTCACCGCCCATGCCATCGTCGGACACAGCATGGGGGAGGCGGGGGCTGCCTATGCCTGCGGTGCGCTCTCGTCCGCGGACGCGCTCAAGGTCGTCTGCCGGCGCAGCGCACTGATGCGGGAGAAGCGTGGCCAAGGCGCCATGGCGCTCGTCGATCTACCCCCCGAGGCGGCGCGTGCGTCGCTTGCCGGCTTGGAAGACCGGGTGTCGGTCGCGGCTGTCAACAGCCCGCGCTCCTGCGTCATCTCGGGAGACGCCGCTCCCGTGGCCGATCTGGTCGAGCAGTTCGGCAGGCAGGGCATTTTCAGCCGCGTGATCAACGTCGACGTGGCCTCCCACTCGCCTCATATGGATACGCCGGCAGCGGCCCTGTTCAGCGGGCTCGATGGGCTGGCGCCGACCGTGGAGACAATTCCCTTCGTGTCGGCCCTGTTCGGCCGCGCCGCGTCGGGGACGGAGTTGGACGCGCGGTACTGGGCCCGCAACCTGCGCGAGCCGGTGCGGTTCGCCGCCGCGATCGAAGCCTTGTCCGCGCAGGGCGTCACCGTCTTCGTCGAGCTTGGCCCGCATCCGGTGCTGGCTCCTTCGATCGAGCAGACGGTCGGGACTGGCGACCGCGCGCCGCTGGTCGTCTGCTGCGGGCATCGTGACCGGCCGGAGCGCGCGGCGCTCACGGAGGTGGTGGCGCGAGTGTGGTGCGCCGGCGTGCCGATCGACTGGGCGCGGGGCCGGGCGCGGCCGGCCGACGTCGTCGACTTCCCGCTCTACCCCTGGCAGCGGCGGCGCCATTGGGCCGAGGCCGCCACGCTGGAGCGCGCCCTCGGCCCATCAGCGGTCGCCGCCGGCCCCGACGACGAGGCGCGCGGCTGGATGCACTGCATCGACTGGCGGCAAGCGGCGCCCCCAGCGCCCGCCGACGCAAGCCGATCGGCCTGGCTGGTGCTGGGTGATGTGCCCGGGCTGGCTGCGGCGCTCGCCGCTCGGGGCGCGCGCGTCGAGAGCGATTTGCTCGACCGGCTGGAAGTACGTCTTGCCGCCGTCGGATCGCATGGCGAGGACGTCGATGTGCTGATCGCGGCGCCCGACGGGGATGATGCGCCGTTTCTGCCGGTCCGCGTGGCCCAGGCGGCCCCCCGGGGCGCACGCGCCCGCATCTGGTTTGTGACCTGCGGCGCCCAGAGCCCGGAGGGCTTCGCCCGCGTCGACCCCGACCATGCGGCGCTGTGGGGCGCCGCGCGCGCCATGGGCGAGGAGCGCCCGGAGCTTTGGGGCGGCCTGCTGGATCTGCCGGAGCGCGGCGATCCGTCTGCGCAGTTGGAGAGGGCGGCGGCCTGGCTGCTCACGCACGGCGGCGAGGACCAGATCGCGGTCCGTAGCGAGCGCTCGTTCGTACCGCGTCTGGTTCGGGCCGAACTGGCGGACACGCGCCTCCAGTGGCGGCCTGACGCCACCTACCTGATCTCGGGCGGGCTGGGTGACGTGGGGCTCGCCATCGCTCGCACCATGGCGGAGGACGGCGCACGCCGCTTCATCCTGGCCGCGCGCACCCCTCTGCCGCCGCGCCGTGAATGGAGCTCGGTCGATCCGGGCTCGTCGGCAGGCCGGCGCATCGCCGGCCTGCGCGGTCTCGAGCGCCTGGGTGCCGCGGTCCACTATTGGCAGGTCGACACGTCCGACCAGGCAGCGGTCGAGCGATTGATTGCCGACCATACGGCCGAAGACTGGCCGGCCATTCGCGGCGTCGTTCACCTCGCAGCCGTGCTCGACCGTCGCCTGATCGAGAACATGACGCGAGAGACCTTCGACGCGGCATTGGCGGCCAAATTGCGAAGCGCCCAAGTTCTCGACCGGCTCCTGCCGGATCTGGACTGCTTCGTGCTGTTCTCGTCGATGAGCACGCTGCTGCCTCAAGCGGGAATGTCCGCTTACATCGCGGCGAACGCCGGCATCGAAGCGCTCGCCACGGATCGGCGCGCCCGGGGGAAGCCCGCAAGCTGCATCGCATGGGGCTCCTGGCGGGACGCGGGCCTGATGGGCGGCCAAAGCGGCGCGGCGGTTGCGGAGACGTTGGAGCGGCAGGGCATCGGCTCGTTCGAGCCGCGGCGCGGCGCCACGTTGTTCGCATGGGCGGCCAGCCAGACCGATGGACTGCTCGCCGTGCTGCCGATCGATTGGCCGCGGTTCGCCGGCACGCGGGCAACCCGGGCCGGGCCATTCCTCGCCGACATGACGGCAGCGGACCGAATGCCAAGCCCTACGGCCACGACGCTGGCGCTGGCGAGCGGCGCCGAGCGGCGCACGTTGCTGACGCAGATCGTGGCCGAAGCGGTGGCCCAGACGCTTCACGTGCCAATGGACGATATCGACCACGGCCGCGAGTTCGGCACGTTGGGGCTGACGTCGCTGCTGGCCATGGAACTGCGTAACCGCCTGGAGCGGGCGCTGGCAACACCGCTCTCGGCGACACTGGCGTGGAACTTTCCCACTGTGTCGAGGCTGTCGGCGCATTTGGCTGGCGACGAGGCCAGCGAACGCTTCACGGGGACGGTCGTTGCCGTGCCGGAACGATCGGCCATGGCGGCGCGCCTCGCCGCTGTCGCGGACCTGAGTGACGACCGAGCGCTCGATGCTCTGCGTCGACGGCGCGCGAGGAGAGCGTCGTGAACGGCCCCGTCGCGCTCTCCAACCTCACCGCCGTGCAGATCGCCCTGATGGCCGAGGACGTTCGGGACGAGACGGCGCCGATCCTGCGCGCCGATCCGGTCGCGGTCGTCGGCATGGCCTGCCGCGCGCCCGGCGGCAGCGACAGCCCGGCTGCGCTTTGGCGCCTGCTCGCCGCCGGCTCGACGACGACCGGCGAAATCCCCGGCGAGCGCTTCGACGTCGCCCCCTGGTTCGATCCCGATCCGGATGCGCCCGGCAAGCTCGTCACGCGCCGCGGCAGCTTCCTCGACCGTATCGATCTCTTCGACGCCGAGTATTTCGGCATCCTGGGCCGTGAAGCGGATCAGATGGATCCGCAGCAGCGTCTGACCCTCGAAACCGCGATCGAAGCGATCGACGACGCAGGCGTCGTCCACGCCGCGCTGCGCGGCGCGCGGGCGGGCGTCTTCATGGCCTGCTACCACTCCGACTACGCGCGCCTGGTCTATCGCAGCGTCGGAGCTCTCGACACCCGCACCCTCACCGGCACGGTGCACGGCGTCGTCGCCAATCGCATCTCCCATGTCCTCGACCTGCGCGGGCCGAGCCTCACGCTCGACACGGGCTGCTCGTCGTCGCTCGTGGCGATCCATCTCGCCTGCCAGAGCCTGCGCCTGGGCGAGACGGATTTCGCCCTCGCCGGCGGGGCGTCGGTGATGATCACGCCCGAATTGTTCGTCGCCATGACCAAGCTGGGCTTCATGGCGCCGGACGGCCAGTGCAAGACCTTCGATGCCGCTGCGGACGGATTCGGTCGCGGCGAAGGGTGCGGCGTCGTCGCGCTGAAGCGGCTGAGCGACGCCGTGGCGGACGGCGACCGTGTCCTTGCGGTCATTCGCGGCTCGGCGGTCAACCAGGACGGCCGCTCGACGGTGCTCACGGCGCCGAACGGGCAGGCGCAGCAGGCGCTCGTGCACGAGGCCCTCACATCCGGCGGCGTGACCCCCGAGCGGATCTCGTTCGTGGAAGCGCACGGCACCGGAACCGCCCTTGGCGATCCCATCGAAGTCGAGGCCCTGGCGTCAGCCCTGGGCGCGGGCCGGCCTCATGCGCCGCCGTGCTACCTCGGCTCGGCCAAGGCGAACATCGGGCATCTCGAGGCCGCCGCTGGCGTCATCGGCCTGATCAAGACGGTCGAGGCCTTGCGCCGGGGGCAGATCCCGCCGCAGCCGAATTTCAAGCTCCTCAATCCGCACATATCGTTGGAGCACTCGCGCCTGCGGATTCCGGTCCGGCTGACGCCGTTTCCGGCGGCGGCCGCACCGCGCTGCGCCGCGGTGAGCTCCTTCGGCATCGGCGGCACCAACGGCCACGTCGTCCTGGAGGAAGCGCCCATGCTTCCGGGGGTCGACCCCGCGCCGGAGGGAGCGGTGTGGACGCTGCCCCTTTCGGCGAAGACCCCAGCCGGGCTCGCCACGCTCGCTTCTGCCTGGCTCGACCTGCTCGATGCTCCGGAGTCCGCTCCGATCGCCGATCTCTGCCACACCGCCGCCCGGCGACGGTCGCACTACGCCGCGCGGCTCGCCGTCGTCGGCAAGGACAAGGCTGCGCTCCGCCGCCGGCTCTCCGCCGCGCTGGAGGCGGCGCCGACGCCGCTGTCGGCGGCGAAGCCACGCATCGGTTTTGTCTTCTGCGGTCAAGGAACCCAATGGTTCGCCATGGGCCGGGAGTTGATGGCGTCCCATGCCCGCTTCTTGGCGACCATGGAGGCCTGCGATCGAGCCATCGCACAAATCTCCGGCTGGAGCGTGATCGAGGAGCTGCGGCGTCCGGAGGAGTGTTCGCGCCTCGGTGAAACGGCAATCGCGCAGCCCGCGCTGTTCGCCCTCCAGACCGCCCTTGCCGCCACCTGGGCGTGCTGGGGCATACGGCCGGCGGCGGTCGTCGGCCACAGCGTGGGTGAGATTGCCGCGCTGCACGTCGCGGGCGCGCTCTCGCTGGAGGAGGCGGCGCGCATCGTCGTGCGACGTGGCGCAATCATGCAAGCTGCGACCGGCCTGGGCCGCATGGCGGCCGTCGCGCTGACGGAAGCGGATGCGCGGGCGCTGGTGGCACGGTTCGACGGCCGCATCGACATCGGCGCAGTCAATGCGCCCGGCCAAACGGTGCTGTCCGGCGAAGCCGCCGCCCTCGACGCAGCGATCGAGGAGCTTGCCGGGCGCAATATCCTCGTCCGGCCGCTCCACGTCGACTACGCCTTCCATTCGGCGCAGATGCGGCCGCTCGCCGAGCGCTTCGCCGCCGGGCTCGGGCCTGTCGAGAGCCGTGACGGCGCGATACCAATCGTCTCGACGGTGACGGGGGCAGACTTCGCCGGCCGGGACGTCGACGCTGCCTATCTGACGGAAGCCATCTGCAAGCCGGTGCGCTTTGCGGCGGCCATTGGCGCGATGGCGGACGCGCATGTGGACGTCTTCGTGGAAGTAGGCCCGCACCCGGCGCTCGCCGCCGCGATCGGGGAGACGTTGGGCGACGGCCGGCCGCACGTCGTGGTCGCGTCGCTCCGGCGCGGCCGGGACGACACCGAAACCATGCACCAGAGCCTGGCGGCGCTCTACGCGGCCGGCGTCGACCCGGATTGGTCCGCCGTGCAGCCAGCCGATGGCCAGGTGACGACCCTGCCGGCCTACCCCTGGCAGCGACGCCGCCACTGGATTGCGGACAGCCGGCCCGCTCTTCAGGCTCAGGGCGACTGGCTCGGCGCACCGGCCCCGGTCGCCGGCACGGATCTGACGATCATCCCGCTCGACCCGCAGGCCCTCGGCTCGTGGGTCGATGACCACCGCGTCTTCGACGAGGTGATCCTGCCCGGTGCAGCGATCATCCAGGCGCTTGCGGGCGCGGCCGGCGCCGTGTCGCAAGGGCGTGCCGGGGCCCTGGCGGAGGTGCTCATCCGCGAGCCGCTCAGGGTCGGCGTGGACGGCGAATCCTGGCAGATCGTCGCGGCCGAGGTGCCGAACGGCTGGACGCTGGCCTTTCACGCGCGCGCCGGCACGGCGCCCTGGCGCCTCGTCGCGGAAGCACGGAGCGCCGTACCGGCCGCTCCGTCGGCGCAGCCCCCCGAGACGCACGGCCGCTCCTCTGATCTGGTGTCCTTCTACGGCGCGCTCGCCGGCGCCGGCTTCGCCTTCGGCCCGGCCTTCCGCATCCTGGAGGCAGCCGACGTCAGCGGAAGCGAAGCCCAGGGATGGGCAGCGCTGCCCGACGGCACCCCGACGACGCGGACGCTCCATCCGACCTTGCTGGACGCCGGTTTCCAGCTCGCGACGCTCGCGGCCGGCGTGGACGGCGCTTACCTTCCGATGAGCGTCGAGCATGCGGAGCTCTGGCCTGCGGCGGGCCGCACGCTGCGCCTCCACGCGCGCGTCACGGCCCAGAGCGACGCCGCGTTGACCGCCGAGGTCACGGGCTACGATGAAAGCGGTGCGTGCGTCGCGAAGCTGACTGGGGTGCATTTCGTCAAGCCGTCGCCCCAGTTGCCCCCCGGCCATCGCGACAGGCCGGCGGAGCTCTATTCGGTCGATTGGATCGCGGCAGAGCAGCGGACACCGGATCGTCCGGCTCAAAGCTGGATTGTTCTCGAAGACGCCGGTGGCGTTGCCGCCTCCTTCTGCGCGTCGCTCGAAGCGGCCGGTCTGCGCGCGTTGCGGCTGCGGGCGGACGAGAGCGAGGTCGCGGCGCGGTTGGGCGGCCTGCCGGGGGAGATTGCGACCGCCGCCGTCGCCTGCTTCTGGCCGCTCGACGCCGATGCCGGGTCAGATGGCGAGACCATCTACGCCGCGCTTCTCGCCCTCCTGCAGACGCTCGGCGAGGGCCCTACCCGCCCCTTGGTCGTCGTCACCAGCGGCGCTGCGGGGATAGACGTGGCCTCCCCTGACCTCTCGGTGGCCACCCGCGGAGCCGGCATCGCCGCGCTCTCGGCGGCCGCCGCGCTCGAGTATCCCCAGCTCGGCGTGCGCGTCGTCGACGTCGACCCACTCGCCCCATCGGCCAAGCAGGCGGGCGCCGTGCTGACGGCGCTGCGTGTGTCGAGCGAACCCCTGCTGGCGCTTCGGGGGGACGATATTCTCGCCCCCCGCCTGCGGCGCCTGCCGGACCACGCCGACGCCATCCCGATGGAGATCGTGCACGGTGGCGGGGGGCTCGACGGCGTCGCCCTGCGGCCATTCACGCCTGCCCGGCCGCTACGTGGAGAGGTTCTGGTCCGGGTCCTGGCGGCAGGCCTCAACTTCCGCGACGTGCTCGTCGCGCTCGGGGCCTATCCGGGCGCGCCAGCGCCATTCGGCGGCGAGTGCGCCGGAATCGTGGAGGCCGTGGGCGCCGGCGTCGAGGGATTCGCCGCGGGCGATGCCGTGGTCTGTCTGGCCCAGGGATGCCTCGCCACCCACGCGCTCGCCCGCGCCGACCTTACGGCCCGATTGCCGGATGGGCTGCGCTTCGATGTCGCCGCTGCGAGCCCGGTCGCCTTTCTCACCGGCCATATCGGCCTGCACCACATCGCGAAGCTGCGCCGCGGGGACACCGTGCTGATCCACGCCGCCACCGGCGGCGTCGGCCTCGCGGCTCTGGCGCTGGCCCAGCGTGCGGGCGCCCAGGTGATCGCCACGGCCGGGTCGCCGGAAAAGCGCGCCTACCTCAGTCGCCGCGGCGTAGAGCACGTCTTCGATTCGCGGACGCCGGACTTCGCCGAGCAGGTACTGGCCGCGACGGGCGGCAAGGGCGCGCGCATAGCCCTCAACTCGCTCACTGGCCCGTTCGTCGGCGAAACCTTGCGCGCGCTGTCACCGGGCGGCGTCATGATCGAGCTCGGGAAACGGCAGATCTGGACGCCGGAGCAGGTCGCGGCGGCGCGGCCGGACGTCGCCTACCACGTCTTCGACGCCAGCGTCATGGCCGCCGCCGATCCCACCCTGTTCACTCACGTCGCCAACGAGATCTTGCCGGCCATCGCGCGCGGCGAGCTGGCGCCGCTGCCGATCGAGGTCCGCGGTCTCGACGACGCCACGGGCGCCCTGCGGCACATGGCGCAGGCGCGCCATATCGGCAAGCTGGTTCTGAAGCCGAAGGCGGCGCGGACGGCTTCGCCGCCGGTCCGCACCGACGCCGCCTACCTGATCACCGGCGGCTTCGGCGCCCTCGGGCTGCGGGCCGCCGCATGGCTGGTGGCCCAGGGCGCCCGTCAGCTCGTGCTCGTCGGCCGCAACGCACCGGGGGCCAGCGCACGCGAGGCTATCGCCGCGCTCGAACGCGCGGGGGCGCGGGTGCGCGTCGCGCTGAACGACATCTGCAATCTCGACGCGACGCGCGCCTTGCTCGCCGATGTCGGCCGCGACGCGCCGCTGCGCGGGATCGTGCATGCCGCCGGGGTCGCGGCCGACGCGCTGATCCGCACCCTCGACGCGGCGACGATCCACGAGGCGCGGCGGGGCAAGGCCGTCGGTGCACGGGCGCTGCGCCAAGCGACCAGCGGGCTGCCGCTCGATTTCGTCGTTCTCTGCTCGTCGGCCGCCGGACTGTTCGGCGGCCTGGGACAAGGCGCCTATGTCGCCGCCAACGCCGAGCTGGAGGCTGTCGGGACCCAATGGCGCCGGGACGGCGCTCCCGTCATCACCGTCGCGTGGGGGCCGTGGGCCGAAGGAGGCATGTTCGAGCGCCTCCCGGCGCAAGCCAAATCCGCGTGGCACGCGCGCGGACTGAGGCCGATGCCGAGTCATCAAGCGCTCGCGGCCCTCGAGTTGCTGCTGGCGCAGGACGAGCCGCATGCCGTCGCAGCCTCAGCCGACTGGCGGCAGCTGTCCGAGCTGGCGCCTCCCGATCGCCGGCGCGCGCTGTTCGAAGCCTTCGAGCCCGATCGGCCGGCGTCGCCTCGCGTGATGCCCCCCGCCGACCAGGGGCTCGGCCAGCTCCGTGCTTTGTCGGGCGGTCTCCAGCGGCCGGCCTTGATCGAAGTTCTCGCCAAGCGAACGCGTGCGGTGCTCGAACTGCCCGACGGGGTGCCTCTGCCGGCCGCCACGCCGCTCAAGCAGTTCGGGCTCGATTCACTCATGGCGGTGGAGTTGAGAAACCAGCTCGCAAGATTTGGCGGCGTGCCGTTGCCTGCAACCCTCGTATTCGATCACCCGACCCTCGAGGCGTTGGCCGACCGCCTGAGCAGCGTCTGGGCGCTTCGTCCAGCCCACGCCATCGCCACACCGACGTCGCCGGCGGGTGACGAGATCGACGGTATGAGCGACATCGAGGCGGAGGCGCTGCTGGCCGCGGAGCTCGCCACGCTCTCGGCCGAACCGGCCCGTGGACGGAGGCCGCAATGAGCGCGGATCTCCAGTCCACCACCAAGCGCGCGCTCGTCGAGATCCGCAATCTGCGTGCCCGCCTGGAGCGCAGCGAGGGCGCCGTGCGGGCGCCGATCGCCATCGTCGGGATGGGACTGCGCCTGCCGGGCGACGTCAGCGACGCCAACAGCTTCGCCGACGTGCTGTGGGGCCGCGTCGATACCGTCGGGCCCATCCCGGCCGACCGCTGGGAACTGGAGCCGATCTACTCCGACGATCCCGACGCGCCGGGCAAGATGACGACGCGCTTCGGCGCGTTCCTCAAGAGTGTCGACACGTTTGACGCGGCCTTCTTCGGCATCTCGCCGCGGGAAGCGGCCAGCGTGGACCCGCAGCAACGGCTGCTGCTCGAACTCGCCTGGGAGGCGCTGGAGGGCGCCGCCATCGCGCCCGACCGGCTGGGCGGCACGCGGGTCGGCGTCTATGTCGGCCTGGGCAACAGCGACTACGGCCGGGCCGTGTTCGCCCAGCGCGAGCGTATCGACGCCTACTCCGCGACCGGGACCTCGCTCGCCGTCGCTGCCGGACGGATCGCCTATACCCTGGGCCTCAACGGGCCGGCAGTGACGGTGGACACCGCCTGCTCGTCCGCGCTGGTGGCACTGCACCTCGCCTGCCAGGCGCTGCGGCTGGGCGAATGCGACGCGGCCCTGGTCGGCGGCGCCAACCTGATCCTGTCGCCCGACATCAACGTCAGCTTCAGCAAGGGGCGCATGATGTCGCCCGACGGACGCTGCAAGTTCGCCGACGCCTCGGCGGATGGCTACGTGCGCGGCGAGGGTGGTGTCGTCCTCGTGGTGAAGCGCGAGGCCGACGCGCGCGCCGCCGGCGATCCGGTGCTGGCGGTCATTCGCGGCACGGCGATCAATCAGGATGGCCGCACAAGCGGCATCACCGCGCCCAATGGTCCCGCTCAAGAAGCCGTCATCAAGGCGGCGCTCGCCAACGCCGGCGTCGCCCCGGCCGAGATCGGCTACGTCGAGGCGCACGGCACCGGCACCTCGCTCGGCGACCCGATCGAGCTCGGCGCACTGCAAGCGGTGTTTGCGCCGACACGGACACCGGAGCGGCCGCTGCTGGTGGGCACCGTCAAGACGAACATCGGCCACACCGAGGCAGTCGCCGGCCTCGCCGGCGTCGCCAAGAGCGTCCTCGCCCTGACCCGGCGATCGATCCCCCCGAGCCTGCACTTCCTGGCAGGCAACCCGCATGTCGACTGGGAGCACGCACGCCTGGCGGTGGCCACGGACGCCCAGCCGTTTCCGGCGGGACCCTCGGGGCGGCGTTTGGCGGGCGTCAGCGCCTTCGGCTTCTCCGGCACCAACGCGCACGTGGTGCTCGAAGAGGCGGAGGTGTCGCCCGTGCGCGAGGCGGAGCCCGACCGACCGACCCATGTCCTGGCACTTTCGGCCCATGGCGCGGCGGCCCTGCAGGCCACGGCCGACCGTCTGAGGACCCGCTTCGAGCAAGGCGGCGCGGTGGCTGATCTGTGCCACACGCTCAACGTCGGGCGGGCGGGGCTCGCCACTCGCGCCGCCATCGTCGGCCGCACGGAAGCCGATATCGTCAGGGGGCTGACCGCCCTGCGCGAAGGCCAGCCTCACGCCGCCGTCATCACGGCGGGGCCCGAGCCGGGTGCGGACGCGCCGCGCATCGCATTCCTGTTCACGGGCCAGGGCCTGCACCACGCGGGCATGGGCCGGGAGCTCTATCGGACCTCGCCGGTGTTTCGTGACGCCCTGGACGCATGCGCCCGGGCCGCCGCTCCCCATTGCGGCGACGACCTTCTCGCACGCATGTTCTCCGCCGATAGCGCCGCCCTGGCCGATGCCGCGATCCTTCAGCCCGCCGGCTTCGCGCTGCAGGTCGGTCTGCTGGCGCTCTGGCGCGCATGGGGGATCGAGCCTGCCGCCGCGCTCGGACACAGCCTCGGGGAATACGCCGCCGCCTACGCTGGCGGGGTGATGTCCCTCGACGATGCCATGCGGGTCGTGGTGGCGCGCGGACGCGGCGCGGCACGCTGTGCCGGCGCGGCGACGATGCTCGCGGCCACGGCGCCGGAGGCGGTGGTCGCCCGCGCGCTGGCGGCCGTCGGCGAGGTGGAGATCGCGGCGTTCAACGGGCCGGACAGTGTCGTCGTCAGCGGTCCGCCCGATGCGCTCGCCGCGTGGGCGCGCGTGGTCGAGAGCGAAGGGGGCCGAACCAAGGCGCTGGCCATCCCCTTCGGCTCCCACTCCCGCTGGATCGAGCCGGCGCTGCCGCCGCTGGCCGCCGCCCTGCAAACCGTGGCGTTCCACCCGAGCCGCATCGCGCTGGCAGCGAACGTCACGGGCGCGCTGGCCGGGCCGGACGAGCTTTCGGCGCCCCACTATTGGCTTGCACAGATGCGCCGCCCCGTCCGCTTCGCGCAGGCGATCGCGGCGCTGGGATCCCTCGGGATCACCCATTTCGTCGAGCTCGGGCCTCATCCGGCGCTGTGCACCGCCGGCGCGGAGTGCCTGGGAGATGGCCCCCGATGGATCGCCTCCATGCGGCGCGACGGCGACCCGTGGGCCGACTTGCTGGAGGGTGTCGGCCGCCTGTTCGTCGACGGTGCCCGCGTGGATTGGCGTGGTTTCGACCATGGCTACGGCAGGCGCCGATCCGCGGCCCCCACCTACCCGTTCCAGCGCTCTCGGCATTGGCTGGCGCCGATGGCGCCGGTTCGCGCCGCCGATGCGTGGGCCGCGACGACGGCGGCGGCCGACCGGCAGAGCGAGCAAGGACCGCTCGGGCTCAATGCCGGCTCGTATCCGGCGAAGTGGGCCGTGCTGGATCAACTCGCCGTGGCGCAAACGCTGGCCGCGCTGCGCGGCGCCGGCCTGTTCCTTCAGGCCGAGACGCATGCGCCGGCCGAGATTCTCGCGCGCCTCGGTGTGGCCAGCTCCTATCACGGCCTTGTCCGCCGCTGGCTTCAGCGCCTCGTCGCCGCCGGCTACCTGCGCGAGACCGCACGTGGCATCCACGCTGGCGCACCCTTGCCGGACCCCGATCTCGCGAGGCTGTGGCGCGAGGCGGAGCAGCTCTTCGTCGACAACCCGGAACTCCTCGCCTACGTGCGCCAGTGCGGCACGCTGGCGTTGGACGTCGTCGCCGGACGCGAAAGTCCGCTCGAGACGCTGTTTCCGAACGGCACGTTCGGCCTCGCCGAGGACCTCTACGAGCGCTCCGCGGCGATGCGCTACGTCAACCTGCTGGCTTCGGCGGCAACGTCTGCCTTCGGCGCCGCGGCGGGCGCACGGGGAAGCCTCCGCGTGCTCGAAATCGGCGGCGGCACGGGCGCTACGACGGCGGCGCTGCTGCCAACGCTCGACGCCGGCTGCCGTTATCTGTTCACCGATGTGTCCGACCTCTTCCTCGACCGCGCGCGCGACAAGTTCGCCGCCTATCCGCATGTGCGCTACGGCCGTTTCGATCTCGACGTCGAGATCGCCGAGCAGGGCTACGAGGGCGGCCAGTTCGACCTCGTTGTGGCGGCCAATGCCGTCCATGCCTGCACCGATCTGACAAGGACGCTCGAGCGGCTGCTCGCGCTGCTCGCGCCCGGCGGCGTATTGGCGCTGATCGAGTCGACCACATCGTTCGCCTGGTTCGACTTCACCACCAGCCTCATCGACGGATGGCGCAAGCACGCCGACGAACTCCGCCATGACGGGCCACTGCTGGCCCCGGAGGCCTGGGGGGCGGCGTTGCGCGGCGCCGGGTTTGCGGACGTGGAAACCTGGCCGCGGCGCGGCTCCGCCGCCGACACGCTGGGTCAGCATTTGATCCTTGCCCGTGCGCCCGGTGTCTTCTCGGCCGGCTCGGCCGCGAGCGAGCCCGACGCAGACGATCAGCTCACCATGGACGCCCCGGCGGTGCCTGTTCAGTCCGCCGCCGACATGATCCTCGCCGCCCCGGCGGGCGAGCAGCTGGACCTCATGCGGGACGTGGTGCGCACGCATGTGATGGCCGTGCTGCGAACGGGCGACGATGCGCCGCCCCATCGACACAGCCGGCTTGCAGAACTTGGACTCGACTCGCTCATGGCGCTGCAACTGCGTGATCGCCTGACCCGCGGGTTGTCACTGGCCCGGCCACTGCCGGCAACGCTGATGTTCGACTACCCCACCATCGAGGCGCTCGCCGCCAAGCTGCTCGCGCTCGTACGGCCTGCCGAAGTTGCGGAGCGCCAGGCGGCGCCGGCGGCGGCGATCGCGCCCTCCCTCGCGGCCCACGAGATTGCACAACTGAGCGACGCCGACATCGAGCGCCTGCTCGCAAGCCGTGAGGTGAGCCGGGCATGAACGTCTCCCTCACTCCGCTCCAGCGCGCCTTCCTTGCCTTGCAGGAGGCCGAGGCGCGGCTGGACGCCTTGCGGGCTGACATGGCCGCCCCCATCGCGGTGATCGGTCTCGGCTGCCGAGCGCCGGGCGGAGCGGCCGACGCCGACAGCTTCTGGACGCTCCTGGCGGAGGGCCGCGATGCGGTGCGTCCGCCCCCGTCGGGGCGCTGGGACCATGGCGCGCTCTATGACCCCGATCCCGACGCGCCCGGCCGGATCGCCGCGCGGGCCGGCTCCTTCATCGACGACATCGATCTCTTCGACGCGGACTTCTTCGGTCTGTCGCCCCGCGAGGCGGCGGCGATGGACCCGCAGCAGCGCCTGCTGCTCGAGGTGTGCTGGGAAGCGCTGGAGAACGCCGGACAGGCGCCTGACCGCCTGCACGGCTCCGCGACCGGTGTCTTCATGGGCGCGGCCGGATCCGACTATGCCTACATGCAGATGCGGGCGGGCGCCGCGGCACTCGGGCCACATTTCGCGTCCGGCATCGCCCACAGCGTCCTGTCGGGCCGGGTCTCCTATCTGCTCGGCCTCAGCGGCCCGAGCGTCAGCATCGACACGGCCTGCTCGTCCTCCCTGGTTGCCGTTCATCTGGCCTGCCAGGCCTTGCGCAACCGGGAATGCCGTCTGGCGCTCGCCGGCGGCGTCAACCTCATCCTGTCGCCCGACATCTACACCGCGCTCTCCCGGGCGCGGATGCTCGCGCCCGACGGGCGCTGCAAGGCGTTCGACGCTGGCGCCGACGGCTTCGGCCGCGGCGAGGGCTGCGCCGTCGTCGCCCTCAAGCGCCTGAGCGACGCGGACAGCGATGGTGACCGCGTGCTGGCCGTGATCCGCGGCAGCGCGGTCAAC
Source organism: Chelatococcus reniformis (assembly GCF_014640075.1). Lineage (GTDB taxonomy): Bacteria > Pseudomonadota > Alphaproteobacteria > Rhizobiales > Beijerinckiaceae > Camelimonas > Camelimonas reniformis. The sequence continues at coordinate 298,810 of NZ_BMGG01000007.1, read as the reverse complement.
CAGGATGGCCCCTCCAGCAGCCTCACGGCACCCAACGGCCCTGCACAGCAAGCGGTCATCCGCGCAGCGCTCGCGCAGGCCGGACTGACGCCCGACCAGATCGGTTATGTCGAGGCCCACGGCACGGGCACCCAGCTCGGCGACCCTCTGGAGGCGCAAGCCCTCGGCGCGGTCTTCGGCAGCGGCCGCGACGCGCACCAACCGCTGCTGATCGGCTCGGCCAAGGCCAACGTCGGACATCTGGAGGCCGCCGCAGGGGCGATCGGCCTGGTCAAGTGCGTGCTGGCTCTCCAGCACGCAACGATTCCGGCGCAGCCGCATTTCACCACGCCGAGCGCCCATATCGCCTGGGATGACTGGAAGCTCAGCGTGCCCCGGCAGACGATGCCGTGGCCCCCTATCGGCGGACGCCGCATCGCAGGCGTCAGCGCGTTCGGCTTCAGCGGCACCAATGCCCATCTCGTCGTCGAGGCGCCCCCTCCCGCCGCCGCGCCCGAGGCCGCAGAGCGCTCCGGCTGGCTCATTCCGCTGTCGGCCCATCGGACCGACGCGCTGCGGGCGCTCGCGGCCGCGACCTGCGACGCGATCGAGCCGGACGCCCGCCTCGCCGACATCGCCCGGACGTTGACGCTCGGTCGCTCCAACCGCGCCGCTCGAGCGGTCATCAGGACCGCCTCGGCCGCCTCGCTGCGCTCAGGGCTCGCCGCCTTGTCCCGGGACGAGGCAACGGGGGAATGGCGGATGGCGGAGCTGCTCAGCCAGGAGCCGCCGCGCGTCGCCTTCGTGTTCACCGGGCAAGGGTCCCAATATACCGGCATGGCGGCGGGGCTTTACCGCGCGGCGCCGGCCTTCCGGACGGCCTTCGACCGCTGCGACCAGATCCTGACCCCGCTGCTCGGGCAATCGCTCCGGACCTCCGTACTGGCGCAGGACGACGCGGGCGCACTCCAGCAGACGGGGCTCGCCCAACCTGCATTGTTCACGGTGGAGTATGCGCTGGCCGAGTTCCTGCTCGGCCTCGGCATCAAACCGGTCGCGGTCCTCGGCCATTCGGTCGGCGAGTTCGTCGCGGCCTGCGTCGCCGGCGCTCTCGACCTGCAAGACGCGCTGCGCCTCATCGCGGTTCGCGGTTCGCTGATGCAGTCGCTACCGACGGGCGGCGCCATGGCGGCCATCTTCGCTCCCGAGGCACGGGTCGCGGACGCGCTCGTGTCGTTTGAAGCGGAGGTTGCGATCGCCGCCGTCAATGGTCCGGCGCAAACGGTCATTTCCGGGGTGGCGGCGCATGTCGAGGCCGTCTGCGCCCGCTTTGCGGCAGAGGACGTTCGCACGCAGCCGCTCGGTGTATCCCATGCATTCCATTCGCCCCTGGTCACGCCGATCCTCGATGCCTTCGAGGTGGAAGCTGCCAAGGCCTCGTTTAGTGCCCCCCGCGTCCCGATCATTTCCAATGTCACGGGACAGCGCCTGTCCTCATCGGAGCTGGCGACTTCGAATTACTGGCGCCGGCATTTGCGGGACCGCGTCCGGTTTGCCGATGGGCTGACGTCGCTGGCGGCGATGGACGTCGACATCTGCATCGAGGTGGGCCCGCACCCGGCGTTGTCGGCCTTCGGTGCGGCGGTGTTCCCTGACGGCCAAGGCCCGCGCTTCGTTCCGACCCTGCGTCGTGGTGCCGACGACTGGTGCTCCATGCTCGACGCCGTCGGCAGTCTGTATCTTGCCGGTGCCGAGATCGATTGGCGCGGCCTCGATCCCGAGCGCGCCGGCCGTCCAATCGCGCTGCCGACCGCGCGCTTCCGCCGCCAGCGCCATTGGTTCGCCGAGGCGACCGGGACGGTCCCGCCCGCGGCCGGGGCGGCCTCCGGTCATCCTCTGCTCGGTGTCCGGCTCCGCTCGCCTCTGCCCGATGTCGTCCAGTTCGAAGCGGTGCTTACCCCGGACGCCGCGCCCTTCCTGGCCGATCACGTCGTGCAGCAGCGGGTGATCATGCCGGCGGCCGCCATGATCGACATGGTTCTGCAGGCCGGCAAGCTCATCGGCGGCTCTCCCGTAGCGGCGGAAGGCATGCTGATCACCGAGCCGCTGGTGCTTTCGTCCGACGTCCCGCGCATCGTGCAGACCGTTGTCCGACGAGACGGAGAATCGCCTGCGAGCTTCGAGATCCTGTCCTGCGACGCGGCCGACCCGGCGGCGGGCTGGCTCCGCCACGCCCAGGGCGACTACGGTCCGATCGCGGAAGTCGGGCGCCGGCCGCTCCCCCCTGCCGCCCTCGGCGAGGAGATCGCCGGGGCGCAACACTACGAGGAGCTCGCCCGCCGCGGCCTGACGTTCGGCCCGAGCCTGCGCGGCGTGCGATGCGCCCGCCCCGGCGCCGGGAACGCCATGGGCGACATCACCACGCCCGACGCCGCCGGCGACGGCGCGTTCGCCATTCATCCCGCCCAGCTGGACGCCTGCCTGCAGGTGATCGCGGCCGCGCTGCCAGCCGGCACGTCGACATACCTGCCGGTCGGCATTGATCGCATCACCGTCGTCCGCCGTCCGGGGCGGGATGTCCAGGCGCATGTCGAACTCGAGCAGCACCAGCCGAGCCTGCTTCGTGCCGACGTCGTCATCTGCGACGGCGGCGGAGTCGTGGGACGGCTGGAGGGCGTGAGCCTGCGGCCGCCGCGCGGCGCGATGTCATCGGATTTGTATGCCGTCGACTGGCGGCCCGCCGACATTATCAATGCCTGGATGCCCGCCCCTGGAGAGCTGGCGAGAGCCCTCGATGGCCGCATCGTCGAGCTCGAGCGAGAGCACGATCTCGCAACCTACCAGCACGCCTTCCTCGCCCTCGAAGAAGAAAGCGTCAGATCGATCGTGCGGGCCCTGATCGCATTGGGCTGGCAGCCTGCGCTGGGCGAGCGCGTCGACGTCCAGTCGTTGGCGCAGCGCCTCGCCGTCGTGCCGCGATATCACCGCGCCCTCGGCCGCTTCCTTGATATCCTCGCCGAGGACGGCGTGCTGCGGCGGGCGGGCGATGCGTTCGTCGTCAACGCGTTACCGGAGGCGTCGTCGATCCCGGACGAACTGGCCCTCTCGGACGGCACGGACGCCCGCCGCGCCATGGCAATGGCCTGCGGGCGCGACCTGCCGGGCATCCTGGCGGGCCGCATCGATCCGTTGCATGTCCTCTTCCCGGGGGGGGCGTCCGCGCTCGCCGAACGGCTCTATCGGGACTCACCCGAATCCAAGGCCTACAACGGGCTCCTGGCCGAGACGATCGCCGGGATGGTGGCGCGCGCGCCGGCGCATCGAAAAGTCCGCATCCTCGAAGTTGGCGGCGGCTCGGGGGGCAGCACCGGCTGGATCCTGCAGCGGTTGCCGCCCGGCCGCGTCGACTACTGCTTCACGGACGTCGGGACGAGCCTGGTGGAGCGGGCGCGCGACACCTTCGCCTCCTTCGACTTCGTTTCGTTCCGCACGCTCGATCTGGAAGCGGATGCCGGCGCGCAGGGACTAGAGCCGGAGAGCTTCGACATCGTGATCGCCGCCAACGTGGTGCATGCCACGGCGGATCTGCGCCGCACCCTCGGCCGGCTGCGCTCGCTGCTCGGCCCCGGCGGCATGCTGTGCCTGCTCGAGATGACCGGCTTCGAGCGGTGGATCGACATCACGTTCGGGCTGACCGATGGCTGGTGGCTCGGCACCGACCTCGACCTGCGTCCGGCCTACCCGCTGCTCGACCGGCGGCGCTGGATCGACGTGCTCGCCTCCAGCGGTTTCACCGCGGCGGAGATCGGTCCTGCGCTGGCGACCTCGCGCGAGGCGCTCTTCGTCGCCCGGCGGGTGGACGCGCCGCCGCAGCGCGTCGCCATCGTCGGCGAGGGCAACGGCCTCGCCGCCGCGCTCGCGGCTCGGATCACGGCGGCCGGCGGCGAAGCGCAGGTCGTGGATGCGGCAGCTGGCCTCGACGTCTCGGTCGACGCCCTGATTCATCTGGGCTTCCTGGATCTGCCGGCGCTCGAGCCCGGAGACGGCGGGGCGGCGCTCCGCCATCAGCGCGATGCCTTCGCGCCGCTGCTGGCGGCCGTGCAGGCGGCCGCCGCGCGCGGCGGCCGTTCACCCCGCCTCTGGCTGCTTGCTACGGGTGCCGTGGCGGTCGGAGCGCACGAATTGGCGGATCCCGGCCAGGCGACGGTGCTCGGCTTTCGCCGTGCGGCAGCGCTCGAACATCCGGAATGGCAGCCGACGCTGATCGATCTCGATCCGAGCCTGCCGCCGCCGGCACAAGCGGACATCGTGATGGCCCACCTCGCGACATCCGCCGCGGAGGCGGAGATCGCCGTGCGCGGCGGTCACGTGTTCGTCAGCCGGCTCGGCCACCTGGCCGCGCCGCGCGATGCCCCCCGGCTGCGTCTCGAGGCGGCCGCCACCGGCACGATCGGCGATCTCGATCTCGTGCCGTTCGAACGCTGTCCGCCCGGACCGGGGTCGGTCGAGATCCGCGTGGCGGCGAGCGGACTGAACTTCCGGGACGTGATGAACGCGGTCGGCATGAGGGCCGATGGCGAACCGCTCGGCGGCGAATGCGCGGGGGTGGTGACGGCCGTCGGGCCCGGCGTCGATGGCGTCCAGGTGGGCGACTCGGTCGTTGCCACCGCGGCAGGCGCCTTCGCCTCGCACGTGCTGGCCGACGCTCGCTGCGTCGTGCCACGGCCGCGAGGGCTCACCCATGCGCAGGCGGCCGCGCTGCCGCTCGTTGCGATGACGGCACGCCACGCACTCGAGGAGCTTGCCGGGCTGCGCGCCGGACAGAGCGTGCTGATCCATGCGGGCGCCGGCGGGGTCGGGCTCGCGGCGATTCAGATCGCCCAACGGGCGGGCGCGACGATCTTCGCCACGGCCGGTAGCGACGCCAAGCGGGCGCTGCTGCGCGGGCTCGGCGTCGCCCACGTGCTCTCGTCGAGAACCCTGGAGTTCGAAGCGGAGATCGGCAGGCTCACCAATGGCGGCGGCGTCGACGTCGTGCTGAATTCGCTGTCGGGTCCGTTCATCGGGGCGAGCGTGCGCTCGCTCGCGCCAGCGGGGATCTTCATCGAGATCGGCAAGCGGGACATCTGGTCGCCCGGCGCGTTCCGCGACGAGCGGCCGCGCGGCCGTTATCACGTGGTCGACCTGTCCATCACCCGGCTCGACGACCCGGCGCGTTGGGGAGCGATGCTGCGATCGTTGATGGACGACGTGGCGCGCGGCGCCTTCAAGCCGCTCCCTGTCCGAACGTTCCCTTTGACGCAGGCGGCCGACGCCTTCGCCTGCATGGCGCAGGCCCGCCACATCGGGAAGCTCGTCCTCACGGCCGGCGACGGCGACTCTCGCGATCTCGCCGACCTCGATCCGGGCGGGGTCTACCTGGTGACCGGTGGTTTCGCAGGTCTGGGCCTGGAAACGGCGCGCCGGCTGGTGGTGCGCGGTGCCCGTTGGCTGGCCCTGCTCGGCCGCAGTTCCCCCGGGCCGGAGGCGCAGACGCTCATCGGCGGCTGGCGCGCTGCGGGTGTCGATGTCCTCGTGTTGCGCGCCGACGTGGGCGACGACGCCGAACTGGCGGACGCCTTTGACACCATCGACCGCACCGGACGGCCGCTGCGCGGTGTCGTGCATGCGGCCGGAGCGCTCGCGGATGGCGCGCTGTCCCAGCAGCAATGGGAGCGCTTCTCGATGCCGCTGAAGGCCAAGGTGGCCGGTGCGTGGGCGCTGCACCGGCTGACGCGGGATCGGCAACTCGACTTCTTCGTCCTCTACTCCTCCCTGGCCGCGACCTTGGGCTCGGCAGGCCAGGTCAATCATGCCGCGGCGAATGCCTTCATGGATGCCCTCGCCCAATTCCGCCGAGGCCGCGGGCTCCCGGGCCTGAGCATCGGATGGGGCGCGTGGAGCGACATCGGCGCAGCCGCCGCGCGCGGCGTGGACCAATCCGTCGCCAAGCGCGGCATCGGTTCAATCGCGCCGGAGCAAGGCATGGACCTCCTCGAATCGCTGGTCGGCCAAGCCCCCGCCCATGTCGTCGTCAGCCCAATCCAGTGGCCGCGCTACCTCGCCCCGTTCGACGGCGCCGTTCCCTCGCTGCTGAGCGATTTCCGGCGCGATGATGCCGACCGGCCGCACGCGTCTCGCGACGGCGCGGGCCGCGAAGCGACGCCGGATCCGGTGCTGCGTGAACTCGAAGCGGCTGCGCCGGCCGCGCGGCGCGGGATGCTCGTCGATTTCGTCGGCCGCACCGTCGCCCGCGTGCTCGGCCGTCAGGGCGAAGGCGACTTGGACCCTCGCCGCCCCCTCAACGAGATGGGACTGGATTCGCTGCTCGCCGTCGAGTTGCGCAATCACCTCGGCGCCAGCCTGGGCCTGTCGCGAGTCCTGCCGGCGACGCTCGTCTTCACGTGCCCGACGATCGAGGCCCTGGCCGACCATCTGGAGGAGCGCCTCGTGTCACCCAGCCCCGAGACCGCGGCGCCCGTTTCGACCGCACCGGCCGATCCGCTGACGGCGATCGACGGGATGTCCGACGCCGAAATCGAAGCGCTGTTCGCGCGGATGGTCAGGACCTGAGAATGTCGGATTTCCTGCAACGCATCGCCGACTATTCACCCAAGCGCCTCGCCCTGGTGGCGAACGAGCTGAAGCAGCGCGTCGATGCCCTGGAGCAGGCACCTCATGAGCCGGTCGCCATCGTCGGCATGGGATGCCGCTTCCCCGGCGGTGCCGATACGCCGGAGCTCTACTGGGAGAAGATCCGCGCCGGCGCCGATTGCGTCGTGGAGACCCCGCCCGATCGCTGGGACACAAAGGCCCTGTTCGACCCGGATCCGGACGCGCCGGGCAAGCTGACATCCCGCCATGGAGGCTTCCTGGCGCGCGTCGACGCCTTCGACCCGGAGATGTTCGGCATCTCGCGGCGCGAAGCGCAGAACATGGACCCCCAGCAGCGCCTGCTGCTCGAGGTCGCCTGGGAGGCGCTGGAGAACGCCTGCATCCCGGCCAGCGATCTCTACGGCGCCAACGCCGGCATCTTTGTCGGCGTGTCGGGGTTCGATTATTTCCAGCTCTTGCGGCGCGGCGATTCCAGCGCCTTCGATGCGTATGCCGCCTCCGGCGTCGCCCACAGCATCGCTTCCGGCCGCCTGGCCTATGTCCTCGGTACGCGGGGCCCGGCCCTCTCCATCGACACCGCGTGCTCCTCGTCTCTGATGGCGGCGCACGTAGCCGTCCGGAGCCTGCGCAACCGCGAATGCAACGTGGCCCTGGCGGGCGGCGTCAATCTCATTCTGACGCCCGAAACCACGGTGGCGCTGTCGAAGGCGCGCATGATGGCCCCCGACGGCCGCTGCAAGGCGTTCGACGCGCGGGCGGACGGTTTCGTGCGCGGCGAGGGCTGCGGCGTGCTCGTGCTCAAGCGGCTGTCGGACGCACGGGCGGCGGGCGATCCGATCGTCGCCGTGATCCGTGGCACCGCGGCCAACCAGGACGGCCGCAGCAACGGTCTCACAGCGCCGAACGGCGTAGCTCAAGAGGAGCTCCTGAAGGCCGCGCTGGACAACGCACGCATCGAAGCCGACGCGGTCGGCTACGTGGAGGCCCACGGCACCGGGACCAAGCTCGGCGATCCGATCGAGGCCCTCGCATTGGACGCCGCGTTCGGCCGCTCTCGCCGCGGCGCCCCTGTCTTCACCGGTTCGGTCAAGGCCAACATCGGCCACCTCGAATCCGCCGCCGGGGCGGCCGGCCTGATCAAGCTCGCCCTCATGCTCCGGCACGGCGTCATCCCGCCCCAGATCCACTTCGAGACGCCCAATCCGCACGTCCCATGGGAGACGATCGGCGTGCGTGTGCCGCGCACGGAAATGCCGTGGCCGATGCGTGCGGACCAGCCGCGGATCGGCGGTGTCAGTTCCTTCGGCTTCAGCGGCACCAACGCGCATCTGATCCTCGAACAGGCGCCGGACCCGGCGCCGGCCCCGCGCGCCGAGCCGCGAGCGATCCAGATCGTCACCGTGTCGGCCCGCACCGAGGCCGCGCTCGCGAGCCTTGCCGGGAGCTACGCATCGGTGCTGGCCGTACCCGGTGCCGACCTGGATGCCGTGGCCGCCACTGCCACCGCGGGGCGAATGCACCTTCCCCACCGTGCCGCCGTGGTGGCGGCGAGCCCGCACGAGGCGTCGGAGCAACTGGCCGCATTGTCCCTGGGCCAGGACGCGGCCTCCGCTTACCGCGGAGCTGCGAATGCACGACCGCCGAAAATCGCTTTTCTGTTCACCGGCCAAGGCTGCCAATATCTCGGCATGGCGCGGGGCCTGCTCGATGCGCAGCCGGTCTTTCGCGCTGCCATGGACGACTGCCGCGCCCAGCTGAACGCACTTTGGCCGCACGATCTCTTCGAGATCCTCTTCGCGGAGAGCGGCGCGTCGGGCGACCGGCTCAACGACACCACGTTCACCCAGCCGGCACTATTTGCCGTCGAATATGCGTTGGCCCAACTCTGGGCGTCGTTCGGTGTGCGCCCCGATGCGGTGGCCGGCCACAGCCTCGGCGAGATCTCGGCAGCCTGCGTCGCCGGCATGCTCAGCCTCCACGACGCGCTCAAGCTGACGGTCGCCAGGGGGCGGCTGATGGGATCGCTGCCGCGCAACGGCGCCATGGCCGCCGTGATGGCGAGCGAGGAGCGCGTGCTGGCTGCCATCAGGCCGCACGCCCATGCGATTTCGGTCGCCGCGCTGAACGGGCCGGTCGGCACCGTGATCTCGGGGGACGCCGGCGCCGTGAGCTCCGTCGCCGCCGACCTGCGTGCCCAGGGCGTCACGGTGACCCCCCTTAAAGTCTCGCACGCCTTCCATTCGCCTTTGATGGACCCGATCCTGCAGGACTTCGCGGCCGAGGCCGGTGCCGTCGCGTGGGGGCCGGCGCAGATCAAGCTGGCGTCCAACGTGACCGGGAGTTGGGCAGACACGACCGCCGCGGATCCGGACTATTGGTGCCGGCATGCGCGCGCGCCCGTGCGCTTCGCCGACGGCATCGCGGCGCTGGCCCAGTCCGGCTGCAACGTGTTCATCGAGATCGGGCCGCATCCGACGCTGATCCCGATGGCCCAGGCGTGCGTTCCCGATCACGAGGCGCTCTGGCTCGCGTCCCTCAAGCGCGGCGCAAACGACGACGCGGCCATGATGAACGCCCTGGCCGCGCTCTACACCGCCGGGGCAGACATCGACTGGCGCGGACCGAGCGCGTCCGCCGCACGAACGCGCCTGCCGAACTATCCCTTCCAGCGTGAGCGCTTCTGGCTGAGCAACGCAGACGCGGCGGCGGAGCCGCAGCGGGCCGAGCTCCATCCCCTCCTCGGCCGGGAGGTGCGCCAGAGCCTCGGCGCGGAGCGCCTCTTCGAAGCGCGGCTCGGCCCGGCGCGGCAGAGCTATCTGGCCGATCATCGCATCCATGGCACGCTGCCGACGCCGTCGCCCGTGCTGATGGAGATGGCACTGGCGGCCGGCCGCCAGGTCCTGGGCCACGGCGCCCTGCGCCTGCGCAACTTCGAGCTCTCGGCTCCGCTCATGCTCGATGACGCGGAGCTTTCAGTCGTCCAGACGGCCATCGTGCCGACGAGCGGCGAAGTCCGGATTGCCGCCCTCGGCGCCGACGATACGTGGCTGCCGATCGCGACCTGCCGCGTGGAGCGTGACACGGGACCGGACGCCGACATCGTCGACGTGGGCGGCTTGCGGGCATCGCTCCCCGAGATGATCTCGCCGGAGCTGTATTACGGCCGCCTGGCGCAGCTGGGGCTGGAATTCGGACCCGCGTTCCGCGGAGTCGACATCCTTCACCACGGCGCCGGCACGGCACTGGCGCGCGTCGCGGCAACGGCTGGCCTCGCCGCGGCGACCACGATACACCCGGCTGCGCTCGATGCCTGTCTGCACGCGATCGGCGCGGCGCTGCCCGGCGCCGCAGACGGGCTCGCCGAGCCCTACCTGCTGATGGCCGTCGAGGAGGTCCGCGGGCGCGGCGCGGGCTGCGACGGGCCATTCTGGTCCCACGTGACGCTGCGCGATCCGGTGAAGGCAGCGCACGGCGAAGCCTTCGTGGCAGACGTGCGCATAGTCGACGACGCCGGGGCCCCACTGGCAGAGCTCAGTGGCGTGACGCTCAAACGCGCGCGCAAGAGTTCGTTCGGCGACCGGACGCTGGCAGCGCCGATCAGGCGGCTGCTGCACGAAATCGCCTGGGTCCCGGCGACGATGTCCGGCGCCGAAGAGGTCGCGGCGGCGCTGGCGCCGCAGCTCCGCGAGGCGGCCGAGGCGCCTGCGCTGGCCGCCTACGCGGAATTCATACCGAAGCTCGATCATCTCTGCGCGCTCTATGTCATCCGCGGCCTGCGCCTCCTCGGCTGGACCATGTCCGCCGGGGCGACCGCCACGGCGCGCGATCTCGCCGATCGGCTCGATATCCCGCTGCGCCATCGCCGCCTGTTCGCGCGCATGCTGGACATTCTGCGCGAAGACCGCGTCCTCGTTCACAGCGAGGGCGTCTGGCGCGTCATCGAGGTGCCCGAGACGGATCCGGAAGCGTTTGCGGACGAGGTGCTCGCAGCCCATCCCGATTGTGGCGCGGAACTTTCGCTGACGCGCCGGTGCGCGCGCTCCCTGGCCGCGGTGATGCGGGGCGAGACCGATCCGCTGGCACTGCTCTTCCCGGGTGGGTCCTTGGCGGATGCCGAACGGCTCTACCAATCCTCGCCGCCCGCGCAGATCTACAACAAGCTGGTGGCCGACGCGGTCGGCACCCTCGCCGCCGCGTCGGGCGGCCGGCCGCTGCGCATTCTGGAGGTCGGCGCCGGCACCGGCAGCACCACGGAAAGCGTTCTGCGGCGGCTGGGCAGCGCGCCGTTCGAATACACGTTCACGGACGTCTCGCCCCTGTTCCTGAACCACGCCAGAGCCAAGTTCGCGGCCTGTGGCACGGTCCGCTACGAGTTGCTCGACCTGGAGCAGGACCTCGCCGGGCAAGGCTTCGAAGCAGGCAGCTTCGACATCGTCATCGGCGCCAATGTCGTCCACGCCACGCGGGATCTGGCGGCGACGGCGGCGCGCCTGCGAGCGCTGCTGGGGCCGGAGGGGCGCCTCATTCTGCTCGAAGGCGCAGGGCCGCAGCGGTTCGGCGACCTGACCGTCGGCCTGCTGGAAGGCTGGTGGGCCTATACCGACACGGATCTGCGTCAGTACGCCCTGATGCCGCGCGCGGCGTGGCGGACGCTGCTGTCCGGCGCAGGCTTTGCGGAGGTTGCTGCGATTCCGCCGGAGGGCACGCATGCCGTGCTCGACCAGCAGGCGGTCTTCGTGGCCGAAGCTGCGCCTGCTTCACCCCGCACCTGGTTGCTGCAGCCCGACCGAGGCGGCCTCGCCGCCGCCCTCGCCGACGCGCTCCAGCGGCGCGGCTGTTCGACCGTCTTCGTCGACGAGGGCGATGCGATCGCGGCGGCCCTCACCTCACGCACGCGCGAGCCGGTCGGAGTGGTCTCGCTCATCGCGCTCGACCATGCGGCGGAAGCGGCGCAGGACGATCTCGGCGCCGACCAGGAACGGTTGATCAAACCGACGCTGGCGCTCTTCCAGGCCCTCGTGGCGCACGCGGGGCCGGCGCGGTTCTATGCCGTCACGCGCGGAGCGCAGGCGATCCGGGCTGGCGAAGCGGCCGAACCCGCCCAGGCGACGCTGTGGGGGCTCAGCCACGTCGCGGCCCTGGAGCACCCCGAGCTCAACGTCGTGCGCTTCGACCTCGATCCGGCCGAGGATACGGCGACCGCAGCCGATGCGCTCGCACGCGAGCTGTGCGGAGGCTCGCGCGAGCACGAGATCGCGCAGCGGGGCGGCAGGCGCTTCGCGCGTCGCCTCACGACCCGTCTGTCCCAGCCCGCCCGCAGCCTTGCCCCGGCGGCGGCGATCGATCCTGACGGCGCCTATCTGATCACGGGCGGTCTGCGGGGGCTGGGCTTGCTGGTGGCCGAATGGCTCTTCGACCAGGGCGCCCGGTCTATTGCCCTGATGGGGCGCGGCGCGCCTGGGGAGAAGGCGGCGGCGGCCATCGCCCGCATGGAGCGAGGTGGAGCGAATGTCCTGACGCTCCGGGGCGACGTCGCCTTGCGCGATGACGTCAAGGCGGCCCTGTCGGCCGTGCGCGCCGCCGGCCGGCCGCTGAAGGGCGTGTTCCACTGCGCCGGCGTGCTCGACGACGGAGCGCTCATGTCGCTGGACTGGGATCGCTTTGCGCCCGTGCTCGCGCCGAAGGTGCAGGGCGCGTGGAACCTGCATGCGCTGTGCGGCGACCTCGACATGTTCGTCATGTTCTCCTCCGGTGCGTCGCTCGCCGGGTCGGCCGGGCAGGCCAATCATGCCGCCGCCAATGCCTTCGAAGACGCCCTTGCCTGGTTGCGCCAAGCGCAAGGTCAACCCGGGCTGGCAATCAACTGGGGACCGTGGGCCGATATCGGCGCCGCCGCCGACCGCTCCCTGAGCGCGGTCGGAGGCCTTTTGCGGGCGATCTTGCCTCAGGACGGCCTGGCAGCGCTGTCGGCCTGTCTCTGGCGTGGTGAAGGGCAGCCGCTATTTCAGCCGGCGCAACTCGCGGTGATCGACGCCGACTGGTCGGCGCTCGCCACGGCCCAGCGAGGACTAGCGGATTCCCCGCTGTTCTGGGCCATCGCGGCAGAGACCGGGTCCGATGCGGAGCGTCCTGTGGCCCGCCGCACGCGCACCCAGCCGGAGGAGCGCAATTGGCGCGCCCGGATCCGCGCCGCGCCGGCGAGCCGGCGCGGCGCCCTGCTGCGCGACGACGTGCGCGCGCTTGCCGCCAGGGTGCTGGGCGCTTCGCCCAGGAATGTCGACGTCGATCAGCCGTTGCGTGACCTCGGCCTCGACTCGCTGATGGCGGTCGAACTGCGCAACCGGCTCGGCATCGCGCTCGGATGCACCTTGCCTGCGACGATCACCTTTGACTGTCCGACGATTACCGCCCTCGTCTCCTATTTGGGTAGGGAGGGCGACGTCGGTCTCAGGGACATACTCTCGGATGTTGCTCCGGTCCCTGTGCCAGACGTGCCCGATCCCTACGCTGGTCAGACGGAGAGCCAGCTCGCCGCGGCACTCGTGGCGAAGCTGGATGCACTTCAACTCATGAACGAAGTGGCCTGATCGTGAACGTGAGCTTCCAGAACCAGCAGGCGAACAGCGAGCTCTTGCGGCGCGCCCTCGCAGCGATTGATCAGTTGCAGGTCAAGTTGGCTCAGGCCGAGGCCGCGCAGCACGAGCCGATCGCCATCATCGGCATCGGCTGCCGCTTTCCCGGCGGCGCCGAAGATCCGGAAGCGCTCTGGCAGCTGCTCGTCGACGGCGTCGATGCGGTCACCGAAGTGCCGCTCGATCGCTGGGACGTGGCGAAGATCTTCGACCCCGATCCAAACGCGGCAGGCAAGACCTACACGAAGTGGGGAGCGTTCCTCGACGGCGTCGACATGTTCGACGCGCCGTTCTTCGGCATCACCCCGCGCGAGGCGGTCAACCTCGACCCCCAGCAGCGCCTTCTACTGGAAATGTCCTGGCTGGCACTCGAAGACGCGGGCATCGCTCCCCTATCGGTCGCTAACACCCGCACCGGCGTCTATGTGGGCGTGACAGCGCTCGACTATGTGCAGATCCTCGCCCGCAGTTCCGGGCCGGAGGACGCCTATGCGCTCTCGGGCACGGCCCACAGCATCGCCGGCGGCCGCATCTCCTATTTCCTCGGCGCGCAAGGTCCCAACATTTCCGTCGACACGGCCTGCTCGTCGTCGATGGTCGCAGTCCATCTCGCGGTCAAGGGCCTGCGAGCCCGCGAATCCGACCTGGCGATCGCCGGCGGCGTCAACGTCACGCTCATTCCCGACGCATCGATCCTCACGTCACGCGCGCGGATGATGTCGCCGACCGGCCGCTGCCACGCCTTCGACGCCGCCGCCGATGGCTACGTGCGGGCCGAAGGAGCCGGCATGATCGCCCTGAAGCGCCTGTCGGACGCGGAACGCGACGGCGATCGGATCCTGGCGCTGATCCGCGGCTCGGCGCTCAATCAGGATGGGCGCAGCAGCGGGCTCACCGCCCCGCACGGGCCGTCCCAGGAAGCGGTGATCCGCGCCGCCCTGGAGGATGCGCAGGTCACCCCGGGCGACATCACCTTCGTCGAGGCGCACGGCACGGGTACCTCGCTCGGCGACCCGATCGAGGTCAACGCCCTCGGCAACGTCTTCGGCGGACGCCCGGCCGATCGGCCACTCCTCATCGGTTCGATCAAGGCCAACATCGGCCACACCGAAGGCGCGGCCGGCATCGCCGGCATGATCAAGGCTGTTCAGGCGCTGCGCCACCGCGCCTTGCCACGACAGCTGCATCTTCAGACGCCGAACCCGATGATCGATTGGGACAAGTGGCCTGTCCGCGTGCCGCTGGAGACGACGCCGCTGGCCCTCGCGGATGACGCAACGCCCCTGCTCTGCGGCATCAGCTCGTTCGGATTCAGCGGCACCAACGCCCATGTGGTGTTGCAGGAGCCGCCGGCGCCGCCGGCGGCCGAGCGCGGGCCGCATCCCGCCGACGCATCGACATTGCTGGTGCTTTCGGCGCGGACGGACGACGCGGCCCGCGAGCTCGCCGGCCGCTACGCCGCCCTGCTCGAGCGCGAGGGCGGCCCGTCGCTCCGCGACGTCGCCGCCGCCGCACCGCTCGCGCGCTCTCCCTTCCCGCAACGCGTTGGCGTCGTCGCGGCCGATGCCGCCGAAGCGGCCGCGTCGCTCGCGGCCTTCGCCCGGGGAGATGCCCCACGCAACGTAGTTCACGGCCGCGCCACGTCGGCCGCAGCGCCCGAGGTCGTCTTTCTGTTCACCGGCCAGGGCGCCCAATACGCCGGCATGGGCAAGGGCCTCTACGAAACCGAGCCCGCGTTCCGCCAGGCCCTGGACGAATGCGATCGGCTGGCCCGCCCTCACATGGACCGCGGGCTGCTCGATGTGATCCTCGGCGATCAATCCACGCTCATCGACCAGACGACCTACACGCAGCCGGCCTTGTTCGCGCTCGAGTATGCCCTGGCCATGACCTGGCGGGCTTGGGGCATCGAGCCGACGGCGGTCATGGGCCACAGCGTCGGCGAGTATTCAGCCGCCTGCTTTGCCGGCATGATCCCGCTCGCCGATGCGCTGCGCCTCATCGCGACACGCGGGCGCCTCATGGGCGCTCTGCCTGCCGGTGGCGCGATGGCAGCGGTCATGGCACCGGAGCCGGTCGTGCGGTCGGCGATCACGGCGGCCGCCGGGCGCCTGGACATCGCCGCCGTCAACGGTCCGGCGAGCATCGTCGTTTCGGGCGCCGCAGACGCCCTCGATGAGCTGTTGGGCCGCCTGCGGGACCAGGGGATCGAGGCGCAGCGTCTCAACGTCTCGCACGCCTTCCATTCCGCGCTGATGGAGCCGATTCTCGACGAGTTCGAGCAGGCGCTCGCGGCGACGTGCTTCGCGATGCCGTCGATGACCGTGATGTCCAACCTCTCGGGAACGCCGCTTGGCGCCGAAGCGCTCAAGCCCGACTATTGGCGGCGTCACCTGCGCCACGCCGTCCGCTTCGCGGATTCGGTCGCCCATTTGCAGCGCGACGGCTACCGCCTGTTCCTCGAGGTCGGCCCGGCCCCCATTCTCTCCGGAATGGCCAAGCACTGCGGGGGCGAGCCGGATTGCGCCTATGTCGGATCATTGCGCCGCGGCCGCGATGATCGCCGGTCGATGCTCGAGGCGGCGGCCCAGCTTTACGTGGCCGGAGCACAATTGAACTGGCCCGCGATCACGGGCGAACGCGCAGGGCACACGTCCCTCCCCACCTACCCGTTCCAGCGGACACGCTTCTGGCGCGACGACACCAGGGCGATGGGGGGCATGGCCATGCAAGGCCACCCGACGAGCCACCCTCTGCTTGGCCTGCGCACGTCCTCGCCGGTGGAGATCTACACCACCGAGCTGGGGGTCCAGCTCCAGCCCTGGGCGCATGATCACCGCATCTTCGACTACACGCCGTTCCCCGCCGCGGGCTTCCTCGAGCTCGCCCTGGCGGCCGCGACCGAACGCGGAGGCAAGGCGGCGGCCCTGGAGAATGTGACCATAGGCCAGGGATTGCTGCTTCCTGAGGCCGGAGCGGCGAGCCTCCAGGTGGTGGTCACGCCCGACGCCGACGGCCGCAAGACCGTGCAGATCTACAGCGCGGCCGGCGAGGACGGGCCGTCCGAATGGCGTCTCCACGTAACCGCCCAGGTGGTCGAGCGCGGCACGCCGGCGTCGCCGCCGCTCGCGATCGAGGAAGCGGGCTGGAGCGAAGCTTCGGTCGACGACTACTACGGTCGGATGGATGCGCTCGGCGCGCATTACGGCCCTGCCCTGCGCGGCGTTCGCTCCATGAGGCGGCACGGCCGAACCGTTGTCGCGGAGATCGCCTTGCCCGCGGGCCTGTCGCCGGATGGCTACGGCCTTCACCCGGCGTTGCTCGACGCCTGTTTCCAACCCATGGGCTTGGGCATGGAGGAGGAAGGCGCCGCGGTGCCGAGCACGGACCTCTACATGCCGGTCGCGGCCAAGCGCTACAGCGTGTGGCAGCCCGCCGCGACCGCCGTGACGTGCCGGGTTGCGGTGACGACGGGCGGTGAGGGCAGCGGTGTCGCCGAGGCCGATTTCGCCATCTTCGATGCCGCCGGCGCACTCGTCGCCGAGGTGATCGGCTTCGAAGTCCGCCGCATCACCCGCGCCGCGCTCGAACGCCAGCGTCGCGCCAACGGTCCGAAGGCGGACTGGCGCTTCGGCGTGGAATGGCTTGCCAGCGCACCGAACGACGATCCGTCTCAGGTCGCGGGGCAGAATTGGCTGATCCTGGCGGACCAGGGCGGTGTCGGCGATGGCCTGGCAGCGCAGTTGCGCCTGGCCGGCGCTTCTGCCGAGCTCGTGCCTTGCCCGGGTTCCATGACCGAGGCGGATATTGCCGCGGCGGTGGCGGCGGCGGCGCCGATCGATCGTCCCTTGCACGGCGCAGTGCTGCTGTGGCCCCTCGATGGGCCGGAAGGGCTCGCCGATCTGACCGCCATCGAAGCAGCGCACGCCACGCATGTGACGGCGGCGCTCTTCGCCTTGCGCGCGGTCGTGAACCGCGCGGCGCGCGTCATGGTGGTGACCCGCGCGACGCAGCAGCTCGGACAGCTTTCAGCCGATCTGGTCCAGACGCCGATCTGGACCTTCGCCGGCGTCGCCGCCTCCGAATATCCGACGTGCGGGCTCGCCCGGATCGACCTCGACGCGGCACGCGAGGCCGAAGACGGCGACAGGGTCTTCGCCGAGGCCTGCTCGCGGGACGGCGAGGATCGGGTCGCTTATCGCGGCGGCGAGCGCTTCGTCGCCAGGCTCAAGCTTCGGGAGCAGGAGACGACGGCCGAGGGCACGCCGGTCCTGCTCGACATCGCCGAACGCGGATCCCTGGGCAACCTGTCCCTCGTTGCGGCCGAACGCCGGCCGCCGGGTCCTGGCGAGGTCGAGATCCGGGTGCATGCGACCGGGCTGAATTTTCGCGACGTGCTGAACGCGCTCGGCATGTACCAGGGCGAGGCCGGCCCGCTCGGCAACGAATGCGCCGGTGTCGTGACGGCGGTGGGCGCCGGCGTCACGCGCCTCTCCGTGGGCGAGGACGTGGTCGCCATGGTCGATCGCAGCTTCGCATCCTATGTGATCGCGCCGGAGACGATGACCGTCCGCAAGCCGCCGTTCGTATCCTACCAAGAGGCTGCCACCGTTCCGGTGACGTTCCTGACCGCGGACTATGCGCTGCGGGCCCTCTCCCACATCAAGCCGGGCGATCGCGTGCTGATCCACGCGGTGACCGGGGGCGTCGGCATGGCGGCGACGCAGATCGCACTGCGCGCGGGAGCGACCGTCTTCGGCACGGCGGGAACGGCAGCCAAACGGGTCCTCGCCCGGAGCCTCGGCGTTCATTTCGTCAGCGATTCCCGCTCGCTCGATTTCGTCGACGACATCCATCGCGATACGGGGGGAGCGGGGGTCGACATCGTGCTGAACTCGCTGGCGGGCGAATTCATACCCGCCAGCCTGGGCCTCGTTGCCCAGGGTGGGAGCTTCGTCGAGATCGGCAAGACCGATATCTGGACGCGCGAGACCGTTGCCGCCCGGTTTCCCGGCATCGACTATCACCCGCTCTACCTGGGCGAGGTCGCCGCCGCCGAGCCGGAACGGATCCGGTCGATGCTGGTCGACATTCTCGCCGACATGGACGACGGGCCACTGCGCCCGTTGCCGCAGACCGTCTACCCCTTGCACCAGGCCGAAGACGCGTTCCGCTACATGGGCCAGGGGCTGCACACCGGAAAGGTCGTGGTCACTCAGCCCAAGCCGGCGGCCATCCGCGATGATGGCGTCTATGTGATCACCGGCGGGCTGACCGGCCTCGGGCTGACGACCGCCGAATGGCTCGTCCAGCAGGGCGCGCGCAAGCTCATCCTCATGGGGCGCCGCGCGCCCGGCCCGGACGCGCTGTCTGCCATCCAGCGCCTCGAGACGAGTGGGGCAACAGTGCAGACCGCTCAAGCGGACGTGGGCGATCGCGCCGCCCTGGCGGACCTCCTGGCTGACGCCCGCAGCGGCTTGGGTCCGATCCGCGGCGTCCTTCACGCCGCCGGCGTACTCGACGACGGCATGCTGTCCGAGCAGACGCCGGAGCGCTTTGCGCGCGTGATGGCGCCGAAGGTTCGCGGCGGCTGGTTGCTCCACGAACTGACCTTGAGCGATCCCCTGGACTTCTTCGTCCTGTTCTCCTCCGGCGCCTCGCTGCTCGGATCGCCGGGCCAAGGCAACTACGCGGCCGCCAACGGTTTCCTCGACGCACTTGCCAGCTATCGGCACGCGAGCGGGCGGCCGGCGCTCAGCATCAGTTGGGGCAGTTGGGCAGAGGTGGGCATGGCCGCGGGCGTCGGTGAAGACCATCACAGGCGCTGGGCGGCGATGGGCCTGGAGATGATCACGCCGGATTCCGGGATGGAGATGCTCGGCGCGCTGCTGGCCAGCGGCGATGGCCCCCAGGTCGCGGCGGTCCCCATCGTGCGTTCGCGCCTGCCGGCAACGGTCGGGCCCTTCTATCGGGGGCTGGTCGACGCCTCCGCCGCCGCTGCCGAGCCGACACTGCCCGTCACGATCGGCGCAGATCTGCGCGCGGCGGAGCCGGAGGCCAGGCGCGGCTTGCTCGACGCCTTCCTGGCCGATCAGGTCCTGCGCGTCCTGGCCCTGCCGGCGACACAGAAGGTCGACCGGCACGAGCGGCTGCTCAACCTGGGAATGGATTCCCTGATGGCGATGGAGTTCCGCAACCGCGTGCTGGCCGCGCTCGGCGTGCGCCTGGCGGTAGCGGATCTGCTGGGCGGTGCCAGTCTGACCGATGTCGGGCGCATCGTCATGAGCGAGCTCGCGTTCGATGACGGCGGCCCGGGCGAGGCGCCGGCGGTCGACGCCGAGATGGAATGGGAGGAAGGCCAGCTATGACCCAGGCCGACGCCCTGATGCGCTGGGTGGCCGGCGACAATGCCGTGCGCCGGGCCATGGCGTGGGCGGGCTTGTTCGGCATCGGCTGGGCCGGGCTGGAGCTGCTGCTCGTCGCGGAGCTGCGCGAACCCCTGAGTCTGCTTCAGATCGTCTGGTGCCGGTATGCCGTACACCTGATGATCGTCTTGCTCATCTGGGGGCAGCGAACGCCGGTCACCTTTTGGCGTACGTCACGGCCCGTATCGCACGTCTGCCGGTCGCTTATGATGATCGTCATGCCGGGTTCGTTTGCCATCGCTCTCGCGCATGGCATCGCAGTGGAGTTCGTCTGGTCCATGTTCTGGATGGCGCCCGCCTTGATCATCGCCATCGCGGCCGTCTGCCTCAAAGAGCGGCCGCCGTGGGCCGTCGTGGCCGCGAGCTTTGTCGGAGCTCTGTGCGTGGCTGCCATGTTCGGGCATGTGCGCTCGCCATCGCTGTCCGCCATCGGCCTAGCCTTGGCGGCGGCGGGGTCGTTCAGCCTGTACGTCGTGCTGACACGTTCGTTGCGGGAGCAGCCTCTCTCGACGAACATGTTCTACACCGCGATTGCCGTGTTCGTCGCGGCCACGCCTGCCATGCCGAGCGTGTGGATTTGGCCGGACGCCCATGATCTGGTGTTGCTGACCATCCTCGGAGGCGCTGGCTTCGCGGTGCTGCTGGCGCTGGATCACGCCTGCCGCGCAGCTCCGGCTTGGGGCGGTGCCAACGCGCTCTTCACGCAAGCATTCTGCATCGATGGAGTTCTGTCGGTCGTCGGCGGCGGGGCACTGCGTCCGCGCGTCGCTCTCGGGCTGACCGCACTCGTTGTTCTAATCGGAACCCTCTGGATTCGTGCCGATCGGTTCGACATCGGACCGAGTGGCGAGCCGAGCAGCGGCTAGAGCGTTTTCGAGCGAAGTGGACGCCGGTTCGCGTGAAGAAAACGCGGCAAAACAAATAGATATCGCGTTTCCGCGATTCGAAGAAACGCGGAAATGCTCTAGCGGGAAGTAGCAGCGAAGAAGCCATGTCTCACTCCTATATGATCGCTGAGGCAATTCTTCTGCGGCTGAGCGCGCGCGGGGTCGACCTGTGGGTCGAGGCCGGCAATCTGCGCTTCCGAGCCCCGCGCAACGCCATCGATGCCGATTCACGCCAGGAGATCGCGGCAAACCGCGATGCCATCATCTCGGTGCTGAACGAGCGTGGCGTGCAGCCCGCATCGCAAGCCGCCGGGGAGCGGATCCGGCCGCGTGCTGCCGCCACGGGTCTGCCGCTGTCCTCCGTACAGAAGCGTCTGTGGTTTCTCGACCAGATCGACCCCGGTTCGCTGCGCTACAGCATCGGAAGTTCGCTCCGAGTCCGCGAGCCGCTCGATCTAGATATCTTCGCGGCGGCGGTGGACGACTTGTTCGCGCGCCATGAGGCCTTCCGCACTCGGATTGTGGCCGTGGACGGCGAGCCTGTCCTCGACGTTCTGCCGCGCGCGCGCATCGCCTTGGATGTCGTCGACCTATCGAGCGATCCTCCCACCGACGTTGAGGAGGCCGTGCGGACGTTCGGGCGCGAGGCGCTCCGCACCCCCCTCAGCATGGCCGAAGGCAAACTTGCGCTGATGCGCGCCGTTCGCCTGACGCCGAGCGAATATTTCATCGTCTTCGTCGTCCACCACATCATCGCGGATGGTCGCTCGCTGGACATCGTCTGGCGGGATCTGCACGAATTCTATCATGCCCGCGCCGAGAGGCGCTCTGCCCGGCTGCCCTTGCTGAAACTTCAGTATTCGGACTTCGCGTCATGGGAGCGCAACAGAGCACAGACGAAGGGCTTCGCCGGGCACATCGCGTTCTGGCGCGAGACGCTGGCGCAGGCCCCGCGCCTCGATCTCCCCGTGGACCGGCCACGGCGCGCACAGGGCTCCAGCCGCGGCGGCCGCTATTGCGGCCATATCGACAAGGCCGACGTCGAGGCGCTCAAGGACGTTGCCCGCACACGCGGGGCGACGCTGTTCATGGCCCTGCTCGCCGTCTGGCAGACGCTCCTGTCGCGTCTGTGCGGCCAGGATGACATCGTCGTCGGCACTCCGCTTGCGACGCGCGACGAGGAAGGCCTCGCGGATATCGTCGGCTGCTTCGTCAACGATGTCGCGCTGCGCGGTGACCTCAGCGGCTCGCCGCGCTTCACCGAATTGCTCGAGCGCACCAAGAACAGGACGCTTGCAGCTTTCCGGCACAGCGATCTCCCGTTCGATATGGTCGTCGAAGCCGTCAACCCACCTCGCACGTCATCGTATCCGCCCTTGTTCCAAACCCTGTTCACCTTGATGGACTTCCAGGGCGGTGAAGATCCGGCGCCAGGTAGCACCGTCGCCGCGCCGATCGACGGCGATACCGGGGCCTCGCGCTTCGACCTCAGCCTCGAGCTGTCCCGCGCCAGCGCAGGCCCTCAAGCCGGCGCTATGCTTGCGGCATACGAATACGATGCGGTCCTCTTCGAGGAGGCGACGATCGAACGCCTCCACGGGCAATTCCGCCGCCTGTTGCGTGCGGCCCACCAGACACCCGAGGCGCGTCTGCATGATGTGCCGCTGGTGTCGGACGACGAGGCGCACCGTATGGCGAACGACTGGAACGCCACGGCTCACAGGTTCGATCGCGAGCGACCGGTTCATCGGCAGATCGCCGAAATCGCGCGGCAGCACCCGGGCACTGTGGCGATCCGGGCCGGAACAGCTGAGCTCGACTTCGCCGCTTTCGATGCGCAGAGCAACGAGATCGCCCATCGACTCGTGGGGCTCGGCGCAAAGACGGGCACGCGCGTCGGAGTGTGCCTGGAACGCGGCCTGAACCTTCCCCTCGCCCTCGCCGCGGTGTTGAAGGCCGGTGCCGCCTACGTTCCGCTCGACCCGGCACATCCGGTCGAGCGCACGCGGTTGATCCTCGAGGACGCGGACGTGATGTGCGTTTTGACCACGTCCGATCTTGCCGGCCAGTTCGCGTTTGCCTCCGTACTGCTTCTGGACGAGCAGGCGACCGCGATCGCCGCCGCGCCCGATCGCCCACCTCAGGTATCGATCGGGGCTGACGACATCGCCTATCTGATCTACACGTCCGGCTCCACGGGTAGACCGAAAGGCGTCGAGGTCACGCATGGCAACTTGGCCGCGTTTCTCGACGCGATGCGCCTCAAGCTTGGCCCAGCCGCCGGCAAGACGCTGCTCGCGGTCACGACGCCTGCATTCGATATCGCGGGCCTGGAACTTTGGCTGCCGCTGACGAGCGGCGGGCGCGTTGTACTCGCGGACTCCGCGGACACGGTGGACGGCTCGGCGCTCACCTCGCTGATCGACGCACACGATATCGGCCTGTTCCAGGCCACCCCCACGACGTGGCGGCTACTCCTGGAAGACGGCTGGCAGGGCAAGGCCGATCTGACGGCGCTCTGTGGTGGTGAGGCCATGCCGGTCGACCTAGCTGAAGCGCTGATCGATCGGGTGGAGAACTTATGGAATGTCTACGGGCCGACCGAGACAACCGTCTGGTCCGCGATGCACCGAGTGGTGGCTGCCGACGTCGGCGGCGGCCGCCGGCCGATTGGGGGACCGATCCCCAACACACGGATCTATGTGTTGGAGCCATCTGGAACTCTCGCTCCCGTCGGAGCGCCGGGCGAACTGGTGATCGCCGGAGACGGCGTGGCGCGCGGCTATCGCAATCGGCCGGACCTGACCGCCGAGCGGTTCGTTGATCTCCGCATCCTCGGTCGCACCGAGAGGGTATACCGCACGGGCGACCTAGCGCGCTGGCGGGCCGACGCCACGCTCGATTTCATCGGCCGCCGCGACGGCCAGATCAAAATTCGCGGGTTCCGCATAGAGCTCGGGGAAGTCGAGGCTGCACTTTCGTCCCACCCTGCCGTTCGTCAGGCCTACGTCTCGGTTTCGAATGGTGGCAGCGGTTCCGCGCTCGTGGCTTACCTCGCCTTCTGGCTCGGAGGCGAGCCCACGACAAGCGAGTTGCGCCGCTATCTACGCGCCAAGCTTCCCGATTACATGGTGCCTGCTCTGTTCGTGACGCTCGAAGCGGTACCTCTATTGCCGAGTGGCAAGGTGGATCGCGCGCGACTGCCGAACCCGTTCCGCGCTGGAACAAGGGCGCACAGGCGCGACGAGCCCCCGGCGGACGGAATCGAGCGGACGCTGGCCGACATCTGGTGCGAGCTCCTGGACGCCAGGGACATCGGGCCCGGCGACAATTTTTTTGAGCTTGGAGGCCACTCATTGCTGTCCCTGCGCGTCGCCGCAGCCGTCCAACGGCGCCTCGGTTCGCGAATGGACCCTCGCGCATTGTACTTCCAGTCGCTGCGCGAGGTTGCCGCGGGTATCCAGCGCAATGGAGCCGGATTGGGCCAATGACACCGTTCTTCTTTGGTGAAGGCCAACGACGACTTTTCGGAGTCTACGATCCGGCGGAGGGTTTGAATGCGAAGGCGCCGCGTGCGGTCGTATTCTGCGCGCCTTGGGGGCCGGAGTACACGTTTTCCCATGGCGTCTTCCGTCGCCTCGCCCTCAATCTGGCGGCGGGCGGCTATCACGTGCTGCGCTTCGACTATTTCGGCGCTGGCGATTCAGCGGGAGAAAGCACGGAAGCCGATCTCGAAGGCTGGCGCACCGATATCGACTCGGCCATCGATGAACTGAAGAGCATGGCCGGCGCCCTGCGCGTTTCGCTCATCGGAGCGCGGATCGGCGCGGCGCTCGCCGCCGAGGCGGCGGTACGCCGGGTCGATATCGACCGACTCGTGCTCTGGGATCCGGTCGTGGTCGGGCGCAGCTATCTCGATGAGCTCGAACTCAAGCACGCCGCTTGGGTCAATGAACGCACGCGCTATTTACCGCTTCCGCCGGCGGACACGCCCAACCGGCTGTGCCACCCTCTTCCAGCCAGGATCGAGCAGCAAATGGCGGCGATCGATCTGGCCGGTCTCTTGACACGGTTGAAGCAAAAGATCCTCCTTGTGCTCAGCGAGTCGCGCGGCACTGACGCTGCCGCCCTCGGCACCATCGCAAACGTGATACCGAACCGGTTGACGCTCGAGCGCGTTCGCGATCGGCCTCCGTGGAGGGAGGACTCGCCCGAGTTCGGCGGCCCGATGCCGGTCAACGCGTTGGGGAGGATCACCGCGTGGATGGGGTGAGCGGGACGATCAGCGAACGCGCGGTGACTTTCGGCCTTGGCGACAGCCTGGTCGGGATCATCACACAGGCTTCGCGCCCTGATCCGACGTTGCCCGTTGTCGTGGCGATCAACGGCGGAATCCTGGTGCGAAGCGGCCAAGGCCGGGTTTACGTCTCCCTCGCCCGTCGCCTGGCAGCGCTTGGCTACCGGATGCTTCGGTTCGACTTGTCGGGCATCGGTGACAGCCTGACGAGAGGCGACGGCTTGTCCCCCGGCAACGCAGCGGTCGACGACATCCGATTGGCCTTGGACTATTTCGCAGCCATGGGCGAACGAGTGGTCTTACTCGGACTTTGCGATGGCGCGACCTTGGCGGCGCATCGTGCTTCGCTTGATCGCCGCGTCGTCGGCGCGATGCTGATCGATCCACTCATTCCCAGAACGGCCCGTTATCGGCGCTTGCACCTTCAACAGCGGCTCGCTCACCGCACGACGTGGTCCGAACTCGCCGATGGCAGCCACCCCCTCTGGCGCAGGCTTAAAATGCAAGTCAAAGGCTTGACATTTAGCAACAGCACTACACCTCCGTTCGATCCCAATTCACCGGCGGTGTACGCAGGCCTGGAGGCCGTATACCGTGGGCTGGTCGACAACGATGTCGAGGTATTTGCATTGTTCACGGGCGGGATGCAGCATCGGCACTGTTACCGGGAGCAGTTGCTAGATGCGTTTCCGGCCATTGATTTTGGCCCCCGGCTGCGCCTTGAATATTTTCCCAGCAACGACCACCATCTCGAATGGCCGCCCCATCGCGTGTGGCTACTTGATCAGATCACCGCTTGGCTTCAAAGCGCACCTTTCCGGGACAGACCCGAGCGCGAACTGTCCGACCTTTCCCCTCGCCGCAACGTACAGGATATGTGACGGCTTGTGAGCTGCGTGATGCCCAGGCCGCCTGGAGACCTGGAGCATTTCCGCGTTTATTCGAATCGCCAAAATGCTCTATCTGTTTGATTTGTCGCGTCTTCTTCACGCGAACCGGCGTCCACTTCGCTCGAAAACGCTCTAAAGGGCCAGCAGGGACGGTCCAAATTCATGGAGTCATAACTCGTCACTGCCGGTCGGCGCGGAGCGCCCGCTCGATGCGCCCTCGCCATCGACAGACGGGGCGGCTTGCCAATCGGCTCAATGTAAACCTATAAATAGGATAATATGCCATTGAGACTAGGTCGCCAGACCGGCCTTCGCGAGGGAGCTGCCTATGACCACCGTCGGTATCAATTGCATCTTCCAGAACGTGTTCGACGAGCTATCGGATGCGGACGCCTATCGACGCGACCTTCATATCGCCAGCCTCGCCGAGCCGCTTGGATTTGATAAGATCAGCGCTGTCGAGCACCATTTCAGCAACTACTCGATGGCGCCGGACAACGTCGCTTTCCTGTCCTGGGTCGCCGCTCAGACCAAGCGCCTCGAGCTGATGACCGGCGCCGTCATCCTGCCGTGGAACAACCCGCTGCGCGTCGTCGAACGCATGATCCTTCTCGACCATCTGAGCCAGGGCCGCGCTCACTTCGGCATCGGCCGGGGTCTTGCACGTCGCGAATACGAAGCCTTCGGCATCGACATGAATGAAGCAAGAGAGAGATTCAACGAGGCAGCCAAGATGGTCATCGCCGGTGTCGAGACCGGCGTGGTCGAAGGCAGCGGCCCCTTTTACAAGCAGAAGCGGACGGAGGTTCGGCCACGCCCGTTCCGCAGCTTCAAGGATCGGATCACCTGTGTCGCGATGTCAGCCGATACGGTGCCAATTGCCGCGGGCCTCGGGCTCAGGATGACCGTCTTCGCGCAGAAGCCGTGGGCCGAGATGGTCTCCCATTTCGATACGTACCGTCGCCTGTTCGCGGACTCCCAGGGGCACGCCGCGCCGCCGCCGACCTGCACGGAATTCATGTTCTGCGACGAGAGCGCGGATCGGGCGGAAGAGAAGGCTCTCAAGCACATCGGCAACTACTACGACATCATCATCGATCACTACGAGTTCAAGAGCAATCATTTCGAAAAGACGAAAGGGTACACGGCCTATGCCGAGGCGGCCAACAAGGCGCGGACGGCCGATCATGTCAAGGCGCGCGAAGAGTACGTACGGGTCAACAACTTCGGAACGCCCAACCAGATCCTTGAGAACTACGAGCGGCGGCGCAAGCTGATCGGCGACTTCGACATTCAGGTCAACGTGACCTACGGCGGCCTGACGACAGCGGAGGCAGAACGCAACATGCGCCTCTACGCCGCGAAGGTGCTGCCGGAAGTGAAGTCCTGGCGCAAAGCTGCCTGAAGACGCAGCGCCCTCGCGCTCGGCAGATCAGTCAACCACGGCCGCAGGGCCACCGGAGAGCTCACGATGGCTGACAGACTGGCTTTGATCATCGGCGGCGGCAGCGGTCTCGGTCGTGCCGCGAGCATCGCCCTGGCCGGGCAAGGCATGACCATCGCCGTGGCCGATCTCAACGAGGCGGCATCCGACGAAACGGCCAGTCTGCTGCCTGGAACCGGCCACGGCTCCTACCGCGTCGACGTCACCGACGAGGCTTCGGTGGTGGCACTCTTCGAGGCCGTCGAGGCCAGCCGCGGCCCCGCTGCCGTGCTCGCCAACTTCGCCGGCCTGCTGATCGCCCGTGACGGCGCCAGGACCGGCCTCGTGCACACGTCGCTGGACGAATGGGAGCGCAGCTTCGCGGTCAATGCTCGAGGCTGCTTCCTCGTCGTGCGCGAGATGCTGCGGCGACGCGCGGCAGCTCCGGTCGCTCACGGGCGCATCATCACAGTGAGCTCGCTTGCCGGCCAGGTCGGTGGCGTGCGTGGCAGCGCCGCCTACTCGGCCGCCAAGGGCGCGGTCCTGACGCTTACCAAGACGGCGGCGCGCGAAGGCGGCCCGCTTGGTGTCACGGTCAATGCCATCGCGCCGGGCATGATCGAGACGCCGATGCTGCGCCTGGTGCTATCCCGGGAGGACGAGGCGGCGGCAGCCGCGGCGTTGCCGGCCGGACGCATCGGGCGGCCCGAGGAGATCGCCGCGGCCGTGGTCTACCTGGCGTCCGAGGCCGCCGACTTCGTGACCGGCGCCGTGTTGGACATAAATGGCGGCCAGTCCATGCGGTAGGGCATTTCCCGACCGGATGCATGCATCCGATCGGAAGAGTGTGCTCCAAGCCTTTGACACTGGAGCACTTCCTCTCAATCGATCCGGATACGCTCGCCATGCCCGACTCCATCTCGTTCAAGCACGTCACGGCGGGTCTGAGGGTCCACTATGGCGGAGACAGCCTCAGCCAGCTGGCGCCGGAAATGCGGCGCCTCGGCTGCACGCGCGCCGTCGTCGTCTGCGGCGCGTCGGTCGTTCGCGCGGGCGCCGTCGATCTGGTCCGGCGGGCCGGGCTTGGCGACCGACTGGTCGGGGTGTTCGACGGCGTCCGCGCACACAGCCCGCTCGCCGCGGTCGAGGCCGCCGCCGGGGCGATCCGCCACGCCGGAGCGGACGCGGTGGTGGCCCTGGGCGGAGGCTCCGCCATTGTCACGGCGCGGGCCGCGGCGATCCTTCTCGCGGAGGATGGGGACATCCACCAGCTCTGCGCGCAGGTCCGGCCCGGGCGGCCGCCGATGAGCCCCCGGCTGACGCGGCCCAAGCTCCCCCAGTTCGTCGTGCCGACGACCCCGACGACGGCCTACGGTAAGGCCGGCGCTGCCGTGCTCGATCCGGCGAGCGGGCGGCGGCTGACCCTGTTCGATCCCCAGACGCGGGCCCAGGCGTTGTTCATGCACCCGGACCTGGCCATGGGCGCGCCGCCCGAGCTGGTGCGCAGCGCCGCGCTGAACACCTTCGTCATGGCCGTGCAGGGGCTGGAATCGCTGACACGCGAACCGCTGGCGGACGCAGAGCTGATGCATGCGCTGCGCCTGCTGCTGCGCCGCACCGGGCAGCTCGGCACCCGCGACGACAGCTTCGCGCCGCGCGGCGAGCTCATGCTCGCCGCGCTCATGTGCGGTCGCGGCACGGACCACACCACCGGCGCCCTCGCGTCGGTCCTCGGCCATGCCATCGGCGCACGGCTCCACCTGGACAATGGGCTCGTCAATGCGGTGCTGCTGCCTCATGCCATGCGCTTCAATGCGCCCGCCACCGGAAGGCGCCTTGCCGACCTTGCCGAATTGCTGCGCATCGACACGTCCGGAGACGCCGTGGCCCCTGTCGTCGCGGCGATCGAGGGATTTCTGAAGGCTATGCCGATACCGCAGCGGCTGCGTGATCTCGGCATCGATCGCGACATCTTGCCGGACGTGGCGTGCGACGCGGAGTATGACTGGTTTCTGCACCAGAATGCCCAGCCGATCCGCGGCCGGGACGACCTCCTCGGCATCTTGCTCGCCGCCTGGTAGCGGCCGGGCCGGCCGACCAGGGCGCCGGGGCGCCCGTTCACGGGGGAAAAGCCAGCGCCGGCGCCTGGCATGGTGGCCCCCCGCGGAATGCCCAAGCTCAATCGATCGGGCCGCGCACCCTCGCCCGCGCGAAGCGGGCGAGGCGATCGATCGCGCCGCGCCCTTCGGGAATGAGTTTGGCGAAGAAGGGCCAGATGTGGATCATCTCGGGCCATTGGTCGAGCTCGACGTCGACCCCTGCCTGGTTTGCCCGCTCGGCCAGGCGCAAGGCGTCGTCGCGCAGCGCTTCCGCCAGCCCCACCTGGATGAACAGCGGCGCCAGGCCGCGGAGGTCGGCGAAGAGAGGGGAGACCAGAGGATGGGCGGCATCCCCCGCGGCGCCGATATAGCGCTGGACAGAGGCGGCTGCCCCGCGCCGCTGCACGAGCGGGTCGCAGGCGGCGTTCTCGTCCAGCGAAGCCCCCGACAGGGTGAGATCGGTCCATGGCGAAATGAGCATTGCGCCAGCCGGCGACGGCAGGCCGGCGTCGCGCGCCGTGAGCAGCAGCGACAAGGCCAGCCCCCCTCCGGCCGAATCTCCGGCCACCAGGAGGCCCGACGGCGGAACCCCCAGGCTCAGCAGCGTGCGGTAGACCTGCACCGCGTCCTCCAAGGCCGCCGGGAACGGATGCTCGGGCGCCAATCGATAGTCGGGCGCCACGACGAAGGCCCCTGCCGCCCGGCTGAGACGGCCGAGCAGGTCGCGATGCGTCCGCGGCGAACCGACGGTATACCCACCGCCGTGCAGGAAGACGATGGTTCGGCGCGGCCCCGCGCTGCCGGCGCTGATCCCGTCGCAGGCCACGCCGCCGATCATCATGGGCTGGCAGCGGACGTCGTCGTCGAGGGGCAGCAGGCTGTCGGCCAGCCGCTCGAAGCCGGCGCGCCGGGCCTGGATGCCGAGATCGGCGTCCGCCTGCGGCCGGCCCAGCGCGGCCAGAAGCGCGGCGAATTCAGGGCTTGCCATTGGCCTCTCCCCGCTCACCCCGGCGCATCAGAACTCCGTCCGCTCGCCGCCCTTGAGGGCGAGCATGGCGCGCGCCTCGTCGGGTGACGCCGCCTCGAGCCCGAGCCCCTCGATCAGGTGACGCGCGCGCCTGACCTGAGCGGCGTTGGACGGCGCCAACTCGCCCGGCCCCAGCCAGAGCGAATCCTCGAGGCCGACACGGACGTTGCCGCCCATGACGGCGGCTTGTGCCGCGATGGCCATCTGATGGCGCCCGGCGCCGAGCACCGACCAGCGATAATCGGAGCCGAACAGCCGGTCCGCCGTCCGCTTCATATGCATCACGTCCTCCGCATGCGGACCGATGCCGCCGAGAATGCCGAAGACGCTCTGGATGAAGAAGGGCGGCTTGACGATGCCCCGGTCGGCGAAGTGGCGCAGCGTGTAGAGATGGCCGATATCGTAACACTCGATCTCGAAGCGGGTGCCGTTCTCCGCGCACGTCGTCAAGATGTATTCGATATCCTCGAAGGTGTTGCGGAAGATGCGGCCGCGCGATCCTTCCAGGTAGTCGCGCTCCCAGGGGTGCTTGAACTCCTTGAAGCGCTCGAGCATCGGATAGAGCCCGAAGTTCATGCTGCCCATGTTGAGGCTCGCCACCTCCGGCTTGAAGTGCGCAGCCGGCCGCACGCGCTCCTCGATGGTCATGGTCGTCGCGCCACCGGTGGTGATGTTGAGCACGCAGTTGGAGCGCTGCTTGATGACCTTCAGAAAGGGGGTGAAGGCATCGACGCTCTGGTCGGGCAAGCCGCTCTCCGGATGGCGCGCATGCAGGTGCACGATGGCAGCGCCCGCCTCGGCGGCGCCGATCGCGGCCTCGGCGATCTCCTCGGCGGAGACCGGCAGATGCGGCGACATGGACGGGGTGTGGATCGACCCCGTCACGGCGCAGGTGATGATGACCTTGTGCTTGGCTCGCTCCGCCATCGATCCCTCCCAGGATGGGCCCGATCAGATCCAGTCATGAGACCGGGCAGATGCCGCTCTAGAGCATTTCCGCGTTTCCTCGAATCGCCGAAATGCTCTATCTGACTGATTTGTTGTGTTTTCTTCACGCGAACCGGCGTCCACTTCGCTCGAAAACGCTCTAGACTAATCCTTGTAGTCGACCGGTTCCTTGCTCAGGGGGATGAACTTGCCACCCTTGAGCTCGGTCAGGAAGGAAGAGCGCGTGCCCTGATGGCTCGTCGCGCTGTAGTTCTGCTCCGGCCCGCCGAACATGTCGTGGTAGTCTCGGATGCTCTCCATCCCGGCGATGAACGTTTCGACCGACAGGTTCTTGCCGGCCCTTTCCAGGCCGATGCGGATCAGATCGATCGCCACCTGGCCGTTGATGGCGGAGGTGCTGGGGTCGCTGCCGGTGCGCTTCTTGTACGCATCGATCCACCTCTGCACCGGTGCGGGCGCCTCGTCGCGCAAGGGGACCAGCGCCGAGGTGGCCGCGTAGTAACCGTCCATGCCGGGCGCAGCGGCCACCACCGGGTCGTAGCCAGCGGCGTTGCCGACGACGTCCACATCGGTCCAGCCGTTCTTGCGGATCGAGGTGTAGATCAGGATGGAGTCGCGGACGAGGCTGCCGAGCAGCACCAGCTCGCACTTGGCCGCCCTGAGCTTCAGGATATGGGCTGTGAAGTCCGTATCGGTCGGGCGATATCCCGCGGTTTCGGCCACCGGGATCTTGGATGCGGCGGCCTGATCCTTGACCCCGTCCAGCGTCTCCTTGCCGAAATCGGTGTCCTGGTAGAGCGCGCAGACGTTCTTCTTGCCCTTGGCCTGCACCATCCAGCTGATGGTCGAGCGCGCCTGGTCGTAATAGCCGGAGGCGGCCACGAACTTCAGGCGGTCGAACGGCAGCCACATCTGCCTGGCCTGCGAGGCGGGAAACATGTTGGGGATGTTGGCCTTGAACTGCTCGGGAAAGATCGCGAGATTCATCGGCGTGCCGATGTTGGCGACCATCAGGAAGACCTTGTCGCGGCTGATCAGCTTGTTGGCCGCCTGCACAGCCCGCGGCACCTGGTATTGCGCATCCTCCGCGATGAGCCGCAGCTTGCGGCCGTGGATGCCACCGGCGGCGTTGATCTCGTCGATCCCCATCTGCAGGGTCGCCGTCTCGGCAACGCCGGCGAAGGCGGCGGGGCCGCTCAGCGCCGTGACCGAGCCCAGCAGGATCTCGCTGTCGCTGACCCCGTGCAGCGGGGCCTGGGCGCGCGCTGGCGCGGCGACCAGACAGGCGGCGGCGACGACGCCGAAGACCTTGGTGAACATGATACTCCCCTCCCCTTGTTTTCGCTGGATGGCCCGCTGCGCGCGCACGGCCGCCGGATGCGATGGCCGGACGGCCTCACGCACGCGATGACCGGGCGGCATCACCCGGTCACGACGACGTACTCTCAGTTCAAGACCTCAGATCAGGCTCGCGCTCTTCAGGCGCTGGTCGATGTAGCCCGCAGGGCCGGCCGTGCTCGGCACGACGGTGTCGAGGCCGTAGATATCGGCGAAGCGCTCGGCGAACATGTCGACGGTGATCGGCTGCCGGGGGTCGAACTGCACGCCCGCCGTCTCGAAATAGTGCAGCCGGCCGAATCCGCCCGCGGCCGCGGTGATGATGGTGCCCGTCACGTTGCAGGCCTCGCTGGCAAGCCAGGCGACGGCCGGCGATACGTTCTCCGGCCCCATGAAGGCGGTGATCGCGTCGCCGACCAGGCCCTCCGTCATGCGCGTGTTGGCGCCGGGAGAGACCGCGTTGATGAGGACATTGTTCTTCTGCCCTTCGATGGCGAGGGCGTTCATGAAGCCGACGAGGCCGAGCTTAGCGGCGGCGTAGTTGGCCTGGCCGAAGTTGCCGCTGGTGCCGGCGACCGAGGTCGTCACGACGACGCGACCGTACTTCTGCTCGACCATCACCGGCCACGCCGCCTTCGTGCAGTAGGCCGTGCCGAAAAGATGCACCTTCAGCACTTTCTCGAAGTCGGCCAGCTCCATCTTGGCGAAGCTCTTGTCACGCAGGATGCCGGCGTTGTTGATCAGGACATCGAGGCGCCCGAACCGCTTGAGCGCCGTCTCGACGATGCCGGCGCCGCCCTCCGGCGTCTCGACGGAATCGTAGTTCGGCGCGGCCTCGCCGCCCGCCGCCTTGATCTCGGCGACCACCCGGTCGGCGGCCGCCTGGTCGCCGCCGACGCCATTCACCGCCCCGCCGAGGTCGTTGACCACCACCTTGGCGCCCTGCTGGGCGAGCAGCAGCGCATGGGCGCGACCAAGGCCGGCGCCGGCGCCGGTAACGATGGCCACGCGGCCGTCCAAACGTGTCGTCATGGGATCAAGTCTCCTGTGTGCCGGCGCGACCGTCGCGCCCTCGTTGCGGCTCGCGCGCGCACGGCGGCCGTCAGACCGCGGGCTCGCGGTACATCTCGTCGATCAGCTCGCGGTAGGTCTCGCTGACGTAGCTCCGCTTCAGTTTCATCGTCGGCGTCAGCTCGGCATCCTCCGCGGTCAACACCTGCTCGATCAGCCTGAAGGTCTTGATCGTCTCGACGCGCGCGACGTTGCGATTCACCTTCTCGATCTCCGCCGCCACCAGGTCCTGCACGGCCCTGGCCCGACAGAGGGAGGCGAAGCTGGTGAACGGCACGCCGTTGTCCTGGGCGAACTGGGCGACATTGTCCTGGTCGACCATGATCAGGCAGGTGAGGAACTTGCGCCGATCACCGATCACCACGGCATCGGAAATATAGGGGCTGAACTTCAGCTGATTCTCGATCTCCGATGGCGTGATGTTCTTGCCGCCGGCGGTGATGATGATGTCCTTCAGCCGGTCGACGACGCGGACCCAGCCATCCTCGTCGATGGTACCGACGTCGCCGGTGTGCAGCCAGCCGTCGACCACGGTTTCGGCGCTCTTGCCGGGCTGATTTAGGTAGCCGGCGAATATATTCGGCCCGCGCGCCAGGATCTCGCCGCCGGCACCCAGCCGCACCTCCACGTTGGGAACGCCCTTGCCGACGGTCCCCAGCTTCGCCGATCCCGCCGGCGTGCAGGTGATCATGCCGGCGCTCTCGGTCTGACCGTAGGCTTCGCGCATGTCCAGGCCGAGCGCCATATACCATTTGATGACGTCGGGGGCGATCGGCGCCGCCCCGGTCACCAGATACCGGCAGCGGCTGACGCCGATGGAGCGGCGCACGTTCTCCAGCGCCACGCGGCTCGCCAGCGCATAGGCGGCCCGCAGGGCGAGCGGCGGGCGGCGGGCGGCCATGCGCTGGTCCACCAGCCGGTACCCCAGGCCGATAGCCGCCTGGTACAACAGCCGGCCCGGCAGCGTCGCCTCCTTCATGCGCAGCACGACGGCGGAGTGGAACTTCTCCCACACGCGCGGCACGGCGAAGAGGATGGTGGGCTGCAGCTCCTGCAGGTTGGCCGCCATGGTCTCGCCGCTCTCGACGAAGTTGACCACCGCGCCGGTCTTGAGCGGGAAGAACGAGGAATACGAGCGCTCGGCGATATGGCTGAGCGGCAGGAAGCTGAGCAGGCTGTCGCGGCTCGACTGGCCGAGCAGCTCCGTCTCATTCTCGATCTTGAACACCAGATTGCGGTGCGTGAGCATCACTCCCTTGGGCGGGCCGGTGGTCCCGGAGGTGTAGATGAGCACGGCGACGTCCTCAGGCCGCGCCATCTCGATCTCGCCCTCCCAGACGCCGGGCTGCGCCCGGCCGTGCTGCTCGCCCCGCGCCAGGAGATCGGCGAAGCTGATCACCATCGGGTCGCTGAACTGGTGCAGGCCCTTCATGTCGATGACCACGATGGCGCGCAGCGCGGCGCAGCGCCCGCGCACCTCCAGCACCTTGTCGAGCTGCTCCTCGTTCTCGACGATGCAGACGACGGAGCCGCTGTCGCCCAGGATATAGGCGACCTGTGCCGGGCTGTCGGTGGTATAGATGCCGTTGCACACCGCGCCGATGCCGTAGATGCCGTATTCGGCGTAGAGCCACTCCGGCCGGCCCTCGGCGATGATCGAGACGGCCTCGCCACGGCGGACCCCGAGCGCAGCCAGGCCGAGCCCGGCGCAGCGGGCCCGCTCGCCATACTGCCGCCAGCTCACGCCCTGCCAGATGCCGTATTCCTTCATGCGCATGGCGACGGCGTCGCCGCGCTGGCGCGTGGCCGCCGCGAACAGCCGCGGCAGGGTCTCCACCTCGATGATCGAGCGGATCCGGGGATCGACCCTCGCCCAGGCCGGGCCGCGCTGCGGCGCGACGCTGTGCAGATCCGAGGGTGCCTGCATCGCAATCGTCATTCGCACACCTGTCGGCGATCGAGGGTCATCAGCGCCAGGTCTTGCGCCGCTTCCAGCGCCGCCCCTCCCGCACGCCCTCGTCCTTCATCCCCAAGTAGAATTCCTTGATGTCGTCCTTCGCCATCAGGTTCTCGCAGGTGTCTTCCATGACGATGCGCCCCAGTTCGAGAACGAAACCGAAGTGACAGGTGGCGAGCGCCGTGCCGGCGTTCTGCTCGACGACAAGGATGGTGAGCCCGGTCTCGCCGTTGAGGCGCCGGATCAGCTCGAAGACCTCGCCCACGAGTCGCGGCGACAGGCCGAGGGAAGGCTCGTCGAGCAGCAGCAGGCGCGGCCGGCTCATCAGTGCGCGGCCGATCGCCAGCATCTGCTGCTCGCCCCCCGACATGGAGCCGGCGACGCGCTGGCTCAGGTCGCGGAGGCGCGGGATATAGCCGTAGACCATCTCCAGGTCGCCGGGCACGGCCGCCCGGTCGCGCCGCGCATAGGCGCCCATCAGCAGGTTCTGGCGAACCGTGAGATAGGGAAAGGTCTCGCGCCCCTCCGGCACGTGGGCGATACCGGCCCGGGCGATCCGGTCCGGGTCCTCGCCCTGGATCTCGCGGCCTTCGAAGACGACGGCACCCTTGAGCGGATCCATGACGCCGGAGATGGTCTTGAGGATCGTCGTCTTGCCGGCGCCGTTGGCACCCAGCACCGCGACGATCGTGCCCTGGTGCACGTCGAGCGAGACGCCCCGGATCGCCCGGATCGGGCCGTAGAAGGTCTCGACGTTGGACAGCCGGAGCAGCGGCTCACGCATGGCTCAGCCCCCCAGATAGGCTTTGACGACCTGCGGGTCGCTCTTGACCGCGCCGGGGGTGCCGCTGGCGATCACCTGCCCGTGGTTCAGTGCCAGCACGTGGTCGGACACCTTGCTGACCAGCCCCATGTCGTGCTCGACCATCAGCACGGTGATACCGAGGATGTCGCGGATGTCCTGGATCCAGAACACGAGGTCGTCGGTCTCCTCCGGGTTGAGGCCGGACGAGGGCTCGTCGAGCAACAGCAGCCGCGGCTCGGTGCACAGCGCCCGGCCGAGCTCGACGATCTTGCGCACGCCGTAGGACAGGCCCGAGATCAGCGTGTCGCGATGGGGCTCGAGGTTCAGGAAGTCGATGACCCGCTCCACCGCCTCGCGGTGCGCGATCTCGCGGCGCCGCACGCCCGGCAGGAACATGAGCTCGGCCACGACGTTGCCGGCGGCGTGGGCATGGCGGCCGAGCAGCAGGTTCTGGAGCACCGTCGCATTCTCGAACAGCTCGATGTTCTGGAAGGTGCGAGCGATGCCGCGCCGCGCGATATCATGGGGCGGCACCGTGGTGATGTCCCGCCCCTCGAAGATGAGGCGGCCGGCCGTCGGCTCGTAGATCCGGCTGATCAGGTTGAAGACAGTGGTCTTGCCGGCGCCGTTGGGGCCGATCAGCGTGAACACGCTGCGCTCCGGCACCTGGAAGCTGATGCCGTCGACAGCCTTGATGCCGCCGAAGTGGAGGGCGAGCTCCCTGGCCTCGAGCGCGATCACCGGAAGCGCTCCGACTTGGTGAAGCTCTTCTGCTTCTTGAAGGTAGCGACGCGGTACATGGGGAACTGCGAGAAGAACAGCCGCAGCTTGCGCCAGCGCCCCTCGATGCCATGCGGCTCGAACAGGATGAAGCCGATCAGGATGAGGCCGAACAGCCCCGGCTCCAGCCCCGGCTGGCGCGCCACGGACTGGGGCAGGAAATCGCGCAGCAGGGCGATGACCGACGGCAGGGCGCCGACGAAGAGCGCGCCGAAGATGGCGCCCCGGAAGGATCCGAGGCCGCCCACCACCACCATCAGCAGCAGCTGGATCGACAGCAGGATGCCGAAGGCGTCCGGCGCCAGATAGCCGATCTTGTGGGCGAAGAAGGCGCCGGCGAACCCGGTCAGCCCGGCCGACAGGGCGAACGAGATGGTCTTGTAGCGGGTGAGCTTGACGCCCATCGACTGGGCCGCCACCTCGCTGTCGCGCAGCGCGATCAGCGCCCGTCCCGTCGGGGCCCGCATGATGTTGTTGGCGACGAAGAGCGCGAACAGCAAAGCGGCAAGCGTGAGATAGTAGAAGAGCGGATAGTCGACGATCGAATAGCCGAATACGGTGGGCTGCGGCACGGCGAAACCGGAGAAGCCGCCGGTCACGCTGTCCCAGTGCACGAAGACATATTCGACGATGAAGTTGAAGGCGAGGGTCGCCATGGCGAGATAGATGCCGACCAGCCGCAGTGCGGGAAAGCCGATGGCGGCCCCCACGCCGGCGGTGATCAGGCTCGCCAGCGGCGCGGCCACGAAGAAGGGCACGCCCCGTTGCAGCAGGACCGCGTAGGCATAGGCGCCGATGCCGAGAAAGGCGCCATGGCACAGCGAGACCTGCCCGGTATAGCCGGTGAGCAGCATCAGCCCCACGGCGGCGATCGACAGGATGAAGACGTAGGAGAGCTCGCCCAGCCAGAACTGCTCGAGCACCAGCGGCGCCGCGCACAACACGGCGAGCAGCGCGAGGTACCAGTTGCGCTGCGCGGCATCGCCGAAGAGGTCGATGTCCCGGTCGTAGCTGGTCTTGAACTGATATCGCATGGCGTTACACGCGCTTCCTGGCCGCGGCCCCGAAGAGCCCCTGCGGCCTGACGAACAGGACGAGCAGCAGAACCACGTAGGCGGCGATGTCCTTGAAGCCGTCCATCAGGTAGACGCCGGAGAACTGCTCGATCAGGCCGATGGCGATGCCGCCGGCGAGCGCGCCCGGGATCGAGCCGAACCCGCCGAGGACGGCGGCGGCGAAGGCCTTGAGGCCGAGGAAGCCGATCGAGGTGTCGATCAGCGTCAGTGGCGCGAGCAGGATGCCGGCCACCGCCGCGACGCCGCCCGAGATGGCCCAGATCAGCGCGAAGATGCGCTTGACGGGGATCCCCATGTAGTAGGCGGCCAGCTGGTTCTGGGAGGCGGCCTGCATGGCGACGCCGACCGGCGTGTACTGGAACAGGGCGAACAGCAGCCCGCACAGGACGGCGGTGCCGGCGACGATCGACAGGCTTACGTCGGGTATCGGCGCCCCGCCGATGCTGGTGGTGCCGTCGGTGAAGGGGGTGACGAAGGCGAGCGGATTGGCGCCCCAGATCATCGACGCGGCGGCACGGAACACGAAGCCGAGGCCGATCGTGAGCATGACCACGGCGAACTGGGGCTGGCCGATCACGCGCCGCAGGACGAAGACGTCGAGCGCGTAGCTGAACACGGCCATGATCACCACGGCACCGACGAGGGCGATCCAATAGTTGGCGCCGAGGCCGACGATCAGGAAGTAACCGACGAACGCGCCGAGCATCATGAGATCGCCCTGCGCGAAGTTCACCATCTCGGTCGCCTTGTAGATCAGCACGAAGCCGAGCGCGACGAGCGCGTAGATGCAGCCTTCGGCCAAGCCGCTCATGAAGATCTGGATGACTTGCGACATCCCTGGTCACCCGCCTCCCTGGCGCTGCGGTTGTCTCGGGCGATCGGACAGCGGCCTCGGCCCGCAGCTTTGCGGCCCCGAGACAATCATGAGGCCTGATATCCGGTCAATAGGTCTTCTTAATAAATAATCTGACTAGCCGGTTTTATGAGTCGAGCCCGAATCGGGGCAGCTCCTCGCGAGACGGCGCGGGCGCACGCCATGCGCCCGGCGCGGTTGCGACCCCGGCCGCCCGCCCCGCCGCGCGAGGCGGACTGCGCACCGGCCGGAGGGCCGGCGGCCGAGTGACGATGCGGCGCGTGCCGCCGGGCTGCGGTCGCGGCGTCCTCAGCCCGGCGGCACGCGCCGGAACATCGGCACGGCGACGCCGTCCACGTCCCGGAAGACGACGTCGACAGGCTGGCCAATGGCGATAGTGTCCAGCGGCGTATCGACGATGTTGGTCAGCAGCGTCGGCCCCTCCGCCAGGGTGACGAAGGCGATGGCGTAGGGCTCCGCGCCGCGGCGCGTCACGCTGTAGGAGTAGATCGTGCCCTGGCCTGCCGCCTCCACCCACTCCGTCTCGGCACTGAAGCAGAAGGGACAGTGGGGACGCGGATAATGATGAAGCTCGCCGCACGCCTTGCAGCGCTTCAACAGCAGCTTGCCGCCGGTCGAGCGCCAGTAGGGCGCCGCCTGGGCCTCCGGACGGACCGCATCCATGATCAGACCCTTTCCAGGATGAGCGTTGCGCTGCCGTGACGCCCGGCCAGGTAGCCGCCGGTACCGTTGGCGAGCGCGAGGTCGCAGTTGGCCACCTGCACGGCCGGATGGGCTTCGCCGCGCAGCTGACGGACGGCTTCGATCACCTTGGTCATGCCGCCGCGGTTGGCCGGATGGTTGCTGCACAGGCCGCCGCCGTCGGTGTTGAACGGCAGCTTGCCGACGCCGGCGATCAGATTGCCGTCGCTGACGAAGCGTCCCCCCGTGCCGCGCTCGCAGAAACCCAAGTCCTCCAGCTGCATCAGCACCGTGATGGTGAAGCTGTCGTAGATCGAGACATACTTGATGTCCCTCGGGGTGACGGCCGCCTCGGCGAAGGCGGCGCGCCCGGACCATGCGGTGCCGGAATAGGCGAGGTCGACCTTGCCGCCGTCGGAGTGCTTCACCGCCGCCGCCGCGCCCCGGACCTTGACCAGCGGCCGCTTCAGGCTGCGCGCGATCTCCGGCGCCACCACCACCAGCGCGCCGCCACCGTCGGTGACCACGCAACAATCGAGGCGATGCAGCGGATCGGCGATGATCGGCGAGCCGACCACGTCGGCGACGCTCACCACCTCGCGCAACAGCGCATGAGGATTGTGCTGGGCGTGGTGGGAGGCGGCGACCTTGATCCACGCCAGTTGCTCGCTGGTGGTGCCGAAGGCGTGCATGTGGCGCTGCGCCACCATGCCGTAGAGGTTGACGATGGTGGCCCGGAACGGCGTCTCGTAGGGCACGTCCGGCACGCCGGGATCGCTCAGATAGGCGATCTCGGCCGGCGACTGCGGTTCGCTGCGCGGCCGGCCCGCCAGCGTGATGAGC
Organism: Chelatococcus reniformis; assembly: GCF_014640075.1. GTDB lineage: Bacteria > Pseudomonadota > Alphaproteobacteria > Rhizobiales > Beijerinckiaceae > Camelimonas > Camelimonas reniformis. Next base: position 258,124 of record NZ_BMGG01000007.1, on the reverse strand, counting down.
GCCACCTTGCATTTGCCGGCCGCGATGGCCTGCGCCGCGTGGTCGACCGCAACGATGTAGGAGGAGCCGCCGGTGTTGGTCGAATCGACATGGCGGGCTCGCAGACCGAGGTACTCGGCCATGTTGAGCGGGCCGAGCCCGGGCGAGTCGCCGGAGCAGAAGAAGCCGTCGACATCCGCGACGCTCAGGCCCGCGTCGTCGAGGGCACCCCTGGCGACCTCCGCGTGCAGCTCCGCCGTGGTCTTGTCGGGCGCTTTCCGGGTCGGATGTTCGTAGGCACCCGCGATGTAGGCTTTGCCGTTGATGGTCACGCGATGGTCTCCGGATCGGCGTGGCTGGGCCGCGCCGGCCCGCCACGGCGGCTCAGTCGAAGTAGAGGAAGACGATCTCGGCGATCAGCGCCGGCTTGGGCGCGCCCTCCAGCTCGATCGTCGCTTCGGTGGCGATGCGGAGCCCGCCGGAGACCGGCTCGGCCGCCTTGACGGTCTCGCTCAGGCGGACGCGCGCGCCCGACGGCACCGGCGCCAGAAAGCGCAGCCGGTTGATGCCATAGTTCAGGATCCGTGAGGCCTTGACGGTGTAGATGGTCGGCTGCAGCACGCCCAGCAGTGACAGCAGCAGATAGCCGTGCGCGATGGTCTTGCCGTCCGGTGCTTCGCGCCGGGCGCGCTCGACATCCACATGGATCCACTGGCGGTCGCCCGTGGCGTCGGCGAAGCGGTCGATCATCTCCTGGGTGACGGTGGTCCAATCGCCGGGACCGAGGGCCTCCCCCACCCGGCTTGCCAGCACCGCGGGACTGTCGAATGCAATCATGATGGCTGTCCTTTCCCCGCCGGGCGGACTCCCTGCCCCCGCCGGCCGAAGTGCCGAACGCGTCGAAGCGTCCGGCGCGAAGGCGCGTTGTCAGTAGAGTAGGCCTATTAATGCGACTATCAGCTACGATTGTCTCTGACAAGCGGACATCGAGCGCCCGTGGCTGAACGCTGCCGAAGGGCTTACATCCTCGGAGGGGGGCGATTGGGCCCGGGCAACGCGCCGCATCAAAAGCGCGTGCTACTCTAAGCAGGGGCGCGGGATGCAGGAGCGACCCATATCGCATCGATACGCCGGCGTTCTTGCAGCCTTCGCCGGATCGCCGGCACGACAGCTGGTTTCGACAATAACATTGTTGTACCTTTTTTAGGTTTAATCCTTGCCGCCGCGCGGGAGACGCACCGCTCCCGTCCGCCGCGTGCGCAACCACGGCCTCTGCCATGAACCGACAGATCGTCCTCGCCAGCCGGCCCGAGGGGCTGCCTGCCCTCGACAACTTCGCACTGGTCTCCGGCGACATGCCCGTGCCGGGCCCCGGGCAGTTCCTGCTCGCCCATCATTATCTCGGCCTGGCGCCAGCCGCACGCATCCGCATGGGCGCCGCCCGCTCCTATGCGCCGCCGCTGCCGATCGGCGGCGTCATCTACGGCCAGGCGGTGGGGCGCGTAGGCGCCTCCCGTCATCCACAGTTCCAGGAGGGGGACCTGGTCGTCTCCACCGACGCCGGGTGGCAGGAGTATTCGGTATCCGACGGTGCGCGCGCGAGCCGGATCGACGCCGCGATCGCCCCCGAGCGCGTCTGGCTCGGCGCCCTCGGCGTCTCGGGATTGACCGCCTATGTCGGCCTGCTCGATGTCGGCGGCCCGCGGGCCACCGACACGGTGGTGGTGTCCGCGGCGGCCGGGGCCGTGGGCTCGGCGGTCGGGCAGATCGCCAGGATCAAGGGCTGCCGGGTGGTCGGCATCGCCGGCGGCAGCGCCAAATGCCGCTACGTGACGCAGGAGCTCGGCCTCGATGCCAGCGTCGACTACCACGCCGCCGACTTCGCCAGGCAACTGGCCGACGCCTGCCACGCCGGCATCGACCTCTACTTCGACAATGTCGGCGGCGCGGTGCGCGACACCGTTTGGCCGCTGATGAACGACTTCGGGCGCGTGGTGGTGTGCGGCCAGATTTCCGAGTACGGCGCCACGGCGCCGGCGGCCGGCCCCGGCTGGTTTTCCCTCCTCACCAAGCGCCTGAGTGTGCGCGGCTTCCTGCTGCGCGACCACGAGGAGCGACACGCCGCCGCCGTCGCCGACATGAGCCGCTGGTATCGCGAGGGCCGCATCAAGGGCCGCGAGCAGATCGTCGAGGGGCTCGAGCAGGCCCCGGCCGCCTTCATCCGCATGCTGCAAGGCGGCAACCTCGGCAAGACCCTGGTCAGGCTGACGACGTCCTGACCGCCGCAGCGGCCACACGAGCCGTCATGATGGTCGAGAAGTTCTATTGACACGTCTACCGCCCTTTCATACCGTTTTCTTGACAGCGCCGGAACGGGGCGTCGGCGAGGCCCGCCGCCCCGGCGCCGTGAGATCACCGAGGAGCGAAACGCGGAGGGGAAGCAGCCGGACGTGGCCCCACGGGCCAGGCCGCGCCGCCTCGCATCGTCCTGGCCGGCGCCGGGCGATCCCGTCGTCCAGCCCGCCAGATGCAGCGCAAGCGGCCCGGACGCCGGTCCCGGGGCACAGGAGAGACGTGACGATGGCGCTTCCAAAGCTTCTCGAGGGCCGGCTGAGCTTGCCGCTCATCGCCTCACCGCTGTTCATCGTGTCGGGCCCGGAGCTCGTCATCGCCCAATGCAAGGCCGGCATCGTGGGCTCCTTCCCCGCCTTGAACGCCCGCCCGGCCGACCAGCTCGACGTCTGGATCCGCCGCATCAAGGAGGAGCTCGCAGCCTATGCCGCGGCCAACCCGGGCAAGCCCGTGGCGCCCTTCGCGGTCAACCAGATCGCCCACAAGTCCAACGTGCGTCTGATGGCCGACGTAGAGGTGTGCCTGAAGCACGAGGTGCCGATCATCATCACCTCGCTCAGGGCGCCGCGTCAGGTGGTGGAGGCGGTGCACGCCTACGGCGGCATCGTCCTGCATGACGTCATCAACATCCGCCACGCCAGGAAGGCCATCGAGGATGGGGTCGACGGCCTGATCACCGTCTGTGCCGGCGCCGGCGGCCACGCCGGCACGCTGAGCCCCTTCGCATTGGTGCGCGAGCTACGCACCTTCTACACCGGCACGATCGCCCTCTCCGGGGCGATCGCCGACGGTGCCTCGCTGCTGGCGGCGCTCGCGATGGGCGCCGACATGGGCTACATGGGCACGCGCTTCATCGCCACGGCCGAGGCCAACGCCAAGCCCGAATACAAGCAGATGCTGATCAATTCCACGTGCAGCGACGTGGTCTACTCGGCTTTCTTCAGCGGCGTGCACGGCAACTACCTGGCCGGCAGCATCAGCCAGGCCGGCCTCGATCCGTTCGACCTGCCGCCGGGCAAGCGCGAGACCATGGACTTCAGCTCCGGCGACAGCCCGGAGGCGAAGCTCTGGAAGGACATCTGGGCCTGCGGCCAAGGCATCGGCGCCATCGACGATGCGCCGCCCGTCGCCGAGCTGGTCGAGCGCCTGAGGCACGAGTTCGCCGACGCCAAGCGACGCCTCTCGGCGATCGCGGCGTGACGCAGCCGCGCGACGGAGGCCGGGGCGAGATGAGCACCCTCGCCAGCCGCCACCTGTTCACTGCCCGCATGGAAACGACGCCGCAGGTGGTCGGCGCGGTGCCCATGGGCTTTCACCGGCGCGCCGGCATCCTGACGGGCGGCAGCTTCTGCGGCGAGCGGTTGCGCGGCCGGGTTCTCCCGGGCGGCGGCGATTGGCTGATCCAGCGGCCGGACGGGGCGCTGCATCTCGACGTGCGGTGCATGCTGGAGACCGACCAGGGCGAGATCATCTACATGACCTATACGGGCCGGCGCACCACCTCGCCCGAGGTCGCCCGGCGGCTGGCGCGGGGAGAGCCGGTCGCCGCCGAAGACATGTACTTCCGCACCGCCGTGCAGTTCGAGACGGCCTCCCCGCGCCTCATCTGGCTGAACGACGTCATTGCCGTCGGGGTCGGCAGCCGGCCACCGGTCGGCCCCGTCTACGACGTCTTCGAGATCATCTAGAGCATTTCCCGATCAGGTCGACTCAACCGATCGGATGCGAACGCTCCAAGTCCTTGTATCTAGAGCACTTCCCACCGGCATACACGCGATCGTTGCCGGTGAACGGTTCATCTAAGCAGGTGTTTGGCCACGACATGCGCGCGCGCATAGCGGGTCCGTGGCGTTCGTCTTGGGAGGACATGACGGTGAACGACGTCAACAGCGGCGCGGGAGCTACCGCGCGCCTTGCCGTGGCGGTCGGCGACCTGGCGCGCGTGCATGCGCGGGCCACGCCCGACAGGCCGGCGATGGTCTTCGAGGAGCGGGTGACCAGCTATGCGGCGCTGGATCGGCGCACCAACCAGGTGGCCAACGGCCTGCTGGCGGCCGGTATCCGCGACCAGGCGCGCATCGCCGTCCTCGCCAAGAACAGCGACCGCTTCTACGACGTCTACTTCGGCGCAGCGAAGGCGAACAACGTCATCGTCCCCGTGAACTGGCGCCTGGCACCGCCCGAGATCGCCTTCATCATCAACCATTCGCAGGCCAAGGCGCTCGTCATCGGCGCCGAATACCTGCCGCTGCTGGACGAGATCGGCACCGAGCTGACCGGGCTCGAGCTGATCCTCGCCGTCGGCGCGGACGGCACGCGGCATGTGGAGTTCGACGCCTGGCAGGCGGGGCAGCCCCACGCCGACCCCGGCCTCGCCCACGACGCCGACATGACGGTGATGCAGCTCTACACGTCAGGCACCACCGGCCTTCCGAAGGGCGTGGAGCTCACCAACGGCAACGTCGTCAGCGCGCTCGCCGCCGGCCTGTCCGGAGCGCTGGGGCCGTGGGGGCCCGAGGAGGTGGTGCTGATCCCGCTGCCCCTCTTCCACGTCGGCGGCGCCCACTTCGGCACCAACGCCTTCTATCACGGCGGCTGCAACGTCATCCTGCGCGAGACCAGCGCCGACCTGATCCTCGAAGCCTTCCGGCGCCATCCCATCACGCGCGCCGGCTTCGTGCCCTCGGTGCTGCTGCTCTGCCTGCAGCATCCCGACTGCCCGGCCACCGACTTCGGCCCGCTGCACACCATCACCTACGGCGGCTCGCCCATCCCCTTCGACCTGCTGCGGCAAGCCATCGACGTGTTCAAATGCGGCTTCGTGCACATGTACGGAATGACCGAGAGCACCTCGTTGGCGACCGTGCTGAAGCCCGAGGAGCACGACCTGGACAACCTGACCCGGCTGCGCTCGGTCGGCCGCGCGGTGCCGGGGCTCGCGGTGCAGATCGTCGACGCCAACGGCGCTGAAGTCGCGCCCGGCCAGGTCGGCGAGATCATCGTTCGCGGGCCATGCGTCACCAAGGGCTACTGGCGCCAGCCCGACGCCACCGCCCATACGATCCGGGCCGGCTGGCTGCACACGGGTGACGCCGGCTATGCCGACGAGGACGGCTATCTCTACGTCTACGACCGCGTGAAGGACATGATCGTCTCGGGTGGCGAGAACGTCTATCCGGCCGAGGTGGAGAGCGCGATCTTCGGCCATCCCGCCGTGGCCGACGTTGCGGTGATCGGCGTTCCCGACGCGCGCTGGGGAGAGGCGGTGAAGGCGGTGGTGGTGCTGGCCCCTGGCGCCGACACCAGCGCCGATGCCATCATCGATTTCGCGCGCGCCCGCATCGCCGGCTTCAAGTGCCCCAAGTCGGTCGATTTCGTCGACGCGCTGCCGCGCAACCCCTCCGGCAAGATCCTGAAGCGGCTGCTGCGCGAGCCCTACTGGGCGGGTTACGAACGCCAGGTGAACTGATCGGGACTGCCGTCGCGACGCCAGCCCATTGCCCGCGTTGGACCGCTCCAGCCGCGGCGCACGCCGTAACAGGAGAGACATGACGGATATCCCGCTGCTGTTCCAGCCCCTGCAACTGCGCTCGGTGTTGGCCAAGAACCGGATCGCGGTGTCGCCCATGTGCCAGTATTCGGCCCGGGATGGCGTCGGCGACGACTGGCACGTGCAGCATCTGGGCGCGCGGGCGGCCGGCGGCGCCGGCATCGTCTTCGTGGAGGCGACGCACGTCTCGGCGGTCGGTCGCATCACCCACGGTTGCCTCGGCCTCTGGAATTGCGCGCAGCAGGCGCTGCTGGGCCGCATCGCCCACCTCATCACGCGCTGCGGCGCCGTGCCGGCCATCCAGGTCGCCCATGCGGGGCGCAAGGCCAGCTGCGAGATCCCGTGGCTCGGCAGCGGGCCGATCCGCCGCGAGGGCCCGCCGATCCCGGTGGACCGGGGCGGCTGGCAGCCCGTGGCTCCGAGCGCGCTGCCCTACGACGAAGACGGTTGCCCGCCGCACCCCCTGTCGGCGGACGAGATCCGCCAGGTGGTCGACCAGTTCGCGACGACGGCGCGCCTTGCCCGCGAAGCCGGCTTCAAGGTGCTGGAGGTGCACGCCGCGCACGGCTATCTCCTGCATTCCTTCATCTCACCCCTCTCCAACAAGCGCGCCGATGCCTACGGCGGCTCGCGCGCGCACCGCTGGCGGGCGCTGATGGAGGTGCTGGACGCCGTCCGGGCCGAGTGGCCAGCGGAGCTGCCGCTGTTCGTGCGCCTCTCCTGCACGGACTACGTGGAAGGCGGCGTGATGCTCGCCGATTCAGTCGAGCTCGCCCGCGCCCTCGCAACCCGCGGCGACGTCGACCTGATCGATTGCTCGAGCGGCGGCGGCAGCCCGCACCAGAGGCTGCCGCCCCTCTACCCCGGCTATCAGGCGGATTTCGCCCGACGCATCCGCGCCGAAGCCGGCATCGCGACCGGCGCCGTCGGGCTGATCCAGGGTCCGGAGCTGGCCAATGCGCTGATCTCGGGCGGTGCGGCCGACCTCGTGCTGGTGGGACGTGCCATCCTCGCCGATCCGGCCTGGCCGCTGCGCGCCGCCAAGGCGCTGGGGGTGGAGGCGGAGCGGGCGCGGCCCTATCAACGGGCCATCGTGACATGAGGCTGGCGGCGCGGCGTGGCCGCGGCGGCCGGCATCTGGGGGCGGAGCACTGAAGGCATGACGCACGAGGACAAGCTGAAGATCATGCGGTCGGCGGCCTATGCCCGCGCCCTTGGGCTGGAGTTCGGCTCTTGGGGCGACGGACGGGCGGAGCTGCGCCTGCCACTGCATGCCCGCATCGGCGCCGACGCGGACGGCGCGCGGATCGACCAGCGGGCGCTCATCGGGCTGCTCGACGACCTCTCGGGCTATGCCGTCGCCTCGACCATCGCGCCCGAGATGGGCATGTCGACCGTGTGCCTGCACATCGACTTCGTCCAGCCCGTGCCGCCGGGTGACATCGTCGGCGCGACGCGCTGCGAGGGTGCCTTCAACGACATCGTCCTCGTTCACGGCACCGCCACGAGCCCGGCGGCCGGGCTCGTCGCCACGTCGACGGCCTGGTTTCACGCCGGCGCCTACCCGGGCCAGTCCGCCTCGGCGGTCATGGGCGAGGCCCGGGAGCGCACCCGCCAGGCCGACGCCTGGCCGGACGGCTCCTACGGCGCCCTGCTGGGCGCCCGCCGGGACGGCGACGCCTGGGTGGTGGCGCCGACACCGCATCTGCTGGGTGGCAACGACAACCCGGCGGTGCACGGCGGCGCCGTCGGCGCCCTGCTCGCCACCGCCTGCCATGCCCGGCTCGCCGACGAGGGACGCGGCGACATGCACATGGCGAGCCTGTCAATCCGCTATCTGCGCGCCGTCCGGTCCGAGCTGCGGGCCACCGCCAGCGTCAGCCGCATCGGCGGGCGCATCGCCTTCATCGACGCGGCGATCCGCGCCGACGACGGCAGCGCTCTGATCGCCACCGCCCAATCGCTCTGGGCCCGCCAGCCGACGCGATAGGACGACTGGGCCTTCGGCGTCAGCGATTGTTCTGAAAGCGCGTCACAAAGCGGAACCACCCCCCCTGAATCCCTCCCCACAAGGCGGAGGGAAGAGGCTCGCTTTGCAACCGTTAGAGAGTTGGCGAGGCGGCCTGCCGAACGGCCTCCCCCTTGTGGGGAGGCCGTCCCGTGCAGAGCGCAACGAAGCGGAAGGGACTGGTGGGGGGTGGGCTCCAACCGCCGCGACGCCGGTCGGATCAGCCGCTACGCTGAAGAGCCTGCCGCTCAGGTGCGGACGTGGTCCTGGCGGTCGAACCCCGGCCGCGGGATCAGGCCGAGCCATGACCGGCCGACGGCGCCATCGACGAGCAGTTCCTGGCCGCTGACATAGGCGGCCTGGTCGCTGGCCAGGAACAGCGCCGCGGCGGCGATGTCGGCGGGGGTGCCGATGCGCCGCAGCGGCACCATGGCCGTACGACGGGCCAGGAGTTCGGCATCCCGGTAGAAGGGCTCGCTCAGCGGCGTGCGGATCATCGCCGGGCTGACGACGTTACTGCGCACGCCGTGCTCGCCGAGCTCCACCGCCAGCTGCTGCGACAGCATCATCACGCCGGCCTTGCTGACGCTGTAGGCGCCGCTGAAGGATTGCGGGAGGTGCCCGGCGATCGACGCGACATGCACCATGGATCCGCGCCCGCGCTCGGTCATGTGGCGGCCGAAGTGCTGAGCGCAGAGCAGGTAGCCCGTCAGGTTCACGGCCAGCAGCGCGTTCCAGTCGGCGAACGAGACCGTCGCGATCGGACCGGCGCGCAGGATCGCGGCATTGTTGACCAGGACGTCACACGGTCCCGCCTCGGCACGGCAGGCCTGCGCCGCCCGGGCGACGCTCGCGGGATCGGCGACATCGCAGGCCAGCGCCACGGCGGCCGCCGCGGCCGGCAGCTCGGCCGCCACTTCGCGGCAGGCCCTCTCGTCCCGGTCCAGCACGACGACCCGCGCGCCCGCGGCCGCGAAGTGCGCGGCGAGGAGGCGGCCGATTCCGCCGCCCGCCCCGGTGATGACGCAGACACGTCCGGCGAGCCCGAGCCAGGCCGGATCCATTGCGGGATTCTCTGCCATCGTCATCCCTACCGGACCTCTTGGAAGCGGCCGTCTCTGACCTGCATCAGCACGAGCGCATTCTTGTCGAGGCCGCGGTGGTCCTCGGGCGTCACCTCGCGGCAACCATCGGCGCCGCACATCTTCACCCGCTCGATCGCGCCTCGCAGCGCCTCGCGCGTGACCGGGCCGTCGATGGCCTTCAGGGCCGCATCGAGGACGATCTTGGAGTCGAGCGCATGGCCCGACGTCTGATCCGGCGGGACGCCCCAGCGCTCGCGATAGGCCTTGTCGAAGCTGGCCAAAGGCGCCTTGCGCGGATCGCTGTCGGGCAGCACCTCCGGCGCCACGATGGGCAGGGCCGCGACATAGACGCCCTCCGCGGCGGCCCCGGTCTGCGCGATGAACGAGAGCGACGCATTGGCGTAGCTCACATAGAACGGCAGCTTCAGCCCGATCTCCTGGGCGTTGCGCAGCACGATGGTCGGCGCCGGGTTGGCGGACCAGATGATCACCGCATCCGGCTTTTTCTCGCGCACGCGCAGGAGCTGTGGCGTCATGTTGGTGTCCTGCGGGCTGAAGCTTTCGACGGCGACGAGATCGATACCGAAGGCCGCGGCCCGCTCCTGCACGATGCCGCCGCCGGATTGGCCGAAGCCATCGGTCGAGTAGATCACGGCAGCCGTCTTGGCGCCGCGGCCGCGCAGATGGTCGAGAATGCTCTCGACCACCAGGCGATCGGTCGGCGACAGGGCGAAGACGTAGGGGGTCACCGGCTTGGTGATCGGCTCGGCGCCGCCATAGGTGATGTTGGGCACCTTGAGCTGGTTGGCGACGGGCACCACCGCCAGCGATTCGCCGCTCGTCGAGGGGCCGAGGACGACATCGACCTCGTCATTGTCGACCAGCCGTCGATAGAACTGCACCGCCTTCGTTGAATTGCCCTCGGTGTCATAGACGGAGAGCTTGACCTTGCGGCCGGCGAGCCCCTCCTTGGCCAGGCTGTCGAAGATCAGCTTCAGGCCCTTCTCCGCCGGGCCGCCGTAGCTCGAAGCCGGTCCGCTGATGGCAAGAATGGCGCCGACGCGCAGGACGTCTTCGGCGGACGCCGCGGGGGCGGCGGCGAGGGATGCTATGGCTGCCGCGCCGAGCAGCAGCCGGTGGAACGACGTCATCGAAATCCTCCTGGGTGTTCCTCGTTGTTATTGGCGGCCGCGAAGAGGCCTCGCCGGCCGCGATCGACGGCTGCGCCGCGCAGTGGTTCGGCCGGGCCGTCGGCTCAGGTGCGATCGCGACCGAAGACCGGCGCCAAACGGCGCAAATTCGCGCCATCCGCTCAGAGATATGCGCTCCAGAATCAGAGACTTGAGATTCAAAGTCCTGGAGTATTTCTCTCCGATGAGTCCATCTGATCGGGAAACGCCCTAGAGCATTTCCGCGTTTCTTCGAATCGCGAAAATGCTCTATCTATTTGTTTTATCGCATTTTCTTCATGCGAACCGGCGTCCACTTCGCTCGAAAACGCTCTAGGCGCCGGCCGCCGACGCGGGCTTGCCGTAGACGCCGCGCTCGAGCAGCGCCCGCGAGCCGAGGTCGGCACCGTTCCAGTTGGTGAAGAAGCCCGCCGTCAGGCCGCCGTCGACCGGCAGCACGGCGCCGGTGATGTAGGCGGCTGCGTCCGACAGCAGGAACAGGCCGGCGCCGGCCTGATCGTCGGGGGTCGACAACCGGCCGAGCGGCACCCGGCCGAGCACCGCCGTCTCGATATGCTCGGCCGGCATGCTCGCCCGGAGCAGCGGCGTATCGACCACGCCCGGCGCCAATCCGTTGACCCGGATGTTGTGCCGGCCCCACTCGATGGCGAGCGACTTGGTCAGCCCGGCGACGCCGTGCTTGGAGGCGCTGTAGTGGGAGCGGGCGGCATGGCCGCCGAACGCGTCGATCGACGCGATCAGCACCACGGCGCCGCGACGGCGCTCGACCATGCGCCGGCCGATCGGACGGATCGATTTGTAGAGGCCGGTCAGGTTGATATCGATGACGAGAGACCACTCGTCGTCGGTCATGTCCGTGGCGAGGGCCGGGCGGGAGGTGCCGGCCGAGGCGACGACGCCGTCGATCGGGCCCAGCTGCTCCTCGATGCGGGCCGTGGCGGCCTCGGCCGCGGCTCCGTCGCGTACGTCGAACACCTCCGCCACGGCGCGCCCGCCCAGCCGTTCGATCTCCTCCGCCGTCTGGTGCGCGGCGTCGTGCGACGCGTCGATGACGGCGACCCGCGCGCCGGCCTTGGCCGCGGCCAGGCCGTGAGCGCGGCCGATGCCGGACGCTCCGCCGGTGACGACGATCACGCGGTCTCGCAGTCCAAAATCGATCATGAACCAAGCCTCCGAGCTGCCCCACCCGCCCGCCGCTCTCCGGCGGCGATCTGCCGATGACTGTAGTGCTATATTTAGTTTTTCACAAGCCACGGATATGGGGTATCCTGGCCTCGGTCGGCGCTTGCCGCGCCGAGTTGTATCATTGACAGAACCTTAGGTGTTCAGCTCTATGCGCTCCGACGCAGCCGGCCCGCGAGCCGAGATTGCCGGGCAGCGCACGGGCTCGACCGTGAAGCCTGCGGAGCAGCATCAGCGTCGGAGCAAGGAGGAACGTATGTCGACCATCCCGCTGAAGCACGGTGTTTTCCTGGCGCCCTACCATCCGATCGAGGAAGGTCCGACCACCTGGATGCGACGCGACCTCGAGCTGTGCCAGATCCTGGATGACCTCGGCTTCGACGAAGTCTGGGTCGGCGAGCATCATTCCGGCGGCTACGAGATGATCTCGTCGCCCGAACTGTTCATCGCCGCCGCAGCCGAGATGACCAAGCGTATTCACTTCGGCACGGGCGTGATCACCCTGCCCTATCACAACCCCCTGATGACGGCGAACCGGATCGCCCAGCTCGACCATCAGACGCGCGGCCGCGTGTCGTTCGGCGTCGGTCCGGGGCTCCTGATGATGGACGCGCTGATGATGGGCCTCGATCCCAACAAGACGCGGGACATGATGCTCGAGGCCTTGGAGGTGATCCTGCGCCTGCTGCGCGGCGAGGAGGTCAGCGCCAAGGGCTCGTGGTACGAACTGGTGAAGGCGCGCGCGCACCTGCTGCCCTACAGCCAGCCCCTGCCCGAGTTCGCCGTCGCCAGCGCCGGCACGCCCTCCGGCGGCCGCGCCGCCGGCAAGCTCGGGCTGTCGATGCTGTGCGTCGCCGCCTCGCAGATCGGCGCCTTCGACGTGCTCGACACCAATTGGAAGATCGCCTGCGAGACCGCCGAGCAGCACGGCCACGCCATGGACCCGTCGAAGCTGCGGCTGGTGGCGCCGGTGCACATCGCCGAGACCCGCGCCAAGGCACGCGAGAACGTGCGTCACGGCTTGGAACGCTGGGCCAAGTACTACGAGATGGTGGCGCCGAACCCGTTCCCCAGCGACGGCCGCGACATCGCCGACGTGCTCATCGATTCCGGACGCGCCGTCATCGGCTCGCCGGACGATGCGATCGCGATGATCGAGCGCCTGCGCAAGAAGCAAGGCCGGTTCGGCGTCTTCCTGGCGCAGCACGTCGATTGGGCCGACTGGGACCAGACGCGCAAGTGCTACGAGCTCTACGCCCGCTACGTGATGCCGCACTTCTCGAACGCCAACGCCAACCGGCTGGCGACCTACGCGGCCATGCGCGAGCGCAACGCGGAGCTGCTCAAGCTGCGCGCCGACGCCTCCGAACAGGCCTTCGCCAAGCACGAGAAGGAGCTCGGCCGCTCGGTACGGGCCTGAGCCAGCGACCGGCGATCAGCGCCTCCGGCTTCGATGCCCGAGGCGCTGGGCCATCCATTGACCGATTGCGAGGCCCGCCACACGAGGGCGGGCCGGCTCGTCGTTTCGCTGGCGCTGCGCGCGGGCAGCGTCGGGCAGCCGCGGCGTGAGAGGCGGACGTCCTGCCCCGTCCCGATGCGGGCGTGGCCGCCGGACGCGTGGCAGCGCTCAGGCCGCCCAGACGAGCCGTGCGGCGGCGCCCGCCCGCACCAGCCGGCAGGCGGTCGGGGCCGGTGAATGGCCGGTCAGGATGATCGTGTCGCTGTCCGCATAAGTCGCGATCAGGCGGCGCACCGTCGCCTCGCCGAGACCAGGGTCGGTATCCGGCCGCGAGCGCCAGCCGGGATGGGCGAACTGGATCGCGTGGTGCACCGCGTCCGCGGTGAAGAAGGCGTGGCGCCCGCCCGAGCGGATGTGGACGCCCACCTGGTGAAGCGTATGACCGGGCAGTTCTTCGAGCCGGATCTCGAGGTCGGGGCCGCGCTCGAGCACGTGATCGGACGGCACCAGCTGCGCGCGCCCCGCCCGAACCAGCGGCTCGACGCATTCGAGGAACGACGCCTTGGCCTGCGGCGTGCCGGCGCCGCGGGCATGCACATCGCGCCACCAGCAATACTCCGCCTCGTTGAACACATAAGTGGCGTTGGGGAAGGTGGGCACGAAGCCCGCGCCGTCCTGCCGCACGTTCCAGCCCACATGGTCCACATGCAGATGGCTGCACACCACCATGTCGACCTCCTCCGGCGCCACGGTCGCGCGCAAGCGCTCGATATACGACGTCTCCAGCATGTGGAAGAACGGCACCGACGGGCGCTGGCGCCGGTTGCCGGTGCAGGTGTCGATCAGGATCGTGCGCTGCGGGGTGCGCAGCAGATACGACTGCACGACCAGCTTCAGCTGGCCGGTATCGCGGTCGACGAGGCGCGGGCCGAGCGCCTCGTAGTTGGCCACCACGTCCGCCGCACCGGCCTGATGCAACAGCCATTCCGGCTCGAAGGCAATGTCCATCTCGACCACGTTGTCGATCCGGACGGCGCCGATGCGCAGCGTCTCCATGCATCACACTCCTTCAGCCGGCCGCGGGCACGAGCTCGCGCAGCCGCTCGACGATGGCGTAGGGCGAGGTGGCGACGATGGCGCCCGCCTCGGCGAGCGCCGCGGCCTTGGCCGCCGCCGTCTCGCGGTCGGCACCCACCAGGGCGCCCGCATGGCCCATGCGCTTGCCGGGTGGAGCGCTGCGCCCGACGATGAAGGCGATGACCGGCTTGCGACGTGCGGCGATCAGATCGAGCAGCGCGTATTCCTTCGCGCCGCCGATCTCACCGCAGTAGACGAGAATGTCGGTGTCGGGGTCGTCCAGGTAGAGCTTCGCCCATTCGTGCGGATTGCGGCCGGCCAGCATGTCGCCGCCGATGTGGGTGACGGTGCTCTGCCCGAGGCCGTGCGCGCTCATGATCCGCGCCACGGTCATCGTCAGCGTGCCGCTGCGGCCGACGAGCCCGATGCGGCCGGGCGCCGTGAAGCCCTGGGGGATCGATCCCAGGATCGCCTGTCCCGGCGTCGCCATGCCCGCCGTATTGGGCCCGACGACCCACATCCCGGCCTCGCGCGCATAGGCCAGGGCCTTGAGGGAATCGTGCAGCGGTACGAACTCGGCGGCGGCCAGCGCCAACCCGATGCCGGCATCGGCGCATTCCGCGATGGCCGCGCCGCAGCCAATCGCCGGCGTGTAGATCACGGCGGTATCCGCACCGGTGGCAGCCACGGCTTCGGCGACGGTATCGAACAGCGGAACCCCGTCGAGCGCGCCGCCGCCGCGCCCGGCCGAGACCCCGGCCACCACCCGGGTGCCACCGCCCCGCATCGCGTCCAGTTGCGCCCGCCCATACGGTCCGGTCGCCGACAGCGTCACCACCCTCGCCGAAGCCCGAAGCAGCACGGCCATGCGACCTCCCCGGGCTCGTCATTGGTCGGATCGGCCCCTCCCGATGGGCTATCACGGCGCGAGTTCGGCAACAACCGTGTATGATGCATATTAGGCTAACATCCTATGATCAGGGTTCAAGACGAACGCGACATGCCCGCCCATGTGGCAGCCGGCTGCCAGCTCGAAGCGACGATATCGAAGCTGAATCCTAAGCGGATTCAGGGGTCGGCACGGCGCCGCCGATGCATGTCGCCGATCGCGAGTTGACCGGCAATAAAGTCCTATATATGGGAAAATAACTTATTCCCTGGAACCGCGCCGGCGCATCGTCGCGCCACCATGCGGGAGAGGCGCCCTATGAGCAGGACCGCTGCCAGCAAATGGCGCTCGGCCGCCGATGCCGTGGATGCCATCGCGTCAGGCATGACCGTGGGCCTCGGCCACGTCGGCGCCGAACCGACGGCGCTGACGGCCGCCCTGTGGGAGCGCGGCCGGGACCTGCGCGACGTCACGTTGCTGTCGGGGATGATGCTCACCGGCTATCCATTCCTCAAGCCGGAGACCGGCGATGGCTTCCGGCTCAAGACCTGGTTCATGCCGGGCACGCTGCTCAGCGCCGAGGCGCGCGAGGTGGAGGCGGAGTATCTGCCTCTGAACTGGACCCAGACGGCCCGCTTCCTGCTCTCCGCCGGCACCGACGTGGCGCTCGTCCAGGTCAGCGAAGCGGACGCCGCCGGCTACCACAGCCTCGGCATCTCGACCGGACAGCACCGGCCGATGATCCGGGGCTCGAAGCTGGTGATCGCCGAGGTCAATCCGGCGATGCCACGCACCTGTGGGGATTCGCTGATCCATGAATCGGAGCTCGACATCCTGGTGCGGGCGGAGCACCCGCTGATCGCCTTCCCGCACCGCGACGGCGACCCGATCGACCGTGCCATCGGCCTCAAGGCAGCCGAGCTGATCGGCGACGGCACGACGATCCAGTTCGGCATCGGCACCATCCCCGGCGCCATGCTCGACGGTCTCCTCGCGCTCGGGCGCTGCAACCTGCGCATCCTGTCGCAGATCAGCGACCCGGCGCGGGCGCTGATCGAAGCGGGCGCCTGCGTCGCCGACGGCCCCAAGGCCATCGTCGGCGAGGTCATCGGCAGCCACGCGCTCTACGAGTGGGCGCGCGACAATGCCGACCTGGCCATGGCCGACGCCCTGTCGACGCACGCCATCGCCGGCTTCGCCACGCGCGAGCGCTTCGTCTCGGTCAACTCGGCGCTGGAGATCGATCTCTACGGCCAGGTCAACTCGGAGACCCTCGACGGCCGCCAGGTCGGCGCCATCGGCGGCAGCATCGACTTCGCCATCGGTGCTCAGCTCGATGGCAATCTGTCGATCATCGCCCTGCGCTCGGCCACCAAGCGCGGCGAAGCCCGCATCGTGCCGGTGCTGAAGCCCGGGCCGGTGACGGTGCCGCGCAGCCTCGTGCAGGTGGTGGTGACCGAGCACGGCGTCGCCGACCTGCGCAACCGGACCATGAAGGAGCGGGCGCAGGCGCTCGCCGCCATCGCCCATCCCGACCACCGCGAAGACCTGGCGCGCCACGCCGCCGCGATCCGCTAGAGCGCAAAGACTAAGAGCAGGGAGCCCCCATGGATCAGGACAACGATCTCGGCCCGGCGCTGCTGTTCTGCCCCGGCGACCGACCGGAGCGCTTCGCCAAGGCTGCGGCCACGGCCGACCAGGCGGTGCTCGACCTGGAGGACGGCGTCTTGCCGGACGGCAAGGACGCCGCCCGCGCCGCCGTCGTCGCCTACCTCGCCGAGGCCGGCGCCCGGGCGATCGTCCGGATCAACCATCCGGCGACACCGCGCGGGCGCGCCGATGCCGCTGCAATCGTCGCCGCCGGCGGCCGCACGCTGCTGTTGCCCAAGACGCAGTCCCGCATGGAGGTCGACGACATCCTCGCCCTCCGCGCCGGCGCCGATCGCCTGCGCGTCGTCGTCACCGTCGAGACCGCCCTCGGCGTGCGCGCGCTGCCCGAGATCCTGGGGCAGCCCGGCGTCACCGCGGTGAGCTGGGGCCCCTACGATCTGGCCGCCGACATGGGGCTGCGCAGCGCGCGCGACGGCGCCGGCCAGTTGCTATCGCCACTCGCCCATGCCCGGGACCAGATCCTGCTCGCCGCCGCGGCGGCGCGCACGACGGTGCTCGACACGGTGACCGCCGAGCTTCGCGATCCCGCCATCCTGGCCCGCGATGCAGAGGTCGCGGCCCTGTTCGGCATGCGCGGCAAGTTCGCCATTCACCCGGCGCAGGTCGACGTGATCCGGCGCGCCTTCCGGCCGAGCGCGGCGGAGGTGGAGCGCTGCCGCCGCCTGCTCGCCGCCGTCCCCGCCCATGGCGCCTTCCTGTTCGAGGGCGATATGATCGACGAGCCGATGCTGCGGCGCGCCAGGCGCACGCTCGCGCTGGCCGAACGGGCGGATGCGACCGCCCACGCATGAACAGCACCTGGAGGCTGGCCCCATGAGCACGACGACCGATTCCGACGCGAGCGGCGGCATCGCCTGCCGGGGGCTGCGGGTCATCGACACCTCGCGCGTGCTCGCCGGCCCCTTCTGCGGCACCATCCTCGCCGATCTGGGAGCCGACGTGATCCGCGTCGAGCACCCCGTGCAGATGGACGAGGTGCGCAGCTGGTCGCCCGTCGTCGACGGCGTCGCCGCCGCCTTCATTGCCGTCAACCACAGCAAGCGCGGCATCGCCATCGACCTGGCGCAGAAGGAGGGACAGGAGATCTTCCGCCGGCTGCTCGCCACCGCCGACGTGCTGATCGACAACTACCGGCCCGGAACCCTGGAGCGCTTCGGCTTCGGCCGCGGCGTCATCGAGGCGCTCAACCCCAGGCTCGTCCACTGCGCCATCCGGGCCTTTCCCACCGGCACCAGCGCCGAGGCGCTGCCCGGCTACGAAGCCTCGATCCAGGCCTACAGCGGCATCATGGCCATGACCGGCGAGCCCGACGGCGAGCCGGTACGCTGCGGCCCGAGCGTCGTCGACATGAGTACCGGCCTGGTGGCGACGATCGCCATCCTGGCCGCCCTGCGCGAGCGCGACGTCACCGGCCGGGGCGGCCGTGTCGAGCCGGCGCTGCTGCGCACCGCCACCAACCTGATGGGCTTTCAGCTCGCCTCCTATGCACATGGCGGCGTGCCGCCGCGGCGCCAGGGCAGCGGCCATGCCTCGCTCGTGCCCTACGGTACCTTCCACACGGCCGACGGCCCCGTGCTGCTGGCCGCCAGCAACGACCGGCTGTGGGCCCGCCTGTGGGACGTGCTGGAGCCGGACGCCGGCGCCGAGCGGCCCTACCCCACCCTGGCCGAGCGGGCGGCGGCCCGGGCGGCGGTGAACCAGCTCGTCGCCGCCAAGGTGGCCGGCTGGTCGCGCGACGCCCTGCTCGCGGCACTGATCGCGGCCGGCGTTCCGGCCGCCCCGGTGCAGACGCTGCCCGAATACATGGCCGACCCCACGCTCGAGCATGCCGGCGTGCTCGAGCGGATCGCGCTGCCGCGGGCCCGCGACATCCAGATCGCCGGCCGCCTGTTCGGCGCCGATGCACCGCTCCGCCCGCGCCGGCCGCCGCCGGAGCTGGGCGAACACACGATGCAGATCCTCGCCGATCTGGGCTACGGCGCGGACGAGCGGGAACGGCTCGAGCGCGCCGGCGTGGTGAGCTGACCGCCGGGGCCAGAGGACAGGAGAGGACGACGCCGTGATTCTCGACATCACCGAGGGGCATCTGGAGCTGCGCGAGCACGAGAACCTGCGGGCCTTCAAGGTGTGCGTGCGGGGGCAGCGCCTGGGGCTCGCGGACGTGCGCCAGGCGCTGGCGGGGCGCGTCGGCTTCCCCGACGAGGCGACCGCATGGGTTGCCGAGCAGACCCTGCGGCAATGGCCGACACTGAAGGACAGCGCCGCATGGCAGCAGGCCCTGACGGCCATGATCGAGAAGGCGCGACCGCATGGCTGGGTCGACCCGGCCACCGGGGCGATCAAGGCGCACGTGGAATGGCCCGACGGCGAGCCCTGAACGGCGCCGCGGTCCGCGCCGGCGCCAGACGCCCCGTCAGGCGCGGCCCTCGATCTGCCGCTTCAGCGCCGCGACCAGCTCCGATGGCTCGCCGACACAGTCGTAGCCGAGCTCGGCGAAGGCCGCCTTGGCCTGCGCCACGCTCATCTCGCGCAGGGCCGGGCCGGTCGCGGCGAAGCCGACGACGACCGGCTTGGCCGGCCGCCGCCGTTTGATCGTCTCGATCAGGCTGACGACGGCCGGCTGAAGCGAGGTGGCCGATAGCGTGAAGAACGCGCCGATCGCCTCGACCCGCGGATCCGCCGCGCGGTCGAACACCAGCTCGGCCATGCGCGTGAAGGCCGTCATGCCGCTGCCGCCGACGGTGTCGCAGAAGTTCGCGGCAGCCAGCCCGCTGTCGGCCAGCAGATCGACCAACGCCATGCCGAGCCCGGCGCCCCCCGACATCAGCGCCACGTTGCCCGGCAGCTCGACGAAGGTGACGCCGGCCGTCTCGGCCTGCGCCTCCAGCGCCGTGAGGCCCGCATGGCGCAGGCGATACGACGGCAGCGCCCGCCAGTACGGGTGCCGCACGGCGGCGGCGGCATCGACCGCCATCTTGCAGTCGAGCGCGACCACGTCGCCCGCGGCCGTCGCCACGAGCGGATTGATCTCGAGGAGCTCGGCATCCTCGGCCTGGAACACCCGGTAGCTGTCGGCGGCGAAGCGAGCGATGGCGCCGAGCATGCGGCCGGTGACGCCGGCGTCGCGCAGGAAGGCGACGAAGTGGTGCGGCAAGGGCGCGCGCAGCGGGCTCACCGGCAGCTGGCGCAGGCTTGCGGCGTGGCTCTCGATCTCGACGCCGCCGTCGAGAGAGAACATCAGCACCGGCCGTTGCGCCACGTCGTCGATGCGCCAGGCCAGATAGTATTCGTGGGCGATG
Organism: Chelatococcus reniformis; assembly: GCF_014640075.1. GTDB lineage: Bacteria > Pseudomonadota > Alphaproteobacteria > Rhizobiales > Beijerinckiaceae > Camelimonas > Camelimonas reniformis. The sequence goes on along the minus strand of NZ_BMGG01000007.1, from coordinate 238,383 downwards.
GCGACCCGATCCTCCAGGAGTACGAGCGGCTCCTCGCCGCGCGCCCGCAATTGGCCGCGGATCGCATCGACGCGCCCCGGCGCGTCGTCCGCCTCGACCAGTTGCACGAGGCCCGCCTTGCCGCGCCCGCCCGTCAGGACCTGCGCTTTGGCCACGGCCGGCGCCGCCGTGACGACGGCGTCGCCGGGGCCGAGCAACCGTGCGCGCCCCGGCACCGGAAGCCCGGCCCGCCGCAGCAGCTCCTTGCCGTCAGCCTCGATCAGGCGCATGGCCGCCTCCCTTCATGCGGCGGTGTAACCGCCATCGATCGTGTAGGCGGCGCCCGTCACGTAGGCGGCGCGGTCGGAGCACAGCCAGACCACCAGCTCGGCGATCTCCTCGGCGGTGCCGAGGCGGCCGAGCGGCGTGCGCTGCTCCAGATGGCCGCGCCGCCGCTCCAGGCTCGCCTGGATCAGCGGCGTCTCGATGTAGCCCGGGCAGACGGCGTTGATGCGGATCGCGGCGGCGCCGTACTCGATGGCCGCCGCCTTGGTCAGCCCCACGACGCCATGCTTGCTGGCGGTGTAGGCGGCCGCCGTCGGCAGGCCGACGACGCCGCCGACGGAGGCGACGTTGACGATGGCGCCGCCGGTCGCCTGCATGGCGGCGATCTCGTGCGTCATGCCCAGCCAGACGCCGGTGAGGTTGACGGCGATGATGCGGTCCCAGGCCGCGCGCGGGATCTCGGCCGTGCGCTTGCCGGCGCTGCCGGTCTCGGCACCGCCGATCCCGGCATTGTTGACGGCGCCGTCCAGGCGGCCGAACCGGCGCACCGCCGTCTCCACCATGGCCGCCACGTCGTCTTCACGCGCCACGTCGGCAACGACGTCGATGGCCTCGCCGCCGGCGGCGCGCACCGCCTCGGCGACCGCGGCCGCACCGGCCGCGCTGCGGTCGGCCGCGATCACCCGGGCGCCCTCCCGGGCCAGCGCCAGCACCGTGGCGCGGCCGATGCCGGACGCCGCTCCCGTGACCAGCACGGCCTTGTCGCGGCAGATGCCCTCGCCCATTGCGCCTGCTCCTTCCCGCTCGCGCGCCTGCCCCGATCAGACAGGGCCGCGGACGCGGGCCGTGCCCGCTTCGCCGGCCCGCGCCTCGACCGCCCCGGCCGCGCGCAAGGCGGCGATCGTGTCGGCGCCGTAGCCGAGCTCGGCCAGGATCGCCTCCGTGTGCTCGCCCAGGAGCGGTGGCGCCGATCCGAAGTCGCGCGGCTGGCCGTCGAACACGATCGGCATGCCGACGGTCTGAATCGGCCCCACCACCGGATGCTCGACGGCGCCGATGATGCCGCGCGCGATCGTGTGCTCGTGGCGCAGCACGTCCTCCAGACTGTTCACCGGCGCGCAGGGGACGCCCATGGCGTCGAGCTTGGCCAGCAGATCGTCGGCGCGCCAAGCACCGACGATGTCCTGCACGATGCCGACTGTCTCGTCGCGGCGCACGACACGGCTGGCGTTGGTGGCGAAGCGCGGGTCCTCGGCGAGCTCGTCGCGGCCGAATGCGCGGCAGAAGTTCTGCCACAGCTTGTCGTTGGCGACGCCGATCAGCACCGGCTTGTCGGCACAGTCGAAGGCCTGATAGGGCACGATGCCGGCGTGCCGCGAGCCGATGCGGGTGGGCAGCGCGCCGTTGGCCCAGTACGCCTGCAGCAGATAGCCGACGAAGGCGACGGCGGTCTCGAACAGCGAGACCTCGACGTAGGCCCCTTCCCCGGTCTGGCCGCGCCGCATCAGCGCCGCCAGGATGCCGACCACCGCATGGTGCCCGGTGGTCTGATCGATCGGCGAGAAGGGCACGCGCACCGGGCTGGCGCCCTCCTCCCCGGTGAGACCCATGATGCCGCTGAAGGCCTGCAGGATCATGTCGTAGCCGCGCGCCTCGCGCAGCGGTCCGGTGCGGCCGAAGCCGGAGATCGTGCAGTAGACCAGCCGCGGATTGCGCGCCTTGAGCGATGCGTAGTCGATGCCGAGCCGCTCGGCCACGCCGGTGGCGCTGCTCTCGATGACCACGTCGCTCTCCTCGACGAGCCGCCGGGCGATCTCGAGGCCCTCCGGCCGCTTCAGATCGAGGGCGATGCTGCGCTTACTGCGGTTGGCGCAGAGGAAGGCGGTGCTGGTGCCATTCTGGAAGGGCGGCCAGGCGCGGCTGTCGTCGCCCGTGCCGCACGATTCGATCTTGATGACGTCGGCGCCGAGGTCCGCGAGCGTCTGGGCGCAGAGCGGACCGGCGAGAACCCGGCTGAAGTCCAGTACGCGCGTGCCGGCCAGGGGCTTCATGGCGCCGATCATGTCCTCATCCTCATTGAAGCAACGGCGGAGGCTCCGCCGGACGCGCCACGCGGCACGCCCTCCCTGCGCTTACCAGCCCGCGCCCCTTGGCTCAAGAGTTTACTTCTATGCCCTACTTTGGGCTTAGTAAGCCGTACGCCCCTTCAAGCTTGGACAAAATCGCACGTGGCATGATGACAACTGATCTGTAATTCCGTTATTAGTCATAGTAGGGTTGCGCGTCCGTGATCATGGCGGCGGGAGAGAAGCACGTGAGCGATTTCAGTTGGCTGCCGTCAGGCGTGGAGCTCACCCCGGAGCGTCGGCAGATCTGCGAAGCCGTCAAGGCGCTGTGCGACCGCTTCGACGACGCTTACTGGCTCGATCTGGACAATCGTCACGCCTTTCCGCACGAGTTCCACGCGGCCATGGCACGCGACGGCTGGCTCGGCATCACGATGCCGGAGCAATACGGCGGCGCCGGCCTCGGGGTGACGGAGGCGGCCCTGCTGATGCAGACGGTCGCCAATTCGGCCGGCGCCATCGCCGCCTGCTCGACCTTCCACATCAACCTCTTCGGCCCGCACCCGGTGCTGCTCTACGGCACCGAGGAGCAGAAGCGGCGCATCATTCCGCCGCTCGTGCGTGGCGAGGACAAGGTGGCCTTCGGCGTCACGGAGCCCGACGCCGGCCTCGACACCACCAGCATCACCACGCGCGCGGTCAAGGACGGCAACCGCTACATCGTCAACGGCCAGAAGGTGTGGACGACGACGGCGCAGCAGGCCAACAAGATCCTGCTGCTGACGCGGACGACGCCGCGCGAGAGATGCGCCAAGCGCACCGACGGCCTCACCCTGTTCTACACCGACCTCGACCGGCGCTATGTCGAGGTGCGCGAGATCGACAAGCTGGGACGCGCCGCCGTCAACTCCAACGCCACCTTCTACGAGAACCTGCCGGTGCCGGAGGAAGACCGCATCGGCGCCGAGGGCGACGGCTTCCGCCTGCTGCTCGACAGCCTCAACCCCGAGCGCATCCTGGTCGCGGCCGAATGCGTCGGCGTCGGCCGCCGCGCCCTCGCCAAAGCCGCGGCCTATGCCAGCGAGCGCGTCGTCTTCGGCCGGCCGATCGGCCAGAACCAGAGCATCCAGCATCCGCTGGCGCAGAGCTGGATGGCGCTCGAGGCAGCCGACCTGATGGTCTGGAAGGCCGCGTCGCTCTACGATTCCAAGCAGCCCTGCGGCGCCCAGGCCAATGCGGCGAAGTTCCTGGCGGCGGACGCCGCCTTCGATGCCTGCGACCGCGCCGTACGCACCCATGGCGGCTTCGGCTACGCCAAGGAATACCACGTCGAGCGCTACCTGCGCGAAATCATGTTGCCGCGCATCGCGCCGGTCAGCCGCGAGATGATCATGTGCTTCATCGCCGAGCGCGTGCTCGGCCTGCCCAAATCCTACTGAAGCCGCAGCTCAACCGAATCCGGCGCAACCGGATCGGCCAGGGAAGGAACACCCATGCAGGTCATTCGCCGCCTGAAGCGCCTTGCGGACGGGTGGAAGCGCCCGATCGCAAGCGACGCGGTTCAGATCGAAGACGATCGAGCATTCCTCGGCAATTCCATGATGCTCGTCCAAGTGCGCCATGCGGCGGGCGTCGCCGCTGCCGCGGCGCTGCTGCTCGCGCTGCCGGCCCAGGCCGAGGAGGAGCCGATCAAGATCGGGGCGGTGCTGGCGCTGACCGGGCCTGCCGGCGTGTACGGCGCCCCGGCGGCGCAGGGCCTGCGCGTCGCGCTGGACGACCTGCCGGGCAAGCTGGTCGCCGGCCGGCCCTACAAGCTGACGATCTACGACAGCGAGGGCAACTCCACCAAGGCCGTGCAGCTGTTCCGGCGGCTCGTGGACAGCAACGGTGTCGACGTGATCGTCGGCCCCTCCACCAGCGGTGAATCCCTCTCCGTCGTGCCGGTGGCCAACCAGCTCAAGGTGTCGATGCTCTCGGGCGGGGGCTCGGAGAAGATCACCAACCCGGTCACCCCTTACGCCTTCGCGCTGGCGCCGACCGACCGGCTGATGGTGGAGTTCCTGCTCGGCGTGCTGAAGAAGCGGGGGTTGAACCGCGTCGCGCTGATCTTCTCGATGGACGGCTTCGGCCAGTCCGGCGGCACCATCGTCCAGGAGCTCGCCGCGGCCGCGGGCATCGAGCTGGTCGCGACCGAGACCTTCAGTCCCCAGGACACCAGCATGACGCCGCAGCTCATCCGCATCCGCGAGAAGAACCCGGACGCCGTCATCGCCTGGGCGCCCAATCCGGGCCCGAGCATCCTGCTCAAGAACGCGGCCGAGATCGGCTACAAGGTGCCGGTCTTCCTCAGCACCGCCAACGCGCTGGCGTCGTTCACCAAGCAGACGGGCCCGGCGGCCGAGGGGGTCTATGCCTCGGCCCTGCCGATCATCAATCCGGCAAGCCTGCCGGACAGCGATCCGCGCAAGGCGCCGTCGGTCAAGTTCGCCGATGCCTACCAGGCGCGCTACGGCGTGCCACCCGACCAGACCTCCGGCCTGACGCTCGATGCGGTGCTGATCATCGAGGCCGCGGCCAAGGCCATTACCGGCCCGATCACGCCCGACAAGCTCAGGGCCGCCATCGAGACCGTCCGCATCTGCGGCGCCGACGGCTGCCGTGTCGGCACGCCGAGCGATCACCGCGGCCTGACCAAGGACTCGCTCGTCCTGATGCAGGTGCAGAACGGGCAATGGACGACCGTGCAGCCCTGAGGAAAGCCCCAGGGGCTCCTCCCTCGCTGGCGCGCGACGCGCTAAGATCTGTAGACCGATCTATAGATCTATAATCGGCCGACCGCTCAGAGAGAGCATCCGTGTGTGCCATCTCTCGCACGGGCCAGCCCGTCGCCTCGATTGACCTATGCCTATTAATAGAACTAAATGCCAGCAGCCCCCGACGGGCCATCGGCTGGCAAGGGAGGAGCTGAACAATGTCCCGATGTGCCGATATCAGGCTTGCTCCGCTCGCGGCGGCCGCCGCCGGCCCGCGGCCGGGCGTGGAGCGGCGGCCGTGACGCAGCTGCTTCAGACCCTGCTCTCCGGGCTGACCACCGGCGCCATCTACGGGCTGATCGCGCTGGGCTTCACCATCGTGTTCAACGCCACCAAGGTGACCAATTTCGCCAATGGCGATTTCGTCATGATGGGCGGCGTCGTCTGCGCCGGCCTCGTCACCCTGGCCCACTGGCCCCTGCTGCTCGCCGTGCCGGCGACCATCGTCGGCGTCACCGCGCTGGGTGCCGCCCTCGACGTCTTCGGCATCCAGCGTGCGCGGCGCAAGACCGTGCTCAGCCTGGCGATGATCACCATCGGCTTCAGCGTGCTCTATCGCGGGCTGATGCAGGTGCTCGTGGGGCGCGACGTGATGTTCGCGCCCTCCTTCGGTATCATTCCCGACATCCGCACCGCCGAGCTTTACGTCGGCTCGCAGAGCCTGTGGATCCTGCTGGCGCTCGGCCTGATCAGCGGCGGGCTCTCGTATCTCTTCCTCAAGACGCGCCTCGGCAAAGCCATGCGGGCGGCGAGCCAGAGCCCGCGCGCCGCTGCGCTGTGCGGAATCGATCCGCGGCTGATGTCGATCGCCTCATTCGCCATGGCCGCTGCCGTCGGCGCCATCGCCGGGGCGCTGATCGCGCCGATCGGCGCGGCCTTCTACGACTACGGCCTGGTCTTCGGCCTCAAGGGCTTCGCCGCCGCCGTGCTCGGCGGCTTCGGCAGCCCCGTCGGCGCCGTCGTCGGCGGGCTGCTGCTCGGGCTCATGGAGAGCATCTCCGCCGGCTATCTCGCCTCCGCCTACAAGGATGCGGTGGCGCTGGCCATCCTGCTCGGACTGCTCCTGGTGTGGCCGAGCGGCCTGTTCGGCCGCGTCGAAGCGAGGCGGGTATGATGGCCCGCTCCTTCCTCGCCCGCCGCTACCGCAGCGACCTGATGGGCGTCGCTCTCCTGGCCGTCGCCGTCGTCATCGGCGGCAGCACCATCGTGAAGTCCTATCACCTCACGATGCTGATCTATTCCGGCATCTATGCCATCGCCGCGCTCGGCATGTTCGTGCTGTTCGGCATCGCCGGACAGATCTCCATCGGCCAAGCGGCGTTCTTCGGCGTCGGCGCCTACGCCAGCGCGCTCGCCGCGACGCACGCCGGCATCCCGCCGGTGCTGGCCGTGGCCGGCTCGACCGCGATGGCGGCGGCCTTCGGCTGGCTGGTGTCGCGGCCGCTCTTGCGGCTCACCACCAACTATCTCGCCATGGCGACGCTCGCCTTCGGCGTCATCTGCTTCATCCTGTTCGCCCAGTTGCGCTCGCTCACCGGCGGCATCGACCCCGGCATCGTCGCCACGCCCGGCTTCAGCGTGGCGGGGTTCGACCTGTCGAGCGCGCGGGCGATGTTCTTCGTCGTCGGCGCAGCCCTCTGCGGCACCATCCTGCTGGTGCTCAATCTGGTGCACAGCCGCGTCGGCCGCGCGCTCCGGGCGCTCAAGGGCTCGGAGGTCGCCACCGCCGGCCTCGGCATCGACGTGGTCCGCTACAAGGTGGCGGCCTTCACCCTGGCGGCGGGGCTGGCCGGGCTGGCGGGCGCACTTTTCGCCTACTTCCAGAGCGCCTTCAACGCCTCCGTCTTCAGCGTCGGCTTGTCCATCGAGCTCCTGTTGATGGTCATCGTCGGCTCGGTATCGAGCCCCTGGGGCGCCCTTTTCGGCGCACTGTTCGTCACCATCCTGCCCACCTTCCTGGAGGATTTCGAACAGTACAAACTGTTGATCTATGGAGTGATCTTGACCGTCGTCATGATCTACATGCCGGACGGCTTCGGCAGCACCGTCGTCCAGCTGGGCCGGCGGCTCACGCGGCGGACGGCCACGCCATGACGCTCGTCGTCCAAAGCTTTGCCAAGCGCTATGGCGGCCTCGTCGCCGTCGACGGCGTCAGCCTGACGCTGGCACCTGCGGAGGTCACCGCCATCATCGGCCCCAACGGGGCGGGCAAGACGACGCTGATCAATCTGATGAGCGGCGTCATCCTGCCGGACGGGGGCTCCATGCAGCTGTTCGGCGCGGACGTCGCCGGGGCGACCCCGCACGTGCTCGCAGAGCACGGCCTCACCCGCACCTACCAGAGCCCGCAGCTCTTCGCCGAGATGAGCGTGCTCGAGACCGTCATGGTCGGCGCCCATCTCTCCGGGCGCGCCGGCTTCCTGTCGGCGATGCTGCGGCTGGGCGCCATCCGGCGCGAGGAGGACGAACTGGAGGCGCGGGCCCGCGCCGCGCTAAGCCGCGTCGGGCTGCCCGATGACCTGCTCGACCGCAACACCACGGACCTCGCCTACGGCCATCAGCGACGGGTGGAGATCGCCCGCGCCCTGGCCACAGGACCGAAGGTGATCCTGCTCGACGAACCGGCGGCCGGCCTCAACCCGAAGGAAACTCACGAGATTGCCGATCTGATCAGTGATCTGGCGCGCGAAGGCTATGCGGTCGGGCTGGTCGAGCACGACATGGACATGGTGATGGGCATCTCCCAGCACGTCGTGGTGATGAACTTCGGTCGCAAGATCGCGGACGGCACGGTCGACGAGATCCAGTCGGATCCGGCCGTGATCGAGGCGTATCTCGGGACAAGCGAGGGAGAGGCCGCCCATGCTTGCGTTGCGTGACGTCAGCGCCCGCTACGGCGCCATCCGCGCGCTCGAGGGCGTATCCCTCGACGTCGCCCCCGGCGAGATCGTCTGCCTGATCGGCGCCAACGGCGCCGGCAAGTCGACGGCGCTGAACGTCGTCTCCAACGTGGTGGCCGCCCGCGGCGGCGAGGTGACCTTCGAAGGCGAGCGGCTGCTCGCCCGTTCGGCCAGCGCCACCGTCCGGCGAGGCGTCATCCAGGTGCCGGAAGGACGCCTCGTGTTCCCCGACCTCACCGTTCTGGAGAATCTCGAGATGGGCGCCTACACGCAGGCGCAAGCCCGCTTCGCGCCGACGCTGGAGGCGGTGTTCGCGCTGTTCCCGCGCCTGGCCGAGCGGCGCAAGCAGCTCGCCGGGCTGATGTCCGGCGGCGAACAGCAGATGCTCGCCATCGGCCGGGCGTTGATGGCGCACCCCAAGCTGCTGCTGCTCGACGAGCCGTCCATGGGGCTGGCCCCGCTGGTCATTGCCGACATCTTCCGGGCACTGCAGCGCCTGCGCGCCGAGCTCGGCTGCACGATCCTGCTGGTGGAGCAGAATGCGCGCGCGGCGCTCGCGCTTGCCGACAGGGGCTATGTTCTGGCAAACGGACGAATCACTAAATCCGGCCCGGCGGCCGAGCTCATGCGCGACAGCACCATCCAGGAGGCATTCTTGGGGAAACGTAGGGCCAAAGCATCGCCGGATCAGATGAGATCATCTGAGCGGGTGATGCTCTGACAGCCTGATATTCGGATTGCATCCCGGTCGGGAAGCGCGCGAGGCGCGCCCGGGCCTGCAACCCCACGGATCGCGCGGGCCAGCTTGGTGGCGGCACGCCGCGAGAATCGCCCTAGACTGCACCGCACGGTGGCTCAGGTCCGCAGACGCTGCGGGCGGAGCACCCTCTCCTGAGGTTTCGGCCATGAATTACTCGATGCTGCAGCCAGGACCCGTGACGCTCTACGCGCAGGTTGCCAGCATACTGCGCGACCGCATTGTCAGCGGCACGTGGAAGAACCGCGAGGATATTCCCACCCTCGACGAACTCGCCAAGCAGCTTTCGGTCGCCCGCGTAACCGTGCGACAGGCGGTGCAGATGCTGTCGTCGGAAGGGCTGCTGTCCAGCCAGCGCGGGCGGCGCACCTACGTCACCTATGACCTGGGCGAGGCCGCCGACCGGAGCCCGCTGTTCTCATCAGTCGGCTCGGTCGACAGCGAGGGCGTCAACTATGGTGTCGAGATCCTGTCCCGGGAAAAGGTGGCGGGGCTGCCCCCCCGTCAGATCACGACGGGCGTGGCCATGGGCGACTACGTCCGCATCCGCAAGATCGACAGCCATTCCGGCGTCCCCTACGCCATGTCGGAGAACTATATCGCGGCCTCGGTGGTGCGGCGCTTTCCCAAGGGGGCGGAGAAGAAGGTCAAACTGAGCCGACTGACCCGTGACTACGCCAATCCGCCGATCGAGAAAGCCTTCGAGGCCATCACCATCGGCACCATCGGCTACGAGGAGGCGACCCGCCTGCAGGCACCGCTGTCGAGCGCCGTGGCCAAGGTGACGCGTCTGTTCTTCGGCCCCGAGCAGGCGATCATCTACTACGGCACCTTGACCTATCGCAGCGAGCGCTTCCGCATCGAGCGCGACATCACTGACCTCGTTGTCAAGCAGGCCTAGAGCGTTTTCGAGCGAAGTGGACGCCGGTTCGCGGAAAGAAATCGCGATAAATCAAATAGATAGAGCATTTCGGCGATTCGAAGAAACGCGGAAATGCTATAGTGGCCGAAGCGAGCGGCCGCGGCTGGCGCGATCCGCGTTGCATTCTGATAACTAAATCTGTAGTTCTAGAAATAGAATTTCTAACCGCGGTTCGGCGGCCAGTGGGAGAGACGCGCCATGGCTCAGGCAAGCCCCATCAGCATCACCACCCGTGACGGCGTCACGCGCCTCACTATCGACCGTGCAGAGGCGCGCAACGCCCTCAACGACGCGGTGATGGCGGCGCTCACGGTGGCGATCCTGGAGGCGCAGGCCGACGCGTCGACACGCGCCATCGTGGTGACGGGTGCGGGCGACCGCGCCTTCTGCGCCGGCGCCGACCTCAAGCCCGATGCCAAGACCTTCGGCTTCGACTACGCGCGCCCCAACACGGTCTATGCCGACCTGCTGCGGGCAGCGAGCCACTGTACGCTGCCGCTCGTGGCGCGGGTCAACGGCGCCTGCATGGCCGGCGGCATGGGCATCCTGAGCATGTGCGACATGGCGGTGGCCAGCGAGGAGGCACGCTTCGGCCTGCCCGAGGTGAAGATCGGGCTATTTCCGATGCAGGTGGCGGCGCTGCTGCAGATGGTGTTGCCCCGCACCAAGTTCGCGGAGATGTGCATCACCGGCGAACCGATCACCGCCGCGGAGGCGCTGCAGTACAACCTCGTCAACTACGTCGTGCCGCCGGCCCAGCTCGACGCCAAGGTGGACTGGCTGCTGGCGCGCATCGTCGACAAGTCGCCGACCGCCATCCGGCGCGGCAAGTACGCGCTGCGCGCCATGCAGGACATGACCTATGAGCAGGCGCTCGGCTATGCCGAGGTGCAGATCGGCAGTATCGTCCACACCGAGGATGCGGCCGAGGGGCTGCGGGCCTTCAATGAACGGCGCCCGCCGGCCTGGACCGGCCGCTGACGGGGATCGTCGCCAATGGGCAACGATCTGCCGAGCCGCATCCGCATCATCGAGGAAGGGCCGCGTGAGGGCTTCCAGAGCGAGCCGCCGGGCATCCCGACGGCCGCCAAGGTGCGGCTGATCGAGGCACTCGCCACGACCGGCCTCACGGAGATCGCCTGCTGCTCCTTCGTCGATCCCAGGCGCCTGCCGCAGATGGCCGACGCGGAGGCGATCGCCGCGGCGGTCCGGCGGCGGCCGGGCGTCGCCTATCGCGGCCTGTGGTTGAACGGCGCCGGCTTCGATCGCGCCCGCTCGACCACGCTCGACCTGCGCCCGATCGTCTTCGCCAGCGCCTCGGCGACCTTCGGCGAACGCAACAACGGGCGCTCGCCCACGGGCATGATCGAGGAACAGCGGCGGCTGATCGCCCGCTACCAGGCGGCAGGCCTGAAGGTGGAGGCGGCCTACGTATTCACCGCCTTCGGCTGCAACTACGAGGGCGACATCGCCGTCGCCGCCGTGGTCGAACGCGTCGCTGCGCTGGTCGACGTCTGCGCCGAGGCGGGCGAGCGGCCGCCGCTCGCCGTCCTCTGCGACACCGTCGGCGCCGCCAACCCGCTGCTCGTCGAGCGCCTCATCGGCGCCGTGCGCGAGCGCTGGCCGGACCTCGCCATCGGCCTGCATCTGCACGACACGCGCGGCCTGGGCCTCGCCAACGCCATGGCCGGGCTGCGGCTCGGGGTGACGCACTTCGAGAGTTCCTGCGCCGGCCTCGGCGGTTGCCCGTTTGCCGGCAACCGGGCGGCGGCCGGCAACATCGCGACCGAGGATCTGGCCTTTCTCTGCGCCGAGATCGGCGTGGCGACCGGCCTCGACCTCGAGGCGCTGATCGCGGCGGCCACCCTGGCCGAGGAGATCGTCGGCCACCCCCTGCCGGGGCGGACGATGAAGGGCGGCTCATTGGCGCGCTTCCGCTCCCAGGCCACGATCAACCTGGATTGACGATCTCGATGACACAGGTATCGAGCGTCGCGCGGTCCGGCAGTCCGTCGCCGGCCTCCCGGACCGCGCGCTTGGCGCAGCATATCCTCACCGTGCTGAAAGCGGACGATGTCGCGACACGTCATATCTGGCTGCGCAGCTTGCCTCCCGAGGCGCTGCTACGTGCCGATACGGCCGAACCCATGATCGCGGATGCCGTCACGGCGGTCGAGGCGGCACCGGCGGCAGCTTAGAGCGTTTTCGAGCGAAGTGGACGCCGGTTCGCGTGAAGAAAACGCGACAAAACAAACAGCTAGAGCATTTCGGCGATTCGAAGAAACGCGGAAATGCTCTAGCGCATGTTCTCGCGCGCGATTACGGTCGTCGTCCGGTCCTTCAGTCCATGGCTGCAAGACACATCGTCCAGAACCAATTTGGGCTCGCGGCCGGTCTTCGCGCCGAAGACGAAGAGCTGGCGGTCGATGGCGCATCGGGCGCGACGCTGAGCGAGGCGATCTGTCACTTTTCGACTTCGCTCCGGCATGTCCCGCCGCCGAGCTCCTCGGCCATCCCCGGCCGCCGCGCGCGCCGGCCGAGACCCTCCCTTCGTCGCGAATACATCGCCGGCAAGTCCTGCCGCGAACCCGCGGCAATCACGCGTGTGGTCGCGCCCCAGTCCCCACCTCCCCTACCATTCGGCAGCGGCTGGAGGCGAGACGCGCCTGGACCTGATCCGGGATGCGATAGATAAAGAGGCGCGTCGACGGGAGAGACAGAAGGGCCGATCCGGAACCGCAGGCCCGCTCGAGGTCATGACCGATAGGGATATCAAGGCTGGGCGAGCTTTGATCAGGACGCGCTGAGCCCGCGTTCGGAGCGTTGGAAGGGGCATGCTTGCGAATGGTCACGGAACGCACAAAGAATCAGAACCAGAAAAGTCGCGTCCGGATCAAGGCGGTAGCTCTGAAGCTGTTTGCAACGAGGGGAATGGCGGACGTTTCAACACGCGAGATCGCGCAGGTATGCGGACTGCGCAATGCTGGATCTGTGAACTATCATTTCGGAACCAAGCAGGAGCTGGTCGCAGAACTGGTCCGCGATGCATCCGCATTGATAGAACGCGACCGGAACACCCAACTCGATTACCTCGAGAGCCTGGGCCGGCCACGATCGGTTCGCGAAGTCGTCGCCATCCTTTCAGACATGTCCATATTCGCAAAATCCGGCTCGACGAACGCCGAGTACGGAATGCGCTTGTTAAACATGCTGTACCTCCAGGATAGGCCACTTCTTTTTTCGACCCTCGGTGGCGGGGCCGACAGTGGAACGCGCCGCTGCCTGGCTCATCTCAGGGCAATGCTGTCCCACGTCCCTGCATCTATCCTGCGCTTGCGGATGATGTTGGCAATTCAATATCTTTTCGCAGCCACCTCCACGAGAGAGGCGGCTGTCGAAGCTCCGGAGGCGTGGTCGGCCCTATGGGGCGAACCCTACGCTTGGTCGAACTATCTCGACACAGTGGAAGGCATGCTCAGCTGCCCGGTGTCGCAGCTGACGCAGCAGGAGCTCGAAAAAGCCGCGGCGGCTTTTACGGGCGGCACCGCCACGTCATGATGCCCTGGCACGGCGCAGGGAGGGCGAAGTGCGCCAGAGCGGAAGTGAGCGACGCGGGGCTTGCGGCGGAGGCCGAGCTGGTGCGCGCTGCCTCAGGCTCTGATGAGGCGAACGAGGGCATCTTCGGCTTCGTCGAAAAACGGTTGCGCGCGCCTCTGAAGCGTGCGGCTGCCACAGGCCCACAGGCCGACGTAGCGACCGCGTCGGAATGCTGCGCCCGGCCATTGGCCGGGCGCCTTCTTTGCCTTACTCAGGCAGCAACTCCCAGCGTTTGCCCTTGAACTCGATCAGGCGCAGTTTTTTCATCGGCCGGTAGTCCTTCGCCCCCGTGTGCAACTCGATGCCCGGCAGCAGCAAGGGCACCCTGAAGTTCATATTCGCCGCCTCCTTCATGATGCGTTCGCTGGAGACGTCGGTGCCGGCGTTCTCCAGCAGGCGGATCATGGTGGCGGCCTGAGCGTAGCCCAGAACATTCAGATAATCGGTGGCGTCGGCGCGCGGGTTGTACTTCGCCATCCAGGCGCGCCAGTCCTTCATTTCCGGATCGTCGGCCCATTGCGGATCGTTGGGATCCTTCAGGAACGCCGCCGAAATCAGGCCCTGGGCCCGCTCGAAGCCGGCCGGCTCGATGGCGCCGGCGATGCTGCTCGTGGTGTTGGCCAGATAGGTGTGGGGCTTCCAGCCGGTGTCGTGGATGGCGCGAATGATCTGGGCGCCGAACTTCGGCGTGGCGTGAAAGAAGAACACCTTGGCGCCAGACGCCTTCAGACGGACGATCTGGGAATCGACCGTGGGGTCAGACGTCTCATAGGTGGCTTCGCTCACAAGCAGCCCGATCTTGTCGCCCAGTGCCGCCTTGAAACCGTCGGCGAAATCCTTGCCCGAGTCATCCTTGGCGTACATCAGGGCGATGGGCTGGCCCGGCTGCTTCTCCATGATACGGCGGGCGTAGGCAGCGGCCTCGTCGCGATAATTCGGCTGCCAGCCCATGGTCCACGGAAAACCGGCCGGATCATCGAAGATGCTGGCGCCGGTGCCCATGACGATCTGGGGCATCTTTTTCGTGTTCAGGTATTTGCGCACCGCAATCCCGGTGGGCGTGCCAAGACTGCCGAAGACAACCGCCACCTCATCCTGCTCGACGAGACGCCGGGTCTGCTCAACCGTCTTGGGCGGGCTGTAGGCGTCGTCAAGCGAGATGAAATTGATCTTGCGGCCGTTGACGCCGCCGTTGGCGTTGATCATCTCGAAATAAGCGGCGTGCGCCCGGCCTATGACGCCATAGGGCGACACCGGCCCCGAATAGGGCATGGTCTGGCCGATCTTGATTTCGGTTGCAGTGACGCCCTTTGACGGGCTCGCCAGCGCCGCACTGCACGCCAGCAGTGCGATTGCGGACAACGCTGATAACGCCTTGTGCGCCATCGGATTTCCTCCCTGTCAGTAGAATTTTTGCTGCCGTGTCCCGGCCGGCTCCGAATGGGCCCCAGCGGCGCGCGGCAACAACTAAAGCGCTATTCAATAATGTCAACGACAGTCCGGACGACAGCCGCTTCCGCTGCCGCTCTTCACGGCCGCTTCGCTGCCGAGGCGATCCAGCGGCGGAAGTTGTTCTCGGCCATGGTGCGGATGATGAGGACGACAGCGAGCGAGGCGCCCGGCTTTCATTTGCGAAGAGCTGGCTACTTCACGAGCGGGCAGGGGCTGCCTGCAAGCGGCGCGAAGGCGTCGGCCGCCGGAATGGAGCCTGTTATGTTGTAGACATCGAAGGGGTCCGAGGACTGCGATGGCTTCTTCACGGTCGTAACCAGGACATCGTAGAGGAAGCGCCCGTCCTCCCGGACCGTGCCTTTCATGGCAAAATCCGAGACCGGAACTTCCTTCATTCTTCTGACTACGGCCTTGCCATCGACCGGACCGCCGACCGCAGAAACCGCCTTCAGGTAGTGGGTGATGGCACTGTAGGCGAGAACTTGGCCGCCGGTAGGTGGCTTTTTCGTGGTTTCGCGAAATCGCCTGGCGAAGGCCCGGGTTTCATCGTTGAGATCCCAGTAGCTAGGTTCCGCGACGAGCATGCCCTGCGCCAAGTCGAGACCAAGCGACAACACGGTGTGAAAGCCGTTCGCCGGGGCCACGAGCTGCATAGATTTATCCAGACCAAACTCTCGCGCTTGCTTCAGAGATTGCGCGAGATCACCCTGACTGTTGGCGAAAGCAAGTACGTCCGCTCCACTGCTCTGAGCCCGAAGCAGAAAAGAAGAATAGTCACTTGCCGCCAGCGGATGGCGCACGGCGCCGACGACTGTCGCGCCGTTGGCTTGAACAGTCTCTGTGATCAGCGCCTGCAGGCCGTGGCCAAAGGCATAGTCCGTGACGATGAGAAACCACTTCTTTCGGCCCTTGAGAAGGACTTGCTTGGGGATGTCGTGGCCAAAGATGTAATTGTCCATCGACCACATGACGGAGTTGGGAGAGCATTGCTCGCGGTAAAGCGCCGTGGTCGCTGCCCCGGTGTTGAGCACGACCTTGTTGCGCTCTAGCGATATGTCCCGGGCGGCCAGGGCTATCGCCGATGTCGTGAGATCGACGACTGCGTCAACACCGCCGACGTCGTACCATTTGCGCAGAATGGAGATCGCGACGTCAGGCTTCAGCTGATGATCGGCAAAGACGATTTCGATCGGCTTGCCGTTTACCTTGCCGCCGAAATCCGCGACTGCCATTTTCGCCGCTTGCACTGCGCCCGGCCCAGAATAATCCGACATCTGACCACTCATGTCAGTCAGTACGCCGATCCGGACTGTATCCTTATCTGCCGACGCCGGACCGGCACCCAGGGCCATCATTGCAGCCGCTATCAAGGTATAACGCATCATCGCTCCTCCCTTTAGTTTGCGCCGGCTTTTCGTCTGGCCTCTTGGAGCCGGTCGTGATGACGGAAATCTCTTCTCTGTTTGGAATGGGCCGGCCAATCAGCGCTGGCCTCACTTGCCCAGCCAGACCGGTTGCCGCTTCTGGCTGAAGGCGCTCGCCCCCTCTTTGACATCTTGGGAGGCGAGGACCGGCGCCATGAGAGCGTCCTGCTCGCGGAACATCGAAGTGGACGGCCAGTCCTGGGAACGGGCAATGATGGCCTTGCTTGCCTCTACGGCCAGGGGAGCGTTTTCGATGATTGTCCGGGCAAGCACAGCGGCTTCTGCGAGGGCGTTGCCCGCGGGCACGACGCGGTTTATCAACCCGTACTGCAGCGATGTGGCAGCCGTCATGATGCTGCCGGTGAGCGCGAGCTCCATAGCGAGGCGGCGCGGCATTTGCCGCGGCAGGCGCAGCAGCGCCCCACCACCGGCGACGAGGCCACGTTTGACCTCGGGAATGCCAAATCGGGCATCGCTACCGGCGACGATCAAATCGCACGCGAGCGCAATTTCCAGGCCGCCGGCCAGCGCGAAACCCTCGACGGCAGCGATCAGGGGCTTACGCACGCTGGCTTCGGCAAGGCCGCCGAAGCCGAAGCCCTCGATCACCACTTCGTTCATCACATCCTCGCCGGCGGCCAGGGCCTTCAGGTCCATACCGGCGCAGAAATTTCCGCCCGCGCCGGTGATGATGGCGACGCGCAGAGCAGGGTCGGAATCGAGCCGCTGCATCGCATCGCGGATGCCGCGGGCGACTGGTCCGTTGATCGCGTTGCGGGCTTCGGGGCGGTTGATGGTGACAACAAGGAGGCCGTCGGTCGCCTCGGTCAGGACGGGATGACTGCTCATGGTTTCCTCCGGCTGAGACGTGCTGACGTCGCGACGGCCATGCTGGATCAGCGGGGCAGCGCAACGCGTGCCAGGGGGCTGCGCTTCCCTGGCACTTCGACGCGTGCGCGCCAGACACCGGCACCGTGATCGGTATCAAGTCCTTCCGAACCAGAGACTATGTAGAGGTCCTTGAGATCGGCCCCCCCGAAGCAGAGGCTCGTGACCATCGGAACGGGAATACTGACACTGGAAACTGGCCGGCCGTCGGGCGCATAGGCTCGGACGGTGCCGCTGTGTGGCTCAGCCACCCAAACATTGCCCCCAGAATCGACCGCGAGGCCATCGGGCATGGCACCGTCGAGCGTCACGAAGTTCCGCCTGTTGCGCACGTCGCCGTTCGGTTCGACGTCGTAGACGTACACGGTGCTCCTCAACGTATCGGAGTGGTAGAGGCGCGTTCCGTCGGGTGAGAAGTCGAGCCCGTTGGTCAGCATGACATCGTCGGCGACGGAACGGACGCTTCCGTCAAGATCGATCACGTGTAACCGCCCGGCCTTGCCGCCGCGATCGGCATGCATGGCGACGAAGGCGAGCGAGCCCACGTAGATGCGGCCCGCGGCATCGGTGGTGAAGTCGTTGTAGCCGATGACGTCGGCGGCAGGATCGTTGTCGAGCAGCACGACGGTCTCGTCGCGGCCTTCGCCAGCCGGCCACTTCAACGCGATATTGCGGCCGCCGATGACCACCGCGCCGTTCTCGTGCAGGGCGAGGCCGCCTATTCCGCGCCGATGCGGCACGACAACGGTTGGCGTACCAGAGCCGAGGCGCCACACCCCGCCCACGGCGGCGTCGGCGACTAGTAAGCCAAGGCGCTCGTCCCACACTGGCCCTTCTAATAATCCGTGGCCGGTCGAGATCGTCTCCACGGGTCCTACGCTCGGCATGTCGGCTCCTATTGATTAGGTCGTGATCTGTAGGGGGCGGGGGTGGCGCTCAGAGAGCCTCGCCAAACAGCCGATCGCGCAACACCCGCTTGAGGATTTTGCCGGTCGGGCCGCGCGGCAGATCGTCAACGACGATGAACTCTTGTGGCACCTTGTAGGAAGCGAGGTTCTTTTCGCAGTAAGCGCGAAGAACAGATAGGTCCAACTTTTTGCCCTCTCGGGCAGTCACGAAAGCGACAATGCGTTCCCCGAAGCGTATATCTGGACCGCCGACGATCGCCGATTCTAGAATATCTTCGCTACGCATTACAATTTCCTCTACCTCTGCCGGGTAGATCTTGGCACCGCCTCGGATAATCATGTCTTTCTTGCGGCCAGAGATGTATAGGTAGCCATCCTGGTCGCGCCAGCCGAGGTCGCCGCTATGGATCCAGCCGTCGCGCAGCGTCTCCGCCGTTTCCGCGGGCCTTTTGAGATAGCCAGTCATGTTCTTGGGGCTGAGATAGACCAACTCTCCCACCTCGTGCAGCCCGACCTCGTTGCCGGCGTTGTCGAGCACGCGCACCACGCAACCCTCTAGCGGTTTTCCGATCGATTCCGGCCGGCCCGAGCCTGACGGGTCGAAGCCCGTGACAGGCGTGCCCTCCGACATGCCCCAGCCGCTCAGGACGTGCTTGCCGAACAGAGCATGGAACCGCTCCGCCACCGCCCAGGGCAGCGGCGCGCCGGCCGAGATGCAGATCCGTAGCGAAGACAGGTCGATTAGGTTCTTTTCGGCGAATTCGCAGGCCATGACATACATGGTCGGCACCCAGAAAATGACGGTGCCGCGATAGCGCAATATCGCGGTCAGAGCATTTTGGGGATGGAAGCGCTCCTGTATGACCAGCGTCCCGCCAGCGCCCAGGTGACTGCCGGCGGCCAAGGTGGAATGGAGGATGAAGGCGAACGAGCCGGTGATCACCACCGTGTCCGCTGGCGACAGGCCCAGCCACCGCGCCGTGCTCTCATACGTGGACAAGGTCGATCGGTGTGGCATGACCGCGCCCTTCGGCCGGCCAGTCGTGCCGGAGGTGTAGTAGATAATGGAGGGGTCCTCCGGTGCCACCGCGACTGGCGCGAAATCTTGGGCGGGAGGACCGGCGTAGCGGTCCCAGTCCGACGCAGCTCTGGAATCGGACGGGAGACTGACGACCTTCGGGTGGTGGGACGCAGCAGCAAGATTTTGCCTCAACGCGTCGTCAACGAAGATCACCGCCGGTGCGCTGTCATCGACGATGTAAGCGATCTCATTGGGTGTGAGCGCCGGGTTGATCGGTACAATCACGGCGCCGACCGCAAGAATCGCGAAATAGCACGCGAGCCATTCCGGCTTGTTACCCGCGAGGATGGCCACTCGATCGCCGGGCGCCACACCGGCGTCTGCCAAGATGGCGACCCCCTTTCGGGCGAGCAAATCAAACGCCACGCGGCCCATGGGTCGGTCGCGGAAATACAACACGGGCCGATCATCATACAGGCGCGCGGAACGGCGAAGGATGTCGGCGGCATTCATGAGCTGTCTCCCCGGAACCGTAGCAATGTGTTCGTTCGGTCCGCCGTCGCGCCCAGCCGAAATTGCGAAGCTGACGCGATCAGCCGCTGTGGATGCACCCCTAGCAAAAAAAAATCGGCTTGCAAACAATTATGATTGATGGCTCATCCCTCATATTAGGTCGTTGCCGAGCGCTCTCCGACGCTTCGCCCTTGATAAGAGCTGACCAAGCGCTCGGTTCATTAGTGTCGGAGCGATTGACGTCGATGCCGACCTTAACATAGATGATTTATGAACCAGTCGTCATTTATATGGAGACAGCCTATGGCCGAACTTTCCGCCTTGCGGGGCGGGTTAACGCGCTCCGTCGATGCGCCCCGACCTCCGGATACCCTGAGCAGCCGGCCCCGGTTCACAGAGGATCAACTGGCTATTCGTGACCTGACCCGGCGTTTTGTCCGCAATGAAATTGTCCCTCACGCGGTGGCCTGGGATCAGGCGGAAGCGGCGCCAGCGCACATTTGGCGAAAACTCGGCGAACTCGGGTTACATGGCGTTTGTGCGCCTGCGGAGTTGGGCGGATCCGATATGGGAGTCGTTGCTTGGGCGTTGGTGGTCGAGGAGCTCGCCTACGGCGACTGTGCAATTGCCAACCAGATCGGAGGAGTCTCCTTTCCCTTCGTTGCCAAGCTCGTGCAGCATGGGACCGAGCGACAGAAACAAGAGTTTCTGCGGCCGGTGGTGGAGGGACGTCACTACATCGCGCTCCTGCTGAGTGAACCGGATGTAGGCTCCGACCTTTCCAACCTGAAGACGCGAGCGGTCCGCAAGGGCGACCGCTGGGTGGTCGACGGACACAAGATCTTCATTTCGGGCGGCAGCTCGGCTGGCGCGGCGATTCTTCTGGCAAGCACCGACCCATCCGCCGGCAAACGCGGCCTGACGGCATTCCTCATAAAGCCCCACATGCCAGGTTACACCGTACTTCGGCGCGAAAAAAAGCTCGGCCATCGCATTATGGACATCTGCCAAATTGCTCTGGAGGGGCTGGAGCTCACCGACGAGGACGTGCTCGGCCCCGTCGGTGACGGCTACCGCATCATCCTTGAGGGTCTCGACACCAACCGGATTGGCGTCGCGGCCCAGGCGGTGGGCGTCGCTCAAGCCGGGTACGACCAAGCGCTTGGCCACGCGCGGACGCGGAAGAGCTTCGGCAAATTTCTGATCGAGCATCAGGCGATCGGCTTCTTGCTTGCCGACATGGGCACACGCATCGAGGCGGCACGCCAACTCTATCACCACGCGGCGCGCCTGAAAGAGGAAGGGTTTAGCCGCGTTAAGGAGGCGTCGATGGCCAAACTTTTTGCCGCCGAAACCGCGGAATTCGTGTGCAGCTCGGCTCTACAGATTTTTGGCGGTGCCGGCTATCTGCAGGGCTCAGTCGTCGAGAAGCTATACCGAGACCAGCGGGTGCTGCAGATCTACGAGGGCACCAACGAGGTGCTCAAGATGATCATTCAGCGCGACCTGATCGCGAACGGTTCGGCTCTCAGCTGAATTCGTGGACGCTACAGAAGGGGCCCGCGCCTTGCAATGCGTTGCCAGCAGGTGTGTCCGCCATGGTAGAAGTGCGCTATCGGGAATCGACAGGCGAGCTTCAAATGGCGGGCGGACGTGCGGGCGTGAGGACGGGGACGAGGCCAAGGCGCCTCTCCAGGGAAGAGAAAGCTGTCCGAACCGAGCAACTGCTGATCGAAGCCGCGGCTGAGATGGTCGGCAAATACGGTTATGCCGAGGCTTCGATCTCGCGAATTACTGAGGCCGCCAACGTCGCCCAGGGCACATTCTACAACTACTTCGAAACGCGCCAAGCCATCCTCGATCTGTTGCCCCCGCGCTATGCCCAGAAAATGAACGAGTATATCGCCTCGCGCATGGAGCCGGGTCTCTGCGGGGTGGATCGAGAAGTGCGGCGGCTCGAGGCGTTTTTCGATTTTTTTCGCGAGACAAAGGAAAGCGCCCGACTGGTCAACGAGGCCACCGTGATGGCACCCGAAGGCTTCGCTCGCTTCGGGGTGATCGTGCGTAAGGGCTACATCCGCGCCCTAGAGCGCAGCATGGAGCGCGGAGAGATCGAGCGCATGGATCCCAAGGAATTGGGGGACGTGGCCGACCTCCTGATCTCGATCCGTAACGGATTGTCGCATATGATGTTGAGCGCCGAAGGCAATCGCAAGCGTGTGCCGAAGCGATTTTTTGACAGCTATCGAAAGTTCGTAGCCAAAGCCCTGTTTCGATAGCGCGGCATAGGCTGATTGCCGCCTTACTCCTCCCGTTCGTGCGCCACGTCCTACGGCCGACGCTTACGACAATGAATAGTGAGCCGTAAGTCATTTTTTGTTGACCCTCGAGACTTCCTAACTTAATGTGCGCATTAATTGTATAACTCCGGGTCTCGTGAGGTCGCAATTCGCTAAAGCGCTTCGGGACGACCCAGACAACCTCAACGATTGGAACAGTCGCGCCAATGGGCCGGCCGGGCGAGCCCGACGAGATCGCGAGGGCTGCAGCTTTCCCGGCATACGAGCCTCCAACTTCATGGCCGGACAAGTGGTAGTGATCGACGGCCGCATGACCGTGACCTGATCGGCCGTTGGACGATAACTGTTTTGGAGAGAGTCATGCGTGGATTGAAGGGGCGGGCCGCCATCGTGACGGGCGGCGGCAGCGGCATTGGCGAGGCGATCTGCCATCGCCTCGTCGATGAAGGCGTAAAGATCTCGATTCTTGATCGGAACGTCGAGGGCGCCGATCGCGTGGCTGGCGCGCTCAGGGCGGCCGGTGGCGATGCCCGTTTCGATGGCGTCGACATTTCTGACTATGCCGCCGTGCAACGCTGCGTCGCTCGGGCCGAGGCGGCCCTAGGGCCGACCGAGATCCTCATCAACTGCGCCGGCTGGGACAAGGTGGTGAACTTCGCCAGCTCGACCGTTGAGTTGCACGATCAGGTAATTGCTATCAACCTCAAAGGTCCGGTCAATGTCATGCATCAGGTCGCGCCGGGCATGGCCGAGCGGAAGTATGGCCGGGTGGTGTCCATATCGTCTGACGCCGGGCGTGTCGGTTCTTCGGGCCAAGCTGTGTATTCTGCCTGCAAAGCCGGTGTTATTGCCATGTCGAAGACTTTGGCGCGCGAGTTCGCCCGAAGCGGCGTGACCTTTAATGCCGTCGCGCCCGGCCCGACCAAGACACCTATGATGGATGCGGCGCTCGACGACGGCGACAGCGCCGAGGCGCAGACGATTCTCAACCGGATGATCGCGGCTGTCCCCCTGAAGCGCATCGGTCTGCCTGAGGACGTGGCCGGGATCGTGGCCTTCCTGGCCAGCGACGAAGCAAGCTTCATCACCGGCCAGGTCGTCAGCGTGTCCGGTGGCCTGACGATGCATGGCTGAAGCGCTTTCGAGCGAAGTGGACGCCGGTTCGCGTGAAGAAGAAAGCGCGACAAGTCAAACAGATAGAGCATTTCAGCGATTCGAAGAAACGCGGAAATGCGCTAGAGCATGATTCCGGTCTGAAGGGACACGCTCGCCAAATACGGGATCCGCTTTGCCCACAAGATTGCGCTCCATGCTTTGGATCCAGGCGCGACCTCTTATCCGCGATATGTGTCTGTCTTACGGAAACGCGGTCGAGCGCAACGAGGCAGCCTGGTCCGCAACCGAATTGGTTTGTTCATGATCCACGAGGAAGCTCATGCCATCGTCGGCAGCGAATAAAGGGGTCGTCGACGCCACGTTGAGCGGTCGCGTCTATACAGTCGTGCTCAATTGGCCCGAGAAGCGAAACGCCATGTGCCTCGACATGTGGCTGTCGCTACCGGCAATCATGGAACGCGCCCGAGCCGACCGGCGAATCGCCGCCATTGTGATTCGCGGCGCCGGCGAGCAGGCGTTTGCCGCAGGTGCGGATTTGGACGAGTTGCGGGATTGCCTCGGCGTACACGAGAGGGCGGAAGCCTTCATGGCGGCCGTCGAGGCGGCGACCGAATCGATCGCCTCTTGTGCCGTACCGACGATCTCGCGCATCCGCGGTTTTTGCATCGGGGCGGGCGTCGAGATCGCTCTGGCCTGCGACATTCGCATCGCGTCGAACGACAGCGTGTTTGCGGCCCCGCCTGCCAAGCTTGGAGCCAACTACAGCTATTCATCCACGCGCCGGCTGGTCCAGCTGGTCGGCCCGGGGCAGGCTCGAGATATGTTGTTCACCGGCCGTAGATTGATCGCCGAGGACGCCTTACGTATTGGCTTACTGGACAGGCTTGTTTCGCCAGACGATCTCGATCGAGAAGTCGAGCTATATCTAGAAACGCTACTGACGAATTCAGCATACTCCATCTGGTTGGCCAAGCAGAGCCTGCGCGCCGTTGCAGATGGCGAGATGCGCGAAAGCGAAGTCATTCGCGCACTGCGAGTGGACGGCTTTATGCATCCGGATCTGCGCGAGGGAGTGACCTCGTTCTTCCAGCGGCGACCGCCAAATTTCGCTGCGCGAAGATAGAGAAGAGCAAGACGCTGGAGGTGGATCGGCTGAAGCTGCAACAAGACATCGATCCCGTGCGCAACGCGAAGGCAGCACAGTTGCGCGCGAAGCGTTGAGATCAGCGCGGCAGGGCCGGCCCGCCGCGATAGCCGAGCATCTGATCGTAGAGATCGATGCGGCGATCCCGCAGGAGATCGTTGAGCTGGTTCCAAATGGGCGCCGTCCGCGCCTGGACGAGGTCGATGTCGGCGTAGAGGATCACGTCCTCGTCGGGCCCGGCGATCCGGCCGATCGGCCAGCCCGTCGTGTTGGCGATCAGCGAGTTGCCCATGAAGCCGGCCCCGCGCTCGATGCCAATCCGGTCAGCGGTGGCGATGAAGACGTTGTTCGAGTGGGCGGCTGCCATGGTGAGATAGGCGGCCATGCAAACGCCACTCGCATCATAGAGCGGCGGCGGGGTCCAGACCCAGCCCGTCGGGACGCAGATGATGTCGGCGCCCTGCTGCGCAACAAGACGCGCCGTCTCAGGGAACCAGATATCCCAGCACACCAGCAGGCCAATCCGTCCGATCGGGGTCTCGAACACGGGAAAGCCCAGGTCGCCAGGCGTGAAGAACAGCTTCTCCTCGTTCCAAAGATGCGTCTTGCGATACTTGCCAATGACGCCGTCCGGGCCGATGAGGATCGCCGTGTCGAACAGCCGGACGCCGTCGCGTTCGGGCAGGCAGCCCACGATATAGACGCCGCGCTCGCGGGCGAAGGCCTCCCAGCGCTCGACCGTCGGGCCAGGCAGTTCTTCGGCATGGGCGAAGGCCTCCGCGCGGTTCTTGAAGCAGTAGCCGGTGGTCGCAAGTTCCGGCAGCACGATCAGATTCGCGCCAGCGTCGGCAGCCTGGGCGAGGCGCACATCCACCGCGGCCGCATTCGCAGCGAGGTTCTTCACCCCAACCTGGGGATCGAACTGAATCACGGCGACGCGGGCGGGACTTCGGCGAACGTCGGGATCGGAGGTGGCGACAGGCTCACGGATCATTTTGCATCTCGGATTGGAACTAAGTTCGATAATCGAACCATTTGCGTCGCGGCATGTCTAGTCTTATTTTAGAACCATGAAGAGGCACCGCCTGGCATGGCGGGGCAGCACGAGAGGGAGCGATGAAGAGAACGCGCCTGGAGGAGGAGGAATGCCCGGTGGCGCGGGCGCTCGATGCCATAGGCGACTGGTGGTCGCTGCTCATCATCCGCGACGCGTTCGACGGCATGACGCGCTTTGGCCAATTCCAGAAGAGCCTCGACATCTCGCGCGGGATCCTCGCGACGCGCTTGAAGCACCTGGTGTCGGTCGGCGTGCTCGCGACGACACCGGTCGGTGGCTTCAAGGAGTACCGGCTGACCGAGAAGGGACGAAAGCTCTTCCTCGTCGTGGTGAGCCTGCGGCAATGGGGCGAGGATCACTGCTTCCGCAAGGGCGAGAAGCGGTCGGCGCTGGTCGAGACCGGGAGTGGACGGCCGATCCGGCGACTCGAGCTCCATGCCCATGACGGCGATGTTCTGGCACCGGACGCAACGACCGTGCGCAAGGTCGCAGAATAGGAGACAGAGGCCGGACGATACTTTGCCGGCGACGGTTCACGCACGGCGGTCCGTCCCGCGCGGTCGGTCCACATGGGACAAGCATCCATGCTGCCTGCCTGCCGCGCGTGACGACCGATGGGACCCGGCCGGGTTCCGCCGTGCGCCTCCAGCAAGGATTGGAACTCGACGGATCAGTGACGACCAGACCCCATCACCGCGGGCAACATTTCCCATGTGCGGATCAGCTCACCGATGGAGGTGATCTGCATTTTGCGCATGCCATTGCTGCGATGCAGCTTGACGGTTACCTCGCTGATGCCAAGCTGGAAGGCAATCTGCTTGTTGAGCTGCCCGCGCACCACTTCGTGCAGAACCTCATGCTCGCGTGGCGTCAGCTTCTCAAGGCGTTCGACATGGCGTCTGACGACCAAGGCTTGCGCCCGCCGCGCGGCATCCATCGCAAGAGCTCCCGCCACGGCGTCGAGGAGCGTCTGGTCCCGCACCGGCTTGGTGAGGAAATCCACGGCGCCGGCCTTCATCGCCTGCACCGTCATGGGGATATCACCGTGCCCGGTCAGAAAGATGATCGGCTTGGGGTTGGCGTTCTCAGCCAGATGATGCTGCAGGTCGAGACCGCTCGCTCCGGGCATGCGCACATCGAGGATCAAGCAGCCGGGGCTGTCCAACACTCCCGCGTCGAGCAGTTCCTGCGTCGAGCCGAAGCAGATCGGCTGCAGGCTTGCAGACAGGATCAGCTCCGACAGCGCCTCCCGAACCGAGGCGTCGTCATCAACAATGATGACGAGCGGCTCGTCCGTCTCTCTCCTTCGCCCATCCGCAAGCGGCGCCGGCTTCCGCAGGAACGGTCCGTCAACTCTCATGCCGCCCATCCGCGTCTCGCTCAAGCAAGGCCTCACCAATGGCTGCAAGGAGGGCCTGCGCGTCGAAGGGTTTGCGAAAAAACCCGCTGATCCCCTGCGCCCGCCCCTGATCGGCGATCTCGTGGCGGCCGGTGATCAGGAACACCGGCAGCTCCGGATGCGCTTTCCTCACAAGGTCACGCAGTTCAAAGCCGTCGGTGCCCGGCATTCCGATATCGGTGATGAGCACATCCAGGCCCGACAGCCCGCTCATGAGCAACGATTGCGCTGACGAGAAGCTGCGCGTGGCAAATCCGGCGGAATCCAGAAGATCCTCCAGCGACTCCAGGAGCCTTGGATCATCATCGACGATCGCCACCACGGGTCTGTCCCTGCTCACGTTGCACTCCCTCCCGCTCGGCGCGAGTGGGTGATTGGTATGTCCAGTCTTTCCGCGATGCGCACGAGATCGGCTAACGATGCTGCCGCCATCTTGTGCATCACGTTTCTTCTGTGGATCTGAAGCGTGACCTCGCTGATGCCCAGCTCCCCTGCGGCCTGCTTGTTGAGCAGGCCGCTCACCACCAGCGGCAGCACCTCACGTTCGCGTGGCGTCAGCTCGAGATAGCGCTGCCTCAATGCCACCCGCTCAGCCCGTTCCGACCTCCTTTCGCGATCCTGCGCGATCGCCGCGTGGATCGCGGCCATCAGGTCGGCATCACTGAACGGCTTTGTGAGGAAATCCAGGGCGCCGCGCTTGATCGCACGTACCGAGGAGGGGATATCGCCATGGCCGGTTATGAAGACGATCGGCGGATGGTCGCCGTCCGCGATCTGCTTCTGCAGATCAAGGCCGTTGATGTCCGGCAGCTCGACATCGAGGATGAGGCAAGCAGGAGTGTCCGGCCTGTCAGCGCGGATATAGTCGCCGGCCGAGCCATAGGTGGCAACGCGCGTTCCATTTGCCTCCAACAACTCGCTCAGTGCTTCGCGGATCCGTTCATCATCATCTACGATGTAGACAATGTAGCTGTCGTTGCTCATGGCGTGGCTTTCACTTCGATCGGAAGCGTGAAGATGAGCTTCGCCCCATGAGGTTCATTTTTCTCCGCCCACAACCGCCCTGCGTGGGATTCGACAATAGAACGGCAGATTGCGAGGCCCATGCCCATCCCGTTCGGCTTCGTCGTAAAGAAAGGCTCGAACATTCCTTCCGGACGTTCGATTCCTCCGCCGCGATCGCTGATCTCCATCCGGATCGCCTTCCCTAGGCTGGACGCGCACAACCCGAGAACTCTGTCGCCGGCAGTCGCGTCCATCGCCTCCATGCCGTTGCGAAGGAGGTTGATCAGAACCTGCTGGATCTGGACGCGATCGAGCGCAACCGGCGGAAGGCCGCTCTCCACCTGGACGTCCAGACGCACGCCCCTTCGCGATGCCTCCTCGGCGACGAGGTCACGCACCTCGGCGATGACGTCGTCGAGCGGCGTGCAGATCCTGGCGCCCATGGACTGCCTGAACAGGGCGCGGATGCGACTGACGACGTCCGCGGCCGCATTCGCATCGCGTGTGATGCGTTCCACCGTTTTACGGGCCCGCTGAACGTTTGGGGGGTCCGCCGCGAGCCACCGCTGACAGGCGTGCGAGTTCGCTACGACGGCCGCTAGGGGCTGGTTGACTTCGTGAGCGATCGAGGCCGAGAGCTCGGCAAGGCTGGCCGCCTGGCTCTGGCGCGCCAGATTTTCCTGAGCGAGACGCAGGTCCTCCTGCGCACGCACGCCGTCGTCGATATCGATGGAGACGTGGTACCAATGCACGATCGTTCCATCCTGATCGCGCAGAGGCTCGCACCGGCCTTCCATCCAACGATAGGCGCCATCTAGGCAACGTCGGCGATACCGCATCACGAAGGGGGCGCCCGTCTGGAGGCAGCGCGCCGCCGTGCGCTGGACCTCGGCGCCGTCTTCGGGATGAACCAGCGCTTGCACCACTCTTGTGAAATCTTCGAAGTTGACTTCGGAGAGACCGAGATGCTCCAGGTAGCGCCTGCTGACGTAGGACAGCTTGCCCTCAGGCGTCCAGCTCCAGATGTGGACCGGTAACGCGTCGATCAGCTGTTGCAGTTCTCGTTCGCTTCGTCGTACCGCCTCTTCGGCGTGTAGTTGATCGTCTATGTCGTGAAAAAGTCCGTACCAATGGACGATGCATCCGCCTTGATCCCGCATGGGTTCCGCGCTGCCCGACATCCAGCGAAAAACCCCATCGCCGCGGCGCAGCCGCAACCTCATGGCGAAGCACTCGCCGGTGACGAGGCAACGCTGGAGCGCCTCCTCCACCCTGGCTGCATCATCGGGATGAACGACGGCCTCTACGAGGGCCGCCAGCCGGCTCATGCCCGGCCTGTCCGCATCCGCTACGCCCAGGCCAAGGAAGTCGATCAGACGCTTGTTGAAGAAGTTCGGCTCGCCGTCGCGAGACAGGCGCCAGAGATAGCTCGGAACCATGTCGACGAGTTGCGAGAGTTCCTGCTCCCGCTCGGCCAGCGCCTCCTGCGCGGACACCACGTCGTCGATATCGACACTCACGCCGTACCACCGGAGGATGCCGCCACGTCCGTCGTGCAGCGGCTCCGCTCGCGTCTCCGTCCAGCGATAGGCGCCGCCGCTCCGCAGCTGGCGGTATTTCATGGTGTAAGGGACACCCGTCGCGAGGGACCGGGCAAACGCCCGCGCTGCTGCTGGCCTGTCCTCCGAATGGACGACGCTCAGGCACAGGGTCCCGTCGGGCGCGGTGATGTCCGCAAGCGTCGCGCCGATGACGTCGGTGAACCGCTTGTTGACGTACGTCGGCGTGCCCTCACGCGTCGTGCTCCAGATCAGTGCGGGCACGGCGTCGATCAGTTGCCGGAGGTCCTGTTCCCGGTTGTCCGGCCCCCCAACCCTCAGGGACAGCCGGCCCTCGGACTCAGCGGCGCTGAGCGGTGTGGGCGCGGTGGCCGCGACGACGGCTCCGATGCAAAGCGCCACCGCGGAAAGTGCTGCCCACGATACGGCAAGATCACGCGTGTCGCCCGCATAGAGGAGGGCTGCAACGATCGACCCGGCACAGGCGATCGCCAGGGTGGCACTGAGAAGCCGAACCGCACGTCCTCGGGCATGGAGGTACAAGGCAGCGACCACGGCCAGGAGACCAAACGCGGCGCCCGTCAGGCAGACCGCAGCGATGCCGGCGACCGATGCCAGGATCCCGAGGGCCAACCGGTGCCGGGGAAGCGCGGCTATCATGCTGGGATGCTCCTGGTCGGAGGAAGAAAGCTTGGAGCGCTTGCCGCCCGGGCCAGGCCACCCGGGCGGCATGCGCTCCTGACCCGCGCCTTGAAGGGCTGCTACGTGATCGGATGATCCCCTGCGATCGGGAGACGCTCCAGGCACGGTCGGCTCTCCGTTCAGCGCCTCGACATGTGAATCTGTAGTTACGGCCTATCGTTTATCCCGTCATGGGTCCGGCCGCACCCTATGGAAATCCATGCATTGCTTGCCGCCCCGCGGCAGTCCCAAGGCCTCCGACGCGATCGAGAAAACAAAAGCCCGCACGTGACGCCTCGGCGACGCGCAGGCAGCATCGCTTCGCCATCGCGACGGATATCATCCTCCGGATCGGCAGCGACAAGTACGATCGATCCCGCTCATCGAGCAGGACCTTGCTCGTCACCACGGATAACATCGTCGGATAGGATAGCTCTTCCCGATATGGCTATGAGCCCGTTCGTCGCCGCACCGGCTGCTCGTCCGTAGGGGCGGCGGCCGCATAGTCAACCGGGTTCCTGACCCCCTGCGCCTATCCGAGCCATCGGCCCACCCGCGGGACGTCGCCGGACCTCAAAAGAACGGCCGCAAGGCCATCTCGGTGCCGAGCAGCAGCAGGCAGACAAGGAACCCGCGGCGGAAAGCCGCCGGGCTGATGCGCTCGCGGACATATTGGCCGGCCCACATGCCCGCAAGCGCGGGAACCACCGCCAGGACGGATAGCACGAGGTTGTCGGCCTGGATGGCGCCGCGCCCGGCGAGGCCGGCGGCCAAGGCGATGGTGGACACGGTGAAGGACAGCCCCAGCGCCTGCACCAGGTCGTCCTTCTCGAGCCCCAGCGCCTGGAGGTAGGGCACGGCGGGAATAACGAACACGCCGGTGCCGCCGGTGACCACGCCCGTCACCGCGCCGACGAGGGGCGACAGCCATGGCTCCCACCGGGCCGGTACGGCGAGCTGGCGTGCCAGCAGCGTGTAGCCGGCATAGATGATCAGCGCGCCGCCGAGAGCGGCGGTGGTGAGACCCGTATCACCGCTCGCGAGCCAGGAGGAGCCGAGCACCGTGCCCACGACGATCGCCAGCATCATCGGGAACAGCCTGCGGATGAGCGCGCCGAAGCTCGGACCGGCGAGAAGCTGCCAGACATTGGTCACGAACGACGGGACGATCAGCAGCCCGGCTGCGGCCAGCGGCGAGATGAGCGCGCCGAGCACGCCCATGGCCACCGTCGGCAGCCCCATGCCGGTCACGCCCTTGACGATGCCGGCGCCGAAGAAGGTCACAGCGACCGCGACGATGAGTTGCAGCGAGGAACCATACATGAGCCTCTGGTACGCCCTTCGTCGCCTGGCACAATGCGGATGATCCGTAGTCAGCCTTCGCCGCGGTCGAAGGCCGATTCACGAGCCCCGGCGCAAGCCGGTCGCCATGCCCAGCGTGACGAGAGCGAGGCCGACGAGGGTGACCGAGGTCGGGACCTCGCCAAGCAGAAGAAAGCCGCCCAGCGTCGTCAGCGCCGGCACGGCTGCGGTGGACATCGCCACATCCGAAGCGCCGAGCAGCACGATCGCGCGCGTATAGACGAAAACCGACAGGGCGCCGATCAGCACGCCCTGAAAGACGGCCTGAACCAGGAGATCGCGCCACTCGGCCTGGAACAGCATCTTCCCCGGCATCACGGCGTAGAGCGGCAGGAACACGATCGCCGACAAGCCGGCGACGATGGCGGCGGCGCGGACCGCCGGAAGCGCGAGCCGCTTCACGTAGAGCCCGTAGCCGGACCAGCACGCGGACGCGAGCAGCAGGCAGAGATCGCCGGCCAGCAGCGGGATCGACGCCTGGCGCAGCCCATCCCAGACCATCACGACGATGCCGGCGGCAATAGCCGTGAGGGCCATCCTCTGCCGCCGCTCGATCCGGCCGCCGAAGACCAGCCAGAGCAGCAAGGCGGTCGTCAGCGACAGCGTGCCGTGGATGAGGATCGCGCCGTGCGCCGCCGGCGCCAGGGCGAAGCCGGCATAGGCGAACAGCGCAAAGCCCAGCCCGCCCAGGACGGCGAGAACGGCAGCTTCACGCAGTTGCAGGCCGCTCAAGCCGTGCTTCAGCAGGATCGGGCAGAGCAGCAGACCCCCTACGCTAAAGCGCAGCGCGGCAATGTCCGGCAGGGTCAGCGCACTCGACAGCCCGAGCCGCGACACGAGAACGAAGCTCGCGAACAGGGCGACGACCGCGCAGGCATAGGCGATGCCGCGCGCGGATCGCCTTGCGGGCGTTACAGAGGCCAGGATCAATGCGCGAAACCTTCCTGCGGGAGCACCGGCAGCTCGGCCGAGTTCCCTGCCCACAGCAAGGCCGGAGCCCGGTCCCCGTCGTCAGCAAGCCTCCGCCGAGCACTTGATCGAGACGCGGCACGGATCCTCCGGACGGGAAAAGCCGGGCGACGATAGGTGCCGCCGTGCGTTGCGTATATTCACTGGTCGGTATACATCGCGACGTGACCAGTACGCCCCTTCCCACGCGCGAGCGTATCCTCCAGGCCGCCGGCAAGCTCTTTCACGGCGAGGGGATCAGGGCGGTGAGCGTCGATGCGGTGGCGGCGACCGCCGGCGTGACCAAGCGGACGCTCTACTACCATTTCCGCAGCAAGGACGACCTGATCGCCGCCTACCTGGAAACGCGCGACCAGCCGAACCTCCTGCTGTTCCAGCGATGGTTCGCCGAGAGCAAAGGGGATGTGGCCGACAAGCTCCAGGGCATCTTCCACAACCTCGCCCGCTCGGCGCGTCATCCCAAATGGAAGGGTTGCGGCTTCCAGCGCACGTCGGTCGAGTTGTTCAACCTGCCCGGCCACCCCGCCATCCTCGCCGGGCGGACGCACAAGAAGCGGATCGAGGACTGGCTTTGCGCGGTCTTCGACGCGGACGGCGCCGGCAAGGACGGCCGTGAGTTGGCGCGCCAGATCATGCTGCTGCTCGAGGGCGCCTTCGCGGTCGTCCTGCTCCACCGCGACGCCGCCTATATGGACACCGCCGGAGAGGCGGCGGCGACGCTGGTGCGTGCCGCGCGCGCCCCACGAGGCTGAGCACGCAACCGTCGCGCGGGCACCCCGGGCTCGGGAACGCCGCAGCCGCCGCGGGCGCGGCTCGTCGCCGATGATCAACGCGCGAAGGCGCGCGCTCCAGCCACGCAGGCGACGACGCCGAGGGTGACCGCCAGCATCGTTCCGCTCACCGCCTCGCCCAGCAGCATTGCCGCCAGGGCGAGGCCGAGGAAGGGCTGGAGCAGTTGCAACTGCCCGACCGCGGCGATGCCGCCGAGTGCCAGCCCCCGATACCAGAACACGAAGCCGAGCAGCATGCTGAACAGCGAGACGTAGGCGAGCCCGGTCCAGGCGCCCCGCCCCACGGCGTCGAACGACGCCGGCATGGTGAGCAGGGCGAGCGGCAGCATGACCGGCAGCGACAGCACGAGCGCCCACGAGATCACCTGCCAGCCGCCGAGCCGTCGCGACAGCCGCGCGCCGTCCGCGTAACCCAGCCCGCAGACGACGACAGCGGCCAGCATCAGGAGATTGCCGCGCGGCGTGGCCGCCACCCCCTGTGCGGCGGCATAGGCGACGACGAGGGCGCTGCCGAGGACCGAGAACAGCCAGAAGGCCGGGCGCGGCCGCTCGCCGCCACGCAGCACGCCGAAGGTCGCGGTCGACAATGGCAGCAGGCCGATGAAGACCACCGAATGGGCGGCGGGGACGTGCTGGAGGGCGAGCGCCGTCAGCAGCGGAAAGCCCACCACGACACCGAACGCGACGATGGCGAGCGACACGAGATCGCCTGCCGCCGGGAGCCGCTGACGCGCGACGGCGAGCAGCGCCAGCCCGAGAAGTCCGGCGATGGCCGCCCTGGCCCCGGTGAGGAACAGCGGCTCGAAGCCCATCACGGCGGCGCGGGTCGCGGGCAGCGAGCCCGAAAAGATCGCCATGCCGATGAAGCCGTTGATCCAGCCGCCCGCCGCCTTGTCCATCACGCACCTCCGCTCGTCCTGCCTCCTCTTGCGCGCGGCGACATGGCGCCTCTAGGGACAATCCAATACAATCTGAACGAACTGTTATGGTCACGTGAGCATTACGGATGAGAGATCATATCGCCTCCGGCCGGGCTGGGAGCCGAATCGACGCGGTGATGACCGCGATCACGGCGCGGATCGCGGCGCGCGCGCTCCTGCCGGGGGCGCGTCTGCCGTCGGTGCGCGCGCAGGCCAAGGCCATGGCGGTTTCGGTGTCGACCGTCGTGGAGGCCTACGAACGTCTGGCGGCGGAGGGGGCCATCCGTTCGCGGCCCGGCTCAGGCTTCTATGTGTCGGGGGCGGCCGTGCCCCTGGCCCTCGCCGAGATCGGCCCGAAGCGCGAGCGGGAGATCGACCCTCTGTGGATCTCCCGCCAGTCGCTGGAAGCGGGCGAGGAGGTGCTCAAGCCGGGCTGCGGCTGGCTGCCTGCCTCGTGGATGCACGAGGCGGGCCTGCGCCGCGGGCTGCGGGCGCTGGCACGGGCCGAGACCGCGACGATCACGGACTATGCGACGCCGCTCGGCCTGCCGGCGCTGCGCCGGCTGCTCGCGCGGCGCATGGCGGCATGTGGCATCGAGGCCGGCCCCGGCCAGATCATGCTGACCGACTGCGGCACCCAGGCGATCGACCTGATCTGCCGCTTCCTGCTCGAGCCGGGCGACACCGTGCTGCTCGACGATCCCTGCTACTTCAACTTCCACGCCCTCCTGAAGGCGCATCGTGCCAAGGTCGTGGGCGTGCCCTACACGCCGAGCGGGCCTGACGTCGACGCCTTCGAGGCGGCCCTGGCGGCCCATTCGCCCCGCCTCTACATCACCAATTCGGCGATCCACAATCCGACCGGCGCCGTGCTCTCCCCGGCGGTGGCGCACCGGCTGCTGACGCTCGCCGAGCGCGCGGGACTGGTGGTCGTCGAGGACGACATCTTTGCCGATTTCGAGCCGGCTCCGGCACCGCGCCTCGCGGCGTTCGACGGGCTGACGCGGGTCATCCACATCGGCAGCTTCTCGAAGACCCTGTCGGCATCGGTCCGTTGCGGCTACATCGCCGCGCCGCGCGAGTGGATCGACAGCCTCGCCGATCTCAAGATCGCGACGAGCTTCGGCGGCGGGCGGCTGGCGGCCGATCTCCTGTTGGCGGCGCTGACCGACGGCGGTTACCGCAAGCACATGGAAGCAGTCCGCCGCCGGCTGGCCGCCGCGCTGGACGAGACCGTCGGCCGGCTCGGGGCCCTCGGCATCACGCCCTGGCTTCTGCCGCGGGCCGGCATGTTCCTCTGGTGCCGGCTCCCCGACGGCGTCGACGCCGCGCGCCTCGCTCGCGCCTGCCTGCAGGAGGGCGTGGTGCTGGCACCCGGCAACGCCTTCAGCCAGTCGCAGACAGCAAGCGGCTTCCTGCGCTTCAACGTCGCCCAGTCCACGGATGCCAGGATCTTCGACGTCATCGGCCGCGCCTTGCGCGGCGGCACATCCGCGCCACCCGCCGGCCGTCAGTCCGACCGCCCAGCCAGCCGGGCGATCAGCCCGCGATAGGGAGCGATCAGCCGGCCCTCGTCGAGCGCGCCGTCACCGTTCCACGTCGCGACCACGCAGTGGACCCGGCCGTCCCGGCCGACGAGCCGGCTCGACAGGTTGAGCACGCCGACGTCGGATCCGCCCTTGTAGGCGACGGCCCGCCACTCGCCGCGGTCGGCAGGGCCGCTGTTGATGCCCACGCTCGGCAGATCGGCCGTCGCCTCGAGGAGGGCGCAGACCTCCCCCGCGGTCATGACCCAGGCGACCTCCGGCGTGGGCGCCGGGCTGAGCGCCTCCGGCCGCGGCAGCGGCGCAGCCGCGATGGCCTCCAGCAGCGCGCGGCGCCCGGCCCCATCGCCGTCCCGCCACTCCCTGCGCAGCCCCGCATGCTCCCCCGCCTTCAGGATGAAGAGCTCCCGCGTCGTCGCAAAGGGCGCATTGCGGGGCGACAAAGCCTCGACCGCTTCACGTCCGACCAGGCGGATCAGCGTGTCCGTCGCGGTGTTGTCGCTGATCGAAACCATCAGATGCGCGAGCGTCGCGACGGTGAGGGGCGTGCCCTCGGGCCAATCCTGCAGCTGGCCCGTCGGCAGCGACCGCCAGCCCGGATCGAGCTTCACCACCGCGTCCCAGGCAAGCCGCGCCTGCGCGACCGCGCGCTGGACGGCCGCCAGGATGGCGAGCTTGGCGGCCGAGCCGACGGCCAGGGGCGTCGATGCCTCGTGGGTCACGAGTTCGCGCCCGTCGGTGATGACCAGCACCGACGTGCGGCCAGGCAGCGCCCTGATCGCAGCCGCGAGGCTGTCGAGATCGCCCTCCGCCTCGGCCGCGCCGAACCAGAGACCGGCGATGCGCCCGTCGGCGTCAAGGCTGATACGCGCCGGTATGCGGGCGCGCGCGAAACGCAGGGTGAAGCCGTCGGCAGCGGCCTCGACCCCGCCGAGCGACCCGTGCTCGCGCCGCAAGGCGGCGACGATCTGTGTCACCTGCCCCGCCGGCAGGCGGGCCAGAAAGCCGGGCGCGAAGGCGGCTGCATCGGCCGCGGGCGCGGCGAAGAGCGCCGCGAGCGCCTGTTCCGGCCTCACCGCCTCCGCTCGCGCGGCCTGGCCGAACAGCAGAGCGACAGCCATCGCCACTGCCGCCGCAGCCCGCAGCATCCGCCGCAACGCGCTTCCATTGCTCATCTTGCTCCCATCACCGCGCCAGGCGCCAGAGCGCAGCGCCGGCGATCGACGCCGGCACGGCGGCGACGACCAAGAGTATCGGCAGTTCGTCGCGCACCGAATAGCCCGCGCGGTTCACCCCCACCCACATATTGGCGAGCGCCATGGCGAGCCAGACCGGAATGAAGGCCCCGGCGGCGACCGCCAGGCCCACATCCCACAGCCTGCCGAACAGCAGAAACAGGCCAAGCAGCACGATGCCGCCGCCGATCACCAAGGCCATGTGCATGCCGAGCCCCTCCCCGAAGACCCCCGCGTCGGGGGTAAGTCACTTGGTGGTGTAGCCGCCGTTGACGAGGATGGTCTGGCCGGTCATCCACCAGCCGTCCGAGACCAGCATGCGGATCCAAGGCACGATGTCCTCAATGTCGGTGAGACCGGTCTTGGAGGAGCTCGACAGCGCCGCCGCCGTCTTGTGATAGGCGACCGCGTCGGCCCCTTCGGCCGGATAGAAGAAGGGCGTGTCCATCGGGCCCGGGCCGATCGCCGTCACCGAGATGCCGCGCGCGCCCAGCTCCTTGGAGGCCGCCCTGGTGAAATGCTCCACCGGCGCCTTGGTGCCGGCGTAGGACGAATAGAACGGCGTGTAAGCGCCGAGCAGCGACGTGACCAGCGTCACGATCTTGCCGTTGTCGTTGATGTGCCTGCCCGCCTCCTTGAGGAAGAAGAAGGCGGCCTTGGCGTTGACCGCGCTCATCTCGTCGTAGTCGGCCTCGGAGATCTCGGCCATCGGCTTCTTCAGCACCTTGCCGACGGTGTTGACGGCAATGTCGGGGCGGCCGAGCGTCGCGACGGCATCGGCGAACAGCCTCTCCATGGCGCCGGCACTGGTAAGGTCGGCCTGGAACATCGCCGCTTCCGCGCCGGCCGCCTTGACGGCGGCCACGGTCTGCTCTGCATCCGCCCTGGTCGCCGCGCTGTTGTAGTGGACGGCGATCGCTTTGGCGCCATGGGCGGCGAGGTCGCGGGCGATCAGCCCGCCGAGATTCTTCGCGCCGCCAGCGATGATCGCGGTCTTGCCCTTGATGCTGTGATCGGCCATGGCGTCAGCCTCCTGTCCCGTCAGGCGGGCCGCTCCATGCGACCACGCTCGCGGCATTCCATAGCGCCTGGATTTGGCTGATAAAGACGAACATTCTGACATCACCTGTCAGATTTCCCGCATAATCCCAGGCGCTCGCTTCCCTTGGACCGTATCGACCTGTTCCGCATCTTCGTCCGCGTCGTCGATTGCGCGAGCTTCACCCGCGCCGCGGACACGCTCGGCCTGCCGCGCTCCTCGGTGTCGGCGGCCGTGCGGGAGTTGGAGGGCCGGGTCGGCGCGCGGCTGCTGCACCGCACGACCCGGAAGGTCTCGTGCACCCAGGACGGCGCGGCCTTCTACGAGCGCTGCCTTCGCCTCGTGGCCGAAGTGGAGGAGGCGGAAGGCCTGTTCCGCGAGGCCGCCGCCAAGCCCTCCGGGCGGCTGCGCATCGACGTTCCCGGCCGCATCGGCCGGCTGATCATTGCGCCGGCGCTGCCCGCGTTCTTGGAACTCTATCCCGAACTCGACATCGATCTGGGCGTCACCGACCGGGCAGTCAATCTCGTCGAGGACAGTGTCGACTGCGTGTTACGCGTGGGGCCGCTGGGCGATTCCGGGCTGATCGGCAGGCCCATCGGCCAGCTCACGCTCATCAACGTAGCGAGCCCCGCCTATCTGGAGCGCCATGGGGTGCCCGAGGCTCCCGAGGACCTCGGGAGCCACTGGGCCGTCAACTATGCCTCGCCCTCGAACGGCCGCGTCGAGGACTGGGAGTGGATCGAGGACGGCGTGGTCCGCACCGTCGCGCTACGCGGCCGTGTCACCGTCAACGGCGCCGAGACCTATATCGCCTGTTGCCGGGCTCGGCCTCATCCAGATTCCGGCCTACGACGTGCGGCAGCACCTGGCGGCGGGGGAGCTGATGGAGGTGTTGCCGGGCCACCGTGCGGCGCCGATGCCGATGACCCTGCTCTATCCGCACCGCCAGCACCTGTCCCGCCGACTTCAGGTCTTTGCCGACTGGCTCGAGGGCTTGCTGGGACGGGAGCTTCTCACCGACGGCACCACGTCGCCCGATGGTCCTGGCGTCTCCCCCGCCGACCCTGGCTAACCGACCGTCCTCCGTTGCGTCACGATGAGTCTCGCGACACCGCACCGCCCGACGATCACGCCAGAACAAACAGCGTAGATTTGAACTATTCTATTTATCTTGTGGCGCCGATGACTTGAGACGATCACGAGGAAAGCGTATCTGTGCTTGCGGATCGGCCGGGCTCCACGGTCGCGGGGCGCTGCAGATGGCTGAAATTTCGAAGCGCGAGGTCGTGGCGGCCATTGGGCCGGTGGACGATCTGATCGTCCGGGAGGCGTTGCGCACCGGAGCGAGCCAGATCGAGCTGCGCGACGCGCTGGCGTTCGCCGAGGGACCGTCGAACGCCGACGCCGACGCCTATCAGGCGCTCAGCGGCCGCATGCGGCGGCTCGTCGACCTGCTCAGCGTCGCCATCCACCTGCGCGGGACGCGGGCTCCGGGCCGCGCCTGAGGCCGCGATGGCAGGCTCCGGCGACGCTCGGCGCATACTCAGACTGGCCGCCTGGTGCGCGGCGGCCCTCGCCGTCCTCGCCGGCCACGTGGCGCTAGCGCTGGTCGTCGGGGCGCCGAGCGGCTCAAGACGTCCACGGGCGAGCCGCCCGCCGCCGTGATGGTCGATCTCGCTCCGCTTCCGACGGCCACCGCGCCCGGGCTGGAAGCCGCGGCAATGGACAGTCATTCGCACAGCGCCGCCCTCGACCGCCCCGTCGAGGCTGCGGCCACGGCGGTGTCCGCCTCCCATCCGAAGCAGGAGGGGGGCGGCGAGCCGGAGGCCGTGCCGCGCTCGGGGCAGGCGCAAGCCGCGGTTGTCACCTTGCATCCCGCGCAGCGCGCCAAGCGCCGCGCCGCTCGGCCAGCGCGCGCGGCCGGCGCGCGACGGGCGGATCGCACCGCACGCAAACCGATGCCGGCACCGGTTCACGACGTGGCGAGCGCCTCCGCCGCGCCGACACGGACCGCGCCGTCCGCCACCTTCGGCGCGGGCGTCAAGGCCGCCGACATTCCGTCTACCTGGAAGAGCCGGCTGCTCGCCCATCTCGATCGGCATAAGGGCTATCCTGCCGGCGCCGCGGGGGCCGAGGGCATCTCGCAGCTGACCTTCACCATGGATCGTGCCGGCCGGCTGCTCGACTTCTTCATCGCGCGGTCCTCGGGCTCAGCGGCGCTCGACGAGGCGGCCCTGGCCATGATCCGCCGCGCCGAGCCGCTTCCGGCCGTGCCGGTCGAAGTCTCCGGCGGCGTGCTGCGGCTGACCGTGCCGGTGCGCTTCAGCCTGCGGGGCTAGACGTCTTCGAGCGAAGTGGACGCCGGTTCGCGTGAAGAAAACGCGACAAATCAAACAGATAGAGCATTTCGGCGATTCGAAGAAACGCGGAAATGCTCTAAAACGTTTAGCTGCGAGCCCTTCCCGCGACCCGATAGGCTCATCGAGGCGACGGTCCAACGTCTGGGAGGACGATCCCGGCCAAATCGGGAGGAGCCTGTCACGCACGGACAAGTTATGCTGCGTGTCGATCAAAAAAGACGAAATCCATCTAATTGACGTTTCTTTGCAAGCGGTAAAACTTAGCAGCACTGATCCGTCATTTGGACAATTCGTGTCATAGATTTGTCTACCATACGGATTTCCTATCTTCACGAATCTCCTGCCGGCGGCGCCGCGAGCAGCCTGCCGGGTGTTGCTGCCACCCGTGCCGTGGCTCCGATGTCGATCGACCCTCCCTCGATCGGCCCTGGCGCCGCGGGCGCGTGGATGCCGCCGGCAGGGGAACTCTCAGCGCGATCACGCATCCAGGCGGGCCCGCGGAACGGCGGTCGCCGGTCGTCGGCCCTGCACTGGCATACCACTTCGAGATCACCGAGGCGCCCGTCATGTTCAAACGTCCGTCGGGCCGCTTGGCCGCTGCCCTCGTCGCGGCCACCGTCGCCGGGCTGATGGTGCTCCGTCCGGCGGCCGCCGAGACCGCGGCCCTGAAGATCGGGCTCGCCGCCTCCGCCAACAACAAGGCGATCGAGGCCGTGCTGGACCGCGCCAGGGCCCAGGGCCTCGACGTCAAGCTCGTCGAGTTCACGGACTGGAACGCGCCGAATGTGGCGCTGGCCGAAGGCGCCGTGGACGTCAATTTCTATCAGCACATCCCCTTCCTGGAGGCGGCCAAAAAGGGGAATGGCTACGATTTCGTCCCCGTCGGCATCGGCTTCATCTCGGTCTCCGGCATCTATTCGAAGAGGATCAAGGATCTCGCCGAGCTGAAGGATGGCGCCACAGTCACCATATCCAACGATCCGACGAACCTCGGCCGCGCGCTTCTATTGCTGCGTGACGCCAAGCTCATCAAGCTGCGGGACGGAGCCGACTACAGGGCGACGCTGAGCGATATTGTCGGCAACCCGAAGCGGCTGAAGGTGGTGCCGCTCGAGGCCCAGCAGGTGGTGCGCTCGATCGACGATGCCGATATCGCCGTCACCTTTCCGAGCTTTCTGCGCCTGGTCGGCGTCGATCCGAACGGAGCGCTCCTCTACGAGAAGCCCCAGAAGATATGGGCCATTCGCTTCGTCACGCGGCCGCAGCAGCAGGCCGACGAGCGAATTCAACGCTTCATCCAAATCTATCAGGACGCTCCGGAAACCAAGGCCGTGCTCAAGGGCCTCTACGGTGATCTCGTGAGCTTCGGCTGGGAGCAGTGAGCGCAAGGCCGCGGCCCGGCGAGAACAGGCCGGAAAGCCCTGCGATCGACCTCCTCATCCGCAACGCCGAGTGGCTCGTCACACTCGACGAGGAGCGGCGGATCATACGCGACGGCGCCGTGGCCATCGACGGCGCCGAGATCGTCGCCGTCGGCAAGTCGGACGAGATCGCGGGATCCTATCACCCGCGCAAGATCATCGATGCGGGCGACAAGCTGGTCCTGCCGGGCCTCATCGACACCCACGTGCACAACTCCCAGCAGCTCGGGCGGGGCTTGGCCGACGGCTGCGATATTCCCATCCACCTGCTTCAGCGGCTCTACGGCTACGAGGCGCAGCTGTTGAGCGATGACGCCTATTGGGCGGCCACGAACTGCCACCTGGAGATGATCCGCGCGGGCACGACCTGCTTTCTGGATCCTGGAAACTACTTCCCTGACGAGATGGCGCGGACGCTGGGCGAAAGCGGCCTGCGCGGCGTCATCGCCCGGATCGCCTTCGACGTCCACACGACCGCCATCGGCGACTTGGCACGCCACGTGGTCAGAGAG
This sequence comes from Chelatococcus reniformis, assembly GCF_014640075.1. Lineage (GTDB taxonomy): Bacteria > Pseudomonadota > Alphaproteobacteria > Rhizobiales > Beijerinckiaceae > Camelimonas > Camelimonas reniformis. The sequence goes on along the minus strand of NZ_BMGG01000007.1, from coordinate 196,441 downwards.
ACGGCAGACGAGGCGCTTGCCAGGGCGCAGGAGACGATCGACGCCTATCACGGGGCTCATGACGGACGCACCCGCGTCTGGATCGGCCTGCGGATACCCGCGGTCTGTTCCGACGAGTTGATCCGCAAGGCCAAGCAAACCGCGGACGCCAACGGCGTCGGCCTCGTACTGCATGCATCCGAAGCGCGTGACGAGGTGGTCGCCTCGCGCGTCAAGTTCGGGATGCCCGACGTTGAGCGGCTGGCCGAGCTCGGCGCGCTCGGACCGAACGTGCTGCTGATCCACATGGGCTGGGCCAGCCCGCGAGAGCTGGCCCTGACGCTCCGGCACGGCGCCTGTGTCTGCTGCACGCCATCCACCGGTTTCCGCGCCGGGATGGGCAGCATGGAATTCGGGCGGTTTCCGGAATTGCTCGAGCTGGGTGCGACCGTTGCGCTTGGATCCGACAGCGCCATGTCGAGCAACTATGTCGACATCGTCCGGCAGATGACGCTCGCCTCCGGAGCCGCCAAATCGCAGCGCCTGGATCCGATGGTGCTGCCGCCTGAAACGGTGATCGAGATGGCGACCCTCCACGGCGCGCGGGCGCTCCTGTGGGACGAGCAGATCGGCTCGATCGAGACGGGCAAGAAAGCCGACATCAGCCTGTTCGACACGAACAAGCCGGAGTGGCAGCCCGTGCTCAACCCCCTGGCCAATCTCGTCTACGCATCACGCGGCGGCGCCGACACGGTCGTCTGCAACGGCCAGGTGCTAATGGAGAAAGGCGTCGTCCTGAGCATCGACGAGGAGCGCGCGCTCTTCGAGGCAAAGACCCGTGGCCGGCGCATTGCCGAGCGATCCGGCCTGCTGGGGGCGATCCAGCCGCGCTGGCCGATCATCTAGAGCGTTTTCGAGCGAAGTGGACGCCGGTTCGCGTGAAGAAAACGCGACAAATCAAACAGAGGGCATTTCGGCGATTCGAAGAAACGCGGAAATGCACTAGCAGCTGGCCGCGCCGTCGTCAGCGCAAGCCGAACCCCAGCGCGATCAGCGCCTCCTTGAGCCGGTCGCGGCCGCTGAGCGACTGCGGGCCGCGCACCCGTTGCAGGGCCGCGTCGATCCAGCCGGCCGGCGGCAGGTTCTGCCCGCGCTGAAACTCCGCGAGGGTCCTGTCATAGCCGTCGATCGCGTCCGGCGGCTGGCTCGCGTCGTAGCGCTCGCGGTGCAGCACGACGCGCTGCGGCAACCGTGGCTTGACCGCGGCGGGGCGCGCCGGATCAGGGTGGCCGACGACGAGGCCGACGACGGCAACGACGTTGGGCGGCAGGTGCAGCAGCTCGGCCACCTCGACCGGCCGATTGCGGATGGCACCGAGATAGACCGTGCCGAGGCCGAGCGATTCGAGCGCAACCACCGCATTCTGCGCGGCCAGGGCCGCATCGATGAAACCGATCAACAGGGTCTCCAGAAAAGCCAGCGCATCCGTCGGGTGGTCGCGGCGGCGGCCGATCTCCTCGAGCCGCGCCAGGTCGGCGAGGAACGCAAGCACCAGCGGCGCCTCGGCCACGTGTGTCTGGCCGTTGGCGTACTCGGCGAGCTTGGCCTTGGTGGCAGGATCTTCGATGGCGACCACGCTCCACGTTTGCAGGTTGGAGGACGAGGGCGCCGACTGCGCCGCCGCGACCGCGGCCTCGACCGTCCCCTGCGGAAGCGGGCCGGGCAGGAAGGCGCGGACCGAGCGATGGGACAGGAGAGCCGCGATCGTATCGTTCCAGAGCGGCGCCAGGCCGGCGGCGGCGTCCCCATAACGTGAAGTCAGGGCGGCCTCGATGGGCGAAACCACAGGGTGCGTCATGGCTTGAACTCGGTGACCGGTGCGGAGCGGAGCGGGGTTTCAGGAATTGGTATGGGCGAAACCGCCCGACTAGGCGCTATCCAACGCGGCGCGGAGCCGGGCGAGGAGCCTGCCGAGCGGCAGGGGCCGCACATCGCCTATAGCACGAACCGAAGCTGCTGACGCCGACGGAGCTTGTCCGCGGGACCGGTACAGAAGGAACCGCCCATCCCGTGCCCTCTCGAGCTCGGCCGCGGCCATGGCGCAAGCCCCATTGGCCGGCATCCGCATTTCTCGTCATGCGCGAACGAGCGTCAGGCTGAGCGACGCCATGGCCAAGCCGATCCAGAAGGTTCCCCACCAGTAGTTCGCGGCCACGAGCGGATGCGAGCCGCGGCACAGGGCACGGGCGAGCGAACAGGCCCCGGTCTGGCCCACGAGGCAGACGGCCGCGTCGCGGGCCGGAAGATAGGCGTAGTGGATGACGTCGCGATAGGTGACCCACCACCAGAGTACCGCGAAGGCCAGGATCAGCAAGCCGAAGGACAGGAGATGGACCGCTCGCATTCGCCGTCACCTCACGTGGCGAAGCCCAGCGCGCCCAGGATGCGGCGGCGCATCGCCACCAGATCGGGGGCGTCGCGGTGACGGGGATAGGGCTTGTCGAAGCGGAACTCCGCATTGATCCGCGCTGGCCGGTCGCTGAATACGACGATGCGCGAGGCGAGCAGAAGTGCCTCCTCCACGTCGTGGGTGACCAGCAGCGCGGTGAAGCCGTTGCGCTGCCAGAGCCCCACGAGCTCGGTCTGCAACGTCAGCCGCGTCAGCGAATCCAGCTTGCCCAACGGCTCGTCGAGCAGCAGCAGCGCGGGATCGTTGACCAGCGCCCGGGCCAATGCCACTCGCTGCGCCATGCCGCCCGAGAGCTGGTGGGGATAGGCGTCGGCGAAGCCGGCCAGGCCGACCAGGGCCAGCGCCTCGCCCACGCGCCCGCGCTCCTGCTTCAGCACCCCCCGGGCCTCCAGGCCCGTCGTGACGTTCTGGCGCACGCTCGCCCACGGAAACAGGGTAGGGTCCTGAAACACGAGGATGCGCGACGGGTCCGGCCGATCGACCGGGCGGCCCCCGACGGCGATCTCGCCGGCCGTCGGCCGCTCGAGCCCGGCGATGAGGCGCAGCAACGTCGACTTCCCGCACCCGGACGGGCCGAGCAGCGCCACGAACTCGCCGGGCTCGGCGCTGAACTCGATGCCGTCGAGCACCGGCAGCCGCGCGCCGGAGAGGCGGAACTGATGGCTCACCGCACGGACGTCGACCGCCGTGCCGCCCCCCGCGAGAGAATCCGTGTCCGCCGCCAGCGGCAGCGGCGCCGCCTCGGCCATCAGATGAACCCCTCTTGCCAGCGCAGCAGGCGGTCTCGCACCACGAACAACAGCCGGACGATCCCGGCGCACAGCACCGCCATGATGATGATGGCTGCATAGACATTGGCGTATCCGGAGTAAGCCGTCTGGAACTGGATGTACCAGCCGAGCCCATACTTGGCACCGAGCATCTCGGCCACCACCAGAACTGCAAACGAATAGTACAGAGCCATGAACAGACCGACGAATACGTGCGGCATCGCCGCCGGGATCGCGACACGGCGGATCAGGTACCAGCTCCTCGCCCCCAGAATGCGGCCGACGTCGTAGTAGGCGCGGCTGACCGAGCCGACACCGGAGGCGGTGAGGATGGCGACCGGGATGCCCGAAGCGAGCGCCACGATGAAGATGCTGGCGCCGAACGTGGTCGGGAAGAAATAGAAAGTGACGGGGATCCAGGCGGTGGCCGGTACCGGCCCGATCAGCTTCAGCAACGGCATGCCCCAATAGGCGAAGGGCTTCGACCAGCCGAGCGCCACGCCCGCCCCGTAGCCGACGACGATGCCCGACAGGAAACCGAGCGACCACAAACGGAGCGTGTAGACGATGCACAGCAGCAGCCGCGGCCCGTCGGTCACGTAGACGTTGAGAATGCCGTGCGGCGGCGAGAAGAACGGCTTGGGCAGCCAGCCGAACTTGGCCGTGGCGAGCTCCCACAGGGCGAGCCAGACGCCGACGGCGACGAACCACGGGCCGTAGTGGCGAAGGACCTCGCCCGCACGCCCCAGGCGCTGCACGACGAAGGACAGGACGAGGAAGACGGCCGCCGCGCCCGCGGTGAGCCCGGCGAACAGCTTGGCGCTGCCCCACGGCACGACGTCCGGCAGGCCCACGGTGATCAGCGCGGCAGCGGCCCAGGACAGGGCGGCGAGGACGCCGCTGCGCCAAATGCCGCCGAACGTCGAGGTCGGATCGGCAATGGCCAGGTCGTCGAATGTCTGGGCCGCATCGGTCATTCTGCGGTCTCAGGCGAGCAGGTTGACCGTGACCCGCTCCGCAAACGCCTTGGGATCCGTCGTGGCCTCGAGCACCTTCACGAGCTTCAGGTCCTCGGCACTCTTCTGGATCTGGTCGACGAGCGGCTGTCCGATCGGATGGTTGTGATAGACCAACGTGCCGAGGATCTCGGTCAGCTCCGCCTGGGTGAGGTCCGCTGGCTTGAGCGTCTCGAAGTACCACCGCGCCACCTCGTCGGGATGGTTTGCCGTGTATTCGTGCAGCTCGATGTTTGCCTCGGCGAGGCGGCGCACCGCATCCTTGTTGGCCGTCAGAAACGGGCCGTTGGCGCCGAGCACGCAACAGGTGTGCCCCTCGTAGACGCCGGTCTGCGTGTCCGCGAGCTTGAGGAACCCGAACTTCTTCTCGATGGAGAATGCCCAGGGATCGAGGTGGGCCGCGACGTCCGCGTCGCCGCGGTTGACCGCCTCGCCCACCAGGTCGAACGGCACCACCTTCCACGTCACGTCGGTTTCCGGGTCGATGCCGGCCTTGGCCAGCGTGACCTGGAAGGCCACCTTCGGCGGCGACACCACGTCATAGCTTGCGATCGTCTTGCCCTTGAGGCCGGCGACGTCCTTGATGCCGGACGCCTGGGAGGCGAGCAACCGCTGGCAGCCGCCGTGCGAGCCGACGAACAGCTTGACGTCGAAGCCCTGCTCGAGCGGCTTCAGCCAGTCGCCGATGAGGCCCGCGCCCGCATCGGCCTTGCCCGTGGCCAACGCCTGGATCAGCGTCTGGCCGCTGGCGCCCTGATAGAACAGCTCGACGTCGAGGTTGTGCTTGGCGTAGATGCCCTTGGCGATGCCGAAGCCGAGAGGCGAATGGCACGCCGCCACCTCGGTCCAGGCGAGGCGGATCTTCGGCGCCGGCCCGGCAACGGCGGGAGCATAGATGTTGCCGGCCAGCACGCCGGTCGAAGCGGCCAACCCCGCGGCGCCGGCCGCCCGGAGAAGCGTGCGACGGGAGACCCCGTTGGACGGGACGGATCGCGACATCGAATACTCCTGCGTCGTCGGCGAAGCGCTGTGTGGTCGCGGCGATGTATGAGATGCAATGAGACGTGAACAACTTGCCGACCGGGCCGCTCGCGCCGGATCGTTACTCGGATCATTGGCAAAGTATGACAGTTGACGGGAAATTTGCTTCCATATTTTGCCCGCAGGCAAAGCAAATTTTATTGACGCGGCACGAAGCCCGTCATGGCCGCGCCGAGCCGGCCGTCCCCGGCGCAGGCGCTTGGGGCGCGCACGATGAACGAAGGGGCGCGTCGAGCACCACGACGATACCGGGGCCGCTCGACGATGCCTCGATCAGCCGCCACCCGGCCGCGGCCGCAGGCCATCGAAGGCAAAGCGCAGGAAGATGTCGGTCAGCTCCGCCGCCGTATAACCGAGCTCGGGCTTGTACCAGCGGGGCAGCCAGTTGAGTGATCCCATGAGAAAAAACTCGGTTATCTTGGGATCGATGGCGGAGATGCTGCCATCGTCGATGCCCTCCTGGATGAACGCCCGCACCAGTCCGTCGACGATGCGCGAGCGCTTCTTCACCTCCTCGCGCTGCTCCACGCTCAGGACGGACAAGTCGCTCAGGATCCACGCCGCGCCCTCCTTGCGGACGAGAGCATCGAACTGGTTGCGGATGTAGGTCTCGAGCTTCTCAAGGCCGGTTCCGCCATGGGCCGCGGCCGACTCGGCAAGGTGCCGCCCATTGTCGACCGCGTGCAGGTAGCAGTTGAACAAGAGGTCCGTCTTGTCAGCGAAATAATAATAGAGAGCGGCCTTGGAGACGCCGAGCTCCCTGACGATCTCGGCGATCGACGTCGCGTGAAATCCGGCCCGGTTGAAGAGGTAGACGGCGGTCTGCACCATGGCCAGGCGCCGACGCTGATACTCCTCCGAGCGGTCGAAGGCGGGATGCATGGGCTTGGCCGTCGGGGGTGCGGCTTTCGCCGCCGATTTCCGTTGCAAAATGTCACCGTGTGCTCATACGCGCTGGCGGTGTCTGCCTGCGGTTCGCCGCGCAGGCAAGCGGGGTCATGTCCGCCGTGCGGCTTCCCGTTCGCGCAGGGCCCGGCGGATCACCTTGCCGTTGGTGGTCATGGGCAGTTCGTCGACGAACTCAATGTCCCGTGGACATTCGTGCCGCGCCAGCCGCTCGCCGACGAAGGCGCGGATCTCGTCCGCGAGTCCCGGCGATGCCCGGGTGTCGGCCTTCAATACGACAAACGCCTTGATGGTCTCGGTGCGCACGGGATCGGGCACGCCGATGGCGGCGGCGATGACCACGGCCGGATGGCGCGTCATCGCGTCTTCGATCTCCGCCGGTCCGATGCGGTAGCCTGAGCTGGTGATGACGTCGTCGGCGCGGCCCTGGAACCAGACATAGCCGTCCTCGTCCATGTGGCCGAGGTCGCCGGTGATGAGCCAGTCGCCAGCGAATTTGTCCCGCGTCGCGTCCGGCTTGCGCCAGTATTCCAGCAGCATCACGGGATCGGGCCGGCGCAGCGCGATGTTGCCGACCGCGCCCGCCGGCAGCGGCGTGCCGTCGTCGTCGACGATGGCCGCCACGTGGCCCGGCACGGCGCGCCCGAGGGAACCTGGCTTGACAGGCATGACGCTGGCACAGTTGCCGAGCACCAGGTTGCATTCGGTCTGGCCGTAGGCCTCGTTCACCTGTGTGCGCAGCTCGCGCGAGGCCCAGTCCAGCAGCTCCGCGCCCACCGATTCGCCGCCGCTCAGCACGCAGCGGAGCTTCGTGCCGCTCCTGGCCACCCCGTTCGGCACCTGCCGCATGAGCTTCAGGGCCGTCGGCGTCAGCAGCGCGGTGCGCACGCCGTGGCGGCCCATCAGCGCGAAGGCCTCTTCCGGATCGAACTTCTTCTGCCGCGAGGCGACCACCGGCACGCCATGGAACCAAGCCGGCATCAGCACATCCATCAGGCCCGCGAGCCACGACCAGTCGGCCGGCGACCACATGCAGTCCCCCGGCTGCGGGAAGAAATCGAAGCCGAACTCGGCCCCCGGCATATGCCCGAGCATGGTCCGGTGGGCGTGCAGGGCGCCCTTCGGCCAGCCGGTGGTGCCGGAGGTGTAGTTGAGAAACGCGGGTTCGTCGGCCCGTGTCGTCACCGTGACGAAGTGCTCGGACGCGCGCGCCATGGCCGCTTCGATCGACGTTGCCCCCGGGACGGCGCCGTCGACCAGGAAGATCGTGCGGGGCAAGCCTGCCTGCGTGCGGGCGTCCGCGAGCTTGGGCAAATTCTCGAGGTCGGTGAGGGCGATGATCGCCCCGCTGTCGGTGAGCCGGTAGGCCACGGCGTCGACGCCGAACAGCACCGAGGTCGGCAGCGACACCAGGCCCGCCTTCCAGCACGCCACGTGGGCGACGGCGGCCAAGGGGTCCTGCCCGAGCAGGATCATCACCCGATCGCCCCGCTGCGCGCCGGCCGCCAGGAAGACATGGGCCATCCGGTTGGCCAGCCGCTGGATCTGGCCGAAGCTGAAGCGCTGCACACCGCCGGGGCCGTCGGCGATCAAGGCGGTGCCGTCCGCGCCCGCGGCGTGCCTGTCGCAGACGTCGGTGGCGATATTGTAGTATTCCGGGACGAACCAGCGAAACCGTCCGTAGATGTCGTCGTAAGAAGAAGCGGATTCAATGAGCCTCATGACGACGCCTCCACTTGCGGATGACGAGCCTGCCTTCGGCTTGTTTGACCAAGGCGCACGACACCGCCGGATCTCGGCTCGACTCAGTGGGGTCCGGCGCGTTGCCCCGTCTAGAGCGCGCCGGACGCCGTCAGCGGGTCGACGCCGAACACCCCGCCTTGGATCGTCTCGGCGTTCCGCATCGCGTCCCGCGCCAGAACGTGACGATGGACCTCGGACGGGCCGTCGTAGATGCGGAAGCAGCGGATGTCGCGATAGGTCCGCTCGACGACGGTGTCGGCCGTGATGCCCAGTCCGCCGAGCACCTGCATCGAGCGGTCGACGACGCGCCCGAGCGCTTCCGAGCAGAAGACCTTGCAGCGGCTGGTCTCGGTCCGCGCCCGCTCGCCCTGATCCAGCATCCAGGCGCAATGCAGGATCGCCAGGCGGGCGAGGTGCAGGTCGATGTCGTTGTCGGCGAGCTGGAAGCCGACGCCCTGGTGCTCGCCGATCGGCCGGCCGAAGGAGCGCCGCCGGCCGGCGTAGGCCGCCGCGATGTCGTGGCAGCGCCGCGCCTGCCCGAGCCAGCGCATGCAATGGGTCAGCCGGGCGGGGCCGAGGCGCACCTGGGCATGGCGAAAGCCGTGGCCGACCTCGCCCAGCACATCCTCGCGGCCAACCCGAAGCCCCTCCAGCGCCATCACCGCGTGGCCCCCCGGCGAATTGCTGTCGATCGAATCGAGCATGCGCACCATGCGGATGCCCGGCGTGCCCGTCGGCACCAGGAACATGGTGGCGCCGAGGTCGGCACCGTCCTCGTCCAGCGCCCGCGCCAGGATGATGGTGAGCGCCGAGTCGGGGTAGCCGGTGATCAGCCACTTCAGGCCGTCGATGACGAAATGATCGCCGTGCCGCCGCGCCACCGTCGACAGCAGCGACGGGTCGGAGCCGGCGCCGTTGTTCGGCTCGGTCATCATGAAGACGGTGCGGATCTCGCCGGCCACCAGGGGGCCGAGCCACCTCTTCTTCTGGGCGGGCGTGGCCACCACGTTGAGGAGATTGACGTTGCCCTCGTCGGGCGCCTGGATGTTGAGCGCGAGGGGGCCGAGCGGCGAATAGCCGGCCTGCTCGAAGGCGATGGCGATGCCGACGTGATCGAGGCCCAGCCCGCCCCACTCCGCAGGTCCGTGCGGCGAAAGAAGTCCGGCCCGGCGCGACCGGCCAACCAGCTCCCGCCGCAACTCCTCGCTCGGGCCGTGCGGGCCCTGCCGCGGATCGGCCTCGAACGGGATCACCTCGTCCCGAATGAAGGCGGCGATGCGCTCGCCGACGGATGCCAGTTCAGGTGGTACCGAGAAGTCGATCATCGCCGCTGCCCCTCCTCTCGAGCATTTCCGCGTTTCTCCGAATCGCGGAATGCTCTACTTGCCTGTTTTGTCGCATTTTTTTCACGCGAACCGGCGTCCACTTCGCTCGAAAATGCTCTATCCGGCGTCCGCCGCCGCGAGTTCCAGGCCCCGTTCGAACAACACGTCGATGCTGGAGACGAAGCGCTCCCAGAGTTCGTCGACGCGCCGTCCGGTCCGGTGCAGCCGCACGTTGAGGCAGGCGATCGACCCCAGGCGGTAGCAGGCGAGCGCCTGGAACCAGCCGAGGTGGCTCACCTCGAAGCCGCCCGCCGCCGCATACGCCTGCGCCACGTCCTCGCGCCCGAAGGTCGACACCGGCTGCCAGTCGGCGTGCCAGCAGGCACGATCGGCCATCATGGCAAGCCAGCCGAGGTCGAGCATCTGGGCGCCGATGCTGGCCAGTTCCCAGTCGATCACTCCGGTCAAACGGCCGTCGCGATAGAGCACGTTGCCGGGCTGGTAGTCGCCGTGGACGATACCGATCGGTCCCGGCGGCGGCACCGTGCGCGCCAGCAGAGCGCCTAGCCGCCGCCCTTTGGCCCGCCACGTCTCCTCCTGTGCCTTCTCCAGGATGGGCGCCCAGTAGCCGACCTCGTCCGCCAGGGGACGGGGCGCCTCCCAGGCCGCGAGCGCGGTGCGCCAGTCGAAGGCGTGCAGGCCGGCCAGGGCCGCGACCGCCGAGCGCCAGACGCGGTCGACCTCGGCGGGCTCGCGGGAAAAGCTGGCGTGCGGCTCCCAGACCACGAAGCTGCGCCCGGGCAGCCGCTCCATGACGATATACGGCGTGCCGAGTTCGTCCTCCTCGGCCGAGGCGAAGGGCACATCCGGAACGGGCAGGCCCGCGCGGTGCAACGCGCGCAGCAGCGGCGCCTGGCGATAGACGTCGGTGTTGCCGCGACGGGTCACGCCGATGGGGGCGATCTTCAGGACGTAGTGGCGTTCGCCGCCCGGGCCGGCGACGCCGAACTCGAAGGTCAGCCCGGCGTGCCCGTCGGCGAGCACGCCGAAATAGGCGAGCGCGTCGGCGCCGCCGCTGTCGCGGCCGACCTTGTTCCTCAACCGTCCTTCGATCGCCGCCCCAGACATCAAGTCCTCCCCTTGGCTTGCCAGGATGCGGGGACCTGAACCTCATGTCAATCAACTGAACTTATTTTCAGTTCAGTATGCTTGACATGGGTCCGGCGAAGCGAACATGCTGGTGCAAAGCCGGCTCAAGCCGTCGTTGTCCCCACTCACCGGGGGCACGGTGGAGCAGATGGACCGGCGCGGTATCCCGCGAGGGCCAGCCGCAGACGATCGCCGCGCGACGGCGACAGGGAGGCGACGTGGATGCAGGTGTCATTCGCCCACGCCCGAGGTGCCGCGCCGCCCGCTGCGGTGAGCGCTCGCCCCATGCCGCGTCAGCGACTCCTATGACCGATCCGCGATCCGTTCGGCCGACGAGGTGCGCGACGCGATGATGAAGATCCGGCTCTCCCAACAGGTCATCGTCTTCATCCTGTTCGTTGTCCTGTTCGTCGGATTTTCTGCGTTTCTCCCGGGCTTCTTCAGATCCAACAATCTGCTGACGCTGCTCCAGAACGTCGCCATTCTCGGCATCCTGGGCCTGGCCATGTCGATCGTGGTCATCGGCCGCGGCGTCGATCTGTCCCTGGTCGCCTCGCTCTCGGTCCCGGCGGGCCTGGTGCTCCAGATGGTGCAGTACGGCCATTCGGTCCCGGCCGCGCTCGCCGCCGGCCTCGCGCTGGCTCTGGCGTTCGGGCTGGTCAATGGCTGGCTGATCGCCTACGCGGACGTGCCGTCGCTGTTCACCACGCTCGCTTCCGGGCTCTTCCTGGCGGGCCTCGGCCAGGTCGCCTTCTTCAAGATCGACGTGGTGCAGTGGAGCGCGGCACTCGACGGCCTGGCGGTAATCGGCCGTGGCACGCTCTTCGGCATCCCGACGCCGGTGATCATGTTCGGGCTGGCGAGCCTGGCGGTCGCGCTGTTCCTCAAGTCGACACGCCTCGGCGCCTACATCTATGCCATGGGCGACAACCCCAATGCGGCCCGGGTCGGCGGCGTGCCGGTGCGCCCGCTCATCGTGCTGCAATACGTGCTCGCCGCCCTGATCGGCGCATTTGCCGGCCTGGTGCTCGCGGCCTCCATCAACAGCATGCCGACGCGCATCTTCAACTCCACCCTGATCTACGACGTGATCCTGGTGGTCGTGCTGGGCGGCATCGGCCTGTCCGGCGGCCGCGGCGGGGTGCTCAACACGATCGTCGGCACGCTGTTGATCGGCACCATGCTCAACGCCATGACCATCCTCAACCTGTCCTATTCGGCACAGAACCTGGTGAAGGGGCTTGTGCTCCTCGTCGCCATCCTCGCCGACTCCTTCGTCAATCCACGCAACGAGGAGACAGCCCAGCAAGGCGACATCTGAACACCCGCGCCTCGTGCCGGTCGCACCGGGTGAAAAACCAACGAATACGGGAGGACGACATGGGTCTGAAGCTGTTGTTGCCGCGCCTGGCGAACGCCGTGGCCGGATTGGTTTTCGCCGGCGTGGTGGCCGGACCGGCCCTGGCGCAGAAGGGGCTCGACGAGCCGTTCCAGGGCCCGTTCCGGCAGGCGCTCCAAGGCAAGGTGGTGGCGATCGTCCCCGTCGCCATGAACTTCGACCTGGCCCAGGGCTGGGTCGCCGGCATCAAGAAGGAGCTCGAGCCCTGGGGCGTGAAGGTGGAGGTGCGCGACCCCAACTGGAGCACGACGGCGGGGGCCCAGGCCGTCACCACGCTGCTGTCGGAGAAGCCCGCGGCGATCATCGTCCATAATCCCGATGTGCAGACCTATGCCAAGCTTTTGCAGCGGGCCGAGAACAGCGGCACCTACGTCATCCAGATCAACATGGGATCGGCCTACCGCACCACCGGCTTCGTCGGCGCCAACTGGGTGGAGATCGGCGAGCGCGGGGCCCAGGCGGTCGTCGATGCCTGCAAGGGCAAGTCCAACAAGATCGCCATCGTCCAGGGCGCGCTGTCGGCCGCCGCCAGCGCCTATACGCTGAAGGGCGTCGAGAACGTTCTCGCCAAGCATCCCGAGATCAAGGTGGTGTCGAGCCAGGCGGCGGACTGGGACGCGACCAAGGCCAAGGCCATCACCCAGACGGTGCTCCAGCAAAATCCCGACCTGTGCGGCATCGTCGGCTTCTGGGACGGCATGGACATCGGCACGGCGGCCGCCGTGAGGGAGGCCGGGCTCACCGGCAAGGTGTTTGTCGCCACCTCCGGCGGCGGCGAACAGAAGGGCGCCTGCGACCAGGTGAAGGCCGGCGCCTTCGACCTCGATCTCAGCTACGACGTGCCCACCCAGGCCTCCAACATGGCCAGCATGATCAAGTGGCTGCTCGCCAGCGACCTGAAGGCGGGCCAGGCCAAGAGCTCCGTCTATTCGACGCTGATCCCGATCACCAAGGCGAACGCCGCGATCGACGGCACCTGCTGGAGCCTCGACAAGCTCACCAGCTCCCATTGAGCCCATCGCGCGGCGGGCCGGCGGCCCGCCGCTCCCTCGGCGCCTGGCGCACGGACCATGGCCCGCAGCCGGGCGGTCGTGCTTCCAGGCACGCCCCCTGCCCTTTTCGCCGGATGGCCGATGAGCGACACCCTCCTCAAGCTGCGCTACCGCTACTGGCCCGATCACCTGCTGGGCGAGATCCTCTCCAAGCGCTGGACCGAGACGGCAATTCCGGTCTTCGTTCTCATCGTGGTCGCCCTCGTGTTCAGCCGGGCCATCCCCGGCTTCCTGGCGCCCGCCAGCCTCGGCGATACGGCGCGCCAGTTCGGCGAAATCGGCTTCGTCACCTTCGGCATGGCGCTCGTCATCCTGGTCGGCGGCATCGACCTCTCGGTCGGCTCGATGTTCGCACTGACCAACTTCTGCGCGCTGTTCTGCCTCAACATCCTCAACTGGCCCGTGCCGCTGGTGATCGTCGCGACGCTCGTTGCGGGGGCCCTGCTCGGCGCCGTCAACGGCATCCTGATCGGCTATCTGCGGCTGCGCGCCTTCATCACCACGCTGATCACGCTGATCATCTACCGGGCGCTCTACGACATCCTCATCCTGGAGCATTCCAACCAGATCGCAGCGGCCTTTCCCGACACGCCGCTGTGGAACTTCATGGGCGGCGGCGACGTCTTCGGCGTCCCGAGCGATGCCCTGCTCTATGCCGCCCTCGCCATCTTCGGCCACATCTTCCTGACGCGGCTGCGGCCGGGCTGGCACATCAGCGCCATCGGCGGCTCGCGCCGCTCGGCCTACAACTCGGGCATCCCGGTGCGCTCGGTGATCGCCCGCTGCTACGTGGCGAGTGGCGTGCTGACCGCCATCGGCGCCCTCTTCTTCGCCGCCCGGCTCGGCACCGTCGGCGGCGACATCGGCACCGGCCTGGAGGTCACGGTGCTGACCGCCGCCATCCTCGGCGGCATCAGCCTGGGCGGCGGCAAGGGCTCGGTGGTCAAGGCCATGGTCGGCACGCTGATCGTGCTGCTGATCACCAACGGGCTCACCACGCTCTCGGCACCCGGCGGCGTCACCCGCATGGTGCTCGCCACGATCCTCGTCCTCGCCGCGGTGATCGACATCCGCTGGCTCAAGAACCGCCATCGCATCATCAGCAAGGTCTACGTCAGCCCGACCTACCACGGCATGCCGGCGCTGCCGTCGACGGCGGCCGACAGCGGCACGCCGTTCGCCCAGAACGACAGGCTGCGCCGGGCGACGGCCATCGGTGTCGGCCGCATCGAAGCGCCCGAGGACGTCATCCTCGACCGCAACGACTACCTCTATGCCGGCTCGCGGCAGGGCGACATCATCCGCTTCTTCCCGCCCGATTACGAGCGCATGGAGGTCTACGCCCACATCGGCGGCAGCCCGCTCGGCATGGCCTTCGACCGCAAGGACAATCTCTACGTCTGCGTCGGCGGCATGGGGCTTTACCGGATCACCCCGGACCGGCACGTCGAGAAGGCGACCGACGAGACCAACCGCAGCCTGACCTCGGTCACCGACGACAGCCGGCTCAGGCTCGCCGACGATCTCGACATCGCCGACGACGGGCGCATCTTCTTCTCAGAGGCGACCGTGCGCTACGAGATGCACGAGTGGCCGGTGGACGGCCTCGAGGCGCGCGGCAACGGGCGCATCATCTGCTACGACCCCGCCACCAAGACCACGCATACGGCCCTGAAGGGGCTGAAATTTCCCAACGGCATCTGCATTGCGAAGAACGGCCAGTCGCTGTTCTTCGCCGAGACGTGGGGCTGCACCGTCAAGCGCTACTGGTTCGCCGGCCCCAAGAAGGGGCAAGTGGAGACGGTGCTCGACAACCTGCCGGGCTATCCCGACAACATCAATTTGGCCTCCGACGGCAACTACTGGCTGGCCATGGTGGGCATGCGCTGCCCGGCCCTGGACCTTGCCTGGCGCATGCCCGGCTTCCGCCGCCGCATGGCCAAGCGGCTCCCCGTCGACGAATGGCTGTTCCCCAACATCAACACCGGCTGCGTCATCAAGTTCGACGACGAGGGGCGCGTGCTGGACTCGCTGTGGGATCTCGGCGGCGTCAACCACCCGATGATCACGTCGATGCGTGAGCATCGCGGCCATCTCTACCTGGGCGGCATCCTGAACAACCGCATCGGCCGTTACGCCTTGCCCGATGCCGATCCGACATTCGTGCAATACGACGTGCGCTGGGGGAAGCAGCATTGACCGGAATGCTCGCCCGGATCACCGATCGCCTGCTCGGGCGCGGCGAGGCGGCGGTCACCGTGCCGCCCTTCGACGGCGCACTGAAGCCCAACCAGCACCTGGAGGACGCGGCCGTCTTCGCCGAGCTGCCGGATCTGGAGGATCTCGCCAGCGACGGCCGCGAGCTGTTCGCCGCGCAGCGGACGCAGATCCTGCGATTGACGGGCGGCCCGCCCACGATGCATGCGCGCTTCGATCAGCCCATCACGGCCTTTTGCCTCCTCGCGGACGGTGGCATGGCGGTCGCGCTCGGCGGCCGCCGAGTCGAGATCGTCGGCGGCGCGGGGGACGGCTACGTGTGCGAGGCGGCCAACGGCGTCCCCTTCAACGCCATCAATGCCCTCGCGGCGACGGCTGCGGGCACGGTGCTCGCCACCGACGGGTCGCGCACGCAGCCGTATGCAAACTGGTGCCACGACCTGATGCTGCGGGGCCGAAGCGGTCGCGTGATCGCGCTCGACCCGGGCCGCGGCCAGCCGCGCGAACTCGCCAGGGGGCTCGCCTACGCCTTCGGCGCCTGTCAAAGCGCCGAAGGCGACATCTGGGTCTGCGAGAGCTGGCGTCACCGGCTCGTCACCGTCGAGCGCGAGGCGGCCGGCAAGGCGGTGCTCGACGCCCTGCCGGTGTATCCCTCTCGGCTCGCGCCCGCGACCGGGGGCGGCTTCTGGTTGACCGCCTTCACCGCGCGCACCCAGCTCGTCGAGTTCGTGCTGCGCGAAACCGCCTACCGGCGTCGCATGATGAAGGAGATCGAACCGCAATACTGGATCGCCCCCAAGTTGAGCTCCGGCCACACCTTCCTGGAGCCGATGCAGGGCGCGCACATCAAGACCATGGGCATCCTCAAGCCCTGGGCACCCCCCGTCTCCTACGGCCTGGTGATCCGGCTCGCGGCGGACGGCAGCCCCCTCTACTCGCTGCACAGCCGCACCGGCGGCCGCAATCACGGTGTCGTCGCGGCGGTCGAATGCGCCGGTCACCTCTACGTCCTCACCAAGGGCAACGAGCGCATCCTGCGGCTGCCCATTGCCGAGATCGAAGCGGAGCTCAACCAGTGACCGGACCCGTGCTCGAGCTGCGCCAGGCGACCAAGGCCTACGGCGGCGTCCCGGCCATCGACGGCGTCGACTTCGCCCTCGAGCGCGGCGAGATTCACGCCCTCGTCGGCGAGAACGGCGCCGGCAAGTCCACCCTCACCAAAGTCATGGCCGGCGTCGTCTCGCTGACGTCGGGGCAGATGCTGGTCGACGGCCGCGAAATCCAGCCGCGCACGCCGCTGGAGGCACGCCATCTCGGCGTCGCAATGGTGTTCCAGGAGAACAGCCTGGTGCCGTCGATGACCGTCGCCCAGAACCTCTTTCTCGGCCAGGAGAAATACTTCAACCGCCTGCGCGGGATCTACATCGCTGCACAGCAATTCCTGCAATCGCTCAATTTCGATGTGTCGCCGACGGCGACGGTCAGCCTGCTCGGCGCGGCCAAGAAGCAGATGGTCGAGATCGCCCGCGCTGTCCTGCACAACGCCCAGGTCATCATCTTCGACGAACCGACCGCCAGCCTGACGCCGGAGGAGAAGAAATATTTCTTCGACCTCGTGCTGGAGCTCAAGCGCCGCGGCGTCTCGGTGATCTTCATCTCGCACGCGCTGGAGGAGGCGCTGCTGATCTCCGACCGCATCACCGTGCTGCGCGACGGCAAGCATGTGGTGACCGATATGACGGCCAACTTCGACCGCGCCCGCATCGTGCAGGCGATGGTGGGCCGCGACCTGTCGCAGACCGTCTACGGCCGCCACAAGGAGACGGTTCGGCCCCGCGGCCCGCGCGTGCTCTCGGTGCAGAATCTGCGCATGGCGCCGATGGTCAAGAACAACTCGTTCTCGATCTTCGCCGGGCAGATCACCGGCGTCTTCGGGCTCGTCGGCGCCGGCCGCACCGAGACGTTCAAGGTGGTCTCGGGCGTGCTGAAGCGGGATTTCTTCCACGGCGGCGAGATCGTCCTCAACGGGCGGCCGGTGCGGTTCGCCGTGCCCGCGGCGGCCGTGCGCTCCGGCGTCGCCTACGTCACGGAGGACCGCAAGGTCGAAGGCTTTTTCGAGACCATGTCGATCGCCCGCAACGTCTACATGGGCTTTCTCGCCAAGATGGGAGGCAAGCGGCCCTTCATGCTGCGCCGCGAGGCCGCCAGCATCGGCGAGAGCTGGATCAAGAACCTCAACGTCCGTGCCATCAGCAAGGACGTGAAGGTCATCGAGCTCTCCGGTGGCAACCAGCAGAAGGTGGTCGTCGCCAAGTCGCTGGTGCAGGAGCCGGAGCTGATCATCTTCGACGAGCCGACGCGGGGCGTCGACGTCGGCGCCATCGCCGAGATCCACCAGCTGCTGAACCGCCTCGCCGACGAGGGCCGGGCCGTGGTGATGATCTCCTCCTACCTGCCGGAGATCCTGGCGCTGTCCGACCGCGTCCTGGTGTGCCGGCAGGGCAAGGTGGTCGAGGAGTTCTCGGCGCTCGAGGCGACCGAGGAAAAGATCATGTATGCGGCGATCCATTAAAACAGGGCTAGAGAGCGTTTTCGAGCGAAGTGGACGCCGGTTCGCGTGAAGAAAACACGACAGATCAATCAGATAGAGCATTTCGGCGATTCGAAGAAACGCGGAAATGCACTAGTGGTGCCGCGCGCCTGCGAGCCCAGTCACCCGGGTTCGTGCGCAGTCCCGTTCACGTGGAGCGCGAAGCCGGTGGTGCCGGGCGCGTCCAGCCCCGGGCGCAGGTGCAGGCTCGGAATCAGATAATCGCCGCCATTCTGACGCCGATAGGGAATGGGCGGGGTCGTCGCCAGCGTCCGCATCCTCGCCCGCAGGCGCTCGGCAACGTGCGCGAAGCCCCCGTCGTCGAGGCGGTCGGCCCGATAGGCCACGAACGCAGGCAGCACCTCGTAGCCGGGATAGTAGAGGATGCCGTGGTTGATCGGGAACAACAGGTCGTCGATCGGCCCGTTGACGCCGCGGGGGGCGTAGTGCTCGCCCCAGCCGCCAGCGGTCACGATCAGCATGGCGCGCTTGCCTGCCAGCGTGCCCTCGCCGAAGCGGTCGCCCCAGTGGCGTTCGCTGTGCTCGCCCACGCCATAGGCGAAACCGTAGGCGAACACCCGGTCGACCCAGCCCTTGAGGATCGCCGGCATGGTGTACCACCACAGCGGAAACTGCAGGATCAGGACGTCGGCCCAGAGCAGCTTGGCCTGCTCGGCCTTGACGTCCTCGGTCAGCCCGCCCCCGGCGAACGCCTGGCCCGACGCCGGCGCCGGCATGAGCCGCGCCCCGGGTGCCAGGGCCGGGAAGTCGGCCCGGTCGACAACGGATTTCCAGCCTTGAGCGTAGAGATCGGAGACGCGCACCGCGTGGCCCTGGCCGGCGAGCTCGGCGACGGCGACATCGCGAAGCGCACCGTTGAGCGAGCGTGGCTCGGGGTGGGCAAAGACGAGCAGAATATTCATGGACCGGCTCCGTCAAGGGGGCGACGCCCCCCAGGTAGCCACAGGCCGAAATTGCCGCTAGCTTGCGTTGATGCATATGATTATGCCGATATATGGATAAGTCTGACGTCACGCTCGAACGCATGCGTACCTTCGTCCGCGTCGCCGAGCGCGGCAGCCTGTCGGCAGTGGCGCGCGAGCTGGGCGTGGGGCAGTCCACGGTGACGCGGCAGCTGCGCGAGCTGGAGGAAGCGGTCGGCGTGCCGCTGATCAGCCGCACCACCCGGCGCGTGACGCCGACCGAAGAAGGGGCCCGCTACTACACCGACAGCGTCCAGATCCTGCGCCTCGTCGAGCAGGCCGGTGACGAGGCGCGGGTCACACGCGGTGCGCCCGCCGGCACCATCCGCATCTCCTGCACGGCGGCGATCGGCGTCCTGCACGTGAGCCGGCTCATCTTCGCCTTTCAAGACCGCTATCCCGGCATCGCGATCGACCTGAGCCTGACGGACGAGCGCATCGATCTGGTGCGCGAAGGCGTCGACATCGCCCTGCGTCTTGGCCCGCTGAGCGACAGCTCCATGCGGCTCAGGGCGCTCGGCCACTCGCGCCGTCTCATGGTGGCGGCGCCGGACTACCTGGCGCGGCGAGGACGGCCCGTGGCGCCGCAAGACCTCTCGGGTCACGACGGCATCCGCATGTCGAATGTGGCGGGCAGCGACACGCTGGCTCTGCTGGGGCCGGACGGCGCCCGCCATGCGGTGCCCTTCGGCGGGCGGCTGCGTGTCGACCACGGGCTTGCCGCGCGCGAGGCGCTCGTCGCCGGCCGCGGCATCGCGCCGGCCCATCGTTGGCTTGTCGACGATCTGCTGCGTACCGACCGGCTGGAGGCGATCTTGCCGGCTTACGCCCTTCCCTCCGTCCCCCTGAGCCTGCTCATCGTGCCGGAGCGGGCGGGGATCGCGCGGGTGCGACTGCTGGTCGACTTCCTCGCCGCGGAGATCGGCGCCATCCCCGGGGTGGCGCCGCTGTGACGGAGCGCCTACTCGTCCGCCCCCGACGCTTTGCTGCAATAGATCTGTGCGAAGCCCGGCCCGAAGTCGGACTCGTTGTCCCAGACGATCTCCTTGCCGGCGTATCGGCTCCGCCACCGGGCGATCAGCGTGTCGCTGGACGAAGTCACCACGCCGAAGACATCGGCCGGCCCGGTGCCGCGGCTGCGCACGAACGGAAATTGGCCGCTGTCGTCAAAACCGAAGACGCCGACGACCCGAAGGCCTTCGACCATCAGCGGCCGCTTGAGCTTGAAGTAGTTGAGACGATTGGTGACCCACACCGGTTTGGCGTCAATGAGGTTGGCGCGCTTGAGATCGAGCAGCGCGGCCCCCGGCGGCGAGGGCGCGCGACAGGCGACCTGGCGGGCGATCAGTTCCTCCATCTTCGGCTCGCCCGCCGTCGCCACGCCCCCCAACGTCAGGGCCCCGACCACGGCGAGGATTGCGCGCCTCATGATTCGCCCCCCGCCAAAGGCGCCGGCTGAAGACTGTCGTCGTGGTGAGAGCAGGTCGTCGCTGTCATGGTCGTCCGCAAGCACTGTCGATCGGGCGCCACGTCATAGCCCATGCACGAGTCTTTGAAACCAGCCGGAGGTCGTGGCGACCGCACGGCATGACGCGCGGCGCCCGCCCACGGGACCGTCACCGATCGAGATGCGGGCCGACGGGGCTGAGCTCGGCTCGTCCTGCTCACGAGCGCTAGAGTATCCGCTTTCGAGCGATGTGGACGCCGGTTCGCGTGAAGAAAACGCGACAAAACAAACAGATAGAGCATTTCCGCGATTCGAAGAAACGCGGAAATGCTCTAACGGGCTGCGCTGCCCTGCGCCGCCCGATAAGCTCGGCGAGGCTCCGAGCCGAAACAGGAGCCGTCAGGAACGAGGCGCGGGGAACCGCTCGGCAGCGGCCGGGTCGAGGCCGGCCACGACGACGGAGCGGGAGGGGTCATGGTCGGTCGAGCGATCGGTGAGCGCAGGCACGGCAGCGAGGCGGGAGCCCCTGGAGCCGCGGCGAGCGCCTGTGCCATCGTGGGCGCCGGTCCCGCCGGGTTGATGCTGGGCCTGCTGCTCGCGCGCGCCGGCGTGGAGGTCACCGTCGTCGAGAAGCACGCCGATTTCCTCCGCGATTTCCGGGGCGACACCATCCATCCCTCGACGCTCGAGGTGATGTACGAGCTCGGCCTCCTGGAGGGGCTGCTGGCGTTGCCACATACCCAGGCTCCACGGCTCAACGCCGAGATCGGCGGGGCCGACGTCACCATCGCCGATTTCTCGCGCCTGCCGACCCGCTGCCGCTTCATTGCCTTCATGCCGCAATGGGACTTTCTCGACTACATCGCGCGGCAAGCCGGACGGTACCCGAACTTCCGCATGCTCCTCGAGGCCGAGGTGACCAGCCTGGCCGAGGAAGCCGGCCGCGTGGTCGGGCTCAAGGCCCGCACGCGCGACAGCGAACTGGCGCTGCGCGCCGCCCTCGTGGTCGGCGCCGACGGCCGCAACTCCGTCGTCCGCGCCCAGGCGGGCCTCGCCGTCGAGAGCTTCGGTAGCCCGAGCGACGTGCTGTGGATGAAGCTCTCCCACCAGCCGGCCGATCCCCCCTACACCATGGGCCACGGCGGCCCGCGCCAAGGCTTCGTCATGATCGACCGCGGCGCCAGCTGGCAATGCGGCTACGTGGTCCGCAGGGGCAGCTTCGCCGACGTGAAGAGCCAAGGTATCGAGGCGTTCCGCGCTGCCGTCGCGGCCGTCTCGCCGCTGCCCGCCGAGCGCCTCGAGGAGGTGCGCTCCTGGGACGACGTGCACCTGCTCAGCGTGCGCATCGACCGGCTGACGCGCTGGTGGAAGCCCGGCCTGATCTGCATCGGCGATGCCGCGCACGCCATGTCGCCGATCGGCGGGGTCGGCGTGAACCTGGCGATCCAGGATGCGGTGGCGGCCGCCAACATCCTCGCCCGGCCGCTGAAAGACGGTACGCTGGTCGACCGGCACCTCGCCGCCGTCCAGGCCCGGCGGGCCTTTCCGACCAAAGCGACGCAGAGACTGCAACTGATGATGCGGCGCGACCGGCGCCAGCGCGAGGCGGACGGCGCCAAGCGCACCGGGCCCCCCGCCTTCATGCGCGCCATCGCGCGACAACCCTGGCTCGCTCATCTCGCCGGCCGGCTGATCGGCCTCGGCTTCCGGCCGGAGCACGTCCGCCCGCTGTAGCCGGACCGAAGCCGCGCCGCTCGGCCGTCAGCGCCAGGGCTCGACCATGATCTTGGCATGCGCCTCGGGATTGGCGAGGTCCTGGAAGGCCTGCTTCACGCCCTCGACGCCGACCTTGCCGGTGACCAGCGGCGCGCCGTCGATCTTGCCTTCGGCCAGGTGGTGCAGCGCCAGCGCGAACTCCTGCGGCGTGTAGCCCAGCACGAACTGGAGGTCGATTTCCTTGGTGATGCCGAAGAACGGCTCGATGGTGTCGCTCTCCATGTTGACGCCCACCACCACGACGCGGGTGTTGCGCATGGCGCCCTCGAAGATCTGCTGGATGATGCCGGGAACGCCGACACATTCGAAGACGACGCCCGGCCGCCGCTGCGGCCCGACGCCCAGCCGGGCGAGGGGATTTTCGGGATCGAAGCCCTCCGGCGTCGCCTCGTCCTGCCAGCGCGTGTAGGGGGAATGCTCGGCCGGATCGAGGACGATGTCGGCGCCCATGGTCTCGGCCAGCCGCCGCCGCGCCGGCGAGAAATCGGCCGCCAGGATGGGATGCACGCCCTTGATCCGGAGTCCGGCGATGACGGCCAGCCCGACAGGGCCGCAGCCGATGACGAGGGGCACGTCGTTCGGCGTCAGACGCGCGCGCTCGACCGCGTGCCAGCCCACCGCCATCGGCTCGGTCAGCGCCGCCTGCTCGTCGGACAAGCCGTTCGGCACCTCGATCATCAGCCCTTCGCTCAGCACCATGCGCTCGGCGTAGCCGCCCGGCGCGATGTTCGAATAGCCGACCGTCGCAGACCCGGCCGCCGTGAAGGTCACCGGCACCGAGCAGACGCGCGTGCCGACCTTGTGGCGCTTGTCGGTGCCGGGGCCGTGCTCGATCACCTCGGCGCAGAACTCGTGGCCGAACACGATGTCCTGCGCGAGGTCCATGCCCGGCCGTCCGCTCACGCGGCGGGAGGCTTCGACCATGCGCGGCGCATAGTGCAGCGCGTGCAGGTCCGAGCCACAAATCCCGCAGGCCAACGTCTTGACCAGCACCTGGCCTTTGCCGGGAACAGGCTCCGCCACATCGTCGACGACCAGCTCGCCGCCGCGGAAAACCGCTGCACGCATCGTTTCCTCCCGGCGCCCTCTGCCTGGAGCGCCTCTTGCCGATTCAACCGGCGGGGATGATGGCGTGAACGGCTTGGCCGCGTCGAGCCCAAGCCGGCGCAAATCTGCGCCGGCCTGGGCGCAACGCGTCAGCGCCCCTGGAAGTTGGCCGCGCGACGCTCGACGAAGGAGCGGATGCCCTCCGCCGCATCGGCGCTCTGCATCACCCGGTCGCGGATCGTGGGGATGGCGGCGATGGCCGCCTGCTCGCCTGCCGCGATGAACGTGCGGCCGGCCTCCTTGGTGACCTGGATACCGAGCGGCGCATTGGCGTTGATGAGCCGCGCGATCTCCATCGCCCGCTCCACCTGGCGGCCCGCAGGCACCACCTCCTGCACCAGCCCGATGCGGTAGGCCTCGGCGGCGCCGAACTCGTCGCAGAGCATCAGGTGATACATGGCGTTGCCCCAGCCGGCACGGGTGAGGAAGCGGAAGTGCGCGCCGCCCAACGGGGCAATGCCGCGCTTGGCCTCCATCTGGCAGAAGCGGCAATCGTCGGCGGCCACGACGATGTCGCCGGCCAGCATGATCTCGATGCCGACGGTGAAGCAGATGCCCTGCACCGCCGTCACGATCGGCTTGCGGCACTGGTTGCGCAGGCCGAAGGGATCGATGTTGGTGGGCGGGCTCTCAATCCGCTTCGCCGTCGGGCCGAAGAACTTCGGCATGTCGAGCCCGGCGGTGAAGTTGTCGCCGGCGGCGCAGAGCACGCCGATCCACAGTTCGTCGTCGGTGTCGAGCAGGGTCAGCGCGTCCGACAGCTCGGCCATCATCTCCGGCTGGAAGGAGTTCTTCTTGGCCGGATTGTCGATGATGATCTTCAGGATGTGGTCGTGGCGCTCGTGACGCACGCGGCCGGGGGTGCTCGTCTCGGACATGGTCGTTCCCTCTCCCGCTTCTGGTGCGCCGGCGGCCCGATGGCGACTCGTCACCGTGCGGCCCGGGGCGGCGTAGCCCATCTGCATGATATTCGTCATTCAGAACGATGATGGATATAATGCTGATGGTCAAGGGACCGAACTGGAGGGGACAAGGACATGGGTCATTCGCAGGCCGAGAAGGCACAGAACCGCGAGCGCATCCTGGCCGCCGCCGCCGAGCAGATCCGCGCGGACGGCCTGGAATCGGTCAGCGTCGGCAAGCTGATGCAGGCCGTGAACCTCACCCATGGCGGCTTCTACGGGCATTTCGAGTCGCGCTCCGACCTGTTGGCGCAGGCACTTGAGCGAGCGCTGGCGGAGGGCCAGCACAACGCCCGGGCCGCGGTGCCGGCGGGCCGCCCCGGCCGTCTCGCGGGCTTCGTGCGCAGCTATCTCAGCCGCGCACACCGCGATGCGCGCCAGTCCGGATGCGCAATCGGGGCGCTGGCCTCCGACGTGGGCCGCGCCGACCGGCGCTCGCGTGTGATCATGACCGATTACATCGAGCGCTACATCACCAGCGTCGCCGACGATCTCGGCGGCGACGACGCCAAGGCCATCGCCGCGGTCAGCGCCATGGTGGGCGCCCTGGCGATCGCGCGCGTGATCACCGATCCCGCCCGCTCCGACGCCATCCTGAAGGCGGTCAAGGACCACGTCACCGCCATGCAGCCCGACGGGCCGGCTTAGCGGTGCAGCGCAAGTCTCAGCGGCGCTGCCGCAACCGAGACCAGCGCAGGACCGTCAAAACGTCTCCGCCCAGGGTCGCAAGTCGAGCTCGAGGGTCCAGGCACTGCGATGCTGGTGGTGCAGCGTCCAATAGGCCTCGGCGATGGCGGCGATGTTCAGCAGGCCGTCGGGGCCCTGCTGGTCCTTGAGCCCCGGCCGGAGCGACAGCAGCCGGTCGCCTTCGATGCCGCCGTCGACGACCACGTGCCCGACATGCACGCCCTGCGGCCCGAACTCGCGGGCGATGCTCTGGGCGGTGGCCCGCAGCGCCGCCTTGGCGGCGGCGAAGGGCGCGTAGTGGGCCTTGCCGCGCAGGCTGCCGCTGGCGCCGGTGAAGATCAGGCTGCCGCCGCCGCGCGTCACCAGCACGGGCAGCACGGCCTGGGCCACATGGAAACCGCCGAGCGCGTGCTCGCGCCAATGACCCTCGAAACGTTGCTCGCTGACCTCCAGGAACGGCGCCGGGCGGTTGCTGCCGGCGTTGTGGACGGCAATGGCGAGCGGCGCCAATTCCTGGGCCGCCGCCACAAAGCGCCGGGCATCGTCGGCCGTCGACGCATCGCCGACGACGCTGACCACGCTGGCGCCCGCTTCGCGCAGCTCGGCGGCCGTCGCCTCGAGCTTGGGCGCGTTGCGCCCGGCGACGGCGACGGGATAGCCGCCGGCGGCGAAGCGCCGCGCGATGGCGGCGCCGAGGCCATGGGAGGCGCCGACGCCGACGACGAGCAGGCTGCCGCGAGGCGCGGGCGGATCGAGTGGCGGAAGGGTCAACGACGAGGTCATGGGAGGGCTCCGAAGGAGGGCGATGGAAGCGGGCGGCGATCAGGCCGGCGCCGGCGCCGAACGCTGCTCGAGCTTATCGAGGTAGGCCGCCATGTCCGGCGCGAAGGCTGGATGACGGCGCAGGCGCGAAAAATGCGCGAAGGCGCGGGGATGGGCCGCCTCCACCGCGCCGTCCCAGGCCTGCGCCAGGCCCTCGCGCGCGAGGACGTCCTGCTGGATCCGCTCGTTGGCGAACAGCGCCAGCTCGGTCGCGAAGCAGATGTCGGCGAGCGTCAGCGTGTCGCCGACGATCGCCTCGCGCGCTGGTGCCAGTGCCCGCTCGATGCCGGCGAGGTAGATCTGGAAGGCGTCGCGTGCCCGCGCATGCGTCTCCGCCGACACCGCTTGGCCACGCAGCGCCAGCAGATAGTGCTGGCCGTCGCGGGCGAAGACGAGGCCGGCGTCGAGGAAGCTGTCGATGCGCGAGGCCTCGTAGGGATCGCGCCCGTAGAGCGTGCTTTGCGGACCGCCGAGCCGCGCCACGGCGCGCATGATGCTGTTCGACTCGAAGATGCCGACATCGCCGTCGGGCCCGAAGGCGGCCGGCACCGTGCCGAAGGGATGGGCGTCGAGAAAGGCCTCCGTCTTCAGGATCGACGTGCCGCGGAAGCCGACCCGCCCGACGCGCGCCAGATCGCCGCGCTCCACGCGCTCCGCCTCGGAGAGCGGCCGGGCCTCGAAATCCCAGAGCCACTGCGCCAGCTCCGCCGACTTTGCGCCGCGGACCTCGACCTCGACGCCAACGAGGCGGGCCGCGATGGTGGCCTTCCAGATCCGCGGGTTGGGCAGATAGGAGAAGATCCTGAGCACGGCCATCATCGCCTCCCGCTCCCACCGCGACCGTCCATGACGATGCCCTACGCACCGGCCCCGGTCGTCGGATATCTACATGATAATCATCATCCAGATCGCCGACGTCAAGCCGAACCGGAGTGGGAGCCACGCGAGCTCCCCGCATCCCCGGCCTGCGGCGATCGCAACCACACCGCGGACCCGACCCCCAGGATGGATGGCTAGAGGAAGAAACGGAGCGGGCTGCTACGTTCCGGCAGGTGGCCGGGCGGCCATTCCAGAGGTGAACAGCCTGGTGAACGTCTCGATGATCTCGTCCGGCGACCGGGCCCCCGTCGGCCGGTACCAGACGGACATCCAGTTCACGGCGCCGAAGGCAAAGAAAGTGGCCAATGTGGGATCGCAATCGACGATGCTGCCGTCGGCGATGCCCGCATCGATGAACTCCTGCACCGCTCGGGTCACACCGTCCCGGCGGCGCACGATCTCGTCCACGTGTTCGCCGGACAGCGAATAGACGTCGAGCAGAACCGCACAGCTGCCGAGGTCGTCGAAATAACCGCGCAGATAGCGGCGCACATAGGTCAGAAACTTGGCCAAGCCGGACCCGCTCGTCGCCTGGGCCTCGACGACGCCCGCCTCGCCGTGCTCGACCGCGAGCAGATGGCACTGGTAGAGTATTTCCTGCTTGCTTTTGAAATACTGATAAAGCGACGGCTTCGAGATGCCGAGCGTCGCGGCGACCTCATCCATCGATGTATTGGCGAAGCCGCGCCGGTTGAACGCCGTCGCCGCCGCCTTGAGCACCGCCGCCTTCTTGCGGAGACGCTGCTGCGCGCGATCGAACGGGTCGGTGCCGGCCGCTCGCATGTCCTCGGTCAGGCTCATCCCGTCTCCATACACGATCCCCCGTCAGCCCCTTGCATGCGACCGCGGAGGCGGATACGTTACTTGAAAATCAATCTACCCTACTCATGAGTAAAGGTCTAGGGATGAATCTCGCATCTTTGCTGTTCGCGGTGGCCCGGACGCTGCCCGACCGGCCGGCGGTCACCGACGGGCGCGGCACCCTCTCCTACGGCCAGTGGATCGATCGCGTCGCCCGCATCGCCTTCACCATGGCGGCACGCGGCGCCCGGCCGGGCGACCGGGTCGCGCTCTACATGGAGAATTGCGGCGAGTTCCTGGAGGTGCTGGCCGCGGCGTGGACGGCAGGGCTGGTCGCCGTGCCCATCAATGCCAAGCTGCACGTGCGCGAGGTCGCCTTCATCATCGAGAATTGCGCGGCCAGGCTGCTGTTCACGACGCCCGGGTTGCTCGACGATCCGACCCCGCTCGCCGGCAGCGTCGCAGACCTGCGCGTCATTCAGACGGGCACCGACGACTACCGGGCGCTGCTCGGCGCAGACCGCCTGACACCCCGCGAGCGCGCCGGCGACGACCCTGCCTGGATCTTCTACACCAGCGGTACGACGGGCCGGCCCAAGGGCGCCGTGCTCACCCACCGCAACCTCATCTTCATGAGCAACGTTTATTACGCCGACATCGACCAGATCGACGCGCGCGATACCAAGCTGCACGCGGCGCCCATGTCGCACGGCTCGGGGCTCTACGGCCTGCCCCACCTGCTCAAGGGCAGCCATCAGGTGATTCAGGCGGGGTTCGACGTCGAGCGGATCTTCGAGGCCCTGGAACAACATCGGAACCTGACGTTCTTCGCCGCTCCGACCATGCTGACGCGGCTCATCAATCACGCCGACATCGGCCGCGCCAAGATCCAGAACCTGAAGACGATCTACTACGGCGGAGGCCCTACCTACAGGGCAGATCTGCGCAAGGCGGTCGAGATCTTCGGCCCACGGCTGTTTCAACTGTTCGGTCAAGGCGAATCGCCGATGACCATCACCGGCCTCGCCAAGACCCTGCACGGCGATGACGAGCTGCTCGCCACGTGCGGCGTCGCGCGATCCGGCGTCGAGGTGCGCGTTGCGGACGACGACGGGAACGAACTGCCGGTTGGCGAAGTTGGCGAGGTGCTGACCCGCAGCGACTGCGTGATGAAGGAATACCTCGGCAATGCCGAGGCCACCGCATCGGCATTGCAGCGGGGCTGGCTGCACACCGGCGATCTCGGCTCGCTCGACGAGCGCGGCTTCCTCACCCTGCGCGACCGCTCGAAGGACATGATCATCTCCGGCGGCACCAACATCTATCCCCGCGAGGTGGAGGAGGTTCTGCTGCTCCACCCGGCGGTCCTGGAGGTCTCGGTGATCGGCCGGCCGCACGCCGACTGGGGCGAGGAGGTGGTCGCCGTCATCGCCTGCGTGCCCGGACAGTCGGCGACCGAGGGCGAACTCGATGCGCTGTGCCTGGCGCACATCGCCCGGTTCAAGCGGCCCAAACTCTACCGCTTCGTCGCGCAGCTGCCGAAGAACAACTACGGCAAGATCCTCAAGACCGAGCTCAGGCAGCAGCTTCTCGGGGAGGAGGCGATCCCATGAGACGCGTCCTTGTCGCCGGCATCGGGTCCACCCCGTTCGGTCGCCACGGCGATGCCACCATCACCTCCCTCGCCCTGCACGCGGCCGGCGCCGCCATCGCCGAGTCCGGGCTCGATCGCGCGCGCATCGGCTCCCTCTACCTCGGCAACTTCATCGCCGGGCCGCTGACCGGGCAGGAGGTGCTCGCGGGTCTGGTCGCCGACGGGCTCGGCCTGGCGCAGATCCCATGCACCAAGGTGGAAGGCGCCTGCGCCTCCGGCGGCATCGCCTTCCGCCATGCCTATCTCGCGATCGCGACGGGGCTCTGCGACGTCGCCATCGCGGTCGGTGCTGAGAAGATGTCCCACGCCGACACGGCGAGCGTCACGGCCGCCTTGAACTGTGCCATGGACAACGCGGCCGACGGCGTGAGCGGCCTCACCTTTCCGGGCCTGTTCGGTCTCGCCGCGCGCCTCTACGGCGAACGCTACGGCGTCGGCCGCGCCGAGCTGTCGGCCGTCGTGCGCAAGAACAAAGGTAACGGTCTCCGCAATCCGCTGGCGCAGATGGGGGCCACGCTCCGGGATGAGGAGATCGAGGCCTCGCCGCAGATCTGCGATCCCCTGCGGCTCTATGATTGCTGTCCGGTCAGCGACGGCGCCGCGGCGGTGGTGCTCGCCGCCGCGGACTTGCACGCCGAGCTCACGGCCCAGCCGGTGGAGGTCGCCGCATCGGTGCAGACGCGCGGCAGTCCGCGCATTGGGGGTCACCGCGACCTTTGCAGCTTCGACGCGACGGTGAGCGCCGCCCGCCAGGCCTTCGCCACGGCGGGGATCGAGCCGCGGATGGTCGATCTGGTCGAGCTGCACGACTGCTTCTCCATCGCCGAGATCATCGATGCGGAGGACCTCGGCCTCATCCCGCGCGGCGAGAGCGCGGCCTGGGCGCGCGAAGGGCGCACGGGCGTCGGCGGCGACCGGCCGATCAACCCGAGTGGCGGGCTGCTGGCCAAGGGCCACCCGGTCGGCGCCACCGGCATCGGACAGATCTACGAGACGGTGCTGCAGCTGCGCGGCGCGCATCCCAACCAGGTGCGCGACGCAGCCTTCGGCCTGACCCACAACCTGGGCGGCACCGGCGTCGCCTGCACCGTCAACATCCTGAAGCGCCTGGACGCCTGAGCCGATGGCAGCGCTCAGCATCCTGACGTGCAGTGCCTGCGGGCGCCTCGACGCGGGCCCGCGGGACATGTGCCCGGCCTGTGCCGGCGCGCTCACATCGATGCCGGTGGAGGGCGCCGGCACGCTGGTCTCCTGGACGGTCATCCGGCGCCCGCCCAAGAGCTTCCGCGAGCACGGCGCCTATTGCATCGCCATCGTCGATCTGGACGCGGGCGTGCGCATCACCGGCCGGCTGCGGAACACGCCCGCCCACGCTGCGCTGGGCGAGCGCGTGAGCCTGGTCGGGTGCCAGGACCGGATCCCGGTCTTCGCGCTCGACCGGTGATCGAAACCGGCCGCCAGAGTGTTTTCGCGCGAAGGGGACGCCGGTTCGCGTGAAGGAAAACACGACAAGTCAAGCGATAGAGCATTTCGGCGATTCGAAGAAACGCGGAAATTCTCTAGCGCAACAGCGCTGAATGAACAGTCACCACAAGCATAAACGAAACGGGAGGCAGACCATGAGCAAGCATAGATGGCAGCGGTTCGGGATGGCCGCGGCGGCACTGGGCCTGGCGCTACTGCACGGGGGCGGGACCGCCGTGGCCGGTCCCGACGGCATCACGATCGGCGTCCTCAACGACCAGTCGGGCCCCTACGCGGACATCACGGGGCAGGGCTCGGTGATCGCCGCCCGCATGGCGGTCGAGGATTTCGGCGGTCGGGTCCTGGGCAAGCCGGTCAAGCTCATTTTCGCCGACCACCAGCAGAAGCCCGACGTGGCCAACACCATCGCCCGCAAGTGGCTCGATGCGGACAAGGTCGACCTCATCGTCGATGTGCCGAACTCGGGCATTCTGCTCGCCGTGCAGGAGATCGTGCGCAACACGTCCGGCATCCTCATCGCCGCCGGCGGCGGCACCTCCCGCTTCACCTCGGAGGCGTGCTCGCCCTACGGCTTCATGTGGGTCTACGACAGCTATGCGCTCGCGAACAGCATGGGCCGGGCCGTCACGGCGCAGGGCGGCAAAAGCTGGTTCTTCCTGCCCGTCGACTACGCCTGGGGCGAAGCCCTGTCCGCCGACCTCTCTGCCGCGGTCCAGGCGAGCGGTGGCACGGTCACGGGTTCCGTCAAGACGCCGCTGAATACCGCCGACTACTCGTCGTTCCTGCTGCGAGCGCAAGCCTCGAAAGCCGACGTGGTGGCGCTGCTGAACGCGGGCGCCGACACCATCAACTCGGTCAAGCAGGCCAACGAATTCGGCATCGTCAGCGGCGGCCAGCGGCTGGCGACCGGGCTGTTCTACCTGAACGACGCCCGTTCCGTCGGCCTCGACACGGCGCAGGGCCTGCTCGTCGCGGACGGCTACTACTGGGATCAGACGTCCGAAACGCGCGCCTGGGCCGAGCGCTTCCAGAAGCGCCACAACGGTCGCATGCCGAGCTCGATCCAGATGGGCGTCTACTCCGCCGTGCTGCACTACCTGAAGAGCGTCGCCGCCGCGGGCTCGGACAACCGCGACGACATCGCCAGGAAGATCCGCGAGCTGCCGGTGCGTGACGCCATCGTGCCGGACGGGCGCGTGCGCGAGGACGGCATCATGCTGCACGACATCCTGCTGCTGCAGGTCAAGACGCCCGCGGAATCCACGGGCGAATGGGACCTGTTCAAGA
The DNA here is from genome assembly GCF_014640075.1 of Chelatococcus reniformis. Classification (GTDB taxonomy): domain Bacteria; phylum Pseudomonadota; class Alphaproteobacteria; order Rhizobiales; family Beijerinckiaceae; genus Camelimonas; species Camelimonas reniformis. The sequence goes on along the minus strand of NZ_BMGG01000007.1, from coordinate 164,894 downwards.
TCGTCAAGACGACGCCGGGATCGCAGGCCTTTCGTCCGCTCGAGCAAAGCAAATGCCCGATGATCAAGAGGCCGTGAGCCGGCCGATGCACCTGTCGACAGCAGAGGGTTGCACATGAGTTCCGATATTCAATACGACAAGCATGACGCGGTTCGGTTGATCACGATCAACCGGCCCGACAAGATGAACTCCCTCGACTTCGCTGCCAACGATGCCCTGGTCGAGGCATTCCGCACGTTTGCCGAGGACCCCGATGCACGGGTCGCGGTGGTGACGGGGTCGGGAAGCAAGAGCTTCTGTGCCGGCGCCGACCTGAAGACCTATACGATGGACTTCGCCAACCGTCCGGCACCGGAATTCCGGCGCCGCTACACCGATGGGCCCGGCTTCGGCGGCGTGACCCGCAACATGGACATCCTGAAGCCCATCGTCGCGGCCGTGAACGGCTACGCCATCTCGGGCGGCTTCGAGCTGGCGCTCGCCTGCGACATCCGCTTCTGCTCGCCCGATGCGGAGTTTGCCTTGCAGGACGTGCGATGGGGCTTCCACGCCTGCGACGGCGGGCTGATCCGGCTGCCCCAGATCGTCGGCCTCGGCCACGCCATGGAGATCGTCCTGTCGGGGGAGCGGGTCGGCGCCGAGCACGCCCTGCGCATCGGGCTGGTCAACCGCATCTATGCGCAGGCCGAGCTGCTCGAGCAAACGCTCGCTTATGCTCAGATGCTGGCCAAGCGTTCTCCGTTGGCTCAGGGCCTCGCCAAGGATGTGATGAAGCGCGCGGTCGGACTGCCGCTGGACGAGGCGCTCCGCCTCGAATCCCGCTCGTTCTACGATCTGGGCCGCACCGACGATCTGAAGGAGGGCACCGCCGCCTTCCGGGAGAAGCGCGAGGCGCGCTTCGTCGGACGGTAGCGACCAACTTCTGTTGATCAGATGTCGGTTTGGGGCACCTTTTCGGGATCTTTCGGCCGGTTGACGGCTGCGTCCTGGCGTCGAAATCGAATACACCTTCGTCATGGCTGGCCTTGCCCCGGCCAGTCATCCCATTCAAACGGCCGCGTTTGCTGCGCATGGCAAAAAATTTCTCAAGATGAACAGATGAGATGATCCAGAATATCTATGACGATCCGGTCTTCTTCATGGGTTACAGCCAGCTGCCTCGCTCGCTGGACGGATTGGCTGCCGCGCCCGAATGGCCCATGCTACGGGCGCTCCTGCCAAGCATGGCAGGCCTGCGGGTGGTCGACCTCGGCTGCGGCTTCGGCTGGTTCTGCCGCTGGGCTCGCCAGGCGGGGGCAGCCCACGTGCTCGGCCTCGACGTGTCCGAGAACATGCTGGCGCGCGCTCGGGCCGAACCGCAAGACGAGGCGCTAATCTACCGCCGGGCGGATCTGGAGCAGCTCGACCTGCCGCCCGCCGCGTTCGACCTCGCCTACAGCTCGCTCGCCCTGCACTACATCGACGATCTGGAGCGGCTGTTGGCGACCGTGCGCCGCGCGCTGGCGCCCGGCGCCAGCTTTGTCTTCTCGATCGAGCATCCCATCTTCATGGCGCCGCGCCAGCCCGCCTGGATCACCGACGCGCAAGGCCGCCGGAGTTGGCCCGTGGACAGCTATCAGGCGGAGGGACCGCGCCGGACCTCCTGGCTCACCGATGGGGTGCTCAAGTATCACCGGACCTTGGGCACGACGCTGAACCTCCTCATCCGTCAGGGCTTCATCATTCGGCATGTGGAGGAATTCGGCCCGAGCGAAGCGCAGATCGCACAGCAGCCGGAGCTCGGTCAGGAGCGCGAGCGTCCCATGTTCCTGCTGGTCGCGGCGGAGCCGACTTGAGGCGCCGGGCCCGCCGGCTATCCGTCCGCCACCGCGACCTCGACCTCCGCCTCGATCGGCCCGCCGCGGCGCAGCGTGTTGTAGATCGGACAGGTGCCGGTGAAGTGGCCGACGAGCTCGCGAGCGGTCGCCAATTCGACGCCGCCCAGGACGAAGCGAAGGCGGATGTAGGCATACGCGTGGGGTCGCCCGCGTCGCGCTTGAACGAGACTGAGACGCCGGACGAGCTGAGGGCGACGCCCAGCACCCTCGCGTGCTTGTGAACCAGCGCCAGGCCGCACGAGGCGAGCGCCCCGAGCAGCAGTTCGCCGGCCTGGAGCGCCTCGCCCGGACCGCCGGCCGAGACGCGCGCATCCGACACGAAATGGTTGTGCCCGGCGCTGATGAGGAAGCGGCCGGCAAGGCCGATGGAGCGGCCGGTGACGGTGACGAGATCCTCGCTCGCCGGGGGCGCCGTGGCGATGGGGCCCGATGTCATGCGCGCTTCCTCTGCTCGCGCCGGGTGATGCGGGCACGCCAGGCGCCGGCCGGGGGCCGTTCGAGCCCGAGGTTCTCCCGCAGCGTCGGGCCCGCATAGGCGGTGTGAGACGTCGGTCAGATAAATCTGGGCGATTGATCTCGAAGAGATGGATCGATCGGTTGGACGATTACCATATTCATGCGCGCCGGGTACGCGTCGCCGCAAGCGAATATTGTTCCGAAGGCGATGCAGCGAAGGGACGAACATCCTATGGCCCGGGCGGAGGCCGCCGCGCCCGGCGTTGACGCGCTCCGGGGACGCCGTCCTATATTCTCCGATACCAACTGCGCCCGGCCCGGATCCATGCCCACCTTCAGCTCATCGGCCGTCACGCGAGCCGAATACGACCCCGAGACCCGCGTCCTCCGGATCTGGTTCACCGGGTCGGAGGGGCGCTACGACTATGCCGACGTGCCGCCACAGGTCTTCGAGGAGCTGTGCCGGGCGCCGTCGAAGGGACGCTATGTCAACGAGGAGATCCGGGATCTGTACGCCACGGAACGACACGCGAGTGCGCCTGCGCGAACGGACGAGGCCAGCCGCGGCCCGGCGTCGCCGTCGCTGCTCGATCAGCTGCGCGGCTCGATCACCGTGCCCGTGCCGCGGCAGCGCAGCGGATCGCGCAAGCCGCCGGATTCCCGCCGACCGCGGCGCCCACGAAGATGATATGGCGACAGGACGGGCCGGGTGGTGGAGATCCCCGGCCGGAGCGCGGGCGGCCTCGCCCCGAGGAACGATGAGCCGATGACAACGACGAGCAACGGCGTAGCTTCCATGCTGATCGTGCAACTCTCCGACCTGCATCTCTGCGACGAGGGCGCGCTCTACAACGGCGTGGTGTCGACGAACGACATGGCCCGCCGCGCCGTCGCCCAGGTCAACGCCCTGGCGCCGGCCCCCGATCTGGTGCTGCTCACGGGCGACGTGACAGAGCACGGCACGCCGTCGCAATACGCGGTCGCCCACCGCATCCTGGGCGAGTTGCGAGCCCCGCTCTACGTCATGCCCGGCAATCACGACGATCGCGACGCGCTGCGGACGGCCTTCGCCGCGCATCGCTACATGCCGGCCGAGGGGCCGATCAACTTCGCCGTCGAGGGCACCCCGGTGCGCATCGTCGCCATCGATGTCACCGTCCCCGGCGCCCACCACGGCCACGCGGACGACGCGACCCTGGCCTGGCTGTCGGCGACGTTGGCGAAAGCCCCGGTGGCGCCCACGATCATCGCCATGCACCAGCCGCCGTTCGCCTGCGGCATCCCCTATCTCGATCCGTACCGATGCATGAACCCGGACGCCCTGGCCGCGGTGATCCAGCGCCACGGACATATCGAGCGCGTGGTCTGCGGACACGTACATCGTTCCATGCAGCGACGCTGGGCCGGCACGCTCGCGCTCACCGCCCCGAGCACCGCGACGCAGATCGCCCTGGACCTCGGCGCCGGGGCCAAGCCAGCGTCCTATCTGGAGCCTCCCGGATACCTGCTGCATCGCTGGTCGGCAGAGACCGGCCTGATGACGCATCTGGTGCCGATCGGCGAATTCGCCGGGCCCTTTCCCTTCGCCTGAGGCGGTCGCCTGCGCCGGCGCCCCCGGCTCAGGAGATCAGATGGCCGCCCTTGCCGTCGCTCGCGCGCGGCGCCGGCGCCTCGCCGTCCCCCTTGCTCGCCGTCCCCTTGGCGGCACGGGCGACGCTGCGCTCGCGCTCGTGCTTCTCCACCATCAGCTTGGCGGCCTCGCTGCGCAGCTCCGAGAAGGTCTGGGTGTTGCGGGTGACCCAGGCGTAGGAATCGCGGCGGGCCTGGTTGCTGCGGTTGAAGTGCGGGACGACGTAACGCCGGTAGAGCTCGAAGGATTTCTTCAGCGGCTCGAAGTCGACGATGTTGGACACCATGGTGAGCATCACGCCGAAATCGCCCTGCTGCGCCTTAAGCTTCTCGATCAGCGCGATGGCATCGTCGGGCGTGCCGGCGACGCCCATGTTGGTCTCGATCCACCAGTCCACCACGTCCTTGCCCGGCGGCACGTGCAGGCGCGGCATGTTGTTGTTCACGTAGTCGACATATTTCTGCAGCCCCCAGCGCACGTCCTTGCGCGCCTGCTCGCGCGTTTCGGCGATGTGGATGGGGGCCACCAGGCGCAGGCGCTGCGGATCCATGGTGCGGCCGTGCTCGGCGGCGATCTCGCAGGCCGCCTCCCAGTTGCTCCTGAGCACCTTGAAGCCCGGCCCTTCGGCCGCCGCCACGCACAGCATGCCCAGATCGTAGCGGCCCGCGAGCCGGCCGCCCGACGGCGTCACCGCGCTCGCCACCACCACTTCGGGGTAGGGCTCGGTGAAGGGCAGCAGATGGGCCCGCGCCTCCTTGAGCGAATACCAATCGGTCTTCTCGGTGATCACCTCGCCCTTGAACAGGCGCAGGATCACGTCGAGGCTCTGCTCCATGCGGTCGCGCTGCACGCGCGGATCGATGTCGAGCATGATCGCGTCGGAGGCGAGCAGGCCGGGCCCGGCACCGAACATGATGCGGCCGCGGGTCTGGTGGTCGAGCTGGATGATGCGGTTCGCGACCATCAGCGGGTTGTGGTAGGGCAGCGAGATCACCCCGGTGCCGAAGCGGATGTGCTTGGTGCGCTCCGCCGCGGTGGCGATGAACAGCTCGGGCGAGGCAATCGTCTCGTAGCCGGCGGAGTGATGCTCGCCGATCCAGGCCTCCTCGAAGCCGAGCTTGTCGAGGAACTCCATCAGTGCGAAGTCGCGGTCGAGTGCCGCCGCGGGGTTCTCCTCCACCGCGTGGAACGGCGGCAAAAAGATCCCGTGCCTCATCGAGCGCGCCATCGCCATCCTCCCCGTGCATTGCCCGCGCTACCGGTCCACGCAAGGCTTTCCAAGCCGGGTAGGCCATTCCGCGAAATGGGACAAGGCGTCCGGCCGCAAGCGGGGCCTGCCGCGGCAGCATGCGTTGGCCATCCGCCGCCCGGCCAACGCCATCGCGATCATTGACGCGTGCCTGCCGGGCGGACGACAAAGGTCATCACCGCCGGGCAGGCCGTACCGGCGCGAAGGGGAGGTGAGCCATGAGGCCCGAAGTGCTCGAGCGTTGGCATGCCTACGTCGCCGATCCGGCTCCGGACAAGCTGGAGGCGCTGTTGGCGGACGACGCGGTCTTCCAGTCGCCCGCCGTCCATACGCCCCAGGCGGGCAAGGCGCTGGTGGCCAAATACCTCGGCGCGGCAATGGTCGTGCTCAACAACCCCAGCTTCACCTATGTCGGGGAATGGCTGGGCGAGCGCTCCGCCGTGCTGGAGTTCGAGTTGACGCTCGACGACCTCCACGTCAACGGCGTCGACCTCATCCACTGGAACGACGACGGCCGCATAACTCTCTTCAAGGTGATGCTGCGACCGCTGAAGGCCCTGAACACGGTGATCCCGCTGATGGGAAAGGAGCTCGCCGGCGGGTAGCCGGTCCAAACGGGCGGCCGCCTCCGAGCCGGCGAGATTGACGTTCGCCCTCGGCTCCCGCCGCCGCTCTGCTGCCGACGGCATGGGCTCGCGCGCAATGGTCGATGCGTCCGGCGCACCACGGCCGGCGACGATGGCTCCGGCAACGACCATTTTGGTAAGCTGCGGGATGGTGCTTGATGACAGTTGCGGGGGGTGAATTGTAGTCTGGTGCATGGCGACCGAGATCGAACGAAAATTCCTGCTGGCAAACGATGAGTGGCGAGCGCTCCAGGCGGACAGGCTCGGCATTCGCGACGGCCTGATTGCTGTGGAGAATGGCCGCAAGGTACGCGTGCGCATCACGGACCACCACGCGACCATTGCCGTCAAGGGTGCCCGCGACGGGCTGCGCAGGGCGGAATTCGAATACGGCATACCGCTCGCCGACGCGAATGAACTCCTCGCCAATCACTGCCATGGCAGGGTTGTCGAGAAGACGCGCTACTTCGTCTCGTATGCCGGCTTCGCCTGGGAGGTCGATGAGTATGGCGGCCAGCTTGCGGGGATAGTGATTGCCGAATTGGAGCTGCCGACAAGCGAGACCGAATTCCCGCGCCCGCCGTGGCTTGGCGTCGAGGTCACACATGATGAGCGCTATCGAAAGAGCAATCTTTTCAGGGGCAGAATGCCTTGAGGAACGGTGCACGTCGATCGGAGGGTGACGGTGGCCGGGTCGACACGACCTTCCCCGAGAGCCGGTGTCCATTTTCCGGGATCACGCGCCACGAGAACAACGCGTCGATGCGAACCTCATCGCGTGAAGTCGTTTGATGCGATGGATGGCCGGGTCAAGCCCGGCCATGACGACTGAGGTCACGTCGCAAAATTGGTTTAGGCGCCGTCGCCCGCCTCAGCGGCGCAGCGCCGCCAACCGGTCAATCTCGCGCCAGAAGCCGGCCACGGTGTCCTCGACGATGTCGCGGACCGACTTGATCTCGTGGATCAGGCCGGCGCTCTCGCCGGCCGCCCCGGAGGTGTTGTCGACGTCGCCGCCCACATAGAGCTTTTCGAGGATGGCCATGGGGGGCAGAGGCTCGCGTTCGCCCCCGCTCACGCCCTCCGCGTAGGGGGTGCGCAGGCCCCGCGCCCGGGCGCGGGGCGGATTGTCGAGCATGAGCGTGCCGGTAATCGGCGCCGCCACGATGGCGTTCTTGTAGTTGAGGTGCACCGGGCTCTCGGTGGACGCAACGAAGCGCGTGCCCATGGTGACGCCCTCGGCCCCGAGCGCGAAGGCTGCGGCCATGCCGCGGCCGTCGACGATGCCGCCGGCGGCGACGAGCGGCACCGTCGTCTTCTCGCGCACCGCTTGCAGCAAAGCGAAGCTGTGCACCTCGTCGGGATTGCGGACGCCCGCGCTCTCCGCTCCCTCGACGATCAGGCCGTCGACGCCGACGTCGACGGCCTTCTGCGCCCCGTAGAGGGTGGCGGTGGCGTGGTAGACGGTGACGCCCGCGTCCTTCAGCGTGCGCACGTAGCGGCCGGGATCGCCCGCCGACGTGGTGACGAAGTGGATGTTCTGGGCGAGCAGCCAGTCGATGATCGCCTTCTCCTCCTTGGGATCATCCTTGAGGTAGCGCACCGGCAGGTTGACGCCGAAGGGCTGGTTGGTGGCGGCGCGGATGGCATTGAACTCGCGCGTCGTCATGGCGAGGTCGCGGGAGGTGCTCTCGAGCAGGCCGAACGCCCCCGCGGCCGACACGGCCGACACCAGCGGTGCCCGGGCGATCCAGGTCATCGGTGACTGGAAGATCGGATAGCGGGCGCGCGTATGCGCCACGACGCGATTGCCTTCGAACATGTCGGTTTCCACCCTTGTAGTCTCGCTTGCCGCTGCCTCCCACATTCCGCGAGGCGAGGCCAGAGGCTTTCGCGCCCGGGCACGGGCCTCGGCGCGCCCGCATTCGCCGCGCCCCGCGGGCAGCAGCGATCGCCTGCTTGACCGCGCGCAGATCACGAGGCTAAATAACGGTGTTATTAACACAAGAGGACAGCGCAATGCCTAAGCTGCTGATCGAGCGCCGAGGAAACGTCACGCTGTTCACGTTGAACCGGGTAGAGGTTCACAACAACGTGGACGACGAGCTGGCCATGGAGCTGGCCGATGCCATCATCGCCTTCGGCGCGGACGAGGCGTCCAACGTGCTGGTGATCACGGGGGCCGGCGACAAGACGTTCTGCGCCGGTGCCAACCTCAAGGGCATGCGCGAGCTCTTCGAGCACCGTCACACCCACACGGCGGGGCCCATGGGCTTCGCCCGGCTCGACCCCGGCAAGCCGGTGATCGCCGCCATCAACGGCAATTGCTACGCGGGCGGCGTCGAGCTGGCGGTGTGGTGCGATTTCCGGATCGTCGACGAGCGGGCCAAGTTCGGTCTGCTCAACAAGCGTTGGGGGTTGTCGCTGGCGGACGGCGGCACCCAGCGCCTGCCCCGCGTCGTCGGCATCGGCAATGCACTCTACATGATCGAGACGGGCATGGAGATCGACGCGCAGCATGCTTTGCGCATGGGTCTCGCCCAGGAGGTCGTGCCTGCCGGCACGGCGCTGGAGCGGTCGTTGCAGCTCGCGCAGCATATCGCCGACTACTCGCAGGGCGGCATTCGCGCCGACCGGCAAGCGGCGCTGGCGACCATCGGCCTGTCGCTCGAGCAGGGGCTCGATCTGGAGGCGGAGCTCTGCCACTCCCCGGCACTGAGCGAGGAGGCCATGGCCGGCATGCGGCGCTTCGCCGACGGCAGCCGCCCGGCGCCGCCGCGCCCGGGCGCGGCAAACCGCCAAAGCTGAAGCCATCGCCCCGGCCGCGGGGCCCTTCGCCGGAGCGTTGCCCCGCGGGATGTGTTCATCCACGCGCGGGACCGCTCCAAGCTCGTCGATCTGGAACGCCTCGCGATAACCGGGTGATCCCGCCCACCGCGATGCGCCGGGACGGAAAGGAGGCGGCAGTGGCACCCATCGAGGCGATGTCCGAGCCGTCACGGGCGAGCAAGATCAAGCTCGACCTGGATGAGGCGCCACGCTGGCGCAGCCTGGCGCTGCCCGACCTGTTCGAGCGCGGCGGCCATGAGCCGAACGCGCCCGCCGTCGTCTTCAAGGGGAGCCGGCGGACCTACCGTGACATGCGCCGCCAAATGCGGCGCGTCGGCAATGGCCTGATCCGGCTCGGCATCGAGCCCGCCGATCGCGTCGCCGTACTGTCGACCAACCGGCTCGAATATCTGGAGATCGAGGCCGGGATCGCCGCCACCTGCGCCATCATGGTGCCGATCAACTGGCGGCTCAGGCCGCCCGAGATCGGCACCATCCTGAAGCGCTCGGGCGCCCGCGCCATCTTCGTCGAGGCCAAGACGGCGGCAGCGGTGGTGGAACTGCGCCAGCAGGGTGCCCTTCCCGACCTCGAGGTCATCGTCGATCTCGACGACGTGGTCGGCGACGTCGGCTACGCAAACCTGATCACCGCCTCCGACGGGCCCGTTCCGCGGGAACCACGCTTCGACGATCCTCACGAGATCATCTTCACGTCGGGCACGACCGGCCGGCCGAAGGGCGTGGTGTGGACCAACGGCGGACTGCTGTTCAACTCACTCCAGCAGGTGGTCGACTATCGCATAGGGCCGGAGAGCTCGACCTATGCGATGATCGACCTGCACTACATCGGTGGCCGCCACGACTTCACTTGGCCGGTGCTGCACGCCGGCGGCACGGTCCATATCAAGGAGTCCAGCGGCTTCGATGCGGAGGCTGCGGTGCGCTACGTCTGCGACCACGCCATCAGCCATGTCCTGTGGGTGCCGACGATGGTCTACGAGATCCTCCGCATCGACGACATGGCGCCCTTCGATTCCAGCGCGCTCCGCATGATCATGTGCGGCGGCCAGCCGCTGTCGGCCAGCACCGTCGACGCCATGCAGGCACGCTTTCCGCAAAGCGCCTTCATTCAGGTCTACGGCCTCACGGAGGGCGGCGGCAGCGTGACGTGCATGCCGCCCCATATGTCGTCGCGCAAGCCGGCCTCGGCCGGACGCCCCTCGCTGCACGTCGCGATCCGCATCGTCGACGACCTCGGCGGCGACCTGCCCTCCGGCAGCGACGGCGAGATCTGGGTCCGCGCCCCGTCGATGAGCGCCGGCTATTGGGACGAACCCGAGTTGACGCGCGAGGTCCTGGGGGGCGACTGGCTGCGCACCGGCGACGTCGGCCATCTCGACGACGACGGCTATCTGTTCGTCACCGGGCGCAAGAAGGACATGATCATCAGCGGCGGCATGAACATCTATCCCTCCGAGATCGAGGACGTCCTGCGGCGGCACCCCGGCGTCGCCGACGTCTCTGTCATCGGCGTCCCGCATGAGAAATGGGGCGAGCAGGTGTGCGCCGTGGTCGAGGCGCTGGTCGACCGACAGGTCACGGCGGTCGAGCTCATCGCCTTCTGCGCGGATCATCTAGCCGGCTTCAAGAAACCGGCCATCGTCCATTTCGTCGACGCCATGCCGCGTACATCGAGCGGCAAGCCGCAGAAGTTCGTGCTGCGCGAACGCTTTGGCGGCGCCCATGTACCCGGCCGAGCGAGCTGAGGCGGCGAGCGGCACCGCTCTCGGCGTGCACGCGCTGCCGTCCGCCGTAGCGGTGCCGCTTGGGCGGGATCCGAAGCCGGCGCTGCCATCCGCGATCCGCGGCGGCGCGGGGCAGATCGCTGCCCCGCGCCGCGCTACCCCTCAGTTCGCGACCAGCGGACAGGCACCCTCGCTCTCGGGCCGGTAGACGTCCGCGCCGGGCAGCGTCTGGCGAATGGTGAGCAGATCGTAGGGGCCTTTCGACTCCTGCGGTGACTTCGCCTGCCACAGCATCATGTTCTGCAGCACGCGCCCGTCCGCGCGGATGCGGACATCCTTGTCGTAGAAGTCGTTGACCGGCATCTGGCGCATCGTCTTGCCGACGATCGCCGCATCGTCGGACCCTGCCGTCGTGACGGCCTTGAGGTAATGATTGATCGCCGCATAGGCACCCGCGTGGGTCATGTTCGGAATGTTGCCGCCCGGGAAGCGCTCCATATAGCGCTTGGTCCAGGCACGGGTCGCATCGTTCAGGTCGTGGTAGAAGGACGCTACTCCGAGGATACCGTCAGCGGTCGGCAAGCCGAGGGCCTGGATGTCATTGACGTAGAGCAGGAGGCCGACCAGCCGCTGTCCGCCCTGCCCGATGCCGAATTCGCGGGCCTGCTTGATCGAGTTCACCATGTCGCCGCCGGCGTTGGCGAAGCCGACGACCTGGGCGCCCGACGCCTTCGCCTGGAGCAGGTAGGAGGCGAAATCCGGCGAGTTCAGGGGATGCTTGGCGTCGCCCAGCAGCTTGCCGCCGCCCGCTTGGATGAAGCGGGCCGTGTCTCGCTCGAGCGCCAGACCGAAGGAATAGTCGGCCGTCACGAAGAACCAGGACTTGCCGCCCTGTGCGACGACTGCCTTGCCCACGCTGGCGGCAAGCCCGTAGGTATCGAACACCCAGTGCGTCACGTTGGGCGCACACAATTTGCCCGTGATGTCCGATGATCCCGCACCGGCGACGAGGATCGTCTTGTTCTTTTCCTTGGCGACGGTGATGGCGGCCACGGTCGTCGCGCTGCCGCCGCCCGCCAGGATGACGTTGACGCCGTCGACATCCATCCATTTGCGCACGATCGCCGCGGCAATGTCGGGCTTGTTCTGGTCGTCGCCGACGAGGACTTCGATGCGCTTGCCCAGGACCTTGCCACCCGCGTCTTCGACGGCGAGACGCGTGGCTTCGACGCTGCCGCGCCCGGTCACATAGGAATAGACGCCGCTCTGATCGTTGATGACCCCGATCTTGAAGACGCCGTCTGAGCCCTGCGCCACGACGCAGGAACTCCAGACGACACAGGCTGCGGCCATCGTGGCAAGCAGTCGCATGCGAACCTCCCGTGATATTATTTGAGAGGTCGATTGTGCAACAATAACGATGTTATGTACATAGCCTTATCGCGCAAAACCATCGAACGCTCGCCGCAACGCAGCAAGTTGCTCCATGCGCGCCCGGCCAGCGGCCCGCGGCGTTTCCCGGTCGGAGAAGAGCGATCCAGACTTGGAGCGATGGGATCAATTGCGCCGGGCCCGACCGGTGGTTCGCACAATGCTCCGACGTCTCGCAACCGGATCGGGCGATCACGTGCGAGCAGGAAAGGCCCACGGTAGGCGCCGGCGGCGTCCGGTACGTCAGAAGCCGTATGGCCTGTAGGCACCAAATACGTGCTGCTCGAAGTGCACCATGCCGGTCTCGCCATCCGGGCCGGTCATGACACAAGGAAACTCGGTGGGGCCCAGCCGCTTCGACTCGGGCAACGACAGCAGCCCCGTCTTGCCCAGGTGCGCCGCCGATGGGTAGCGGTCCGTCTCGACGACGGGCCCGGCGCCGCGATAGACGCCGGCGCTGCCGCCGTCGCGCCAGCCGCCGTAATAGCCGAGGCCCTGGACATCCGCCGGGGTGCCGGCCGCCTCGATGCGATAGGCGCGCCAGCGGCCGTGTTCGTCGCAGAGCTCGAATGTGCCGCCCACCACGTTCTTGGTCCCCGGCGCATAGTCGAGCTTGTGGCGCAGTCCGGTGAGCCTGAGGCGGCTGCCGTCCGGCATGTCGAGGCAGCCCTCGAAGTCGAGCGGCCTGCCGTCCTCATCCTCATGCGTATTGAAGAAACCGGTGTAGCGGTCGAGCGAGAACGGGGCCCAGACGCGGAAGCGCCGGCGGTCGATCTCCTCCTCCTCCCGCTCGATGCCGCCATGGGAGGTCACCGGCCCCATGCCCGCGCGCACGCCCCAGGAGTGATCGCGGATTGCGTGCCACTGCTGGGGCGCGACGGTCTCGTCGCCGCGGCGGACGGTGCCCGTCGCGCTGCAGATCTGTGTGTAGCGAACGAGATCGTGAATGAGGTGGCCGTATTTGCGGAACTGATAGGGCGCCTCGAGGAACGGCGACGCCTTGGCCTCGAAGGTCAGATCGAAAGCGAAATCCGCCTCGTTGTCGGCCAGCGAGATCGTCACCTTGCGCATCGGCTCCCTGATGTCGATGCGCAAGGGTCCCACGGCCAGCTCGGCCGCGTTCGGCCGCAGCACACGGGACGCGCGCAGCACGCGCTGCTCGCCCCGGCGCGCGATGCCGGCAAAGCCGTCGATCACGTTCATGTTCGGGTGCAGGCGCACGCCCGCCACGACGTACCAATCGTCGGCGAAGGCGGCGCAGAAGTAGCCGTCGTTGAAGTGAACGTCTGAAGTAGCCGGGATGTGGAACGGCGTCGGATGCTGGTGGAACGGGAATTCGTCGTATGCCGTCAGCCTCACAGCCGTCTCCATTCCGGGCGGGGGACGCGGCAGCCCAGGATCAGCGCCGTCGTCCTGCAGAACGTTTCTTTACCGTCCGTAACACTGTTATAACTGAATATCCATTGTCAAGAGCCGGCCGTCAGACGTTCGACGGAGCGGCGGATGTGCAGCTTCAATAGGGCGCGCGGATCGATCTTGAAGACGCGAGTCCGCTTCGTGTGCAGCAGGGTCAGCAGGCCGAAGAGCATCGAGAAATGGAGGCCCACTTCGATCTCCGCATCCCGCGCGCTGCAATTCACCATGGAGCGCAGGCAATCCTTGAAGATGGTCAAGATCGAGATCAGCTGCTCGTTGAGCCGAGCATCGAGCTCCCTCGTCAAGCCTTGCGGCTTCAAGCCATTGAACAGGTACAGGGCGAGCGACATGTCGCTCGGCCGCGTCTCGTAGAACCTGAAGTGCGACCACAGCGCCGCCTCGAAGCGCGCTTCCGGGGTCTTTGCGGCGTCGACATCGGCCACGAGGCGCGCCTTGTAGTCGTCGAGCGACAGCGACAGCACCTCGGCGTAGATCTCCTCCTTGCCCTTGAAGTAGGGATAGATGGAACCTGTGGTGCAGCCGGCCTCCTTGGCGATGAGCCTGATCGAGGCTCCATCGAGGCCTCTCATCTCGAACACCTTTCGCGCCGCCGCCAGCACGGCCTCCCGTCGCAACTGGCGGGAAGCGCCGTCGCCTGCAAACGGAACCCCAGTGTCCATGGGCATGACCTCGCTCGTCGATGCTGGCCCGTTGGGAGCCCGCGGGCCGGCAAGCGACCGACGGCCTGATGCAACGGGCCGATCGACGATAGTTAGGCCATAAAACGCGCCTTCGCCAGCCGGGCGCGGCCGGGCTCCGGCGCGGACGGCAGGAGCCTATCTGGCGGCGCGCCGCGACGGCGGCACGACGACATGGGCCGGGTTGGGCTTGGAGCCCTGGCTGTAGTCGCCGAACGGGCGATCGCGCTCCGCCACCGCGGCCTGCACGCTTTCCCGCTTGGCCTTGTCGATGAATTGCAGCGCCTCGGGCGTGTTGCGCATCATGCTGTCCATCACCGAGCCGAGCAGCTGCGTCGTTCCCAGCCCCATGTTGTCGTAGGCCTGGTTGACGACGAGCTTCATCGACGCGAGCTGCGAGGAGGGGATGGTGGCGAGCTGGTCGGCCAGCGACCGCACCTCCGCTTCCAGCTGGTCGAACGGCACCGCCTTGTTGATGAGACCGATCTGCTCGGCCTCCCGTCCCGACACCGCGCGCCCGGTCAGCGCCAGTTCCTTGGCCTTCGCCAATCCCAGACGGTAGACCCACATGCCGGCGTGGTGGCACCCCCACATGCGCGCGTACGGCGTGCCGATCTGCGCATCCTCGGAGGCGATGACGATGTCGGCGCACAGGGCCATCTCGCTGCCGCCGCCCACGCACCAGCCATGGACCTGCGCAATGACCGGCTTGGGGCTGCGCCACAGCGACATGAAGCGAGGCACCCAGCCGAGCTCCTGCGACGTCACCATCATCAGGTCGCGCCCGGCATCCCATTGGCCGTCCGTGGCGATCTTGTCGTCCCACTGGCTGAAGCCGCCCGAGAAATTGAACCCGGCGCAGAACGACCGCCCGGCGCCCTGCAGGATGATGACCTTTACGGCCCGGTCGCGGATGGCCCGGCCGACCGCGCTCTCCAGCTCGTCGAGCATGGGCGGAACGATCGTGTTCAGATCGTCGGGCCGGTTGAGCGTAATGAAGCACGACGCGCCGTCCACGTGATAGTCAATCGCTTCATAATTCATAGTTGAGGGCCTCCTCCCTCGAGCATGCGGCGACCGCGCCGCAGCATTCGGCCGCTGCGATGAGCTGCTTGCGTATCTGCCTCGAATTGGCGCGTCAGCGGACGGGAACGGCAGTGCGCCCCGCGCCGACGCGGCCGATGCGGTCCATCAGCAGCGCCGAGGCGCGTGCGACCATGAAGGGAAACGAATCCGCAAAGACGTCCCACGCCGGGTTGGGGCGCTTGCCGCTGCGATGCAGCTCGACGTAGTAAGCCGTCAGACAGGCCAGTCGGTAGGCGGCAAGAGCCCGGTAGAACGGCAGATCGCCGAGGTTGGCGCTGGACAGCCCCGCGTAGACCTCGATGAACTGCTCGGGCCCCGGCTGCCAATGCATGCTGGCGCGCCGCACCGGTCCCCAGCCGTGGGGATCGTACATCATGCAGACCCAGCCAAGGTCGAGGAGCACCGGGCCCACCGAGGTCCCTTCCCAATCGACTATGCCGGCCAGATGACCGCTGTCGAACAACCAGTTGTTCGAGTAGAAGTCACCATGCACGAGCCCGATGGAGCACGCCTCCGGCGCCGCGCGATGGAGCAGCTCGCGCAGCGCCATGCCCTGCGCGATCCAGGCGGCGTTGCTCGATTTGTGCAGGACAGCCACCCAATACTCGATCTCCGCCGGCGGCAGCCGAGGAGCGCTCCAATCTCCGAGTTCGCCCAAGGCGTCGATGGCGTGGATCTTGACCAGCGCCTCGATTGCCTCGCGGAACAGCTGCTCGGGCTGATCGACACCCCGACCAGCCTCCTCGGGCCGAAACAGATCCGGCGGCGAGGCGCCGCTGAGACGCGACATCATCAGATAAGGCCCACCGAGA
Source organism: Chelatococcus reniformis (assembly GCF_014640075.1). Lineage (GTDB taxonomy): Bacteria > Pseudomonadota > Alphaproteobacteria > Rhizobiales > Beijerinckiaceae > Camelimonas > Camelimonas reniformis. Next base: position 149,042 of record NZ_BMGG01000007.1, on the reverse strand, counting down.
AGGCTCTCATCGTCGGACGACCAGCGAACCGCCGGCGCGGGCACGCCATGCTCCTCCAAGACGCGCAGCAGCGGCACCTGCCGCAGCACGTCGTAGCTGCCTTTGCGGCTGACGCCGGCCGGGGGCATCTTGAGGACGAGGCGGTCGATCGGTTGCCCCGCTTCCAGCACATCGAAGCCGATGGTGACGCCGGAGTGGCCGCCGAGGGAACGGACGTGGTCGACATGCACGCCGCCGCCGTAGTGGGACCGGGCCCAGGTCAGCAGGCGGGGGGCGAGTTCGTCGGCTGTCACGGGGCTGCATTCTCCTGATCACCCATCGAAATAACAGTGTTACGCCGCGTTGTCAAAGAACGGCGTCCATCCTCTCGAAGGGATCTGCGCGGCGGAGAAGAGCCCGTGCCGAACGGGCGGTGGCGTCCGGCCGGGCGCGGCCATTCGCCGTGACAGTCCGCCATCGCCGGGGCGCCGGACGGACTGGGGGACGGCCGCGCGCGGCATAGCACCGGCTCGCTGCACGCCGCGGCCTCCTGTGCCGTCGGCGAGTCACGCCATCACATATATGATTTGTCGCCACGACGACTTCCGCCCGGTCGCCGGCTCGGCTTAGATCATGCCAAGCAGAATGCAGGAGGAACGGGCCCGCATGGCGGATCAGTGGCACCATTACATTGATGGACACAGCCAAGCGCCGTCGTCCGGCGAATATCTACGCTCGTTTGATCCGTGCGCAGGTCAGGCCGCCGCTCGCGTTGCTTCGGGAAATGCGGGCGACGTCGAGCGCGCGGTCGCGGCGGCGGCTACGGCCGCGCCGGCCTGGCGCAGCCGGCGACCGATCGAGCGCGGCCGCATCCTGCTCGCCATCGCGCGCGCCATCCGCGACAAGGCGGCCGAGCTCGCGGACCTCGAACGCCTGGAGACGGGCAAGCCACAATGGCAGGCGCCCTTCGAGATCGAGATCGCGGCGCAATACTTCGAGTTCTACGGCGGCCTAACGAACGTCTTTCAAGGCGAGACGATCAATCTCGGCGCCGGCTACCACTCCTACACGGTGCGCGAGCCCTACGGCGTCGTCGGCGTCATCACCCCCTGGAACGCGCCGCTGAACCAGGCGGCGCGCGCCATCGCGCCGGCGCTCGCAGCCGGCAACACGGTGGTGGCCAAGCCCTCGGAGTTCACCTCCGGCACCACCGTGGCCCTGGCGCAGATGGCGTGCGAGGCCTGCGGCCTGCCGCCGGGCGTGCTCAATGTCGTGCTCGGCGCAGGGGACGTCGCCGGCGCGGCCCTCGTCTCGCAGCCGCTGGTCCGCAAGGTGGCCTTCACCGGCAGCGTCCGCGCCGGCCGCGAGATCGGTCGCATCGCGGCGGAGCGGATCATTCCGCTGACGCTGGAGCTGGGCGGCAAGTCGCCGAACATCATCTTCGACGACGCCGACCTGACGCAGGCCATTCCCGGTGCGGTGCGTGCCTTCACCGCCAACGCCGGCCAGGTCTGCCTGGCCGGCAGCCGCCTGCTGGTGCAAGCGTCGATCCATGATCAGGTCGTGGCCGGCCTCACTCAGGCGGTCGGCGCGCTGCGGGTGGGGCCCGCGGCCGACGCCACGGTCGGGCCCCTCACCACCGAGGCGCAGTACCGGCGCGTCCGGAGCTACTTCGACGTCGCCCGGCAGGAGGGCGCGCGGGCGATCGTGGGCGGTGAGCTCGCGCCGGACGAGGCCTGGCGTGAGGGCTGGTTCGTGCCGCCGACCATCTATGTCGGCGTGCGCAACGACATGCGCATCGCCCGCGAGGAGATCTTCGGGCCGGTGCTCGTGGTCATCCCCTTCGCAGACGAGGCCGAAGCGATCCGCATCGCCAACGATACGAGCTACGGCCTGGCCGCCGGCATCTGGACGCGCGACGTGTCGCGCGTCCACCGGGTGGCGGCTGCCGTCGAGGCCGGCCAGATCTACGTCAACGAGTATCAGGCCGGCGGGGTCGAGACGCCGCTCGGCGGCTACAAGAACAGCGGCTACGGCCGTGAGAAGGGCATCGAGGCGCTGCATCACTACACGCAGCTCAAATGCATCACGATCAAACTGTAACAATATATAATATTATTACTAAAAGACACATGATCACACTTAATGTGATCTTGCATAACAGCAGATCGATTTGACGTCATGCCGACGTCGGCTGCCGCCGGGCGTGAGCGGGACAATGCGCGAGACGCAACCGCATCGCCGGCGCCCGCAGCGCAAGCAGAGGGAGGACGCAATGCCATCAATCGACAATCTCACGTCCGCGGCGCTGTCGTCCGTCTGCGGCGACGACGGCGAATTCGCCCTGGCCGCGCGCCACTGGACGGGCGGGCTGCGGCTGGAGGCGCCCGGGCGCACGGCAGGCCTGACGGTGACCGCGGGCCGGATCGGGCCAGGCGAGCCAGCTAAGGACGCGCCCGGGGTGATCACGCTGGCGGCGGCGGAGCCGGTGTGGGAGAAGCTGATCGCCGGCACGCCGCCGCGCTTCTACAACGACATCTTCGGCATCATGGCCCTCGGCGAGATGACGCTCGAAGCCGATCCGGTCCAGTTCGCCCAATACTACCCCGCCGTCATGCGGGCGATCGAGCTGCTGCGACCGGCCCTGGCGGCAGCCGCCGCGGCCCCCGCCGCCGTCCGGACCGGCACGTTCGACAGCCCAGTCGGCCGCTACATTCATCTGGACGTCGAGAGCCAGAGCTACCGCGTCTATTTCGAGGAGGCAGGTGCCGGCATTCCGCTGCTCCTGCAGCACACCGCGGGCTGCCATGGCTCCCAGTGGCGCCACCTGTTCGAGTGCAAGGCGATCACCGACCACTTCCGGCTGATCGCCTACGACATGCCCTTCCACGGCAAGTCGCTGCCGCCGGTGGGGCCGAAGTGGTGGGCGAACGAGTACCGCCTGACCGCGAGCTTTGCGCGCGCCCTGCCCGTCGCGCTCGCGGGCGCGCTGGCCCTCGACCGCCCGGTGTTCATGGGCTGCTCGGTAGGCGGCCTCCTCGCCCTGGACCTCGCCCGCCACCATGCCGAGACGTTCGGCGCGGTGATCTCGCTGGAGGGCGCACTCAAGATCGAGACCGACATCAACGAGCTCGACGCGCTCTGGCATCCCCAGGTGAGCAACGAATACAAAGCGCGACTGATGAACGCCTTGATGAGCCCGACCTCGCCGGAGGCCTATCGCAAGGAGACGAGCCAGGTCTACGCCGCCGGATGGCCGCCAGCTTTTCTCGGCGACCTCTACTATTATCTGGTCGATTACGATCTGCGCCAGGCGGCGGGCCGCATCGATACATCGAAGGTCCCGGTCCACATCCTGTCGGGCGAATACGATGCCAGCGGCACGATGGAGCATGGCCAGGCTGCCCACGCGGCGATCCCCGGATCGACCTGGACCGCGATGAACGACATCGGTCACTTCCCCATGTCGGAGAACCCGGACGTCTTCGTCGAATATCTGTTGCCGGTCCTGAAACAGATCCGCGCCCAGCGCGGCGCATAGGCACGAGCCGCGCGGTGGGAGCGGTGCCCGCGGGGCCGTGATCATCGCCGCGCCGGGGGCGGTAGCCGCCCGCCCGGGCAGCGAACAATCATCTCCAAGCAGAAGAGCCCGCGCCGATGGTGGCCGAGACATTCGATTTCATCGTCATAGGGGCGGGCTCCGCCGGGTGCGTGCTGGCCAACCGGCTGTCGGCGGACCCGCGCCACCGGGTGCTGTTGCTGGAGGCGGGGCCGCGCGACACCAGCATGTGGATCCACATCCCGGCGGGCATGCAACGCGTCTTCCTCGACACCCGCATCAACTGGGCCTATTCCACCGAACCGGAGCCCAACCTCAACGGCCGCACCGTCTATTGGCCGCGCGGCAAGACGCTGGGCGGCTCGAGCGCCATCAACGGCATGGCCTATGTGCGAGGCCAGCCGGAAGACTACGATCAGTGGGCGCAGTCGGGCGCCAAGGGCTGGTCCTGGGACGACGTGCTGCCGTATTTCAGGAGGAGCGAGAGCTACTGGGGCGGCGCCAGCCGGCTCCACGGCAGCGACGGCAACGTGCGCGTCACCAGCACCGCCCATCGCCAGCCGCCCGGATCCTCTATCCACCGGGCGACCCGGGCCTTCATCGACGCGGGCCTCGCCGCCGGGCTGCCGCTGAACACCGACTTCAACGGCGCGAAGCAGGACGGGATCGGCTGGATCGATCACACCATCGACAACCGGGGGCGCCGGCACACGACGGCGACCGCCTATCTGCGCTCCATCGATGCGCGGCCCAACCTGTCCATCTGGACCGAGGCGATGGTCGAACGGATCGTCACCGAGAGCGGACGGGCGATTGCCGTCGACGTCGCCCGCGATGGCCAGACGAAGCGCGTCGGTTGCACCGGCGAAATCATCCTGTCGGCCGGCGCCGTCAATTCACCGCAGATCCTGATGCTGTCCGGCATCGGACCGGGCGAGCATCTCAAGGAATGGGGCATCGAGGTCGCCCGTCACAGCCCGCGCGTCGGCCAGAACCTGCAGGACCACATGTATGTGCACTGGGTGCACGAGGTGAAGCCGGGGTTCAGCTTCAATGCCGAGACGCGCGGCGTGCGGCTGCTGCCCCATATCCTGCGCTATTACGCGCGCGGCAGCGGCCTGCTCACCACCGGTTCCAGCAGCGCCTATATCTTCTGCCGGTCGCTCCCCGGCGCCGACACGCCCGACACGCAGATCGGCTTTCGCGCCTACAGCACCGAGGCGATGGTCTCGGGCACGCCGGGAGACCACACGTTTCCTGGCTGGTCGGCATCGGTGTCGTATCTGCGGCCCAAGTCGCGCGGCCAGATCCGGCTCAAGGCGGCGGCGCCGGCCGCGGCCCCCGCCATCCACGCCAACTACCTGTCGCATCACAGCGATCTCGCCGCGCTGATGAGCGCCCTGCGGCTGGTCGACACCATCTATGCCTCGCCCCAGATCCGCGAGGTCCTCGTCAAGCGACTCGCGCCGGCGGAGGGCATCGACGTCGGCGACGACGGGGAACTGGAGGCCTATATCCGCGGCTGCGCCAACACGATGTACCACCCGGTGGGGACGTGCGCCATGGGCGCAGGCGAGGATGCGGTGGTCGACGAGCGTCTGCGCGTGCGCGGCGTCGGTGGCCTGCGCGTCGCCGACGCGTCGATCATGCCGACCATCGTCTCGGGCAACACCAATGCTCCGGCCATCATGATCGGCGAGAAAGCCGCCGATATGGTGCTGCAGGATATGCGTCGATAGAACAACCGAAGATCAGGCGGCTCTGCCCGAGTGGGATCTCGAGCAAATATTGATCTCGCGCAGACTCTGCGGACGATCTGCCGATCCTAACTACAGAGCTGCCACGACTGCTCAGTGACAGATCTAACCCTGCACTCGACACGCTTTCGCGCTGCATCGGGGCAGCGTCACGCGCTCGGGCCGTGGCCCGGCCGCAAGCGCCGAAGCCGCCGCCGGCAAATCGCTCCGGCCACTACACGCCTCCGCGCTCGTGGCGGACGCATAAACCTGGGTGGGAACCATGATAGCTCGTGCTTTACTTGGGCTCGTCGGCTCGCTTGCCGTCAGCGCCGCTTCTGCGGCGGGCGGGACGGCGATGGACGCGGCCTACGACCCCGGTGCCAGCAATACCGAGATCCGGATCGGCCAGACCATGCCCTACAGCGGCCCGCAGTCGGTGCTGGCGCTCCAGGGCACGGTGATGACGGCCTACTTCAACGATCTGAACAGCCGCGGCGGCATCAACGGACGGATGGTCAACCTGATCTCGCTCGACGATGGCTACAGTCCACCCAAGACGGTGGAGCAGACGCGCAAGCTCGTCGAGGGCGAGGAGGTGCTGTTCATCGCCGGCTCACTGGGCACGCCCACCAACGCCGCCATCCAGGCCTATCTGAACGCCAAGCGCATTCCCCACCTCTTGATCGGCAGCGGCAGCTCGAAGTGGCACAACCCGGACAAGTTCCGCTGGAGCATGACCTTCTATCCCTCGTACCGGCGCGAGGCGCAGGCCTATGCCAGTTACATCAAGGCGACCAATCCGGGCGCCAACATCGCCGTGCTCTACCAGAACGACGATTCCGGGCGCGACTTCCTGGCCGACCTGAAGAAGAGCCTGGGGGACGACTTCAAGGGTCGCATCGTCTCCCAGATCGGGTTCGAGGTCGCAGACCCCACGGTCGACTCGCCACTGCTGAACATGAAGGCGGCCGGCAGCGACGTCCTCGTCTTCGCCGGGCCGCCGAAATTCGCCGTCCAGGCGATCCGCCGCGCCCATGAGATCGGCTGGGAGCCGCTGCGCCTCTTCTGGAGCCCGGCCACCTCGATCGCCGGCGTGTTCCAGCCGGCGGGACTCGCGCTGGCGAAGGGCATCGTCTCGGCGCTGGCGTTCAAGGCGCCGCTCGATCCCGTCTGGGCGGAGACACCCGACGTCAAGGACTACCTGGCCTTCATGCGCAGGGTGGGGCTCGATGGCCGCGCCGACGACGCGAGCGCGGCCTACGGCTACGCCTCGGCGGCGATGCTGCGGCGAATCCTAGAGGCCGCCGGCAACCGGCTGACGCGCGAGCACATCCTCGAGATCGCGACGAGCCTCGACGCGGTGGATTTTCCGATGGTGCTGCCCGGCATCGCGCTGCGCAGCACGCCGCAGGACTACGACACCTTCAAGTCGCTGAAGATCCAGCGGTTCAACGGCAAGAGCTGGGAGGTGCCGGCCCCCTAGATGTCGCGCGCCACAACCGAACCTCCCGGCGTCCGCTGCGTTGTCGCCAGGACGCGTGTTGAGCAGGACGCGCGCTGGGCGCGACGCGATGCGGCGACGGAGGACCCGATGCTGAGCGGAGGCTGCTACTGCGGGCAGGTGCGCTACGACGCCGAGGCACCGCCCTTCCACGCAACGCTATGCCATTGCGCCGACTGCCGCCGGATCGCCGGGGCCGCTTCGGTCGCCTGGTTCAGCGTGCCCCGCGCCAGCTTCCACTTCACCGCCACGGCGCCGGCGAGCTTCCGCTCCAGCCCGCGGGTGACACGGCGTTTCTGCGGAAGCTGCGGCACGGCGCTGACCTATGAGCACGACGGCCTGCCGGACGAGATCGACGTGACCACGGCGAGCCTCGACGATCCCGAGGCCGCGGCGCCCAGGGACCACACATGGACGGCCGAGAAGCTGCGCTGGGAGCCACTGTGCGACAGCCTGCCGGTCTTCCCCGGTCCGTGGGACGGAATTTAGGCCACGCGGGACGCCGCTGCCGGGACTGTTTCGCCCGCACGGCCCTCTCGCTCCGGCGCCAGCGCGACACCAACGGGCCACGGAACGACATCGTCGCGCAGCCAGCCCAGAGTCGCCGGCCAGAAGCCGTCGCGGTGGCGGGCGTGGAACAGGCTGAAGTGGCCGATCGCGTCGTAGCCGAGGTCGCGCGGGGTCAGCATCACCTGCCGGCGCTCGCTGCCGCGGTAGTAGGCGAGCGTGCGAGCAATGGCCTGCGGCGTGCCGAACTCGTCGTCGCTGACGCCGATCGCGAGAATCGGTGCCGTCACCGCGGCGAAGCGGCCCAGGATTGGCTCGCGCTCGCGGACCGGGTAGCTCCATTCGAAGCGGGCGCGGCGCCGGCACCATTCGAAGGCGACGCCCGCCGGCAGATCCTCCAGCCAGCCCAGCCGCTTGCCCGGAAGAAAGCCGAGGGTGGCCGTGATCGCCGGCATCGCCAGGTGCCACTTGAGCAGCAGCCGGGCGCGGGCGGCGGCGGCATAGTCGCGCCAATAGGCGTATTGCGCGCCCATGGTGAGCAGGCGGTCGACGTGGACGGCGGCGGGCGCGAAGCCCACCAGCATGCCGCCGATGCTGTGGCCCACGACCCAGAGGCGGCCATGCGGATCACGCTGCTTGGCCCAAACCGCCGCCGCATCGAAGTCCAGCTCGCCCCAGTCGCGCCAGCGGATGGCGCTGCCGCGCAGCCGCGGCGGCCGCGAGGCGCCGATGCCGCGGTAGTCATAGGTGACGACCGCGAAGCCCTGCTCGGCGAGCCAGCGGGCGTAAGCGTGGTAGTAGCGCGCAAGCACGCCGGTGGCGGGATTGACGATGACGGTGGCCGCCGCGCGCTCCGACTCGCTGGCCCAAAGGTGACCGCCGAGGCGATAGCCGTCGCGGCAGGTGATGGTGATGGGCTGCGGATCCATGGGCGTCAGGCGCTCGCGGGCATGGCTTGAGGGGGCGCTGGCTGGGACGAGCCGTCGCCCGGCCGGTCCTTGATGGCGAAATGAAGCAGCGCGGCCACGAGTCCCGCCGCCGCCGTCGCCGCCCAGATGAAGGTGTAGGAGCCTGTGGCGTCGAAGACGGCGCCCCCCAGCCAGGCGCCGAGGAAGGAGCCGACCTGGTGGCTGAGGAAGCAGACGCCGAACAGGGTGCCCAGGTGACGCAGGCCGAAGAACTTGGCCACCAGCCCGCTGGTCAGCGGCACGGTGCCGAGCCAGGTCAGCCCCATCACCGCGGCGAAGATCACCACGGAGGCAGTGGAGGGGGGCAGCGCCAGGAAGACGGCGATGGCGGCGCCGCGGATCAGGTAGAGCCAGCCGAGCACATACTGCTGCCGGAAGCGGCCGCCGAGCCAGCCGCAGGCCCAGCTGCCGGCCATGTTGAACAGCCCGATCAGCGCCAGCGCGGTGGCCCCCAGCGACGGCGGCATGTGGCAGAGGGTCAGATAGCCCGGCAGATAGGTGGCGATGAAGGCGAGCTGGAAGCCGCACGTGAAGAAGCCGAGGGTCAACAGCTGGAAGCCCCGATGCCGGGCCGCCTCGGTCAGCGCCTCGCCGAGCGGCACGGCGGCGGGCCCCGCCGCCGGAGCCGTGGCGTCACGGCGATCGAGGAGCAGGCCGAGCGGCGCCGCGAGCAGCACGATGGCGGCGAGGACGAGCAATGAATTGGTGAGCCCGGCCAGCTCGGTCGCGGTCTGCGCCACGGGCACCATCAGCACCTGCCCGAGCGAGCCGCCGGCGCTGGCGATCCCCATGGCCATGCTGCGCCTTTCCGCCGAAACGGCACGTCCGACCGCCGCCAGCACCACGCCGAAGCTGGTGCAGCTGATGCCGATGCCGACGAGCAGACCGATGCCCGCGATCAGCATCCCGCCCGACCCGGCGAACGCCGCGAGAGCGAGGCCGGCGGCGAGGGCGACGACACCGAAGCCGGCGACCGGCGCGGCGCCGTAGCGGTCGGCGGCGGCCCCGGCAAAAGGTTGCGCCACCCCCCAGACCAGATTGTGCAGAGCGATGGCGAGCGCGAACTGGGTGACGGGAATGGCCCGCTCGAGCGCGAAGGGAGCGAGATAGAGCCCGAACGTCTGGCGGACGCCCATGGCGGCGCTGAGGATCAGGGCGCCGGCGACCATGACGAGGGTCGCGTTGCTCACCATGGGTGCGGAGCGTCTGGTCGCGGATGCCAAGGCCATGGGGCCCTCCTTGGCCCGTGAACATGGCAGAGCCGTCCCCGTCCCGGCAAAGGAGAAGGTTTCGACGATGGATGAAGGATCTTCATCCGAGCGGGCGGGAGGGCCACTCATGGTCCCGCCGCGGCGGTGACGGCGTCCGCGTCCGAGGCCTGCGCCTCCTTCAGCAGCCAGGCCTTGAAGGCACGCAGATCGGAGCGCTGGTCGGCACCGTCGGCGCTCACCAGCCAATAGGCCGTGTCACCGCTGATCGGCTGCGCCGCCACTTCGACCAAGGCTCCGCTGGCGAGCTCGCGATCGACCAGTGGCCGGCGGCCGAGCGCAACGCCGAGGCCGGCGGCGGCGGCTTCGAAGGCGAGGTGGAACTCGTCGAAGCGCAGGCCGCCTGCGATCTCGACCTCCCCTAATTCGTGTACGTCGAACCAGGCCTGCCAGTCCTCGCTCGCGGTCATGACGTGGATCAGCGAGGCGCGGCCGAGATCCACATGCCCCGCCCCATCGCCCAGCCGGGCGCGATAGGCCGGACTGCACACGGGGATCAGCCGCTGGCCGAAGAGCCGGGTCCAGCGGGCGCCGACGGCCGGCGCCCGGCTCAGGCGGATGGCGAAATCGAAACCGTCGACAGGAAAGCCCACCTGCCGGTGCGATGTGTCGACGGTCACGCCGACCTGCGGCCAGCGGCTCTGGAATCGCTGCAGCCGCGGCAACAGCCAGCGCGCGGCGAGCGTCGGCGCGCAGCTCACGGCAAGCGCACGGGCTCCGCGCCCGGCCGGCAGGCGCTGGGTGCCGATCGCGATCAGCGACAGAGCCTCCGCGACATAGGGCAGATAGTCGGCGCCCGCCGCCGTCAGCGACAGCGTGCGCCCGTTGCGCGCAAAGAGCGTGACGCCGAGCGCCTGTTCCAGGCCGACGATGCCGTGGCTCACGGCACTGGGCGTCACGTTGAGCTCGGCGGCGGCGAGCTTGAAGCTCTTGTGGCGCCCCGCCGCTTCGAAGAAGCGCAGGGCCGGCAGCGGGGGGAGACGAAGCGCCATCACATACCCGTCCGGAGATGCACACCACAGACAACGAGACGGAGCATTCCTAGAGCCTTTCCGCGTTTCTTCGAATCGCCGAAATGCTCTATCTGCTTGACTTGTCGCGTTTTCATCACGCGAACCGGCGTCCACTTCGCTCGAAAAGCTCTAGACGATCCGGCAACGATATCCGCCGAGGATGGTCGTGTCTCATCCCCAGGTCAGCGGGTCCAGTCGAAGATAGAAATCCAGCCGGTCGTTGTCCGGCGTCGAGATCTGGTGGATGTCGAACAAGCGCGCCCGAGCGAGTTGGGCGTCGGCGGGAGAAGACCAGCTTTCGCTCGCATTGGCGAGGAGCAGGGCAAGATCGGCGTAGCGGTCCGCCAGGCCCAACCGGCCAAGATCGATCATCCCCGTACAGCGCAGCGTCTCGGGATCGACCAGAAGGTTTGGCAGGCAGGCGTCGCCGTGACAGACGACGAGGTCGCCGGGCTCCTGCGCCAGCCGCGCCGGCAGGTCGGCCTTCACGTTCGCCAGCAGGATAGCGGGCGGCGTGCCCTTGTCGGCCGGGAGCAGAAAGTCCGCATTGACGGCGGCCCGCGCCACCACGTCGACGGCCCGCCCGAACATGGTGGCAAGGGTCCGCTCGAAAGGGCAGTCCGCGACCGGCACATCGTGCAACGACTTGAGCTGGCGGCAGATCGATGGCCACGCGGCGCTCAGCGCGGCGCCGGAGAGTTCAGCGGCCGACACGCCGGGCACGGCGGCCGTGACGAGGCACGCGCCAAGCTCGCAATGAAGCCAGTCGATCACCGCCGGCGACCCAAGACCCATGCCGGCGAGCCATTCCGTCCGGCGCCGCTCATCCTCGAGGCGCGCCGCACCACGGCGGTCCGACAGCTTGGCATAGGCCGACCCGTCGCTGCGCCGAAAAACCTGGTCTGTGGATTCGCCCGTCTCGACCCGCGCCCAGCGGTGTCCCGGCGGGGCGTTCGGAAGCAGCCGTTCGAGGGGTGTCGTGGCCATGGGATCGCGTTTACAGAGAGAGTTCAGTCCGCGCCAGCGCGTGGACGCCGGGCGCGCCGGCCGGCCTGGGGCCTGCGGGGCTCACCGAGCTCGATCCAGGCCGGCGCGTGATCGCTCGCCTTCTCCCAGCCGCGCACGTCGCGGTCGACCCCCGCCGCGGCCAGGCGATCGGCAAGCGACGGACTGAGCAGCAGATGGTCCAGCCGCAGCCCGGCATTTCGGCCCCAAGCGTTCCGAAAATAGTCCCAGAAGGTATAGATGCGCTCGCCCGGATGCAGGCTGCGCACCGCATCGGTCCACCCCTGCGCCAGCAGGCGCTGATAGGCGTCGCGCACCTCGGGCCGAAACAGCGCGTCGCCCTCCCAGCGCTCGGGTTTGTAGACGTCGAGGTCCGTGGGCATGACATTGAAATCGCCGGCGAGGACGACCGGCGCGGTGCTCCCCAGCAGGTCGGCGGCGTGGGCGATGAGGCGCTCGAACCAGGCGAGCTTGTAGGCGAACTTCGGCCCCGGCGCCGGATTGCCGTTCGGCAGATAGAGACAAGCGACGAGCACGCCGCGCACCGCCGCCTCGATGTAACGGCTATGGCTGTCGTCACTGTCGCCGGGCAGCGCGCGGCGCGTCTCCAGCGGCTCTGCGCCGCGGGCAAGGATCGCGACGCCGTTCCAGCTCTTCTGTCCGTGCCAGACCGCCCCGTAGCCGGCCGCCTCCAGGGCGCGGCGCGGGAACTTCTCGTCGGGCGCCTTCAGCTCCTGCAGGCAGACCACATCCGGCTCCGCCTCGGCGAGCCAGCCCAACAGCACCGGCAGGCGTCCATTGATGCCGTTGACGTTGAAGGTGGCAATTTTCATGGGAGGAAGCGCGGCGGGTCTGGCGGTCGAGGGGCGCGTCGAGCCCAACAATCGCCCGGGCAAGGTCGTTCTTGCAATAGTGTATATACACTATTATATCGCTGGCGGGTGGCGCGCCGGCCTCGGCCTGCAAGGCATCACGCCCCGCAACAGGAGACGTCACGCCGATGAGCCAAGCCGTCATCGCGGGCTATGCCCGCACCCCGTTCCATTTCGCCCGCAAGGGCGCGCTGACCGGCGTGCGGCCGGACGACCTGGCCGCCGTGGCCATCAAGGGCCTGGTGGAGCGTACCGGCCTCGATCCCGCCGGCATCGACGACGTCATCCTGGGCTGCGCCTATCCGGAGGCCGAGCAGGGCAGCAACATCGCCCGCATCGCGCTGCTGCTGGCCGGGCTGCCGATCGAGGTGCCCGGCATGACCCTCAACCGCTTCTGCGGCTCGTCCATGTCGGCGATCCACGTGGCCGCCGGGCAGATCGCCATCGGCGCGGGCGAGGCCTTCATCTGCGGCGGCGTGGAGTCCATGACGCGGGTGCCACAGGGCGGCTTCAACGCTTCGCCCAACCCCCGCTTTGCGGGGCCGGACCCGGTGATCGACGCCTATATCGCCATGGGCGAGACGGCCGAGAACGTGGCCGAACGCTACGGCATCACCCGCGCCGACCAGGAAGAGTTGGCTTACGCCTCACAGCAGAAGGCGGCCGAGGCCCAGGCGAGCGGACGCCTCATCGACGAGATCGTGCCGGTCACCACGGCCGAGGGCGTGATCGAGGCCGACGGCTGCCTGCGCCCGCAGACCACGCGGGAGGGGCTCGCCGGGCTCAAGCCCGCCTTCCGCCCCAACGGCAGCGTCACCGCCGGCACGGCTTCCCCCCTCACCGACGGCGCCTCGGCGGTGCTGGTGTGCAGCGAGGACTATGCCCGCGCCCACGGCCTCGCCATCTTGGCCCGCATCCGCGCCGTCGCCGCGGCGGGCTGCCCGCCGGAGGTCATGGGCATGGGGCCGGTGCCGGCCACCCTGAAGGCGCTGGCGCGGGCTGGGCTCACCATCGACGACATCGATGTGGTCGAGATCAACGAAGCGTTCGGCAGCCAGGCCGTCGCCTGCCTGCGCGAGCTCGACATCCCCGAGGACAAGGTCAACCTCGACGGCGGCGGCATCGCCATCGGCCACCCGCTCGGCGCCACTGGCGCCCGCATCACGGCCAAGGCGGCCCAGCTCATGAAGCGCCGGGGCGCGCGACTCGCGCTCTCCACCCAATGCGTCGGCGGCGGCCAGGGGGTGGCGACCATCCTGGAGGCGGTGTGACGTCCGTCGCGCCGGCGCTCGCACGCGTCAACGCCCGGCTTGACCTGGCTTGACCCGACCGTTCAGGCCCGCTGCCGAACGTCAATGCACCGCCTCGGGGAGGTGGCGCAGCTTGTCCGGGTTGCGCATGACGTAGACGGCCTTGATCCTGCCGTCCTCGATCTCGAGGGCCGTTGTCTGCAACGTGTCACCCTCGAGCGTGATGAAGCCCGGCAGGCCGTTGATGGTGGCGTAGCGCACCATGCGCGACATTGTCTCGGCGAAGGCCTGGGCCAGCGAGCCGTGAAACGCCATGACGGCGTCGACACCCTCGATCGGCCGGCCGACCGCCGGCTTCTTGCCGCCACCGTCGGCCTGGACCACCACGTCGGCGGCCAGCAGGCGCCGCAGGCCATCCATGTCGCCGCTGCGCGAGGCCGCGAAGAAGGCGGCGGCGATCTCCAGCCCGCGCTGCCTGGGCACCTCGGAGCGGGGACGGGCGCCGCGCACATGGGTGCGGGCGCGGCTGGCCAGCTGCCGGCAGGCGGCCGCCTCCCGCCCGATGGTCTCGGCGATCTCGTCGAAGCCCAGACCGAAGACATCGTGCAGCAGGAAGGCCGCCCGCTCCAGCGGGGTCAGCCGCTCCAGTGCCAGCATCAAGGGCAGGGTCACGTCCTCGTCGACCTCCTCCTCCGCCGGCTCCACCACCGGCTCCGGCAGCCACGGGCCGACATAGGTCTCGCGCCGATGCCGCGCCGACTTCAGCTGATCGAGGCAGAGGCGCGTCACCACCCGCCGCAGGAACGCCTCCGGCTCGTGCACTGCGCCGCGGTCGGCGGCGAACCAGCGGATGAACGCCTCCTGCACCACGTCCTCCGCGTCCGCGACCGAGCCCAGCATGCGATAGGCGATGCGGATGAGCTTCGGCCGCAGCGGGTCGAAGCTTGCGGCGGCGTTCGCCTGCGGGCTGGAGGGCTGGGTAGGTGCTGGCATAGCTTGGTCCTTCTGGCCTGATCTCGTCTCCTCAAGACGAGGCGGCGGCAGCGAATGTGACATGCGGCCGCCTCAGCGCGGCTTGATCCACGGCGGGCTAGCGAAGGTCTCGGTGTTGTAGGGCTCGGGCGCGATCAGCGCGAGGTCGCGGCGCACGTCGCGCACCTGGTAGAACAGGTGCGGCATGCCGAGCGAGGGATCGTGGGCCAAGTCCGGATAGGGCACCGCCGCCTGCCAGTCGGCGTGATAGCGGATGATGCCGACCACGCCGCGGTAGATGGTGTTGCGCAGGGCGTGGGCCACCTTGCGGTTCTGGGCGACATCCCCCGGGGCGCCGGAGCCGCCGGCGATGGAGGCGGCGATGGCGTAGTGGTGCATGGCGCTGTAGGGCTGGCAGCCGACCTGGGGCGTGGAGCCATCGCCGAAGCGGGCGAAGTAGCGGCGGGCGAAGCGCTGGCCCATCTCGTCTCGCAGCAGCCCGATGACGGTGCTGACGATGACGCCGACGCCCTTGTCCTGGGCGATGTCGATGAACGACTGATGCATGGCGCCATACTGGAGGTAGACGATGGCGTCGATCGGCTTCTCCATGAACTGCAACTGGAAGTGAGCGAGATCGCCGGCGTAGAAGTGGGTGTTGACCACCACCGCGGGATCGACGGCCCGCACCTCACCCAGCACCTCGCGCCAGTCGGTGGTGGGAGTCTCGACGATGCGCGGCCCCAGCGCCACGCGCCAGCCGAACTGGGAGGCGACGCTCGCCATCGCGTTGGCGATGACGATGCTGTAGGGCTTGGAGCCCGACACGATGGCCATGCGGTCTGACGAGGGCCGCCACTGGCCGCTGTCTCTGAGCCACGAGATGAACTTGATGAAGCCCTGGCCGTACCAATAGTCGGCCGGATCGCCCATGAAGCAGCCGAAATACCGCTCGGGGTCGCTCGTCACCGTGTCGTGATGCTGCAAGAGCGTATTGTGGTGGATGTAGATGATGCCGGCATCGGCGATCGGCTCGTACTCGGAGTTCTGCGGCCCGATGTTGTAGCCGTTGATGACGGCGTGGACCCCGTGGGTCTCGATGAGCCGGCGCGTCGCCGCCACCACCTCCTCCGCCGACTGGCTGCCAGTGTCGGCGAACACCGGCTTGAGCGGTCGCCCGAGCAGGCCGCCGCGGGCGTTGATCTCCTCGACGGCAAGCACGATGCCCTTGCGGAACTCGGCGCCATCGGCCGCCGACGGGCCCGTGAGCGGCACCATGCTGCCGATCGGAATGGGGGATGCGCCCTCGGACATGGTCGGGCCCCTTGCGGTCTAGAGCGGCGGGTTCGCCGGCGGCGCCGCCGCCAGCCTCGGCTCGAACAGCAGGTTGTGCATCAGCACGCGCAGGCGCGGCGGGCTCACCGGCTTGATCAGGATGGGCAGGCCGGCCTCGCGCACATGGGCGACGACGCGCGGCTCGGTGTCTGCCGTCACCACGATCGCTGGAATGGCGATCCCTGCCGCGCGGCGGATGGCGGCGACGATGGCGACGCCGGTGCGCTGCTTCAAGGTGTAGTCCGCGATGATGAGCCGGGGCGGCGGCCGGCCCGCACCCACCTCGCGTAGCGCTGCCGCTTCGTCGGCGGCCGCCAGCACCTCGATACCCCAGCGCTCCAGCAGCTGCTTCATGGTCTGGCGCAGGACGTCGTCGTCCTCGATCAGCAACACCCGGATGCCGACGAACTCGCCGCCGATGGTCTCGCTGATCTCCGGCTCGCCCATGTCGCTCAACCAGACATTGCCCACCGGCACGGTCACCGCGAAAACCGAGCCTCGGCCGGGCACCGAGCGCAGCGTGACGGGGTGGCCGAGCAGGTCGCCGAGGCGCCGCACGATATTGAGGCCGAGGCCGAGGCCGGTCTTCTGGCGGCGCGCGTTGTCGGGGATGCGGTAGAACTCGTCGAAGATGCGCTCCTGGTGCTCGCTTGCGATGCCGCGGCCGGTGTCGGTCACCTCGATGCGCAGCGCCCGACCGGCACGGCGGCAGCCCACCACGATGCCGCCGAGCTCGGTGTATCGGATAGCGTTGGCCAGCAGGTTGCTGAGGATGCGCTCGAGCAGCGCCCGGTCGGTGGTCACAGTGCTGCGGGAAGACACGAAGCGCAGCGTGAGCCCCTTCTCCTGGGCCTGATGGCGGAACTGGATGGCCAGCCGCTCGAACACCTGGGCCAGTTGGAAGGTGGTCACCCGCGGCTGGATGCGGCCGGCGTCGAGCTGGCCGATCTGCAAAAGCGCGCCGAGCAGGTCCTCCATGACGGAGGCGGCGATGTCCATGGCGTGCAGCATGTCGGCCCGGTGCTCCGGGTCCTGCTCGGACATGCAGCCGTAGATAAGGATCTTCAGGGTGGCCAGGGGCTGTCGCAGGTCGTGGTTGGCGGCACGCAGGAAGCGAGACTTGGCTTCGTCGGTCGCCTCCGCCGCCTCCTTCGCGCGGCGTAGCGCGCCTTCGCTGCGCTTCACCGCGGTGACGTCGTTCACCGTGGTGACCATGCCGCCGGCGGCGATGGCACGCTGGACGACTTCGACCGTGCGGCCGTCGGCGAGCCCGATCTCGTGGCTCTTGTCGACACCGAAGTCGCCCTCCTCCGCGGCGACCCATTCGTCGGCGCCACCGGGCAGGATCCACTCGTTGGACCGGCCGACGAGGCGCAGGAAATCCAAGAAGGCCATGCCATCGTGGATGGCGCCGGGGGCGGGGTTGAGCGCCTCGCGGAAAGCCCGGTTGCAATAGGCGAGCCGCCGTTCGCCGCTCCACACCGCGACGCCCGCCGGAATGGCATCGAGGCCGGTGCGGATCGTGCCGAGCAGGTCGTCTGCGCCGCGATCCGTCACCGGGCCGATCCTTCAGGTTCTGCCGGCCGGCCCGGTCTCGTTGGCCAGGCTGATCGCATAGTGGATGGCGGCCGAGCGGTCGCGCAGGCCGAGCCGCTTCATCAGGTTGCTCAGGTGCACCCGGACGGTCTGGCTGCTCAGGTCGAGGTCCTCGGCGATGCGCTTCACCGAATAGCCGCGCCCGAGCAACGACAGCACGTCGCGCTCCCGGTTGGTGAGGCTGTCGTAGGCACTGGGCGGCGGCGTCGGCGGCTCGGCCGGTGCACGCGGGTTGCCGGCGCCGGCCGAGCGCTCGATGACGCGCCGCGGAAACGACACCTCGCCTGCCAGCACGCGCTCCAGGGCACGCTCGATCTCCGGCCCGTCGGCCGACTTGGGGATGTAGCCGATGACGCCGTGCTCGACCGAGCGCAGCACGTGCTCCAGGTCCTCATGCACCGACACCACCACCACCGGCACGTTGGGAAACTGCTCGCGCATGCGCTGGAGCCCTGCGAACGCGTCGAAGCCGGGCATGACCAGGTCGACCAGCACGAGGTCGATGTCGGGATGGGCGAGCAAGGTCGCGATCGCCTCGTCGAAGGTTTCCGCCTCGAGGGCGTCGAGCGTCTGCCGAAGCCGCCGCATCACCTGCTTGAGCGACTCGCGCACCATCCAGTGATCGTCGGCGATCAATACTTTCATCGCGTTTCGCTCGAATGGCGCCTGACGCCGGCGGCCTTCCGCCTCGGGCGCGTCTTTTCGCTTGCCGCCGCCCGCGACGCAACCCGCGTCCCTCGGCTCGCTGCGCCGCGGCAGCGATCTTGCGATTCATCTAGACATATCACCTATATATCAGGGTGAACGCCGCGCACAGCCTTACTTTGAGGCGACACTCTGATACTACCGCATCATTGTAGTGCAGCGTTGTGCATTGCAAATATCCAGCTCATCGCCCAAAATAGTCTCGTCACGCCCTCTAAACGGCCTTGACCGCTGCCGCCACCCAGTCTTAGCGTATTGGCAATACAGCTAGATAAAATATCTAGCCACAGCGATCAGGCGGCGTGCCCGAATCGTGGGACGCGCCACGCCACCAAAACGTCGCCCAAGGGGATTTGGATCATGAAGATCAGTCGCCGCTCGCTCGTGAAAGTTGCCGCCGCCGGCGGTGCCGCCGCCGCACTCCCAAGCCCATTCTTGATGCGGT
Source organism: Chelatococcus reniformis (assembly GCF_014640075.1). GTDB lineage: Bacteria > Pseudomonadota > Alphaproteobacteria > Rhizobiales > Beijerinckiaceae > Camelimonas > Camelimonas reniformis. The sequence continues at coordinate 130,328 of NZ_BMGG01000007.1, read as the reverse complement.
CCGCCTGGGCGGCCGACCCCATCGTGCTCGGCGTGCCGACCAGCCAGACCGCCGCCGCCGGCGTCGCCGACGACCTCGATCACCTGAACGGCACGACGCTCGCCATGGAGGAGATCAACGCCGCCGGCGGCATCAACGGCCGCCCGCTCAAGCTGTTCGTCACCGACGTCGACAAGCTTTCGCCGGAGAGCTGCCAGCAGGCCATCGCCGCCTGCGTCGACGCCAAGGTGCACGCCATCTCCAACGCATTCCTGTTCGTGCCGATCCCGGCCATGGACGCGTCGGCCAAGTACAAATGCCCCTACGTGCAGGGCAATACCCAGCGCGCCGCCACCGAAGCCTTCAAGAAGGATCCGCAGAAGTACAGCCACATCTTCCAGACCGACCCCTCGGAAGTGCACTACGGCTATACGTACCCGATCTGGCTCAAGGCGATGGAGGACAGCGGCAACTGGAAGCCCAAGAACCGCAAGGTCCATATCGTCCAGGAGCAGGTCGCCTATTGCCAGACGATCTCGCGCGCCGCCCAGGAGGCCCTGAAGAAGAGCAGCTTCGAGGTCGCCAAGGTGACCGACATCCAGTTCCCGGTGCAGGACTGGGGGCCGGTGATCCAGGAGCTCAAGGCGGTCGACGCCGGCGCCATCATGATCGACCACTGGGTCGCCGCCGAATACGCCGCGTTCTGCAAGCAGTTCCAGGCCGATCCGGTGCCGAACTCGCTGGTTTATCTCCAGTACGGGCCCTCGCAGCCGGAGTTCCTGACGCTCGCCGGCTCGGCCGCCAACGGCTTCTGCTGGAGCACGGTGCTCGGCGTCTACGCCGACGAGAAGGGCAACGCCTTCCGCAAGAAATACAAGGCGCGCTTCCCCGGCATCATGGGCCTCGTCTACACCGGCAACGGCTATGACATCGCCTACTACCTGAAGGCCGCCTGGGAGGCGACGGGCGATCCCAGCAACTTCAAGGCCGCATGCGACTGGATCCGCACCCATCCGTTCCGCGGCGTGTGCGGCTACATGGACATGAACAACGAATATCAGGAGGCCGCCCACTTCCCCGACAACGGCTTTGCCGTCACAGCGACCGAGCTCGAGAAGGGCATGAGCCAGCTCTACGTCCAGGTGCAGGATGGCGAGCACAAGATCATCTACCCCTACGAGATCAAGGAAGCGACGCTCAAGCCGGCGCCGTGGTGGAGCTGATGCCCGCGGCTCCTGCGGCATCCTCCGCCCCGGGGGCCCCGCTGTTCGGCTGCGAGGACATCAGGCTCGACCTCGGTGGTCGTGCCATCCTGCACGGCATCAGCCTCGAGGTGCGCCGCGGCGAGGTGCTCGGCATCATCGGCCCCAACGGGGCCGGCAAGACCAGCCTGTTCGAGGTGCTCTCTGGCCGCCTCAGGCCCAAGAGCGGTCGCGTCCTGTTCGAGGGCCGCGACGTGACGGGCCTGCCGCTGCACGCCCGGGCCCGGCTCGGCATCGGCCGCACCTACCAGACGCCGGTGGTGCCGGACGAACTCACCGTCGGCGAGACCTTCAAGGCCACGCGCCAGGCCTACCGGCCCTACCTCACCCGCTTCGACGCCGAATACGGCGCCGAGCTCGTCGGCCTCCACGCGCGCGACGAGGAGCCGACGGCGCGGCTGGAGACCATGAACCGGCGCAAGCTGCTGCTCGCCTGCCTGCTCATGCGGCGGCCGCCGCTGCTGCTCATGGACGAGCCGGCGGCCGGCCTGATCAACTCCGAAGTCGACGAGATCGACCACCTCATCCGCATGCTCTCCAAGGAGATGAACGTGGCGATCATCATCGTCGAGCATCGCATCGAGCTCTTGGAACAGATTGCCGACCGGGTCATGGTCATGGATGCGGGCGAAGCCATCGCCCACGGCTCGCTCAAGGAGATCCTGGCCGATCCCAAGGTGCATGCGGCCTATTTCGAGATGGCGGACGAGGAGGCCTGAGCGATGGACGCCGCGGCCATCGCCGCCCCAGGGGGCGCCCCTGCCAAGCACGAGATCCTCAATGTGAAGGGCCTCTCCGCCGGCTACGGGCCGATGCGGGTGATCCACGCCCTCGATTTCATCGTCTATTCCGGCGAGCGGGTCGGGCTGGTCGGCCTCAACGGCCACGGCAAGTCGACCCTGTTCTATGCCATCGCCGGTCTCACCGGCTGGCAGCGCGGCTCGATCCGCCTGAATGGCGTGGAGGTCGGCCGCACCCGCAGCCAGGGCCCCGGCCGCTTCACGCATCTGGTGGTGCGCCAGGGCCTGGCGCTGATCCCCCAGGGCGACGAGATCTTCCACGGCCTGACCGTGGGGGAGCACCTGGATTCCGGCGCCTTCACGCCGCGCGCCTGGCGTGAGCGCAAGCAGCGCAAGGAACGGGTGCTGGCGATCTTCCCGCCGCTCGTCAAGTTGATGGACACGCCCGTCGGGCGCCTGTCCGGCGGCGAGCGGCGCATGGTCTCCATCGGCCGCGGGCTGATGGCGGAGGCCTCCCTGTTCCTGGTCGACGAACCGTCGCTGGGTTTGGCCCCTAAGGCCGGCAAGAGCGTCATGGCGGCGCTCATGAGCGTCGAGCTCGGGAGCTCGGCCATGGTCATCGCCGAGCAGAACGTGGCCCTGCTCGAGGGCAAGGTCGACCGCATCATCGGCATGCATGTGGGCAAGCTCAAGGGCGAAGCGTCGGCCGCGCTCGCCTTCCAGACCCGGCGGGAGCTGTAAGCGATGGATCTGGGCTTCATTATCACCAATGCCGTCGTGCTCGCCTGCATCTACGGCACGCTGGCCATCGGCCTGTCGATCACCTGGTCGAGCGTCGGCCTGATCAACCTGGCCTACGGCTTCATCTTCGCACTCTCCGGCTACGGCGCCTGGCTCGGCGCCCAGCACATCTCCACCAACGGTGTCGTCGTGGTCGCCTGCGGCGTGCTCACCGGGGCGCTGGGCGGCCTGCTGGTCTGCGCTCTGGCCTTCATCCCCATCCACGACAAGCCAAACTTCACCGTGCGCGGCCTGATCGCCACGCTCGCCATCAGCCTCATCGGTGGCCAGGCACTGCTCGCCATCTTCGGCCCCCGGGCCAAGAACCTGCCCGAGATCTTCGGCAGCTGGAAGATCAGCCTCGCCGGCGTGGTGCTCACCGCAGACAAGGTGGGCAACGTCGTCGTCTCCATCGCCGTGGTCACGGCCGTGCTCATGTGGATGCGTTCCAGCCGCCGGGGGCTCGAGATCCGCGCCATGATGATGAATCCGCACGCCGCGGCCATCGTCGGCATCGGCGTGCGCCGCACCGGCTTTTACGTCATGGCCATCACCGGGGGGCTGGCGGGCCTTGCCGCCGTGCTGCTGTCGCAGACCTACTACATCTCGCCGTTCGGCGGCCTGGCGCCGATGATCAAGGGCGTCAGCATCGCGCTCTGCGGCGGCCTGGGCAGCGTGCGCGGCGCCGTCATCGCCGCGGTGCTGCTCGGCCTCAACGAGGCGCTCACGGCGCGCCTGATGGGCGGCCAGTACGTGCTCATCACCCAATTCCTGCTGATCATCCTGATCCTGCTGATGCGCCCCCGCGGCATCGCTGGCATCCTCGACCGCGCCCGGGAGGCCTGAGCCATGGTTGACGTGGAGCAGCGCCTTCGGCCCGGCACCGCAACCGCCGACGTACCGGACACGCCGGCGAGCACCTGGCGCAATCCGCTCCACCCCTGGGGCGCCGAGGGCGCCGAGGAGGAAATCCCGTCCAACCCGCACCGCGACCCGCGCGAGGTCTGGGTGCGGACGCGGGAATCGAAGGCGCCGCTGCTGCCGGTGGGGCGGCTGCGCTACTACCACAAATGGCCCGGTCACGGCGGGCGCCTGTGGCAGCGGATGCGTTACTGGCCAACCCGGCGGCGCGTTCTCCACATTCGCGGCGAGTACAATCCCAAGACGCTGAGGCGCGAGAAGACCATCGTCGACAAGCGCCCGATCTGGTGGGTGCTCGGGCTGGTCGCCCTGCTGCTCGCGCCCGCCGTCATGCCCGCGGATTTCCAGAACACGCTGATGACTGCAGGCGCCACCTTCGGCATCTACGCGGCGATCAACCTGTGCTGGATGCTGATCATCGGCACCGCGGGCATCTACTCGCTGGCGAGCTACGCCGTGGTCGGCGCCGCCGCCTTCGGCACCGCCTGGCTGTCGATCCACATGGGCCTGCCGTGGTGGACGCTGCCCTTGGTTGGGTCGGCGATCGGGCTCGTGTTCGGGCTGATCATCGCCATCCCGGCGATCCGCCTGGACGGCTTCTACTACGCGCTCCTGACCATCGGCCTTAACGAGCTCTGCCGCGTCTACACGCTGCAATCCAAGCAGTTCGGCTCGTCGACCGGCGGCCTCTACGGGGCCGACACCTACATTCCTCAGAGCTGGAGCCAGGAAAGCCAGTCGTTGCTGGCCTATTACGCCTGCTTTGCCCTGATGGTCGCAGCGCTGATCCTGTACCGGTTCGTCGACGGGCGCCGGCTCGGCCGCATCCTCAAGATGGCGCCGGAGAAGCGCGAGGCCTTCGCCGAGGCGACCGGCGTCAACTTTCGCCGGGCCCGCATCTGGGTGTTCATCATCTCGTCGATCGGGCTCGGCTTCATCGGCGGCTTCTACACCGCCCACTATCGCGGCGTGTCCTTCTCCATCTTCAGCTTCGACACGGTGCTGCTCGGCCTCGCCATGCTGGTCATCGGCGGCATCGGCCGCGCCGAGGGCGCGGTGGTCGGCACCGCCATCGTCATCTTCCTCGACAAGGTGCTGATCGCCACCGGCCCGATCCGGCTCATCCTGATCGGTCTCATCATGCTCGGCGTGGTGCTGTTCCTGAAGGGCGGCCTGTTCGGCATCAAGGCGCAGTTCGGCGCCTGGCGCGACAAGAAGAAGAGCGAGCGGCGGTCCAGGCGCGCCGAGAAAGGAGGCGAGATGCTGCCCGAAGAAGCCACCGAGACCAAGGACAAGGATCTCATCTACTGGCGCCGCTACGACAAGATGCAGCGAGATTACCTCAAGAGCCTGATCTCGCCGGAGATCATCGAGGAGCACCGCAAGAGCCCGTTGGGCCAGCACAGCGAGCCCCTGGAGCGCCTGCTGCTCTACTTCCGACGCGCCCCCCTCGCCGACAAATACGCCATCACCGTGGTGAAGCCGTTCCAGGCCTACCGCATCGTCGCCCTGTCCGGCCAGCGCGGCGTCGCGCCTCGCATCGTCGAGGACAAGGTCTACCCGACCCAGGACGAGGCCTATCACGGGGTGTTCCTGCGCCGGGTCCAGGACCTGTTGGAGACATGAGCGCTAAGGGCGCTTTCGAGGGACGTGGACCGATCCGCGTGAAGACGACGCGTCAACACAAGAGCCCGAAGCACGTCGCCGGCTGCGGGATCGGTGAAACGGCCAGGACCGCCGGAGTACGCAATGGCAGAGGTTAAGATCTTCGGCTACACCGACAAGATCTCGGTGAAGCCGGGCCAGTCGATCGACGTCTTCGTCTCGGCTGACGGCGTCAGCGAAGCCGAGGCCAAGCTCGTGCGCCTGATCCATGGCGACGAGCATCCGGACGGGCCCGGCTTCCTGGAGGAGGAGGTCGCCTGCGAGGCCGACGGCCCCTGGCCGGTGCGCAAGCAGTATACCCAGGTGGGCTCCTTCCTCGAGGTCGCCGACCCCGAGGCCGTGCTGGCGCTCGAGGGGCCGCTCACGCTCCATGCCTTCATCTATCCGGGCCTGCCGGAGGCCGGGCAGCGCCAGGGCCTTCTCGGCCGCTGGGACAACGACAGGAACATGGGCTATGCCCTCGGCATCAACCGAAAGGGGCATCTGGAGTTCTGGGTCGGCCGCGGCGACGAGGTCGACTACGTCGAGGCCGAGGTGCCGCTGATCGCCAAGACCTGGTATTTCGTCGCCGCCACCTTCGACCCGGCGAGCGGCCGCGCCACGGTGCACCAGGAGAGCGTCGCCAACCGCTACAACGGCCTGCTCGGCCGCGTCGCCCCAATCGACTTCCGCTCCCACGTGGCGGAGACCTTCCGCTTCCGCCCCAAGCACCTGCCCGACACGCCCTTCCTCATCGCCGGCACACGGGATTTTCACGAGGCCCGCGGCCATTTCGTCTCGCAGACCTATTGCGGCAAGATCGACCGGCCCGGCGTGCACGGCCGCGTGCTCGGCGAGGCGGAGTTCGACGCCATCAAAGGCGGCGCGCTGCCGCCGCCCGACGGCATGGTGGCCTATTGGGACACCACCGCCGGCTACACCGATCGCGGCATCGGCGACGTGGTCATCGACGCCGGCCCCCACAAGCTCGACGCCAGGGGCTACAATCGGCCGGTGCGCGCGCAGACCGGCTGGAACTGGAACGGCCGCAACGACTGCTTCCGCCTGGCCCCCGAGGAATACGGAGGCGTCGAGTTCCACTACGACGCGATGATCGACTGCAACTGGGCGCTGACGCGCACTGTGCGCCTGCCGGAGACGCTGAAGAGCGGCGTCTACGCCTTTCGCCTGCGGGCCGGGGACGGCGTTGGCCTCGGCGAGGAACGGGTCGTCTTCTTCGTGCGGCCCACGATCCCCGCCGGCAAGGTGGCGCTGCTGTTCCCGACGGCGAGCTATCTCGCCTACGCCAACGAGCACCTGAGCTTCGATGCGCAGATCATCCAGCCGATGACCGGCCAGCCGCCGATCGTCTCGGAAGTCGACATCGAGATGTACAAGAACTGGGAGTTCGGCCTCTCCACCTATGACGCCTGGGCCGACGGCAACGGCGTCTGCTACTCGTCCTACCGCCGGCCGATCCTCAACATGCGCCCGAAATATCGCATCTCGAGCATGGGCGTGACCTGGGGCTTCGCGGCCGATCTCTCCATCCTGGCCTGGCTGGAGCACAAGGGCTACGCCTACGACGTGCTCACCGACGAGGACCTGCACGTGGAGGGCCTCGACGCCATCGCGAGCTACGCCTGCGTCCTCTCCGGCACCCACCCCGAATACTATTCGGAGCGGATGCTCGATGCCACCGAAGACTATATCGCCGGCGGCGGCCGCTACATCTACATGGGCGGCAACGGCTACTACTGGAATGTGGCCTTCCGCGACGACGAGCCGTGGATCATGGAGGTGCGCAAGCTCGATTCCGGCATGCGCGCCTGGGCGGCCCGGCCCGGCGAGCATTACCTCGCCACGACCGGGCAGAAGAGCGGCCTGTGGAAGAACCTCGGCCGGCCGCCGCAGAAGCTCGTCGGCGTCGGCTTCATCGCCGAGGGCTTCGAGACCAGCCGACCCTACCGGCGCATGCCCGACAGCTACCACCGCACCGTGTCGTGGATGATGAAGGGAATCGAGGGCGAGATGCTGGGCGAAACGGGCCTCGCCTACGGTGGCGCCGCGGGCCTGGAGCTCGACCGCTACGACCTGAACTACGGCACGCCGCCGCACGCGCGCATCGTCGCCTCGTCCGGCGGCCACAGCGACAACTACATGCTGTCCATCGAGGAGATCCTCTACCCCTATCCCGGGCTCGCCGGCTCGCAGGACTACCGCATTCGCTCCGACATGGTCTATTTCACCGCGCCCAACGACGGCGCGGTGTTCAGCACCGGCTCGATCGCCTTCGGCCAGGCCCTGCCGGCCAACGGCTTCGCCAACAATATCTCCACCCTGCTCGGCAACCTCGTGGATGCCTTCATCGCCCCGGGGCGGCTGCCCGGCGCGCTGTGGGTGAACGACGAGAAGCAATGGAAGTAGGGAGAATTGGCCTGCCCCCGGCGGATTGATCGGGCTCCGCCGCAACGCATCTTAAGGGGGATGGCCGCTTGCCCAGGCCATCACCACCCACAGCCGATGTGCGGGCTTGACCCGTTCGGCCATCGCGGCAATCAACGTGACATCAACTGTGCTGGCCGAGAGGCGCGTTTCTCAGCAGATGGATGACCGGGTGGCCCGGCCCACGACGCGGAGGGAGGCGGAGGCGACCTGACCAGCTTCCCGCGGCGCCGGAGCTCTTTCGCCATGTCCTCCCTGCTGATCCGCGACGCGCACCTCGCCGATGCGCGCGCCATTCTGTTGATCTACAACTACGGCGTGCTGGAGACGACGGCGGTGTGGACCGAGGAGCCGTCCACGCTCGCCGGACGGGAGGCGTGGCTCAGGGAGCGGCAGGGGCGCGGCTATCCGGTGCTCGTCGCCGAGATCGAGGACACGGTGGTGGGCTTTGCCACCTTCGGCGACTTCCGCGTCTGGCCCGGCTACCGCCACACCGTCGAGGATTCCATCTACGTGGCGGCGGGCCAGCACCGGCGCGGCATCGGCCGGGGCCTGATGGCCTCACTGATCGCCCGTGCGCGGCAGGCCCGCAAGCATGTGATGGTCGCCGGCATCGAGGCCGGCAACACCGCCTCGATCGCGCTCCACGCCGACGTGGGCTTCCGCCAGGTCGCCTATATGCCGCAGGTGGGCACCAAGTTCGGCCGCTGGCTCGACCTGGTGCTGATGCAGATCGTGCTCGATCAGGCTCCGCCCGGCCCCCTGCCCGGCCACGGGTGATCGCCGGCCCGGCGAGGATCCGGCGGCGAAGCCGCAGCGCTCCCCCCGCCATCTCGGCCCCGCGGGGACGTGCCCCGAGTGGCTTGCCGCACCATGGCGAAACCGGTAGCCAGCCTTGCCGCCCATGCATTATCGTGCGCTTGAACTCTCGACCGTGTATCCACACAATGAGTCCAGGGGCCGCCCGCCGCGGCGGCCGCAGCGAGGAGCAGACCATGACCGCAGCGATCGTAGGATGGGCCCACACGCCCTTCGGCAAGTTCGACACCGAGACCGTCGAAAGCCTGGTCGTGCGGGTGGCGAACGAGGCCATGGAGCACGCCGGCATCGGCCCCAAGGAGGTCGACGAGATCGTGCTCGGCCACTTCAACGCCGGCTTCTCGGCCCAGGACTTCACCGCGTCGCTGGTGCTGCAGGCGGATGACCGGCTCCGCTTCAAGCCGGCGCTGCGCGTCGAGAACGCCTGCGCCACCGGCTCCGCCGCCGTGCACCAGGCCATCCGCACCATCGAGGCCAAGGCCGGCCGCATCGTCCTCGTCGTCGGCGTCGAGCAGATGACCACCACGCCCGGCCCGCAGATCGGCCAGAACCTGCTGCGCGCCTCCTACCTCAAGGAGGATAGCGAGATCCAAGGCGGCTTCGCCGGCGTCTTCGGCAAGATCGCCGACGCCTACTTCCAGCGCCACGGCGACCAGTCCGACGCCCTCGCGATGATCGCTGCCAAGAACCACAAGAACGGCGTCGACAACCCCTATGCGCAGATGCGCAAGGACTTCGGCTACGACTTCTGCCGCCAGGAGAGCGACAAGAACCCCTTCGTCGCCGGCCCCTTGAAGCGCACCGACTGCTCGTTGGTGTCGGACGGCGCCGCCGCGGTGGTGATCGCCGACGTCGACACGGCGCTCAAGATGCCGCGCGCCGTCGTCTTCCGGGGCACCGGCCATGCCCAGGACTTCCTGCCCATGTCGAAGCGCGACATCCTGAAGTTCGAAGGCTGCACCGAGGCCTGGCAGCAGGCGCTGGCCAAGGCCGGCGTGGCGCTCAGCGACCTCTCCTTCGTCGAGACGCACGACTGCTTCACCATCGCCGAGCTCATCGAATACGAGGCCATGGGCCTCACGCCGGAGGGCCAGGGCGCCCGCGCCGTCGCCGAGGGCTGGACGCAGAAGGACGGCAAGCTGCCGGTCAACCCCTCAGGCGGGCTCAAGGCCAAGGGCCATCCCATCGGCGCCACCGGCGTCTCCATGCACGCGCTGAGCGCCATGCAGCTGACGGGCGAGGCCGGCGGCATCCAGATCCCCAATGCCAAGCTGGCCGGCATCTTCAACATGGGTGGCGCCGCCGTCGCCAACTACGTGAGCGTGCTCGAGCGCCTGCGGTAAGCACCTTGCGCCGATCGGGGCGGGGCGCAGAGCCCCGCCCCGATCGACCTTGGCCATTTTTCCTCTTGGCAGGCGAGCCTGACGACGGCGATCGGGGCTCGCCTAGAGCGTTTTTGAGCGAAGTGGACGCCGGTTCGCGTGAAGAAAACGCGGCAAATCAAACAGATAGAGCATTCCGGCGATTCGAAGAAAACGCGGAAATGCACTACGGCCCGGTGACGGCCATCGGGTTGCAGCGGCCGTCCGCGATCTTGAAGCTGATCGGATCACACGGCGTGGTGTCCCGCGGGCAGATGCGCGGACAGATCTCGCCGCCGGCTCGCGCCTGCCGGTGGGCAGCGGCGGCGTCGGGCTGGCGCTGACGGCCGGGGGCCGGCTCCGCGGCGGCGACCTGGGCCGCAAGCGCGAGCGTTGCCGCGGCGGCGATGACTTTGATGCCCATGGCGGTTCTCCCTACCGCCGGGATATATGGGGCGATCGCTCCACCCGCCACGCGATCGCCGCCTTGCCCGCAGCGATCAGCCGCGCGAGGAGCGCCGGCTGCCCGCGGCTGCGTGCGATGTCGTCGGATAGGAAGGCGTCCGCCAGGGCGCGCGCCGGCGCGGCGCCCGTCGGCTGCGGCATCCCGGACGAGCGGCGGGCCACCGTGAAGATGAAAGGCCCGATCCAGAGGAGGACGGCGGCCGCGATCACGATGGCGCGCCTGGTGACCAGAGCGAGCCCCCTCCCCGTCGTCGCCATCCGCGATCCCCGGCCTGGTTGTCTTCGCTTCCTCCTGTCACTGGTGGGGCGGGCCGGCGGGTGGCGCTCGTGTGCAAACGCATGACGAATTATTTCCGAATGCAAACAGCGGCGCTGGGGGCCGGCGGCCGCGGACGATCTGCCGGCGGGGGCCCGTCCCGGCCTCGCCTCGCGACGCCCGGACCGACGTCTACCGGAACGGCGGCTCGTCGAAGCTTCTGAGCTTGCGCGAATGCATCTGGTCGAGCCGGCTGCGCAGCAGGTTGAGCGCGGCGAGCCCGATGGTCATGTGCTCCTCCACCGCCCGCTCGTAGAAGGCGCTGGCGGCACCGGGCAGCTTGATCTCGCCGTGCAGCGGCTTGTCGGAGACGCAGAGCAGCGTGCCGTAAGGCACGCGGAGCCGATAGCCTTGAGCTGCGATGGTGCCGCTCTCCATGTCGACGGCGATGGCGCGCGACAGGTTGATGCGCCGCCGCTCCTGGCTCCAGCGCAGCTCCCAATTGCGGTCGTCGTAGGTGAGCACGGTGCCGGTTCGCAGCCGCCGCTTCAGGGAGACGCCGGCCTCCCCTGTGACCTCGGCCGCCGCCTCCTGCAAGGCTACCTGCACTTCGGCCAGGGCCGGAATGGGAATGTCGGTCGGCACGGCGCTGTCGAGCACGCCGTCGCGGCGGAGGTAGGCGTGGGCGAGCACGTAGTCGCCGATGGTCTGCGACTGCCGCAGGCCCCCACAATGGCCGATCATCAGCCAGCAGTGTGGCCGCAGCACCGCCAGGTGGTCGGTGATGTTCTTGGCGTTGGCGGGGCCGACGCCGATGTTGACCAGGGTGACGCCGTGGCCGTCCTCCGCCCTGAGGTGATAGGCGGGCATCTGGAAGCGGTGCCAGGCGACGCCGGCGATGCGCTGCATGCCTTCGGCCTCCGACATGGAGCGGTCGATCACCGTGTTGCCGGGCAGCACGAGGCTGGTGAACCGCCCGCCCTTTTGCAGCTCGGCCAGCCCGTGGCGCACGAACTGGTCGACGTAGCGGTGGTAGTTGGTGAGCATGATCCACGGCTGCACGAAGCGCCAGTCGCTGCCGGTGTAATGGACCAGGCGCTTGAGCGAGAAGTCGACGCGCACGGCATCGAACAGGGCCAGCGGCAAGGGCCGGCCGGGGATGATGTCCCAGGAGCCGTCGGCGATCTCATCGCCCACCTCCGCCAGGAGCGGCGTCGGGAAATAGCGGGCGAGCTCGGCCGCCGTCACCCCCGAGCCGCCGAACTCGTCGCCGCGCTCGACCACGTAGGGATAGGGAATGTCCTGCCGCGACAGCCCGACCTCCACGGTGGCACCGTAGTCGCCCATGAGCAGGGTCAGCTGCTGCTCCAGATAGTTGCGGAAGGTCTGCGGGTGAGTGACGGTCGTCACATAGACGCCCGGCCCCTGGAACTTGGCGTAGGAGCGCGGCGACGTCGGCATCAGCCCCTGGGGATGATAGGTGACGCGCAGCGCCGGATAGCGAAACAGGGCCTGCTCCTGCGGGCTCGGCAGGCGGCGGGATGAGAGGTAGCCATCGAGCGCCTGGCGCAGCGTGCCGGTCGCCTGCGTGTAGAGCGCCGCCAGCCGCTCCACCGCCTCCCGTGCCGTGGCCGCCGCGGCGAAGTCCGTGTCGTGTGTCATGCTCTCATATCATGAGGATGAGGCCGCTCGCCGCCAAGGCGGTGATCCAGAGATAGTCGAGATTGATCCAGCCACGCCGCAGGAAGGCGAGCCCGATCCACTCGTAGACGGCGGTCGCCACCACCGCGATGGTCACCAGCATCGCCGCCGTATGCACGCCCACGGCCGCCAGCGCCAGCGGCAGCGAGCCTTGCGCGGTCAGCTCCTGCGCCGGCGCTGCGGCCAGGCACAGGGGGATGACCACCGGGATCAGCATCAGGCCCGCGCCGTGGCCGGTCGCCATCAGGAAGGACCAGAGGCCGAGCCCGGCGAGCCCGGTCTGCATGCCCACGCGCACGCGGTGGCGGTGGCCGCCGAACGCCTGCCAGGTGGCCCAGCCGATGAGCAGCAACCCGGCCGCCCGGTTCAGCCAGTGAAGCTCGACGACGAAGCCGAGCGCCACCACCGCGGCGACGACGACGGCCACGGACGCCGCATGCCCCAGCGCGATCGGCATCAGCGACAGCCATAGGGCGCGCCGGCTGCCGCGGTGCAGGCCGAGGGCCACGGCGAACAGCCAGCCCATGGCCGGGTTGAGCCCGTGGAAGACGCCGAGGCCGGCGAGCACCAGCCAGGGCGACATGTCAGGCTGCCGCGATCGGGCGCGTGCGGTCGGGCGGCGCGCGCATCAGGGATAGCAGTAGGAATCGGACGAGCAGTCGCCTCCCTCTAGCCGCACCTGATGCGGGCGATGGCCTTTCGGCCAGTCGACGAAGAACTTGTCGTCGAAGGCGATGCCGCCGTTCTCGCCCACGTCGAGCTTGACCATCCAGCCGTCGATGCCCTCGGGGTAGAATTGCGGGTCGATGGCGCCGTAGAGCGAGTTGGTGAAGTAGACCCGGCGGCCGTCGCGGCTGATCTCGACCATCTGTGGGCCGCCATTGAGCGCGGCCGCCTTGGCGCCGGGATGGCCGGCCCGCGAGACGATGCCGCCGATGCGCACCCGCCCGGTCTCCTTGGGTGCGAACGGATCCGACACGTCGTATTGGATCATGTCGCCGGTGCCCCAGCAGGAGACGTAGAGGAAGCGATCGTCCATCGACAGGTCGATGTCGGTGACCAGCGGCGCGACCGCCTTGAAGCCTTGCAGCACCGGCGGCAGCAGGCTCGGATCGGCCGGCTCGGCCGGGATCTCGATCACCTTCTTGACGGCCCACTTGTCGCCGTCCCGGTACCAGGTCCAGATCGAGGCCGACAGGTCCTTCAGGCTGATGACGCAGCCGACGAAACCGTAGGCCTTGGTGGGATCGTGCGCCGGCCGCAGTTCGAACACCAGCTGGTGCTCCTCGCCGAAGTCGATCTCCTGGATGTGCTTGCGCTTGTGCAGGTCCCAGAAGTGGAGGCGCCGGCCGTACTTGCTGCCGAGCAGCACCTCCGGCACCAGCCCGTTCTCGAAGGTGTCGGGCGTGCCCCACTCGCTGGTGATCATCGTGTCGTGGCCCAGATGCCACCAGAAGTCATAGGCCAGCTGCTGTGGGCCCCGATCCATCTCCCACTGGCCGAGCACGTCGAAGCTCTCGGGATCGAGCAGGAAGATGCCGCCGGGCGCCTTGCCCTCGGCGTTGCCGAGGGCGTTGACGTAGATGCCCTCAGGGCCGCAATGGGTGGTGTGGAGGCGCGTGTAGCCGGCTTTCTCGGCCACCTCCTCCGGCTCGATCACCCTCACGATGCTGGGCTTGCGGGGATCGGGCTTGGTGTCGACGATGTGCAGGCGCGATGAGCGCAGGCCCGGCACGACGAGATAGCGCCGCTCCATATGGGGATGCGGCGCGTTCGGGCACAGGCACGACGAGCAGGCGTTCCAGCCGAAGTGATGCAGCTCGTCGCCGGTATTCGGCATATCGACTTGGCCGACGATCTGAGAGTAGGTGGCAGACGCCGGATCCACGTCGACCACGGCGATGGCGTCGGGTTTGCTGCGGTCGGGATCGAAGGCCGCCACGTAGGCCAGGCTCTCGGGCTTCGCCTTGGCCGCCATACGCGGCGAAGGATAAAATGAAGGGTCGGGTCTCCAGCTTGCCATGAGGATCCTCCCGGGGCGGCACGAGCGTTGTCGGCCAGCAGCCCACTGTACCGCCCCGGATCTCGGATGTCCTCGTCGCGCGACGAACAAACAATCGCCGTGTTCGCCTATCGGGACGAACGGCGGGGCGGCAAGCTGATACCAGTAGAAGAAGGGAATAGCCGAACCACTCGGGCCGCGAACGTATAGAAGGAACCCAGACGGCCCCGATCAAGGATGCGCCGAGCAGCCCGGCTGCCTTTGGGCCCGAGCAGTGCAATGATCTTCTCCCGCCCTGTCGCGCCAACGCGGACGAACGCTAGCGACGTGGGCCGGGCCTGCCAGGCGGCTGCCTATGTCTAAGACGCGCCGGGCCGCCGGGCGGCATCCCTGGGCCGCGGCCTCGCACCCGGCTCCCGCCGGGCAACGAATTCCCGGCCTGCCGCGGCGGACCGAGGCGCGGGCTTAAGTCTTCGATCCGTCGAGTTCGTCGCGCTGCCGCGTCAGCGCTTCGAGCTGCTCCTCCTGGTCGGCGATGCGCCGCGACATCAGGTCCTCGTCCGCCGCGCCCGAGAACGCCGCCGCCTGCTCGATCAGTGCGCGGAGGTTTTCCCTTACGACCCTGATGCGCTGGTCGAGCTCCTCGATCGTCAGGGAACTATTGGGCATGTGAACCTCCTGGGCAAAGCGTGCAGCCGCCGGGGCATGCCTCTATAGATAGTGCACTTTTGGCGATCGTGCGGGGTCCCCCCTCAAAGGCGCGGCATGGCCGGGGGCGGTCGCGGGCGACGGAGGCAGCCGAAGGCGAGGGTCCCCGCCTCCGGCGCCGTGCCGGCGTCCCAGGCTTGCGTGTGTCAGGCCGCGACCGCCGCGGCCGGCACACGGCCCAAGATCATGTCGGCCGCCTTTTCGGCGATCATGATCGTCGGCGCGTTCGTGTTGCCGCTCACCAGGCGCGGCATTACCGAAGCGTCGACCACGCGCAAGCCCTCGACCCCTCCGACACGCAGCTCCGCGTCCACCACGGCCATCGGATCCTCGCCCATCTTGCAGGTCCCCACCGGGTGGTAGATCGTCGTGCCCGCCGCCTGGGCGAACGCAAGCAGAGCTTCGGGCCCGGCCGCTGGTTCGCCCGGGAGGAGCTCGTGATCGATGTAGGGAGCAAGCGCTGCCTGGCCGGCGATGCGCCGCCCCCACTCCAGCGATGCGACGGCGACCTCCTGATCGAGCGGATCGGACAGGTAGTTGGCGAAGATCGACGGATGGACCGTCGGATCGGCAGATTTGATGCGGATCCAGCCGCGGCTTTCCGGCCTGAGCTGGCATGGGGCAATCGTCAATCCCGGCTTCTGCTCCAGCGTCATCTTGCCCTGGGCGAGCTTGTCCGTATCGATGCTGGCCGGGAGAATGTGAAACTGGATGTCGGGGCCGGCCAGGTCCGGGCGGGACTTGACGAAGGCGGCGATGTGGGCCGCCGAGAGCGTCAGCAATCCTTTGCGGTAGACCAGATACTTGATCGTCTCGCCGACAAGGCGCGCACCGCGCGACAGCTCGTTCACGCTGACGACATGGGGCTTCAGCCGGTACAGCATCGGGATGACATAGTGGTCCTGCAGGTTCTCCCCCACGCCCGGCCGGTCGGCGATCACCGCGATTCCGTGCTGCTGCAGGAGCGCCGCGGGGCCGATGCCCGAGAGCTGCAGCAGCTGGGGCGAGTTGACCGCGCCGCCCGACAGGATCACCTCGCGCCGCGCCCGCACCACGTGCCGCGCGCCGTTCTGCACGAACTCGACGCCGACCGCCCGCCGCCCTTCGAACACGACCCGGCTCGCCAGCGCCCGCGTCTCGAGGCGGAGATTCGGGCGAGCCATGGCCGGGTGCAGGTAGGCGACCGCCGCCGAGCACCGCCGGCCGTTCTTGACCGTGAGCTGGTAGTAGCAGACGCCCTCCTGCTCACCGGCGTTGACGTCCCGGTGCGAGAGCCCGGCCTGTTCGCAGGCGGCCAGGGCCGCGTCCGAGACCTCGTGGGTGGTGGTTGCGTCCGAGACGTTGAGCGGGCCGCCGATCGCGTGGTGCTCGCAGGCGCCTCGCTCCTGATGTTGGGCGCGTCTGAAGTAAGGACGCACGTCGTCCCATCCCCAGCCTGTGCAGCCGAGCTGACGCCAGCCGTCGTAGTCGGCGTGCTGGCCACGGATGTAGATGAGCCCGTTGATGGACGAGGAGCCGCCCAGCACCTTGCCGCGCGGCCATACGTGGGCGCGTCCGCCGGTGCCCGGGTCGGGCTCGGTGGTGTAGAGCCAGTTCACCTTGGGATCCTTGAGGGTTTGCGCATAGCCGACCGGCACGTGGATCATCAGGTTCGACCAGAACTGGCTGGGCTCCTTGGTGGGACGGTCATCGCCGCCCGCTTCGAGCAGCACCACCTTCGTCGTCCCGTCGGCAGACAGTCGGTTGGCCAGCACGCAGCCGGCCGAGCCGGCGCCCACGATGACATAGTCGGCTTCGGATGCGCCCTGCATGGTGTCTCCCTCCCTGTTCGTTGATCTGGTGGTCCGCAGCTGGCCCGGCCGGCGGTCAGGCCTCTTGCCAGGCGGGGCGGCCACGGATCACCCGAGCGGCGTCCGCGATAGCTGCGGCGACATCATCGAGAAGTACTCGGACAAAGGGATCGAGATCCTGCGCGCCTGCTAGAGGGGCCATGTTTCCTCCGTCATGCGCCGCCCCTCTTGAGGTCTATGCGCTGTTACGTTCGTTCGCTTGCGGCTCCGTCCCAGGCGCCGGCTCCGAGATCCATCGCTCATCGCAGCGGTTCGGTGATACTTGCGGTGCCAGGCGCTGCTGGAGGCGCTGGCAGGCGCAGACGCGATCGTCGGGGCGGGCACTACGAGTGCCGGTGAAGCTGACGACAGCGCGCAGAGCGGCACCGTGGGGGACCAAGCTCCCTCCAGGAGTCGATGGACGCGGCCAAATGATTGGCCGCGTTATGACCTACCTGTCAAGCGCTCGATTGGCTAGGACATACGCAAGTTATGTCAACGTGTTGGCTCAATTCGTCGGACTTGGCGGGTTGTCGCAACCGCCCCCCGCGCGGCTATGCTCGGCCTTGACGCGCATCTACTCAGCGCCGGGGGAAGCGACTGCTGCCCAACACACAGCGCCGGTTGTCAGGATGGACCATATCGTTGTCTCAGGGTCTTCGAATGCTGATGGCCGCCATGCCCACTGACAAGGAGCATGGGACCGCCGTCCAGCTTCTGCTCGATATGTCGCCTGACGGCGTGGACCTCGGCCAGCTTCTACCGCTTGGGCCGCGCCGCGCGCCGGCGCGTGACACGGGGCCATCGCATCCGTTGCAGGCGCCGCGCGGCGGCGCGGGGATGCACCCGCGAACTGGGGCCGGATGCAGACGCGACCCGGCGGCCGGTCCGGTGCTAAACAGGACGGGAGCGGCCGCTCCGACGCCCTCTCGGGCCGACGCTCGAGCCGGTTCTCACCCGCAGCAAGCAACGTCAGGACGCATCATGAAACTCTGCCGCGTCGGCCCCTCCGGCCAGGAAAAGCCCGCCCTCGTCGGTTCCGACGGCCGGCCCAGGGATCTGTCGTCGGTGGTGGCCGACATCGACGGGGCGACGCTGGCGCCGGCCCGCCTGGCGGAGCTCGCCGCGCTCGATGTCGCGCGCCTGCCGCTGCTCGACGGCGCCCTCCGCTACGGCGCGCCGGTCGCCCGCATCTCCAAGCTCGTCTGCATCGGGCTGAACTATTCCGAACATGCGGCCGAATCCAACATGCCGGCCCCCAGCGAGCCGATCATCTTCCTCAAGGCGCCGTCCGCCATCTGCGGACCGAACGACGATACCATCGTGCCGCTGGGCTCCAGCCGGCTGGACTGGGAGGTCGAGCTTGGCGTCGTCATCGGTGCGGTCGGCCGCAATGTCGCGGAAGACCGGGCCCTTGACGTCGTCGCCGGCTATTGCGTGGTGAACGACGTCTCCGAGCGGGCCTTCCAGATGCAGAGCTCGCAATGGGACAAGGGCAAGGGCTGCGACACCTTCGGCCCGACCGGGCCGTGGCTGGTGACCAAGGACGAGGTGCCCGATCCGCAGGCGCTCGCCATGAAGCTCACGGTGAACGGCAAGACCATGCAGGACGGCAACACGAGCACGATGATCTTCGGGGTGCGTCAGCTCGTCTCCTACGTCAGCCGCTACATGACGCTGATGCCGGGTGACGTCATCGCCACCGGCACGCCCTCGGGCGTCGGCATGGGGCAGAAGCCCGACCCGGTCTGGCTCAAGCCGGGCGACGTGGTCGAGCTTGAGATCGCCGGCCTCGGCCGGCAGCGGCAGACGGTGGTGGAATACCGCTGATCGGCGAAAGATAGCCCCTCGCCGTCCGTCCGATCGGAACGGTCGGGCGCCGGGGGGCGGAAGGGGCGGGCCCTGAGCCCCGTCGAGGCGACGCCGCCCGGTCGAAGCACGCGCCCCATGCACTGTGCGGCGCGACAGCGGCCGGCACCCATGCTACTCGGACCTAACGCCCACGCTCAGCCAAGCCATGCCCCGCCTCCATTTCGAAGACTTCACCCCCGGCACCACGACGACCTACGGCCCGCGCACCTTCGGCCAGGACGAGATCATCGCGTTTGCCCGCGAGTTCGACCCGCAGCCCATGCATGTGGACGCGGCGGGCGCCGGCCGCTCCTTCTACGGCACGCTGATCGCGTCGGGCTGGCATCTGTGTGCGGCATCCATGCGCATGCTCTACGATGGCTACATCGGCGTCTCCGCCTCCATGGGCTCGCCGGGCATCGACGAGACGCGTTGGCAGAAGCCGGTGAAGCCGGGCGACACCATGGTGCTGCGCCAGCACGTGCTGGAGCGGCGGGAATCGAAGTCGCGGCCCGACATGGGGCTCGTCCTGTCGCGCTCCGAGCTGGTCAACCAGCACGGCGAGATCTGCATGACGCAGACGAGCTGGGGCATGATGGGCCGCCGCGATGTCGCGCCGGGCGCCGGTGCCGCGGCGCCGCGCAAGCGCAAGCCGGCGACGGCCGCCCCCGGCGGCAGCCTGGCGGAACGCCCCGTCGGGGACGGGCCGGGGCGGCGCGCACCGTTGCTCGACGAGCTGGCGATCGGCCGCGTGATGAGCATCGGCGCCTTCACCTTCACGCCCGAGGCGATCAAGCGCTTTGCCCGCGACTGGGATCCGCAGCCCTTCCACATGGACGAAGAGGCGGCGAAGCAAAGCGCCTTCGGCGGCCTCTGCGCGTCTGGCTGGCATACCGCCTCGGTCTGGATGAAGCTGATGATCGCCCACCGCCAGCGCCAGATGGAGGCCGCGGCGGCGGACGGCGAACACATGGCCAAGCTCGGTCCGTCGCCGGGCTTCCGCAACCTGCGTTGGCTGAAGCCGGTCTACGCCGGCGACACGATCAGCTACTATTCGGTCCTTGCCGACAAGCGGCCCTCGGCATCGCGCCCGCAATGGGGCCTCGTGTTCAGCCAGAACGTCGGCGAGAACCAGAACGGCGAACGCGTGTTCGAGTTCATGGGTTCGGTGCTGTGGGCGCGGCAAGCAGGCGCCTGACGCCCACGGCAGGCGCTCACCGGACCACGGAATGACCCGGCTCGTCGCGGACGGGATCGGACGCGACCTGTGGACCATAGCGCAGATAGTCGCCGGCGAGCAGACCGACGACGAGCAGATAGAGCGCGATGGAGAACGCCACCTGGGCGGCGTTGCCGCGCCCCTTTCGTGCGCCCCGCGGCAACAGGATTCGAGCCGGCAGGAGCAATATGAACCACACCAGCGTGCCGAGGGCCGCGCCGGCGATGGCGAAGATCCGCGAGACGAACGCGCTGTACCCCATGGTCGCTCCAAGAGTTGACGTAGCTGCCACCGACCTCGCTGAAGGCCGGCTTCTGGCCGCCTGACATCGACGCATGGCAAGAATATGCCTTCGGCGGCCAGGATTGAAGAGCGTCCGGAGCGGCCGGCGGGCTGCTCCGGCGAAGCTACCGCTCCATCATCCCGTTCCTGCGCAGGATTCGTCCAAACACCGAGGTCTGCCGTCGGGCTCGCCATGGCGGCCGCGGAAGACGAGCGGGCGCTTCGTAGCGCTCACGGCGGCCACCGCGCGCCCGACGCACTGCCTTGACAAGGCAGGAGAACCTGCCAGATTGAAGGTATGTGTAAGATCTGCGCCGTGGTTTTCCGGCTTCATCCGATCGCGGAAACGTAGCCCCGGGCTCGGCCTATGCGCCCCGAGCTCCGGGGACAGAGCCGGGCTGTCGGCAGCAGCACCGTCCATTCAGGCGCTTCCACACAACATCAAGGCGAACAGGGTGCCGATCGGCGCCGATAGCGTTCGCACGCCGTCCAAGGACCGCCGGTCATCATGACAGACCTTGCGAATACCAGCACAAAGCCGACAATCGTCGTCAGCGATATCGACTACAGGCGCCTGACCGATCTGGCAGCCGCGGCACACGACCGGTTCCGCGACGTCGCCGAGGAACTGCTGGCCGAGATGGAGCGGGCCCGCGTGGTCGCCGCCGCCGCGGTGCCGGCCGACGTCGTGCGCATGGGCTCCGCCGTCGAGTTCCGCTCCGACACCGGGCAGCAGCGCCGGGTGACGCTGGTGTTCCCCGGCGAGGCCGATATCACGGCAAACAAGATTTCGGTCCTCACGCCGATCGGCGCGGCGCTCATCGGCCTGTCGACCGGGCAGTCCATTACCTGGATCGCGCGCGACGGCCGCCAGCACGAGTTGACCGTCCTCAGCGTCGGATAGAGCATTGCTCTCGGGCCAACGCCTCGTTTGCCCGGCCACGCTGAAATCGTGGGAATCCCTCGCGGGAAATCTCAAGACTGAGCCGCGCCCCATCCGATCCCAGGCGGGGCGGTGGCGCGACCGCGGCACAACGGGCATAAGAGGGCGACCGAAGAAGCCCGTTGGGCCTGACAAGGGGGCGCGGCCACCGTGTCGCTCCGAACCGTACAGTGGGCGTTGGCGGCGAGCCTGCTCGCCGGAGTAGGCGGTTGCGCGCGCCCCGAGGGAGCGCTCGCGCCCGTGCTCGCGGCACCGGGCGCCGGCGCCAAGGTCGAGATGCTGGCCGCGACGACGCGGGCGCCGTCCGACCGGCCGGGCGTCGTCTTCGGCGGCGAACGCGGCGACGGCTTGGCGTTTGCCGACATCGTCGTCTCGGTCCCACCCAACCGGCAGGTCGGTTCGATCCAGTGGCCCCGTCGCGGGCCCGCCGATCCGGCGAGGACCTTTGCCGTCACGAGCCTTTCGGACGTACCCCGAGCCGGGGTGCGCTCCTGGCTGAAGAAGGAAGCGCGCGGCCGGCGCCGCGCACTGATCTTCGTCCACGGCTTCAACACGCGGTTCGACGCCGCGGTGTTTCGCTTCGCTCAGCTGATCCACGACAGCAACGCCGGGCTGGTGCCGATCCTATTCTCCTGGCCCTCCCGCGGCCGTGTGCTCGACTATGTCTACGACCGGGAGAGCACCAATTTCTCCCGCTCGGACCTCGTCGAGCTGATGAACACGGTCGCCGCCAGCCCCGAGGTGGACGAGGTGGTGATCATGGCTCATTCGATGGGGGCCTGGCTCACCGTCGAGGCGCTGCGCCAGGAGGCGCTGCGGCGGGGACGGATTCCCGCCAAGATCACCGACGTGATTCTCGCCTCGCCCGATCTCGATGTCGACGTGTTCGAGCGGCAGGTGGCGGAGATGGGCCCCAAGCGGCCGCACATCACCATCTTCGTCTCGCGCAACGACCGCGCGCTTGGCTTGGCGCGCCTGATCGCCGGCCGGGTGACGCGCGTCGGCGCGGTCGACCTCACCGACGCGGCCTACCGCGACCGGCTGGACGCGGCGGCAGGCGTCGTCGTCGTCGACCTCACGGGCCTGTCGAGTGGCGATCCACTCAATCACAGCAAGTTCGCCACCAGCCCGGCCGTGGTGCAAGTGCTCGGCGAGCAGCTGCTGAGGCGGCAGCCCGGCGATGATTCCAGCAACCGCGCCGCCGACGTCGCCCAGACTCTCGGCGCGGCCCTGGGGAGCGCGGTTGCCGCTCCGATCCTGGTGTTCAGCGGCGGCCAGAACTGACGGGCGGACGCCTCGCCGCCGCCCCTACGAATGCAGGCCCAGCATCAGGTCGTTGAAGCTCGCGTCCAGCGGCTCGCCCTCGCGCGCGAGCCGGGCCGGGAGCGAGTGCCCGCCCAGAGCCGCCCGCCGCGTGTCGCTCGGGCTGTAACCGAATTCGGCATAATAGGCGCGGCTGAAGCTCGAGGCGTCCTCGAAGCCGCAGTTCTCCGCGATCAGGCGGATGTGGCGCGTGTTGCGGAAGTCGGACAGTGCAGCGTGCGCCTGGAGCAACCGCTGCCGCCGGATATAGTTCGAGACGCCGCCGAGTGGCTCGAACAGCCGGTACAGCCGCGAGCGGGAGACGCCCATGAGCCGGCACAATTCGTCGGGCCCGAGCTCCTGCGAGCGCAGATTGTGCCGGATGATCTTGCGGGCCCGCTCGAGCAGCGTGCCCGACGCGGCGCCCACCCGTTCCAAAGCCGGAAGGCCGCGGTTGGCGACAAGGCACGCGGAGACCACGGCGCGCGTCGCCTCCACCAGCTTGGGCAGATCGTGCTCGTCGGTGGCCGGCAGATTGCGGTCGAGGCTCATCATGAATTC
The DNA here is from genome assembly GCF_014640075.1 of Chelatococcus reniformis. GTDB lineage: Bacteria > Pseudomonadota > Alphaproteobacteria > Rhizobiales > Beijerinckiaceae > Camelimonas > Camelimonas reniformis. The sequence goes on along the minus strand of NZ_BMGG01000007.1, from coordinate 107,258 downwards.
GGCGAGCAGGGCGCCGAGACCGCGGTCGGGTATCTGCTCGGGCACCGCGTCGAGCGCCGGCGCCACGTCGGCGAACTGGTCGCGTGGAATGAACAGGCTCAGCACGTAGGAGCCGACCGCGGTGCCCTGACACGGGCGCCCCAGGCAGCGGAACGCGATCCGCCGGCGGGCGGGGCACTCGTGGGGAGCCGTCGCCGCCGGCACGCCGCCCTCCACAGTGAGTTCGAGGCACCAATGGTCCATGACGGGCCTGTCGCGGTGCCGCCAGAACCGCGGAACGTCCGGGCTCGGCAGCACCATGCGTGCGAACAGCAGGCCGCAGAGGTCCCAGGCGAAGAGATCGGCAGGAAAGGCCGAGGCCTCCCCGGCCGCCGGGCTGAGCTCGATGGACGACGACATGAACGCCCGCCACGCCTCAAACTGCGCGTGCTCCGGCAGTTCCCTGGTCGTGAAGTGATGGGGCTTCAGCAAATTCATCGGCCGGATCCGTCGCCTGCACGCTGCAACTTTAACCGGGGGTAAGCGCTCCGGCTCGACGCGAATACCGCAGCACTAAGTCTATTTCCCCTCATGCCGGTGATCAGCAGCATAATATTATGATAACCAATATATCACACTTGAAACTGCGATAAATGACATGCTTCCAAGCTATCTTAGCAGCGCTGTATTCATCTTATTCTTATCAACTCTTCCATCGATTCCATTCAAATATGACGTTTGGTCGATCAGCGCGGGCCCTTCGATCACAGCTGCATTCTAGTCTTCTGGCACGCTGACGCGGTTATGGCATTTCATCACGGCCATATGATTTCTCCGCATGGTACGCTTGTTGCGGGGCGCATCGGACATAAGGGGCTGGGGGACGACTCGAAATGGACGTGACAGGCCAGGACTCGCTGCCCGCCACGCGGGAGGGCGGAGGGCGCATGCGGGCCGGCATCGGCACTATGCTCGGAGGCACCCTGGAGTGGTACGACTTCACCATCTACGGCATCCTGATCCTCTACATCGCTGAAACGATCTTTCCGCCGGACGAGGCGGACGCGGCGCTGTTGGCGGCCTTCCTGCTGTTCGGCGTCAGCTTCCTCTCACGCCCTTTCGGCGGCCTGATCCTCGGCGGCTACAGCGACCGGCGCGGACGAAAACCGGCGCTGCTGGCGGCGGTCGCGATGATGGCGATGGCCACGCTCGCCATCGCCTTCATCCCGCCCTACGCCGCAATCGGCATCGCCGCCCCCATTCTGCTGCTGATGACGCGGCTGCTGCAGGGCCTGTCGGCCGGCGGCGAGTTCGGAACCGCCAATGCGTTCCTCGTCGAATGGTCGACGCCCGACCGGCGCGGGCTGTGGGGCAGCCTGCTGTCGATGACGGTCGCGGTGGGCAACCTGCTGGCCAATGCCATCGCCACCATCGTCATCACCACCCTGTCGCGCGAGCAGATGACGTCGTGGGGCTGGCGCATCCCGTTTGTTGTCGGCGGCGCGCTCGGGCTGATCGTCCTGTGGATGCGGGTCGGACTCGTGGAGACCCCGGTGTTCCGGGATGCAAGGCCGATCCGGGCCAAGTCTCCCCAACCGGAGTGGGGCCGCAAGTTCGGGCGAGGCGCGATCGTCTTCGGGCTCAGCGTCTACTGGACCGTGTGCTTCTACATCTTCATGATCTATATGCCGACCTACACGCGAATCCATGCGGAGCTGACGGCCACCCAGGCCGCCGTGTCAAACACGGTCGCGTCCCTGGTGATCGCCGTGCTGATCCCGCTGTTCGGCGGGCTTTCCGATCGCTACGGCCGACGACCCTTCCTGCTCGCTTCCTGCATCGCCGTCATGGTACTGACTCTGCCGGCTTTCTGGCTGATCGCCGCGGTCAAGAGCTTTGCGCTGGTCGTGATCATCCAGGCCTGCTTCGGCATCGCCATCGCGCTCTACTCGGGCCCCTGCCCCGCCCTGTTCGCCGAGCTGTTTCCGACCCAGAGTCGCTCGAGCTGGCCGGCCGTCGCCTATGCCCTGGCCGTCGCCGTCTTCGGCGGCTTCGCCCCGTCCTTCGCCGTCTGGCTCACGCAGGCATTCGACACCCCCGTCGCGCCGGCGGCCTACGTCCTTGCCGCCGCCGGCGTCAGTCTCGCCGTGCTCCTGTCCATCGGCGAGACGGCGCATCGGCCGATCGTCGAGCGCTGGGGCAAAGGCTAAAGCCATTGGATGGGGGCATCCAATGGCAGAGAGATGCTCATAGTCTTTTGAATCTGGAGGGCTTCGCGATCGGGTGATTTCCACCCAATCGCGAAGCGCTCTAGGGCTCGGCGTCGCCTGATCGCGCCATGCGGGCCAGATTGGGCAGATTGCTCGCCGGCGGACGGTCAAAGTAGGCCAGGAAGGCACGCGAGAAGCTCGAGTAACCTTCATAGCCGACGCGGCGCGCTACCTCGCTGATGGAGAGGGTGCCACTGCGCAGCAGCGCCTGCGCATGCTCCATGCGGATCATATGACCATAAGCCCGGGGCGTGCTGCCGAATAACACTCGAAAGCCGCTGGTGAGCTCGTTGCGGTTGAGGCCGACCCGTCCGGCGAGTTGATCGATGGAGGGGGGCTTGTCGATCTCCCGCCGGTAGATCGCGGCCGCGATCTCGATCGCCTGCTCCCGGTGCCGGGCCGGCGGAACGCCGGTCGACCGCGCGCCCAGCGTATTGATCCGCGTGGCCAGCTCGCAGATGATCTCCATGGCCTTCGCCCGCGCGTGGATCGTCCGCAACGGCTCCGGATAGGGGCAGGCGAGCAGTTGGTCCGTGGCCGTCGCCAGCGACGGCGTCAGAGGCAGCCGCATCGGCTCGACGGAGCCCAGCTGCGAGGCGAAGATCGGCCGATACGCCTGCGGCAGACTGCGCACGTCGAGCTTGAACGTATCGATGAAATGCTGGCGCTCGCAGACGATCAGGAGCCCGCGCAGCTTGGCCCCGAGCTTGGCGTCGGACGTCGAGCGCGGCAGGTTCGATATTTCAACGGCCGTCGAGTCGACCACGTCGATCCTGTCCACCGCCCGGCGCATATACGATCCCCGCATCACGATCTGGATGCAGATCAGATCGGGGCGGACCAGCGCGAGGCTGTAGGGGCGCAGCGCCTCGAAATTCAGCACATGCAGGAACGAATGATCGTCGATACGTCGGTATCCATGTTCCTTCGTCCTGAACACCTGGCTGGCCACGGACAGCAGCTCGCTGCTGTGGATGAAGTCCCTCTTCAGGAGCTCGCTCTGGATCGTCCTGAAATCGAGATTCAACAACGTCTGCATGGCTGCCCCGACGCCTGAAAAGCCGGCTCGCACGGCTCGCCCCCGGCTAACTAGCACTTACGCCACCGGTAAGGAAGAATATAGAATAGTCATCCCATGCACGCTTGCGCCTCTCGCCATGCCGTCGGCGATCCACCGCCGCTCTCTTCTGCCTGGGCTTGAAGACTGAGAAAGTGCATGCATTGACTTGATTTATATCTTCTCAGTGGATGATTTTCACCTGCGGTCACCACGTTCGGCGCGAAGAGGCTTTGCCGCCAGGCGGCATGCCCGATCGCCGAAGCCTCCGCATCCACCGATCCGTGTCGCCGCCCGAGCGATCACGGCTGTTCAGTTGGCAACGCGTTCCTGCTACTGGCGGTGGGAAGGAGAAGCGATGCTCACCCGTGGTCTGAAGCTTGTGAAGTATGCGGCCGTGGTCGCCACTTTGGCACTGGTCGTGCTCGTCGGCGTCCGCGTCTATTTCTCGCAGAGCGGCGCGCCGCTGGAGCCTTGGCATACCTACGTTCCGACCGAGCTCGATGTCGACGCGCTGGACCGAGCCGACTGGGCGCAATACCTCGCCGCGGAGGCGCGCCTCGTCGCCGACGTCCGCCGCGAGGTGGTGCAGACGCTCGACGAGGAGGAGCGCGTCCCCTCCAACCGCTATTTCTCCGGCAGCATCGTCTATCCCCCGTCCCTGAGCCAGGACTGGAATCGCTCCTACGAGCTGCTGCCGGCCGGAGCGCCGGCCGGCGCCGTCGTCCTGCTGCATGGCCTGACCGATTCCCCCTACAGCCTCCGCCATGTCGGCCGCCTCTACGCGGACGCCGGGTATGTCGTCGTGGCCATACGGCTGCCCGGCCACGGGACGGTGCCGGCCGGGCTCACCGAAGTCGAGTGGGACGACTGGATGGCGGCGACGCGCCTTGCGGTGCGGGAGGCACGCCTGCGGGCCGCCGACAAGCCGCTGCACATCGTCGGCTTCTCGAACGGCGGCGCGCTCGCCCTCAAATACGCGCTCGACGCGCTGGACGACCCCAAGCTGCCGGGGGCCGATCGGCTGGTCTTGATCTCGCCGATGATCGGCATCACGCAGTTTGCCCGCTTCGCCGGGCTGGCATCCCTGCCCGCCGTCCTCCCGGCCTTCGCCAAGGCCGCCTGGCTCAGCGTGCTGCCGGAGTTCAACCCGTTCAAATATAATTCCTTTCCGGTGAACGGCGCGGTCCAGTCACACCGGCTGACGCGGTCGCTCCAGCAGAGCCTCACCCGCCATGCGCAGGCAGGCACGCTCGGCCGGCTGCCGCCCACCCTGACGTTTCAGTCGGTGATGGATTTCACCGTTTCGACGCGCGCGGTGATCACCGCCTTTTACGACCTGCTCCCCGCCAACGGCAGCGAGCTCGTGCTGTTCGACATCAACCACAACACCAAGCTCGGGCCGCTGCTGCGGCGGACCTCGCTCTCGGCCGTGGAGCGCGTGCTGCCGCCGGCCCCGCGGCGGTACCGCACCGCTGTCGTCACCAACGAGCGTATCGGCAGCGACGAGGCTGCCGAGCGCAGCGTCGCGCCGGGGGACACCGCCGAGCAAGTGCGGCCATTGGGCGTCGCCTTCCCGAGGGATGTCTATTCGCTGTCGCACGTCGCCCTGCCGTTTCCGCCGAGCGACGGCCTTTACGGCTCCGACCCGGATCCAAACGAGGATTTCGGGCTGCAGCTGGGCGCCGTGGCTATCCGCGGCGAGCGCGGCGCCTTGATCATCGGCCTCGACGCGCTGGTGCGAATGTCGTCGAACCCGTTCTTCACGGAGATGGTCGACCGCATCAGGGCCGGCATCGCCGAGCCGATCACGCCGGCGGGGCCGGCCGCGGCGCGCTGAAGACGCCATCCCAGAGGGACAGACGCGCACGCTCCCCGCCTAGAGCGTTTTCGAGCGAAGTGGACGCCGGTTCGCGTGAAGAAAACGCGGCAAATCAAACAGATAGAGCATTTCGGCGATTCGAAGAAACGCCGAAATGCTCTAGGCACCGATCAGGGAACATGGCCTCCGGCGCGATGCTACAGCAGCTCGTAGACGCAGACGCCGACGATGGCGAGCAACACTGCCATCGCGATGAGCGCGAACATCAGCTTGCCGGTCACCGCCATCCACGACCGCCCCGGTCTCTCGTAATCGTCGAAGACCTTCATGGGCCGCTCCAGCAGGTCGGCGTGCGTCGCCGCTTAACGGATCCAGCCGCCGGGGACGAACAGCCATTGTCCGTCACGCTCGATCCAGCGCGGCTGCCGGTAGCGGAAGCCGCGCCGGGCGGGGACCCAGCGCCCCGCCATCCATATATGCCTATGCTGGCGCGAGCTCCAGACCCAGTGCCCGGCAACCCAGACGTGCCAGCGCCTGGCCGGCGGCCGCACCTCCGCCTTCGGTGGCGGCGGCTTGAGGTTCGGCCGGCCCGGTGGGACCAGGCCGGGATGACGCGGGGTGCGCGCCTCGGCGTCGCGCCCCATGAGCACCGCGAGCGGGGCTGCCGTCGCAATCGCCAACAGTCCATTCAACAGGGAACGCCGGGAATACATCAGTGCCGCCCCTCCGCCGGGCTATTCAACAGGACACGAACGTCAGGGACATTACGCGCGCAGCCATGGACCGTGATCAGCACAGCGTTCCAAGCCTGTGCCGAGCGGCCCAAATCGAGCCCAGCGGACGGCTCCAGCGTTCCGCACCGGCCTGCTTGGGCCGGCGTGACGGCGCGTCCGCCTCCGGCGTTTTGGGACCGACTGCACAGTGCCGGGACTTTCAGCTCATCTCAAGCGGCGTCCCGCACGGTAGGTTTGCCGTCCGCCGGCAAGGCACAATGCCATCGGCCGACGGCACCTCGCCTCACCGCCCGGGACATTTGGAGTGCGGATCACAGGACTGGGGCGGCGGCTGGCTTCGTCCAAGCCGCGGACCAGCCCTGCCTCATGCGCTTGCCTTCGTCGCCCGCCACATTCTGACCGAGGACCGCACAATGTCGTTCTGGCGCAAACTCGCCCTTGCCGCGGTGGCGGCCTTTGCCCTGCCGCTCGCCGCCCCGGCCCAGTCCGCCATGGCGCAGGGCATCTCGATACGCGGCCTCGGGCCGGCCGTCGTGCAGACGGATCGCGTCCGGATCGTCTCGGTGGACCGAGCCACGCGCAATGTCGTGGTCGAGAGAGGCGGCCGGCAGTGGCGGATCACCGTGCCGGCGGCCTTCGGCAGCCTTGCCGCCGTGCGCCGGCGCGACCGGCTGGAGATCAGCCGCGTGGAGGGGGCTCTCATCTCGGTCGCGCCCGCCCGGGCCAACGCGCGGCCGGATATCTCATTCGCCGAGACGCGGGATGACGGCACCTTCAACAATCTGCCCGCGCGCTGGGTGACGCGCAGCGTCACCATCACGGCCCGCTTCACCAGCTTCAATGCGGCGCGCGGCATCGCGAGCTTCGTCGGGCCGGACGGCCCCCGCACCATCCGCGCGACCGACCCCGCGGTCGTCAACATGCTGCGGGGCCTTCGTCAGGGCGATATGATCAACGTCGTCTTCGCCGAGGCGACGCAGATCCTCCTGACGCCGCGCCGCTTCTGACGCTCATTGGTCACGACAACGCCCCGACCGTGGGGTCTAATGGCCTGGGCTGGACCCAAGGAGGATTGAAATGGCCTTTTTGCGTGGAACGACACTCGCGCTCGCCCTGATTGGCGGCGCTCTGTGGGCAGGCACAGCCGCGGCGGCGCCGATCGCGCCCACCGGCTTTACCGCCCCGGGCGCCGGCCTCACGGCGCCGGGCGAAGCCATCCAATTCGCGCGGTGGCACCGCCGCTGCTGGTGGGAGACGCGGCGCTTTCGCCATCGCGGCCGCTGGGTGAGCCGCCGCGTTCAGGTCTGCCGGCGCTAGAACGCCTCGCGATCGGGTGGAATCACACGATCGCTCGGAGCGCTCCAGATTCAAAAGGTATGAGCATCTCTGCGCCATTGGATGACCCATCCGGTGGGCGAATGCTCAAGAGCATGCCCCGGGCAGGTGGGCTCATCTGGCCGGAGAGAAGTCATCTAAGTTATTGAATATGTATAAGTTTTCTCCGATCGGATGATTCCATCCGATCGGAGTGCGACCCAGGACTGATGGCCCCGCCCGCCCCAGGCGGGCGGGGCCATGCTGTTGAAGGCAAGGAGAACGACGTGCTGTTCGAGGGCGGCTTCACATTCACCAATTTCCTGGTCGACGTCTTGGCCATCTTTGTCTTCATCATGTGGTTCTGGCTGCTGATGACGGTCATCGGCGACCTGTTCCGGCGCAGCGACGTGTCGGGGCTCGGGAAGATCGTCTGGATCGTCGTCCTGATCCTGCTCCCCTACATCGGCATCTTCGCCTACCTGCTGCTGCAAGGGCGCAGCATGGCGGAGCGGGCTGAAGCGCGCGCGCAGCACGCGCGGGACGAACTGCGCCAGATCGTCGGCTTCAGCGTGGCCGATGAGATTGGCAAGCTCGAGACGCTGAAGTCCCAAGGCTCGATCTCCGCCGACGAATTTCAGCGCCTGCGGGCCAAGCTGGTCTAGGCGCGCGCCGAAGGAGTTTCCCCCGCTCGATGCTAAACGCTCTGAGATTCAAAGACTTGTAGACCTTCCATTCGATCGGAGGAGGATCTCTGAGGGGGGCGAGGTTCGGCTGCGGGCCAGCCGCACAAGACTTCGCCACGCCAACGGACGTGATACCGTCGGCTCATCTATCGGTTCGGATCTGCCCAAGGGAGCGGCCATGTTTTCCTGCACTGCCGGTGACCCAACGGAAACGGCGAGCGGCGGCTGCCTCTGCCACAGACCCGAGATCCACGCCCTGACCCGCCGCATCGGCGCCGGTCCATCGCGGCGCAGCTTCGTCGCCGGCGCGGCTGCCACCATCGGCGCGCTGGGCTTGGCCAAGGGCGCCCGCGCGCAGGGCATGCAGCCGCCGCGGGCCGTCCTCTTCATCAACGCGCGGTTATTCGACGGCTCCCCGATACTGCGGGACGGCGTCCATCTGCTCGTCGAGGGCAGCACCATCAAGGCCCTCGCAGCCGGTACTCCGGCGACGCCGGAGGGGGCGCAGGTGATCGATTGCGGTGGCCGCGTGCTGATGCCAGGCCTCATCGACGCGCACTGGCACGCGATCTTCGCCGCACTCCCGATCCCCGTTCTGATGGCGGCCGATGTGGGCTACATTCACCTGGCTGCGGCGGCGGAAGCCGAGCGCACGTTGATGCGCGGCTTCACCACGGTCCGCGATCTCGGGGGTCCGGCGTTCGCGCTGAAGCAGTCCATCGACGAGGGACTGCTGCCGGGCCCGCGCATCTTTCCGTCAGGGGCCATGATCACCGCCGCCGGCGGCCATGGCGATCTGCGCCCCGTGTCCGATCTGCCGGCCGGCGCCGGCCAGCCGCGTGCGTCGGAGCAGACGGGCGGCGCCATCACGGCCAACAGCCCTGCCGAGGTGCGCATGCGCGTACGCGAGCAGCTGATGCAGGGAGCCTCGCAGCTCAAGATCGTGGCAGGCGGGGGCGTCTCATCGCCACGCAGCCCGCTCGACGCGACGACCTTCTCGGAAGCTGAGATGCGCGCCGCCGTGGAAGCTGCCGCGGATTGGGGCACCTACGCCACAGCGCACGCCTATGCTCCGGAGACCGTCCAGCGCGCCCTTGCCGCAGGCGTCGCCTGCATCGAGCATGGCCACCTGATGGACGAGACGACCGCGCGCATGATCGCCGACAAGGGCGTCTGGCTCAGCATTCAGCCGTTCCTCGGCGCCGAGGATTCTGTCCCTTTGACCGGCCCGGGCTTCTTCAAGCTGCAACAGGTCATCGCCGGAACGGACAAGGCCTACAACCTGGCCAAGACACACGGCATCAAGACCGCCTTCGGCTCGGACATGCTGTTCTCCCCGGCGCTGACCCGGCGCCAGGGCACGATGCTGACCCATCTCACCCGCTGGTACACGCCGGCGCAGCTACTGAAGATGGCGACGGCGACCAACGGCGAGCTGATGGCGCTCTCCACGCGGCGCAATCCCTATCCCGGTAAGCTTGGCGTGCTCGAGGCGGGAGCGCTGGCGGATCTGCTGCTGGTCGACGGCAATCCGCTGGACGACGCCAGCCTCATCGCCAACCCCGACAAGAATTTCCTCGTCATCATGAAGGACGGGAAGATCTACAAGAACACACTCACCTGACCGCCGCCGTCAGAACGAACCGACGCTGCTGCCGATAGCGATGACCGCGACGAGCGCGACGAGTGCGCCGACCACCGCGACCATGACGATGTCGAGGTAGCTTTTCGCGTGCGTCGAGCCGCACACCGCGAGCAGGGTCACCACCGCTCCGTTGTGGGGCAGGCTGTCGAGCGTGCCCGCGCCGATCACTGCCACGCGGTGCATCAGGCCGGGGTCGAGCCCGGTCTCGGCCGCGAGCTTCATATAGGCGGGCCCGAGCGCGTCGAGGGCGATGGTGAGACCGCCCGAGGCGGACCCGGTGAGTGCCGCGAGAATGTTGGTGGCGACGGCGAGCGACACCAGCGGGCCGCCGCCGAGACCCAGCACCCACTCGCGGACCGCCTCGAACGCCGGCAGGGCAGCCACCACCGCGCCGAAGCCGACGAGGCTGGCGACGCTCATGGCGGGCAGGACGGCCGCGTTGGCGCCGGCGTCCATGGTGGCCTTCAGGGCCGGCAGCCGCCGGGCGTTGAGCGCGATGAGGACGACGATGGCAGCCGCCAGCGCCGTCGCCACCGCCCACACGCCGCCGACCGCGGCGAGGCTCGTCGAGCCCCAGCGGGCCTCGGCCAGGAAGCTCGCGTCGATGCGCGGCAGCACCAGGGCGGACATGAGGAGATTGACCAGCACGACGACGACGAGCGGCAGCGCGGCGACCCAGAGCTGCGGCCGGTCCGTGCTGTGGCCGCCGTGGATGAGCTCCGCCGTGTCGAATTCATGGGAGGAGACGGCGCGCTCACGGATGAACTGATCGTCTGCTACCACCTGGATCGGCGGCGTGTCGCCGGCGCCGAAGCCCTCGCCCGCCGCGCGCGCGCCGGCTTCAGCGCGCGCCAGCCACCACAGGCCGAAGCCGAGCATGATGGCGGAGGCGATGATGCCGAGTCCCGGCGCGGCGAACGGCGTGGTGCCGAAGAACGGCATGGGAATGGCGTTCTGGATCGCCGGCGTGCCCGGCATCGCCGACATGGTGAAGGTCGAGGTGCCCAGCGCGATCGCCGCCGGCATCAGCCGGCGCGGCACGCCGGCTGAGCGGAACAGCGCCGTTGCCATCGGCGCGAGCACGAAGAAGGCGACGAACAGGCTGACGCCGCCGTAGGTGACGATGGCACCGGCCAGCACCACCGCGAGGATGGCGCGCCGCTCGCCCAGCCGGCGTGTCATCTCGTCAGCGATCACCGTCACCGAGCCGCTGTCGTCCATCAGTTTGCCGAACAGCGCCCCGAGCAGGAACAGGGGAAAAAACTGGGCGACGAAGGTCGCCGCATTGGGCATGAAGGTCTGCGTCCAGTGGGCCAGCAGCGGCTCGCTGGCGAAGGCGGCGGCGACAAGGGCCGCGGCGGGCGCCAGCAGCAGGATGCTCCAGCCGCGGTAGGCGAGGAAGAGAAGCAGCCCGAGTGCAACGAGGATGCCGAGAAAGCCCATGACTCACACGTCCTCGAGCAGGACGCTGATGTCGAGCGTCGAACGGACGCCCAGCTCGCGCCCCTCCGTCGCCAGGAAGGCATCGGCGGCGCGGCGCCCCTCGTCGCGGAGCATGGTGAGGAAGGCCCACTCGGCGTTCAGCTTGGAGGAATAGCCGAGCTCGAGCATGAGATCGCTCTTGATGCGATGCATCCGCATCCGGGCCCAATGGGCGCCTTCCGCATGGCCCGGATCGGCCACCTGCTTGAGCAGGGCGCACATGCGCAGCTCCTTCAGTGTGGCGGAATTGAACGAGATCTCGTTCAGCCGGTCGAGAATGTCGCGCGCCGAGCGGGGTGCCTTGTCGCGCGCGACGGGATTGATCTGCACCAGGATAGTGTCGTCCGACTGGCACTCCCGCACGAGCGGTGTGATCGTGGGGTTGCCCATGTAGCCGCCATCCCAGTAGGCCTGCCCGTCGATCTCCACGGCCTGGAACAGGAAGGGCAGGCAGGCGCTGGCGAGCAGCACGTCGGGGGCGATCTCGGCGTTGCGGAAGACGCGGACGCGGCCGCTCAGCACGTTCGTCGCGCTGACGAACAGCTTGATGCGGCTCTTCGACAGGCGCTCGAAGTCGATCGTCTCGTCGAGGATCTTGGCCAGCGGATTGCCGCCGTGCGGATTGACGTCGTAGGGCGAGAAGATGCGCGCCATCAGATCCATGGTCACGAAGGCGGGCGAGTAGTCCAGGCTCCAGCGTCCGAACAGAATGTCGAGCGGGCCGCGCTGGAAGGGGCTCAGGAGGGCCGCCTTCGAAACGGCGCTCCAGAAGCGCTCGAGCGCCGCCCGGGCGCCATCGCGGCCGCCCGCCTCGAAGCCGTCGATGAGGACGGCGGCATTCATGGCGCCGGCCGAGGTGCCGGAAATGCCGTCGATCTGGAGCCAGGGCTCCTCCAGCAGCCGGTCGAGCACCCCCCAGGTGAAGGCGCCATGCGCGCCGCCGCCCTGTAAGGCAAAGTCCACGAGAAGGGGCGCGCGATCGCGCGCGGGAGCTCCGGCCGGCATGTCATCGTCCTCTGCACGTTCGTTTCATCGCCGTGACCTGGGACGTCTCTCCGATCGGGGGCACCCGATGGGGAAGCGCTCTAGATCTAGGCCGTCCCGGCCTTCGCGGTCACATCGGGGTCGGGCTCGACCGCCGAGGGACCGTGCGCGCCTTCGGGCGGCGCATCGGGCCCGAACCAGGTGACGTAGAGGGCCGGCAGGAAGATCAGCGTCAGCAGCGTTCCGACCAGGAGGCCGCCCATGATGGCGAAGGCCATCGGGCCCCAGAACACCGTCGGCGCGATCGGGATCATGCCGAGCACCGTGGAGACGGCGGTCAGCATGATCGGCCGGAAGCGGCCGGAGGATGCCGCGATGACGGCATCCATCACCGTCTTGCCCGCCGACCGGTCCGCCTCGATCTGGCTGATCAGGATCACCGCGTTCTTGGTGATCATGCCGATGAGCGCGAGCACGCCGAGGATGGCGACGAAGCCGAGGGGCCGGCCCGACAGCAGCAGGGCACCCACCACGCCGATCAGGCCGAGCGGCGCCACCGACAGCACGATCACGAGCCGCTGGAAGCTTTTCAGCTCGAACATCAAGACCGTGAGCATGATCAGCAGCATCACCGGCACCACGGCGATGACCGATGCCTGGGAGCTGGCGCTCTCCTCGACGGTACCGCCCACGGCAACCTGGTAGCCGCCCGGCAGCGTCTTGCGGAACGCCTCGATCTTGGGGGCAAGGCTGCTCACCACGCTCTCAGGCAACGCGGTGCCGGCCACGTCGGCCTGCACCGTGAGCGTGGGGATGCGATCGCGCCGCCAGACCACCGGATAGTCCTGGCCGGGCCCGAAGGTGGCGAACTGGCTGAGCGGCACGGTGCGCCCGCCCGGCAGCGGCACCTGCAACGTCGGCAGGGTGCGCAGCGAGACGCGCTCCTCGTCGGTTGCGCGGGCCACCACGTCGACCAGATAGATGTCGTCGCGCACCTGGGTAACGGGTGTTCCGGACAGCACGGTGTTGAGGACGCCCGCGAGCGTCTGGGTCGACAGCCCGAGCAGGCGTGCCTGGTCCTGGTCGACTTTGATGCGCACCTGGCGGGTCGGCTCGATCCAGTCGTAGTTCACCTTCTCCGCCAGCGGGCTGCTGGCGACGACGGCGGCGAGATCCAGCGCGATGGCCCGCACCTTCTCGATGTCCGGCCCGGAGACCCGGTACTGGATCGGCCAGCCGACGGGAGGCCCGAGCTCCAGCGGATAGACGCGCGAGATCAGCTGGGGGAAGTGGTTCGCCAACAGCGTTTCGAGCTTTGCCCGCAGCCGTTCGCGCGCCGGCACATCCTTGGCGACGATCACCGCCTGGGCGAAGAAATCGTTCGGGAGCTGCACGTTGAGGGGCAGGTAGAAGCGAATGGCGCCCCGTCCGACATAGGTGCTCCAGCGCGCAACGTCCGGATCGCCCTTGAGCGCCGCGTCGAATTGTTCGGCTACGGTCGCGCTGGCATAGATCGACGCGTTCTGCGGCGAGGCGAGATCCACCATCAGCTCGGGCCGATCCGACGATGGGAAGAACTGCGAGGGGATGAGCGGCAGCGCCAGCACCGACAGGACGAACAGGGCGAGCGTCGCGGCGAGCGTGACCCAGCGCAGCTTCAGGGCGAGGACCAGGAACCGGCGGTAGAGGCCAAGCACGCCGCCCGGCCGGTCGGGATCGACCCCCTCCTTGCGCTGCGGCGCCTTTAGGATGAGCACCTGAAGCAGCGGCGCGAACAGCACGGCTATGAACCAGGACACGATGAGGGCGATCGACACCACCGCGAACAGGGTGAAGGTGTATTCGCCGGCGCCGCTGGCGGCGAAGCCGACGGGCACGAAGCCGGCCACCGTCACCAACGTGCCGGCCAGCATCGCCGGCGCGTAGGCCTTGAAGGCGTAAGCCGCGGCCGTCGCCTTGTCGTCGCCGGCGGCCAGGCGGTTGAGCGTCGCGTCGGTGGTGGTCATGGCGTCGTCCACCATGAGCGCCAGGGCGATGATGAGCGCGCCGAGCGAGATGCGCTGCATGTCGATGTGCAGCAGCTGCATGATCGCGAACACCACGGCGAGCGTCAGCGGGATGGCGAGCGCGACGATGGCGCCGGCCCGCATGCCCAGGCTGATGAACGACACCACCAGGATGATGCCGACCGCCTGCCACAGGGATTCCATGAATTCGGCGATGGCGTTGTCCACCGTCACGGCCTGGTCGGCGACGAGGTGAGGCTCGATGCCGATCGGCAGCGAAGCCGTGATCTGCGCCATGACGCGCTTGATCGCGGCCCCCATGGCGAGGATGTCGCCGCCGTCGCGCATGGCGATGGCAAGGCCGATGGCGGGCTGGCCGTTGACGCGGAACATCGGCTGCGGCGGATCGGCCAGGCCGCGGCGCACGGTGGCGATGTCGGCCAGGCGCAGCAAACGGCCGTCGACCACGAAGTTGATGTTGGCGATGTCCTGCTCGGAGCCGAAGGAGCCGGAAACGCGCACGGACAGGTTCTCGTCCGCCGTCTGGATCTCGCCCGCCGGGCGCACGATGTTCTGGCTTTGCAGCGCGGTGAGCACGGCGGCGCGGTCGATGCCGAGACGGGCCAGCTCCTGCATCGAGAATTCGAGAAAGATGCGCTCGTCCTGGGCGCCGAGGATCTCGATCTTCGAGACGTCCTTCACGCCGAGCAGCTTGGAGCGGACCGCCTCGACCTCGTCGCGCAGTTCCCGGTGCGTGAAGCCGTCGGCGGTGAAGCCGTAGATGATGCCGAAGGTGTCGCCGAATTCGTCGTTGAAGCCGGGACCGACCACGCCCTGGGGCAGGGTGTGGCGCATGTCGCCGACACTCTTGCGGACGTGATACCAGATGTCCGGCACCTCCCGGGCGGTGGCGCTGCCCTGGAGGTGGACGAAGATCGTCGCGACCCCCGCCTTGGTGTAGCTCTCCAGGCGATCGAGCTGCGGCGTTTCCTGGAGCGTGCGCTCGAGCCGCTCCGTGACCTGCTTGAACGTGTCCTCGACGGTGGCGCCTGGCCAGGCCGCCTGCACCACCATGGTCTTGATGACGAAAACGGGGTCCTCGGCGCGGCCCAGCCGCTGGAAGGCGAAGACCCCGGCGGCCACCGCCACCGCCATGAGATAGATGATGACGGAGCGGTGCTTCAGCGCCCATTCCGACAGGTTGAAGCCGCTCACGGCTGGGCCCCCAGGAGGCGGACCTGCTGGCCGGGGTGAAGTGCCTGGACGCCGGCGGTCACCACGATTTCCGCCGGCTTGAGGCCGCTGGACACGGCCACAGCGGCGGGCGTGAAGCGGTCCACCGTCACCTGCCGCAGCGCCACCGTGTTCTTGTCGGGATCGACGACCCACACCGCCGGCTGGCCGTCGATTCGGGTCAGGGCGCTCGCCGGGATCTCGATGACCGGGCCGGTTTCGACCATGACCCGACCGACGACGGTAGAGCCGAGGCGCATCGCCTCGGGCGGGTTGTCGATACCGACACGCACCGCGAAGGTGCGGGTCACGGCATCGGCCTGCGGCGCGATCTCCCGCACCCGTCCGATGGCCGTAACCGACGGATCGTTGGTCAGGCTGATGCGGATCTCCGGGTCCCCCGGCGCCGTCTGCAGCATCTGGGCGGGGACGTCGAAGACGGCGTCGCGGCCATTCTGCCGCGCGACGATGACGATCGGCTGGCCGGGCTGCACGACCTCGCCAGGCTCGGCCCGGCGCTGCGTCACCGTGCCGGCCGCATCGGCCTTGAGCTCGGTGAAGCCGAGGCGATCCTGCGCAATGCGCACCTGCGCCTCGGCGTCCTCCACCTGGGAGCGGGCGGTCAGGTTGGCCTGCTCGGCCTGCTCGTACTGTGCGCGCGTGGTGAAGCCGCGGGAGAGGAGCTGGCGCTGGCGGTCGTAGGCATTGCTCGCCTGGTTGAGCTGGGCGCGCGCCGCCGCGAGGGCAGCCTGGGCGGAGCGTAGCGCGTTCTGCTCGTTCTGTGGATCGAGGCGGGCCAGGACCTGGCCCTGGCGCACTCGGTCGCCCACGTTGACCAGTCGTTCGACGATGCGGCCGCCAATCCGGAAGCCATAGGAAGCCTCATTCTGGGCCTCGACATGGCCGGTGAGGACGATGTCGTCGCCGGCGATGCGGTTTTCGGTCGTCACCGCGCGCACCGGCCGGCTCTCGGCCTTCACGGCCTCGGGCTCGGCGTTGCAGCTCGCGAGGGCAAACGACACGGCGGCCGGCAGAACCACCGCCAGGAGGCGCCGCGGCTTCCCCGCGGGCCGCAATGTGATCCCATGGGGACGATCAGAGGATAGATCTTGGGGAGCGGGCAATGGCGGATCCCTCTGCTGTCGCGGCCATGGCGCGTCGGCTGGGTCTATGCCCCGAAGAGGCTCTCGCCCGTGACGCCCCCGTGTAGGGCTCAGCCCGGCGGGCTACCCCCTTGCCGGCGTCCTCATCCGGCCGAGATGGCCGAGGCCGTCCCGTCTCACCTAGAGCATAGCAGGGTCGGGCTGGAGAAAAAGCGCCGATTGTCCCGCGCCTGTTCGCAGCATCCCAGATTGTGCGCTGCACCCGTGCGCGAGCTTGGCCAGGGGCTTTTAGGCGAGGAGCGACGATTCGACTCGACCACCCTGTGCTCCAGCTTCCCGTGGCACGTCGCAGCATGCTCGCTGAATTGGGGCTTCATGTCCCCGATGATGTCGACGTTCGGGTCGATCCCGGCCGCCGCGGCCTTGAAGCTGACGTCGGCATCCAAAGCGGTGGTCCCGGCCACCGGGCCGCGCCGGTCGCGAATTGTCAAGATCAGGGTCGCCATAGACGCGCCGCGGCGATGAGGGGCGAAGCAGGGAGGACAGCGATCCACCCGGGCCAAACCGGGCAAGCGCGAAATCGGCGACCGGGGCAAATGGGCGCGATCGCTATCACGGATTTTCAACTGGCAAACAACAGTAAACGGCGCCTCGCCAAGTCTCCGTAAGTTTGAGGCGCGGCGCATAGACTTGGGACTCCTTGACAATTCCCCCATGGGCGCGGCGATGTAAAGCTGCTGTGGTCCGGGTGCCGTCCTGATGGGGCCAGGCATCGAACCGTGCGAAAGCGGCAGACAGGAGGTTGCGCCATGGCCAGGCAGGAGATCCTCGACCGCATTCAGAAATATACGCAGCCGTTTCGCGTTGCCGATGGCCGCGACTTCCGGCTCGATGCCTTCGATCCAGGCGACACCTGCGGCCTCAAGATGGACAAGGGCGACGCGGCCGAACTTTTGCAGCGCGGCACGGAATGGCTGGCCGAGGAGCAGGAGATGCTCTACGCCCAGGATCGCTGGTCGCTGCTGCTCGTCTTCCAGGCCATGGACGCGGCCGGCAAGGACGGCACCATCAAGCACGTGATGTCCGGCATCAATCCGCAGGGCTGCCAGGTCTTTTCGTTCAAGCAGCCCTCGCGCGAAGACCTCGATCACGACTTCCTCTGGCGCTACGTCAAGTGCCTGCCCGAGCGCGGGCGGATCGGCATCTTCAACCGCTCCTACTACGAGGAGGTCCTCGTGGTGCGCGTGCACGAGGAGATCCTGAAGGCGCAGAACCTGCCGCCGCAGCTCGTCGGCAAGCGCATCTGGGACGAGCGCCTGGACGACATCGCCCATTTCGAGGACTACCTGACCCGGCAGGGCGTCGTCATCCTCAAGTTCTTTCTGAACCTGTCGCCGGACGAGCAGAAGAAGCGCTTCCTGAAGCGCCTCGACCGGCCCGAGAAGAACTGGAAATTCTCAGCATCTGATGTGAAAGAGCGGCAATTCTGGCCGAACTACCAGCATGCCTTCCAGGAGGTCATTCGCGCCACGGCAACCAAGCACGCGCCCTGGTACGTCGTGCCGGCCGACCACAAGTGGTTCACCAGGCTGGTGGTGGCCGCCGCCATCGTGGAGGCCGTCGAGCAGCTCGATCTCACCTACCCGAAAGTCGACGCCGCCAAGAAGAAAGAGTTCGCGGCCATCCGTGCCGATCTCGTCGGTGAAAAATAGCCTGTCGCATGGGGTGCGAGCATCCGATTGCGGAACCGCGCCCCGGCTCCCTTCACCTGAAGCACGTCGCGCGCATCGGATGAGTCCACCCCGTCGCGAAGCGCGCCAGGACATCGCCGTCGCACGCAGCGCACGGTGGCTGAGAAGCGATCCGGGCTCGACGCGCCGGAGCCACGGCCGACGCCCGGGAGAGCATTGATGGATACGGCGATCTCGGTTCTCGGCGGCGTCGGCCTGTTCCTGCTCGGCATGACGGTCATGACCAGCGGGCTCAAGGCGCTGGCCGGCTCGTCCCTGCGCGCCGTACTCGGCAAGGCGGCGGCGAACCCCGTGTCCGGGGCGTTCTGGGGTGCCGTCGTCACGCTCATCGTGCAGTCGTCGAGCGCCACCACGATGACGACGATCGGCCTGGTCAGCGCCGGCCTGCTCACCTTCCCCCAGGGCCTTGGACTGGTCTTCGGCGCCAATATCGGCACCACCGGAACCGGCTGGCTGGTGGCGCTCATCGGCGTACGCGTCTCGCTCACGGCCGCCGCGCTGCCGATGATCTTCGTCGGCGCGCTGATCAAGCTCCTGGGTCGTGGCCGCGTCGCGGCGGCGGGCGGCGCGCTGGCGGGGTTCGCCCTCGTGCTCTACGGGCTGACGACGCTGCAACAGGGCATGGGCGGGTTGGCCGAGCAGCTGCAGCCCGCCGATCTGCCCGCTGTCCTCGGAGCCGAGGGGGTCAGTTGGTGGGCGGGCCTGATCGGCCTGCTGACGCTGGTCGTCGTGGGGCTGGTGATGACCGCGGTCATGCAATCGTCGACAGCGGCCATCGCGGTCACCTTGTCGGCGCACTATGCCGGCGCCATCGGCCTCGACCAGGCCTGCGCGCTGATCATCGGGCAGAACATCGGCACCGCCACCAGTTCCGCCCTGGCCGCCATCGGCGCCAGCAGCACCGCCAAGCGGCTGGCGCTGGCCTACATCCTGTTCAAGCTCATCGCCGCGGTGATCGCGCTCGTGCTGTTTCCACTCACCATCCCCCTGCTCGCACGCGCCGCCAGCAGCATCGATGGGGTGACCCTGCTCGCCGCCTATCACACTGCCTACAACGTCGTCGGCGTCCTGGTGCTGCTGCCGCTGATCAACCGCTTCACGGCCTTCGTCGAGCGGCTGCTGCCCGAGCGCGCCTCGCCGCTGACGCGTTGCCTCGATCCGGCGGCGCTGGAGACGCCGGTCGCCGCAGTCGAGGCGGTGCGGCGGACGGTGGCGCGGGCCCTGGCCGCCACCTGCCGTGCGGTCGACGGGGCGCTGGCCGCCGCCGGCGCTGGCAGCGGCGTTCCCGCCGCCTCGGCAGCATCTTGGGCCGCGGCCGGGGATGCCCTGCGCCAGGCGCAGGCGTTCATGTCCGAAGTCAAGGGGCCGCCAGGATCGAAGGGCGAGCAGCACCGGCTGACCAGTACGTTGCATGCGCTCGACCACGCGTCGCGGCTGACCGAGATCGCGGCCGAAGGCGTCACCCTTGGCCCGGCGCCCGGGCTGGACGAGGAACGCGCGATGCAGCTTGCCGCCGAAGCGATGCGGGCGGCGGCCGCGCTCGCCGACGACGTCGCCGCGGTGCCGGGTGAAGCGGTCGCGGTCGCCGCCCACGGACCGGGGCCACTGGCCGAGTTGACCGCGGCCGCGGCCGCACTGCGCGAATTGCGACGGACCCACCGCGAGACGACGCTGCGCTCCGTCGCCCAGGGCGCCACCACCGCGGGCGAAGCCATCACCGATGTCGACGCGGTCCGGCGCCTGGAGGCGCTCGCCCATCACGCCTGGCGTTCCGCCGGCCACCTGACCGATCAGCCGGCTGCGGCACGACTGCGACGGGATGATGGGGCCGAGCCTTCCGACCGGGTTTCCATCGAAGCGGACAGGCGGCTGGGCTGAGCCCACCACCACAGCCCGCATGGGTGGCTGGACGCCGGACCCTGCATTGGGGCAGGCTCGTAGGTGCATCCCGGCAGACGCGGTCACCGGCTCGATCGGCCGGGGGGTTGTCACGGCCCGACGCGTTGTCCATACGCGTTACGGTGCCAAGCGGAAGAGCCTTGGGCCCTTGGGAGTGACGTCAGGTCACCGGCTGCGTGTCACCTGCACCAGCCGGCCGACCGCTGACCGATAGCATCTGGAGTCGCCATGTCTTGGGAGCAAGAGGTCGCCGAACTGAACAGCCGCAGAGAGCTGGCCAGGCGAATGGGTGGCGAGGAGGGCATCGCCAGGCAGCGCGCGCGTGGAAAGCTCACGGCGCGGGAGCGGATCGACGCCTTCGGCGACAAGGACACGTTCCGGGAGTTCATGGGGCTGGTCGGCTCGGCGCAGTACGAGGGCGACAAGGTCGCCAGTTTCACCCCGAAGCCCCAAGTGGAAGGTACGATCAAAGTCGACGGGCGCAAGGTCGTCTTGAAGGTCAGTGACTTCACGGTGAAGGGGGGCGCCGGCGGTTCCGTTACCGGGCTGCTCGGGCAAGAGCTCTCGGCCAGTGAGCGCGCCGTGGAATGGCGCTTGCCCATGGTTCGTCTGCTTGACGCGGCGGGCGGCAGCGTTCGCGGCTTTGAGGAACTGGGGCGCACTTATCTGCCCGACGGCAATTCCTTCACGGCGCCCGACGTCCGCCTGCTTTCGCTGGTGCCGGTTGTCTCCGCGGTGCTCGGCTCCGTCGCCGGCCTCCCCGCGGTGCTGGGACCGCTGTCGCACTTTAGCGTGATGGTCAAAGGTATCAGCCAGATCTTCCCCGGCGGGCCGCCCGTCGTGAAGGCGGCCCTCGGCTACGACATCACCAAGGAAGAGCTTGGCGGCGACGCCATCCACGTGAACGTCAGCGGCTGCATCGACAACCTCGCGGAAACCGAAGAGGACGCCTTCTCGCAGATCGGCAAGTTCCTCAGCTATCTGCCGTCCAGCGTCCACGAGATGGCGCCGCGCGGGGCGACCGAGGACCCGGTCGACCGGGCGGACGAGGTGCTGCTGGAGTTTGTGCCCAGAAACAGGCGCCGGCCGTTCGACGGGCGCAAGCTGATCCAGCTCGTCGTCGACAATGGCTCGTTCTTCGAGATCGGACCGCGGTACGGCCGGTCCCGAGTCACGGGACTGGCGCGGTTCAACGGCTACCCCGTCGGCATCATGGCCAACAACCCGATGGTCGGCGGTGGTGCGACGGACGTGGCGGCGGGCGCCAAGGCCATGCGCCTCATACAGCTTTGCAATACGTTTCATGTTCCGTTGATCTCCCTGGCCGACGAACCAGGCTTTCAAGTTGGCCTGGAGTCGGAGAAGCAGGGCATCGAGCGCGCGGGCGCGCGCCTCGTGTCGACGGTCTGCCTGAGCGAAATGCCATGGTGCACGGTGGTCGTCGGCAGGCTGTTCGGTGTCGCCGGGCAATGTCAGCACAGGCCATCCGGCATGTTTCGCCGGTTCTGCTGGCCTTCGGCGAGCTGGGGATCGATGCATATCGCCGGCGGTGCGTCCGCCGCCTACCGCCGCGAGATCGAGTCCGCGCCGGACCCGCAGGCCAAGCGCCTGGAGATCGAGGCTCGCCTGAACGCCATCGCCTCGCCGTTCAGGACCGCTGAAGTCACCGGACAGGACATCGTCGATCCGCGGCAGACGAGAGCGTTGCTGTGCGAGTTCGTCGAGGATGCGCAGCGCATCGTTGCGACACAGATCGGCACTCCATCGATGCCGTATCTGCCGTGAATTGCGACGCTTCCGACTAGAGCTGATGGGTTCCCTTCAATATTCATCCAATGCTTGGTCTTACCTGAGCATGGTCTAGAGCGTTTTCGAGCGCCGGTTCGCGTGAAGAAACCGCGACAAATCAAACAGATAAAGTATTTCGGCGATTCGAAGAAACGCGGAAATGCTCAAGACTGGCCGGGTGAAGCCCAGTTGAGCCGCTGAGCTCATCCTGCCGGTCGGTCGACGGCGCGCTGCCCGCCGCAGCGCCCGACGGTGCCGCGGTGCCCGGTGAGGCAGCCCCGCCGGCCACCGCAGACGGCGCGGAGGCGCTGACCCGGATGGCGGGCGCGGCGGAAGCGCTCGTCGAGCTGCGGCGGATCCACCGGGAGACGGACGCTGAGATCGGTGGCGCAGGGCTCAACGACGGCCGGCGAAGCGATCACCGACGTCCGTGCCGTGCGGCGCCCGGAGGCGCCGGCCCATCGTGCCTGGCGCGCGGCGGCGCATCTCACCGGTCGGCCGGCCGGCGACCTGGGGCTTGAGCATCTCGCCCGGCCGGACGGCCGTCATCCCACTGGGCCATGCGCCGGCCCTCGGACGCCGGCCTCGACCGCAGTCACGGCCTGGCGTAGCGCCGGGGACGAGCGGATGACGAGCTTTTCCGCCTCGACGACGAGGAAGAACACCAGCCCACCGGCGAGCAGCCAGGGCCACACCCAGAGCGGAACCGCCTCGTTGCCGAACACGGCCTGGAGCGGCGGCGCGTAGGTGAAGGCGAGCTGGAGGACGACCACGGCGGCGATGCCGAGCGGCAGGTATTTGTTGCCCAGATGCGCCGCGGGGGAGAGCGAGGAGTCGATGAGATAGCGGCTGTTCAGGAGGTAGAAGACCTGGCCGATGGTGATGGCGTTGACCGCCACCGTGCGCGCCAGCCCGTCCGACGCGCCGTTGGACTTCATCCAGAAGAAGGCCACGAGGGTGTAGGCAAGCAGCGTCAGCCCGACGAGGACAATGCGCCAGATGCCGAAGCCGGTTACGATCGCCCGGTCTACGGCGCGCGGCGGCCGGCTCATCACGTCGATCTCATGCGGCTCGAAGGAGATCACCAGGCCCAGCGCCACGGAGGTCACCATGTTGACCCAGAGCACCTGCGGCGCCGTGAGCGGCATGGTGAAGCCCAGAAAGATGGCGACCGCGATGACCAGCGCCTGGGCCACATTGGTCGGCAGCAGGAACAGCATGGCCTTCTCGATATTGTTGTAGACCGTGCGCCCTTCCCTCACCGCCGCGGTGATGGAGGCGAAGTTGTCGTCGGCCAGGATCATACCCGCCGCCTCCTTGGTGACCTCCGTGCCCTTGATGCCCATTGCGACGCCGATGTCGGCCTTCTTGAGCGAAGGCGCGTCGTTGACGCCGTCGCCGGTCATCGCCACCACCTGCCCATTGGCCTGGATCGCCTTGACCAGGCGGAGCTTGTGCTCGGGGCTGGCCCTGGCGAACACGTCGACGCTGCGCACGCGCTCCTGGAGCGCGGCCGTGTCCAACGTCTCGATCTCGGCCCCCGTCAGCGCCGTCCGGCCGTCCCCGATGCTCAGCATCTTGGCGATGGCCGCCGCGGTGATCTTGTGGTCACCGGTGATCATGGTGACGCGGATGCCGCCGGCGTGGCATTCCCTGACGGCCTCGATCGCCTCCTTGCGTGGCGGATCGAGCAGGCCGATCAGGCCCACCAGGACGAGGGTCCTGGGCAGGTCGGCCGGGCTGAGGCCGCCCGCCGGCACCCGCGGGTTTGCGAGCCAGGCGAGGCCGAGCACCCGCTCGCCCTGGGCCGCGAGTTGGTCGGAGGCCCGCATGAAGTGCTCGCGATCCAGCGGCGCGACCGCGCCGTCCGCGGACTGCTGACGGTCGCAGTGATCGAGGATCACCTCCGGCGCACCCTTGACCAGCAGCATGGTGCCGCCGTCCGCCGAGCGCTGCAGGGTGGCCATGAACTTGTGCTCGGATTCGAAGGGGATGGCGTCGATGCGTGGCGCTGCCGCCTGCTCGGCACCGCGCTCCATGCCGAGCTTGGCGGCGAAGGGATAGAGCGCGCCCTCGGTCGGGTCACCCTCCACCCGCCACGCCCCGTCCTTCTGAAACAGCTCCGCGTCGTTGCAGAGCAGCGAGATGCGCCCCATGAGCGCCAGTACCGGCGCCGCGCCAACGGGCGCCCCGTTCCGGGTGACCTCGCCTTCCGGCGCGTAGCCGTCGCCGGAGACCTGATAGGCGTCCTCCGCGGTGACCGCGGAGACCACCATCATCTCCATGAGGGTCAGCGTGCCCGTCTTGTCCGAGCAGATGCGCGACACCGAGCCCAAGGTCTCGACCGCCGGCAGGCGGCGGATGATGGCGTTGCGCTGGGCCATGCGCTGCACGCCGATGGCCAGGGTGATGGTGATGAGCGCCGGCAGGCCTTCCGGAATCAGCGAGACGGCGATGCCGGTGACCGCCTGGAACAGCTCGACGAACTCCATGCCCTTCACCCACCGGCCAAAGGCGAAGATGAGCACGCTGAGCACGCCGATGACCGCGGTGATGGCGTAACCGAAGCGCTTGATCTGGCGCAGCAGGGGCGTCTCCAGCGCACTCACGCCCGCGAGCAGCTGGTTGATGCGGCCGAGCTCGGTGTCGCTTCCGGTCGCGACGACCGCCCCAGTCGCGCGGCCCGACACCACCATGGTGCCGGAGAAGGCCATGCCGTGGCGATCGCCTACGGTCGCGCCCGCAGCGACCGGGTCGACGGATTTCTCCGCCGGTATGGATTCGCCGGTGAGCGCAGCCTCCTCGGTGCGCAGGTTCTTCGCCTCGACCAGCCGCAGGTCGGCGGGGATCTTGTCGCCGGACTCCAGTTGCACGATGTCCCCGGGCACCAGCGTGTCGGCGGCGAGCATGCGCGTCTCGCCGCCACGGACGGCCCGCGCCTCGGCGGAGAGCATGTTGCGGATCGAATCCAGCGCCTTCTCGGCCCTACCCTCCTGGACGAAGCCGAGCAGCGCGTTGAGAACGACGACGGCCAGGATGATGGCCGCATCCACCCACAGGCCCAACATCAGCTTGACGAAGCCGGCGCCGAGCAGCACGAGCACCAGCACGTTATTGAACTGGGTCAGGAAGCGCGCCAGCGGCCCGCGCTTGCGGCTTTCGGGCAGCCGGTTCGGCCCGTAGGTCTCGAGCCGGGCCTGCGCCTCGGTGGCGCCCAGACCCGTCTCCCGGTTGGTGGCGAGACGCGCGAGCGCCTCATCCGGCAACATCGCATGCCAGGCATCGCGCACCACGGCCGCCTCTGCTCCCGCGCCCATGCCCATCCTCCATGTCCTCCCGGCCCGCCGGTCTTGCCGCCGTGCATGGCCCAACACTGCAACGGCCGTGCGCCGGCAGCGTGCCGGAGCGTGGGCTTGCCCCAGGTGGCGCAGTTCCGGTCACACGCGAACCGACGGGGCGCCGAGGTTGGGACGGCCAGCGTATCCACACGCACGACCGTCAACAACCGAGCCTAACTGAATTCGGGACGCTCCGACGAAACGCGGGACGAATCGCCAACACATCGAGGTGTCGTCTGCCGTCCTCAGACTCCTCCCTTGGACAGGCGCCCCTGTGTGTCACCGCATCGGAGTCGAGGGCGCAGCGGCCGCCAATGAGCCTGGAACACCTTGCACAGAGACGGGACGTTGTGCCGATGATCTGCATGTCGACCTTGCGTAGAATGAACGCATTCGCAGAATCACTTCGCTTTACTGGTTCTGCGAGCCGTTCAACTTTTGGGTCGGCGGCGTGCCGCCGTCGCAGCGGCGTGCTGGCTGGCGCCGGCGCGGCGCGCGCCACCCGCCCGCTCCCTCGCAGGGCGACGATCCGGAGGAGGATCTTCCCATGAAGCGTGTCCTGGCGCTCGGGCTGCTGACCGCCGCGTTGGCGGCCTGCGACCCCTACAACCGCACCGACCGTACCGTCGGCGGCGCCGCCATCGGCGCGGGCACGGGAGCGATCATCGGCGGCCTGGCGAGCGGGCGGGCCGGCGGCGCACTGGCGGGAGCCGCCATCGGCGGCGTCGGCGGCGCGATCGTCGGCAACGCCACGACGCCGGGCGGCCGCTGATCCGGGGCGCCCGGGCGCAGCCTGACCACATGACCTCGATCCGATGGGGCGTGCCCGGCCCTGCACGGGAGCCCGGAGCGTTGCGCGCCCCGCCGGCGCGACCGGCATCGGCCAATGTGATCGGCGTGGAATCCCGCATCTACTCAAAACGTCTCATTCTTGCGGGGGCGCCACAATTGTCGTTGTTCAGCGATGTACTTCGTTTATTCTTGTCATGTCGTCCGCGTCCCCTTCAGATGGGGAGGAGTGTAGCCATGAGAGTCGCACGTATTTTGACCTTGAGCCTTGGCTTGGGAATCGCCGCCCTGGCCGTGCCGATCGACAGCGCCGAGGCCGCCTCGCGCAGCAGCGCGATGAAAGCCTGCAACGCCCGTGCGACGCATGCGTATCCGCGCGCCCACGCCTACGGCGCGAGCCGCAACCGGGCCCACGTCTATACCGCCTGCATGCGGCGGAAGGGCTTTCGGGCCTGACCTTCGAGCACCGGCCGACGGCCGGCTGCGCGGCATGACGAGCGGGCCTCGCACGGCGGGGCCCTGTCGGCGTGGCTTGACGGCACCGCCGCGCCGCTGATCTAGTGCCGGCGGCGAGACCCCCACCCGCTCGCGCACGGCTTCGGGCCGGTAACAGCGAGGCGTGATGGACGGGCGCGAGATCCGCATCTTGCTCGGGATATGCACGGCCATCCTGGCCGCCGCGGCGCTGCATCTGGCGCGCTCGGTCACAATCCCGGTGACCTTCGCCCTGTTCGTCATCGCGCTGGTCTGGCCCTTGCAGGCGCTGCTCCAGGCACGCGTGGCCAAGCTGCCGGCCATGGTGATCACACTCGTGGTGACGATCGCCACGGTCGGCGCCCTCGGCTACCTGATCCTCTGGGGGTTCAGCCAGGCCGGCCACTGGCTGGTCGCCAACGGCGGGCGCTTCCAGGCGCTCTACAGCGAGGCGGCCGCCTGGCTTGAAGGCCATGGCCTCTATGCCGCAGGCACGCTGGCCGAAAGCTTCAACGTCAGCTGGCTGCTGCGCATCTTCCAGGGTGTGGCGACCCGGCTGAACGGCATCGTCGCCTTTGCCGTGCTGACCCTGATCTTCGTCATGCTCGGCCTGCTGGAGGTCGACATCCTGCAGCGCAAGCTGACCCGCGCCGCGCCCGGAACGGCCGGCGAGCGCCTGCTTGCGGCCAGCACCAGCATCGCCCGCAAGCTGCGCACCTACATGGTGGTGCGCACCGTCATGAGCGTGCTGACGGGCCTCGCCGTCTGGGGGCTGACCGCGATCCTGGGGCTCGAACTGGCACTCGCCTGGGGCGTGATGGCGTTTGCGCTGAACTACATCCCCTTCGTCGGCCCGCTGGCGGCGACCCTGCTGCCCACCGTCTTCGCCCTCGCCCAATTCGGCTCGTGGCAACTGGCGACCACCGTATTCGTGGGCATGAACGTCATCCAGTTCTTCAGCGGCAGCTACATCGAGCCGCGAGTCGCCGGCAACGCGCTCGCCATCTCGCCCTTTATCGTCCTCTTGGCGGTGTTCTTCTGGAGCTTCATGTGGGGCATCCCCGGCGCCTTCATCGGCATTCCGGTGACCATCGCCCTGCTCACGGTCTGCGAGCAGATCCCGTCGAGCCGCTGGGCCGCGGATCTCCTCTCCGGTCGGGCAGACCCGGCTTGAGTGATTCGGGGACGTGGCGACCGACGGCGAGCCGCATCCGCTAGCCGGCACCGGCAGCTGCCATGGCCAGGCAGCCGCGGCAGCGTCCTGTCCCGCTACAGCAGGAAGATGGCCAGCAGCACCAGCGCCAGTGCGTGCAGCGCGATGACGGTTCTCAGAAGCCGCAGGAAGCCGCGATACGCCTGTTCGTGGGCGGCATAGTCCCCGTCCGCCACTGCGCTCGCTGACGTGGCGGACGGGCTCGAGCCGTAGGAGTGTTCGGTGATGGCAGCCATCGGTCGGCGCTCCCATCGTTGGATGATCATCCAATAACGGCGGCGACCCCAAAGCGTTCCTGCCGATGGACCGTGCGGCGCAGAAAGCTGAGCGCCGATCTACATTGCGAATGACCGTTCCGTGCCTGCGGTGGCAGACGCCGCGAGCATGTCGCGATCACACTTGATCGGTTCGAAAACGCTCCACGTGTTTGAATCTGAGGACGCTTTTCACTGAACGTGTGGCCACCCGCTCGGGGGGAAGCGCTTTAGCCCCCGCTTGTGGACACACCGGTCCATCGGCGGAAAGCTCGATGAAGGCTGCTGTGCTCGGCAAATCCGGCACGGCAGCAACCCCCTCGTCGAGTTCCGACGATCAGCCAGGAGATAGATGGCCAGGTCCCGCCGCGCTTCGTCCTTCAGCAGTTGAAAGGTAATGCCTTCCGCAGTCGCTTCGATAGTTATGCTGAGTATGAGGCCTTGTATGGCCCCGACACCGCTCACACCGGCGAGTTGGATCTGCCCCGTGTGAAGAGCTTCCGGCAGTTGCCGCTCGCGGGTCCGGGCTCGCATCGAGAGGGCTGACGCATCGGTCGCCAAACAGGCCGCTTAATCTCTTCGCCTTAACGGAAAGACCCCGTTCGCAAAAGCGGACGGGGTCATCGCGCCAACGCTATGCGGCGGCTTGGCTCAAGAAGCCAAGTGCCGCGGCCTCGGCACTCAAACGCTCGCACATGGCCCGCGGCATCTGACGGGCCGACTTGATGCGCGGCAGTTCGAGTTCAGGGATGCAAGCCTCACCGTCGCCGAACAGGGCCTCGTATTCCGAGTAGTTGTCGAAGCGCCGACGGGTAACGTTGTCGACGAAGGTCTCTGCCGGCGCGCCCTCGGCGAGAATCAGCGCGTGATCATCGAGCTCGATGTGGAAGTAGGTGAAGCGAGCGTCCGGCCGCTCGACTCGAGCGATGCTGCTGCCGTTCACCAGCGCTCCGGCCTGCACCAGCACCCCGTCGACGAGCAGCGCATGGTCCGGCGATAGCAAGAGATCGCGGACCGGCAGCCCGCCGCCGAGTGCGCCGGCAACGATCCGCACCGGGTAGGCCTGCACCGGATCGGCGAACATGGCGACGACCTGCCGACGGCCGATCCAGCGCACCGGGCGCGAGCGGCCATCGGCGCCGAGCACCAGATCGCCGATGCGGAGTTCCTCGACCGCCACTTCGCCGTCGGGCGTCGCGATCATGGTGCCGGCGAGGAAGCAGGCATAGCTGACTGTGCCAAGGGCCGGATCGAAGACGAAATGGGTGGGGTCAAAATTGCCCGACAGCGTGACCGAGGACAGGATGTGCGTGTACCAAACGCTCTGGACGTCCACCGCCTGAATGGTCATCGTGCCGTCGCCGTTGCCAATGGTCCTGAACTCGGTGATGTGGGCGTCGCCGAACAGCAACAGATCGCCCGAGCCGAAACCTTGGACGGTGAGGCCGGATTGATTGGGATTCGCGTAGTCGAGCACACCGCCCGGAAGTTTCACGGTCCCGTGGCCAACCCCGCTGAAGATGACCGTCTCGCCGACGATCCCGCCGCCGCCGGCAGTCGCGCCCGAGAAATCCAGCGTCGATGCGCCCTCGACCTCATAGGTCGCGCCCGATCCTCCGGTCCACCCCGTATTGACCAAGGTGCCCCCGTTGGCGACCTTGATCACGGAATTGGTTCCGGTATCGAGATATGCCGTCGACACGGAGGCGCCATCGACAACGAGTGTCGACCCCGTTCCGAAAAAAATGCTTTGGTAGGATGTGCTCGTGCCCAGCGACGTTGTCGCTCCACTCGCGACATTCAAGTCAACCATTGGTCCAGCCTGCCATCAGATGTGTATGATGATTTTGCGTATTACTTGCGTAACGCGCAGCCGAAATCCGCCGCACGCGATAACGCGCCGGCCGTAGAAGCAAAATCTCCCTTTGAATCAGTACGAGCGCGCTCTTTTATCAGCGTCTTGTTCATCGACTGTAAAAAGGCCGACGAATCTTTACTACCCGCGCATTATGCACAATTCAGCAAAACTTGCGCATGCCTAATACGTGATAGGTCGGCCGTACCCAGCAAGCGATATCGACATACCTAGAAAGTGGTAGTCGGACGCGAGGACTGGCCACGCCACGGGCTACAACTCGCACTTGCTTTGACCGCAGGGAGCCCAGCCGCAACAGGTCGTGTCCCGTTGATTGGTGTAGCTCCGCGGTAGCGGAGGCGGTCGCCCGCGCTCTCGTTGAGAAGGGCTGTAGCGGGCGATCGCCGGCGCGGCGGTCATCGGCGGTTCGCCGATAAGGTCGGGTTGCGACAGCCAACCTGAACCGAGGACCACCGATGACCGACGAGATGATGAGCCTGAAAGAGCTGCTGGAGAAGACCCCCTGATGCCGATCTGCTGCGGGAGATGATCGGCTTTGCCGCGCAGCGGCTGATGGAACTGGAGGTCGGCGGCCTGACTGGTGCGGGCGATGGCGAGAGGAGCGTGGAGCGGCTGGCACAGCGCAATGGCTACCGCGTGCGGGATTGGAAGACCCGGGCCGGCACGGTCGAGTTGCGGATTCCAAAGCTGCGCAAGGGCTCTTACTTTCCCGGCTTCCTGGAGCCGCGCCGGCTGGCCGAGAAGGCGCTCACCGCGGTGGTCCAGGAGGCCTACATCCAGGGCGTCTCGACCCGCGTGGTGGACGATCTGGTGAAGGCCATGGGCGGCTCCGGCGTTTCCACCGCCTTGAGCGATGATCCATCGTCAACTTGCCCTTACGGCAGCCTGATACCCGGCCAAGCCGAACAGCGTCGTAGCCGCAATCAGCTACACCACGCCTGGGGACACGATCGATGCAACAGGAGCGAATGAACGGTGACGGTCGACCGGACCGGTGTCGGTTTACGCTCCGGCAGGGGTCCCGGCCTACGGAACGCAGACGGGCCGAATGAGCTCGGCCGCGGCCGCTTCGAGCTCCATTCGGTCGTTGCCACGATCCCGGATGAGCTTAAGGACCTGCTGCCGCGTCAGGCGATGCCTTCGGGCAAAGCTATCCACTTCGTACTCGCCGACCTTCGACTTGTGGCTTGCCATCAGAGGCTCTCCTGGTAATCCTGCTGCTGCGACAACGGCTGAGAGGGGCTCTGGTTTCCGCGAGCGTCGACGACCAGGAACTTATTTTCGAACCAATGTTCGATCCCGACGTTAACCCTTCCATCCTGAGATGTATTCGGCATGATTACTTCACTTCATGGCTCGCAATCTGCTTCCCATCCTACTCGGTATCGTCGCTCCGCTGCTGAGCACCTGCTGGCTGGTGTTCGTTCACGGCTGACAGCGAGCCTGGGGAGGTTGCCCGCGCGTCCCGAAGCTAGGCCCGGAAACGCGGGGGCCCGGCGCTTTAGTTTGCGCGCTCTAAAGCCAATCCAGCGAGTCACAGGGCAGAGTCGATGGAAATTCATGCCGCGCGATCCCGCGTGCTCCGGTCGCGGCCGATAGCCGTTCGTGGAATCGAAGCGCCACACCGTGACATAGGCGGATCAGCCTGGGCCATCGGTGCGCTTCTCAGAGCGTTCCTCGACCAGGCTGATCCAATGCGAGCTCAGAGCATTTGAATATCAGGCTTCTCTACGCTAGCGACGCGCTCGAAACGATCGGCCAGGCCCTAATCCCTGTCGGGCTTCTCGGAGAGGATCGCGCCCGTGCGCGCATCCGCGTGGAATTCCAGGCGCTGACCTGCCTTCAGCCCTTCGCCCTCCCACCGGCCGTCATCCGCCTCCAGTTCGTAGATATCGGAGTAGCCTGCTGCGGCGAGCTTCTGCTTCACCTGCTCGGCCGGCATCCAATCCGCCCCGGGAACATCGGCCCACGCCGCCCCGGCGGTTCCGACGAACATTGCCACCACTGACGCCAACAGAATTCTCATGGCCTCGCTCCTGTACACATCCGCGGGAGGAAACCCGATCGGCAAGGCCCGGGTTCCCGAAAGACCGATAGCTGCATATCGCGCCGGCGCGAGCCGGAGCGGCGGCCTTACGGGATCAGGAACTCGAGATGGTGCCACTGCAATCCCGGCCAGCGAAAGATCCAAGCCAGCAGCGAGTACCCCCCGCCCACCACGAGGAGGGCGGCGAAAGATGCGGCACCGGCCCCTTCTAGGCCACCGAGCAGAGCCCCGCCAAACGCTGCCAGCAGCACGATGCCGCCGACGCAGAGGGTAGGGACGCTGCTCTCGTTCGGCCTACTCGCGCTCATCTCTCTGGGCCCGCTCGCGCTCATGGCCCCAAGCTGGGGCGCGGCAGGCCGGGTCGCAAGGCGCGGACCACTCGACGCCTGGTTGGCGAGGCCGCCGTCGGTGGCGCGTGCAGCGCGCGCAGCCGTCGCGCCGCGGAACATTCAACCGCGCTCTCCATTTTCCTTGTCCAAACCAAGGGGAACGACATGAAGCTGTTGATATTGAGTGCGTGCGCGCTCGGTCTAGCGACGAGCGCGATGGCGCAGACTGCGCCCGCTGCAAATCCCGGCGCACCGGCCAACCCAGCTGTATCGACGAAGGACGGCAACAATCCCGGCGCTCCCGCGGGCGGCGCCAACAGTTTTACCGAGGCGCAGGCCAAGAGCCGGATCGAATCGAGGGGCTATTCCGAGGTGACCGCGCTGAAGAAGGATCAGGACGGGATCTGGCGGGGCAAGGCCGCCAAGGCGGGACGCACCCACGACGTGGCCGTCGACTACCAAGGCAATGTCGTCACGAAGTAACGAACCCGAGGAGATCGAGATGACTCAAACGGTCACTGGCCTATTCGATAGCTATGAGGCTGCAAGAGCAGCGGTGGAACAGCTGGAGGCTGAAGGCGTCCCGCGCAGCGACATCAGCTTGGTGGCCAACAACGGTGACGGACGCATCCGTGACGATGGCGATAGCGATGCGGGCGAAGCTGCCGCCACGGGCGCCGGGATCGGCGCGGTCATCGGCGGTGCCGGTGGCTTGCTCGCCGGCCTGGGCATGCTGGCAATTCCCGGCGTCGGGCCTGTCGTCGCCGTCGGTTGGCTCGCGGCCACAGCGGCAGGAGCCGTTACGGGCGGCGCCGTCGGTGGCGCAGCCGGTGGTCTGGTCGGCGCGATGACCGACAATGGCGTTCCGGAGGAGCAGGCACACGTCTACGCCGAAGGGGTTCGTCGCGGCGGCACCCTGGTGTCGGCCCGTGTGGCCGATGGCGATGTGGATGCGGCACGCGCCATTCTTGAGCGGCATAAGGTCGTCGATGCGCGTCAACGCGGCGAGAGCTATCGCCAGGCCGGATGGCACAGCTTCGATGCCAGCGGGCGGCCCTATACCGCCGACGATCTGGAACGCGAGCGCGCCAGATACTGAGCCTGCGGTGTGATCGAGAAACTGAACATCAGTTTGAGGGCAAGATCATGCTCAAACAATGAGTTAGAGCGGGATGATGACTCGACGAGAAGTCGTTCCGCTCAATACAGATGCGCGGCGGCCCGCCTCGAACGCGCCCCCCTGGCAGACGGGAGCGGGGGCTTCTCTTCTGGGCGGCACCGTCACCGTGCCGCTTTGCCGGGTGCCGCTGAGCCGTGCTTATCGTGGCCGTGAACGTGAAAGACGTGCTGACGGGGTTGAGCACCGCCGGATCGTTCGACCGCGCGACCAGCTCGAGCCTCTGCTTCGTCCGCCGCTGCGTGTCGTCGCGGCGGGCTATCCTGGCTCGCGGCGGCGCCAGTCGTCGCGATAAACACGCGCCGTCGCTAACCAAAGGCTACACCGACAAGGAGCGGAAGAATGTTGAACCGAGCCGTGCTGGCGTGCGTCCTATGGGCCTCCACATCGATGTGGCCGCTCGCCGCTCGTGAATGCAGCCCCGAACAGGTGCAGATCGCGACGACACCTGCGCCTCCCCCCAACCCCCTCCGTGAGGCAAGATATCAACGCACGCTTTCGAACTTATCTTCGATAGTCGATGCGGTAGCGATCGGCGATTCGTTGATTCAGCACTGGCCGACAAAAACCGCCGCAGACAGTCTTTCCAGCCAAAACTTGTTAAATTTAGGTGTCGGCGGCGACGAAACACAGCACGTTATCTGGCGCATGCAAGCGGACGGGCTCAAGGAAATCTCGCCCAGGAATATTGTGATTCTGGCGGGTACAAACAATTTATCGATGGGTGCCAGCGCTTGCGCTATTTCAGCTGGCCTCCGCCGGATCCTGCGTCTCGCGCAAACGACATGGCCTGCCGGCCACCTCTTCGTCGTAGAGCTTCTCCCACGAGGGCGAGATTTTTCCTTCAGAGATGCCGATCGGCAGCAAATAAACGCGCAGCTACGAAAGGACGCCGCTCAGGTAGGTGCTTCGACCCTCAACATCGACGATGCGATCACATGTGGAGGGCAGCAGCCGTGCCCGAATTTTGAAGGCGACCGGCTGCACCTCTCGCCGGCAGGCTACGATATCCTGAGCCGGCGCCTTCACGATCTCGCATTGGCAACCGTGAAGCAGCGCACCTAGGCGTCGAGCTGCTGTTGTTTGCGCGCGTCGACGAAAAATGCGCTTCAGCTCGGATTTCGGCGAATAATCTTCAGCGCCAACAGCCCCGCACCAATCACCAACGCCAGTATGCCGAGCCACGTTAGCGAGCCTGAATCATACTCGTAACCAAGCGTAAGGCCTAAAAGCCCCAAGATAACGAGGGCGAGTCCTGCGAACTTCTTGACGAGAAGCGTTGGACCTTCGGCAACATCAGCCATAGAGCATCCTTCCGCAACCCTCGATAGATAGCTCGAGCTCAAGCGAGGTTCGCACACTGCACCCTCGGCGTCCACCCTGCCGGCGCGAGCCGGCGGACCACGCAGCCGGACGACGAGGTGGAAAAATGTCTGGAACGACCGTCTCGATCACGCCGCCGTTTCGGCCGCAGGCCGCTCCCGCCTGCCCCACGTCAGCTGCCGTCCCGACTTCATCCGCGGCAGCTCCACGTCGCGGGTCGCGGCGCTTTCACGAAGATCCACAGATCGACGGCATCAGGCGGGACGCACTGGGCGCGGAGGCTCGCGCCGTTGACCTTTCCGCGCTGCGCTTAAGGCCGCTGGCATCGCGTTCATTGAGGAAAGCGCTGGTGAGCCGGTGAAAGGCTGAGGCGGTCGTCGTCGACGGATGGTAGTTGATCGAGGGACCGCGCTCGCATGTCTGGAGGACGAGCCAATCGGGGGAGCTCAATGTACAAGCGCGTGGCAGACGGACTTCGTTTTCCTGAAGGTCCGATCGCCCTGGCTGATGGGTCGGTTGTGTTGGTCCAGATTGCCAGCGGCGATTTGAGCCGCGTCCATTCGGACGGGCGCATCGAGCGTATCGCCCATTTGGGCGGCGGCCCCAACGGCGCGGCCATCGGTCCCGGCGGGCTTTGCTACATCTGCAACAATGGCGGGTTCGCCTGGCACGACGTTCCGGGCGAATATCTGCGCCCGGTCGGCTTGCCCTCCGACTATGCCGGCGGACGAATCGAGCGCGTGGAGCTGACCACCGGCCGGTCGGAAATCCTCTACACGCATTGCAACGGCGTTGCACTGCGCGGACCCAACGACATCGTCTTCGACAGCGAAGGTGGCTTCTGGTTCACGGATCTGGGCAAGATCTCCGGCCGAAGCATGGACCGCGGCAGCGTGTTCTATGCACGCGCCGACGGCTCGCTGATCAGGGAAGTCATCTTCCCGATGACCACTCCCAACGGCATTGGCCTGTCGCCCGACGGCCACACGCTTTATGTTTCTGAGACGGATACGAGCCGGCTCTGGGCCTTCACGATCACCGGCGAGGGCGAGATCGCGCAGGCGCCATGGCCTTCGCCGCATGGCGGACGAATCGTCTTTGGCGCTGGCGGCTATGATCGCTTCGATTCCCTAGCGATCGAGGCGGGCGGCAACGTCTGCGTCGCGTCCATCGTTCGCGGCGGGGTCGCCGTGATCTCGCCCGCTGGCGAACTGGTCGAATTTGTCGAAACGCCGGTGCCATACTGCACCAACATCGCGTTTGGCGGCCCGGACCTTTCGACCGCTTACCTTACGTTGTCCGGCACCGGCGAGCTTCTGGCCGTTGCCTGGCCGCGGCCAGGACTGAGGCTGTCGCACCAGCATTCGCAACGATAGGGCGGGGCGGGTTGCCATGGATTTCAGGCGGGTCCGGTACTTCGTCCACGTCGCAGACCTGCGCAACATGACCAGGGCGGCCGCCGTTCTGGGCATATCGCAACCGGCGCTCAGTCGCCAGATGCAGCTCCTGGAGGCCGAACTGGGCACCAAGCTGTTCCATCGCCACGGCCACGGCGTCGTCCTCACCGCCAACGGAGCCCTGTTTCTCGACCGTTGCGCTCACCTGCTCAACCAGTTCGAGGACGTGCGCAGCCTGTTTCAGAACCGGCCGGGTCGGTCGCAGATCACCGGCGCCGTCGGCATCGGCATGCCGGTCCCGGTCATCCGCATGTTCGCCGATCCGTTCGTTGCCCGCTTCAGCGAGGCCTACCCGGGGATTTCCCTCCGCATGGCCGAGGGCTTCAGTGCCTTGCTGCACGAATGGCTCCTCAGCGGCAGCATGGATCTCGCCATGCTCTACGGGGTCCGTCCCAGCAAGGTCCTGATTCAGGAGAAGTTGCTGGCTGAGGACCTGTTCCTGATGTCGGCCCCGGACGAGCCCTTCGCCAGGCCCCATGGCCGCACCTATCTCCGGGAAATCGGCGAGACGCCGATGATCCTGCCGCACCGGCCGCATGTCCTGCGGGATCTCGTCGACCAGTGTGGAATGGAGCCCAGCTCGGTCATCGAGGTGGATGCGCTGACCCTCATGGTGGAGCTGGCCAGCGCGGGCAAGGGCGTCACCCTGCTGCCAATCCACGCCGTCGACCATCTCGCGCGTGGGAAGATCGCCGCCACTCCCTTGGCGGACAAAGGCATGAGCTGGGACGTGACGCTCTGCTACTCGTCGCTGCGGCCGCTGAGCGAAGCCGCGCAGGAGACGTACCGCGCCGTGCGCGCCGAGGTCCACCGTCTCGTGGAGGACGGCCGTTGGATCGCTCGGCTCGCCGCAGCCGGCTCGACGATATAAGTTCGCCCTCCTCCCCGGCATAACCAAATCCTATTTCTGTTAAGTCGTCATTATATTGGCGTTGGCACCGACCTTCCTCCCTAATAGCGACAACAGCGTCGGCCGAGCGTCGCACAGGGAGGAAAGCCTTATGGATTTTGGTATTCTGTTCACGTCCCATCCAAATATAGACGTCGAACTTTACCCGCATCGAGATGTACATCATAGGGTCACGCAACAAATCCTGGCCGCCGATCGGCTAGGATACGACTATGCTTGGATTGCGGAACATCATTTCAGCAACAAGTACGGCATCATGCCGGACATCTACGTGTACGCCGCCTATATCGCGGCCCTCACCAAGCGCATCAAACTAGGGGCCGCGGTGGTCGCACTGCCGCTCGCCAACCCGGTCCGGGTTGTCGAAAATGCTGCTTTCCTCGACGTGCTTTCCAACGGGCGCTTCGTGCTGGGTTTCGGATCCGGCTACAGACCCTACGAGTTTGAAGGCTTCGGCGTTCCGTTCGACGAACGCAGAGATATTCAGGAAGAAGCACTGCCGCTGATCTACCAGATGTTTGCCGAAAAAAAGGTCAAGCATAAAGGTAAGTATTTCAATATAGACATCGACGGCGACTATGAAATATTCCCGCATTCCATCCAGCAACCCTATCCACCGCTCTATCTCGCCGGGGCCACCGAACGCTCGATCGGCGTTGCCGGGCGGATGGGTTTCGGCCTGATGCTCTCGTCGCTGACGCCGACAGATGGTCTGGCCAATGACGTCAAGGCCTACCGGGCGGCGCTCGAGGAGACGCCGGCGCGGCTGCGCTCCAATCCGGCGCGCGGCGAAATCGACGTGGCGAGGTGGGTCTATGTGGCCGAGACCGACGCCCAGGCCAAAGCCGACAGCGAAGCGGGCCTCCTGCGCCATTTCAGCCATTTCGACGGCAAGCAGACGGTGGGCTACCTCGGTGTCGTGTCGCAGGGCAAGCGAAGCGACGATCAGGGATCAAAATACGATGATCTGCTGACGCACACGATCATTCACGGCTCGCCGTCAACGGTCCGGGAGAAGATCGAGCAACTGCACGCGCGCACCGGTTTCACGTCTCTCATGCTGCACTATCCGCCATATTATGGGGCGGACAAGACGTTGGCCTCCCTCACCATGTTCGCCGAGGAGGTCATGCCGAAGCTCAAGGGCCGCTCGAAGAAAGCGGCCTGAGCGCCAGCGCCAAAGCGCGACGCAACGCGAACATCAAAATCACGGCACGGCCCGTCGCGTCCAACCGTGCCACAGGGGAGGAAATGACATGACCTATCTGCGGACATGGGCCGTCCGGGCGCTCGTATGCGCCTTGACGGGTGCTGGTGCAGCATCCGTTTCGGCCGCCGAGCCATTCCGGATCGGCGTCCTCGACGACATGACCAGTTCCCTGGCCGATCAGCAGGGGCCGGGCGACGTCGTCGGCGTCAAAATGGCGGTTGCCGACTTCGGCGGCAAGGTACTGGGCCGTCCTATTGAAGTGCTGGCGGCCGACCATCAGAACAAGCCCGATATCGGCTCGCTGATCGCCCGCCAGTGGTACGAGAAGGACGATGTGCAGGCCATTGTCGGTCTCGGTCATTCCGGCGTCGCGCTGGCGGTGCAGCAACTGACCCGTGAGAAGAACCGCGTCCAGATCAACACCGCCGCCGGGTCGTCGGATCTGACCGGCAAGGCCTGTTCGCCCAATTCGGTGCACTGGGTCTTCGACAGTTATTCCTTTGCGAATTCGACCGCCAAGGCGGTCATGAAGTCCGGCCACGCGGACACCTGGTTCTTCATCACACTCGACTACGCGTATGGGCACGCCTTGGAGCGCGATGCCTCCAACGTCGTCAAGGCCAACGGCGGCAAGGTGATCGGCTCCGTCCGTCACCCCCTCAACAGCTCCGACATGGCCTCCTACCTGCTGCAGGCCCAGAACGCCAAAGCCAATGTGATCGCCCTCGCCAATTCGGGAGGCGACACCATCAACGGCATCAAGCAAGCCAAGGAATTCGGAGTGTCGACGGCCGGACAACAGGTCGTTGCCTTGACCGCGTTTCTCACCAACATTCATGCAATCGGTCTGGAGACCGCAAAGGGTACCCTCTTCGCCGATGCCTTCTACTGGGATCAAAGCGACGAAGCACGTGCCTTCAGCAAGCGCTTCCAGGCGATCCACGGCCGGCCGCCAACCAGCCTGCAGGCCGGTGCCTATGGCGCAACCCTGCACTATCTCAAGGCCGTCGAGGATGCCGGGTCGGCCGATCCAGCCGCCGTCATGGCGAAGATGCGTGCCATGCCGATCAACGATGTCATGACCAAGAACGGCAGGATCAGACCCGACGGTCGCGTCATCCGCGATATCTACATCTTCGAGGTGAAGAACCCCGCGGAGTCCAAGGGCGAGTGGGATCTCCTCAAGCTCAAGGCCACGATCCCGGGCGACGAGGCGTTCCGGCCGCTCAATGCCGGCGACTGCCCGTTGGTGCAGAACTGATGGCCGCCGTCATCGACCGCGTTCCGCCCGCAGCTTCGGCGAAGGTGCGGCGGATCGGCTTCATCGGGCTCGGCAACATGGGTGCGCGCATGGCGCAACGGCTGCTCGCAGCCGGGCAGCCCATGGTCGTTTGTGACATCGTCCCCGACATACTCGCGGCCTTCGCTGCCGAGGGATCCGCTGTCGCCGAACAGCCCGCGGAGGTGTCAGCGGCGGCCGAGATCGTCTTCCTGAGCCTTCCTACGCCGCAATCGGTCCGCGCGGTATGCCTTGGACCGTCCGGAGTGATCGAGGGGAACGCGACGAAGATCGTCGTGGATCTGTCGACGACCGGTCCGCGGGTCGCCAAAGAACTGGC
Source organism: Chelatococcus reniformis (assembly GCF_014640075.1). Classification (GTDB taxonomy): domain Bacteria; phylum Pseudomonadota; class Alphaproteobacteria; order Rhizobiales; family Beijerinckiaceae; genus Camelimonas; species Camelimonas reniformis. The sequence continues at coordinate 67,489 of NZ_BMGG01000007.1, read as the reverse complement.
CCGGCACTTCGCCGACAAAGGTATCACCTTCATCGACGCGCCCGTCAGCGGCGGCGTAGTGGGCGCGGAGGCCGGGACGCTCTCGGTCATGGCGGCAGGGGACCGCCAGGCGTTCGAGAGCATCGAGAGCCTATTGAGGCTGCTCGGGCGCAATGTATTCTACATCGGTTCCGTGCCGGGCCTCGGCCAATCGATGAAGCTGGTCAACAATATGCTCGCCGCCACCAATGCGCTGGCTGCGTTCGAAACGCTGGTCATGGGAGCCAAGGCCGGCCTCGATCCACAGGTCATGCTCGACGTCATCAACGTCTCCAGCGGCCGCAACTCAGCGACTCTCGACAAGGTCCCCCAATGCGTGTTGTCGAGGACTTTCCCGCTGCGTTTCGCCACTGAGCTTCTCTACAAGGACGTTCGGCTTTGTACCGAGGAGGCCGAGGAGGCAGGTTCGCTCCTGTGGCTCGGACAAACCGTCAAGCAGATTCTCGCCTTTGCCGTGGCCCAAGGCGACGGCGGCAAGGACTACGCAACGATCATTCAACACTTCGAGCGGTGGGCCGGCGCGACCGTCGGCGCCGAAAGCGCCCACCCGGGAACCAGCCGATGAAGGTCATTGAGCCAGCCGATGCAACAGCCAAGGGGCCGGCCTCGCGTCGCGAGCAAGGCCGGGACATCCTCAAGAGCGTCATCGGGGATGCCTACTTCGCCAAGCGCGAGGCGAGTACGAATCGCTTCAACGCGGACCTCCGACGTCTTTCCGAAGAATACTGCTTCGGAGAAATCTGGGCCCGATCCGGCCTCGAGCCCAAGACGCGCAGCCTTCTGTGCATCGCAATTCTGGTCGCACTTAATCGCGGTGCCGAACTGCGCCTGCACGTCAACGGCGCCATCAACAACGGGGCGACCGTTGACGAGGTCAAAGAAGCCCTGCTGCAGGCGGTCATCTATTGCGGACTTCCGGCGGGCGTCGAGGGCTTTCGCATCGCCGAGGAGACTCTGCGGGAGCGCGGGATCGATCTAGGGCCCGCCGAAGGCCGCGCGCCGGACTGATCGCGCCTTCGCGGGACGCCGAGCAGGCGCTGGCAGAGAGCGCCTGCCGAGCCCCGCCGCGCCAGGACATCCATCGAGCCGGATGCCGAGCACGCCGGCGTCTTGGGCGCGCCACGCCTCAACGAACTCGGCAGCCATCTCGCTCACGGCCGTCTCTCCTCTCAACCCTGATCGAACCGCCTCGCCCCTGCGCCCCATCGGAGAGACATGGGACGGTCAGGATCTATTTCGGCCCCCTCTATTGGCGCAGGGCGCCAGCGCTCGAGCAACGGCCCGGCTGAAAGCCAGGCCGCGGCCGATGCGCGGCCAAGATCGGCACTGCGTTGGAGCTCCGTCCTGGGCCAACGGAGGTTGTCATGTCGATTTATCGCGCCCGGCGAAGGCCATCCCGTCCGGGTCCGGCCGAATGGTTCACTGGCCCGTGCGCATCGACGCCCTGTCCAACAGCGTCGCTCCGAACCGGGTGCAGGGCGCGCATGTCACCTTCGAGTCGGGCGCGCGGGGCGGATGGCCGGCGACGCGAAGGGTGGCGGCCGAGCCAAAGCATCGGTAACGTCCGGAGGATTCCGCACCACGCGATCATGGAGGAAAGATGAGAACCGCTATCGAATCGCGCCGCGCGCACCGCCCGGCACGTGCGGCCCCGGCCTGCGCTCTCGTCTTGTCTCTGGCGCTCGCCGGCTGCGGCGGTGGTGAGGGTCTGCTGCCCTCGACGAGTGTCGGGTCTAGGGCGCCGGCCCCGACCGGGATCTCGCGTGATGTCCTGATCGGGCGCTGGGGCGTCGCTTCCTTCCACACGGAGAAGGACCGCAAGCGCACCGAGGCGGAAGCGCGCGCGCAATGCAAGCAGCCCTACACCATCGCGAAGGGCCCGGGCGATGGCGTGATGATGCACGTCGCCGACGATCCCAAGCTGTACGAGCTGCGGCTGAAGGCCGGGCCGGGGGGCAAGACCTATCTGGGCTTCGAGGCCCCGGCCGGCGATCCGCAGGATCGCGAGGTGCTGTCGGCGACGCCGAAGGAACTCGTGATGCGCTTCGTCGATCCCGACGTGAATGCCCGCTACGGCACCTTCATCTTCATCCGCTGCGGCTGACCGGGAGAGACCACATGAGCTACATTCCCCGCTACGCCCTGCGCCGCCTTCTGCTGTCCGGCCTCGCCCTGGCTCCCCTCCTCGCCTGGTCGGGAGCCGCGAGCGCCCAGCAGCGCCCGCCCGCGGCGATGCACGAGACCATGGACATCGGCGACGAGCCGGGCCGCATCTCGACCGCGGAAGTCAGCATCGCCCAGGGGCCTTATGCCCGTCAGATGGTGCTGTTCCGCTCCAACGAGGCGCCGGGCACGGTGGTCATCCACTCGGCCGACCGCTTCCTCTACGTGGTGCAGGACAATGGCCACGCCCTGCGCTACGGCATCGGCGTCGGCCGCGAGGGCTTCACCTGGTCCGGCCAGGTCAAGGTCAGCCGCAAGGCCGAGTGGCCGGACTGGCGCCCGCCGCCGGAGATGCTGCAGCGCCAGCCCTACCTGCCGCGCTTCATGGCCGGCGGTCCCGGCAACCCGATGGGCGCGCGCGCCCTCTATCTCGGCTCGACCGTCTTCCGCATCCACGGCACCAACCAGCCGGAGACGATCGGTCAGGCGATCTCGTCGGGCTGCTTCCGGCTCGCCAACGGCGATATCGTCGACCTCTACGAGCGTGTGCCGGTCGGCACCAAGGTCATCATCCGCCACAAGGCGACGCTGTGACCGCCCTCGCCGCTTCCGCCGATCTGCGAAAGGAACAGTCAGTCATGTCGAAGGCCTCTTGGGTTATGCGCCGCTGCGGTCTCGGCCTCGCCGCCGTCGTCGGCTTCGCCCTTCCGGCCGGCGCCGGCACGCTCGACACCGTGAAGCAGCGCGGCACGCTGCAATGCGGCGTCAGCGAAGGCGTGGTCGGCTTCTCGGAGAAGGACGAGCAGGGCAACTGGCGCGGCTTCGATGTCGATTTCTGCCGTGCCGTGGCTGCCGCCGTGCTCGGCGACGCGGGTAAGGTCGCCTTCACGCCGCTCTCCGCGAGCCAGCGCTTCGAGGCGCTGAAGGCTGGCAAGGTCGATCTGTTGGCGCGCAACTCGTCGTGGACGCTCGGCCGCGAAGCCGAGCTCGGGCTCGCCTTTGCCGGTATCACCTACCATGACGGCCAGGGCTTCCTGGCGAAGCGCTCGTTCAAGGCCGATACGGCGCTGGCGCTCGACAAGGCGAAGGTCTGCGTCGAGGCCGGCACCACGACGCAGCTCAACCTGGCCGACTTCTTCAAGCTCAACTCCATGACCTATGAAGAGAAGGTCTATCCGAACGCGGCGGACGCCCTGGCAGCTTTCGAGGCCGGGCAATGCGACGTGCTGACCCGCGACCAAGCCGCACTGCATGGCGAGCGGCTCAGGCTCGCCAACCCGGCCGAGACGATCGTGCTGCCGGACGTGATCTCGAAGGAGCCGCTGGGACCGGTCGTGCGCGGCGACGACTTCCCCTGGTTCACCGTCGTGAAATGGGTGAACTTCGCGCTGGTCAATGCCGAGGAGCTCGGCATCTCCAGCACGAACATCGACGAGGCCCTGAAATCCCAGAAGCCGGACGTCCGGCGGTTCACGGGCGCGGAGGGTGGCTTCGGCAAGGCTCTCGGCCTCGACGCGGATTGGGCGATCCGTACCGTCAAGGCGACCGGGAACTATGCCGAGATCTATGAACGCTCCCTTGGCACCGGCTCCAAGCTCGGCATCCCGCGCGGACTTAACCAGCTCTGGAGCATGGGCGGCGTTCTCTACGCCCCGCCGCTGCGATAGAACGGCGGCCGCCGTGGCCAGCGCGAAGCGGTTCGCGTTGGCGAGCCGCGTCGCGTCGTCGCAGGTGCGATGACGGCTTGGCGAACGATGGGTGTGCGGGCTGCGACGGCACCGGGAGCTCGCACGCATATCGGCCACAGCACGGAAGCGCCTTGATCATCTGCTCTCCTTTGGAGCTTTCTACACTTCGAGCGCGATTTCAACGGATCGCCCTTCGAGCGGCTGATTGACAGCCGCCGCTCGCTGGGATTGCGTTCGAAGATGGCGATACCGTTGCACAACGTGGTTGAGAAGCGATCTCTCGGGACCTCATTCACCGTGCGGTCGCGGTACGTCGAATTCGCCTTGAACTTGCCGGAAGCGAAGGGCGCGACGGTCTGTACGTGGTGGGGCGCTACAGGGTGGTCGCGACGGCTCAGGCTGTTCCCGGATGGCTGCATCGACCTTGTTTGGGATAGCGTAAAACTCGTCGTCGTCGGCCACGCGGATGTGGCGTTCACCGGTCATCTGCCAGCCCAGGGGACCAACGTCGGTATCCGACTGCAGCCCGGCGCCGCCCGTGCGGTTCTCGGCATTCCGGCATCATCGCTTCGAGGGCGCACCGTCCGACTTTGCGACATATTGCCTTCAGCGGGCGCTGTGGAAGCCCGACTGGGCAAGGCCCGGACGAGCGCAGAGCAGCGACTCGCGCTCGAGTGGCTGGTTGCGGACCGGCTAGAGGTCGGCGCCGCTCCAGTCGACGTCGTCCTCGAAGCTGTGGGCCAACTGAGGGACGGCGCGACACGGGTGCAGGAGATCGCGGCAAGCCTATCGGTCGGCGAGCGCAACCTTCGACGGATGTTCGCAGAGGAGGTTGGACTGTCACCAAAGGCGCTGCAGCGCATCTTCCGGTTCCGCAGATTGCTCGCGCGACTGAATGAGTTGGCCGAGCGGCGTGCGGGCGCCGCGGACCTTGCGGTCGATCTCGGCTATGCCGATCAGGCCCATATGACTCGCGAGTGCAAGCGCATCTCTGGCACGTCTCCGGTGGCCCTCGCGATGTACGGGCGGGGCTAGGCGCCGATTTGTTCAATACGCTTCCGAGCGCGGCGGGCGAAATGCCCTCGTCGCCCGGAGAGTCCGATGTCCGAAACCGACACTAATCGCGTCTATCTCGCACCCAGCGAATACGTGGACAGCAATCATCCTTTGGTCCTTCGAACGGCGCGCGCGCTGGCCGGAGGAGCTATGGATACCGCCGAGATCTTGAGGCGCATCTTCTATCGCGTCCGCGACATTCGGTATGATGCGCCTGAGTTCGATCGGTTAGACTCGTTCAAGGCGAGCGATCTACTGGCCGAAGGCCGCGGATACTGTGTGCCAAAGGCGGCGGCGTTCGCCGCCCTGGCGCGGGCCGCGGGCGTCCCGGCGCGACTTGGCTTCGCGGATGTGACCAATCATCTCGCAACCGGGAAGACGCTCGAGCGCATGGGCGGTCTTGTGTTCGCATGGCACGGCTACGCTGAAGTCTGGACCGGCGAGCGTTGGCTTAAGGTGAGTCCGACCTTCGATGCCCCGCTCTGCGAGAAGATGTGCGTGGCCAGGCTCGAATTCGACGGCCGTTCGGACGCACACCTGCAGCCTTTCGACAGCACCGGCCGGAGTTTCATGAGCTATGACAAGCTGCATGGGACCTTCCACGACGTACCGGCCCGCTTTTTGGCGGCCGAGATGGTGCGTCTCTATCCCAGAGCCTGCGCCGCTATCCGCGCCGGCGAGTTTGCCCGTCTCTGACACGCACCGCACCTATCGAGGAGGAATCTCAATGCCGCTCTGGAAGGTCTATCATCCGGTCGGAAGCTTCTCCTTACAGGACAAGCACGACATCGCCCAGAGGATCACATCGCTCTATCGGTTGTTGCCGAAGTTCTATGTCGGCGTCGTCAGCCAGGAGGTGGCGCGAGACTGCTTCTATGTCGGCGGCGAGCCGGCGGGCGACTTCGTTCGAATCTGGATCGACCACATTGCCCGAACCTTCACCGACGAGGAGATGACGGGCCGGTTCTTGGAAGCCTGCCGGAACGTGTTGGCTCCATTCCTAGTCGAGCGCGGCCTCATATCAGATGGGAGATGCACGTGGACGAGACGCCGTTCATGGCGTCAAGCTGGTCATCTCCGACGCCCACGAGGGCCGCAAGGCCGCCACCGCCAAGGTGCTCAATACCACCTGGCAACGCTGCCGCGTGCACTTCATGAGATGCCCCAGAACAGCGTCAGCACCATCGTCAGGTGCGACGCGCCGCAGAGGAAGATGAAGGCGCCGAAGAGGCGGATGAGCGCTGACGAGCCGCGGTCGATGAAGTGGACGGTGCGGAAGAGCAGCGTCAGGCCGATGGCGAAATAGGCCAGCCAGGTCGTCAGATCCGACGCCACATAGAGCGTGAGGATCGCCGGATCTCCCGTCAAACTCAGGGCATGCTACTGCTACCGGTCGACGCCGCAGGCGTTGAGGATGTCCTGCCAAGTGATCATGGCGCCACCTCGAAATCAAAGACCGCCAGCCGGTCGTAACGGGTCCCGCGTCGGGCAGCGCGACGTGACGCTCGACTCGTAGTGCCAGCGGCCCGGCGTCACCGCCTCCGGCAGGGCCGCCGATGGTCATGGCGATGCCGACATACGGCGCCAGCTGATCGACCCAGGCGCCCCATGCGGTCGCATCCATGATGCCGAGGGCGACGATGAGCGGCCCCAGGCCGACAAGGGCCTGCCGGATCGGCAGGGTGAGGTTGGTGTTCATGATCAAGCCTTCGTGAGCGCGCCGGCCGCGAGCAGCGAGCCGTACGCGTTGAGGATGGCGGCCCCGGCCGACTGCACGTCGACGATCCGGCCGGCCTGAAGCGCTGAGCAGGTGGTGATGACCACGGGCGCGACCTGGGCGGCGGCGCTCCGGATCTTGGCGTTGCCTGTGGTGGCGCGATCGCCGTGCCGGCCAGCACGTAGGGGCAGGCCGCAGCGGCCTTGCTGGCCGTGCTCGACACCGAGGCGTCGAGCTTGGGTTGCACGCGACGAGCGCGAGCGCGCACGCGGCGGCGGCCGCGAGGGCAAAGAGCTTCATGGGAGGTCTCCGGGAGTGGTGCGGCTCAGCCCGGCCGCCAGGACGTCAATAGTTGTGGAGGGTGAGCAGCGGCGACGGTAAGGTAGGGAGCGCCTTTCCGATGGAGTAAGCGGCCTGAGGCAGCGCCTCATCCGACTTTAGGAGCCCGCTGTGAGCCAAACTGGTAGCGTCAGCGCGCGGCGGAGCGACAGGTTCTTGTCATGGCCGCTCCTCGTCGGCTGCGCGGCGGCGATAGGTGGGATAGTTTACGGCCTGCATTCGGGCCTGAACGGAGCCTTTCTGGCGGCAATCGCGCTTGGTATTGTAGCTTTAATCGCATCTCTTGTTGCCAGCGGACTATCGCTTCTCTTTGGTCGATGGAGAAAAATCTCTTTCGTTCTTGCTCGGATTCATCGCGCCGGTAGTCATTCTTCTGGGCGTCGGCCCATCAGTTGGGCCGAACCTTCGCATCCTGAGAGAGAAGGACGCCCAAAAGCTTATTGATGAAATCAAAACTCTGGCCGATCAATCAGCTATCGGTGTGCAACCGCGATTTATATGTATGGTACCTCAATATAAATCCGTTCTACAAGAGCTTCGTCGCGAGCAGCCGAACGTCGACCTAAATTATATTCGCTATGCTGGCACGCTATATGATCCGATTGTTGACGAGAATCACTCCGCGATACTCTTTGCGTATCAATCGGAAGCTGTTGTGGTTGTCGTTCCCTTGGCAGCGCCATCCGAGCGAGAAGGTTACAGCTGCAAGGCAGCTCCAGCTAGCGTCTCACTGGTTGGCAGAGCGTCAGGACGCGGCATCGTGGTCGGCCTCGAATGAAAAAATTGCCTTGAGGCCGACGGCGTAAAGGCCGCTGCGGCAGCGGCCGGCGCAAATCGACGACGAGGCCATAGCCGAGGCGGTTGAGCTCGGTCTGGAGCCGCTCGACGGCGAGGCCCTTGTCGCCCTCGGCGCACGGTGCCAGGGATGACGTCGCTGACCGGCGGGGGCAGTGAGGCGTGCGATCCTGCTCGCGTCGAGATTGACGGCGACGATGTCGGTCATGGTTCCGGCCTCGCCCTATCAGCAGCGGCTGCCTTGCGGTCGCAACAGGCGACGCGGAAACTCGGACCAGCCATGCAACCGATTCGATCAGACATCGCTGTCGCCGAGCAGCAGATTGAGGCCATCCGGTCCTGGGCAAGGTCCAAGAGTCGGGTCGAGCAGGTCAGGCTGTTCGGCAGCCGCCGCAAGGGAACGCACCGTCCCGACAGCGACCTGGATATCGCCGTGACCGTCAGCGAGAGGCGGAGCTATACCCGATCAACCATATGGTTCTTTGACGCGAAGGATTGGGGCACCGCCCTGTCCGCTCGCATCGGCATCAGGCCGATATCAGAATCACCGACGTTGGAGAGCCCTGCCAAATCGACTATACTGCGCGGAGGTCGGCGACATCTTGATCTTCGACGCGGCAGAAGACCGGCACCAGTGATTGCGGATGTGACTTCAAGCCTGACTGCAGACCATCTCCCGCTTCAGCTCAGTGCCGCCGGGCAAGCTGTACACGAACATGGATCTGTATCCACCGCCCACTACTCGACGGTACGATTCAAGCTTGCATAGTCCAGCTGTAAACTGTTCATGAATAGACAGCACATCCTTAGCCGAGTCGCGTCCGGTTTCTTGCTTAAGCCTATATCGTGTGAATATCTGCCTTCGATCACAGTTAAATTAAGCGTCCGTGAAAATAATAATCTTTAGGACACCCTTTCTATCCAGATAGCTAGTATTCGTCTCGTAGAGTCGAGGTAGCGTGCAAAGCTTTTCGTCTCTCTCATTTTGGCTGTGCGCGAGCGAGCAACATATTGCAAGCCCCATAGCGGCAACTGAAACGATAAAAAGGCTTTGGAACATGACATTGCTCTCGAAGCGGCATCACCTCCATCAGGGTTAGCACACTCCCGGCGAGGGCCGTCACCAGCTGTCCACGGTATGGCGGGTTCTGCTCGGACGCGTCAGCCCCTATTCCGTTGGAGGAACTTCCGGCCGGCTTCAGTCCATCGGCCCATAATGCGGTGGCTGCCTACAAGCTCGACCAAGCCATGCTCCGCGAGCACCTCGAGAGCGTGCTCGCCGGCAGACATTGCAAGACTGTCGAGCTCAGCCTCGTCCTCGTTCTGCCGCAGGTACTGATTGGCCATGAGCGCCAAGGCAAATAGGACCGTCTTCTCGCTGTCGTTCAATCCACCATCCTCCGTTCGCGTGACCGTGCCAATCGTATCACGGTGCAGGGGAGGAGTAGCTGTGGGCTTGCGATCGGCTTCGACGCGGGCCGGGCTCGTGCGCTTGCCTCCAGGGCTTGCCGCTTGAGTTTGCCGGCCCAGCGTCGAACTCTGTTTTTTTGTAGCTACATTTTTGTTGACGCCATGAATTTATGGCGTTCCAAAAATCTTCGTGAAGATCACCTTCGATCCCGCCAAAGCTCCAAGCCACCCTCGATCCGAGGGGGCTCGACATGGCACGGTGTGGCGAGGTGTTCGACGGTGCGACCATCACCATCGTCGACGATCGGCCCGACTACGGCGAGGTCCGCAACATCTCCATCGGTCATCTCGACGGGCGCATGGTCGTCGTCGTGTGGACCCCGCGCGGCGCGGCCCGCCGCATCATCTCCATGAGGAAGGCCAATGACCGCGAGCAAGCGTTCTACTCGCCGCGATTTCGTTGATCCGGACGATGCACCGGACCTGTCCGCGCCGGAGTGGCAGGCGAAGGTCGCGGCCGCGCCGGTGAAGCGCGGCCGGCCCATCGCCGAAAACCCCAAGCGGCAGGTGACGCTGCGACTCGATGCCGACGTCCTCGACGGCCTGCGCGCTACCGGTGCTGGCTGGCAGACCCGCGTCAATACCGCGATCCGCGAGTGGCTGGAGCGGCAACGGTGACGTCATCCTAGATGAAGGCGTCCGGCGACCCCGGCCGCCAAATAGGAACGACGCGCAGCGCGAAGGAAATCGCGGAGGAGATCTCTGAACACTCCGACGTCCTCGCGAGAGCAACTCAGCAAGCCGCGAAGGCGTTGGGATTGTTCGAAGGAGCGAACGCCGCCATGAAAGCTGCGAGAAAATTGGATGTCCCGTTTGATCATCCCGTGAGGGACTATGCGGATGAGGCGTTATGGATGGAGGCATAGCGCATGACGGCGGGGCGCCAATCGTCATCAACCCGGACCGGGGCGAGGTGCTTCGCTGCGTGCTGAACGACCACAAGGCGCGCGCCGCGGCCTACCGCTCCAATCCGGAACGGAAGCAAACGCCGACGTCGTTGCGGAGGGCCTCGCCGCTGCATGGATCCCGAGCAGCAGCTCTCCGGCATGGAGAAGCCGCCGAAGGTCGTCTCGCTGCACCCGCGGGCCGTGGACGAGTATCTCGCCAACGTCGCCCGGCTTTGATGAAGCAATCCGCGACGGCCTTCCCGTCGGCGCCGAATCGACGCAAGCGCTGCGCGACATGATCCAGACCGTGACGGTGATGCCGCCGGCCAAGGGTGCGGTTCAGATCGAAGGGAAGCTGGCGGCGCTGCTGGCCGACCGTACCATGTTTCCCGAACGCTCAAGTTCGGGGGGGGCGATGGTAGCGAGGGACCGCTACCGCCGCTCCCCACACCCTGGCACACTCATTCTTTTCAAGCTCGCGGCGTAGGGACGGACCTCGGTTTATCCTCAAATCGAATTTTGTGATGCCAGTTCGGGGCGAGCGCGTCGAGGTCTAGATCTGGCAGGTGCTGCGTCACCGCGACTTCGGCGTCTTCCGCTCGAGTCCCGTCCTGCAAGCCGTCGTGGCGAAGGCGGCCTATCCCGCCGCATGGCTCCATGTCGGAGAACGATGTCGCGGATGCGTTTTGGGGTCCTTGCCTTCAGAGTCTCCATCGCCTCGGTCACCGAGCTGATTTCGCCGCTCGAGCCGAACGAGGCCGCCGGTGCCGACGTCGCGCGCTTCTCGCCGGTGCTCCCCTTGCCGCTATTCAGCTTCGGGCTCGGGTGCGAGTACAAGCGCCATCTTCCGCGGCCGGGCCGCCTCCAGCGGCGCAGAGATGCGCTCCGAAGGCAATGGTCACACGTTCGAATCGTGTGGGGAGCGCCATTTTCTCCTGCTAACTCCAATTGATAGCCAGTGTGAACCCGCCGCTCCAGGCGAGGACTCGCTCTGTTGCAACCACATTGCTTACCAAATGAAGGCGCGCCGCGGCGCGCCATAGAGGGTGTCTGGCGACGCGAAGGCGGGGCGGCACGAGTTGACGGACTTTGAATGGTCGATCGTCGAACCGCAGTTGCCTAACAAGCCACGCGGCGTCGCGCGCGTGGCTGATCGGAGGGCCTGAACGCCATTACTTGCGGCTGCGGGCGGGCTCGCCATGGGCCATACCCCTGAGTGCTACGGACCCGCGACGACCTGCTACAACCGCTTTGTCCGGTGGCGAAGGCTTGGCATCTGGTATCGGGCTTTCGAGGCGATCTCCAAGGCTTGCGTCGGCAATCTGCAGATGGTCACCTCGTCCTTGGTGTGCGCCCATAAGCATGCCGGAACGCCAGAAGAGGGTCCGCTCCCCGCGAGGGCGCGACGCTCCAACCCCATGCAGGGGGCGCTCGCGCGGTGGACAAGCGACCAAGATCCATGCCCTGGTCGACGGCAACTGCCCGCCCATCGCACTCAAACTAACAGAGACCCAAGCGCACGATGGGCGCCGCGTCGCTGACATGCGCGGCAATCTCGTCCTAGGGGAATGTTATGCCGAACGCGGCCGGATCGGGCTTCTCGTCCTTTCGGGGAACCAACAAGCGCTCCAGCCCACCCGGCACATAGGTTGCCAGCAGCGTTGTCTCGTCGCCCACCACCTTGATTGTATGTGGTACACCACGTGGAAGAGCGGCGTAAGCACCGGGCCCCACCTCGGCGGTGGTATCGCCGACCGTCGCTATTAACTTTCCCTGCACCACATAGACGAGCTCGTCCTCGCGCGAGTGGGTGTGCATCGGGGGCTCCTCGCCGGCTCGTACCGTCCACAGCACAGCACTGTAGTCGCCTCCAGACTGGCTGCTTTCCACCTTGATCTCGATGCGCGACCCGCCGCCATGGGTCACTGTCTCGCCACTCTGTGACGGTGTCAGAACTGGTTTTCTGACTGCCATTTGTCGTCTCCTGATTATGCACACTGCTTGGGTGTCCTAGCGGCGACAATCGATTGTCGCTCACCCCGATCAACATGGGATCCCACTCAGCAAATGAGAAATGACGTCACGCCATGGAATTGATAGCCAGGCGTTATCATGGTCGAGTGAGAATCGCCTGGACTTAAGGTTCAGCTTGCCGATTCCAATCGAGGAATTCCTAATTAATTCAATGTCTTTCCTCCAAAAATATTGTTATGTGACTCGGTGTCCAGCGGCGCCTCTCGAGAAGGTGGCCCGCGTGAGCGCTACGCTGGATGAAAGCCGGTGCGAGGCCGCGATCGGCAAGCTCGCTGAAGTCCTTCTGCCGGACGAGCTCGCAGACGCGCGCCGAGCCTTGGCCTCGGACAATCTCGAACTGGGCGGCCGGCTCACTGCCGACGTTCGCCAGTTCACCAGCGCCGAGGTGGAGCCCAGGCGGGGTTGAAGACCAGGAATCCCTACGCCACTGCGGCTCGCTGGAAAAAGACCGGCGATATCTAACTCCCTCGGAGAATGCAAAGAGCTCGCCGGAAGCGAGCCGAACCACTGTCATGCGCGTCGAGAAGCGAAACTTCGGCCATGGCCAGCCAAATCGGATCACCGGGCCGTCGACGCTCCGCACGCCTTCAGCGACATGCTTCAATGTGTTGATTCGAGCGTAGGTGATCGACGCATCATTGCGCATGGAGGATCTGAAGAGTGCTGGAGAGCGACCGATGGGCCTCCCGAAACCAAACATCAAATCTTTGATCGCTGTCTCATCGCGTCGCGAGGCGTGGCCACCGGGAGAGCCGGCCCCGCCTCGCATCCTCGCTCGGCCGGCCGAATCTATTTCGGCGGCAGCAGCGCCTTGAAGACGATTTCGATGAGCTGCTCTGGAAAAGCCAGCCTCGAGACGCCAATCAGATTGCTGGCGCACTGCGGCCGTTCTGTAGCGTAGGCTTCTTTGCGCACCTTGCTTGCCACCGCAAACGCAGCATCGACGTCGAGGACATAGAGCGTCTCTTCCACAACGTGGTCGAGGGGGGGCCCCGAACTTCGCCAGGATCTTCGCGGTGTTGGCATAGGTCACCCGCATCTGCTCTTCCATCATCGAAAAATCGACGGGCTTGCCGGATGCATCGAGCGTGGCCGGGGCCACCATCTTTCCCTTGTCGTCGTGGCTGAGCTGGCCGGACACATGGATCGCGTTCTCGATCCTGATCGCCTGTGCGTAGCCGTAAATGTCTTCTGCCGGCACTCGGTGATAGGCTGCCTCTTTGCCATTCGTTGTGGTCGTATCGGTCAAAGTCATCTTCTCCGTTGCGCAGGGCGGGTCAAATTCGGCCGCGGTCGCGGCGCCGCCGCGCCGCGGCGACGCGTCAGCTTGGTTATTTGAAGGAGGCACCGCCACCGCGACATGTCGTGATCACGATAGCTGTTGATGGCAATCGCACCGCTCAAAAAAAGGCATGGAGCGCGGCGCCTTTTTCAGTTGCCGGCCCGCGCCCGGTCAAACCCCTTTCGAGCAGGACAACGGTCCCCTTTCCGCCATCTGCGCAGACGCCGACGATAGCGAGTGATCCTTCGGGCAGCGACCAGAGCTCCTTTACCGTCTGGCTCAAGCCTCTCGCTGCTGCGAAGGGGTGGCCAATCGCCACGGAGCCGCCATTGGGATTGACCCGATCCCACGGGAAGTTACCAAAATCTGCGTCAACCCCGGCCTTGGAGCGGATCCAATCGTTACGCTCGATCGCGGCAACGTTGGCCAGCGGCGAAGGCTTCGTGGAGTTTCCAGAGATCTATGTCATAGAACGCATACCGTGCCGCGCGAGCAGGCGAGGAACCGCATAGGAGGGCGCCCATCAGCAGCCCTTCGATATTATGGTCGACCGCAGCAATCTCGTAATCGACCAGCCGCAGATAGGGGTACTCGGCTTCGTCAAAGCCGTCGCAGGCGTGCTCTCGCTCTTCTTCATGTCATGTCGTTCCTCAGCCCACGGTGGTCACTAACTCTGGAGTATTGTGGTTCAGGTCGGCCGAATGCAGATGTTTTCATCTGATGATCTGAATGTATCTTATAAGCGGCGCGACTTGCTCCAACTGCCACTTCCGGTTGCTCGTTACGCATCGGCAATCAGTGATGCGATGTCCTGAAGCGAACGTCGGCTGAAGTCCTTCGCGACCTCACCTATGATCTTTCCTCTGAGGTCGCGGTGAAAGTGCTTGCGCATTTCTCCCAAGGTCCTGGGATCTGAAACTACCACCAGGTGTTGTATGGTTCCGTCGAGGCTAAGCTTGTTCAACAACGCCGCCATCGCCGCGGCGAAATCGTCCTCGACCAGGCGCCTGCTGTCCGGGTTGGCCGAGCCGGTGTGATGGCGAACACCAGACCCTGAATGCGCCGGTGCAGGCGGAACCTCCGTGATTTCGACAAGATGCACGCCGGGTTTGACGCCTGTGTTATGGAACAGGCGCATGATCTGCCCGTCAGCGACGGCGACCGTCGTACCGGTAGGTAGAATCATCAAAAGATCTCCTGCTCACGATTACCAACAAACGCCGGTGGGATATGACACTTAGCCGCGCTCTCCGAGGGGTCTTCGACGAGCTCCTGACGCGAAGCTCCCCAGAGCAGGGCAGCCCCAGTAACAGCCGAGAGAATCGATGAGGCAAAGACGGCAATCTTGGCGGCCGAGAAGGCGCTGGGATCCGGAAATGCCTGGCCGGCGATGAAGAGGGACATCGTGAAACCGATGCCAGCAATGGCTCCCGCCCCGGCCAACTGCCGCCAGGTGTAATTCACCGGCTTGACGGCGATCCCGGCGCGCACTGCCGCCGCCGACGCGAGGATGATGCCGAGCGGCTTTCCTATGGCGAGGCCGACGATGATCGCGGCCATGAGCCAACCATGACTGGCGAAGACGTCCGGATTGATCGCGACGCCTGCATTCGCCAAGGCGAAGATCGGGAGGACAAGGTAGCTCGATCGCGCGCCGGCGTGCCGGAGCAGTCGGTCGGCAGGCGATTCAATCCGGTCATGGATTGCGTCAAGCGCGTGCATCGTCGGGGCGGAGGGGCCATGCCTGAGAACCTCGCCTTCGTGGCGAGCCTCGGAAGCGATGATGGTGCTGGCCTGCATCATCAGAGCATCGAGGTCAGCAGGCGGGCGTGTCGGAATGAACATCGCGAGCACCACGGCGGCCAGCGTCGCATGGACCCCGCTCGCGTGGACAAATACCCACAAGGTGAGACCCAACAGGATGTATGGCGATAGAACGTAGACTTTCGAGCGGCTCAGCAGCGCCATCACGACAACCGCTGCGGCTGCCGCGGCCAGGTAGCCTGGTTGGAGTTCGCCTGAATAGAACGCGGCGACGACGACGATTGAACCGATGTCGTCAACGATAGCGGCGGCGGTCAGGAAGATGCGCAGCTCGACGGGGACGCGTTTGCCCATCAGGACGATCAACGCGATCGCGAACGCAGTGTCGGTCGCCATCGGAACGCCCCAGCCGTGTGACCAAGGCCCACTCGGGACGACCAGCACATACAGAAGCGCTGGCACGACCATGCCGCCGATCGCGGCGGCGATCGGAAGCGCCGCGGCGCGGCGACTTGCGAGGTGGCCGACCGTCATCTCGCGCTTCACTTCCAAGCCCACGACGAGAAAGAAGGTCGTGAGAAGCGCGTCATTGACCCAATGGAGGAGCGACATCCGGAAGTGTGCATCACCCAAGGTCACGCCAAGTTCCTGATGCCAGAATGCCTCGACAGCCGGCCCGATCGGCGAGTTCGTCGAGATGATCGCCGCAACGGTCGCAACGATCAGCAAGATGCCGGCGGACGGCCCCCAGCTCGCGAAGTCGAGGGCTGCAGTTCGGACGCGGTGACCGAGCGTTCCCAGCATCGCATCGACGAAGGAGCTCTCGTCCCAAGGCCCGTCGTAACGCCGACGGTTGATGTAGAAGGTCGGCGTGAACCTCACGCCGCTCGCGAGTGAGCTTGCGACATCGGCGTCCACCCTTGCTTTCGCATGCTGCACAGCGTCGCTGTCGCCGAGGGCAGCGTTCACGCCGAGGTCGGCTGCCACCGCGACGAGATCATCGTCTGTCAGCTCCATCGATCGCGTCATCAACGTGATGTGTGCGGTCCAGAACGCCTCGGGCGTCTGCGCAAGCTCGACGAGCTGCGCGGCTCGAAACGCAAGGCCGTTGCCCGCGAGCGGCCTGTGACGGAACGCGCAGCACACTCGGTCGCCGAGTTGGTCGCGCGCTTGTGCGATGCGCTCGTTGGCGGCTCTGCAGTGCGGGCACGCATAGCTGCCGTACTCGACGAGCGTGACTTCGGCATTCGCCGAGCCGAGCACATGCTCCGTCTCGTGGTCAACCGGACGGTCGAGGCGCCCGTTCGGGATCATGAGCTCCATCGGTTAAACGGTCTCCAGGTGTTAGCGCCGGCTATGACGTCGGCGCCGTTGTCACGGAGTTGATGAGGTGGAACGCGCCGCCCTCGGGCGACGGCGAATAAGTGATCTCGCCAGCGAAGAGCGAGCGCCCGGCTGCTTCCGCACGCGGGAGAAAGAGCCGCACCAGTGTGCCGATGCCAGGTTTGCTTTCGATACGGATCGCGCCGTCTCGCGCATCGGCAAAGCGCTGGACCTCGGTGAGCCCGAGCCCGCTGCGGTTTCCCCGCGGTCTTGTCGTGAAGTGCGGAATGAGGGCTTGCGAGAGAACCTCTTCCGACATGCCCTCTCCGTCGTCGATGACGACGATCTCGACGAAGCGTCGCATCGCGGCCGAGGATTGTTCGACGTTCCGCGCTGCGACGGTAATCACGCCTCCGTCCGGCATCGCATCGGCCGAGTTGCGGCAGAGGTTCGACAGGGCAAAGGAGAGCTCTTCCACGTCCGCGTTGACGGCCCATAAGCCAGGGGCGACCTCAGTGCGGACTCTGATATCCGCACGCAACCATAGCTCAAGCTTTCCTGCAATCGCCTCGAGGTGACTTCCTGACACACATCCGTTGCTCGACGTGCGGCGCGGTTGCGCAGCGTCGAGGAGCTGCCCACTGAGCGACGAGCCCCGCGAGATCGCCTCCTCCATTCTGCCGACGATAGCCCTTCGATCCTCTGCATTGCTCTCGCACTCGAGTTGCCGCAGCCCAGTACCAATCAGCGTGAAGAGGCTGCTTATGTCGTGGGCGACCGACGGCGTCGCGTCCGTTGGCATGCTCACCTTCACCCGGCCGGCGACGGGGATGGGGACACCCGCGCTGGAGCCTCGCCTGTCGTGGCACAGGATCCCGGAGACTTCGCCGTTTGACCCGACGATCGGGATCTCAACCCACCTAGCCGCAACGACGGCGTCGCGTGCACGGCGCACTCTCGCGCTGAATCCCGGCTGCCCGCCGATCGCGAGGCCCGCGGCCTCCACAAGCACGACAGCATCCTCTATCGGAGAACTTTCAATAGAACCGGAGAGTAGACCGGCGATTGTCGCTTTGATTTGCACGTCCGACCTCCTAGCCCGCGACCCCTCGACGAAACGTCGACCTCGGCCCACACGCTTGGGTGAGCAACGATCGATTGAACAGTGTCTCAATGATTGTCGGAAAGGAAAATGAACTCTCGCCATAGAGTCGATAGCCGAACGTTATTGGAATGACAGACGCGTCTGGAACGGGCGCGGACAATATGCGCCGCACCCGTGTACGACGATTTGTGCAATCGATCTCTCGATGACCGGCAAAACATCTTCATGTTGTGATCCGCGAACCCGCGGCATTACCGTTGGTTATCGAGACCATAGCTTTACCAGCATATTCAACGTCGATACGAGTGGCGGAGCACGCCCGGTCGCGAAGCGGACGCGGCGGCGTGCCTCGTCGGTTGGCTTCGGAATTGCGAGAACAGCTATGGCGCGGTCCATCGCCGGACAGTCTGCTCCCGAACTCGAGGTCTCCTACTGGATCGATGCCGCGGGAAACGAGCGTCAGCCCGTCACTCTGAAGGAGCTCGGCGCACGGCACAGGCTTCTTTTTTTCTATCAGCATTGGTGCTCCGGCTGTCACTCGCACGGTTTTCCGACGCTCCAGGCGCTCGTTAAGGAACCGCGTACCAAGTGCGTCGCCTACGCCGCAATCCAAACGGTGTTCGAGGGTTCGTCGGTTAATACGCCCGGCACGCTACCTTTGGACCAGGAACGCTACGGCCTCAAGATTCCCTTCGGCCATGAGGACCGTTCGTCACTAGGCCTCTATCCCACCACGATGGAAAACTATCGCACCGGTGGCACACCATGGTTCGTCGCCATCGACCCTGCCGGGATTGTCCGTCAGGATGGGTTCGCTATCGACGTCCATCGATTTATCCGAGCAATTGCTGAAAACTCGCCAACGGTGCAGTGATATGTGCGATGCAGCCTTCTCCAATATCAATGGAAGAGAGCACCTAGCGTCGCTGTTGCGCGGCGGCGCGTTGTCCGGGGTGGCAATCCCAGACGATCGGTAGGAGCATCGCATGTCGCGCTTATTGGACATAGGAACGACGAAGCTGGCGCTCGATGCATCATCCAACGATAGACTGGCACCAAGCCACCCGGGGACGAAGGTTATCTCGAATGCCCGCTGACACGACACTCCCTCCGCCTCATGATCTTCGCCTGCTCTCATTGGCACTCGTCGCCGCACCGGGCTGCGCGCTCGCCGTTGCCAAAGCCATTCCACTCACGATGGATGCTGCGTCAACGGTGCTCATGCCGCTGTGCAGCACCGCAAGTTCTCCGGGATCGTCGGTCGAGGTCGTCGCATCCTATCCCTTAGCCGACATCGCCGGAAAGCGCGTCACGGTGGTCCGCGTGGTCTACGGGCCGGGCGCCTTTACCCCGCCGCATCGACACCCCGGCACGGTAACAGCATATATCACCAAGGGCGAAATTCGTTCGCAGCTCGGCGGTGGTCCGCTTGAGACGTTTACGGTCGGTCAATCGTTTTTCGAGCCACCAGGCGCGACGCATGTTGTCTCTGCGAATGCCAGTACGACGGAGCCCGCTGAGTTGATAGGGATCTTCGTGGCCGACGAAGGCGCGCAATTGACCACTTACCTGGACTGACGTGGCATGTCTTGTCGGCGTATCACGCCGATATCCTCAACCTGTGAAAGAGGCACCACCCAGTCGGTGGGGTGGATGGTATGGCCGCCAACTGTCAAGGGTGGCTGTTCAGCTCCCGTGGCGCAAGCACTGACGCTGACGCAAGAGATTTCCGCTGCGACCGTCCGCGGCGCGGGCGCGGCCGGTGAGGTAGCCGCCATAGGCACAAGCGACGCCATCGCGCAGCCGGCAACACCGATAATGCTGTGAAAGGAGCGCGCCGGAGGCGCTTCGCCTCGATGGCGGCGCCACCCGGGCGACTATCAGCGTCTTGCAGAATGTACGAGAGCCGCGCTTTGAAGACGATTTAGGTCGACACCTGTACCGCTCGAATAAGCTAACGGAGACGGCGGCGCAGCTTCCACCGTCCCTCTTCCCGAGCGACCACCTCCGACGGAGGCCATACTCGTCCTTACTCGGACAGCCACCATTACCCGCGCGAGGCTTATCGGTCTAATCGCCGAACTTTTTCGCGATGTCATCCAGCATTGGATAGAACTGAGTCCAGACGTCGTCCTTCTTTGCACTCGCCATGTGGCAATAGGCGCATTCGGCCTTCGGCTGCAGCGACGCAGTCATCGCCTTCGGCTCGTGATGATTGAAGTTGTAATAGCCCCAGCCGCCGGTCTCGGGGTACCGCTTCGAGTCCTTGACCGTGACGTCGGCGCCGTTGAAGGGCCCTGGGAAATAGCCTCTGCCAGACGCCTCGGTTCGCGAGCCGTCCGGATTCTCTTTTGCAAGCGTCAGCTGCAGCTCTTTGAAGAAAATTGTTCCTTCCGGGAATTCCCCGGTCTTCTCATAAATTGCCAATGAGCCCGGCTCGATATACACGTTATGGAATTCGGGAAAGTTAGCCTTGCCATCGTTCAGCGCGTTTGGCGTTAGCGGCGATCCCACGAAGACCCAGTGGCGCCAGTTCTTTGGGAGAATGAGGTCTCCGCTCGTCGTGTACTCGGGCAAATAGCGTGATGCGCCACGTTCCTCGGAAGCGGCCTGCTGGGCATCGCCCGCCGCCGAAAATATCAACATGCCGCTCAACACGGTCGTGCCGGCCAGCAAGGATAACAAAAGTGCCGATTTCCGGTTCATAGCTCCCCTTGAACTCGGCTCACGCACGAGCACACGATAGTGCGCCCTTCGTTGCAACGGCCGCGCCGTAAGTTTATGGAATCGCGCTGCTCCGGAGGTCCGAAATGTGTGTCTAGGGGTCCAAATGTTCGCGCACCGGCGAAGGCGAGGCCACCTCCTGCAAGGTATCGCGCCACCACGGTTCCGCACGCCGGCTGTCGACAGCAGCGTTCTTGCGCGCTCGAACGAGACGCTCTCATTTTTCGAGAGCCAATGTCTCGAATGCACGCAATTATATTGAAAGTCGATAGGCACTATCTTCACTGCCGGTGGAGGCCATGGAGCCGCCGCGGAGACCGACAAATGGATGGTAAGCCACTTTCGAAATCGGCGTCGACTTTGTTTGGCTCGCACGCACGCGGGAGTGGCTCCCGATCGCCGCCGTCATCGCGGTTGGCGCTGCCCTCGGTTCGGTCACAAGAGCATCCGTCGCCATGTAGCTCACTGCAAACGCGCTAAACGATGAACGATCGGCTCTCAGCACTCAGACTGTTTGTTCGCGCCGCGCGCGTGGGCAACTTCTCGCGTGCTGGACGCGAACTCGGCCTCTCGCAGCCATCCGCATCCAGACTGATCGCCGCGCTCGAGGAAGAGATCGGGGCGACACTCTTCAACCGAACCACGCGAGCGGTGACGCTGACCGAGGCCGGCGCGACATACCTGATGCGTGTCGAGGCGATCCTGGCGTTGATCGACGACGCCGATCATGAAGCTCGTGGCACGGGAGAGTTGCGCGGCTCGCTGCGCGTCGGTACGCCCATCAGCTTCGGCCTCAGGGAGATCGTCCCGCGGCTTCCCGCGTTCATGAAGCAGCACCCGGCTCTGAAGATTGAGCTCAGATTGACTGACCGGTACCCCGACCTGGTGACTGAGGGCCTCGACGTCTCGTTCCAATTTGGCCCCCTCCCCGACTCAAGTGCGACAGCGCGCAAGATCCTACACCAGGCAAGGATACTATCGGCTTCTCCGCGCTACCTGCGGGAACGCGGAACGCCAACGATGCCGTCGGACCTCGCGCACCACGTGGTGATTATCAGTCCGGCGCATCCCTCACCGACTTTCTCCTTCCGAAAGGACGGCCGCGTCACCTCAGTGCGCGTTGATAGCCCGCTCTCGATCACAACCAACGAAGTTGCCACGGCGAGCGCCGTTGCGGGGTTGGGGATCGCCGCGTCGAGTGAAAGCAGCGCACAGACGGAGCTCGAGGCGGGGCAACTCGTTCGAGTGCTGCCCGACTGGGATTTTGGTTCGATGGAGCTGAACGCGCTTTTCGTCAGCGGGAAGACCATAAAACCTGCAGCTCGCGCTTTTACCGACTTCCTATTGAAGGAGCTCCGTGCGCCTTATTAGTTCATACTTGGCAGAGAACCATACTATATGTGGGTCATTCCCGCCAGTTATCGATACGATACCTTTATCCCACACGGCGTCGACTTCTATATGCCGAACGCACTGGCCGACGCGAATGCAACGGCGAGCTTATCGCAAAGCTGAGGATTTACGTCCCGCTCCCGACAACCTGCTCGCTGGTCCAAGTGGGTCGAGGACAAGACCGCGAGGGTTAGGGTCGAATCGAGCCCAAGATGACTGTCTGTCGCCGCAGTTGTCGAGAGCCAGGATTCGATCTGACCGTGGTCATCGCAGGAGGATGAACACGATGACGATGCCCTGGCCAGAAATAACCTTCAAAGCTTGGCATGAGACGTGTGCTGCGCTGCATCTCTGCACTCAGGTCGTCAGAAAATATAGACTACCTCGCTCTTCCTGGATCAACCATTCCTGGCACGCCACGCTGTATGTCAACGCCCGAGAATTTACGACCTCGACTGTTCCGGATGGACCAGGTGGCATCGAGATCGAGTTCGATCTGCTCGACCACAAGGTCATTGGCAGCGCGAGCGGCGGCCGGCCCACCAGCTTCGAATTGGCCGAGATGTCCGTCGCCGACGTCTATTCCCGCCTCGTGGATCTGGTCGCGCGGATCGGCGGCACGCCCGAAATTCATGGGCAACCAAATGAGATTGCCAGTGCGCTTCCGTTTCGCGAGGATCACCAGAATCGACCCTACCATGCCGACGCCGTGACACGCTACTTCCAGGCCGGCGTGCAGGTAGATCGCGTGTTTAAGCAGTTTCGAACCGGCTATTTGGACAATGTCAGTCCGTTGCATTTGTTCTGGGTCAGTTTCGATCTCGCGGTGATCCGCCCTTCCGGCCGCCTGGCTCCGCGACATCCTGGCGGCGTCCCCGCTTTTCCTGACGAAGTGTCATGCGAAGCCTATTCACACGAGGTCTCATCCGCCGGTTTCTGGCCGGGTGGTGGCGGCGTCGATTTCCCGTCATTCTATTCATACGCCTATCCAGCGCCGGAAGGTTTCACCGATGCGTTGAACGCACCACAGGCGGCCTATTTCGACACCGCTCCGAGCTTTTCAGATGCGTCAATTGTCCCGCAGTCAGCCGATTTCGATACCGCTCCGGGTGAGTTCATCTTACCCTACGATGCCGTGCGCTCGGCCGAGTATCCTGACGCAACTCTAATGCAATTTCTCGAGACGACCTATGATCGGCAGCGCGCTTGGGCCACAGGCACGCGCTTCGGCGGGATGTGGTCGCAAATGGCGACCCTCCTCGACCAGGCCAGCGGGCTTTGGGCAAAGCGCGCCCTCCATGGCAAGGTCGGCGGCGCGTTCGCTTCGTCGGCGACGCAGCAAGGCGGCCAGGAGACAACACTCTTCACAATCATCGCGAACCTGCTTCATTTCGGGATGAGGTTGGTCGGGCTGAACTACGGATTCGCGGGCCAGATGAAGGTTGTCGAGGCCACGGGGCGCGCGCCGTACGTTGCGACGACGATCGCTGGGACCGACGGTTTGCGATGCCGAGCGCGAACGAGCTTGCAGGCGCCGGGTGCCAGGGGCGCACCGTTGCGGAAACCGCCGCGAAACTTCACGGCTGAACCATGCGACGGGAAAGCAATGGTGTGTTGGTCTCTTCGCGCTCGATGGGGTGGCACGGAGCTGACAGCGTGAATGCGGATGCGGACGAGCAAGACCGGATGGAGCAGATTGAGCGCGACCTGCTCGTTGATCTGAGGCGAGCGCGTCGATCACTTCGTCTTCGCGAGATGGATGAAGCTCCGGAGATCCCGCGGGTAACATGGGGGCAGAGGATAGCGGACGCGGTCGCCAGTGTGATGGGATCGTGGAGCTTCATCATCATCCAAAGCGCGATCCTGTTCCTCTGGATAACGGCCAATCTGATAGGTGCTATCAAGGGGTGGGATCCCTACCCGTTCATTCTTCTCAATCTCGCGTTGTCCTTCCAGGCGGCCTACGCCGCGCCGGTGATCATGATGAGTCAGAACCGGCAGCAGGACATCGACCGCAAGGCAGCGGAGAACGACTACCGGATCAATGTAAAAGCGGAGCTTGAGATAGAGTTGTTGCACGAGAAGATCGACCAATTGCGCGAACGCGAGGTCCTCGAACTAACCGAAGCTGTCAAGATGCTAACAGAGCTGCTCGTGCGCTCATCGTCGCCCACGCCCAAGGCAGAATCGGAGGCCGGACGGGCATCATAACGTCAGGCTATGGACTTCATGGCGTGACGGCATTTTCCATTCGCCGCGCGAAATCACATGCTTCGCGGGCTTCATGCTGATTGGACGCGCTGGACGACGCTCCTTTCTCTCACCGACGGAGGACATTCGCCATGGTTACTCGCGGGTTCACTGGCCGCCCTTCAGGTTCGGAACTATCGGAGCGGATCCCTCCGGGGCAACACCTCGTCGAGAATTTCCCTGTGCTTACGGCCGGCCCCACGCCGCGGATCGAGCCCGCCGACTGGACTTTCACACTGAAGGTGGGGCCCCGTCCGGTCAAAATTTGGAACTGGTCGGAGTTTAACGCGCTTCCGCGAACCAGGATGACGCGAGACATACACTGCGTGACCTCGTGGTCGAAGCTTAACACGGCCTGGGAGGGTGTCACCATCGACGACATTCTTGCGGACGCTGGCATGAGCGCGCCCACCCCGTTTGCGCTCGCGCATTGCTATGACGGCTACTCCACCAACGTGCCACTCGCGGATCTAGCGGCGGGGAAGGCAATGGTCGCGCTGAACTACGAAGGTCAGCCGCTGCCCCGCGATCATGGGGGGCCCGCGCGCCTGCTTGTGCCGCACCTCTATTTCTGGAAGTCGGCGAAGTGGGTGAACGGGCTTCAATTCACGGAACGCGACGAGGCCGGTTTCTGGGAGCTGCGCGGCTACCACATCTATGGCGATCCCTGGCGTGAACAACGATACAGGAATGACTGACGTGTCCGCTACGACATCGGGCTGGCAGAGCTGCGCGATTGTCGAGATCGCGTCGAGAACGCCGGCCATTAAGAGCTTTTTCCTCCGTCTGACCGAGCCGTTCGATTACAAGGCAGGGCAGCACGTCGATGTCCGTTTGACTGGGCCTGACGGCTACACAGCCACGCGCAGCTATTCCATCGCATCTGCGCCGAGCGGATCGGACTTGATCGAACTGGCGATCGAGCGCCTTGCGGACGGTGAGGTCTCGCCGTTTTTTCACGACGTCGCCCAGGTAGGCGACATGATCGAGCTTCGTGGCCCTCTCGGAGGCCACTTTCTCTGGCCGGGACGAACCGAGAACCCCGTGCTGCTGATCGGGGCAGGTTCCGGCGTCGTCCCGCTGATGGCCATGATCCGATACAGACAGGCGAGCGCGGAGCCCGTACCTGTCGCGCTGCTGCTCTCTTCCAGAACCTCGTTCGACGTGCTCTTCAGGGACGAACTCCTCGAGCTTGAGAGGTCGCTCCCCGATTTCGCACTTGCCCTGGCGCTGACACGCGAGCCGGCGACGCGTCGCACCGACTTCAGCAGGCGTATCGACCCGCCGATGGTCGCCGACGTTGCGGCACGGTTGCCCGCGGCCCCCCGCTCGGTCCTCGTTTGCGGATCGAATCCGTTCGTCGAGGCTGCCACAGACGCCGCGCTCGCCTTGGGGGTGGAAGCGGGCGCGATCAAGACCGAACGATATGGCATTTGAGAGACGCTCTCTCTTGCGCTGCGGGAACCGCGACATGGGAAAGCAGGAATTTCCGCCTACCTTGTCGGTGTCGTATCGCCACGGCGCGGATGTCCGAGGCAGCGTAGGGAGATAACGTATGCGAGGTGCGGTTCTGCTTGGTCTGGTGGCCTTTGTCGTATCCGGCTGCTCTGACGCCAAGGCCGCCAACAAGAACAACTTCAAGGCCGCGTTCAACGCCCTGGCGTGGAGAGCTTGCCAAGATCGACCGCCAGCGACTTGCGCAGCCGGGACGCAGCGAACTCCACGAAGCGCCGCAGCTTGAGAGGCGGAAGCGCCTGTGCCGCGTGTACCAGGTGCACGGGGATTGGGTCGGGCTCATAGTCCTGCAGGATAAGCCTGAGCTTACCCGCGGCCACTGCGCGTGCAACCTGATAGGACAACACGTTCGTCACACCGACGCCGGCAATCGCCGCGTCGATCGCCGACTCGGCGGTATTGATCTTTAGGCGGCACTGCGGACGAACGCTCCTGGTCGCCTTGCCACGCGGGTTGAAGATCCAGGTCATCCCGGATGCCAAGGCCGTGTACGTCACGCACATGTGTTCCGCCAGGTCCTCAGGCGTTTTAGGGACACCGTGAGATGCGAAATAGTCGGGGCTGCCGCATACCACACGCCGGATGTCGCCGACTTTCGTCGCGACGAACGTGCTGTCGGACAGCGCGCCGATCCGAACGGCCAGGTCGACGTGTTCGTCGATAATGTCGATCGTAGAGTCGGTCAGCGTCAGCTGAACACCGATCTGCGCGAACCGCGCGAGGAATTCGCTTACGACGGGTACAACGTGGAGACGTCCGAAGACGATCGGCGCTGCCATCATGAGCGTGCCACGTGGGACTGTGTACTCCCCGGAGGCCTGAGATTCAGCCTCTTCGACCTGTTCCAGGATGCGTTTGCAGGCGGCAACGTAGGCGAGCCCCGCTTCGGTCAGAGACAGCTTCCGCGTCGATCGGACCAGAAGCTGAATGTTTAGGTGCGCCTCCAGCTCGGCGACCTTCCGACTGATAGTTGGTAGGGGGACGCTGAGCTGTCGCCCCGCCGCGGAGAAACTCCCGGCCTCGGCCGCCGCTACCAAGATCGACATTGCTTCAAGCCGGTCCATCGTCTCTCACTTTTCGAGAGGTTATTTCTCATGAATAGCGGATTATGCTGCTGCGCGGTAGGGGTTAGGAGAGGCTCAGCAACTGCGCCCGTGAGAGTACAGCGGAGGAAGAATGTCCCGTATCACAATCCCAGGGCGGGACGATGCGCCCGCCGAATCCCAGGCGATCCTGGACAACGTGAAGAAGACGCTCGGTTTCGTACCGAACCACTATCGCCTGATGTCCATCAGCCCGAAAGCACTCGGTGGCTGGGCAGGACTCATGGGTCCGCTGGCGAGGAGCCTCGACCTCAAGACCCGGGAGGGCATTGCTCTCGCGGTCTCAGAGGCTAACGGCTGCGACTATTGCCTCGCCGCCCACACCCACGTCGCGACGAACCTAGCGAAAATCTCTCCTGAGGAAATCGAGCTGAATCGGCGGGGCCGCTCGATCGATCTTAAGCGCCAGGCGGCGCTCATCTTCGCGAAAGCGCTTATCGAGACGCGCGGCAAAGTCTCTGATGCTCAGTTTGCGGCGGTCAGGGATGCGGGTTGGGCGGACGCCAACATTGTGGAAATGATTGCACTGACAGCTCAGTTCTTGTTGACTAATTTCATGAACAATGCCGTGAAAACCCCAATCGATTTTCCGGAGATTAGTTCAGCAAAGGAAGGCTAAGGGGAGGCGATCTCGCGGGGAGCTTCAACGTTTGCGAAGCGAGCCGGTCTAGCAGTGCATGGACCGGCAGACAGCCACCGTCATCCGCGTAGGCCGCACGTGCGTCGAAGGGAACGGACACCAAGTGGTCCACATCGTTGATCTGAGCCCTTAAAACTGGATCGCTTTGGGTTAGAGTTTACCGTGTCGTTTCCCCTGGCCTGGGAGGAGCGGAAGACGATGAAGGACTCGAAGTTCTCGGACGCCCAGAAGGCGTTCATCCTGAAGCAAGGCGCGGACGGATTCCCGTGGCGGTCTGCCGGCGGGCCGGGATCAGCCAGGCGACCTATCTCAACTGGAAGAAGAAGTACGAGGGGCTTCTGCCGGCCGAGATGCGCCGGCTGAAGCAGCTCGAGGACGAGAACGCGAAGCTGCGCAAGCTCGTCGCCGACCTCGCGCTGGACCGGGAGATGCTGCAGGGCATGATCCGCCGAAAAATGTAAGGCCTGGTCGCAAGCGCGAGCTGGTCGGTAAGATGTGTGGCGAATGGCGGGTGTCGATCCGGCGGGCCTGGAGTTCGACACCTCGAGCTACCACTACAGATCCTGCCGGCCCGACCAGGCCCCCTTGGCAGCCCGGATCAAGGCTATCTGCGAGACCCGCGTCCGCTATGGCTATCGCCGCGTCGACGTGCTGCTGCAGCGCGAGGGCTGGCACGTCAATCAGAAGCGGATTCGAAGGATCTACAATGAGTTAGGCTTGAGGTTCAGGAACAAGACGCCCAAGCAACGGGTCAAAGCGAAGCTGCGCGAGGATCGCGCGCGGGCGACGCGGCCGAACGATGTCTGGGCGATGGATTTCGTCCATGACCAGCTCGCCACTGGGCGTAGGATTCGGGTTCTGACCGTGGTCACACCATCTCGCGCTTCTCGCCGGCCATCGATCCGCGCTTCAGCTACCGGGCCGAGGACGTCGTTGCCACGCTGGAAAGGGTCTGCGCGAAGCTCGGCTATCCGAAGACGATCCGGGTCGATCAGGGTTCTGAGTTCGTCAGCCGCGACCTCGACCTGTGGGCCTTCGCCAAGGGCGTCACGCTCGACTTCTCGCGCCCAGGCAAGCCGACCGACAACGCCTTCATCGAGGCGTTCAACGGGCGCTTCCGCAGCGAATGCCTGAACACGCATTGGTTCCTGACCCTTGCGGATGCGGCCGAAAAGGCTCAGATACTACAATGAGGATCGGCCGCACGGAGCCATCGGCAACAAGCCACCCATCCTGCTGCAGAATCCGGGCGGAGCACCCAGCCCACCGCCGTCATCGAAGGCCGGAAACTCAAGCCTCCGGCGCTCCAGCCAATGGTCTCGGATCAAGCAATCCAGGACTCTCGTGCGACTGGATGAGAAGCGGGGGTCAGGTCATGGTCAATGGGATTTAGGCTCAAAACATCACTCGTCATCATCGCTTGAACGCTTGTTCATGCACCCATTGTTCGCTCGTCTCGACCATCGCTGGATGTGTCGCCCAGGCCGGCAAGTCCGCGAGATGGTATGAAATAGGCCACCTCGCTCGCGGACGCTCACTCATGCATGACAAAAATAACTCAAACTTGCGAGCGAGGGCTACCCGAGCACCGGTGTACGGACGATTATCTCATAGGGTCGTGGACAATCCGCGACGAGCGGACAGATGTCACTCCAAGACAAACTTGACGCCGTAAGAGCCGAGGATCTGGCAAAAAGCCCGCCAAACGCCACGCTCGCTCGGCGACGCGCGGTGGATGGGCTTGTCACATCCGGTTTGGCCGAGCGCGCTGTGCAGGCCGGGGATGAAGCCCCCGCCTTTCGTCTGCGTGACGGCAATGGCAAGGCGTTCTCATCCCGCGATGCAATATGTCGCGGGCCGGTTGTGCTCGCCTTCTACCGGGGTAGGTGGTGCCCATATTGCACGGTCGACCTTCGCGCGATCCAATTGGCCTCTCACGACATACGCAGGCTGGGTGCATCGTTGGTCGTCGTCTCCCAGCAGACGCCGGATAACAGTTTGGAAACGCAAAGACGCAACGGTCTCTCATTCGAGAGCCTGGTCGACCCGGGAGGCAGGGTCGCGAACGCATTCGGCCTGCGGTGGAAGGCGCCCGACGAGCTGCGCGCGGTCGAGCTGGAAAGCGGGCTCGATCTTGCGGCCTTCAATGGCGATGCGAGCTGGACCCTGACCATGCCGGCTCGATACGTCGTGGCGCCCACCGGGGCGGTTGAATACGCCGACATCAGCTCCGACTACACAAAGCGCGGTGATCCGTCGGAGGTGTTCCCGGTGCTGGCCCACCTCGCCGCGCACTAGCTCTCTTTCAGAGGCTCCAGAAAGCGTGTCCGCGCGTCCAAACCGAGACGGCTAGCCATTCCAACACGCGGCTGTAAGTGGCATCCATGGCCCATGATAACGGCGTGCTTGTTCACGCCGTCGAGTGCAAAGCCTTGTCAGTATTGTCAGGGGCAACTTGACGGAGAATGCCCGATGGAGCTTCATCAAGTTCGCTATTTCCTCGCTGTCGCGTCCACGCTCAACTTCACCCGCGCGGCCGAACAGTGCAACGTCACGCAACCCGCTTTGACCAAGGGGGTGCAGAAGCTTGAGCAGGAGCTCGGCGGCCAGCTGATTTACCGCGAGCGTCAGTTGACGCAGCTCACCGACCTTGGAAAAGAAGTGCTGCCGATGCTCGAACGCACGTTGGCCTCCGCGGAAGCGGTGCGCCGGAAGGCACGGGAGTTCCAACGCAAGGAAGTCGCGCCGCTGAAGATCGGTCTAGCGCCGTCCATCTCGGCGTCACTGGTCCTTGATCCGATCGCTGAGATCGCGAAATTCGTCCCCGGGCTTCACGTCGAATTGCGCGAGAATTCCGCCGAGAACCTCGTCAATCTTCTGCTTGAGGGCGAGATCAATGCCGCGGTGGTCGGAGATGTGCAGGACATGCCCGACCGCATAGACGGCTGGTCACTGTTCGAGGAACGCTACGTCGCACTTCTTGCGCCGACCCACCAGCTGGCAAACCGATCCTCTATCGGTATCGACGACCTACATGAGACCATCCTGCTCGATCGCGACGGATGCGACGTCTTTCCAAAGATCAAGCAGTCTTTTTTCTCTGAGAAATCGGCTCAGCTCGGGCACTGCAGCGGTCATGACTTGCACCTTCAGCATATGGCGGCGGCCGGCTTCGGCGTGATCCTTGCGCCCGAGCATATGCCCTGTCTTCCAACCCTCAAGATCATACCACTCAAAGGCGACCAGGTTTCGCGGGAGGTGCGGCTACTGGCTGTGCAGGGGCGTCGCTACTCACCGGCGCTCGACGCTTTCGTCAAGGTCGCCCGGCTTCGCGACTGGTCGATCGACGTTGCGCAGCGCAGCATACCGCAAGCGCTCGCCCCCCAAGTGGCGGGCGCGTCGGCATGACCACAACTCGTATGCCGCGAGGTACCTGCGTCCAGCCAATTGATCTGCAGTCTGACACTTCCTCGATGCCAAACCGGACCGACAAGACACTCGCCGAGACCCGCTCTGAGCTGTTGACGACGTTCACCGACGCCGACTGGCAGTCGTATAACCACCTCGTCAAATGGCTCCGCGACTCGAACGTGCCGGCGCGCGCGTTGAAGGTCGGAGACACCGCACCGGACTTCCTGCTGCCGGACGCGGACGGGCGACTGCACTCCTCCGATCAGCTTCGCCGCAACGGCCCGCTCGTCCTGAGTTTCTTTCGTGGCGGCTGGTGTCCGTTCTGCACCGCTGAGCTGTGCGCCCTCCAGGGCGCCAAGGATGATTTCGAGAACGTCGGCGCTACTCTCGCGGTTATTACACCCGAAACGAGGCATTTTCCACGGGAACTCAAGCAGAGCTTGGGGCTTGATCTAATGGTGCTCGCCGACGTCGATTACGGGGTTGCGGAATCATACGGCGTCCTGTTCCGGGTACCCGATGAAACCAAAGCTCACTATTCCGGTCTGGGCTTCGATTTCGGTGCACGCCACGGATCGCTGGAATGGAAGCTGCCCATTCCGGCAACTTACGTGATCGACAGGGACGGTCAAATCCGCAGCGCTTTTGTCGAGCCCGACTTCACGATACGGGAGGAACCGGCGCAAATTCTGACCTCACTGCGGCAGGCGATGTCCATGTCCTAGCCGAGAAGAAGCGGTCCCATGCGCCGATACCTCGACGTCATCGACCGCACGACGTTACGTATCGGCGCCGCAAGTGGGACCGGGGCTCGTGGGCTTCCCGACGTAGCCATAGGGACGGTCGGCGCCTCGACCGGCGCGTCGTTCGCCGGGCCACCCAAAACGCCAGGTAAACCGAGCCTCGGGCCATTTAGCCGTCGGTGAAACTGAGGCAGCGGGAGGCAGCGCAGCCTCGCTCACGTCTTTGGAGGATCGGGGACATACCCCAGAACAAATGCAATAACCTTCTCGGCCCGCATTTCACATGGTCGCGACGAGCTCTCTCCCGACCTGAGGCGGTAAAAGTTGAAGCTGACCAGATCGCCACCGGTGAGCGGGCGTGCGAACAGGCTGGTGCGCTTTCCGTCACGGGACCGCCGCACCGTGACGTCATATCGCGCATCCTTGTGTACGCCTTCGCCGTACCACTCGGTATCGCGGCGAGCGCTGCTTCAAAGGTCGGTCCCAACAATGTCAACCCTTCTGGGTAAGGCAACGGAATTGGCTTCGGCGGATTGAACCACCTCCAGCCGCCATCCTCAGGGTATCGTTTCGATAGCCGCAGGTGATTGGACGCTCACCGAACCGATACCTATCTTAAGACGAGACTAAAGGGAACTCAGCAAATGGCGGCCTATAGGAAAAGCCCCGAGGCGGTGTCGAAGCTGACGCCCGAGCAGTATCGCGTGACACAGACTGACGGAACCGAGCGCCCCTTTTCAAACGAATATTGGAACAGAAAGGAGCCTGGCCTCTACGTCGACGTGGTTTCCGGCGAACCGCTCTTCGCGTCGTTCGACAAGTTCGACAGCGGCACCGGCTGGCCCAGTTTCGCGCGGCCGCTCGAGGCCGCCAACTTCGTCGAGAAGGTCGACCGCACGCACGGCATGACACGGACAGAGGTGCGATCCAAGCACGGCGATAGC
The DNA here is from genome assembly GCF_014640075.1 of Chelatococcus reniformis. GTDB lineage: Bacteria > Pseudomonadota > Alphaproteobacteria > Rhizobiales > Beijerinckiaceae > Camelimonas > Camelimonas reniformis. The sequence goes on along the minus strand of NZ_BMGG01000007.1, from coordinate 35,105 downwards.
CACCTAGGACACCTCTTTCCCGATGGCCCGCGCGACAAGGGCGGGTTGAGATATTGCATGAACTCGGCGTCCCTTCGTTTCATCCCCCGCGATCGGTTTGAAAGCGAAGGGTATGGCGAGTACGCGAAGCTCTTTGACAAGCAGGAGGCCTGACGATGGCAGCGACCACAGAACGCGCGATCCTGGCCGGCGGTTGCTTCTGGGGAATGCAGCAGCTGGTACGGCGCTTGCCCGGCGTCGTCTCGACGCGTGTGGGCTACTCGGGTGGCGACGTGAAGAACGCCACGTACCGCAACCATGGCACGCATGCAGAAGCGCTCGAGATCATCTTCGATCCGAGCAAAACAAGCTTTCGCAATCTGTTGGAATTTTTCTTCCAGATCCACGACCCGACCACGCCCAACCGCCAGGGCAACGACCGTGGCACGAGCTATAGGTCGGCGATCTTCTACGCCGACGAGAAACAACTGCGCATCGCGCAAGACACGATCGCTGACGTCGAGGCTTCAACGCTGTGGCCTGGTAAGGTCGTGACCGAGTTGTCTCCCGCCGGCGATTTCTGGGAGGCCGAGCCTGAACACCGGGATTACCTGGAACGCTATCCGGGCGGCTACACCTGCCACTTCGTCCGGCCCGATTGGAAGTTGCCGCGGAGGAACGCCGCCTGACAGCGGTGGACGGCAACTTCCTGGATGTCGATAGCCTTAGGCCAAAACCGACGTCCCCCCGAAAAGCCGGGCTGCAGCAGATGTTCGGGGACCCCATTCTCGCCCTATCCGCGCCTCCGCGCGGTCGGCGAGTATAATGGGAAGTTCATGTCGGGGCAGTTCGTTTTGCGAGGCGACTCTTGCGTAACGCCACCGAGGCACCTCCGCGCAACCTATCGCAATTTCTTCCCGGTGCACATGTGGTGGCCGTTTGCGGGGACGACGTATAGCTCCAACGAAATCAATCAGATCACAAGGAGAGACGAAATGGCCAACGACAAGAACGCGCGGAACATGGAGGTCATCGGCGCGGACGGCGTCCATGTCGGCACCGTCGAGGGCGTTGCCAACGGTCGCATCAAGCTCGCTAAGCGCGACAGCGGCGAGGGCCGGCACAAGGACCACGCGCATTTCATCGACCTTGGACTCGTCGCCGATGTCGAGGGTCAGAAGGTCCGTCTTTCCGCGAATGCGGCCGTTGCGGTGACATTCGAGGAAGAGCGGTCGGGAAGACCCGTCTGAGCAGACATTGCTCAACGGCTCGGGCTCGCGTCCGACAGAGAAGCCCGCATCCGCGCTGGCAGATCGCGTTCGCGCAAAAGCTCGCGCCGAAATCGAAAGGAGAAAGCTTTGGCGTCGAAACTGGATCAACTCCGCGCAATGACGACGGTCGTCGCCGACACCGGCGATCTCAGCGCGGTGTGGCGCCTCAAACCGGTGGACTGCACGACGAATCCGACCATCATCCTGAAGGCGGTCGACTCTCCCGAGTACAAGGATGTCGTCGACGAGGCGTTGGAGTGGGGACGAAACCAGTGCGGCAACGCCGGGCGCGTAGCCGCCGCGACAGCCGATCGGATAGCGGTCGCCATCGGCGTCGAGCTATTACGGCTCGTGCCGGGCTACGTCTCAACCGAAGTTGACGCCAACCTGTCGTTCAACATCGGAGCGTCCGTCGCGAGGGCCCGTCAGATCGTCGACGCCTACAAACAGAGAGGCGTCGCTCGCGAGCGCGTGCTCATCAAACTTGCGTCGACTTGGGAGGGGATACGCGCCGCGCAGATCCTCCAAGCCGAGGGTGTGAAGTGCAACATGACCTTGCTGCTGAACCGAGCTCAGGCGATCGCCAGCGCCGAGGCCGGCGCTTTCCTCATCTCGCCGTTCGTGGGTCGCATCTACGATTGGCACAAGAAGTTTGATGGAAGGGACTTCGCAGCCGGCGAAGATCCAGGCGTCCAGTCCGTGCGAGACATTTACGGGTACTACAAGTCGAACGGCATCCAGACAATCGTGATGGGTGCGTCGTTTCGCAACACCAGCCAGATCAAGGCGCTTGCCGGATGCGACCGGCTCACGATCGCGCCACGCCTGATGGATGCGCTTGCGTCCGAGGACGGCGAGCTGAAACGCGTCCTGGCGCCCACCGCCGTGGAGCCACGTTCGCTGCGAACTGCGGAAGACAGGATCTGTCATTGGTTCGTCAGCGAAGACGCGGTCGACATAAAGCATCCGGATCCCGAAGGCCCGATGGACGAGACAACCTTCCGGTGGATCATGAACGAAGACGCGATGGCGACTGAGAAGCTCGCCGAAGGCATACGCTCATTCGCGCACGACCTGAAGACACTCCGCCGCACGATCGCCGAACGCCTGCAACAAATCCCGTGACGTCGTCGCAAGCGACATCGAACGCGAAGGCAAAATGATTTCGCGGCGCGGCCGCGCGCTTCCATACGAACGGCGTTCGCACCATCGACCGGCGCCTTGCCCCCCCACCGGGGGCTATCGGCATCTCCGGAGCCGACATTCGACGGAGCTTTGGTCGGAAAGTTGGCTGGGTGACGGACCGTGTGCGGAATCTACACCGCCAAGCCCAGAGGGTCCGCCTTCCCGCGCGTCCGTCGGATTTCAGCGCAGTCCTGCTACAGCGGCTGGGCTATCGCTAGCGACGGGCGGCGTTACGCCGCGTCAGATTCTTCAATCGCGTCTTCGGTCGGCGTCGCTCGATCCGATGACGCGCGCTGCGCCTTGGCACGGTATTCTGAGGGATCGCTGTCGTAATACCTGCGGAAGGTGCGCGTAAAGCTGCTCCGGCTCTGGTAGCCAGCGTTCAAGGCGACCTGATCGATTGACAGAGCGTTTGCCGCGAGCAGGTCCGCCGCGTGGCGCATTCGCACGCAGCGGAGCAACGACATCGGCGATTCTCCGAACGCCGCGGAAAATCGTGCCATAAATGCCGAGCGGCTGAGACCGACGGCGTGCGCCAGGCTATGGACCGTGTGTGGGGTCGCCGGGCGGGAGGTCATGGCGGCGAAAGCTCGCGCGATCGGCGGATCGCTCAATATCGAGAAACGCTCCACCCAACGGTTCGTCGAGACTAGGCAGCGCCGGAGCAACGCGAGCAGAACAAGTTTCAGGAGCGCCGCCGACATCGCCCCTTCGCCAACGTTCTGGGCCGTGAGCTCCGCCATGGCATAGGTCATCACCTGGTCGAGTTGGTCATGGACGTCGAACTTCTCGACGACGGGCGTCGCCAGGGAGGCGAACAAGTCGAGCGCCGGACCGTAGTTGGCTTGGAAGGGCCCGCAGGCGAGCACCAGCGAAGGCGCTCCATGTCCGACGGTGTGCCGCTGTAGCGACCCCAGCGTGAAGTCATAATGATTGTGTTTGTCGACGCTCCGCAGTGTGGCCAGATGGGGCGTTGCCGCGATTGTCATCACCCGCCCAGGCGGGATGATCACCAACGTGTGTGGTGCCAGGCGTATCGGTGCGTCATCGTCAAGGAGGATGAACCCGGTTCCGCGAAAACAGTAGTGAATGGTGGGCGTCCCTGTGCGGCCGACGGCCAGGTGGGCATCCGCCGCAAGCGCGCACTCCGACAGCCGGACGGAGGTGACGTCCAAAGTCGTCATCAACTCGTCCAGGTCTTGTCGGGAAATACGCCAGATCGCCTCGCCTACCACGTACAAGAAGCCTTTATGGTGCTCTGGCCCACATCAGCTCGGCTTCGAGGCAGCGGGATGATGCCACCTCATACAGACGGCCTACGCGGCTGGCTGAAGGGCCTTCCGCGCTCCAACCTGATCTGGGTTTTTGATCGGTCCAATCTTCGTTGACTTCAACTGAAGACGCAGAACTATCACGCAATTTTGGGTTAGCGAGTAGTGACCGCGGCCGAATTAGATATATGCAGGCGAAACATGAATATCCTATCGCACGTTGTGGCGCAGGCGCACGTCTATGAATTCAGTCCAACTCCCCGTAACCTGGGGGCATAGACCGACGACACGTCGTGTCGCTCCTGACCGACCCGCCACAAAGTGTTGTCGAACGCCTCGGTCGCGGCATCATCGCGCTTGCCGCGCGGCGACCGCGGACTGGTCGGTCCGGACACCTGACACAGGAGCGACCGGAGTTGCGTGCTCCTCCAATGCGGCGGCGATCGCGCCGTCGACACGGTCAAGCCACACGAACTCGAGCTTGTCGCGGGCGCCGGCAGGGACATCGTCGTAGTCACGGCGGTTAGGGGCGGGCAGCAGAACCCGCGATAAGCCAGCGGCCGCGGGGGCGGCGACCTTCTCCTTGATCCCCCCTACGGGCAGCACAAGACCCCGCAGCGAGATCTCCCCGGTCATCGCCGTGTCGCTGCGGACATTGCGACCTGTGACGAGGGACGCAAGGGCTGTGAACATCGCCACGCCGGCACTCGGTCCGTCCTTTGGCGTCGCACCGGCGGGCACGTGCTGGGCAGCCGCGACAGACGACGGCGAAACTCAGTGGTATCGGCGCGACCATGCCGGGGAACAGGACAGTATTGCGGGCGGAATGATCGGCACTGCGTCTTGCGGGATTGAGACCGAGGCCCGCGCGCCGTCTTGGTCGGCCGAAGTTGCTTCGAAGTCTGGCATAGTCTCCCCTTCAGGCCGACTTGTTGGGACGGAGACCGACGCACCCATGGCCGGAGAACCGGGCTATTGCGTACAGCCTAGGCGGCAGCACGAGGCGTCGCTCGAAACAACCCTGTGGGAGCTCCAAGCGGTGGATCCGCGGATCTCGCAGTTCCGCCGGCGGCACGCGGTCGTACGACGAGGGCGTCCCCATCGATTACCGCCTCGACATCATCGGGCGCGACGCCTGGAAGCGCGATGAGGATCAGGATCTCCGTCTCCGTCTCGAGCACATCGACGGGTGGTTCCCAACATGGCTCCCGCGCGCCCTCGCGAGGCAGCAGCTTCAAAAAGTGCTGCTGCATTCTCTCTGCGCGCGCGACCGTCAGGAGGGCGGCAGAGAGCATCCAGTTAACGTGGTCCGTGCGCTGCATCGACCCTCTCCCGACTGATGGTGTTTGCGACGACCCCGCGAGGTGTCATGTCGGCGTGGAGGTTTGTGACGCGCGGCGAGAGCGCGAACACACAAAACAGCCGCTCGTCGTCCTCCCAGGCCTGCGATACCCGCCAGCCCGCACGCATCGCGAGCGCAGCGAACCCCTCGCGATCGTATTTCCTCGAACTCTCCGTGTGGATGGTCTCGCCACTCCGGAAGTGGAACCGGCGTTGACCGATGGAGACCCACTGCTCCGCGAGGCTCAGCAAGTGCATCTCAACCGCCTTTTCGGCGTCGTTCCACCTCGCGACATGCCGGAAGCGATCGAGGTGGAAGTCTCCCGCGAGTTCCTTGTTGATGCGGGCGAGCAGGTTGAGGTTGAACAGTGCCGTTACGCCCTCGCTGTCGTCGTAGGCCCGTAGCAGCCTCTCGACCGGCTTTACGAGGTCAACACCAACGAACGCGGCGCCATCGGGTCCCACGTGGCGCGCCATCTGCGAGAGGAACGCTTCGGCGTCGTCGGCGTCGAGGTTTCCGATCGTCGAGCCGGGAAAGAATCCGACGCGTCGGCCTGCGGGCATGCCCGCGGGCATCTCGAAAGCGCTCAGGAAGTCGCGTTCGACAGGCCGAACCCACAAAGAAATAGCGCGGCTTTCCATCCTGCGTGCCGTTTGCAGCAGGTACTCGCGCGCGACGTCGATAGGGACATAGCCCCGTGGCGATTCGAGCGCCTCCAGCACGAGCTCCGTTTTCACGCCGGCGCCCGCGCCGTACTCGATCAGAATTGGCCCCGGCCCAGCGTATTCGCGGAGCGCGCGTTGGCGCGTTCGCAGGATCTCTGTCTCCGTGCGCGTCGGGTAGTAGTCGTCAAGCCGAGTGATCTCTTCGAACAGGTCGGAACCCCGCTCGTCGTACAGCCAGCGGCACGGGATTGCTTTTTGAATGTGGCTCAACCCCTCGACGACGTCGGCGCGAAAGAGGTCGTGGTCGCTATGCGACAGTGACGCAGAAAGATCGTGCATGGACGGGTTTTTTCCTTGAATGGCCCGAACGGGAGTGCCGCGGGACGAACGCCGCCGGGGCGGCGAAAATAGGTCGACAGCCCGCACCGCGAATCCACAATCCGTCGCCGTTCGTCCAGACCCACAGGCCGCCTTCGCTTGCCACCGTAATCTCTGAGGCGACCCGGAATCGCGATCCGGAGTGGCGCACGGACGGTGCTCAGGATCCATGGCCGATGATACCCCGTGCCTATCGAAAGCATGTCCAAAGGGAATTTCTAATTTCACACCTCGTGATCGATCTTCAACCCTTGTGATGCGCGTGGGCAGCAAGGGGTTGCCGATGACACTACGGGTTACGTCTCGCCCGGCGGGTGGGCCCTGCAACCCCAATGACCGATGGTCGGGATGGCAAGTCCTTCCATCCGAGCTTTCGTGTCTTACCAAAGCTTGAAAAAGGATATTCTCGATGAAAACTGAAGGCACACTCGTTGCATTTGTCGCCACGATCGCGCTTGCTGGCGTAATCACAACTCCGGGGCATGCCCAGGACGCCGGGCATGGAAAGACCGTCTTCAAAGCCTGTTCGGCATGCCATGCGCCAGACCAGGCCAATCGCGTCGGACCGGGCCTGGGCGGCGTCGTCGGCAGAAAAGCGGGCTCGGCTGCGGGCTTTCGCTACAGCAACGCGATGAAGAACGCCGAGATCGTCTGGGATGCAACCACCCTCGATGCCTATCTTGAATCACCACAGAAGGCGATTCCCGGAAACAAAATGCCCTACGCTGGATTGAAAAATCCGACGGACCGGATGGATCTCGTTGCCTATCTTGCGACGTTGAAGTAGCGCCTTGATGAACGAGGCGCCGGAAACGCCCCGTCCATCGGCCGCGCCGAATGACGGCCGGGGATATGCGGTCGCTTCATCCTTTCGATATACCCTTTCAGTCTCGGAGGGCGCATTCTCATCGAGAACCTGCAGGCTGCCGCCGTCAAGTGAGCGACAATCTCGTCGCAGCGGCCATCGACGCCGACAGCCCCACGACTTCACCTACTCACGTTCAACCGGTCCAGTGGGTCGCCAAGATCCCTTATCCCCACCCTCATCGACCGTAGGGCCCGAGGAGGTTTCCGTGCTCGACAGCAGCGGTGAAGCAGGTATGTCAGGCGGCCCGTCGCACCGCCGTGCCTTGATTGTTGTCGATAATGTATCGCCAAAACCCATCCGCGCCGCGACGCACGATGTCGCAAGCAGTGCCGTGCAAGTGCACGTCCTTGCCGTCGTGACCCTTCCCCGCAATTGACCAAGCCAAAACGATCTGCGCGGTATCGCCGGCGACGAACATATGTCGCACGTTAGTCGCCAGCGGCAAGCCGAGCTTAATATCGCGTCCGATTATGGCAGTGATCTCACCGCGATCAGTGACGACCCGTCCATCGTTCGCGACGAACACGGCTTCGGGTGCGTACATGGCCATCTGATTTGTTACGTCGCCGGAGTTAAATCGCTCGACGAGCGACGGGATAGCGTCTTCGGGTTTGCTGGGGAGGAGAAATTTCTCAGACATCAGGGGGCTCCTGTTCACGCCGCTAGACTTTGATGCGGAAAGACGGGCATTGCTGCGGCTATTAATCCTGGCGCCCGACGCACTTTCCAATAGCCGATGCTTATCGCTTTGATAGCGATGCGGAATAGCGAGCTGCCTGACCTTCAACTTAGTCGAGTAGCAAGGAACCGGGCGCTCAGTGGCACTCTCTGACCGTGCTTCGTCCACTGCCTAGGATCCCCCGCAAATGTTGCGCATTCGCGGGGGACGAGAAGCAAGGTTAACTGGCGTTTTATCGACGTTCAACGTCCCGGCGAAAGTGGCCGCCTGCGCGGTCGGGCCCCGGCTTCGCGTCGCACTTCAAAGCGCAGCAGCCGACGGAGCGGCTAAGCAACTTGAGCAACTAGCGCCAAACCTCTGGATCACCCAAGCCCGGGGGTGTATCGGCCGTCGAACGTTGCCGCTCGTTTGGGGTCTGAGAACCTGACCCCAATTGCTTCCCCGTTCGCACCGGCGATCCAGGAGAGGTCGTAGGTGCTGTATACCGACGGAGGCCAGAACGACTGGAACCGCCCGTCGTCGTCCACTTTCCACTCTCCGGCTGAAGGGGTCCCCTTCTCCGTATAGACGGTGCGGCCGTCAGGGGTGAACACCTGCGTCGCGCCGTCGGCGTAAGTGAAAGATGCTCGCGTCAACGCGCCGACGATGTCGGCCGAGCTGATCCGGTCGCCATCTTTAACCACTGAACCTTCCGTCGAGGGCATGTATTGCTCCGTTCGTGGCATGTGTTTCGCCTGGTTATCGCCCCATACCCTCACGAACCTATCCCTCGATGTCGAGGCTGTCGCGGTAATCGTTCCGATGCCCGTCAGTTATGCGGCCCATGCAGGCATAGGATCCAAGCGCTATAGCTTTCGTCGTGATGTAGAATAGCATGACGAACGTCCTTGTCGCATTCGCGCGCCGAGTAAACTTCGATGGCCCGGTATCGCGCGTCAGACGGTCTCCCATAACGATCAGCTATCGACTCTATGTCTAGAGGTCATTTCCCTCACGTCCGATCCAAAGTCATTTTCGCAAGCCGGTCAGCCGTCATTGACAACCGCCACCGTGACGGTGCCGCAGGTGATGTCGTTCGTTTGACGATGCAAACAGCGCGGAAGAGACAGACACCGATGTCCGAGGAATCCTACGACGTTGTGATAGTTGGCGCGGGCGCGGCCGGTTGCGTCGTTGCAAGTTATCTCGCCGAACATACCGATGCTTCGATCGCTTTGGTCGAAGCAGGCGACACGGATCGCGATCCATTCATCCACATTCCAGCCGGCTTTGCCCTGATGCTGGCCAACGACCGCCATGTCTGGACGTACGAGACCGTTCCCCAGCACGGCAACAAGAAAGCCTATCGTTCTGGCAAAGTGTTAGGCGGGGGTTCCTCGGTCAACGCCATGGCCTACGTCCGTGGTCAGGAGCGCGACTTCGCGGCGTGGCAAGACGCGGTCGGCGACACTGGGAAATGGTCGTATGAAGACCTTCTTCCCATCTTCATGGCGCAGGAAGACAACGACACCTTCCACGACGAGTATCATGGCATCAATGGCGGTCTGGCGGTTTCGTGGCCCAAGGGCATCAACAAGTTGAACCAGTACTGCCTGAAGGCCTTCCAGGAATACGGGCTCCCGTTCAATCCTGACTATAACGGCAAGAGCCAGATCGGCGTTTCCCCCGTCCAGTCGACGGTCGGGAATCACCGCCGCTGCAATGCGGCCGACGCCTATTTGCGCCCGCACCTTAGGTCTGGTCGGGTAATCCTTCTCACCGGGAAGACCGTCACGCGTGTTCTTATCGAAAACAATCGCGCGGTCGGCGTCGAGCTGAGCGACAACGGACTCCAGACAATCTTGGCTGGCGAGGTCGTGCTGTCCGCCGGCGCCGTCCATAGTCCCAAGATTCTCATGCATTCGGGTGTCGGGCCGGCCATCCAGCTCCGCGAGCACGGCATTGCCGTGATCGTCGATTCACCCGAAGTAGGCGAAAATCTCCATGACCACCCGATGGTGCCTGTCCGCGCTTATGTGAAGGGCGATCTCGGCTATCAGGCCGCCGCGCATGGTCTCGGCACCGTGAAGGCAGGCCTGCGCTATCTCGTCACCAAGGATGGCCCGGCCGCGGGTACTGGCATCGAGACGGTGTCCCACTGGAACCCGTCCGACTTCAGTGCGGATCCAACAATCCAGTGCTATCACGCTCCCGTTATCGCGAACCAGGACCTCAAGGCCACAGGAGACCGCTCCGGCATCACTTTCGAGCTGGTTGTACTTCAACCCAAGAGCCGAGGCTGGGTGCGCCTCGCCGACAGCGATCCAACGTCGATGCCCCTCATCAACCCGAATTTCATCGGCGAGGAAGAAGACCTGAAGGCCGTGGTGCAATCGGTGCACGCGATCCGCAAGGTCATGGCGCAGGAGTCGTTGTCGCCGGTGATCGAGGAAGAGATGGAGCCCGGGCCGGGCATCCGCTCGGACGCCGAGATCGCCGAATGGGCGAAGCGCGCTGTGACGACGATGTGGCATCCGGTCGGCACCTGCCGGATGGGTCAGGACGAAAGGTCGGTTGTCGACGCAAGGCTCAGGGTCCGCGGCGTTGATGGACTGCGCGTGATCGATGCCTCAATCATGCCGACCATCACCAGCGGCAATACCAATGCTCCGACCCAGGCGCTCGCACGACATGCATCGGCGATGCTCGTCGAAGACTTGAAGATGACCCGGAGGCCGCCGGTGCGACGCGAAGAAGGCAGCGGTGTCTCGTGCATCGACCTTGCTAGTTCAGCCTTAGCTTTCTAAGCCCTCCGGGAATCGAAGTTGATGCAACTGAAGCCAAGGAGCATCACACACGCCCGGCGGGTAATTGACTTCCACGGCGATCAGCGACTTCCCCGGAACAATCGGGAATAATCGAGCTCAACTCGCGGAGATCGTCCAGCGGTTTCGGGACGGGCGTCTGCGGACGAATATCGGGACAATCTCGAGCCTCGACGATGCCGGCGCAGCTCTGAACCTGACCGAGCGGTGCAAGGGCAAGACGATTATCCGCTCGCAGGGGTGACTGACTGATCGCCATGCTTGCGCCGTCCTGCGATCAAACAGACACGAACAGAGGAGCGATGGGCATGAAGGCAATTATCGTGAAGGATCAGGCCGCAGGAACGACCGGGATGAAGCTGGCTGAGAGGCCAGAGCCGCAGGCGGCGATCAACGATGTCGTCGTTCAGGTTCACGCTGCGGGGTTCGTCAACACCGAGCTGGGTTGGCCCTCCACCTGGGCCGATCGCCGCGACCAGGACCGGACCCCCTCCATCCCGGGGCACGAACTTGCGGGCGTCGTCACCGCCCTCGGCTATGGAACGACGGGGCTGTCGGTTGGACAGCGGGTGTTCGGCCTTGCGGATTGGCACCGCGACGGCACGCTGGCGGAGTATGTCGCGATGGAGGCCCGCAACCTGGCCCCATTGCCGGGCGATGTCGATTTCACGGTGGGCGCGAGCCTGCCGATCTCGGGCCTGACCGCGTGGCAGGGCTTGTTGCTGCACGGCCGCCTTCAGGCAGGACAGAGCGTTCTCGCGCACGGAGCCGGCGGCGCGGTCGGTTCGATGGTGACGCAGCTCGCACGAGAAGTCGGAGCCTATGTCATCGGCACCGGACGCGCCGCCGACCGTCAGAAGGCGCTGGATTTCGGCGCAAACGAGTTCATCGACCTGGACAATGACGCTCTGGAAGACGTCGGCAGCGTCGATCTGGTGTTCGATGTCATCGGCGGCGACATCCAGAAGCGCTCCGCGGCCCTGATCCACGTCGGAGGAACGCTGGTGACCATCGTCGGACCGGCCGAGGCGCGGCCCGTCGATGGCTTGGCGGTCGACTTCGTTGTCGAGTCCGATCGTGCCCAATTGAGCGAGATTGTCCAGCGGGTCCGGGACGGGCGACTGCGGACGAATATCGGCGCTGTCGCGTCACTCGATGACGCCGTCGCCGCCTTCAACTCGACCACGCGTCGCGCGGGCAAAACGATCATCCGCGTTCGCCCGTAAGCGAGAAGCGCAATTTGTCGCATGCAGGACGCTCGGCAGGGATCGCGGCCGGCGGCCTTCAGCCCGCGGCATTGAGAGGAACCTATGGCATTCACGTTGAAGATCAACGGCAGCCCCCATAAGGTCGATGTCGACGGCGACATCCCGCTGCTGTGGGTCATCCGGGACGTGCTCGGCATGACCGGGACCAAGTTCGGCTGTGGTCAGGCTCTCTGCGGCGCTTGCACCGTGCACGTCGACGGCGCGCCGACGCGGTCGTGCGTCACCCCCGTCGAGAGCATCGGCGACAGTGCTATCACTACCATCGAGGCGATCGGCCGAGAGCCGCAAGGCGCGGCCATCCAGAAAGCGTGGTTGGACCTGGAGGTGGTGCAATGCGGCTACTGCCAGTCGGGCCAGATCATGTCGGCGGCGGCGTTGCTGAAGGACACGCCAAAGCCGACGGATGCCGATATTGATGCCGCTATGTCGGGTAATGTCTGCCGATGTGGCACCTATCAGCGGATCCGCGCCGCGATCAAACACGCTGCGGGAGTGTGAGATCATGAGCGGACTAAATCCGGAAACGCAGATTTCCGATAACACAGCAGTGTCGCGACGCGCCTTTTTGCAAGGCACAGGTCTCCTGCTCGGCTTCGCGTTGACCGCTGCGAGCACGGAGCCCGTTTTCGCTGCACCGGTGCTCGAAAACGAGGTCACGGGCATCTTCGCTCCAAATGGCTTCATCCGGATCAATCCAACCGGCGCCATAACGCTCGTCATGCCGATGATCGAGATGGGACAGGGAATTTACACGTCGCTCTCGATGCTCCTCGCTGAAGAGCTGGAAGTGCCGATCGACCAGATTCAGCTTCAACATGCTCCGCCAAATCATGCCCTTTACGCTAACTCGATCATCGGTATTCAAAATACCGGCGGTTCCGCGTCCGTCCGGGCTTTTTGGACGCCGTTGCGCCAGGCCGGCGCCGTGGGTCGCAATCTGCTGATCGCAGCTGCCGCCACGCGCTGGGGTGTCGATCCGATGACCTGCCGCGCCAAGGACGGCGCCGTATTCGATGCGTCGGGCTCGATGCGTTTGAGCTATGGCGAACTTGCGGAGGCAGCGGCGAAACTGCCGGTGCCCCCCGCAGCAAACGTCAAATTGAAGGAGCCGAAGGATTTCACCTTGATCGGTTCGCGTACGAAACGCGTGGACTCGTCGATCAAGGTCAATGGCCGAGCGCTCTACGGCATCGACAAGCGCCTACCTGGCATGAAGATTGCCGCGGTTGCGATTACGCCCGTGCTCGGCGGCAAAGCCAAGACAGTGAACGAGAAAGCCGCGCTGGCCGTGAAGGGCGTACGGCAGGTGGTCGATATCGGTGAGGCCGTCGCCGTAGTGGCCGATCACAACGGTGCGGCGAAGAAGGGGCTCGAGGCTGCCGCAATCATCTGGGACGACGGGCCGAACGGCAACGTCAGCAACGCGGATATCGTCAGGCAATTGGAGCAAGAATCCAAAAAGCCGGGCGCGATCGCTCGTAACGACGGCAACACGGAGAAGGCTCTCGCTGCTGCAGCGCAACGGGTTGACGCGATCTATCAGGTTCCGTTCCTGGCGCATGCTGCGATGGAGCCCATGAACTGCACCGCCCAACTGCGCAAGGATCGTTGCGACATCTGGGTGGGGACGCAGGCGCCTACGATCACGCAGTCCCAGGTGGCCGAGCTCACCGGCCTGCCAATCGACGCGATCAAGATCCACAACCATCTGATCGGCGGCGGGTTCGGCCGAAGGCTGGAACCCGATGGCACGATCCTCGCCGTTAAGATCGCCAGGCACGTCGATGGCCCGGTGAAGGTGATCTGGAGTCGCGAGGAAGACATCCAGCACGATATGTACCGGCCGTACTATTTCGACCGGCTATCGGCCGGCCTCGATGAAGCCGGCAAGCCCGTCGCTTGGGCGCATCGGATCGCCGGCTCCTCTGTCATGGCCCGCTATTATCCTCCTTACGTCAAGGATGGATTGGATCCCGATGCCGTGGAAGCGGCGGCCGAGCCACCCTATGCGCTGCCCAATATCCACGTAGACTATGTCCAGGTTGAACCACCCGGCGTGCGGACGTCGTGGTGGCGCGGTGTCGGGCCGACGCACAACGTATTTGTGGTCGAAAGCTTCATCGACGAGCTCGCGCATGCCGCGAAGCAGGATCCGGTCGCTTATCGCAAGGGATTGCTCGGTCATAATCCACGAGCGCTCGCAGTCCTATCGCTTGCGGCGGAAAAGGCCGGATGGGGATTACCACTTCCCGCGCGGCATGGCCGCGGGATCTCGGTACAATTTGCCTATGGAAGTTACGCATCGCAGGTCGCCGAAGTTGAAGTGGCGGCGGATGGCTCAATCAAGGTTACGCGGATCGTCTGCGCGATCGATTGTGGTATGTACGTCAACCCCGATACGATCGAAGCGCAAGTCCAGGGTGGTACCCTTTTCGGCCTGACCGCCGCGCTCCATGGGTTAATCACCTTCAAGGATGGGCGCGTCGAACAGAGCAATTTCCACGACTATCTGCCGATGCGAATCGATGAGGTGCCAGTCGTTGAAACGCACCTGATCACGAACGCGGAAGCTCCAGGTGGCATTGGAGAAGCTCCAACAGCCATTGTCAGCGCTGCGGTGAACAACGCGATCTTTGCCGCCACCGGCAAGCGTCTGCGTTCCCTGCCGTTCGATACGAACTCGCTGAAGTCCTCGTCTTAGTCCCACCCCATCGTCCCATGCCCGTCGAAGTGAGCACGGGACGACGGTGTTGGCCGGACTAGACCGACCGGGTCGAACCGGTGGCATGTCATTAGAAAACTAGCTGTCGGATAGTCGAGTCAATGCGACGCTCTCCAGTTGTGCGAAGAGCCCTATCTTATACCGGCATCGACACGCTGACGCCAGCCGTCGGTAACATGCACGGACTGCTTCCCAGCATGGTGTGCGGGCAAGTGAAGAAGCACCTCGACATCGAGAGGATATCGAGGATTAAGCGCGAGACAGGGGCATTGCTGACGCTGCATGGCGGGTCAGGGACCGACGACAACAGCCTGCGCCAAGCCGTCTCCGCAGGCATCAACATCGTCCACATCAATACCGAGTTGCGCGTTGCGTGGAGGTGCGGCCTCGAGGCCGGCCTCGCAAACAAGCCAAGCGTCCTCGTCCACACCGAGGTGCCGCAGGAACTATCCGGATTGGGATACGGATCGCGCTTGGCCCATGGCGTTTTCGAAGTATTGCGCCGGGATGGGAAGAGAGTGATCGCGAAATGCTCTTTCATGTCGTCCTACGCCGGCCGCCACCCCGAGTACGGGGTGCTCCTCGATGGTTGATCAGGACATCGAGCGGAACACACATGCGCGCGACGCTGTTTGGCGACGATATCTCATGCCTATCGAATGCATGTTCAAAGGGAATTTCTAATATCGCCCCCTGTGCGCCATCGTCGGGCATGCAGGAACGGGCCGGAAGCGTACGGCCACCACGACATTGATTGAAGGCATTGCACCGAGCCTCCGAGCCGTGCGTGGTCAGCAAAGGAGACACCCATGAAATTCTGGAGGCCTGTCGGCCTGGCTGTGGCCATCTCGTTGGTCGTCGGCACTGTCGTGGCGCTTGCACAGATGAAAGCAGCAGCTCCGGCCAACCCGGCTACGGGCGTGGTGGACGTCCGTGGACAGATGCGTGTGCCAGAAGACTATCGAACCCTATATCAAGCGCTTGGGAATTGGGCGATCGCCGGCGAGAACGGGCAAGGCTCGAGGGAGATGCACGCCGTCTACGCCTCCCCGGGGGCGATCGACGCCTACCGCAAAACGGGGCGCTTCCCAGACGGTGCCGTTCTCGTGAAAGAGGTCTTCGCGACTTCGACGAACGAGATGACCACTGGCACAGTAAGCCATGAGGACGAGCTCAAGGGCTGGTTTGTCATGGTGAAAGACAGCAAGGGAGCGCATCCCGGGAACCCGTTGTGGGGTGACGGCTGGGGATGGTCGTGGTTCGATGCGGACAAGCCGCTCAAGACTACGTCTACCGACTACAAAACTGATTGCCAGGCGTGCCATGTGCCGGCTCAGGCCACGGACTGGATTTATGTGAAGGGATATCCCGTCCTGCGTCACTAGGTCGGCGGATGTATCGATGCTTTCTTCTCATCCCTTTTGCGGGGCCTACTGTCGGGTCGGCTGCGCGGCGTGAGAAAGCGTGGCATGCATGAAATCATCGTGACTTTTCGTTTCGGTTATCAACTCGTCGGGTCCGACCGGATTTCGGACAACAAACAAGCGCGCGGAGGTCAGCGTGTCCTTCTCAGTCTATGACATCACCGTTCCTGTCATGGTACATGGGCTGAACGTGATGGACGACTATCTTGACGACGCGCAAGCGCTTGAGCGGACCAAGAAATTTCAACCCGGGAGGATTCTTGGTGAGCGGCTGGCGCCGGACATGCTGACGTTTGGAGAGCAGTTCTCCGTAAGCTGTAACAAGGTCGAAGCCCACATAGCGAAGCTGTTGCAGCGCGACCATCCCGCGCCCCGCAACATCCCGATGATGTATCCGGCATTGAAGGGACGACTTCTGGAGACGCGCGGCTTCCTGCAAAACGTGCAGCCTGAGGAAATCGCCGGTGCGCAGTCCCATACATTCGAGCTGACGCCGCCAATCGTGCGGGGGTGGTACGGCGGCGATGACTACATCCGGCACTTGGTTTTGCCTGATTTCTTCTTCCATATCTCGATTGTCCACGCGATTCTCCGGCACTTGGGAGCACCGATCGGCAAGCGCGACTACCTCGGCAATCTCACGCAACAAAGCGGCGGTGACTATTCCTAAGACGCAGGATCGGTTCAGACCGCAAGAGTACTGGGTCAATCCTGGTGCTCTTCGGCGCCTTCCGATTTTCGGAATGACCACACGGAGCGCAGTCGCTAGTTTGCCCGGATAAAGTGGCAGCTGAAGCTGCCCGGGTGCCGCTGCAGGTAGTTTTGGTGCTCGGGCCCGGCCTCCCAGAATCGCTCGTCGGGATTGATTTCCGTCAGCGCCGGACCAGGCCACAAGCCCGAGGCTTCGATGTCGGCGATCGTCGCGAGCGCCGTCTCCTTCTGCCGTTCGTCGGTGTAGAAGATTGCGGAGAGGTAGCTTGATCCAAAGTCGCTCCCTTGCTGCTCATAGGTTGTCGGATCGTGAACCTGGAAGAAGTGCTCGAGGATGGTGCAGTAGCTTACCAGCGCGGGATCGAAGGTGATCTCGATGGCCTCGGCATGCCCTTGATGATTGCCGTAACTCGGGTCGGGGAGATCGCCGCCGATGTAGCCGGCTCGTGACGAAACCACAACACGCAGTTGCCGGAACATTCCTGCGTGCCCAAAAGCAGCCGCCGGCCAGCACCGCCTTCTCGATCGTCATGTCAAAATCCTCCAGTCGACCAAGCGCGAAGGTAGCCGGCGCCAACGTGGCGAGATCATAGAAAGTGGGCATCCCATCGATAGCCGGGCGGGACGGGATCGTCGCCATCAGTCGTGGTACCCAGTCTTCCCGACCCCGCCATAAGGATCTGATCTGGCATGCAGCAAGGCGACGAATACGCACCCGACGCGGCCCATGTGTCGGCCCTTACGTCAGTTGTACAGACGTTGCTCGCGCACGTTCTGGCACTTGAGCCGACGCAAGAGGCGGCCGATGGCCTCGTGGCGCGCCTGCGTAGGGCATCGCGTCACGCTCCGCGGTTTGTGCCGGACGACGATCAACATGCAAGTCCGGTCTCACCCTACCAAGAGGCGATCGAGGCCTGCATCGGGCGGATCGTCGACAAAGCGGTCAGCCAGCACACATACGCGCATCGCACGATACTCCGTGCGAGAGACGAGCGGTTCTGAAACGTTCACGAGACCCGAGGGGACGAATGGCGACGTACACGATACAGATTCCAGGTGGCCAGCTTTCCGATAAGCGCAAGGCCGCACTTCCGGAGGCGGTCAAGGACGCGCACGCCACGACGACCGGAGCACCTCGCGAGCTCACCCAAGCAACCGTGCTGGAGATCGCCTCGGCATGCTTCTGGCTTCATGGCACACCGCTGGAGTGCCATCAGATCTTCGTTCATGGCTTCGTCGCTAGCGACGCGGAGCATTCCCACGGGCCGGTGCTCCGCGAAGCCGTAGCCTCCGCCGTGGCGAACGCCGCGGATTACGAACGTGGAAGCGTCGTGGTGACAATTTCCGAGGTATCACCCGACAAAATGAGGCCGGGATCGCCGAACCGATGAGCGAACACTCCGCAGTGCAGAATGCTCCGCAACTTGTCTCATTTGCTGGCACCGTCGAGGTGTGCGAGCGGTGGCTTTCCCCAGGCTCTCGCGCAAGAAGACTGTTCGATTGAAGGCCAGCCTTTCTGGATGCGATTCGTCATTGCGAGCGAAGTGACCTAGGCGTTCAAACTGTAATGCCTGACCATGGACATCGGGGGCGCTCGCTCGGCAGCCGCTTAGCGTTTGCATGGATAGCGGGTCGAGGCCGCCGCGAGATCCGTCAGACCCGGACTCGCTGCCGAGAAGAGCCCGCCGCCGATCATAGTCGGTCGGTATGCCGTATGGTTTTCGCCGCCTACGGCCTTTTTCCGGAGACACCAACCGGCGCAACGGGCCCGATCGAATTGAACGCGTCAAATGTGCGTATGATGCGATCACGTGTCGCCTTGTCGGGAGCCACTTCCGACATGGCGAACAGGCTTGCCCTGGCGCCTGCCACATCGCCCGATGCTAATTGCTGACGCGCAAGGTTTTGCCAGGCTTCAAGCGCGCCAGGCGCGATCTGGGTAATGCGCCGATACACTTCGGAGACTCGATGAGGATCGCTCCCATTCTCCGCTCGAACGACATGGTTGTTTAAAAGCCGGACCAGCACGTCACGGTTGTTCATCCGAAAGACGCTGAGTCTGGAGGCGTCGCCTTCCTTGCCAAGATAAGTTCGGCAAATCTCGGCGATCTTCGGTTCCGGCACCAGGCTACCGCCCGCGAAGGGATCGATCACCACGGGGCTCCTCTCGCCGATCTGGACGAGGACATGGCCGGGCAGATTGAGTACATAGGCGTTCCATCCCGCCCGACGAGCCATCGCGACATAGAGGATTGACAGTGAAATCGGCAGGCCGCGCTTACGATCGAGCATCCCGATAAAATCTGCATTGATCGGCGCGTCATAGCTTTCGTTGTCGCCGATAAATCCGAGCTCACCATGGAGCACGTGTGACAGCACTGCGGCACGTTCTCTCGTAACAACCGCGATATGCCCTTCATGACACACGCGGTCCTCGATCTCTTCGAGCTTTTTTAGATAGGGGGCGATATCCGTACTCTCGTGATCGAGATGGCTCAGCGCCAGCGATGCCAAGTCGAGAAGGATATCCTCATCCTCAATGAGGCCGATGGAGGCGACATCCACGGTTAATTCTCCCTCTCGATAATGCCAAGCTGCGACACCAGCTTCGGCCAGCTCTGGCGAATGTCCCGGCGATAGGCGTCTTCCCCGCTCGACCGCTTCAGGTTCGTATCGCCAAGCCATGCGGATTGCTGCGGGCTGAGCAGGTCCGCGACCGAACTGCGATAAGGAACGGCGAGGTTGATCCGTGTACGCTGAGCCGGCGTCAGAGGCAGGCGACGGGCCACATTCTTACGTAGGTAGAACTGCGGTTCACGGTCAAGCTCGAAACCGCGGCTTTCGATCGGGTTGAAGCCTTCGGCACTGGCATAGGCATCCAGAACAGGGCGCGAGGCCTCGCGGGGATCGAAATACACTTGCACCACTTCCTCGCCATCCACCCAGCCGGCATCGGTCGTGATGACCGCCGGATGCGTGGCGAGGCTTGTTTCGCCCGACCAAAAGCATGGGGTCGTGTAGGTCATGCATTTGCTAAGACCATATTCGACCAGCAAGTCGCGCCCCAACAAGCGGAAATAGCCGGGCACCTCATCGTCGAGCATCGCGAGAACGGCGGCCATCTTATCATGCAGTCCCAGCGCGTCGTAGCGATCCGCCAGCTTGGGTACGAGCTCGGCTCCGTCAGGCCTAAGGAACCGCACCACGGAGTTATTCCACGACGGCTCGTCGGAGCGGTGCAGGATCTCGGTGTCGGCACCAGGATGGTTATTGAAGATCGCCACCGGCACGAACCTGTCGGTGATGAACTCCACCATCAGCGGATGGGTCAGAACGTCCTGCCCGAAACGCACGCAGGTCGAGCACCCGGGCACTTCCTGGAACAGTAGCAGAACAGGCTTGCCCTGTTCTGCCGCGAGCTTCAGGCCGCGATCGTAATCACGCAGCCACGCGACTTCGCCGAGTTCACGATGCTCGCGAAAGGAAATTGCGCTTATTTGCATGCCCATAATATGGTGAGGCCGGTTCGCCATACAATCAGGATGACGGCAGAATGACCTGTAAGGAGGGTTTGGCGTTCGAATTTGGATGCCGCATGCCGCGATTTCCGTAACAGGAGAAATCCGTCGATGCGAACTCGCCCTCGCTTGAACCAAGCCAGTTGAAGCGCAGCAGCGCGATGCCCGCTGAAGGGACCCACTATCACCAGTACACCGAGCCCGACCTGCTCTTCCGGGACGTGTCGCTGTACGGCGAGCTTGCTGGAGGGGTACACTGACGCCGCGGAAAAGAGGGCGTGGTTCCTGCGCGAGCCCGCGCTGACCGTCGCGCAATGGGCCGTGCCGAAAGTCCAAAACAGGAAGCCGGGAGTCCGAAGTCGCCTCGCCTGCGCTAGGATCCGCATCGGTTCGAATCCAGAGTGAGGCAAAGCTCTGTGCTAACGCAAGACGCGATCGGCACGAGCATCTCAACAGCCTGCGCACCATGGATTGGATGCCCGACTTGAGCGACGCAAACGTACTGCAAGGCACCCCGGCCAAGACGCCGGCGGAGGCCGACGCGCCAGCGCTTTCGCGCGAAGCAGATTTCGACGTCGACCTCTTTGTGATCGGAGGCGGGTCGGGGGGCGTCCGCGCAGCGCGCGTTGCGTCGGGACACGGCGCAAAAGTGATGCTCGCCGAGGAATACCGGCTGGGTGGCACGTGTGTCATCCGCGGTTGTGTGCCGAAGAAGCTGTTCGTTTATTCAAGGAGGAGTTCAACGGCGATCCTGGGCGGTTCGTTCTGCGCATCGGATTTCCCGACTTCCCGCACTGTCCGTTCGGGCAGGCTTTCTCCATGCTTGGATTTGACACGGCTGAGCAATCCTACGTCTGGCTGGTCACTAGCATTGTGCGAGACTCCAGGCTTGAGAGAGTCCCCTACCAGGGGCGGGATATTCCCGGCAACGAATGAGCCATCGATGGCGAGGTCGCTGGTGGCCCGCCACCGGCTCGGCCCAAGGGGTGCCCCTTTTCAAAGGACGTGAGATGAACAAACAGATCATGAAGCAAACAATGCTGTCGCTTGAGGCATGCGACCTCGAGAGCGCAAGAGAAAAATATTTGGAATATGTCCAGAGTGCCCGACTCGATAGAAGTGAGCCAATCGAGAACGACGAGCAAGCGCGGGCGGAGTTCGCGAGCGACTTGTCGGAAGCATTCGACGACACGATTCATTCGCACTCCGACAAAATCGAGAAACTCTCCGCGATCGACTTTGGACCGAAAAGCACGGTCGAAGAGGGCGCAATGGTGAAACTAGGCGGCCGGTTTTTTGTTATTTCCGTGTCGACAGGCACGTTTCTGTGCGACGGCAACGAGATCATGGGGATCTCAACACAAGCTCCGATCTATGCCGAGCTGGAAGGCAAGCGTGCCGGTGACGCGGTCTCGTTCAACGGACGGGAGCTCGTTATCGAGGAGGTTGTCTGATAACAATACCCGAGGTCCAGGCAGCTCATTGGATTGACGCGGCCCCGCGATGTTTGAATGGGGCTATCGTGTCGGCGTCATTCCGATCTTTGCGGTCCCAAAAGGGTTTGCTGCAGGGCGACCATTCGCGGACGTGGATCATGACGCGTGGGATCATGATAACGCGTGCGGAGTCGGTGTTACTGCAGCTATGATAGCGCCAGCGATCGAGGTTATCGCCGCTATCGCGAGACCGATCTCATATCCCGCCTCGAAAGAGGCGACTCCGGCGGCCAATGCCACGCCCGCGAGCTGTGCGACGCGGCTCGCCGCATTGTTGATTCCGGAGGCGAGCCCTTCGTCTGTCTGGTCGACGCTCGACAGGACCGACGCAGTGAGCGGCGCTACGAGCAAGGCGAAGGACAGCCCAAGCAGCGTCATTGGTACGATCACGCCGACCATCAAAGATTCCTCCTGCCCCAGCGCCATCCACACATAGGCGAACGTGGCACCCATCGGACCCGCAACGAGCATGACCCGGGCACCGACCTTGTCTGCGAGTCCGCCGAAAATGCCTGACAGAAGA
This sequence comes from Chelatococcus reniformis, assembly GCF_014640075.1. GTDB lineage: Bacteria > Pseudomonadota > Alphaproteobacteria > Rhizobiales > Beijerinckiaceae > Camelimonas > Camelimonas reniformis. The sequence continues at coordinate 13,001 of NZ_BMGG01000007.1, read as the reverse complement.
CCGATGCTTAGCGCGAAAGGCAGGAACGCCATGCCAGCTGCGGTCGGCGAGAGCGCGCGGCGCTCGACGAGATCGAACGGAAGCAAGAAAAACATGATCGAGAGCCCCGCATAGATCATCAGGGTCGCGATATTCAGACCGAGGAAAGCGCGGTTCTCCGCAAGTCGGGGCGGCGTCATGGGGTGTTTGCTTCTGTGCTCCCAGAACCCGTAAGCAGCCAGCCCGACAATAGCGAGCCCGACGACGAGAGCTGCCATTGGGCCCGATGGCGCCGGCGCGTGCCCAGCGACTTGAGCTTCAGCAGCACCGACCCGGCTGAGCGCGCAGGCGAGCGCCGCAAGCGCAGAGGCAAGGATCACGGCGCCGATCACGTCAAATCTGCGCCGGATGAGGCTATCTTTGGGAGCGAAGACTAACAGAATTCCGACCACGACAATCGCCACCGGCGGGTTGATCCAGAACACCGACGGCCAGCCGAACTTCTCGGTCAGCCAGCCGCCCAGGACCGGACCGCCAGCCGTGGTCAGAGCCGATGCCGCCGCCCATACGCCGATCGCCCGGTTCCGTTCCGTGCGTGGATAGGTGGCGCCGATCAGAGCCAAACTAGCGGGCGTAACGATCGCTGCGGCTGTTCCCTGTATCGCGCGCGCGGCGATCAGCCAGGCCGGCGACGGCGCCAGCGCACAAGCAGCCGACGCCAATCCGAACAGGAGGCCCCCAACTGCGAGCATCCGCGCCTTGCCGTAGACATCCGCGAGCGCCCCGCCGATCAAGGTCAGCGAGGCAAGCGCCAGCATGTACCCGTTGAGAACCCATTGAACAGAATCGAGATCTGCGCCGAAATCAGCGCGCAATCTTGGCAATGCGACAGGGAGCGCTGTCGCGTCGATGAAGGCCATCGATGACGCGAGCACGCAGGCCGTGAGCACCATGTGCCGGCGTACGGGCAGCACTTTTCGTCCCTGCTCTTCCGGGCACGGTTCCGAATCGATGATGCCGCGGCCGCACGGCTCCACAAACGTCTGCGTCATTCATCGATCTCCTCAGCCTTCTGCTGCTGATCGTCCATCAAGGCGGCAGCAGCATCCGTTCATGCGGCAATAGGGCTTGCGATCCGCGCACCGCCGTTCGGCCCAGGCGACAACAGCGTCCGGCACTATTCTGACGTTCAGAGGAGAGCTTGGGCTGTTTCGAGGCCGGAGATTCGCCATCGCACGGCTGGACACCCGGAATGCACTGACGCTGGAAATCGGCCGTTTGCGCGGGCAACGACACCTTCACGCGCGGCGCTTTCGACGGCACCGCGCAAGGGGACACTGAGCGGCAATTTGATTTGCATATTCCCCCCTTGCACGGCCGTATTCAACGCGCCGGCATAGATCGGAACACGAGGGACAGCGACGTCGGAGTGAGGCTAGGGTATGATACTGAGTAGGAGAATTACCTTTGGCCATGGTGTCGATAGCCGCCCGTTATCGGTTGAGTTGAAAAGACACCGGGCTCGAGACGAGGGGAAAATAAGTCGCTAGGATCACGCTCGCTCGTGCGAAACATCGCGGTCGCACCGCAATTTGCGTCCACCCACCATCATAGCGCAGGGCTATCGACTCGATAGCGTGACGTGATTTCCCATTCGCGGTGCAGAATCACATTGTGCACGGGTAGTATACTCATGTGATGAGAATCGTGGGCTTATGACCTGAGGGCGGCGGGAGTATCCGCGGCAGCCGGACATCAGGATCCCCGTGACCGGAGTTCGACGCCGACCTTAGCGGATCGGGCGAGCGATTATTACTATCTGGCCGCAGCGGTTCATTTAGAAAGTAAATTTCCCATGACGGGATCGACGGCAGCGAAACACTCGGGAACACTGGTCGAAGTTGCCGCGCCGGTCGTCGATAATAGCGATGCACGTCCGCCGCAGCGCTTCTTCGCGTACCCCGGCGCCAGTGCCGTGTCGGCGGCGAAGCTGATCCGCATCAATCGCTTATTGGCGTCGGAAGTCGGGCTCAATGCCGACTGGCTGGAGAGTTCCGACGGAATCGCCATGCTGGCGGATAAGAGCTTCCCGGTCGGGGCCGAGCCGATCGCGCTGGCCTATGCCGGCCATCAGTTCGGCAATTTCGTACCCCAGCTTGGCGATGGCCGGGGCGTTGCTGGTCGGTGAGATCGTCGAGACGAAGAGCAGACGACGCGACCTGCATCTCAAGGGCTCGGGACGGACCCTGTGCTCGCGCGGCGGCGACGGGGGCGCCGCCGTCGGCCCGGTGCTGCGCGCCACCGCCACGTCCAATTCGGCCCGTTCCGGGGGCTGTCACAACATGAGTCGCCGCCAACAGGGCGGCGTATTTTGGAAGGGGAACGCGTTGAGCGACTATGATTCGGCGCGGGCCACGGTGGCGCAGGACGAGACCGCCACTTTGATCGCTGCAAGTAAGGTCGAGGGTACGAGTGTCTACGCCGCAGACGGCGAAAGCATGGGGTCGATACGACGTCATCTTGGATAAAGTTTCTGGCGATGTGGCTTATGCGGTGCTGTCGGTGGGCGGATTCCTCGGAATGGGCGCAGACTATCACCCCCTCCCGTGGAAATTGCTGTCATATGATACGACGCTTGGTGGTTACCGCGTCTCGGAAGGTTCCGACGGCTGAGGGGAGGTCCGACCGTCCCAAGCAACTACGCAAGCGATCGCGGCTGGAGCCGACGGGTCGATGACTACTATGGTGAGTCGATCTGATCAGATCAGGAAGGGTCCAGCCGGAGCCGTCTGACTCGGGCAAGACGCTGGTCCTGAGTGTCAAAACACGGCAAGCCGTCAGCGCCAGATATGAGCTTGCGGCCCGCTGTGGCTGCGGCACCAGTCAACGGGACGCGCGGCTTCACCATTGCCTTTAAGCGGCGATGACCAAGTCTTTGAGACAGTCGTTGGAGCGAGAGGGTCAACAGAGGGGTTGAGGGATGGGCGATGAAGGCGCCACCGGCGGGTCTCGTGTCTCTGCGGGCATTCTGTTCCACCTCGGCCTTGGCGGGGTCTTCGACGGAATCGTACTGCACCAAGTGCTTCGGTGGCATCATATGCTAAGCAGCTGGTATCCCATCGACAGCATTGAGAATGTTAAGCTAAACACTTTGTGGGGACGGCATCTTTCACGGCGTCACTTACGTGTTCGTGGTCATTGGGCTGTTCATTCTTTGGCGCTTTGCACATCGGCAACATCTCGTATGGTCCACCAAGCTCTTGATCGGCTCGGTTCTTCTCGGGTTCGGGACCTTCAACACAGTCGAAGGCATAGTCGATCATCAGATTCTTGGCGTGCATCACGTAAACGAGCAGGTCAGCGAGGCTGCCCGCTTCGCTTGGGACATGGCATTTCTGGCGTGGGGCGCCGTAATGATCGCGGACGGGTGGCTGATCATGCAACGGGGTAAGCGCGACATGGCCTCGATGGCATCGTGAGGCTCGCCGCGCCCTGGGCAGCGCTCGCGCTGGGACTTGCCGTTGCGACAGCCCCGGCGTGGGGGATTTTTCTGTTCGGGTTCAATCCGACGCTTGACGAACTACTCGCGGCGGTCTGCCGCTCACAGCCATAGCCGCCTGCCCAGGGCGCGGGGGGACCTAATCGGCTCGCCCCGCGTCTCTCCCTGCATGACGCAGTCGTATAACAGCCAAGTTCCGATCCTGCTGGTGGTGAGAAGCCTAAGGGGCTTCACTTACGAAATTCGGCGGTGGGGTTTTGCAGCGCCCCTTCTGACGGGCTCGGATTACCAAACCGAAGGCGCAGCGCGGGAGGCGGGGCGCTTCGCGTTGGCCGAGTTCAAGTTGCGTCTCCGAAAGGATCAACCTTCAGGGGAATTGGATCAACAATGAACCGGAACACAGGCCCGCCTTCCGACTTTCTTCAACCGCAAGGAGCGCTGCATGAGCACCGATAAAGAAAAGCGGGTCCGCGAGCTGGCTTACAAACTGTGGGAAGCGGACGGCTTTCCGGAGGGGCGGGAGCTGGATCACTGGAACAAGGCCCGCGATCAGATTGAACGAGAGGAGTTCGACGGGCAAGCGGCCACCGAGCCGAGCGGGGGCGGCCGGACGCAGCCTGATCCCCCGAAGGAAGATAGCAGCCGTTAACGCGCCTAGGCCTATGCTCGAGGCATGGGCCGCCCACCACGCAAGCCGCCGCAGCAGCGCGCCACCCCGGCCGGCATCACCGCCAAGAGCCGGACGGTCGCGCCGCGACGGCGTCGGGCGGATGAGCCGAAGCTATTCGATCAGCCCCCGCCGGGCTGGATACGCCGGCCCTCGCCAAGCTGGTCTACAAGATCCCGACCGGCGCCGGCTGGTCGCACGAGATGAAGCTCGACGGCTACCGCCTGTGCTGCCAGGCGGTCGACGGCGCGGTGACGATCTGGACTCGCAACGGCCACGACTGGACGGCACGGTTCCCCGGCATCGTCGCCAGCCTCGCCAAGCTGCCCGTGCACAGTGCCGTGATCGACGGTGAGGCCGTCGTGCTGGACGAGTGCGGCGTGCCGAGCTTCGGCGCCTTGCAGGTCGCCCTCGGCCGCGGTTCGTGGAAGGCCGCGACGGATGCCATCCTGTACGCCTTCGATCTGCTGCACCTGGACGGGATGGACCTGCGGCCGTGGAAGCTGAGCGAGCGGCGCGACGCGCTATTCAACATCGTGCCGGCGACGCTGCTGCACATCCGCATCAGCGAGGATATCGAAGGGGACCCGCGCCGAATATTTGAGGCTGCCTGCGAGCACGGGCTGGAAGGCATCATCAGCAAGCGGCAGGCCGCGCCCTACAGGTCGGGCAGGACCGGGGATTGGGTGAAGACGAAGTGCATCTCCTCCGACACATTCATCGTCATCGGCTATGAGCCCGCCTCGTCAGGCGTGGGCGTCGGCGGCCTGCGCCTTGCCGAGCGTGGCGACGACGGCCGGCTCGTATCGGTCGGCGGTGTCGGCACCGGATTCACCCGCAGCGTGGCAGCGTCCCTCGGGCGAAAGCTCGACGCGATCCGCCAGCCCAAGCCGGCGGTGCCGGGTCTGCGTTCGAAGACAGTCGTGTGGGTGCGGCCGGAGTTGCTGGCCGAGGTGGAATACCGGGCCAAGACGAACGACGGCGACTTGCGGCACGCCAGCTTCAAGGGGCTGCGGGATCCGTCGGACCAATAGGCTGCCTCGGAGCGGCAACCTGGGAACTTAGTCGCTGCCATTCGCGTCTTTCTCCTGCCAAGTTGCAGGAGGGCGGCACGTGGACCAGGTAAGGCAGATCAACAGCACGCGCGCAGTCTCGCTCGTATTGAGGGCCGGGCGGGGGCTTTTCGGTACGAGATTCGCCGTACGGCTACGCTGGCTCGCTTGAGGTTGGGTCGGTGCTCCCGAGTGAGCAGGAGGCTCGAACAGCGGGCGCCACGGCACTGGCCCTATTCAATGCGGATCCGACCAAGCTCGCCCAGTGCGCGCGAACAGTCTGAGACCAACTCGGGACTGATGCCGGCCCGAGCTGCCGCGGACTTCACGGCGCGGTGCACGACGAGACGCGCGACCGCAGCTTGCGGGCCCCATGTTCAAAGACCTGCGCTCAGACGGTGAATATGTATCAGGGCCCCGGTCCGGCAGACTTTAGTTCATGCGCTGCCGCCTCGAGCTTGGTCCGATCATTGCCATGTTGATGGATGAGCTCCCGCACCTGCTCGCGCGAGAGCCCGAACTTTTGGGCAAAGTCGTCGATCTCGTAGTCCTGACCGGCCCCGACCCGGGCACGGTCTAGAGCGCCCACCTTCGACTTATCATCTGACATGTGCGTTCCTCCATCACGGAAACGCAACGCCCAAGGTCCGGATCGGTTTCAAACTAGGCTGGGCACCGCCAGCGGCGGATCTTCCTTCTCACCGCGGGCCACAATCCGGAGCGCCCCGTCCGGCAACGGCCGCTGGAGCTCAAGCGCGATTGGTGCTGGTGCCATCAGCCAGGTTTCACAATCGTCGCGGGTCGTCAGGATGACGGGCATGGCCTTCGGATGGAGCGCGCCGACTTCTGAATTCGGGTTGCAGGTCAGGAACGCGTATAGGTCGTTCGTCGTCTCGCCTTCCTTCATCTTCCGCACCGACGTCCAGCCGGGCACGTGGATGCCGGCGAAGAAGGCTAGCGGCCGGCTCTCGTCCAGTGCGAACCACGCGGGCGGCCGGCGGCCGTCCGGCAGCGGCTCCGGTTCCGAGAATGACGTGAAGGGCACCAGGCAGCGGCTCTCCGTGCCGAGCCAGCGGCGCCAGTGCGGGCTGGCAGCGTTGCGGACGTTGGTGACGCCCAGGTCGGGCTCGCGCCTGATCATATCGGCCATGTCGACCTCGGCGCCCTTGGCCCGCAGCTTGGCGGCGCGCTTCTCGGCCGCCTCCTCAACGACCTTCCGCGGCGACGGCATCCCCCATCGCGCCATCACCAGCTCGCGCACGCCGTCGACGGCGGCGCGCACGATGGGCGCCGAATAGTCCGGGTATATCCCGGGCTGCGGCGGCAGATTACCCACCAGGAAGCGGCCGATGTCCCGAACGAACTCACCGATCGCCTGCGGGCCCTTGGTGTGGCTGTAGAGGTTGCACATGGGCGCTGACCCTAGCCAGCAGCGCCCTTGCGCTCAACCTCGAAATGAGAACATTTGCGGAACGAGCCGCCTTTGGAGTTCCGCCCATGCACCTCGATGCGCCGTGCTGGCCGTTGCACATCGTTGAATATCCCGAGAGCTTCAAGGTTCAGGACGGCGCAGGCTTCACGGTCGCCTACTTCCATTTCGATCCGTCGCCGCAGGTAGGGATCTGCCCCCTCAATCGGTTCGGGAGAGCGCGCGCACGACGGTTCGCCGAGATGCTGGTGGAGGCCTGCGAGCGTGAGCAGAACCAGCAGACATCGGCCGCTCATCCGCCGAGGTAGCGCTTCCGCCGGATCGCCTCTTCGATCTCGCGCGCCAGCATAGACGGCACGTAGGGCTCAACCGTCGGGTCAAGGCCATCAATTCGAGCGCCGCACTTCCATCCGTACTTTCGAGGCTTCCGCCGCTCGTCATAGGGGTTGTGCGGACATCGGCGCATGAACCGATAGAGCAACTCCACTAGCCTGACGTTCGGCCCGAACTTCGCGGCGCACGCCGCGACCCGAGTGGGGCCGCCTCGCGTGCAAAGCGCGCAGCTGAAGCAAATCTCCGCATGCGGAAACTCCATCAGGGTCGTGTCCAGGGTGGGTAGTTGGTCCAGCGGCTTGTCCATGAGCGGGTCTTGACGCCGGGTGCGGCGATGCGAGAACAAAAATAGAACATCGCCGTTGGAACGCCAGCCACCGGAGGTCGCAATTTTGCCTCAGCTTCGCCTACGCCGCACCTGGGCCGATGGCCGCGACAAGGAAGACTGGCTCGTGATCGACGAGCATGGCGAGCCGATCGGCCGCATCTACTGTCATCGCGAGGCGCCGCCCGGGGTGCCGGCGTGGTCGTGGCAGGTCGGGCTATGGGGGCGCGCCCACCGAGTAGACCGGGCGGGATCCCTCGACGACGCCAAAGTGGCCGCGCGAGCGGCGTGGGACGGGATGCGCCCGAGCATCGCGCCGCCCGAGTACGAGGCCGCCCGCGACGATCGGCGGCGTCACGCCGAGCTCGGGCGCTTCCAGTCGCGACGGCACCCAATCCTCTACGTCTTCGGCTGGGACTCTCACGCCGCCGCTGACGCACGGATCGAGGAGCTCCATGGCTGCCTGGAGGACTCTGCCGAGGCGATGGAACTGGATCAACTAACGCGGCTTGTGGATGATTGGCTGGCCTACGTCCGACGATAAGCCGTAGCCGGCGAGGGAGGCCGACATGCATCCGTGGCAGCCGATCGAGACCGCCCCGCGAGACGGTTCAACCAAGGTCGACCTCCTGTTCCCGTATCCCAATGGCCGGAAGGTGGACTGCGTTTGGGGTTGGAGCCCTCTCGAAGAGGACTACTCCTGGCAATGGCTGGAACCACGGTACGAAGAGGACATCCTCCTACCTGAGGAGCGATGGGCGACCTGCTTGGTCTACGGCATGCAGCCGACCCACTGGATGCCGTCGCCGGAGCTGCCCGAGGAATATCGCCATCCTCTCCAGTAGCGCCGCGCGAGGGGAGCCTACCACGCACCGCGCCGCAGCAGGCTTCCGCTTGACTGATGAAGGTCCGAGGAATATGTTAAAGTATATCGAGTTTGCATGTCGAGCTACCGGCGTCGATGACGCTGCGACCGATCTTCCTGACAAAATCGATCCGCTGTCAGTCCGCGTGTCCAACGCGGATAGGCGAATTCTTGTGTCGATTTAAGGGATAATCGCCATGAACGTTGGTACCGTCAAATTCTTCAATGCCATTAAGGGTTTTGGCTTCATTCAACCCGACAACGGCGGCGCGGACGTCTTTGTTCATGTTTCCGCAGTTGAACGCTCTGGGCTGCACGCGATCAGCGAGGGCCAAAAGCTCAGCTTCGACGTTGAGAAGGACCAGCGCAGCGGAAAGTTTGCCGCGGCCAATCTTCGAGCAGTCTAATATGCTATAGTGCTGACCACGGGTGTATTGTCAGCACTGGGGGGCAGAAGAAGGTCGGGCTTTGGCCCGGCCTTTTTTTACTTCTTATCACGCTTTTGAAGCGAAGGAGGGGTGTTTTGAGCCACTTGCCCCCCATGGGAGCAGCCGAGCCGGTTTCAGCCGAGGAATTCAACGAGAGGTTGGCACGGCTATCGGCCAAGATTGGAAGCATCTCGGCCGGATCACCTCGACGCCCGTCGTCTCCTCGCTTCCGCCTCAATAGGGAGCGGGCCTTGGTCCCGAACGATCCCGCAGCTAGCCAAGACACTGAATAGGCCTAACCAAAGCCGTCAAAGCCCCGGAGACGGCCAGTGAAAAATCGTGGGCCGCCTGAAACTCAGGCTGGCAGTTGGCGTTCTCATGCCATGTCGCGTAACAAAGCTCTTATCATCGACGATGAAGTGTTGATCCGGATGATGGAGGCCGACACGGTTCAAGAGGTCGGCCTCGATGTCATCGAATGCGGGGATGCAGAGGCCGCTCTCGACTACCTTTCCAAACCTGCCGCTGCGAACGAGGTCTGCCTGGTGGTGACAGACGTTCAAATGCCGGGGATGAAAGGTGTCGAGCTCGCGCAGCATATCGCCGAGCATTTCCCTTGGATCCACCTCATCATCACGTCAGGTTGGCATGCCAGTCTAGGGCAGCGGCCGCCCAAGGCAGAGTTCCTGCCCAAGCCGTGGCCGATCGCCAGGCTGGCCCAGATTGTGAAGAAAGCGCAGGCTGAGTGCTAGGTCTGTCGAAGGAACCTGGCGTTGGCCGATGATACACAAGCTTACGGCTCAGCAGCACCAGCTCCTAGAACCCTGACGGGAATGGACAGACGGATCACCAAGCCGTCGCGCCGCCATTCCCGCAGGACCGTCGCGCCAAGCGCGCCCTTGATGGAGTGCTCGAGCCGGCTTCCAAAGCCGGTGATCCCGTCCGGTGGCGTGATCGGCGGTCCGCCCCTCTCGGCCCAGGTCAGGTGCAACGTGTCGTCGACGAGCAGCGTGCGGATGGCGATTCCGCCCTCGGGGACACTGAGCGCTCCGTACTTGGCAGCGTTGGTCACGAACTCGTGGAACAACAGCGCCAGGTTGACAAGGTTGCGCGCCCCGACCTCCGCGTCATGCCCGGCCATGACCGCGCGCGCGTTGTCGGCATCCCGATATGGCGCAACGAGGCCCTCGAGCAGCCTGAACAGCGTTGTGCTCGGCTCGGTCAACGAGTGGCCGGCATGAAGACTCGGCAGAGTCATCTCATGGGCGCGCGCCAGCGCGATGAGCCGCTCCTTCACCGAGCGGGCGAGTGCCGCCGGCGTGTCGGCGGTGCGGGCAGCTAGGGTAACGAGGCCGCCGGCGAGCGCGAACAGGTTCTTGATGCGGTGATGCATCTCGCGCATCAGCAGAGCCTGGCGCTCGGCCGCCCGCCTCCGCTCGGTGATGTCACGGGCCACTTTCGAAGCGCCGACGATCCGTCCGTCGTGGCCGCGCACCGGCGAGATGGTGAGCGAGATGTCGAGCAGCGTGCCGTCCTTGCGCCGCCGGATCGTCTCGAAATGGTCGACGCGCTCGCCGGCGTGAATCCGAGCGAGGATGGCCGGTTCTTCATCGAGGCGGTCTTCAGGGATGAGGATGGTGACGGACTTGCCGATGACCTCCTCGCCCGTATAGCCGAAGAGTCGCTGGGCGCCCCCGTTCCAGCTGGTGATGATGCCTCGCAGGTTCTTGCTGAGGATCGCATCCTCCGAGAATTCCACGATGGCCGCAAGAAGGGCTGCGGGGTCGTGCAGCCCGGGGTGGCCGTCCGCCGCCTCCGGCACCGTTTGCGTCTGCGACTTCCGTCCCTCCGCTGCGTCGGCAGGCGGGAGACTGTCACTCTCGTTCGGCGGGACGTGCCGTGGTTCTACCATTCGATGGATGCTCGTTGTGGAGCGCGTCCCTCGCGCGTTTTACAAGAGCGCATCGGACGGGCGCCCTGTGCAAAGGCGGCGGTTTGCATCGCCGAGGGGCCGCACGTCGGCTACGAAGCATGGTTCAACGCCGCCCGCCGTCGCTCCAAGCCGGTCCGGGAACCTTTGCGCCCCCCAAGGGGCGAGCCCATCAGGTAAATCACATCTCGACCTGACGGCTCAACTTGACCGGCGGCGAAAGGACTCAGCCGATCATCTCAATGACGAGCTTACGCAGCTCCTCGCGGGTCAATCCATTCGCGGGCGGCATCGGAGCCGGATAGAGTGACTGCGTGGAATAAATGGGCTGCGGCAACGGGGAAGGCGGCACGACGAACCCTGCGAGGGCGTCGGATCTCATAGCGTGCAAAGGATGTCCTTGGAAGCCGCGTTTGGCGGGACAATGAGCTCATGGCTGGGCCGTGAGCGGACGGCAGAATTGCCACAGCTCAACCCCCGTGCGACTGGTTCATCCAGTACATTCTGAAAGGGCGGGAGCCAGTTCCTCTGTGTATAGGAAAGTGGCGCACACAGCAAGGACTAAGCCCCCCGCCGGTCCGCTGCCAGGCCCTTGCCTCGAGAACCAATGAAGTGCAAAATTACCTCGCTGGTGTGAGCCGAGGGGCGTGTGCCAAAGCTGCTGCGGACGCAGCGGCGTGCGAAAATCAATCAGCTTCTAGCTGGCGGCGACGGAGATGACATCACCTTCGCCGACCGCCTGCGCCACTCATGGCCGAGCCACCCATGCTGACGATCTCTCGACGGCGCTCGGGCGTCAGGCGGCAAATCCACGCGGCTTGATCGACATCTGACGTCTTCCAACCGGCCACACGCAAGGCGAAGGGCCGGCGCAGAGGCCGCACCGGCCATTCGGGCCCTCCCGCCGAATGGATTGGGGGGTGACGCGCGAGCCGGGGCCTATTGGAGCGCGGCAGGGCGGGGTTGGCAAGGTAGGCGCATCGGCTGCGGCGGCGAGATGCGGCCGACTACCTCATCATGCGTAGAGGTCCTCTCCTATGAGCCGTGTTGGACGCGGCTCGGCGCGGCCTAAGCTCGCCCCAGCCGGCGGTTCGACCCCCAAATGAACCGACGGTTAGAGCCGGGCCATCGAACCCCCTTCGGTGCCCGGCTCGCTCAGCCACGCCCTATTCGAGGCCGCGCTCCGGTCGACGCCCTACCCGGCGCCAGGCAGGCGCCCTATGCCGACATCATCGATCGCCGACCGCCTGAGCGTGCCGCACGATCTGGCGGTTGGCGGGCGGCGGCGCGGCGGCGGTCTGATCAACGCTCGATCGTACCGTCCCGGCGGATCTTCTTCTGGAGAAGAAGCATGCCGTAGAGGAGAGCCTCCGCCGTAGGTGGGCATCCGGGAACATAGATGTCGACCGGCACGACTCGGTCGCAGCCTCGAACGACCGAGTAGGAGTAATGATAATATCCGCCGCCGTTGGCGCAAGAACCCATCGAGATCACGAATCTAGGCTCCGGCATCTGATCGTATACCTTGCGTAGCGCGGGAGCCATCTTATTGCATAAGGTACCGGCCACAATCATGAGATCCGACTGGCGTGGACTTCCGCGCGGCGCAAAGCCAAAGCGCTCCCCGTCGTAACGCGGCATCGACATATGCATCATCTCGATTGCGCAGCACGCCAAGCCGAAGGTCATCCACATCAGCGATCCGGAGCGAGCCCATTGGATTGCGTCATCGGTCGAAGTAACGAGGAAGCCCTTGTCGGCCAGCTCGGCGTTAACGTCCGTGAAGAACGGCTCCGCCACGCCGATCGGCCCGCCCGAATTCGGCCCAACGATGCCCTGGCGATGGCGCACGATAGGGTCGGGTAGCACCAAGCGATCCTCCTATTCTCATATCGTGGCTCCCGAAACAAAGCCTGGACGCCCCACCGCGCCCAGGCGCATCTGCGCAGTGCAGCCCTTCAGCTCAGCGAGTAAGCGTCGCCGCCAAGGTGCAGTCGGGAAATTGGGGGCATAGTTAGCTTAGTCGACAGGTTCAGATTTGATTCCTCGTCCTAGTTCCTGCCGTCGAGCATCATCGATCTGCGCTTTGGTGTTGGGGGTACCTGCTGCCTCGTCGTCGGTGCCCAGAGGCGCAGCCGCGGGATCGCTGCCGGGCACCTTGTCCCCTGTCCTCCCAGCATCGATGTCGCCCCGCAACATCTCGACCGTTGCGGGCGAGGCCTCATCTTCCTGATCAATCAGCTCTTGAGCTTTCCGCCAGTGTTCAAGCTCTCGGCCCTGCGGAAACCCGTCCTCCTCCCAGAAGCGGTAGGCGAGAGCTCGAACTCGGCCTTCCTTGCTTATAGCCATCTGATGATCCTCCCTGGTCAGCATGCGATGGAGGGCCCCAGCCTCGCGTATCGAACGCACTTTGGCGGACGAAATGTATCCTCCCTGCTCCTTCGATGGCACCGGTCAACCCGCGGGCACCCGGCCTTAAGATTGCTCAAGCTGG
>NZ_BMGG01000006.1:104174-518283 GCF_014640075.1 Chelatococcus reniformis | reverse complement strand
ATGATCTGCTCTTCCGTGAACCGTGACTTCTTCATCCGTCCGTCCCTCGTGCTGGGGCGGACTCTAACTATCCGTGGAGGAGTTTCAGGGGCTCACGTCAGGGCGACCACGCCGCTGCATAGGCCGGTCCCACCGCCGCGACCGCTCGCGCGCGCTTCGCGGCGGATTTCTAATGGTATTATCCGAAGTAGATGGTCAGCGCTGCCAGCTCTTGTGGACGAACTCGAGGCTGTAACCATCGGGGTCGAGGACGTTGGCCGCGTAGTAGCGCGGATCGTAATGCAGCCGGGCGCCGGGCGGGCCGTTGTCGGTTGCTCCGGCAGCCATGGCCGCGGCGTAGGCCGCGTCGACGGCGGCGCTGCCGCTCGCCACGAAGCCTACGTGGACGGCACGGCCCTCGACCGAGCCCTGCTTCAGCCAGAAGACCATGCGCCCGTTGGCGCCGAAGCCCTTCAGGTCGGGATGCCCGGGCGGACCATCCCTTCCATCGTAGTCCAGACGGTCGGTGATGCCGAGCGGCGCAAGCGCTTTCCTATAGAATTCGACCGAGCAATCGATGTTGCTGACCGAGAGAAAGATGTGGTCGAGCATGACGAACTCCTCACTTTGGATGATGTAGCCGCCGGCGACTTTTCGATGTTCTCCGCGTTGATCCAGCGATCGTCGGCGGGCAAGCGGCTTGCGGCCAAGCGCCAGATATCGTCCGGCCTCATCGGCGCCGGGTGGCCAGTAACGGTACCCGACGTTTCTCGAGATGCGTATTTCTCCGCCCGGATCAGGCGGGCGTTGAGCTCGGTGCGCGGCGCAGGATCAGGAGGGCGACAGCCGTTCCCGCCGCCGCGAGCGGCACCAGGGCCTGCCCCTCGCCCATGGTGCGCAGGGTGAGGCCGCTGAGCAGCAGCCACGACAGTGGAATCGGACACAGCAGCGGCTGCCACCGTCCACCGGCCGCGACGAGGAGGCCGAGCGTTGCGATCGCGGTCGGGTCCGGGGCGACGCCGAAGACCTCCGCGCTAATCCAGGGCCGTCCCAGAAGCGGCGCCAGCAGCGGATAGGCGAGGCCGCTCGCCACGAGCAGCAGGCCGAGGCGACCGGTGACGTCCCGCCGGTCGCAGGCAAGACCTCCGCTGGCGCCGGCGGCAGCCAGCAGCAGCCCCTGCAAGCCGAAGGCCGGCGCGACATAGAGGGCCGCCCAGTTGATCCCCGCATAGCGGTTCCACAGGAATGACCAACCGACGCAAGCCCACAGCACACCGAGAATGAGCCCGATCCAGGTGCCATGTCCCGGCGCCCGGCGGAGAACGAGAAGGACGATGACGACGCCGGAAGCGAGGGTCGCGAGCTGCAGCGGCCAGAGGGCGGCGTTGTGCAGCTCGAACATGCGCCAATAGACGCGTGGCGAGAACAGCAGGAAGCTCTCCAGCCGGTACGTCCACCATTCCGACATCAGAGGGTCCGCACGTGCGCTGCCATCCGCTGCCGCAGGGCGGCATCTGGCAGGGGGTCGGCCGCGGCCGCCACATTTTCGCGCACGTGGTCGATGCGGCTCGTCGCGGGGATGGCGACGGTGACCGCCGGATGGGCGAGGATGAACTTCAGCAGGACCTGTGCCCAGCTGCCGGCGCCGATCTCGGTGGCCCAGCCCGGCAGCGGCTGGTGCGCGAGCTTGCGCGTGAGCGCGCCCTGGCGGAAAGGCCTGTTGACGATGACGGCCGTGCCGCGTTCGGCCGCCAGCGGCAACAGCCGCTGCTCCGCCTCCCGGTCGACGATGTTGTAGGTGAGCTGCACGAAGTCGAGCGGATGGCGGCGCATGATCTCCTCGAAAAGCTCGTGCCGGCGCCCCTCCGATGTGGTGATACCGACATAGCGGAGCCGCCCCTCCGCCTTCATGGCGAACAGCGTTTCCAGATGCGCCTCCCAGGCGAGCAGGTTGTGGACCTGCACGAGGTCGAAGCGCTCCACGCCCCAGAGGCGCCGCGATTGCTCGATCTGCTGCGCCCCGTGCGCCGGCGACGACGTCCAGACCTTTTCGGCGGAGAACAGGGCTGCGGGCCGGCCGAGCTTGCCCAGCCCATAGCCGATCACCGGCTGTGACGAGCCGTACATGGGCGATGAATCGATCAGGCGGCCGCCCGCCTGGAAGAAGGCTGCCATCACGCCCGTGCATTCGTCGCGCAGCGCGGCATCGTCGCCGACGTTGAAGGTGATCCAGGTGCCGAGCCCGACCGCGGGGATCCGTTCGCCCGACGAGGGGATCGCGCGCGCCATCGGCGCGGGCGTCGCGGCCGGCGCAGGGGCCGGCAGGGCGAAGGCCGCACCGCAGGCGGTAGCAGCTTCGATGAATCTCCTGCGGGTGATCATCCGTCATCCCCATGCGCCGCGGCGCTCGCGCGTCCTAACGACGAGTGCTAAAGCAGAAATGTGCAGCGGTTCTGCGTCCGCAATTGCGTCAGAACGAAGTAATAGCGCATGCCCTGCGAAGCGGGCTTCCCCGGGCATGTTTCGGCCTCCGACTGCGCGCTTTCGAGGGGCAGGCGCCGCGGATCGTCTCCGACGGACCGCTCCAGCGGTCGCTTCGGGGCATGGACGGGGCTAACGCCGCGCCGGCTCGGCCGGGCACCGAACAATCGACCGCGCCTGCCTCGCTCTCACCCACTTGGCGGCCGCGGATTGGGCCCGAACACGTTGTCATGCTTCTCTCCGTTCAACGCGAGGAAGACGGCGAGAACGAGAAGGCCGACGTAGGGGATCGCGACGACGCCGAACGCGGACCAGCCGCGCCCTGTATCATGCAGGCGCCTGATACAGACGGCGACGAGAGGCACGGCGATCAGAAGCAGGAGCGTCAGGATCGTCATCGCCAGAAGCAGCGACTTGACGATCACGACCAGGGGCACGAGCACGGCGGTGGCGATGGCGCAGGCTCCAAGCGTGCCGAGCAGCTCGCTGCGCGTCGCGCGGCCCGTGAAATCGGGCTTGTACGCCAACAGGTACCTCGCGAGCAGCACAGGCAAGCTGTCCCGGAACGATCGAACGGGGGGTGTGGTCATGTGGTCATGGCAGGGCTCACCGCGACAGGCTCATCGTCAGATGGGCCGCGTAGAGCGCGATCCAGCCGCCGATGAGATAGCCGTACCAGCTGATGGAGGTCGAGCGCTTCGCCACCTGCTCGGCCCGCGCCCCGAGCCTGGCGTCCCACAGCGCCACGTGGCGTGTGTCCAGAGCGGAGATGAGGTCCGGATTGTGCGCTCTGATGTCGGCAAGCAACTGGGCCACCTGCGGTGCGTCCCCAAGCCAGGCGCGCAGGCCGATGCGCCGCGGCGGCGGGCGTTGCAGAAGCCGGAAGGCCGCGTGCCAGCGATGCAGCGGCTCGCTCAACTGGTCGAGGACGGCGAGATCGTCGGCGCGCCGCGCCAGGTGCACGATCAGTGGCCGCGCATGGATCGCCCGGCTCTCGGGCGCCCAACCGAACCGCTCGACCACCAGAGGCAGGATGGCGTCCGAGCGCGGCACCGCGTGAAAGATGGCCTCGGCCAGCCGCGCCTCGGTCCTGGCGGAGAGATCGATGGCCTCCATGTCGGGATGATCGAGCAGGGCGCGCAGGGCCTCTTGCAGGGCGCAGCGGTCCGGCGGCGCCGTCTCGTCGTCGACAAACAGCAATGCGGCGAGCCTGTCGAAACGCGCCTCGTGATCGTCGACCGGCTTCGGCGTCCGGGCCGGGGGAAACGGCACGGCGGGTTCGGAAGCTGGTGGACGCCGCTCGGCTACGGGCGATACCAGCTCTCCCGCTGTGCTCGGCCAGAACTCGGCGATCTCGTCTGTCGCCGGAGAGGAATCGAGAGCGGCCGCAGGCCCGGGCGTGAGCTCGATCGGCTGCGGCTCGGGCTCGCTCGCCTGGCGCACGGCCAGGTCGAGGGCGCTGCGCAGCGCCATGAAGCCCTTGGGATCGGCGTCGACGTCCATCGCCTTGAGCTTGCGCGCGTAGGCGCGGCGAATCGCGGTGGTGTCGCCGGTCGGCTCCAGGCCGAGGATAGCCCAATTGCTCACAGGAAACGCTCGCCTTCCAGCGCGTTCAGCCGCTCCTCCACCTCGCGGCGCACATGCGCGATGTCGCGCGGGTCCTGGCGCTCCAGCGCTGCTTCGAAGGCGAGGATCAACTGGCCGATATGGTCGCGCCGCTCGCCCAGGAAGAACTCGTAGCAGCGCGCGGCGCGGGCGAGCACCGCGGCATTGGCCGCGTCGTCGCGCGGGTGCACCTTGAGCCCGGCGAGAGCTGCGCGCCGCGCGGCAAGCTCGGCCTCGTCAGGGGCATCCTCGTCGTCGTGGATGACAAGCTGCTTGGTCATGCCGGTCTCCGGCACGGTGAGGTCGACCTCGAGCAGGCCGCTGGTGTCGTAGCTGAAGCGACAATCGACGTGGATGCGCCCCGCCGGGCGAGGCGGCACCGGCACCGAGACGGTCCCGAGCTTGACGTTGGAGGCGACATTGCGCGCCTCACCCTGGTAGATGCCGAACTGGACCGCCTTCTGGTTGTCATGAACCGTCGAGAAGGCGTGGACGCGGCTGGCCGGGATGACCGTGTTCCGCTCGATAATCGGCGCGAAGACGTCGGGATGCATGCGGCCGTTGCTGTCGAACTCGGTGGTGTCGACGCCGAGGGTGAAGGGGCAGACGTCGGTCAGCCGGATCTCGTTCAGCGCGGCGTCGCGGGCGCGCAGACCCGCTTGCACGGCGGCACCCAGAGCGACCGCGTGATCGGGGTGCACGGAGGCGTCGGGAAAGCGCCCGAACATGCGGGTGACGGCGCGGCGCACGAGCGGCATGCGGGTGGCGCCGCCGACGAGTACGACCTCGCTCAATGTCTCCGACACGACGCCGCTGTCGCGCAGGGAGCGCAGCACCGGGTCGCGCAAGCGCGCGACGAGGGGCCCCGCCGCCGCCTCGAAGTCGGCCGCCGTGACAGCCGTCTCGAACGGCTGCCCCTCCCAGACGAAGGAAAAGGCCGCCGGGTCGCCCGTCGTCAGGGCGCGGCGGCAGCGCTCGGCCGCGGCGCGCATCATCTCCCGCAGGCGGCTGTCATGCGCGATGCCGGCCAGCGCCGGAAACTGCCCCAGCGCCAGATCGGCCAGCACATCGTTGAAATCCTCGCCGCCCAGCCGGTTGTCGCCCGCCGAAGCGCGGACCTCGATGATGCCCTCGAAAATCTCGACGATGGAGACATCGAAGGTTCCGCCGCCCAGATCGAAGACGAGAAAAGGGTTCTTGTCCTCCTTCTCGTGGATGCCGTGGGCCAGAGCCGCGGCGGTCGGCTCGTTGAGCAGCCGCTCCACCTTGAGGCCGGCGATCTCTCCGGCGCGCCGCGTCGCCTTGCGCTGGCGATCGTTGAAATAGGCCGGCACGGTGATCACCGCCGAGTCCACCGGCTCCCCGAGCCATTCCTCCGCATCGGCCTTGAGTGCCCGCAGCACCAGCGCCGACAGATCTTCCGGCGAAAACAGGTGCTGGCCGATTTGGAGCTTCTGTTGCGTGCCTATCTGGCGCTTGAAGGCGGTGGCGGTGAGCGCCGGGTGCGTGGCGCGGCGCTCGCGCGCCGCCATGCCGACCAGAACCGCACCCTCGTCGGAGACGCCGACCGCCGATGGGGTCAGAACATCGCCGATGCTGTTGGGAATGAGAGTCGCCTCGCCGTCCCGCCAGACGGCGACGGCGCTGTTGGTCGTGCCCAAGTCGATGCCGACGATCATGATCTCTCCCTGCCACGCGCCCGCCTGGAGGCCTCGCGAGGCGGTGGACTCATCCGCTTGAGAGAGGTGCTCCAGATCGAAAGACCTAAGCGCATCTCTATCCGATCCTCGCGACGGATCCCACCTGCCGGGACATTTGCCGGCGAGACCCCGTAGCCCGGTGCGGCTAGGAGTGCCTCGCGAGTGCGTGGTGCAATCGATCGGGGGCGCCATAGTGGCTGGGCTCCGGGGGCCGTATTGCAGCGGAGCAACAGGCGGACTCAAGGGCCTGAAGGCGAGAACCTATCATCGTCTCATCTATGCGCCGGCCAACTGCGCTGCCGCTTCCGCTTCCATAAATATCCCGGCCTGAACTCCAGTCTCGGCCGCAACCTTTGCCCCTCCCGCACATTACTGCCGCAGGCGGCGCCCGGTGCGGCTCCGCGGGTCAGCAGCCATTCGCGGAGGTCCATCGTGCCGAATTCTCCATCCACCGCCAGCTATGCCGACCAGACCGTCACCCGAGGCGAAGGCGGCGAGACGCACCAGCACGCCGGGGGCGAGGTGCCGGTGCTGACCACCCAGCAGGGTGTGCCGGTCGCCGACGATCAGAATTCCCTCCGGATCGGACGGCGCGGGCCCACGGCGCTGGAGGATTTCCACTTTCGCGAGAAGATATTCCACTTCGATCACGAGCGTATCCCGGAGCGGGTCGTGCATGCCCGGGGCTTCGGCGCCCACGGCTTTTTCGAGCCTTACGAGTCGCTCGCCGATATCACCAAGGCAGACCTGTTCCAGCGGCCCGGCGACAAGACGCCGGCCTTCGTGCGCTTCTCCACCGTCGCCGGCAGCAAAGGTTCGAGCGATCTGGCGCGGGACGTGCGTGGCTTTGCCGTCAAGCTCTATACCCAGCAGGGTAATTGGGATCTCGTCGGCAACAACATCCCGGTATTCTTCATCCAGGACGCGATCAAGTTCCCCGACATCATCCACGCCGCCAAGGAGGAGCCGGACCGCGGCTTTCCGCAGGCGCAGACGGCTCACGACAACTTCTGGGATTTCATCTCGCTCAATCCCGAGAGCATGCACATGGCGCTGTGGATCATGTCCGACCGGACCATCCCCCGCTCGTTCCGATTCATGGAGGGCTTCGGGGTTCACACGTTCCGGCTGATCAACGCCGCGGGCAAGTCCACCTTCGTCAAGTTCCACTGGAAGCCCAAGCTCGGCCTTCAATCCGTCGTGTGGAACGAGGCGCTGAAGATCAACGGCGCCGATCCGGATTTCCACCGCCGTGACCTGTGGGACGCGATCCAGTCCGGCAACTTCCCGGAATGGGAGCTCGGCCTGCAATTGTTCGACGAGGTCTTCGCCGAACAATTCGCCTTCGACGTGCTCGACGCGACCAAGATCGTGCCGGAGGAGCAGGTGCCGGTGCGCCGTGTCGGGCGGCTGGTGCTCGACCGCTGCGTCGACAATTTCTTCGCCGAAACGGAGCAGGTGGCCTTCTGCACGCAGAACATCGTGCCGGGCATCGATTTCAGCAACGATCCACTGCTCCAGGGCCGCAACTTCTCCTATCTCGACACGCAGCTGAAGCGGCTCGGCAGTCCCAACTTCACCTATCTGCCCATCAATGCGCCCAAGTGCCCGTTCCACCACTTCCAGCAGGACGGACACATGGCCTTTCACAATCCCAAGGGGCGCGCCAACTACGAGCCCAACTCGTGGGGTGGAGCCGCCGGCGGACCGCGCGAGGCGCCGGATGCGGGCTTCACGTCCTATCCGTCGGAGGAGGAGGGGCCGAAGCTGCGCATCCGCGCCGAGACCTTCGCCGATCACTACAGCCAGGCGCGGCAGTTCTACTTGAGCCAGGCCGAGATCGAGCAGCGCCACATCGCTGCCGCCTTCACCTTCGAGCTGAGCAAGGTGGAGACGCCGGCGATCCGCGCCCGCATGGTCGCCCACCTCCTCAACGTCGACGAGGTGCTCGCCAAGGCCGTGGCCGAGGGTCTGCGCCTGAAGGCCATGCCGGCGCCGGCTGAGCCGGCACGGCCGGTGGACAAGAGCCTCAAGCCGTCGCCGGCCCTCAGCATCGTGGGCAACGGCCCGCAGAGCTTCAAGGGCCGCAAGCTCGGCGCGCTGGTCACCGACGGGGTCGATGCCGGGCTGCTCACGGGGCTGAAGGCGGCGCTCGAGGCCGAAGGTGCCCTGCTGAAGCTGGTGGCGCCCATGGTCGGCGGCGTCACCGCCAGCGACGGGGCGTGGATCGACGCCGACGAGAAGATCGACGGCGGCCCTTCGGTGGTCTTCGATGCTGTCGCCCTCCTGGTCTCCGACGACGGCGCGAAGCTGCTCGCCGACGAGGCGACGGTGCGGGATTTCGTGGCCGACGCCTTCGCGCATCTGAAGTTTATCGGCTACGTGCCGGCGGCCCTGCCGCTGCTGGAGAAGGCGGGGGTCGCTGCCGCGCTCGACGCCGGCACCATCGAGCTCAAGGCCGCCGCCGACGCGGCCGGCTTCGTCAAGAGCTGCGCGCCGCTGCGGCTGTGGGCGCGCGAAGCGAAGGTGAAGCGGGTCTAGTGGCACCCGGTGGGGAGCCGCCACCTCGATCCTGTCTCGCCGATGGAACTGCCTGCCGGGCTCCTCAACCGGCGGCAGCAGGGCTTGCACAAGTCGGCCCGGTGGGCGCGGATGCGCGCGACGGCATTGCGCGCGCGCCGCGACGGCGAGCGCCGCAGTGACCCTGGATCTCGCCTGGAGTCCACCGCATCGGTTGCGGTCGCATCACCCGAGGGCGCAGTGCCTGCGAGCGGTGTTGCAGCGGGCTGCCACCATGGCTCATGACGGAGCGAATGCCGGCCGAGAAGGCCAAGCTGGAAATCGTTGCGGATTTCGGCATCGTGCCCCAGGTGATGCGCGGCAGGCATCGCTGACCATTGATCCGCCAGCCCGTGGAGTGACCATATGGCCGACAAGCCATCTACCGCATCGACGAGCGTCGCGAAGGCTACAAAGCCCCTCGCGCGCAAGCCCGCGAAGAAACCGCCGGCGCCCGATGCCGTTGTGCCCGGGGGCAAGGCCCCCGCCGCGACGCCGACCCTGCTCTCCGGCGGCAATCCGCAGATCGCCAAGGGCTATGGCAACGCCCCGATTGAGGCCTACATTGCCGCCATGCCGGGCTGGAAGAGCGACCTGGGTCGTCGCCTCGATGCCATCATCGAGCGCACGGTGCCGGGCGTCTCCAAGGCCGTGAAGTGGAATTCGCCCTTCTACGGGGTCGAGGGCGAGGGCTGGTTCCTCAGCTTCCACTGCTTCACCAAATACGTCAAAGTGGCCTTCTTCCGCGGCACGTCGCTGGACCCCGTCCCGCCCGGCGCCTCCAAGAGCCAGGACACGCGCTATCTGGATATCCGCGAGGGCGAGGCACTCGACGAGGCACAGTTCGCCGCCTGGGTGAAGCAGGCCAGCCAGTTGCCGGGCGAGCGCATGTAGCTCCCGCGAGGCGCCGGCGATGGAGGGTGACGAGCCTTGACGAGGACGCTCGATCAGCGCGGCAGCAAGCAGAGGCGCGGGCCTACGGGCCAGGATCCCGCGTTGCTGCGCCGCCTGCTGCGCGCCAGAGATCGGATGGACGCGGCCCCGCACGAGGAGTGGCCCGTCCCGCGGCTGGCGCGCGTCAGCGGCGTCTCCGAGGCCCACTTCGCACGATCCTTCAAGGAGGCCTTCGGCGTCCCGCCGCACCGCTATCTGCTCACGCGTCGCCTCGAGCGGGCCAAGGCGCTGCTGCGCGATACGGACCTGCCTGTCACCGAGATCGCATTCCAGACCGGCTGGAACAGCCTGGGCACCTTCGGGCGAACGTTCCGCGACGTCACCGGCGAGAGCCCGGGCGCGCTCCGGTCGCGCCAGAGGGCGATGCCCCATCAACTCGATCCGGTGCCACCCTGCTTCCTCAGCGCTGCCCACCGGCCCGACCTCACAATCGCAGTTTCGGAGAAGCGGCGGCTGGAAGCGGACGCTAGGGTGAACGGACCTGAAGCAACGGAGGTCCCATGAGCCAGGGTGTCGGGGTGGTCGGTCTGTATGTCCGCGATCAGGACGAAGCCATCCAATTCTATGTCGAGAAGC
Source organism: Chelatococcus reniformis (assembly GCF_014640075.1). Taxonomy (GTDB): domain Bacteria; phylum Pseudomonadota; class Alphaproteobacteria; order Rhizobiales; family Beijerinckiaceae; genus Camelimonas; species Camelimonas reniformis. The sequence continues at coordinate 508,429 of NZ_BMGG01000006.1, read as the reverse complement.
TCGGCTTTCGCGTCCACACCGATGCGCGCAACGGCGACTACCGCTGGCTCACGGTGCAGCATCCGGAGCAGCCGTCCTTCCAGCTCGGTCTGTTCACGCCTCAGGCGCCGATGCACGATGCGGCCACCGCCCTGACCCTTCGCGAGATGGTGGCGAAGGGCGCCATGCCGCCGCTCGTGCTCGTCGTCGACGACTGCCGCGTCGCCCATGAGCGGATGCAGGCCCGTGGCGTGGAGTTCACGCAGGAGCCGGTGGAGCGCTACGGCAGCGTCGACGCCAGCTTCCGTGATCCGTCGGGGAATGGCTGGAAGCTGATCGAGGCGCGGCAGGCACAGGCTGGCTGAGCCGGCGCGCCGGACGGTATCGCCGACGGCGGTTGCGTAGTAGCTAAGCTGGGGGGAGCCGGCACCACGTGCCGGTGCGCCATCTTCAGGCGATGACGAGCGGCGAGCATGACGACGAACGAGAGCGGTTCGGCCGACACAGACGGGGAAGACGCCGCCGCCCGGCTGATCGATGCGCGCATCGAGGAACTGGGCGATTGGCGGGGCGAGATGCTCGCGCGGGTTCGCGGTCTCATCAAGGAGGCCGTTCCTGACGTGGTCGAGGAGTGGAAGTGGCGCGGCGTTCCGGTGTGGTCGCAGGGCGGCATCATCTGCACCGGCGAGACCTACAAGGCGGTTGTGAAATTGACCTTCGCCAAAGGCGCCTCGATCGAGGACCCCTCCGGCCTCTTCAACTCCAGCCTCGACGGCAACACCCGGCGGGCCATCGACATCCGTGAGGGCGAGGCGATCGACGAGGAGGCGCTGAAGGCACTCGTTCGCGCCGCCGTGGCGCTGAACACCGCGGGGCGAGCGCGCGCTCGTCCTGCCCGCCCTCGGAAAGGAACAGAGAGCGGTTGAGGCGCCTGCAACGAGCGGGGCTCCCGATCGCATAGGATCGGCTGCGTCAGTATATTGAAGTATTTTTTATATAATAAAGAACAAATTTCTGGTTAGGTGCAGCGTGTTTCACCGGTTGGCAGTCTACGTGACTGTTGATGTTGTTGCCTTCGTTGTGTTAGCAATGGTACAAGCGACTTAAGCTTAAGCGGCGCTGGGAGGGCGTCTTTGCAGGCGAGATCTGGACGGTGACCGAATTTTCCGGTCTTGGGCAACGGCTGAAGGGGTGGCTGCTCGGCGGTGTCGGCGCCGCCATCGCGGTGATCGTCGGTATCGGCCTCGCCATTCTCGGCACCAAGCCGAAGCCGCCCGCGACGCTCGATGCCCGGCAGTCGATCGCGACCGGCCAGTGGCTGGTCAGGCCGTTGGCCGCCTATACGGCCGCCGGGGCGGTTCACGGCATTCAGCTCAAGGACGGCCGGGCGCTGGTGCTCGAGGCGCAGCTCGTCAATCGCACTGCCGAGACGAGCAGCGACTATGGCACCCTGTTCAAGCCGGAGACCGGCCTCGATGGGAAGCGGCCGCGGCCGACGGTGGTGCTGTTGCGCGACGGCGTCGGCGGCCGGTCGCCGGGCCTGCATCCCGGCCTCGGCGAGAGAGTGGCCTTCATCTGGCCGATGGCGAAGGGGCAGGAGCCGCCGGCCTCGCTCGCCTTCGTGGTCAACTCCAAGCGCTACAAGGCGATGGACAATCTCAAGGGGCTTCCCGGCTGGTTCAACGAGCAGCCGGCCGGCCGCTTCACCCTGGCGGTCGCGCCGCCGGGCAGGGGCGGAGTCGACTGATGCGGGTCCTGATGGGTGTTGTCGTGCTCGGTGTCGCGGCGCTGCTCTGCTACGGCCTCCAGGCCTCGAAGCCGCGCCCCGTCGATCTGGCCCGTACCGTGCCGGTCGCTGGGCGCCAGGGCGAGACGGTGAGGGGGCGTTTCCTCGCCGGCCGTGTCGACAAGGTGGAATTCGCCCGCAACCTGAAGGTGCCATTCGATCGCGAAGCCCGCACGCTCACGACGGACGGCCTGTGGGTGGTCGTCACCCTTGAGCTGGAGGCGATGCGGCAACCGGTCGTGCTCTACCGCCGCACATGGAACGGACCGTCGGGGCTCACCTTCCATGAATCGGACCGGGCGCCCGCGGGGCTGCCGACCGGTTTCATGGTCGGCCAGGCAAGCCGAGGTCGGCTGGTGTTCGAAATCCGTCCGGAAGCGGCGAGCGGGGCGAGCCTGCATCTCTCACGCGACTGGATCTCCCGGTTCGACAGCGAACTGCGCATCGATCTCGATGCCATTCCGCGCGATCCGGCTGGTGGACCCGATGTCGTCGACACACTGGACCTGAGCTTGGGCGGGGACGCGTGATGGCGCAGATCAGCCAGCCGGCCGGTGCCGGGGAGCGCCGGTGGCGCCGCCGGGCCCTGCTGACCCTGCCGCTGCTGCTGCCGCTCGCCGCCGCCGCCCTCGGCGCCAATCATCTCTACTGGCTCTGGCACGGCAGCCACATCGTCGCCCGCGAGGTGGCCGCGGGCGAAACGGCGGTCTTTGGTGGCAGCGAGTGGACCCTCACCGGTCTGGTGGCACGGCCGGAGGCGAAACCCGCGGCGGTGCCGCCGGGCTTTACCCTGCTGGTGGCGGATCTCTCGGTGAAGGTCGGCTCCGCGCACAACGCGCTGAAGGTCGGCGACACCACCTTCGAACAGCTGTGGGGCGCCTGCCAGGTCGGTGTCGTCGACGGCCAGGGGCGCCGCTGGAGCGCGGCGAAGCTCGGCTACACGCCGGCGCTCTACCCCGCGCGCCAGCGTGATATCGCGACCTGCGGTTCGCATTCGCTGTCGAAGCAGCCACCGGAGGCGGTACTGACGGTCCGCGAAGCCTTCCTGGTACCGCGCGACGTGGCGCCCTCGGTGCGCCCCACACTGAGCCTCGACGGGGAGCAACCATACTATTTGGTGTTCCAGCGGCGCTAAAGCGTGTGCCGAGCCGGTGGGATCATCTGATCGGGAGACTCTAGAGTATTTCCGCGTTTCTTCGAATCGCCGAAATGCTCTATCTGTTTGTTTCGTCACGTTTTCTTTACGCGAACCGGCGTCCACTTTGCTCGAAAATGCTAGCCGGCGGGTTGTGCGGCGGGACGCTCGGGGGCGCGCGCTCCGTCGCCCAGCCGGAAGGCTGTTTCCAGGATCGCTGCCAGGAAGCAGATGCGCAGCGGCTCCACCAGGAGGCCGAGGGAGGAATCCTGGAACTGGCTGCCGAGGACGAGCGAGATCGCGTCCGGCAGGATGTCCCAGAGATAGGCGGGCTGCTGGCCGATCAGCCGCACCGCCCCGAGCCACAGCCACGCCGCTCCCCAATCGATCAGGCGATAGCCGACGATCAGCACCGCCAGCAGCATGACGCCGGAGCCGAAGGCGAGCCGCACCCCGTTGGCGACGGGCAGGTAGCGGCTGCGGTAGCCGGAGACGAAGCGGTCGGCGAAGTCGCGCAGGAAGGCCGGCAGCGCTTGATAGCGCTTCAGCCAGCCGCCGGCCCGGCCCTGGGCGAACGGCTTGGTATCTCGGATGTCGTAGCCGTAGACGATGGCCGCGAGGACCAGCCAGACCACCGGCAGCAGCATGTACCAGAAGAGCGAGAGAAGGGCGTCGGGAAGGGCAGGCGGCGCGTGCTCGACCGGCATCATGCCCGCGGCGTGGGCCGCCGGCACTAGGCCGGCCGCGGCGGCGTCGATGGCGCGCCACAGCCCACCACTCCCCAGCCAGGTGAACAGCTGGTCCTTCCAGCGGCTGACGACGTAGAGGCCGATGAAGATCCAGCTCGTCTCGCAGACGACGACGACGATCTCCCAGAAGGTGCTCTTTTGCACCTTCTGTCGCCGCTTGGCGATCGTGCGCAGTAGCCAGGCGATGGCGACGGAGACGATCAGCCAGCGCGAATCGAGCACGTGAAGCACGTTGCCGCTTTGGCCGAGGGGCGCCATCTCCAGCGCCAGCCGCGAGTATTGGCGCACCGTGTCGCCAAGGAAGCCCCATGCCGCGTAGTAGAGAAAGAACGGCAGCAGCGCGACGCCGATCAGCGATGCCGGGTGGGAGCCCTCCGGGCCGCCCGATGCGGCCTCGCTCGCCGCCCTGGTCTGCGCGGCGGCGACCGCCGGCAGCGCTGGCCGGAGGATCTGAAACAGGGCGACCGTGGTCACCAGCTGCGCCAGCACGACCAGCGTCAGCACCATCAGTCCGGCCATTGGGTCGACCAGGGCGATCCGCGCTGCCCCGAGCAGGAGCAGGTTCACGGCGATGATGCCGAGCGCCACCGTGGCCAGAAGTTGCGGCCAGAAGCGCCGTAGCAGCTGCCAGGTCACCACGACCGGCAGGGTCAGGCTGGTCGGCATCCGCCTCTCGCACCTCCACGATGAATTGTCGCCCTATGCTGCGGGTGGCTCGCACGAAGATCAACCCGTCGAGCAGAGCGTGGCACCGCGGACGCCGTGCGTTGGCGGCGGATCGGCGCTGGAGTATCCGTCTTGGGCCGCGCCGCTGCCTCAACGCAGCTTCCTTCGCACGCACCTCCCCATCTTCAGATTACCGACCGAGATATCTTCATCGAAGTACTCGAATTCGGGCTCAGGAGCGTAGAAGTTCAGTTCCTGCCCGCTGGCGTGGTAGTATTTCGGCATGTTGCGCTGCTCACCGGGACTCCAGCGTTGGCTCACGGACGGAGGGTTGCGCCAATTGGACGATCCCCGGGCGGATTCCTCATCCTTCGCCCCGTGCGGGTCATGCAGATACAGCACCTCGATCGCCTGGAAGCGAACGTCGTTGCTTTCGGAGAAGGTCGGCTGGTCGTGCCAGAACACCCCCTTCACCCATACCCAATTGCCATCGTGGCGAAGCTGTTGAACGCGGCGCCAGATGTCAGGCTCGGCCGCCGCGCGAGCGGCGCGATCCCAGACGGCCTGGTGGGCCCTTTGAGTCAGTCCCTGGGATATCTGTTGCATGGCGCCGGCTGCGCCGCCGGCAGCGCCACGTGCGCGCTGGAGCGTAGTGCCCGCCTGAGGCCGCATGCCGCCGCCAACGTTTCCCGTGGTCGCCGGCCATCGCCAGCGGCCACGCCCGGTCTGCGGACGATCGGCGCCGCGATCGGCTTGGGGATTGCCGGTGACGCCCCGCACCGGAACGGGGGGCTGCAGCACGCCGCCTCGCCGATCCGGGGTGGGCAGCGGGGGCGGGGTCAGCGTCTTGCCCGCGATCGGTGGCGTGCTCACGGGGGGCGGCGGAACCTGGGCCGGGGGCGGCACGGCGACGGCCTGGATGCTCGGCGCCCCCTGGCTCGACACGATGTCACGCGCCACGAGGGGCTTGGCGGTCCCCGGCATCCGGGTGGTCGGGGGCCCCTGGGGCACCTGCGGCCCATCGCCCATGTTTCTGTAGGTCTGCAGCCGCGACGGTGCGATGTTGTCGACCTCCGGCAGCATCTCGACCCGTGGCCCGCCGAGGACCGGGACGCCGGTGATCCCCAGCATGACGCCCTTTCGGCCAGCCTGCTTCAGGATCTTGAGCTCGTTGGCGAGCTGGGTTCCCGCCTTGGAGCTCGGCACGATCTTCTCGGCCTGCAGCCTCGCGTTCGCCTTCTTCGGGAAAGCCCTCAACACCTCGTCGAGCACCTTCTCCTCGATCAGCCACACCCGGTCTCCGTAGACGATCGCGGCATCGGCGATGCGTCCCGCGCCCTTTTTCACGTTGAGCGCGATTTGCTGCCCGTCGGCTCCCATGATCGACGTGAAGTGGACATCCGTGAGGATCACCGCCTGGGGGTAGGTGCGCTGCAGCTCGAGCGCGTGGCGATGCTGGTGCAGACGATAATACTGGCTCAGCAGGGCCTTCGGGATCGGTTTGTTGCTGGCGCGATGGGGCGCGAGCGCATCGTCAGTCTCCTTGATCGCGCGATCGGCCTCGGCAATCATCTGGCTGAGCCTGAAGGAAACGGGTTCAGGCGCCATGGCCGGCTCCTTCGATCGATGCGGCTCGCCTCGTCACATCACACCTCGGGCGGCACCACGACGCCGGCCGTCCCCGAAATATTGATCTGGCGCTCGACGTCCGGATCGCCGAGCTCGTTCGTGAGAATCCGCTCGGCGCGGCGGATGTTATCGAGCTCCTTGCCGCGGACGTCGGCCTGGGCGCTCTTGACGTCGATGATCCGATGCAGATGCTTGAACTGCTCCATAACCGAATGCGCGCCGGGCAGCGCCTCGATATAGAGGCCGTCCTCGCAAGGGATGACGATGTCCTCGTCGCGGCGCGAGCGCTGGAGCAGCTTCTTCAGCGCGTCGCGCAGCTCCGGTTTCAGCTTCTCGAACTCGTCGGCGCGGTTTTTCTCTTCGTAATGCTTGCGCAGGCAGCAGACATAGTCGGCGAACTCGTCGAGCGTCATGTTGCCGATCGGGTCGGGGTCGGAGAGGCCGTATTCGCCCTCGGCGAGGGCGACGTACGGCTCCATCATGAAATCCGTGATGGGGTTGGCCTCGTACATGGGGAAGACGAGGTAGTTCGCGACGACGCCGGCCGGCTTGTAGATGTTGGCCGCCCGCGACAGAGGCACGGTCTTGATCCTGTCCGCCTCGCTCAGGGGCGGGCGCCGGATGCCGAGGCCGCTTGTGGCATGCACCCATTTGGTATCGATCGCCGCGATGTCGGTGGCAGCGGCGAGCACAGCCGGATTGATGGTGATAGGGCGTGTCTTGTCCTTGGTGAAGACAGGGATCGGCACGTCCTTCAGGCGCAGGAAGCGCTGGTCGTCTGGTTCGTGGGCCCAGATCGCCTGCATGTAATAGAGGATGTTCTGCCAGATATGGTCGATCAGCCGATGCACCTGGCCAAGCTGCGAGAGATGGCGGGACAAGCGATCAGTATAGTCGCTCTGCATCGACTCCAGCGTCGAGAGCGCGCTCATCAGCCGTGACGCAAGGTCCTGCTCCTCGCGCTGCTCGCGCTCATAGGCGTCGCGCGCCGCACCTTCGCGCAACTGGTCGGCCTGGCTCACCTCGCCCTCGCCGGTGACCATGTCGAGCGCTCCCTCGACGATGCCGCCGACGATCGGAATGCCGCCGGCGATGTCGCCGATCCCGCCGAGGATGTCGCCGAACAGCCCGCCGCCGCCTTCGGCGGATTCGGCCGTCTTTTCGATCTGCTTCTGCAGGGCGGCGTACCGCAGCCCGGCGAGCGCCCGGCGATCGGCGAGATCCTGCTTCAGATCCTCGACCAGCTTGCGCTGACGGAACAGAGCCTCGCGCATCTCCCGAAGAGCGACGTCGTCGCTGATCAGGCTGGTGGAGACGTAGCCGAGCGCCGGCGCATAGGACGGGTCGAGCAGCACGCGGCTCAGGATCCAATCGTGGCGGATCAGCCAGGCATGGGTGAGCTCGCTCGGTGCCGGCACCTCCTGAGCGACGAAGACGACCGACTGGAGGGCATGGATCTTCTCTTCGATGCCGATGCGGCGTTGGAGCTCGTAGAAGAGGAAGGTGCAGGGGATCTCATCGTTCGGATTGATGATCTCGCCGGACTGGGTCTCCTCCTCCTCGAAGCTCTCCTCGGTCGTGATCTCTGTCTTGCGCTCGTTCTTGACCTCCTCGCTGGCTTTGCGGACGGCCTCGTTGAACTCCTTCTTGACCGAGCTCGAATGCTGCTCGACGTCGCGCGTGAAGGTGGTGGTGCTGGAGCCGCTGACGCCCATGCCGCCGCCGCTGTTCTGCTCGCCGCCACCGCCGCCGCCACCGCCCGCCGTGAAGTTCACGCTGCCTGTCGCGGACATCGAGAAGTTGGTCTTCGAGGTGGCGCGGTGGACGATCTCGGACTCGATCCGCGAACGCTGCTCCTGCTCGCCGGCGCGCCGCTCGAAGCGGGATTCGACCTCCTGGACCGAGCGTTTGGTCTTGCGGAGCGTCCGGCGGCTGTATTTGCGTGATTCCCGGGGGGCCAACGGAAGGGTGCTGACCAGTTCGCCGACCTGGTAGGCCTTCAGCGTCCAGATCTGCTTATAGGTGACGAGGAGGCCGAAGTTGACGCTGCGATAGCGCGGGCTCGCGGCGAAATGGCGGAACGGATAGGCGCGGCTGTGCTGCCGCTTCAAGTCTTCGATGATGGTGTGCGTCGGACGGAACGGACGTGCCGCCTCGTTCTCCAGCACCAGCCGGCGGGCCAGGGCGACGATCCCGTCGGCATCGGACTTGAGCAGACGCAGCTTGGTGCGTAGCTGGATGGCGCTCTTGGACATCAGAGGCCCCAGGCCGGCCTGGATCAGTGCGCGCGTCGTCCCTTTCGCGGCGAGGAGATCGAACAGCGACATCTCGCCGTCGTCGACCTTGTCGAGGAGGGCCTGCCGGATGTTGGCGATCTGCGTTGCAAGTTGGGAGAGATGGTTGCGCGCGAGCGACGGCAGCGCAGTCCACTCCTCGCGGGTGATGATGACGACGCTGGCGACGCCTTCATAGGCCGTGTCGGTCGAGGTGCCGATGTCGAGCAACTCGTTGAGGAACAGATTGGCGTTGAAGACGCCGGCGAGGAGATCCTTGACACGCTTCACGGCCGGCGCGCCGCCGCGCTCGACGAACTTGTCGTAGGCGGCCTCGACGTTGTCGAGGAAGCGGTCGTCGAGTGCTTCCTGCCAGATCGGCTCGAATGCGATCTGGAGGTCGTTGAAGAAATGAAGGGCCGGCACGTCGGCCGGACCGGGAGCGAAGGTGACCTTGGCGATCGCGCTGGAGACGCCGGCGGCGTTGAGGCTGGGTTCGAGCAGCTGCTCGCGCGCTCCCTCCTGTGGGCCGAAGACGAGCAGGTCCTCGGGCGAAGCCTGACGCTCCATCAATTCGTTGATCGCCTTCTTGCTGACATAGACGGGTGCCTCGCCTGCGTGCGTGAGTGGCCCGGGCTCCTCGGGCTGGGCCGGCCCGTGGTGATGGTCGTCGTCGCCGTCGAGGCAGGCCTCGGCCTGGGTGCGCGGACGGCAGGGGTCCTCGGCCGGTGAACGGCGGTAGATCTGGGCCGGCTTGTCGAGGGAGGTGCCGACGACCTTTTCGAGATCCCCCTCGGTGATCTCGACCGGGCCGGTGCTGCCGCCGGTCAGCTCTTGCAACTGGGTCTTGGTGAGGCGGATGCGGCCGGTGCGTCGGATGCGGCCTCGCTCCTCGTCGGTGTCCGGGTCCTGCGTGCCGGTCAGGGTCTTGAAGTCCGCCTTGAGCGCGCTCTCGCCGACGGCACGGATATCCTCCGGCGTCGCGACGTATCGGCCGCGCTTTCGCTCCTCGGGGGTTACCGTGGCGAGCGACGCTGCCAGCGTATCGCGGATACTGCCGCGGAACAGATCGCGACGCTCCTTCACCTCGGCGAGAGACTCGGAGAAGGCCCGATCCCCGGCCTTGCGGATGGCGGCGCGGCGCTCGCGTTCGACGTCGGCAGCTGCAAGCGCCGCACGCGACGTGGCGGCGCCGTTGCGGACAAGGCCGGCCCGCTCGATCGAGCGGCGGGGCAGCTCGATCTCGAAGTGCTCGTGTGCCGCCGCGCCCGCCCGGAGCTCGGTCTCGAACAACGTACGCCGCTTGCGGTCGGCTCCGGGACGTTCCGGCGCGAAGACCCGCAGCTGCAGATTGACGCGGTTCTTCGCCTGGCCGCCCTCGATCGAGATGGCCATCGAGAAGCTCCCCATGTCGACCGCCGCTGACCCGAGGCGGACGACCTCGCCCTGCTGGCGCACGTCGACGGCTTCGACGAGCAGGCCGCCGACGCCTCCACCCGCTTCCTGGAAAATCCGACCGGTGACGATCATGGTAGAGCCGTTAGGGGCTTCGTCCAGCGGCTTGCCTTTGCCGCTGGCTGGCGGACGTGCATCGGCCATGGAATCCCCCTTCCAACCATGCTGCGAGAGCTGCGGCCGACCACGTCAATGCTTGCGGAATATCAGATTGAGACTTGTGACCGGCTCCGCTGACACTTTTGCTGCATGTATTCGAGCAAGGTACATCCGCATCGCGTCGATTTAAAGCATTAAGATTGAGCTTTGCCCGGCCGAGACTTGAAAGCTGCCGCCGGTGTCGAATGTTTCATCGACGCTGGGGGACGCAGATCTCGGCGCAGCCTGTTCAACACGCGAGTGCGGAGTCCTTCCCTTGCGGCATGCTGGGATCAGCGGAGCGCGTCGGAGGCGCCCGTTCGGTCGGCGGCCCCATCCCAATGGCTCGAGGGTGGTCACGGTCACAGGGTCAACGCAGTCCGGACGGATCTACGTATGGGTTTGGCTGATCTCACGGGTCTCGGCCAGCTCGGCGGCCGGCGCAAAGTATGTAGTACGTGAGCTTCTCGCGCTCGCCTGAGGACAGGGCGCCGCGCGACTTCGGCGCGACGCGGTGGTGATCGATGTCGCCATCGCGTAGCATGGTCGGACGCGGAGGTTGGACGTGAATCCGGAACTCTTTTTCGCCTTTCTGCTGATCACGATGGTGCTGATCATCACGCCGGGCCCGATCGTCACCCTGGTGATCGCCACGGGCGCCACCCAGGGCATCCGCCCGGCCCTGGTGACCGTTGCCGGCACCATCGTCGGCAACGGCCTCCTGGTCGGCGCCATCGCCTTCGGCCTGGCCTGGCTGCTGAAGAGCTCGGCCATCCTCTTCGAGGTGATCCGCTGGGCGGGCGCCGCCTATCTCGTCTGGCTGGGCGTGCAGGCATGGCGGAATGCCGGCAAGGTCACCGAGCTGCCGGCGCCGCCGCACCACGTGCATTTTTGGCGCGGCTTCGTCGTGGCTCTCTCAAATCCCAAGACGTTGGCGTTCTTTACCGCTTTCCTGCCGCAGTTCGTCGATCCCGCGTTGCCGAGCGATTATCAGCTCGCCGTCATGTGCGCCGTCTCGGTGGGGATGGCGGCCGCGACCGACAGCGGGTGGGCCATCGCATCGGGCCTCGGCCGGGCCTGGTTCCTGAAAGGCAACCGGGCGCGGATGCTCGCCCGCATCTCCGGGCTGACGCTGATCGGCGGCGGGGTCTGGCTGTCGCTGACGCGGCGCCCCGCCTGACGGCCCGCGGCCACGATCGAACTCCGGGCCGGCTCCATGACCGCAGACCCTCTTCCTCTCCTCACCTTCTGCGATGACGCGGCCTTGGAGTCCTGGCTTGCTCGTCAGCCAGCCGATGCGCCGGGAGTCTGGCTCGCCTTCGCAAAGAAAGGCGCGTCGGTGCGCACGCTCAGCAAATCCGCCGCCATCGACTGCGCGCTGGCGCATGGCTGGATCGACGGGCGGCTCGGGCGGGTGGACGCCGATTTCTTCAAGGTGCGATTCACGCCCAGACGCGCGGGCAGCTCCTGGTCACAGAAGAGTCGCGAGCGTGCCGAGCACCTGATTGCCGCCGGGCGCATGGTGGCGCGCGGGCAGGCGGAGGTGGATCGGGCCCAGGCCGACGGTCGCTGGGACGCTGCCTATCCGTCGCAGAGCCGGGCGACGATGGACGCCGATCTGCGCGCCGCGCTCGACGGCGAGCCGGCGGCGGCCGCCCTGTTCGAGGTGCTGGACGCGGCCAACCGTTACGCGATCCTGTATCGTGTGCATCAGGCCCGGACGCCGGAGACACGGGCCGCCAAGATCGCCGAGCTGGTGGCGAAGCTCGCCCGCGGTGAGATCATCCATCCGCGCCGCCGAGCCCCGTAGCCATGCCGGGGTGAGCCCGACGTCTTTACGCGAACCGGCGTCCACTTCGCTCGAAAACGCTAGCCGCCGATGCGCCCACCGAGTTCGTCGTCCACATGGATGCGGATGATGTCGTCGAAGCGCGCCTCCGCCGCGAAGCCGAGCGCGCGGGCGCGCTCGGCGTCGAAGCGCGGCGGCCAACCGGCCACCATGCGCATGATGGCCTCGTCCGGCTCGTGGCGGATCAGCTTGACCGCCCGCTCGCCGGCGACCCGACGCAACGCCTCGATCTCCTCGCCGACCGTGGCAGAGAGCCCCGGCATGCTGAGATTGCGCCGCGGTCCCACCTGGGCGAGATCGAGCGCCGCGGCGTGCATCAGGAAGTCCACTGCCGAACGCGGACTTGCGAACCAGTGGCGCACATCCGGCGAGACCGGCAGGACCGCCTCCAGGCCGACAAGCGGCTCCCGCAGGATATTGGAGAAGAAGCCGGATGCCGCCTTGTTGGGCTTGCCCGGGCGGACGCAGATCGTGGGCAGGCGGATGCCGATGCCGTCGAAGATCCCGCGGCGGGTGTAGTCGGCGAGCAGCAATTCACTGACTGCCTTCTGCGTGCCATAGCTGGTGAGCGGCATGGTGCCGAACTCGTCCGGAATGACCTCCGGAAAAGGCGCGCCGAAGACGGCGATCGACGAGGTGAAGACGACCCGGGGCTTGTAGGGCTCGCGCAGCCCCTCCCGGCGGATGGCCTCGAATAGGTGGCGCGTGCCGTCGAGATTGATGCGATAGCCTTTGTCGAAGTCGGCCTCGGCTTCGCCGGAGACGATGGCGGCGAGATGATAGACGAGGTCCGGCCTGCGGGCGATCAACCGGCCCACGTCGTCCGCGTTCGAAACGTCCAGCGCCAGCAGCTCGACGTCGCCGGCATGGTCCGGTGGTCGTTGCGGGGCAACGACATCAGCGAGGGTCAGACCCGTCAGCTCCCTGTTGCCGATCCGGCCGGCCGACGACAGGCGCTCCGCAAGCTTGCGCCCGAGCATGCCGGCCGCGCCAGCGATCAGAACCTTCATTTGACCCTCGTGCCTGCCGAGCCCGATGGAGGCCGTCTGCGGCCGCTCATCACGGCGCAATGCGCACCGCAAGTCAAACCTCGGGCGGAGCGATCGCCGTGCCGCCTCCGCTTGCCGCCGCAAAGCGCTGCACGACCCAATCGATGAACAGGCGCACGCGCGGCGAAAGCTGACGGTTGCGGGGATAGAGCACCGAGACCGGACCTGGCGGCACCGGATGATCGGGCAGCAGGCGCAGCAACCGTCCGGAGGCGAGATCCTGCGCGACGTGGAACGTCGGCATCTGGGCGAGCCCCAGGCCGAGGCGGATGCCGGAGAGGAAGGTCTCGGTGCCGGTCACCGAAAGCGGCGTCGCCACCGCCACTACCCGCTTGGAGCCGTTCGCGGCCTGGAACTCGAGGGGCCGCACCGCGCCCGTCGTGATCGAGCGCAGGCCGACGGTGCGGTGCCCGGCCAGTTCGGCGATCGTCCGCGGCGCGCCATAGCGCTCGACGTAGGCAGGGGCAGCGCAGGTGATGCGCGGCAGCAGGGCGACGGGGCGCGCCACCAGGTCGCTGTCGGGCAGCGTTCCCCAGCGCAGCACACAGTCGACACCCTCCCGCACCACGTCGACCCAGCGCTCGCTCTCGCTCATGGCGATCTCGATCGCGGGATGGTGAGCCAGGAAGTCGGGCAGGCCCGGCATCAGGAAATGGCGCGCCAGCGTGCCTTGCACCTCGACGCGGAGCAGGCCCTTGGGGGCAGCGCCGCGGAAGGCGCCCTCCGCATCCTCCACGTCGTCGAGAATCGCCAGACAGCGGCGGTAGTAAGCCTCGCCGTCGAGCGTCGGCCGCACCGTGCGCGTGGTGCGCTGAAGCAGGCGCACACCGAGCCGCGCCTCGAGCCTCCGGATCACCTCGGTCGCGGTCGAGCGCGGAATGTCGAGGTCGTGGGCGGCCTGCGTGAAGCTACGCCGGTCGACCACCCGCGTGAACAGCCGCATTGCATCGAGCCGGTCCATGCCACGCTCCGTAATTCCGACAGAGCGAACAGTGTTACCAATTTTATCCCGATTATCCCGGTATCTCCGGGGCGCATCTTCGCGAGCATCCGCTCCAGGGGGCGGCAGCGAACAGGAGACAGCCATGAGCACCGACTCGAACAAGGTTGCCATCGTCACCGGCGCCTCGCGCGGCATCGGCGCCGCTATCGCCGAGCGGCTGGCCGGGGAGGGGTTCACCGTCGTCGTCAACTATGCCGGCCGGGCAGCCGATGCCGAGGCGCTGGTGACGAGGATCGAGGCCGCCGGTGGCCGCGCCATCCCCGCCCAGGCAGACGTGAGCGATGCGGCCGCTGTGGCCCGCATGTTCGATGCGGCGCAGACCGCCTTCGGCGGCATCGACGTGCTGGTCAACAATGCCGGCATCATGAAGCTGGCGAACCTCGCCGACAGCGACGATGCGCTGTTCGACAGCCAGGTCGCCGTCAACCTGAAGGGCAGCTTCAACACCTTGCGCGAGGCGGCGAAGCGGCTGCGCAGCGGCGGGCGGATCATCAACCTGTCGTCGAGCGTCGTCGGCCTCTACCAGCCCACCTATGGGATCTATGCCGCCACCAAGGCCGCCGTCGAGGCGATGACTCACGTTCTCGCCAAGGAACTGCGCGGGCGCGCCATCACCGTCAACGCCGTGGCACCCGGCCCGACCGCCACCGCCCTCTTCCTCGACGGCAAGCCGCAGCAGGTGATCGACCACCTCGCCAAACTCGCCCCGCTCGAGCGGCTGGGCGAGCCGGAGGATATCGCCGCCGCGGTCGCCTTCCTCGCTGGGCCGGACGGCGCCTGGATCAACGGCCAGGTGCTGCGCGCCAACGGCGGCATCATCTGAGCTGCTCCGACCCGCCTGTCGCCTCGCAACGAGGGCTGCCGAGCCCGTCGGTGATCCTGCAAGCCCAGGACGATCACGCGGCGGCGGTCGGCCGGACGACGATTTCGCTCACGTCCACGTCGTCCGGCTGCTCGACGGCGAAGCGCACCGCGCGGCCGATGGCGGCGGGCTGGAGCGCAACGGCGCGGTAGGTCTTCATCGCCGCGGCGGCCGCGGGATCGGTGATGCTGTCGGCGAGCTCGCTCTCCACCACACCCGGATGGACGCAGGTGACGCGGAGGTCCCTATGCTCCTGGCGCAGCCCGTCGGAGATCGCCCGCACGGCGAACTTGGTGGCGCAGTAGACGGCCGCGGTGGGCGACACCGCGAGGGCGCCGATAGAGGCGATGTTGACGATATGGCCCGCCTTCCGCGCAACCATCTCCGGCAGCACCGCAGCGATGCCGTAGAGCACGCCCTTGATGTTGACGTCGACCATCCGGTCCCACTCGTCCACCTTGAGCGAGGCCATCAGCGACAGCGGCATGACGCCGGCATTGTTGACGATCACGTCGACGGGCCCCCAGGTCTGACGGGCGGTGTCGGCAAAGGCGGCGACATCGTCACGGTCGGTCACGTCGAGGCGGCGCACCTGCGCCTCGCCCCCCTGCGCGCGGATCTCCCGGGCGAGCGCTTCGAGCCGCTCGGTGCGGCGCGCGCCGAGCATCACCCTGGCGCCGGCGGCCGCGAGTTCACGGGCGATGCCCGCGCCGATGCCGCTCGAGGCGCCGGTGACGAGCACGATCTTGTCGACGGTCATGGTCCGCTCCTGCGTTGCCGGTCACGGCGCCGGGTGACGCCGGTTGCGGCCAAGGTAGGTCGGCATCATTGTCGCGATAAGCGGGCTTCGCCTGATCAGTTTGGGAAGAAGAGCTAACCAATGGCTTTGGATCTCAATGGGCTGGCGGTGTTCACCCTCGTCGCCGACGAGAAGAGCTTCCGGGCGGCGGCCGACCGCCTGGGGGTATCGCGGTCCGCCGTCAGCCAAGCCATCGCGCGGCTGGAAGCGTCGCTGGGGGTTGCGTTGGTGCAGCGCACCACGCGCAGCGTCGGCCTGACCGAGGCGGGCCTTCAGCTCCACGAGGTGGCGGCGCCGGCCATGGCCGACCTGCGCGCGGCGGCGGAGGCGGCGGCGAACCTGCGCGGCCGCCCGCGGGGGCAACTGCGGCTGGCCGTCTCCTCCATCGCGGAGACCTTCCTGTCGGGTCATCTGCTTGCGACCTTCGCGGAGGCTCATCCCGACGTGCAGCTCGACCTCACGGTCACGGACGATGAACTCGATATCGTGGCCGAAGGCTACGATGCCGGCGTCAGGCTCGGCGAGGTGATCGAGCAGGACATGGTCGCAGTGCCGGTCTCGGGCGAGCAGCGGCAGGCGGCGGTCTGCGCGCCCGCCTATCGCGAGCGGTTCGGCGCACCATCGCACCCCCGCGAGCTCGCCGCCCATCGCTGCATCGGCTGGCGTCCGGCGCCGAAGGCTGCGCCCTATCGCTGGGAATTCGCAGAGCACGGCCGCGAGTTCAGCGTCGCCGTGGCGCCCGAGATCACGACGAACGACATGGCCCTGATGATCAAGCTGGCGGTCGCCGGCGCAGGCATTACGTTCGGCATGGAGGAGAGCTTCCGCCCCTGGATCGCGCGGGGCGAGCTCGTGCCTCTCCTCGGCCGTTACTGCCCGCCGTTTGCCGGCTTCTACCTCTTCTATCCGAGCCGGCGTCACGTCGCGCCGAAGCTGCGCGCCTTGATCGACCACCTTCAACGGAGCCGATGACCCCCGGGCTCGCCGATACGTTTTGCGGCGGCCCCACCAAAGCCGAGAGCCAGCCCGTTACGCGGCGGCCTGCAGGATGAGCTCTGCGATGGCGTCTGGATGAGAGATCAGCGACAGGTGGCTCGAGGCGAGCTCGATCGTCGTGGCGCCCATGCGCTTGGCCATGAAGCGCTGGAGGTCGGGGTTGATGGTGCGGTCCTGCGTCGAGACGGCGTAGAAGCTCGGCTTGGACCGCCAGGCCGCCGCGCTGGTCTTGCCGGCGAGCAGCGTCTTGTGGAATGGCTCCTGCACCGCATAGAGCACCTTGGCCTTGGCCTCCGGCAGGTCGCCGGCGAAATCGCGCAGGAAGGCGGCCTCGCTGAGGCGGCCTTCATCGCCGTCGAACACGATGCCGGCGGTCGCCGGCGGTGTCGGGTAGCCCTTGGCGAGCTCGGTATAGTCCTCGTTCGCGTCGGGCGCGCGCGCCGCCACGTAGACGACGGCCGACACGCTCGGATGCACGCCGGCCTGGCTCACGATCATCCCGCTGAAGGAGTGGCCGACCAGCACCGTCGGACCGTCCTGGCGGGCGAGAACGCGCTCCGCTGCGGCCACCGCGTCGGGGAGCGTGGTGAGGGGGTTTTGCACCGAGGTGACGTTGAGGCCCCGGGTCTGGAGGCGGGTAATCACGTCGGCCCAGCACGAGCCGTCGGCGAAGAGGCCATGGACGAGGACGACGTTGCGTGCCCGGGTTGGGGCCTGTGTGGCGGCGAGGCCGCTGCGCGCGGCGAGGGATGCCGCCGCGCCCGCCAGCAGGGCGGTCGAAAAGGTGCGCCGGTTCATCATGGCTGTTCTCCGCATGAAAGTGGCGAGAGGGGCACCGGATGGACGCCCGATGCCGACGGAGCATGCGCGTCGACGTGCGTTTTGCCTGCCTGTACGAAGGTGTTAGCGCGCCACCGATGTCTTCGGCCGAATTTCGGCAAGTCCTATGGGCGCGCAGACAAGTAGACAGCCGTGGATCGCTGGCGAACGGCGCTACCGCCGGACCAGGGGCCCGCCCGCCGCCGGCCGAACTTCGGCCCGCGTCGACCTGGGAAGGTCCGCCCACGGGGTCGCGGCGGCCAAGTGCGCGGCACGAGGTCATGCGTTGACGGGCTCCTTTTCACGTACTAATTAAAGTTACATGATATTGTGACGGCCCCGCCAGATCCCGGCGCTCGGTCTCCTCGCGAACGGAGTTCGATCATGTCGACCAAGTGGAGCGCGGATGACGTGCTGAACGCCTTCTCCGATCCGCAGGCGGTCGCCCGCTATACGGACGGCCCTCGCCGCTACGTGCCGGGTTTCGCCGATCTCCACCGCATGACCGGTGTCCTGCTGGCGGAGCGGGCCCCGCAGAACGCGCGGGTTCTCGTGCTCGGGGCAGGGGGCGGCCTCGAGCTTACCGCGCTGGCACAGGCCCATCCGGGCTGGACCTTCGTGGGCGTCGATCCGTCCGCCGAGATGCTGCGCCTGGCGGCGCGCACGCTCGGTGCGCTGGGCACGCGTGTCGAGCTCGTCCAGGGCTATATCGAGGACGCGCCACGGGGGCCATTCGATGCAGCGACTTGCCTGCTGACGCTCCACTTCCTCGAGGCTGACGCGCGGCGGCGGACGGCCCGCGATGTGCGAGCCCGCCTCGAGCCCGGCGCGCCGTTCGTGGCGGCCCATGGCAGCTTTCCGCAAGGGGACGACGCGCGGGCGCTCTGGCTGTCGCGCTACGCCGCCTTCGCGATCGCTGCGGGGGTGGAGCCTGAACAGGCGAGCAAGGCCCGCGTGGCCGTGGACGCGAACGTGAGCATGCTGAGCCCCGAAGAGGACGAGGCAATCCTGCGCGAGGCGGGCTTCAAGGACGTGAGCCTGTTCTTTGCCGCCTTCACCTGGCGCGGCTGGCTTGCGCATGCCTGACCCTCGCGGACGCCTCGCGGCGAGGGTGGTGGCGTTGCTCGGCGGCCGCGATCAACGGCCCGGCCGCGGCCCGGCCGCCGTCTGCTGGCGCGTCAGCGCGAGCGCAAGCAGGCTCACGACGATCCCGACCGGGGTGCCAGGCTCCGCCGGACGATCGGCGGGGTCGAACGCGAGCCCGATCACGAACCGCGACCCAGCGACCGCCGGCACGGGCCAGAAGTCGAAGCGCGAGGTGTCATACGGGTAGACGGCTGCGTGCACGTGCCGGTTCTCCGTTGCCGTGTAGCGGGCAGCCTCCGTCTCCGCCTCGACGGGGTCGATCCCGCCGCACGTCTCGACGACCTCAGCCGTGGCCTCCACGACGCGCATCACCACGACCGGTACGTTGAACAGGGCTTCGAGAGCGCTGGCGGTGACCGCCACGACTGCGCGTTCCCGGTCGGCCGCGATGACGTCACGACCGAAGGCCTGCAGCAGCGCGGCCTGCCGCTTCAGATGGGCCGCCTCGACGGCCTTGTGCCTGGACGTCGAGGCGACGGCGCTGGCGACGCAGCCGACGAGGAAGAGCAGCCCGATCGACCAGATGTTGGCGGGATCGTCGACCGCGAGCGAATAGCGCGGCGCGGTCAGAAAGTAGTTGTAGGCGAGTGCACCGAGCACCGCGGCACAGAGGGACGGCCCTAGCCCGAAGGCGACGGCGGCGACGACGACGGGGATGACGTAGACCAGCGACAGGTTCGGGATCGCCACCGTGCTGTCGACGCCGGCGGCCAGGGCCGTCGCCAGAGCGGTCATGGCGAGCGCCGCGCCGTAGCGCACCGCTGCCGGCACGCCCCACGACGGCTGACCGGCCGATGCGTCGGGCTCCGGGATCGCGTCCGGCGATGTCGTTCTCTGGATGGTCATGGCAAAGCTCCTCCGCGGCGAGGACGATCCGTGCCGAGCCCGGGAGCGAGCGCCTTCTCCAGCCTCCGGCAGAGGGCACGGACGTCGGCTCGTCCGCACTCCTAAATGGCCCTGTGCCCATAAGGCATCCATTGGTCGCCGGGCTCGAAGAGATAAGGGGCGCGTGAAGGCTGGGACCCCGCCGGCCGCTGCGAGCGACATGGCCGCATGCCCATGGACATCGCGCGCAGTTATTATTGACTGTTCATTCCAAAATGGCTAGCGTTCGACGATGGCAAGGCCCAAGGAGTTCGACCGGGACGAGGTGCTGGAAGCGGCCATCCGCGTCTTCCGCGAGCACGGCTACGAGGGCTCCTCGGCGGAGATGCTGGTGCGCGCCATGGGCATCGGCCGGCAGAGCCTCTACGACACGTTCGGCGACAAATGGCAGCTCTATTGCGCGGCGGTGCAGCGTTACGTGGCGTGCGAGATCGAGGCGCACGTGACGGCGCTGCGCGGCGCGCCGCGGGCCCTCGACGGCATCCGAGCGATGATCGAGCGGGTCGTCGCGGAGGCGCCCCAGGCGTGCCTGGGCGTCAACTCGATCTGCGAATTCGGACGCAGCCGCCCGGAGCTGTCGGAGATTCAAGACGCCAGCGCCCGTGCTCTCCACATCGCCATCGCCAAGCGGGTGCGGGAGGCCCAGGCCGACGGCGAGGTCGCGGCCGTTCTCGATACGGAGGCGGCGGCCGGCTTCGTGGCCGCCAGCTTCGCGACGATCCGCATCGCCGCCCGCGGCGGAGCCGATGCCCGCGAGCTCCACAGCCTCGGCCACATGGCGATGCGAGCTCTGCGCTGAGACATCTCGCTTTATCGTGGCCAATTTTGGAACGAATGTTCAATATATGGAGATGCTGTCATGAAGGCGATTGCGATGACCCGGCCCGGAGGCCCCGAGGTGCTCGAGCTGCGGGAGCGTCCCGAGCCCGCGCCAGGGCCGGGGGAGGTGCTCGTCGAGGTCGCGGCGGCGGGCGTGAACTTCATGGATACGGGCGTCCGCCGCGGCATGTTCTGGACCGCGACGTCCGATGCGACGGTTCTCGGCGTCGAGGGCGCCGGCCGCGTGATCGGCTTCGGCAGCGGGGTGGAGGGGCTGCGCCCGGGGCAGCGCGTCGCCTGGGCGTATGCGCCGGGCAGCTATGCCGAGCGCCTCGTCGTGCCGGCGGCGGCGCTGGTGCCGGTGCCGGGGACGATCGACGATCGCACGGCCGCCGCGGTGATGATGCAGGGGCTCACCGCCAGCCACTTCGCCACGGATTTCTATCCGGTCCAGCCCGGCGACGTGGCTCTCGTCCATGCGGCTGCCGGCGGCGTCGGCCTGCTGCTCACCCAGATCATCAAGCTCAGAGGGGGCCAGGTCATCGGGCGGGTCTCGTCGGCCGACAAGGTGGCGGCCGCCAAGGCCGCCGGCGCCGATCACGTGATCGTCGACGTGGAGGGGCGGTTCGCGGCGGCTGCCGTTCATCTGTCAGGCGGAGAGGGCGTGCATGTGGTCTACGATGGCTCCGGCCCCAAGACCTTCCAGGGTTCGCTCGACTCCTTGCGGCGCTGCGGCACCTTCTGCTGGTACGGCCCGGTGCTCAGCGGCCAGGCGCCGCTCGACATCATGAGCCTGCCGAGGAGCATCAAGCTGGGGTACGCCGTCTTCGCCGACCACGTGCCGACGCCGGCGCTGCTGCGCGCCCGCGCGGGGCGGCTGTTCGACTGGATCGAGACGGGCGGTCTGAAGGTCAGGATCGGCGGCGTCTATGCGCTCGCCGAGGCGGCGCGCGCCCATGCCGACATGGAAAGCCGCGCCACGACAGGCAAGCTCCTGCTGGTGCCGTGAGGCGGGCGGGCCGGTCCGCGTCGATTTTCTCGGTGTTCATGTCACGCGGGGCGATCCTGGCTCGTCATGTCACTGGAACCATCGAAAGGAACCGGAACCATGACCACCAAGTTCGATCCCTTCGCCGCCGCCCCTCAGCTCATGAAGAGCTGGATGGGCACTTCGATCGCCGCCGCGGCCAGCCTCGAGTCCAGCCTCATCGAGCTGGTCAAGATCCGCGCCTCGCAGATCAACGGCTGCGCCAACTGCATCAACATGCACACGGCCGAGGCGCGCGCCCAAGGAGAGACGGAGCAGCGGATCTACCTGCTGTCGGCCTGGCGCGAGGCACCCTGTTACAGCGCGCGCGAGCGGGCCGCCCTGGGCTGGACGGAGGAGCTGACGCGCCTGTCCGAGCGCCATCCGGACCTGGCGGCCCGCGACGCGCTTGTCCAGGCATTCTCCGAGGAAGAGCAGGTCAAGCTCACGTTGATGATCAACGTCATCAACGGCTGGAACCGCCTCGCCGTGGGCTTCGGCCTGTGGCTGGATCCGGCCGCGGCCAAGGTGGCCGCGGCCAAGGCGGTAGCGGAGAAGGCTGCGGCCTGAGGCGCACGCCTGCGCTTCGGTGCGCGGCAGCTCCGCTCGGCCGCGCCCCGGAGCCAGGGATCGGATTGGATCGCCGCTCTAGCGGCGTCGCCGTCGGCGGACGGCGCGCAGCTTGCCGCTAGGTCCGCCGCCACAGAAGAACCGATCGGCCCCGTCCGACTCAAGTCCCGATACGGCGGTTTCGGGCGGCAGCTCGAGCTTCTCCAGGACCTCGCCGCTGCGCGCATCGATGCGGCGAAGATCGCTCGCGTCGCCTTCCCAGGTGCCGTGCCAGAGCTCGCCGTCGACCCACGTGACGCCGGTGACGAAGCGGTTGGACTGGATCGTGCGCAGGACGTCTCCGGTCTGCGGATCGATCTGATGGATCTTGCGCGCCCGGTATTCTCCCACCCAGAGCGTCCCTTCCGCCCAGGCGAGGCCCGAGTCGCCTCCGCCGCCGGGCGCGGGAATGGTGGCGAGCACGCGGCCATCGTTCGGGTCGATCTTCTGGATACGGTCCTCGGCGAGTTGAAACAGGTGCCGGCCGTCGAAGGCCGTTCCCGCGTGCGCCGGGACGTCGATGGCGCGCACGATCCGCCCGTCCGCAGGGTCGAGCGCGTTCAGCTTGTCGCCCGAGGCAAACCAGACGTGCTGGCCATCGAAGGTTAGGCCATGGACGCTGTCGATTCCCGGGAAGGGGCCATACTCGCGGAGGATGTCGGCGGTGCTTGCTTTGGTCATGCCGGCACCCTAGTCGCCTGTCAGCAGAGCTGGGAGTAACAAGCTCGTCGTGAAACCCGGCACCGGCGGGGCCAGCCAGCGGCGCGCCCGCCCGCGCCCGAACGACTGGACCTTGCCGGCGACCGCAAGCTGGTCGAGTGCCCGCTGCACCGTGCGTTGGCTGGTGGCGAGCGCCAGGGCCAGCGCGGAGCTCGACCAGGCTTCCCCGTCGGCCAGCAGGGCGAGCACCGCCGCGTGCCGTTCCTCGACCGGCCGCGCCAGCACAAGCACCTCTCCAGCGTCGCACGCCACGAGGACAAAGCCGCGCGGGGTCGCGGTCACGCCGGCCAGCGGCCGCAGCAGGGCACGGAGCCGGCCGATCTCGACCCGCAGCCGGGCGCGATGCGATTCATCGACACGCTTGGCGCGGAAGGCCCGCGCCATGAGAGCGGCCCTCGGCACATCCACCGGCCAGGCCTCGGCCAGGACGCGGGCGAGCGTGAAGAGTACGGGGCGTCGCCCGAGCGAGACCATCACGCCCGAGCGGCGCACGACATGACGGCAGGCGTCGACGACGAGCGCCGGGGACGCCTGCAGCGCCTCGACCTCCTCGAGCAGCAGCGGGCGCTCGACGCCCCGTGCGATCAGGCGCGCCGCCGGCGTGCTCAAGGCGAGCGATGCGTGCTCGACCTCCGCTGTCAGCGTCGGGATGCTGGCTTGGCGAGCGGCGTCTTTGGCCCGCGTCAGCGCCGCGCACGCCGCCTTCGTCCGCAGGCGCCGCAGCGCGATCCCCGCAACGACGAGTTCACAAACCGTCCGCGATGCCGGCGGGAGCGACGCGGGGTCGAGTTCGGAGATCCCCTGCTCGGCCTCGTCGAGGCGCCCGAGCAGCAGCAAGCGCCGCACCTGAAGATGCCGCCCGTAAGCGGCATTCGGCCGATCGCCGTGGGCTTCGAGCGTCGCGCATGCCGCATCGAGCGCCTTCGTGGGCCAGCCCAGATCACGCGAGGCGAGGGCGATCTCGGCCTCGGCGACGATACAGCGAGCGCGGGCTATCGCTTCGCGCTGGCCGAACGTGCGTGCCGCTCGCCGCACGAGCGCCCTGGCACGATCGAGGTCGCCGAGCTGCGCCATGGCGATGCCGCGCAGCGCGAGCGCCGGCGCGTCATCGCGCAGCGCGACCCGGTTGAGCGCCCCGAGCGGGTCGCCTGAGGCAAGCGCGCGGGCTGCGGCCGTGATCAGCGAGTCCATCGCGCGCCCGTCACACTTGTCACTCTCTCCCTCCGCGTTTCCCGCGCTAAGTCTATCTCACGATCATTCGCCAATGCGATGCAGGCACCCCTAGGAGAGACGACCGATGCAGGACCCCCTCGTCGTCCGCCGCGAGATGCACCTCCCGGCGCCGCCCGCCGCCGTGTTTGCCCTCCTGACCGACCCGGAGAAGATCCTGCGCTGGATGGGAACGGAGGCCGATGTGGAGCCGCGTCCCGGCGGGCTCTACCTCGTGAACGTCACCGGGGGCCGCTTCGCCCGCGGCGCTTTTCGTGAGGTCGTGCCGGTTCACCGCCTCGCCTACAGCTTCGGATGGGACGACAGTGAGGCCGTGCCACCGGGGTCGAGCCTGGTGGAGATCGATCTGATCGAGCAGCCGGATGGAACGTTGCTGCGGCTCACCCACACGGGCCTGCCGACCGCGGAGCAATGCGCCGGCCACGCGGACGGCTGGGCTCACTACCTGGGACGGCTGGCCGTAGCGGCGGCCGGACGCGACCCGGGACCCGACCCCCGGCACGGCCACGACGGCCGCGATTGACCGGGCGGCGCCTGCGGTGACAGGAGCGCTTGCCGGATCGCGCGTCGCCGCGGTGAGCGGAGCTGGCGGTGACGAGGCGAGTGGCGGCGGTGACAGGGCGGTGGTCTTGGCGGCATGATCGCCGCATGGACTTGCCCGCGCCTCTCGCCTGGCTGCTCGACGAGGCCGTCGCCTCGCCCGGCCCAGACCGGTTCCTGGCCGAGCTCGGCGGCCGTCTTTCGGCGGATGGCCTGCCGCTGGCCGGTGGTGCCCTGACGCTCGCGGTGCCCCATCCCATTATCGCCCGCCGCACCTGGCTGTGGCGGGGCGACAGCGGTGCTGTGATCGAGGCGCTCGGCTTTGCCGGTGCTCCGTCCAGCGACGCCGGGCGCGCCTGGCTGGCCGCGCTCGGCCCCGTGCAGGAGGAGGTGCTCGGCGCCGCGCGGGATGCGCCGGTGTTAGGCTGGGCCGGAACCCGGCCGTTCGGCAGCGCCGAGGCCGGCCGGCTGCGCCAGGCTGCGCGCTTCGCTGCGGCCCCCCTGGCTGTCCTGGCGACACGGGCCGCGCAGGCGGCGCTGCTCGAAGCTTATCTCGGCCGGCGCAGCGCTGCCCGGGTGGCGGCCGGCGCACTGCGCCGCGGCACCGGCGAGTCCATCCGGGCCGCGCTGCTCTATGCGGATCTGCGCGATTTCACCGCCATGTCCGAGGCTCGGGACCCGGCGGCGGTGATCGCCGCCCTCGACGCCTGGTTCGACCGCGTGGCGGGGGCGGTGCACGCCTTCGGCGGCGAGGTGCTGAAGTTCATCGGGGATGGCGTGCTGGCGATCTTCCCGGTAAACGGCACGCCGGGCGCGGCGTGCGAGGCGGCGCTGCGCGCCGTCGTCGCCGCCCGGGCCGGCATGGTCCATCTCGACGCGGCGCGGCAGGCGCAGGGCCTGTGGCCACTGCCCTTCGGCGCCGCGCTGCATCTGGGCGACATGGCGTGGGGCAACATCGGCGCCGTCGACCGGCTGGATTTCACCGCCATCGGCCCTGCCGTCAATCTGGTCAGCCGGCTGGAGGGCCTATGCCGGCCGCTCGAGCGCGCGGTGCTGATCTCCGGGGCGCTCGCCGCCGAGGCGACCGTACCGCTGCTGCCGCTGGGCGAACACCGGCTGCGTGGCATCGCGGCGCCTTGCGCCGTCTTCACCCTGCCGGATGCGTGAGGGATGGCCCGAGCATGCACCCGCGGAAATGGAACTGGCGGAGCCCGGCCTGAGGACGGCCGAGCTGCTGCGCCGGGATATTCGGTCGGTAAACCGCGTGACCCGCAAGGTCACCAGCCGGATTCCCACTCCGGCGGCCCACGAAAGCGATCGGCGAGGAAATCGACAAGCGCCCGCACCTTGAGCGCGAGGTGGCGCGCCGGGGGGCAGAGCGCGTGGATGCCGAGCGGGGCACTCTCCGCACCGGGAAGCAGGCGCCTGAGCCGGCCTTCGCGGATCGACGGGCCGGCGATGAAGCTCGGCACGTAGGCGATACCGAGCCCCGCCGCGGCGGCCGCCAAGCAGGCCTCGCCGTTGGAGAAGCGCAGGCGTCCCGTCACGGCGACCGTCAGCATGTCGCCGGACGAGCCCCCGGTGAAGCGCCAGTTGGTGGGATCACGGAAATTGGTGTCGATGATGCAATCGTGGCCCGCCAGGTCCCCGGGCACCTGCGGGGTGCCCTTTCGTTCGAGGTAGGATTGGGCCGCGACGAGGATCACGCGCGCCTCGCCGAGCTTGCGCGCGATCAGGCTGCTGTCCGCCGTCCGGCCGACCCTCACGGCGATGTCGAAGCCCTCGTCCACCAGGTCGACCACGCTGTCGGAAAAGCTCACCTCGAGCTGGATGGCGGGGAAGGCTTGCACGAATGCGAGGAGGGCTGGCGTGAGCTGAATCGTTCCGAAGGACATCGGCGCCGTCAGGCGCAGGCGGCCCGCGGGCGTGCCGGAGGCATGACGGACGGCGGCATCGAGCGCGTCGAATTCATCGAGCAGCGCCTTGACCCGCTCGTAGTAGGCTTGGCCCACCTCCGTGGGCGAGAGCGCCCGCGTGGTGCGCTTGATCAGCTGAACGCCGAGATCGGCTTCCAGCCGCGAGACGAGCTTCGATGCCTGGCCGCTGCTGGTGCCGAGCCGCTGCGCGGCCCCGGCGAAGCTGCCGGCATCGAGCACGGCGACAAACATGCGATCGCAGTCCAGGCGGTCCATGCGGGGCGTCCGTTGGGTGCCATCGTCTGACAGGGCTGTCAGGATTATCCGATCGGGAGCGATCGCGCGCGGGGACAAGCGGCCGGTAGCCAGTCGGGGCCGGCGCGCTCTGCGCCGCGGCGGCCGGTCCACGGTCCGACGAACATCGTCAGGCGCTCGCGTCGTCCGGGACCGTCACGGGCGCGACCAAGATCGCCGTTCCCCAGGGATCGCGCAGCGACAGGGATGCACCGTCCGCATGCCCGGCACGGTGCCTGATGGCTTCGGCCCGGCTGGCATCGACCCGCATGGCCACTTCCGCCAGCCCCGTCGACGGGAAGCTGCGCGGGCCGGCGCCGCGGCTGTTCCAGATATTGGTCGCAATATGATGGTGGTAGCCGTCGGCGGCAAAAAAGGTGCCGCCGGGATAGCGGCAGGTGATGTCGAGGCCCAGCACGCCGGCGTAGAAGGCTTCGGCCGGATCGAGCGCTCCCACCTGCAAGTGCACGTGGCCAACGGTCGAGCCGTCGGGAAGGCCGCTCCAAGACGCCTCGCCGGCAGTTGCGATCAGACGTTCGATGTCGAGCGGGCGCGTCGCCATCTTCACCTGCCCGTCTGCCCACACCCGGCTCGATGCGGGCCGATCGGCATAGACCTCGATGCCGTTTCCTTCCGGGTCGGAGAGGTAGATCGCTTCGCTGACGTCATGGTCCGACGCGCCGGTCAGGAGACCCCGCGCCTGGAGGGTGCGCCGCAGCCACCGTGCGAGGTCGGCGCGCGTCGGCAGCAGGAAGGCCGTATGGAATAGGCCCGCCTCGCGCGGCGAGCGGCGCCGTGCCGCCCCATCCCGGCGCAACTCCAGCAGCACCTCGCCGCCGGCGCCCAGCGCAGCGCTTTCGCCGTCCCGATGCAGGAGATGGAGGCCGACGATCTGCTCGTAGAATGCGCGGACTCCGTCCAGATCGTTGACCGTCAGCGCGACCCGGTCCACGGACAGGCGCCGGGCGAAGGAGGGGCCGGCCGCAGGCGCGGCCGCCGGAGACGCGTCAGACATGGCGGGCCTTCCCATAGTGGTCACCGCCCTGTTCGCCGCCGGCAGCCGGCGTGGGCTTCAGGGCGTAGGCGCCGTCACCGGCGAGGGCAACGGCGAGGAGGACTACGATCCAGAGGGCGAGAAATTCCCAGCCGCCCTTCGGATTGGAGAAGAAGAAGCCGGCGGGCCCGTGCACCGTGAAGATGGCGCCAAGCAGGACCGGGATCAGCGCCAGCGCCGCAAGGCGCGGCCAGACGCCGAGGATCAGCGCGGCCGCTCCCACCAGCTCCCAGAGGATCGTCACATACGCAAGCCACCCCGGCAGGCCGAGGGAGCCGAAGAAGCCGGCGGTGCCCGCGGGCGTGAAAACGAAGATTTTCAGCCCGGCGTGCGCCAGAAACAGGATCCCCAGCGCGAGGCGGAGGACGAGAACGGCGTAGGGGGCGGTGCGGTTGTCGATCATGAATACGTCTCGCAATGCGTTGGTCTCCATGAGCATAGGCGTCCCGATCGGCCGTGATTATCGGGCCGGGGCGCAGATGATTGCTTCCAAACGGGAATGAATATCCGCGTGGTCCCCATCGATTGGGCCGCTGACGAGAACGTGCGGCTGTTGCGGCGCGGCGATCGATATGCTCCAACGTTTTGAACTGGAAGCGCTTTTGTGCGATCGGGTGCCCAACCGCGAAGCGCTCAGGGCCGACGACCGCGTTTCGCCACCTGCTCGAGCAGTTCGATGAGATGCGGCGCATCCCGGCCGATCTGAGCGAGATGCGCCGCCGAGAGCTGTTCTAGGATCTCCAGCGCTTTAGGCGTGAGCTGCAGGAAGACCCGGCGGCGGTCGACCTCGTCGCGCTGGCGCTCCACCAGCCCGGCCGCCGCCAGGCGATCGGCGAGCTCGACCGTCGTCTGAGGCTTGAGCAGCAGTTGCTCGGACAGCTCGTTGATCGTCATTCCCGTGATCGGCGCCAGGCCGCGGATTGCCAGGATCGCCTGATGCTGCTGCGGGGTGAGGCCCGCCTGGCGGGCGGCGTCCTCGCTGAAGGCCAGGAATATCCGCAACGTGCGTCGAAACTGGGCGAGGGCGGCATAGCCCCGATCATCCAGGCCTTCGCCCATGGCGCGTCGCCGTGTCCGCCTCTCGCTCATCGACACCCTGTTGAATTAGTTCGTCATACGAGTTATTCGCAGTGCGATATAATTTGCTGCGGCGCAAGAACCTGCACGGGGACAAGGCGCCGGGAGAGGTCCATCTTGCATCGTTCCCATTCCGTCGGCGCGCTGCCTCGGCTCGGCGATTTTACCACCAGTCCCCGCGTTCTCCTTCTCGTCGCCATGGCCGTGCTCGTCGGTGCGGGCGGCGGTGCAGCGGCCTGGCTGCTGCTGCGGGCGATCGCGCTCGTCACGAACCTGGTGTGGTTTCAGACGTTCAGCGTCGCAGCCTCGTCTCCCGCCACCGCGGCGGTCAATGGGTGGATGGCGGCGGCGCCGGCGCTCGGCGGCCTCGTGATCGGCCTGATGGCCCGCTTCGGATCCGAGAAGATCCGCGGCCACGGCATCCCCGAAGCGATCGAGGCGATCCTCATCGGCGAGAGCCGCATGTCGCCGAAGGTCGCGCTGCTGAAGCCGTTGTCTTCGGCCATCTCGATCGGCACCGGCGGCCCGTTCGGGGCCGAGGGGCCCATCATCATGACCGGTGGCGCCATCGGTTCGCTGTTTGCGCAGTGCTTCAGCCTCAGCGCCGCCGAACGCAAGACGTTGCTCGTTGCCGGCGCAACAGCGGGCATGACCGCGATTTTCGGCACGCCGATCGCCGCGGTGCTGCTGGCGGTCGAGCTGCTGCTGTTCGAGTTGAAGCCGCGTAGCCTGATCCCGGTCATCACCGCCTGCTCGGTCGCCGTCGCCCTGAGGCCGCTGCTGATCGGCGCCGGGCCGCTGTTTCCGTTCTCCGGCGCGCTGGATCTGCCCTGGTGGGGGCTCGCGATGTGCGTCGGCGCCGGCGTCGTCGCCGGGCTGCAGTCGGGCCTGTTGACGGGCCTGCTCTACAAGGCGGAGGATCTGTTCCAGGCGCTGCCGCTGCACTGGATGTGGTGGCCGGCCCTCGGCGGCCTCGCCGTCGGCCTCGGCGGCCTCATCGAGCCACGGGCGCTCGGCGTCGGCTACGACATTATCGCCGACTTGCTGGGCGGCCAGCCCGCGGCCACGCAGGTCGCGCTCATCCTGGTCGTGAAGTCCGCCATCTGGATCGTTGCGCTGGCGTCGGGGACATCGGGCGGCGTGTTGGCGCCCCTGCTGATCTTCGGCGGCTGCCTGGGATGGCTGGAGGGCCAGCTGCTGCCCGGCCCCGCCGGCGCCTGGGCGCTGATCGGCATGGCCGCAATGATGGGCGGGACGATGCGCGCGCCTTTGACCGGCGTGCTGTTCGCAGTGGAGCTGACGGGCGACTTCGCGCTTCTCGGTCCACTCCTGATGGCGACCGGCGCGGCCTATGCCGTCACCGTGCTGCTGCTCAAGCGCTCGATCCTCACCGAGAAGATCGCGCGGCGGGGCCAGCACATCGTGCGCGAATACAGCGTCGACCCCTTCGAATTGCTGCGCGTCGGCGAGGTCATGGTGCGGGACGTCGACACGCTGCCCGGCGCCATGCGCGTGGACGCGGCGATCGCCTACTTCTCCGACGGCGAGCCTCGCCATAAGTCCTATCCCATCCTGGACGAGGCCAGCCGCGTGATCGGCATGGTGGGGCGCGGCGATGTCTTGCGTTGGCGGGCCGCGGGTGGTGTGGACGGCGAGACCCTGTTCGAGCGTCGGTCGGACGCCTCCGTCGTGGTGGGATACGCCGACGAGACCGTATCGGCCCTTGCCGATCGCATGGCGGCAGACGACATCGGCCGCGTGCCGATCGTCGAGCGGGGCAGTATGCGCCTCGTCGGGCTCGTGTCCCGCAAGGATCTCCTGCGGATCAGGCGCACCGCCCGCGCCGCGGAGGAGAGGCGGACCGCCACCTTCAAGGCGCGGCGTGCCGCTGTGAACCCCAATGGGCGGGCCCCCACGGCGGCCTGATGCGACGTCGACCTTGCTGTCCAAAGGCGCTCATCGAACGAGCTCTTGGCGCGCTCGCGCGTTACCTGACGTTGATCTGCGGCCGCCACGGGACGAAGCGCGAGCTTATCGATCGCCTCGCAGCGCTCGGGTGAGGCGAGCAGGCCGTCGGTCGCGAGCACGGCCCTCCGGCAAGAGCGATCATCTAGCCGGCCAGACGCTCCTTTATCGTGTGCCGGTTGGCGGGCCGCTCGAGGCCGAGGTGGCTGCGCAGCGTCGTGCCGGCGTAGGCGGAGCGGAAGATGCCGCGCTGGCGCAGCAGCGGCACGACGTGATCCACGAACAGCTCCAGCCCCTCCGGCAACAGGTCGGGCATCAGGTTGAAGCCGTCCGCCGCGCCGGCGCGGAACCAGGCCTCGATGTCGTCGGCGATCTGCTCCGGCGTGCCGACGATGACCCGGTGGCCGGTGCCGCCGCCGAGCCGCCGCAGCAGCTGGCGCACGGTCAGCCGGTCGCGCCGCGCCACCTCGACCAGGGCGCGGAAGAAAGTCTGCGAGCCGTCGATCGGCATCTGGATCGTGTCGGGCAGGGGCTCGTCCAGGTCGAGGGAGTGCGGATCGACGTTCAGGATGCCGGCGACGCGGACCAGGCTGTAGTCGGCGGGGATCAGCGACCACAGGTAGTCGTCGCGCCGGCGCGCCTCCTCCTCGGTCGATCCGATCACCGTCGCCAGCCCCGGTAGCGTGACGATGGCGCTGCCGGGCCGGCCGTAGGCGGCCGCCCGGCGGCGAATGTCATCGGCGAAGGCTTTGCCCTCGTCGATCGAGTTGGCGACCGAGAAGATCGCCTCGGCGTAGCGGGCGGCGAGCGCCCGGCCGTCGTCCGAGCCGCCGGCCTGCACGATCACCGGGTGGCCCTGTGGCGAGCGCGGTACGTTGAGCGGCCCTCGGACCGAGAAGAAGCGGCCGACATGGTTGAGGGCGTGCAGGCGGGAGGTATCCATGAAGCGCCCCGTCGCCTTGTCGCCGACGAGCGCGTCGTCCTCCCAGCTGTCCCACAGGCCGGTGACCACCTCGGTGAACTCCGCGGCCCGCTCGTAACGGGTCGTGTGGGCGACCGCGTTGTCGAAGCCGAAGTTGCGGGCGGCCACGGCATCGGCCGTCGTCACCACGTTCCAGCCGGCGCGACCGCCGCTCGCCAGGTCGACGCTCGCGAAGCGGCGGGCGATGTTGTAGGGCTCGTTGTAGGTGGTCGAGGCGGTGGCGATCAGGCCGATGAACTCGGTCGCCGCGGCGATCGCGGTGAGGATGATCGTCGGCTCGAGCGTATAGAAGGGCCGGAACTCCGGTCGGTCGACGAGCGCCGGCGAGTCGGCCAGGAACACCGCGTCGAAGGTGCCGCGCTCGGCGATCTTGGCCAGCTTGACGTAGTGGTTGATGTCGGTGAACGCGGCCGGGTCGCCGGCCGAGGCACGCCACGCCGAGCCGTAGAAGCCGGCGCTGAGCATGTTGACGTTGAGGTGCAGCTGGCGGTCGGTCATAGCCGGGTCCCGATCGGGTGAGGAGAGGCCGGGCCGGCGAGCAAGGGCGCCGGCAGGGAGGCGATGAGGCTGCGCGTGTAGGTGTGGGCGGGGGCGTCGAACACGCCGATGGCATCGCCCGCCTCGACGATGCGGCCGTCCTTCAGCACGATCAGCCGGTCGGCCATGTGCCGCACCAGTCCCAGGTCGTGGGAGATGAACAGCAGCGCCGTGCCGAGTTTCGCCTGCAGCTCGGCGATCAGGTCGACCACCTGCGCCTGGATGCTGACGTCGAGCGCCGAGACAGGCTCGTCGCAGACGACCAGCGCCGGCTCGGCCGCGAGCGCCCGGGCGATGGCGACCCGCTGGCGCTGGCCGCCCGAGAGCGAGCGGGGATGACGCTCGGCCAACGCTGGGGCGAGGCCCACTTGTTCGAGCAGCGTGCCGATCCGGCGCGCGCCGGCTGCGGCATCGAGACCCGGCAGGTTCTCGCCGACGATGTCCTTGACCCGGTAGCGCGGATCGAAGCTGCTCAGCGCGTCCTGCGGGATGTATTGCAGCTTGGCCCGGCGTGGCCGCCGCGCCCGCTCGGAAAGGCCCGACCAGGGCTCGCCGAGCAGCCGCACGCTGCCCCGGTCCGGCTCAAGGAGGCCGAGGACGATCTTGGCGCAGGTCGACTTGCCCGATCCGGACTCGCCGACCAGGCCGACCACCTCGCCGGCCCGGATTGAGAACGAGACATCCTCGAGCGCCGTGAAGGTGGCGTTGCGGCCGCCGCGATGGCGATAGGTCTTGGTCAGGCCGCGCGCCTCGAGCACCACCTCGTCGGAGACCGCCGGACGGGCCGGCAAGGGCTCGCGCAGGATGCGGATGGGGCCGCCTGCGTCATCCGGTGCGATGCGGGCCGAGGCGAGGCGGCTGCCGCGCGCCTGCGGCGACGGCACGGCGGCGATGAGCTGGCGCGTGTAGGGGTGGCGCGGGCGTGCCAGCACCTCGGCCGTCGGGCCGGCGTCCACCACCCGTCCGGCGCGCATGACGTGGACGCGGTCGGCGATGCCGGCCACGACGGCGAGATCGTGGCTGATGAGCAGGAGGCCTGCGCCCTCGCGCACGCGGTCCTTCAGCACGGCGATGACCTGCGCCTGCACCGTGGCGTCGAGCGCCGTCGTCGGCTCGTCGGCGATGATCAAACGCGGCTGACCGGCGATGGCCGAGGCGATGAGGGCCCGCTGGCGCAGGCCACCCGACAGCTGATGCGCATATTGCCGGGCGCGCACCTCCGGTTCGGGGACGCCGACACGCGCCAGGGTGTCGGCGACGAGTTCGCCGATGCGCCGGCGCCCGACTGGCAGACGGTGGTGCACGACCACTTCCGCCACCTCCTGCCCGATGGTCCGCAAGGGGTCCAGCGAGGTCAGCGCATCCTGCATCACCAGCCCGGCGAAGGTGCCGCGCAGGCGGCGCCAGCGCGCTGCGTCGAAGCGGCTGGCGTCCTCGCCGCCGATCAGGAGGCGTCGGCTCGTCGTCCGCGCGCCGGGGCCGGCGAGGTTGATCAGGCTGCGCGCCGTGACGCTCTTGCCGGAACCGGATTCGCCCACCAGCGCCACGCATTCGCCCGGATGCACGACCAGGTCGACGTCGTGCACGACGGCCGGTCCGTCCGCGCCGAAGCGCACGGACAGCCCTTCGATATCGACGAGGGGCGTGCCGGCGGTCATGGGGCGCGGCCCTCGAAACGGCGCTGCAAGGCGTTGCCCAGCACGGTGAAGGCGATCACCGTGAGCGTGATCGCGGCCCCCGGGAACACGCCGGGCCACCAGGCGATGCGCAGCACGTCGCGACTTTCCGCCAGCATCACGCCCCATTCGGGCGTCGGCGGCTGCGGGCCGAGACCGAGGAAGCTGAGGCCCGAGACGGCCAGGATGGTGGTGCCGATCGAGACCGTCGCGACCACCGGAACGGCGGTCAGCACGTTGGGCAGCAAGTGGCCGAAAAACACGCCGAGGCGGCTGCGCCCGTAGATGTAGGCGTGCGTGACATAGTCCGCGTCACGCACCAGCTGGGTCTGCGCCCGCACCACCCGCCCGAACTTCGGGATCGCGGAGATGCCGACGGCGATGGCGATGTTGGTCAGGCCGGCGCCGAGGAAGGTCACCACGAGCAGGGCCAGCAGCACCCCGGGGAACGACGAGATGATGTCGAACAGCCGCGACACCGTCTCGTCGAGTAGCCGGCTGCGCTGGCCGGCGAGGAGCCCCAGCGCGATGCCGAAGACGGCACTGATGGCCGCCGCGCCCAGGCCGATGGCCAGCGAATAGCGGGCCCCGTAGAGCGTGCGGGCGAAGATGTCGCGGCCGAGCCGGTCGGTGCCGAAGAGGTGCTCGGCCCCGGGCGGCTGCAGCGACGCCAGCGCGTCGCCTTCGAGCGGATCGTAGTGGGTGAACAGCTGCGGGGCGAGGGCTGCGACCGCCAGCAGCAGCACGAAGGCCGCGGCCAGCGCCACGCCGGCCGAGGGCCGCGGCAACGCCCGGGAGCGGACGGCGGCGTCGTCGACGGGTGCCGTGCCCGCAAGGGAGGAGTCGGTCATTGCTGCCTGAGCCTGGGGTCGATGACGACGTAGACGATGTCGAGCAGCGTCGAGGCGGCGACGTGGATGAAGGCGGCCAGCAGCACCACGGCGAGCACCACCGGCACGTCGTGGGACAGCACCGCGTTCAGTGTGACCGTGCCGAGCCCCGGCCGGCCGAAGACCTTCTCGGTGATGACGGCGCCGCCGAGGAGGCCACCGATGAGCCAGCCGCCCAGCGTCACAGCGGGCAGGGCGGCGTGGCGCAGCACGTGGCGCAGGCGGATCAGGCCTTCGCCGAGGCCGCGGGCACGGACGGTGACGACGAAGGGCTGCTCCAGCGCCCGCTCCATGGCCTCCCGCAGCACCTGGGCGAGCAGGCCCGCGGTGGGCAGCGCCAGCGCCACCGCCGGCAGCACCAGCGCCTGCCACGACTGCGCGCCCGAGACGGGGAACCAGCGCAGCGTGAAGGAGAAGAGCATCAGCAGGAGGATGCCGATCCAGAACACCGGCGCGGAGGCGCAGGTGAGCTCGACGGCGGCGGCGAGGCCGCGTGCCAGCCGCCCGCGGCCGGCGGTGAGCGTGGCCGCCACACCAGCCAGAATCAGCGCCAGCACGCCCGCCGCCGAGGCGAGGTGGACCGTCGGCCAGATCTGCGAGCCGACGATCTGCGCGACCGGCTGGCGCAGCACGTAGGAGAGGCCGAAGTCGCCGGCGGCGATGCGCCCGACGAAGTCGACGTATTGGGCAAAGAGGCTCCGGTCGAGCCCCCACTCGGCGATGATCGCCTCGCGCAGGCCGGGATAGATGAGGTCGCCGGCGAGGATGTCCTCGATCCGCCCGGGCAGGGCGTGCAGCGCCAGGAACGCGGCCGTGATGCTGCCCCAGACGACGACGAGGCTCGTCGCCAGCCGGGCCAGGATGCGGCGCGCGACCGGATGGATGATCACGGCTGCGCCACCCAGACGTCGTAGAGGTTGGAGGGCGAATCGAGCTGGGTCTCGAACGACAGGCCGCGGATGGTGTCCTTGGCCGCGAGCTGATAGTTCGCCGCGAAGAGGGGCACGATGAACGCCTGCTCCACGGCCCGCTTCTGGGCCGCCGCGGTGAACTCCCGCTTGGCCTCGATATCGGTCGCCCGCTGCGCCTTCTCGATGAGATCGAACAACGGCTGATCGGCCTTGTCGGCGACGGCGCTGATGAAGCCGTTGCGGCCGATGTTGGCGTCGAGCTCGCGCGCCGCGTCGGCCGGCAGATAGGTGTTGGGGTAGATGGTCCAGGTGCCCTTGGCGAGCTGCTGGGCCCACTCGCCGCCGGTGGTGATGCGCAGCTTGAGGTCGAAGCCGAGCTTCTTGCGCAACTGGGCCTGCACGCCCTGGATCAGCACGTCGCGATTGTCGCGCACGTAAGGCTGGGGATAGCCGACCTCGATGGTGAGGCGCTGGCCGTCCTTGGTGCGGAAGCCTTCAGCATCGCGTCCGGTCCAGCCCGCTTCGTCGAGCAGCTTGTTGGCCTTGGCCGGATCGTTGCCCCACGTGCCCTCCAGCGTCTTGTCGTAGAAGGGGTTCTCGGGGCCGATGTTGGACCAGGCGGGACGGACCGTGCCGAGGTAGACGCTCTTAACCAGCGCGCCGATGTCGGCGCCGTCGCGCAGCGCCTGGCGCACGCGCACGTCGGTGGCGGGCGGGATGGTGTAGTTGATGTTGAGCGTGAAGGCCGTCTGCGCGCCGGACGGCCCGGTGATGAATTGGAAGCCGGGCTGGTCCTTGAACAGGGCGGCGTCGGTCGGCTGCACGCCCTCGATCACGTCCACCTGCCCCGAGGAGAGCGCGCCGGCACGCACGGAATATTCCGGCAGGAAGCGGATGGTGGCGCGGTCGAGATACGCGGGCCCGGTGTGGGCGGCATAGCCGGGCGCCCAGGCGTAGTCCTTGTTGCGCACCAGCGCGACCGACTGGCCGCGGGTGTAGGATTCGAACAGGAATGGCCCCGTGCCGGCGAGGGCCGGGCCACCGGAGCAGAGCTGGTCGCCCGATTGCAGTGCCTTGGGCGACAGGATGCCGAGGCGGATGCTCGACAGCGATTCCAGGAAGGTCGAGTCGGGCTGCGACAGCGTGAGCCGCACCTCGTGGGGACCGACGGCGTCGACCTGCGCCAGCGACCGCACCAACTCGCTCGCCGCGTTGGCGTTCTTCAGGTCCTTGACGAAATCGAGGTTGAACTTGACGGCGGCCGCATCGAGCTTCTCGCCGTCGTGAAAGGTCACGTCCGGCCGCAGCTTGAGGTCGTAGACCTTGCCGTCCGGCGAGATCGTCCAGCTGGTTGCGAGCCACGGGAGGAAGCGGCCGCCCGCTCCCTTGGCGATCAGCGAATCCACGAAGTTGCGGATGACGATGAACGAGTTCTGCTGGGTCGAGCGCTGCGGATTGAAGCACACGGGCTCCGTCGTCACCCCGAAGGTGATCGACCCGCCGGGCTGCGGCTGCGCCGCCGCCAGGGCGGGGCCGGCGCACACGGCCGCGGCAGCCAGCAGCGGCCAGGCGAGAGCGGAACGTCGGCGGAGGGCGAGGGGGGCCGCAGCGGTCATCGGAAGGCTCGTGCTCATGGAAGGAAGAGGAGGAGGGCCTAGAGCATTTCCGCGTTTCTTCGAATCGCCGAAATGCTCTATCTATTTGATTTATCGCGTTTTCTTCACGCGAACCGGCGTCCACTTCGCTCGAAAACGCTCTAGAAGAAGCCTTGGCCCGGGAGCGGCTCGCCGCTGAGCTCGTAGGCGCCGAGGGCCTGCGCCTTGAGGACGGACGGGTTGTGGTTGGCGAGGGTGCGGGCGTTGCGCCAATGGCGATCGAGGTTCTTGGTGCGCTGCAGGGCCGAGGCGCCGCCCGCGTCGAACAGGCGGTTGGCACTGCGCAGGGTCAGCTCGTCGACGACGATCTTGGTCTTGGCCGCAATCTCGGCGGCGGTATGCGCCAGCGCCTCGTCGGGCAGACCGCGCTCGCGCACCAGCGCCAGTTCGTCCTGGGCATCGGCCGCAGTCAGAATCAACGCCTCGGCGGCGAAGGCGTTGCTGGCGATCTCGCCGATCACCTGCTGGAGCAGCGGGTCGTCGGCGGCGCGGGCCGCGTTGGCATAGTAGAAGTTGCGGTCCTTGCGCGAGATGACCAGCGCCTTGGCGTCCTGGAGCACGCTGCGCAGGATGCCGGCGACGATGGCGGTGACCAGGAGCTGGGCGAGGGTGTTGTTGTAGGTGAGGCTGTAGGTCAGGCCGGGCACGTCGAACACCACCTCGTCCGCCTCGACGCGCACGTCGTGGAGGCGGGTGGTGCCCGATCCCGTCAACCGCTGGCCGGCGCCGTCCCAGTCGTCGACGAGCTCGACGCCCTCGCGCCGAGTGGGGATGATCACCGACACAGGGCGATCGTCAGGCGCGGTCGCCCGGACCTGGACCACGTCGGAAAACAGCGTGCCGGTGCTGTAGTATTTCACCCCATCGAGCCGATAACCGTCGCCATCGGTCGTAAGCCGCGTCTCGTAGGGGACGGCGCCGACCTTCGGACTGTTGAGCTCGGTATTGGCGAGCCCGACGATGGCACCGCTGGCGATGAGCTTTGCCCATTTGTCCCGGTGCGGCACGTTCTTGGGCCGAGCGAAGCGCTCGACGAAGCTGAAATGGTTGCGCAGGATATGAGCGACGTTGGGATCGGCGGCGGCCAGGGCGATGACGACGCGGAACTGCTCGCGGTGGCTGAGGCCCGCACCGCCGTCGGCCTTGGCCAGCCGCAGCGCGCCGATCCGGCTTTCCCGCAGCCGGTCCATGATGTCGAAGGGCAGGACGCGGTCGCGGTCGCGCTCGGCCGCGCCGGCGGCGATGGTGTCGAACAGCAGCTGAAAATCAGGCGGAGCCTCGCTGAGGCTGCGGGCACTGGAGGCGGTGCTGGACATCATTCTGGCCTTGGCGGGAGACGTGGGGCGACGGGGCGGGGCGGACCCGCTCACTCCGCCGCGACGGAGGCGCCGGCACGGGCGCTGCGATGGGCGGGACGTGCGAGGCCGAGGTTCTCGCGCAGCGTCCGGCCCTCGTATTCGGTGCGGAACAGGCCGCGGCGGCGCAGCTCGGGCAGCACCAGCTCGACGAAGTCCGTGAGCCCCTGGGGCAGCAGCGGCGACATCAGGTTGAAGCCGTCCGCGCCGTAGTGGACGAAGCGCTCTTCCAGTTCATCGGCGATCTGCGCACCGGTGCCGACGAGCTGCCAATGGCCGCGGGCGCCGGCGATGCGCTGGTAGAGCTGGCGAATGGAGAGGCCCTCCCGACGCGCCAGTTCGGCGACGAGGGTCTGGCGACTCTTGCTGCCCAAGGTATCGGTCAGCGGCGGAATCGGCTGGTCGAGGTCGTAGCCGCGCAGGTCGACCCCGAGCATCACGCGCAGGAGCTCGAGTCCGACTTCGGGCTGGATCAGTTGCTGCAACGCCTCGAACTTGTCCTGCGCCTCGGCTTCGCTCCGCCCGACTACGATGAAGGCGCCGGGCATGATCTTCAGTTCGTCCGGCGCGCGGCCGTATTTCGCCAGGCGGCCTTTCACGTCCGCGTAGAAGCGGGTGGCTTCGGCCAGGGTCTGCTGGGCGGTGAAGATGACCTCGGCCGTGCGGGCCGCGAGCTCCCTGCCGGGCTCGGACGAGCCGGCCTGCACCACGACCGGGTGCCCCTGGGGCGACCGGGGGCTGTTCAGTGGCCCCTTGACCTGGAAGTGGGGGCCCTGGTGATCGAGGACGTGCAGCTTGGCCAGGTCGACGTAGAGGCCGCTGTCGCGGTCGCGCAGAAAAGCGTCGTCCTCGAAGCTGTCCCACAGCCCGCGCACGACGTCGACGAACTCCTCGGCGCGCGCATAGCGCTGGGCCGGCGGAACGGGCGCCATATGGTTGAAGTTGAGCGCGGCCTCGGGGTCGTTGGTGGTCACCAGGTTCCAGCCCGCGCGGCCGCCGCTGATATGGTCGAGCGAGGCGAACTTGCGCGCGAGGTTGAACGGCTCGTTGAAGCTGGTGGAGGCGGTCGCGATGAGGCCGATGCGGCTCGTGGCCGTGGCGAGCGCGGCGAGCAGCGTCAGCGGCTCGAAGAGGGTGATGCCGGTGTGGGCCTTGCGGGCCGCCCCCTCCGGATGCAGCAGGCGCACGTCGACGCTGTCGGCCAGGAACACGGCATCGAACTTGGCGGCCTCGGCGGTCTTGGCGAAGTTCACATAGTCGGCGAGCGAGGTGTCGGCGGAAGCGCCGGGATGGCGCCACGCGGCGATGTGATGCCCGGAAATATAGTGGAAGGCCCCAAGTTTGATCTGGCCTTGGCGTTTAGCCATGGGTGCTGTCCCCGAAATTGAACGGGCACCGTACAGCGGCATGCTGTCGCGTAGACGCCGCGCCGTGTCCTTCCAATCATTGATCCTTGATTTATTATATATCGGCGGAAAGCCGGAATTTGTTTTCGTTTATAGATTGGATGATGGAAAATTCATTCTTCCGATTTACGTTGATGGAGTAAATTTTCCGCAGGATGCTCTGGCGCATAGCCGCCGCCGCGGCGGGCGTCCGGGCAAGCGGCCGTTGCTCCGAGCGAGCCTGAAGCGTGCCGGAGAACGACTTTCGCGGCGGACTGGACGGAAACGGCAGCATTCACGCCGGCGATATATCGAAGTGCAGCACATCCTCGCGGGTGCCGAGCTTGGTGTAGAGGGCGATGGCGGGGTCGTCGCCGTGGTCGGCCTGCACGAAGATGACGTAGGCGCCGCGCGCCGCGGCGATGTGCTTCAGCTCCTCGATCAGGGCCGTGGCGATGCCCTGGCGCCGCTGCGGGGCCGCAACGGCGAGGTCGTAGATATAGATCTCGCTGCGCTCCTGCTCGAACTTGAGGAGCTCGTAGGCGGCGAGGCCGCCGACCACGCGGCCCTCCTTCACCGCGACGACGGCGATGAACTGATCCCCGCCGAGCAGGCGCTTCAGGTAGCCGGCGCTCGGCCGGGCCCGGCCATACGCCTCGATATCGTCGAAGGCTTCGCCGAAGACGTTCAACATGTCGTCGAACAGTCCGGTGTCGTCGGGGCCGAGCGTGCGGATCTGGAAGGGCGATGCGGTCATGGTGCGGTCCCGGTCGGAGACGAAGGTCGGGCCGCCGCGCCGGCGGCAGGCCGGCGCGGCGGACCTTGTCAATTGATGTGGATCACCTCGCCGACGGGCGCCCAGTCGTTGCCTTCGAAACGGTAGAGCTGCAAGGCCTTCACCGGCGTGTAGTCGGTGGGGGAGTTGCTGTAGCTGACGCCGGGGATGAGCGCCGGCACCTTGACGTCCTTCAGCGTCGTCGCCTGCTTCAGCAGGTTTTCGCGCGTGAGGTTGTCACCGGCCTTCTCGATGATGTGCGCCATGACGTGAGCGAACGAATAAGAAACGAAGCCGATCTCGTTGGTGATGTCGTCGTTGGGCAGGTATTTCTTCATGAAGGCGAGATAGGTCTTGACGTCCGGATCGTCGGCCCAGCGCGGGCTGGTCACCTGCTTGTAGGCGCTCGCCGTCATGATGCCCTGGATGTTCTCGATGCCGGCGGCGTCGAGGAAGACGCGGCCGGTCGACGGGCTGCTGACGAACTGAAGCGGCTTCCAGCCGATCTCCGTCAGCTTCTTGAAGGTCTGCGATGTCGCCTTGCCGAGGGTCACGTTGAGCAGCGTGTCGGCGCCGCTGTTCTTGGCGGCGAGCACCTGGGAATCGACCGTCGGGTCGGTCAGCTCGTAGGTGATCTCCTTGATGATCATGGTGGAGGCCTTGTCGCCGAGGCCCTTCTTGAAGCCGGTGACGTAGTCCTTTCCATAGTCGTCGTTCTGGTAGAAGATCACCACCTTGGCGTCGGGCTTCTCCTTGAGGAGATACTTGGCGTAGCTCTCGGCCTCGACGCCGTAGGTGCTGGAGGCCGGCGTCGTCCATTTGAAGACCGAGGGCTGGTTCCATTTGGTCGCGCCGGTGCTGACGAGAAGCTGCGGCACGCCCTTGCCGTTCAGGTATTTCTGCACCGCCGTCTGGGCGGCCGTGCCTACCGAGGCAAACGTGGCGAGGACGCCGTCCTGCTCCACCAGCTTGCGCGTCTGTTCGACGGTCTTGGGGGGCGAGAACGCATCGTCCAGCGAGATGAAATTGATCTTGCGGCCGTTGATGCCGCCGCGCTCCTCGTTGAGCATGCGGAAGAAGGCGGCTTCGGTGCGCCCTTGCATGCCGTGCGCCGACAGCGGGCCGCTATAGGGAACCGTGTTGCCGATCGTCACCGCGGTGTCGGTGGCGCCGGTGTCATACTGCTTCTGCGCCCACGCTGGACCGAGTGTCGCGCCGAGGCCTGCCGCGCACAGCAGCGCGAACTTGAGCGTCCTCATTCAATTCCTCCCATGTGTATTTCAGCAGCGGCCGATTCCCGGTCCGCCGGGCGCCAGAGGCGCCGCGGGCACGCTACAACGAGCCTGGCGCGCGAGGCCAGCGCGGCGCGTTATGCGTGCATTTCGATCAGGCAGCGCAGCCGGTCGCGGGCTGACGGGGCGCTCCCCATAACGGTCGCTACCCTCAAGCAGGGGGCCAGCCGCGCCGCCTCCGGCGTGACGTGCCGGGGGGACAGCGGCGCCGGCTTCAGGTCCAACGGCGTGGGCTGCATGGTTCGTGGTACATCCAAATGAATCGTTCTTGGTTCTTTATCTTGGTGCATGGCGCATGCATCCTGATCGTCCCAGCTGGCTGAGTGAGCGTGATAGTAAAAAGTATTACTTCGTCGTGATTGAATAAATATATTTATGATAGTTCTAAATATAAACAGTGAACTTCCCGTGATATGAATTATTCAAAATAGCAAAACGTACGTATGGGTGCGAAATATTTCTGCAATTTGATCAACGGATTGTTCGATGAACGCTCGTCTTGACTACACGAACATCGCTCCGTCTGGTGTGAAGGCGCTGGGCGGTGTCTACGGCTACGTCCAGCAGTCCGGCCTGGACGAAGTCCTTGTCGTGACGGTCTACCTGCGCATCAGCCAGATCAACGGGTGCGCCTACTGCCTCGATCTTCATGCGCGCGACCTCATCAGGAGCGGCGTCAAGCCTGAAAAGCTGGCGCTGCTCCAGGCGTGGCGGGAGGCGGGCGATCTGTTCGATGCCCACGAGCGCGCGGCTCTGGCCTGGGCCGAGACGGTCACGCGCGTGGCGGAGACCGCCATTCCGGATGCGGCCTTCCAAGCCGTCTCCGCCGTGTTCGGCAAGAAGGAATTGGTGGATCTGACGATCGCCATAAGCCTGATGAATGCCCTCAACCGCATGGGGATCGCCTTCCGCCGCGTGCCGCAGGCGGCACGCGCGGCCGCCGCCTGAGCGCCGTCAGAGGGATCGTGGCAGGACGCGGCCTTGGCGTCGGCGCCGGCGCCGACACCCCATTCACAATCGGTAAGGATTCCTCATGCGTCGCAGAATTCTCGTGATCGGCGCCGGCTTCGCCGGCCTGTGGGGGGCGCTCGCGGCAATGCGGCTGATCGATCTGCACGGGGCGGACGTCGAGGTCGCCGTTGTTGCACCCGAACCGGCGCTGACTCTGCGCCCGCGGCTCTACGAGGCTGAGGCCGCGACGATGAGCGCGCCCTTGGAGGAGCTCTTCCGGGCGACCGGCATCGGCTTCGTGCAGGGTGTGGTCGAGGCGATCCGCACCGCTGACGGTGAGATCGACGTCGTCGACGCGGCCGGCACGCGGTTCAGCCTGGCTTACGACCGGCTGGTCCTGGCGGCCGGCAGCCGGGCAGTGCGGCCCGACATTCCTGGCCTGGCAGCCCATGCGTTCAGCATCGACCGGCTGGACGAGGCGGCCGCGTTCGAGGCGCACCTACACGGGCTCGTTGCGTCGCCGGCGACGCCGGGCCGCGGCAGCGTCGTCGTGGTCGGAGGCGGCTTCACCGGGATCGAAATTGCCGCCGAGCTGCCGGCTCGCCTGCGGGCCATACTGGGCGCGGAGGCGCCCGTGCGTGTCGTCATCGTCGAGCAAGCGGGTGAGATCGGGCCAGATCTGGGGGCGGGTCCGCGGCCGGTGATCCGCGAGGCGCTGGCGGAGCTCGGTGTGGAGTGCCGCCTGGGGGTGCGTGTCGCCGCGATCGACGCCCATGGGGCGGTGACGTCTACCGGCGAACGCA
Source organism: Chelatococcus reniformis (assembly GCF_014640075.1). Classification (GTDB taxonomy): domain Bacteria; phylum Pseudomonadota; class Alphaproteobacteria; order Rhizobiales; family Beijerinckiaceae; genus Camelimonas; species Camelimonas reniformis. Next base: position 464,748 of record NZ_BMGG01000006.1, on the reverse strand, counting down.
TCGCAGCACGGTCCGTGCTGTGGACGGCGGGCCAGCAGGCCACGGCCCTCACCCAGCAGATTCCGGGCGCGCGCGATCGCCTCGGCCGTCTGCACGTCGACCGCGAGCTGCGCGTGCCGACGGCCCCGCAGGTGTTCGCGGCCGGCGACGCCGCCTGCGCCGCCACGGACGAGGCCGGGCATCATGCGATGATGTCGTGCCAGCACGCTCTGCGACTGGGGCGCTCGGCGGGCAACAACGCGGCGGCCGATCTGCTGGGTATCGCCGCGCTGCCCTACAGCCAGCCGCGCTACGTCACCTGCCTGGATCTTGGGCCGTGGGGTGCCGTGCTGACCGAGGGCTGGGACCGCAAGGTCAGGCTCGCCGGCCCGGAGGCCAAGGCGATCAAGCGGCAGATCAACCGGGTGGTGATCGCCCCGCCGCGGGCAGACCGCCGCGAGGCGCTAGCGGCGGCGGACCCCGCCGACACGTCCGGCGGTGCGTGACGGGGCTGAGCGGACGGCGTCAGCCCACCCCCCGCGCCGCCTTGGCGAGGTTGTCGCGCAGCGTGGTCACCGCCTTCTGCATCTTGGGGAATTCCTCCACGCTGAGGCCGGTCGCCTTGACCAGGTTCAGCTCCAGGCCCTTCTCCCGCAGGCTCCGGCCTGCGTCGGTCAGGCTGACGATCACCTGCCGCTCGTCGGCTGGATCGCGCCGGCGGTGCAGATAGCCGAGAGCTTCGAGCTTCTTGAGGATCGGCGTCAGCGTGTTCGATTCCAGGAACAGCTTCTCGCCAAGGCCGCCGACGGTCTGGTTGTCGTTCTCCCACAACGCCACGATCGTGATGTATTGCGTGTAGGTGAGGCCGAGCTTCTCGAGGATCGGCTTGTAGGCCCGGCCGTAGGCCAGGTTGGCCGAATAGATCGCGAAGCAGAGAAAGTCGGCGAGCTTGGGGCTTGAGGGGCGGGCTTGGCTCATGCGCGGCCTCCGGGCGTGTGATCGAGATCTCGTGATCGATATAGATCGCATGCGATGAAATCGGAAGGGTTGACATCCGCGAGCGAGCCAGTGATATGAGTCGCGTACGATTTAATCGCACACGAACTTAAGGTGATGCCATGACCCAGATCGACAAGGTGCTGTACACCGCCCAGACCCACACCACCGGTGGCCGCGACGGCGCGTCCCGCAGCTCGGACGGCCGCCTGGAGGTCAAGCTGACCCCGCCCGGCGCGCCCGGCGCCGGCACCAATCCCGAGCAATTGTTCGCCGCCGGGTGGTCGGCCTGCTTCATCGGCGCCATGCGCCATGCGGCCGGGCGCCTGAAGGTGACGCTACCGGCCGACCTTGCGGTCGACGCCGAGGTGGACCTGGGCACGGCCGGCGCCGCCTACGCCCTTCAGGCACGGCTCAACGTCAGCCTGCCGGGCCTGGATCGCACCACTGCCCAGGCCGTCGTCGATGCGGCCCACGAGACCTGCCCGTATTCCAGGGCGACGCGCGGCAACATCGCCGTCGTGGTCAACGTGGTGTGAGACCCGGCCGGCCCTGCCGCCCCGGCGGCAGGGCCGGCCGGCCGACACCTCGCTGACGCGGCTGGGCGCCGTCGCCCGCCCGGCCGTGATGGGCGCAGTGACCTTCGCGTCCGACATTGCTCCGCAATCGAATGGTGGCGTCGATGGCGCTTTTCGTCCTTGCCTACCTCGCCGGCGTGCTGACGATCGCGTCGCCTTGCATCTGGCCGATCCTGCCCTTCGCGCTGGCGCGCGCCGACGGGCCGTTCCGGCGCACGGCGCTGCCCATGCTGCTCGGCCTCGCCCTGGCCTTCGGCGCCGCCGCCAGCCTGGCGGCGATCGCCGGCGGCTGGGCGGTCGAGGCCAGCCGCTACGGCCGGGCCGGCGCACTGCTGCTGATGACGCTGGTCGGGCTGTCGCTCCTGTGGCCCGGCCTGGCGGCGCGCCTGACGGCGCCGGTCGTGGCGGCCGGCTCACGCCTGGCGGACTGGTCCGGCACCCGGTGGCCGTCTGGCACGCCGGCTTCGCTGGCCTTGGGCGTTGCCACCGGCTTGCTCTGGGCGCCGTGCGCCGGGCCGGTGCTGGGCTTGATCCTGACCGGCGCGGCGCTTGGTGGCCCGCGCATCGAGACCTCGCTGCTGCTGCTGACCTACGGGCTGGGGGCGGCGACCTCGCTGGCCGCGGGCCTGCTGCTGGGCCGGCGCCTGCTCGCGGCGGTCGGCGGCTGGGTCCGGTGGGGCGAGCGGCTGCGGCCGGCCCTCGGCGGCGCCGTGCTGGCGGCGGTGGCGACCATCTGGCTGGGTCTGGATGCCAGCCTCCTGACCCGCTGGTCCGCGGCCGGAACGATCCGGATCGAACAGGGGCTCGTCGATGGCCTCGGCAGTGGGCGCGACCTCGCCGGCCCGGGCAGCCCGGCACAGGCTGCCGCGGACCCGATGGAGGCCGGCCCGTTCGGCGCGCTCCTGGGCGCCGGCCCCTGGCTGAATGCGCAGCCGCTCCGGGCCGAAGATCTGCGCGGCAAGGTCGTGCTCGTGAACTTCTGGACCTATTCGTGCATCAATTGCCTGCGGGTTCTGCCCCACGTGCGCACCTGGGCCGAGCGGTACCGCCACCAGGGCCTCGTCGTCGTCGGCGTGCACACGCCGGAGTTCGCCTTCGAGAAGGACGTGGGCAACGTCAGCCGCGCCGCAGCGACGCTCGGGGTGGGCTATCCCGTCGCCATCGACAACGATTTCGCGGTCTGGCGGGGCTTTGGTAACCAAGCGTGGCCGGCCATCTACATCTTCGGCGCCGACGGCCGTCTCCGCCACCGCGTGCTCGGCGAGGGTGGCTATGAGCGCTCCGACGAGGTCCTCCGCCAGTTGCTGGCCGATGCCGGTGCCGCGCCGCCCGCGGCCGCCGCCGGCCCTGTGGTGGGGGAGGGCACGCAGGCGGCGGCGGACGCGCGCGATCTGCACTCGGGCGAGACCTACGTCGGCTACGCCCAGGCCAGCAACTTCGCCTCGCCCGGCGGCATCTGGGAGGACGCGCCCAACCGCTATCGGCCGCTGGCGGCGCTGCCGCTCGACCGGTGGAGCCTGACCGGCACGTGGACCGTCGGCCGCGAGTTCGCGACGCTGGATGATCCGTCCGGCCGCATCGCCTACCGCTTCCACGCTCGCGACCTGCACCTGGTGCTGGCGCCGTCCGCGCCCGGCCGTCCGGTCCGCTTCCGCGTCAGGCTCGACGGGGCCGCGCCCGGCGCTGATCACGGCACCGACGTCGACGCCGACGGCTGGGGGCGCGTCGACAGCCCCCGTCTCTACCAGCTCGTGCGGCAGGCGGAACGGGTGGCGGACCGTACCTTCGAGATCGAATTCCTCGATGCCGGGGTCCGCGCCTACGCCTTCACGTTCGGCTAAAGCCCGTCCCAATCGGACGGATAACGCGATCGGGGAGACGCGCTGCGGGCACTTGCCGCCAGGCACCAGGAGTGCTCCCGTGCACGCTTGGCAGCCGATGGCCGCGCCGCCGCGAGGGAGCGACCCATGCAGTCCGTCGTCGTCACCGGCGCCTCCAGCGGCATCGGCTGGGCCTGCGTGGAGGTGCTGACCGCTTCAGGCTTTCGCGTGTTCGGCAGCGTGCGCAAGGCCGAGGATGCCGACAGGCTGTCCCGGGAGTTCGGTGCGAGCTTCACGCCGCTCGTCTTCGACGTGACCGACGAGACGGCGGTGGCCGCCGGCGCGGCGCTGGTGGACGCAGCCCTTGGCGGCGAGACGCTGGCCGGGCTCGTCAACAACGCCGGCATCGCCGTGCCGGGACCGCTCATCTATCTTGCCATCGACGACTTCAAGCAGCAGCTCGCCGTCAACGTCACTGGCCAGTTGATCGTGACGCAGCACTTCGTGCCGCTGCTCGGCAGCGATCGGGCGCGGCGGGGAGCGCCTGGGCGGATCGTGATGATCTCGTCGGTGAGCGGTAAGAGCGCCGCGCCCTTCGTCGGCGCCTACAGCGCCTCCAAGTTCGCGATCGAAGGCCTGTCGGAAGCGCTGCGCCGCGAACTGATGCTGTTTGGCATCGACGTGGTGATCATCGGCCCGGGCGCCGTGGCGACGCCGATCTGGGACAAGGCCGACACGGCGGCCGACGTGGGGACCTTCGACGGCACGCCCTATGCCGCGGCCATCGCCAAGATGCGCGGCTACATGATCGCGCAAGGCCGGAACGGCCTGCCCCCGGAGCGGATCGGCGAGGCGGTCAAGACCGCGCTCACCGCTGCCAAGCCCCGCACGCGCTACGCGCTGAGTCCGACGCCGTTGCAACACTGGCTGGTCAGCGCACTGCCCCGGCGCTTGGCCGATACCTTCTTCGCGCGACGATTGGGGCTGGCTGGACAGGCGCAGCCCGTGCCTTCAGACGAACACGGCTAGCGAGCGCGCCTCGACGTTCAAGCTCGGCTCGCCCTCCGGGCATTCCTGTTCGGGGCGGTCGGGATCGTTGGTGTCGAGCACCAAGGTCCAGCGGCGCTCCTCGCGAGCCGGCAATTTGAACGGCACAACGCCGTCATGGGGATTGAAGGCGATGATGATGTCGCTCCATTCGCCCTCCGCGTCGAGACCGTCGCGCTGAAGGCGCAAGGCGACCGAGTTGGCACCGGCGTCGTCCCATTGCTCCTGCGTCTGCTCGCCTCCGCCGGGGTTCAGCCATGTCACCTGCAGCCCGTCGCGGAAGCTGGCACGGCGCAGGAGCGGCTGAGCTCGCCGCAAGGCGGTGAGCCGCTGGACGAAGGCGGTGAGACGCTGTCCATCCTCATCGGCGCCGTCCCAATCGACCCATGAGATCTCACTATCCTGGCAATAGCCGTTGTTGTTGCCGCCTTGCGTGCGACCGAACTCGTCACCGGCAAGCAGCATCGGCGTGCCGCTCGAGACCATGAGTGTCGCGAGAAAGTTGCGCTTCTGCCGCTCGCGCACGGCCCTGATGCCGGCGTCGTCCGTCGGCCCTTCCGCTCCGTAATTGAAGCTTCGGTTGTCGGAATGCCCGTCGTTGTTGTCCTCGCCGTTGGCATCGTTGTGCTTATCGTTGTATGAGACCAAGTCGTTCAATGTAAAACCGTCGTGCGCCGTAATGAAGTTCACGCCGGCCCACGGCCTGCGGCCGCGCAGGTCGTAGATGTCTCCCGATCCTGTCACACGCGCCGCGAAATCCCTCAGGACGCCCGGTGTCCCCTTCCAATAGTCGCGAACGGTGTCCCGATATTTGTCGTTCCATTCCGCCCAGCCCGGCGGAAATCCGCCCACCTGGTAGCCGCCGGGGCCGATGTCCCAAGGTTCGCCGATCAGCTTCACTTTGGACAGCTGCGGATCCTGCCCGATCGCGTCGAAGAAGCCGCCGCGTTGATCGAACCCGTTCGGCTCGCGCCCGAGGATCGTCCCCAGGTCGAAGCGGAACCCGTCGACATGCATCTCACCGGCCCAATAGCGCAGCGAATCCAGCACCAGCTGCAGCACGCGCGGATGGGACGTATTGACCGTATTGCCGGTGCCCGTGTCGTTGATGTAGTAGCGCGGCTGATCGGGCAGTGTTCGATAGTAACTGAAGTTGTCGATCCCTTTGAACGAAAGGGTCGGGCCGAGTTCGTTGCCTTCCGCCGTGTGATTGTAGACCACATCGAGGATGACCTCGATGCCCGCGTCATGGAAGGCGCGCACCATCGCACGGAAACCGGCGAGCCCGGCGGGCCCCAGATAGCGTTGTTCGGGCGCGAAGAAGGCCAGCGTATTGTAGCCCCAGAAGTTGCTCAGTCCCTTCGATTTGAGATGCTCGTCATCAGGGAAGGCGTGGACGGGTAGCAGCTCGATCGCGGTGATGCCGAGCGACTTGACGTAGTCGACGATCGCGTGATGGCCGAGGCCCTCGAAGGTTCCACGCAGGTGTTCGGGGATGGCGTGATGCCGCTGCGTGAAACCCCGGACATGTGTTTCGTAGAAGATGGTCTCAGCCCATGGAATGCGTGGGCCGGCGTCGCCGGACCAATCGGACTCCTTGGGATCGATGACGACGCACTTGGGCGTTCCCTGAGCGCTGTCCTGCTCGTTGAAGGAGAGGTCCTTGTCCTCGGCCCCGATCACGTAACCGAAGTGCGCGGGCGACCATTCCACCTCGCCGTGCAACGCCCGGGCATAGGGATCGATCAGCAGCTTGTTGGGATTGAAGCGGTGCCCGGCCTCGGGCGCATAGGGACCATGGACCCTGTAGCCGTAGAGCGTACCCGGTCCCGCTCCGGGCACGAAACCATGCCAGACTTCATTGGTGTATTCGGGTAACGCCAGGCGTTCCATTTCCGCGCCGGTGGCCGGATCGAACAGGCAAAGCTCGACACGCTCGGCATAGGCGGAGAAGAGGGCAAAGTTCGTCCCCTCTCCATTGAAGTTTGCGCCCAGGACGGTCGCATCTCCGTTCTCGATCCGGCCCTTGCTACGGCTCTCGTGAGTCATGGCGTATCCCTGCTGCGCTGCGCCAACATGAACTTGCAGACCCGACTTAGGTTGCCGGCAGCGCACGAATTTTATGGCAGGGATGTTCGGCCGCGGGCGCCGGTGACGTTCTATCTTGCCCTATCCGAAAGAGCTGGCGGAGGAGAATGGGAGTCGAACCCACCAGAGACCGGCGCGCGGCCCCTCCCGGATTTGAAGTCCGGACGCCCCACCGGGGACGCTTCTCCTCCAGCAATGGCGGGCGCCTCGGTCTCGCCCGCCGGGCGGAAGAGGTCCAGCCGGTGCACGTCGATGTGGCGCAGATCGCCGCGCCGCAGGGTCACCCCGTGGCGATCGAAAAATTCCAGGATCTGGATTGCCACCTTGCGACCGCTGTCCACCTGGTCGCGAAACTGGGCAGCAGTGAAGCCGCTGCGCCCGGCAGCAGCGGCGAGCCGGCCGAGGATGTCGATCAACTCGGCGACAGTCGCGCGCAGGAAGAAGTGGTCGTGCGCCACCTCGTCCGCCTCACCCATCCGCCCCACTCGCTTCAGCAGCCGGCGCACCTCGGCCTCGCTCGCGCCGATGAGCCCGGCGATGTCGCGCACGCGGGGCGGCCGGAAGCGGGCGGTGCCGCCGAGCCGAGGGCGGATCTCGCGCCACACCGCCTCGTCCGCCGGCGTCAGGTGCACTTCGTGGCCGGCGAGGCGCACCCAGGCGCCGTCGAGCGCGACGTCGCCCGTCCGGGCCAGGCCGCGCAGCACGGCGGCGAAGGCCGGCGCGGGCAGCCGCGGCTCCGATTGCAGGCGCAGCCGCTCCAGCCCGATGCCGGGGAGATCGGGATTGTCGCGATGGAAGGCAGCGAGCGTGCCGCGCAGCCCGCTGGTCAGCGCTTCCCAGTCGGCGCCGGCGAGGGCGAAGCGCACGCCGCCGGTGGCGATACGGATGATCCCGGGACGGGCGAGCGCAGCCTCGAGCTGGGCGTCGCTCAGCGCCCGGTCGCGCCCGAAGCCGTCGAGCTCGACCACGCGGGGCGCCACCGCCAGCAAAGCGGCGAGGGCGGCGTCCGGCGCGCCGGTGGCCTGGGCCGCGAGCTGGGCGAAGCGCTGCGGCGTGCGGCGCCTGCGGGCCGGGGCCCGCAGGTCGACCAGCCGGCCGCCGCCGATTGTCCGCCGCGCCGAGGTGTCGCGCAGGACGTAGCGGTCGCCGACGGCGGCGGCCACGGGCCGCTCCAGCACCAGCTGCACGAAGGCCTCCTCGCCCGGCAGGATCGCCCCATCGCCCAGCAGCACGACGCGCGCGCCGACCTCGACGGCGGCCGTGTGCAGGCGGACCGGCGACCACTGACCGATCGGCCTCGGCTCGCTCGCCAGTACGGCGAGCGTCGCATCGATGCGTGCCGCGGGCGCGTGCAGGAGCGGGTCGAGCACCACGTCGCCGCGGGCGAAGGCCTCACGCGTGACGCGCTCGCCGGCGAGATTGAGGGCGCAGCGCTCGCCAGCGCGACCGCGCTCAGCCGGGCGGTTCTGCGCATGGATGGAGCGCACGCGCACGGGCAGGCCGGACGGGCTGACGATCAGGTGGTCGCCGACCGTGACGGAGCCCGAGAGCACGGTGCCGGTGACGACGGTGCCGGCGCCGCGCAGGGTGAAGGAGCGGTCGATGGCCAGTCGGAAGCGCCCGGCCGTGTCCCGTGCGGTGAAGGCGGCCGCCTCCCGGGCCAGCCGATCGCCGAGCGCCGCGATGCCCTCGCCGGTGACGGTCGAGACCGGTACGATGTCGGCGGTTGCCAGCGCGCCGCCGACGAGAGCAGCGCGGACCTCGGCGGTCACCGTCTCGCGCTGCCGCGGGGCGGCGAGGTCGGCCTTGGTCAGCGCCACCACCCCGCGCGTGACGCCGAGCAGCTCGAGGATGGCGAGATGTTCGCGGGTCTGCGGCATGACGCCGTCGTCGGCGGCCACGACGAGGAGCACGTAGTCGATGCCGGCGGCGCCGGCGAGCATGGTGCGCACGAAGCGCTCGTGACCGGGCACGTCGACGAAGCCCAGTACATCGCCGTCCGGCGTCGGCTGGTAGGCGAAGCCGAGGTCGATGGAGATACCGCGGGCCTTCTCCTCCTTCAGCCGGTCGGTATTGACGCCGGTGAGCGCCCTGACCAGCGCGGTCTTGCCGTGGTCGATATGCCCGGCCGTGCCGATGATCATGGCGGGGCCTCCGGCAAGGGGACGCGCGCGAGCCGCTCGGCTTCGGCGATGCCGGTCGGGTCGAGCGCGGCCCGGGCCGGCCCGAGGAAGCGGCCGGCGAGCGCGCTGCCGCCCGCCGAGCCGCGCAGCAGCCACGCCAGCGCAACGACGGGATCGCGCGCGACGCCGGCGCCCAGGTGATAGGCCGCGCCGAGCATGGATTGTGCGTCGGGCTCGCCGCGGTCGGCCGCCCTGTGCCACCACCGGGCCGCTTCCACGGGGTCGCGGTCCGCCCCGAGCGCGTCGTGATAGAGCATGCCGAGCCGCGTCATCGCTTGGGCGACGCCCTGGTCTGCCGCCAGATGTGCCCAGCGCAATGCCTCGACGGGATCGAAGGTGATGCCGCCGTCCTCGACGAGCATCCAGCTCAGCATGTCCTGGGCGGCGGCGTCGCCTTGTTCGGCTGCGGCGCGGTAGAGGGCGGCCGCCCGGCGGTCGTCGCGTTCCACACCGTCGCCACGGAAGTAGAGCGCGGCGAGGTTGCGCTGGCCGACGGGGTCACAGGCATCGGCGGCAAGACCGAGCCAGCGCGCGGCGAGCGCCGGGTCGCGGTCGACGCCCAGACCTTCGGCGAAGCAGGCGCCGACGTTGCTTTGCGCACGTGCCACCCCCGCCTGCGCCAGCGGTCCCCAGATTGCAAGGGCGGCCGCATGGTCCCCCGCCTGCGCCGCGGCCAAGGCCGCCGCCATCTGCTCTGCGATCGAGGGGCTCGGCTCTGGCGCCGGCGTCGGCGCCGACGGATGCTCCACTCCCGGGCGGACCGAGCGTATCAGGCGGTCAAGCCATCGCATCGCCTGCTCCCGGATCGAGCGCGCCGAGCACGCCCAGGAACCCGGCCTCGTCTTCCAAGCAGCGCAGGTCGAGCAGCAACGCGCCATCGCCGATACGCCCGATCACCGGCACGGCCAGGCGCCGCAGAGCGGCGGCGAGGCTCGCCAGCGCTCCGCCACCCCCGCCGGCGAGGGGCCGCAGCGCCAGCGCGGCGCTCGGCAAGGTCTCGAGCGGCAGGGCGCCGGAACCGATCTCGCTGGAGCATGGCCTGACCTCGACGGTGACGGCGCCGCCGCAGGCGGCGGCCACCGCGGGCTCGAGGCGCCGCGCTTGCGCCTCGATGTCGTCAGGCCTGCGCGCCAGCAGGCGCAGGGTCGGCAGGCGCTCCGCCAGCCGCGCCGGATCGCGGTAAAGGCGCAGCGTCGCGGTGAGCGCCGCGAGCCGGATCTTGTCGACGCGGAGCGCGCGCTTCATCGGGTTGCGGTTGATCGCGGCGAGGAGGTCGCGGCGCCCGACGATGAAGCCGGCCTGCGGGCCGCCGAGCAGCTTGTCGCCGGAGAAGGTGACGAGGCCGGCGCCGTCCGCCACGGCCTCGCGCACGGTGGGCTCGTGCGCGAGGCCGATGCCGGCCAGATCGGCCAGCGTACCCGAGCCGAGGTCGTGCACCAGCGGCACCCGGTGCTCGCGCGCCAGCGGCGCGAGGTCGCGCGCGGCGACCGCGGCCGTGAAGCCGCTGATGCGGTAGTTGGAGGTGTGTACCTTGAGGATCAGCCCGGTCTCGGGCGCGAGGGCCGCTCCGTAGTCCTTCAGGTGTGTGCGGTTGGTGGTGCCGACCTCGTCGAGCACCGTCCCCGCCCGGGCCATGATGTCGGGCAGGCGGAAGGCGCCGCCGATCTCGATCAGTTCGCCGCGCGACACGATGGAGCGGCGGCCCTGGCCCAGGCTGTTGAGCACCAGCAGCACGGCGGCGGCGTTGTTGTTGACGACGGTGGCGTCTTCGGCCCCGGTGAGCTCGCACAGCAGCGCGCGCAGGTGGTCGTCGCGCTCGCCGCGTTTGCCGGTGGCGAGGTCGAACTCGAGCGACACGGCGTGGCGCATGGCCTCGACCGCCGCTTCGATGGCCGCCTCGGCGAGCAGGGCCCGGCCGAGGTTGGTGTGCAGCACCGTGCCCGTGAGGTTGAACACCGGCCTCAGGGTAGAGCGCGCCTCGTCCGCCAGCCGGGCGGCGGCGAGCGTGGCGACGGCGTCCGGTCCGGGCAGCGCGCCCCCGGTGCGGACGCTCTCGCGTGCCCCATGGAGCGCCGCGCGCACGGCGGCGGCGGTGCGTGGGTGGCCGTGCACGGCGAGGGCGGCCGCGGCGGCCGCCGTGCCGAGCACGCGGTCGACGGAGGGCAGCTCGCGCAGGCGATCGGTCGGCGCAGCGGGTCGGGCGGCATCGCCGGTCATGTCAGTAGCCCAGCAGGAAGGGGTTGAAGCCGCCCCGTCGGTATGGGCCTCCCTGCATCAGCAGGTCGAGGCCGAGGCTCGCCGCGTCGTCGGCGACAGGCTCCAGATCCGCGTCCTTCACCTGATAGAGCACCTTCACGTAGGACCGGCAGGCGTCGCAGGTCTCGGCCTTGATGGTACCGCCTTCGCCCTCGACCTCCTGGTAGCCGACACCCTTGGTGGAGCCGCAGAGCGTGCATTTGATCCGCACCGTGTGCCAGAACGTGCCGCAGAGCGCGCAGGCGCAGAAGCGGGTGCCGTGAGCCCCGCGCCAGCCGACCACGAGCGAGCTCGCCGGCGGCCCGCCGCAGCTGGGGCAGGCGCCGTCGCCGACCGGCACCAGTGCCTCGCCGTCGAGGCGCGCGGCGCAGCGCGCGAAGTGGACCTGCAAGGCGGCGGCGACATAGACGTGCTCGGCCAGCGTCTCGGCCGGGATCGCGGTGGCGAGCACGGCGCCGACCATCGCCTCGTGCGTCCGCCCATCGGCAGCGCGGACTCGCTCCAGCGCCGCGCGCGCGGCCGGCATCTGTGGGATGTCGCCGGCTGTGTCGACGAGCGCGGCGAGCGTTGCCCGGAAGGCGGCGTCCGGCCGGAAGCCGGCGCGGGCGAGCGGCGGCATGGCATGGGCGCGCGCGCGCGCCTGCACCGTCTCGTCCGGCATCTCCGGCTCGGGCAGGCCATCCTGGATGCGGTACTGGTATTCGGTGAGCCCGGCGAGGAAGAGGAGATAAGGGGCGATCGCGCTGCGCGCGGCAAGGACGCGCAGACGCTGAGTGCGGTCGATGAACAGCCGGGCCGGATCGGGGAGGCGCACGAACGGCGGGGATGCGACGTCGCCGATCACCGTCGAGTCGGGGCGGACCTCATCTTCGCTCATCTCGACCTTTCACGAACCCGCCGGGCCACGTGATGCACACGCCTCTGCATAACCTAGGAAGCGGAGGTCTTGCCGACCACCCGCTTGCCGACCAGCTCGCGCAGCCATTTGCGGTGGTGGCGCCAGGCCCAGCCGCCCGTCACCCGGCCCTTGGTCATGGCGCCGATGGTGCCGCGCACCCAGATCGCTGCATAGACGTGCACGATCCAGACGCAGATGATCACCACCGCCGCCGCCGCGTGAACGAGGATGGCGATGCGCTTCTGCTCGATGCTGGTGAAGGGATAGAAATACTCGTCCCAGACCACGATGCCGCTGCCGATCAGGATGATGATCAGCGCCGACATGCCCCAGAAGACGAACTTCTGGCCGGCGTTGTACTTGCCGAGCTCGGGCAGCTTCTCCTCGTCTCCCGCCAGCACATCGCGGATGCGGCGCAGCCACGTGTTGTCTTCGCTCCTCCAGAGATTCGCCTTCCAGAAGCGGATGAACAGGCCGGCGAAGGAAAAGAACAGGACGACGCCGATCCACGGGTGGATGGCGCGCGTCCACTGGCCGCCGCCGAACAGCACCGTCAGGAAGAACAGGCTCGGATGGAACATTGACAGCCCCGACAGCGCGAGCAACACCAGCGAGACGGCGGTGATCCAGTGGTTGATGCGCGCACCCACGGTGTAGCGGTCGACCGTCACCGGCTTGCCGGGATGGACGTCGTCGCCGGGCTGGACGTCGTAGGGCCTGTCCCCGTCATCGGAGGTCATGAGTGCCGGCCCTCCGTCAGCTTCTCGGCGTTCGCCTCATCCTCCGGCGAGACGCGGTTGGCGCCGGCGACGAGGTGATGGACGACGGCGGCGGCGGCCGCCAGCCCCATCACCCCGAGGCCCACGTATTTGCCCACGCCCTTCCAGAGTTCGACCAGAGGGCTGATCGTCGGATTGCGGGGCAGGTTGGCGTAGATCTCGGGCTTGTCCGCGTGGTGCAGCACGTACATGACGTGGGTGCCGCCGACGCCCGGCGGATCATAGAGGCCGGCGTTCTCGAAGCCGCGAGACTTCAGGTCCTTGATGCGAAAGTCGGCCCACTCCTTCATCTCGTCCTTGGTGCCGAACACGATGGCCTGGGTGGGGCAGGCCTTCTGGCAGGCAGGGCCCTGGCCGACGGCGACGCGGTCGGAGCACAGCGTGCATTTGTAGGCCTTGTGGTCGACCTTGGAGATGCGCGGGATGTCGAAGGGGCAGCCCTTCACGCAATAGCCGCAGCCGATGCAGTTGTCGTGCACGAAATCGACGATGCCGTTCGCGTATTGCACGATGGCGCCGGGCGCCGGGCAGGCCTTGAGGCAGCCCGGGTCCTCGCAATGCATGCAGCCGTCCTTGCGGATCAGCCATTCGAGGTTGTTGGTCTGTGGGTTCTCCCATTCGCTGAAGCGCATCAGCGTGAACATCTCCGGCGTGAGATCCGCCGGGTTGTCGTAGACGCCGACGTTCACGCCGATGGCCTGGTGCGTGTCGTTCCATTCGATGCACGCCGCCTGGCACGCCTTGCAGCCGATGCACTTGGAGACGTCGATGAGCTTGGCGACCTCCGTCTGCCGTGTGGCCGGCGCTGGCACGCTCGACGCCGAGCGTCGGATCAGATCCTTGTCGCTGAACCCGGGCGAGGTGGGCGCGACGGGCGGGTTCGGGATCGGGGGAAACATCGGGCCTTGTCCTCCCTCACACCGACGCCGGCCCGGTCGAGGCTTCCAGATTGACGAGGAACGCCTTGAACTCGGGTGTCTCGATGTTGGCATCGCCGACGAACGGGGTGAGCACGTTGGCGGGGAAGCCCTTCTTGGCCGCGCCCACGAAGCCCCAGTGGATCGGGATGCCGACGATGTGGATGGTCTTGCCGTCGCAGATCATCGGCTTGATGCGCTTGGTCACCACCGCCTTGGCAAACACCGAGCCGCGCTTCGACCACACGCGCACCCAGCCTCCCTTGGCGACGCCTTTCTCCTTCGCCAGCTCCTCGGAGATCTCGACGAAGAATTCGGGCTGCAGCACCGCGTTCACGTGGTTGTTCTTGGTCCAGTAGTGGAAGTGCTCGGTCAGCCGGTAGCTGGTCGCAGCGTAGGGGAACTCCGGCGAGGCGACGTCGGCGAACTGCGCGAAATCGTCGGCGAAGACGCGCGCCACCGGATTGCCGCGGACCTTGGGCGCGATCACGTTGGCGACCGGGCTCTCGAAGGGCTCGTAATGCACCGGGAAGGGCCCGTCCCGCATCATGCCGCGGGCGAAGAGGCGGCCCACCCCTTCGGCGTTCATGATGAAGGGGCCGACGTCCCGCGGCTTGGCGTTGGGGGCGATGTCGGGCACGTCATATCCCGTCCACCTCTGCCCGTCCCACTCCAGCAGCTTGCGCGAGGGGTCCCACGGCTTGCCGTTGATGTCGGCGGAGGCCCGGTTGTAGAGGATGCGGCGGTTCGCCGGCCAGGAGAACGACCAGTTGGGGTAGGCACCGGTGTCGTCGGGATCGGCGTTGTCCCGCCGCGCCATCATATTGCCCGCCTCGGTGAAGGAACCGGCGAAGATCCAGCAGCCGCAGGCGGTCGAGCCGTCGTCCCGCAGCTGGCCGAAGTTGGCGACCTGCTTGCCCGCTTCGAGCAGCTTCTTGGCCGGATCTGCGGGATCAGGCACATCCGCCACGATGTAGCCGTTCATCTCCTTGGTCAGCTCTTCTGGCGTCGGCAGGCCCGGATCCTTGTAGGGCCAGTGCAGGTTCAGGATCGGATCGGGAAAGGCGCCCCCTTCCGTGCGGTACAGCGCCTTCAGGCGCAGATGGATCTGCGCCATGATCCAGGTGTCGGGCTGGGCTTCGCCCGGCGGCGTGCCGCCCGGCCAGTGCCATTGGAGCCAGCGCCCCGAATTCACCAGCGCCCCTTCGTCCTCCGCAAAGCAGGTGGTGGGAAGCTGGATCACCTCGGTCTGGATCGCGGCGGTGTCGACGTCGTTGTAGATGCCATGGTTCTCCCAGAAGCGCGCCGTCTCCGTCTCGAGCGGGTCCATGACGACGAGCAGCTTGAGCTTGGACAGTCCTTCGACCAGCTTTGCCTTGTTGGGGAAGGCCTGCAGCGGGTTGAAGCCCTGGCAGAGATAGGCCGTCATCTTGCCCTGCTTCATGAGCTCGAAGGCCCGCAGGATGTCGTAGTTCGGCACGTCCAGCTTCGGCAGCCAGTCGAAGCCGAAGTCGTTCTGCGCCGTCGCCGCCGGCCCCCACATGGATTTGAGGAAGCTGACAAGGAACTTGCGGTAGTTCTGCCAGTAGCTGGTCTGGTTCGGCCGCAGCGGTCTGAAGCCCCGCGTCGACATGTAGGCCGCCAGGTCCGGCTCGCGGTCGGTCGCCAGGTTCATATAGCCGGGCAGCGAGTTGGACAGCAGGCCGACATCGGTCAGCCCCTGGATGTTGGAGTGGCCGCGCAGCGCGTTCATGCCGCCGCCGCGCACGCCGATGTTGCCCAGGATGAGCTGCAGCATCGCCATGGTGCGAATGTTCTGCGAGCCCTTGGAATGCTGGGTCCAGCCGAGCGCATACATGGAGGTCATCGTCTTGGTGGGCGACGAGCACTCGCTCACCATCTGCGCCACCGCCAGGAACTTGTCCCTCGGCGTGCCGCAGATGCGCTCGACCAGTTCGGGCGTGTACATCGCCACATGCTGCTTCAGCAGGGTCCAGACGCTGCGCGGGTGCTGGAGCGTTTCGTCGACCGCCGCATAGCCGTCAGGCCCGATCTCGTACTCCCAGGTCGCGCGGTCGTAGTCGCGCTTCTGCTCGTCGTAGCCGGTGAACAGCCCATCCCGGTACGTGAAGCCCTCCTTCACGAGGAAGCTCGCGTTGGTGAAGGTCTTCACATAGTCCCACTGCACCTTGTCGTTGAGCATGCAGTAGTTGATGAGGCCGAGCAGGAAGGCGATGTCGGTGCCCTGCCGGATCGGCGCATAGAAGTCCGCGACCGACGCCGAGCGGTTGAAACGCGGATCGACGACGATGAGCTTGGCGCCGCGGTTGGCCTTGGCCTCCGTGACCCACTTGAAGCCGCACGGATGGGCTTCGGCGGCGTTGCCGCCCATGATGACGACGAGATCCGTGTTCCGAATGTCGGTCCACGAATTGGTCATTGCGCCACGGCCGAATGTTGGGGCGAGACTCGCCACCGTTGGGCCGTGTCAGACCCTCGCCTGGTTGTCGAAGGCCAGCATCCCGGTACTTCGCATCACTTTGTAGGTGGCGAAGGCGGTCTCGTTGGTGGTCGCCGAGGCGGCGAGGATGCCGCTCGTGACCCATCGGTTGACGGTGACGCCGGCCTCGTTCAGGGCGATGAAGTTCTTGTCGCGGTCGTCCTTCAGCACCCGGACGATCTTGTCGAGCGCTTCGTCCCACGAGATGCGTTCGAAGCGGTCCGAACCCGGCCGGCGCACCATCGGATATGTCAGGCGCGTCTTTGACTTCACGATGGAGAGCAGGGCGGCGCCCTTGGGACAAAGCGTGCCGCGGTTGGTCGGATGGTCGGAATCGCCCTCGATATAGGTGATCTCGGCCGTCTCGCCCTTCCTCAGATCACCCTTCGAGTACAGGATGATGCCGCACGCCACCGAGCAATAGGTGCAGGTGTTGCGGGTTTCCGTCGTGTTGACGAGCTTGAAGGGCCTGATCGCCGCTGCATAGGCGGCCTCGACGTCGCCGAAGCCGAACGCTCCAAGAGCCGTGCCGGCGACACCCGCGCCAGCGGTAAGCAAGAACGCGCGGCGCGAGAGTTCCATGTTCATCTGGCGTCTCCCAGAAATCCATACTCCGCAACGCAGCGCTGCAAAGCGCAGCTATAACAACCGATATGCTATTTTGGAAATCCTCTAATGTCAAACTGAAAGCGTCGCGCAAACTGCAAATACGTGTGTTTTAAAAATGACTTACCCGAAAGTCGACGCCGCCGCGGGGGGCTCCCGGCGCCCTTGTCGCCGGCCGTCGTGGACTTCACATTGGGAGCGCGCGTGATCCTGGGCGCACGACTGCGCGATCGCCGCATGAGGAGATTCTGCGCCATGGCTCAGTCATCCCCCACGGGCGACGTCGACACACCTGCAATCCGCCTGACGAGCCTTGCCCACGGGGGCGGCTGCGGCTGCAAGCTGGCGCCCGCCGTGCTGCAGCAGCTGCTTGCCGGGCAGCCTGCGGCGGCGCCGTTCCGCCAGTTGCTGGTCGGCACCGAGACGGGCGACGATGCGGCCGTCTGGCAGCTCGACGACGAGCATTGCGTTATCGCGACCACGGATTTCTTCATGCCGGTGGTCGACGACGCGCGTGACTTCGGGCGCATCGCCGCCACCAACGCGATTTCGGACGTCTACGCCATGGGCGGGCGCCCGATCTTCGCGCTGGCCATTCTCGGCATGCCGCTAGGCCGATTGTCGACGGACGCGGTCCGCGACATCCTCGCCGGCGGCGCGGCCGCCTGCGCCGAGGCGGGCATCCCGGTGGCCGGCGGCCACTCGATCGATGCGCCCGAGCCGATCTACGGCCTCGCCGTCATCGGTACCTGTCGGCCCGGCGAGGTGCGTCGCAACGCCGGCGCGCAGTCCGGCGATGCTCTGATCCTGACCAAGGCGCTCGGTGTCGGCATCTATTCCGCCGCCTTCAAGAAGGAGGAGCTCGCGCCCGCGGCCTACGCCGAGCTGATCGCCAGCACCACCTTGCTCAATCGCATCGGCGCCGAGCTCGGCCGGGAGGAGGCGGTGCATGCGGTCACCGATGTGACCGGCTTCGGCCTGCTCGGCCATGCGCTCGAGATGGCGCGGGGCTCGGGCGTCACGCTCGTCATTCGCGACGGGGCGCCGGCCCTCTTCGCCGAGGCGGAGCGGCTGGCGCGGGAAGGCTTCGTGACCGGTGCGTCCCATCGCAACTGGGACAGCTACGGCGCGGACGTCGTTCTGCCGCCCGAGTTGCCGGTGTGGCGCCGTCACGTCCTGACCGATCCGCAGACCTCGGGGGGCCTGCTCATCGCCTGCGCCGCCGCAGAGGGCGACGCG
The DNA here is from genome assembly GCF_014640075.1 of Chelatococcus reniformis. Lineage (GTDB taxonomy): Bacteria > Pseudomonadota > Alphaproteobacteria > Rhizobiales > Beijerinckiaceae > Camelimonas > Camelimonas reniformis. The sequence continues at coordinate 446,862 of NZ_BMGG01000006.1, read as the reverse complement.
CTGCTCGCCCGCATCGTCGCCGCCGGCTACCCGGCTGCCCGCCGCGTCGGTGTCGTCGAGGCCGGAGCCGCCCGGGTCCGCATCGAAAGCTGAGACGGGCCGATCCTGGCTCGGTGGCGAGCGGGTTTGGCTCACGGGGCGCACGGCATCTCGCGATGAGCGGCCGATCCAGGTCCACGGCGTCAGACATCGTCGACGAAGGAGAGTGCTCGGATCCTCACGGGGTGCAGTCTCCTTTCCATCGTCCTCGTGCTGCCGGCCGCCGCCGCGCGCCGGCTCTACCGCACCGTGCCGACGCGAGAATGACACGGTGCGCACCGGGGTAGCCACGCGGAGCAGCAAGGTGAGGTTGCCGCGCGCGCCTCCCGCTCAGGACCGCTCGCGCCGATCCGAGGTGACAACCCCTCCTGGCGCGGTTGTCGGCGCCATCCACTCCGGCGATGATTGCGCAACGGCCACGACGACGTGAGCCCGAGGGAGGCGACATGACCGAGGTCGACCGGCGCGGCTTCCTTCACTCGGCAACCGGCGCGGCGTTCGCGGCGGCTGCGCCGTTGGCGGTGGCCGGCGCGGCGCCCGCGGGCGAGCCGGACTGGGAGCTGCTGCGGGCGGCGGTGGGCGAGCGGCTGATCCGGGTCGACTCGCCCCTGGCACGCTGCGCCGCCGCCGGTGGGGCCGGGGCGGACGCCCTGTTTGCGCGGCTGAAGAACCCGTTCTACCTGGGTGACGAGCCGGCGCTCACCCAGACGCTGGGGTGGACCGGCGCCTGGACCTCGCGGGCGAGCCCCTACGCCGTCGCGGCGCGTTCGACGGCCGATGTCGCCGCGGCCGTCCTCTTCGCCCGGAGGGCCGGGGTGCGCCTGGTGGTGAAGGGTGGCGGCCACAGCTATTTCGGCAACTCCAATGCCGAAGGGGCGCTGCTGGTGTGGACGCGGGCGATGAACGCCATCGAGCCTCATGAGGCCTTCGTGGCCGAGGGCGCGCCGCCCGCCACGGCGCGGCCCGCGGTCTCGGTCGGCGCCGGCGCCCTGTGGGGCGAGACCTACCGCGCCGTATCGGTGGAGGGTGGGCGCTACGTCCAGGGCGGCGGCTGCCTCACCGTCGGCGTCGCCGGCTTCGTCCTCGGCGGTGGCTTCGGCAGCCTGTCCAAGGGCTACGGCACCGGCGCGGCCAGCCTGCTGGAGGCCGAGGTGGTCACCGCCGACGGCCAGGCCCGCATCGTCAACCCGTGGCGCGAGCCGGAGCTGTTCTTCGCGCTGCGGGGCGGCGGTGGCGGCACGTTCGGCATCGCCACCCGGCTGACGTTGGCCACCCATCCGCTCCCCGCCACCATCGGTGCCGTGCAGGTGGTCATCGCGGCCCGCAGCGATACCGCCTGGGCGGCTCTGGTGGCGCGCATCGTCGAGTTCTACGCGGCGGCGTTGTTCAACCCGGACTGGGGCGAGCAGATCAGCTTCGGTCCGGGCCGGCGGCTCACGGTGGCGATGGTGTTCCGGGGGCTCGACGAAGGCGCGGCCCGGGCACTGTGGCAGCCGTTTCTCGCCTCCCTCGCCGCCCATCCCGACTACGAGATCGTGGGCGATCCGTTCATCGTGGCGATCCCCGCCCATCGCTTCTGGGATCCGGCGCTGCTCAGGTCGGTTCCCGGCGTGGTGCTCGCCGACAACCGGCCGGCCGCGGCGGCGGACAACATCTTCTGGGCGTCCAACCTGGGCGAGGCGGGGCAGGTGCTGCAGGCCTACCAGTCGGCCTGGCTGCCGGCGCGCCTGCTGGCGCAGGAGAGCCGCAGCGGGCTGGCCGATGCACTCGTCGCCGCCTCCGGCCACTGGAAGGTTACCCTGCACACCAACAAGGGGCTCGCCGGCGGCGCCGCCGAGGCGCTGGCTGCCACACGCGAGACTGCGACCAATCCGCAGGTCAACGAGGCCTTCGCGCTCGCCATCGTCGCCGCTGTCGCGCCGCCCGCGTGGCCCGGCATTCCCGGCCACGAGCCCGACCCGACCGCCGCACGGCGAAATGCCGGTGCCGTCGCCCGGGCGATGGCACCGCTGCGCCAGCTGACGCCGCAAGCGGGCACCTACGTGTCGGAGAGCGACTTCTTCCAGCCGGACTGGCAGCGCGCCTATTGGGGCAGTCACTACCGGCGGCTCGCGGCGGCCAAGCGCCGTTATGATCCCGACAATATCTTCCGCGGCCACTATTGCGTCGAGCCGGGCTGACCCGCGGCTGATCGCACGCCTGCGGGCGTCACCGAGCCGATCGCTGCGGCACGATCGGCATTCCTCGATGCAGCGATCGAGCTCGATGGTTGTGCGAAGTCAGGGGGCCAGGGGGCGACGGGCGACCCGGCCCAGCAACCCGGTCAGCAACTCGCGCTCGTCGCCTTCGACAAACCCGAGCAGCATCGCCGCTGCCACGGCCTGGGCATTTGCGACGAGGTCATCGTCCCGGATCTCGCCGGCGGTCCAGAATGACAGCACCCCCCTGAATGCGATCGCCAGATGATCGGGCAAGAGCAACAGCCCAAGCTCTCTGGCAGCCGGCGACAGGCCTGTTCCGTCACCGAGCGCCTCTGTCCAGAATCTCTGCGATCGCCCCCGCGTCTCTCCCGGCTCGGAACCCGGCGCGCCGATCACCCCCATGATCGTTCGGTTCACGGCGGGCGCCTCCACCATGACCTCAGCCGCGATTCGCACGGCCTCCAGCACCCGATCCGGGCTCGTGTCCGGCAGATCAGCGACAGCCAGCCGCTCATGCATCGTCGCTATTCGCTGCGCCGACAGCGTCCGCATGATCGCCAGCTTGCTGCCGAATTGGTTGAACGGCGTGGCGAAGCTGACACCAGCCGCCGTTGCCAGATCGCGCATCGAGAATTCCGCCGCACCTTGGCCAAGCAGCTTTTCGGCTGCTGCGAGCACGCGTTCTCGCGTCGTGGACGATGGCATCGATGAACCGGTCTTGCGAGTGGGCATGCGCGACCTTATTATATCATGATATAATCCTCAAGGATTCATGGAGGCTCCTATGAATGCATCCGTCACCAAGACCTTCCTCATCACGGGCGTCAGCTCGGGTCTCGGCAACGCCTTCGCCGCAGGCGCCTTGGAAGCCGGGCACGTTGTCATTGGCACCGTCCGCCGCTTGGAGGATGCGGAAGCCTTTTCGGCTCACGCATCCGGGCGCGCCTATCCGCTCGTCCTCGATGTCACGGACTATGATGCCATCCCGGAAGCCATCGCTCGGGCAGAGGCTGCGGCGGGACCGATCGACGTGCTGGTCAACAATGCCGGCTACGGCCATGAAGGCGTGCTGGAGGAATCCGCGATGGCCGACCTTCAACGCCAGTTTGCCGCCAACGTTTTCGGCCCAGTCGCGATGATCAAGGCCGTGCTGCCAGGGATGCGCGAGCGCCGTCGAGGCCACATCGTCAACGTGACCTCGATGGGCGGCTTCATCACCATGCCGGGCATCACGTTCTACTGTGGCAGCAAATTCGCGCTCGAGGGGATCTCGGAAGCGCTCGGCAAGGAGGTCGCCGGTCTCGGCATCCGCGTGACTGCCCTTGCCCCCGGCCAGTTCCGCACCGATTGGGCGGGGCGGTCGATGGATCGCACGCCGCGCAGCGTCGCCGATTACGACGCGGTGATGGACCCGATACGGGCCGCGCGGCAGGCCAAGAGCGGTCGTCAATCCGGCGATCCGGTGCGAGCCGCCCAGGTGCTGCTCAAGCTGGTGGAGGCGGATGCTCCCCCGGTTCGGCTGTTTCTTGGCGATGATGCGCTTGGCCTCGTCTCCCAAAAGCTGGAGCAGATGAAGGCCGAGATGACTGCCTGGGAGACCCTGTCCCGCTCGACGAGTTTCCCCTCATGATCCGGCCTCCGTCGCCAAGGCCGCCATCCAGCGGGTGACTGCGACGGCACCGCCGTCCGGCGCGCCCATGGCCCGTTCGCCGAGATAGGCGGCGCGGCCGAGGCGGGGACGCATGGATGCGGTGGCGGCGGCACCCGCCTCGGCGGCGTCGAGCGCCTGTTGCCAGGCCTGGGCCAACGGCTGGCCAGCCGCGGCAGCTGCGCCGAAGGCATCGGCGGCCGGGCGCAGCGCATCCAGCATGGTGCGGTCGCCGACCACGGCGCCGCCCAGCTCCGCGATGCTGGCCACGCCCGCGTCGAAAGCCTGCGCCAGCTCGGCTGCCGTCGGCGCGTCGATGCCCGCAAGCTGGCGCGCGCCGCGCAGCACGGCGGTGGCGTAGAAGGGGCCGCTGCTGCCGGCGATGGCGCGCCGCAGCGCATGGCCGAGCGCGGCCAGCAGCGTGCTGGGGTTTGCCCAGGCGGAGGCGGGTAGCGCATCGATGGCGTCGGCGCCGCGCACCATGCTGGCGCCGAGATCGCCGTCGCCGGCCTTGCCGTCGAGCGCCGCGAGTTCCGGCTCCGCTTCGCGCAGCGCCCTCGAGACCGCTGCCAGCGCCGTCTGCCAAGCGGGCGGCAGGCCGGTCCCTTGGATGGCGGCGGAGGTGGCCGGCGCCATGTCGGTCGTGGCTGCGATCATGCTCCGCGCCGGCCCAGGCCGTTCGCCTGGCCGCCAGGCGAGGGCCTCCGCCGGGGCATCGAGCGCCTCCAGACGCGCATCGTCGACCCGCATCACGGAGAGCGAGCAGCCCGGCATGTCGAGCGCGGTGAGGAAGTTGCCGCACCAGGCACGCGCCACCATGAGGTCGCGTCCGCGCAGGGCCGCGAGGGCCGCGCGGGCCACGATGGCGAGCTCGAGCGGCGTCGTTGCGCCGAGCCCGTTGACGAGCAGGGCGACGCGCTCACCCGGCGCCAAGGCACGGTCCTCGGCGATCGTCGCGACGATCGCCGCCACCAGGGTGTCGGCGGGCTGCATGGCGGCGCGCTCGACGCCGGGCTCGCCGTGAATGCCGAGGCCGAGCTCGATCTCCCCTTCGGCGAGGACGAAGCCCGGCTGGCTGGCACCCGGCAATGTGGCGGCACCGAGCGCCACCCCCATGGTGCCGAGCTCGTCCGCCGCGGCGCGGGCGCGCTGCGCCACCTCGGCCAACGTCAGCCCCGCGGCGGCAGCTGCCCCCGCGACCTTGTGGACGAGCACTGTGCCGGCGATGCCGCGGCGTCGCGCTGGCTCGACGCTATGGCGCAACGCGACGTCGTCGGCGACCACGACGATCTCGGTGGGGATGCCCTTGGCCCGCGCCATCTCGGCGGCGAGGCCGAAATTCAGCCGGTCGCCGGTGTAGTTCTTGACGATGAGCACGGCGCCGGCGGGGCCGGCCGCGATACGGATTGCCCCGAGCACCGCGTCGGCGCTGGGCGAGGTGAAGACGTCGCCGGCTACGGCCGCGCTGAGCAGGCCAGGCCCGACATAGCCCGCGTGGGCCGGCTCGTGGCCGCTGCCGCCACCCGAGAGCACGGCCACGGGGCGAGCGGCCGGAGGCGGCAGGTCGGAGCGGACGATAACGTTCTCGTCCGCCAGCAGGCCGAGGTGCGGCGAAAAATCCGCCAGCCCTTCCAGCATGTCGCGGACCACGCGGCGAGGGTCGTTGATCAGTTTCTTCATGCGGCACCTCCCGGGCGGTGACGGGCAGCGGGGTCGGCGACGACGCGCCGCTTCGGCGGACCTGCACCACGCGCCTCGACGGCGCGCGCCGTGTCCGTCCGCCTCAGCTGTCTCCGCAACGCCGCGTCTTGGCAAGCGGACGCAGACGGCGGCGCTCTGCGACTAAGGCGCGTAGCGCGTGAAGACGAAGTCGCGATCCTTCACAAGCGCCTCATGACAAGCGAAACAGGTCTCATGCTGGGCAGCGTCGACCGGCTTGCCGTCGACGAAGCGGCCGAACCCCCAGCCGCCGGTGGCCGGGTATTTCTTGCTGTCCTTGACCATGATCTGCACCGTCGTGGCCGCGCCGGGGATGGAGGCGGAGGCGAAGTCGGGCGACTGCACATGCTTCCAGGCCAGCTTGGCCAGCACGGTGCCGTCGGGGAAGGGCAGGGTGCCCTTCTGATAGGCCTCGATCGCGGTCGCGTTGCCGAGCACGGCGCGCAGCTCGTTTAGGGGCTCCGCCTCCTGGGCCGGCGCGATCAGCTGCCATCGCCGGTATCCCTCCGGAATGGTGACGCCGTAGATCGGCGAGGCGTCCTGGGGCTGGGGAGCCGGCGCCGCGGCCAGCGACACCGCCAGCCCGCACGATGCCAGGAGGCTTGCGGCGACAACAGGATAAGTCCATCGCATCGGAAAATTCCTTCCGGTCCCGTGAGCGGTCACAGCGCAGCGACCTCGACGATCGCCTCGGCGAAGGCGTGCGGCGCTTCCTGGGGCAGGTTGTGGCCGATGCCGCCCTTGATGAGGCGGTGGGCGTATTTGCCCGAGAACTTCTTGGCATAGGCGCTGGGGTCCGGGTGGGGCGCCCCGTTGGCGTCGCCTTCCATCGTGATGGTGGGCACGCCGATGACCGGGAATGTGGCCAGCCGCGCCTCGATCGCGTCGAACTTGCGCTCCCCTTCGGCAAGGCCGAGCCGCCAGCGGTAGTTGTCGATCACGATGGCGACGTGGTCGGGATTGTCGAAGGATGCCGCGGTGCGGGCGAAGGTGGCGTCGTCGAAGTGCCATTGGGGCGATGCGAGCCGCCAGATGAGCCGGGAAAAATCGGCCCGATATTGCGCATAGCCGGCCCGGCCACGCTCGGTGGCGAAGTAATATTGGTACCACCACTGCAATTCGGCCGCGGGCGGTAGCGGCTTGCGGCCGGCTTCCTGGCTGCCGATCAGGTAGCCGCTCACGGACACCATGGCGCGGCAGCGCTCCGGCCACAGCGCGGCGACGATGTTGGCCGTGCGTGCGCCCCAGTCGAAGCCGCCGATGATCGCCTTGTCGATCTTCAGCGCGTCCATCAGCGCGACGATGTCGGCGGCGATCACCGCCTGCTGGGCGTTCCGGGGCGTCGCGTCGGACAGGAAGCGCGTCGTACCGTAGCCGCGCAGATAGGGTACGATGACCCGGTATCCCGCTGACGCCAGCAGCGGCGCAACGTCCACATAGGCGTAGATGTCGTAGGGCCAGCCGTGCAGCAGCAGGACCGGGGGGCCGTCGGCCGGCCCGTCCTCGGCGTAGCCCACGTTCAGGGTGCCCGCATCGATCTGCTTCAGCGGGCGGAAGGAGGTATGGCTCCCCGGGTTGACGGGCGGCAGCTTGGCCGGCGCCGGGCCCGCCGATTGGGCGTGCGCCATCCGGGTCATGCCGAGCTGGGCGGCGGCGATCGTCGCCATGGCCGCGCCGAAGAAGCGGCGGCGCGCGGCGTTGACCGGCTGAGACGGTGTGTTGGCAGCCATGGGTGTGTCTCCTTGGTGGGCGGCTGTCGATGCCGGCTCGCACAGGGCTAGGGCACGGCCGTTACCGGCGGAATCATATGAACGGATAGGGTGGATATAAGTTATTGATGTTACGTAGTTTATTTCCAACCATCCTGGTTTCCGGCAGGGGCACCCCCCCTGGCCTCACGTCAGCGTGATGGCGACGGCGATGTTGCCGCGAAGGGCGTTCGAGTAGGGGCAGGCCGCCTCGGCGGCGTCGACCACGGCCTGGGCCGCATCGCGTGCCAGCCCCGGCACGGTGACGGCGAGGCGGGCGCGCAGGACGTGGCCGCCGTCGGCCGCAACCAGGTCGATCTCCACCTCGACGACGACGTCGGCCGGCAGTCGGATGTCCATGGCTTTGGCTGCGCGCTCCATCGCGGCGTCGAAGCAGGCCGACCAGGCGGCTGCGAAGAGCTGCTCCGGATTGGTGCCCGTGCCTGGACCGCCGGGAGGGGACAGCCGCAGATCCAGCCGTCCGTCGGAGCTGCGCGACACGCCTTTGTCGCGGCCGCCCGTGGTGCGGACGCGGGCGGTGTAGAGCCGTTTCGCTTGCTCGCTCATGGTCCGCTTTGCCCGTATGGAGCGGCCGGCGTCAGCGCAGCGTCCTGAAGGCGGCCCGGACCTCGCGGGTGAAGAGGTCCGGTTGTTCCCACGCCGCGAAGTGGCCGCCGTTGTCGGCCTCGTTGAAGTAGACCAGGTTGTGATAGCAGCGCTCGGCCCAGCTGCGCGGCGCCCGATAGATCTCTCCGGGAAACACGGTCACCGCCACCGGCATCGTCGCGATGTCGACGGCGTTGAAGTTGTTGGAATGATCTTCCCAGTAGATCCGCGCCGCCGAGGCGCCGGTGCCGGTCAGCCAGTACAGCGAGATGTCGTCGAGGATCTCGTCCCTGGTGAGCACCCGCTCCGGCTCGCCGCCGCTGTAGGTCCAGGCGGCGATCTTCTCGTAGGTCCAGGCCGCCAGGCCGACCGGCGAGTCCACCAGCCCGTAGCCGATGGTCTGGGGCCGCGTGACCATCATGCTCGCATAGCCGGAGCTGTCCTTGTAGAAGGTGTCGAGCGCAGCGAAGGCGGCTCGCTCCGGCTCGGTCAGATGGCTGGGCGGGGCGCCGCCGGCGGCGAGCACCGCGGCGATGTCCTTCGGCACGGTGGCGGGCATATTGAGGTGGATGCCCACGAGCCCGGGCACATTCTGGAGCGCCATGCGCTGCGAGATGACCGAGCCGCAATCGCCGCCCTGCGATACGTAGCGCGTGTAGCCCAGCCGCTGCATGAGCGCGGCCCAGGCTCGCCCGATGTGGTCTGAGCCCCAACCGGCCTGTGCCGGCCGCGCCGAGAAGCCGAAGGCGGGAATGGAGGGCACGACCAGGTGGAACGCGTCAGCCGCCGCGCCGCCGTGGGCCGTGGGATCGGTGAGCGGGCCGATGACCTTGAGGAACTCCAGGATCGAGCCCGGCCAGCCGTGGGTCATGATCAGCGGCAGCGCGTTTCGATGGGGCGAGCGCACGTGGATGAAGTGGATGTCGAGGCCGTCGATCTCGGTGACGAACATGGGCAAGGCGTTAAGCCTCGCCTCGACCTTGCGCCAGTCGTAGTCGGTCATCCAGTAGCGCGTGAGATCCTGGAGGGCGGCTAGGCGCACGCCCTGGGACCCGTCGCCGACGGTCTCTCGATCGGGCCAGCGCGTCGCCGCCAGGCGGCGGCGGAGATCGACGATGGCGTCGTCCGGAATGGCGATACGGTAGGGGCGGATCGCGTCCCCGACGGCCGGCGCGCCCGCCCGTGCGGCGCCCATTCCGAGGGCCCCCGCAGCCGCCGCTCCGGCAAGAAGGTGACGTCGCGTCAGTGCAGGCGAGCGTGCGGACATGATCTTGATCTCCGTCCAGGCAGGGGGACGTCCTGCCGCTCGACAGATAGAGGGAGGTCGCCCGCAGCGCCCGTTATGCGTTATGAGGCGGTGTTAGCGCTTGCCAGTCGCGGCCGGGGAAGGGGGCCGGTTCCTCGCTCCGGCCGCGTGACCAGCGAGCGGGACGCTGCGACGAGGCCGATGGTTCAGAGCTCCGACACCGACATCGTCTCCTTCGGCCCCTTCACCTTTGCGCCTGGCGAACGTCTGCTGCTACGCGACGGGGTTGCCGTGGAGCTGGGCGCGCGCGCCTTCGATATCCTGGTCGCCTTGGCCGCCCGCCCCAACGCGGTCGTGAGCAAGAAGGAGCTGTTGGCGCAGGTCTGGCCGGACGTGGCCGTCGAAGAGGGCAGCCTGCGCTTTCACATGGCCAACTTGCGCAAGGCGCTGGGCGACGGACAGGACGGCGCACGCTACATCGCCACCTTGACCGGCCGCGGCTACAGCCTGGTCGCGCCGGTCTCGCGGGCGGAGAGCCACGTCGACGGCCTCAAGGAGATGGCGGTCCGTTATCCGCAGGCCAATCTGCCGAGCCGCCTCGCCCGCATGGTGGGACGGGCCGACGACGTGGCCGCGCTCCGCGGCCAACTGGCCACCTCACGCTTCGTCACGGTGGTCGGCACGGGCGGAGTGGGCAAGACCACGGTCGCGGTGGCCGTGGGGCATGAACTCGTCGATGCGTTCGCCGGTGCGGTGAATTTCGTCGATCTCGGGGCGCTGACCGATCCTCGCCTCGTCGCCACCACCGTGGCCTCCACGCTGGGACTGTCGGTGCAGCCCGAGCAGGCCATGCCGGCGTTGCTCGGCTATCTGGCGGAGCGGCGGTTCCTGTTGATCCTCGACACTTGCGAGCATGTCATCGACGCGGCGGCGGACCTGGCAGCCCGCATTTTCGCCACCGCGCCCCGGGGCCGTCTCCTGGCGACGAGCCGGGAGGCGCTGCACGTGGAGGGCGAGCACGTCCATAAGCTGACGCCGCTGCGATGCCCGCCCGATGATCCGGCCCTCACCGCCGCAGCCGCGCAGGCCTTTCCCGCGGCGCGGTTGTTCGTGGAGCGGGCGACGGCGGCCGGCATGAGCCTCGCGCTCGACGATGCCGATGCCGCGGTCGTGACCGGCATCTGCCGCAAGCTCGACGGCATGCCACTGGCGATCGAGCTGGCGGCCGGACGCGTGGTGAGCTTTGGCCTGCGGCAGACGGCGGCGCTGTTGGACCAGCGGTTGGCGCTGCTGTGGCCGGGGCAGCGGAGTGCGCCGCCGCGCCAGAAGACGCTCCAGGCCACGCTGGACTGGAGCTATGAGCTGCTGTCGCCGTTCGAGCGGCTGGTGCTGCGCCGGCTCGCCGTGTTCGTGGGGCATTTCTCCATCGATGCCGTGTTGGCGGTCGTGACGAGCGGCGCGGTCGACGAGACGATGGTGTTCGGCGCCATCGACAGCCTCGTGGCCAAGTCCATGGTGGCGACGAGCCCCGCCGGTGCGATGATGCGCTACGGGCTGCTCGATACGACGCGGGCCTATGCCCGCCAGCTCAATGGCGACGATCCCGAGCTCCCGCACGTCGCCGCGCGGCACGCGACCTACTATCTGGGATGGCTCGAGGCGGTCGGGGCCGAGTGGCCGAGCCTGTCGAGCGCGACGCAGCGCGCGCAGCACCTTGCCAATCTGGCCAACGTGCGTTCGGCGCTGCTGTGGTGCCTCGAAGCCGGCGGCCATACCGAGGTCGGCATCCGGCTGGCCGCTGCGGCCGCGCCGGTCTTTCTGTCGATGTCCCTGCTGACGGAATGTCATCGCTGGGCCGACCAGGCGCTTCGGGCTTTGCCGGCAGGGGCCCGCGGTGGCCGCGAGGAGATGCACCTTCAGGCGGCCCTGGGGGTATCGCTGATGTTCACGCGCGGCGGCAGGGACGCCGCCGGTGCGGCATTGCGCAGAGGCTTTGCCATCGCCGAGGCGCAGGGCGACGCCCTCGACCGGCTTCACGTGCTCGGGCCGCTGCAGATGTTCCATCTTCGCGTCGGTGAGTTCAGAACGGCGCTGCACTATGCCGAGCGCTGCGCCGCGACCGCGGCCACCCTCGAGGATACGTCGTCGACGACATTGGCGCACGCGCTGATGGGGATCTCGCTTCATCTGGGCGGCGATCTCGGGCGCGCCCAGGCGGCGCTCGACGCAGCGGTGTGGTCGGGGCCGCGGTCCGATCGCAGCACGACGAGCTACCTGGGCTTCGACGGCCGCGTCCTGGCGGCCGCGATTCTGGCGCGCACGCTCTGGCTGCGCGGCTATCCGGATCAGGCGGTAAAGCGTGCGGTGCTGACCACCGAGGAGGCCGAGGCTGTCGCCCATCCCCTGACGCTGTCGATCGCGCTGGTCTGGGCGGTGTCGGTGCTCCTCTGGGTGGGCGATCTCGAGAGGGCGCAGGCCTCGATCGATCGCCTGTTCGCGCGGGCGGAGCTGCACTCGCTCGGACCCTATCTGGCAGTGGGACGTGGTTTCCAGGGGGAGCTCGCCATTCGCCGCGGCGCCGCCGATGGCGGGGTCGCGGACCTGAAGGCCGGCCTCGCCGAGCTGCACGCGGCTCCTTACGAACTGCTCACCACGCCGCTGCGCATCTCGCTGCTCCAGGGGCTCATCGCCACGGGACGGCTCGATGAGGCTGCGGCGCTGAGCGCCGAGGCGACCCAATCGGTCGAGGCGAGCGGCGATCTCTGCTACCTGCCCGAGCTGTTGCGCATCGAGGGCACGCTCGCCCTCGCCCGGTTGCGACCGGCGACCGAGACGGCCGAGATGTGGCTCATGCGGTCGCTGGAGCTCAGCCGCCGGCAGGGCGCGCGAGGCTGGGCGCTACGCGCCGCCATCGACCTGGCCCGCCTGTGGGCCGCGCGCGGCGAAGCTGCCCGCGCCCAGGCGCTGCTCGCGCCGCTGTACATGGGCTTCGCCGAGGGCGCCGCGAGCGCCGATCTGAAGACCGCCGCGAGTCTGCTGGCGCAACTGGGCTGAGCAGGCCTCGGCCGCGTGTCCCAAGCCCTGCGAGAGCATGGCCTGGGGCATCCGTGCGGTGGCGCGAGGGACACCGAGCGAGGCGTCGTGCCGATAAGCTCGGCCCGGGGGTGCCCCGTCATGCCACCAGCTGCGCCACGTCGGCCCGCAGCACCGGCAACAGGTCCATCTCGAACCACGGGTTGCGCTTCAGCCAGCCGCTGTTGCGCCACGACGGGTGCGGCAGCGCCAGCAGCCGCGGGCGGGAGCTCGCTCCGTAGATCTCGCGCCACCGCCCGACGGTTCCGGTCACGCCGCCCACCGTCGCGGTCCGCGCCAGATGCCAACGCTGGGCGTACTGGCCGATGAGCAGCATCAGCTCGATGTTGGGCAGGCGCGCCATCACGCGGGCGCGCCAGACATCTGCGCACTCGCGCCGGGGCGGCAGGTCGCCGCCCAGGGCGTCGTGGCCGGGAAAGCAGAAGCCCATGGGCACGATGGCAATCTTGCGCGGATCGTAGAAGGTCGCCTCGTCGAGCTGAAGCCAGGCGCGCAGACGCACGCCGGACGGGTCGGTGTAGGGCCGGCCGGAGGCGTGGGCGCGGGTGCCCGGTGCCTGGCCGGCGATGCAGATGCGGGCCTCGGCCGAAGCCTGGATCACCGGCCGCGGCACATGCGGCAGAGGGCCGCCGGAGCGGGGGGCGTCGCGGCAGATGCGGCAGCGGCGAAGCTCGTCGAGTAGGGCGGGGAGGGGCTCGTGCAGGCCGCCGCCCGGCACCTGGCTAGATCGGGGCATCGGCGGGGTCGGCCACGGTCCAGAGCCGCTGGGGGCCACCGACGCCGCGCAGCGGGAAGGCGCCGAGCTCGACGAGCGGGCCGGCGCAGCGCTGGGCAAAGCTGTCGGAGAGCAGCAGGTTGCGACCGATCTCGTCGCACAGCTTCTCCATGCGGCTCGCCTCGTTGACGGCCCGGCCGATGGCGGTGAAATCGAGCCGGTCGGTGATGCCGACATTGCCGTAGACCACGTCGCCGTAGTGCAGGGCGAGATCGGCCGCCAGGGCGGGCTCTCCGGCAGCGCTCCGCGCGAGCACCAGCGCCCGGTTGCGCGCCAGCCCGGCTTGCGCCGCCGCCAGGGCGCGATCGCAGACCCCACACGGGCGCGCCAGCGGGTCCTCGACCGGGAACACGGCCATGAAGCCGTCGCCGGTGAACTTGAGGATTTCGCCGCCGGCCTGCTCAACCGGTTCGCCGAGGGCCTCCAGGTGCTGGTCGAGCCACCCGACGACCCGGAGCGGATCCTCGTGATCGGCGAGCAAGGTGAAGGCCCTGAGGTCGGCCACGAGAATGGCGGCCGAGATCACCTCGCCTTCGCCGCGCCGAATCCGCCCGTCGAGGATACGGCTGGCGGTTCGCGGCCCGACGTAGGCGCCGAGCACCTCCTTCAAGGTCGCGCTCAGACAGAAACGGTACGACACCAGCGCCACCGAGGGGAGCAGCGCCTCGACCGTGGCCAGATCGTGCTCAGTGAAGCCGCCCGGCCGATCGGTCGCGAAGCTCACGGCGGCCCCGAGGATGGCGATGTCCGGCGCGAAGGCAACGATCCTGAGCAGGTAGTCGGTTGCGCCCTCGCGGCGCATGTCGGCCAGCACCGGGAACTCGTTGCAGCCTTCCCCGTTGCCGATGCGCCAGCGGCCGGTCTGTTGTTCCGCTGCGATCAGCGCGTGGATCGGGCTGCGGAGGAACTCGGCTTCACCGTCGCCACGGCTGACCTCCACGACCTGAACCTCGCCGTCGCGCCGCCAGCTGAGGCTTATGCTCGCGAGGGACGGATGCAGGGTCGGCATGCCGATGCTCAGGCGCATGACCGGCATGCCGGCGGCGTTCAGGGCACGGCCGAGGATGCCGAGCAAGTCGTCGCCATCGGCTGCTGCGAGACCCTTCCGAAGGATCGGGTTCACGAAGCCGGCGAAATCGAATGGCGGACTGTTGGTGTGGGACATCGTGAGGTTGGATATAGCATTCCTGTGTGCTCACATGGCACCGCGCCGACGGAACTTCAAATTCGCTAGGAGCGTGCCGATCGGAGCGATGCTCGCATGCGCGCCGGTCGGGCTGCGAGTTGCCGGCGGCTTCCCGGTGCGCGACGCGCCGCCAAGGACCGCACGAGGCGCGCCGCCTGATGAGGAAGCCGCAGGTGCCCGCGCTTCGGGCAGGGCTTCGGCTCGGTTGCGACCGCCCTGCGACTGACGCCGGTCACCGCTGCGCCGGCCCGCAGATGACCGCGCCCCTCCCACGGGGCAGGATCACCGCGGCGAAGTCGGCCGAAGGGCAGGGGAGGACGGTCAATGGATTTGCATCTGCGCGGCAAGCGCGTGCTGATTACCGGCGCATCGAAGGGGATCGGCGCCGCTGCCGCCGAGGCATTCGCCGAAGAGGGCTGCCACCTGCGGCTGGTCGCGCGCAACGCCGAGGCGCTCGCGGCCGTGGCGGACCGACTCGCGGCGGCACACGGCGTTGCGGTCGACGTCCATGCGGCCGACCTCAGGCAGCCTTCCGACGTGGCCCGTGTCGCCGCGGCGGCGGCCGATTGCGACATCCTGGTCAACAATGCGGGCGATATCCCGGGCGGCTCCCTCGACAAGATCGACGAGGCGACCTGGCGTCACGCATGGGAGCTCAAGGTCTTCGGTTTCATCAACCTGACCCGCCTCGTCTATGCACAGATGAAGGCGCGTGGCGGCGGCGTCATCATCAACGACATCGGCGCGGCCGGTGAGCGCTTCGATGCCAACTACATCGCGGGCAGTGCCGGCAATGCGGCCCTCATGGCGTTCACGCGGGCGCTCGGCAGCCGCAGCCTCGCCGATCACATCCGCGTCGTAGGTCTCAACCCCGGGCCGGTCGAGACCGATCGCATCATCAGCTTGATGAAGACCTATGCGCTGGACCGCTTCGGCGACGAAAGCCGCTATCCCGAGCTGATGGCGAATTTCCCGCTCGGACGCGCCGCCAAGCCGCGCGAGATCGCCGATATGATGGCCTTCCTGGCCTCGAAGCGGTCCGGCTACACCACCGGCGTCATCGTCACCATCGACGGCGGCCGCAGCGCCGGCGCGTGAGGGGTGGAGGCCGCTTGCGCTGCGTCGTCAGCCCGGACGATGCTCGGGTAGCTGGAGCACGTTCGCGCCGACGGCGGCGTCGGTCGCCCTTTCGAGGCGCTGGTCGTGCACGATCACCGTGATCTCCAGCGAGCCGGTGCCGACCTTGAGGCCGAGCAGGTGGCCACCCACGGCCGCGAAATCCTTGCGTCCCGCCACGCCATGGGCATGGATCGACGGCCGTCCGTCCTTCCAGGCGAGGCTGCCGGTCATGCTGGCGAGCTCCACGTCGTGAAAGGTCCGCGGCTGGTACTGCCGGCTCTCGGCATCGAAGAATCCGAACGTCACTTCACCGGCGAACCCGAAGCCCATGAAGCTCGCCGCGGGGATGGCGTGGTCGCTCGTCAGGCGCTCCAGCGCGGCGAAGGCGTCGTCGCCCTGGCGCAGCACCAGGAGGAAGCCGGTCGGTGTCGAAACGAAACGGGGGATGTCGGTGGTCGCGGCCATGTAAGGTGTCCTCAAACGATCGTCGGCGTGATGCCGCCGTCGACGCGCAGCGCCGCGCCATTGGTGGCCGCCGCGAGCGGGCTCGCCACGTAAGCGACGAGATTGGCGACCTCCTGCGGCTCGATCATGCGCTGGATGAGCGACGTCGGCCGCTCGTTGGCGAAGAACTCGCGCTCGATCTCGCCGGATGATGCGCCCGGATCGCTGGCGACGCTCTTCAGGAAGTCGACGATGCCTTCCGAGCGGGTCGTGCCCGGCAGCACGGCGTTGACCGTAACCCGCGTTCCCTTGGTCAGGCCGGCGAGGCCCCGCGAAATGGCGAGCTGGGCGGTCTTGGTCATGCCGTAGTGGATCATGTCGGGCGGGATGACGAGCGCCGAGTCGCTGGCGATAAAGATGATCCGCCCCCAGTTCCGCTCCAGCATGCCCGGCAGATAATGCCGAGCGAGCCTTGCGCCGCTGAGCACGTTGACTTCGAAGAAGCGCCGCCAGTCGTCATCGGTGATGGCCGAGAAGGCTTTGGACTCGTAGATTCCGAGGTTGTTGACCAGGATATCGACGCTGGCCGCTGCCTCCACCAGGGCTTCGGCGCCCGCCACGGTTGCCGGATCAGCCTCGATGCCGCCGATGCTGTCGCCGCCGCTTGACCTGATATCGACGATGGCGCGGTCGAGCTTGGCAGCGTCACGGCCGCAGATGATCGTGTCCGCACCCTCCTGCGCCAGCTTGCGGGCGATTTCCAGGCCTATGCCGGCGGTCGAGCCGGTGATGAGAGCACGCCTGCCTGTCAGCTCCAGATCCATCGTATCGGCTCCAACTGCGCGGTGAGGCGACCCGTGTCAGGGTCGAGCATAGCAGGGGCTGCGCCGGGCGTCGCAGCCGCCGCACAGGGAACTCGGCGATCCCGCCCTTGTTTCGCGACTACGAGACACCCCGCCGCTGCTTCTCGTAGCGCTTGATCGCGCGCTCCCGTTTCAGCCGCGACAGTCGATCGATCCAGAAGATGCCGTCCAACTGATCGCTCTCGTGCTGGTGGCAGACGGCGAGCAGGCCGTCCGCCTCCTCGATCTGCTCGGTGCCGCTCAGGTCCTGGTAGCGCACGTGCACCCGGGCGTGTCGCTCGATCTCCTCCGCCACGCCGGGCATGGAGATGCTGCCCTCCCGGTGGCGGATCCGCTCCTCCGACGTCCAGACGATCCGCGGATTGACGTAGACCCGGGCGGCCGCGCCCGCATCCAGCTGGAGCACCACGAGCCGCTGCAGGATGCCGACATGGGGCGCCGTGATGCCGATGCCCGGCGCCGCTCGCAGCGTGTCGAGAAGATCGGCCGCCAGGCTGCGAAGCGCTTCGTCGAAGCTGCCCACGGGCTCAGCCGCCTGGCGAAGACGCGGGTCGGGAAATCTTACGATCGGTCGGACCGTCACGGGCTCTCTCTGCGTTGCGGGGCCGTCGGGCGAAGAGCCTCAGTATCGACGATGACATCCGTTGTCAGGTGGCAGGAGGCCTCCAACGGGTCGATTCCGCCCGTGGCATGTGATCGACGTCGCCGACAGCTGCCGCGTCCCGAACCGTGATATGCTGAACGACGAAGAGCCGGCACGAGGCAGGCGATCGAAGTTGTCAGCGCTATCGTCCGTTAGAAAAATTGTGGTATTGGCGCGAGACTATTTGGTATTACGATGTTGTTCGCCTGGTCTCGCTTGTAAAAAATCTGTTAATGGAGGTATGAAACATGGCGGATGATCGGCTGCCGCGGTTTGCTGTTCTCATCGATGCCGACAACACGTCGCCGCGTATCGTCGCCGGGCTCTTCGAGGAGATCGCCAAGTTCGGGGAGGCGAGCGTGCGGCGGATCTATGGTGATTTCTCGGGCCAGCGCCTCAAGTCGTGGGCGGATATCCTCCCGCGCTATGCGATCGACCCCTACCAGCAGTTCGCCTACACCACGGGGAAGAACGCCTCCGACATCGCTCTGGTGATCGATGCCATGGACCTGCTGCACAGCGGCCGCTTCAACGGCTTCTGTCTCGTGTCGTCCGACAGCGACTTTACGCGTCTGGCCTCCCGCCTTCGCGAAGAGGGGGCCGACGTCTACGGATTCGGCGAGCGCAAGACCCCGGAGAGCTTCCGGCAGGCATGTCGCCGGTTCATCTACACGGAGAACCTCTTGCCCGAGGCCCTGGCTTCGGCATCCGACGAAGGGTCGCCGGTCAAGGCTCTGCAGGCTCCGGGCACGGCTGTTCCCGTATTGAACAAGGCCATCGCCGAGATGGAGACGGAGGACGGTTGGGTGAGCCTGCGTGCCGTCGGACAGCGCCTCGCCAACATCGCCTCCGATTTCGATCCTCGCACCTATGGCTATCGAAAGCTCAGCGACCTGGTCCGCAACACGGAAGCCTTCGACGTGGACCAGGAGGGGCGTGCGATGCGGATCAGAGCAAGGCCGGTGCAGCCATCTTCGACTGCTAAGCCAACAACCGGCACGCGGCGCTCGCGCAAGAGGAAGTCTGCCTAGCGAAACGTCCTCGCGCACACCGCACACCGCACATTGCGATCGTCCGCCATCGCGCTGAACGCATGCGGGCCCCGGTGCATGACAGCATCGCGGGGCCCTGAGCTTCGTCTTGCGAAGCGCTCTGGTATGCGCCAGGTGTCGAGACTTGGTAACGCTTGGGATAGGCGTGTCAGCCTCGCAACTCAGTTCGATTGTCGGACGGCACAATGACGGCTAACAACTGCGGCTGGCCGTGACCTGCGCCGCGGCCTTGCGCTTGGGCAAGGCCATTGTGTTGTGCTTGGGGTGCCTACTCCTCACCAACAGTGAGCCGGCGGACACCAAGTCCGCGCCTGCTGCTGGCTGCGCCGATCACATGATCAGGAGCCATGTCCTGCAAAGCCTGAGATCGACTCACGACCTTTATCAGGGGCAGCATCGAAATGCTCTGCCAGACGCGCGTATGAGTCAAGTTCGCCGTCCGATGCGTCGGTCCACTGGACGGAGGGCCTCCCGCGCGATCCGGTGAAGTTCAAGCCTGGGCTGCCCGCTGTTGTGAGGAGGGCGGGGATCGACGGCAATTCGGCGGCGAGCTGGCCGGGGAACCCAAGAGTCGGTCGGCCATTTGAATAGAGCCGCCGATCCGTTGACCGGCGTACGCTGCGGCGGCGAAGGCCAGACAGGAATGTGCCATGCGCGAAGTCGTGACCGAGCTGTTTGAACGATATGAGCGGGAGTTCAACGCCGCTCTGGCCGGCGAGCCGGACCTGGAAGCAATCAGCCGTCTCTACGACGACGTTTTCATTGCGGCGACGCCCGCCGGAGTCATGACAGGCCAGAACGACGAAGAACTGAAGAAAGTCATGACAGCCGGCTTCTCACATTATCGCGATATCGGCACGCAAAGAATGGAAGTCCGAAAAATTCGGGTTGAGCCGATTGACGAGCTTCACGCGATCGCTCGCGTCGACTGGCGAGCCGTCTACATTGTCGGCGGTGGGGAGAAGGTGATTGATTTTACGAACGCCTATCTCGCACGTTTGAAAGGTGATCGAGCGACCGTGTTCGGTTGGATCACCGGCGATGAGGATGCTGAGCTCCGGAGGCACGGTGTAATCGAGTGATCTGAGTTCCCGACGACAGAATGAGCCTCCGCTTTCAGGGGATTCGACGCCCCGCGGCAGATGCTTGCGGCGTGGCGGGCGAGCTCAGCGCCCGCCTGCGCCGCGGCCGCTCGCGCCGAGGACGATTGTCTCGTGCAGGCGCGTGCCGTTGCGCAGCAGGGTCAGCTTGGCCTGCACGCCGGCTTCCAGCCGGTCCAGGGCGCGCGTCAGGTCGGCGGGCGTCCGCAGCGTCTGGCCGTCGATCGCGACCAACACGTCGCCGACCTGGAAGCCGCCGTCCCGTGACAGCCGCGCTGGCCGCAGGCCGGCGCGCTCCGCGGCCGATCCCGGTTCGACGTCCAAAACGAACACCCCTTCGGTGCCCAGCCGCTCGGACAGGGCGGCGTTGATCTCCGGCTCAATTCTGACGCCGAGGCTGGCGCCCACGTAGCGGCCGGTGGCGATGAGGCGTGGCACGACGCGGTTCACCTCGTCCACCGGCACGGCGAAGCCGATGCCCGCCGAGGCACCCGACGGGCTGTAGATGGCGGTGTTGACGCCGATGAGGCGGCCGGCCGAGTC
The DNA here is from genome assembly GCF_014640075.1 of Chelatococcus reniformis. Taxonomy (GTDB): domain Bacteria; phylum Pseudomonadota; class Alphaproteobacteria; order Rhizobiales; family Beijerinckiaceae; genus Camelimonas; species Camelimonas reniformis. Next base: position 426,837 of record NZ_BMGG01000006.1, on the reverse strand, counting down.
GAGCAGGGGGCCGCCGGAGTTGCCGGGATTGATGGCCGCATCCGTCTGGATCAGCCCCGTCAGCGTGCGGCCGCTCTCCTCCGGCAGACTGCGGTTCAGTGCCGAGATGATGCCCGTCGTGAGCGTACGGTCGAGGCCGAACGGATTGCCGATGGCGAACACCTTCTGGCCGACCTTGAGGTCGCTGCTGGTGCCGATCGGCAGTGGCGGCGGCCGGTCGACGCCGACGCCGATGCGCAGCACGGCAAGGTCGTGCTCGCTGCTGCCGCCCACCAGCCCCGCGCGGAACGAGCGTCCGTCGGCAAGGCTCACCAGCGCCTCCGTGGCGCCCTCGATGACGTGATAGTTGGTCACGACATGCCCGAGGTCGTCCCAGATGAAGCCGGATCCGGTGCCCGCCCGCTCCCGCAACGGGTTGCCGGTCCAAGGGTTCACGCCCCGCTGCACGGTCGTGATGAACACCACGGAGCCGCTGCGGCTCTCGAACAGGGCAACCGTGCTCTTTTCGTCCTCGGCCAGGTCGCCGCGCGCCGTCACCTGGCGGGGCTGCGCCCGCCAACCCAGCAGTTCGGACTGGATGAGCGGGATGGATTGCCAGGCCGCGATGAGCAGCAGCAGCGCCAGCGTGACGGCGACGAGCCGGCCGAGAAAGGTGGAGAAGAAGCTCATCGGTAGTGGCCCGCTTCGCGCCAGCCCGCCGGGGCGAGCCGCCGGGCGGCCCGCTTCTCCTGCTCCCGGGCGCGGCCCGCCAGGCATGGGCCTGCTGCGTGCGCGCAGGATGGGCCGCAGCATCGACGGACACAGGTCCTGGTGGTCACCATCGCTTCCTCTCGTGCCGCGTTCACGCGACCGGCGCGGCCACGCCGATCAACGCGCCGATCTCCTGTTCGTCAAGGGTCTCCTTTTCCAACAGTCGTCGCGCCGAGCGCTCCAGCGCGTCGCGCCGGGCTGCGAGCAGCGCCACCGTCCGTGTGAACGTCTCGTCGACGATGCGGCGGACCTCCTCGTCCACGGCCGCAGCGGTTTCGTCGGAATACGAGCGCTCCTGCGGCCCGTAGTAGGGTTGGTCGGTGGCGAGAAGGGATCGGCGGTCCTTCTCCAGCGCCACGTGGCCCAGCTTCTCGGTCATGCCGTATCGGGTCACGATGGCGCGGGCGATGTCGGTCACCTTGGCCAGATCGTCGGCGGCCCCGGTGGAGAGATGACGGAAAACGATCCATTCCGCCGCCCGGCCGCCGAGCAGGACCGCCATCTTGTTCTCCAGCTCCTCGCGCGTCATCAGGAAGCGGTCCTCGATCGGGCGCTGGATGGTGTAGCCGAGCGCGCCGACGCCGCGTGGGATGATCGAGACCTTGTGCACGGGATCGACGCCCGGCAGCGCCATGGCGGCCAGCGCGTGGCCCATCTCGTGGTAGGCGACGATCTCGCGCTCCTTGGCGTTGAGCAGGCGATTGCGTTTCTCGAGGCCGGCGACGATCCGCTCGACGGCGTTGTTGAAGTCGTCCATCGTCACCGCATCGGCCTTGCGCCGGGTGGCGAGCAGCGTTGCCTCGTTGACCAGATTGGCGAGATCCGCGCCCGTGAAGCCGGGCGTCAGGGCCGCGATCTGCTCGGCCGACACATCCGGAGCCAGCTTCGCCTTCCTCAGATGCACGGCGAGGATCTGCACGCGGCCGACCTTGTCGGGCCTGTCGACCAGCACCTGGCGGTCGAAACGGCCGGCGCGCAGCAGCGCCGGATCGAGAATCTCGGGCCGATTGGTCGCCGCCAGCAGGACGAGGCCGGTGGAGGAATCGAAGCCGTCGAGCTCGACCAGGAGCTGGTTCAGCGTCTGCTCCTTCTCGTCGTGGCCCCCGGCCATCGGACCGATGCCGCGTGCCCGGCCGAGTGCGTCGAGCTCGTCGATGAAGATGATGGCGGGTGCCCTGGCGCGGGCCTGCTCGAACAGGTCGCGCACGCGCGCCGCGCCGACGCCGACGAACATCTCCACGAACTCCGAGCCGGAGATCGAGAAGAACGGGACACGGGCTTCGCCCGCGACGGCCTTGGCCAGCAGCGTCTTGCCGGTGCCGGGTGGGCCCACCAGCAGGACCCCTTTGGGCATGCGCCCGCCCAGACGGCCATAGCCCGTCGGATCCCTCAGAAAATCAACGATCTCCTTGAGCTCGTCCTTGGCCTCGTCGACGCCGGCCACGTCCGCGAAGGTCACGCCGGTATCGGACTCGACATAGACCTTCGCCTTGGACTTGCCGATCTGCATCAGTCCGCCGCCAAGCGAGCCGCCCATGCGCCGGAGCACGAAGATCCAGATGCCGGCGAACAGCGCGACCGGCACGATCCAGGAGAGCAGATCCCTCAGCAGGGTGCTCTCGATCTGCCCGGTCACGACTACGCCGCGTTCCTGAAGCTGCCGGGCCAGATCCGGCTCGACGCGCGTGGTGACGAACCGCGGCTTGCCGTCGACCGGCTCCTTGAACCGACCCTGGATGAAGCGGTCCGAGACCGCCACCTCGGCGATCTTGCCCTCCGACAAATACGTCTCGAAGCGGCTGTAGGGGATCTGCGCAACCTGTGTCGTCGTCGCAAAGAGATACTGGAACAGCAGCAGGCCGATGAAGGCGGCGATCCAGTACCAGGTGTTGAACGTCGTCTTGCGGTTGGGGCCCATGCGGCGTGTCCTGCGGCCGGCGGCGTCGCCTGTCGAAGAATATAGGGACGTCGGGGCCAGCCGGGTGGCTGCGAGGCATCAACAGGTCGTCAGTGCGCGGATGGGCCGGAGGAGGGCGGAGCCGTAACCCCTCGGTGCCACGGCGGTCGATCTTCAAGTCCTGCCGGATAATCCTTCCCGCTTCTGCTCGATTATCGTCGAGCGGGTGGCAGCCCATCTTCCGGCCGGCTGCGGGCCCGCAGCCGGCCGGAGGAGCACCCATGACCAGCCCGAGCGCCGCCGGCACGATGCCCACCTCGCCGGCCGGCCCGCAGCCGGCGACCGCCCCTCTCAGCGGGTTGACCATGTGGGTCGCCGTGATCGGCTCGACGCTGGGCGCCTTCATGGCGGTGCTGAACATCCAGATCGTCAACGCCTCGCTGGCCGACATTCAGGGTGCCATCGGCGCCGGCGTCGACGACGGCGGCTGGATCTCGACCTCGTATCTGATCGCCGAGATCGTCGTCATTCCACTCACTGGCTGGCTGGTCCAGGTGTTCTCGCTGCGGCGCTATCTGCTGGTCAACGCCGTCCTGTTCCTCTTCTTCTCGGTGGCCTGCGCCTTCGCCGCCAACCTGGAGCAGATGATCGTGCTGCGAGCGGTGCAGGGCTTCTGCGGCGGCGTGCTGATCCCGCTCGCGTTCACCATCACCCTGACATTCCTGCCCAAGGCCAAGCAGCCCATCGGCCTGGCGCTGTTCGCGCTGTCGGCCACCTTCGCGCCGGCCATCGGGCCGACCATCGGCGGCTATCTCACCGAGAACTGGGGCTGGCAGTACATCTTCTACGTCAATCTGGTGCCGGGCGCAGTGATGATCGCGATGCTCTGGATCTCGCTGGAGCGTTCGCCCATGCGCCTGGGCCTGCTTGCCCAGGGCGATTGGGCCGGCATCGCCACCATGGCCATCGGCCTGGCCGCCCTGCAGACGGTGCTGGAGGAGGGCAACAAGGACGACTGGTTCGGTTCACCCTTCATCGTGCGCCTGTCGGTGATCGCCGCGGTGGGGCTCACGCTCTTCATCTGGATCGAGCTCACCACCGCTCGTCCGCTCCTGAACCTCAGGCTGCTGCTGCGCCGCAACTTCGGCTTCGGCATCCTGGCCAATTGTCTGCTGGGCTTCGCCCTCTACGGCTCGGTGTTCATCCTGCCGCTCTACCTGGCCCGCATCCAGGGCTACAATTCCGAGCAGATCGGGATGGTGCTGGCCTGGACCGGCCTGCCGCAGCTGGTGCTGATCCCGCTGGTGCCGCGGCTGATGCAGCGCTTCGACGCGCGCTGGGTGATCGCGGTGGGCTTTGCCTTGTTTGCCGCCAGCAACTTCATGAACATCCACATGACCGCCGACTACGCCAGCGACCAGCTGTTCTGGCCCAACGTGGTTCGCGCGGTCGGGCAGGCGCTGGTGCTGGCGCCGCTCTCGGCCGTGGCCACGGCGGGCATCGAAAGGGAGAACGCCGGCTCCGCCTCCGCCCTGTTCAACATGATGCGCAACCTGGGCGGCGCCGTCGGCATCGCGGCCTTGCAGACGTTCCTCAACAAGCGCGAGCAGTACCACTCCAACATCCTGACCAACGCCGTGTCGCAGTTCGATGAGGCCACGCGCGAGCGGATCGCCAAGCTCACGGCCTATTTCCTGAACCACGGCGTTTCGGACCCGGCGTTGGCGACCCACAAGGCCATCGTTGCGATCGGCGCGCGCGTGCGGCAGCAAGCCAATGTCATGGCCTTCAGCGACACCTTCTATCTGCTCGGCGCCGCCCTCGTCGTCGCCCTCGCGGCCGTCCTGCTGCTGAAGAAGGCGGACGCCGCGGGCGGTGGCGGGGCCCATTGAAGGCGACGGCCGGGTCGGGTCCTTCGGGTGATCGGCGGGCGGGCAGATGCGCCCGCCGATCGCACCGAACGACGGAGTGCCGACGTCAATAGACGTTGGCGACCGGCAGGCCGAGCGCCATGGCGCCGGCATAATGGGCCTGCGGGCCCGCCTGCAGCGGATGGTAGCGGGCGCCCTGGATATCCCTGAAGTGGCGCTCGAGCCCGTGGCGGCGGTAGAAGCCCGCGCCGCCGGCCAGCTCCAGCGCCAGTTCGGTGGCGCTGATGGCGTGCCGCGCCACCAGCGCCCGCCCGATCATGATCTCGTTGACCGAGTCGGCCGAGGGGGCGTTGCGCTCCACGATCTCGATCATCCAGCGATGAGCCAGCTGCGCCGCCCTGAGCTCGGTGTCCATGCGTCCCGCGAGCTCCACGGCATAGGATGCGCCCCGCTTGCCCTTCGCCAGGCCGACGGCGATGTCACGGGCGCTCTCGGCGACGCCGAGGTAGGCCGCATAGATCAGCGGGAAGGCTGTCGTCGCGATGATTTGGAACAGGGGGTGCCACTCGCCGGCCTTCCGGGTCAGCGCCACCCCCGCGTCGGGAACCATCAGCCCCTCGATGATCACGTCGTGCGAGCCGGTGCCGCGCATGCCGAGCGTATGCCAGGTGTCGGTCACGGAGACCTCGGCCGCCTTCATGGGAGCGGCGAAGTGGATGACCGAGGTGCCGTCCTCGGTCAGTGCCGACGTCATCAGCAGATCTCCCGCTTCTGCGCCCGAGGTGAACACCTTGCGCGCCGAAATGCGGTAGCCGCCCTCCACCTTGGTCGCGGTCCCCGAGCCGCCGATCCAGTCGGAGCCGCCGCTGGACAGCAGGATGATCCGCTCTGCCGCGACCCGCTTGAGCAGCGGTTCGACGGCGGCGACGCGCTGGTGACGCCAGCGCCAGGCCGGGATGGCGACCTGGTGCGTGTGCATGGCGAAGGCGAGCGCCGTCGAGCCGCAGCCGTGGGCGAGCAGGCGCAGCATGCCGGCGAGCGCTTCGACATCGGCGCCGCCTCCGCCCAGCTCCATCGGGACGCCCGCTTCCACGAGCCCCGCGTCCTTGAGCAAGGTGTAGTTATCGGCCACGAAGGCGTCGCTCTCGTCGAAGGTGGCCGCGCGCGCCGCCAACTGGGGCGCGAGTTCGCCCGCGATGTCGATTACGCTCCGCGGCGGCGCCGACGCGGCCGGGTACGCTGCAAGATTCGATGTGCTGGTCATGGTGTTCCCCTCCTTGTATTCAAGGTAGGATGTAAGTTGGGCTTCAACATCGGCGCTGTCGAGTTCACAAACTGTACTGGCGGCAGTTCCTGCCACGACGATTTCGCCGTACAACTTGCGAGGCTTCGGGGAGTGACGCATCGATGGACGAGCGTGGCGGGTATGGACAGTTCTGTCCGGTGTCGATGGCGGCGGAGATCCTGTGCTCGCGCTGGACCCCTCTGATCATCCGCGAAATGCTGAGCGGCACGACACGCTTCAACGACCTGCGCCGGGGCGTGCCGCGGATGTCGCCCGCGCTGTTGTCGAAGCGGCTGAAGGATCTCGAGCGGGCCGGCATCGTCCAGGCCACGCGCGGCGATGGCTCCACGCCCGAGTACCGTCTCACGGACGCCGGCAATGATCTGCGGCCGATCGTTATGGGGATTGGGCTTTGGGGACAGCGATGGGTGGAATCGGAGCTGTCGCTGCGCAACCTCGACCCCTCCCTTCTCATGTGGGACATGCGGCGCAACCTCAATCCCGAGCCGCTGCCGGCCAAGCGCTGCACGATTCAGTTTCTGTACCCGGAATTGCCGCCGTCGCGGCAGAACTGGTGGCTGATCGTCGATGCAGGCTCCGTCGACCTGTGCTCGTTCGATCCGGGCTTCGACGTCGACCTGCTCGTGACCTGCCCGCTTCGAAGCATGACGGCGGTCTGGATGGGTCTGAGCGTCGTCCGCACCGAGATCGACGCCGGCCGGCTCGCGCTCGACGGAGATCCCAAGATCGCCCGTGCCATGCAGCAGTGGCTCGGCCTCAGCCCGTTCGCGGCGGAGCCGCGCCGGGTATCCTAGCCGTCCCAGACGCACGCGCGGAGCGCGCTGGACCTCAGAGCTGCTGCGTCGGCAAGCTGCGGCTCAGCCCCGCGGCCAGCATGTCGACGAACAGCCGCGTCTTGGCGGCGGGAAACCGGCTCGGCGGCAATACGGCATAGATCGGCAGCGGCGCGGCCTCGTAGGTTTCCAGCACCGCTTCCAGTATGCCGTCGTCGACGAGTTCGCGGATCTGCCAGAGAGGTGCGCGGGCGAGCCCCAGGCCTCGCCGGGCGGCGACCACGGCCGAGGCGACATTGTCGACGGTGAATCGACCGCGGACGCGCACGGCTCGTCGGCGGCCGCCGACGACGAACGGCCAAGTCTCTTCAGCCCCGCCGGCGCCGCGCACGATGCAGGGGTGCCGATCCAGATCCTCGGGCCGGGCCGGCCGGCCGTGTGCGGCCAGGTAGGGCGTGGCGCCGAAGACCACGACCCGCACCGCACCGAGATGGCGTGCCCTGAGCGAGGAGTCCGCCAGCTCTCTGATCCGCACCGCGATATCCAGACCCGCTGCGACCAGATCCGCGGGCTGGTCGGAGACGATGAGCTCGACGGCAACCTGTGGATGGCGCTCCATGAAATCGCAGGCTGCCGGGGCGACGAAGGCGGTCGCAAACGCCAATGGCGCGCTGACCCGCAGCAGCCCCGATGGCTCGATCCGGGCGCTCGCCGCGTCGACCTTCGCCTCGGCGATCTCCACCAGTGCCGGCTTGACCCGGTGATAAAGAGCGAGGCCCGCTTCCGTCGGCTGCGACCGGCGCGTCGTGCGCCGCACCAGCTCAACGCCGACGCTCTGCTCCAGCGCTGCCAGCGACCGGCTGACCGCTTGCAGTGAGCGCCCCAGGTAGCGTGCGGCACCGGTCTGGTTGCCGCTGTCGACGATGGCGACGAAGGCCTCAAGGTCGTCCATGCGGTCCATCGCAATTCTCCCGCGCCGCGGAAGAGTGTCTCAAGGATAGCCCCGATTGTCGCGATATTCCGGTCGCCATACGTCTTGCGGAACGGTGCGAACGTGGAGGCAAACGATGGCGATGGATCACCTGACCGGGCCCGGGCCCCGTCCCCCGCGAGCCCTCCTGGACCCTGCAGCGGGCGTGCGCGAGATCAAGCTGCGCCCGCATCAGATGGCGGAGCCGGTCACTCCCGCAGCCGACCTCTTCGTCCTTGCCCATTTCGGCGTCCCGCGCATCGATGCGGCGCGCTGGTCGCTGATCATCAACGGCCTCGTCGGGCGTGCGGTGAGCTTGGATTACGACGACCTGCTCCGCCGGCCTGCGACAACCGTCGAAGCGGTGCACCAATGCTGCGGCAGCCCGATCGAGCCGACCGTGCCGACCCGGCGGGTCGCCAACGTGTGCTGGCGCGGCGTTGATCTCGCCGCGCTGCTCGACGAGCTCGGTGTCGACCGCCGCGCGCGCTTCCTCTGGGCCTATGGCCTCGATGGCGGCGCTTTCGGCGGGGTCTCCTGCGACTGGTTCGTCAAGGACCTGCCGCTGGAGCGGCTGGCGGCGGGGGACGTTCTGCTCGCCTACGAGCTCAACGGCGCGCCGCTGCCGCCGGAGCACGGTTTCCCCGTCAGGCTCGTCGTGCCGGGCTTTTACGGGACCAACAGCGTGAAATGGCTCTGGCGGCTCCACCTCGCCGCGGACCGGGCCGAGAGCCCGTTCACGACGACCTTCTACAACGACCGCGCCGTTCCGGAGGCGATCGCGGCGGGCCAGCCGGCCCGGCGGCCGGTGTGGGCGATTGCCCCGGAAGCCGTCACCGTGTCGCCTGCTCCGAACGGCGAGGTTTCGGTGGGGGTGCCCTGCGCCATCTGGGGCTGGGCATGGTCGTGCCGGGGGGTGTCGGGGGTCGAGGTCAGCGTCGACGCGGGCGCCTCGTTTGCACGGGCGGTGCTTGAGCCGCGGCGGGAATGGGCCTGGCAACGGTTCTCGCTGACCTGGTGGCCGTCGACCCGTGGCGCCGTGCAGATCCAGGCGCGCGCCTTCGATGCCGACGGGACCAGCCAGCCGGCCGATGGCGCGCGCAACGCGGTCCACAGTGTCCTGGTCACCGTGACCTGAAGCCCCGCCCGTTGGGCGAGCTCGGATGTCCGGGGCAAATTTTACACAGATCTGTGCATTTTGGCTTGACAGGCGCCGGCGACGCACGGCCCACTCGGGGTGTGCCGTGCAACCGAGCATCCTCGATCAGCTTGGGCCACGGGCGGGAGCGGAGCCCTTCGCGCATGCTGCACGCCATTCGTCCCGTCATGCCGATCCTGATCGGCACGGCGTTGATGCTCAGCCTCAGCATGGGTCTGCGCCAGAGCCTGGGCATCTTCCTCCAGCCGCTGACCCGCGACGTTGCGATATCGGTCGCGGATTTCACCCTCGCCATCGCCGTCCAGAACCTGGCGTGGGGATTTTTGCAGCCCGTGGCCGGCGCCTGGGCCGTGCGCTTCGGTTTCCGGCCGGTCATGGTGGCGGGCGCCGTGCTCTACGTGCTCGGCCTGGCGCTGATGGCGACGGCGCAGGGGCTGTTCGCCGTCATGATGGGCGCGGGCGTGCTGATCGGCGCGTCGCTGGCCTGCACGGCTGCGGCGATCGCGCTCTCCGTCACCGCCCGCGCGGTGCCGCCGGCGATCCGCAGCACCATGCTCGGCGTCGTCTCCGCCGCCGGATCACTCGGTGCGTTGATGGCGGCGCCCCTCGGGCAGTTCCTGAGCCAGGACTTCGGCTGGCGGATCGGCGTCGCGAGCTTCGTCGTTCTGTCCCTCGTCATGCTGCCGGCAGCCTGGTACGCGGGCCGGGTCGACCGCATTCCGTTGCCGGCCCCGCCGCCTGGCGAGGGGCCCGACCGCTCGGTCCCGCAGGTGCTCGGGGCCGCTCTGGGCCACGCACCGTTCGTCGTCATGACCTGCGCCTATTTCGTCTGCGGCATGCAACTGGTGTTCATCACCACGCATCTGCCCTCCTACCTGGCGATCTGCGGCATGGACCCGATGCTGAGTGCGGAGACGCTCGGTGTCATCGGCGGCTTCAACGTGCTCGGCAGCCTGTTTTTCGGCTGGGCCGGGGGACGGTGGAACAAGCTGGCGCTGCTCGGCCTGATCTATGTCGGCCGCTCTCTGGTCCTCGGCTGGTATTTCATGGCGCCGCCATCGCCGGCGTCGACCTTGGTGTTCGGCGCGCTCATGGGCTTCCTGTGGCTCGGCGTCGGGCCGCTGGTGGCGGGCGCGGTGGTCGAGATGTTCGGCCTGAAGTGGCAGGCCATGATCAGCGGCCTGGCCTTCATGAGCCACCAGCTCGGCAGCTTCCTGGGGGCCTATGGCGGCGGCGTCATCTACGACCGCCTCGGTTCCTACGGCCTGGCGTGGCAGATCGGCGTCGCGGTGGGACTGACCGCGGGCGCCGTGCAGATCGTATTCGCCCTGTCCCGGCCGACCGCGCCGCCGCCTCGGCTCATGCCAGCGTGACAGCGCGGCGGCAGCCGCTCGAGCGCGCCGCGCACGAACTCAGACGCCGGTGCGCGGCTTGGCGGCCGCGACCTCGTCCAGGCGATCGGCCGGGACGCCCGCAGCTGCCAGCAGCGTACGGACGGCGGCGCAGGCGGCGTCCGCCACGGAGGGGTCGCGGCGCACCAGCGCCGCCGCGATGGCGCCGTCCAGCAGCAGCATGAGCTGCATGGCGAGCCCGTCCGCATCGCGTGCCTCGGCCAGCACGAGCAGGTCGCGAAACCAGAGGCGCCGCTGCTCCTTGAATGCGACGGCGAGCGCGCGGGCCGCGGGATTGTCGTCGCCGACCTCGGCCACGGCGTTGACGAAGGGGCAGCCGCGGAAGCCCTCCTGCGCGAAGACCCGGCTCATCAGCTTGAACAGCCGCAGCACCTCGCCGGCCGGATCGCCCGAGGCGGGGCGTGGCGGCTGCATACGCCCTTGCAGATAGGCGACGATGAGCTCGTCCTTGGAGGGAAAATGGTTGTAGAGAGTGCGCTTGCTGATGCCGGCACCGGCGGCGATCGTGTCGACGCCGACGGCGCGGATGCCCTGGCCGTAGAAGAGCCGGTCGGCGGCCGCCAGGATCCGCTGTCGCGTGGCCGAGGTATCGCGCGGCTTCATCGATCACACCGACGGGCTGAACGGGGTCGGCTTAGTTAGTTGCACAACTCGGTTTACCAGGTCCAGCGCGGTGGGACGCGGCGGTGACGGGGTGATCGGAGCGAGGTGGCCGCTCAGGGCCGGGCCGTGCCCGAGGCCTCCAAAGCGTCGACCAGCGCCCAGCCGTAGTCGGCGACGCGCACCGCTTGCGAGCCCACCTCCTGTGCCTTGTCGCTGGCGGCGGTGCCGTCCATCGCGCGCCGCAGAATGCCTTGCAGGATTGCGGCGATGCGGAAGATGCAGAAGATCACGTAGTAGTCGAGGTGCTCGATGCGGTCGCGGCCGCTGGCCTTGCAATAGGCGGCGACGTATTGGGCTTCGGTGGGAATGCCGGTGCCCTCGAAATCGATATCCGCCATACCCAGCAGCAGCCCGCGCGGCATGCGCCAGGGCAGCAGGTGATAGGCGAAATCGGCGAGCGGATCGCCGAGCGTGGCGAGCTCCCAGTCGAGCACGGCGGCCACCTGCGGCCTGTCGGGCGCGATCATGATGTTGTTGATGTTGTAATCGCCATGCACCAGGCAGGCTCCCTGCTGGGGCGGGACACGTTCCGGCAGCCAGTCGGCCAGGCGGTCCAGCGCCGGGATCAGGCAGGTGCCGGCGCTACGGTATTGCTTGGTCCAGCGGGCAATCTGGCGCTCCAGATAGTTGCCGCTGCGGCCGAAGGCGGCCAGACCGATGCGGGCGGGGTCGATGCGGTGCAACGTCGCCAGCGTGCCGTTGATCGAGGCATAGATCGATGCCCGATCGCGCGGCACGAGATCCGGCAATTCCGGATCCCAGAAGATGCGGCCGTCCACGTGGTCCATGACATAGAAGGCGGTACCGATGATGCCGTCGTCGAGGCAGAGCGCCCTGGCGTGGGCGACGGGAACCGGCGTGTCCCGCAGGGCCGTCAGAACCGCGAACTCCCGGTCCACCGCATGGGCGCCGGGCAGCAGGCGGCCGGGTGGCTTGCGCCGAAGAACATAGCGGGCCCGAGGGGTGTTGACGCCGTAGGTGGGGTTGGATTGCCCGCCCTTGAAGCGCATCACCTCGATGGGGCCTCCGAAGCCGTCGATGTGGGCGGCGAGCCAGGCCGTCAGGCGCTGGGTGTCGAACCGCTCGTGCACGTCCAGGGGCACGGACCTGCTGAAGGCCTCTGCCTCGTCGGCCATTCTCACCGGGCTCTCCTCCCTTGTCGTTGTCGGCGCCACATGGGTGGAGCCGCCAGGCAGGCGCCGCCTAGACCGAGACGGCGCCAGCCCGCGCCGGCGTTTCCCCGGGCGGCACCTCGGCCGCATCGTCGGCGGCGAAAGCCTCGTTCGGCAGGTCCTTGAAGACGCGGACGGCGTTGCGCACATGACGCCGGCCGGCGAGTTCGGCTTCGGCCGCGTTGCCGCGGCCGATGGCGCCGGCCAAGCGCTCGTAGTCGTCGAGCTTGCGCACCTCGGCCCTGCCGAGCAGGCTGCGGAACTGGACGCGCAGCAGGTGCAGGTTGAGCACCTTGAGCAGCCGCTCCAGTTCGTGGTTGCCGCCCAGCCGCACGACCCTCCGGTGGAAGTCGTTGCGAGCCTGCATCACGGCGAAGGGCTCGTTGCCCTGGCTCGCCTTGACCAGGCGGTCAAGCGCCTTGCCGACGGGCCCGGCGGACGCACCGGCCTTCACCGCGAGCGCGGCCTTGCGGGCGGCAAGCCCGGTAAGCAGCTCGACGATATCGAGCACGTCGTGCACCTCGCGCCGGCTCAACGCCCGCACGTAGGCGCCCCGGTGTAGCGTGAGGGTGACGAGGCCCTCCGCCGACAGGCGCCGCAGCGCTTCCCGGACCGAGCCACGGCTGACCTTGTGCTCGCGCATCAGGTCGGGCTCCACCAGCCGCTGGCCCGGTACGTATCTGCCCGAGATCAGCCCGCGCGTGATGCAATCGACCACATGGTCGGGCGAACTCAGGCGCAGCGCCGATGCGCTGTCGCCCGCTCCGTCGTCGGCCGTCGCCGGCGGCTCCGTCTTGCGTGCTCTCGAATTCAAGGCCTCATCCCGCCTTCGGCTTGGGCTTTGCCGGCCCGCGCCCGGACTCACCTGGCCGCCCTGCGACGGGCGCAGCCTATCAGACTGGCTCAATGCGACGCGATTCCTCGCCCGCTCTGCAGGGCCTGCTGCTCGCCGGGCGGCAGCGGCTCGCCTCAACCGAAGTGGCGCCGCAACTCGCTCCGGGCCACCGTGCGGTTGTGGACCTCGTCGGGCCCGTCGCCGAGCCGGAGGGTGCGGGCCAGGGCGAACGCCTTGGTCAGACCGAAATCCGCCGACACGCCGCCGCCGCCGTGGGCCTGGATGGCATCGTCGATGATCCGCAGCGCCATACGCGGCGCGGCGACCTTGATCATGGCGATCTCGGTGCGGGCCTCCTTGATGCCGACCTTGTCCATCATGTCGGCTGCCTGCAGCACCAGCAGGCGGGTGCGGTTGATGTCGATGCGCGCCTCGGCGATGCGCTGCTCCCAGACCGACTGCTCGATGACCCGCTTGCCGAAGGCGACGCGGGCGTTGAGGCGCCGCACCATCTGCTCCAGCGCGAATTCGGCCAGCCCGATGGTGCGCATGCAGTGGTGGATCCGGCCGGGCCCCAGGCGCCCCTGCGCGATCTCGAAGCCGCGGCCTTCGCCCAGCAGCAGGTTGCCCGCCGGCACGCGCACGTTGTCGAGCAGCACCTCGGCGTGGCCGTAGGGCACCTCGTCGAAGCCGAACACCGGCAGCATGCGCACGATGGTCATGCCCGGCGTGCCCACCGGCACCAGGATCATCGACTGCTGCTGATGGCGCGGGGCCGATGGATCGGTCTTGCCCATCACCACTGTGATCTTGCAGCGCGGATCGCCCATGCCGGACGAGAACCACTTGCGCCCGTTGATGACATAGTCGTCGCCGTCGCGGCGGATCGAGGTCTCGATGTTAGCGGCATCGGAGGAAGCGACGGCCGGTTCCGTCATCAGAAAGGCGGAGCGGATCTCGCCGCCCAGCAGCGGGCGCAGCCATTGCTCCTTCTGCGCCTTCGAGCCGTAGCGGTGCAGCACCTCCATGTTGCCGGTGTCCGGCGCCGAGCAGTTGAAGCACTCCGACGCGAAGTGCAGCCGGCCCATCTCCTCGGCGCACAGGGCATAGTCCAGGTTGGTGAGCCCGGCGCCGTGGAATGCGTCGTCGTCGTGCTCCGCCGATGGCGGCAGGAACATGTTCCACAGCCCTTCGGCGCGGGCCTTCGCCTTGATCTCCTCGACGACCGGGATGACCTGCCAGCGGTCGTCGCCGAAGGCTTCGACCTGCCGCTCGTAGGTGTCGCTCATCGGGTAGATGTGCGCATCCATGAAGTTGCGCACCCGGTCCCGCCAATAGCGCTGCCGCTCGGAGATCGAAAAATCCACCGCGTCCTCCCTGTCTTTTGTCAGGCGAGATCGTTCGACGATTTCGTCCATGCGTCAAGGGTCGACGGCTCGGCCCGAGCCGCCGGACGCTCGGGGCCTGCCGGATGCCGGCGCCATGATGCAGGGACGGCGCGAGCGGTCGCCTGCGGCATCCGCCGCGATGGCCCGCGTCGTCCGGATCAAACCGGGGCGGGAGAGCTCCGTGCTCCCGATCGGGTGGTTCGACCCGATGGGAAGCGCTCTAACGAGCGCCGGCCCGCACCGCCATGCGCCAGGCGGCCTCTGCCAGGATGGGCACCTGGCGGGCGTGCGCGGCAGCCTTGGGGTGGCTGGCGGTGCCGTCGCGGACGCGGCCGGCGATGCCCTGCAGGATGGCGGCAAGGCGGAACAGGTTGTAGCTGAAGTACCAGTCGAGGTCGGGTAGCCCGTCGCGACCGGTCAGGCGGCAGTATTCCTCGACGCAGGCCGCAATGCTGGGCACGCCGTGCGCCTCTGGATCGTCGAGCTCGCTGATCGGCCCGTGCACCCAGTTCATCAGGAGATAGGTGAGGTCGCCCAGGGGATCGCCGATGGTCGACAGCTCCCAGTCGAGAATGGCTCGCACCTCGGGCTCCGTGCGGTCGAACACCATGTTGTCGAGCTTGTAGTCGCCGTGCACCAGGCAGGTGCGCGAATTGGCGGGAGCCGTCTCCGGCAGCCAGGCGAGGAGCCGCTCCATGGCCTCGTAACGCTCCGTCTCGGACGCGCGGTACTGCTTGGTCCAGCGGGCGATCTGGCGGGCGAGGTAGTTGTCGGGCCGGCCGAAGTCGGCAAGGCCGATGGCCACGTGGTCGATCTGGTGCAGGCGGGCCATGGTGCGGACCATGGCCATGAGAATGGCGCGGCGCTCCGCCGGCGGGCAGTTCGGCAGCGCCCGCTCGCGCATGATGCGTCCGTCCACCATGTCCATGACGAAGAACACGGTGCCGATCAGGCTCTCGTCCTCGCAGAGACCGTAGCTCCTGGGCACCGGGAAGCCTGTTGGCTGCAAAGCCGAGATGGCGCGGAACTCCCGGTCGACGGCATGCGCCGACGGCAGCAGCTTGCCCGGCGGCTTGCGCCGCATGACGTAGGAGCGGGCCGGCGTCACCAGCTGGTAGGTCGGGTTGGACTGCCCGCCCTGGAACTGGCGGACCGTGAGCGGCCCGGCAAAGCCTTCGACGTTCGCCCGCATCCAGGCGTCCAGCGGCGCCACCTCGAAGCGATGTTTCTCGCCGACGGGCTCGGTGACGTTTTCGGCAGACTGATTCACCTATGTTCCTCCTGACGCAGCTATTCACTGCCCCATGCCCATACGGGGCAGGCTCGTCTAGCGCTTGAGCGAGACCCAGACGGCGCGCGCGACGGCCACGAGCGCGCCGCGGCGGTCGTGCAGGGCAGTCCCGGCGACATGCTTGCGGCCATCGTGGCCGATCGCCCAGCCGGTGACGACGAGCGGCTCGTCCACGGGCGGCCGGCGCATGACGTCGGCGGCGAGCCGGCCCAGCACAGCCGGCCCCGCGCGATGCTCGACGGCGAAGTAACCGGGGCAGTCGAGGGCCGCCCAGAGGAACTCGTTGCGCACCAGGCCGTCGGCGTCGCCGAAATTGGCCGCCGGGCGCCAATGGGCGCCGACTTGGGAGCAGGCTTCGGCGCGCTCGCCGGGAATGGTCGCGGCGAAGATGCGCAGCCCGTCGCCGTGGGCCCGCTGCGGGCCGCACACGAAGCACGTCGAAAACATGTGGCCGGAGAAGCCCTTGTAGCCCGGCTCCGCGGCGATCGCGGTCTCCACCGTGGGCGGCGGCGGCGGCTCGACGCCGGCGTTGCTCGCGACCGCGGAGGCGAGCAGCAGGTCGCCGTCGATCAGCGCGGCGCGGGTGCCGGTCACCTCCAGGCCGAGGTCCCGGTCGAGGGGCGGGGGGCGGTGCAGGGTGACCTCACAGCCGGTGCCGCCCAGGGCGGCGGCGACCACGCCCGCCACGTAGCCGCCGTTGCCGCTTTGCGGCGGCCCCCGAAAACACGCGTCGATGCGGACGGTCGTCATGCTGCGGTCCCTTGCTGAAGCGGCCGGCCAAATGCCATCGTCCGCTGTTGGCGGGCCGAGCCTGCGCTCGGCTGCTACGGGCATTCGTCGCCCCGATCAAGCCACGGCATCGCCGCGGCGGGGCAAAGCCGATGCCCGACCGTGAGCGGTCATGGCCACCAGCACTCATGGTCAGCCAATTCTCTTGGCGAGGAGCCCGCGTGGCAGCGGGTGGGCACGCGGGCGGACCGCCGCACTCAGACGTAGCGGGGGATGGGGCCGTCCTGCGGCGTGACGTTGTCGCCGAGGTCGATGAACACCTCGTCCACGTAGCACCAGCCCCAGCCTTCGGGTGGATCGTAACCTTCGATGACGGGATGGCCGGAGGCCCGGAAATGGGCGGTGGCATGCCGGCCAGGCGACTGGTCGCAGCAGCCGACGTGGCCGCAGGCACGGCAGAGCCGCAGGTGCACCCAGCGGCTGCCGGTCTTCAGGCACTCCTCGCAGCCCCGGGCGCTAGGCTCGACGGAGGCGATCGTCAGGAGATGTGAGCAGGTGTCGGCCATGGGGACCTCAGGCGATACCGGGATTGAGGAAGCGGTGGATCGCCTGCACCACGACCGAGCCTTCGCCGACGCCCGAGGCGACCCGCTTCACCGAGCCGGAACGGACGTCGCCGACCGCGAAGACGCCGGCCATGGTCGTGGCGTAGGGCGAGGCCAGCGCCTGGCCCTGCTCGTCCTGCCCGGTCTCGACGAAGCCCTTGCCGTCGAGCCGCAGGCAGCCGTCGAGCCAGTCGGTGTTGGGCTCGGCGCCGATCATCAGGAACAGGTTGGAGATGTCGTGACCGGTGCTCCCGCCGGTGCTGCGGCTGGTGATGGTGACGCGGCGCAGATAGGTGTCTCCCTCCAGCGCCGTGACCTCGCTGAAGGGGTGCACGGTGATCGTCGGCGACGTCATGATCCTTTGCACGAGATAGTCCGACATGGTGTCCGCCAGCCCGGGGCCGCGCACGACGATATGCACGTGGCGCACCGTCCGGGACAGGAAGACGGCGGCCTGGCCCGCGGAGTTGCCGCCGCCGACGACCGCGATCTCCTCGCCTTCGCAGAGGCGCGCCTCCATGGCGGTTGCCGCGTAGTGGATGCCCTGCCCCTCGTACTTGGCGAAATTCTCCAGATCGAGCCTGCGGTAGCGTGCGCCGGTGGCCACCACCACCGCGCACGCCCTGACCTCATGCCCGTTGTCGAGTGCGAGCCGGTACGGTCGGTCCGAACAGTCGAGGCTGAGGACCGCCCGCGCGATCGCCAGGCGTGCTCCGAACTTCTGGGCCTGGGCTTGAGCTCGCCCGGCGAGCGCCTGGCCGGAGATGCCGGTGGGAAAGCCGAGATAGTTCTCGATCTTCGACGAGGTACCGGCTTGGCCGCCCGGCGCCGTATTTTCCAGAACGATCGTCGATAGGCCTTCGGAGGCGGCATAGACGGCCGCAGCCAGCCCGGCAGGTCCGGCGCCGACCACCGCCACGTCGTAGACGACACCTGGATCGAGCGATTCCGTCAGGCCCAGGGCGTCGGCCAGCGCGGCCGTGCTCGGGTTCCGCAGCAGTTGATGGCCGGGCAGCACGACCACGGGCAGGCACGCCGGCGTCAGCTCGAAGCATTCAAGAAATCCACCCGCGTCCGGATCCTCCTCGGTGTCGAGCAGGCGAAACGGATAGCCGTTGCGCGTCATGAAGCGCTGCAAGCGCAAGGTGTCGCTGGCGTGCCCGTATCCGATCAGCGCCACACCGCCATGCAGGTGGCGGATGAAGCTGACGCGCCGCAGGATGAACGCGCGCATGACGATTTCGCCGATGTCGGTCTCCGCCGAGACCATTCGCCGAAAATCTGCCCGTTTGACGCGGATGACCCGAGTGGGCCCGCCGGCCCGGCCCGAAACCAGGACCTGCCGCTCGTTGAACAGGTCGAGCTCGCCCGTGAACTGCCCCGTGTCATGGGTCGCAAAGACATGGGGCGCGTCGTGCTTGTCGCGATCGAAGATTTCGATCAGGCCCGACAGCACCAGGAAGAAGTCGACGCTGCGCTGGCCGCGTTCGAACAACACGGTGCCGGGCGCCAACGTCTCCTCGGCACCGTAGCGCGCGACGCGCTGGATCGTGTCGGCGCCCAGGCGCGGAAATGTCTGCGCCTCGCGCGCATAGGGGTCGTCGGGGTCGAGCCTGAGGGCACCGTTGGCCGCCGGATCCATCATGTCGCGATGTTATCGGCGCCGCAGCGCAATAGCGAGGGCGGCCCTCCGGAAACGCACGCGCTTGCCGGTTCCCGCCACGGCGCGGACCGGGAAGCCCCGCGACGTTTGACACAGGCAGTACACCTTCAGGCGCTCGCCATGGTCGGCTTCGCGCACACGCGGCCGCCCTTCGCCGACGACGCGGAGCGCCCTGCCTCAACGCCCCATCTGCTTGGGGTCGTAGAAGAACTTCTCCTCCACGATCCGCTCGCCGCGCCAGGTCTGGAACGCAATCTCGTCGAGCTCGAAGGGGGGGCCCTCGAACGGGGTGAACACGAAGGCCCAGCGGATCGCCACCAGCTCGGCGCCGATCAGCGGCGGCGCCAGGCGCCTGGCGACGATCGACTTGAAGGCGCCCATCACCTTGCGCTCGCCCTCAACGAGCAGGTCGCGGCCGGCCCGTGGCGGGTCGTTGTTCTCCTGCATCGACGCCGCCGGATCGTAGAAGCGCTCGATGGCGCCGATATAGTCGCCGCTTTCGACAGCGGCCATGAAGGTTTCGACAGTCTCATGGGTTGGCATCGGCGATGTCTCCTGGAGCGTGAGAGGGTTGCGGGGCAGGCTGTGCAAAAACGCTGATCAGGAGATGGTGCCGCCATGGCGGCCGTTTGTTAAGCCGACCTTCCGAAACTCGGTTCGGGGTGGGGTGCGGGCATTTCACGGCGGCCCACGATAGGTGCCCGAGGTCTTCGGAACATACCGCTCGGGCCAGATCACGTGGTCGTACATCGGTCACGGTTCCTTCTTGAACAGGTCCTGGAAGATCAGCTGGCCCCAAGTGCGGCCGCGTGCGTGCACCAGCGCGCCACCCTCGTTGAACTTTCCCAGTGTGACGGGTGCGAACCCGAGTTGTTTGGCCAAGGCCGCCACGGGAGCGGTTGCGTCCTCGTCGTCGCTCGACAGAAAGACGACCCGGTGGCCGCCCTCGACGACCGGATCGGCAGCCAGGGTGGCCGCAACCAAGTGACTGAAACCTTTCACGAGCTTGGCGCCGGTGAATGCCTTCGCGACGAAGGCGGAGGACGGGAGACCGTCAAGCTCCTCGAGGGGAACTCCAAACGCGTTCGTCGCGTCGACGACCGTCTTGCCTTCCCAGCTCGGCAGGGCGTTCGCGACCTCGCGATGCTCCCCGAACGGGACCGCCAAGATGATTGTGTCGGCCTCGGCTGCATCCCGCAGCGACTTGGCGACGACCTTGGGTCCAATCGCCAGAGCGTGCGGCGCCAACGCCTCGGGCGGCCGGCGGCTCGCGACGGCCACCTTGATGTCCTTACGGGCGAAGGCGCGGGCGAGGGCCTGGCCTACCGCACCGAATCCTACAATCGCATAGCTCATAATGCTTCTCCGATCCGTGTTGATATTGATCGCCCGGCCTTCAGCGGCGCTGGTTGTCCGTTTCGCTGCATGACGACCTTCGCGAGAACTTCGGACGCCACCCCAAGCGAGGCGCGTCATCGCTCGAATGCCTGAATTGACGCGTAGACGGCCTGCCGTGATCGCCTTCCGGATCCAGCCGCTTCCGGCGATCCGGCGCGAATTCAGATGGCCGAGAAGCCGCCGTCGACAGACAACTCCACCCCATTCACGAAGCTCGAATCGTCTGAAGCAAGAAACAGCGCCACCGCCGCAATTTCCTCAGGACGACCCATCTTTCCCCGCGGGATCAGGGATTCGAACATCTGCTTCGCCTCCTCGTTGAGAACCTGGTCCTGCATCGGTGTGGCGATCGGCCCTGGGCTCAGCACGTTCACCCGGATATTCCTGCCCTTCAGTTCGTTGAGCCAAGTGCGTGCGAATGAGCGCAACGCCGCTTTGCTCGCCGAATACACGCCGTAACCAGGAAAACCTTTCACCGAAGCAACCGACCCGGTCATGAAGATCGATCCGCCATCGTTGAACAGCGGTAACGCCTTCTGAACCGTAAAGAGCGTGCCGCGCGTATTCAGGCCGAAGGTCGCATCGAAATGCTGCTCGGTAATCTCGCCCAGTGGGACCGCTTCGCCCGTGCCGGCGCTGGCGTACAGGACGTCGATCTTGCCCTTTTCCCGCTTGACCGTGTCGAACAGACGGTCGAGGTCGTCGAGATGGGCCGCATCGCCGCGCACGCCGGTCACGTTCCGGCCAATCAGCCCGACGGCCTCGTCGAGCGCATCCTGCCTCCGGCCCGTGATGAAGACATAGGCGCCTTCTTCAACGAACCGCCTGGCGCTCGCCAGCGCCATGCCGCTCGATCCGCCCGTGATGACTGCAACCTTACCTTCAAGCTTTCCCATGACTTCTCCTTTCGTCGTGTCGGACAGCGTCTCTGTTCCCGTTTGGGACATGAAGCTTCCTTCAGGCTCCATCTTTGGGTCGTCCGGGGAGGTCCCCGAGGACCTCGAGATGGGCCCATCGGCGTCAGGCGTTGAGTGCGGAAGCGCGCACATCGGTGGTGCGAAATCGATCCGGCTGGACGACTGACACCAGCCGCAACGATTGGTGTCCGCCGTTCGAAATCGGGCCGCGCTTGTCGGCATGGGCTCTGATGACCGCCCGTGCTATCCACATACGAGATGCTGTCCGACGTGTCGGACACGAGCTTTGGCAGGCGCACCCAGCGGTGCCGGAATGCACCATGATCGACTGGGATGACGTCCGCTACTTTCTTGCCGTCGCGCGCGCAGGCTCGGTGCGGGCCGCCGCCGAGCGCCTCGGGGTGAATCACTCGACCGTGCTGCGACGCGTCGCCCAGCTCGATGAACGCCTCGGGGCGCAAATGTTCGAGAAGCTGCCTTCGGGCTACCGCCTGACGGCCGTGGGAGAGGAGGTCCTCGAGCTCGCGGACCAGATGGAAGCGTCGTCGCACCAGCTGGAGACGCGGGTCTTCGGCCGCGACCAGAGCGTGCGCGGGCTTCTGCGGGTGACACTGGCACCGACCCTCGCGACCCACCTGCTCATGCCGGACTTCACCGATTTCGCGCGTCTGTATCCGGACATCGAGATGGAGATCCTGTCGTCCGGCGAGCTGGCAAATCTGACCAACCGAGAGGCCGACGTGGCGATCCGCGTCGTCTACGACCGCAAAACCCTGCCGCTCAATCTTCACGGCCTGAAGGGACCGGAGCTGTTCGGAGGCGTCTACATGTCCCGCGAACGACTAGCCGCATCGCATGCGGGCGCGCCAGATCCCAACCGGTGGATCGTCATAAGCATTCATGGAATCCCGGACTGGGCCCGCGAGGTCCGCACCACGGGGGTTCCGTTCAGGACCACGGACGCTGAGGCGCAGATCGTTGCGGCAAGGCAAGGGCTCGGGATGACGACACTGCCGTGCTTCGTCGGAGATGCCGACCCCCTGCTGGTGAGGGTGCCGGGCACCGACCTGCACCTGTACGGAACGCTCTGGCTTCTCACCCACGGGGAGACACGCAAGACGAAGCGCGTGCGGCTGTTCACGGAGTTCGTATCCCGCAGGCTCGCCGCGTACGCGCCGCTTTTCGCGGGACTGTCCGTATCGCACGACTGACCGGGCGTTCAGGCCGGACGCGGTGGGCTGGGTCCTCCGCGATAACGGACGCTTCTCCGCTTTCACCGATGCATCCGCTGCTTTGATCGTGGGCCTGCTGACGCCAGTGGAGGAAACGGCAGGGTGAGCGGTGATGCGTGTTGCGGTCATGGCGTGGTGCGTAGAGGGAAAGCCCCATGGCTGGCGCGCATGGCGTCGAGCTGACTGACAGAAACCCACTGGAGACAAGCCGATGACCGCCGCCATGACCATGATGCCGATGCCGATGCCCAACATGATGCCGATGATGAGCGGCATGGGCCCGATGATGATGGGCATGAACCCCATGATGGGGATAAACCCGATGATGACCAGCGGCATGATGCCGATGATGATGTGCACCATGACCTGCAGGATGACCGACACCGGCATGATCTGCGAGATGAAGCCGATGGCCGGCATGTCGAGCGAGATGTTCATGGAGTGCTGCAACAGCATGATGAAGATGATGGGGTCGGGCATGCCGTTGATGACTTGCTGCGGCGGCATGATGATGTGCTGCATGCCGGCGGCCGCCTGATCGTCGCACATCGGACGGGCCCCGCGCGGGCCCGTTCATCCGCCGGCCGGACCCGTCCGCCGCGGGATGGCGACACCGATGGCACGCGCGCATGCCATCATGTCTTGCGTCTGGAGCGCTGCTCTTGCGACGGGGCGAGTCACCCGGTTGCGGCGCGCCCCTGGCGCTCAGCGCAATTCCTCGACATAGGTCATGACGAGATAAAGCACGGCCTCGTCCGAGCCCAGATTGCGGTAGCGGTGGCGCACGTCAGCCGCAAACAACACCGCGTCGCCCTCGCTCAAGACAACGGCGGGCTCCTTGTCGACCGTAATCTCCACGGTGCCCCGCACGACGATGAGATTCTCTCGCGTGCCCGGCGAGTGCGCGTCGGCACACTCGCCGTGGCGAGGAGCCATGCGCAACTCGTAGAACTCGGTCCGCCGATCGGCGTCGAAGGGAAACAGGGCGCGCGACGTGAACTTGCCGCCCGAGGAGCTCAGCACCTTGGCGTCGTCCTGGCGGAGCACCACGAGGCTGCCCAGGTCGTTGGTCGCGATCAGCGTGGCGAACGGGACCGCCAAGGCATGGGCGATCTTCCAGAGGATCTTGATCGTCGGCACGCTCTTGCCGGTTTCGATCTGGCCGAGCATGGCGCGGCTGACCCCGGACAGCTTGGCGAGCCGCTCGAGGGAGAGGCCACGCCGGGTGCGGATCCGTCTCAGATTGGCGCCGACAGTGCCGGCAAGGTCGCCGAGCGCCTCGTCGATCTCAGGGATTGCGTCCGTATCCTCGTCCTGCAGCGACATCGGGTCCGTGAGTTCCGGTTGACCGCCTGACCTGCGTCCGAGCGGGCGGACCCGCCGAGCGGCGGGCCGTGATCGAGATGAGGCGAATTTCGGGGTCCAGCGCGGCGGCGGCGGTCCCGGCCGGCAAATCGAGCGTTGGCCAGAAGGGACGCGCGGCTCAGCCGATGCCGCAGGGCACCATCATGGGCACGGTGAACGGCAGCCCCATCGCCACCCCGAACGGCGCCATCATCATCACCGGCACCCAGACGATGCCGTGCGGCGGCGTGGCCTGCAGCGGATGGCCGGAGGGCGCGGCCTCGCCACGGCGTGCGTCCGCCGCAGCCCGCGCCCGCCGATGGGTGGCGAGGTCGATGACGTTGCTGCGTGAAGAAATCGCTGCGTCGCTCACGGGGCCCTCCGAACGTGGTCCGATTATTGAAAGTGCGGCGCGGTCGGCAATGGAATTGAATGTCAATATCGCCGCACGCGCAGGAACGTTGATCTGCGGATGCGAAGTAAAAGAGTAAAACATGCCACGGGACGCGGTGCGCAAGCGTTGAGCCTCGCTGCGAGGCTTCAACGCTTGCGCGAGTGCGCTCAGAACTGCGGCAAAGATTGCCCGCGCAGACGTTGGTTTCGTCCTACAGTCGGTGGGAAAAAAGAAAAGACATTCTATTGTATGCGCCGATTGTTCGATGGCACGTTCGCGCAAGAGCAAGGGCGTGTTGAGTGCAGTTCAGATCCGCGGTTCCGCCATCAGATACTCAGGTCAATACCCGTTGGCTCCATCAGGAGCTTATGGGGCGGCACGAGATCGCGCTGATCGATGTCCGTGAGGCAAAGGTCTTTGCGCAGGGCCATATCAACCTCTCGTCGCATCAGGCGCTGAGCAGTCTCGAGGTCCAGATACCGAGGACGGTACCGCGGACATCCGTCCCGATCGTTATCGTCGATGATGAAGGCAAGGAACTGGCCCATGACGCGCAAGACAGGCTGAGGAGTCTCGGCTATGTCGACGTGCGCATACTGGCGGGCGGCATCGCCGCCTGGGCAGCCGGCGGATATGCACTCGGCACGGGATACAACACTCTGGTCAAGGCGTTCGCCGATCTGGCGCATGCGCGCTACGGCACGCCGACGATCACGCCGGCACAGCTTCAAGGCCGGCTGGACCGCGGGCAGCCGACGACGCTCATCGATTGCCGCCCCGCCCATGAGCACCAGAATCTGTCGCTGGCCGGCGCCCGCAATGCGGCGGGCGTGGAGCTAGCGCTCCACGACTTGCACGCCAACGCCGACCCCGATCATCTCTGGGTCGTCAGCTGCTTCAGCCGCACGCGCGGCATCGTCGGGACGACGACGTTGGCGCGCCTGGACAGGCGCGCCAACGTGGCCTTCCTCGAAGACGGCATCATGGCGGCCGTCCTGCACGGCCTGCCGACCGGTCCGGGACATTCGCGCGCGCCGCCGCCGGCGCCCTTTACCGCCGAGGATGCGCTGCGGCATCAGGCCGAAGGCATCGTGAAGCAATACGGGCTGCGCGTCATCGATCGGGCGCAGTACCTGAATTTCGTCGCCGAGAGCGCGGAGCGCACGCTCTACGTCTTCGACGTTCGGCCGGAGGCCGCCTACCGGCAGGGGCACCTGCCTGAAGCTTTGTCGTCACCCGGCGGACAATTGGTGATGACGTATGACGTCCAGGTTGCCGTGCGAGGGGCCCGCATCATTCTCGTCGATGACGCTCATTTGAAGCGCGCCGCGGTCACCGCATTCTGGCTGTCGCACTTCGATGACGCCGAGATCCATATCCTTCCCCTGGATGCGCCCGGCAGCGCAGCCCTCGCCGCCGCGTCGTTGCCAGCCGAGCCCGACGATGTCAGGCAATTGGCGCCCGAGGAAGCCGCCGCCCGCATCGCTGACGGCCTTCAGGTGGTCGATGTGGGCCCCAGCCTGGGCTTCGAGCAGGGCCATATTCCGGGGGCGCGCTTCGTGCTGCGGTCGGCGTGGCCGGCCTGGATCGCGGCCCACGGCGCGCCGGAGGCCGTGCTCTTCACCTCGCCCGACGGGCTCAACGCCGCCTATGCGGCATCCGAGAGCCGCCGCCTGTTCGGCATCGACGCCTATACGGTGGCCGGCGGAACGCAGGCTTGGCGTGCGGCCGGCCTGCCGATCGAGGTCGACTACGAGCCGGCGCAACTGCTCTCGCCCTTCGATGACGACTGGGGCTCGCCCATGCGCCTCAAGGTACAGCGCGACCAGCCGTTTCGCGACTATCTCACATGGGAGCGCGGCCTGGGTCACAGCGTTCCGCAGGACGATACCGTCCGCTTCCGCTGGCTTGGCCCCGGGGCGGCCGAGGGCGCCATCTCCTAGAGTGTTTTCGAGCGAAGTGGACGCCGGTTCGCGTGAAGAAAGCGCGACGAATCAAACAGATAGAGCACTTCGGCGATTCGAAGAAACGCGGAAATGCTCTAAGCGAATGCCGGACCTCGGAAGAGTGTGCGCCTGAACAAGAATGAGCGAGGGACGATGACTTAGAGAGGCATCGTCCCGGTCGACCTCCGCGTTTCGCAATCACCCGCAATCAGTGAGCTTCTGATCATGGCTTCGCGTCGGCTTCTCCGCGCCCTCCAATTCGGCCTCGTCCTGGTGGCCGGGCTCTCCTTCGGTTCGGCCCGGGCCGACCAGCCGCTGCGCATCGGGCTGGCCTCGAGCCCCGCCAACGAGGCGGTCCGCCACGCCGCGCAACTGGCCGAAAAGCAAGGCTTGCGGGTGAAGATCGTCGAGTTCACCGACTGGGTTACACCCAACACGGCTTTGGCCGACGGCGATGTGGACGTGAACTACTTCCAGCACATCCCTTTCCTCGAGAACGCCACGAAGGCCAACAACTGGAAGTTGGCCGCAGTCGCCCCGGGATACATCTCCTGGCTCGGTGCTTACTCGAACAAGCTGAAGTCGATCGACGATCTACCGAATGGCGCCAAGATTTCGATTGCCAACGATCCGGTCAACACCGGGCGAGCACTGCTGTTCCTGCAAGCCCTCGGCGTCATCAAGCTGAAGGACGGTGCCGACTTCAAAGCCACGCCGAGCGATATCATCGCCAATCCGAAGGGCATCAAGATCGTCCAGGTCGAAGCGCAGCAGGTGGTGCGTTCGCTGCCGGACGTCGACCTCGGCTTGACGTTTCCGTCCTTCGTCAAGCTCGCGGGCCAGGATCCCGCCGGCGCGCTCGCCTTCGAGAGGCCGAGCAACACCTATGCGATCCACTGGGTGACGCGCGCCCAGGACGCCGGCGATCCGCGGGTGGCGCAATTCATCGAGGTCTACAACGGCGACCCGGAGGTGAAATCGATCCTGACCAAGCTCTACAGCGGACAGATCGGCTTTGCCTGGTAGAGCGCGTTGCGGTTGCATGTTTTCATCCAATTCAGCTCCGGATATACTCTAGTGGATCAGTAGCGGCTCATGGGACCCGACGGCGTAGACAAGAAGATCCTGCTGAACGCGTTCAACATGAACAGCGTCGGGCACATATGCCACGGCTTGTGGACCCACCCGCGCGACCAATCGGCCGACTATGCGCGGCTGGATTACTGGGTGAAGCTGGCGCAGACGCTGGAGCGGGGCAAGTTCGACGGATTGTTCCTGGCGGACGTGATCGGCGCCAACGACGTCTATGGCGCCTCGCCGGATGCCGCCCTGCTCCAGTCGGTTCAGGTGCCGATCAACGATCCGATCGTCCTGATCTCGGCCATGGCCTATGCCACGCGGCACTTGGGCTTCGGCGTGACGGCCAACCTCACCTATGAACGGCCCTACCTGCTGGCGCGGCGCTTTTCGACGTTGGACCATCTGACGGGCGGCCGCATCGGATGGAACATCGTAACCGGCTATCTGGACAGTGCCGCCCGCGCCATGGGGCTGACGGAGCAGATCCGTCATGATGATCGCTACGACATGGCGGACGACTATCTCGATCTCGTCTACAAGCTCTGGGAGGGAAGCTGGGAGGACGATGCAGTCGTGCGGGACGCGCGCAACGGGCGCTTCACCGATCCGGCCAAGGTGCACCGGATCCGCCACGACGGTCCGTTCTACCAGCTCGATGCCATCCACCTCTGCGAGCCGTCGCCGCAGCGCACCCCCGTGCTGTACCAGGCCGGCGGATCGCCGCGCGGCCGGGCCTTCGCGGCGCGGCATGCGGAATGCGTCTTCACGAACTCGCTGACCGTCGATCTGACCAGGTCCATCGTTGCCGATCTGCGCCGGCGCGCCGTCGCCAACGGGCGGGCCGCCGAAGACATCAAGATATTCTCTGGCGTCATCGTGATCGTGGACCGGACCGAAAAGGCGGCCCAGGAGAAACTCCGCGAGTATCAGCGCTATGCAAGTCCCGCGGCGGGCTTGACGCACTTCTGTGCCTCGATCGGGGTGGACCTCTCCCGCTACGGTCCCGATGAGCCCATCGAGATGGAGGGCACCCAGGCCATGGTGGCCGCGCTGGAATCGATCACGCGATACAACCCCGGCCGTCCCTGGACGGTGCGGCGCCTGCTCGAGCTCATGAAGCTCGGCGCGCGCAATACGCCCATCGTCGGCTCGCCGTCTCAGGTAGCCGATCAACTGACGGCCTTCGTTCGCGAGACCGATGTGGATGGCTTCAATCTCATGCGCGCGGTGACGCCGGAGAGCTACGAGGATTTCGTCGACCTGGTCGTCCCCGAGTTGCAGCAGCGTGGCGCCTACAAGGAGGACTACGCTGAGGGAACCCTACGGGACAGGCTGTTTGCCGGGCGGGGAGGGCAGCTGCCCTCCCGCCACTATGGCCGGCGGTTTCGCTATGGGGCCGGCGAATGGGCCGATGAGGCGGTGTCCCGGCAGGCGGGACGACGCGGCACGTGAGGGGAGCCTCGCAGCGCCGCGGCGAGGGCGAGCCAGCTTCTTCCTGAGCGCATTGGTACGGACAGCGTGGAGACGAGCGGTGACGTCAGGCAAAGATCGGCCGAAGGACAGTGAGCTGCTTGCGAGGTTCCGGCCCGTATTCGAGACGATAAGGCAGAGCGCAGTATCGCGGGAGCTCGATCGGACCCTGCTCTTCGAGCAGGTGGAATGGTTGCGCGAGCACAGGTTCGGTGCGCTGCGCCTGCCCGTCGAATGGGGCGGCCACGGCGCGTCGCTCGTGCAATTGTTTCAGCTGCTGATCGAGCTGGGGGCGGCGGAATCCAACCTGCCCCAGTCGTTGCGGCTGCATTTCCACCACGTCGAGCATCTGATGTTCCGCACGGAGTGGACGAAGCAGAAATTTTGGCTCGAGCGGGTGGCGCAAGGCGATCTGTTCGGCAATGCGACGACCGAGCCGCCGGATACGCCCATCGGTGAGATCCGCACGAAGGTGCTGCCCCATGGGGATGGGCGTTACCGGCTGAACGGCAGAAAGGCCTACGGCACCGGTAGTCTGTACGCCCAATGGATTCCCGTCGTCGCCGTCGACCATCAAGGCGAGCGCATCACCGTGGTCGTTCCCGCCGACAGGATAGGGGTGACGCTTGTCGACGACTGGGGCGGCTTCGGCCAGCGACTGACCGCGACGGGGACGTCGGTCTTCGAGGATGTCGTCGTCGACGCCGATGAAATTCTGGGCGCTGACAAGCGGATCACGCGGGTGGGCGGCAACTTCCCGCAGCTGGTGCATCTGGCGACGCTTGCAGGCATCGCCGCTGCGGCGGCCCGCGACGTGACCGACAAGGTCGCGGCGCGGCGGCGCATCTATTCCACCGGGTCGGGAGACTTGGCCCGCAACGATCCGATCATTCAGGCCGAGGTCGGCAAGATCAACGCGGTGGCCCGTGCTGCCCGCTCGATCGTGCTGGGTGCCGCCGCTTCGCTCGACGACGCCTGGCACCGATGGAAGCACGACGGCGCCTACGCCCCGACGACGGACGAAGCCTATGTCGAGGCGGATATCGCCATTTCCTCTGCACAGGTGGTTCTGGTTCCGCTGGTCCTGGGCGCGGCGTCGCAGCTTTTCGATGCGCTCGGCGCTTCGGCGATCGACGCGAAAGGGGCGCTCGATCGCCATTGGCGCAACGCCCGCGCCGTATCGTCTCACAACCCCTATCTGTATAAGGCCCGGCGTGTCGGCGGCTTTCATTTGAACGGCACGCCGCCGCCGATCTTCGTCCCGGGCGACGATGTCGGCATCAGCCCTGCCGCTGAAGCGGCGCGGTCCGACGCGTTCCCCGCTTCAGCTCCTTGGCCGTGAATGGCGGCCGCTGCCCAGCGTAGGGGCTTTCGTGGGAAGGTGGGTCAGGCCAGCCATCCATGCGCTCAAAGCCGCAAAACATCAGGGCAGAGCGATCGGCAAATGAGCT
Source organism: Chelatococcus reniformis (assembly GCF_014640075.1). Taxonomy (GTDB): domain Bacteria; phylum Pseudomonadota; class Alphaproteobacteria; order Rhizobiales; family Beijerinckiaceae; genus Camelimonas; species Camelimonas reniformis. The sequence continues at coordinate 397,121 of NZ_BMGG01000006.1, read as the reverse complement.
GGACCAGGCGACCAATCGTGTCGCACAGGCGCCGCGGCGCGCGGCTGGGCCGACCCCCGCCAGTCCCTTCGCCGCGCTCGGGTGGCTTGTCCGGCCTGCGGCATGCGCACGCCGCCGGGCTCGCCATCGCCACACACCTCCTCTAAAGCGATGGGCCCTTGAATCGGGTCGGGTGGCTCGCAGCGTTGAGGAAGGTGTCCGAATGATACGAATGGCTGTGCTTGCGATGGGCGTGACACTGTTGGGCGTGGCGCAAGCGGCAGCAGAGAGCCATCTGGATCACGTCCTGAAGCGGCTCGAGCCGGATTCCCGCTTCAATCAGGTTTGCGACATGGCGGCCATGGCGGCGATCGGCAAGTCCGAGGCGGGCCTGCGCCCCGATCGCGCCATGCTGGATGCGGCCGGGCCGGTCAAGCGTGTCGGGGATACGGCGACCGGCGAAGGGGCCGTCATCCGCAGCAAGGGGCATTGGTATGGCCTCTCGTTCGTCTGCGAGACGACGCCAGACCGGATGCGAGTTCGGTCGTTCGACTACAAGCTGCTCGGCGAGATCCCCCAGTCGAAGTGGGAGGAGCTTGGCCTCTGGCGCTAGCCTGGGTCATTCCTCGACGATGATGTGCGGCACGAACCGGGACAGGTTCATGGTGATCGGCGAGGCGTCCTCGCGCATGCCGAGCCCGCAGGGCTCGTCGCCCACGATCCAGGTGCCGAGAACCGCGTGGCCGTGCGCGCTCGAGAAGAGTTCCGTCGCCTGCTGGCGCACCCAGCGGTCCTGGCCGCCGTAGGGGCCGTCGATGTGCGCCACGGTGCGGCCGCCCCGATTGAGGGAGATGTTGGCCCCCTCGCGCGAGAACAGCGGCTTGCGCACATGATCGGTCAGGCCGCCGGCTCGCGGATCGCCTTCGAAAAAGGCCGGCAGCAGGTTGGGGTGGCCGGGATGGCGCTCCCAGAGCAGCGGCAGAATGGCCTTGGTGGAGAGCATCGCCTTCCACGCCGGCTCGATGAACCGCGTGCCGGAGCGCGGGATCTTCGGCCCGAACTCCTCGGTGAAGAGCCACTCCCACGGATAGATGTTGGCCAGCACATCGATGACGAGATCATCCTGGTCGGTGAAGCGGTCCGCGAGGTCGTGGCCGATGGCGGCGATGTCGACGAACTTGGGGCGTTGGCCCGCCTGGAGCGCGCAGTCCATCATGTAGGTGATGGTGCCGAAATCCTCGACGCTGCCGCCATCCGTGCTGAAATGCAGGATCGAGCGCTTCGGCAGCGCCCCGTAGGCGGCGATCAGCTCGTCCTGGATCGAGTTGAACTGATCGGACGTGGCGGCCACGATGCCGAGCGATTTGGCTTCCTCCAGCCAGACCCACTGGAAATAGGCCGCCTCGTAGAGGCCCGTCGGCGTGTCGGCGTTATATTCGAGCAGCTTGGCCGGTCCGTCGCCCCGATAGGCGAGGTCGAACCGGCCGAAGACGGTCGGCTCCCGCTTGTGCCAGGAGCCGGCCACGTAGTCGCGGAACGGCTCGGGCACGCCCAGCCGTTCGAGCAGTTCCTCATCCGCCGCGGCCCGGTCGGCGAGGTCGAGGCACATGGCGTGCAGTTCGCGCGACGGCTCCTCGATGTCGCGCTCGATCTCCTCGAGCGTGAAGGCGAAGCACGCCGTCTCGTCCCAGTATGCCTCGCCGTACATGTGGTGGAAGTTGAAGCCGCAGGCCTCGGCCGTCGCCTGCCAGTCCGGCCGCTCGGCGATGGCGAGGCGCCGCATCAGCTCGAGCCTCCGCCGAAGTAGCGGCTGGTCGAGCCGAAGCCGGAGCGGGCGATCGTGGTCGTGTTGACGTTCGGCGGTCGCGAAACTGTGGCTCCTGGCGGGCGGCTGTTCGTCAGATTGCCGGAATCGCGGTAGTTCGCCGGGTAATCGCGGGAGCGGTACAGGGGCGTGCTGCTGGTATAGCCGCCCCAGCGGCCGCCGCCCGCATAGCCCCCACCCGACGACGGGCCGCTTGGCTGCTGGCGGGGCGCCAGAGCGTTGCCGAGCATGTAGCCGGCCATCAGCGGTAGGAAGACCTGGCTGAACGTGCCGTCCGGGTTGCGCACGGCGGTCTCGGTGCAATTGTCCACATCGACGCCGCGCAGGCACTCGTCGCGGGTCTTGAACCGCGGCGCCTTGTCCGCGTGTGCCGTGAGGGCGGCGTCATAGGCGCTGCGGCACTGGCTCTCGCTGTAATTCGCGGCAACACACTCGGCGATCGAGGTGAAAGCGACACTGCTGGCCGTCGGCGAGGAGTCGCAGGCGGCGAGGCTGGTGACCGCGGCCGCTCCCATCAGGCTCAGGCGGACGGATGATGAACGCTTCATCGGGCCTCGTTTATCCTCCTCGCTCGGTGCGGCTCTCGGCCGGCCGCTTCAGGGCGTCATGCTGGCGGCGTTGACCATGCCGAAGACCACGGCCATGCCGCCGAGCCAGGCGCCGCCGACGATGTCGGCGGCGGTGATGCGGTCGACGACGCCGGGCATCAGCAGCCGCGCGACGAAATAGGCGGCGATCTGCACGATGGCGGCGATGACCCCCCAGACGACGAAATCCACCATGTTGACGCTGAAGCGCATGGCCGTGGTGAGCGGCAGCACGAAGCCCACGAGCGCGCCGAGGAAGGCGAGCACCGCGGCGAGGTTGCCCTGGCGGATTAGAGCGAGCTCGTGGTGGGCCGTGACCTGCACGTAGGCGGCGGCGAAGATGACCACGAGGGCGCTCGCCGCGACGAAATAGATGAGAAAGGCCGGAAGGCCGCTGAGATACCCCGCCAGCATCGGTGCTCCCTCGTACTCAGACCGGTGTGACGTCGGCCCTGGCAAGACCATAGCCGATCATGAAGCTGATGCTGCCACGATCGCGCGAGGCGAGGTCACGCTCCACGGTGATCAGGAGGTTCTCGACCAGGGTGCCGACCTGGCGCCGGTAGGGCATGATCTTCTGGTGGATCAGCCGCGGCTCGCCGTCGCCGGCCGCCACCTCCTCGGTGAACTCGGCCGGCGGCACCCAGGCGGTCGCGGGCTCGCCCCAGACGCGCTCGAAATGGAAGCCGTCCGCCTCGAAGGCGGGCGCGCCGATCCGGCCGTTGGTGCCATCCCATGCCGCCCATTCCGCCGGCGAGGACGGAACGACCTCGTCCCACGGATGGAACAGCGTGATCTCGCGGATGTTCTCGTCGCCGATGCCGTCGCTGCACAGCACCTGAAGGATGGTGTTGTCGTCGTTGTAGTAGCGATGGATCAGCGCGGAGGCGTCGAGCTGGGCGATGCCATGGCCCGAGATCACCAGCGTCTCGGCCGGCGGCTGCATGGCTAGCTTGTCGAGCTCCAGCTTGAGCCGCAGCAGATCGAAGGACACGGCGCGCCCCAATCCAAGGCCGAACGGGCCGCGCCTCGCCGGCGTGGCGCCGGGCCTCTCGCCGAACAGGCCGCTCAGGCGTTTGAACACCATGCTGTACGTCCTTGGAGGGCTGCGCGCCTCGTCATCGGCGACCGGCGTCGTGGATCGCGCCGAGCGAACCTGTGCCAGCGCGCCGGCACACGCCGGTGACAGAGGATGCCGAGTTGAGGCACAAAGGGGACAACGAATGACGTCGGCTGTCGGCCGCGTCGCCTGGCGCGCCCGATGCTCGGGTGGCGGAAGGGACCATGGGGCGCCACATCCGGATCGGGGCCCTGTTCGCTCTGAAGACCATGGGCCGAGGGTAGACAAGGTGGGGGCAATGGACAAAGGGCAATATTGGGACACCGCGGGGCTGGCGAGTGCCCTGGCGACCTGCGAGCAGGTCCAGAACGGGCAGATGAGCGTCGCCGCCGCGCCCGGTGGCGCCGGGGTGATCGAGGTCATCCTGCACGAGCACGGCGATCTCGCAGTGGTCGTCGGCGTCGCCGGGCTGGAGGTACAGGCGAGCGTGGCGCTCGTGCCGGTCGACGAAATCGTCGACGGGGCGGTCTTCGAGCACCGGCTGCTGCGCGCCAACAAGCTGCTGCCGCTGTCGACCTTCGGCATCACCGACATCGACGGGCGCGAGTATTATGAGATCTTCGGCCAGCTCAGCGCCGGCTCCGAGCTCGAGGAGATCATCGAGGAGCTCGAAGCACTCGGCCGCAACGCCATCGATGCGGCCGAGATGATCGAGGCCTGGAAGGCCGGACAGACGGGGTGAGGACGATATGAGCGTTTGGGGACGATTGTTCACGGCAGTGCGCGGCAGCGTCAACGAGACGGCCGAGACCATCGCCGATTCACAGACCATGCGCATTCTCGATCAGCAGCTCCGCGACGCCGAGACGGCGCTGCTGAAGGCGCAGACCGATCTTGCCGGCCTCATGGGCAAGGCCAAGCTGGCGCGCGACAAGGTCGGCGACCTCCAGCAAAAGCACGGGCGCGACATGGCCGTGCTCGAGCGGGCGGTGGAGCAGGGGCACGACCAGCTCGCCCAGGAGCTCGCCGACCGGATTGCTCTGCTGGAGGGCGAAATCGAACGCGAGGGCGGCGTGCTCGAGGCGCTGTCCAGGAAGGAAGCGGAGCTGCGCGAGGCGGTGGTCCGCATTCGCCAGAAGATCCAGGCGATGAAGCGCGAGATCGATACCGTCAAGGTAACGGAATCGGTGCAGAAGGCGCAGGAGGCCATCGTCAGCCACGGCGCCGGCGCCGTGTCGACCCTCAACAACGCGGCCGCCTCGCTGCAGCGCCTGAAGGAGAAGCAGGCGGCCCGCGCCGCCCAGTTCGACGCGGCCAACCAGCTGGAGGAGATCCAGACCGGCGGCGACCTCGACCGGCGGCTGGCCGATGCGGGGTTGCTGCAGGGGCCGGGCTCGGGGGCGTCGGTCCTGGCCCGCCTCAAGGCACGCTCGGCCAATCCGGCGCTCGGCGCGCCACCGGCGACAGCCGCGTTGCCGATGCCGTCGGCCCGGGTGCCGGAGCAGGATCCGTCGACCTGAGGCTCGGCGCGTTCCACGCGGCGCCGGCCGGGAGAGCCGGCGCCGGGGACCGCAGGACGCCGTCGGCCGTGGTCGTCCGCGGCGCAGGACCTGCGGGTGTTTGCGTCTCGCTCAATTATATATTAAACGTCCGGTTTATTAATTGACGCATGGGGACGCGCCTTGAGCGGCAGCAGCACTGATCGTCGTGTCGTGATCGTCGGCGCCGGGCATGCGGGCGGCGCCGTCGCCGCGCAGCTGCGCCAGTTCGGGTTCGCCGGGCCGATCACGCTCGTCGGCGAGGAGGCCTATCCGCCCTATCAGCGGCCGCCGCTGTCGAAGGCCTGGCTCAAGGGCGAGGCCGGCAGCGAGACCTTGCTGCTCAGGCCGGCCGACTACTATGCCGGCGCCGGCATCGAGCTGCGGCTGGGCGCGACGGCCACGGCGCTCGACCGGGAGGGCAGGGCGGTGCAGCTGTCCGACGGCTCGGTCTACCCCTACGATAGCCTGATCCTCGCCTGCGGGGCCCGCCCGCGCACGCTCCCGGTGCCCGGCGCGGGGCTCGACGGTGTTCTCGCCCTGCGCTCCATCGCCGATGCGGACCGCCTCAAGGCCGTGCTGCGGCCCGGCCTGCGGCTGGCGATCATCGGCGGCGGCTATATCGGCCTGGAGGTGGCCGCGTCGGCGCGCCACCTGGGGGCGGAGGCCACCGTCATCGAGCGGGAGAGCCGCCTGCTCGCCCGCGTCGCCTGCCCGGAACTGTCGGCGTTCTACGCCGACACGCACACGGCGCGTGGCGTGCGCTTCGTGCTCGGCGCCGGGGTGGAGGCGCTCACCGGCACGGCTGGGCAGGTCTGCGGCGTAGCCTTGTCGGACGGCAACGTGATCGCCTGCGACGCCGTGCTCGTCGGCGTCGGTGCCCAGCCCAACGACGAGCTTGCGCAAGCGGCGGGGCTCGCCTGCGACAGCGGGGTGGTGGTGGATCTGGAGGCGCGTACGTCCGATCCCGCGATCTTCGCCATCGGCGACATGACCCGGCGGCCGCTGCCGCTCTACGGGTGCACCTGGCGGCTGGAGAGCGTGCCGAACGCGCTGGAACAAGGCAAGCAGGCGGCTGCCGCCATCACCGGGCGACCGGCACCGGCACCGGAGGTGCCGTGGTTCTGGTCTGACCAGTATGAGTTCAAGCTGCAGATCGCCGGCCTGCCCATCGCCGCCGATCAGGTGCTGATCCGTGGCAACGCGGGATCCGGGCGGTTCGCCGCTTTTCATCTGCGATCGGGCGCCGTCGTCGCCGTTGAAGCCGTCAACGCGCCGCAGGAGTTCATGGCGGGCAAGCTGCTCATCGCCTCGCAGAAGCCGGTCGACGTTGCGCAACTCGTCGACACCGGCGTGCCGATGAAGGAGGTCGTAGCTTCGAGCGCGGCGGTTTGCGCATGACCAGGATCGTCTTTGCAACCGCCGACGGGGGCCGGCACGAGGTCGAGGCTGACGCCGGTGCGTCGGTGATGGAAGCGGCCGTAGGCGCCGGTGTCCCGGGCATCACCGCCGATTGCGGCGGCGCCTGCTCCTGCGCCACCTGTCACGTCCACGTGGATGCGCAGTGGCTGGAGCGGGTGGGGGCGCCCGAGGAGCACGAGGCGGCGCTCCTGGAGTTCGCCGACAACGTGGGGCCCTTCTCGCGCTTGTCGTGCCAGATCCAGGTGAGCGACGAGCTCGACGGACTGGCGCTCAGCGTGCCGTGACGCGTGGAGAATTGCTCCAGATCCCTTTTCTTGAATCTGAAGCGCTTCTTCTCTCGGGGGTGATTCCCCGCTCGCGAAGCGCTTTGGCAGCTACATCCGCTTGGCCACCTCTTCGAGCATGACTTCGGTGGCGCCACCACCGATGGTCAGGATGCGGGCATCGCGCACCATGCGCTCGATCGGCGTGCCGCGCATGTAGCCGGTGCCGCCGTGCAGCTGCAGGCAGCCGTGCACCACCTCCTGCAGCACCTCCGGCGCCAGCGCCTTCACCATGGACACCTCGCGGATGCAGTCCTGCCCGAGGCTGGCGAGCTCGGCCGCGTGATAGGCGAGCTGGCGGGCGGCGGCGGCCTTGGAGGCGAGGAGGGCGAGCTTCAGTCGCACGCCCTGCTGGTTCCACAGCGGGCCGCCGAAGGCCTGGCGCGTCTTGACGTAGTCGAGCGTGAACTCGATCGCCTTGGCGCTTTCGCCGGCGCAGATGCCGCCAATGCAGATGCGCTCGTTCTGGAACGTCTCCATGATGCCGTAGAAGCCGCGGTTCTCCTCGCCGAGCAGCGCATCGGCCGGCACGCGCACGTCGACGAAGCCGAGCTCCGCGGTGTCGGAGCAGAGCCAGCCGTGCTTGTCGAGCTTGGTGGCGGTGATACCCGGCAGGTTGCGCTCGACGATGAACAGGGAGATCCCCCGGCTGCCCTTGGCGCCGGGATCGGTGCGCGCGGCGACGATCAGCAGGTCGCCGTAGAAGGCATTGGTGATGAACATCTTGGAGCCGTTGATCACCCAGTGGTCGCCGTCGCGCGCGGCGCGCGTGCGCAGGCCAGCGACGTCGGAGCCGGCGTCAGCCTCGGTGACGGCGATGGAGCAGACCGTCTCGCCGCGAATGATGGCGGGCAAGTACTTGGCCTTCTGCTCCGGCGTGCCGCGCAGCGTGATGTGGCAGGCCGACATGTCCGTGTGGACGAGGACCGAAGAGGTGAAGCCGCCGTAGCCCGAGCGTGCCAGTTCCTCGGCGAAGACCATGGACGCCAGCGGCCCCATGTCCGTGCCGCCGTAGTCCGGCGAATGGCGCATGCCCAGAAAGCCGAGCTCCCCCATGCGGCGGAAGACGGGACGCGGGATCTTGCCCTCTTTCTCCCAAGCGTCGGCGTGGGGCAGCACCTCCTGATCGACAAAGCGGCGGACCTGATCGCGCATCAGCCGCAGCTCTTCGGTCAGGCACGGCGGATCGGCCGGCCGGAACGGCTCGGCAGGGCTGACGGGCGGGGCCTCGCGCGCTTGCATGTTCATGGTGTCCTCCCAGTCGTGGCGCGTTCCGAGCTTGCGGGCGCGCGGTCATACGGCAGCTAGCCGCCCAGCCCCATGCCGCCCGAGACGCTCAGCGTCTCCCCGGTGATGAAGGCCGCTTCCTGGGAGGCGAGGAACAGCGCGGCGGCTGCGACCTCTTCGGTCTCGCCCAAGCGTCCCAGGAGCGTGGCGTCGGTCATTGCCTTCAGGATCTTGTCGCCACCCTGCCGCACCGCGTCCTCGAGCATCGGCGTGCGGATCGGGCCGGGGGCGACGGCGTTGACGGTGATGCCGAAGCGCGCGTTCTCGCGGGCGATCGATTTGGTGAAGGCGATCACGCCGCCCTTGGCGGCGGAGTAGACCGAGCCGCCCTTGGAGCCGATACGGCCCGCCTCGGAGGTGATGTTGACGATGCGGCCGAAGCCGGCGGCCTGCATGCCCGGCAGCACCGCGTGCGTCGTCGCCAGCACCGCGATCAGGTTGATGTCGATGAGCCGGCGCCAATCGGCCTCGGTGGTCTTGGTGAAGAAGGCGTGCTGGTCGACGCCGGCATTGTTCACCAGGATGTCGACCGGGGCCGCGTCGGTGATCGCCCGGGTCACCGCGGCGACGTCGGTGACGTCGAGGCGCACGGCGGTGGCGCCGAGCGCGCGGGCGAGCGCCGTGCCGGCGTCGCCGTCGAGATCGGCGATCACCACGTCGGCGCCCGCCTCGGCGAAGGCGCGGGCGATAGCGGCGCCAATGCCTTTGGCGGCACCGGTGACGAAGGCGCGGCGGCCCGCAAGGCTGGTCATGTCAGCGCCCAACGAAGGTGGGCTTGCGACGCTCGATCACCGCAGCGAGGCCCTCGCGGGCATCGGCGGTGCCCGACAGCTCGGCCACGGTGCGTGCCTCCTCCGGCAGGCAGGTGTCGACGCTGAGCCCGATGCCGTTCCACAGCAGGCGCTTGGCGGCGGCCAAGGCCCGGGGGGCGCCGGCGGCGAGCTCGCGCGCCAGTGCCAGGCCGGCATCGACGACCTCCTCGTCCGGCACGATGCGGTTGACGAGGCCGAGTGCCTTGGCCTCCTCGGCGCTGAGCACGGGATTGGTGAGGATGATCTCGGCCGCCTTCCGGAAGCCGACGAGGCGCGGCAAGGTCACCGACACGCCCGCGTCCGGCGCCATGCCGACGCGGGTGGCGCCGGCGAGAAACTTGGCCGACTGCCCGGCGATGACGAGGTCGGCGGCGCAGACGAGGCCGAAGCCGCCCCCGCCGGCGGCGAAGCCGTGCACGGCGACGACGACCGGCGGCTGCAGGTGCAGCAGCGCGCCGACGGAAATCTGCAGATACGTGCAGGTCTGGCGCAGGTAGTCGGGCAGCGCTTCGCCCTTGGAAGCGAAATCCTTGACATCGCCGCCGGCGCAGAAGTTGGGGCCTTCGCCGGTGAGCAGCACGGCGCGCACCTCGGGATCGCCGTGGCAGGTCATGATGGCATCGTACAGCGCCTTGAGCAGGGCGATGTTCATGCCGTTGGAGGCATCCGGCCGGTTGAGACGGATGTGCGCAAGCCCGTCATCGACGGTCAGCAGGACGGGGTCGGCGGCCATATCCGTTCTCTCCCAAATGGTGCGGCCCAGAGGTCCGATCGTTTGCTGGGCCCTTAAGTAGATGGATGGTCGGGTCAAGCCCGACCATGACGTTGAGATTGGCTGCTTCCGCTCTCAGCTTCGTCATGGTCGGGCTTGACCCGACCATCCATCCACCAAAACATTAAAACCACTGCATCGTTGCTCAAACGAGGAAGGACAGCGTGTAGAGCGCCTTCTCGTTGTTCACCAGCAGTACCTTCTTGTACGCCATGCGCAGTTCGCCCTCCTGCGGCCGCAGCGCATATTCGTTGCGCGTCGCCCAGATGGTGTCGTCGCGCAGGTTGGATTCGAAGATCATGGTGTTGGCGCCGACCTTGATGTCACCGCTGTCGGTGGTGCCGAGGACCTCGACGTTCGAGACGATCCGGCGCAGGCGCGAGGGCGGGGCCTGGGTATGGCGCTTGCCGGTCAGCAACTGCTTCACCCGCAGCGAGATGCGGGAGCGGTTGTCGTAGACGATCGACATCTCCCTTTCGGGGTCGCTGCTGTCGCCGTTGGCCGGGATCCAGTAGACGCCGTCGTCGGTCCACAGCGACTCCCAGGCCTGGTACTGGTGGTCGTCCTGCAGCCGCGCCTCGCGGAAGACGAACTGCTGCACGTCGCTCAGCAATTCGAGGCTGACGCGATCACCCATCACAGGGCCTCCATGACGCGGCGGTAGTGGTTCCAGATGCCGCGCGAGGGAACCTCGTCGGTCGCGTGGCCGACGAGGTAGCCGTCCTCGTCGCGGCGCTCGCGGTGCAGGCCGCGGCCGAGGTAGATCCACTCCGGCTCGCGCATCAGCACGCCGCGGTGGGAGCGCTCGTACATCTCGGAATCGTCAGCGAGCAGCAGGCCGGCGGGGCCGACCGAACCCATGGTCTGCTGGCGCATGCGGCGGTTCATGTCCGGCGCGCCCTTGAACTGGAGCGCGGTGACGTGCTGCACCGTGTCGTCCACGGCGAGGGGCTGCAGCACGAACATCTGGATCTCGGCGATGAACAGGTTCGGGAAGATCATGACGTGGGGCGTGCCGTCGATCATGATCTCGTCGGCACGCTGTTCGCCGTAGGCCGTGCGCATCTTGCCGGCGTAGTCGGAGAGGCGCTCGGTGTTGGTGCCGAACCAGCCCAGCGGCTTGCCGATGCGGCGGAACTCGGGCCGCAGGTCCACCTCGGTGTGGCCATTGCCATAGTCGCGCGTCACCGCCGTGGATTTGGCGCCGTAGAGCGAGCCGATGCCGCTGTCGGCGACGCTGAAGATCGAGGCGTGCACGAAGGCTGGGTGATAGCCGTCGCATTCGTTCTCGAGGATGAATTTCCAGTTGGCCTTGACGCGGTGCTTGAGGAAGCCGGCCGTGATCTCGATCTCGCCCGTGGGGGAGGTGGCGAGCAGGCGGTCGATGGTCTCTGCGGCACCGCCCAGATGCTCCTCCAGCGACGGCCCCTCGGCGGCGAAGGAGCCGAAGACGAAACCCCGGTAGGAGGCGACCCGCGCTACCCGTCCGAGGCCGAGCTGAGACTTGTCCTGGCCCTGGTAGCCGTCGGGGAAGGCATAGCCGATCAGGTGGCCGTCATTGGCGAAGGTCCAGGAGTGGAACGGGCAGGTGAAGGTGCGCTGGTTGCCCTTGTCGGCCAGGCACACCTGATTGCCGCGATGCGAACAGCGGTTGAGCAGCAGGTGCACCTGCCCGTCCTTGTCGCGGGTCATGATCACCGGCTGCGGCCCGATCGACTTCACGACGAAGTCGTCGCGCTCCGGAATCTCGCTTTCGTGGCCGACGTAGACCCAGGTCTTGTACCAGATCTGCTTCAGCTCGGCCTCGAAGATGTCCGCATCGCTGTAGATCGAGCCGTGAACGCGATCCGGCCGGATCAGTTCGCCCCATTGCGAAGCTCGGGTCATGACATTCATCGCCGCTCTCCGTTCCGCATCCTTCGTCGTCGATGGAGCCGCCGTCCGCACCCGGCGGCTATCGGCGACTCGATCTCGACATTAAATAATCCGACTGGTCGTTCGTATTTAGCACGCGCCTAGGCGCCGTTCAAGCGCCACTAGGCTCGCCGCTGGCCGACAGTGGCGGCTGCGATGTCCGGCTTGAGCCGCCAATCCGTGCCGAAGTCGTTCAGGGGATGGAAGAACAGGGGGCGGGTGGCGTCGAGCCCGCGAATGCGCTCGGCATAGCCGTCGAGGTAGCCCTGCCGCGTTGCCTCATCGACGAAGTTGACGGACCAGGCGACGAATGGCGGCAGCACCTGGAAGCCGGCATAGGCGAGCATGCCGTTCTGGATCGGCCACAGGATCACGTCGAGAGCGCCGACCAGGCCGTCGGGGGCGCACATCGTGTCGTAGGCGGCGGTGCTGGTGGCGACCATGGCGCGCCGGCCGCGCATGCCGCCCGTGTCATAGCGTTTGCCGCCGCCATACACCGGGCCGTTGATGAACACGCGGTCGATCCAGCCCTTCATGATGGCGGGAACCGAGAACCACCAGAGCGGAAACTGAAGAATGAGCGTGTCGCACCAGATGAGCTTGTCGAGCTCGCCGGCGATGTCGGCCCGCAGCGACTGGTGCTGGTGGTTGTGCTTCTGTTCCCGGTCGTATTGCAGCCGGTCCGGAAAGCGGCGCTCGAAAAAATCGGCCTCGCTCGCCACCGGGTCGAAGCCCATCGCGTAGAGGTCGGAGACCTGGACCTCGTGGCCCCCGGCGGCGAGCTCGTCGAGGGCGCGCTGCAGCAGCGCCCGGTTGAAGGATCTCTCCTCCTGATGGGCATAGACGATCAGGACTTTCATCGGGGCGAGCCTGCTGCTTGTTGACGTTCTCGAAGTGGATGGATGGCCGGGTCGGCCCCGGCCATCCATCGAAACGACACATCCATTCGGGCGGTCTAGAGCATTTCCGCGTTTCTTCGAATCGCCGAAATGCTCTATCTGTTTGATTTGTCGCGTTTTCTTCACGCGAACCGGCGTCCACTTCGCTCGAAAACGCTCTAGTCCACCGGCACGAAGCTCAGGTCGCCGTGGTTGGCGCGCATGATCTTGACGACCTGGGACGAGAAGCGGTTGCCCGGCCCGAAGCTGATCGGCGCCATGACACCGGTCGCCAGGTCCTTGGTCTTCTCCAGTTCGGCGATGGTGCAGGCGCGGGTCAGGTCCTTGCCGCAGCGCTTGATGGCGTCGACGAGCAGCCGGCCGGCGGCATAGCCGACCTCGGTATAGCGGTTGATGCCCTTCGCCTCGTCGCCGAGCAGCGTCTTGGCCTTGTCGACGAAGGCCTTGCCGGCGGGGCTCGCCAGCGGCTCGACGTAGTCGACCGCGTAGAGCCCGTCGCTGGCCGGCCCGATCAGCTTGAGCAGCGCCTCGATCCGGCCCGGCCAGAAGATGCCGGTCACCGGTTTGACGTTGAGCTTCTCGAGCTCCTTCATCATGGCGACGTTCTCGGAGATGATGCCGCCGGCCATGAACATCTCGGCGCCCGACTCCTTCAGGCGCAGCATCTCGGAGGAGAAGTCGGTCTGTCCCTTCTTGTAGGTGGAGGTGAAGACGACGTTGAGCTTCTTCTCCTTGGCGGCCGCCTGGAAGCCGTCGCGGACCGCCAGGCCATAGTCGTCGTCCTGGGTCACCAGCGCCCATTTCTTGCCGGGGTTCTTGTCGGCCAGGTAGTTGATCAGCTGCCGCACGCCTTCCTCGTAGGCCTGGCCGAGGACGAAGATGTTCTTGCGCGGCGGAGTCCACTGCACCGGCATCGGAGCGACACTGATGATCGTGGGCAGGCCGGTCTTCTCGATGAGCGGTAGTGCCGCCGTCGATTGCGCGGCGCCGGACACGCCCATGAGAGCGAACACCTTGTCGACGTCGGCGAATTTGCGCACCGCCTGCAGGGTGCGGGAGGGGACATAGCCGTCGTCCTCGGTGATCAGCTTGATCTTGCGCCCGTTGATGCCGCCCTCGGCGTTGGCTTCGGCGAAGGCTAGTTTGACCCCCTGGGCATGGGCGACGCCGAGCAGCGCGGGGGGGCCGGTGTAGGGATTGATCTCGCCGACCGTGATCTCGCTGTCGGTGAAGCCCTGCTCGGCGGCCGCTGCTGCCTGGGTGAGCGCCAGGCCGGCGATGGCGGCGAGAGCCGCGGCCTTCAATGCGTGCAACATCTGGTGTCCTCCCGTTTTTTGTTTCGTCCGGTGCCCGCCGCCGCAGGGCGCGTGCAGCACAGAAATCATGATCGTTTTCTTCTCAAGTTAACAGCTTGATTTTTCAAGTTGATGGATGGTCGGGTCAAGCCAGACCATGAAATTCAATGTAAATGATCTCTGCTTTCGCCCGTCATGGTCGGGCTTGACCCGACCATCTATCCACTCAGATCTCAAAAGCGCAGCGGCCAATGCACCCAGAGGCGCTTCACGTCGTGCCAGATGCCCACGAGGCCGCGCGGCTCGAAGCGCAGGAACAGGATGATCACGACCCCGTACAGCATGGCCTTGAGCTCGTGCACGCCATTGGCGAACAGCGCCTCCACGCCGGAGCCGGCGAAGTGAAGGACCGTCTGCACCACCTCCGGCAGCAGGATGATGAACACCGTGCCGAGCACCACCCCAAGCACCGAACCGAGGCCGCCGACGATCAGGATGGCAAGCGCCTCGATGCTGAGCAGGAAAGGGAAGCCCTCGACGCTGACGAAGCTCAGGTAGATGCCGAGGAGCGCGCCGGCGATGCCGGTGATGAAGGCGCTGGTGACGAAGGCGTAGAGCTTGAAGGTCACCAGGTTGACGCCCATCGTGCGGGCGGCGGTGTCGTTGTCGCGGATGGCGACCAGGGCCCGCCCGATCCGGCTGCGGCGGATATTCAGGCAGGCGAAGAGCGTGAGGACGGTGACGGCGAGGCAGAGCAGCGCGAAGGCCGCGTCGCTGTCGAAGTCGATGCCGAGGATGGTCGGGCGCAGCACCGAGATGCCGCGCGCGCCGTCGGTGACGGCGGCGGCCTCCAGGATGACGTTGTTGATGATGAAGGAGAACGCCAGGGTGGTGATGGCGAGGTAGAGGCCGCGCAGCCGCAGCGACGGCACGCCGACGATGACGCTGGCGAGCGCCGCGACGAGGCCCGAGGCGGCAAAGCCCGCGAGCGGCGGCAGGCCGTGCTTGGTGACGGCGATGGCGTAAGCATAGGCACCGACGACGAGAAAGCCGACGTGGCCGAGGGAGATGAGGCCGGTGAGGCCGGTCAGGATATTGAGCCCGAGTGCGCCGATCAGGGTTATCAGCACCAAGGTCAGCAGCGACAGGGCGTAGGCGTTCAGCACGAAGGGGGCGCAGACCAGCGCCGCCGCCAGCAGCGCCGACCAGATCCACACCCAGGTGGAATCGCTGAGCACGATGAGGCCGGAATAGGTCTCCTTGAAATCGCCGCTGCGCATCAGACCCTCACGATCTCACGTTCGCCGAACAGGCCGAACGGCCGCACCATCAGAACGACGATGATCATCAGGAAGCCGGCGATATCCTTCATGCCGGGGGTGAGGTAGCCGCCGGCCAGGTTCTCCGTGACGCCGATGATGAGGCCGGCGACGCCCGAGCCGAGCACGGAGTCGAGGCCGCCGAGAATGGTTGCAGGGAAGCCCTTCAGCCCGAGCGCGAACATGGCCGGCGACAGGTCGTAGACCATGGCGAAGAGCACGCCGCCGATGCCGGCGATGACCGAGGAGGCGGCCCAGGCCAGGGCATGGATGCGCGCCGCCGAGACGCCCATGAGCAGGGCGGCGCGGTCGTCGGCCGCCACCGCGCGCATGGCGATGCCGAACTTGCTGAAGCGGAAGAAGACGTAGAAGCCGGCGAGCAGACCGAGCAAGGTCACGATCGCCGCCACCTGCGCGCCGCGCAGGCTGAGGCCCCCGGCGCGGAGCACGTCGCGGCCGACGCCGAGATCGAGCGCGTGCGGGTAGGCGTCCCAGATGAAGGTGATCGACGAGCGCAGGATGACGGCCAGTGCCACCGTCACCATGACGCCGGCGAAGAGCGGCTCGCCCAGCATGGGCCGCATGACGATGCGCTCGATGGCGAGCCCCAGCACGGCGGCGCCGATGACGGCGCCGGCCACGACGACGAAGACGTTGCCGGTGAGCGTCGTGGCGATGGTCCAGGCGAGATAGGCCACGATCATGGTCATCTCGCCCTGGGCGAAATTGACCAGGCCGGTCGCCTTGTAGATGACGGCGAAGCCCATGGCGATGAGGCCGTAGAGGGCTCCGATGGCGAGCCCGGAGACGGTGAGATCGATGAGGAAGCTCATCTGGCGTCCTTGCCGTAGATCAGCTCGAGCTCGCGCGCGAACTTCTTGTTGATGGCGCCGCGGCGCACCTTCTGCGTGGCGGTGAGCTCGCCGTCGTCGTGGTCGAGCTCCTTCTCCAGGATGACGAACTTGCGGACGTTCTCGACTCTGGCGAACTTCTTGTTGGTCTCGCGCACGATGGCGTCGATCAGCTCGACCACGTCGGAGAGCTGCGCCAGCGACTTGTAGTTGGTGTAGGCGAGGGTGCGGTCGCGGGCCCAGCGGCCCACCTCGTCGTAGTCGATCTGGATCAGGGCGCCCAAGAACTTGCGGGCTTCGCCGACGACGATGGCCTCGCGGATGAAGGGGCTGTCCTTGAGCGCGTTCTCCATCTCGGAGGGGGCG
This sequence comes from Chelatococcus reniformis, assembly GCF_014640075.1. Taxonomy (GTDB): domain Bacteria; phylum Pseudomonadota; class Alphaproteobacteria; order Rhizobiales; family Beijerinckiaceae; genus Camelimonas; species Camelimonas reniformis. Next base: position 380,872 of record NZ_BMGG01000006.1, on the reverse strand, counting down.
ATATTCTTGCCGCCCGAGGTGATGATGATCGCCTTTTTGCGGTCCACCACGGCGATCTCGCCGTTGTCGAGCACTTCGACGATGTCTCCCGTGCGCAGCCAGCGGTCCGCGCCCAGCGTTGCGGCGGTCGCCGCCTCGTCCTGGAAGTAGCCCTGGAATATGCCGCGGCTGCGCAGCAGGATCTCGCCGTCGTCGTCCAGCCGCCACTCGGTGCCGCCGATGGCCAGGCCGCAGCCGCCGATGCGCATGTGCTTGCCGCTCTGGATGAAGCTGACGCCGCCCGACTCGGTCATGCCGTAGCCCTGGGCCACCGGCAGGCCGATGATGTCGAAGAAGCGCAGCATCTCCGGCGAGATGGAGGCGCCTGCGCACAACCGGTGGCGCGAGCGGTCGAGACCGAGATGGCGGCGCAGGTTGGCGAACACGAGGCCGTCGAGCAGCCGCCGTTCGAGACGGTCGACCGCCCCTTCCTGGCCGGCCTGACGGCGGTCCGACAGGGCACGACCGCGCGCCATGCACCAGTTTGCCACGGCTCGCTGGGCCGGATGGCTGTCGCCCAGCTTGAAGAAGAAATTCTGCTGCAGCTTCTCATAGATGCGCGGCACGCCGATGAAGAAGGTCGGCCCGATCTCGCGGATGTTGGTGGCCACCGTGTCGATCGACTCGGCGAAGTTCACCACCCCGCCCAGCACCAGCTGAAGCACCATGGAGTAACAGCGCTCGGCCACATGGCAGAGCGGCAGATAGCAGACGCTCTCGAAGCGGTGGCCGAGCGTGCCCGTGGCCAGTGCGTAGTGATAGGCCGAGTAGACCAGGTTGCGGTGGGAGAGCATCGCGCCCTTCGGCGGCCCGGTGGTGCCCGACGTGTAGACCAGGATGCAGGTGTCGTCCGGCGCGGCGTTTTCGATCGTCCGGTCGAGCTCCTCCTCCGCCCCGGGGCGGTCCGCGGCATAGGCGGCGCCCCGGTCGCACAGGGCGTCGAACGACATGAGATCCGGCCGGTCGTAGGCCCGCATGCCCTTCATGTCGACGCAGGCGATCGCCATGACCGCCGGCAGGCCGCCGTCATGGGCCAGCGCCTCGATGACCTTGTCCGTCTGCTCCTGATCGCCGGTGACCACCAGGCGGGCGCCGCAGTGGCGCACGATATACTGGAGTTCCGGCCACGGATTGGTGGGATAGATGCCGACCACCTGGGCGCCGATCATCTGGGCACCGAGATCGGCGTAGTACCACTCCGGCGTGTTCTCGCCGGCGATGGCGATGCGGTCGCCGGCCTTGAGCCCCAGCGACCACAGCCCGAAGGCGAACAGCCGCGCGCGCTGGTAATAATGGGACCAGGTATACCTGTGCCAGACGCCGCAGTCCTTCTCGCGCAAGGCGAGCGCGGCGCCCATGGTCCGCGCCCGGTGGCGCAGCAGGCGGGGCAGGGTGATGCTGCCGTCCGGCAGCATGGCCTCGATCGCGCCGGGGGCTTCCGCTGCGATGCGGTTGATCGCGGCGCCGCGGGCGCCCGGTGGTTCGGCCGTGCGGGCGACGTCAAGCATCGGCGGCGGCCCCTTGCTGTTCGACCGGCTGCGCCTGCGCCTGCCCGGCGCTGCGGCCGAGATAGGCGTCGAGCACCGCGGGATCGTTGCGGATCTCGGCCGGCGTGCCACCGGCGATGCGGCGGCCGAAGTTCAGCACCTGCACGCGGTCGGAGATGTCCATGACGATGCGCATGTCGTGCTCGATCATCAGCACCGTGATGCCGAGTTCGTCGCGGATATCGAGGATGAAGCGGGCGATATCCTCTGTCTCCTCCAGGTTCATGCCCGAGACCATCTCGTCGAGCAGCAGCAGCTTGGGCTCGCAGGCGAGCGCCCGGCCGAGCTCGACCCGCTTCTGCTGGCCGTAGGAGAGGGTGCCGACCACCGCGTCGCGGATGTGCTCGATCTCCAGGAAGTCGATGATCTCCTCGACCCGCTGGCGCGCCGCGATCTCCTCGCGGCGGGTGCGTCCGAAGAACCAGGCAGCCTCCAGCACGCTGGAGCGCAGGTGCACGTGGCGGCCGACCAGAATGTTCTCGACGACGGTGCCGTGCTTGAACAGCGCCAGGTTCTGGAAGGTGCGGCCGATGCCGATCGCCGCGAAGCGCGATGGCTTGACGCGGGCGAGATCCTGTCCGCCGAAGGTGATGGTCCCGGCGTTCGGCCGCAGCACACCGCTGATCATGTTGAACAGCGTCGTCTTGCCGGCCCCGTTGGGGCCGATGACGCTGCAGATCTCCCCGGCGTTGACGTCGAAGCCGACCTCGGAGACCGCAGTCAGTCCACGGAACTGCTTGGACACGGACTGCAGGTGAAGCAAAGGCGTCATGACAGCCACCGCTTGCGCCGCTTGTAGTGCTTCACCTCGCGCATCGACTTGTGGCCGGCGCTGGAGAGCCCCAGGTAGAACTCCTGCACATCCTGGTTGCGGGCCAGCTTGTCCGCCGGCCCGTCGAGGACGACGCGGCCGTTCTCCAGGATGTAGCCGGCATCGGCGATCTGGAGAGCTCGCTGGGCGTTCTGCTCGACGAGCAGCACGGTCATGGCGAAGTCGCGCCGCAGCGCGGCGATCACCTCGTAGATGCGGTCGATGATCAGCGGCGCCAGCCCGAGCGAAGGCTCGTCGAGCGCCAGCAGCGCCGGCTTGGCCATCAGCGCGCGGCCGATGGCCAGCATCTGCTGCTCGCCGCCGGACATGTAGCCCGCGATCTGGTGGCGCCGCTCGGCCAGGCGCGGAAACAGGGTGAAGGCCTGCTCGCGCCGCTCGCGCACGACCGCCGCCGCAGTCGTGTAGCCGCCGATGACGAGGTTTTCCTCCACCGTCAGCGCCGGGAAGATGCGCCGGCCCTCGGGCACCTGGACGAGACCGCGGCGCACGATGGTATCGGGCGCAAGGTGGCTGACGTCCTCGCCGCCGAAATGGATGCTGCCGTTGTCGAGGGAGCCGTCTTCGGTGTGCAGGATACCGGACATGGCCTTGAGCAGGGTCGACTTGCCCGCGCCGTTGGAGCCGAGGAGGGCGACGATCTGCCCCTTCGGCACCTCGATGCTGACGTCGCGCACCGCCTCGATGGCGTTGTCGTAGACGATCTGGACGTTGCGGAATTCGAGCAGCGCCGCCTGGGGAGGCGCCGCCACGGATGAGGCCGGCCCGTCCTGTGGGTGGGGTGGGACGAGCATGGCGCTCACGCCGTCCGGCGCGCCGGGGAGGGGCGGGCGCCGCGCGCCGCCACGATCGCATCGACCACCAGTTTCGCCGTTTCGGCGCAGGCCTGGGTGCCGCCATTCCCGTACACCTTGACCGCGTCGCCGACGCACCACAGACCGCCGACGCCGGTCTCGCGCGGCAGGTCATAGCCGGCGCAGCTGCGCTGGGCCGGCCAACCGTCGCGCATGACGCGGATCGACAACATCTTGGCGCCGGCAAAGCCGGGGAAGATCTCACGCAGGTCGGCCAGCGCCTCTTCGACCTCGGCGGTCTCGTCGAAGTCGCCGAGCGCCGGCACGGGGACGGCGTAGGCGACGTAGAGGTGCCAGCCGGGCGGCGCCAGCTCCGGGCATGTTGCCGTCATGTTGGCCATGTTGCAGAGGCGCCGCGTCTTGCCGAAGGTGATGATGCCGGGGGCGGGGAACAGCGGCTCGCGCGTTGCGAAGTTGATGACGATGTTGGCGGCCGGCCGCAGCACGGTACGCACTTGATCGACATAGGCTGCGGGGAAGTGGGCTTCGCCCGCCAGGGCGACGGTCGCCGCGGGGCCCGCGTCGCTGACCACCAGATCGCTGACGATGCGGGTCGGCACGCCGTCGCGCGTGACGGTGACGCCCCTGACCGCCCCCTCGGCGACGGAAATGCCGGTCACCGGGCTCGACAGCCAGACCTGGGCGCCGTGCGCCTCGGTGGCCCGGGCCAGGGCGTTCCAGGCGCCCATGGTGCCCGTGGGGGAGAAGCCGAAGCGCTTGAAGGCGCCCTTGCTGGTGAAATAGGTCAGGAAGGCCCGGGCCGGCAACTCGTCGGCGTTGCAGGCAAAGATCGCCGCGCACAGGTTGCGGAAGATGGCGTGCACCGTCTTGTTGCTGGTGTAGCCGGCGAGCCATTCGGCCGTGGACTGGCGGCCGTCCGGAAGATTGCCGGCGCGCGCGTCGGCGATCTTCTCGAGCACGCGCGAGGCCTGCTTCGTGATCTGGCCGAGCAGCAGCCCCCAGCCGCCGCGGCTGATGTCCACCACCTTGCCGTCGAGGTAGAAGGCGGACGCCGGTTCCGGCATGCGCACGTCGAGCGGCGCGCCCACCAGCCGGAAGGTCTCCTCGAAGACGCCGCCCAGCTCCAGGGCGATGGCGCCGATGTTGACCTTGAAGCCCTCGATCTCCTCGGTCGCGGCACGGCCGCCCACGTGATCGAGCGCCTCCACGAGGATCGGATTGAAGCCGGCGTGGGCAAGCCGGGCCGCCGCGCTCAAGCCGCCGGCCCCAGCACCGATCACCACGGCATCGGCATGAACCTCCTGCATGCGGCACGTTCCCTTCGCTCTGATTTCTTGGCGGCCCCGGGCATTGCGCCCGGCCGACGTTGGTAAAGAGCAAATTATAATAATTCGGATGGACGTTCAACAAATTTGTGAGAGCATGATGGGCGGGGGAATGACCCGGCGGGACGGTGATCTGCTCCCGGACATCGCGAAGGGCCGGCTTGGCCGGCGCTGCCGCATCTGGAGCGGGAAAAGAATTGGGTCTATAATAGGCCGTCCAGCCGTTCAGCTAATCGGACGCGCCACAAGCGCCGGCGGGGACGCCAGAGCCTTTCGCAATGGGATGAGCTCATCGCATTGCGCAGACATGCTTCAGGTCATTGAATTTGGAGCGATTCTGGGCGGTTGGACGGTTCCTCACGATCGCGAAGCGCGCGAGCGGCGTGGCGCCGCAGCCGGGGATGGGGCTGCAAACAGCTGTCCGGATGGGTTATTGAATCTTCTGATGATATGGTCGAATTGATTGACCGGCCGGCGCCGAGAAGAAGGTTGAGATGGCACGCACCCGATCAGATAATTTTGAAGCGATCCAGCAATCGATCCTGAAGCAGGCGGTCGATCTCTTCGCCAGTCAAGGCTATATGAGGAGCACGATCGCCGATCTGGCCGACGCTTGCGAGGTATCGCGTGGTGCGCTCTATCATTACTTCGATTCTAAAGAGGCAATCCTTTTCGCGATCCTCCATAACCATGTCAGCAAGCTGCTGGCGATCATCGAGGCTGCGGCGGGGGAGCGCGAAGGCGCGCGCGCCCAGCTGCACCGGATGGTCGAGGCCATCGTGGAATACAATGCCCGCTCGCCCGGCGAGCAGGTCGTCCTGCTCAACGACCTGACGTTCCTCGACAAGAAGGAGCAGGAGATCATCGAGGGGCTCGAGCGGCACATCGTCGACCTGTTCGCCGATGCGCTGGTCCGGGTCGACAGCCATGGCCGGATCGATCGCAAGACCAAGAAGGTCTACACGATGAGCCTGCTGGGCATGATCAACTATTCCTACACGTGGTTCGACCCCGCCGGCTCCGTGGAGCCGAGGGAGTTCGCCGCGATCATCTGCGACACCTTCCTCGACGGCTTTGCCGCTTCAGCCGGTGCGGTGCCGCGCCCCGTGCCGGTCGATCCGCCGGCGGCGCCCCGCAGACGGACCCGAGCGGGGAGCTGAGACGCCCCCGCTATGGGACGGCCCGCCCGGGCGCAGCCCTAAAGCGCCGGGAAGCGCTGGGGATGGGGGTAGAGCGGGTAGCCCGCAGCGACGCCGTATTCGCTGATGCCCCAGCCCGTGGCGCCCTCGCTGGTCAGCCGCACCACGTGGTCGGAGAGGGTGCGCGCGGCAGCCCGCACGGCCTCATCGTCCAGATCCCAGATATCATGGGCGCTGTGCAGGGCGCCCCGGTCGTCCCCGTGGTTCCAGCCCTTGAAGCCGCCATAGAGGCCGCCCTTCAGATAGAAGCGGGTGGGCAGGCTCTCCATGCGTACCAGCCGCGCCGGGCCTTCGTCGAACTCCAGGCGGAACTCCGCGGTGGCGATGGACTGGCCGTGCGGATCGGGCGCCCATTCGATGTCGTGGCTCGCCGCCAGGATCTCGCGGTGGCTGACCGTGCCGTCGCCGTTGCGGCGGAACTCGGTGCCCGACAGGTACATCGGCAGGCCGGGCTTGCGCTCCTTGAGGAAGATCGACAGGCTCGTTTCCTCGAACTGGAACATGGACCAGGTCCAGAAGAAGTTCTTGTGGGTGGCGGCCGGCGGCCGCGTCTCGTCGGTGCGCATCTCCGAGCGCAGGCCCCACGAGTGGTCGCGCTGGCCCCACCATAGCGACGGCTCGACCGTGTGGCGGCGGCCGTCGACGGCGAGCCAGCCGCGCCAGCGGCCGAACTGGGCGACGCGCGTCAGGTCTTCTTCGACCTGGCCGTGGCGTTCGCGGAAGCTCTGCTTTTCCTGGGCGGCGGGGAAGGTCGCCTCGAACGTCAGGTCGAAACTGATGCCCGAGCCGTTGTCGGCCAGGGTCACGCGGTGGCGCTTCATGCCCTCGACGATCTCGAAGCGCAGCGGGCCGACCGTCGTCTCCAGCGGCGTGTCGCCGAGCTGGCGCGAGGCGCGGAAATTGTGCTGCTTGCGCCCCACCGTGACGCCGGCGAAGGCGTCCATGATGCCGCGATTGGGGTAGTAGCCGAGGCCGAGGTCGAGCAGCAGCTCGGTGCCGTCGATGGGGTGCCCGGTGTACCAGTAACGCTCGGTGAAGCGTGGATCGCCGCCGCCGGCGCAGGCGAACGGCGCGGCGGCCTGATGGCCGATGAGGTCGTCTTGGGGAGTGAGCATTGCGGGTCCTTCGCCTCTATCGATCTCGGTGCGGCACCGCCCGTCCGAGGACGTCCGGTGCCGCGGGCGTCAGCGCGCGGCCGTCCCGGATCCGAACAGGACCCAGGTCTTGCCGTCGAAGCGCGCAAAGCGGGTTTCCTCGAGCGTCGGATAGCCGCCGCCGGAGGCTTGGAAGACGATGCCGGGCAGCAGCAGCGGCAGCGACAGGCCCTCCAGATGGGTGGCCTGCTTCAGGACGTTGGCCCGGGTCAGATCATCGCCGGAACGCTTGAGGATCTCGGCGGCAGCCTGGGCGGTCGAGTAGCCGGTGACGGCGATGATGTCGTCCGGCTTGTCGCTCGGCAGGTAGCTCTTCATGAACGCCAGATAGTCCCGCATGCCGGGGTCGTTGGCCCAGGTCGGGTCGCTCGGCGTCTTGTAGGGGCTCGTGGTCACCACCCCGACCGCGGCCTCGAGTCCGGCCGGTTCCAGCACGCCGGCGACGGAGTTGGAGATCGAGGGCAGGATCACCAGGGGCTTCCAGCCGAGCTCGTGGATCTTGCGGACGGCCTGCGCCGCGAACTTGTTCTGGGCGCCGACCAGGACGACGTCGGCGCCGGCGTTCTTGAGCGCGAGCATCTGCGAGTCGACCGTCGAATCGGTGACCTGATAGCTCGTCTCCTTGACGATCATCGTATTGGCCTTGTCGCCCAGCGCCTCGCGCACACCCTTGGCGTATTCCTTGCCGATGTCGTCGGACTGCATGAACAGGCCGATCCTGGCTGAGGGGTTTTGCTTGAGGATAAACCCGGCGATATTCTTACCCTCGTTCAAATAGGACGGCGAATAAGGCGTCGTCCACGGAAAGTCCTTCGGCTCGTTCCAGCGCGACACACCGCTCTGCACCAGGAGCTGCGGCACCTGCTTGGCGTTCAGATACTTCTGGATCGCCGCATTGGTGGGGGTTCCGAACGGGCCGACGATCGCCAGCACCTGGTCGTCCTCCACCAGCTTGCGGACGACCTCGACGGTCTTGGGCGGGCTGTAGCCGTCGTCGAGCGCCACCAGCGTGATCTTGCGGCCATTGATGCCGCCCTTCTCGTTCAGCATCTTGAAGTAGGCTTGCATCGTGCGCGAGAAGCTGGAGTAGGCGGACGCCGGGCCGCTGAACGGCGCATTCTGGCCGATCTTGATTTCGGTGTCGCTGGCGCCGCTGTCATAGCGCTTCTGGGCCATGGCGCTGCCGCTGGCCAACAGGCCGCCTGCGGCGGCGGCCGCAAGACATATGGAACGCATCCGCATCTTCCCCTCCCGTCTTGGCGCCGGTTTGAACCGCGAGGCGGCCTCATTCGGCCTGTTCACAAGCGCTCGCCGCGATGATAAACATAATCCGTCTGGTCGGTCTATATTCGATTTCAGATCGAACGCGGAGGCGTGCGCGGGCCGGTAGCGGCCGGCGACGCATCCGGCCGGCGAGGGCGGAGACTTCGGGAGCGAGACGTTCAATGAAATTTACGCAGGCGCTAAGCTCTGCCGTGCAACAGCATCGCAATCGCACATCCACCGTCCACTTCGGCCGCACCCGCACCTGGGGCGAGACGGGCGAGCGCGTGGCCCGCGTCGCCGGCGGGCTGCGGAGCATCGGCGTCAATGACGGCGACCGCGTCGCGGTGCTGGCGATGAATAGTGACCGCTACGTCGAGACCTTCTTCGCAGTCGCCTGGGCCAATGCCGTGGTCGTGCCCCTGAACACACGCTGGGCGCTCGCGGAAAACGAGTACGCGCTGAAGGATTCGGAGGCGAATGTCCTTCTCGTCGATGCATCTTTCGCCGATCAGGCGGCGTTTCTGCGCCAGGCCGTGCCGCATCTGACCATCGTTTACATGGACGATGGCGCCGAGCCGGACGGCGCGATCCATTTCGAGGCGCTGGCCGCGGGCGCACCGATCGCCGACCTGTCCGGCGCCTACGATGATCTCGTCGGCATCTTCTATACGGGCGGCACGACCGGCTTTCCCAAGGGGGTGATGCTGTCGCACCGGAACATCGTCTACGAGTCGGTGGTCTGGATCTATTCGCTCGGCTTCACCGAAGAGACTGTCTATCTGCATTCGGCGGCGCTGTTTCATCTCGCCGGTACCTCGCCGATGGTCGCGCTGACCCTCGTCGGCGGCGCCCACGTCACCCTGCCGAAATTCGAGCCCGAGGCGGCGATGAAGGCGATTGCCGCGCACAAGGTGAACTACTGTCTATTCGTGCCGACGATGCTGAACATGATGCTCAATCATCCCTCGTTCGGCACGTATGATCTGAGCAGCGTCAAGGATTGCGAGTATGGCGCCTCGCCCATGCCCGACGCTTTGCTGGTGCGGATCATGAAGGAGCTGCCGAGCTGGCGTTTCCATCAGGGCTACGGTCTCACCGAATGCGCCGCGCTGGCCTCCCTGCTGCCCTGGCGCTGCCACGCGCTGGAGGGGCCGCTGGCGGAGAAGCGCAAGTCCGCCGGCCGGGCCGCCGCCGGTGTCGAGATCCGCATCGTCGATGCGGACGGCCGGGAGCTGCCGCGCGGCAAGGTCGGCGAAATCGCCATCCGCGGCGCCGGCGTCATGCTCGGCTATTGGCGTAAGCCCGAAGAGACCGCGCGGGCGCTCCGCAACGGCTGGCTGCATACGGGGGACGGCGCCTGGATGGACGAGGACGGCTTCATCTACATCGTCGACCGGGTCAAGGACATGATCGTCTCGGGGGGCGAGAACGTCTATTCCGGCGAAGTGGAGAACGCGATCTACCAGCATGGCGACGTGCGCGAATGCGCGGTCATCGCGGTGCCCGACGAGACGTGGGGCGAGGCGGTCCATGCCATTGTCGTGCCGAAGGACGGGCGCGAAATGCTGCCGGCGGACGTCATCGCGCACTGCCGCACGCTGATCGCAGGCTACAAGTGTCCTCGTTCCGTCGAGATCCGGGGTGAGGCGCTGCCGCTGACAGGGAGCGGCAAGATCATGAAGGCGCAGTTGCGCGAAGAGAAATGGCGCGGCCACGGCCGGGCGGTGAATTGAGCGGGGCCATGTCGACGATGCAGACACGACAATCCGCCCCACTGGCAAACGCGCCGGCGACCGAAGTCGACGACAGCCTGGTGCGGGCCGGCCTGGGCGAGCACCTGTCCCGGGCCGCCGGCGGGCCGGTGGCGATCACCGCCTTCGATCGGCTGTCGCCCGGCTTCTCCTGGCTCACCTACAGCTTCAGGGCGCGCTACCCGTCGGGTGAGACCCGCCAACTGATCCTGCGGCTGGGGCCGCCGAGCGGGCTGTTCGCGCCCTATTCCGTTTTGCCGCAGGTCTATGCACTGCAGGCGCTGGCCGGGACGAGCATCCCCGTGCCCGGGCTCGTCGCCCATGCCGAGCAGGGGGACGTCGTGGGGTTCCCGTTCTTCGTCTGCGAGCACGTGGCAGGTCACGTGACCGCACCGTGGACCGGCAGCTCGGCGGGCGAGGAGCATCGGCTGCGCATCGCCGAGCAGTTCGTCGACATTCTGGGCGATTTGCACCGGCTCGACTGGGCCGCATCGGCCCTGGCGGAACTGCCGTCGCCGGACGCGGCGGAGGGGCGCATGGAGCTGCGGCCGATCGCCGGCTGGCGGCGGCTGATCGCCCGGCCCATGCAGCGCTATTACCCGCTGCTCGATTGGGCCGGGCACTGGCTCAGCGAGAACTGCCCCAAGCCGCCGCGGCTCACGGTCGTCCATGGCGACTACCGCGTCGGCAACTTCCTGGAGGATGAGGGCCGCATCACCGCCATCCTCGATTGGGAGCTCACTCACATCGGCGATCCACACGAGGACCTGGGCTGGGCCCTGATGCCGACCTTCAACGCCGGCAGTCGCAAGCTCTACGGCGTCATGGAGCGCGAGCAGGTCCTTGAGCGCTACGCCAGGCGTTCGGGCATCCCGGTCTCGACCAGGAGCCTTGCCTTTTATGAGGCTTTCGCCCTGTACCAGGCGGCCGGCATCCAGCTCTGCGGGGCCTACGCCTTCGAGGTCGACCGCTGCAACGACATGCGCATGGCCGCGATGGCCACCCGCATGGCCCCCATCATCCGCGCCCTGGACCGGGCCATCGAGGCCGCCGCATGAGCCAATCGTTCGAACGCGTTCTCGACGGAGCGATCGAGGCCCTCCGCACCACCATCCTGCCGCACCTGAGCGACAGCTTTGTGCGCGGGCAGGCCTACGGCGTCATCTTCGCCCTCAACGGGCTGAAGCTCGGCGCCGATTGGGCCGCCGGGCCGCTGCTGGCTCAGGTGGCGCTGCAGGACAAGGCTTTCGCGGCCGTGTCTCACCTTGCGGGAGGCCTGTCGCATCCGCCGATCCCGGCACTGCCGCGGCTGGCCGGAGGCGTCACCGACGGCGCGGCCCTCGAGGCCTTGCGCGACGAGGGGGACCGCCAGCTGGGCGCGCTCTTGATGTGGGCCTCCGGCGATGCGGCGTCGCAGGATCAGGCAGTCGCCGGCGAGATCCAGGACACACTGCGCCGCTTCATGCGCGAGCAGATGACGCTCGATATCGGCACGATGGCAAAGTCCATGTTTCACGAGCTTGCGACCGGCGAAGACAGCCCGCCGGGGGTGTCAGCGCGCGGATAGGCTGCGCAGGCGCCAGGCGTTGAGCGTGGCGATCGCGGTGGTCGCGAGTTCGCCGAAATGGCGGCGCCGGCCCTCGCGGTGGTGCATGTCGTCATGCAGTTGGCGCAGATAGGCATGATCGTCGACAGCAAGCGCGTAGCGCTCGGAATCCAGATAGGTGGCGCGTTGGTGCTTGCGGCGCGCCGCCGCCTCGCGCACCTGCGTTTCCGGGTCCGGAAGGGTTATGTCCCCCGCCAGGGCGGCCGCGAGCCAACGGCCCTGGGCTTCGACCACCGGCATCGTCGGCCCGACCGGCTCGACCAGGCCAGCGAACATCAGCCCGCGATGCTTGGGTGAAGCCATCTGGCGGTAGAGCGAGCCGGTATCGGCCTCGGGATCGAAGAGCGGTTTGGCGAGGAACGGAAAGCTGGTGCGGTAGCCGGTGGCATAGACGATCGAATCGAATGCCTGGCGGCTGCCGTCGTCGAACTCCACCTCCGTTCCGTCGAGCAGACGCACATTTGGCTTGACCGAAATCAGGCCGTGGCCGAGGCAGGGCAGCAGCTCCTGGCTCACGGTCGGGTGCTCGCGCCAAATGGGATGAGCCGGCCGTTGGAGGCCGAAGCGGCGCTGATCGCCGGCGGCCAGCCGAATGAGCGGTGCCAGCGCGGTCCGCGTCAGCCAACCCGGCAGCCCCATCCTGCCGGACAGCAGGGCCGCCCACTCGTCGGTCGGCTTCCCCATGAGGTACTTGGGGGTGATCCAGGCACCGCGGCGCGTGGACAAGGTGACGCCGGCTGCGCGCCGACAGAGGTCGACGGCGATATCGATGGCCGAATTGCCCATGCCGACCACCAGCACCTTCTTGCCCACATAGGGCTGCGCGGTGCGGTAGTGGTGCGAATGCGTCGTGTCGCCGAAGAAGAGGCCGGGAAAGGCTGGCAGCCGGGGGTTCCACAGGTGGCCGCTGGCCACGATCACGGCGCGGTAGTGGCGCACCCCGCCACCCCATAGATGGACGCGCCATCCCCCGTTGGATCCCTTGGTCACGGAGTCGACCGTGGTGCGGAAGTTGATCAGCGGCCGGATGCCGAACGCATCCGCATAGCTCTCGAGGTAGGCGAGGACCTGCCGATGGGAGAGGAAGTCGGGCAGCGTCTCCGGGATCGGGAAGTCCGAATAGCCGAGGCGGTGGCGACTGGTGTTGATGTGCAGGTTCGCGTAGGCGGACGACAGGCCGTTGTCGTTCTGATAGCGCCATAGCCCACCGAGGTCCGAGCCTTTCTCGAAGCAATCGAAGTCGAGCCCTCGCTCATGCAGCGCCTTGGCGACGGTGATGCCGGCCGCGCCGGCGCCGATGATGCAGATGTCGGGGGACCGGGACGGTCGCCGTGCCGCTGCCGCATCGTCGAGATCGGACCAGGCGCTGCGGCGGGCCATGTCAGCAGCCTCGGCCGGGGATGGCAAGGGGGACAGGAGGTGGAGCGAGCGCGCCCGTCGCGTCCTGCATGCGCGGACGGCGCCCGGCTTCGACGGCGAGAATGCGGCTCATGACGACCCGTCTCCCTGGTCTATCGAACGTGCTGGCCCTCCCCCGCATGATCGCCAGTTTGGACCGCCCAAGCTGTCGACTGCCGATGGGTCCGATGCTCTAGATCCGCCGCGTAGAATAGCCGGCCGTGCCGTCCTTTCCATAGTAAAAAAATAGTCGGCTTCACCGGCCCCCTCCGGAGGCGCCGGGGGCTGCGCAAAACGAGGTCGCATGCGCCCGCCCAGCCGCTGCCGAGCCGGGAATCGAGGCCCCGGCCAGGCGGATGCGCAATGGTATTCGCCGCGACGGACGCCTGAGGACCTGGATACGATTACACGCATGATTCTTCGCTGACAGAAGCCACAACGTCGCTTTCCAGCGGCATTCACACCATTTGTTGTGGATGACGTCGGTGTCGCGGCACACCCGGGCGGCGGGCTCGCCGCCCCTTCAGCTCACGAACCTTGCGCGCGGGCGGATGAGCTGGCCCGTGGCGCGCTGCTCCTGCGCATGGGCAATCCAGCCCGCCGTGCGGCCAAGGGCGAACAGCGCGAGCGGCGCTCCCGCCGGCAGGTCGTGGCCGCGGGCGATGGCGGCGAGCGCCACGTCGATGGTCGCAAGGCGGCCGGTGAGTCGCTCCGCATGCGCGACTAGTTCGAGGGTGTCTGCCGATCCGCCGATGTGCCGGATCAGGGCGCGAGCCCGCGGATCCCCGTCCGGATAGAGCGCGTGGCCGAAGCCGGGAATGGCTTCGCCGCGGGCCATGCGGGCCTTGAGCCCGCGAGCCGCGCCTCCGGCCCGTTCGATCTCGTCGAACAGCGCCGTCACCTGCTCGGTCATGCGGCCATGGCGGGCCCCGCCGAGGGCGGCGAGGCCGGCGATGAGGCTCGCGGTGAGACTGGCGGCGGTTGCCGCCACGACGCGCACCGCGAAGGTCGACGGGTTGAGCTCGTGGTCGGCCGAGAGCACCAGGGCGCGGCGGATGGGGTCCGCGGCGGCCGGCCGGCCCCAGGCCTGGGCCAGGGCCTCGTGCAGGCGCGCGCCGGGTACGATCGCGGTGCCGGCGAAGGCCGACGCCAAGGCCTGCATCAGTCGTGCGCCGCGGCCGGGAAACTGAGCCTCGGGCAGTCCGGGAGGCTCCTCGTCGAGCAGCAGGGCGAGCAGGGCGATGGCCTTGTCCGTTGCCGCTGCGGCCTGGAGCCGCCGCGCCGTCTCGCTCCAGCCGGCAACCGCCGCCGGATCGAAGCCGGAGGGCGGGAACGGGTCGGCGTCCACCGCGGCCCAGAGCAGCCGTGCCGCCTCTTCCAGCGCATACGTCTCGGCAATCTCGGCGGCATCACGGCCGCGGTAGAGCAGGCGGCCGCCGTCGATGGCGGTGATGCGCGTCTCCAGAACCGGCAGTCCCCAGTCGAGCGCCGACGCCGCGGCTGTCGATGGCCGCCGCAGACGCGCCTTGCGGTCGATGAGCCGATCGACGTCGGCCCCTGCGTAGAGCCGGCCGCGGGGGTCGGTGGGATGGGGCGCCGAGCGGATCAGGCCGCGGCTGACATAGGCGTAGAGCGTGGCGCGGCTGACCTTGAGGCGCGCCGCCGCCTCGTCGGCGGACATCAGTGCGGGGCGGGCAGGGGCAAGACTCATATTGATATATTGATTCAAGATTGACGTGTTGATCAAGTCGGTTCGTGATGGCGCAGTGAATGCGTGAGCAGGGAGACCGGCATGACCATGCCCAGAGCCATCGGCCTCGATGATGTCGTTGCCGCCGAAACCAGTCTCAGCGACGTCGACGGTGAGGCTGGCCGCCTCATCCTGCGCGGCCACGATGTGGAGGAGTTGGCGGGACGGGTGCCTTACGAAGCCGCCGTGGCGCTGTTCTGGGACGGCTTCGTTCCGGTCGGTGGCGGCGTCGCGGCGCTGCGGCGCGACATGGGCGCCGGCCGCGTGGCAGCCTTCGGCCGCTTTGCGCCGCTCGAGCGCGCCGCGGCCGGGTTGAGCCCGGTCGAGGGGCTGCGGCTGTTCCTCTCGGCCATCGCAGATGAGGATGCGCTCGCCGTTCCGGCGGCACTGGTGGGCGCCGTGGGCGTCGCTGCCGCCATGGCCGTCCGTCTCAGCGAGGGCCGTGCGCCGCTCGCACCCGACCCCGCCCTGTCCCATGCCGCCGACGTGCTGCGCATGCTCTCGGGCAGGACGCCGGCGCCGGCGCATGTGGCGGCGCTCGACACCTATCTCGTGACGATCCTCGATCACGGGCTCAACGCGTCGACCTTCACGGCCCGCGTCGTCGCCTCGACGGCCGCGGGCCTGCCATCGGCGGTGGTGGCGGCCCTGATGGCGCTGAAGGGGCCCCTGCACGGGGGCGCGCCGGGGCCGGTGCTCGACATGCTCGATGCCATCGCAACAGCGGAGCGCGCTGACGCGTGGCTCGCCGCGGCGCTGGCGCGCGGCGATCGGCTGATGGGCTTCGGCCACCGGGTCTACCGGGTGCGCGATCCCCGAGCCGACGTGCTCAAGGCCGCGATTGGCCGCCTGACCGATCGTCCCGGCCGCATCGCGTTCGCCGAAGCGGTCGAGGAAGCCGCGCTCCGCCAGCTCGCGGCGCACAGGAGCGGCCGCCCCCTCGACATCAACGTCGAATTCTATACGGCGCTGCTGCTCGAAGCCCTCGGCGTGCCGCGGGCCGGCTTCACACCGCTGTTCGCGATCGGCCGGGTCGCGGGCTGGGTCGCCCATGTGCGTGAGCAGGAGGCGGCGGGCCGGATCATCCGGCCGCAGTCGCGCTACGTGGGGCCCATGCCGGCACGGGCGGCCTGAGCCTGCCCGCTACGAGATCGTCCGATCGCAGGGATATGCTCGACGGCCAGCCCTGGAGCGATCGGGCCATCGCTATGCCGCCTCCTGCACCAGCCCGATCTCCGCTTTGACCGCGTTGAGAAAATAGCGGCCGAGCCAGGCGCGCGGCATGTGGCGAAGGACGACGTTCCTGACATGGAACGCGAGCGGGCTCTCCGGAATGAACATCGACGCCATCCGGCGGCTGCGCTGCTGGAGCCGCTCGATGGCGGGGCGCAGGCGCGCTTCGTGGGCGATGAGCGCCGCGCCGACGTCGCCCGACCGCGCCAGCTCGCGCCCCAGCATCTCTGCCGACGTCATCGCCATGCCGGCGCCCTGGCCGGAGATCAGCGTCAGGCAGTGGGCGGCATCGCCGAGGAGGACGACGCGGCCCTTCGACCAGACGGGGGCGTCGACCAGCGTCAGGTCGTCGATGATCGGCGCGACGCCATCGGCCGTGGCTTTGGCCATCAGCTCCCGCACACGCCCGAAGCTGCGCGCCGTGACGTGCTCCAGCAGCGGCCAGCGCGCGTCGGCGGGGACAGGACCGGTTCGCCCGTCGCGCCACACGTGCAGGGCGGCGAGGCGATCGCCCCTGAGGGCATAATACTCGGCTAGGTGACCGGGCTCGGCATAGGACAGGAAGTCCGAGCCGAGCCCGATCGGATCGTCGATGTCGTAGACGGCAAACCGATAGCCGAGCGGCTTCAGGCGCGGATCGTCGGGGCCGAACATGAGCGGCCGCAAGGTGGAGCGGAAACCGTCGGCGGCGATGACGAGATCCGCATCCACCTGGGCGCCGTCGCTGAGCACCGCGCTCGCCTTGCGGCCGTCCTGGTCGATGGCGGTGATCGTGGTGGCGAGGCGCAGCTCGGTATTTGCCGGCAGAGCGCCGTGCAGAGCAGCGACCAGGTCGCTGCGCCGCAGGGCGACGTAGGGCAGGTCCCGGATGAACTCGCGGTAGCGCAGCCGCAGCAGCTCGCGTCCATAGCGGTCGCGGTAGACGTTCTCGTCCACCTTATAGGCGACCGCCGCCAGCTCTGCATGCAGGCCCATGCGTCCGGCTGTCTCGTAGCCGGGGCCCGAGAGGCCGAGCATGTAGGCGCCGCCGCGCAGATTCCGCGCGCGCTCCACGATGACGGAGCGCCAGCCGGCCCGCCCCAGCCACCAGGCGGCGGAGAGCCCGGCGACGCCGGCCCCCGCGATCAGGGCCAGGGGAGGGGTCATTGTTGCTGCTCCTGCGCGAGGCTGCGTCTCAAGATGAAGGGCATGGCCAGGACGCCGGCGACGGCGAGTGCCGCGGCCGCGACGAAGAAGGGTCCGTAACCCCACGCCTTGGCCAGCACGCCGCCGCCGAAGCCACACAAGCCCGCGACGAGGGCATCGGCGCATTGGAAGAGGGTGAAGTCCACGCCCGCCTGGGCCGGCGAAGCGAGGCCCATGAGCAGCGAATAGAGCGCCACGAAGCCGATCGCCATGGCCGCGGCTTGAATCAGGACGAGACCGACCAGGGGGCCCGTGCCGGCAAGGCCGCCAGCCACGGCGGCGGCCAGCAGGGCCAGGGTGAGGGCCTGGAGGGCGGCGGCGGTCAGCACCGCGCGGCGGGCGCCGAGGGCGCGCACCAGAGCGCCGCCGGCCAGGGTGCCGGAAACGCCCGCGATCACGCCGCCCAGGCCGTTGATCATGCCGAGCGTGGCGAGGTCGAGACCCCCATCGATGAGCAGCGGCCCGATCATGCCCTGCACCAGTCGCACGCCGATCTCGAAGGCGACGGTCAGCAGCAGGCCCCAGCGGATCGCCGGCCGTGCCCACGCCGCCCTGAGGCTCGGCCGCGCAGTCCCCGGAGGAAGGGGACGGCCCGGCTCCCCGGCGAGCGCGAATGGCAGCGTGAGGACGGCGATCATGGACGCGAGGGACAGCACCGCAACGGTCCAGCCCGCGGTCGATACCAGGATGAGAAAGAGGCCGGACCCGACGAGGATGCCGAGATAGCCGCCGCCCACCTGGGCCGTGTTGCCCCATCCCCGCGCCGCCGGAGCCAGCTGTTCGATGGCGAAGGCATCGCAGGCGATATCGACCGTTGCCGAGGCCAGGGCGACCGCGCCGAGCAGCATGAAGAGAGGCGCGTGGCCGGCCGGCGCGGTGAACGCCAGGCCGATCAATGCCAAGATAGCGATGGCCTCGCCGGCGACGACGATCCGGCGCGAGCGCCGGCTCCGTCCAACAGGAAGGCGGTAGCGCTCCACATAGGGCGCCCACAAGAACTTCAGGGCCCACGGCAGCATGACCAGCGCGACGAGCCCGATCGTGTCGAGCTCAGCGCCGGTGCTGCGCAGCACCGCAGGCACACCCTGGAACGTCAGGCTGCCGACGAGGCTCTGGGCCAGGTAGATGCCGCCGATGGCAATCAGCACCTGCCCGAACGGCAGCCGCTCGTCCGCCCTTGTTGTGGCCGTCGCGAGCGCATCCATCAGAACTGCGTCCGCATCTGCACGCCGACGATGCGGCCCTGGCCGATGGTGCTGAGCACCGCCCCGCCGTATTCGAAGCTCGATGTGCGGTAGACCTTGTCGGTCAGGTTGTCGGCGAACAGCTTGAGCGTCGGGCCCTTGTCGAAGACGAATTCCAGCCCCGCATCGAAGGTGGCGTAAGCGGGCTGGTACAGCGTGTTCGCCTCGTTGAAGTAGGTGCGGCTGATCATGCGGGCGGCGCCGGTGGCGACCACCTGGCCCGGGAAGAACGATTGGGGCAGTACATAGCGGGCCGCCAAGTTGGCCGTCACGTCCGGCGCGTAGGGGACGCGCTTGTTGTCGTAGGCGGCGCCGCTGAGCGGATCGACCATGTCCGAGAACGTCGACCGGCCGAAGCTGCCGGTGGCTGTGAGCGTCAGCCGTTCGGTGGCGCGCAGCGTCGCTTCCACCTCGACGCCGAGGCTTTCGGCCTCGCCGGCGTTGCGGATCACCTGGAGGCCGATGGGCCCGACGTAGATCTGCTTGTCCTGCGACCTGATATAGTAGAGTGCCGTCGACAGGGTGAGCCAGCCGTTCCAGAGCGACGTGCGGGCGCCGACCTCGAAGTTCCAGGCCGTCTCGGGCTTGTAGGGCGTGGCATCCTGCGGAAACGACACGGCACGGTTGAAGCCGCCCGGCTTGTAGCCTTCCGACACCAGGGCGTAGACGCGGATGCTGTCGGTCATCTGGTAGCCGAGCGAGAGCTTGGGCTGCAGGCTGCGGAAGCTGGCCGATCGGTCGAAGTCGAAGCCCTGGCCGTTGCCGTAGACATCGGGCCGCACGAAGTCGACCGACGACCAGTCGTACGAGCCGCGTACGCCGCCCGTCAGGGTCAGCCGCTCGGTGAGGGCATAGGTCACCTCGCCGAAGATGCCGGCGCTCTGGCTGTCCACCTTGTTGCGCGACGCGGCATAGAAGCCCGGATAGCCGAC
This sequence comes from Chelatococcus reniformis, assembly GCF_014640075.1. GTDB lineage: Bacteria > Pseudomonadota > Alphaproteobacteria > Rhizobiales > Beijerinckiaceae > Camelimonas > Camelimonas reniformis. Next base: position 361,599 of record NZ_BMGG01000006.1, on the reverse strand, counting down.
GGCGTCGCGGGTAAACCAGTCGGCCCAATAGGACAGGCCTGCGACGCCCTTGAGGGGCCCGCCGTCGTCGTAGGTGAGCTTGAGCTCCTGGGTTATGCTGCGGTCGGTCTCAGGGAAGTCGCTGCCGAATATCTTCCGCTTGAGGTCCACGTCCTGGTAGGCGGTGGTGCTCGACAGGGTGAAGGCGTTGAAGCGGTAGTTCCAGGTGAGCCCGGCAGTGGTGATGTTGCGATCGAGGAAGCTGTAGGGCCCGATCACGGAGCTGCGATAGAAGCGGTGCCGCACGTCCTGGTCGAGGATCGACGTCTCCTCGCGGGAGCGCAGCGCTTCGTGCGAGACCCAGGCGTTGGCATCGAACGCGCCGCCGGCCGGCGCGTAGCGCAGGCCCACGCGGCCGTTGAACGCATTCCACCAGTTGATGTCGTCCCTGCCGCGGTCGATGTCGCGAATCTGCCCCGGGGTGTAGCTCTCCTTGACCGCCAGATCGAGGAACCAGGTCTCGGGCACCAGCACGGCCGTGGCCGTGGCGCCGACCTGGAACAGGCCGCTGGCCGCCGTGCCGAACACCGCCGCCGTCTGCTCGCGCGGCTTCCGGCTGATGATATTGATGACGCCGGCATAGGCGTTGCGCCCGTAGAGCGTGCCCTGCGGCCCGCGCAGGAACTCGACACGCTCAACGTCGACCAGCTCCTGCACCATGGCGGAGGCCGCCTGCGGCACGCCGTCGACGTAGACCTGCACCGCGGGATTGTAATAGTCGGGCGAGGACATGCCGCGCACGGTGAAGTTGGCGTAGGCGCGGTTGCCGCGGCTGTCGATGACCAGCCCCGGAAAGACCTTCTGCAGATCGGTCACGGTGCGCACGTCGCGCTCGCGCAGTTCCTCGCCGGTTGCGACCGAGACGCCGCCGTCGACTTTGTCGAGCGGCTGCTCGCGCTTGTTGGCCGTCACCGTGATCTCGTCCAAATTGACGGTGCTGCCGTTGTCCTGCGCCCGGCCGACTATTGTCGAACCGATCAGCAAGAGGAACGCGGTCGATCCAAGGCGGGAAATACTTGAGAACATTTCTAAACTTTCAGGCGCCGATGTGGATTCTTGCTCTCGTCCTCCGGTGGTTCGCAATCGTTGTCTAACGTTTTCGGGACTGCTATTGACGCAAGCGGGACACTTGCCGTGGGGATTGCCGATTTGAATGCCGGTGTGCTCTGCGCTCAACAGTTCGAAGACGACGGGAAATCGGACGCCGGGGCTGCCACTTGGCGAGAGGCTGTCGACCACGAGATCGCCGCCTTGGGCTGGGCCGAGCACACCCGCGTCGATCGGCCCGAAGAGGACGTCACCATCTTCGTCTTCGACACCGTCACGCCGCACGACCTGACCTTTCGGCCGCGCGGTCCCGCGACGTTCTCGCTCAGCGTCGTCTTCGACGGCGCCGGCACGTTGTCCGTCGATGGCGCCGCGCCGCTCGCCGTCGCACCGGCCATGGGCGTGCTGTTCACCAGCGGGCGCGAGACCGGCGGGCTCAACACGATTCCCGGTGGCCAGCGTGTCCATATGCTGGACCTGCGCTTCGAGCGGCGCTTCCTGCTGAAGGCTGGCGGCGCGCCGCTGGCGCGGCTCGGAGGCGATCTTCTCAGCGAGCACAGCCGGCCCGACCAGGACGTCTTTCTCGTGGGGTTTCCCGCGCCGGCCGCTTTGCTTCAGTCGGCCCGCGACATTGCCGCCTGCGCACTGCCGGAGGGCCTGTCCCGCAACCTGTTTCTCTACAGCAAGGCGATCCATTGCCTGAGCGTCGTCGTGCAGACGCTGGGCCACACGACGCTCAAGCGTGTCGCCGTCCGCCGCGAGGATCGCGAGCGCGTCGAGCGCGCCAGGGCGATCATCGAGGGCCAGTTCGGTCGGGACCTGTCGATCGCCAGGCTGGCGCGCGAGGTGGGGCTGAACGAGCGCAAGCTCAAGGAAGGTTTTCGCGCCGTCGTCGGCAACTCGGTGCATGCCTACCTGCGCCAGGTGCGGCTCGACGCGGCGGCGACGATGCTCGAGGCGGGTGCGACGGTGACCGAGACGGCGCTCGCCGTCGGCTTCGACAGCCTGAGCCACTTCAGCAAGGTCTTCACCGCCGCCAAGGGCGTTGCCCCGAGCCGCTACCTCGGGCGCACTTGACCCTTCGGAGCCTCCGCAATCGCAGTTGCGCGCCTGGGCACGGCAACGCTACATAGCATTGTCACGGTCTCTCGAATCGCAAGATCGAGAGCTAAGAGGGAAGCCGGTGCGCCGTATGGCAAAGCCGGAGCTGCCCCCGCAACTGTAAGCGGCGAGCCTACGTCCACCTTAAGCCACTGAGGCCGATGGCCTCGGGAAGGCGGGATGGAAGGCGTTGACCCGCGAGCCAGGAGACCTGCCGCGACACCATGAACGTCCTCGGGCGGGGTGTCCCGGCGGATCGCTTGCGCGCATCGGCTCCTTAATCCGATGCGATCCCCTGCATGCGACTGCTCGGCCCAAGCCCCGGTTTGTTGGGGTCTTTGGCAATGCAGGTCTGCTTTTCCCGTCAGATCACAGCGTCTACCGCGGGCTCCGCCTACGGTTGGTCACCGCGCTCCGCAGCGATCGGCCGCGGTCGATGGACCGTCGGTGCTGCCACCGCGCCGGAAGGCCGTCTTGACGGCCAGTCACGTTTCGCGCATCTCCCCAGATATGTAATGTTATATCGTTGCATTTGAGGTGACATGCATGCTCGACCAGCCGGGTTCCGGGCGCTTCGATGCGCTGGGCCTCTACGCATCCGGCATCGATACGTCGGACTATGCCGCCAAGGCCGCTCCGCTGCTGCGTGAGGCGGTCGGCGGCTTCGGCGACTTCCTGGATGTCGGCGCCGGAGGCGGACAGCTCGGCCGTGCGCTGCGCGATCCCGGCTGCAGCTGGACGGCGATCGAGCCGGCGCCCGTCATGCGCGCGCGGCTCGCGGCGCCGGGCGGGCCGTCGCGCATCATCGCGTGCGGCTGGCAGGAGGCCGCAGGCCTCGGCCGCTTCGACACGGTGCTGGCCGCCAACATGCCGGCGCCGCTCCAGGCGCCGCTGCCGTTTCTCGCCCGCTGCCGGGGGTGGAGCAGCGGCCCGGTCGCCTGGCTCGTGCCGGCGCAGCATGGGCCGCGCGGCCTGTGCCTGGCCGGCTGCCTGCCGGCGGAGTGGCACGGCGAGGACGAGACACCGGGCGTCGACATCGTACTCGCGGCGTTGGGCGAGGCGCACCGCCCGGACGGCTCCCGGCTGATCGACTGGACCTTTTCGCTGGTGGTCGCCGACATCGGCCCTCTCGCTGCCTATCTCGCCGATCGGCTGGGATGGCGCGACACGGACGAGCGCCGGCCCGCCCTTGCGGCGCGCCTGGAGGGGCTCGCCGAGACCGACGCCGGCGGACGCCGGCTCAACGTGCCGAGACGATCGGCGCTTCTCACCTGGGGGTGCAAGACGTGATCTCGAGAGCAGTCTGCCATGGCTTTGCGGCGCTGGTCGCTGGCGCGGTCGCCGCATGTCCCGCCTCGGCCGAGGAGGTGACGCGGCTCGATGAGATCGTCGTGACGGCGACGGGGCGGCCCGAGGAGCGTAGCCGCATCCCGGGCACGGTCCAGGTCATCGACCAGACCAAGATCGAGCATTCGACGGCCAGGTCGATCACCGACCTGCTGGCCGAGAATGCGGTCGGCTTTTTCAGCGAATGGACCCCCGGCCAGACGTCGATCAACATCCGCGGCGGCTCCACAGACGGCCAGGGCAAGGACTTCCGCAGCCAGGTGCTGGTGCTGATCAACGGCCACCGGGCGGGCACGGCCAATCTCTCCAAGCTGTCGCTGGCGCACGTGGAGCGCATCGAGATCGTGCGCGGTCCATCCTCGGTGATCTACGGCAGCCAGAACATCGGCGGCGTCATCAACATAATCCTGAAGACGGGCCGCACCGCGCCCGGCAATACCGTCGAAGCATCGGGCGGCAACTGGGGCCTGGTGCAAGGGCGGGCCGCCACCGGCGGCGTCTACGAGGCGGTGGACTGGTATTTCGGCGTCAACGGCGGCCAAAGCGACGACTATGACGCGGGCAGCGGCGGCGGCCGGCAGGTCAACACCGATTGGGCGCGCAAGGGCTGGGCGGGCGCGCTGGGATTGCAGATCAACCAGGACCACCGCGTCGATGTCAGCGTGCGCTCCGACGGCATCTACGATGCAGGCTTTCGCGGTTCGGGCGCCAATTATCTGAGCCGCGACGACCGCTACAACCAGGGCGCCGACGTCACCTACAACGGCCAGTCGCCCGACGGCCGCGTCGGCCTGATGGCGCAGGCCTACTACGACAACGACGTCGATCGCTTCAAATGGGCCTCGCCCGTGCAGCGCGGCTCCAATGGCCTGCCGGCGAAGGGCACTGCCGCCGACTTCAACCGGCGCCGGCTCGAGGTCTACGGCACCCGCGTCCAGCCCTGGGCCAATCTCTGGGAAGGCAACAAGCTGATCCTCGGTTGGGACTGGGAGACCAGCCCGCTGCGCTCCAATCGCTTTCGCGAAGGGGTGCCCGGTAACCCGCTCTCGCAGATCGCGCCGATCGACAACAACCAGACCGACACCACCAACGGCTTCTATGCCGAGGACGCGCAAACCTTCTTCGACGGCAAGGTGACCGTGCGCGGCGGCGTGCGCCAGACCTACGGAACCACCAGCTTTGACTGGACGCCCAACCTGGCCAACCAGCGCCAGCGGACGGTGCCCTACAGCGCCACCACCTATGCCGGCGGGGCCACCTATCAGGCGCTCGACTGGCTGGGCTTCCGGGTCGGCGCCTCGTCGGGCTTCAGGGCGCCGACGGCAAGCGAGCTGGCCGCCGACTTTACGGCGCTCGGCGGCGGCCGCATCTTCGGCAATCCGGATCTCAGGCCGGAGACGGCCGAGCAGATCGAGGCGGGCATGACGCTGACCGGCCCCGGCTGGCGCTGGGACACGGCGGTGTTCCAGAACGTGATCTCCGACCGCATCATCACCAAGCTGAGGGCCGGCGTCGCCAACACCTCCGACTACGCCAACAACGCCGCCGACGTGGTGGTGCGCGGCATCGAGATGCAGTTCGACACCGACGTCTTCCGCATGCTCGGGCGCGATGCCGGCAACTGGCGTTGGACGGCCTATGCCAACGGCTTCTATAACTTCGAGATGACCGACAAGGGCGCGCTCGTCACCGCCAACACCAACAACGTCGAGCGCATGTACAAGTACCAGGCGGCGATCGGCACACGCTTCGGCCAGAAGCTCGATCGCTACGACTGGTCGTTCCAGGTCCAGGGCGTACTGCGTGGCCCGATGTGGTACAATACCGAGGAAAACCTGCTGATTCCGTTCGCCGAGCCGAACCGCGAATACATCCACCGCAAGGATCCGTTCTGGATCTGGAACGTGCTCGCCGAGGTCGAGGTGTTCAAGAACGTCAAGGTCTTCGCCGGCGTCAACAACGTCTTCAACGTCAACGAGCACCCGATCTTCATCGGGCTCGACAAGGCCCCGATCCTCGCCGACGTGCGCTTCTTCAACGGCGGCTACGGCACCTCGATGCCCGGCCGCCAACTGCTCGCCGGCGTGAAGGCGCGCTTTTGAGCGGGCGACGCAGCCTCCTGCTCGCCGTTGCGGCGGCGGCAGCCATCGCCGCTGCCGCGCCAGTGCGGGCCGAGACCGTCACCTTGCGCGATGCCATGGGCCGTGACGTGGTGCTGCCTCGTCCGGCCCGGCGCCTCGTCACCATCTTCGCCTCCAACACCGAGCTGGTTGCGGCGCTTGGCCTCGCGGACCGGATCGTCGGCATCGAGAGCTATACGCGCTACCCGCCGGAGGTGGTGGGGCGGCGTCCCCTCGTGGGCGGGCGACTCGGCTTCTCGGTCGACCGCATCGTCGCCCTGGCACCCGACCTGGTCGTGCTGACGCCGTCGCGGCAGGCGATGCATCAGGTGCTCGACCCCATGGCGCGGGTCGGCATTCCCGTGCTCGTCCTGCTCGCCCGCTCGGTCGACGAGGTGCTGGACAACATTCGCCTGCTGGGGCGGGCCACCGGCGTTGCCGAGCGGGGCGAGGCCGTTGCGGGGGCTTTGGCCGGCCGCCTCGCTGCTGTCCGCGCGCGCATTGACGGCCGGCCCCGGCCGAAGGTGCTGCTGGTGACCGGGCAACTCGGCAACGGGCTCATCCTCGTCGTGCGCGACGCCACCTATACGGCCGACGCGCTCCGTCTTGCCGGGGCTGACCTTGCGCTGGTGACTGCGTCCGGACTGCCCCAGGTCTCGCCCGAGTCAGCTCTGGCGTCCGACCCGGACGTGCTGCTGCTCGCCGGCCGGCAGGACGAACTCGACGCCCTCGTCGCCCGGCCAGGCTGGCGCAACTTGCGTGCGGTCAAGGCCGGCCGTGCGCACATCGTGCCGCGTGCCGAGCTGCTGATCCCGGGCCCACGCACGATCGACGGCATCGAGCGGCTGGCGATGCTGCTGCATCCAGGCGATCGGGAACGATGACGCCCTTGCCGCGCACTTTTCCCCGCCCTTGGCCGCTCGCACTTCCCGCAGCACTCGCGCTCGGCCTCGTGCTCGGCATCTGCGCTGGCCACGATTGGGCGGGTCCCGTCGATCTGGCCAGGGCGCTCGCCGATCCCGACACGATGCGGGCCCGGCTGTTGCTCGACTGGCGCCTGCCGCGCGTGATGGCTGCCGGTCTCGTCGGCGCACTGCTCGGTCTCGGCGGCGCCATCTTTCAGGGCGTGTTCCGCAACCCGCTGGCCGAGCCTTATCTGCTCGGCAGCGCGGGCGGAGCGGCCGTGGGCGCCGCGATTGCTTTGCTGGTGCCGCTCGGGCTGCCGGCCGCGCCTTTGCTCGCCGGCCTGTCGTTCCTCGGCGCCTGGGGCGCGACCTGGCTCGTGGTGCTGTTCGCGCGCATGGCCGGGAGCCTCGATGCGGCCGGCCTGCTGCTGGCCGGCGTCGCAGTCGCCGCCATGCTGGCGGCGGTCCGCTCGTTCCTGATGTTCGCGCTCTCCGATGAGACGATCAGCCTTCAGGTCGTGCTGAGCTGGGTCCTGGGCGGCGTGCAGACGCCGACATGGCCTGGCCTCGCCCTGCTCACGGCGCTGACCGTGGCCGGCTTTGTCCTGGCGCAGCGCCTGTCGCACGGGCTCGACCTGCTCGGACTCGACGAGGAGCAGGCGCGCGCCTTTGGGCTCGATACCAATCGCTTCGTGTCGCGTGCGATCCTGGTCGGCGCCCTGATCGTCGCCGTGGCCGTCGCCTACGGCGGGCTGGTCGCCTTCGTCGGGCTCATCGCGCCGCATGTCGCGCGGTGGTGGGTGGGGCCGCGCCACGCCGCGCTGCTGCCGGTCACCGCCGGCATCGGCGCGGCCGTCGTTCTCGTGTGCGACGCCCTGGCCCGCGCGGCGCTGCCCCCGGCGGAGATTCCGCTCGGGCTGATCACCGCAGTGGTCGGTGGCCCGTTCTTTCTCCTGGTGCTGGCGCGGAAGCTGAGGTCATGAGCGCACTCCGTGCCGAAGCCGTCGAGGTGCGCCGGGGTGGGCGGGCCATCGTGGCACGGGCCGCGCTGACGCTCGAGCCCGGCGCGCTCGTCGGGCTGATCGGGCCCAACGGCGCCGGCAAGTCGACGCTGCTGCGGGTGCTGGCGGGGCTGGTGGCGCCCACGAGCGGGCGCGTGGCCTTGGCCGGGCTGGACGTGGGCAAGATGGCTGCTGGCGAGCGCAGCCGCCTCGTCGCCTATGTGCCGCAACACTTCACGCCGGCCTGGGACTATTCGGTGCGCGATCTTCTCGACCTCGGGAGCCGGCGGGCCGAGCGGCCGCCGGCGCTCGCGGGTCTGCTGCGCGATCACGGCCTGGAGACGCTGGCCGCCCGTCGCTGGTCGCAGCTGTCGGGGGGCGAGCGGGCGCGCACCCTGCTTGCCTCGGTGCTGGCCGCCCCCTGTCCGGTGCTGCTCGCTGACGAGCCTGGCGCCAGTCTCGACATGGGCCATCGCCTGGCGCTGCTGCGGCGGCTCAAGGCGGAGGCGCGGCACAGGACGGTGGTGGTGGTGCTCCACGATCTCGATCTCGCCGCCCGCTTCTGCGACCGCTTGGTGCTGATGGCGGCCGGCGAAATCGTGCTGGACGGGGCCGCCGACGCCGTCATCCGCGACGACGCCTTGGATCGCAGCTTCGGCCTGCGCTTCCGTCGCGTCGCCGTGGCGGACGGCGCCCTTCATCTGTTTCCGATCGAGCCGTCCGGGCCGTCATGATCGGTAGGGGGCCGCCGCCGTTCGTGGAGGGCGATCATTTGGGGTTGCCGCCGCGGCGGCATGCGGCCACCCTTCGCCGGACCAACGAGTCCTCTTGAAAGCACGGTAATGGTCCAACCTTCGATTCTGGTGCTGTCGAGCAGTCCATCCTCGACATCGAAGACAGCACGCGTCGCCGAGCATATTTTGCACCAGCTCGAAGGGCCGCTCGCCACGGTTCGTCATATCCGGCTGAGGGACTTGCCGCCGGCAGCGCTGCTGCGCGCCGATGCCTCCGATCCGCAGATCGCCGAGGCGGTAGCGGCGGTCGAGCAGGCCAGCGGCATCGTCATCGCGACACCGATCTACAAGGCGGCCTACTCGGGGCTGCTCAAGGTGTTCCTCGACCTGCTGCCGCAGTTCGCGCTCGCCGGCAAGATCGTGCTGCCGTGCGCCACGGGGGGCAGCCTGGCCCACGTGCTGGCGCTCGACTACGGCTTGCGGCCGGTGCTGCAGTCGATGGGCGCGCGCCACATCGTCCAGAGTCAGTTCGTGCTGGAGCCGCACCTCAAGATCGAGGGTGACAGCTTGAGCGTCGACGATGTGACCGGAGCGACACTCCTCGAAGCCATCTACCACTTTCGCTGCGCCCTCGGTCATGCGCCGCCGCACGACCAACTGGGTCATCCCAGACCGGAGCGGGCGGACGGCACGGCCTCCGGCTGAGGGAACGCCCGGCTGACCGACCCAGCGAGCGGGGTGCGCGCGCCCGGCACGTTCGTTGAAGCTCTGCTCCGTTGGCTGTAGCTTCCCGCGCGTTTGGCCCCCACGCGCGTGCATCCAGGTGGAAGTCGAATCTTGAAGCCAGCACCAGCCCGGGCTGCATCCGACCTGCCGGTCGCCGAGCCCGCCCCCGACCTCAGCCCGTTGCCCGACCTGGTCGGCTACGCGCTGCGGCGCACCCATATGGCCGTGTTCAGGCGCTTCCGCGAGGCGTTCGCCGACTACGACATCCGGCCGGTGCAACTCGGTGTGCTCACCGTCGTCCTCAACAACCCGGGCCTCAAGCAGACCGCTGTCGGCGCGGCCCTCGGCATCAAGCGCACCAACTTTGGTCCGTTGCTCGACGGCCTGATGGCGCGGGGCCTCATCGAGCGCAAGCGGCTGGAATCCGACCGGCGGGCGCTGGGGCTCTACCTCAGTCCGCTGGGGCAAACGCTCGTCGCCGAGCTGCAGGCGCGGGAGGCCGCCTTCGAGCGGCAGATCAGCGCGACGATCGGCGATGAGGGGCGGCGCGATCTGCTGCGTCTCCTCGGCCAGATCGCAGCCGGCTGCCGCGGCTCCTCGGCCGAGGACGACGAGCCGGAGACGGACGGAGACGTCCCTTAAGTTTCCGCCGGCATCAGCCGGGCGCGGACATCGTCGGGAATGGCCTTGCCCTTGAGCCGCTCGGGGTGGGCCGCGTCGCGCCCGGCCCAGACTCGCACCTCGTGCCCTTCGACCGACAGCGTCTCCCCCTTGAGCAGCCGGTGGCGCACGGCGAAGCTCGTGCGCTTCACTTCGACCACCGTCGAGACGATCTCGACGCTGTCGCCGAAGCGGCAGGGTGTCGCGAAGCTGGCGCGCGTATCGACCAGCGGGATGCCGACGAGGCCGTAGGCATCGATCATTGCGAGCTTGGGCATGGCGAGCGCCGCTTCGACCAGCAGCGCCGTGGACCAGTCGAAGAACTCGAAGAAGCGCGGATTGAAGACGATCCCCGCCGGGTCGCAGTGTCCCCATTCGATGTCGAGGCGCCGCGTGTTGCTGAAGCCGGGCACGATGAACGAGATCCTTTTGGTGTGACGGTGATGCATTCAAGCCAGGCGGCCCAGGCGCAGCAGTGCCGCCTGCCCGAGCCGGACCGGGCACAAGGGGCGTCCGGCCGGTCTCCTCGCGCCGGGCCCGCCCCGCGGGTATCGTCTATTGGCCCTTGACGAGGGGGCAGCCACCGTCCGCGAGGGGTCGAAACGCCTGGTCGGCCGGAATAGTGGCCACGGTCCTAAGATAGTCCCACTTGCGCTTCGACTCCGCCGGCGTCTTGGTTACCAGCAAATACATCGGGTGCAGCTTGCGGCCGTCCTCGCGGACCGAGCCCTTGCCGAAGATCGGATCGTCGGTGGGCAGCGCCTTCATCTGCGCCACGACGGCGCGGCCGTCTGCGGCGCTCTTCAGCTTGGCGACAGCCTTCAGGTAGTGGGTGACGGCGGAATAGACGCCGGCCTGCATGTCGTTGGGGGCGTTGTGGCGAGGATGGCGTTCCTCGAAGCGCTTGGCGAAAGCGCGCGTGCCGTCGTTCAGGTCCCAATAATACCCCGTCACCAGATAGGCGCCCTGCATCGCCGGCAGGCCGATGGCCGGAACGCTGTTGATGTTGAGGATCAAGCCGGCCAGCCGCTGCTTCTTCTCGATGCCGAATTCGGCCGCCTGCTTGATGGTGTTGGTGGTGTCGTCGCCCGCATTGGCGATGCCGATCACCTCGGCGCCCGACTGCTGGGCCTGCAGCACGAAGGAGGAGAAGTCGGCCGTGCCGATCGGGTGGCGCGCATTGCCGAGCACCTTGCCGCCTTGGGTCAGGACCTCTTCGGCGGCGTTCTTCTCCAGGTCCTTGCCGAAGGCGTAGTCGGCCGTGATGAAAAACCAGCTTTTGCCGCCCTGCGCGACCAGGGCCTTGGCCAGGCTGTGGCCGAGGGCCCAGGTGTCGTAGGTCCAGTGGACGGTGTTGGGCGAGCAGGCCTTGCCGGTGAGGTCCGCCGTGCCGGCGCCCGAACCGATGAAGACCTTGTTCTTGTCGCGGGCGAGCCCGGCGACGCCGAGCGCGATGGCCGAGTTCGGCACGTCGATGATCAGATCGACGCCGCCGTCGTCGTACCACTGGCGGGCAATGGCAACGCCGACGTCCGTCTTGTTCTGGTGATCGGCCGAGACCACCTCGACGGGCAGGCGCGAGGACTTGGCGAAGTCCTCCACCGCCATGCGCGCGGCGAGGACCGAGCCGACGCCCTGGTAGTCGGCGTAGACCCCCGACTGATCGTTCAGCACGCCGATGCGCACGGGCTTGTCGGCGGCACGTGCCGCTGAGGCGCCGAGAGCCGTGGCCAACGCGGCAGCCGTGCCGATGGCCGCTAAGGTCCGATATGCCTTCATGATCGTTTCCTCCGCTCCGGTGCCGGCACGCCGCTTGCTGCGGCTTATGGCCGGGGTGGATTTGTCTGATCAGCCCGGCGCCACCTTCGCCGTGCGCTTCTCCAGGACGTCGGCGAGGCAACGCTGGCCTCGCTGTCGCTCTCGGCCACCGTCATCGTCCAGCGCCTTGGTGAGGCAGCCGATCGGAGGGCGGATGCAGTACTGTCTGCTATTTGTAATGTTGCAGTACAAAACCATCAGGTCAATTCAATCGAGCTTCGACGAATGGATGAAGACCCGGGCGGATCCTGCTCGGAGGCCACGCGCGCGTTGGGCCACACCCAACTACGCGGCCAGCTGACGACCAACGGCATGCGGGTGGAGCGCTGCGAGCACGCCTCCGCGGGCAAGGCGCGAAATGCTCGGCCCGGCATCGGTCGGAAGCATTGCGGCTCGAGGCTCGCTGCGGCGGTCAGCCAGCGGCGCCCTGACCGGCCGGTCCCTGCCGCTTGAAGAGGAACACGTGGCGCGCGGTGGTGCCGGCCTCGTAGCGGGCCGGCGCGATGCCGTGCCGCTCGGCGAAGTAGGAGAGCACGATGCGCGCGGCAGTCGCGCTGAGCGCCGGCTTCCACAGCCAGATGTCGTGCGCGCGATCGACCTCGTTGTCGGCGAACAGCGCCCGCTCGGCGTCATCGGCAACGCCGATGCGCCATTCCTCGGGCCGGGCGCCGAACTCCTTGAGATACGACAGGAACTCGAACTTGATCTGCTGCGGGCTGAAGATCATGGACGGCCTCAGCCGGGCAGGGGATTGAGGCGGGCCTGCTCGGAGATCGCCGCGGTGCGGCCGCGCCACTGCGCCACCAGTGCCAGCCCCTTGCGCTTGTCGTCGGCGGACATCTCGCCGATGACGCCCTCGAGCGCCTTGAGGGCGCTGCCGACGCCGTGCTGGGCGGCCAGCGACAGCCACAGGAACGCCGCGACGAGGTCCTTGTCGACGCCGATGCCGTTGGCATAGTGGAAGCCGAGGCGGGCCTGCGAGGGGTAATGTCCGGCCTCGGCGGCGCGCCGGTACCAGGTCGTCGCCTGCGTCTCGTCCTTGGCGACGCCCTGGCCCTTGCCGAGCAGCACGGCATAGTTGAACTGGGCATAGGCGTCCCCCTGTTCGGCCGCGCGCGCCAGCCATCCGGCGCCCCGCGCCTCGTCGCGCTCGACGCCTTGCCCCATGATCAGCATGGCGCCGACATTGGTGCGCGCCTGGGGGTGGCCGCGCTCCGCCGCCGCCAGGTAATGGGCAAAGGCCGCCGGCAACGAGGCGGCGACCCCCTCGCCGTTGGCATAGAGCGCGCCGAGCCAGACCTCTGCCTCGACGTCGCCCTGCCTGGCGCTGTCGGAGAAGGTGGCGAAGGCCTGTTCGAAGTCGCCGCTGCGATAGGCGGCGACGCCGGCCGCCAGGGGCGGTGGCGCGCCGGCGGAGCCGGCCTCATGGATAGGGGCGGTGGCGGTCATCTGGCCCTCGACGGTTGATAGATCGGTGTTGGGTCGATGCGCGCCGCGGTCATGCGTGCCGACAAGGCGCGCTGCATCCAGTGGCCGCTGGCGCTCGCCTGCAGCGGCAGCGGCGCGTCGATGGTGTCCGGCCTGGAGGCCGTGCCCCACTTCAGGGCGGCAACGTGGGCGCTCTCCGCCGCCCGCGCCAATGCGTCGATCAGGCCGAGCCAGCGCTCCCCATCGCCCGGCCGCGCTTCGCCGCGGCCGAAGACGGTGATGCGGGCGAGCGTCTGCCCAAGGGCGGTCGGCTGCAGCACCAGGGCGCAGGTCTGCTCGGCATCGGCGAGCAGCACGAGGTTGGGAAACAGCCAGGCGACATCCAGGCCATGGCTATCGGCGCGGCCGGCGAGCCAGGAGGAGGTGCTCGCCGCGGGCGTGTCCACGAGGCCGGTGAGGCCCAGCGCAAGCAGCTTCCAATTGGCCCGGTATTCGCGCCAGGTGGTGGCGAGGCGATCCCCGCGGGAGTTGTCGAAGAACCCGAATGCCGTGCCGGCGCCGGTGACGGCTTCCGCGAAGTCGGGCGGAGCGGCATCGAGGTTCACGAAGATCAGCGGTCCCCAGCTGCGCGCCTGGGCGGTGAGCAATCGCTCCGGCCGGAGGCCGAGATACTGGTGCATCTGCGGCGTGCCATCGCCGAGTTCGCCCGCGGCGATCGGCCCGCGGTCGCGGCTGTGGCCGCAGGAGGTGAACGAGCAGCGCGTCTTGCTGCCCTGCTGGCATTGCAGCGGCACGACGCGGCAGCCGCCGTGCTGCGCCTTGTTGAAGCGCGCCGTGAGGCCGTCCGCTGTTCGCTGCACGTGAAGGCCATGGTCGCCGACGGTGAAGGGCAGCAGATCGCCGACCTCGGGGATCTCCGCGTGGGCGCCGACGCAGATCCAGTCGCAGGCCCAGACGGCGATGTCCTCCTGACGCGCGAAGGCAAGAGACCGGAACGCGGCCGGAGGCAGCACGCGGGCCCGGCCCGGCGGCAGCAGCGCCTCGGCATAGAAGGCCGCCGCTGAGAAGTCCGGCTGCGCCGGCGGCAATTCTCGCGGCGCAACTTCGCTGGCCATGCAATTCACCCTGTTCGTGTCTCGGGCACGGGACGGGAGCGCCGTGGCCGCGGAGGCTACGGCGCTGCCCGGCGTCAGGCGGTTTCGAGCGCCGGCGACTCGTAGTCGGCCCGGCCGCGGTAGCGCACCGCGCCCGCCGGCGGCGGCGGCAGCGGGCCGTCCTTGGCGAAGCGGTCGAGCACGTTCTTGGTCAGCCGCGAGATGTTGTTGTCGCAGTTGTTCCAGGGCAGGGAGCCGCAATAGGCGATGGAGCTGAACGAGAAGCAGGCGCCGCCGTTGGGGGTCTCGTGGTAGGCGATGTCGCCGCGCACGCGTGGATGCACCGTACCGTCGAGCCCCTGCTGGTTGAAGCCGAAGTCCTCCATGACCAGGAGATAGGCCTCCGTGTGCCGGCCGGCCGAGGTCGCCACCGCAAGGGTGTGGGGCGGCGAGCCGAGCATAGTGTCGACGATATCGAGCTCCAGGCCCGCGGCGCCGCCGCCGACCAGGCCGAAGTTGCCCAGCTTCTCGTCGTAGTCGATGCCTTCGAAGGCCCAGCTGACGCGCGGATTGTTGCTCTCCGGCGTGCGCGTGAAGTAGCTCGATATGTCGAACCCTTCCGACGACATGCCGACGCCGGCCACCGAATGCAGGTAGCGGCCGCGGAAGCGCCACATGCCGCCGAGCTCGCCGGTGCCCTGGTGGTAGTATTCGCCGGGATCGGCGCGCCAGGTGCGGATGCCGGATTCGCAGCGGCGCATCTCGGTGACGACGCCCCGGCCGGAGCCGTCGTAGGCCGGGTGGTAGGAATGAACCCAGTACCAGCCATCGGCGCCCATATACATCAGACGACCGCCGCGCTGAGTGTAGTTGTGCAGAGCATCCAGCTGCGGCCCCGAATTGTGCTCGGGATGCGAGCCGGTGATGATGACGTTGTAGTTCTCCAGTCGGGCCACCCCGTCGTAGGTGACGTCTTCGTCGGTGATGACGTCGTAGTCGTAGCCCATGGTCTCGAGCCAATAGATCAAGTGCAGGTCGGCCGGGTATTGCCAGGGCGCCTGGGCCAGGAAGTGGTCGTACTTGGGCCGGATGCTGAGAATGGGCCGCAGCCGCGACGACAGGCAGATGCCGCTGCCGTCCGTGTGGGTGTCGTAGATGGAACCGCCGTACTCCCGGTGCTCGGCCAGGAACATGTTCTGCTGCTGCATGATCGGCACGCGGTAGACGAACAGCTCGGCGCCGCCGGCGTTGCAGGCCACATGCTCGTTGGCATAGGCCATGTAGCTGATGGTCGGCACCATGAAGGCGATCTTGGACTGCTCCTCGCCGACGCGCGGCACCACCCAGAACGGGATATAGTCCTCGTCGCCCTCTGTGGTCGTCAGCTTGACGGCGTAGAAGCGGCTCTTGAAGTCTGCCGGAACGGACCACGCGAAGTCCACCTCCCAGCGCGCGTCGTCGACGTCGTCGTCGTGGAAGTGGATGGCGCCGTATTCCTTCGGCGCGTGCTTCCAGTCGAAGTTTTGGCCGCTCCAGTTATGGCCGGTCATCGCCCGGGTCGGGCAGTTGACCAGCGGCGCGTCGAGCCCGTAGGGCCCCAGATCCTTCGCCGCGATGGTGTCGATGCCGGCGGAGAAATCCCAGGAGCCGATGATGACCTCGGAGAGGGCGTCGGTCGGCCCGCAGTTGCGCCGTTCGGTGAGCCCGGGCTGGGCGCCGAGCTTCATCGTCTCGATCTCGAAGCGCGACAGCGCCTTCCTGCACAGGCGCGGGCTGTCGATCTTGCCGTTGTACTTGCCGCTGAAGACGATGCCCGCCGGCAGGGAGGACTTGGCCAGCGGCCCGCCGTCGAGGCTCTCCACGTAGGCGGCGATGGCGAGCGGGATCGGCTCGGCCTTCAGCACGGTCCGGAGGTTGGTCCTGACCGGCTCGATCACCGGATCCAGCGCGTACTGGATCTGCGGCTCATGGTAGAGCACCACGTTACCGGTCGCCGCATCGAAGGTCACCGCCAGGAAGTGCCAGGCGTGGTCGCGCAGCGGCAGCGCCATGGCGATCCTGTGCTCGTTGATGCGCGCCTCGACGCAGCCCTCCTCGTTGATGAAGAGGCCGTAGCCCCTGCCGTCGCACCATTTGGTGACGAGGCCCTGCGCGCCGTGCTTCCAGTAGCGCGGATGGGTCTTGGGCGTGGTCGGCCAGATCCAGCACTGCAATGTGAAGCTGTCGACGTTGAGCGCCTTGCAATTCGGCACGTAGCCGTAGGAGCCGCCGTGCACGACCTGCTTGCGTCCGGGATAGGTCTTGTTGATGTCGGCGGCGAGCGGCTTCTCGATGAGCCCGGGGCCGCGCGGATTGGTGTCGCCGTTGATCATCTGTACCAACTCGGCCTTGTACTCCGCCGGCCCGTCGGTGTTGACATAGAACTTGATGGTGTCCCCGGGATGCACGCCGAATTTGTCGGCATATCCGGTCAGGCGCATGGCGCACATGGTTTTCCCCTCCTGCGCGTGGTCAGGTTGGCGGTGGGCGGCCGGTCCCGTGCTCCGGGTTAGGGCCCCCGCAGGTCAAAATATTCATACGAGGAATGCTCGCCGCCCGAAACCCGGAGAAAGTGTATTTCTCGGACGATCGAACAATCCAACGTTCAGATGGATTATAGAATACTTACACTTGGTTGCCTCGCCTCATTTGCACTACGGCGACCGCTCGGCATTCAAGTCGATGGATAGTCGGGTCAAGCCCGACTATGACGTGATGGGAGTGAAAGTCATTTAACTCCAACGTCATGGTCGGGCTTGACCCGACCATCCATCGCTAAGGAATCAACACCTCGGTGCAGGCATCCTGGCAGCCGACTAGGTCACGGGCCAGTTGTCGCTCCGGCGCTTCCAGCCCATGTGGAAGTCCTCCGGGTTGCCCGCTGTTTCCGGCAGTTCATCGAGACGCATCAGGAAGATGTCGTGCTGAATTTCCTGTTCGTCGGTATAGATCTTGTCGCCCACGAACTCCGGTGGCACACCGCGGACGCCGGACAGTCGGCCGATCCGCCACGCCGCGTCGGGCTTCGTGCAGATCACGATGAGCTTTCCGGCCGGCGATTCGCCGCGCATGCGCAGCAGCACCCGGCGCAGCAGATAATCCTCGTGCACGCCTCCGGTGACGATGGTGGTGTCGCCCGGCGTCTGGCACTCGAGCACGGAGAAGCCGGCGACCCCCTTCATCGACTCCACGCACCGCTTGTGCGCGTCGATCAGGCGCTGACGCTCCGGCGTGCCGGGCTTGGGGATCGAGATCATGGGTCTTGCCTCCTTACGGGTTGCGGCCCGGCCGCCCGTGGCCACCCGGGCCCTCAGATCGTCAGATGCTTCTCGATCAGCGCATCGCTCATTTCGGCCGTCGGCCCGCGGGCGACGATGCGGCCGTTGTCGAGAATGATGAAGTAGTCGCTCAGGGCACGGGCCACCTTGATGTGCTGCTCGGTGAGGATCAGCGTGATGCCGAGCTCCTTGTTGAGCATGCGCAGGGTCTGGCCGATCTCGTGCACGATGTTGGGCTGGATGCCCTCCGTCGGCTCGTCGAGCAGCAGGATCTGCGGCCCGGTGGCGAGGGCGCGCGCGATGGCGAGCTGCTGCTGCTGGCCGCCGGACAGCAACCCGGCGCGCCGATTGAGGTTCTCGGCCAGATAGGGGAACAGCTTGAGGCAGAGTTCGGGGATATCCTCCTTGCCGTCCTTTCTGGCGAAGGTGCCGAGCAGGATGTTTTCGCGCACGGTGAACTTGCCGAGGATCTGGCGGCCCTGCGGGATGTAGCCGATGCCGTAGGTGGCGCGGATGTGGGTCGGCGCGCCGCTGAGGTCCGTATCGGCGATGCGGATCGAGCCGGTGGAGCGGTCGGTGAGCCCCATGATCGTGCGCATCAGCGTCGTCTTGCCGACGCCGTTGCGGCCGAGCACGGCGAGGCAGGCGCCCTTGGGCACGTCGAAGGAGACGTTCCAGAGGATCGGTGTCTTGCCGTAGTAGGAGGCGATGTTGTCGAGGGCGAGCACCATGTCTCAGTGCTCCTCGCTACCGAGGTAGACCTCGCGGACGCGGTCGTTGGCTTCGATCTCGCCGATCGTGCCCTGCGCCAGAAGGGTGCCCATATGCATGACGGTCACCACGTCGGCGATCTCGCGCACGAAGCCCATGTCGTGCTCCACGACGATCAGCGTGTTGGTCTCCTTGAGCTGCTTGATCAGGCGGGCGGTCTTCATGATCTCGCCCTCGGTCAGGCCGGCCACCGGCTCGTCGAGCAGCAGCACCCGCGGGTTCTGCATCAAGACCATGCTGATCTCGAGCCACTGGGTTTCCCCGTGCGACAGCGTGCCGGCCTCCACCTCCAGCCGCTCGGTGAGGTTGGCGAGGGCGGCGATCTCGTCGAGCTTGCGCTTCATCGCAGCATCGCCGAAGACGAACATGTTCTTGAGCGCGTTCGTCTGCTTGCTGTAGGCGACCTCCAGGTTCTGCCGCACCGAGAGCTCGCGGAACACCGCCGGCACCTGGAACTTGCGGCCGATGCCGCGCCGCGCGATCTCGTGCTCGCCCAGGCCCGTGATGTCCTCCTCGGCGAAGTGGATGGTGCCGGAGGTGGGCTTCTGGCGCCCGGTGATGAGGTCCATGGTGGTGGTCTTGCCGGCGCCGTTGGGGCCGACGACGC
Organism: Chelatococcus reniformis; assembly: GCF_014640075.1. GTDB lineage: Bacteria > Pseudomonadota > Alphaproteobacteria > Rhizobiales > Beijerinckiaceae > Camelimonas > Camelimonas reniformis. Next base: position 342,884 of record NZ_BMGG01000006.1, on the reverse strand, counting down.
AGCACACCGTCATCTCCGTCACCTCGAGGCTGAAGCCGTTGATCACCGGCGTGCCGTCGAAGCTCTTGTGCAGGTCTTTGATCTCCAGAAGGCCTGCCACGTCACTCTCCCGCCATTGCGTTGGCCCGGTCCGCCGGCTCGAGCTGCTTGGGCCGCCGGCCCGAGGACAGTGCGCCCAGGCCCATTTCGAGCAGGCCCGCCAGGCCCTTGGGCAGGAAGCGCACGACGATGATGAAGAAGGCGCCCAGGCCGAGCAGCCAGGTGCTGAGCAGGGCATCGCCCAGGTAGCTCTGGCCGCCCTGGATGATGAAGGCGCCGAGCATGGAGCCGAGCAGCGACAGGCGGCCGCCGATGCCGGCCCAGATCACCATGGTGACGCTGAAGCTGACGTCGAGCTGCGCCGGCGACACATACTGCACCAGGATGACCCAGCAGCAGCCGGCGACGGCGGCGATGAAGCCGGACAGGGCGTAGATCGCCGTCTCATACGCGGCGACGTTGTAGCCCAGGAAGCGGACGCGCTCGGCGTCGCCGCGCACCGCCTGGACCAGCAGACCGAACTTGCTCTGCGTCAGGAGCTTGGCGCCGACGGTCAGCGCGATCAGCAGGCCGCAGACCAGCCAGTACGTCGCGGGGCCGTAGGGATCGAGAGGCGTGCCCAGTATCGTCAGCGGCTGCGGCGGCGTGATGCCGTTGGCCCCGTTGGTGTAGGGCTGCATGTCGAGAATGATGGTGAACAAGGCGCTCAGCATGGCGAGCGACATGATGGCGAAGAACGGGCCGGAGACCCGCGCGCGGAACATCAGGTTGCCGAAGATCACGTAGAACAGCGTCGGCACCACGAGCGCCAGGGTGATCCCGAGGCCCGTGCTCCAGAACGGCTCCCAGAGCGCCGGCAGCTGCTCGAGGCTGTTGTTGAGCATGAACGGCGGGATCGGATTGGACTCCGGATCCTGCGTCTGCATCTGCATGGTCATGGCCATGCCGTAGGCCGCCAGGCCGAAGGCGATGCCCTGGCCCAGGTTGAGGATGCCGCCGAAGCCCCAGCACAGGCTGATGGAGAGGGCGAGCAGGCCGTAGACGCCGTAGGTGCCGAGCTGGTTCAGCAGGAAGCTGTCGCTGACGAACAGGGGCACCGCGGCGATGATCGCGAAGAAGACGCCGTAGGCCGCCCATTGAGCCAGCTTGTTGTGATAGAGGTTCATCGCCAACGCTCCCCGCTCACCGACGAACCGAGCGCGGCGCGAACAGACCTTGCGGGCGGAACCAGAGGAAGACGACGATCAGCAGGAACAGCAGGAACCGGGCGAAGGTGTCGTTGGTCACCGCTGCAAAGATCGACTGCAACTCACCGGTCAGGCCGCCGGCGAAGACGCTGCCGAGGAGGGTGCCGCCGCCCGTCACGACGACGAGGAACGCCTGCACCACATAGGCGGTGCCCATCGTCGGCAGCACGATGTTGAGCACGCCGAACAGCGAGCCCGCGACACCCGCGAGCCCCGCGCCGAGCGCAAAGGTCAGCATGTAGACCCGCGACGCGTTGATGCCAAAGGAGGCCGCCATCTCCTTGTTCTGGGTGACTGCCCTGACCTGCATGCCGAAGCGCGTGCGGTAGAACAGGAACCAGGTTCCGGCGACGACGAGCGCGGTGACCGCCATCACGACGATGCGGAACACCGACAGGTTGATGAAGCCGATTTGCAGGTTGCTGCTGAAGAGGGCCGGCACGGCGAGATACTTGGGATCGCTGCCGAAGATCAGGCGGACGGCCTGCATCAGCACGATGGAGACGCCCCACGTTGCCAGCAGCGTATCGAGCGGCCGGTTGTAGAGGTAGCGGATCAGTCCGCGCTCGATCACCAGCCCGATGGCCGCCACGACGACGAAGGAGGCGGGGATGCAGAGCAGGAACGGCAGCCCGAAATAGCTTTGCAGCAGATAGGAGCTGTAGGCGCCGAGCATGATGAACTCGCCGTGGGCCATGTTGATGACCCCGACGACCCCGTAGATGATCGTGAGCCCGATGGCGGCGAGGAGCCAGATGCTCGCGATGCTCAGGCCGAGCACCAGTGCGTTGATTAGCGAATTGAGATCCAAGCTGCCCACGGCCGAGCCGCCCTCAAGTTAAAATAGTATAATTCTATTTCGTTGGTCCGACGATGCGCCCGAACGGGGCGCATCGTGGTTCACGCGGCGGATGTCAGATCACGTTCTTGCGGATCTTGCCGTCGGGGGCCTTGAGGCCGTCCTTCGTGCACGTGCCGAGGTTGGGGTAGATCGAATAGGGGTCCGGTGCCACGTGCTCGGCAGCCTGCTTGACGATCTTGAAGCTGCCGTCCGCCTGGCACTGGCCGATCTTGGGCACCAGCCAGCAGTTGAAGTTCTGCTCGTCGATCCAGATCGGGCCTTCCGGCGACACATCGGCCCCCACCTTGATGCCGCCGCTGTTGTCGCGAATGGCGCGCGGCGTCACGTTCTCGATGCCGAGCTTGGCGGCCGCCGCTTCGAGCCCGTACTTGAAGACGTAGGCGGAGGTGTAGGTCTCCTCCATGTTGTAGTGGGTGACGCCGTTCTTGCCATACTTGCTGGCGAGGAAGTTCTCGACGAACTTCTTGTTGGTGGGGTTGTCGAGGGCCTGGAAGTAGGGTGCCGACAGGAAGTGGCCGGCGCCGAACTCGTTGCCCATGGCGCGGGTCTCGATCTCGCCGGTGGTGAGCGAGGCGATCGGCATGGAGTCGACCTTGAAGCCTTCCTGCTTGAACTGCTTGTGAAAGGCGATGTCGGAGGCGCCGACGACGGTCGAAAAGATGAAGCTGGGCTTGGCCTCGCGGATCTTGTTCAGCACGGGGCCGAACTCCGAGCTGCCGAGCGGGATGTACTCCTCGCCGAGCAGCTCGCCGCCGGCCTGCTGCAGCCACACCTTGGCGTTCTTGTTGGACTCCTTGGGCCAGACGTAGTTGGAGCCGACGAAGAAGACCTTCTTGCCGAAGTTCTGCACCATGAAGGGGATGAGGTCCTTCGAGTGCTGGTTGGCCAGGGGGCCGGTGCAGATCGTGTTCTGCGTGCACTCCGCGCCTTCGTAGCAGGTCGGGTAGTACAGCAGATGATTGTTGGCCATGACCGTCGGCAGAATGGCCTTGCGGCTGGCCGATGTGTAGCAACCGAAGATCGCGATCACCTTGTCGCGCAGAATAAGTTCTTTAGCCTTTTCCGAATAGACGGCGAAATCCGACTTCGCGTCGACGATGACCGGCTGAATGGGGCTGCCTGCAATCCCGCCCGCCTTGTTGATCTCGTCGATGGCGTACTGCATCACGAGCGTCGAGTCCTCTTCGGGGACCGCCAGAGATCCCGTCAGCGAGAACAGCAACCCGACCTTGATCGGCTCCCCCTTCTTCAGGGTGGCGCCCCAAGCCTCCGAGGAGACCGGCAGCCACACGTGGGGAGCCGCGACGGCACCCGCGGCGACGACGGTCGACTTGATGAACCCGCGACGTGAAACCTTCATGTATGTGACTCCGATGAGCTGTTGTCCGGTCGGCAGGCAGCCGACGTCGCGCGCGACAGCAGCTGCCATGGATGTTCATCGTCCTGCATCGGCGAGAGACTGCTGGCTGGCCCACATGCTTCGTAAGTCGATAGAGCATTTCCGCGTTTCTTCGAATCGCCGAAATCCTCTATCTGTTTGCTTTGTCGCGTTGTCTTCACGCGAACCGACGTCCACTTCGCTCGAAAACGCTCTAGAGCATGTCGTATCAGCGCATCTTCTTGTTCTGCTCGCGCAACATTCCCCTTTGTCGGCGAGCGCGGAGCTTGCCGAGTCGTAAGATCACCACCAGAAATATCGCCGCGCGACCACGCGAGCTGTATTGCTCGGCGGCAGCCACGCTCGTGCGGCGTTCCGGCGCAGCCTGCTTTCGGCCCACTTGAGCGCGTGCTCCCGACGCGCCATCGATCGCTCTTGGCGTCTCGCCGCCCTGGGCGATCGATCCTTCGTGGTGCCGACGAGACGCTTTGTCAGGCCCGCGCCCTGAAGCGGCGCGGATCGCTTTCGTTTCCCGTCAGGAAATAACCTTTCCTAAGTGCATCCTAGGGTCAAGGCGAAATTTTAAACAGCCCGCTTACTGCTCAGAGTTGCGACAGTTGTTACATATTTGAACTAGATGATGAGAATTTGAATAATAGCCATATATTTCATCACGAGGCGCATCCAAACCCGGCGGCGGGCACCACTTCTTGCCCCGAGATCGGCGGATGACGCGGCAGTTTCCGGAGGAGGCGCACGCTGTAGGCCACGTCTGCCTAATGCGTCGTCATTTGCACGAGGGGCACGGCTTTCCTGCTTTTGTTTGCCCTGGTTCTGTTGCGGCAGGGTCTGCGATGCGCGCGGCGTCGGCACGACCGAGATGGCCGTCCGGCGCGAGTTCGCACCGCAACCGCCGCACACAGGGCCCACGGCGGGCCCAGAGATCCTAGGTCTGCGGAGGGGGCAGCAGGCCGTTCAGGAGGATGGTGGCGATGCTGTCGCTGAGGGACCGTACGTGCGCCTCGTCGGCCACGTCGATGCCGTAGACCCACTGGGTGACTGCGCCAATGCTCAGCGTGAGCGAGGCGGCGGACGTCACGATGTTGGTGATGTCGTGCGCCGGCAGGGGGCGGATGAGGCCGGCCGCCAGAGCGTCGCGCACGGCTTCGTCGAAGGCGGCGAAGCCCGGGCCGACGAAGCGCTCCATCAGCCAGTCGAGCCGCGGCGTGCCGGCCATCGCCTCGTGCATGAGGATGCGGGCATAGTTGGGCTCGGCCGCGTTCGCCTCGACCAGGCGTCGAATGAGGATCCGCAGCCGGTCGACCGGGCCGATGTCGGCGAACTCCAGCCGTGACACGGGGAAGAAGCGGCCGCGGCGGCGCATCAGCCGGTCGATGGCGGACTTCCAGAGCTGCTCCTTGGTGCCGAAGTGATAGTGCACCATGGATTGCGTCAGCCCGGCGGCGTCGGCGACCGCGGCCGTGCTCACCGGGTCGTAGCCGTAGGCGGCGAAGAGATCGATGGCGACGTCGAGCAGCTTGTCGCGCGAGGTGTCGCCGGCGCCCAGGTCTTTCGGCGGCCGCCCGCGCGGCCGTCCCGCGGGCTTTGCCGCCTTGCGCTCCCCCAGGGGCGCTCCACGCGTCGTCGATCTGTTGTTGCGGTCGCCCGGCACATCGCTCTCCGCGTCACAGGAAGCCCGGCCGCGCTGCCGGTGTCAAATTAATAGATCAGCTTGAAAAAATTATTAGGCTGCGCAATTATGCGCCGCGATCGTCTGCTGCTCGGCCGCGGCGCGCGTGAAAAAGCCAGTAGGAGGAACGACATGAGACGGATCGGGGCGATGATGGCAGGGGGCGCGGCGCTGTTGCTCACCGCCTTGGGCGGCGGCTCGGTGCACGCTCAGAGCGCCGCGTCGGGGCCGGTCAAGATCGGCGTCATCACCGACAAGGCCTCGATCTTCGCCGATTTCGGCGGCCAGGGGTCGGTCGTGGCTGCCAAGATGGCGATCGACGATTTTGGCGGATCGCTCCTCGGACGGCCCATCGAGCTGATATCGGCCGACCACCAGAACAAGCCCGACATCGGGCTGGGCATCGCGCGGCAGTGGTTCGACGCGGACGGCGTCGACGCGGTCTTCGACGTGCTGAACTCCGGCCTGGCGCTGCCCATGCAGATCCTGGCCGAGGAGAAGAACAAGCTCGTCTTCTTCTCCGGCGCCAACAACATCGACCTCACCGGCAAGCGCTGCTCCGAGCACGGCTTCGTCTGGGGCTACGACAGCTACTCGCTGGCCAATTCCAACGTCACCGGCATCATGCGCAAGCCGGGCGCGGAGAGCTGGTACTTCATCACCATCGACTATGCCTCCGGCCACAACCTCGAGCAGGACGCGATGAAGGTCGTCGCCAAGAACGGCGGCAAGGTCGTCGGCAAGATCCGCTACCCGCTCGGCACCAAGGACTTCGCCTCGATCCTGCTGCAGGCGCAGGCATCGGGCGCGCAGGTGATCGCGCTGGCGACCGGGGGCGCCGACATGCAGAACATCCTGAAGCAGTCGCGCGAGTTCGGCCTGACCCAGCAGGTGGCGCCCCTGTTCCTCACGACCATGGATATCAAGGGCATGGGCCTCGACATGGTGCAGGGGGCGCCGGTGGTGCTCGACTACTACTGGGACCAGTCGGACGACACCCGCGCTTTCGCCAAGCGCTTCGAGGCCATCCACAAGCGCAAGCCGACCGATGTGCAGGCCACCGTCTATTCCAGCGTGCTGCACTATCTCAAGGCCGTGCAGAAGGCCGGCAGCAAGGACACCAAGGCGGTCATCGCCGCGCTCAAGGCACTGCCGGTCAACGACTTCATGACCAAGGACGCTGCAGTTCGCGACGACGGCCGGGTGCTGCGCGACATGTATTTCGCCGAGGTGAAGGCGCCGGACCAGTCCAAATACGACAGCGACTACCTCACCATCGTCGCCACGGTCCCGGGCAAGGACGGGTTCCGGCCGGCGGCCGAGAGCGAGTGCCCGCGGCTCGCCAAGCGCTGACTCGCCCCACGTTGCGAGCAATGCGCCGGTCGCCGAGCGGCGGCCGGCGCCACAGTCATCAAGAGTAGGCCCCATGCTCAAGAACGTTCTTATCGCCAACCGTGGCGAGGTGGCGATCAGAATCGCTCGGGCCTGCGGCGAACTCGGCATCGGAGCCGTCGCCGTAGCGCCGGACGACGACCGCTCGTCCCTGCACATGTCGAAGGCCGACAGGGCCGTGGGCATCCCCGGCGCCGGCGCCGCCGCCTACCTGGACGGGCAGGCCCTGGTGGCCGCTGCGCTGGCGAGCGGATGCGACGCGGTTCATCCGGGCTACGGCTTCCTCAGCGAGAGCGCCGAATTCGCCCGTGCCTGCGCGGCGGCCGGCCTGAAGTTCGTCGGGCCGTCGCCAGAGGCGTTGGAACTCTTCGGCGACAAGGCAAAGGCGATCGGCCTCGCCCGGCGTTGCGACGTGCCGGTGGCGCGCAACACCGACGCGCCGGCGAGCCCGGAGGCCATCCGGTCGTTCATGGCGGCGCTGCCCGCCGGGACGCCCATCATGATCAAGGCGGTCGCTGGCGGCGGCGGCCGTGGCATGCGTGTCGTTCACGACCCGTCTGAGCTGGCGGCCGCCTGGGAGCGCTGCGCCTCAGAGGCGCAGGCCGCCTTCGGCCGCGCGGACGTCTACGCCGAGGAGTTGATCGGCCGCGCCCGCCACATCGAGGTGCAGGTCGCCGGCGACGCCTCGGGTCACGTCATCCATCTGCACGAGCGCGAATGCAGCGTGCAGCGCCGGCATCAGAAGCTGATCGAGCTGGCGCCGAGCCCGTGGCTGGAGCCCGCCCTGCGCACGGCGCTGTGCCGGGACGCAGTCCGTCTCGCGAAAGCCGCCGGCTATGTCGGCATCGGCACCGTCGAGTTCCTGGTCGAGGTGGATGCCGAAGGGCGTGCCACCGGCCGCCACGTGTTCATCGAGATGAACCCACGGCTCCAAGTGGAGCACACGGTGACCGAGGAGGTCACCGGGGTCGATCTGGTGCATCTGCAACTGGCACTCGCCGCCGGAACGACGTTGGCGGAGCTGGACCTAGCCGAGCCGCCGTCCGTGCGCGGCCACGCCATGCAGCTGCGCGTCAACATGGAGACCCTGCAGGCCGACGGCACCACGCTGCCGTCGGGCGGCGTTCTGGCAGCCTTCGCGCCGCCGGGCGGCGCGGGCGTGCGCGTCGAGACGTCGGGCTATTCCGGCTACGAGATTCACCCGGGTTTCGACGCGCTGCTGGCCAAGCTCGTCGTCCATACGCGCAGCGGCGGCTTCGACCAGACGGCGGCCAAGGCCTATCGCGCCCTGTGCGAGTTCGAGGTGAGCGGCGTCGCCACCTCGATCCCGCTGCTGCAGGCGATCCTGCGCCACGACGATTTCCGCGCCGGCCGTGCGGATACACGCTTCGTGGAGCGTGCCGCCCCCGAACTGATCGACGGCGCCGCCGCACATCCGTCCTTCCACGCCCCGCGGGCCGCCGCGGGCCAGGCGCTTCGCGTCATTGCCGACGATGTCGACGCCGATGGGGCCGAGCCGGCGCGGTCTCCGATGCGCGGCCGCGTCGTCGCGGTCGAGGTGGCAGAGGGCGAAGCCGTCGGCGCCGGCCAGACAGTCGTCGTGGTCGAGGCCATGAAAATGGAGCATGCGATCGTCGCGGCCTGCTCCGGCACGGTCGAGCGGGTGCTGGTCGCGCCGGGCGATACGGTTCAGAGCCAGGCCCCGCTGCTGCTCATCCGGCCGGGCGAGACGGCAGCCGCTGCCGCCGCCGTCGGGTCGCAGGGGCAGGCGGCTGGTGGCGAGGCCCTGGCCGAGATCGAGACGGTGCGCGCCAGGACGTTGGACGCGCAGCGCCCCGAGGCGATGGCGCGGCTCGCCAGGCGCCAATCCCTGTCGGCGCGCCAGCGTATCGCCTTGCTCGCCGATGACGGCTCGTTCACGGAGATCGGCGGCCTGGCGCTGGCCGAGGGGCTGGGCGCCGAGGCGCCCGGCGATGGCGTCGTCGTCGGCACGGCACGTGTCGCCGGTCGGCCGGTCGTCGTCGTGGCCCAGGATTTCAGTGTCTTCGGCGGCAGCGCCGGTCACCTCGGCACCGCCAAGATGGACCGCGGCATCGCCGTCGCGCTGAAGAGCGGCCGCCCCCTCGTCATGCTGCTCGACGGCGGTGGTCATCGCATCCAAGACGGTCAGAACTCGCGCCACTACGCCCACGGCTCGCCCACGTTCCATGATCTGGCGCGCCTGTCCGGCTGGGTGCCCGTGGTCTCCGCCGTGCTCGGCGCCGGCTTTGCCGCCAACACCAATTTCTCGGGCCTCGCCGACCTCATCGTCATGGTGCGCGGCAAGTCGACCATGGGTCTCGCCGGCCCGGCCCTGGTCAAGGCCGGCACCGGCGAGGACATTTCGATCCAGGCGCTCGGCGGCGCAGAAGCCCAGGTCGACCACCACGGGCTCGCCGATCTCGGCGTCGCCAGCGAGGAGGAGGCCATCGCCACGCTGCGGCGCTTCCTCTCCTACCTGCCGGACAATGCCCAGGCGGCACGGCCGACCGTACCGTATGCCGAGGATGCGGCCGTGGAGCAGGCGCGGGCGGAGGATCTGCTCGGCATCATCCCCGCCAATTCACGGCGCAGCTACGATGTGCGCCGCATCGTCGAACGGCTGGCCGACGCCGACAGCGTGATGGAGCTCAAGCCGACCTTCGCCGGCAATATCGTCACGGCGCTGGGGCGGCTGCGCGGTCGGCCGGTGGGCTTCGTCGCCAACCAGGCGGCGGTGCTCGGCGGCATGCTCGATTCGCCGGCGTGCGAGAAGGCGGCCCATTTCGTCGGCATGTGCGACGCCTTCGGCCTGCCGCTCGTCTACCTCATCGACGTGCCCGGCTTCTCAATCGGCTCCGACGCGGAGCGGACCACGTTGGGCAAGAGGAGCGCCAAGCTCATCTTCGAGCTCGGGCAGGCGACGGTGCCGCGCCTGTCGGTGGTGCTGCGCAAGGGCTACGGGCTAGGCTACGTCGCCATGGCCGGCGGCCGCAGCTTCGATGCCGATGCCGCGCTGGCGTGGCCGACGGCGGAGATCTGCGCCATGTCGGTGGAGGGCTCGGTCGACGTCGCGCATCGCCGCGCCTACGAGACCGCTTCGGATCCGGTCGCCCGGCGCCAGGAGATCATCGACGATATCAGAAGCCGCATCGGGCCGCTGCAGGCGGCGCAAGGTTTCGGCATCGACGACATCATCGATCCGCGCAGCACCCGGGCGCGGTTGATCGAGGTGCTGGACCGCGTGCCGGCCCGGCGGGACAATGGCGTGCCGGCAAGGTTCCGACCGATCTCGCCGATCTGATCACACGAGAGGGCGGGCCCACCCGCCGAGCTGACGGAGGACAAGGAATGCCGCTCGATCCGCGCGTGCCGCCGAGGGACGAATGCGTGCTGCGCTACCTCCTGGACGCGCGTGCCGACCAGATGCCCGACAAGCCCTTCGTCGTGTTCGAGGACGGCGCAGCCTGGAGCTATGCTGAGCTGCGGCAGCGCGTGCGCACCGCCGCCCGGGCTCTTCAGGATCTCGGCGTGAAACAGGGCGACCATGTGCTGGTCTGGCTCCCCAACGGGCCGGACTGCCTCAAGATCTGGTTTGCCATCAACTATATCGGCGCCGTCTACGTGCCCTTGAATACCGCCTATCGCGGCCGGGTGCTGGAGCATGTGGTGGCGCTGTCGGATGCGGCCCTCGGCATCGTCCATGGCGATCTGATGGGCCGCCTGGCCGACGTGGACCGGGCGCGGCTCGCCGATATCGTCGTGCTGCACGACAAGGGCGAGCGGCTCGACGGCTTGCGTCTGCACGCGGCCAGCGTGCTCGACCAGGCCATCGGCGACGTCACCGAGCCCGAGCGACCGATCGAGCCGTGGGATGCGGGCTGCATCATCTACACCTCCGGCACCACCGGTCCGTCGAAGGCGGTGTTGTCGTCCTACCTGCACCTCTATTCGTCCGGCGACGGCTTTCCGCTGGCCAGCGCCGACGACCGGCATATGGTGACGCTGCCGCTGTTCCACGCCGGCGGCACCATCCCGATCTATCTCATGCTGGCGCGCGGCGGCTCCATTGCCCTGGTCGAGAGCTTCAGCACCGAGCGCTTCTGGGAGGTGGTGCAACGCACGCAGACCACAACCGTCATCCTGCTCGGGGTGATGGGCGGCTTCCTGATGAAGCGGCCGGACCCGCCGGCCGAGCAGACGCGCTCGCTGCGCTGGGTCACCGCGCTGCCGCTCGACGAGGATGCCATCGGCTTCGGCCGCCGCTTCGGTGTCGACGTCATCACCGTCTTCAACATGACCGAGGTGTCCTGCCCGCTCGTCTCGGAGGTGGGGCCGACCCTCGTCGGCTCGTGCGGGCGCCCGCGCCCCGGGGTGGAGGCCCGCGTCGTCGACGCCAACGACTGCGAGGTGGCGCCGGGCGAGGTGGGCGAACTGATCGTGCGCACCGACCGGCCCTGGGCGATGAACCACGGCTACTACAAGAACCCCGCGGCGACGGCCGAGGCGTGGCGCAACGGCTGGTTCCACACGGGCGACGGCTTCCGGCGCGACGAGGCCGGCAACTTCTTCTTCGTCGACCGCATGAAGGACGCGATCCGCCGGCGCGGGGAGAACATCTCCTCCTTCGAGGTCGAGGCGGAGGTCTGCGCCCACCCGGCGGTGCGCGAGGCGGCGGCGGTCGCGGTCAAGAGCGAGGTCTCGGAGGACGAGGTGCTCGTCGCCGTGTCCCTGGCCGAAGGCGCGAGCCTCGACCCGGCCGAGCTGATCGACTTCCTGCGGCCGCGCATGGCCCATTTCATGGTGCCGCGCTTCGTGCGCATCATTGGCGACCTGCCCAAGACACCGACCCAGAAGGTGCAGAAGCACCTGATCCGCACGGAGGGGGTGACCGACGAGACCTGGGACCGGGACAAGGCTGGCATCGTCATCAAGCGCGAGCGGCTGACCAGCGCATAGCGGCCCTTCGGCGCCGGAGCTTGCGAGGCCAGGCGCGGCCGTTACTCTGATCGCGACAGAACAACGCGATCAGGGAGGACTGCCGATGACCGACGCCGCCGCGTCCGCACGCCCACAGACGGCCAAGGGGCCGTCATTCCGTTTCGCCTTCGTCAAGTTCGTCGTCGGCGATCTCGAAGCGATGGCCTCCTTCTACCAGCGCATCTTCGGCTTCGAGGTGGCGCAGACCATCGAGCTCGCCGACGCGACCGAACTCGTGCTGCGCCGGCCCGGCGACGACAACGGCTTCTCGTTGATCCTCTACGGCCCACACGATCGCCGCCCCGTTGCCGTGGGCGACGCGCACGGACCGCTCGGGCTTTATGTGCGCGATGTCGATGCGGCGTACGCCTATGCGGTCGATGCCGGGGCGAAGGCGCATCGGCCGCCCTTCGACACCGGCCCGATGCGGGCCGCCTTCGTGCTCGACCCGGAGGGGCGCGAGCTCGAGCTCCTGTCGATCCGGCGCTGAGCGGAGAGCCGCCATGTCAGCTTCGACCGCATTCGCCAACGCCGACTTCGAGACGCTGATCTGCGACGTGCCGCGCCCGCATGTGGCGCGCATCACGCTGAACCGGCCCAAGGCGATGAACGCCTACACTTTCGCGATGACCCAGGAGCTGCAGCGCGCCGTGGCATGCTATCGCGACGACGACGACCTGCGCGCCCTCGTCCTCGCCGGTGCCGGCGACCGTGCCTTCTGCACCGGCGGCGATATCGGCGACAGCGAACCGGAGCACCGCGAACGGGTGCAGAGGGCGCCCATGGGCATGGGGCGCGAGATGCGCGACGGCATGCAGCCGGTGGTGGCCGAGTTGCGGCGCATCGACAAGCCGTCGGTCGCCATGATCCAGGGCTACGCCGTGGCCGGCGGGCTCGCCCTGGCACTCGGCTGCGACTTCCGCTTCGCCGGGCCCGCAGCCAAGCTGGGCGACACCTCAAACCGCTTCGGCCTGCTGCCGGACGAAGGCGGCGCGTGGCTGTTCCCGCACGTCATGGGCTACGACAAGGCCCTCAAGATGTCCCTGCTGCACGAGATCTACGACGTGGAGACGGCCTTCCGCCTGGGCCTCGTCACGGAGATCGTGTCCGGCAATTTGGAGGAACGTACCTTGTCCTTCTGCGAGGCCCTGGCCGGCAAGGCGCCGCTCGCCGTGCGGCTGACCAAGACGATGATGATGCGGGCGCTCGATTCCACCTACCAGTCGTCGCTGGGCGACGCGCAGCTGGCCGTGATGATCGCCAATCCGGCCGATGATGTGCGGGAGGCGACCCAGGCCTTCCGCGAGAAGCGGGCGCCGCGGTTCAAGGGGCGCTAGAGTATTTCTCGATCAGATGGAATCATCTGATCGGGTAGAAATGCTCCAAGTCTTTTAATCTGGAGCGCTCTCCTTGATCGGGTGGTTCCACCCGATCAAGAAGTGCTCCAGAACGATCCCAGCAGAAGTCTGCTGCGATTCTGCGTCCCGCCTTGCGTCAGAACAACGAGACAGGGCATGCTCGGCGAACCAGTTTCATCGGACATGCTCTTGAGGGTTCGGCCAGCGAGCGGGCCGTCGGCGCGAACGACAAGGGGCCGTCCGCCCGCATCGTTCGCGCGGGGCTATCGCAAGTGTGTCTGGGCTCCGCGACCGGATAGAATGCTGGAGTCCTTGATGTCCTGATCCGTGAAGTAATCGCATCCTTTGATCGCGGCTTCGAGGATATCGAGATAAACGAGGTATCGCGGATCGAACAGGGCCCTCATCTCCCGCCAGAGGGGCGTACCTCGTAGCGCCTCATATTTGTCTCGGCGCGACCGGTCTCGCACGCCCCACTGGTTGAGGGGCCAGCCATACTGAGACATATGGAACCCGTGCAGCGGTCTGCCGATCTTGCCGGTGCGCGGCTTGGCCTTGGCCGAGACCATCCGGTAGAGCAGGCTTCCATCCGCGTCCCAATCGAGCGATCCCAGATCGATATCGTCTGGAATTTCAACTGGATAGTAGAAATCATACTCGGAGAAATGAAGGCCCGTCATCGTGGGGCCGTCTTTATTTGCCTTTACCTCATTTGAGTACCGCAGCTTGTTTTTCCGCATGATCTCGATGTGCTGCGGTGCGATCGGCTCCAGAACCAGAACGTCTATGTCGCCGATGTAGACATATGCTGCCGTGGTCGCAGGTTGCTTGATGAAGCGGACAATCGATGCGTGCGTATCGAATTCGGCTTCGGATACGACGAGCCGGGGGCCGACGAACTCGGCCAATTTGGCGATCGCTCGCCCATGCGCTTGGCAAAAGTGATCCCGATCCGGCACGAATATCTCGACCTTGCAATCGTCGTTGTGGTGCAGGACAGACGTTGCATACGGAAGAGCATAGGGAAGATATGGGCCGTCGGCAGCGGTCAATACTAACAGTTCGACCATGATGTCTTTGTGCGGCCGCTATCCCTGATACGCCCATCCTGCCTAGCGGGTTCTGCTCCGGCAATCAAGCTAGCTTGAGGCGTATCGGCACGGCTGGCCGCGGCGCTGGATGTCTCTCACTTGTTCGTGAGGATGGCAGGGTTTCGGCCGAACGAGGCGAGCCTTACACTGCATCGCTGCGCCCAGCGGCCGGTGGCGGACGCCTGCTTCGCGCTGCTCCGCCGGAGACGTCGGGCCAGGGGAGGGTGGGTTTGGTGGTGGTCTGTCGCTTTTTTTGTTGCGCGAAGGCGGGCGTCGCACCCGCCGCCAGCTTTGCCTTGGCTCCCGGCGCCATGGGCCCGCTGGCGAAGCGATGGGTGCGGTGATGCCGGAACTGCTCGTTGTGACAGCCGCGGACCGCGCCTATCTGCCCTTCGTCTTGCCCTATGCTGCTTCGGTCCTGCATCACAATGACGATAGCGCTCTGGAGATCTTCGTTCCCGACAGGGCCCAGATCGAGCAGGCCTACACGGCCGGGCTGGCCAAGCTTCAGCACCTGTTCCCGGATCGTTTGCTGCTCACGCAGGTGAACTTCGATGCGCCGGGGTCGGTGATCAGATTCATCAAACAACCGTCGATGCGGGCTACCTACGTCTATATCGGTGACATCGATATCCTCGTGTTGGAGGCGATCGCGCCAAGGCACATCGCCATCATGGAGCGGGAGAACATCAGATACTCGAACGAGGTCAGGTCGAGCTTCCAGACGCTCGGTTTGAACAAGATGACGGGCCTTCATTTTTCTGAATATGATTTCTACTATCCCGTTGCGATCCCCGACGATATCGATCTGCCGTCACTCAAGTGGAATTCCGACGAGGACCTGCTCTACCAGATTGTGTCTGCACGAACCGAGCCGCGTGTCGGCAGCATCGGCAGGCCCGTTCACGGCTTTCACATGTCCCATCACGGCTGGCCCTACAATCAGTGGGGTGTGAGGAACCAGACGTACCGCACACGTTACGCCACGTTTTGCGGGACGCCGACCTGGCTCGAGATGAGAGAGTTCTTCGACCCCAGATACGTCGTCTACCTCGAAATCTTGGAGGCGACCATCCGGGGTTATCGGCATTTTACCGAGGCCGAGCTCAAGGGGTCGCTTGCCCTGTTCGGCCGCGGCGCGACGCGGGTGTCGCAATGATGTAGGGGGCTCACGCTCGCCAGAGCCAGCCCTGCACGGACCGGCGACGTCGCGGCGTCATCGCGACCGGTCCATGCGGAGCCCGTCAGGCCTGCGCCTGCGGCGGGGCCGCGCAGAAGCTGCGCCAGCCGCCGAAATGCGAGATGTCCGCGGCATCGTGCGTGGCTTCCACCTCCACCAGGAAGCCCTTGGGCCGCGAGCCGTCGGCCAGCCTGACGGTACCGATGGAGAGGGGCGACGGGACGGCAGCGACGAAGCTTGCGAAGGCCTGCGGCTCCAGGGCCCAGACCTCCGTCTCGATGGGGCGGCCCGCGCCCTCCGCCACCCGCAGCAGGCCGGGGCGGTGGGGCGGCCCGCCCGCCAGAGCGAACAGCCGGTAGTCACTGGTGGTCTGCCCCGCCCGCAAGAGCCGGCCCCCGCGGGATGTCAGCTCGTGGTTGAGCGCGAGCCCGGACAGGTGCGCGCCCACGACGACCAGTTCGATCGGAGCCACTGCGCCGTGAGCCGAGGGGGCCGGGAGGGAGGCCGCGCCCGGCGTGCCGAACAGCCGGCCCGCAATATCGGCGATATCGGCGTCGTGGCCTGCGGGCCCGATAAAGGTCACGCCCGCAGGCCAGCCGTCCGTGCGCGCCGGGCCGGGCACGGCGAGGGCGCAGAGGTCGAGCAGGTTGACGAAGTTGGTGTAGGTGCCGAGCTCCGCGTTCGGGCCGAGCGGGTCGGCCTCGAGATCGGCCAGAGTGCGCGGCCGCGGGAAGGTCGGGACCATCAGCGTGTCGATGTCCGCCCAGACAGGGGACGTTGCCGCCTTGAGCTCCGCCAGCCGATACAGCCCGGCAAAGGCGTCCGCCGCCGAAAAGCGCGTCGCACCAGCGATGATGCCGTGTGTGATCGGCAGCAATGCCTCCGGCTGCGCCTCGATGAAGGGGCGGATCGCGGCATAGCGCTCCGCCACCCATGGGCCGTCGTAGAGCAACGCGGCGGTGGCGTAGAAGGGCGTCAGATCGATCGGTACAAGCGCGGCGCCGGCGGCGCGCGCCGCGCTCAGCGCCGCGTCGAATGCCGCTTCGGACAAGGCGTCGCCGCCGAATCTGCGGCTGGCGGCATCGGGCACCCCGACGCGCAGCGGAGCGTCGGCGGGGCGCGCCGGAGCAGAGAGCGTCTGCCGCGAGTAGGGATCGGCCGCATCGGGCCCTGCCATGGCCGAGAACAGCTCCCAGGCGTCGGCGACGGAGTGGGCGAAGACGGAAACGCAGTCGAGGCTGCGGCAGGCCGGCACGACGCCCGTCGTGGGCAGTGCGCCGAGGCTCGGCTTCAGGCCGACGATCGCATTCAGCCCGGCAGGCACGCGGCCCGAGCCCGCCGTGTCGGTGCCGAGCGCGACGGGCACCAGTCCGGCCGCGACGGCCACGCCCGAGCCCGAGCTGGAGCCGCCGGGCGCCAGGGCCGGGTCGATGGTGTTGCGGGGCACGCCATAGGGTGAGCGCACGCCGACGAGCCCTGTGGCGAACTGGTCGAGGTTGGTCTTGCCGATGATGATCGCGCCGGCGGCCCGGAGGCGCGCCACCACGATCGCGTCGACCTCTGGCGTATAGGCGAAGTCCGCGCAGCCGGCCGTGGTCGGCAGGCCGGCGACGTCGATGTTGTCCTTCACCGCAACCGGGATGCCGTACAGCGGCCGCCCCTGGGGCCCCTGGCCTTCGAGCGCGCGCGCGTCGGCCAGCGCCGCCTCGATCGGACGCAGCGCAATGAACACCGCTGCATCGCCGTACGCGGCGATCCGCCCGTAGACGTCGGCGATGGCCGACGATGGCGTCGCGGCGCCGTCGGCATAGGCGCTGCGGTAGTCCTGAATGGTACGCACGGGTCTCGTCTCTCTCTCTTTTCGCGAACTCTTCGCCGGAGCGGTCTTGAGTGGAACCACCCAGTCAGGGGACAGGCGTTCGAAGACCTGGAGAACCTGTCGTCGGTTTAGACGGGTCGCCTGACCGGGGGATGGCGCTAGAGCACTTCCGCGTTTCTCTGAATCGCGGAAATTCTCTATCTGTTTGATTTGCCGCGCTTTCTTCACGCGAACCGGCGTCCACTTCGCTCGAAAACGCTCTAGCCGAGCGAGTCCGGGATCACGCTGACGTGCGCGGCTACCACCTTCCAGCCGTCGCAAAATCGCACCCACGTCTGCATCTGCCGCCCGGCCGCTCCGGGGCCGCGCCTGAACAGCGTCGAGGCCGTGGCGAAGTCGCGGCCGTAGGTGGTGATCACGGTCTTTTCCAGAGTTCGGGTCAGATTAAGCGGCGACCGGCCGCGGCGGAAAGCGCGGATCTCGTCCATGCCGTAGAGGTTCTCGCCGATGCCGTAGCGGATGGTCGTCGCCGCATCATGGAAGAGCCGCTCCAGCGTCGGCACGTCGTTCGTCACCAGAGCCTGCTCGTAGGTGGCGAAGGCCGCCTCGACCTCGGCGACGATTTCGGGAATGTCGATGTCCACTCGCGTCTCCTGCTTGCGACGGCCGGCGCGCACCCCGTTCGCCGCTCCAATGTATCGGCCCTCTTCGATTGGCCGTCAGGCCCCGATGGCCCTCAGCACCGCCTGCGATGACGATACCCATCCGAAGATGCCGCCCTGCGCCTTGATCATCGCCAGCCCCGCCTCGTGGAACTCCGGGAAGTAGGAGCCGCAGCAGTCGCCGAGCACGACGCAGCGGTAGCCGCGGTCGTTGGCCTCGCGCACCGTGGTGTTGACGCAGACCTCGGTGGTCACGCCGCAGACCAGCAGCGTGTCGATGCCGCGGTTGCGCAGCATCAGCTCCAGGTCGGTCTGGTAGAAGGCGCCCTTGCCCGGCTTGTCGATCACCGGCTCGCCGGGGGCCGGCGTGAGCGCGGCGATGATGTCGTGTCCGGCCTCGCCGCGGATGAGGATGCGCCCCATGGGTCCGGGGTCGCCGATGCGCAGGGAGGGCAGGCCGCGCTGCACCTTGGCGAGCGGCGCGTCCGAGAGGTCGGGGCGATGGCCCTCGCGCGTGTGGATGACCAGCAGGCCGTGGGCACGCGACGCGTCGAGCACGCGCCGGCAGGGGGCTATGGCCGGGGTGAGGCGCGATACGTCGTTGCCGAGCGTCTCGCCGAAGCCGCCGGGCTCCAGGAAGTCGCGCTGCATGTCGATGATGATCAGCGCGGTACGGGCCGGATCGAGGCTGATCGGGGCGGGCTCGGCGTCGACGAGGATCTGCATGGGATCAACTCCGGTTAGCCAAGCGCGGCGATCGGCGCGGCGGCGACGCCCTCGCGCTCCAGGAAGGCGGCGATGCGCAGCACGCTGTCCTCCCGCCACGGCGCGCCGATCACCTGGACGCCGAGGGGCAGCCCGCCGTCGAGGAACACCGGCACAGCCGCGACCGGCAGCCCGGCAAACGAGATCGGCTGCGTGTAGACGCCGATGTTGGGCCGCAGCGGCAGCTCCTGGCCGCCGAAGACCAACGTGGTCTGGCCGAGCTTGGGCGCTCGGCACGGCGTCGAGGGCGCCAGGATGATGTCGACGTCCTTGAACAGCTCGGCGAACCGCTCCCCGTACCAGCGCCGGAAGCGATGGGCGCGGTTGACCCAGGAGGCGGGCATCATCGCTCCGGCGATCAACCGGTCGCGCACCGCCGGGTCGAAGTCGGCCGGACGGGACCGCAGCCGGTCGAGGTGCAGGGCCGCGCCCTCGCTCGCCGTGATCAGGTAGGCGGCGGCGCGGGCGCGGGCGGCTTCGGGTATGTCGATGGTGCGGCTGGCCCCGAGGGCTGCGGCGACCGCGGCCACGGCGCGGTAGGCATCCGCATCGCCGCCCGTGGCGAAGTAGCCGCCGGCAACTGCGATGCGCAGCGAGCCGGGGCCGTCATCGAGCTGCGCTACGCTCGGTTCCGGCAGCCGCGCGGTGCAGGTCGGATCGTCGGCATCGGGACCCTGCATGGCGTCGTAGGCTCCGGCGAGCAGGCGGACCGATCTCGCGAACGGCCCCAGATGGTCCAGGCTCGTCACGAAGGGAAAGCTCGCCGCCCGCGACAGGCGGCCGAAGGTCGGCTTGAGGCCGAAGACGCCGCAGAAGGCGGCGGGGACGCGGATCGAGCCGTTGGTGTCGGAGCCGAGCGCCAGCGGCACCAGGCCGGCGGCGACCGCCGCGCCCGCGCCGCTCGACGAGCCGCCGGCCATATGGTCGAGCGCATGGGGGTTGTGGCAATGGCCGTCGTGGACGTTCTCGCCGGTGAAGTCGTAGGCATACTCTCCCATGTTCAGGGCGCCGACGAGGATGGCGCCGGCCGCCTCCAGGCGGCTGATCAGCGGGCTGTCGCGCTCCGCCGGCGCCCGGTCGCGGTTGATCCTGGAGCCGGCGCGGGTCGGCAGGCCGGCGATGTCGAAAAGGTTCTTGACCGCGAAGGGCACGCCGGCCAGCGGTCCCGTCGCGCGGCCGGCATCAAGCGCTTCGGCGGCCCTGTTTGCGCGCTCGGCGGTCACGTCGGTGAAGGCGTTGACCAGCGGATCCAGGCGCTCGATGCGCCGCAAGGTTTCCGCCACGGCCGCCCGGCTGGCGTGGTCGCGCGACTGGGCGGGGGGCAGCGGTGGGTTGCTTGCCATCATCGTTCCTCAAAGCCTGAACACGGCGGCGGGCTCGAGCTCGTCCGCAAGCGGAAAGTCGAGGACCAACCTGGCCACCTGGGCGTTGGCCGTGAGGTTGCGCACCACCGTCTCGATCCAGTCGGGGTCGAGCGGGATGCCCAGCATCGGCGCCATGAGCCGCGTCAGGGTGCGGGCGCTCGTCTCGTCGAGCGCGGCCAGCGGCTCGAGCTGCAGGTCAGACATGGGTCACCTCTTGCACGGGCGGGTGTGGAATAGCGGCGATCAGCTCGCGGGTGTAGTCGGCCTGGGGATCGTCGATCACCCGGGCCGCGGCGCCTTGCTCGACGATCCGCCCCTGCCGCATGACGATCACCCGGTCGCAGAGCAGGCGCACCACGTTGAGGTCGTGGCTGACGAAGAGATAGCTCATGCCCAGCTTGGCCTTGAGGTCGGCGAGGAGGTTGAGCACGATCGCCTGCACCGAGACGTCGAGTGCCGCCGTAGGCTCGTCGAGGATGACCAGGTCCGGGTCAAGGGCGATGGCGCGGGCGATGCCGATGCGGGCTTTCTGCCCACCCGAGAGCTGATGCGGAAAGCGGTCGAGCAATTCGCCCGGCAGCCCCACCAGCCGCGCCAGTTCCTCGCAGCGCGCGCGGACCGCGGCAGCGCCCTTGGCGGCGCCGAAACGCAGGATCGGGTCGGCGATGGCGCGCGCGGCGGTGTAGCGCGGATTCAGGCTGTCGGATGGGTCCTGGAACACCATCTGGATCTTCGACCGCAGCGGATGGTGCGAGAACGCGCTGGCCGGCACGGCGCCGATGTCTTCGCCCTTGAAGGCGATGCGACCCGCCGTGGGGTCGGCGAGGCGCATGACCATGGTCGACGTCGTCGACTTGCCGCAGCCGGACTCGCCGACGAGGCCGACGCTTTCGCCGCGCCTGACCTCGAAGGACAGGTCGTCGACGGCCCGGAACGGCGCTTCCTCGCCGCCCTTGCGCAGCAGGCGGGCGAAGGCGCCGGCCGCGTTGCGCGGGTATTCCTTCACCAGGTGCTCGACGCTGAGCAGCGTCTCGCTCGCCGCCGGGGCGGCCGGCGCGGGCGGGTGCTCGGCGTCCTCCGGCAGCAGGTCGCGCAGGGTGATGCCCGGCCGGGGCGTGGCCCGCATCAGCTTGCGGGTGTAGGCGTGGGCCGGGGCACGGAAGATGGCGCTGGAGTGCGCGGTCTCCACGACCTCGCCCTTCTCCATGACGACGACGCGGCCGCAATAGGCGGCGGCGAGCCCCAGGTCGTGGGTGATGAGGATGGTGGACATGCCGCGCTCGGCCGTCAGCTCGACCACGAGGTCCATCACCGCCTTCTGGGTGGTCACGTCGAGGCCGGTGGTCGGCTCGTCGGCGATGAGCAGCTGAGGCCGGCAGGCCAGCGCCAGCGCGATGACGATGCGCTGGCACATGCCGCCCGAGAGCTCGAAGGGGTAGGCGCCATAGCGCTCCTCGGGCCGCGCGATGCGGACCTGCTCCAGGGCGTCGATGGCCTTCTGCTTGAGGTCGCCGGAGCCCGCCAGCGCGTGCTGGCGCAGGACGTCCTCGATCTGTCGTCCCACCGTGCGGATCGGGTTGAGCGCCGCGCGCGGGTTCTGGAAGATCATCGACATCTCGCGGCCGCGTAGGTCGCGCATCTCCCGCTCCGACGCCGCCTTGAGGTCGACGCCGGAGAAGGCGACGCTGCCTTGCGCGATGCGGCCAGCCCGATCGAGGATGCGCATCACGGCGTAAGATGTCACCGACTTGCCGGAGCCGGATTCGCCGACGATGCCGACGGTCTCGCCCTTGGCGATGCAGAGGTCGACCTTCCTGACCGCTCTGACGGTGCCGCGGCGGGTGGCGAATTCGACGGTGAGGTCGCGGACGTCGAGCAGCGGCACGGCGGACATGGCCCTTTCCTCCCTCAGGTGCGCCGCTGCGGGTCGACGATGTCGCGCAGCCCGTCGCCGATCAGGTTGAAGCAGAACACCGCGAGCATGAGCGCCAGGCCGGGGAACAGGGCGATCCACCACTCGCCGGAGACGATGAAGGCGGCGCCCTCGGCGACCATGATCCCCCATTCCGGCGTGGGCGGCCGCACGCCGAGGCCGATGAAGGAGAGCCCGGCCGCGTTGAGGATGGCGTAGCCCATGGTGAGCGACATCTGCACCACCATGATCGGCATGATGTTGGGCAGGATCGTCGTCAGCACGATGCGGGCATCGCTGTTGCCGGTGAGACGCGCGGCGAGCACGTAGCCGGCGTTGCGGCGCACGCTCGCCTCCGCCCGGGCGATGCGGGCATAGAGCGGGAAGTTGATGATGGCAGTGGCGATGACGATGTTCGTCACCGTGTTGCCGAGCGCGGCCACGATGCCCATGGCCAGCACGAACAGGGGGAAGGCCATGATGGTGTCGGCGATGCGGCCGACGATGCGATCGGTCCAGCCGCCGAAGAAGCCGGCAGCCACCCCGGCCAGGCCGCCGAGCGCGAACACCAGGGCCACCGAGAATACGGAGATGGCGAGGTCGAGCCGCGTCGCCACGACGACGCGGCTGAAGATATCGCGGCCGAGCTGGTCGGTGCCGAACCAGTGCTGCGCCGACGGCGGCTGGAGGGCGGCGGCCGTATCGCTCGCCAGCGGGTCGTAGGGCACGATCGACGGCCCTATGAGGGCGCAGATCACCAGGATCAGCAGCAGCCCGAACGAGACGCCGGTGACCGGGTTGTCGCCGACGACGTAGCGTGCATGGGCGAAGGTCTCGCCAAAGCGGGGGCTCGGGGGCGCGACGGGGAGGGCCGCCGCCGTCGTCTGCTCGTCCGCCATCGTCATGAGCTGCTCCTCACGCGCGGATCGATCAGCCCGTAGGCCAGATCGATGATCAGGTTGAGCGCGACGTAGAGGATCGCCATGGCGAGGACGAAGCCCTGCACCGGGGCGAAATCCGAGGCAATCAGCGCCTCCACTGCGTAGGAGCCGACGCCCGGCCAGGCGAACACCTTCTCCACCAGCACGTTGGCGCCCAGAAGAAAAGAGAACACCATGCCGAGCGTGGTGACGACCGGCAGCAGCGCATTGCGCAGCGCGTAGGTGACAATGACGGTGCGCGGGCCGAGACCGGAGGCCCGGGCCGTGCGCACGAATTCCGACGACAGCACTGACAGCATCGAAGCGCGCGTGATGCGCGCGATGGGGGCGAGCGAGAAGATGGCGAGCGTGATACCCGGCACCAGGATCTGCGCGAGAGCCGCCCGGAAGGTCTCCAGGTCGCCGGCGATCAAGCTGTCGATCAGGTAGAAGCCGGTCACCGTGGGCGGAGCGCTGGCGAAGACGTCGAGCCGCCCGAGCGGCGCCGGCGCCCATTGCAGCACGAAGTAGAAGACATAGACGAGGATCAGGCCGGTGAAGAACACCGGCAGCGACACGCCCGCCGTGGCGATGATGCGGCAGGCATGATCGATCCACGAGCCCTGCCGCACGGCGGCCGCCACCCCGAGCGGAATGGCGATGACGAGCGCCAGAAAGAGGCCGAACAGGGTGAGCTCGGCCGACGCCGGCAGGCGGCTCGCGAGGTCGGAGACGACAGACTGGCCGGTGGTCAGCGACTGGCCGAGATGCCCGTGCGCCAGGTCGCCGACGTAGCGGAGGAATTGCTCGGGAAGGGACTTGTCGAGGCCGAGCTGCTTGCGCACCTCGGCGATCGCCTGGGGCGTGGCGGCGGGGCCGGCGAAATACGAGGCGGTGTCGCCCGGCAGCACGCGGGTGAGCAGGAAGCTGATGACGACCACGCCGATCAGCGCGGGGATGGTCGTCAGCAGGCGATCGACAAGCGTCTTGACCATGTGCGACCTCGTGGGACGCGGATGACGGGATCGGGCGGGTTTTGGGTCGGCGGGGCCGGCACGAACGCTTTTGGATGGATGGTCGGGTCAAGCCCGACCAGGACGCCTGAGGGAGGGCCCTTCGCTTCCGGAGTGTCATGGTTGGGCTTGACCCGACCATCCATCAACTCGGACGTACGTGGTGGTGGGCTCCGTCGAGAATTTTTCCGTGCAACTCGATTAGCTCTTCACCAGGGCGCGA
This sequence comes from Chelatococcus reniformis, assembly GCF_014640075.1. Classification (GTDB taxonomy): domain Bacteria; phylum Pseudomonadota; class Alphaproteobacteria; order Rhizobiales; family Beijerinckiaceae; genus Camelimonas; species Camelimonas reniformis. The sequence continues at coordinate 318,971 of NZ_BMGG01000006.1, read as the reverse complement.
TAGTCGAGCCGGCGATGAAACCAATACTGGTACCCGGAGATGTTCTTCTGCATCGCCACGTTGACGAAGGGCTGGAACAGCGGAATGCGCGGAATGTCGCGGAAGGCGAGGTCGACGAAGCCCTTGACGTCCTTGTCGTAGGTCGCCGTATCACCGTCGGCCGCCGCGGCACGGGCGCCCGCGATCAGCGTGTCGATCTCGGGGCTCTTGTAGCTCATGGTGTTGAAGACGGAATTCTGGCCGTCGTAGCACCAGAAGAAGAAATACTCCGGATAGTCGAGCCAGCCGGAGAAGACGTTGGTGAAGAGCGGCATCTCTTTCTTGTTGAGCTCGGTACGCCAGTTGGCACCCGGGATCTTGTTGATCGTCGTCTTGATGCCGATCTGCTGAAGGCTCTCCTGGACCAGAATGCACAGCGGCTCGTTCACCACCGCGAAGCCGAGGTCGAACGAGATCGTCGTCTCGAAGCCGTTGGCATGCCCTGCCTCGGCGAGCAGCTGCTTGGCCTTGTCGATGTCCGTGTTGTACTTATGCGGCTGCGGCCAGGCCACCTGCGTCGGCGCGTCGGCCGGTGCGCCGAACATCGGCTTGGCGAGCCCGAACAGCACCGCGTCCATGATCTTCTGGTAGGGCAGGGCATAGGCCACGGCCTGGCGTACCTTCGGATTGTCGAAGGGCGGCTTGGTGACGTTCATGCCGATATACTGGATGCCGTTGGAATAGGGCGTCGAGACGATGTTGAGCTTGGGCGAGTTCTTCAGCTCGGCAAAGTCCTTGTTCGGCAGATCGTAGGACACATCGGCGTCGCCGCGCTCCAAAAGCGCGCGCCGGTTGCCGGCGGACGGCACCATGCGCCAGATCACGCGCCTGATCTTCGGCAGCGGGCCGGCCTTCCACAGCTCGTTGCGCTCGAAGACCACCTCGGTGCCCGGGGTCCATTTGGTGACCCTGTAGGCGCCCGAGCCGGCCGTGTTCTGCTTAGTATAGTCGAGCCCCCAGGGATCGTTGGCGCCGGCGTTCTTCTTAACCAGCTCCGAATTGACAATGCACGGCACGATCACGGCGAGGTCGGGAACCGTGAGCCTGTCCTTGCGCAGAAAGTCGACGCGCACGGTGCGATCGTCGACGATGACGAACTGTTCCGGCTTCTCCAGCGATCCGGCCTTCATCTGGAAGGTCGGGAAACCGCCGACCGAGACGGCGCGGTCGAGCGACCACTTCGCGTCCTTGGCCGTCACCGGCGTTCCGTCCTGGAATACCGCGTCCTTGCGCAACTTGAAGGTGACCGACATGTCGCCGGGATTCATGTCCTCGGCGAGTTCGGGAATGATATTGTCGCGGTCATAATAGGCGACCCCGTTGGGCAAGGTCTTCATGCCGTGCGTGATCAGCCGGTCGTAGCAGTTCCAGGACGCCTCGTAGCCGGGAACGTTGGTGCCGACGCCGTGGATGTCGAGGTTGTTGGGCCCACTCTCCGAGACGATGAGCAATGTCTCGGCGCGCGACTGCGCCTTGGCCGGCGACCAGACGGCCGGAGCGGTTACGCCGGCCACAGATGCCGCAGCTCCCGCAACCGACGTTTTCAGGAACTGCCGACGATCCATCATGACCTCCTCGCAAAATTGCATGCTTAAGGTGGAATTTTGCATACAATAATGTGATGTTGCATGCCTAAATGTTGTCGTTGCATGCTTAAATTTGGAACCGGTGACGCGTAGAATTTGAGCAGCGCGGCGGCGCTGCTAGCCGCTAAGACAGGCAGGGTGATGCAGAGCGATTCACCAGCGCAGACTCGGGCCGAATGGCTCGCCGGCGAGCTTGCCGACGCCATTCTGACGGGAGAGCTCGCGCCGGGCGCACGGCTCGACGAGACCGGGCTTGCCGCGCGCTACGGCGTCTCGCGGACCCCGGTCCGCGAGGCCCTGCGCCAACTCGCCACCACCGGTCTCATCGATGCAAAGCCTCGGCGGGGCGCGACGGTCACGCACGTCACCTCCGCCCAGCTCGAGGAGTTGTTCGTCGCCATGGGCGAGATCGAGGCGACCTGCGCGCGCCTGGCCGCCATGAGCATGACGCCGATCGAGCGCCGCCGCCTCGCCAGCCTGCATCAGGCCATGGCCGAGATCGTCGAGCGTGGCGACGAGAGCGCCTATGCCGACGCCAACGTTCGCTTCCACTCCACCATCTACAAGGGCGCACACAACGGCATCGTCGCCGAGATCGCGTCCAGTCTGCGCCGCCGCCTGGCGCCGTTTCGCCGGGCGCAGTTCCGCGCCGAGGGGCGCCTGCGCCTCTCGTATGCCGAGCACGACGCCGTCGTTCAGGCGATCGCGCGGGGGGACGCGGTTCAAGCCCACACGACGATGCTGCACCACGTCAGCCTGGTCGAGGATGCCGTCGACCAACTCGCCTTGGCCGCCTCGGAGCGCCGCATCCGCGGCTGATGCCGCCGATCGCCGCGGCGCGTGCACGAGCGCCGCTTGCCTTCCGTGTTTGATGGAACATATAGTGAACACGGAGATGAAGCATTGGATACATCGCTCACGGTCAAGCTAAGGATCCTCGCGGACGCCGCGAAATACGATGCCTCGTGCGCGTCGTCCGGGGCGCCCAAACGTGCGGCCGGCCGGGAGGGGCTGGGCTCGACCACGGGCGCGGGTATCTGCCATGCCTACACGCCGGACGGGCGCTGCGTGTCGCTGCTCAAGATCCTGATGACCAATGTCTGCCTGTTCGATTGCGCCTACTGCATCAATCGCCGCTCGTCGAACGTGAGGCGCGCACGATTTTCCGTCGACGAGATCGTCAATGTCACGGTCGAATTCTACAAGCGGAACTATATCGAGGGGCTGTTTCTGTCGTCGGGCATCATTCGCTCGCCCGATTATACGATGGAGCAGATGATGTTGGTGGCCAAGCGGCTGCGCCGGGACGAGGGCTTCGCTGGCTATATTCATCTCAAGACCATTCCCGAGGCGAGCCCGTGGCTCATCGAACAGGCGGGGCTATGGGCCGACCGGCTGTCGGTCAACGTCGAGCTGCCGTCCTCGCAGAGCCTGCGGCGCCTGGCGCCGGAGAAGGACAGCGCCTCGATCCGCACTGCGATGGGGCAGATGTCGGAACGCATCAGCGAGGCCAAGGCCGAACGTCGCCGCTTTGCGCCGGCGGGTCAGAGCACTCAGATCATCGTCGGTGCCGACGATACGACCGATGAAGGCGTGCTGGCCATGTCCGCGGGGCTCTACGATGGCTTCCGGCTCAACCGCGTCTACTATTCAGCCTTCAGCCCCATCCCCGCGGCGAGTCCGGTTCTGCCGATCAAGCCGCCTCAGCTGATCCGCGAGAACCGGCTCTATCAGGCGGATTGGCTGCTGCGGCACTACGGCTTCACGGTGCCGGAGATCGTCGCCGGCGGGGCCGGGGGGATGCTGGATCTGGAGATCGATCCCAAGCTCGCCTGGGCCCTCAAGCACCGTGAGCGCTATCCCGTCGATGTCAACAGCGCCGAGCGTGAGTTGCTGCTGCGCGTGCCGGGCCTCGGCAAACGGGCCGTCGACCGAATCGTAGCGGCGCGCCGCTGGACGACGCTACGCCTGGCCGACGTGGCCCGGCTTACCGCGGGGCTCAAGCGCGCGCGGCCTTTCCTGATCGCCGCCGACCACCGGCCCGTCGGCCTGACCGATCGTCTGGACCTTCGGGCCCGGCTCGTCACGCCGCCCCGCCAGTTGAGCCTGTTCTGATGGCGAGCCATCATGTCGTCCTCTCCCGCGGCGCCGATCTGGCCGGTTTTCGCCGCGCCGTGCGGGCGCTTCTCGCCGCGTCCGCCGTCCCCGACGACGTCGAGTGGTCGGCGGAGGGGGCGGGCCTGTTCGGCAGCGAGGCCTTGCCGGACGGGCCGCCCGTCGCCTTGCCGAGAGCCGTGGGCGAACTGATTTCGCACGTGGTGTGCCATTCCGATCCGGAGCGCTACGCGCTGCTCTTTGCTCTGGTCTGGCGCATCCAGATGGGCGAACGCTCGTTGCTGGAGGTGGCGAGTGACCCGCTCGTCCATCGCCTGGCGCTGATGGACAAGGCCGTGCGCCGCGACCTGCACAAGATGCATGCGTTCCTGCGCTTTCGCCGCGCGGACGAGGAGGCCGGGGCGGAGCGCTTCACCGCGTGGTTCGAGCCCGACCACTTCATTTTGGAAGCTGCGGCGCCGTTCTTCGTCGACCGCTTCAGACGCATGCGCTGGTCGATCCTGACGCCGATGGGCTCGGCCCATTGGGATGGATCGGAGCTCGCCTTCGGCCCGTCCGGTCGGCGCGCGGATGCGCCGCCGACCGATGCATTCGAGGCAAGCTGGCGCGGCTACTACGAGAGCACCTTCAATCCCGCTCGCCTCAATCCTGCGGCCATGCGCGGCGAGATGCCACGCAAGTACTGGCGCAACATGCCGGAGACGGCCGCCATCCCGGCCCTCATCCGATCGGCCTCTTCGCGCGTTGAGGACATGCTGCAACGGGAGGCTGCCATGCCCACCAAGCGTGATCCGCAGAAGGCCGTCGCCGCCATGGCGAACCAGGATCCCGAGACTCTCGACGCCCTTAACCGCATCATCGCTGCGGCGGAGCCATTCGTGCACGGGGGGACCCGGGCGGTGCTGGGGGAGGGGCCGGTCGGCGCGCCCCTCGCCTTCGTCGGCGAGCAGCCAGGGGATCAGGAGGACGTGCAGGGACGGCCGTTCGTCGGTCCGGCAGGTCAGCTCCTCGACCGCGCCATGGCGGAGGCGGGCGTCGACCGGAGCCGCTCCTACGTGACCAATGCGGTGAAGCACTTCAAGTTCGAGCAGCGTGGCAAACGGCGGCTGCACCAAACCCCGACCGCCGGCGAGGTGAAGCATTATCGCTGGTGGCTGATCCGCGAACTCGAGTTCGTTCAACCCCGCCTAGTCGTGGCGCTCGGTGCGACAGCGGTTCTGGCCCTCGCCGGCAAGGCGTTGCCGATCGGACGCTCGCGGGGGTCGGCGCAGTTCCTCGACGGCTTTGCCGGCTTCATTACGGTTCACCCGTCCTATCTGCTGCGTCTGCCGGACGAAGCGGCAAAGCGGGAGGCCTATGCGGCGTTCGTTGCGGACCTCGTGCAAATTCATGCGCTCGCGGCGAGCGGCGACGGCCGAACGCTGTCCGCGGCAGAATAACGCACGGGCGGGGGGGCTTGGCGGCCTGCGCAGTGCAACAAATCCCCCCGCGCGTGTGTGCCGTCGGCCATAGCCTCGACCGCGACCTTCAGCTACACGTGTGCGTCCGCTGCCGGGCGTGATCACCCACGGCGGGCGATGTGAGGCGAGGCGCGACAGGGGGCGACGGTTCTCATGGGGGCAGAGTTCAGACGCTTGGGCCGCTTGCGGGGCCGCATGCGCATCGCGCTCGCCGGCGCCGCCGTTGCCGCGCTGGTAGGCTGCAACGAGAAGAATGCCTACGTGCCGCCGCCGCCGGCCACGGTCACCATTGCCCAGCCGGTGCAGAAGCCCGTGACGGTCTACGCCGAGTTCACGGGCAACACCGCGGCCGTGAACGCGGTCGATCTGGAGGCTCGCGTCCAGGGCTTCCTCGTGTCGATCAACTATAAGGACGGCCAGCCGGTGAAGAAGGGCCAGCTGCTCTTCGGCATCGAGAAGGACCAGTATCAGGCGCAGCTCGATCTCCAGAAGGCCGAGCTGGCGAGCGCCCAGGCCAAGCAGACCAACGCGCAGCTCGAATACAATCGCCAGGCGCAACTGGGCCGTCAGGATTTCGCATCGCAGAAGGCGGTCGACGACGCCAAGACCAACCTCGACGCGGCGGTCGCTCAGGTCGCGGCGGACAAGGCCAACGTCCAGGTCGCCACCATCAACCTGGGTTACACCGCGGTGACGGCTCCGTTCGACGGCGTCGTCACCCGCCACCTGGTGGATGTGGGCGCATTGGTCGGCTACTCCGGGCCGACCAAGCTCGCGACGATCGTCCAGATCAATCCGATCTACGTCTACTTCAATGTCAGCGAGCAGCAGGTCCTCACGCTTCGCGAAGGCTTCGCCAAGCAGGGCATCAGCCTCAAGGAGCTGCGCGAGAACAACAAGAGCATGGAGGTCGAGATCGCCCTCCAGACCGAGACCGAGTTCAAGCACAAGGGCAAGATCGACTACATCGCGCCCCAGATCGACCCGAACACCGGCACGCTGCAGATCCGTGGCATCTTCGACAATCCGAATTTCGAACTGCTGCCGGGCCTGTTCGTGCGTGTGCGCGTGCCGGTCAACAAGCTGCCCAATGCGCTCCTGGTCGACGACGCCGCGATCGGCTCCAATCAGGTCGGCAGCTACGTCATGGTCGTCAACAAGGACAACATCGTCGAGCAGCGCCAGATCAAGCCGGGACAGCTCGACGGCCAGCTGCGGGTGATCAGTGACGGCCTTCAGCCCGGCGACCAGGTCGTCGTCGGGGGCGTGCAGCGGGCGATCCCCGGCAACAAGGTCGCCCCCCAGCAGGGGCAGATGGCCCGGGCTCAAGCGCCGGCGCCTGCCGCTCCACCTGCTGCGACGCCTGCCGCCGCACCGGCTGCGGCGCCGGCAAAACCCTGATCTGGACCGGAAACGCGAACGAGGCGGCCTGAATGTTCTCGAAATTTTTCATCGAGCGGCCGGTTCTCTCGAACACGCTGGCGCTCGTCATCGTGCTGCTCGGCGCCGTCTCCCTGCTGAGCCTGCCCGTCTCCCAATACCCGAACGTGGTGCCGCCGACGGTGTCGGTGACCGCCTCCTATCCGGGCGCCAGCGCGCGCACGGTGATGGATACCGTCGCGCTGCCGATCGAGCAGCAGGTCAACGGCGTTCAGGGCATGATCTACATGCAGTCGACGAGCGCCAGCGACGGCAGCTACAGCCTAATCATCACCTTCGACATCGGCACCGATCCAAATATGGCGCAGGTGCTGGTGCAGAACCGCGTCTCGTTGGCCCAGGCGCAGCTGCCGCAGGCCGTCGCCGTGCAGGGTCTGAACGTCCAGAAGAAATCCACGTCCATCCTCCAGTTCATCAACCTGCATTCGCCCGACGGAAAGTTCGACAACCTGTTCCTGTCGAACTACGCCGGCATCAACCTCCAGAACGAGCTCGCCAGGCTTCCCGGTGTCGGCAATGTCACCGTCTTCGGCTCGGGCCCCTATGCCATGCGCGTGTGGATGGACCCGCAGAAGCTGCAGGCCTTCGGTCTCGTGCCGAACGACGTCGTCAACGCCATCCAGCAGCAAAGCACCGAGGTCACCGCGGGGATGGTCGGCATGCCGCCGGCGCCCCAGGACCTCAACTTCCAGTATACCATCAACATCAACGGCCGCTTCGACAACCCGACCGAATTCGAGAGCATTATCGTCAAGGTCGACAACAGCAACGGCGGCCAGATCGTGCGCGTGCGCGACATCGGCCGCGTCGAGCTCGGCTCCCAGTCCTACAGCCACCAGGCCATGTTCAACGGAGCGCCGTCGGCCGCGATCGGCATCTTCCTGCTGCCCAATGCGAACGCCCTGGCGGTGGCGACCGAAGTCACCAACAAGATGGCGGAGCTCGCCAAGGCGTTTCCGCCCGGCCTCGTCTACGAGATACCCTTCGACACCACGAAATTCGTGTCCGCCTCGATTCACGAGGTCTACGTCACGCTGATCATCGCTGCCGTCCTGGTGCTCATCGTCATCCTGATGTTCCTGCAGGACTGGCGTGCCATGCTGGTGCCGGCGACGACGGTGCCAGTCACCATCATCGGCGCCTTCGCGGCGATGGCGGCGATGGGCTTCTCGGTCAACACGACCACGCTGTTCGCCATCGTGCTCGCCATCGGCATCGTCGTCGACGACGCCATCGTCATCGTCGAGGGCGTCTCGCGCCACCTCGAGGCGGGAATGAGCAGCCACGACGCGGCGGTCAAGGCCATGTCGGAGCTGTTCGGGCCGATCATCGGCATCACCCTGGTACTGATGGCCGTGTTCCTGCCGGCCGCCTCGCTGCCGGGCCTGACCGGGCAGATGTATCAGCAGTTCGCCCTCGTCATCGCGGCGACCGCGTTCATCTCCGCCATCAACGCTGCCACGCTGAAGCCCACCCAGTGCGCGCTATGGCTCAAGGTGCCGACCCCGCCCGAGCAGCGCAACGTCATCTATCGCGGCTTCAACGCGGTCTACAACAAGGCGGAGCACTGGTACGCCGGCCTCGTCCACCGCCTGGTGGCGCACAGCGTGCTGACGGTCTTGGTCGGCTTTGTGCTCATTGGCGCCGCGTTTTGGGGCATGACCAAGGTGCCGACGGCCTTCCTGCCCAACGAGGACCAGGGCTACCTCGTCGTCAGCCTCAACCTGCCGGACGCCGCTTCGATCGAGCGCACCACCCGGGTCGTTGCCCAGGCTACCAAGGTTGCGCTGGACACGCCCGGTGTCGAGAACGTGGTCGGCGTGAGCGGTGTCTCACCGCTCGACAACAACGCCACCATGTTCAACGCGGGCATGCTCTACGTCATCCTGAAGGACTGGTCGGAGCGCACCACGCCCGAGCTGAGCCTCAGGAGCATCTACGGCCGCCTGAACGAGGGCCTCGGCAAGCTTCAGGATGCGACGGCCTTCGTGCTGGTGCCGCCGCCGATCCAGGGCATCGGCAGCACCGGCGGCTTCACCATCATGGTGGAGACCAAGGATGGCAGCTCCGACTTCAGCAAGATGCAGAATGTCGTCCAGCAGCTGATCCAGAACGCCTCGACGCAGTCGGCCTTGCAGCGCGTCAACACCACCTTCAAAGCCGACGTCAAGCAGTTCCGGCTCGAGGTCGACCGCATCAAGGCAGAGACCCTCGGCGTCACCGTGGGGCAGGTGTTCTCGACGCTCGAAGCCTTCCTCGGCTCGACCTATGTCAACCAGTTCACCAAGTTCAACAACGTCTTCCAGGTCTATGTACAGGCCGACTCGATCTTCCGGCTGCGCCCCCAGGACGTGCTGGCGCTCAAGGTCAAGGCTGGAAACGGAACAATGGTGCCGATCGGCACGCTGGCGAGCCTGAAGGAAGAGGTCGGCCCGCCGCTCATCACGCTCTACAACCTCTACCCGTCAGTCACCCTGGCTGGCGGCCCTGCACCTGGCTTCAGCTCCGGCGAAGCCATGGACCTGATGAACCAGATCGCCAAGCAGACGCTGCCGCCGGGCACCGACACGGCCTGGACCGCCATGTCCTACCAGGAACAGATTGTCGGCAATCAGATCTATATGGTCTTCGCTCTGGCGCTGGTGCTGGTCTATTTCGTTCTCGCCGGCCAGTACGAGAGCTGGATCCAGCCGTTGTCGGTGATCCTCGCGGTGCCGCTGGCGCTGCTCGGAACGGTGCTGGCGCTCAATGCGCTGGGGCTGCCCAACAACCTTTACACCCAGATCGGCATCGTGTTGCTGATTTCGCTGGCCGCCAAGAACGCCATCCTCATCGTCGAGTATGCGCGCGAGAAGCGCGCCGAAGGCATGGAGATCGACGCGGCGGCAACGGAGGCGGCGCGGCTGCGCTTCCGGCCCATCCTGATGACGTCCTTCGCCTTCATCTTGGGCATGGTGCCGTTGATCTTCGCCACCGGGGCGGGGGCGGCGTCCCGCGCCTCCATCGGTATCGCTGTGGTCAGCGGCATGCTGGCCTCGACCTGCCTTGCAGTGCTGTTCGTGCCGTCGTTCTTCGCCGTGTTGCAGCGCCTCGAGGAAGGCAAGTCCAAGAAGCCCAAGATCGGGCATGGCGCTGCGACGACGCCGGGCGAGGGCAGCGCCGCCTGAGGCGGCCGGCCGGTTGCGTACGGGTGCGCGGTACGGCTTCGCATCCGCCTCACCAACGCTGCGGGTGAGCCGGCGCTGGACCCGGTGTTGGAACCGTTCTAAAGCAGGAGCGCGGCCGGTGGCTTGAGCCGCATGGGGGCTCCGCGTGCCGATTCTCGTCCTGGGTCTCGTCCTGTTCTTCGCTGCGCACATCTTCACGATGCTGCGCGCGCCGCGGGCCCGCTTCGTCGGTCTTCTCGGCGAGGGGCCGTACAAGCTCGCCTATTCCGTCGTCTCCGCCCTTGGCCTGATCCTGATCGTGCTCGGCTTCGGCGCCTACCGGGAGACCGGCTACATCCAGGTCTGGGACCCGCCGGTCTGGACCCGGCACCTGGCGCTGCTCCTCAACCTGCCGGTCTTCATCCTCCTCGTCGCTGCCTATGCACCGGGCTTCATCAAGCTCAGGGTGAAGCATCCCATGCTGCTGGCGGTGAAGATCTGGGCCACGGCCCATCTGCTTGCCAACGGCGACCTCGGGTCGATCCTGCTGTTCAGCTCTTTTCTCGCCTGGGCGGTCAGTGCACGCATCGCGGTCAAGCGACGCGGCGACCAGGGGCTTCCGGCGAGGCCGGCCTCATGGAAGGCCGATGTCGTGGCCGTCGCCGGCGGTCTCGTCGCCTACGCGCTGGTGATCGGCTACCTGCATCCGCTGCTGATCGGCGTGCCGGTCCTGTCCTGATGCCGGGCCATGGTGCTTCGGCCTGCGGCTGAAGCACGTCTCATGCGCTGACGCGATCGCTGCTCATCGTGACGCGCGCCTGCCGTGGTTGACAGCGACGCGCGTTCCCTTCATTGCGGCGCAAAATCCGGCGATGAAGGCAGGGGAACTGGCCGCTTGCCCGTCTCCGGCATGTGTTTGTGGGAGGAGTCCCGATGTCCGTGCAATCCGCGATCAAGCGCCTGACGGCGCCGGATATTCACGCTCGCAAGGGCGGTGAGCCGATCGTCATGCTGACCTCGTACCATGCCCACACCGCCTCCTTGGTCGACCGTTACTGCGACGCTATCCTCGTCGGCGATTCGCTCGGCATGGTCATGCACGGGCTGGAGACCACGGTTCCCGTCACGCTCGACATGATGATCCTGCAGGGTCTTGCCGTCATGCGAGGCTCCGAGCGCGCCCTCGTCGTCGTCGATCTCCCCTTCGGGTCCTACGAGGAGAGCCCGGAGGTGGCCTTCCGCAGCGCCTCGCGCGTGCTGAAGGAGACGGGTTGCGGGGCGGTCAAGCTGGAGGGCGGGCTACTGATGGCGCCGACCGTCCGCTTCCTCGTGCAGCGCGGCGTTCCGGTGGTCGGCCACATCGGCCTGACGCCGCAATCCATCAATACCCTCGGCTCGTTCAAGGCGCGGGGCCGTGACGAGGCGGATTGGCCGGCAATCGAGGCCGACGCCCAGGCGATCTCCGATGCCGGCGCCTGTGCCATGGTCATCGAGGCTGTCGCTGAGCCGCTGGCAGCGAAGATCACCGCGCAGGTGTCCGTGCCGACCATCGGCATCGGCGCGTCGGCGGCCTGCGACGGGCAGGTCCTGGTGCTGGAGGACATGCTCGGCCTGAGCCCGTGGGTCCCCAAGTTCGTGAAGCGCTACGCCGACCTCGGCCCCTCCATCGCGCGGGCCGTCGAGGCCTATGCCGAGGATGTCCGCTCGCGCAGCTTCCCGGCCAAGGAGCACACCTACCCCAAGAAGGTCGCCAAGACCTGACGGCGAGGGCCCTGGATCATCGGGGCCCGTTCGCCTCGGGGGCTCTCCAGATTCAAGAATTTGGAGCGCCGCAGCCCGATCAGTTGCGCGCAACTGATCGGGAAATGCTTCAGGACGGCCGGCGAGGGTCGCTTCCGCCGCGGCGCTGTGCTAGAGCGCTTCTCGCGCGGCAGGCGGAAACCTCCGGCTGTAGGGAAGCGCCTCAGATTCAAAGAGTTGGAGCATCCGAGGGGATCGGGATCGCTCCAGGCGCGCCGACCCTTCGCCCGGCAGGCGCTGCGGGCACGGCGGACGAGTGAGCGATGACCGACATTTTTCGTGAAGTCGAGGAGGATCTGAGGCGGGATCGCGCGGCCCAGTTGCTGCAGCGCTATGGCGTCCTGCTGATCATCCTCGCCGTCGCACTCGTGGCGGGCGTCGCAGGCTGGCGCTATTGGCAGCACGTTCAGGTGACGCGCGCCGCCGAGGCCGGGGCCCGCTTCGAGGACGCGCTACAGCTCTTGCGCGACGGCAAGGCGCCGGAGGGCGAGCAGGCGCTTCAAAAGCTCGTGGCCGAGGGACCCAGGGGCTACGCGACACTGTCGCGGTTTCGCCTGGCGACCCAGGAGGCCAAGGCCGATGCGGCCGCGGGCATCGCCCGGTTCGAGGGCATCGCCCAGGATGCCTCCGTCGGCGAGCTGCTACAGAACCTGGCCCGTATCCGGGCCGCCATGCTCCAGATCGACCGCGTCGGGCCCAAGGAGCTTGCGGCCAAGATCGAGGGCCTGACGAGTCCCACCAGCCCCTGGCGGCACTCGGCCCGCGAACTGCTGGGCCTGTCCGACCTGAAGGCTGGCGACTTCGAGGCCGCTGGCCGCTGGTTCGACCAGATCGTGGTCGATCCTGAGACACCGTCGGCGCTCCGCTCGCGCACCCAGATCTATCTCGAGCTTGTTCGCAGCGGCCCGGTAACGACCGCCGCCGTCCCGGCGCCGGCGCCGTGGGCTCCCGCGGCCGGTGCCACGCCGGCGACGCCTCCGACATCATCGACCGCGCCCGCCCCGGGGGCTGCGCCAGCCGCCCCACCGGCGCCCGGCCCCGACGCTGGCAAGTGAGACGACAGTGATAATCCCCACGGTCGCCATCATCGGGCGCCCGAATGTCGGCAAATCCACCCTGTTCAACCGGCTGGTCGGCAAGAAGCTGGCTCTCGTCGACGACCGGCCGGGGGTCACGCGCGACCGGCGTGAGGGTGAAGCCCGCATCGGCCACTTCAACTTCCGCATCGTCGACACGGCCGGCCTCGAAGATGCCGACGCATCCTCGCTCGCCGGGCGCATGCGCGGCCAGACCGAGCTGGCGCTCTCCGACGCCGACGCCGTGCTGTTCCTGGTCGATGCGCGGGCGGGCCTGACCGGCGCCGACCGGCAGTTCGCCGAGCTGGTGCGACGGTCGGGCAAGCCGGTCGTGCTGGTCGCCAACAAGGCCGAAGGCGGTCAGGGGCTGTCCGGCGCCTACGAGGCCTTCGCGCTCGGTCTGGGCGATCCCGTCCCGCTGTCGGCAGAGCACGGCGAGGGCATGGGCACGCTGCTCGAAGCCTTGCTGGAAGCGCTTCCGGAGGCTGCCGCGGCCCAGGCGACCGACGATTGGGATGACGAGCGGGACGGGGCAGACAAGCCGATCCGCGTCGCCATCGTCGGCCGGCCCAACGCCGGCAAGTCGACGCTGATCAACCGCATGGTGGGCACGGAGCGCCTGCTCACCGGCCCGGAGGCTGGCATCACCCGCGATTCGATCTCGCTCGATTGGGATTGGCGCGGCCAGGCGTTCAAGTTGTTCGACACGGCCGGGCTGCGCAAGCGCGCCCGCATCGACGACAAGCTGGAGAAGCTGTCGGTCGCCGATGGCCTGCGGGCGGTGCGCTTTGCCGACGTGGTGGTGGCGCTGCTCGATGCCACCATCCCCTTTGAGAAGCAGGACCTCACCATCGTCGACCTGATCGAGCAGGAGGGGCGGGCGCTGGTCATCGGCCTCAACAAGTGGGACCTCGTCGCCGATCAGGCGGGGCTCCTCAAGGAGCTGCGCGAAGATGCGGCGCGCCTGCTCCCGCAGGTCAAGGGTGCCGCCGTGGTGCCGTTGTCAGGCCTGGCGGGGCGGGGCATCGACCGGCTGATGGAAGCGGTGGTGGCCACCCACGCCGTCTGGAACCGGCGGATCGCCACCGCCAGGCTCAATCAGTGGTTGGGCGAGGTGCTGGACGGACATCCGCCGCCCGCCGTTGCCGGTCGGCGCATCAAGATCCGCTACATGACCCAGGTGAAGGCGCGTCCGCCGCACTTCGCGCTCTTCGGCAATCAGCTGGAGAGCCTGCCGAAATCCTACACGCGCTATCTGGTCAACGGCCTGCGCGAGGTCTTCGATCTGCCCGGCGTGCCGATCCGCCTCTCGCTGCGCACCGGTGCCAACCCCTTCGAGAAGAAGAAGCGCACGCGCGATTAGGGCTGGAGCAATTCCGCGTTTCTTCGAATCGTTGAAATGCTCTATCTAATTGATTTGTCGCGTTTTCTTCACGCGAACCGGCGTCCACTTCGCTCGAATGCGCTCTCGAGCGTGCATCGCGCCCGATCGGATGGTCCCGCCCGGTCGGAAGGACGTGCTCCAGTTTCAAGAACCTGAAACGGCGCTGCCGAAGGCTGCGATGGCCATGCCGCTCGGCGCTTCAGCCCCGATCGATGCCTCCTCTGGCGTCGAACGCCGATTGGGAGGCCTCGATCTCGTCCATGTGTTCGGATGCCCACCGGCCGAGCTCGATGACAGGCGCGCGCAGGGACTGGCCGAGAGGCGTCAGCTCGTAATCGACGCGGGGCGGAATCGTTGGATAGACGGTACGGGTCACCAGGCCGTCGCGCTCAAGTCCTCGCAATGTAAGCGTGAGCATCCGCTGCGAAATTCCATCGACCATGCGCTTGATCTCGTTGAAACGACGAGGACCGTCCGCGATAACCATGACGATCAAGATGCTCCATTTGTCGCCGATCCGCGCCAAGACCGGGCTTATCTTGCGACAGCTGGGAATGTGCAGCCCATGCGCGGTGACGCTTACATCCGTGTGCTTAGGTAACAAGAATGTGCCTCCTTGCGCCCGCGTTGGCCGGCGGTCACATTGTGAGCCTTGGTAACGGATTTATACTGGAAGCACCAGCCATGAAGCTCCTTCACATCGATTCCAGCATCACCGGCGGCAATTCGGTCAGTCGGCAGCTGACCGCCGGCATCGTCGGGCAATTGCGGCAGGCGGAACCCGGCGTTGTCGTGACCTACCGAGACTTGGCTGAGGAACCACTGGAGCATCTGACGTTGACGCGAATGCCGCAGGCCGACGGTGCCAATCGGGTCGTCCTGGACGAGTTTCTCGATGCCGACATCGTGGTCGTCGGCGCGCCGATGTACAATTTCACCGTGCCCAGCCAGTTGAAGGCCTGGATCGACCGCATCCTGATCGCCGGCGAGACCTTCCGCTACGGGGCCCAGGGGGTCGAGGGGCTTGCCGGCGGCAAGCGGGTGATCGTCGCCTTGTCGCGCGGCGGCTTCTACGGTGCCGGCACGCCGGCGGCGGCCCTCGAGCACCTCGAGACCTATCTGCGCGGCGTGTTCGGTTTCATCGGCGTTACGCCCGAGCTCATCATCGCCGAGGGGCTGCAGGCTGGGCCCGAGCACCGCGAGTCGGCTCTTGCCGCGGCCTCCGATGCGGTCTCGCGGCTGAAGGCGGCTTGAGGCTGAAGATCAAAGGCTGCTCACGCCGGCTTTTGCGGGGTGAGCAGCTTGTCCTGCGGGAAATCGTAGATCCGGCCGGTTTCGGTCCAGGCCGGCCGCAGCATCGGCAGCAGCTTCGGCGCCAGATCCTCCGGCGTCCGCAGCGTCATCGGATCCTCGCCCGGCATGGCGGCCGCGCGCATGCGCGTGCGCAGGGGGCCAGGATTGACGATGCTCACACGGATGGCGGTGGTGAGCGTCTCCGCCGCATAGGTGCGGGCCAGAGCCTCCACCGCCGCCTTGGACGCCGAGTAGGGGCCCCAGTAGGCCCGGCAGTTGTGGACGGCGCCGGACGACATGAACATGGCCCGGCCGGCGTCGGACGCCCTCAGCAGCGGGTCCATGGAGCGGATGAGGCGGTACGTCGCCGTGACGTTGATGGCCATGATGTCGTCGAAGGCTTTGGGCTCCACATGGCCCAGCGGCGTGATCGGGCCCAGCGCGCCTGCGTTGGCCACCATCGCGTCGAGCTTGCCCCAGCGCTCGTGAATGGCAAGGCCGAGCCGATCGAGGGCCTCGACGTCTGCCAAGTCAGCAGGAACGAGGGTTGCGGTGCTGCCCGCGGCGCGGATCTCGTCGTCGAGCTCCTCCAACGCGCCGACCGTGCGGGCGAGCGCGATGACGTGGGCTCCCTCGCCGGCCAGCGCCACCGCCAGGGCGCGGCCAATGCCGCGCGAGGCGCCGGTCACCAGGGCGACGCGGCCTGCCATGGGAGCGGCCATGTCAGCCTGCTTCCGCCAGCAGCGAAAGCTGCTTGGTCGCCTCGCCGACGATGTCGGTCAGCGCCGTCGGGTATTCGCCCGTGAAGCAGTGGTCGGTGAACTGCGGCCGGACCGGGTCGCGCCGCTCCTCGCCGATGGCCCGGTAGATGCCGTCGACCGACAGGAATGCCAGGCTGTCGGCGCCGATGTAGCGGCGCATCTCCTCCAGGGAGTGGGTGGCTGCCAGCAGCTTCTCGCGTTCGGGCGTGTCGATGCCGTAATAGTCCGGGAACATGATGGGCGGACTGGCGATACGGAAGTGAACCTCGCGGGCGCCGGCATCGCGCATCATCTGCACGATCTTCACCGAGGTGGTGCCGCGGACAATCGAGTCGTCCACGAGCACGATGCGCTTGCCCGCCACCGCGCCCCGGTTGGCCGAGTGCTTCATGCGCACGCCGAGCTCGCGAATGGTTTGGGTGGGCTGAATGAAGGTGCGGCCGACGTAGTGGTTACGGATGATGCCGAGCTCGTAAGGCACACCGCACGCCTGCGCAAAGCCGATCGCCGCCGGCACGCCGGAATCGGGGACCGGGACGATGACGTCGACATCGGCGGGCGCCTCACGCGCCAGCTCGCCCCCGAAGCGTTTGCGCACCTCGTAGACGTTCCGACCGTGTACGACCGAATCGGGACGGGCGAAGTAGATGTATTCGAACACGCACGGGCGCGCCCGCTGCGGCGGGAACGGCTTGAGCGACTCGACGCCGTCCTCGGAGATGACGACGATTTCGCCGTTCTCAACATCGCGGACGAAGCGAGCGCCGATGATGTCGAGCGCGCAGGTCTCGGACGCCAGGATGTAGCGTCCGTCGAGTTCGCCCAGCACCAGCGGCCGGATGCCCAGCGGATCGCGGGCGCCGATCAGCTTCTTGTTGGTCAGACAGACGAACGCGTAGGCCCCCTCGAGCTGCCGCAAGGCTTCGATGAAACGGTCGATGAAGCGGTTGCGGCGGCTGTGGGCCACCAGGTGCAGGATCACCTCGGTATCGCTGGTCGACTGGCAGAGCGCGCCGGCTCGCACCAGTTGCCGGCGCAGGCTCATGCCGTTCGTGAGATTGCCGTTGTGGGCGACGGCGAAGCCGCCGCCGTCGAGCTCGGCGAACAGTGGCTGGACGTTGCGCAGGATCGTTTCGCCGGTCGTCGAATAGCGCACGTGACCGACCGAGGAACTGCCGCTGAGCCGTTCGATGGTCGCCGCGTCGGAGAAGTTGTCGCCGACGAGCCCGAGGCGCCGCTCCGAATGGAAGCGGGCGCCGTCGTAGGTGACGATGCCGGTCGCCTCCTGGCCGCGATGCTGAAGGGCATGCAGGCCGAGCGCAGTGACCGCGGCCGCCTCGGGATGGCCGAAGATGCCGAAGACGCCGCACTCTTCGCGCAACGTATCGCCGTCCAGGTCGTCGTCCTGCATCGCCGCGGCCGACCGGGCGGCGCCGATATCCCAGATCTGGGACCTGGCGGTCTCTTCGCGTCCATGCTTGGGGTCGGGATTCATCGTCAACCACTCCAGCGCATACGGTGCGTCGCGTGCATTCCAAACAACTGACCGCGGCCGTCGTGCGACCGTCACATAGGGGCTCGGGCCCCCCGGCGAAAGTGCGGCTGTGGACCGCGACTTCGGCTCAACGAAGGCGGGAACATGCGACAAAGCGCGCCGCCGGCGGTCGCGTCAAAACCGGGATCACACGCGGTCACGCGCTACCAGTCATAGCAAGCGTCGGGCCGACGATCCGCATCGTCCCCATCCCCACATCGTTTGCCCGGCTCGACCAGAACGGCCGAGCGACGGGCGGCGGCGCGCGGGCCTGCGCGCTACGATCGCCCGGGAGTCGCCGGGGCCGGAGCGGGCGTCTCGGCGGGCGGCTTGGCGGTGGTGTCGCCTTCCGCGGGCGGCTCGCTGCCCTCGTTCTGTTTCTGCCTGTTGCGGTACTTGGAGATGAGCCCTTCGGGATCCTCCGGCAGCATCGCCATGAGCTTATCGCCGCTGCTCTGGAGGAATGGCTTCATGCGCGCGCTCTTGGCCCAGTCGGGCTGCATCTTCTCGGGCACCAACCAGGTGAAGAAGATGAAGGCGATGATGCAGACCAGCAGCCCGCGCGCCGCGCCGAAGAGGAAGCCCAGCGTGCGGTCGATGGCCCCGATGCGCGAGTCGAGCACGAGGTCGGACAGCCGCACAGTGATGAAAGAGATGACCACGAGCGTCACCAGGAAGATGGCGGCGATCGAGATGGCCAGCGCCACGTTGGGGTTGGAAATATGTTGCTGGACGATCGGCACGAGCTGCGGATGAAACATGAGCGCCGCGATGGCGGCGATCACCCACGAGGCGATGGCGAGGACTTCGCGCGTCAAGCCTCGCACTGCCGCCAGCAGCGCGGAGATCACAACGACACCGAGAACGATCAGGTCGAGAAGAGAGATCGGCATTGGCAGCACCGGCTGACGTCGCCCGGCCAACGGGCCGGCGTGTGCTGCTCTATATCGGACGTTGATCCGGCCGTCATCCGTCACTGCGTTGGCCGCGGCGCGGTTTTCCCGCGCCCGAGGCGATCTGCGCCACAAGTTCGCCGATGTGTGACAAAGCTTCGACACTCAGACCGGCGTCCGCAGCGTCCCGCGGCATCGCCGGCGCCACTGCGCGGGCGAAGCCGAGCTTCGCCGCCTCCTTGGCCCGCGACGGGGCCTGCGTCACGGGGCGAATCGAGCCGGACAACCCGATCTCGCCGAAGAACACCGTATCGGCGGCGATGGCCTGGCCGGAGAGCGACGAGACGAGCGCCGCCGCCGCCGCCAGATCGGCGGCGGGTTCACCGATCTTCAGGCCGCCGGCCACGTTGAGGTAGACGTCGTGCTGGGCGAGCTTGACCCCGCCGTGGGCGTCGAGCACCGCCAGAATCATCGACAGACGGTTCGAGTCGAAGCCGACGACGGCGCGCCGCGGCGTCCCCAGCGTGCTGGGGGCAACGAGCGCCTGCACTTCGACCAGGAGCGGCCGCGTGCCTTCGATGGCGGCCAGCACCGCCGTGCCTGCGGCGCCGACGTCGCGCCCGGCGAGAAACAGCGCCGACGGATTGGCGACCTCGGAGAGGCCCCGGCCGGTCATCTCGAACACGCCGATCTCGTCGGTGGGCCCGAAACGGTTCTTTACCGCCCGCAGCACGCGAAAGTGGTGGCCGCTCTCGCCCTCGAACGACACGACGGCGTCGACCATGTGCTCGACCACGCGGGGGCCGGCGATCTGCCCGTCCTTGGTCACGTGGCCGACGAGGATGAGGGCGGCACCCGTGGTCTTGGCGAAGCGAATGAGGTTTTGGGCGCTGCCGCGCACCTGGGTGACGGTGCCGGGCGCCGATTCGATGGCGCCGGTCCACATGGTCTGAATCGAGTCGATGACGGTGAGACGTGGGGGCGCACCGCGGCCCAGCGTCGTGATGATATCCTCGACGTTGGTCTCGGCGGCGAGCTCGACCGGGGCATCGGCGAGCCCCAGGCGCTCGGCCCGCAGGCGCACCTGGGCCACCGCCTCCTCGCCGGAGATGTAGGCGACGCGGTGGCCCTGGCGAGCGAGGGCCGCGCAAGCCTGGATCAACAGCGTCGACTTGCCGATGCCGGGATCGCCGCCGATCAGCACGACGGAACCGCGCACGAAGCCGCCGCCGGTGACGCGGTCGAGCTCGTCGATGCCGGTCGGAAGCCGTGGTGGCTCGGCGCTCTCTCCCTTCAGGCTCTCCAATGTGAAGGTGCGTCCGCGCCGCCGCGCCGCGGGCCCCGCCGCCCCGGCGACCGGCGCGGTCGCCCCCTCCTCAACGATGCTGTTCCACGCGCCGCATGCGTCGCACTTGCCCTGCCAGCGCGTGTAGACGCTGCCGCAGCTCTGGCAGATGAAGGTCGGGGCGGAACGGGCCATCGTACGCCTGTGTCAAAAGTCCATCGCGCCCGATTCGTCGTCGGGCGCGCTCGTCGTCCTTGCATACTCTACCCGGCGCACAAAAGTGGCCGGCGCGGCGGCACCTGCGGCCGCGGCGCCAGGTGGACTGAAGGCGAATGGATGCGGGCCCGAGCCTGCGCTACCCTCACCGCAAAAGGACAGGCGGGAGGAACATCGAATGCCCGAGAGCACGCGAAAGATCCACGTCAATCCGGACAAGTGTCAGGGGCACAATCGCTGCAAGGCCCTGGCGCCGGAGCTGTTCGAGCTCGACGAGTTCGGCAATGCCCGTGAGGTCGGCGACGGCACGGTGCCGCGCGGCCTGGAGAAGAAGGCGGCGCTGGCCCGGGCCAATTGCCCGGAGTTCGCGGTGGAACTGGCTGGGGAGGACCGGCGATGACCGACGCACACTCCACCTCCAGCCGCCCGCCGGTGCGCGACTGGGCAAACGATTGGGATCACCTGGATCCGCGCTGGCAGGCCGACCCGTATGCGATCTGGGATGAGCTGCGTGCCAGCTGTCCGGTGGCGCACACCGACCGATTCCTCGGAGCCTACCTGCCGACGCGCTACGCGGACGTGAAGGCGATCGCCTACGACACCGCACATTTCTCCTCCCGGCGCGTCATCGTGCGCGAGCACCGTCCCGAGCAGGCCTCGCCGGCGCCGCCGATCACCAGCGACCCGCCGCGCCACAAGGCCCTGAAGCAGGTGCTGCTGCCGCCGTTCACCCCCGACGAGATCGCCAGGATCGAACCGAAGGCGCGACGGATCTGCAATCAGCTGATCGACGACTTCATTGCCGACGGGGGATGCGATGCAGCGCAGCGCTACAGCCGGCACATCCCGGTCCGGGTCATCGCGGCAATGCTCGGCGTGCCCGAGGAGGATGGCGACCTCTACATCCGCTGGATCCATGAGATCCTGGAACTCGGGATCACCGACGACGATCTGCTGTGGAAGGCCGTGGGCGAGATGACCGCCTACTTCTCGGCAGAGATCGACAAGCGGCGAGGCGCACCGCGCTACGATCTGATCACCCGGGTGATGGAGGCGCGCATCGACGGCGAGCCGATCCGCGACGATCTGGCTCTGGGCATGCTGCGGCTCCTGCTCATCGCGGGCATCGACACGACATGGAGCGCCATCGGGGCATCGCTATGGCACCTTGCGCGCACGCCCTCCGACGCCCAGAGGCTCATCACCGAACCGGAGCTGATGCCGACGGCGATAGAGGAATTCCTGCGCGCCTACGCGCCCGTCACCATGGCGCGGGAGGTGATGGAGGACACCGAGGTCAACGGCTGTCCGTTCAAGGCCGGTCAGATGGTGCTGCTGTCGTTTCCGGCGGCGAACCGCGACCCGGCCATGTTCGCGCGGGCGGACGAGGTTCTCATCGATCGCAAGATCAACCCCCATGCCGCTTTCGGCCTCGGCATCCACCGCTGCGTCGGCTCGAATCTGGCCCGCATGGAGATGACCGTCGCCATCGAGGAGTGGCTGCGGCGCATTCCGGAGTTCCGGCCCGACCCGGGCCTGCCGATCACCTGGTCGGAGGGCACGGTGCGCGGCCCCCGGTCTCTGCCGCTCATTTTCGCGGCCGCATGAGGTCGGCGAGCGGAGCGGCCTTGCCTCACGCACCGCCCAGATAGCGGCGCGCGTAGCGGCGGCCGAGGCTCGTCAGGATCTCGTAGCCGATGGTGCCGGCCCGCGCAGCCACCGTCTCCAGGTCGAGCGGGCCACCGATCAAGGTGACCCGATCGCCCACCTTCACCGCGCCGGGGGGAGTGTCGGTGACGTCGACGGTGATCAGGTCCATGGAAATGACGCCTGCAAACGGGCACGGCTGGCCGTTGACCAGGGCAACCCCGCCGAGCCCCGCCGGCCTGCCGTCAGTGCCGCTGGCAGCCCGCGGAATGCCGTCGGCATAGCCGCACGAGATCGTCGCGATGCGGCATCCCGCACGCGCCGCCCAGCGGCCGTTGTAGCCAACCGTGTCGCCGGCCGCGGCCTCGCGCACCTGGATGACCCGAGCGGCGAGACCGATGACGGGGCGCATCGGGTTGGGCTGGCCGGGCGTGGGGTTGCCGCCGTAAAGCGCGTAGCCCGGCCGGACCAGGTCGAGACAGGGAGATTGTGGCAGGAACAGGCCGGAGGAATTGCAGAGCGAGGCGGGAACGCGCGGAAACAGGGCGCGCACCGCCGCAAATCGTTCGATCTGCAGCCGGTTGATCGGCCTGTCGGCCTCTTCGGCGGCCACCAGGTGGCTCATCACCAGGGCGATCTGGAAAAAAGGCCCTTCGGTGCGCCGCGCTGCCAGGACGCGCGCCTCCGCGAGGGTCAGCCCCAGCCTGTTCATGCCCGTGTCGATGTGGACGGCCGCCGGCAGAGGCCCGCCGCGGGTGGCGGCGAATTCGCACCACTCGTCGACCTCGGCCGGCGCGCCGAGCACCGGGCGCAGGCCCGCCGAGACGAATGCGCCGGCCGCCCCCGGTGGCAGACCGTTGAGCACGTAGACGGTCGCGCCGGGAGCGACCGCTCGCGCGCGAACCCCCTCACCTGGATGGGCGACGAAGAACGTTTGGCAGCCGGCCCTGGCCAACGCTGCAACCGCCGGCTCGATGCCGATGCCATAGGCGTCGGCCTTGACCACCGCGGCGCATTCGGCCTCGGCGGCCCTGGCCGCCAGAGCGCGCCAGTTGGCGGCCAGGGCGTCGAGATCGATGGTCAGGAGCGCGCCTGCGAGTTGCTCGGCCTCAGCGCCGCCACCGTCCTGCTGCATGGTCTCTCCCGATCCCATCCGTGTGGCGCTTCCTCCGCGGCTGTCCCGCTTCCCCGCTCGGGCGCCGGCACGCCCGGCCGACGGCGCCACGCGCTACGG
Organism: Chelatococcus reniformis; assembly: GCF_014640075.1. Taxonomy (GTDB): domain Bacteria; phylum Pseudomonadota; class Alphaproteobacteria; order Rhizobiales; family Beijerinckiaceae; genus Camelimonas; species Camelimonas reniformis. The sequence goes on along the minus strand of NZ_BMGG01000006.1, from coordinate 296,062 downwards.
TATCTGCTGCGGCAACCGGTCGTCCTGCGCCAGGTTGGAGAAGCGTGTGACCTCGGCGTGGAAGGCTAGCGGGACCATGCCGGTCGGCCCGTGGCGCTGCTTGCCGATGATGACCTCGGCCTTGTTGTGCGCCGCTTCCATGTCAGTCTGCCACTTGAAGTACTCTTCGGTGCCCATCTTGGGCTCCTTGTTCTTCAAGTAGTACTCCTCGCGGAACACGAACATCACGACGTCGGCATCCTGCTCGATCGATCCGGATTCGCGCAGATCCGAGAGTTGCGGCCGCTTGTCGTCGCGCTGCTCGACCTGTCGGGAGAGCTGCGACAACGCGATGATCGGGACGTTGAGCTCCTTGGCCAACGCCTTCATGCCGGTGGTGATCTCGGTCATCTCCTGCACGCGGTTGTCCCCTTTCTTGCTGGAGCCGGATAGCAGCTGGAGATAATCGACGACGAGCATGTCGAGGCCCTTCTGACGCTTCAGTCGCCGGGCGCGGGCCGTGAGCTGGGCGATGGAGATGCCGCCGGTCTGGTCGATGTAGAGCGGCAGCGTCTGCATCTCGCGCGCCGCGTCGGTGATCCTGACGAATTCGTCCTCGTGCAGGTCGCCGCGCCGGATCTTGTAGGAGGGCACTCCCGACTGTTCGGCGATGATGCGGCTCGCCAATTGTTCGGCCGACATTTCCAGCGAGAAGAAGCCAACGATGCCGCCGTTGACGGTCTCGAGCGAACCGTCCTGGCGCCGTTCGCTGGCGTAGGCGCGGGCCACGTTGAAGGCAATGTTGGTCGCGAGCGCCGTCTTGCCCATGCCGGGGCGGCCGGCGAGGATCACCAGGTCCGACCGCTGCAGGCCGCCCATCTTCTGGTCGAGGTCGCTGAGGCCCGTGGCGACGCCCGAGAGCTGGCCGTCGCGCTTGTAAGCCGCCGCCGCCATGTCGATGGCAGTGGCGAGAGCACCGGAGAACGCCTGGAAGCCGCCCTCGTAACGGCCGGTCTCGGCGAGCGCATAGAGCTTGCGCTCCGCCTCCTCGATCTGATCGCGCGGCGAGGCCTCGACCGGCGCGTCGTAGGCGAGGTTGACCATGTCCTCGCCGATGCCGATGAGATTGCGGCGCAGCGCCAGGTCGTAGATGGTGCGGCCGTAGTCCTCCGCATTGATGATCGTCGTCGCCTCGGCTGCCAGCCGCGCCAGATATTGCGACGCGGTGAGGCCCCCGAGGTCGGTCTCGCCGATGAAGGTCTTCATCGTGATCGGCGTCGCCACCTTGCCAGCGCGGATCAGGCTCGAGGCGATCTCGAAGATGCGCCGGTGAAGCTCTTCGTAGAAGTGGATGGGCTCGAGGAAGTCGGAGACTCGGTAGAAGGCGTCGTTGTTGACGAGGATGGCTCCGAGCAGGGCCATTTCGGCGTCAAGGTTGTGGGGCGCCAGGCGGTAGTCGGGCTCGGTCGGAACGTCGAGGCGGGTCGCAAGCGCATTTGCCGAAGCCATCGGGGTCCCATCCGTGCGTGCCGGGAGGCTAATCCCGCACCCGGCGGCAGCGCGCGGCGCGAGGATGAGCGCTCCGAATCGAAGCAGTCGGAGCATACCAAACGGGCGGTGTCCGATCGCGGCATGATCCTGGAGCGCGCCGCCCCGGTCGGATGTACCCGTCCGATCGGAAAGCGTTCCAAGTCGAGCCGCGGACGCTACCACGGCGGAACGGGCCCGCTGTGACATGCACGACGCAGGCGCGCGCGTCGTCGCGCGATCCACAGGCGTCGCCTTGGGCGGGCCGCTGTGGCGTGCACCCATCCACAGTGATTCACAGAGCTGTTCGCGCATTTCGCGATTCGATGAGGCCGTCCGACGGCGAAATGCTCATCGTCCCTTCGAACCTGAAGTGCAACGCGAAAACACCGACGGGCGCCGCGTTGCCGCGGCGCCCGTCGGTCTGCTCGTCCGAGGCTCGCTCCGAGCGCTTCTTGATCGGGTAAAATCACCCGATCAGAGAGAAGCGCACCAGATGATTCCATCTGATCGGGAAATGCTCTAGAGCTCGACGTTGTCGCCCGCTTCGGCGAGCGCCGCGCCGACTTCGAGGCCCAGGTCGTCGAGGTTGGTTTCCTCGCGAACGGTCACCTCTTCGCCGCGCGACTGGCGCTCCGCTTCCTCGGCACTGCGGGCGACGTTGATGGTCACGTGCACCTCGACCTCCGGATGCAGGCTCACCGGAACCTGGTGCAGACCGAGGGTCTTGATCGGCTCGCTGAGCCAGATCTGCTGGCGGGCCACGGTGAAGCCGCCGCCGGTCAGCGCCTCGGCGATGTCGCGGGGGGCGACTGAACCGTACAACACGCCGGTTTCGCCGGCCTGCCGGATCATGACGAAGTTCTGCCCGTCGAGCTTCTCGGCCACCTTCTCGGCCTCGGCGCGCCGCTCAAGGTTGCGCACCTCCAGCTGCGCCCGCTGAGTCTCGAACTTCGCCTTATTGTCCTTGGTGGCGCGCAAGGCCTTGCCGCGCGGCAGCAGGAAATTGCGAGCGTAGCCGTCCTTGACACGGACGGTCTCGCCCATCTGGCCGAGCTTGGCCACGCGCTCCAGCAGTATGACTTCCATGGTACTTTCTCCAGTCGTTCGGATTTGGGTCAGGATTTGAGTGGCGGCGGAGCGGTTCGCCCGCGCTGCAATAGGGTGTCGACGGCGCCGCCCAGCGCGAGCAGCGGCAGCATCCAGACGTTGAGGATGGCGAGCAGCAGGTAGACGCCGCCGAGGATGGCGGGCCGGGCCGGCTTGTCCCGTGTCAGGGCGTGGAGCGCCCCGAGGCCTTGCAGGGCGAAGGCGGCAGCGAGGGCGCCGCACAGCGCCTGGGCGACGAAGGACACGAGACCGTCGCCGAGCAGCGCCAGCCCCACGCCGGCGACGAGCAGCGCCAGCGCGAAGCGCGGCATCAACGTGTCGCTGACCTGCGGCCAGGGCCGCGCCAGGCGCCCCGAGAGCGCGACGACCTTGCCCGCCAGCCACAGGTTGAAGGCCTGGATCGGCACGAAGAACATGGCGCTGATGATGGGGATGGCGGCGACGATGACCGCAATGACGTCGTCCTGGCTGACGCCCTCCGGCAAGTTGAGCGGGACGTCCGCACCGGCTTCGCCGCGCAGTGCTGCGTCGAGAATGCGACGCATGGCCTCGCGGTAGGCCGCCAGCGAACTGCCTTGGGCGAGCGGGACAAGGATGGTCACCACCGCGGCGATGGCGACGATCCACAGCAGCAGCCGGCCGGTGGGGTACCATTCGCTCTTGCCGTCGGGCATGGGCCGGCCGAGCATGGCAAGATAGCCGAGCCACCAGGCCGGCAGCCCCAGGCTGACGCCGTAGGCGAGGCCGGCGGACCAGCGGATCGCGACGGTGCTCACCGCAATGCCCACGCAGGCCGCGAGCAGGCCCGTGCGGTGGGGCCAGCCGACGGCGGCGATGAAGATGGGCAGCGGCGCGAAATAGGATAGCAGGACCCCGAGAGGGGTTCCCGTCGTCATCACGCCGAAGAGGAGTGCGGATACCAGGCCGCAGCCGATACCCACGCCGAGAGATGCCATCATCGTCCTGCTGTCCCGCTGCCGATGCAGGGTTAGGAGCCCCGTGCCCGCAATGTCGTGGGCGGGGGAGGCCCCAGCAATACCGGCGGCGGTGGCTGCCGCCGGCGACTGATTGAACATCGCCAGCCCGCGTGCGGGCCGACGATCAGGGCAGGAGCGCTTGGCGATTGGATGATCTCATCCAATTGCAGCGAGCCACTCCAGGCTGCGATCAGCCGATCACGTAAGGCAGCAGGCCGAGGAAGCGGGCGCGCTTGATCGCCTGGGCGAGCTCGCGCTGCTTCTTGGCCGAAACGGCCGTGATCCGGGATGGCACGATCTTGCCGCGCTCGGAAATATAGCGCGAGAGCAGGCGCGTGTCCTTGTAGTCGATCTTCGGCGCGTTCGGGCCCGAGAAGGGGCAGGTCTTGCGGCGACGGAAGAAGGGGCGACGGGGCGCAGCAGCCATGATCAGTTCTCCTCCGTCGTCTCGGTCGCAGCTTCCGCCTCGCGCGGGCGCTCACGGCGCGGACCGCGGTCGCCGAAGCGGTCGCCGCCGCGGTCCCCGCCGAAGCGGCCGCCGCCACCGAAGCCGCCGCCACGGTCGAAGCCATCGCGCTCGCGGCGCTCGTCACGATCGCGCTTCTGCATCATGGCCGAGGGGCCGTCTTCGTGGATCTCGACACGGATGGTCATGAAACGCAGGACATCCTCACTGATGCCCATCTGGCGCTCCATCTCGGCGATCGCCGCCGGAGGGGCCTCGATGTTGAGCAGCGTGAAATGCGCCTTGCGGTTCTTCTTGATGCGGTAGGCCAGCGACTTGACGCCCCACGGCTCGACCTTCCTGAAGGCGCCGCCACCGGCCTCGATCACACCCCGGTACTGCTCGACCAGGGCCTCGACTTGCTGGGCGGTCACATCTTGACGCGCCAGAAACACATGCTCGTAAAGCGGCATGGACAAAGGGCCTTTCTCAATCATGCGCTGCCCCGGCGCCAAGCCCTTCGAGCCTCTTTGACAAGGCCCGAGCATGGGATCGAAGGCGGGAACACGGGACAACGGGTTTGAGGCCCTGCGGCCGCGAGCGCGACCACCGTCCGTTCAGCCCCCGGCCGGAGCGAACGCGAAGGCGCGGTCGTTAACGGAAAAGGCGGCCGAATGCAAGGGTGTGTCGACAGAATCATCCTGCCGCTGGCGCCCGACGTGCGAGCGTGAAGCCACAGCGCGCCCCGCGCCGGATGAAGTGGCGCGAGTGGCTCGAGCCAGTGATTTTGACTCTTTGAGCGACCATGCCTCGACTTGAAAGCCCAAACCCGTCGCCGGGGCCCAAAACCGGTCACGATCTCAGTGCTGCCCCACTCGACCATTTCTGCGTTGGATGAGCTCGTCCAATGCAGAAATGGTCCAACTTTTTGAATCTGGAGCGCTTCTCGGCGATGGGGTGATTCCACCCGAGCGCGAAGGGCGCCAATGCGGTCCGCCGAACGGACTGGGGCTGCAGCGATTGCACTTAGCACGTTTACGGCGACAGACCGGGAAATGACATCCGGAAGTTGTATTCGCCGCCTCCGAGGAAGGAGAATGGGTGAACGGCGCAACTTTTTATTTCTGGAAACGATGCTAGTCTCTGAGTGGAGATGGCGCATGGGCTTGGTGGCTGGAGGCCCATTATGAGTTTGCACTACACCACGGTTCTGAGCGTCAGCGCGGCCATCGCGGTGACGCAGGGAGCCTTTCTGCTGCTCCTGTGGGGTTTGGACCGGCGCTCGCGCGCTCTGCGGTGGTGGGCTGCCGCGTTCCTGGCGATGGGGTGCGCGCTGGTGCTGGTGAGCGCGCACGGCAGCCTTCCGAGCTTCTTCTCGGTCTACGTCTCTGCACCGTTGATGATCCTGGCCTACGCGCTGGTCTGGCAAGCGACACGGTCGTTCGATGGTCGCCCGGTCAATCCATTGCTCCTGATCGCCCCGGCATTGCTGTGGCTCGGCCAAAGCGCACTTGACCCCAATGTCCTGTACTGGGCGGCGCTTTCACGCCGCCATCTGCTGGTGATCGCGATCATCGGTTACCTCGTCTTGGCGATCGTCGAGATCTGGCGCGGGCGATCGGATCGCCTGGGTTCGCGGTTGCTCCTGGCCCTGGCGCTGGGCGCGGCCGCGTTCAGCTTCGTCCTGCGGCTTCTATCCGTCGATCCCGGGACGGCCAGCCTGGCCGACCGGCCGGACTGGTCGCCGTGGTTGACCTTGCTGACGATGGTGTCGATGTCGGCCGCTGCCGCGCTCGCCCTGGCGCTCGCCAAGGAGCGCATGCAGCAGATGGAGTTTGCCCATATCTATCTCGATCCCGCCACGGGTGCGCTCAACCTTGGGTCCTTCCTCAGCCATGCCGCGCGCCTGGTGGCCGGCCAGATGAAGGACCGCAAGCCGGTGTCGCTGCTGCTCATGCATCTCGGCGACGAGTCCACGCGCGGCGGTGTGCACCGCAAGATCGACGACGACGATCTGCGCGCCTTCTACGATCAGGCAGTGACCCGCCTGCGCCCGACGGACCTGCTGGCCCGCGTCGGCGCGCAGAACTTTGCCCTGGTCGTGCCCAATGTTGGCCCGGCCCAGGCGCGGGAGATCGGAGAGCGGACGGTCAGGATGGCGCAGGAGTGGGCGGCGGCAACCGATCCGAGCCCGCTGACGATGACCGTCGGGGCGGTCTGTTCGTCGCAGGTCGGCTACGATCTGCGCTCGTTGATCCTGGCTGCCGATGCAGCGGTGGAAGAGGCCAAGGAGAATGGGCCGGGCAGCGTCTGCCTTTACAGAGCGCCACCGGCCGAGGCCGGCGTGCGCAAGCCGCCTCTCAGCCGCTGGCCCGAGACGGCGCCGATCCCCGTGTCGGTCCCCCCGGCGGACTTCCCACGCTGATCAGCCTTCCCGTACGGATCGGTCGAGATGGCCCGACCGGTTAGAGCATCTCCGCGTTTCTTCGAATCGCCGAAATGCTCTATCTGTTTGATTTGTCGCGTTTTCTTCACGCGAACCGGCGTCCACTTTGCTCGAAAACGCTCTAGCCCGGTTCAGCCGCGCAGGTGCGAGCCGAAGAAGGCCAGCGTGCGCTCCAGCGCATGGGCTGTGCTGGCTGCATCATAGCTCGCCCGCTCGTCGCAGTTGAACCCGTGGTCGGCAGCGTAGATGTGGATCTCGACCCGCTCCGGATATCGCTTGGCGAGGCCTTGCACATCGAGGATGGGGATATGCTTGTCGCGCTCGCCGAAATGCCCGAGCACGGGGCAGCGCGGCTCCTCCTGTGCCGCTGAGCCGATGCCGCCGCCGTAATAGACGACAGCGGCAGAGACGCCGCTGACCTTCGCCGCCGACAGCCAGCTCAGATAGCCGCCCCAGCAATAGCCGACGACGCCGACCGGCCCGGCGGCAGAAGCGACCTGCACGGCCGCCGCGATATCGAGCAACGCCTTGGCCGGATCGCTCTTGGCGCGCAAGTCCAGCGCAGGCTGCATGTCATCGGCGGTGTAGCCGAGCTCGGTGCCGGGTGACAGCCGGTCGTACAACGCCGGCGCGACGGCGAGGTAGCCGTTTCGGGCGAAGCCGTCGGCCACGTTGCGGATGTGGCCGTTGACCCCGAAGATCTCCTGGATGACCACGATGCCGCCCCGCGGGGCCGCTGCAGGCCCGACCTTGTAGGCGGAGAGGGTCGCTCCGTCTGCCGCGGTCAGCGTGATGGTCTCGCTCTTGATGCCTTGGGTCATCCTGCGCCTCAATGGTCTGGTGTTGCCGCACGGCGGCGATAATGGCATAGGCCGGTCTACGTCGCCCGCGCCCGAGGCGGTGGCCACCCCCGCCAGGGGCGCACAGGGGAGGCCGGTCATGCCCGCCGTGGCTGGCCGCAGTTCATGTCTTTGTTCCAGCGCCACCTTTTTGCGCGCTTGGTCCCCTTCGGCGGATCCTGCGCTGAGGACAACCGCATGCCGTTGCCGCTGCGCCTTGGGGTCAACATCGATCATGTCGCCACCGTGCGCAATGCGCGCGGCGGCCTGCATCCCGACCCGGTGCAGGCCGCGCACGTGGCTGTCGCCGCCGGCGCAGACGGCATCACCGCGCATCTGCGCGAGGATCGGCGCCATATTCGCGACGACGACGTCGTCCGCCTGATGGCGGAGCTGAACGTGCCGCTCAACCTGGAGGCGGCCGCCACCGCGGAAATGGTCGCGATCGCTACGCGGCTGAAGCCCCACGCAGTCTGCCTGGTGCCCGAACGCCGCCAAGAGCGGACCACCGAGGGCGGGCTCGACATCGTCGCTGCCGCCGTGCAGCTGAAGCCCGTCGTCGCCGAGCTCAAGGCCGCGGGCATTCGCGTGTCCTTGTTCGTCGAGGCGGATCGAAAGGTGATGGAGGTCGCGGCCGAGCTCGGCTCGCCTGTTGTCGAGCTGCATACCGGCGTCTACTGTGACCGCTTCAACGAGGGGGGGCACGAGGCCGCCTGCGCAGCCCTGGAGCGGCTGGGCGATGCGGCCGCCTACGGCCACGGGCTCGGCCTTGAAATCCATGCAGGGCATGGACTGACCACGGCCTCGGTCGGCCCCGTCGCTGCCCTTGCTCAGATCGCTGAACTCAATATCGGCCATTTCCTGATCGGCGAGGCCATCACCGTAGGGTTGCCGCAGGCGATGGCCGAGATGCGGCAAGCCATGGTCAGGGCGCGCAGCGGCGTGTGACTCATCCCTGCAACACTGCCCATGATTTATTCGCCTCGCTGCAAAAACGCGCATTCACGCTTTCCCCCGACATCGCGGGTCGCGTAGAACAGTCATGAGAGGCAAGCTCGCCAAGTATGCGTCCGCTTCGGCGCCAAATTGGCATGCGTTGCTGATGGATGGCGTGGGCGGCTGAGCGTCGAAGTGGGCGTCGGCGTCCTAGTGCGATGGTTTTGCTGTTTGTCGAAGGCGAGCATAAATCATAGCGCCACGGGATAGCTTGTAGTCGTTCGCCACGGGTGCCCTCGCCACTCCAGGCTGCGGTGTGGCGGCGTCGGCCGGTGTGATCGAGCCGTAGTGACAAGACGGCAGCGCGTGCCGCATGGTCATGGAGGTTATTCCGATAGGGCCGAGCAGCATAGGTGCAAGAATCGCGAGGACGTCGTCGACGGTTCAGGGCCGCGCCGGGCGATCGGTCGACAAGGTCTGCAAGCCCGACATCATCGCCAGATTGGTTTCGTTCTACAAGAAGCGATGCGTCAATTCTTTACGAATATCGTTTGCTCGGGCTCAATGCCATATAGTCGCGAGGCGAATCGAGCATTGATTCGCCGAGTCCACCGAACGGATGGCTAACGAAGGGGGCTTAGGATGGGTAACAGTATTGCGCGTAGCGCGGTCGCCGAATTCTTCGGGACATTCTGGTTGGTGTTCGGCGGCTGCGGCGCGGCTGTCCTGGCCGCCGCCTTTCCGGAGCTTGGCATCGGTTTCCTGGGTGTCGCGTTCGCCTTCGGTCTGACGGTGCTCACCATGGCCTACGCGGTCGGCCACATCTCCGGAGGCCACTTCAACCCGGCGGTGACCGTTGGCCTGTGGGCGGCCGGCCGCTGCCCCACCAAGAATGTCATTCCCTATATCATCGCTCAGGTCATCGCGGCCATTGCCGCCGCCGCTGTCCTCTATGCCATCGCCTCGGGCAAGGCGGGATGGGTGCCGGGCGGTTTCGCGTCGAATGGTTTCGGCGAGCTCAGCCCCGGCAAGTACAGCCTTGCCGCCTGTCTCCTGATCGAGGTCCTGCTGACCTTCTTCTTCCTCTTCATCATCATCGGCACCACATCTAAGGGGGCCGCGGTCGGCTTCGCGGGCATCCCGATCGGGCTTGCCCTGGTGCTCATTCATCTGATCTCGATCCCGGTGACGAACACCTCGGTCAATCCGGCGCGCAGCACCGGGCCGGCCCTGTTCGCCGGTGGCGAGTTCGTCTCGCAGCTCTGGCTGTTCTGGCTGGCACCGATCGTGGGCGCGCTGATCGCCGGGTTCGTGGCCCGCTGGCTCTACGAGCCGGCCGAGGGCTGAGGGGCGCCCCGCGCGGGGCGCAATCCGGGGCTGGGCGCAGGTCGCCCGGACCTATATGAAAGGGCAATCGGCGCCCGGCCGCTCGGCGGCCGGGCGCTTTCCTTTTCCGCCGGCCTACCGCCGCCGATCGCGATCGCCGTCGGCGGCTGGCTCGAGCGCATGGCCCGCATGATCCTCGGCATCGGTTCCGATCTCTGCGACATCACGAGGATCGAGCGCTCGCTCGCGCGCTTCGGCGATCGCTTCACACACCGCGTCTACACGCCGGGCGAACGGGCGCGCAGCGACAGGCGGGCAGCGCGGGCGGCGTCCTATGCGCGTCGCTTCGCGGCCAAGGAGGCCTGCGCCAAGGCGCTCGGCACCGGGCTGCGGCTCGGCGTCTTCTGGCGCGACATGGAGGTCGTCAACATGCCCGGCGGTCGGCCGACGATGCGGCTGACCGGCGGGGCGCTGGCGCGCCTGGCGGACCTGGTGCCGGAGGGCCACGAGCCCGTCATCCATGTGTCGCTGACCGACGACCCACCGATGGCACTGGCATTTGTGATTATCGAGGCGCGTCCAGCCGCCCCGAGCCTGCCGCGGTGACGCCGCATTTGCCGTGGAGACAGCCTGCGACGCGGCGCCGGCTCGGCCGGTGCGACCCTGCCGCGTCCGAGGCGAGCATTGCGGGCCTGCACACCATACGGTACAGCAATCGGATCGGATCCCCGCCCGCGGCAGCGGATGGGGATTTCAAGTCATTGGTTCGAGGCGGTTTTCTCGCTGAGCGGCGCTGTCACCACGAGCCGCACACCACCAGACCGACGAGCCGGCCCGCCGCCGGAGATGGAAGGCCAACGCCATGGCACGCACCGAGGCTGACGGGAAGCGCAAGGACACCTCGGAAGGCAGCATCTACGAGACCATCAAGGTCATCGTCCAGGCGCTGCTCATCGCGCTCGTCGTCCGCACGTTGTTGTTTCAGCCGTTCAACATTCCGTCCGGCTCGCTCATTCCGACGCTGCTGATCGGCGACTACCTGTTCGTGTCGAAATACGCCTACGGCTACTCCAAGCATTCGATCCCGTTCAGCCCGCCGCTGTTCAACGGACGCATCTTCGCTTCGCCGCCCAAGCGTGGCGACATTGCCGTGTTCAAGCTGCCCAAGGACAACTCGACCGACTACATCAAGCGGGTGATCGGCCTGCCGGGCGACCGCATTCAGGTGCGTGAAGGTCTCCTCTATATCAACGACAAGCCGGTGAAGCGGGAGCGGATCCAGGACTATCAGACCAACGATTCCTGGGGACGGCAGGTGCAGGTGCCACAATATATGGAGACGCTGCCCAACGGCGTGAGCCACGTCGTCATCGAGCGCGACGGCGACAAGGGCTATTGGGACAACACCTACGTCTACCAGGTGCCGGCGAACCACTACTTCATGATGGGCGACAACCGCGACAATTCCACCGACAGCCGCGACGAGGCCTCGGTCGGCTACGTGCCGTTCGAGAACTTCGTCGGCCGCGCCGAGATCGTCTTCTTCTCGATCGATGAGAACGCGTCTGCCTGGAAGGTGTGGGAGTGGCCGTGGACGGTCCGCTGGGACCGCATCTTCACGCGCGTGAAGTAGAGCATGCACGGTGGCCCATCGCAAACACGACCTGGCGGCCCTGGAGGGCGCGATAGGCCATCGATTTGCTGACCGCGCGCTGCTGGAGCGGGCATTGACCCACGTCAGCGCCGTGGGCGGCGAACGAATCGGATCCTATCAGCGGTTGGAGTTCCTGGGCGACCGCGTGCTCGGGCTCGCCATCTGCGATATGCTGTTCAAGACGTTCCCGGGGGCGGAGGAGGGCGAGCTGTCGCGCCGTCTCGCCGAGCTGGTGCGCCGGGAGACCTGCGCCGAGGTGGCGCGGGACTGGGGCGTGCCGCCATATCTGCGTCTGGCGTCGGGCGGTGCCTTCCCCAGGGCGCGCCAGAACGTCTCGTTGTTGGCTGACGTGTGTGAGGCGATCGTGGGCGCCGTGTTCGTGGATACGGGTTATCCGGCGGCCAGGGGCGTGATCGAGCGCGCCTACTCCGAACGGATGCGCGCGCCCCGCGGCCCGCTGCAGGATGCCAAGACGGCATTGCAGGAATGGGCGCACGCGCAGGGGCTGCCCAATCCCAGCTATGAGATGCTGGCAAGCTCGGGCCCCGACCACGCGCCGGTTTTTCGCATCGCGGCCGTGGTCGACGGCTTTGCGCCGGGGGAAGGAGAGGGGCCATCCAAACGCCAGGCGGAGCAAGCGGCGGCCGAGTGCTTCCTGGTGCGGGAAGGTGTGCGGGCCGAGCAGGATACGACGGCATGAGCGGTAGCCAGGACTTCTTGCCAGAGCAGACGCGTTGCGGCTTCGTCGCCCTGGTCGGCGCTCCGAACGCCGGCAAGTCGACGTTGCTCAATGCGATGGTCGGCGCCAAGGTGTCGATCGTCTCGCGCAAGGTGCAGACGACGCGCGTCATCGTCCGCGGCATCGCGCTGGCGGGCGCCGCGCAGATCGTCTTCGTCGACACGCCGGGAATCTTCTCGCCCAAGCGCCGGCTCGACCGGGCCATGGTGGCGTCCGCCTGGGGTGGCGCCACCGATGCCGACCTGATCTGCCTGCTCGTCGACGCCCGCAAGGGCATCGACGACGAGACGGGCGCCATCCTCGATCGCCTCAGCGAACTGCGGCAACCCAAGTTCCTGCTGCTCAACAAGATCGACACGGTGGCGCGATCGGGGCTGCTGGCGCTGGCCGCTGCGGCGAACGACCGGGTGGCGTTCGAGCGGACCTTCATGATCGCGGCGATCAATGGCGACGGCGTCGACGATCTGAAGGCGGCGCTGGCCGAGCGCATGCCCCAGGGCCCGTGGCACTATCCCGAAGACCAGGTGTCCGATGCGCCTCTGCGTCAGCTCGCCGCCGAGATTACGCGCGAGAAGATGTTCGAGCGCCTGCACGATGAACTCCCCTACGCCTCCACGGTCGAGACCGACCTTTGGAAGGAGCAGAAGGACGGCTCTGTCCGCATCGAGCAGACGATCTTCGTGGAGCGCGAGTCGCAGCGCAAGATCGTGCTTGGCAAGGCGGGCCAGACCATCAAGGCGATCGGCGCGGCCGCGCGGGCCGACATCGCCGAAGCGGCCGAGGCGAAGGTTCACCTGTTCCTGTTCGTCAAGGTCCGAGAGAACTGGGGGGACGATCCGGCGCGATACCGCGAGATGGGGCTGGATTTTCCGCGGGGATGACGGCCGGTAGGACGGCGCACGCGCACCCCGTTGCCGTCCCCTGCCGATGCCGATCCCACATACAATTCTCGGCCCGCATGCTCTAAGATGACCACCGTGATTTTCGAGATCCGAGCCTGGGGCCCGGTCGCGTCAGCGCGAGGCGGCCGATGAGTGACGACGCGCCCGAAACGGCGGTCGACGAGCGGCCGCGGGTGAGGGGTGGGAATCGCGTCCCGTCGGTGCAGCGCGAGCACCTCGTCGAGCGCCTGTCGGCCGTCGCCGCGGGCGATCGGGCGGCGCTCGGCGACGTCTATCGCATGACAGCGGCGAAACTATTCGGCGTTTGCATCCGTATCTTAGGAAACCGTGCGGAGGCCGAGGACGTCCTTCAGGAGGTCTATCTGACCGTCTGGCACAAGGCGGGTACGTTTGACCCTGCCCGCGCAAGCCCGATTACCTGGCTGGCAACCATCGCACGCAATCGGGCGATCGACCGGCTCCGCACCAGCTCCGGCCGCCCCCGCTCCGAGCCGATCGATGAGGTCATGCACCTGAGCGATCCGGCTCCCGATGCGCTATCGGGGATCGAAGCGGCAGACGAGAACAGGCAGCTGATGGAATGCCTGGAGGAGTTGGACCAGAAGCAGGCGCATGTCATTCGCACCGCCTTCCTCGAAGGCGTCACCTATGAGGCCTTGGCCGAGCGCACGGGCGCGCCTCTCGGAACCGTGAAGAGCTGGGTGCGGCGGGGCCTGCTCAAATTGAGATCGTGCCTGGAACGATGACCAGCGACGTGGAATCTCATCCGGCCGACGACGATCTGCTCGCTGCGGAATACGCCCTCGGCGTGCTCGACGCGCCCGATCGTCGCCGCGTGGAGGCCAGGGCTGCGATGGACGTGGCCTTTGCCCACGATGTCGACGCGTGGGCAGAGCGGCTTGCCCCTTTGGCCCTTGCCGTACCCGTCGTCGAACCGCCGAGCCGCGTCTGGTCGCGCATCGAGGCGGCGCTGCCGGCGACACCCGCCGACGCTTCGAGCGCGCCGCCAACGCGCGCCGTCGCGCAGTCCGCCGCCCCCCAGCGGCAGGGGGCGCTCTGGTCCAGCCTGGCATTCTGGCGCTGGCTGAGCTTCGGCTCGATGGGCACGGCGTTCGCGAGCATCATCGCCGCGACCTTCATTGTGGAGAACGCGGTCGAGCCGCTGTTTGCGACCTTGGTGCCGCTGGGCGGCGGCCCATCGTTGGTTGCAGCAGCGCATACGGGGAAGGGCCAGCTGGTGATCTCGCCTGCCGGATCTGCCGCCGACCATCGTGTGCCCCAGCTCTGGCTGATCGCGCCGGGAGAGCTGCCGCGATCGCTGGGCCGGCTCGATTCCTCACGCCCCACGCGGGTCGCCATCCCCAAGGACATCCGGCGCGAGCTGGTCGAGCGTTCGCACCTCGCCATCACGCTCGAGCCGCCCAGCGGGGCGCCCGGCAACCAGCCGAGCGGTCCCGTTGTCGCGCGAGGTCAGTTCGAGAGGCTGTCGCACTGAGCCCGATTCTGCGGGCGCCGTCGCCGGTGCTCTGCCGAGCCGAATCGGCGCGTTCGGCAGGGATGGGGCCGGGCAACAGCGCGCGTGCCGCCGCGGCCGCGAGCGGTGACATCTGGCGGTTCGCTCACGAGGCTGTGACGACGGTGCATCGGCTTGCAGAGATCCAATCGCCGGTCGCGCCGTAGTCCCTGGTGTACCTCCTCAAGCGAGGTCCATTCCAGGAGCACAACCCATGTCCAGGACAGCAATCCGTCTCGGCACAGCCCTGCTGGCGACCGTGAGCGTGATCTCTTTGGCACCGAGCGCCTTCAGCGAGGCTGCCAAGACCACTGGGAAGACCGCTGAGAAAACCGTGATGGTCGGCGGCGCACCGATGTACCCGAGCAAGACCATCATCGAGAACGCCGTCAACTCGAAGGACCACACCACCCTCGTTGCCGCCGTGAAGGCCGCGGGCCTCGTGAATACCCTGTCCGGGCGGGGGCCCTTCACCGTATTTGCGCCGACCAACGCCGCTTTCGCCAAGCTGCCGCCAGGCACCGTCGACAGCCTCGTGAGGCCCGAGAACAAGGCGACGCTGACGGCCGTGCTGACCTATCACGTGGTCCCCGGCCGGCTGACGGCCAAGGACCTGGCCGCCGCGATCGACAAGGGCGAAGGCAAGGCTGTGCTCAAGACGGCCCAGGGCGAGACCCTGAGCGCGACGATGAAGGACAAGTGGATCGTCGTCACCGACGCGAAGGGCGGCACGTCGACCGTCGCCATCGCTGACGTCATGCAGTCCAACGGCGTCATTCATGTGGTCGACCGGGTGCTGATGCCCTGACGGGCCGTCCCACGACACCTGGCGGGAGGGGCCCGTCCGGCGGATCGCTTCCCCTCCGCCCGACGCTCGGACAGGGCCGGCTTGCGGATGCCGGCTCGGATCGGCGCCTCCGCGGCCGACGCGGAAGGCGGCTTTTGACAACCGGCGCCGCCTCGGCATTGTCGTGTCATGCACTGGTCGGACGAAGGCTTCGTTCTGGGCGTCAGGCGCCACGGCGAAGGAAGCGTGATCCTCGAGGCGATGACGCGCGCCCACGGGCGTCATCTGGGCCTCGTCCGCGGCGGCCGCTCCAGTCGCCACCAGCCCCTGCTGCAACCGGGTAATTCCGTCGCGCTCAACTGGCGGGCGCGTCTCGACGAGCATCTGGGCAGCTTCCAGGTGGAGGGCCTGACGCTTCGCGCCGCCCGCTACATGCCGTCGGCGCTGGCGCTCAACGTGCTCGGCAGCGTTGCCGCATTGGCCCGGATGCTGCCTGAGCGCGACCCCCATCCGGCCGTCTTCGAGCAGCTTGTCCTGTTGGCCGAGCACATGGACGATGCGGACCTGGCGCCAGCGCTCATGGTGCGGCTCGAGCTCTCCATGCTGGCCGAGCTGGGCTTCGGCCTCGATCTGGAACGCTGCGTGGCCACCGGCGTCACTGACGATCTGGTTTACGTGTCGCCCCGATCCGGCCGCGCCGTCTCGGCCGGCGCCGGCGCGCCCTACCATCGCAAGCTGCTCGCGCTCCCTCCATTCCTGCGCGCCGGGTTCACCTCCGGAGCGCCCGACGCTGCCCAGGTGCTGGCTGGCTTTGCCATCACCGGCCACTTCCTGCTGCGCCATGTCTACGAGCCTCGCGGCGTGGCGCCGCCCGACGGACGGGCGCGCGTGGTCGAGATCGTGCGCTCGCGGGCCGCCGGGCCCCCAACATCACCGACGGCGGGGGGCCCTCCGCCGAACGGGCAACAAGCAGGGTGACCGGACGGCAGGCCGCGTGCCAGATGTCGCGTGACACGGCCACGGGGAGGAGACGAACCCATGAATGCGCCCTTTGCGGCGAGCCCGGGTGCGCGTGAGGCCCCGGGGGAGTTTCGTCACGGCTGGCCCGTCGTTGCCGCCTGCTTTGTCCTCGCCGTCTTCAGTTGGGGCTTTGGTTTCTATGGCCAGGCCGTCTATCTGGCCGAACTCCAGCGCATCAACAACTGGTCCACGTCGCTCGTCGCGACGGCCACGACGGCCTACTATCTGTTCGGCGCCGGCTGGCTCGCCATCGTCCCAAAGCTGTTCCGCCAGTTCGACATCCGGCTGGTGCTGGGCGGCGGCGCCGCGGCGCTCGGCGCCGGCGCGATCGCCATGTCGGCGGCGACGCAGCCGTGGCAGTTGTTCGCCGCCAGCGTGGTGCTGGGCTTCGGCTGGGCCTGCACCAGCTCGACGGCGATCGCCACCACCCTGGCCCGCTGGTTCGATCGCAAGCGGGGGCTCGCCATCAGCCTGGCTCTCAACGGCGCCAGCTTCTCCGGCCTGAGCGTCGCGCCTGCACTTGTCTTCCTGAGCGCCCGCGTCGGGCTGGAGGCGGCGGTGGCCGTGCTTGCGGCGGCCCTGTTTGTGGTCCTGGTGCCGCTGCTGCTCGCCGCCCTCAGGCCGCCGGCCATGCCGCTTGCCGCATCTGGCTCCGGCGACGATCGCGGCCGCGCCGGCGCCGCTCCGGCCGGCCCGGGCATGACGTCGGCGCAAGCGCTCCGTTCGCTGCATTTCTGGTCGCTCGCCGTGCCCTTCGCGCTCGGCCTGGCGGCGCAAGCCGGTTACCTGATGCATCAGGTGGCCATCCTGCTGCCGACGCTGGAGGCTGCAGGAACCAGTCTGGCGCTGATCCTGGGCAGCGCCGCGGCCATCTGCGGCCGGCTGGGGCTCGGCCTGGTGATCGACCGGCTGGACCAGCGTCTGGTCACCGCGATGTCCCTGGTGAGCCAGGCCGCGGCGCTGGCCGCCATCGCCCTGTGGCCGCAGACGCCCCTGGTACTTTACGGCGGGGTCATCCTGTTCGGGCTGTCGGTCGGCAATCTCATCACCTTGCCGGCGCTGATCGTGCAGCGCGAGTTCGCCCCCGCCGCGTTTGGGCTGATCGTCGGGTTATCCACGGCGATCGGCCAACTGGTCTATGCCTTCGCTCCGGCCCTGCTGGGCTATGTGCACGACCTCTTCGGTGGCTACGGCACCGCCCTCGCGCTGTGCATCGCCCTCGAGCTGGCCGGCGCCGCGGGCATCCTGTGGCGCGGCGGCACGCGGGGTGAGAGAACTGCTCGATAGCCGTTGACGGCAGGCGTTGCGTCCTTGCTCCGACGCCGGACGTTCGCTAGTTGTTCTGCATGGTTAAGGTGATCGATCCGCCGCCGGAGAACGGCATCGAGAATGTCGAGCTGAAGGACGCGCTGGAGCGGCGCTACCTCGACTATGCCCTGTCGACGATCATGCACCGGGCGTTGCCCGATGCCCGCGACGGCCTGAAGCCGGTGCATCGCCGCATTCTCTACGGGATGCGGCTGCTGCGGCTGGATCCCGGCACCCCGTTCAAGAAATCGGCCAAGGTCGTCGGCGACGTGATGGGATCGTTCCATCCGCACGGCGATACGGCGATCTACGACGCCCTGGTGCGCCTGGCGCAGGACTTCTCGTCGCGCTACCCGTTGGTCGAGGGCCAGGGCAACTTCGGCAACATCGACGGCGACGGACCCGCCGCGCACCGTTACACCGAGGCGCGGCTGACCGAGGTCGCCCGACTGCTGCTGACGGGCATCGACAACGATACGGTTGATTTCCGGCCAACCTACGACGGCTCGGACGAGGAGCCGACGGTGCTGCCGGCGGCGTTTCCAAATCTGCTGGCCAATGGCGCGCAGGGCATCGCCGTGGGCATGGCGACCTCGATCCCGCCGCACAACGTGGCCGAGCTTTGCGACGCGTCGCTCTATCTGATCACCCACCCCAAGGCCACGTCGGAGCAGTTGCTCAACTTCGTCAAGGGGCCGGATTTCCCGACCGGCGGCATCATCGTCGATGGACCGACGACCATCGCCGAGGCCTATCGCACGGGCCGCGGCGGCTTCCGGGTGCGGGCCCGATGGCATCGCGAGGACACCGGCCGCGGCACCTGGGTCGCCGTGGTCACCGAAATTCCCTACATGGTGCCGAAGGGTCGGCTGATCGAGAAGATCGCCGATCTGCTGAACGAGAAGAAGCTGCCGCTGGTCGCCGACGTCCGCGATGAATCGGCGGCCGACGTGCGTATCGTGTTCGAGCCCCGCTCGCGCACCGTCGACGACGCGGTGATGATGGAAAGCCTGTTCCGGCTGACCGAGCTGGAAAGCCGCATCCCGCTCAATCTCAACGTGCTCACCGCCGGCCGCGTCCCGCGTGTGCTGGGCCTTGCCGAGGCGCTGCGCGAGTGGGTCGACCATCGTCGCGACGTTCTCCAGCGCGGCGCCAACCACCGACTCGGCGTCATCGGGCGGCGCCTGGAGGTGCTCGGCGGGCTCCTGATCGTCTACCTCGATCTGGACCGGGTGATCCGCATCATTCGGGAGGAGGACGAGCCGAAGGGGGAGCTGATGCGCGCCTTCGAGCTCACCGAGATCCAGGCCAACGCGATTCTCGACACCCGCCTGCGCGCCCTGCGCAAGCTCGAAGAGATGGAACTCAAGCGCGAGCAGAGCGGGCTCATTGCGGAGAAGGACGAGTTGCTGGCGCTGATCGGCTCGGAGCGGGCTCAGTGGAACAAGGTCTCGGCCGAGATCCGCGACCTGCGCAAAACGTTCGGGCCGGCGACTGCGCTCGGCAAGCGGCGTACCGACTACGCCGAGGCCCCGGAGGCCGCCGCGCTGGACCTGGCCGAGGCCATGGTCGAGCGCGAGCCGATCACCGTGGTGGTGTCCGAGAAGGGCTGGATCCGGGCGCTCAAGGGCCACGTCGCCGACACCGGCGCTCTCCAGTTCAAGGGCGACGACCGGCTCGCCATCGCCTTTCCTACCGAGACCACCGCCAAGATCCTCGTCGTCGCCGGCAACGGCAAGATCTTCACCCTGGACGCCGCCAAGCTGCCGGGCGGACGCGGCTTCGGGGACCCGATCCGCATCATGGTCGATATCGACGAGGGGGCCGAGGTGGTCGCCACCTTCCCCTATCGTCCGGGCGAGAAGCTGCTGCTGTCCACCACGGACGGGCGCGGCTTCGTGGCGCCGGCGGACGACATCGTCGCCAACACCCGAAAGGGCAAGCAGGTGCTGGTAGTCGATGCACCGGCCAAGCTTGCGCTGTGCGTTCCGGCCGAAGGCGACCACGTCGCCATCGTCGGTCAGAATCGCAAGCTGGTGATCTTTCCGACGGTACAGATGCCGGAGATGTCGCGCGGCAAGGGCGTGCGGCTCCAGCGCTACCGGGACGGGGGCGTCAGCGATGCGAAGGTGTTCAATCTCGCCGACGGACTGACGTGGAAGGATACCTCCGGCCGCACCTGGACCGTTATCGCCACCGATCTGACCGAGTGGATCGGCAACCGGGCGGAGGCTGGCCGGCTGCCACCGAAGGGCTTCCCTCGCAACAACAAGTTCGGCTGACGCGTTGACCGGCCGTGCCGTCGAGCCGACGGCACGTGCCAAACGCGTCCGGAACGCGCATGTTTGGACGATGTCGCCTCCATCCGCCGTGACCACGCCGCTGCTCACGACCGAGCGCCTCGTCCTGCGTCCGCTCCAGTTGACCGATGCCGACGCGGTGCAAGCCGTGTTTCCACAGTGGGAGATCGTCCGCTATCTCGCCGCCAAGGTGCCGTGGCCCTATCCGGCCGACGGCGCGCTGGTCTTCATCCGCGATGGACTGCTGCCGGCGATCGAGCGGGGCACGCAGTGGCATTGGTCGATCAGGCCGCGGGCGCTGCCCGGCCAACTGATCGGCGTCATCGGTCTCATCGATGAAGGCGACGACAACCGCGGCTTCTGGCTCGATCCGGCCTGGCAGGGCCAAGGGCTGATGACCGAAGCTGTCGCGGCGGTCACCGGCTTCTGGTTCGACGTTCTGGGCAAGGACGTGCTGCGGGTGCCCAAGGCGATCGCCAACACGGCCTCGCGGCGCATCTCCGAGCGCGCCGGGATGCGCGTCGTGGGCACCGAGCCGCGCGATTTCGTCGGCGGCCGGCTCGCGGCGCAGATGTGGGAGATCACGCGGGACGAATGGCGGGCGCGGCGCGCCGAACCTGGAGCACGTTCCGATCAGCTGTGATCATCCGCGAGGAGAGGCGGTTCAGCGCACCCGGAACAGCTTCTCGTAGGTGTCGCTCTGACCGTCGACGTAGCGGACCCGGTAGACGGCCCGATCGTCGCCGCGGTAGCCGGGCGCGGACCGGTAGTGCACGACCTGGCTGAGGAAGGTCTGTCCGTGGCAGCCGGAGAAAGGTGAGTGGCCCGTCGCGCGCAACGGCTTCGGCGCCGCGGCGACGCTCAATGTGCCGTGGCGGGGCGGCTCGACGATGGTGACCGTCGGCAGGCGCTGCTGATGGCAGCTCCGCCCGCCGTCGCCGGACACGGTGTTGTAGTCGCCGGCAACCTCCATCCGGCCGGACCTCACCTCCTGCATATAGCCGAACGTGCTGCGTGGCGCGCTCTGGCAGGCGGCCAGCGTCAGCAGAGTCAGGACGAGCGCGGCATGAGGACCGGCGCGTGAGATCGGGGTGTCAAGGGCCATCGAGGATCTGTCGCCGGGAAGGGGGCTGCCGCCCGCTGCCGGCTGCCGCCCGCTTGTAGCCGGCGCGGGGGGCGAGGGCCAGCGCACCCGCGCGAGACGGACGATGATCGCGTCTAGACGGGCGCGGGGTGACGATCTAACGATTGTTTGGTGCGGCTCGCGCAAGACGAGCCGTGATCCGAACGGGTGAGGAAAGTCGATGGTCAGCTACGAAACCATTCTCGTCGAGCGGCCGGCGGAGCACGTCGCGCGCATCGTCATGAATCGGCCCGACGCGCGCAACGCGCAGAATCTTCAGATGACCTATGACCTCAACGCCGCGTTCGATGCCGCGTCCTACGACGACAGCGTCAAGGTCATCATCCTGGCCGGTGCGGAGCCGCATTTCTCCGCGGGCCACGACCTGCGCGCCAGCGGCAAGGACCACGCGGGGGTCGACTTTCCGGCAGTGTTCGGCTGGGGCGGCTTCGACGAGCCCAACGCCCACGGCCGCTTCGCGCGCGAGCAGGAGATCTACCTGCAGATGACGCGCCGCTGGCGCAATCTCCCCAAGCCGACCATCGCCGAGGTGCAGGGGCGCTGCATCGCCGGCGGGTTGATGCTCGCCTGGGCCATGGACATGATCGTGGCGAGCGACGACGCCCAGTTCTGCGATCCCGTCGTCGCCATGGGCGTGTGCGGCGTCGAGTGGTTCGTCCATCCCTGGGAAGTCGGGGCGCGCAAGGCCAAGGAGTTCCTGTTCACGGCCGATGCCTGGAGCGCGGACGAGGCGCACCGCCTCGGCATGGTCAACCACGTGGTGCCGCGCGCAGAGCTTTCCGCCTTCGTGCTCGACCTGGCCGGCCGCATCGCCGCGAAGCCCAGCTTTGCTCTGAAGCTCAGCAAGGAGGCGGTGAACCGCAGCCTCGACATCATGGGTCAGCAGAGCGCCATCGATCAGGCGTTCGCGCTGCACCACCTCTGCCACGCCCACAACCTGCAGGAATTCAAGATGATCGTCGATCCCGCCGGTCTTCACCCGTCGGTCAAGCAGAAGGCCAGCGTCTGATCATGGATCTCACCGCCACCGAGGAGCAGCGCCTGCTGCGCGAGAGCGCCGAACGCTTCGTGCGGACGGCCTATAGCCCGGATGCCCGCCGCAAAGCGGCGGGCCAGCCGGACGGCTTCAGCCGGGCCGTCTGGGCGGAATTCGCCGAGCTCGGCTGGCTCGCGCTGCCGCTGCCCGACGCCCACGGGGGGCTCGGCGGCGGTGCCGTCGAGGTGGGCATCCTGGCCGAAGCGTTCGGCAGCGGTCTGATCACCGAGCCCTATCTGTCGACCGTGGTGCTTGGCGCCGGCCTGGTGGCCGACCTCGGCACCGAGCAGCAGCGCGCCACCGTGCTGCCGGAGGTCGCGGCCGGGCGCTCCCTGCTCGCCTTCGCCCACAGCGAGCGCCAGGCGCGCTTCGATCTGGCCGACATCGCCACGCGCGCGGCCCGCGACGGAGCCGACTGGGTGCTTGACGGCACCAAGATCGCGGTCCTCGACGCGCCGAGCGCCGATCATCTGATCGTTTCGGCGCGGATGGCGGGCGACCGCAGGACGCCCGAGGGCATCGCGCTGTTCGTGGTGCCGCGCCAGACGGCCGGCCTTAGCCTCACCCCCTATGACCGACTCGGCGGCGGGCGGGCGGCAAGCGTCAAGCTGGACGGGGTTCGGGTGCCTGACGTCGTCCGGCTCGGCGGTTCCGATGACGCCCTGCCGGCCATCGAGCGGACGGTCGATCGTGCGCTGGCAGCGCTTTGCAGCGAGGCCGTCGGCATGATGGCGGCGCTGCTGGAGGCGACCGCGGCCTACACCAAGACGCGGGAGCAGTTCGGCAAGCCCCTGGCATTCAATCAGGCGGTGCGCCATCGCCTGGCCGATATGGCGAGCGCGGTGGAGGAGGGGCGCTCCATGGCGCTCAGGGCCGCGCTATTCGCCGACGCCCCGCATCCCGAGCGCATTCGCGCGATTTCTGGCGCCAAGATCAAGATCGGCCGCGGCGCTCGCTTCGTGGCCGAGCAAGCGGTGCAATTGCACGGCGGCATGGGGGTGACGGAGGAACTGGAGATCGGCGCGTACCTCAAGCGCGTCATTACCTTCGAAGCCTTGTTCGGCGACGTCGATCACCACCTGCGCCGCCATGCCCTGGCGAGCGGGCGCCTGTCGTCGCGCGCGGCCTGACCGCGGGGAGGAACTCATGGACTTTTCGTTCAACGCCGAGGAGCGCGCCTTCCAGCAGGAGGTCCGCGACTTCATCGCCGCCAATCTGACGCCGGACCTGAAGCGGGCGGCGGCGCTCACGCCCTCGGTGTTCTACGAGCCGGATATCTCCGGCCCGTGGCACCGGGCTCTGGCCGCCAAGGGCTGGGTGGCACCAGGCTGGCCGGTGGAAGCCGGCGGGCCGACCTGGACGCCGGCCCAGCGCTGGATCTTCGAGACCGAGTGCGCCGCCGCGGGGACGCCGGGCGTGTCGCCCATGGGCGTGCGCATGGTCGGGCCGGTGATCATCAAGTTCGGAACGCCGGAGCAGAAGGCCTTCTATCTGCCGCGCATCCTGTCCGGCGAAGACTATTGGTGCCAGGGCTATTCCGAGCCGGGCTCCGGGTCGGACCTCGCCTCGCTGAAGACGCGTGCGGTGCGAGACGGCGACGAGTACGTCATCAACGGCACGAAGATCTGGACGACGCATGCGCACTACGCCAACCGCATGTTCGCGCTGGTGCGTACCGGCGACGGCGGGCGCAAGCAGGACGGCATCAGCTTCATCCTGATCGACATGAAGTCGCCGGGCATCACCATCCGGCCGATCATCACCATCGGCGGCGACCATGAGGTGAACCAGGTCTTCTTCGACGACGTGCGCGTGCCGGTGACCAACCGCATCGGCGAGGAGGGCATGGGCTGGACCTATGGCAAGTACCTGCTCGAGTTCGAGCGCGGCGGCGGCATCACGTCGGCGCGCCTGCGCAAGGCTCTCGGCCAAGTGGTGACGCTGGCTGGCTCCGACGAGGTCGGCCGGCCGATCGAGGAGGCGTCGATCGCCACGCGAATCTCCGAGATCGAGGTCGATATCGACGCCCTGGAGATGACCGAGCTGCGCATCATGTCGGCGCTGCAGACGGGCCAGAACCCGGGCGCCGTCTCATCCATGCTCAAGCTGCGCAACAGCGAGATCAAGCAGGCCATCACCAAGCTCGGTGTCGACGTGATCGGCTACGACGCGCTGGTGTGGCAGCCGGCGCGGCCACTTTACGCGCTGAACGAGCCGACGCCGATCGCCGAGGACGAACTGCCGGTGGTGCCCGAGTACCTCGACGGCCGCGCCTACACGATCTTCGGCGGCACGTCGGAGGTGCAGCGCGACATCATGGCCAAGCTGATGCTGGGCCTCTAGAGCATTTCCGCGTTTCTTCGAATCGCCGAAATGCTCTATCTGTTTGTTTTGTCGCGTTTTTCTTCACGCGAAACCGGCGTCCACTTCGCTCGAAAACGCTCTCGTCTAAAGCACAAAAGAAGCGCACCAGATTCAAAAGGATCATGAGGCATTTCTGCGCTGTTGGAGATCGCCATCCAATCGCCGGATGCTCAAAGAGCATCCCCGAACAGCTCGATCATTCGCTAGGACAGGCGCGCTCCGGCGCGAGCCTTTGGAAAAGGTGTTGAAACAAAGACTTGCGGCGGGGGCATGACTCAAGATGTCAGCCGGCCGCAGGGCCCCGAGAGCTCCGCTTGCGGTCGGGCTACTACCCGATCGCAAGAGAAGAGAAGCACCAGGATTCAATGAGTTGGAGCATTTCTCTACGGTGGGAAGGCCCCATCCCTTGGGAGTGCCCGAGAGCATTTCTGGCATTGGATGAGTCCATCCAATGCCAGAAAAATGCTCATAATCATTTGAATTTGGAGCGCTTCTTCGCGATTGGGTGATTCCACCCGATCGCGAAGCGCTTTAGCGCGGGCCGGGCAGGGGTGGGTCCACGATCCGGCACTGCCGAACGATGGCCGACAGGCGCGGCCGCTGCTCGTCGTCGATCCGGCCGGCGGCCAGTCCGCCGAGCAAGCCCTCGCGCCTGAGCGTCCGCATGGTGCAGGCGCAGGTGAGCCGGCATTGTCCCGCATCGGCCTCGGTCTCTACGCAGCTGGCGATGCAGGAATCGCGCATGCGCATGGCCTGGGCCGTCGCGTTCGGGCCGGCAAGCTGGAAGAGCGTCCAGAAGATGCCCATCAGCACGATCTGATGGGTGAGGTAGATGACCAGGCTGTGGCGCCCGCTCCAGGCCAGGACGCGCCCGACAGCGCCGCTGGGCGCCCAGCGGCCGGCCGGCCCCGCCGTGAGCCGGGGCAGCGCCACCTTGGCGAGGGCGACGCCGATCAGCACCGGCCCGAACCACGGAAAGACCGGGACGTAGTCGCTGGTGTTCGGCACCGTGGCGCCGAGCCCGAGCCACGCGAGCCATGGCGGGTCGAACAGCGCCGAGCTGAAGCGGAAGGGCAGGATGATGACCGCGAGGCCGACGAGGGCGGTCAGCGCCGCCGGCGCCCGCAGGAACGGCAGGGCCAGAACGCTCGCCGCGGCGATGCAATGCAGAATGCCGAAGTAGATGAAGCGGTCGGGAGTCGCGATCCAGGTGGCGAGCGTCACGGCGCAGGCTGCGGCCACGATCACTCCAAGCCGCCGAAGATAGCGACGCCAGCGCTGCGGTTGGAGCGCGCTCGGCGGCTGGCTCGCGCCCGGCCGCCGAGCGTCGCCTTGCGCCAGGACCAGGCCCACACCGACGAGGAACAGAAAGCTTGCGGCGATGGCGTGGGCGAAGTTGCGCCAGAACGGCGACCCGACCGCGTCGACCGGCGCCAGGTCGAAGAACGTGATGTCCCAGGCCGCGTGGTAGACGACCATGGCCGCGATGGCGACGCCGCGTGCCGCATCCACGATCGGCAATCGCGCGGTCGACAGGGCGGGGGACGAAGCGGGCTGCGACAGGGTGGCGACTGCCGTCAACCGAACCTCTCCCAACCCTCGGGCGTGAGCCGCTCCTGGGGCGTGAAGCGCGCCTTGTAGGCCATCTTCCTGGAGCCATCGACCCAGTAGCCGAGATAGACGTAGGGCAGGTCGAGGGCGCGGGCGCGCCGGATATGGTCCAGGATCAGGAACGTGCCGAGGCTGCGCCGCTCCTCCTGCGGATCGTAGAAGGAGTAGACCATCGACAGCCCGTCGCCGAGCACGTCGGTGAGGGCGACGGCGAGGAGGTCGCCTGCACCCCGCCCGGTGATCGCCGAGTCCGGGCCGCGGCGGCGGTACTCGATGAGGCGCGTGGTGACGTGCGTGTCCTCCACCATCATCGCATAGTCGAGCACCGTCATGTCGGCCATGCCGCCCTCGGCATGGCGGGCGTCCAGGTAGCGGCGGAACAGGGAGTATTGCTCGCTCGTCGGTGTCGGCTGCCCCAGGGCGCCGACGAGGTCGGCGTTGGCGCGCAATACGCGGCTGAAGCTGCCGCTTTCGACGAAATCCGGCACCATCACGCGCACCGAGACGCAGGCGCGGCAGCCCTCGCAGGCGGGGCGGTAGGCGATCGTCTGCGAACGGCGGAAGCCGCCGTGGCTCAGAATGTCGTTGATTTCCGGAGCGCGCTTGCCGACCAGGTGCGTGAAGACCTTACGCTCCTCGCGGTTGGGGAGGTACGGGCACGCTGAAGGCGCGGTGAGATAGAACTGCGGCGCGTCGCGCGGTTGGGTCGTCAATCCCGGATCAAGCCCCGTTGCGCCGCCGCTTCGGGCGGCCTCGGTCGGCGAAGCGGATTCGCGTGGGCTCGCCGCTCGCCACCGGCAACGATATCATCGAGCGGAACGCTCTCAAGTCCATTGTGCATATCGTCAGGCGGAGCGAACCACGGTCACGCCGGCGAGCTGGTCGTGCAGCATGCGCCGGTCGCTGTCCACCAGCCCGACGACGATGTCGATGAGCAGGAGCAGCCCGGTAATCCCGGCCACATAGAAGAACAGCGCGTGGGCACCGGCGGTGACCGGATCGACCAACGCGCCGTCGCGGCGGATCACCCGCAGGCCGAGCATGCGCATGCCGATGGTCGCCTGCTTGGAGCCGCCTACCGTGATCATGCTGTAGAGGATGCCGGCTCCCGGAATCAGGATCGTATACAGCGCCCACCCCAGGCCGAAGGTGACCACGCCGAGGACCAGGATGATGAAGCCCAGGAACAGGCACCACACACCGATCAGGATGAGGTCGATCAAGTAGGCGAAGAAGCGCGACACCAGAACGCCGTCGGTGCGGTAAGGCCGCTCCGGCAGGGTCTGCGGCATGGTGTTGGACATGGCGAGGCGGGCCCTTCAATTCGCGATCGACGCAATATAGGGATGCAATGCTTCAGGCCAACGTCGGGCGTGCCAGGTCGGTCACTTTTCCCCATTCCGCCCCGGGGAGCCGTTGGAGGTCGTCGCTGGCGGCGGCGCGGGCGGAGATGCGGCCGGGCCTTCCCCGGACTGCTCCAGGAAGAAGCGGTTGAGAAAATAGAATGAGCTGTCGGACAGCGGGCCGCCCTCCGTGGCGATGCCAGCCAGCCGGGGGGCCCGGTGAGGCTCGGTTCGCTCGAAGCGGCAGGTGACCTCACGCCGGCGGGCCGCCCCGCCGGCTGCGGTGGCGATGTAATCGATGCGCAAGCTGTCTTGCACCGGCCCCGTCACCGCGCGGCCGAACTTCAGCCCGACGCCGTCGTCGTTCAGCGCGGGAATGGCTGCCTGGCACAGGCGTGCCGCCGCCGCGTCGAGCGCTGGCGGCAGGCTGGTCAGCACGGCGATGACGATGCAGGCGCCAAGCGCTCCGACCGCCGCGGCGATGAGAAGGGCAACGCGCGTCGGCCCCCGCTCGCGCGGTCGAGAGGGCGTTTCAGCCACGGGCGAGCCGCTCGGCCACGCGTGGCGCGAAATAGGTGAGGACTCCACTGGCGCCGGCGCGCTTGAAGGCGATCAGGCTCTCGACCATGGCCTTGTCGCCGTCGAGCCAGCCGGCCCGCGCGGCGCCCTCGATCATGGCGTACTCGCCGGAGACCTGATAGGCGAAGGTCGGAACGCCAAAGCTGTCCTTGACCCGCCAGATGATGTCCAGATAGGGCAGGCCCGGCTTCACCATCACCATGTCGGCGCCCTCCTCGATGTCGAGCGCCACCTCGCGCAGGGCTTCGGCGCTGTTGGCCGGATCCATCTGATAGGTCCGCTTGTCGCCGATCAGCAGCGCCCCGGAGCCGACCGCGTCGCGGAACGGGCCATAGAAGGCCGACGCATACTTGGCGGCATAGGCCATGATCTGCACGTCGATGAGGCCGGCGCGGTCGAGCCCGGCGCGGATGGCGGCAACACGGCCGTCCATCATGTCGGACGGTGCGATGACGTCCGCGCCCGCCTCGGCCTGCACGAGCGCCTGCTCCACCAGGATCGCGACGGTCTCGTCGTTCATGATGCGGCCGTCGGCGATGACGCCGTCATGGCCATGATCCGTATAGGGATCGAGCGCCACGTCGGTAACGATGCCGAGGTCAGGGAAGGCCGACTTGACCGCCCGCACGGCACGGCAGACCAGATTGTTGGCGTTCAGCGCCTCGCTGCCGCGCGCATCCTTGAACGCCTTGTCCGTATAGGGAAACAGGGCGATCGCCGGGATGGCGAGCTTCACCGCCCGCTCCGCCTCTCGCACGATGACGTCGACCGACAGCCGATCGACACCCGGCATGGATGCCACCGGCGTGCGCACGCCGCTCCCCTCCGTCACGAACAGCGGCCAGATCAGATCGTCGGTCGTCAGCACGTTCTCGCGCACGAGCCGGCGCGCCCAATCGGACTTGCGGTTGCGCCGGGGCCGATGGATCAGGCCGAGGTCGTGCGCCTGGGGCCTACGTGCGTCGGACGGCGCCTCGGCCTGGCGGCGCAGGGGGCGGATGGGTGATGCGGTCATCGATCGATCTCGTCACGCTCTGCGCTGAATGTAGCGCGAACACGGGCCTCTCGTAGAAGGTTTCGCGCGGCCATGGGTCCGGCGCAAGCCTGTCGACCGTCGGCTACACCTCCGCCCCTCGGGTGAACATGCGGCCTATTGCGCGGGGAACCGCATGCTGGGCGTGCGGACCTGCGCCGTTGACGTGGTCGCCGCGAGCCACCACAGTCCGCCCCAATTGAAGAGCAGCGGCGAAACGATAGGGACGAGCGGCGTGCAGAACGGCCAAGACAACCAGATCCGCCAGAACGACGAGGTTCTTTGCGAGCGCCGCGGAGCTGCCGGCGTGGTCGTGCTGAATCGGCCCAAGGCGCTGAACGCCCTGACGCTCGGCATGGTGCGTGGCCTGCGTGCGGCGCTCGACGCCTGGGAGCACGACGATCAGGTCAAGCACGTGGTCGTGGTTGGCGCCGGCGATCGCGCCTTCTGCGCCGGCGGCGACATCCGCACGCTGTACGAGCAGGGTCGCAGCGGCCGCGGCGCCGACGCGCTGACGTTCTGGCGCGAGGAGTACCAGCTCAACGTCCGCATCAAGGAGTACGGTAAGCCCTACGTGGCGCTCGTCGAGGGCATCGTGATGGGCGGCGGCTTCGGCGTTTCGGTTCACGGCAGTCACCGGGTGGCCGGTGAGCGCTTCACCTTTGCCATGCCCGAGGTCGGTATCGGCTTCTTTCCCGACGTCGGCGCCACCTACGTGCTGCCGCGCCTGCCGGGCGAGATCGGCACGTGCCTGGCGCTGACCGGCGACCGGGTCGGCCAGGCCGAGTCGCTGGCTCTTGGGCTCGCCACTCACGCGACGGCGTCGGGGGACCTCGCTCTGCTACGGGACAAGCTCATCGCCGGCGAGCCGGTGGCGAGCGTGCTGGAGGGTCTCGACGCCGAACCGAAGAACTCACCGCTGATGGCCGAGCAGGATCTCATCGATCACTGCTTCAGTGCGCCGACGGTGGCGGAGATTCTGGCGCGCCTCGACGAGGCGGCGCCCGGTTCGCCGTTCGCCGCCAAGACGGCCGGCACGATCCGGACGAAGTCTCCGACCAGCCTGGCGCTGACGCTCGCGCAGATGCGCCGCGGCCGTGGCATCGGCTTCCGCGAGGCGATGCAGCTCGAATACCGGATCGTCTCCCGGATTGCTCAGGGCCATGACTTCTACGAGGGCGTGCGCGCCGTCATCGTCGACAAGGACCAGGCACCGAAATGGCAGCCCGGCGAGCTCGATCAGGTGAGCCCCGCCGACATCGAGGCCTATTTCGCGCCGCTCGGAGCAGATGAGCTGTCGTTCTAGAGCGGGATGACTCTTCGTTGCAGCATCCCGCACTAAGTCTTTGTTCGAGGGTGAGCTTGGTCCAAAGCCGGTGTCCATTTGTTGGGATCATGCGCGAGCGGTCCTGCCCGGAGGCTTGGCAGGTGAGGGGCAGCCGGGCGGTCGTGCCCCATCAGGGCCGAGGCGTGTGAGGCGTACGACGGGATGACTATTCTGAAGGGGCTGCTGGCGAAGCGCGAACAGACCGACGGCGCGGAGCGCGGCGTGCTCGAGGCGCTGCGCGAGAGCACCGGCGTCGCGCACATCCGCTGGAGCCGCATCCTCGTGTGGTTCATGCGGCTGATGGCGGTCGTGTGGATGGTTCTCGGCCTCACGACCTGGGCCGACATCCTCGGCATCCTGCCGGCGGCCGCGCCGTTCGAGGACCGGACGTTCGGCGCGCAGGCGACGCTGGTCTATTTTGCCGTGCTCAACCTCGTGGCTGCCGTCGGCCTGTGGCTGACCAGTACCTGGGGCGGCATCATGTGGTTGCTCGCGGTGATGAGCCAGCTGATCCTGGCGATCTTCGTGCCGCGCGCCGTCGCCAGCGGCAGCTTCACCATCGTCATGTTCAGCCTCCTGATCGCCATCTACCTGACGATCTCGTGGCTCGCGGCGCACGACCAGGAGTGAGAGCCCGGCGATGAATTGGGGGCTGCCGACGGGCGATGTTGCGGATCGGACACGGTCGCCCCTGCTGCCGGGGCCAGACGGGCATCATCGGTAGCGGCGCCACAAAAAGGCCGGACTGCTCATCGTTTGGTAACGCTGCAAGGCTAAGCAAGTCGCCGAAGGCGCCGCGCCAACGCCGGCACTCCGCCCAGCCCTCCTCCCCGCGTCGCAACCGCGCAGTTTGAGGACCATGCTCTTGAAGCTCCGCATGCCCGATTTCCAGCCCAGATTTTCGCTGCACGCGTCCCGGGCGCTCGCCTTGGGCGCGATCGTCGCTGCTCCGTTCGCCACCGCGGTCGTGGCCGCTTCGCCCGTCTCCGCGCAGCAATTGGGCGGCGAGCAGGCGGAGTGGAGCCAGCCTTATGATTCCGCGGCTCGCAGCCGCGTCCGGCGCTCGTCCACGCCGATCCTGTCGCCCGCTACGGTCGATGGCACCGAGCAGGCGATCACGCGCTACCGCGAGATCGTGGCGTCGGGTGGCTGGCAGCAGGTGTCGCCGGCGGCTAAGCTCAGGCTGGGCTCTCGCGGCCCGGCGGTGGCGACATTGCGCCAGCGGCTGATTCAGTCCGGCGACATGCAGCCGACCGGTGGGGCCGCCGAGGTCTACGATTCCTATGTCGAAGCCGGGGTCAAGCGCTTCCAGGCACGCCATGGCCTCAACGCCACCGGCGTGCTCAACAATACGACCGTCGTCGCGCTCAATGTGCCCGCCAGCACGCGCCTGAAGCAGCTCGAGACCAATCTCGTGCGGCTGCGCTCGTTCTCGGGCAACCTCGGGCAGCGCTATGTGATCGTCAATATCCCGGCCGCGCTGGTCGAGACGGTGGAGAACGGCCAGGTCGCGACCCGCCACGCCGCGGGCGTCGGCAAGATCGACCGCCAGTCACCGATCATGAACGCCAAGATTACCGAGATCAATTTCAACCCGTTCTGGACGGTGCCGGCGTCGATCATCCGCAAGGATCTCATCCCGAAGATGCAGGCCGACCCGAACTACCTGACCGACAACAAGATCCGCATCTACAGCAAGGACGGCAGCCAGATTCAGCCGAGCCAGATCAACTGGCGGTCGAACGAAGCGACGAACTACATGTTCAGGCAGGATCCCGGTGCCGACCTGAATTCGATGGGCTTCGTGCGTATCAACATCCCCAATCCGCACGGCGTCTACATGCACGACACGCCCGCCAAGGGCATCTTCGGCGACGACTTCCGCTTCGTGTCGTCGGGCTGCGTGCGCGTGCAGAATGTGCGTGACTATATTGCCTTCCTGCTGAAGGATACGCCCGGCTGGGATCCCGAGCGGATCGCCCAGGCGATCGATTCCGGCAACAGGATCGACGCGCGCCTGGCCGAGCCGGTGCCCACCTACTGGAGCTATGTCACGGCCTGGGCTGGACCGGACGGCATGGTGCAGTTCCGCGACGACATCTACAATCGCGACGGCCTCGGCCCGGCGGCGGCGATGGCTGCTGCGGCCGCCGACCAGGTCCCGGCGGCGCACTGATCCGCACCCGCCCCGAGGCGATGGCCGGAGGGTCCCGGCCGTCCATCGGTCAGAGCCGGCGTGATGTGCAGGCTCCAAGTTTGGAAGCGTGGCCGGGCTCGCCCGGCCATTGCTTTTTGCAGCCGATGCGCGGCGCCGGGCCGACGCAGCGCATCGGCGAATTCCCGCGACTCAAGCATCTTGAATCTGGAGCGCTTCTTCGCGATCGGGTGATTCCACCCAATCGTGAAGCGCTCTAGGGCCGTGTCCGCCGTCCATGCCGATCCGGTTGGCGGGCCGGGAGGGCCGTGCTAAGGACCGCGCGTCCGCCGCAACCGGAATCGCGAGGGCGTCGCGATCGAGCATCGGCCGACATCCGACCCCATATGGCGAGGCCCTGGACGACGTCGGTCGCGGCAGCAACGGTAGGTGTCCCATGAGCGCTAGCGAGACGAAGCCACACCTCTCCAACAGCTTCTTCTCGGCGTCGCTGGCCGACAGTGACCCGGAGATCGCCCGCGCCGTCGGCCTCGAGCTCGGCCGTCAGCGCGACGAGGTCGAACTGATCGCCTCAGAGAACATCGTCTCGCGCGCCGTGCTGGAGGCCCAAGGCTCGGTCCTCACCAACAAGTATGCCGAGGGCTATTCGCGCCGCCGCTACTACGGCGGCTGCCAGTTCGTCGACATCGCCGAGGATCTGGCGATCGAGCGCGCCTGCCGGCTGTTCGGCTGCGGCTTCGCCAACGTCCAGCCCAATTCGGGCTCCCAGGCGAACCAGGCCGTGTTCCTCGCCCTGCTCAAGCCGGGCGACACCTTCATGGGGCTCGATCTGGCCGCGGGCGGGCACCTCACCCACGGGGCGCCACCGAACATGTCCGGCAAGTGGTTCAAGCCGGTCCACTATACCGTGCGGCCCGACGACCAGCGCATCGACATGGACGACGTCGCCCGCCTGGCGCGCGAGCACAAGCCCAAGCTCATCATCGCCGGCGGCTCGGCCTATTCGCGGCATTGGGATTTCGCCCGCTTCCGCGAGATTGCCGACGAGGTCGGCGCGTATTTCATGGTCGACATGGCCCATTTCGCCGGTCTGGTGGCCGGCGGCGTCCATCCGTCGCCGTTCCCCCACGCCCACGTTGTGACCACCACCACCCATAAAACCTTGCGCGGCCCGCGCGGCGGCATGATCCTGAGCGACGACGAGGGCATGGCCAAGAAGATCAACTCGGCGATCTTCCCGGGCCTCCAGGGCGGACCGCTGATGCATGTGATTGCCGCCAAGGCGGTGGCGTTCGGTGAGGCGCTGCGACCCGATTTCAAGGTCTACTCGCGCGGCGTGGTGGACAATGCCAGGGCCCTGGCCGCGACGCTCACCGCCGGCGGCTATTCGCTCGTCGCCGGTGGCACCGACAACCACCTGATCCTGGTCGACCTGCGCTCGAAGGGCCTGACGGGCAAGGCGGCGGAGGCGGCGCTGGGGCGAGCCCACATCACCTGCAACAAGAACGGCGTGCCGTTTGATCCGGAAAAGCCGACGGTCACGTCGGGCATTCGCCTCGGCACGCCGGCAGCGACGTCGCGCGGTTTCGGCGTCGCCGAGTTCCAGCACGTGGGCGGCATGATCGTGCGGGTGCTGGATGGGCTCGCCAAGGCGGGCGAGGCGGGCGAGGCCGAGGTGGAGCAGCTCATCGTCGCCGAGGTGAGGGAACTCACGCGCCGTTTCCCCATCTACGCCTGACCGGTCGGCACGGCGCGAGGGTCGGTGATGCGTTGTCCGTATTGCGGCAGCCTGGATACGCAGGTGAAGGATTCGCGGCCGACGGACGATTCCTCCGCCATCCGCCGGCGGCGGGTCTGTCCCGATTGCGGCGGCCGCTTCACCACCTTCGAGCGCGTGCAGCTGCGCGAACTCGTCCTGATCAAGCGCTCGGGCCGGCGCGTCCCCTTCGACCGCGACAAGCTGCAGCGGTCGGTCGAGGTGGCGTTGCGCAAGCGGCCGGTCGACGGGGAGCGCATCGAACGCCTCATCAACGGCATCGTGCGTCAGCTCGAAAGCATGGGCGATAGCGAGATCCCGAGCGAGAAGGTCGGTGAGCTCGTCATGGCTGGCCTGAAGAATCTGGACGACGTGGCCTACGTGCGCTTCGCCTCGGTCTATCGCAACTTCCGCGAAGCCAAGGATTTTGGCGACATCATCGGCGAACTGGCGGGCGACGACGGCGCGCCGGGCCGTGACAAGCTGGCGTGATGGGCGCCCCGAGCAACGGTATTGCGGCAACCGCGGCCTCGGCTGGCGAGCGGTCTCGTGCCGACGACGATGGCCGCTTCATGCGCCAGGCTCTAGCGCTCGGGCATCGCCATCTGGGCCGCACGTGGCCCAATCCCTCGGTCGGGGCCGTCCTGGTGCGGCCAACCGCCAACGGTCCGGTCGTGGTTGGCCGCGGCGCCACGCAGCCCGGTGGCCGCCCCCATGCCGAGGTCGTGGCGCGCGCGCAGGCGGGCGCCGCGGCTCGCGGAGCCACGTTGTACGTCACCCTGGAGCCCTGCTCGCACGTGGGCCGCACCGGGCCCTGTGCCGACGCCATGATCGAGGCCGGCGTCGCCCGGGTCGTCTCGGCGATCGAGGATCCGAACCCGCTCGTCGCCGGACACGGGCATGCGCGCCTGGCCGCTGCTGGCGTGGACGTGGTGGTCGGCGTCGAAGCCGCTGCCGCACGGCAGGCACACCTTGGCCATTTCACTCGCGTGCGCGAAGGCCGGCCGGCCGTGACGCTGAAGCTTGCCCGGACCCTCGACGGCTTTGCGGCCCGTGTCGGCGGTTCCCGCCTGATGATCACGGAGGGTGCCGCCAACGCCCGCGTCCACTTGATGCGGGCCCACGCCGACGGCATCCTCGTCGGGCTCGGCACCGTGCTCGCGGACGACCCCGCACTGAATGTCCGGCTGCCGGGGATGGCGGAGAGCTCGCCGATCCGCATCGTCTTCGATAGTCAGCTCAATATTCCCCTCGCGGCTCGCCTCGTGGCGACCGCCCGCGATGTGCCGACGTGGGTCGTGGCTGCCGAGAGCGCGCCGGCGGCGCGGGAGGCGATGCTGGTCGCGGCCGGCGTCGAGGTGCTGCGGGTCGCGCCGGCCGGTGCTGCCGGGCGGCTCGACCCCGCGGCGGCGCTGCGCCTGCTCGCCACCCGCGGCCTCACACGCCTGCTCTGCGAGGGCGGGCCCGCGCTGGCGGACGCCTTGGCGGAGGACGATCTCATCGATGAGGTCGTGATCGTCACTGGCGGCGTCCGGCTTGAGGTGGCCGGCCTTGCCGCGGTCGGCCCGTCGCTCGCCCGCGCCCTGGCCGGCATGCGGGCCCTGCCGCCGTTGCGGGCTGGCCCCGACCGCTTTGCATTCTACGAGAGGCAGCCCTGATGTTCACCGGGATCGTCACCGACTTGGGCGAGGTCATCGCCGCCGAAGACCATGCTGGCAAGCTGCGCCGTCTGCGCATTGCCTCGAGCTACGACCCGGCGGGCATCGCCATCGGCGCGTCGATCGCCTGCTCCGGCCCCTGCCTCACTGTCGTCGCCGTGGGAGCGCACGGCGGAGGGGCGTGGTTCGACGTGGACGTGGCGGCCGAGACGCTGGAGCGCACCAATGCCGGCCGATGGCAGCTCGGCGCCCGTCTCAACCTGGAGCGTTCGCTGAAGATCGGCGACGAGCTCGGCGGCCACATCGTCACCGGTCATATCGACGGCTTGGCGCAATTGGTCGGCCGCGACGAGATCACTGATGCGGACAGCCCCTGGGGCGCCACTGCACGCTTCACCATCCGCGCTCCCGCGAACCTCGCCCGCTTCATCGCCGAGAAGGGGTCGGTCGGTCTCGACGGCACATCGCTGACCGTCAACAATGTGGAGCGGGATGTCTTCAGTGTCCTCATCATTCCGCATACGCTCGACGTCACCACCTGGGGCGGCCGCCGGCCCGGCGACGAGGTCAATCTCGAAGTCGATTTGATGGCGCGCTATGCGGCGCGGCTTGCCGAGGCGCAGGCGAGCGGGTACTGACGCCTCCCACCCGCCCGACATCGCGGCGTTGGCGCCGGACGCGGGTCCGGCGGATGGCCCTGGGCGTTTCCGGTGCCGCAATGGGGAAGGTCTTCGACGCATGGTCGCTCCGCGCCGCTCGGCATCCGCGTCCGTCTCGCTCGCGGGTGCCCGCGTCCTCATCGTCGAGGCGCGTTACTATGAAGATCTCGCCGACGAGTTGCTCGCCGGTGCGGTTGCCGCCGTCGAGGCGGCCGGCGCCGGCTATCAGGTCGTGACGGTTCCGGGTGCCCTGGAGATCCCGGCCGCCATCGCCATCGCCGTGGACGCCGCCGCCGCTACGACCGAGCCGTTCGAGGCTGCGGTGGCGCTCGGCTGCGTCATCCGTGGCGAGACCGCTCACTTCGACATCGTCGCGGGCGAGAGCGCGCGCGCTCTGATGGACCTCTCGGTCGACCGGCGGCTGCCGCTCGGCAACGGCATCCTCACCGTCGAGACCGACGAGCAGGCATGGGCGCGGGCCCGGGTCTCGGACATGAACAAGGGTGGCGGCGCCGCCGAGGCGGCGCTCGCCGTATTGCGTATCAAGCGGACGACAACCCATGGCTGAGCCTGCGCGTGGACAGATGCGGAGCGCAGCCCGCCTCGCGGCGGTGCAGGCGCTCTACGAGATGGAGGTCTCGGGCAAGGGCGTGCTGGAAGCGATGGCCGAATTCGAGGCCCATTGGATCGGCCGCGAAGTCGAGGGGGTGGAATTCCAGCCGGCGGAGGCGGCCTTCTTCCGCGACATCCTCCGCGGTGTTGTCCGCGAGCAGGGCGGCATCGATCGCAAGATCGACGAGGCGCTCGTCGCCAAATGGCCGCTGAAGCGGGTTGAGCCGGTGTTGCGCGCCGTGCTGCGGGCAGGGGCTTACGAACTGCTGTACCGGCGTGACGTGCCGGCCAAGGCCGCCATATCGGAGTACGTCGACGTCACGCGCGCCTTCTACGACGGTGAGGAGGTGGGGCTCGTCAACGCGGTCCTCGACCAGCTCGCCCGTCAGACTCGCGCCGACGAGCTCGGCAAACGCACCTGAGTGCCGCGGCGCGTTCCATTCGGATGGGATAGCTGGAGGTCGCGCCACGGACGGCGCCTGCCGCCGCAGCCGGCGGAAATGGAGGCTCGCAATGGGGAGCGGCCCGCTTTCGGAAGACGACCTGATCGCCACCATCTTCGCGCCGCTCGCCGGCCCCGGCAGCCTGGGGCTTGAGGACGACGTCGCCTTGCTCTCGTTGCCCGATGGGCATGAACTGGTGGCCACTACGGACGGCGTCGTGGCCGGCGTGCATTTCTTCGCCGATGATCCGCCCGAGGCGATCGCCCGGAAATCGCTCCGCGTCAATTTGTCCGACCTGGCCGCCAAGGGGGCGGAGCCGCTCGGATTCCTGCTGACGCTCGCGCTGCAGGAGGGCTGGACGCGGCCGTGGCTCGAGGCCTTCGCGGGCGGGCTCGGCGGCGATGCCGCCGCTTACCGATGCCCGCTCGTCGGGGGGGACACCGTGCGCACGCCCGGCCCGCTGTCCGTGTCGATCACGGGCCTCGGACACGTGCCCCGCGGCACCATGGTGAAGCGAACGGCTGCGCGTGCCGGAGACGTCCTGGCGGTGACCGGCACGATCGGCGACGCCGCGCTCGGGCTTGGCTTGCGCCTGGGCGTGGCTGCGGCCGAGGCGCCGGCCTGGGCCGCCGCCTTGAGCGCGGGGGAACAGGCGCACATCCTCGACCGCTATCTGCACCCGCAGCCGCGCTTGGCGCTGGCGTCGGCCATGCGCGCCCGCGCCCGTTGCGCCATGGATGTTTCAGACGGGCTGGTCGGAGACCTGCGCAAGATGCTCCGCGCCTCCGGCGTCTCGGCCCACGTCGACCTCGACCGCGTGCCCCTGTCGCCTGCTGCCCGGCGGGCGCTCGCGGCGGATGCATCGCTGGCCATGACGATCTTTGCGGGCGGCGACGACTACGAACTCCTCGTCACCGTGGCGCCGGGCGAGGTCGAGCCGCTGGGGCGGGCGGCCCGGGCGGCGGGGATCGGCCTGTCCGTGATCGGCGAGGTGGTCGCCGGAACCGCGCCCCCGGCGTTCCTCTCGGCCGGCCGCGAGGTGGACTTCGCGCGGGGCTCCTACAGCCACTTCTAGAGCGTTTTCGGGCGAAGTGGACGCCGGTCGCGTGAAGAAAGCGCGACAAATCAAACAGATATAGCATTTCGGCGATTCCAAGAAACGCGGAAATACTCCAGACCCAGCGTTTGAAACCGATCTGACGATTGCGCCGGATCGGGTGGTTCCCCCCGACCGGAATGCTGTGGCGCATTTTCGAACTGTTCAAGCTCGAACGTGTTGCCGCCCCACATCGCTCGCGCACCGATCAAGCATTCGCGGCACAAGTCGAGTTATGGCGTTTGCCTTGATGGCGAAACTTTGGCAGTCATGTCCTGCCCCTCAGAGTGGGGTGGGATCGGTCGTGCCGTACCCGGACAGGGCGGTCACCGGTGACCAACAATGTCAGGGAAGAAAAACGCATGATCGCACTACTGATCGTTATCGTCCTAGGAGCACTTTCCATTGCCTACGGCGTCGTCACCATCCGCTCCGTGATGGCGGCCGATGCCGGTAGTGCGCGCATGCAGGAAATCGCCGGCGCCATCAGCGAGGGCGCGCAGGCCTACCTCAAACGCCAATACATCACGATCGGCCTGGTCGGCATCGTGCTCTTCGCACTCATCGCCTGGCTGCTCGGCATCCTGGTCGCCATCGGCTTCGCCGTGGGGGCGATTCTGTCCGGTGCTGCGGGATTCATCGGCATGAACGTGTCCGTGAGGGCCAACGTCAGGACGGCGCAGGCTGCGGCCAACTCGCTCGGCGCGGGCCTCGACATCGCCTTCAAGGCAGGCGCGGTCACCGGCATGCTGGTCGCCGGCCTGGCGCTGCTCGGTGTCTCCATCTACTACATGGTGCTGACGGTCGGTCTCGGCCATCAGCCGGGCGAGCGGGTCGTCGTCGACGCGCTGGTGGCGCTGGGCTTTGGCGCGTCCCTGATCTCGATCTTCGCCCGCCTCGGCGGCGGCATCTTCACCAAGGGCGCCGACGTCGGCGGCGATCTCGTCGGCAAGGTCGAGGCCGGCATTCCCGAGGACGACCCGCGCAACCCGGCCACCATCGCCGACAACGTCGGCGACAACGTCGGCGACTGCGCCGGCATGGCGGCCGACCTGTTCGAGACCTATGCCGTGACGGTGGTCGCGACCATGGTGCTGGCCGCCATCTTCTTCGCCGGCACCCCGCTGCTCGGCTCGGCCATGCTCTACCCGCTGGCAATCTGCGCCACCTGTATCGTCACCTCGATCGTCGGCACTTATTTCGTCAGGCTGGGTGCAAACCAATCGATCATGGGCGCGCTCTACAAGGGGCTGATCGCGACCGGACTGCTCTCGGTCGTCGGGCTGGCCCTGGCGACGCAGTTCGTTACCGGCTGGGGCGACCTCCCCGGGGCCAACGGCCTCGTGCTCAACGGCTTCAGGCTATTCGTCTGCGGTCTGGTGGGACTCCTGGTGACGGGCCTGATCGTGTGGATCACGGAGTACTACACCGGCACGAATTTCCGCCCGGTCCGGTCCATCGCTCAGGCCTCCGTCACCGGTCACGGCACCAACGTCATCCAGGGTTTGGCGGTGTCGCTCGAGGCGACCGCCCTGCCCACGATCGTCATCGTCGCCGGCATCGTCGTGGCCTTCAAGCTCGCCGGTCTGTTCGGCATCGCCATCGCGGTCACGACGATGCTGGGCCTTGCCGGCATGATCGTGGCGCTCGACGCGTTCGGCCCGGTGACCGACAACGCCGGCGGCATCGCGGAGATGGCCGGCCTCCCCAAGGAGGTCCGCAAGTCGACGGATGCTCTCGACGCGGTCGGCAACACCACCAAGGCCGTGACCAAGGGCTACGCCATCGGTTCGGCCGGCCTCGGCGCCCTGGTGCTGTTCGCCGCCTATAACGAGGATCTCAAGTTCTTCACGGCAAACGCGGACCGTTTTCCCTACTTCCAGGGGGTCAACGTCGACTTCTCCTTGGCCAACCCCTACGTGGTGGTCGGCCTGCTGCTGGGCGGCCTGATCCCGTTCCTGTTCGGCGGCATTGCCATGACCGCGGTTGGGCGTGCGGCTGGCGCGGTCGTCGAGGAGGTGCGGCGCCAGTTCCGCGAGAAACCGGGCATCATGGAAGGCCGGGACCGGCCCGATTACGCGCGGGCGGTCGACATGCTGACCAAGGCCGCGATCCGCGAGATGATCGTGCCGTCGCTGCTGCCGGTGCTTGCGCCCATCGTGCTCTACGTCGTGATCAATGCGGTGGCGGGTAAGAGCCAGGCCTTCGCCGCCGTCGGCGCCATGCTGCTCGGCGTCATTGTGACCGGTCTCTTCGTCGCCATCTCGATGACCTCGGGCGGCGGCGCTTGGGACAACGCCAAGAAGTCGTTCGAGGACGGCTTCAAGGATTCGTCCGGCGTCGTCCACCAGAAGGGCTCGGAGGCGCATAAGGCGTCGGTCACCGGCGACACGGTCGGCGATCCCTACAAGGACACCGCGGGTCCTGCGGTCAATCCGGCGATCAAGATCACCAACATCGTGGCGCTTCTGCTACTCGCCGTACTGTCCCATATGGCGTGAACACGGCGCGGCGCCGCGCTGCGGCCCGCCCCCAAGAGCATTGCGCCATTGGATGGGGCCATCCAGTGGCGCAGAGATTGCTCATGGTGCTTTGAAGCTGGAGCGCCTCTTTCGCGATTGGGTGGTCCCACCCAATTCGCGAAGCCCTGCCGGCCATCCCCACGAAAAAACCCGCGGCGTCGCCGCGGGCTTTTTTCGTAGGGAGCAGATTGCCTTCCACGATCAGACGGGCTCTCCGGTCGGGGAACCGCCGCGAACTGCGGTCGGGCGCGGGCATCTCAGCCAGAGCATTGCGCCGTTGGATGCGGTCATCCAACGGCGAGCCATGCCCATCGTCCTCCAAACCGGCGCGCCCCTTTTTGTGCTCGGGTGATTCCAACCCGGGCGCAAAGTGCGTCCGGGTCGGACCGGTGCTCGATGGCGATCAGACGCCGAACGGGTTGAGGTTGCCGGCACCAAGGCCCTTGAACATCTGGCGGACGAACGACCGCTCCTGGCCGCTGGTGGGCGTGGAGCGGCTGATGAAGTCGAACACTTCGCCGTCCTGGATGCCATAGAGGGCGACCCGCTCAACCTTGAAATTCTTGTCGAAGTAGATCGCGGCGACGCGCTGGTCGGTCAGCGTCGGCTCCAGGAAGTTGACCCGGCGCGTGCGCACCTGGGTGATGTAATAGAATGTCTTGTTGCCGACGGTCGACACGGTTGATGGCGTGCCCATCGCCTGCAGCACGGCGTCGACGCTGGTTCCGGCCTTCACGGCGGACAGCGCCTTCTCGTCAA
The DNA here is from genome assembly GCF_014640075.1 of Chelatococcus reniformis. Taxonomy (GTDB): domain Bacteria; phylum Pseudomonadota; class Alphaproteobacteria; order Rhizobiales; family Beijerinckiaceae; genus Camelimonas; species Camelimonas reniformis. The sequence continues at coordinate 254,157 of NZ_BMGG01000006.1, read as the reverse complement.
ACATGTAGCCATGCACGATCACTTCGCGGGCGCAGCCGCCGAGCGTCAACGCCGACGTGGCCAGCGCTGCCGCGGTGAGGACGCCTCTCATCGAAGCCAAAGCCATCTATTCACCTTTTCTGGTCGAGCGGCGCGGTGTAGGAGCGTCTAATCCGCGCCTGATCGGGCGTTGGGGTTAGCGCGCGTCCGTGGCGATGGCAAGGCGGCGCCTCACCGTGACGGACTATGGCCCGGTCTTCCTGACGTTTGGTAAAAGCCCGATCCAATGGTCTTCAAACTGTTCAAAACCAATCCACGCCAAGCGGCGATCGATGCCCTCTACGGGCGCATCGTCGAGGCATCGCGGCAGCCGGCGCTATACGCCATGCATGGCATTCCGGACACGACCCAGGGGCGTTTCGAGAGCCTCGCTATGCACGTGGTGCTTGTGTTGCGCCGCCTTCGCCAATTGCCGCCCCCGGCGGCGGACGTGGCGCAGGAACTCGTCGATACGACGTTCGAGCAGATCGAGCATGCGTTCCGCGAGATCGGCATCGGCGATACCACCGTGCCCAAGCGCATGAAAGCCATCGCCAAGTCGTTCTATGGCCGGGCCGAGCGCTACGACGCGGGGCTCGACGAGGAGAGCGACGGCCCCCTGGCGGTCGCGCTGGCACGCAATATCTTGGATTCAAGCGAGCCGGCGCCGGGGCTTGCCGCCTACGCGCGTGCGGTCGAGGTTGCGCTGGGGCGTTTCGATCTCGATGACCTGCTCGGGTCCGGGGCTCGCGGAGGGCAGGGGACGGAGCCGCCGTTGGCGCCGGACCCGGCCGCGTTTGCAAGGAGGGCGCCATGACGGGCCCATTGTCGAAGCCACCGCTGTCGCGTCTGGTCGATGTCGTCGACGTACCGCCCGAAGGGCTGCACGTTGCTTTCGAGGCCACCAGCGCCGAGCGGGACGCCATGGCCGCCGCGTTCGACCTGGTTGCGTTGCCGCGCTTCGTGGCCAGCTTCGATCTGGCCGGCACGGCGAGGCGTCTCAAGGTGCGCGGCCACGTCGACGCCGACATCCGCCAGACCTGCGTGGTCACGCTCGATCCGTTCGACGATCAGGTGCACGAAGACGTGGATGTGACCTTTTCCGAAGACATTCCGCCGGAGGGTGGCATTCCGCAAACGGAGGATGACGGTACGAGCCGGCGGGAGGCGCCGGATCCGATCATCGAGGGCCGGATCGATCTGGGGGCGCTCGCCGCCGAGTTTCTCGCGCTTGGTCTGGATCCCTATCCGCGCAAGCCCGGGGCCGAGTTCACCCACGACGGCGCGGACGGCTCCGGCACATCGCCCTTCGCAGGTCTGGTTAGGCTCAAGGGCTCGCCCACGGAGGACGACGTCTGAACGCGGGGCGCCGCGGCCTCGGCGGCTGCGCCGCCGCTCTGTCGTCGAGGCGCGCTCCTCCGATCTGTCGCTCCTACGTCAATCACGAAATGGCGTGCCCCCGGGCTTCCGAAAGTGCCGCGGTACGCGACCCTCCGCAGACGCGCATTCCGGATTTGCCCTGCCGGCGCAAAAGCGCTTGCGGCAGGACGGTGAGGCGCTATTGTCCGCGCGCCGCGTCTCCCAGGGCGGATGTAGGGCCTTAGGGCCAGGGGATCATTTTTACGACACATGTCCCGATCCGTCCGCATTGCGATCGACGCCATGGGTGGTGACAATGGAGCGTCGGTTACGATCCAGGGTGCCGCGGTCGCCCTGGAGCGTCGACCCGATCTGAGTTTTGTCATCACGGGTAACGAGCGGATCGTAGGCCCGCTGCTGAAGGAGCATCCCAAGCTGGCCGCCGTCTCGACGGTTCGCCATAGCGAGATCGCCGTTGCCATGGACGCCAAACCGAGTCAGGCGCTGCGCGCTGGCAGGTATCATTCGTCCATGTGGATGGCGCTCGAGGCGGTCAAGAAGGGCGATGCCGAGATCGCCGTATCCGCCGGCAACACGGGAGCGCTCATGGCAATGGCGCGCTTCTGCCTGAAGCCTATGGGCGAGATCGAACGCCCGGCGATCGCGGGCATCTGGCCGACCATGCGTGGCGAAAGCATCGTCCTCGACGTGGGAGCCACCATTGGGGCCGATGCGCGGCACTTGGTCGATCTTGCCATCATGGGCGCTGCCATGGCGCGCGTCGTCTACGACATCGAGCGTCCGACCGTCGGTCTGCTGAATGTCGGCGTGGAAGAGATCAAGGGCAACGAAGCGGTCAAGGAGGCCGGCAAGATCCTGCGCGATTCGAACCTGCCCAGCCTCGACTATGTCGGCTTCATCGAAGGCAACGACATCGGCAAAGGCACGGTCGATGTCGTCGTGACCGAGGGCTTCACCGGCAATATCGCTCTGAAGGCCGCGGAGGGAACTGCCAAGCAATTCGCCGAATACCTGCGGCGTGCCATGAGCCGGACGCTATCGGCGCGCATAGGCTATCTCTTCGCTCGCGGCGCCTTCGAGGCATTGCGCGAGAAGATGGACCCGCGCCGCTCCAACGGCGGCGTCTTCCTGGGCCTCGAGGGCGTCGTGATCAAGAGCCACGGCGGCACCGACGCGGTTGGCTTTGCCAGCGCGATCGAGCTCGCCTACGACATGGCCCGTTTCGACCTGCTCGCCAATATCCGCAGCATGGTCATGCGCAAGGTCGAGCCGCCGGCGGTGCCGGCTCGCGCCTGAGGAGATACCGTTCGTGACCTGTTTGCGTTCCGTCGTGCGGGGCTGTGGCTCGTTTCTGCCCGCGCGTGTCGTCACCAATGCCGACCTGGCCGAGCGCGTCGATACATCCGACGAGTGGATCGTCCAGCGCAGTGGGATCAGCCAGCGGCACATCGCGGCCGACGATGAGACGACCTCGGTGCTCGGCATCAAGGCCGCCAGGGCGGCACTCGACAACGCGGGGCTCGCGCCGCAGGATATCGACCTTATCATCTGTGCGACATCGACGCCCGATTTTACCTTTCCGGCAACGGCAACACAGATTCAGGCGGGACTGGGGATCACCGCCGGGGTCGCCTTCGACGTACAGGCGGTTTGTTCTGGCTTCGTCTTCGCCGTTGCGACAGCCGACAAGTTCCTGGCCTCCGGCTCGCACAAGCGGGCCTTGGTCGTCGGCGCGGAAACGTTCTCCCGCCTTCTCGACTGGACCGACCGCACCACGTGCGTCCTGTTCGGCGACGGTGCCGGCGCGATCGTGCTCGAGGCGCAGGAGGCCGAGGGTGCTCCCACCGACCGTGGCGTGCTGACCTCGCATCTGCGCTCCGACGGGCGCCATCGCAGCAAGCTCTACGTCGACGGCGGCCCCGGATCCACCAAGACCGTCGGTCATCTGCGCATGGAGGGGCGCGAGGTGTTTCGCCATGCGGTGGGCATGATCACGGACGTGATCGAGGACGCCTTCGCTGCCACCGGAACCAGCGCCGATGACCTCGACTGGTTCGTGCCGCATCAGGCCAACCGGCGCATCATCAATGCCAGCGCCGACAAGCTCGGCATCGCGCGCGAGAAGGTTGTCGTCACTGTCGACCATCACGGCAACACGTCCGCGGCCTCGATTCCGCTGGCGCTGGCCGAAGCAGCGGCGGACGGCCGTATCAAGGCCGGCGAACTGGTGATGATCGAGGCCATGGGCGGCGGCTTCACCTGGGGCAGCGCCCTCATCCGGTGGTAAAGCCGGCTCACTTTACGGCCAAAGCCGCGGCGGCGATTGACCCGCACGCGCCGGGCGATTAGCCTGTCTTTTCCGGGGGATAGGCGAGAGGTGGGGCGACATGACGGGACGCACGGTCACGCGCGCGGACCTTTGCGAGGCTGTCTATCAGAAGGTGGGACTCTCCCGAACCGAATCGGCGGAACTCGTCGAGCGGGTCATCAAGGAGGTCTGCGACTGCCTGGCTCAGGGTGAAACTGTCAAACTGTCGTCCTTTGGCTCCTTCGTCGTGCGCGACAAGGGCCAACGCATCGGCCGCAATCCCAAGACGGGCATCGAGGTGCCGATCGAGCCTCGCCGCGTCATGGTGTTCAAGCCATCGAACGTGCTGAAGGCGCGGATCAACGGGGCGGCCGATCCCGCCGAGGAAGATTAGAGCGTTTTCGAGCGAAGTGGACGCCGGTTAGCGTGAAGAAAACGCGTTAAAACAAATAGATAGAGCATTTCGGCGATTCGAAGAAACGCGGAAATGCTCTGGACCCATGAGACAAGGGCTTTGCGCCTGAGTGGGCCCGAAGACCTCACCCTCCCGGACCTTCCGTCCATGACGGTCCCGTGACTCATGGCGGTCGCGCGGCAGGGCCCTGGTCCGAAGCGGTCATTTGGCCGATCGCCGAACCTGTTCCCGAAACGTCACGATGCGACCGGCCACCGCTCCAGCACGTTCCTGTACTGTGCCGCGATCGCGTGCGCAGCTTGGGCGTTGCGATAGACGGGGTTCGGTCATCGCGCTGCCGCCAATTTCGGAGGACGCGAATTGATGCGCGAGGCCGGATACGACATGAAAGCTCGCCTCCGGACCGATCTGCGGGCGGCCATGAAGGAGAGGCGCACCGGCGAAGCCAGTCTGATCCGGGCGCTTGTCGCGGCCATCGACAACGCCGAAGCGCCGCCGCTGCAAGCCAGCCGGACGGATCAACATCGCTTTCGCGATGGATCGGCTGAAATCGAAAGGCTGCATCTGGACCCGGCACGGGTGCGCGCGGTCCTGTTGACGGAAATTGAGGAGCGCGAGCGCGCGGCGGCTGAGATGAGCCGCCTCGAGAGACCGGATCGCGCCGATGCCCTGCGCGCCGAGATTGTGATCGCGAAGCGCTACCTTGAGTGACGGAGTTTCCCGGCCGCTCGGTTGCCGCGGCCGGCAGCAAGCCCGCACCCGTATCGCGCTGTGCAGATGACCTCGGATGCGACGACGAGCCTGCCCGTTTTGCGACGAGCGGCTTGGTCCTTCTTCGGATGGACTCCCCCTCCCGATGCGACCATGCTCTCGAATCGGGAGTTGGCGCATTGCTGTCCGATCGGCCGCCCCCGTCGATGGGCAATGCTTCAGCTCGCTGGCCGGCGAGGGAGCCAGCAACAGCAATCGGGCCAGTGTCTTGACGGATAAATCGGCGGTAGAGAAGAGTGCGGACGCCTTTCGCACCATCAGCGAGGTGGCAGACGAGCTCAATGTGCCCCAGCACGTCCTGCGCTTCTGGGAAAGCCGATTCGCGCAGATCAAGCCTTTGAAGAGGGGCGGCGGCCGCCGCTTCTACCGGCCGGACGACGTCGACCTGATCCGCGGCATTCGCCATCTTCTCTACGGCGAAGGCTACACGATCAGGGGTGTCCAGCGCATTCTCAAGGACGAGGGTGTCCGCTTCGTGCAGACGGCGTGGCGCGAAGGCTGGGTGGCTCCGGAGGTTGGCCGGGCGCAGGCCGCGCATGATGCGGCGGCGGATCCCGTCCGTCCGCGCGATGTGGCTGTCGAGGCTTCGGCCACTGAGCCCATCTCTGCAGCCCAGGCGGCCGCGGTGGTGCGGCGCGAGCCTGATATGGCGTCGGGCGGCAGCCCGGGCGAGGGGGCCGTCGACCAAGAGGGAGAGGGGGCGGCCGGGTTCGGGCTCAACGCTCGACATCAGCCAGCCACGGCGCCGCAGCGGGCGGCCGTGCCAATGCCGGCGGGCCTTGAGTCCCTTTGGTCCGCGGCGCCTGCCCGCGCCGGCGCCACGGGCCCTGATGCACCACTATACGGTGAGGGTATGCAGGCGCGCGCCGAATCACCGCGGGCGGCGGACCGCCTGTCGCCTGAGGGCCGCCGCCGGCTGCAGGAAGCACTCGCCGAACTGATTGAATGCCGACGTCTCTTGACCGCCGCGCGCGCCGGCGGCTCCGACTAAAATCGAGACGTGGACGCTACGGTCGTCCGGTGTCCACGCGGGCCGAGTCGAGCCGGTCGACGAGATTCGAAATCGGCCGTTGCGGAGGGCTCCTTCAGCCTCTATAAGGCCCAAACCGTCAGACGGCCGTCACCGTCGTGCGCCGGCATCCGTCTCGCGGCGGTCCGTCGGCACTCGATATGAAGCCGGGGACATCCCGCGTGCGGGTAGGTCTGTGGCGGGCAGTAGCGCAGCCCGGTTAGCGCACTAGTCTGGGGGACTAGGGGTCGTGGGTTCGAATCCCGCCTGCCCGACCATCGACCTTCCGATACTCCAAGCAAGCCCAACAATACCGGGACGAGAGCGCTGGCCGCAGGCGGGCGTGCTTGCGGCTGGATAGCTTGGCGGTTGGGTGGCATCAGCCGATCGCGGAAGCGCTCCAGGTCCAAAGGGCTGAAGCATTTGACGCATTTTGAACGATGATCTCGTCCGACTGCGAACAGTTGCGCATGTGTTGGCCGGCTGTTCATGGCGCGTTTATGCGGCGCGTGGCATACGCTGCGACCGGCTACCCGCAGCGCCTTTCGCGCGGCGCCGAACGCGCCACCCAGGTTGTGCCTGCTTGCCTTCGATAAAACGGACAAGGTCCGTGCGTGCGAGGCTGCGGTGTCCGGTGATCGGCCCAGTATTGTGCGCGCATCACCTGAGCCCGTAGGCCAGCTTTGCTGGTAGAGGAGGTCGGTCTCGCCGACGTCGGCGGGGCCGGCGGCAATCCTAGGACGATTGCCTCACGTGGATGTCTATTGCCGCTTGTGGCGCTGAACAATTCGAGTCCTCCTGTCCGAGGACAAGATGATTTAGCAGGTATCGCTTCGCGTCGGACTTGCGGTTTGCGGCGCCCTGTTGTGTCGGGCTAAGATGCTCTCCTGACGGTAGCGCAGCAGTTTCGACAAGCAGCCGAAGCTGCACTGTTTAGCTATAGATCAGGTCTGTGCCTGTATCCGCGTGACCCGGTTGGATGGCGTCCGAGGGGCGGATGCGGGATCTTCAGTCTGAACTGTCGCATTGTTTGGCCCGCTGCTGCGGAAGACGATAGCCATCGGGGCGGCCTTACAATTTGCGGGCATGCGACAAGGAGATGCCGCGCTACGGTCCGTCGCACCAGGCAAGTTTCGCAGCGAGGCTTCGGGCAATCCGAATATTGTCCGCGCGAGGGCGTGCAGCCGGGCGGAATAGCTTTACGATTGCCTTTCTCTTGCCTCATCGCCATATGTCATGTATCGACCGCGCAATTAATGGTCGTGGCGTTCAATTCGTGCCACAGGTTGAAACGCGGCGAGCCGTGTGCGGAGCGGTCGAGACGTAAAGCGCGGGACGGAATTGCTTTTGCTGCAGCAAGACGTCTTACGAAGGAACTTGGTGCTGACTTAGGGGCGTAAGGAGAATTTGGGAGCGGTAGGCGCTTGGCAGCATGCGGTGCGGAAAGCCAACGAGCTTGGAAGATAAATGTTTGTTCTTCCTGCTATCGAGACTATGATGTTGCTTAACACGAAAGGGGAATCATGACCCAGGAAACCGATCAACAGCTCATCGAGCTGACCGCCGATATCGTTGCGGCTTACGTGGCGAACAATCAAATGGACGCGACCGGCCTGTCTTCGATCATCAGCTCCGTGCACGCGTCGCTGATCAAGCTGTCGTCGGGAGTTGCCGAGGAGCCGCCGCAGCAGCAGCGGCCTGCGGTTCTGATCAAGAAGTCGATCACTCCCGATTACATCGTGTGTCTGGAAGATGGCAAGAAGTTCAAGTCGCTCAAGCGTCATCTGCGCACCGCCTATGGCATGACCCCGGAGGAGTATCGCGCGAAGTGGGGGCTGCCGCCGGACTATCCTATGGTGGCGCCGAACTACGCAGCCGCGCGCTCGCACTTGGCCAAGACCATGGGGCTCGGTCAGCAGCGCCGCGAGCGTGCCGAGCCTGCGCCGGCAGCCCCCGTCGCGCCCGAGAAGCCGGCGAAGACCAGGGCCAGCAGCGCCAAGGCATCGCCCGCCAAGGCTGCGGCGAAAAGCACAGGCGCTGTTGCCAAGCGCACATCGGCGGGGCCGCGCAAGCGCGCCCAGACGGACGCCTGAGCGCACCAATGCGAGAACATGCCCCATCCTGAGGGATGGGGCAGTTCACCTGTGCGGTCCCTCCGCCTTTGGGCGATGCCGTCGTGGAATTGACCGCCGGGCTGCCGGCCTCAGGCGGTGGGGGCAGCGGCGAGCCGCCTCGACGAGCGGGCTCATGGCCCTCGTCCTGCCGTGCCCCCGGTATGTCTTTTCTGCCGCGTCGCGAACAGCCGGATGATCGAAGCGCTTTTTCCGATCAGATGCTCGTTTGGAGCCGATCGCGATTGTCGAGCGCGCAAATGAAGTGCTCCATTCAAAGGATGAAGAGCAGTCCGGCATGGATGACCTCATCCAATAGCGAAATGCTCCAGCTCTTCGAGCGCCTTTTTTCCGTCGCGTGATGTCGTCCGCGGCGGCCCCGAGCATGACGTTGGCGGCGCTGCTGCCGTCTAGGCGCCGCTTCGTCCGACCGGCCGTTCGAAGTCTTGGCTTCCCGCGTCCGCGACACGGTGCCGCGAGCGATGGACGAAGGCATTACGCCGTTCGTGTTGCGTATTTCCGAAATCGACCCATTCGACGTTATGTCATACCACCATGTGGGTCATTGGCCGGCGCCGGGAGACTCTCGCTCAAACGCCGATCGGACTTGGCCAGGCGCCAACGAGTCGGACGATTGGCAAGCGGTATCGGACGCGGCCCCCAAGAATTGACACGGTTGTGGGGCACGCGGCTGCCCGAGGTGTCCGAGCGGCGATGATGCATCAATGAAGGCAGGGCTCTAGGCATGCTTCAGTCCACCCGGTCGGCGCATCCTGCTGGCGGCGCATCTCAGGCGGGGAGGCGCGGGCCGCTGGCTGGCCCCATGGCCCTTCTGGCGTCCTGCGAGAGTGATGAGCCGGATGCGGCCGCGTCATGCGGTAAGAGACCCGGATGGTTCCGCCGGCATGTGGGCCGCGGATGGGGGCGATTGCCGCCGCGCGCCCAAGCCATCGTCGACCATGAGATGGCCGCGGCCGAGATCATGGCCGGCTGGCTCGTCTTTGCCAGTACGCTGTTTCTGGGCGGGCTCTATTTGATCTCGCCCAAGATGTTCACATCCATGACAGAGATGCGCCCCGTTCCCGTCGCCGTCGCGTTGGGCCTGACCATTGCCATCATACGCCTGATGCTGGCGTACGCGCGCAAGATGAACCGGGGCGCCGTCCTTATCGTCACTATCGCCGACTTTGCCGTGCTCTACGGCCTCATCTGGAGCTTCAACTGGCAGTATGGCCAACCGGCGTCGTTTTCCCTGAAGGCGCCCACGTTCCTTTTCGTATTTCTGTTCATCGCCGTCCGTGCACTCCGGTTCGAGCCATGGTCGGTCATCACCGCAGGCCTGGTCGCCTCCGTCGGCTGGATCGTCGTGGTCTGTAATGCGCTGTCGGCCCCCAACGTGGAAGTGACCCATGATTTCGACGTCTATCTGACGTCGAATCGACTGCTCGTCGGCGCCGAGGTCGAGAAGATCGTCGCGATCCTCCTGGTCACCGGCGTCCTGACCATCGCCATTATGCGCGGCCGTCATCAGTTGGTGACGGCGGCCGTGGAGACGTCTGCGACGGAAGATCTGTCCCGCTTCTTCGACCCCGAGATTGCCGACCGCATCACCAACTCCGATCTGCTCGAGCCCGGACGGGGGGAGGCGCGCGATTGCGCCGTGCTGGTAACCGATATCCGCGGCTTTTCCCGGCTGGTGCAGGAACTCGATCCCAACGACGTGCTGAAGCTGGTCGTCGACTACCAGCGTGCCATGGGGTTGGTCATCGCCGGTCACGGCGGCTCTATCGACAAGTATCTGGGCGATGGCATCCTGGCGACATTCGGTTGCACGCGCCCGAGCGAGACCGAGTCGGCCGACGCGCTCACGGCGCTCACGGCGCTTGTCGAGGCGGCCGAGCGGTTCAAGCAGGACCTTATCGCGCAGGGCCGCCCGGCTCTCGATATCGGCCTTTCGGTCGTCGCCGGCCGGGTGTTGTTCGGGACCGTCGGCGATCGCGACCGGCTCGAGTTCACGGTGATCGGCGAGGCCGCCAACCTTGCGGCCAAGCTGGAGAAGCACAACAAGGTCATCGGCGCCCGCGCGGTCGTCGACAGGGCAACATTCGAGCGCGCCCGAACTCAAGGCTTCGAGAGCCATCAGTTCCTGAGCCGCGCCGGCGAGACTGTCGAAGGCGTCGCAGCCCCGATCGACCTGCTCTACGTTCCGCTTCAGCGCAACGACGAGCTGGCGCGCGTCAGGACACCTTGGTGAGCAGCCATTCGTCGCTCTGGCGGCCGTCGAGGATGGCCTGCGGCCGCGGCGTCTGCGGCTCGCCCACCTCCGTGCCGACAGGACGGGCGCCCCAGCCGGTGAACGGAGCGAGTGCACGCGTCACCTGGCCCAGCGCGGCGTCGGCGCCCACGCCGTCCCGCAGAATCGAGGGGTGCAGCGACAGCAAGACGCTGACCCGCGGCCCCGCCAGCAGCGGCGCCAGGGCCGGAGCCAGGCCGAACTCGCCGCCCTCGATGTCGATCTTGATGAAGAGGTCCGGCGCCGAACCGACCAGGACGGCGAGATCGGCCGGCGTGATCGCCTCGCTGTCCCAGGTCGTGGCGGAGCCCGTCAGCAGCACGCTCGACATCGAGTCGCCCGGCTTGCGGCGGGCGCCCAGGCGGACGAGCCCGGGCGCGGCGCTGACGGCCCGGTCGACCACCGTGACCCGGCCCGGCAGCGCTGCATTGGCGGCCAGGTTGCGGCGGAGCTGCGCGAGCGCGCTGGGGTCCGCTTCGACAGCGATGCACCGCGCGCCTGCCGCCGCGGCGATCAGCGTCGTGGGACCCACCCAGGCGCCGAGATCGAGGAAGGTCGTGTGCGGTCCGACGCTGTCCGCCAGGACGGCGATGGTGCCGGGCTCCCAGCGCCCCTGCTCAACCTTGTCCCAGAATGTCGGCTGATCGTCGTCGACGACGATGGCATGGCCGGCCAGCCGCAGCGTCCGCCCGGGCTTGACCTTGTCGTGCGGCATGGCAAAGGGTCCGCTCATGGTTCTATGCCGGCCACGGTGGCCGTGCGGCTGCCACGGCGGACAGTCGGCCCCGGCCATTTGGGGTGGCAAGTCATTCTGGGGTGCCAAGTCATTCTGAGGTGCCAAGTCTTTCTGAGGCGCCAAGTCATCGAAGTCGGTCCTGATCGCGTCGCGGCCGCAAGGGGAGGAGTTATGGATCTCGGAGCGCTCATCAAAGGAAAGCACGTTTTCGTCACCGGGGCGTCCGGAGGTCTGGGAGCGCATTTCGCCCGCCTGTACGCGGCGAATGGCGCCGTTGTTTCGGTCGGCGCCCGCCGCGCCGACCGGCTGGCGAGCCTTGTGGAAGAACTGCGGCAGCTGGGCGCCGCGCAGGCGCTTGCCGTCAGCCTCGATGTGGCCGACGAGGCCTCCGTGGCGGCCGCGGTGAGCGAAGCGGAGGCCGCGCTCGGGCCGATCGATGTGGTCGTCAACAACGCAGGCATCTCGCGACCCTACCCGGCCCTGCAGCTCAGCGCTCCCGACTTCGACGACGTCATCGCCACCAATTTACGCGGTGTCTGGTTGGTTTGCGCCGACCTCGGTCGCCGCTGGCAGAAGGCCGGGCGGCCGGGCGTGATCGTCAACATCGCGTCGATCCTGGCGGAGCGAGTTGCCGGTGCGCTCGTACCCTATGCCGCATCCAAGGCGGCAGTGGTGCAGATGACCAAGGCGCTCGCGCTCGAGTGGGCGCGCTATGGCATCCGTGTCAATGCCCTGGCGCCCGGCTACATCGAGACCGATATCAACAGCGATTTCTTCCACACCGAGACCGGTGAAGCGATGGTGAAGCGCATTCCCATGCGCAGGCTGGGCCGGCCGCAGGAGCTCGACGGAGCGTTGCTGCTGCTCTCCACCGACGCATCGAGCTGGATGACCGGCGAGGTCATCGCCGTCGACGGCGGCCATCGCGTCTCGACGCTGTAGGGCGATGCGCGTCTGCTCGCAGGCGCCATGCCGCGCGTGCGAGCAGCAGCACGAGATCGGTCAGCCCCTGTTCCATGTGCAGAAGCGGCGGCCGCGAGGGCCGGCCCCTGCGCCGCGTGCCTGCATGCGGGCGCGGCTTTGGCACGTGCACGAACACGACGAGCGTGCCGTCCGCCTGGCCGAGCGCCTCGTGATAGGCCGCGTTGCATAGGTAGCGTCCTGCGTCGATCGACCGATCGGCCGGCAGCCTGCGGCGGCGCAGCGCCACGACGGCTGGGACGAGCGCCACACGGCTGCGACGAATCAACGGTCCGCGCGGTCGCCGGCGCGGTGTGCGCCCGGCGGCATCGGCGCTCGTCGTGTTGGCGCGCCCGAGGCCCCGTGCCTCGACCCGGAGCACCTTGGCCCGGCCCGCGACGCCCAGCATCAGCAGCACGTCGGGCGCGGGGGACGCCAACAAGGCGCCGATCCGCGGCTCGAGACGGACATAACTGGTGTCGAGAACGATCGCCGTGACGTCGAGGCCGTTCCGCGCCAGGCGGCGTGAGCGGGCGAGCGCCGGTGCCAGGAGCGCCGTCGGGTTGGCCGGCATGCCGGGGAAGGGGCCGAAGCCGGTGACGACGATGCGCAGCATGGGCCTGTTCGCGTGGGGCAGGCGGTGTCCTGCCGAGCATGCACCCCGTTCGGGGAAAAGCTGCAAGCCCTTGAGGTCGGCACCGGCCTCGTGTCGGTCGGCGTCCTCGATTGCCAGGCCCGAGCGCTCAGTCGCCCAGGCCCGCGAGCTCGGCGATCGCCGCGGCGGCCACCGTGGCCGGCGTCGTGCCGGCGGCGACGTCCGCCTCGATCTGCGGCACGCGCTCACGTACTGCCGGATCGTTGCGCAGGCGCGCCTGGAGGCGCTCGTCGACCAGCGTCCACATCCAGCGCACCTCCTGCGCTCGGCGCTTGGCGGTGAGCTCGCCGGCGGCCTCCAGGCGGCCGCGATGGTCGAGGATGTGGCGCCAGAGAACGTCGAGGCCCTCGTTGGCCAGGCCCGACACGGTGATGACCGGCGGTGACCACACCTTCGAGGCCGGCGCCAGGATGTGGAGGGCGGCGAGGTATTCGGCCGCCGCCGCCTGGGCCCGCCGCAGGCCCTCGCCCTCCGCCTTGTTGACCGCAATCATGTCCGCGAGCTCGATGATGCCCTTTTTGATGCCCTGCAGCTCATCACCGGCGCCGGGGAGCATCAGCACCAGGAAGAAGTCGGTGAGCTCGGCGACAGTCGTTTCCGATTGACCCACGCCGACCGTCTCGACGATCACCACATCGAAGCCCGCCGCTTCGCAGAGCAACGTCGTCTCGCGCGTTTTGGCCGCGACACCGCCGAGGGTGCCGGAGCTGGGAGAGGGGCGGATGAAGGCGTTGGGCGCAACGGCCAGCCGCTGCATGCGCGTCTTGTCGCCCAGGATCGAGCCGCCGGTGCGGGCCGACGAGGGGTCGACCGCCAGCACTGCGACCTTGTGTCCCGCGGCCGTCAGATTGGAGCCGAGCATGTCGATCAGCGTCGATTTGCCGACGCCCGGCACGCCGGTCACGCCCACACGGATCGCGCCTCCGGTCTGCGGCATGATGCGCTGCAGCAGCGTGAGGGCCGCCGCACGATGATCGGAGCGGCGCGACTCCACGAGGGTGATGGCGCGCGCCAGGGCGCCGCGCTCACCGGCCACCAGGCGCCGGGCGAGGTCGTCCATGTCGAGCCGCCGTTGGCCGTTCAAAGCTGCGCTGCTCATCGTTTGCCGGTTCGAGGCCACCGCTTCGCACTCCTTGCGCCAGAACGAGTCCGCATTTGCCATGCCGCGTGTCTTCGCCACGAATCCGCGCGCGATGCAACGCGGGCCGTCGCCGTTGCGTCATAAGCTCGCCTTCTTCGCTCGCCGTTAGAGGTGCATTCACCGGTGTTGCTCTTAGGTGGGCGAGGCCGACCATGCGAGACAGGACCATTCTTTCACGTCGTTCATTTCTGGGGACCGGCGCCGCATTCGCGCTCGCCGGCTGCAACTCCACCGACGCCACGGGCTCACTGGCGAGCCTGACGCCGCCCGAGAAGCGCGAGCCGTCGGTCATCGCGGTGACGACGCGCAAACCGATCGACGGCGCGGCGGAGGAGCCGTGGTTCGGCGCCGGCCGTTCAGGCGCCACCCGTGCCGTCCGCGTCGTGTTCGAGCCGCTCGGCACCTCGTTGATCGGTCGCGTGGCGGCGAGCGTCACCGGCCGCTGGCGTATCAACCGGGTCGAGGCGCTGGGCAAGAACGATCCGATCGCAGCGTTGGTGGGGCAGACGGCGAACACCGACGTGCTGGTCTACGTGCACGGCTACAACACATCGTTCGAGAGCTCGGTCATCGGTGTCGCCGAGATCGCGGAAGGCATCGGCTTTCAAGGGACACCGGTCGCCTTCAGTTGGCCGTCCAGGGCGGACCTACTCGACTACGGCTACGACCGCGAGAGCGCGCTGTGGTCGCGCGATGCCATGCAGGACATGCTGGAGGCGCTGGCCAAGAGCCCATCCGGCGGCAAGGTGCACATCATCGCCCACAGCATGGGCACATTGCTGACGCTTGAGACGCTCCGGCAGTTCTGGCTGGCCAGCGGCACGCCCGACGTCGCCGCCCGCATCGGTGCCATCGTTTTCGCGGCGCCCGACATCGACATCGACCTGTTCGCGGCGAGCCTGCCGCGGATCGGCCCGCTCGCGCGCCACCTGACCGTCTTCACCTCCACCGGCGACCGGGCGCTGGCCGTTTCCAGGCGTCTTGCGGGCGGCGTAACGCGCGTCGGCTCGGCCGAGCGCGACCGGCTGGAGCAACTCGGCGTGCGCGTCGTCGACGCGTCGGGCTACGGCTGGGGCCTGATCGGCCATGACGTATTCATCTCCAACAGTGACGTGCGCGCTGCGCTCAAGCGCGCGGTCGAGCGCGGGGCGCAGGCTTGATGGGCTGCTCGTGCAGCCGGGCGCGATGCGCCGCGATCAACGCGTCCGAGCGGCGCGGCGCGCAATCCGCATCGGCATGCCGCCGTCCGGCCGGAGCGTGACGTGCAGCAACGGCCGGGGCGGCGTGTCGCGCACCGGGGTCAGCCGGTAACGGGCGATCAGCGTGGCGAGGATCGCGGTCGCTTCCAGCAGGGCGAAGCCCATGCCGATGCAGATACGGGGCCCGGCGCCGAAGGGGATGTAGGCATAGCGATGGCGCGCCTTCACAGCCTCCGGCCCGAAGCGATCCGGATCGAAGTCATAGGGATCTGTCCACAGCGCCTCGTGATGATGAATGGCGAAGACCGGCAAGATCACCGTCGTGCCCGCCGGCACCACTTCCGCGCCAATGGTCAGGTCGGCCACCGCCAGGCGCATGAGCACTGAAGCGGGCGGATAGAGGCGCATCGCCTCCTGCACCACTTGCCGCGTGTAGACGAGGCGCTCGATGTGCTCCGGTCCGACGCCTTGCGGGGCCACCGCGGCGATCTCGGCAAGCACCTTCGCCTCGACCTCGGGATGCCGGCTCAGCAGATAGAAGCTCCAGCTCAGGGTGAGCGACGTGGTCTCGTGGCCGGCGGCGATGAAGGTGAGGAGGTTGTCGACGATGTCGCCGTCCTCCATCCGCTGGCCGGTCTCGGGGTCGGATGCAGCCAGGAGCAGGCCGGTGAGGTCGCTGCCCGATGCGCCGCTGTCGCGCCGCGCCGTGATGGCCTGCTGGAGCGCGCCGCGCAGGTAGCTGCCGGAGCGCCGGGCCCGGCGACGGCCGGGATAGGGCATCCACGACGGGGCTCTGAGCAGCGCCATGGCGACGGCCCAGCCGCTGGTGCGCAGATAGGCGGTGATGCTTTCGGCGACGCGGTCGACGTCCATGTCCGGCGCGCCCGCGAGCATGGTCTGGATGATGATGTCGAAGGTGGTACGCATCATCGCGTGCAGGACGTCGATCTGGCGCCCCTCCGCGTCGGCCCATTCGTCGTGCGTACGCCCGGCGGCGGCGACGATGGCCGGCAGGAAGGTCTGAACATTCTCGTGGCGGAAGACGGGCGAGGCGAGTCGGCGCTGCCAGCGCCAATGGGCGCCATCGGCGGTCAGGATGCCGCGACCCAACGCGGGGCCGAGGGCGCGCTTGGTGGCAGGGTCCTTGTGGAAGGCGTCGGCCTTCTCGACCATCACCTCCCGGATCAGGTCGGGATCCATCACGAACAGGGTCGGGTGGCCCATGGTGCGGGTCCGAACCATGGGGGCGCTGTAGACCTCCTCCGGCCAGCCCTCGAGCGGATTGCGCAGGACGTAGCGCAGGGTGGTGAGCTTGCTGCGCCGCTCGGCCGGGACGACGGCCTTGATCGTCGCGTGGGGCGGGGGTGCGTTCATCCAATGTCCATCGACCGCTCACGCCCTGCGACGGGGCTGATGCCGCCGCAACTTGCCGGTGCACGCCCGGCGGCGAAATGTCGTGCCGAAAGGATCGAAGCGCAACCGATCATGTCCTTGCAGACAAAACTTGCCACTCGCCCGCGGCGAACGCGGCGCCCTACCGCTCCTTGAACGCTGCGCGGGGCGAGAGCATTGCTGGTGCGGTTCGTGCGGGCGGCGTGAATCGCGCCGGCTTGGTTGCGTGGCCGCACCGCTCTTCGATCGGGACGGAACACAAAGGTACGACGATGATGGCGGGGTATCTGGCGTTGGTCGTGGCTGCCCTGTTTGCGGGCGCTGCCCTCTACATCAACGTTGCCGAGCAGCCGGCGCGGCTGGCCCTCGGCGATCCCGCCATGCTCATCCAATGGCAACGCTCCTACGAGCGGGCCGCCCTCATGCAGGCGAGCCTGGCAATTGTGGGCTTCCTCCTTGGAGCCTCGGCGGCGTGGCAGACGGGGAACCCGGCCTTTCTGGTCGGCGGGCTGGTCCTCCTCGCCAACTGGCCCTACACGCTCTCCGCCATCATGCCGACGAACAGCCGGCTGAAAGCCACCGATCCGGCCGATGCCGGGCCTGAGACGCGCAAGTTGGTGCAAGCCTGGGGCCGCCTGCATGCCGGCCGCAGCGCCCTGGGGCTCGCCGCGACCGTCATCCTGCTGTGGGCGGCCTTGCCGTGAAAGCCTATTCTGCCGCCTGCTTCGGGGCGTAGCCGAGCCGCTGGCGCAGATCCTGGATCAGCTTTTCGGCCGCATCGGCAATGACCGTGCCGGGCGGGAAGATCGCGGCAGCGCCGGCCTTGTAGAGCGCATCGAAATCCTGCGGCGGGATCACGCCGCCGACGACGATCATGATGTCGGGGCCGCCCTGCTCGGCGAGCGCTGCCTTGAGCTCAGGCACCAGCGACAGGTGGCCGGCCGCGAGCGAAGAGACGCCGACGATGTGGACGTCGTTCTCGATGGCCTGGCGCGCCGCCTCTGCGGGGGTGGCGAACAACGGGCCGATGTCGACGTCGAAGCCCAGGTCGGCGAAGGCCGAGGCGATCACCTTCTGGCCGCGGTCGTGGCCGTCCTGCCCCATCTTGGCGACGAGGATGCGCGGCCGACGGCCGTCCTCCTCGGCGAAGGTATCGACCAGGGCGAGAACGCGCTTCACGGTGTCGCTCATGCCGCCTGCCTCCCGCTTGTAGACGCCGGAGATCGAGCGGATCTCCGCCTGGTGACGGCCCCAGACCTGCTCGAGGGCTGCCGAGATCTCGCCGACGGTCGCCTTGTGGCGAGCGGCGTCGATGGCAAGGCCGAGCAGATTGCCCTCGCCGGTCTCGGCCGACTTGGTCAGCGCCGCCAGGGCCTGCTCCACCGCCTTGGGGTCGCGCTCGGCGCGCAGGCGCTCCAGCTTCTCGATCTGGCGCGTGCGGACGGCCGAGTTGTCGACCTTGAGCACGTCGATGGGCGTCTCGCCGTTCGGCTTGAACTTGTTGACGCCGATTACCGACTGGGCGCCGGAGTCGATGCGCGCCTGGGTCTTGGCCGCCGCTTCCTCGATGCGCAGCTTGGGGATGCCGGCCTCGATGGCCTTGGCCATGCCGCCCAGCTTCTCCACCTCCTCGATGTGTGCCCAGGCCTTCTTGGCGAGCTCGGCGGTGAGCCGCTCGACGTAATAGGAGCCGCCCCACGGGTCGATGATGCGCGGAGTGCCGCTCTCCTGCTGAAGGAACAACTGGGTGTTGCGGGCGATGCGGGCGGAGAAGTCGGTCGGCAGCGCCAGCGCTTCGTCGAGGGCGTTGGTGTGCAGCGACTGGGTGTGGCCCTGCGTCGCCGCCATGGCCTCCAGGCAGGTGCGGGACACGTTGTTGAACACGTCCTGGGCGGTGAGCGACCAGCCGGAGGTCTGCGAGTGGGTGCGCAGCGGCAGCGACTTGTCGCTCTTGGGATTGAAGTCCTTCACCAGGCGCGCCCACAGCAGGCGGGCGGCGCGCATCTTGGCGACTTCCATGAAGAAGTTCATGCCGATCGCCCAGAAGAACGACAGGCGGGGGGCGAACTGGTCGATGGTCAGCCCGGCGGCGAGGCCGGCGCGGATGTACTCGACGCCGTCGGCCAGCGTGTAGGCGAGCTCCAGGTCCTGCGTCGCTCCCGCCTCCTGCATGTGATAGCCGGAGATCGAGATCGAGTTGTATTTCGGCATGTGAGCGGAGGTGAAGGCGAAGATGTCGCCGATGATCCGCATCGAGGGCGTGGGCGGGTAGATATAGGTGTTCCGCACCATGAACTCTTTGAGGATATCGTTCTGGATCGTGCCGGCGAGTTTTTCCGGCGGCACGCCCTGCTCCTCGGCGGCGGCGACGTAGAGGGCCAGCACCGGCAGCACGGCACCGTTCATGGTCATCGACACGCTCATCTGGTCGAGCGGGATGCCGCTGAACAGCGTGCGCATGTCGTAGATGGAATCGATCGCCACGCCCGCCATGCCGACGTCGCCGGAGACGCGCGGGTGGTCGCTGTCGTAGCCGCGATGGGTGGCGAGGTCGAAGGCGACCGACAGGCCCTTCTGGCCGGCGGCCAGGTTGCGCCGGTAGAAGGCGTTGGAGTCCTCGGCCGTGGAGAACCCGGCGTACTGGCGCACCGTCCACGGCTGGTTGACGTACATGGTGGGGTAGGGGCCGCGGACGTAGGGCGGCAGGCCGGGCAAGGTGTCGACGAAGGCGAGGCCGTCGCGGTCGGCCGCCGTGTACACCGACTTGACGTCGATGCCCTCCGGCGTCGTCCACGCCTCGCCCGACGCCGCCGGCGCGGGCAGGTGCGGCGCCTTGTAGGCCAAGGCGGTAAAGTCAGGGATGCGGGTCATCGGCCGGCCACCACTCTTAAATACTCATTCAACTTAGCCCTGATCCCGGGCCGCCTTCAATGTATCGCGGCGAAACGGGCGACGTCGCCGTCGCCCCTCTCTCACGCGTGCTCCATCGCCTCGGTCAGCGTCGCGACCAGATCGGCGCCGGCGTAGACGAAGCGCGTCACGCCCGCATCCTTGAGCGCGGCCTCCAGGTCGCCGGGCCGCCCTGCCAGATAGATCTCGCCAGCGCCGGCCGCCTTCAAGGCCCCCACCGCCTCGACGGCGGACGCCGCATAGACGTCATCGGACGAGCACAGGCACGCGATGCGCGCCCCGGAGGCTTTGAAGGCCTCGGCCATGGCCTCGTTCGACGGGAAGCCGTCGTTGGAGAGAGCCTCGATGCCGCCCGCCTCGAAGAAGTTCTTGGCGAAGGTGGCGCGTGCGGTGAAGGCGGCGATCGGCCCGAGATTGGCCAGGAATACCTTCGGGCGGCTGCCGCTCGCGGCGAGCTTGGCGTCGGCGGCGTCGCGTAGTGCTTCGAACGCCTCGCCGTCGCGATGGCTGGCCAGTGCGGCGAACACGGGAGTGGCGACGCGGGCGAAGCCTTCCGGCATTGCGGCACCGGCGCGCGCCTGGGCGATGAGATCGGGGAACGGGCCGGAGGGCGCGATGCGCTCGGCGTGCGGCGTGGCATTGGCCTGCGCCGGCGTCAACACCTCGACCGCCGCCTCGTGGACGTTGGGAAACTCGCTGGTGCCGGTGATCTGCACCTTGCGCTGCGCGATCGCCTTCTGGCGGGCCGCGCGAACTTGGGCGATGCCCGACTGGACCTGCCCGGAGCCCAGCGCCGCGACGATGCCGCCCGTCTTTTCGATCGTCTGGAAGGCATCCCAGGCGCGGTGCGCGAGCTCGTCGGTAAGGGTCTCGATGCCGCCGGCGCCGGCGGCCGGGTCGGCCACCCGCCACAGGTTGGCTTCCTCGAGCAGGATCAGCTGCGTGTTGCGGGCCATGCGGCGGGCAAAGCCGTCGGCGAGGCCGAGCGCGGCGGTGAGCGGCAGCACGGTGACCGAATCGGCGCCGCCGAGGCCGGCGGCGAAGGCGGCGACCGTCACCCGCAGCATGTTGACCCAGGGATCGCGCCGCGTCGTCATCCGCCAGGAGGTCTCCGCGGCGAGGCCGAGCGGCCGCGGCGCCAGCCCGCAGGCTTCCTCGACGCGGGCCCAGAGCAGACGCATGGCGCGGAACTTCGCCATGGTCATGAACTGGTCGTCGTCCGCGGCCAGCAGCACGGAGAGCGCGTCCCGGGCCGCCTCGAGCGACTGGCCGCGCGCCTCCAGCGCCCGCAGATAGTGAACGCCGGTCGCCAGCGCGAAGGCCAGTTCGTCGACCTGCGAGCCGCCGGCCTCGTGCACGGCGCGTGCATCCACACGGACCAGCGAGCGCTTGAAGCCGCGGGCGGCCAGGTCCCGCACCGTCTCGCCGAGCCTGTCGAGCAGCCCGTCGACCGGCAGCGGGCTCACGCCCGTGCGCACCATGTCGCCCACTGGATCGAGGCCGAAGTCGATGGACACCGCGTCGGGTGCCAGTTTGCGCGCATCGACGAGGGCGGCGAGCAGGGCGGCGACATGGCGGCCCATGAACGGTGCGGTCTCGACCCGCAGATGCACCAGATCGAGCATGACGCCGTCGAGCGTGGCGGTCAGATCCGCGAGGGTCTCGATGCGCACGCCGCCGCCGTGCGCCGCCGGCGCCCCGGCCAGGATGAGAGCAAGACCGCTCGCCCCGCCCTCGAGGTCGGCCAGGGCGTAGCGGTTGGCATCGCCCGGCGCGGGATGATCGACGCGCTGGATGGTGGTCCACGGCCCGTCGCCGGCGCGGACCGCCCGCGCCGTGTCGCCCTCGGCCTTGGGGTAGAGGGGCTGGATGGCGATGCCCTCGTAGGTCTGGGCGACCAGCTTCTTGGCGAAGTCTCCGCCCTTCAGGACCTTGTCGACCAGTTGACGCCAGTCGGCGTCCGTATAGGCCGGGAATGCGGGGGCGAGGCTGGTATCGTCCATGGCGCGGCGCGACCTTCACCGAGAGGGCGTGGGCGGGACAGGTGCTGAGCCTTTCCCTCGCGGGTCTTAGAGCATGTGCCGCGCGACCGTCAATTTCGGCGCCAGGAGGTCGTCGCAAGTGCTGTGCGCCGCGTTGCTTGCCGGCAGCCGCAAGATGCCACGATCTGCGTATGCTTCAAACGCTTGCTTGACAGTCTGATGCGCCGCCTGTGCTGATCGCGCCCCGCCATGGCCGTGCCGCCGGGCCCTCCCGGCCGGGCGCCCGCTTGTCTGGCCGCGCCCCCCGCCATCGCCTATAAGGGCGGTAGCGGGCGCGACTGCTTGGGCGCATGCGGGACCTGCCGCGACGCCGCGCTGCGGAGCGCTGCCGGTTTCGCGATTCGAACGGAGGAATCAGTTACATGGCCAACGACGGCTTCGTCCTGATCGGCGTGAGCACGGGTGAGGATCCGGAGCCCCAGGAACTGATGTTGCGTCTCGCCAACCGCCACGGGCTGGTTGCGGGAGCCACGGGCACCGGCAAGACGGTGACCCTGCAAGTGTTGGCCGAAGGGCTTTCGGCGGCCGGTGTCAGCGTCTTCGCCTCGGACATCAAGGGCGACCTGTCCGGCATCTCGCAGCTCGGAGATGGCAAGCCGGCTTTCGTCAACCGGGCCAAGGAGCTGGGTTTCGACTACAAGGCCGATCGCTTTCCGGTGATCTTCTGGGACCTGTTCGGCGAGCAGGGGCACCGCGTGCGAGCCACCATCTCGGAGATGGGGCCGTTGCTGCTGGCGCGCCTGCTCGAGCTCAACGACACGCAGGAGGGCGTGCTCAACATCGTCTTCCGCGTCGCCGACGAGCAGGGGCTGCTGCTGCTCGATCTGAAGGACCTGCGCGCCATCCTCACCTTCGTGTCCGACAACGCCAAGGACATCACGGCCAAGTACGGCAACGTCTCGAAACTGTCGATCGGCACCATTCAGCGCCGCCTGCTCGTGCTCGAAAATCAGAAGGGCGATGAGTTCTTCGGCGAGCCGGCGCTCGACATCAACGATCTGCTGCACGTCGACGCCAGCGGCCGCGGCATCGTCAACATCCTCGCTGCCGACAAGCTGATGGACAATCCGCGTCTCTACGCGACGTTCCTGCTGTGGCTGCTGTCGTCGCTGTTCGAGGCCCTGCCGGAGGTGGGCGACCCGGACAAGCCCAAGCTCGTCTTCTTTTTCGACGAGGCCCATCTGCTGTTCGACGGTGCGCCCAAAGCGCTGCTCGATTCCGTCGAGCGCGTGGTGCGGCTGATCCGCTCCAAGGGCGTCGGCGTCTATTTCGTGACGCAGAATCCGCTCGACGTGCCGGATTCGGTGCTCGGCCAGCTCGGCAACCGCGCGCAGCACGCACTGCGTGCCTTCACCCCGCGCGATCAGAAAGCCGTCCGGGCCGCGGCCGATACGTTTCGGCAAAATCCCACCTTCAACGCCGCCCGGGTGATCACCGAGCTCAGCGTCGGCGAGGCGCTGGTGTCGGTGCTCGAGGACAAAGGTACTCCGTCGATCGTGCAGCGCACGCTGGTGGCGCCGCCTGCCGCGCGGGTCGGGCCGATCACCGCGCAGGAGCGCCAGGCCCTCATCGACACGAGCCCCTTCAAGAGCAAATACGCCAACGTCATCGACCGGGAGTCCGCCTTCGAGCTCCTGCAGAAGCGGACCGAGGCCAGCGTGCCCGACGAGGCGCCGCCCGCGCAATCCGGTCTCGGCGGCATCCTCGGCTCCGTCGTCGATGATCTCATGGGCGGTGGCGGATCGGGCAAGGGCAGGCGCCGCGGCTCGCAGACCTTGTCCGAGCGCGTCATCGGCAATGTCGCGTCGTCGGCGGCGCGCACCATCGGCACCCAGATCGGCCGGGCGATCCTGCGCGGCGTCCTCGGCTCGATGTCACGCCAGTAGCGCCCGGGCCGTCGTTCTCAGTCCCCCTTCCACCGTCCGTCGAGAGGTTTCCATGTCCGAGCTCGATGCCGTCCTCGCCCGGATCGACGCAGATCTCGACCCATCCCTCGAACGGCTGTTCGACTGGCTGCGGATCCCGTCGGTGTCGGCGGATCCCGCCCATGCGGGGGACTGCCGCCGCGCCGCGGAATGGCTCGCGCGCGACATTTCAGGTCTCGGCTTCACCGCCGGCCTGGAGGAGACGGCAGGGCATCCGATCGTGCTTGGCCGCGCGCCGGCGCCGGGCAAGCCCCGGGTGCTGTTCTACGGCCACTACGACGTGCAGCCGGCCGATCCGGTGGAGCTGTGGGAGACGCCGGCCTTCGAGCCTCGCGTGGCGACGCTGGCCGACGGCCGCAAGGCGATCGTGGCGCGCGGTGCCTGCGACGACAAGGGCCAGGTGATGACCTTCGTCGAGGCGTGCCGCGCCTTCAAGGCGGTCACCGGCTCGCTGCCGGTCGACGTGACGCTGCTGGTCGAGGGCGAGGAGGAGGTGGGCTCCCGCCATATGCCCGGTTTCGTCGAGAGCCGTCGCGATGAACTGGAGGCCGACGTGGCGCTGGTCTGTGATACCAGCATGTGGGATCCGCGCACGCCGGCCATCACCGTATCGCTCAGGGGGCTGGTCTACGAGGAGGTCACCGTCAAGGCGGCGGACCGGGATCTTCACTCCGGACTGTTCGGCGGTGCCGCGCAGAACCCGATCCGCGTGCTCGCCGCCATCATCGCTGCGCTGCACGACCCGCAAGGGCGCGTGACCTTGCCGGGGTTCTACGACGGCGTGCCAGAGCCGCCGGCCGACGTCGTGGAGCAATGGCGGGGGCTCGGCCTCACGGCGGAGACCTTTCTGGGGCCCGTCGGGCTGTCGGTGCCGGCCGGCGAGCGCGACCGCATGGTCATCGAGCAGATCCAGTCACGCCCGACCTGCGACGTCAACGGCATCTTCGGCGGCTACACCGGCCCCGGCGCCAAGACGGTGATCGCGGCGCAGGCGACGGCCAAGCTCTCCTTCCGACTCGTTGGCGCCCAGGATCCCGATCGCATCCGCGCCTCCTTCCGCGCCTTCGTGCGCGATCGCCTGCCGGCCGATTGCGAGGCCGAGTTCGGCGCCTTCTCCTCGTCCCCGGCGGTGGCGCTGCCCTACACCATGCCCGCCCTCAAGCGGGCGCAGCAGGCGCTCACCGACGAATGGGGGCGGGAGGCGCTCGCCATCGGCTCGGGGGGCTCGATCCCGATCGTCGGCGATTTCAAGCGGACGCTCGGCCTCGATACGCTGCTGGTGGGCTTCGGCCTCGATGACGACCGCATCCACTCGCCCAACGAAAAGTACGACCTGACGAGCTTCCACAAGGGCACGCGCAGCTGGGCGCGCATCCTGGCGGCCCTGGCGCAGGCCTAGAGCGCTCCCTGATCGGGTGGAACCACCCGATCAAGGAGAAGTGCCCTGGATTCAAAGACTTGGAGCATTTCTAACCGATCAGATGGTTCCATCTGATCGGTTAGAAATGCTTGAGTGCCTGCCGAGATCGGGAATTTCGCCCCGATTCGCAGCCGATGCGGGTGCCGCCCCTGCGCGACGGCGCGAATCGATCTAATGCTCGTTCGATCGAGGTGCTGGGGGCAGGGCCGATGCGAAGCTGGCGAATTCTGTGGGTCGGAGCAATGCTGCTCTGCGCGCCCGTCGCGGCCTGGGGGCAGACCACGAATGTGCAGGACGACCCGATCACCCAGCAGATCCTTGCGCTGCGCGAGAAGATCCGTACGGCCATCGCTCGCAAGGATCGCGCCGCGCTCGAGGCGCTGTACGATGACCGCTTCAACCACATCCGCGAGAATGGCCGCACGGACCTGAAGCGCGAGCGCATCGATCTGCTGTTGTCGGGCCAAGATGGGATCGAGATCGCGCCTGACGACCAGATGCTGATCCAGGCCTACGGCCCCGACACGGTGGTGCTGAGCGGCGTCAGCCCGATCAAGGACCGCAGGAACGGCAAGTCCGCGCAGTTCCAGTGGCTCACGGTGTATGTGAAGACCGACGGCGCCTGGAAAGTGGCGGTCAGCCAAGCCAACCGCGTGCCGAAGCCGCGGTAACGTCTGCTTACTGTTGCGTGCCGCTGATGCTTGAGCGCGTTCCGATCGGGTGAACTCACCGATCTGAACGCGCGCTTTCGGATCCGTCGTCCTGGGGCATTTTCGGTCCGACCGGATGATTGCATCTGATCGGGACATGTCCTTGCCGCCGCTCGCCGCTCAGCGCAGGCCGCGCCAGCCGACGCCCGTAAGCTTCAGCCCCGCAACGCTCAGCCCGCCGTAGACGACGAGCCCGGCAAGGGCCAGCACGGCCAGGTGCGCCTCCGCCTGCCAGGCGGGGAGCGTTGCCGCCCAGCCTGCGGCGATCGGATCGAGCAGCACGGTCGTGACGATCAGGGCGGCGGCGGCCACCGCGATGCAGGCGACGGTCCGGAGGAAGACGGGGGTGGTGCTCATCCAGTCGCGGCGCGTGGCCAACACGATGAGCAGCGCGACATTGACCCAGGCGCCGACAGCCGTCGCGGCGGCCAGCCCGGGCGCGCCCCAGTCCTGCGCCAGCACGATCTTCAGCGCGACGTTGACGGCCACCGCGGTGAGCGAGGCGATGAGCGGCGTGGTGGTGTCGTGGCGGGCATAGAAGCTCGCCACCGCCGAGCGGATCAGCACGATCGCGGGCAGTCCGATGGCGTAAGCGGCGAGCACGGCGCCGGAGGCGGCGGCATCCGCGGCGGTGAAGGCGCCACGTCCGAAGAGGGCCTGCATGATCAGCGTCGGCACCGTCAGGAACGCCACGGCGAACGGCGCGGCGAGCAGCAGGGTCAGCGCCATCGAGCGGTTCTGTGCGCCGTGCGCGCCGCTAACGTCGTGGAGCGCCAGCTTGCGGCTCATCTCCGGCAGTAGCACCGTACCGGCGGCGATGCCGACCACGCCCACGGGCAGCTGGTAGAGGCGATCGGCGTAGTAGATCGACGATACGGCGCCGGTGGGCAGGAGGGAGGCGATGATCGTGTCGGCGAACATGGCGATCTGCACGCCGGCCGAGCCGACGACCGCCGGCCCGAGCACCTTGAAGAAGCGGCGCATGTCGTCGTCCCACGCGAGCCTGCGCCAGCGGGGGCCGATGCCGGCCCGGCGCGCGTCAGCGACGACCAGGGCGAGCTGCAGCAGGCCGGAGATGGTGACTCCCCACGCGACCGCGTGGCCGGCGGTGGGGAACAGGAAGGCGACCGCGAGCGCCGCCACCATGGCGACGTTGAGCAGGATGGGTGCGGCCGCTGCGGCCGCGAAGCGGTCGACGGCGTTGAGCTCCCCCGAGATCAGCGTGACCAGCGTGATGAACAGCAGGTAGGGGAAGGTGATCCGGGTCAGCGTGACGGCGAGTTCGAACTTCTGCGGCTCGGCCACGAAGCCGGGCGCCAGCAGCTCGACCAGCTGCGGCATGAAGATCCAGGCCAGCACGAGGAGGACGGCCTGCAGCGCCACCATCGCCGTCCACAGCCGATCGGAGAACAGGCGGGCGGCTTCGCTCCCCCGGGTCTCGTGGATGCGTGAATAGGCCGGGACGAAGGCGGCGTTGAGCGCGCCCTCGCCGAAGATGGCGCGGAAGTGGTTCGGCAGCTTGAAGGCCACAACGAAGGCGTCGGCCACCGGGCCGATGCCCATGACGGCGGCCATCATCACGTCGCGGACGAAGCCGGTGAGCCGCGAGAGCAGCGTGAAGCCGCCGACCGACAGGATCTTGCGGAGCATCAGCGGCTGTTGGACAGGGGATGGTCGGCAGGATGGGGAGGAGCCGGCGGTTCGCCCGAGCCCATGTCGGCTTGGATCCGCGGCTCCAGCGATTCAGCCAGAATGTACAGGGGGCGGCCTTTCACCTCGGCGAAGATGCGCCCGATATACTCGCCGATCACGCCGAGGGACAGCAACTGGATGCCCGAAAAGAACATGATCGACACGATCAGCGACGGATAGCCCGGCAGATCGGTGCCGAACAACATTGTCCTGATCAGGAAGAAGGCCGCCGACGCGATCGACGCGGCCGAGATGATGAGGCCGAAGTAGGTCGACACCCGCAGGGGCGCGGTCGAAAACGAGGTGATCCCGTCGAGGGCGAAATGCACCAGGCGCCGCAGGTTGAATTTCGACGAGCCGCTCTCGCGCTCGGCAACGGTGTAGGGCACGCCGACGGACGAGAAGCCGACCCAGGCATAGAGGCCCTTGGAGAAGCGCGCGCGCTCGCCCATGGTCCCCAAGGCATCGGCAGCCGCCCGGTCGATGAGGCGGAAGTCTCCGGCGCCGACCGGCAACGTCACCTCGCCCAGGGCGCTGAACAGCCGGTAGAAGGCGCGGGCCAGCCAGCGCCGCGCCGGCGCATCGGCAGCGCGGTCGCTCCGCTCGGCAAAGACCATCTGGTAACCCTCGTGCCATTTGGCGACGAAGTCCGCGATCAGTTCGGGCGGGTGCTGCAGGTCCGCGTCCATCAGCACGACGGCGCGGCCGCGGGCATGCTCCAGGCCGGCGGCAATGGCGATCTCTTTGCCGAAGTTGCGGCTGAACGACAGCAGGCCGATGCGCGGATCGGCGGCGCGCTCCGCCCTGATGGCGACGACCGTCTCGTCGCGGCTGCCGTCGTTGACGAAGATGATCTCATAGTGCGCTGCCAGGCGCTCGAGCACCGGGCGCAGGCGTGCCAGCAGCGGCGCGATGTTGCTCTGCTCATTGTAGACCGGAACCACCACCGAGAGCTCGACGTCCGGCCGCGTGCGGCTCTCGCCGGCCGCGCGCGCGGCGGCGACCGATCTCAAGGGGGGCGTGGGTTTGAACTGGGACATGTCGGGTCCGCTCCCGGGTGCCTGCATCGGCCGCAACAAAAGCCCGCTCGAGGTCCACCCGCAGGGTGGAAAGCCTATCTCAGCGCCGCCGCCGCGAATACGACCGCGGAATTGCGGCGTGGCCGCGCCGGGCCTGCGATGTCAACATGAGGATGCGTTCCCCGGCATCCAAGCTTGCGGATGGACATGCCTGCCCTCAAACCCTTCATCCTTTGCGCCGACGATTACGCACTCACCGATGGCGTCAGCCGCGGGATTTTGGAGCTTGCCGCCGCCGGGCGCCTCGGAGCGACCAGCGCGATGACCAACCGGCCTCAATGGCGGCGTCTGGCGCCCGCGCTCGGCGCTCTCGGTCGGCCGCTCAGCGTGGGCCTGCACCTCAACCTGACGTTGGGCGAGCCGCTGACGCGGGCGCCGAGCCTTGCCGCGGCTGGCCGCTTCCGGCCCCTCGGCGAGATCGTGCGCCGGGCCTTCGCCGGCCGACTCGTGGCGGCGGAGCTGCGGGCCGAGATCGCGGCGCAATTGGATGCTTTCGGCGAGGGCCTCGGCCGCATGCCCGACTACGTGGACGGACATCAGCACGTGCATGTGCTGCCGGGCGTGCGCGAGCAACTGCTCGCCGTCCTTGGCGGAGAGGGGCTTGCCGGCCGCCTGTGGATCCGCGACCCCGGCGACATGCCGGCGGCGATTCTCGCCCGGCGCCATTGCACACGCAAGGCGCTGCTGCTCCGTCTGTTCGCCCACGGTTTCGCCGCTGCGGCCCGGCGATCGGGGTTCGCCACCAACGCGGGGTTCGCCGGCTTCAGCCGCTTCGCAGCGGCCGGCGACTATGCGGGGGAGTTCGCGACCTACCTGATCGCTCCGGGCCAGCGGCACCTGGTGATGTGCCATCCCGGCTACGTCGACGACGAACTGCGCGGCCTCGACCCAGCGGTCGAATCGCGGCCGCGCGAACTCATGTTCCTGGTTTCCCGTGACCTCGAGGAGGTGTGCGAGGCGGCGCGGATGCGCCTCGCACGGGATTGGCACTGACGGGAAGCCGGCCGATCAAGCCTCGTTGAAGAGTTTCTCGACGTGCTCCCAGTTCACCAGGTTGTCGATGAACGCCTTCAGATAGTCGGCTCGGCGATTGCGATAGTCGATGTAGTAGGAATGCTCCCACACGTCGACGCCGAGGATCGGCTTGGCGCCATGGACCAGCGGGTTCTCGCCGTTCGGCGTCTTCATGATCTCGAGTTTGCCGTTCTTGACGGCGAGCCACGCCCAGCCGGAGCCGAACTGGCCGACGCCGGCCTGAATGAAGTCTTCCTTGAATTTATCGACGGAGCCGAGATCGGCGATGATCTTCTTCTCCAGCGCGCCCGGAACGGCGCCGCCGCCGTTGGGCTTCATCCACTGCCAGAAATGGAGGTGGTTATAGTGTTGGCCGGCGTTGTTGAAGAGCGGCTGGTTCTTGCCGAAGGCAGCCTTGACGACCTCTTCGACGCTCTTGCCTTCCAGATCGGTACCGGCGAGCAGCTTGTTGCCGGTGTCCACGTAAGCCTTGTGGTGCTTGTCGTGGTGGTACTCCAGCGTCTCCTTCGACATGTGGGGCAGGAGGGCGTCATAGGCGTAGGGCAGGTCGGGCAGCGTG
Organism: Chelatococcus reniformis; assembly: GCF_014640075.1. GTDB lineage: Bacteria > Pseudomonadota > Alphaproteobacteria > Rhizobiales > Beijerinckiaceae > Camelimonas > Camelimonas reniformis. Next base: position 224,397 of record NZ_BMGG01000006.1, on the reverse strand, counting down.
AAGGTCATGGCTTCCTTCCTTGGGTTCCGCAGGTCCGATGGCGCCGATGCGACGCCCGGATGCCAGGCTAGTTAAGGCCCGGCCGCGATGGCGGCAAGCCATAGCGCGACGGCAAGCGCTCGGTTCATCTGGCCACATGCCCCAATGGCATATATCAAGAGTCCTGAGACTTATGTTGCGTGCGCATCCGCGCCTCACACTCCCTGAGGCCCCGCTATGGTGAACGTGCTGTTTGTCCTTGCCCTGGCGCTGGTCGGCGGCGGGTTTTACTCGATCTATTGGGGCATTCCCCTGATCGTGATGGAACGCGGCTGGACCTGGATCATCGCGGGCAGCATGTTCGCCTCGTCCGGCTTCATCGTCTTCGCTCTCGCGCTGATCGTGCGGGCGTTGCACCGGCTGCCCGACCATCTCGAGGCGGCTCACCCGGAACTGGTGCCGGACGTCGAGGCGGTCGCTGCGGCAGCGCCACGCACCGCGCTCCGGCCGGCGCTGCCGGACCTGCCGGGGCAGGCCCCCAAGGCTCCGTCCGTGCCACCCCTCGTGCCTCTCAAGGACGATGAGGCCGACGGGGTGAGCAAGCCGGCTGGCGAGAAGGCCCCGGAGCGGGCAGTCCCGGTGCGGGCTGAGCGCGATACCCCGATCGTGCCCCCGGCCGGCCGCGATGGAGCGGTCGAGCCGCTCGATGAGCGTGATACCCGGATCACGGTCTCCGAAACCATGGCGCCACCGCCGCGGGTCCCCCTGCCGCTCGGGTCCCGGCCGGCCCAGCCAGATGAAGCGGCCCGAACGAGCCGCATCGGCGCGCTGTTCGGCCGCGTGCGCGATCGGGCGGCGCCCCCGGTGCCGCCGATCCTCCCCGAGCCCGCCGAGGCCACCGCCGACGTGCCGATTCGCACCGAGCGGCCCGGGCCGCTGCGCCCCGAGCGGCCGGACCCGCTTCGCCCCGAGCCGGCCGAGCCGCCACGCCCCGAGTGGCCCGAACGGCCGGAGCCGCTCCGTGCCGAGCGACCGGAGCCGCGACCGCCTGCCCCAGAGCCTGCCGAAGAGCCTCTCGAAGAGGCTCTCGATGAGCCTGTCGATGAGCCGGCCTCGACGCCCGCATCCGAGGCCGCCCAGGCTGCGTCCCCCACGGTGGTCGGCACCTATACCGCCGGAAGCACGCTGTATGTGATGTACTCGGATGGTTCGATCGAGGCCGAGACTGCGACCGGCGTCCTGCGCTTCGCGTCACTCGACGCGCTCAAGGAGCATGTGTCGAAAGGCGAGATGAGCTGAGCCCGGCAGCTTTCGGCGCGTCACGACTTCCTGCCGTCCACGGCCAGTTTGACCGCCAGCCCGACGAGGACCGTGCCCATCAGCCAGCGTTGGACGAGTTGCCACGTCGGCCTCCCCGCCAGCATCGTGGCGACCGAACCCGCCAGCAGGGCGATGAGCGCGTTCACTGAGATGCTGACGGCGATCTGGACCGAGCCCAGAACCAGGGACTGGGCCAGCACCTCGCCGCGCCCAGGGTCGATGAACTGGGGCAGCAAAGAGAGATACATCACTGCGATTTTCGGATTGAGCAGGTTCGTCAGGAAGCCCATGGCGAAAAGCTTGCGGGCGCTGTCCTTCGGTAGGCTCCGCACCTGAAAGGGCGAACGACCGCCCGGCCGCAGGGCCTGCCAGCCGAGGTAGAGCAGATAGAGCGCCCCGCCGACGCGCAGTGCATCGTAGGTGTAGGGCACGGCCATGAGCAGCGCGGTAATGCCGAACGCGGCGCACACCATGTAGACGACGAAGCCCAGGGCAACGCCCGCGAGCGAGACCAGCCCGGCCATGGGGCCCTGGCTGATGGAGCGCGACACGAGATAGATCATGTTCGGCCCGGGGGTCAGCACAAACCCCAAGGCGAGCAAGGCGAACGCGAACAGATGCTCGATGTCGGGCATGGCCTGACGGCTCCGGCTGAGGCTCGCTCCACTATACCCGGAGCATTTCTTTGGCGTTCGGGTGATTTGCCCGAGCGCCAAGGGCTTTAGTCGAAACCAGCCACGGCCTGCAGGGCGAAGGCGTAGATCAGCGCCGTCTCCTTCAGGCTGTCGAAGCGGCCGGCGGCGCCGCCGTGGCCCGCATCCATGTTGGTGTGGAGCAGAATCGGTCCGCCCCCCGTCATGGTCGCACGCAGCTTGGCCACCCATTTTGCGGGTTCCCAATAGGTGACGCGCGGATCGGTGAGGCCGCCCAGCGCCAGGATCGGCGGGTAGTCCTGCGGGCGGATGCAATCGTAGGGCGAATAGGATTGGATGAAGTCGAAGTCGGCGCGGCTTTCGCCCGGATTGCCCCATTCGGGCCATTCGGGCGGGGTCAGCGGCAGCTCGCCGTCAAGCATGGTGTTGAGCACGTCGACGAAGGGCACGTCCGCAACGATGCCGGCAAAGAGCGCCGGCGCCATGTTGGCGACGGCGCCCATCAGCATGCCGCCGGCGCTGCCACCATGGGCCACGATGCGGCCCCGCCCGGTGAAGCCTTCCGCCACCAGGTGCTCGCACACGGCAACGAAGTCGCTGAAGGTGTTGGGTTTCTTGTGCCGTTTGCCGTCCAGATACCAGGCCCATCCCTTCTCGGTGCCGCCGCGGACGTGGGCGATCGCATAGATGAAGCCGCGGTCGACGAGCGAGAGCGGATTGGTGCGGAACGACGCCGACATGGCGCTGCCGTAGGCGCCGTAGCCGTAGACGAGCGCCGGCGCCGTGCCGTCGAGTGGGGTGCCGCGCCGATAGAGCAGGGAGACCGGTACGAGTGCCCCGTCGGGGGCCGGTGCCAGCAGGCGCCGCGTTACGTAGGCGGCCGGGTCGTGCCCCGACGGCACCTCCTGCTGCTTCAGCAGCGTCCGCGTCCGCGTGGCCATGTCGTAGGCGTAGGTCGTCGCCGGGGTGGTCAGCGAGGCGTAGATGAAGCGGACCACATCCGTATCGTACTCGAGGCCGCCATCCAGGCCGAGTGCGTAGGCCTCCTCGTCGAAGGCGATGGCGTGCTCTTCGCCGGTCGCGAAGGTGCGCACGACGATGCGCGGACGGGCGTCCTGCCGCTCCATCCGCACCAGGTGCCGGGCGAAGGCGATGTGGGAGAGGATCATGACGCCGGCACGGTAGGGCACCAGATCGCTCCAGCTGTCGCGCCCAGGGCTGGCGACCGGCGCTTCCACCAGCTTGAAGTCCTCGGCGCCGTCGGCGTTGGTCGAGATGATCAGGCGGTCGCCGTGGTGCTCCACGTCGTACATCACCTGGCCCTGGCGCGGCGCCACCAGCACGGGCCTGGCCTGCGGATCGTCGAGCTCCACCAGCCAGGATTCCGAGGTCTCGTGGTCGCCCGCGGCGATGACCAGGAAGCGGCTCGACTGAGTCGAGTCGATATTCACGAACCAGCCAGGGTCCGCCTCCGCATAGATCAGGTCGTCTTGCGCCTGCGGTGCGCCCACGCGGTGGCGGAACACGCGGCTGGGACGGTGGTTGTCGTCGTTCATGACGTAGTAGAAGGCGTCTCCCGCGGCGGTCCAGACGATGTCGCCGGTCGTGTCATCGACGGTATCGCCCAGATCCCGGTCCGGCAGGTCGCGGATCCGGATGCGGTAGTACTCCGATCCCCGCTCGTCGACGCTGTAGGCGATGCGGGCATGGTCATGGGTATGGGTCACACCGCCCAGATCGAAGAACGGCTTGCCGCTGGACAAGGCTTCGGCATCGAGCAGTACCTCCTCGATGCCGCCGTCCCGCGGGGTTCGGCAGACGAGCGGATGCTCGGCGCCGGCATTGTAGCGCTCATAATAGGCAAACGGGCCGTCCGGCTCTGGCACGGAGGATTCGTCCTCCTTCATCCGTCCGCGCATCTCCTTGATGAGCTTGGCGCGGAGCGCCTTCGCGGGTGCCATGACCGCGGCGCAATAGGCGTTCTCGGCCTCCAGATGGGTGCGGATCGGGGCCGGCAGCGCGCCCGGATCCTTCAGCACCTGTGCCCAATTGTCCGCCCGCAGCCAGCCGAACTCGTCGGTGAGCCGTTCGCCATGCACGAGACGCGTGGTCGGCTGCGGCGAAGCCTTGGGCGGGAGTGCGGCCGGCTCGGGGGAGGGCGCTGTCATGGCGTGTACCTGATGGGGGAGAGGCGAAGTGGGCGAGCGGCCCGGCATCCCGGTCAAACAGATGATGCGGAGGCGGGTGGCTCCGGAGCGCTCACGCCGGCGCGGCGGCGGAGTGCGACAGGGCGGTGGCGGCGTCGTGCTTGATCCGGTCGACCATCGAACGCAGCCCGTTGGAGCGCTGGGGGGTCAGATGTCCGGCGAGGCCCAGCTTGGCGAACAGACCCTGGGTGTCCGCCGTGACGATGTCGCGCGCGGGGCGGCCGGAGAGAAACGCGAGCGTCACCGCGATGAGCCCCCTCACGATATGGGCGTCGCTATCGCCCCTGAACGTCAGGTGCGGCCCGTCCGGGGTCGCCGCGACCTGGCTGTCGAGCCAGACTTGGCTTGCGCAGCCGCGGACCTTGTTGGCGTCCGAGCGCGCCTCGTCGGGCAGGGGCTCCAGCGTCCGGCCGAGCTCGATCAGGTAACGGTAGCGGTCTTCCCACTCGTCGAGGAAGGCGAAGTCATCGAGAATCGTATCGATCGAAGCAGGCATGAAACATCGGTCCAAAAGGGGCTGCCATCAACCTAAGCCCTTCGGCCGGCGTTTTCGAGATCAGCGATCTGGGTCGGTCGCGAGCGCCGCCGGCCGCTCGGCCGGCGGACCGGCCTCGGTCTTCGCGGACAGCAGGCGCGCCGCCAGCAAGGTGGCGACCCGGGAAAGCTCGGTGGCGCCGGCCTCGCCGATGCTGGCGAGCTGCGACCAATCGATGGTCCTGGCGGCGGCGTCGGCGCTCGCCGCTGCCGCGGCGAGGTCCTTCATCGACCGGGTTGCCATGGCCTGCGGCTCGGAAGGGCTCGGCGGCGCTTTGGTGTCGACATGCAGCGGCGACAGCGCATAGACGACGCCGATGCCGATCAGGCACTTCACGAGATGGCGCATGGCCGCGTCCTTCGTTGGGCGCACGAGAATGGTCGGCATCCCCGCCGGCTGGTGCCTGCGGCGTCGTGCGCCGCCGGGCCAGCCGGCGCCGCACGCGCCAGTGTCGCGCCAAGGCTTTAGCATTGCGTAAAGACGCTTCTGCCAATGTCGCGGGACGGGTGACGGAGCCGACGGGACTGCGTGCAGTGGGGGCGATTCTTGCCGGAACGAACGACGCTCATGAAGACAGCTAGAGCGCTCGGCCGTGCTGTCGGTCGCGTGATACCGCGCGTGCGGCCGGCCAAGGCCGCCGCGCCGCAACAGGCCGCCACCATGGAGCCGGCGCTGCCGTCCGATGTGATCGCCACCCTCGGGCACGAGCTGCGCACGCCGCTCGCAGCCTTGCTCGGCTACGCGGAACTGCTCCAGGCCGACGGCGATATGGACCAGGCGCAGCGGCGCGCCTATGCCTCCGCCTGCTACGTTGCCGCCAGGCATCTGGACGAACTGGTCAAGGCCGTGGTCGACGAAGGCGCCCGCGGTCTCTCGAGCCCAGGGCTCGACCGCCAGCCGGTCGACCTGTCGACGGTGCTGGCGGAGTGCTGCGAACTCGTGCGGCTCGACGCGGAGAGACGAGGGGTGATGCTGCACGCGCCGAGTGGTGCACCGAGAATCGACGCCATCTGCAATGCCCGAGCCGTTCGGCAGATCGTGCTCAACCTGCTCGGCAATGCCATCAAGTTCACGCCGCCCGGTGGCGCCATCCGGGCGGCGACGACGACAGAGGGCGAACTGGCGGTGCTCACCATCGTCGACACCGGGGTGGGCATGGCCGGCTCGAGCGAGGCGGCCGGTCCGCATCCGGGGCAGGGACGTGGCCTGGGCCTCAGCCTCGTGCGTAGTCTTGCGCGACTGCACGGCGGTGAGCTCGCGATCCGCCCCGTCGATCCGGCCGGCACCCTGGTCCGTGTCACGCTGCCGCGGCAGCTGAGCCCGGACGAGGCGCCGATGGAGACTTTGCCCGAAACCGCCGCGGCTGCCGTTTCCTCCTCATCCAACTCCTACAGAATGGCTCTTTCTTGTGCGTGAAGCCCTCGCCCGCTCCCACCATGACGTTGTCGTCTACGATCGCCCTACGCCACGCGGGCGGAAGCCGGAAGCCAAGCGCAAGTCGGCCGCGCGACGCCTCCCGCGCCTGGGTCGCCTGCTGTTCAGCCTATGCGCCGTCGGTCTCGCCGGCGGCGTGATTGCCAACGCGCTCCTGATGCAGACCGGGCAACACCCGGCCCCGTTGTTCGCCCCGCAAGCCGCCGCGCCGGCCGTCGCGAGCCATAGCATGGGGGCGACGAGGGCCGTCGGTCGCGCCATCGGTCAGCCGAGCCAGCCTCCCAGCCTTGCGCCACTGGCCGACGAGACGGCGCCCCCACCCCCGCCCCCGGCTTCCAGCCGGAGCAGGGACATCATCGGCGACCTGATTCGCGGCGGCGGCGCGCCGAAGGTGCCGGCCGACGCGACACGCCCGGCTGCGGCGGGCATCGTCATGTCCGGTCAGCGCGCGTTGACGAAGCTGGGCTACGGTCCGCTCAAGGCCGACGGCGTCGCGGGCCCGGGCACCCGCACCGCGCTCGAGCGCTTCGAGAGGGACAAGGCCCTGCCGGTCACCGGCGAGTTCGGGCCGCGGACCATCAAGGCGCTTGCTTCCGCGGCCGGCATGGCGATCGAATAGGATGCCAGGCTTGCGCACTCCGCGATGGGCAAAAACCACCCATCGCGAAGCGCTCCGGATCTCAAAAAAGGGCTGATGGGCATGTCCGTGCCATTGGATGATGACATTCATTGGCACGGATGCGCCCGAGGCCGGGCGATGACTGTGCCGGGCAGGAACCCGCCATGAGGCTACGCGCCGACTTCTGGGTCGCCGCCTATATTCGCCGTTGCTACCTGGAAGGGGCGGCGGCGGTACTGCGTAAGCGTGGGGCCGAGGAGGCGGGGGCCATCTTCGTCAAGCTGGATAGGCTCGATGGCACGGTGGCGCTGTTCGGCCCGGCCCCGCAGAGCTGGACAATGGATCGGCCGGAGGAGCGGTTGTTCGCGCCCGTGCCGCTCGCCGCGTCGACGCCGCTGGAGGCCGAGGAGAGATTGGCTAAGGAGCGGGCCTTCGACCCGGATCTCTGGATCGTCGAGATCGAGGACCGCGACGGCCGCTGCTTTCTCGATCTGGTGGGCCCGCCGGCCTGAGGGGTGCCTATTCGGCCTCCGAGCCGTCCTCGCGTGTGCAGGTGACGCTGCTGACGGCGGCCTGCGCTTGCCTGAGCAGACTCGGGCGGGCGGCGACGGCGCGGACCACGAGGAGGCCCTTGGTCGATGGTGAAACCACACGGATCTCTCCGCCTGCCGTTTCCTCGTCCTCGTCGGCCTGGGCTTCGTCCAGCTGTGCCTGGGTCATGATGGCCAGGTCGATCTGGCCCCGCAGCGAGGCGCGGTCGGTCAGGCCGTAGAAGACGCCGCCGCCGCGCGCATGCAGCGAGAGGGTCTCGAGGAGACCGGAAGCAGGCGCAGTGACGTGGACGGGCCCCGCGGTCAGGTCGAAGGCGCAGACCGCGGTCGCCGCCGCCGGATCGGCATCGGGCAGGGCAGGCGCCGCCTTGCCCGCCGGCACCGCCGCGGCCACGAGCTCGGCGTGGCCGTTGCGGCCGGCGAGCGCAAAGCGCGAAAATGCATCCTTCTGCGCCAACGATGGCACGCGCAGCACGACAACGACGTGCACGATGGCGCCGAGAACGAGGCCGGCGACAGTGGCCAGAACGATGTCGGACAAGCGGATGCGCATGGCCGGCTCACTCACACGTCATTGTCGGCATTCCACCTTCTGGATTGACGGCAGCGATTTGACCTCCAGGGTGCGCGAGCTGATCGAGACGGGGCTGTCGTAGAGACGCAGCGTGAGCCGTACTGGGCCGTCGGCTGGCATGCGCAGCCAATTGCCCGGCACGGGTGCTCGGGACAGCGTGATGGTGGGGCGTCCGTCGGCGCCGCGCAGCACTTCGGCCCCGGTCAAGTGGGTGATGCCTTGCTCGTCGGCGATGGCCGCGCCGCCGAGATCGGTCAGCGTCAACGTCCACATGCGCGCCGCGGGGGAGTCGCCGGAGACCGAGTAGGTGCAGCCTGCCACGAGCGCGGCGCCCGAGTCGTCTTGATCGGCGACGAAGACATGCCCTTCGCCGGAGCCGAGCGGCAGCGCACCGCTGCGCGCTACGATGGCCCGCGCATAGGGATCGATCGGTTGCGAACCCATGCCGGGCCAACTCTTCCACGGGCCGACGCGGACCGCTCCGACCGGCGGCTCGCCCTTGAGGGCCCAGAGCGCCGAGCCGAAACCGACCGGAATCGCCACCGCCAACACGATGAACGTCATGGCGACAAGCCGCACGATTTACTCCCCGCCGCCGTCTAGGGCACGGCCGTTGTCGGCGCTGCCTGCTGGCGCGACGCCGCCGACAGCTCGGTCGGGCTGATGCTGCCCGTCGTGCCGCTGTCGGGCTTGTCTGCGGACCCGACCGAGCCGTGGCCCGCCTCGACGCTTTTGAACAGCTCGCCGATGCGGTCGACGGCCTCGTAGCTCCGGCGCGACAGGGCGCCCGCCTTGACCGCGCCGTCGAGCCCGGCGGGCGCACCGGCCGCCACCGGTGTGGTGGCCGCTGGGAACGGCTCGACGCCAGGGAGCGGCTTGATGTCGATGCCCCGGTGAATCGGCTCCATCATGTCGTGCCAGGCCTGCGCCGGCAGCGTGCCGCCGGTCATGCGGTCGGTCGACGAATAGTCGTCGTTGCCCATCCAGACGGCGGCGACGTAGTTGCCGGTGAAGCCGACGAACCAGGCGTCGCGATAGGCATTGGTCGTGCCGGTCTTGCCGCCGACCTTGACGCCGTCGATGCGCGCGCGCCTGCCCGTCCCTTCTTCCACGACCTTGTTCAGCATGCCGTTCATGTCTTCGATGATCTTGAGCGGGATCACCTGCTCGGGCTTGGGAGCGTTGCGGTCGTGGCGCCAGATCACATCGCCGCGGCTGTTGCGGATCTCGAACGCGCCGTACGGTGTCGCCCGCTTGCCGCCGTTGGCGAACACGGCAAAGCCCGAGGTGTGCTCGAGAATGTTGACCTCGGCCGAGCCGATCGGGAGCGAGGTGTTGCCGAGCTTGAGCTCGTGCACGATGCCCATGCGGTGGGCCACCTCGATGATCTTGGCGCGGCCGATCCGTGAGTCGCCCCGGCCGAGATCCTTCGACAGGCGCACGGGGATGGTGTTGATCGACCGCACCAGCGCCGAGGTGAGCGTGACCGCCCCGGCGAAGGAGTGGCCGTAGTTCGCCGGGCACCAGTTGCCGATGCAGACGGGCGCGTCGACGACGATGCTGCTCGGCTTGAATTTCCCCGACAGCAGCGCCGCCGTGTAGACGTACGGCTTGAACGAGGAGCCCGGCTGCCGGAGCGCGTCGGTGGCGCGGTTGAACTGGCTCGCGCCGTAGTCGCGCCCGCCGACCATGGCGCGCACGGCGCCGTCCGGCTCCATGATCACCGTACCGGCCTGGGAGGCGCCCCACTGCTCGCCGTATTGGCGCAATGCATTCTCGATCGCCGTCTCGGCGCTCTTCTCGATGCCGACGTCGAGCGTGGTCTTGACGGTCAGCACGCGGTCGTTGCCGAGCTTGTTCTCGTCCGTCATGCGGCGGACCTCGTCGAACGCCCAGTCGAGAAAATAGTCGGGGCTGAAGTCGCGCTTGCGGTCGAGCGGCACCGCCGGGTTGCGCCGGGCGGAGGCCACCTGCCCGTCGGTGAGAAAGCCGGCCTCGACCATGTTCGAGAGCACGTCCGCGGCCCGGCCGCGAGCCGCGGGAAGATTGATGTGCGGGGCGAACTTGGTCGGCGCCTTGAACAGGCCGGCCAGCATGGCGGCTTCGGCGAGCGTCAGGTCGCGGGCGGACTTGCCGAAATAGAACTCGGCCGCCGCCGCCGCGCCGAAGTTGCCGCCACCCATGTAGACGCGGTCGAGGTAGAGCTTGAGGATCTGGCTCTTGGTCAGCCGCGCCTCGAGGAACAGGGAGAGGAACGCCTCCTTGATCTTGCGCTCGATCGACCGCTCGTTGCTGAGGAAGAGGTTCTTGGCGAGCTGCTGGGTGATCGTCGAGCCGCCCTGCACGACGCCGGACGCCCGGGCATTGACGAACAGCGCCCGCGACGTGCCGATCGGGTCGACGCCTAGGTGCTGGAAGAACCGGCGATCCTCGGTGGCAAGCACGGCCTGCAGGAAATAGTCGGGGTAGTCGTCGAGCTTCAGGCTGTCGTCCTGGCGCACGCCGCGGCGGCCGATCTCCTCGCCGTAGCGGTCGAGGAAGGTGACTGCGAGATCGGGCTGCTTCAGCCACGCTTCGCCGCGCGTCTCGTTGAAGGCGGGGATGGCGAGCGCAAGCATGACAACGCCGGCGGCGACCGACAGGGTGAGCCCCTCGCAGGCCAGATCGGCCGCGACACGCGGCGCCCCGCGGGCCGCGAAGCGATCGGCGAAGTCGGAGTAGCTGCGCCATCCCTGGGCGAGTCGGGCACCGGCGCTGTACAGGCTGGTATCGATCCACGAATCGACGGTGAGCGCCCAGCGGCGCAGTCGCATCGATCTGGATTCACCACCGTCAGCGGTCACTTGTCCGATCCGTTCCAGTCGCGGCCCTGTGGCCGCCACGCTCGCAGATTATCGATGCTCGCCCGGCGACGTCAGATGGGATAACGCAAAGAGGCTCGTTAGGTAAATGTTTCGTCTTTGTGCCGACTCCAAGGCCGCTTTGATGCATGGCGCCATGCCAACTGCTCGTCCATGAGCGCGCCGCTACGTGATCCGCCACCGGCGGCGGAGCCGTTCTGGCGCACCAAGACGCTCGACGCCATGTCCGACGCCGAGTGGGAGAGCCTGTGCGACGGCTGCGGCCGCTGCTGCCTGATCAAGCTCGAGGACGAGGACTCCGGCCGCGTCCACTACACGGATGTGGGCTGTGTCCTCCTCGACGGCGAGGCGTGCCGCTGCCGCGACTATCCGGCGCGGCAGGACAAGGTGCCCGACTGCGTGCGGTTGACGCCCTCCACCGTGCGCGAGCTCGGTTGGCTGCCGCCGACCTGCGCCTACCGTCTGGTGCGGGAAGGGCGGGAGCTCTACTGGTGGCACCCGCTCGTCTCGGGCGATGCCGCCACGGTCCACGCGGCGGGCGTATCGGTGCGTGGTCGCTTGAGCGGGACAGAGGACGAGATGAGCATCGACGAACTGCCGGAGCGCGTCGTCCGCTGGCCGACGCGCGTACCCGCCCGCGCCAGGGCGAGACGCTAGCGCGCCTTGCACTTGGATGGAGTCACCCAAGCGCAAAGAAAGCGCTTCAGTCTCGAGACCTTATGTGGATTTCGTAACCCATAGGACGGCCCGGTCCCATGGCGAAAAGCTGTCGAGGACGCTCGGGCCGGACGCACCCGGCCGATCGCGACGGGCCTAGCTCCGCGAGCGCCGCCGCTTCGGTTCAGGGGTTGGCAGCACGTTGGCGATCGGGACGAACCCGGCGCCGTTGAGCACCACCACCTTGGTGCCGATGGGCACGCGCGAATAGAGATCGATGACGTCCTGATTGATCAGCCTGATGCAGCCTGACGACACCCGCGTGCCGATTGTGTGCGGCTCGTTCGTGCCGTGGATGCGGAACAGCGTATCCTTGCCGTTCTGGTACAGATACATGGCCCGGGCGCCCAGCGGATTGCGCGGACCGCCGGGGACGCCGATGCCGCTCTGCAGCTTGACGGCCACCTTCTTGAGCTCCGGCTGGCGCTCGATCATCTCTTTGGGCGGATACCAGTCCGGCCATTCCTGCTTGCTGTTGATGAGCGCCTGGCCCGACCACCCGAAGCCCTCGCGGCCGACGCCGACGCCGTAGCGCATCGCCCGGCCATTGCCCTGGACGAGGTAGAGATAGCGTCGGCTCGGATCGATGACGATCGTTCCGGCGGGCTCTGCGCCGGTGTATTCGACCTGCCTGCGGTAGAAGCCCGGATTGATCTCGGAGAGCGGCACCGCCGGGATCGGAAACCGATCGTTAGGGATCGCCGCATACATGGACGCAAGGTTGCCGTCCTCGGCAGACGCCAGCGCCAGGGGCTGGGCGGGCACGCCGGGCGCCCGCGGAGCGGACGTCTGGATGGTGGGGCCGGCGTTGCGGCTCTGGCAGGCGGCGAGCGCGGCCGTGGCCGACACCGCGATGAACATACGACGATTGAGCACCGAGACTGACCCTTGGCACGCGGCAGCCGCGCCGGCCGAGCACCGGTCGATTCGCGGCTCGTTCTTGCCCTTCTAGTGCCGTCCGGTGCGGCTTCGTTGCAACTATGAAGCACAACGAAGACAACGATTTGCGCCGGGTGTTGCATATCGGCATCCGCTGCGGTTCAGGCATATTGGGCGACGCCCGCACCGAACGACCAGTTCTCCGCCGCCACCTCGACGACATTGATGAAGATGTCGTCGGCACGCAGTCCCGGCGAGGTCGCGAGGCGCTGCGCGATCGCCCGATAGAGCGCCTGCTTCTGCTCCCGCGAGCGCCGGTTGGTCACGGTCAATTGGATAATCACCAGGTCGTCGCTGCGGGCGAAGCCCAGGTAGCGGGCGCCGTAGACGAACTCGCCCTCGTCATGCTGGTCGACCACGATGAACCGGTCGTCGTCCGGCACGTCGAAGGTTTCGCGGAGTGCCGCATAGACACCGTCCACTACGGCGCTGAGGTGGGCGGCGGGCTTGCCCCGGCGCAGGGATATGCGAACGAGCGGCATGGTCTGTCCTCCGATGGTCGAGCGTCCACCGCCTGGGATGTAATGCCGCCGGCACCATTCTGATATCGCATGGTTCAATATATCAAAGATTTTGGAACCAAATTATCGCGCGTGCTGCAACCTTGACGCAGCGATGCGGAGCAGGAAGGATCGGGCCATAACTTTGGTTATCCACCTTGCCGATGGCCGCCTGGCGGGCCGACGGCTGCGGACGACGGGAGCCACGTGTGAGCGACGACACCCCGCGGGTCTATCTCAGCCCCGCCGAATATATTGACAGCGACCACCCGGACGTCCGGGCCTTCGCCGAGCGCGTGGCGGCGGACGCCAGCACGGCGCGGGACAAGGCGCGGGCGCTCTATCGGGAGGTACGGGACCTCTATTACGACCCCTACGTCGATACGTCGAAGCCCGAGACCTTCCGCGCCTCCAGCGTGCTGGCGGCCGGTCGCGGTTACTGCGTGGGCAAGGCCTCACTCTATGCCGCGGCCTGCCGGGCCGTGGGCGTTCCCGCCCGGGTCGCGTTCGCCGACGTGACGAACCATTTGTCGACGCCGCAGCTCAAGGAGCGCATGGGAACCGATCTGTTCGCCTGGCACGGGTTCACCGAGGTATTTCTCGACGGCCGGTGGATCAAGGCGAGCCCCACGTTCAACGCCACGCTGTGCCAGAAGCTCGGCGTTGCCCCGCTCGATTTCGATGGCCTCACGGACGCGCTGCTTCAGCCCTTCGACGGAGAGGGGCGCACTTTCATGAGGTACGAGCGCCAGCATGGCGCTTTCCATGATGTGCCGGCAAAATTCCTGCGCGACGAGATGCGCCGCCTCTATCCGCGGCCGCTCAGCCGTGACGACGGCGCCCCCAGGGGGGACATGGAGGCTGAGGCGGAAGGCCTGCGCGCGGCGGGCTGAGTCGGCCGAGGCGTTGCTAGCAGCTCTGTCCGCAAAAGCGTGTCGACGATGCAACGTCGCCCGACGGCCTGCATCGGCGCGTGGCGTCCACCGCATTTTTTTGTTGCCGTTGCGCCGCTCCCTCTGCGTTAACCGTACGTATCGTGGTGTCGCGCCGGCTGTACGGGCTCGGCGCGTCCGGGAGGCCTTGACGCCTTCCGGCATAGGGACGGGGTGGCGCAGATGGGCTCCAGGACAATGCGAGGCATCGTTGCGGCAGTGGCCGTGGTCGCGGGGAGCGCCGCGCTGTCGGGCGGCGCCCACGCGGCGCAATGCGGTTCGGGCCCGGCAGGTTTTCCGGCCTGGGAGGAAAGCTTCAAGCGGGAGGCCGCGGCGGCAGGCATCTCGCCGGCCGTGATCAATTCCGCTTTCGCCAATGTCAGCTATGACCAGGGCGTCATCAACAAGGACCGCGGGCAACACGTCTTCAAGCAGTCCTTCGAGCAGTTCTCGGCCCGCATGATCAGCGGCGGCCGCCTTGCCAAGGGCAAGGCGCTGATGCGGTCCCAGGCGCGCACGTTGCAGGCGATTCAGAGCCGCTTTGGCGTCCCGGGCGCCGTGGTGATCGCCATTTGGGGCCTGGAGACCGATTACGGCGTCGTGCGTGGCAACACCCCCTCCTTCACGGCCCTTGCCACACTGGCTTACGACTGCCGTCGCACCGCCTTCTTCACCAAGCATCTGATGGACGCGCTGCGCGTGGTCCAGCGCGGCGACCTGACCGCGCGCGAGATGCGCGGCGCCTGGGCCGGCGAAGTGGGCCAGGCCCAGTTCATGCCGTCCGCCTACTACAACTACGCGGTCGATTTCGATGGCGACGGTCGCGCCGACCTGATCCGCAGCAGCACCGACACCATGGCGTCGATCGCAAATTACCTGCGCGGCCACGGCTGGCGTCCGGGCGCCGGCTGGAACCCCGGCGAACCCAACTTCGCCGCGATCAAGGAATGGAACAAGGCGGACGTCTACGCCCGCACGATCGCGCTGTTCGCCAACAAGCTGCAGGCGAGCGTCGGGCAGTAGGCCTCAGCTCAGTTCGCGCAGCCCGCTGGGTGTCCGGAAGGTCGCCCGGAGCCGGCACTGTGGTCCCGGGCGGATTTCTGGCCGCCCAGCGATTGCTAGGCCGTCATAGAGAGCGGCCAGCGCGGGCGGCGCGGGATGCTCGACCGTGAAGGATGACAGCGTCACGCCGCTCTCGGGCATCATGGGTGCGGGCGTGCGGCGCGCGCCCCAATCGATGGCGGCCGGAACGGCCCCGTCGGCTGGGAGCGAGCCGTCGGGACGCACCGCAAACCACCAGGACCGGCCCCCGCGAGACACGCGAGTTCGCTGCCCCAGCAGAGCGCCGTGGGTGGCCAGAACGCGGACGAGATCGTCCGCGCGGGCAACCCAGGCGCGCAACCGTCGTCCGGCAGTCCAATCGCGGGCGACCGCATGGCTGTCGCCAAGCCCGAACCAGCACGTTGGCGCACGCGGCGCCTCGGGATCGACGGCGATGACCTCAAGGAAGGTGTTGTCGCCGATGCGAAGCAGGCAGTTGTAAGTGCCCATCTCGCGATGCGTTCCGCCCGGAACCATCTCGACGCCGAGCTGGTCCCGAACATGCTCGACGCCCGCCTCGAGCGTCGGCGCAACGACTGTCAGATGGTCGAGCGTGAGCATCGTGCGGCGAATTCCGTTCGTGGCCCGATGATGGGGACGTTAGGGCACAACCCCAAAAAATGCCTCGGCATTTTGGACGGGATCCTGCTCGAAACAAAGACGTGGAGCGCGATGGCGAAGCGCAAGATCATCCCGCACTGAAGCCGACAGCAAGGATGTTCACCGCCAGCGCGGATCGGCCCCCCAAGCGGCGAGCGTGCGATCGATCCAGCCCCGTTGCGGGCCAACCAGCACGCCCTGGGTCATGGCGCCGCAGGCGGCGCGGCCGTTGCCCTTGGACCACGTCGTCACCGCGATGACGGCGTCCCCGCGGGCGATCGGTCCACCCGAGTCGCCCTCGCAGCCGCCAGCGGCCGCGGCCCCCGCGCCGGGGGCCAGCCAGAGCAGGACGGTGCCGGGGCCATAGGGCTCCGCCACGCTCAGTTCCGCACTCCGGAACCTGCCGTCCGAACGGCCTTTGCCATCAGCGCCGTAACCACCGAGCACGACCCGCGTCCCCGCGCGCGGCGGGACGGCGGCGGCGGTCAGCCCGGCCGGGACGAAGCGGGCGGGCAGCGGAGTGGCGAGCCGCACCAGGGCCAGATCGATCGACCGGCGGCGGCCCTTGATCGCGCCCGCGTCGTAGTTCGGATGCACGGCGACGTCCGCTATGGACAGCAACACCGGTTGGCCGCCCCCATCCATGTAGTGGATGCGGTGCTCGGCGGCGTTTGTGGCGCAATGGCCGGCCGTGAGCACTGCCGTCGGCGCCACCACGATGCCCGTGCACACGTTGCCGGCCGAACCCAGCACCATGACGGTCGACGCCTTGAGCGCACCGTCCACCTCTGCGCCGCCGACGACCGCGCGGGCCGGAGGGGCCACCGACAAAAGCGCCGCCACCGCAGCGTAGAGCAATCGCGTCGAAGTGCGTGGCATGCCGGTGTGCTCCCAGAGCGTTCTCGAATCCGGAGCGCTCTCTGCGCTCGGGTGGAAACGCCCGATCGCGCCGCGCCGCCGGAGCGCCTGCTGTAGCTGCGCCGGGCGCCGTTCCGCAATCCCGCACTGCCGCTGCTCGGGAGGAGCTCGCCGGTCCTGTGCAGCGTGGCCCGGCTGCGGCGAGCAAATAGCCGCGCTCAGGTTGACCGGCCGGCGTCGACGGCCAATTGTTCATGGATCGTTCAAGGAGCCCGCGGCATGGAAGGCGGATGTTCGTGCACGTGAGCCTGACCGCACGCTTGGCCATCGCCGCCTTGTTGCTCGCCGGGTGGCCCGCCGCGGGGGCGGCGGAGGACGGCGATCGCGAGGTCTGTTTTTCCCAGGGCGAGATGCGCGAGCTCGAAGCCCAGAAGACGATCATCCCGTCGATCGCTGCGGTCCGCGCTGCCCGCAGCGCCGCGGGGAGCGGCAAGGTCGTGCGCGCGGCCCTGTGCCGCCGTGGCGGCGACTATTATTACAAGCTCTCGGTGCTGCGCCGTGATGGCCGGGTGCTGCGCGTGACTGTCGACGGCCGCTCCGGCAAGGTGGAGACCGGCCGTCAGCCGAATTGAGCTGCTTGTCCGCGCGGGGCTGCCGGGCGCGAGCGCGATAGGAGAGAAGCCCCGTGCGATTGCTCGTCGTCGAGGACGACAAGGACCTGAACCGTCAGATCGTGACCGCTCTGACCGAAGCCGGCTACGTCGTCGACAAGGCGTTCGACGGCGAGGAGGGCCAGTTTCTGGGCGAGACGGAGCCCTACGACGCCGTCGTGCTCGACATGGGCTTGCCCCGCGTCGACGGCATCGCTGTCCTGCAGGCGTGGCGCCGCGCCGAGCGCAACATGCCGGTGCTCATCCTTACGGCGCGCGACCGCTGGAGCGACAAGGTGCAGGGGTTCGACGCCGGCGCCGACGACTATGTGACCAAACCGTTCCACATGGAGGAGGTGCTGGCCCGCCTGCGGGCGCTGCTGCGCCGCGCCGCCGGGCATGCCACCAACGAAATCGTCTGTGGCCCCGTCAGGCTCGACACCCGCGGTGGCCGCGTCGTGGTCGACGGCAATCCCGTCAAGCTCACCTCGCATGAATACCGGCTGCTGTCCTACCTCATGCACCATACCGGGCGCGTCATTTCCCGGGTGGAGCTGATCGAGCATCTGTACGATCAGGACTTCGACCGCGACTCCAACACGATCGAGGTGTTCGTCGGGCGGCTCCGCCGCAAGCTGGGGATCGACATCATCCAGACGGTGCGCGGGCTGGGCTATCGTGTCGAGGCACCTGAAGCGTCCAGCTGACATGCCGACGCGAGCTGGCCCTTCACCGTCGTGGCTCGCGCTGGGGCGCCGGTCCATCGCCACCCGGCTCTTTGCCTCGGCGGTGTTCTGGTGCCTGTTCATTCTCGTGATCGCCGGCCTGATCCTGTCTGCGCTGTACCGCAGGACGTCCGAGCGCGCTTTCGACGAGCGCCTGCAGGTCTACCTGACCGATATCGTTGCTGACCTCGCGGCACCCGGCGCCTTCGAGACCAAGGAACTCGGCGCCGTAGGCGAGCCGCGCTTCGAGCTGCCACTGTCGGGCTGGTACTGGCAGGTGAGCCGCCTGGACGGCGGACCGCGGGATGTCCGGGCGTCGCGCTCGCTGTTCGGCGCGCAGTTGCGATCGGCCGCCGAGAGCCCGGTCAAGGGGCAGGGCGAGGTGGTGACGGGCTACGAGAACGGCCTGGACGACAGGCGCCTGCGCGTGGTCGGCCGACGCATCGACCTGGCCGAGGACGGCCGCTTCGATGTCCTGGTGGCGGGACCGGCGGACGAGATCGAGGCGGCAATCTCCCAGTTCACCTTCTGGCTGACGGTCACCTTCATTCTGCTGGGCTGCGCGCTAGTGCTGACCACCATGCTGCAGGTGAAGTTCGGTCTGGAGCCGCTCAGCCGGCTGCGGCGGTCCATCGAGGAGGTCCGCCACGGCGACGCGGACAAGATTGCCGGCGAATATCCGGTCGACGTGGCGCCACTGGCCGTCGAGCTCAACCTGTTGATCGACGCCAACCGGGAAATCCTCGGCCGCGCCCGCACCCAGGTGGGCAACCTGGCGCATGCGCTGAAGACGCCGCTCAGCGTGATCGTCAACGAGGCGGACGGCGCGGAAGGCGACCTCGCCGCCAAGATGCGGGACCAGGCCAGCCTGATGCGGGACCAGATCAACTATTATCTCGATCGGGCCCGTGCCGCGGCACTCGCCGGGACCTTGGGCACGGTGACGGACATCGGCCCGGTCATCGAGGCGTTGGGACGCACCTTGGGCAAGATCTACGGCGAGCGCGGACTCGCGGTCGATGTTCGGGTGCCCGAGGGTGCGCGCTTTCGTGGCGAGATCCACGACTTCCAGGACATGGCCGGAAACCTGGCCGACAACGCCTTCAAATGGGCGGCTTCCGAGCTGTCGCTGCACGCAGAAGTCGTGCTGGCAGGCGACAAATCCATGGTCGTGCTGACGGTAGATGATGACGGGCCCGGACTTCCCGAAAATGTTCGCGATGAGGCTGTAGCGCGCGGGCGCAGGCTGGATGAGAGCAAACCTGGATCCGGACTTGGCCTATCCATCGTTGCGGAGCTGGCAGAGCTTTACGGCGGATCACTTGAACTTGGGACATCACCGCTCGGTGGCCTGAGAGCTGTGCTCAAACTTCCTGCCGTCTGAATTCGTTGCGCGCGTGACCTTATGTCGCCGCGCCCAGCTCTCTTTTGTGCGGCAGCGTTGCTGTAGGAAAGCCTATGACGATCTGGCTCGCTTTCGCGGTCATGACCGGCATCGCCGTGCTCGCCGTGCTGTGGCCGTTGTCGCGGCGGTTGCCGACGCGGGCGGGTGCCGTCGATCAGACTGCCTTCTATGCCGCCCAACTCGCCGAGATCGACCGGGATCTCGGCCGCGGCCTGCTGGAACCGGGGGAGGCGGATGCCGCCCGGGCGGAGGCGGCCAGGCGCCTGATCCGCGCCAGCGCCGGCGCCGCGCCGGCCACCGGTGGCGACAGCGAGCCGGCCCTGCGCCGCCGCCGGGCCGCATCCGCGGTCGCGCTGTCGACCATCCCGCTCGTGGCCATCGCCGTCTACGGCGCCGTCGGCTCGCCAGGGCTGCCCGCCCAGCCCCTGGCGGCGCGCGAAGCGCCGAGGGCGGGAGGGATGGGGATGGCCGAGGCGGTGGCGCGCGTGGAGGCGCACCTTGCGCGGGATCCGGCTGACGGCCGCGGCTGGGACGTGCTGGCGCCGGTTTACCTGAAGAGCGGCCGCGCCGGCGATGCCGTGCGGGCTTACGAGAACGCCATCCGCCTGCTGGGCGAGACGCCCGACCGGCTCGCCGCCTACGGAGAAGCTCTCGTGGCGGCGGCCAACGGTGTGGTCGAGAAGGCGGCCCGGCGTGTCTTCGAGCGGGGCCTGGCGGGTGATCCGAAATCCGCCAAAGCTCAGTTCTATCTGGCGCTTGCCGCCGAACAGGACGGCCGCCCCGATGAGGCGGCTACGCGCCTGTCGGCGCTGATTGCGTCGGCGCCGCCGGGCGCGCCGTGGCGATCCACGGTTGAGGCCAAGCTGGCCGCGTTGTCGGCGCCTGCGGCGTCGGCGGCCATTGCGAATTTACCCGCGAGCGAGCAGAAAGCAGCGATCGCCGGAATGGTCGAGGGGCTTGCCCAGCGGCTGGCACAGGACGGCAACGACGCACAGGGTTGGTTGCGCCTGGTGCGATCTTATGTCGTGCTGGGCGACCAGGCGAAGGCGGTCGTGGCGGTGCAGGCCGGCAAACGGGCACTTGCCGCGCGTCCAGCGGACGTGGCTGGCCTAGAGGGGCTGGCGCGCGAGCTCGGGCTCGTCGAGCCGGCGGCGAAACCGTGAGCTCGAGGGCCCTCGCATGACCCGCAAGCAGCGCCGTCTGGCGCTTATCGGATCCGCTCTGGGAGTCCTGGCCGTGGCGGTCGGGCTGGTGCTCTTCGCCATGCGCGACACCATCGTATTCTTCTATGGGCCGACTGAAATCGCGCAGAAGGGGATCGGCCCGGGCGCCCGCGTGCGCATCGGCGGGCTCGTCAAGCCGGGGTCCATGGTGCGGGAGGCCGGCCAGACCGTCCAATTCGCCATCACCGACACGGCCACGGACGTCGCCGTCACCTACACGGGGCTGCTCCCGGATCTGTTCCGCGAGGGGCAGGGCGTCATCGCCGAGGGCACGCTTCAGCCCGACGGCTCGTTCCGGGCCGCCAGCGTGCTTGCCAAGCACGACGAGCGCTACATGCCGCGGGAGGTTGCGGCCGCGCTCAAGAAGCAGGGCGTCTGGCAAGGCGAGCAGCCGGCGGCCGCCAGCGACGCGAAGGCCGTCACCCAATGAGCGTCGAGGTCGGCCACTACGCACTGGCGTTGGCCTTGGCGCTCGCTGTGATCCAGGTGGTGTTGCCGTTCTGGGGGGCGCGGGCGCGTGACGCGGCGCTGATGAGCATCGGGCCGGCAGCAGCGGTTGCCGTCTTCGTCTGCGTCCTGATCGCCTTCGCCGCCCTGGTCAAGGCACATGTCACGTCGGACTTCTCGGTCGTCAACGTGGTCGAGAATTCCCACTCGCTCAAGCCGCTGCTCTACAAGGTCACCGGCGTCTGGGGAAACCACGAGGGCTCCATGCTCCTGTGGATCTTGGTTCTGGCGCTGTTCGGGGCGCTCGTCGCCGTGTCGCGCCGCTCAGTGCCCGAGCCGCTGCGCACCGACACGCTCGCCGTCCAGGGCGTTGTGACGATTGCCTTCCTGGCTTTCGTGCTCGCCACCTCGGATCCGTTCGCGCGGGTGTTTCCGGCGCCTGCCGAAGGCCAGGATCTCAATCCGATCCTCCAGGACATCGGCCTCGCCATCCATCCGCCGCTGCTCTACGTCGGCTACGTGGGCTACTCCATCGTCTTTGCGTTCGCCGCGGCGGCTCTCATCGAGGGGCGCATCGATGCGGTCTGGGCGCGCGCCGTGCGGCCATGGTCGCTGGTCGCCTGGATTTTCCTCACGCTCGGCATCGCCATGGGCTCCTACTGGGCTTATTACGAGCTCGGCTGGGGCGGCTTCTGGTTCTGGGATCCCGTCGAGAATGCCTCGCTGATGCCGTGGCTCGCCGGCACGGCGCTCATGCACTCGATGCTGGTGATGGAGAAGCGCGACGCCCTCAAGGTCTGGACGCTGCTCCTTGCCATCCTGACCTTCTCACTGTCGCTGCTCGGGACGTTTCTCGTGCGTTCCGGCGTGCTGACCTCGGTTCACACCTTTGCCACCGACCCGGGCCGCGGGTTCTTCATCCTGTGCATCCTCGTCGCCTTCATCGGCGGCGGCTTCGCACTGTTCGCGTGGCGTGCCCCGGTGCTCAAGCAAGGCGGCCTGTTCGCGCCTGTATCGCGGGAAGGCGCCCTCGTGCTCAACAATCTGTTGCTCGCCTCGGCCTGCGCAACGGTGCTGATCGGCACGATCTACCCGCTCGCCTTGGAGGCGCTCACCGGCGACAAGATCTCGGTCGGTGCGCCGTTCTTCGAGTTGACCTTCCTGCCGCTGGCCCTCGCGCTGCTCCTGCTCGTCCCCTTTGGCCAGGCCCTCGCCTGGAAGCGCGGCAACCTGCTCGGCGCGGCGCAGCGCGTCGTCGCGGCGCTGGCCATTGCCGTCGTGGGCGGTGCCGTCACCGTCGCGGTGACGCGGGGCGGGCCGGTGCTCGCCGTGTTCGGTGTCGGCCTCGGGCTGTTTCTGGTCGCGGCTGGCGTGAACGAGGTGGTCGCACGCAGCTGGTCGCGCGGTATGCCGCTGTCGAACGCCCTGCGCCGGGCCTTCGGCCTGCCTCGCTCCGCCTGGGGGTCGGCGGTGGCGCACGCCGGCGTCGGTGTCGTCGTGCTCGGCCTCGCCGCCCAGGCGTGGAGTGTCGAGACGCTGGTTACACTCAAACCGGGAGAGGCGGCGCAGGCCGGCCCGTTCACGGTGGTCTTGGAGGGCGCCTTCCCGCGCACGGGGCCCAACTTCAACGAGGAGGCGGCCCGTTTTCGGTTGATCGAGGGGGGAGCTGCGGTCGCGTCGGTCGAGGCGTCCAAGCGATTCTACGCCGCGCGGGCGACGACGACGACGGAGGCGGGCATCCGCACCCTGGGTCTCAGCCAAGTCTACGTCAGCCTCGGCGACAGCCGCGACGGAGCCCTGGGCGTGCGCATCTACTGGAAGCCGTTCGTGCTGCTCATCTGGCTGGGCGCGGTGGTGATGGCGCTCGGTGGAGCCCTGTCTCTGAGCGATCGGCGCCTGCGCCTCGGCGTGCCGGTGCCATCCCGGCGGGCCCAGGCATCGCTGCCGACGGCGACGCCGGCGGCGGCGGAGTAGGGCGGTGCGTTGCCGGCGCTGGGGCATTGCGGGGGTGATGCTCCTGGCCGTGACCGCCAGCTTGCCCGCGGTCGCCCTGCAGCCGGACGAAGTGCTGGCCGACAGGCAGCTTGAGGCGCGGGCGCGCGACATCTCCGCGGGCCTGCGTTGCCTCGTCTGCCAGAATCAGTCGATCGACGATTCGGACGCGCCGCTGGCGCGGGACCTGCGCCTGCTGGTGCGGGAGCGCCTGCAATCGGGCGACAGCGACAGGGCCGTGCGCGACTTCGTCGTCAGCCGCTATGGGGACTTCGTCCTGCTCAAACCGCCGTTCAAACTGGACACGGCGATCCTGTGGGCAAGCCCGCTCCTCGTGCTGCTGGCCGGCGCCGTGGCCATTGTGATTGGCCGGCGGACACGGAGACCGCCGCCGCCCCCCGACCTGAGTCCGGCCGAGCAGGCCAAGCTCGATGCGATCCTGAACGAGGAACGCTGAACGGCGAGGCGCAATGCGCCTTGCCTGTCGCGATCGGACGGGCGTCACCGACGCAAAAGAGAAGAACCTCCAGCTTCAAGATTGGCACGGGGCCGAGCACGGGTGGTTTCATCCTGCCGCGCGCCGCGCCGCGCCATTACGAAAGTTTCATGCGCCGGAGAGAGTGCCGTAAGCCGCGCGCCGTCATGGTCCACTCCATAGCAACCGGCCGAACGGCCATGGAGTTGGGTCATGCATCATTCACTTCCTCCCGCGCAGCCGCAGCCCGAACTGGAGGGCGCACCGACCGAGATCCGCATGCCGCGTGCCCGCCGCCGCGCGCGCACGTCCGTGCTGCTCGGCGCCGCCGCCATCGGCGCGATCGCGGCCGCCGGCGTGGTGGAGGGGCTGGTGCTGCCACCCTACAACCAGGCCGTCGCCCAGACGGCCGCCGCCCCCAGCCAGACTGCGGTTCAGCCCTCCTTTGCCGACGTCGTCGCCAAGGTGAAGCCGGCGGTCGTCTCCGTGCGGGTCAAGGTCGCCGAGGATCAGCCGACCGGCGCCGGCGGCATGTCGATGGAAGAGTTCGGCCTTGAGCCGGGCAGCCCGATGGAGCGCTTCTTCCGCCGCTTCCAGCAGGACGGCGGCACGGCCGGCCCGCGCCAGCGCCAGGGTATGGACGAGGATCGCGGGGAAGGTCCCCGCGGCCGCCCCGGCCCGCGCCGCTTCGGTGAAGCCCAGGGCTCCGGCTTCTTCATCTCCAAGGACGGCTACATCGTCACCAACAACCACGTCGTCGAGAAGGGCATGAACGTCGAGGTCATCACCGACGACGGGCGCACCCTCAAGGCTAAGGTCGTCGGCACGGATCCCAAGACCGACCTGGCGCTGCTGAAGACGGTGGAGAACGGTCCGTATCCGACGGTGTCCTTCGGCTCGGCCATGCCGCGCATCGGCGACTGGGTGATCGCCGTGGGCAATCCGTTCGGCCTGGGCGGCACGGTGACGGCGGGCATCGTCTCGGCCCGCGGCCGTGACATCGGGGCTGGTCCCTACGACGACTTCATCCAGATCGACGCGCCGGTGAACCGCGGCAACTCGGGCGGCCCGACGTTCAACCTTGCCGGTGAAGTGGTCGGGATCAACACCGCGATCGCCTCGCCGTCCGGCGGCAGTGTCGGCATCGCCTTCGCGATCCCGTCCGAGACCGCGCAGAAGATCGTGGCGGATATCCGCGACCATGGCGGCGTGCACCGGGGGTTCCTCGGGGTCCAGATCCAGCCGGTGACCGCCGACATCGCCGACGGCATCGGGCTCAGCAAGCCCGAGGGCGCGCTGGTGGCCAAGGTCGATCCGGACACTCCGGCCGGCCGTGCCGGCGTCAAGACGGGCGATGCCATCACGGCGCTGAACGGCAAGGGCGTGAAGGACGCGCGCGAGCTGAGCCGCGAGGTCGCCGGCCTGGAGCCCGGCTCGACCGTGACGCTGACCGTGTGGCGCGATGGTAAGAGCCAGGAGCTGAGCGTCAAGCTGGGCAAGCTGCCCGGCGAGAAGACCGCCTCCCGCTCGGACGACAAGGGCGCGGACGTCGGCAAGCTCGGCCTGTCGCTGGCTCCGGCCGACAGCGTCGGTGGCGCTGCCGCCAAGGGTGTCGTCGTGGTTGGCGTCGAGCCTGGCTCGCCGGCCGAGGAGAAGGGCCTCAAGCCCGGCGACGTGATCGCCGAGGTGGCGGGCAAGGCGGTCGAGACGCCCCAGGACGTCAAGAGCGCCATCGCCCAAAGCCGCAAGGACGGCAAGAAGGCAGTGCTGATGCGGCTGGAATCGCAGAAGGGCTCGCGCTTCCTCGCCATCCAGGTGCCGACCGCCTGATCGGCTAACGCTTCAACCAGCTTCGGAATCCGGTCTCGGCTCTCCAGTCGCCCCGCTGGGGCCGGTATTCCGGGAGGGGGCGGCAGGTCGGGCTTCGTGCCCGGCCTGCCGTTTGCGTTTGGGAGCGGCTATCATGTCCGACATGAGGATTCTCGTTGTTGAGGACGACCCTGAGGCGGCCGCCTATATGGTCAAGGCTTTCCAGGAGTCGGGCCACGTCGCCGACCATGCGCCGGACGGTCTTGAGGGCTATGCGCTCGCCCGCGAGGGCCTCTACGACGTGCTCGTCGTCGACCGCATGCTGCCCAAGCTCGACGGCCTGTCGCTGATCCGCTCGCTGCGCGAGCAGGAGGTGGAGACCCCGGTCGTCATCCTGTCGGCGCTCGGCCAGGTCGATGACCGCGTCAAGGGCCTGCGCGCCGGTGGCGACGACTACTTGGCCAAGCCCTACGCCTTTGCCGAGCTGCTGGCCCGGGTCGAGGTGCTGTCCCGCCGCCGGCACGTGCCGTCGGCCGAGCAGACCACCTACCGGGTCGGGGCGCTGGAGCTCGATCGCCTGTCGCACCGCGTCACGCGCGCCGGCAACGAGATCGTGCTGCAACCGCGCGAATTCCGTCTCCTCGAGTATCTGATGAAGCACGCCGGCCAGGTGGTGACGCGGACGATGCTGCTCGAGAACGTCTGGGACTATCACTTCGACCCGCAGACCAACGTTATCGACGTGCATGTGTCGCGCCTGCGCGCCAAGGTCGACAAGGGCTACGACACGGTGTTGATCCACACCATCCGAGGGGCGGGATACATGGTCCGTGACAGCGCTCGGTAAGCTCTTCCGCACGACCGCCTTCAAGCTGTCGCTGATCTATCTCATCGTCTTTGTGCTGTTCGCGGGCTTCGTGCTCGGCTACGTCGCCTTCAACGCGCGCGAGCTGCTGCTCGACCAGGTGCGCTCGACTATTGCAGCCGAGACCAGCGGGCTGGCGGAGCAGTACCGGCTGGGCGGGATCCGCCGCCTGATCGTCAGCGTCGACCGCCGCATCCGCCGTCCCGGCGCGTCGCTCTATCTGGTGACGACCTTCGCCGGCGAGCGCCTCGCCGGCAACATCGGCGACTTGCCGGCCGACGCACTCGACGAGGCGGGAACACGCGTCATCGAATATTCGCTGGCGACGGAGAGCGAGGAGCGGCGCGTCAATGGCCGCGCCCTGGCCCAGGTCTACGTGTTGCCGGGCGGCTTCCGGCTGCTCGTCGGCCGCGATCTGGAGGAGCAGGACCGCCTGCGCGACGTCATGCGCCGGGCGATCGGCCTGTCGGTCGGGCTGATCACCCTGCTCGCCGTCGTGGGCGGCTGGTTCATTACCCGCCGCGTGCTGAAGCGCGTCGACGACATGACCGCGTCGGCTCAGACCATCATGGCGGGCGATATCGCCGGCCGGCTGCCCGTGGCGGGCACGGGCGACGAGCTCGACCGCCTGGCCCAGAACCTCAACACCATGCTCGATCGCATCGGCGAGCTGATGAGCGGGCTGAAGGAGGTATCGGACAACATTGCCCACGACCTCAAGACGCCGTTGACGCGTCTGCGCAATCGGGCGGAGGAGGCCCTGCG
This sequence comes from Chelatococcus reniformis, assembly GCF_014640075.1. Classification (GTDB taxonomy): domain Bacteria; phylum Pseudomonadota; class Alphaproteobacteria; order Rhizobiales; family Beijerinckiaceae; genus Camelimonas; species Camelimonas reniformis. Next base: position 197,661 of record NZ_BMGG01000006.1, on the reverse strand, counting down.
CACCGCCAGGACGCCCGAGCAATATGCGCAGGCGCTGGAAGGCACCATCGAGGAATCGGATAATCTGATCCGGATCTTCAACGCGCTGCTGATGATCGCGCGCCTCGAAGCCGGCGGCGGTACGCGCGAGACGATGACGGATTTTGACGCCGCCGAGGTCGCGCGCAGCGTCGCCGACCTCTATGAACCGCTGGCGGAGGAGGCGGGCATGCCCATGATCATCGACGTGCAGGACCACCTGCCCGTGCACGGCAGCCGGGAGCTGCTCAGCCAGGCCATGGCAAACCTGGTCGACAACGCCCTGAAGTATGCGGCGCCGGCAGGAGGCGCGCTCCCGTCCGCCGACGTGGGCAGTGCCGGTGCGGGTCCCGGTGCCGCGTCGGGTGCGACACCCGCCGCCGGTGCGCAATTGTCGGTGACCGCCTGCCGGCGGGGCGATCGCATCGAGCTGGTGGTGGCGGATCGCGGGATGGGAATTCCAGACGGCGAGCGGGAACACGTGCTGGAGCGCTTCGTGCGCCTGGAAGGAGCGCGCAGCCGGCCGGGCTTCGGGCTCGGGCTGAGCCTGGCGGCAGCGGTGGCGCGCCTGCACGGTGGCAAGCTGCGGCTGGAGGACAACCAGCCGGGCCTGCGCGCCGTGATCGAACTGCCGCTGAAGGCCGCGGCGTGAGCGCGCGCGCTGGCGAGGCTGGGCGGTCCGAGGCGGGCCCGCTCCGCGATCGTATCGTCGCTACGCCGAAGCTCAGCCATCGGCGGAAGGCGGAAGCGGCGCTGGCCGACCTGGTCGACGGTGCCGATGGCGCCGGCCTGGCGGCCATCGTCGCTGAGGCACCTCGGCTGCGTGATCTGCTGCTCGGCGTCCTCGATCATTCGCCGTTTCTCGCCCGGCTCGCGTGCGCCGATCGCCCGCGCCTGCTGCGTCTTGTCGCGACGGCACCGGAGAGCGCCCATGCGGGGCTGGTCGCGACGGCGGCCGCGTCCTGGCGCCAACCGGGCGATGGTGAAGACCTAATGCGGCAGCTGCGCCAGTTGCGCGCCGAGGCGGCGCTCCTGGTGGCGCTGGCAGACCTCGGCGGGCTCTGGTCGGTCGAGCAGGTGACGGGGGCGCTCACCGTCTTTGCCGACGCCTGCGTCGGCTCGGCCGTGCGCTTCCTGCTGGCCGAGCAGGGCCGTCTCGGTCGCATGCTGCTGTCCGACGCAGCGGAGCCGGAGGCCGCGTGCGGCCTCGTGGTGCTGGCCTTGGGCAAGCACGGCGCGGGCGAGCTGAACTACTCCAGCGATATCGACCTCGTCGTCTTCTACGATCCGGCCGCGCCGCTGCGGGAGGGGCTGGAGCCGGCGCCGGTGTTCCTGCGGTTGACGCAGGCGCTGGTGAAGCTGCTGCAGGAGCGCACCGCCGACGGCTACGTCTTCCGCGTCGACCTGCGCCTGCGGCCGGACCCGGGCTCGACATCCCCCGCGATCTCGCTGCCGGCCGCCTTCACCTACTACGAGACCGTCGGGCAGAATTGGGAGCGGGCCGCCTTCATCAAGGCACGGCCGATCGCCGGCGATCTCGCGCTCGGTGCTCGCTTCCTGGAGGATCTCGGCCCCTTCATCTGGCGCAAGTACTTCGATTTCGCCACGATCGCCGACATTCACGCGATGAAGCGGCAGATCCACGTGGTGAAGGGCCATGACGTCATTGCCCTGGCAGGCCACGACATCAAGCTCGGCCGCGGCGGCATTCGCGAGATCGAGTTCTTCGTCCAGACGCAGCAACTCGTCTTCGGCGGCCGCCGGCCGGCGCTGCGCGGCAAGCGCACGCTCGACATGCTCGGCGTGCTGGCGGCCGACGGCTGGATCACCCCGCAGGCGCGGGACGATCTCAGCGACGCCTATCGGTTCCTGCGCCGCCTGGAGCATCGGCTGCAGATGGTGGGCGACCAGCAGACGCAGCGTCTGCCGACGGAAGCGGCCGAGCTTGCCGATATCGCCAAATTCGCGGGCTTCGCATCGACCAAGGCGCTGGGCGAGGCGCTGACGCGCGTCGCCCGCACGGTTCAGCACCACTACGCGCTGCTGTTCGAGGAGGGGCCGGCGCTCGCGACTGAAGCCGGCAGCCTGGTGTTCACTGGCACGAGCGACGATCCCGACACACTGGAGACGCTGGTGCGGATCGGCTTCCGCGATCCGGCGTGCACGGCGGAGACCATCCGGGGCTGGCACTTCGGCCGCCGGGCCGCGGTCACGAGCCCGCGGGCTCGCGAGGTGCTGACGGAGCTGACGCCGGCGCTGCTGGCGGCGCTCGGCCGCACGGCCGATCCCGATGGGGCGCTGGCCGCTCTCGACGCCGCCCTCGCCCGCATGCCCGCCGCCGTGGAACTTCTCTCCATGCTGCGCTCCAACGAGCGGCTGCTGAACCTGTTCGCCGATCTCCTCGGTTCGGCGCCACGGCTGGCCGAGATCGTATCCGAGCGCCCGCATGTGCTCGACGTCGTCATCGATCCCGCGTTCACCGAGGACGTCGCGGATCTCTCACACCTCGCCGATCGTGTGCGCGCGCTGATCGGCGAGCCGGCCAGCTTCGAGGAGTTCCTCGACCGCTCGCGCGACGCCATCCGTCTCGTCACCTTCATGGTGGGAGCCCGCATGCTCTCGGGCATCTACTCGGCCGGACGGGCGGGTGAGGCCTTCACCATCATCGCCGAGACAGCGGTCGCCAGTTCGTTCGAAGCGGTGTCGCTTGCCTTTGCGCGCGAGCATGGCGTCGTGCCCGGGGGGCGCGCCGTCGTCCTCGGACTCGGACGGCTGGGCTCGCGCGAGATGACCGCCTCGTCCGATCTCGATCTCGTGCTCCTCTACGACTACGACGCCGCGCGGAGCGAGAGCGATGGGGCGCGGCCGCTGCATGCCTCAGTCTATTACAACAGGCTGACGCAGCGCCTGCTGAGCGCCCTGACCGTGCCGACGCGGCGCGGCCGCCTCTACGAGGTGGACATGCGCCTGCGACCGGAAGGTCGCACCGGGCCCGTGGCCACCCAGTTCAAGGGCTTTGTGGCCTATCACCGGGAGGGCGCCGAGACCTGGGAGCGGATGGCCCTCACGCGCGCGCGCGTCATCGCCGGGGACGCAGAGCTCGGGCGCAGCTTTACGGCCGAGCGTGCGTCGATCCTGCGGCAGCGGGGCGGCGCCCAGGCGGTGGCCAAGGACGTGCTCGCCATGCGCGCCCTCGTCGCCAAGGAGAAGGGCGACCGCGATCCGTGGGACTTGAAGCTGAACGGCGGCGGGCTGATGGACATCGAGTTCATCGCCCAGTTCCTCGTGTTGGCCCATGCCGCCCAGGCGCCGTCGCTGATCGCGCCGGAGCCGATGGCTGTGCTGGCGGCGGCGGAGCGTCACGGGTTTGTCGAACCGAACGACGCGGCCCTGCTGCGCGATGCCCACGAACTCTTCACCACGGTGCTGCAATGGCAGCGGTTGGCGGTGGAGGGAGCGTTCGATGCGGCGCGGGTGGCGCCGACGGTGCTGACGCGCATCGCCGCTGCGGCGGGGCTGCCGGACGTGCGGCGGCTCCAGGCGCATCTCGCCGACACGCGCAAAGGCGTCCGCGGAGCCTTCAACCGCCTGCTGGCTTGAGCGGGCCGCGCTACAGGTACTTGTAGGCTTCGTCGATGTTGCGGTCGAACGTCGCCACGTCCGTCCGTGCGTCGGCCGTTGCTTCGGCGATGATGCGGCCGAAGGAGATCTTGCCGGGTGGCGGCCACGTCGCCGGATCCCACAGGCTGGCCCGCAAGAGCGAACGGGCACAGTGGAAGTAGGCGCGCTCGACGTGGATGCGGGTCACCAGCTTGGCGGCCTTACCGCGCGCGCTCATACGCTCGCAGACGTCGGCATCGTCGATGATCTCGCCCCTGCCGGTGACGCGCAGGGTCTCGCCGGTGTTGGGCACGATGAAGATCAGCGCGATCGCCGGATTGGCTATCAGGTTCTCCAAGCCGAAGGCGAGATTGTTGCCGACGCGGTCGGGGACGAGGAGCGTGCGATCGTCCTGCATCTCGACGAAGCCCGGCGCGTCGCCCTTGGGACTGACCTCGACGATCCCCGAGGCGCTTGTCGTCGCCATGATCAGGAAGGGCGACGCGGCAATGAAGTCGCGGCCCTGTTCGTCGATGTGATCACGGATCTTGGTGGTCCTGCCCGTGGCCGGGATGATCTGCCGCAGTGCCTCGATCGTCGTGATCGTCGCCATAGTCTTCTCCGTCAAAGCCGCCGGGCGCTCCGCCCCGGGTCCAGCGCGCACCCGGGGGGAAATGCCGTTCCAGCATGTGCAGACTGCCCGAGGCAACGGCAAACGTCGAATGTCGGCCGGGCGCACGGCAAGACGGGCGTCCGCCGGCGCGCCGGCGCCCCCAGATGGCGATGCGTTTGCAGGAGGCGGGCGGTTCAGAGCATTCGCAATTGGTGAGCGCCATCCAATTGCGGAGAAATGCGCCAAGTTTCGAATCCGAAGCGCTTCTCTTGCGATTGGGTGGTTGGCCCCGATCGCAAACGCTCCAGCCTAGGCCGCCGCCGGTAGGTCGCCCTCGACGCTGCCGTTCACCGGCAGGTGCACCAGCACCACGGTTCCGGTGCCGACGCTGGAGCGGATCCTGAGCGAGCCGCCGTGCATTTCCACCAGCGATTTGGAGATGGCGAGGCCGAGCCCTGCACCCTTGTAGGTCTTGTCGAATTGATCTTCGGCCTGCTCGAACGGGCGGCCCAGCTTGGCGAGCGCGTCGGCGGGGATGCCGATGCCGCTGTCCTCCACGTAGATGTTGGCTGAGCCGGCGATGGCTCGGGCGCGGACGCAGACGCGGCCCCCCTCCGGCGTGAACTTGACCGAATTGCGCAGCAGATGGACCAGGATCTGGTTGAGCGCCCGCGGATCGGCATGGACGCGCAGCTCGTTCGGTACCTCGACGCTCATCTCGATGGATTTGGCAATGGCGGCTTCCCGGACCGCGTCGATGGCCATGGATACCACCTGCTCGACGCCGACCTGCTGCTTGTCCAGCCGCATCTGGCCCGCCTCGATGCGCGACATGTCGAGGATGTCGTTGACCAGCCGCAGCAGATACTCGCCGCTGGTGTGGATGTCTTGACAATACTCCTCGTATTTGGAGCTCCCGAGGCTGCCGAAGATGCCCGACTCCATCAGTTCGGAAAAGCCGATGATGGCGTTCAGCGGTGTGCGCAGCTCATGGCTCATGTTGGCCAGGAACTCCGACTTCGCCCTGTTGGCGGCTTCGGCCTTGCCCTTCTCTTCCAGATAGCGTTCGGCGAGATCGGCCAGCTGCTGGGCCTGGGCCTCGAGCGTCTGGCGTGAGCGGCGCAGGTCGGAGACCGTCTGCAACAGCCGCCGCTCGGAATCGACGAGTTGTTCCTCGTGGCGCTTCAGCGCGGTGATGTCCGTTCCTACGGACACGTGGCCGCCGTCCTTCGTCGGCCGCTCGTTGACCTGCAGCCAGCGCCCGTCCGCCAGCTGGGCCTCGAAGGTGTTGCCGCTGCTCGCCCGGGCGGGGCCCGGCAGCCTGTGCGTATGCACGACCGACAGGCTGCCAGCCTCCATCACCTCGTCGTAGCTGCGTCCCGTCAGCGCCATGTCCGGCGGCAGCCGATGCAAGCTCTGGAACTTGGAATTGCAGGTGATGAGCCGGTTCTCGCCGTCCCACAGCACGAATGCTTCCGAGATGCTCTCGATGGCGTCGCGCAAGCGGTTGTCCGAGGTCTGCTTGAGGCTCGCCATGCGGCGCTGCTCGGTGACGTCCACGGAGATGCCGATCAGGTGCGGCCCCTCGCCCTCGTCGGTCTCGACGAGCTCACTGCGGTGGCGCAGCCACACCCAGTTGCCCTCGGCATCGCGGATGCGGAACTCGTAGTCGACGGTGGTGGCCTGGGACGACACGAGCATATCGGCCAGGGCGTACAGATCGCCGTCGTCGGGATGCACCAATGCGTTGATCTCGCCGAACGACAGGAACTCGTCGTGGCGATGATAGCCGAGCAGCGCGTACATGCTGTCGGACCAATAGATCCGGCCACGAGCGATGTCCCAGTCCCACAGGCCGCACCGGCCGCGGTTGAGCGCCGTGTCGACCCGGTCCTTCACCCGTTCGCAGATCTCGTCGGCCGTGCGGGCGCGAGCCGATTGCATGAAGTAGGCGACGGCAATGGCGATCAGCACCAGGCTCACGGTGATCAGCAGCGTGCCGTGGTTCCACGTGCGGGCCTTCCATGAGCCCAGGGCGCCGGACAGCGGATGCACCACGGCGACCTGGCCGAGCGGAGCGGGAAGGGTGCGGACGGTCGCGACGGCCCAGTCGCCGTTGGCGAGCGAGATGAGCATCACCCCAGCGCGATCGGCGAAGGTGGTCAGCGCCTGGGCGTTGCCCAGGAGATCGGTCAGCGTGCCGGCGGGCGGGATGATGCCATGCGGGGTCACGGCGACGATGGTGCCGCTGCCGTCGGACACGGCAGCGAACCGCCCGCTGACGAAGGCCGAGGTCGGAAGGGCGCGGTCGAGGAGCGCGCGGATGCCCGCCGTGTCCAAGGGCGCCTGCGCGGCGCGCGCTGTCGCCTGGCCGGCGATGGTGGAAGCGACGAGGTCGACGGCGGTGATGGTGTCGTCGATGGTCTCGGCCCGCGTGTCGAGAGCCTGGATCGTTGCGCTGGCGACCAGGGTGGCCAGGAACACGCCGAGCAGCGTCGGGACGGCGAGCTTCAGCCAGGGCTCGGCCGCGACCAATCGGCCGAAGGCCGGGTGAGTGATTGACCTGGCTACACCTAGAATCGTCGCCGCGCGTGCAGGGTCGCACGCCGTCGCGGCTTGGCCGCGCGCCATCGGTGGCCCCCTTCGGAATCCTCAACCAGATACAGGTCGATGTGCCGCATCTTCCCGAATCGAGGCCATCAGAGTCGTGTTCGCGCTCTTTGTCCAGAGTGTTGCCGAAAGGTTACCGGACAAGATTCGATTAAAGTTAACGTCGAATCCGTCCGGCGGTGGCTGGGCCCTTAGATATCGCTAGATGTGGGTGGTGTACTTGGTTGAGGCGCTACATCTAGCCAAGCGAGCGCGCGGCGATATCGGTCACGTCTGGGGATAAGTTGCCGGCCGCGGCGACGCGTTTGAGCGCGGCCTCGGCCTTCAGGCGTCGGCCGGGCTCCAGCATGCGCCAGGTGCGGAAGGCCGTGAGCAGGCGGGCCGCGACCTGTGGGTTGAGCGGATCGAGCTTCAGAACCACGTCGGCGAGCAGATCGAAGCCAGCACCGTCGATCCGGTTGAACTGGGTTGGATTGCCCATGGCGAAAGATCCGATCAGCGCGCGTGCCCGGTTGGGATTGGTGAGCGTGAAGATCGGATGCTGCATCAGGCCCTTGACCCGATCGAGCGTCTGCGGTTCCGGGATCATAGCCTGCAGCGCCAGCCACTTGTCCATGATCAGGGGGTCGTGGGCGAACCTGGCGGCGAAGTCCGCGAGGGCGTCCTCGCGGCCGGCGCCCGGAATGAGCGCCAGCGTGGCCAGCGCGGCCATGCGGTCGGTCATGTTGTCGGCCGCCGCGTAGCGTTCGGCCGCCAATTGCTCGCCACGCTCGGGGTCGGCGGCGGCGATCAAATCGAGCCCCGCGTTGCGCAGAGCCCGCCGACCGGCGCTGGACGCATCCGGGCTGAACGCGTCGCTCGAGGCCAGCTTGATGTGGAGCCGTTCGAGGGTGGGAAGCAGGGCCTCGCTCAACTGGCGCTTCATGGCCCGCCGGGCGCTGAGAATCGCGTCGGGATCCACATCGCGGCCGATCTCCCGGGCGATATCGCTCTCGGTCGGCAAGGTCAGCACCTGGGCGGCGAAAGCGGCATCCTGCTCCGCCGTCGCCGCAGTGAACTCGGCAAGCGCGCGCACCAGGCGGTCGCTGGGGGGCAGGCTGCGGCCGGTCTTCACCGCTTCGGTGCCCTTGATCAACTGACGAATCAACACCGTCTGGACCGCCTGCCACTGGTTGAAGGGATCGCTGTCGGCGGAGAACAGGACCAGCAACTCGTCGTCGGACAGGTCGATATCGTAGCGGACCGGCGCGGAGAAGCCGCGCAGTAGCGACGGCACCGGCTTCTCCGTGACGTTGTGAAAGGTCACGCTGGTCGCCGCCTCGTCGAAGATCAGAACGCCGTCATGTAGGGCGACGTCGTTGTCCGTTACCAACGGCAGGTCGCGGCCGCCTTCGCCCACCAGCCCCATGGCGATCGGCATGACCAGCGGCTTCTTCTCGGGCTGGCCGGGCGTCGGCGGCGTGGATTGGCGCAGGTCCAGCCGGTAGGTGCGGCTCACCTCGTCGTAGAATCCGGAGGCGGTGAGGATCGGGGTGCCGGCTTGTGCGTACCACTCGGAGAAGTGATCGAGCGAGCGGCCGCTTGCCTCGGCGAAGCACGATAGGAAGTCCTCGATGGTCGCTGCCGTCCCGTCGAAGCGCTCGAAATAGAGGTCCATGCCTTTGCGGAAGACATCGTCGCCGAGCATGGTCTTGAGCATGCGGACGACTTCGGCGCCCTTCTCGTAGACGGTGGCCGTATAGAAGTTGTTGATCTCGCGGTAGCGGTTCGGCCGCACCGGATGGGCGAGCGGCCCGGCGTCCTCGACGAACTGCGCCGCCCGCAGGGTGCGCACGTCGGCGATGCGCTTGACCGGCCGCGAGCGCTCGTCAGCGGAGAATTCGTGGTCGCGGAAGACGGTCAGCCCCTCCTTGAGGCAGAGCTGGAACCAGTCGCGGCAAGTGATGCGATTGCCCGTCCAATTATGGAAGTATTCGTGGGCAATGACCGCTTCGATATTGGCATAGTCGCTATCGGTTGCGGTGTCCTGGCTCGCCAGCACGTATTTGTCGTTGAAGATGTTGAGGCCCTTGTTCTCCATGGCGCCCATGTTGAAGTCCGAGACGGCGACGACGTTGAACACGTCGAGGTCGTATTCTCGGCCGAACACCCGTTCGTCCCAGCGCATCGAGCGCGCCAGGGCGTCGAGTGCATAGGTGGCGCGCTCACGCTTGCCCTGCTCGACGTGGATGGCGATGTCGACGCGGCGGCCGGACTGGGTCGTGTAGACCTCCGACACGGTGTCCAGGCGCCCACCAACGATGGCGAAGAGATATGCCGGTTTGGGGTGAGGATCGTGCCACACGACGAAATGACGGCCGGTGCCCGGCATCAGCCCGGCGTCTGCGCGATTGCCGTTGCCGAGGAGCAGCGGCGCTTCCTCGACCGCCGCCTCGATCCGCGTCGTGTACACCGAGAGCACGTCGGGGCGGTCGAGAAAATAGGTGATCCGGCGGAAGCCCTCGGCCTCGCATTGGGTGCAGTAGATGCCGTTGGAGCGGAACAGGCCCATGAGCTTGGTGTTGGCCGTGGGATTAACGCTCGTCTCGATGCGCAGCTCGAACGGCCGCTGGGGCGGAGCGTGCAGTGTCAGCCCCTGCGGCGACGCCGTGTAGGCGTTCGCGTCGAGGGGCGTGCCGTCGAGGCGGAGGTCGTTGAGCAGGAGCTCGTCGCCATCGAGCACGAGCGGCGCGTTCGGCCGGCCGAGCGGATTGGGACGCAGCGACAGAAGCGCGGTCACCTTGGTGACGTTCGGATCGAGATTGAAGTCGAGATCGACGGTGTCGATGAGATAATCGGTCGGACGGTAGTCCTCGAGGCGGATGACGGGCGGGGAATCGGTACGCATCGAGTGTCCTGGATCACGGGGGGAAGGGCGGGCGCGGCGCATGGTGACGGCGACCCTTGCGCTCGCGGGGGGAAAGCGCCGGGGCACTGCATCCGGCGGGGTATCGGGACGGGTCACGACGAGCTGGCATGGTCCGACGGCATTCTCACCCGCTTCAAGCCCGGGAAGGCGAAGAAAATGAGGCCGGCCACGGCCGCGTTCAATAGGCCGAGCAGAGCAATGAGCGCCGGCGCCTGGACGCCGGCGGCCTGCAGCGCCGCCGTGAGGAGCGCCGCGACAGTCATGAACAGCGCGTTGAGCACATTGGTGCCAGCGACGACTCGGGCACGCTGGGCGCCGGGCGACCAGGCTTGCAGGGCCGCGAACAGGGGCACGACGAAGAGGCCCGCGGCGACCGCGAGGCCGACGAAATCGACGGCGAGCCGCACGCCCCAGAACTGGCCGAGCAGCTCCGGCACGCCAACCGCGTGCGACGGCGGGCCGAGGCCGCCCGCCGCTAGGCCGAGATCGAGCGCGAAGCCCGCGATGAGCGCTGCGGCGAGGGGCACCGGCCACAGGATGATGCGCCCGCGCGCCAGCATGGCGGCGCCGGCGGATCCGATGCCGATGCCGATGGAGAACAGCGCGAGCACCAGCGTCACCACGTCCTCGCTGCCGCCGACGTTTTGCTTGACCAACGTGGGTGCGAGCGAGAGCGTCACTGCACCGGTCAGCCAGAACCAGCTGACACCCAACGCAGCCCGCAGCAGGCGCCGCTCCTGCGACAGGACGCGCATCAGGGCCGTTGTGGAGCGCAGGATGTTGCGCTGCACGGCGAGCGTCGGCGCGGCCTCTCCGGTGTGCGGTATGAGCAGCGAGGAAATCCAGCAGAGCAGGGCGATCGCCACCATCGCCAGTGCGACGGTGCCCTCGTCGCTGCTGCCGATCGCCAGTCCTCCCGCGATCGTGCCGCCGAGGATGGCGAGGAACGTCGCGCCCTCGATGAGCGCGTTGGCAGCCGGCAGCTCCTGTGGGCGCAGATGATCGGGCAGGATGCCGTACTTGATTGGGCCGAACAGAGCGGCGATGACACCCAATCCGAACAGCGCCGCGTACATGACCGGCAGTGAGTGGACATAGAGACCCGCCGCAGCGACCGCGGCGACGGCGATCTCGACCGCCTTAACCCGCCGAGCCACGAAGGCTTTGTCGAAGCGGTCCGCTAGCTCGCCGGCCACGCCCGAGAACAGAAAGAACGGGACCACCAGGAAGGCGTTGGCCAGCGTGACCAAGGTGCCGGCCTGGGCGCCGCCAAGCTTGAACAGCACCAGGATGACAAGGATGTTCTTGACGAAATTGTCGTTGAAGGCGCTGAAGAACTGGCACCAGAACAGCGGCGCGAAGCGCCTGGCCAGCATGAGGCTCGCGAACATGTGAGACTCGTCGGAGGGATCGGAAGGGCTCGCCTGCGCTGATTCGTCCGTAGCGCCCCGCAGGCAGGGAAAGGCCTCGCGGATGGTGGCACCATAGCACCACGCGATGGCCGCTGCAGCATGCGCCACGGACTGGTGGGCGCCTCTCCGCTGAGGCACGTGGCTCCGGCTGAGGCACGTGGCTCCGAATGCCCCACCGAAAAAGATAGCTATTTCAATATCGTGAGAAGCCGTAGACGGAACCTGTCAAAAAAATGCAGCGAAACGACGGAATTTCTGTTGCGCCCGGGACCATCCGGAGGCTAGGGTTCGTCCCAAGAAAAAGGGCCGCGCAATGCGCAGCCCAAGTCTAGGGAGGAAACGCCCAAGGAGGGCATGCAGCATCTCTGCTGCACTGCAAAATCTAGTGCAGGTGGTCGACCATCGCAATAGCAAGACGGCAACACTGGTTGCCTTTTTTTATGCCCTGCATATTGGCATTTTTGCACGAGATGGGGATTGTTGACGCCTGCGTATGAGAATGTGGCCAAGGCTGCCCGGGCACGGCGTCGTGATCGCTGCGGGCAGTTCTGCGCGCCGGGGCGCCCCACGAGGACCCGGGAGGCCTGATAGCGCGAGAACCCCGGAACCGGCTCACAACGGCGACAGGGGCCCGGAGCCTCCATCTGCCGAGGGCTGGCCGAACAAGAGCGGATTGCGGGGAAAGCTGTTGCGGTCGTATCCATCTTCGCTAGGGTGACCGGGCATAAAAAAAGGGCCGCGCAACGCGCAGCCCAAGTCTAGGGAGGAAACGCCCAAGAAGGGCGGCGCAGCATCTCTGCTGCGACTGCGAAGACATGGGGTGGACGACGTTCGGCCGCAAGGCGGAAGGGGGCAGCTCGGGCTGCCCTTTTTTGCGTCGTGCAGCCTTTGCATACGCAGGTGATATTGCGCCCGGTTGATCCGGAGTTGGCCTCAGGCTCCGGCCCGCGACCGACATGAATCCGGAGCCCTTGTCCGATCGGAGGGCCCGAATGCCACATCGGGGATCTGGAGATGCGCGAGAGCTCGACCGGGGCCGGCCCCCGGCTCACCTGCGATGACGCGCGGATCGGCGTGCATTCCGCCGCGGCGTGTGTGACCTGTTCGCCCGGCGCAACCCTGGACGGGGATGAAAGCCTGCGCCGGGCGATCCGCGGCGCTGCGGCGTGGATGGCGGACCCGCGGGTGCTGATAGGCCTCATGCGGCGCCTACTCGCCGGTCGGCCGGACGAGGCTGCGCGGCTCGTAGAGAACGTGTTGCGCCAGCACGGCGTGCCCGACGATCACATCATCTCCTTTGGGTGGCTCGGCAGGCCACGAACCGTGCTCGGACTGGCCCGCCGGGCGGCGCTGGCGGGCAGGCAGGCGGCGCAGGGATACATCGTCATCGAGCTCGAGCGTTCGGTTGGACCCGTGTCTGCGTCCACCGTGATCGCCAGCTTGGCGCTGCGGGCGGCCGCGGCGGAGGGTGATGGCGCCGCACCGCCGGCGGACAGCTGCGCGGCAGCCGGTGACGCGGCGACGTGCGAGGAACTGCGGGCCACGGTGGACGAGCTCGCAATGCGCCTGGTGGCGATGCAGGCGCGCTTCGCAGCGTTGGAGGAAGCCAAGCTCGCCGACGAAAAGGCCCTGCTGGAGGCCGACTTGACGATCGTCCGTCTGCGCGGTGCAACCCGGTGTGAGGGCTGAATGTCTGTAAGTCAGCCTTCGGAGGACCATCTCGACCGATATGCTCCGCGCGCGTGGACGTCGCGCGCCGCGTCCGCCCGCGTCTGCGGCCACGCGGGCGAGTGTCCATGAGCGGTAGCGGCCGTATCGCCATCGTATCGCCGGCCATCGCCGATACGGCGGAGGGCGAAGATATCGATCTCGCCTGTTCGTACTATGCCCGGACCTTGGCCGATGCCGGGCATCAGGTGGAGATCCTGTTTGCGGCGGAGATCGGCCGATCGCAACGGGATCGTTGGGGCGCGTGGTGCGACGGGCGCTCGCTCACATTGGTCAATCCGAGCGGTCTGGAGCGGCCGGCCATGCCGATCCAGGGGGCGCGGTGGTACACCGAGCGCGCGCTGGGTCTGCTCGATCTGTTGCGGGGCCGGACATACGACTACATCCTGTTCCAGGATTGGCACGCCAACGGGTTCTGGTCGGTCCGCGCCCGCGCCATGGGCGTCGCCTTCGGGCGGACACCGATCGCCATCATGGTCCATGCGCCGAACCAGTGGCAGAATGCCGCCCAGCGTACCTTCGGTCACAGCCCTCTCGAGGAGAGCGGCCTCAACTGGGCCGAAATGCAGCAGATCGCTGGCGCCGACGGCCTGATCAGCCCCAGCCGGCACATGCTGCGGTGGTTGCGTGAGCGCGGCCTCACGCTGCCCGACGACGTTGCGATCTGCCCGTACCCCATCGAGGGGCAATTGTCGCGCGGGCGACCCGAGACCGTCGACCGCAGCCACCTGATCTACCACGGCTGCCTCGATGCGCGGGGCGGGCTGCAGCTTCTCGGGGGCGCGCTCCGCCGGCTCAAGGAGAGGGGCGGCCGGCTGCCCTCCACCGTCTCGGTGATTGCGCGCAGCGGTGCGGCAGGCCCTTCCACCGACGATCTGAGCGCGTTCAGGACCGCCGTCGGCGCCGTGGCGCTCCACATCGAAACAGATGTGGAGCGCGCGCAGGCGGCGGACTACATCCGCCGCTGCAACGGCGTCGTCGTCATCCCGTCGGCGGCCGAAAACTGTCCGTGGGCGGTCATCGATGCCATCGTTGACGGCGCCTGCTTCATCGCCTCGGAGGCAGGCGGCATCCCGGAGATGGTAGACCCGGGCGTCTGCTTTCCGGCAACCGCGCAGGGGCTCGAGCGCAAGCTGTCGGAGCTGGGTACGATCGACTTCGGTCGGTTGCGTCACAGCTACGACCCGGCTGCCGCCCGCGCCACCTGGTCGGCGCACGTGGATGAGCGCATCGCCCGGGCGCGGACCGGCCGCCCGGCGGCCGGCCGGGTGCTGCGGCAGGCGCTCCCGCCGATCACGGTCTGCATGCCTTTTTACCGCCACGACCGCTATATCGAGCGCGTGGTCGGAAGCTTCCTGCGGATGGGCTTGCCGCAGCTTCAACTCGTGGTGGTCGATGACGGCACGCCGCCAGCGGAGCGGCCGCATTTCAATCGGCTCAAGGCCGAGCTGGAGCCCTTCGGGCACGTCTTCCACAGCCAACCCAACGGCGGTGCCGGCGTCGCCCGCAACACCGCCGTTTCGCTGGCTCGCAACGATCTTCTGCTGAACTTCGACGCCGACAACGTTCCGTTCGAGGACATGGTGGAGCGCCTCTGGCGGGCCATGGATCACAGCGGCGCGGATGTTGTCGCGGCGCCGTTCCTCGGCGTCGATCCGATGGCGCGGCGGCCCACGCTCGCCGACGCGACCCGTGTGCGCTACCAGCCGCAAGGCGGCCCCATCATGCTCGGCCTGATCGACAACATCCTGGGAGATACCTGCGCGCTCGTGCGACGGACGGTGTTCGACGCCCTGGGAGGCTTTGTCGAGCAGCGCGAGAGCCTGGAGGACTGGGACTTCTTCCTGCGCGTCGTCGCGGCCGGCTTCCGGCACCTCGTCTATCCGGATCCCTTGTTCTTTTACACGATGGACACCGGCGGACGCCTGCATCAGCAGACCCGCGAGTACGAGAACCGCAGCAATCTGTTGTCCCATCTGGGTGAGATGCCCGCGCACGTCACGGCAGAGATGGCGCGTACCCTGATTCTCGAATTCGTCGTGTCGCGCCGCGGCGTGTGACGTCCGGGCGCGATTTGTCCGGGCGGCCGGCCGTGGCTTATACCGGTGGCGCTGATTTGGCCCTGCGGCGCGGGCGGACGCGAGGCGGCTGCCGGCCGCCTCCGCTCACGCGGCCATCATCGAAGGACACGGCACGATGCGATATCTTCACACCATGGTGCGGGTGACGGACGTCGACGCCTCGCTCGATTTCTACTGCCGCAAGCTCGGCCTCGTCGAAACCCGGCGGATCGACAACGAGAAGGGCCGCTTCACCCTGATCTTCCTGGCGGCGTCCAAGGATCTCGATCGCGCCGAGCACGAGCGCTCGCCGGAGCTCGAGCTCACCTACAACTGGGATCCGGAGGCCTATGGCGGCGGCCGCAATTTCGGCCATCTCGCCTATCGGGTGGATGACATCTATGCCGTCTGCGATCGCCTGATGAAGGCGGGGGTGACGATCAATCGGCCGCCGCGCGACGGCCATATGGCATTCGTCCGCTCGCCCGACGGCATTTCCATCGAGCTGCTTCAGGAGGGCGAGCCCAAGGCGTCGGCGGAGCCGTGGGCGTCGATGCCGAACACCGGCAGCTGGTAGGTCGATGAAGGCAGGACGCGGCCGTCCGTTCGCGCCGCGCCCCGTCGGCCGCGAAGGTGCGGCGGCCGGGGTTCTGTGCGTCGGCATCACCACGCTCGATTTCGTCTATGCGCTCGATGAGTTGCCGACGGTGGCCGAGAAGCACCGCGCCCGCGATCTGGTGATCGCCAGCGGCGGTGTTGCGGCCAATGCGGCGGTCGCCATCGCGCGCCTGGGCGGCCACGCGGTGCTTGCGAGCCGGCTGGGCGATGACGCGACCGCCGTGGAAATCCTTGATGCTCTCCACGCGGAGGACGTGGACTGCGGTTACGTGCGCGGTTTTCCGGGAGCGCGCTCGCCGGTGTCCACCATCCTGGTGGACCGGCGCGGCGAGCGGCTTCTGGTCAGCTACCGCGACGACCGCTATCCAGCCGATCCGAGCTGGCTGCCGGACGAACTGCCGGAGGGGATCGACGCCGTCCTGGGCGATACTCGCTGGGAGGACGCGGCCGTCAAGCTGTTCGCCGCGGCCCGCCGGGCCGGCAAGCCAGCGGTGCTCGACGGGGACCGGGCCCCGCGTCACCCGGAGATCGTCGATCTGGCGACGCACGTGGCCTTCAGCGAGCAGGGCCTGCGCGAGTTCACCGGCACCGCAGACCCCCAGGCCGGTCTTGCCAGTCTGCGCGGGCGCGAAGGGACCTGGTTCGCCGTCACCGTCGGCGCCGACGGCGTGTTCTTCCTGGAGGACGGCAAGATCGCGCATGCGCCGGCATTTTCCGTCGATGCGGTCGATACGCTCGCCGCCGGCGACGTATGGCACGGCGCGTTCGCGCTGGCCCTGGCGGAGCGTCAGAGCGAGCGCCAGGCCATCCGCTTCGCATCGGCTGCGTCCGCCATCAAATGCCTGACCTTCGGAGGCCACAAGGGCGCCCCCCGCCGCGGCCAGCTGGAGGACTTTCTGACTTCTGCAGCCGGGGTATAGAGTAAGGCCAAAGACTTAGAGCGGGATGATGACTCAAAGGAAAATCATCCGGCTCTAACTGCCGTGCCCTGCCGGCAGCGCGGCGGGCTGGATGCCGATCGCCTCGCCGATCAGGACCAGGCACGGGCCACGCGGCCGCGCCGCCGCGACGACGTCCGCGATGGTATCGAGGCGCCCGCGCAGGATGCGCTCGTCAGGCCATGTGGCCCGCTCGACGACGGCGACCGGCGTCGCCGGCGACAGGCCGGCGGCCAGCACGCGGGCCACGAATTCAGGCAGGGTCTTCACCCCCATGTAGACCGCCGTCGTCGCTGCCGGGTCAGCCAGAGCCCGCCAGTCGAGGTCCTCCGGCAGCTGGGCGTTGCGCGCGTGACTGGTCACGAACTGGACCCGCCGGGCCGCATCGCGATGGGTCAGCGAGACCTGGAGGCTCGCTGCGGCGCCGCTCGCGGCGGTCACGCCGGGAATGACCTCGACGGGAATGCCGGCGGCGCCGAGCGCGGCGATCTCCTCGCCGGCGCGGCCGAAGATCATGGGATCGCCGCCCTTGAGCCGCACCACCCGCAGCCCCTCGCCCGCCAGCGCGACGAGCATGCCGTTGATATCCTCCTGCGTGCACGACGGCTTGTGGCCGCGCTTGCCCACGTGCACCAGCCGTGCCTCGCGCCGCGCGAAGTCCAGGACGCCACGTTGGATGAGGTCGTCGAAGAGCACGACGTCCGCCGATTGGAGATAGCGTACGGCCTTGAGCGTCAGCAGTTCCGGATCGCCCGGCCCGGCGCCGATCAGGGCGACCGAGCCGGACCGGCCGCTCGGACCGGCATCGCCGCTCGGTTCGAGCCCGGCGAACAGGCTCTGCCGCTCGCCATCGCTGGGCTCGAGGGTCGGGTTGGCCAGGGCGCGGGCGGTAAAGCGTTCCCAGAACAGGCGGCGAGCGCGGAACGGCAGCTCCCGTGCCTGCACCGCGGGGCGCCAGGCGCGCGCGGCCTCCGCCCAGCGCTTGAAGCCCTGCGGCAACTGGGTCTCGATGCGGGCGCGGATGGCCTGCCCGAATACCGGCGCCGCCCCGTCCGTCGAAATGCCGACGACGAGGGGCGAGCGGTTGACCACGGAGCCGAACTGGAAATCACAGAGCGCGGGACGGTCGACGCAGTTGACGGGCACGCCGGCATCCCGCGCCGCCGCGCAAAAGGCCCGGGCCTCGTCGTCCTCGTCGAAGTCGCCGACCGCCAGGAGAGCGCCGCGCAGGTCCGCCGGCCGCCAGGGGCGCTCGTGCAGGAGGATGGGCCCGTCGGCCGGGCGGGCGACGACATCTCGCAACTCGGGGCTGGGGAAGGCGGCATAGAGATGCGTCGTCGCGCCGGCGGCGGACAGGAGTTCCGCCTTCCAGGCCGTGCCGGCGCCGGCGCCGGCCAGAAGCACGGTGCGCCCGCGCAGCTTGAAGAATGCCGGCAGCGTCGCCAGCGGTTCCAGCCGTTCGCGGGGTCGGTCTTCCGGCTTGCGGGATGAAGGTGTCGATGCGCTCATCGTGGTGCGAACTTTACAACAGCGGCCGGGGTCTTGCGTTCGGGCGAAACCGTCCGCGCGAAGCCCTCCGATTCAAAGGGTTGGAGCACCTTCTAGCCGATCGAACGATCAGCTCCGAAAGGATCGGGCTCCATGGTCTCATGCTTTGCGGTTTCCCTGCTCGTTCCGACCGGCTACCGTCCAGACATTAGTCGGTTGCCATCGCTTTGCAGGATTCAAGCCGCAAGGCCATCGGCCACGGAGACAGGTCATGCGTAAATCGCTGTGGGCAGGCATCGCCGCCATCGCCCTGTTCGGTACGGCCGCGCTCGCGCAGTCACCTCAGACGACGCCGGCTCCCGGCAAGCCCGCGGCCGCCACCGCGGCGCCGGCCAAGCCCGCTGCGGCACCGACGACGCCGGCCGCAGCCGGAGCCCTCCTCGATATCAACTCGGCGTCCAAGGACGATCTGGGCAAGCTCAAGGGCATCGGCGAAGCGCGCTCGGAGGCGATCATCAAGGGGCGGCCCTACAAGGGCAAGGACGACCTGGTACGCCGCAAGATCATCCCTCAGAACGTCTACGACGACATCAAGGACAGGATCATCGCCAAACAGTCCTGACGGGTCGTGCCCCCGGTTCAGGTCGGGTTGCGGGAGCGCATCCTGGCGCCGGTCATCCGGCGAGCAGCGCCTTGTGCGCGTCGCGCAGCAGGTTCTTCTGCACCTTGCCCATGGTGTTGCGCGGCAGGTCGCGGACGAACAGGACTCGCTTGGGCAACTTGAACTTGGCCAGCCGATCACCGATGGCGGCCAGCACGGCAGCTTCGTCGAGGGCCGGATCGCTGGCGACCACTACGGCGACGACGCCTTCGCCGAAGTCGGGGTGCGGCACGCCGATGACGGCGCTTTCGACGACGCCCGCGATGGCGTCGATCTCACCCTCGATCTCCTTGGGATAGACGTTGAAGCCGCCGCTGATGATCAGGTCCTTGCCGCGGCCGACGATGCTGACGTAGCCGTCGGCGTCGATCACGCCGAGGTCGCCCGTGATGAAGAAGCCGTCGTTGCGGAACTCAGCCGCCGTTTTCTCCGGCATGCGCCAATAGCCCTTGAATACGTTAGGGCCCTTGACCTCGATCACGCCGATCTCGCGCCGGGGCAGTTCCTGGCCGCTGTCGGGCTCGACGACGCGCAGGGAGACGCCCGGCAACGGGAAGCCGACCGTTCCGGCGATCCGTTTCCCGTCGTAGGGGTTGGATGTGTTCATGTTGGTCTCAGTCATGCCGTAGCGTTCGAGGATGGCGTGGCCGGTGCGCTCCTGCCAGGCGCGATGCGTCTCCGCCAGCAGCGGCGCCGAGCCCGACACGAACAGGCGCATGCTTGCGGTGGCGGCCCGGTCGAGCGCCGGGTGCTGCAGCAGCCGCGTATAGAACGTGGGCACACCCATCATCGTGGTGGCCCGCGGCATGACCCGCATGACCTCGTCGGCATCGAAGCGGGGCAGGAAGATCATGGCGCCGCCGGCGAAGAGCGTGACGTTGGTGGCCACGAACAGTCCGTGCGTGTGGTAGATCGGCAGCGCGTGGATCAAGACGTCGTCGGCCGCGAAGCGCCAGTAATCCTTGAGTGCCAGCGAGTTGGACGCCAGGTTGTCGTGCGACAGCATCGCCCCCTTGGAACGGCCGGTGGTGCCGGACGTGTAGAGGATGGCGGCGAGGTCGTCGTCGCCGCGCTCGATCGTGTCAAATGTCTCGGCCGCGCCGGTCGCAGCCTCCATCAGGGAGCCGCTGCCACGGGCATCGAGCGTCTCGACGCCGGCCCCGACTGTCTGGGCGATCTCCGCCATGGCGCTGTGCTTGGCCGGGTCGCAGACGACGAGCTTGGGCTCCGCGTCACCGATGAAATAGCCGAGCTCGGCCAGGGTGTAGGCCGTGTTGAGGGGCAGGTAGATCGCGCCGGCGCGCACACATGCGAGGTAGAGCACCAGCGCGGGGATCGATTTCTCCACCTGCACCGCCACGCGGTCGCCGACGGTGACGCCGCGGGCCGTGAGCACATGGGCGAGGCGCGCGGACAGGCGGGCGAGGTCGCCGTAGCCGAAGACCTGGCCGTCCGCCGTTTCGATGGCGCGGCGGGACGGATCGGCACCGGTCATCAGCCGGTCGTACAGGTTCCGGCTCATTTGGCGGGCACGAGTTCGCGCGCGGCGGGCAGGTTGCTGCGCAATTGCTTGCGCACCGCGTTGGAGGCCGCCACCTCGCTCTTTTCGGCAAAGGCCTCGTGGTTCTTCTCGATTTCGTCGAGCGCGTAGAGATAGTTCACCATGAATCCGTAAGCCTGCTTCATGCCCTTGGCCGAGGTGTCGCCCAGAAAGTTGATGCTTTCAAGCCGCGCGCCGTTGCCTAGGTGGAAGCGGGCGACCGGATCGACCGGGCGGCCGCTCGAGGTCTTGGCGCGCAGGAAATAGTAGGCGGCGGCCTGCTGCATGGCCTTTTTCACCGCTTCGGCGCGCGCCGGTTCCGCCTGCCACCCCTCGCCATCGAGGACTTCCAGCGCCGCCCTGGAGGCGTCGTCGAGGCAGACCGAGCCCTCCGCCTTGCGCTCGCGGTTGAGCCAGCCGGCAAAGCCCGGCACGGGCGAGAGCGTCACGAATGTCTTGAGGTTCGGCAGCTCGCGCTTCAGGTCCTCGACCACCTGCTTGATCAGGAAGTTGCCGAAGGAGACGCCGCCCAGGCCGCGCTGCGTGTTGGAAATGGAATAGAACACCGCCGTGGTCGCTTCGTCTGCCGGGATCGGCGTGCGGCCGAGGTCGAGGAGGGGGGCGATGGCGTCCGGAATCTGCGTGGTGAGGGCCACTTCGACGAAGATCAGCGGCTCGTCCACCAGTTGCGGATGGAAGAAGCCGAAGCAGCGACGGTCCGGCGGCTCGAGCCGGTTGCGCAGGTCGTCCCAGTCGCGGATCTCATGCACGGCTTCGTACTTGATGATCTTCTCGAGGATGTTGGCCGGGGTGGTCCAGTCGATATGGCGCAACACGAGGAACCCCCGATTGAACCAGGAGGAGAAGAGCTGCACGAAGTCCTGGTCGACCGCCTTGAGGTCCGGCCGCGCCGGCAGATGGTCGAGCAACTCCTCACGCATGCGAATGAGCGCCGCGGTGCCGCCGGGCGCCAGGTTGAGGCGGCGCATCAGCTCCTGACGGCGGGCTTCGGTGGCGCCGTGCAGCTCCTGAACGGCAGCGGGGCTCGGGTCGGTCTTGACGCTCTTCAAGGCCCGGTCGACACGCTCCATGTCCGGTCCGAATCGGTCCGCGAGCGCCGTCAGGAATGATAGCCGCGCCGACAGCTTGGCCGAGTTGAAATGCTGGACGAGGGCGCTGGCGATCGCCACGCCGGAGGCTTCACCGCGCCGCGACAGCAGATGTTGGCCGAGTTCGACGAGATCGCCCCCGCGCACGCTGGCGCGCGGGCGCCCGAGCAGCGAGCGGCCCCGCTCGGAGAGTGTCGCGAGCATTTCGTTGAAGAATGATGTCGCCATCGTGTCTCCGTTGGTGAGCCGCGAAGCCCCGCGCGACCACGCGCTATTCAGTACAACGTCCGCCCTGCGGGCAACAGCCGCGGTCGCCTGCCCAGGCCCCGGGCGCCCCATGGATCTAGGATCAGCCGGTCTTTTTGGCTACGGGCGGCGCCCCGCCGGCGCCGTCGGGGCGGCACAGCCGGCGGGTGGTTGACCCGCGCGGCGGCGCCTTCCTATGTGAGCGGAGGGATGACCGTATGCGCTTCCAACCGATTCGCCTCGACGAATGCCCCCTCACTGCGCTGCACCGGTGAGTTCCGCCCATGATTGTGCACGGCGACCGGGCGTGGATTGAAGGCGGCGACGCCAAGCTGGATGGCATCTCCCGCGATCTCGCCGCGGCGGCATCCGCGTCCGGTATCGGCCGTCACGGCCGTCTGGTGGCGGCCTTCATCCAGGCGACGGCCCTGGTGCGGGGTCTGGCGGATGCAAATCCGTGGCGTCAGCCGGCAGCCCAACGGTCGGCGCAACAGGAAGCGGCGATGGCGCTGCTCATGCGACTCGCAGAGGCCGTCTGTCGTTCGTGGGAGAGTTGCTTTGGCGATGCCGATCTGGACGTGGCGGCCGAGCTTGGCCGCTTGCGCGCGCTCGACTTGCCCCGCGCCCTGGTGAGCTGGGACGCGGACGGATTTTCACACCATCGCGTCTACCCCGAGGCGCATGGCCAGGCGGCCAGCGATTTTGCCGCCTCGCTGCGAGGCCATCGCGAGCCGCAATGCGTCATCGTCGTCGGTATCGGCGGGGTCGGCACAGGGCTTGCCGCCATCGTGGCTGCCGCGCTCGGTGCGCCGCCGCCCTTCGTTGTGGGCCCCGTCGCTGACGCGCCGGGCTCGGAGCCGGTGCTACCCGCCGATCTCTTCCACGCGGCGACCGCCGACCCTGCGCGTCTGATCGCGATCGTCGATGGCGGCCGGCCATTCGACGACGGGGCCCTGCGCAGCGTCGCCGCAGCGTTGGTCGAGGCCGGCGTCGGCGCCGACCGCATCCATCTGTTTCCAACCGAACTCCCCGCCGCCCGCGGAGCCGGGCAGCGAAACGCTGCTGGCGAGGGCGCGAGCTGGGCGGCGTCGTGCGAAGCCCTGCCGTGCCACGCGGTCGAGACGGAGCATCTGCTCCTGCATGCGCCGAACCCGCGTTGCCGGCTGGCGGCGTGGATCACCGACCTCACGGGCCCGCTCACCGCCCCACTCGAGGACCTGTCCTACGGCCGCTGGCGCGAGCGCCGGTTCCGGGCTCCGGCGGACTGGCCGCCGGCCAACCCCCGCCAGGAGCAGCTCAAGTTTCTCGCCGAGAGCGAAACCGGACCATGGCTGGTCAAGTTCGCCGGGCTCGGAGGCGAGGGGCTGCGCAAGGCCGCCTTGGCCGAGGCATTGGCGGAGGCGGGGTTCACGCCCGCGGTCGCAGGCTTCCGCCATGGTTTCATCGTGGAGCGGTGGATCGACCAGTCGGGCGCCCTCGAGCTGCCACCAAGCGCCCGGCCGGCCTTCATCGCGCACCTCGGCCGCTACCTCGGTTTCCGCGCCGGCCATCTGCCTCTGCCCGAGGGTTTCGTCTGCACGCCTTTGGACGAACTGCTGGTCATGGCGCGCCGCAATACCGCCAGCGGGCTGGGCGAGGCAGCGGGCGAGGCGCTGGCGGAGGGGCTGCATCGCGAGGTCGGCAGGCTCGAGCGGATGGTCCGGCCGGCGGCCATCGATGGTCGCTTGCAGCGCTGGGAGTGGCTGGTGCTGCCGGACGGCGGTCTGCTCAAGGCCGACGCCGTGGATCACCATGCCGGCCCGGAACTCGTCAGCGGGCAGGATATTGCCTGGGACGTCGCGGGCGCGATCTGCGAATTCGACCTGACGGAGCCGGAGCAGGCGCTCCTGGTGGCGGAGCTGACGCAGAGCGCGCAGATCGAGGTGTCGGCGGCGCTGACGGCGTTCCTGCTGCCCTGCTACGCGGCCTATCAGCTCGGCCAGGCAGTGATGGGCGCCGCCGCGGTCGCCGGGTCGGAGGACGAGAGCGTGCGGATGCGGGCCCTGTCGCTTCGCTACGCGCGGCGGCTGGAGCGCCTGGTGCCTGCGCCCCGCCCCTGACTTACGTCAGCGGCGCCGGCCGCTGGCGATGCCGAGACGGTTTGCTCAGGAGCCGCGCCCGCGCGGCTTGTGACGCCGATGAGCGGAGCTTGCCCTTGGTCCTACGCCGCTTCCCTGCGCCGGCCGACCGATTGATAGATGCCCAGCAATGCACTCGCGCGTGCTTCGGCCGTGTAGGTGAGGGCGCGCTGGCGGGCCAGCTTGGCCATCTGCCGGCATCGATCGGGGTCACCGATCAGACTGTCGATGGCATGGGCGAAGCCCGCGTCGTCCCCGGGATCGACGAAGACGGCCGCATCGTTCCAGGTCTCCCGAAAAGTCGGCCGGTCCGAGAGCACGAGCGCGCAGGCCATGTGCGCTGCCTCCAGCACCGGCGTGCATTCGCTTTCGCACAGTGCCGAGGAGACAAACACCGGCGCCGCCTCGAGCCAGCGGGCTAACTCACCTTCCGGCATCGGGCCGAGCGACCACAGATTGCCGAAGTCGACGGCCGATCCGTCGATGTGCTCGCGTGGGCCGGCGACCATCAGCGGCACCTGGGTGCGACCGGCAGCCCGGTTCAGCACCCAGATGTTCTCGCCGACGTCCCAGGCGTGGGCGGCCACCAGCGCGAAATCGCGAACCGGGTGGGCCGGTCCGCCGGGCCGCGGCGGGCGGCGGCCGCTCGGGACGACGGCGGGGAGGCGCGGCAGATCGAAGGCTTCGGCCGTGCGTTCGGCCAGCGCCGCCGTCGCCGCCACCAGGGCCGTCGCGGCATCGTAGCCCCGCGCCGTCAACTCGTGCCGCCAGGGCGCCAGCGGTCGCTCCGGGCTGTTGTCGACTTTCCAGGCGATGACGGCGGAGGGATCGCACGCCACCACCGTTGGGGCGTGGAAGTGGCCGAAGCCGGCCATGAGCGGGCTGCCCAGGTGCACGATGTCCGGATCGATAATGTTGGCGAATCGGGCGACAGCGTGGCTCGCCGCTTCGACGTCGCTCTCGTCGGCCGCCAGCCAGTCGATCGGGGCGTTGGTCACCATCGACTTGAGGCCGGGCACGGCGCGCATCGCGGCGTCCTGCGCGGGCGTCGGTTGCGGGCCGAGAATGGCAAATGTCGTCTCGACACCTTGGGGCGCCAGCGCGCGCGCCAGATCCAGGCTGCGGGTCCAGCCGCCACCGAGGGTGTCGACGCTCATAACGATACGCAACGCAGATCCTCTCTCGTGTCTGCGCACCGGCACGGCGGCTCGCGCCGGGCGAGAGCCTGGCCGCGCGGCAGCCGCGTGATCATCGTCCCGGCGTGCCCCAACGTAAAGGCGCTTGTGCGCGGGTGGCGATTGCGGCGCCGACGGAGGGTCGGGCCGCTCGGTCGGCGGGGCTTGTTCGCGGCCGGATTTTGCCGGAACGTGACGTGCCGTTGCCCGGCCGCGAAGCGATCCTCGAGTGAACAGGCCCATGAAGCTCTTTTTTTCCGACGCCCAGTTCGCCCACCGTCCCACGCAGTACATGGTTCATGGCCGCATCGTCGATCCGTTCGAAACGCCGGAGCGGCCGCAGGCGCTCGTGCGGGCGCTGACGGGGATCGGGCTGATGCTGCATGAGCCGGTCGACAAGGGGCTGGACAGGATCCTGTCGATCCACCCCGACCACTACGTCAACTTCCTCCTGAGCGCCTATGACGAATTCATCACACTGCCGAACCATGGCCCGGAGGTGCTGACCAATGTCTGGTCCTACCACAGCGCCGACGGGGACTTGAGCCGCCGCGGGCCGCCGCGGCCGACGGGAATCATCGGTCGGATGGGATGGTATCTGGGCGATCTGTCGAGCGTGATTATGGCGGGCACATGGAGTGCGGCGCTGGCGTCCGCCCAAGCGGCCATCACCGGCGCGGAGACGCTGCTCGCCGGCGATCCCGCCGCCTTTGCGCTGTGCCGGCCGCCCGGCCACCATGCCTACCGGGATCGAGCCAGCGGCTTCTGCTTCCTGAACAATGCGGCCATCGCCGCCGAGACCTTGCGCAGCCTGTATTCCAAGGTCGCTATCGTCGATTTCGACACGCACCATGGCGACGGCACGCAAGCCATCTTCTACAGCCGGGGTGACGTGCTCTTCGGGTCGACCCACACCGACCCCTCTGCCTATTATCCGCACTTCTACGGCTACGCCGACGAGACCGGCATCGGCGCGGGCGAGGGCGCCAATCTGAACCTGCCGCTGGCGCAGGGCTCCGGCGACGAAGCCTTTGTCGACGCCAACGCGCGCCTGGCCGTCGCCGTCCAGGGTTTCGGCGCCGACGCCCTGGTCATCAGCGCCGGCTGGGATGCGCACGAGGCCGATCCGCTGTCCAAGCTCAAGGTGACCACCGACGCCTATCGTCGCATCGGCGAAATGTGGGGCAAGCTCGGCCTGCCGACGCTGATCGTGCAGGAGGGCGGCTATTCGCTGTCGGCCATCGCCGAGGCGGCGCCGGCCTTTACCGCCGCCTTTCGCGAGGGCGCCGGCCTGTAGGCCGTGGCCATCAGTCGTCGTAGACGATATAGGCGTGGCGCGGATCGGTCGGCGTGCCTTCGAGGGGACTGCCCTCCCGTGCCGGCCGCCACAGCACAACCTCGTCGATCTTGCGCGCAAGAGCAAAATCGAAGTCGGTGATACCCTTGGCCGAGTGGGTGGAGAGCCTCACCTCGACCGTAGCGTAGCTCACCACCAGATCGGGGTGGTGCCAGGCCGCCTCCGCCAAGTGCCCGACGGTGTTGACCACCATCAGTGTCGCCTTCCAGCCGGCGGTCTTGAAGGTGCGGCGCAACGTGCCGTCGACGAGGCTCCAGCGGGGCAGCTCCGCTCGCAGACGGGCTTCGATCTCGGTCGGGGCGAGCGCCTGAGGTCGTGCCATCGGACTACTCCTCACCTCACGGGCAGATGGCCATGTGATCGCCGCCCGCGATCTACGGGACAGGATAGAGTGAATCGCCATTTCGTGCAGCCGCGCCGACGAGGGTCGATACCCCTCGTCCGCGGCGCTCCCGTCGCACGGCACGTCCGGTCGTGGCGGGCCTCGACGCCCGGACCCGTTGCAGCAGGACCGCGGGCGTGACCGTCACGGCTTCGCCCGCTCGGGCCGTCGGACAGCAGGTCCGTTCATGCTGCGGTGCATTGTGGAAGCCGGCCGAAATAGGCTAGA
This sequence comes from Chelatococcus reniformis, assembly GCF_014640075.1. Classification (GTDB taxonomy): domain Bacteria; phylum Pseudomonadota; class Alphaproteobacteria; order Rhizobiales; family Beijerinckiaceae; genus Camelimonas; species Camelimonas reniformis. The sequence continues at coordinate 170,853 of NZ_BMGG01000006.1, read as the reverse complement.
GCGCTCCCCGCGGGTGAACTCACCCGCTCTCCCGACCGGATGATGCCGCCCGATCGAGACTTGCTCGGGCACGTCCGCCTGAGCTCGCCCGCTGATCCGGTGGGGAACGGTATGGGCGTGGAGCACGTGAATTGCGCGACAAGATCAAGGTGAGCCGCCTCGCCCTCTACGCCCACCACGGCTTGCATCCGGAGGAGGAGCGTCTCGGGCAACGCTTTTACATCACCATCGTCTGCACCCTCGACCTGACGGAGGCGGGGCGCAAGGACGATTGGAAGAGCACGGTCGACTATGGCGTGCTGACCGAGCGCGCCAGCGAGGTGGTGACCGGCCGCCGTTTTCGCACCATCGAAGGGTTGGCCGAGGCGATCGCCGCCGACGTGCTCCGCGCCTTCCCGCGGGTGGACGAGGTAACCGTCGAGGTGGAAAAGCCCGGTGCCCCGGTGCCGGCGATCCTCGAGGGGGTGACGGTCGAGATCACCCGGCGGCGTCAGCCCTGACGTGATTTGCGCTCGAGCCGGCTTGAATCAAAGTCTCAGGCACGCGGCAATTCGGCGGCTATGCCAGATGGTTGGCCGACGATCTTGAATCGAGAGCGCATGTCTCCTGCAAGGGGGCGGGAGTTCGCGCCGTCAGCACGGGGCCCAGCCGGCGGCGTCATCCCTGCAAGATGGGCGCGGCGCCGGCCCACGACCGGCGCCGCGCGTGTCAGTACTCGACGACGGCGCGAATCGACTTGCCGTCGTGCATCAGGTCGAAGCCCTCGTTGATCCGGTCGAGGCTGAGCTTGTGGGTGATCAGATCGTCGATGTTGATCTTCCCCTCCATGTACCAGTCGACGATCTTGGGCACGTCGGTGCGGCCTCTGGCGCCGCCGAAGGCGGTGCCCTTCCAGACACGGCCGGTGACCAGCTGGAAGGGGCGGGTGGCGATCTCGCGCCCGGCCTCGGCGACGCCGATGATGATCGATTCGCCCCAGCCGCGATGGCAGCATTCCAGCGCCTGACGCATGACCTCGACATTGCCGGTGGCGTCGAAGGAGAAGTCGGCGCCCCCGCCGGTCAGGTCGACGATCGCCTGGACCACCTTGTCGCCGCCGATCTCCTTGGGGTTGATGAAATCGGTCATGCCGAAGCGCTCGGCCATGGCGCGCTTGGCCGGGTTGACATCGACGCCGATGATCTTGTCGGCGCCGACCATGCGCGCGCCCTGCACGACGTTGAGGCCGATACCGCCCAGGCCGAAGACCACGATGTTGGCGCCGGGCCAGACCTTGGCGGTGTAGATCACGGCGCCGATGCCGGTGGTCACGCCACAGCCGATGTAGCAGACCTTGTCGAACGGCGCGTCCTTGCGGATCTTGGCGAGGGCGATCTCGGGCAGCACCGTGTAGTTGGAAAAGGTGGAGCAGCCCATGTAGTGCAGCACCGGGTCGCCGTCGCAGGAGAAGCGGCTGGTGCCGTCAGGCATCACGCCCTTGCCCTGGGTGGCGCGGATCGACGTGCACAGGTTGGAGCGCCGCGACAGGCAGGTCTTACACTGGCGGCATTCGGGCGTGTAGAGCGGGATGACGTGGTCGCCGGGCGTCAGGCCGGTGACGCCCGGCCCGACGTCGACGACGATGCCGGCACCCTCGTGGCCGAGGATGGCGGGAAACAGGCCCTCCGGATCGGCGCCAGAGAGCGTGTAGGCGTCGGTGTGGCAGATGCCCGTCGCCTTGATCTCCACCAGCACCTCGCCAGCGCGTGGGCCGTTGAGCTCCACATCCATGACCTCCAAGGGCTTTCCGGCGGCGATCGCGACGGCGGCGCGCGTTTTCATGGGAACGTCTCCAGCGGTTGGGAGCGGGATGGGAACGGCAGGCTAGGGCATTCGGCGTTTCTTCGAACCGCGAAATGCTCTATCTGTTTGATTTGACGCGTTTTCTTCACGCGAACCGGCGTCCACTTCGCTCGAAAACGCTCTAGAGTAGCATCCCCGAACGTGGCCATCGGCCTTCTCAGGATCATGCGCGAAACAAAGCCTGGCGGAGGTTGGCAGCGCCCCGGACAAATCATCCCGCCCCAGCTCCGATTGCAAGTCCGCAGGCCACGGGCCGTCACGTCTCCGGCACGTTGGCCTTCAGCTCGGCCAGCCAGACATGGGCGTTGCCGTCCGACGGGGCGCGCCAGTCGCCGCGCGGCGACAACGAACCGCCGGAGGAGATCTTAGGCCCGTTCGGCAGCGCCGAGCGCTTGAACTGGCTGATGGTGAAGAAGCGGAACAGGAACACCTCGAGCCACCGCCGGATTTCCGCCAGCCCATAGGCCTTGCGGTCCCTGTCGGCGATGTTCGCCGGCCAGCGGCCGCGGCCGGCGTCGCCCCAGGCGTTGAGCGCCATGAAGGCGATCTTCGACGGCACATAGCCGTAGCGCGTGACATAGAACAGATTGAAGTCCTGGAGTGCATAAGGCCCGATCTTCGCCTCGGTCGATTGGATCGCACCCGTGGCGTCGGCCGGCACCAGCTCCGGCGAAATCTCCGTCGCCAGGATGGCCTCCAGGATCTTGCCGGTCTCGGCGCTGACATCGCCGGAGCGGGCCACGAAGCGGATCAGGTGCTGGATCAGCGTCTTGGAGACCGACGCGTTGACGTTGTAGTGGGACATCTGATCGCCCACGCCGTAGGTGCACCAGCCGAGCCCGAGCTCGGACAGATCCCCCGTGCCGACGACGATCCCGTGGTGGTGGTTGGCGAGGCGGAACAGGTAGTCGGTGCGCAGCCCCGCCTGCACGTTCTCGAAGGTGACGTCGTAGACGGGCTCGCCGCGGCCGAACGGATGGTCCATATCCCCGAGCATCTGGCGCGCGGCCGGACGGATATCGATCTCGCCGGCGGTGACGCCGAGCGACGCCATCAGTGCCAGCGCATTGGCCTTGGTGCCGGGCGACGTGGCGAAGCCGGGCAGCGTGTAGGCCAGCACGTTGGTGCGCGGCAGCTTGAGGCCGTCCATGACGCGCACGCAGACGAGCAGGGCGTGGGTGGAATCGAGGCCGCCCGAGACGCCGATCACCACCTTCTCGGTGCCGCTTGCCTTGAGGCGTGTCGCCAGGCCCTGCACTTGGATGTTGTAGGCCTCGTAACAATCTTCGCTGAGCCGGCTCGGATCGGACGGCACGTAAGGATAGCGCTCGATGTCGCGCGCCAGCGGCACGTCGTGCGCCGGCTGGTCGAGCGTGAAGGCGACCGTCTCAAACCGCGCCACGCGGTCGGCCTCGGCCCGGATGGCCTCGCCGAAGCTGGTCAGGCGCAGGCGCTCCTGGCGAAGGCGGTCGAGGTCGATATCCGCGGTGATCAGTACGGGCTCGTCCGGGAAACGCTCGCTCTCCGCCAGACGGTCGCCGTACTCGAAGATCGCCGCGTGACCGTCCCAGGCGAGGTCGGTGGTCGATTCGCCGGGGCCGGCGGCGGAATAGACATAGGCGGCCACGGCCCGCGCCGACTGGCTGGCGCAGAGCAGCCGCCGCGTCTCGGCCTTGCCGATGGTGATGTTGCTGGCCGAGAGGTTGATCAGCACCTCCGCCCCCGCCAACGCGGCGAAGCCGGACGGCGGCACCGGCGTCCACACGTCCTCGCAGATCTCCACGTGGAAGGTCACCGGCAGGGTGCCGGCCGAGCGGAACAGCAGGTCGACGCCGAACGGCGCGTCGCGGCCGGCGACGGTGATCGTCTCGCCCAGCACCTGGGTGCCCGGCGTGAAGTAGCGCGCCTCGTAGAATTCGCGATAATTGGGCAGGTAGGACTTGGGCACGACGCCCACGATGCGGCCGGCATGCACCACGACGGCGGTGTTGTAGAGCCGGCCGCGCCAGCGTAGCGGCGCGCCGACGATCAGCACCGGAAAGAGCGTCCGGGAGGCCTCGACGAGCTCATCGAGGGCCTGCTCGACGCGGTCGAGCAGCGGCTTTTGCAGCAGGAGGTCGTCGATGGCGTAGCCGGAGATGCCGAGTTCCGGAAAGACCAGGGCGCCGACCGAGGCGGCATCGCCGCGGCGCGCCAGCGCCAGCGTCTGCGCCAGGTTGAAGGCGGGATCGGCGATCCCGGTCTTCGGTACGCAGGCCCCCAGACGGAAGAAGCCGTGGGTATAGAGCGAATGAAAGCCGCCCATGGGCCAGCATGCCTTTCTCGTCTGCCGGGGCGCGCTATCCATGCACGCGGGGACCGCCGGCCCTGTCGCGCCACCGCTTCAAAAATGCGCGTCAATCAACACTTACTTATGTAAGGGGCGCGGGCCAAGCGCCAGCGGCGACGCGGAAAGGGAAGATATGGCAACGGCATCCGCGGGTTACCATCTGTTCGATACCGCGATCGGCCAGTGCGGCCTCGCCTGGGGCGCGGCGGGCCTGACGCGTGTCGCGCTGCCGGAGCACAGCGAGGCTGCAAGCCGCGCGCGCCTCCTGCGCCAGCACCCGGATATCGAGCAGCAGGAGCCGCCGCCCGCAGTCGCCGCCGTCGTCGCCGATATCGTCGCGCTGCTCGCCGGCGAGGCGAAGGATCTGGCGCACGCCGTGCTCGACCTTGCCGGCGTCCCCGACTTCAACGCCCGCGTCTACGCGACGACGCGCGCCATCCGACCGGGTGAGACGCTGACCTACGGCGAGGTCGCGGCCCGCATTGGCGAACCCGCGGCGGCCCAGGCGGTAGGCCGGGCGCTCGGCGCAAATCCTTTCCCGATCGTGGTGCCCTGCCATCGCGTGCTGGCGCGGGGCGGCAAAGCTCATGGCTTCTCCGCGCATGGCGGCATCGCGACCAAGGCGCGGATGCTGGCCATCGAAGGCGCGCCCATCGACGGCGGCCCCAATCTCTTCGGGGACTTGCCCTACGCCGCCAAGCCGAAGCCCGATGGCGAGCAGCGGCGCGGTTAGAGCATTTTCGAGCGAAGTGGGCGCCGATTCGCGTGAAGAAAATGCGATAAGACAAATAAGTAGAGCATTTCCGCGATTAGGAGAAACGCGGAGATGCTCTCTCCCGGCGCACCCTCAGCGCCGCGAGAGGAGGAAGAGCAGCGCCGCGACGGTGAGCGTCAGCGCGAGCGATAGGAGCTTCCAGAACAGCAGGGGATTGCGCTGCGCCAGGGGCCGCGGCGGCGTCGCTCTGGGATGGCGCAGGTCGTAGACGAATTCGGACAAGTGGGCGTAGCGCTTGTGCGGATCGGGATGCACGGCCTGCCGGAGCGTTTCGTCGATCCAGGCCGGGGTCTCCCGGTCCTCGTCGAAAGCGGTTGCGTACCTCAGCCTCCGTTGCTGGGACCTCGTCCTGGCGGTTGCCATCGCCGTCCCATAGGGCAGGCGGCCGGTCAGCATCTGGTAGGTGATGACGCCCAGCGAATAGATGTCGGAGCGGGGGGAGCCCGCCTCGCCGATAAAATACTCCGGTGCGGCGTATTGGTGCGTGCCCTGGATGTCGGTCGCCTCGACCGAGGGGGCCGTCTCCACCACCCCCGCCACATGGACGGAGCCGAAGTCGATGATCTTGGCCGTGCCGGTCTTGTCGATCATGACGTTGGCCGGCCGCAGGTCCTGGTGCAGCATTTCCTTGCGGTGAAAGGCGCGCAGGCCCGCGGCGATCTGCTCGACGATGGCGCGCACCGTCGCCAGGTCGGGCCTGGGATGATCGATCATCCATTGCGCCAGGGTCTGCCCGTCGATGAATTCCGTCACGACGTAGAGGGCGCTGCGCTCGCGGGCCGGCGGACGGGGCTTCAGCACGTGCGGGCTGTCGATCCGCCGCGCCACCCATTCCTCCATGGCGAAGCGCTTCAGGTAGGCGGGATCGTCGCGCAGGTCGATCGATGGAATCTTGATGGCGACGAGCGCCTCGTCGTCGGGATCGACGGCCAGATAGATATGGCTACGGCTGCTGGCGTGCAGCGGTCGCACGATCCTGTAGCCGTCGATGAGCTGTCGCGCCTCGAGCAGCGGCGGCGCCGGCAGTCCCGCGGCCGGCCCCAGAATGTCCTGTGCATCGTCGTCCGGCAGATCGTCGATCCGGATGATCTGAACAGTCAGATTGTCGGGGCTGCCGCTGTCGTAGGCCTCCGCCAGGATGTCCCGGGCCGCGCCGTCCAGATCGTCCGCCGCGGCCGCCACGACCTCGATTATGCGACGGGCGCCGACGTGCTCGTAGACCCCATCGGTCGCCGCGATGAAGATGTCGCCCCGGCCGAGTGGCAACGCCTGGTAGTCGATCTCGATCTGCGGGTTCATCCCCAGCGCGCGCGCCAGGTAGGTCTGCTCGGACGAGATGCGAACACGGTGGTCGGTGGTGAGTTGCTCGAGGGATTGGTCACTCACCCGGTAGATGCGGGCGTCGCCGACGTGGAAGAGATGCGCCGTGGCCGACTTCAGCACCATGACGCTGAAGGTGCAGACGTAGCCCTTGTCCTTATCGTAGGGGTGGGGGCCGCGCCGCGTCTGCGCATGGAGCCAGGAGTTCGTCGCTGCAATCACGCGCTGCGCGGACGTCTTCACTGCCCACGAGTCGGAGGTGCAGTAATAGTCGCTCAGAAAGCTCCGGACCGCCGCCTCGCTGGCGATCCGGCCGACGCTGCTGCTGCTGATGCCGTCGGCGAGGGCGACGGCAATGCCCTTCAGGCTCAGCAGCGGCTCGTCCGGGACCAAGACCCCGTGGCAGTCCTGGTTGATCTCCTTGCGGCCCTTGTCGGAAGACTGGCCGATCGTGACCGTCAGCTTGCGCGACAAGGGCGGCATGGACGGGGGCCTCATGGCGATGAGGCCCGGCGCCTCAACGCACGTCGGCGAGCGCGCGCTTGGGCGCGGTGCGAACGTGGGTCGCGTAAAGTGTCAGGCCGGTGAAGGCGAGGCCGCCGACCAGGTTGCCGAGCACTGTCGGGATCTCGTTCCAGATCAGATAGTCCATGATCGAGAATTTCGCGCCCAACATAAGTCCTGACGGAAAGAGAAACATATTCACGATTGAATGCTCGAAGGTCATGGCGAAGAACAACATGATCGGCATCCACATGGCGATGACCTTGCCGCTGACGCTCGTCGAGATCATGGCGCCGACCACGCCGGTCGAGACCATCCAGTTACACAGCATGCCACGGATGAACAGAGTCAGCATGCCCGCGGCGCCGTGCTCGGCATAGCCCAGCGTGCGGCTCTCGCCGATATGGCCGATGACCACGCCGACCTTGTCGGGCGGGGTCGAGAAGCCGAAGGTGACCACGATGGCCATCATCACGGCGACGGTGAATGCGCCGAGGAAGTTGCCGATGAAGACCAGGCCCCAATTGCGCAGCACGCCGCCGACGGTGACTCCGGGCCGCTTGTCGATCAGCGCCAGCGGCGTCAGCACGAAGACCCCGGTCAGAAGATCGAAGCCCAGCAGGTACAGCATGCAGAAGCCGACCGGGAACAGGATGGCGCCGACGATTGGGATGCCGGTCTGCACGTTCACCGTGACCGCAAACGCGGCGGCGAGCGCGAGAATGGCGCCGGCCATAAAGGCGCGGATGACGGTGTCGCGCGTGGACATGAAGATCTTGGATTCGCCCGCGTCCACCATCTTGGTGACGAATTCCGAAGGCGCGAGATAGGCCATGGCGGCTTCCTCTTTGGCACGGCTGTGCGGTCGGGCATCGAGGCGTCGGCGGCTCCCCGGCGTCGCCGCCGCGCCTCCATCGGGGCTTTTGGGCCGCCGTCGGAGCGCACGGATCGGCCTCGCCGCCCGCAGACGGTCGCGCTTCACGCGTGGGATGGGATGATGGAGACCCGAGCCGTCGCCGCTTCGTTGCGCGATCAGGCCTCGGAGGAAGAACTGCCTCGGTGCAGTCGCTCAACTCTTAGCAAATCGTACGTCGCGGACAATCCGGGGACTTGCCTGCATTTGCGCGCTTTGCTGCCGAGAAAGTGGCCATCATGGGTATTTATTGCGCAAACCGCAGAGAGAGCCTGTCGATTGAGCCTAAGTTCTGGTCGACAGGCCGACCGCACGCCAGACGTAGATGGCGCCGAGCAGCAGCAGCGCGCTCGTGCCCAGGAACACCGTGCGCATGCCGATGTGGCCGCCGATGAAGCCGCCCACCAGGGGGCCGGCGACCTGTCCGACGAATTGCGCCGAGATCGAGAAGCCGAGGACGGTGCCGACGATGCGGTCCGGAACGTTGTGGCGGATCACGGCCGCAACGCAGGGGAGTAGGCCGCCGAGCGCCAGCCCCATGCAGAAGCGCAACGCAATCAATTGCCAGCCGGTCGTGACGAACGCCTGCGGGACGAGCAGCAGGGCCGCGACGCCCATGGCCAGGATGATCACGCCCGCATGGCCGATGCGGTCGGCCAGCCGGCCGAGCGGCGAGGCCGACAGGATGCTCCCGAGCGCGGCCGCGGACATGACGAGGCCGGCGACGAAGGTCACGCTCTGCGGGTTGTCGACGATCGTCGCCACGTAGACGGTGATGATGGGCTCGATCGACATGTTGGCGAAGGTGAGCAGCAGCCCCGTCGCCAGCATGGCGAAGACGACATCCTTTCGCGGCAGATCCGTCCACCGGCCGCGGGGCCCGGCCGTGCGCGCTTGAGCCTGCCGCGGGGCTTCCTTGAGCAGGATGCAGGTCGCCAGGAAGGCGACGAAGATCATGGTGCCGGAGAGGATGAAGGTGGCGCGGATGCCGATGAGGGGAGGCAGCGAGCCGCCGATCAGCGGTCCGATCAGGTTGCCGGCCATGATCCCCGACGAGAGCACGCCGAGGGCCCAGGCCGAGCGCTCCCGGGGCGTCTGCTCCGCAACCAGGATCATGGAGCCGGACGAATAGCCGCCCGCCAGACCGACGATCAGCCGCAGGCCGACGAGCTCCCAGATGTTGCGGGAGAAGCCGATGAGCGACATGGTGATGGCCATGCCGAGGCTCGCCCGCACGAGCATGGGCTTGCGCCCGTAGCGATCGCCGAGACGGCCCCACAGCGGCGCCACGACCGCGGCGGACAGGAACGTGGCGCTGAAGGCGATGCCCGACCATTGCACGATGGCGCTATGGCCGCTCACGCCGAGTTCCTCCACGTAGAGCGGCAGGAAGGGCAGCATCAGCGTCATCGCGACGATGGTGGTGAACGAGCCGAAGAAGCATACGGCGAGGTTGCGGCGCCAGTGCGCCGCGTGATCGGGGGCCGCGTCTGCGGCGCCTGCGTCGAGATCCGTCGTGCCATCGGCCATGGATCGATCTACGCGTGCACTGCTATAGGGGGCAATAACCCTGGACGCAGATCCGCCGCGCTAATGGATCGATGGGCAGGAGAGCCATGCTGAAGACGTTCGCGGTCGCGCCCCTGATGGACTGGACCGACCGCCATTGCCGCTACTTTCACCGGTTGTTGTCCCGGCGAGCGCGGCTCTACACGGAAATGATCACCGCCGCGGCCGTCGTCCACGGCGATCGGCAGCGGCTGCTCGGCTTCAGCGCCGAGGAGCACCCCGTGGCCGTCCAACTCGGCGGCAACGATCCCGCACAGCTGGCGCAGGCGGCCCGCATCTGCGCCGATTTCGGCTACGACGAGGTCAACCTCAACGTCGGCTGTCCCTCCGATCGCGTCCAGGGTGGGGCGTTCGGCGCCTGCCTGATGCGCGAGCCCGAGGTCGTCGCCCGCTGCGTCGCCGCGATGAAGGCTTCGGTGGCAGTGCCGGTCACGGTGAAATGCCGCATCGGCGTCGACGATCAGGACCCGGAGGCGGCACTCGACGAGCTCACCCGCCGCGTTGTGGAGGCCGGCGTGGACGGTCTGATCGTCCATGCCCGCAAGGCCTGGCTGAAGGGGCTGAGCCCACGGGAGAACCGGGAGATTCCGCCGCTCGACTACGACCGGGTGTATCGCCTGCGGCAGGCTTGGCCGACGTTGCCGCTTCTCGTCAACGGCGGCATCACCACGTTCGCCCAGATCGAGACGCACCTCGCCCACACGGATGGTGTGATGCTCGGCCGCGCCGCCTATCAGAACCCCGAGCTGCTGCTCCAGGTCGACCCCGTGATTTGCGGCGAGCCCGCGCCCGTCGCCGGTCCGATCGAGGCCATCGAGCGGCTGCTGCCCTATATCGAGGCGCAGCGCGCCGGCGGGGTGCGACTGCATCAGATCACCCGGCACCTGCTCGGTCTGTTTCCCGGCCGGCCCGGCGCGCGCGCCTTCCGCCGGCATCTGGCGACGCGGGCGACCGCGCCGGACGCCGGCCCGCAGGTGCTGATGGAGGCCGTCGCGCTGGTCGCGCGCGAGGGTCAGTTGGCGCAGGCCGCCGCCTGAGCTATCGGGCTTCCATACGACACAGGAGGGAGGTCGCCCGATGCCGGCAGACGCAGCATCCGATAGGAAACCGTTCGATCCGTTGAGCCGGCCGCTGGTGCCGCTGCGCGGCTTTGATGAACTCGTCGTGGGGGAGCGCTTTCCGGCTCCGGCGCGGACGGTCACGCTCGCTCACTTCTCGGCGTTCCAGGCGCTGAGCGGCGACAATCATCCGATCCACTACGACCGCGACTATTGTCGCGCGACCGGCCATCCCGACGTGCTGGCGCATGGGCTGCAGGTGCTGAGCGCCACAGCGGCCGGCGCCGGCCTGTTTCCGCACGTCATCGGCCCCAAGCTGATCGGTTTCGTCGAGGTTCAGGCCAGATTTCTCAAGGGCGTCTTTCCCGACGACACGCTCTATCCGCTGCTGGAGATCGTCGAGCTGGTCCGGCAGCGCACGACCGGGCTTGTGCGCATGCGCGCCACGGTGGAGAACCAGCGCAGCGAGGTCGTGCTGGACGGCATGCACACCTACCTCATGCGCCTCTGACGCGCAGCGATCCGCTGGACCATCGGCTGGGCGACGTGCTCTATCGCGCCGCCTCGGTCCTGGGCGACTTGGGCGCCGCCGGCACGAGACCGCGCATGATCAACCGATCGCGCCGCACCTCGTAGGAGGCGAGGCGGTTGAGAAAGCTCATGCCGAGCAGGTTCTCGAACAGTGTTCCCGGCTTGGCCACGAGCGCCCGCACCCGGCGCTCGACCAGTCCGCCGATCGACAGCCGGTCGATGGTCGCGCCGGCCGCCATGGTACGGCCATTGGCGGTGACGATGACCTCCGAATAGACGAGCTTGGCGGGGTCGATGCCGGCGGCCGCGGCCGTCTCCGGCGTCAGCACCACGGCGCTCGCGCCCGTGTCGAAGATGAAGCGGGCGCCGGTGCCGTTGACCTGGCCCTTGACGATGAACTCCCCGTTCATCCGGCGCGTCACCGAGACCTCGCCGCCTTCGGCCGTTTCGGTGGTGCCCGGCGCCAGTTCGCTGAAAAGGCGGGCGCCGATGCCGGTGACGGTGTCGCGATAGGAATAGAGCGCCACCAGCATCAACAGCATCGCGGCCCAGAAGGCCAGGGCTTCGACTGCCTTGAGCCAGCGCCCGCGATAGTGCGGGACAACGGTGCCGATGACGACCAGGCCGATGGCGGTGAGCGCCGCGACCGAGGCGAACTGGTCGGGACGGAAGCCGGCGATGGACTCCTGCTCGCCGAACAGCACCAGCGCGGCGATGGCGGCGATGATGAGGCCGAGGCCGATCGAGCTGCGCATCACCGTGCCTTCGCGCGCCGTGCCGGCGGCCGATCGACGCCGGTCAGCCGCTCCGGCAGCGCGGCTATGATGGCGCGGCGCTCGGCCTCGGCCATCGTCGACCAGCGGGCGATCTCGTCGAGCGTGCGGCCGCAGCCTCGGCACAGCCGGCTGTCCGGCTCGATCGCACAGACTTTGATGCAGGGGGTGGATATGTTCATCGGCGGTGTCCGGCCTGGAGTGGGACGTGGCGGTCGAACCGGCGCCGTCAAACGTGCGCTTGGCCATCAATGTCGGCATCGCGGCGGCGCGATCAAGATGGCGCCGGCCGGGAAACGGTGGGCCCGGGGCCGGGCTCGCCGTCGGTGCGGCCGTCGCCCGCGACGGTCTCCGCCCACGCCGTTGCCCAGGCGCTGAGCGGTGCCAACGCGCCTGCCAATGCCGCCCCCGTGCCGGTGAGACGATAGCCGCCGTTCAACTCGACGAGAGCGGCGCCGCGCATCTCGCGCAGACGTACGTTGAGTGTCGCCGGCGGCAATTCTGTTGCCTGCCGCAGGGCCCGAAAGCTCGTGGCGGAGCCGTCCCGCAGCTCCCAGAGCAGCCGGAGCGCGCCGCGACGGCCGAGCAGATCGAGCGCCGCCATGATCGGCCGTCCGCTGGACGAGCCGCGAACCGGCCGGCCCGGCATGATCTTGCGGCGCTCGGCGGCGCTGTCTGTTGTCATTCGCTTCCTTCCGCACCGTCGCGATCGCCTCGTCATAGCAGACCGGTGCGGCATTGACCTGCCGCATGAGTGCGCTACAAAAATTGTAGCGAATCCGCTGCTATGGATCCACCCTGCAAGGAAACTGCTCATGGATGCTGTCGTACCGCATATGGCTCCGCGCATCGCACCGGCCACGCCGCCCTGGAGCGAGGCGGTCGGCCGGGCTTTGGCGCCGGTGACGCAGCCCGGTCGCGAGCCGCTGCTTCTGTTCCGGGTCTTGGCGCGCGACGAGCGCCTGTTCGCACGCTTCTTCGGCGCCGGCCTGCTCGACCGGGGGCACCTCACCCTGCGCCAGCGCGAGATCGTCATCCACCGGATCTGCGCCTTGAACCGGGCCGAGTATGAGTGGGGCGTGCACGCGGCGATCTTCGGCGAGCGAGCAGGCTTGGGCCCGCAGGAGCTTGCCGCCACGATCCACGGCGACGCGGCGAGCCCCTGCTGGACGGCGGATGAGGCCCTGCTGATCGAGCTCTGCGACGAGAGCAGCCGCGCGGCGGCGGTCTCGCCGGACCTGTGGAGGCGGCTCGAGACGCGCTTCGGCGAACTCGCGGTGCTGGAGCTGCTGATGCTGTGCGGCTTCTACCGGACGGTGTCGCTGCTGGTGAACGGCCTTGCCCTGCCGTGCGAGAGCTGGGGCCGGCGGTTTGCGGAGTTTCCGCCGGCCTGAGCCGGGCGGGCGGGCCGCCCGAGGGCGTGGCGCTTCACCCCTTTGGCAGCCAGGTCTATAGCTGTGCGACGACTCGATCGGCGGCGGCGTCCGCCGCGCCCAGCTCCGTTCGCCCAGGGACCCGATGCCCGCAACCTTCACCGGACTGCCCTTCGACGACGTCCGTCGTCTGATCGAGGACCTGCCAGGGCCCGACCTGCATGCGGTCGAGGAGGTGCGCGCACGGGACGGGCGGTTGACCAAGCCGCCCGGTTCGCTGGGCCGCCTGGAGAGCATCGTCGAGTGGCTCGCGGCTTGGCAGGGGCGGGGGCAGCCCGCCGTCAACCGCCCGGTCGTCTGCGTCTTCGCGGGGAACCACGGCGTCGTCGAACAGGGCGTGTCGGCGTATCCGCAGGCGGTGACGCAGCAGATGCTGGAGAATTTCGCGGCCGGCGGCGCCGCCATCAACCAGATCTGTGCTGCCTACGATCTCGGCTTCAAGGTCTTCGATCTGGCGCTGGATCTGCCGACGGGGGACATCACGCAGACCGCCGCGCTCGACGAGAAGGCCTGCGTCGCGACCATGGCCTTCGGCATGGAGGCGATCGCCGGCGGGGCGGACCTGCTCTGCCTCGGCGAGATGGGGATCGGCAACACCACGGTCGCCGCCGCGATCTACGGCGCGCTCTACGGCGGCGACCCGGTCCACTGGGTCGGGCGCGGGACGGGGGTCGACGATGCCGGCCTTGCCCGCAAGGTCGCTGCGGTCGAGGCCGCGCTCGTGACCCACCGCGACCACCTGAAGGACCCCCTCGAGGTGCTGCGCCGGCTCGGCGGCCGGGAAGTCGCCGCCGCCGCCGGCGCCATTCTTGCCGCGCGCATGCAGCGCATCCCGGTGATCCTGGACGGCTACGTGATCACCGCGGCCGCCGCCGTGCTGCATGCGCTCGATGCCGACCTCATCGGCCATTGCCTGGCCGGCCATTGCTCGGTGGAGGGCGCGCACCGGGAGGTGCTGGAACGGCTTGGCAAGAAGCCGGTGCTCGATCTGGGAATGCGGCTCGGGGAGGGGACGGGTGCGGCTCTGGCTGCGGGAATCGTGCGGGCCGCAGCAGCCTGTCACAACGGCATGGCGACGTTCGAGACCGCGGGCGTCGCCTCGCGTGAGCGCAGCACCGGCGGCCCGTGAGGCGCCTGCGCCCCCGCGGTGGGCGGGCGCCCCGACTGCGCCGCTTCAGCCCGGCGGATATTCTGCTGACCGGCGCCCTGTTCGCCGCCTGCGCGGCGCTGGTGGCGGTGCTGCCGCGCCGGTCGCCCGATCCTCCGGTGAGCGGTCGGGCCTACGCCATCGATGGCGATTCCCTGCGGCTGGGGCAGCGGGATATCCGGCTGCTCGGCATCGATGCCCCCGAGCTGCACCAGAGTTGCGATCGCTACGGCGAGAGGTATGAGTGCGGCCGCCTGGCCCGCTCGGAGCTGGCAGCGCTGCTGGCCCGTGGCCCGGCGAACTGCCACGGCGAGGGCTCCGACAAGTATGGGCGGGTCCTTGCCGTCTGCCAGATCGGGGGCGAGGACGTGAATGCCGCGCTGGTGCGCGGCGGCGCCGCGGTGAGCTACGGCCGCTACGAGCATGAAGAGCAGGCGGCCCGGACCGCCAGGCGCGGCATCTGGGCCGGCACCTTCGAAAAGCCCGAAGACTGGCGCCGGCGGCATCCGCGGTCAGGCGCGGACGTGGACGCCCCGCCGTCCGCAGCCCGGTGACCGACGCACACGCTTTACGCGCTTGCGGTGTGCGGTGCCGCACATCGCGCGGCACTGACAGCAGGTAGCTTCATGAGCGTTAGATCTCCCAGACCCCTCATCCTTGGCGCTGCCTTCGGGCAGCGCCTTTTTTCTGAGGCAGGCGCTGTCGCAGATCGCGAGAAAGGTGTTCAATCAAGCGCGAGCTGATCCTTTTCCGCGTTGACCTGACGTCGAGCCGATGGTCCTTCTTGGGCGGAGGAACATGGCATGAAGCTCTTTGACGCGGCGCGCGCACCCAATCCCCGCCGGGTGCACATTTTCCTGGCCGAGAAGCGCGTGGAGATCGAGCGGGTACCCATCGACATCGGCAAGATGGAGCACAAGTCGCCGCGGTTCGGTGCGTTGACCGCCGTGCAACGACTGCCTGCGCTGCAGCTCGACGACGGAACCGTGATCGCGGAATCGACGGCCATCTGTCGCTACATCGAGGAACTGCACCCAGAGCCGGCGCTCTTCGGCCAGGGTGCCAAGGGGCGGGCGCTGGTCGAGATGTGGCATCGGCACGTCGAGTTCTACCTGGCCCAGCCGATCTTCTTCGCCTTCCGCCACGTCCACCCGAGCATGGCGCAGATGGAAGTGCCGCAACTTTCCGACTGGGGCGAAGCCAACAAGACCAAGGCGGCCGACTTCATGGCGGTCCTCGACGGCGAGCTCAAGAACCGGGAGTTCATTGCCGGTGACGACTTCAGTGTTGCCGACATCACCGCGCTGTGTGTCATCGACTTCGGCAAGGTCGCCAAGGTCAGGATGCCGGAGGACCTCGCTCACCTGAAGCGTTGGCACGCCTTGGTCTCGGCGCGGCCCAGCGCCAGCGCGACCTAGCGCATGCTCCAGAGAAGCGGGCCCCGGCTTTTGGACGAGATCATGCTCAAACGAAGTCCGAGAGCGCGATGACGGATCGCCGAAAAATTATGCAGCTCTAAACGCCCGCACGAGCATCCGCATGAGCGACGGCACAGGTGCGAGGGAGTGCTCCGGCGACGGGCGGCGGACGCCGGGATCGCGAGGCCTGGCTGCGTTGCCGGTCGTGAAGCGCGCCCCGCCCTGATGGCGCCCTCGATCGACGGCGGCGCTCGCTTTCCCACCGGCCGCTCGACGTGGCCGCACCGCATTTTTCAGACGGGCCCGTGATATGCGCGTCACCATTCTCGGCTGCGGCGACGCCTTTGGCTCCGGCGGGCGCTTCAACACCTGCTTCCTCGTGGAGACGGGCGGGCGGATGATCGCCGTCGATTTCGGCGCCTCCTCGATGGTCGCGCTGAAGCAGCGGGGCATCGACCCAAACCGCATCGACGCGGTGGTGCTGAGCCACTTGCACGGCGATCACTTCGGCGGTCTGCCGTTCCTGTTTCTCGACAGCCAGTTCGCGTGCGCTCGGCGCACGCCGTTGACCATCATCGGGCCGGTCGGCACGTCCGAGCGGCTGAAGCTGACCATGGAGGCGTTTTTTCCGGGTTCCTCAACCACCGCGTGGCGCTACCCCGTGACGGTGGAGGAGCAGGCCTGCGGGGCGCCGTTTTCGCTCGGAGCACTCGCGATCGAGCGCATCGAGGTCATCCATCCGTCGGGCGCGCCGGCGACGGCCCTGCGCCTTTGGGACGGCAGCAAGCGCTTCGCCTATTCCGGCGACACCACCTGGACCGAGGCGCTGGTGGACGTGGCGCGCGATGCCGACTTGTTCATCTGCGAGTGCTACACGTTCGACGGCAGTCCCCCCTACCACCTCGCGTTCAAGACGATCGACGCCAACCGCGCGCGTCTCGGCGCGCGGACGATCATGCTGACCCACATGGGCGAGGACATGCTCGCCCACCGGCATGTGGCCGCGGCCAAGGGCTATCGTCTCGCCGCCGACGGGCTCGTCATCGCTCTTTAAAGGATGAGCCCAAAAAGTGGGCCCCGGATTTTAGACAAAGTCATGCTCATACAAAGACTTAGAGCGGGACGGTACGCAACGAAAAATCATCCCGCTCCAGAGCATGGCCGCCGATCGCGGCACGGCGCGCCGGACGGTGAGGCTACTTCTCCAGCCTCGCGATCAGGCTGGAGGTATCCCAGCGCTGGCCGCCCATCGCCTGCACCTCGCCGTAGAGCTGATCGACGATGGCGGTGATCGGCAGCGAGGCGCCGTTGCGGCGCGCCTCGTCGAGGCAGATGGCCAGATCCTTGCGCATCCAGTCGACGGCAAAGCCGAAGTCGAACTCGCCCGCTGCCATGGTCGTGAAGCGGTTCTCCATCTGCCAGGATTGAGCGGCACCCTTGGAGATGGTGGCGATGACGGCCTCCACGTCGAGACCCGCCCGCTTGGCGAAGTGGATCCCCTCGGACAGAGCCTGCACCAGCCCGGCGATGCAGATCTGATTGACCATCTTGGTGAGCTGGCCGGAGCCGGCGGGACCCATGAGCCGGCAGGCGCGGGCGTAGCTCATGATCACCGGCTCGGCCTGCTCGTAGTCGGCTCGGGCGCCGCCGCACATCACCGTGAGCACGCCGTTCTGCGCACCGGCCTGGCCGCCCGAAACGGGCGCGTCGATGAAACCGCAGCCGCGTTGCCGCGCCGCGACGTCGAGATCGCGGGCGACGGTGGCCGAGGCCGTCGTGTGGTCGACGAACAGGCTACCCTTGGCCATGCCGGAAAAGGCGCCGTCCGGCCCGACGGTCACCTGCCTCAGGTCGTCGTCGTTGCCGACGCAGGCGAAGATGAGCTCGCAGCCCGCCGCCGCCTCGGCGGGCGTCGGCCGCGCCTGGCCGCCATGCTCGGCGACCCATTGACGAGCTTTGTCGCCGCTGCGGTTGTAGACCGTGACCTCGTGCCCCTTCGCCTTGAGGTGTCCGGCCATGGGATAGCCCATCACGCCCAGCCCGAGGAAAGCGACCTTGGCCATGTCCTGCTCCTGTCCGTTGGCACTGCGGCCCCTCTAGAGGAGTTTCGGCCCGGCGCACACCCCCTTCGGTCCGTAGACGCCCGCGCGAGCAGGCGAATCCTCCATTGACCCCCTCGGACCGGCCGCTCATATCATCCGCAATGATCACCAACGAACATGTCCTCGCCGCTCTCGCCCAGGTCGCCGGTCCCGACGGGACGACGCCGCTGCCGCGGAGCGGCACGCTGTCCGACATCGTGGTGACCAACGGCAAGGTCTATTTCTCGATTGGCATCGATCCGACGCGCGCCGCCGAGTTGGAGCCGATGCGCGCGGCCGCTGAACGGGCGGTCAAGGCCCTCGCGGGGGTGGACGCCGTCGTCGCCACCCTGACCGCCGAGGCGCCGGCCGGGGGCAGGGCTGCGCGAACCGCTCCGGCGCCGGGGCGGCCCGCCCAGGCGCAGCCAGGCCCGCGCGCCACGGCAGCGCGGGCCCGCACGGAAGTGCCGGGCGTCAAGCAGATCATTGCGGTCGCCAGCGGCAAGGGTGGCGTCGGAAAGTCCACCACCGCCTGCAACCTGGCGCTGGCGTTGGCGCGCACCGGCCTCAGCGTCGGCGTGCTGGACGCGGATGTCTATGGCCCGTCCATGCCCCGGCTCTTCGGCATCTCCAGCAAGCCCGAGCTGGGCGATGACCGCATGCTGCGTCCGCCCGAGCGGTTCGGCCTCAAGGTCATGTCGATCGGGTTCCTGGTGGAGGACGAGGCGGCGATCATCTGGCGCGGTCCGATGGTGATGTCCGCCCTCCAGCAGCTGCTGCGCGAAGTGGCCTGGGGGGCGCTCGACGTGCTGGTCGTCGACATGCCCCCGGGCACGGGCGACGCGCAGCTCACCATGGCGCAGAACGTGCCGCTCGCCGGTGCGGTCATCGTTTCGACGCCCCAGGATCTCGCGCTGATCGATGCCCGACGCGGCATTGCCATGTTCCGCAAGGTGGACGTGCCGGTGCTCGGCATCGTCGAAAACATGTCGACTTTCATCTGCCCCGCCTGCGGCACCAGGTCCGATATCTTCGGCCATGGCGGCGCTCGCCACGAGGCGGAGCGCATCGGTGTGCCGTTCCTGGGAGAGGTGCCGCTGCACATCCGCATCCGTGAACTGTCGGACAGCGGCGAGCCGGTGGTCGTCGCCGACCCCGATGGCCCCCATGCCAGAGCCTACGATGCCATCGCTCATCAGGTCGCGTCGGCGCTGGCTGGCGAGGCCGCCGGACGCCGGGCGCCGCCACGGATCGTTATCGAGTAGGCGAGCGGCGAACGTTGCCGCGCGGGGCTTTCGCCCAGCACCTCTTTGAACGAAGGTTTAGCATCGTTTCGATGTGTTTTCTGTTGCGCGGGGCCGCCTGCGCTGGTTCTCTCGCGCCAATGAGCAGGCGCCCCGGGGGTGCGCCTTGAAGGGGAGGATCGAGAGCATGAAGCGCCGCCAATTTCTGCAGACCGCCGGCGTCGGCGCCGTTGCGGCGGCTGTCGCATCGCCGGCGGTCGCACAATCCGCGCCGGAGGTGCGTTGGCGCTGCACGTCGAGCTTTCCGAAGTCGCTCGACACGATCTTTGGCGCCAGCGAGGTGTTCGCCAAGGCCGTCTCGGACATGACGGACGGCAAATTCCAGATCCAGGTGTTTGCGGCGGGTGAGATCGTGCCGGGTCTGCAGGCGCTCGATGCCGTGCAGAACAACACCGTCGAAATGTGCCATAGCGCCTCGTATTATTACGTCGGCAAGGACCCGACCTTTGCGCTTGGGACTGCTATACCGTTCGGCCTCAATTCGCGCATGATGAATGCGTGGTTCTATGCGGCCGGCGGCCTCGATTTGATGAACGAATTCTACAAGAAGTACAACGTGCTGATGCTGCCGGGCGGCAACACCGGCACGCAGATGGGCGGCTGGTTCCGCAAGGAGATCAAGTCGGTCGGCGATCTGTCGGGCCTGAAGATGCGCATCGCCGGCATCGCCGGCCAGATCCTGTCCAAGCTCGGCGTGGTGCCGCAGCAGATCGCCGGCGGCGACATCTATCCCGCCCTCGAGAAGGGGACGATCGACGCCGCCGAATGGGTCGGGCCCTACGACGACGAGAAGCTCGGCTTTGCCAAGGTCGCACAGTACTATTACTATCCGGGCTGGTGGGAAGGCTGTGCTGCCCTCAATCTCTTCATCAACCAGGACAAGTGGAACGGCCTGCCGAAGCCCTACCAGGCCGCGGTACACGCCGCCTCCGCGCTCATGAACACCGAGATGCAGGCGAGCTACGATGCCAAGAACCCCGGCGCCATCAAGCGGCTGGTGGCGAGCGGCGCGCAGCTCAAGGCCTTCCCGCAGGACGTCATGGAAGCGTGCTACAAGACGGCCAATGAGTATTACGACGAGATTTCCGGCAAGAATCCAGATTTCAAGAAAATTTACGACGTCGTCAAAGCCTTCCGCAACGACGAGTATCTGTGGTGGCAGGTTGCCGAGTATACCTACGACAACTTCATGATCCGCGCGCGCGCGCGCGGCTAGAGCATGGCCCCAAGAGGGCGCGCCGCCGTTCGATAAGCTCATGCTCAAATAGAGACTTGGAGCGGAATGATCGAGCTAGAGATCATTCCGCTCTCAAGCAGTTGGCATGGCTCTGCGTCCGGAATTGCGTTGGAATGAGAAGAAGAGTTTGGCGAACCCGGTTTCGCCCGACATGCTCCGCTCTAGCGTCAGCCGCCGGTGGTGCTCATGTGGCGGCTGGCCACCCCCTGGGAGCGGCGTCGCTCGATGATGAAATCGTGCCCCTTGGGCTTGCGGGCGATTGCCGTTTCGACGGCGCGCTCGAGAAGTTCGTTGCCTTCGGAGGCGCGTAGCGGCGCCCGCAGGTCGACCGCGTCCTCCTGACCGAGGCACATGTACAAAGTGCCGGTACAGGTGACGCGTACCCGGTTGCAGCTCTCGCAGAAGTTGTGGGTGAGCGGCGTGATGAAGCCGAGCCGTCCGCCGGTCTCTTCCACCCGCACGTAGCGCGCCGGTCCGCCCGTGTTGTCGGGCAGATCGGTCAGCGTGAAGCGCTGCTCGAGGCGGCCGCGGACGTCGCCGAGCGACAGGAACTGATCGATGCGCATCGGCTCGATCTCGCCGAGCGGCATCACCTCGATCAGCGTCAGATCGAAGCCGCGCCAGTGGGCGAAGCGCAGCAAGGTCTCGATCTCGTCCTCGTTGACGCCTTTCAGCGCCACCGCATTGATCTTGACCCGGATGCCGGCATCGTCGGCCGCGTCGATTCCGGCGAGAACCCGGTCGAGGTCTCCCCATCGCGTAATGGCTCGAAAGCGGTCCGGATCGAGCGTGTCGAGGGAGACGTTGATGCGCCGTACACCGCAATCGGCGAGCTCGGCTGCGTATTTCTCGAGCTGCGTGCCGTTGGTCGTCAGCGTCAGTTCGCGAAGAAGGCCCGAATCGAGATGCCGGCTGAGTGACCGGAAGAGGCCCATGATGCCGCGGCGCACCAGCGGTTCGCCCCCGGTGATGCGCAGCTTGCTCACGCCCCGCTCCACGAACGCGCTACACAGCCGATCCAATTCCTCCAGGGTCAGCAAGTCGCGCTTGGGGAGGAACGTCATCTCCTCGGCCATGCAATAGACGCAGCGCAGATCGCAGCGGTCGGTCACCGACACGCGCAGATAGCTGACCGCGCGCCCGAACGGATCGACGAGCGGAGGGGACTGGCCGTGGACATTGAAGCCGATGGGAGTCAGGTCGGACGTCTTCAACCGCATCTCCTCGGCCGCGCCATATCGGCGGCGGCGTTGTAGCGATTATATCGTGAGCGCTCGCGGTGCGGTCAACCTATACGGACGGTGGGTCCGCCTGACCGCGTCGCGCGCTCCGCCCCACCGACGAACCGCAGGGAGTTTCACCGCAATGTCCGCACAGCCTGCCGATGTCTGGCCGAGCGAGCTGCGTTTGTCCTCCGACAAGCGTCAGCTGACCGTCAGCTTCGAGGATGGGGCCCGGTTCGAGCTGGGCGCTGAATACCTGCGCGTGATGAGTCCGTCCGCCGAGGTGCAGGGGCACGGCCCTCGAGACAAGCGCATCCAGGCGGGAAAGATCCACGTGGCCGTGGCCGCGCTCGAGCCGGTCGGCCGCTACGCCGTGCGCATCGTCTTCGACGACGGTCACGACACCGGCCTCTACACATGGCGCTATTTGCATGAGCTCGGGACGACCTATGACGTCGCCTGGCCGCGCTACATTGCAGAGCTGGCGCATCACGGCCTGTCGCGGCACCCCTGAGGCACTGCCGGGCCCGCCCACGAAAAAGGCCGGCGGAGCCGGCCTTGATCTGTCTCGATTCCGGCCGGTGCGGCGATCAGCGCTGCACGACCACCGGGGCGCCGACCGAGACGCGCGCGTAGAGGTCGATCACGTCGTCGTTGATCATGCGGATGCATCCCGACGAAACCGCCTGGCCGATGGTCTCGGGCTCGTTCGAACCATGGATACGGTAAAGGGTGCTGCCCAGGTAGAGGGCGCGCGCGCCGAGCGGGTTCTCGGGGCCACCCGGCATGAAGCGCGGCAGGTCGGGACGGCGCTTCAGCATCTGCGCCGGCGGCGTCCAGGACGGCCATTCGCGCTTCATCGTGACGCGCTGCGCACCACCCCAGGTGAAGCCCTCCCGGCCGACCCCGACGCCGTAGCGGATGGCGCGGCCGCCTGGGAGGACGTAGTAGAGGCGCCGCTCGGAGGTGGAAACGACGATGGTGCCCGGCTTGTGGGGCCCGCCGTAGGTGACCAGCTCGCGGGGAACCGCCGTCGCTTGCGGGCGATAGCCGGAAGGGTTGTAGTTCAGCGGCTGCCGCGTCAGCGGGTCGATCTCGACCCGGGCGGCTTCGGCGCTCGGCGCCCAAGTCGCCAAGCCCACAAAAATGCCCACCACCGTGAGAGTTAAGCGACGCATTATTGCCTCGTAAGATGCCGTCAATCGCGCGAAGCGCATCGCCCGATCGACTCGGACCGGCGCCTCGGCTGTGTTCGCGAGCCAAAATGGTCAACAACGGATGCGAACGCAATTCAATCGATCGACCTGCGCGCGGATCGTCGGCGGTCGTGACCAGCACGCAACACTGGGCCTTTCCCTGGCTGCGGCGCAGATCCGTGCGCGCAGGGCGGCGATCGTCCTTGACCTTCGAGGCGCACTTACATATGAAGTGCGCCTTCCCGGCGAGCGCGTGATCGCTTCGGCCGTGGGCGGTTAGCTCAGCGGGAGAGCACACGCTTCACACGCGTGGGGTCACAGGTTCAATCCCTGTACCGCCCACCATCCCCCCGGTCTGCACCCCTCTGCATCATCCGGCTGGAACTGGCTCCAGCGGTCGAGCCGCCGCAAGCCCGTGCCGGTTCATGGCAGCCGCGACCGCGGCGGGGGTCAGCGAGCGCAGGTTTGGGAAGTCGCCGCGAATGTCCTCCAGCTGTAGACGCCTGAGCCCCTCGGGTACGGACAGCTCGTGTTCCGCCTGGCCGTCTGCGCCCAGCCGCCACGTGAGCAGGCCGGGAACGTGCTCGCCGCCATAGTCGTGGTGGGTGAGGAACGAGGTGGCCGGTGCCCAGACATGCTTGGCAGCCGCGAGCGTGCGCACCCGGTACTGGTGCACATGGCCGCAGCTGACGAGGCGCACCGCAGGGTGCGCGAGCAGCCCGGCGAGCCAGCGGCGCGCCTCGCCCGGCACGGCATGGTCGGGCTCGTCGTCCCCGTCGACGGTCTCCACGTACAGCGGCTTGTGCAGGAACACGGCGATGAAGCGCCCGTCGGCCGGAATGACCGCCTCGGCCCAGGCGCGCTGAGCCGTCTCGTCGGGGAGGCCGCTCGCCATGAGCTGGGTATTGAGGCCGACGATGCGCCAGGCGCCCTGGTCGCGATACCAATAGTCGGGGCCGACCAGGCGGCGATAACGCTCCAGCCGTACGGCATCGATGGCCTGGTCGTGGTCGGGCCGGCACTCGCCGATGTCGTGGTTGCCGGGCACGCAAAGCGGCTCCAACGGCCGCAGCTCGGCCATGGCGTGGGTCAGGTCGGCCTCCCAATCGGCACCGTTGATCGTCAGGTCGCCGCTGATCACGATCAGATCCGCCTCTGCCCGCTGAGCATCACGGGCCGCGGCCCGCCAGTTGGCGAGAAAGAAGGGACGGCTCGGACTGAGGTGCAGGTCGGTCAGTTGGATGACGGTGAGCGATCCCTCGGGCATCCCGGCCTCCGCGCTTCGCTACGATATCCATCGCAGCCCGCACAATGCGCGGCCTGCGCAACAGATCGGTGACGGTCGGGCGAGGGGGGCGGAGGGCCTTGGGGGACGGTGTCAGATCTCGGGCAGCTTCAACCATTGCGCCACGGCGTTCAGGATCAGGTTGACGGCGACGGCGGAGAGGATGAGCCCCATGATCCGGCGCAGCAGGTTGGCACCGCCGGTCCCGATCAGACGGGAGATCGGGCCGCCCAGCGCAAATGTGACGAGCAGCACCAGCATGGTGACCGCGAGCACGGCGATGGTCTCGAACTGGTGTGTGAGCGATGCGCGGTTGTTGTCCATCAGCACGATCATGGTGAGGATCGCGCCGGGCCCGGCAATGATCGGCATGGCCAGCGGATAGACGGCGATGTCGACGACAGAGGCGGTGTCCGCCGCGGGCCCCTGGCGCTCGCCATCCGCCGGCGGCTTGGCCGGGGGCGCGATCGCCTCGGCGTGGCTCTTGTCGCCCAGCACCATCTGGATGGCGAACAGCAGCAGGATGATGCCGCCGGCGATCTGGAACGACAGCAGCGATACACCCATGCCGTGCAGCAGATATTGGCCGCCGAAGCCGAACACGACGAGAATTGCGAAGGCCATGGCGACCGACAGCAGCGCCGCCGAGCGCCGCTGCCGGGCGTCCAGGCTCTGGGTCGCGCCCAGGAAGAGCGTGAGGTGACCGATCGGGTCGAGCACCGCCCACAGCGTGATGAATTGGGTGATAAGGAGGTCCTGGTCGGTGATCACGCCCGCTCTGCTCCCGTCGTCGGCACAACGACGGGAGCTTGTGGCCGGCGGTGCCGACGATGGCAACGCGGCGTAGGCGTGGTCAGGACAGGACCTTCCGCAGGCCTCACTTCACCAGCGGACAGTTGCCGTCCTTCAGCGGCCGGAAAGCCTGGTCGCCGGGCACCTCCGCGAGCACCTTGTAGAGGTCCCAGTCCCCCTTCGATTCCTCGGGCTTCTTCACCTCGAGCAGCAGCATGCTGTGCACCATGCGGCCGTCCTCGCGCAGCACGCCGTTGTCGGTGAACATGTCCTTGATCGGGGTCGCGCGCATCTTGTCCATCACCGCCTTGGCGTCCTTGGTGCCGGACGCCTTGACCGCGTTGAGGTAGTGCAGCGTCGCGCTGTAGTTGGCCGCCTGGTTCATGGTCGGCATGCGCTTGGTGCGCTCGTAGAAGCGTTTGCCGAAGGCGCGCGTCTTGTCGTCCTTGTCCCAGTAGAAGGCTTCGGTGACGACGAGGCCCTGGGCGGTCTTCAGGCCGAGGCTGTGCACGTCCGAGATGAACATGACCATAGCCGCGAGCTTCTGGCCGCCAGCGACGATCCCGAACTCGGCGGCCTGCTTGATCGAATTGATGGTGTCGGCACCGCCGTTGGCGAGGCCGATGATCTTCGCCTTCGAAGCCTGTGCCTGCAGCAGGAAGGAGGAGAAATCCTGGGTATTGAGGGGGGCCTTGGCGCTTCCCAGCACCCGGCCGCCGTTGGCCTTGACGACGTCGGCGGTATCGCGCTCGACCGAATGGCCGAAGATATAGTCGGCGGTGATGAAGAACCAGCTGTCACCGCCCTGCTTGACGATGGCGCTGCCGACGGTGTGGGCATTGGCGTAGGTGTCGTAGGTCCAATGGGCGGTAAAGGGCGAGCAGCGCTTGCCGGTGATGTCCGAGCTTGCCGCCTCGGTGACGATGACGATCTTTTGCCGGTCCTTCGACAGTTCCATCACAGCGAGCGCGATGGCCGAGGTCGGCAGGTCGATGATCATGTCGACGCCGTCGGAATCGTACCACTGGCGCGCGATGGCGGAGGCCGTGTCCGGCTTGTTGAGGCTGTCGGCGCTGATCATCTCGATGCGCCGGCCGAGCACTTCGCCGCCGAAATCCTCGATGGCCATCTTCACCGCCTCGATGGCCCCGGTCCCGCCGATGTCGGAGTAGACCGAGGACAGGTCGGCCAGTACGCCGATCTTGACGGGCGCTTGCGATCCTTGGGGGGCCTGGGCGAAGCCGGGCGAGGTACAGACAAAGGTCACGGCGGCCGCGGCCGACGCGAGAGCAACGCTCCAACGACGCATGTTTCCTCCGGAAGCTGTTATTCCTTATTCCGTGCCTTATCTTGGCAGTTCCGCGGGCGCCGAACAACCACCGGCCGACGTCCAACTGGGCGGCGACCAGGCCTTCCGGCGCGTGTCGCGCCGGGCAGCGCGCGCCAGCCCGCAAATCGCCGGGCTAAGGCGGCTGCGGCGCGGATCCGATCCGATGGGCTCATCGGACCGGACCATGCTCGGGCCGGCGGCTCAGCGGCCCTGGAAGTCCGGCGGCCGCTTTTCCATGAACGAGCGCACGCCCTCCTGGAAATCCTGCGTGCGCATCAGCGGCAGCAGCTGCAGGAAGACGTGGTGGACGTGCTCGTTGAAGGGCTCGTTCAGACCCATGCGCATCATGCGCTTGGCCGCCTGCACCGCGAGCGGCGCATTGCCGGCGATCTCGGTGGCGAGCGCGCGGGCGCGGGCGGCAAGCGCCTCGTCGTCGACCACCTCCGATGCCAGGCCGGCGGCGAGTGCCTCGTCGGCGCTCAACGTGCGGCCGGTCAGGATCAGCTCGGCCGCCTTGGACCAGCCGAGCAGACGCGGCAGATACCAGGTGCCGCCCGATTCCGGCACGACACCGCGCTTGCAGAACGCGACCGCCAGCTTGGCCGAGCGCGCCAGCAGCCTGATGTCGGCGCCGAGCGTCAGGTCGAAGCCGTAGCCGGCCGCGCCGCCGTTGACGGCACAGACGATGGGCTTGTCCATGGCGTGCATGACGGTGGGCGGCGTGTTGCGCAGGTCGAGGTTCGTGGGCGAGGAGGCGCTGGACAAGAGCGAGTCGCCGCTGCGCTCGGCCTTGAGATCGAGGCCCGCGCAGAAGGCGCGGCCGCGACCGGTCAGGACTACGCAGCGTACGTCGGCGTTCTGGTTCGCCTCGACCAGCCGCTGCGTCAGCTCGTTCAGCATCGGGCCGGAGATGGTGTTCATGCGCTGCGGCGCGTTGAGCGTGATCGTTGCGATGTGATCGGCGACCTCGTAGAGCACGTCGTTCGCCGTGTTGTCGTTGATGGTCGGTTGCGGCGCCGGCTCGGCCATGGTCGCGTCTCCTCTTTGATCCTCGTTGACGGTGGCCGGCAACTGATCATGCCCCTCGGGCGCTGTCGACTCGCGAGGCGCTCAGGCAATCACGGTCTCGCGGGCTTGCGCTCCCGGTGTTCCAGCAGGCGGTGCGCGGTGTCGAACAGGTCGTCGAAGTGATCGAGGACCGCGTCCGGGCCGAGCTCGGCCACCGGCGTGTCGGTGTAGCCGAAGGTCATGCCCACCACGGGCACGCCGGCGGCCTGGGCCGCCACGATGTCTGCCGAGGAATCGCCGACCATCACGGCACGTTCCACGGCGCCGCCGGCGCGCCCGATCGTGCCGGTGAGGTGGCGGGGATCTGGCTTGTGCTGGGCGAAGGTATCACCGCCGCAGATCGCCGCGAAACGGTCGGCCAGGCCGAGCGTGCCGAGCAGGCTGCGGGCGAGGCCCTCGAGCTTGTTGGTGCAGACCGCCAGCCGCCAGCCGGCTTGGTCGAAGCGATCCAAAGACGCGAGCGCCCCGGGGAAGGGCACCGATGCGTCGGCAATGTGAGCGCGGTAGTGAGCCAGAAAGTCCTGGTAGAGGGCTTCCAGCCTCTCCGGAGCCACCTGGTCGCCCGCGGCGGCGAGGCCGCGCACCAGCAACGCCTTGGC
Source organism: Chelatococcus reniformis (assembly GCF_014640075.1). Classification (GTDB taxonomy): domain Bacteria; phylum Pseudomonadota; class Alphaproteobacteria; order Rhizobiales; family Beijerinckiaceae; genus Camelimonas; species Camelimonas reniformis. The sequence continues at coordinate 143,126 of NZ_BMGG01000006.1, read as the reverse complement.
GCCGGCGCCGACCATCGAGCGCACCTGGGCCAGCGACAGGGGGGCCCTGCCTTCCTGGGCGAGTACGGCGTTCAGCGTCAGGACCAGATCCGGGGCGGTATCGATCAATGTGCCGTCGAGATCGAGGACGAGAATGGGCGGAGGGGACATGCGATCGCTCCTGAGCTGACGGCGAAGGCCGTGGACGCCGGCACCGAGATGTCTGGCACGGGCGCGAGGCCTCTTTACAATCGCCTCATCGATTCGGCGCTCCTCATCGGGCTTTTGATTGCATGCTCCGTTTGCATCCGGCGGCCATGGCCGCGTTCGTGCTGGTCGCGACTGCGGCCCGCGCCGACAATTATGATTTCGTGCCTGCGCCGCAGGTCGACCTCAACCGCATCTACCGGGTCGAACGCGTCACCGGCGAGATGGGTGCTTGTCAGTATGGGCTGAAGGAGGCCTCGATCGGCGTGACGCTCTGTTATCCGGCGGGCGAAGGCGGGGGCCCCCAGCCGCCGGGCGACTATCGTCTCGTCGCCTCCAAGCACGACCGCGAGGGCGGCGTGTTCCGGGTCAACGACAAAACCGGAGAGATGAACATCTGTTATGTTTTCAACGAGAAGGTGGTCTGCACACCGCCCGCCAAGTAACTGTGGAACCGGGCTGGCGGGGCAGATCTCGCTTTCCCGCGGGTCCGCATGCATATAGGCGCTACGGCAATCATCGGAGCGTCCCATGCGGCTGAATGATCCCACCCTTCTCGTCGAGCGTTGCTACGTGGGCGGTCAATGGATCGGCTCGCCCGCGGATGCCGTCGCCAATCCCGTCAACGGTGAGGTGCTGGCCCGCGTCCCGCAGCTGGGCACGGCCGAGGCCACCGCCGCTGTCGAGGCCGCGGAGCAGGCCTTCGCCGGCTGGGCCAAGCGGTCCGCCAAGGAGCGGTCGGCGCTGCTACGCAAGTGGTTCGACCTCATCATCGCCAACCGCGACGACCTGGCGCTGCTGATGACCAGCGAACAGGGCAAGCCGTTGGCCGAGGCGAGAGGCGAGGTGGAGTATGCCGCCGCCTTCGTCGAGTTCTATGCCGAGGAGGCCAAGCGCATCTACGGCGAAACCATCCCCTCGCCGTGGCCCAACGCCCGCATCGTCGTGATGAAGCAGCCGGTCGGCGTCGTGGCGGCCATCACGCCATGGAACTTCCCGGCGGCGATGATCACCCGCAAGGTGGCGCCGGCGCTGGCGGCGGGCTGCACCGCCGTGGTCAAGCCGGCGCCGGAGACGCCGCTGACGGCGCTCGCCTTGGCCGTGCTCGCCGAGCGGGCCGGCCTTCCCGCCGGTGTCTTCAACGTCATCACCGGTGACGCCCCGGCCATCGGCAAGGTGCTGACCGAGCACCCGGCGGTGCGTTTCGTGGGCTTCACGGGCTCAACCGAAGTCGGCAAGATCTTGATGCGCCAGGCGGCCTCGACCGTAAAGAAGGTCGGCCTCGAGCTCGGCGGCAATGCGCCGTTCATCGTCTTCGACGACGCGGACGTGGATGCGGCGGTCGAAGGCGCCATCGTCTCCAAGTTTCGCAACATGGGCCAGACCTGCGTGTGCGCCAACCGCATCTACGCCCAGGACGGCATCTACGACGACTTCGTGTCCAAGCTCGCCAAGCGGGTCGCGGAGCTGAAGGTTGGCGACGGCACCGAGGTCGGCGTCGTCCAGGGCCCGCTGATCACCATGGACGCGGTGGACAAGGTGGAGCGCCATATCGCCGACGCCGTGGCGCACGGCGCGCGCGTCGTGGTCGGCGGCAAGCGCCACCCGCTCGGCGGCAGCTTCTTCGAGCCGACCGTGCTCGCCAACGTCACCACCAGGATGCTCGTCACCAAGGAGGAGACCTTCGGCCCGCTGGCACCGGTGTTCCGTTTCAAGGACGAGGCGGATGTGATCGCCCAGGCCAATGCCACGCAATTCGGCCTCGCCGCCTATTTCTTCGCGCGCGATCTGGGTCGCGTCTTCCGCGTTGCCGAGGCGCTCGAGTACGGCATCGTGGGGGTCAATTCCGGCGCCATCTCGACCGAGATGGCGCCGTTCGGCGGCGTCAAGGAATCCGGCCTGGGGCGCGAGGGATCGCACCACGGCATCGAGGAGTTCGTGGAGATGAAGTACGTGCTGATGGGCGGCCTCGACTCGTGAGCGCGGACGACCTGAAACGGCAGGCCGCGGCGCGGGCGCTCGAGCTGGTCGAGCCCAGGATGCGCCTCGGCCTCGGCACCGGCTCCACCGCCAAGCATTTCGTCGAGCTGCTTGGCGAACGGGTGCGTGCCGGGCTCGAGGTGACGTGCGTGGCGACGTCCGAGGCGACTCAGGCGCAGGCGCTGGCTGCCGGAATCGCCATGACCACCCTCGACGCCATGCCGGAGCTCGACCTGACGGTCGACGGCGCCGACGAACTCGACGGCGAGCTCCGGCTCATCAAGGGCGGCGGCGGGGCGCTGCTGCGTGAGAAGATCGTTGCCGCCGCGAGCGGCCGCATGGTCGTCATCGCCGACGACAGCAAGCGCGTTGCGACGCTCGGGCGCTTCCCCCTGCCCATCGAGGTGGTGCCCTTCGGGCTGGGCGCGACGCGCCTGGCGATCGCACGGGTGGCGGCGGCAGCCGGGTGCCACGGGCCGCTCGATCTGCGCCGGTCCGGCGACACGCCGTTCGTCACCGACGGCGGCCACGTCATCCTCGACGCCTCCTTCGGGCGCATTCCCGATCCGCCGGCCCTCGCGTCGACGCTGGCGGGGGTGCCCGGCGTGGTCGAGCACGGGCTCTTTATCGGCCTGGCGACGGCCGCCGTCCTGGCCGGTGCATCCGGTCTGATCGAGATGGGTAAGCTGTGACGGGCGCGCGCCGCGATCCGTGTTGGCCGGCGTGAGCCGCCCTCCGGCTATCTGGCGGGCCATGCGCCCGTCGGATCTGCCGGCAGTGGATGCGGTGGCGCGAGCGGTGCATCCCGATTTCCCGGAGGATCCGGCGGTATTCGCCGAGCGGCTCGCGCTCTATCCCCCCGGCTGTCTGGCCCTTTGCCGCATCGACGGCCGCGGACTGGAGAGCGTGATCGCCTACGCGATCAGCCATCCCGGCCGGCTGGCCGAGCCGCCGGCGCTCAATATCCTGCTCGAGGCGTTGCCGGCGGCGCCGACGACCTACTACATCCACGACCTTGCCATCCTCTCCGAGGCCCGCGGCCACGGCGCCGCTGCGACCCTTGTGGCCAAGCTCCTCGATCACGCTCGAACGGCCGGCTTCGCTCGCGCCTCGTTGATTGCGGTCGGCGGCTCCGCGCGGTTCTGGCAGCGGCACGGCTTCGTCGCGCGGCCCGACGTCGTCTCCGCGGGCAAGCTGGCCAGCTACGGGAGCAACGCCCTTCACATGGAGCGCGAGCTCGCCGGGCCATCGCCCGGGGCAACGCTGTTTCCTTCTTCCCGCGTCATGCTCTAAACGTTCGCGCAGGCGAAGCGGTGGCAAGGCCCTACGTCGGCCGCGCCGAGCGATAAACGTCACGGAGATCTACATGAAGCGTCTCGCCTTCCAGCTGGCTGCGGCCATGCTGCTGCTGGTCCAGCCCCTAGTTCCGGCCCTGGCACAAAGCCAGCAGATCACCTCCTCGCATCTGGAAGCGGCGCGGGCCGTGGTGATCAGCTCGGGTATCGAGCGGTCATTCGATGCGGTGGTGCCGAGCCTGTTCACCCAGGTGCGCGAGCAACTGGTGACGCGTCCCGAGCTGACCAAGGACATGGAGGAGATCATCGCCAAGATCTCGCCGGAGCTGGAGGCGCGCAAGAGCGAGATGGTCGACCAGGCAGCCCGCATCTATGCCAGCCAGATCCCGGAGGCGGATCTCAAGGAGATCGGTGCGTTCTTCACCTCTGCTGCGGGCAAGCGCTACGTGAGCAGCCAGCCGGCGATCCTCCAGGAACTCTTCCTGAAAATGCAGGACTGGCAGCAGACGCTGTCCGCGGCGGTGGTCGAGCGCATTCGCGCCGAGATGCGAGCTCGCGGCAAGGAGTTCTGACGCCGTTGCCGGCGCGTTCGCGGCGGCCGGCGTTCCGCCTCCACGGCCAGCGTGGCATGAACGTTCGGCGCCACCCGTCAGGTCCGGTTTCCGCCAGCGCCGGGCCGCGGCAGGTGCCAACGTCTCGTCCTCTGCATCGAGGAGGTGGTGGTGGCATCGATCCACAAGGAGATCGCGCTGGACGCGGCGCCGGAGACCGTCTGGGACGTGGTCCGCGACGTCGGCGCCGTTCACACGCGCTTTGCGCCTGGCTTTGTCATTGACGTGACCATGGAAGATGGCGCCCGTTTGGTGACCTTCGGCAACGGCCTGGTGGCGCGCGAGGTGATCGTAGACGTGGATGAGCGCCTCCGGCGTCTGGCCTATTCCGTGCGCAGCGAACGGCTCAGCCATCACAACGCCTCGTTCCAGGTTGTGGCGGCCGAACGCGGAAGCCGCCTGGTGTGGATCGCCGACGTTTTGCCCCACGAGGCGGCCGTGCAGGTCGGTGCCATGATGGAGGCGGGCCTTGTCGCGGCGAAGACAAAGCTCGATTGCGCCTAGAGCATTGATCCAAAATGCGGACACGGGCTTTTGGATAAGATCATGCTCAAACAAAGGTTTAAGGTGGGATGCTGATTCTATAAATCATCCCGCTCCAGCGCATTGCCAGATGGATCGCCCAGGGAAACCTGCAAGTCTCCACCCTATTGGCGGTCCGCGGACGGGCCAGAGGAGTGGGTGATCGCAGGCATCGTGAGGCCGAGCGTCGCCAGCACCGCCGCGAACCGTTCCTGCTCGGCCTTGAGAATGCCGGCGAAGGCATCGCCGTCTAGATACGCGGGTGTCCAGCGGCGCGTGCGCAGTCGCTCGGCCCAGGCCTCAGAGCGGGCCAGGTCGCCGACGGCGCGGATCGGACGCAGCCGGTCGGCGGCCGCGGCCGGTGGGGCAACGATGCCGCGCCAGTCCGTGACGGCCAGATCGATGCCCTGCTCCCTGAGAGTCGGCACCTCGATCCCCGCGGCGCGCTCCGGCCCGGTCACGGCGATGAGGCGCAGCCGGCCGGAAGCGATCTGCCCCTCGAACTCGGCGATGGCGCCAATACCGACGTGGGCCTGCGAGCGCAGCAGGGCGGCCAACGCCTCCGTTCCATTGAGGAAGGGGACGTAGTTGATCTGTTGCGGCTCGATCCCGATCGCCTGGGCGAACAGGGCTGCCGTGAGATGGTCGATGCCGCCGACCGTGCCGCCGGCCCAGACCACGCCGACCGAATCCTCCTTCAGCAGGCGCACCAGGTCTGCCGCCGCCGTGATCGGCGATAGCGCGGGCACCACCAGCGCCAGGGGCTCGGCCGTCAGCTGTGCCACCGGAACCACCTGGGCCAGCGCATCGGCCTTGCCGCTTTGCAATGCCTTGGCGAGGGTGGGCAGGCCGACGATCAGGAAGCGGCTGGTGTTGGACGGTTTCGCCGTGGGGCCCGGGCTGACGAAGCGCTCAAGCGCGACGGTGCCGCCGGAGCCGGGGACGTTGATCACCTCGACGTCCGCCGCGAGGCCCGCGGTGCTGAGGCCGCTGCCGACCGCGCGCGCCAGCTGATCGAAGCTGCTGCCCGGCGTCGTCGGGGCGACGATGGCGACCGGTCCGAGGTGATCGTCGGCGGCAGGACTCGTGGTCACGGCCGCCACCGCGGCCAGCGATGCGATGATCACGCGCCCGCCGGCGTGGAGCCAGCCGCGTCTGCCGTTCGGACCCTTTCGGTTCCCCGTCATGCCGTCAGTCCTCGCCTTCGAACTGCCTGCCCACTTTATCCGCCTCGCACGATGGCGTAGAGCCTCCGATCGGCGAAAGTCGGGCGGGTGCCAATTTTGTCCGCTGTTGTTGCCACCTGACGACCCGTCGGGCGGGGTCGGCGCAAGATCGCGCACATGGGGAGCGGACGGCGGACATGGGGCGTCAGGGTCGAAGCGTTGCGGAGCCGGCAACTCCTCTGGCCCAGATCGCCTGGCTCGTGCTGGCGGCGATGCCGCTCATGCTCGCCTTCGCCAACCGCTCATCGGTGCTCGTGCTCGTTATTGCCGCGCTCGTCGCGTTCGTCGGCGCGGGCCTGAGCCAGGGGCTCCCCGTCGTCGTCGAGCATCTCCGAGGAATCGTTCGCAGCCCCTTCGGTCTGCTGTTCCTCGCATTCCTGCTCCTGGCCCTGGCCTCGCTGACCTGGGCACACGATCGGCCGCGAAGCGCCTTCGCGCTGGCCGAGGCGTTCATTCCCGCTTTGGCGGCCATCGCTCTGGGCGCCGCGTTGCCGCGCCAGCCCGAGCGTCGCGCCGTGCCGATGCTGATGCTATGCTTGGCGCTCGCTGCCATCGAGGTCTTCGTCGAGCTGATCACGCGGCTGGCCTGGCGCGAGGCGCTGGGCTTGCGCGCCACGTATTTCATCACCAACAAGCCGGTGCTCGCCCTGGTGCTGCTCTACTGGCCCCTGGTACCGCTCACCAAGGGCATGGCGCGGCGGTGGCTGCTGCTGGCCGCGCTCGCGGGCGTCATCGCCGTGACGGTGTTCACATCCGTGTCCGGGACGGCCATGTGTGCGCTCGTCAGCGCTGCAGCGGCCTTCGTCCTCGCCCTGGTGGCGCCGCGCACGGCGCGCTGGGCCGTCATGCTGGCGGTTGCCGCCTCGCTGCTCGTTGCGCCGCTCAAGGGGGAACTGGCCTCCCGCCTCATCCCCGACCGGGCGCTCGATGCGCTCCAGTCCCTGCATGCGCGTGACCGCGTCAACATCTGGCTCAGCTTCGGCGAGGTGGTGGCGCAGCGGCCGCTGACCGGCACCGGCTTCGGGTCGAGCGCCGTGGTCGTGCGCGATCCGGTGGCAAGCGAGGTCGCCGCCGATCGCCGCACGCTGCTGGATGTGGGCCACCCCCACGACATGTTTCTCCAGGTCTGGGCGGAGCTTGGCATGATCGGCGCGGCGCTTGTCGGCGCGGCGCTGGTTGTGCTCTGGCGCACGTTGGCGCGGCTCGGCCGGGAGCAGCATGCCGCAGGCTTGGCGGTGACGGCCGCTGCATTGATGATCGCGCTGGTCGGGCACGGCGCCTGGCAGGGCTGGTGGATTGCCGTCGCCGGCGCGGCGGTGCTGTGGTTGTGGGCCAGGCCGCCCGTCGGTGGTCCGGTGGTGCATGAGGAGGGCGCGCGATGAGCGTTCATGATGTCGACCTCTTCGTGATCGGCGGCGGATCGGGCGGGGTGCGCGCCGGGCGCATCGCGGCCAGCCATGGCGCCAAGGTGATGGTCGCGGAGGAGTTCCGCATGGGAGGCACCTGCGTCATCCGCGGCTGCGTCCCCAAGAAGCTCCTGGTCTACGCCAGCCGCTTCTCCCACGAGTTCGAGGATGCCGCCGGGTTCGGCTGGAGCGTGCCGGAGGCCTCGTTCGACTGGGCGACGCTGATCCGGAACAAGGATGCTGAGATCGCCCGGCTTGAGCGCATCTACCGGGCCAACCTCGAACGCGCCGGCGCCGCCATTGTCGATAGCCGCGCCGTCATCGAGGATCCGCACACGGTTCGCATCGTTGCCACCGGGGAACGCGTGCGCGCCCGTACTATCCTGGTGGCGACTGGCGGCCATCCCAGCGTCGAGCCCATGGTGCCGGGCTTCGAATACGCCATCTCGTCCAATGAAGCCTTCCACCTGGAGAGCCTTCCAGAGCGTGTCCTCGTCGTCGGCGGCGGCTATATCGGCGTCGAGTTCGCCGGCGTGTTCGCAGGCCTCGGCAGCCGCACCATTCTGGTCCACCGCGGCGATCACATCCTGCGCGGCTTCGACGATGAGCTTCGGGTGGGCGTGGAGACAGCCTATGAGCGTGGTGGCGTCCGCGTGCTCAACGGCTCCCGCCTGGAGCGGATCGAGAAGTCGCAGGACGGCCTTGCCGCGCACATCTCCGACGGTTCGGTCCTCGCCGTGGATGCGGTGATGATCGCCACGGGCCGGCGTCCGAATACGCGCAGCCTTGGCCTGGAGGAGGCCGGTGTCGTGCTCGACCGCCACGGCGCCATCGAGGTCGACCCGTTCTCCCAGTCCAGCGTCGCCTCGATCTACGCCGTCGGCGACGTGACCAACCGGGCCAACCTGACCCCGGTGGCGATCCGTGAAGGGCACGCCTTCGCCGACACGGTCTTCGGCGGCATGCCGACCCGGGTCGACTACAGCGTCATCCCCACCGCCGTGTTCTCGACGCCGGAACTCGGCACCGTGGGGCTGACCGAGGCGCAGGCGCGCGAGGCCTATGGCAACCTCGTCGTCTTCAAATCTTCATTCAAGCCGATGAAGGCGACGTTGTCCGGACGCGACGAGCGCATGTTCATGAAGGTCCTGGTCGACGGCGAGACCGACCGGGTGGTCGGCGTGCACATCCTCGGGGAGGCCGCCGGCGAGATCATCCAGGCGCTGGGCATCGCCATCACCATGGGCGCCACCAAAGCCGACTTCGACCGCACCATGGCGGTGCACCCGACGGCGGGCGAGGAACTGGTCACCATGCGCACGCCCTGGGCGGAGCCGGGCGTGGCGTGATGGCAATAGCGCTCCGCGCCTGTCTTGCCGCGGCCGCCCTCGCGGCCTGCACCCTCCTCGCCTGGCCAAGCGCGGCCCAGACCGAGCCGTCACCGGCCTACGGCAGCGGCGGGCACGTGTATCTGCCGTTCGTCAACCGCCGGCCCGGGTCGGATATCGCCTATCCACCCAAGCTGCGGCTGTCCGTCGGTGGGCGTTCACGCCTGGCGGTCGTCGACACGGGTTCGACCGGCGTGGTCGTGGCCGCCTCGGCCATCGCCGATATCGACAATCTTCCCAATCTGGGGCCGGCCGGCATCACCTATTCCAGTTCCGGCCGCATCATGCGCGGCGACTGGATCGTCGTCCCGGTGACCCTCACGGGCGCCGATGGGGCGAGCGTGACGACGCGCCCCATTCCGGTCATCGCCGTCCGTCGCATCGAATGCACCGACCGCGCACGCAATTGCACGCCCGACGACGATCCGGCCCATGTCGCCATGGTCGGCATCGGCTTCGCACGCGAGCACGACCATCAGCGCCGCGGCACCCCGCAGACGAACCCCGCCCTCAACCTGGCCGGAATCGGCACAGGCGGCGACTGGCGGCGCGGCTACGTGGTGGCTCGGGACGGGATCCGGCTCGGGCTGAGCGCCGACGCGGTGGCCCGGTTCACCTTCGTCAAGCTGGCGCGCGACGAGGCGTTGGGGGATTGGAAGACAACGCCGATGTGCGCGAGCGTATCGGGCTCGGATGCCGCATGCGGCTCGGTCCTCGTCGATACCGGTGTGTCCGACATGTTCCTCACGGTGCCCGACGCAGCGCTGGAGGGGCACCTCGCCCAGGCGGATTTGGATGGCGATGACGGCCGCCCGCGCCGCCGACTCGCTGACGGCACGACCTTGAGCTTCACGCTCGGTGAAGGTGCCCCGAGCGGCAGGGTCACCTACGGTTTCACCGTCGGCGATAGGGACAATGTCGTGGCGCCACGTCGCGTGATCCTCGTCGGCGGCAGCGATCGCAAGCCGTTCGTCAATACCAGCGTGCGGCTGCTCAACGGCTTCGACTATCTGTTCGACGCCGATGCGGGTTACGTCGGCTTCCGCCGCACTGGCCGTCCGCCTGCCGCGATCCCTTGAGCGCCAAGGCTCTTCACCCCGTCCGGCGAAGTGGTTATAAGGCGCGCTTCGCCCATATCGGTGTGTGAATGCGCGATCGGCTCGTACGGGACTGCTCCGGGCGACAGGACAGCGTTCAGCGCGGGTCGGGAGCATGTTCTTGGCCGCGGAGCGCCCACGGTGCGAAACGTGCTCTCGCGCACGTTGCCCGAATCGATGCTCGGGCAGGCTGATGTTTTCGGCGATGATGCGGATGAACTGAGGAGCGGCGGGCACGAGCCTTCGCCGCAGGAGTAGAAACAATGAGTGAGCGGTGGTCGCCCTCCACGTGGCGCCAGAAGCCCGTGCAGCAAATGCCGATCTATCCCGACGCGGTCGCCCTGGCGGCCGTGGAGGATCAGCTTGCAGGCTTTCCGCCGCTGGTTTTTGCAGGCGAGGCGCGCAAGCTGAAGCGGGCGCTGGCCAAGGTTGCGGCCGGTGAAGCTTTCCTGCTGCAGGGGGGCGACTGCGCCGAATCCTTCGCCGAGCACTCTGCCGACAACATCCGAGATTTCTTCCGCCTGTTCCTGCAGATGGCCGTCGTGCTGACCTTCGCCGGCGCTTCGCCGGTGGTGAAGGTCGGCCGCGTGGCGGGCCAGTTCGCCAAGCCGCGCTCGTCGCCCCTGGAGGAGGTCGACGGCGTCGAGCTGCCGAGCTACCGCGGCGACATCGTCAACGACATCGCGTTCGAGACGCAGTCCCGCATGCCGGACCCGCGCCGGCAGCTGATGGCCTATCGCCAGTCGGCGGCGACGCTCAACCTGCTGCGGGCCTTCGCCGGTGGCGGCTATGCCAACCTGGACAATGCCCACCGCTGGATGCTGGGCTTCGTCAAGGACAGCCCGCAATCGGGCCGCTACCAGGAGCTGGCTGGCCGCATCACCGAGGCCCTCGACTTCATGCGCGCCATCGGCATCGACCCGGAGACCCATCCGGAAATGCGGTCGACCGATCTCTACACGAGCCATGAGGCGCTGCTGCTCGGCTACGAGCAGGCGTTCACGCGCGTCGATTCGACGACGGGGGACTGGTACGCGACATCCGGCCACATGCTGTGGATCGGCGACCGCACCCGCCAGCTCGACCACGGTCACGTGGAGTTCTTCCGCGGTATCAACAACCCGATCGGGCTGAAGTGCGGCCCGTCGCTGAAGCCGGACGAACTGCTCCGGCTCATCGACGTGCTGAACCCGGCAAATGAGGCCGGTCGTCTCACGCTGATCTGCCGCTTCGGTGCCGACAAGGTGGCCGACAACCTGCCGGGCCTCGTCCGGGCCGTGCAGCGCGAGGGGCGGCAGGTGGTGTGGTCGTGCGATCCCATGCACGGCAACACGGTGAAGGCCGGAAACTACAAGACTCGGCCGTTCGACCTGATCCTCGGCGAGGTAAAGCAGTTCTTCGCGGTCCATCAGGCCGAGGGCACCTACGCCGGCGGTATCCACCTGGAGATGACCGGCAAGAATGTCACCGAGTGCACGGGCGGGGCGAGGGCCATCAGCGACGCGGACCTGTCCGACCGCTATCACACCTATTGCGATCCGCGCCTCAACGCCGAGCAGGCGCTCGAGCTTGCCTTCATGGTGGCCGAACTGCTGAAGCAGGAGCGCGCCGGCAAGCTCCGCGAGGCACGCGCGGAAGCGGCGGAGTAGGGCGGAGCAGTCCCTCTCGAGGGCCTGCCCATTGCTCGGCCGCGGTCCGTGACCGCGGCCGATATCTTGAATCCTCTCGCGCCCTCTGCCGCGCCGCCGCCGTCCCGGAGCCCGCTTTGCCGGCCGGCCGCCGTGCGACCCGGGGAGGCGCACGGACTTGACTAGAGCGATGCTCTAGAGCACGACTCTAGGCATGGACGAGACCGCTCGCGACCGCATCCTGAAAGCCGCCCTGGCGCTGTTCGCCGAGCGCGGCTTCGAGGCGACGCGCACGTCCGATATCTGTGCCCGGGCCGCCGTCTCGAACGGCAGCCTCTTTCACGTCTTTGCCAGCAAGGATGCCGTGGCGGCCGCGCTCTACCGCGACGGTATCGCCGCTTACCAAGCCGTGCTTCTGGCGGCGCTCGATGGGGGGGCAGGGACGGGGCGCGCACTGCGCGCCGTCGTCCACGCCCAATGCGGCTGGGCCGAGGCCGACCAACGCGCGCGTTTTCTCTTCACGCACGGGCGCGAAATCGCCGCCGGAGAGGCGGCGCGCGATATCGCCGCTCTCAACGCCCGCTTCGTCGCCGCCATCGAGACCTGGCGCGCGGTGCCCCTCCATCGGCCGGCCTTGCGGCCCATGCCGCTTCCGGCCTTCACCGCGGTTCTGCTGGGCCCCTCGCTCATGGCCATCCGGGGGTGGCTCGGCATGGGCGGCGAGGCACCGACCACCCTGGCCGCCATCTTTGCCGACGCGGCCGCCCATTCGTTGCTGAAGGACGCCGAGGATGCCTGAGCCCGGAACGTTTGCCGAGACCGCAGCCGCCATCACCCGGGCGCTCTACAGCCAGGGGTTCATGGGCCTGATGGGGGCCGAGGTGGTCTCGATTGCGCCGGGCGAACTCGTCATGGCGCTCGATCGTCGCGACGCGCTGCTCCAGCAGCACGGCTTCTTTCACGGCGGGGTCATCGGCTTCCTGGTCGACAATACGACCACGTCGGCGGCGGCCACGGTGATCGACATCCAGCGCCAGAGCGTCCTGACGGCCGAGTACAAGCTCAACATCCTGGCTCCCGCCACGGGAAGCCGTCTCGTCTGCCGGGCGACGGTGGTCAAGCCCGGGCGCAAGCTCACCGTGGTGGATGCGAAGGTGCACTGCCTCGTGGACGGCCGCGACAAACTCGTCGCGGTGGCGCTCGCCACCATCGCCAACCTGGATACCGCCGTCGATACCACGGCGGCCTGACCGCGCTGCGGCCGCCGATTGCGGCGGCCGCAGCGCTCGGCCATAACGATGGCCATGTCGACCATCACCGTACGCTTCGCGCCGTCGCCGACGGGCTATCTGCATATCGGCAACGCGCGCACGGCCTTGCTCAATTGGCTCTTCGCCCGCAAAGCGGGCGGCCGTTTCATCCTGCGGCTGGACGACACCGACCAGGAGCGTTCGACGGCTGAGTTCGCCGCCGCCATCGCCGGCGATCTGGCCTGGCTGGGCATCGTTCCGGCCGGAACGGAGCGGCAGTCGGACCACATCGCGCGCTATCAGGAGGCGGCCGCGCGCCTACGCTCCCAGGGGCGGCTCTATGCCTGCTACGAAAGCCCCGACGAGCTGGAGCGACGGCGCAAGCGCCAGCTCGCCCGCGGCCAACCACCGATCTACGATCGCGCGGCGCTGGCTCTGACGGATGACGAGAAGGCGGCGCTTGAGGCGGAGGGACGGACGCCGCACTGGCGCTTCAAGCTCGCGCACGGCACCGTGGCGTGGACGGATCTGGTGCGCGGCGCGAGCCAGGTGGACACCGCGTCGCTGTCCGATCCCGTGCTGGTCCGTGCCGACGGTACGTTCCTCTACACGCTACCGTCGGTGGTCGATGATCTGGCCATGGGCGTGACGCACGTCATTCGCGGCGAGGACCACGTTACCAATACGGCGGTGCAGATCGAGATCATCGCGGCGCTGGGCGGAACGCCGCCCGCCTTCGGCCACCACAACCTGCTCACCACGATGAGCGGCGAAGGGTTGTCCAAGCGCCTGGGGCATCTGTCGCTGAGGGGGCTGCGGGAGAACGGCGTGGAGCCCATGGCGGTGGCGTCGCTGGCCGTCCTCGTGGGCTCGGCGGAAGCCGTCAGGCCGGTGGCATCGATGGCGGAGCTGGCCGATCTCGTCGACCTCGCCCACATCTCGCGCGCGCCGGCCAAGTTCGACGAGGCCGAGCTGACGCATCTCAACGCACGCCTTTTGCACGAGATGCCCTACGAAGCGGCCAGGGAGCGGTTGCTGCGCGCGGGGATCGACGGCGAGGGGTTCTGGCTCGCCGTCCGCGGCAACCTGGAGCGCTTCGCTGACGTCGAGAGCTGGTGGCGCATCGTCCATGGACCGGCGCAGGACATGACCGTCGCGGCTGCCGCCGACGCCGCATTCTGGGTCGCCGCTCGCGAGTGCCTGCCGCCCGCGCCATGGGACGGCTCGACGTGGAAAACCTGGACCGACGCGGTGAAGGCGCGGACAGGGGCCAAGGGGCGCGCCCTGTTCATGCCGTTGCGGCAGGCTCTCACCGGCCTCGATCACGGGCCGGAGCTAGCCGCTCTACTGCCGCTGATCGGCCGGGAGCGGACGCTCGAGCGGCTCCCCCGCTGAGCCTACGCAGCCGGGCCGCGTCACTCGGCTTTGTCGGCGGTGGTCGGCGAGGCGAAGATGTTGGGCGCGACCACCCGGACGTTCTGCTTCTGGCCGTTGGCGCCGATCACCTCGCGCACCTGCCCCTCGCGCGTCCCTACGGCACGCTGGCTGTCGATCGTCTGCGGCCCGATGCCCGACGATTCATGGCTCGCCGTCGGAACGGCCGCCGGATCGGGCATCGGCTCCTCGTCGGGCTCGGCGGACGCGGGCGTCTTGGCCTGTTTATCCCTGACGTCGGCGGGCTTGGTCTCGGCCGGCTTGGCGACAGGCTTGACGCGCGAAAGCTCCTCCGCCTTCTCCGCCGTAACGATGATGTCGTTGCGCCGCGGCCCGAGCAATTCCTCGCCGTGCTGGAGCGCGGCTGTCCAGCTCTCGCCCGGCTTGCGGCACGTGCAGGCCGGATCGAGCGAGCGCTTGTACTTGGAGGCGTTGGGAAGCTCCGTATAAGGTTTGCCCTCACGGTTGCCCGCCCGCTCGATCGCCCCGTCCGCGGGCATGAAGTAGACGAGCGTCTCCGTGGCCGGGCACAGCGCCTGGCACATTTCGGGCGCGCCGTCGCGGCTTCCGGTCGGCAGTGGGAAGAAATAGCCGTCACAGGAGCGCACGCACACCGTGCGCGATCCGCCGTAGCGTGTCTGCCGCTGCTCGGACGGGTCACCTTCGGTCGGCAACTGATCGTCGGGGGCCCGATTGGCCTCGTCCATAGAGTCGCCCGGGCGGACGCCGAACAGGCGCTCGAAGAAATTCGGCTGGCGGCCCCCTGCGGACCCGGGATCGCAGTTCTGGCGGATCGCAGCCATCAGTTGCTGGCGCCGCGGCTCGCTGCCCTGGGATTGCGCCATCGCGCGGTTGTACTCGGCGCTCACATGGCGCAGTTGCGCTTCGATCGCGCCGCACTGCTGCGGTTTCGGCTGGCCGAAGAACAGGAAGTTGACCCGATCACAGCCCAGGTTGGCGGCATAGCTCTGCAGACGGCCGAGTTCGCCGCGCAGCGCCCGCGCGGAGGCGGCCGCCCGGGCATCGCCTCCGCGGCCGAGCGAGGCGAGCTCGGCCCGGAACCGATCGCACGAGGGAGACTGGGCAACGGCAACGGCCGGCGCTGCCAGTAAGACCGAGGCAATGAAAGCTGATCTCAGCGCAAAGCGGCGAGCCATGAATCCTTCTCAAGACGACCATGGCCTGGCCACGGGCCGACGGGGTTGTGTGAGCCAACCGGATGGGCTGCGCGGTGACGCCACATCGATTATTCGAGGCCATCCAAGATGGCGACGTTGACTAAAGTATGGTCATCGTCCACCGGCGAGCTTCGGTCAAGCACGGTGGCGGACGCGATTCGCGGCCAGCAGAATCGCACGCCCGCGGCCGGCGTTCAACGGCGGTGGTCCTCGTGCCGCAGTGCCTTCGAGCGGCCGGCAACCATATAGATGCGCAGGAGGGGCCATGCTTCGCATTTCGATCAGCGCTGGCGCGGCTTTGGCTGCGCTATTCACGGGCGTCTGGCTTGCCGCGCCGGCACGCGCCGACGGGCCCGATCTTATTCTCAGGAAGTCCACCGTGTGGAAGTTCCTGACGCCGGACGACAGGCTCGCGGTCTACGGCGTCGACGATCCCGTCGTGAGCGGGGTCGCCTGCCACTATACGGTTCCGGAAAAGGGCGGTGTGAAGGGCATGATCGGCGTTGCCGAAGAAGTGTCGGACATTTCGCTGGCCTGCCGGCAAACCGGACCAATCTCGTTCAAGGAGAAGTTCGAGCAAGGCGACGTCGTCTTCTCGGAACGGCGATCGCTCATCTTTAAGCGCATGCAGATCGTGCGCGGCTGCGACGCCAAACGGAATACACTGGTCTATCTGGTCTACTCGGACAAGCTGATCGACGGTTCCCCAAAGAACTCGACGTCCACGGTGCCGATCGCGCCCTGGGGCGCAGGCGATCCACCCAAATGCGGCGACTGGCTGCGCTAGCTCAGCAAAGAGTTAGAGCGTCTTCGAGCGAAGTGGACGCCGGTTCGCGTGAAGAAAACGCGATTCATCAAACAGATAGAGCACTTCGGTGATACGAAGAAACGCGGAAATGCTCTCGAGCGGGATGATGATGCAGTTCCGCTCGAGCGTGCTGGCGCCTGGGCTGGTTCATCCAGTCGCAAGCGAGACGCTTTGACCGCAGACGGTTGAAGCAGACGTGGCGAGGGACTGGCGCAGTCGGCTGGCCGCCCGCGGAGCGAGACGAAGAACTCTAGCTCAGCGCGCGCACTGGATGGCGAGCGCCGTGCCAGTGCTGCTGTCGGCGGCCACCGAGCCGGTGGCGACCGCGCTGGCGGCGGCTGGCCCGAAGGCTGTGGCGCGGGCGAAACCGTTGGCCTGGCACCAACCGTCGGCGACGGCGCGACCGCAATCGCCGCCCCCTTGCAGGCACTCGCCGATGCCGTAACCATCCGATGGTGGGATCACGAAGGTCGCTTGCGACGGACCTATGCCGCCGGCCCGGGACAACCGCGGGCTGAGCAGAACCGGCAGCCCGACCAAAGCCAGCAACGCCACGGTGAACGCGATCCGACGCATCAATGATCCCCCGTCGCACAGGCGAACGCCGACGATCACCGCAACCGGCGGTGCCGTATCAACGCTCAGCTCCCGTAAATGTTGCCGCCGCGTTCGCGGGTCGTACCCGGACCGCTCCCGATATGGGGCTCTTTCTCATCGGGCGGGCGCCGGCGCAAGCCATCCGAACGTCTAAAGCGATCGCTTTGATCAATGTCCGGCGAGGCGTGCTATTTCTGCCATGGTGCGCCTCGTCCAGGGCGCGCGCAGGCCCTTGACGGACCGCAGCGGCGGGCGCAAAAGACGCCCATGACGACGGCCCGCATCATTTGCGCGATCTCGATTATCATCCGCTAGCGACACCGCTGGCTGGAGCCGTCTTCGTTTCAATCACCTGAAATCGGAACGTCCTCCGGGCCCGCGGCCAGGAAGACGCCATGTCTGTTGATCCAAGTGCCGGTTCGCGGGCGATCCGCCTGCATAACACGCTGACGCGGACGAAGGATGCGTTCCATCCGGTCGACGCCGCGAACGTGCGCATGTACGTCTGCGGGCCGACCGTCTACGACGACGCGCATATCGGCAATGCGCGGCCGATCATCGTCTTCGATGTTCTCTTCCGGTTGCTGCGCCAGATCTATGGCGCCGAACACGTCACCTATGTCCGGAACATCACGGACGTGGACGACAAGATCAACGCGCGGGCCGCGGAGCGCGGCATCACCATCCGCGCGCTGACCGAGACGACGGCGGCGCGCTTTCACGAGGATATTGCCGCGCTCGGCGTGCTGGCGCCGACCGTTGAGCCGCGTGCCACCGATCACATCGCCGAGATGGTGATGCTGATCGAGCGGCTCGTCGCCCGCGATGTGGCCTACGTGGCCGAGGATCACGTGCTGTTCGGCGTGGCAGCCATGGGGCGGCTCGAGGGCGTGCCGCGTTACGGCGCGCTGTCCAACCGAAGCCTCGACGAGATGCTCGCCGGCGCTCGCGTCGAGGTGGCGCCCTACAAGCGTGATCCCATGGACTTTGTGCTGTGGAAGCCCTCCAAGGCGGGCGAGCCGGGCTGGCCATCGCCGTGCGGCATTGCCGCCGATGGACGCCCCGGCTGGCACATCGAGTGCTCGGCCATGTCGTGGAAGCATCTGGTCGATGCCTTCGCCGGCCGTCTGCGCTGCGAGGCCGCAGAGGCGACCGTGTTCGATATCCACGGCGGCGGCATCGACCTCGTCTTTCCCCATCACGAGGACGAGATCGCCCAGACCTGCTGCGCGCTGGAGACGCCGCGCATGGCCAACTACTGGCTACACAATGGTTTTCTGCAGGTGGAAGGCCAGAAGATGTCGAAGTCGCTCGGCAACTTCGTCACCATCCGCCAGTTGCTGACGACGGACACCTTCGGCGGCCGCTCGTGGCCGGGTGAGGTGTTGCGCCTCGCCATGCTGCGCGCGCACTACCGGCAGCCCATCGACTGGACCGTGAGGGCGCTCGAGGAGGCCGAGGCGACGTTGATGGCCTGGCATGACGCCGCAGGCTTCGGCGAGATCGTCCCGGCCGCCCAGCCCCCGGAGCCGATGCTGCTCGCGCTAGAGGACGACCTGAATACGGCCGAGGCGATCGCGGCGCTGCACGGCTTGCGAAAGACGGGACAGCTCGGCGCCTTGAAGGCGGGCCTGCAATTCCTCGGGCTGCTCAACGCGTCCCGCTTTTCCCCAAGCGGGAGCGCCTTCGATCCCAAGGCGGATCTGACGCCGGAGAATCGCCGGAAGATCGAAGCCTGGATCGAGAGGCGCGCCGAGGCACGCGCGGCAAAGAACTGGGGAGAGTCCGACCGCATCCGGGACGAGCTCTCGGCCGCCGGCATCGTGCTCAAGGACAACAAGGACGGTACCACGACGTGGGATGTGGCGCGCGGAGGGCACCGCTGATGGGACAGGCGTTCAAAACTGGCCTCAGGCCCTTTCTGCCCGCCGACGCGCCGGCGCTGGCGGCCATCTTCCGGACGGCGATCGACGAGATCGCGGCGGACGACTACGACGAGGCCCAGCGCGAGGCATGGGCCTCCGCCGCCGATGACGAGGCCGCCTTCGGCGAGCATCTGGCAGGCATGCTGACGCTCGTCGGCGTGATCGGCGGATCGCCCATGGGATTTGCCGCCCTCAGGGGCAACGACCACGTCGAATACCTCTACGTGCATCCGGCGGTCGCGGGGCAAGGGGTGGCGAGCCAGCTGCTCGAAGCCCTGGAGAAGCTGGCCGGGGCCCGCGGCGCCACCAGCCTGACGACCGATGCGAGCGATACCGCCCGCGGGTTCTTTCAGAAGCGCGGCTACCAGGATCTCCATCGCGAAACGGTGCAGCGCGGTGGTGAATGGCTGGGCCGAACCGCCATGCGCAAGCAGTTGGCGGCCAACGAGACCGGGACGAAACGCTCATGACGCGCGACCGCCTCTACCTGTTCGACACCACCCTGCGCGACGGCGCGCAAACGACCGGCGTCGATTTCTCGCTCGACGACAAGCGCGTCATTGCCGCGATGCTGGACAAGCTCGGCCTCGACTATGTCGAGGGCGGCTATCCCGGCGCCAACCCGCTGGACACCGAATTTTTCAGCGATCGCCGCACCGTCGCCGCCCGCTTCACCGCCTTCGGCATGACCAAGCGGACGGGGCGTTCCGCCGCCAACGACCCGGGCGTCGCCGCCTTGCTCGACAGCAGCGCCGACGCGATCTGCTTCGTCGCCAAGAGCTGGGACTATCAGGTGCACGTTGCCCTCGAGATCTCGCTGGACGACAATCTGGAAGGCATCCGCGACAGCATCGGTCTGACCGTGGCGCGGGGGCGCGAGGCGCTGCTCGACTGCGAGCATTTCTTCGACGGCTACAAGGCCAATCCGGACTATGCGCTGGCCTGCGCCAAGGCGGCCTGGGAGGCGGGCGCCCGCTGGGTGGTGCTATGCGACACCAATGGCGGCACGCTGCCGGAGGAGGTGGAGCGCATCGTCACCGAGGTCTGCAAGCATGTGCCCGGCGACCATCTCGGCATCCATGCGCACGATGATACCGGCTGCGCGGTCGCCAACTCCCTGGCGGCGGTCCGCGCCGGCGTGCGCCATATCCAGGGCACCCTCAACGGTCTGGGCGAGCGCTGCGGCAACGCCAACCTGGTGAGCCTGATCCCGACTTTGAAGCTCAAGCGGGACTATGCGGAGCGCTGCGAGATCGGCGTCACCGATGAGGGGCTGCGGCAGTTGACACACGTCTCTCGCACGCTGGACGAGATCCTCAACCGGGCGCCGGACCGCCATGCCCCTTATGTGGGCGCCAGCGCCTTCACGACCAAGGCCGGCATCCATGCCTCAGCCGTGCTGAAGGACCCGCGGACCTACGAGCACGTCGATCCCGCGAGCGTCGGCAACGAGCGCAGGCTGCTGGTGTCCGACCAGGCGGGCAAGTCCAACATCCTGGCCGAACTGGAGCGGATCGGCATTCCGCTCGACAAGGACGACCGCCGCATCGGCCGTCTGCTCGACGAGGTGAAGGACAAGGAGGCGCAGGGCTATGCCTACGAAGGCGCCGACGCGTCCTTCTTCCTGCTGGCTAAGCGTGTCCTGGGCGAGGTGCCGCGCTATTTCGACGTGGAGCGCTTCAGCGTCAACGTCGAGCGCCGCTACAACGCACTCGGCGAGCTGGTGACCGTGGCCCAGGCCGTGGTCAAGGTGAAGGTGGGCGACGAGGAGCTGATCTCTGTGGGCGAGGGCAACGGCCCGGTCAATGCCCTCGACGTGGCCCTGCGCAAGGATCTCGGCAAATATCAGCCGCTGATCAAGGGGCTCGGCCTCGTCGATTTCAAGGTTCGCGTGTTCCAGGGCGGCACCGATGCCGTGACGCGGGTACTGGTCGAGAGCGGCGACGAGACCGGGGACCGCTGGGTGACCGTGGGCGTCAGCCCCAACATCATCGACGCCTCATTCCAGGCGCTGACCGACAGCATCACCTACAAGCTGGTGAAAAGCGGCGCGACCGCTTAATCGTCAGGTTCGTCGCGAGTCCGCCGGCCCGCCGGCGGGCAGCTCCTGACGAGAATGTCCCGCCGGCTCGCCGGCGGGCAGCTCCTGACAAGAAAATGTCCCGCCGGCTCGCCGGCGGGCAGCTCCTGACAAGAAAATGTCCCGCCGGCTCGCCGGCGGGCAGCTCCTGACAAGAGAATGTCCCGCCGGCTCGCCGGCGGGCAGCTCCTGACAAGAGAATGTCCCGCCGGCTCGCCGGCGGGACAGGGCACGCTTACTTCGCCGGTGCCGCCGGTGCGGTGCCCGCGGCCTGGGGCGGATCGAGGCGGGTGCAGCCGCCATCGGCGATCGGGCGCATGATGTCCGCCGCCTTCACCTTCTGCTTGATCTTCAGCAGATCCCAGCCCTGCTTCACGTCCTCGGGCGCCTTCACCTCGGCGAGCAGCATGTCGTTCATGAGCCGGCCGTCGGGGCGAACCGTGGCGCCCGGGGCGAAGAAGTCGTCGACCGGCATCTCCTTCATCTTGCGCATCACGGTCAGCCCATCGTGGGACTTGGCAGCTTCCACCGCGCGCAGGTAGTGGCGCACGGCGCTGTAGACCGCCGCCTGCGCCTGGGTCGGCATGCGCCCGCCGTGCTTCTCGGCGAAACGCTTGCCGAAGGCGCGGCTGGCGTCGTCGTTGTCCCAGTAGTAGCCGGTCAGGTACTGCACGCCCTGGGTGGCCTTGGCGCCGAGGGAGTGGACCGAGGTGAGATAGAAGATCAGCACGGCGAGCTTCTGGTCGCCTTCGCCGACCTGGAACTCGCGGGCCTGCTTCAGGCTGGTGACGGTATCGCCGGAGGCGTTGGCGAGCGCAACGATCTGGGCGCCCGAACCTTGGGCCTGCAGGAGGAACGACGAGAAGTCCATGGTGCCGACCGGATGGCGGACCGACCCCACGACCTTGCCGCCGAGCGAGTCGACGATCTTGGTCACCTCGTTCTGCATGGCGTGACCGAAGGCATAGTCGGCCGTGATGAAGTACCAGGTCTTGCCTCCCTGCTCGACGATCGACCGGGCAAGGCCCTGCGCCAGCGAGTAGGTATCGTAGAGCCACATCGCGCCGGTCGGCGAGCAGGCCTTGCCGAAGACTTCGGCCGTCGCCGAGCCCGAGTGCACGACGATCTTGCCGCGCTCGCGGGCGATATCCTGCACGGCTAGCGAGATCGCCGAATTGCCGATGTCGAAGAGGGCGTCGACGCCCTCCTGGTCGTAGAGCTGGCGCGCGAGCGAGGCGCCGAGGTCGGTCTTGTTCTGGTGATCGGGCGCAAGCAGCTTCACCGGCTGTCCGAGCACCTTGCCGCCGAGATCGTCGATGGCGAGCTGGGCCGCGATGACGGAGCCGACGCCGCCCGCGTCGGAGAAGACCGAGCTCTTGTCATTCAAGACGGCGATGGCGACCGGCTTGGCCGCATCCTGTGCCTGTGCCCCGGCGGTGGCCGCCAGGCCGGCGAGGCCGAGCGCCAGACAGCGCGTCAGCAGCGATCTCATGAGCGTACTCCCGAAAGCGAATTCCGTATCCAACGCGTATTCCGCAGAGCTGGCCGCCGGCTCAGCGATCGGAAGGCGCAAGACGGCTGGGGGATGAGGGCGCCCGGCGGCCCGCAAGGGGCCGGGCCGGCGCGGACAGCGCAATAGAGCGGCCGGGCAAGCTTTGTGAAGCGCCTTCCCGCCCACGCCGGCGATTCCGCCATGATACCAATCGCCGCGGGCGGCCAGCGGCCCGCCGCGTGCGCCTGCCTCAGAAGCGCTGGCCGATCAGCGGGTCGGTCCGACCCTCACGGCCCGCGTAGGCCATGCCGTTGGCCTGGGCCTTGAGCGCCGGGATGACATCCTCGACATCGTCCACCACGCCGTAGCTGACCTCGAGCCCGGGCCGGATGAAACCATTGTCGCGCATGTGCTCGACGAGAACGAGGAGCGGCCGCCAGAAGCCCCGGGTGTTGAGCACGAGGATCGGCTTGCTGTGCTGTCCGAGCTGGGCCCAGGTCAGCTGCTCGATGAGCTCCTCCAGGGTGCCAATACCGCCGGGCAGCGCCACGAAGGCGTCGGCGCGCTCATACATCATGCGCTTGCGGGTGTGCATGTCGGCGACGACGACGGTCTCCTGGGCGTCCTGCAGCATGACCTCGCGGGCCTTCAGGAACTCCGGGATAATGCCGGTGACGTGGCCACCGTGATCGATCACGGATCGGGCGATCTCGCCCATCAGGCCGATGTTGCCGCCTCCGTAGACGAGGGCGAGCCCCTGTTCGGCCATGCGGCGGCCCAGCGTGCGCGCCGCCTCCATGAAGTCCGGGTGCCGTCCCGTGCCGGAGCCGCAGTAAACGCAAACGGATTTGATTGCAGCCGCGGCGTCGGGCGCCGCTGGCGCTCCGGGATGGGTCTGGGAAGGGGAGGGCAGTGCCGCTTTATGCGTATTGTCTATAAACCTCATTCACAATCCATGCATGAGATCATGTTCTAAAGTGGGGCGCCCGGCCGTCTTGGGAGAAGGCGTGGACGACGCTAAGGTGAATGCGCTCTCGAGCGGACTGTCAGTGTGACCGGTCCGATCCGCTTCATACCATTCGCAGGCACCGCTTCAAACCAGAAAAAGTACTAGAATCAGAAACTTGATCGCGAGTTCCAGACCTGAAACGCAGGGCCCGGGATCGAATCCCGACACAACGCACGAGCAATCAAAGCGCTTCTCGATGACAGCTGTACGGTGGGACAGAACAGCGCTGGTGATTTTGGCCATGGTGGGGTTCGCCGCCGCCATCCTGGCGCTGGGGCCGCTGCGGCCGCATCTGCCGTGGCCCGCGGCACTCCGCTCCTCTGTCGGTGTGGACGGGATGCGAGCGCAGCCCTCTACCGCGGCCACGGCAAAGCCTGCGCCCGGCGGCGCCCTCACCGTTCCGCCGCCAGCCGCGGCCGGTGCGCCGGATCCGTCACAGCCGGTGTTCGATGTCGTCCGCGTCGAGCCCAATGGTGAAGCGGTCATCGCCGGACGCGCCGCCCCGAGGTCGACGGTCGAGCTGCTGCGCAACGGCGTGGTGGTCGAGCGGGCGGTCGCCGATGCGGAGGGCGCCTTCGCCATCACGACGCCGGCGCTGCCCGTCGGCGAGTATGAGCTCACGCTGCGGGCGCGCACGAGCAGCGGCGCGCGCCGCGCGTCGTCGCAGATCGTCGGCGTGACCGTCAAGCCGAGCGGGCCGCCGCTGGTGGCCCTCGTCACCCCGGGCAAGCCCACGGCGCTGCTGTCCAACCCGCTGGCCGAGCCCTCGTCGAACGGCACCGCCGCGCCGATCACGATCGAGCTGGCCGAGGCGGAGGCCAACGGCAGCCTGTTCGTGGTCGGCCGGGCGCCGCCGGGCGCCTCGGTCCGGCTCTATCTCAACGACGCCTATCTCGCCTCCGCCGTCGCGCGCAGCGACGGTCAGGTGAGCTTCGCGGTGAAGGGCGGCGTCAAGCCCGGATCCTACAGCGTGCGCCTCGACGACGTCACGCGCGGCATCGGCGAGGTACGCTCGCGCGCCGAAGTGCCGTTCACCATGCCCGCCGCGGTCGCCGCCCGGCCACTCGGGCGCGACGGTCACGGCATAGAGAGCGAAAACGGTGAGAGCGCGACGACGGCGTTCGGAGCGCCGGCGGTGGCCCCTGCCCGGGCCGACCGCGAGGCCGACGCCAGCACCGTGGTTGACGGCGTCAACACTCGTATGGTCGCTCGCGGCGACAGCCTCTGGCGCATCAGCCGCGAGGTCTACCGCATCGGGCAGCGGTACACGACGATCTACAAGGCCAATCGGGACCAGATCGCCAACCCCCACCGCATCTATCCCGGCCAGGTATTCGTACTGCCGAGCGAAGGCCGGCTCTGAGACGGTCCTGGTCGCCGCGCGCATGCGGCCCCCGCGGGCGCGGCGGGGTGCATGGCAGCTGTACCACGCCTATATAAGAGACGATTTTTCCCCTGGAACGTTCTGATGTCATTGGCGACAAACGGCGCGCTGGACAAGGGCCCGCCGGCGGGCGGCGCTCGGCGCGGCCCGGGCGGCGACCTGATCTCCACCGGCCGCCGGCTCTGGCCCTTCATCTGGCCGCCGGCGGATCGGCGCGACCTCAAGCTCCGCATCTACGTGGCGACCGCCCTCATCCTGGCGGCGAAGCTCGTTACCGTCGGGATGCCCTACACCTTCAAATGGGCGACCGATGCGCTGGCGGGCGACGCGCCGCTGGCGTCCGGCAACCATGCCTGGCTTTGGCAGGCACCCGTCGCGCTGACACTGATCTACGGCGCGACGCGCGTCCTGATGGCGGTGCTCACCCAGATCCGCGATGCGGTGTTCGCCAAGGTGGCGATGGCTGCCGTGCGGCGGCTCGCCATGCAGACCTTCGCGCACATGCACCAATTGTCCCTGCGCTTCCATCTGGAGCGCAAGACCGGTGGCCTGACGCGCGTGCTGGAGCGCGGCCGCACCGGCATCGAGGAACTGACGCGCCTGTTCGTCCTGCAGCTGCTGCCGACCATCGTGGAATTCGCGCTGGTCATGGCCGTGCTCTACCTTCAGTTCGACTGGCGTTATGCGGCCATCGTGATCGTCATGATCGTCGCCTACCTTGGCTTCACCTACCGTGCCACCGAATGGCGGATCTCGATCCGCCGCCGCATGAACGATTCCGACACGGAGGCGCAGAGCAAGGCGGTCGATTCCCTGCTCAACTTCGAGACGGTCAAATACTTCGGCGCCGAGGCGCGTGAGACCGAGCGTTACGACCGGTCGATGGCACGCTACGAGCAGGCAAGTGTGCAGACCTATACCTCGCTCGCCGTGCTGAACGCCGGCCAGGTGGTGATCTTCACGCTCGGGCTCGCGGCGGCCATGGCGCTGGCGGCCAGGGACGTGATGGCGGGTCACACCACGGTGGGCGGCTTCGTCATGATCAATGCCATGCTGATCCAGCTGTCGATCCCCCTGAACTTCCTCGGCATGATCTATCGCGAGATCAAGCAGGCGCTGATCGACATCGAGCAGATGTTCACCGTGCTGGCGCAGCACCCCGAGATCGAGGATCGTCCCGGTGCTCCGGCGCTCGCGGTGGCGGACGGTGCCGTGCGCTTCGAGGATGTGCGCTTCGGCTACGTCCCCGGTCGCGAGATCCTAAGGGGTGTGAGCTTCGAGGTGCCGGCCGGCCGCACGGTGGCCATCGTCGGTCCCTCCGGCGCCGGCAAGTCGACCATCTCCCGGCTGCTCTACCGCTTCTACGAGCCGAGCTCTGGACGCATCACCATCGACGGCCAGGACATCGCGGCCGTGTCGCAGGCGAGCCTGCGCGCGGCGATCGGCATGGTGCCGCAGGATACAGTGCTGTTCAACGACACCATCGCCTACAATATCCGCTACGGGCGCTGGGACGCGACGAAGGACCAGGTCGAGGCGGCGGCGCGTCTGGCCCAGATCGACCGCATCATCGCCTCGCTGCCGCAGGGCTACGAGACGCCGGTCGGCGAGCGCGGCCTGAAGCTGTCGGGCGGCGAGAAGCAGCGCGTCGCGATCGCCCGCACCATCCTCAAGGCGCCGCCCATCCTGATCCTCGACGAGGCCACGTCGGCGCTCGACAGCTTCACCGAACGGGAGATTCAGGATGCGCTCGAGCGCATCAGCCGCGGCCGCACCACGCTGGTCATCGCCCACCGGCTCTCCACGGTGGTCAACGCCGATGAGATCCTCGTCCTCGACAAGGGGCGGGTGGTGGAGCGCGGCAGCCATCCGGCTTTGATCGCGCGGCAGGGGATCTACGCCGCGCTCTGGAGCAGGCAGCGCCAGGCCGAGGCGGCACGCGAGACGCTGAAGCAGAGCGAGGCCGCGCTCGACGAGACGTTCACTGACGCCCGTGCTGGCGCCGACGGCTCGCCGGCGTCACAATTGGAGCACATGGCGAGCGCGGCCGTCTGACTGGCTCGCCCGATTTGGCAGGCCTTGCGCGGCGGTCGAACGGCCGCGACGTCGCGGCCGCGTGTTTGGGTGCCATGCGGATGGGGACATCGCCGCCATCCTTGGCTACATATCGTGCGCTCTGGCATCCGGGACGCTTCCTTGGGCTTGGGAGAGTCCACCCAACCCCAAAGCGCGCCAGAGCGCTTCTCCTTGATCGGGTGGAAATACCCGATCAAGGAGAAGCGCCCCAGATTCAGAGACTTGGAGCATTTCTAACCGATCAGATGATCCATCTGATCGGGAAAGGCTCCAGGAGCGCTCGCACGGCAAGGATCTCGCATGTCTGTCGTCACGTCGATCCGGGAGAGCCTCGTCCCGATCCACAAGGAGGGGTACCCCTTCATCGCCATCGCGGCGGCCATCGCCGTGGTGCTGGGCCAGCTTTGGGGGCCCCTGGGCTGGATCGGCGCGATCATCACCCTGTGGGTCTGCTTCTTCTTTCGCGATCCGCCACGGGTCACGCCGTTGCGCGACGGCCTCGTCGTCGCCCCGGCGGACGGCCGCATCAGCAGCATCGCCGAGGTCCTGCCGCCGCCGGAGCTGGAACTGGGGCACGCACCGATGCTGCGCATCTCCATCTTCATGAACGTCTTCGACGTGCACGTGAATCGGGCTCCGGTCAGCGGCCGCATCACCCGCATCGTCTACACGCCGGGGCTGTTCCTGAACGCCGATCTGGACAAGGCGAGCGAGGACAACGAGCGCAGTGGCATGGTCATCGATGCCGGCGAGGTACCGATTGGTGTGGTTCAGATCGCCGGGCTGGTGGCGCGGCGCATCGTCGGCTTCGTCCGTCAAGGTGATACGGTGTCGGCGGGCGAGCGTTTCGGCCTGATCCGCTTCGGTTCGCGGGTGGATGTCTACCTGCCCGCCGGCGTGCATGCGATCGTCGGGCTGAACCAACGGTCGGTCGCCGGCGAAACGGTGCTGGCGGACCTGCGTGGCGGCGAGCCGCCGCGGGCGTTCCACGCCGAGTGACACGGGGATCTGTGCCCACGATGAGCGATCTGTTTCCGCCTTTCGCCCCGGACGGCAGCGAGGAGCCCAGGCGGCGCGGCTTTCAGCCGGTGCCGCTGCGGGTGCTGGTGCCCAATGTCATCACCCTGTTCGCGCTCTGCCTGGGGCTGAGCGCCATTCGCCTCGGCATCGAGGGCAAGCTCGACACCGCGGTCATCGCCATTGTCATCGCTGCCATCCTCGACGGTGTCGACGGGCGCGTGGCCCGCTTTCTGAAGGGCACCTCCCGGTTCGGCGCCGAGCTCGACTCACTGGCCGATTTCGTCAACTTCGGCGTGGCGCCGGCGTTGCTGCTCTACACGTTCACGCTCGATGAGTTGCGCTCGATCGGCTGGATCGTCGCGCTGGTCTACACGGTCGCCGCGGCGCTCCGGCTCGCTCGCTTCAACGTCTCGCTGGACGATCCCGCTCGGCCCGAGTGGAAGAAGGACTATTTCGTGGGCCTCGCGGCGCCGGCCGGTGCCATCTCCGCCCTGCTGCCGGTCTATCTGCATCTGCTCGGGTTGCCGACGCAGCACATGGCTCCGGTCATCATGGTCTACCTGCTCGCCATCGCCTTCCTGATGGTGAGCAATCTACCGACCTTTGCGGGCAAGACGTTCGGCCGGCGCATTCCGCGCGAATGGGTGCTGCCGCTGTTCGTCGCCTGCGTCCTGGTCGTGGCGCTGCTCGCGAGCTTCACCTTCGAGGTGCTGGCCGTGCTCACGATCGCCTATCTCGCCTATTTTCCGTTCGGCGTTGCCGCCTACAGGGCGCGTGAGCGCCGCGAGGCGGCCGTTGCGAGCCAGGTGGAGCGCAGCGCGCCGAGCGAGCGCACGCCGCCGGCGGACCGCCCTGGCGGTGCGGGCGATGCCGCCGAGCCGCGCGTCGACTGATCTGGCGCGGCAGGACGAGTGCATGTCGAACGCAAGGCCACACCATGACACCTGCGGCGGCTACGGTTTACGAAGCATCTCGGATCGGATGCCATGAGCGATGGTAGCAACCTCGAGCCCGCGAAGGGAGCGCCCTGGTTTCGGCGCTGGCTTCCCGGTGGCTCGCCCGCCGCGGATGGCCCGCCCGCCGATCACGACACAGGCAAGGAGGACGCCGGTCGGCCGGCGTCCGCGGCAAGGAGGTATCGTGGAGTGACGGAGCCCGCGACGGACGAGGCGTGGCGCCCCACGCTGGTGCTCGCCTCGGCGTCGCCCCGGCGCCTGGCGCTCCTCGAGCAGGCAGGCATCCGGCCGGATGCGCTGCTGCCGGCGGACATCGACGAGACCGCCCGGCGTGGCGAGCGGCCGCGCGACTATGCCCGGCGCGTCGCCAAAGAGAAGGCCCGCGTGGCGAGCGAAGTCGCACGGTCGCGCCCCGATCCGGAACAGATCATCACGCTTGCAGCCGATACCGTCGTCTCTGTCGGTCGCCGCATTCTGCCCAAGCCGGAGCTTCTCGACGATGCCGCCGCGTGCCTGCGGCTGCTGTCGGGCCGCACTCACCATGTCCACACCGCGGTCTGCATCGTCGGTCCCGGTGGGGCCGCACGTGAGCGCGTCGTCGAATCGAAGGTGCGGCTGAAGAACCTCTCACGGGGCGAGTTGGAGAGTTACCTCGGGTCCGGCGAATGGCGCGGCAAGGCCGGCGGCTATGCCATCCAGGGGCTGGCCGGCACGTTCGTGGTCAAGCTCGTCGGCTCCTACACGAACGTCGTGGGCCTGCCACTCTACGAAACAGTGAATCTGCTCGCCGGTGCGGGCTATCCCGTCCGGTTCACCTGGATTGAGGCGGCTTGAGCGGGTGCTCACCGGCAGGCCGTCCGGTCCGCGATCTGACGATGGCGGTCCGGGCATGCTCCAGAGCCCCGGGCACACTGCGCGCCGTCTGACGATGGAACTGGGCTCGTCCCTCATCCGATTCCAAGGCTGATGAGATGAACGGAAGCGACCGAAAGGGCCGAGAGCGATGAAGAGCGATCCCGTCGCCGGCGCCGGCCACCTCGCCGCGCCAGATCAGTCCGAGGTTGCGCCGTCCAAGCGCAGCGCGCGCCCCTGTGCCATCTGCGGCAAGCCCGTCCGGGCTGAGCATCGACCCTTCTGCTCCGCGCGATGCGCCGATATCGACCTCAACCGCTGGCTGGGCGGCGTTTATGTGATCCCGGCAACGTCGGAGCCCGATGAGGAGGCCGACTGAGGCGCGACCGGCCGGTGAGCTCGCCGGCGTCAGCCTGCGATGGCGGGCGTCAGCGAGGGGATCAGCACCAGGGCGGAAGTGACGGTTGCGACGACGGCGAAGAAGGCGTTGCGGACGCTCATGGCAGATTCCCCAGTCGGCGGCGGCTCGTCTCGTCCGCCCGTGCTTCCGTCGTAAGGATCCCCGGCCGAGTCCGCGGTGCGACGGCGCACGCGCGGACCGATCGCAACCGGTGCGAAAAGCGCATTCACATTTCCCCAAAATGCTCTACCACTCGCTAAAACGCGGGTGAGTTCAGGGGAGTGCGCATATGGGGGTGGAAGGGCTGACCATTCTGGTCACCGGAGCAGCGTCCGGTCTGGGGGCTGCAAGCGCCGTCATGCTGGCGGAGCGCGGCGCGGCGCGCCTGCTCCTCAACTACGCCTCCAGCCGCGAGGCAGCGGAAGCGACTGCCGAGACCTGCCGCAAGGCCGGCGCGGAGGTCCGCGTGGTCCAGGGCGACGTCGCGGAGGACGCGGATTGTCGCCGCATCGTCGGCGAGGCTGCCGCTTGGGGGCATCTCGACGGCCTCGTCAACAACGCCGGCACGACGTTGCACGTCGCCCACGGCAATCTCGACGGCCTCTCCGCCGCCGACTTCCAGCGCATCTACGCCGTCAATACCATCGGCCCCTACCAGATGATCCGGGCCGCCCGCGGACTGCTCGAGGAGGGCGGTCGGCGCCTCCAGGCTCCGGCCGGCGTGGTCAACGTCTCGTCGATCGCCGGCATTTCCGGTATCGGCTCGTCCATCGCCTATGTGGGAAGCAAGGCGGCGCTCAACGGCATCACCCTGTCGTTGGCCCGCGCGCTGGCGCCGCTGATCCGCGTCAACGCCCTGTGTCCCGGCTATATGGATACGCCGTGGTTCGTGAAGGGCACCGGCCAGCAGGCAGCCGACCAACTGCGGGAGGGCGTTCGCGCCACCATGCCGCTGCAAGCGGCCCCGACGCCCGAGGACGTGGCCGAGGCGGTCGTCTTTCTCGTCGGCACGGGCTCCCGCTACATGACCGGTGAGATCGTGCCCTACGACGCCGGCGCGCGGCTGGTCGGGCCTGGCCCGCGGCGCGGCGCCAACGCGTAGATCGGCGGGGAAACCCATGCCCCTCGTCAAGGATAAGGTCGCCATCATAACCGGTGCGACCAGCGGGATCGGAGAGGCGACCGTCGCCCTCTTCGTGGCGGAGGGCGCCCATGTCGTGTTTACCGGCCGGCGCCGCGCCGAAGGCGAGGCGATCGCGGCGCGGCACGGCGGTCGGGCGGTCTTCGTCCAGGCCGACGCCACCCTCGAGGCCGACTGGATCCAGGTCGTCGACGGCACACTGCAGCGGTTCGGCCGCGTCGACTGCCTGTTCAACAACGCCGGCGGACCGGCGCCGACCGGCGGCATCGCCTCGATCCCGGTCGATGGCTTCGACGCGGCGATGGCGCTGCTGGTCCGCTCGGTGATGCTCGGTATGAAGCACGTCGCCCCGCCGATGGTCGCGCAGGGGTCCGGCAGCATCATCAACAACGCCTCGATCGCCGCGCACCTCGCCGGCTATTCGAGTTCGTTGATCTACGGCGCCGCAAAGGCCGCCGTGCTGCACCTGACGAAATGCGTTGCCATGGAACTCGGCGAGCACAATGTGCGCGTCAACTCGATCTCCCCCGGCACGATCGCGACCGGCATCCTGCCCAAAGCTCTGGGCGTCGAGGCCGCGGCTGCCGACCGCCTGGCGGAGGGCATGAAGGCGACGATGGCCAAGGCGCAACCGATTCCCCGGGCCGGCCTGCCGGACGACATTGCCCAGTGCGCCCTCTATCTCGCCTCCGATCGCAGCAGCTTCGTCAACGGCACCGACCTCGTCGTCGACGGCGGCATGATCGGCGGCCGCATGTTCACGCCTCACCAGGACAGCTTGCGGGCCATGCGCGAGGCATTCGGCCGATAGAGCCTCTTTCAGAAAGAAGCGAGAAGGACCAGGAATGAAGATCGATGGAATTTCGGCGGTTGTGACCGGCGGCGCCTCGGGGCTAGGGCGGGCGACGGCCGAGCGGTTGATCGCCGGCGGCGCCAAGGTCGTGATTGCCGATCTGCCGACGTCACAGGGCGCCGAGACCGCCAAGGAGCTCGGCGGCGCGGCGAGCTTCGTGCCGGGCGACGTGACGAGCGAGAGCGACATGCAGGCGGTGTTCGCAGCGGCGGAGGCGAACGGCCCGTTGCGCGCGGTCGTGCACTGCGCCGGCCGGGGCGGCGCCCTGCGCATCCTCGACAAGAACGGCAATCCCGGTGCGCTCGACCACTACGAGATGGTCGTCCGCATCAACCTCATCGGCACCTTCAACGTGCTGCGGCTGGCCGCCGCTGCCATGGCCAAGGCCGAGCCGCTGGACGAGGAGCGCGGCGTCGTCGTCAACACCGCCTCGATCGCCGGCTACGAGGGGCAGATCGGCCAGATCCCCTACGCCTCGGCGAAGGCCGGCATCATCGGCATGACGCTGGTGGCGGCGCGCGACCTGGCGAGTCGGGGAATCCGGGTCAACACGATCGCACCGGGCATCTTCGACACGCCGCTGCTCGGCCGCCTGGCGCAGCCGATCCGCGATGCGCTCGGCGCAAGCGTGCCGTTCCCGCCGCGCCTCGGTACGGCCGACGAGTATGCCAAGCTCGCGCTCCACATCATCGAGAACCCGATGCTGAACGGCGAGACCATCCGTATCGACGGCGCATTGCGCATGGCCCCCCGGTAGATGACGCGCCTCTGGCTTCCGGGAGCAGTCACCCGGCCGCCGCGCTCGGCACCCCTCTAGGAGCGCCTCCATGTCGTCGCTGCCGACGATTGCGCAAGTCAATTGTGTGGTCGTCGGCACGACAGGGAGCGCAGGCTCGGATCCGACGCCGCCTCGTGCGCCGCGATCCGACGCTCCCGGCGTTCTCTACAGTCTGCAGTACGTACGGGCGTTCGCTGCGCTCAGCGTCGCCCTCTACCACTTCAAGCCGACGTTCGTCGGCTACGGAGGTCCGGTCGGCCTGGCAGGCCTCGTCGATGCCGGCTATGCTGGCGTCGATGCGTTCTTCGTGCTGTCCGGCTTCCTGATGGTCTGGACGTCGAGGCTCGAGGAGGCGCCTGCACCGTTCATTCTCCGGCGGTTGGCGCGTCTCTACATCGGCTACCTGCCGATTGCCCTTGCGCTGCTTCTATACAAGTATTTTACGTTGGGCATCCAACACCAGGTGCATCAGCCGATCGAGGTATGGTCGTCGTTGCTGTTGTTGAACCCAGACGCCTATACGGCGATCATCTTCCCGGCCTGGTCGCTCTATTACGAGCTGCTGTTCTACATTGCATTCGCCGGCATCCTCATCGCGGGCCGTTGGGGATTCATTTTTGCCGTGCTGCTCGCGCTTACCGCTTACGCGGTAGTCGGTTGGAGCGGCGTCCTCGGCCCGACGCAATCAGCGGCGCTGCTCAACCCGATCAATGCCGAGTTCATCATCGGAATGGCGCTCGGCAACATCGCGTTGCAAGGCCGGCTCTCGCGGTCCCAGGCGGTGCTTGCGGCGCCGCTGGCGATCTGCCTCATCGCATTCGGCTGCATCAGCGGCCAGACCGCTTGGCGCATCGTCTGGTTCGGAGTCGGTTTCTTCTTTCTCTATTATGTCCTCATCTACCTGGAGCTGAATGGCCGGATGTGGAAGCTGGCCCTCGGAAAGCATCTGGGCGATAGCTCCTATGCCATCTACCTGCTCCACATTCCCGTCATCTACGTCATGCAGACGACGGGCAGCTTCGATCGCATCCTGTCGGTTGGCGGCTGGCCGTTGCTGCTGGCGATATTCGTGGCCACCCTGCTGGTCGTCCCGAGCGCCTTCCACCTCCTGGTCGAGACGCCGCTCAATCGTGGGGCGCGCCGTTTGATCGGGCAGGCACTCGGCCAACGCCGCGCGAGCACGGCGCCGGATCGCCCTCGATCCGAGGCGGTTCAGGCGATGGTCCCTCAGGCGGCCTGCGACGGGGTCGTGACCATCGGCAAGCGCGCGTCCACCGACGCGCAGACCGTGCTCGACACCGCGTAACGGACGTAGATTCCGCGTCCGCGCGAACTGCCCTGGCCGGTGGGCGCCGCGCCGGCGGACGTCGGTCCTTCTCCGGCGGGCGGCGTCAGCGGATCGGTGCGCACCCACGATCGGAGAGAGGCCCCGTGGTTCAGGAGGCGCGGCGATCGTCGCCAAGGCCTGCCAGGATCTCATAGGACCTGAGGCGGGCACGATGGTCGTAGATGGCGCCTGCGACCATCAGCTCGTCGGCGCCCGTCTTGGCGATGAAGGCGTCGAGGCCTCCCCGCACCGTCTCGGCCGAGCCCACGATCGAGCAGCTGAGCATGCCGGAGACATGCGCTTTCTCCGCCGGCGTCCAATAGCTCTCGATGTCGTCGATCGGCGGCCGCATGCGGCCCCGCGTGCCGCGGATCAGGTTGGTGAACTGCTGCTGCGGCGTGGTGAACAGCCGCCTGGCCTCGGCATCGGTGTCGGCGGCGACGACGTTCACGCCGACCATGGCGTAGGGCTTGTCGAGCTGCGCCGACGGCTCGAAGCGTTCGCGATAGACCTCCAGCGCCTGCATCAGGGCGTCGGGCGCGAAGTGCGAGGCGAAAGCGTAGGGCAGCCCCAGCATGGCGGCGAGCTGCGCGCCGAACAGGCTGGAGCCGAGGATCCACAGCGGCACGCGCGTGTCCGTGCCCGGCACCGCCTGGATCACCTGGTCGGCCTGGAGCGGGCCCAGCAGCGCCTGCACCTCGAGCACATCCTGGGGGAAATGCTCGGCCGCCATGGCATCGCGCCGCAGCGCGCGCAGGGTGCGCTGGTCCGTGCCGGGGGCGCGGCCGAGCCCCAGGTCGATGCGGCCGGGATAGAGCGTCTCGAGCGTGCCGAACTGCTCGGCGATCACCATCGGCGAGTGGTTGGGCAGCATGATGCCGCCGGAGCCGACGCGGATCGTCGACGTAGCCGAGGCGACATAGCCGATCACCACCGACGTAGCGGCGCTGGCGATACCGACCATGTTGTGGTGCTCGGCCAGCCAATAACGCTTGTAGCCCCAACGCTCGGCGTGCTGCGCCAGATCGCGGGTGTTGGTCAGCGCATCGGCCGGCGTCTGGCCTTCAGGTACGAAGGCGAGGTCGAGAATGGAGAATGGCACCACGCGTTCGACTTCCCTTGTTGTCAGCCGATGCGGACCGTCCGCTCGCGCCGCTGCTGCGCTGACAGATCAGTGCGCCGGCCGGCTGGCGCAAGGCCGCCCTTGCACATACACCTTATGCGCGGGGCGGGGCCATGGGACCCGATTGGAGCGCGCCGGCCATCCGGCGGTTATATTCGTGCGCGGAGCGCCAGGGCGAGGGCGATATGGACAAGAAGAAGCCGTGGATCGGCGTGGACCTGGACGGCACGCTCGCCCACTTCGATACGTGGCACGGCATCGAGCATGTGGGCGAGCCGATCGGGCCGATGATGGCGCGGGTGCGCGAGTGGCTGGCACGCGGTGTCGTGGTGAAGATCTTCACGGCGCGCGCCTCGGTCGAGGAGCCGCTGCGCAGCGACGTGATCACGCACATCCACGCCTGGCTCGTGCTGCACGGGCTGCCGCCGCTCGAGGTCACCTGCGTCAAGGATCTGTGGATGAAGGAGATGTGGGATGACCGCGCGATCCAGGTCATCCCCAACACCGGCATCAGCATTGCCGATGAATTGACCGCCGAGCGTGCGGCCCAGGCCGGCAAGCCGTGAGGCGACGGCCGGCGCTCCCCCGATCCGGCTGCATCTGACCGGAGAGACGGGCTCCACCTCAAGGCGGAGCGCCTCTCCCCCGATCACCAGCCCATCGCGATCGCCTGGCTCAGGCTGCGGCGGCGTAGGCCTGCACGTGGTGGTAGCTGTCGCCGAACAGCGTATCGAGCACCCGCAGCCGCTTGAAATAGTGGCCGATGATGTACTCCTCGGTCATGCCGATACCGCCGTGCAGCTGGACGCCCTGGCCGCCGACGAAGAAGCCGGCACGACCGACGCGGGCCTTGGTGGCGGAGACGGCGGCCCGCCGTGCCTTGGCGTCGCCCAGCGCCAGCGCCTCCAGGCCGCGGCCGAGGCTCGCTCGTGCCAGCTCCAGCTCCACATACATGTCGGCGAGGCGGTGTTGCAGCGCCTGGAAATCGGCCAGCGGCGCACCGAACTGTTTGCGCGTCTTGAGGTAGTCGCGCGTGATCCAGAGCGCCTTGTCCATGGCTCCGACCGCATCGGCGCAGGCTATGACCGAGCCGGTCGCCCACGCCGCGTCGATCGCGGCAAAGCCGCCGCCGACGCTGCCCAGCACGGCGTCGCCGGCGACGCGCACTCCCTGCAGCTCCACGTCGGCCACCGCCTGGTGGTCGATGGTGCGGTAGCTCTTCACCGCGAGGCCGGGGGTGTCCCGATCGACGACGAAGAGGGTAAGACCGCTCTCGTCGCCGGGGGCACCGGCAGATCGCGCCGACACGACGAAGCGGTCGGCCACGGTGCCGCCGAGCACCAGGCATTTGAAGCCGTCGAGTACGAAGCCATCGCCGTCGGCGTGGGCGCTGGTGGTCACCCAGGCCGGGTTGCCGCGTGCCTCCGGCTCGTCGTGGGCCAGGGCAAAGATGGTTTCGCCCGTCGCCAGCGCGCCCAGCAGCTCACCGGCGCGCGCGCCGCCGGCCCGCTCGATGGCCGTGCCGGCGAGCACCGCCGAGCCGAGGAAGGGCTCGGCGACGAGGCCGCGCCCGAAGCATTCGGCGATGATGGCGAGGTCCGCCGGGCTGCCGCCCAGTCCGCCGGCATCCTCCGGCAGGGCGGCGCCGAGCCAGCCCATCTCCGCGAAGGTCGCCCAGGTGGCCCGGAGCGTCTCGGGGGTCGACGGCCGTGTCTTGCGGTGGCCGAAGGCGTCATGCTTCTGGACGAAGCGCTCGACGCTTTCCGCCAGGAGCCGCTGATCGTCGTTCAGGTCGCGCTGCCCGTTGGTCTCGCCGCGCAGCAGCAGGCGCGACAGGATGTTGCGCTGGACCTCGCTGGAGCCGCCGTAGATGGTGGCGGCGCGCATGAACAGGAACTCGGCCGTCGTGTCGACGCCGTGTGGCAGGCCCGGCAGATAGGCGCCGGCGCGTTCGTGGGGTTCGGGATAATAGGCGGCGCCGTAGGACCCCAGCGCCTCCACCTGCAGGCCGAGAATCTCCTGCTGGAGGCGCGTGCCCTCCAGCTTGAGCACCGATGGCAACGCGGGATCGCCGTTGTCGCTCTCGATGGCGCGCAGCACCCCGGCCTCCAGCGCCAGCAGGTCGA
Organism: Chelatococcus reniformis; assembly: GCF_014640075.1. GTDB lineage: Bacteria > Pseudomonadota > Alphaproteobacteria > Rhizobiales > Beijerinckiaceae > Camelimonas > Camelimonas reniformis. Next base: position 105,978 of record NZ_BMGG01000006.1, on the reverse strand, counting down.
CCTCGGCGCGGGCGATGCGGCTCTTGAGATCGGTGTTCTCGGCGAGCGGCCGGCCCCACTTGCGCTCGGCCTGCGCCATCTCCTTCAGCATCGCCAGGTTGCACTTGTTGGCCGGCACGGCCGCGGTGGCCACGCGCTCGTTGCCGAGCAGGAACTTGGCGTAGTCCCAGCCCTTGCCCTCCTGCCCGATGAGGCAGTCGGCGGGCACGACGACATTGTCGAAGAACACCTCGCAGAGGCTCTCGCCGCCGTCGATCGATTGGATCGGCCGCACCGTGATGCCGGGCAGGTCGATCTTCACCAGCAGGAACGAGATGCCGAGCTGCGGCTTCACGTCCGGATTGGTGCGCACCAGGCAGAAGATCCAGTCGGCCATCATCGACTGGGAATTCCAGATCTTCTGGCCGTTGACCACGTAGGTGTCGCCCTGGCGCACGGCGCGCGTCCTGAGGGAGGCGAGGTCGGAGCCGGAGTTGGGCTCCGAGAAGCCCTGCGACCAGAACACCTTGCCTTCACGGATCGGTGGCAGGAAGCGCTGCTTCTGCGCCTCGTTGCCGAAGGCGTAGACCACCGGGCCGACGAGGCCGACGCCCTGGATGTTGGTGCCGGGCGTGCCTGCGGCCACCAGCTCGGCGTCGAAGATGTATTTCTGCATGGCCGTCCACCCCGGCCCGCCATATTCGCGCGGCCAGTGGGGCACCGACCAGCCCTGCTTGGCGAGGATCTGCGTGAAGCCGAGGATGTCGTCGCGCGTCGGATGCACGGCGGTCTTGGTACGCTCGATCAGGTCCTTGGGCAGGTTGTCGCGCAGGAAGGCGCGGACCTCTTCGCGGAACATGTCATTGGACTTGGCCACGTTGGCGTTCATTGCATCCTCCTCGTTCGGCCGCAGGCCAGCCGAACCATCGACGGACTTCGCATCCATTCATCTTGCGCGATGAGATTAGAGCATGTCGGCAAGGGGGCGACAGCCCCCCTTGCCGGGCGGACGGATGCCGCCGGTACGGCGGCCGGTCAAATGGATATGGCCGGGCTGCGGCCCGGCCATATCTGCTACTTGCCCTTAACGGTCGGCTGGGCCGACCGTGAGGCTCACTCGGCCGCGAGCTTGGCGTGCGAGCCGTCGCCGGGGCGGCGGGTGGCGCCGGAGGCCGCCAGGGCACGCTCGCGCGCCTGCTGCATCGGATAGAGCCGGTTCATCATCAGCCGCTGGGCCGGCAGGCCGCCGCCCGCCTGGAGCGCCACGACGAACTGCCAGCCGCCGTAGGCATCGGCGGTGAGGTCGCGGATCATGTTGTAGACGCGCATGCGCGTCTCGACATCCACGCTCTTCTTGGTCGCCAGGTACTTGCGGATGTACTTGCCGGACTCCTCGTTGCGCAGGTCGCTCTCCAGCGGCAGCGTCAGCACCAGGCCGCCGGCCAGGTCGTGCAGGTAGCGCACGGTCTGGTGGTAGTTGGCGGCGTAGTAGTACTTGGCTGCATTGATGCCGAGCGTGTTCGGGTGAACCATGCCGGACGGCGTCGTCTCGTAGTGCCGAGTGGCATAGTCGAGCGACATGCGCAGCATCTCGGCGTAGGTGATCAGTTCGGCAATGGAGTTCTGCGCGACCGGGTCGCTCTCCTTGCCCTGCATCTCCGTCACCAGCTGGGCAAGGCCGACGAACAGCTCCGACATCCGCACGGCTTCGATCACGCCGCCGGTGCGCTCCCACAGGCCCAGCGACTGGGCCAGCCGGCTGGCGAGCTGCACCTCGCCGGCCAGGAACACCCGGTCCCACGGCACGAACACGTCGTCGAAGACG
>NZ_BMGG01000006.1:0-104164 GCF_014640075.1 Chelatococcus reniformis | reverse complement strand
CCTTCGGGCATGCTGTGGTGGGCGCTGGCCGGATAGTCGAAGGCGTTGAGCTCGGCCGGGGCGAAGCTGCGGTTGATGATCTTGACGCCCGGGGCATTGACCGGAATCGAGAACGAGACGGCATAGTCGGTCTCGTCCTGGCGCATGCCCTTGGTCGGCATGACAACCAGCTCGTGGATCACCGAGGCGGCGGTGATGTGCAGCTTGGCGCCCCGCACGACGATGCCGTCCTTGCGGCGCTCGACGATGCGGACGTAGAGATCGGGATCGTCCTGCTCGTGGGCGCGGCGCTTGCGGTCGCCCTTGGGGTCGGTGATCACCTCGGCCCCGCGCAGATCGTTGTCGCGGCAATACTTGTACATACGCTCGATGTTCTCGGCGTACATCGGGTTGACCTCGGCTATCGCGTCCTTGACCTGCATCAGGGCCATGAACACGCCGGAGACGGCCGTGCCGATCGAGGTGTGCTGCAGCAGCTCGACGCGCTTGTTCAGGTCTTCGGCCGTGCGCGGCACCTCGTAGATCCGGTGCGCCTCGCTGCCGTCCTCGGTGGTGTAGCGGCGCAGGTGACCCAGATCCGGGTCGTCGTATTTGTAGTCGTTGGCAACCAGGGCCAGCGGCACCTTGAAGCGGGCATTCTTGGTGATGTCCGCGATGTTCTCGCCATCCCAATAGGTGACGCGGCCGTCCCGCAGCGATTCGATATATTGCTCAGGTGTCTTCAGACCCATCGTATCCTCCCTTGATCCTCAAGACATGCGGGCTCCCGTCAGGCGACGGCCGACACGGGCTCCCGGTGTCGCCGGCCCAGATGAGCGCGGCGCATAGTGGCGAAATCGAAAACCTGGTTCGCGACGATCTCGATCTGGCTGCGGACGTTGCCGTCGATGCAACGCCCCTCGGCGTCGAAGATCTTGTCGGCGGAGTTGATGCCGGCCGCCATCGGCGTGGGCCAGCCGCGCAGCGCATGGATGATGGTGCGCATGGCGACGATGGTGGTGCCGATGGCCTGGGCGCCGTAGGCCGAGGTGATGCAGCCGACGGCGCGCCCGTCGAGGTAGGCGGCCTCGTCGGCGCGCAGATCCTCGACATAGTCGAGCGCGTTCTTCAGCAGCCCGGAGATGGAACCGTGATAACCGGGGGAGGCGAGTATGACACCGTCCGCCTGCCGCAGCGCGTGTACCAGACGGGTTGCCGCCTCGCCGCGGGCGCTGCCGCCATGGCCGTACATGGGCAGGTCGAGGTCCTTGGCGAGGAAGATCACGGTATCGGCGCCGAGCGCCTCGGCAGCGCTCAGGCAATGCTTAAGGGCGAGCTCGGTGGAGGAGTTCTCGCGGATCGTGCCCCCGAGACCAACAATGAACGGGCGTTCGACCATTCGATCCTCCGTTGACATGGGCGCTCAGCTCGTGATGTGCAGGCCGTTTGGACCAGGCTGCGCGACGCCCATCGCTATGTAACATATATTATGTTATGGTGCCGGCGTGCAAGAGGCGCAAGCCTGGATTCGGCGTCGGCGCTGGCATGCAAATTGCCGGCATGGCGGAACGAGAGGGGCAGGACCGATGGACACGATCATGCCGAGGGGCCGCTCGCTGGCGAGACGCCGCAAGGGTCAGGACGGCTCCGGGTCCGCCGAGCTGGCGGCCGCCCGGCCGAAGATGTCGAAGCGGGACCCCGGCAAATCGCAGGGTGACCGCCGCCTGACGCGGCTGGACTGGATCGACGCCGGCCAGGACGTCTTGCGCGATGCCGGCATTGCGGGCCTCAAGCTCGCCCAACTGACCAGACGCCTGGGTGTCTCCACCGGCAGCTTCTACCACCATTTCAACGACTTCGACGACTACCTCGGCGCCCTTGCCGACCACTACAGCCTCGAGCGCGTCAAGGGCGAGCTCGCCACGACGCTGGCGGGCGGCCCGGGTCCCCTGGCGCGCATGCGCCGGCTCGCGCGCCTGAGCATCCGCCAGCGCACCTTCGAGCTCGACCACGCGATGCGCATCTGGGCGACGATGGATCCCCGCGCCGAGAAGACCGTGCGCGAAGCCGAAGCCCAGGTGCTCGCGTTTCTGGCCGACGCCTTCGGCGAACTCGGCTTCGGCCCGACCGATTCGATGCTGCGGGCGCGCATGCTGCTGTCCTGCAATGTGGCGCCGCTGGGGCTGCCCCCGGGCGAGGAGCGGCGGGCATTCTTCAAGGATTGCCTGCGCCTGCTCTCGGGCCGCCAGAATCTGGAGGAGCCGGCCTCGGCCGGTGAGGGGTCGGGAGCCGTGCGCGGCTCCTGCACGTCGCGCGTCCCGACGGACGAGGTTTCGCCGACAAGCAGAAAGGGCTAGGTCCGGGAGGCTGGCTCTGCCTCTCCCGAGGAGCCGGGTCAGCGCATGAGCGAACCAGCAACGGGGAGGGAGGGGAGATGGCGCGCAAGCACGTGCTCGTCGCCGGGGCATCGGGCCTCGTCGGCTACGCGGCCATGAAGCACTTCGCGCAGGAGGGCGTCCAGGTCACCGCGGTGTCGCGGCGGGCGCCGTTCGAGACCTTCGGCGCCCGCTTCGTTGCCGCCGATCTGTGCGACGCAGACCAATGCGGCGCGCTGTTCGGGGGTATGGGCGATGTCACCCACGTCGTCTACGCCGCCCTCTACGAGCGCCCGTCCCTCATCTCCGGTTGGCAGGACCGGGAGCAGATCGACACCAACGACCGCATGCTGCGCAACCTGCTCGAGCCGCTGCTGAAGGCCGCCAAGGGGCTGCGGCACGTGGCGCTGCTGCAGGGCACCAAGGCCTACGGAGCCCACGTCCGCCGTATCGATACACCGGCCCGGGAAGACCGGTCGGAGGCGCGGGACGTCGCCAATTTCTATTGGAACCAGCAGGACTATCTGGCCGAGCGGCAGCGCAGCCAGGCTTGGAGCTGGACCATCTTCCGGCCTCAGATCATCTTCGGCCAGTCTTTCGGCAGCGCGATGAACCCCATTCCGGCGCTCGGCGCTTATGCGGCCGTGCTCAAGGAGAGGGGCGAGCCTCTCTACTATCCGGGCGGACCCTCGAACGTGCTGCAGGCGGTGGACGCGGACCTGTTGGCGCGCGCCATCGCCTGGGGCGGCGAAACGGAGGCGGCGCGCAACGAGGCGTTCAACGTCACCAACGGCGACGTCTTCATGTGGAGCGGGGTGTGGCCGGCGATCGCGTCCGCACTCGGGATGGAGCCGGGGCCGGCACGGCCGCGGGCGCTGGCCGAAACGATGTCCGGGGAGACAGCCCTCTGGGATGAGATCCGCGCCAAATACGGTCTGCGCGCGCCGCCGCTGGCTGACTATGTGGGCTGGTCGTTCCAGTATGCGGACTATCTCATGGCTTACGGTGCCAAGGCGGGCGACAAGATCTCGATCGTCTCCACAGTCAAGATCCGCCAGGCGGGCTTCGGCGAGGCGATGGACACCGAAGCGATGTTCCGCAAGTGGTTCGGATTGTTTCGGGCGAGCAAGCTGCTGCCGCCGTAATGGCCGGGACACGCGATGAATCGTCTCCCGGCCGCGCCGGCCGGCGCCGAGCTAGCGGTCGTCGAGCCTGAAGCCGAGCTTCAGCGTGACCTGGAAATGCGCAAGCTTGCCATCGTGGACGTGACCGCGGGTCTCGGTCACCTCGAACCAGCCGATGTGCCGCAGCGTTTTGGAGGCATCCGCGAGCGCGTTGCGGATGGCCTCGTCGCTGCTGTTCGGCGAGGAGCCGATGATCTCGGTGACGCGATAGGTGTGATCCGACATGGTCTGTCCTCCCCTTCCAAGGCGCGCCTGCGGCGACCTCTGATCGAGTGTGCCGGCGGTCGCTACCCTCATGATGTAGGGTCCCGGCAAGCCTGATCGAGTCCGCCCGGCCGACAGGGCGGAGATGGTGCCAGGGCTGGCATCGCCCCTTACGCTGTCTGGATTCAACCAAATCATCGCTTATGAGGAGCTAACAAGCCAGTCGTATCCTGTGAGGACTGGGCACGGCCACGCATTCGATTTGCCGGATTTTCGTGGGTGCCGGCAGCTTTCTTGCGATTTACGCTTAACGCTTCGCCCTGATTCCACCGCCGGTGTAGGCGGCGATGGGGAGGCTTTAATGCGGCCGAGGAGCCTGTCGAGAATGGGCCGAGCGATCTGTTCCGTGCGCGGCTAGACCAGATCATTGCCCTGGATGCACGCTGCTGAAGCGCTTCGACGTGGAGATCGGTTCGGTAGCCGCCATCCTCCGTCGGCCGGATGTGGGCAGCGCTATGCAGACCGGATGTCCTCGCGGGGAGGTAGCTTTCCGCCTAGACAAACGGTGGGTTCTTTCGATTTTCCCATCGTCCACTCTTTCTGCATCGCGAAGATCGGCCACTCGCCGGCGGCAGCGAGCGTGCTGGACCGGTGCGTCGATTTCGCCGAAGATCAATCGCATGCTCGCTCGGGTTAGCCCATGGACATGAATTGCGACTATCTCGTGGGTGCGATCCTGGAAAGCTCGCTGAGCACTTCTTCCATGCCGGGGCCTTCCGCGGCGACTTGGTTCCGCAGGACTAGACGACGGGCCCGCGAAACAACCCACTTGACCGCAGCCGGGCCGAGCGCAATCGGCTGGCGCAGAGGGAAGCGGCCTTCAGCCGCTGCAGTTAACGCATGACCCGCCTCTACAAGCTGGCCAATGGAGCGCTCGTCCCCGTCCCGCAGGGCCAACTTGTTAGCGAGGACATGATCGAGGGCTGGGTGGCCGAACAGCCTTCCCTGCTTGGGCTCGATATCCTTGTCATTGGCCGCCAGATCATCACAGACTTCGGCGGACGGATCGACCTCCTCGGGATCGATTCCGAGGGCAACCTCTCCATCGTCGAGTTGAAGCGGGACCGTACGCCCCGTGAGGTCGTCGCGCAGGCGCTCGATTATGCGAGCTGGGTCCAGTCTCTTACGACCCCACAGATTTACGAGAGAGCGCAGACCTACCTTGGCAGAAGTCTCACGACGGCTTTCGCGGAACGCTTCAGTTCGAGTCCACCCGAGCGACTCAATCAGAGTCACTCCATAGTCATCGTGGCGAGCGCCCTGGACCCTTCATCGCAGCGGATCGTCCGCTACCTGTCCGAGACGCACGGCATCGCTATCAACACGGCTTTCTTCACCGTCTTTCAGGAAGCCGGGCAGACACTGCTCACGACGGATTGGCTGCTTGACCAGCAAGAGGTGGCTGTCAGGTCTGAGGCCAAGGTCCAGTCACCATGGCAGGGTCTCTGGTACGTGAACGCCGGTGATGGGGATACTCGTTCTTGGGAGGACATGCGCCGTTACGGGTTCGTAGCCGCGGGCGGCGGTGAGAAGTGGTCCGGCCCACTGCGGCGTCTGAGCGTTGGCGACCCCATCGCGGTCTATCAAAAGGGCGCGGGCTATGTCGGCTACGGAAAGGTGAGTGCGCCTGTCGTGATGGTGCGAGACTTCGTCACGGAAGCAGGGCCGTTGCTGGATCAGCCGTTGGCCCAGCCCAACCTGGCACATGACCGGAACGATCCGGACGTGGCCGAATATGCTGTAGCGGTGGACTGGGTGAGGACAGTTCCCGTCAGCGACCCAGTCAGGTTCGAGGGAATGTTCGCCAATCAGAACATCGTATGCAAGCTGTGCGAGCCTCGCACGCTCGAAGTGCTGAGAGATCGGCTTGGCGTTGAGCCGGGCTAAGTTGGAGAAACGAGACCTTGGCGACTGCTGCCTCCCGCGAGCTGTACCGAAACTGGGTGATCAAGGCGCTGAAGGCGCTAGGTCCCTCAACGCCGGGCCAGGTTTACACCTGGGTGCGGACCAACGAGACCGTTCCCGCGTCCGACTTGGCGAGGTCCACGGCAGACGGCAAAGACACCCTGTTCGAGAAGGAGATCCGCTGGGCGCGGAAGGACCTATTCGACAAAGGGATCGTAGTCAGCCCAACGCGAGGGGTGTGGGCTCTGTCGTGACAACGGGCGCCGTTAAGCGGACCCCGAGCCTCAACTTTAGTGGGCTGGGTTCGGCGATAAATTGAACAGCTATCGATAGTATGGTTTGACCAGGCTTCCCCCCTGTAACCTCAACTATGCAGAACATAATCTTGTAGTATTTGAGCGATCCACAAATAGCATCTGTACTTGCTGCAGGAGCACTTTCGGGGCGCGACACCCATGTTGACGCCGCGTCTCCGTAAAGATGGTTGGCGTACAGGGCGGGACTGGAGACGAGGAGATCAACGATGCCACAGGGCAGCCTGCCTTCGACGATGACGGCGATCGCGATACGTGAGCCCGGCGGCCCGGAGGTGCTCGAGCCGCGGCGCCTTCCACTGCCCGTCCCGGGGCCGGGGGAGATCCTCGTCAAGGTCCATGCCGCCGGGATCAATCGCGGCGACATGGTGCAGCGGCGCGGCTTCTATCCGCCCCCGCCCGGGGCCCCCGACACGCCCGGCCTGGAGATCGCGGGTGACGTCGTCGCCGTTGGCGAGGGGGCGAGGGCATGGCCCATCGGCAGCCGGGTCTGCGCGCTGGTGGGCGGCGGCGGCTACGCCGAATACTGCCTCGCCCACGAGAGCCACGCACTGCCCATCCCTGCCGGGCTGTCGATGGTCGAAGCGGCCGGGGCGCCGGAGACCATCTTCACCGTGTGGACCAACGTCTTCGAGCGGGCGCGCCTCAGGCCCGGCGAGAGCCTGCTGGTGCACGGCGGCGCGAGCGGTATCGGGACGACCGCGATCCAGCTCGCCAAGGCCTTTGGCTCGCCCGTGTTCGTGACGGCGGGCAGCGACGCGAAATGTGCCGCCTGCGCCGAGCTGGGCGCCGACGCGGCGATCAACTACCGCACGCAGAATTTCGTGGACGAGGTCAAGCGGCTGACCGCGGGGCGCGGCGTCGACGTGATCCTCGACATGGTCGGCGGCGATTACATCGAGCGCAACATGGCCGCCGCGGCGCTGGAGGGCCGCATCGTCTGGATCGCCTTCCTGGAGGGGGCCAAGGCCGAGGTCAATTTCACCCCCGTCATGATGAAGCGGCTGACGCTGACCGGCTCGACGCTGCGCGGCCGCAGCATCGCGGAGAAGGCGGCCCTGGCCGAGGTCGTGCGCGAGCGCGTGTGGCCGCTCTTCGAGGCCGGGCGCCTCACCTGCGTGGTCGACAGCGTCTTTCCGCTGGCGCAGGCCGCCGCCGCGCATCGTGCCATGGAGGCCGGCGGTCACACCGGCAAGCTCGTGCTGTCGGTGTGACCGAAGGGCAAGGCGCTCTGTGCGCCGCAGCCGGCCGGGGCGCACCCCGACCGGGAGGCGGTCGTTGTCAGGCCGCCTTGCAAGCGCCTTCCGACTGCGGCCGGAAGGCCTTCTCGGGGGGCACTGTCTCCACGATCGAAGCCACATCCCACGGGTCCTTCGCTTCGGACGGCGACTTGACCTTGAGCAGGAACATATTGTTCTGCAGCCGCCCGTTGGGCGCGATCTTGGCCGGTCCGTAGAGGGGATCGGTGACGGTCATGGCCTTCATCTGCGCCACCACCGCCGCACCGTCCGTCTTCGCCTTGTCATGGCCAACCACACCCGCCGCCCGCAGATAGTGCAATGCCGCCGAATAGGCGCCGGCGATGTTCTGCGACGGATGCAGGTCGTTGACGAAGGGCAGCAGCCGTTTGGTGAAGGCGCGCGTGCCGTCGTCCCTGTTCCAGTAGAAGCCGTTGGAATAAAGGATACCCTCGGCGTCCGCGAGGCCGATCGACTTGACCTGCGGCACGTCCATCAAGGTCGCCGTGAGCACGGCGCCCTTGGAGGTGATGCCGAACTCCTTCGCCTGCTTGATGCAGTTGACCAGGTCGTCGCCGGCATTGGCGAAGCAGATCACCTTCGCGCCGCTGCCCTGGGCCTGCAGCAGCAGGCTGGAGAAGTCGCCGGGGCCGGGGAAGGGATGCTTGACGCCGCCGAGCACCTTGCCGCCGGCGGCGTTGATCAGCTTGGTGGCATCGCGAACGACGGACGCGCCCATGGCGTAGTCCGCCGCGATGAAGAACCAGGTGTCGAGGCCGCGCTGCATGCAGGCGTTGGCGATGGTGCTGGCCATCGCGTAGCTGTCGTAGCTCCAGTGCACGTGGTTGGGGCTGCAGAACTTGCCCGTCAGGTCCTCGGTCGCCGTGCCGGAGAACAAGCCCACCTTGTTCTTCGACTTGACCAGCTCCGTCAGGCCGAGCGCCAGGGCGGACATCGGAATGTCGAGCACGGCATCCACATCCTGGGTGTCGAACCAGCTCCGCGCGACGCCCAGCCCGATGTCGGGCTTGAGCTGGAAGTCGGCGAAGACGATCTCGACCGGCAGGTCGGGCTTCTCCTTCTTGAAGTCCTCGGCGGCGAGCCGCGCGGCGGTCACGGCGCTGATGCCGGACAGGTTCGAGTAGGGGCCGTTCATATCGGCAAGGACGCCGATCCGGATCGGCGTCGCGGCGTGGGCGCGCGATACGTATGGCGCCGCCAGCACAACGGTGCCGGCAGCCAGAAGCGTGCGGCGGGTAAGCTCGACCATGGTGTTCCCCTGTTTGGGTGCGGTGCCGCGCGAACGCGCCCGCCCTGATATTGTCCACTCCACAATGCCTCAGGCGCACGCATGCGTCCTCGCGCTCGCATCGGGCGAGGGCGAGGCTGCGCCGCCGGGTCGGTAACATATATTATCTTATGGATATCGCGTCGAGCCGGAGCTAGGTTCGGCGCCGTCGGTGCAGGCCGAGGGGCGAACGGCCCGGACGACAGGTCTGCATCCCGAACCGAGGAACGTTGACATGGCGGGCGGGCTGCGCGTGGCGCCCGGCACGGCCATCTGAAGGAGGAGCGGCATGACATCAGCGGCAGCGGTGGCGCCGGACGAACCGGTCTTCTTCGACCTGAGCAGCCGCGTCTCGGCGCACGCGCGGCAGCAGCCGGCGGGCGAGGCTCTGGTCTTCGAGGGCCAGCGGGTCGACTGGCGGACGCTGAACGAGCGGATCAACCGGCTCGCCAACCTGCTCGTCGGCCGCGGTGTGCGGCCGAACGACAAGGTGGCCATCCTCGCCTCGCCCAGCGCCGAGTATGTCGAGATCTTCGTCGGCACGCTGCGCGCCGGCGCCTGCCTGGTGCCGCTGTCGCCCATGGCCTCGAGCGAGCAACTCGCCGGCATGATCGCCGACAGCGGCGCGAAGGTATTGTTCCTCTCCGAGGGGATGCGCGATCTCGCTGCGGGCTTTCCGGCGGATCTCCTGCCGCTGGCCGCGGCCAACGCCATTGGCATCGATTTCGCGGCCGACGGCTGGGCCTCCTACAAGGGCCTGATGGAGCAGGCATCGGCCGCAGATCCGGGCATTGCGATCACGCCCGAGCTCGACTTCAACATCATCTATTCCTCAGGGACCACCGGGGTGCCCAAAGGCATCGTCCACGACCATGCGACGCGCACCCTGACGCTCGACAACCTGGCGGCCCTCGGCTACGGCCCGGGATGCCGCACCTTGCTGGCAACGCCGCTCTATTCCAACACGACGATCGCCGCGTTCCTGCCGACCATCGGGCTCGGCGGCACCAGCGTGGTCATGCGCAAATTCGACGTGACGGGCTATCTCGATCTCGCCGAGCGCGAGCGCATCACCCATACGATGCTGGTGCCCGTGCAGTATCAGCGCCTGCTCGGCGACCCGAGCTTCGCGCAGCGCGATCTGTCCGCCTTCCAACACAAGATGTGCACTTCGGCGCCGCTGCGCGCGGCGCTGAAGCGCGAGATCGTCGAGCGCTGGCCGGGGCAACTGCTCGAGATCTACGGCATGACGGAAGGCGGCGGCGCCTGCATCCTCGATGCCACGGCCCATCCCGACAAGCTGGACACCGTCGGCCAGCCCGCCTTCGGCGCCGAGTTCAAGATCCTCGACGATGACGGGCGCGAGTTGCCGCAAGGCGAGATCGGCGAGATCGCCGGCCGCAGCGGCATCATGATGAAGGGCTACCACAACCGCCCCTCTGCGACCGACGCCATGATCTGGTACGACGCCGCGGGGAACAAGTTCTTCAAGTCCGGCGACATGGGCTATTTCGACGAGGACGGCTTCCTGCACCTGTCTGACCGCAAGAAGGACATGATCATCTCCGGCGGTTTCAACGTCTACGCCACCGATCTGGAGAAGGTGCTGCTGTCCCATCCCGATGTGACCGACGCGGCGGTGATCGCGGTGCCGAGCGAGCAATGGGGCGAGACGCCGCTCGCCTTCGTGGTGCTGCGCGATGGCGCCGACGAGGGGGCCGAGGAGTTGCGGACATGGGCCAACGAGCGCCTCGGCAAGCCGCAGCGCATCTCCGAAGTGGTGTTCCTGGAGAGCTTGCCGCGCAGTCCGATCGGCAAGGTGCTGAAGCGCGAGCTGCGCGCGCCCTACGTGCAGGCCGACGCTTAGAGCATTTCCGCCGAAATGCTCTATCCGTTTGATGTGTCGCGTTTTCTTCACGCGAATCGGCGTCCACTTCGGGCGAAAACGCTCTAGCCGACGCCTGGCCCGGCGGTCTTACCTCTCGCCGGACGCTCAGGCTCGGCGCCCGGCCTCCAGGGGGCCGACCGACGAGCGGTCGGCGGCCATGCAGCATCAATGCGCGTGGCCGTGCCGATGATGTAGGTCCGGATAATGCGGATGCCTATGCACCATGGGCTGGTGGCGGTGGGCGTGCGTGTGCGGCTCGCCGGCCGGCTCCTGCGGCCCGTGCCCGTGCTGATGATGCGCGTCGTGCACATGGCGGTGCGCGTGCTCCATCGCCTCGTGGGCATGTTCATGCACGTGCCGTTCCGCGAGGTGCAGAGAGAGGCCGCCACTCATCAGCAGGGCGGCCAGGAGGAGCTGGATGGTAATCGGCTCGGCGAAGAGCGCGACAGCCAGAACCGCGCCTATGAAGGGCGCTGCCGAGAAATAGGCGCCGGTGCGCGCCGCGCCCAGATGGCGTAGCGCCAGCACGAAGAGGACCAGGCTCACGCCGTAGCCGAGGAAGCCGACCAATCCGGCGAGCGCGATCTCGGGCACGGCGGGCAGACGCGCACCGGTGGTCGCGGCAAGGATCAGGTTCACCGTTCCGGCCACCAGGCCCTTGATCATGGCGATCTGCACCGGGTCCGCGGAGGAGAGCTTGCGCGTCAGGTTGTTGTCGATGCCCCAGGCGATGCAAGCGCCGATGATGGCCGTGGCGCCCGGCCCGAAGACCGTGGGCCCACCCTGCCACGACAGCACGACGGCGCCCGAGAGGATGGCGAAGGCGCCCACGAGCAAGCGGCGATCGACGTATTCCTTGAAGACGAGCCAGGCGATGCCCATGGTCGCGAGGCCCTCGACATTGAGCAACAGTGCCGCCGAAGAGGCCGGCGTGTGCGTGAGGCCAACCATCAGCAGCAGCGGGCCGACGATACCGCCAGCGAGCACGACGAGAGCAAGCCAGGGCAGATCCCGCCGCTCCAACGGGGCTTCGGCCGACGGACGCCCGCGGGCCGCCCGGACCAGCTCAAGGGCGCCCAGGCCGATGCCGGAGCCGAGGTAGAGCAGACCCGCCAGCAGCCACGGATCGAGGCCGCCGCCAAGCAGGAGCTTCGCCAGTGGCGTGCTCGCCCCGAACAGGGCCGCCGAGGCGAGCGCCGTCATCGGCCCCGAATACGCTTGCAGCCGCGCCATATGCCCGCTCCTCCAGCATGATCTTAGCGCATATTGCCCTCGGCATATCGGCTACGGCCTTCATGCGCGCGAAATGTCGTGCCCGCGGACGACTGTCTTAGCCCGGGCATGAAGCTTGGGCGGTACGCGAATATTCGCGCGCGCGGGAATGTGACAGCTCTCGCAGACGACGGTGCTTGCCGGTATTGGGACGCCAAAGTATCGACATCTTCAAGTTATCAACACATCCGGCTTGGATGAGTGCACGTGGGGACCTGCGAATGGAATCTCACCTCATGATGGCGCTGGGAATGACGCACGCCGGCATCGTCCTCGTCGTCTGGGCGATGAACGTGAGCATTGCGCCCGGCGCCCGGCGTTCACACCGCAAGCGCATCGCCGTCGATCGTATCGACGCCCGCCCGGAACGGTTCTAAGTTGGACGTCATTGCAACCTGGGTTGTAGCCGCCATGGCCACGTGGGCTGACGACGCTGAAGTGCCTTTCGCATTGGCGGACTCGCGCGGGGAGCCGTCCGGTTCGCCTCCCGCGCTGCAATGGACGACCGCCGCCGTGGCGCCGCGAGATCGTTTCGCCTATTGGCGCGACGAGGTCATGCGCCGCAACGAGCCGGTGGCGCAACTCGAGCACGACCGGCCGTTCGATGCGCACCTGCGCATCATCAACGCGAACGGTATCCAGCTGCTCGAGCACGTTTCGAGCAGCATTGCCGGCGAGCGGAGCGCAGCACGCTGCGCCGCCGATGGGGTCGACGACATCGTCTTCGATCTGATGGTCGGCGCACGTCACGGCACGCTCGACCATGCCGGCCGCTCGCTGCCGCACCGGGCTGGAGACCTCTGCATCATCGACCAGGCCCAGCCTAGTTCGCTGGTCCGGTCGCGCCACCGGGCTGTGGCGCTGGTCTTGCCGCGGATGATGGTCACACGAGCACTTGGCCGTGATCCCGACCATCTGGCTGGGCTCACCCTGCCGGCCAAGGGCATAGGCGCGCTGCTGCGCGCGCACATGATCGCGACGATGGTCCACGAGGCAGAGCTGAGCGAGCGACAGCGTGTCGTCGCCCTCACGGCGGCCGCCGACATGGCGCTCGCGCAATTGCAGGCTGAGGCGGTTGGCGGCTCCGAGCCCGACGGTTTCGAGAGTGGCCACTATGCCGCTGCGCGGCAGCTGATCGAACGCCGGTGTGCGGACGCTGCTCTCTCTCCCGACATGGTGGCGCGCGCCATCGGCTGTTCGCGCGCCTCCCTTTATCGCGCCTTCGCGCGGCGGGGCGAGACGATCGCCGCGGTGATCTGGGACTGCCGGCTCACGCGAGCCTGGCAATTGCTCACCACCCGCCCGCTGGATGGGCTCAAGGTGGCCGAGATCGCCTTCCGCTGCGGCTTTCTCGATGCGCCGACGTTCAACCGCATGTTCAAGCGGCGGTTCGGCATGACGCCAAGCGACGCCCGCGAGCAGCATCTGGCCGATCAGCGGGCGCGACATGGGGCGGTCTGACGGGTACCCGACACAACCGGGCGGGTTGAGACGCTGGATCAACAATTGACGTAACGGAATGAGACGGCGGACCTAATCCCCTTCGTCTCGAACGGTTATGGTGTCGCTGACGGTGCCAAGGGGGGCGGGGGCAACCGGTGACGACTGCCGACGGGGGGCGGGTGCGGGCCCAGGGCCGCGCTGGGGCGCGGGACTGCGGCGCACCCGGCAGTAAATTCCACAATCAAGAGACACCGGGGGGTGACTCCCCTGCGGCGGGCGGCGCGAGCGGCCCGCCGCAGGGGATATCCTGCGCAATCCGGACTTCCCTTCCTTCCGAGCTCGCATCTCCATGCGCCGGAATGGCGGCCGCGTGCAGCACGCCGCGCCGCCTAGCGCGCTCCGCGGGTGGGTGGAACCACCCGGTCGCCGAGCAGCGCTCCGGATTCAAAGCCCTGGAGCAATTCTGTGCAATTGGATGGTCCTATCCATTGCGAAATACTCGGGCGGGCCGATGGCCCGCGTCATCGTTAGCTGTATAAAGACGGCATCGGACATGGACATCAATACAATTCGAGCGATCGAACGGCCGCGCCGGCCGGCCGACGTCACGCATTGGCGCCCGGGCCTGGCCTGGTTGTCGGGTGGCACCTGGCTGTTCTCCGAGCCGCAGCCCAACCTCGACACGCTGCTCGATCTCAGGGCATTCGACTGGCCGTCGCTGGCCGTGACGGCGGACGGGCTCGAGATCGCGGCGACGGCGCGCATCCGCGAGCTCGACCGTTTCGTGCCGCCGCCCGAATGGGTCGCCGGGCCGCTGCTGTCGCTTTGCTGCCGCGCCCTGCTGATGTCGTTCAAGGTGGCCAATGAGGCGAGCGTCGGCGGTAACATCTGCATGTCGCTTCCGGCCGGCGCCATGATTTCGCTGACAGTCGCGCTCGAAGGCACCTACACGCTCTGGCCTCGGGACGGCAAGGAGCGCACGCTGCCGGCGCTCGGCTTCGTCACCGGCAATCACGCCAACGTCCTGGCGCCGGGCGAACTGCTGCGCAGCATCCACCTGCCGGCATCGGCCCTTGCCAGGAACTTCGCGTTCCGCCGCTCGTCACTGGTCCACCAGGGACGCTCGGCGACATTGGTGGTCGGCACGTCGCGGCGGGGCACGGACCTGCTGCTGACCATCACCGCTGCGACGCCCAGGCCCCTGCAGCTCCGCTTCGACCACATGCCCGATGCGGCCACCTTGCGCCGCGCCATCGACGCGGCGGTCGAGCAGGACGGCTTCTTCGACGACGTGAACGGCGCGCCCGCCTATCGCCGACATCTGACCTACCATTTCGCCGAAGAAATTCGCGCGGAGCTGGCCGCACTGGAGTCGCGCGCATGAATTATTCCGTCGATGGCCGCTCCTTCTCGGCAGAGCCGCGGCCTGGCCAGTGCCTGCGCACATTTCTGCGCGAGCGTGGCGACTTCGGCGTCAAGAAGGGCTGCGATCAGGGAGACTGCGGCGCCTGCACCGTATGGGTCGACGGCGAGCCGATTCATTCTTGCCTGATGCCAGCGTTTCGCGCTGCGGGTCGCGAGGTCACCACCATCCAGGGACTGGCCCGAGGCGACGAACTGCATCCCGTCCAACAAGCCTTCCTGGATGCCGCCGCGTTTCAATGCGGCTTCTGCGCCGCCGGCATGATCATGACCGTCGCAGCGCTCGACGGCGAGCAGCGCGCCGACCTGCCGCGCAACCTCAAGGGCAACCTGTGCCGCTGCACCGGCTATCGGTCCATTGACGATGCCATCCACGGCGTCGTCAACGTGGGCGAGGACATCGCCGGCAGCGCCTGCGGCGCGAACCTGCCCAACCCGTTCGGTCCAGGCATCGTCACGGGCCAAGCGCGCTACACGATGGACGTCGCGGTGGCCGACCTGGCGCACCTCAAGGTGCTGCGCTCGCCCCACGCCCATGCCCGCATCGTCAGCATCGATCGCCGCGCCGCCCTGGCCGTGCCGGGCGTGCTTGAGGTGTTCACCTGGGAGGATGTGCCGCGCAAGCTCTACAGCACGGCGACGCACGAAGACCATCTGGTCGACCCCGACGACACCTACATGCTCGATGATATCGTCCGCTTCGTCGGCCAGCGGGTCGCGGCCGTCGTGGCCGAGACCGAGGCCGCGGCCGAGGCCGGCTGCCGGGCGCTCGTCGTCACCTACGAGCCGCTGCCGGCGGTGTTCGACCCCGTCGAAGCCATGAGCCCGGGTGCGCCTATCCTGCATACCAAGGGCGGCGAGGCCCACGGCAACATCTATGCCGAGATCCACGGCGAGGTCGGCAGCGTCGCCAGGGGGTTCGCCGAGGCGGACGCGGTGCACGAGCACACCTATTCCACCTCCCGCGTGCAGCACGTGCATCTGGAGACGCACGGCTCGATCGCGTGGCGGGGCGACGATGGCCGCATTCACGTGCGCACCAGTTCGCAGGCGCCATTCATCGCCCAGCAGAAGCTCAGCCACCTGTTCGACATCCCGGCGCGCAACCTGCATGTGTTCACCGAGCGTGTCGGCGGCGGGTTCGGCGGCAAGCAGGAGGTCATCTCCGAGGACCTCTGCGTCCTGGCCACCCTGAGGATTGGCCGTCCGGTGAAGTGGGAATACACCCGCGAGGAGCAGTTCATCGCGGCGACCACCCGCCACCAGATGACGACGCACGTGAAGCTCGGTGCCAAGGCGGACGGGCGCCTCACCGCCATCGAGGTACGCGTCGTCTCCAACACCGGGGCCTATGGCGGCCACTCCGGCGAGACGCTGGCGGCGTCGCTCGCCAGCCCGATCGCCATGTACCGCTGCGCCAACAAGAAGGCGGACGGCTTCGCCGTTTATACCAATATGATCCCCGGTGGCGGCTTTCGCGGCTACGGCTCGTCGCAGACCACCTTCGCCATCGAATGCGCCGTCGATGATCTCGCCAGCCTGCTGAAGCTCGATCCGTTCGCCATGCGGCGCCTGAATATGGTGCGGCCAAACGACTGGATCGAATCGATCTGGGACGAGGTTTCCGATGTCGATTTCGGCAGCTACGGCCTCGACCAATGCCTGGATCTGGTGGAGGAGGCGCTGGCCACAGGCGACGGCCGCGCCAGACCCGACGGAGAGGACTGGCTGGAGGGGCGCGGCGTTGCGCTAACCATGCTGGAGTCCGGTCCGCCGACCGAGCATCGCTCTGGCGCCACCATGGAACTCTTGCCCGACGGCCGCTTCCACCTCGCGGTGGGCTCGACCGAGATGGGCAACGGCTCCGTCACCTCTCACCGCCAGCTGGCCGCCGGCGTGCTCGGCTCGCGCGCCCAGGACATCGACATCATCAACGCCGACACCGACAAGACGCCCTACGACACCGGTACCTTCGCCTCGACAGGCACCGTCGTCGCCGGCCAGGCGGTGACGTTGACGGCCACGGCGCTGCGCCACAACATTCTCGCCTATGCGGCGCGCAGCACCGGAACCGCGCTCGATGACTGGACGATGGAGGATGGTGCCGTCGTCGCCGGGAACAAGCGCATTGGCCTCACCGAGCTGTATGCAGAGGGCACGGCAGCCGGCCATCGCTTCCAGGCCAAGCGTAAGGCCTACCTGGCACCGCGTACGGTCGCCTTCAACGTGCAGGGCATCCGTCTCGCCGTGCACCGGGTGACCGGCGACATCGAGATCCTGCAGAGCGTGCACGCCGCCGATATCGGCCGGCTGATCAATCCGCAGCAATGCCGAGGACAGATCGACGGCTCGATCGCAATGGGCCTGGGCTGGGCGCTGACCGAGCACATGGACTACGACGACAGCGGCCACATGAAGAATGCGGCGCTGCGCAACTACCGCATCCCGAGCTTCGCCGACGTGCCGCGCACCCAGATCCTGTTCGCCGACACGTACGACAGCATCGGTCCGCTCGGCGCCAAGGCCCAGGGCGAGAGCGCCATCAACCCGATTGCGCCGGCGATCTCCAACGCGCTCCTCGATGCGACCGGCGTGCGCTTTGCAACTCTGCCCTTCACCCCCGACCGCATCTTCGATCGGCTGCAGGGCTGTCGCCCGCGGGACGCCGCCCCGGCGCAGGATCGGCCGTGAACGCTCCGTCGCCTCAGCCCCCCGTGCCCGGTGCCGTCACCATCGTCACCCAGACACGGGTGCAGCCGGGCTTCGACGATGCCTTCGCGGTCTGGCAGGAGCAGACCAGCGCCATGATCGCCGCGCTGCCGGGGTTCCTGGGCCAGACGGTAATGCGGCCGAGCCCACCGGCGCAGGTCGACTGGGTGATCCTGCAGCGGTTCGCGAACAGCGCGGCCGCTATCGGCTGGCTCAACTCGCCGGAGCGCATGGCCCGCATCAATGGTGCGCAGTCGATGCTCGTCGGGCGCGACGACGTGCACGTGGTGCCGGACGGTAGCAGCGGCGTGCTGCCGGCGCCGGTCTCGGCAGTGATTTCGACTCGCATCAAGCCCGGTCAGGAGAAGGCCTATCGCGCCTGGGAGCAGCGCATTGCCGCGGCCCAGTGCAAGGCGCCGGGCTTCCAGGGCTACCGCTTTGAGCCGCCGATCCCCGGGGTGCAGGAGGACTGGCTGTCGATCCTGCGCTTCGACTCGGAGGCCAACCTCAACGCCTGGCTCGAGTCGCCACAGCGCAAGATGCTTCTCGCGGAGGCCGACGCCTTCACCGAGGAGTTTCACGCCCGCGTGGCGCGTGCCGGCTTCGATCAGTGGTTCCCCGAACCGGATAAAGGCCAGCCGCCGCAGGCGGTGTGGAAGCAGAACATGCTCGTTCTGCTCATGCTCTACCCCGTCGTCTTTCTGTTCGGATTTGCGGTGCAGAGCCCGCTGCTCGTGGGGCGGATGGGATTGTCCTTTCCGCTCGCGCTCTTCATCGGCAATGTCGCGAGCGTACTGTTGCTGACCTACCTGGTGCCCTGGATCAGCCGCCGCTTCGGCTGGTGGCTCAGTCCCGCGCGACCATCGACGCAAGTCGACTGGCGCGGCGCCGCGATTCTAGCTGCGCTCTATCTCGTCATGATCGGTGTCTTTATTCGGGTGAGTTGACGCCTGTCCTGCGGCCTGCGGAACTCTAACTGCAAGGACTATGCATGCCATTGCGGTTGATCTTCGCGGCTGCGGCTCTATGCTTTGCCGGCGTGGCCGGTGGCGCGATCGCCGCTGAGAGGCCTGCTGCGGGCGGTATGGCTCCCGATCCGGCCCCGTTCTTCTCGTTCAACCAGAACCGCTTCAGCTATTCATACATCTTCACCGCCACCAATCCCGGCTCGGGCAATACAGCCAAGAGCGTCTTCAGCTTCACCCACATCGACGCCTGGGCCTACGGCACCAATCTCGTCAACGTGGACGTGCTCAAGTCCGACACCCGCGATCCAATACGCAAGTGCGAGGACGATACCTGTCCCGGCGCCACCGAGATCTATGGTTTCTTCCGCAGCACCGTCGGCTTGAACGAGCTGTTCGGCACCAAGGCGTTCAGCTTCGGGCCGCTGCGCAACGTCTCGCTGGAGATCGGCGGAGACGCCAACTTCGACAACAACTCCGCCTCGGGCCAGAAGCGCAGCGGCGTGGTGGGGGTGCAGCTCAACTTCGGGCTGCCCTACGGCGGCATCCTCAACGTGGCGGCACTCGCCTACAAGGAGATCAACCACAACGAATTCCTGAAGCCGGTGTTCAACAACGGCATCGGCGTGTGGAGCGGGGACGCGGACTTTCGGCCGACGTGGAGCGTCGAGGCCAACTACCATATGGACCTGGGCTTCCTGCCCGCGTATCTGCCGCTGTCGCTCAGCGGGCGCGCCGCGCTGGTCGGTCCCAAGGGCGCGGGGACCAGCATCTCCATTCCCGGCAACCTCAACACCAAGACAGAATTCAACAGCGAGCAGCGCCTCACCTGGGATGTGAGCCGCTCGCTCTGGGGGCCGGCCCAGGCCCATCGCATCGAGGTGTGGGGAGCCTATCGCTACTGGCAGAACAAGTTCGGCCTCGATCACACGAGGTCGAACACGTGCACGGCAGCGGTCGATCCCTACGCGCGCGGCTCCTGCACCGAGCAGTCCTGGGTCGCCGGAGTCAGCTTCGTCTTCTGACGCCGCGCGCGAGTCGATTGCCGCGCCGCAACACCCTGGGCTATGGGGCGGTCGGTAAGCCGCTCGGGGCGGCTCGGCGAGCGGACCAAGGGCCATGCTCTTTCATGTTCTCTATCTGATCGCGATCGTTGCCGAGGCCATGACCGCCGCCCTGGCGGCGGGCCGGCGCAGCATGGATTGGGTCGGGGTCTGCCTGCTCGGCTGCATCACGGCGCTCGGTGGTGGCTCGGTGCGCGACGTGCTCCTCGGCCACTATCCGCTGTCGTGGGTCCAGCATCCCTACTATCTGGCGGTGACGGCGGGCGCGGCGCTGCTGACGATCGCCATCGCCCGGATCATGCATCGCCTGCGCCACGTCTTTCTCGTGCTCGATGCCATCGGCCTGGTCGTGTTCACCGTCATCGGCTGCAATATCGCGTTCGAGCTTGGCTTGCCGGTCCTCATCGTCATCATGTCGGGCATGATCACCGGCTGCGTCGGTGGCGTTTTGCGCGATGTGCTCTGCAACGATGTGCCGCTGCTGTTCCGCAGTGAGCTCTACGCCAGCGTCTCGGTCGTCGCCGGCGGCATCTACGTCGGCGGGCTGGCGGCAGGGCTCCCGCACGATCCGGTGATGATCGCCGCCATGGCCGTCGGCCTGACGCTGCGGCTGCTGGCCATCCGCTACGGCTGGAACATGCCGAAGTTCGTCTACACGCAGGATTGGCACTGACAAGCGCAGCAGCCCCGCGCGCCTGTGACGGATGAAGGCGGTTCGGCTAAGAAGGATGGCACAGCGAGGGCGAGCGCCCTTATCGCTTCGGGGCGGTTTGCTCCGCACGCGCGACGTGCTCGAAGAGCCAGGCCAAGCCGGCATCCATTATCGCGACCTTCGGCATCAGGGCGTTGAGCCGGAACTGCGGAAGGGCCAGCGGCGGGTCCAGTCCCAAGACCCCGAACCGAGCCGCGTACGTGGCGACGAACCGCCTCGGCAGAGCCGAGACGAGGTCGGTCTCGGCGATGACGGCAAGCGCCAGCATAAAGTTCGGGACAGTCAGCGCGGTCCGTCGCGACCGGCCCTGCTCCGCCAGAATTTCGTCAACGAAGCCATGAGGGTCGCCGCTGTGCGACACCACCAGATGCTGCATTTCGCAGTATCGCTCCAAGCTGGGATCGTCCGCGAACGGATGTCCAGCGCGCACGGCGATGACGAAATCCTCCTCGTACACGCAGCGCCGGTGAAAGCGCGGCGGAATATCGTCGGATGGAATGATCGCGAGATCCATCGTCCCGGCTTCGACGTCAGCAATCGCCGAGCGCCACACGCGGGCTGGCGACGGCAAGATCTGATGCACGCCAATATCGATGCGGGGGGCGGCCCGCGTCAGTTCAGCCAGAAGTGGGCGCAGGACCACGCTGGAGACACCGTCAGGGGCGCCGATTGTGAAGCGGCGTGTGGACGTGGCCGGGTCGAACGGCGCAGCGGTCGAAACGACGCTCCTCACCCTGGCAAGGATGTCGGCGACCGGTGCGGCGAGTTCGAGGGCGCGCATCGTCGGGACCACGCCCTTAGGGGTTCTAAGGAAGAGCGGGTCTTTGAGCAGCTGCCGTAGTCGGCCGAGCCCATGACTGACGGCAGAGGCCGAGAGATTCAGGCGCTCCGCCGCCCGCCCCACGTGGCGCTCCTGCATGACCATATCGAACACGACCAGAAGGTTGAGGTCGGCGCGTGAGAGATCAATCTCGTTCAGCATATCTCTGAAATCATATCACTAGCTCGCATGACCTTCACGAGCGAAGTCTCCTCTGTGGCTACAACTGGAGGACCTCATGCCAACCTCACGACGTTCGCTCTTTGCCAGAGCCCCCGCGGACAACGACGAAGCGACCGCTATTCTCATCCGGCAATCGTCCGACGCCAACGCCGCGCTGATGCGCGGCGACGTTGACAGATATCGCGAGCTGATCACGCACACCGATGATTTCACCCTGATGTCTCCATTCGGCGGAGCGCCTACGCACGCCTCCGACATGACGGATGAGCGGTGGCAGGCGATGGGGAAATTCTTCAGGAACGGCGTCTTCGGGCAGGAGTTGGTGCAGTCCTACAGCTGCGCCGATATGGCGGTCCTCGCCATCATCGAGTGGCAAAACGTCGAGGTCGGCGGTCTCCCAACCCAAGATTGGCCGTTGCGCGTCACATTGGTGTATCGCCGCGAAGGTTCGGCGTGGCGGCTGGCGCATCGCCATGCCGATCCACTCGTAAGGGGCATCAGCCTGAAGCAGGCGGCCGCACTGGCGCGAGGCGACGCGGCGTGACGAATTTCGACTCCCTGAGCCATGCCTTCGAAGCGGAAGCCCTGCGTTCCGGAGCTGGTCTACCGGTCAGGAAGCGCTCTGCATGCCGGTCGCTTGGCTTCCTATCATTTGCAGCCGTTAAGCTATTGCCAGGGTGAGCACATCGTGGTGGCTGCGAGGGGCACGATGATCGGCTTGTTCCCTGGCCGAGCATCGCCCACAAGGCGGCCTTGAGGCCCTATGGCTCTGGGAGGACCACATGAAGCTCTACAATTCGCTCGGCCCCAATCCGCACGCCGTCAGAATGTTCGCGGCCGAGAAGGGGATCACGCTCGACCTGGTGGAGGTCGACGTCATGGGCTCGGAGCATCGTCGCACGCCCTACGGCGACCGCGTCAACGTCATGATGCAGACGCCGGCCTTCGAGGCCGACGATGGCCAGGTGATCTGCGAGATCACCGCGATCTGCGAATATCTGGAGGAGATCGTTCCCGAGCCGGCCCTGGTCGGGCGCACGGCCGGCGAACGGGCCGAGACACGCATGTGGATGCGCCGCATCGATCTCAACATCCTGGAGGGTCGTTCGCGCGCCGGCCGGGCCACCATGGCGCGCGACTTCTACATCGACAAGATCAAGCTCCTGTCAGTGCCCGCCGCCAAGGAACTGAACGCCATCGTCACCGATCGCGTGCTCTGGCTCGACCAGCAGATGGCCGGGCGGACTTACATCTGCGGCGACCGCTACACGCTCGCCGACATCGTGCTGTACTGCTTCATGGCGTTCCGCGCGCCGGCGGGCGGCTCCAACCTGCCCGCCGAGGCCACCAACCTGCGGGCCTGGTTCGAGCGCATCCGGGAACGGCCCAGCGCCTCCGCGACGGCCTATCCGGCATAGAGGGCTGCACAAGGACCGGGAACGTTTAGATCATTTGTTTGGTCGCGCTTTCTTCGCGCGAACCGGCGTCCACTTCGCCCGAAAACGCTCTAGCTCGATTCTTCAAGGTGATGGATGGTCGGGCTTGACCCCGGCCATCCCATCCACTCAGCAAATCCATCACCGCTCGGCGCCCCATGCGCGGCGGGATATGCACTTCGGACTACGCCTTGCGCCGAAAATCCGGCGCGCTGGGCGTCGGGATGGGCGCGTTCATCGCCTGGGTCACCTCGAAGGCGGCCGCCGCCTTCTCGTTGGCCATGATCTTCGACAGCACTGCCGCGCCGGCGCGCTCGAACGCCTCGCGGTGGTCGATGACGTATTGCCGCGACGTGTGCAGGCCCTCGCAATAGCGGTTGATCTCGGGCACCACGTAGCGCGCCACCATGTCCCAGCTCTTCTGAGTGTTCTGGCGGTTGGCCCAGTCGTGGGCGAAGCCGATCACGGTGCCGAAGCCCCCGGAGAGGTCGATCAGCTTCTTGATGCCGGCGACGAGGTCGTCGGGGGTGCCGATGACGGCGCTCGTGCCCTCCGCCCAGGCGTATTGCTCCACCGCCTCCTCGGGGCTCTTGTAGGCCGTCATGCCGGGGCGCATCAAAGTGCCCACCGTGTATTCGTTGTGCCAGCGCATCAGGCCTTTGGCCGCCTCGTCGCGCGCCTGCTCGCGCGTTTCGGCGATGTGCCAGGTCATCAGCACGCGCCAGTTCTTGCGATCGATGGACTTGCCGGACGCCTTCGCAGCATCCTCGGCAAAGCCCCACTGTGTCGGCAGCGAGAGCAGTCCCTCGGTCGACATGGAGCCCAGCGAGATGATGCCGACCCCGTGCTTGCCGGAGAGCGTCATGCCCGAGGGGCTGACCTGGCTCGCCACCGCGCACTCCATCTCCTCCTGTTGCGGCAGCAGCTGGAGCTTGGCGTTGCGCAGGGTGAACCAGTCGCCCTCGTAGGTGACACGCTCGCCGCGGAAGAGGCGCAGGATGACGCCGAGCGCCTCGTCCTGACGGTCGCGCAGCACCATAGGGTCGATGCCGAAGGTGTGTGCGTCGGAAGCGAGCGCCCCCGGGCCCGAGCCGAAGATGGCCCGTCCGCCCGTCATCCAGTCCAGCTGCACCATGCGCTGGGCGACGTTGAAGGGGTGATGGTAGGGCAGGGAGACGACGCCGGTACCGAGCCGAATGCGGTGCGTCCGCTCGCCGGCCGCGGCCAGGAACATCTCGGGTGAAGCGATCATCTCCCAACCGGACGAGTGGTGCTCGCCGCACCAGAATTCGTCGAAGCCGAGCCGGTCGAGGTGGGCGGCGAGGTCGAGATCGCTGCGGAACACCAGCATCGGATGTTCGCCGATCGGGTGATGGGGGGCGAGGAAAGCTCCAAATCGCATGCGTGCCATGTGCGTTTCCCAATCGAATTCTTGCCGGTTTCGGTTCGGAGAGGCTTAGAACATGTTCTGCGGCGCGCGGCCAGCCAACGCGGCCCGCCAGGCCGCAAGATCATCCCGCCGCCTGATCGCGCCGGCGGTTGATCTGGGTCTCGGCCAGCATCTCGGTGCCAATGATGCCGGTCTGCGCCAGCCGCGCGAGCTCGGCGTCGGTGAGGCCGAGCAAGCCGCCCAGCACCTCCCGGTTGTGCTGGCCGAGAGTGGGCGGCGCCCTGCGCACGGGAAACGGCGCGTCGCCCTCGCGAAAGGCGGTAGAGGGCTGCGGATGGCGGCCGATGAACGGCCGATCGACCTCCTGGATGAAGCCGGTTGCCAGCAGCTGGGGGTCCCTCAGCAGCTCGATCGGCAGCCGCGCCGCGCCTGCGGCGACTCCGGCTGCTTGAAGCGCCTGCAACGCCTCGACGTCGCTGCGCGCGGCAGCCCAGGCGGCGATGGCCGCCTCGATCTCGGCCTCGCGGTCACGGCGGCCGGACGCGGTCGCCAGCGCTCCATCGCTGGCCCAGTCGTCGCGGCCGAGCACACGGCACAGCTTCGGCCACATAGCGTCGTCGCTGACGGCGACCACCAGCCAGCTGTCGGCGCCGGCGCAGCGGAAGCAGCCATGGGGAACGAGGTCGGGGTGGCGCGTGCCGTAGCGGGTGGGCGGTTTGCCGTCGACGGAATGGACCGTGAGCCACGGCGCGGCGAAGGGCATCATGCACTCGATCATCGAGAGATCGATGAACTGGCCTTGGCCGGTGCGCCGGGCGTGAATGAGCGCGGTCAGTGCCGCGCAGGCGCCATTGAGGCCGCCGACGGCGTCACCGAAGGCGACTTGGCTCATGATCGGCGGCTGGCCGGGCGCCCCGACCACGGTCGGCAGGCCCGATGCCTGCTCCAGGGTCGAGCCGTAGCCACGGCAGGTCCTGTGGACGCTGCCCGAGCCGAACGCCGACATCGACATCACCACGAGCCGCGGATTGATCGCGGCAAGCACCTCGTAGCCGAGGCCGAGCTTGGGCAGCACCTCGACGGAGTAGTTGTCGACGACGAGGTCGGCCGTGGCAATGAGCGCTTTGGCCAGCCGCACGCCGTCCGGCTGCGTGAGGTCGAGCGTGATGCCGCGCTTGTTGCGGTTCATGATGCAGAAGCGCGCCATCTTCTCGTATTCCCGCCCCGCCACGTAAGCGGGGCGCCGGTCGACGCCGCGCCACCAGTCAGCGTACTGGCACGATTCGATCTTGATGATGTCGGCGCCGAGGTCGGCGAGCGTGCGCGTGGCGACGGGGCCGGCCCAACCCATCGAGAAGTCGACCACGCGGATGCCCTCGAGGGGCAGGCGCGGAATGCTGACCGCATGGGCCGCTGGCCGTTCGCGCGGTGGCTGCACCGTCGTCGTCTCGACGTGTTCGCCGAGCGCCGGCACGCGTCCGCCCCGGCGGGGCGGGGTTGCGGTGAGGCGCTGCGTCGAGCCGACGGCGAACCCTGCCTCTTCGCCCGCGGCGATGGGCACGATGGCGCCGCGGGCGCGCGCTTCGGCGTTGGCGATGAGTTCGCCCACGGCGGGCACGACGACGATCGGGATGTTCCGCCGCAGTCCCTCGGCGAACCACTCGTGCGCCGTGCGCGTTTTCAGCTTGGGAATGAACGTGGCCTCGATTTCCTCCATCCGCGCGAAGCGATCGACTCCGATGACCAGCGTCGGGTCGTCGCGCAACTCGATGAGCCCCAGCATGTCGCAGAATGACCGCCATTGGGCCGGTGTCACCGTGGTGACGCCCACCCAGCCCTCGCTGGCTTCGTAGATGCCGACTGGGAAGGTCGGCCAGAAGCGGTTGAGCCCGATGCGGCGCATGACGTCGCCGTGGGTGAAGGCTTCGAACATCACGTATTCGCTGACGGCCAGGTTTGCCTCGAAGATGCTGACGGTATTGGTGCGCCCTCGGCCGTCGATGGAGCGGCTGACGACCGCCGCTGACGCGGCGATATAGGCCCAGAGGCCGGCCATGATGCCGGCCTGGAAATCCGGCGCGAATGTGGGCGGACCATCCACCGCACCGGTCAGCTTGATCGTGCCGGCAAGCGCCCGAACCACCGTGTCCGTGGCCTTGTACGATGCGTAGGGTCCGCTCTTGCCGAACCAGCTGGCCTCCACATGAATGAGGCCGGGGTTCCGGTCCTTGGCGGCAGCAATGTCGAGCGCGGGACACTGCGCGCCATCGATGTCACGGCCGTCGACGAGGATGTCGCAGTCGGCGATGAGTGCCGCGAGCCGGGCCGCGGCATCGGGGGCGCCCGCGTCGATCATCACGCTCGCCTTACCGACGTTCAGGAAGGCGAACCAGGCGCTGTGGCCGGCGGGCGTCAGCGGTGCTGCGCGGCGCAGCGTGTCGCCCCCCGGCGGTTCGACCTTGCTCACCCGCGCTCCGAAATCCGCAAACATGCGGGCACAATAGGCGGATGCCGGAGAGCTGCCGATCTCGACCACGTGCAGGTGTGACAATGGCATTCGTTTCGCTCCCGGCGCCATGAACTTCGGGCCGCCGCGGCGACCGTCATCATTTTGGGCGATGCTGGGCGAGACGACGGCCCGCCGCAAGCGCGCTGAGGGGGGCGTAGCTTGGCGTTATTTGCATGGCTGGGCGCGAATACTGCCATCGCGGTCCCTGCGCCCCGCGGCTACAGCGACGGCGGTCTCCGCCGATTCCACGTGTGTCGGCGCGGCGATTGTGCCACCAAGCGACCCGCGATCATGGGCTGACCCCGGGATGACGATGGCCACGGCTGTGACGATCTACGGCATCAAGAATTGCGACACGATGAAGAAGGCGCGCGCCTGGCTCGACGGCCATGGCATCGGCTACGCGTTCCACGACTACAAGGCGTCCGGCATCGACCGCGGTCGGCTCGAGAATTGGGCCCGCGAGCTCGGCTGGGAGGTGCTGCTCAACCGTGCCGGCACGACGTTCCGCAAACTGCCGGAGGGGGATCGAGAGGACTTGACGGAGGCCAAGGCAGTGGCACTGATGCTGGCCCAGCCCTCCATGATCAAGCGGCCCGTGCTCGACGTTGACGGCCGCCTGCTCGTCGGCTTCCGGCCGGCCGACTACGAAAGGGCGCTGCTCTGAGCGGGCAACGGGCTCGCGGGCCGCGACGGCGTCGCTGCGCGCAAGCCGTCGGCGCGGGGTGACGGGCCATGCCCACCCTCTTCACCAGCGACACGCATTTCGGGGATCCGCGCGTCCTGCGCCTCGACCGGCGGCCCTACGGCTCTCTGGCGGAGCACGATGACGATCTGATCGCCCGCTGGAACGCGGCCGTGGCGCCGGACGATGTCGTCTGGCACCTCGGCGACTTCGCCCTGGGGCGTCCGCCAACGCGTCCACAGGCCCTCCTCGACCGGCTGAACGGCACCAAGCACCTCATGGTCGGCAACAACGACGGGGCAGCCACCCTTCAAGCTCCCGGCTGGGCCAGCGTGCAGCATTACGCGGAGCTGGACATCGACGGGCGTCGGCTCGTGCTCTGCCACTATCCGTTCCGCACTTGGAACCACATGGGCCGCGGTGTTCTCGACCTGCATGGTCACTCCCACGGCAAGCTGGCGGCGATGCCGCGTCAGTATGACGTCGGCGTCGACGTGTTCGGCTTCCGTCCGGTCGATCTCGCTACCATTCTGGCGTCGCGAGGGCGGTGGCGAGGGGGTGAGGCAAAGCCGCGCCGCCTACGAATCGGCAAGACCCAGCCGGATGAGAGCCTCTGACCGCAGCTGCCGCTTGGCGATCTTTCCCGAGGCCGTGCGGGGCAGCGGTGCGAGAACGACGTGCACGTAGCGAGGCCGTTCGTGCCTGGGCAGGCGGCCTTCCAGGAACGGCTCGAAATGCGCCGGGTCGACGTCAGCTCTGACGAAGACGGTTGCGCCCACCTCCTCGCCCAGCCGATCGTCCGGCACGCCGTAGACGCTGACCTCGAGAACGTCCGGATGTTCGAGCAGGGCGGCTTCGACGCCGCCGCAGCCGATGTTCTCGCCGCCGCGGATCACCAGGTCCTTGATGCGATCCACAATGTAGACGAAGCCGTCGCCATCCAGCGTCGCCACGTCGCCGGTTCGCATCCAGCCGTCCTGGAAGACCTCGCGGTTGGCCTCCGGGCGCCGCCAGTAGCCCCGCATGAGGGAGGCGCCCCTCACCTGCAGCTCGCCGCTGACGCCCGGGCCCACCACCTGGCCGTCGGCCGCCACGATGCGCAAATCGAGGACGGCGGAGCTTTGGCCCGAGCTCTCGGGGTGGGCGAGGTAGTCGGGCCCGGCCAGGCCGGCGCCGATCGCATTGGTTTCCGTCATTCCCCAGCCCGTGGCTGGTGCAGCCTTTGCAAACACCGCGTCGATGGCGCGGACCTGCTCGGGCGCGCGAGGCGCGCCTCCGCCCCCGACGATCTCGAGCGAGCTCAGGTCGCGGTCCGTGCGCCGCGCATAGGTCACGAGGTCGCCGGTCACCGCGGCCGGCGCGATGAGGCTGGTGACGCGCTCCCGCTCGATCAGCGTGGCTGCCACGGCCGGATCCCACTTGTACATCGAGACGACGCGTCGCTGCGCGCGGACCGCCGACAGGAACACGGCGTGCAGGCCGGTGACATGAAACAGGGGGATGGCGAGCAGGGCGGCGGTTTGCGGCGCTTCGGCGGAGGGACGTTCTGCGATGCCCGTCAGGACCGCCACTGCGCCGTCGAGTTCCCAGGAGAGGAGGGCGCTCAGCACGGCCCGATGCGTCGACAGCACGCCCTTCGCATGCCCGGTCGATCCCGACGTGTAGAGCATGATCGCATCGTCATCGGGCGCGATGTCGCCCAGCGTCGCCGCCGTGGCATCGGGGGATGTGTCGGCAAACGGAGGGAACGGCATCGCCCAAGCCGGCAAGGCCGATCGGTTGCGCGCGACGAGCACGACGGGCGCTGAGCGCGGTCCCTCGGCGGGCAGCCGCTCCAGCCGCTCCCAGTCGACCACGAGAACCTTGGGCTCGCAGTCGTCGATGGCGTGAGCGATCTCGTCGCGTGTCCACAGTGCGTTCATGGCCACGGCGATCGCGCCGGCAGAGACGGCTGCCGCGAAGGCGATCATCCACTCCGGGTAATTGCGAAGCGCGATCGCGACACGATCACCCCGGCGCACCCCGTATCGGTCGCGGAGCAGTCCCGCGAACCGATGGGCGCGTTGCCAGAACTCGGCGAACGACATGCGCTCGTCTTCGTAGACGAGGAATGTCCTCTCGCTCTGGGCGGCCTCAAAAAGCTCGCGCAAGTTCAGTGGGCCGTTGCGAAAGGCGCGGATGCGCCGGCCCAGGACGTCGAGCTCGACCAGCTCGTAGGGCTGGCCCACCGCCGTGAGGCTCGCCAAGGCTTCGCTTCGATTCATCTCTGGAACCCTTGGATCGGGAGCACTGGCGAGCAGGATCGCCCCGGGCTGTGCGCTTCCTTCAATCCGCCACCCGGATCAGCATCTTTCCACTGTTGTATCCTCGAAATAGACCTATCAGGCCCTCTGGTGCGCGCGCGAAGCCATCGAGGATGGTCTCCTGATACTTGATCCGGCCCGACTTGATCCACGCCGTCATGTCCTCGATGAACCGCTCGTTCAAGTGGCCGAAGTCGCCGACCAGGAAGCCCTCGATCCGAATGCGCGGGTAGATCACGTTGAAGAGGTTTCGAACACCGTCGTGACCTCCGTTGTAGGTTGAAATCATGCCGCAGACGGGAATTCGGCCGCGCAGATTCATTCGTGTCAGCGCTGCGTCCAGATGATCGCCTCCGACATTTTCATAGTAAACGTCGATCCCTTTTGGAGTCGCTGCCTGCAAAGCCGCTGCGATAGGCGTTGCTTTGTAGTTGATGACGGCGTCTAGCCCCGCCGTGGTGCGAAGCCACTCCGCCTTGTCCTCCGATCCCGTCGATCCCACGACATAGCAGTCCTTGATCTTTGCAATCTGGGCCGCAACCGATCCCACGGCGCCAGCGGCGGTGGAGACGAATACCTGCTCGCCGTTCTTCAAAGCGCCAACTTCGAGCAGACCAGCGTAAGCGGTCAGGCCGGTCATCCCGAGCGCATGCATGTAGACGCTGAGGGGCAGGGACGGATCGGGGTTCAGCGCGGTGAGCCCCGCGCCGTTGGACACGAAGCGTTCCCTCATCCCTAGTGCATGACGCACAAGCTGCCCCTCTCGGAGGCTTGCATGACGAGACTTGATGACGCGTGCGATGCCGCCGCCGAGCATAGGGGCGTTGAGGGGTTGGTCGGCGTCGAGACGCGGGCGCATGTAGGGGTCGACGGAGACGAAGACCGCCTGGAGCTGAACCTCACCTTCGGCAGGCTCCGGGGATGGACCGGTCACGACGGCGAAGTCTTCCTCGACCGGGATGCCGCTGGGACGTCGCACCAGATGTATTTCGCGGCTCTCGCTCATGATGTCGCCTTTTGTTGAAAGCGGTTGATGTCGTTGGGCAGACAGCGACGCCGTCGGGCTGACGGGCGACGGTCGACAACGGGTCCGTCACGCTGAAATCGGCAAAGCAGAGATCAAGAAGCGGAGCGGGAGGCATCCGCCTCTGCCGCGCCCACTCGGCTCTTTGCGCTCAGACGACCGTGACGCCGCCGTCGATGACCATCGCCTGTCCGGTCATGAAACTCCCGGCGGGCGAAGCGAGGAACACGGCGGCGCCCGCGATCTCGTCCGGCGTGCCGATGCGCCTGAGCGGCGCCGTCGACGTGCTGCGCTCGAGGGTTGCCGGATCGTCCCACAGCGCCTTGGCGAAATCCGTCTTGATCAACCCCGGCGCGATGCAGTTGACGCGCACGTTGCTCGGCCCGAACTCGGCGGCAAGATTGCGGGCGAGCTGGAGGTCGGCGGCCTTGGAGATGGAGTAGGCGCCAAGCACCGTCGAGGCGCGCAGGCCGCCGATGGACGACACGATGGTGATCGAGCCGTCCTTCCGCTCCTGCATCTGCGGCGCCACCATGGCGATCAGCCAGTGGTTGGAGACGATGTTGTTGTCGAGGATCTTGCGGAACTGCTCGTCCTTGATGCCCGCCATCGGCCCGTAATAGGGATTGGACGCGGCATTGCAGACCAGGCTGTCGATCCGGCCCCATTTGGCCATGGTGGCATCGACTAGCCGTTGCAGATCCTCCTTCTCGGAGATGTTGGCCGGCGCGACGATGGCGCGCTCCTCACCGTGCCGGTCGTTGATGACTTTGGCGACCTCCTCGCAGGGCCCGGCCTTGCGCGAGGACACGACGACCTTGGCGCCGTGCTCGGCCATGCGCTCCGCAATGGCCCGTCCGATGCCGCGGGACGAGCCGGTGATGATCGCAACCTTGCCGGTCAGATCGAACAATGTGGGCATTGCGCTTACTCCCTCGCACTCGTTCTGCGGCCGGTTCGGATGGGCCGCTTCCTGGGTCGTTGTGTGGCGCCTCGCGTTCTGGCGAGCGAGGGCTGTTCAGAGCAGAACCGGTCCTTGCTCTGTCGAGCCTCGGCCACGTCGATGTGGACATGGCCGACCGGACAACGCCTGCACGAGCGCCGGTCCGGCCCGCTCCCCTCGACCTCGGGAAGCCGGCTGATCCCGTGACGTCGCAAGCCGCGGTGAAGTGCCTGGGACACCGGGGGGCGACCGCAGCCGTCTCTGCTTCGGCCGACCGCGTGGCCGGGCCGCGTCCGACCGGGTCGGCTCCGACGCGGGGCGCACTGTATCGTTCGTCACGCCGCCAGCAGGTCGCCGTCGCCCGAGCGGCGAGCCCGATAGCGCGCGAGATGGTAGCGGCTGTCACCGTAGGCGTATTCGAGCACCTGTACCTTGCGGAAATAGTGGCTGATCGCCGCCTCGTTGGTCATGCCGATGCCACCGTGCAGCTGGATGCCGTCCGCCGCCACGTGCCGCGCCGCCGTGGCGATCTTCCATTTGGCGGCGGAGACGAGCGCGCCGCGCCGCGCCGCATCGCCGGCTAGCGCGACCGAGAGCAACGGCAGTAGCGAGCGGGCATATTCGATCTGCACGGCCATGGCGGCGAGCCGGTGCTGCACCACCTGGAGGCTGCCAATGGTCTGGCCGAACTGCTGGCGCGTCTTGGCGTACTCCAGGGTGATGGCGAGGATCGCGTCCATGGCGCCGATCGCCTCCGCGGCGGCGCCGGCCGCGCCCCAGTCGAAGGCGGCCTCGAGCGCGGCAAGGCCGCCTTGGGGGGAGCCGAGCAACGCCTCCGCCCCGAGCTCGACGTCGTCGAACACCACGTCGGCCGCGCGCTGGCCGTCCACCGTCACGAACTCGGCCAGTGCCACCCCGGGTAGTCCGGCGGGCACCCACAGCAGCACCGGTCCATCCTCGCTCGCCGCCGAGACGGCGAGATGGGACGCCACCGGCGCGCCGAGCACGGCGAACTTGCGGCCGGAGAGCTGCCAGCCGGCGCCGGTGCGGCGCGCGCGCGTCACGGTCGGCGCCAGGTCGTAGCGCCGGTCGGCCTCCGCCCAGGCGAGCGCCAGCGCGGTATCGCCCGCCGCCGCGGCCGCGAGTAGCGAGCCGGCGCGGTCGGGCGCCGCCGCCAGCACGGCGCGGCTCGGCACGACGAGGCCCGCCAGGATCGGCTCGACCACCAGGCCGCGGGCGGTCGCCTCCAGCAGGACGAGCGTTTCGTCGGGCGAGGCGGCATAGCCGCCGGCGCTCTCCGGCAGGCAGGCGCCGAGCCAGCCGAGATCGCCGATGCGCTTCCAGAAGGACGCATCGAAGCTGCCGCGCGTCGTGACCGTGCGGCGGTAGTGCTCGAACGTGTAGTCCGACGCCACGAGCCGTTCGACGCTGGCGCGGAACTGGCTGAGCTCTTCGGAGGGGATGAGATCCATCGGGGTCACCTGGTTATGGCATGCGTATGACTGTCCCGACGGGCGGGCGCGCTGTTCCGCGCCTCCCGCCGCCGGGCCGTGGCCTCCCGGCGCTAGAGCCGCAGCCCGCGCTTGGCGATGATGCCGTGCTGGATCTCGTTGGTGCCGCCGTAGATCGAGACGGCGCGGCGGATCAGGAACTGGGACATCAGACCCGGCGCGGCGTCGATGCCGAAGCCGAAGTTGGTCTCGGCCTTCGGCCCGTAGAGCGGCGGGGCGTGCGGGCCCAGGGCATCGAGCCAGAGATTGGAGATGCGCTGGCGCAGCTCCGCGCCCTTGATCTTGACCATGGAGGCGCCGACCGCGGGATCGAGGCCGGGTGCGCCGCTGAGCAGCCGGTAGATCATCATTTCATGCGCGGCGAGATCGATCTCGGTCTTGGCGATCTCCTCGTCGAAGCCGGGGTCGGCAGCGAGCGGTTGGCCGTCCTGCGTCATCTCGGCGGCCAGCTCCTTCAGCCGCTTGAGGTCACGCTTGCTGTCGCCGAGATAGGCGCTGCTGGTGCGTTCGTTGTCGAGCAGGAACTTGGCGTAGGTCCAGCCCTTGTTCTCCTCGCCGATGCGGTTCTCGACGGGGACGCGGACGTCGTCGAAGAACACCTCGTTCAAGTAATGGGCCATGTCCTGGCTGATGATCGGCTTGATGGTGACGCCCGGGCTCTTGACGTCGATCAGCAGCATCGAGATGCCGCCCTGCTTGGGCCCGCTGGTATCGGTCCGCACCAGGCAGAACATCATGTCCGCGTAGTGAGCCTCGCTGGTCCAGATCTTCTGGCCGTTCACGACGTAGTGGTCGCCGTCGCGCACGGCCCGGGTCTTGAGCGAGGCGAGGTCGGAGCCCGAGTTCGGCTCCGAATAGCCCTGGCACCAGAATTCCGAGCCGTCGGCGATGCGCGGCAGATAGCGCTGCTTTTGCTGCTCGGTGCCGAAGGCGATGACGACCGGCCCGATCAGCTGCGGCCCGAAGGGCGTGCCGGGGGGGGGCGTCCATCTCGGCCAAGGTGCTGTCGAAGATCATGCGCCGCAGCGGCGACCACCCGGTGCCGCCGTGCTCCTTGGGCCAGTGCGGCACGGTCCAGCCGCGCCGGTGCAGGATTTTCGTCCACTCCTGCATGTCCGCCTTGGTGGGATGAAAGCCCTGGTGCGCCCGGGCCCGCATCTCGGCGGGCAGATTGGCTTCGACGAAGGCGCGCACCTCGTCGCGGAAGGCGATGTCGTCGGCGCTCCATCCGATGGTCATGCGTTTCCCCTGTGTACGGCCGGGCCGGCCGGATGGCCCACCCTCAAAGCCCCAGCATCGCCTTGGCGATGATGTTGCGCTGGATCTCGTTGCTGCCACCATAGATCGACATGCAGCGGCGCCAGAAGTAGTTGTTGGCGGCGGTGACCGCATAGTCGGGCCCGATCGGCTCCTCGTTCGACTGGCCGGCGATCAGGCCGGGCTGGTAGGGCAGGGCGTAATAGGCCGTCGCCTCCATGCCGAGCTCGCTGATGCGCTGGGCCACCTCGGTGCCGCGGATCTTCAACAGCGACGACACCGGCCCGGGCGAGGCGCCGGATGCCACCTGCGACAGCACGCGCAAGGCCGCCATCTCCAGCGACATGAGCTGCGCCTCGACGGCAATGAGCTTGGCCTGGAACAGGGGATCGTCGATCAGCGGCGTGTCGCCGTCCCGCTCGGCTGCGGCGATCGCCTTGACCTGGCTGAGCGCCTGCTTGGTGACGCCGATGGCGGCGTTGTCGACCCGCTCGTGCTCGAGCAGGAACTTGGCGTAGGTCCAGCCGCGCCCCTCCTCGCCGATGCGGTTGTTCTTCGGCACCCGCACGTTGTCGAAGAACACGGCGTTGAACGAGTGCGTGCCCTCCAGCATCAGGATCGGCTTCACGGTGATGCCGGGGCTCGTCATGTCGATCAGCAGGAACGAGATGCCCTGTTGCGGCCGCTCCTCCCGTGCGGTGCGCACGAGGCAGAACATCCAGTCGGCGTGATGCGCGTAGCTCGTCCAGATCTTCTGGCCGTTGACCACATAGTGATCGCCCGCATCGTCGGCGCGCGTCGCCAGCGAGGCGAGGTCCGAGCCCGACTGGGGCTCCGAGTAGCCCTGGCACCACCACACGGTCGACTGGCGGATGCCCGGCAGGAAGCGCTCCTTCTGCTCGGGCGTGCCGAAGGTGTAGATGACGGGGCCGGCCATGCGCGGGCCGAACGGCTGGATGATCGGGCAATCCATCTCGGCCGAGATGACCTCGAAGAGGTAGCGCTGCACCACCGACCAGCCCGGTCCGCCGTGCTCCTGCGGCCAGGTGAAGGCGTGCCACCCGTGCCGGCCGAGGATCTGCTGCCAGCGCATGTGGTCGTCCTTGCCCAGGTGCTCGCCCCGGCGCACGCGCCCCGCAATGTCGGGGGGGAGGTTGTCGCGTATGAAGGTGCGGACGTCCGCGGCGAAGGCCTGTTCGGCCGGGCTCAGCTTGAGTTCCATGACGATCTTCCGCTCCAGGCCGTGTCAGGCCGCCGTCCGGCCGGGGGCCGGCTGCTCCGGCGCTGACCGGCGGGTCGCCGCATCGAGCGCGGCGACCCGCCGGATGTGCCAGTCGGCGTTGCCGAACGACGTGGCGATGATGGTGAGCCGCTTGAAATAGTGGCCGACGTCGAGCTCGTCGGTCACGCCCATGGCTCCGTGCAATTGCACCGCCTCCTGGCCGACCTTGGTGGCGGTGCGGCCGATCTCGATCTTGGCCAGCGAGATGGCGCGGCTTCGCGCCGCCGCGTCGTCTTCGGTCATGGAGAGGCTCGCCGCGAGCGCCGCCGATCGCGCCTCCTCCAGCGCGATCACCATGTCGACCATGCGATGCTGCAGCGCCTGATTGCTGCCCAGCGGCTTGCCGAACTGCTTGCGCACCTTGAGGTAGGCGAGCGTGGCGTCGCATAGCGCCGCCATGGCGCCCACGGCTTCCGCGGCGACGGCGGCGGTGGCGCCGTCGACCGCGCGCTCCAGAGGATCCAGCGCCGCCCCATCCGGCCCCAGCAGCGCATCGGGGCCGAGCGCGACGCCTGCCAGTTCCAGGTCGGCCGCGCCCTGGCCGTCGTTGGTGTCGTAGCGGCGCACGGTGAGGCCGTCGGCATCGGCCGGCACGAGAAACAGGCTGAGCCCGGTTCGATCGCGCCGGTCGCCGGAGGTGCGCGCCACCACGATGAACGCATCGGCGATCTTGCCGCCGACGACGACGCACTTGCGGCCCTCCAGGCGCCAGCCGGCGCCGGTGGCGGCGGCGCGGGTCGTACAATCCGCCAGGTCGTAGCGGCTTTGCGGTTCCGCGAAGGCGACGGCGAGCTTGCACTCGCCGGCGATGAGCGGCGTCAGCCAGGCTTGCTTCTGCGCGCTGCTGGCGGCCGCCGCGATCAGCCCTCCGGCCATGATCGTCGGCAGGAACGGCTCCAGCACGAGACCGCGGCCGACCCCTTCCATGATGACGGCGAGGTCGACGGCCGAGCCGCCGAAGCCGCCGTCCTCCTCCGCAAACGGGATGCCGAGCCAGCCGAGCTCGGCGAACGTCGTCCAGTGCGGGGCGCTGAAGCCCCCGTTGGCCAGGATCTTCTGGCGGGCCTGGAAGGCGTAGTCGTCGCGGACGAAGCGCTCGACGCTGTCGCGCAGAAGCGATTGTTCGGTGCTGTACTCGAGATCCATCTTGTTCCTCTCGATGGCCGCGCGGGCCGTGCTCAGCCGTGCAGATTGAAGCGGACACCACCGATCTCGACGCGGCCGTCCACGAGCGCGCGCCCCCGATCCGCCGCGCGGCGGCGCAGCGCCTCCAGGTCGGACACCTCCACGTCGATGCCGCCGAGGCCCTCGCCGCGACCGTCCGTGGCCGGGACGAAGCGCAGCTCGGCGTTATCAACGGCAACTCGCCATTGGTCACCGGCACGCTGCGCCGGCCTTTGCAGGATTTCGCCCCA
Source organism: Chelatococcus reniformis (assembly GCF_014640075.1). Lineage (GTDB taxonomy): Bacteria > Pseudomonadota > Alphaproteobacteria > Rhizobiales > Beijerinckiaceae > Camelimonas > Camelimonas reniformis. The sequence continues at coordinate 67,384 of NZ_BMGG01000006.1, read as the reverse complement.
GCGGGCGGCGAGGCGGGCCGGATCGGCGCTCTGCAGCTCGGCGCCGGTGACCGCCTTCACCACCCCGGTGCGCACGAAGCCCTGCCAATGCGGGCCGGCCGGATGGTAGAGCCCGTCGATCGGGCCGTTGCCTTCGGTGCAGTTGATCTCCAGCAGCGCGCCGCCCGTGTCCCGCGGGTGCAGTTGCAGGCCGCGGTAGATGTCGATCGACAGGGGCGCCGCCACGCGCACGCCGATCCTGTCCACATGCGCCTGCCACGGCGTCACGTCGGCCGTGTCGAGGATGACCATGTAGCCGCCGTCGCCCTGCCGGCGCTCCAGATAGCGTCCGGCGGTGGTGTCGGCCTCCACCGGCGCGACGATCTCGATGAAACTCGTTCCGATCGGCAGCAGCGCGTTATGGAGTCCGAACATGGCGACGGCGGGATCGCGGTGGCACACCGCAATGGCGAAGATGGCCTCGAGGTCGGTGACGACCGGCTCGAGATCGTGCGCGACGAGGCAGAGCTGGCGCAGGCGAAGGAACATGCGTGATCTCCTAAACGACTTGGCGCTGGCGCAGCGCACCGATGTCGGCGGCTGCCAGACCCAGCCACTCGTGCAGCACCTCGTCCGAGTGCTCGCCGACATGGGGCAGGGCGCGCCGGATGGAGAGCGGCGTCTGCGACAGACGCATGGTGACGCCCTGGATCGGGATGCGCGCTCCGCTGGGATGGGGCACCTCCACGATCTGGCCGCGGTGGCGCAATTGCGGATTGGCGATCATCTCGTCGATGCTCGCCACCTTGGCGCAGGGCACGCCCGCCTTCTCAAGGGCGATGACGACCTCGTCGGCGGTGAGTGAACGGGTCCAAGCCGTCACCTCGGTTTCGATCGCCTCGACATGGGCGACCCGGCTGACGCGATCGGCGAAGCGCGGATCGCGCGGCAGGTCGGGGCGGCCCATCGCCCGGGCGAGGTTTTCGAACATCTTCTCGTCCGCCACCGTCAGCAGCACCCAGCGGTCATCGCCGGTGTGAAAGGTGTTGCCGGGGGCGGAAAAGCGGTCGCGGTTGCCGTTGCGCTCGAGAGGGAGGCCGCCGACGGCGCGATCGGGGATGGCGCTGAGCATCAGCGAGATCGCCGAGTCCAGCAGAGCGACGTCGACCAATTGGCCTTCGCCGGTGACGTGACGGGCGTTGAGCGCGGCGAGCACGCCCATGGCCGCATACATGCCGGTGGTATAGTCGATGATCGTGCTGCCGGTGAGCATCGGCGGGCGATCCGGCTGGCCAGTCATGTGCATGAGGCCGCTCATGGCCTGGGCGACGGCGTCGAAGCATTGGCGGTGGGCCAGCGGCCCGTCCTGGCCGAAGCCGGAGATGCGCGCCATGACCAGCCGCGGGTTGAGCGCCCGCAAGGTCTCCCAGCCGCAGCCGATCGCCTCCATCACCCCGGGGCGGAAGTTTTCCACCACGACGTCGGCCTTCGCCACCATGGCGTGGAACAGGGCCCGCCCTTCGTCGCTGCCGTAGTCGAGGGTCAGGCCCTTCTTGTTCCGGTGCACGGCAAAGCAATAGAAGCTTTCTCCGTCAACGCCCGGCTCCAGGCCGCGCGCCGTCTCTCCTTTGCCCGGCCGCTCGATCTTGACGACATCGGCGCCCATGTCGCCGAGCATCATGGCGCAGTACGGTCCCGCGACGAAGCGGGACAAATCGAGCACGCGCATGCCCTCCAGCGGACCGCGCGCCGGCGGTGCGTTCCCGGTCGTGTTCATCGAGGCTCCCTAGACCGCAAGATATCTCTGCTTCAGGTCGGCGTTGCGGTCGAATTCGTCCCAGCCGCCGCTGAAGACGATCCGCCCTGTGTCGATGAGGTAGAGGCGGCTGGTGCAGGCGCGCGCGAACCAGATGTTCTGCTCGCAGAGCACAAGGCCCACCTTCTCTTCGTCGCAGATGGCCGCGATCTCACGCGCCATCTGTTCGACGATGACGGGCGCCAGGCCTTCGGTCGGCTCGTCCAGCAGCAAGAGCCGCGGACCCGCGGCGAAGGCCCGGCCCACGGCGAGCAGCTGTTGCTGGCCGCCGCTGAGCTGACCGCCGTAGCGCTCCTCCAGCGGCTTCAGCATGCTGAAGCGCTCGAGGATTTGGCGAGGCTCCATGGCCTTGCGGCCGGCGGCGCCGTAGCGGGCGATGGCGATGTTCTCCAGCACCGTGAGATGCGAGTAGATGCGCCGATCCTCCGGCACTAGCGCGAGGCCCAGCTGCGCCCGCCGGTACGACGGCATCTCGGCGAGAAGCCGGCCATCGAAGCGGATCGCTCCCGCCACGCGCGGACCGGCGTTCATGAGGCTCTTGAGCAGGGTGGACTTGCCGGCACCGTTGCGGCCGAGGACCGCGACACGTTCACCCTCGGCCGCATCGAGGGCGATGGCGTGCAGGATCTGTCCGTCCCCATAGAAGGCATCGAGATGGGCGACCTCAAGCACCGTACATCTCCTTGCCGAGATAGACCTCGCGGACGGCTTGATCGGCGCGGATGTCGGCCACGGAGCCGGTTGCGACGACCTCGCCGTAATTCAGCACCATGATGCGGCTGGCCAGGCTGAAGACGATGTCCATGTCGTGCTCGGTCATCACCACGGTGATGCCGCGCTCGTCGCGAATGCGCTGGATGAGCTTGGCGATGCCGATACGGTCGCTGGGCGACATGCCGGCGGTGGGCTCGTCCAGCATCAGGATCGACGGCCGTAGGGCGAGCGCGATCAGGAATTCCAACCGCTTCTTGTCGCCGTGGGAGAGCAGGCTGGCCTGGCTGTGGCGCACATGGTCGAGCCCGATGTCGCGGATCAACTCGTCCGCCTCGCCGACGACCTCGGCTGCCGGTGCCATCGAGAGCGCGGGGCCCACCCGCTCGCCGCCGTTGCGGCGGCGCGCCTCGATCGCCACGACGATGTTGTCGCGCACCGTGAAATCGCGGAACACGCGCGCCACCTGGAAGGTCCGGCCCATGCCCCGGCGCACCCGCCGGTGCGAAGGCTCACGGGTCACGTCGGCGCCGTCGAACCTGACGCGGCCGCCGTCGCAGAGGCTCTCGCCGGTCATGACCTTGAACAGCGTCGTCTTGCCGGCGCCGTTCGGGCCGATGATGGCGAAAATCTCGCCGCGATGAACATCGAGCGAGACGTCCTTGAGCACGGCGAGCGGCCCGTAGCTCTTCGAGACCGCGGCGACGTCGAGAATGGTGCTCATGAGAATGGTGCTCATGGGCGTGCCCCCGCGCCTGGGGCCGCGGCCGCCGCGGCTGGAGCGGCGGCGCCGCCGCGGCGCCGGATCCAGGCAGCCTCGGCGGAGCGCAGCACGCCCACGATGCCGCCCGGCGCGACCAGCACGATGAACAGCAGGATCGTCCCCACGATCAGCTCCGACAAGCCGATCAGCGTGCGCGTGCCGTAGTTGATGACGGTGAACACGGCCGATCCCAGGAGCGGGCCCCAGAACGAGTTGACGCCCCCGAGCATGGCGTTGAGCACCGGCTGGGTGGAGGCGAGCCAGTGCACTTCGTCGAGGGTGACGATCCTGGCCCACGGCGCGTAGAGCGCGCCCGCGACGGCAGCCACCCCGCCCGACAGCATGAAAGCGCCGATGCGCACGCCGGTGACGTTGACCCCGAGAAAGGCGGCCCGCTCGGGATCTTGCCGCACGCTCAGGAGCTTGCGTCCGTAGCGGCCGTGCATGGCCCACCACAGCACGGCGACGATCGCCGCGGTGGTGACCAGGAGGAACCAGAAGTAGGCGGCGGAGGACGTGAGGTCGATGGCGAAGGGCAGGTGCAGCACCGGCCTGGGGATGTTGACGAGCCCGTCCTCGCGTCCGAGCAACGGGCTGTAGCTGATGAGCACCCGCATGGCTTCGCTCAGCGCGACGGTGAGCACGGCGAGGAAGATGCCGCTCATGCGGCGCAGCGCCAACGCGCCGACCACGAAGGCCACGGCTGCCCCGAGGGCACCTGCGCCAAGCAGCGTGGCAAGGAAGGGGACGGCCGGCCAGTAGCGCAGCACGGCGCCGGCGAGATAGGCGCCGAGGGCGAAGAAGGCCGCGTGGCCGAACGAAGCCAGCCCGGCGTAGCCGAACAGAATGTTCCAGGACAGCGCGAACAGGCCCTGCACCAGGGTAGAGCCGGCGAGGAAAAGCAGGCCCTCGTTGGCCCACAGCGGCATGCTCGCGGCGAAGGCGGCGACGGCCAGCCCCAGCACCTGCCAGACGCCGCGGCCGATGCGCGACCGCGCCAGGCTGCCGCCGCCCTCGTCCGAAGCCGGCTCCGCTTGCGTGGCGCGGCTCGGAAAAAGGCCCGTCGGCCGCACGAACAGGAAGACGGCGAGTGCCACGTAGATGGCGATGCCCGGCATGTCGGGCAGCAGCACGGTGTTGAGGCTGCTCACCAGGCCGAGCAGGATGGAGCCGACGAAGGCGCCGCGGATGTTGCCGAGCCCGCCGATGATGACGGCGAAGAAAGCGAACAGCAGGTAGGAATCGCCGAGCTGGGGGGACAGGCTCTGGTTCGGGAGCAGCAGCCCGCCCGCCAGTCCGGCCAGGAAGAAGCTCACCATCACGCTGAGCGCCAGCCCGAGCGGGACGTTGAGGCCGAGCAGGCCTGCCATCCAGGAGTCGGCGGCGAGCGCCTGCATCAGCTTGCCGAACCACAGCCGGTGCAAGGCCACTTCCATGACGAGGTACACGACGAGGCCGGCGGCGATGATGAACAGTGTGTAGCGGGACACGAACAGCGAGCCGAGCTCGACCGGCTCGTCCAGCACCGTCGGCGGGTTCACGCTGACGAACTCGACGCCCCAGATCAGCTTCACCAGCCCGTTGCAGACCATCATCAGCGCGAAGGTCGCGATCAGCACGTAGTGGTAGTCGACATGGCGCAGACGCGTCAGCACGAGGCGATCGGTGATGAGGCCGAGCAGCGCGACGATGAGCCCGGCGCCCAGGGCCGCCAGCAGGAAGAAGCCGAAGGAGGACGATCCCGTTCCGAGGATCGAGAAGGCCACGTAGGCCCCGATCATGAAGAAGGCGCCCTGCGCCATGTTCAGCAGCTTGAGAATGCCGAAGATGAGTGTGAGCCCCGCTGCCACCAGAAAGATGGACATGCCGAAGGCCAGGGCATTGAAACCCGCAAAGAGGATCTGGTTCATCGCGTCATCCCCGTCCTGGGGCCGGCCGGCCGTCGGCGGCGGCCTTGCCGCGTGCCGGCTCAGGCGACCGCGTCAGCTCGGCAACTCGAACTTCCGGCCGGGCGTGGCCGGTTCGATCACCTCGGCGTCGGACAACTGCTCCAGGGTGTCGAGGCCGTAGAACGGCTGCGCATCACGGGGCCCTACCTTGGCGTAGAAGGAGGTGCCGTAGCCCTGGTGATCCTCCTTGCGGATCGAGTAGGGGCCGCCGATCGTGTCGAAGGTGAGCCCTTCGAGCGCCGAGATGACGCTGTCGGTGTCCGTGGCGTTGGCCTTCTTCACCGCGTTGAACAGGGCGAGGCAGGCGCGGTGGCTGGTGGTCAGCAAGCCGATGGGATGGCGGTCGTTGGTGGCGGCGACGTAGTCCTTGAAGAGCGCTTCGCTGATGGGGTTGCTCTTGAACGGTTCGTGCTCGGGAAACCAGTAGGTGACGGACCACAGATTGGTCGGGGTCGACTTCTGCATGGCCCGGCCGATGAGCAGGTCGGTGCCCGCCTCGCCGATCACCTTGAGCTTGCGGTTCAGGCCGACGGCGCGGGCCTGCTGCAGGAAGCTGATGCAGGGGGCGGCGATGAGGCCGAGGTAGAGTCCCTGCGCCGGCGAGTTCATCAGCGCATTGATCTCGACCTTGAGGTCGGTCTTGGTCGGCGGCACGAAGATCGGCGGCTGGAAGTTGATGCTGCGGCCGCCGGCCGCGTGGCGCACGCCATATTCGAAGAAGCGCACCGAGTCGCGGCCGTACTCGCTGTCGAAGGAGATGCTCGCCCATTCGCTGACGTCGGGATGGCGGGTCGCCACGATCTTGGCGAGCCCGCTGTACAGCGTGTAGGCGTTGGGACAGAGACGGAAGAAGTTCCGGTTGAAGTTCTCGTGGGTGAGCGACATGGCCGCCGGCGTCGGCGCGACGCAGAGGGCCTTGAGCTCGCCGAGCACGGGCGACAGCCCCAGCGCCATCGGCGACTGCGCGGCGCCGACCAGCAGGTTGATGCCCATGCCGGCAAGCTCGCGCCCGGCGGCCACCGAGCCGGCGCTCGAATACTTGTCGTCGCGGACCACCAGCTCGATCTGCCGGCCGAGGAGGCCGCCGGAGCGATTCCATTGCGCCGCGGCCAGCTCGGCGCCGCGCAGCCAAGCCGTTCCCGCTTCCGCCCCTATCCCGGACATGGGGAACATGATGCCGATGCGCAGCGGCGCCGATTGCGATCGCGCCCGCCGCACGGGCGCTGCAGTGAACGCAGCAGCCGCAACGCCTGCGGCCACCACTGACCGTCTCGTCAGGGCCATGTTTCCTCCCGATTTATTGTCCGATCAGCGTCGGCTGAGGCAGATCGTGTATTTTTTATAAAATACTGTCAATCGCTCTGCCGGCCGGACGTGCCCACGGGCCGAACGACCGCGCTGGAGGGAAAGGGAGCCCGGCAAGCCACTCCGGGCTCGGTTCCGTGCCGACACGCGCAGTGCCCGCCGCGTCGTCGGGGCCGCCCTTCAGCCGGCGCCAGCCATCCACGCCGCGGCGATGTCGAGCAGGTCGGCAAGCACGTCCGCGTCCTTGCGCCCGGTCCTGGCGGGAACGTGAAACGAATGATCGGCATCGGGCGCCAGCACGAGCGTCGCGAAAGTCCCGAGCCCGGCGACGACCGGCTCCAGCAAATCGAGCGCTGCAAGCGCGTCGCGGCTGCCCTGAAGGAACAACATGGGGATGGCGATGGTCCCGAGGTGTTCGGCACGGGCGGTCGCCGGTTTGCCGGCTGGATGCAGCGGAAACGCGAAGAACACCAGGCCGCGCACGCCGGCTAGGGGCGTTGCGGCTTGTGCCTGAGAGGTCATGCGGCCGCCGAATGAGCGGCCGCCGGCGAACAGCGGCAGGGCACCGGCCAGCCGGCCAGCCTCCGCGACGGCCGCGCGCACCGTCGCCTGGGCGAGCGCGGGCCCGTCGGGCCGGCCACCGCCGCGCTCCATGTAAGGAAACTGATAGCGCAGCGTGGCCACCTTGCGGTCCGCCAGTCCATCGGCCAGCGCCGCCATCGTTCTGTGGGCCATGCCAACGCCGGCGCCGTGGGCCAGCACCAGGACGGCGCGCGCCGCCGCCGGCCGCTGCCAGAGCCCGCTGACGCGGATGTAGGCATCGACCGCGATCGTCACGTCTTCCAGGGTCGTCATGGCTGGCTCGTTGCTCGGCGACGGGCGTGCTCCATCCTCTCGCCGCCGGGTGTCCGCTGCAACCGAACTGCGACGCCCGGGCTCCGGTACAAGGCGCCACGGCTTCGACGTTGGCCGCTGTGCCGCGGCGGCAGCGTGCCACGTGCGGCCTCCAGCGCTCTCACCTGCAACGCTCTCACCTGGCGCCGAGCCGCTCGCGCTCGAGTGTCTCCGCCGAGCAGTGGACGTAGCTATCCCGCGTCGGTTCGCGGTGGTGGCCCGACGATGTGGCCGGGGCGGAGGGTAGCTTGTGCACGCGGTGGGGGTGATGCGGGCCGTCGATGCAGAGCGTTCCCCGCGATGTCCTCACCAGCCGACCTTCGGACGTGAAGGCCGGCTCGGCACGGGGAAACTCCGGATTCAGGCCGGGATCGAGGAGGCGAACGGCGAGCAGAATAGAGTGCGCGAGCGACATATGTGCTCCAAGGGCGCTGCTGCCGGCCGGCTACGGCCTGGGAACGGCAGCTCGCAATGTTGTGCGGTGGAGGCCGACAGCCTGCTCACCCTGGCCGTCGTTGGAGGCGGCAGGGCGGGGCGGCTGATCTACCAGCGGCTGAGGCGGAGCCTCAGGCGCGTGGCGGTCGCAGAGGGGGGCTCTCGCTCTGATGCGCGCAGCGCGGCTCAGCGAGACGGGGGTAGGTCACTGGATGCGCGACGCGAAGGCCTACGACGCAATAGGCGAGCGGCGCCAGCCGCGGACATTCGACGTCGAGACACGAAGGGGCGTCGCTCGCTTCGATCCGCGCTTGGGACGGACTCGCAGCGGTTAAGCGCTGCTCGACTGTGACGCCCGCGTCGCGCGGGACGGCGAGATGGTCCAGGTCCAGCTTCATGCCGATGGAGGTCGCGGCGACCAGGAGCAGCAGCAATCGGCTCAGCCGAACGCGCCAAACCGTCGTTCGGCAATCGACCGACCTCGCCATCGTGCGCCAGGCAATACCCATGCAATAAACTTAGGCGACAGGCCGCTGGATTTCATGACCTCAGAAGAGGCAGTCTTCAGCCCCGACGCGCTCATATTTTAGTCGAGTGAACAAAAATAGACCACGGTGCGCTATCAGTCAATCCTGCGGCTAGACTGCGATCCATTCCCGGCAGGGCGCGACTCGAAGCGTCTTACCCATTTTCATCTTGTTGCCACAATCCTGAAGATTTCCTATACTTCTGGACAGAATGTCGCAGTCGTATTGCAACGCAGCAAGGGCGTTCTTAGACTGATGGCTATGAATCGGAGCTCGATCTCATATCTCGGCATCGCCTTGCTGCTGTGGATGGGCATTATCCTGCCCGCCACTCAGCAGGCGGTCCCCGACTACGAGCCGACGTCGAGCATCGAGTCCGTAGTGAGCGCGGCAGCGCCCGACAATGCGGCGGCCAGCGTCCCGAGACATTTCATCGGCAACGCAAATTGTGCGGCAGACCCCGATCTGTCCCACATTACGCTTGCGTTGTGCCCCGCGGTGGTCACTGAATTCTCCTTCTGGTCGAAGGTGGTCGCGACCAACGAGAGCGCCCGGTCTCGCAGTCTGAGCCCTGACGAACGCCCCCCCAAAGCTGACGCAGCCTAGGATTTGCCCGACGCGACGGTTCGCGCCGAAGCGTTGTCGCAATCCCCGATGGATTCGTGAGCGAGTGGTTTTCCACGATTGACGCCCACCGGAGTGCTGGCTGACCGAGGTCGCGCGCGCCGTGTCGGAGCGAATGGGGCGATTGTCACCATGTCTGAACGTTCAAGTCGCGCCGCGAAAGCGAGACGCTGCGCCTATCCCTTGCTGCTGATCGCGCCGTTGGCCCTGTCGGCCTGCACCGAGCCCAGCGCCAAGGCGCAGGCGGCCCCGCCGGCCCCGCCGCCCGAGGTCGCCGTGATGACGGTGACGCCGGAGCCCATTCCCTACGAACGCGAATTGCCGGGACGCGTCACGCCCACGCGGATCGCCGAGGTGCGTGCCCGCGTCGGCGGCCTCGTCGTCAAGCGAACCTTCGAGCAGGGCAGCCGGGTGACCGAGGGCAGCGTCCTCTACACCATCGATCCCGCGCCCTACCGCGTCGAACTCGCCAGCGCCGAGGCCGCGCTCGACCGTGCCGAGGCGAATCTGGTGCTGACGCGCCAGCAGGCCGAGCGCCTGAAGGCCCTGCTGAGCCGCCAGGCGGCCAGCCAGGCCCAGTACGACGTGGCCGTCGCCACACAAAAGCAGGCCGAGGCCGACGTCGATGCTGCGAAGGCCTCGCGCGACCGGGCCCGCCTCAACCTGGACTACACGAACGTGCGCGCGCCGATTTCCGGCAAGATCGGCCGGGCGCTGCTGACCGAAGGCGCATTGATCGATGCGACCGGCGGCGGTGTGCTCGCGACGATCCAGCAACTCGATCCCATCTACGTCGACATCACCCAATCGGTCGGCGAGCTGAACCGGCTGCGCCGGGACCTGGCGAGCGGCGAGCTTGCCAGCCTGGACGAGGCCGCAGCTGCCGTGCAACTGATCCTGGACGACGGGACGCCCTATGGGCACCCGGGCAAGCTGCTGTTCTCCGATGTCACGACCGACCCCGGCACGGGGCAGGTGACCCTCCGCGTCCAGTTTCCCAACCCCCACGACGAACTGCTTCCCGGCATGTATGTGCGGGCTCGCCTCCAGCAGGGGGTGGACGTCGATGCCATCACCCTGCCGCAGCAGGCGATCCAGCGCACCGTCGATGGCAAGGCCGAGGTCTGGGTCGTGAAGGCGGACGACAAGGTGATGCGCCAGCCGGTCGAGCTGGGGCCCGTGGTCGGGTCGAGCTGGCTTGTCCGGCAGGGGCTCAAGCCGGGTGAGCGCGTCGTGGTTGAAGGCTTTCAGCGGATCAACGCGGGCATGCAGGTCAGGCCCACGGCCGCTCCGACCGCCGCGCGGACGCGCCAGGCGAGTGCTCAGGCCGCTGGCAACGTCAGCTCGGCCGGCTCGGCCCTGATCCGCTAAGCCAACGGCAGCGGCCGGCGGGCCATCGTGCTCGCCGGCGGCTGCCCGGCCTTGGCCTGACCATCCTTCGACGCCGTGTGCCGCCTTGCGCCGCCGGCACCCCCGTTCTCGTCTACATCTGCGGTCTCCATGGCTCGCTTCTTCATTGACCGGCCGATTTTCGCCTGGGTCTTCGCGCTATTCATTTGCCTGGGTGGCTTGATTGCCATCCCGAACCTGCCCGTGGCGCAATATCCGATCATTGCGCCGCCTTCGATCGCGCTCTCCACCGCATTTCCGGGCGCCTCCGTCGAGGATCTCTACACGGGTACGACGCGCCTCATCGAGGACGAGCTCAACGGCGCGGCCAACATCCAGAGCTTTGAATCGGCGAGCGATTCCTTCGGCGTCGTCGAGATTACGGCCTCGTTCAAGCCGGGCACCGATCCGGGCTACGCCTCGGTCGAGGTGCAGAACCGCTTGAAGCGAGTGGAGGCGCGCCTGCCGGCCGAGGTCCGCCAGCAGGGCATCCTGGTCGAGGAGGCCTCCGCCGCCACGCTGGTGATCATTACCCTGGTCTCCACCGACGGCTCCATGGACGAGGTGGGGCTCGGCGACTTCCTGATTCGCAACGTCATCAACGAGATCCGCCGCATCCCCGGCGTCGGACGCGCGACGCTCTATTCGACGGAGCGAAGCCTGCGCGTCTGGGTCGATCCGGACAAGCTGCGCGGCTTCTCGCTCAACGCGTCCGACGTCTCGACCGCGATCCAGAACCAGAACGTCCAGGTGGCCTCGGGCGCCGTCGGCGCCCAGCCGAGCCCGTCGACCCACGGCGTCAACTTCCCCATCACCGTCAAGGGCCAGATGCGGGCGCCCGAGGAGTTCGGCGCCATCGTCCTGCGGGCCAATCCAGACGGTTCGACCGTGCGGCTGCGGGACGTGGCGCGCATCGAGCTCGGCGGCGAGGACTACAAGTTCACCACGCGGCTGAACGGCGGCGAGGCGGCCGGCATCTCGGTGACCTTGGCGCCCGACGGCAACGCCATGGAGACGGCCAAGGCCATTCGCGCCAAGATGCAGGAGCTGTCCCAGTTCTTTCCCAGCAACCTGAAGTGGGACATTCCCTACGACATCACGCCTGCGGTCGAGGCCTCGATCGAGAAGGTCATCCACACGCTCATCGAGGCGGTGGCGCTGGTCTTTCTCGTGATGTTCCTGTTTCTCCAGAACATCCGCTACACGCTCATTCCGACCATCGTCGTGCCAATCGCCTTGCTCGGCACCTGCACGGTGATGATGCTCGCCGGCTTCTCGGTGAACGTGCTCACCATGTTCGGCATGGTGCTGGCCATCGGCATCCTCGTCGACGATGCAATCGTCGTGGTCGAGAACGTCGAGCGCATCATGAACGAGGAGGGGTTGTCACCCAAAGAGGCGACGCGCAAGGCGATGGACCAGATCACCGGCGCGATCATCGGCATCACGCTGGTACTCGTCGCGGTGTTCATCCCGATGGCTTTCTTCCCGGGATCGGTCGGCATCATCTACCGGCAGTTCTCCATCGCCATGGTGACCTCGATCGCCTTTTCGGCGCTGCTGGCGCTGTCGCTGACGCCGGCGCTCTGCGCCACCCTGCTGAAGCCGATCGCCAGGGGTCACGGCCACGCCAAGGGCGGCGTCTTCGGCTGGTTCAACAGGTTCGTCGACCGCGAGACGGCGCGTTACGGACGCGGTGTTTCTCGCCTGCTGGCGCGTAGCGGGCGCGTCATGATGGTCTATCTGATCCTCCTGGGCGGGCTCGGCTATGCCTTCGTGCGCATGCCGGAAGGCTTCCTGCCGCTGGAAGACCAGGGCTTCTTCACCGTCGACATCCAGACGCCCCCCGGCTCCTCCTTCAACCGCACGCTGGCCGCCGTGAAGAAGGTCGAAGAACACCTGATGGCCCAGCCGGGCGTCGCCACGGTCACGGTCGTCAATGGCTTCTCGTATTCCGGCCAGGGCCAGATGACGTCGCAGGCCTTCGTGACGCTGAAGCCGTGGAGCGAGCGCGACGGCGCCAACTCGGCCGCGGCCCTGGTGAGCGGCACCAACAAGGCGCTGGCCAGCTATCGCGACGCGGTCATCCAGGCGCTCGAGCCACCGCCGATCGACAATCTCGGCAACGCCTCCGGATTCAGCCTGCGCCTGCAGGACCGGGCGCAGATGGGCTACTCCGCATTGATGGCCGCCGAGCAGCAACTCCTGGGGCTTGCCCGCAGCAGCCCGGTGCTCCGCAACGTCTACGTGGAGGGGCTGCCGCCGGCGCCGCAGGCCGAGCTGGTCATCGACCGCGAGAAGGCGGCGGCGCTCGGCGTCGACTTCAAGGACATCAACGACACCATCCAGGTGAACCTGGGATCGGTCTACACCAACGACTTCCCCAACCGCGGCAAGATGCAGCGCGTGATCGTGCAGTCCGAGGATCTGCAACGGCTCAATGCGTCGGATCTGCTCAATTATACCGTCAAGAACGTCAACGGCGCCGTGGTGCCCATGTCGTCCTTCGCCAGCCTGAAGTGGAGCGTCGGCCCGGCGCAGATCGTCGGCTTCAATGGCTATCAGTCGGTCCGCGTCACGGGCGAGCCAGCGCCGGGCTACACGACCGGCCAGGCGATCGCCGAGATGGAGCGGCTGATGGAGCAGCTGCCCAAGGGCTTCGGCTACACCTGGACAGGCCAATCGCTGCAGGAGAAGGAGGCAGGATCCCAGGCGTCGCTGCTCCTGGCGCTGTCGATCCTGATCGTCTTCCTCTGCCTGGCGGCGCTCTACGAGAGCTGGTCGATCCCGTTCTCGGTGCTGCTGGTCATTCCCCTCGGCGTCATCGGGGCGGTCGCCGCCGTCTATCTGCGCGGCATGCCCAATGACGTCTATTTCAAGATCGGCCTGATCACCATCATCGGCCTCTCCGCCAAGAATGCGATCCTCATCGTCGAGTTCGCCCGGGAGCTCTGGAAGCCCGGCACATCGCTGATCGAGGCGACCGTGCAGGCGGCGACGCAGCGCTTCCGCCCGATCGTCATGACCTCGCTGGCCTTCATCTTCGGCGTGGTGCCCCTGGCCATCGCGACCGGTGCCGCATCGAAGAGCCAGCAGGAGATCGGCACGGGCGTGATGGGTGGCATGATCGCCGCGACGGTGCTCGCGGTGTTCTTCGTGCCGGTCTTCTTCGTCGTCGTGATGCGCATGTTCCAGCGCCGGCGGGTGGCGGCCGATCCGCCGGCCGCGCAGGAAGACGCGGCCGAGGCCGGCCCGCCGCCGGCCGCCGCGATGCCGAGCACCGGGCACTGACGGGCGGCGCTGGGAAGGCCGAAAGACCGCTCGAGGCCATCGCGGCCGCGGCGCGCGCCGTCGGCGCCGACGGGGAGCAGGCATGGATCGAGCGTCGTGGGCGCAGCCGCCAAGACGGATACGGCCCAAGCGCATCGCCCGCGCCAGCAGACCGGGCGATTGTTCCTGGTCAAGCCGACGTACCTCGACCCGCTTCTGCGTGCGCTCGGCAGCCCCACGCCGCCGGGCGATGGTGCTCCAGGCCGCGGGTTGATGCCGATGTGGCCCTCGGGCTCGCGTTGCGGCCGCGGCCGTGGTACACCGATGTTCCTGTTTTGTTTGCGGGGACCCGATGGCTCGACGGGCCGGTAGCGCCGATCTGCCTCTGCACAACGGGCGCGTGCCCGCGTGGCTCGGCCAACGCATGGCGCGGCTCGGTGCGGTCATTGCCCAAGCGATCGTTCACCACTATGGCCGCGACGAATTCCTGCGCCGACTGTCGCATCCGTTCTGGTTCCAGTCCTTCGGCGCGGTCATGGGGATGGACTGGCACTCGTCCGGCATCACCACGAGCGTCATCGGCGCCCTGAAGCGCGGCCTCGGCCCGCTCTCCGGCGAACTCGGGCTGCATGTGTGCGGCGGCCGCGGCAGCCATTCGCGCCAGACGCCGCACGAACTGCTCGCCGTGGGTGAGCGCGTGGGCTTCGACGGTGTCGCCCTGGCGCGGGCGAGCCGTCTCGTGGCGAAGGTGGACAGCGCCGCCGTACAGGACGGCTTCGAGCTCTATCTGCACGGCTTCATCGTTGCCGACGATGGCCGATGGGTGGTCGTGCAGCAGGGCATGAACGGCGGTAGCGGTCTCGCGCGCAGATACCATTGGCTGTCGGAAGGCCTGAGCAGCTTCGTGGAGGCGCCGCATGCCGCGATCGAGGGGAGGGCGGCTGGCAAGATCGTCAATCTCACCGATCGGCGTGCGGCCGCCTCACGCAGCGGGCAACTGGATCTCGTGCGGGAGGGGCCTGATCGCGTCCTGCGGCTGCTGGCGGACGTCCTGGGGGAAGATGCGCCGGCGGCTGCGGCACGGCAGCCGCTGCTACCGCATCTCGTCATGCCCGCCCACCACGACGTGCGGCCGAAGGACGTGATGAGCCGGCGTCTGCATGGCGCGCTCGCTGCTGCAGCCGACCGAGGCCCGGCTGACTTCGCCGAGCTGCTGCTGGTGCCTGGCGTCGGCGCGCGCACCGTCCATTCGCTCGCCCTGGTGGCGGAGGTGATCCACGGCGCGCCGTGCCGCTTCGCCGACCCGGCCCGCCACGCGTTGGCGCTGGGTGGCAAGGACCGGCATCCCTATCCCGTGCCGACCCTCGTCTACGACAGGACCATCGAGGTCCTGAAGGCCGCGATCAGCAGTGCCAAGCTCGGCAATGGCGAGCGGCTCGAGGCCATCCGCCGGCTCGATGCGCAGACCCGGACGATGGAACGCGACGCCACCGGGCCCTCTCTGCCGGCGTTCGTCGCGGCTGAACGACGACGCTCGCATGAGTACGGAGGTCGCGGCGTCTTCGGCTGGGAGCCTCCCCCGCCGGCCGAGCGTTGCGAGGTCCGCCCGGAGGATGACCCTGGGCAGCGTGTTTCCATACGGCCGGCCCTTTCGCACGGACGGACGCCCTGATGCTCGTGAAGCCTGATACGGATCTGTTGCTGGTCGTGGACGTGCAGAACGACTTTTGCCCGGGTGGGCTCCTCCCGGTGCCGGGCGGCGGCGAGGTTGTCGCCCCGATCAATCGCCTGATGGGCCGCTTCGATCATACCGTCCTCACTCAGGACTGGCACCCGGCGGACCATATGTCGTTCGCATCCGCCCATCCCGGCCGTCAGCCCTACGACACGGTTGCGCTCGCCTACGGTCCTCAAATTCTTTGGCCAGACCACTGCGTCCAAGGCTCGCGCGGCGCCGAGTTCCATCCGGATCTCGACCTGACCAGGGCGGAGCTGGTGCTGCGCAAGGGGTGTGACCGAGGCATCGACTCCTATTCGGCATTCATGGAGAACGACCGCACGACCCCGACGGGATTGGCCGGCTACATGCGCGAGCGCGGGTTCGAGCGCGTGTTCCTGACGGGGCTCGCGTTCGACGTCTGCGTCCTTTGGTCGGCTGAAGATGCTCATCGCCTGGGCTTCGCAGCGGTGCTGATCGACGATGCCTGCCGGTCCCTCGATCTCGACGGCTCGGACGGCGCGGCGCGGCTGCGGCTGCGGGAACTTGAGATCCCGGTCGTCAAGGGCGCGCAGATCGGTCGATGACCGGCGGCGTGCGCCGGCGCTCGACGATCCGGCAATACCCAATCGCCCGTATCGACGCTGGCAAAGCCGCTCGAAGGGAATCGGCCGCAACCGCGCACGTGGCGGCCTCACGCCACCTCCGCGCAAGCTCGGCCTCCGGCCAGGCGATTTCGCCGTTGGATGGGGGTGTCCAATCGCGAATGGTTTCCGGGCAACGCGGACTCACGCCCAAATGGGGGTGGAACGGACGAGCTCTAGCGTGCAAGATCGGCGATGAAGACTGACGATCTCAGCCGAAGCAGACGGAGAAGGGCGTCGCCGATCGCTTATACGAAGTAACACTTGATCCGGCTTCATTTCGGGATGTTCTGAATGACCTGGCCAACGGCGTTGGTGCTCGAGTCAGCGGATTGCCCGATGATCGACGGTGCGACCTCAAAAGCGCCTTTTACCGGCCTGGCGTCGATTGGGCTTACTTGAGGTCCATAGCGGGCAGGGAGAGGCCGAGCGCGGACGGTGCCTGGCGCGTTGCCGATGAGCCGGCTGCCGACGGGGCGGGCTCATCATTCGGCGAGCAACAAAATTTGATTTGCCATATTCGTTGCAGTGCCGCAGTGGATGAGTTTGGGCGACCGATCAAAATTCAAGGAATTTTGATGATGGTCATAAACCAGTTGAATAGCGCATCCGCCGCCATTTCCGCATCGATTTGGCGCCGCGTTGACGGTCGGCGCGCTGACTGGCGCCCTTCTGTTGATCCGGGTGAGGCAGGTGCCTCCGCCCTGTCGCGGCCCATGGCAAGGGGCTGCGAATTTGATGTCAGTTTTGCAGGCATGAGCGCGGGGCGGCGATACGCGGTTGATGCCGGGCCGACGGGGAAGGCTGCGGGCGCCTCGCATTGATGACAAGGCCGCTCGCAGACGCCGGTCGGGCGCACGACGGCGGGGAAGAAATGGTGGTGAAGACAGGGACGCAACAGACGCCGGACGTTCGAGCCGAACACTCAGCAGGAGCGTAAATTCGCCCCAAAGTCGTTCGGATTGGCTTCGCAACGCTCGGAGGTCGCAAGTTCAACGGGGGGCTAAGTTGAGCACGGAAGCTTCCGAACGCGACGATCTCAGGAGATCGAGCAACTCTGACAATGGCGGGGCAGCCGACGCCCTGCCGTGCACCGTTCTGATCGAGGACCGGACCTTTTTCCGCGAATGCGTCCTGGCGTCTTTGAGCGCGATGGAATCCGATCAGGAATTCCAGGCCTTCGAGAGCGTGGCTGCCTGGGAGCAGAGCGCGGCGGCAGCGCGCACGTCTCTGCTGGTTCTGTGGATGTCGGCGCCATCCATGCCACCGGAACCCGATAACGTCTTCGCCTCTCGCCTGAAGCAAGTGCTGCAGCTGCCTGAGGCGCCGCCGGTGGTGGTGATGTCCGACCACGAGAGCGCCGACTGCGTCGTCTATGTGATGCACAGTGGCGCGAGCGCCTTCCTGCCCACGAGCATGGGTGTGGAGATGGCGGTCAAAGTCCTGGATCTCGTGCGCGCAGGCGGCAGCTTCATCCCGGCGAGCACCCTGGCGGCTATGACCTCCGCCGAGGAGGGGGCTCCACGGGCCGCCGAGCTCTCCACGCTGCTCTCGCCACGGCAGCTCGCCGTTGCCCGTGCCATGCGCAAAGGCTTGCCCAACAAGGTGATCGCCGACGAGTTGGCGATGTGCGAGAGCACCGTCAAGGTTCACGTCAGAACCATCATGCGCAAGCTCAACGCGCGAAACAGGACGGAAGTCGCCTTCCTGACGCGCGATCTAGATACGGACTTGCGAGGCGGCTTCGCCGGGTGATCTCGCCGCTCGCGATCGTCGCGTCCGCGCTAACGGCGCGGCGCTCCCGTTCCTCCAAAGCCCGACGTTCCCTCTTGCGGGATATGCTCAGTTCGAGGCGCTCGACTTTGCCGACGCGACCGGCGTGGACCCCGGCGCGGGGGTATCGGCCGAATCTACGGCCTCGCCCGTCTGCCGGATGTCGTACGTCGGCAGGATCACCTTGATCGTGTCGCCCGGTTGCACGGCGGAGGCGTCGCTGGCTGCAACCGGCGCCGCATCCGGTTGTCCCGCGCGCAAAATCGTGAAGCTCGGCTCAGGCCGGCGCGGGCCGCCGTCCACGAGCGGGCCCATCTGGTTGAGGATGCCTTCAGTGACCCTGGTCCGGTTTCTTAGCTCCTGCAACTTCTGGTCGGTCTCGCGGATCTCGATGGCGACGTCGCCTTCGCGCTTGTTCTTGAGTTCGAGGAGGCTGATGTCAGCCTTGCTGATCTCCTGGTGGGCGCGGAGCATGCTGGCTTCGAGGCGCAGGCGGGCGCCCTGCATTTCGGCCTTGGCGCGCTCCAAGGCGTATTGCCGCGGCGCCGCGGCGAGGCCCTTGGCCACGAGCGACGAAATCCCTTCGAGTTCCTTGTTGATGAGCGCTGCCTGGGTGGTTTCGGTCTCCATCTGGGCGACCAGCGAGGTGACTTCCTTTTCGAGATAGGACTTGAGCGCACTCAGAGCATTGGTCTGCGTGCGGTATGCCTCCGCCCGCGTCTTGAAGATCGAGACCTCCTGGTCGAGCAGCGCGGCGATCTGCGGCGCCGATCGGCGCGCCAGCAGCGCCTGGGGGAAGGTGACCGCGTCACCGCCTGCAGCCTCGGACTTCAGGCGCGCCTGCCTGGCGATCAGCCCGTCTCGCTGGAGCGCGGTGCTTGCGAGCTCGCCCTGCGTCGTCAGGGCATCGCGAGCCAGGTCGCTGGTCCTGAGGACGCCACCTGCCAGCGAGACGGCCTGCAGGACGGTAAGGCCCGGACGGAAGGGGAAGTCGCCGGGCTTCGTGACATCTCCGACCACGTAGACGGGCCTGTACAAAATGACGTCAACGTTCGTATCCGGCGGCTGGACCAGGTTCATCCGCCTTTGCAGCCTCTGGCCGATGGCGCTGGCGACCTCGGACGGCGTCTTGCCGGTCGCCATGACCTCGCCGACCAGCGGCAGGGAAATGGTGCCGTTCGCCGCCACGATGAACTCGTCGTTGAGCCCTTCCCACTCCACCAGCTTGTCTTGGGAGGCGCGCCACTCGTAGACCTTGATGCGCAGTTTGTCCTGCGGGCCTAGGGTGTAGCTCTCCGCGGCGCGTGCGAGGGGTACGGACGCGATGGTGAACGCCGCGAGGGCGGCGATCACGCGAAGCGGCTTCGGCAAAGGGATTCTCATCGCGAGGTTCTTCACAGTTTCAGGATGTGTTCGGGGTCGGCGCGCCGTGTGAGGACATGGGCAAAGCCGATCATGTTCCCCTTCAGCCTGCCGCGGCGATCGATGTAGGGCTCCGGCCTCAGGCTCTTCAGCGTGTTGGCGACGAGATTGCGGCAGATCAGGCGGATGCCGAACCAACGCTGCATCGTCCCCTTGCCGATGAGATAGATGGGGTTGACGATCTGCGAGTAGCCGAGCCGCACGCCGTTGACACGGCCGCCCTTGGCGCCGAGATGCACGCCCCAGAGCTGCCCGATGTTGACGATGCGCCCGTGCGCCCGCAACTGGCTGGTGAAGTCGATGTCCTCCTGCCAGCCGTAGAGAGGCAGCCGCTCGTCGAAGCGTAGATCGCCGATCACCTGGGCGCGGATCGACATGTTGCAGCCGTATGCGCCGGGATGGTCCCTGACGTGCGCCGGCAAGGAGGACGGGCGATAGGCGTCGAGCATGGCGACCGCCTCATCGAAGCCCAAGCCCGGCCCCTGTGCACCGTCGGCCAGCAGATCGCCGGTGACCACCGCGTACACGGGGTGCTCTCGAAAGACCCGCGACAGCGTTTCCAGGTATGAGTCGCAGGGAACGAAGTCGTCGTCGAAGAAGCTGATAATGTCGGTCGTGCCATCGCACAGCGCCATCGCGCGATTGCGCTGTGCGCACAGGCCCGGATCGCCGAAGACGTATGACACCTTGAAGCTGATGTCGGGACGCACCTCGATGTCGTTCGGTGTCGTGGCCGAGACGATGACGTGGTCCGGGTGCAGAGTCTGGCGCTCCAGGTGCGCCAATAGCCTCGAGACGAGCGACGGTCGACCATTCGTCGGGACGATCAGCGTGATGTGCATACTTTCCCTGCTGCTCCCCACGCAACTGCGGCGATCAATGCTGGAACAGTAGGTGAGATGACTGCAAGCCTGCAGTACCAAATCCGATGCCCGCGGTCTTAGGCCAAGCCGGTGCTACTTCAAAATTGGTACGGATCGCGCGGGGGCGAGGCACCACATGGCGCAACCCTGTTCCGAAAGAATGGATTGGGGGCAGGCGCGTATCGTCGGATGATGAGCGCATGGGGCATCGCGATGCCCGGTCGGAGGCATGCAATGAACCAGTTTGTGGCGGCGGACGCGGCGACGCGAAGCAGTGATGTTGGTTCCGCTCCCCCCACGAAGTCGTTGAATGCCTATGGCTCGGTCGCTCTGGTCCACGACTGGTGCCCCTCCTTCCGCGGCGGGGAACGCGTGCTCGCGGAGTTGCGCAGGGTATTCGAGGCCGACCATATCTTCACGCTGTTCCAGTTTCTGGAGCGGGACGTCCTGGACGCCCATTTCCCTGAGACTGAGTTTCACACGTCGGCTGCTAACAACTGGCCCGGCGTGCGCAAGTTCTATCGCCACCTCTTCCCCCTCTGTCCCTTTCTCATGGAGCAGTTCGACGTGACCGGCTTCGACGCCGTGGTGAGCTCGTCGGCTGCGTTCGCGCGGGGCATCATCACACGCCCCGATCAGCCGCACCTGTGCTACGTGCACAGTCCCATGCGGTACGCGTGGGACGAGCAGTTCTCCTACATCGACCAGATGCGCATGGGAAAAGCCGGGGGGCTCCTGTTCAGGATCCTCATGCACCACATGAGGACCTGGGACACGCGCACCGCTCACGCGCCGGACGTGATGGTGGCAAACTCGAATTTCGTCAGGGCGCGCATACGGCGCATCTACGGTCGCGACGCAGAGGTCGTCTTTCCGCCTGTGGACGTCGCGCAGGAGGCATTCAGCCGCGACAAGGACGACTACTACGTCACCGCATCCTTCCTGGCGCCTTACAAGCGGACCGATCTCGTCATCCGCGCCTTCAACGCGATGCCGAACCGGCGGCTGCTCGTGGTCGGCGAAGGTCAGCAGTCGCGTGCGCTTCGGTCCATGGCGGGCCCTAACGTCGAGTTCACCGGATATCTCTCGCGCGCCGCTTACCTGCGCACCGTCGCCCGGGCCCGTGCACTGGTATTCGCCGGCTGCGAGGATTTCGGCATCGCGCTCGCCGAGGCCCAGGCGCTCGGCACGCCCCTCGTCGCCTTCGGCCGCGGCGGCGCCCGCGACATCGTCGTCCCGTTTGGGGGAGGGCATGAGCCCACGGGCATCCTGTTCGACCGTCAGGACGAGGCCACACTGATCGATGCCGTCGCCGCCTTCGAGACGTGCCGGGCCAATTTCTCGCCCGACGCGTGCCGCCAGCGCGCGAGCCGATTCTCCACTGAGCGCTTCCATCAGGGCATCACCCGGGCCTTCGACATGACCATGGAGGTCCATCGCGCCAGCTTCCGCTGACGGGGGCAACGCGTGGTTCGCGCCCCATTGCGGCAACACGGCCCAGCTTTGCGCCTGGTTTACGACTTGGCGCGATGACCGTCCCTTCCATCGTCCCGGACCATCTCGCGCCGGGCACGATCTGCTCGGACGAGCGGTAGGCGTGGCCCATGCCTGCCGCAGCGCGAGCACGCGGCAATTGGATGAGATCTTCCAAACCTATGGAAACGAGAGGGTTCTTTGAGCAGGAGCGATCCCTTGCCCGATCAGCCCTGCTTCGGCCTCGGAACGCCCTAGGGCATTTCCGCGTTTCTTCGAATCGCCGAAATGCTCTATCTGTTTGGTTTGTCGCGTTTTCTTCACGCGAACCGGCGTCCACTTCGCTCGAAAACGCTCTAGAGACCGCGCGCGGCAGCGACGCGCGCCTCTGGGCGCGTCGCCCTGAATTCGGCTCCGCCGCCCAGCGATGCGGATTTCGAGCCGGTCATGCTGGCTGCCTCCGCCGCCGTGATCAAGCCGTCTGCGACCGCCATCTCCTTGAGGTAGGCCTCCGCCGATACCGACCATCTGAACTCCTGGGCGCGAGCCCGGCCGGTAGCCGCCATTCTGAAGCGGAGCGTGGGATCGGCGCGCAGCCGCTTGAACGCTTCGATCCAGGCGTCCGGCTGGTCCGGCGGTGCGTAAATCGCCGCATCGGCACAGAGCTCCGGCAGGCTGGCCCGGTCGGAGACGACGACGGGACAGCCGATCACCATCGCCTCCAGCGGTGGTAGGCCGAACCCCTCCACGAACGATGGAAAGGCGAGGCACAGTGAGCTCGACAGCAAGGCCGCGAGCTCGTTGTCGGACAGTCGGCCGAGAGCGGCGACATTGACATCGTCGCTCGGCCCGGCGCCCGCCTGAAACACCCTGGAGTCCAGCCCGCCGACGAGGGCCAGGCGGAAGCCCGCTGCGGCCAACCGCGGTGCCAGGGCCAGCAGCATGCCGACGTTCTTGTGCGGCGCCGGGCTGCCGATCACGACGATCGTATTGGGGCCTGCGACCCGACGTGTTTCGTCGGAGTGTTTCGGTGACCACGCCAACGCATGCTCATGCCCGTTGGGAATGACGGTGACGCTGCCCGGCGGGCAGATTCCCTCCCTGACAATCTCGGCTGCCGAGAACGCTGAGACCGTGGTGACGCGCGCTGCCCGCTTGGCGATGAGCGGGATGAGCAATCTGTGCAGCAGGCGAAACTGGCGCGAGTAACTCTGCGGGAAGGCGCGCGTGTTGACGTCGTGGATGCACAGGATCTGCTTGGAGGCGAGGATGGGGCCGGTATTGCACAGGCTGAGCAGCCCTTCTCGCGCCTGGCCCGGGAGCACCAGCTGTTCCCACAGGTGGCCGCCGAAATTACCGGCGCGACGCACTGCGATCTGCTCCAGCGAGACTTGGTTGCCGTGCTTGGGCATGACCAGCTCGACATCGAGCCCCTGCGCGAGGGGATGTCCATCACGGATCAGACGATCCAGGCTGGCGACGATCTCGTGAGCATAGCGCTGAACGCCAGTGAGCGGTTGCGTCAGGAAGCGTCCGTTGATCGTCCAGCATCGGGTCATTCTTTGAATTGGCCTTGTTCACAGGCGCGCGGGCACGTGGAAGTCGCGCTCGGCGAATGTCTTTCACAGCCGAGTTCTGCGCCAGCTAGCATTGGGCGTAGGAAGTCGAGAGAGCATACCCCTTCTGCACGATGACCTCGATCCATAGCGTAAAGCCACCCTCCGATTGCCGTGTTGACGCCGTTCGCCAGTGCCTCGATCAAGGCGGATGCGAGCATGGAGGTTTTCGAAGGTGAATGCCGACGCCCAATGGTCGAGGGCATCTGAGCGCCGCGTTTGGACCGTCAATGGCGACTTCGTGAACCTCAAGCCGACAGGGGTGGCACGTTACGCCAGGGAGGTGACGTCGGCGCTCGACGCCCTGGTCGCCGAGCGCCATCCACTGGCGCGCGATCTGGACCTGACGCTCATCGCGCCGCGGGAGCCGCTCGACCTGCCGCTCCGGCGGATGGCGGTGAAGGTGGTGCCCGAGTTCCGCACGCCGCGCCTGCCGCAGGTCTGGTCGCAATTGCAGTTGCCCAGGCACGTCGAGGGAGGGCTGCTCAGCTTCTGCAATCTGGCCCCGATGAGCGTCAGGCAGCAGGTGCTCTGCATTCACGATGCCCACACCTACGTCATGCCTCAAAGCTACGGAAGGATGTTCAGGCTGGCTCACCGTCTCATTCTGCCGGTGCTGGGGCGGCGTGTGCGACTCGTGACGACGGTGTCGGGGCTGTCGCGCGACCACCTCGATACGCTCGGTATCGTGCCGCGCGACAAGATCGTCGTCGCGTACAACGGCAGTGATCATGCGGATCGCTGGCGGCCGGCGCGCTCCGCGCGCAGCTACATCGAGCGGAAGCCTTTCGTCCTCTGCATCGGGCGCGATCAGCCATACAAGAACATGTCGCTCATCTGGCGCATCGCGCCGGCGCTGAAGCAACTCGGGCTCGATGTCCTGGTGGCGGGTGACGTCGGGAGCGCTGGGCCCACGCCGAGTGACAACGTGCATTTCATCGGGCGCGTTGACGACGACGAGCTCGCGGCGGCGATGTCGAACGCCGTGTGCTTTCTGTTTCCCTCCCGAATCGAGGGCTTTGGCCTGCCAGCGGCCGAAGCGATGGCACGCGGTTGCGCCGTGGTCGCGTCGACCGCGCCGGCGATCCCCGAAGTCTGTGGCGACGCCGCGCTCTATGCCGATCCGGACGACGAGCCCGGCTGGGTGCGCGCCGTGGCATCGCTGCACCACAATCCCGCTCTGCGGTCGAGGCTGCGCCGGGCCGGCTATCAACGCTCGCGGCAGTTCACCTGGAGGCGCGTGGCCGAGACCTACCTCGAGCTGATGGCGCGGATCGATGGCCGCACCGACCTGATCGGGACAGCGGCGGCCCCGTCGGCGATCGGCGGGGAGGCGATGTTACCTGGGCCCTACGGCTCGACGGATGGGAGATAAGCATGTCGAAGGCCCTGCGCCGGCAACCTGATATGAGCGTGCGGGAGACACCGGCGGTCGCCACTGTGGAGGAGATTCGTAAGCGCATCGGCTACGAGAACGATGCTGGCTGGGCCTGGGCGAACTACAAGCCCTCCGTCGTGTCACTCGTTCGGGCGTATCGGCCGGAGCGGGTGTTGGAAATCGGTGGAGGACGCTTTCCCCTGTTCTCGCAGCAGGAGATCGCCGATCTCAACGTCGCCTACACCGTCAATGACATCGAGCAGAAGGAGCTCGACCGCGCACCTGCCTATGTGGAAAAGTCCTGCTTCGATATCGCCGGGCCGGCTGCGCACAACGAGAAGTTCGACCTCATATTTTCGAAGATGGTCTTCGAGCACGTCCGTGATGCCCGAATGGCCTATTCGAACTTGAGCCGACTCCTAAATCCCAATGGAGTCGTTCTGAACTTCCATCCGATACTGTATAGTCCGCCATTTGTCGTGAATCGTTTCATGCCTGAAACGTTGTCGCGATCGGTGCTCAGGTTTGTTTTCAATGAGCGCAATGACGATACGCACCCCAAATTTCCCGCCTGGTATTCGTGGTGCCGAGCCACCGACGATGTGCCGTCAAGAATCAAGGCGCTCGGCTTCCGGGATGTTGCAGTCCTACCCTTCTATGGACATGCATATTACCGCAAGGTGCCGATATTGCGGGAGATCTCGGCCCAGGTGACGCGCTGGTGCAAATCCACCAACTTCAAGCCGCTGGCAAACTACGCCTTTACGATCGCCATCAAGTGATCGGGCGAGAGCTCTGCGCCACGCCGGAGCGTCTGCCGATCGGATGGAATCGAGTGAGGGAAGAGCATTCCAGATTCAACAAGCTGGAGCCCTCCTGGATGCGACCGATCGGAGCCCCGGGGCTCCTTGGCTTGCCCCCGGGGCCTGCCGGCCTGGAGAGTGGTGCGGATCCAGCTTTGACCAGCCAAAGCCGCGCTTCCACCGATCTGGGATCGGGCGGTGGGTGACAGCGTGATGGTGGCCAAACGGGAATGGCGGCACGGCCGTGGCGGCCTGCGCACGGGCGCCTGCCTCCGGCCCTGTGCCGGTGAAGACCGGCACTTGCGGCGGCCAAGCCATCCGTCGTGGGGAGTTCCGTGCGAGCGGGGTGCGCCGCCCTCGCTGGAGCATGTCCGGCGAAGCCCGCTTTTGCCGAACGTGCTCTATCACTTTGTTCTGGCGCAGTCCCGGACGCAGAAGCGGTGCACGCTTCTGCGGCTCTCAGGCGCTTCGCGTTCGGTGGAATCCCACGATCGCAAGAAAATTTCCACAAGTTCGAAGACGTTGGGCGCCTATCTGCAATTGGGTGGTGCTCATTCAATTGCGACGGGTTCTAGATTGCTTGCGGTCGGCTGGCCGGCAGCCGGGGCAGGTTTGCCGGGCTCTGCACAGCGAGAGCATCGCGGCACGAGATCACCGTAGCCAGGCAGATGAAGAACAAGACGCCGGGGTCGGCGCTGCCGCCGGACACCAGGTTGCCGAACAGCGATGCCAGGCCCGCCGCTCGGGCGCCTTCGTGCAAGGCAAGGAGGCCCACGTCGACGCGTGCCGATCGCGGCGGAGGGCGCAGCAGCACCCCGACGAGCACGAGCTGAAGCGTCGCGCCGATGATGCCGATCTGGCTCACCACCGCGATGAGCCAGTTCGATGCGCGGGAGCTTCCCATGCCGATACCGAGACCGCCCGTATCGAAAAACGTCTGCAGGCTGAGTGCGTTGAAATAGTTGCGCTCGATCGCGGACGCGGATTGGGACTTCGTCAGCACCGTGGTTTCGAATAGGCGCTGCGCATCAGCGAATGCGGTATCGTCGACGAGATAGATGCCCAGGCACGCTGTCACGCCCACGAGCACCGTGCCGGCAAGGATCAGATCGGTGCGGCGGATGTGCCCCTTGAGCAGCGACAGGCCGGCCGAAGCCCCCAGCAAGGCCGCGTAGGCACCGACGCAGGCGTAGGCCGTCGTCGAGGTCGACAGCAGGAGGAGGATGATGGCGATCATCGTGAGGACGAAGACGACGCGCTGCTGCGTGACCCGCCAATAGGTCGCGAGGAAAGCCAGTCCGGCGAACATTGCTGCGGCAAACGAGGAAGCCTCGGGATGGCCTCCCGCAATCCTCGAGAACCCGGACTGCTCCGCGTCCGTAAGCAGGGAGTAGTTCGCCGTGCGGATGGGCAGCAGGACGTCGCCGGCGCCGGCCGCCTTGCCGAGCAGATCGAGAATGCCGAGAGCGCCGTTCAGGACGACCCACGCGAAGAAGGCGCGTCGAATGGTCATGAGGGCCCCTGGCTCGCGAAGGGCGATGCAGAGGGTGATGCAGGTCAGGGCACCGAGTGCAAAGTAGGCCGGTTGCGTGATGTTGCCCGACACGGGCGCCAGGGGGACTTCCATAGGCGCCCCGTTGACCGGGACGATTGCGCTATGGTCGCCCTGAAACAGCCGCGGCAGAACCAATGCCGTTCCGGCCGTGTAAACAACGAGCAGTAGAATGATCACGCTGATGGGATGGCGCACCAGTTCGGCGTGGACATCGCGCAGGCCTCCGGGTCGAAGGACGAGCTTCGCGATGAGAATGATCGAGAACAGTGTATAGATCAGCGGTGACGAGCCGCCGAGGCTCGACAAACTGGCGAACGCGGTCGAGCCTAAGGCCAGGGATGCCATGAGTGCGACGAGGACCGGGGAGCCCAGAGCGTGTCCGACCAGGAGCAGCACACCGCAGACCAGGAACCCTTCAAGGGACGGGGTCATGTCACGCCGCGGCCGGGTCGGCGCCGCGGCGGCGGAGCGCCGCGGTGAGCGGAGTGTGGGGGCTGGCCGGCTTGCTCGGCGCAGCGATCGGGCTGCGGTTCCGGGCGCCTGCCCTCCTGGCCGCGACGGCCATTGTCGCAGCGGTGGGCGTCGGGATCGGCTTGATGGCAGGCGAACCCATCCTGCCGACCTTGGGCCGATCGCTCGTCGCCATCGTGTGCCTCCAGGCGGGATACATCGTAGGCCTGCTCATCTCGGCAGGCTGGCGGCAGTTCAGGCAACGGCGACCGCGGCGCTGAGCGTGCGTCGGCACCGGGCGATGTCCGAGGTTGCGGCACAGCTGTCCCGGCTTCAGGCAGGCGCAGCGCGCCAGTCCGGCCGGATGCCCTGATCGAGGCGACGTCCTGGCGGAAGGCCCGCGGCGGCGCCGACACTTGTGCTCAGGACGTCTGGTGGGTGCGGACGAGCGCCGGGATCGTCCGCACGATGATCGTCAAGTCGGTCCAGAACGACCAGTTGCGCACATAGTCCGAATCGATGGCGACGCGCTCCGCATAGGACAGGCTGCTGCGTCCACTGACCTGCCAGGCACCGGTTATGCCGGGGCGCGTGCGCAGATAGTCGTCGGCGCTCGGGCCGTAAAGAGTAATCTCGTCGTGGACGATAGGGCGTGGCCCGACGCAGCTCATGTCGCCGCGCAGGACATTCACGAGTTGCGGCAGCTCGTCCAGGCTGGAGCTGCGAAGCACCCGACCGACGAAGGTGATGCGCGGATCGTCGGCAAGCTTGCGGGTATCCCGCCACTCGGCAGCCGCCTCGGGATTGGTGCGCAGGTGCTCCTGGAGAACGCGATCACCGTCACGCACCATGGTTCGGAATTTGTAGCAGCGAAATACTTTGCCGCCGAGGCCGATGCGTTGGTGGCCGAAGAAGATGGGGGCTCCCATCGACCCCATGATCAAGATCGCGACAATCGCCATGAGCGGCAGCAACAGTATGATCGCCGTTGCGGCGACGCAAATGTCGAAGGCGCGCTTGGCGAGACCGCCGCGCGCATGCCTTGCGGCCGATGAGTCGCGGGTTCTCGGCCCGGCGAAAGGCGGCGCCGACATGACGGGGAATGGCTGATCGTCCAACACTTGAAGCTGGTCTCCTCCGAGCGTGCCCATGGATTTTCCGCCTGAGACGGTCACGTGACCAAGCGCTTAGAAGAGGTAGCCAATGGAACGAACGTGTACGCCGATAAGGAGGAAGAGGTAAGGCGTACGGCTTCCATCTACCACCCCGTGGTCTGCACCGCCGATTACTTCTGCGTGGCGGCGTCGCGATAGGTGTAGAAGGCCGGCTTGGGGCTTCCGAGCATCCAGCCTTTGCCATCCGGCGTTCGCTCGAGACGGATCAGACCCATGAAGGCCTCGAAGCTCGGCGCCCAATAGGTCTCGTCGAGCAATTCATAGACGTGCGCCGCCTGAATGCCGTAAGTGGGCGCCAGCTTGCGCAGCAACGCCATCTTGTCGGCGAGACCGCGGGCCTGCCCGTCTTCGCCGTCACGCTGGCTTCCGTACGAATGGTTGAATTCGGTGACCCAGATGGGCTTGCCATATTGGGCCAGGGCCTTGAACGACGGCTCCGGGTCGCCGTCGTACCAGTGCCAGACCGTGATTTCCCAAGGTATACCGTCCTGCTTCAGGCGCTCGAAGATGCCGAGGTGGCCCCATCCCGCTGATCCTATCGCACGCTTGGCCGTGGCGCTTGCGGCCCGTACGCCTTCCGCCAGCCCGCCGAGAACCGCGGCGACCTTGGCGTAGCGGGGGCCATAATACTCAAGTGCGGTGACGCCGCCCGCGGGGCCCCATTCGCATGGATACTTCCTGCCATCGTCCATTGTTTCGCAGGGCTGAAGAATAGCATAGTTCTCCAGCTCGTTGCCGAGCTCCCAAACCTCGATCTGCGGAAACCGCCGTACGAAGGCCTCGGCAAACTGGGCACTCTTGCGCTTCAGGTCGCCAGCCGACTCGCTTTTCAGATCAAGCGGTGGAAGGAGCACCGGCAGCACTGCAACGCCGCGCGCGGCCGCGGTGTCCACCAGCCTCGCCAAGCCTTCCATCGCGTCGAGCCGCACGACGTCCACGCGGTAGGACTTGGCGCCGAGCTGCTTGACCAGCTCGATCTGCTGGTCGAACGTCACGCCCGGATAGGATACGAGCGGGTGGCCGTTGAGGCCCCAGAGCAGATCGCCCGCGTGGGCGCAAGGCGCGAGCAGGGGCGCAGCCGTCGTACAGGCGACGAAGAGCGCGCGGCGCAAGTAACGGAGCATCGTGTCTCCCGGCAAAGCGGACCGCCGGGCCGTGGCCCGGTTCATGCACCGTAGGATGCCCGCAGCGACGTCATTTCGAGCCGTCTCCAAACGAGGAAATCGCGCGGCTCTTAAGGCGGATCGGCCTACGCCGAAAGAGGGTCGGCGATCCGCCGTTTGCATCGAGCGCCCAGGTCACGATTGAAGTCACACTGGCTGCAACCAGAACGGAGCGAGTCCGGTCCGACGACGTTCCCGAGTTCCACGACTGCCAGAAGATTTCAGACATGCATCATTTCGATCGCGAGGCGACCGTCCACGGCGCCTTCGCTCGGCAAGCTTCGGAAACGCCATTTGCGACGGCGGTCATCGAGTGTTCACGCCAGTATAGCTACGCGGACATCGAACAGCTATCGAACAGGCTGGCCCGGTACCTGGCAATCAAGGGCGTCGGGCAGGGCGACCGGGTGGCTCTGCTGGCGGAGCGGTCGGCCGGCGCCGTCGTGGCCATGCTCGCGGTGCTCAAGCTCGGCGCCGCCTTCGTCCCCCTCGATCCCGTCTATCCCCACGCGCGCCTCGCGGCGATGCTGGACGACGCGAGGCCGGCGCTCGTGGTCGGACGCGCGGCTCTGGCGCCGGCGCAAGGGAGCCGCTTCATAGACCTCGACCAGGCGCTGGCCGAGGCCGCGTCGCTGCCGGGCGATACGCAGCCGGACGTCGGAGGGCCGGGGGACGCCGCCTATGTCATGTACACGTCGGGATCGACCGGTCGGCCGAAGGGCGTGGTCGTGCCGCATCGCGCCATCGTTCGGCTGGTTCGCGGCCAAACCTACGCGCGCTTCGAAGCGGACGAGACCTTTCTTCATCTGGCGCCGCTCGCCTTCGACGCCAGCACGTTCGAAATCTGGGGGGCGCTGCTGAACGGCGCAAAGCTCGGAATCGTGCACGAGACGCGGCCGTCCGTTGACGACATCGTTACGGCGATCGCCGCCTACGGCGCCACGACGGCGTGGTTTACCGCAGGGCTCTTTCACCTGCTGGTCGACCAACGGCTCGACGGGCTGCGCCCGCTGCGCCAGATCCTCGCCGGCGGCGACGTGCTTTCGCCGTCCCACATGCAGCGCGCGCGGCAGGCGCTGCCGCACTGTCGCTTCGTCAACGGCTATGGGCCCACCGAAAACACCACCTTCTCGTGCTGCCACGCGATCGGGACGGATGACGACGGCCCGATCCCCATCGGACGGCCGATCGCCCACGGAACCGTCCACCTCCTGGGCGACGATCTACGCCCCGTTGCCGCCGACCAGCCGGGACAGCTGTGCGTCGGCGGCGACGGGCTCGCGCTCGGCTACCTGAATGCGCCCGAACTCACCGCCAGCAAGTTCGTCCATGTGCCGGCCATCGGCAAGCGGCTCTACCTCACCGGGGACCTGGCTCGCCGCCGGCCGGACGGAGCCTACGAGTTCCTCGGCCGGATGGATCGCCAGATCAAGCTCGATGGCAAGCGTGTCGAGATCGAGGAGATCGAGACGGCGCTGCGCGCCGAGCCCGGCGTAGCGGATGCCGCCGTCGTGGTGTGCGAGGGGCCGGCGGGGGCCCGCCGCCTTGTCGCCTTCCTCAACGCCACCGCGGGGGGCTCCCGCGACGATATCGCTGCCGCCGGCTTGGGAGAGCGGCTGCGGCGGGCGCTGCCGGCCTACATGGTACCTTCGGCCTTCAGCGTGGTGGATGGGTTTCCGCTGACCACGAACGGCAAGATCGACCGCGCGAAGCTCGCCGCGGCGGCGCCCGCGGCCCTCGACGCACCTGTCGGCGTCGCGCCCGGCGCCGTCCCGACGGCAGAGCTGGAGGTCACCGTCGGCGGCGTGTGGGCCGCCGTGCTCGGGCGGGCGCAAGTGCCGCGCGACGTGAACTTCTTCGATCTGGGCGGCACGTCGCTGCTCTTGATGAACGTGCATGCGCGTCTGCGGGCGCTCGGCCTGCCGAACCTGCCGCTGGTCGCGCTGTTCGAGAACCCCACCATAGCAAGCTTGGCGGCGCGCCTCGGCGGTGACGAGCCGGCGCGCGACCGGCTTGTCGACGATCCGGGGGTGCGTGGCGCCGCCCGCCAAGCGGCGCTGCAACGCTTTCGCCGGCGCAGCCTGGAGCGGACACTATGACGACTGTGGCTGATACGGAGCCGAACGACTGCGCCGCGCGCGAGCTTCTCGACCTGGGCGCCGTCGCCATCGTCGGGGTTGCCGGGCGCTTTCCCGGGGCGGGGTCGGTGGAGGCCTTCTGGCAGAACCTGCGCCAGGGCGTGGAGTCCATCTCCCGCTTCGATCCCGCCGACATCGACGACAGCTTCGCTTCGCAAGTGCGTGCCGACGCCAGCTACGTCGCCGCCCGCCCGATCCTCACGAACGTGGACACGTTCGACGCGTCGTTCTTCGGCATGCACGCTCGCGAGGCTGCGCTCACCGACCCGCAGCACCGCGTCTTCCTGGAGTGCGCGTGGCAAGGGCTCGAGGACGCAGGCCACGACCCCGCTACCTTCGCAGGCGCCATCGGCGTGTTCGCCGGCTGCTCGCTCAACACCTACTTTCTTCGCAACGTCTGCGCCGACCGCCGCGTCATCGAGGATTTCACCAACGAATTTCAGGTTGGCCAATATCCGTTGCTGGTCGGCGCCGGGCACGATTTCATCGCGACGCGCGTCGCCTACAAGCTCGATCTGCACGGGCCCGCCATGACCGTCGCGAGCGCTTGCTCGACGTCGCTGCTCGCCGTGGCCCAGGCAGCGCAAAGCCTGCAGACCTACCAGTGCGACATGGCGATCGCCGGGGGCGTCTCGATCTCGTTTCCGCAGCAGCGCGGCTACCTGCACCAGGAGGGCGGCATGGTGTCGCCCGATGGGCGCTGCCGGCCCTTCGATGCGGCTGCCGGCGGCACGGTGTTCGGCAGCGGTGCTGCGCTCGTCGTGCTGCGACGGCTCGAGGATGCCATCGCCGACGGCGACCAGGTCTATGCGGTCATTCGCGGCTGTGCCGTCAACAACGACGGTTCGGGCAAGGTCGGCTTCACCTCGCCGAGCGTCGATTGGCAGGCGCGCGTCGTCGCCCTGGCGCATCAGCAGGCGGGCATCACCGCCGACACGATCGGCTTCGTCGAGGCTCACGGCACCGCCACGCCGCTGGGCGATCCGATCGAGTTCGCCGGGCTCGGCAAGGCCTTCCGCGCCAGCACGGACAAGAGCGGCTTCTGCGCCCTCGGTTCGGTCAAGGCCAACGTCGGGCATCTCGATGCCGCGGCCGGCGTGACCGGCCTGATCAAGGCGGCGCTTGTGCTGCGGCACGGCGAGATCCCCCCGCTGCTCCACTTCGACCGGCCAAATCCGGGCATCGATCTGGCGGCAAGTCCCTTCTACGTCAATCGCGAGCTCCAGGCATGGCCGGCCGGGGCGGCGCCACGACGGACCGGCACCAGTGCCCTCGGCGTCGGTGGCACCAACGTGCACGTGGTCATGGAGGAGGCGCCGGCCGGTCCGGCGCGGACGCCCGACCCGGAGGGAATGGCGTTCGTCTTCCCGCTCTCCGGCAAGAGCGACCAGGCGCTGATCGACGCTCGGGCAGCGCTGGCCGATCATATGGAGCGCCCTGGCGAGGTGCGGTTGGGCGACGTCGCTCACACCCTTCAGGTTGGCCGTCGCGCCTTCGCCCACCGCTCGGCGGTGGCCGCCCGTTCGGCTGGCGAGCTGGCGGCGCGGCTGCGTGAGCAGGCCGTCACTGCCACGGCCGAGCCGGGACGCCCGCTGGTCTTCATGTTTCCCGGTCAGGGCGCGCAGGCAAGGAACATGGGACGGGGGCTTTACGAGTCCGAGGCGCTGTTTCGCCACTTCGTCGACCGGGGGGCGGCCTGCGTGGCCGAGGTGACCGGGGCGGACGTACGTGAACTGATGTTCTCGGATGCCGCGGTGGGCGACGACGATCCGCTCGACGCCACGGCGAACACCCAGCCGGCGTTGTTCCTGATCGAGCACGCTACCGCCCGCCTGCTGATGAGCTGGGGCCTCAAGCCGGACGCCATGGTCGGCCACAGCATCGGCGAGCTCGTGGCGGCCACGATCGCGGGCGTGTTCAGCTATGAGGACGCCGCGCGAGCGATCGCCGATCGCGGCCGCCTGATGCAGGCGCAGCCCCGCGGCGTCATGCTGTCGGTCAGACTGGCGGCCGATGAGCTCGCGGCGCTGCTGCCGCCGGGCGCGGACATTGCCGCCGCCAACGGGCCGAAGCACAGCGTCGCGGCCGGCAGCAGCGAGGCGATCGGGGCCTTGGAGGCGTCGCTGGCCGGCCGCGGGATCGCCTGCCGGCAGCTACGAACGACGCACGCGTTCCACTCCGCCATGATGGAGCCGGTGGTCGAGCCGCTTCGCCAGCGCTTCGCCGCCATGCCGGCGGAGCGCCCTGCCATTCCCTACGTGTCCAGTGTGAGCGGGACCTGGATCACCGATGCCGAGGCCGGCGCCCCCGACTATTGGGGCCGCCAGTGCCGGGCGGCGGTGGTCTTCGGCCGGGCGATGGCGACGCTGGGGGAGCTCGACAGGCCCATTCTGCTCGAGGTCGGTCCGGGCCAGACGCTGGCCACGCTGGCCCGGCAATCGCTCCGTAAGGAGCAGTATGCCGCCATCCTCACGACGTTGCCGGCGGACGGCGACGACGTCATTGCGGTGCGCGACGCAGTAGGCGCTCTCTGGGCCCACGGCAGCGAGCCCGATTGGAACGCGCTGACCGGCACCGGCCGTCGCCGCGTCTCCCTGCCCACCTACCGGTTTCAGCGCCAGCGGCATTGGATCGAGCCGCCCGCTGCGGTGCAGCAGCCGTCTGCAGAGATCAATACGAACAGCACAGAAGGAACGCCCTCCATGTCCGATCAGGCCGAGCCGTCGCCTGCGCCTATCACCATCGCAGACACCGGTCTTGCGGCCGAGATCGTCGCCATTCTCGAGGATCTCTCAGGCGAGCCGATCGCCGACGACGATCACCATGCGTCGTTTCTGGAGCTCGGCTTCGATTCCCTGTTTCTCGCCCAGGTCGCGACACGCGTACAGCAGACGTTCAAGGTGCCGCTGACGTTCCGGCAGCTGCTTGGCGATCTGCCGTCCATCGCCGCCCTTGGCGCCTACCTCGCCCCGCACCTGCCGCCGCGCGCCGCAGCGGTCGTGGCGCCCGCACCAGCTCGGCAAGCAACGCCCACGCAAGCTCCGGCCGCCGCGCCGGCGCAGGCTCAGCCCGTCGCCCTACCGCCGGCGCCCGTGGTCCTTGCGACGGCGGCGGAGCCAGCAGGAGGAATCGCCGATCTGTTTCGCCAGCAGCTCGGCGCGATGCAGCAGGTCATCAGCCAGCAGATCGCCGTTCTGCAAGGAGCGGGCGCGGGCCTCGACGGGGCCGCCGGCTCTGCCAGCGCCACGGTGGCTCGACCGGCGGTCGCGGCGGTCGCGGCGGTCGCGGCGGTGCAGCCGTCCTCGGCCGGAGGACCTCTCGCGGCGATCGCAGCCGTGCCGACCTCCGCCGAGCCGTCCTCCACCGAGGCGCAGCTGGCCGAGGCATCTCTGACAACGGCCGACGCCGGCTCGCGCTTCCAGGTCTATCGGCCGGGCAAGGCGGCGGCCGCCGCCCTGAGCCCCGTGCAGCAGGACTTCATCGAGGACTTGGCGCGCCGGCTGAGCGGCCGGGCCGCGGGCTCCAAGGCCTACACCCAGACGCATCGCGCCGCACTGGCCGATCCGCGCGCCGCCGCCGGCTTTCGCGCCGAGTGGAAGGAGCTCGTATTTCCGATCGTCTGCGCCCGCTCGAAGGGAGCCCGGTTCTGGGACGTGGACGGCAACGAGTACATCGATCTGGTCAACGGCTACGGCCAGACCGCCTTCGGTCACGCGCCGGACTTCGTCCTCGATGCCGTGGCGGCGCAGATGGGCGAGGGCTTCGCCATCGGCCCACAATCGCCGCTGGCAGGAGAGGTGGCCGAGCTGCTCTGCGAACTCACCGGCAACGAGCGCGTCACCTTCTGCAACACCGGGTCCGAGGCCGTGATGGCGGCGATGCGCATCGCCCGCACCGTCACGGGCCGTGACCGCGTCGTGCTGTTCGGCGGTGGCTACCATGGCCAGTTCGACGAAGTGCTGGTGAAGGGCGGCGGCCGTACGGCGCCGCCTCGCGCTCTGCCCGTGGCGCCGGGTATCCCGCGCGGCTCGGTCGGCAATATGGTCGTGCTGCCCTACGCCGCGCCCGACAGCCTTGAGTGGATCAAGGCCAACGCGGACTCGATCGCGGCGGTCATCACCGAACCGGTGCAGAGCCGCCATCCCGGGCTGCTGCCCATCGAATTCCTGCGCGAGCTGCGCACCGTCACGGAGCAGTCCGGTACCGCATTCGTCCTGGACGAGGTGGTGACGGGCTTCCGCACCCATCCGGGCGGCATGCAGGCCGTGCTCGGCCTGAAGGCGGACCTTGCGACCTACGGCAAGGTCGTCGGCGGAGGCCTGCCCATCGGCGTGCTGGCCGGCTCGGCGCGCTTCATGGATGCGCTCGACGGCGGCCAATGGCGCTACGGCGACGATTCCGTTCCCGAGGTCGCGCCGACCTTCTTCGCCGGCACCTTCGTGCGCCACCCGCTGGCGCTGGCCGCCGCCCGTGCCGTGCTGCTGCACCTGCGCGACGCCGGGCCGGCGCTCCAGCAGCAACTGGCGGCGCGTACCGGCCGCCTCGTCGCCCGCATCAACGCGGACCTGGAGCGGCGCGGCATCACCAGCCGGGCCGAGACCTACAGCAGCTGGTTCTACCTGAACTTCAACGACGAGGATCGTCTCGGCGGCCTGTTCTTCCAGCAGGCGCGGTCGCTCGGCCTGCATATCCAGGACGGCTTCCCCGCCTTCCTGACGACGGCTCACGGCGACGAGGAGATCGAGACCATCGCCCGCATCTTTTCGCAGAGCCTCGATGCGCTTCAGGCGGCGGGCATCCTCGCCGACGCCCCCCTTGCGCCAGCGGCGACGATTGCGGCCGCGCCGGCCGAGCGACCGCTGCCGGACGAGGTCGCTCCGACCGAGCCGCAGCGCGAGATCTGGCTGGCGGCCCAGGGCGGCGACGAGATCTCGTGCGCGTTCAACGAATCGGTCAGCATCCGGTTCGACGGGGCATTGGATGCCGCGGCCCTGCAGCGCGCGCTCGACGAAGTGGTGTCGCGGCACGACGCGCTGCGCGGTCGCTTCGAGCGAACCGGTGAGATGTTCGTGGTCGATCCCGACCTGAAGGTTACGATCGAGCAGCGAGGCGACGGCGCGGCGAGTGACGCAGAGGCCGAGCTGGCGGCTATCCTGGCGGCGGATGCGGCTACACCGTTCGATCTGATCGACGGGCCGCTCGTGCGCGCCACGCTCGTGGCGCTGGCGCCGAAGCGCCACGTGCTGGTGCTGACGGCCCACCATATCGTGTGCGACGGCTGGTCGATGAACATCATCCTCCAGGAGCTGGCGCACCTCTACGAGGCGGAGCGCGGGGCGGCGCTGCCGGTGCTGGAGCCGGCGCTGCCGTTCCGCCGCTACGCCCTCGGCCAGGCGCGGGGGGGCACGGCGCCGACAGCGAGTGAAACCTACTGGTTGAAGCGGTTCGAGCGCCTGCCGCCGGACGCCGAGCTGCCCTCGGACCGGCCCCGCGCCGCGATGAGGACTTACAAGGGCGATACCTACCGGGCCGAGATCGACGCTGAGCTCTATCGCACGGTCAAGAAGGCGGGAGCTCGTCAGGGGGCGACGCTGTTCACGACCCTCGCCAGCGCCTTTCAGATCGTGATGTGGCACCTGACCGGCGAGAGCGATCAGGTGGTCGCCATCCCAACGGCCGGACAAAGCCTGGTGGACGGCGGTCCCCTCGTCGGTCACTGCGTCAACTTCCTGCCGCTCAGGACGCAAATCGATCCAAATGCGCCGGCAGGCGACCTGCTCAAATCCGTGCAGCGGGCGATGGTGGACCTCAACGAGCACCAGGATTTCACGTTCGGCACGTTGGTGCGCAAGCTCGACATCGCCCGCCAGCCGGCGCGACTGCCGCTCACCCAAGTGCAATTCAACCTGGAGCGGCTTGGCGATGCGCTGAAATTCGGCGACGCGACTGCTCGCGTGGCGCCCAATGCCAAGGCCTTCACCAATTTCGATCTGTTCCTCAACGTAATCGAGGGCCCCGACGGGCTGCGCCTCGACTGCGACTACAACACCGATCTGTTTGACGCTGCGACGATTGCGCGTTGGCTCGGACATTTCGAGCAGGCGCTGCGGTCCTTGGCCGAGGATGCTGCACAGCACGTTCGCGATGTCGCCATCGACAACGCCGCCACGCTCGGCTGGTTGACCAGGGAGCTCAACGACACCGTCCGCGAGGCGCTCGATCTGCGCGCGCTGCCCGAGCTCGTCCACGCCCAAGCCAGGCGCACGCCCGATGCCAAGGCCGTGCAATGGCGCGATCGGTCGCTCACCTACTGGGAGCTCGATCGGGCATCGGACACGCTGGCCAAGCGCCTGCGTGAGCTGGTGCCGCAGGCCGGCAGCCGCGTCGCGATCCTCGCCAAGCGCTCGCTCGACCTCATGGTCGGCCTCGTCGGGATCATGAAGGCCGGTCACGCCTTCGTACCGCTCGACCCGG
This sequence comes from Chelatococcus reniformis, assembly GCF_014640075.1. GTDB lineage: Bacteria > Pseudomonadota > Alphaproteobacteria > Rhizobiales > Beijerinckiaceae > Camelimonas > Camelimonas reniformis. The sequence continues at coordinate 29,078 of NZ_BMGG01000006.1, read as the reverse complement.
ACCATCCGGAGGCACGGCTGCGGCTGATCGCCGACAATGCAGGCCTGGCCGCCATCGTCACCGACGATGCCCGCCACGGTGCGCTCGCGCCGGGCCTGCCGCTCGTGGATCTTGCCATGGCTGCCGGCAGCCATATGCAGCTGCGCCCGATCGATCTGCCGGCGGTGCGGCCCGCCGACTCCGCCTACGTCATCTTCACGTCGGGCTCGACGGGCGCGCCGAAGGGGGTGGAGGTCAGCCACCTCGCTCTCGCCAACCTGCTGTGGTCGTTTGCCGCGCGGCCCGGGTTCACGGCGGGCGACACGTTGTTGGCCGTGACCACGGTGACGTTCGACATTGCCCTCCTCGAGCTGTTCCTGCCGTTGATCACCGGCGGGACCGTCGTGATCGCCGATCGGGAGGAGGTGCGCAGCGGCTTTGGGCTGGCCGGCTCCATCGACCGGCTGCGGCCGACGCATATCCAAGCCACGCCGTCGCTTTGGCGCATGCTGCTGGAAGCCGGCTTCAGGCCGTACGAGGGGCTGCGCATGCTCTGCGGCGGCGAGCCGCTTCCGCGCGATCTGGCCGAGCAGCTCGGGAGCGGGGCGGGGGAGCTGTGGAACGTCTATGGCCCGACGGAGACGACGATCTGGTCGAGCGCCGGACGCGTCGTGCTCGACGACGGCCCGATCACCATCGGTGATCCCGTGCTGAACACCGAGCTGCACGTGCTCGACGCCAGCGGCCAGGTCGCCCCCATCGGCGTGCCAGGCGAGCTCATCATCGGTGGCCAGGGGCTGGCGAATGGTTATTTCGGCCAGCCGCAGCTGACCGCGGCGGCTTTCCGCGAGGAGACGATCGCCGGCGGCTTCCCGCGTCTGTTCTACCACACCGGTGATTTGGCGCGGCGGTTGCCCGACGGGCGCATCCAGCACCTCGGCCGGCGCGACCTTCAGATCAAGTTGCGCGGCTTCCGCATCGAGCTTGAAGACATCGAGTGTGTCGCGCGGGACTGCTCCGGGGTCGCGGCGGCCGCGGTGGGCCTTGTCGGCGAAGGCTCGACCACGCGGCTCGTCGGCTACTACGTGGGACAGCCGGGATCGATGGCGGACATCGCCCAGTTGCAGGCCCACCTGAGCAAGCGCCTTCCGGACTATATGCTGCCGGCGCAGTGGGTGCGTCTGGACGCTCTGCCGCTGACACCCAATGGCAAGCTCGATCGCAAGGCCCTGCCCAAGCCGGAGGTAGCCCGTCCGCGTGACATTCGTACACCGGTCGCGCCCCGCAATGCTACGGAACGAATCCTGGCGGGCATTTGGGGCGACGTCTTGCAGATCGACGACGTTGGCGTCGAAGATAATCTGTTCATGCTCGGCGCCGATTCGATCCACGTCTTCAGGATCGCAGCACGTATGCTGGACCAGGGCCTCGGCCTCGAGGCCAAGCACCTGATCCGGCACCCGACGGTAGCGGAGCTTGCCCGCGTGGCCGACGCGATGACCGAGAACGACGAGGCCTTTCCGGTTCCGCCGTCGCTCAGCAGCTTCCGGCGTGACAACGTGCACCCGATGGCGAGGGTCGGATGATCGGCGTATGCCGGAGACCCTCGGCAGTGCCGCGTGAGGCGTCTCGTACGCGTCAACGCCGCGGCGGTGCTTCTGGCCATCCACGCAGGATCGAGCCGCGGCCGATCGGAGGGCCAGAGGCGACTACTCGACCTGGACGATGATACGGTTCTCGGTGGGCACGGGGCGTTCACTACCGACGGAACACAGCCCTTGCGGACATTTGGCTGGAAGGGCAGCCAGAGAAGCGCACTGCGCTCGGACCGGCGATCGCACGTTTCATGGACGCCCTCTCCGGCGGCGAGACGATCATCAACGCGGACGGACGCCTGTGGGTTGATCGGTGAACGGCGGGGGGTGTTGACGTCGTGTAGAGCCTTGCCGTGAGGTTCCTCCGGGACCGCGATACCGGCCACATTCTCGTCGACGTTGAGCCAAGGGTAGACGTGCTCTGAGGGCGAGGAGAGCAAAGCCGCGGTGGGCGGGCGCGGCGCTCGACGTCAGGCCGGCGACGTCTGCGCCGGGGCCGCTGCGCACGCACCATCCCTGCCGACCTGCGTCATTGCGGCATCGAGCAGCGTGCGCGTATACGGATGCTGCGGCCGGCGGAAGAGCCGGTCTGTATCGGCTTCTTCCACGATCTGGCCCGTCTGCATGACCGCGACGCGCGTGCACAGATGTTCGACGACGGCGAGGTTGTGGCTGATGAAGACATAAGCCAGCCCCAGCCGGTTTTGCAGATCGATCAGCAGGTTGATGATCTGCGCCTGCACCGAGACGTCGAGCGCCGATGTGGGCTCGTCGCAGATGACCAGGCTCGGCTTGAGGATGAGCGCGCGGGCGATGGCGACCCGCTGGCGCTGCCCGCCGGAGAGCTGGTTGGGATATCGTTGCGCGTAACCACGCGACAGTCCCACCGTCTCCAGCATGGCCAGCACCTCCTCGCGGATCTCGGTCTTGGTCTTGCCGCTGTGCAGCACCAGCGGCAGGGCGATGATGTCGCCGAGGCACTTGCGCGGATTGAGCGAGGAATAGGGATCCTGGAGGATCGGCTGGACATGGCGGCCGATCTCCAGCCGGCCCATGGCGGCGAGGGGCCGGCCGTTCATCAGCACTTCGCCGCTGTCCGGCGCCAGCAGGCCGAGCATGATCTTGGCGAGGGTGGACTTGCCGCAGCCGGATTCGCCGACGATGCCGACCGATTCGCCCCGCTGCACCGCCAGGTCGACGCTGCCGAGCGCCGTCAGGGTGCGCTTGGGCTGGAACAGCGCGCCGCGCAGCCGATAGGTCTTGACGATGCCGCGCACTTCCAGTGCCGGTGCATGGCCGTGCGCGGGGCCCTCGCTCACGACGGGCATGACAGCTCGCTCCCCGCCTGGCCATAGAGCACGCACTGGACGAGATGGCCGGCGGCCACACCGGCCTCGGGCGGGCGGGCCGTCGCGCAGGCGTCCCGTACCTGGTCGCAGCGGTTGGCGAAGGCGCAGCCGGCGATGTCCTGAGCGGGGGAGGGCACCTGCCCGGGAATGGCCGGAAGCGGCTGGCGCCGGGCGATGCGCCCCGGCACTGGGATGCACTCAAGCAGTCCGCGCGTATAGGGATGGGCCGGGCGGCGGAAGATGTCGGCGGTGGCGGCCGTCTCGACGATGCGGCCGGCATACATTACCGCCACCCGGTCGGCGATGCGCGAGACGACGCCGAGGTCGTGGGTGATGAAGATCATGGCGAGGCCGAGTTCGTCCTGGAGTGAGCGCAGCAGGGAGAGGATCTGCGCCTGGATGGTGACGTCGAGGGCGGTCGTCGGCTCGTCGGCGATGAGCAACGCCGGCTCGCACATCAGCGCCATGGCGATCATCACGCGCTGGCGCAGGCCGCCGGAGAGTTCGTGCGGGTATTGCGCCAGCCGCTCGCGCGGCGAGGACATGCCGACCCGGTCGAGCAGCCACAGCGCCCGCGCCTCCCCCGCCGCGCGGTTCCGGCCGCGGTGGCGGTACCACACCTCGCGCAACTGGCTGCCGATGGTGTGCACCGGGTTCAGCGAGGTCATCGGCTCCTGGAAGATCATGGCCATGCGGTTGCCGCGGATGTCGGCCATGGCCCGGCGCGGCAGCGATCGCAGATCCGTGCCGTCGAGCGCCAGCCGCGTGGCCGAGCGGGCGGCGGCGCGGGGCAGCAGGCCCATCAGCGCCAGCGACGTCATCGACTTGCCGCAGCCGGATTCGCCGACGATGCAGAAGGTCTCGCCGCGCGCCACGCTGAACGACAAGTCGCGCACCGGGCGTATGGCGCCTCCTCGTCCGGCGATGGTCACGCTGAGGTTGGCCACGTCAAGCAAGCGCGCCTCCCCGCCCTTCCGGCGCGGTCACGTCGCGCAGCCCGTCGCCCAGCAGGTTGATGGCCAGCACCAGCGCGAACAGCGCCGCCCCGGGGATGGCGATGATCCACGGGTTGAAGAACATGTCGTTGCGGCCTTCGGCCAGCATCAGCCCCCAGGACGGCAGCGGCGCCTGCACGCCGAGCCCGAGGAAGGACAGGGCCGCCTCGATGACGATGGCGTTGGCCATCTCCAGGGTCAGCACGACGATCCAGGCATTGGCGAGGTTGGGGAAGATCTCGCTAGCGAGGATGCGCAGCCACGACGACCCCGCCGCCCGTGACGCCAGGACGAAATCGGCGTTGGCGAGTTGCATGGTGGCGGTGCGGGTGATCACCGCGAAGCGATCCCACAGCAGGAGCCCGAGCACCAGGATCAGCGTCATCAGCGAGCTGCCGACCAGGGCCACGACGGTGAGTGCCACGAGGATCAGGGGCACGCAGAGCCGGGCCGAGATGAGGAAGCTGACGACCGCATCGACGTGTCCGCGAAAGTAGCCCGCCAGCATGCCGAGCGCCGTGCCGATGACGGCCGAGATAAGGGCGGTGGAGAGGCCGATGGCAAGCGAGATGCGGGCGCCATAGAGCATGCGGCTGAGATAGTCGCGGCCGAGTTGGTCGGTCCCCAGCAGGTGCAGCGTGGTGGCGCGCGGGCTGCCGTAGAACCAGGCATGCCAGATCGGCGGGATGCGCCGCTTGGCCAGGCTCTGCAGGTAGGGGTCGTGCGGGGCGAGCAGCGGCGCCAGTAGTCCCACCAGCACCATGACGGCGAGGATGCCGGCGCCGATCATGAAGCCCTTGTGGCGCCGCATGCGGTGCAGCGTGGCCGCCGTGGGCGATTCCGGGGCGGCAGGGGCCGGCGCGGCGGTGGCGGTGGCATCGTTCATGCGCCGGTGCTCCTGATGCGCGGATCGAGCAGGCCGTTGAGGACGTCGGCGAGTAGGATCAGCACCACGTAGAAGAACGAGATCAGCAGGACGATGGACTGGACCACCGGCAGGTCGGCGCGGCGGATGGATTCGCGGGCGAGATAGCCGAGGCCGTTGAGGCCGAACACCACCTCGATGATGACCGAGCCGCCCAACATGAAGCCGAACTGCACCGCGCCAAGCGAGACCACCGGCAGGATGGCGTTCTGCAGCGCGTGGCGGAAGACCACCGTGCCTGGCGACAGGCCCTTGGCCAGCGCCGTGCGCACGTAATCGGCCTCCAGCGCCTCGATCATGCCCGAGCGGGTGAGGCGCATCAGCGCGGGCATGGCATAGTAGCCGAGCGCGATGGTCGGCATGACGAAATGCTGCCAGGTGCCGGAGCCGGAGATCGGCAGCCAGCGTAGGTTGACGCCGAAGACGATGATGAGCAGGAGCGCGAACAGGAAGTTGGGCAGGGCCTGGCCGATGACCGAGACCGAGAGGGCGAAGCGGTCGATCCAGGTGTTCTGCCTCACCGCCGCCAGCACCCCCAGGGGGATGGCGACGAGGATGGCGAAGGCCAGGCTGAGGAAGCCGAGCTTCAAGGTTACCGGCAGATGCTCGCCGATGATGTCGGCGACGGGCCGGCGCATGCGGTAGGACTCGCCGAGATCGCCGGAGGCGATGCCGCCGAGCCAGCCGAGGTAGCGTTCGACGAGGGGGCGGTCGAAGCCGTACTGCCGGCGGATCTGCTGGATGGCCTCCTCGGTCGCGCCCTCACCCGCGACGGCGAGCGCCGGATCGACGGTCGCCTCCGTCAGGGCGAAGGTGAGCGCCGACACGAAGACGATCACGCCGAGCGCCAGCAGCAGCCTCTGCACAAGATAGCGCGCCATGACCGGTCGCCGTCCTTCCCCTCAGGCATCCGGAGCGAGATGATTCAGCTTCGAACCATCCTGCTCCACGTCTGTCTCGATCACGCTCTGTACGTGCGTTGCTTACGTCCAGCGCGCATTATACCAGCGCGGCATCTCGTCGATGTTCGGCGTGAAGGCGAGATCCTTGGTGAAGGCATAGTTGGTGGAGAAGGTGAACAGCGGCGCCCAGTAGGCCTCGTCCGTCACCTTGGCGATGATGCGGTCGTAGAACTCCTGGCGCTTGGCCGGGTCGTTGATGCGGGCGGCCGCCTCGACCCACGCCTTCACTTCGTCGTCATGGGCCTGGTCGTCCGGCGCCTTGGCGAAGAAGCGCTGCCAGATGGTGGCGGAATCGTTCAGCCGGTAGTAGCCGTCGTCGATGAAGGTGATCGGCGTCTTGCCGGAGCGCATCAGGTCGCGGATGGCGAAATAGTCCATCTGCTGCAGGTTCACACGGATGCCGATGGCGGCGAGATAGGCGACGATGGCCTCCGACCATTCGCGGCTGCGCCAGGCGTACATGTCGACGCTGAAGCCGTCGGCGAAGCCAGCCTCCTTCATCAGGTCCTTGGCCTTCTGGACATTGAAGTCATAGACCACGGCCTTGGCAGCGTTGCAGCCGAACTGGGTCGGGTAGCACGGCACGTCGAGGCGCTTCGACTTGCCCTTCACCAGGTTGTCGATCATTTCCTGGCGGTTGATCGCATAGGCGATGGCCTTGCGCACCCGCTTGTCCTTCAGCGCCGGCACGCCGCTGCGGCCGGTGGCGTCGATGACCAGCGAGCCGGTGCGGAAGACCTCCTCGTTGACCACGGTGAGGTTCGGCATCTGCGCCAGTTGCTCGGCCTGGTCGGCCGGCACGTACCACATCCAGTCGATGCCGCCGCCGAGCAGCTCGGCCACCTGCGTCGCCATATCCGGCAGCAGCCGGGCCTTGATGCGGGGGATGTTGCCGCCCTTCTCCAGCTTCGGGCTGTCCTTATAGTGCTCGTCGAAGCGCTCGAGCACGAATTCGCGCGACGGCACCAGCGAAACCACGCGATAGGGGCCGGTGCCGACCGGCTTCTCGCCCATGCCGCGCGGCCCGACGCGCTCGTAGTATTTGCCTGGGTAGATGGGCCACTCGCCGGAGACATATTCGAGCGCCGGCGGGAAGGAGTGCTTCAGCTGCACGCGCACCTTGTAGTCGGAGAGCTTCTCGGCCTTCTCGATGAAGTTGACGTTGTCCTGGCCGGTGGCCTTGTTGGCGGGATTCGAGACAAAATTCAGCGTGAAGATCACGTCGTCGGCGCTGAAGTCGTCGCCGTTGTGAAACTTGACGCCCTGGCGCAGGTCGAACTCCAGCGTCTTGTCGTCGGTCCAGCGCCAGGCCGTGGCGAGCGCCGGCTTGTAGGCGAAGGTCACGGGGTCGCGATAGATCAGCGTGTCCCAGATGTGCCGGGCCAGGATGCCGCCGTCGACGACGCTGTTGTAGTAGCGGTCGATGTTCTCGATGCCGAAGGTCAGCGGCACGTTCAGCGTATCGGCGGCCTTGTTCGCCCAGGCGCTCCTGGGAAGCATGGCTCCGGCGGCCATCACGGCGGCCGACTGGAGAAGCTGCCTGCGCTTCATGGAATGGCTCTCCTCTTGGTTTCCTGATGCGGGCGCCGGTTGGCCCCGGCCGCCCTTCGTTGTGGTCGTCGTGTCGTCTGCAGCGCCGCCTGCCGGTGCCTCCACCCGATCGGCCGCGCTCCAAGCCTCTGTTTCGAGCGGATCGGGCCCTACCGCACGAAACCGTCGATGAGACGGAGCACCTCGTCGGGATACTCGACGATCATGCGGTGGCCGCCTTTTCCCATCACGTGCAGCCGCGCGCCGGGAATGAGCGACGCGATCTCCGCCGATTGTGCCACCGGCGTCAGCACGTCCTCGGCGCCGGCGAGCACCAGCGTCGGCGTCTTTACCGTGGGCAGGCCGGGGCGGGCGTCGTAGACGCGCAGTCCTGCCGCCTGCGCCTCGAAGGCGGCATGGCTCGTGGGGTAGGGATCGGCGGCCGCCGCCCGCACGCCCTGCATGGCGAGCGCGTGGTCGGCGAGCCCGAGCGGCGTCAGCCCCCATGGCATGGCGAACGCCGCCTTGGCCTCCGGCGACGCGTCGCTGCGGCGCAGCGCGATCAGCGCATCCAGCCAGATGTGCTGGAGCTCGGTGTAGCTCGGGAAGGCGTTGAGCAAGACGGCGGCTGAGAGCCGCCGCCCGTGGCGGATCAGCATGGACTGCAGCACCGAGCCGCCCAGCGACCAGCCGACGGCCGCGGTTACGGGAATGCCGAGATGCTCCAGCAGCGCCGCCGCATCGTCGGCCATCGCGTCGATGGGGTAGGGCCCGGGCGGCACGGCGCTGCGCCCGGTGCCGCGATTGTCGAAGACCAACGTGCGGAAGCGCTGGCGCAGGCGCGGCAGCACCCCGGCCCAGGCGCCCGAATGCTGCCCGAGCCCGCTGATGAGCAGCAGCGGCGGGCCGTCGCCGCCGATCTCGAAATGCAGCTCGATGCCGTTCACCCGAGCAGTGCCGGCAACCGGATCGGGGTGGTCGCTCACCTCTCTGCCTCCGTCTCAGCCCAGGAAGGATCGGACTTCGGCGAGGAAGGCATCCTCGGCCTCGATCATCGGCAGATGGCCGCAACGGGGGAGGATGACGCTGCGGGCGTTCGGCAGCAGACGGCTGAAAGCGTCGGCGTAGACTGGCGGCACCAGGCGGTCGTCGGCGCCGTAGATGATGAGCGTCTGCGCCCGCACACGGGGCAGGCGGCGGGCGAGGCCGCGGTCGGGAATGGGCCACATGTATTTGGTGGCGGCCCCCAGGTTCTGCTGGCGATAGGCGTCGTAGCTCGGCGCGTCTCCCGCGGCGAAGCCGTTCGGCTCCCGCGCGGTCCAGGCCTCGGGATCGGACCACTTGGCCTTGGTGAGTTCCGGCAGCGTGATGGCGAACGGGTCCGGCAGCGGCGCCTCGTCCAGCCAGAGGCCGTAGGGCGCGACGAGCACCAGCTTGCGCACCAAGTCGGGGCAGAAGGCGGCGATCTCCGCGGCGAACATGCCGCCGAGCGAATGCCCGACGAGATCGACCGACCCGTGCTGCGCGGCCGCCGCCTCGATCACCGCGCGGTAGTGCAGGACGAGGTCGCTGATGTCGACGAGCGCTTCGAAGCCGCCGCTCCGGCCGAAGCCGGGATGTTCGGGGGCGCGGACGGCGCGGTCCTCGGTCAGGCGCCGCAGGAAGGAGGCGGCGCCCGGATGCTGCTCGAAGCCGTGCAGGTAGAAGAGCGGCGCGCCCTGGCCACCGGTCCAGGAGCGGACGGGTGTCGTGCCGATGGTCTCCAGAACGATCTGCATCATGCCCTCGCCAGCTCGCGGTTGCGGACCAGGGCCGGCGTCGCGGATGCGCGCACGCCCCGCGCGGGCGGCGTAGGCGTCCAGCGGTCCTCGAACTCCGTCCACAGGTGCTTCAGCTTGGGGATGACGCGCGTGCCGAGCAGGTGCGTGTTCTCCACCGCAACCTCCTCCGCGAGGTTGCCCATGTGCAGGCAACCGATGAGCTGGCCGATCTTCAGGTCCTTGGCGAGCTCCTCGAGGCGCTGGCGCACCGTCTCCGGCGAGCCCGCGACGATGAAGCCGTGCTTGTCGTACTCCCAGAAGCCCATCTCGCCGCGGCCGGCACGCGCCTTGTCCTCCGGCGACAGCTTCGAGGTGGTCTGCTGGGCGTGCTGCGCCATGGACTGCATCGACTTCGCCGTCCGGTAGCCCGGCACGGACTCGAAGCCCGGATGCACATAGCGGTTGCGGTAGAAGTATTTCACCGCCTCGGCGTATTTCGCCTCGGCTTCGGCATCGGTTTCCGCGCAGCAGATGAGCTGCGTGAAGGCCATGCGGTAGGGATTGGCCTCGATGCCCTTCTCGTCGACGTAGTCCCAGAAGGCGTCGACGAGCGGCTTGGCCGAATGCAGGCCCGAGAACGACAGGTGGCCGTAGCAATAGTCGTTGTCGAGGGCGAGGTCCCAGGTCTCGACGCTGCCGGAGCCGGGCACCCACATCGGCATGCGCGGCTGAAGCGGCCGCGGCCACAGGTTCACGTAACGCAGCTTGGTGTATTTGCCGTTGAAGGCGAAGGGCTCCGGCTCGCTCCAGGCCCGGGTGATGAGATCGCGCGCCTCGTGGAAGCGTTCCCGCAGTTCCAGCGGCGGCACGCCGTAGCAATAGAGCGAATCCATCGGCGTGCCGAAGACGAAGCCGGCGATGACGCGGCCGTTGGACAGGCAATCGAGCCAGGCCATCTCCTCGGCCACGCGCATCGGCGGGTTGTAGAGGGCGAGCGAGTCGCCGATGATCAGCAGCGCCGCCTTCTCGGTCGTCGTCGCCAGGGTCGCGGCGAGCAGGTTCGGCGACGGCGTCACCGCGAAGGGCGTCTGGTGATGCTCGTTGACGGCCAGGCCGTCGAAGCCCTCGCGATCCGCCTGTTGCATCAGCCGGATGAACATCCGGCACATTTCGCCCACCTCGTAGGGATCGTGCAGATGCGCCGGGGTGGTCACCCAGCTCGACAGGCCGGTCTCGCGGAAATTCGGCGGCAGATGCGGATAACTGGCCTCCGCGAACCAATGCACCTTCACGGGCGAACTCCTCCTCACAACGATCCCGCCGGGGTCCGGCGCGCGTCGGTTGGCCAAGGCGTCCAACGCGGGGAATTGACAACTTCCACATAGTGGATGTTTATGTTGCTAAGTCTGTGCCACTTTCGCTGGAAGTTCAAGCGTAACTGTTGATAGGGGCCATCGAGCGGACGAACCGTCAGGCCTAGTTAGTTCCACATTATGGAGTTTTCGTGGGATCGACCGAAACAGCTGGCGCCCCGCAGGGGGCACAGCTCATCGCCAGGGCCGCGGAGATCCTGCGCGCCATTCCGCGCGGCGCGGTGGAGGGGCGGCGGCTGCGTGACCTGGCGCTGTCGGCGGGGCTGACGGAACCGACGACGCACCGCATCCTCAAGGCGCTCGTCCACGAGCAGTTCGTCGTGCAGGATCCCGTCACCAGGCTCTATCGGCTCGGCGCGCTCGCCTTCGAGCTCGGGCTCGCCGCCGGCTCGCATGCTCAGCTCGTCGAGAGCTGCCGCCCGCGCCTGCGGCAGCTGGCGCTTGAGACCGGCGACTCGGTGTTCCTGGCGATGCGCACGGGCATCGAGACCGTGTGCCTCGATCGGGCGGACGGCGGCTATCCGATCCGCGCGGCGGTGTGGGAGGTGGGCTCGCGGCTGATGCTTGGCATCGGCACCGGCGGTGTGGCGCTGCTCGCGGCGATGCGGCCGCACGAGGCGGAGGAGATCCTCGGCTCGGCCGCCTACGCGGCGACGCCGATCCCGGTCGCGGAGCTCCGCGCCCGCGTCGCGCAGGCGCGCAGGGACGGCTTCGCCGATATTTCCGACAAGCCGATACCGGGGGTGCGAGGCATCGGCGTAGCCGTGCCGACGCGGGCCGGGGCGCCGGTGCTGTCGCTCAGCGTCGTCGCCGTCCACGCGCGGCTGACCGACGACCACCTGGCGGCGATCCTGCCCCACCTGCACGCTGCCGCGCGTCGCACCGGGGCGATCACCGCAACCTCTTCGTGAGAGCGCGGGCGGAAGGATGCATTGACCCGCTCGTGAAGGCGGGCCGAGGGCCAGCGGACGGCGAAGGCCGCGGAGGCCGAAGCGCAACGGCGGTGCCGCGCCGCAGGGCTACGGTCGGGTGCCGGTCCTAGCAACGCGAACCTAACCGGCAACCGCCGATGCCCACTCCAGCTACACCACTTTGCGGGACACGATCGCGCTTCGCGCCAGCGGCCTCCCATTGCGCACGGCCCTGGCGACCTCCTGACCGGCCAGGACCGCGCTTCCGTCAGCGGCCTCGAAGAGGCAGGGGAACGCCGGCGAGGTCGGCACTTCGACCTACCGACAGTTCATCGGGCATGGCGTCCAGCCCGGGCCTTGGCCCCATCCGCAGACGGCGCCGCTGCATGATCGGCAGCTCGAATCTGTAAAACGATACGTAAGCAGCTGCGACCGTTACTGCCAAGACGACGAGGAACCAGGGGAGTCTTTGCATCACGCCCATGTCCTTGAATGGAAATGGCATGATCAGTGTAATGAAGATCCACAGCACGAGATTATGATAGAGGTATCCGCCATAGGATATCTTGCCAACTTGAACCAGCCAGCGGAATGCGAGCAACTTAGCCTTCCCCGCCCCGTTGATCGCGAAGCACAAGGCCGTTACCGATGCAAGATTAATGACTGAGTAGGCGAAGAGTTCGCGTCCTCTGCCAATGAGATTCTCCGGGAACGCGTGCTCCGTAAGCAGCTTGAAGACCCCAACTTGTCCGACGCGGTCCCACGACGTACAGAATGCAAGATACGAAAGCGCCGCAATAATCGTCGCCGCGATCAATATGGGGACGACGCGGCGATCATTCTTCAATCTGGGCTCGAAGTTCGCAATCAGCGCGCCGGCCAGAAACGCATCGAAATGGCAGATGGACCCGTGATAGATGAACCACGGATATCGCTCCACCGGCAGGTCCGTCTGCGATATGAGAAGAACCGTGGCTGCGCGGATCAGTGGGCCACATAACACGATGGCCGCGATGGCCCAAAGATAGGTCCGTCGCGGCAGAAACAAAAAGAGCAGCGGGTAAATCAAGTAAAACTGCTCTTCGACGCTGAGTGACCACAAGTGATTGAAGACCGGCTGCCCGGGAACGATGGCTGTTTGCCAGTTGTAAAGAAACGTAAGCAGCGCCGGCAGGTCTCTCAGGTATGAGGCGTAGCCGAGGGCGCTGACGATCACCCCGGCGATCGCGATATAGAGAAGGTAGACCGGAACAATGCGAAATACGCGGCGCCATACGAATGCCCTGAGACGGGCGACCGGAGCCGCGGTAGCCACCTCCTCCAGCAAAACGCGCGTGATGACGTAGCCAGAGATGACGTAGAACAGCCACACGCCGGCCCAGCCAGGCGGAAAGATAAGGCAGTGCTGAGCGACGACGGCGATCATCGCCAGCGCCCGCAGGCCATCGACCTCCAGCACGCGAGCGCTGCTTCGCACGGCGTGGGAAGGGGAGTGTGCTCCCGTCGGCCCTGCGTGCGAGCCTACGGGATAGTCCGCGGGCCGAACCGCTTCCGTTCGCGTCGGCACGTGGTCAGCGTCGGGTCTCGAAAGTGGCGCGCCTGCCTTAAGCTCAGGCGCGCCACGACTCGGCTTGTCAACGCTGACCATCTAAGGAGCTCCCTTCAGAACCTCTGATATCGGGGGGCAAGGCCCGTGCCGACCGCGGCGCGACGCAGCCCCTTCGCGAGGTGCCGTATCGGCCATTCGGCGACGGCCGCGGCGTAGTCGATCAACCGGGGAACGGCGGCGGCACAGCGCAGCAGGCCCGAATGCTGCTCTATGTGGGCCCGCTGTCGCTTTGCGCGCCACATCAAGAGGTACCTGTAGTAGTATCGCAAATGCTTTGCGCGGCACCGACGGTAGGCCTGCTCGCTATCAAAGACGATCGGTCCCCAGCGATCGATCAACTGCAATTCCTGCCACATCTTCATGCGCGTCGGGCTCACCACCGTGGACGTTTGAGAGCCTTCGTGAAGCCGGGTGACGACCAGTGGCTCGTGAACGAAGCCATAGGGACCGCGGGCGAGCGCCCGCATGGCCGCGTCGGAATCGATGCACAACAACTCCGCGCCGCGAAACTCCGTCTCGTAGAACGGGTCGGCGAGCCCTCCCGGCGGCACTCTGTAAAGGCAATGAAGGTGAGGGAAGCCGTGGATCGCGTTGAGCAGGGAGCCGCGGACGATCGCGCGCCCGTCGAACACTTCGTGGTCGGGGCACAGGCCGTTGCCCACAAGCGCGGTTCCCATGTACTCCTGGCAGCCGATGATACCCACTTCCGGGTGGCGCTCGCCGACGGCAACCATCTTCTCGATGCCTTGCGGAAGGATAAGGTCGTCCGCAGGTAGGATCCGGAAATAGGCTGCCTGCGCCGGTGCGAGGCGGGCGGCAGCGTTCCAGTTGTCGGTCATCGGCACGGTCACGGGATTGCGCAGCGAGACGACCGGCACTCGCCCGCCCTTGAAGCTGTCGATAATCCGAGGCGTCTCATCCGTGCTGGCGTTATCGACGACCAGGTGAATGAGATTGCCATACGTCTGCGCCTGGACGCACGCCATCGTCTCAGCAAGATAGCGCGCGCCATTGTAAACTGGAGTGGAGATGGCGACGAGGGGCCGAGCGGACCGGTCGTGCATCGTATGGCTCCCTTCTGGCTCCGCGGCATGTATGAAGGGGTCGTGGAACTTTGCATTTGCCGAGAGCCTCCTTGTAGGCAATGCGTCCCGGCATGGGCGTCGAATATTCTGCGCAGATCATGATGAAAATGCGCGTCTCAAGCGACAAGTGTCTCCCTCTCAAAGGAAGGTGCCCATGTTCGAAAGACGTATCCGCATCGTCAAATCAGATGGGTGACGGCGCGTTGCTGCATTCGGACCGGTCGAAGGGTGCGCGAGCGAACTGTTGGCGGGAGCGTCCGCCACTTGCGACGACGGGAACGCTCGTCCAACTCGGAAGCTGAGTTCGAGCATCCATCTAAATGGTTAATCCCCTGGCCGATAGGCGGTCTCGCTCTCACTTGCGGAAAGCGCAACGATCTTTCGCAGTTGCAAGCAGCCAAAGTGCCATCATGAAACAGCAACGATCCATTCGACATGCAACGACCACCTACCTTCGCTCCCTGGGCGCGATGCTTGCTGATGTCGACACGGGTGCTGTTGAACGCGTTTGCCAAACCCTGCGCGAGGCGCGCGACCGGCGCGCACGCGTCTTCATTGCGGGCAACGGCGGCAGTGCGGCGACGGCATCACATTGGGTCAACGACCTCGGCAAGGCAGCCAAGCGCTCGGGACGGCCTCCATTCCGCGTCACGAGCCTCAGCGACAACATCTCGTGGCTGACGGCGCTCGGCAACGACGAAGGCTATGAGCGGGTCTTTTCAGGCCAGCTCGAGAACTTCGCCGAGCGGGGCGACGTGCTGGTCGTCATCTCGGCCAGCGGCAACTCTCCCAATTTGATTTCGGCGGTCGAATTGGCGAAGGACCGTGGCATGACGACGCTTGCTCTGCTGGGCTTCGATGGCGGCAAGCTTAAGGGCCTCTGTGACGACATCGTTCTCGTCGATTCCGAGAAAGGTGCCTACGAGCTTGTCGAGGATGTGCATTCGGCTCTGATGCATTCCATTACCAAGTATCTCATTGCCGACGTCGTGACCGAGGAGGACGTGATCGTGCGCCTGCCCCCAGTTGCAACCCTTGCCGTGAATGCCTGACGCGAGCGATCCGGGGGGCGGATGCAGTGACCTTGATCGAAGGACGAAACTACGAGCGGCCACGCCAGGCAGTCATCCTTGCCGGGGGGCGCGGGACCCGGATGCGACCCCTGACGGCCGATCGGCCCAAGCCAATGGTCCCGGTTCTCGGGCGTCCATTCCTCGCCTACCAGCTCGAGCAGCTGCGCAATCAGGGCTTCGAACGCGTGCTGCTGCTGCTCGGCTATCTTCCGCATGTGATCCAGGATTATTTCGGGGACGGGCGTGACTGGGGCATGCAGATCGAGTATTCCGTGACCGGACCGGACGATCTGACCAGTAGTCGTGTGCGGACCGCTCGTCACCTGATCGACCCGTGCTTTCTGATGCTTTACTGCGACAATTATTGGCCCATGAACATGGACCGCATGTGGCAGCGGTTCCTGCAGGCACAAAAGCCGGGCATGATAACAGTGTACAGCAACAAGGACGCATATTCGCGCGGCAGCGTGATCCTCGACGAGGACGACAACGTCACGGTGTTCGACCGCCTTCGAACAACGCCGGGACTTCAGGGCGTCGAGATCAGCTACGCCATTCTCACCGACCGCACCCTCGACCTGCTGCCGGAGGAGGATCTGCTGTTCGAAGAAGCGGTCTACACGCCGCTCGCCGCGCAGGGAAGGCTTTCCGCCTATGTGAGCGACCACCGCTACTACAGCGTCGGTTCGCTCGAACGGCTCCCGGCCACCGAAACATTCTTCATGCGGCAGCCGACCGTTATCCTCGACCGCGATGGGGTCCTCAACAGGAAGCCGGCGCGCGCCCACTATGTCCGGTCTTGGGATGAATGGGAGTGGCTGCCCGGTTCCAGGGACGCGGTCGCACGGTTTACCCAGGCCGGGTATCGGGTGCTCATCGTCTCGAACCAGGCGGGCGTCAACAGGGGCGCGATGACGAGGGGCGATGTCGAGGTCATCCATGACCGGATGAAGCGTGACATCGCTCAGTCAGGCGGGCGTATAGATGCGATCTATTATTGCCCGCACGACTGGGACGAGGGCTGCGACTGTCGTAAGCCGAAGCCTGGCATGTTGTTTCAGGCGCAAAGGGAGTTCTCCCTCGACATGAGTAGAACGCTGTTCATCGGTGACGATGAACGCGACAAGCTGGCCGCCGATGCGGCCGAGTGCCCCTTCCTGCAAGTGACCGCCGATCGATCACTGCTCCACATCGCCAGCCACGTCTTGAAGCGAGATTGTCGAGCCTCAGCGACGAACCTGGCCTCTGCCGGATGACGCCATGACCCAAGTTGACAGCAAGCCGGAACGCATCCTGATAACGGGGAACAATGGGTATATCGGTTCCGTCATGGGACCGTGGTTCAAGAGAGCCGGCTTCGATGTCGTCGGCCTCGACAGCAATCTCTTCCAGCAGTGCTCGCTCGTCCCTGACAAGGACAACATCCCGACAATCGAGAAGGACCTGCGGGAGGTGACGCCGCGAGATCTCGATGGGTTCGACGCCATCGTCCACCTGGCGGCATTGAGCAACGATCCGATCGGCAACCTCAGGGAAGACTGGACCCGCGACATCAATCACACCGGTAGCGTGCGCCTTGCCAGATGCGCCAAGCAAGCGGGCGTCAAGCGCTTCGTCTTCTCCTCGTCCTGCATCATGTACGGGATGTCGGAGGTCGCCGAGGCGAACGAGGATGCTCCGCTGGCTCCACAGACCGAGTACGCCCGGTCCAAGGTTACGGCAGAGGCCGCGCTCAGCGAGTTGGCCGACGACAGCTTCTCGCCAGTCTTCTGCCGGAACGGAACGGTCTACGGCCTCTCCCCGCGCATGCGCTTCGACACCGTGTTGAACAACCTGATGGGCATGGCTGTGAGCGCGGGCCGCGTCCAGGTCTTCAGCGACGGCACCCCCTGGCGTCCGGTTGTCCACGTCCAGGATGTGGCGCGGTCCTTTCAGACGATCCTCGAAGCGCCGCGTGCCGACATTCATGACCAGGCGTTCAACATGGGCGCCGACCATCTCAATCATCAGATCGCCGACCTTGCCCGGATCGTCACCGAAACCGTGCCGGGCTGCACGCTGGAGATGGTGCCCCAACCGGGCGCGGACCAGCGTACGTACAAGGCCGGGTTTGGTAAGTTCAAGCGAACGTTCCCCGCGTTCCAATTCTTGTGGACCCCACGGGACGGCGCGCGAGAGCTTTACGAGGCCTTTACGAGGATCGGCCTGACCGCTGCCGACTTCAAGGACAAGCGGTTCACACGGCTGCACTGGCTGCGGCATCTGATCGACAGCGGGCAGGTCGACGGCCAGCTGCGCTGGGCCGCAATGGCGGCGTGATCCTCAAGCGTAGCGTGTGCATGCCGCCTGCGGGGCCGGTGCGCCTCCGGTCCCGGCTCGAGGGAGATGACGCGATGGCAGTCCTGGTGGAAGACGCACCGAGCTCCGTGTCGCTGGGACACGGGCTCGAGCTGCCGAGCATCCTGCGGCAGTCGACACCCTCGATGGTGTTGACGCGGACACCGCTGAGGATCAGCTTCGCCGGCGGTGGCACCGACCTGCCGGATTTCTACAACATTGAGACCGGAGCCGTACTCAGTGCGTCCGTCGACAAATATGTCTTCGTGACGGTGAAACGCCACAGTGAATTGTTCAACGAACCGATCCGCTTGAACTACTCGCAGACGGAGCAGGCGAACACCATCGACGAGCTGAAGAACAACATCGCGCGCGAATGCCTTCGTTATCTCGATGTCGACCCGCCGATCTATATCAGCTCGGTCGGCGACATGCCGGCGTCATCAGGGATGGGCGGATCGAGCTCGTTTACGGTTGGTCTGTTGAACGCGTTGCATGCTTTCAGGGGCGAGCGGATCACTGCCGGCCAACTGGCGGAAGAAGCTTGTCACATCGAGATGGACGTGCTCGGGGAGCCGATCGGCAAGCAGGACCAGTACGCAGCAGCATTCGGCGGCCTCAATCTCCTTAGCTTCAGGCGTGGTGGCGCAGTTTCGGTCGAGCCGCAGCGCGTCACCCATCGGGCCGTCGTACATCTTTTCGATCATCTGATGATGTTCTGGACCGGTCATCAGCGGGCTGCGAGCTCCGTCCTCACCGAGCAGAAGGCGAACACGCGCAAGAAGCTCGACGTCCTGCGTCAGATGCGCGATGACGCCTACGCGCTGCATGAGCGTTGCACGGATCACGCCATCGACCCCATTGAGTTCGGCCGTGCCCTCAAGAAGAACTGGGAGATGAAGCGGGAGCTTGCGTCGGCCGTCTCGAATCCGTTCATCGACGACCGGTACGAGCGGGCCATGGCCGCCGGTGCGGAAGGCGGCAAGCTATGCGGCGCCGGAGGTGGCGGCTTCCTGATGTTCGTCGTTCGACCCGAACACCGCGAGCGCGTTGCCAGCGCCTTGTCGGACATGAAGTTCGTCCACCTTGGATATGAAGCACACGGTTCGCGCGTACTCTTCGGGCTCTAGAGCGTTTTCGAGCGAAGTGGACGCCGGTTCGCGTGAAGAAAACGCGACAAAACAAACAGATAGAGCATTTCGGCGATTCGAAGAAACGCGGAAACGCTCTAGAATGCCTCGCGGTTGGGCGGCAACACTCAATCGCAAAAGAAGTGCTCCAGGTTCAGCGAGTCGGAGCGTTTCGGTGCAATTGGATGATCTCATCCAATGGCGAAGTGCTCGAAGCCGCTCTGCCGCTTCCGAAGTCGTCCAGTGCTGAGCCGTTTCGGCTGCCGGCGGATTTCGGATCGTTCAGGGCTCCGCCCCAGCTAAGAGGGAGCTTACATGCAGTTCGAAGACACGGCGATCGCGGGCGTCAAGCTCGTGCGATTGCAGCCCTTCACCGACGAGCGCGGCTTCTTTGCGCGCGGGTGGTGCAGGAAGGAGTTTGAGGCGCACGGGCTGAGCGGCGAGGTGGCCCAGACGAATATCTCGTTCAACCGGAGCAAGCATACGCTGCGCGGCTTTCACCACCAGCTCGCGCCCCACCAGGAAGACAAGTTCCTGCGTTGTACGCGCGGTGCCGTGCATGATGTCGTGATCGATCTGAGGCCGCAATCGCCGACCTTCAAGAAGCATATCAGCGTCGCGCTGACAGGCGCGAACTATGCGATGCTTCTGGTGCCCAAGGGCTGTGCCAACGCATTCCTCACGATGGAGGACGACACCGAAGTCACATATCTCGTATCGCAGTTCTATGCACCCGGAGCTGAACGAGGCATTCGCTGGAACGATCCGTCGTTCGGGATCTCGTGGCCGGTCGAGCCGAAGGTCATTTCGGCGAAGGATTCGAACTGGCCGGACTTCGCCGAAGAGCCGGAACTTATGCCGATACCCCACGCGCTGGCGACCTCATAGGGGCGGGAGAGATCGATGTTCATCGTTGACAACGCGCTCGCAAAGCGGGCGGCCGAAGGCCGGCCCATTCGGGTCGGGATGGTCGGAGCTGGCTTCATGGCGCGCGGGATCGCCATGCAGCTCCTGCGCTATTTCTCCGGCATGGAGCTGGTCGCCATCTCCAACCGGAACGTTGAGAACGCGCGCAGCGCTTATTCCGATGCAGGTGCCACCGATATTGTTTCGGTGTCCAGCGTCCAGCAGCTCGAGAGCGCGATCGCGGCCGGTCGCCGCGCCGTGACTGACGATCCGATGCTCCTGTGCGATGCCGGCAACATAGATGCTATCGTAGAGGTAACCGGCGCGGTGGAATTCTCGGCGCTCGTGGCGGTGCGCGCGATCACGCAGGGCAAGCATGTCGCGCTGATGAACGCGGAGCTCGACAGCACCATCGGCCCGTTGCTCAAGGTCTATGCCGACCGCGCGGGGGTCGTGATTACGAACACGGAGGGGGATCAGCCGGGCGTAATCATGAATCTCTTCCGCTGGGTCCGGGGGCTTGGGATCAGGCCGGTGCTGTGCGGCAACATCAAGGGGCTGCACGATCCATATCGTAATCCGACGACGCAGGAGGGCTTCGCGAAGACCTGGGGCATGAAGGCTCCGATGGTAACCTCCTTCGCCGATGGCACGAAGATCTCGTTCGAGAATGCCATTGTGGCAAATGCGACCGGGATGACCGTCGCCAAGAGGGGAATGTACGGGCCAACCGTCGAGCCGGGCACGCCGATCCAGGGGGCGGTCGGTTGGTATCCTGCCGAGGATCTCCTCGAAGGGCCCGGGATCGTGGACTACGTCGTCGGCGCGATGCCAAATCCAGGGGTCTTCGTGCTCGGCACCACGGACGATCGTACGGAGAAGCATTACCTCTCGCTATACAAGATGGGCCCGGGGCCGCTCTATTGCTTCTACTGGCCTTACCATCTTTGCCATTTCGAGGTGCCAACGACGATCGCGCGTGCGGTCCTGTTCGGCGACGCGGCCATAGCACCGATCGGGCCGCCGTGCGTCGACGTGGTCGCTGCCGCGAAACGCGACCTCAGCGCCGGTGAGGTCATCGACGGGATCGGCCATTACATGACCTACGGCCTTGCCGAGAGGGCGGACGTGGTGGTTACCGAGCGGCTGCTTCCGATGGGGATTGCCGAGGGATGCAGATTGAAGCGCGACATACCAAGGGATCAGGTCGTCACGTACAATGATGTGGAGCTGCCGTCGGGAAGACTGAGCGTTCGACTGCGGGCCGAGCAGGATGCGCTGTTCTTCGGGACCGAAATTCACAGGGCCTCCAGCCCCTCAACGGCCCGCGCGCAGCGCCCGGATAATAGGGAGGGGGCCCGTGCGCGCCCGGCTTCAGCGCGCGCTGCGGTCGGTTGACGCCGCACGTCCCTCCAGGCCCCGCAAGGCGAATACGGCGGGCATCATTCCTGCGGCGACAACGTGGGCCTGACCACACGTCAGGCCCACGCCGAGGCACGGCCCGGCCATTGGCGCTGCGGCGGACATAGGCGGTGCAGGCGGCTGGCCGTTCGCATTCCGCAGCCAGCGGAGCCGCCGTTTGGGCTACTCATTATGACGGCGGGGTGTCCGTCGTTTTCGCACTAGCGAAATAGGGACGGGGGCCGACAATGAGCTGACGCGCGCTCCGTCGGCCGGTTCAGGTCGGCTCGCCTTGTTATCGAGTCGGACGCGGAGCCGCACAGGACCGCGTGAAGCGCGCGAGACAAAGGGGCCACAATGGCAGCTGAGTTGGTGGCGCGTGGGACCGTGACATCGCGCCAGGCGCGCAATGTCATCCCATCGGTCTATAGTGGTCTCAAGACGTGGGCGAAAGGCATCGACCGTCGGCTCGGTTCTCTTGATCGCGTGCGATTCGAGGATCGCAGCCGTGGTTCGACCCAGCTCATCTGCATGCTGGCAGGCTACAAACGAGATTTGTGGCCCTTCGTCATGCCCCGTTTCAAGGCGGCGCTGATCGATGCGGATGTCTGCATCGTGTCGCCCGGCATGTACAGCGATGAATTGGCGAGCCTATGCCTGAGTGAAGGTTGGAGCTATCTCAGTACGGCGACCAACGATGTTTCGCTGGCACAGAATATTGGTTTCGCCCTGCACGACAAGGCGGAGCTCTTCATCAAGCTGGATGAGGATATGTTCTTGCTGGAGAACACGATCTCCAAGTTGGTCGAGGAATATCACCGAATTAAAGCCGAGGGTATTGTCGATCCCGGGTTCGTGGCGCCAATGATTCCGGTCAACGGTTTCTGCTATCGCTATCTGCTCAAAATGCTGGGATTGCTGGGCGAGTTCGAACAGCGGTTCGGTCGCGCTCGCGTGGCGGCCTCGGGGGTTCCGATCCAGACGGACCCGGCCGCAGCCATCTGGATGTGGGAGCACACCGCCCCCCTCGAGGAGACCGCGGCCCGGCTCTCTGCAACGCCCCGGACGCTGCTCTGCCCGATTCAGTTCAGCATCGGCTTGATTGCGTTCGAACGCTCGCTGTGGGACGCGATAGGTCATTTTCCCGTCTTCCGCAGGAGGCTGCTGGCCGGGCAGAGCACGCTTGGTGCCGACGAGGCGCACATCTGCAGGAATGCTGTCAGCCTGTCTCGGCCGGGCGTGGTCACCACGCGCGCGTTCGCCGGGCATTTCTCGTTCGGACCCCAATATGCCGCGATGAGGTCACTGGCCGAGTCCGCCCCCGGTCTGTTCGCTTTGTGAACGGCCAGCTGGCCAGCGCCGCCTTGCCTGGTGCACAGTGCCAAGCTGGGGTGTTGGGCCAATGCGAGGCGTTGTGGGGTGACCAGCCAGATCGATGTGTGGCTCTTCGGCCTGGACCGCGCGCTCGACGAGATGTGCCATTTGGAACGATGGCTGTCCCCGGACGAGCGGGACAGGGCGGCTCGCTTCGTCCGTGCGCGGGATCGTCTGCGTTTCACGGCGGCGAGGGGCATGTTGCGGCGTATTCTCGGCGCGGAGGTCGACCGGGATCCAGCTTCACTTGGCTTCGCCTATAACGCGCACGGCAAGCCGACGCTGGCCGGCGACGCGGGGCCTCACTTCAACTTGAGCCATTCCGGCGCCCTTGCCGCTTTGGGCATAGGGCGGAGCGTGCCGTTCGGCCTCGACATCGAGCAGATCGTACAGATCGAGGCCGGCGTTGCGGAGATCTCGTTCTCGCCAGCGGAAAGGTCCGCGCTAGCCGTCTATGGCGGCGCCGAATGGCTGGCCTGCTTTTATCGTTGCTGGACGCGAAAGGAGGCTGTCATCAAGGCGCTCGGGCTCGGCCTTGCCCAACCGCTCGACGCTTTCGATGTGACCTTGGGGCCCTCCGAGGAGCCTCGCCTTCTGCGTCTTGCCGGTGCACCCGAAGCATCGTCCCAATGGGAACTCTTCCACTTTGAGCCCGCCGCCGGCTATATGGGCGCCGTCGCGGTGCCCGCGCCGGGCCACTCGATCGTGGTCAGACGCTGGATGCCTTGAGCTGCATAGGCCTCGTCCAGGCAGCCACGCGGCGCCGCGCCTTTGAGGTGGTGGTCGAAGAAGGCGTCGAGGCACCCGTTGACCAGAGCCTTGGCGCGGATCGGATCGACGCGGAACCATGTGCGCCAGAATGCAAGGCCGAGCGCGCTGTCCGAGAGGTTCTCATGCACCGCATGCGGAAGGCGAAGCCCCAGGCTGCCGGGCCGGCCAATGAGCCGTCGCTCCTCGGTGAGGTCGCGGCGCGTGAGCCGGGCCTCATACCGCCGACTGGCGACCGGATCGTCGAGCTCGTTGTCGCTCGGGATGGGATAGTCGCTCATGACGAGCATGTAGGGTACGCGGACGCGCCCCCGCGCCGCCTGGCCGAACAGCCAGCCGTCGAGATTGGCGGCCGCCCGCACGCGACTGTCCAGGATGCTGGCCTCCGCCGCCGTCGCACCGCCGAGCGACCAGCCGAAGGCGCCCACGGCGTCAAGACGCAGCCCCGTCATCCATGCGGGCGCTCCCGGTCGGCGCGACTGCGCGGTGAGCAGATTCAGCGTCTCGACGAGCCGAATGGCCTGCTGGTGCACCTTGGCGTCGCTGCGCCGCAGCGTACGCTCGTACCCCTCCGCCGAACTGAAATCGAAGCTCAGCGGTTCGATCCTGCGGGCCTCATGTTCGGGCGCGCGCTCGATATCGTCGAGGGCGACGACGGTGTAGCCGCGTCGCGCCAAGGCCGCAGCCGTCGCGGCATTGTCGGCCCGTGTGTGAGCGCCGCCGGCTGTATACAGCAAGAGCGTGCGCAGCGGGCCCGTGGTTCCATTCATCGATGGCGCCGGCGGGGCCGGCGCCTGAGTGCTGCTGGACCACACGTCGACGGTGATCGGCAGGCGATCTTCTCCCCTGTCCGCGGCGAGGATCTGAGTGATGTGGATCACGTCGGCGCCTGGTGGCGCGACCAGGGTGCCGAGACGGGAGACGAGGGATGATGCGATGACGGTGCTTGCCCGCAGGGCATGCGCATACATGGCGAAAGTCCCCGGCCAAGCGGCCGCGACGAAAGCGACGGTCGCCGCGCCCGCCGCGATCAACGCTCCGCGATTCGTCCAGACCGTGGCCATCACGTGGCCGCCGATGGCTCCGCCGCTTTCGCTTCGGCATCGACCTCCTCGAGGAAGGGCCGGAGCTTCTCGGCGATCACCCGCGCGCCCTCGTCCTGGAACATGTCCGCATGCCATCCGGGGATGGCATAGGACGAGGGTGGCTTGGGCAGGACTGTCGTCCATCCCATGTCTTCGCCGAGGCCGGCGAGGATCATCTCGTCGCTCCGCAGGAGCACAACGCGGCCTCGGAACGGGCGCGCCCGATAGACCTCACGCGCCCGCTGCAGCGCAGGCACGAACCAGCGGTTACCCCAGTCATCCTGATTGTAGGGCCTGTTCTCAATCAGCCCGAGGCCGGCTGCCGCCTCGAGCAGCCGCGTTTTGCGGACGATCGAGTATGTCGCCAGCACATCCGGCAGCGTCGTGTTGCCGGTCGCCAACTGCATGCGGTGGTGCTTGATCACGTGCCAACGATAGGCTTGGCGGAACCTTGCCTTTCGGCGTTTCGGCAGGTTGGCGAGATAGCCGGGCAGCCACAGATCGGCCAGAACGACGAGCGGCACGTCCTCGCCATCCTCCTCAAGCTGGCGGGCCGCCTCATAGGCGATGGCGCCGGCCACGCACAGCCCGATCAGAACATACGGTCCGCGCGGCCGAGCTCGGCGGATCAGCTTCACATAGTCACGTGCGATGTCCTCGAGCGGACGATCCTCCAATTCCCGGGGCGCATTCGGATCGAACAGCTGAACGCCGATGAACGGCCGGTCGGCGCCAATCGCCCGCGCCACGTTGTAGTAGGCGAGCGTGTTGTTGATCGCGATGACGGGCGTTCCGGTCCCTTGCGGCTGAATCGGTACAAGGCTCCATGCCGGGACCGCCTCTTGCGCGTCGCTCAACCGGAGTGCGAGCTGGCGCAGGGTCGGGGCCTCGAACAGCGTGAGCGGGTCGATGCGCCGACCGAACCTGGCGTGAACCCGCGCCAGCATGCGCACAGCGAGCAATGAGTGTCCGCCAAGCTCGAAGAAGTGGGAGTCGGCGGTGACCTCCTCGGCTCCGAGGACGTCGCGCCAAATGTCCGCCAGCGCCAGTTCCGTCGCCGGGTCAGGCATGGGGCCTAGCCGCGCCCCCGCGACGGGAAGGGCGGCCGCTGATAGGGCCCGGCGCGGCGATGTGGGCACAGGCGCGGTCCGCGCCGGCGGCTCGAGGCTGTCGAGCGGGAAGGCCGGATCGGCAACTGCGCTCTCCAGCGCCTGCCGCCAGAGCTTGATGAAGGCGCGCGCGGTGTCATCGCGGAAGATGTCCGGATTGTACTCCATGGCCATGCGCCAGCCGTCGGGCCATTTTACGACGAAGAAATTGAGGTCGTAGAGCGATCCCGCCGAAACGGACGGCAGACCATGCAGGAACAGGCCGCCATACTGCTTGTGGTCGAGCACTTCCTTCAGCATCGTGAAGTTGATCGAGATCAGCGGCGTCCTGGCCGGATCGCGCGGCGGATTGATCAGCTCGACCAGCCGATGGAACGGCATGCGCTGATGGATCAGGGCCTCACTGACCGTCTCGTTGGTCCGCGCCAGCAGCGTGTCGAACGTGTGCGCATGGCGCGTATCGACCCGCAGCACCAGGTTGTTGATGAAGACGCCGATCAGCGGCTCGAGGTCGGTCTCGTCTCGCCCGGCGACCTGCGTGCCCAGGATGATGTCGGTGTGGCCGGTCAGGCGCTTGAGCAGCGCAACAGTCGCCGCGCAGCCGAGCGCGAATGACGTGACGCCGAGACGGCGCGCCGTCTCCTCCATACGCTCGCCCATCTCCGGGCTCAGCATCTCCGCCAGTATGTTGCCCCGGTGGGTCGGCCGGGCTGGCTTCTCGAAATCGCCGGGCACCTCGAAATAAGGCGCATGGATCAGCTGGTCGTACCAGTAACGCTCGTAGCGCTTGGCCTGGCTTGCCAGGTATTCCGTTTGCCAGCGGGCATAGTCGCCGTATTGCAGCGGTAGCTCCGGCAGCGGGCTGGACCGGCCCTGCTCGTAAGCCGCGGCGATCTCGCCGAACTCGGCGGCGACGATGCGGATCGACCAGCCGTCGAAGGCGATCTGGTGCACGGTGAGCAAAAGGTTGGCGCGATCGGCCGCTAACCGCAGCAACGTGACCCGGATCAGCGGTAGTTCGTGGATGTCGAACGGGGTATGCGCCTCGCGCTCGGCCAGCTTCCGTGCCTCGCCGTCCCGCAACTCCTCGGGTAGGTGGCGCAGGTCGATATTCGACAGCTTCAGCCGCAGCCTGGGCACCACCTCCTGCATCGGCTCGCCGTCGACCTCGATGAAGCGCGTCCGCAGCACCTCGTGACGCTCGACGATGACGTTGAAGGCCCGCTCGATGAGTGTCTCGTTGATCAGACCGGTCAGCTCCCAGCGCAGCGCGACGTTGAGTGCGGCGCTGCCGGGATCCAGCGCATCGATGAACCAGCAACGTTGCTGCGACGAGGAACACGGGAAGTGGAGAATATCCGGCTGGGCTTCCGGCGCGACCGGAGGATTACTCATTGCCGAGGTGCTCATCTGACCCTCCCGGATACGATCTTCATTGCGCAGGTCGGTGCCGCGATTGCAAAGGCGTCCGCCTGGTCGTTTTTCTGTATCTGTCGATGGGGATACTGCTGCTTAGTCATCGCGCTGTGGCCGGTCCGAAAAGCTTATCATAAATTGGCTTCAGAGTATGGATTTGCTGCTGAAGGCCCCTCACGACGGCGGCTTCGACCCCTGCGGGGCGCCCCGCGGCCAGCCACAGTCCGAAGAGGGATGCGCCGTATGCCAGGGCGCCCAAGGCGACGGCGGCAGCGAGGTGCAGCGGTAGTTGTTCTCTCGACGCGTCAAGGACCCATGGCCGCACCACCAGGACAACGCATGCCATGAGGCCGGAGCTCAAGTATATACGCCACGGCCCGACAAGCTGATTTCGGACGGGAAGAGCGATGAGCTTGCGCACCAATACCATGGAGACGAGGCAAATTATACTTGACACCGCGACACGCACGAGGACGACGCCGGAGATGCCGTAGAAGGCAGCGGCGATTGCGGTGAGCGGCAACTTGATCGAAAGCTCGGCCAGACTGCGGCGGAGCAACACATTCGTCTGGTTCAGGGCCATCGCCAATGCGCCCAGCGGCGCCACCAGCAGTTCGGGAATCGTCGCCAGCGCCATCCAAACGAGAATGGGCGCAGCGGGAAGCCATTTGTCGCTCAGCGCAATGCGGATCACAGGTTCGGACAGCAGCGCCAAACCGACCGTGGCGGGCATCACAATGGCGCAAATGGCGAACACGGCATTCTGATAGGCAGTTCGGATCGCCTGGGCATCGGCGCTGAGCGTCACGAAGCCGGGCATGACCGAACGCATGGCCGGCACCACGAGTGCTTGCGTCGGCATGTATGACAGATCGGTCGCCATCGAGAATTGGCCGAACTGCGTCGGCGTGACGAAGCGGGCCAGGAGCAGCCGGTCGCACTGCCAGTTGATGGCGCTGGCGAGCTGCGAGGCACTCGTCCAGCCCAGGAAGGATGCGAATGGGCGCCAGTTCCGCAATGAGAGCCGGGGACGACAGGGGGCGATGACATACGAGGCGACGATCATGGCGAGCGGCGCCGCCAGCGTGCCGGCGACCAGGGCCCAATAGCTCGTGGTGAGAAGGGCCCAGCCGATGGCGACGACGAGCGAGGTCGACTTGCCGATGACCTCGAGCGCGAAGTCGGGCTTGAAGTTGAGATCGCGCGCGAAGAGCGCCAGGCGCGGGCTGCAGAGGCTGCGCGCCGCCGGAGCAAGTCCGATTGCACAGATGAGAGCGAACAGGCGTGGGTCGCCATAGAACGCCGAAACCGGCCAGGCCAGAAGTGCCAATGTCGCGGCAACCGTGATGGCGCGGAGGGTTGCCAGGGTGAAGGCCGTGTCGACGTCGGCTCGATCGACCCTGGGCAGACGAACGAGCACCAGCCCGACCGGCAACTCCAGGAGCGCCTCGACGATGACCACGACTGTCGTGGCGATCGCCACGATGCCGAAGTCCGCCGGGCTCAGAATCCGCGCGAGGACCAGTAGAGTGATGAAGTCGAGCATGCGCGCGATCATGCGACCGGCTATCAGCAGGGCCGCGCCTGATGCGGTGCGTTTGATCGTCATCAGCCGCCTAGCCCCGAGAGCCGCCGCGAGCGGCGCGGCTGGACGCCGGCGATGTCAGGTGAGCATGCATTTGATGGCGTGGTGTGTGAAGCCTGCCTTCGTCGACGCGGAAGAGGATAGAATTCGTCGCGATAGAGCGGGCGTTGTGACAAGTACGAACCTATCGAAGTAGGAGGAGCGCCTCGGCTTTGGGTTCGTCGCCTCATCAAGGTGGGTAGAATACGATCCCGCGGAGAGGCCCGGCCGGCGCAGGTCGAGTTCGATCCGCTTGGCCGACACGAAATGGGCGTCGCTCGCGGCTGCGTCTGTCGCTAGAGCAATTCCGCGTTTCTTCGAATCGCCAAAATGCTCTATCTGTTTGATTTGTCGCGTTTTCGTCACGCGAACCGGCGTCCACTTCGCTCGAAAGCGCTCTCGGTCGTCATCTGGACGCCAGACGTGATCCCAAGCACGCTTGCCGCTGGATCCTCCGTGCAGGCTCCCGTCGCCGCAGCCGCCGTTCGATGGCGCTTGCTCGCGTTGCGAGGATGGTGTGCGGAGCCTTCGCGGGCCGGTGGTCAAGGCGTGGTCTCCGATGAGTGGCCGAGCGTCTGGTTGTAGGGTCCGACCTCGGGGTTTTCGCGGAGGATGGCGTCGAGGGCGTGGAACATCTGGTGGAGGCGGGGCTCGGAAACCGGGCTCTCGACGACGACCACCAGCTCGGGCTTGTTGGAGGAGGCGCGCACCAGCCCCCAGGTGCCGTCGTCGGTGGTGATCCGCACGCCGTTCACCGTCACCAGGTCGCGGATGGGGTGGCC
>NZ_BMGG01000005.1:411185-543453 GCF_014640075.1 Chelatococcus reniformis | reverse complement strand
ACCTTCGTGATCGCCGCCGTCAGCGACGTCTTCCCGTGGTCAACGTGGCCAATCGTGCCAATGTTGCAGTGCGGCTTCGTCCGCGAAAACTTCTCTTTGGCCATCTCGCAGGTACCCTTCTGGCGGCGATGGGGCCGCGTCCTTATCCAAATCGCAGGCCCCGTTAGAGGCTTTTTCCGCCGGGTTCAAGAGGCGACGTGGACTGTAGCTGGTCAGATCTTCAGCAGCCAGTTCTTGTAGGTGATGGCCATGTTGTCGATGACGCGATCGATCGGGGCCGCCATGAGGGCATGGTCGACCATCGTGCCGACGATGCCCTGTCCCGCCGGCACCGACGCCCCCTGGCCGGCGAACGCGATCAGCACCTCGCCCGTTTTGGCGTCGACGAGATTGATGTCGGCGGCGATCGCATGGTTGCCACCGATGACGATGCGCTGAATGACGGACGAGATTCGGACACCCTTCACGACCACCTGCAACCGCACCGGCCGCTCGCCGACCAGGTAGGGCGCGAGCGCCCGCTCGAACGCCGCTTCGAGCTTGTGCGAGATGGCGCCGCGCAAATAGGCTTGGCCCTCCGGCGTATTAGCAACGCTCTCTGCGTTGTGGGCGGCGACCCCCTTGGTGGCGGCGAACTCGCGCTCGCCATCGCCCCACCAGATCTTCGCGTCTCCGGCGTAAACCACGTCCACCCGCGTCAAACGGTATGTCAGCACCTGCTCGCGCGTCGCCGGGTTCGTCACCGTGACGCAAGCCGCCACCGCGGCCGCCAGCGCGACCGCGACCATCAATTTCAAGAACGTCATAAAGCCCCCCAACAGCCCGGCGCGCTCTTAGCTCAGTTCACGATGCTCGTGCGAGGCACTGCGCCTACAACTTTCGAAGGTGTGGCCGCGCCCTGGCCTGCCCCTGCCGCCGGCCCGCCCGGCGGCGGCGACGTTGGCGGAAATGGTCATACCGGCGCACCGCAACGGCTCGGCGTGCGTTGTGATCGGGGATGTGTTCGGAGTACCGCCGCCATGGCTTGCAGTTCAGGTATCCGCGTCGGCTGCTCCGGCTGGACCTATCGCCACTGGCGCGGCGCCTTTTATCCGGACGGGATGGCGGTCAAGCGCTGGTTCGCCTTCTATGCTGAGCGCTTCGACACGGTCGAGATCAACAACAGCTTCTACCGACTGCCCAAGGCGGAAACGTTCGACGGCTGGCGCCAGCAGGCTCCCCAGGGCTTTCGGTACGCGGTCAAGGCCAATCGCTTCATCACCCAAGCCAAAAAGCTCAAGGAATGCCAGGAGCCGATGCGGCGCATGATGGCGCCGACCCGCCACCTCGGTCCGACCCTCGGGCCGATTCTCTATCAGCTCCCGCCGACGCTCGGGATCAATCTCGAGCGGCTGGAGGCCTTTCTCCTGCTGCTGCCGGCGGACCTGATTCACGTCTTCGAATTCCGCCATGCCAGCTGGTACACGCAAACGACGCTGGCATTACTCGGTCGCTTCGGCGCAGGCTTCGTCGCCCACGACCTGCCCGGCGTCGCTTCGCCCCGCTGGGCGACGGGACCGGCCGCCTACGTGCGCTTTCACGGCGGGCGCGGCAAATACTCCGGCCGCTACGCTGACGAATCGCTGCTGGACTGGAGCGACTGGATGATCGCGGAGGAGATGGCCGGACGGTCGGTCTGGGCCTACTTCAACAACGACTTGGCCGCCGCGGCCGTGCACGATGCCCAAACACTCAAGGGTATTCTTCGCCGCGCGCGCCCTCAGAACAGCTGAACGGCTAATCGGCGGTCTCGCCGGCCCACGTGCGGAGCCTGCAACCAGGCCAGGATAAGGACTTCGGTGGAGCGGGTGAAGGGAATCGAACCCTCGTCATCAGCTTGGAAGGCTGTTGCTCTACCATTGAGCTACACCCGCGCCGTCGACGTCAGGCCAAGGTCCCGGCGCTGTCGGGGACGATGGTGGAGGGGGTTGGATTCGAACCAACGTAGGCGTAGCCAACGGATTTACAGTCCGTCCCCTTTAACCACTCGGGCACCCCTCCGTGTCCATCGTCGCTTCGGCAGCGTGACCGCCACGGAAGCTTCAACGCGAAACCCCGCCGTAACGGCGGGGCAACGGGGGCTCTTATGAGGAGCACCGGGCCGCCTGTCAACGCCTAATCGAGCCTCGTTCGCCCTGATGAACTCGCATCAGAGAATCCGCTGAAACAGGCCGGGGTAGCTGACCACCAGCCCGTGCTCGTCCACCTCGATATCCCGCGTAAAATCGCCATCGAGCGATTCGAAGCGATAGTGGAGCGCGCCGAGCCGCGTGTAGCGTTGTGGCTCGCGGCTCACCGTGAGATCGGGAAAATTCACGTAGACGGCGGCGATCTCGGCCGATTGACCGGGCCTGAGGTCGAGCCGGCGAATCGGCAACGTGTTGGTGAAGGGTGTCGCGGCGAAATCGACGTCGATGGCGCCGTCGTACGCCGGCATGGCGGCGCCGGTGTCGTCACGCCAGCGGCCGAGGCCGTCGCCCTGCAACTCAACGGCGCGATCGGCGCCGACCCGGGCGATGCGCAGGTCGCGCACCCGCCAGTCCGAATCGCACAGCACGCGGTACCAGACAGCGGCCGGCTGGCCGCCGTCACCCAGCACCACTCCCTCGGCGACGATGTCTTGGCCCTCGTGCCGCAGCACCAGATGCTCGATCCCGTCCCCCGACGAGGTTTGCCAACGCGCGATGATCGGCTTCATAGGTCATGCTCCGCGAGTCCGGCGATATTCGATCATGCATCACCCGGCGCACTTCGCAATTGGACGAGAGTATCCAACGGCGGGCCGAGCTTTGATATGCAGCGCTGCGCAATGGGCTGGGACCGGCCTTTTGAGCAGCACACCAGCGCGAGAGGCGACCCTGATGACAGTGCGCAAGCCCAATCGGCCCGGCCCGGCATGGCGCCGCCCCGAGCGGGCCACCGACGAGCCCGAACTGATCGTGCTCTACGGCTGGCATCCGGTGGTCGAGGCGCTCGCCAATCCGGCGCGGCGCGTCCTGCGCCTCCTGCTGACGGCGAATGCGGCCCAACGCCTGGAGGCGGAGCACGGGGCGCCGCGCTTCGCCCCGGAGATCGTGCGGCCGGACGCCATCGACCGCCTGGTCGGGCCCGATGCGGTGCACCAGGGCCTCTACATGGAAGCGGCCCCCCTGCCCGCGCCGACGCTC
The DNA here is from genome assembly GCF_014640075.1 of Chelatococcus reniformis. Taxonomy (GTDB): domain Bacteria; phylum Pseudomonadota; class Alphaproteobacteria; order Rhizobiales; family Beijerinckiaceae; genus Camelimonas; species Camelimonas reniformis. The sequence continues at coordinate 540,247 of NZ_BMGG01000005.1, read as the reverse complement.
GAGAGCATGCCGCAGGACGGCCTCATCCTGGTGCTCGACCAGATCACCGACCCGCACAACGTCGGCGCCATCGTGCGGACGGCGGCAGCCTTCGGTGTGACGGCCATCGTCACCACGGCGCGACACAGCCCGGCCGCGACGGGCGTGCTGGCAAAGGCCGCATCCGGCGGCCTGGAGCATGTGCCGTTCGTGATCGTGCGCAATCTCGCCGGCGCCCTCCAGACGCTGGGGGAGCGCGGCGTCCTCTGCGTCGGGCTTGATTCGGAGGGCGCTGAGCCGCTCGAAGGCGTCGCCCTTCGCCGGCCGCTGGCGCTGGTGCTCGGCGCCGAGGGCAAGGGGCTGCGCCAGCTCACACGCAGCCGCTGCCAGGTGTTGGCTCGGCTCGACGTTCCCGGCGCCATCAAGAGCCTCAATGTGTCCAACGCGGCAGCGGTCGCGCTCTATGCGGTCGCGGGCCGGCTGGCCGAAGGCGCGCCTGGCGAAGCCTGAGGGGTCGCTCCTCGCCCGGCGCACTCCGCCCGAGGGGAGGGACGCAACGGATGCGAAAGGAGCGTCACGGAACCCATAAATCGAAGCGATTCGCCCCGCTCGGATCGCCAGATCCGGTCGCCCCCAAAGGTGCTCGAGATTCATACCAAAGTCGCCCGACCAATTGCCGAGCGACAGGCACCAGGGCGCTCTCTACCGTGCGTGCGTCGAACGTTTTTTGCGCGCGCGAACGTGGACGCGTGCAGCATCCCGCCCGCCCCGCCTGGTCTGGGCTGCGGCGGGACCAGGCGGCGCGACCCATGTCGGCGATCAGAGAGTAATCAGGGCGAGGAGAAGCGCATGACGATGGCAACAGCGTCCCCCGACGGGACAGAGACCCGCCCGATGACGGGTGAGGAACGGAAGGTGATTGTCGCCTCCTCCCTCGGCACCGTCTTCGAGTGGTACGATTTCTATCTCGCGGGCTCGCTCGCGGCCAACATCAGCATGAATTTTGTGCCCGGCACGAACGACACGGCAAAGTTCATCTTCGTGCTCTTCGGTTTTGCCGCGGGCTTTGCCGTGCGCCCCTTCGGCGCGCTGTTCTTCGGTCGCCTCGGCGACCTGATCGGCCGCAAATACACCTTCCTCGTCACCATGACGATCATGGGCTTGTCCACGTTCGTCGTCGGCCTGCTGCCGGGCTACGCCACCATCGGCTACCTGGCGCCGATCGCCTTCATCGTCTGTCGCCTGCTGCAAGGGTTGGCGCTCGGCGGCGAGTACGGCGGCGCCGCCACTTACGTGGCCGAGCACTCGCCCCAGGGCCGGCGCGGCTTCTACACGTCGTGGATCCAGACCACGGCGACCGTGGGCCTGTTCCTGTCGCTGATCGTCATCCTGGTGCTGCGCCTCAACATGAGCACCGAGGACTTCAACGCCTGGGGCTGGCGCATTCCGTTCCTGCTGTCGATCATCCTGCTCGGCTTCTCGATCTGGATCCGCCTGCAGCTCAACGAATCGCCGGCGTTCCAGCGGATGAAGGAGGAAGGTACACAGTCGAAGGCGCCGCTGACGGAGGCGTTCGGCACCTGGAAGAACTCCAAGATCGCGATCATCGCCCTGCTCGGCGCCACCGCCGGCCAGGCCGTCGTTTGGTACACGGGACAGTTCTACGCGCTGTTCTTCCTGACCCAGACACTGAAGGTGGATGGCACGACAGCCAACCTGCTGATCGTGTTCGCCCTCTTGATCGGCACGCCGTTCTTCATCCTGTTCGGCTGGCTGTCCGACAAGATCGGCCGCAAGCCGATCCTGCTGGCCGGCTGCCTGATCGCCGCGGTGACCTACTTCCCACTGTTCAACATGATCGCCAAGACAGCCAATCCCAAGCTGATCGCGGCGACCGAGCAGGTGAAGGTGCAGCTGACGGCCGATCCTGCAAGCTGTGGCAGCCTGTTCGATCCGGTGGGGGTGCGGGTGTTCACCTCGCCCTGCGATGTGGTGCGACGCACCCTGGCCAGCAGCTCGGTGCACTACGATCTGGTGCCGGGCCCGGCAGGCGCGCCGCTGACCGCCACGGTCAACGGCACGAGCGTGCCCGTCACCGACGGCAAGGGCACCGAGCTGATGGCCGCCGCCCAGGCAGCGGGCTATCCCACCGCCGGCGACACCAGCATCATCAAGACGCCGTCGCTCGGCCAGGTTCTCTCCGATCCGCGGTCGCTGACGCTGATCGGGCTGCTGTTCATCCTCGTGCTGTACGTCACCATGGTCTACGGGCCGATCGCTGCGCTGCTGGTGGAACTGTTCCCCACCCGCATTCGCTACTCCGGCATGTCGCTGCCCTACCACATCGGCAACGGCTGGTTCGGCGGCTTCCTGCCGCCGACGGCCTTCGCGATCGTGGCGGCCACCGGCAACATCTTCTCGGGCCTCTGGTATCCGATCGTCATTGCCCTGATGACCTTCGTCATCGGCCTCCTGCTGCTGCCGGAGACCAAGGACCGCGACATCTTCACCTACAACCCAAAGTGAAGCACCTGCGCCCGCCGTTCGCGGGCGCAGCCCCTCCCGCAGCTTGGCAACAAAAAGCCGGCCATCCGGCGGCCCCGCCCTTAGGGCGGGGCTTCTTGTTGAGTGGACGAGCGTCGGAGGCCGCCCCAGGTTGACGATCGCGCAGCCCCCGATGCGTTGCCGCCGGTCGGGCGGTGTCCGCGCGACCCAATCTCATCACCATCCCGTGACCGGCGTCGCGCCCGCATCGCTCGCCGGGCATCTTTTTTTCGTCGCAAGTGTTTACCAGTTATGGACAAGTTCGCGTGAGGGAGTTCCGAGATGCGTAGTCTGAAGGCTGCGGCGCTTGCAGCTCTAGGAGCTGTTGCACTGGGCGCCACCATGGCCGCGTCGTCTGCGCCCGCCGAAGCGCGCCCCGGCTGGCATGGCGGCGGCGGCTTCCGGGGCGGCGGCTTCCGTGGCGGTTGGCATGGCGGCGGTTTCCGCGGCGGCTGGCACGGAGGCGGTTTCCGCGGCGGCTGGGCCGGGCGCCCGGCCTGGGGCGGCGGGTACTGGCGCGGCGCCCGATGGGGCGGCGGCTGGGCGGGCCGCCCGTATTGGGGCCGCGGCTATTGGCGTGGCCCCGGCTGGGGCGGCTATTACGGCGCCGGCTACTATCCGGGCTGGTACGGCGGCTACTGGAACGGTGGCTACTACGATGGCGGCGCGGTGGCGGCGGGGCTCGTGGGTGGCCTCGCGCTCGGCGCGGCGGCGGCGGCGGCGTCGCAGCCCGTCTATACGTCCGGCTGCTTCCGCGGCCCCAGGAAGGTCATCGTCAACGGCCGCTGGGTGACCCGTACCGTGACGGTCTGCCCGGTCGACTGATCGATTGCCCTGCACGACAACTGCAGGGCCCCTCAGCGAAGGACAGCCCGCCGGATGGCGGCCCCGCCCAAAAGGCGGGGTTTCGCCACAGCCCGCATAGGGCCGCGGCTTATTCGCAGACCGTGACGACGCGCTGGCGCCAGCCGATGCCGTCGATCCAGACGCGGCGCGGGGCGCGGTAGCAGCCCGGCTCCACGTCCTCCACATAGACGGGTCCGGGGCCCGGTGCGACGTAGACGGGAGCCGGCGGCGGGGCCGCATTGGCCGCCGCGGCACCGGCGAGGGCGCCGATAGCCAGACCACCGATGACACCCGCGGCGACCGCGCCACCGTTGTTGCAGCCATAGCCGCGGCACCAGGCGGCGGCTTCCGTGGTGGTGACCGCCAGAGCACCGGCGGTGGTGATCGCGGCCAGGGCGCCCGCCATCGCCACCTTGCGCATGCGAGACTCGATCATGGTTCATGCTCCTCGGTTGACGGGCGAGGGAACGCGACGCTCACCTCGCTCGAAACGGAAAACCTCAACGTCGCGTCATTATCCCATATCGAGCTGAACAGGGAATGAATCGTCTGGAGCGCGTCTGTTCAGCGCGCCTTTGCCTTGCGACGGCAGCGAATTGTTGCTAGCCACGCGGTGCTTGGCGCTGGTTGAACCGTGCGGGGCGCGAGCCGGCTTAGCTCAGCTGGTAGAGCACCTGATTTGTAATCAGGGGGTCGGGGGTTCGAATCCCTCAGCCGGCACCATTCAATTTCTCTTTCGATCGGCGAGCAGCTTGGGGGTGGTGTTGATCAGCTCTTGAAGGCGTCATCGTCTTCGTAGGCGTGGGCTTCTGGGAGTGGGGCGTAGAGTGTCGTAGCCCTATTACCCTCGACGAATTTTGCCGACGCTGCTCACTGCCGCCCCAGATTCCTTATGCGATGTAGAGCATCGAGGCGCCTCGATTTCCGCGGCGCTTTTCGGCGAGTTGACGCATTTTCGGCGCTTCGGGCTGGTCACAGGCCCAGCTCTGCCGCGATGTCATCGAGCAGCGCGTTAGCACGCTCAATGCGTACGGCTTCGGTCGCGTCACTCAGCTTTTCTCGAATATTGAATACATCCCGCGGCGTTATTTCTATACTTCACATGCCAGATCCTCTTCCCTTGGCGGATCTAATCTCATTCACTGAACCTGGCGCGCCTCACCACGCGTCTGGTTATTTTATTTATTGCTGCTGGCCGACGCCTCTACACGGACACGGTCTTTTTCTTGATCTGCAGGGCCTTGGCTTCGGTGTTGGCGGCGAGCGAGTCAGCGGCCTTCCGAACCTGCCGGATAAGGTCGCTGGCAACAGACCGGCCGATGGTGTTCGTCGAGCCCGCGACCGACAGGGCGACCGCGGCACCGACGCGCCGAACCTCAATTGCCGGTTCGACGTCAGCGACGAGCGTGACGGAACCGTTCCTATCGCTGATGGTCGCAATGGCCTCGGCGAGGCTCTGTGCGCCTGCCTGACTCATGTTGACGACTTGCTCGCCCTCGATAGCGAGACTGACGCGCGCCTTACGGTGATCAATCGCTATGTAGTAGCCCGGCAACGTGTCGGGCAGCTCGCCCGCCGCGATGGCGTCGGCAATGATCTGCTCGACGAGCCCGCCGACAGTCACGCCCCGGCGCGCGGCCAAGTCCTTGAACTGGGCCGCCCGTGCGGCATTGAGGCAAATCGTGGCCGTCTTGTTTTGCACCTTGTTGAAATCCCATTCAGCCGAAATGACAGCATAGGATATTGGAGCGAGAGCGGCGCCGTTCAAGAGCATCGGTGCGACTCGTTTAGGAGCGAGGATTGAAGCGGCGAGCAACCACTTCCTCGACGGCAACGACGGGCGCACTTGGACGCTCGACAAGCGCCGCGACGGGCTCGTCACCGTCCTGCGGCGACGCACCATTGGACCAGCCTGCGCCAAAGAGCGTGGGCCCAGCGCGCGCAGCCCGTTCCGGATCCTTGGCGAACCCCCGGCTCTCGGGCGCACGTCCTGTCCGCCCTTGCGGCCGGCCGCGCTGGCGGGTTCCTGGTTGGCCGCGCGGCCGTAGACGCCCGGCTGGCGCCGCGGGTCCGGCCGCCGCCCTACGCCGACCTGCCCTCAATCAGCCCGGCAAGTCGAATCTGTCGCCGGCCCGTCACGAGGGCATGCAGAATCAGGGTTCATGAGAAGGGCAAGATCGTTTCCGCCGCGCCAGCTGGACGCCAACGGGCGATGCTGCGAACGCACGCCCAAGAAGCTCCTTCGACCAATCAAGCTCTTCTGCCCTCGCTGCTGCTGTGAGTTCAACGTGCACGGGATGCAGCAGCCGAACTGGGCCTGGGTCGAGGCGAAGGATGGCCGCTTTACGCCAACGCATCCCAAGGCGGTGTATGTCCGCAGCAGCCCCACGCCTCCAGCGGGAGATCTCATGTCGCGGCTGCTGAGCGCAGCCCGCAATGCGCGTAAGGCGAGACGTCGGCATCCAACGACCGAAGCTGCGGCGTTATTATTGGCTTGCTCTCAAAAATCAACCTTGCAATGGTCCCGTCGACGAACATACTGAAAAAAACGTTCATCTCTGCGCCACGCCTCTCGTCATTTTCTTCGTACTTTGCTATTCGGCCCCTCGCTTCGGGTATTACCGTAGGTCACGTCCAAAGAGCAGAGCGCACGCCACGTCCAAGCCGAAAGCGCAGGCTGCCTCGCGGCACCGGCCACCACCGCCGGCCCTCGCAGAGCGGGCCTCGTACTCCGCGTATTTGTCGAACCGGCGCCGGACGGACAACATCGTCGAGGAGATCCCAGCCAGCGCGCTTCCGGCCAGGGGCGCGCCCGGTGACCAGGATCACGGTGTCGCTGACGTCGTAGTGGATCTTGGCGAAATCGATGGTATCGGTGACATCGTCAATGGTGGCGGCGAAGATGCGTTCCGGTAAATGAGACTCCCCGAGACCTTCACAGAATGGGTCCTGACCGGCAGCCTCGCGTTGCTCTTCCTGCTGTTTGTCAAAGCCTATGAGATCCTGGCCGTTTTGCGCAGGAGCGCCGCACAGGCCCGATCGGCCTCCCTCGATTCCGACGACCGAAGGGACCTCACGATCGCGATCAACCAGGTCGAAGGCGCAGTGAACCGCCTCGAACACACGATCCGGGAGATCGCCCGAGCGGATGCGCTCGACGGCCCCGAAAGGGGGAACTAGACGCCTGCTTCACCAACGCGAACTGATCAGTTCCCTTGGTCGCATTCGACATCGCACGGCGTCGGCTGACTTCGCAGACGAACCCACCCATCGACGCTTTTTGGCGCGGAAATCCATCCGAGACGCCGACCGTCACCGGCCGCGCTCTTGTGCGGCATGCGGTATCGGGGTGCGGTTCGCCCACGATCGGGGGCCTCGCCCAAGACGGCCGATCTCACCGGCCGAGCACGTAAGCGTACAGCTCCGGCATGCGTCCCGCGATCATCGTGAAATGATCTTCACCAGTTCGGGGCACAAAATTCGCGTACCGCCGCACATTCGAAGACGGTGCTGATCCTCCAACCGGATCGAGCGTCACGAGAAGCTGCACCGGCACGCCAGCCCGTGCAAGCGCGGCAGCCATACGGGCGGCGGCGCTGCCGCCCAGCGAATGGCCGACGATCTTGATCGAGCTTGTGCGGCCGCTTCGGTATTCGGCGATCGCTTCCTGCGCGAGCAATGGCCCATAGCTATGATTGGCAACCGTGGTGCCGACGCCGGCGCGCTGCATGCGGTCGCCGAATTCGGCGAGCCCGGGCGAATTGTTGCCGAGGCCGAGCAAAACATACAGATGCGTGCCGCCTCGCGCATGCGCTGCATAACGGTGCGTGGATTGCGCGTGGCTGGTACCGGGGAAAACGATACACACGCACACAACCGCGGCCAAACCAGCGGCTAAGACGCGAAGGAACCTCACGAAATCGTCTCGCCTGAATGCTCGCGAGCCGCGTCGAGCACGCCGTCGTATGACGGTGCTCCCTCTGATCGAAGCTTCCTCTCAAACGCCCAAATCTCGTCATCCCTCATAGGTGCACCGACCTCCAATCCACGACCAGAATGGTCTTCGGCCGCCGGAGGTTCCCGGCGAGCGTCGCTCGTTCCGCAGGACACGCCATTCTCCTTGTCGTGGCCACCTTGGCATGCAAGCCCCGTTCCGAGCGCGGCGCGCACCGCGGCGGCGGAAACGTCAGGAAGCCGTGCCGCCGCGCCTGGAGCGTCGGATCCGAACCCTCACCTGGGGAAAACAACAGAGACGTCTTGAGATCGGCCCGCGATGGAATGAGAACAAAAGCCGAACATCAAACGCTGGAACCGCCAGCCACCGGAGGTCGCAGATTTGCCCCAGCTTCGCCTGCGCCGCACCTTGGGCCGACAGCCGCGACAAGGACGACTGGCTCGTGATCGACGAGCATGGGGAGTGCATCGGCCGCATCTACTGGCACCGCGAGGCGCCGCCTGGCGTCGCCGCATGGTCATGGCAGATCGGGCTGTGGGGCCGAGCCCATCGAGGGTGCCGCGTCGATTCGCTCAAGTCGGCGAAGGCGGCGGCGCACTCGGCCTGGAACGAGATGCGCCCGGCCATCACGCCCGCCGAGTACGAGGCGGCGCGAGACGATCGGCGGCGTCACGCCGAACTCGTCCGCTTCCAGGATCGCCGCCACAGGATTCTCTACGTGGCAACGCCGGACACCTATGCGGCGGCCGAGGTCCGGATCGAGGAATTGCACGGCTGTCTCGAAGGCTCGGCCGAGGCGATGGAACTCGATCAGCTGACGCACCTTGTGGGTGAATGGCTAACCTATATCGCAAGGAGCCGCCGATGAACCGAACAGAGCTCATGCGCCTGGCCTTGAAGGCCGAGGACGAGATCATCCGGACCGCCCAGGAGATCCTCATCGACCACCGGATGCCCGAAGGCGACCACGGCCGCGAGACGATCGACCGGCTTTGGATACTGCTCGATGGGCCGGAGGCGCACGAGGCACGCAAGCTGACCCGTGAGACGCTCGGGGTGCCGGGACCGAAGCAACGCGAGCCCGGGCCGGACGATGAGGTCGAGGAAGATGGCTAGGCTACGCGCCAAGCCGGCGACACCTGGAATGAAGAGGCGCCGCCGGCTTGCGGAATTTGGTAAGGAGGGACCGACCGAACCCGATGCGTGAATGCGTCTAATCCAAAACGGTTCCGCCAAAACGGTTCCATCTTGCGACAAGCCGTATGCGTAAGGAGCAGGCGTCGACCGGCCGGGCGCTTAGACCTTGTCCACGGTGCTCTTGACCGCATCCTTGCCCTTGCCGAGGGCCTGTTGGGCTTCACCCTTGACCTGCTGAGCAGCGCCCTTCGCGCGCAGCTCGTCGGAGCCCACCGCCTCGCCGGTCTTCTCCTTGATCTTTCCGGCCGCCTTGTTCGCCGCACCGGAAACCTTGTCCGCTGTGCTACCCATTTCGAGCCTCCTCTCAACAACAACTGCAACGGCATGGAAAGCCGAACGCGAACAACAAAGTTCCGGTTGTCGGGCGAGCAGGCGTGGGCGTCCGCGACGGCGCACCTGGTCGACGCCCGGGCCCGATATCGCGGGCTCCAGCTGCCGCCGCCGACTTCGCCGACCGGCTATGCATGTCGCACAGCTGTTGGGGACCGGGCGAGCGGCTTGGCCGATGCCGACCTCAGAAGCCGGGCGCCGCGAACCTCGCAATCATGCGTCAACCGGCCGCCGGCCCGTCGTCGAACCGGCAGGCCGGTCTTCACTCTTCGCGGCGCTACTTTGCGAAGCGCCCCTCGTATTTGAACTGCGGAGCGGCCTTCAGCTGATCTTTCGTGGCGTTGATCCGCGCGTTCCACTTTTTGTTCGTCTCGTCCCAGGTGATTGCCAGGGCCGACGGACGCACTGCGACGTAGTGGGTACCCATCCCAAGGAAGCCACCCACGGACAGGATATAGGCCGGCAGCGTCGTCCCTTGGATGACGATATCCTCGACCTCCCCCACGTTTTCGTCGGCAGCGTTACGGACGTTCAGCCCCTTGAGGCTGCTGCCGAGGGCCGAGGCCCGGTCGACGGTGATGAACGACGGTTCGTTCGCTGGCGTCGGAGCTGTCTGCGCGATGGCCGGAGACACGGCAAAAGCGAGCGCGAGAGCAAGGGCGGTCGTACGCATTGTTTACCTCATTAGCAGCCGCCCCTCGGGCAGCCTCGCGCCCGGGCACGTGCCTGGACCTCGGCAACGGAGCTCCACCCGATTCTGTTCCTGCCGTTGATTGAATCCTGAGCAGTCGGTTCGGTCGGGGCCGAGCGCGCAAACGTCTGCCTGGGCACACCTGCGAGCTTGCGGTGAGGGGCGGTCGATCCGCATTCGTTTTATTTCGCAATTGCACAATATTCCGCAATTTTGCCTGTTGAGCGCGTTGCCTGGCGCCTGCGTTCGCGACATACGCGACGGTCGCCTGCCGGTATTGATCGCACTTCGCGATCTGCCAGTCTTGCCGCACAACTCGTGGGGGGCCCTCGTTGATGACCGCGCCGCTGTCGGATCTTACAGTCCTGGAAGTTTCAGGCGATATCGCCACCCGCTATTGCGGAAAGCTCTTCGCCCAGCACGGCGCGCAGGTGATCAGGAGCTATGTGCCGGACAATGGCCATGTCGGTTTCGGTGGCGCTGCGTCCGCGGCCTACGGGGCCTGGCTCGACAGCCACAAGGAGTTTGCGGACGGCGTGCCCGTCTCGCTCGAGCCCGATCTCGTCATCGCCGGCCAGACACCAGCCGACATTGCCAGGGCGCAGGCGATCGTCGCCGGCATGAAGCGCCGACCGCTGCTGCTGGCGTTGACCTGGTTCGGCGAGACCGGCCCCTATGCCGGATGGCACGGGAGCGACGGCGTGGTCCAGGCCATGAGCGGGCTCGCCTATTCCTTTGGGCCGATCGGTGGCCCGCCGACCCTGCCGCAGGGCCATGCACCGCAGATCGTCGCCGGCGCCACCGCCTATATCGCGACACTGGCGGCCCTGATCGGCCGCCGCCAGGGCCGAGCGGCCGCGCGCGTCGACCTGTCCGTGCTCGAGGCCTATATCTGCCTCACGGAAAACAGCGGGCCGGGCTTCGCCCACGATGCGGTGGCGGCGATCCGGCGCGGCATCAACCGGTTCAGCCCCACCTATCCGCAGACGATCTACCGCGCCAGCGATGGCTGGATCGGCGTCACGGCGCTGACGCCGCAGCAGTGGCAGGCGCTATGCGACATGATCGGCCTGTCCAGCGTGGGCCGCGACCCCGCCTACGCGACGACCGACCAGCGCATGGCCGCGGCCGACGAGGTCGACGCCCTGCTCGCACCGGCACTCCTGAATTATTCCTCCGTCTATCTGTTGCTCGAGGGTCAGAAGCGACGGGTGCCGATGGGGCCCGTGCCGACCATGGCCGAATTGCTGCGAACGCCGCATTGGCGCGACCGCGACAGCTTCGCCACGTTCAACGGCACTGTCCCCGCCTTCGAGGGTCCGGCCACGCCGTTCCGCCTGCACGCGCGCGGAGGCCCGGGTGCCCCCACGCCGAGGCGGTCCACGCCGGATGGCGCCGGCCCGCTCGCGGGCGTCCGCGTCCTCGATCTATCCATGGGCTGGTCTGGCCCCCTGTGCGGCCGCCACTACGCGGACCTCGGCGCCGACGTGATCAAGGTGGAGGGCTGCACCCACCCGGATTGGTGGCGCGGCTGGAACGGACCGGAGGCCGGCGAGCCGCCCCCGTACGAGATCCGGTCGAACTTCAACGCCATGAACCGCAACAAGCGCGGCATCACGCTCGACCTGCGCGACGAGCGCGGCTGCGAGATCCTGCGGCGGCTGGCCCCGGAGGCCGATCTGCTGATCGAGAATTATGCCCCCGGCGTGCTGGACCGGCTCGGCCTGTCGGCCGACGCGTTGGCGCGCATCAATCCGGATCTCGTCTATGTCTCCATGGGCGCCTTCGGCAGCTCCGGGCCGTGGTCAGGCTTTCGCGCCTACGGCTCGACCACGGAGCAGGCCTCCGGCTTCTGCTTCGTCAACGGGGCGGCAGACTGGGCTCCGTGCTTGCAGCACATCGCCTACGGCGATCCGATCGCCGGCATCTATGCCGCCATCGGCTCGCTGACGGCGCTCTATGGCCGGCCGGTCACCGGCGGCACGACCGTCGACCTGTCGCAGGTGGAGAGCCTGTTCCAGCTCGCCGCCGACGCCATCGTGGCGCAGTCGGTGACGGGCGAAGCGCCCGCGCGCAACGGCAGCCGCCGCGCCGCCGCGTTCTGGCGCGGCTGCCTGCCGTGCGCCGCCGAGGACAGTTGGATCGCGGTCGACGTCGTCGACGGCGAGGCTCTCGCCGCCTTCCTGCGTGAAGCCGGCTTGAACCCATCTGCCGCGGCAGATGCCGACAGGCTGGCCGCCCTGCTCGGCGGATGGGCGGCGGACCGATCGCCCGCCGCCGCAGCGGAGGCTATGCAGGCGGCCGGCATTGCCGCCGGGGCCGTCATTCCCGCACACACCCTGCTCGATGATCCCCATCTCCTGGCCGCCGGCTATTGGCGGCGCCTGGAGCGCCGCTATGTCGGCGAGCACATCGTGCCCAAGCCGCCGTTCGCCATCGACGGCCTGGCGCCCCCGGCGCACCGGCCCGCGCCGACGCTCGGCGAGCACACGGGCGAGGTGCTGCGCGAGACCCTTGGCCTCGCCGACGCGGAGCTCCAGGCGCTCGCCCGCGACGGAGCGATCGGCATGGGAGCGCGCTGACGGGCAGCTTTGGCCCAGCACACAGCCCGACCTGTAGATCGAGCGACGCGGCGGGCTCCGCCGCTCGAGCCAGCGACGGGGCCGCTTTACATCTGGGCGAGCCCGCAGCCATCGAAGACATGACGTCCGCACCATATAGGTGGCAGCCTGCTCCTGTGAGGTGGGTGGATCCCGCATCGGGGCGCCGGACCAGCCGGCGCGGGCAGCAGCTGGAGGGACACCATGGCGAAGGGCTCCGATCTTCTTGTTGCGGCGCTCGAGAACGAGGGTGTCGAGCGCATCTTCGGCATCCCGGGCGAAGAGAACCTGGACGTGGTCGAGTCGCTGCGTCGCTCGAAGATCGAGCTGGTGCTGACGCGGCACGAGCAGGCCGCCGCCTTCATGGCGGCCACGCAGGGCCGGCTGACCGGGCAACCCGGCGTGTGTCTGTCGACGCTGGGGCCTGGCGCGCTCAACTTCACGACCGGGGCCGCCTATGCGCACCTCGGCGCCATGCCCATGTTGATGATCACCGGCCAAAAGCCGATCAAGAGCGCCCGGCAGGCGCGCTTTCAGATCGTCGACATCGTCGGCGCCATGCGGCCCCTGACCAAGATGACCCGCCAGATCGTGGCCGCTGTCGCCATCCCGACGATCGTGCGCGAAGCCTTTCGTCTCGCCGTGGACGAACGCCCCGGCCCCGTGCACCTGGAGCTTCCCGAGGACATTGCCGCCGAGGCAGCGGACGCGGCGCTGGTGCCGCCCCACCCGATTGAGCGGCCGCTGCCGGCGCCCGCGGCGGTCGAACGCGTCGCCCGCATGATTGCCGACGCCAAGTGCCCCCTCGTGATGATCGGTGCCGCCGGCAACCGCCCGCGGCTGGTCGGACCGCTCTCCGATTTCGTCCGCCGCATGGGAATCCCGTTCTTCAACACCCAGATGGGCAAGGGCGCCGTCACCGGCAGTTCGGACCTCTACCTCGGCACGGCGGCGCTCACCGAGCGCGACTACGTGCACGACGCGATCGACCGCGCCGACCTGATCATCGCCGTCGGGCACGACACGGTGGAGAAGCCGCCGTTCCTGATGGGCCGCGCCCTCGGTGGCCGCAAGGTCGTCCACATCGGCTACGGCTCCGCCACCGTCGAGGAGGTGTTCTACCCGGACGCAGAGCTCACCGGCGACATCGGTGCCAGCGTCACGGCGTTGGCCGACCGCCTGGGCGGCCGATTGAGGCCCGACCGCGGCATGCTGGCGCTGCGCGAGACGATCCTCGCCCGGGTCAACGAGCGCGCCACCGCCGACGGGTTCCCCGTGACGCCGCAACGGCTCGTACACGACGTCCGCGCGGCCATGCCGGACGACGGCATCGTGTGCCTCGACAACGGCATGTACAAGATCTGGTTCGCGCGCAACTACCGCACGCATACCGCCAACACCCTCCTGCTCGACAACGCCCTGGCGACGATGGGGGCAGGCCTGCCCTCCGCCATCGCCGCGAAGCTCATCGACCCGACGCGGCGCGTGCTCGCCGTATGCGGCGACGGCGGCTTCATGATGAACAGCCAGGAGCTCGAAACCGCCGTGCGGCTGAGGCTCGACCTCGTCGTGCTGATCATCGACGATTCGGCCTTCGGCATGATCCGCTGGAAGCAGGCGGTCGAGCATTTTGCCGATTTCGGCATGAGCTTCGGCAACCCCGACTTCGTCACCTACGCCAGCGCCTACGGCGCGCACGGGCACCGCATCAGTGCCGCGGCGGAACTGGCGCCGACTCTCGATGCCTGTTTCCAGGCTGGCGGCGTGCACCTCGTGGCCGTGCCGATCGACTACAGCGAGAACACGCGCGTGCTGGTCGACGAGCTCGGCAACCGCGCCTCCGCCGTCGACACGCCGTAGCCGGAGCGACGGAAGCGTCCCGGTCCGCTTCCGTTCCCTGCCCGCGCCGATCACCGCCCCGCCCCTTGAAATCGCGCGGGCAATCGGAGCGGAGTTGACGTAGATCGTGTGCATCCCAGCCAGATGGTGGATCGAATGACAGACAGCGTGAAGTACGAGCAGGACGGCGGCGTCGTCACCCTTACCTTGAACGAACCGGACACCCGCAATGCGCTTTCGCCCGCGATCGTCGACGCGATCGAGGCCCATTGCGCCCGCATCAACAAGGACATGTCGGTCAGCTGCGTGATCGTGACCGGCGCCGGCGACAGCTTCTCCTCCGGTGGCAACGTCAAGGAGATGCGCGACCGCAGCGGCGCCATGTTCGGCGGCATCCCCGCCGAGGTCCGGCGCGGCTATCAGCACGGCATCCAGCGCATCCCGCTCGCCATGTATAATCTGGAGGTGCCGGCGATCGCCGCCGTCAACGGCTTTGCCATCGGCGCCGGCTGCGACCTCACCCTGATGTGCGACATCCGCATCGCCGCGGACGACGCCCAGTTCGCCGAGAGCTTCATGCGCGTCGGCCTGGTCTCGGGCGACGGCGGCGCCTGGTTCCTGCCGCGGGTCGTCGGCCTGTCGCGCGCCTACGAGATGACCTTCACGGGCAACTTCATCAAGGCCGAGCAGGCGCTCGCCTGGGGCCTGGCGTCCTATGTGGTGCCCAAGGAAAGCCTGCTGGACGAGGCGCGGAAGATGGCCCGCCAGATCGCCGCGCAGCCGCCCCATTCGATCCGGCTATGCAAGAAGCTGGTGCGCGATTCGGCCGCGATCAGCCTGCCGACCCACCTCGAGATCGCGTCGGGCATGCAGGCCCTGGCCCAGCACACCGCCGATCAACATGAGGCCGTGTCGGCGTTTCTCGACAAGCGCAAGCCGGCCTTCAAGGGCGCCTGACCGCGCCGGGCGGGGCCGAGCACGGCGCCCGCTCCCGCTCGGGCGATCGCTATATATATTGCGATATGACGCCCGGGCCGCGCGACGGCAGCCCGGGCCAAGGAAGGACGGCGTTCATGTATCCCGACGTTCAGCTCTTCATCGACGGCACCTGGCGCGACGCCGAGGACGGCCGGCGCATTCCGGTGCTCAATCCCGCCACGGAAGAGGAGATCGGCACGGTCGCGCACGCCTCGCGCGCCGATCTCGACCAGGCACTCGCCGCAACGGTGCGGGGCTTTTCCACGTGGAGCCGGACCTCGGCCTACGAGCGCGCCAAGATCATGCGCAAGGCGGCCGACCTGCTGCGGGCCCGCGCCGCGGCCATCGCGCCGCTGCTCACCCAGGAGCAGGGCAAGCCCCTGGCCGAGGCGCTGATGGAGACCAACGCCGCCGCCGACGTCATCGACTGGTTCGCCGAAGAGGCCCGGCGGGCCTACGGGCGCGTCATCCCGGCGCGGGCGACGGGCATCTACCAGCTCGTGGTCAAGGAGCCGGTCGGCCCGGTGGCCGCCTTTACGCCGTGGAACTTTCCCATCAACCAGGTCGTGCGCAAGCTCTCCGCGGCGCTGGCGGCCGGCTGCTCGATCATCGTCAAGGCGCCGGAGGAGACGCCCGCCTCGCCCGCCGAGCTGATCCGCGCCTTCGTCGACGCCGGCGTGCCTGCCGGCGTCATCGCCCTGGTCTACGGCACCCCGGCGGAGATCAGCGAATATCTCATCCCGCATCCGGCGATCCGCAAGGTCACGTTCACCGGTTCCACGCCCGTCGGCAAACAGCTCGCGGCGCTCGCCGGTGCGCACATGAAGCGCGTCACCATGGAGCTGGGGGGCCACGCGCCCGCCATCGTCTTCGACGATGCCGACGTTGAACTGGCCGCGGCCCAGCTCGCCGGTTCCAAGTTCCGCAATGCAGGCCAGGTCTGTGTCTCGCCGACCCGCTTCCTGGTGCAGGAGAAGGTGTTCGACCAGTTCGTCGACCGCTTCGTCGCCGCCGCCCGCGCGGTGAAGGTGGGCAACGGGCTGGAGGGCGGCACCACCATGGGGCCGCTCGCCAACGCGCGCCGCATCCCCGCCATGGAAGCCCTGCTGGCCGACGGCCGCAAGCAGGGCGCCGAGATTCGCACCGGGGGCAGCCGCATCGGCAACAAGGGCTACTTCTTCGAGCCGACGGTGGTCACGGGTGTCGACCGCTCGATGCGCATGATGAACGAGGAGCCGTTCGGCCCGCTCGCCATGATGGTGCCGTTCAGCGACTTCGACGAGGTGGTGACCGAGGCGAACCGCCTGTCCTACGGGCTGGCGTCCTACGCCTATACGCGCTCCGCCAAGACGGCCAACGCCATCGCCGCCTCGGTCGAGACCGGCATGATGACGATCAACCATCTCGGCCTGGCCCTGCCCGAGGTGCCGTTCGGCGGGGTCAAGGATTCCGGCTACGGCTCCGAAGGGGGCGCGGAGGCGATCGAGGCCTACCTGAACCCGAAGTTCGTGTCGCAGGCCGGGCTGTAGCCGAGCACCGGCGGCGGCGCCGCACCGTGGAGCGCCGCCGCCGGGCACGTTCGGCTTCCCCCCACATCGGACGCGGCAGCCGCGGCGCGACGCCACCCCCGCACGGCCTTTACGGAATCTTCATGCTGCGGCCGGCGTTCGCCGCTCGAACCTTAATGGCTTCGTCGATACCTCGGGGCAGCGAACCGGCGCGCCATGGCGCGGCCAGGGCAGGTGCCGAGCGAGGACCCCTTGACGAAAGCCGACGGTGGACGCTCGTTTGACGTCGTCAAACGGGTAGCATTCAAGCTGACCTTCTTTCTGCTGGCGGCCGGTTTGCAGGCTGCCGCAGGGCTCGGCTTCGTCGCCCCGCTCGCCGTCATGGCGTTGGCGAGCTCGGCACTCTGCATGTTCATCGGCACCTGGCGGGAGGAACGCATCGGCGCGCCGCACTACACCTCCTTCGACGAGGGCGTGTGGCTCTTCTTTCTCGGCTACGGCGCGCATCGTTTCCTGTGAACATGACGCTCTCGGGATCCATCGCCGCCCTGGCGACCCCGTTCGGCGTCGACGGCGTGGACGAACGCGCCTTCGCCGATCTGGCGGACTGGCAGATCGGGCACGGCACGAACGGCCTGGCCGTCGCGACGGCCGAGGGCGAATATGCGACGCTGGAGCCACACGAGTATGTCCGTCTCGTCGCGGTGGCGGCGGAGTGCGCCGCCGGCCGCGTACCGGTGCTCGTCGGCATCGCATCCCCCGCGACCGATCGGGCGATCGCCCAAGGGCAGCTGGCGCGCACGGCCGGCGCCGACGCTCTCGTCGTCACGACGCCTCCCTACATCCGGCCCTCGCAGCGTGGATTGCTCCGTCATTTCGAGGCGGTCGCCGCCGCCGTCGATCTCCCCTTGATCGTGCACAACGACCCGGATCGCACGCGGGTCGATCTCGCGCCGCAGACCGCGGAGCATCTGCGCGCTGTCTCCGGCATCACCGGCTACATCGAAGGGGCGCCGGGGCTGCCGCGCGCCCTCTCGGCTCTCCGTCTGCGCGGGGATGGGCTGTGCGTGCTCACGACGGACGAAGTCGCCGCCGTTCCCTTTCTGCTGGCCGGCGGATCCGGGCTGTTCTCCGTGGTGGCGAACGTCACGCCGCAGCTGTGCGCAAGCCTGTTCTCGGCGTGTCTGCTCGGCGATGGCGCGACGGCGGTCGACCTTCAGCAGCGGCTGTCGCTCCTCAGCCAGGCGATCGACGGCGACGCCGATCCCGCCGCGATGAAATACGCCCTCTTCCTGATCAGGGGGCGCTTCAGCCCCAAGCCGCGCCTACCCCTGGTCGAGCCCTCCTGCGTCACGGAGCGAAGGATCGCGGCGGCGCTCGAGCGACTGCGGGCCGACGTCGAATACACCTAGCCGGCGCGTTCCCATCGGGGCATGGCCCCATGCCCGAGAGACCCCGGTCCGTCCGTCGCATGCGCGGCGATGGGTGCCTCAACGGCCCTCGCCGCAAAGATGGCGGCCGTTCGCCTTCCCGCATGGCGACACTGAAGTGCCGTCTGAGCAACCCTAGGTTACCCACTAATTCTATATTTACTCTAATTTTAGCAATAAAATGCCCAACGACACTCGCTGAATTAGCGGCGAAATTTGTATAAGCTAAAATATATCAATTCTAAGTTTGACAATATTTTTATCATAGACTTGACTATTCGACGACTCTTGTATGACTCCGCCATATTGCAGAAACAATACAGGGGATCCGGCGGTGCATTACGCAAGAGGATCGGCGTTGGGCATAGGCGTGCTGGCATTGGCGTTCGGCGCCGCGGATGCGCGCGCCGAAGAGACGAAGCCGCGGCGCACGGCCGCGCCGGTCGCGGCTTCAGAGCCGGCGCCGCCGCCGAGCGCGCCGGGCACGATCGAGCTCGACACCATCTCGGTCACCGCCACCCGGCAGCCGACGCAGATCCTGGAGGTGCCCGGCACCGTCACCGTGACGACCCGCCAGCAACTCGACGAGCACATCGTTCGCGATAACCAGGAGCTCGTGCGCTACCAGCCCGGCATTACCGTCGACCGCCAGACCTCCGGCACCGACCCGTTCGGCAATCTGGGCGGCTTCACCATCCGCGGCGTCGGCGGCAACCGGGTGCAGATGCAGGTCGACGGCACGCGTATCCAGGAGCGGATCACCGACGGCAACCGCAACTTCACCGACTTCCCCGGCCTCAAGGCGGTCGAGATCGTGCGCGGCCCGGGTTCGGTGCTGTGGGGCGCCGATGCGCTCGGCGGCATCGTCGCCTTCCGCACCTTGGACCCGAGCGATCTGCTGCTCGGCTCTGGCAAGCCAATCGCCGGCCGGATCGAGACCTCGTTCGACACCTTCGACAACTCGTTCAGCAAGACCGCCATGGCAGCCGCGCAGTTCACGCCCGAGCTGGCGGGCATCGTCCTCGTCAACCAGAAGAGCTTCAACGAGGGCAATCTGGGCAGGGCCAAGGCCTACGGCGGTCTCTGGGGGTGCCCGCGGGTTGCCGACGCCATCCGCTGCGACACGCTCAACCCGCTCGACGGCAATGTCTGGAACATGCTGACCAAGCTGGTCTACACGCCCTCCGCCGACCATGAGCTGAAGCTGACGGGCGAGCTCTACAGCTCCGACAGCGACATCGTTCAGCTCTACGACTTCGGCCGCCAGAGAAACGGCTCATACAACGCCGAATATCCGCGCAACCAGGTGCAGACCCGCAAGCGCCTGTCCTTCGCCCACAATTGGAACGTCGGCGCCAGCTTCCTCGACAACGTGCGCTGGCAGGTGTCCTACTCGCCGCAGCAGCGCAAGCTGAACAGCGACCGCTGGCAGAGCAATACCACCCGGCAGAACGTCCACACCAACGACATCCTCGACTACACCGAGGAGTTCCTGCAGGCGGACGTCCAGCTGTCGTCGCATTTCGACCTGGCCGGCGCGCGGCACAACCTGACTTATGGCTTCCAGGGCGATACCACTGACACCGACTACTTCCGCCAGAGCACCGTCGACAACCTGACGCGCCGCACCACGACCGTTACGCGTGCCGGCGGCTCCAACTTCGCCAATTCCACGACGACTCGCGCCGACCTCTACCTCCAGGACGAGATCCGGATGTTCGACGACCGGCTCATCGTCACGCCGGGCGTGCGCTGGGCCAACTACAACATCGATCCCAGACCCGACGCCGACTATGTCGTCGTGCCGGGGCGGACGCCGCGGGAGCTGAAGTCGAGCCGCGTGATCCCGCAGATCGGCGCCATCTACAAGCTGACCGACGTCTACTCGCTCTATGCCCGCTATGCGGAGGGCTTCAAGATGCCGACGGCACAGCAGCTCTATTCGTCGCTGCCGTCGCTCACCATGACGATCATCCCCAACCCCAACCTGAGGCCCGAAACCGTGCGCTCGTATGAGGGCGGCGTGCGCGGCAACTTCGGCAATGCCTGGTTCTCGGTGGGCGCCTTCTATGCCGACTACACGAACTTTATCCAGAATTTCTATGAGATTCAGCCGAACGTCTATACGTATCGCAACCTCACGGCAGTCAAGATCTGGGGCATCGAAGCCTTCGGCGAATACGTCATCAACGAAAACTGGGCGGTGAACGCCGCGCTCTCCTATCAATACGGCAAGCAGCAGTACGAGGCGGGCGAGCGTTATGTGCCCTACGACGGCGCCACGCCGCTGAACGGCGTCATCGGCGTCAAGTGGATGAAGCCGGAGTGGGGACTGACCGTCGAGGTGCTCGGGACGGCCGCCCAGGGCGTCTCGCGCGCCAGCTCGCCGACGCTGTTCAAGCCGGCCTCTTACGCCACGCTCGACTCGTTCGTGAACTGGAAGATCAACGACACCTTCACCGTCCGGGCCGGTGTCCTCAACATCTTCGATGCCCGCTACTTCAAGGGCCCGCTGCCGTATCAGTTCGACGTGGCGCCCTCGGAAGCGGTGCGCATCAGCAACCCGCTGGAGTTGCAGACCGCGCCCGGCCGCACATTCAAGGTCAGCGCCGTCGCCAACTTCTAGCGCCGATCGCCGCAGTGGATGAACGGCCATCGGGCGAGCGCCCGATGGCCGAAACCCAGTCCAGCTCAGGCCGTTGGACCGCCTCCGTCGGTCCGGGGCAGCTGCCACCGGCACGCCATTCAGTTCGTAGGGTTTGATCATGACCGAGACGTCCTCGCTCCGCTCGCTGGTGGCCGCCGACGCGGCCGCCGTGTTGGCGCGCCTGCCGCGCATGGGGGCGGTCATGCTGACCGCCCGTCACGGCGGCGCCACCCACGAGCGCATCGGCCCGGTCGACGAGGTGACGCGCGACGGGGGCGTCATCGTGTGCCGGGGCGCCTGCCACGACGCCCGCATCGGCGTCGCCGCCGTCGCTTCGGTGATCGTCGACCGCAGCGGCCGCATGCGCGATACGGCGTTGCCGCGTCTCGATTTTCACGATGCCGACGGGTTGGTGATCTTCAGCGTCATCGGCATGGCGGGCCTCGAGCCGTTCGATGCCGGCGTGGGCGATCTGGCGTTGGGCCAGCCCCTGCCCGCCGAGCCTCGCCCGACGCCCGAGCGCACGGAGGTGGCCGCCGACGACCCCGGCATCGGCCCCTTCGCGGCAGCCGCCGCGAAGGGCGGCACAGTAACCATCGAGATGGTGCGCCCCGGCCTGATCCAGGCCTGGCAGGGAACGGTCGAGGCGGTCAAGCCGTCGATGGGCTTCATCAACGTGATGCGGCCTGACTTCCACCTGCACCTCAAAGGCGGCGCCGTCGCCAGCTGGCGCAAGGAGCTGGCCGGCGACGAGACCGTTCTCGCCGCTCAGAATTTAGCCGGCGAATCATTCGGGCTGCGGGTGCGCGGCGCGATCTCGGCGCTGGCGGCGTTTTCGGCATGAGCGCCGCCGACGCGCCGGCCGTGCCGATCTCCCATCCGCGCGCCACCTGGCTCGATCCGACCTCCGGCGAGTTGCGCCCGCAGGTGGACGTCCTCGCCGAGATGGCTGCAAAGCAGGTGGTGCTGCTGGGGGAGACCCACGACATCGCCGAGATCCATCGGTGGCAGACGCATGTGGCGGCCTTCCTGCACGTGCTGCGCCCGCGGATGGCCATCGGCTTCGAGATGTTTCCGCGGCGCCTGCAGCCGGTGCTGGACCGGTGGGTCGACGGCGCGCTCGGCACGGCCGAGTTTCTCCTCCAATCGGAATGGGACACGGTGTGGGGCTTTCCGCCCGAGATCTATCTGCCGCTCTTCCACTTCTGCCGGCAGCAGGGCGTGCGCATGCTGGCCCTCAATTGCCATCGCCCGCTCGTCACGCGTGTCGGCGTCGAAGGCTGGGAGGCGATCCCGGAGGAGGACCGCGACGGCCTGACTCCGGCAGCACCGGCGACTGCCGCCTATCGGCGCTATCTGTTCGGCCTCGGCGGCGCCGTGCCGGCGCGCTTCGGTTCCGGCCCCGACGATCCCGCCTTCGCGCGCTTCTGGCGCGCGCAGCAGTGCTGGGACAGAGCCTTCGCCTGCAACATCGCGCGCGCCCTTGCCGAGGACCCGTCGCTGCTCGTCGTCGGCATCATCGGCCGCGGCCACTTGGAGTTCGGCCACGGCACGCCCTATCAGTTAGCCGACCTGGGCATCGCCGACGTCGGCGTGCTGCTGCCCAACGCGCAGCCTGCGGTCGACCGTGACAGGGGCCGCGGCATCGCCAATGCGCTGTTCCGGATCGACTGCCCGGAGCCGCCGGCCGAGCGGCGCAAGCGCGACCTGCCGGCTGCGCGTGAACCATGAGGGCGCTCGCCGCGCGCCTCTGGCGCCTCGTCGTCCTCTGCGTCAAAGGCCCGGGCGGCCGCCTCGGCCTCGTCTATTTCGCCGCGATCCTGGCGCTGAACTTCGTCGGCATTCAAATCACGCTGCGGCTCATCGCCTGGAACGCCGACTTCTACAACGCGCTCCAGAAGCTGGATGCAGGCGAAGCGGTGCGCCAGATGGGCATCTTCGCCATCATCATCGGCATCAACTCGGCCCAATTTCTGATCGCCAGCTACATCCGCAAGCTTTTGCAGATCCGCTGGCGGCACGCGCTGACCAGCGTGATGCTCGATCGCTGGCTGGCGGACAAGGTGTATTGGCACCTGAACTACGACGATGGCGCTGCCGTCGACAATCCCGACCAGCGCATCGCCGAGGACTGCCGGCTCTACGTCAACCTGCTCACCGGCGAGGCCCTCGAGCTGATCACCACGCTGGCCGGGCTCGCCTCCTACGTGGCGCTACTCTGGCAGCTGTCGTCCTTCCCGCTGGCCTTCGGCCTGTTCGGGATGGCCATCGAGATCCCGCGCTACATGGTCTGGGCGGCGCCGATCTATGTCGCCGTGTCGAGCGGCGTCACCCACTTGCTGGGCGCGCGGCTGATGCGCCTCACCGTCGAGCAGCAGCACCGGGAGGCGGACTTCCGTTTTGCGCTCACCCGGCTGCGGCAATCGACCGAAGCCGTGGGCCTGGCGGACGGCGAAGCGGTCGAGCGGCGCATTCTCGATCGCCGCTTCGGCGGCATCGTCGCCAACTGGCGACGGCTCATCAATCAGGAGCTGCTCCTCGGCTGCTTCACGCGGCCCTACATGGCGACGGTGTTGCGGATCCCCGTCTTCCTGGCCCTGCCGGCCTATCTTGCAGGACAGGTCACGCTCGGCGGCCTCATGCAGCTCGGCTCCGCCTTCCAGAACGTGGTGACGTCGCTGTCATGGTTCATCTTCTCCTACCGCGACCTGGCGGAGCTGGCCGCCGCCAGCCGCCGCTTGGACGGCTTCCTCGACCGCATCGACGCGATCGCCAGCCGGCCGCCGACGATCGCGCGGCGGCCGTCCGGCAACAGCACGCTGCGCTTGTCGGGCCTGACGCTCGACGACCCGGCAGGACGTGAGCTGGCCAGGGTGCCGGCGCTGGTGATCACCAAGGGCGAGGCCGTGTGGCTGCGCGGGCGCTCCGGCATCGGCAAGTCGACCGCGCTCAAGGCCGTCGCCGGTCTCTGGCGCGCGGGCGGCGGCACCATCGAGATGCCGGGCGGCACGCAGATGTTTCTGCCCCAGCAGCCGTATCTGCCACTGGCCGACCTGCGGGCCGCGGCTCTCTATCCCCGCCCGGCGGACGGAGAGGCGCTGACCGACGGAGCACGGCTGCTGGCGCTCGTCGGGCTCGCGCCGCGTGCCGAGGCAGCGTCACTCCCCGGCGACGATCCCGACCAGCAGCAGCGCAGCCTCTCGGGCGGCGAACAGCAGCGGGTGGCGCTGGCCCGCGTGCTCGCCAACCGTCCCGACTGGGTGTTCATGGACGAAGCCACAAGCGCGCTCGACCAGGCGGCGGAGGAGCAGTTGCTGGCGCTGCTGCGCCGCGAGCTGCCGCACGCCACCTTCGTCGTCGTGGCGCACCGGGAGCCCCGTGGTCTCGGCCCTCTGACGATCGTGGATTTCGACGCAACCATGGCGGCAAGCACCGAGCCGGTAACGGCCGGCCGCACGCCGACGCCGCATTATGCCGCCGATGCGATCCCTGCCCTCAGCTGAAGCCGAGCCGGCCGATGCTCGGCAGCTTGATGGCGGGCCGCCGCACGTCCAAGCCGGCGACGGCGCCAAGCAGGTTCACTTCCAGTCCCTCCACCCAGCCCAGCGTCAGCCCGACATAGCCGCCCAGGCTGACGCGCACGCCGGTGCCCGAGGGCGTCAGCCCGATCGGCCGGCCGTCGTGGGGAAAATCCTTGCCGATCGCCGTCGGCGGCAGGCTGGCCCGCATCTGCGGCACCGCGCTCATCACCGCGGCGACGAAGGTGTTGGAGTTTGGGCCCGGCCACACGCGGTAGTCGCCCGGGTTGCGATGGGGATAGCCGGCGATGACGGAGCGGATCGTCGGGATCATGCGTTCGGCCGCCTCGTCGTCGGCCGCGAATATCAGCTCCGGCGCATTGCCGAACCAGCGTCCGTCCGCAACGAAGCGGTCCACCCAGATCGGCGTGCCCCAGGCGGTGTAGTCGAAGCGCTGGTAGGCCGCGGCGCCACGCTCCTTCACCACGATCCAGCTGTGGGTGGCGAGGATGCCGCGCCAGCTCACGGTGCGGGCCGAGAAGATGCGGACGACGGCTCCGGGGTGCGTCGACGCCCGCGCCAACATGCCGGCGCTGGAGCGATCGGCGGTGCGCCAGTCGGCGATGGTGTTGGTGCGCAGGTAGATGGCGGCCGAGACCGCTATCGGCGCGATGTAGAGCGCCACGAACGCAATGATTGCGAGCTTGATCAACGGTCCATCCACGGCATGATACGGCGCTGATGTAGGTTGCGTACGGCGCCGTTGCGAGCCGGCGGCCGTCGCGGCAGGGCGAGTTGCTCGCCCAGCCGTCAGCGGGCGGCGTCCGCTGCCTTGCGCAGCGCCGCCCAACGGCCGCTGGTCTGGGGCTTGACGAACACCGCGATGATGGCCGGCTGCTCGCGCCGCAGACGGCCCTCGATGCGTTCGACGCACGCCTCGATCTCCGGCACCGTCAGCCGGTCTTCGAATTCGAGACTGAGAGCGCAGAAGATCTGGTCGGGCGACAGGTGCACGGTGACCACGCCATTGGCATTTTGCACCGCCGGGTCGCTGCCGGCGATGGACAGGATGGCCGCCTGAACGTCGGGAAAGGCCGGCTCGCCGATCAGCAGGGCCTTGCTCTCGCGCGCCAGCATGATGGCGGTCGTGGCCAGGATGGCGGCGATGCCGAGCGACGCCATCCCGTCGAGCTCGGGAATGCCGAGGACATGGGCGGCGGTGATGCC
This sequence comes from Chelatococcus reniformis, assembly GCF_014640075.1. GTDB lineage: Bacteria > Pseudomonadota > Alphaproteobacteria > Rhizobiales > Beijerinckiaceae > Camelimonas > Camelimonas reniformis. Next base: position 514,958 of record NZ_BMGG01000005.1, on the reverse strand, counting down.
GATGCCGGCGACGACGAGCCCGAGCAGGGCGGCGCTGTCCTCGAACAGCACCGTGAAGGTCGTCGGGTCCTTGCTGCGACGGAACGCGTCGAAATAGCTGAGGGAGCCCTTCTCTGCTTGGAACTGGCGTAGCGCCACCCGCCAGGTCATGGCTTCGAATACGAATGACAGGCCGAGCACGACGTAGGTCACCATGATGTTCCGCACTGGCTCAGGCCGCAGGATGTGCGCCACGCCTTCGTAGAAGGCGACGCCCGCGCCCACCGCGAAGACCAGGAGGGCGACGACGAAGCTCCAGAAGTAGAGCTCGCGGCCATAGCCGAGCGGATGCATCGCGTCCGCCGGCCGCGACGCCCGCCGCAGTCCATGGAGCAGCAGCAGCTCGTTGCCGGTGTCGACGAGGGAATGGACGCCCTCGCTCAGCATGGCCGAACTGCCCGTCAAGCCGGCTGCAACGAACTTGACGACGGCCACGGCCAGATTGCCGAACAGAGCGGCATAGATCGCCCGACTGGATCCCGTATGCGTGGCCATGTGTCCTCTCGCCCGTGGCGGCCCTACCGTATCGAATCGCCTCGGCTGCGCCACGCACTCCCGACAAGGCCGATCCGCCCCGCAGCCGCGCATGATCAGCCATGATGCCTGCGCTTTGACAGGCGCGGCGCCGCGCATGCTACCGTCGCGCAAACCGCGTTCGGCCAGGCGGCGCGGCAATGGGGAGGAAACGGTGACCGGATTGGTCAGTTACGAGCGGCGGGGACCCTTGGGCCTCATTCGGCTAGAGCGGCCGGACGCGCTGAACGCGCTCACGCACGAGATGATCGCCGATGTGGAGCTGTTCGCCCGCGCCGCCGAGCGCGACGCCGACGTGCTCGCCATCTGTATCACGGGGGCAGGCCGCGGCTTTTGCGCCGGCCTCGACATCAGCGTGCTGGCCGCGCAGACCGGCGCGGAGGGGGTGCCCACGCTGAACGAGGCGGAGCCGCGCCCCGCCCTGTTCAGCTTCCTGCTCGATATCTCCAAGCCCGTGATCGGCGCCATCAACGGGGTCGGCGCCGGCGGCGGCTTCGTGCTCGCCATGATGTGCGATCTGCGCTTCATGGCCGAGGAGGCGACGCTCACCACGGTGTTCTCGCGGCGCGGCCTCATCGCTGAACATGCCACCTCGTGGCTCCTGCCGCGCATCGTCGGGCTCAGCCGCGCGCTCGATCTGCTCTGGAGCTCGCGGCGGATCGATGCGGCGGAAGCCTACCGGGTCGGCTTCGCCGATCGCGTGGTCCCGGCGGACCGGCTCCTCGACGCGGTCGAGGCCTACGTCGCGGACATGGCCGCCACCGTGTCGCCCCGGGCGCTGGCGGTGATGAAGGCGCAGGTGCACCGTGACGTCGGGCGGCCGTTCGCCGAGTCGGTCGCCGAGACCCACCATCACATGATCGCGGCGCTGCGCAGCGCCGACGCGGGGGAAGGCGCCCGCTCGTTCGTGGAGCGGCGCCCGCCGCGCTTCGCCGCCTGGACAGGAGAGGACAAATGAGCGTGGACCGCCAGACCGTCACCGTCGACCGCAGCGACGCCGTCGCCACCGTGCGGCTCAACCGCCCGGAGCATCGCAACGGCATCACCGCTGCGATGATGACCGACCTCTACGGCACGCTCCGCGACCTGGCCGACGACGAGACCGTGCGGGTCGTGGTGCTGCGCGGCACGGGGGCCGACTTCTGCCCGGGGGCGGACATCAAGCATTATGCGTCGGGCGCCGGCGGCGGCGGCCGCAGCAGCCCGAGGGAATTCGAAATTTCGGTGCTGCTGCACGAGATGCCGGCGGTCACCATCGCGGCGGTCAGCGGCGCTTGCGCCGGTGCCGGGCTCGGCTGGGCCTGTGCCTGCGACCTGCGCATCGCTTCGGAGACGGCGCGCTTCAACAGCGCCTTCCTGGACGTGGGTGTCGCCGGCGACATGGGCGGCCCGTGGACGCTGCCGCGCATCGTCGGAGCGGCCAAGGCGCGCGAGCTCTACTTCCTGCCGGGCAAATTCGAGGCCGCCGAGGCCTTGCGCATCGGCCTGGTGTCCCGAGTCTCGCCGGCCGACAGGTTCGACGCCGACGTCGCCGCGCTGGCCGAGCGGCTCGGCCGTGCGGCGCCCTTGGCCATTCGCGCCATGAAGGCGAACTTCCTGGCAGCCGAGCGCCTAGGTTTCAGCGACTACATCGCGCTGGAGACCGAGAAGCACGGTCGGCTATTCCAGAGCGAGGACACCAAGGAGGCGTTCCGCGCCTTCGTGGAGAAGCGGCCTGCCGTGTTTCGCGGCCGCTGATCGAGCGCTAAGTTGATGCCGCACCTGCTTGCGGCATCATCACCAGCCCGTCGGGACGCTTCACCTCGATCTCGATGAAGGCGATCGGGTGCGGCGACCCGTTCATCACGTCGTGACGCACCCCCGCGGGACGCAGATATGTCTGGCCGGCGGCGAGCGGCACGTCGGTGACCTTGGTGCCGTCGTGCATGCGCAGCGAGCCGGCGATCAGCATCACGACGAAATAGGGCCAGCCGTGCTCGTGCCAGCCGGTGACCGCGCCGGGCTCGAAGTCCCAGCGGGTGATGCGGGCAACGCTATCGTCCTGCTGGACGGTCGGGACGGCCGGCAGGTCACACACGAACGCCATGGAAGGTCCTTTGCTTCAGGATGTGCGGCAAGGGCGACTCAGCGGAACAGGGCGCTGCGGGCAAGTTCCACCAGTTCGTCTCCGCGGCCGTTGAGCAAAGCCCGTGCCGCATAGAGGCTGAAGCCCTTGGCCTGCTCCGCCTTGATCGCCGGCGGCATGACCAGCTCCATCTTGTCGGTGACCACGTCCACCAACGCCGGCCCGGGGGCGGCGAACGCTTCCTCGAGCGCCGACCTCAGCTCGCCCGGATCCTCCACGCGGATGCCGGTGATGCCGATGGCCCGCGCCATGGCGGCGAAATCCGGGTTCTGGAGGTCGGTGCCGACGTTGAGGAAGCCCGCGGCCTTCATCTCCATGTCGACGAAGCCGAGCAGGCCGTTGTTGAAGATGACGATCTTCACCGGCAGGTCGAGCTGACGGAGCGAGATGACGTCGCCCATCAGCATGGTGAAGCCGCCGTCGCCGCTGAGCGACACGATCTGGCGACCGGGGAACGCCGCCTGTGCCCCCAGCGCCTGCGGCATGGCGTTGGCCATCGAGCCGTGCAGCAGGGAGCCGACGAGCTTGCGGCCGCCCCCCATGCCGATGTAGCGCGCCGCCCACACGGTGGTCTCGCCGACGTCGACGGTAAACACCGCGTCCGGCGCCGCGACCTCGTCGATCAGCTTGGCCAGATATTGGGGGTGGATCGGCATGCGGCCGGGCGTGCCGGTGGCGAGGTCGTCGAGGCCCTTGCGAGCCGTGCGATAATGCGCCTGCGCCTTTTCGAGAAAGCGGTTGTTCGCGCGCGAGCCGAGCTTGGGCAGCAGCGCCGCAAGCGTCGCCTTGACGTCGCCGACGAGCCCCACGTCCAGCCGAGCGCGGCGGCCCAGGTTCTCGGCGCGGATGTCGATCTGCACCACCTTGGCCGCCGTCGGATAGAACTGGCGATAGGGAAAATCGGTGCCGAGCATGATCAGGAGGTCGGCATCCAGCATGGCATGGTAGCCCGACGCGAAGCCGATGAAGCCGGTCATGCCGACGTCGAAGGGGTTGTCGTGCTCCAGAACGTCCTTGCCACGCAGCGTATGCACGATCGGCGCCTTCAGCGCCCCGGCGAGCGCCAGCACCTCCTCGCGAGCGCCGGCGCAGCCCGCGCCGCACAGGAGGGTGATCCGCTCGGCGGCGCCGACGAGCGCGACGAGCCGGTCGAGTTCGCTCGCCGCCGGCACGACGACCGGCGGCGCGATCTCGGTCCAGGGCCGCTGACGGCCGGCGTCGGCCGCCTGCAAGGCCACGTCGCCGGGCAGCACGATCACGGCCACGCCCTGCTTCTGGATCGCCGTGCGCAAGGCGATGTCGAGCACGCGAGGGATCTGGGAGGGGCTGGAGATCAGCTCGCAATAGTGGCTGCACTCGCGGAAGAGCTCCGCGGGGTGCGTCTCCTGAAAGTAGCTGCTGCCGATCTCGGGGCTTGGGATATGGGCCGCGATCGCCAGCACCGGGGTGCGCGTGCGGTGGCAATCGTAGAGGCCATTGATCAGGTGCAGGTTGCCAGGCCCGCAGCTGCCGGCGCAGACCGCCAGTTTGCCGGTGAGTTGGGCCTCGGCTCCGGCGGCGAAGGCCGCCACCTCCTCGTGCCGCACGTGCATCCAGCGCACCGGCGTGGCGCGAAGCGCATCGGTGATGCCGTTCAACGAATCTCCGACCACCCCCCAAACCCGCTGGACGCCTGCGTCTGCAAGCGTTGCGGCGATCACATCGGCGGCACGAACGGCCATGACAAAGCTCCTTCCGGACGGCTGCGGCTGGGCAGTCTCCTATGTTCAAGGCCCAAGGTGAAGGAGGGATTGCCGCGCCTTCTGTTGGCAATGGAGCCGTCGCGCCGTTGCGGGCTTGGCAGAGCGCGAAGGGCGGCGGCTGGTGAGGCTCCCATCCGCAATCGCGCTGTCGTGCATGAAGCAGAAGCCCTCGAGTTCCGTCATCACCCGTTCCGGATGAAAGGGGATTTCGATCGCCAATTCGGGAACCGCCCATCGATCGACGACGCGATAGCCGTGCCGTTCGAAATAGGCGAAGAACTTGCGCCGATTGAACAGTCGATATGGTGACGCCGAGGACAGGTAATTCTGTGCCGTCCATACGTCGTCGCCATCAATCAACGGCACTTTGTTGATCAACACTACATCGGACGATGCGCGAACCCCTTCCAGGATGCCGGGCCCTCGTTCGCCGAGGGGATCAGCCATGCACTGCAGGGATCCAAGGGCGAGCAGGATGTCGGCTCGGGGCGCGGCCTTGAGATCCGTCCCGAAGCTGATCTTGGACGATCCCAATGCCCTGTGGCGCTCGTTGCCGCGCTTCACCACCTCGGGCATGTCGACGACATGCCAGCGCGTCAGCCGGTCGAGCAAGCCATACTGCACGCACAGCTCGTAAAAGCCGCCCCCCGCACCCCCGAGATCTGTGACGGTGCCGCGCGAGTGCAGGAGCTTCATCAGCCAGAGCATAACGGCGAATTGCGAGGTCTGGAGAACCTTGGGCGGTGCCGGAGAAGCGGCGGGCCTCGTCCCTTCGACGAGAACCTTCGCCAGGGCCGCATCGTTCCAGCCGACCTTGCCGAAGCCGGCGGCGAAGGCCTCGGCCTCGCCGAAGCTGTCGAACACGCCGAACATCAGGTTCATTCGCCGCGACCAGACAATCCTGGCGTAGAGTCGCTGGGCGAAGGGCAGACGGCGCAACCACGCGCCGAACACGCTGTGGCAGAGGAGCGCCTTCAGAAGCCGGTTCATCAGGTCAACCTCATATTCCTGCCGCGCGGCTCCATGATCAGCCGCGACGAGACCTGGGAGATGGTGGCGCGCGGCCGACCGCGCGGCGTGGTGGCGCCCATGCGCTGCCGGCCGAGGCCATGGCAACCGCAGGGTGAAAGAGCGCTCCGCTCCGTCGATGAAGGGCAGACGGCCGAGTCCTCGGCGGGCCCGATGTCGGACAGCGGCCGCTTCCCGATGGGAACGCGCTCTGAACAGCGCGACCGACACCGCGCTTCAGCCCAGCTTCGTTGCGTGGGATTGCGTGGCGTTCGACCGCGCCAACGGGCGTGGCTCAGACGAAGGACGGCTTCGGAGGGCGGTCGAGGCCGTGACCTGCACCGCCTGGCAGAGGCCGATCGTCCGGCCGGCGCATGCCACGGGAAAGCGGCGCCGAAGGATCGACGGCTGGCGAGGGGAGCCCACAGGCGCCGTCTACATCGTCATGAGCGCTGGCAAAGCCGTCGTTGAAGGGCTCGCTGTGACAGGCACGGCCCTGCGCGTGATCGCGACCGACCTCAGCTGAGAACGCGGCCGACTCGACGAACGAGCCGCCCCATGCGGGGAATGTCCGCAACGTCGATGGCGCGGCCAGCGTCAGCACGAACGACAAGACGACGATAAAGCTGCGAACTGCAAGCACGGTCTTCGAAAGCTTCTACTGCAAGCGCTAGCGGGGGCCCGGCCGTTGCCTATGAGCGCGGCGCGGGAGCTTGCAGAAATGGTTAGGGCAAATGCCCGACTGCGCAATTCGCCCAATCGGGGGCAGCCCCGGCGCGGACTGCCCCTGCCCTCCTCCAAACGAAGTACGGCGCCTCCGTGGCCGCAAGCCGGTCAGGACAAGGGTCAGGCTCGGGCCGGCAGAGCCGATGACCGGCGAGCCGCCGATCGGCCGCCAACGGCCGCATCCGGCCGTTCGCCAGCACCAGCTTCAGCATTGGCAGTTCAGGGCCGGGCAGGCCGGGATGGCCAGCCCGGCATTGCCGTTCCGTCTGCTGCGGGAGAGACAGGGACAGCAACGGCCCGCGGGCGGAGAGGTTCGCTAGGCCGAGTCGCCCACCACCTCCAGACCCCGGCTGAGGAAGATCGGTGACCTGGCGAGGTCGATGAAGGTCTTCTCATCGGCGAGCAGCTCGGCCCCGGCCTTGATCGTTTCTGGGCTGCGATGGGTGAAGTCGGCCATCGAGCCCCACCAGAGCTCGGCGACACCATCGAAGTCCTCCGGCGCGCCGCGGGAGGCGCGCAGCCACGGCGCCTCCCCTTCAGCCAGCGTATGGCTCTGGACATAGCGCTGGATGCGCAGGATGTCGGCCCGTGCACGGACCAGCGGCGCGTGGTGCTCACGCCAGTAGCGCTGGAACTCCTCGCGGCTCAGATGCGGCAGGCGCACGAGACAGAAGGTCAGCTTGATCACGCAACTCTCCGCATCATGAGTAGGACGGCCGCCGCAGGCGGCGACGCGCCCGAACGGGGACATCCGCTTAGCACGCGGCGGAGGGCTCAGTCAGTGAGCGCGATCTCCTGCCCCATGATCCAGTCGTCGTTCTCGTAACGCGACAGGGCGAAGGACTTGAGCGGCGAGTAGTCCTGCGGCGTCGTCGTGTAGGTCACGCCCGGCAGGTTGATCGGCGCCGTCATGCCGCGCAGGTCGGTGGCCTGCTTGAGCAGGTTGGCGCGAGTGAGGTCATCCTTGCACTTGTCGAGGATCTGCACCATCAGCTTGGCGGTCGAATAGCCGGCAAACCCAACGTTGTCGGTCGGGTCGACGTTGGGCAGGTACTCACGCAGCAAGCTCAGGTAGTCCTTGACATCAGGGTCGTCGGCCCATTTCGGGCTGCTGATGCTGCGGACCGAGCGCAGCGCAAGGACGCCGGTGGCGCTCTCCTTGCCTGCTGGCCGCAACAGGGAAATGGTGGCGGAGCCGCTGAGCAGGTACTGGTCCGCCTCCCAGCCGACCTCGCGCGCCTTGCGCACGCTCTGCGACACGAACTTGCCCACCGTCAGATTGAGGAAGACATCGGCGCCTGAGGCGGCGAGCTTCACCACCTGCGAATCCGCCGTAGGATCTGCCACCTCGTAGGTCGCCTCGGCGACGATCATGCCCTTGTGCTTGGCGCCGAGCTCGGCCTTGAACGCGGTCACGTAGTCGCGCCCGAGCTCGTCGACCTGGTGCAGGATGGCAACTTTGGCCGCCGGCTTGGTGTTGATGAGGTAGCGCGCGAGCACCCGCGCCTCGGTGGCGTAGAGCGCCGAGCCCGGCGTCGTCCATGGGAAGTCCTGCGGGTTGTTGAACCGGGTGGCGCCGCTGCCGACGAGCAGTTGCGGAACTCCACGCGTGTTCATGTACTTCTGCACCGCCCCCTGCGGAGCCGTGCCGACCGAGGAGAACGTCGCCAGCACCTGCTCGCTTTCCACCAGCCGCCGGGTCGCCTCCACCGTCTTGGGCGGGCTATAGCCGTCGTCGAGCGAGACCAGGTTGATCTTGCGCCCGTTGAGGCCGCCCTGCTTGTTGAGGCGCTCGAAATACGCGGTATGGACCCGGCCCATGACGCCCGCGTAGGAGGCCGGGCCGCTGTAGGGCACCGTCTGGCCGAGCTTGATCTCCGTGTCGCTGGCGCCGGCGTCATAGACGCCGGCGGCGCGGGCCGGTCCGGTCAACAGCCCGATCATCGAGGCCGACGCGCAGATGATCATGCACCGGCGCAACGCGTTCGCCATGTCCGCTTCCTCCCTATCGACGGAGCGGCTTTGCCTCGACGCACTTGGCGCGTCGTTGCCGCTCTCGGCCTACAGGTTAGGAGAACTGTCGCTCGTGTCCAGCTCACGATGTTCGTGGATCAGATCCGACAGCTCGGCCGAACTGACCGCGTCGGCAAAGTTGAAGCTGCTTCATGCGCGCTTCAGCCCACCGATCGCCGCGTAACATTGGGTCTCAGCGGGGCGCAGGGAGCGACACCCAAAAGGTTCCGCCGAACGGCACCTGGGCGAATCGCGCGTTGATCTCCGCCAGCGAGGCGGCCGGGTCGACGTCGGCAAAAGCTTGCGGATGCAGCCATTTGGCGATCGCCTCGACGGCGACGATGTTGACGGGGGTATCGTTGAAGTGGTGCCAGAGGCCGAGAGCGCGGCCGCGCGCGACTGCGCCGAGACTGGCCACCGGCGGCTGGGCGATGGTCGCCCGAAACGAAGCCGCGGCAGCCTCGGCGGTCACGCCGGGCCCGAGGACGAAGCCGCCGCGCGCCGCCAGGTGGGAGCCGCCGGTTGCGATATAGGCGTCCGGCTGACGCGACAGGATGTATTCGGCGTTGAGCTGGCCGGTCGTCCCCGGCAGAACGTCGGCGCCGATATTGTGCCCGCCAGCGGCGGTGATGAAGGCATCGAAGGTGCCGCGGCCCGGCGAGTAGCAACAGTCGCTACCACCGGCATGAACGTGCATGAACACGGTCGGCCGGCGCTCGAGGCGCCCGACGCGCTCGTCGATCCGCCGGCGCCGTTGCTCCCAGAAGGAGATGAGCGCCTGCGCCTGGGCTTCGCGGCCGAGCACCTGCCCCAGGATGCGCAAGCTCGGCACCGTGTCGCGCAAGGGGTGGACAAAGAAGTCGACGACGACCACCGGGACCCCGGCGGCTTCGAATTGCCGGATCTGTTCAGTCGATGCGGGCGACTCGCCGCCTAGATAAGCGCTGGTGATCACCAGATCCGGCATCGTTGCCAGCGCGGCTTCGATGGAGAAGGTCGCGGGCGAGCCCTGGCCGATGACCGGCAACTCGCCGAGCCGCGGATAGCGCTTCAGGTAAAGCGCGAACGTGGCCGTTTCGCGCTTGAAATCTCCGCCGAAGCCGACGATCAGGCTGGCGGCCTCGGGGTGGATCAGGGTCAAGGCCGGAAAGTGACGGCCCTGTGCCAGCAGGATGCGCTTGGGGGCCCGCGGAATGGTCACGGTCCGCCCGGCCACGTCGGTCAGGGTGATCGTGTCCTGGGCGGCCGCCGGCAGCGCCAGCAGCATCAGGCACAGGGCGGCCGCGGCGACCGTTGCCGTCCAGCCGCCCCCACGGGCGCCAGCCACCACCTTGCGCAGTCCGCCAGGGCCTCTCACCGGTCGGGCTGCCCGTGCTCCGCGGCCTCGTGAGCGTGGTCGTGGCCGTTTCTCTCATCCGCCACCGCGTGATAGTCCTCGCCCCTGTCGTGATCGTGCGCGTCGGCGTATTCGCCCTCGCTCATGCCGCTCTTCCAATAGCCGATGATCAGAAAGCGGCGCCGGTCGAGGCCACGCTCGTCGCGGACATAGGCCTTGATCGCCCGTGCCGTGCGGGATTCCGCCCCGACCCAGACGAATGGTGCACCGCTCTTCGGCCACGCCACCGAACGGGCCGCATCGATGAGGGCGCGGCTGGCGCCAGGCACTGTTCCGTCGAGGTGCAGCCAGGTGACCTCGACGCCGGGGGGCGCCGCAAGTCCCTGCTCCTCGGCCCGGTCCGGCACCTCGATGAAGGCGTGCCCGCGCGCGTCGGCCGGGAGCTCCTCGAGGGCTCGCGTGATCGCCGGCAGCGCCGTGTGATCGCCGGCGAAGAGATACCAGTCCGCAGCGCCGATGCCGAGCGGGAAAGGACCGCCGATGCCGATCGGATCGCCGGGCTGCGCCCGCTCGGCCCACGACGAGGCGACCCCGTGCCGGCCGTGCCGCACGAAATCCACGTCGAGTTCGCCGCGGGCGCGATCGAGGTGCTGGACGGTGTAGGTGCGGATCGCCGGACGGCGCTCCTCGGGCGGCCAGATCGCTTCGCCGCGCGGACCGCGCAGCGGCCAGCAGTCGTCCCGAACGCCCGCCGGCGGGATGATCAGCTTGATGATCGAGCCATCGGGGATGCCGACGACCTCCGGGCCGCCCAGGGTCACGCGGCGCATGAGCGGCGTGACGTTGCAGGCGCCGACGACCTGGAGCACCCGATGGCCGCGAAAGCGACGGGTCCACGGCTGATCGGAGGGATCTGTCATGCGCATACCAGCATTGCGGTTATGGGACGTCGGGGGCAGAGGGTGGCTCCGCACGGCGGCCGGCGAAACGCAGAGCCCGGCTCAGCGCCGCCGGGATCACCGACGCGTGATTCTCTCCCGCGAAGCTCACGAAGGCGACCGGCAGGGCGCCCGAAGCCGCGAGGCGGCCGGCCAGCGCCTCCGCCTCCTCGACCATCCGGGCCGAAGCGATTCGGGTGAGGTGAGGGCTCGGCAGGGCCGCTGCCGGAACCTGTGGCTGCTCGTCGGCACCGACGGTGATCAACAGGCGCGGCTTCGGCGCGATCCCGGAAGCGCGCGCGACGAAGGATGCCTCGGCGGCGAGGATTGTGCGGTCGTGCCACCAGATCGACGGGCTTGCGGCGACATAGGCCTGAAACGTGCCGGGCCGGTTGAACAGGGCGTGCAGCACGAACAGCCCGCCAAAGGAGTGGCCGAACAGCGCCTGCCGCGAGCGGTCGACGGGTAAGTCCCGCTCGATCTGCGGCTTCAGCTCGGTCTCGATGAAATCGAGGAAGGCGTCGGCCCCGCCGGACCGTGCATCCGCGGCGACCCCGGCCGGCCGCGGCGTGTAATCGAGCGCCCGCCGGTCGAGCGACAGGGCCGCGTCGCCGGGGTAGCCGATCGCCACGATCAGCGTCGGATCGACGCCGGAGACCTCGGAGCGCCACGATTGCAGCCGCATGGTCTCCACCGCCGTGCCGAAGACGGCGTTGCCGTCGAGCACATAGAGCACGGGATAGCCGCCCCGCGGCGCCTCGCGCTGAGGCTTGCCGACGAAGATGCGGTAAGCCAGGCCCGAGCGGGCCACGACGTCGCGCACCTCCGATGCCGGGATCACCGCCGGTTGTTCCATTGCCATTGCCATGCCGCTCCACATCGCGGCGGTGAGGCCAACGGCCAGCCCGCGCGACACCGTCCTGCCGCTCACCACCGATACGACAAAGTCGCGAGCACGGTCCGCCGCAAGCCATAGTTGCAGCTTTGGGAGAAGCAGGAGGAGACGTATTGGTTGTCGAGCAGGTTCTGGGCGTTCACCTGCAGCTTCATACCCTTGAGGCGGGGGTTAACCGCCGCGAAATCGTAGCTGATGACCGCATCGACGAGGCCATAGGCCGGGATCCTGGCAGGGATCCTGCCGACGGTCGGCACGGTGAAAAAGCCCGTCGCATCGCCGTTGCTCTCCCCCACGTAGCGTACGCCGCCACCGATGGAGAGGCCGAGCAGCGGGCCACCCTGGAAGGTGTACTGGGCCCACACCGAAGCGGTCTGGCGCGGCGCGGCCACCGGCGGCTGGCCGACTTCGGCGGCCACGTTGCTCTTGGTGACGCGGGCGTCGATGTAGGAATAGCCTGCGATCAGGTCCAGGCCCTCCATGAGCGTGGCGCGACCCTCGATCTCGATGCCGCGCGCGCGGACCTCGCCGGTCTGCACGAAGAACCCGATGTTTGTCGGGTCCGCGGTGAGCACGTTCTGCTGGGTCAGCTGGTAGGCCGACATCTGAATGAACGCATTCATGCCCGGAGGCTGGTACTTCACGCCGGCTTCGTATTGCTCGCCGGTGGTCGGCTCGAACGGCGTGCCGCCGAAGCCGAGCGTCGTGACCGGATCGAACGATGTCGAATAGCTGGCATAGGGCGCGACCCCATTGTCGAAGAGATAAAGCAGCGCCGCGCGGCCGGTCACCGCCCGATCGTTGAGCTTCGTCGAGGCGCCCGTCGCGCGGGTCACGATGTCCGCCTTGGCCCAGTCGGTGCGCACACCCGCCAGCAGCACGAACCGGTCCCACTTTACCTGATCCTGCAGGTAGACGCCGGCCTGACTGGCGATCTGATCGATGTAGCCCGCCGAGGCCGGGGTGAACGGCTGGTAGTAGACGGGCGCGAGCCAGTTGATCGGACTGACCGTGCCGCCGAAGCCGGTCCAGGCGCTGGAATCGCCGTACTGATAGTCAAGACCCAGCAGCATCTTGTGGCGCAGCGCGCCGGTGTTGAAGCGCGCTTCGACCTGGGTGTCGGCGTTGAAGGCGGCCAAATGCTCGCGCGAATAAGTGGCGCGCCTCGTGATGATCGACTGGCCCGGCATGGTCAGGGCCGCCCCGGCGATGGTCTTGAAGTAGCTGTCCAGGTCCATGAAGCGGACGTTCTGGCGCACCGTGAACACCTCGTTGAAATGGTGTTCGAACTCGTAGCCGATCATCGCTTCCTTGCGGCTGAAGCCCTCGAAGATGGGATCGCCGGGGAAGAACTTGGTCGGTATCCTGCCGTTCTTGTTGGGAAGTACCGTGCCGACGGCGGGCATGAAGCCGTAGAACCCCGTCTCCGGGTCATTCTGGTACTTGGCCAGCACGGTGAGGGTCGTGGCGTCGTCCGGCTTCCAGGTGAAGGCCGGCGCGATGTAGACGCGCTCGTCGCGGGTGTACTGCACCTGCGTGTCGCCGCCTCGTGTCAGGCCCGTCACGCGGTACATCAGCGTCCTGTCGGCGTTGACGGGACCGCCGATGTCGAAGGCCGCCTGCTTCTCGCCGTAGCTGCCGACGCGCAGCAGCACCTCGCCGAAGGGTTCCGGCGTCGGCTTCTTGCTGATCAGGTTGATAATGCCGGCCGGATTGCCCTGCCCATAGAGAACCGAGGCGGGGCCGCGCAGCACCTCGATGCGGGAGAGGCCGTAGGGCTCGACTGACGGGACGCCATAGTTGATGGCCCGCTGCAGCTTCAGCCCGTCCAGGTAGTTGACGTAGTTGGCGGCGGTGCCGCCGCCGCCGAAGCCGCGCACGAAGACGCTGTCGTAGCGGCCCGGCCGGCTCTCCGAGACGACGCCCGGGGTGTAGCGCAGGGCCTGGCTGACGCTCTGTGCCGCCTGGTCCTCGATCTGCTGGCTGGGCACGACGCTGATCGACTGCGGCGTCTCGATCAGGGCGCTGTCGGTCTTGGTGCCCGTGGCGCTGCGGCTGGCGACGAGGCCGTTGACTGGGCCCCGCGCCGTCTCGGCTGCAGGCCCGCCGGCTCCGCCCGTGCCATCACCGGCGCCTTGCACCTCGATGGTCGGTAGGCTCACGCCCTGCGCCTGCGCGCCTCCGGACAAGAGAGCTAGAGCCATTCCAATCGGAAGCGCCGCATCATAGCGCAGTTTCGCCAGTACCCTAGTCGCGTCCATCGACCATCCAACTATTCGCAAGTTCGCACGCGCCACTCTGCGCGCGAAATACGTTCAAACATCCGCTGGTTTGGTCGTAGCGGGGGCGCGAGGACGGATCAATCCAAGTGACTTTCGCTCTACGCACTCATTCTTGCGATCAACTTTAGAACCTATGGAAGAAAGCGCGCCGGCCCGCCATTAGCGCAGTCCGCTCGGCCGCACGCCGAAACGCTTGCGGAACGCCGTCGACAGATGCGCCGGCGTGTAGCCGACCTCGTACGCCACCTCGGCGACCGACAGCTCGCCGCTGGCGAGCATCTTGTAAGCCATCTCCAGGCGCTGCTGCTGAAGCACCACTTGGACCGTACCGCCGTAGGTCCGGCGAAAGCCGCTGTTCAGCTTGCGCACGGTGAGCCCCACCCGCCGCGCCAGATCCTCGACGCCGGGTGGATCCCGCAGGGCTCCGAACAGGAAGTCGCGGGCCGCCTGGACCCGCTCCAGCTCCGAGGTGCGCAGGCGTGTCGCCAGGCGGCGCTGCTGCATCTCGGGCGCGAACTGCTCGAGGGCAAGCGCGACGAGTTCCAACGCCTTGCCCAGGCGATAGAGTCGATGGGTCGGCCGTCGCGCGACCGATGAGGCAATCTGAGTCGCAGCCGACCTGGTCGCGGCATCGAGCGGCGCCGTGAACACCAAGGCGGCGCCCTCGCCCCGGTCCCCGACCCAATCCGACAGATCGACGCCGATCTCGGCGCGCACCACCTCCGGATCGACATGCACGATGGCGTAGCGATCGGACACGCCGTCCTCGAACTCCTGGTAGCGGCGGTGCTCGCCGCTGCTCAGGATCATGACCACCGCCGGAGCCTGCACCGAAATCGGCGGATCGTCGTCGATCCGCAGCGTGGTGCCACCGGACAGCTTGACCACGATCTTGAGGCCTTCGCCCAAGGCCGTCTCGATATGACGCTGTGGTCGACACGTGATTTCACCCGCCGAAACGATGAGCCGGCCGCCGAGATGAATCGACACTTCGCGCGAGCGGTGGGGAGGCAAGTCTTCCGGCTGAGCGGCGATCATGAAACTTGGTAATGCTCAGCGAGGTCGAATGAAAGCCTCGCACACGCTCATTAGAACGATTCAAATTCAATAGCTATATTCACCGAGCCCGACGCTGTACTCGGCGGGCGCGCGGATGCCGATCCTCGCCAGCGGGGCGTCCGTCGACCAGCCGTTCAGCGGCCCGCGAACCGGTTGCCGCTCCCGCGGAAATGAGCCAGTACGTGAGGCACGCTGGAGCCGCCGAGCCATCCCGGCATGGTCCGTTCGCCCGGTCGCCGGCACCCGGGCCGCACGACCACGCCGAGGCCGCAACCTCTGGAGACCGAGCACGCGATGACCACGTCCGAGACTGCCACCCCGGAGCCCCTGAAGCCGGAACACATCGCGCTGATGCAACGCCACATCGCCGGAGGCACGCCCCACGCCAAGGCGATCGGCATGACGCTCGAGAAAGCCGCGCGGGGCCACGCCTGGCTCACCCTGCCCTATCAATCCATGTTCGTCGGCGACAACCGCACGGGCGTCATGCACGGCGGCGTCATCACGGCTCTGCTCGACCATACCGCCGGTGCAGCCGTCCAGGTGACCCAGCCGATCAAGGCCGCGATCGCAACGCTGGATCTGCGCATCGACTACATGAAGCCGGCGGTGAGCGGGGTCGCGGTTCACGCGCACGCCCACTGCTACAAGATGACGAAGAACATCGCCTTCGTCCGGGCCACCGCCTACCAGAACGGCGAAGACGATCTCATCGCCAATTCGGTGGCCACCTTCATGCTGTCGGCCAACCGCACGCTCATGGGACGGGACGCGCCGGCCAAGTTGCCGGAGGCCTCGCCGCGCGCGACGCCGCCCCGCGACCCGAGACCCTCGGACGGCTCCCTCGGTCTCATGCCCTATGCGCAGTTCCTCGGCGTCGAGGTGGAAAAGGAGGGGCCGACCGTCACCTCCATCCTGCGCTTCGGGCCCCACCTCATCGGCAACCCGGTGCTGCCTGCCCTGCACGGCGGCGCCATCGGCGCCTTCCTCGAGACCTCCGCCATGGTGCAGGTGGCAGCCGAGATGGGCGGCGGCCGTTCGCCCAAGCCGATCGGCCTGACCATCAACTACCTGCGCTCGGGCCGGCCGGTCGACACGTTCGCCCGCACCACGATCACCAAGGAAGGCCGGCGTGTCGCCGCCATCGCCGTGGAGGCTTGGCAGGACGATCGACAAAAGCCGATCGCCAGCGCCTACGGCCATTTTCTGCTCAAGCCAGATTGAACGGTCCAGGACACGTCGTGCTGCCGCTCGCCGGTCCGGCGTCGCG
The DNA here is from genome assembly GCF_014640075.1 of Chelatococcus reniformis. Lineage (GTDB taxonomy): Bacteria > Pseudomonadota > Alphaproteobacteria > Rhizobiales > Beijerinckiaceae > Camelimonas > Camelimonas reniformis. The sequence goes on along the minus strand of NZ_BMGG01000005.1, from coordinate 498,991 downwards.
TCAGGGCGACACCCGGCGGGCATCGCGCGCCATGGTTAGACAGACGAGCAGTTCGACATAGCTGTTGGGCGCGTCGCGGCTGCCGGCCGTGCGCTCGCAGGTCTGGCGGTCCGCCGTGCTGAGCGTGGTCCATTGTTTGGAGACGCTGGCCTTGGCGGCGCGCTCGTCGCCCATGCATCCGCTGGGCAGATCGCTCGTCGTGCGCCCCGAATCGGCCGGCGTGCGGCAGGTATCGCGCAGATCGTACGAGGGGATGCGCGGAGGGGCTGCCAGCGCGCCCGCCGCGCCGAGACAAAGCGCCATTGCGGCTAAGATCAGAGATTTCACGCCGGCCTCCTCGACCATGGAAGTCCCCCGGCGAAACCGTCGCGCCCATTTACCGCCGAATTTGTGGCGGGATGGCGCCGAGACCGCCATCCCGCCCGGCCGTCAGGCCTCCTGCAGGACGAGCACCTGGGGCGGACCGTCCATGAACTGGCCCATCTCCTTGCCGAGCGCGCGGAAGTGGTCGGTCTTGCGATGCGCGTCGATCGCCGCCTGGTCCTTGTAGCGCTCGATGAACACGTATGTCGCGGGCTCGGGCGCGCGGTGCAACCGGTAGTATTCGCAGCCGGGCTCGTTGGCAGCGACCTTATCCTGAAGTTCCTTGGCCACTTTCTCGAAACTCGCCTCCTGGCCGGGCTTCACCTTGATCGTGGCGACAATCGATACCATGCGCATTTCCTCCGTCTTGCTGAGAGGGTGAGCCATAGCGCAAGGCCGGAGCGAAAGCGACGGGGGATGAGCCGGCGCGGCGATGCGCAAAACGAAAGGCCCTCCCTCGACCTAAGCCGAAGAAGGGCCAGCTCATACGCGAGCAGAATGTCGAGGCGGGGCTGGGGGGGCTTTGGTGCCTCGACATATGTTCAACGCCGCGTTCGGACGGAGGTTCCGTAGCGGCTGATATTTTTGTGCGCACGCACCCCGGAGCGTCGCGGTCCCTCGGCGACGCATCCATTCCCGCAGGCGCTCAGTGGAGACCGCCGAGGGCCCAGATCAGGATCAGGATCGGGATGGGCACGCCCAGGAGCCACAACAGACCGTAGCGGAACATAGAAATATCCTCCTCCACATGAGCACCGGTGTGGAGAACCGCGCTGCCGCGCCGGTGTTCCGCTGCCGGCCGTTTCAGTCGGCGGTCTCCCGCATGATCCAGGCCGCCGTCGCATCGTCTGCCGCAGCTTCGAGGATCATGACGACTGGCGTCTCGTAGGGGTGCACGGCCCTGAGCGCAGTCACGAGCTCGTCGCGCCGGCCCGTCCGCGTCTTGAAGATGACCACAGCCTCGCGGCCCTCCTCGATCTCGCCGTGCCAGGCGTAGACCGATTGCATGCCCGGAATGACGTTGACGCAGGCGGCCAGCCTGCGGCGCACCAGCTCACGCGCTGCGTCCGCCGCCAGCCGTTCGTCGGGAAAGGTCGTGTAGACGAGAAGCGTCTTGTCCATTTATGTCTCCGGGCGTCGCGACCCGCGGGGGCTGGAGCGCTTCGCGATGGGCGAAGGCGCCCAATCCCCAAAGAAGCGATCCAGATTCAAAGAGTTGGAGCATTCCTTGCAATTGAATGATCACATACGATGCAAGGAATGCGCTAGCGCGCTTCACGCCTGGGGCGGCACCGCCCGGCCCCAAGAGAAGCGCTCCGAATTCAAGAGGTTATGAGTATTTTGCCATTGGATGATCCCATCCAATGGCAAAATGCTCTAGGCGGAACCCACCGGCGGCAAGGCAGGCGATGCACCAGCGGTATCCGACGATCGGCTTCGTTTCCAGCGACACGGCTGAAGCCCGCGCCTCGCTGGAGCGCCTTGCGGCGCGCTACGACGGCGTCGATCCCGTCGAGGCGAGCGTCGTCGTGGCGCTCGGCGGCGACGGCCTGATGCTGCAAACGCTGCATCGCTTCATGGAGGCGCGCAAGCCGATCTACGGCATGCATCGCGGCACCGTCGGCTTCCTGATGAACGACTATTGCGAGGACGATCTGATCGAGCGGCTCGCCGCAGCGCACCGAAGCATCATCCATCCGCTGCTGATGACCGCCCGCGACGGCGACGGCGGCGCGCACCAGGCGCGGGCCATCAACGAGGTGGCACTGCTGCGCCAATCCTACCAGGCCGCCAAGCTCAGGATCACCGTGGACGGCAAGGTGCGCATGGAAGAGTTGACGGCCGACGGCGCGCTCGTCGCCACTCCGGCCGGCTCCACCGCCTACAATCTTTCGGCCAACGGGCCCATTCTGCCGCTCAATGCGCCCTTGCTGGCGCTGACGCCGATGGCGCCCTTCAGGCCGCGGCGCTGGCGCGGCGCCCTGCTGCCGGATCACGCCCGGATCGGCATCGAGGTGCTTGAGACCGAGAAGCGGCCGGTGTCGGCCGTCGCCGATGCCGCCGAGGTCCGCTCGGTCACTCGCGTCGACGTGCAGATGGACCACAGCATCGATCTCGTGCTCCTGCACGATCCCGGCCACAGCCTCGACGAGCGCATTCTGCGCGAGCAATTCGGCTACTGACGACGCGGCTGCGGCCGCAAACGACGCCCAGAGCGAGGAGACGACGCCATGGCAGAGACCGCCAACGCCCCTGCACCCCATCCCCGCGGCGGGCTCTACTTCGAGGACTTCGCGGTCGGCCAGGTGTTCCGGCATCGCCTGACGCGGACGGTCACGCAGATGGATAACATGCTGTTCTCCAACATGACGCTCAACCCGCAGCCGCTGCACATCGATGCGCACTTCTGCGCCACCGAGACGGATTGGGGACGGCCGATCATGAACTCGCTGTTCACCCTCGGGCTGATGATCGGCATCTCGGTGAACGACACGACGGTCGGCACCACCATCGGCAATCTGGGCATGTCCGACGTGAAGTTCCCCGCCCCGTTGTTCGAGGGCGATACCATCCGCGTGGAGAGCGAGATTGCCGCCGTGCGCGAGTCGCGCTCGCGTCCGACCGCCGGCATCGTCGATTTCATCCACCGCGCCTACAAGCAGGACGGCACGCTGGTGGCCGAGTGCCGGCGCCAGGCCTTCATGCTCAAGCGCCCAACGGCCTGAGGCGCCCATGCGCTCCTATCTGTTCGTGCCGGGCGACAGCCCGAAGAAGATGACCAAGGCGATGCAATCGGGCGCCGACGCGCTGATCCTCGACCTGGAGGATTCGGTCGCTGCCGGAGAGAAGGACAAGGCCCGGCAGGTGACGCGGGATTTCCTGAACGAGGCGACCGGGGCGAGCGGCGGCCCGCGGCTCTTCGTCCGCGTCAACGCGCTCGACACCGGTCTGACCGACGGCGACCTCGCCGCGGTCATGGCTCGGGGGCCGTACGGCATCATCCTGCCCAAATCATGCGGCGGCGCCGACATCGCCCGCCTCGGCGCCAAGCTTGCCGTGCATGAGGCCGAAAGCGAGCTTGCCGATGGTGTGACGCGGATCATGCCGGTCGCCACCGAGACGGGTGCCAGCGTCTTCGCGCTCGGCACCTATGCCGGGTCGAGCCGGCGGCTGCTCGGCCTCTCCTGGGGGGCGGAAGACCTCTCCGCCGACATTGGCGCGCAGACCAACAAGCGCGACGACGGCCAGTTCTCGGAACCCTTCCGCCTGGTGCGCTCGCTGCTGCTGTTCGCCGCCGCGGCCGCCGGCGTCGACGCCATCGACAGCGTCTTCACCAATCTCAAGGACCTGGACGCCCTGGATCGCGAATGCCGCGAGTCCGTGCGCGACGGCTTCGTCGGCAAGCTCGCGGTGCACCCGGCCCAGATCCCGGTGATCCACGAGCGCTTCACCCCCTCGCCCGACGCGCTGGCCCACGCCCAGGCCATCGTCGACGCCTTTGCCGCCGATCCGACGCTCGGCGTCGTCTCGATCGGGGGTGACATGATCGACCGTCCACATCTGGTCCGCGCCGAACGGGTCCTGGCGCGGGCCGGGCGAGGTCAGCCTTAAGAGAACGCGCGGCTCCGGCGGAAGCGGGCGCCGCGCGGGCACTTTCCGATCGGGCACGCTCGCCCGTTCGGAGCGGCGTGCTCCCCGCTCAACGAGGTGGAGCCGGGCAATCCGATCCCGACATCCCCTACTGCTCCTGCTGCGGCCCGGAATCGCCGCCGCCCGGGGGGCGGGTGATGGAGAAGACCTCGTCGACCACCGCATAATCCCGGTAGCCCAGGCGCGCGATCGGCCGCATCGCCGCGGTGTCGACGATCCCGTCCGTGACGAACCGATCGTCGATGTAAACGCCGACGACCTGGCCGAGCACGAGCCACCAGCCGGTCGGCTGGCCGCCGATGTCGGCCAGTTCCGTGGTCGAGAGCCAGCGGCATTCCAGAGCCGCCGCGATGCCCTTGACGCGCGGGGGCGCCACCAGCGCCGAAGGCTCCATCTCCAGCCCGGCCACATCGAACTCGCTCTCGCCGCGCGGCAGAGGCGCCGAGGTCTCGCTCATGGCATGGCGCAGGTCGAAGGTGGCGATGTTGCAGACGAACTCGCGCGTCTCGTCGATAAAGGCGACGCTGTCCTTGTAGCCGCCGCTGGAGAAGGCGACGATGCCCGGAGAGGTGGCTACGGCGTTGAAGAAGCTATAAGGCGCCAGATTGACCTCGCCCTTGGCGCTGACGGCGCTGATCCAACCGATCGGCCGTGGCACGACCAGCGCCTTCAGCGGGTCATGGCGGATGCTCGAGGGGCGGGCGGCGGCGTCGTAGAACACGGGATCACCCCTGGTAGCGGGAGACGATGGCGGCAAGTTCCGGCCGGTCCCGATCGGGCGGTAGGGTGGCGGCTCGGCCGATGTGCACGAAGCCGGCCATACGCTCGTCCGGCGCCAGGCCCATGGCGTCGAGGACGCGACGGTCGTAGGCGATCCATTCGGTCAGCCAGGAGCTGGCAAAGCCCATGGCCTGGGCCGCGATGACAAGCGCCATGCAGACGGCGCCGGCGGAAAGCTCCTGTTCCCAGACCGGGATCTTGGCGTGCAGCCGGGCTCGCGACACGACGGCCACGACGAGCGGCGCGCGGGCGAGCCGGCCGCGCTCCAACGCGACGCGTCCGTCGTCGGCACCGGGCGCGTCGGCGCGGAAGGCGGTGGCGATGACGTCGCCAATCCGCAGCCGCTCGTCCCCTTCGAAGAGGATGAAGCGCCAGGGTGCCAGCTTGCCATGGTCCGGCACCCGGCTGGCGACGCGCAGCAGCGTCTCGATCTCCTTGGAAGAGGGACCCGGCCCCGCCAGTCCCTGAGGTGGGACCGATCGGCGCAGCTTCAGAAGATCGAGGGTGTCTGTCACGAATTGGCCTCCGGTGGCGGCCAAGAGGGCCGCGCGGCGCTCCGCACATAGTGCATGCCCACGGCATTTCGCAATCGGATGGTCTTCCTTCAATCACGAAATGCCCCGACCTGGAGCGCTTCGCGACGAGGGAGTCCACCCGATCGCGAAGCGCCCCAAGAGCCCGTCGGGGCTCTTGCTCCCCGGAACGCCTGCTGAGACCCATCAACGGCCATGCCATTCACATTCGGTTCATTTGCTCTCAGCACAAATGCTAAAAATACAAGCTTCCGCTTAGCCGTTTTGCCGAATTGCGCAGCAGGCGGGCTGGGAGCTATCGTCCATCGAAACGGCCGCGACCAAGATCGGCCGAGGCGGGACGAGAAACCCGAGGGCAACCTCGGCGGGGGGCCAGAGGCGTGATGCGTTATCTTCGGCGCGGAGCTCGCCCAGCCGGGCGCGCGGACGCGATATCAAACCCTTTTGAGCGTGCGGGCAGTTGCCCGACGGCCGGCCTGGGCGCGGCGGCCATACGGCCGTCCCGCTGGACGGCCCAGCAGACCGTGACCGCCCTCATCTGCGTGCTGGTGTTCTGGGCGGCGGCGGCGGCTGTCTGGCCGCTCTCGGGCTCGGTGGTTCCCTGGGATTCGAAGAACCAGTTCTACCCGATGCTGCGCTATCTCGGCGCCTCTCTTGCCAATGGCGAATGGCCGCTCTGGAATCCCTACCACTTCAGCGGCCACCCGGCCGTCGCTGATCCGCAATCGCTGCTGTTCACCCCGACCATGCTGCTGTTCGGCTGGCTCGATCCGTCGCCGAGCCTCGAACTCTTCGACGTGGTCGTGTTCGCTCACCTGCTGCCCGGCGCGTTCGGCATCGTCGGCCTGTTTCGACGGCGCGGCTGGCATTGGTCGGGCGCCGTGATCGCGGCGATGATCTTCGTGCTCGGCGGCTCGGCCTCCTCACGCCTCCAGCACACCGGGATGATCGTCAGCTACGGATTCTTCCCGCTCGCGCTGCTGCTGCTCGAAGAGGCGCTGGCGCGCCGGTCCTACCGCTTCGGCTTCGCCTTCGCGCTGGTCGCGCTGGCCATGGCTATCGGCCGCGACCAGGTCGCCTTTCTCTGCTGCCTCACCCTCATCGGCGCCGTGGCGTACGAGGCCCTGAGTTCGGGCCGCGCCCTTGCCTACCTCCGCGAGCGGGCGCTGCTGCTCGCCTTCATGGGCGCCACGGGCGGCGCGCTGATCGCCGTCCCGGCCCTGCTCACCGTGCAGTTTCTGTCCGACTCCAACAGGCCGTCGTTCGGCCTGGACATCGCTGCGCAGGGCTCGCTACCGCCGAGCAGCCTCGCCACGCTGCTGTTTGCGAACATCTTCGGGTCGTTGCGCACGACTTACGACTATTGGGGCATGTCCAACGGTGCCGTCGACCGGGCCGTCAACTATCTCTTCGTCGGCACCCTGCCGGCGCTGCTGCTGCTCTGGCACGGCATCGCGGGCGGTCGGCTGTTCAGCCGCGAGTTCCGCTTCTTTCTGATCGTCGCCGCGGCCATGCTGATCTACGCGGTCGGCACCTACACCCCGATCTATACGCTGGCGTTCGACATCGTGCCGGGGCTCGACCTCTACCGAAGGCCAGCCGATGCGACCTTCCCGCTCAACGTGGCGCTGGCGCTGGCGAGCGGCTACCTCGTCCATCGCTTCGTCACCGAGGGCCTGCCGCGCATCGAGACGCGTCGGCACGTGCTTTCGGCGGCGCTGGCGCTCACGGCCATCGTCCTCGTGGTGGCGGCGCTCGCCAGCGGCGTCGACTATGCCATCAAGGCACAGCATCTGGCCGACGCGCTCACCGACGCCGGCCTCGGGCTCGCCGTCGCCGCGGCCGCGGCGGTCCTCGCCCTGTCGGTGGCCCGGCTCGGCCAGCGTCCCGGGTTGCGGGCCGCGCTCGCCTGCGGCCTCATCGCCATTACCGGCGGCGAGCTCATCGCCCGCAACGCGGCTTCGGCCCTCAATGCGGAGCCGCAACAGCGCTACGCCGTTTACGAGAACCTGCCGCCCGAACAGGTGGCCGGGCTCAAGGTACTCAAGACCGAGCTCGACCTGCGCCATGCCCGCGGCGAGCGGCCGCGGGTCGAGATCCTCGGCCTCAGCGGCCCGTGGCAGAACGCCTCCATGGTGTTCGGCCTGGAGGACACTCTCGGCTACAACCCGCTGCGCATCTCCGACTACGAACGGGCCGTCGGCCCGGGGGAGAATTCCGAGGACCCCAACCTCCGGCAGTTCCCCGTCACCTTCCGCGGCTACCGTTGCCGCCTCGCTTCGCTGCTCGGGCTTGAGTACCTGGTGCTGAGCAAGCCGATCGAGAAGATGTCCAACCGATTCCCACGGCTGCCCAACGCGACGCTGCTCTACGGCGCCGGCAGCATGTGGATCTACAAGATGCCGCCGACCATGCCGCGGGCCTATCTTGCCACCCGGCTGGTTCCGGTGGACAGCGAGAGCGTGCTCGACGGCGAGGAGTTGCCGGACTTCGACCACACCAACTCGGCCCTGATCGAGGAGAGCGAAGCCGAGTTGCTCGCCGGCGACTACGGCCTCAAGGACCAGACGACGGAGCCGGCCGCGGCGGGGGGCAGCGTGATCATCCGCGGCTACCGGCGCAACGCCATCGTCATTGACGTCGAGACCGACCGCAACGCGCTGCTGGTGCTGCACGACATCTACTATCCCGGCTGGGAGGTGATGGTCGACGGCGAGGAGAAGCGCATCTTGCGCACCAACCTGCTGTTCCGCGGCGTCGAGATCCCGCCGGGCCGCCACCGCGTGCGATTCGAGTTCAAGCCATTGTCAGTCCATAATTTGGTCGCAGCAGCAAGCGAGCTGGTGAATCGCGACAGCGAAGAGCCGGATGAAGCAAGCGAAGCGCCCGTTCCCGCGGGCATGACGCTGACACGCTGAGAGGCTGCTTGACCGCGATCGACATTTTGCGAGCGACGCTCGTTGCCGTCGGCCTGGCCCTGGCCAGCGCCGCCGCGGCCCAGACCCAGCCAGCCGTGGCGCCGCCGGCTGTAGCAGCGCCAACGTCGCCGGCCCCGCCGCCGATGGGTAAGCTGCATCTGAGCGCAACGCTCGCAGGCGACGCGCGACCGCTGCGCTCGGGCGTGACCTGGCGCGTCTTCTCCCAGATCCCCGACCCGGGCGGCGAGGCGCCCACGCCGCTCGCGCGGTCCGACGATGCCGACCCGATCTTCGCGCTCAAGCAGGGCGCCTACGTCGTGCACGCCGCCTACGGCTACGCGAGCGCCATGAAGCACGTGACGATCGGCGGGGACACGAGCGAGCGGCTGACCATCAGTGCCGGTGCGTTGAAGATCTCGGGGGCCATAAACGAGATCGCGATCCCGCCGTCGAAGCTGGTGTTCTCCGTCTACGTGCCGGTCGGCCAGAATCCGGAAGGGCGCCTCGTGGTCGGCAACGCCCGGCCGGGCGAGATCGTGCGCTTGCCGGAGGGCACCTACCACGTCGTGTCCACCTACGGTGACTCGAACGCCATCATGCGCTCCGACCTCAAGGTGGAAGCGGGGCGGATCACCGAGGCGACGCTCAACCATCGGGCCGCGACGGTGACGTTGAAGCTGGTGCGCAAGGAGGGAGGCGAGGCCTTCGCCGGCACCGCCTTCAGCGTGCTGACGCCGGGCGGCGACGTGATCCGCGAAGCGATCGGCGCCTTCCCCTCCTTCGTCCTGGCCGAGGGCGACTACGTGGTCATCGCCCGTCATGAGGGGCAGGTCTACACCCGCGAGTTCAAGGTGCAGTCAGGCCTCGACCGCGACATCGACGTGATCGCCAAGTAGCGCTTGGTTGTATGGATGGTCGGCCCGAGCCTGGCCCGACCATCCATGGCGCATCCATCGCAGGGCCGCGGTGAACGGCCCGCTTCAACCCGCCGTGCCGGCCACCACATGGTGCCCGTCGATCTCCACGTGGCTGCTGTCGAGGCCGCCGCCTTCGTCCTCCGCCGCCTCGCCGCGAGCACGCTTGAGGTCCGGCGGCTCCGCTTCGTCCCGCAGCAGCGCGATCGCCTCGGACAACGCCATCGAGCGCTGCTCGGTCGATCCCAGCCGGCGGATCGACACGGTGCCCTCCGCCGCCTCCTTCTTGCCCACCACCAGCAGCACCGGCACCTTGGCAAGCGAGTGCTCGCGCACCTTGTAGGTGATCTTCTCGTTGCGCAGGTCGAGCTCGGCTCGCAGCCCCGCCCGCGCTGCCGCCTTGGCGACCGCCCGCGCGTACTCGTCACCATCCTGGGTGATGGTGGCGACTACGATCTGGAGCGGCGCCAGCCACAGCGGGAAATGGCCGGCAAAATGCTCGGTCAGAATGCCGATGAAGCGCTCCATGGAGCCGCAGATGGCCCGGTGCACCATCACGGGAGTCCGCTTCTGGCCACTGGCGTCGATGTAGAAGGCACCGAAACGCTCGGGCAGGTTGAAATCGACCTGGGTGGTGCCGCACTGCCAGTCGCGGCCGATGGCATCACGCAGCACATACTCGAACTTGGGTCCATAGAAGGCCCCCTCGCCCGGATTGATCGCCGTCCTGATGCGCCCCTGCGACTGCGCTTCGATCTGCTCCAGCACCCGGCCCATCACCTCCTCGGCATGGTCCCACATCTCGTCGCTGCCGACGCGCTTGTCCGGCCGGGTCGAGAGTTTCACGACGATACGGTCGAAGCCGAAGTCTGCGTAGGTGGAGAGGATCAGCTCGTTGATCTTCAGGCACTCGTCCGCCAGTTGCTCCTCGGTGCAGAAGACGTGGGCATCGTCCTGTGTGAAGGCGCGCACGCGCATCAGCCCGTGCAGCGCGCCGGAGGGCTCGTAGCGTGACACGGATCCGAATTCCGCCATTCGCAGGGGCAGGTCGCGATAGGACTTCAAGCCATGCTTGAAGATCTGCACGTGACCAGGGCAGTTCATGGGCTTGATGGCGAAGACGCGCTCGTCCTCGGTCTGGGTGACGAACATGTTCTCCCGGTACCAGTCCCAGTGCCCGGAGGTCTCCCACAACGCCTTGTCGAGGATCTGCGGCGCGTTCACCTCGTCGTAGTCGGCGGCGAGCCGGCGGCGCATGTAGGAGGTGAGCTCCCGGAACAGCGTCCAGCCCTTCGCATGCCAGAAGACCACGCCCGGCCCCTCTTCCTGGAAGTGGAACAGGTTCATCTCGCGCCCGAGCCGACGGTGGTCGCGGCGCTCCGCCTCCTCGAGCTGCTTCAGGTAGGCGTCGAGGTCCTCCTGGGTGGCGAAGGCGGTGCCGTAGATGCGCGTCAGCATCGGGTTGTTGCTGTCGCCGCGCCAATAGGCACCCGCCACCTTGAGCAGACGGAAGGCCTGGCCGACCTTACCGGTCGAGGTCATGTGCGGGCCGCGGCAGAGGTCGAGCCACTCGCCCTGCCGGTAGATCTTGACGTCCTCGCCGGCCGGGATCGCGTCGATCAGCTCGACCTTGTACATCTCGCCCTTGTCGCGGAAGAAGGACTGCGTCTTGTCGCGGCTCCAGATCTCCTTGGTGAACGGAGCGTCGCGGGCAATGATCTCCCGCATCCTCTTCTCGATGGCGGGGAAGTCGTCCGGCGTGAACGGCTGGTTGCGGGCGAAGTCGTAATAGAAGCCGTTCTCGATCACCGGGCCGATCGTCACCTGCGTGCCGGGCCAGAGCGACTGAACCGCCTCCGCGAGCACGTGCGCCGCATCGTGGCGGATCAGGATCAGGGCGCGCGGATCTTCGCGCGAAACGAACTCGATGCGGGCGTCGCGCAGGATCGGATCGGCGAGATCTGCAAGCACGCCGTCGAGCGCCATGGCCACGGTGCGCTTGGCGAGCGAGGGCGAGATGCCTTTGGCAATCTCGAGCCCGGAGACACCGTCAGGAAACTGGCGCGCGGCGCCGTCGGGAAACGTCAGGGTCAGCATGGTCTGTCTCCGGCTCACTCCTGCACACGCAGCAGGTAAGCATGCGGGGTTATCGTGTCACGTGCCTGCACATCCCCGCCCAGCGGGGTGGTGACAGCGCAGCGGCTGCGCTTAACGGACGGCAGGACCGATGGCAATTCTCATCAATGACTGAGAAGCGTTTCGGGCTCGCCTGTGCAGGGGAACCTGCGGCCGTTGCGCGCGTCGGACCTATGCCGCCGCAAAGCGGCGCCAATGAGGAGGATGCCATGCGCGATCCAGAGCACCCGTCCCAGTGCAGCGGCCCGCCGATCAGTGACGCGGATTGGAGCGGGCCGGCGCTCGCCGCACAGGTTCTGCACGCGGCCACCTTCGCCGCCAGCCGCCACGCGGGTCAGGCCGGCAAGGGTCGGCCGCCGCGCCCGTACATCAACCATCTGCTCGAGGTTGCGGAACTGGTCGCGACGGCGGGCGGCGGCGACGATCCGGCTCTGCTCTCGGCGGCCCTGCTGCACGATGTCATCGAGAAGGCTGGCGTGACCGCAGCGGCGCTGCGCGCCGCCTTCGGCGACGACGTGACCCGCCTGGTGGAAGAGCTGACCGACGATCCTCGGCTGTCGGACGATGAGCAGAAGCAGGCACAGATCGACCATGCCCCGACGCTCACCCGTCGCGCCAAGCTGATCAAGCTGGCGGACAAGACCAGCAACCTGCGGGCCCAGGCGACGGAGCCCCCCGCGCATTGGCCGCCCGCGCGGCGGGCCGCACACCTCGTCTGGGCGCGGGCCGTGGCACGCGGCTGCCGCGGTGTTTCGCCCGCCCTCGATCAGGCGTTCGATGCCGCAGCCGCAGCGTTTGAGGTTGGTGCGGGCTGGCCCGGCCCCGCCGGGGGCACGGCGTCGCCGGATCCCTCGGCGGCAGCCGATGCTTCGCCCGGCGCCGCCTTGCGCTCCGGCGCGATCGGGTTCGTGCCGCGCCAGCAGCCATAGGACCACGGCCGCCGCCAGTCGGCCCCGGCCGGAGGGTTCGCCGGCACGAAGTCCAGGCCGCTCGACCCCCAGGGGTGGCAGCGGCAAATCCGGGCCACTCCCATCCAGCCGCCAGCCCACAGCCCATGCCGCGCGATCGCCTCGTCGGCGTAGGACGAGCAGGACGGCAAATGGCGGCACTGGCGGCCGAGAAACGCCGACAAGGTCAGCTGGTAGCCGCGAATCAGGCCGCGAGCACCCCTCGCTGCCAAGGTGCCCCGCGGCTGGCCTACAGCCCGAAAGGACGAGCCCATGTTCCACACCTCGCTATGGAGCGATTCTGCCACAGTCGGCCGCGCTTTGTCGCGCGACCGCCCGTGCCATCGCCTAAAGGGTTGAGTTATTAACCCCTTGTGGCGTATCCAATGCTGACAACGCTGCATTCGAAACGCACGAAAGATCCCGTGTCCCACCAACGCACGCTCGTCGCTCTTCTCGTTTCGGCCGCTATACCGGCGATCGCCGCGGCATCTCCCGCCGCAGCCGCCGACGCGACCGACCGCTCCGCCATCGTGTTCGATTCCACTCCCGTGGGCGCCGACGAGTGGATCGTGACGCTCAAGGGCACGATCGCCGTTGGACCGAGTTGGACCGGGTCGGACCGCTACAGCGTCTTCGGCTATCCCTCCCTCAGCTACCGGCGCCCGGGCGAGGTCAGGCGCTTCACCTCGCCGGACGACAGCGCCAGCCTGGCCCTCTTCGATACCTCCTGGCTCAGGGCCGGCGTTGTCGCGGGCTACGAGGGCGGCCGCTACTCCGGCTCGCAGCGCAAGCTGTTCGGCATTCACGATGCCGGCTGGTCCGTGCAGCCCGGTTTCTTCGTCGACATCTGGCCGACGCAATTCCTGCGGGCGCGCTTCGAAGGCCGCTATGCGGTCGGGAACGTGCATGGGCTGGTCGGCACGGTCGGGCTCGATTTCGTGCTGCCCTACGAGCGCTTCACCTTCGCCATCGGTCCGCGCCTGGACTGGGGCGGCAAGAGCTACATGCAGGACACCTTCGGCGTCCGGCCCCAGGACGCGGCCCTCAACAGCTTCGTGACGCCATACAAGGCCTCCGGCGGCGTCACCTCCCTGGGCGTCGTCGGCTCCGCCTCCTACACTTGGTCGGACGCGTGGACGACGACGGTCTTCGGCGGCTACAGCCGTCTCGTGTCGTCCGCCGCCGATAGCCCCATCGTGCGCAATATCGGCTCGCGTGACCAGTTCACAGCCGGCTTCAGCGCTGCCTATTCCTTCAACATGAAGGCGCTCTGGTAAGACCCCTAGGACGGGGCCAGTCGGAGCTGCGGGCACGGCGGATGCGCCTGCCCGAGTGGCAAAAGCGCTCTCGCGTCAAAACGATTCTGCGCATTTGCGTGCCGTTGGATGACCTCATCCGGTGGCCAAATGCTCTATCTCTTTGATTTGTCGCGTTTTCTTCACGCGGGGCCAACGTCCGCTTCGCTCAAAAAGCGCACTAGCCCGCCGCCAAGGCGCCCTGAGCCGCCTCGATCTGCTCGACCGCGTCGACGACGGCGTCGAACGTCAGCATGGTGGAGGCGTGACGCGCCTTATAGTCGCGGATGGGCTCCAGCACGGCGAAGTCGGCCCACGCCCCGCTGGGCGGCGGCCCGTTCTCCTTCAGCATTGCCAGCACGGTCTTGCGCAGCGCGCGCAGTTCATCGCCGTTTGTGCCGATCACGTGGCGCGCCATGAGCGAGCTCGATGCCTGCCCCAGCGCGCAGGCCTTCACCTCGTGCGCGAAATCGCTGACGCGCCCGTGTTCCATGGCAATGTCGACCGTCACCTTAGAGCCGCACAGCTTGGAATGCTTTGCCGCAGTGGCCTGGGCCGCCGCGAGCCGTCCGATGCGCGGGATGTTCGCCGCGAGTTCGAGGATGCGCTTGTTGTAGACGTCATTCAGCATGGGCGACCCGTTGCGGCACCGTCGGCGACAACCCGACGTGCGCCGTCATATCTGCTAAGACCTGCATCAATCTGCGCCGGGCTTGGGACGAGCGGCGCCGGCTCATATATAGGTCGGGCATGAGGCTCTCGAAAGTTTCCTCACTGGAGCCGGCGGGTGGTGCAAGCCGCCGGGTGCGTGCCCGTCGCTTGCTTGCCCCCAGGATGAAGATACACGATGATCGACGGCGGGAGGCCCCACATGGATGCTGTGGTTAAGTCCTTGTCCGCGCGATTGGCTCCGGCCAACGCCGACAAGAAGAGCGCGACGAAGTCCCTGATCACCAAGCCCTCGCGCGAGGAGGCGGAAGCGGCTGTGCGCACCCTCATCGAGTGGTGCGGCGACGACCCCGGGCGTGAAGGCCTGCTCGACACGCCACGACGGGTGGTCAAGGCGTTCGAGGAGCTCTACCGCGGCTACGGCGAGGCGCCCGAGGAGCAGCTCGAACGGGTGTTCGAAGAGGTCAGCGGCTACAGCGACATCGTGCTGGTCCGCAACATCGAATTCTATTCGCACTGTGAGCACCACATGGTGCCGTTCGTCGGCAAGGCGCACATCGCCTACTACCCGGACGGCGGCGTCGTCGGGCTGTCGAAGCTGGCGCGCGTGGTCGACAGCTACGCCCGCCGCCTGCAGACCCAGGAGGCCCTGACGGCCCAGGTGCTGGAGACGATCGTCAACGGGCTGAAGCCGCGCGGCGCCGCCGTGATGATCGAGGCCGAGCACATGTGCATGTCCATGCGCGGCGTGCGCAAGCACGGTGCGTCGACGATCACGACGCAGTTCAGCGGCGTGTTCAAGTCCGATCCGAGCGAACAGGCCCGCTTCATGACCCTGGTTCGCGACTATCGATGAGCCGCGGTCCGCAGCGGTCATCGTCCGGCCCGTCGCCGTGGAGGCCGTGCTCTCCGGCGGCGAACGCGCGTCACACCACGCCGAAGCCGAGCGTTGCGATCAGGGCCAATTCGTGACGTCCGATCGGGCATGCACCAGCCGCAAGGCCCTACGATGAACGGGAATGTCGACGTTTTCGCGCCGCCTGGCGGCCACCGCGAGGTCGAGGAGGGCGCCCGCCTGACGCCGGCGTTCGATGCCAACGGATTGGTCACCTGCGTGGTGACGGATGCTGCCGGGGGCGCGGTGCTCATGGTGGCGCACATGAATGCCGAGGCGTTGGCTAAGACGGTCGAGACCGGGGAAGGCTGGTTCTGGTCGCGCTCCCGCGGCACGCTCTGGCACAAGGGCGACACCTCCGGCCAAGTGCTGAGCGTTGTCGAGATGCGCATCGACTGCGACCAGGATGCGGTCTGGCTCCGCGTACGCGTGGGCGGTGACGGCGGCTGCTGCCACACGGGACGTCGCTCGTGCTTCTATCGCGCCGTGCCGGTCGGCGCGGCCGCCCGCGACGTCGAACTGACCTTCACGGAATAGATCAAGCTCGCGGCAACGGGCCCGGGGCCACGGCAGGCAGTTGCAGTGCAAGGCCAAGCCCTCGTAAGGTCATGTTTGTGCGGCACACCATGCATTCGTCACGAGCGACGTGCATACGTGGTCGGATCTGACGTGCCGCAGCGGCGATTCGGATGTGAGCCCCCATGTTCGACGGACTCAGTTTCAGGAGCTTCGGGTTCGGCGCTTTCGGCGACGCCGAGCCGCCTGCCGAGCCCGTAGCCGTGCGCAAGCGGCCGTTGCTCGGCTTGGCGCTCGGGGGCGGTGCAGCGCGCGGCTGGGCGCACTTGGGCGCATTGCGCGTGTTGGCGGCCGAAGGTTACGTGCCCGACGTCATCGTCGGCACCTCCATCGGTGCGGTCGTGGCCGGCTGCTATGCCACCGGAACGCTCGATACCCTGGAGGACTTCGCACGCCATCTGAACAAGCGTCGGATGGTCGGGCTGATGGATTTCCACATCGGCGGGTCCGGCCTGATCAGCGGCGACCGGTTGCGCGTGCTTCTCGACAAGCACCTCGGCCGCACGCGCATCGAGCAACTGCCGATCCGCTTCGCCGCGGTGGCGACCGAGCTCGGCACCGGCCACGAGGTCTGGTTGACCCGCGGGCCGGTGGCCGACGCGGTCCGGGCCTCCTATGCCTTGCCGGGCATCTTCAACCCGGTGAAGCTCGGCGGCCGCTGGCTGATGGATGGTGCCCTGGTCAACCCCATCCCGATCACAGTGGCCCGGGCGCTCGGCGCCGAGTTCGTCATCTGCATCAATCTCTCCGGCGACCTGCGCTCGATGCGTGGCACAACCATCCCGTCCCATGGCCCCGATGAGGAGGAACTGGCGGCTCTGGCCTCCGACAGTTCGGACGGGCGCCGCCTTCTCGGCGCATTCGAGGCCGCCCGCCGCATCGGCCGCTTCGGCCGTCGGCCGGACGGGGCACCCGGTATCGGCACGGTGATGATGGACGCCTTCAACATCACCCAGGACCGGATCGCCCGCTCGCGCCTGGCCGGCGATCCGCCCGACGTGATGATCTCGCCCAAGCTCAGCCGCATCGGCTTGTTCGACTTCCATCGCGCAGTCGAAGGCATCGAACTGGGCGCGGAAGCCGCTCACCGCGCTTTGCCGGAGCTCAAGGAGCAGCTCCAGGATGCTGCCGCGGCGCTGGCCTGACGCCGCGGACAAGGGGGGACAGCCCGCCCGCCCCAGGGCGGGCGGCATCGCTCACGCCGTTGCGATGTATTCGCGCAGGGCCTGATGCTCCGTTTCGATCTCGGCCAGGCGATGCTTGACCACGTCGCCGATCGATACGATGCCCGCCAGGCGGCCGTTCTCGACCACCGGCAGATGCCGGAACTTGCCGGTCGTCATCGTCTCCATCAAAAAGTGGATCTCCGACGCCATGGTGCAGGTCACCACATCTCTGGTCATATGGGCTGAGATGCGATCGCCGAGCGCCTCTGGGCCGGCGCGGCCCACGGACCGCACGATGTCGCGCTCCGACAGGATGCCGGCAATGGAGCCGTCCGGCTCGACGACGACGACAGATCCGATGTGGCGCTCGTTGAGGAGTCTGGCAGCTTCCTGAAGGGTGAAATCCGGGCCAGTCGTGGTCACATCTCTGCCCTTCTGAGCCAGGATGCGGGCAACGGTGGTCATGGCAATGTCTCCCTGGTAACCCGGACACGCCTGCTCCGGGACGCGGGACGATCGCCTGGGGACGGATCTCGATCCCCGCGCTCGCCTAAATTTGGCGACCTGCGACAATAAGGCAAGCGCCGAGCCTGCCCCCACGGCGGGACCTCCTGCTCTCGGCCCCTGTTTCCTCAGTCTAATATATTGAAATCATTTACGAATATTGATCTGGGCGCCGCCCCCCGGCCGATAACTTGAAGCGCCTCTGGCGCCGATCGGCAAAGTCGACGGCGTGAGCCCGCCCTTGCGGCCAAAACGGCCCGACGGGCGCGGCGGACAGGGCGCGGTCTCACCGATCTGGCGTTTCCATCCCCTCAGACAGCGGTCCCGGCGCCTCGATGCGGGGGGCCGGGTCGAACAGCGGAAACAGCAGCAGCCCGGCCACAAAGCCGCCGATGTGCGCCTGCCACGCGATCGCCGAATCAGTGATGCCGAGGGGCCCCGCGGCGAGCCCGAACAGCAGATTGATGCCGAACCAGGAGAGCATGAACAGCAGGGCGCGCCGGTCCTTCAAGAGCACCAGCAGCGGCTGCGCCCGCGCTTGGTGGATGCGCTCGCGCTCGGCTCCGAAGAGCATGACGCCGCGCTGGAAGATGAAGCGGGCAGCGGCGGCCATGCAGCCGGAGATGGCGCCCGATGCACCGACCATCGGCGTCACATCCATGCCGTGGCCGATCGCATGGGCAAGTGCGCCCGCGACCGCGCTCACGGCGAAGAACGCCAGGAAGCGCGCTGTGCCGAACCGGCGCGCGACCGGGCTGCCAAACGCCAGCAGCCAGGCCGAGTTCAGCAGCACATGCGTCCAAGACGCGTGCAGCAACGCGTAGGTCAGTAGCGTCCAAGGCTTCAGACCGCCGTCGGCATAGATGAGCTGACCGAGGGCGATGCGCATCTCCGCGGCCTCGCGCGGCAGCCCCTGGACCGACTGCGCCAGCGCCGTGGCGAACTGCTGAGGCGTCAAGCCGAGGTCCAGGCGGGCCGGCACGAACGAGAATTCGAAGATCAGCCGGAAGTCCAGCTCCTCGGACAGGAGTGAGCGGGCGAGTTGGATGCCAACGAAGATGGCGATCAGCGCCGCCACGACCCCAGGCACATTGAAGACAGGCTCGCGCCGGCGCGGCGCCTGGACGATCGGGACGCTCATGGCAGGCACCTTGGCCAAACTGGCGGCCGACGCAAGCGCGTTGCGACGAATGAGCGCTGGAGAAACGGCCGATCGCGCGCCCGCGCGCCGTCACTGCCCGAAAATGGACCCGACCGCCTTGGGTCCATACGCAGCCTTGGCCGAATGTTGCATCGAAATCGCATTTACCATTCATTCATATTTGCCCAGCGGGGAGGCTTGTGCGTCGCAGGCCGCCGTGAAATCGTTACCAAAGCGTTAAATCGCCGGCTGGGGTGTCGGGTGCATCATTGTTTCAGGTCGATCGTGGTCGCGGCTGCCATCCTGGTGACGGGAGTGGCGTCGGCGCAGGATTTGCGGACCGCGGCCCTTCCCGCCGACCCCGCCGAGGCCTTCGCGTCCGTCGCCGGCAAGACCACCGCGCCCATGGGATGGGTCGGCTTTTGCAAGGAGAACCCGGCCGACTGCGACGTGACCGCGCTCGAGGCGCGGGAAGTCAGGCTGACGCCGGCGGTCTGGCGCCTGCTCGTGGCCGTCAACACCAAGGTCAACCGCAGCATTACGCCGGAGACCGACGAAGACCATTGGGGCATCGCCGAGCGCTGGAACTATCCGGACGACGGCCGCGGCGATTGCGAAGACTTCGCCCTGGTGAAGCGACGCGCGTTGATGGAGGCCGGCTTGCCCCGCCAGGCGCTGCTGATGACGGTGGTGCGCGACAACATGGGTGAGGGTCACGCCGTGTTGACTGTCGTCACGAACCGCGGCGAGCTGATCCTTGACAACAAACGGTCGCGCATCCTCTCCTGGGACAAGACCGGTTTCGCCTTCATCAAGCGGCAATCCGCCGAGAGCCCGAACACCTGGGTATCACTCGGCGAACCGATGCCGGCCACCGCGACCGCGGCGCACTGACCGCAGCTCGGGCTGCGGAGCCAAGGGCCGGACGCGCCCCTGCCCGACGCGTCTGCGGCGCGCCGGTGATGCAGGCCTCGCTATCTCCTGGACGGTTGCGAGGGCGAACTCCAGGCTCAGGCGCGCGGGGAGCACGCCACGCACAACGGGAACGATCAGCCGACCGGCCGCAAGCCCGCGACGAAGCGCTTCCAGTTGCTGACGTAGTGCGCGGAGGATGCGCGCGTACGCGCGACCTCCTCATCCGACAGGGTCCGAACGACTCGTGCTGGCGAGCCGAGGATCAGGGAATTGTCGGGAAACGTCTTGCCTTCTGCGATCAGCGAATTGGCGCCCACGATCGAACCAGCGCCGATGCGCGCGCGATTGAGCACCGTCGCCCCCATGCCGATCAGTGAGCCGGGGCCGATGGTGCAGCCGTGCAAGATCGCTGTATGACCGATGGTGCAGTCCTCGCCGATGGTGATCGGCGCGCCTGGATCGGTATGGAGCATGGCGAGATCCTGGATGTTGGATCTGGAGCCGATGTCGATCAGATCGTTGTCGCCGCGGATGACAGCCCCGAACCACACGCTCGCCTCGTGCCCGAGCCTGACGTTGCCCATCATGTGCGCCCCGGGCGCAATCCAGAAGAGCCCATCCTGCGGCAGTTGCGGCGAGTGATTGTCGAGTGCGTAAACGGTCATCTGGTCCTCCCGGCTGGCCGCAAACTGGCCGACGCCGGGCGATTTCGTCAAGCTGCGAGCAAGCTTAACCCGACGTTAACGACGTCGGGCCGCATACTTCCGGATGCGGCCCGCTGACGGAATCACCTTATGCGGCCGCGAAGGACGCTGGAGCGTATGGCGCGCACGGCAACCGTTGCGCGACACGCTCCAGGCAGCAGCCGTTCGCTCCAGGAGGTGAACATGTCCCGCGCCCAACCGGCCGCCTATGGTCGTGATAGATTCGAGCACGAACCGCTTCGCCCGAACGACACCCGCGACAGTCCCGCGTCGAGCTTCCTGCTGATGCTGTTCTTCTCGTCGGCGCTCTTCGCCCTTGGGCTGACGGTCACGCTCTCCTGAGCCGCCGTGCAGCTATCGCCGCTGCCCTGCCGACCCGCGCGGCAGGGTGAGCGATCGTCAGGCGTCCTCCAGATCGGTATCCAGGATCGCCATCTGGAAGCTGTAGGAATTATCGCCGTCCTCGTCATCGACGAACAGGACGCCGATGAATTCCTCGCCCACATAGACTTCGGCGGAGTCCGATTTGCGGGGCCGCCCGACGACCCTGATCGAATGATTGGCGAACGTGCGGCGCAGATGCCGTTCGATCTTCGCGAGTTCACTTTTGTCCAATTGCGGTCTCCTCGGATCAAGCCGATTCGAAATCGTGAGCGCGATCGCAGGCCCGCCGATCGGGCATGCGGCAGATCATCCGCAGCTGCAACGCGCATGAGCCCGGCTTGCCACGAATGGCGCCGGCCGCGCAAGGCCGCCGCACGTCAGATGGTGAAGTCGGTCGCCCAGTCGGCGAGGATCTGATCCATGCTGCGCGAAGGCTCGGCACAGCCGGCCGGGCCGACGACCTTGGCAGGCACGCCCGCAACAGTGACGTTGCGTGGCACCGGGTGCAGCACCACCGAGCCGGCCGCGATACGGGCGCACTGGCCTACCTCGATATTGCCCAACACCTTGGCTCCGGCGCCCAGCAAGACGCCCTGGCGGATCTTCGGATGGCGATCACCGCGTTCCTTGCCGGTACCGCCCAGGGTCACCCCCTGCAGGATCGAGACGTTGTCCTCAACGACTGCGGTCTGCCCGACGACGAGACCGGTCGCATGGTCGAGGAAGATGCCCTTGCCGATGCGGGCGGCCGGATTGATGTCGGTCTGGAAGACCTCCGAGGCGCGGCTCTGCAAATGCATGGCGAAATCCTTCCGACCCTTGTCCCACAGCCAGTGGGCCAAACGGTGGGTCTGGATGGCATGGAAGCCCTTGTAATAGAGCAGCGGCTCGAGGAATCGCACGGTCGCCGGATCGCGGTCCACGACCGCGGCCAGATCGGCACGGAAGGCTTCTGCGATCGTCGGATCGGAATCGAGCGCCTTGCGGAAGGCTCGGACGATCGCATCGCGACCGACGAGCTCGTTGGCGAGCCGCGCGGCCACCCGATGGGCAATGGCCAGTTCGAGGCTGTCGTGATCGAGCACCGTCGAGCGGATCAGCGGCGTGAGATCGGGCTCGCGCCCGACCGCGGCCTCGGCCTCGCTGCGAATGTGGCCCCAGACCGGATCGATGGTCGCGAGCTCGGCCCCGAGCAGACCGTTCTCACGCACAAACGCAAGTGCCATGGTATGCCTCCTGCCTACCCGGTGTGAACGCGGGATGGCGCGTTGCCGCGAACCTGCTAGCACAGCTATGCAGCGCCCGAGAAAAAAACACCCTGCCCCGGCGGATCCGACCATGAAAACATTTCAGATCTCGACGCCGAAGTTGGTAGCCCATGCTGCCGACGGCATCGGCGTGCTGGCCATCAACAATATCGATAAGCGCAACGCCCTCGATCTGTCCATGTGGCAGGACATTCCAACGGTGATCGGCGCCATGTCTGCCGACCCCGAGGTGCGCGTGCTGATCATCCGCGGCTCCGGCGACAGCCCGTTCGCCTCGGGCGCCGACATCAGCGAGTTCCAGACAGTCCGGGCCAGTGCCGCCGGCGGCCGCGCCTACGAGGAGGCCAACGAGGCGGCCTTCGCCGCCATCGCCAATTGCCCGATGCCGGTGATCGCCATGATCCGGCGCTTCTGCATGGGCGGGGGCGTCGGCATCGCCGCCGCCTGCGACCTGCGCGTCGCCTCCGACGACACGCTGTTCGCGGTCCCTGCCGGCCGCCTCGGCGTCGGCTATCCGCCGCGCGCCATGCGCATGGTCGTCGCCTCGTTCGGCGCGGCAGCCGCCAAGGATCTGTTCTTCACCGCGCGGCGGATGGATGCCGCCGAGGCCAAGGCGCTCGGCGTGCTGCACCGGCTGTTCCCCGCCGAGGCCCTGGAGGCGGAGACCATGGACCTCGCCCGGACCATTGCCGCCAATGCGCCGCTGGCGCTGCGCTCGGCCAAGGCGTCGATTGCCGCCGCGGCGGGCCTGCCGGGCGCACCCTCGGAGCACGCGTTAGTGGCGCTCGCGGACGCCTGTTTCGACAGTGCCGACTATGCCGAGGGCCGCGCCGCCTTCCTCGCCAAGCGCCCACCGATCTTCCACGGACGCTGATGCGCCGGCCGTCCGAACCGCTGTCTTTGAAGGCTGTGGACACAACCCTACGTATCGGCGGTGGCCAGATCCTGTAGACGCAGATCGACACGCTCGCGGCCGCCCCAACGGTCGACCGTGAGGCTTCCCGCGGCGTGCACCAGCCGACCAACGTGCGCCTTCAGCGCCAGGCCGAGCGGCTGGCCGGCCGTCCGGAACGCTACGCCACCGATCACGCTGCCGTCGCCGCTCTTGAGCTTGAAGCGCACATGCGCCGCACCGACATCCGCTGCCTCAACCAAGCGATGGCGGGCAAAGGCGAAGGTCGGCTCCGGGTTGCCGGAGCCGAACGGTCCCGCCTGATCCAGGAGGCTCACCAACTCGGCCTGGGCCCCGCCCGCCGTTAGCACGGCGTCGACGGCGAGCTCGGCGGCAACGCCTGCGCCCGCGCTTCCGGCCAGGCTGCCGCCGATGAAGGCCGCAAAATCGCCAGCGGCTCCTGGCGCAATCGTCACCCCGGCCGCCATGGCGTGGCCACCGCCCTTGACGGCCGCCCCCGCCTCGACGGCGTGACGCACGGCGCGGCCCAAGTCGACGCCGGCGACCGAGCGTCCAGAGCCGGTACCGCCGCCGTCCGGGTTCAGGGCAAAGGCGAAGGCCGGGCGCTGGAACCGCTCCTTCATCCTTGCCGCGACGAGGCCGACGATACCTGGATGCCAGGTGGAAGAGGCAGCGACCAGCACGCAGCGTCCCGGGTCGCGCTCGAGCATGGCGTCTGCCTGCGCCAACGCCTCCTCCACCGCGACCTGCTCGATGGCCTGGCGCTCCCGGTTGAGGGCGTCGAGGCTGGCTGCCAGCGCGCCCGCCTCGCCCGCGTCCGCCGTCAGCAGCAGGCGGGCGCCGAGCGCCGCATCGCCGATGCGCCCGCCGGCATTGATGCGCGGGCCGATCAGGAAGCCGAGATGCCAGGGCAAGGGCGGGCCCTTGAGGTTGGCGACATCGAGCAACGCCGTCAGCCCCGGCCGGCGCCGCTGGCGCATGACCTGCAGACCCTGCCGCACCAGGGCGCGATTGAGCCCCTCGAGCCGCACCACGTCGGCGACCGTCGCCAAGGCCACAAGGTCGAGATCGGCCAGCAGATCCGGTTCGGCGCCGCGCGATTGCCAGAAGCCACGCCGGCGCAGCTCCCGGTTGAGCGCGATGAGCGTCAGGAAGACGACGCCCGCAGCAGCCAGATGCCCGAGGCCCGACAGATCGTCCTGCCGGTTCGGGTTGACCAGCGCCGCAGCGCGCGGCAGCGCCTCGGGCGCCTGGTGGTGATCGAGCACGATGGTGTCGAAGCCGACTGCGTGCGCCACGGCCAATGGCTCGTGGCTGGTGGTGCCGCAATCGACGGTGACGAGCAGGCTGGCGCCCGAGGCCCTGAGCGCACGGATCGCCTCCCCGTTGGGCCCGTAGCCCTCGGTGATGCGGTCCGGAATGTGGACGGCATGGGGCGTGCCGCAGCGGTTGAGATAGCCGGCGAGCAACGCAGCCGAGCAGGCGCCGTCGACGTCATAGTCGCCGAAGATCGCCACGTGCTCGCCCGCGACCACCGCGTCAGCGAGGCGCGTCGCCGCGGCCCCCATGTCCCGCAGCACGGCGGGATCGGGCAGCAGATCGCGCAGCTTCGGCTCCAGGAAGACCGGCAGATCGGCGGCCACGACGCCACGCCCGGCCAGGACACGCGCCAGGAGGTCCGACGTCCCGTGGGCCTGGGTGATGGCGAGGGCGTGGGCATCGGCGCGGGCATCGCAGCGGCTGCGCCAGGTGCGCCCGAGGACCGAATGCGCCACCCCGAGCAGTGCGGATGGGGATGTGCCCCGGCTCGGCGCGCCGGGGCCGCCATCATGTGGCGCGGCGCTGTCGGGCACCCCCTCGCCGCCAGCGCCCCCTGACCGCCACCGCCCAGGGTCACGCTCGAACTCGACGACCGATTCGCTCATTGCTCCGTTATACAGCATGCCGCCCAGGGTCACCCGGCCGCAGCGGCGAAAGCCCCGTGCGTCGGCCCGAGGCGCCCCAATGCGTCGAAGCAGGCCGTCGATCAGAAGTTGATCTTCATGCGTGCCTTGATCCTCTGGTCCTGCTCCTGGCGAGCGGGGTGGCCCGTGCGGGAGGCCTCAAGCAAATTCATTGCGTACCGCGTTCTTGCAGCGCGGGCACGAATAGGCATGCCGACGCCGCCGCGGCCTCGTCCGATCACGCGCACCGATATCAAACGCGGAAGCCTGGGAGCTCCCCTAGAGACTAAGGGAAGCAGCACAGGCGCCCAACTTGCTTTCGAGTGCTTTAGGATAGGAACCGGCGGCCTGGCAATCTGGAACAAGCGCTGCGAATTCTTTACATATTCATCGCATCGTCATCGGTCAGTCAGTAGATCTCGTGCGCCGGACGAAGCAGCGGCGGCGTTGACATTGGTGGACCGCCGAACGGGAGCAGCGAGCCCCGTGGCATTTTCATGGCCTGATGACGACATCAGGGGACGGCCCCGTGTGGCGCAAAGGCACGCCCTGCGCAGGCGCGGGACGGTGCGCGGCGTGCGACTCGCAGCCCTGTCCCCGCCCCGCTCCGCCGCGCGAGCCCTTTCGGTGCCCTGCCCGATCCGGCGCGATCTCAGCCGATCGCCTTGCGGTACTGGATGAAGCCGGCAAATTCGGCGACCTGATCATAGAGCAGGCGCGCCGGTGCGTTGGTTTCGTGTGTCAGCCAATACACGCGCGTGGAGCCGTGCACCCGGGCGCGCTCGTAGACCGCCTCGATCAACGCGCGGCCGACGCCCTTGCCGCGCGCGTCGGGTGACGTGAACAGGTCTTCCAGATAGCAATAGTCCGTCGCGCTCCAGGTAGCGCGATGGAACACGTAGTGGACGATGCCGATGATGCGGCCCTCCGCTACGGCCGCGAGCCCATGGATGGGCTCACCCGCATCGAGGATGCGCCGCCAGACCAAATCCTTGAGCTCGGCCGTCTGGCTGGTCCGGTAGAAGTCCAGATACCCCCGCCACAGCGGCTCCCACGCCGCCCGGTCGTCGGAGTTGAGAGCGCGAACTGTGATCACCGACATCTCCTCCCTGCATCGCAGGTGCTGCTAGAGCGCTTTCGAGCGAAGTGAACGCCGGTTCGCGTGAAGCATTTCGGCGAGTCGAAGAAACGCGGAAATGCTCTCGACCGCCGCGAAGCAACGCTCATTCCATATGGAACTTGGAATGGTCGCGATGCTCGGCCTCGATCTTGCGCACCGTGCCGGTCACCGAGCGGTAGACGATGGTCTCGGTCTCGATGACCTCCTTGCCGAACTTCACGCCCTTGAGCAGGGCGCCATCGGTCACACCTGTGGCCGCCACCACCACGTCGCCCCGCGCGAGGTCCTTCATCTCGTAGAGCCGGTTGGGATCGGACACGCCCATGGCGGCGGCGCGCTTGCGCGTCTCCTCGGTATCGAGGATGAGGCGGCCCTGCATCTGGCCGCCGATGCAACGCAGCGCGCCGGCGGCGAGCACGCCCTCGGGCGCTGCGCCGATGCCTAGATAGATGTCGATGCCGGTCTGCTCCGGCATGCTGGTGAAGATGACGCCGGCAACGTCGCCGTCGGAGATCAGCCGCACCGCCGCGCCCGTGCGCCGGATCGCGGCGATCAGGTCGGCGTGGCGCGGCCGGTCGAGCACCAGCGCGGTGATCTCGTTGGTCGAGACCCCCTTGGCCTTGGCCAGTGCGTTGATGTTGTCCTCCGGCTTGGCATCGAGGTGGACGACGCCGGCCGGATAGCCCGGCCCGATGGCGATCTTTTCCATGTAGACGTCGGGCGCCGCGAGCAGGGTGCCGCCCTCGGCCATGGCCATGACGGCGATGGAACCGGGCATGTCCTTGGCGCAGAGCGTCGTGCCCTCCAGGGGATCGACGGCGATGTCGACCTTCGGTCCCTTCCGGTTGCCGACGCGCTCGCCGATGTACAGCATCGGGGCCTCGTCGCGCTCGCCCTCGCCGATCACCACGGTGCCGTCGATCGGCAAGCGGTTGAGCTCGCGCCGCATGGCGTCGACCGCGGCCTGGTCAGCCGCCTTCTCGTTGCCGTGGCCCCGCAGCCGGGCCGCCGCGACGGCCGCCCGCTCGGTAACGCGCACCAGCTCGAGGCTCAGGATTCGCTCGATGACTTGGCCTGCTGCGACGGTGATCTCGGTCATGGCGGTCGGTCCCTGCTGGTGGCTGTGGCTCTTTGTCGTCGTTATCACGGACGGGCTCGGGGGTCGCTGTGCCTGCCACCCGTTTCACGTCCATGCGGTGATTTAAGCCTCACGAGAGTCATAGAATCGCTCGCGCGACTTGAGAATCTGAAAGTTCGCCTGGCGCACCGCCCGCCGGTGAAGCGACCGCGCTAGTCCCGCTCGATGCGGATGACCTGGGGCGTCGCTTCGACGAAGCCGTCGGCGATGACCAGGTCGAGAGCGCCACGCAGAGCCGCCTCCGTGGTCGCGTAGGTGATCAGCACCACCGGCACGGGGGCCCCAGACCGGCCGCCCGGGTCTCGGGCAGCCGCATCGGGCGATCGATGCTGGACGATCGACTCCAGCGAAATGTCCGCCTCGGCCATGCGCCTGACCAGCGAGGCGGCCGCGCCGGGCTTGTCGAATGCGGCCACGCGGACGTAGTAGCCGCCTTCATGCCGTTGCATCGGCGCGCGCAGCAACGGCGCGAGCTCCGCGACCGGCACGCCGAACGGTGCGCCGAAGGCGCCGCGCGCGACGTCGGCCAGATCGGCGACGACCGACGAAGCGGTCGCCTCGCCGCCGGCGCCGGGGCCGACCAGGGTGAGTTCGTCCACCGCGTCGGCGTCGATGCTGACCGCGTTGGTGACTCCCATGACCTGCGCTAGAGCCGTCGCCTTCGAGACCATCGTCGGGTGAACCCGCTGCTCGATGCCCGCCCGGGTGCGCTCCGCCACGCCCAGCAGCTTGATGCGGTAACCGAGCTCGTTGGCCATGCGGATGTCGAGCGGCGTGATCGAGCTGATGCCCTCCACGTGCACCGCCTCCGCGTCGACGCGGGTGCCGAACGCCAGGCTCGTCAGGATCGCGAGCTTGTGAGCCGTGTCGAAGCCTTCGATGTCGAATGTCGGATCCGCCTCCGCGTAGCCCAGGCGCTGGGCGTCGGCGAGACAGACGTCGAAGGCCAGCCCGTCGGCCTCCATGCGCGACAGGATGTAGTTGCAGGTGCCGTTGAGGATGCCGTGGATGCGCTCGATCGCATTGCCGGCGAGCGACTCGCGCAGCGCCTTGAGCACCGGGATGCCACCGGCGACGGAGGCCTCGAACGCCAGGGCGACGCCGCGTGCTTCGGCCGCCTCGGCGAGCGCCACCCCGTGGTGCGCCAGCAGCGCCTTGTTCGCCGTGACGACATGCTTGCCCGCGGCGAGGGCCGCCTCGACGGTGGCACGCGCCGCTCCTTCGCTGCCGCCGATCAGTTCGACCACGCAGTCGACGTCGGCGCGGTCGGCCAAGGTGGTGGGATCATCCAGCCAGGCCAGGCCGTCGAGGGCAACGCCGCGCTGGCGCGTACGGTCTCGCGCCGAAACGGCCGTAACCTGGATCTCGCGGCCACAGCGCTCAGCGAGCGGCAGCCGGCGGCGAGCAAGCAGCTGAAGCAGAGAGGCACCGACGGTGCCGAGCCCCGCCACGCCAATCCTGAAGGGAGCGTTCATGGTCGTGCGGATGGCACGTGCCCGAACACCGTGTCAATCGCCGTTCCCGCCGCTGCGCGGCGCGTGACGCATGGCCAGGGCCATGACACCTACGGCGATACCGCCCGGATCAGCCCCGCAGCAGAACGTCTTCGAGCGAGCAGCGGGCGCGGCCACCGGCGCCGATCGCCTTGGGAGCCGCCGCCGGGCCGCTCTCGCGCCCCCGCTCGGCGAGCGACGCCGGCGCGGCGGGATGGGCGGCATTGAGAAGGGCGCGATAATCCTCTTCCGGCAGCACCACGAGGCGTTCACCGGTCGAAGCGACGATCGTACGAACTTGAGCGTCCATTGTCTGTCCTCTGCGAGTGCGAGTTCCAGCACGAAAGAGATGGCATTCCTGGCTCTCTTTCGGTGCCGGCCCGCACACAGCTCCCCTTTGGCCCGACTACAGCACGCCGAAGTTAATCGAGTGAGAATCGCGGCATTCCCGTCACCCTCCGATCAGCCCGACGACAGGCTAGGTCGACCCACTCATGCGGGCTGAGCGCAACGGCCGGGACACCGTTGTCCCAGCGCCACAGAAGCGTTGGATCGGGGCAGTGGCATGGCCCGACTGAGGCTCGGGCGCCCTAATTGCGGCGACTTTGCTGCACCGCGCACAATGAGCTGCGGCCGTTGCCGAACGGCAACGGCGAGAGCCTGCGTCAGCCGGCGCGCGCCAGCGGCACGACGTTGTGGAGGTTGCCGTCGGCGGCCTCGAAGAAGCGGCGGATGTTCCGGGCCGCCTGGCGGATGCGCTGCTCATTCTCGACGAGCGCAATGCGCACGTAGTCGTCGCCAAACTCGCCGAAGCCGATGCCGGGCGCCACCGCCACGTCGGCGTTCTCGACGAGCAGCTTGGAGAATTCCAGGCTGCCGAGCGCCTTGAAGCGGTCAGGGATCGGCACCCAGGCGAACATGGACGCCGTCGGAGACGGAATGGACCAGCCGGCGCGCGCAAATGAATCGACCAGCGCGTCGCGGCGCTTGCGGTAGGTGTCGCGCATCTCTTTGATGCAGTCCTCCGGCCCGTTCAGCGCGGCGGCGGCCGCGACCTGGATCGGCGTGTAGGCGCCGTAATCCAGATACGACTTCACGCGCGCCAGCGCCGCCAGCAGCCGCTCGTTGCCGACCGCGAAGCCGATGCGCCAACCGGCCATGGAGAACGTCTTCGACATCGACGTGAACTCCACGGTGACGTCGACGGCGCCGGGCACCTGGAGCACCGACGGCGGCGGGTCGCCGTCGAAATAGACCTCCGAATAGGCCAGATCCGACAGCACGATCAGCTCATGCTTCTTCGCGAAGGCGACGAGATCCTTGTAGAAGTCGAGCGAGGCGACATAGGCAGTCGGGTTCGACGGATAGCAGACGACGACGGCCAGCGGCTTGGGGATCGAGTGCTGGACCGCCCGTTCCAACGCCGGGAAGAAGGCGGGCGTCGGCTCCGCCGGCACCGAGCGGATGGCACCACCCGCCATCAGGAAGCCGAAGGCATGGATCGGATAGCTCGGATTGGGGACAAGCACCACATCGCCGGGCGCCGTGATCGCCTGGGCCATGTTGGCGAAGCCTTCCTTGGAGCCCAGCGTCACCACCACCTGGGTATCCGGGTTGAGGCCGACGCCGAAGCGGCGCTGGTAATACGCGGCCTGGGCCCGGCGCAGCCCGCCGATGCCCTTGGAGGCGGAATAGCGGTCGGTGCGTGGGCGGCCGGCGGTCTCCACCAGCTTGTCGATGACATGGCGGGGGGTCGGAAGGTCCGGGTTGCCCATGCCCAGATCGATGATGTCGGCGCCATTGGCGCGGGCGGCGGCCTTGAACCGGTTGACCTGCTCGAACACGTAGGGCGGGAGGCGCTTGATGCGATGAAAATCGGTCATGGTTCCAGGTCCTTGATCTCGCGCCGATCGATCGCTCAAAGTCGATAGTTGCGAGTGGAACGTGTCGTTTAACATTTCGGGGGGTCGTTGCCAGTCTTTTTCGGCGGCATTGCGCCGCACGCACGCGTGCGTGCGGCGGCTCAGTCGGTGGCGGATGGCGCGACGTGATCGCGTGGGGCGACGGCAGGTGTAGGCGCCGGGGTTTGGCCGGCAGCCTGCGCGCTCCGGCCCGCCTCGGTATTTGCCGTGCGGGTGTCCTCCAGGTTCTTTTGCAGCGCCTGAACCTCGGCAGCCGATTTCGGCGGCGTCGGCCGAGCCGGCTGGGCGATGCCGACCGGCATGTAGTCGATCCGGGCCGGCCGTGAAGCGGCGACGAACTCGGTCGATTTCGGGGAGTCCGTCGCGAAGCCCGTGGCCTTGGCAACGCCCTTCACCGAGGTGCCGAGCTCGGCCGCACACCCGCCCATGGCGAGCAGTGCCGCGGCGGCGGCGGCAGCCGCCACGACCGGCGATCGGATCGCAAAGTTTGGGCGCTTGGATGGGGAAACGGGGCTTCCCCGGGTCGCCGAACGCATGTAGCACCTGATGGCTCAGGACGGGCCTGAATGACGATGGGATTTTTGCTGGGTAAGGCGTTAATATGTCGGAAAAGCGCCGCCCTGCACATGCCTCCTCGAGAGGCATGGTCGAGCGCGACCGGAGACGGCGGCCCGGAGGGAACGAATGACGAAGAATAGCGATGCCGGCTCGTCGTCCGGCAACGGTCCCACACCGTTTCCGCTCCCCGATTTCGAAGCTCTGTCGGAGAATATGGCGCGCCTGATCGAGGAATCGGGCAAAGCGACGGCAGCCTACCTCAAGCCGATCGAGGAGCGCCGCACCTTCGACGGGGCCGGCGGCGAGGCCGCCGAGGTGGTCAAGACCCTGGGGCAGGTGGCGGAGCGCTGGTTCACCGACCCGACCAAGGCCATCGAGGCGCAGTCGCAGCTTGCCAACAGCTTCGTCGATCTGTGGGGATCGATGCTGAAGCGGATGCAAGGCGAGACGGCCGAGCCCATCGCCACACCCGACCGCAAGGACCAACGCTTCGCCGATCCGGGCTGGAGCGACCTGCCGTTCTTCGACTTTTTGAAGCAGGCCTATCTGCTCACCAGCAAGTGGGCGGAGAACCTCGTCGAAAATGCCGAGGGCCTGGACGACCACACGCGGCTCAAGGCCCGCTTCTACGTCAAGCAACTTTCCGGCGCGCTGTCGCCGTCGAACTTCCTGCTGACCAATCCGGAGCTGATACGCGAGACGGTGCGCCAGAACGGCGCGAACCTCGTACGCGGCATGAAGATGCTGGCGGAGGACGTCGCCGCGGGCCACGGCGAGCTCAAAGTCCGGCAGACCGACGCCACCAAGTTCGAGATCGGTGTCAATGTCGCGGTCAGCCCGGGCAAGGTGGTCTTCCGCAACGACCTCATCGAACTGATCCAGTACGCCCCGGCCACCGAGACGGTGCTGAAGCGGCCGCTTCTCGTGGTGCCGCCGTGGATCAACAAGTATTACATTCTCGACCTGAATGCCGAGAAATCGTTCATCGGCTGGGCGGTCAGCCAGGGCCTCACGGTCTTCGTGGTGTCATGGGTCAACCCGGACGAGCGCTACGCGGACAAGGGCTGGCAGGCCTATATGCAGGACGGCATCCTGGCCGCTATCGATGCCGTGCAGCAGGCCACCGGCGAGGAGAAGATCACCACGATCGGCTACTGCGTCGGCGGCACGCTGCTCGCGCTGACGCTGGCCTACATGGCCCAGAAGGGTGACGATCGCATCGACAGCGCCACCTTCTTCACTGCCCAGGTCGACTTCACCCACGCCGGCGACCTCCTGGCCTTCGTCGACGAGGACCAGCTCAAGAACGTCGACGCGTTGATGCGGCCGCGCGGGTTTCTGGAAGGCTCGCGCATGGCCGCAGCCTTCAACATGCTGCGGCCCAACGATCTGATCTGGCCCTACGTGATCAACGTCTACATGAAGGGCAACGACCCCTTCCCGTTCGACCTGCTCTACTGGAACTCCGACTCGACCCGGCTCACCGCCGCCAATCACTCGTTCTACCTGCGTACCTGCTACCTGGAGAACCGGTTGGTGAAAGGGGAAGTCGAGCTCGGCGGCACCAAGCTCGATCTCAAGAAGGTGACGATCCCGATCTACAATCTGGCGGCCCGCGAGGACCATATCGCACCGGCGCGCTCGGTGCTCAAAGGTTCGGCGGCATTCGGCGGCCCAGTCAAGCTGGTCGTCGCCGGCTCGGGCCATATCGCCGGCGTCGTCAACCCGCCGGCGCTCAAGAAATACCAGTATTGGGCAGGTCCCGCCCCCACCGGAACGCTGGAGGACTGGCTCGAGGCCGCCACCGAGACCCCCGGGTCCTGGTGGCCCAACTGGTTTGCCTGGGTGGAGGCTCAAGCGCCGCAGCGGATACCCGCGGCTGAACGCCAGCCCGGCAATGGCCAGCTCAAGGCGATCTGCGAGGCGCCGGGCGAATACGTCAAGGCAAGGGTATAGGCGACCTCGCACGCGTCACGATGGCGGCCCCACCCAATGGCAAGGGGTGCCAAAATTCAATGGCTTGCAGCACTTTCCTGATCAGATACTTCCATTCAGGGAAGCGCCTGGAGCATTTCACCGTCGGATGAGATTATCCCGCGGCGCAGAAATGCTCATAGAGTTGTGAATCCCGGAGCGCTTACACGCCAAGCATTAGCGCTATGTTCTGCACGGCGGCGCCCGATGCGCCCTTGCCGAGATTGTCGAGGCGCGCGACCAGCACCGCCTGACGCGTGGATTCGTCAGCGAAAACGAACAGTTCCAGCTGGTCTGTGTCGTTTAGCGCTTCCGGCTCGAGGCGCCCCGCCTTGATCGCCGGATCGGCGAGCGGACGCACGTCCACCAGGTCGCGGCCCGCATACCACTCGGTCAGCACGCGATGCAGATCGGCGGCGGTGGGCTTGCCCGCAAGCTCGTCCAGATGCAGCGGCACCGAGACCAGCATGCCCTGGCGGAAATTGCCGACGGACGGCACGAAGATCGGGCGCCGCGCCAAATTGGCGTAGGCTTGGATCTCGGGCAGATGCTTGTGCGCGAGCGACAGGCCATAGAGCTCGAAGGCGGGCGCAGTGGCCGCCTCGTAAGCCTCGATCATCGATTTGCCGCCGCCGGAGTACCCGCTGACCGCGTTGATGCTGACAGGCAGCCCCGCAGGGACATAGCCCAGATCGACCAGCGGCCGCAGCAGTGCAATGGCCCCCGTGGGATAGCAGCCGGGGTTCGCGACGCGCCGCGCCACACGGATCGAGGCCTCCTGGCCCGGGGCGAGCTCGGCAAAGCCGTAGGTCCAGCCGGGCGCCACGCGGTGGGCCGTCGAGGCGTCGAGCACCTTCGGCCCATGGCCCCCCATGCCGTCCACCATCGCCACCGTCTCCTTGGCAGCCTCGTCCGGCAGGCAGAGCACCACCAGGTCGACCTCGGCCAGCAGCGCCCGCTTGGCCGCAGTGTCCTTGCGCAGCTCCGGCGCAATGCTGCGCACGGCCACCTGCGGGACCGCGGCCAGGCGCTCGCGAATGCCAAGGCCGGTGGTGCCGGCTTCCCCATCGATGAAGACGGTCGGACGATCGCCGCCCGTGCGGGCCTGCGGGGCGGACCGGGTCAAGGTGTCGTCGGCAATGGCGGCCATGGCAGCTTCCTGCAAGTCGCGGCGGCAAGAGATGGGCGAGTGAGCGTTATCGAGGCCAAGATGGGAGCCGCGGCGCGGCTCGCCAAGCGGCGTAACGCTCTATCGCAGATCGGACCCCAAACCAATCGTTTCCGGTGCTCATCGTGCCGTGTGCCGGCGCCATGCCAAGATCTGCAGATAATGCTGCACGACCGTCGCCGCCGCGATGGCCGTGATATCAGCGTGATCGTAGGGCGGCGAGACCTCGACCACGTCCATGCCGCGCCAAGCCAACTCGCGCAGGCCCCACAGGGTCATCAGCGCCTGGGCGCTGCTGAGGCCGCCCGCGACAGGGGTGCCGGTCCCCGGTGCGAAGGCCGGGTCGAGCGCATCGATGTCGAAGCTCAGGTAGGCGCCCCCCTCGCCGACCCGCTCGACGATGCGCCGGATCAGGCCGGGCGCGCCGAGTGCCTGCGCCTCGTAGGCGTCGATCACCGCAAAGCCGCAATCGGTCGGCGCCGTCGTGCGGACCCCGATCTGGATCGAGCGCGCGGTGTCGATCAGCCCCTCCTCGGTGGCGGCGGTGACGAAGCTGCCGTGCGACAGCGTGCCGATATCCTCCCAGGTGTCCTGGTGCGCATCGAACTGCACCACCGCGAGCGGCCCGTGCGTCGCCACGTGGGCGCGCAGCAGCGGCAGCGTGATCGAATGGTCGCCGCCGAGGGTGATCAGGTGGCAACCGGCCGCCACGATGTCACCCGCCTGACGCTCGATGAGGAGCTCGACGTCGCCAAGGCGGCGATAGTCGAAAGCGCAATCACCCCAATCCACGACCACCATGTGCACGAACGGATCGAGGGCCGACGGAAACTGCGGATCCCCGTCGAAGATGGCCGACGCGCGCCGGATCGCCTGGGGCCCGAAGCGGGTGCCCGGCCGGTTCGACGTGGCGCAGTCGAAGGGCACACCCCACACCACCGCGTCGACACCGCCGAGGTCGCGGCTGTAGCGCCGGCGCATGAACGACAGCGCGCCGGAGAAGGTGGGCTCCGACGATCCGCCCGTGAGCGCTCCCAGGAAGGCGTTGTCGGAACGGCGGGGGTCGATGGGATCGGTCATGGCGACGGTCTATCGATTGTTGAGGGCGGCCGCGCGACCCCGCCCCGCTCGTCGGCGCGGATCGCGCCGGAGCCGGCCTTGACGGCTTCGCGGGCGGCATCGGCATGGATGATGAAAATGCCTGCCAGGAAATCCGACAGCGCCTGGCGAAGCGGCTGAGCCAGAACGATGCGGCGGTCGGCCTCCCGCATCAGCAACCCTTCCGCCTCACCGCCGCGCAACACGCCAAGGACATGGGCACGAGAGACCGAGAAGCGTTGGGCGAGTTTGACGATGGATAGCCCCTGGCCAGCATCGAGCTGTGTCAGGAAGATCGAGAACAGGATCATGACGCCGGCGTCGTGCTCGGCAAATGGGGCCAGTGCCGGCGCCCAGGCCAGCGGGCGCATGCCGCCGCGGTAGCGTTCGGCCAGCGCATGCACAAACGCTGCAAAGAAGGTCTCGTCGCCGAGCCGCTGGGCGGCCACCGCGGCCACGGGGATCAGGTCGCCCGTGGCGGCCAGGGCCCCGCGCCAGCGCTCGCGGTGGATCGCCAGCAGCCGCTCCGTCGGGACCAGGCGCTTGCGGCGCAGGTCAGGCCCGGCCGCCGACGTCAGCAAGCCGAACAAGCGCATGGCCGCCAGCATGGCGCCGGCTCGGCCGCGGCTGCACACATTCTGCTCGACGCACAGAGTCTTCAGCCCGCCGGCCGTCAGGCCGTCAGGCCCACCGTAGAAGTGCAGATCGAGAACCAGCACCGAGAGAACGAAGCGGCCGCGGTCGTTCATGATGCGGTTCAGCAGCCAGCTGTCGCGGTAGTGCTCGACGAGGGCCGCCGCGCAGCGATGCGCCGCGGCCGCGAAGCGCGGATCCGCCTGGAGCGCCGCGATCGCTGCCGGATCGGGATTGCCTTTGCCGGTGCCGCGCCCTCCGGATGCCCTCGTCTCGATCACGTTGCCCCCTCGATCTTGCCGACCGGTCTAGCATCGCACGGCAGGAACGAACCAATAATTGACATTGTTCACGCGCGGGCCCGCAGGCAATCGGGGGCGCGACGCGGACGGCGTCGCCGCACGAATTGGCCACATGGGGGAACGTCGATGAGCACGTGGAACTTGGCAGGTCTGGGCCTGCTGGTCGGGGGAATCTGGGTTGCCGGCACCGCGCCGGCCAGCGCGGTGGTCTATTGCAACGGCCCCGGCTTGCCGGTGGGCTGCGTGGCCCGTCCCGCGGGCGTAGGTGCGCCCGGAGTCGGCGTGCGCCCCGGGGTCGGTGTCGGGGCTGCCGGCGTCGGCGTCCGTCCCGGCGTGGGAGTGGGCGCCCCTGGCGTCGGCGTCCGTCCCGGTCGCGCCATGAACCGTGGCGGTCCCGTCAATCGCGTCGGTCGCCGCTGATTTTCAACCTCTCGGGCATTTCCGCGTTTCTTCGAATCGCCGAAACGCTCTATCTATTTGATTTGTCGCGTTTTATTCAGGCGAACCGGCGCCCACTTCGCTCAAAAACGCT
Source organism: Chelatococcus reniformis (assembly GCF_014640075.1). Lineage (GTDB taxonomy): Bacteria > Pseudomonadota > Alphaproteobacteria > Rhizobiales > Beijerinckiaceae > Camelimonas > Camelimonas reniformis. The sequence continues at coordinate 462,435 of NZ_BMGG01000005.1, read as the reverse complement.
CTAGGAGAAGCTTCCATGTTGCATCGCATCGCCGGCGCGGCCGCCGCTCTCGCGTTGACCTTCGCCGCCGGGACACTGATCCCTGGCATGGCCCATGCCGATCCGGCGGGCGCGGCCGCGTGCGCCGCCAAGCTCAGCAAGCCCGCCCGCATGATCTATGACGCCTCGGCGCCGCAAGCGGCCGGCGCCGGTGACCTCAAGGGGCTGGTTACCGGTCAGACCAAGGGCCTGGTGATGGCGGGCAAGATCGACCGGTCCGGGGCACGCCCCGCGGCCGAATCGGCGGGGCAATGCCTCGTGATGCTGAAATCATAAGAGCCTACGGGCGCCACCCGTCGGCACCGCCGTCAGCGGCAAGGCTGCGCCGTGATGTCGGCGCTGCGGCCAACAAAAAAGGGCGGCCGAGGCCGCCCTTTTTTGCAATGACCAGGCCGCGAAGCGGCCCGCGCACCCGTCAGCGCTTCGAGAACTGGAAGCTGCGGCGAGCCTTGGCGCGGCCGTACTTCTTGCGCTCGACCACGCGGCTGTCGCGGGTGAGGAAGCCTTCCTTCTTCAGGATCGAGCGCAGCTCCGGCTCGAAGTTCGTCAGTGCCTTGGACAGGCCATGGCGCACCGCGCCCGCCTGGCCCGACAGACCGCCGCCGGCGACCGTGACGATCACGTCGTACTGGCCGACGCGGTTCACCAGCTGGAGCGGCTGGTTCAGGATCATGCGCAGCACCGGACGGGCGAAATAGACCTCGACCGGCCGCTCGTTGACGACGATGTTGCCGGGGCCGGGCTTGATCCAGACGCGGGCGACCGCGTCCTTGCGCTTGCCGGTGGCGTACGCACGGCCCTGGGGGTCCACTTTCTTTTCGCGCAGCGGGGCGTCGTTGGGGGTGGCGACCTGGGCCTGCTGGCCGAGCTCGGCGAGGCTCTGGAGGGTCTCGGCCATGGTCAGGCGCTCCTCGTATTCTTCGGGTTCAGCGCGGCGACGTCGAGCGCCTCGGGCTGCTGGGCAGCATGCGGGTGATCGGCGCCCTTGTAGACGCGCAGATTGCCCAGGATCTGGCGGAACAGCGGGCCGCGGGGCAGCATGCGCTCCACGGCCTTCTCCAGAATGCGCTCCGGGAACCGGCCCTCGAGGATGAACTTGGCCGAACGCGCCTTGATGCCACCGATGTAGCCGGTGTGGTGGTAGTACACCTTGTCGTCGCGCTTGCGACCGGTGAACACCACCTTGTCCGCGTTGATGACGATGACGTTGTCGCCGCAATCGACGTGAGGCGTGTACGTGGGCTTGTGCTTGCCGCGCAGACGCATGGCGACAACCGACGCCAACCGGCCGACGACGAGGCCTTCAGCGTCGATGAGCACCCACTTCTTGTCGACGTCGGCGGGCTTGGCCGAGTAGGTTTTCATGGATTTGGTCTCAATGCTGGCGGGCGCCCGCGCGGGCGCCCGAACGACAACGCGCAGGGAGCAGCGAGAGCTACCCTGCGCGGGATGGATGGCCTCTAACCCAGGCAGGCCAAGGCGTCAAGCGAGACGCCAAACTAGATGCTCGCAAACATTTATAAAAAACAATAGCTTACGGGAAGAGGTATTATAATACCGCGAAAATCAGCGGGGCGGGATGGAGTAGGTGCCGGTGGCGTGAGCCACCAGTTCCGTCGTGCCCTCGGAGAACACCGAGACCTCACCCACGGCAAGCCGCTTGCCCAACTTGAGCAGGCGGCAATCGGCCAGGAGATCGCGCGGCTCCGGCTTGCGCAGGAAGTTGCACGACAGGTTGGTGGTGACGGCGAGGGTCTGCGGCCCGATCGCCGCCAGGATGGCGACGTAGATCGCGGCGTCCGCGAGCGCCATGACCGTCGGCCCCGACAGCGTGCCGCCGGGCCTGATCTGCCGCGCGTCATAGACAGAGCGCAGGCGGCAGCTGAGCGGCCCGACGTGCTCGATGACGAAGGTGGGATTCTCGCCGAAGGTCTGCGGGAACTCCTTTTCCAAGAGATTTTGCACCTCGTCGCGCGTCAGCACCGGCGCCTGTGTCATCGTGCGGTCCCCCTGGCGCATTGCTCGACGGGTGGAATCACCCGGTTCCGGATGGTGCGCTCGCAGTTTCAATGAGCGTCGCACCTCGGGTGCCCTGGTCGTGGGTCAGGTCCGACGCCGCAGCGGTTGCAGCACGGCCACCCCCAGCCGACAATAGCACCCGCGGCAGCCCCGCCGTGATCCACACGCCGGCTGGTCCCGCACGTACGGCCGCCCTGGACGAGGAGACGAGCTTCATGACCCTGCACGTGACGCCGCCGGATGCGCTGCTGGCCTGCGACGCGCGTGACGGCGTGGCGACCCTGACGCTCAACCGACCCGCGGCGCGCAACGCCCTGTCAGACGACATGATCGCCGCGCTGACCACTGCCCTCGCCGAGGTCGCCGCCGACCGCGCCGTCAAGGCGGTGGTCATTGCAGCCAACGGCCCTGCGTTCTCGGCTGGGCACGACATGAAGCAGATGACCGCCCGCCGAGCCGATGCCGACGGCGGAGCGGCGTATTTCGCCGACCTGATGGCGCGCTGCTCGACGATGATGCAGGCGATCGTCGAGCTGCCGCAGCCGGTCATCGCCGCTGTCGAGGGCGTCGCCACCGCCGCCGGCTGCCAGCTGGTCGCGAGCTGCGATCTCGCGGTCGCCGGGGCCGCGGCGCGCTTCGCCACGCCCGGCGTCAACATCGGCCTGTTCTGCTCGACGCCCATGGTGGCGCTGTCGCGCAATGTGCCGCGCAAGCACGCCATGGAGATGCTGCTGACGGGAGACATGATCGACGCCGACAGCGCCTGCCGCTTCGGGCTGGTCAACCGCGTCGTCGGCGCCGGCGAGGCGCTGGCCGGCGCCCGGGCGCTGGCCGCCCAGCTCGCGGCCAAGTCGCCGCTGACGCTGAGCATCGGCAAGCGCGCCTTCTACGCGCAGCTCGAGATGGGGCTCGCCGACGCCTATGCCTACGCCAGCCGCGTGATGGCCGAGAACATGATGGCGCGGGATGCGGCCGAGGGGATCGGCGCATTCATCGACAAGCGCGCGCCAGCGTGGGAAGGACGCTAGGACAATTCCAGCGGAAACGGGCGGCGCTCGCGTGGCCGGAACTGCGTCGGAACAATGCGATGGAGCATGTCCGGGGAACCGGGTTCGCCGGACATGCTCCAGCCCCCTCACCGCTCGCCGCTGTATTCGCGGCGGCGGCGCTCGAGTTCCTGACTGTAGCGCTTGAGCGCGTAGGCCTCCGTCACATAGCCCAGTACGCGCAGGGACGTCGCGTCGTCGACGACCGGCAAGGTCTCGATCTCGGCGGTCTCGAACGCCTCCAGCACCTTGTCGATGGTCTGCCGCGGCGTCAGGAACGAGGCCGGCGCCTGACGGAAGTGGCGCACCGTCGTCGTCTCCGCAGCAGCGTCATTGTCGGGCGCATGCAGCTCCGGCACCAGCACGAAGCCCGCATAGCGGCCGGCGTCGTCGAGCAGAAACACGCGCTCTGACGAGCCGATCGGGAACCGCTTGCGGAAAGCCGCCACCGTCATCGTGGCATTGGCGGTGCGCGCTTCGCGCCGCATCAGCTTGACCACCGTCAGATCCCGGGCCCAGCCGACATCGAGGGCGCTGCGAATGGTCTCGCCACGCAGGTGCAGCCGCCAGGTGGAGAAGGAATAGCCGAAGGTGCGGCGGACCAGCATCGTCGTCGCCACGACCGCCACGAGAACGCCGCTGGTCATCGAGAGGTCCCCGGTCGCCTCCAGCACCAGGAAGGTCATGGTGAACGGCGCACCGATCACCGCCGCCGCGAAAGACCCCATGCCCACCAGCACGTAGACGAGCCGGTCGCTCGCCAGGTCCGGCGCGAGCTGGATGTAGAGGCCGCCGGCCAGGCCGCCGAACAGCACGCCGGCGAACAGCGACGTGAAGAACAGGCCGCCGCGAAAGCCGGAGCCGACCGACAGCGATGCCGCTAGCACCTTGGCCAGCAGCAGCAGAGCCAGCGTCGATGCGGTATAGTCGGTGGCGAAATAGTGATGCATGCCGCCGTGTCCGGCACCGAGCACCGCCGGGGAGTACAGCGCCAGGAGGCCGACCAGCAGGCCGCCGACGGCGGGGCGCCCCCAGCGCGGGATACCGGTGCGATGCATGCCGGTCTCGATCGCCGTCGCCGTCTTCATCAGGGCGATGCCGACCCCGCCCGCGATGAAGCCCATGGCGATGAAGACGCCGTAGTCGGTGGCGGCGAAGCCGAGCGAGCCCTGCATGGGCAGTGGTGGCGTCTTCACCACCGCCTCGTGCACGATGTTCGCCACCAGCGCGGCGATGACGACGGGGGCGAGCGTCGCGACGCTGTAGGCACCGAGCACCAATTCGAAGGCGTAGAATGCGCCGGCGAGCGGTGCATTGAATGCAGCCGCGATCGCCGCGGCTGCTCCGCAGCCGACCAGGGTGCGCAGATCGGCGCGGCGCAGCCGAAACGAGCGGCCGAGGCGCGAGGCGAAGCCTGACGCGGCCTGGGTATAGCCGGCCTCCAGACCGACAGAGGCGCCACTGCCGCTGGAGAGAATCGTGCCGAGCGTCAGCAGCAGGCTGTCGATGATCGACATACGGCCGCCATAGAGCGCGTTGGCCTCGATCGGGTCGACCGCGTCGCGTTTGCGCCAGCGGCGCACGGCGACGGTGAGAGCGCCGACCATCAGGCCGCCGATCGTCGGCGCCAGCACCGCCCGGTACGGGTCGATGACCAACTGCGCGCTCAAGCGCTCGCCGGCGCCGATGGCGAACACCACCTCGTGCAGGACTTGCACGAGGCCATTGACCGCGAGCACGCCGAGGCCCGCGACGACGCCGATGACGGCGCCGAACAGCAGCGGCGAGAGCTCATCGGCGCGCAGGAACGTCCGCCACCGGCGCCCGAAGAGCACCCGGAAGGCCCGGATCAGCGTGGCCAGCGATCGGCGTCGCGCCGGCGTCGGTGGGCGGCTCGTCACGTGCTCGTGCCCGTCTGCGTTCCCCGGCGTCGGCCGGAGCAGCGTGTCGTCCATCGTCCCGTCTCGAACTGGCAGCGCCGCGGACCAGGAGGCCCCGCGCCGGACGGACGAGCCATACGGCAAAATGCGGCGAGGAGGCGAATGAAACGTCGTCGCCGCGCTCCCAGGGCGCTTCGCGCTCGGGTGAAATCACCCAAGAGCCCAAGAGGTGCTCCAGATTTAGAAGACCATGAGCCTCTCGTGCGATTGGATGAGGTCATCGGATCGCACGGAGACGCGTGCGCGGCGTCAGGTCCGGATCTGGCGTCTTGTGCGCCGGAGCCTTGCGGTGCAAACCGATGGCATGAGCGCAGAACTCCATCCTGAGCCACGCCAGGCCTTCGGTGTGCCCGTGCCAGCCGGGCACGATCACTATCCCGACGAGCTGATCGGCGCGATCCTGCACAACGTGCGCACCATCGCCCTCGTCGGCGCGTCGGCCAATCCGGCCCGGCCGAGCTGGATCGTCGCCAAATATCTCGGCCAGCGCGGCTACGACGTATGGCTGGTCAATCCGGGCCTGGCCGGCGAGGACTTGCTCGGCAAGCGTGTCGTCGCAAGGCTGGCCGACCTGCCCGTGCCGATCGATCTGGTGGAGATCTTCCGCAACTCCGAGGCCGCCGCCGGCATCACCGACGAAGCCCTGGCACTCGTGCCGCGGCCGAAGGTGATCTGGATGCAGCTCTCCGTGCGCAACGACGCAGCTGCCGTCCGGGCCGAGGCGGCGGGCGCCACGGTGATCATGAACCGCTGCCCCAAGATCGAATATGGCCGCCTGTCGGGTGAGATCTCCTGGAACGGCGTCAACTCGCGCACGCTTTCCTCCAAGCGCCGCACGCTGGCCGGCACCGGCACGCAGAAGCTCGCCCTACCGGTCAACCGGCTGCGCCCGCCCCGCCCCGTCTGAGCAGTTCCTGGCGTCGATCGGGTGGTTCCACTCGGATCGGGAAGCGCTCCGAACTCAAAAGATTATGAGCGTTTCTGAGCCATTGGATGATCGCCATCCCATGGCGAAATGCTCTACCATTCGCGCCGGCATCATGCCGCCCAGTGGGGGCCTGGGAGAACATCGATGAACCAGACGACGGTGACATGCTGCATCGCCGGCGGCGGCCCGGCCGGGATGATGGCCGGCTTCCTGCTGGCCCGCGCCGGCATCGACGTGCTGGTGATCGAGAAGCACGCCGACTTTCTGCGCGACTTTCGCGGGGACACGATCCACCCGTCGACCCTGGAGCTGATGTTCGAGCTCGGCCTGCTGTCCGAGTTCCTCAAGCTGCCGCACCAGGAGGTCCGCGAGATCGGAGCCGTCGTCGGCGGCGTCGATCTCCACATGGCCGATTTCACGCGGGTTCCGACCCACTGCAAGTTCCTCGCCTTCATGCCGCAATGGGACTTCCTCGACTTCCTGGCGCGTCAGGGCAGGCGCTACCCGACCTTCCGGCTGCTCATGCAGGCCGAGGTCGAAGGCCTGACCATCGAAGGGGGCCGCGTAGTCGGCGTGACGGCCGTCACGCCGGAGGGGCCGCTCGATGTCCGCGCCAGCCTGGTGATCGGTGCCGACGGGCGGCGGTCCGACGTGCGGCGGCTCGCCGGCCTTGCCGTCGAGGACGTGGGAGCGCCCATGGACGTGCTCTGGTTCAAGCTCACGCGGCGCGCCGCCGACCCGGCGGAGATGATGGGCTACGTCGACGTCGGACGCATGCTGGTCATGCTCAACCGCGGCGACCATTGGCAGTGCGCCTTCATTATTCCAAAGGGCGGCTTCGAGCAGACCCGGGCCGCCGGCCTGCCGGCTTTTCGGCAGAACGTCGCCGCGCTGGCGCCGTTCACCGCCGACCGGCTCGACGAGATCGACACCTGGGACAACGTCAAGCTGCTCACCGTCGCCATCGACCGCATGCCCACGTGGCACAAGCCCGGTCTGCTCTGCATCGGCGACGCTGCGCACGCCATGTCGCCGGTGGGCGGGGTCGGCATCAACCTCGCCATCCAGGATGCCGTGGCCGCGGCCAACCTGCTGGCCGAGCCGCTGCGCCTCGAGACGCTGACCGAAGCCGACCTGGCCAGGGTGCAGGGCCGCCGGGCGTGGCCGGCGCGGACGACCCAGAAGATGCAGCAGGTCGTGCAGAATCAGGTCATCAGCCGCGTGCTCGCCGGGGGCGGACCGCTCAAGCCACCGTTCGTGATGACGCTGTTCAACCGCTTTGCGGTGCTGCGCCACCTCGCTGCCCGGCTCATCGGCGTCGGCGTGCGTCCCGAGCACGTGCGCACGCCGGACGCCTTCCCGCTGCCCCCGCTCGACGCCGGCATTTGACAGCGGCGGCGCCGGCGGCGGACCGCACCACACGCGTGATCCATGCGGCGGCCGTCAATGGGGCGGCATGGGAATGAACACCGGCGGCGCACCCGGAAACTTCGATCGGCGTTTGATCTCCGCGTCGTCGGATCCCTGGGGCTTGAGGTAGACGTAGAAGCGGTTGTTGCGCTCGATGATGTCGTCCACCGGGTCGCTCCGGCGGCTGATCAGCATGTCGCTCTCGATCAGGACGTGCATGTAGCCCGGAATGAGCTGCGTCCAGTTCGGCAGGTCGGCCGAGAACACCACCTCGTAGTCCTTGGCGCCGGCGAGCGTGACCACGCCCGGCCCGGCGCCACCAGGCGCCCGTGACGGCACCTCCTGCCAGGTGAGCCCCGTCTGCACGAACACGCGCAGCGGATTGAGCATGACGTAGAGCGGGGCCGCCGGATCGGTGTTCTGCATGGTCAGCGTCGCCCGGTAGGACTTGCCGTCAGGCTCGTGGGCAACCCGGACCAGCTCGACGTAGAGGCCGGCGAAGGCAGCGTTGCGAAGCGCCAGGGCGGCCTGATCGCGGGCAGCGAGCGCGCGCCGCTGATACCAGCCGACACCGAAATCGGCGAGAAATCCAATGCCGATCAGGACGAGAACGGCCGCAAGGAGCTTCGACTCCAGGAAACCGAAGCCGCCAAGGCGGGTCCCCCTCGCGGGGGGCTGCTGCCGGCCACGACGCGATGGCGCCGTGCGGCGGATGCGTTCGTGCAGGTCGTCGGGGTTCCGCGCAGCGGCAGGCGCCTCGCGGGTGGCCAACGCGGCCGCACCCGGCGCCGCCGCTCCACCACGTGGGCGATCCCGGCCCCCGGCGCCCTCGACTGCCAGCAGCGTCTCCCAGAGGCTGAGGATCAGTTCGTCCTTCTGCGCCTCGGTGAGCTGCCGCAGATCGGGCAGTTGTGGCGGACGCTGCGGCGCGTCCCGTGCCGTCATGGGACGACGGCTCCATCGGCGATATGAACGACCTGCTCGGCCGCGCCGGCCAAGGCAAGGTTGTGCGTCACCAACACCAGGGTGGTTGACCGATCCCGATTGACGCCGGTCAGGAGCGCCAGGATCTCGCGCTCGGTCTGCTCGTCCAGATCCGCCGTCGGCTCGTCGGCCAGCAGCAGCGCCGGCTCGTTGATCAGCGCGCGGGCGATCACCGTTCGCCGCTGCTCGCCGGCCGACATCTCGGAGGGAAACGCGTCGTGATGGTCGCCGAGACCGACCTCGCGCAGCAGTTCCAGGGCGCGCGGGTAGACGTCCCCGCGCGAGCGGCTGCGGTCGAGCAGGGCCGGCAGCGCGACGTTGTCGATCGCCCGCAAGGTCGGCAGCAGGCTTTGGAATTGGAAGACGTAGCCGATGCGCCGGCTGCGAAACCGCGCCATCGCGCTATCGCCGAGGGACCAGATGTCGATGCCGTCGACCAGGATCGTGCCGGACGTCGGCCGGGCGAGCCCTCCGACCATCGCCATCAGTGAGGATTTGCCGGATCCGGAACGGCCGATGAGCGCCGCATAGCGACCGGCAGCGACCTCCAGGTCGACGCCGCGCACGGCGTCCACCGGGCCGCGATCGGTCGCGTAGACCTTGTGCACCGATCGGCAGCTCAGCACCCCTCAGCCCTCCCCGCGGATCAGGTCGTAGGGGTCCCGGCGAGCGGCCCGCCATGCCGGTACCAGCGCTCCTGCAGGGCCGATCAGCGCCGCGAGCGCCACACAGGCAAGGGCGGCTGCGAGCATGCCCGTGCGGTCGAGCCACAGGAACGGGATGCCCATCTCGGTCAGATGATAGACGAGGGAGCGCTCGAACAGTCGCAGCAGCAGCATGCCGGCGAGCACGCCGATCAACCCGCCGCCGCCGGTGGCGACCGCCGCTTCAGTCATCGTCATGCCGACGATCTGGCCGCGCCGCGCGCCGATCGCCTTCATCAGCCCCAGTTCGCTGCGCCGCTCGGTCACGATCGCCGAGAACAGCACGCCGACCATGACTGCCATGCTCGCGAACATCAGGACCAGCAGCGCCAGCAGCCCACCGAGCAGAGCCGTCAGCCCCTGGCGGATGCCCGTGAGCAGTGAGCCACTGCTCACCACCTTGACGCCGGTGAGCCGCGACAAGAGCGCAAAGCGCACCTGAAGCTCGGTCGCGCCGGGCGCCAGCTCGAGCAGGAAGCCGCTGACCCGCCCCGGCAGCAGCATCGACGGGAGCGTGCCGGTCTGCTGGCGGACGGACGGTCCGAGCGCGATCAGGTCCTCCGCACGCATGAAGATGCCGCGCTCGTGCGTGCCGGCCCCCGTGCGGCCGAGCTTGGCGTAGACCCGGAACGGCTTGCCGAACAGCACGATCTCGGCGCCCAGCGGCAGATTGCGGGCCGCCCCGAGAATGACGTCGCCGGGCGCGAGCGCGCGGCCGAGGCGCTCGGCGATCCACGGCTGGACCGTGAAATCCTGCTGGGGGTCGAAGCCGATCAGGTCGACGCTGTCGCCATGGCCGCCGCCGAGACCGGATCGCTCCGTGCGCAGCACCCGCTGGGCCGCGACGCGCCCGACTCCCGCCACGGCGGCGCGCCCGATCGCCTCCGCGTCGACGGTGGTGTCGGTCGGCTCGACCGTCAGCAGCGCGGGCGTGATGTTGGTGAGCGCATCCTGTGCGACGACCATGAGGTCGGCCCCGAGCCGGCTGAAGCCGACCGACGTGCTGCGCTCGATGCTTCGCATCAGCACCAGCCCCGTGAAGGCCACGGCGCTGCTGATCGCGACCGCGGCGACGAGCAGGCTCGTACGAGCCTTGCGCCGGCCGAGGTTCTGCAGCGCGAGGCCGCCGAGCAGCCACCGCGGCGTCGATGATGTCATCGTCACGTCGTGCCGGCACTCGTGCCCATGACGCCGGTCAGGCTCCCGGCGCCTACAACGTGCATGAACGCGTGTGCTTCATGTGGGCCAGCTCGGTCGGCACGATGACGCAGTCATGGTGCCCGCCGGAGCTCGGCAGGATGCCGATCAGGGTATCGGTCGCCGTCTCGATCACCGCAATGCCGCTGGAGAGGCGCTGGAAGCCGCTGAACGGCACCACGACATATTTGCCATCGTAGGTGATCGCCGGCGTCTGCAGGTCAGGGCCGATGCCCTGGATCTCCTTCTTGATGGTCCAGGTGTCGGTGTCGACCACCATGACGCCGCTGGCCGCCGGCGACGGGTGCAGCACCGACAGGTAGAGCTTCTTGGAGTCGAGCGAGAACACCATGTGGAAGGGGTTGGGATACTTGCCCTTCCACAGCGGATCCTCCACGTGGGCGATCTTCTTCCAGTTGCGCGGGTCAGGATCCACGCACGAGAACACCGAGCAATTGTTCTCGCGCAGATTGTTCATCATGCACAGGAAGCGGCCATCCGGCGAAAAGCCGATCTCGTGGCCCGGCGAGTGGATCTTGTCGAACGTCACTTCCCAGTGATCGGCGTCTATCTTCACCACCTCGTACTGGTCGGGCGAGTCGGTGTTGAACTGTAGGAAGGTGACCGGGTCGAAGTTGTTCTCGGGGTCGAGGATGCAGATGCCGCCGCACAGCCGCACGACGGTGGCGGCCCAGCGCCCCTCCGGATGCCAGATGGTGCCGTCGGCGCCGGTGAGGCCCATGGGATCGTCGCCGGGCAGCGTGCCCTCCTCGACGAACAATTCGCCCATGGGCACCATCTCCCACTCGATCTTCTGCCCCTTGGTGCCGAGGTAGTCGTATTTGCCGGTGGCCTTGTCCGGATAGATCTTGGAGATCTTCAGCACGCCGCCGTCCTGCCAGGCGCGGGCGAGCTGGCTGGAATTGGGCTTCCAGTCGAACTTGAGCGCCGCCTTCACCTGCGAGGTCGTACGATCGAAGCAGGCCGCGATGTCCTTCTGGCCGTCGGTCACGAAATACGACTGGGCGTCCTTTGGGTTGATGGTGACGTGGACGCCGAGGCCGAGGCCCGTCGCCTCCGAGACGTTCTCCATCAGCAGCATCTGGGCGCCGTCGTAACGAACCCGGTAGATGTTGAAGCCGGGCGCCGGCTCCGTGATGCTCGTCGGAATGCCGTAGATCAGCGAGTTCTTGCCGCCCTGGGTGCTGTTGACGAACTCGAACGAGTGGTAGGGGTCGGCACTCGGAAAGGCGCAGAGGTGGTGGGCGATCGGATTGAAGTCGCCGTAGTTCCAATACCAGATGGAGGCCAGCACCCGGTTGGTGTTGAGGTCGAGCGCATAGCAGCCGCCGCCGAGCTTGGTCGGCAGAACGGCGACCCATCTGCCGAGGCTACGGCCGTCGAAATTGGCGCTGGAATCGATCAGTTCGCGGGTGATCGGCCGACTTTGCGCGTGGGCGATCACGGCGCCCCCCGGCTCCTGGCCACCCGCGCTTCCGGCGCCGAGGGCGCTCAGCGCCCCGCTCTGAACCGCCTGGTAGCCGAGTGCGGCGCCCTCGCCGACGATCGCCGTGGCGGCTGCAACCTTGAACATGCCGCGGCGCGTGAACCTGGCCGGCTTCGGCTCGGCCTGAGGCTCCTCTGTCGCGACCTCTCGCCGCGCGACGAGCGCATGGGCCTGCTTCTCGCGCAGGTAGTCCTGGAAGGCTGCATGATCGCTCGTGGCCACCTCCGTCCGGCGTGCAACGAAGGCCTCGATCGCCTTTGCAGTCGATTCGGCCGGCGCGCCGCCATCGACGGCTGTGGGTGGTGCGAGGGGCAGGTTGAGATCGACCTCCTCGGCGTCCTTGACCGTCACCGGCTTGCGGAATTCGTTCATCGTCCCCCTCCTGCGCGACCCCGTCGCCTGCGCCGCCTCGCGGGCGACCACCGCCTTGCCTAACCGCTTTTGTCGCTCGTCCCGCGTGGCGGGGAACGCACCCCACCCCGGCTCGAAGAGCGCGTCGGCCGCCTTGCCGCGACCTCGGCGAGCAACACGTCCTTGGCCCTATTGATCTTTGCCGCCAGATAGTTGGATCCGCCGCGATCCGGATGAACGAGTTGCATGAGGCGCCGATGGGCGGCACGAACCGCCGTGGCGTTGGCGCCGCGTTCGAGCCCCAGCACCTCCAGCGCCTCGAGTGCGCTCATCGGCCCGCCGCCGCGGTCGGAGGGTGCGGGGCCGGCATCAGAGCCTTGCTCGGAACGATCGATGCGGGTGCTGACGTCGCCGCGGCCGACATGAATGAGATAGTCTTCCAGCACGATCGCGGCCCGGCGGGCGAGTTCGGCATCCGGCGGCGGCTGGCCTACGTTGCCACGCATCTCATCGAGCGGATCGTTGCTCCAGGCCGGACGGAATGGCTGGCGTGGGACGAAGGAACGCCAGTTCAGCAACGCCGGAACGATCAGCATGCCGGCGCCGAGCATCATGGCCGGCGCCCACTGCTGGAAGACCAGCAGCGCGATCAGGCACGGCACCGAGAGCACGCCAAGAACGAGGAGCAGCCAACGACCGGTGCGGATGAGGACACGCGGGTCCGTGTGGACCAACCAGTCCACGGCCTTGATGGCGGTGACGATGAGCGAGATACCGAGCGCGACGGAACTCAGAATGACGCCGACGCTCACGGGCATCACCCTTGCGGCGGGAGATGGCGCGGAGCGGACGGGGAGCCGGCGCACAGCGACCGGACGACCAGAGATGATCGCATCGTTGGGGGCCCCCCTCGCCCGATCGAGCACGCTCCGGTGTATTCGGCCGAAAAAGCTCGATAAACCGCCCTATTGTCATTAAGATCGGCGTCGCCAATCTCCGGTAGCGTTGTAATCAGGATCGCTACCGAACGCAACGGAAGGCCGCGACGCTGACGAACGGACTATCGCTCCAACACCCGGAAGGGGAATCGACGTCGCGGCCCGCGCCGCGGATGCCGGCGTGGAAGCTCGGCTCGGTCGTCGTCCTCGCGGCGGCGTCGGCCATTCTGGTCGGTCTGTTGTCGGGCGGTGAGCAGCAGGGGTTCGGCACAGTGCGTCCTGCCGAGACGGCGATCGCCGAGGCCCCGGCCGAGTCGCGGCTCGCCAACCAACTGGCGGCACTTCACTGGACCCTGGGCATCCGGTCGGATCAGGAGGAGACGTGGCAGCACTTCAGCCGCGAGATGCTGGTGCTCGAGCAGGCCACGCGCGACTATGAACGGCGGCTGGCGGCCGGCGACAGGCTCGACCAGGCCGCGGAGCAGACCCGGCACACGCTGATCTTCGGTGCGGCCATGGCCGACATCGGCCAGGTGCTGACCACCGAGCAATTCGCCACCTTACAGCGCGTCGGCGAAGCCTTGGCCAACAAGGTGGTATGCCGCGGCCTCGCCCGCAGCTAGAGCGTTTTCGAGCGAAGTGGACGCCGGTTCGCGTTAAGAAAACGCGATAAGTCAAACGGATAGAGTATTTCGGCGATTCGAAGAAGCGCCGAAATACTCTAGCCGCGCATTTGGCGCCGATAGCCCGGGCCGACCTCCGTTCGGCCTGCCCGACGCCGTAACCCGGCGCCGGATCTCCGTCTCCTCGCGGTCGTGTAGGCTGCTCGTTAGCAGAAGGGCCTCCGCTCGAAATCCCACCCGTATCGTGTTCGGGGATGACGGCAAGGCGAGACTTCTCTGGCCCAACCCCCTTGCATTAGGCGCATGCTTACGTTTCGGTTCACGCACGCTAGGGCGATCCGCTTATGCATGCTACGGTGAGCCCAGGGGAAACCGCTCACGCGAGGTAAGCAAATGGACGACGGCGCGACGATAGCCGGCGAACTTCTGGCGTTGGACTCCCTGACCGTCGACGTCATTACCGACAACGTCAGCGATAGCTATGTCAGCAAGACGCTCTTTGCCGTCTCGGAATTCGCAAACGTCGTTAACGCCGGCGCCGATGTCATTTCCGGCGAGACATTGCTGGCCGCCAATCTCGGCTATGGGCTCCTGCTGCGATCGCGCGTGGGAGGCGTCGAGCACGTGCTGCTCTTCGATACGGGGCCGGAGGGCGCCATCTTCATCCGCAACTGCAAGAATCTTGCACTCGACCTCGGTCAGGTCGAGGAGGTTGCGATCAGCCACGGCCACTGGGACCATATGGGCGCATTGCCGGCGGCGCTTGCGGCCATCCTCGAGGGCCGCCCCTCGGTATCGGTCCACGTCAATCCGGGCATGTTCAATCAACGGGGCGTACTGCTGAAGAGCGGCGCCGTTATCCCCGTTGCCGATGTGCCCGACCCCGGCGCGATGGAGGCCCTGGGCGCGCGGGTGGTCAATGAAGGCGAACCCCGGCTGCTGCTCGACCGCCACTTCTTCCTCAGTGGGGAGATCCCGCGCGTCAGCTCGTTCGAGAAGGGCCGCGTCGACCATCTCTGCCGCAGCCGACCGAACGAAGCGTGGCGGCCTGACCCGCTGCTGATGGACGAGCGCATGCTCGTGGCGCACGTGCGGGACCTCGGCCTTGTCGTGTTCAGCGCCTGTTCGCATGCCGGCATCGTCAACGTCTGCACGGAGGTCAGCCGTCTCTATCCGGGCCTGCCGATCCACGCGGTGATGGGTGGTCTGCACCTCGGCGGCGTGATGGAACGGCTCATCCCGCAGACGGTGGAGGGCCTCGAAGCGTTCGATATCCGCAACATCGTCACGGGCCATTGCACGGGCTGGCGCGCCTTGCACGCCCTGGCTGACGCGTTCGGCGACAAGGTGAGCCAATCGGCAATCGGAACCACCTACACCTTCGACCCGTCGGCGCCCGTGTTGGGGGCTGATTGAGCCTGCCGATGCGCGCCGACGACGAACCCATCCCAGCCTCGCGCACGTTCGCGCCGAAGGCGAGGGCGGACGGCGAACGGTTGCCGGTGACCATCGTCACCGGCTTCCTGGGCAGCGGCAAGACCACGCTGATCAACCACATCCTGACCAATCGGCAGGGCGTGCGGGCCGCCGTGCTGGTGAACGAGGTGGGCGATATCGGCATCGACGGTGATCTCATCGTCGCCGCAGACGGGGGCGTCGTCGAGCTGGCCAACGGCTGCATCTGCTGCTCGGTCAACGACGATCTGGTCGATACGCTCGTCGGGATCCTCGAACGCGCCGATGTCCTCGATCACCTGATTATCGAGACATCCGGTGTCAGTGATCCACTGCCCGTCGCGCTCACGGTCCTGCGCTCGGAGTTTCGCGCGCTCCTGCGCCTCGATACCATCGTCGCGCTGGCCGACGCCGATCAGTTCAGCCTCGCACGCTATGACCACGAGGCCGCCCTCAACCAGTTGCGCTATGCCGATGTGGTCCTCATCAACAAATGCGATCTGGCCTCTCCCGGCCAGGCCGATGCGGTGGCCGACCAGATCGCCGAGCTCAACCCGGAGGCCCGCCAGATACGGGCCTGCCACGGCGGGGTGCCGCTACCGCTGATCCTGGATCTGAAGGCCGGTCTTCGCCTCGATGCCGTGTTGCAGGGCGAGCAGCCTCGGGAGCCGCGAGACGACGAGGTCCATGGCCTGGACGCCGACCACCCCCACCACGCCCATCACGCGGATCCCTTCAGCTCCGTCTCGTTCGAAAGTGTGGAGCCGTTGTCACTGGAGCGCTTCCAGGATTTCCTGTCGTCCGGCCGCCCGCCCGGCCTCTTCAGGGCCAAGGGATTCCTGCACTTCACTGGGACGGATCGGCATTATCTGTTTCATCTCGTCGGCGCCCGATTCACCTTGGATGTATGCGAGCCGAGCGGAGCCCCAACGAGCCGGCTGGTTCTGATCGGCCGCGATCTCGACGCGGACGCGCTCCGCCGGCGCCTGGGGGAATGCATCGTCCGCGCGCCGCCCGGACATTAAGGCAGGATCATTCGACCTTGAATCATCATCCTGCTCTAAGTCTTTGTCTGAACATGATCTTGTCCAACGATCGGTGTCTGATTCTCCGGCTCGGTGCGAGCTGCGCGACGCCCCTCGCCTCGGGCGGTGCCTCGGGCGATAACGAATTGACGCCGCGCAGGGCGACCGCCCTTTGCCCCCGCAACACCGCCACGGATTTCGCAATTTGATCGAACGACTCCTGGCGGCGGACGAGCCGGCACCGGTGACGGTGCGCAACCCGGACGGCCGGTCCCCCCTGCTGCTCGTCGCCGATCACGCCGGCAATCGGTTTCCCCGGGCGCTCGGCCGCCTCGGCGTGCCGGAGCACGAGTGGGAGCGCCATATCGGCTGGGACATCGGCATCGCCGGCGTGTGCCACCTCATGGCGGACGCGCTCGACGCGACGCTGATCCAGCAGAACTACTCGCGCCTCATCGTCGACTGCAACCGCCCGCCGGAGGCCCTGACGTCGATGCCGGCGATCAGCGAATCCACGCCCATCCCCGGCAATGCCAGCATCGATGAGCGCGCGCGAGCCGCCCGGGTGTGCGAGATCTTTCACCCCTACCACAACCGCATCGCGGCCGAGCTCGACGCGCGGCAGCGGGCCGATCGCCCGACCACGCTGATCGCCATGCACAGTTTCACGCCGGTGTTCAAGGGAACGCCCAGGCCTTGGCACGTCGGCCTGCTCTACAACCGCGACCGGCGGCTTGCAGGTCCGCTGCTGGCGTTGCTCGAACGAGAGACGGGGCTGGTCGTCGGCGACAACGAGCCCTACAGCGTCAGCGACACCACCGACTACACGGTACCCGTCCATGGCGAGCGCCGCGGCCTGCCCCACATCGCCATCGAGATCCGCCAGGATCTGATCGCCGACGGCGACGGCCAGCGCCTCTGGGCGGCGCGTTTCGCGCGGCTGCTGACGCGTGCCGCTGACGAGATGACGGCAGCGCCCGCGGCCGCGGCCCTCGCGCCGTAGCGGCTGACACGGCGGAACACGTCGCTGAGGGCGTGGGCTCTCAGTGCGCCGCCGCTTGCCGCCACGTGGCGCCGGCCAGGGCTGCCGCCACGCAGATGGCCGCAGCGCCGACCGCCGCGGCGGCGATGATGAGGAACAGCGTCGCCAGCCCCGCGCCGTGGTGGGCGACGGCGTACCAGCCGACGCCGGCGGCGATGACGAGGCGCACCGTGCCGCCGAGAAAGGGCCAGAGCGGGCGCCCGCCCCCCTGCGAGGCAAAGCTGAGCAGGAAAGTCGCGCCGATGGCGCCGTAGAACGGGCCGACCAGGCGCAGATAGAGCGCGCCCGGCTCCAGCACGGCGGGATCGGTGCTGAACAGGCCGAGCCAGACGTTCGGAAACACCGCCACCGCAAGGCCGACCGCTTCGGTGAAGCCCACGGCCACCAACGTGCCAAGCCAGGCGATGCGGCTGGCGCGCACCACATTGCCGGCACCGATATTGGTGCCGACCATGGTCAGCACCGCCGTGCCGAGCCCGAACAGCAGCGGGATCAGCAGGTAGTCGAGGCGCGACGCGAGGCCGTATCCGGCGAGCGCCTCGATGCCGAAGCGGCCGACGGCGCCGGTAACGAGAATGACGGTCAGGTTGATCTGCACCGCGCTCAGCGCCGAGATCACGCCGACACCGAGGATATCGCCGAACAACCGCGCTTCGAGCCGGCTCCGGCGGAGCGTCAGACCCGAACGGCCGCCCCGCATGTAGCCGAGCAATACGACGGCCGCGACCGTATAGTAGGCCGTCACCGCCAGGCCGGCCCCTGCGACCCCAAGGCCTGGCAGCGGCCCGAGCCCGAAGATCAGCGCCGGCGACAGCGGGACCAGCGCCAGCGCGCCGAGCAGCACCACCAGGGCCGGCACGCGTACGTTGCCGGCCCCACGCAGCGCTGCGCAGAGCAGATTGACGATCCAGGCCGGCACGGCGCCGGCGAAGACAAAAGCCGAGTAGAGCAGCGCAGCGTCGAGCGCCGCCCCGTGGCCACCGAGCGCCCGGTAGAGCGCCGGTCCGGCGAGCAGGATGGCGGCGGTGAAGGCGAGGCCGAGGACCACCGCCAGCACCAGCGTGTGCCACACCAGCGCGTCGGCATCGTGCTGCCGGCCGGCGCCGACGGCGCGTGCCACTGCGGCGGCGACGCCGCCGCCGATGCCGCCGTTCGACATCATCGCCATGAGCATGGCGATGGGAAAGACCAGCGCGACGCCCACCAGCGCGTCGGTGCCGAGGAAGCCGACATAGAAGGTCTCCGCCACCCCGACGAAGGTCTGCGCCACGAGGACGACGACGGTCGGCAGCGCGAGCTTCAGCATGGTGGGCAGAATGGGCCCTGCCAGCATGGCCTGGCGCGCGGCGGCCTTGGGATCGGCCTCGGGCAACGCCGGCGGGACGCTCGCGGCGGCGCGGGACGAACGCTCGACGGCCACCGCGGTCTCCGCGGGAGCTAGGGCCAGCGTCGCGCCGGCATCCGGACTGGGGCTCACGTCGGTCTCCTCGGCGCCGAGGCGTTGGCTCCGGTGCCCGTGAGCCCCGGCGTCTCGGCTTGCACGCCTCGATATAAGAGAATATGCTCTTACTTTAATAAAGAGCATATGCTCGTAAGTTGCGCAAGCCCCCGGTGGCGCCACACGCGAGGGATGACCCCAGATGTCGATCGCGACCGAACAGCCCCTGGCCATCGGCAAATGCCACTGCGGCGCGCTCCGGCGCGCGGCGCGACGCATGTCCCAGTTCTATGACGGCAAGCTCGCCCCGGTGGGCCTGCGCTCGACCCAGTTCTCCATGCTCGCCCTGCTGCAGCAGCTGGAGGAGGTGTCCGTCAACGAGTTGGCGCGGCATATTGGGCTCGACCGGACGACCGCCGGCAAGAATCTGCGGCCGCTGGAGCGCGATGGCCTCATCGCCATCGGGCCCTCCGCCACGGACGGCCGCAGCCGCGTGATCGCGCTGACGCCGGAGGGCGCCGCCCGGCTGCTGGCGGCAGCGCCGCTGTGGCGGGAGGCGCAACGGCAGTTCGAGGCGAGCAACGGACCGGGCACGGTCGCGACGCTGCGCGAAACGCTCGCCAAGCTGAGCATCGGCGCGTGAACGCCCAGGCGGTCAGTCCGCCACGAGGCCGAACCGATCGGCGAGCGCGCGACGCCCGTCGGGCGTGACCAGAATGACCCGGCCCTCGCCGCGCCGCAGCCAACCTTGCTCCATCATCCGCGTGAGCAGCCGGGCGCCGACGAGGCCCCCGAGGTGACTGCGCCGTTCGCTCCAGTCCAGGCATCGGCGGCAGAGCGGCCGGCGCCGCTTGCGCTGGCTGTCGATGTGGACGCCGAGCCCGATGAAAAATGCCGCCCCGTCCGCGGTGACGTCCGGCTCCGGCGTATCCGTCAGCAGGCCGCGGAGCAGGAGGCGGTCCAGGAGCGTCACCCCGAGCTCTCCGGCCAGATGGTCGTAGCAGACCCGGGCCATCCGCAAGGCCGGATCCCGCGGGCCGGTTCGCACCTGTACGGCGCCGGTGCGCTGCGCCAGGCCCATCAAGCCTTCGAGGACGAAGGCGACATCGGTCCCCGACAACCGGAAATAGCGATTTCGGCCCTGTCTCTCCGCCGTCAGCAGGCGCGCCGCGTCGAGCTTGGCAAGGTGACCACTGGCGGTCTGGATGGTCACGCCGGCAGCCTCGGCCAGCTCGGAGGCGGTGAGCGCCCGGCCGTCCATCAATGCTGCGAGCATGTTCGCCCGGGCCGGATCGCCGATCAACGCGGCGACCGTGGCGATCGACGGTCCGTCCTTCACCACGGCCTCCACTTCCACACTTCGATCTTAATCGAACTGTTGTAGCAGCTCAATCGGCTATGTTGGGCGAGCTCACAGCCCGTTGGAGACCTCGCATGATCACCTGCTTCATCCGCCATGAGATCGATCCGTTCCGCGTCGACGCCTTCGAGCACGACGCGCGCCCCTGGGGCCAGGCGCTTCCGCGCTGCGGCGCCGACCTCATCGGATACTTCGCTCCCCACGAAGGCGCGGCGACGACGGCCTACGGCGTCTACAACATCGAGAGCCTCGCAGCTTACGAAGCCTATCGGGCGCCTCTGCGCGACGATCGCCGGGGCCGCGAGACCTATGCCTTCGCCAAGCGCGAGAGCTTCATTCGCCGCCAGGACCGCATCTTTCTGCACCTCGCTTCGGCGCCGCACGCGCCGGTGACACGGCCATGATCGCGGTGATCTTCGAGGTCGTGCCGCGCGAGGGCGAGCGGGAACGCTACCTCGACATGGCCGCCGCCCTGCGGCCCGAGCTCGAGGCCATCGACGGCTTCATCTCGGTCGAGCGGTTCGAAAGCCTGGCCATGCCGGGCAAGCTCCTGTCGTTGTCGTTCTGGCGCGACGAAGCCGCGGTCGCCGCCTGGCGCAACCGCTCGGCGCACCGCGCGGCGCAGGCGAAGGGGCGCGGCGGCGTCTTCGCGGACTACCGTCTGCGGGTGGCCACGGTGATGCGGGACTATGGCCTCACGCGGCGCGCGGACGCGCCGGACGACAGCCTGGCGACGCACGACCGCAGATCGTGACAGGCGGCCGTCCCGGCGTTGATGTCTCGGGTGGTCCGAGCTTGTGCGCCGCGGCGGTCGCCGGCCACGTCGGGGATCAGCACGGCGGCAAGCCGACGTTGGAGCTGGCTGGCGGCTTGCTGTAACGAGCGTTGTACCCGAGCTCCGCGCGGCGGCGCCGATCCGGCCCCTCCTGGCTCCAACCATAACCGCAAGGGCTGGCGGTGAGAAAGTGAACGCGGCGGGCCACCGGCGGCATCTCGCCATGGCCACGCCGTGGCCGCATGCCTCGTGTGCGCCAACAGCGGCGACTGCCTCTTTTACATAACGTATCTTATGTTATGATAAACCAGGGGAGAAGCATGGCGGCGTTCGGCCGTGCGGAACGAACGAGGACCACGATGCAAGCCACGCCACTGACAGCGCTTCTCGGCAGCCGCTACCCGATCGTGCAGGCGCCCATGGGGCTCATCGCCACCGCCGATTTCGCCTCGCGGGTGTCCAACGCCGGCGGCTTCGGCCTGGTTGGCGTCGGCCTGGGCACTGCCGCCCAGGTCGAGGCCGAGTTGATCAAGATGCGAACGCTCACCGACAGGCCGTTCGGGGTCAACGTGGCCTTGGCCTTCCTGCGCGATCCCGATGCTGTGCGCGTCATCCGCGAATATGGCGTCAAGTTCGTCACCACGTCGGCCGGCGATCCCGCCAAATTGACGCCCGTGCTCAAGGAGGCCGGCATCACCGTCTTCCACGTGGTGCCGAACCTCAAGGCGGCGCAGAAGGCACTCGACGCGGGGGTCGATGGACTGGTGGTCGAGGGCGGCGAAGGCGGCGGCTTCAAGAACCCGGATCTCGTCTCGACCATGGTCTTGGTCCCGTTGATCCGCGACCACACCGATCGGCCGATCGTCGCGGCCGGTGGCATCTGCGACGGCCGCGGCATGGCCGCCGCCCTCGCGCTCGGCGCCGACGGCATCCAGATGGGCACGCGCTTCGTCTGCTCGCTGGAAGCACCCGTGCACGACAACTGGAAGCAGGCCATCGTCGGGTCGGACGACACCGGCACGGTGGTTCTCAAGCCCAACGCCCGCCAGGCGGTGCGCACCATGAAGACGCAGCGGACCCAGGCGCTCGCCGCCAAGGGCGAGTTCGATCTGGCCGACGAGCTGAGCCATGCCCAGGATCTCTACTTCGGCGGCAACATGGAGGGGGGCATCGCCCTGTCCGGCCAGGTCGGCGGCCGCATCGGCGATGTAAAGAGCATCGCTGCGATCATCGAGGATATCGTGGCGGAGTACGATGCCACCGTCGCCCGCTTCACCCCGCTCGCGGCCTCGGCTCCGAACCGGCTGGCCTCTTGACGATAGTTTTACCCGGAATTAATTGACGATCTTATTATACCCGGATAAAACACCCCCGTAGCACTGCGGCGCGGGAGGTTGGCATGGACGACGAAGCGACGGTGACGGCATTTGCCGGCGAGCGCTGGTTGGCGACGGGCGCGCCCGTCGACGTGGCCCTCGCGGTCAAGCATGCGCTCGAGCAGGATGCTCATCGGCCCATCGCCATCTTCGACGACACGACGGGTGGTCCGGTCGACTTTGACCTGCGGGGCAGCGACGACGATGTTCGCGCCCGGCTCGCGCCGGCCGCGCCCCCTCGCCCGCCCGGCCGCCCGAGGCTGGGCGTGACGGCCCGCGAGGTTACGCTGCTGCCGCGGCACTGGGAGTGGCTGGCGGCCCAGCCGGGCGGGATCTCCGTCACCCTGCGCAAGCTGGTCGACAGTGCGCGCGCGGCGGACGGCGAAGCAGGGCGGGCACGGCGGGCACAGCAAGCTGCGGACCGCTTCATGAGCGCCACGCTGGGCAACCAACCCGGCTACGAAGAGGCGTCGCGTGCCTTGTATGCCGGCGACGGCCCGCGATTCACTGCGTTGATGGCCGGCTGGCCGCAGGACCTGAGGGCCCACGCGGAACGCCTCGCTGCGCCTGCCTTCATCGCGGCGGGGTGAGCGGCCGGCCCCGGCCGGATGCTGCCCGCAGATTTGGAGTTGCGGACGGCGGATGCGACGGGAAGGATAGCGCCCTACGAATCCGTTCCGTCAGTGCTGGCCGCCGGCTCGCACCAGCCCCGTCCTTCGAGTTCATGCGTCCATGCCCCATTCCGCCCTCGTCTCGACCGATTGGCTCTCCGAGCACCTGGCCGCTCCAGATCTCGTCGTGGTGGACGGCTCCTGGTACCTGCCGGCGCAGAACCGCGATCCGGAGGCCGAATACCTGGCTGCCCACATCCCCGGCGCGGTGCGCTTCGACATCGAGCGCATCAAGGACCCGACCTCGCCCCTCCCCCACATGATGCCACGGCCGGAGGCCTTCGCGGCGGCGGTGAGCCAGCTTGGCATTGGCGACGGCAAGCGCATCGTCGTCTACGATGGAATGGGCCTGTTCGCGGCCCCGCGGGTATGGTGGATGCTGCGCGCCATGGGAGCCGGGGACGTGGCAATCTTGGACGGCGGGCTGCCGCAATGGACGGCCGAGGGCCGGCCGGTCGAGGACGGCCCGGTGTACCGGGCGCCGCGCACCTTTACGGCCCGCTTCGATCATGGCGCCGTAGCAAAGATGGGCGACGTCAGGCGTGCCCTGGAGACGGGGGCGGTGCAAGTCGTCGATGCCCGCGCCGCCGACCGCTTCGCCGGTGCGGCACCCGAGCCGCGCACGGGCCTTGTGTCGGGCCATATGCCGGGCGCCCTCAACGTGCCGTCGAGCACGCTGATCGACAACGGTCGCCTGCGCTCGCGCGAGGAGATCGCGGCCATCTTCCGCGAGGCCGGGGTCGACCTCGCCGGGCCGATCCTGACCACCTGCGGCTCCGGCGTGTCGGCGGCCATCCTCACCCTCGGGCTGCACGAGCTCGGTCGGCAGGGGCTGCCGCTGTACGACGGCTCGTGGACCGAATGGGCGAGCACGCCGGACGCGCCGATCGCGACAGGGCCGGCGCGCCCGAAGGGCTGAGGCGCCCGGGCCCGATCTGCGCGACCGCCCGGGCCGCCCGCCTGCCGGCTCAGGCCAGGATCTGGCCCAGGAACAGCTTCGTCCGCTCTTGCTGCGGATTGGTGAAGAACGCCTCGGGGGCGTTCTCCTCGACGATCTGCCCGCTGTCCATGAAGATGACGCGGTCGGCGATCTGGCGGGCAAAACCCATCTCGTGCGTCACGCAGAGCATGGTCATGCCCTCCTTGGCCAGGCTCACCATGGTGTCCAGCACCTCCTTGACCATCTCCGGGTCGAGCGCCGACGTCGGCTCGTCGAACAGCATGATCTTGGGGTTCATGCAAAGCGAGCGGGCGATGGCCACGCGCTGCTGCTGACCACCGGAAAGCTGGCCTGGATACTTCTGCGCCTGCTCGGGGATGCGCACCCGCTCGAGCAGGCGCAGCGCCAGCTCCTCGGCTTGGCGACGCGGCATCTTACGGACCCAGATCGGCGCCAGCGTGCAGTTCTCCAGCACCGTCAGGTGCGGGAACAGGTTGAACTGCTGGAACACCATGCCGACCTCGCGACGGATCTGCTCGATGCGCTTGACGTCCTGGGTGAGCTCGATGCCATCGACGACGATGCGCCCCCGCTGATGCTCCTCCAGCCGGTTGATGCAGCGGATCAGCGTCGACTTGCCCGATCCGGAGGGGCCGCAGACGACGATGCGCTCGCCGCGCTTCACGGTGAGGTTGATGTCGCGCAGCACGTGGAACGCGCCGAACCATTTGTGCACGCCGCTCATCACCACGGCCTCGTCGGCGCCGGGCGCTGCCGCGCCTCGATTGGCGGTGTCGGTCATCAGCGGCTCTCCGTGGCCAGCCGCCGCTCCATGGCCAGCGAGTAGCGGGACATGGCATAGCAACAGGCGAAGTAGAACATGGCCGCGAAGGCATAGCCGGTCACCGAGGTCACCGGCGAAGACCATTGCGGGACGTTGGCGCTCACCTCCACGGCGGTGAGGAAGTCGAAGATGCCGACGATGGTGACGAGCGTCGTATCCTTGAACAGGCTGATGAAGGTGTTGACGATGCCCGGGATCACCAGCTTCAGGGCCTGGGGCAGGATGATAAGCAGCATCATCGGCCAGTAGCCCAGCCCCAGGGACTGGGCCGCCTCGTACTGGCCCTTGGGCAGCGCCTGCAGCCCGCCGCGGATCACCTCGGCCATGGACGCGGACGCGAACAGGCAGACACCGACGATCACCCGCAGCAGCGAATCCGGCTGCATGCCCGGCGACAGGAACAGCGGCAGCATGCGGTTGGCCATGAACAGCAGGGCGATCAGCGGCACGCCGCGGATCACCTCGATCAAGACCACGCAGACGAGACGCACGATCGGCATCGACGAGCGGCGCCCGAGCGCCAGCACCGTGCCGAGCGGCAGCGATACCACCATGCCGAGCAGGGAGATGGTCACCGTGACGAGGACGCCGCCCCACAGGTTCGTCGGTACCGGCTCCAGGCCGAGCGCCGTCGAGCCGGTCAGCAGCAGGAAAGCCACGATCGGAAACGGCACGAAGAACAGGAAGACGGCGATGCCGCGCCGGGGCAGCGACGGCGCCAGCGCCCAGGCGATCAGCACCATTGCGATGAGCGCCGTGACGTTGACACGCCAGCGTTCGGCGATCGGGTATTGACCGTAGACGAAGAACCCGATGCGGTTGAAAACAAAGGGCCAGCAGGCGCCCACCGGACGTCCCGCCGTCGATGCCAGGCAAGCCTCGCGATCGACGCCGGTCCAGACTGCATCGACGACAAGGAACCTCACCGCCGGCACCAGCGCCGCGTAGGCGATCGCCAGCGCGAGGAGGGTCAGCACGATGTTGGTGGGCGACGACACCAGGGAGGCGAGCTGGGCCGCGACGCGCGAGCGCTCGAGAGCCGGCGGCTTCAGCTCCGCCGCAGCTTCGCCCGCGCGGGTATCGGCAACGTGGCTCATTGGCATCAGCGCTCCACCAGCGCGATGCGCCGGTTGTAGAGGTTCATGACGAGCGACGTGACCAAGCTGATGATGAGATACACCAGCATGATGAGCGAGATCACCTCGAGCGCCTGGCCGGTGTTCTGCAGCACGGGGCCGGCGCCCACCTGGACCAGCTCGGGATAACCGATGGCGACCGCGAGCGAGGAGTTCTTGGTCAGATTGAGATACTGGCCGGTGAGCGGCGGGATGATCAGGCGGAGCGCCTGCGGCACGATCACCAGCCGCGTGACGAGCCCGCGACGCAGGCCGAGCGCCTCCGCTGCCTCTGTCTGCCCCTTCGACACGGAAACGATGCCGGCGCGGACGATCTCGGCGATGAAGGCGGCGGTATAGAGCACAAGACCGAGGAGCAGCGCCACGAACTCGGGCAGCAGGGTGACGCCGCCCGCGACGTTGAAGCCCCTGAGCTCGGGATAGTTGAGCGAGATCGCACCGCCGAAGAGCGCAAGCGACACGGCCGGCAGGGCGACGAGCAGCGCAATGGCGATGGGCAGGACGGGCACCGACCGCCCGGTCGCCTCGACGCGGCGGCGATTCCATAGCACCAGTGCGGCGCAGGCGAGCGCGGCGACGCCGAGGCCGGCGAGCGCCGCCGGCCCGCCCGCGGGCGCATCGATCGTCGGCAGGAACAGGCCGCGATTGTTGAGCAGCGCGCCACCGCCGAGCTCCAGCGACTGGCGCGGACCGGGCAGCGGCTTGAGGACGGCGTTGTACCAGAACAGCAGCTGCAGCAGCAGCGGCACGTTGCGCAGCAGCTCCACATAGATCTGCGCCAGCTTCGCCACCAGAACGTTCTTCGACAGCCGCGCGATGCCGACGACGAAGCCGAGCAGGGTCGCCAGCACGATGCCGATGGCGGAGACCAGCAGGGTGTTGAGCAGGCCCACCAGGAGGGCCCGGCCGTAGCTCATGCTGGCGTTGTAGGAGATCAGGCTTTGGGTGATGTCGAAGTTGGCGGGGTCCCACAGAAAGCCGAACCCCGTCGCGATATTGGCGGCCCGCAGGTTGGCTGCGACGTTGCCCGCCGCCCACCACCCCAGCGCGACGAGGGCGACGACAAGGAGAATCTGGAAAAACGCAGCACGGACCGCAGGGTTGCCTGTGAGCGACCCCTTCGGTGGCCGTTCGGCGCCGTCGCCGAACACGGAGACGCGCCTCGCGCCGCGGCTCAGCGGATCGGAGGCGAGTACTGCACACCACCCTTCGACCACAGCGCATTCATGCCGCGCTTGATCTTGAGGCGCGAGCCGTCGCCGAGGTTGCGGTCGAAGATCTCGCCGTAGTTGCCCACGGCCTTGATGATGCGGACCACCCAGTCGTTGCCGAGCCCGATACCCTCGCCGAACTTGCTCTCGACACCGAGCAGGCGGCGGATCTCGGGGCTTTCCGACTTCGTCATCTCATCGACGTTGGTCTGGGCGACGCCGAGCTCTTCCGCGCCGACCAGCGCGAAGCCGACCCAGCGGACGAGATCGAACCATTGCTCGTCGCCCTTGCGCACCACCGGGGCGAACGGCTCCTTGGAGATGATCTCGGGCAGGATCACGTGCTCGTCCGGATTGGTGAGCCGCAGGCGCTCGGCATAGAGGGCCGAGGTGTCGGTGGTGAAGGCATCGCAGCGGCCCGAATCGTAGGCCCGCACCGTTTCCGCGTTGGTGGCGAACGAGACGATCTCGTACTTCATCTTGTTGCTGCGGAAGAAGTCGGCCAGGTTGAGTTCGGTGGTGGTGCCCTGCTGCACGCAGACCGTCGCGCCGTTCAGCTCGAGCGCGGACGACACGCCGAGCTTCTTGCGCACCATGAAGGCCTGGCCGTCGTAGAAGTTGGTGGCGGTGAAGGATACGCCGAGCGCGGTATCGCGCGACATCGTCCACGTAGAATTGCGCACCAGGAGGTCGATCTCGCCGGTCTGCAGCGCCGTGAAGCGGTCCTTGGCCGACAGCGGCACGAACTTCACCTTGGTCGGGTCGTTGAAGATCGCCGCCGCGACGGCACGGCAATAATCGACGTCGAAGCCGACCCATTGCCCCTTGTCATCTGGCACGCCGAAACCGGCGAGGCTCGGATTGGAGCCGCAGACCACCTGCCCGCGCTGCTTCACCTGGTCGAGCGTGCCGGCTGTCGCCGCGCCGGCGGCGAGCAGGGTCGTGGTCAGCGCGAGCGAAGCCAGAAGCCGTTTCATGATCGATATCCCCTTGCCGATTGCCTCGGTCTCGGCGCCACGCCGGCGGTCCGGGACGTGACGGCGTGGAGCGGAGCGCCCCGTCCCACGCCCCACAATCCGCGATCGCCGTCGCAGTGCCCCCCTGCCAGGCCCATCCGTGGCAAGGGCCGCCTCTCGCGCCGCACCAACACAAGCCGCATAAGGCCGGCCGGTCAAGCCTCCGGAGCCGGCCAGCGGCACACCGGCGCTTGACGGCCGGCCGCGCGCGGATGGAATGCTGCGCGCAGGAAGGAAATAGACTCCATGCGCAAGCTCTCGGCCGATGATCGATCGATTCTCTCCACCCGCACCAAGCTGGTTCTTGGCGGCCGGACGCCGGAGGAGCAGTTCGGCTTCGTCAACACGCCGATATACCGTGGCTCGACGGTGCTCGCCCCGGACGTCGCGACGCTGCAAGACCGCAACGCCCGCTTCACCTATGGCACCAAGGGCACGCCGACGACCGAGGCGCTGGAGCTGGCCTGGAGCGAGCTTGCCGGCGCCGCCGGAACGGTGCTGGCGCCGTCCGGGCTCGCCGCCATCACCCTCGCCTTGCTGTCGTGCGTCAAGGCGGGCGACCACATCCTGGTCACCGATAGCGCCTATCGCCCGACGCGCAACTTCTGCAACGGCATGCTGGCCAAGCTCGGCGTCGAGACCACCTATTACGACCCTCAGATCGGTTCCGACATCGGGCGCCTGATGCGCCCGAACACGACTGCGGTGCTCACCGAAGCGCCCGGCTCGCAGAGCTTCGAAATGCAGGACATCCCGGCCATTGCCGAAGTCGCCCATGCTGCGGGCGCCCTCGTCCTGATGGACAATACCTGGGCGACACCGATCTTCTTCCCGCCTCACGAGCGCGGCGTCGACCTCGCCATCGAGGCGGGCACCAAGTATTTGGGCGGTCATTCCGACCTGCTGCTCGGCCTGGTGTCGGCCACCGAAAGGGCGCTCCCGGCGTTGCGCCAGACCGCGGACCTCTTCGCCATGTGCCCTGGCGCCGAGGACGTCTATCTGGCGCTACGCGGCCTTCGTACCATGGAATTGCGCCTGAAGGAGGCGGAGCGGCAGGGACTTGCCCTCGCCAGCTGGCTGGAGCAGCGCCCCGAGGTACACCAGGTGCTTCATCCGGCGCTGGAGTCCTGCCCTGGACATCATCTGTGGATCCGCGACTTCCGTGGCTCCTCGGGCCTGTTCTCGGTCGTCTTGAAGCCGGTGACGCAGGCGGCGGTCGCTGCCCTGCTCGATTCCCTTGCCCTGTTCGGCCTCGGTTATTCCTGGGGCGGCTACGAGAGCCTCGTCATTCCGTTCGACTGCGCTCCCTATCGCAGCGCGACCGCATGGAACCCGCCGGGGCCGACCCTGCGTTTCCAGGTAGGCCTGGAGGGCATCGACGACCTCAAGGCAGACCTCGAGCAAGGATTCGCCAAGATGCGCCGCGTCGCTGGAGGGGAATGACGATGGCCGCGCGCCGGAGCCCGCTGCGGTGGCGGACGGCGATGGCGGCCGCTGCCGCCGGGGGCTTGCTAGCCGCGGTGCCGGCCGCGCGGGCCGCCGACTCGACTGCGGAACTCGCCATCGGCGGACTGGTGTTCACCACGCCGCCGGATGTGGCCCTGCGCGAGGAGACGCTGTTCATCAGCCCGACGGACGTGCGGGCACGATACGTCGTCCTGAACAAGTCGCAGAAGCCGATCACGGCTCTCGTCGTCTTTCCCCTGCCCGACCTGGACGCGCGGGCCGAGACGTTCGCCTCCGCCGTGATCCCCGTCGAGGACGACGCCAATTTCATCGGCTTCTCGGCACGGGTCGACGGGCGTCCGGTCACCGCCCAGCTGGAGCAGACGGCGTTCGGCCTCGGCCTGGAACGAACGGCGACGCTGAGGGACGCCGGCATCCCCCTCAATCCCGCCCTGCACGCGACGTGGACGGCGCTCAAAGCGCTCGGCCCGGAGGCGCGCGACGGATTGCGCGTCGCCGGGCTAATCGACCTCGAGGAGGCCTTCCCGGGCGACAACCGTCCAGATCAGCTGGAGCCCAAGGCCCGTTGGCTGCTCAAGACGACCTTCTTCTGGCAGCAGCTGTTTCCGGCTGGCCGGGAGACCGTGGTGGAGCACGCCTACAAGCCCTCGGTGGGCATTTCCGCCGGCTCGCCTCTGGCGGACGGGGCCAAGGCCGCGGAGTTGGCGCGCTACCAACAGCGCTTCTGCGTCGACGACGCCTTCGTGAAGGCCGCCGCCGCGCTCAAGAAGAAGCTCGGACCCGACGCCTGGCTGATGGAAAAGCGCATCGATTACACCCTGCTGCCCGGCGGTGGCTGGGGGGGGCCGAGCGGCGCGTTCACGGCGGTGATCGACAAGGGCAACCCGGATGCGCTGGTGAGCTTCTGCGCCGAAGAGGTGAAAAAACTGTCACCCACCCAGCTCGAGGCGCGCCAGCTCAGCGCCCCCGCCGGCGGCATCCTTTCGATCCTCATTCTCGACCAGCCGGACGGCCCCGCCAACACGGCCGTTCCCGCGGACGAGCCGCCGTCGGCCAGCGCACAGGAGCGTCTGCCACGCCGCTGACCGGGTCCATGCCGGCACCCAGCCACCGCGGCTCCTGGAGCGCAGCC
This sequence comes from Chelatococcus reniformis, assembly GCF_014640075.1. Lineage (GTDB taxonomy): Bacteria > Pseudomonadota > Alphaproteobacteria > Rhizobiales > Beijerinckiaceae > Camelimonas > Camelimonas reniformis. The sequence continues at coordinate 431,861 of NZ_BMGG01000005.1, read as the reverse complement.
GTACGATCAGATCGAATTCCCCATCCGAGCCCTGGCGTCAGCCCGTCTCCTCGACGGCGGTCGGCCGCCGGTTGCGGCGGATCAGCGCCAGATTGCGCAGATAGATGAACAGGCTCAGGCCCTGGCCAAGGATGATCACGGGCTCGCGCTTGTAGAGGCCGTAGACCAGCGTGATCAGACCGCCGCCGATGGAGAAGAACCAGAACGCGACCGGCACGACGCTGCGCCCCGCCCGCTCACTGGCGATCCACTGGACGAGGAAGCGCATGCCGAACAGGAACTGGCCGACGATGCCCAGCAGCAACCACATGTCGAAGCGGGCGATGAACACATCGTAGAGGTAGCCGCCGACATCGTGGGACAATTGGATCAACATCAGCCGAGCTCCCGCACTTGCGGCGGCATGCGCCGCCGGTTGATGAGCCACCACACCCCGGCCAGATCGACGATGCCCACCCAGAGCCGGTCGAAGAAGCCGTACTTCGACTGGCCGGTGAGACGCGGCCGGTCGACCACGTCGACCAGGACGACATCATACCCTTCGCGCCGCACCAATGCCGGCACGAAGCGATGCAAGGCATCGAAGTAGGGCAGCCGCAGGTACACCTCGCGGCGAACGGCCTTGAGGCCGCACCCGGTGTCGCGTGTGCCGTCCTTCAGCACGGTCTTGCGGACCGCATTGGCGATGCGCGACTGCAGGCGCTTGAAGCCCGTGTCCTTGCGCCCGACACGCTGGCCCGCGGCCAGCGCGATGGCGGAACCGCCGGCGTCGAGCGCGCGGACGAGAGCGGGGATGAAGGCGGGATCGTTCTGCCCGTCGCCGTCGATGGTGACAAGGATCGCCGCCCGTGCCGCAAGGGCGCCGCTGCGAATGGCGGCGCTCTGTCCGCAGGAGCGGTCGTGGCTCAGCCGCCGCAACCACGGCCGCGTCGCGGCCTGCTCGGCCAGCACCGCCGCCGTCGCGTCGGTCGAGCCGTCATCGACATAGATCACCTCGAAGGGGCCGTGCGCCGCACAGGCGGCCTCGATCTCCGCCAGCAGGGGCGCGACATTGTCGGCTTCGTTCTTGACCGGAACCACGACGCTGAGGCGCGGGACGATATCGACGGGCTGGCTCGCCACGGATCACCTTGTTGGAAGACGGCGCACCCTGCGTCCGCAGGCAACCGGGCCCTGCCGCGAATAACCCCGGCGCGTCCCGGCTTTGGCCGGATGCTCTAAGGCCTGCGATAGACGCCCACGTCAAGCCGCTTGCCGCCGTTGATGTTGAAGCCGACGACACGCGTTACCAGCGCCGGCGACAGGCCGAGCGCGCGCAAGCGCGCCGTGAAGGCCGGCTCCTCCCGATCGGTGACGAGTGCCACCCTGCACCCCTCATGGGCCAGGAAATCGGCCGCCCCCGCACCGTCCGCCATGGCGAGGTCGGTGCCGACCAGGAACACCAGACTGGGCTCGCGGTAGCCGGCGGTCACCGTCTGCGGCGCCGGGCATGGCACCCCGTGTACCGCGGCGGCCAGCCGCGGCGACAGCTTGAGCGCGGTCAGCAGCCGCTGCGCCGTTCCAAACAGCCCCACAGCGAAGATCGCCGCAGCGGCGATCGACAACAACGCCGCGCGCCATGGGCCGTCGGCGCGGAACGCCAGCCAGGCGGCTGCCGCCAGCGCGGTCGACAGGGCGAGGACAGGCAACGCCGCATAGGGGATCGCGCCGCCCAGGTGAACGCCGGCGATGGGCAGCGCGACGAGCGCCGCCAACGGAATGAGCACCAGCAGCGCCGCGCCCGCCAAGGCCCCCCAGCGCCGGGGCGAGACGTCACCCGTGGCGATGCCGCGCACCGCCAGCAAGGCCAACGCCGGAAAGAGCGGCAGCACATAGTGCGGCAGCTTGGTCGGCACCAGCTCGAACACGAGCCACGCCGGCAGGACCCAGGCGAGCGCAAAGGCCACCACGTCGTCACGACGCTCGCGCCACCACGTCTGGCTGGCGATGGCGACGAACGGCGCCAGCGGCCAGGCGGTGCCGAAGAAGACCAGCAGATAGGTCCCCGGCGGCGCCCAGTGTCGTTCCTGGCCCGAGCCCACCTTGCCAAGCATGTCCTTGCCGATCGCCTCGGCGAAGAAGGCGCCCCTGGTCTCCACGGCGATGGCGATGAACCACGGCAGCACCAGCAGCAGCACGACGGCGAAGCCGAGCAGCGGCTTGAGGGCGAGCAGCCAGCGTCCCGAGCGCTCCCGCAACGTCAGCGCCAGCGCCGGCAGCGCCACGATCATCGGGCCGACGGGCCCCTTCACCAGGATCGACAGCGCCAGTCCGCCCCAGAACAGGGCGAGCGCACCGCGTGACAGGGGCGTCCGACGCAGATGGGCGCGCAGCAGGCCGCCCATCATGGCGACGCAGCTCGCGGTCAGCACCGCATCGGTCTTGGCGAAGCGCGCTTCGACGCCCAGCAGCACCGTCGCGCCCATGAACGCGGCCGCGAGCAGCGCCTCGCGGCGGCCCACGGCCGCCAGCAGCGCCCAATAGGTCAGCAGCACCGCCGCGACGGCGCCGATGAGCGAAGGCAGGCGATAGACCGCAATGGTGGTACGGGCCTCGGGAAGGCCGAGAGCCTCGGCGACGGTGACGGACGCCGCCTGGAGCCAGTAGATGCCGACAGGCTTCTTGTTGCGCGCCTCGTCCTGAAACCGGATGGCGACGAGGTCGCCGGTCTCCAGCATTTGCTTGGTGGCCTGGGCGAAGCGAGGCTCGTCGCGGTCCATCGGCTGCAGCGACACGAAGCCGGGCAGGAAACAGACAAGCGACAGCAGCACGAGCGCCGCCGTGGCGCGCAGGTGCGAGGCGCTGAGCGCGGCGAGCAGCGCCTGCGCCCACGACGAGCGATGCGCGGCGGGCGCGATCGCAACCTTCGCAATGGCGTTAGAAGAGCCGGATATCATGCGGTCAATCGCTCCTGCACGGCCGCGCCGGCGCCATGATCGGCGCCGGCCTCCGTGCCCGGGGGCATGTGATCGATCCGAGGGGTTCGATGCTGCACCCTCGCCGCGGCCGCGGCACCACAGGCGTACGGTCTGCCGGGTTGCCGGGCGTCTTAGCGTGGCCAGCGCCCCAACTCAACGGCGGCAAACCGTCCGTGCCGCCGCCGGCGCAGGTGGGGAGCGGGCTCCAGTTGTGCGAAGCCTCTCCGCTTGGTTTGCTGTGGAGGTCAGCCGCACCTGATTCTCGCTCGTCGTATCGATGCTCGAGCCGACAACCATCGCCCTCTTGGCGGCGGCGCCGGTATCTGGCTCAACCGGCGCCCGATCGTTTCGCAGGCCATTCGGCCGGGGGCTCCAGCCGCGAGGAGCGGCGCTCGTCGGTCGTGGCCATGGTGCTCCGGGGCGGCCTGGAAGACACCCTGTGCTATCTGGTCGATCTATGACGTCGGCTATCTCGGCGCCTTTCCGGAGAGGCGGATCCTGACCCGACCATCGACGCCGTCCGGCGCGATCCATCGCCAGCCGCATAGAACGTGAGCGGAGGGGTGGCGCCGGCGGGGCTTCGGCGATACACACCGAACCGCGAACAAGTGGGGGCCGAATATGCTCAAGTTGCTCAGCACGTGCGCCGTCTTGACCCTTTTGACGGCCTGCCAATCCGCATCCTCGGGGCGCCAGCTTGCAGGACTCACGCCGGCGCAGATCAAGGCTGCGCAGGCGCAGGACGCGGCGACGGCACAGGCCGAGTTCGCCCGCTGCGACGCCAGCAGCACCTCGATCCTCGAGGTGACGAAGTGCAAGGCGGCGGTGCGCGAGCGCTACATCATTCCCTACGCAAGCCCCCAGGAACAGCGCATCTCGCGCATTCTCGTCTCCCAGAACATCGGGCTGGCGGAGAAGATCGCCCGCGGCGAGATCACGGAGGCGCAGGCTCGCAGTCAGTACGCCGCCATCGTCCGCACCGTGATGGCGCAAGAGGGGCAACGCTAGTGGCGCAGCCCGGAGATCGTGATCGTTTGGGCGGCGGCGACGGGGTTGGGCTTTCAAGTCGATGGATGGGCGCGTCAAAGGGTCAAATTCACTGGGCTGAGCTATTGGAGCGTTCCGACGGGGCCGAAATCATCTCACCGGAGAGGAGCGGCTCGCGATTCAGGAGCTTGGCGCATCCCGCGCCGACCAGTTGAGTCCATCTGGTCGGGGCGTGCTCTGGCCGCGCGATCGCGCCCAGCTCAGAAGGTTTCGGAGAGGTGTCGCGATCGGGCCGGCTCGCCCGCCCGCAACGGCGGCCCTCCGGACGAGTGAAAGGGGTGTCTCGTCCGTTCGGGTGATCACAGCCGATCGGAAAGCGCTCCGGGAGCAGCAGGATCCGGCGCTCGCGCCGCGACCGACAGGAGTTCATCATGCGTAGCCAGTTGATCGCCCTAGCCATGATCGCCGTCGGCGCCGCCGGACCGGCTGCGGCGGCACCGCAGGCTGTTTCGGCCAAGGCCGAAGCCGGCCGGCTCACACGGATCGCCATGCACGCTGACGTGGGGCCCGGCTGTACCCTGGGCCCCGCCCCGGAAATCAGGATCACCCGCAAGCCGCGCTACGGCACGCTGACGGTTCTGAAGGCGCGCGTGGTCTCTAAGACCGGTGCCTGCGCCGGCAAGGAGATCCCGGTCCAGGACATCCTCTACAAGGCCCGTTCCGGCGGCCGCACCGACACGGTCGGCTACGACGTGATCGACGGCAAGCGTGACCGCAGCGTCGAGATGCGCATCAGCGTCGCGCCGGCCGGCGCCGCCGCTCGCTAGAGCGTTTTCGAGCGAAGTGGACGCCGGTTCGCGTGAAGAAAACGCGGGAAAACAAATAGATAGAGCATTTGCGCGATTCGAAGAAACGCGCAAATGCTCTAGGCCCCCCGATCGAGACGCGCCTGGGGCCGGTACGCCCCGGGGCCGTGCGGGGCAGCAGGGTTGCATCGGAAGAGCGAAAGCCCTACGACCGTCGCTCTTCAAATGTCGGGGCATAGCGCAGCCCGGTAGCGCATCTGCTTTGGGAGCAGCGCGCCCTATTCCGAAAAGACCTTCCTAATCAGTGTCATGCAGGTTCCGCGGCCTCCGCTGCGGGACTTCCCGCGGGATTTTCCGATTTCGAGAGCTGAGCGGGACTCCTTAAGGCCCGCATGCGATGCTCCAGCCATGGCCGCCCCTCCCCGCAAGCCTCGCCCTCAGCAGCGCGCCACGCCGGCGGCGGAGACGGCGCGCAGCCGCGCCACGGCGCCCCACAAGCGAGACAAGCGGCAGCCAGAGCTGTTCGAGGAGCCCCTCCCCGGTTGGATCGCGCCATGCCTGGCGACGCTCGTCTCCCGCCCCCCATCCGCCGCTGGCTGGATGCACGAAATCAAATGGGACGGGTACCGAGTCGGCTGCTACGTCGAGGACGGCCGCGCCGTCATCCGGACCCGCAACGGCCATGACTGGACGCATCGGTTCCCCTCGATTGCTGCGGCCACCGCCAAGCTCCCCGTGGCCAACGCCATCATCGATGGCGAGGCCGTGATCTTCGACGAGAGCGGCATTTCGCACTTCGGCCTGTTGCAGGAGGCGCTCGGCCGCGGCTCGCATGGCAAGGCAGCGATCGACGCGCACCTGGTCGCCTTCGACCTTGTATTCCTCGACGGGCACGACCTGCGAAAATGGACGCTGGACAGGCGCCGCGATGCGCTCGTCACCGTCCTACCGGCGACGCACGACTGGATCCGGCTCTCCGAGGAGATCGAGGGCGACGGCGCCGCGATCATGCGTGCTGCCTGCCGAGCCAAGCTCGAAGGCATCGTCAGCAAGCGGCGGGACGCGCCCTACGGCGGCAGGTCGCGCAACTGGGTGAAGGCCAAATGCGTCGAGAGCGGCACATACATCGTCATCGGCTACGAACTGACGCTCGGGACGCGCCGCCTGGGGCAGCCCTTGCGGCTCGCCCAGGAGCAGGGTAGCCCGCTGGTGGCCGCCGGCAGCGCCAGCTCCGGGCTCGACCCCCCTCGCCGCAGCCGAATTCAAGCGGCAGCTGGACGACATGAGAGCGGATCGGCCAGCAGTTGCGGGGCTCAAGGACAAAGGCGTCATCTGGGCCCGGCTCGAGCTGCGCGTCGAGATCGAGCACCGCGGCACGACGCGCGATGGCACCTCGGGCTCCGATGTTTAGGGGTGTCAGGGAGGACGGCTAACCGGCGGCGAACACGGCCGCCGTCGGAACCTGCTTCTCGCCCAGCCCCACGGTCTTGAACGATCCCCGTGGTCACAGCAGCTTGCGGCGGGTCTTCCTTCTCGCCCCGCCCGACAATTTGGAGCGCCCCATCTGGTAACGGCCGCTGGAGCTCAAGCGCGATCGGTGCCGGTGCGGCGAGAAGGCGAGCGGCCGGCTCTCGTCGAGAGCGAACCAGGCTGGGGGGGCCGCCGCCCAGTAATGCAACGACGCCGCGTGATGAAAATCGACTAAATTGGCTTGAGCTTCGGAAGGTCTACCGTATATATCTGCCCGCCCGTCGATTCGACTTCGAGTCGAACGGGCGACGAACTAACATCTTTCAGTTCGTCACTGCTAAAATACAATCCCAAATTAGAAGAGCCGTCGTGAACTCTAGCACCGAATGCGGCGAACTCCTGATCGACATACGCGCGAACCATCTTTACGTTTCTAGCCGATTTCAGCGTGATGTAGAGGCCGCCCGCTGTAGCGCCTGGGAATGAGGCAGTAGCGGGCTCAAACCAGTAGGAAACCTCGAACGGCAATTTAGGCAGCTTCGCCGCAGATGACAGCAGCGCGAGATCGACTTCTGCTTCACAACCAGAGATGCAGACCTTGGGTCGTTGCTTCTGACCGCGGGCCGCATTCGACGCAAGCGCAGATTCGATCATCGCAGTCAATCTTCTCTGAACGTTCTGTGTCCGAATGCTGCATTCATCGATCGACGCAGCACCGCGTACCGGCACATTGATTTGAGATCGAGCCCACCCAAACGTCTTGAGCGGCGCTGCGCTGATCGGAGCTGCCGACATGGCCCCACCCACTTCTTTCGTTGCTGCGTCGGCTGTCGAGCAAACTTCCATGCGCCTTGACTTAGAGTCCTTAGTCATCGCATACCGCTGAGAGATGCCCGCCGCGATGTCGTCTTCAAGGTCGCCGTCGAGCAATACGGCGTTGGTCTGCTCGAAAGACATTCGGCAAGCCTGGATCGCTGTTTCAATATATTTCACTTCACATTCAATTTTATCAAGTACCTCCTGCGCAAGATTAACTAAACCGGAGTCGAAATCATCCTTCCGCTCAATAATAAAAGATGCGCGCTTGGCGCTTTCGAGAAATTTAAGACGTAACTCGTTCTTGTCTTCAAGAAAATAAACAAAGTACGATTGGTCAGGATCTATGTCGGGACGGTCGATCAACTTGCCAAGTCCCGTCGTTCGAAAACTTACGATCGCCGATTTGGCAGCGTCTTGCTTACTGACATAGTTAGCTAGAATTTCCTTAATACTTTTCAAGTCCGTCGGGCTCGCCTTTATGGCCTCTGATAATCCGGGCGCTCCCTCACCCCCAATCGTGAAAACATTGATAGTCATAGTACCATACTGAAGCGCAGTCTTCATAACGTCGGAGAAGCTACCTTTGCCATCGGCCTCGATAGCGGCGGTCGAGAAGCCGACGCTCATCTTCGCCTGTAGCTCTCGGCGATGCCTCTCATCGAGGTTGTAGACTGAGAAAAGCGCGGCCGCGATAACGCCCCTATCAACTGACGAAACATAGTTTGAGCCGCATTTACCCACCAAATCCAGCACCTTCAACTTGTTCAGACCCACCTGAAGAGTCGGGTTTCGAAGCGCAAACGACCCGTAGGAGGATTTCGCCAGTATGACCCAAGTCAGGCTGTTTTCTTTAATATCGTCCAATGAGTAAGACGAGAAACTCGCACTTCCGGAAAAAGGACCATAAGAACCGCTGAGCGATGCCTGGATATTGACTTCTCTAAAAAAATCATATTTAGACTCTATCTGCTTAACTTTAAAAGTCGTGGACACTCCCAATGAAGTGCCGTTCGCGTCGGTGATTTCGTTTATACATGCCAGCGCCCCAGACGCCCCCATCTGACACTCGCCAGTTGCCTTGAGACAGGCGGGGTAGTTAGTTTGGGGAGCCAGCGGACTGAAGCCGGAACCGAGGTAGACCGAGCTACTCGGTATGTAGCCGTAGCTCTCTGCAAAAGCATGGCCCGGAATGAGAAGCGGCAAGGCAAAGAGAACAGACCGGAGACACATCTTCGATGTCATTACGGGCTCCTTGGGTCGGGCACTGGGTTATCAGTTAAACGAGCAGGCCACCGATGAGATGGGCGGTTTCGTTGCTGTACCCCCGATGACACTTGCCACACAGTACTCCTTGATCTTTCGCAAATCGCCCGATTGCGGCACATAGACCATGTCCATTGTACAATATCCCTTCACGTGACCTCCCTCCTTGAACTGACCGCAACCCGAGGTCTCCCACTCACATTGAAACTGGGCTTCACTCATCCAATTGACGTACAAGTTGTGTTCGCATGATCCCGATGTCTGGACGGCAGTTCCGCTTCCGGATACATACTTGTAATTTTGAGGTGCGGGATACGGTATCTTCACGCGGACATGGTCTCCACCCTTCGCGGCATAGTATCGTTCCGGGGTGCGGCAGGCGCTACGGGATGAATTCTGCATCTGCGAATACTCTTGCTTGACGCATGCTTGAATTATTTCCGCATCCTTCTGACCAATAGGGTACCCGCTCTCTTGCTGGGCCACGGCGGGCGCGCATGCAAAAAGAACAGCGATCGCAGGAGCCATCCGCGTCACTCCGGTCATTTCTACGTGTCCCGCTTGGTGCATTGCCGTGCGAAGCCTTTGATGACGATCGACTTTGCTTCCTCCATGATGCGTGAGCAGCTGACTGCTCTCGCACCTTGAGTGAGATCATCTAGTAGGCATCCGGCTTCTGCCTCTACGACGGGCGCTTCGTCAGCGATGACCGTAAACGAGCAGATAATCCGGCACGTGTAGTTTTGATCGGTGTTCGTTTCCGATGCAATTTTTACAGTTTTTCCGTCAACATTTACTTCACAACGATCGAGCGCCATCGCATGCGGACTGCCAAGCGACACGGAGATCGCCCAACTGACAAGTGTCAATTTCCAGCTCATAGCAAGCTCCCAAGTGTGAGGCAATCGAGGTTGCTAGACTAAGAGCTCTCGACCTTCGTGAGGACCCAGTCAAAATAGGGCGTTGAGTTGTGATACAAGAAAAGCTCGGCTTCGCCTGACTTTTTACCGGCAGACCAACCGCCTCCACGGATCACTAACACTTCTTGATTCCCGCTTCGGCAGTGATGTCCCTCGCCATCTGTAAGAACAGTGCCCTTCGAGACGATAAGTATATTCGAAGGAGGCCGTTCTTCCCAGGTGTTCGGAATTCCGATATCGTCTTTCACTCGAATGACGAGTATATTACTGGGTTCTACACGCTCCGTGAGCTCGTAGATGTACGTTTCCACCGACACGTTCACCCCCCGCCAAGTCAAAATTCACGTCCAGACCCAACCGTTCGGCGCCTTCTTTTGCGCTCGCAACAGCAGGTTGAGGTTAAGTTAACGTGACGAACGGAGAAGGGGTAAGAGTCGCCCGCTGCGTCATAATGCCGCAGCGCCGTTTCGACGCGATTTTTTTGCTCCGATCGTCGAGTTGGGAGCGTGGACTCTGTTTCGGACTCTGCCTGGATCGACTTAGGCGCGCGCCACGCACTTGTACGGAGCGCGACGTCGGATAGGTCGGTGTTAGACCAGGCCCGATGGGCGTTGCGCTCGACCGCATCGGGGAACGGCAGCAGGTCGCTAAGGGACCTCAGTGTCTTACTATAATACCAAATCAATGCAGAGGGTCGTATCCTGGTGGCATGTTTCACCAGAGCCCTTTGGTATTGATCCCCCAAACCAGGTTACTGAGATACCGCGTCTACCCTCTCTGCTATTTGGGCCGGATCGGGAGACTTGGATCTTAAATTGCTCCCGATCGCCGATGGGCCGCGCGTGTCGCACGACTGGCTGGCGCGGGCGAAGCCTGATTTACTTCGCGTCATCGCTTGCAGGCAGAAGGGCGGTTTGCAGCAGCTTAAGCGTTATTCGCCGTGAATGCCGCAGGACGTGGAAACGATTGCGGATCCTACGACCTCGGCCGGCCCCACGCGGAAGAGCCGTCATCCTCTAAATCCGCGGGGCGCAGTATGGCACGACGAATGGATCTGTAGTCGTCCTTTGGCACCTCCACGAATCCCTCATCGTCGACCTCAAACAAGCCAATAGTGGCCTTACTCGTATTGATTAGATCAACATAGCAACCGTAGTCGATCTTGTAAGCATCATATCGCACTCCGGGCTCGTCGTTTGTTGAAATGCTCCTCTTCAAGACATGCAGGACCCTGGAATCGAAAAGCTGATCAATCAGCGAAGCGCGTATATTGCTTGGAAACAGAAAGGCCCTAGCTTTTCTTTCTCCGATAATTTGATCAACAATTTTCTCCAAAACCCCAGACAATCGCTCATTACTCTTTATGGCAGCCTGCTTATCCTGTTGATACCAATCCTTAGCAGCCCCCCGAACATGCGACATAGCTATGCGCTGACCAAAGGCCTTTGTCGCGATCTTGGCAGCAAGATTGAGAGCATCTCGCGGTACGCCCTCAACGGCCCTTGTGAACTCATCAAATACTGGACTCTGAGTGAAAGCAGCCTGCATGAACGCGTCCGGATCCTTTATTAAGCCGTTTTTACCTTGTGATTGTTCGTAGTGCCGGAAAAGCAATTTTTTGAAGAACGCCGTCGCCTTTTGCTGGTTGTTGTCAAATACGAGGAAATCATCCAGATTTAAGTCAGCGGAAATGTCGGCGCCAAGCTCAAGGCCGACATAAGAGCCATGGTCGCCTAAAACGGAGAAGCTCGATCGATGTTCGATCGCTGCAATCTTGACCGTTATTTGAACCGCGGGGAGCAAGGTCCGCCGGATCAAATCGGCCAGATAGGGCTGTACATCTACCGGGACTTCGCTCCACTCGTCAACCAGAACCCACAATCGGTCTATCCCGAGCACCTTGATGAGCCCATCCAACGAAGCTCCGATTCTGCCAAAATTCAGATGGACTTTCTCACGGCCCGTCTCGCGCCTCTTACCAGAGTAGGTCTCTGAAATCTCTCTACCGACATTGACGTTACCTGACATTTCCTTTGGGTCGATCTTTAAACCCGCCGAATAGTTACGTGTTCCTAGTTGGGACGACGTCGCCTCGGTCTCAACATTGCCCGAAATTTTGACGCCCTCTATTGCGGTCGCGAAATCGTCGAGTCTGATGGTAATCTGAGTCGGGTCTGGAGCTGTATCGATAGCATGGAGAGCAATAACGTAGAATTCGCTTAGCAGTGCTTGTAGTACGTCCACGATCAGCGTGGACGCCCTCTCGGCTAACTGTCTGTTCCCGTCACTGTAAATCGACCCATTTGATCCAACGGAGCGCAGGTCGATATAAACAGCCTTAACGCCGCTCTTGCTAACATCTTGAGCTAAGTATTTCAGTGCATGTGTTTTTCCCGTTCCTCTTCGGCCGTATATTACCTGATTATTGGTGGTAGAAAGCAGTTCATAGAGAGGTTCGGAGTCGACGAAGGTGGCGCCCAGTATCTGATCCGACACCTTTTCTGCCCTTTTATTAAACCCAATAAACGCCCGGTGAACTGAAATAAGCGCTTCGCTCTCGGTCATTTTGCCCTCCCCAAGCAAGCGATCAAATCACGCAAAGGAGCTCAAGCCAAGCTCCTAGCATATGTGTCGGGAGGCAGAAGCCTCGCTTCCGCTTAGGCGAGCATGATCCAGTAGAGGCGGACCGATGACGAGGATCGCGATGCTCGGGTGCTGCGGCGGAGAAGGGCTTGGGTGCGGCTGACAGCCACCCCTGGAACGAACGGGCGTAGCCCAACGCCCTGGTCACGTCATCGAGAACGGTCCGGGAAAGTCCGCGCGCCGGTCTGGCGCTAGGCCAGCCAGCAGGCCGAGCACACCGTGGCTGCAATCAGGATGCCGATCTTGACCCAGCGCGCCGGCGGCACGCGATTGATCTCCGCCTGAGGTGCGGCCAGGTGGCAGATGGCGGCCACCGTGGGGGTGTAGCGGACCCATGCCGCGGTGTCGGTGTTGGCGAGCCAGAGCGGCTGCCCCGACCAGCGCCAGGAGATCGATCAGGAGTTGAGCACCACCGAGCCCAACCAGCTCAGTCTGATGCCGAAGACTAGCCAGTCGGCCGCCTCGACGGTGCTCCGGTCCTGAAAGGCAATTCGCACCGCCACTGGCGAGAAGGAGATGCATACGGCGATTGGCATGGGGGTGTCCGTTGCGCAATCCCGGAGCGCGCGGGAGGATCAGTGGGGCGGCCCCCCGCGCACAAGATGGCGGTAGCCGTGCTCGGTCATCCAGCGAGCGCGGGCCAAATGGCTTTCCCATGTACGGCGGGCACGCTCCGGCTCGAGCGCGGGATCGATCCTCAGCACGATCTTCGCGGCCTCGGTCCAATCAGCTCCGTCCACTGCGGCGTCGAGCAGCCGGAAATAGATGGTCATGTGCTCCATGTCGTAGCCCGTAATCATCTCAACGGTCGGAGCTTCTTCGGCAACGTCGGCATTTTGGGCGGGCACGGCTCCTCCTTCTCCTCCTGGTTGCGATGGACGTGGAGGCTATCGCGGGCGGCGCTTGCGCTCAACCCACATGCGCGAACAAAAATAGAACATGGCGCACGCACCCGGCACCCTCGGCTGGCTGATCGAGAATGATTTCTCGATGCACGGCTACTGCCATGCCTGCGGCCATCGGCAAATCGATCTCGCGGCGCTCATCGAGAGGCTTGGTGCGGGGCGGCGCTATGTCGGGGCCCGCAAGCCGGTGAAATGCGGCGGCTGCGGTGGTGCGCTCCAGACCTTCATCTCGCCCAATTGGACACCGACGGGACGCTATCCTCGGCACGGCGAGGCCGCCTCTCCTCCGCCGGAGGAGACCTGACCTACGCGGAGCGCCTGCGCCCCCTCATGCCGGCAAATCCGCGCGGCTTGATCGACCCTGCCGTCCTCCAACCGTCCGCACGCAAGGCGAAGGGCCGGCGCGGAGGCGCCACCGGCCCTTCGGGCCCTCCCGCCGGATTGAATGGGGGGTGACGGTCGAGCCGGGCCTATTGGAGCGCGGCAGGACGGGGTTGGCAAGCGGCGGCAGCGTCTGGCGGGGCGAGGTCGAAGGGCTTAAGAAGCGGATTGGAGCCCGCTACAAGGCCGCTCAAAGAGCAGCGGAAAGGAGGCACATGAGTCGAATTGCCGGTGCCACATTGCGTCGCCGCTTAGGTAGCTTCGCTCAGCCCGGCGGACCTCCCTCAGCGGCAAACGACAATAGCGACGCGGGCAAGATTCTCCCCCACTCGAAATCGAGGCTTGCAGCGCTCGAAACCCTCAGCGAGAGGGTTCTCCTCACCTCGATTCTCGACGCTTCAGCGCTGCTCACACTGGTCCTGGCCTGACCCGCTGGCTCGCGCCGGCGGAGCTAGTCTGGCCGGCGGGCTGACGCCGACAGCGTCGTGGGCTATGCTGACATCTTCAGAAGCTGCAAACCACAGAGATGAGGATGCCTTCGAAACGCGAACGGATCGGTCAGCTGCTCGTGACGTTGGCAGGCAGCCGCGCGAACTCGAAGGACATCATCAAAGCGGTTAAGTCCTAGATCCCTGACGTGACCAAGAAGGACGTCATGGAGGCGGCCTATTGGATGATCATCGGCATTGCCTCGGCAGAGCCCGACAATGCTCTCAAGCTCCAGGCGCTCGCGATTGGCGAGAGGGGTCCGGGTGACGACCTCGACGATGAGGAGCGGCCCAAGCGCTCCAAACGCAAGGCCGCCCCAGGTGACCTGCCATCCCGGTCATAGCCGCTCGAATACGGACCTTCCTCGGATTCGGTAGAGCACGATCCGACGCCACGCGTTATGTTGGCGCATGAGCCGTGCCGTTATCCTCTATCAGTTCGTCGGAAAGCACCAGGTCGTAGGTGTGACGCTCGACGCCAACGGGGGCAACCTGCCGGCTGAACATGGTCCGTGGAATTTCATGACGAAGCTCGTCGCGGACCGAGACCCGACGCGGTTGGCAGGAAAGAACGCGCTTCTGGCCGCAGTCGATCGGCGCGGCTATTTTCTCTGGCCTGATCCTCCCTGTGAGCCTTTGGCGAACGGGCACCGGCTGCGGCGCTGATCTACCCGCCACCGAGTCGACGCGTGTACGCTCTTTTCAACTTGTAGGCTGGCCTCCATTGTCAGCCGCACCTTCAATATTTGTTATAAACTTCGCGCCCATTTCTAAAAATTGCTTCGCCATATCGGGATGAATATAAAGTGTGCAGTGATACAATTTCGAATGAAGAACTGACGAATTTTTGAACGCAATCGCATTATATATATCAAATACCTTGCGCGACAAAACTACGATATCGCAGTTTACCATACTAATATTAATCAGTTGCATATCAAATAGAATGATATTGCATGGGCCGCACAACTCGCAACCTATGAACCTTTTATTTTCTATTGACCTCTCAATAGGATTCGCCAAATCTTGTATTGCCACTCTCTTATTGTTGAATTCTGCATCTAAAGGATTCACAGAATCTTTGGACGAAGCCCAAAACTCGAATGCTCGAATCTCCGCTCTGCGCTTCGCGGAAGCATACCACAAATAACTTGCGGCTGACAGCAATAGCCACGCACACACTCCAACAGTAAGAACAATAAGCGCTGAAGCAGACCATCCATGACTCTCATAAAATCCTGATGAATATGAATATACTGCAGCGAGGGTGGCGCCGCCGCCAGCAAGTACCGCCGGTCCAAGTACAAACTGAAATATCGCGATCGCTCTACTGCCCATCGAGAGCAATGGGTCAGCTTGAGTGATCAATCTCAAGAACCCCCTTCCAGCCCTAGCCATTCTACCCCCCTTCTTGGCCAAGGAATGTTAACGCAGACCGCGGTGCATGCAATGCCAGTGACGCGGACACGGGCGCCGGCGTACGCAAAAAGCCCCGGTCACCTCGCGGTGCCGGGGCCAGTCATGGGAGGAAACGCCGATCAGGCGCGCCCCTCTCGGGGCTTCGGACGCGCTGGGGGGAATTCAGATCTTCAGCGGCTCCCCCCGATCGGGCACCATGATGCCAGCGGCGTGCAGGGCGCCCTCGAGCTGGAGGATGCGCTTGGCAAGGTCGCGGCGCTCCGCCTCGAGCTCGCGCACCCGGGCCGCAAGCGCCGAGCGCTCCTCCTGAAGCTGGTCGGTGATCTTGTCGTAGCCCAGGGTGAGTTGTGAGAAGCCGTCGGTGACCGCCTTGCCGATCTCTGCCTTGGTTTTGCCCCGGCTCGCGAGGATCGAGATGGCAGTGCCGAATATGCCGAGGATCGAGACGGCAATGGTCGAAATGGCGCCGATGGTGGCCGCGTCCATACCTCAGCCCTCATCCGGCGGAGCTCCTGTGACCTCCCCGGGCTCCTCATGCAGGCGGGCGATGTGGTCGGCCATGGCCTTGCCAACCGCCTCCCGCACCATCCGCCGCGCGTCCCAGCGGGCGTAGAGCACGGCGGCCGTCCCGCTGGCGATGCCGATGCAGAGCACCATGGCCACGATGGCGACGGTAGGGGCGTGGATCAGGCCGAAGATGGCCAGCACGCCTGCCGCCGAAGCCGCGCCTGCCTCGCCCGGCGTCACGTGGAGCGCTCCGGCAGCAGCGCCTGGAAGGTGTAGACGGCCGTCACGGCCGATACGCTGGCCATGGCCGCCCGCACAGCGACGTCGAGCCAGTAGATGCCCCAGAACAGCGTCAGCACCATCGTCAGGTGGCTGAGGCCGCAGAGGAAGATGAAGGCGCCGAACAGGCGGATGAGCGCTGACGAGCCGAGGTCGATGAAGTTGACGGTGCGGAAGAGCAGCGTCAGGCCGATGGCGAAATAGGCCAGCCAGGTGGTCAGGTCCGACGCCACGTAGAGCGTCAGGATCACCGGATCGCCGGTGAGGCACAGCGCGTGCTGCTGGTACCGGTCGGCGCCGAGAGCGTTGAGGATGTCCTGCCAGGTCATGGCGTCACCTCGAAATCGAAGACGGCAAGGCGATCGTAGCGGGTGCGCGTCGGGCAGCGCGAGGTGACGCCGGACTCGTAGTGCCAGCGGCCGGGCGTCACCGCCTCCGGCAGGGCCACGGTCACCCGGATGTCGGCATAGAGCCCCGGCGCCAGCACGCCCGGGCGAGCCGGCCGGCTGATGGTCACCACCGCCGGCGGGCCATGGTTGGTGATCGACGTCAGCGTGGCCGTCCACTGCCCGGGGCAGCTCTGGAGCCGCTGCATGTCGATGTTGTAGCTGACGGCGCTGCCGGCCCGGACGCGCTCGGTCACGTTGGTGACCGGCCCGCTTGCGATGATCACCGGCTCGTCGCTGGCGTAAATGGCGACGAGCCCCCAGCCGAGGCCGACTGAGAGCAATGCCAGTCCGGCCATGTGAGCATAGATCGCCCAGGCCTGGGCGATGACGCGACGGGCCCCCTGCACCGTGCGTCTCCCGTCAGCGCGCGCCGGCGCCCGCGGGCGGTATCGCCGCCGGCGTGGCCACAACGTTCTTCGCCGAGATGTCCGCAGCGGTCGTCGGGTCCACCACCACGCCCTTGACCTGCGGCAACGCCGCGACCTGTTCGATCTTGGCCTTGGGCCGCGATACCCACCACTGCCAGGCGATACCGCCGACGGTCATGATGATGCCGACGTACGGCGCCAGCTGATCGACCCGGGCGCCCCAGGCCGTCGCGTCCATGATGCCAAGGGCCGCGATCAGCGGGCCCAAGCCGATGAGAGCCTGCCGAATCGGCAGGGTGAGGTTGGTGTTCATGGGTCAGGCCTTCGTTGCGATGGCGCCGGCGGCGAGCAGGCTCGCGTAAGCGTTGAGGATGGCGGCCCCGGCCGACTGCACGTCGACGATGCGACCGGTCTGGAGCGCGGTGCAGCTGGTGATGACCGCGGGCGCGACCTGGGCGGCGGCCTGCTGGATCTTGGCGTTGCCGGTGGTCGCCGCGATGGCCATGCCGGCCAGCACGTAGGGGCAGGCGGCGGAGGCCTTGCTGGCCGTGCTCGACACCGAAGCGTCGATCTTGGCGGGATTGCACGCGGCGAGCGCCAGGGCGCACGCGGCGGCGGCCGCAAGGGCGGTGAGTTTCATGGTGGTCTCCGGGTTGTTTGCAGAAAGTGCAAAGAAGTGCGGCTCAGCCCGGCCGCGGGGCGGGAAGAACCTTGCCCAGAACGGGGCAAGTCGTTGCACGAAATTGGGAACAGGCGGGCAACAGGCCGGGAACGGCTGTTCAGCTTTGCCGCCGGTTGGTCAGAGCGGGAACAGTCTCGCCCATGAGGTTGTACGATCGTGGACTAGGACAGGATCGAATGGGCGACCGGTCTAGAACGAATCCATGGCGCCCGGCGGTGCGTGCAACCT
The DNA here is from genome assembly GCF_014640075.1 of Chelatococcus reniformis. GTDB lineage: Bacteria > Pseudomonadota > Alphaproteobacteria > Rhizobiales > Beijerinckiaceae > Camelimonas > Camelimonas reniformis. The sequence goes on along the minus strand of NZ_BMGG01000005.1, from coordinate 414,290 downwards.
TGGGTCACGCCGCCGCGGTGGCCACCAGCGCGGTGCTCAACAGCGCGCGCCAGGTAACCGGGCCGACGACGCCGTCGACGTTCAGGCCGGCCTTGCCCTGGAAGCTCTTCGCCGCCGTGAGCGTCTTGAGCCCGAAGTCCATGTCGACCTTGAGCCCATACCCGAGGCGGTTGAGCTCGGTCTGGAGCCGCTCGACGGCGAGACCCTTGTCCCCACGGCGCACGGTGGCCGGCATGGCATCGTTGGCCGGGGGCGGCAGCGCGTCGGGCTGCCAGGGCGTGTCGGGGATCCTCGCCCACTTGGCATAGGCCGCGGCGAGCTTGGTGTGATAGCCGTTCTTTGCGTAGCCGCTGCCGTTGTAGCCGCGGGCGAAGCCGGCCCAGTTGTGCGTCCGCAGCTCGTCGTCGAGGTTGTTCGCCTTGATGAAGTTGACCATGGCCCCGAGGTGCGCGGCCTCGCCGCCATTCACCATGTCCTCGACCATCTCCTGCGGGCTGTCGTAGCCGGCAACGACGAAGTTCTCGCCGAGGATCTGGCCCAGGCCGTAGCTCGCCGACTTCAGGGCCGCGGTCTCGTCGATAGCGATCGCGCGCTCGAGCCGGCCGTACTGGGCGCTCTCGCCGCCGTAGGGGATCGCCCCCCAAGACTTGGCCGCCAGCCCGGCCTTCACCGCGGCGTCCCGTCGGCTGCCCGACAGGTTGCGGTAGAAGACGTGCGGCTCGAACAGAATCCGCGGCCGCTTCTGCGCGTCGAACCCGCTGCCACGGCTCTCGACGTCGAGCACGGCATGGATCTCGTCCTCGCCGACGCCAATGAGCGAGCCCAGGCGCGGGAGGTCGATGTCGGCGAGCTTCGTCGCCGAGCCAACGAATTGCATCGAATTCTCCGTGGGATATCTCGAACTTAGGAGGCGTCACCCCCAATGGGGGAGTTGCAGGGTCGCGCTGATGCGGCTACCCCCCCCCTTGCAACTCTGGGAGGAGATCGGCGAGATGATGCCGCTTTCAATCGTGGCGCTGATAGCCATCTCGGCCTTTACGCTCGCCGTCTCGGTCTGGCTGATCTGGGTTTGATGCGGCCGAAGCGGATGCCCGCCGGATAGGTGAGTTGCCGTTCACGAAAGACGGTGGTTTGGTGGCGACGGGGGACCGGCCGCTTCATCGTGCCCGGTCGACGAGGGGGCACCGGAATGAACAGCTCAATCAGGCGGACAACGATCGTGGTGGCATCGAGCGCCGCGGTCGCGGGACTGTACGTGGCGATCTGGTGGAAGCTGCTGGGCTAGACGACGGCCGGGGGGCGGAGTTGCGGTCGGGGCTGGGTCGGCGTATCGGGGTCGGCCCATGTCTCGTGGAATAGATATGACCGGCGAGCGCTTCGGCCGCTGGACTGTGCTGCACCGATTGCCTTCGAAAGGCACAAACTCGATGTGGCAATGCCGCTGCGAGTGCGGCAAAGAACGCGCGCTCTACACGGGCAATCTGCGCTCTGGGAACTCGAGGAGTTGCGGCTGCGGACAGCCCGGTCCGCTACTGCATGGGCATCGGTCGGCCAAGCAGCACGACGGTTCTCGCTCCGGGACCTATCGCTCATGGCAGGGAATGCGGAACAGGGCGATGCCTCATGATCCGCGTTGGGAATCCTTCGTGATCTTCCTGAAGGAAATGGGCGAGAGGCCGGAGGGAACCATGTTGCGACGCATCAACAAGCGGCTCCCTTATAGCCAGAAGAACTGCCGCTGGGGTTGAACCAGACGCTGGTCAGATGGACGTGCCTCGCCGCGGCACGATAGAATCGAGCAGGGCTGCCAGATCGGTACTGGCGGCTGCTGGGAGTTGCCATCCGCTTAGATCTCCAAGCCGATGCCTTGAGGGGGGGGAATGGCGTGGGCGACGGCGGAACCAGCTACCTATTGCGAGCGTGACATATCTTTCGAGGGGTCAGGATGTCCGGAAATTCTTTCGTGATCCCGGTCTTCATACTGCTTATATTTGTTCTTATTTTTGCGTTTGTTAAGTTTTACTCGTCGGCAGCGCGGCACAAGGATGACGATTGATCAGGCTTGCTGCGAGATGAAAAGATCGGCGAATGCCCCTGCGGCGGGGTGAAGCACGCCAGAAAGCCACCTTCGCCAAAAGTTGTCTGGACAGCGGCCAAGTCGGCGAAGTAGTCCCTACGCCTTAAGGGCTTTGGACAACGACAATGAACAACGTGGTGGAAGCGCAGGAGGCCTGCCCGACGGTGGCGGGTGAGTGGCTGGCCTATGGCTCCATGTCCAGCGAACAGCGAGACGGACGAGAGGTCCTCCTCCTCGCGATTACAGTGGGCGAGACACCCGCCCCGATCGTCGCCGTGTTCAGCAACGACGCCTGGGCCGACACCATCTTCGGCAATGAGATCGAGGCCGACGCCATCATGGCGTGGCTCCCAATCCCGTCCTACGCGAGCTGGATCGAAGACGAGGATTAGATCGCGATCGGCGAGGACAGCCCGGCGGCGATGGTCTTGATGCGGCTGTAGAGCGCCGCCCACTCGTTGTCGCTGAGCCGCCGGTTATAGAGCGCATAGAAGAACACGTCGCAGTCGCCAGAGAAGCTGGCGTAGCCGGCGCCGACGCGGATGTTCTTGCCGTTGGTGACGCGGGCGTTGAAGCCGCTGGCGTGGTTCCCGCTGGTCTTCGCCCCGGTCGTCATGTTCCGGATCGCCTGGGCCGCATTGTCGAAGTCGAAGCCGAGGAAGTTCCAGTTGCCGGGCGTCGCCGCGACGTCGGTCGTGTGCCCTTGCGTCGTGCTGCCGTCGGTGGTCGCGGCGCTGCCGCGGATCACGGTCGTGCTGGTAACGTATAGCGTCGAGCCCGCCGCCCCGGCGCTGCCGTTGAAGGTGCCCATGAAGATGGGCTGCGTCGACTGACCCGTGTTGGCCGTGGTCGAGCGAGCCACCACCGCATAAGAGGCCACCGCCAGGTCGACCTGCGGTAGCTCGAGCGCGCTGTTGGGGCCGTCGAAATGAGCATAGAACGGACTGAACGTGGGTGTGCCCACGATGGCGCCGTCGGCAAGGCCGCCGCGGGCCAGGTTGCGCACGGTCTGGTCGGCGCCGCCGCCA
>NZ_BMGG01000005.1:410777-411175 GCF_014640075.1 Chelatococcus reniformis | reverse complement strand
GGGGCGCGGAAGGCGCGGGCATTCGGCAGGTAGGACGCTTGGTCGACGGTCAATACTCCGCCCATGGGATCCTCTCAGACGACGTTGGCGATGAAGGCGGCGACACGCTGGGCCATCTGGTCCCGGTTCTCGCCGCTGGGATGGGTGGGGTCGGCGACGGTGGCCTCGATGGCGCCGGTATCGGCATTCATGGTGCCGCTGGTGAGGTAGCCGACGTCCTGGGACATGTGCGCCCAGACCGAGACCAGGTGCAGGTTGGCGTCGCTCGCCTGCCGCGCCTCGACGATGCGGATGAGCGCCTGGGTCAGCGGCATGTGAAGGTCGCTCCAGCGGGCATCGTCGAGCGTCACCCGCGGCACGCCGGTGAAGCCGACGCCGATCGGCACGGTCGGCAGCGC
>NZ_BMGG01000005.1:147550-410665 GCF_014640075.1 Chelatococcus reniformis | reverse complement strand
GAGGTGCTCTCGAGGATGTCGTTCATGCCGAGCTGGATATAGATGACGGTCGGGTTCTCGACGTGGATCTTGGGGTCGGCGACCCCGGCAAAGCGGGAGATGAAGAAGCCGAAGTCGAAGACGTATTGAACGCCGCTGATGGTCACGATCTTGGCCGGATCGTCGCCGCCGATGGCGACGCGCAGATAGGGGTTGATCTGCCGCTTCTGGTCCTTGGTCATGGCCGCATAGGCCGCCTCCGACCCGGCCGCCAGGATGCTGGCGACGTCCGCATCCATGGACCGGCCGGTGAAGTCGTCGAAGGCCCAGCCCTCCCGGCATTCGCCGAACGGGCCGGTCTCGGCCAGATTGTCCCCTGACGCCGTTCCCTTGAACGTGCCGACGAAGGTCGGGTTGAACCCCCAGGCCGTCAGCCGGTCCGCCACGAACTTGCCGAGCGCCCGGTTGCCGATCGAGTCGGCGAGGAGGAGCACCTTGGGCGCCGGCGAGCCACTCACCGGCACCACCTTGCGGCTGACGGTCAGCGGCACCTGGTAAAAGGGGATGGTGTCGAACCGCCGCACGGTGATCTGCGCCGTGGTCGCCAGCAGCATGTCGGCGTCGATCAGAATCTGATCGCTCGATGTGCGCCACCAGCCGGCGAGCGGCTGATCCGGCCGGGTCGAGAAAGTCACCAGCGCCATCTCCGCATCGCGCCGGCCCTTCAGCATGGACCGGATCTGGAGCGGGATGATCTCGCCGGAGACGGCGAACAGCTCGTGACCATAGAGCGGCGTCACGTCCGGCGGCGCCGGCGGCAGGAGCAAGGCTTCTACGACATCGAGCCGCCGTTCCAGCGCCAAGCGGAAGGCGACCTGCACGTCGCCGCCCGCGGTGATGTAGAAGGGGCTGAACCCATTCGGGTCGGTGATCCAGATGGTCCCGTCGTCCCCGATGCCGAAGTTCCAGCGCACCGCCTGGCCGTCGAAACCGCGCTGCAGCAGGCTTGCCAGCACGAAGCCGAACTTGTTGACGATATCGAGCAGCGGACCGCCTTCCGTAACGACGTCCCCCGACACGACAGGCACCTTTGCGCCGTCGACGACGATCTCCATCGGGGAGAGCCGCGCGTCCAGGGCGGTCACGGTGGCGGTGCTGACCTGGATCCAAGGTGTCGCGGGGTTGTCCGGAGTGGTGCGGGCATAGGTGCCGTTGTTCGTCCCCACTGGATCGGCGATCACCTGCCCGATAAGGGCCGTGGTGTTCTCTTCCAGCTCATCGAGCGTGTTGCAGATGACACCGTTGCCGGCGGCCGCCGAGGTCGCGGTGTCGAATGCGAGCTGGGCCTTCTGTTCGACCGCTTCGATGGCCTCGCCTGATACGACTGCCCCCACTTCCAGCGCGGCGACCTTGGGATCGAGCTGGTTGACCCTGTCGACCACCGCGTTCGCCTTCTGGAACGACTTGCGGATATCGTCGCCATCCTGCGAATTCGGGTAAGATCCGATATTGATAGTCTGCAAATCAGCCATGGAAATCCGCGCTCAACTATAGCCGTACACGCGCAGCCAGTAGTAGTACTTGCGGCGTCGCTTTGTCGTTCCGTCGACAGCTGATGTAGACGTTGCTGTCATGGTGAACGACGCGGTCGACTTGCTGGCGATGTCGGTCGTGTCGATACTTTCGATCGACGGAATCCACAGCGAGGGCGACGGGATAGGAGACATGAGCTCCTGCGCCTCGACGTATCTGGCCACCTCCACCTCACCTTCAATGAAGTAGCTCGCGTCCGGCCGAGGCGTGGTGAAGGTGAAGGTGAAGGTGCCGCTGTTCCAGGTGCCGCCGAACTCGGATCCGGACACCGGGATCTGCGCGCCACCCCACGTCGATGCGGGCCGGTCGAAGTAGAGGCCGGCGACCAGCGGACCGTTGGGAAAATACGCCGCCTGCGGAAGCGTCGAGGTGTTCAGGACGACGAAATAGGTCCCGTCGAAGAACCCTTCGTAGAAACCGCCGCCGATGATGTCGCCGCGAGCCAGCGGTCGGTCGGAAGACGCGCGGCAGGTCTTGATGCCGAAGCCGAGGTCGACAGTGCACCCGCCCGTGTTGGAGTAGGCGGCGCGCCAGCGGATCGGGACACCCGTCAGCGCCGACCACGCGGTCGGCTGCGGATTCGGCAGCGTCAGCACCCAGGCGTCCGCCGTGCCGGTGGCGACGCCGGCGTAGTTGATCCACTGAGCCCGCACAGCCTTGGTGACCTGCTGGAGGTCTGCGCCCGACGGCACGAGGTTGTTATATGCGATCAGCGAATCCAGTTCCCGCAACGGGTGCTCGAAAGCCGCCGCCCGCGGGATCGAGCCCTCGGTGCCCGTGCCCGGATTGCCGTCGACCCACGACGCGTTCGGGTCGCCGCCGTCATTGTAAGGCGAGACAAACTTCATATCGCTTCCCGATTTTCTAGGCGACGCCCGAGTAGTCGAAGATGACGTCCGTGTGGGCCGGCTTCAGCCGGCTGAAGATGCAGTCGAGATCGGTCGCCAACGACATCCGCACCATGGGATCGATGCCGCACTGGCCGCCCTCGTGGCCGCACCTGAACCAGGTCGTGCGGACCTCAAGAAAACTGACCGTCCACCAGAAGCGGATCTCCGGCGGCCCGATCTCCCAGCGGTAATCTCCGCTGGCATCGCGCGTGTCGCCGCAGGCGGAGACGCCGCACATGAACGGCGCGTGCTCAGTGATGTGGATGCGGTGCCCCAGGCTGGCGGCATAGCCCTCGAAAAAGCCCCGGTCCTGGCGGCCGACGAAGGTCATCTTGCCGACCAGCACGAGCCGCCGATCGCCCTTGGTCAGCGGCTCGGCCACGCACGGATCCGGTAGCCCCCAGGCCCGCTCCCAATCGCCCAGCATTGCGTCGGTCAGCCGCGGATCGCTCTCGATCTGGAGCAGATCCGCAGCCCGGCCATCGACAAGCCCCCAGGTCTGCGCCAGCCCTGCGACGAGCTGCATCAGCACCGACTCGGGATCGCGCGGCCACGCAACGCCCTGCGGCAGCAAGTTGGCCAGCGCCTCGGCGTAGTCATCGCCGGAGCGGCGCCAGAACTTGGTGCCGTCGTCCGCGTCGACGAAGTCGGCCGTCAGTTGCACCGACGAGGCATAGAGCTCGCCGGCGGCGGTGATCCAGGGCATGGCGTGCTGCCTACGCCGGCCAGGTGATCGTGCCGGGCACCGCCATGTGCCCGGGCGACGGCATCACGTGATCGACCATGTCGAGATCGAAGTTGTCGACCCCCGGCGTCGCGTAGATCGCCGCGGAGACCCACTCCGAATAGATCGTCTGAGCGTCCTGGCTGATGCCGTTGAGACTGTAGGCCGGCCGCGCCCGATCGCGCAGCATCGCCGCCACATTGGCCGTGATCGCCGCGCGGATCGCCGAGGTGTCCGGGTTGAGGCTGTCGAGCGCGAAATTTATCGGCTCGGCGATCGGCGAGAGCACGAAGAAGTCCATCACCGCCACCGGCCGGACCGCATCGAGCTGCTCGGCGACGTAGGCGATGTCATCCGCCGTCGGAAAGCCGCCTGTGCTCGCGCGCAGCTCGTCCATCATGAAGCGGACCGTCACCGTGCCCATGCCCATCTCGATCGGCGAGCACCAGGCGCGCGTCACGCCCGGGATCTCCAGCGCCCACTGCACATAGTCGTGCGCCGCCCCGCCCATCGGCGGCATGCGGATGCGCGCCAGGACGCGGGCGCGGAGATCGTCGTCCTTCTCGGCATCGGCGCCGCCAGTCATTGCGACGACCAACGCCTGGCCATCGATCAGCGGAGGCGGCTCCGACAGGCTCAGGACGTCGCCCGGGTCGCGGTTGCCTGCCGTGCCCGCCGTCAGTGCGCGCACCGGCGCTTCGGTCGCGCCGGGCCCGAGCGTGATCGGGTCGAGCGTCTCATACTCGACCGAGCCGCTGGCGAGCCGCGTCGCCTCCGGCACGATGGTGCCCTCGACGCCTGTGATCGCCACCAAGCCGCCGGCGAAGGTCGGCGTCTTGCGGCCGCCCAGCCAGATCCGGCCGTGCCGATCGAGCCATTCGGATTCGGCGGTGTCGGGCAGCAGCTGATCCGACAACCAATCGATGTATTGCAGCGTCAGGTGCGCGAGGGCGGCGTTCGAATCCGATAGGACCCGGAGCCGCGTGTTTGGCGCGCCCGCGTCAGCGCCCGGAAGCTTGCCATTCACGTAGTCGCGGGCGAGCCGGCGGACGTCGGCAAAGGTCGGCGTCTGCCAGGTCATGCGACGATCCCGGTCCAGAGGTTCTGGAAGCGCAGCGCCACGGCGTCGCGCGGCCCGCGATAGATCGTGACGACGACGTCGATGCGCTCAGTCCCGACGCGGTCGGCCACCACGACGACGCGGCTGGCAATGCCACGCGCGATGAGCGGCTGGAGCGCCTCATAAGCATACGTCTCAGCCAGCGCGAGCGTGCTGCCCTGTCGGGCACCTGCAGGCCGGATGGCAGCGCGCGCCAACAGCCAAAGACGCGAGCCGATCGGCCAGCCGTCCCAGATCTCGGCCGCACCGGTGTCGCCCCACCAGCCGCGGCGGTCGTCGGCGTCGATCGCCGGCAGCTCGTCCGCCTCGTCTGCGCGCCGGTCGGTGCCGAGCGCCACGATGACGGCGGACGCAAGCTCCCCGGTCTGGTCCGTGCCGTCGAGCGGCTGCATGAGCCAACCTAGCGTCAGATCGTCCGGCGTGATCTCGGTGATCCCGTCGCTCATGCGATCGGCTCTCCGGTGGTGCCCGATCCGGGCTGCACGCCATCGTGCCGGTGTTCGGCATCGATCCGCTTGCCGTTGTGCTTGATGTAGCCGCCGGTGACGTCGAGGCCGTCCTTGCTCAGGCTCATCGTCACGCCGCCGACCTTGTTGGTGATCGTCTTGCCCTCGGGCACCTCGAGAACCACGCCGGCGCGGGAGAGGTGCACCTTCTGGCCTTGGTCGTCATGGAGTGCGACCTCGCCATTCTGGAGACCCTTCAGCCGATAGCGGCGGTCGCCGACCATCAGCGCGATCGGATGCGAGCGAGCACCCGTGGGGAACAGTAGGACGACCTCGGCCCTGCGCTTCTTTCCGCCCTCAGTGGTCGGCGGCTGGCCGACGGCGGTGAAGCCGTACGGCTGGAAGAGCTCGACGCCATTCGCGGGCTCGCCGTGGGCCAGCTTGACGTCGACCTCCTGCATGCGCGGGGCGTCGCTCGCCTTCTCCAGCGTGCCGCGCGCAATGGCGCCGCCCATGCGGTCGGCCGTCGACCGGGTCGAGGACCGCTTCATTGGTCGGGTCCATCCGGCTGTGCCGGGTTCACCGCCCCGCCCCCGGTCTCGACCATGCCGCTGCTGCCGTAGCGCGACGGCAGGCACAGCGAGAGCGCCGTGCGCGTGCCCGATCGCTCGTCCTGGGTGCTGACGACCTGGCTAATGGCCAGCGTCATCCGGGTGCTCGGAAAGATCATCGGCGAATAGACGCTCACGTGCTTGCCGAGGCTGTTGAGCCATGGCGTTCCATCATCCCGGAACCAGCCCTGGACGACGATCGTCCCCAGCAGCTGGGTCGCGGCGTTCTCCGACATCTCGTGGTTGGCCCGGAGCTGGGCATCACGCTGGTCGCCCGGCTCCTCCATCATGATGACGGACTGCCGGTTCCGGCCGACGCCGGGGTTCTCCGAGGTGGCCGAGACATCCCGGCTGTCGTCGCCCCAGCTCTGATCGTTACCCGGCTTCGAGCCGATCGTCCGGATCTTGCCGAGCGCATATTCGTCGCTCATCACGACGTTGGCGCTGAGGATGTTCCGCCCCTCCTGAAGGTCGGCGACCACCTGGGTCTGGCTGCCGGACCGGAACCCGACGAGATCCCCGCTCACATCGTCGGTCAGGAAGATGTGCCGCATCCGGCAGAGGCGCTCGATGAAGGCGAAGACCGTCTCGCCTGGGATCACATGCACCCGGTCGAAGGCCTTGTCCGCGCCCTCCGGGCTGCCCTCAAGCTTGAACTTGATGCCGAAGGGCTTCAGGACCGAGTTGGCGACCTGGCTCAGGCTCGACTTTCGGAACTGGCCCTTGGTGTAATCGACGGCCGACTGCGCGGTGTCCGCCCACTTGCTGACGCCCTGCACCTGGAGACCGTGGCGGCTCGCGTCGAACGCCACCTGGCGCACGTTGATGACGCCGTTGATGACCTGGACGCCACCGAGCCGGATCTCGCCGGTGTTGCCGATCTTCAGCTTCAGGCCCGACCAGTTGGCGCCGCTTTCCGATGGACTGGCCGCATCGAAGGCAAAGCGGCTGATGGACTCGTCGCCGGCGGCGCGAGACACGGAGACCGACGTCCAATCGCGGTAGCGCCGTCCGTTCACGCTGATCTCGGCAACCTCTTCTGGCCGGGGCATCAGGCTGACAGGGCCCGGCCGGCGCGCGGCGGAAAGGCCGGGTGGATGATTTTGTTCTCGGCCCGCAGCTCATCTGCCCGGCCTGCATCGCCATAGAGCCGGTTGGCGATGACCAGCGTCGGAAAGGTTTCCGCAAGCCGATAGTTCACGATGCGCGGCAGCGGCCGGGCGCGCGTCACCAGGTCGTGGATTACCGCGGCGTGCAGGGCGACCAGCGCCTTGTAGTTCACCGAGTCCATGGCATCGGCCGCGAATTCCTCGGCCGGGTCGAACGCCGCATTGAAGCGGTCGCGTAGGCGATCGACGTCCTCGCGGCTCGTCAGCGTGACGCCGGCGAGGACCCGCGCTTCGGCGATCAAGCAGAAGCGAATGCACAGCTGCCGCACCGTCTCAGCGGCGTTGACGCTCGCCACGGCGCCGACGGCTATCGCGCGGACCGCCGCCATGGTGTCGAGCGTCGCGCCCGCGCCGCGCGCGGCGTCGAAGCACGCAAGCAGCGGCGCCGGCAGGGTCGCATTCGAAATGACGGTCTCGGCCGAGGCCTGGAGCGCCCCCACCTGCCGGCGAAGATCCGCCGCCTCGGCGCTGGCGCGATCGGTCGCCGACGTGAGCAGCGCGTCGAGCACGGGGGACAGGAGCGCGGCCGCTTCCTTTGCGTCAGAGGCCTTCACTTCGTCAGGTCCTCCCCTGCCCGGCCGGCTGCGGCAGCGGCTGCGTCGTCGGACTTGTTCACGACGTTCGCCGCGGTGTCCTCGAAGAAACGATCGGCGCCGGTCGAGCCTGACTCCAGGAACTCGATATCGAATTCGCAGAAGCCGCCTCGCTCACGGCTCTCGCGGACGCTGTAGCCGCCGCAGACCACCCGGAACGAGCCCAGCGTCGGGTGCACCAGCATCCCCGCCCCTTCCCGCTCGAGCGCGTCGATCAGCTGATCGCGCGGCGCCTGATAGTCGGCCCCGACCAGGTAGGCCGAGATGGGATGACGGCGCGCCCGGCGGCCGAGGTCCTCGGCGTAGGGGTCATCCCGCTTGGCATATTCGTGCATGGCGATGCGGCGGCCGCTTGCGCGGACGCCCGCCTCGACGTGGAACTGCGCGCCGCGGAACGACGCCGGACGGAGGCGATCACGCCACATCTGGATTCGACATCGCGCTTTGGCGGTTGAGCTTTACCGACCGGAACAATCCGTCCAGTTTTGGCGTCGCCGCAGCTTCGGGCAGCGCCGGGACAGCGGCCGGGGCCAGCACGACGGTCGTGCTGCTCTGCTTGTTGCCATAGACGTACGTCGACGTGACCGATTGGACACGATCGCCCATCCGATCCAGGATGGCCGCGATCGTCGCGTCCATCTCACGAGCACGGCCCTCCGGCATGTTCAGATCCTCCAAGGTCACCCTCCCCACCCTCGCCCTACTCGCCTGCCTCGCGCCGGGGGCGGCGGGAGCGGCCGAACGATCACGGCCAGCGCAGGTTCTTCTTGAGCAGATCAGCTGCGCCGTACCGCCCGCGCCCGCATCCGTCCTCTACTTCTTCCGGGATATCGGCCTTATCAGTAACAAGCCAACCCGCGTTGCCGACAGCCTGAATTACTTCAAGCTTAAGAAGCCGTTAGATCTCGATGGCGTTCAGGCGGTCGCCGTGTTCGGGTTCGATGAAACCGGGACTTTCCCGTTCGTCCGCGCCCCCGGCACCTCTCCGGGGCAGGTAATCGGGTTTGTTGCAAAAACAAGCAAGCCGAAGATCATCGAGTGGGCCGACAATGGCCACGGCGGCAAGGCAATCCAAATCGAGGACCAGTCAGACTTTGGCCCCGGATATATCGAGGCGTATTGCAACAAGCTCCCGCCTCGGGACTAATCCCCTTCGTCAGCATTGGGCATTGCGCGAGGCCGGTTGACGGTCACCTCCTTGAACAGCCCATCCATGCTCGTGCGGGCCCGCATGCCCTTCGGAAAGCCGTCGAGCGTGATATTGACTGACCCGGTCGCCGACTGACCTCCCCCGCCTGCCTCCGCGGCACGCTTGGGTAAGGTTTTGGTTTCGGCCAGATCGTCAACAGCCTTTCGCCAGGCCTTTGGAAACGACGTTGAGTCGGTTCCAGACTGAGCGGCGTCTTCGTCAGCCAGACGTGACAATCCTGAGTAGGACTTTCGTCCCCCGGATGGCCACTCTGCGCTGTCTACATCGTAGCTGCCGCCCCTGATCGCCTTGGCAAGCTCTCGCGGGTGCCGCTTGAAGCCTTCCCACGCGCCCGGTCCCTGCGCCTTCCAGATTGCCCGAGCCATTTTGATCTGGTTCTCGCGGCTGAACTTGTCGTCCCACGTCAAGCCGGCCCCGGGCATCGCGATGTCACGCATCGTTTGCCCCACAATCTGAAAGGCACCGAGCGCCGAGCTGCTCCCATGACGTCGGCGAATTTCACGGCCGAACTGGTAGGCCTCTCGGAGTGTCATCTCCGTGAGGGGCTTCGGCGGGCGCGCGTATCGCCCATATCCCAAGGTCTCGTTGAACGGGTCGCCGTATTTCGCCGTCCCCTCCGCCGCGATGATGGCATCGAGCCGGTGGTCACCCGTTCGCGCGCCGGCGCCGCGCACGGCCTCTACCGACCGCTGCTGCCCCGGCGACAGGTCGGACCGCCGGATCCGCGGCACCCCGCTGCCGGGCGTGAGGCCGCTCGGGCGAGGCGGCGGCACCGGCGCGCCGTTTGACCCCAAACCGCCGCTCCCAGGGGTAGTGCCAGGTGCCGGCCCGCGCGGCTCCTCCGGGATGGGCGCGTCCGTTCCTTCGCGCCGACCCTGGCCACCCGGACCACCGCGCCGCCAGCCGCCGCTGAAGCCGCTGCCGCCGGACATCTCCGGCAACGCGCCGCCACCGCCGCCGGCCCAACCGAGGCTGGCGCGCTGGATGCCGCCAGCGCCGCCAGGGCCGCCAGCCACGAACTCGCGCAGCGCCTCGAGCACGCCGTCGCGCACCGCGTCGCGGAACATCTCGAAGGGCGAGCCATAAGCCGCGTCCCCGCCACCGCCGCCGTAGGAGATCGGCGAGAACCCGCGCATGCGGTCGAAGAGCGACTTGGGCGGCTGGCGCTTCTGCTCCTCGATCAGCCGCTGCCGCTCCTCCGGCGTGATGTCCTTGACGTCGCCGCCGTTGAGCGCTCTGCCCAGCCGGTCCGTCCACTGGACAAGCTTGTCGATCGCCGCCTGGGCCTCATCGACGGCCGCTTTGATCACCCTGAACGCGTCGGCAACGCCGCCGGCGATCTCCTTCATGTTGCCGAACATCGTGGTCAGGTCGGACCCGATCGCCTTCCAGTCCTGGCCCTTCAGCCACTCCGTCGCCGCCCTGATGCTGTCGACGACGCCGGTCTTGATCTCGCCCTGGTTGAGATCGACCCACTCCCGAAGCTGGTCAATCATCGGCCGCAGGCTGTTGAGCAGATCGCTCCCGACGGCGTCGCGCAGCCCGCGCAGGCTGGCGCTCATCTTGTCGAGCGCCTCCTCGAAGGCGAGCGCGTTCTTCGCGGCCGATTCCGGCAGCTTGCCCAAGTCGCGCTCGGCCTCTTTCATCAACTCCTTGATCGGCTTGCCGAGCAAGCGGGCGCCGAGGATGGCGAAATCGCCGTTCCCGAACACCGCCTCAGCGAACTTGCGCCGCTCGGCCGGGTTCGGGATGCGTTTCTCCATGAACTCGATCGCCTCACCGAAGGCGGTCGCCGCATCCTTCGCCTGGCGCATGCGGGTGAACAGCGCCTGGATCTCGCTGTTCTGCCCCATGCCCCAGTTGAAGAGCTGGCCATAGCCCTTCTGGAGATCGCGGAACTGCTCGGAGAACGAGCCGAGCGCTGAGCGCATCTGCTCAGCCGGGATGCCGAGACGGGCGCCGACTTCCTGCCAGGTCCGCACGGCGTTGATGGCGACGCCTGTGGCGGCCGAGAAGCGCGCCAGCTCCGCCGTCGAGCCGGAGAAGACCCGCACGGTAGCGGCGATGCCGGCCAGAGCGCCGCCGACGGTCAGGCTGGTGACGCCGATCGCGTTGAGGGCTGGCTGCAGCCCACGCTCGATCCCGGCGCGAAGCTCATTTGCCGATCGCGTCGCCTCCGTCATCTCCTGTCGCAGGCGTCCAAGGCCGGGGCCGGGAGTGATCGCGTTCAGCTGCTGCTTGAACGCGCGCAACGGGCCGCTGAATTGGTCGACAACAGCGACGGGAAACCGGAGCGCTTCGTCAGCCACGGCGCAACCCCACGGTGCCGCCCTCGGCCGCCGTGCGTACGCGCCCCGGGCCGGGCGCGGGGGTGATGGCGGCCGGCGCGCCAGCGGCGTCGGTCTCGGTCACGACCCAACTACCGTCGGCGAGCGCCGACGCGACGGCGCCGGCCGAGACATTCGCGAGCGGCAAGCGCTGGTTGGCCGTGAGGTTCGGGTCGAGCGGCGCGCCCGGGTATGACCACACGGGGCTGTAGCGCCGGAGCGTGCCGTCGCCGGCTGCGGCGAGTGCCGCCATGTCAGGATGATCGGCCATGTCGGACTCCTTCTCGGATGCGCCAGATCTGCGGCGGCTGGAATGCGCGCCAGGCGTCGCTGGGGCGCGGCTCCGGCCGGAGCCAATTTCTCGGGCGGGCCGCCCGCCGATCCCGCGGCACGGGCAGCCCGCCCTCGTCCCGCACCGCCGTGGCCGGCCTGCGGAAGAGCGATTTGAGCAGGCGGATCACGGCGCCAGCTCCGGCGGCACGCGCTCGAGCATGGGGCGGTCGATGATGCGATCGATGGCCGAGCCGTCGAGGTGGATCTCGGTCCGCAGCGCCCGGGCCAGCTTGTTCACCTGGCACCGCACTTCGAGCCGGTCGAACAGGTCAACGCTATGCCGCCAGTGGGCACGCCAGCGCTCGGCGAGACGCGCGTCCGGCTCATCGCCGTGGAGCACGACGAGCAGCTCGGCGAGCCTGCACTCGTCGCACGTCCCTGTGCCGCCCGCGCGAGCTTTGGCCAGGTGGTAGGTCATCACCTCGGCCGGCGGCGGGGCGACGTTGTGGAGCGTCATGCCGCCGGCGACCGGGCCGCCCAGCGTGGCGACGGCCAGCGGCTCCTCCCACCGACACCGGAAGGGGTCCTCGTCAAACGCGACGTGGGGCTCGTGGCCGACCTGCGCGTGAAGCGTGCGCCGGCCGTAAAGCGCGGCGCCGACGACGTGGCCGGCCTCGTGGGCGACGACCTCGGCCTCCTTCACGGCGATGGCGCGGAAGAGGCTCCCCTGCCGTGCGTCGCCCAGTGCGCCGACGTTCACCACGACCGGCTGCAGCGGCGCCCGCGACTTGCGGAGCGCCTGGCCGCAGTGACGGCCGCAACCATATGCGCCGATCATCACGCCGCGCCCCGCGTGGAAGCGGCGAGTTCGTAGAGGCTGACGCCGACGTTGGTCCACATCGTCTCGGCCTCCCGCGCCCGGTCGGGCGCAAGCACACCGACGAACCGCGCCGGATTGCTGCGCAGGCGCGCCACGATCGCCTTTGCCTCGTTCGTGCCGGGATCGAAGCCGATGCCCTTGGCCTTCGCCGCTTCGGCCACGGGCTCGGGGATGGTGACGCCACCGGCCGGCGTCTGGATCGTGTGGCCGTTGACGGCCGTGTAAGAGATTGGCCGGTCGAGCACGACCTCGACCTCGGGGAAGGTGGGCGGCGGCGGGACGATCGGGATCGCAACGGCGGCCACCGGCGCAACGGCGGGAGCCTCGCCCGCGAGAATGGCGCGGCCGGCGGCGCGCAGCGCTTCCGCCTGGAGCCGCCGCGCGGCCGCCAGAGAGTCGGCGTCGATTGGATAGCCGGGGAAGTCGACAGGATCCGGGATCAGCCCTGGAGCCATGGGGCGGATGGCGGGGCGTAGGATAGCGAGCGCGACGTGCTCCGGCGCAACGGGGAGGCCGAAGTCGCCGATGCCCAGCCCGCTCTGGCGAATGGTCCGAACGAGCGCCGCATAGGCCTCGCCCACCGGCACGAGCGTCCGCTGCAACTCTGCCGCGGCCTTTTCAATCGCCTCGGCGCGAGCCTCGCACTCAGTCGCAACTCGCTGCCGCTCCGCCCGGTCCCTCTGCTCGGCGATTGCGTGTTCGGTATCCTCGACGGCCACGGCCAGCGCCCGGAGCGCATCCTCGAGCGCTTGTCGCTTCACCTTCGCCGCGGCAAAGGCATCATCGACCCGGGCCGTGGCGCGCGCATCATCGAGATCGCCTTCGAGCATGTGCTGGCGCTGCGCCCCGAGCGCCTCGTCGTAGGCGCGCTGGGCGGCGGCATGCTCCCTTGCGAACCGCTCGCGGCGTTTGGTCAGATCGGCGAGCTTGCGCTCAAGCGCGGCGGTCGACGAGCGCGACGGCAGCACACGGGCGATGGCGGTGGCGGCTGTGGTCTTCATGCCGCTGAAGGTGAGCGAGACGCCTATCCCATTTCAACTACCCAAACCTACCCAAATCCTCCCATTTTCGGCTTTCCTGTAGCCAGATCGGCCAGCTTTCGCTTGTCGAACTGCCACCGCCCTCCGGCATCCTTCCACGCCAGCCCGGGGCACTTCTCAGCCCATCGCAGCAGCGTCTTGCGATCCCGCTTCGAAAACTTGAGGGCCGCGGCAATGCCGAAGGTGGCGGACGGCGTTGCTGGCGCCTCGCGGCCAATCGCGGCTCGCGCCCTCGCCAACACCTGCTCGAGGTCGGCGACCAGCGCGACGAGCGCTTCCTGATCGGGCACCGTGTCCATCACCGGCTGCCTACATAGGGGGACCCGGCGCCAACCGGGCACCCCCAGCGCATTCCAGGGTCCTTGCCAAAGGGGCGTGCGTCACGGGTAACGCGCGACCGCGACGTGTTCCTAGCGCCAGAATTTTGCAGGAAGCGCTGCCCAAACGCCCGAGAGGTCATCAACGCCTCCCCGGTTCCGGCAGCGAAGGGTAAGGCACCCGGTCATCGACCAGGTCGTCACGGAACCATGGGAGCGCACTCGTCCAGGCTTCCCAAGCCTCACGACTGACGCGCTCCCCTGCCTTCGCCGCTAAGGCCCGCCAATTCGGCCCCACAGATGCCAGGACGTCGCGCGGGCACCAGTTTTCGTCGAGCTCGACGCCAGCCCGGTTGAAGTGATCGTCGGCCGCGCCCATCAGCTCCATGCGGACCATCGCCGCCAGGGCGTAGGCCATCCGCATCGGAGCGCCGGCCTCGACGGCCATCTTCGCGACGATCGCCGACGCGTGAGCAGCGAGGAAGCGGGCGGCCGAAATGGCCGGATCGTCATATGCAACAGGCTCGCCGTCGTTGCCTGTTACCAGATCACCCGAGGCAACAGGGGGCGTTGCTCGTTGGGTGCGATCGAGTGTCGCCACCTTACGCCGGCCGCGCGACGGATCGAGGTTGTTGGCTCGGTCCTTCAAAACCTCAGCCAGCCTTACCATTCCGCCATGCGAGCGGATCGCCCCGCGCGCGACCTGGCGCTGGAGCGTCGACCGGTTCAAGCCGAGCCGGCGAGCCGCTTCGGCCATGGAAATCAGCGTTGCATCATTGCTCTGTTGCATGACTTTCAGCCTCTGCGCCTAGCGATGGCCCGACGTCGCGCGTTACCCGTGGCCGGGGTGGGGGGAGGAAGGACCCGGCGAACCGATCGGGGTGGCGGTGTGAAACGGGGTCCCCTATCCTCGATTCTGACCGCCCTCGTGTTGCCATGGTTGCCTGTGACTGCTGGGGCGTCGGAAGATCCGGGCGGCGCTTTTCAGCGGCGACCTTGGCGATAGCGGCCCTCGTAGGTCGCGACCCGCGGGCATAGCCCGCCGCTTGACATTCTGCCGCCCGATGCGCGGGCGAAAGGATGTCGTGCGGCCGCCCACGCTCCACGAGATTCGCGATCATGTTCGGTGGGCGACGGAGCCTTGGGATGCTCGCATTCCGCATCCGCATATGCGTGGGACGTTGGCTATTCGCCAACATCCGCTTCGGTCGACGATCACGCCTTCGCTGATTGTCCTACCTGGGGGCGCGCGACTTGACGCGCCCCCGCATCATGCGTCCCCACTTACATCGTCATCTGGCGAGCGCAGGCTAATGCTCAGCGCTGCGCCTCAACCGTAGGCGTGGCAAGATCGATCATTCCTGATGCTGGGGCGACCGATGCAGATTATGACGACAGCCGATTGGAGCATGGTGATCTCGATGTTCAGCCTTGTCGTGTCGTCCGGCCTTGGCGGCATCAAGGTTTGGGAGACGTTCTTCAGGGACCGCGCCCGCTTCGCCGCAACAGCTTGGTTCATCAGCTTGGATGATGAGCCCGATGTCATCACCATTGTGAACCTCAGCCCCGTTCCTGCGATGGTCTCTCATTTCCAACTCGAGTGGCGATCGCCGCTGCCATGGCCGTTCAGCCGGTCGGAGCCACCGCTCGACGAAACCCCTGATGAAGGGCACACAAACTTCAGGATCGACGGCCTGGGAAAGTTCGATCTTCACTTCAGCGAGGGGGAAAAGTTGCACTGGGGCAAGAGCGCTGGATCCCGGGCGCTCTACCTCACCCTCCATCTTCACGGTCGTGTGCGCCCCATTCGTGTTATGGCCCACGAGGGTTGTCGGCCTCGCTGGCAAGCGTGGTTGCTGCGCCTGCCGAGCCGGTAGATTTGAAAAGCCGGACGCGCAGGCGGAACTAGCTGTAGACGCGCGGGCGCGCCTACAGAGGGCGCCTCGCTAGACGCGCCGGCGCGCCTACGGTTCTAGACGCGCCCGTGCGCCTACTATCTATATCTCCGTCCCTACGCTCACGACGGACTGGCTGTGTGTCGTGCCGACGCTTTCCAGCCGCCTGGCTGAGCGCGGCGGCTGCGGCGGTGTCGCTCGCGATGCGGCGCCAGTCGTTCGTTGGCGGCGGGCTCGGTGCGCGCCCGATCACATAGGTCAGCCTGTAGAAGTTGGCCTGCCGGAACTGAGCGGCCGATCTCTGCCCTGAGGCCGTGATCTCCAGGAAGCCAAGGGCCGATGCCTGGCGGATGGCGAGCGCGACGGAGGCGCGCCGAATGCCGCCCCGCTCGAAGTCGCTGTAGGTTCGGATCAGCCGGCCGTTCTCCGTCCCGCCGTGCTCCATGTGCTCGACCTCAAGCTGATCGAGAACGCGGCGAGCATCGTCAGGGAGATGGCGCCAAGCCGGCGAGATGCGCATTGCGTGGGAGTGACTGACGAACGGGCCCTCGATCGTCCTCGCCTTGGTGCGGCGGCTCATGCAGCGCCGCCTTCCATGACGACGCGCCACAGCGCGGCGCGGATCGCGAGTTCCAGCGCTCGCATCTCCTGCTCGACCACAGGCGATCCGACGCCGCGCCTGAGCATGGTCTCGCGCTGCACCTTCAGCACGGTGTTGGCGAGGTACTTCTCACCCTGCGCAGCCGACATGCCGGCGATATTGCCGGCATGCTTCAGGATGAATCGCCGATTGCGGGTTCGGGGGAACGGAATGATCTCGGCCATCAGCGCATCCCGTTCGCCGGAGTGAGCATCAGGCGAGCGGAGGGGTGCTCGGCCCTCTGCTGCGGGTTGCTCTGGCAGAACTGGAGCTCGCCGGCGCGCCAGCGATCGCGCACGCGCGTGATGGTGCGCGTGGCGTGATGCGCCTGCTTTTCGGTCAGACCGCCATGCTTCAGGCAGTACGAGAGGAGGCTGGCCAGGAACTCGATATCGCGATCGCCAGGGTCCATGACGGCGAGGCTCCAGCGGAGCGCGTCGCCCCACTTTCCGCCCTCAGGGAAATCGGGGACCTGGTCCGGCCGCAGCCGGTAGACTGGCGAGCTTAGGACTGGGGTGTTCATGGCGATGATTCCTATGGCCTAGACGAAGGTCATGGTGCAGCCGGAGCGCGCCGCGCTATGCTGGCGCAACCGACTTGGGGAGGAGACCGCATGAAGATCGATGCTGGATTTCAGCCGAAGCAGCTCGTGGAAATCGAACCCGGCGAGCTGTTCGTGGCTGATTTTGGTGGGGGCCCGGAGCCTGCCGTGATGCTGCCGGCGGATGAGCACTATCCAAGGTGCCTCTTGCTCACCAGGCTGGCCAACAATAAGAAACGGCCTTCTCTGCACGACCTTAAAGACAACACTGAAATGGCTATCACTTTCGGAAAGGACTGGATTCTCACTCCGAAACATGGGCCAAAGCTGTTTGATGGAAACCAGTATCTACTCGGCGCACTTCATATTTCAGCCGAGGCCGCGGTACTTGTCACGTACAACCCGCGGGGATCATACACCAACAATGTCGTTTTCCTGGATCTATTGACCATGCAGCTGGTGAATAGGATCCCGGATCGCTCCCTGGTCGTGGAATCCGCCGACATATGGCTCAGCGAGGAGCAGCGCAGGCTTCCCGGCGCCAAGCCGTTCCTGACGATCGTCCCCTTGCAGGTGTAGGCACCGCTCACGTCCGCGCCTCCGGCGCCGTCCGCCCCGCCGCCTCCCGCTCAGCCAGCCAGGCGTTCAGCGTCGAGCGGCGGGCGCAGACGGTCTTGCCGAGCTTGAAGGTGGGGAGCCCACTGGTGCGGGCGAGGTGGCGGGCGGCGTCGGGCTTCATCCCGAGGTGCTTCCCGATGGCTATCCAGCCCGAGAGCAGGTCAGCCGAGGTGGTGTCCATGTCGCATTCCTTGTCGCACGCGCGTCGCGTTCGGCAGCCGCCGCGCGATCACGAACCATTACGGATCAATCACTTAGCTATCAGAGGCTTACGGCCCCGAAAATGGCAAAGGCCGCCCCGAGAGGCGGCCTAAGCTGCTGATTTCATTAACGTGTTTTCGTTCGCGATATCGGTCCGATCGAGATACGTGACCTCGATCGTGTCGGTCTGCGCCGGATCGGCCGCCATGTACCAGGCGGTGCCCGACAGCCGAGAATCCGCCACGACCGTCGCCAGCCCGCGGACGGGGTTGGCGATCTGGGCCCCGTCGCCGGGCGTGTTGGCCGCGGTCATGATGGTGTTGGCGGCCATCTTCAGCGTGATCGGCACCAGCATGTACTTCGGCACCACGCCTGCGGACGTGCCGATGCCGGCCTCGTCCTTCTGCACGCCCATCGCCGCCTCGGCGGCGCCGACAGACGCGACCGAAATCACCGCGCCGGAACCGGCCAGGTTGCCGTGGTTGGCGTGGAACAACGCCGTCCCGTCCTGCATGGTCGGGTTGCCGTTGATGATGGCGTAGACCAGGTTGCCGATCGTGCGCTTCGCCGCGCGGCCCATGCGCCGAGGCACCCGGTCGAAGAAGCCCAGGTCATCGTTGATGATGGCCTGCCGCGTGATGGCGAAGACCTTGCCATAGGTCGCGATCTGCACCGTCGTGCCAGTATCCGCAATGGTGCCATATTTGTACTCGGCCCCCTCCTCGACCTTGTCGAGCGCCGGGAACAAGCCGAGGTCGACGCGCGCGATCGGCCGGAAATCGGAGGCCGTGCCCTTGCCGGTCCAGAGCGGGAAGCTCTCGTCGACCTCCTCGTAGCCGCGCATCATGGCGCGGTAGGCGACGTTCTGGATGATGTTTCCGAAATCGCTCGACGAGTGGTAGCCGGGCCCGGCGTTCATGGTGGTGAAGGCGAGGCCGACCATGCTCATGCGGTCGCGGTGACCGTTGCGTACGCCGCGCATTGTAAGCGCCGAGCGCGCGAGCTCCGCCAGCGTCAGGCCGACAAACTCGTTGCCGCGATCGGCATCCTCCGGCTTCACCAGGCCGGCGCGGATCATCAGGCCGCGCTGAGCGCCCTGGATCCAGCGATCGACGCCATCGGCGTTCACGACGATGCCGGCCGGCCTCGGGTCGCCCGGCGGATTGTCCTCGCGGCTCTCCTGCCGGCGCGCCCACTCGTCCATGATGTCGGCGCGGGCGTCGACGAGCGGCCGATCGCCATTCAGCAGATTGACGACGAACGAATCGTCGGCGGGGATCCGGGCTGAGCGCGCCTGCGCCAGGATGCCGGTGGTGCGCTCGCGCTCGGCGCGGATGGCCTCGGCGCGGACGGCCGCGGTGTCGACCGGCGGCGCGGCCGGAGCGACGGGAGGAGCAGCAGCCGGAGTTCCGCCGCCCGGTACGGGATCGACCATGTTGGTCTCCTGGAGTTGTGCGGACGGCGCCGCGGAATTCGGGCGCTCGGCCCGAAGCTTGATCGGCGCCACCAAGAGGCGCGCGAGTTGATCGTTGGAGAGTCGGGCGCATGCGGCCGTGCGCATGGCCTCGGCGACGGCCGTCGCGAAGCCGCGCTCCACCGCCTCGCCTGCGGACATGTACGTCTCGGACGCCATCATGGCGCCGATCTCTTCAGCGCTGAGGCCGGTCTTGGCCGCGTAGATGTTGATCAGGATCGCCTTCTGGCGATCGATCTCGTCCGCCATCGACCTGAGGTCGTCGGCATTTCCGACAGCCACCGCCCACGGGTCGTGGATCATCATGGTGGCGTTCTCCGCCATGACGATTTCGTCGCCGGCCATGGCGATGATCGAGGCGATGGACGCGGCCATGGCGTCGACCTGAACCCGGATCGGCTTTCCCCATGCCCTCAGCGCGTTGTAGATCGCCAGCCCCTCGATGACCGAGCCGCCGGGCGAGTTGATCCGGACATTGATGGTGTCCGCGCCCGAGAGCTCGGCGAGCGACGCCATCACGTCGATGGCGCGTACCGAGGTGTCGAACTCGTCCCAAAGGTAGGGGTCGATCACGCCGTAGATCAGCAGCTCGCCATTGAGCACAAGCGAGCGCGTGTCAGAGCGCTCGCCGCGCGTCTGCGCAGCGGCCCCGGGCTTTGTCGTCATGGGATGTCCCTATCTGCGGGTGTCGGCCGGATCCGGCGCGTTCGGGTCGGCGTTCTTCTGCGCAACGCCGCGGTTGGTGACGCGCCGTGGGTCTACGTCGAGCGTGACCTCGTTGGCGTCGAGCCAAGCCAGGTCCTCGATGATGCCGGCGCGCACGTCTTCGGGGTCATAGCCGGCGACGCGCTGCTCCTCGCTGAGCCAACTGAGGCCGGAGCGGATGGCGTCCTTCGCCGCGGCGATCTCCTCCGCCGGATTGAGCATCTCCCAACGGGGTGGCGTCCAGCCGAGCCGGAAGGGCTCCGTTGATCCTGT
This sequence comes from Chelatococcus reniformis, assembly GCF_014640075.1. Classification (GTDB taxonomy): domain Bacteria; phylum Pseudomonadota; class Alphaproteobacteria; order Rhizobiales; family Beijerinckiaceae; genus Camelimonas; species Camelimonas reniformis. The sequence continues at coordinate 391,146 of NZ_BMGG01000005.1, read as the reverse complement.
CGCCACCGCGGCCGCCTCCAGCGTCCAGGCCGCGAGCGGATCCAGCATCTGCGGGACGATCATGTTCCAGCGCCACGCGTCGACGTTGGAGCGAAAGTTGATCCGGCCCAGCCGGCCCGAGATGAAACTGACCTCGCCCAGGTTGCCGGTCAGCGTCTCAAAGGGGATGCCCAGGCCCGCGGCGACCTCGTGCAGCGTCGCCGATGCGTACGGTCCGAAGTCCTGTGTGGTCGGCGGCGTCGCGAAGGAGACGCTCTCCCCCGAGCGGAGCCGCTCAACCATGCCCGGCTCGAAGCTCTCGACCGGATAGTTGCCCTGCGGGTCCGCGGGCTGGATCGTGCCGTCTGCGTTGGGAACTCCGAAGTCCCCATCCTCATCGGTGGTGATGAAGGCCGCGAAGCAGGCGGCGATCTTCTGCCGGATCAGCTGCGCGTCGGTGTAGTCGGCAAAGTCACGGATCCGCAGGATCACGGGCGCGAACCAGCTGACGCCCCTCACCTGCCCGGGCCGGTCGACCCGATAGACATGAGCCACGAAGTCGGCCGAGACGCGCTGGCCCCGCGTGGCCATCCTGCGGCCCAGCATCAGCGAGCCAGGGTGCTGGTCGAACAGATAGTAGGCGACGCGCCGACCGATCGCGTTGAACTCGACGCCCTGGATCGCGTAGTTGCCGTTCGGCTGCGGCCCGTCGATGGACGTGTCGAGAAAGTCGGGCTCAAGCACCTGGATCTGGAAGGGCAGCGCGAAGCCGTCCGACGGGCGGCGAATGCGCTTGCGGATCAGCACCTCGCCGGCCTCGACGATCGTGCCGAGCGCCAGCGCCTGCAGGCCGTAGAGGTTCAACCGGCCATCGGCATCGATGTCGGTCGTGTCGAAGTGGCGCGTCAGCAGCGCCTTGATCTGGGCGGCGCGCCCTGCGCGATCCGCCATCACCCGCGGCAGCAGGCCGGCGCCGACAGCGTTGTTCGTGATGACCAGCTTGGCGGAAGCGGCGTGGGCGTTGTTCCGCACCATGTCGCGCGCCACGTCGCGGAGGCGCCCGCCGGCGGTGCGCGTCTCGACGTTGGCATCGGTCCCGACCGCGCGCCAACCTTGCGTCCGCCGGCCGACGCTGGCCGCCTCGTAGACGTTCCGCGTCAGTGCGGCGCGCTGCATGCGGGTGCGAGCTTCTGTCCGGCGCTCTGCCGCCCGCGGCGAGACGTAGCTGATGGCCCGGTCGAGCCAGTTGGCCTGCGGCATCAGAGCCCCGAGCTGTAGCCGGCGACGGTGCGGCGGGTCCGCACCGGCAGACCCAGCTCACGCTTCAAGGCGTCGCGGATCGACCGCAGCTCGGCCAGGCTCGCGTACTCGACGCTCTTGCCGTTGTAGCTCACCCGCGTCGTACCCGACGCGATGGCAAGCTCAATCGCCTCGAGGCGAGCCTGGATCTGCTGTGGTGTGGGCACGTCAGGCCGCCGGCTTCGGCTTGCTCTGGCCGGCCGGCGCCGCATCGGCAGGATCCGAGGTGGCAGGCGCGGCGCCCGTGGCCGCGGCAAAGCTGCGCTCGACCTCGCTGGCGATGTCCGCCGCTGACGCCGCCACCGACGCGCCGGCATCGTGCGTCGGCCGCGAGCCCGGCGGCAGTTCCGTTCCGGCCTCCGCGGTGCCAGCCTGAGCGGTAGTCAGCACGACGGCACCGTCATCGCCCTTCAGGCGCACCGACAGGAGCTCGCCGCCTACGCTCTGCGTCACGCCAACAAGGTCGCCGGCCTGCAGCAGCTCCTTCACCTCGGCGTCGCTGACATACTCCAGCGGCAAGCGGAGGTTCGTGCCGCTCGGATCGATGGCGCAGCCCGGATAGGTCCAGACCGAGCCGACCCGTGTCAGCACGCCGTCGCCCTTCTTCGCCAGCGCCGCGGCGCCGTTCTGCTTCTTCTCAGCCATCGAAATCTCCTATCGTGGTGACAGCCACCCCCGGCGGCGCCCCAAGAAGTTTTGCTGACGTGCGCGTGGGGCGGCCTGCATGGCTTCCGCCTGGGCTGCTATCGGCATGTCGTCTTCCGGCGGCGTCTCCGTCGGATCCGCTGGCTTGTCCTCGCGTCGGGCTGGCCGCCCGGAGAACTCCAGCGCGCGCTCTATCCGTCTAGGCAAAGAGCGGCGAACCGCTAACGCGCCGACCATTGTGTCGAGCGCTTCGTTCCGCTTGCCCTCCGGCAGCACCCACACGGTGACCGGCTGCCCCATGCGCTTGCGGATCTCGCGCCGCTCCGACGTGAGCTGCGCGAAGTAGTCCTGGCCGAAGGCGTCAGTCTCCGGGAAATGGATGAACCCGGGCATTCGCCCACCTGGATCGGGCGGATCGATCTTCAAGCGGCCGTAGACGGCGTCCTTCGCGGAGTCGACGCCGATGAGCCACAGCTTTTCGTTCGTCTTCGAACGCGTCGCCTGCAACGGCCAAACCGGACGCTTGCCGGCCACGCCTTTGCATGGGAACACCTTCTGACCGCGTCGACGTCGGCAGAACGAGAACACCTGCGCGCCATGGTGCCCGCCGGTATCGATCCCAGCCGCCGCGACGCGCAGCACGCGGCCGTCCCGGGTCGTGAACTTCTGCCGCAGCAGGTCGGCCAGTTTTTCCCAGGCTCGCGGCTGCGCCGGGTCCTCGTGGGTGACCTCGTAGAGGAAGGGCCACGACTCTTCGTCCGCACCCCAGCCGACGAACTGCGTCTCCAGCCGATCGCCCTGCACGTCGGTGAATGACGTGATCGCGACGACGCCTTCTGGCAGATCGTCCGGCCCATACGGCTCCCGCCGATCGATGAGGCCAGACCCGTCGAGCTTCTCCGTGTTCGGCGACACCCACAGCTCGGCGAAGCCGGTGTTGACCACCTTCTTCATGAGGTCCGGGTTGCCATCGGCGTCCAGGAAGCTCTTCACCAGCGTCGGAAGGCGGTGCCGTTTCGACAGCCACTTCGGGATGTGGAAGCTCGCGTGCCCGTCGAAACGCGAGAGCGCGCCGCAGTGCCGGCACATCGACCGGCCCTTGTCGTTCCATCGCTCCGGCGACTGCCGTTCCTCGCAGCACACGAACGGCTTCGTCTGGCGCCAGCCGTGATCCGGCTCGTGCTCGAGCGCAGCCAGCGCCGCAAGCCTTTCCTTCTCCGTCCAGACTGCGCCGCACGCCCCGCACGAGATGCCGGCAGTCTCCGGCAGGTGCTCGCCGGCGGCGTTCCGGCTCCAGACGACGTTGGCCCAGGTCAGCACCTGCGCTTCGCCGCAATGCGGACAGCGGGGGAAGCACTTGCGCTGATCGCCCGCCTTGTATTCGCGGCCGATCCGCGAGGTCTCCTCGTTGGTCGGCGAGCAGACCCTGATGAACTTGGCGCGGCCCACCGCGTGGTAGGTCGATGCGCGCTCTTCCGCGAGACCGAGCGGGTCGCCCTCGTCACCGGCGCTGGCCGGATATTTGTCAATCTCGTCGCAGACGATGATCCGCTTCGGCCGGGACGATAGGTCCGTCGGCGAATTCGACCCGACGAAGTCGATGCCGCCGCCCGGAAATGACTTCGAGACGATCGTGTTCTCGCTGTCCCTCTTCCTCGACGGCGGGAGCAGCTTCCGCAGCACGGGGCTGACGCTAACCGATGTGGTGAACCGCTCCTTCGAGAAGGCGGCGGCCGCGCCCTGCGACGGCTGCACAAACAGGATGGGGCTCGGATCCTGATGGATGAAGTAGAACGCCGCGTTCAGCGCGAGTTCGCTCTTTACCACCTGGGTCGCCGCCATCACGGTGACGGTGTGCACCTCCGGGTCGGTGACCGCGCGCATGGGCCCGAAGGCGCACGGCTGCGAGGACGTCTTCCACTTGCCCGGCGTGGCTGAATTTTTCGACGCGATATGGCGGAACTCATCCGCCCATTCGACGAGGTCTAGGTCAGGCGGCGGCTTCAGCGCCGCCCGGGCCGCCCGCAGCCTCGTCACCAGAGCCTGCGCGCCCCGCGAGTCCGGCGGGGTCATGAAGTTCATTCAGAGCCTCGACTATCTCCCGACGGATGGCCGTCTCGATCGTCGCTTGGTTCGCACTGTCCAGTTCCGGCGCCAGCTTGCCCGGGATCGTCAGCAACCGCTCGCGGATGGTCGCGTAGTCGTGCTCGACGAGCTTGGCGACGTCCTCGACGCGCACCCATTCCCGCCGGGACACCTCGAGCTCGTGCTTCCGCAGGAGCCCAAGCATATTCTCCTTGCGGCGCACCGCCTCGGCGTGGGTCAGGTTCTCCGGGTCCATGTCGCGCGCGGCGGCGTCAGCCTCGGGCGGCTCTTCACCCGCGGGGGTGTCGGGCGGCGGCCTCTTCGCTCGTGGCGCTGGCTCGCTGTTACCGGGCGCCGCGCGGACCGGTCGATGGGTAACACCTCCGCGGTAGTTCGCCGGCCGCTGGTCGAGGTTCCACTCCGACGCCTCGACGTCGACCATCCCATCTTCGCGAAGGACCAGCAGCCCCTTCTGTTTCCAGCCTGTAACCGCTTTTCGTGAAACGCTCCGGCGCCGCGCGAAGTCGGCCTGTGAAACAAAGCGCTCCGCAGCCATTCCGGCGTTACCTTGTTACCTGTTACCGGGTTCCGGGCCTCTGCGCGTAAGCATAGACCGAGGTCGCGCGTTACCCGTGGCCGGGGTGGGGGGAGGAAGGACCCGGCGAACCGATCGGGGTGGCGCTGTGAAACAGGGTCCCCTTGTCCGCCCGCGGGGCTCCGGAACGCCGATGGGGGTTCCGGAGCCCCTGTCGTCGGCTACTTGCCGCTACCGCTACCATCTCCGCCGGGGTTGCCGCCGGTGTTGCGGTTGGGTCCGCCCTTGATGCTGCCCGTGGCGTCGGTCTTGGCCGGGTCGGAAGCGCTGTTGGGACCGCCGGTCGAAGAGTCGGATCGCACGCTGGAGCCGATGCCCTGCTGCTGGTTCGACATACCGGGCGGATTGGAGGTTGGCGAGTTGGCGCTGCCGCCCATGGTGCCGGAGCTACCTGGCGACTGCGCGAACGCGATGGTCGACCCGCCGATGACGAGGGCGGCGGCGAAGGGAATGGCGAACTTCTTCAAGGGAGATCTCCTTGCTTGAGGTGGCAGACCAACCACCGGCGCAAAGGAGAGGTTCCTGCGTGTGCGTGCCGCTCCGCATCGCTCTAGGGAACGGACCTGAGGTCGACACGTTGAGACGCCAGCCAAGGAGGTCGTTGCAATGGCAGAAGCACAGATCGCTGCTGGAAAATCTGTAGAGATGGACTACCCGGAGCACGAGAAAACCTATCGACGCTTCATCACGTTCTCGAAGTGGAGCGTCATTCACATCGTCGTCATCCTCGCGTTGATGGCGATTTTCCTGCTGTAGTGCTCGGAATCGGCGAACTCGTTCGCTACTTGCTTCGCGGGCTCAATCGGGACCGGTTGGACCTAACCCGTTTCGAGTAGGCCTTGAGCCCCACGGCGGGCATTCGGTCGGGCCTGCCCAACATCGCGGATTGCGCCATCGCGACCTGTGCTTCCGTGTAGGCAGCAGCCTTTTCGGCAAACATGCGTTGGACTTCCAGATCGGCCTGCGCTCCGCCCGCTGCCACCTTCAGCATCCGCGTTCAATCACGGCCTGCGCGTTCATAGCCATCAGGCCGGTCTCTCGCGCGAAGTTCATCCAATTGACAAGGTTGAGCACGCCGTCGCCTTCTTCGTTGCCGTCGCCCCGGTGAGGGCGAGAGGGCGTGCCTCTCGCCCCCCGAAGCCAGCCAATCTTACCCGATCACGTGCACCGGGGCGGGCCGCTCGAAGGAGGAGCGCTTCTTCATCTTGGTCTTTTTCTTCGTGCCCATCATCTTCGTGCCGCTCTTCATACCTTCAGAAGTCGGCGTGTTCGCACTACCTCCCATCGTTCCCTGACCACCGGGAGCTTGAGCGAGCGCGGCAACTGGAGCGACCGCGATTAGCACTGCCGCAAGCGATGCGATGACTTTCATTGATGAAACTCCTTCTCGGGGCGGCGTCTCAACCGGCCGACAGAGGAGAAGTTCCACTTTCCGCGGCATTATCGGATCCATTGCAGGAGCAGCATAGAGGAAACCGCTGGTCGTCAAAGCAGTTGTGTCCTCCGGGAGGCGAACATGACGGATGGATTTCGACTGACATACACGAGCAAGAGCGGCGGCGTTGAGGACTGGCTCGTCCACTGCGACGGCCTCGAGGCGGCCAAAGCCAAGGTCGAGAAGGAGATCGGCGAAGGGCACGAGCTCTCGGCCTACAAGAGGGTGAGCGCCGCCGAGCTTGCAAGCGCCTCGCTGGAGTTTGGCGAAGTGAAACGAATGTCGAGCTGACGGCCGGATTCACCGCCGCGTCCGCATCGCCTTCGCCATAGCGCCCGGGAACGCCGCATGAACCTCGGCGATCATGCTGCGGCGGAAGTCCTCGTAGAACGGCACGTCCTTCTTGATCGTGGCTTGGGGCTTCAGCACGTACATCAGGCGGAGCCCGCCGGTCTTCCGCTTCTTTGCGACGAGCCGCTGATAGATGACCTCGCCCTTTCGGAACGAGTTCGGCAGAGCGCGAGGGCGCTGGTTCTTGCTGACACCCTTGGCTCCCCGCCGCACCTTGGCCGGGTCGGGAATGGCGAGTGCGCCCTGGGCGCGCTTGATGCCGCCAGTGGCGTGAAGGCGAAGGTGGCCACGGTCACCGACGCCCGAGCTGTTGATCTCGCCGCGCAAGTTGCCCTTCGTCGCCTTCTCGATGCGCAGTGCGCCGCGCATGAAGCCGGCGTTGCGAACGGTGACATGCTGGGGCCAGGTCTCGCTGATCAGCTTGGTGCGGGTCTTGAACAGCGCGTCATTGAGTGCTCCGGCGAGGGCGAAGGGCACTTGGTCGGCGGCGGCGCCCAGCTGGCGCGCCATGCGCTCGAAGTCGCGCAGGTCGAACTTGACGTCGATCATGTCGTCGCGCCGCCGTTTAGGTCGGCATCAAGCTGAGCGGTTGTCGCCCGTGCAAGGCTCGTCTAGCGTCCGCCGACGCGGGTACACGACCGCGCGGCGCTGACCGGCGGAGAACTCCTGTGGGCTTAAAGATCGGCTTAGTGCTGATGATTGCTATCACCCTCGGCATCGGTTGGCTGGTACGTAGCTTGGTTCCGTCTGCCTGCGACGATGCCGATATGGTAGTTCGAGCTGCGCGCGGGGGCATGAAGGCACTTCTGATCGCGCCGGAGAAAGCTCAGTTTCCTGATGACCATCAGATCCACGGCCTCGGATCAGAAGAAATGACCGTCGTCGGATCGGTGCACACGAATGAGCCGCGGCGAGAAACTGAAAAGAAGCAATTCAAGGTCAAGCTATCCTGCGCTTCGCAAATGTATCTTCAAGTCTTGGAAGCTGAAATTACAACTCACTCGGCATTCGGGAGGAGTTAAGATCACGCTGGTGCGTGCGACGGGGCCGTTGATCGAGCCGCCTGCGCAGCGACTCTATCGCAGCCACAGGCAGCAGCACCACGTACAGGCCGGCTGCGAGGAAGACGGCCGCCACGCTTCTCAAGGCCTCGAAGGCTGGCGATGTCGGGCGGTGCGCGTTCATGCTCCACCTCCCGGCCGACGTATAGCGGCGTTTTTGAGCATGATGCAGACGAAGGCGACGAGGTGGAGGTCTGCGAGTGTAGCGGCGCAGCGCTCGTAGTCCTTGACGAGGCGTCGGAAGCGAGTTGCCCAGGCGAAGGAGCGCTCGACCACCCATCGGCGCGGCAGAAGGACGAAGCCGCGCTTGGCTTGCGGCAGCTTGACCAGCTCCAGTTCGATGCCGTGCTCGGCTGCGGCGGTGGCCGCTCTTTGCCCCGTGTAGCCCTGGTCGACGAAGGCGATGTCCACGCTCTCGTCGGTCGCCGCCTGGATGGCTTGGGCCATGCGGCCGACCTGGGAGCGGTCGTCGTCGCTGGCCGGCGTCACATGCAGCGCGAGAAGGTGGCCGAGGGTGTCGACGGCCATGTGGAGCTTTGAACCCTTCTTGCGCTTGGCACCGTCGTAGCCGGCCCGTGCGCCGCTCTCCGGCGTTGAGCGCAAGGTGCGGCTGTCGATGATGGCGGCGCTCGGCTGGGCCGGCCGGCCGGCGGCGAGGCGTAGGACGGTGCTCAGATCCTCGGCCAGCGCCTCGAAACATCCGGCCCGAAGCCAGCGCTGGGCCTGCTGGTAGACGATCTCCCATGGCGGCAAGTCATTGGGCATCCAGCGCCAGGGCGCGCCGGTTTTCATGATGTAGCGCAGGCCGTTGAACACCTCCTTTAGGGGATGGGTTCGCTGGCCGCACGCCTCCGGCAGAAGCGTGAGATAGGGCGCAACCAGCGCCCATTCCGCGTCAGAGACGTCGGACGGATAAGGCTTGCGGGACGTAACCATCTCGCAAGCCTCGGAAAATACGGTTACCCAATCCCTAACAGCCTCTAGGGCCGGCGAGGCTTCGGGCTTGCTGACGGGCCATACCCGCCTTCTGCCGCTCGCGGCGCCCCTCGCAGCTAAGGCTCCGACGCGGGCCGAGCGCGGCCATCATAGACAAGCCACGCCCCCGCCCCTAAAGGCATTCGGATGGCTACCATCCGCGAAGACCTCGCTATTCACATCGCCAATGAAGGCACAGTGCAGCGCATCCGCGAGGCATTGATGCATCTAGGTTGCGAGGTACGTAGCTGGGGTGTCGTTCGAGCGAACGAACGGGTCCCAACGAAGCTCCTGGTGACCTGCGCCGATGAGATTGAACCAATCGTGAGGCGCTGCTTGGCGGAAGCCATCGAGAGCGAGCTCTCGTGGATCGTTCTGGAGCGCTGTGATCAGGACGAACTGGTCTAGTCCAACGCCGTGGCTGAGCCCGACACGTCACCTTCACCGGCCCGATGCCGCTCACCTGCCACACTGCCGCCGGCAGTCGCCGGCGCGAGGTTCACGAGGTACGCGAGAGACAAGACGAGGGCCAGGACGGTTCTAGCAATGCGCTTCGACGCGGCCATAACGGTATCAGGTCCCGGTGCCGACTGGCACGCCCGGATGCAAACCGATTTGTGGAAGGCCTCGGGTCTGAAGTGATCGCCGCGACGCTCCCGCCGTTGATCCTGCGCCGCCGCGTGTTCAGCCACGCCGCCGCGTTGTATACCTGATCAACCTCGCCTGCGGCGGCTGGCGCACCAAGAGGAGTTCGGGATTGTGCTCACGTAGCATGCGGCGGAGCCGAGAGGCTCTTCGAGCGCCCCAAACACCGAGATAAGTTTGGCCGCTCTCGTCGTCGCGGAACACCGCTCCGCCGCCGAATGCAGCGACAAGCCCATCCTCTCCGCCAAAAGCTACCGAGACCAGCTCGATAGCCGCCACGCAGACGGCCGTATCTCCACCTGGGGAGAATCGAGGATCTCGGAAAACATACGCGACTGGCCCGCACATGCGAGCAGCATAGCCCAGCTGGTTTGGGAGCAGGAGCCAGATTCGAACTGGCGACCTCGTGGTTATGCGCCACGCGAGCTACCGAACTGCTCTATCCTGCTGAATCCAGACTTGTGATCGCGATGGCGACGACAGTTTCGATCCATCGGCGGGCCTGTAGCTGGCCGCCTTCCTCATCCTAGGTCTGAAATGCAGAAGCCCGAATCTGCCCGGGCAATAGCTTCGCTGCGGGGTACCGTCAGCCCTTTGGGCGCGGCTCCCACAGCTTCAGGTCCGGGCTCTACGCGTCGAGGGCGGAGCTTCTCAGCGACCGAATCACCGCTGATTTTGTCAGGTGGTCTCAAGCTGGTCAACGTGGAGATTGATCCTCGTTGGGCGGCCAAAGATGGCGACCTCGCCGCGAATGTCGTCCGGCGACCGCGCCTCGGTCACGATCGCGCTGAACGTCGCGAACGGCCCGTCGACGATCCGGTATTGGCCGCCGACCATGGCGTCCAGCTTGCGCCGCAGAGCGAAGCGCTTGGCCGCCCTCCTCTCTTCCGGCGGCACCGTCAGGCACTCGATGAGCTCTGCCATCCATCGCTTAGGGAGCCGAAGCGGCTCGCCGCCGGAACGCGCCTGCATGACGCCCATGATGCCCTTCTGGCGGTAGTAGTCGCCGAGCAGGATCTGCCAGGCGGGATGCGCGTAGCCCTCGAGCTGGACGAGCACGTAGCCCGGAAACATGGCCGTGACGCTCTGGACGACGCGCCGGCGGTATGGGCGCGGGCGCTCCAGCTCCGGCAGGAGCGTGCGAAAGCCGGCGTCCACCATGGCATCGCGGGCGCCGCGCTCCTGCCGAGGCCCGGTGCGCACCAGGTACCAGGAGGCCGCGGGGTCCGGCGCGCCTTCAAGCGGCACATAGTTCTCGTTGTCGGCGAGGCGGCGCTCGTCGCGGTAGGTCGAGCCGTCGCGGTGCGTCTGGGCGGCGGGTAGGGCGCGGTTCGATCGGGCGTTGCGCTTGCGTGCCATGGTCGCTCTCGTCTCCGTCAAAATTAGGCGCTCGCGGCCCGCTGCCGCTCAGCGCGCCTTCGGTCCGCCTCCGCGAGGCTGGCCACCATGCCCGCGTGCTTCCTCGTCGCCGACCAGTTGCTGGGCGGGACGTCGGGCAGTCCCTGCTCGACGCGCCATCGCTCAATGAATTCGGGAGGGATGTGGCACCCAGGCGTGCCAGGCTCGAAGCCGACGTGCTCGTCAGGACGCCAGTTGGCGCTATCATCGGCGTAATTCTGGAGGCAGAGGCGCCAAATCCGCTCGCGGTCTTCCTGGCTGCGCTCAGTCCGGCCGAGCGTGACCACGTTGGCGCCGGTCGGCTTTGCCCCGCGCCGGTCGTAGCCGCCCTCCATCAGCCGAGTGAAGCTCTTGGCCTGGAGGAAGAAATCCAGATCCGCGGTCCATCCGCGATCGTTCCGACCGGTCAGGAAGGGCGAAGCGCGGGCTCCGTCCATGGCAGCGCGCCATCCATCGATGCCGCAGCAGTCCTTGAGCCGGTGCCGCAGCGCCGCCCGGCGCTGGTCGGTGAGCTTCTGGCACTTCGGCCAGCCGACGGTGGCGGCAGCCGAATTGTAGATCTCCACGGCCTCGACCAATTGCTGCTGATCCGGTTTCGGCTCTGCCGGCAGGGGCGGTCGGGCCGCCAGCGGCCCCTCCTCTGAGCGAAGCGAAGAGGACCGATCTTCTGTTTCTTCTCTCCTCTCTTCTGGTGTTCGTTCGCGTTCGGGTGCGTTCGGTTGCGTTCGCTCTGCCTTTTTCTGTTCGCGCCACGCCTTTGCACGTTCGGCTGATCCATCCTCGCGGGCCGGCTGATGCTTGGCCCATCCGGCAAAGCGCCCGTCCACGAGAACGCTCTTCTCATGCAGAGCCGTCACGACAGCGTCGACCTGCTCAGGATCGAAACCGAGAGCGTCGGCGATCACCTCGCAGTCATATCCCACGATACTGCCACGCTCTGGCGCCTGCGACGCCCGGTCCAGCAGCACCCAAACGATCGCGGTGACGACACCCGGCTGAACGCCGGCACGGCGCGCTACGGTGCGCCACTTCGGATCTGTTGGAGCGCCATGCCATGAGCGGAACCAGTCGGTCATTGCGTCCTCCTACCGATCCGACGCCATGCAGCGCACCGCCGAGTGGGCGGCATCGCACCAAAGCTTCACGTGGCCGCCGGCCCCTTGGCGCGCCTTGTCGATCGATACCTCGAGGATGTGCTTCTCCTCCTCGTATCGAAATCGAGCTTCCGCATTGCCGGCCTTGTATTCTGCTGATTTTTCAATGTAGTAGGCTGGGCGGTAGAGGAGCCCGACGGCGTCGGCCGCTTCCTCGATCTCGCCGGAGGCCCGGAGCTGCGCCATCGTCGGCCGCTTGTCGTCCTGACCCTCGACTGCCCGGTTGATCTGCGACGCCAGCACGACTGCGATGCCCAGGCGTTTCGCAAGCCGCTTCGCCGAGTTGCTGATCTCGCCAAGCTCCGCCACCCGGTTGCCCCGGTGCTCGCCGGAGCCGCGGACAATCTGGACGTGATCAATCACGATCGCTGCGAGGGGCGTGCCGCGCCGGTCGAAGCGCTCAGCCAGGCTCTCGGCCCGGTGCGCGATGTCCCCGATCCGCAGGCCCGAGCTATCATCGACCCAGATCGGGAGATCGGTGGTGATGCCCTCGGCACGGTTCAGCGACGCCAGATCGGCATCGTTGATGTCGCCGGACAGGATCGCCTCGTAAGTTGGCCCCGTGGTGAGGATGTCCGACATGATGCGAGCGGAGATCTCTGCTGCCGGCACCTCGAGCGAGAAGATGCCCAGGGGAGCGCCGCGCTCCGCCGCCTGTCGCGCCAAGCTCGTCAGCAGCATCGTCTTGCCGGCGCCGGTCCGGCCGCCGATGACGTACAGGCCGCCCGGGGCGAGCCCGCGCAGCGGCAGCACCTTGTCCAGATCCGGCAGGCCGGTGGATGGGATGCGCCTACCCTGCCCTGCCCGGATGGCCTGGACGTCGGAGATCAAGCGTTGCGCTATCGTGGAGATGTCGGCGCTGCCTTCGCCCTTGCTCTCGTGGAGCTCGGCACGGATGGCGTCGACCTCCCGGAACGAAGCATCCACCAGCACATGCAGATCATCGCCGCCCCACGCCCGGGCGACCTGGTCACCTACGCCTACAAGCCGGCGTAGCGCCCAGGTATGCTTCACGACCGTGGAGTGGATAGCGATCGAAGACGGCACAGCCGCCTCGGCAGCAAGGCGCGCGAGATAGGCCTTCGGGCTGACGTCGGTGCCCGCAATGGGCTCCGACCGGAAGGACGCCGCGATGACCCGCATGTCCGGCTGCTCGCCGCGATCGCGCGCGGCCAGGATCCGGCGCCATATCTCGGCATGGAGCGGCTCGGCGAAATGGTGGCAATCGAGCCCGCTGGCGGACGCCAACGCGGCCGGATGTAGCAGCACCGCGCCGATGACGGCCTGCTCGGTGTCGAGCGAGGCGGGCAGTTCAACGGCGGGCTGCACGGTCTGCCTCCTTCACCGTAATCAGGCTCCGTTGCTCGGGCGGCAGGAACTCGGCTATGAACACCGCCCAAGCCCGGCCAGCCGCGATGCCGTCAGTAATGTCTCGTGTCTGCTCGGCCCGATCGCGGGCGGCCACATACGCCTCCCAAGCTCTGGTCTGGCGGGTTTTGAGCTGGACGACCTCGCTCATCTGGCGCCCTCGCTGATCCGGAGAGGGAGGCGCCAGCGCCGGCAGGCGATGAGCGCCTCATCCCAAGAGCGGATGACCGCGATGGCAGGGCCCATGTCGCGGAGGCGATCGTGGATGTCGACCTGATCAGCCGAGCAAGTGCCGCGCCCGTCCTTCAGCTCGAGGAACCAGGCCCCCGCCCGGCCTTCGTCGGGCGGCCCCAGAATGATGAGATCCGGCATCCCCGCGACGACACCGGCGGCCTTCAGCCGCCCCGCCTCGCTCTTGTTGCGCAGCCCGCCGTTCGGGATGTGTGCGACGATCCAACCGTGCGGCAGCGCGAAGCGCAGACCTTCGACCACCGTCTTCTGAAGGGCCTCTTCCTGACGGTTCATGGCCGCGCCCCATGAGGCGAACGAACGTCGACCGGCACATGCTCGGCGCACCACCACGTGCCGAGCCTATCGCTCAGCAGCCTCACGCCATCGCCGAAGATGGCGTAGCCGCCGCAGACGACGCACAGGAACTCCTGCGGCTCGCGCCGGGCCTTGTCAGCCTCAGGCGGCAGGAAGTGCGGCAGGAAATTGACGCGCGGCTTTCTCCTCTCAGCGGCGACCATCACTCTGCGGCCTCCGCGAACAAGGGGGCGTCGTCGCGGGCTCGCTGGCGGGCGATGTCCGCATATGCCGGGTCGATCTCGATGCCGATGCCGTGGCGCTGCATGCGATCCGCGGCGAGAGGTATCGTCCCGCTTCCGGCAAACGGGTCGAGCACGGTCTCGCCGGGGTCCGACCACCATTCGACCAGCCACTCCATGTGGCTCATCGTGCGGGAGCACGGGTGGCCGTTGGCGCGACGTTCGCCCGGTTGCGCCTTCGGTGCCCACATCGGCAGCAAGCGCCGCCCGGGCCGCGCCGGGATCGGCTCGCCAAAGCAATAGGCGATCTCGGTACCGCCGAGGACGCGGCCGATGAACATCGGCACCGCATAGGGCAGCGCGTGCATGCAGACGAACGGCCACCTCGCCGGCACGGCCTGCAGGAAGCGCGGATCGCTGTCGCTGCGCAGGATGATGACCAGCCGCCGGACGGCCGCCGGCAGCACGGCCAGCACCTCGCCGAGCAGGTCCGCCGGACGGTCCCAACCAGCGATCAGATCGGGCGGGCAGTTCGGCCAGACGGGGTCGGTTATGACGACATCGGCATGGGGGATGCCGGGTAGCAGCTCGCGCGCGTCGCCGGTGAGGATGGAGACGGTCATGTGCGCCTCCGATCGCCGAGCAGGAGCCGCACCGCGCCGATGGCGAGGGCCACGAACAGAACGATGAGGACGAAGCGCTCGTAGGTCATGCCGGCACCTCGCGGCCCTCGTAGATCATCCGAGCGCTGCCGCAGCAGTTCCCTGGCACCGGCCCCCACACGTACCAGGCATGGTCTTCGGTGCCTGAGGTGTCGCCGGGGAACCACTGGATGCGGTCAACGAGGGCGATCTTCGCTGCATAGCGCGGGTTGTCGCGGAACAGATGCTGGCGGGTCTTGCCGAAGTCGAACTTCGCGGTCAGCAGCAGCGCCACCCAGCCGTCGCAGCGCTCCAGCGCCAGCTCGGCGAAGCGGACGGCCTGACGGTTGCCCTTGCCGTAGGGTGGATTGGTGATGAGCGCGTTGAACATCCCGGTTTCCAGCTCACCACTGAGCAGGAAATCGATCTGAGCATTCTGACGGTCATAAGTCGCGATATCGGAGGTGAAGACCGAGGCCCCGTGCTTGCGCAGCACGTCGGCGATCATGTGGTTGCCGGCTGCCGGCTCCCAGATGAAGCTCCCCACCCCAACCGGGAAGTGCCGCAGCAGCGCCTCCGTGGCCCAGGGCTCGGTCTGGTAGAGATCGTTCTCTTTGCGGGCGTAGTTCGATGCGACGACGGTCATGCCGTCCTCCGCCGTTCGTCAGGCCGGTAGGCCGCCAGCATGTGGTCGCGGCAATACGGGACGCCCTGTCGGGTGCCGCCACCGCAGAACCTGAAATCGGGCTGGCGCGGCTCGCCGAAGGGCCAGCGGCAAATGTTCGGCGTGAGGTCCATGATCGTCACGCCGCCGGCGGGCGGCGGTTGGACGGGCTCGCAAATGGGCGCAGGCCGGGGATGTTGCGGGAATGGCCGTGGATGCGCCGTTTGCGGAAATGGTTTGGCGGTTGCCGTCGGCGCCGCACGCTTCCGCTTGGCTGCCGTAGCCGCGGCGGCCCGGGGCGGCTTGGGGCTTTTCAGGCCCATCCGGTGGACACGACCCAGCACGGCGTTGCGGGTCACATCGCCCATGTCATCGGCAATCTGGCGGGCGCTGAAGCCTGCGCTCCACATCCGCACGAGCCTGCCAACGCGCTCGTCGGTCCAATCGACCATGGCAGCGACCATGCGCTTGATCCTCCAATGCCAAGGGCGCCGCGGGGCGGTGACGATCGAAGCGGGCGCGACGGGCGGCTGCCCGTCATCAACCCCTGCGAGCAGCGGCAGGCCGTGCTTGGCGCGTGCCGCGTTGATGTGATCGCGGATGGCACCTTGCAGGGCGCAGCCCGGAGCCCAGCACGCGCCCGGCGGCTCAGCGGCCGACCAGCCGCAGGTCGAGCAGGCGCGGGCTACGCGCGCGCCGGTGGCCATGGCGCGCTGCTGAGAAGGCGGACAAGTGAAGGGTCCGCCCAGAGCGGCGGCAGGTCGTAGTCAGGGTGAGGCCGCACCGATTGTACGACCGCGGAGAAACCCGCCTCCGCGGTCGCCGGCAGCTTTCCGGCGCGGGCACCAAGGACGAGCATGCGCTTGACGCCCTCCATCAACTGCCGAAGCAAGGACGGCGCGGATCCGGTTGTGAGCTCGGTGAGCGCCTCGATCGCTTCGTCACCGAAGTCGAAGGGTTGGCCGTACCGCTTCAGGATCGCGAAGCGTCCATCTTCGTCGGGCAGCGCGACCTCGATCTGCATGCCGAAGCGCCGCCAGAGCGCTGGGTCCAACGATTCTGCGAGGTTGGTTGCCCCGATCAGGACGCCGCTGTACTCCTCGATCTTCCGCAACATGACGGTAAGGGTCGAGTTTCTGGCGTGCGTGGCGCCGCCCCCGGAGTCGACACCCCGCTTGGCGCCAATGGCATCGATCTCATCGAGGAGAACGACCGCCGGCGTGTCGGCTCTGTCCAGCGCCTCGAATAGGCGCGCCATGTTTCGCTCGGATGCGCCGAGGTGCGCAGCAAAGATCGTCTCGCTCCCCACCACAACGAGAGGGAAGCCGAGGCGCGCCGATAGGTGATGCGCCAGCGTCGTCTTGCCGGTGCCGGGCGGACCGTAGAACAGAGCGGTGGAGCGCGGCTTGATGCCGACCGCGTCGAGGTCTGCCGCTGACCTGATCTCTGCCAGCCACGAGACGACGGCATGGCGTACGGCTGGCGCCAGGATTGGCTCCTCTGCCTCGCCCGGGTCGCGCACATCAGCAACGCCCGCAAGAGCCTGTCGAAGCTTCGCCGTCATCGCGCTTGGATTGTTCCTGACCGGACGGTTCATGGGGTCTGACCCTTGTCGCCGGGAGCCTCGTCGTGACCCTTCTTCGGCTTGGGCTTGCGCCGCCACGCGTCGGGGATGTCCATGCCGTCGGAGCCGCTGCGGGCACACCAGCCCTCATCCCAGGCGGCGCGACGCGGGTCGCCAGCAACGAAGGGATTGTCGATGACCCTTTGGCCGTGGGCCGCCGCATCACTGCCGCTTTGGCGCGCGGCGGCGAGCTCCTCTTCGGACATCGCGCCAGTCGGCGGGGGCGCATCGGCTGGCGGGGTGGCCTCTTCGTCGTCACCGTCGTCTTCTGGCCGCTTCACGGGCGCCTTTGCCAAACGATGGCGCGCAGCATCGCCGAGCGGCGTTCCGTCCAGCATGCCGATAGCTGCGCGGTAGAGGTCGCAGAGCGCCGCGAACTCTTGGCGCTCCTCACGTGACAGCTTCCGCTCTTTGATCATCTGGTTGATGATCTTGACGTCGAAGCCGGCAGACTTCGCCTCGGCCTTGATCTCGCGCACGTCGGCGGCGAGTTCGGCCCGCTCCTGCTCTAGGCGCTCGATGCGTTCGATGATCGAACGCAGGCGATCGCCCGCCACTCCGCCGATGTTGGGCATAGGCTTCAATCCTTCGGAGCAAGTCTGCGCTGATGCTCGCGTGCCAGGCCGAGCGCATTGGCGACACGGCTCTCCGGCGCTTCGAGGATCCGCGCCATTTCAACGGTGTCGTAGTGGGGCCAGAGCTGGGCGACCGCGGCCTCAAACTCGGTGAGCGGCGGTGCCGGCGGCTGGACGCGGTCGACAGGGACAATCGGCGCCTTGGGTCGACCGCGGAGAAAGGAGCCGAGCATCACGTCGTCTGCCCGCTGACACCGGCTACGTCCGCCGGGTCCGCCTTGCCCACCAAAGCCTCAGCCGCGCGAACAGCAGGATGATCAGGCCCGGCGATTTCCTTAGTGACATCCAGATCTTCCCTAAGCGCGTGCCTCTGCCGGGCGCGCTCTGCCTCGTAAGCAGCCGCCAGCGCGAAATAGATGTCCGTCACGATGCTCTTGGGCTTGCGATATCGCAGGGCCCAGATCGTGCCGTATGGGAGCCTGTAACGGATTGCCAAGCGGCGCATGGCGGGGGCGACGTCTCCAGGGCCACGGCTTTCCAGCCGGACCATGTCCCTCGTCCAGTTCTCAGCCTGATCAACGTATGACGCGGACGACACTTTACGCTCCTGCAAAGAATTTTTGCACATCTGCAAAAACATCCATGGTTTGTTGCTGGCCATGGATGGACGTGCAGCGTAGGCAGAGGACGCAAACACTTGGGTTCACATCGGAGATCTTGCGAAGCTGGTCCTGGCAGACTGTGAGCGACGCAGGCGAGAAAGGAAGGGGCCGAGCGCCGAAGCGCCCGGCCGAGTCAGGGAAGAAACGCTCCGTGAGGAGCCTCGGGACAATCGGCATGAGCCGGCTGTATTGTTGGGCGGTGGCCGTCATGGCAATGCCGCGCGGTTCGCACGAACCGGACGGGGCCTTGGCATTGCACGAGCATCGCCGAGGATGGCTGCCTTGCCGACGATCCACTCGGCGGTGCCGCGCGGGATCCCGGTCACGCGCGCGATGGTCTTGCAACTGTTGCTGTCGGCCCAAAGGTCGAGCACGCGCTCGCGGTCCGCGTCGGTCCACCGGGCTGACGTGCGAGCTTCACAGCCAGCTCTCCGAGCCGTCTTGACGACAGTCATTCGGCTGATGCCGTGCTTGGCGGCGACATAGGCCACCTTCTCGCCAGCTTGATAGTCGGCGATGATGGAAGCGCGGACGTTGTCGGTGAGCGCGATCGCCATGGTCAACTCCGCTCCCTTGCGCCGGCGGCGAGCGGCCACGCGTAGACGCGGCCCCATTGATCAGCGGCGAGCATTCGGGTGCCGGGCGCCTCGGGCGGCGGGCCGGACGGGCGCGCCAGCCTCAGCGCCAGCGCGAGGCTGCGCGACATGCGCACGATGATGACCGAGTTGGCGACAGCGGACATTCAAGCCGCCTCCGGCTTGGCTTCTCGCGCGATGAACGCCCGGATCTGTGCCGCCTTCTCAAGGGTGACCGATCCGGAAGAGCGCAGCCGCTGGACCAGCTTGCCGTCATTGACGGCCTTCTTGCCGAACGTGCTCTCAGCCATCCCGCTCATCCGCAGATAGGCGTCGATCTCCAGCAGCAGCTTGTTCGTCTCGCGCATGCTCTTTGTGTAATGGGCATTTGCCCCCGCGTCAATGGGCTTCTTCCCCTTCGACTACGGGCAAAAGAGTGGGCAATTTCCCAACATGGCAGGGTGGCGAAAAAAGCTGGAAGACGAGATCGTCGGGCGTGGCCTCGACATGAAGGCCTTGTCCGTTCAGGCGGGCCTGGGAGAGACCTACGTTCGCGATGCGCTAAAGCGTGGGCGCGGCAAGCTGGAGAACCTTCGCAAAATTGCGGTCGCCCTGGGCCGACCGGCGAACTGGCTTGACGATGAAGGCGACGGAGCTCCCGTGACCCTTTTCCGGCCCGAGCCCAACGCCACCTTACCGGTCTACCAGCAGTTTCCGAGGGGCCGCATCCCGATCTTCGGGCATGCCGCCGGCGGCGCCGACGGTCGTTTCGTCATGAACGGAGAGCGGGTCGGCGAGACGTTCTGCCCGCCCTCACTGGAGGGTGTGGAGGGCGCTTATGCCGTCTATGTCCACGGGGACTCTATGGCACCCCGCTTCAAGGCGGGCGAGACGGTTTGGGTGAACCCGCATTTGCCGGTCCGTCGCGGCGATGACGTCGTGGTGCAATTGCTGCGCTCGAGCGTGGACGACGGCACGCCGCCGGACGCCTTCGTGAAGGAATTCGTGTCCCGCGGCGGGACCACGCTGATCCTTTATCAGCACAACCCGCCTGAAGGGCAGGACCGTGAGCTGCGCTTTCCCGAGGACCAGGTGCTATCCGTGCATCGTATCGTCTTTGCAGGGTTGAGCTGAAGCGGCGCGGCTACCGGTAGAGCCGCCGGGGCGGAAGCGACGGAAATCCAGCTAAGCGCGAGCGCGTGACAGGACGTCCGGCCGAGCGCCGATCATCGTCGCGCTGGGCCGGAGCTTCTTCCGCATCGAGTGTCGGCGGCGCGACTGTAGCCGGGAGCGAGGCCGGGGTTGCCAGAGGCCCGGGCGCAGGGACTTCAACCGTCGCAGTCGTCAGCTCAAGCTCGGGCGCAGTCGCCGCCTTCTTTCGGCGAGCGGTCGGTTGACGTGCCATCGTCGTCCTCATCGATAGAGCCGCCGTGGCAGCAGGTTGAAGGCAATTTGCCGAGCTGGATGGGCCCGCGCTTCGGTATTGGCCGGCCCGAGTGCCGATCTGGCAGCCATCACGCGCTCGCTCCGTGAAGGCCTCCATGGCGAATAGTCGGAGCGTAGCCTCGTCGGCAACGATCCAATCGAGAATTCCGGGAAAGAAGCCTGGCAGCTTCGCCGTCTCCCTAAGTTGCAGCGGGTCGAGCCCGGTCATTTCAAGGAAGCGGTTCATCCGGATCGTCGAATTGCCGATCCACTCAAGCGCCTCGATCGCCAGCATCTCGGCCCGGTCGCGCGTCATGGTCACGCCTCGACCTCCTCGGGGATCTCGCCGTAACGGCCGATGACGACGGCATCGTCCCAGTCTCCGCTGGAAGGGTCGCCCGAGCGACTGAAAGCGATGCCGCCCCCGCCTGCATCTGCGTACGCCCTCGCGCGTCGCGACGCCGAGCCCATGTCGCGAGCCTCGATAGGCTCGAGCGCATAGAGGACGCCCTCCTCGTCCCTGACAAAGGGCTGAACCACATAATAGGTGATCCTGTTGCCAGCCATGGCAGCCTCCTATTGGACGGCCTCTGCGAGCGAGGCCGAGATAATGCGCTCGACGGTTTGGCTCATTGCCGTGCGGGCCTCGATCGACGGGGCATCCGCCCGCCAGATCGGCCGTGCGGCGACGTTTTTTGCGCGCCTCCAACTCTTCGGGCACGCGCTGCACGACAGCTTTGGCGCTAGGTCGCCGAGGGTATGGATGCCCATGCCCTGCATTCGCTTCAGCTCGCGAAATCCCCAGGTTCGGCGCCGTCCGCAGTCCCCGCAGACGATGTCCAGGCGCGCAACCTCCGACAGCAACCGCATCCTGTAATCGACGCCCACCTTCATCGCCCGTCAACCATGTTCTCATTTTGTTCTAATATGGATTCCAGCTAGGACCGGGGTTGTCGAATCATTTTTGAGGGTTGGTTGCAGTGATATTTTGATGGGCTTTTGCCCATTGTGATATTGACGATGGGCTTTTGCCCATCTATGGTCTCTCCATCGCAGGAGAGACCCATGTCCGCCCCCGCAATCGACCGGAACCTCTACATCGTCATCGCCAAGCACCCCTCGGGCGACTACATCCCCGAGACGAGCTTGATCAACGCCACGGCCGAACAGGTTGTCGTTGATCTCTACGATGGCCAGTACGGTGATATCGAGGCGGTCTATCGGTTTAACCCGGCCGCCGGCACGTCGGCCCGCGCCGATGCTGAGATTGCCGAGCTGCTGAGCGAATACAGCCGGGCGATACTCAACACGCCGCACGCCGGCGTTCGCGATTTCATCGAAGCACATGGCTTCGACTTCTATCGCACGGACGAATTCATCTCCGACGAGCGGACTTTCCACCGCGAGATGGCGAGGGCCGCGTGATGGCGGCCTCGTCTCCGGTGACCATCATCTCGATCACCGACGCCGCGGCGTGGAGCGCCTTTTGGGCGTCCAACCAGGAGGCGTTGACCGACGAGGTTGGCAGCGAGGCTGAATGCATCGATCTGGCTCGCCGCGGCGAGCTCGTGATCGGCGGCGGCGCGGCTCCGCTCTTCGTGGTCAGCATCGAGACTGACGATGGCTGAGGCTCTTTTCCTCGCCGCCACGTCCGCGGCCATCCTCTTCATCTTCGGCCTAGCTGCCCTCGATTACGCCGCCGTGCTCCGGGCTCGGCGCAAGGCCGCTGGCGGCCCGCAGCTGCCGCGCATCTATCGACCCATCATCCGCAGGAGGGAGAAGTTATGAATGCGCCCGACCGCGCCCCGCGCGACGCTGCAGCCTCACTTCTCCGGGAGATGGAAGCCGCCTCCGTCCTACGCTCGCAGATCGCCGATCTCGCAGCAGGTGACCCGGAATTCCTCCGGGACACGATCGAAGGCGAGACGAGCCTGCATGAGCAGATCGCGCTCCTGGTGGCCTCGGTCGAGGAAGACAAGGCCATGGCGGAGGCGTCCTCCGAACTGGCCGCTCGCATTAAGGCCCGAAGCGATCGCCTCGCGGAGCGGGCGGAGATGAAGCGCGTCTTGATCAGCAGCGCGATGGAGATCGGCGAGCTGAAGCGGCTGCCCACGCCCGCCGGCACCGTCACGCGCAAGGAGGTCGCCCCCAAGGTGGTGGTGACCGAGGAGGCCGACATCCCGACCCGATTCTTCAAGGCGGCGAAGCCAACGCTGAGCAAGAAGGATCTGCTCGACGCGCTCAAGGCAAGGCGTACCGCCCAGCAGGAGGCGGCGAAGATACAGAACCAGGAGGAGCGCGCCGCCGCGCTGGTCGCCATTGACCGCGACCATCCGGACGTGCCGGGCGCGACCCTATCCAACGGTTCGTTCACCATCCAGATCAGCGGGAGGTAAGCCGCAATGAATGCTCTTGCTCCAGCCGCGAGCGTCGCCATCAGCTCGCCCACCTGGGACGGCCGCATGCTCTCGCTGATCAGGCGGACCGTCGCGGCGGACACCAACGAGGATGAGTTCAACCTCTTCATCCACATGTGCCGGGCCGTGCGGCTCGACCCGCTCCGCAAGCAGATCTACGCCTTCGTCTTCTCAAAAGATGACGCGAAGAAGCGGCGCATGTCGATCGTCACTGCGATCGACGGCTTCCGCACCATCGCCGAGCGCACGGGCAACTACCGGCCCGACGAAGACGAGCCCACCTATGAGACGGACGAGGCCCTCGTCTCTGACCTGAACCCCGCCGGTCTGATCAAGGCGACCGTGCGCGTCTGGAAGTTCTCCCACGGCGCCTGGCATAAGGTCACGGCCTCCGCTTACTGGTCAGAATACGCCCCAATCAAGGATCAGTGGGCGTATGACGATGCGGAGCGCAAGCGCAAACCAACCGGCGCGAAGGAACTCGATCAGTCGGGCAACTGGCCGAAGATGCCACGCCACATGCTCGCCAAGGTCGCCGAAGCCCTGGCTGTCCGGAAGGCGTGGCCCGATGACTTTTCAAACGTTTACATCCACGAGGAGGTCGACCGGACGCGCGCCATTGACCTGACGCCCGCGGAGCTCGCGGAGCACGGCGCGGCGGAAATCCGGCTGGAGCGCATCGGCGGCCCCTCCATCCTGGTCGATTGGCTCGACAACGAGCCGCTCGCCGGCATCCCGGTCGGCTCCTTTGCGGACCGCTGCATGGCGTTTCTGCAAGAGAACGGCGATCAGCCCGCGGCAGTCGCTATGTGGCAGTCCCGCAATCGCGAGGCGCTCCGTCAGTTCTGGTCGCACAACCCCTCCGACTCCTTCGAGGTGAAGAAGGAGATCGAGCGCATCACCTCGGCGATAGACGGGACCGCCGAATGAGCGCGCCCGCCCCGATCGCCTTTACCTGGGACGGCGAGGTCATGGTGCCCTTGGCCCGCTTCACCAAGGTGGCGGACCGCCAGTTCGTCATCGGCGAGCGCTACGTGCTCGTGCCCCACGAAGAGCGCTCCGGCGTCACACACCGCCACTTCTTCGCGATCGTGAACGAGGCTTGGTCGAGCCTGCCGGAGCAGTTCGACGGCCAGTTTCCGTCGGCCGAGCACCTGCGCAAGTTTGCCCTGATCCGCGCCGGCTTCCGCGACGAACGGACCATCGTGTGCTCCTCAAAGGCCGAGGCCATCCGCATTGCCGCGTTCGTCCGCTCAGTCGATGAGTTCTCGGTCGTTCAGGTCCACGGCGCGACGGTCATTCACCACACCGCTCAGAGCCAGTCGACGAAAGCCATGGGCAAGCGGCGCTTCCAAGAATCCAAGGATGCGGTGTTCGCTGTCCTAGCGGCAATGCTCGGTGTTGATCCGACCGAGCTGCGGAGGGCCGCATGACCGGCCCGCTGAGCGCAGCGCCAAAGCGCAAGCGCCCACCCCTACTCGTCCAACTGCACGCGGCGCTCCGTCAGCTCGGCCTCGAGCCCGACGAGTGCGAGCTCGACCATGACCCGGCGCTCGGCATCCGCGCGGTCAACGCCGACGGCACGGATTGGGACCCGCCTCAGCACGACGAGCGATATCTCGTCTGGCGCCCAAAGCGCGAGCACGACGTCAAGACCTTCGGGCCGGGCGGCGAGAAGCGCATCACCACCGCCGGCGGCGACATCCACCGGATCGCCAAGCTCCGGCGCCTGACCACCGAGCAGGAAGAGCACCGTCGACGGATGCTCGGCAAGGAGCCCGGCAGCCAGCGGCCGCGCTCGTCTCGTTGGCCGAGCCGACCCTTCTCCAAGCGCAAGCAGAAAGGCTGAGCCGTCGATGCCCAGCTACGCCGCCACCACCGAGGTCTCGGTCGAGCGCTCCAAGATGGAGATCGAGCAGATCGTGCGCCGCTACGGCGCCGACGGCTTCCTCTCCGGCTGGGAAGGCGATCGGGCGATGGTGCAGTTCCGCTGCCAGGGCCGGTACGTCCGATTCCTGATGACGCTGCCGGACCGCGCGGAGAAGCGCTTCACCCAGCACTCGCGCGGCGCGCGGTCGCCGGAAGCCGCACTGAAGGAATGGGAGCAGGCCTGCCGGCAGAAGTGGCGCGCGCTCGCCCTCATGATCAAGGCGAAGCTCGAGGCCGTCGAGAGCGGCATCGTCTCGTTTGAGCAGGAGTTCTTGCCGCACGTGCTGCCGCCCGACGGCACCACGGTTTACGAGCAGACCCGCGCTGCGGTCGCGCTCGCCTATGAGCAGGGCACCATGCCGAAGCTCCTGCCAGATTTCAGGAGCGACGCCGATGCATGAGCTGATCGTCGACAGCTTCGCCGGCGGCGGTGGTGCGAGCGAGGGCATCCGCCTGGCGCTCGGCCGAGATCCGGACATCGCCATCAACCACGATGCACTGGCGCTCGCCATGCACCGGGCCAACCACCCCGGCACCCGGCACCTGGTCGAGGATGTCTGGCACGTCGATCCCATCGGCACCGCCGGCGGGCAGCCGGTCGGGCTCTTCTGGATGTCGCCGGACTGTAAGCACTTCAGCAAGGCTAAGGGCGGCAAGCCGCGGGAGAAGGATATCCGCGGGCTGGCTTGGGTCGGCCTGCGCTGGGTCCGCTCTTTGCCGAAGTGGCAGCGGCCGCGCGTCGTCATCCTGGAGAACGTCGAGGAGTTTCAGGACTGGGGCCCACTGCTCGACGATGGTCGGCCGTGCCCGGTCCACAAGGGCGCCACGTTCAAGCAGTTCGTGGCCGCGTTCGAGGGCGCCGGCTACGTCGTCGAGTGGCGCGAGCTGCGCGCCTGCGACTATGGCGCGCCGACGATCCGTAAGCGGCTCTTCCTGATCGCCCGACGCGACGGCGAGCCGATTGCGTGGCCGGAGCCGACTCATGGCGACCCGCAGTCGGAGGCCGTCCGGGCGGGCCGGTCGCTGCCCTGGCGCACAGCGGCCGAGATCATCGACTGGTCGCTGCCGTGCCCCTCGATCTTCGACACGAGCGAGGAGATCAAGCGGCTCTATGGCGTCCGCGCGATCCGGCCCCTCGCCGACGCCACCATGGCGCGGATCGCCAAGGGCACCGTGCGCTACGTGCTGCAGGCGGCGCGGCCGTTCATCGTCCGCACGAACCATGGCGATAGCCGGGGGCGACGCGACCGCGGCCTTGATGAGCCGATGCCTACCAGCACGCACTTCGGCGGCGACGCCCTGGTGACGCCCTTCGTCGCCACCATGCGGAACGCGGACAAGCCGTTCAACGGCGCCGACGAGCCCGCTCACACCGTGACTGCCGGCGGCGCCGGACTGAGTGTCGTCTCGCCCTTCCTCGTCCCCCGCTACGGCGAGCGGCCCGGCCAGGATCCGCGGACCCGCGCCGTCAATGAGCCGGCGCCGGTCATCGTGCCCACCGGCAATGAAGGCAGCCTCGCGGCCGTCCATCTGTCCCGCCAGTTCGGCGCCTCGGTTGGCTCGGCGGCTGGTGAGCCCGTCGGCACGATCACGGCGGGCGGCGCCGGTAAGGCCGCGCTGGTCGCCGCCTTCTTGGCGCAGCACAACAGCGAGCGCGGCGGCAAGCCCAAGGCTGGCGCCGACGTGCGAGAGCCGGCGAGCACCATCACGGCTTCGGGTGGCCAGCAGACCGTCGTCGCTGCCTATATGGCCCAGCACAACACGGACATGGTCGGGCATCCGGCCGAGGCGCCGCTATCGACCATCGTCGGTAAGGGCTGCACCCAGGGTGTCGTCGCGGCTCACATGATCAATCTGCGCGGCTCCGATCGCCGCGACGCGCCGGCCGATGCCCCGGCGCGCACGGAATCCGCGGGCGGCAACCACGCGGCGACGTTCTATGCCTTCCTGGCCAAGTACTACGGCACGGGCGCCATTGGCCAGGCGGCCGATGAGCCGATGCATACCGTCACGGCATTACCTCGCCATGGCGTCGTTACGGTCCAAGTCGACGGCGAGCCCTACGTCATCACCGACATCGGCATGCGCATGCTGACACCGCGCGAGCGGTTCTCGGCGCAGAGCTTCGGACCCGACTACATCATCGACCGCGGCATCCGCGAGGATGGCTCCGTCGTGATGCTCACCGCTGAGCAGCAGGGCCGCATGTGCGGCAACAGCGTCTGCCCCGTGATGGCCCAGGCCCTTGTCGCCGCGAACTACCGGCCCCGCGAAGTGGCTCCGCGCCGCGCCGCCGCCGATCTCCCCCTCCTCACCGCCGCAGGATGACCATGTTGCGTACCGCTCTCCTCTGCCTCGCCCTCGCCGCGGCGCCGGCCACCGCCGAAACCGTCGACGGCCGCCGCATCACCATTATAGATGGCGACACCGTCGCGCTGCCCGCCCCGTCGCCTGGCGCGCCGCAAGAGCGCGTTCGGCTGCTCGACGTAGACACGCCGGAGACCTGGCAGTCCCGCTGCGAGGACGAGCTCGCCGTCGGCCTGATCGCCAAGCAGCGTCTGCGCGAGTTGCTCGCCGGCCCCGTCACCGTCGAGCGCCACGGGCACGACCGGTACCGCCGCACCCTCGCCCGGCTCTACGCCGGCGGGCGCGAGGTCGGCGCCGTGCTGCTGTCGGAGGAACTCGCCGTCCGCTGGCGCCCCGGGCGCGACGCCTGGGAGCAGCGGCTGGCGCACTGGTGCCCGCGGGGGGCGCGATGACCGACATACCCATCCTGTTCTCGGCGCCGATGGTCCGCGCCATGCTAGACGGCCGCAAGACGCAGACACGGCGGCTCCTAGGGTCAAGCCCTGACATTTTCTATGTCGATGGCGAGCCCGCGCCGGTGACCGTGGTTCACGTGGACGGGGAGCGGCTGCCGCGGATCGCGATCGGGCGCGTCCTCACCAAGCACGAACTCCGCTTCGCAGTCGGCATGCGGCTGTGGGTGCGGGAGGCGTGGCGGCTGCCAGCCACCTGCGATGAGTACTCGCCCGTTCGGTTCGTGGCCGGCTTAGCCGAGCGCGGCTGCCACGGTCCGAGCGGCTTCGTCCGATTCGAGGCTGACGCCCGTAACGCCTGGGGAGAGCCCTACGGCCTGGAGGTGCCGATGGGCCGCCTGCGTGCGAGCATGCACCTTCCGCGCTCGCTGACGCGCCTGACGCTCGTCGTCACCGACGTCCGCGTGCAGCGGCTCCAGGACATCAGCGAGGCTGATGCAATTGCCGAGGGGCTCACCCGGCTTCCAGCCACCGGGCGTTGGGTTGTCAACCGTGGCGACCAATACTTTGGCGGCGCATCGTTTGACCCTCGCGTCACATACGCCGAGCTCTGGGACAGCATCAACGGCCCCGGCTCCTGGGCCTCCAACCCATGGGTGGTGGCGATCAGCTTTGCCGTCCACCGCTGCAACATCGACGCGATGGAGGCGGCCCATGGCTGACTGCCAAGCCCTCCTCACCACCGTAGAGTCCTCCCCCGGCCCGCTGGATGACGAGACGCTCGGGCGCGTGATCTGCGCGGTGCTGGGCGTGGAGTTTCGCAGCAGCGTCCACGTCTGGGGCGCCGAAGACATCGATGCCACGCACGCTGTCTACGGCGGCGATGGCAGCGCGCCGCTATGGTCCGGCCCCCGCCACAGCGCCCCTGATGTCTCCATAGACGCCGCCGTGGGGCTGGTGGAGCAATGCGGCCTGTCGTGGGTGCTCTCATCCCGTGGCGTGGCCATTGTCGAGAGAGAGACTTACGTCAGCAAGCTCGCTAAGGCCGCCACGCCGCCTCTTTCCCTCCTCGCCGCCCTGCTGCGCGCACGGGAGGCTGAGCATGGGTGACTGGTCGACAGGCCGCTGGGTGAGCGGCCTCGCGCATTGGGTCGAGGACGATACCGCCTACCTGTCTGTCGCTTTCACGTGGCGGCTCGACGACGCCTATCAACTGGCGATCTATTACCGAGCCCTTGGGCTCAAGGTGCGCGCCGGCGGCCCGGGCATCTTCACGCGCAAGCATTATCTCGCCGACGTGGCCGAGATCGGTGGCAGCGTGCCGGACGCCCTTCGGCGCCACAATTCAATGGCGACGATCGCCAGCCGCGGGTGCTCTGTCGGATGTTGGTTCTGCATCGTCCCAAAGATGGAGGGCCGGAGCTTCACCGAGCTGCCTGATTTTCCGGTGCGGCCGGTGCTCTGCGACAACAACCTGTCGGCCCTCTCGCCGGAGTATCAGGATCACATCGTCGGCCGGTACCAGGCCGCGGGCGTGCCGCTTCTGGACGCGAACAGCGGATTCGAGCCGCGAACCTTCGACGACGCGGTATACGCGCGCTGGCGCGGCATCAATCGAGGCCCTTGGCGCTTTGCATACGACGATGAGGGCGATGGCCCGCATGTCGAGCGCGTCATGCAAATGCTGCTCGACGTCAGCCCTCGCCGCAAGCGGGTCTACGTCCTCATCGGAAACGAGCCGTTCGACGCCTGCATGGCACGGATTCGTCGCGTGATCGATTGGGGGGGCGAGCCCCATGCCCAGCCGTTTATCAAGCTCAACGCTCTCATCAAAACGCCGCACGTCCGGCACGACTGGAACGCCCAGCTGCTGCGCGACGTCGCGCGCTGGACGAACCGCTTCGGCTGGAAGTTCGGCCCCTTCGAAGATTACCGCCGGTCGGCCAAGGGGCCGGCTGCCGAGCGCGGACAGCTATTTGGAGCCAACCCATGACTGACGACACGCGCGAGCCTGGCACGGGGTGGCGGAGGGTGCCCGTGGAGCCGCTGGCTGAGCAGACGGACCTAGCCGCACGGCGCCATGCCGTCAGCAGGTCTCTCGCGGCCAACATCTACCGTGACATGGTAACATCCGCCCCCGCCTCCTCCCGCACCCCCAGCGCTGGTGGCTTTGCGCCTGCCTTCGACTTCCTGGCTTACCTCGCACGCGAGCGGGAATGGAGCGAGCGGGTGTTTGGCCCGGGCGAGCGCACCGCGAGCGTCGTCGAGCACATCCGAAGGGAACTCGCCGAGATCGAAGCCGAACCGACCGACGTCGAGGAGTGGGTAGACGTCATCATCCTCGCCATTGACGGCGCATGGCGCGTCGGCGCCACCCCGACCGTGCTCGCCGATGCGATACTCGCGAAGCAGGCTAAGAATGAAGCTCGCCAATGGCCCGACTGGCGCACGATCGACATCACCAAGCCGATTGAACACATGCGGGATACCGCCCCGCCCGCCGCCGAGCAGCCCGCGCGGGCCGGCGCTAACCTGTCGCCCCCTGGCGAAGGTGATTCTCCATGATCTCGCACCCGTCCGTCATTGTGACCTGCGACCTTTGCGGCGCCGAGCACGAGGTGCACCTCCACGATCAGCCTGGCGAGATCTATGACATGAGCCGCGTCCGGCCCGAGCTCCGCCGCAAGGGCTGGGATATCGAGGATGGCAGCGACGACGCGTTGTGCGCCGACTGCGCGCACCTCGATCGCGCTGCGGCGGAGCTCCGGGCCGCTGCCGCCGCGAAGCCGAAGCGGCGGAAGCGGGGCGGCGATGGCTAGGCCCTCCCCCGTCCAGCCTCGGGTGATCGCGATGAGCGCCGCGGCCGCCTATCTTGGCATGTCAACCGATCTGCTGCTCGACCACGT
Organism: Chelatococcus reniformis; assembly: GCF_014640075.1. GTDB lineage: Bacteria > Pseudomonadota > Alphaproteobacteria > Rhizobiales > Beijerinckiaceae > Camelimonas > Camelimonas reniformis. Next base: position 361,212 of record NZ_BMGG01000005.1, on the reverse strand, counting down.
GCGCAACGGGGACATCGCCTACATCATGAAGGGCAGCGGCTTGAAGCGTCCGCGCCGCATGTTCCACATTGATGACCTCGACGCCTTCCTTTCGCGTCGGCGGAGGGTCGAATGTCCGTCTACCAAAGGGCCAACGGCAAGTGGGTCTATGACTTCCAGCTTAGCGGTCGTCGATTTTGTGGCACGACGGATGCAACGTCACGCCGCGCGGCAGAGCGCGAAGAAGGACGCCTCAAAGCCCAGGCCGAGCAGGACCTAAAGGCTGCGAAGGACCTCACGGAAGGCCCAATGACGGTCGGAGCGGCCATCGCGCGGTTCTGGGATGAGGTCGGCCAGCACTATGGCGGCACCTACGGCAAGACCCTCGACACGGCGCTGGACTGGCTGCTCGCCGAACTCGGCCCGACAACGCGGTTGAGGGACATAGGCCCGAGCAAGGTCGCCGAGGTCATCGCCAAGCGCCGTGGGATGGAGGTCGTTACCAAGACGACGCGCCGAAAGCTGACCAACGCCACCGTCAACCGGACCGTGACCGAGCCGCTGCGCCGCATCTTGATCCGGGCCGCCGACATGTGGGAGCAACCCGGCCTCAAGAAGATAGATTGGAGCGAGCACCTTCTGCCGGAGCCCAAGGAGCGGGTTCGCGAACTGCGCGACCACGAGGAGGCCAAGACCTTCGACCGGATGCGGGACGACTACCGGCCTGCCATCGCCTTCGCGTTGGTGTCCGGCTTCCGCTTGGCCGAGGTCGCCAACCTGCGTTGGGCCGATGTCGATTGGACGGCCCAGACGATCGCGGTGATCGGCAAGGGCGAGAAAGCCGCGACCATTCCCCTCACCAGCGAGATGCGCGCCATTCTGGCGGGACTGCGCGGCCACCATGACGAGTTCGTCTTCACATACGTGTGCCGCCGGGGCGAGCCAGGCGTTCGGGTGAAGGGGCGCCGCTACCCGATCACCTACGAAGGGCTGAAGAGCGCCTGGCGCCGCCACGGCGCGCGGGCTGCCGGCGTGAAGGATTTCCGGTTCCACGACCTGCGGCACACCACCGCGACCCGCCTCATGCGCGAGCGCGGCAACATCAAGATCGTCTCGCGGGTGCTCCGGCATGAGGACATCGCCACCACGTCGAAATATGCCCACGTGCACGACGATGACGTCAGGGAGGCGATGGAAGCCGTCTCCGCCGCTCGCAAGCCGGTCAGGAAAGCGACCGGCACCGACGAGGGCCAGCCATGAACGTACCGGGAACGCGCTGCGGGACTTTCTGCGGGACTTTGGTCGGGAATCGTCCCGCACGGTCGGCATATGTTCTGTTGACCGTGCCCGCGAGGGGTTGCGCAGAGGGGCGCGAAAGCCTAGAGGATCACGGCCTTTTCGGCAGTCGGGGCATAGCGCAGCCCGGTAGCGCATCTGCTTTGGGAGCAGAGGGTCGCAGGTTCGAATCCTGCTGCCCCGACCAACTATCTTGCTGGAAATGCTCGGGTTTCGGCCTGCCGTTCTGACGCACCCGTTCCGGTATTCCGGGCTGCGAGTTCGACACCCGCAGCGCCTCCGATACTGAGCAACAGCGCGTCGCCGCCCTCGGTGGCCCTATTCCCTTCGATGGCGGGCGTCGAACTAAGTTCCCTGTCGGGTCACTCGAAGCAGATCGGCGCGGGCCGGGCCTGATACCGGCTGATAAAGCGCAAGGATCTTATTGTAGGGGCAAATTGGGCTCTACGCTGCCGCTGCCGCCTCTTCGTCTTTCAGCTCCAGGCGGGTCCAGCTCACCTGACCCGTCAAGAGCGGTCGAAGGCGCAATGCTTACGAGGTAAGCGAGGGACAAGACCAAGACGAGGAGGGCGAGGTCTGCGACGATCGCGGCATTCACCCACAGCGTGCCCATTGCCGATCCATCCCTTGTGCGGAATATTAACTCTTGGTTCATATTCGCCACGGTTGTGCGGCGCAAGAGGCTCTCGCGGCGGCGGCAGATCGGATTACCCTCTGTAGGAGGCGTGGGGGACCAGGAGCCAGATGCGAAACTGGCGAACCCGTGGGTTTGAGCAAGCAAGCGGCCGGACTGCCGCGATCCTGCGGTAATTTGTGCCCGGGAGGGACATGCCGCCCTTGCCCCCCGCCGTCCCCGCGCTCCGCCAAGGTCAAGGCACCGGTCTATCTTGGACGACTTGCGCGCCCCCCTCTCGGTCAGGCCTACAGTGGGAATTCAGGAAGCGGAGCCCTTCATCGGTCCCCCTGCCGACGCGTGAATCTTCTTGGGCAACGAGCCCATAGGCCGACCCAACATGGAGAGCCCCCTCGCCTGGCGTCGTGGCTAGACTGTCCAACGAGAAGGAAGCGCCGGTATTCCTCAGTCGTGGTCTCGATGGGCATCTTTGCAGACCCCGCGGTGGGCGAGCCCGCGATAGCCGCTCGTTCGGAGCTCGCTTTAATAGGCGGGCATGCCGGCATCGCTCCGCCGAAGATGCTGACGTCGCGCACGGGATTGGGGCGCGTGGAGCGGGGTACGGCTCTCCTCTCAATCCCGTGACCTTCGGAACCCCTCGATAGGGCGACCGTTAACCATCCAGTGAGATGTTGACGGAGATCCCGATCATGAAAGCATTCGCTGCCCTCGCGCTACTCGCGCCCCTGGCACTACCGATGGCTGCGCCGTCGGCACAGGCCCAGTCGATCGGCATCGGACGGGACGGAGCCCCCCGGGTCATCATTCAGCGGGGCGACGACGGCTATGCGGAGCCTCGCGCGCGTCGCTACGAGCGTCACGATCAGCGGTACGGCGAGCGCTACAATCGTCGAGTCGACAGGTATCGCGGTGATCCCGACACGACCGGCTCGATCCGCAATCGGCGGCTTCGCGACGACGACGATTACTGAGTTCGCCAGCTCCCTTCACAGCGCGACCCTCGCCTCCCCTCCAGCAGCCCTGCATTGCCTGCCTCCAAGGTTGTGCAGGGCTCAGGCGTGGGCATCCCGACACCCGGTCGCGACGTGATCAAACGGCAAGGGTTTCGACACGTTCCTAATCGCGTCGCGTCATTTTCAGCGCAACAGCGCGGGGCCGCCCGGCCCCCGGCAACGCCGGCCGCCCTCGAGTTTTGATCGGGCGTCGATTGACGTTGTCTAAGGTGCTATGGCACGCGCGTCCCGGATGGCCGACCGTTGGCTCCGCTGATATGGGTCGGCAGTCTCATAGTCCGGGAGTCCCTTCGATGAAGCGTATGAGCGTGATCGGCGCCGTCGTCTGGTTGGTCGCAACGTCGGTTTCAGCGCTTGCCGATCCGATCAATATCGTCGGCACATGGAAGGGCGAAGCCACCGCCGTCCATCGGGGTGCAAATCCCTATCGACCCACCGAGGGCAGCGAGCCCAACTTGCCCTCTCAGGCGCTGGAGTTCACCTTCGTAATAAAGCAACAGCAGGGAAACCGCTTCGTCGGAACGTCGTCTTCAGGCACGAAGACAGAGACGATCATCGGTGCGCTCATGAACGACGGCGCGGGCGGCATCATGCTCGACGACGACGGCCAGTATATCCTGAACGTCATCGATCCCACCACGATCGAGGCATGCTACAACCATTCAAACCCCGAGGGTAAGGTTGTCGCCTGCTATACGCTCAAGCGCCAGCGCTAGGTCCTCCTCTTGCTCGCCGCTGGACCGCGCTCGGAAGGGACCATGATCTCCGAAGCGTCAGTCATCGTGATGTGTGACCTCTGCCGCGAGGAGGTCGAGCTCCATTTGGTCGCGTCCGCCGACGGCGAGAGCTACTCCCTCCGGTGCCTCCGCCCGGAACTTCGCCGGATGCGCTGGATCGTGGAGGACGGCAGCGACGAGGCGCTGTGCCCGGACTGCGCGCATCTGGAGACGGAGCGCGCTGCCGCCCGGCGAACACCAAAAAGGACCTCGTGAGTCGCCCACTATCAGGGCGAAGACCGGCCGGTGTTCAGTCCTCGATCGTGATGGGTTATCCCTTCTGCCCTGACGCGCGGAGACTGAAATGCGGCGACTTCTTCTCCTCCTCTTTTTGATGATCGCGCCGCTATCAGGTCTGCATGCCGGCGAGTGCGCCAACGCGACGAGCCAGAAAGCGATGGACGATTGCGCCGGCAAGGCATTCAAGGCCTCGGATGCCGAGCTGAATGCGCTGTACAAGCAGATCGAACAGCGTTTGAAGAGCGATGCCGATACGACGAAGCTGCTCGTCGCCGCGCAGCGGGCGTGGGTAGCGTTCCGCGACGCCGAGTGCGTCTTCTCGTCGTCGGGCTCGGCGGGCGGCTCGGTCAATCCGATGATCTATGCGATGTGCCTGGACCGGCTGACGAAAGCACGAACGAGCGATCTGAAGGGATATCTGAAATGCGAGGAGGGGGACACGAGTTGTCCCGTCCCCCCGGCGAACTGAACCCCGGGCGATCCGCTCTCCTGCCGCATCGTCCCGATCCGATCGGATCCTCCGGTCTAGCGGAGCTTGGCCTGAGCCGTCCCCGCGGCGAGCGGCGGCAATGGGGACATCTCCCCATCGACCTGCTGAGTTGCCGGGCGCATGCCGCCCTCGCTCCGCGGCCGGCCCGTGAGCCTGCGGCCGAGGCTCACCAATGGCCGCTCGACGACGACGTGAGTCACCAGCCCGACAGCGATACAGGCGGCCACCACCAGCGGCACGACCATGATCTGGGAGATCGTGCCGATGAAGGTGAACTTGAGGAGCCAGCCATACGCGATCATCACGAAGGCGTGGGTGAGGTAGAGCGAATAGGACGCGTCGCCCCACGCTACCGCCGTGCGGGCCGCCGCCGAGCGGGGCGGCCCGATGGAAACGAAGGCCGCCACGATCAATGTAGCGGGCAGGCCCCAGGCGAGCACGCGGGCGGTGTCGGGTAAGCCGTTGGTGCTGGGATGGGCGATGAACGCCGGCGCCGCCGCGAGCAGCCCGAAGCCGACAATGCTGAGGCGCGGCGGGATGCGGAGGCCGCCGCGCATGACGAGAAGCGCGAGAATCAGCCCGAAGCAGAATTCCAGCACGAGCGGGCTTCCGACGAACTCACTGAAGGTCGATGGCGGCAGGATCCGTCCGATGACGATTCCGCTCACGATGACGGCGATCACCGCCAGAGAGGACGCATACACGTTCGCCAGCAGAAGACAGGCGGCGAACACGATATAGAAATACATCTCGAATGACAGCGTCCAGGCCATCGGTATGAGCTTGTGACCGGGCAATAAGATTGCCGAATTAAGCACGGTCATGAGATCGAAATTCTGATTTCTGAGAAGCCCGATACTAAATATCAGCAGTATCATGGCCGAACAGATCCAATACAGCGGATAGATCCGCACAACTCGCCGGGCCAGGAAAGTCGCCGGCAGCTCCGTCCGCCGACCGGGCGGAAAGCTGACATAGACCATGATGAAGCCGCTGATGACAAAGAAGATGTCCACGCCCGCGGCACCACAGGTGGTCAGCCAGTCCGGACTGAACCCATGTCCCGGCGCACCCTCCGAAACCTCGAGACTGTGGTGCACGACCACCGCCAGGGCCGCGACGGCGCGCAGCATTTGAAGCCCGTGGAGCTCGACTTTGCGGACGTCCATTGATGTTACTCAGCCCGATGCGCGCACCAACATAGTGCCACCCGCCGCTAAGCCCCGCCTCGGACGTTGGGCTGTAGGCATCCCCCGTTTGGGGATCTCGCTACAGCATTTCGCCATTCGACGGGTTCATCCTATGGCGCAGACATGCTCCAAAGCCTTTGAATCCGGGCTGCTTCCTTTTGCGCTTGGGGTGAATCCGCCCAAGCTCGCCATAACCGCCATCATGCGAAAACTCATCGTCCTCGCTAACGCTCTCCTCAAGCAAAACCGAAAATAGGCACCAAATCCCGCTTGATCAAAACGAATACTCTAGCCGAGGGCACGATGGTGCAAGGAGCCGGGGCTGGCGATGGCGGCGGCCGCAGCCTCACCGTCCGCGGCTTGGTTTCACGCCTAGGCGCGCCGACACCTTATGCGCCCCTTATATTTCAGCCCTCCGCGGAGGCTCGATCCTTGATGCGGCTCACCGCATCTTCTCTCTGCGGCCATGTGCAGCCGCGGCAATGGATCGAGCAAGACGATGACGACCCTGCATCTGCGCCACGACGATATTGAACCTCCCTCGCGGGCGATCTCGTTCGTCGTGGGCCGCGACGCGGAGGGACACTGGATCGCGGCCGAGACCGAAGGCCGCGCCGGTGGCCTGTTCAGCGACCGGGAGGCCGCGCTCCGCTACGCCGCCTTCGAGACCGGCCACCGCCGCGGCGCCGTGGCCCTCGTCGCCAACCCCATCAAGCTGCGGCTATAGCCGCGGCGACGGCGATCGCTCGATCGCCCGCAACTGCGCGACGGCGAGCACGACGGCGGCGCCGGACAAAGCCGTGCAGAAGGCGAACAAAGGTCCGTAGCCGAAAGCATCGGCAATGCGGCCGGACAGCATGGAGCCGATCAGGTAGACCACCAATTGGGCACAGGCCAGGATGGTGAAGTCGGTCCCCGGCTGGTCGCTCGAGGTCACCGCCATGAACAGGCTGTAGAGCGCCACGATCTCCATGTAGCGGATCAGCGTCTGGAAGAACGCGGCGCCGAACAGCGGCCAATGGCCGGTGAGCGCCCCATAGGCATGCAGCGCGAACAGCGCGAAGCACAGGGTCCGCAGCCCACCGAGCAGGCTCAGCACCATCGCCACGCCCGAGCGCCGGATCAGCCAGGCTGCGAGCGCCGCGCCGACAAGGCCGACGGTGGTCGCCGCCAGGCCGGAGATGAGGCCGATCACGTCGAGCGGCACGCCGGCGTCGACGAGGTAGGGGCCCTCCATGGCTTTCACCAGCCCCTCGCTCGCCCGATAGGTGAGCGCGATCCACAGGATCTGGCGCGCCTCGGGACGCGCCAGGAAGGCGCGCAGCGACGGCCGGGCCGTGGCCGGCGCTGACGCGTCGCTCTCGCGCATGGCCAGCGCCGCGATCAGCGGCACGACGGAGAACCCTGCCACCATCAGGATCATGCCGGTCCAGCCGATGTGGTGATAGAGCACCAGGCCCAGCGTGCCGCCGATGATCACGCCGAAGGCGACCGCCGCGCCCTGTATGGCGTTGCCGATTGGCCGGTCCTCTGGCGGCAGATATTTGGCAGCGTAGCCGTCGGTGGCGATGTCCTGGGTCGAGATCAGCAGCGAAGCGCACGAGCCGACGGCAATGATGGCCGCGACGTTGGTGGGCTCCACCGCGAGCAGGGCGAGGATAGCGAGGATGACGCCGGCCTGGGTGATGCACACCCAGCTTGCCCGGTGCGCCCGCGCCAGCGGCCGGACCCGATCGACCAGCGGTGCCCACAGGAACTTGAGCACCAGCGGCAGCATGAGGATGCTGAGATAGCCGATCGCCGTGCGCGACACCCCCTGCTCGCGCATGATCGGCGGGATGGCCGCGACGAAGAGGTAGGAGGGAATCGACTGGGCCATGTAGAGCCCGCCGAGCACGGCGAAGAGCCGCATGCGTCCCCGACCGCCGGTCGCGACCGCGGCCTGGTCCACGGCGCTCATGGCCCCCTCACGGGGCTGGAGCATTTCGCGATCGGATGAGCGTCGTCCAATTGCAGAGAAATGCTCCAGCCCTCTGAGTCGGAAGCGCTACTTCTGCGATTGGGTGATTCCACCCGATCGCGAAGCCCTTTAGAGCGTTTTCGAGCGAAGTGGACGCCGGTTCGCGTGAAGAAAACGCGACAAAACAAACAGATAGAGCATTTCGGCGATTCGAAGAAACGCGGAAATGCACTCGCGCGGTGCGCAGCCATCGCCGGCATCAGAACGAGGTGCGGAAGCCGAGCGTCACGGTGCGGCCCCAGGAATAGACGGGCAGGTTGCGCACCGAGGTCGCCGTCGGGTTCTGGTAGGTGGCATCCAGCAGGTTGTTGGCCGCGACGTAGAACTCACCCTGCTCGATCGGATAGGTCACCAGCGCATTGGCGGTCACGCCGGGCTTGATCTCGTAGCGGGTGCCGGCGAGATCGATGCGCTCGTTGCGGCCGGAGAAGGCCTCCGCTTCCAGCCGGATCATCAGGCCGTTGTCGAAGCGATAGGCGCCGAACAGCGTGCCGCGATAGGGGCTGGCGATACGGTTGTTGGGCAGTGCGCTGTCGAGGCGTCCGTCCCGGTTGCTGTCGTAGCGGCCGTCCCGATACGTGGCGTTGGTGCCCAGCGTGAGATTGGTGTTCACCGCCCATTCGCCGATGAACTCCACGCCCCAGATCCGCTCCTTCTGCTGCGAGATCTGGTTGGTCAGCGGGTCGAAGGTGACGCCCTCGTTCGAGGTGCTGATGTAGCCGGCGAGGCTCGCCTTCACCGGGCCGGCGCTGCCGCGGATACCGATCTCGTAGTTGTTGACGATCTGCGCCTCCGGCCCGATCGAAGCATAGCTGACGCTTGTTCCCGGGCGCAGGCAGTTCGGCCGCGCCACCGAACACGCATAGGCCGTGGACAACCCGGCCCGACGGGTGAAGGCGCCCACGTCCGGCAGGGCGTAGCCCTGCGAGAAGCCACCGTAGATTTCGGCCCGGTCGGTCAGCTTGTAGGTCGCACCGGCGTTGAAGGTGGGGGCCGAATAATCGAAGTTGCCCCCGGTCACGTTGAGAGCCGGCAACACGTAGGCCTGATAGCCCAGCGGGGTGCGCGCCGCGAGCCCGATATAGGCGGCCGGGCGGACGAAATTGTCGACGTTGAGGTCGAAATACTCGTAGCGGACGCCGCCGCGCAGCACCAACCGGTCGCCGACGGGCACCTGCAACAAGCCGAAGCCGGCGTAGGTGGTCTGGCCCAGTGGGGTGAACACCTCCTGCCCGTTGGTCAGCGTCTGGTGGGTCTTCTCGCGGATCAGGTCCGCGCCCCAGGTGAACTTGGCACCCTGCCAGAACATGTCGAGGGGCGTATCGATGGTGAGGTTCAGGCCGCCTCTCTGGGAGTAGAGGATCGTCTGATTGTTCGGGCTAGTCGGACTGCTCGGGAGGAACGAATAGTAAACCAGGCTGTTGTATGGATAGGAGAAATTCGAAAAATTGAAGCGCTTTTCGATATTGTTGTAATAGCCTAAAATGCTCAGGCTGCCGAGAGCAAAATCCTTGTCGGTATAGCGAGCGGAGATATTCTGCGTGTTCTCGAGGACGCTCTCACCGGTGTAGGGGCTTCCGAATTCCGGCCGCGCGAATGGCGCCGAATATAACGTGTTCCACTGCGGATTCTGGTCGAAATAGACCAGATTGCCGGAAACCTCGAAGCGCCGGCTGGCGTCGAAGTCGTAGCCCAGCTTGGCTAGCAGGTTGCCCTGCTGGAAGCGGTCGCCGCCGCCCTGCCCGAGCATGGAGTCGGACGGCAGCTCCCGGCCCGAGCCGTCGTAGGTACGACCGGCGGCCCGCCCGCTGCCGATGACGAGATAGTCGAAGCCACCCGCCTTGCCGCTCAACGAGCCGGACAGTTCGGGCGCCAAGGACGGTCCGACATTGGCGGTGAAGGCCCTGACGGCGGCGTTGACGCCGATCTTCGGAGCGCCGTCTCCCCCCTTGCGCGTGATGAAGTTCACGGTACCGCCGGTGGCGCCGGCTCCATAGAGGCTCGAAGCGCCCGCCACCACCTCGATGCGCTCGACGCTGTTGAGGTCGATCAGGCCGAGGATGCGCGAGACGTCGCGCAGTGGCGAGTTGAGCGGCACGCCGTCCATCATCACCAGCAGGTCGCGGCCGCGGAAGGTCTCGGAAGCGCTCGAGACCGTCTGGGTCGACGCCGAATAGCCCGGCACCAGGCGGGACAGCGCGCCCGCGGCGCTGGGGCTGATGGCAAGCTGCTTTTCGATCTCGGTCCGATCGATCACCTGCACGGTCTGGGGAATGTCCTCGACCGGCCGCGCCGCGCGCGCCGCGGTGACCGTTATCTCGTCCAGGGTGACGTTGCCGGTGGCCGCGCCCCCCGCATCCTGGGCAAGAGCCGGGCTGGCCAGCGTGCCAGCCAGCAGCATGCAACCGGCACCTGCGGCATACTTGGCAATCACCTTGCTACGCCTGGCCAGCTTAGTCGTGCTCATAAAATCTCCCACGGTTCAGCGTGGGAGTAACGCGCGCCACTACAGCGTCAACACGACCAGACTTCGAACCGATACTAGAAGCAATTGAAATGAACGCTCAATTATCTGATTTAGAAAGTCGTTTATCCGTACTTTAGAATCGGTCTCATTTTTGGCATCGCGCGCGTTAGAGCGGGCGAGTTGCGGGAAAATCACACACCTATACGCCCCAGTCCAATATTTATTCGCGCTAGTCCGATATGCGCTGCGTGCGGCCCGCCGTGCTCTCGCGCAGCCGCAGGGTTCGCGATTCAGGCCGAGGACCTGCGCGCCCACCGCCACCCAGCGTTTGTCACCAACCCGTGGCGGTGATAGGTGGATTGGAACGGCTACAAGGTCCTGTCGTTGACGCGGCGGGAGCGGTGCCGCCACATCGGATGGCCAGTTGGGGTTGACGACCATGACCGCGCGCATTTTTAGGCCGGCCCGCACCGCAATGCAGTCCGGCACCGCCAAGACCAAGCGCTGGACGCTTGACTTCGATCCGTCGGCGCCACGCCGAGTCGAGCCCCTGATGGGCTGGACCAGCTCGGCCGATACGCGCCAACAGCTCAGGCTCAGCTTCGAGACCAAGGAAGAGGCGATCGCCTACGCCGAGCGCAACGGCATCGCCTATCGCGTGGAGGAGCCCAAGGAGGTCCACCACCGGCAGATGGCCTATTCCGACAATTTCAAGTTCAATCGCATCGGGCAATGGACCCACTGAGCCGTCCGGTATAGGTGGACCGCAGGCGCAGCCTTACCGATCGCGCGCGGACTTCCTCAGGTTTTGGTTTCGGAGCGCTTTCCCACGATCGGGTGGGTCATTCGATCGCCAAATGTGCCAGGCCCCGTAGCTCAGCTGGATAGAGCGTCGGCCTTCTAAGCCGAATGTCGCAGGTTCGAGCCCTGCCGGGGTCGCCACCCCCCCTCCGCAAATGCCTCGCGCAGGACGGCGAGGGCCACGGCAGTGCTCGATTGGCCCGGCGCATGCGCTGTCGACGCAGCGGATGGTGGTCGGTCGAGCCCGACCATGACACGGTTGGAACCGAAAGCTTCTTATTCTCAACGTCATGGCCGGGCATGACCCATCCATCGCCTTGAAAGCCCAAACCCGTCGCCAGAGCCCGAACGGTCGCGGTCCCTCGGCTCGCCACCAAAGCGCTTCCGACGGGTTCATACGACAAATGAAAATGTCCGAGGGAGGAACAGGACCATGGACCTGTCACAGCGATCGGCGGCCGAGACGGACGGGGCCGCCGCAAGCCCGCCCCTGCTGACGATCGACGGGGCCTGCGCCACCATCCGGCTCAACCGGCCCGCCCACCTCAATCGCATCCAGCGCGAAGACATCGGCGTCATCACCACCCATCTCGAGCGTATCGAGCACGACCGGACCATCCGCGCGCTCGTGCTCACCGGCACCGGCCGGGCCTTTTCGGCCGGCTACGACCTCGGCGACCTGGCGCGCCAGGCGGCCTCGCCCGCGGCCGAGATACCGGCGACAGCCGACGCGCCGAGCTTCGAGGCCATGGTCGACTGCCTGGAGAACGTGCGTGTGCCGACCATCGCCCGGCTGAACGGCAGCGTCTACGGCGGCTCGACCGACCTGGCGCTGGCCTGTGACTTCCGCATCGGCGTTGCGGGCATGGAGATGTTCATGCCGGCGGCGCGGCTCGGGCTGCACTATTATCGCGGCGGCGTGGTGCGCTACGTGAGCCGGCTCGGCCCCGCCGCCGCCAGGAAGCTCTTCCTCACGGCCGCGCGCATCGACGCCGACGAGATGCTGCGCATCGGCTATCTGGACGAACTCGTCACCGCTGAGCAGTTCGACGAGCGCGTCAATGCCCTCGCGGCGACACTGGCCGGCCTCGCCCCGCTCGCGGTTCAGGGGCTCAAGCGCACCATCAACGAGATCGCACGGAACGAGCTCGACGGGCCGGCCGCCGACGCGCGGCATCGGGCGAGCCTGCGGAGCGACGACATCAAGGAGGGAGCGGCGGCCTTCGCGGAGAAACGCCGCCCGCACTTCAAGGGCCGCTGAGGAAGGCGCCGATGCACGCCGATGCGACCGCCCTGACCTTCTGGCCGCCGTCCGCACGGTGCTGTTCGCCGTCGGCGCCGGCAACGCTAACCTCGCCGCGCCCGCCCTGATTGCCAGTTTGCGCTGTCGTCGGCTTCGAGACGCCGGCGCCGGCCGTGCGTCGCGAGCCTGGGCGCTCACGACATCGGACCGCCCGGCCCGGCGGCCCTCGGCGAGCCAGTTCCTTACTGCGAAGAGCAGCGCGGTGCGGCAACGCCGTCTCCCGTCAGGGCCGGTCATGATGGCGAGCAATCCCGCGCCACAGTTGGCGCGGGATGCCTTTCGTCACCCCTGGGAGGGCCCTCGACGCTCCGAAGGTCTATGGCCGGAAGCCGAGCGGACGGGGTGCGAGACGCTGCGGAACGGCGGCCTGCCGGTGGGCGTCGCCGACCCAGTCGCAGATCCAGGCGCGCGTATCGCGCGGGTCGATCATCTCCTCCATCTGGAAGCGGTTGAGCGGACCCACGGGCCCGCGGACGCTCTCGATGCGCGCCTCGATCTCGGCGCGCAATGCCACCGGGTCGGCCGCTTCCGCGAGCTGGCGCTTGTAGGCCGCCTCGATGCCGCCTTCAGGCGGAATGCCGCCGACATCGGCCGAGGGCCACACCACGCGGGGCGATGCGGGCCCGCGCGGCGTGGCGTAGTTGTTGCCGGCGACGCCGAAGCTGCGGCGCATGATGACGGTGAAGATCGGGATCGCAACCTGCGCGAAGGCGATCATCCACTCGCCGCCCTTGCGAATGGTCCCCGTCATCTCGTGCTCGCGGCCGACGGCGAAGCCCGGGTTGTCGACCAGGTTGACGATGGGCAGGTGGAACAGGTCGCACAGATCGAGATGCCGCTTGAGCTTGTCGCAGCCATCCGCCGTCAGCGCACCGCCGTTCTCGTGCCGGCTGTCGGAGGCGATCACACCGACAGGATAACCGGCAAACCTTGCAAAGGCGGTGACCTGGTCGGTGCCCCAGTGCGGGCCGACCTCGAAGAACGAGCCCTGGTCCGCCATCAGCCGGATGGCGCGGCGGATATCGAAGGTAGCGTTGCGCTTGCGCGGCACCAGGCTGAACAGCTGCTCCTCACGCCGCGAGGCGGGATCGTCGGTCGGTACGACCGGCGGCGCCTCGTATACGCTCGGCGGCAGGAAGGAGAGGAAGCGCCGGGCCATGTCCATGGCCTCGCCTTCGCTCTCGGCCAGATTGTCCACCGAGCCGTTGCGGCAATGGACGCGCCAGTCGCCCAGATCCTCCTTGCTGATCTCGTAGCCCATGGCGTGGGCGACCACGGGCGGCCCCGCCACGAACAGCTGCGACATGTCGCGCACCATCACCGAGAAGTGGCCGAGCACCGCCTTGGCGGCGCCGATGCCGACGACGCTGCCAAGCAGCATGTTGACCACCGGCACCGTCTTGAGCTGCTCAGCATAGAGAGAGCTGCCCAGATGGCCCGGCAGGAAGGAGCCGCCCCCACCTTCCACGCGCGGGCGCCCGGCGGTGATGGCGCCCGAGCTCTCGCGCGCGCCGCTCTCACCCGCCGCAGCCTGCTTGGGCACCATGGTGGCGACGCTGCCGCCGCCGGATGAGCCGTCGAGCATGCGCACCGAGGGGCAGCGCAGCTCCAGCGCCAGTTCATCGAGATAGCGACTCTTCTGGCCGATGGCGCCGTCGGAATGGCCGCCGCGGGAGGTGAAGTCGTCGGCGCAGACCACTGTCCGCCGTCCCTCGAGGCGGCCCCAGCCGCCCACGTGGTTGGCGGGGGTGAAGCCGGCGATGCCGCCATAGTCGTCATAGCTGGCGAAGCCCGCCAGGCTGCCGACCTCGCGGAAGGAGCCATCGTCCAGGAAAAGGTCGATGCGCTCTCGGCAGGTGAGCTTGCCTCGGCTGCGCTGGCGCACCACGCCCGGGTCCTTCGATCCGTCCGCAAACCGGCCGTGAGCAATGGCCTGGAGTGCGGCGACGTCGGCGAGCATGGGGGCCCAGCCCTCAGCCGCGGTGGCGGCCTGGGCGGCTCGCGTGGCGGCATCCTCCGAGGGGGCGATCACGGCCAGCACCTCACCGGCGCTGACCGTCCCACCGACCGTGGCCGCGAGCGCCGTGACCACGCCGGCGCACGGTGCCGCGACCGTCGTTTCCATCTTCATGGCGCTGACCACGATCAAGGTTTGCCCAGCCTCGACAGTCATGCCCACCGCAGCCGACACGTCCACGACGGTGCCGGCCATGGGCGCCTCGACGCCCTCATCCCCGTCCGGGACAGGCAGGCCGGCCGAGGGCATGGCCGCATCGATGCGGCCGCGCGCGTCGGCGCCCCCGCGCTCCTTCAGCAGCGCCAGCGCGCCGGTCGGCTTGGCCGTGCCGCCGCCGGTCGGCGCAGCCAGATCGGGCTGCTCCGCCAGCAGGGTCGTGCGCGCATCGCCCGCGCTCACCGCGGGTGCCGCGAGGATCGCCTGGAGCTGGCCGAGATTGGTGGGCAGGCCGGCAATGTAGAATTCGCCCAGCGCCTGGGCTGTGCGCTCCACGGCCGACGCCAGAGTGCCAGTGGAGTTCGAGCGCGCGATCACCTTGGCGAACATGGGATCGAACTGCGGCGGCGGCGCAAGACCCAGATAGCCGCACGAATCCACGCGCACGCCGGGCCCGCCCGGTTCGCGGTAGCCGGTCAGCGTGCCCGCCCCGACCGCGGTCACCCGTGCCTGGACGGCATAGCCGCGCACCGGCGGCGGCTCGGCGAGGCCCAGGTCCGCCAGCGTCTCGCCGGCGGCGATGCGGAACTGCGCCTCCAGCAGATCGGCGCCGGTCACCTCCTCGGTGACGGTGTGCTCGACCTGGATGCGCGGATTGCACTCAATGAAGTAATGCTCGCCGCGCTCCGGATCGACGAGGAACTCCACCGTCCCCGCATTCACGTAGTGGCCGGCGCGCGCCAGCCGCACAGCGTCGTCGAGGATGCGGCCGCGGAGTGCCGGATCCAGGCCGTGCGCCGGCGCGATCTCCACGACCTTCTGGTTGCGCAGCTGCACCGAGCAGTCCCGCTCCCACAGATGCGTGGTGTGGCCGGCGCCGTCGGCCAGCACCTGCACCTCGATGTGACGGGGGCGCTCCACCAGCTTCTCGAGGAAGACGGAGCCATCGCCGAAGGCGGCTTCTGCCTCGCTGCGGCAGCGGGCGAAGGCATCGGGCAGGTCGTCGGGCCGATCCACCCGGCGCATGCCGCGGCCGCCGCCGCCGGCGGACGCCTTCAGCATCACCGGGAAGCCGACGCTCGCCGCCGCATCCTGGGCTGCCGCCACCGTCTCCAGCGCCTTGCTGCTGCCGGGCACCGTGGGCAGTCCGAGCGAGCGCGCCAGCGCACGCGCCTGTACCTTGTCGCCGAAGAGACTCAGCGCCTCGGGCGAGGGACCGACGAACACCAGTCCCTCGTCGCGGCAGCGCTGCGCGAAGGCGGCGTTCTCGGACAGAAAGCCGTAGCCGGGATGAACACAATCACACTCGCTGGCGCGAGCCGCCTCGATCAAGGCCTCGATGTCCAGGTAGGCCTGGACCGGATCGGCGTATTGCGCGCCGATCGCCACCGACCGGCCGCTTACCCGGGTGTGCAGGCCCAGTGCATCGGCCGGGGCGTGGACGCTCACCGTATCGATGCCCAGCGCCGAAGCGGCTCGAGCAATCCGGATCGCGATCTCGCCGCGGTTGGCGATCAGCACTCGTTTCAACATGTCGTCCTGTCCTCCCCGCGCGCCACACGGCGCGCGCACTGTCGACGCTCGGACCGGCGCTGGCCCAAGCCTCTCGCTCAATCCCTTGCGGTCACGCCGCCGCTTCGGCCGTCTCGAAGGTCACGTCCAGTCCGGGCAGGCTGCCGTCGCGCCGCCAACGGTCGAGAATGCGGATGAAGGCCACCGGCCCGCGCCAGTACTGGTTGTTCTTGGCGACGCGCATATCCAGCTCGCCGCCCTCGTTGTTGTAGTAGCCCGGCGTGCATTCCTTCAGATAAGGCTGGCGGGCGACCGCCTGTCGGACGACCGTGTCGACCCACTCGGTTTCGGCCGTCTCGGTCGGCTCGAACGTCCTGATGCCGCGCGCCCTGACCTCGCCGAGAACGTGAGCGATGTGCTTGGTCTGCTCGTCCAGCATGTGCTGGAAGTTGGCGCTCTGGCCCGATTGGAGCGGGGCGACGATGAAGCAGTTGGGAAAGCCGCGGCTGAACAGGCCGTGATAGGTCTCGGCGCCGTTCTTCCATTTGTCCGTGAGGGTCCGGCCGCCGCGGCCATGGACCTCGAAGCCGATGCGCCGGGTGTAGTCGGTGCCCACCTCGAAGCCGGTCGCGAAGATCAGGCAGTCGAGCTCGTACTCGCGTCCGTCGACCACGACACCGCGCTCGGTGATACGCTCGACGCCCTGGCCGTGGGTGTCGACCAGCCGCACGCCGGGCCGGTTGAAGGTCTGGAGGTACTCGTCGTGGAAGCACGGCCGCTTGCAGAACTGGTTGTACCAGGGCTTCAGGGCATCGGCCGTGGTCTTGTCCTTGACCACGGCGTCCACCCGCGCCCGCACCCGCTCCATCTTCTGATAGTCGGCGAGTTGCACCAGCGCGGCGGCATCCGCCACCTCCTCGCCGGCCTGCGCCTTGCGGCGTGCCGCCAGCAGGATGTTGCCGATCAGGTCGGTCCAGCCGTCGTTGACCAGATCCACGTCGAAATCGCCGCCGGAGATGACGGTGGTGAAGTTGTCCATCCGCTCGCGCTGCCAGCCCGGCACCAGGCCGCCGACCCAGTCCGGATCGGTCGGCCGGTCGGCCCGCACGTCGACCGACGAGGGCGTCCGCTGGAAGACGTAGAGTTCCTTGGCCCATTCACCCAGGTGCGGCACGCATTGCACCGCCGTCGCGCCGGTGCCGATGATGCCGACCCGCTTGTCCGCGAGGCCCGTGAGCCCGCCGCCCGGATCGCCGCCGGTGTAGGCATAGTCCCAGCGGCTGGTGTGGAAGGTGTGGCCCTTGAACGTGTCGACGCCCGGAATGCCGGGCAGCTTGGGCCGGTGCAGCGGGCCACCGGCCAGGATCACGAAGCGCGCGCTGATCGCATCGCCGCGGTCCGTGCTCACCTGCCAGAGCGCCGCGTCGTCGTCCCAGCGCATCCCGGTGATGACGGTCTGGAACAGAGCGCGCCCATGCAGATCGAAATGGCGCCCGATGCGCTCGCAATGCGCCAGGATCTCCGGCGCGCGGGCGTATTTGCGCCGCGGAATGTAGCCGGTCTCCTCCAGCAGCGGCAGGTAGATGTAGCTCTCGGTGTCGCAGGCAGCACCGGGATAGCGGTTCCAGTACCACGTGCCGCCGAAGGCCGAGCCCTTCTCGATGATGCGGAAATCGTCGATCCCAGCCTCGCGCAAGCGCGCACCCGCGAGCAGCCCGCCGAATCCGCCGCCCACGACCAGCACCTCCACCTGCTCGACGACCGCCGGACGGGTGAAGCCGGGATCCCCGTAGGGATCGTCGAGGTAGTGGGCGAAGGCACCCGCCATCTCGACGTACTGGTCGTTGCCCTCGGCCCGCACCCGCCGATCGCGCTCGACGCGGTACCTTTCGCGCAGGGCCGCAGCGTCGAAGCTCACTTCATCTGGCGCGCGCGCGCGGCTGGGATCTGACACCGGGCTCCTCCATATCCGTTGTTATGGAGTCATCCTGCCATCAAAGTTTCGCGGTTGCGAGAGCCGGCGACGCGGCGCTTCGGCATCCCTCTTGCACGCTACGCGCAGAGCAGCACGATCAAACCCACGCCCCCAGGAGGATCTCGCATGAACGGATTAGGTGGTCTCAACAAGTCGCCGAACGGCGTCGTCATCGGGCTCGTGCAGCTTCAGCTGCCGAACGTGGCCACCAAGGCCGACCTGACGCGGCAGACCGCCCGGGTGGTGGAGCTCGTGGCCAAGGCCAGGGCCAACCTGGCCGGCATGGACCTCGTGGTCTTTCCCGAATACGCGCTGCACGGGCTGTCGATGGACATGAACCCGGAGATCATGTGCACGCTGGACGGGCCGGAGGTCGCCGCCCTCAAGCAGGCCTGCATCGACAACGCCATCTGGGGCTGCTTCTCCATCATGGAGGCCAATCCGGGCGGCAACCCGTTCAATTCCGGCCTGATCATCGACGACCGGGGCGAGGTGAAGCTCTACTACCGCAAGATGCACCCGTGGGTGCCGGTCGAGCCCTGGGAGCCGGGTGACGTCGGCATCCCCGTCATCGACGGGCCGAAGGGCGCCAAGCTCGCGCTCATCATCTGCCACGACGGCATGTTCCCCGAGATGGCCCGGGAGTGCGCCTACAAGGGCGCCGAGATCATGATCCGCACCGCCGGCTACACTGCGCCGATCCGCTCTTCCTGGCGCTTCACCAACCAGGCGAATGCCTTCTGCAACCTCATGGTCACCGCCAACGTCTGCATGTGCGGCTCGGACGGAACCTTCGATTCCATGGGCGAAGGCATGATCGTGAACTTCGACGGCGAGATCATCGCGCACGGCATCACCGGCCGGGCCGACGAGATCATCACGGCCGAGGTGCGCCCCGACCTGGTCCGTGAAGCGCGTCTCCATTGGGGCGTCGAGAACAACATCTACCAGTTCGGCCATCGCGGCTTCACTGCGGTCAAAGGAGGCGCCGGCGATTGCCCCTACACCTACATGCAGGACCTGGTGGACGGCCGATACCGTCTGCCCTGGGAGAACGACGTCAAGGTCACGGACGGCACCTCGTGCGGCTTTCCAGCGCCGACACGGCAGTATGGCGGCCAGCCGCGAGCGAAGCGGGAGGCCGCTGAGTGAGCGCTGGGAACTGAGGCGCCGCTTTCGCGCGAGCGAGCGCCCACGTCTGCCGCGTGACGTGGCGGGGCGACCCGGGTGGGGTGCGATGCGGCGAGGAGTCTGTTAAGCTCTTAAGCCAATTCCGCTTTCGGAGGCGGAGGAATGGCACGCGCTCGCCTCTGCACCCCCCTCACCCGGTTCCTGGCCGCCGCCATCCTCGCTGCGCCGGCGCTGGCCTTCACCGCGCCCGGCGCCGAGCTCGCCAACATGTATGCGGATCCAGCCGTCCTGCAGGCCTCCGTGCCGAATGTGCGGGCCTCGCCGTCCGGAGCCATGGGAGTCAACCGGGCGTTCGAGGCCGGCCAGCGGCCACAGCCTTTCGTCGAAGACCAGCGCGGGGCCGCCACGCTGATCCAGCAGGGATCGGCGACGCACCGGACCGACCTGGTGCAGGAGGGGTGGAAGGCCCTGGGCTGGGGCTTTGCCCATCAAAGACCGGACTGCACCTTCGACAGTGGCGACGCGATCCACAGCGCCGCCATGTTCCTGGAAGCCGCCGGCCGGGCCGAGCTCATCAACCAGAACTTGCCGCCGGCCAAGCGCTTTCCCAACAACCTCAAGGAGGGCATCGTCTGCGGTGCCCGTCAGCTGGCGGCCCTGGACCCGGACCGGTCCCCTGACCTGGTGAGACAGGCCCCCTATTCTCACCGCTTCTTCATCCGCGCGGCGGCCATGGGCCTCGCCGCGGCGCTCGGGCCGGACGTCCGGTTGCAGCGTGCCGCGGCCGACAGCGCCCGACGCGGCATCCGCGCCCAGCAGGCCGACGGCATGAGCCCGGAGAGGGGCGGACCGGACGTCGGCTACCAGGCCACCGGACTGGTCTACGCCGCCCGCTATTGGAGCGTCTGCCCCGACGCGCGGCTCAAGCAGGAGCTCGCCGCCTTCATCGCCAAGGGCGCCGATTGGCTGGCGCTCCGGGTTCGAACGGACGGCAGCGTGGATCCGGACGGCAGCACGCGCATTCTGGCCGAGAGGAACCGGGCCGGAAAGATCAAGGCGGTGCCCTACGGCGTTGTGGCGGAGGCGTTCGCGCTCGCGGCGCTGGTGACCGGCGACGGGCGCTTCGACATGTTCGCTGCGCGGATTCTGTCCTCCGGCGCCTTCAGAGACCACTTCAAGGTGCATTAGCGCGCTGTGGGCGCAAGGACACGTTCGGGCGGCCACCCCAGCTTGGCCGGCGCGCCCATCTCATCCAATTCGGCCGCATTGATCATAACATAAGATACGTTATACCCGCCGGCCGGGGACGTCCTGGTGGATCAAGGAAAGAGCGACATGCCGGACACGCCGGTTTCCGCACGCGGCGGCGATGCGTTGCGCCTCTCGCAGGCGCTCGAGCGGGCGGCGCGTCTGCGCGGGCGCGAGGAGGCCGTCGTCGACGGCGAGCGGCGGTTCACGTGGGCCGAGTTCAAAGCCCGGGTCGAGCGGCTGGCCGGCGCCCTGCGCGGCCTGGGCCTGGAGCCAGGCGGCCGGGTCGCCATGCTCGCCCACAACAGCCATCGCTATCTGGAGTTCTACTTCGGCGTGCCCTGGGCCGGCGGCGTCTTCACGCCGCTCAACACGCGCCTCGCCGTCCCGGAACTGGCCGCCATCCTGCGTGACTGCGGAGCGGAGATCCTGATCGTCGATGAGGCCCATGCGCCGTTGGTGCCCGAGCTCGCGCGCCTTGCCCCCTTGCGGCGGCTGGTGCTGGGCGCCGACGGCCCGGTGCCGGACGGCTTCGTCGGCTATGAGGCCATGCTGGCCGCCGCCGTCCCGCTCGCAGACGCCGGGCGGGGCGGCGACGATATCGCGGCGCTGTTCTACACCAGCGGCAGCACCGGCGCCCCCAAGGGAGTCATGCACACGCACGCCAACATCATGTATTGCGCCGTGATGTGCGCCGCAGCCGTCAAGCTCGACGAGGAGGCGACGAGCCTCATCTGCGGGCCGCTGTTCCACGTCGGTGCCGCGGGCGCCTGCATACCGGCGATGGTGACCGCCGCCCGCGTCGTGCTGCTCCCGCGGTTCGAGCCTGCCGAGGTGCTCCGTGCTATCGACGAGCACCGCGTCACGGCCATGAACCTCGTGCCGACCATGCTGCGGATGATGCTCGATCACCCCACGGCCGGCGAGCGCGATCTCTCCAGCTTGAGAATGCTGGCGTATGGCGCGGCACCCATGCCCGAGCCGCTGCTCAACGAAGCGCTCCAGCTCATGCCGGACGCACAGTTCGTGCATGCCTACGGCATGACCGAGCTCACCGCGAGCTGCACGGCGCTGCCGCCGCGCTACATCACCTCGCACCGCCATCTCGGCAAGGCCAAGTCGGTCGGGCGCGCGCTGCTGGGGCTCGACCTCGCCATCGTCGACCCCGAGGACAACATCCTCGGCCCGGGCGAGACCGGCGAGATCGTCGCCCGGGGACCGACCGTGATGAAGGGCTACTGGGGCCGGCCCGACCTCACCGCCCAGACGCTGCGCAACGGCTGGCTGCACACCGGCGACCTCGGCTACATGGACGAGGACGGCTTCGTCTTTCTCGTCGACCGGCTGAAGGACATGATCATCACCGGCGGCGAGAACGTCTATTCCACCGAGGTGGAGGAGGCGCTCTACGCCTTGCCCGGCGTCGCCCAATGCGCGGTCATCGGCATTCCCCATCCCAAGTGGGGCGAGAGCGTGCACGCCATCGTCGTGGCGGGGCCCGGCGCGGAGCTGACGGAGGCCGCCATCATGGCCCACTGCCGCGGCCGCATCGCCGGCTACAAATGCCCCCGGTCCATCGAGATCCGTGACACCGCTCTCCCGCTCAGCGGGGCCAACAAGATCGACAAGCCGGCGCTGCGGACGCCGTTCTGGGCCGGGCGCGGCAGCCGGCTGGTCTAAGCGCACCAAGCCGCGCGGGCCAGCCGGACAGCGGCTCGGCCGCGCAACTGGAGTTCGGGCGCTGCTCGCATATATCCTACCGCACGGGTGCAGCGGCACAGGATGAGCGGACATGGCCACGAGAAGCACGGCGGATTGGATGTTGGCGGAGGCGATCTCCGCCCTGGCGCAGGCCGAGCGCATGCAACGGCAGCTGTTCCGCCTGCGGGCGTCGCAGGAGGCGCCGGAGCCGTGCTGGGAACCGCTGACCGACGTGATCGAGACCGACGCGGGCGTGCTGGTCACCGTCGCCCTCCCCGGCGTCGATCCCGATGACGTGGTGTCGACCATCGACGACGGCATGCTCGTCGTCGCCGGCCGCAGGGCCCTGCCGCCCGAGCTGCGTCATGCGGTGATCCACCGGCTCGAGCTGCCGCAGGGACGCTTCGAGCGCCGCATCCCCCTGCCCCCGGGCCGCTACGCCATCCACCACTCGGCCCGCAACGGCTGCCTGGTGTTCGCCCTGTCCAGGATTGCCTGAGGCCACGCGATGACCGAACTTACCGATGGACATCCCGCCCTGCCGGCTGACGGCGCCTCCTCGTCCGCCCCCCAGGGAGGCGAGCCGCAGCGTCTGCCCGATGACGCGCTGATCATCGTGCCGGTGCGCCGCGCCGTGCTGTTTCCCGGCACCGTCGTGCCGATCACCGTCGATTCCCCCAAGGCTATGGCCGCCGCCCAGCAGGCCGTGCGCGAGGAGCGCCAGGTCGGCATTCTTCTGCAGCGCAATCCGGAGCTGGACGATCCCGGGCCCGAGGACCTGCATCGGATCGGGACGATCGCCAACATCGTCCGCTACATGACGGCGCCCGACAACACGCACCACATCATCTGCCAGGCCGCGCAGCGGATGCGCGTTCTCGACTTCCTGCCGGGCACGCCGTTCCTGGCGGCGCGCACCCTGCCCATCGCTGAGCCCGAGACCCGCTCGCCGGAGATCGAAGCCCGCTTCCTGCAACTCCAGAGCCTCGCCGTCGAGGCCATCCAGCTCTTGCCGCAAGCACCGCCGGAGCTCGCCGCGGCGCTTCAGTCCGTCACCTCGCCGGCGACGCTCGCCGATCTTGCCGCCACCTACCTGGATGTGCCGCCGGAGCAGAAGCAGGACATCCTGGAGACGATCGAGCTGGCGGCCCGCCTCGACAAGGTGTTGCGGTTGCTCGGTGAGCGCATCGAGGTGCTGCGGCTGAGCCACGAGATCGGCCGCCAGACCAGGGCCACCTTCGACGCCCGCCAGCGCGAAGCGGTGCTGCGCGAGCAGATGGCCACCATCCAGCGCCAGTTGGGCGAAGGTGACGGCAGGGCCGACGAGGTGGCCGAGCTGACCAAGGCCATCGATGCGGCAGGGATGCCGCAGGAGGCCGAGCAGCAGGCGCGCCGCGAGCTGCGCCGCTACGAGCGCATGCCGGAAGGCGCCGCCGAGGCGGGCATGGTCCGCAGCTATCTGGATTGGCTGATCGAGCTGCCCTGGGCCTTGCCCGCGGAGCCGCCGATCGACATCGACAACGCCCGGCGCATTCTCGATGCCGACCATTTCGGGCTCGAGAAGATCAAGCGCCGCATCATCGAGTATCTCGCGGTGCGCAAGCTGGCGCCCGAGGGGCGCGCGCCGATCCTGTGCTTCGTCGGGCCGCCGGGCGTCGGCAAGACCTCCCTGGGCCAGTCGATCGCGCGCGCCATGGGGCGCCCCTTCGTCCGCGTCAGCCTGGGCGGCGTGCACGACGAGGCGGAGATCCGCGGCCACCGGCGCACCTATATCGGCGCGCTGCCGGGCAACATCATCCAGGCGATCAAGAAGGCGGGCGCGCGCAACTGCGTGATGATGCTCGACGAGATCGATAAAATGGGGCGCGGCATCCAGGGCGATCCCTCGGCGGCCATGCTCGAGGTGCTCGACCCGGAGCAGAACGGCACCTTCCGCGACAACTTCCTGGCCGTGCCGTTCGACCTGTCGCGGGTGGTGTTCATCGCCACCGCCAACATGATGGACCAGATTCCCGGGCCCCTGCTCGACCGCATGGAGGTCATCAGCCTCCCCGGCTACACCGAGAGCGAGAAGCTCGAGATCGCCGAGCGCTACCTCGTGCCACGCCAGCGGCAGGCCAACGGCCTGACGGGGGAGCAAGCGCAGATCGGCTCGGCGGCGCTCGGCGCCGTCATCCGCGGCTACACGCGCGAGGCGGGCGTCCGCAACCTGGAGCGGGAGATCGGCCGCGCGCTGCGCCACGCGGCCGTGCAGATCGCCGATGGCAGCGCCAGCCGCGTCGCCATCGACGAGGGCGACCTGCCGGCGATCCTGGGTGGGGTCCGCTTCGAGGGCGAAGTGGCGATGCGCACCAGTCTGCCGGGCGTCGCAACCGGCCTCGCCTGGACGCCGGTCGGCGGCGACATCCTGTTCATCGAGGCCTCGCGCATGCCAGGCCGTGGCGCCCTGATCCTGACGGGACAACTCGGCGAAGTGATGCGCGAGAGCGCCCAGGCGGCTCTGACCTTGGTCAAGAGCCGGGCCGGCTCGCTTGGCCTCGACGCCGCCCTGTTCGAGAAGAGCGACATCCACATCCACGTGCCGGCCGGCGCCACGCCGAAGGATGGGCCGAGCGCCGGCGTCGCCATGTTCATGGCGCTGGTCTCCCTGCTCACCGGACGCACGATCCGCAGCGACACGGCGATGACCGGCGAGATCTCGCTTCGGGGCCTGGTGCTGCCCGTGGGTGGCATCAAGGAGAAGGTCGTCGCCGCCGCCTCTGCCGGCCTCACCCGCGTCATGCTGCCGGCGCGCAACCGGCGGGACTACGAGGACATCCCGCCGGACGCCCGCGACCGGCTCGAGTTCGTGTGGCTTGAGCATGTGGACGATGCGGTCGCCGCCGGACTCAGCCCGGCCGCTGCGGCCGATACGCCAGCCGCAGCCTGAGGTTGCCCCACCTGAACCGCCTTCCGTCACGGCCGGCAAGATTTCTTTAGCGAGCCTGCGGCAGCATGGCGGACGTCATGTCGTCGTGAGGCCCGCCCTTGGAAACTGCCCTGTATCTGCCGGTGAAGCGGTTCCTCGAAGGCCTGGGCTATACGGTCAAGGGCGAGATCGGCGGCTGCGATATCGTGGCGCTCAAGGGCGATGCGCCGCCGCTGGTGATCATCGGCGAGCTGAAGATGAGCTTCAATCTCGAGCTCGTGCTCCAGGGCGTCGACCGCCTCGCCGTAGCCGACGAGGTCTGGCTCGCAGCGCAGCTCTCGGCGCGCGGCAAGGGACGGGAGAGCGACGCGCGCTTCCGCAACCTGTGCCGGCGCCTCGGCTTCGGCCTGCTCGGCGTTTCCGCCACGGGCCGTGTCGACATTCTCGTCAGTCCCTGCGCGCCCACGCCGCGCAAGAACCCGCGGCGTCGCTCGCGTCTCGTCGCCGAACATCGCCGCAGGCAGGGCGACCCGGTCGCCGGCGGTGGCTCGCGCGCCCCGATCATGACCGCCTATCGCCAGCAGGCGCTCGCTTGCGCCGCCGCACTGGCCGCCGGTCCGCTGCGCCCACGCGACCTCAAGCCTCGGCTGCCGGATGCCTCCAAGATCCTGCTCCGCAACGTCTATGGCTGGTTCGCGCGGGCCGACCGCGGCATCTACGACCTGACCGACACGGGTCGCGCAGCGCTGGCGCGGTGGCCGCAGGAGCATGTGGCCATTGGCGAGGCCATCCAAGCCTCCCATCCCGCCGGCCGGTCGTAGCCGGCCCGAGCCGAGCGGCCGAACGAGTCAACCCGCAACCGGGAAAGTCTCGGCGATGGTCCGCTTCAGCATGTCGCGCAGCGCATTGGGGCTGCGGTAGCCGGCCGTGCGCGCCGCCGCGCGCAGCGAGGCCCCTTCCGCCTGCAGGGTCAGCGCGTGCAGCATCCTCAGGCGCCGGCGCCATTCGGCGAAGCTGAGGCCGGTCTCGGCGCGAAAGCTGCGGGTGAAGGTGCTGCGGCTGACGCCCACTTGCTCGGCCCAGTCGTCCAGGTCGTGGCCGAGCGACGGGGTCTGCATCAGCGCCCGGCAGAGCTTGCGCAGCCGCACGCTGTGCGGCATCGGCAAAGCGATGCGGATCTCCGGGGCGAGCGCGATCTCCTCGGCGGCGAGCGCCGCCAGATGGCCGCCCCGCCCGTCCTCGTCGTACAGCAGCGGCCCATCCGCCAGCGACCGCAGCGCCACGTCGAGCAGCGCCGAGACCGCCACGACACGGCAATCCGACGGCACCTTGCCGCCCAGGGCCGCGCCGCTGAGGAAGGCGGCCCGCATCTGGTGGCAGCCGTAGGCGGCGAGTTCGTGCGGCACGTCAGGGGGGACGAGCAGCGCGTATCCCGCCGGGGCCGTCCACGTCCCGCCCTCGGTATTGAGCACGAGCAGGCCGCCGGAGGCGTGCAGCAGCTCGGTGCGGCGGTGGCTGTGCCAGCGCGTCTTGGTGCCGCTGACGAACGATTGGTTGAGCACGGCGAGCGGGCGCGGTGTCTCCTCGTCGATGGCCAGCCGGTTCAAGTACGGCTGCCGGACGTGACCCGAATTCATCGATTGGACCGATATGGTCATTTTTAGCTCAAATTTGACCCAAACGCGGTCTTTTCTGATCCACCCCCGATTGAAGGTCAAGCTACGAATATTCGAGCACCGAGGCTAGTTTGGAATCTATCTAAATTTATTCGATCACGAGATCGCGTCAATAGATTGAACCAGACGATTCAAAGAAAAGCTTCGGAATTAGGATAGCATTGAGCTATATCTCTCGGAGTACTGTTCTCATGTGTCGTATTTTGCCCCATCGGCACGGCCTTGCTACAGCATCGTGTGCGGCGATATTGGCAATCGCCGCGTCCGCTGAGGCGAGCGCCCAGGGCACGGGGCGCGAGGGGACAATTCAGCTCGAGACCATCGAAATTCAGGGCCCGGGCGAGACCGGGATCGGGCCGGTGCAAGGCTACGTTGCCAAACGCACCACGACCGGCAGCAAGACCGACACGCCGACGCTCGAGATTCCGCAGACGATCAACATCATCACCGCCGATCAGATCCGCGATCAGGGGGCTCAGAGCGTCAGCCAGGCGCTGCGCTACACGCCGGGAGTGACCGGCGAGCAGTATGGCGCCGCGTCGAAGTT
Organism: Chelatococcus reniformis; assembly: GCF_014640075.1. Classification (GTDB taxonomy): domain Bacteria; phylum Pseudomonadota; class Alphaproteobacteria; order Rhizobiales; family Beijerinckiaceae; genus Camelimonas; species Camelimonas reniformis. The sequence goes on along the minus strand of NZ_BMGG01000005.1, from coordinate 334,132 downwards.
CGACAGCTACACCACGGTTCGCGGCTTCAAGGCCGACTTCTTCCTCGACGGCCTTCACCTGCCCGACGGCTCCTCCTCCACCGATTGGGCCACATCGGTCATCGAGCCCTACGGCCTGGAGCGCATCGAGGTGCTGAAGGGGCCCTCGTCGGTGCTCTACGGGCAGAGCGGCCCGGGCGGCATCATCAACATGATCAGCAAGCGGCCGACCGCCACCCCGCTGCGCGAGGTGCAGCTGCAGACCGGCAGCTTCGGCCGCATTCAGGGCGCCTTCGACGTCAGCGGCGCCGCCGACAACCAGGGACAGTTCCTCTTCCGCCTCACCGGCCTCGCACGCCAGGCGGGTACCCAGGTCGACTTCGTCGATGACGACCGGATGTTCTTCGCCCCCTCATTCACCTGGCGCCCCAGCACGGACACCAGCCTGACCGTGCTGGCCCAGCACATCAGCGAGCGCAACGGCAGGACCGGCTTCAACTACCTGCCGACCTCAGGCACGCTCAACGCCAATCCGGTGAACGGCTTTCTGCCCTTCAACCGCTACTCCGGCGACCCCGCCTTCGACCGCTTCGACCGCGACCAGTCGTCCATCGGCTACGCCTTCGAGCACCGCTTCAGCGACAGCCTGAGCTTCAGCCAGAACCTGCGCTATACCTACAACGACGTCTTCCTGCGGGCGCTCAACCGCAACGGCGAGCTCCTGCCCGACAACCGCACCCTCAACCGGGCGGCGTTCCGCATCAACGCCACGGCACGGGCCTTCACGGTCGACAACCACTTCGAGGCCAAGCTGCAAACCGGCCCGCTGGATCACGTGCTGCTGTTCGGTCTCGACTACCGTGACGATTCCAGCACCTACGACGTCGGTCGAGGCGCGGCCCCGCCCATCAACATCTTCAATCCGACCTATGGCTTTGCGATCGCCGATCCGGGGCTGAACTTCCAGCTCAAGGACGCCAGGCTGCGCGACCTGGGCATTTACGCGCAGGACCAGATCAAGTTCGGCGGCGGCTGGATCGCGACGCTCGGCATCCGCAACGACTGGTCGGACGTCAAGACCTCCACCTATACGGTGACGAGCCGCTCCCTCGTCAACGCCTCGACCAACGACCGCGCGCTGAGCGGCCGTGTCGGCCTGAGCTACGTCTTCGCGAGCGGCCTTGCCCCTTACGTCAGCTACACCACGTCGTTCCAACCGACCGCCCAGACCGACTTCTTCGGCGCCGCCTTCAGGCCGCTGACGGCCGAGCAGTACGAGGCCGGCATCAAGTATCAGCCCGTCGGAACCAACATCTCGCTGGCCGCGTCGGTGTTCGACATCACCCAGCAGAACACGGTGACCGCCGACCCCAATCCGCTGCATCCGTTCGCCAACGTTCAGCTCGGCGAGGTCAAGGTACGCGGCTTCGAGTTCGACGCGCGCGCCCAGCTCACGCCCGAATTCGCCATCATCGCCGGCTATTCGTTCCTCGATACGGAAGTCACCAAGAGCTCGGTCGCGGCCGACCTCGGCGACCGTCTGGCGGCCACGCCCAAGCACCAGGCCTCGATCTGGGGCGACTACGTGGTGCAGAACGGCGCGCTGGCCGGGCTCGGCTTCGGCGGCGGCATCCGCTATGTCGGCGACACCTACGACGTCGCCAACACCGTCAAGATCCCCTCCTACACGCTTGTCGACGCCACGCTGTCCTACGACCTTGCCAAGGTCTCGCCGAAGCTCGACGGCGCCAGGCTGTCGGTGGTGGCCAAGAACCTGTTCGACACCTATTACGTCTCCCAGTGCGGCAACGTACCGGGCTGTACCCTGGGCACCCGTCGGACCGTGCTGGCGACGTTCAACTATCGATGGTGATCCCCATGCGCGCAGCGCGCCGCAGCCGCTCTCCCGGCCGGTTCGTCCGGGAGTGCCGGGCGATCGGGCTGGGCGGCCTCGTCGCGGCCCTGCTGCTCGTCCTGTCGATGCCGGCGGCTTCGGCACAGACGCCGATCCGCGTCACCGACATCGTCGGGCGCGAGGTCGTGCTGGCCCATCCGGCGCGGCGGATCGTGCTCGGCGCGTGGGTCAGCCTGGACGCCCTGTCGCTACTCCACCCCGATCCCGTGAGCCTGCTCGCCGGCTGGGCCCAGGGGGGCGCCAACGCCGTCCAGCCCACCATCATGCGAGCCCGCTTTCCCGATATCGACAAGGTGCCGGTCGTCGGGCGTGACGCGCTGGACACGCTCTCCGTGGAGGCCATCCTGGCGGCGCGGCCGGACCTCGTCGTGCTGAGCCAGTTCGACGCGTTCCGCTACGGCGCCAGCGGCGGAGCCCCACCCCCCGTCGTGGCGCAGATCGAAGCCGCCGGCATCCCCGTCGTCGTGCTGGACTTCTTCCTCGACCCGCTGCGCCATACCGAGCCCAGTCTGCGGGCGCTCGGGCGCCTCATCGGCCGCGAGGCCGAGGCCGAGGCTTTCCTCACCTTCTACACGCGGCACCTGGACGAGGTGCGGCGACGCGTCGGCGCCACCACGACGCGTCCCAGCGTCTTCTTTCACGCCTTCGCCGATCGCACGGACTGCTGCTTCTCAGCCGGCCCCGGCACGGTCAACGAGGTGATCACGCTGGCCGGGGGGCACAACATCGGCGCCGACGTTCTGAAGGGGCCCATCGGGCAGCTCAGCGCCGAATACGTTCTGGCCCACGACCCCGATGCCTACGTGGCCACCGCCATCTCCGGTGCCCCAAGCACCAGCGGCTTCAGCCTTGGCCCCGGGGTCGACGCCGAACAGGCGGCGACAGGTTTCGCCGCACTGGTCGGCCGCCCCGATCTGGCATCGCTCGGCGCCGTGCGCCGTGGCCGTATCCTGGGCCTGTGGCACCTCTTCGTGCACACGCCCGTGCACGTGGTCGCAGTCGAGGCGCTCGCCAAATTTCTGCACCCGGACAGTTTTGCGGACATCGATCCCGCACACACCCTGGACGAGATCAACGCCCGGTTCCTTGCCGCGCCGCTTGAGGGTACGTTCTGGACGACCACAAGGCGTGCAGTGCAAACCAACGGCAAACCATGACGGATGACAGCGTCGGCGCCGCGAATCGGGCGCCGGTCGCCGGCGACGCGGCAAAGCTAGGCGGCCCTGCGCCAGCCGATCCGAGGCTGTGCGCGTGATCGATCTGGACAGTCTTCCGCGCGGCGCGGGCCCTGTGCCGCGACATGCAGTCGCCCATCCGGCGCTCGACGCCTACGATCGCCTGCTCAGGCGGCGCCTCATCATTCTGGTCGGCCTCGCCGCCCTGATGGCCGCCTCGCTGCTGTTCGATCTGGCCATGGGCCCCGCGGGGCTGCCCCTGTCGACGGCTTGGGCGGCGCTCACCGGGGCCGACGGCGTGTCGCCCACCGTCACGGTCATCGTCTGGCAGGTGCGGCTGCCGATCGCGCTCATGGCGCTGTTCGTCGGTGCCGCCCTGTCGCTCGCCGGCGCCGAGATGCAGACCATTCTCGACAATCCGCTGGCGAGCCCCTTCACGCTCGGCGTCTCGGCCGCGGCTTCGTTCGGCGCGGCCATTGCCATCGTGCTGGGCATCGGCGTGCCCTTCCTGCCCCCGGCCCTGCTCGTCACCGGCAACGCCTTCCTGTTCGCCCTGGGCTCGGTTCTGCTGCTTCAGTTCCTGAGCAGCCGCAGCCGAGGGGGGCCCGACTCGCTGGTGCTGTTCGGCATCGGCCTGGCGTTCACCTTCAATGCCCTGCTCACGCTCGTGCAGTTCGTGGCGTCGGCGGATGCGCTCCAACAGGTGGTGTTCTGGAGCATGGGCTCGCTGGCCCGCGCCAACTGGCCATCGGTCGCTGCGCTGGCGGTGGTCGTCGCCGCCGTGGCGCCCTTCGCGCTGGCAGCCTCCTGGCGCATGACGGCGCTGCGTCTCGGCGAGGAGCGCGCCCGCAGCTACGGCGTCAACGTGCGGCGGTTGCGTGCGTTCTCGCTGCTCCGCATCAGTCTGCTCACCGCCACCGCGATGTCCTTCGTCGGCACCATCGGCTTCGTCGGGCTGGTCGGGCCGCATATCGCCCGCATGCTGATCGGCGAGGACCACCGCTTCTTCCTGCCGGCGAGCGCGCTCACGGGGGCCGCCGTGATGTCGCTGGCCTCGGTCGCGAGCAAGAGCGTCGTGCCGGGCGTGTTGCTGCCCGTCGGCATCGTCACCTCGCTGATCGGCCTGCCGGTCTTCTTCGCCCTTATCATGCGTCAGCGCGGACGGGCGTGATGGCGACCGCGTCCACGACGCTCGAGGTCGACGACCTTCATGCCGGCTACCGCGGCCGGCCCGTGCTCGCGGGCCTTGCGCTGGCGCCGGTGCGCACCGGCACGATCGCCGCGCTGGTCGGGCCGAACGGCGCCGGCAAGTCGACCTTGCTGCGCGCCCTTTGCGGCCTGGTGCCGGCGCGCGGGCGCGTCGGCTTCGGCGGCGTCGACCTGCTCGGCCTGGGACCGGGCGAACGGGCCCGTCACATCGGCTTCATGCCGCAGAACCTGCCGTCGACGGCGGCACTGACCGTGCTGGAGTCGGTCATCAGCGCCCTCAAGGCGGGCGCCGAGCCGGCGAGCGGCGATGCGCGCCTGCGGGCGCTGGCGGCGCTGCACCGGCTGGGCATCGCCCACCTGGCCATGGAGCAGTTGGGGCGTCTGTCGGGCGGGCAATTGCAGCTGGCGAACCTCGCCCAGGCCATCGCGCGCGAGCCGCCCCTGCTGCTGCTGGACGAGCCGACGAGCGCCCTCGACCTGCACTATCAGCTGCGGGTCATCGGCGCCGTCCGCACATTGGCCGACGAGGGTCGCATCGTCGTGGTCGTGCTGCATGACCTCGCCTTCGCCGCCCGCTGGTCCGACCACATCGTGGTGCTCGACAAGGGCCGGCTGCACAGCCAGGGCGCACCGCAGAAGGTGATCACCGCGGCCATGCTGCGCGACGTCTACCACGTTGAGGCGCGGGTGGAGCGCTGCTCCAACGGGCGCATCCAGATCATGGCCGACGGGCTGGTCGCCTGAGCGGAGCACTGCCTACGTCCGCGGCCAACCGCGCTGGCGCGCGCCGGGATCAGGCGGGCGTACGCCCACGCGTGAACCTTGATTTGATCGCCTCCGCGGCCGGATGTCGTGGGAACTTCACACCGGCGCCAGACGGCCGATCGATCAGAAATCGGAAGCCGACAGCCGGACATAACTCTTGCGCCCGCGCGAATAGACCCGGCTCGCCACGTGCTGGATCTTAGCGCGGTTGCCGTCGAAGGTGCTGAGCAGCGACGCTTCGTCGTGGCTGATCGCAGGGTCGAGACGACGCAGGGCATCCATCTCGACTTGGAAGGCCACTTCGAACGAAGCCTCATGTCCCCAAAAGGAGACGCAGCCTCGGCCTTCATCATAGCTTCGGGACTGATTGGGGAAACTGAGTGTCATAGCCGTCCCCTTGCAACACGACGTGACGCTGGACCAACAATCTCTCAAAATAAAGACGTAGTCGTTTGTTTTCCGCGCACTCGCGGAATTCCAACATAAATTCACGCCGGGCCGTATCGATCTGCCTTAAACTCGGCCCATTGCTTTTAGCACTACCTTGCACCGGGTACCAGCAAAGGCTACGTAGAGAACAGCCCGAGATCGTCGAGGTTCAGGCATATCGCCTCAACCTGCCCTGAACGAGCCGGCTGGAAACGAGCATCCGTGACATTCCGCCCGCTGCACGACCGGGCCGTGGTCCGCCGCCTCCCCGGCAGCGATATCGCCACGGGCGGCACCGTCATTCCCGGCCCGGTCAGAGAGAGGCCGCAAGAGGATGAGAGCATGGCGGCCGGGCCCGCAGTTCGCGACGAACTCGGCCAATCATCGCGCTCAACGGCAAGGTCGGCGAGCCTGTCCTTCTCGGAAAATGGCCCGAAGTCGACGTCGTGGGCGTGGCCGAGGGCGAGGCAATCGTTCGCAGCCCCCTGAAGCACCGCTCGCCCTGCCGAAACCCATTGGAGTCGCATCAATGTCCGCTAAAGACGTCAGATTCTCGACCGAGGCCCGCGAAAGCATGCTGCGCGGCGTCGATACGCTCAACAACGCCGTGAAGGTGACGCTGGGGCCCAAGGGCCGCAACGTCATCATCGAGCGGTCCTATGGTGCCCCACGCATCACGAAGGACGGCGTCACCGTCGCCAAGGAAATCGAACTTCAGGATAAATTCGAGAACATGGGCGCGCAGATGGTGCGCGAAGTGGCCTCCAAGACGAATGATCTGGCTGGCGACGGCACGACCACGGCGACGATCCTCGCCGCAGCCATCTTGAAGGAAGGCATCAAGCTCGTCGCAGCCGGCATGAATCCGATGGACTTGAAGCGCGGCATCGACTTCGCCGTCAAGGCGGTGGTCAAGGACGTCGAGGGCCAGGCCAGAAAGGTCCAGTCATCGGCCGAAATCGCTCAGATCGGGACGATTGCCTCGAACGGTGATGCCGCCATCGGCGAGATGATCGCCGAGGCCATGGACAAGGTCGGCACCGAAGGCGTCATCACCGTCGAGGAAGCCAAGACCGCCGACACCGAGCTCGACGTCGTCGAGGGCATGCAGTTCGACCGCGGCTATCTCTCGCCCTATTTCGTCACCAACGCGGACAAGATGATCGCGGAGCTCGAGGATCCCTACATCCTGATCCACGAGAAGAAGCTGTCGTCGTTGCAGGCGCTGCTGCCCATCCTCGAAGCCGTGGTGCAGACCGGAAGGCCGCTGCTGATCATTGCCGAAGACATCGAGGGGGAAGCCCTGGCCACGCTCGTGGTCAACAAGCTGCGCGGCGGCCTCAAGGTCGCGGCCGTCAAGGCGCCAGGCTTCGGCGACCGGCGCAAGGCCATGCTCGGCGACATCGCAGTGCTGACGGCGGGTGAGGCGATCTCGGAGGACCTCGGCATCAAGCTCGAGAATGTCACGCTTCCCATGCTCGGCCGTGCCAAGCGGGTGAGAATCGAGAAGGAAACCACCACGATCATCGACGGCGCCGGCGCCAAGGCAGACATCCAGGCCCGCATCGCACAGATCAAGGCGGAGATCGAGGAGAGCAGCTCCGACTACGATCGCGAGAAGCTGCAGGAGCGGCTCGCCAAGCTCGCCGGCGGCGTGGCGATCATCCGTGTCGGCGGCGCCACCGAGACCGAAGTCAAAGAGAAGAAGGACCGCGTCGACGACGCGATGCACGCCACGAAGGCCGCCGTCGAGGAAGGCATCGTGCCGGGCGGCGGCATCGCGCTGCTGCGCGCCAAGGCCGCCATCGGGGCGCTCATGAACGACAACGCCGACGTTCAGGCCGGCATCAACATCGTGCTGCGGGCGCTCGAGGCGCCGGTCCGGCAGATTGCCGAGAACTCGGGCGTGGAAGGTTCGATCGTGGCGGGCAAGGTGCTGGCGAATGCGTCGCCGACCTATGGCTTCGACGCCCAGACCGAGGAATACGTCGACATGCTGAGCGCCGGCATCGTCGACCCCGCCAAGGTCGTTCGCATCGCATTGCAGGATGCCGCATCGGTCGCCGGCCTGCTGGTCACCACCGAGGCCATGATCGCTGACGCGCCCAGCAAGAGTGCTCCGACGATGCCGCACGGCGGCGGGGGCATGGGCGGCATGGATTTCTGACTTATCGATCATGCGAGCATTGGCGCGGAGCGTGACCGGCGCTGCGCGCGGAGCTCCGCGCGAGGACAGATTGCAATGGCCAAGCCAAAGAAGCCGGACGCCGCAGCCGAAGCGCCGAAGCTCGCGCTGATCGTCGCCCCCCGATCACCGCGGCCGGCGCCGATCCCCGCTCAGGACCGGCCGACGGCCGAACCGGTGGGCGACGGAGGTAGCGCCGAGCCGGACATGCCGACATCGTCGACTGAGCGGCCGGCCCGAGGCTTCAAGGGCGGACTCACGCCGCTTCCGCGGCGACCGCTCTATCGATAGCGACCGGGTCGCCACGCTCCGCACCGTCGGCCTGTACGGCGACGCTCGCGCTCCCGGCCTACCGCTGATCAGCCGGCCACCCTCGTTGCGAAGCGGCTTCTGTAACGCATGTGCCGTGCCTGGGCCGTGCTGGCACGCCATAGACGTCGTGCTCACACGCCGTGCACGGTCTGCGGCTCCTCGCGCTGACCGACGCGAGCGCTCATCCCCGCAGTTCACAAGATCGACCCATGCCCCCGCTTGGGCCTTTTCAGCGCCGCCCGGGAGGTTCAACATCGCCCAGGGCAAGGCTGAGTCTCGTTTTCGCTCGACACTTAACCTCGTGGTAATGGTCTGCCCGACTAACTACATATTGTGTGTAAGGGCGTTGGAGCGTTGCGGCGATGCCAGACTCAGGCTAGCTTCCGGTCATAGCGCGGTTGGCCCCTGCGGCCCGGGCGTTATCAGCTGAGCAGGCGTGAGTTCCCCCGCAGCGACCCTCCCTCAGGGCCGAACGCGGGATCGCGCGTCGCGTTGATACGACGAAGATCTAGAGGCGCTGGGGCGCGGACGGAGAGAACGGATGCGGATCGAGCGGCGATACACCGTTGCGGGCACGTCGGCCTATGAGGCGATCGCCTTCCAGCGCCTGACGAGCGAGATCCGCAACCCCGACGGCTCGGTGGTGTTCAAGCTCGAAGGCATCGAGGTGCCTGCCGGCTGGAGCCAGGTCGCCGCCGACGTGCTGGCCCAGAAATACTTCCGCAAGGCCGGGGTCCCGGCACGCCTGAAGCGCGTCGAGGAGAACGACGTCCCCTCCTGGCTATGGCGCTCGGTGCCGGACGAGGCGGCGCTGGCGGAACTGCCCGAGGCCGAGCGCACGCGCTCGGAGATGTCGGCCAAGGAGGTGTTCGATCGCCTCGCCGGCTGCTGGACCTATTGGGGCTGGAAGGGCGGCTATTTCACCACCGAGGAGGACGCGCGCACCTTCTTCGACGAATTGCGCCACATGCTGGCCGGCCAGATGGTGGCGCCGAACTCGCCGCAGTGGTTCAACACAGGCCTTCACTGGGCCTACGGCATCGACGGCCCGGGCCAGGGCCACTTCTACGTCGACTTCAAGAGCGGTGAGCTCGTCGCCTCGGCCTCGGCCTACGAGCACCCGCAGCCGCATGCCTGCTTCATCCAGTCGGTCGCCGACGATCTGGTGAACGACGGCGGCATCATGGACCTGTGGGTGCGCGAGGCGCGCCTGTTCAAGTACGGCTCCGGCACCGGCTCCAACTTCTCGGCTCTGCGCGGCGACGGCGAGAAGCTGTCGGGCGGCGGCCGCTCCTCGGGCCTGATGTCCTTCCTCAAGATCGGCGACCGTGCCGCCGGCGCCATCAAGTCCGGCGGCACCACGCGCCGGGCGGCCAAGATGGTGGTCGTCGACGCCGACCATCCGGACATCGAGACGTACATCGACTGGAAGGTGAAGGAGGAGCAGAAGGTCGCCGCCCTCGTCGCCGGCTCCAAGACGGTGCGCAAGCACCTGAAGGCGCTGATGAGGGCCTGCGTCAACTGCGAGGCCGAGGGCGATGCCTGCTTCGACCCCGAGCGCAACCCGGTGCTCAAGCGCGAGATCAGGCTGGCCCGGCGCGCCTTCGTGCCCGACAACTACATCAAGCGCGTCGTCCAATATGCCCGCCAGGGCATCCGCGACATCGACTTCGACGTCTACGACACCGATTGGGATTCGGACGCCTACCTCACGGTCTCCGGCCAGAACTCCAACAACTCCGTATCGCTGACCGACGACTTCCTGCGCGCGGTCGAGGTCGACGGGCCGTGGAGCCTGGTCTACCGCGACGGCCGCATCAAGAAGCAGCTGCCCGCCCGCGAGCTGTGGGACAAGATCGGCCACGCCGCCTGGGCTTCGGCCGATCCGGGCCTGCACTTCAACTCGACGATGAACGACTGGCACACCTGCCCGGAGGATGGCCGCATCCGCGCCTCCAATCCGTGCTCGGAGTACATGTTCCTCGACGACACCGCCTGCAACCTCGCCTCCGCCAACCTGCTGCAATTCTACGACCGCGGCAGCGGCCGCATGGACGTGGACAGCTTCGTCCACGCCTGCCGGCTGTGGACGGTGGTGCTCGAGATCTCCGTCACGATGGCGCAGTTCCCGTCCCGGGAGATCGCCCGCCTGTCCTACGAGTTCCGCACGCTCGGCCTCGGCTACGCCAACGTCGGCGGCCTTCTGATGACCATGGGCCTGGCCTACGATTCCAAGGAAGGCCGCGCCATCGCCGGGGCGCTCACCGCCATCATGACCGGCACCGCCTATGCCACATCGGCGGAAATGGCGGGCGAACTCGGGCCGTTCCCGGGCTATGCCCGCAACGCCGACCACATGCTGCGCGTCGTCCGCAACCACATGCGCGCCGCCTATGGCGCCCGCTCCGGCTACGAGGGCCTGTCGGTCGCGCCGGTGCCGCTGGAGGAGGCCGCCTGCCCTGATCCGATCCTGATCGAGCGGGCCCGGGCCGCGTGGGACGAGGCTCTGGCGCTTGGTCAGCAGCACGGCTACCGCAACGCCCAGGCCACGGTGATCGCCCCCACCGGCACCATCGGCCTGGTCATGGACTGCGACACCACCGGCATCGAGCCCGACTTCGCCCTGGTGAAGTTCAAGAAGCTCGCCGGCGGCGGCTACTTCAAGATCATCAACCGCGCCGTGCCGGATGCGCTGCGCCGCCTCGGCTATGGCGAGGCCCAGCTCGGCGAGATCGAGGTCTATGCCCTGGGCCACGGCTCGCTTGGCCAGGCGCCTGCCATCAACCACGCCAGCCTGCGCGCCCGCGGCTTCACCGACGCCGCCATCGCCGCGGTGGAGAAGGCGCTGCCCAGCGCCTTCGACATCAAGTTCGTCTTCAACAAGTGGAGCTTGGGCGAGGAGCTGCTCCTCGGCGCCCTCAAGGTGCCGGCCGAGAAGCTGGAGGATCCGAGCTTCGAGCTGCTCCAGCACCTGGGCTTCTCGCGCCAGGAGATCGAGGCCGCCAACGTCCACGTCTGCGGGGCGATGACCCTGGAGGGCGCGCCGCACCTGAAGCGCGAGCACTACGCCGTGTTCGACTGCGCCAATCCGTGCGGCCGCATCGGCAAGCGCTACCTCTCGGTGGAGAGCCACATCCAGATGATGGCGGCGGCGCAGCCGTTCATCTCGGGCGCCATCTCCAAGACCATCAACATGCCCAACGACGCCACCGTCGAGGACTGCAAGAGCGCCTACATGCTGTCGTGGCGGCTGGGGCTCAAGGCCAACGCCCTCTACCGCGACGGCTCCAAGCTGTCGCAGCCGCTGAACGCGGCCCTCATCGCCGACGATGACGACGAGGTGGAGGACGTGGTCGAGGCGCTGCTCGCCCAGCCGACGGCGGCGCGCACGGCCCAGGTGGCCGAACGCATCGTCGAGAAGGTGGTGGAGCGGGTCGAGCGCGTGCGCGAGCGCGAGAAGCTGCCCGACAGGCGCAAGGGCTACACCCAGAAGGCCATCGTCGGTGGCCACAAGGTCTATCTGCGCACCGGCGAATACGAGGATGGGCGCCTCGGCGAAATCTTCATCGACATGCACAAGGAGGGCGCGGCCTTCCGGGCGATGATGAACAACTTTGCCATCGCCATTTCGCTCGGCCTGCAATACGGCGTGCCGCTCGACGAATACGTGGAGGCCTTCACCTTCACGCGCTTCGAGCCGGCGGGCTTCGTGCAGGGCAACCAGTCGATCAAGAACGCCACCTCGATCCTCGACTATGTCTTCCGCGAGCTGGCGATCTCCTACCTCAGCCGCTACGAGCTCGCCCACGTCGACCCCTCCGAAATCGGCTTCGACGTGATCGGCAAGGGCGAGGACCAGGGCAAGGCCACGGGCTCCAGCGCCCCGCCCGCCCCACGCCCGCTGGTGTCCAAGGGCTTCGTGCGCGGCCGCCAGCCGACCAACCTGCTGTCGATCTCCGGCGGCCTCGCCGAGACGGCGCTCGCCGTCGACGGCGCCACCGCCCTCAAGGAGCCGGAATTCGAGGACGAGGAGTTCGAGGCGGACGAGGCCGAAGCGGCCATCTCCCCTGCCCTCCACTTCTCCGCCCCCGCATCGGCGCGCGCCACCGACGGCGCCGCCAACCGCCGCAAGGAAGCCCTGATGAAGGGCTACCAGGGCGACGCCTGCGGCGAATGCGGCAACTTCACCCTGGTCCGCAACGGCACCTGCCTGAAGTGCGACACCTGCGGCTCGACGACGGGGTGTTCGTGATGGCGAGCCCACCCCGTTCACGCCGAGGGCCCGACCCCTTCGCCGCGGCCGAAGCGGTGTTCAAGCCGGCCAAGCCGAAGGCTGCGCCGCCGGCCGCGGACAAGCCCGCGGTTCCCAGCGGCCGTGAGACCGTGTCGCTGCGCATCGACCGGACCGTGCTCGAGCACTTCCAGGCGGACGGGCCCGGCTGGCAGGACCGCATCAACGAGGCGCTGCGGGAGTTGGTGGCGGGGAAGAGCTAGGCGAGGCGCCGGGTTTCTGACCCCTCGCCGCCATGTGATCCGCTCGGCGCCGGTCGATTGGATCATTTCACCTCATCAGGCGATCCAGTCTGATCGATTTGAATTCTAAAATACATTGAAAATGGAAGACTTTCTGCGTTGTGTCTTACGACACGACCGAAATTCGCTTTATTTGGGATGATTTTACGTGAATCATTACCCGCTCCAAATCTTTGCCTTGAGAATGATCTTTGTCCAAAGCGGTGGCCTTCTTGCGATCATGCTCTAGTGGTCTCCGCCTGACGGAGGAGTCCTTCTTGAGATTCCCCTCGGTCAGTGCGTATGCGAGTCTGGTGCATGCGCACCGGGGTTTCGATCGCGATCACACCGTCTGATCGCCAGCGCCTTGAGGCGGTGGCCAGGAACCGCAATGCCTCCCAGAAGCATGCCTGGCGGGCGATGATCGTGCTGCTGAGCGCGGACGGCATCGGCACCAACGAGATCACGCGCCGAACCGGCAAATCGAGGACCTGCGTTTGGCGGTGGCAGGAACGGTTCATGACGGCTGGCGTCAATGGGCTCTTGCGCGACAAGACGCGGCCCTCCCGGGTCAAGCCGCTGGGCCCCGCGGTGGCGGAGCGCGTGGTGGCTCAGACGCTGACCGAACCGCCGGTCGAGGCGACACATTGGACGGGCGGACATGATGGCCAAGGCGACCGGCATCAGCGCCAGCGCGGTGGGGCGCATTTGGAAGGCGCACGGCGTCAGCCTGACGGAATGTCAGCTTCCGGACCGAGATCGAAGGGGCAAAATCGACCCGTTACGGAAGTTGAGTTGGCCGCTCGCCGCTTCAGCCCAATGCTTCTGCGCAGATCAGCTATTGTCCGGCAAGCGCAAGCCGCCGCCCATCTCCACGCCGCGCTTCCGGAGTTCGAGGAGCAAGCTCAGATCCTTCGGCGGCTTGTTAGTGACAACCTCGACTTTTTCCAGATTTGGCAATGCGAGCAGAGGGCCGAAGTCTGTCACTTTCGGGCAATAGAAAATCTTCAAATGTTTCAACGACGGCCACTTCTCAAGGAAGGCGACAGTGGAGAGCCCTGACAGGTTATGAAGCCAGGCTGTCGTGATATTCGGGTTATCTGACATCAGATTGACGGCTTCAATCTTCGCGTCGGCGATCTGGATGGAACAGACGCCGCCGCAATTGTTCACGACCTCCTCATCATATCCGGTAATCCCCAGGTGTTCCAACGAGGCGTTGTCGCCGACGAACGCGCAAAGCTTGCCACTACTGTCGACCCGGGCAGACAGGAAGCGCAAAGATGGAAAATTGACTCGCGTGAAATAGATCGGGTGCTTATCAAGCCAGATATAGTCCAGCCTACACGGCGTCCCATCATAGTATTTGCAGCTCGACTTGGTGCCGAACATCGAAAAGCCGAAAGCGATCTCAGGGAAAACGCTGCTAAGCTCAGCGCTGAGCTCGCTTTCAAAATTGATATAGTTCAGCCCGAATTGCTTGAATCTCTCAACCCAGGGCGCGACACGGCTCTTTTCTCTAACCCTGAACTGCACGTTAGCATTTGGGTGATGGTATTGCTCTGCCTCCTCTTCGCCATAGAAGGCAAGCCTTGAAGAGGGGGCCCAGCCCGGTGATGGGCCGATATAGACGAGCTCACTAGCCGCGGGGACCTCAAGCATTCTCCGGAACCTCCTAGCCCTGTGGAACCGTTACCAGATCAGCCCGTTTCCACATAGCCTCCACCCTCTTGCGACAGTCGGAATTTCTGCTGATGGGCAAGGCACCGGCGACCTTCCGCGAGCCGGAAGGACCGGGTCGCGGGCAGGCACCAAGCATTAGATTCTATCCACTAGTCGCGTTCCGACAGACGATAAATCCGCCGCGCGCTTCCACTGAACAGGGCGACCTTCTCGTCGGCAGAAGCGCCGGAAACCATTCTCTTGAAGCCGTTCCACATCGCCGCGAAGCCGATGCCCATCTTGTCGACCGGGAAGTTGCTCTCGAACATGCATCGATCTGCGCCGAACAGCTCGATGGTGGTCAGGACGTAGGGCTCCCAATAGCGCGCGAACTCCTTTGAGCCCGGCGGTCTTTCCAGCTTGAAGTAATCGTAGGCGGCCAGTCGCATCATCATGCCGCCGAGCTTGACGGAGACATTGGGATGCTTGGCGATGTCCTGCATCGCCGCTTTCCATGCGGTAAACACCTCGTCCTGCCGCCCGCCATAGGGGCCATAGCCGAGCGGGCCGCCGAGATGGCACAGGACGATGCTCACGTCGGGACAGGATCGCGCCAGATCGGTGACGTCGCCGAGCTGCGGATGGAACACCCAGGCGTCCAGGGAGAGGCCGAGCGCCGACAGCCGCTGCAAGCCCCGGCGAAAGTCCGACCTTAGGTAGAGGCCCGGTCCCGGGCTGGTGTGGCTGTTGCCGATGACGGGATCGGCATCCCACCCCGCCGCGTGCCGGACGCCGCGAAAACGGCCACCGCCGGCGGCGATCTGTGCCCGCAGCACATACTCGACCCCGTCCTTGGTCAGATCGGCAAACCCGACGATGCCCGCGGCGACGTGCGGCCTGCCGTAACCGCCGCTCTCGCTCATCGCGGCGATGCCGGCCATGAACTCCACCTCGCCGACGGGCGCCATGTCGTCGGGGCCGGCCGCGCGATACATGGCCCGGCACTCGTTGAAGACGGTGGCGACGACGTTGTGCCCGGTCTGGAGGTCGATCAGGAACTCGTCCAGCAGGTAGCGGAAGTTCGGGATGTCCCAGATGTGATGGTGCGTGTCGACGATCTCGAGGCCCGGATCGAGTATCTCCTCCGGTTCGGCCTTCGCCAGCCAGTCCGGCCGCGGCGGAAAGATGCGTCCGAACGGGGTGGGGCCCGGCCCCGGCCCCGTGCTGCTCACCAGCCCGGCGAGGCCCTTGGGGATCGCTGCATTGGTGGATTGACCGTGCCGCGTCATGTGCTCGTCCTTTCCGTGGATCGTCCGGCATGTCCGTCATCGATCCGGCGTTGCCGCCGTGCCGCCGGTCCCGCGCCGTCGCTGGTGTCGCTTCCGTCTCCGCCCCGTTCAAGGATCAGGGACGCAGGAGGATCTTTCCGATATGCGCGTTGCTCTCCAGGAGGGCATGCGCCTGCGCCGCCTCGGCCAACGGGTAGACGCGATGCACGACCGGTTTCAGCCGGTCGTCGGCGAACAGGGGCCAGGCGTGCCGCTCGAGCTCCCTGCAGATGGCGCCCTTCTCGGCTACCGTGCGCGAGCGCAGCGTTGAGCCGGTGACGGTCAGATGCTTGATGATGATCTGGTAGAAGTCGGCCTCGACGCGGCCGCCCGCCTGCTGGGCGATGAAGACGAGCCGCCCCTCGCGCTTGAGCAGATCGAGCTCTTTGGGAATATAATCCCCGCCGACGATGTCGATGATGACGTCGATGCCCCGCTCGCCGGCGAATGCCTCGGCGGCCTGCTGGAAATCCGTACGGCGGTAGTTGATGGCGAGGTCGGCGCCCAGCGCACGGCAGGCCTCGCACTTCTCGTCCGAGCCGGCGGTGGCGATCACGGTCGCGCCGAAGGCCTTGGCGAGCATGATGGCGGTGACGCCGATGCCGCTGGTGCCGCCCTGGACGAGCACGGTCTCGCCGGCCCGCATGCGGCCGCGTTCGATCAGATTGGTCCAGACCGTGCAGAACGTCTCCGGCAACGCCGCGGCGTCGACGAGGGCGACGCCGGCCGGCACCGGCAGGCACTGTTCGGCCGGCGCGACGGCGAACTCGGCATAGCCGCGGCCGAGCAGGAGCGCGCAGACCTCGTCCCCCACGTGCAGCGATGCGACCCCCTCGCCCACCGCCACGATGGTTCCGGACACCTCCAGGCCCGGAATGTCGGTGGGCGCATCCGGAGGCATCGGATAGGTGCCCTGGCGCTGCATGACATCGGCCCGGTTGACGCCGGCCGCAGCGACCTGGATCAGCACCTCCCGGCGCCCGGGGCGCGGCACCGGCACATCGCCGTAGCGCAGCACCTCGGTGCCGCCGGGCCGCTCGATCGCGACGGCTTTCATCGTCGCGGGCAAATTGGACGCGGTCACGAGCGCCTCCTCAGGACTTGTCCATGGCATTGTCGGCCACGAGGACGGCGCCGTTGACGTAGCCTGCCGCGCCGGAGAGGGCGAAGGCGATGAGATTGGCCAATTCCTCCGGCGTGCCCCAGTGCGTGTCGAGCATGCCCTGGTTGCTGGTCCAGCTCAGCCGCTCCGTCTCGGCCTCCTCCGCCGACAGCTGACGCTTGACGATGTCGCGCTCCCACAGCGCGTAGCGCTCGGGCGTGTAGACGTAGCCCGGCACGACGCAGTTGACGCGGATCTTGAAGGGCGCCAGCTCGCTCGCCAGAACCTTCGAGAACCGGATCTCCGCCGACTTGGCCGGCCCCGTGCACGACGACAGCATCGGCGCGCTCGTCACGCGAATGCCGGTGGCGCCGCTGACGTTGACGATCGAGCCGCCGCCGATCTCCTTCATCAGCGGCACGACGCGCTGGCATATTCTGAACTGGGCGAAGAAATTGATCGCCATGCCGTGCAGCAACTCGTCGTCCGTAACCTCGAGGAAGGGCTTGTAGATGCCCGTGCCCGCGTTGTTCACGAGCAGGTCGATGTGGCCGAGTTCCCGGCGAATGAAGTCGGGCAAACGCTCGATGTCGTCCAGCTTGGTTACGTCGAACGGCAAAGTCCGCACCTGGCGGCCGGTCGTCGCCGCGATGTCCGCGGCAGCCTCTCGCAGCGCGTCCGGCCGCCGCGCGGCGATGACCACGTCGACCCCTTCGCGCGCCAGCAGCCGTGCCGTTTCGAGGCCGATGCCCTTGCTGCCGCCGGTCACCAGTCCGGTCTTGCCGGAGAGCCCCAGATCCATGGTGTCACCTCTCAGTTTTGCGTCGTGACCAGGTCGAGAAAAGATCGCAGCGGCAGCTGCCGCTTACCGTCGGCGGCATCGAACGCGGCTTCGGCCAGGCGAAGGCCGAGGCCGGCCGGACGCCCGGCTGCGTCCATGCGCCGGGCGATCAGCGCCGCGCTGGTCGACCGGTCATGGAACAGCAGCGTGCGCGGTGCGTCAGATGCGTCCCGGCTGAGGCGGCGCCCGTCGGCCAGCTCGACCGTCACGGTCGCGTCGTAAGGCCCCCCGTCGTCGTCCGGAACGATCTCGATCAGCGGTACCAGCCTCAAGATGTCTGGATCCTGCCGGTGGTGCTGCGGCTTGTCGTACTCGAGCTCGCCGTAGACGAGCATGGCCGCCGTCGAGAAGGTCATGCTGGCAATTGCCTGAGCCACCCGCTCGAACGGCCCGGTGTAGGCGGTCCCGGGGTACTCTGCGTAATGACGCCAGATCTTCACCTCGACCCGGCGAATGGCGCCGACGTCGGCGATGTCCTTGCGGAGCACGCTGGCGGCGATGACCGCGGACATGTTGTCGCCCAGGGTCGCCCAAGGCTTGGCGCAGGTGTCGCAGATGGCGTCGAGACGAGGTGGGCTGGCCCATTCCGGCGGCTCGCTCTGCAAGCCGGCCAACGACCGCAGCAGACCCTTCGGCCCCTCCAGGCCGGCCGGCGCGCCCTTGACCCCCTTTTGCGCGAGCTGGGCAGCCAGGAGGCCGCCGCGGGCGGCATGGCCGTTCTGCAAGCGCCATTCGTCCGACCCCGCGCCCACCGGCTCCAGCACGCCACCCGTGATGCTCGAGGCGATGCCGATCGCGCTCGTCGCCTGCCCTTCGTCGAGACCCAGGATGGCGGCGCCCGCGGCCGCGGCGGCGACCGTACCCAAGGTCGGGCTGGTGCGGATGCCGCGCTCGATGAGGGCCCGCGCGACGCGCTCTCGGGCGCCGAGCCACTCCACGGCGCCATAGCCGATGGCGATCGCCGTCAGGACCTGCGGCAGCGCCGCATCGATCAGCTCCGCGCCGGTCACCGCAACCGGGATGACGAACGATCCGGGATGCGTCCACGAGGCGTTGTCGGAGTCGTCGTGGAACTGGGCATGGGTCGCGACGGCATTGGCGAGCACGGCGTCGGCCGCGGCGACGCGGGCACCGTCGTTCCAGACCCGCGAAGCCGGCGCGACGGCTGCCGGTAGCTCGGCCATGACCGACCGGGTCGCCACGGTCGTCGGCTCGTCGGTGGCGAGCGCCGCAAGCCCGATCGCATCGAGCAGGCAGAAGGCCGCCTTGTCGGCCGCCGGTCGTGTCATCAAGTTGCCGCCCGAGGCCGCAAAGCGGCCCAGTCGGCTTGTCGGTCCGTCGCTCACGGGCGTCCTCCTCGATCGTTTCGCGTTTCCTTGAATCGCAGAAACGCTCTATCTATTTGATTTGTCGCGCTTTCTTCACGCGCACCGGCGTCCACTTCGCTCGAAAGCGCTCTAGAGATATTCGTCGGCGAGAGCGGCGGCGCGGATCTCGTCGGCCGAGCCGCTTCGCCTGATCTCGCCGCCGCGCATGACGTAGGCCCGGTCCGCCAGCCGCAGCGCCGGGCGCGCCATCTGCTCCGTCATCAGGATGGTGGTGCCCCGGCCCTGCATCTGGCGGACGGCATCGCTGATGCGGTCGATCCATACCGGGGCCAACCCCAGGAACGGCTCATCGAGCAGCAGCAGCTTGGGAAAGGCGCTCATGGCGCGTGCCAACGCGACGATCTGCTGCTGGCCGCCGCTCAGTTGCCCGGCCGGCTGGCGAGCGCGCTCGGCCAGCAGCGGAAACGCACCGCACAGCCAGTCGTAGCGCTCGCGCTTGTCGGCGATCCCGGCGCCGATGGCCCCGGCGAGCACGTTCTCCCGCACCGAAAGAGAGGGAAACACGCGCCGCCCCTCGGGCGAATAGCCGATACCGGCGCGGGCGCGCATGGCGCAGGCCACATTGTCGAGGCTTCTGCCCTCGAAGGCGATGGTGCCGGCGGCCGCCGGCACCATGCCGATCACGGCGTTGATCAGACTGGATTTGCCGGCGCCGTTGGCCCCCACCAGCAACACCGTCTCCGAGGCATGCACCTCGAGCGACACGTCGCGAACGGCGACGATGCCGCCGTAGCGGACACACAGATTGTCAATGCGCAGCACGTGCCGTCCTCCGCGTCGCCGCATCCCGATCGGCTTCGTCTTCGCTCTGCCCGAGATAGGCTTGAATGACGTCGGAGCGCGCCAGCACCTCCTCCGGCGCGCCCTGCGCCAGCACCCCGCCGGCCTCGAGGACAATGAGGCGCGGGCACAGCCTGCGGATCAGATCCATGTCGTGCTCGACGATGAGAATGCCGCAGCCGAGGTGCTCACGCGCATGCAGCACCAGACGATCGATCCGTGTGCGCTCGCGGGATTCGAGCCCCGCTGCCGGCTCGTCGAGCAGCAGCATCTTGGGGTTCGCGGCGTAGGCCATCAGCAGCCCGAGAATCTTCTGGCTGCCGTAGGGCAGGCTGTCGCTCGGCTCGTCGAGCATGGGGCCGAGGCCAAACGCGTCCAGCAGCTCACCGATCTGCGCCCAGGCGACACCGCCGCTGCCGCTGAACCTGATGGCGCGCGTGAGGTTCTCGCGGACCGAAGCCGTGCGAAACGTGATGGTCTGCTGGAAGCTGCGCACGATGCCGAGGCGGCTGACCGCATGAAAGCTCCGGCCGCCGATATTGCCGCCGTCGAACTGGATCGTGCCGGAGCTGGGCCTGAGCATGCCGCAGATGACGTTGATGAGCGTCGTCTTGCCGGCGCCGTTCGGGCCGATCACCCCCAGCACCTCGCCCGGCTCGATGCGGAACGATATGCCGTTGAACACCTTGAGGCCGCCGAACGCCTTCGCCATGTCGCAGACGGCGAGCACGTTGCGGTCCTGCCGCCCGCCGCCCGGCCGGCTCCTGTCAGACGTGGGCATCGGCGACCTCCGGCCTCGGGCTGGCGCTGCGCGGCTTGACGCGCCCCAGCAGGTGTTGGGCGAGGCCGACCAGGCCGTTTGGCGCGGCGGTGACCACGATGATCAGGAGCAGGCCGAAGAAGCCGGCCGAATACTCGCCGTGGCTGCTGAACACTTTGGTCGCCCAGACCAGCAGGCAGCTGCCGACGACGGCCCCCAGGATGGTGCGGCGCCCGCCGATCAGCACGTAGGCGATGTAGAAGACCGAGGACATCGACGTGAACGAGGTCGGGTGCGCCGTCAGCAGCAGATTGACCAGTGCAAAGCCCGCCATTCCGGCGATGCCGCCCGCGACGACGAAGCCGATCGTGCGGTAGTGCCAGGCCACGAGGCCGAGGCTCTGCGCCAGCGTCTCGTTTTCCTCGATCGAGGCGAACTCCTGACCATAGCGGCGCGTCAAGCCCATGGTGACGACGGTGGCGATCACCGCCACGCAGATGCTGACCAGGACGATCAGATGATTGGTGTTGAGAACGAGCGGCCCGAGGGTCGGAGCCGGGATGCGAGGGATGCCGTTGGAGCCGCCGGTCAGCCCCGGCGTCTCGAAGATCAAGAGCTGTAGTATCTCGGTGAAGATAAAGGTCACCAGCACGAAGTAGACACCGCGTAAGCGCAAGACCAGCGCGCCGAGCGGCAGAGCGACGATCGCCGCCGACGCGAAGCTCACCGCAAGCAGGACGACGAGGTTGGTGGCGCCGGCCTGGGCCGTCATCGCCGCCGCATAGCCGCCGATGGCCATGAAGGCGGGCACCGCGAAGGACAGCAGATCCATGCGCAGCATGATGTGCACGCTGAGCGCCGCGGTGACGGCGATCAGGATCTGATTGGTGAGCGACAGGGTGAAGAAATCGCCCGTGAGAAACGGAACGATGGCGAATGCGAGCAGGATGGCGATGCTCAGCCAGTCCGTGAACGCGATGGTGCGAAGCATGTTGCGCATGGTCAAGCCGGCCTGCCGATACGGCCCATCAGCCCGTTTGGCCGCACCACCAGGATGATGAGAACCACCACGAACAGCGCCAGAGCGCCCTTCGAACCGCCGAGATAGACCCGGGAGTAGGCCTCGACGATGCCGACGATGAACGATGCGATCACCGCGCCGCCGAGGCTGCCGAGACCGCCCAGGATGACGATCAGGAACGACATGCCGAGAATCGAGTCGCCGAGAAACGGAGACAGCGTGAGCGTCGGCGTGACGAGCGCCCCGGTGAGCCCGGCAAGCCCCGTGGCCAGGCCGAAAGCGAGCGGAAAGTATTGGGCGGGCCGCATGCCCAGCGCCGTTGCCACCTCACGGTTGTCGGCCATGGCACGCAGGGCCAGCCCGAAGTCGGTTCGATACATCAGCAGATAGACCGCGGCGATGACCGTGGCGCAGACGAGAAGCACGATCAGATTGGCATAGGTGATGTAGATTCCCCCTGATCGCAGCGAGCCGCGAATGGGAAAC
Source organism: Chelatococcus reniformis (assembly GCF_014640075.1). Classification (GTDB taxonomy): domain Bacteria; phylum Pseudomonadota; class Alphaproteobacteria; order Rhizobiales; family Beijerinckiaceae; genus Camelimonas; species Camelimonas reniformis. Next base: position 312,283 of record NZ_BMGG01000005.1, on the reverse strand, counting down.
GAGAAGTCCGCCGGTTCGGGACCGAACACGACGATCAGCGCCGTCGAGATGATCAGGTAGAGCCCGAGCGTGATCATCATCGGCGTCAGGTGATCGCTGACATAGCGATCGATCAGCAGCAGCTCGCACACGTAGCCCAGCAGGGCCGTCACCAGCATTGCCGTCGCCACGGCGGCTGGGAACGGCATGCCGGCGAAGTGCACCGCGGCATAGGCCGCGTAGCCCCCGATCATGTAGAAGCCGCCATGCGCGAAGTTGATCACGCCGAGAATTCCGAAGATCAGCGTAAACCCGAGACTGAGCAAGGCGTATTCGACGCCAAGACTCAGCCCGATGATCGCCGTGGTGACGAGGCCATCCATATGCACGCTCCGCAGCTCGCACCCTGCCTACTTGCTGTCGGCCAGATCCACCGCCGTCACGCCGAGCGACTTGCCGTCGACGATCAGCCCGAGCCCGACGGGAAACACCAGCTCCTGCTGAATTCCGAAGGCGGCCTTGCCCTTCCAGGTGCCCTTGCCGAGGTAGGGGTCCACCGGCTCCAGGTTGTGCAGCGCCTTCGCCACCGCCGGCGCATCGTCGGCCGTCCCGGCGGCGGTGACCGCCTTCAAGACCATGCGCGCCGCGGCGGCTGCCGTGTACAACAAGGTGTTATTCGGCGCGTCCGCCTTCATGACCGTCTTGAAGTCTTTCTGCAGCGCGACGATCTTTTCGTCCTCTGTGGGAACGAGCTCCAGCCAGTAGAAATTCTTGAGCTCCTTGACCCCGCCGGCAGCCTTGATGATCTCGAGCGTGCCCGGCCCGCCCAGGCGTCCGAACACCCCGCCGTAGCCGGCCTCGAGCAGCTGCTTCACCATGGTGGCGCCGTCCGCCGGCGGCGACGAGGCGGTGTCCACCGCGTCCGGGTTCTCGTTCATGATGCGCGTGACCAGGGGGGCGAAGTTGGTCGTCCCCCGCTGGTAGTATTCCTGCTTGGTGCGGATGCCGTCGGCCTCGTAGGCCTTGGCATTGACCGATGCGACGTCGGTGCCGCCCTGGTCGTTGGGCGCGACGACCACGACCGACTTGATGCCGAACTTCTGTTTCGCCGCCGCTACGATCTTCGGTGCCCATTGCGCCGGCCCGGCCAGTTGATGGAAGGCCAGCGGCGTCTCCGGCCCGATAGCGTCCTTGGCGTAGGAGCTGTTGAAGGTGATCTGGCCGTTGCGTTGCGCGACGGGCTTGGCTCCGGTCGCCTCGGGCGAGCCGACCGGCCCGATGATCAGCTTGATGTTGTCGCTGGCCATGGAGTTGGCGGCCGACGCCGCGCCCTCGGCGCTGTACTTGCTGTCGTAGGACATCACCGAGACGCGGCACTTGCGGTCGCCGACCTGAACGCCGCCGTCCGCATTGGCCTGGGCGGCGACAAACTCGACGCCCTGGCGCAGCGCCAGCCCCCACGCCGCGGCCCCCCCGGACATGGGCCCCATGGCGCCGAGCTTGACCTGGCATTCCTGAGCCTGGGCCGCGCCGGACGCTGCCGCGAGCGCGACGATGGCGGCGGCGACATGCAAGCCGTACCCGCCCACCCGCCGGTCGCGGTCGCACGTCTGCGAAAATTTCATCCCGGTCATGTTCCCCTCCCGTGTATTCGTTATGTATTCGAGACCGCTTCTCTTGACTTTCCGCGGCCGTCCGGACTGCCGCCTACATGCCGATGAGGTCCGCCTTCTCGACGATGTTGCGGACGATGCGCACGGTGGCGGCATCGATCATCTCGCCCTTGAAGGTGATCGCGCCGAGTCCCTGCCGTTCGGCCTCGCTGTAGGCGGCGATCATTTCACGGGCCGCGTCGACGTCGGCCTGCTTGGGCGAAAAGGCCTGCAGGGCCGGATCGATCTGCGCCGGATGGATCGCCCACTTGCCCACCATGCCGAGCAGCCGCGCCCGCCGGCACTCCTCGCTGTAGGTCTCGGCATCGTTGAAGTTGCCGAACGGCCCGTCGATCGCATCGATGCCGGCCGACCGCGCCGCGATGGTGATCTTGTGGCGCCCGTAGTGCCAGATGTCGCCGGGGTAGCCGTTGGGGCCGCCGATCGACGCCAGATCGATGCCCTGGGAGGCGGAGTAGTCGCCGACCCCGTAGATCAGCGCTTCCAGCCGCGACGAAGCCTTGGCTATCTCCTCCACATGGATCATCGCGTCGACCTCCTCGATCAACACTTCGAGGCCGATGCGTCGGTCGGTCTTCAGCTTCTTCTCAATCTGCGTCAGCAACGTATCGACGAACTCGACGTCGGTCGCCCGCATGACCTTGGGTATCATGATGAGATCGAGATGCGCGTGGGCATGCTCGACGACATGAATGATGTCCTCGTAGGCCCATTCGGTTTGCAGGTCGTTGATCCGCACGCACCGGGTCTTGCCAGTCCAGTCGAGGCCTTTCAGCGCCTCGACGATCTTCTGCCGTGCCGCAACTTTTTCCTTGGGCGCAACGGCATCCTCGAGGTCGAGGAACACCATGTCCGCCTTGCTGGCCGCGGCCTTGGCCATCATCTTCTCGCTCGATCCCGGGGTCGCCAGCTCGACCCGGCGCAGCCGCTTCGTCTTCCTCGTCATATCCTCGCCTTTCCGACAGTTTGCGTTAGCCGACGATGCCGCGGGACCTCAGGTCCTCGAGCCGCTCGCCGCCCAGGCCGATCGAATCCAGCACCGTCTCGGCATGCTCCGAGAGCATGGGCGCGCGTTTCCAAACCCCGCCGGGCGTCTCGGTCATGTGGACGGGGACGCCGGCGATCGCGAGCGGCTCGCTGCAGCCGGGATGCGGCAGCTCGACGATCATTCTGCGGGCGGCGAAGTGATCGTCGGCCCGGATCTCGGCGACGTCGTAGACCGGCCCGAGCGGCACCTTTCCCCCCAAGCGCTCCATGAGCTCGTGCTTGGTATGCCTGGTGGTGAACTCGGACACGATGGCGTAGGTGCCGTCGGCATTGCGGCGCCGTGCATCCTCGGTGGCGAAGCAGGCATCGGTCGCGCACTCCGGTCGTCCGATCAGCGCGCAGAAGCGGCTCCAGAACAGATCCGTGTGGCAGGCCAGCGTGACGTAGCCGTCCTTGCAGGGAACGATGCCGAAGGGGGTGAGGAAGGGATGACGGTGCCCTTCCGGCCCCGCGATCTTTCCCTGGTAGGAGTGCTGGTAGACGATGCGCTCGCACAGCGCGAGCACGCTGTCGACCATCGACACGTCGACGAATTGACCCCGCCCGGTCTCCCTAGCCCGGTAGACGGCCGCCAGGACGCCGAATGCGCAGAACATCGCCGGCACGATGTCACCGACGCCGGGGCCGACCTTGGCCACCGTGCCGTCGTCGGCCCCGGTGATGCCCATGAGGCCGCCCATGGCTTGAGCCACGACGTCGTAAGCCGGCCAGGAGACGTAGGGGCTTTCGCCCGTGCGATGATCGCCGAAGCCGCGCACCGCGCCGTAGACGAGGCGGGGGTTGGCCTTGCTCAATGTCTCGTAGGACAGATCGAGCCGGTCCATCACGCCGGCACGGAAGTTCTCGATCAGCACGTCGCTGGTCGCAGCCAGATCCAGCAGGATCTGGCGCCCCTCGGGTTCCTTGAGGTTCAGCGCAATCGATTGCTTGTTGCGGTTGACGCTCTGGAAATAGCCGCCGAAGGCACGCGTGCGGTCGTCGGGATGGTAGGGGCCGACGCTGCGCACATAATCGCCCTCGAGCGGCTCGACCTTGATGACGTCCGCACCCTGGTCGGCGAGCATCATCGCCGCATAGGGGCCGGCCAGCATCAGCGTCAGGTCGAGGACGCGCAGACCGGCCAGCGCGCCGGATGAACCCGGATCGGCCATCATCGCCTCCAGTGGCTCCGCCGCTTGACCAGCACGGTGCGCTCGCCCTCGAAGACGACGTCGTCGCGCTGGTTCACGCCCCAATGCCGGAAGGTGACGACCCCGGCGTCAGCGCGGTCGGCCTCCTCTTTCGAGACAACCTGGGTGTAGGCGTACAGCGTGTCACCGTGGAACACCGGCACCTTGAAGCGGATCTTGGTCAGCCCCAGCTCGGCCAGAGCGTTCTCCGAGGTATCCTGGCTCGCCATGCCGACAATCAGCGACGCGGTCACGCCGCCGAACTGAAGGCGCTTGCCGAACATGGTGTCCTTCATCACCACGTCGTCGAAATGGCTCGACGCGGTGTTCATGACCATGTTGGTGATGAGCACGTTCTCCAACGGCTCGATGGTCTTGCCGCGGCGATGCTTCAGCACCTCGCCTTCGGTGAAATCCTCGAAGTAGTTGTTGTTTCCCGTCAGGGCCTGCATGCTCATTTGCTCGGCTTCCCCAGCAGTCTGTCAGAAATGATGCGCAGCTGAATCTCAGACGTGCCTTCGAAGATCTTCGTGAGGCGGGCATCGCGCCAGTAGCGCTCGACGGCGTACAGCTTGGTGTAGCCGGCGCCGCCGTGGATCTGCAGCGCATCGCTGGTCACCCGCTCGGACATCTCGGCCGCCAGGTATTTGACCATCGCGGCTTCGACGTCGCAGCGGCCGCCGTCGTCGATCTGCTCGCAGACGTGGTACATGAGCTGGCGCGAGGCCTCGATCTCGGCCGCCATATGCGCGATCTTGAACCGGATGGCCTGAAATTCGGAGATGGGATTGCCGAACTGGACGCGCTCCTTGGCGTACTTGATCGCGTCTTCCAGGCCGCCGCGGGCAAGGCCGATGGAGCGGGCCGCGGTGTGGACGCGCGGGATCTCGAGCCCCCTTGTCGCGTAGAAGAAGCCCTTGCCCTCCTCGCCCACGAGGTTCTCGGCGGGAACGCGGCAGTTGTCGAAGGCCAGCTCCCAAGTCTTGAATCCGAAGTAGCCGATCTTCGGTATGGGCGCGCCGGACACACCGGGCGGCAGCTCGCCCCGCTTTTTCGGGATGATGAACATGCTGATACCGTTGTAGCGGCGCTCCGGCGTCAACGGCGCGGTTCTCGCCATCACCATCAGATAGTCGGCGCCGTCGGCGAAGGTGCACCAGTACTTGTTGCCAGTAATCAGGTAGCTGTCGCCATCCTTCACCGCGCGGCACGACAAGCCGGAGATGTCCGAACCCGTCCCGGGCTCTGACATGGCGAAAGCACCCAGAAACTCGCCGCGGGCGATGCGGGGAAGATACTGGCGCTTCTGCTCCTCCGACATCTGCTCCCAGCCGATCATGCCGTTGCCGCGCGCCATGATGCTGGCGACGCTCATCCAGCCGCGCGAGAGCTCTTCGGCGACGAGGCAGTATTCGAAGGCGCCAAGGCCGAGGCCGCCATACTCCTCCGGCATCAGAATGCCGAAGTAGCCGAGTTCGGCCATCTTCTCGCGCAGCGCCATCGGGATGTCGCCCTGCTCGGGATCGAGCCGGTTGGCGACCGGCAGGACCTCGCGCATCGTGAACTCGCGGGCCGTCTCCTGGATCAGCCGCCGCTCCTCGCTCAGAATGGTCATGCCGACGCCCCCGCTGGCTTCAATGACACCAGGTTGGTGCGCTTGAAGTCGATGACTTCCTCGCCCCGCTGATTGAACCCGCGGGTGTGCCACGTGCAGATGCCCTGCTTGGGGTTCTTCTCCGACAGCCGGCGGGCATGAACCGAAGAGCGGGCCGTCACCGTGTCGCCGGGATAGACCGGGCGGCGAAAGCTCAGATCCTCGACGCCGAGAAAGGCGCCGCCGTTTTCACTGAGATCCTCGACCGACAGCCCGAACACGGTGGTGAAGACCAGCATGGGATTCACCTGCTCGCAGGGGTGCCCATGCTCGCGCGCGAACTCGACGTTGTAGTACAAGGGATTGAAATGCAGCGTCAGCGTCGAGAAGAGCGAATTGTCGCTTTGGTTGATCGTGCGTCCCCAGTGGTGCACGAACTCGGTTCCGACTTCGAAGTCCTCATACCAATGACCGCGCGGCCGCTCGATCGCCTGCGATCGAAAGTCTATGCTCATCACGATTCCTCAAACTATTGGGCTGACATCAAGGACATCATCTCGTCCAAGCTCTGTAGGCTGCCGACCTTCAGGGCGAGCTCCGCAAGCCGTGCGGCGCGGTCGCGACCAAGGCGCGGCTCGACGAGCGACATGAACTTCGCGCTGAGCCGGGCCTCCTGACGGGCGAGATCCGCGTCCGGAATGCCGCTATCGTGCGCCGCCGTCAGCGTTCGGCCATCCTTGAGGAGCACCGCGGCCTCGCTTCTGGTGATCGGCCAGTCCGGGGTGAAGCGGACCTCGACCCGCTCCCTGAGCGCCACGAGCTCCGGCGCCGTGACGTTTTCTTCACTGAAGTTCTCGGCGCGCGCCGTATCGATGCCGGCGAGGGCGAATGCCGCAAGAATTCGCAGGCTGAACTTCGCCTCGAGGCCGGAGCGGGGCTCGTGGATATTGCACACCGTGTCGGCGCCGGCGTCATGCATCAAGACGATGCCGGCGACGTCGGCCGGCTGTAGGCCGTGGGCGTCCTTGATCGCGCGCAGCGCCTCGATAGCCGCATGCGTCTGGTAGCAGGACGCATGATACTTGAAGAGATTTTCAGTGATGTGGAATGCGCCGGGCGGCCAGATCCGGTCCGGCGCGAAGTCGGACGACTGGGTCGCGGCAAATCCCTGCTCGCATTCGATGACATCGGCGCGGCTTTCGAAGCCGCGCGCCGCAAGCTGCGCGGCGAGTAAGCCGTTCTCATTCGCCTTGCCGGCATGGAACGGCTTGCACATGGTGCCGAACATCGACTTCAGCCCCGCCGCCTGCGTCGCGGCGATGCCCAGGGCCTGCGCCGTCTGTTGGGACGAGAGCCGCAGCAGATTGGAGCAGCCGGCAGCCGACCCCAGGCTGCCGACGGTCGCCGTCACGTGAAAGCCACGGGCATAGTGCCCCGGCGACACCATGTGGCCGACGCGGCAGGCCGCCTCGTAACCGGCAACGAAGCCTGCCACCACATCGGCGCCGGTCGCGCCCCGCGCTTCGGCCAAGGCCAGGACCGACGGCATGACCGCCACGGTCGGATGCCCGACCATTGTGACGTTCACGTCATCGAAATCGAGTGCGTGAGAAGCCGCGCCGTTGATCAGCGCGGCCTGGCGCGTCGACACCTTGCCATTGTGGCCGGCAAGGGAGGCTCGCGGGAGCGCCCCTTCCTCGCGCGCCTGCTCGACGAGGATACGCACGGCCGGCTCGTCGGCCGCCGCGATCGAGACCCCGATCCAGTCCAGCAGGCATTGGCCCGCCAAGGTTACGACATGCTCGGGCAGATGCTCGAAACGCAGCGCCACCGCAGCGGCGGCGATTGCCGATGTCGGCGCCGTGCGCTCGTCCGGCCTGGCCTGTAGGTTCACAGAAGTCTCCCGACGATGAGGTCAAGTGTCGTGCGCGGCCGTGGTGGAGCGGCGCACGGGATTATTCGCACCGCTCCAAGCGTGCGTTGAGAAGTAGTTCTAAGATGTACAGATCACACTAGCGCAGCGTCTCTTGCGCATTTCATCAATATATCCGAGGTCAGCCTTCCGATACCATCTACGATCTGGGGCGATGGCCGCGCATACGCTCCGGATCGGCCCGTTCGCAAGCCGGTGAGCTCCCGCATTCGGGCGAGCAGGTGGGCGAAGCGCAGAAGTGACCCGTAGGAGTCGAGGACTGGCGTACCGTCGATATCGCGCATCCCGTTTCGCACCAGCACGGTGTTGAGCACGCCTTCGGCGGGAATGATCACATCGGCGCCCGCAGCGATCGCGCGTCGTGCCAGCTCCGTGAAGCGGTCGATCAACGCTCTGGATCCCTTGAAGGCTCCGTCGAGCTCGAATTCATCGACCGGCGGATCGAAAGCGGACAGGAAGACGACCCGGTCGGCATAGCCGTAGCTCCGGACCAGCGTAGTCAGGATCCGGACCATCGCACGATCCAAGGTGATGAGCCCGAAGGAACGCCCGACCGCACTGGCGACGATGAGGGAGGTCTCGCAAGAGCTGACCACCGGTATGTCGACGACGCTCCGCGCAAGCTCGAGACCGGGATCGACGAAGCAGCTGATCGCGACTGCATCATAGCCGGCGCGCTCGGCCGCCATCGCATTCTCGACGATCTGCACGTCGGCTAAGTGTTGAAACCACGGGTAGCCGCACATGGCGACGGGCGGAACGCCGTCCGCATAGGTACGTGCGTCGAGGCCATGGAGATCGACGCGAAGTTCGCCGTCGCCGACGCGCAGGGCGTGCTCGCGCAGCATGCCGCTGTATCCCGGCAGGCGGGTCAGATCGGTCATGCTCTGGTGCCAGATGCGGACGTCCCGCTCCATCAATTCCTCCCAGTGCGCTTCTTGAATGAAACGTTACATGACGAAATCGCGCTGTCAATCCGGCAAAGCCGTCGGCTGATCTTCTCTGTCATTCCCGAGACGCCAGCCGGTCTTCTCCAGCCTGTGGCATCGCACGGGCCTGTCGGGCAGGGCCGCGGATTCGCCTAATCAGGCCCCTGATGCGAATTTCGTATGAAACGTTCCCGCACTCCATTGCGTTTCCGGCGCGCCTTTGCTTGTAAGGCTTGTCCCCTTGCACGGGACAACCGAGGCGCACAGGACTGGAAGCGAGCTTATGGAAGGCCTGACGTTCATCGATGGGGGATCGCGTGCCTAAGCCGACAATCAAGGATGTCGCTCGGGCCGCGGGAGTATCACTGGGCACTGCCTCGCGGGTCATCAACAGCAACGCGACAGTCAATCCGAAACTACGCGTGAAGGTACTCGAAGCAATTTCGATCCTTGGCTACAGTCCTAATGCCGTTGCGCAAAGCATGCGTCTCAAGACGACGCAGGCGATCGCCATCATCATTCGCGACATCACTGTTCCCGGATTCTCGCACTTCATCAAATCCGCGCAGGAAATCCTCTATGATGCCGGCTACGTCCTGATGCTTGCCGCCTCCGAGGACAGCAAGGATCGCGAACTCGGCATCCTAAACTCCCTGGCGCGACGACGGATCGACGGTCTGATCATGAGCACGATGTCCGAGAACGACGAGGATCTCGTGGCCGCGCGCGAGGAGGTTGGCGTGCCCATCGTCCTGCTGGACCGCGAGCCGACCGGGACCGCAGACGCGATCATTCTCGGCTACCGGGAAGGCACACAGCAGGCTGTCGAATATCTGCTCAACCTTGGTCACGCACGTATCGCGCTGATCACCGGCAGCCTGGAGACACGTCCCGGTCGGGAACGATTTCTCGGATACGAGGACGCCTTCGCAGCCGCCGGCCTCGCCGTCGATCGTCGCCTGATGCGGGCGCGCAACTTCACGCCCGAGTACGCCTTCGTCGAGTCGACGGCCATGCTGAATGGTCGCGATCCCCCAACCGCGATCATCGCCGGAGGGGTCGCCATGCTTCCCGGCGTCATGCGTGCCATCGCCGCAAGCAACCTGCGCATTCCGGCGGACATCTCGGTGATCGGATCCATCAACTCCGAACTGTCCGAGCTGGCGACCCCACCGATCACCGTGGTGAACGTCGACTACCGTGCGATCGGCATCGAGGCGGCCCGGCTTCTCTTGGATCGCCTGGACAACGCGCTGGAGGATCCGCCCCGTCGTCTCAAGTTCGGCACCTCCCTCATCATCAGGCAATCGTGCGCGCCGCCGACTGCATCCCGCCTGCGCTGATCCTTCTCTCGCGGAGGCGCCACGATCGCCGTGTATCGACCCGCGCAGGCCGCACCGGCCGAAGCATGCCTCAAAACCGCCAGGCCAGCCGGGCGGTGCCCGTATGGGCGAGGTAGTCGCGCCCCGTATGAGCCTGGTACTCGGCGGTGAACTCCAGCCCCGTGCCGGAAGCGATCTGCACGCCGAGCCCCACGTCGAGCAGCCGGTCGGGGACGCGCGAGGTCGTCGCGAAGGCCCCATCCACATTGCCTTGGAGCGCGGCGAGGCCCACGAAGCCGTCGTCCGACAGGAGCGTGAAGCCCACGGTGCCGAAGGGGCGCAGCCAGTAGCCCGAGGCGAGGTCGAAGCGGCCGCCGATCTCGACGTTGGGGCTGACCGAGTAGAGCGTCTTGCTCTGGCTCAGGACGTTCAGGTTGAGCCCCGGCGCGCCCCACTCGGTGTAGGACGGCGTGCGCAGATAGAGCGCCGCCAGGTCGACGTACGGCCTGATGTACCAGTTGGAGAAGGTGAGTTCATAGGCCCCTCGCACCTGGGCGCCGAGGGTCAGGATCTTTGATTTGCTCAGGGCCGTGGCGCCGGTGCTGCCGATGCTGATCGAACGGAGGTTCCGCTGCCAGCCGTAGCCAGCGGTCGCCGAAGCCGAGAACAGCCAGGGGCCGATCTGGTGCTTGACCGCGATCGAGCCGTCATAGGCGTCGCTGCCCGTTCCGGTGATGCCGTCCGGATCCTTCATGTCGCCCCGGGTGTATGACCCGGAGGCGCCGATGAACCAGCCCGGCCGCACCTCCGTCTGGGCGCCCATCCTGTAGGTGGTGTCATTCTGGCGGTAGCCGCCGTCGTCCCGCGAGGGCGACATGCGCGCGTAGCCGCCGCTGATGCGACCCCACACGCACTCCCCCTCCTCCAGCAATGTTCCCGCCCCCGCGAAGGCGGGGCAGCTCAGCGGCGCCCGCAGCGCGGCCTGCACGCCGAGGACCTTGGTCGTCGCGGTGTACTGGCTCGACTCCTGGTTCAGCTCATCCAATGCCGCCGCATATTGCGCCGGCGCGGCGACCGACAGGAAGCGCGGAAAGGCGGTGCCCTGGGCAAGCGAGCCGGCATCCCAGGCGCTCTGCAGCTGCTGCGCCGCCGACTGCTGGTCCGTGGTGAGGCTCACCCCGCGCGGATTGGCGAAGTCCGCCTTGGGGATGAGCGACAGGCTGGTGCCAGCATTGACCAGATCCCAAGTGATCGGCACGGCGACCGGCTGCGCGCCGGCCACGACGGGTGCGCCACTGACGCCGCCGTCGGCCTTGACGATGGTGTAGGCCCCGGGCAGCAACCAGGTGATGGCATTGGGAACGATCGTGCCGTCGACGGCCGCGCTGCCGGTAACCTCGAGGAGGTCGCTCGCGCGGAGGGGCGCGATCTGCACCGGCTCCGGAGCCGGGGCCGAACCGCCGAACAGGTTTGCGAAGAAGCGAGCGACTGGGTTGCTCGGCCCCGACGGCGCCGGCGACGGCCTGGTCAGCCAGGGGCCGGCCTGCCCCGCGAGCTCGGCGGCCGTCGCCGGCGGCGAGATGTCGACGAGCAGGCGGCCGGCCGCGGTCTGCGTGAAGTTGCCGGTGAGCGTCGTCGTTGAGATGACGCCCGTGCCACCGATGTTGACGACGCCGTCGTTGACGAAGCTGATGCCGTTCAGGGGCCGGCCGAGCCGGATCATCTCGCCGGTCTGGAGAACACCGGTCGCCTGGTTGTGGAAGCTGTTGACCTCATAGACGCCGAGGTTGAGCGTGGCGCCGCTGGTCAGATCGACGTTGCCGACGATGGTACCGGAATTGTCGACCGCCTCCCGCCCCCAGGTGCTGACGATGGCAGTGCCCGACGCCGCGGCAACCGTCGAGCCCTGGTTGATGGTGATCGTGTTGCTGGCGCCGCCGTCGATGCGGATCGCGGCGCCGGAGCCCGAGCCGCCGATGATGTCGCCGATGTGCTTGATGGTGATGTCGCCGCCCAGGTGGTCGTAGGTCGTGCGCGAGTAGATGCCGACGTGGGTCGAGTGCGGCACCGGCACCGAGATCGAGCCGTCGGCCGCCTGCACGCCGCTCTGGGCGAAAATGCCGTAGGAATCGGCGCCGGTCGCCGAGATCGTCCCGGCCGTAGCGACAGTGATCTTGCCGCCGTGGTTCTCCGAGCCGCCGCTACGATCGGAGACGGTATTCGCCACCGGAATGGCCGGGCCGGCGAGGCTCGCCAGCATGCCGCCGCCGCCGCCGAGCGACTGGGCCAGGATGGCGTGGGCGCGCGCGCCGGTGGTGACGATGGCGAGACGCGACTCGCCGCCGCCGGGCGTCAGCGACAGCGTGATCGCACCCCCGGCACCGCCCCCGCCGCTGCGGTTGACGAAATTCGGCAGGATCTGGTTGAGCGCCGTCCCGCCGTAGCCGCCGCCGCCGCCGATCGATTGGGCGAAGATGGCGTGCGCCCCCGCGCCGGATGTGGTGACGCTGGCCTCGCGCCCCAGCGACACGGTGACGGCGCCGCCGTTGCCGTAGGCGCCGCCGGCGCCGCCGATGGCGACGTTGACCGGCAGCCAGCCGTTGGTGGCGTCGCTGCCGAAGCCGCCGCCGCCGCCGATCGACTGCGCCAGGATGCCGAACGCGGCGATGCCGCTCGTCGTGATATGGCCGGTGTGGGTGATGCCGACGGCGCCGCCGTTGCCGCCGGCCCGCCCGTTGCCACCGATGGTCAGCGAGGCCTGCGGATTGGGCAGGATCGTCGACCAGCGGTCGACCCCGGCCGTGCCGCCGGCATCCATGCCCAGACTCTGCAAGAAGGTCTTGGTGGCCTCGATCGCGGCCTCGGCCTGGCGGGCCTGCTCGGTCTCGGTTGGCGTCAAGGTGTTTCCCGTGAGGGTCGTTCCCTTGGCTTTGGCGTCCGCTTCGGCGGCGAGCCGCTGCTTGCGCTCGAGCTCGAGCTCGCGCGGGCTTTTCAGGTTGTTGAAGTAGACGCCGCCACCGCCGCCGACCGACTGCGCAACGATTGCGTGCGCGTCGCGCCCCGCCGTCGCGATGGTGCCGCTGTTGGTCACGGTGACGGTGCCGCCGGCCCCGCTCGTGCCGCCGTTGCCGCCGATCACGGTGTTGACGGAGAAGGAGAGCGAACTCTCGGCGCTCGATGCACCGCCCACCCCGCCGCCACCGCCGATCGATTGCGCGAAGAGCCCGTAGGATGCGGCTCCGTCCGTGAGGATCAGTCCCTTGTTGTCCGCCACGACGGCCCCGCCGTTGCCGCCCTTGCCGCCAGAGCCACCGACCGACACGTCGACGTTGAGGATGTTCTCGCCCGTCGCCAGGCCGCCGCCGCCGGCCCCGCCACCCCCGCCCACCGACTGCGCGAACACGCCGTAGGCAAGGCTGTCGGCGGTGGTGATGCTGCCGTCGTTCTTGACGGTCACCGCGCCGCCGCTGCCGCCCTCGCCGCCCCGGCCGCCGACGCTGACGTTCACGGCCACCGAGGGGTAGTCCTCCTGCCAGGAGCCCCAGGTGGTGCCCTTCAGCTTGTCCTTGGCCGCCTGGCCGATGCCGGCTTTCTTCAACGCGTCGCCGACCTTGTCGCCCAGCGCCGTCACCGTCGTGGCGAGGAGCGCGGCAACGCCGGCATCGATCTTCTCGCCCACGGTCTTCTTGGGATCCACCAGGCTTGTCGCCGCCTTCAGGATGGCGGTGATGGCCGGGGCCTTGTCCATGATGTTCTGGAGGGACGAGCCCTTGTCGAACATCGGGTCCTTGAACATCTTGAACTCGTTGGCCTTGGCCTGGCGCGCCCGGTGGTCGGCATCGCTCTCGCCCGGCAGCCGTTCGACCGGGGTGGCGGCGAACACCATCTTGCCGACGTCGTTGGCACGCGTGAGCTCGCCTGCGAGCATGTTGGCGATGGGCAGCCACGTCGTCCAGTCGCTCGGATTGGCAGTCAGGCGGTCGACGGCCGCGCTCTTGCGGGTGCCGGTGAAGGTGCCGCCGTTGCCGCCGCCACCGCCGACGGATTGCGCGAAGATGCCGTGCGAACCGCTCGCCAGCGTCGAAATGGATGCGTTGCCCGCGTTGGTCACCGTGACGGTGCCGCCGTTGCCGCCGTCACCGCCGCTGCCGCCGATACGGACGTTGGCGGCGATCGTGCCCGAGCCGCCGCCCTGGAAGCCGCCGCCGCTGCCGCCACCGCCGCCGATGCTGTAGGCGGCGATGGCCGTGGAGTTGCTGCCTTCGGTCAAGATCGCGCGATTGTTGTCGACGATGACGGCGCCGCCCGCCCCGCCCTTGCCGCCGCCGCCGCCGATGGTCACGTCGGCGGTGATCGACTTGGCGATGGGCAGGGCGTCGACCAGCGTGCCGATGGTGGCGGCGCCCGGTCCCTCATAGCCCAGACCGGCAGCGGCCGCGCTGTCGGCACTGCCGCCCTTGCCGCCGCCGCCGCCGATGCTGCTCACGTCGATGGCGTTCGAAAATTGCCCCAGCGTGTGGACGAAGCCGTTGTTCACCACCTTGGCCTCGTCGCCGGCGCCGCCGCCGCCGCCCTTGCCGCCTATGGTGACGGGAACGCCGATATTGGCATAGAAGCTGGCGAGCCCCTCGACGCTGCGGGCCGTGCCGCCGCTGCCGCCGCCGCCGCCGACGCTCAGCAGGCTGATGCCCTTGGAATCGTTTCCAAACGTCTCGATCAGGGCGTCACTCTCGGCGGCGACCTTGCCACCGGCGCCGCCCTTGCCGTTGGAGCCGCCGACGGCGACGTTGACGTCCACCGACGGCAGCGCGCTGGTCTGCACCGCCAGCGCATAGGCGAAGGCGTTGCCGGCACTGCCGCCGCCGCCGCCGATGCTCTGCGCATCGATGGCGTTGGCGCTCGCCCCCTTGGTGGTGATGGCGTTGAAGTTGTGCAGGGTTACTGCGCCGCCCACACCACCGTCACCGCCCTTGCCGCCGACCGCCACGGACACCGCCACCGCCGGGATGTAGCCAGCCCCGACGGCGACCGCGTAGGAGCGGGCGCTGCCGGCGTTGCCGCCGCCGCCCCCGATGCTCTGGGCCTCGATGCCCATGGCACCCGCGCCGGCCGTCGTCACGGCCGAGGTGTTCCAGATGTCGACCGTGCCGCCGGCACCGCCCTGGCCGCCCGAACCGCCAACGGACACAGAGACCGCCCCGAGCACACCGCCGGAGGCAGCGATCGCCGAGCCGCCGCTGCCGCCGCCGCCGCCGATGCTCTGCGCCAGGATGGCGACCGCGTCGGCCCCGGACGTCTCGATCGACGGCGATCTGGCTTGTCCCGCCGCGGTCGCGGCGACGTACGCCTTCGCGCCATCCTCGCTCCCCACCTGGACTGCGCCGCCCGTTCCGCCCCCGCCGCCATGGCCGCCGAGCGACACGGACAGAAATGCGCCGGCAGCAATCGCGTCGCCGGCTGCCCCGCCGCTGCCGCCGACGCTCTGCGCCAGGATGCCATAGGCGGAATCGCCGCCGGTCGTGATGCGCCCTTCGTTCAGCACCTTGACGAGGGCACCGTCGCCGCCGGAGCCGCCGTCGCCGCCGCGGGCGAAGAAGTAGCCGAGGCTGTCGCCGCCCTGGCCGCCGCCCGGCCCGGCGGTCACGTCGATCGCGCCGACGCCCTCCTTCGCTTTGACGCCCTTCGGCAGGATCGCCTGGGACTGGAACGCATCCAGGGCGGAGCCACCGCCGACGCTCTGGGCGACGATGGCCGTCGCCCCCTCTCCTTGGGTGGTGATCGCCCCAACGTTGGCGACGGTGACCGCGCCGCCGTCGCCCGCCCGGCCGCCGGGGTCGCCGATGAACAGGCCGCCGGAGCCACGGCCTCCGGTGCCGCCGATCGATTGCGCGACGATTCCGAACGAATAGGGACCGATGGTGCTGATCGCACCGTGCTGGATCGCCACGATCCGCCCCGCGGCACCGCCGGCGCCGCCCTCGCCGTCGCCGGAGCGGCTCGATCCGCCGTTGCCGCCGACGCTCTGGAGCACGACTGCGGTCGCATTGGCGCCGGACGTGCTCACCACGCCGTCGTTGACGAACCGCACGGATGGCGTCGTCGGGGTATCGACGACGCTGCCGCCCGTGCCGCCTTTGGCGAAGTAGGCGGCTGCCGCGTCCGTGCCTTGCCCGGCGCGCGCCTCGGCAATCACGGCCGGCGCGTGCGCGCCCGTGGTGGCGACGGTTGCACGCGCCGCAATCGTCACCGAGACGGTGCCGGCGGCGCCGCCGACGCTGGCCGAACCGGACGCCCGACCCTTGACGTTGCCGTAGCGGCCGCTGGCGCCGCCTTGCGAGGTCGCGCGCACAGCCGCGAAATTGTCGCCCCTGGTGGTGACGTTGCCCCCGAGGTCGGCCGCGACCGAGGACGCGGCGCCGCCGCTGCCGCCGCGCCACACGAGAATCGGTGTGCTGTCGGCCTGCGTTGCCGTGCGGCCGTCGCCGCCCTGACCTCCCTGGGACACCAGCCAGATGAGCGGTACGCCCGCGCTCGCCTGGGTGCCGCTCGCCTCGATGGGCGCGCCCGACTGGGTGAAAGCGACCGCCCCACCGGTTCCGCCGACGCCACCGTCACGGGTGCCTGTATCGCCGCCCTTGCCACCGGCCGACTGGAGCGAAATCAGCGGCAGGCCGTTGGTCTGGACCGCGCCGGTCCTGATCGCGCCGGACTGGATCAGGCTGACCTTGCCGCCGGCCCCGCCGCTGCCCGTGTTGACGCCGCCCTGCCCCCCCACAGACCGCAACACGACAAGCTGGCCCCCGGCACCGGATGGGCTCACGATCGTGCCGTACTGCGCCAGGCTCACATCGCCGCCGCGGCCTCCGCTCTGCCCATTCGTGCCATCGAGGCCGCTCGTCCCGCCGCCGCCGTTGCCACCCTGCGAGAACAGGCTGATCAGCCCACCCGGCGCCGAGGCTCCGGCGACCATCCCGAATTGGTTGAAGGTGATGGCCCCGCCATCGCCGCCGGCCCCCGGCGGCCGCGAGCCCGACCCGCCGCCTCCGTTGCCGCCACTCGACTTGATGTCGATGACGGGGCCGTTGAGCCCGTCCCGGCCGATCCGTCCCCTGGCGCGATAGATCAGGGCGGCCGCCGCCCCGCCTGCCGTGGCTGCGAACGAGGAGCCTGCATCGTGGCCAGGATCGCCGCTCGTGGCGCGCTGCAGCCGTTCGAGTTCGCCGCTGACATCCTCCGCTCGCGCCGCCCGCATTCCGCCGGCGAGGCCGCAGACGAGCGCCGCCAGGCCGATGCCCCCCGCCAGGCACGTCACCCACCCAGACGGGTGCCGTTCGCGATCCCCAACCGGCCTGGCGGCCGGCCGACGCGCCGTATGGCTCATCTTGCCCCCTCGCCCGCGCGCAATACTGCTGCGCTCCCCATCGGGCTCGGACCGGAAAGTAGATGAGGGAAACGAATACTGGAAGAATCAACTTGTGACGAGTTGTGGCGCCCCAATACCATATGGAACGATTTGGAACGCCCGGCCCCGGCAGCGACGCTCAGCCGCCGCTGATGTCGTGCAGCATGACGAGCGGCGCGGAGAAGCGTATGCCGACGGCATGGACCGTACGCAGCGGCATCTCGATGCCGCGCTCGCTCGCCTTCTGCCGCAAGCGCCGCAGGACGGCGTCCAGGCTTCGGCTCTCGGCGCCAACGTCGGCATAGCCGAGGTGCTTGCCGAGCTCCGCCCGAGACACCGTCGTCGCATTGGCCTGGATGAGGTATTCCAGCAGCAGAAGCTCTCGTCCCGAAAGGTGGATCGGATCCCCGCCGGGCGGCAGAAGGCGTTGGCGGACCACATCCAACCGCCACGCGCCCGCGAAAGCCGGCCCGACACTCGCGGCCCCGGACGCCGCGCGGCGATCGTGCACGCGGCGGGCCAGGTTCCGGACGGCGAGAAGCAGCTCTTCGCCGTCGACCGGCTTGGTTAGATAGAGATCGGTTCCTTCGGCGTAACCGCGCACGCGATCGTCCCGTCCCGTACGCGCGGTCAGCAGAATGACGCCCATGCGGCCCTCGGACGCGAGGTCGCGCGCAAGCTCGAAACCGCTCGTATCCGGCAGATTGACGTCCAGGATCGCAATATCGAAGCGTTCCGAGCGCAACGCCCTGTAGAAGGCCAGCCCCGAGCCCACGTCCGCGACGATGATGCCGCTGAGCCGCAGGTAATCGGCGACGCCCTGTCGCAGGTCGAGATCATCCTCCACCAGGATGACGCGCAGAGCCTGCTCGGCGGCCCGGTCACCGGCGGCGGAGCGCTCGACATCTGATGTCATCGGGCTCTGCGGGACATGTGCGCACCCCTTGCCTCGATCACGCGGTGGACGCTCCGGAATCGGGGCAGCCGCAATGTCGCTTTATCTTAGCATCGCTTCATCCCACAACGGGGCCCGCGTCGGCGTTCGATGTCCTGAAGCATGTCCTAGCCGATCGGGTGCGCCACCCGATCGACACGCGCTCCAGCGTGCGCTCGCGCGGCAGCGCAGTGGAAGGAGGCGGCCGGTTGACCATGCATCGCTCGGAGAGCGGCGGCCGCGTCTCTCTCGTCGCAGCCCTCGTAGCAGCGGCTGCCATCGTCGCGCTGATCGTCATCGTTCGCCTCGGCGGCGCAGGCGCCGTGCCTTCGCTCTCGTGGACGGCACACCTGGGCGACCAATGGCCCTTCGCCATGCAGATGCTCGTCGATCCGTCGCGGTCGCTGACGTTGCAGGAGGTCATGGCGGCAGACGCGGACTTTACGCCCGTCGGCGGCCGCGGCGTGAACCTCGGCTATACCCGCAACGCGGCCTGGCTGCGGCTCCATGTCGAGACCACGCAATCGGAACCGCTGCTGCTCACGCTGACGCCGAATTTCGTCGATTTCATAGACGTCTACACCGCCGTTCGGCATCCCGGCCTGACCGCCGGCGACTTTGCTCACTATCGCATGGGCGACCATCGACCGTTGCCCACAGACGGCGTGTCAGGCCTGGACAACGTCGTTGCATTGCCGAGGGGCGCCGACGGCGGCACACTGATCTACATCCGCATCGCCAGCGTCAACTCGTCGCTCAACATATCCGCGTCGCTCTACCCGGCGCGCCTGCACACCTTCTGGATCAGCCTGACGGGCCTGGGCTCGGGCGTCTGGTTCGGCGGGATGGGCGTGCTGCTCGCGATCCAGCTCGTCTTCTTTCACTTCGACCGCAAGCCGTTCTATCCGCTCCTGGCGTTCAGCATCTTCGGCGCGATGCTCGTCTATGCGGGCAATCTGGGGCTCTCGCGCATGCTGCTGTTCGCCGACGGCGGCGTCGGGAACGACATGTTCACGGGCGGCTCCGTCTGGCTCGGGCTATGTGCCAGTTCCTTGGCCACGGCGAGCATCCTGGAGCTGGCCGACCGGGCGCCCTGGGCGAACCGCCTGTTCCTCGCCGGAGCCGTCGTCGGGCTGCTCGGCATCGTCCTGGTCGCCTTCAACGCTAATCTGGTGTTCGCGCCTTTCGGCAACATCCTTATCGTGCTGCTGGCGACCGCAGCCGCGGGGCTCAGCCTGCGAGGCGTCGGGCACGGGGGCAGCGGCACGCGTCTGCGCGCGGCCGCCTACCTGATCCTCTGGATCGGCCTCGTGGCCACCCTGGCACAGCGTTCCGGCGTGTGGGCTTTGCCCAACTGGATGGCGCACGGCTATGCGGTCAGCTCTCTGTTACAGACGTTGCTGTTGACCGGGGCGCTGGCCGTGCGCCTGCGCGATGCCGAGGCGATGAACAAGACCATGAGCGCCGAGGCGCTCATGGCCGCGCAGGCGGCCGAGCGCCGGGCCAAGGCCATGGTGGAGGAGAAGACCAGCGAGCTCGCCGCCGCCAAGAGGACAGCGGAGGATGCGCTGCGCGCCGAGCTGCTCTCGCAGGAGCAGCAGGTGCGGTTCATGGAGGTCATCTCCCACCAGTACCGCACGCCGCTGGCTGTCATCCGCTCCAACGTCGACAGCATCGGGCTCAGCCTGCCCGCGAGCGACCAGGCCAATCGCGGCCGGCTCGACCGCGTCCGCCGCGGCATCGTGCGGCTGGTCGAGACGCTCGAGGTCAACCTCGCACGCAGCCGCCTTCAGGGACCGACATTCGCGCCGCATCTGCGGCCGACGTCGCTGGGCGAACTGGTGGCGGCAGCGGCGGCGCGTGGCAGCGACCTGCTGCAAGGGCGGATCCTGGTCGAGATCACGGCCCAGGCGGAGGCCGCCGACGTCATGGCAGACGCCGAGATGCTGGGCATCGCGATCATCAATCTCCTTGAGAACGCGGTAAAGTATTCAGCGCTTGCCGGAGATCTGCCGGTGACGCTGTCCTGCTCGACCGAAGAGGGCCTCGGGGTCATTGCCGTCATCGACCGGGGCATGGGCATTCCCGCCGACGAGGTCGCGGGCATCATGGGACGGTCGGTCCGCGGCTCCAACGTCCGCAGTATCGAGGGGTCGGGGCTCGGCCTGTCGCTGGTGTCGCGCATCGCCGCCGCCCATGGCGGCTCGATCGAGATCCACAGCGTGAGCGGCGGCGGCACGACCATCCGCCTGATCGTGCCCTTGATGACCGCCGACGTTGCAGCCACCCGGTCATAGCGCGTTTTCGAGCGAAGCGGACGCCGGTTCGCGTGAAGAAAACGCGACAAATCAAACAGATAGAGTATTTCGGCGATTTGAAGAAACGCGGAAATGCTCTAGCTCCGCGAGCGCCTCAAAGACAGAAGCGAACTGGAACGAAAGGGAACGCTTCGAAACAAATGGGAGCGCCTGGGCTCGCGGCGCCCCGGCAAACGGTCATGCGCGCCGGCTTCAACCTGAATTTGCTTGTCAATTTAGCCGGTTTAGGTTTTAATTTTCCCGGTTCGATCGCCGGCATGCCCGAAGCTATCCCTGCGGATCGGATCGAGGGCTGGCATCGGGCGAGGCTCGATGCCGGCCCTTCGCGTTCAAGCCGGCCGCGAGGCTGGCACCGGCTCCGCCGGGCCGGAGCTTGAGCGGCTCACCCGTGCCCCGCGGTCCTCACTTTGTCGCCTCCGTCGCCCTTGCCACGAAGCGACCGTCGAAGGTGCGCGCCAGGTCGATCGCCGCGCCGGCCAGTTCCGGGTCGAAGGCGGTGAGCATGCCGAGCGCATTCTTCATGCCCGCGTCCGAAACGATCCCCGTCACCGAATAGGTTGGCTTCGAGGCCTTCACCGCGGCCACGTAGAGCGCCCGGTCGCCGAGCAGGTAGTCCTCGGGCACCACCCTGGCCACGTCCTCGGGTGTCGCCGCATGCAGCCACTTCAGCGCGCGGTAGAAGGCGTT
Source organism: Chelatococcus reniformis (assembly GCF_014640075.1). Classification (GTDB taxonomy): domain Bacteria; phylum Pseudomonadota; class Alphaproteobacteria; order Rhizobiales; family Beijerinckiaceae; genus Camelimonas; species Camelimonas reniformis. The sequence continues at coordinate 291,296 of NZ_BMGG01000005.1, read as the reverse complement.
GACCAGCTTCTGCGTGGTCACCGGGTTGGCCGCGACGAAGTCACTCTTCATGTAGAGCACGGCCGCCGGATTGGTGCCGCCGAAGATCCTCGCGTTGCCCTCTTCCGTGCGGCTGTCGGCCAGCACGGTAATGGCCCCGTCGCTCTCCAGCTTGGTGATGACCGGATCGAGGTTGGAGATGGCGTCGATCTGGCCATGGGTCATCTGTGCCACGGCGGAGAGGCCGCCGCCCACACCGACGAAGGACACGTCCTGCGGCTTGAGACCGTTCTTGGCGAGCAGGAAGTCGACGAAGAAATTGGTGGACGAGCCCGGCGCGGTCACACCGATCTTGGCGCCCTTCAGGTCGGCGATGGTCTTGTAGGTATCGGCCCTCTCCTTGCGCACGGCGAGCACGATGCCGGGATAGCGCCCCAGCTCGATCACCGAGACGATGCTCTGGCCCTTGGCCTGCATGCGGATGGTGTGCTCGTAGGCGCCGGTCACCACGTCGACCGAGCTGCCGATCAGCGCCTGCAGCGATTTGGCCCCGCCGCCGAAGTCGTTGATGGTGACCGTAAGCCCCTCGTCCTTGAAGTAGCCGTTGCGCTCGGCGATGGTCAGCGGCAGATAATACAAGAGCGTCTTACCGCCCACGCCCAGCGTGAGCTTAGGCATTTCGGCCTGCTGCGCCCCGGCGGGCGAGGCCACCGCAAGTATGCCGAGCATCGTCAGCGCCGCGGCTTTCGCGAACAGTCTCATGGGAGCCTCCCTGTCATGGCCGCTCGGCGACGGCCGCCGGCCGCCACGCCAGCAGCCTGTTCTCGATGGCGCTGACGCCGGCATCGATCAGGATGACGAATACTGCCAGCACCAGCATGCCGGAGAACACCCCGGCGACATCGAACACGCCTTCCGCCTGCTGGATGCGGTAGCCGAGCCCGGCGGCCGATCCCAGATATTCACCGACGACGGCGCCGACCAGGGCGAAGCCCACCGCCGTGTGCAGCGAGGAGAACACCCAGGTGAGCGCCGACGGCCAGTACACGTGGCGCAGCAGCTGGCGCTCGCTCATGCCCAGCATGCGTGCATTGGCGAGCACGGTGGGGCTCACCTCCTTCACGCCCTGGTAGACGTTGAAGAAGACGATGAAGAACACCAGCGTGACGCCCAGTGCCACCTTCGACCAGATGCCCAGGCCGAGCCACAGCGCGAAGATGGGCGCCAACACGACGCGCGGCAGGGCGTTGGCCGCCTTCACATAGGGGTCGAACACCGCAGCGACGGTGTGCTGGCGGGCGAACCAGAAGCCGATCAGCACGCCGCCCACCGCCCCGATGACGAAGGCGAGCACGGTTTCCAGCAGCGTGACACCCAGGTGGTACCAGATGACGCCGCTGGCGAAATCGCGCCAAGTCCGCTCGAAGACGGCGAGCGGCGTGGAGAAGAAGAACGGGTCGAGCGGAAAGACGGCCTTGGCGGAGACAACGCCGGCGGGAATGCGCACGGTGCTGCCCACGTGCCACATGGCGATCAGCACCACGGCCACGGCGACCCGCAGCGCGAGCAGCTTCGGCCGGGTCATAGCGGCCCCTCCCCGCGCGCGTAGGTCTTCGCCACCTCGTCGCGCAGCGTCGACCAGATGTCCCGGTAGAGTCGGTGAAAATCAGGTTCCAGGCGCACTTCGGCAATGTCGCGCGGGCGCGGCAGCTCGACACGCCATTCGCCGATAATGCGCGCGGCGGGGCCCGCCCCCATGATGACGACGCGATCGGCCAGCGCGATCGCCTCCTCCAAGTCGTGGGTCACGAACAGGACGGCCTTGCGCGCGGCGCCCCACAGCTCGAGCAGCAAGTTGCCCATGAACTGCCGGGTCAGGGCATCGAGGGGCCCGAACGGCTCGTCCATCAGCAGGATCTCGGGGTCGCGGATCAGCACCTGGGCGAGCCCGACGCGCTTTCTCTGACCGCCCGACAGCATGTGCGGGTAGCGCTGGAGGAAAGCCGCGAGCCCGACACGGTCAAGCCAACCGCGAGCGCGTGCCCGCGCCTCGCCGGTGGGGACGCCCGCCACCTCGAGGCCGACCGCGACGTTGTCGAGCGCAGTCCGCCACGGCAGCAGCGCATCGGCCTGGAACAGGTAGCCGGCCCGGCGGTTCAGCCCGGCGAGCGGTTCGCCGAAGATGGCGACACGGCCGGCGCTCGGTACCAGCAGGCCGGCGGCCGCATTGAGCAGGGTGGACTTGCCGCAGCCGGTGGGCCCGACGATGGCCACGAACTCGCCGGTAGCCACCTCGAGGTCGACGCCGTCAACGGCCGTGAAGGGCGGCTCCCGCCGGCGCGGCGCCGGGAAGGCGATGCGCAGCCCGGCGAGCGTGACCGCGGACCCCGTCAGCGCCGTCCCGAGCGGAACCTGCGCGGCGACCACACCCATGCTTCCTCCGCCACGCCCGACCCGGCTTGCTCTGCCGCAGCTTAACGCCCCGGCTCCGCCATAAGAACCGGGCCGAGGCGCGTCAAGGCCGGCAGCGCCGCCATCCTGCGCACGTCAGGCGGGTGGAGCTTCACCTCGATCCGGCACGGGCGATGCTCTCGCAAGGCGGCCGTGTCGCTCCCCACCGCCTCAGCCGGCCCGGGCGGCAATGATGGCCCTCGCCGCTGCCACCCCGGTCCGATAAGCGCCGTGGGCGGTCGAATAGTCGTGCCGTGAGCAGGCCTCGCCGGCGAAGTAGATCCGCCCGTCGATGTCGGCGGCCAGCACCTGGCGGTCGTCCGCATGGCCCGGCAGCGCGTGCGAATAGCTGCCCAGGCTGAACGGATCGCGGCTCCATGCGGTGGCCACGATCGGTTCCAGCTTGGCCCGGATCTCGGCGCCGAAGAGCCCGGCCAGTTCGTCGAGGGCGAAGGCTGTGAAGGCGGCAATGCCGCCGCGCTCCAGCTCCTTGGCAAGCTCGCCGCCGTAATATCCTTCCACGGTCGGCCGGCCGAGCGGCCGCAGATGGTAACTGCCGGTGGCGACACGCGTGGTCGAGCCGAACACATGCGCATCCTGTGGCAGGTGCTCCGGCACCTTGACCCGGAGCATCAGCTTGTTGGCGACGCCGAGCGGCAGGCCATGCGCGGCCGCGAGCTTGTCGGGCCGCGCCGGCAAAAAGGTCAGGCGCTCCGTGGCGAGTACGGTGGTCGGCACGGTCACGACGACGGCGCGCGCCAGGATATCCCCGTGCGGCGTCGCCAGGCGAATACACGGGCCGCGGCTGTCGACCGTGGTGACGGGACAGTCGAGCGTCAGCGCCAGCCCGTGCCCCATCGCGGCAACGGCAGTGCCATAGCCCTCGCGGACGCGCCAGTTCGCCTGGGTGTCCGCATAGCGCTCATGGTCGATGATCGAAATGCGGTCGAGTTCGGCCCCATCGATATAGGTGCCGATGGCCCCCAGCAGGGCGTTCCAGCGGCCGCCCGGGTCGAGCAGGCCGGAGGCGCGCCCTTCGGCCCCCGCGTGTGCCGCCGCCCCCAGACGCGCGTAGAAGGCGGTTGCCGCCTCGTGAAACGCCTCTTGCTCGGCAGGTGAGAAGCCGAGCCCATGGTATTGCTCGCCCCAGCGCGAGGGCGTGCGGTCGACCGTGAAGCCCATCCGGCGGGCCATCGTCGTCCACGGATTGACCTCGGCGGAATGCAGCCAGCCACAGCCGAGATCGAGCGGCGTGGCCACGTGGAGCGCCGTCCAGGCGCGGCCGCCGACGCGTGGCCGGGCCTCCACGACGAGCGTGTCGATGCCGGCGTCGACGAGCGTGCGCGCCGCCGCCAGCCCCGCCGCCCCGGCGCCGATCACCGCCACATCGAGATCCATGCCCTCAGCCATGGGTCGCCATCAGTTGCGCTCCGCGCTCAATTCGGCCCAGTCGAACTCCTCCTCCAGGGCATGGTAGGCATCGTCGCCAATCTCGCCCCGCCGCCTCATGTCATAGGCCCTCTGCCGTGCCGCCCGGATGGCGCGGCGACGCAGTGGGTCGCCCGGCAATTCGCCGGGCGCCAGACCATGCGGGTGGCGATCAGCCTGCTCGATCAGTCCGGAGTATTCCTTGCGCAGGACGTCTGCCTCCAGGGAGTGGTCTGCGTCGATGGCCGCCAGCGCCGCACGATAGGCTTCGGCCCGCGCCCGGCCAATCTCGTGCCCGACGGGATCGTCGTCGCTCATTCTCAAGGCTCTGATCAGCGGCTTCAAGGTCAGACCTTGGATCACCAGGGTGCCGAGCACGACCACGAAGGCCGTCAGGAGGATCAGGTCGCGGTGCGGGAATGGCGAGCCGTCGCGCAACGTCTCGGGAATGGCGAAGGCGGCCGCCAGAGTGACGATTCCCCTCATCCCGGACCACGACATCACCAGCGCGTTGCGCGCGCTCGATACCTCCGGCCTCCTCCCCGCGGGAGAGCCGCGAAGCGCCATCTTCAAGCGGATGGCGCCGCCGTAGCCGGCAACCCAGACGAAGCGGATCGCCACCACCGTGGCCAGGGCCGCCAGCGCGAACACTCCGTAGGCGGCGTGCTCTGAGGGATCGAGACGCCGCCAGATCGGTCCGATCTGCATGCCGATCAGCACAAACGCAAATGCGTTCAGGACGAAGACGACCGTTTCCCAGACGGCATAGGCCGGAACGCGGAGCCGCGCCGGGGTGCGTATCGGCGAGGTACGGGCGATGACGATGGCGTAGACGACGATGGTGAGGATGGCGGAGAGCCCCATTCGCTCCGCCAGGATCCACACCCCGAAGGTCGTCGCGAACTGGACGATGATCGCGGTCGGAGCGTCCTCGAACAGGCCGATGACCCACGACAGCAGGCGTCCGAGAGCCCAGCCCGCCAGCACGCTGCCGACCACGCCGAGGGCGAGGGCAGGCGCTAGGGAAAGGTCCGAGAGGCCCTGCGCCACCGCCGTGCCGATCGCCAGCCGATAGATCAGCAGCGCCGTCGCGTCGTTGAGCAGGCTCTCACCCTCGATGATCTTGAGCAGACGGTGGGGCAGGCCAACCTGCCGCATCACCGCCGAGACTGCGGCCGCATCCGGCGGCGCGAGAATGGCGCCAAGCGCGATCGCAATCGCCCAGGGCATCTCCGGCAGCAACAGCCGCGCCGTCACCGCGACGGCGAGTGTGGTGAGACAAACGGCACAGATGGCGAGACCGGCGATCGGCAGCCAGTTGGCGCGCAGGTCACGCGTCGACGTGTCGTAGGCGGCATCGAGCAGGACGGGCGCGACGAAGAGCGCCAGCGCCAACTCGGGCTCAAGCGTCCAGTTCGGGCTTTGAGGCAGAAGCGCGAGACAGGCGCCGCCGAGCGCGAGCAGGGTCGGATAAGGGATCCCCATCCTGCGGGCGAGGACGGCCAGCAGCGCGGCCGCCAGCAATAACGCGATGATCCACTCGAATGTCGCCATGGCGGTCCGCGCGCCGCCGAGGGGTCAGCGGCGACCGACGAAGATGCCCTGCCCCATGTAGTTCTGGCCGTTGATGGCAATGAAGCCGCCCATCTCGGACGCCGGGCCGGCAGTGCCCTTATAGAACTGGCCCACCAGGAGGGCGCTCGGGCCGCCGTCGGCGGTGCCGCCTCCCAACGGCGTGCCAGCGAGCGGCTGAGTGCTGCTGAAGAGGTTGGCACCGGGCTGCAGCATCACGTTCGGCGTGACACCGCCGCCGTAGCGGTAGCCGTCGAGATTGTCGATGGTCACAGTGCCCTGGCCCTGCGCGAAATCGACCCGGTTGCTGAAGTTCGACGCGGCGACATATTCGCTCTCGCCGTTGCGGATCGATGCGACCGTGTGGCCGACGTAAGTCGCCACACCCTGGGTGGGAATGTCGACCGCCGCCGTCGGCTCGCCGGCAACCCAGGTGCCCAGGTGGAGCTTGTCAGTCGGGCCCGCCGTCAGGCTGCCGCTGCTGCTGTCGATCGACCAGAAGCCCCAGCGCGTGTAGTCGCAGGCGCATTGCGTGGTCACCCCCTGGGCCGTGAGGAACTGAGCGGCGTTGACCGCTTGCGAATTGACGAACAGCCCCTCGGCAGAAGCGCTGGCAGTGTCGCTCCGGCGTGCGGCGAAGTTGTTATAGTCGACGTAGCTGCCCTTGTTGTTGTTCGAGTAAGTAATTGCGCTCGAATCGCCCAGGCTCTGGGCTTGACCGAACGTATAGTTCTTTTCGGCGTCGGAGGCTTCCGTGGCGCCGAAAAAGAAGGCCCCGACCTTCGAGGTCAGCGCATCGAGCCCGACCGCGACGCCGCCGATGTATGCCGAGGTGGTGGCCCCTCCGTCCGCGTTCGTCGACGTCATCAGGCCGGTGCCGTAGCCGATGAGCGTCGTCGACGGTCGGTTGTCGCCGAGACCAGCAGATGGATTCGTCCGCGTCGCCCGCTGCGAATACTGGTAGTTGGTGGGCGCTCCGTCGAACGTGTAGTTCGCCGGAGCCTGCACCACCTGCCCGTTCACGACAGGGTTCTGTGTGATCGACAGGGACGCCGGGAAATTGGCGGCGTCGAGCGTGGCGGCGCCGCTGACGCCGCCGGAGGCCCGACCGATCGGCCCGTTTGCCGCCCGCCGGGAGGTTGCCGACACGCCGCCGTCGATCCCCTGGTAGGTGACGGTGCCGCCGTTATTCGGGTTCACCGTCCCCGTCATGACGTAGACTGTCGAGACTTGGTTCCGGCCCGAGCCCGTAATGTTGAGCCCGGTCTGCATGACGCGCGACGTGGTGGAATCGGAGCCACCTCCGAAGCCGACGACGTCCGAGTTGGTGAAGGTGCCCGCGGCGACGAAGCCGGCTGGCATATACGGCACCCCCGAGCCCAGCGCCGGATCCGGAGCCATCGTCAGCCGGAACGCCCGCGGCTGCCGGCTCGGGGGGGGTGGTGGTGGTGGCGGGGGCGGCGGCCCTGGAGGCGGCGGCCCCGGCGGCGGCGGCGGCCCGGGCGGCGGCGGCGGCCCCGGAGGCGGCGGCGGCCCGGGAGGCGGCGGCCCGGGCGGCGGCGGCGGCCCCGGAGGCGGCGGTGGACTGGGCCGGTTCTGCTCGGCGAACTGCGCCGCCGCGACCTCCTGCTGCTGCGTGCCCGCCTGCTGGAAGATATTGGTGATCGCCGCCAGCAGGGGATTGCCGGTCCTGAACTGTGCGGCGGCGGTCGGAACCGGCTGCGGCTGGTTGGGTGGCCGCACGTCGCCCGGGATGGTGCCGGCGTTGGCGCGCCCGACACCGGCAGTGGCGACACTGGTCTCGGTCGGCTGGCGCTTGGCACCACCCGTTTGGCCGCTCCCGCTGGTGAGGGCGGCCGTCGCCTGGGCCATTTCGGCCGCGCTCACCCGCGTGGGCGCGCTGGCAGAACCCGCCGTGCCACTGATGGCGAAGCCCGGCCGGGTGATCGTCTGCGTCCCAGCCGCGGTGGTCACCGTCAGCCGCCCGAACATGTTGATGGCACGGAACCAGCGCGTCGCCGGATCATACTCCAGATTGAGGACCCCGCCGCGGATGCCGATCGTGGCGACGGGCGTGCGGATGGTCACCCCTTCGGTGTGACTCGTCTGGCCGCCGACGAAGCGGAGCGCGCCCTTGCCGAGCGTCGCCGCCATGTGGCCGGTGCCGCTGGCGGGATTGAAGACGAATTCGTCGATGACGAGGTTGCTGTTGGGGCCCACGTTGAGCGTGGTCTTGTCGACGAACAGCAGCTGAGCGGTACCCACGGCCGAAGTCTGGACGCGCTGCTTGAAGATGATGTCCTGGCCGAGCTCGATGATCCGGGTGCCGCTCTTGACCGACGGGTTCACGGCTCCGGCCTTGCCCACCACCCTCTCCGCCTGCGCCGGTCCGGCGCCTGTAAACAGGGCGGCGACGATGGCGAGCGACGAGGTCGCGCCGCGGCCGAGGCGGGCGAAGGTGCGGATCGGCCGGGGCCTCGCTAGCTCTTCCATGGCGCCCTCAGAAGCGGAACGTCGGCCCGCCGGAGACCACGAAGTCTCTCAGCGAGTAGTTGGGAATGTTGGCCACGTCGCGCAGATAGGACACCTGCAGGCCGATGCCGAGCCACTTGTTGATCGGCATGTCGAGAATGGCACCGACCCGCCACTCCTTGTCGACGCGTGCGCGGTAGGGGTCGATCAGCCAGTTCGGCGCATCATACTGCGTGTAGGCGAAGCCGAACGAGGGCGTCAGCGTCCAACGCTTGGCGTAGCCCCACGCGGCCACCTCCACGTCGAACTCGTACGGCAGAAGGATCTCGAAGCCGCCTTGCTGGTAGGTGTAGTAATTGGCCTTCGCATTGGCGTTGCCGTAAAAGGCGCGCGTCTGCCAGCGCCAACCCGGCGCCAGAACGCCCGCCGTGGAGAACGCCGCCAGCACCAGATCACCGCTCTGCTCGGACGACAGCGGATAGGTCCGCGAATTGCGGTAGTTGCGATTGCGCCATTCGAGGCTCACCTCCATGTCGGCCCCCCAGAGCCGCCAGTTGAGCGCCGCGCCGGCACCGCCGGTGGTCTGATAGGGCGCGTTGGCGAGCGAGACGACGTTGGCGATGGCGTAGGGGCGGAAGGTCAGGCCCGGCAGGGTCTCCGGCGCCACGGGCAGCCGCGGACCGGATTGAATCTCGGCGAGGGCCAGATTGAAGCGGCCCAGGTCGAACTGGCGCGCACCATAGAAATAGACATTGGTCTCCCAGGTGTCGCCGCGCTGGGTGCCCAGATCCGCCACCCAGCGGAAGCCGCCGAGCGCGAAGCTGTTCCAGTCCGGCTTCTGAGCATATTGGCGATCAAGGAACGCATCCTGCCCCAATGCCTTCACCAGCATGGTGGAGGGTGAGGCGTTGGCGTTGGTCTGATAGCGCAGGCCCATCTGGCCGAAGAACGAGAACTGGTTCACCTCGAGCCGGCGGTCCACTTCCACCAGGAAGGTGTTGAGCCGATCACGCACGTCGGGCGGCACGTCGGGGGCGCTGATCGCCGTGTTGAGATAGCTCTTGGCCATCTCGAACGATCCGAGCTTCATGTAGAGGATGCCGAGCTCGAGGCGCACCCGCGGCAGATTGGGGTTGTAAAACAGCATGCGCTCGAGCGCGCCGATCGCCGCCTCGTAGTCGCCCAGCTTGGTTGCCACCTCGGCAAACCGGAACGAGGCATCGAGGTCGGCCGGATTGCGCAGCGTCTGGGCGAAGAGGATGTCGAATTCCTGCTTCAGCGCGTGGGGGCCGGTCTGTGCAGCGGCGGCGTTGCCGAGCAAGGCCGCGAACAGCCCCGCCAGGACGCAGGAGCTGCGCTTTGGGCTCACGAACCGGCTCATGAACGCGCGCACCGCGCCGCATATGCGATCTGACGCGCTGCTCAAATCAGCGCGTGATTGCCCCGAACCCTGCACCCCTGCCCCCGCCGACGACCTCCGACTCCATGGCCGCAGGTTCAAGTATCTCACTGGCGCCTCTCCCCCTCGAGAACGCCGCGATTTCCCCTGCGAGCATGACGGCTTGCGTGGCGCGCAGAGTCAATGGACATGCGGCCTAGCGGCCCTTGCGCCTAGTGAGTTTCGACCCAGCGTTGCAGGCGCGCCACAGGGGCTCATCGACCACGATGACGCGAGCGTCCGGACAGCCTACATGCGCTCGGCAACGCGGAGGAATGTTCTGCGCGCCCTGGCGCGTCGCCGCGGGCTGTGGCCCGATGGCGGCCGACACTGGGAGAGATGCCATGGAATACGTGAAGTTCGGCTCGACGGGCCTCGAGGTCTCGCGCCTCTGCCTCGGCTGCATGAGCTTCGGCGAACCGCTGCGCGGCGCCCACCCCTGGACGCTGCCGGAGGACCAGAGCCGCCCGCTCATCCGACAGGCCATCGAGCTGGGCATCAATTTCCTCGATACGGCCAACGTCTATTCGGACGGCACGTCCGAGGAATTCGTCGGGCGCGCCATCAAGGACTTCGCCAGGCGCGACGAGATCGTGCTGGCCACCAAGGTGCACGGGCGCATGCGCCAGGGCCCCAACGGCCAGGGCTTGTCGCGCAAGGCGATCATGGCCGAGATCGATGCCAGCCTTCGCCGGCTGGGGACCGACTATGTCGACCTCTACCAGATCCATCGGTGGGACTACGGCACGCCGATCGAGGAGACCCTCGAGGCCCTGCACGACGTCGTGAAGGCCGGCAAGGCCCTCTATATCGGCGCGTCATCCATGTTCGCCTGGCAGTTCGCCACGGCGCTGTTCACGGCCCGGCTAAACGGCTGGACCGAATTCGTCAGCATGCAGAACCACCTCAACCTGCTCCATCGCGAGGAGGAGCGGGAGATGCTGCCCCTGTGCGCGAACCAGGGCATCGCGGTGATGCCGTGGAGCCCCCTTGCCCGCGGACGCCTCACCCGCGACTGGAACGAGACCAGCGAGCGCCAGGAGACGGACGCCTTCGGTGGCCGGCTCTATGCCGCGGCCATCGAAGCGGACCGCGCCATCGTCGACGCCGTCGCCGCGGTGGCGGCGGCCCGCGGCGTGCCGCGGGCCCAGGTGGCACTCGCCTGGGTGACCCGGCACGGCGGCGTCACGTCGCCGATCGTGGGAGCCTCGAAGCCGCACCACCTCACCGACGCGGTGGCAACCCTGTCGATCGAACTCACGGGCGAGGAGGTCGCGGCGCTCGAAGCGCCCTACGCTCCCCGTTCCGTCGTCGGCTTCCAGTAGTGCGGGGATGGGCGCCGCCGCGGACGGGATCGCTCCCCTTGCGATAGGACGACGCGCGCAGGGCATTCTTCTGTGACGCGAATGCAGTAGCGGATACATTGGAATCGATCTAAATCATTGAGTTTGCAATGCGATTTCCGAACGGCTAGGGGTTCCGGCATCTCGTCGGCGCCGCCGCCGAGGATGATGCCGTTCGCCTCCAGGTGTGCGGTCCGACGCCGGGCGTGTCGGAATGCACCGGGTATCGGGTCGATGCGGCGAGCGGCGCGCGCTTTGCGCCCCGGCCCTGGTGCCGGCCTGCAATCGCTTCAGGAGCCCATGCCCGTGCCGGCACTCTTCTGTTCAATTTCACCGTCGCCTGCGGTCGGCGCCTCGCGGCTGCCGCGCCTTGCCAAGGCCCTCCTGGTCGCACTGCTGATGTTCGGTCCGGCGCAAGCCTGGTCGCAGTCGGCCGCACCCACCGGCGAGCCGGCACCCGTTGTGCAGCCGACTGCCCCCACGACGGCGTCCGAGACGCCCGGCGCGGCCGCGGCACCGCAACCGGCCGCGAGCAACGACGGGGCGGCCGCACCAGCTCTCGAGCCGCCGGTGCCGACGCTCGCCGGCTCCGAGGTGGAGCCCGGGCAGCCCGGCGCCAACGCGCTGTTGCCGCATGATCTATCGCCGTGGAAGATGTTCCTGCAGGCGGATGTAATCGTGAAGGCGGTCATGATCGGCCTCGCCTTCGCCTCGCTCGTGACCTGGACGATCTGGCTGGTGAAGGGCCTCGAGTTGCTTGCGGCCCGCCGCCGGGCGCGCACGGCACTGCTGCGGCTGGAACGGGCCGGCAGCCTGCAAGAGGCGGCCGACCAGCTTTCCCGCAACGCGGCGGCCCGTGGGGCGGCCGCCGAGTTGGTGAACGCCGCCGTGGCGGAGGCCCGGCGATCGGAGGACCTGGGCGCCGAAGGCATCAAGGAGCGCGTCTCGATCGCCCTCTCGCGCATCGAGGCAAAATCCGGCCGCTCGATGGCGCACGGGACCGGCCTGCTGGCAACGATCGGCTCGACCGCCCCGTTCGTCGGCCTGTTCGGCACCGTATGGGGCATCATGAACTCGTTCATCGGCATCTCGGTCGCCAAGACGACCAACCTCGCCGTCGTCGCGCCGGGCATCGCCGAGGCCCTGCTGGCGACCGCCATCGGCCTGGTCGCCGCCATCCCGGCCGTGATCATCTACAACGTCTTCGCGCGCGGCATCGCTGGCTACCGTGCCCAGCTCTCCGATGCGTCGGGGCAGGTGCTCCAGCATCTCTCACGCGATCTGGAGCGGCGGTCGCGGACCGGCGGCTACGCCGTGGCACGGGCGGCGGAGTAGTCCGATGGGCGTCAGCCTCAAGGAGCCTCAGGACGGCGACCTGGCAGAGGTCTCGGACATCAACGTCACGCCGTTCATCGACGTCATCCTCGTGCTGCTGATCATCTTCATGGTGGCGGCACCTCTCTCCACCGTCGACGTGGCGGTCGATCTGCCCGTGTCCAACGCCCAGCAGCAGCCCCGCCCGGACAAGCCCCTGTTCCTGTCCGTGAAGGGCGATCTGACGCTGGCCCTCGGCAACGACGAGGTGCCGCGCGGCGGCCTCCAGAGCGTCCTCGACGAGCGCACCCACGGCGACCGCGAGCAGCGGGTGTTCCTCAGGGCGGACCAGTCGGTGTCCTACGGCGAGATCATGAAGGTGATGAACCTTCTGCGCGAGAGCGGCTACCTGAAGATCGCGCTGGTCGGATTGGAGGATACCCAGGGCGGCGCCAGACCATGAGCCTGGCAGCTTCGAGTTCGGCCTGGCGAGGCGCGGCCCGCTGGGGCGCCGCTGCTGCGGTCGTGCTCGCAGCCCACGCGGGTGCGGCGTGGGTCGCGCTGCATTGGCACAAGCCGCACGAGCCGAACTCGCCCCCGGCCGCGGCCGTCATGATCGAGCTCATGCCGATCACCGTTCCTTCAACGCCCGCGACGGAGGCTGCGCCGGCGCCCGCCGCCGAAGAGGCTCCGCCGCCGCCGGCCAGCGCCGAGGCGCCGCCTCCGCCGGAGCCCCCGCCGGAACCGCAGCAGCAGGCCAGCACCGAGCCCCCGCCGCCGCCGGCAGAGGCACCGCCTCCTCCGCCTCAACCGTTGCCGGCGCCGGAACCGCCAGCCCAGCCGAAGGTCACCGCGCCCGAGGTCGACGCCAAGGCCGAGGCGGTGCTGCCCAAGCGCAAGCCGCAGGAGGTGGAGCGCGACGAGGACGACGAAGCGGAACGCGAAGCGGCACGGCGGGCCGCTCGGCAGCGGCAAGCCAGGATCGAGGCACAGCGCCAGGCGCGCGAGGAGGCCCGGGAACGCGAGCGCGAGCGCGAGCGGATCCGTGAACGCGCGGAAGCCCGCCAGCAGGCCATCGCGGAGGCCCGGGCCAAGGCTGTGTCCGATGCGCGCCGCCAAGAGCGGGCGGAAGCGGCGCGGCAGGCTCAGGCCGAGGCCCGCGCGGTCGCGGCAGAGCGAGCCCGAGCGGCTCGTGCCGAAGCGGCCGAGCGAGGCAGAGCCAATGCCCAGGCCGCCGCCCAGGCCCAAGCGCGCGCCCGGGCGGCGGCGACCGCCCAAGCCGCCCAGCGCGCGGCGTCGTCGGGGGCCTCGCTCGGCGCCTGGCGGAGCGCGCTGTTCGCGCATATCAGCCGTTACAAGCGGCCCCAACAGGGCGCCGCCGGCACGGCGGTCGTATCGTTCAGCGTCTCCGCCTCGGGTCAGGTCGTCAGCGCCGGGCTCGCCCGCTCGTCGGGCAATCCGCGCATCGATGCCGAGGCCGTCTCGATGGTGCGGCGCTCGAGCCCCGTGCCCCGGCCGCCCAACGGCGGCTCCACCGTCACCGTGCCTGTTCGCTTCAACTGACAGGCATCGTAGGTACAGCGACAACTGTATGTCCATTGCGACCGAGCCAATGACAACGATCCGCTCCAAGGCCAGCCCACCGCCCCTGCGCTCCAGGTTCACGGTACTTGCGATCGTGACCACCGCCCTGGCGTGCGTCCCGATCGGGACGCCACCAGCGCTGGCGCAGACGGCGCCACAGCCAGCCCAATCGGCGCCCGCCAGCCCCGCACCCGCCAAGCCTGCACCCGCCAAGTCCGCGCCCGCCAAGCCCGCGCCCGCTAAACCCGCGGCGCCGCAACCGGCCTCCGCGCAACCGGCCTCCGCCGCGGCGACGGCGACGCTGCCGCGCGGCGCCAGCGTCATCTCCGAGACCTATGGCGACTGGACCATCGAATGCCGGGTCGTGCAGGGCCGCAAGGCCTGCACGCTGTCGCAGGCCCAGGGCGATCCGAACACGGGCCGGCGCGTGTTCGCCATCGAGTTCCTGCCGACGCGCGATGGACAGACGCCCGGGACGATCCTGGTGCCGTTCGGGGTCAATCTGGAGCCTGGAATCAAGCTCAAGCTCGACGAGACCGACCTCGGCCGCGGCGCGATCTACTCGACCTGCATCTCCACTGGCTGCCTGGTGCCGATCAGCTTTCCGACGGTCGCCACCGACGCCATGAAGAAGTCGAAGACGCTCGTCGTCATCGCCACGCGGCCCGGCCAGACCGAGCCGGTGACGTTCTCTGCCCCATTGCAGGGTTTCGGCGAGGCGCTGACGCGCATGACGGAACTGTGGACGAGCTGAAACGCTCGCGTCACCGGCCCCTGACCCACTCGTGAGCGCAGGCCGCGGCCGACCGGGCTTCCCGATCGAGAGGGGCGCGCGCTATGTCATGTCATAGCCGCGGCCGACCCCATCCTCACTGCTGCTGCTTGGCCTGATCCGGCTGCTTTGCCCCGAGGGCCGCCCCGGCTTCCTCGGCAGCCTGCGCGATCACCGCGGCGACCTTCTCGGGCTCCGACAGCATCGGCACGTGACTGCTCTCGAGTTCGGTCGTCCTGGCCTTGATCTCCTTGGCGAGAAACGCCTGCAAGCCGGGATCCAGCATGCGGTCGTTCTTGGCGACGATGTACCAGGACGGCTTCGACTTCCAGGCGGCGTTGGTGACGCGTTCCTCGAAGCATTTGCCGAAGATCGGGCCCTGCACGGCCGCCAGCTCGGCCGCCTCGGCCGCGGGCAGGTCTGGCGCGAAATCACGGGCGAAGCCCTCGGGCGTCAGGCTGACGAAGCCCGAGCTGTCGGTTCGCAGGCTCTCGACGCCCGGCGGCTTGGGGTAGCCTTTCGTGCGGTCGATGAACGACTGGCCGGCGTCATTGGCCATCGCGGCCACGTAGACGAGGCCTGCCACCTTGTCGTCGGTGCCGGCCTCGGTGATGACCGTTCCGCCCCAGGAATGTCCGACGAGGAGAACCGGTCCGGTTTGCAGCGCGATCGCGCGGTCCGTCGCGGCGACATCCGCTCCGAGGGAGCTCAGCGGGCTCTGCACGGCCACGACCGTGTAGCCCTTCGCCTGCAACAGGGGAATCACCTTGTGCCAGCTGGAGCCGTCGGCGAAGGCGCCGTGAACCATGACAATGGTCTTGACCGGATCGGCCGCGGCGGAGCCGGCGGCGACAAGCGGACCGACCAGGGCCAGCGCGGCGACCGTCGCTGCAAGCCCACTGCGGACCTTCGATCGAAACGACATGAGCAGCTCCATCGCTGGCAGGCTTGCCGGCGTCGGCGGATATGCCGCGAACGCCAGCTCCTGGCCTTCCGATGCTTAGCGCGTCGCCGGCCGAACCTCCATAGAAACGCAGCCCTGCGCCGCCGTTGCAGGGCGGGAGGCGGGACTGGCCGCCTCCCTGCCCCCGCGCTGAACGGCTACTGCATGAACCAGCCGTGGCTCACCACCAGCGACTGCCCCGTGAGCGCATTGGTCTCCATGCCGGCGAAGAACAGCACCGCCTCGGCGACATCGTCGGTCGTCGTGAACTCGCCGTCGACGGTGTCCTTCAGCATGACGTTCTTGATCACCTCCGCCTCGGAAATGCCCAGCTCCTTGGCCTGCTCGGGGATCTGCTTGTCGACGAGCGGCGTGCGAACGAAGCCGGGGCAGACGACATTGGCCCGCACGTTGAACTCCGCCCCCTCCTTGGCGACGACCTTGCACAAGCCGATCAGGCCGTGCTTGGCGGTGACGTACGGCGCCTTGAGCTTGGAGGCTTCCTTGGAATGGACCGACCCCATGTAGACAATAGAGCCGGACTTCGCGGCATACATGTGCTTCAGGCAGTATTTGGTGGTGAGGAAGGCGCCGTCGAGATGGATCGACAGCAGCTTCTTCCAATCCGCAAACGGAAAATCGACCAGCGGCTTGACGATCTGGATGCCGGCATTGCTGACCAGGATGTCAATCTTGCCGTACTTCTGCACGGTGTCGGCGACGCCCTTCTCCACGGCCGCCTCGTCGACGACGTCCATGGCGACGGCGAAAGCGTCGCCGCCCTTGGCCTTGAGCTCCTGAGCCGTCGCATCGGCGGCCTCCAAATTCAGGTCCGCGATCACGGGGATGCCGCCCAGGGCCGCGAAGCGCAAGGCGATCTCCTTGCCGATGCCGCTCGCCGCGCCGGTGATGATCGCGACCTTTCCGTCGAACTTTGACATTGTCGTCTCCCGTACGTTGCTGAAAGCGATGGGATGCTACGAGACAAGACGAGGCGCACGATTTGGAAGCCGGTGCGCGCGGACGTGAGCCGGCTCTTCGATCGAGCCGGCCGCCAGCTGAAAACGCGATGGATCGGGGCTTTTTTGCGCGGGCGGTCTGCGCCGCCGCAGGCAGCGCTTTAGCGCGTTCCTCGGGCGGTGGGAAGCACCGGCGCGACCAAAAAGCGTGCTCGCGAGCTACGGCGCCCCGTCCGGCCGCGCGAAGAGGAAACTGAGCGCAAGATCGCCCGCCAGCCCGTCCCCATCCGGGCGAGCGGCGACGAGCGCGTGCTCGTCGCTGCGAAACGCCGGCAGTCCGGGGGCGCCCTCGGCCGCCAGCAGTTGAGGCGCGTGCCGCAGCAGTGCCGCCGTCAGCAAGGCGGTCAGCAACCGGCCGAAGCGATCCGGCGCCAAGGCCGCGGCCGATGGCATCCCGGAAAGTCTGATCTGGGGTGAAAGGCGATCGAGCTTCAACAGGGTCGTGTCTGGGCACGCGGTCGGCGGCGACGGCTTTGTCGCGCCGCGAAGACAGGCGAGCCCCTCGGCCAAGGCCGCCGCAATGGCCGCGGCTCGCGTGTCGTCGACGAGCGGCTGGCCGCCCGCGTCGGCACGCACGACCGCGTCGAGGGGCACGACCAGAGAGGCGTTCGCCGCATCCACCTGGACCGTCTGGGCCGCCGTCCGCATGCGCCCCGCCACGTGCTCGAGGAAGCCCTTCACCTGCGCGCGCCACGTGCGCTCGGCCAGCACGGCCGCATCCGGCTGTCGATCGGCCTCATCGCCGTGGCGGATGAAGAACATCTGGGCGCTGATCAGAATCAGAAAGACGAAGAGAACGCCGACGAACAGGTCGAGAAACGGCTTGTAGTCGACCTTCTCCATGGCGCCGCCTAAGTCGCGTCGAGCGGCTGGCGCACACCGGGTGGCTCGATGGCCAATCGATCGGCGAGCGTCTGGATGCCGGCGATGAGCCGATCGAGCCGCTCGACCACGTCGGTGAGAGTCGGCTCGGCCGCCGGCGGCGCCTGCGTGGCGCGGAGCGCGTCCAGATGCTGATCGGCCGCCTCGATGGTCCGCCGCGCCGCGCGGCGAACAGCCGAGTGGCTCAGGTTGGCGACCAGGCTGATCAGCAGGGCGCTGGACAATGCGGCAACGGAGATCAGGAACTTGAAGGACGATGCATTGAGCAGGCGCAGAATCGCCTCGCGAGCTTCGCCGACGTCGCCCGATTGGAAGCCCTTCCCGGCGAAATACAGCGCCACGACGAGTCCGACGAAGGTCAGCACCAGGCCCGCCGAGGTGTAGTAGCCCGGCAGCGCCTGCATCAGGCCGCCGCGCGTGCCTTCGATTGCGCCGAGATCGTGCAAGGCCAGCGGCGCATAGGGAGCGGCCGGCACGCGGCCGGTCCGGCGCGCCTCACCATGGTACGCCGCCCAGCTCGGTCCGAAGACGGCGGCCGGGCCCAGGACTCGCCCGAGCTCGGCCAGCGCATCCGCGCCGTCGTGGCCCCGCTGCCGCGGCCCTGCAAGCGACCGGATCGCTCCCTCCAGGCGGCGCAAGCGGCGCAACTCCGGCCGGGCGACCCGCAGCCAGTAGTAGATGCAGACGCCCACCGCCGAGAGAAGGATGAAGATCGAAACGACGTAGACGAACGACGGCTTGTTGATGAGGTCGACGAGCGGGACGAGGAGCGGCTTGGCCACGCCGGCCATGCTCCCCCCGATCGCATCCTGCCATTCGGGGGCAACGGCCAGGCGCCATGCGAGCAGGACGATGAAGGCCGCAGCAACGAGATAGAACATCAGCCTGCTTGGGTCACCGGCATGCGTAAGAGGTGACCGGCGCGGGCGCGCCTGTCAACGCGTCCCGCGGGATGGCAGCCGCCGGGGTAGCTGGCGCCGCCGGCCCGGGCCGGCGGCGGATGCGACCGAAGGTCAGCCCTTGCGGCGCAACGCCTTGAGCGCGGAGCGGCCGGCATAGACGGCCTGGCCGCCGAGCTCTTCCTCGATGCGGATCAACTGATTGTACTTCGCCGTGCGGTCCGAGCGGGCGAGCGACCCGGTCTTGATCTGTCCGCAGTTGGTGGCTACCGCGAGGTCGGCGATGGTCGCATCCTCGGTCTCGCCGGAACGGTGCGACATCACGGCCGTGTAGCCGGCGCGCTGGGCCATGTCGACGGCGGCGAGGGTCTCCGTCAGGGTGCCGATCTGGTTCACCTTGACCAGGATCGAGTTGGCCACGCCACGGTCGATGCCGTCGGCAAGGCGCGTCACGTTGGTGACGAAGAGGTCGTCGCCGACGAGCTGGCAACGGCTGCCGACGAGTTCGGTCAGCACCCGCCAGCCCTCCCAGTCATCCTCGGCCATGCCGTCCTCGATCGAGGCGATCGGATAGTCGGCCACCAGCTTGGCAAGATACTGCGCCTGCGCCTCGCCGCTGCGCGTCGTGCCCTCGCCTTCGTAGACGTAGGCGCCGTTCTTGAAGAACTCGGTAGCCGCGCAATCGAGCGCGATCATCATGTCGTCACCGGGCTTGTAGCCGGCGCTCTCGATCGCCTTCACGACGAAGTCGAGCGCCGCCTCGGCGGACGGCAGGTTGGGTGCAAACCCGCCCTCGTCCCCGACGTTGGTGTTCTGGCCGGCCGCCTTGAGCGCCTCCTTCAGCCGATGGAACACCTCGGCCCCGGCGCGCACCGCATCCCCCAGCGTCTCGGCGCCGACGGGCATGATCATGAATTCCTGGAAGTCGATCGGATTATCGGCGTGCGCCCCGCCGTTGACGATGTTCATCATCGGCACGGGCAGCACCCGCGCCGTCGGGCCGCCGACGTAGCGGTAGAGCGGTAGGCCGGTCGCATCGGCCGCAGCCTTGGCCACAGCGAGCGAGACGCCGAGGATGGCGTTGGCGCCGAGCTTGGCCTTGTTGGGCGTACCGTCGAGATCGATCATGATCTCGTCGATCTTGACCTGGTCCTCCGCATCGAGGCCGCCGATCGCATCGAAGATGTCGCGGTTGACCGCATCGACCGCCTTCAGAACGCCCTTGCCGCCGTAGCGCGACTTGTCGCCGTCGCGTAGCTCAACGGCTTCGTGCGCGCCCGTCGAGGCCCCGGAGGGAACCGCGGCACGGCCCCTGGAGCCGTCGTCCAGCACCACATCGACCTCCACGGTCGGGTTGCCTCGGCTGTCGAGAATCTCGCGGGCGAGGATGTCGACGATGGCGGTCATGGATGGTGGCTCCGGTGCGATGGTCGTACGGACATGAAGGGGCCTCCCCGCTCGGCGGGAAGCCGCTAGCGCGCTTTTGACCGCTAGCAGCCTCCCTGGCAAGACGGGCGTGGCCGGGATGCCTTGCGCATGCGCATTGGCGCCCCGGCCGACCACAGCATGGATGACGGGCCAATGAGCGATCCCACCTCACACCTCCATCACCTCGGCCAGGGCAGCGCCATCCCGGCGACGCCCGAAGCCGCGATCCTCGATCGGGTGCCCAATCCGCACGCGGACACCGACTATGTCGCCCGCTTCACGGCGCCGGAGTTCACCTCCCTGTGTCCGGTCACCGGCCAGCCGGACTTCGCCATCCTGATCATCGACTACGTGCCCGACCGGTGGCTGGTCGAATCCAAGTCGCTGAAGCTTTACCTGCACGCCTTTCGCAACCACGGCGCCTTCCACGAGGATTGCACGGTGGCGATCGGCAAGCGGCTGACCGCGTTGCTCCAGCCCCGGTTCCTGCGCATCGGCGGCTATTGGTATCCGCGCGGCGGCATCCCGATCGACGTCTTCTGGCAGAGCGGCGAACTGCCCAAAGCGGTCTGGCTGCCCGACCAGGGCGTCGCGCCTTACCGCGCCCGCGGCTAGACGAGCTCGATCACCGACTGGAGCGGAGGTCTTGTCCGTCTAGACCAATCAGTCTACTGTAGACATCTTGGTCTAGACGGAGATGCACCGGATGGCTCTCACGCCCCCTTTCACACGGGACACCGCGATCGCGAAGGTCCGCATGGCGGAAGACGGCTGGAACAGCCGCGACCCCGAGCGCGTGGCTTTGGTCTATACGCAGGACAGCCGCTGGCGGAACCGGGCCGAGTTTCCCGTCGGGCGCCAGCAGATCGTCGCGTTCCTCACCCGCAAGTGGGCCCGGGAACTGGACTACCGGCTGATCAAGGAGCTGTGGGCGTTCGACGGCAACCGGATCGCCGTGCGCTTCGCTTACGAGTGGCACGACGACAGCGGCCAGTGGTTCCGCTCCTACGGCAACGAGAACTGGGAGTTCGCGCCGGATGGCCTGATGCAGCGGCGCTTCGCCTCCATCAACGATCTGCCCATCAAGGAAGCGGAGCGCAAGTTCCACTGGCCGCTCGGCCGGCGCCCGGACGATCATCCGGGACTGTCCGACCTCGGCCTGTGAGCGCGCCGTCGGCGATGTGATGGTGCGCGTCGTCAATGAGAAGGCGGATGTGGTTCCGCTCGTCGCCGAGGTGTTTCGGGAGCTCGGCTACGAGGGCGCGTCGATGAGCGCCATCACCGCGCGAACCGGGCTGTCGAAGGGAAGCCTCTACCACTTCTTCCCGGGCGGCAAAGAGCAGATGGCGGCGGACGTCCTCGCCCATGTCGATGCCTGGTTCGTGCGCGAGGTGTTCGAGCCCCTGGAGAGGGACGAGCCGCGGACGGCGATCGCGCACATGTGGACGACGGTCGATGCCTACTTCCGCTCCGGCCGCCGCGTCTGCCTCCTCGGCGCCTTCGCCCTCGACGAGACGCGCGACCGTTTCGCCGCCCCGATCCGGGCGTATTTCATTCGCTGGATCGGGGCGCTTGAGGGCGCCCTCGTTCGCGGCGGCGTGGAGCCGGCCATCGCCCGGCGGCTCGCCGAGGCCTCGGTGGTCGCCATTCAAGGTGCATTGACGCTGGCTCGCGCGCTCGACGACGACACCATCTTCGGGCGGACCCTGGCGGAGTTCGAGGAACGGGCCGACGCTGCGCTCGCACGAGCCGTCACGCCGGCTCGTCTATGAACGGAACAGCCGCGAATACTGCGTCTCGTGCCAGGCGCTGGCCATGGCCATCGCCACCGAGACATTGCCGATGGACTCGTCCTCGATCGTCCGTGCGATCGCCGCGCTCCGCTCGATCACCGGGACCGCCTCGATCAGGATTCGCTGGCCGGCCGTGTGACCGAGGCGCACGAGTCGAATGGCAGCCATTACCTGCCCCTCGACGATCGTCCACATCAGCCCCTTGAGCGCTGCGGCTGACCCCACCTGCCAATGGTCGGCGGCGATGGCGAAGGCGGCCGGATAGGTCAGCATCTGCCCGGCGGCTCGGAGTGCGCCGGGCACTTCCAGGTCACGGAGCAGTCGCAGCAGCGCTTCCCCCGTGCGGCGATCCTCGAGCTGCAATTCGCGGCTCTCTCGCCCGGCCGCGAGCCAGCCGTCGAGCTGTCGAAACTCATCGCCATCGCCGATGGAAAGGGCCGCCATCATCCGCCAGAACAGAGCGCCGTCGAGGCGGGCGTAGCTTTGCTCCAGCGTGCCGAGGATCCACTCGCGCGCCGTCGCCTCATCGCGCACCCAGCCGGCTTCGGTCGCGAACTCAAGGCCGCGCGAATAGGAGAAGGCGCCCACCGGCAGGCTGGGGCTCACCAGCCTCAGCAGGTGCAGCGGAACGGCATCGTCCGATGGCGACATCAGCTTCCGACCCAGAACCCAGCCGGCCCCAGGCTCGCGGCATAGAGGGCGAGGAAATAGACCAGCACGTAGAGCGCGTAAGTCTGGCCGTTGCCGGTATAGAGCAGCCGCACGGTGGCGGCCGCCGCCAACGTGGCGCCGGTGACCCCGTTCCAGAAGCCGGTCGCGACCGGTGGCAGGGAGCGCTCCAGCACCGAGCGGTAGTAGCCGTAGAAGCGCGACAGGCTGCCCGTGCGCCGGCCGGCGCCGCCGCGATAGACGAGCCAGGCGGCGATGCCCAGCACGGCGGCCGCCGCCACCGCGGCGATCATCACCGGTGTCGGGTTCCAATAGCCGTAGATCGTGTAGAGCGACTTGCCCTCCCAGACCAGCGTCGCCGCGAACTGCGGATCGATCGCCGCCGACACCGGGTCCATCAGAAGCTTGGGATAGAGCGACAGGACCAGGATGCCGGCGGCCAGCAGGAGCTGTGGCGCGATCAACGTCGGCGGCACTTCACGAGCCCTCGCCTGCCCGGCGGGCGGGACGCCGAGGAACAGGCCGGCGACGAGGCGGATCATGTAGAGGAAGCCGAGGAAGGTGGCGACGAGACCGGCGAGGGCCAGCCAGGTCCAGCCCTTCTCCGCCATCGCTGACAGCAGCAGCCACTTGCCGCCGAAGCCCATGAGCGGCGGCAGGCCCGACATGGAAAGGATGGCGAAGGCGACGAGGACGAAGCTGACGGGCATGGCGCGGGCGAGGCCGCCCGTGCCGGCAAAATCCCGCGTGCCGGTGCGCCAGATGATGCCGGCCACGGCGAGGAACAAGATCCCCTTCACCATCATGTGGTTGGCAACCAGGTAGAGCGCCGTCACCCAGCCGAGGTGGCTCATCAGCGCGATCGCGGTGACGATGTAGCCGAGTTGGCTCATGCTCGAAAAGGCGAGCAGGAGCTTGAAGTCGCTCTGGCGCAGCGCCAGCAACGCGCCGGCGATCGTCGTCAGCATGCCGACCCAGGCCATGCCGTGCGCCATCTCGATGGAGACCTCGGACCGGGTCGCCAGGTAGGTGCCGATCAAGAGCCCGAACATCGCCACCTTGCTGACCACGGCCGACAGCATGGCGGTGAAGTCGTCGTCAGCCTCGGCATACGCGCCCGGCAGCCAGACATGCACGCCGATCGCGCCGGCCTTGATGAGAAAGCCGACCGCCAGCAGCACGAAGGCGACGGTTGCGTCCGGCCCGCTGGTGACGAGCGCCGACAGGCTGGTCGTGCCGCTGAGCGCGGCGATCCCGGCGAAGCCCGCCAGCAGGAAGAAGGCGGAGACGAGCGAGAACAGAAGGAAGGTCAGGACATGCGGCCCCGCGCCCCTGCCTTTGGCGATCAGGAAGCAGGACGCCAGCGTGATGATCTCCCAGCTGAAGAAGAATTCGAGGCTGGTCGAGGAGCGCAGCAATGCCGGAATCGAGATCAGCAGGATGGCCAGCATCGGGTAGTAGCCCGGCCGACGATCGCGGCGATAGAGCCCGGCAGCGGCGATCACCAGACTGCCGGCGAGCAGCAGCGCGGCAAAGAGCCAGGCGATGCCCTCCGCGCTCCAGGCGAGCCAGCCGCCAGCCAGCGCCACGGCAACGAGCGTCAGCACGCCCTCCACCCGGCCCGGCAGCCGGTCGAGCGTGTAGAGCGCGAGGCCGACGAGGAGCGGGGCGAACAGCCAGGCCTGCCCGGCGCCCGACATCCGCGCCGCGAGATAACCGGCGCCGACGAGGAGCAGCGCGACGCCGTAAACCGGCAGCAGGGCGATGAGGTCCGGCCCTTCGCCCGCCCGCTCGTCCGAGGGGCGCAGCGCTCGGACGAACCAGTTGAACATGTAGGCGGCCTCGAGCAGGGAGCCCGCCAGTATCAGGGCGACCCACGGCAGACGGCCCATGCCGGTGAGCTGCATCACCAGCTCCCATTTCGCCCAGAAGCCCGGGAAGGGCGGCAGGCCTGCGATGGCCACCATGAAGAGCGCCAGGAGCCCGAGCAGCAGCGGCCGCCCCCCCAGGCTCGCGTGTGCCTCGACGTCATCCTGCCTGAGCACGCCGGCGAGCCAGAACAGGCCCGCCTTGGCGAGGAGATGGTTGATGAACAGGCCGCCGACGACCAGCGGGATCGAGGCGCTGGCGCCGATCTCGGTCAGGAGCGCCAGCGCCAACAGCATCAAGCCCATCTGGCTGATCGAGGAATAGCCAAGCAGGCGCTGCACCTTGGTTTGCGTGCAGCCGATGAGGTTGGAGAACAGGAAGGTGATGCCGCCGCAGATGGCAATGAGGCCGAGCTGCGCCTCGAATAGCGGCAGCAGCTTGACGAGCGCGAAGAACACGCCAGCCGAGACGCCGACCGAGACCAGCGACGCCACGCCGCTCGGCGCCGTCTCGTAGACGTCGAGACCCCAGCCATTGGCCGGGAACGGCTTCAGCTCGATGATCAAGCAGCCGAGGACCATGAGCAGCGCGGTGGCGCCGATCGGCCCGGTGATCTGCTGGCGTTCGGCGATCAGCGTGTCGATGTTGAGCGTGCCGGTGACGTAGTAGAGAAGCACCGTGCCGAGCAGGAGGAAGGTCGAGGCGATCACCGTCGCCATGATGAACTTGAACGCCGCGGC
Organism: Chelatococcus reniformis; assembly: GCF_014640075.1. GTDB lineage: Bacteria > Pseudomonadota > Alphaproteobacteria > Rhizobiales > Beijerinckiaceae > Camelimonas > Camelimonas reniformis. The sequence continues at coordinate 266,701 of NZ_BMGG01000005.1, read as the reverse complement.
GATCGCCGCCGGCGTGCGGTCCAGCGCCAGCAGGCCGTAGGTGGCGATCGAGACGATCTCGAGGAAGACGAAGAGATTGAACAGATCCCGCGTCATCACCATGCCGTCGATGCCCATCACCAGGATGAGGTAGAGCAGCAGCGCGCCGTAATTGCCCTTGAGGCGGTCCCACAGATGCAGCGCGCCGAGCATGGCGACGAGGCCGACCGGGACGGCGAAGAAGCCCTCCCACAGGCCGAAGCGCAGATTGATCGAAAGCGGCGGCGCGAAGCCCGCGGTCAGCACCTCGATCGGCGTGCCGCTGCGGTACACGTCGAAAAGCGACACGCCGCTCACGGCGACGATGCCGGCCAGCGCCAGCCAGAAGCCCGCATGCAGCCACGCCTTGCCGAGCCTGTAGAGCAGCGGGATGACGAAGCCGCCGCCGAGGCCGAGCAGGAAGATGTTCAGCGGGTGAAACAGCGACGCTACCATTTCGACTCCGTGAATGCGTCGATGGAGAGCGTCTTGCGGGCGGCGTAGAGGCGGATGGCGAAGCCCAGCATGACGGCCGTCACCGAAAAACCGATGACGATCGCCGTCACCACCAGCGCCGAGGGAATCGGGTCGATGGCCCGCTCGGTCGCCGCCGCCGTGGTGAGCGCGCGGTCGATGATCGGCGCGGTGCCGCCGGTGATGTAGCCGGTGGCTACCATGACGATGTGCAGCCCCGTGTCGATCAGGGCGAAGCCGATGATGATCCGCATGATGTTGCGGTGGGTCAGCATACCCCACAGCCCGATCAGCGCGAGGCAGAAGCCGGTGATCAGGAGGATGGTGGAAACCGGAAGCCCCGTCGTCATCTCGCCTCCGCTCAGCCCCTGAACCGGTCGATGATGACGCTGAGCTCGGCCCCGACCTTGATGCCGAGCAGGGCCGAAATCAGCGGGATGGCACCGGCGCTGACGAAGGCGCCGAACTCGCCCTTCGGCAGGAAGCGCGGATCGAGGAAGCCGGCCGCGAAGACCAGGCCGACGAGGCCGAGCGACACATAAAGGACGCCGGCAAAGGACTCGATGACGCTGAGGAGCGCGACGCTCAGCCTCGAGCCCGGCCGGGCGAGCAGCATCAGCATGGCCCCGGACGCAACGATGGCGCCGCCCTGGAAGCCGCCGCCCGCTGACAGATGGCCATTGACGATGACATAGGCGCCGAAGACGAAGATAAGCGGGAGCAGGACGTCGGTTCCGGTCCGCACGATCTCACTCGGTTCGCGCAGCGGCGCATCGTCGGCCGTATGCTCGCCGATCCCGGCCGCGGCAGCCTCGCTCGCCGCATTGGGCTCGTCCTTCTTCAAGAGCAGGCCAATGCTGGCCGCCACCATGAACAGCACCGCCACCTCGCCGAGCGTGTCGAAGCCGCGAAAGGTGATGAGGATGCCGGTGACGATGTTGGGCGTGCCGAGCTCGAGCGGCGCCTGCGTCACGTACTGAGCGGCGAGCGGCCGCAGCGCGCTCAGCTCGGCATAGCCGCCGACCAGCCGGACGAAGACCAGTCCGAACAGGGCGACGACGAGCGCGACAATGACATGGCGCGTCATCGCCCCGTCCTTTCGCCGGGCGGCCCGCCCCTCGCCGACCCCTCGGGCGGCGCACCGTCGCCGCCCGCATCGTCCTCGGCCAGCGCATCGGCCATGGTGGCCGAGGTCATCGGCGTGCGGATGCGGTAGGCGGCGCGCGAAAGTGCGTGCGAGGAGACGGGATTGGTCATCAGCACGAAGTAGATCACCAGGATCAGCTTGAAGATCCAGCCTGGGTGATAGAAGGCGAGCCCGGCCAGGACGAGCATGTTGCCGAGCGTCGTCGCTTTGGTGCCCGCCTGGATACGGGTATAGGCGTCCGGCATGCGCAGGAGCCCGAGCCCGGCCGAAAACAGGAAGACCGCGCCGGCGAGGATGAAGAGGCTGCCGATCAGTTCGATCATGCGCCGCCCCTCGCCTTGTCGGGCTTGCCGCGGGCAGAGCTGCCATGGCCGGTCTCGTCGCCCGCCGCCTGGCCGGGGTCGGGCCTGCGGCCATCCGTGTTGCCGCCCACCGTGGCGCCGTCGGTCTTGCCGCCGTCGGTCTTGCGGATGGCGTAGAGGAAGATGAAGGTGGCGAGGCCGGAGCCGATCGCGGCTTCCGCCATCGCCACATCGGGCGCGGCAAGCAGCAGGAACGACACCGCCGCGAACAGGCTGGCGAGGCCCGAGCTCACCATCGCCGGGAGAAGATTTTCGAGGCAGATGGCGAGGAGCCCGGAGATGAGGATGCTGGCACAAACCAGCAGGAGCAAGAGCTCGAGCATAGCTAAAGCCCCCTTTCCAGGAAGCGCGCCAACGCCAGCACGGCCAGGAAGCTGAGCAGGCCGTAGACCAGCGCGACGTCGATATAGACGAAACGGCCGGACACATGCGCGTAGAGCGCGATCAGCGACAGCGAGATGACCGTCAGCGTATCGACCGCGACGATGCGGTCGACCAGCGTTTTGCCGAGCACGAGGCGGATGATCGCGAAGAGGATTGCGAAGAAGATCAGCACCGCCGCGATCTGGATGAGGATCTCAGCCAAAGATCTGCTCCAGATGCTCTTCGAACGAACCGGCCATGGCCGCGCTCACGACCTCGACATCGGTCGACCTGACATCGATCCAGTGGATGTAGAGGACGTCGTCCTTCAGATCGAGGACGAGGGAACCGGGCGTCAACGCGATCGTATTGGCAAGCGCCAGCCGCCCGATGGGCGACCTCAGCCGGGTGCGGACCCGCACGATGCCGGGCCTGATGTCGATGCGCGGCGAATACACGATGCGCATCATCGCCAGGTTCGCTTTGACCAACTCGACCAGGAAGGTGCCGGTATAGGCGAGGAAGTGGTAGAAGCCGGCCGGCGTCCAGCGGATCCGCCGCCACGCCTCGCTCGATGCGGCGAAGGCATAGGCCAGGGCGAAGGTGACAGCCGCGCCGAGCAGCGCGACCTCGATCGCCGGCGTGGAATTGGCGGCCATCCAGACGACGAACAGCACGACCCAGAGACTGACCATGCCTTGGGGGGGAAAGCCGGGCCGGTTTTCCTGGCCGTTCACGGGCATGACGCGATCTCCGGAAGGACGCGCTCGGGCAGGACGTCATAGCGTGAGTTCGCCTGGGAAACACCTTTGCGCCACCATGGTGGCGCACGGCCCCATGACGTGCGCGAGAGAGCTCGGCTCGGCCGTCCCGTCACCCGACTGCTCCGCGACCGTTGAAAGGTCCCGCACGACAAGGGCCGGCACGCTCCATCCCGCGCAGAGCCATGCTATGGCTCGTCCGTCGCATCGGTCGAAGCGCGCGATTGGATGGCGAGGATCACCGGCGCCACGACCGATGCGACGATGCCGGCAGCGAAGCCATTGTTGTAGAGGTTGAGGCCCCCGTGCAGCGCGCCGACGGTCAGGACGGTGGACGAGTGCACGAACCCGGCGACGATACCCCACCCCCAACCGAAGCGGCCCGCGATCGGCGCCAGCGTCGTCCCGAACAGGGCCGCAAGAACGATGGAGGGGTCCGCCGCCCCCCAGGGCTTGGAGAGAGACGCGAGGAACACCCCCGCCATGATCGGCACGAAATTGCGCGGATGCTTGCCATACGCTGCAAAGCCGACGACTGAGAATATCGCCCCGATCACCGGGCCGTTCAGGTCCCCTCCGATGGCGATGACATAAGCGGTGGTGAGCAGGCCGCTGACGCCCATGTTGACGAATGTCGGGGCGACGCCGGCGATGGCGATGAAATCGCAGGGCGAGCGGCCGTCGAGTCGGAGAATCGATCTCAGCTTGGTCAGCGCGGCGCGATCGAGGATGAGGCCGCCGCCGATCATGGCGAGGAACAGCACGCCGATGAAGCTGCCAAGCAGGAGATTGTGGCCCGTGCTCCAAATGAACACCGGCTCGGCCACGAAGCCGTAGGATTTGTAGATCGCGACGACAAGCGTCCCGATGATGCCCGCGGTGAAGCCCATATTGTAGAGACTGAAACCCGCATGCGCGTTGAAGAGCTGGGCGGCGGCCGGTGCAAGGATGAAGCCCATCGTCGCCCCGGTTCCGAGCGCAAGCGGCAGCGACAGGTGCAGCGGCAAGGTGGTGCTGAACAAGATCTCCGAGACGACCGGAGACAGCGCGCAGCCGAAGAACGCCGTATTGATGTGCTTGGCGAACGGCTCTCGTTTGAAGCGCGCATAGACATAGACGCCCAGCACGATCGGCCAGATGTTGATCAGGTTCTTGCCGAACAGGGCAAATCCCAGGACGAGCATCAGGCATGCCACGGCCCCGCCACTGATCGTCGCTCCGCTCGCCCGGTAGATGAACGTCACGATCAGGGTGAGCAGGCCCGCGTTGACCAAGGCTGCTCCGATCCCGCCGAGGCCCATATAGTCGGTAATGAGCGTGTCCCGGGCCATCAGGATACGGCCCAACCCGGCGAACACCTCCGCAGGTCCGGATACCACGAAGCCAAACGCGACCAATGCAAAGGCAACCGCGGCCACGCACAGCAGCAAGGCGCCCTCCGAAAGCGGCTGCGTGACGAGGACCTGCTCTTGTGCCATGCCTTGTATTTCCCGTTCGACCTCCGTGCGCGCCGCGCAAGGATTTGCGGCCCGTAAGGGTCGCCAGCTGGCACGTCCCGCAGGTGATGCCGCTGCTGGCACTCCCCCAGGTTATGACGGCATTCTTAGCCCACCGGACGCGACGATGAAGTCGATGACGGCATCCAGGCCCTTGCCACGGGAGAGGTCGGTGAAGCCGAAGGGACGCTTTCCGCGCATGCGCGCCGCGTCCGCCTGCATGACGTCGAGATCGACGTTCACGTAAGGCGCAAGGTCGGTCTTGTTGATGATGAGGAGGTCGGAGCGGGTAATGCCCGGCCCGCCCTTTCTGGGAATGTCTTCTCCCTGGCAGACAGAGATGACATAGAGCGTCATGTCGGCAAGATCCGGTGAGAATGTCGCCGCCAGATTATCGCCGCCAGATTCGATGAAGACGATATCGAGGTCGGGAATCCTCCGATTGAGTTCGGTGATCGCTTGTAGGTTGATCGATGCGTCTTCGCGGATCGCCGTGTGCGGGCAGCCGCCGGTCTCGACGCCGACAATACGGTCCTCCGACAGCGCCTGCCGACGCGCCAGGACCAAAGCGTCCTCTTTCGTATAGATGTCGTTGGTGACGACGGCGATGGAGAACTCGTCCCGCATCGCCTTGCACAATTTCTCCGTCAGCATGGTCTTGCCGGAACCGACGGGGCCGCCAATGCCGACGCGGAGAGGTCCGTTCGTGGATGTCATGCGTGCAAAGACCCCGAGTTTCCGACCTAAGTGCATCGGCCGCCAGCTCGGCGCGCCGAGCTGGCGGCCGTGAGACTCGCGACTTATCCGTCAGTATCCAATATCGCGCACGCGTGTGCGATCATAGACTCGTACGCACCGGCAATCCGGGACGTCTCGCATGAATCCGGGACACCCGGCACATCATCCCGATTGCCGCCTGCGCTATGATTGTTCGCTTTGGTGCACCGACCGGCGTATGCGATACAGTTGTCCGATAGTTGCGCACATCCCAGGGTCGCGATTTGCAGTGCTCGAGTGAGACAGACACACGCGAATGCGAGGGCGCGACTCTGCCCTCCAAAGCCCCTTGCCTGCCCGACATATCGATTGCGCGGGTCCGCTACACGTCCGCGCCCGCCAATTGGCACGCCGAGCTCGAGCTCTGGTTCGCGCCCGCCGCCGGCAAGACGCGGCTGATGCGCCGTCGCCATCTCGGCCCCCTGGTCGTCCAGAAGCCGTTCCATCCCGAGAAGGATGGCACCTGCCACGTCTACCTGCTGCACCCGCCGGGGGGCGTCGCGGGAGGCGACCGGCTCGACATGCGCTTCCACGTCGCGCCCGGCGCGCGCGCGCTGATGACGACCCCGGCCGCCACCAAATTCTACCGCGCCGATCACGGGCCGAGCACGCAGCTCACAACCGTTGACGTTGCCGACGGCGCGGTCTGCGAATACCTGCCGCAGGAAACGATCCTGTTCGACGGCGCTCACGCGATGATCGACACGCAGGTCCGCCTCGCCGGCGAGGCGGCCTATGTCGGCTGGGACCTGTTCTGCCTGGGACGGCCTGCGGCCGGCGAGCGCTTCGCACACGGTCATCTGCGGCAGCGCATCGAGGTCACCCGCGACGGCCGGCCCATCTGGTTCGAGCGCGTGCAGCTTCCCGGCGGCTCGCCGGCCGCCGCGGCGGCGCATGGGTTGGCCGGGCATTCGACCTGGGGAACCATGATCTATGCCGGCCCCTTGCCGGAAGACGCGGCCGAGCGCGTCCGCGCCGCGGTGGCTCCGGACGGCGCGGGCGTCTTCTCCGTCAGCCAGCTCGAAGACGTGGTGGTCTGCCGCTATCTGGGACCCCGCGCCTCCACCGGAAAGGCGCTCTTTGTCCGCGCCTGGGACGCGCTTCGGGCGTCAAGCCAGGGCAAGGCGGCCAGCCCGCCGCGCATCTGGGCCACCTAGAGCGGGATGTTGTTTCCTTGAATCATCATCCCGCTCTAAGTCTTTATTTTGGGCACGATCTTGACCAAGAGGCGGTGTCCACTTTTGGGGTCATGCTCCAACACAGGTCGAAAGGGCTCCGCGATGGAACTGCTGCCACGTGAGAAGGACAAGCTTCTGATCTTCACCGCCGGCCTGGTGGCCGAACGACGGAAGGCGCGCGGTATCAAGCTGAACTACCCGGAAGTGATCGCATATATCTCCGCGGCTCTCCTGGAGGGCGCCCGTGATGGCAAAACCGTCGCCGAACTGATGTCCTACGGCGCGACGCTGCTGACGCGCGACGACGTCATGGAGGGCGTGCCGGAGATGATCCACGACATCCAGGTCGAAGCCACCTTCCCCGACGGGACCAAGCTGGTCACCGTCCACAATCCGATTCCGTGAGGAATACGCCATGACCCCGGGCGAATATTTCATCGAGGACGGCGACATCGAACTCAATGTCGGCCGCGAGAAGCGGTCGATCGACGTCGCCAATTCCGGCGACCGGCCGATCCAGGTCGGGTCGCATTACCACTTCTACGAAACGAATGCCGCGCTGCTGTTCGATCGGGACAAGGCGAGAGGGTTCCGCCTCAACATTCCGGCCGGAACGGCGGTCCGCTTCGAGCCGGGCCAGGCGCGCACGGTCGAGTTGGTGGCGCTCGCCGGCGAGCGCGCGGTCTACGGCTTCAACGCCAAGGTCATGGGAAAGCTGGAGGGCTGAGATGACGCGCATTGCCCGCGAGCACTATGCCTCGCTCTACGGCCCGACCAAGGGCGACCGTATCCGCCTCGCCGACACCGAGTTGGTGATCGAGATCGAGGAGGACCGCACCGTCTATGGCGACGAGGTCATCTTCGGCGGCGGCAAGGTCATCCGCGACGGCATGGGCCAGAGCCAGAGGAACGCCGCCGAGGTCGCGGATCTCGTCATCACCAGCGTGATCATCGTCGACCACTGGGGCATCGTGAAAGCCGATGTCGGCATCACGGACGGCCGCATCTCGGGCATCGGCAAAGCCGGCAATCCCGACATCCAGCCGGGCGTCACCATCGTCATCGGCCCCGGCACGGACGTGATCGCCGGCGAGGGCAAGATCCTCACTGCCGGCGGCATCGACACGCACATCCACTTCATCGCGCCGCAGCAGGCCGAGGAAGCACTGACGAGTGGCACGACGACCCTCGTCGGCGGCGGCACCGGCCCCTCCGTCGGCACGCTCGCCACCACGGTCACGCCAGGCCCCTGGTACATCCACCGCATGCTCGAGGCGGTCGAGGAGCTCCCGATCAATGTCGGCCTGCTCGGCAAGGGCAATGCCAGCCTGCCAGAGCCGCTGCGCGAGCAGGTCCGCGCCGGCGCCATCGGGTTGAAGCTGCACGAAGACTGGGGCACCACCCCCGCCGCCATCGACAATTGTCTCACCGTCGCCGACGAGATGGACGTGCAGGTCGCGCTGCACTCGGACACGCTGAACGAGAGTGGATTCGTCGCCGACACCTTCGCGGCGATGAAGGGCCGCGCCATCCATTCCTTCCACACGGAGGGCGCGGGCGGCGGCCACGCCCCGGACATCATCACCGCGGCGGGCCAGGAGAACATCCTCCCCTCCTCCACCAACCCGACCCGGCCCTACACGGTCAACACCATCGACGAGCATCTCGACATGCTGATGGTGTGCCATCACCTCAGCCCGGAGATCCCCGAGGACGTGGCCTTCGCGGAGTCCCGCATCCGCAAGGAGACGATCGCGGCCGAGGACATCCTGCATGACCTCGGCGCCTTCTCGATGATGTCGTCGGACTCGCAGGCGATGGGCCGCATCGGCGAGACGACGCTGCGGTGCTGGCAGACGGCGCACAAGATGAAGGTGCAGCGCGGACCGCTGCCCGAGGACAGCGCGCGCAACGACAATTTCCGCTGCAAACGCTATGTCGCCAAATACACGATCAACCCTGCCATCACCCATGGCTTCGCGCATGAGATCGGCTCGATCGAGGTCGGCAAACGCGCCGATCTCGTGCTCTGGAAGACGGCCTTCTTCGGCGTCAAGCCAAGTCTGGTGCTGATGGGCGGCATGATCGCCACGGCGCCGATGGGGGATCCGAACGCCTCGATCTCGACGCCGCAGCCGGTGCATTACCGGCCGATGTACGGCGTCCTCGGCCGGGCGCGCGGCAAGACCGGCGTCACCTTCGTCTCGCAGGCCGCCCTTGCCGACAAGATCGGCGACAAGCTCCAGCTCCAGAAGCAGCTGGTCGCGGTCAAGGGCACGCGCGGCGTGCGCAAGAAGGACATGATCCACAACACGCTGACGCCGAAGATCGAGGTCGACCCGCAGAACTACCAGGTGCGGATCGACGGCGAGCTGATCACCTGCGAACCGGCGGACAGCCTGCCGATGACGCAGCGCTACTTCCTGTTCTGACGGGATCGGCAGCAGCCGGCACGGACCCCACCGGACCGGAGATGTCCGGTGGGGTTTTTGTTTCGGGGGAGAGAGACGTGGCCCAGACAGATCTTCCGTTCCAGGACCGGTATCGTGACCATCCGGCGTTCGGCTTCGCAGATTGGTGCCTGCGCGGCATCGGCCAGGTCGTATTCCAGAACAACCCACTGTCGGGGCTGATCATCCTGCTGGCGCTGTTCTTCAACTCGGCCGTATACGGCACGATCTGCATCCTCGGCGTCGTGGTGGCAACGGGGATGGCGATGCTGCTTCAGGCCGACCGGGTGCTGATGCGCGATGGCCTGTTCGGCTTCAACGGCGTGCTGGTCGGCCTGGCGCTGGTCGCCTTCACCAGCGCCGACTTTCGCACCGGCGCCGTGCCGTCGCTGCCCATGGCGGTCTATATCGTCTTCGCCGCCGCCATGACGACCATCGTGTTCCAGGCGCTGGCGACGCTGCTCGGGCCGCACAAGGTGGCGGCCCTCACCGCGCCCTTCGTGCTGACCGGATGGCTGTTCCTGTTCGCGGTTCTGAAGTTCGCGGCGATCGAGGCGGGGCCGCTGGCGAAGCCCGTTTCGCCCGACCAGTTCGACGCGGCCGTCGCCTACACGCTGCCCACCTGGTACATGGGCATCGGCAATGCCATCGGGCAGATCTTCTTCCAGGACAATTGGATCACCGGCTACCTGATCATCGTCGGCATTGCCGTCAATTCCCGCATCTCGGCCGGCATGGCGCTCGTCGGCGCCGCCGGTGCGGCACTGGTCGCGGTCGCGTTCGGCGGCCCGGAAGGGGCGATCCGCGACGGGTTGTTCGGCTACAACTCCGCCTTGACGGCGATCGCGCTCGGCGGCTTCTTTCTGGTGCTGACGTGGCGCAGCTTCCTCTACACGCTGTTCGGCATCGTCGTGACCACCTGGCTCTGGGCGTCGGTCGCGATCTTCCTGGAGCCGATCGGCATGCCGGTGCTGACCTCGACCTTCGTGCTCGTCACCTGGCTGATGCTGCTCGGCCAATACGGCTTCAGGGCGCTGGTGCCCGTGCCGCCGGCCGAAGCCACGACGCCGGAGGACAACCGCAGGCGACATATCGGCTCTGTCACACGTTAGAGTGTTCCGCCCATGGATGAGATCATCCAAGGGCGCAGACATGCTCTAGAGTATTTCCGCGCTTCTTCGAATCGCCGAGATGCTCTATCTGTTTGATTTGTCGCGTTTTCTTCACGCGAACCGGCGTCCACTTCGCTCAAAAACGCTCTAGAGCATTTCTCGATCAGATGGAATCATCTGATCGGTTAGAAATGCTCCAAGTCTTTGAATCTGGAGCGCTTCTCCCTGATCGGGTGGTTCCACCCGATCAAGAAGCGCTCTAGGCCGATGCCGACGTCGCTTCGGCTCGCGAGCCGAGCAGGATCGCGCAGGCAATGCCTACCATGGCGATGACCAGGGCGGACGTGGCGAGGGTCGCAAACACGCCGATCGTCGTGAAGCCCGGGCCGTAGATGACCGGTCCGAGCGCCTGACCGGTCATGAACGAGCTGCCGTGCATGGCGACCGCCGAACCGCGGTGAATCGCCGACAATTCCGTGGCCTGCACCTGCATCGAGTTGTGCAGCGTGTAGAAGCCGATGCCCAGCACAATGAAGGCGATGGCATCACCTTGCCATGGCAGGCCGAACGCGACGGCGAGGAGCGACAGGCCGGCCACGATGCCGCCGCCAGCCATCATGCCGGCGGTGCCGAGCGATGCGACCAGGCGCGGTGCAACGGCGGCGTAGAGGATCCCGCCCAGCGGAAAGCCGGCGATCACGAGGCCGGCGATGGCAGGACCTCCCTCGCCGCGCGCCTCGAGCAGCAGGGCGACGAACGGCAGCAGGCCGAACACGGCGAGCCCTTCGAGGAAGACCGCGATGAAGCAGACCTTGGCGCGTGGGTTTCGGAGCACGCTCCGGAATCCCTCTATCACCCCCGCCGCAGGCTTGTCGGTGTGGGGCTGCTTCGCCGGCAGCACGGCGAAAAGCGCCGCCGCGGCGACGGCCGACGTCGCCGTATAGATAAGGAAGACGCCGCGCCAATCGACGAGGTCGACCAGGAGGCCGGCGCCGATGGCGCCAAACAGCGTGCCGCTGATCGTGGCCGCGAGCATCTTGCTGAGCACGGCCTGCCGCTGGTCGAGGGCGACGCGGTCTCCGATCAGCGCGATGGTCGCGGGGAAGATGCCGGCGGACGCCGCGCCGCAGACGACCCGCAGGGTAAACAGCGTCCCGAAGCCCCACGCAAAGGCGCTGGCAAGGCCGCCGATGGTCATCGCCACCATGCAGATGCGGATCACCACCTCGCGCCCCACGCGGTCGCCAATCGGCCCGAAAGCCAGTTGCAAGAGGCCGAAGGGAAGGGCGAAGGCGGTCGACAGCAGCGCGACCCGCTCGGGCGCCGTCTCCAGATCGCGGGCGATCAGTGGCACCAAGGGGTCGATGGCACGGCTGAACAGCGACGAGGCGAAGCAGGCGAAGGCAAGAATGTACTGGAGGCGCCCCATCGACCGGGCTCAGCCCGCCCCGCCCGCCATGCCCGGCGCCGGGGCCATCGATTTCGCCAGCCGGTCGAAGGCGAGGAGTTCGCCGAGTAGCGCTTCCATCTGGCTCAGGGGCACCATGTTCGGCCCGTCGGATGGTGCCTTGTCGGGGTCGGGATGGGTCTCGATGAATACGCCGGCGACGCCGACCGCCACCGCCGCCCGCGCCAGCACCGGCACGAAGCGGCGCTCGCCACCGGACGACGCGCCCTGCCCGCCTGGCTGCTGAACCGAATGTGTGGCGTCGAAAATGACGGGGGCCCCCGTCTCTTCGGCCATGATCGGCAGCGAGCGCATGTCCGAGACCAGGGTGTTGTAGCCGAACGAGGCGCCGCGCTCCGTGACGAGCACATCGGCATTGCCGGCCGCCGTCAGCTTGGCGACCACGTTCTTCATGTCCCACGGCGCCAGGAACTGCCCCTTCTTGACGTTGACGACACGGCCGGTGCGAGCTGCGGCGACGAGCAGGTCGGTCTGACGGCAGAGGAAAGCCGGGATCTGGAGAACGTCGACGACCTCCGCCACGGGCTGGCACTGGGCCGCATCGTGCACGTCGGTGAGAATGGGCAGCCCCAGCGCCTCCCCGATCTCGGCGAACACCGGCAGCGCGTCCGCAAGGCCGATGCCACGGGCGGCGGCGGCCGACGTGCGGTTGGCCTTGTCGAAGGAGGTCTTGAAGACGAGCCCGAGGCCGAGGCGCTGGGTGATCTCGCGCAGGGCTGCCGCCACCTCCAGGGCATGGGCCCGGCTCTCCATCTGGCAGGGGCCGGCGATCAGCGACAGCTGGAGGCCGTTGCCGAAGCGCACGGGATGGGCCCGATCGGCGCCCACGGTCACGATGGAGTTTGCGGAGGTGGTCATGGGCGAGGCTATAGCCGGATCGCCCGGCCCGCGCATCCGGCAAGTTTGCATGGCGACAGCGCGTTTCGATCGGTGGAATCACCGGCCGAGCGGCACCTCGGATGCAGGCAACGGGAGCCCGTCCCCGCGATCGGGACAGGCGCGCGTCAGACCAGCCGGCTCTGTTCGATCGCTGCCTTGACGAAGCTCTCGAACAGCGGATGCGGCTCGAACGGCCGCGACTTGAGCTCCGGGTGGAACTGCACGCCGATGAACCAGGGATGGTCCTCGTATTCGACCGTCTCCGGCAGCAGGCCGTCCGGCGACACTCCGGCGAAGCGCAAACCCTTCGCTTCCAGGCGCGCGCGATACTCCATGTTCACTTCGTAGCGGTGGCGATGGCGCTCGGAAATGTCGGTCGTGCCGTAGATGGAGGCGATCCGGCTGCCCGGTGCCAGCAAGGCCTGATAGGCGCCGAGCCGCATGGTGCCGCCGAGATCGTTGCCCGCCTGCCGGCGCTCGAGTTCGTTGCCGCGCAGCCACTCGGTGAGCAGCCCCACCACCGGCTCGGGCGTCGGGCCGAACTCGGTGGAGTTGGCGTCAGCGACGCCGGCGAGCGAGCGGGACGCCTCGATGACCGCCATCTGCATGCCGAAGCAGATGCCGAAATAGGGCACCCGGCGCTCGCGGGCGAAGCGGGCCGCCTTGATCTTGCCCTCCGCGCCGCGCTGGCCGAAGCCGCCGGGCACCAGGATGCCGTGGACATGCTCGAGAAATGGCGAAGGATCCTCGCTCTCGAACACCTCGCTCTCGATCCAGTCGATGTTGACCTTGACCCGGTTGGCGATGCCGCCGTGGGTAAGGGCCTCGATCAGCGACTTGTAGGCATCCTTCATGCCCGTGTACTTGCCGACGACGGCGATGGTGACGTTGCCCTCGGGGCTGTGCACACGTTCGGAAATGCCCTGCCAGCGGGAGATCTCCGGCTCGGGCGCACCCTTGATGCCGAAGGCCGCGAGCACCTCGCCGTCCAGACCTTCCGCGTGATACGAGACCGGCACGTCGTAGATCGAGGCGACATCGCGCGCCTCGATGACCGCGCTCTCCCGCACGTTGCAGAACAGCGACAGCTTGCGTCGCTCCTCGCGCGGAATCGGACGGTCGGTCCGGCAGAGCAGGATGTCGGGCTGGACGCCGATGGATCGCAGCTCGGCGACCGAATGCTGGGTCGGCTTGGTCTTGAGCTCGCCGGCCGATGGGATGTAGGGCAGCAGGGTGAGGTGGACGTAGATCGCCTGGCCGCGCTCCAGCTCCTGCCCCAATTGGCGGATGGCCTCGAGGAACGGCAAGCTCTCGATGTCGCCCACGGTGCCGCCGATCTCGACCAGCACGAAATCGTAGCCGTCGTTGCCCGACAGCACGAATTCCTTGATAGCGTTGGTGACGTGGGGGATCACCTGGACGGTGGCACCTAGATAATCGCCACGGCGTTCGCGCGCGATGATCTCCGAATAGATGCGGCCGGTCGTGATGTTGTCGTTGCGGCTGCCGGGCCGGCCGGTGAACCGCTCGTAATGACCCAGGTCGAGGTCCGTCTCCGCCCCGTCGTCGGTCACGAACACCTCGCCGTGCTGATACGGGCTCATCGTGCCCGGATCGACATTGAGGTAGGGGTCGAGCTTGCGCAGCCGCACCGTGTAGCCACGGGCCTGCAGCAAAGCGCCGAGGGCCGCCGACGCCAGCCCCTTGCCGAGAGAGGACACCACGCCGCCGGTGATGAATACGTACCGCGTCATGGGACTCGCTGCGTACATGGAGTCGTGCGCGTTGGCGAGGGGGGCCGATGCATTACCCCTAGACCACGAGCACAGACCGGGCTTCACAATCGCGAGCGAAGGGCCCGAGGGGCCCTCGCCGCGCCACGCCGTCTGTCGCGGATGCCGCGCCTATTGCTGCGTCGGCACCTGCGGACTGGCCGGGGCGGCCGGCGCCGAGGGCGCCGGCGGGGCCGATGAATTGCCCCGGCCCTCCTGCAGACGCTTGAGCTCATCGAGCACGCCGCCGGCCGGGGCCGACGGATTGGCCGGGCTCGCGGGCGCTCCGGGAGCGGGCGGCGCGTTGGTATCGAAGATCGAGCGCGGCGCCCGACTCATCCCGGCCAGGATCGAGAGCGCCAGGCTGGTCACGAAAAACAAAGTGGCCAAAATCGCCGTCGTCCGCGTCAGTACGTTGGTCTGACCCCGCCCCGTCATGAAGCCGGACACGCCGCCTCCGCCGCCGAGGCCGAGGCCCCCGCCTTCCGAACGCTGGATCAGCACGACGCCGACAAGCGCCAGAACGATGAGCAGATGAACGACGATCAGAACGCTTTGCATGAGTAAGGGTCCGCGGACGGCCGGATGACGCCCGACATATAGGGAGGGATCAGCGGCGCATCTAGCACGGCGCCCCGCCGCTTTCAAAGCGGCGCTGGCGCGGGGCATCGCTCGGCCGATCGCGGCCGCCGGCGAAAAAAATGCCCCCGACCATCCAACGGAAAGATAAATTTTCCCGCGGAGCGTCAGATATTGAATACTTCATTCTTATGAAGTTCATTCTTTGATTAAAACACAAGGATGTCTTGCAATAGACGTTGAAAATGAAAAAATACAAAAACTCGAAATCATCAAACAACCGAACAAACAGAGACGGAAGGGTTTGCAATGGGGCTCCAGATCGGTGACATCGCACCTGATTTCCAGGCCGAAAGCACGGAAGGCAACATCCGCTTCCACGAGTGGCTCGGCGATTCCTGGGGCGTTCTGTTCTCGCACCCCAAGAACTTCACACCGGTCTGCACCACCGAACTCGGCTACACGGCAAAGCTCAAGCCCGAGTTCGAACGCCGCGGCGTCAAGGTCGTCGGGCTCAGCGTCGATGCCATCGACGCGCACGCGAAATGGGCCGACGACATCGAGGAGACGCAGGGCCACAGGCCCAACTTTCCATTGATTGCCGATGCTGACCGCCGGGTGGCGACGCTCTACGGCATGCTGCATCCCAACGCCAGCGACACCCTGACGGTCCGCTCCGTGTTCGTCATCGGTCCCGACAAGAAGGTCAAGCTCACGCTCAACTACCCGGCGAGCACCGGCCGCAACTTCGATGAGGTGCTGCGCGTCATCGATTCCCTCCAGCTCACGGCACGGCACAGCGTCGCGACCCCGGTGAACTGGAAACAGGGCGACGATGTCATCATCGTGCCGGCTGTCTCCGACGAGGCGGCCAAGGAGCGGTTCCCGGGCGGCTGGACAACGCTCAAGCCCTATCTGCGGGTGCTGCCGCAGCCGCGCTAAGGCTCAGGACGCCGGAGCGGGCCAGCGGCCAAACAGCGCATGAGCGCTCCTCGCGCAGCGCAGCGCTCCAGTTTCAAAAAGCAGCGCTCCAGTCTCAACAGCTGGAGCGCTGCCTGCGAGCGGTGGTTTCCACCCGCGCGCGGAACGCGCTAGCTGACGGCCGCGCCGGCAATCGCCAGGAAATCGGCGGCGACGAGGCTCGCTCCCCCCACCAGCGCGCCGTCCACATCGGCGATGGCCAGCAACTCGCCCGCATTGGCGGGCTTCACAGAGCCGCCATAGAGCAGGCGGACGCCGTCGGCGGCCGCACCGAACCGCTTACAGAGGCCGTCGCGCATGAAGGCGTGCATGTCGGCGACGTCCTGGGCCGTCGGCGTCAAGCCGGTGCCGATGGCCCACACCGGCTCATAGGCGACGACGAAGTCACAGGGACCATCCGGCACCGAGGCGAAGAGTTGGGTCCCGACGACCTCCAGCGCCTGCCCGGCGTCCCGTTCCTGCCGCGTCTCGCCGACACAGATGATCGGCGTCAACCTGGCGCGGCGAGCGGCCAGCGCCTTGCCGCGCACCACGCCGTCGCTCTCGCCGCAATAGGCGCGACGTTCGGAGTGGCCGACGATGACCATAGTCGCCCCCGCGTCGGCGATCATCTCGGCCGAAACCTCGCCGGTGAAGGCGCCCAACGGCTCGGCATGGCAGTCCTGCGCACCGATGGCCACGCGGGAGCCGACGGCAACGACCGAGAACATGTGCAGCAGCGGCGCGGGCGGGCAGACCAGAAGATCGACCCCGGCACGCAGGGCCGGGTCGTAGCCCTCGATGATCTCACCCAGCGTGCGCGCGGCCGGGACCTTCAGCCCGTGCATCTTCCAGTTGCCCGCGATCAGCGGACGGCGCGTGCCGTCGGCCATATGTCGGCCCCTTTCTACTGTCTCCGGCCGCAGCGGCGGCATCGCCAATCCCGCAGCCGGATATCCCGTGGTCATGGTTGCGGCGTGCTCAGAGCCGTTGCCGGCCCCGGCGAAAGCCACCGTCGCCTCTAACAGAGGCCCCCGTGGGCTGCAACGGAACCCTGCCAAATCAGTGATTTGAGGCGGGGACTTGCAAAACCGATTCACGGCACTCCTCAGACTTTGATTCAACGCGGCCGCCGCGCGAATGCCGGCTTCGGCAGGCAGCGGCTCACGCCGTTCTTTGACGGCTGTGTTTCGCGGCAGCTTTGGGCTATGACCGCAACGCCGCGCAACAGCCGCCGGCACTTGCGCTTCCGGCCGGAGGCGCACACTCGTCGCAGGACCGGCAGCGCTTCGCCGGCCAAGGCTATGGAAGGTCGCTGGCTCTCATGCTTCAGGGTATGCGTAACGCAACGGCAGGCTGGGTCGGACGCATCGTCGTCGGCCTGCTGTTCGGCTTGCTGATCATCTCGTTCGCGGTCTGGGGCATCGGCGACATATTCCGCGGCTACGGGCGCAACACGGTCGCCATGGTCGGCTCGACCGAGATCACCATGGATCAGTTGCGCACCGCCTATCAGAACGAGATCCAGCGTCTGACGCGCCAGTACCGCCGCCCCATTACGACCGACCAGGCGCGCGCCATGGGCCTCGACGCCCAGGTGCTCGGGCGCCTGGTGACGGACGCCGTGCTCGACCAACAGGCCAAGACCATGGGCCTCGGCATCACCGACGCGTGGGTCATCCGCAGCATCGAGAACGATCCGAACTTCCGTGGCCCCTCCGGCCGCTTTGACCGAGCGCAGTTCGCCGACATCCTGCGCAACAACGGCCTCAGCGAGGCCGCCTACCTGCAGGATCAACGCGCGGCGCTGACACGGCGCCAGATTCCGAGCGGGATTAGCGGTGGTCTGGCGGTGCCGGAGACGTTGCGGGAGGTGGCCTTCCGCTTCGGCGCCGAGCGGCGCTCGGTCGATTATTTCGTCCTCCCGGCGACGGCGATCACCGAACCCGGCACACCCGAGCCGGCGGAGCTGGAGCGCTTCTTCAACGAGCGCAAGACGAGCTTCCGCGCGCCCGAGTACCGCAGTCTCACCGTCCTCGCGTTGACACCCGAAACCCTGGCCAAGCCGGACGCCGTCAGCGACGCCGACGCCCGCGCCCGCTACGAGCAGGTCAAGGGGACCCAGTTCGGCGCGCCGGAGCGGCGCCAGCTGCAACAGCTGACGTTCCCCGACGACGCCGCGGCCGCAGCCGCGGCCGCGGCGATCAAGGCGGGCAAGAGCTTCGATGACATCGCCAAGGAGCGGGGGGTCGCCGAGAAGGATCTCGATCTCGGCACGGTATCGCGCGCCGAGATATTTGATCCGGCAGTCCGCGACGCCGCCTTCTCGCTCGTCGCCGGCGGCGTCAGCGAGCCGTTGAAAGGGCGGTTTGGACCGGTGATCGTGCGCGTCGCGTCGATCACGCCGGAGGCAGTGAAGCCATATGAGGAGGTCGCGACGACCATCAAGCGGGAGCTTGCGCTGGCCAAGGCCCGTAGCGAAATCGCCGACCTGCACGACCGGATCGAAGATCAGCGGGCCAGCGCCAAGCCGCTTGACGAGATCGCCCAAAGCCTCGGCGTGACGCTGACGACGATCGACGGCATCGACCGCCAGGGCAACGACAAGGCCGGCAAGCCGGTCGCAGCCGTTCCCGACCGGGAGGCCCTGCTCGCCGCCGCCTTCGCGAGCGACATGGGCGCCGACAACGAGGCCCTGCGTACCGCCGACGGCGGCTATGTGTGGTTCGACATCACCGCCATCGACGCCAGCCGGGATCGGCCGCTCGACGAGGTGAAGCCGGCCGTGATCGCGCTGTGGCGCTCGGACGAGATCGCCAACCGCTTGGCGGCCAAGGCGCGCGAGCTGGTGACCAAGATCGATGGCGGCGAGGCGGTCGCCGCTGCGGCGGCCGGCCTTCCTGTCAAGTCCGTCGACCAGATCCAGCGCGGCGTCGCCCGCGACGAGCTGTCGGAGCCGGCGGTCACGCAGATCTTCGCGACCTACGCCGGCAAGGCGGGCTCGGTCGCGGTGGCCGACGGCAATGCCCGTGTCGTCTTCAAGGTGACGTCGGCGACCGTTCCGCCGTTCGGCCCCAATGCGCTCGATCCGCGCCTGGATGAGCAGATCAGCCTCGCCGTCACCGACGACCTCCTCACCCAATACGTGCGGCGGCTGCAGAACGAGATGGGCATCACCGTCAACCAGCAGGCGCTGCGCAACGCCATCGGCGCCGCCGCGGAGTAGGCATCCGATGCAGATCACTCCCCCGCCCGGCCAGGCCGCGGAACTCTATGCGGCGGGCCAGCCGTTCGTGCTCAGCACGCGCCTCGTCGCGGACCTGGAGACGCCGGTCGCCGCCTTCATGAAGCTTGCCCGCCAGCCCGGCCCGTCGTTCCTGCTGGAATCGGTGGAAGGCGGCGCCGTTCGCGGACGCTATTCGATGATCGGCTTGGCGCCCGACCTGGTCTGGCGCTGTATGGACGGACAGGCGGCGATCAACCGGGCGCCCGACGAGGATCCGGAGGGCTTCGTCCCGGAGACGCTGCCGCCGCTCGAGAGCCTGCGCCGGCTGATCGCGGAGAGCGAGATCGCCCTGGCGGCCGATCTGCCGCCGATGGCCGCAGGCATCTTCGGCTATCTCGGCTACGACATGGTCCGGCAGATGGAGCGCCTGCCCGACGCCAATCCAGACCGCCTCGGTGTTCCCGATGCGATCCTGCTGCGGCCGACGGTGATGGCCGTGTTCGATTCGGTCCGAGACGAACTCACCCTGGTGGCGCCCGTGCGGCCGCGGCCCGGCCTCGGCGCCAAGGCGGCCTTCGAGGCGGCTGCCGAACGCCTGGAGGCGGCCGTCGCGGCGCTCGATGCGCCGCTGCACGCCGACGCCCGTCCGGACGTCGACGGCCTGGCGCTGCCCTCGCCCGTATCCAACACGACGCCGGCTGAATTCGAGCGGATGGTCGCCCGCGCCCAGGAATACGTGCGAGCCGGCGACGTCTTCCAGGTCGTGCTCGGCCAGCGCTTCGAATGCCCCTTCCCGCTGCCGGCCCTGTCGCTCTACCGGGCGCTGCGCCGGGTCAACCCTTCGCCTTACCTGTGCTATCTCGACTTCGCCGGCTTTCAGATCGTCTGCTCCAGTCCGGAGATCCTGGTGCGGTCGCGGAGCGGCAAGGTCACCATCCGGCCGCTCGCCGGCACCCGCGCGCGCGGCGCCACCGAGGCGGAAGATCGGGCCTTGGGCGAGGACCTGCTGACGGATCCCAAGGAGCGGGCCGAGCACCTGATGCTGCTTGATCTCGGCCGCAACGACGTGGGCCGCGTGTCGAAGACCGGCACGGTCAAGGTCACCGAAAGCTTCGTGCTGGAGCGCTACAGCCACGTCCAGCACATCGTCTCCAACGTGGAGGGCGACCTCGATCCCCGGCACGACGCGCTCGATGCGCTGATCGCCGGCTTCCCGGCCGGAACCCTCTCCGGGGCCCCCAAGGTCCGTGCCATGGAGATCATCGACGAACTGGAGAAGGACAAGCGCGGGCCGTTCGGCGGCTGTATCGGCTACTTCGGTGCCAACGGCGAGATGGACACCTGCATCGTGCTGCGCACGGCAATCGTCAAGGACGGCCGCATGGCGGTGCAGGCCGGGGCCGGCGTGGTCTACGATTCCGTTCCGGCCGCCGAGCAGCAGGAATGCGTGAACAAGGCCAAGGCGCTGTTCCGGGCGGCCGAGGAGGCGGTCCGCTTCGCGGCCGCAGCCCGCCGGGGCCAGTGAGGCGCTCTGCCTTGACCGCGTGGCGGCTTCGGGGGCAAAGGTGCCCTTTGGCACCGCCGCAGCAGCCCTGACCCGCTCATGCCCCGCATCGTCCTGATCGACAACTACGACTCCTTCACCTGGAACCTGGTGCATCTCATCGGCGCACTCGGGGTCGATGTCGATGTGCATCGCAACGACACGGTGACCGTCGGCGGAGTCGAGGCCATGAAGCCCGACGCCATCGTGCTGTCGCCGGGTCCGTGCACGCCAAACGAGGCGGGCATCTGTCTCGATCTGGTGGCGACGCTCGGCCCCTCGGTGCCGACCTTCGGCGTCTGCCTCGGCCTCCAGGCGATCGGCCAGGCCTACGGCGGCGACGTGGTGCGGGCCGAACTGCCCATGCACGGCAAACTGTCGAAGATCCATCACGACGGCCGCACCATCTTCCGCGGCATCAACGGCCCCTTCGCCGCGACGCGCTATCACTCCCTCGTCGTCGACCGCAGGACCTGCCCGGCACCGCTGTCGGTGGTGGCCGAGACAGACGACGGCACAATCATGGGATTGTCGCACACGGACCACCCCGTGCACGGTGTGCAGTTTCATCCCGAGAGCATCCTGTCGGAGCACGGCTCCGCCATGATGCGCAATTTCCTCGATCTCGCCGCCGCGTGGAACAGCGCCCGGCGCCGGCCTGCCTGACGAGAGCCATGGACGCCTTCAAACCCTTCATCGCCAAGGTTGCCACCGGCGCGCCGCTCACCCGGGACGAGGCGCGCGCGGCCTTTGAAACGCTGCTGTCAGGCGAGGTGACGCCGGCTCAGGCCGGCGCCTTCCTGATGGCGCTGCGCGTGCGCGGCGAAACCGTGGACGAGATCGCCGGCGCGGTGTCGGCGCTGCGCGCCCGCATGGTGACGGTCAATGCCCCGGCGGATGCGATCGATATCGTCGGCACCGGCGGCGATAACGTCGGCACCTACAACGTCTCGACTCTCACCTCCCTCGTGGTCGCGGCCTGCGGCGTCACGGTGGCGAAGCACGGCAACCGCGCCGCCTCATCGAAATCGGGAGCAGCCGATGTGCTGACGGCGCTGGGCGTCAGGATCGGGCTCGACGCCGATGCGATCGGCCGCTGCATCGCAGGGGCGGGCATCGGCTTCATGTTCGCGCCCGGCCATCACGCCTCGATGCGCCACGTCGCGCCGGTTCGCACCGAACTGGGCACCCGCACCCTGTTCAACCTGATCGGCCCGCTGGCCAATCCGGCCGCGGTGAAGCGACAGTTGCTCGGCTGTTTCTCCGAGATGTGGCTGGAGCCGATGGTCGAGGTGTTGCGCACGCTCGGCTCCGAGCGCATCTGGGCAGTGCACGGCTCCGATGGCCTGGACGAGATCACCACCACGGGACCGACCCAGGTGGTGGCGCTCGACAACGGCAGCATCAGCCGCTTCACGATCACCCCCGAGGATATCGGCCTTGCCCGGGCCAGGCTTGACGACCTCAAGGGTGGCGACCCGGAGCACAACGCGCTGGCGCTCAAGCGCGTGCTCGACGGCGAGAAGGGCCCCTATCGCGACATCGTCGTGATCAACGCCGCGGCGGCGCTGGTCGTCGCCGGCCGGGCCTCCAGCCTTCCGGAAGGCGCGGGCCTCGCGGCGGCCGCTCTCGACAACGGGGCTGCGTTCACCACACTTTACAAGCTGATCTCGCTCTCCAACGACGGAAGCGGCGCGTGAGCAACGTACTCGATCGCATCGGGGCCTATAAACGTCAGGAAATCGCCGCGGCCAAGGCGGCCGTGCCGCCGGCGGAGATGGAACGGCGCGCCGCCGCCGCGCCGCCGCCACGCGGCTTCGCCGCCGCGATCCGTCAACGCATCGCCACGGGTCAGCCCGCTCTCATCGCCGAAATCAAGAAGGCGAGCCCCTCCAAGGGCTTGATCCGCGCGGACTTCGATCCACCGGCGCTGGCACGTGCCTATGCGGAGGGCGGCGCCACCTGCCTGTCGGTGCTGACCGACGCGCCGTCGTTCCAGGGCAAGCCTGAATATCTCGGCGCCGCGCGGGCCGCCTGCCAGCTGCCGGTGCTGCGCAAGGATTTCATGTACGAGCCCTACCAGGTGTTCGAGGCGCGGGCCTGGGGCGCCGACTGCATCCTGATCATCATGGCCGCCGTCGACGACGCCGAAGCTCAGGCCCTGGCCGATGCCGCGGCCGCCGTCGGCATCGACGTGCTGCTCGAGGTGCACGATGCAGCCGAGCTCGACCGGGCCCTGGCCCTGCCGTCGCCGCTGATCGGTATCAACAACCGTGACCTCAGGACGTTCGAGACGCGCCTGGAAGCCAGCGAACAGTTGGCACCGCGCGTCCCGGCCGACCGCATCGTCGTCGGGGAGAGCGGCATCTTCACACCGGCCGATATCGCACGCCTTGCGGCCGCCGGGATCGATACCTTCCTCGTCGGCGAAAGCCTCATGCGCCAGCAGGACGTCGCCGCGGCAACGCGTGCGCTCCTGCGGCGCGACCCCGCTCCCGCCTCATGAGCAAGCTCAGTCACCTCGACGACAGCGGCGCCGCCCGCATGGTCGACGTGGGCGACAAGCCGGCGACATCCCGCGTGGCGCTGGCGCAAGGACGAATCGTCACGCGGCCCGAAACGCTCGCCCTCATCCGCAGCGGCGATGCCAAGAAGGGCGACGTGCTCGGCACGGCGCGGCTCGCCGGCATCATGGCCGCCAAGCGCACGCACGAATTGATCCCCCTCTGCCACCCGCTGCTGATCAGCAAGGTTGCGGTCGATCTCGCGCTGGACGAGGCACTCCCCGGCGTCACGGTGCAGGCCGAGGTGAGGGTCAACGGCCCCACCGGGGTCGAGATGGAGGCGCTCACGGCCGTGTCGGTCGCCTGCCTCACGGTCTATGACATGGTGAAGGCCGTCGATCGCGACATGCGCATCGAGGGCATCCGCCTGCTGCGCAAGGAGGGCGGACGCTCCGGTCTGTGGCAGGCCGAGGACGTCGCGCCATGAAGCCCATGCTCTCCGTCGACGAGGCGCTGCGGCGCGTGCTGGCCTCAGCCGCGACGCCGACGGACGTGGAGGATGTGGCGATCACGGCCGCGCACGGCCGCACCCTGGCGCGTGATCTCGCGGCTCGCCGCACCCAGCCGCCCTTCGACAGCTCGGCGATGGACGGCTACGCGGTACGCGCCGCCGATTGCGCCACACCGCACGCGATGCTGCGCCTGATCGGCACCAGCGCCGCCGGCCATCGCTTCACCGGCACCGTCGGGCCGGGCGAAGCCGTCCGCATCTTCACAGGCGCGCCTGTTCCCGCCGGAGCAGACGCCGTCATCATCCAGGAGAATGCCGAGCCACCCTCGCCCGAGGGAACGGTCCGCTTCATCGCCGCGGCGGAGCCGGGCCGCCACATCCGGCGCGCCGGGCTCGATTTCGCCGCCGGCGACGTTCTGCTCAGCGCCGGCAGCCGGCTCGACTTTCGGCGGATCGGGCTGGCGGCGGCGATGGGCCATCCGGCGCTGCCCGTGCGCCGCAGGCCCCGCGTCGCCCTGCTGGCGACGGGCGACGAACTGGTTCGCCCCGGCGAGGCCGCCGGCGAGGACCAGATCGTCAGCTCCAACAGCTATGCCGTGGCGGCACTTGCGGAGGCTGCCGGCGCGGAGCCGCTCGACCTCGGCATCGCGCGCGATGACAGAGCGGACCTCGCGGCAGCCGTGGAACAGGCGCGCGCCGCGGCGGCGGATGTGCTGGTCACCCTGGGCGGCGCCTCCGTCGGCGACCACGATCTGGTCAAGGACGCGCTGGCCGACGCCCGCATGGAACTGGACTTCTGGCGAATCGCCATGCGCCCCGGCAAGCCGTTGATGCACGGGCGCCTCGGCGCGATGGTCGTGCTGGCGCTGCCCGGCAATCCGGTCTCGGCCATCGTCTGCGCCGCGCTATTCCTCGTGCCGCTGCTGCGCGCCCTGGTCGGCGACCCCGAGGCCGGGGACGACCGGAGCATTGCCGTGCGCCTCGGCGCGGACGTGGGCCCCAACGATGTCCGGCAGGACTACCTGCGGGCCCGGCTGACCGCGAGCGCCGACCTGCCGATCGCCACGCCCGCCGCGGTGCAGGACAGCTCGCTGCTCGGCGTGCTGGCGAGCGCCGAGGCGCTGATCGTGCGCCCGCCCGGAGCACCGGCCGCCAGGGCTGGCGAGGTGGCGCGGGCCATTCCCCTGATGGGCTGCCCGGCCGCCGGCTGGCGCTAAGGCGCGGCCTAGCCAGTTGTTGCGGAACACAGCAAGAACGGCTAAATATTGTTCATGCTTTGTTTCGGCAGTGAGTCGAGCCGGCATGGGCATGACGCAGAAACGATCGGTCGACCGGCGCCGCAGTGCGCTCCTGGCCCTGAATAATGTCGTGCTCTAACCTTTTGGAATGGATCAGGAGCGCATGATGGGCTCCGTGATCCCCAGCCGGCCGATCAGCGGGCCGCGAGCGCGACGGGACGGACCGACCATGTTGACCAGCAAGCAGCATGAGCTTCTGCGCTTCATCAATGAGCGTCTCCGCGAAACCGGCGTGCCGCCGTCCTTCGACGAGATGAAGGAGGCGCTGGACCTCAAGTCCAAGTCGGGGATCCACCGCCTGATCATGGCGCTGGAGGAGCGCGGCTTCATCCGCCGGCTGCCCAACCGGGCGCGTGCGGTGGAGATCATCAAGCTGCCGGAGACCGCCAGCCCGCAGCCGAGCCGACGCTTCAGCCCCAGCGTCGTCGAAGGAGGGCTTGGACGCGTCAGGCCGGCGTCGGCCGATGGTGAGGACGACCGCAAGGTCATCGCCGTACCGGTGATGGGCCGCATCGCGGCCGGCGTGCCGATCACCGCCATCCAGAATCGCAGTCACACGCTCCAGCTTCCGGTGGAGCTGCTATCGTCCGGGGAGCATTACGCGCTGGAGGTGCGCGGCGATTCGATGGTGGATGCCGGCATCCTCGAGGGCGACACCGTCGTCATCCGCCGCCAGGACACGGCCAACACCGGCGACATCGTGGTGGCGCTGATCGACGAGGAGGAAGCGACCTTGAAGCGCTTGCGGCGGCGCGGCTCGTCGATCGCGCTCGAGGCTGCCAATCCGGCCTACGAGACGCGGGTGCTCGGCCCGGACCGGGTCAAGATCCAAGGCAAGCTGATCAGCCTGGTGCGACGGTATTGAGCCGTCCGCTCACGGCTCGTCGTCGGGCTTCTCGTCCAGCTTTTCTCCGGCCTCCGGCAGCGGCTTGGGCTTGGGCGGCGCCGGCCCGTTGATCCAAGGGCGCGAGCGGACATCGCCGCGCGCCGTCGTCGTTCGCAGCACGCCCTCCCCCGCGTTGACCGCGACCGCCCCGGCGCGCGTCAGTTGCGGGCCATCGAGCACCAGCGCCGCTGCACATGTGGGCGGCGCTGTGCGACGGGAGATGACCACGTCGGCACGGGCGCAATCCTCCTCGAAGGCGCTGCGCTCGACGACAAAGGCGACGGCGCCGCCGTCCGCCAGGCGGCCGACGCAGCCGAGGCTGTCACAGCGGGTTCCCGCCCGCAGGCTGGGGTCGGTGGGGAGCCTGCGATCGCCATCGGCGCGCAGCCATTGCTCCACCACGAAGCTTGAAGGCTTGCCGAGAATCACCAGCCGCCCATCCGCGCCGCGCACGGCCGCCCCGTCGGCCCGACGGTCCACCAGAATGTCGGGACGCGGCGTATGGGCGGCGAGCACCAGCCCGACGGCGGCCGGCACCACCGCGGCCCATCGCAGGGCCGTGCTCCAGAGCGTGAACCAGAGGATGGCAATGACGAAGCCTGCGAGGGCGAGAGCCGACATGGCCGGCATGCCGACTCGCGACTGCTCGATCGTCGCGATCAGGCGCGACGCCCACAGGATCGGCTCGGTGGCCAGCCCCATCACCCACCAGATCGGCCAATCGATGCCGAACGGATAGGCCACCATGCCGACGACGGCCGAGGGCATGACCACCAGCGAGATGAACGGCAGCGTCAGCACGTTGCCGAGGATGCCGAGTGGGCTGAGCGCCTGGAAATGATAGGCGCTGAACGAGCCGGTGGCGAGCTCGGCGACGGCCGTCGTCGTGACCGCGGCGAGCAAGGCCCGGCCCGCGCGGCCGACCGGACCGAGCGGGGGAGCGTCTCGCGGCCGGGGCAGTCCACTCAGGCTGCCGCTGCGCTCCGCGACGGCGATGAGCCCGGCGACCGCGGCGAACGACATCTGAAAGCTCGGCCCCAGCAGGCTTTCCGGCTCCATGGCCAGCACGATCAGAGCGGCGATGGCGAGGTTGCGCATGGCGAGCGCCGGACGCTCCACCAGGATGGCCCCCAGCATGACCAGCGTCATCACCAGCGCTCGCTCGGTGGCGACATCGGAACCGGTGAAGATGCAGTAGGCGGCAGCTCCCACCATCGCGAGCGCCGCCGCGATCTTCTTGATCGGCCAGGCCAGGGCCAGCCCCGGCAGAAGTGCCAGCAACGCGCGGCTCGACCAGAAGAACACGCTCGCGGCGAGCACCATGTGCAGGCCGGAGATGGAGACGATGTGGTAGATGCCGGCGGCGCGCAGCACCTCGTTGGTGTCCTCGGTGATCTGCCCGCGCTTGCCCGTGACCAAGGCGGCCGCCACGGCACCGGCCTGGCCGCCGAACGCCGTCG
Organism: Chelatococcus reniformis; assembly: GCF_014640075.1. GTDB lineage: Bacteria > Pseudomonadota > Alphaproteobacteria > Rhizobiales > Beijerinckiaceae > Camelimonas > Camelimonas reniformis. The sequence continues at coordinate 239,477 of NZ_BMGG01000005.1, read as the reverse complement.
CGATACGCGTCGTGACCGTCGCGCGCGCCGCATCCACAGCGGCCGCCCACCGCACCGATCGCGGCGGCGCGGCGGTGGCCGGAGTGAGCTCGATGGCCCCGCTCACCGAGCCGACGGCGCCGAGCCGCTTGAAATAGGCATCGCGCGCGAAATCGTAGCCGCCGGGGCGCGCCTGCTCCGGCGGAGGCAGCAGCCGCGCCGACGCCCGGACATGGTCGCCGGGCTTGATCGCCGTGCGCGACTTGACCGTCACCCGCACGAGCGCAGGCAACGCCTGCGGCGCCAGCTCGGCAAAGGACGTCGGCACGATCACCAGGCGCGAACCCGTGCCATGGTCATCGACGGCGACGACGAAGCCGGTGAGCTTGCCCGCCGTCACACGCGTCAGCACCGGCGCCGCGACCAGCGCGGTTCGCATACAGGCCGCGCTGAAGCCGGCGAAGACGAAGGCGACGCCGATCATGAGCAATCGGCCGAGCGGCCGCCGCCGGACCGCCGCGACGCCGGCCACCGCGAGGCCCGTGGCGAGCAGCGGCGCCCAGAGCGCCGGCTCGCGGTCGGCGGCGAAATAGAGCAGGATGCCGATGCCAAAGGCGACCGGCAGCCACACGAACGGCCGGCGGCGCTCTTGCTCGAGCGCGAAGAGGCGCCAGATAGAGTGCGTCGCATGCAGGAACAGGGCGCGGCTGCGCGCACCGAAGCCAAGCGCGCCGGTCGTCGCCGGCGCGATTGCCTCGGACAGGGCTGCGCTGTGGTCACGGGGCATACGGGATTTCGGCTCGGCGTTGGCGCATGCTACACGACGCCGTCGCCAGCCGGCGAGTCTCGCCTCAGCTCCCGCTCCGTTTCGAGTGTGCCCGCCGCACGTTGTTGGAAATGGCCGATCAGATCATCACCCGCTTCGCTCCGTCTCCCACGGGCTACCTGCATATCGGCGGCGCCCGAACGGCCCTGTTCAACTGGCTGTTCGCACGCAGGCACGGCGGCAGGATGCTGCTGCGCATCGAGGACACCGACCGCGAGCGTTCAACAGACGCCGCCATCGCCGCCATCCTCGACGGGCTGGGCTGGCTCGGCCTTGATTGGGACGGCGACGTCGTCTACCAATACAGCCGCGCCGACCGCCACCGGGCCGTCGTCCAGGAGCTGCTGGAGCGCGGCCGCGCCTATTACTGCTACGCCAGCGCCCAGGAGCTGGAGGAGATGCGCGAGAGCGCCCGCCGCGAGGGGCGCCCCTCCCGCTACGACGGACGCTGGCGCGACCGGGACCCCGCCGCGGCCCCGGCGGGCGTCAAGCCGGTGGTGCGCCTGAAGGCGCCGACCGAGGGCGAGACAGTCGTCGAGGACCAGGTGCAGGGCCGTGTCGTCTGGCAGAACAAGGAGCTGGACGACCTCGTCCTGCTGCGCTCCGATGGCTCGCCGACCTACATGCTCGCTGTCGTCGTCGATGATCACGACATGGCCGTCACGCATGTCATTCGCGGCGACGACCACCTGACCAATGCGGCCCGCCAGCGCCAGATCTACGACGCGCTGGGCTGGGCGCCTCCGGTCATGGCCCATATCCCACTCATCCACGGTCCTGACGGCGCCAAGTTATCCAAGCGGCACGGCGCGCTCGGCGTCGAGGCTTACCGCACGCTGGGCTATCTGCCGGAGGCGCTGCGCAACTACCTCGTTCGCCTCGGCTGGAGCCATGGCGACCAGGAGATCTTTTCGACCGAGGAGATGACGGCCGCCTTCGCCCTCGAGCAGATCGGCCGTTCGCCGGCCCGCTTCGACTTCGCCAAGCTGGAGAGCATCAACGGCCACTACATGCGGCAGGCAGACGACGCGCGCCTTGTGGCCGCGATCAAGACGATTCTACCCCAGGTCGGCCCCGACCGCGGACTGGGCGCGACGCTTGATCCCGAGCTCGAGGCCAAGCTGCTGTCGGCGATGCCGGGACTCAAGGAGCGCGCCAAGACGGTGATCGAGCTGCTCGACAGCGCGTCCTACCTCTACGCCAGGCGCCCGCTCGGTCTCGACGCCAAAGCCACGACGATCCTCGATGACGACGCCCGTCGGCGGTTGGCCCTGGTGCTGAGCGAGCTCGAGACGATTTCGGAGTGGTCGGCGGCGAATACGGAGGGCGCCGTACGGCGGGTCGCCGATGCGGCCGCTCTCAAGCTCGGTCAGCTGGCGCAACCGCTCAGGGCGGCGCTGACCGGACGGGCGACATCACCCGGCCTGTTCGACGTGATGGCCGTGCTCGGGCGCGACGAGAGCCTTGCACGGGTCCGGGATCAGCTTCCCGCCTGACGCAGCGCAACCCGACTCGACTTCCTGTAACGCCAATTACTTATGAATAGTAGCTAACGCAAAACTCGAGATAACAATGGCGAGAGTTGGAGGCCTCCGATGCACGGTCGTCAGGCCCCCGGCACGGCGGCTTGATGGGGCCCGGCAAATGGGCTACCGAATTGTCGCTCAAGTTCGCACTTGCGATATTTAGGCCAGCGTAATCAGCAGCCACGTGCCCGGCGAACCAGCCCGGCTTCCTCGCTGCCCTACGTCGGTCTCCTCAGACAAGGGTGACGATAATGAACGCGAGGACGACTGCACTTAGCGTCGATGGCAAAGTGGTCGACTTGCCGACCCTGGATGGCACCATCGGACCCAGCGTCGTGGACATCGCCTCTCTTTATAAAGAGACGGACATGTTCACGTACGACCCGGGGTTCACCTCCACGGCCAGCTGCCAGTCCAAGATCACGTACATCGATGGCGACGATGGCGTCCTGCTCTACCGCGGCTATCCGATTCAGGAGCTGGCCGAGCACGGCGACTTCCTGGAGACGTGTTACCTGCTGCTCGAAGGCGAGCTGCCGACGACGACCCAGAAGGCCGATTTCGACTACCGCGTCACGCGCCACACCATGGTGCACGAGCAGATGATGCGGTTCTTCCAGGGCTTTCGCCGCGATGCCCACCCCATGGCCATCATGGTCGCGTCGGTCGGGGCGCTCTCGGCCTTCTATCACGACTCGACCGACATCTCGGACGAGAAGCAGCGCATGATCGCGTCCATGCGCATGATCGCGAAGATGCCGACGCTGGCCTCGCTAGCGTACAAGTACCACGTCGGGCAGCCGTTCATCTATCCGCGCAACGACCTCGACTACACCACCAACTTCCTGCACATGTGCTTCGCGGTGCCGTGCGAGGAATACAAGCCCAACCCGATCCTCTCGCGCGCGCTCGACCGCATCTTCATCCTGCACGCGGATCACGAGCAGAACGCCTCGACGTCGACGGTGCGGCTGGCTGGATCCTCGGGTGCCAATCCCTTCGCCTGTATCGCCGCCGGCATCGCCTGCCTGTGGGGTCCGGCCCACGGGGGCGCCAACGAGGCCGCGCTCAAGATGCTGCAGGAGATCGGTACCGTCGACAGGATCCCGCAGTTCATCGCTCGCGCCAAGGATAAGAACGATCCGTTCCGTCTGATGGGCTTCGGCCACCGCGTCTATAAGAACTACGACCCGCGCGCCAAGATCATGCAGCGGACGACGCACGAGGTGCTGAACGAACTCGGCCACAAGGACGATCCGCTGCTCGAGGTGGCCCTGGAGCTTGAGCGGATCGCACTGAGCGACGAGTATTTCGTCGAGAAGAAGCTCTATCCGAACATCGATTTCTACTCGGGCATCACGCTCAAGGCGATGGGCTTCCCGACCGAGATGTTCACCGTACTGTTTGCGGTGGCTCGCACGGTCGGCTGGATCGCCCAGTGGAAGGAAATGATCGAGGATCCCAGCCAGCGCATCGGCCGCCCCCGCCAGCTCTATACGGGCGCGCCCGCGCGCGACTACATCAGCATCGCCCAGCGGTAAGCCTGACGCACTCCGCGAGAACGTGTCCGCGAGGTGATGGTTTCCACCGGAACGAGATGCGCATGACGCGAAAGCCCGGCACGGCGCCGGGCTTTTTGCTGTCTGCAACGCGGCAAGCGCCACTCGGCCGGATCAGTCCCCTCTGATCGAGTGATGCTCCGGCAGCCGGGCGCCGTTGGATGATCTCCAACCGGTGGCAAAATGCGATTCTAGCGCTGTCGCGAGCTACGGGGCGCCCCGGCGGTTTCGAGAACGATCCGCGCGCCCCGCTCGCTTGGATGCTCAGAGCCGGTCGACATCAGAGCGTCGAGCCGGGCCAAAGCCTCCACCTGCGTGCGGCGCGGCGGCGTGTCGCCGAGCAGCGGCAGCAGGGCCTCAGCGAGCGCGTCCGCGGTACAATCCTCCTGGATGAACTCCGGGATGGCGTTGGCGCCCAAGATGAGGTTGGGCAGGACGATCGACGGCACCTTGACCAGGAAACGCAGCCGTTCTTCCAGGAACGACACCTTGTAGGCGACCACCATGGGCACCCCTGCGAGCGCCAACTCCAGCGTCACGGTGCCGGACGCGGCGACGGCCGCGTGTGCCTGCCGAAAGGCGGCCCATTTGCTGGCTTCGCCGGTGACGATGTCCGGCCGGACCGGCCAGGATGCGGCGCGGGCCGCGATGTCCTCCTTGAGGTGGGGCACCGCGGGCAGGATGATCCTGACATCCGGCCGCGCTTGCGCAATCAGCCCCAGCGCAGCGCCGAACGGCTCCATGAGCCGCGAGATCTCAGTGCGCCGGCTGCCCGGAAGCACCAGTAGTGTCGGGGCCTGGCCAAGATTCGCGCGCTCGCCCGGTCGCGGGCGCAGCTCTGCGAGCCGCTCGACGAGCGGATGGCCGACGTAGCTGCACGCCGGGCCACCCAGCCGGCGGTGCGCCTCCGGCTCGAAGGGCAGGAGCGCCAGCAGGTGATCGACATAGGCGCGCATGGCGCGGGCACGGCCGGGCCGCCACGCCCAGACGGTCGGACTGACATAGTCGACGATGGGCAGCCCCGGCATCCGCGCCCGGACCCGCTTGGCTACGTTGTGGGTAAAATCCGGGCTGTCGATGATCACCAGCACGTCCGGCTTGGCCGCCACCACGGCATCAACCGTCGCGTAGACCCTGCGGACGATCGTCGGGAGCCTCGCGACGACGGCCGACACCCCCATGACCGCGATATCGCTCAGCGGAAAGAGGCTGGTGAGCCCCACCGCCGCCATGCGTTCGCCGCCCACCCCTGCGAAGGCGACACCGGCATCGCCCAGCCGCTCGTGGATGGCTCGCATCAACCCGGCACCGAGTTGGTCACCCGACTCTTCCCCGGCGACGAGAAAGACCGAAAGCGGCGGTTCCGGCGTCATTCGCTCATCTCACCCGGTACGTCCTGCGCGGTGTCCACGCCGACCACGAACAAGCCTCGGCGGTCAGCCTCTTCGATCGTGGTGGCGCGATCAATCACGAGCGTCGCGCCGGCCCCGACCGCGATGCCGGAAAAGCCTGCTCGAGCCGCCCTCCGTACCGTATCGGGCCCGATCGCCGGCAGATCCACCCGCAGGTCCTGCCCGGCCTTCGCCATCTTCACCAGCACCGGCCCGCCCTCGCCCCCATGCAGCCGTGATGTCCGTCCCAGCCGCTGGGCGCGCGCGATCATCGCATCGGTACCTTCCGGCCCCTCGACGGCGGCGATGCGCGAACCAGCGACGACCGCCGCCTGCCCGACATCGAAAGGCGACAATGCGGTCAAGCAGCGAACGCCAAGGCCGATGGCAGCGCGCGATGCCGCGGTGGGTTCGACCCTACCGAAGACGCCGACACCGGCCAGCAGCTCGGGGGCCAGGGTTGCGATGCCTTCGACAGTGAAGCCCTCACGCTCGAACAAGCCGACGACAGTGCGCAGCAGCCGGTCGTCACCTGCCCTCATGATCGGCAGGAGGAAGTCGCGGTTGCGGTAAGCGGCCGCGACCGCACCTAGCAGAGCCCGCGGCGTCGGGCGATGCACCACCCCGACGAGGACGACCGCAGCGGGACGCCAAGCATGCAGCCGCCTGATGATCCCGAGCGCGTCGACGATGTCGAAGGCGCACTCCGCCCGTCGCAGTGTCCCGCGGTCGGCGAAACCGCGAAGGGCCAGGATACGCACGGCGCGACCGCGGACAGCCAGGCGGTCAGCGAGTTCGCGCGGCAGCGCACCACCGCCGGCCAGAATCGCCACGCCGCCGTCGGCCGCGGACATCTCACGCCTCGGCGTCGCGCGGCGTGCAGATCGCCCGGTCCCCGCCGGCGCGGATGAAGTTCAACACCTCCTGAACCAGCGGATGGTTACCGAGCTCGCCCTCCGCACCGGCCACCCGCTCGAGCAGCGTGCCCTCGCGGGCGAACAGCAGGCGGTAGGCGCGGCGCAGCGCATGGATGTCGTCGCGTGAAAAGCCGCGCCGGCGCAGGCCGACCAGGTTGAGGCCAGCCAGGTGAGCCCGATTGCCGATAACCATCCCGTAGGGGATGAGGTCGTTTTCAAGGCCCGACATGCCGCCGACGAACGCGTGCGCACCGACGCGCGTGAACTGGATGATGGCCGAGCCGCCGCCACATATGACGTGGCTGCCGACCGTCACGTGTCCGGCCAGCATCACGTTGTTGGACAGAATGACGTCGTCGCCGACCTTGCAGTCGTGGCCGATGTGCGAATTGGCGAGCAATGCGCATCGGTCGCCGACGACGGTCGCCATCCCACCGCCCGCCGTGCCCGGATTGATCGTTACGCCCTCGCGGATGATGCAATCGGCTCCGACCGTCAGTGTCGACGGCTCGCCCTTGTACTTCAGGTCCTGGGGCGCATGGCCGACCGAGGCGAACGGATAGATCTTGGTGCGCGCCCCGATCGTCGTGCGGCCGGCAACGGCCACGTGGCTCGCCAGGGCCACCTCGTCGCCGAGCGTTACATCGGGCCCGACGACGCAGAAAGGGCCGACCGACACGCCGCGGCCGAGCATGGCGTTGTCGTCGACCACCGCCGTCGGATGAACTGAAGGTGCATTCACTCGATCACCAGCATGGCGCTGACTTCAGCCTCGGCCACGAGCGTGCCGTTCACCTTCGCCTCGCCCCGGTACCACCACATGGTGCGGCGGTTGTTGAGCTTGCGCATATGATACTCGACGACATCGCCGGGCTGCACCGGCCGGCGGAACTTGCACTTGTCGATTGTCATGAAGAAGACCTCCTTGGGCCGCTTCTTCTCGGCCAGTTTCGACGCGACGCAAATGGCGCCGGCGGTCTGCGCCATGCCCTCGATGATCAGCACGCCGGGGAACAGCGGCCGGGTCGGAAAATGCCCGAGGAACTGTGGCTCGTTGTAGGTCACGTTCTTGATGCCGATGCAGGAGTTGTCGCTGTCGATGTCGATGATGCGATCAACCAACAAAAACGGATAGCGATGGGGCAGATAACTCATGATCTGAACGATATCGGCCGTATCGAGCTTAGCCGGCGCCTGCTCCATCAATGTTACTCCCACCCTTTCAGTCGTCGGCGCCGCTGCGCGCCGGGCCTCCGCGCTTGGCCGCCAGGTTCTTCAGCGCTGTCACCTCGCGGAACCAGTCCCGCATGGGCCTCGCCGGCGTCCCACCCCAGATCGCTCCGGGCGGCACGTCGGAGTTGACGTTGCTGGTGGCGGCGATCTGCGTGCCCCGTCCGATGCGGATGTGTCCGATGATGCCGGCCTGGCCGCCAATCGTGACGAAATCCTCCAGCGTCGTGCTGCCGGCAATGCCCACCTGGGCGACGATGACGCAGTGGCGCCCGATCACCACGTTATGTGCAATCTGCACCAGATTGTCGATCTTGGTCCCTTCCCCGATGATCGTATCGCGCGTCGCCCCGCGGTCGATCGTCGTGTTGGCGCCAATTTCCACATCGTCCTGAATGATCACGCGCCCGACCTGCGGCACCTTGAGATGACCGCGGCCGCTCATGGCGAAACCAAATCCATCCTGGCCGATCCGTACGCCCTGGTGGAGGATCACCCGGTTGCCGACGAGCGCATACTGAATGGCGGCTCCCGGCCCGATGGAGCAATCGCGGCCGATGCGCACCTCGGCTCCGACCACGGCCGTGGCGCCGATCGTCGTGCCCCGCCCGATCTCGGCGCGGGGCCCGATCACGGCGCCAGGGTCGATGACCACTCCGGGTTCGATGCGAGCCGAAGGATGCACGAAGGCCCCCGGCGTGACGCCCGATGCCTCGAAAACGGAGCCTGGCCGGACGGCTGAAGGGAACAGCGCACTCAGCACGGCGGCAAAGCCCCGATGCGGATCGCGCGTGAGCAGGGCGACCGGACCGGGGGGCACCTTGGCGATAAACCGCTCCGACACCAGACAGACGCCGGCCCGCGTCGTCGCGAGCACAGCGGCGTAACGCGCGTTATCCATGTAGGCCAGATCGGATGGCGTCGCGGTTTCGAGCGGTGCGACGCCGCGAATGGCCTGCTGCGGGTCGGCTCCCTCGGGCAGGGCCGCACCCACCAGCTCGGCGACCGCCGACAGCGTCAGGGCCGAGGAGGCGGGAAAGAAGACTGGCTCGGCCATGGTGGGCTTTACAACTGAAGATCGGCGGACCGCAACGAAGGCGGACCGCCGACCTGCCGTGGGAGGGCGCCCGAAGGCGCCCTTGAACGCTCGACTAGAAGCTGCCGCCGCCGGAGAAGCGGAACGCCTGGGTGCGGTCGCCGTCCGCCTTTGTCAGGGCAAAGGCGTAGTCGAAGCGGATCGGACCCAGCGGCGACTGCCAGAGGATACTGGCGCCGACCGAGGTGCGGATCGCGCTCGAGTCCTTGACGATCATGCACTCTGGCTGAACCGGCTGGGAGTTCGGCTGGCAGACCCCGCCCGCGAAGCCGTCGATCACGCCGTTGTAGTTCAGGTCAAAGGTCTTGGCGCCCTTGTAGCCGAACAGGGTACCGGCATCGGCGAACACCGCGCCCTTCAGGCCGAGCTCGCGCGGCAGACCCCAGATCGGGAACTGCGCCTCGACGCTCGCGCCGAAGTAGTTGACGCCGCCGATCGCATTGGTGCTCGGATCGCCCGTCAGGTCGCGCGGACCGATGCCGGAGGGGGCAAAGCCGCGGACGAGGGACGGCCCGAGAAAGAAGTTGTCGGTTAGGCGCAGATCATTGCCACCCAGGGGTTGGATGGTGCCGCCCTGCAGCTTGACGATGCCGACAACGTCATCCCACAGCTCGCGATAGTAGCGGGCCTCACCGGTGGCGCGGAAGAACTTGGAGTCGCCGCCCAGGCCGGCGATCTCGGGGCGCACCTCGGCGTAGATGCCGCTGTGCGGGTTCTTCATGTTGTCGAGGGTGTTGTAGGTGAGCGTTACGCCCACCAGCGAGGTCAAGGTCCGACCGATGGCCTGCTTGACCGCGACCGACGCCTCACCGTCATAGGCGCAGTTCGGATAGTAGGACAGCGCGCCCGGGGTGCCGTTGTACGGATAGGTGACGCCGTCGAAGGGCGGATTGAACACCGAGGTGTAGCCCGGCAGCGGGAAGCTACAGTCGTTATACGGCTGCTTGTAGCTATCGGGCACCGACAGCTTCGTCTGGTACAGCGAGTAGCGCGCCGTCACCGTGAACTCGTCGGTGATGGGGAAGCCGAAGCGGATCGTTCCGCCCGTCGCGCGCGTCTCATAGCGGGCGTACATCGTGTTGTCGGTGTACTTCGTATAGACGTCGAAGCCCGCGGCCAGCCGCTGGCCCAGGAAGTAGGGCTCGGTGAACGACAGCTGGACGCCGTTGGTCCGCTGGCCGAGCTGGCCGGCGACGCGGATATACTGACCACGTCCCAGGAAGTTGGACTCGGCGACGGCGACCTCGCCGATGACACCGTCCTGGGTGGAATAACCGCCGGAGACGGAGAACTGACCGGTCGACTGGTCCTCGACATCGATGTTGATGACCACCCGGTCCGGCTGCGAACCCGGCTCGTTGGTGATGCGCACCTTCTTGAAGTAGCCGAGCCCGTTGAGACGGCGCTCGGCGCGGTCGATGAGCACCTTGTTGTAGGCGTCGCCCTCCTCCAGGTCGAGCTCCCGCCGGATCACGTAGTCTCGCGTGCGCACGTTGCCGCGCACATTGATCCGCTCGATGTAGACGCGTGGACCTTCCTCGACCACGTAGGTCAGGCCGATGGTGTGATTGACGCTGTCACGCACGCCCGCGGGACGAACCTGGACGAACGGATTGCCCTTGCGCATGACGCTCGTGGTCATCGAGGTCAGCGCCTTCTCGACATTCTCGGCGTCATAGATCTCGCCGGGCGACGATGTCACCTCGCGGCGCACCATGTCATGCGTCACGCCCTCGACCCGCGACTCCACGTCGACCGAGGAGATCCGGTAGGGCTGCCCCTCCTCGACCGTGATGGTCACGATCCAGCCGCCCTTCGCCTGATCGAACACGGAGTCGGTCGAGACGATGCGGAAGTCGGCGTAGCCGTTCTTGAGATAGTAGCGGCGGATCAGTTCCTCGTCGGAGGAGATCTTGTCGGGATCGTAGACGTCGGAGGTCTTGAGCCACGACAGCAGGTTCATCTCCGTCGTCGTCATCAGGTCACGCAGGCGGCGGGACGAGTAGGCGTGGTTGCCGACGAAATTGATCTCCTTGACGCCGGTCTTGTCGCCTTCCTTGATCGTGAAGACGACGTCCACACGCCCGTTGGTCAGCGGAACGATCCGGCTGGAGATGGTGGCCAGCCCACGGCCGCCGCGCTTGTAGATCTCCTGCAGCTTTTCGACGTCCGCCTGCACCGCGGCGGGGCTGTAGGGCCCGCGCGCCTTGGTCGAGAGCTCACCCGCCAGCACGTCCTTGTTGAGCTTTTTGTTGCCCTCGAAGACGACCCGGTTGACGGTCTGATTTTCGTTGACGGTGACGACCGTGGCGCCGCGCCCCCCGGCGACCTTGACGTCGGAGAACATGCCCGTCGCCAGCAGCGCCTGACGCGCCTCGTCCGGAGACTTCCCCTGCACGTAGCTACGGATCGTCTCGGCATCCATCCGCTGGTTGCCGTGGACGACAACGCTCTGCGCCTGTGCAGCCGACATCCCGGCCATCAGAACGAGGCCGACCGTCAGTGCAAAGCGGCGGACACTCACTAGCGCCATCCCGCGGAACATTGCAGGTCTCATCATAAAACTGGCCGCCCTGTTTCGATTTTTTACGCCCCGGCGGGGCGAGGAGTCGGTCGTGGGATCCTAGGATCGAAATCGCTTCTATCGAGTTTACAGGCTGTTGCAAACGCAGAGAGGGTTAACAAATCCTTTTTTTGGGAGGCGTGGCCCGCCGGTCACGTCACCCCGAGAATGCGCCGCACAATGTCGTTCCAAGTCACGAAAACCGTGAGCATGATGACCAGCGCGAGGCCGATGCGGAACCCGAACTCCTGCGTCCGCTCGCTCACCGGGCGGCCGCGCAGGGCTTCGATGGCGTAAAACAGCAGGTGGCCGCCGTCGAGCAGGGGCACCGGAAGCAGGTTGAGCAGACCGATCGACACCGACAGAAACGCCACGAAGCTGAGCAGCGGGACGAAGCCGAGCCGCGCCACCTGCCCCGACACCTGGGCGATCCCGATCGGGCCCGCCAACTGATCTGCCGACGCCCGGCCGCCGATGATCTTGCCGATGCCGTCAACCGATTGCTCGATGACGCTCCATGTCTCGCCGACGCCGATGCCAATGGAGGGGAACAATCCGTAGCGCTCGAGCTTGATGTCACCCGGAGCGGTCGGAGCGGTCAGGCCGAGCATGCCCATGCGCTGCTTGCCCAAGGGCGTGTCGCGCTCCTTGAGTTCGGGGGTGGCCTCCAGCGTGACCTGACGGCCCGCCCGATCCACGACGAAGGTGAGTGCCTCGCCGCCGCGGAGACTGACGATTCGTTGGACGTCGCCGAAGCTTCGGACGGCGGCGCCGTCGATCGTCAGGATCAGATCGCCGACTTCAAATCCGGCCTTGGCTGCAGCGCTTTCCTGCATGACGGCGGCGGCCCGCGGCGGGATCACGGTCCGGCCGTATAGATAGACCGTGCCGGCGAAGATGACGATCGCCAGGAGAAAGTTGGCGATCGGACCCGCCGCGACGATGGCGGCGCGCTGCCAGACGCTCTTGAAATGGAAGCTCCCGGCGCGCTCGCGCGGCGTCATTCGCTCCAGCGCGTCATGATCCGGGGTGCTCGCCCCGGTGGCGTCACCCGCGAACTTGACATAGCCGCCGAGCGGAATCGCGGCGAGGCGCCAGCGCGTCCCGTGCCGGTCGGTCCAGCCGACCAGTTCCTTGCCGAAGCCGATCGAGAAGGTGTCGATGTCGACGCCGCACCAACGGCCGACCAGGAAATGGCCCATCTCGTGGATGAACACCACCACGCCCAGCACGAAGACAAACGACGCGATGATGAGGGGCAGGCTCTCCCCCGTCCTCACCATGGCAGCAATGAAATCCATCTAGGTCCTCACTCGGCGCAACAACCGCCGATCAGCGTCGCCGTCCCGGCGACCGTGGAACGACTTTGCGTCCGAAATTCGCCCGTCGATAGCTAGCGGCCCGGGTTGGCCGTTGCCAGGCGGTGCGGCCGCGTCACCCGGCCGCCCTGCCCCGCGCGCGCGACCTCTTCGGCCACCCGGCGCGCCGTCTGGTCGACCTCCAGCGCCTCGTCGACCGAGCCGGGTCGGCTGTCGCCCAATACCGCGAGGCGCGCGCACACCTCCTCGACCAGCGCAGGGATACCGTGAAAGGCGAGCCGCCGGTCGAGGAAGGCGGCCACCGCAATTTCGTTGGCCGCGTTGAGGATGGCCGGCATGGCCCCGCCCGCCATCATGGCGGCACGCGCCAGCGCCAGGGCCGGGAACCGCGTCACGTCCGGCACCTCGAAGGTCAGTGAGCCGAGCGCCGCCAGATCGAGGCGCGGCGTGGGCGCGTCGAGGCGTTCGGGAAGCCCCAGACAATAGGCGATCGGCACCCGCATGTCGGGCATCGCGAGCCCGGCGGTGACCGCGCCGTCGCGAAAGGCCACCAGGCCGTGCACGACCGATTGCGGATGGATGACCGCGTCGAGCCGTTCGGGTGCAATGGCGAACAGGTGCATGGCTTCGATGAGCTCCAGCCCCTTGTTCATCAGGGTGGCCGAATCGATGGAGATCTTGGCGCCCATCGACCAGGTCGGGTGGGCGAGCGCCTGCTCCGGCGTCACCGTAAGCAGGCGCTCGGCCGACCAGGTTCGGAAGGGGCCGCCGGAGGCGGTGATCGTCATCCGCTCGACCGCTTCGACCGGCTGCCCGCCCAACGCCTGAAGCAACGCATTGTGCTCGGAATCGACCGGCAGGATGGGGACGCCCCGCTCGCGCGCATCGCGCATGAAGGGCTCGCCGGCGCACACCAGCGTCTCCTTGTTGGCCAGGGCGAGCGTTCGCCCCGGCTTGAGCGCCGCGTGGGTCGCCCGCAGCCCGGCCGTCCCGGCGATGGCGCCGACGACGATGTCGCACTCCCGCTCGACCGCCTCCAGCACCGCGGTCGAACCGGCCCCCGCGGCGATGCCGGCGGGGCCAAGCGCCTCGCGCAAGGCCCCGGCCTGGCTCTCGTCCGCCAGCACGGCGCAGCCGGCATTCAGCTGCCGCGCCAGGGCGGCCAGACCCGCGGCGTCGCGGTGGCCGACCAGGGCCGTCACCTCGAAGCGGTCGCGGTGACGCAGAAGCAGATCGACGGTGGAACGCCCGACCGACCCGGTTGCTCCGAGCACGATGATGCGCCGTCTCATGTCCGCGCCCCCCTCATCGCAGCACCCCACGCAAGGCGACACCGGCGCCCACCAACACCGACACCGCCCAGAAGCCGTCCAGCCGATCCATGAAGCCGCCGTGGCCCGGAATGACGCGGCTGGAATCCTTGACGCCGAAGTGCCGCTTCAACGCAGACTCGGCAAGATCCCCGCCCTGGCCGACCACCGAAGCCGCGGCGCTGGCCAGCACGAGCAGAGCGCTCGGCGCCCAGCCGCCGAACCAGACGAGCGTGGCGGTTCCGGCGAGCGTGCCGGCGAACGTGCCGCCGACGAAGCCGGACCACGTCTTCTTCGGGCTGACCCGGGGCCAGAGCTTGGGCCCCCCCAGGCGGCGGCCGGTGAAGAAGGCCGCCACGTCTGTCGTCCATACGACCGCGAACATCCAGAGCAATCCCGGCAGCCCGAGCGCCGGGTCGGCCCGCACCAGGACGGGAACGATCGCCAGCACCGCTCCGCACCATAGCCCAGCCACGGCCCAGAGCCGATCCCGCAGGCCCAATCCCAGCGCGCAGACGACGATCGTGCCGGCGGAGAGCACGGCGGCCGAAGCCAGGGTGCTGATCAGAAGCGCAAGGCCGGTGGCCGCGGCAAAAGCGGGCAGGATTGTGCGGAGGCCGCGGCGCGGCGCAATCGCGGTCACCGTCGTCCACTCCGCCGCCACCGCTGCGCCCGCAGCAGCCCAAAGGAGGGACAGCGGCCATTGGCCCAGCGCCGCCGTGGCAAGGGCGAGGGCCGCCAGGAGAACGGCCGACACCGTGCGCAAGGCGAGTTCCGACATGCCGCGAGCACCCCCAGACGGGATCCGGCCAGGCGCGGCCCGGTTGCTCTCCACCTCAGCCGGCCCCGCCCAGGCCGCCGAAGCGCCGGTCCCGCCCGCGGAAGTCGGCGATCGCCGCTTCCAGGGTGGCCCGGTCGAAATCGGGCCAGAGCACCGGGGTGAAGACGAACTCGGCGTAGGCCGCCTGCCACAACAGGAAGTTCGACACGCGCAGCTCGCCGGAGGTGCGGATAACCAGGTCCGGATCGGGAATGCCCGCGGTGTCGAGCCGCGCGTCGAGCGCCGCCTGATCGATGGCGTCGGCCGGCAGACGACCTGCCGCGACGTCGAGCGCCAGGGCGCGCGCCGCGCGCACCAATTCCTGACGGCCGCCGTAGTTGAAGGCGATCACCAGGTTGAGGCCCGTGCCGCCCGCCGTGCGGCGCTCGGCCTCTTCCAGGATCGAGCGGATGTCGGAGGCGAGATCTTCGCGCGCGCCGATGAACCTCACGCGGACGTTGTTGCGCTGCAGGTCCGCGAGGTCGCTGCGAAAGAAAAGGCGCAGCAGGTTCATCAGCTGGAAGACTTCGGCGGCCGGTCGCCGCCAGTTCTCCGACGAGAAGCTGTAGACGGTGAGATAGCGCAGATTGAGCTCGATCGCAGCCCGCACCGTGCGCCGCAGTGCCTCGACCCCTCGCCGGTGCCCTTCGGCCCGCGGCAGCCCGCGCCGTTCGGCCCAGCGCCCGTTGCCATCCATGATGATGGCGACGTGCGCCGGCGCGTCCACGCCGCCCGTCTCCTGGGCCGGTGCGGGCGGAGACAGGACGGCGGCGTCGCTGGCGGCTTCGATCGGCATGTCCAACCTGACTCAGACCTGCAGAATCTCTTTTTCCTTCGCTGCGAGGGTCTGGTCCACCTCCGCAACCGACTGATCCGTCGCCTTCTGGACGAGGTCGCCGAACCTGGCCTGTTCGTCCTGGCTGATGGCGCTGTCCTTCTCCAGCTTCTTGAGTAGGTCGAGGCCGTCGCGCCGCACGTGCCGGACGGCGACTCGCGCCTCCTCGGCATACTTGTGGGCAACGCGCACCATCTCCTTGCGACGCTGCTCGTTCATCTCCGGAATGCGCAGCCGGATAACCTGCCCTTCGGTATTGGGATTGAGCCCGAGATCGGACTCGCGGATCGCCTTCTCGACCGCGGCGACCATGGCCTTGTCCCAGACCTGGACGCTGACGAGACGCGGCTCGGGCACCGAGACAGTAGCCACCTGATTGAGCGGCATCAGCGAGCCATAGGCGTCCACCTGGATTGGATCGAGCAGGTTGGCCGAGGCGCGACCGGTCCTGAGGCTGGCCAAGTCGTGGCGCAGGGCCTGGATCGCGCCGGACATGCGGCGCTTCAGGTCGTCGAGATCGAAGGCTGCGGTCATAGCTTCATTACGCTCCAGACATCGAATCTGATCTTAGGGGCGAACTTTTGGCCCGCCACACGTGAAGATCAAGGAAAGGGCTCGGACCCTGCTCTTAGCGGCTTCATCCGCCGCTGGCGAGCCGCCGATACCTGCCGAACATCTACGTGCCAACGTCGCGGCCGGATGCCGCCCTCCAGCCGGCGATATCGAGCGCCGCCGCGGCCGGCCCCGCCACGGGCGCCAGGCGATCGAGAGGCAAGACGTTGGAACAAATCCGCCCATCGGGCCGCCACATCCGGTCGGGCGCCGACCGAACATCGTGAACGCGAAGCTCCGCGCGGCATCGGCCTCCAGACCATCGGATCAATCGCCCACGATGGAATCATAGACCCGCCCGGGCGCGCAAGAAACCACGACATTTGCGGCGGGATTGTCCTCGCACGACGTGGTCGGATCAGGGCGTCACGAGCGTCGCCAATCCCTCTCCCTTGAGCACCGCCGAGATGCAGCCGGGATTGCGCAGGGAGAATACGATGATCGTGAGGCCGCTGTCTCGGGCCAGCGCGAAAGCCGCCGTGTCCATCACCTTCAGATCCCTGCGGATCGCATCGGCGTGGGTCAGGCTCTCGTAGCGGACGGCGCTGGCATCGAGCTTGGGGTCGGCGGAATAGACGCCGTCGACGTTCGTCGCCTTGAGCAGTGCGTCGCAACCGAGCTCGGCGGCTCGCAGAGCGGCGCCCGTATCGGTGGTGAAAAAGGGGTTGCCGGTCCCGCCGCCAAGGATGACCACCTTGCCGTTGGCCATGTGGTCGAGCGCGCGGCGACGCGCATAGTTTTCGCACAGCGCCGGCATGGCGATGGCGGACATGGCGCGCGCCGGCACGCCGACTGCTTCGATCGCATGCTCGAGCGCCAGCGCGTTCATGACCGTGCCGAGCATGCCGATCGAATCGGCGGAGGGACGGTCGAGGCCTTTGGCGAGCCCCTGGACGCCGCGGAAGAAGTTGCCGCCGCCGACGACGACGGCGATCTCGTGACCCGCCCGTGCTGCCGCTGCGATATCCGCGGCGATGGTGCCGAGCGTCTCCCCGTGCAGGCCGGCCCCGATCGGGCCCGAGAGGGCCTCGCCTGACAGTTTGATCAGCGCACGCTTCACATACATCGGCTGGCCCCGCCCCCCGCTTCACGACCCGATCGATACGCCTCGCAAGACGGGGCCCGCCGGGCAGGCCCCGACCGATCAGACGCCGGCGGCGGCCGCGACCTCAGCCGCGAAGTCCGGCCCTTCCTCCTTCTCGATGCCCTCGCCGAGGGCGAAGCGGACGAAGGCGGAGATCTTCACCGGCGCGCCGGCCTTGGCCTCGGCCTCCTTGAGGATCTGCGTCACCGTCTTGGAGGGCTCGTGCACAAACGGCTGCTCCAGCAGCGTCGCTTCCTTGAAGAAGCTCTTGAGGCCGCTCTCGACGATCTTGTCGAGGACGTGCTCGGGCTTGCCGGCGTTCTTGTCGCGCAGGATCGCCTTCTCGCGCTCCAGAACCTCCGCGCCGATGCCAGTGCTGTCGAGCGCCAGCGGATTGGTCGCGGCAATGTGCATGGCGATCTGCCGGCCGAGCGCCCCGAGCTGGGTGGCGTCGCCGGTGGATTCGAGCGCGACAAGCACGCCGATCTTGCCCAGGCCCTCGCTCACGACGTTGTGCACATAGGTCGCGATGAGGCCTGACGAAACCTCGAGCTTGGCCACACGGCGGAGCGTCATGTTCTCGCCGATCGTGGCGATGAGCTCCTGCAGGCGGTCCTTGATGGTGACCTGCGAACCGGGGAAGTGCGCAGCCTCGAGGCCCGCGAGCGTGCCGTCGCCGTTGAGCGCAATCTTGGCCGCCTCACGCGCGAACGCCTGGAACTGGTCGTTGCGGGCGACGAAGTCGGTCTCGGAGTTGATCTCGAGAATGGTGGCGTAGTGGCCGGAGGACTCGACCGCGACGAGGCCCTCGGCGGCGACGCGGCCGGCCTTCTTGGCCGCCTTGGCCAGTCCCTTCTTGCGCAGCCAGTCGACGGCAGCCTCGATGTCGCCGCCCGTCTCGTTGAGCGCGGCCTTGCAGTCCATCATGCCCGCGCCGGTCTTCTCGCGAAGCTCCTTCACCATCGCAGCGGAAATGTTCGCCATGGTCGTCCTCATACTCGTTTGACGCGGGCAGCTTTTCACCCGGTAGATAGGCAGAACCCGGCGTCGTCCAGACGCCGGGCCATCTTTCGTCTCGCAGTCACCGCCGAAGCGGCAATCGGTCAGGCGGCTTCGGTCAGCGCACGGGCCTGGGCCACCCAGCCGTCGCGGGCGATACGCCCGTTGAGCTTCAGCTCCGTGTCGATGCGCGCGACATCGTCCGGCTTCATGGCGCCGACCTGCCAATAGTGGAAGATGCCGGCTTCGTTCAGCTTGGTCTCGAGTTCCGGGCCGACGCCGTGAAGCTTGGTGAGATCGTCGGGCGCGCCACGGGGCGCCGCCAGCGTTTCGAACGCTTCCTCGACCACGGGGAACTCGGCCTCGGGCACGACCTCCTCGAGCACCGGGCTCTCGGTCTCGCCCTGGTCGAAGCCGACGTCACCCGCGGCGCGCGAGATACCGTCGATAGCCGCCTTGGCGGCGAGCTCGCAGTAGAGCGAGATGGCGCGGCCGGCGTCGTCGTTGCCCGGCACCGGATAGGTGATGCCATCCGGATCGGAATTGGTGTCGACGATGGCGACCACCGGAATGCCGAGGCGGGTGGCCTCCTTGATGGCCAGCTGTTCCTTGTTGGTGTCGATGACGAACAGCAGGTCGGGCGTGCCACCCATGTCCTTGATGCCGCCGAGCGCCTTCTCCAGCTTGTCGCGCTCGCGCGACAGCATCAGGCGCTCCTTCTTGGTCAGGCCCTGGGCCGCGCCGCCGAGCATCTCGTCGAGCTTGCGCAGCCGCTGGATCGAGCCGGCGATGGTCTTCCAGTTGGTCAGCATGCCGCCGAGCCAGCGGGAGTTGACGAAATACTGGGCCGAGCGGCGGGCCGCCTCAGCCACCGAGTCCGACGCCTGCCGCTTGGTGCCGACGAAGAGCACGCGACCGCCGGCCGCGACCGTATCGGAAATCGCCTGCAGGGCACGGTGCATCATCGGCACCGACTGCGCCAGGTCGATGATGTGAATGTTGTTGCGCGTGCCGAAGATGTATTCGCTCATCTTCGGGTTCCAGCGGTGGGACTGGTGGCCGAAGTGCGCGCCAGACTCCAGCAGCTGACGCATGGAAAAATCGGGTAGTGCCATCGTATTCTCCGGTTGAAGCCGCCGCGGAGCGATGTGGGCCGGCAACGCCGACCACCGGACGCCTCATTCAGGCATGAGGCATGCTCCGCGTGTGGGATGGCGGGCTTATAGGTGTCCGGGGCTCATGATGCAAGTGTTCGGGCCGATTTCTCCACCAGAGCGGCGCCTGGGTCGCACCTGCCCGGCGCCTGGAGCGCATCCCGATCGAAGGACTTGGGGCCTTTCCACCCGATCGGAAGATTCCATCCGGTCGGGAACGGATCGAGGGCGCTGGACCTGAGGCGGCCGCGCGATTAGACGCCACGTGCGCCCTGCCCTCCAACGAAGCGATCGCCGATGACCCTACGCCCCACTCCGGCGCCCCCGACCACGTCTGCGAGCGAGGAATTGCTGCCGCTTCTGGTGCGCATCGCCGACGCGCTCGACCGCGCCTTTCCGGTCCCTCCGGCGCCGCCCGCCATCGACGCCGCCGACGCCTTCGTCTGGCAGCCGCGGCCGCCACGGCTGCTGCCGGTCGCGCATGTGAACCGGGTCGAGATGGTGCTGCTGAAGGGCGTCGACCGGGCCCGTGACACGCTGAGCGACAACACCGAGCGCTTCGCCCGTGGGCTGCCCGCCAACAACGTGCTGCTGTGGGGGGCCCGCGGCATGGGCAAGTCGTCGCTGGTCAAGGCGGTGCACGCGGATGTCAACCGCCGGCTCGCCGCCACCGGCGCCAAGGCCCCGCTGAAGCTCGTCGAGATCCACCGCGAGGACATCGAGGCCTTGCCGGAGCTGATGGCGCTCCTGCGGTCCGAGAGGCATCAGTTCGTCGTTTTCTGCGACGACCTCTCCTTCGATGGCAACGATGCCTCGTACAAGTCGCTGAAGGCCGTACTGGACGGCGGCATCGAGGGCAGGCCCGCCAACGTGCTGTTCTACGCCACCTCCAATCGCCGCCACCTGCTCCCGCGCGACATGATGGAGAACGAACGCTCGACGGCGATCAATCCCGGCGAGGCCGTCGAGGAGAAGGTGTCGCTGTCGGACCGCTTCGGCCTCTGGCTCGGCTTTCACAAGTGCAGCCAGGATGATTATCTCGCCATGATCAAGGGCTATGCGGAGCACTTCGGCCTCGTCCACGATCCGGACCTGCTGCGGTCGGAGGCCCTGGAGTGGGCGACGACGCGCGGCTCCCGCTCCGGCCGGACCGCGTGGCAATACATCCAGGATCTGGCCGGACGGCTCGGAAAGCCGCTGGCGATGTGAAGGCGGCCGCCGCCGGTGAGGCCCGCGCGGTCGCGTGGCCGCGGGCTTGCCTGGCGCGCGCCGATGGATCAAGCAAGCGCTTGGATGGTGCAGATGCACCGTATCGAGCCTGGGAGGGCGCCATGAAGACCCAGATGAAGGCTTACCAGTTGCAGGACGCATCCGGTGTCGACGGGATGAAGCTCGTCGACCTGCCGATGCCGGAGGCGGGACCCGGCCAGGTGCTGGTGCGCATCAAGGCTGTGAGCCTCAACTATCGGGATCTGCTGACGGTACGCGGCGGCTACGGCTCGCGTCAGAAATTCCCGCTGATTCCGCTTTCCGACGGCGCCGGCGTCGTCGAGACGATCGGCCCGGGCGTCACCGGACTGAAGGTCGGCGACCGTGTCGTCAGCAGCTTCTTCGAGAGCTGGCACGGCGGCGAGGCGGAGGAGAGCAAGCTCCGCAGTGCGCTGGGGGGCGCGCTCGACGGCGTCCTGTGCGAATATCGGGTGTTTCCCGAGCACGCCGTGGTCAAGGCGCCGGCCCATCTTTCCGACGCCGCCGCGGCCACCCTGCCCTGCGCCGCCCTCACCGCCTGGAGCGCCGTGGTCAAGTGCGGTCAGGTAAAGCCGGGCGACGTGGTGCTCACACAGGGCACCGGCGGTGTCTCGTTGTTTGCGCTGCAGTTCGCCAAGCTCGCCGGCGCCCGGGTGATCGCCACGTCCTCCTCCGACGCCAAAATTGAGAAGCTCAAGCTGCTCGGCGCCGACGAGACCATCAATTACAAGACGACGCCGGAATGGGGAAAGCTCGCCCGCAGCCTCAGCGGCCGCGGCGTCGACATCGTCGTCGAGGTGGGGGGTGTCGGCACGTTGAACGAGTCGATCCGGGCGACGCGCATCGGCGGCATGATCGGCTTCATCGGCGTGCTCGCCGGGCAAGCCCAGAGCGAGCCGCGCATCTCGCTAATGGTGATGCAGCAGCAGCGGCTTCAGGGTGTCACCGTCGGCTCGATCGACGATCTGAAGGCCATGATCGCGGCGATCGCTCTGCACAAGCTCGAGCCGGTGGTCGATCGCGTGTTCCCCTTCGCCGAAACGAAGGATGCGTTTGCGTACATGGCGACCGGCGCGCACGTGGGCAAGATCGCGATCACCATCCCCTGAACGGTCCGCGCTTGGGCGCCGGAGCCGGTCCCTCAGGCCGTCGCCGCCGGCGCTTCACCCAGGCGAGAACATCCGCCCGGATCGAGACGCCCAACGTCGGGGTCGAGGTGCAGGGAGCGTGATGTCCAGAGCGCCCGGGCTCAGCTTCCCGCCAGGTGCGGCACCGGATCGACCGGGGTCGCCCCCTTGCGCAGCTCGAAGTGGAGCTGGGGCGAGGAGACGTTGCCGGTCTGGCCCGACTTGGCGACGGTCTGACCGCGCTTGACCTTCTCGCCCCGCTTGACCAGCAGTTCGCCGTTGTTGGCATAGGCCGACACCCAGCCGTTGTCGTGGCGGATCAGCACGAGGTTGCCGTAGCCCTTGAGCTCGCTGCCGGCATAGGCGACGACGCCACCCTCGGCTGCCTTGACCGGCGTGCCCTCGGGCACGGCGATGTTGATGCCCTCGTTGCCGCCCTTGGCACTGAAGCCAGCGATGATGCGGCCGCGGGCCGGCCAGCGGAAGGCGCCGCCCGCATCGACTTCACCGGCCGGGGCCTCGGCCGCCGGGGCAGCCGCAGCCGCCGGCTTCTCGATCGCGGCCGGCGCGGGCACTTTGGCCGCTTCGGCCGGCGGTGCCAGCTTGGCGGTCTGTACGGATTTTGGCGCGGCCTCCTTGGCGGCGGGCGCCGGTGCAGGCAGCGGTGCAGCCTTTGCGACCGGCGCGGGCGCGGGCGCCGGCCCCGGGCGGCCGGGGGCCGCGCCCGGCAGTTTGGCCGGTTCCGCCCCCTTCACCAGATGATACCGGGGCTGACTACCCGGAGCGGGAGCCGGCCTGGGCGAGGCCGCCACCGGGGCGGCCGCGATCGGCGCCGCGACGGCCGCGGGGCGCGCCGAGGCGACCGTCGTCGCGCGGCCGCCGCCCGCTGCGTAGACCGGAATGACGACCCGGCTGCCGGGTACGAGCGGGCCGTTCAGATTGTTCGTCGCCGTGATGGCGCTCGCCGGCACCCCGTAGCGGTTGGCCAGGGTCTGCACCGACTCGCCCTGCCCCACGACCACCGATGCCCCGCCGACGCCGGTCCAGTGCGCGGCATTGCCCACGACCGGGTCGGGCCGCACGGACTGGGGCGGCACGCTCGTGGCATGGTAGGAGGGCGCCGGGGCGAGGGGCTGGCTGCTCACCGGCGCGCGCGCCACCGGAGCCGCCGCCGGGCCCGGCCCGGCGTAGGACGGCTGGCTGGCGCCCACGTCGGCCGGCGGCAGGCTGCCCGTGGCCATGGAATCGAACGGGTTCGAAAAAGGGTTCCCCGAGAAGCGTTGCGAGTCGGCAGCGCAACCGGCGGCCAGTGACGCCAGCAGGCCCGCACCAACGATCCGCGCCATCGAGCCGGGTCGTGATGTCAGATTGCAAAAGGGCATGAGGGAAGGTCCACCTGCTACGCAACTCAGCGGATTAAGGCGGATTCAGGTTAAGCAACCGTTTCGTTGCAGCGCCGCGCAAGCCAATTGCGGCAACTTTGCTGCATAAGCGGCTGAACAGGCCGCTACAGCGCCTCCGCAAGTCCCGGCACCAGCGGCGGCAGCCGCAATGGTTCGCCCAGTTGCTCCTCATTCGCGGCGCCATGGCACATCACGCACAGCATCCGCACGCCGACCACGCCGCGCTGGGCGACCACCAGCCGACCGCCCTCGGCCAGCGCAGCGATAAGCTGCGGTGGCACTTGCTCGACGGAGCCATTCAGCAGGATGCGGTCGAAACGGCCGAAGGCGGTTCCGGCGGCGAGCCCGTCGGCCTGCTCGAGCATCAGATTGCCCATGCCCAGCGTGGCGATGCGCTCCACGGCTGCGATGGCAAGCGTGCGCATGCGCTCGAGGCTGATCACCTCCCCGCCCAGATGACCGAGGACCGCCGCCACATAGCCCGAGCCGGTGCCGACTTCGAGGACGCGGTGGTGCGGCTCGACACCGAGGCTGCGCAGCATCACGGCGATCTGCGCCGGCGCGGTCATCGTCTGTCCGCAGGGAAGCGGCAGCGCGATGTCGGCCCGGGCGAGGTCGGCGAAGCGCCGCGGCGCGAACAGGTCACGCGGCACCTTCTCCATCGCCCGCAGTACGGCGATGTCGCGTATGCCCTTGCTGCGCAAGCTGAGCAGAAACGCCGCCGTCTCTTCCCGCTGCGAGGAAGGGAGATCAAGAGCGCCGGGAGGGATCATGGACATCGCGAATCGGAACCGCAGCTACCGCAGGCTCCTTATACCTTGCCGGTCGAATCCAGGCCGTCCGCGAACATGTCGCGATCTGGCGATGCGGAGGCGGGCGCCGAAGTTTGGGCTCGGCGCCCGGATTAGCTAGCCTGCAAAGGCACTGGCGAAGCGGGTCATGGTCGGTTCGTCCGTGAGATCGAGCTTGAGCGGCGTCACCGAGATGCGCTGGTCCGCGATCGCCCACAGGTCGGTGCCGTTGCGCGGCACCGACGGCTTGCGCTCGAACGCAAGCCAGAAATACGGGATGCCGCGGCCGTCGACACGGGCGTCGACGCCGAGCAGGTTCTGGTCGCGGCGCCCCTGCACGGTAACGGCGATGCCCTTCACTTCCCCGGGCGCACAACTCGGGAAATTGACGTTGACGAGCGTGTCGGCCTCCATGGACAGGTCCAGGAGCTTGCGGATCACCGGCACGGCGTGGGTCTCGGCGCAGGCCCAGGGGATCTCGTTGCGGCCGCCCGGCGGGAACGACTGCGACAGGGCGATCGACCGGATGCCCAGCATGGTTCCTTCCATGGCGCCGGCGATGGTGCCCGAATAGGTCACATCCTCGGCCACGTTGTGGCCTCGGTTGACGCCGGAGAGCACCAGATCGGGCCTGTCGTCCTTGAGGACGTGGCGCACGCCCATGATGACGCAGTCGGTGGGCGTGCCGCGCACCGCGAACCGGCGCTCGTTGATCTGCCGCAGCCTGAGCGGATCGTTGAGCGAGAGCGAATGTGCAACCCCGCTCTGATCCGTCTCCGGCGCGACCACCCAGACGTCGTCCGACAGCGTTCGGGCGATCCTCTCCAGGACCTCGAGCCCGTCCGCATGGATGCCGTCATCGTTGGTGATCAGGATGCGCACGTGTTCACTCCTCGGCGGTGGCGGAGCGACCTGCGATCATGCGATTGCGCGGGCGCCCCAAGTCATTGAATTCGGTGCGCCTTCCGCGCCCGGGCGTTTGCGCCCGCACGCGGAGCGCACCAGCGGCCGGGCTCAGCGCAACGGCCGCTCGATCCGCGTGATGCCCCCCATGTAAGGGGCGAGCGCCGACGGTACGGTGACGCTGCCATCGGCGTTCTGGTAGGTTTCCATGACGGCGATCAGCGCCCGCCCGACGGCGGTGCCCGAACCGTTGAGGGTGTGCACGAAGCGCGTCTGCCTGGCATCCCTGGCGCGGGTGCGGGCGTTCATCCGGCGCGCCTGGAAGTCGTTGCAGGTCGAGCACGAGGAAACCTCCCGGTACGCCTGCTGGCCGGGCAGCCAGACCTCGATGTCATAGGTCTTGGCGGAGGCGAACCCCATGTCGCCGGTGCACAGCGTCATGACGCGGTAGTGCAGGTCGAGCCTCTGCAATACGGCCTCGGCGCAGGCGAGCATGCGCTCGTGCTCCTCGCGGGAGGCCTCCGGTACCGTAATCGACACCAGCTCGACTTTCTGGAACTGGTGCTGGCGCAGCATGCCGCGGGTGTCGCGGCCCGCGGCCCCTGCTTCGGCGCGGAAGCAGGGCGTCAGCGCCGTGAAGCGCTTGGGCAATTCCTCCTCCGCAAGGATGGATTCACGCACCAGGTTGGTCAGCGGCACCTCGGCCGTCGGAATGAGCCAGAAGTCCTCCTTCAGCGGCGCGCGCTCGAGCACGCGATCGACGAGCGTTTCGATATCGATCTCGCCGGCCTTGAAGGCCAGGCCGTCCTCAGGCGTGGCGTGCGACAGCGCCGCCCGCAGCAGCTCATGGCGCGACAGCGTGCGGGCCGCCGTGAACTGGTCGTCAGCAAACTTCGGCAGTTGCGCCGTGCCGAACATCACCTCGTCGCGGACCAGGAGCGGCGGGTTGACCTCCTCATAGCCGTGCTCGGTGGTGTGCAGATCGATCATGAACTGCCCGATCGCCCGCTCCAGACGCGCCAGATGCCCCTTCACGACGACGAAGCGGGAACCGGACAGCTTGGCCGCCGCCTCGAAATCCATGAGGCCGAGCGCTTCACCCAGCTCGAAGTGCTGCTTGGGTGCATTGACGCCGACGAGCTGGTCGGTACGCTCGTCGGCCCGCATTCCAAAGCGGCTCTTCTCGATGTTGTCGTGCTCGTCGCCGCCATCCGGGACCTCCGGGGCGGGCAGGTTGGGGATGGCGGCGAGTTCGCCATCGAGGGCGGCGGCAGCGTTCCGTTCGTCCCGCTCCAGCGCCGGCACGCCATCCTTCAGCGCCGCCACCTCCGCCTTCAGCGCTTCGGCGCGCGCCGCATCCTTGGCCCGCATCGCCTCGCCGATCTCGCGCGAGAGCGCGTTGCGCCGCTCCTGCGCCGCCTGCGCGGCAGCGATCGCCGCACGTCGCCTCTCGTCCAGCGCGATCAGGACGGACGACAGGGGCGCAAGGCCTCGACGCTTCAAGCCGGCGTCGAAGGTCGCGGGGTCGTCGCGAATGAGGCGGATGTCATGCATGGCGGACCAAACGGAAGGCTACGAGCGGGCCGCGCGCGGCCCGGCTGAAAATGGCAGAGCATCGAGCCGGCGCGGCCGTCGTTCTGCAAGGCTTGGCCGGGTGTTTGCGGGCGCCGCCGGCTCCGGTCAAGGGCGACCGGCTATTCGCCCGCCGCCTCACGGGCCGCCTCTTCGGCCGCCCGCCGCTTTTCGACCGCCCGCACTGCGAAGATCGACGCTTCGTAGAGCAGCAGCGTCGGGAGGGCCAGCGCACATTGGCTGATCACGTCCGGCGGCGTGAGCACGGCCGCGACCACGAAGACGAGCACGATAGCGTAGCGGCGCTTGGCCTTGAGGAAAGCCGAATCGATCAGCCCGGCCCGCGCCAGCAGGGTCAGCACCACCGGCAACTGGAAGCAGATGCCGAACGCGAAGATCAGCGTCATGATCAGGGACAGGTATTCGCTGACCTTGGGCAGGAGCTGAATCGTCGCTTCGCCGACGCCGCCCATCTGCTGCTGGCCCAGCGAGTAGCGCATGACGATGGGCATTGCGATGAAGTAGACGACCGAGGCACCCAACAGAAAAAAGATCGGCGTCGCGGCCAGATACGGCCCGAACGCCTGCCGTTCGTTCTTGTACAGGCCAGGCGCGACGAACTTGTAGATCTGCGTGGCTACCACCGGAAACGACAGGAATCCGGCTCCGAACACGGCGATCTTGATCTGGGTGAACAGATACTCGAGCGGGGCGGTATAGATCAGCCGCACGTCGGCGCCCGGCCCAGCGGCGAAGACATAGGGCCAGACCAGGATGTTGTAGATCTGCTTGGCAAAGAAGAAGCAGATGAAGAACATCGCGACGAAGGCGATGAGTGAACGGATCAGCCGCGACCGCAGCTCGATCAGATGGTCGATGAGGGGCGCCCGCGACGCCTCGATGTCGGCGTCGGTCATGGCGTCTCACCTTCGTCTGGCGGCGTTGGCTTCGCGGCGGCCCGGCGGGTGCGCGGCTTGGCGGAGGCGGAAGGCGGGCTCGCGCCGTTGGCCGCAGCCGACTTGCGGCGCCGTGCCGGTTTCGCCTCGCCTTCGTCCGCAGCCGTATCGGATCGATCCGCCGCCGGCCCGTCGGCCTCGCCTTCGGCGCTGTTGGGGAGGGGGGCCGCCGGGTCGGCCGGCGCCGCCGCTGCCGGCGCAGCGGCGATTGTCGCTGCGGCCTCCGGCACGGGGGGCACGACGGCGGAAGGGACGGTGGCGGATGCTGCCGGGAGCGCCTGGTCGGGCACCGATGGCGGCGCCGGCGCGCTGCCCTCGGCCGAGGTCACCGCTGCCGCCTGGGCTGGATCCGAAGCCGATGCCTCGGGCCCCGTCGTCGCCTTGACGCCGTCGATCGCACCCTTGATCTCGTCCCGTATGGTCTGGATCGGATTGAAGCTTTGCGCCGTGTCCTTCACGTCCGTGACGCTGCGACGGATCTCGTCCATCTCCGCTTCACGGATCGCCTCGTTGAACTGGCTCTGAAACTCCGCCGCCATGCGGCGCATCTTGCCCGTCATCTGGCCGAGCGTGCGCAGGGCGCGCGGCAGATCCTTCGGACCGATCACGACCAGCGCAACCGCGCCGATCAGCAACAGCTCGCCCCATCCGATGTCGAACATTGCCTACTCTTAGCCGCGGACCCGCGTCCGCTCATCGCGGCAGGGTGGCTTCCATGCTCGATCGACTGGCGGCCCCGCGTGTCCCGTGCCGCCCGCTACATCAGCTCCAAGTCCGGGCCGGATACTCCGCCCCGAATGGGCCCGGCTCAGACTTTCTGCTCGGCGCCGGTCTTGAGCTGAGACGGCGTCGTCACCGGCTGGTGATCGAGCGGGCGGGCGGCACCGCCGGCCGGCGGTGCCGCCGCAACCTCGTCGTCGTCCTGCATGCCCTTCTTGAAAGACTTGATGCCCTTTGCGACATCGCCCATCAAATCGGAAATCTTGCCGCGGCCGAACAACAGCATCACGATGATGCCGACGATGACCCAGTGCCAGATACTTGCGCCACCCATGACCTTACTCCTGCGCGCAGTCCGCGCATCATCTCAGGCAGAAACGGACGTCCCAACGTGGCCGCGCCCTTAGGCTGCGGCCCTGAACACGCCCTCCCCGCCGACGCCATCCGGCGGCCCGCATGGGGCGGGCGACCAGCATGATTTCCCCAGAACCTAGGCGTCCGAAGCGGCGAAAACAAGGAATTCCGGCTTGAGGAACGTGCACACGAAGTCGCGTTGCCCGGCCACTGTTCAGGATGCCTCGTCGCCGGGCGCATCCGGCTCCGAATTGGTCAAAAACGCGTCATCCTCGAGCGGATCCTCGTCGTCGCGCAGGGTCGGCGCATCGTCAGGCTCCGGCACCGCGAAACGGGCCGGCAATCGGCCTTCGAGAAAGCCCGCGCCCTTCAGCTCTTCGAGCCCCGGAAGGTCGTCGACCGCATTGAGGCCGAAGTGCGACAGGAAGCCGGGCGTCGTGCCATACGTGACGGGTCGGCCGGGCGAGCGTCGCCGGCCGCGCAGCTTGACCCAGCCGGTCTCAAGCAGATTGTCCAGGGTGCCCTTCGATGTCGCGACGCCGCGAATATCTTCGATCTCGGCCCGCGTCACCGGCTGATGATACGCGACGATGGCGAGGGTCTCCAGGGCCGCCCGGGACAGCTTGCGCGGCTCGACCACCTCGCGCGCGAGAATGAAGGACAGGTCGCTTGCGGTGCGGAAGCTCCAGCCACCGGCTGCGGCCACCAGGTTGACGCCGCGCGGGGCGTAGAAGGCCTGGAGCCGGGCGAGGACGCCCTTCACATCGATACCGGCGGGCAGCCGGCCTGCGAGCTGCGCCTCGGTCACCGGCTCGGCCGCGGCGAAGAGGATGGCCTCGGCCACGCGCAGAGCTTCGGCGAAGTCTGCGCTTTGCCGGTCGCCCCAGGTGATGCGCTCGACGCTCGCCGTCATCGGTCTACCTCGCGCGCGCCGTCGCTTCGATGCGACGGGGGTCCGATTCCGCCCGGCGACGCACCCAGAGGGGGGCGAACGTTCGGTCCTGCCGCAACTCGGCGTGCCCCTCTTTTACCAGTTCCAGCAAGGCCGAGAACGACGAGGCCCGGACCGTCACACGCAGCTCCGGCTCGACCGCGTAGCGCAGAAGATACGGATCCAGCGCCGTCCAGTCGTGGGCGACGCCGATCAGCCGCCCCAGAGCTTCGCGCGCCTCGATCAGCGACCACACCAGCCGCTTGGGCAGGGTCACCCTCGCGTTCGCCTGCTTCTGCCGTTGCCGGCCATAGGCGGCAAGCAGATCGTAGAGCGTCGCCTCAAACTGCGGTCGCTTGATGTCCGCCAACGGCTCGGGCGCGCCGCGGGCAAACACGTCGCGCCCCAGCCGTTCGCGGTCAGCGAGCAGCTTGGACGCCGCCCTGATCGCCTCCAGCCGTCTCAGCCGAAAGGCCAGCGCGCTCGCCAGTTCGCTGGCCGACGGCTCCTCGGCCTTGGGCGGTTCGGGCAGCAGCAGGCGCGACTTGAGATAGGCAAGCCAGGCCGCCATCACCAGGTAGTCGGCGGCGAGCTCGAGCCGGGCGCGACGCGCCTCCTCCACGAAGGCGAGATACTGCTCGACCAGAGCCAGGATCGAGATGCGCGTCAGGTCGACCTTTTGCCGGCGGGCGAGCTCCAGGAGCAAATCGAGCGGCCCCTCGAAGCCGTCGACATCCACGATCAGCGCCGGCTCATTACTGGCCCGCTCGACCGGCGCGGTGGTCTCGAACGTCAGCTCCTGCCTCATCGATCCGCGACGGTAACGTCCCTCGGGCTAGAGCATGAACCCAAAAGTGAACACCGGTCTTTGGGACAAGATCATGCTCAAATCAAAGACTTGCGGGATGATGATTCAAAGACAAATTATCCGGCCCTTGAGCGCCTCGCGATGAGTTGGAACCACCAATCCCAAGAGAAGCGCTCCAGGATCAAAAAGTTATGAGAGAATTCTGTGTCATTGGACGACCTCATCCAATGGTGAATGCTCTCTTGCCGCGCGCCGACCGGACATCCCATCCAATCGAAGGCCGCTCCTGGCCGTCCCAGACCGCCAGACTCCGATTCGACCCATGCCGAGAGTGTGGGCGCCTCACGCTACCGCTGCAAGGGCCGCATCGAGGCGCGCGCGGGCTTCCACAGGATCGAAGGGCTCGACGACCTTGAGTATACGCGACAGGGCCGCCGCCGCCCGCTCGGCCGGACGGCCACCGAGCACCGGGGCCGCCGCGGCGACCTCGACCAGTTCGTGCATGAGGCCGTTGCAGTGGAGCACCACGTCGCATCCCGCCGCGAGCGACGCAGCGGTGCGGTCGGCCATCGAGCCACTGAGCGCCCTCATCGACAGATCGTCGCTCATCAGGAGGCCCTCGAAGCCGATCCAGTCGCGGACGATCTCGCCGATGACCCGGGACGACGTGGTCGCCGGGGACTCGGTATCGAGCGCGCTGTAGACGACGTGCGCCGTCATGGCGAGCGGCATATCGGCTAGCACGGTGAACGGAAAGAAGTCGCGCGCCCGAAGCTCCTCCAGGCCGGCGTCGACGACGGGCAGCGCCTCGTGGCTGTCGGCGCGTGCTCGGCCGTGCCCGGGGATGTGCTTGATGACCGGCAGCACGCCCCCGGCCAGCAGACCCTCGGCTGCGGCGCGGCCCAGCACGGCAATCGTCGCAGGATCATCCGCATAGGCCCGGTCGCCGATGATGCCGTGGGCACCGGGCACCGGCACGTCGAGTACCGGCAGGCAGTCCACGTCGATGCCCAGCTTTTTGAGATCGTGGGCGATCAAGCGGGCGCCGGCGCGCGCCAACTCGCGCTGCGCCTGCGGGTCATTGCTGCGCCAGGTGCCGAAAGCGCGTCCGGGCGGATACTTGGGCCAGTGTGGCGGACCGAGCCGCTGCACCCGCCCGCCCTCCTGGTCGATGAGGATCGGCGCGTCCCGCCCCACCGCCTCGCGCAACGCGCCGGTGAGCGCCCGCACCTGGTCCGGCGTCTCGACGTTGCGGCGGAACAGGATGAAGCCCCAAGGCTCCGCGTCGCGGAAGAAGGCCTGTTCGTCGGCGGTGAGGACCGGCCCCGAAAGGCCGGCGATGAAAGCGCGCGTCGGCATCCGCTTGCCTTAGAGGGCTTTCGTCGCTCAGGGAATTCGTCGCCGGAGAAAATTCTCCGGCGCGGGCCGGTTTTCAACCGGCGCGTCCGTCAGCGAGCGACGAAGCAGCTGCCACCGGCCGACTTCAGCCGCTGGCACAACTTGGTGGCTTCGTCCCGCGACATCTCGCCCACGCGAACGCGATAGACGGTCCGGCCCCCCGACTGCGCCTTGACGATGGTCGGCTGCAACGGTCCGAGCTGCGCCGGGTAACGCCGCTTGAGGTTGGCGAACACCTCACGCGCTTCGTGCTCACTGCCCGGCGCGCCGAGCTGCACGGCGAAGTCCCCGGTGGCGCGTCGCGCCGGTGCGGCGGCCGCATCCTCCTCGGCCGGGGCGCTGGCGACCTCCGTCGGGGCGGCGGCCTGACGCGGCGGGGCAGCCTGGCGCTGG
Organism: Chelatococcus reniformis; assembly: GCF_014640075.1. Taxonomy (GTDB): domain Bacteria; phylum Pseudomonadota; class Alphaproteobacteria; order Rhizobiales; family Beijerinckiaceae; genus Camelimonas; species Camelimonas reniformis. Next base: position 207,653 of record NZ_BMGG01000005.1, on the reverse strand, counting down.
CCGAGCGGCGCAATGCTGAGCGGCATGCTGCCGGCGGACGGTTGCGTCGCCGCGCCGTCGTCGCTGCGCGTCTCGGCCACCCGTGCGGTCTGCTTGCCCGTGGTGGCGGGCGCGACGGCCGCGGCGGCGGCCGGGCTCGGCGTCGCCGCTACTGCCGCGCTGGGCGCGGCAACGGCCGGCTTCGCGGCGCGCTGAACACTTTCCGGAATCACCGTTCCATCGGGCCGAACGGCGATGGTCTTGACCCGGCGCGGCTCGCCGAGCCCCGCCGTGGGATCGCGGCTCGTCGTCGGGTTGGACGGAAGCGCCGCCACGCCCGGCGCTCCGAAGGTGCTCACGTCACTGCGCTCGGAGGGTACCGTGACGGCCGCCTGCTGCCGGACCGTCTGCTGAACGTCGACCGGCTCTTCCCGGCCATCGACCACTTTCGTGTTGGCCGATGCCGGCTGCCCGACCCGCTCGTAAATGGCTTTGTTCGGCGTCGTGTCCGAACTGGTGCCGTCCTGCGGCGGCTGGACCTTCACCGGCGAGCTGTCCGCCTTGATGACCGGCGCTTCGCCGGTCGCCGCCACGCCGTCCCCCCCACGCATGGCAACCGCGCCGACGGCGCCGACCGCGATCACCGCGATGGCCGCGCCAACCAGGTAAAGGCGCCGGCGCGAGGCATGGGATGGCGGAACGGGCTCGTCGTCGAACTCATCCGTCGGGTCGAGGGCTTGCGAATCGTCGGGCTCGGCCATCGCGTCCCGGTCGGAGCCGTGCGGCAGCCGGGCAGCGGTGGCAGAACCGCCCTCCCAGTCCTGGTAGGTTGGCTCGTCCGGCGCCGACGCGTAGGGGCGCCCATCGTGCGCGTAAGCGTCGCCGCCCTCCCCGTGGCCGAAGGCCGGCGTGTCGTCGTTGCCGAAGGCGCGGCGCGCGGTCGGAGCCTCGCCGGGCCAGGCCGGGGCCGCGGCCGCCTGCGGCAGCAGCGTGCGAAAGCGGTCGTCCTGGCCGACGATGCGCGCCAGTTCAGCCAGCCGTGCATCGTCGAACTGAGGCCGGCGGCCCTGCCGCGCCGCCTCGGTCGGATCCAGCTGAGCTTCCAGGGCGTCCAGGTCGATCGCGAGGTGCGAGCGGTTGTTCATCAGCGCTATCCGTGTTCGAGTGCGGGCAGTCAGCCCCCCGGCCTCCGATGCGCCGCCGCTCCGGCCGGGCGCGCTCGCGCCTGCCGCCGTTCGTCAGCGCATCTCTTCGGGCGCCCCGACCCCCAAGATCGCAAGACCCGAAGCAACGACGGACCGGACCGCAAGGACCAGCGCCAGCCGCGCCGCCGTCAACTCTGGATTTTCCTGGTTAATAAACCGTAAGTCCGGCAGATCTTTGCCTCTGTTCCAGAGGCTATGGAATGCGCTGGAGAGTTCGTACAGGAAAAAGGCGATTCTGTGAGGCTCGTGAGCCACTGCGGCCGCGCCGAGAATGCGGGGATATTGGGCGACCCATTTGATCAGATCGACCTCGGCGGGATCGTCGAGCAAGGTGAGCGGCGCCCCGGCCAGCCTCGCGGGCGAGAAGTCCGCACCGGGAAAAGCCTCCGCCGCCTGGCGGAAAACCGAAGCGCAGCGGGCGTGCGCGTACTGCACGTAGAAGACCGGATTGTCCTTGGACTGCTCGACCACCTTGGCCAAATCGAAATCCAACGTCGCGTCGTTCTTGCGGTAGAGCATCATGAAGCGCACCGGATCGGCGCCCACTTCGTCGATGACATCGCGCAATGTGACGAAATCGCCGGACCGCTTCGACATGCGCACCGGCTCGCCCTGGCGGAGGAGCCGCACGAGCTGGCACAGCTTGACGTCGAGCTCACCCTTCCCCTGGGTGACGGCGGAGACGGCCGCCTGCATGCGCTTGACGTAGCCGCCGTGATCGGCGCCCCAGACGTCGATCATATGGGAGAAGCCCCGCTCGAACTTCGAGCGATGGTAGGCGATGTCGGCGGCGAAGTACGTATAGGCGCCGTCGGACTTCAACAGCGGCCGGTCGACATCGTCGCCGAACGCAGTCGCGCGGAACAGCGTCTGCTCCCGGTCCTCCCAATCCTCGATCGGCTGCCCCTTGGGCGGCGCCAGGCGGCCCTCGTAGACGAGGTCCCGCGCCCTGAGCTCGGCGATCGTCGCCGCGATCTGGTCGACCTCCCCGTGCGCCAGCGAGCGCTCGGAGAAGAAGACGTCGTGATGGATGCGCAGCGCTGCAAGGTCTTCGCGGATCATCCCCATCATGGCATCGATGGCGGCCTCGCGCACGGTCGGCAGCCAGTCCTCGTTCTGCTCCAGCAGCGTCGGCCCGTAGGCCTTGGCCAGGGCCGCTCCGACACCTTTGAGATAGTCGCCCGGATAAAGCCCCTCGGGGATCGTCCCGATGTCCTCGCCGAGGGCTTCGCGGTAGCGCAGGAAGGCCGACCGGGCGAGCACGTCGACCTGGCCGCCCGCGTCGTTGATGTAGTATTCGCGGCTGACGTCGTAGCCGGCCGCCGCGAGCAGGTTCGCCAGCGCGTCGCCGAATACGGCGCCCCGGCCGTGGCCCACGTGCATCGGGCCGGTCGGGTTGGCCGAGACGTACTCCACGTTGACGCGAATGCCCTCCCCTTGGCGCGAGCGGCCGACGTCGCGGCCGTCACGGACGGCGGCGCGCAACACCTCGGCATAGACGCCGGGCTCAAGCGTGATGTTGATGAAGCCGGGACCGGCAACCTCGGCCCGGGCGACGCCGTCCACCTCGCGCATGGCCGCCGCGATCACGTCGGCCAGGGCGCGCGGGTTGCTCTTGGCCGGCTTGGCCAGGACCATCGCCGCGTTGGTCGCCAGGTCGCCGTGGCCAAAATCGCGCGGCGGCTCGACCACGACGCGGGAGACGTCGAGCCCCGCCGGCAGCGTGCCGCGCTCTGCCAAGCCCGACAGCACGGTCTTCAGGCGTTGCTCGTAAAGATCGAAGATGTTCATCGGGGCGCTTTGCCGCTGGCGTTGATGCAGGGTGCCCCCCGGCGCGCGCGTGGGCGCCGGGGCACTGCCTCGGCTAGCAACTGCGCCCTGTCGCGTCAAACAATCGCCCGTGCTCGGCCTCGGCGTAGCGGTCGGTCATGCCCGCGATGAAGTCGGCGACGCGGCGCGCCCGGCGCGCCTCGTTCCCCCCATCGAGGCCGGCGCGCCATTCCGGCGGCAGCAGCTCGCTGTCCGCGAGGATGATGCCAAACAGGTCACGCACCACCCGATCCGCCTTCTTGCGCATGCGCATCAGGTAGGGATGCCGGTACATGTTGGAGAACAGGAACGTCTTGATCGCCTTGTCGGCCTCGACGAACGCGGGTGAGAAGGCGACGACGGGCGCCGAGGCGAAGCGCACCGCATCGGCGTCCCGCGGTGCCAGCGCCCCGAGCCGGCGGGCGCTCTCGGCGGTGGCGTCCTCGACGAAGCGCGTGATCACCCGCCGCATCATCTCATGGACGACCCGCGACGGCTCAAGCCCAGGATGCAGGGACCCGATCTCGTCCACGATGCCGGCGAGAAAGGACACGGCCCGGGCATCCGCCAGCGAGAACAGGCCGGCGCGCAGGCCGTCGTCGAGATCATGGGCATTGTAGGCAATGTCGTCGGCCAGGGCCGCGCACTGCGCCTCGGCGCTGGCGTGCGTTCCCAGCCAGAGGTCGTGCGCGGCATCGTATTCGAGGATGGCGGCGGGAATGCCGCGGCTGCGATAGCGCTCGGTCGGCTGCCCGTCGGCCCCGAGCAGCGGGCCGTTGTGCTTCACGAGGCCCTCGAGCGCCTCCCAAGTGAGATTGAGGCCGTCGAAGGCGGCATAGCGCCGCTCCAGCCGCGTCACCACCCGCAGCGCCTGGGCGTTGTGGTCGAAGCCGCCGAACGCTCCCATGCACGCATCGAGCGCCTCCTCTCCCACGTGGCCGAACGGCGTGTGGCCGAGGTCGTGCGACAGGGCCAGGGCTTCGGCCAGATCCTCGTCGAGGCCGAGCGATCGCGCCAGGGCGCGCGCGATCTGGCTGACCTCGAGCGAATGGGTCAGCCGGGTGCGGAAGTGATCGCCCTCATGATACACGAAAACCTGGGTCTTGTGCTTCAGCCGGCGGAAGGCCGTGGAATGGATCACCCGGTCACGGTCGCGCTGAAAGGGACTGCGGGTGGGCGACGGAGCCTCCGGCCACAGACGGCCCCGGCTGTCACGCGGATTTACGGCGTAGGCAGCCAACCAACGTTCGCCGAAAGGGCGCATCGCATTCCTCGCAGTTGAAGCGACCGTCGGCGCGACTTACCTTTCAGCCAAGTCGGAAGGCAAGGGCCGAGCTCAATGTCGCAAATGATCGACCAGGCATACATCGACGGGCGGGTGAGCATGACGGAACGTGCCGCGCGCCGCATCCACCAGGTGCTGAAGGCGGAGCCCGTCGGCTCGGCGCTGCGCATCAGCGTCAACGGCGGCGGCTGCTCCGGGTTTCAATACGCCTTCGACATCGCCCATGGCCGGGAGGCGGACGACCTGGTGATCGAACGCGACGGCGTCGAAGTGCTGGTCGACCCGACATCGCTGGAGTTCATGCAAGGCTCGGTCATCGACTTCGTCGACGATCTGATCGGCCAGTCGTTCAAGATCGAGAACCCTAACGCGACGGCCTCCTGCGGCTGCGGCACGTCCTTCTCCGTCTAAGGACGGGCGAGGACAGCGAGCGCTTGCGCCACCGTAGCTCCGTGCCGCATGAAGGCGCGTGCGGCCGCTGATGCGGTGCGTCCGGTTCCCCGCCGGGCTCGCAGACCATGGGATTGGAGCAGTGATGACGGCGTCTCCCCCCGCCCCCTCCGGCACCATCAGCTCCGGGTGGCGGCCCCGGCGACGGGCCGTCGTCCTGCTGGCCACCACGGCTCTGGCGGGCCTCGTTGCGGCGGGCGGCGCATGGTGGAGCGCGTACCAGGTCCACACCGCGTTGGGCGGCCTGGGAGCTCGGGCCGGAAGCGTCATCGCCGATCCACTGAGCGGCCGGGTCCGCCTCACCGACGTCGTCTCCGCGGCCGGCGGATTTCGCATGCGTGCTGGCGCGATCTCCCTGCAAGGCGGTTTTGCGCTGGTCCCAGCCGCCGCGGCCGCCGATCCCTTGATCGTCAACGACGTGACCGTCGATGCGGGCGATCTGGCCTTCCGCATTCCGCGCATCGAGGTGAGCGGCGGCAGCGTCTCGGAGCAGGATCTGCGCGGGCTCTTCGCGAAGGACGACGGAGACAAGCTCGGGAGCAGGCTGGCCCGCCTGTCGGCAAGCCGCATCGCCATGCCCTCGGTGACCGTCGAGAGCCGCCACGCCGGCGAAACCGGCACCGTCGTCTACCGGGACATCGTCCTCACCGGCGTGACGAACGGGGTGGTGGCGAGCGCGACGGCGAGTGGCGGCACGGTGGAGGGGGGCACGAGCGCCAGCCGGGTCAAGGGTACGTTCGGGCCAGTCAGCGTCCAGGGCGCCGACATGCCGGTGGTGGCCCGCTTCTATACGGAGACGAGCGACAGCGGCGCTACGCCGTTGACGACCGCATACGCATCCTTCGCGCTCGACAGCCTCCAGCTTACGACCGGCGACGACGTCGAGGTCGGTATCCAGAAGATCGCCGGTTCGGACATCAAGCTGCGACCGCCGACCCGCCCCTTCTCCGCCCTTATGGCGCAGATGGGCGCCGCAGCTGAGACGGCCAAGGCCTCCGACACCGCCGCCCAGAGGAGCGCGCTGGCAGAGCTTCTCCAATCCTTGGCCGTCGGCTCGATCGAGCTGCTCGACACCACCGTGGACGATCCGGACAAGCATGCCGAGACGCCCAAGCCCACCAGGGGACGGATCGCCCGTGCGACGTTCGCCGGCAGCGCCGCCGCCCACAGCATGGCGTTCGCCGACATTCAGCTGATGCCGCCGGATGGGCGCCTCACCGTGGGGAGCCTGTCCTACGAAGGCTCTTTCCTCGACGGCCGCAGCGGCGCTCCGGCGAGCGGCCAGAGCGCCGCGACGGCGATCGCGCTGCGCGGAACCACGATCAAGATGGCCGACCTCGTGGCCGATCTGCCCAACGACAGCGCTCCGACCGAGCGGCTGCGGTTTGGCCTGAAGAGCTCGTCCGTCGTGGGTAGCCAGCCGGTCGACGGCGTGCCGGCGGCCTGGACGGCGGCCGTCGATCACGTGACCTTCGCCCTGCCCTCGACCTCTGCCGATGACAGCATCAAGACGCTCATCGCCATGGGCTATAAGACGGTGGACCTATCCGGCACGACGGACTTCGACTGGCGGCCGGCGACGCAGGAGCTCAAGCTCGACAATCTGACCTTGAGCGGCGCCGATATGGCAACGGTCAAGCTCGGCGGCGTCTTGGGCAACGTCGGCAAGGACATCTTCTCTGGCGACGAGGCGCTGGTGCAGGTGGCGCTGGCTGGCGCGACGGTCAAATCGCTGTCGCTATCGCTGGCCGACCGGGGTCTGGCCAATCGCCTGCTGGCGCGGCAGGCCGACCAGGAAGGAAAGACGCCGGAGGACCTGCGCAAGGCCTACGGCTCGGCTGCCGCCATCATTATCCCCGGCTTCCTCGGGGGCTCGCCCCAGGCGCGCACGCTGGGCAACGCCGTGGCGCGCTTCATCGCCAAGCCAGGCCTGCTCGAGATCACCGCCACCGCCAGGGATCCGCAGGGCTTGGGCGCCGCCGACTTCATGGCCGCCGCCGGCAATCCGAGCAATCTGCTCGAGCAACTCGACATCAAGGCCACGGCCAATTAAAGCGCGCTTCGACCGATGGGAGAGAAGCGCTCCAGACTCAATAACTTGGAGTATTTGCCCCCGATCGGCGATTCCATCTGATCGGGAAATGCTCTAGAGCTTTCCCGCCGAACGCAGAGGGTTTTTTGGGCGAAGCCATGCGCCAGGACGATGACGTAGGTCGGCGTGACGAGCCGCTAGGGCCTCGTCCCGAGGCGGCGCGCGGGGAGCGCGATGCACCGACATGACCTGGCTCGACCGCCTGCGCAATCCACACAACGAGACACGCATCCACCTCGCTCGTCTGACCAAGCGCTACGGGTTCCAGATCGGCGCCTACAGCTACGGCCGGCCGAAGGTGCGTTTTCCTGAATCCGGAGCGAATCTGTCGATCGGCCGTTACTGCTCGATCGCCGACAAAGTCGAGATCCTGCTTGGTGGCAACCACCGCACGGACTGGATCAGTACCTTCCCGTTTCCGGCCTTCCCCGCGGTCTGGCCCGGCTCGGCCGGGGAGCACCACGCGTCGGGCGGCGACGTTGCCATTGGCAGCGACGTCTGGCTCGGCTCGGGCGCGATGATCATGTCGGGCGTCACGGTCGGCCACGGCGCCGTCGTCGCCGCGCGCGCCGTCGTGACCAAGGACGTCCCGCCCTATGCCATCGTCGGCGGCAATCCGGCCAAGCTCATCCGCCTGCGCTTCGACGAGGCGGCCGTCGCCGCGCTGCTGGCGAGCACTTGGTGGGACATGCCGGAGGCGCACGTGCAGCAGCTCATCCCGCTGCTTTTGTCGAACCGCGTGGCAGACTTCGTGAACGCAGTGCGCGCGCTACCCCGCAGCCCGTAGGACATCGCACGAGCGTTTTGCCCCGCTCAGAACGCAGAGACGGCGTCTAAAGTCCAGCTGGCGCCGCAGCGGGTGCAGGCGCCAGCTTGAGCAATTGCCGCTTGAGCCCGAGCGCCGGCTTCTCGACGACATACCATGACAGGGCCGCAACCAGCAGCGTCGCAGCCGTAGCCGGGGCCAGCAGCGCGAGGCCGCTCCACGCCGGCAGCAGGGCATGCAGCGATTGCTGCAAAGGCCAGCCGAAGAGATAGGTGCCGTAGGACAGGTCGGCCGCGGGCTCCGGCAGCCGGGCCGAGACCGGCACCAGCGCCAGCCAGACGATGCCGTAGGCTTCCGTCAGGAACAGCAGGGCGTGGTAGAGGAAGGTATCGCGCAAGGCGATCGTCGCCAGCACCAGCGCAGCCGCGACGGCGATGGAGAGCGGCAACCGCTCGCCGAGGCGGTAGATGGCGCCGCCCGCCGCGAACAACAGCGGCAGGCGCAGGGACGTCTGCAGCCCCTTGGGCGCGTCCGGATAGAAGAGATCGATACCAGCGACCGCCAGCGTCAGCCCGGCGACGAGCGCGACGGCAAAGGCGCGGCTGCGCAGCAGGCCGGTGAGGCCGAGCGCCAGAACGCCGGCGTAGCAGAGCACCTCGTATTTCAGCGTCCACACCGTCCCCATGGGAAAGCGGAACGGATTGTCGGCGAAGACGCCGGGAAGGGCCGCGTTGCTCTTGAAGGAGCTCAGTGTGCGCCAGATAAAGCGCCAGGTTTCGCTCGCGCCGAGATAGGCGCCTACGGAGAGACTTGTCATCACGGCTCCCAGGATGAGCGCGACCAGCAGGGTTCCCGCGATCAGGGCGGGAGCGATGCGCAGCAGCCGCGCCGCGACGTAATCGCGCCAACCGCGCCGGTCGTAGCTCATGGTCACCAGCAGGCCCGAGACGACGAAGAAGCCGTTGACGGCGTGCTCACCCAGGGTGAAGCCGGTGCTCGTGACGAGCGGCTCGTCCTCGACCACTCCGGTCACCACGCTGAAGCTGTGCGAAACCACCACGGCGAGGGCGAGCGCCAGCCGGATCACCGTGAAGTTGTTGTGGGGCTGCGCCATGGCGGCGGTGACGGTCGGGCCGACGATCAGCCGGCGCAGCATGCCCTGCCGGGTATCCCCGGCGTCGGTAGCGGTCACGTCATCTCCTCGCCCGGCTGCTCGAGCCCCTCGCGGGCCAGCGCCGTCTCCCCGCGCATGAACGCCAGCGCGCCGGCCATGGTGCCGCCATAGCGCTCGATCAAGGCGGGCTGCAAGGTCAGGCACGACAATGCCGCCTTGACCGCGTTGGCGGCCGCCATGGCCGGAGCCGGGCCGGGCAGCGCCCATTTGCGGCTGACATAGGCGCGCGACCAGGCCTGATGCCAGCGTGTGCGAAAGACGCGGCCCGGCTGCGGCGCGGCCGAGCGGCCGCGCCCATGGCGCGCGACCGCCCCATCCACGTGCACCAGCGCGTGTCCCGAGTCGGCCACCCGGCGGCACAGGTCGTCGTCCTCGTAGAACAGGAAGATCTGTTCGTCGAAGCCGCCGAGCCCGAGAAACAGCTGCCGCCGCAACAGGAGGCAGGCGCCGGACAGAAACGGCGCGCAACAATCGCCCTCGGGCAGGTGCAGCGCGCCGGTCGGGTTGGTCAGATAGGGCGACAGCAGCGAGCGGCGCTGGAAGAAAACCCGCCCGTCCGGCTCGACGATGCGCGGGGCGAGCAGGCCCGCATCCGGGTACCGGCCGGCGGCCTCGATCAGCGCGGCTGCGGCGCCCCTGTCGAGCAGGCAATCGGGGTTCACGATGAGGACGAGCTCGGTCTCGGCGGCTCGCACACCGATGTTGTTGGCCCGGCCGTAGCCCTCATTGCGCCGGTTGCGGAGAAAGCGGGCGCCGTGCGCCTCGGCCACGCCGGCGGTATCGTCGTCGCTGGCATTGTCGACGACGATGGCTGCAATGCCGTTCGCCGCCAGGGCCTCAAGGCAGGCGGGCAGCGCCTCGGCGCTGTTCCAGGCGACGACGACGGCGGTCGCTGACGGGGCCGGCGCCACGGCGAAGCGCGCTACTTCTCCGGCAGATTGAGCCGGATGTGGAGCTCGCGCAGCTGCTTGGGCGTCACCTCGGCCGGCGCCCCCATGAGCAGGTCTTCGGCGCGCTGGTTCATCGGGAAGAGGACGACCTCCCGCAGGTTCTGCTCGCCGCAGAGCAGCATGACGATGCGGTCGACGCCGGGGGCGATGCCGCCGTGCGGCGGCGCCCCGTAGGTCAGGGCGCGCAGCATGCCGCCGAACTTCGCCTCCAGCACGTCCTCGCCGTAGCCCGCGATGGCAAAGGCCTTGCGCATCACATCGGGACGATGGTTGCGGATGGCGCCCGACGACAGCTCGATGCCGTTGCAGACGATGTCGTACTGAAAGGCATTGATGGCGAGGATGGTGTCCTTGTCGGCCGCATCCAGCGCCAGGAAGTCGTCCAGCGGAAAGTTCGGCATGGAGAAGGGATTGTGGGAGAAGTCGATCTTCTTCTCGTCCTCGCTCCACTCGTACATCGGAAAATCGGTGATCCAGCAGAGTTCGAAGCGCTCGGTGTCGACCAAGCCCAACTCCTCCCCGACGCGCTGCCGCGCCTTGCCCGCCAGGCTCGCCGCCTTGCCGGCCTCGCCGGCCGCGAAGAACACCGCATCGCCTGCCTTGACGCCGGCGGCCGCAGCGATCTCGGCCAGCACCTCCGCAGGAATGAACTTGGCGATCGGCCCCTTGCCGGCAAGCCCGCTTCCATCCGCCTCGAACACGATGTAGCCGAGCCCGGGCGCCCCCTCGCCCCGCGCCCAGTCGTTGAGCTTGTCGAAGAACGAGCGCGGCTGCGCCGCCGCTCCGGGCGCCGGGATCGCACGCACCACGCCGCCCCCCGCCACCAGCGACTTGAACGCCTTGAACGACACCTCGTCGCGGCTGAACAGGGCCGAGACATCGGCGATGATCAGCGGATTGCGCAGGTCCGGCTTGTCCGAGCCATACTTCAGCATGGCTTCCTTGTAGGGAATGCGGGGAAAGGTCGGCGTGACGGGCTTACCCTCGCCGAACTCCTCGAACACGCCGCGCAGCACCGGCTCGACCGCCTGGAAGACGTCCTCCTGCGTGACGAAGCTCATCTCGATGTCGAGCTGGTAGAACTCGCCGGGCGAGCGGTCGGCCCGCGCGTCCTCGTCGCGGAAGCAGGGCGCGATCTGGAAGTAGCGATCGAATCCGGCGATCATGATGAGCTGCTTGAACTGCTGCGGCGCCTGGGGCAGCGCGTAGAACTTGCCCGGGTGCAACCGGCTCGGCACCAGGAAGTCGCGTGCGCCTTCCGGCGACGAGGCGGTCAGGACCGGCGTCTGGAACTCGAAGAAGTGCTGTTCCTTCATGCGCCGGCGCAGGCTGTCGATCACCTCGCCGCGCCGCATGATGTTGGCGTGCAGCTTGTCGCGCCGCAGATCGAGGAAGCGGTACCGGAGGCGGATGTCCTCGGGATACTCCTGGTCGCCGAACACCGGCATGGGCAGCTCCGCCGCCGGCCCCAGCACCTCGGCCTCTGTGACGTAGATCTCGATTTCCCCGGTCGGCAGCTCGGCATTCTCGGTGCCCCCCGGCCGGCGGCGCACCTTGCCGTCGACGCGGATCACCCATTCGGAGCGCACCTGCTCGAGTTGCTTGAAGGCCGGCGAATCCGGGTCGGCCACGCACTGCGTCATGCCGTAGTGATCCCGCAGGTCGATGAACAGCACGCCGCCATGATCGCGGATGCGGTGGCACCATCCCGACAGGCGCACCTGTTGGTCGATGTCGGACGCGCGCAGGGCGCCACACGTGTGGGAGCGATAACGGTGCATCGGAAAACCAGATCTCAACAGCGAAGTCGGGCTCCGGGGGTTCCCCCCTGACCCGCGCGAGTGGGGCCGGAGAAACCCATAGGGCCGGCGCCTTGTCAAGGAACGCGCGCCGGCCGCGCTCGGGCCCGCGACGCGCATCGGACAGGACAGAATGCCACGCTTGGCTAAAATGCGGCGGGAGCAGGCCAAAACTGCGGACAGCACGCGCACGCTGGGTTATAGCGCGGGCATGGACTTGATCACCACGACGCCCGACCTCGCCGCCGTCTGCGCGCGCCTGGCCCGCCACTCCTACGTTACCGTCGACACCGAGTTCCTGCGCGAGAGCACCTATTATTCCAAGCTCTGCCTGCTGCAGATGGCCGGGCCCGAGGACGCGGTGCTCGTCGATCCGCTGGCCCCGGGCATCGATCTGGCGCCCTTCTTTGCGCTGATGGCCGACCCGGTGGTGGAGAAGGTGTTCCACTCGGCGCGCCAGGACGTCGAGATCATCTGGTTCATGGGACACCTGATCCCGACGCCGCTGTTCGACACGCAGATCGCGGCCATGGTCTGCGGCTACGGCGATTCTGTCTCTTACGAGCAGCTCGCCAACGACCTGGCGAAGGCCCGCATCGACAAGAGTTCGCGTTTCACGGACTGGTCGCGCCGGCCGCTCTCCGAGCAGCAGCTCACCTATGCCCTCGCCGACGTGACGCACCTGCGCACGATCTATGGAGCGCTCCGCTCGCAGTTGGCCGAGACGGGCCGCGAAGCGTGGCTGGACGAGGAAATGGCCATCCTCACCTCGCCGGCGACCTACGCGACCAAGCCCGAGGATGCCTGGCTCAGGCTCGCCAGCCGTATCCGCAAGCCACGCGACGCGGCGGTATTGATCGAGCTCGCTGCGTGGCGCGAGCGCGAGGCGCGCTCACGCGACGTGCCGCGCTCGCGCGTCATGAAGGACGACACGCTCGTCGACGTCGCGACGCACGCTCCCCGCAGCGCCGAGGCGCTCGGCCTGTTGCGGTCGGTGCCGAATGGCTTCGAGCGGTCACGCGCCGCCAGCGATGTCCTCGAGGCGGTGGCGCGCGGGCTGGCGCGCGACCCTGCCGACATCGAGCTGCCGTCGCGCGAGCGAGGCCGCGCGGGCGGCGGCGCCCTGCTCGACCTCCTCAAGGTGCTGCTCAAGGCGGTCTCGGAGGGCGAACGGGTCGCGCCGAAGATCATCGCCTCGGTCGACGACCTCGATGCCATTGCCGCCGACGACCAGGCCGACGTGCCGGCCCTCAAGGGCTGGCGCCGCGACATTTTCGGCGAGCGGGCTCTGGCGCTGAAAAACGGCAGGTTGTCGCTTGCCGTCGAACGCTCGCGCGTAAAGATCGTCGCTATCTGAGGCAGAGCAGGCGAGAGCGAGAACTCTCGATCGAGACCGCTCGCGTCGTCAAGCATGCCCGGCCCGGGTGGTTCGGCCGAGCCCTTCGGTCAGCCGCCGGTGACGACGGATGGCTCGCGACCGACGAGCTTCGCCAATTGCCGCAGGCGGTTGGCAATCCGATCGCTGGAGACGTCCGCCATGTCGAGCGGCACCCGCAGGGTCAGCCGCTGCTGCACCGCCCGCAACGGCACCCGCGGCAGCACGCCTGGCATCGCCGCCGACAGGATGTAGGCAACCCGCATCGCCGCCCCCAGGATGCGGGCGCGGTCGAGCATCCGCACCGTCAACAGCTCGCGGGCCCGCAAGTTGCCATCATCCGACAGCCCGACGTGGCGGAAATAGTTGGCCAGCGCGATGAAGGCTCGCTCGGCGTGATCAAGACTCACGAACGAGGCCTGCGCGAGGAGGCCGAGCGCCTGCTCGCCGCGATAGTCCGGGTGCGCGCGCCAGGAAATGTCCGAGACGAGGCAAACCGCATGGCGCACGCGCCGCTCGTCGGCCGTCTCGTCCAAGTGCAGTGAATGGAACAGATCGTCCATCCAGGCCACCAGCTCCTCGGCGTGGGCCGGTGATCGCGCGCGCAGTTCGTTGAACTCCGCCGCCGCGGTCAGCAGCGGGTCGAGGGCGCGGCTCTCGTCGTCGAGCAATTCGTAGAGCAGCCCCTCGCGCACGCCGAGCGCCGAGATGACGATCGCCTTGGGCTTGCCGCGCCGAATGATTTCTTCGAGCACCAGAGCGCCGTAGGCGAGCAATGGTCGACGCGCCTCGGAGACGTTGTCGATCGCGTCGAGCGTGCCGGCCTCGACCCGTTCGACCATGCTGGCGAAATCCATCGCGTCGCGCGGCGTGATCGTGTAGCTGTGCATCACGTGGAGCGGGTAGCCCATCTGGCTCATATGCAGCGTCGCCAACGCGCGCCACGTGCCGCCGACCGCATAGAAGTTGCGGCCCCGCATCGCCTCGGCCTGATCGATCCCGGCCAAGGCCTCGCGGGCGATCTTCTGCGCCTTCTTGAGCGAGCCGCCGGCGGCGTCCTGCAAGGCAAGACCGCCCAGGCGCAGGCTGACACCGGCGCCCATGGCGCTACCCTTCACATCCACCAGTTCCAGGCTGCCGCCACCGAGGTCGCCGACGACGCCGTCCGGGCGATGAAAGCCCGAGATGACGCCGAGGGCCGACAGCTCGGCTTCCCGGGTGCCCGCCAGCAGCTTGATCTGGCAGCCGCTGACCGCCTCGGCCTTGGCGAGAAAATCCTGGCCGTTGGCGGCATCGCGCACGGCGGCGGTCGCCAGCACGTGGATCTCGGCGACCTTCATGATCCCGCAGAGAACCCGGAACCGCGCGAGCGCCCGCAGCGCCTTGGCGACCGCCTCCTCGGCCAACTGGCCGGTGCTCGCGACGCTGCGGCCCAGGCCGCACAACACCTTCTCGTTGAAGAGCGGCGTCGGCGAACGCGTCAGCCCCTCGTAGACGACGAGGCGAACCGAGTTGGAACCGATGTCGACGATGGCGACCGGCGGCCCGATCACCAGACGTCCCGGCGCCTTGTCGCCGCCGTCGCCCACCCGGGCGCCCTCGCCGGACCGAACGTTGTCGCTATCGCTTGGTCGAGCGCTTCGGAAGGGTACGAGGGCTCGAATCCTTGAGTGACTTTCCACGTCCAGACAAACTCGGATTGGTCATGAAGTAGCGATGAGCGTTGAATGGCTCCTCGCCCTGCATGCGTTGGATACGGGTGGCGGAGCCATCTGGCAAAACCCGCCAGCTCTGTTCGTTGTCCAGCAGATTGGCCAACATGATCTGGTCGAGGACCTGCTGGTGGACCGTCGGCGTCGCGATGGGACACAGCGCCTCGACCCGCCGATCCAGGTTCCGCTGCATCAGATCGGCCGACGAGATATAGACGTGTGCCTTTTGGTTAGGAAGGCCCAGGCCGTTTCCGAAGGCGTAGATGCGACTATGCTCCAGAAAACGCCCGACGATCGATTTGACGCGGATGTTCTCCGAGAGTCCCGGGATCCCGGGTCGCAGACAGCAGATGCCGCGAATCACGCAGTCGACCTGCACGCCCTCCTGGCTCGCCACATAAAGCGCATCGATCACGACGGGGTCGACGAGCGAATTGCATTTCAGCCAGATCGCGGCGGGGCGCCCGGCCTTGGCGTGCGCGATCTCCTCGTCGATATGCTGGAGGATGCGCGCCTTCAGCGTGACCGGGGACACCGCCATGCGCTCCAGCTCCGCGGGCTCCGCGTAACCGGTGATGAAGTTGAAGATGCGCGCGACGTCATGGGCGATGATCGGATCGGCCGTGAAATAGGACAGATCGGTGTAGATGCGGGCGGTAATCGGGTGGTAGTTGCCCGTGCCCACGTGACAGTACGTCACCAACTGGCCGCCCTCACGCCGCACCACCGAGGACAGCTTGGCGTGGGTCTTCAGCTCGATGAAGCCGAACACCACCTGCGCGCCGGCCCGCTCCAGATCGCGGGCCCAGCGAATGTTGGCCTCCTCGTCGAAGCGCGCCTTGAGCTCGACCAGCGCCGTCACCGACTTGCCGGCCTCGGCCGCCTCCGCGAGCGCCTTCACGATCGGCGAGTCCGACGAGGTGCGGTAAAGGGTCTGCTTGATGGCGACGACGTTGGGGTCGCGCGCCGCCTGCTGGAGGAACTGCACCACCACGTCGAAGGACTCATAGGGGTGGTGGATGATCAGGTCCTTCTGCCGGATGGCGGCAAAGCAGTCACCCGCGTGCTCGCGGACCCGCTCGGGATAGCGCGGGTGGTAGGGCTTGAACTTGAGGTCCGGCCGGTCGATGGATACCAGCTGCGACAATTCGTTCAGCGCCGGCATGCCCTCCACCAGGAAGACCTCGTCGGCCGATACGTCGAGCTCGCCGATGACGAAGTTGCGCAGCTCCTCCGACATGTGGCTGTCGACCTCGACCCGGATCACCGTGCCGCGCCGACGGCGCTTCAGCGCCGTCTCGAACAGGCGCACCAGGTCTTCCGCCTCCTCCTCGATCTCCAGGTCGCTGTCGCGGATGATGCGAAAGCCGCCCTGGCCGGTCACGGTGTAGCCCGGGAAGAGCCGGCCGGTGAACAGGACGATGGCCAGCTCCAGCGGCAGCAGCCGCTGCGCCCCCGTCTCGGCGAAATCCGGCAGCCGGATGAAGCGCTCCACCTTGTTGGGCACACGGATCAGCGCGTTGAGCGCCCGGTGGTCGCTCTGGCGGAACAGCGACAGCGCGATCGAGAACCCCAGATTGGGAATGAAGGGGAACGGATGCGCCGGATCGACCGCCAGCGGCGTCAGGATCTGGAAGATGTGGCTGAGGAAATGGTCCTCCAGCCACATGCTCTCGGCTTGGGTCAGGTCAGTGCTGTCGACGATGACGATGCCGTTGTCGAGCAGCCTGTCCTTGAGCTCGCGCCAGCGGCGCTGCTGGTCGAGGGCCAGCGTCGACACCGCCTTGCCGATGGCCGCGAGCTGCTCGGCCGGCGTCAGGCCATCCTCCGAGCGGGTCTCGACGCCGGTGCGCACCTGCCCGCGCAGGCCGGCGGCGCGCACCATGAAGAACTCGTCGAGATTGTTGGCCGAAATGGAGAGGAAGCGGAGCTGTTCGAGCAGCGGATGCGCCTCGTTAGACGCTTCCTCGAAGACGCGGCGATTGAAGTGGAGCCAGGACAGCTCGCGGTTGATGAAGCGCTCGGGCTTGTCGCGCAGGCTGACGCCGTCGGGAACCGCGACCTCGACGGCCGCGGCGGACGCATCGCCGCTTTCCCGCGCCATCTTGAGGTTCTGGGGATCGGGCGTTGCCTCCGGCTCGACGTCATGAGCGACGACGGCGGAGGCCAGCGCATCGTCTTCGGTCGGCATGGCACGTTCTCCTTCGGGCATCGCAGTGTCCTTCGGTCGCTCGGCTGCAGCGTTTTCGTGCGCTTGTGTGACAACAGAGCGACGCGGCCGCGGCGGCGACCGGCGCACGGCGACGCGCCGCGTTGCCCGGCCCGCAGGAGTACGTGTCGGCGCCTTTGTCATTCCCCATCCCCCCCTTCGGATTCTATCGCGCCGATCGACCCGGCCAGCCGCAGAACCTCGGCCGCCATCGGCCGGGTGATGCGCCGCCCCAGGCTCAGGGCCTGACCGTCGAGCAAACCGACGATCTCGCGCGCCCGGGCCACGGAGCGCTCCAGGCGCAGAGCGAGATAGTCGACGACAGCCGCATCGACGACAAGCTGCCGGTCGTGGAACAGCTTGACCAGTATCGCCTTGAACATCGCGTCGTCCGGCGCCGCGATCTCGACGACCGGCGACAGCCGCAGGCGCGACACCAGATCGGCCGTCTCCAGTCCCCAGTGCTGGGGCGCGAGGGCGCCCACCAGCAACGCGCTGCCGCGGTTGGCCCGGATGCGGTTGAGCAGATGGAAGAGCGCATGCTCGTCGGCGAGCCCCCGGTCACAGGGGTCCACCACCAATGGGCGGGCGGCGTCGAGGCCGAGAACGGCATCCGCGTCGAGCTCCACTCCGGCCAGGCGCGTGGCGCCGGCATGCTTGGCAAAGATCGCGGCGAGATGGCTTTTACCCACACCTGGCGGCCCCGCCAGACGCAGCACCGGCTCCGGCCAATCCGGCCACCGCATCACCAGCTCCAATGCCTGCGCGTTCGCCTCGCCCACCAGGAAATCGTCCAGCTCGAGGCGGGCGTCGACCGGCCACGGCAATGTCAATTGACGAGCGTCCTTAGCCATAGCGCCGCTCCGGCGCGCCGCCCCCGTCAGGCGGCATGGGCATCGGACGAGGCGGAGGGCTTGGACGCCGGCGTCTTGGGCGCCGGCGTCTCGGGCGCCGCGGCATCATCGTAGTATGGACTGTTCAGATACTGCCGCAGGCCGAAGCGGATCAGTACGCCGACGGCCGCCGCCAGAGGCACCGCGAGCAGCACCCCGACGAAGCCGAACAGAGAGCCGAAGGCGAACAACGCGAACATCAGCCAGACCGGATGCAGACCGACCGCGTCGCCGACGAGCAGCGGCGACAGCACGTTGCCCTCGACGAACTGGCCGACGATGTAGATGGCGGCGACCGCCGCGATCATGGTCCAGTCGGGCCAGAATTGGACGATGGCGACGCCGAGCGACACGACGAAGCCGGTCAACGATCCGACATAGGGAATGAAGGTCAGCAAGCCGCTGCCGAGCCCGATCAGGATGCCGAAATTCAGCCCGACGGCGGTGAGACCGAGCGCGTAGAACGTGCCCAGACACAGGCAGACCAGCGCCTGGCCGCGCAGGAAGCCCGCGATCGCCATGTCGATCTCGTGGGCCAGCATGCGCACCGTGGGGCGGTGGCGCGGCGGAACCCAGCCGTCGACGGTCGCGACCATGCGGTCCCAGTCGATGAGGAGGTAGAAGGCGACCACAGGCGTCACCACGATCAGCGAAACAATGCCGATCACCGCCTGCCCGCTGGACCACAGCGAGGTGAGGAACTGACCGATCCAGCTCGCCGCCTGCGACATCACCTGGCCGAGCGAGCTCTGCATATCCGACAAGGCCTTGTCGCCGCCGATGCGGCGCAGCAGCGGGCCGCCCTGCTCCACCGCGAGTTGCTGGAGGCGCGCGACGGTCGCCGGCAGCTTGTCGAGAAAGGCGGCGAGCTGATTGCCGAGCACCGGCACGATGACCATCAGCGCCAGGATGAACACGAGGACGCAGGCGCCGAGGATGAGCACGGTCGCTGCCAAGCGGTTGATGTGCAGCCGCTCGAGCCGGTCGGCCAGCGGATCGAGCAGATAGGCGAGTACGAGCCCGGCCACGAACGGCAGCAGCACATCGCGCAAGGCGAAGAGCGTGAGCACGACGGCGAGTAGTGCCAGGCTCCAGAAGACGACCTGCCGCTGAATGGTCATGACGTGCCTGCGCCGTCTCCGGTTCGATGTGGGGGGCGCCGAGCCGGACGCCTGCGGAGCGGAGCCCGGCTTCGGACGCCGCGCCAATCGGCCGCGGGTCGTGGCCCGCCCGCGCCTGCTCGCCGCCGCCCTAAACAGCCATGTGCCGAAGCCACAGCGCGAGATAGGCACCGGCCGACAGCAGCGTCAAGACGACGATGACCAGAACGCCCACGTCGAAGCCCGGCCCCAACGGCAGGTCGAACGCATTGGCGGCCAGCACGATCGCCGCGAAGGCGATCTGCGCCGCCGTATTGATCTTGCTGACCGCGAGGGGGCGCATGGCCATGGGCCGCTCCAGCAGCCACGACATGACGATGGCCGACACGATCATGACGTCGCGGGAAACCACGACGATGGCGACCCAACCCGGCAGGGCACCGGCGACCGACAGCGCCACGTAAATGGAGACCAGTAGCGCCTTGTCGGCGAATGGGTCGATGTAGGCGCCGAGCTCGGAACGCATGTTCCAGCGCCGGGCGATGAAGCCGTCGACCGCATCCGAGAGGCCCGCCAGGACGAACACCACGAATGCCGCCTGCCACCGGCCGGCGCCGATCGCAGCGACGACGAGCGGCACCATGAACAGGCGCGCAATGGTGATAAGGTTTGGTAGTGTCATCGGCGTGGATCCACGGCCAACTTATGCGCCAAAGGACAGATTCGCGATGGACCTTGCACGCGCGCGCCGACCGTCGTACCTGCGCCCATCTCCAGGTATGATGGCAACGGTGGAGCCGGCAAGCGCAATGACGGACAAGCAACCGGGCGGACATCGCCTCACCTATGCGGCGTCAGGCGTCGATATCGACGCCGGCAATGCCATGGTGGAGGCCATCAAGCCGCTCGTGCGTGCCACGCGGCGGCCGGGAGCCGATGCGGAGATCGGCGGGTTCGGTGGGCTGTTCGACCTCAAGGCAGCCGGCTTTCGGGATCCGATCCTCGTCGCCGCCAACGACGGCGTCGGCACCAAGGTCAAGATCGCCATCGAGACCGGCATCCACGATACGATCGGCATCGATCTCGTCGCCATGTGCGTCAATGATCTCATCGTCCAAGGCGCCGAACCACTGTTCTTCCTGGACTATTTCGCAACTGGCAAGCTCGACCGCCAGGCCGGCGCGGCGGTCGTCGCCGGAATCGTCGCGGGCTGCCGCGAGGCCGGCTGCGCGCTCATCGGCGGCGAAACGGCCGAAATGCCGGGGCTGTACGCGGCTGGCGACTATGATCTGGCCGGCTTTGCCGTCGGCGCGGCCGAGCGCGGACAGTTGCTGCCGCGCGCCGACGTCGCCGCCGGAGACGTGCTCATCGGCCTCACCTCGTCAGGCGTGCATTCCAACGGCTTCTCGCTGGTGCGGCGGGTCGTTGCAGACGCCGGCCTCGGATGGGACGCGCCGGCCCCCTTCAGCCCCAGCCACACCCTGGGACAGGCGCTGCTGGCCCCGACCCGCATCTACGTCAAGCCGATCCTGCATGCCCTGCGGCGATCGGACGGCATCAAGGCGCTGGCGCACATCACCGGCGGCGGCTTTCCCGACAACATTCCTCGCGTGCTTCCGGACGGGCTGGGGGCGAGCCTCGATCTCGACGCCATCGAGCCGCCGCCCGTGTTCGGCTGGCTGGCCCGGACCGGCGGCATCGCCGAAGGCGAAATGCTGCGCACCTTCAACTGCGGCATCGGCATGATCGCCGTCGTTCCGCGGGAGCGAGCGGTCGAGCTTCAGGCGGCGCTGATGGCGGAAGGCGAGACGGCGTTGCGCATCGGCGAGGTCGTCGTCGCCGGCAGCGGGCCCCGGGTCACCACGCGCGGGCAACTCAGGACGTGACGGGTCCCACCCCGCTCACCGCCCGGCGGCGTGTCGGCGTCCTCATTTCCGGTCGCGGCTCCAACATGGAGGCCCTCATCGAGGCCGCGAAGGGGGCCGACTATCCAGCCGACATCGTGCTCGTCCTGGCCAATCAGCCCGACGCCGGGGGCCTCGCGACGGCGGCCGCGCAGGGGATCACGACGGTGGTGGTCGACCACCGGCCGTTTAAAGGCGATCGTGCCGCCTTCGAGGAGGCGATCGACGCACGGCTGCGCCAGGAAGGTGTCGAATTCGTCTGCCTGGCCGGTTTCATGCGGGTGCTGACGCCGTCCTTCGTTACGGCCTGGCGCGGGCGGTTGATCAACATCCACCCCTCGCTGCTGCCCGCGCTACCGGGATTGCATACCCACGAGCGGGCGTTGGCCGCCGGCATGCGGCTGCACGGCTGCACCGTGCATTTCGTCAGCCACGAACTGGACGCCGGGCCGATTATTGCCCAGGCCGCCGTGCCGGTGCGCTTCGGCGACACGGCGGACACCCTGGCGGCCCGCGTCCTGGCCGCGGAGCACCGCCTCTACCCCAGGGCCCTCGCCCTGGTCGCCGCCGGACGCGCCACGCTCGCGCAGGATCGGGTGATCTATGCCGACGCACAAGCCGTGGCCGAGGCGTCGCTGACGGTCGACTGAGCCGCTGTGGACGG
Source organism: Chelatococcus reniformis (assembly GCF_014640075.1). Taxonomy (GTDB): domain Bacteria; phylum Pseudomonadota; class Alphaproteobacteria; order Rhizobiales; family Beijerinckiaceae; genus Camelimonas; species Camelimonas reniformis. The sequence goes on along the minus strand of NZ_BMGG01000005.1, from coordinate 186,287 downwards.
AACGAGGCGCCTCAGGCCTGGCGTGGAGCATTTCCATTCAGATGATCCCATCTGAACGCGACATGCTTCAGCCGGCATGAGGCCGCGACGAGCGAAGCAGCTGACCGTCCGAGGCGAGCCAGCCGCCGACGGGTGCGCCTGTGGTTTAGAGCGTTTTCGAGCGAAGTGGACGCCGGTTCGCGTGAGGAAAACGCGCCAAATCAAACAGATAGAGCATTTCGGCGATTCGAAGAAACGCGGAAATGCTCTAGAACGGGCTCTTCAGCTTGCAGTAATTGAGAGCCTCGACCGCCTTGGCGCGTGCGCTGTCGCTGAAGTAGCCGGTGCGACGGAAGGCGGCGATCTCCTCCTTGTCCATCCTGGCGACGGTGCGCTTGGCGTAGCAGCTGCACGGCGTGTGCACCTGCTCGCGCGTGGTGTTCAGCAGGCGGGACTGGGTGACCTGGCAGGCGTCGAAAGCGCGCAAACTGATCTCGTAAGGGGAGAGATTGGCAGCCGTCGGATCATTGGCGGGAATGCGGACCGCCGTGCTGGAGGCACCGGCGAGCGCCTGCGTGGCGGCGAGCAGACCGAAAAGCGTAAGGGCAGTCAGGCGCACGTGTGATCTCCTTTGGGCTCGGCTGCTCGGTCCGCGCCGCGAGGCCCTGCGTGTGGAACGGGACGACGGAACGGCCGTATGGGCCGCTGTCGACGCGGCGTCAACAGCGGCCCAAGCAACCGACCTATTCAGCCGACGATCTCGTTCCCGGCGAAGAACTGGGCGATCTCGACCTGTGCGGTCTCCGGCGCATCGGAGCCGTGCACGGAGTTCTCCTGAACCGACCTGGCGAACAGCTTGCGGATGGTGCCCTCCGCTGCGTTGGCCGGGTTCGTGGCGCCCATCACCTCGCGATAGCGCGCGATGGCGCCCTCGCCCTCCAGCACCTGGACGACCACCGGCGCGGCGGTCATGAACGCGACCAGCTCAGCGAAGAACGGCCGCTCGCGATGCACGCCGTAGAAGGTCTCGGCCTGCTCCCGGGTCATGCGGACGCGCTTTTGCGCGACGATCCGCAGACCGGCTTTTTCAATCACATCGTTGATCGCACCGGTCAGGTTACGTTCCGTTGCGTCGGGCTTGAGAATGGAGAATGTGCGCTCGAGGGCCATGCGGTTCACTCGCGGAAAACGGGTCACGGGTCAGGGAAAGTGGCGGCCTTATAGCGGCGCCCCACGGGGGCGACAAGCGGCCCCTGCCTCATGGCCAGGCACTCGTCGCAGCTGCGCCAAACTGGCCGGTCCGGTGCGCCCTCGGCGCTGAAACGCCCCAGAGCGTTTTCGAGCGAAGTGGACGCCGGTTCGCGTGAAGAAAACGCGCCAAAACAAGCAGATAGAGCGTTTCGGCGATTCGAAGAAACGCGGAAAGACTCTAGGCGTCTTCGCGCAGGGCTTCGGCCACGCGGGCTTCGAGAATGTGCGGGCTCTTCAGCACCAGGGCGCCGCGGGTCCGCTCCACGAGCCCCTCTTGCGACATGGTGGTGAATTCGCGCGTTACCTGCTCGCGGCGGCAGCCGATACGCGCGGCCAGCACGTGATGGTAGGGAGGCGGCGTCACCACACGCTCGTTGCCGTGGCCGGCGCGCGGCAGCGAGAGCCGCAGCAGCTCGGAGTAGAGCCGATGCCGCAGGTCGAGCACCGAATGCTCCATCAGCCGCGCATTGAGCTCGCGGACCCGCCCGGCCAGCAGCCGCATGATCCGCTCGGCGAGCGGCGGCGCCGCATAGATCATCTCGCGGAAGACGTGGGCGGGCACGATGCATGCCTCGCCCCGCGTCAGCGCGGTCACATTGGCGGAGCGGCCGACGCCGTCGATGGCAGCCAGTTCGCCAAAGAACTGCCCGCCCCGCATCTCGCCCAGGATGATCTCTTTGCCCGCCTGCGTGCGAATCAGAATGCGGACATCGCCGCCGACGATGAAGAAGACGTCCGTCGACGTGTCCTCGAAGTCGACGAGGATCTCGTCAACATCGAACTTGCGCCAATGGCAACGTTGCTCGAACGGCGTCAGGTCGATACCTGCGTCCTTGAAAAACGGCACGCGCACCAGCGAAACCACGGTATTGCCCCCCCAAGAGCATCGGGCCCGAACCAAGCCACCCGATCTTGAACGCATCCGATGCTCGGACGCAGCGATGCCGCGCCGCCCTGAGACCGCCAAAGCCTACGCCGCCCTCGACCGGCATGCTCGGGCCGGGGGTGGGCAACGTCAAGCGGCCGGGCGGTTCCGGGCCTTGAGCCCTCGCGAATCGCACTGGCCGCGCCAGCGCAACGACGCGCCCGGACCTCTCGAAAAGCAACCGCCCAGAGGCGAGCCGTCCGAATCAGGCGTCGCGACCACGAAACAGCCTTCGATGAAGCGATCTAGAGCATTTCCGCGTTTCCTCGAATCGCCGAAATGCTCTATCTGTTTGTTTTGTCGCGTTTTCTTCACGCGAACCGGCGTCCACTTCGCTCGAAAGCTCTAGCGGCGTAGCAGCGGGACGAACAGAGCCCGGGCCTCGCTGCGCTGGCGGGCTGAGGCATCGAGCACTGCGAGCGTGCCGCAGGCCAAGGCAACGATGACCAGCAAGAGAGCGGGACGGGAGAGGTGGCGGCGCATGTACTCCACAGCGAATCAAGGGGTTATCCACAGGCATGACGCCGCTCGGACGAGGCGGCGCCGCGGCGCGAAGCCGGCGACATTGCGGCGGCCGTGCACAAAGATCGCGAAGCACCCCTGTTGCCGCCCCTCCCGGGCGCCTGACCGGGCTGCGTGCTTGCACCGCGGGGACCGTAGCGGCAAAAGCCGTCGATGCTTCATATCAACGACCTCACCTACCGGCTTGGGCCACGGGTCCTGTTCGACAAGGCGAGCGCCGCCGTTCCGGATGGCGCGCGCGTCGGCCTCGTCGGCCGTAACGGCGCGGGCAAGTCGACCCTGTTTCGCCTGCTGCTCGGCGACATCGCGTCGGAGAGCGGCAGCGTGTCGCTGCCCCGCCACCGGCGCATCGGTGCCGTCGCCCAGGAAGCGCCAGGTGGCCCGGAGACCTTGCTAGAGGTCGTGCTTGCTGCCGACACCGAGCGCGCCGCCCTGATGGCCGAGGCGGAGACCACCGGTGACCCCATGCGCCGGGCCGACATCGAGACGCGCCTGATCGACATCGACGCCCATTCCGCGCCGGCGCGCGCCGCCTCCATCCTGCACGGGCTCGGCTTCGACGCGGCGGCTCAGACGAGGCCGTGCGCGTCGTTCTCGGGCGGCTGGCGCATGCGGGTCGCCCTCGCCGCCGTGCTGTTTTCCGAGCCGGACCTGCTGCTGCTCGACGAACCGACCAACTACCTGGATATCGAGGGCACTCTCTGGCTCTACGACTTTCTCGGCCGTTACCGGCATACGGCGATCGTCATCAGTCACGACCGCGAGCTCCTCGACGAGGCCGTCGATCACATCCTGCATCTCGATCGCGGCAAGCTCACGCTCTACCGCGGCGGCTACACCGCGTTCGACCGCCAGCGGCGCGAGAAAATGGCGCTGCAGGCCGCCGCCCGCGGCAAGCAGGAGGCCGAGCGCAAGCACCTCATGGCCTTCGTCGACCGCTTCCGGGCCAAAGCCTCCAAGGCGCGGCAGGCCCAGTCGCGGCTGAAACGGCTGGAGAAGATGGAGCCGATCGCGGCCATGACCGACGAGGAGGTGCTGCCGTTCAACCTGCCGGCGCCGCCGCGCGCCCTGGCGCCGCCGCTGATCGCCATGGAGGGGGTCGCTGCCGGCTACGGCGATCGCACGGTGCTGCGCGGCCTGAACCTCAGTCTGTCGCCCGACGACCGCGTCGCCCTGCTGGGGCAAAACGGCAACGGCAAATCGACCTTCGCCAAGCTGCTGGCCGGTCGGCTCGCTCCGCTCGCCGGCACTTTGACCCGGTCGAGCAAGCTTTCCGTCGCCTACTTCGCCCAGCATCAGCTCGATGAGCTCACGCCGGGCGCGACGCCCTTCCAGCACGTGGCGGAGCTCATGCCCGGCGCCCCTGAAGCCAAGATCCGGGCTCGGGCGGCGCAGATGGGGCTTCCCGGACAGAAGGGCGATACGCCGGTGAGCGCCCTCTCGGGGGGTGAGCGGGCCCGCCTCACCATGGGGCTCGCGGCCTTCGAGGGTCCGCACCTGCTCATCCTTGACGAGCCGACCAACCATCTCGACATCGACAGCCGCCAGGCGCTGATGGAGGCGATCAACGACTATCCCGGCGCCGTCATCCTCGTCAGCCACGACCGTTTTCTGGTGGAAGCCTGTGTCGAGCGGCTTTGGCTGGTCGCCGAGGGCACCGTGCGCACGTTCGACGGCGATCTGGACGACTATCGCAAGCTGGTCCTGACCGGTCCGGCGCCGGAGCGGAGCAACACGACGAGTGGCGGCGAACAGGCCGACCGCCGTCGCCAGACGGCCGAGCGACGCCAGGCGCTGGCGCCCCTCCGCAAGCGCCTCGACGTGCTGGAAACGCGGATCGGCAAGCTGAGCGCCGCCATCGAGAAGGTCGACACGGCGCTGGCCACTCCCGACACGTTCGCCAGGAACCCGGCCAAGGCCGCCGAGCTCTCGAAAATGCGCGCCGACGCGGCCCAGGCGCTCGCGACCGCCGAAGACGAATGGCTGACGGTCTCCAGCGAGATCGAGGCCGCCAGCGCGTGACGGCGCGCCGGCTGTGGTATGGGAGGTCCTTGGCCGCAACCAATCGGGAGCAAGCCCTATGCACACGGTGACCGCGATCATCCGAGTCAAGCCAGGCGCGGAGCACGCCATGCGCGATGGGCTACTTGCCGTCGCCGCCCACGCACGCGCCAACGAGCCGGGGACGATCGGCTATTTCGTAAGCCAGGATGGCGGCGATCCCTGCCTGTTCACGACCTATGAGCGCTATGCCGATCAGGCGGCCATGGACAGTCACAACGGATCCGCCGTCGTCGCCCGCTTCTTCGAGACGGCGGCACCGCTTTTGGACGGGGCGGTGACGCTGGTCATGGGCGCCGAACTGTCGACGACCGGGTAGAGCATTTCCGCGTTTCTCCGAATCGCGGAAATGCTCTACCTATTTGTTTTGTGACATTTCTTCACGCGAACCGGCGTCCGCTTCGCTCGAAAATGCCCTAGGGCCGCATGGTGATAGGGTGGAACCACGCAAGCGCAGAAGAAGCGCTCCACTAAAGATTCAAGAGACGACGAGCAGTTCTGCGCCTTGGGTGATCTCGTCAATGGCGAAATGCTCTAACTTGTCTCGGTCGGTGGAAACACCTCTTTCGGGATCAATTGTTCTGAGCATTTCGGCACGGCGCCAGCCCATCTCCGGGAAGATGTGCGCCGGCCCGGTACCTGCTCGACCCTGTTGAGTCCGGCGCTCACTCGACCACGCGGGTGAGCTTGTTGTCGGTGAACATGAAGAGCTTCTTGCCCGTAGGCTCCTGGTAGAGCACCTGCACCTCGCGCTGGCCCTTGCCGCTTTCGCCGACCAGCACGTCGTTCGGCTGTCCCTTGAGACGCACCAATTCACACTCGGTCATGCCGATCTCGACGCCCGGACGCGACTGTCCCAGGGCCGATGGGCTGACGTTGACGTCAGCCGTGCAGCGCCCGTCGGGCCCGAGCAGCGGCTCGCTGGTGCCGACGTGGGCCGTGACCGACTTGTCGTTGCCGAAGGCAAAACCGTCCATGTCGAAGGAGCAGCCGCCCAGGCCGACGAGGAGCAGCGCCAGGGGCGCCAGCCGCGGGAGGGAGCGCAGGGAACGGCACAGGCCGCCGCAACCCGGGCGGGGGGACCCGGACTCGATCACATCAGTCACGCAATGTTCCATTGGGGCGTTGGCCGCCCTCGCCGGTCGACGGCTGATAGAGCCGCCTCACCGCCTCGCGGAAGCGCGAGCGCGATCCGTCCCTCGAATAGAACATATGGCCACCGGGGAACACCTCGAATCGAACGCGATCGGTCGCACCGATCTGCGGCAGCTGCGCCAGCGCCAGCTTGGACTCGAAATAGGGAGTCACCAGATCGGTGAAGCCGTGCACGGTGAGGACCTTGAGTTTCTCATCGAGCGCCAGCGCCGATCGCAGATCGCTCAGCACCTCGGGTGGGCTCAAGCCGCCGCCCCAATTCCAGCCCCGGTTCACCTCCTCGCTGAGCAGGTTGTAGCGGGCGTCGGGAGCCCAGTTCAGCGTGCGCGACAGATAGTCCACGGCCGCGCTGGTGAGGGGAGCGGTCGCGGCTTCCAGGATGGGGTCCTCGTAGCGCGTGCGCGCGTCGTTCGGATAGGGATCCGGGCTGGACACGAGCACGTCGTAGCTGCTGCCGACGCGGCCGCTGCCGCGATAGAATTCGCGCGCGAAGGTCCGCGCGTCGATGCGCCCGCCCAGACGCTCGACCAGGCTGCGGTCGAGGCCCGTCAGTTCGCTCACGCGATCGACGATGCGAGCGACGGCTTCCTTGTCGCGAGGACCGCGTACCAGATCCGTCAGATAATCACCGCTGGCATAGCGCTCGACGGCCGCCATCGCGTCGGCGCTGAGCTTACCCTCGCGCTCCAGCTTCGCCGCCGCCATGGACGGCAGCAGCGCCGCCGTCGTCAGCAGCTTGGTCGGGCCATCCGTCAGGAGCGAGAAGTCGAGCACCGGCGACAGCATGACGAGACCGGATACGCCGACGCCCTCGCTGGTCTGCAACAGGCTCGCGATCTTGGGCAGCCTGAAGCCGCCATAGCTTTCGCCGACGAGATATTTGGGTGACGTGAGGCGGCCGCTGCGAGCGAGGTATTTGGCGATGGTGCGGGACAACGCGCGCGCGTCGCCGTCCACCGACCAGAACTGCTTGCGCAAGTCCTCGCTGGGCTCCGCGAAGCGGCTGAAGCCCGTCCCCACCGGGTCGATGAAGACGAGGTCGGTGAAGTCGAGCCAGGTGTCGGCGTTGTCCACCAGCGCCGGCGTGTCGGAAGGCGTGTCGCCCTGGCTGCCGAACGGCAGGCGCCTCGGGCCGAGCGAGCCGAGGTGCAGATAGGCCGACGAGGCGCCCGGGCCGCCGTTGAGGGCGAAGGTGATCGGCCGGCGCTCGCCCGGCTCACCGTCGAGGACATAGGCCACGTAGGCGATCTCGGCGAGCAGCTTGCCCTTGGGATCGACGAGCGGAAGGCTGCCGGCCGTCGCCGTGTAGCGCAAGGTGCGACCCGGCAGTTTCAGCTCGTGGTGGGTGATCGAGTCGGCGGGCAGCCGCTCCGATGCCGCGGCGGCGCGCTCGGACGTCTGCTCCGCGGGGCGCCTCGGCGGCTGGCCGCTGCGGTCCTGGGCAGCGGCGATCGGGGCGATGGCCAGCCAGGCGACCATGAAGCAGGCGGACGACGAGTAGCTCATGGGCGCTCCTCTGCCGGGTAAAGACGTCCGTATTGTGAATCCGGCGCCTCGCGCCGGTTGGGTGCACCCCTACGCCTTGCGGCCCCAGCGACCGTCCTCGTCCTGCTGCCAATACGTCGCCTCGGCGCCGGCCGACTTGACCCGGCGCCAGTCGGCGCGGGCCGCGGCGAGCGCATCCTCGTCCCGGCCGTCGAAGATCAGCACCACGCGCTCGTAGCCGTCGAGCGCGTCCGGGGCGCTCGCCCCGGCGACAACAAAGCGCACGCGGGCGCCGTTGGGATTGTCCGGGCCCGTCGCCAACACGATCGGTTGATCGGCCGCATCGGGCTCCCGTGCCGTGCCGTGCGGCAGGAAGCTGTCGTCGGAATAGGTCCACAGATGGTCGTCCAGGGACGCCAGCCGCTCCTCGTCTCCGACTTCCACCACGACCCGCCAGCCGCGCGCGATGCTCTTCTGCAGCAGCGTCGGCAGCACCGCTTCCAGCGGCTGCCGCAACAGGTGATAGAATAGCACCTCGGTCATCGCCGGCTGGTCAAATGCTGGAAAAGTCGCCGCCCCGGCCTTTGCCTGCGGCGAACCGGGCCGCGCCCGCGGCCCCTTCCCGCTCTACCATCGACGCGGAAGTCTGCCACTCGATCCGTAGCGCGTCCTCCACCGTATGGTCCCATTGCGCATAGGCCGACGCGCGGTCGGCCCGCATGCACGCCTGCGGGAAGCGGGCGATCTGGTGGGCCAATTCCTCGGCCGCCGGCCGAGCCTGCCCGCGCGGCACCACGCGGTTGGCAAGGCCGATGGCCAGGGCCTCGTCAGCCTCCACCTTGCGGCCGGTCAGGATCAGGTCGAGCGCCCGGCCCTGCCCGACGATACGCGGCAACCGCACGGTGCCGCCGTCGATCAGCGGCACGCCCCAGCGCCGGCAATAGACCCCGAAATAGGCATCCTCCTCCATCACCCGCAGGTCGCACCAGAGCGCAAGCTCCATGCCGCCGGCCACCGCCGGCCCCGCAACGGCGGCGATCACCGGCTTGCCGAGGTCCAACCGGCTCGGCCCCATGGGACCTCGCGAGTTGCTCTCGCCGGGCTTGAAATCCATGGATGCCAACGGATTCTCGACGCCGACGCGGCTGGCCGCCTGCTTGAGATCCCAGCCGGCGCAGAACACGCCGCCGGCACCGAAGAACACCGCCACCGATGCCTCCGGATCGCGCTCGAAGGCAAGGAACGCCTCATACAGCGCGATCGCGTGCTCGTCGTTCATCGCATTGCGCGCCTTCGGGCGCGAATGGATGATGGTGGTAACGGGTCCATCCCTCTCGACGGTGACCGGCATCGCTCCCTCCCTGCCGGACCTGCGGCGCGTGCCCGGCCGGCTCAGCCCTCGTAGTTGTCGCGGACGAGCCGGTCGAGCAGCCGCACGCCCCAGCCCGGCCCCCATGACTGGTTGATGTCGCTCGCCGGTACGCCCATGCCCGTGCCGGCGATGTCCAGATGCGCCCAGGGCGTCTTCTCCACGAAACGCTGCAGGAACTGAGCAGCGGTGATCGAGCCGCCGTTGCGCCCGCCGGTGTTCTTCATGTCGGCGAACTTCGAATCGATCAGCTTGTCGTAGGCTTTGCCCAAGGGCATGCGCCACACCGTCTCGCCTGTCGCGATCCCGGCGGCGATGAGCCGCTCGGCGAGAGCGTCGTCGTTGGAGAACAGGCCGGCGTGCTCGTGCCCGAGGGACACGATGATGGCGCCCGTCAGCGTCGCCAGGTCGACCATGAAGGTGGGATCGAAGCGGTCGTGCACATACCAGAGCACGTCGGCGAGGACCAGCCGGCCCTCGGCGTCGGTATTGATGATCTCGATGGTCTGGCCGGACATGGAGGTGACGATGTCGCCGGGGCGCTGCGCGTTGCCGTCCGGCATGTTCTCGACCAGGCCGACGGCACCGACGACGTTGACCTTGGCTTTGCGGCTGGCAAGCGCCTGCATCAGGCCGACGACGCACGCCGCGCCGCCCATGTCGCCCTTCATGTCTTCCATGCCGGCGCCCGGTTTGATCGAGATGCCGCCGCTGTCGAAGCACACGCCCTTGCCGACGAAGGCGACCGGCCGGTCGCCGTCGCGGCCGCCGTTCCAGCGCATGACAACGACGCGCGCCTCCCGCTTGGACCCTTGCGCGACCCCGAGCAGCGCCCGCATGCCGAGTTTCTTGAGTTGCTTCTCGTCGAGCACCTCCACGTCGACGCCCAGCTTTTCGAGCTGGGTCGCGCGGTCGGCAAACTCCTCCGGATGCAGCACGTTCGGCGGCTCGTTGATCAGATCGCGCGCCAGCACGACGCCGGCGGCGACGGCCTCGCGCGAGCGGCCCCGCTTCTTGGCCTCGCTCGGATCCGCCACGAGGATCGTCACGCGAGCCGGCGCGCCGCCGTTGGCGTCTGCATCGTCGCCCTTCTTGGTCTTGTACCGGTCGAACTTGTAGGCGCGCAGCCGCAGCCCAAGGCCAATATCGGCGGCCGCCAAGGCGTCCGCGGAGGCCGCTTCGGACCCGCCCTTGCCGGTGGCTGGCAGGTCGAAGATCACGGTGGCGGGACGATCAGCGGCCAGCTTGCCCATCACCGCACCGCCGAGCGTGACGTAATCGAGCTTGGCCCGGTCGTCGTTGTCGCCGACACCGACGATGATCAGCCGGTCCAGGTCGAGACCGGCCGGCGCCGCCAGAACAAGGGCGCTACGCGGCTTGGCCTTGAAGCGCTCGACCTCCGCGGCCCGGCGCACCAGCGGTTGCGCCGCCGGCCCCAGGAGTTGCGCGGCCGCCGGCGCCAAGTCGAGCCCCTCGCCCACGAAGGCGACCACATCGCCCCCCTGGATGCGCTCAAAGCCCTTGAACTCCACCTTCACTCGTTCGCTCATGCCGACCTCGACCGCCGCCCACTCGAATCCAGGGCATATCGTTGTCATATAGCACCAGCCGTGGAAAACGCCTGCGGCTGGCGCCTTGAAAGTGCCTTCGTCGCCCGCCAGCGGTAGCATGGCATGTTATCGTGCACTGCAGCGAGACGGCTGCAGGACCTCGGCAGAGATCGCGTATGTCATTGATTGAACGATACATTTTCAGGAATGTCTTCGTCAGTTTCGCGGGTTGCCTGCTGGCCCTCACGCTGGTGATCTGGATCACCGAGGCGCTGAAGCAGATGGACCTGCTCACCGGCAAGGGACAGACGATCGTGGTGTTCTTCACCGTCACGGCCCTGTCCCTGCCGGCACTCATCACCGTGATTGCGCCCGTCGCGCTGTTCATCGGCACCACCTACGCGCTCAACAAGCTCAACGGCGATTCGGAATTGATCGTGATGAGCGCGGCAGGCATCCCGCCGGCGCGCCTGCTGCGTCCGTTCGCAGTGTCTGCGCTTATCGTCGCGGCCATCATCGGCTGGATGACCATCTGGCTCATGCCCAACAGCTTCCAGGGATTGCGAGACCTCGTCACCAAAATCCGGGCGGATTTCGTCGCCAACATCGTGAAGGAAGGGCAGTTCACGACGCTCGATTCGGGCATCACGTTCCACTATCGCGAACGCTCCGGCGACACGCTGCTCGGCATCTTCTTTCAGGATCGCCGCGAGAAGGGCAAGACGGTGGTCTACCTGGCCGAGCGGGGACAGACCGTCGATTTCGACGGTCAGAGCTACCTCGTGCTCGAGAAGGGCAACATCCAGCGTCAGGACGGCAATCACGACAGTGCCATCGTCGCCTTCGACCGCTACGCCATCGATCTCTCCGCCTTCGGTCAGGACGGCGCCGACGTGGTCTACAAGCCGCGCGAGCGATCGACCGGTGACCTGCTGTTTCCCGACACCAAGGACGCCTACTATAAGATGCAGGCGGGTCGCTTCCGGGCCGAGTTGCACGACCGCTTCGCGGCGCCGCTCTATCCGATCGCGTTCATGCTGATCGCCTTCGCGGCGCTCGGCGAGGCGCGCACCACGCGCCAGGGACGCGGCGTTGCCATGGCGTTCGCCGTGATCGGCGTCGTCGCCCTGCGCGTCATCGGCTTTGCAGCGTCCAGCGCCGCCGTGCGCTCACCCTTCGCCGTCGCCGCGATCTATGCGACGCCGCTGCTCGGCTGCGGGCTGTCGCTGCTGGCGATCTTCTACGGACCGGTGGTGAGCGCATGGCTCAGCCGGGCCGACGCCGTCCGGCAGCAGCTTATGGAGCGGCTCGTGCCGCTGCGGCTCGGGCGCGCCTGATGTTGATCGGGCCCACCCTCGGCCGCTATCTGTCGGTGCGCTTCCTCCGCATGATCTTCGCGGTCTTCGGCACGGTGTTCGCGCTCATCTATACGCTCGATTTCGTGGAGCTGATGCGGCGCGCCGGCGACGCTCCGGGCGCCTCGGCCTCAATGATGGCGACACTCGCCCTCTTCCGCACACCGAGCGTCGCCGAGCAGGTGTTGCCCTTCGCCATCCTGTTCGGCGCCATGGCCGCACTGCTCAACCTCAGTCGCAAGCTGGAACTCGTGGTCGCCCGGGCCGCCGGCGTGTCGGCGTGGGAGTTCCTGCAGCCGGGAGTGTTCGTGGCGGCCGCCATCGGCGTCGTCTCGATCACAGCCTACAATCCGCTGTCGGCGTTCCTGAAGCAGCAGGCCTCCCAGATGGAGGCCCGCGTCTTCGCCAAGAGCCAAAAATTCGAGCCCGACAAGGAGCAGTGGCTGCGCCAGCACAGCGTCGACGGCCAGGCGATCATCCGCGCCGATCAGGTGGTGGAAAATTCAACGACGCTCAACCGAGTGACCTTCTTCATGTTCGACCAAGGCGGATCGTTCCGGGAGCGGATCGAGGCCAAGAGCGCCACCCTGCGTGACGGCTTCTGGGAACTGAGCGACGCCCGCGTCATCGCACCGGGCGAAGAGCCCGAGAGCTTCAGCAGCTACATGCTGGCGAGCGGCCTGGAGCCGGACCAGGTGCGGCAATCGTTCACGCCGCCCGAGAGCGTGCCATTCTGGCAACTGCCGTCGGTTATCGAACGGACTCAGAAAGCAGGGCTCGACGCGACGCGCTATCGTCTGCAATGGGACGTGCTGGTGGCGCGGCCACTCCTCTTCGTCGCCATGGTGTTCGTTGCCGCATCCGTTTCCTTAAGGTTTTTTCGATTTGGTGGCGTAGCCAAGATGGTTCTGAGTGGAGTGGTCGCCGGGTTCATGCTTTATGTTGCGACGGAGCTCATGCAGGATTTAGGCGGGTCGGGCCTGATCGGGCCGGCCGTCGCGGCGTGGTTCCCTGCCGTGGTCGGCAGCTTGCTTGGTACGCTTGCCCTCCTCTATCAGGAGGACGGCTAACAATGATCCGCGGAAGCGGGCTTGGGCGGAACAAGGGTATGAGACGAACCATCGGCATGGTCAGCAGCCTTGCGATCGCGGCAGCGTTGCTGTCCGCCATGCTGCCGGCCGTGGCGTCGGCCCAGACCCTGAACGAGGCCCTTCAGGCCAAGGTCAATCAGTCCGGCGAAAAGGACAAGCTGCTCGTCGAGGCCGGTCAGATCGTCTACAACGACGACAAGAACACCGTGTCGGCGATCGGCGACGTGCAGCTTCACTATCAGGGGCGCACGCTGCAGGCCGACGAGGTCATCTACGACCGCGGCACCAAGCGCGTCTTCGCCAAGGGCAATGCCCGCATCACCGAGACCGACGGCACGGTGGTGACCGGCGATCGGTTCGAGCTCACAGACGATTTCAAGGACGGCTTCATCGACTCCCTGCGCGTGCAGCGTACGGCGGTCATGGGCGGCAAGCCGGTGACGACGCGTTTCGCGGCCCCGCGCGCCGAGCGCACCGGCGGCGAGACGATGGTGTTCGAGAAGGGCACGTACACGGCCTGCGAGCCCTGCGCCGAGAACCCCGAGCGGCCGCCGCTCTGGCAGGTGCGCGCCGCCAAGATCATCCACAACAACACCGAGCGGATGATCTACTACGAGGACGCGACCATCGAGTTCGCGGGCATTCCGCTCGCCTATATCCCCTACATCTCGTCGCCGGACCCGACGGTAAAGCGGAAAACCGGCTTCCTGGCTCCGCACTACCTCGCCTCGAGCGCGCTCGGCTACGGCGTCGGTCTCCCCTATTTCATCAACATCGCGCCCAACATGGATCTGACGGTCACGCCAACGGTGCTGACGCGGCAGGGCTTCCTCGGCGAGGTGGAGTGGCGCCACCGGCTGCTCAACGGCAGCTACAACATTCGCGCCGCCGGCATCTTCCAGAACGACATGGACGCGTTCCTGCCCTCGCCGCTCGGGCCGGGCGACGAGCGCTTCCGTGGCTCGATCGAGTCGACCGGACGCTTCTTCATCAACCAGCAATGGCAGTGGGGCTGGGACGTCGCTGCCATGACCGACAAGTGGTTCTTCCAGAACTACAAAATCAAGTCGGAGAGCATCTCGGGCACGTATTTCCGCGAGTCGACGTCGACCGTCTTCCTGACTGGTGACAGCGAGACCGGTTTCTTCGACCTGCGTGGCTACTACTTCAAGGGCCTGTCGAGCACCGACTGGCAGAAGCAGCAGCCGGTGGTCCACCCGGTTCTGGACTACGACAAGCGGATCGCCGGCCCCTCCTGGCTCGGCGGCGAGGTGACGCTCAACGCCAACGTCACCAGCCTGACGCGCGACCAAGCCTACTTCCAGCAGACGCCGGCACCGCTCAACAACTATCTCGGGTATTACGGCAACTGCACCCATTTCGTGAAGGGCCAGTGCATCATGCAGGGCGTGGCGGGCACCTATTCCCGCGCCACGGCCGAGGTGAGCTGGCGTCGCACCTTCATCGATCCGCTCGGGCAGACCTGGACACCGTTCGCATCCTTCCGCATGGACGGCACCTGGCTCAAGGCCGACATCAACGGCCCGCTCAACCAGTACGTGCCGAACTTCGTCGACACGAACGCCGACGTGCTCGGCCGCGTCATGCCGGCGGTGGGCCTGGAATACCGCTTCCCGCTGGTCAGCGTCACCGACACGCTCGGCACGCACACGATCGAGCCCATCGCCCAGATCATCGCCCGGCCCAATGAGACCCGCATCGGCAGCCTGCCGAACGAGGACTCGCAGAGCCTAGTCTTCGACGACACCACGATCTTCGAGTGGAACAAGTTCTCCGGCTACGATCGTGTCGAAGGCGGCGTGCGGGCCAACTACGGCGCCAAGTACACCATCACCACGGACAAAGGCGGCTACGCCGACCTGCTGTTCGGCCAATCATACCAGGTCGCCGGCAAGAACTCGTTCGAGCAAGGCTACAACGACCCATCCAATACCGGTCTCGATTCGGGGCTGGACAAGCGGGCGTCGGACTACGTCGGGCGCGTCCATGTCGCGCCCGACCCAATGTACTCGGTGACGGCACGCGGTCGCTTCGATCAGGAGACGTTCGCGCTCAAGCGGCTTGAGGTGTCGACCAATCTCAACTTCGGCAAACTGAGCACGGCCATCACCTACGGGCGCTATGCGGCACAGCCGAACCTGGCGATTCCCACCCGCCGCGAGGGCCTCCTCACGTCGGCGGCCTACAACATCACGCCGAACTGGACGCTCACCGGGTCGGTCCTGTTCGATTTGAACGGCGACAAGAACAACACCTACAACTTCTACGCCAATCCCGTGGCGAGCAACTACCTGCGCACGCCCTTCGGAAATGTCGCTTCCACCTCGGTGGGCGCCATGTACAGGGACGAGTGCACCACGTTCGCCATCAGCTATTCGAACACCTACAACGATCCGACCACGGGCATCCGCGGCAACAACCAGACGATCCTGGTCCGCCTCGAGCTGGCGACCTTCGGTGCCGCGCAGCTCAGCCAGAACCTTGGCACCTCGACCCAGGACGGCGTCTCCCAGTGACGAGCCTGGCGGCGCTGCCGCTGGCGCTGACCATGGGCGAGCCGGCCGGCATCGGCCCAGAGATCGCCGTCAAGGCCTGGGCGGCCGGCCGCGAGGCGGGCCTTCCCGCCTTCGTGCTGCTGGCCGATCCCGCGCTGATCGAGCAGCGGGCGAGATCGTGTGGCCTTGCCGTGCAAGTCGCCGTGATCCGACGGCCGGAGGACGCGGCGGCGGCGTTCGGCGAAGGGCTGCCGGTCCTGCCGCTCGGCCACACCGTCGCGAACCGGCCCGGCCGGCCAACGGCGGCCACCGCAGCCGCCACCATCGCGGCCATCGATCAGGCGGTCGCCTTGACCTCAGCCGGGCGAGCCGCTGCCGTCGTGACCAACCCCATCGCCAAGCACGTCCTCTACGCGGCCGGCTTCCGTCATCCGGGGCATACCGAATATCTGGCGCATCTGGCCACCCCCGCCGGCGCCCCCCCGCTCCGCCCGGTGATGATGCTGTGGTGCGACGCGCTGGCGGTCGTGCCGGTGACGATCCACGTGCCGCTGCGGCGCGTTCCGGAATTGCTCACGACAGAGCTCATCGTCGAGACCGGGCGCATCGTCGCCCGCGAACTCGCGGCTCGCTTCCACATATCCACGCCACGCATTGCCGTCGCCGGGCTCAACCCACACGCGGGCGAGGACGGGGCCCTGGGCACGGAGGACGCGGCAGTGGTCAAGCCGGCCGTGGCCCTGCTCCGCAGCGAGGGCATCGATGCAAGCGGCCCGCTGCCGGCCGACACGCTGTTCCACGCGCGCGCACGCCGCGGCTACGACGCGGCACTTTGCATGTATCACGATCAGGCCCTGATCCCGATCAAGACACTCGCCTTCGACGACGGTGTGAACGTGACCCTCGGCCTGCCTTTCGTGCGGACCTCGCCCGACCACGGTACCGCTTTCGATATCGCCGGACGCGGCGTGGCGCGGGCCGACAGCCTGATCGCGGCGCTTCACCTCGCGCATCGGCTTGCCCGGCCGTGATCGACGATCTGCCACCGCTGCGCGAAGTGGTCGCCGCGCACGGCCTGGCGCCCAAGCGCTCGCTCGGGCAAAATTTCCTGTTCGACCTAAACCTCACGGCCCGCATCGCCCGCGCCGCCGGGCCGCTCGACGGCGTAACCGTCGTCGAGGTCGGTCCCGGTCCCGGTGGACTGACGCGTGCGCTCCTGAGCTGCGGGGCCGAGCGCGTCGTCGCCATCGAGCGTGACGCCCGTTGCCGCCCGGCTCTCGAGCAGATCGCCCTGCGCTATCCCGGCCGTCTCTCCACGATCGACGCCGATGCCATGCAGGTCGACATCGCCGAGGCCGTCGGTCCGCAGGCCGGTCCCGTGCGCATCGTCGCCAATCTCCCCTACAACGTCGGCACCGCCCTGCTGGTGGGCTGGATCACCGCCGAGGCATGGCCGCCCCGCTGGCAGCAGCTGACGTTGATGTTCCAGAAGGAGGTGGCGCAGCGGATCGTGGCTGACGAGCGCAGGCCCAGCGACTACGGCCGGCTCGGCGTGCTGTGCGGCTGGCGCACCGAGGCATCCATCCTGTTCGACGTCGCGGCCTCGGCCTTCGTTCCACCGCCCAAGGTCACCTCGACGGTGGTACAGCTGACGCCCAGGCTGTCGCCCGCCCCATGCCGCCTGGGCGCACTCGAGGTCGTCACCCAGGCCGCCTTCGGCCAACGCCGCAAAATGCTGCGGCAAAGCCTCAAGTCGCTGCGGTCGGACCCGCTGCCGTTGATCGAGGCCGCTGGCCTCGATCCGACTGCCCGGGCCGAAACCATCCCGGTTGCGGGCTTCGTGCGGCTCGCCCGCGCCCTCGACGGGCAGACCGCCTGAGAGATCAGATCTGTTCGACCAGCAGTTGCTCTACGAAGGGGGCAAGACCGACCTGCCGCTCCCGCTTCTGGCGCTCGGCGCGGAGAATTGCCAACAACGTCTCGAACGTCTCGTCCAGGTCGCGGTTGAGGAGCACGTACTGATAGGTGCTCCACCGGGCGATCTCGTCGCGCGCGGCAGCGAGCCGGCCGGCAATGACCGCCGGCGCATCCTCTGCGCGCCGTTCCAGCCGCGCCTTCAGCTCGGCCATCGACGGCGGCAGGATGAAGACCGTCACCGCGTCGTCGGGGAGCTTCTCGACGACCTGCAAAGTGCCTTGCCAGTCCACGTCGAAGATCATGTCGTGGCCGGCGGCCAGGCTCTGTTCGACCGGCCGGCGCGGGGTGCCGTAGAGGTTGCCATGCACCTCGGCCCATTCGAGGAACTCACCCCGGTCCCGCTGGGCCACGAAGTCATCGCGCTCCATGAAGAAGTAGTGGACCTTATCTACTTCCGACGCGCGCCGCAGCCGCGTGGTGGCAGATATGGACAATCTCAGATTGAGCTCCGGCCGCTGCGCGAGCAGGCGGGTGAGGGTCGTCTTTCCCGCGCCCGACGGCGACGAAAGGATGAGGATCAGCCCCCGCCGGGCAAACGGAAGTGTGGGGTCGCCAGCGCTCATCGGCCTTACTCGACGTTCTGGACCTGCTCGCGGAATTGTTCCACGACGCTCTTCAGCTCCAGCCCGATGGCGGAGAGCGACACATCGTTGGCCTTGGCGCACAGGGTGTTGGCCTCACGCGAGAACTCTTGCGCCAGGAAGTCCAGCCGCCGCCCGACGGCCCCGCCCTCAGCCAGCAGCGCCCGCGCCGCCGCGACGTGCGTGACGAGCCGGTCGATCTCCTCGCGCACGTCGGCCTTGGTCGCCAGCAGCACGGCCTCCTGGTGGAGCCGCTGCGGGTCGAGCGTGGTGGAGGCCTCGGTGAGCGCTGCAACCTGTTCAGCGAGCTTGGTGCGGATGGCCTCCGGCCGACGGGCCGGACATTGGTCAGCTGCTTGCGCCAGCTCGCGGATGCGCGCCAGTTGCCCCTCGAGCAGGGACAGAAGCGCACTGCCCTCCGCCCCGCGGGCTGCCGCGAGGGCCGCCACCGCCTGCATCGCGTCCCTGGTCAGCTCAGCCGTGATGTCCGCGGAGGTTTCTTCGTCGATGTCGACGGTTTCGACGACGCCGCGGACCGAGAGCAGACCGTCCAGCGTCAACGGTCCGACACCATCCGGCACATCGAGCTTGGCCAGCGCCTCGAGGATCGCCTGGGCCGCGGCGGTGTTGACGCGGACGCGGGCGCCGGTTTCGGACACCGACACGTTGAGCGCCACCTGGCAGCTGCCGCGACGGATCGCCTTGCCGATGGCCTGGCGCACATCCTCGCCGGCTGCCTCGTAGCCCGTGGGCACACGCAGGCGGATATCCAGGCCCCGGGCATTGACCGTCTTCAACTCCCATACCCATCGGTATGGGCCGGCGCCGCCCGCGACTCGAGCAAATCCCGTCATGCTCGCGATGGCCATCACATTCTACCGCCTTCCCATGAGTAAGCTCGCGCCTGGCGCAGGATGATTTTTCGGTAAATCGTCATCCCGCTCTATGTCTTTGTTCGAGCATGATCTATCCAAAAACCGGTGCGATCATGCTCTAGCGCATTTCCGCGGTTCTTCGAATCGCGGAAATGCTCTATCTATTTGTTTTGCCGCGTTTTCTTCACGCGAACCGGCGTCCACTTCGCTCGAAAACGCTCTAGCGCAATTCGCAATTGGGACGAGCATCATCCAACTGCGGAGATATGGTCACACTATTTGAATCCGAGCCGCTTCTCCTGCGACTGGGTGATTCCATCCAAGCGCGAAGCGCTTCAGCGTAGCCGGGTCGCCGGGCTCGAGATCAGCCGCGACGCAACGCCGACGGCGTCATCCGCGGCCCGCCTCTACGGACCGGCGATGGCACCGTCGAGACGGACAGCTCAGCGCAGCTTCGGGACCGTCTGGGTCGAGTTCAAGTCGTAGGTCTTGTTGCGCAGCGGATCGAGCTTGGTGCCTTCGGAGGCATCGAAGGCGCGCGGCCGCGCCATCCTCTCCGCCGGCGACCCGCCGCCCGTGGCGCCATCGACACCGCCGTCCACAGCCGACCGGTTATCGCGCGCGGGGCCCGCGCCAGGCCAGCCCGACGGTCCGGGCGCCGGCGCGGCCGGCGGTGCGGAACGGTCGACGTCGTCAGCACCGTCGCTGCTCTTGCGTGTCGCCTCGATCTGCCGCCAGCGTCCGACGTTGCGATTGTGCTGATCCAAGGTTTCGGAGAAGACGTGCCCCCCCGTGCCGTCGGCGACGAAGAAGACCTCCTTGGTGCGCGACGGATTGGCGACCGCCTCGAGCGCGGCACGGCCCGGATTGGCGATGGGGCCCGGCGGCAGGCCGTCGATGACGTAGGTGTTGTATGGAGTCGGCTTGGTGATCTCGCTGCGCTGGATCGCCCGCCCCAGCGTACCCTTGCCGCCCACGAGCCCGTAGACGATGGTGGGGTCGGACTGGAGCCGCATCCTCTTCTGCATACGATTGATGAAGACGCCGGCGACGCGCGGCCGTTCGTCCGCGCGCCCTGTCTCCTTCTCCACGATCGAGGCGAGCGTCACCAGTTCCTCGGGCGATTTGACCGGAAGATCCGGCGAACGGCGTGCCCACACCTCGGCCAGCACGCGTTTGCTGTCGGCGCGCATGCGGTCGATCAGTTGCTGGCGTGGCGTGCCGCGCGGGATCTTGTACGTCTCCGGCAGCAACGCGCCTTCCCGCGGGATCTCCTTGATCGTCCCGATCAGCAGGTCGGACTCCATCAGCCGGCCGACGACCTGCTCGCTGGTGAGCCCTTCCGGTATGGTCAGCGTGTGAAGCACCGACTTGCCGGCGATCAGGGTGTCCATCACAGCCCGGAGGCTCGCATTCTGCTTGAACAGATACTCGCCGGCCTTGATCTCGTCGCTGGTTCCGAACAGGTGAAGGCCGAGCAGGAACAGCGTCGGCTGCGCGATAACGCCCTCGCGAGCGAGCGTATCGGTGACCGCCTGGGAGCCGCCCTTGACGATAATCACCTTGTCCGACTGAAGCGGGCCCGGCGCGCGGAACTCATTCTTCAGCACATAGAAGCCGCCGGCGATGGCAATCGACGCGAACACGAAGAACGTCAGGAAGTTGCTCGCCAGATGGACCAGGCCGTTGCGCTCACGCGGCGGTGTCGGCGGCGGCGGCGGAACCGATTCCGGCCGGATCGCATCGGAAGGGCTCCTCAACGAGCGGATGCGCGACCCTCGTTCCTTCTTCGCCGCGTTGCCGCCGTCGGCTTTATCGTATGGATCGGTCATGCTGAGTCTGGTCGAAACCGCTCCTGCTAGCGCCGAACACGATTCAGGTCATTTCGGGCGCGGTTCCGCAGCGCCCGGCCGTCAGCTGTCTAAACGCCGGAAAATCACCGACGCATTCGTTCCACCGAAGCCGAACGAGTTGGATAAAGCAATATCCACCGCCAGGGGCTTTGCAACGTGCGGCGTCAAATCAATCCCGGTTTCGACCGAGGGCTCATCAAGGTTGATCGTCGGCGGTGCGATCTGATCCCGAATGGCCAGCACGGAAAAGATCGCTTCGACCGCGCCGGCCGCGCCCAGCAAGTGGCCTATGCACGACTTCGTCGACGACATGGTGAGCCGCGCCGCGGTGTTGCCGACCAAGCGCTCCAGCGCCTTGAGCTCGATCTCGTCGCCGACGGGCGTCGACGTGCCGTGGGCATTGACGTAGTCCACGTCGGCGATGGTGATGCCGGCGCGCTTGAGGGCCGCCTGCATGCAGCGATAGGCGCCGTCCCCGTCCTCGGACGGCGAGGTGATGTGATGTGCATCGCCCGACAGGCCGTAGCCCACGAGCTCGGCATAGATCTTGGCGCCCCGCGCCCGCGCATGCTCGAGCTCTTCCAGCACGACGATGCCGGCGCCTTCGCCCATAACGAAGCCGTCCCTGTCCTTGTCGTAGGGGCGCGAGGCGCGGGTCGGCTCGTCGTTGAAAGCGGTGGACAGCGCTCGGCAGGCGGCAAAGCCTGCGAGCGACAAGCGGTTGATCGGCGACTCGCTGCCGCCCGCCACCATGACGTCGGCGTCGCCGAACGCGATCAGGCGGCCCGCATCGCCGATGGCGTGGGCGCCGGTCGAGCACGCCGTCACCACTGAATGGTTGGGACCGCGCAGACCGTGCTTGATGGAGATATAGCCGGATGCCAGGTTGATCAGCCGTCCGGTGATGAAGAACGGCGAGACCCGGCGCGGGCCTTTCTCATAGAGTGTCAGCGACGCGTCGTAGATGCCGCCGATGCCGCCGATGCCGGAGCCCACCAGCACGCCGGTCGTGTTGCGCTCGTCATCCGTATCAGGGTGCCAGCCAGCGTCGTCCAGGGCCTGCTGGGCCGCCGCCATGGCGTATACGATGAAGGGATCGACCTTGCGCTGATCCTTGGGGTCCATCCATTGGTCGGCGTTGAACGTGCCATCGCTGCCGTCGCCGACTGGGATCTGGCAGGCCACTTTACAGGCCAGGTCCGACACCTCGAAACCCTCGACGACCCTGGCGCCGCTGCGGCCCGCGACAATACCTGCCCAAGTGTGCTCCACCCCACAACCGAGCGGGGTCACCATACCGAGGCCTGTAACGACGACTCGTCTCATCTTGTGTCCGTCAAACCCTTAAACGCCACGGGGGCTCGGGTCGCCTCCGTCAGGCTCGGCCCGAACCTCCATCGAGAACGTCTCCCACCCGAAGGTCGGGTTCCGTTCTCGCCGAGAAACATGGCCACCTTGCGGAATTCGCGCCTCGAAGCCCCCGATCACCACGGCGACAGCCGTCTTACTCAGGCCGCGTTCTTCTCAAGGAACTTGATCGCATCCCCAACGGTGACGATGGTCTCGGCCGCATCGTCCGGGATCTCGACGTTGAACTCCTCTTCGAACGCCATGACGAGCTCCACCGTATCGAGGCTGTCGGCACCGAGGTCGTCGATGAAGTTTGCGTTTTCGGTAACCTTTTCGGCGTCGACGCCGAGATGCTCGACAACGATCTTCTTCACGCGTTCGGCAATGTCACTCATCGTTGGGTCCTCGTTCATTGTCTCAATGGCGTGCGGCCGCCCGTTGTCGAGTGGCTTAGCCGGTTCGCCCGGTTGATGCTCTGGGTCGATGACGCCCCCGAGGCCCTCGACCGTCGCCACGTGCAAGCCCGTTTTCGGCGGCGCCGTCAAGTGCCGGACCCGAAACTTAGCTCCTGTTAACACACCGATCTCGCGCTGACGAGGGGCGCACGGCACCCTCGATCATCGTCCGCGCAAGCCAGCTAAGTACCTTAGAACATTGCCATTCCGCCGTTGACATGGAGAGTCTGGCCGGTCACGTAGGCGGCTTCGCTCGACGCCAGATAGACGACCGCGGCAGCGACGTCGTCGCCGCCGCCGAGCCGCCCCGCCGGGACGTTGGCAAGGATGGCCTCGCGCTGCTTCTCGTTCAGCGCATCCGTCATCGGCGACGTGATAAAGCCCGGCGCGACGCAGTTGACGGTGATCTGCCGGCTGGCCACCTCGGCCGCGAGCGCCTTGGTCATGCCGATCAGGCCCGCTTTCGACGCCGCGTAGTTGCCCTGGCCGGGATTGCCCGTGGACCCCACCACCGAGCCGATGTTGACGATTCGCCCAAAACGTCGGCGCATCATGCCTTTGACAGCGGCGCGCGACAGCCGGAACGAGGCCGTCAGATTGACCGCGATGACGTCGTTCCACTCCTCGTCCTTCATGCGCAGGAACAGGTTGTCCCGCGTCACGCCCGCGTTGTTGACCAGCACATCGAGGCCGCCCAGCGCAGCCTCTGCTGCGGGCACCAGCGCCTCGACCGAATCAGCGGAAGACAGATCGGCCGGCACCACATGGACGCCGCCGCCGAGCTCTGCCGCCAAGGCCTCCAGCGCCTCACGGCGCGTGCCCGACAGTACCACCTCGGCTCCCTGGGCTCGCAATGCCCGCGCAATCGCGCCGCCGATGCCGCCGCTCGCTCCCGTTACCAAGGCCTTGCGGCCACTCAAATCGAACATCGTCGATCCTCCGTGCCTGGGCGCTGCCCGCTCGCCAGACATCTCTCACCAGCCAAGCTCTCATCGTCGTCCGCCGACGGTCTGGATCGGCCCGTCGCAGGACGGGAACCGCCCCCGGGCACGCCTCAGCGGCGGCCGGCGACGAAGCCGGCGACATCGTCGGCCGTGCCGATCGAGGTGCATTTGGCCCCGGTCGCGATGCGCTTCGCCAGCCCGCTCAGCACCTTGCCAGCCCCCACCTCATAAAATGATTCAACTCCGGCGGCGGCCATGGCGCCGATGCATTCCCGCCAACGCACAGTGCCCGTCACCTGCGCCACCAGGCCGTCACGGATTGCCGCCGGGTCGCTCACCGGCTCGGCCGAGACGTTGGCAACCAATGGCACAAGCGGCTTGGCGATCGTCACGCGGCCGAGCGCCTCGGCCATGGCGTCGGCGGCCGGCTGCATCAGCGCGCAGTGGAACGGTGCCGATACGGGCAGCATGATGGCCCGCTTGGCGCCGCGCGCCTGCGCCAGCGCGATGGCCCGCTCGACGGCGGCGCGATGGCCGGACACGACGACCTGGCCCGGTCCGTTGTCGTTGGCAGCGGCGCAGACCTCTCCTTGTGCGGCATCCTTGGCGACCGCTGCGGCATCCGCATAGTCGAGGCCGAGGAGCGCCGCCATGGCGCCGGCTCCAACCGGCACGGCCTTCTGCATCGCCTCGCCACGAATCCGCAGCAGGCGCGCCGCGTCGGCCAGCGTCAGGCTGCGGGCGGCGGCAAGCGCCGCGTACTCGCCGAGCGAGTGCCCGGCCACGAAGGTTGCCTCGCGCCCCAGATCGAGCCCCGCTTCCGCCTCGAGCACGCGAAGCGCCGCCATGCTGACCGCCATCAGCGCCGGCTGCGTGTTGGCGGTCAACGTCAGCTCGTCGAGCGGCCCCTCCCACATCAACCGCGACAGGCGCTGGCCCACGGCGTCGTCGACTTCCGCGAACACCTCGCGCGCCGGGCCGAAGTTGTCGGCCAGGGACTTGCCCATTCCAATCGCCTGGCTGCCCTGTCCGGGAAAGGTGTAAGCCGCCGTCATCGTCGTCGTATCCTCCCTGCCGCCTGCGGCTCCTGCGCCCTGCGGCTGCGCCCGCCGGGCGCGCGTCGTCTCGTGGCGGACCTGGGGGCCGGCCAATGGATCGCGGGCAGTGGCACCGGGGTGCCGGCGCTGTCAAGCGAATGCTTGGCGGACGAAGGCGGCGCCAAGGCGGCCCGCCTCCGCGGCGCCTGAGCCAGCCGTTCGCCGTCGCTCTTGCGCAAACGCCGGACAACCTATAAATCTCGGCAGGATTCCGACAATCTGTTCACCTTCGAGAAGGAGCCCGCGCATGGCTCGCGTAACCGTCGAAGATTGCATCGACAAGGTCAACAATCGCTTCGAGCTGGTCCTGATCGCTGGCCACCGCGCGCGAATGATCTCCTCCGGCGCGCCGCTCACGGTGGATCGCGATCGCGACAAGAACCCGGTCGTCGCCCTGCGCGAGATCGCGGATGAAACCATCTCGGTCGAGGACCTCAAGGAGGACCTGATCCACTCCCTGCAGAAGCATGTGGAGGTTGACGAGCCCGAGGAGGACACGGTGCCGCGCCTCGCGGCCATGGGCGCTGCCGCAAGCCAGGGCCGGGCCGACGAGGACGTCCAGGAGTTCGACCGCATGAGCGAGGAGGACTTGCTGCGCGGCCTGGAAGGTCTGGTGCCGCCGGCCCAGACGGAGGAAGAGGAAGGCTGAGCGGCCGCCTTCCGTTGCAACAAAAGCCCGGCTCAGCCGGGCTTTTGTTTGCCGGGACGCCGAAGCCGCGGGCGTGACGGCGCAGCCCCGAAGTCGCCTTGGAGCCCTGATAGGTAGTGTCGCGATCGGACGAGGTCATCCGATCGCGTCGAAATGTTCAAGTCTTTGAATCTGGAACACTTCCCTTCGTCCGATCGATTCCCCCCGATGGGCCGGCGTCTGGCCGCTGATCGATCCCCGCGACGAAATGGCGGATAACCATGATGGGACGCGCAGCTTGTCCTCCATGGGTGGTGAAGGGATAGTGGACGATGCCGACCGCTGCCAAGAAAGCCGCACCAGACAAGCCCGTCGCAGACAAGCCCGTCGCCGTGACCGCTGCCCTGTCCAAAGGCGCGCCGCCGGCGCCCGAGCGCACGGCCGAGGCGCCCGCCGCCGAGGCGCCCGCGCCGCGGCCGCGCCCCCTCATGCGTCAGTACGAACTGGTCGAACGGGTCAAGAGCTACGATCCGCACGCGGACGAGGCCCTGCTCGATCGGGCCTACGTCTACGCCATGCGCGCGCATGGCAGCCAGATGCGCGCCTCGGGCGATCTCTATTTCAGCCATCCGCTGGCGGTCGCCGCCATCCTCACCGATTTGAAGCTTGACGATGCGACCATCGTCGCGGCGATCCTGCACGACGTCATCGAGGACACCGACGCCACGCGCGAAGAGATCGACCGGTTGTTCGGCGCCGAGATCGGCGCCCTGGTCGACGGTCTCACCAAGATCAAGAAGCTCGACTTCGTCTCCAAAAAGGCGACGCAGGGCGAGAACTTCCGCAAGCTGTTGCTGGCGATCGCGGCCGACGTCCGCGTGCTGCTGGTGAAGCTTGCCGACCGGCTCCACAACATGCGCACCCTCGACCACGTGCCGCCGGCCAAGCGGTTGCGCATCGCGGAGGAGACGCTGGACATCTATGCGCCGCTGGCCGGGCGCATGGGCATGCAGGAGATGCGGGAGGAGCTGGAGGAACTGTCGTTCCACCACATGAAGGGGGACGCCCAGGCGACCATCCGCAAGCGCTTGGAAGAGGTGGTCAACAAGAACGAGCGGCTGATCGAGCAGATCGAGACCGACCTCAAGGCAAAGCTCGCCGAACGCGGGATCGAAGCTCGGGTGCTCGGTCGGCGCAAGTCGCCCTATTCGATCTTCCGCAAGATGGAACGGAAGTCCGTCGCCTTCGAGCAGTTGTCGGACATCTTCGGCTTTCGTGTCATGGTCCGCAGCATCGACGACTGCTATCGCGCGCTCGGCATCGTTCACACGACCTGGCCGATGGTCCCCGGCCGTTACAAGGACTACATCTCCACGCCCAAGCAGAACGACTACCGGTCGATCCACACGACCGTGGTCGGTCCCGGCCATCAGCGCGTCGAGCTTCAGATTCGCACGGCCGACATGGACAGCGTGGCCGAGCTGGGCATCGCCGCCCATGCCCTCTACAAGGAGGGGCTGAATGATCCCTCGGCCCTGGCCAACGAAAGCCGCGCCTATCGCTGGCTGCGCAAGACCGTCGACCTGCTGGCCGAAGGCGACAGCCCCGAGGAGTTCCTCGAGCACACCAAGCTCGAGCTGTTCCACGATCAGGTGTTCTGCTTCACCCCGAAGGGCCGGTTGATCGCCCTGCCGCGCGGCGCCACCCCGATCGACTTCGCCTACGCCGTCCACACCGATGTCGGCAACACCGCGGTGGGCTGCAAGATCAATGGCCGGATCTCGCCCCTGCTGTCGGAGTTGCAGAACGGCGAAGAGGTCGAGATCATCCGCGCCAACGGCCAGGTGCCGCCGGCGGCATGGGAATCCCTGGTGGTGACCGGAAAGGCCCGCGCCGCCATCCGCCGCGCCTCGCGGGCCGCGGTGCGCAAGCAATATGCCGGTCTGGGACGGCAAATTCTCGAGCGCGCCTTCGAGAGGGCGGGCAAGAGCTTCGCGGAGGACAAGCTGAAGGGCGCCCTCCCCCGCCTGGCGCGCGCCTCGATCGAGGACGTGCTGGCGGCGGTGGGCCGGGGCGAGATGTTCTCGGGCGATGTGGTGAAGGCCATCTTCCCCGATTATCAGGACGACAAGCGTACCGCCGGCACGCCGCCGCCAAGCGGCTGGTTTGGTCTCGACAATGGCCGCAGCGTCAAGTTCCGGGTGCCGACCAACCCCGACCATATCGCGCCGATCCCGATCAGGGGGCTGGGCGGCGATCTGCCGGTGCGCTTCGCGCCCAATGGCGGCGCGGTCCCGGGCGATCGCATCGTCGGCATTCTGACTCCCGGGGACGGGGTGACCATCTATCCGATCCAGTCGCCGGCCCTCGCCGCGTTCGAGAACGAGCCCGAGCGCTGGCTCGACGTCCGCTGGGACGTCGATGGTCGCCAACGTCAACGCTTTCCGGCGCGCATCAGGCTCAAGTCGATCAACGAGCCGGGGAGCCTGGCGCAGATCGCGCAGGTGATCGCCGACCACGATGGAAACATCGAGAACGTCGCCATGGTGCGGCCAACGGCCGACTTCACCGACGTCACGGTCGACCTCTCCGTCTGGGACATCAAGCACCTCAACAACATCATCGGCGAGTTGCGAGCCAAGCGCGTCATCAACAGCGTCGAGCGCGTCACCAATTGAACCGGCTGCGACGATGGTCGATAGGTAGCCGGAGGGCTGTCAGGAGCGCGTGCCGTGACCCAGGATGATGTATTGGCCGAATTCCGCGAGGCTGGCGCCCTGCTGGAGGGACACTTCATCCTCACCTCTGGGCTGCGCAGCCCCCTGTTCATCCAGAAAATGTTCGTGTTCATGGATCCCGTGCGCACCGAGAGGGTGTGCCGGGCCCTGGCCGAGAAGGTGCAGGCGACCTTCGGCGATATCGACCTGGTCGTCTCGCCGGCCGTGGGCGGCATCATCCCGGGCTACGAGACGGCCCGTCACCTCGGCGCAAAGGCGGTGTTCGTCGAACGCGAGGGCGGCCAGTTCGTCCTGCGGCGGGGCTTCGAGATTCCGGCCGGAGCCCGCGTGCTGATGGTCGAGGACATCATCACCACCGGCCTGTCGTCGCGCGAGTGCCTGCTGACCATCAAGTCTCACCCTGGACAGGTGGTCGGCGCCGCTTGCCTGATCGACCGCTCCGCCGGCAAGGCCGATCTCGGCGTGCCGCTCGTCGCCCTCGCCTCCTTCGAGGTGCCGGCCTATCCAGCGGATCAACTGCCTCCCGAGCTGGCTGCGATCCCGCCGGTCAAGCCCGGCAGCCGCAGCCTCGGCGCGTAGTCCTGGCGCATCGGCCCGCGCCGGGAAAGAACCTTCCAAGCGCCGGCACCGATCACGCACGCGATCGGCCCTAAAGCGCGCGGTCGCGCCGCCGTGCGGCCCAGATGAAGATGGTCGGTCTGCGTCGCATCTTGTTGCGTACGTTGTTCACCGGACGCGAACCTGCTATCCGAATCATAGATTGCAGCGGATCCTCAGCCTTGGTGCGGGCCGCGGAGTCCGCGAGCTTTGCGCAATATTTCAGCGTCAGGATTTCCATGGCCAGCGATCATCGGCTTGCTTTGTTTATCGACGGCGCCAACCTCTATGCGACAGCAAAAAGTCTTGGCGTCGACATTGACTACCGCAGACTTCTAAAAGAATTCCAAAGCCAGGGCACCCTCGTCAGGGCATATTACTATACTGCGATGGTGGATGATCAGGAATATTCATCCCTGAGGCCGCTGGTCGATTGGCTCGACTACAATGGATATCGGGTCGTAACCAAGCCGACCAAGGAGTTCGTCGACGCGACCGGGCGGCGCAAGATCAAGGGCAACATGGATATCGAGCTCACGGTGGATGCGCTGGAGCTCGCACCCTACCTCGACCACGTCATCCTGTTTTCCGGTGACGGCGACTTCCGCTCGCTGGTCAACGCCTTGCAGCGCAAGGGCCTGCGCGTCAGCGTCGTGTCGTCGATCATGACTCAGCCGCCGATGGTAGCGGACGAGTTGCGCCGGCAGGCCGACGAGTTCGTCGATCTCGCCAGCTTGATGCCGCGGATTGGCCGTGACGCCGGCGAGCGACCGCCCCGTCCGGCCGCGGCCGAGCGCAGCGCCGGCGAAGGCGAGCGGCCCCGCGGCCTGGAGCGCCGCTACGGCATCCGCCAGGCCGACGACGAACCCAATCCGTGAGGCAGGCCGGGGCACAGCGCGCCGGCCTGCCTCGCGGGCACCTTATGCCGCGCGGTCCGCGGCGGACGCAGGCTGCGCACCGCCGGTCATGGGCACGTGCGCCGACCACGTGCCGTCGTCCGGCCGGGGACCGCGCGGCGGCGGCCCCGAATCGGCCGGCAGCCCCGCGAAGCCGCGCAACGCCTGCGCCATCTCGGCACGCCCGGCCACGCTGGTAATGGCCACGTCGACCATGGTGAACGACGAGTGGAAGTGGCCACGGGCCTGCAACTGCGTGACAGGCACGCCGGCGGCCGCCAGGGCCTCGGCGTAGGCGACGCCTTCATCGCGCAAGGGATCGAACTCGCAGGTGACAACGAATGCCGGTGGCAGTCCCGCGAGATCGCCGAGCAACGGCGACGCCCGGGGATCGTTGCGCTCGGCGCGATCGCAATACTGATCCCAGAACCAGTGCATCAGCGGTCGCGTGAGGAAGTAGCCCTCGCCGTTGTCGCGGTAGGAGGCAAGCTCGCGACTGCCGTCGGTGACCGGACAGATCAACAGTTGCCCGGCGACCTGCGGACCGCCGCGATCCCGCGCCAGCTGGCTGGCGACGGCGGCGATGTTGCCGCCGGCACTCCAGCCGGCGACCGACACAGGCCCTGCCCCGCCGCCGAGCTCGGCGGCGTGACCCGCGACCCAGCGCAAGGCTGCGTATCCGTCTTCGGCCGCGGTCGGGAAACGGTGCTCGGGAGCGTGGCGATAGTCGACGCTGACGATGATCATGTCGCTGCGCCGGCACAGGTCGCGGCAGAAGGGATCATCGGACACGTGGTCGCCGAGCACCCAGCCGCCGCCATGGTAGTAGACGACGAGCGCATGCGGTCCAGGCGTGGCGGGCCGGTACAGGCGGTAGGCAAGCGACCCGCCCGCCGTCGGCAGCGTGCCATCGACCACCTCGCCCACCGGCCGGCCGGCGGGACGGGCAGCGTTGAACTCGGCCACGAAGTTGCGAGCCCCTTCGGCGCCCATCGATTCGATCGGCGGCAGGTTCATGTCGGTGAGGGCTTGCAGCACCAGGCGCACATCCGGCTGCAGGCGAACCACCTCACCATCATTGCATTGCGGCGCAACGCCAGGGCCCGACAAGCGGAAGCCGAGCATATCGCGGCCGGCGACCTCGTTGCAGATGCTGCGATACGGGCCGACGCCGCCGGTATAGGGCATCACCCCACGCGGCTTGCCGGGCACGTTGGCCCCCGTGTACCAGGTATTAGCCAACCGATGCAGCGTCATCGCCGAGCAGTCCTGAAGATGGCGCATCCAACCCGCCTGGGCGGTCTGCGTCGCCTCGATGGTCGCGAAGCCGGCCTCCCTCAGTGCGACGAGACGGTCGACGATCCAGTCGACGTGCTGCTCGATCGAAACGGCCATGTTCGACAGCACCGACGGGCTGCCGGGGCCGGTGACGAGGAACAGGTTCGGGAACCCGGCGACAGTCAAGCCGAGATAGGTTTGCGGCCCGCCGGCCCAGGCGTCGGACAGCGCGATGCCGCCGCGGCCGGCGATCGGATGGAGCGCGAGCACGGCGCCCGTCATGGCGTCGAAGCCGGTCGCGAACACGATCACGTCCACGTCGTAGGAGCCGTTGGCGGTCTCGACGCCGGACGCGGTAATGGCCTTGATCGGGTCGCGCCGCAGGTCGACCAGGTCGACGTTCGGTCGGTTGTAGGTCGCGTAGTAGCCGGTATCGAGGCAGGGCCGCTTGGCGCCGAAGGGGTGGTCGTACGGACACAGCGCCTCGGCAGTCGCCGGATCCTTGACGACCGTCCGGATCTTCTCGCGGATCAGCTCGGCCACCAGCGCGTTGCCGTCGGCATCGACGCCGGCGTCGGCCCACAATTGGGTGAGCGCGACGATGAGGTCGCCGGCGGCCCATGCCTTCTCGAAGCGCTCGCGCCGCTCGCCATCGGTCAACTGCCAGCTGAACTCCGTGGCCGGCGGCAGTGGCACGCCCCCCATCGACCAGCGCGCTTCCTCGCGGAAGCCGGCCCGATCGGCCGCGAGCCGAGCCGCGCGCTCAGGCAACGGCGGGCCATTGTGAGCGGGCAACGCGAAGTTCGGTGTCCGCTGGAACACGGTCAGGTGCGCCGCCTGCTCGGCGATCAGCGGAATCGCCTGAATCGCCGACGAGCCCGTGCCGATCACGGCCACGCGCCGTCCCTGCAGCGCCGCGCCCTCACGCGGCCATCGACCGGTGACATAGACGTCGCCGCGGAAGACCTCGCTGCCCGCGATCTCGGGCGGCTTGGGCGCCGACAGGCAGCCTGTCGCCATGACGTAGAACCGGCACGACACCGGGTCGCCGTTGCCGGTCGACAGGTGCCACCGCTCCTCGCCCTCGTCCCAGCGTGCCGCCGTCACCGGGGTCGAGAAGCGGATGTCGCGCCGCAGGTCGTAGCGCTCGGCAACGAAGCCCAGATAGGCCAGAATCTCAGGCTGCGTGGCGTATTTCTCCGACCACTCCCATGCCGCTTCCAGCTCGGGATCGAAGGAATAGCTGTAGTCGGTGGTCGCGATATCGCAGCGCGCACCGGGATATCGGTTCCAATACCAGGTCCCGCCCACGTCATCGGCCGCCTCCAGCGCAACGGCGGAGAACCCCGCTCGGCGAAGGCGATACAGCAGATAGAGGCCGGCGAAGCCAGCCCCCACCACCGCCACGTCCACCTGCTGTATGCTGCTTGCGCCCGCTGCGTTCGCCATGGCTTTTCCTTCCCATTCATCGATATTTGTTGTGGCCCGGCAGCGTCGCTGCGCTGCCGTGGGTAGATCCCCATCACGCCGAAACACCAGGTCGCACCCTGGAGCGCTTCGAGCACCGCGGCATGGCATCGAGGGGCGGCCGGACGCCTGTTCTGGCGCTTCCGGGCCGGCCCGGCTCGATGACGATGACCCCGTCGGGACCGCTACTATACCGTGATGGTCGAAGGGCAGGAATACGCATCGCCCAGGTTGCCGGCCGAGCGGCAATGGCGTGGCACCGGCCACGCTGCCTCGCGCGCGTATTGGATGCGCCGCCGGCGCCCAAACGCGGCCTCGCTGACAGCGGGGCTTTCAGGGAACCGCGTCGGACTTGCGAGCGGGACGGCGAGACCAGGCTCTGTCCTGCACCGGCTCGGGCGGCCGGCGCCGTGGGCGCCTCACCCGCGCCGCGACGCTCTCATCCCTTGTCCCGCAACAGGCGCGACCGCTCGCGATCCCACGTCCGCTTCTTCTCGGTCTCGCGCTTGTCGTGGAGGTTCTTGCCGCGACCGAGCGCCAATTCCACCTTGGCCCGGCCATCGGTGTTGAAGTAGATGCGCAAGGGGACGACCGTGAAGCCCTCGCGCTGGGTCGCCCCGATCAGTTTGTTGATCTGCCGCTTGTGCAGCAGCAGCCGGCGTGGACGCTTAGTCTCGTGGTTGAAGCGGTTGGCCTGGAGATACTCCGGGATGTAGGCGTTGAACAGGAAGATCTCGTCTCCGGACGGTCCGGCATAGGCGTCGCCGATGGTTGCCTTGCCGCTCCGCAACGACTTCACTTCAGTGCCGGTAAGCGCGATGCCCGCCTCCAGAGTATCGACGATCTCGTAGTTGAAGCGAGCCTTTCTATTGTCCGCGACGACCTTTTGCCC
Organism: Chelatococcus reniformis; assembly: GCF_014640075.1. Lineage (GTDB taxonomy): Bacteria > Pseudomonadota > Alphaproteobacteria > Rhizobiales > Beijerinckiaceae > Camelimonas > Camelimonas reniformis. The sequence continues at coordinate 153,400 of NZ_BMGG01000005.1, read as the reverse complement.
GCCCTTAGGTGCGTTCATTGCGCGTCACTGATTGATCAAGGCGGCGTGGATCATGGCGGAACGGACAGCGGAACGGCTCGCCTCCGTGAGCGGCACCATCGGCAGCCGCGCCTCGTCCGACATCCGCCCGAGCACCGACAGGGCGTACTTGGTCGGAGCCGGGTTGGGCTCGAGGAACAAATTGGTATGCAGCGGCATCAGCCGATCCTGCAGGCCTAACGCCTCTCCGAAACGGCCCGCCATGCAAGCCTCCTGGAATTCGCTGCAAGCGCGCGGCGCCACATTGGAGGTGACTGAAATGCAGCCGTGGCCGCCATGCGCCATATAGCCCAGCGCCGTGACGTCCTCGCCCGAGAGCTGGTTGAAGTCCGGCCCCATGGCCTGGCGCTGCTGGCTGACGCGCGCAATGTTGGCGGTCGCATCCTTGACGCCGGTGATATTGGCCAGCTCGTAGAGCCGCTTCATGGTGTCGACGCTCATGTCGATCACCGACCGGGGCGGAATGTTGTAGATGATGATCGGAACGCCGATCGCGTCGTTGATCGCCTTGAAGTGCTGGTAGAGCCCTTCCTGGTTGGGCTTGTTGTAGTAGGGCGTGACGACGAGAACGGCGTCCGCCCCGGCCCGTTCCGCGTGGCGCGCCAGCTCGACCGCTTCATGGGTGTTGTTGGATCCCGCGCCTGCAATCACCGGCACCCGGCCCTTCGCTTCTTCGACGCACCATTCGACGACCTGACGATGCTCGTCGTGCGACAAGGTCGGGCTTTCGCCGGTCGTGCCGACGGGGACCAGACCGTGCGTGCCGTTCTCGATCTGCCAGTCGACATGCGCGCGGAACGCCTCCTCGTCCACCTTCTCGCCCTTGAACGGGGTCACGAGCGCGGTGATCGAACCCTTGAACAGGCGGTGCTTGGCCATCACGGTCCTCGGCATTCCACGGGGCAAGGCCGCTGAGCGCGCGTGCCCGATATGAGAAAAGTAACGATGCGCGGATATTAGTGGCTAGGCCCGGGCTTCGCCAGCGCGGCGGCCGCTTTCTCGCCGAGCTTGGCGAAGCAGCCTTAAGGCTTTCGGTCGGTGCCGCCGCGGCTCGACATAGCAGGCTTATTCTCGCCTCAACTTTTTGCCATCTGCAGCGGGGGCACGGGGCATGGGCACTACCATCCCGATCCGTCACATAGCGGCTCCTCACGATCCGTGAAAGGGATTGCTTGGCCGAGCGCGGGAAAAAGGTGAAGGGCAGGAAGGCGAAGGCGAGCCGGTCTGGCCGCGCGCGCCTGCCCCGATGGGCCAGGGTCGGCGGCGCCGTCGCCGTCGCCAGCGTCGTCCTGCTCGCCGGAGTGGGCATCGTGGACCGCACCGAGCGCAAGCCATGGCGCACGGCGATTGCGCCGGTAACGCGCACGCCGCTCAGCAAGCCACCGTCCGAAGCGGCGGCTCCTACCCGTGCCAAACCCACTGGCACCCCCGCGGGTTCCATGCACGGGCTGGCCGCGGAGACACAGCCGCTCGTTCCGCTGCCGCCGGCAGCGGAGCCCTTGCCGGCGGATCGGCCCCTGGATACGCCGCCACCGCCGGCCGGCGTCGATATCGCCGTGCTCAAGGGGGCTATCGACAGCTATCGCCGCGGAGACGTTCCCGCCGGCGATGCCGCCAAGGCGGCACTCGCCGATCGGGCGGCGCGATCGCTGCTCGAGTGGGTCGCGATCCGCACCAATGGCCGCGGTGTCGGCCTGGACCGGCTGGTCGCCTTTCTCACTGCGCATGCGGATTGGCCGGGCGCCAGCCTGATCCAACGGCGGGCAGAGGAGGCGCTGTATTACGAAAAGCGGTCGACCGCGACAGTGCTGGCGTTCTTCGCGACGCGCCGGCCGGTGAGCGCCCAAGGGCGCATGGCGCTCGCCAACACGCTTCGATCGCAGGGCCGCGAGGCGGATGCCAGCGAGTTGATCCGTGCCGTCTGGCGCGAAGACACCCTGTCGCAAGAGACCGAAAAGGCCCTGATGGCCTCCTACCCGGCGGTGCTGAGCAAGGCCGAGCACCGCAACCGGATGGAATACTTCCTGTTCAAGGAGCAGTGGCAACCGGCCCTGCGCGCGGCCGGCTACGCGGGCGAGGACTACGTGAAGCTCGCCAAGGCGCGCATCGCCGTGGTCGGACGCAGCGGCAAGGTGCAGGCCGCCCTGGACGCGGTGCCGGCGGCGCTGCGCAACGACAGCTCCTACAGCTTCTCGCTGGCCCATGTGCTGCGCAAGGCCGACAAGTTCGCAGAGGCTGCCAAGATTCACGCCTCCGTCAGCCGCGATCCGGCGGTGCTGGTCGACGGGGACGAGTGGTGGGCCGAACGCCGTATCTTGGCGCGCAAGCTGCTCGACAATGGCGAGGCCAAAGCCGCCTACGATGTGGTCGCCGGCCACGGCGCCGAGAGCGACCGGCACGCCATCGAGGCCGAGTTCCATGCCGGCTGGATCGCGCTTCGTTTCCTCAACGATCCCAAACTCGCGGCCGAGCGCTTCGCTGCCGCAGTCGACAAGGCCGAGACCCCCGTGTCGGTCGCGCGCATCGCCTACTGGGAAGGGCGCGCCGCCGAGGCGCTCGGCGACAAGGCCAAGGCGCGCGCGAACTACGAGAAGGCGGCCGGCTACACCACCACCTACTACGGCCAGATCGCACGCGTGAAGATCGGCCTCGATGACCTGCCGCTGCGCACAATTCCCCGGCGCGGCCCAGATCCGGCTGACAAGCTCGAGCCACTGCGCGGCCTGCGGCTGCTCTATGAGGCGGGCGCCAAGGACCTCGCGACGCCGCTGTCCACGGGGCTGGCGCAGACGCTGACCGACCCCGAGCAGCTCGATGCGGTCGCCGCCATTGCGGCTGGATTCGGCGATGCGCGCGCCATGGTGCTCATCGGCAAGGCTGCCATGCAGCGCGGCTATCCGCTCGATCTGGCAGCCTTTCCGCTGATCGGGCTGCCCGACTACGAGGTCGTCGGCGAGCCGGTGGAAAAGCCGATGGTCTACGCGATCGCCCGCCAGGAGAGCGTGTTCGATCCGGGCGTCATGTCCCATGCGGGCGCACGCGGGCTGATGCAGCTCATGCCGGCCACCGCCAAGAATACGGCGACGCGTGTCGGCATCCCCTTCGATGTCGCGCGCCTCACCGCCGATCCGGCCTACAACGCCAAGATCGGCGCTCGCCACCTGCGCGAACTCCTGGAGGAATGGCGCGGCTCCTACATCATGGCGTTTGCCGCCTATAACGCGGGCGGCGGCAACGTGCGCAAGTGGATCAAGGCCTACGGCGACCCCCGCCTCGGACAGATCGATCCGGTGGACTGGGTCGAACTGATCCCCTTCAGCGAGACGCGCAACTATGTGCAGCGTGTCATGGAGAACCTGCAGGTCTACCGTCATCGCCTCGGCGTAAAAACCTCCACGCTGATCTCGGAGGATCTCCAGCGCGGCGCGCGTGGCCAAGAGCACACCGATTCGGCGCGCCAGGTGAAGGCCACCACCGAGACCGCCTCCAACCCCTGACGGGCGCGGCGAAGGCAAGCGCGCCCGGCGGGGCGCCATCACGGATCAGGTGGAACATACTCCCTGTTCGACGCGTCAGGGCCGCGGTCAGTACCGGATACTGGTCCGCACGCCGACGATCAGGGCATTCTTGATCAGTTGCGCCGGATCGTAGGGATTGAGGGTCCGTCCGCCCGGATTGATCACGTATTGGATGTCGGGCTGAATCGTCCATCCCGGCGCAATTTGAGCCTGATAGGTCGCCTCGATAAGTGCCTCGTAGCGACGCGTCGGCGTGTATGTGCCGGTGAAATAGAACGTGTCGCGATCGGCTAGCTGGGCGTCCGGCGAAATGCCGGCGTAGGCGACGGCCACGCCGAAGGTATCGTTCGGGCGGGAAGCGATGAGGCCGTTGAGGCTCACGCCCGCGTCCACATAGAAGTTGATGAGATTGTGGCTGCCAGGCGACACCCCGCCCCGCATGAAGATGCCGACGCCGCCACTCTCGGACCCCGGTAGCCGGTAGACCGTCTGGTCAAGGACGCCATAGACGCCCCAGTCCCCGCGATTGCGGCGTGCAATGCCGTCGCTCGCGGGGTCCGCAAGCGGCAGGCCGTCCGCTGCGATCCGCAGGTTGTCGAAACGATTGGAGTTGTACCAGGCCCCCAGCTTGATGGTTCCCGGCAAGCTCGCGAGGTCCTTGGCGTCCCCATAGCTGTAGGTCGCCTCCGCGATGGCCAATGTGCCGGCGAAACGTGGCATGCCATAGCGGTTGCAATTCTGCGGGTTGTCCTGGAGGCAGGAGTTGCCCGCCGGATCGCCCGTGTAGATACCGGCACTCACGGTGAGATTGTCCGAAGCGGTCCAGCGCCAAAGCGCCGCCGGGCCCGCCAGCGGGTAGGCAGGGGCACCCGCCGGCATGTCGATGCCGTTGATCGTCGGCCAGCCGAACGTGCCGCTGATGAACAAGCCGGCATTCTGGCTGACCCAGAACACCGAATCGATGGCGAGCTGGCCCACCCGCAGCGACATCTTCTGATCGAGAAACGACTGCTCCACCCAGAACTCGAACAGGCGCCAGGTCGGCGTCGCCTCGGCGTTCGTGATCGTCATCAGGCTGCCGACGTTGCTGGTGAGCCCTTTGCCCTGGATGTTGAAGGCACTGGCGCGGAGGGTGGCGCCGCTCCACCCGGCGAGCTTCGCGAGGTCCGCATCCAGGGAGAACTGGATACTGCCGTCGTAGGCGCCGCCCTGCCGGATGCCGCCGGTCGGGTTGCCGAGAAAGTCGCCGATATAGGACAGGTTGTAGTTGATGCCGCGGCCCCACAACCAGGTCCGCGAGCCGCCGATGTCACCCCAGGCGCCCAGGGCCGGGCCGACCGACGGCGGATCCTGCGGGTAGCCCACGGGCCTCTCGGCGGCTGGTTGAGCTGCGGCCTGCGCCTTGGCCGGCTGCACGGCACAGGCGCACAGTCCGGCCAGCATTACCGTGGTCGTGAACCGCATGGTGCACCTCGCGCGGCAAGAGACCTACAGGTGCTGCGGTGCAGGGTCAAACCGAAACGGCGCCGGCAGCCGTGCCGAAAAGCATAGCCACGACACTGGCTTGGCGAAGGTTTCGAACGCCTCCGAGGTCATCGGGTCGATGGCGCTGCCCTGGATTGACGAGCGCTCCGTATTAAAAGTTCTATGAGGATTTCGCCATTGGATGGTCCGATGGCGACATGCTTGAGGCACCGCCTCCTGCGGCGGACAAGGAAAAAGCCCCGGCCTTTCGGCCGGGGCTTCTTGATCGTTGCGTCAGGCGTGCTGGCGCTTAGAAGGTGCGGTCGATACGGAAGCGCGTCAGCCAGTTGTCGTCGAAGCTGACGGTCTTGCCGGTCAACGTGCCGTACTTGTTGTTGTCGATCACGCGGCCCTTCGGGTCGATGCGCTCGTAGAGAACTTCCACACCAATATCGAGGTCCTTAACCGGCGACCAGACCAGGTTGGCCATGGTGACGATCTCGTTGAAGCTCTTGAAGGCGGAGTTCGTCGCCCCTGCCGTCGCCGAGCCAGCCGTCACGATGCCGGCCGAGTTGGCGTAAAGGTTGCCCAGGGGGCCGGCTGTCCGAGCCGCGCCCGGATAGTCGAGCTGACCGTAGGTGAAGACGAAGCCCGACCGCCATTGCGGCGCCCAGTAGTGCAGGAAGGCCGCAGCCACCGACCAAGACGTCGTCAGCTTGATGTCGCCGCTGTTCGGATCGACATAGCCATCGAGCTTGTAGAGGCCCATGCGGGCACCGCCGCCGATGCCACCCTCGACCGCGCTGTCGCGGCCAATCGGGCCGTCGAT
>NZ_BMGG01000005.1:144781-147540 GCF_014640075.1 Chelatococcus reniformis | reverse complement strand
TGCAGCCACAGCGCGTCACCCGGCGCCAGGAACGGCAGGTTGAACTTCACGCCGCCCTGGACGGCGTAGCCGTAGGCCGCCTCGGGCCGCTGCGGGTAGACACCGGCAGCAGCGACCGCTCCGGATGTAACGGGAACGCCGGCGTTGTTGTAGACGCTGAGGTTGTTGTAGCCGCCGATGGAGACCTGGTGCACGGCGGCCGAAATCTGGGCCGAGCCCCAGCTCTGGTCGACGCGCAGGTTGGCGACGAAGTCCGGCAGCTGCTGGCGCTGGGAGATGTCGACGAAGGCGTAGCCGAGGCGCTCGCCAGCCGCGTTGAACAGGTAGACCGGCGAGCCGTAGGTGCAGCCGTTGACACCGCCGTTGTTGCATAGCGCCGCCAGCGAGCTGGCGATGTTGCCGACGTTGGGCTGGCTGAAGGTGAGGTTGGCGCCGGGGATCGCGCTCTGCGGGTTGACCGAGAACAGCGGGTTGCGGCGGAATGAGGGATCTTCCGCCGACACCGTGGCGCTCCAGCCGCCACCGAACTGGTAGGTGTAGGCCAGGAGGTTGGTGGCGGAGACGTTCGAAGTGATCGAGAAGTTGCTCAGCTCGATGTCGGTGACGTAGAAGTCGTAGAACGACGAGGCGCGACCGGCGGTGAGGCCGGCGAACTGAATGAACGCCTTGTCGACCTCGACGTACTTGTACGAGCGGTTGTAGGTGTCGATGCCCGTGGCGTTGAACGAGCTCGGGCCGTAGTTGCGCAGGGTGCCGGAGGCGCCGTGCTGCTGGCCGGTGCGGCTGGCGATGTCGAAGCGGACGAAGGTCCGCAGCGTGCCCCACGCCGTGGAGGTGCGGGCGTCCACCTGAATACGGCCGGCGCCGATGAAGTTCGACCGATCGTTGCCGTTCAGCGAACGATACTGCGCAAACTCATACTGGAACTGAGCGCGGCCACCGATCTTGATGCAGGTATCGGTGCCCGGGATGTAGAAAAAGCCGACACCGTGAACGGAGCATACCTTCACGTATTCGACTGGCGCCGCCTTCGTCATCGGAAGATCGGCTGCCTGCGCCCCCGCGACGGCAAACAGACCTGCAGCAGATCCGAGGAGAAGGCTCTTTGCGAGCTTCATTATGACCTCCAACTTTCGAGACCCCTTGGGACCGGACTATTTTGACCACGTGCCCCGGAAGGCTCTTGGACGAATATGCCGTCTTCCCTCGTACGGCACCGCCTCATCGTTTCGAGGAAATGGGCGGGCCGGCGAACGGATTTGACCCGTTGCGTGTGTCACCATATCGCCCGCCCCCCGTCGATCAACCGCGAATTGCCCAAGCCGTCGCCAGCCGGCCGCTTTTGACACCCGCTGTTGCAGAAACACAACGAGCGCGAAACCACCCGGAAAGCCCGATGCTGCCAGGATTTCAGGGCTGCCGCGAAGATCCGGGCGCAGACCCACCCGGCGCAAATGCGTCACGATTGGCGGCACCATGGGCCACGGCGCGGCTCGCCCCTTCCGCACGGCGGTATTTCGGGCGAAAAGCAAGCCACGCCTCGGCCACGGGCATCTTGCCAGAGGGCGCGCATCGCACTGGAGCCGACGCCGGTGCGTTTGCCCGCCCACCGCAGCTGCGAATCGAACGAGCGCTCGGCGGCCGCATCTCAACCCGATTCGCGACTGGCATCCGCGCCGGCCGAACCGCCCCCGGCCGACGCGCACCGCCGGCCGAGGGCCCGGTCGACGCTCACGTAAACTCGTCGAGGTCGTCAGGGACCTCGCCGAAGCGCGCCAGAATCACCGCCTCGCCAAAGGCGCCGGCCGCTGGGTCGCCGGTTCTGGAAAGCGCCACCGCGCCTGCCTTGACGCAGGCCATGCGCTCGGCCGTCGCTTCGGCAAGGGAGGCCGACGGCATCTCGATCGGCTGCTCGGCGATCAGGGCGTCGTCGGCATCGCGCACGAACGACAACACGATGAAATAGGTGATCGTGCTCATGCGTCGTTATTTCGCCACGGCGTCGCAGCCGAAATATGGCGAAAGTCTCCGCTCGCCGGACGCCCTCGTGGATGCGTCGAGGCTTGGGGAGGCAGGCGCGCAAACCTCCCGTCCAGCACATCCCAGGCCCGGCTCCAGCAAGGGGGCCTTCGAGGGCTCACCGGCCGCGGCGCCGAGCCGGCGCGCCAGGGGCGATGGCGCCGCGGCCGCGCTCCCCGCCGTGCATCGACGTCGCCATAACGCGGGCTTTGCCATGGAGAGATGCAGCGTCATCTTATTCCGCGACGGTCAAATTCCGTGACACGCGGTTGATATTCCGCGCCGGCGCATCAATTTCCGCAATTCTTAGTATTCCGCACAAGCCAATACGTTTTTGCGGGAATCCACGAGTCTTCGATACTTGGCCATGCGAATCCGGAAGCCCTCCTTTCGTTGCATCGCAATATACGTGGTGGTGTTTTTGCCACAATCGACGTCAAATCAACTTTTCCAAAGAGATGTCGTTCGGACGGAGATTGCGCTGCTGTTCGACGTCGATAGTCTCGCCACAGCGGTGACTGCACTGCGACGGCGGCGGACTGCAAGCAACAGTAATTTCTGGCCAGTCCTGCTGTGGGGATAACGGGATCTAACAAGGAGACTACCTATGAAGCTCGCAAAGAGCCTTCTCCTCGCATCGACGGCAGGCTTATTTGCCGTCGCGGGGGCGCAGGCTGCCGATCTTCCAATGACAAAGGCTGCGCCCGTCGAGTACGTGAGGGTCTGCTCGGTTCACGGCC
>NZ_BMGG01000005.1:118891-144580 GCF_014640075.1 Chelatococcus reniformis | reverse complement strand
GCCTCCGGCACCCTGCGCAACTACGGCCCGAGCTCGTTCAACGCCACGGGCATCGACACCTACAACCGCTCGTACAAGTACGTCGAGGTCGACAAGGCGTTCATCCAGTTCGCCGGCCTCACCGCCGGTCGCGCCTCGTCGTTCTACGACTTCTACGTCACCGACATCGAGCTGACCAACTTCTCGATCACCTCGAACGTCTCCTACACCAACCTTCTGGCCTACACCTACCAGTTCGGTGGCGGCTGGAGCGCCACGGTGTCGGCGGAAGATCCCTCGTTCCGTCGCAACCCGCTGTTCTCGGTCAACCCGCAGAGCGCGATCCCCGGCGCCAACCTCACCTTCAGCCAGTCCAACGTCGGCAACATCACGCCCTCGCTGGCGGCGCTGTGCACCAACGGCGGCGTCAACGGCTGCACCTACGGCTCGCCGGTCTACCTGTTCAACGCGGCCGGCGATCGCATCGGCTTTGCCAACGTCGACATCTCCCAGCGCCAGCAGCTGCCGGACTTCGTCGCCAACCTGCGCGTCGACCAGAGCTGGGGCTCGGCCCAGATTTCGGCCGCCGTGCACCAGGTCTCCATCGGCGGCTACAACAACCTCGGCGTCTACAACAACGCCGGCGTCCTGGTTACTCCGGCAACCGTTGCGGCAGCGGGTGTCTACCCGCAGCGGCCCGAGGCGGCCTACGGCTACGCCGTCCAGGGCGGCGTGAAGTTCAACCTGCCGTTCCTGGCGCCGGGTGACGCGCTGTGGCTGCAGGCAGCTTACGCCCGCGGCGCCATGTCCTACACCGGCGTCGACGGCCCGATCGGCCGCGACAGCGCCATCGAAGGCGGGCCTGGCGGCGGCGCCCGGTTCGGCGCCTACAAGCTCGACGGCTATGTCGACCCGAACAGCGGCGACATCAAGCTGACCCGTTCGTGGTCGGTGGCCGCTGCCTTCCTGCACTACTGGGCGCCGCAGTGGCGGTCGGGCTTCGTCTTCACCTACGGCAATCTCGAGTACCCGGGTTCGGCCCGCACGGCCGGCCCGCTGGGTAACCTCTACGCCAACTCGGCAGGCGTCGTGACGGCCGCCTCGGCTGCCGCGGGCTCGACCAATATCGCCTTCAAGAGCTTCAACGAGATGGTCGCCCTCGCCAATCTCGTGTGGTCCCCGGTCAAGGACCTCGATATCGGCCTCGAGGTGCTCTACGAACGCGTCGACCCGAAGGGCCGCGTGGTCGACAACAACAAGTACGGCTCGCTCACGGGCAAGACCGTCAGCTTCGACGACAACTGGCTGACGCGCTTCCGTATCGACCGCACCTTCTAAGCGCCGGCACGCCTGACGTTACGATCACGAAGCCCCGGCCGAAAGGCCGGGGCTTTTCCTTGTCGGCGGCGCGAGAGCGATACCTTGCTCCATATTGTACGCGCTCGCGCGCGACCGCGCGGGGAAGGACCTAGCCGCCAGCGGTGCAAGCCAACACGTTGAGCGGATGGTGCCGCCCGGTCCGGCAGCCGTTCAGCCAAAAAAAGAAGCGCCACAAACGTGGCGCTTGATAGGCTTAGCTGCATCCCCTCGAAAAGATGCAGCGGGGTCTCCGGCAGAGGTCAATCAACCGGAGCCCCAATCATGCCCGACCCTCAGCTGATTGCAAGCATTTTCCCGTACATTTAAAAATAAACTTTCTCACGATCGACCTCAAATTCTGCTAAATGCGGAATATACGTGGTCGATCTTCCGATGAATTTAGCTGAACAACCTGTCGAAACCGACTGCTTACCTGAGTCTCGACGGTGTCGACTCATCGGAGTGCGCATGGTGTCCGCATCGATCAGCAAACGTGCTTGACCGAGCCAGCTCAGATCTGGTGCGGCAGTGGCAAGCGCCGCGAGGCGAGGCCGCGCTTGCGGAGCTGGACGCGCTAAGGACCGGGAGAGCGGCGCGTGCATCGGCCTTGTTGTTGCGGACGCCCGCAAGCACGACGCCGGGCGCGGCCGCCCTGCCCGATTCGCGCGGCGGCGGCGCGAGCCGCGCGCAGGCGCACCTGCGCGGCCCGCTGAGGCGGGGGCGAGACGGCCGACAGCCTCCCGCCGGTCCAATTGAGCCGCCACCGTGCCGCGCCGAGTGCTGCGCTCAGCGAATGGCCGCGCCGGTGTGCGATGGTGCGCTGCGCTCCCCCTGCCGGAGCCATCGGATCGCCTGATCCTCGTCCCGCGGGTTCGGAGCCCCAGCGCGGGCAGGCAGCCGACGCCGTTGAATCCGGCTTGCCCCAGGCGGCACGCGCGCCTGGGCCCGAGCTTCACCGCGTCAATGAAGCTGTCGACGACAACGGATTGGCGTTGACCGCGACCCGTCGGCTCATTATGGCTTCTCGCTCTTGGAGACGTGGCCGAGCGGCTGAAGGCACTCGTTTGCTAAATGAGCAAGCCTCGAAAGGGGCTTCGAGGGTTCGAATCCCTCCGTCTCCGCCAATTATGTGGCGCAAGCCCCCTCCCCCATTGAATTGGCTTAATTTTTTCGGCCCCTGGCGCGCGAATGTTGCACGCTATGTTGCACGAAAAGGCCTCGCCGCCTGCACAGCGGAACTCGCCTTGGAGCAGAGCCTCGCTCTTCTCCTGTTCGCAGCGCCAGCCCTCGCCGCCGATGATGGCCTAGTCGTCGGACAAGCGTCACGACGGCGACACAATCGAGCCGGGCAGGCCCTCGCCTCCGTGCGCGACAGCCACGAGTACGCCCCAGAGGAGGCCGAGGCCCGGGCCGCCAAGGCCGGCATGTGGGCGGCCGACTTCCTGCCGCCCTGGGAGTGGCGAGCGCTGGCGCCGGGGCACTGACGCGTCTCTAAGCACGACCAACAGCGATGCTCGCGCTGACACGGTTACCTTCCGCGAGGGCTGCGTTTGTGCCATACATGATGCCGTGACCATCTGGCGTGCCTCTCGGTGGCTGCTGGCGATCTTCGCAGTCGCCAGCTTGGCCCTGTCTCCAGCGTCGGCTTCCATGTCGCCGGCTGGCGGGTCTGTGGCCTTGGCCCATCCCCCCGACGCCAGCTCGACTCATCATCCTGAAGCCAGCGCGGATGGATCGGCGCTGCTAGCCATCGACGACATGCCCTGCTGCCCGCCCGCCGAACCGGTGATGCCGGACTGCCAGAAGGATTGTCCGCTCGCCGCACTGTGTGTGGCCAAGGTGGCACCCGCTCTTCCGGGGGGCCTCGGCATACCGGTCCGCCTCGCGGTGGCTCAACCGTTGAGTTGGGCGGGAGACCCGCTGTTGCGCAGCCTCACCCAGCCGCCTCCACCCGAACCTCCCCGAGCCTGAACCCGACGCTGCCGGCATCCCTGCCGGTTGATTCCGCGCGTCCGCGCGCGGTCCCTCGCGTTCAGGAGAGATTGGATGACGAACACGATCAAGCGCGCCGCCCTGGCCGCGCTTACGAGCCTTGCCTTGGCCGGGACGGCCTGGGCCGGGATCAACGACTATGAGTTCAAGCTGGTCAAGGATGAGGTGAGGCAGGGCGAGGCGACCCTCGATGTCCGCCTCGTCGACAAGCGCACGGGGCAGCCGGTTCCGGATGCCGTGATCTTTGCCAAGCGCATCGACATGGCGCCCGACGACATGGAGACGATGACCTCCAGAATCGAGCAGCTTCCGTCGCCGGAGCCCGGGATCTACCGCTTCAAAGCTAAGCTCACCATGGCCGGCGGCTGGCGGCTCTCCCTCGGTGCCAAAATCCAGGGCGAGACCGGCACACTTGAGAACAAGCTGGTGCTCAAGGCTACCAAATGACTCGGTCAGCTTGGCTGGCGGGGACGCTCGCCGCGCTGGGGGCGGGGGGCATCGGCTACGGTCTGGGGCAGCAGGGCTCCCCGCTCACGGATATGCCCGCCTACATGCGCGCCCTGATCACCACCGGCCGACCGGCGGGCCATGAAACGCCAGCCGCCCCGATACCCCGCGGGCCGGTGATTTACTACCAGCATCCAGACGGGCGACCGACCTACAGCCTTCGCCCCAGGCGGACGGCTGACGGCCGAGACTTCCGAGCGGTCCACTCCGCCGAGGATGCCTCGTTCGAGCCCGCCGAGGAGGGCCGGGCGGCCGACACGCCGTCCGCCGGACCGACCGCGGGAGATGCAAGGCGCGTCCTCTACTACCGCAACCCGATGGGGCTGCCGGACACCTCACCGGTACCCAAGAAGGATAGCATGGGCATGGACTACCTGCCCGTGTACGAGGGCGAGGACAGCGACGGTCCGACCGTCAAGATCTCGCCGGGCAAGGTCCAGCGCACGGGCGTCCGGTCGGAACCGGTCACCCTCCGGGTGATCAGCCGCCCGGTTCGCGTGCCCGGCACGCTTCAGCTGGATGAGCGACGCGTGACGGTGGTCGCGACGCGCGCCGAAGCCTTCGTCAACCGCGTCGCAAACGTGACGACCGGGGACCGGGTTCGCCGCGATCAGCCGCTCGTGGACGTATACTCGCCGGAGATCAACGCGGCGGCCGCCCAGCTCATCGCCAACCCCGGATTCGACGGCTCGCGGCGCCGCCTCCAAAACCTCAACGTCCCTGCCGATGCCATCACTGACATCGAGCGCACCCGCAAAGTGCCGATGGCCGTTACCTGGTCCGCCCCGCGCGACGGCGTGATCCTCGAGCGCACAGCGATCGAAGGCATGAAGGCCGCCGCCGGAGATGCGCTGTTTCGCATCGGCGATGTCTCGGTCCTGTGGGTGCTGGCCGACGTGCCCGAGCACGAGATGGGCAGCGTTCAGGCCGGGCAGCCGGTCACGGTGCGCGTGCGCGCCCTGCCCGGCCGCGCCTTCGCCAGCAAGATCAGCATGATCTACCCGCAGGTGAACAAGGATACGCGCACGGCGCGCGTGCGGGTCGAGTTGCCCAACCCCGACGGGGCGCTGCTGCCCGACATGTACGCCGACGTGGAGATCGCCACGGGCCCGGGCTCTCCCGTCGTCGCCGTGCCCGACGATGCCGTGATCGACACCGGTGTGCGCCAGGTCGTCCTTCTTGACGAGGGCGACGGCCGCTTCGCCCAGCGTGAGGTGCAGATGGGGTCCCGTGGCAACGGGTTCGTCGAGATCCGCTCCGGCATAGCGGCCGGCGATCGGGTAGTCACCTCGGCGAACTTCCTGCTCGACGCCGAGAGCAATCTCAAGGCGGCCCTGCGGAGCCTGGCGGCGCAGCCGGCGTCGACGCGGGCGGCCACCCGATGATCGCTCGCCTGATCGGCTGGTCCGCCCACAACCTTGTCCTGGTGCTGATCGGCACGGTACTAGCGGTCGCGGCGGGCCTCTACGCTTGGCGCACCCTGCCGCTGGACGCCATTCCCGATCTCTCGGACGTGCAGACGATCGTCTACACGGAATACCCCGGCCAGGCGCCGCAGGTGGTCGAGGACCAGGTCACCTATCCGCTGACGACCGCCATGCTGACGGTTCCAAGGTCGAAAGTCGTGCGGGGGTTCTCCTTCTTCGGGGTCTCGTTCGTCTACGTGATCTTCGAGGACGGGACGGACCCTTACTGGGCGCGTTCACGCGTGCTCGAATATCTGAGCACCGCCGCCGGGCGCCTGCCGGCCACGGTCACGCCGACACTCGGGCCGGACGCGACCGGCGTCGGCTGGGTCTACCAATACGTCATTGTCGCAAAACAACGCACGCTGGCCGAGCTGCGCGCGCTCCAGGACTGGGTCGTGCGCTTCGCCGCCTCGCGCGCGGACGGCGTGGCCGAGGTCGCCAGCGTGGGCGGCTTCGTCAAGCAGTACAGCGTCGTCGTCGACCCCAATCGTCTGCGTGCGCACGGCATTTCGCTCAGCAAGCTGCGCGACGCGATCCGCGCCAGCAACACGGATGTGGGCGGCCGAACCGTCGAGCTCTCCGAGTTCGAGTTCATGGTGCGCGGGCGCGGCTACGTCAGAGGTGTGGCCGATCTCGAAAGCATCGTCCTGAGAACGGACGGTGGCACGCCGCTCCGCATCCGCGATGTGGCGCGGGTTGAGCTGGGTCCGGACGAACGCCGCGGCCTGGCCGAACTCAACGGCGATGGCGAAGTGGCCGGCGGCATCATCCTGCAGCGCTTCGGCGCCAACGCCCTCAGTGTCATCGACAGCGCGAAGCAACGCTTGGCCGAGATCGCTGCCAGCCTGCCGGCGGGCACGGAGATCGTTCCCGTCTACGATCGATCGCAGTTGATCGACGCCGCGATCGAGACCCTGAAGGGCACCCTCATCGAAGAGAGCCTGATCGTCGCCCTGGTCTGCGTCGTGTTTCTGCTACACCTCCGCAGCGCTCTCGTGGCGATCCTGATGCTGCCGGTCGGAATCCTGATGGCGCTAGGCGCCATGCGCTTTCTGGGCATCGGCGCCAACATCATGAGCCTGGGCGGCATCGCCATCGCGGTCGGCGCGATGATCGACGCCGCCATCGTGATGATCGAGAACGCACACAAGCGCCTGGAGCGGGCGCCGCCGGATACGCCGCGGGTCGAGATCCTGATCGGGGCGGCCCGCGAGGTCGGGCCGGCGCTGTTCTTCAGCTTGCTGGTGATCACAGTCTCGTTCCTGCCGATCTTCACCCTGGAGAGCCAGGAGGGCCGCCTCTTCGGGCCACTGGCCTATACCAAGACCTTCGCCATGGCCTCCGCCGCCCTCCTGTCCGTCACGCTGGTGCCAGCGCTGATGGTGCTCTTCGTGCGCGGCCGGATCGTGCCGGAGCACAAGAATCCCCTCAATCGCCTGCTGATCTTCCTGTATCGGCCAGTGATCCGCGGCGTGCTGCAGGCCCGGGGGGTGACGATCCTGGCGGCCCTGGCCGTGCTCATCGCGACGGCGTGGCCAGCGCGCCAGCTGGGCTCGGAGTTCATGCCCGAGCTCGACGAGGGCGCGTTGATGTACATGCCCACGACCCTGCCGGGGATTTCGATCACCAAGGCGGCCGAGCTCCTGGCCACCCAAGACCGGATCATCAAGAGCTTTCCCGAGGTTGCCTCGGTCTACGGCAAGGCCGGGCGGGCGGCGACCGCGACCGACCCGGCGCCGACCGAGATGTTCGAGACGATCATCAACCTGAAGCCGAAGTCCGAATGGCGCCCGGGCGTGACGCTCGCCGGCCTCAAGGCAGAGATGGATGCCGCGCTACAATTTCCAGGCGTGTCGAACGCCTGGACCCAGCCGATCCGCGCGCGCATCGATATGCTGTCGACGGGGATTCGCACCCCGGTGGGCATCAAGATCTTCGGGCCGGATCTCAGCGAGATGGAAAGGGCTGCACGCCAGGTCGAAGCGGTGGTGCGCGCCGTGCCGGGCACGACGAGCGCCTACGCCGAGCGCGTGATCGGCGGCTACTTTCTTGACATCACTCCCGACCGCGAAGCTCTGGGCCGCTATGGTCTGATGGTCGGCGATGTCCAGGATGTGATCGCCATGGCTCTCGGCGGCGAGAGTGTCACCACCGCGATCGAAGGCCGCGAGCGCTACAGCGTCAACGTGCGCTATCCGCGCGCCTTCCGCGCCGATCCCGAGGCGATCGCCCATGACGTCCAAGTGCCGCTGGCATCCGGTGGCACGGTGCCCCTGGGCGAGGTCGCCCAGATCCAGCTGAGCCGCGGCCCGACCTCGATCCGCACCGAGAACGGACGGTTGGCGGTCTACATCTTCGTCGACATCTCCGGCCGCGACCTGGGCGGCTACGTGGACGAAGCCCGCGCTGCGGTGGCAAGCAAGGTCGAGCTGCCGCCAGGAACGAGCGTCCAGTGGAGTGGCCAATTCGAGTACCTGGAGCGCGCCGAGGCGCGCCTGCGCATCGTGGTGCCCCTGACGTTGCTGGTGATCTTTCTGCTGCTCTACCTGAATTTCGGGCGGCTGACGGAAACGCTGATCGTGATGCTGTCACTGCCGTTTGCACTGGTCGGTGGTGTCTGGCTGCTCTGGTGGATGGGCTTCAACCTATCCGTGGCGGTCGCGGTCGGGTTCGTCGCACTGGCGGGCGTGGCTGCGGAAACCGGCGTGATCATGCTGGTCTACCTCGACCATGCTCTCGCCGACGTGCAAGCCGCCCGTGCGGCGGCCGGACAACCGTTCACCCGAGGCGATCTTCGACAGGCGATCATGATCGGCGCCGTCGAGCGGGTGCGCCCCAAGATCATGACTGTCGTCGCCATCATGGCCGGCCTGCTGCCGATCCTCTGGAGCACGGGGGCCGGCTCGGAGGTGATGCAGCGCATCGCCGTGCCGATGATCGGAGGGATGGTTTCGTCGACGGTGCTGACCCTGATCGTGATCCCGGCCGTTTATACGCTGGTCAAGGGTCGAGGCCTGCCACTTGGCGCGCAATCAGAGATGAACCGAGCATCTGCGGAACCCGGCCGCCGCCCTATATCATCACGCGCGCCGAGCGGCGGGAGGTGAAGCGCGACTGGCTATCGACGGGGGCGGGGTGAAGCAGCGTTGGCTGTTGGAGAAGGCCGCCCCAAACGCAAAAAGGGCACCGCTGGCGCGACGCCGCACGATATTGCTCATGGTGTGATCCGCGCGCGAATTTCGGCGCCGCGCTGACCAGCTCGAGCGCCTGCAAATCGCGGGCAAGCTGGCTACCTTCAATGAGAATATTTCGCCGCGAGAGGAGCATTCGGTGAATCACGCAAACGGCGCCCTCAGGTTCGACGGGCCACACATTCTCATCGTCGAAGATGATGACGGCATGCGCCTGCTCGTCAGCCGGGCGCTGCGGGAAAGCGGCTATCGTGTGACGGCCTGCCGCAGCGGCGCTGAGATGCTAAGCCACTTTCCGGGCAGCATCGAGGTTGACCTCGTGTTGCTGGATGTGATGCTGCCCGGAGCCTCCGGCGTCGACCTTTTGCAAGCAGTCCGCCTGCGGAGTACGGTGCCGGTGATTATGCTCAGTGCGCGCAGCGAAGAAGCCGACAGGGTTCTGGGCCTCGAACTGGGCGCTGACGACTACATCGCTAAGCCGTTCGGCCGGCCCGAGCTTCTCGCGCGGGTAAGGGCCGTGCTTCGGCGGGCCGGCATAGCGCCGCGGCCCTCCGCGCCATCCCGCCCCGAGGTTCTCGTATTCTCAGGATGGAGGCTGGACCTGCGCAGCCGTACCCTGCTCGACCCGACAGCGGTCAGCGTTGATCTGTCTGGTGCGGAATATGATCTGCTCCTGGTTTTCCTTGAGCACGCCGGCCGCGTCCTGACGCGCGACCAGATACTGGAGATGAGTCGGGCACGGCTGGCTTCGCCGTCCGATCGGAGCGTCGACACCCTCGTCAGCCGGCTCCGCAGAAAGCTCGAACCTCCGGAAGAAATGCCGCCCTTGATCAAAACGGTGCGCGGCTCCGGCTATATCCTAACTGGCCGGGTTGAACGCGGATGAGGCGCTGGCTCCAAGCAGCCCGCAGCCTCGAGGGACGCACAGTAGCGGTGCTCCTGCTGGCGATCATCCTTGTCCACGCCGGACTGCTGCTGCTCTACCGCCGATCGGCGATCGCGTCGGCGGACGAAGCCTTCGCACAGCAGGTCGCCACCCAACTCGCCATCGCTCGGGAGGCCATGTTGCGGCGGTCGCCGGCGGAACGGGCTGGCGAGGCACGTGCGCTTTCTTCGCCGCATTTCGAGATCGGCTGGGCGGCCAACACGCCCGTCGGACACGATGAACACGCAAATGCGGCCTTGCGGGCCCTGCGCACGCGCGTTCTAACCCTTGAACCGGGGCTGGGCGCTGGGCTTGCTCTGTCGATGGAGGGACCGGCCGATGCGCTTCACCAGCAAGATCTGCGCGGGGCCGTCGCGCTGTCGGACGGCAGCTTCCTGACGTTTCGCTCAGCTCATTCGCCACGTCTCGCTCTTCTCGGTCCCTGGGTGTTCCTGTCGACGGTGATGACGATCCTCGTCGGCCTGGCCGCTGTCGGCCTCGTGCATCGCATCGCCCGCCCCTTGCGTGTGCTCAACCAAGCGGCCGATCGGATCGGACGGGAGAGGCCCGTACTCGTCCCCGAGATCGGCCCCGAGGAGACGCGAAACATCGGGCGCTCGCTCAACGCCATGCAGGAGCGCATCCGATCGTTGGTCGGCGAACGGACCCAGGCATTGGCCGCCGTCTCCCATGACCTGCGGACGCCGATCGCGCGCCTGCGACTGCAAATCGATGACCTGCCGGAGGAAGATCGCCGGGCGTCGATGATGCGCGATCTCGACGACATGCTCACGATGATCGACACGACCCTGGCCTATCTGCGGGGCGACTCGAACCCCGAGGCACAGCAGGTCATCAACGTGGCCAGCCTGATCATCAGCATCGCGGATGCGATGGCCGATTCCGGGCACGACGTGGCCTATCAGGGGCCGACACGGGCGGTGGCCAGGGTCCGGCCTGTTGCCCTGCGGCGAGCGGTGATCAATCTGGCCGACAACGCCGTGCGATACGGGTTGCGCGCTCGACTTGCGCTCGAGCCCCACGACGAAGCCCTTGTGATCAGGGTCGATGATGACGGCCCGGGGCTCGCGGCGGAGGACGTCGAGCGGGTCTTTGAACCGTTCGTGCGCTTAGAGACCTCGCGCAACCGCAGCAGCGGAGGCACCGGCCTGGGGCTGACCATCGCGCGCCACGCCATAGAAACAGAGGGCAGCACGGTCACGCTCACCACGCGGCCCGAAGGCGGCCTGAGGGCGCAGTTCACCCTTCCCCGTCACCCCTGACACACTTTGTCACGAACGAGCCGAGCGTCAGACAAACGACACTGATATCTCTTCTCGCGAAGCCGACACCGGCTCTGCGGCATCGGGATTTTAAGCATGTATCGTCCTCTCCTTTTCGTCCTTGCCACTAGCATGTCCGCTGCATGCGGCTCTGCTGCAGTGGCGCGCGTTGGGCACAGCGAAACACCGCTCGAATCGATGGATCCTTCGAGCGGAAGTGTGGGTCTTCGCGTCAGCCAGGCGCAGGAGAAATCCGAGGACGGCAAGTCCGCGCATTCGGAATCCGATGGCCACAATCACGGTCGCGGCAAGAAGACAGAGCGATAGATAGGTCGTTGCACAGACATAAAGAGCGGCAAGCCAATGATGCCGCTCCTCCTCATCTTCGTTGCACTCGCCGTGGCCGTCGGCTTAATCCTCGGTTCGCCGTGAGTACTCCCGCAATTTTTGAGTTCGCGCGTGCGATGGTGGCCCCCCTTGCACCGTGACATGCCCGCTCCGGTCTCCGAGCCGGAGCGGGCATGACAAAATTGCTCGCATTCGGCGGGCAATCAACTTGCCTGCTCCAGTCCTCCAGCTGGCGCAGGCGTTTTTTGAGTCATTGTCGGGAAGAGACAAACAGAGATCTCTTTCGGCGCGACATCCTCCCCTGCGCCTCGCACGCCGAGCGCTCTCCGAGCGAGATGAAATGTTAAGCGGTCGCCTTCTGTTCTTCTTCGCGATCTTTCTCTTGTCCTGGGATGGAGGTGCCGGCGCTGGCTCGCCGGCCGAGCCGAATCCGACCCTCGCCACGGCAAAAACTGAAGCCAATACGTCCCCGGGGATGCGGGGCGAGGGGGCGCAGGCATCGCGGCCAGAAGCGCCCGGCGAAGACCATGAACATTCCGAGGAGGAGGGCGAGGAAGGCCATGTAAAACTCACGACCGACCAGATCGCAAGCGAAGGAATCGAAATCGGCCGCGTGGAGGCGGGCGAAATATCTCAGCACATCAAAGTGCCCGGGACCATTGTCCCCGATGCCGATCGCATCGCGCGCGTTCCGGCTCGGGTCGTCGGCACCGTCGCCGAAATGCGAAAGCGCCTCGGCGACCGTGTCGAGAAGGGCGAGATCGTGGCGGTGCTCGACAGCCGCGAAGTCGCTGATGCGAAGAGTGAATACCTGACGGCTTCCGTGAAGGCCGACTTGGAAAAGACCAACTACGATCGCCAACAGGCCCTCTGGGACAAAAGGATATCGGCGGAATCCAACTTTCTCAACGCCAAGGCGGTCTACGCGGAAGCGAGGCTCCGCCAAGACCTTGCTCGGCAGAAGTTGTCAGCCCTCGGACTGGATGCGGGGACTGTGGCGAAGCTGGCCAAGCAGGACGAGTTGACGCCAAATGCGTCGACTCTGCGCCAGTACGACCTGCGCTCGCCCATCGCCGGCCGCATCGTCGAACGCAAAGTCGACGTCGGCGCCGCCGTCGGCAAGGAGGGCGATCCGCCTGATCTCTATACAGTCGCCGATCTGTCGACCGTCTGGGTCGATCTGGCGGTGCCCACGTCAGAACTCGACAAGGTCAAGGAAGGCGCGCGTGTCACCGTTGCCGCGAGCCAGAGCGACCACTCGAGGGAGCGGGCGAGCGGCAAGGTTATCTTCGTCAGCCCGCTGCTGAACGCCGAGACGCGGTCGGCACGGGTCATCGCGGCGTTGCCGAACCCCGATTTCAACTGGCGTCCAGGCACCTATGTTACCGCCGAAGTGCATTCCGGCCGGGACAAGGTGAAGGCACTTGTCCCCAAGCAGGCGCTCCAGACGATCGGGGGAAAGAAGGTCGTCTTCATCCGCACGGAAACCGGCTTCGAAGTGCGCGAGGTTCAAGCCGGGAAGTCGGACGACGGGCTGGTCGAGATCAGCGCCGGCCTCAAGCCGGGCGAGGAAATCGCCGTTGCCAACACCTTCCTGCTCAAGGCCGAGCTCGGCAAGGGCGAAGCCGAGCACGCGCACTAGCAGGCGGATGAAAGACATGATCGCGCGCGTCCTCGCATTCTCCGTCCAGCAGCGGTGGCTGGTGCTGCTGCTGTCGCTGCTGGCAGCGGCCTTCGGCGTCTATTCCCTGACCAAGTTGCCCATAGACGCGGTCCCGGACATCACCAACAACCAGGTCCAGATCAACACGCTGGCACCCTCGCTCTCCCCGTTCGACATTGAGAAGCAGGTCACCTATCCGGTCGAGATGGCGCTGGCAGGCATCAAGGGCCTGGAATACACGCGCTCGCTGTCGCGCAACGGCTTTTCCCAGGTGACGGCCGTCTTCGACGAGAAGCTCGACATCTATTTCGCCCGCCAGCAGATCTCCGAGCGGCTGGACACGGTCAAGGCGGCCATGCCGGCAGGCGTGGAGCCACACATGGGTCCGATCTCCACGGGCCTGGGTGAAATCTACATGTGGTCCGTCCGGTACGCCGAGCGTGCGGACAAGGCCAAGGTCGAGGAAGGCAAGCCAGGCTGGCAGTCTGACGGTAGCTATCTCACCCCGGAAGGGCAGCTGCTCCGCACCGCGCTGGAGCAAACCGCCTATCTGCGCACGATTGAGGACTGGGTGATCGGTCCGCAGCTCCGCACGGTGCCGGGCGTCGCCGGCGTCGACACCATCGGCGGATACGAGAAGCAATATCACGTCCAGCCGCGCCCCGCGGTACTGGCCTCGCTCGACTTGTCGTTCGGCGACGTCGCCCGCGCGCTCGAGGCGAACAATGCCAATCAGGGCGCTCGCTATCTCGAGGACAACGGCGAAGGTTATGTCGTGCGCTCGCCGGGCCGGCTCGAGAGCATGGACGAGATTGGCAATGTCGTGGTCGCAACCCGGGGCGGCGTGCCCGTGCACATCAAAGACATTGCCGATGTGCGCATCGGACGCGACCTTCGGACTGGGGCGGCAAGCGAGAACGGCAGCGAGGCAGTGGTCGGCACCGCGTTGATGCTGATCGGCTCGAACAGCCGGACGGTTGCGGCAGCCGTCGACGCAAGGATGAACGAGATCCGCAAGTCGCTGCCGCCTGGCATCGTGGTGCAGACGCTGCTCGACCGCACGCGCCTTGTGGAGGCGACTGTGAAGACCGTCGCCAAGAACCTGATCGAGGGCGCCGCGCTCGTTATCCTCATCCTCTTTCTTCTGCTCGGCAATGTAAGGGCCGCCATTATCACGGCAATGGTCATTCCGCTCGCCATGCTGATGACCATGACGGGCATGGTTGAGGCTCAGATCTCGGCGAACCTCATGAGCCTCGGCGCGCTCGATTTCGGTCTCATCGTGGACGGCGCGGTCATCATTGCCGAGAATTCTTTGCGCCATCTCGCCGAACGGCAGCAGGCGCTCGGACGCAAGCTCGACAACGGGGAACGGCTGGAAACGGTGCGCGCCTCCGCCGAGGAGATGATCAAGCCCTCGCTCTACGGGCAAGCCATCATCATCCTGGTCTACGTGCCGCTCCTGACCTTCACCGGCGTGGAGGGCAAGATGTTCAATCCGATGGCGCTCACCGTCATCATCGCGCTGGCGGCGGCGTTCGTCCTGTCGCTGACGTTCGTGCCCGCGGCCATCGCAATCTTCATCACGGGGCGCGTCGATGAGAAGGACAATCGCATAGTGCGGGCCTTCAAGGGCGCCTACCGGCCGGCGCTGCGTCGCGCGATCGCCGCGCCTCTGACCTTCGTGTTCGGCGCGGCCCTGCTGCTCGCGGGAGCTGGGTGGCTGGCCACCCAGCTCGGAGCCGAGTTCATGCCGACGCTCGACGAGAAGAACATCGCGATGAACGCGCTTCGCATTCCCTCGACTTCGCTGACCCAGTCCGCCGCGATGCAGCTGAAGGTCGAGCAGGCGGTCGCCAAGTTTCCGCAGGTCGCCTTCGTATTTTCCAAGACCGGAACGGCCGAAGTCGCGTCCGATCCGATGCCGCCAAATGCCTCCGATACCTTCGTCGTTCTGAAGCCGCAGGAGGAATGGCCGGATCCCAAGCTGACGAAGGTCGAGCTTCAGGACCAGATTGAGGCGGCGGTCTCAAAGCTCGCCGGCAATGTCTTCGAGTTCTCCCAACCGATCCAGCTCAGGTTCAACGAGCTCATCGCGGGCTCGCGGGGCGACCTTGCCGTCAAGGTCTTCGGCGAAGAGTTCGAGCCGATGACGAACGCGGCGGACGAGATCGCCACGATTCTGCGCGGCATCCCAGGGGCCGAGGACGTCAAGGTGGAGCAGACCTCCGGCCTGCCCGTTCTCGAGATCAAGATTAACAAGGCCGAAGCTTCGCGGCTCGGCTTGAGCAATGCCGCCATCCAGGAGGTGATCGGCGCCGCCATCGGCGGCCGAGAAGCCGGCGTCGTGTTCGAGGGTGATCGGCGGTTCCCGATTGTCATACGCCTCGCCGACGGTGTGCGCGAGAGCCGCGAAGACCTCGAGAACATCCCGGTACCGCTGCCGCCCGGCACCAACGGACGAATCGCCTCCGTGCCTCTGAAGCAGGTCGCCAGCTTCATTGTCGCGGAAGGCCCGAACCAAATCAGCCGCGAGAACGGAAAGCGCCGAGTGGTCGTCACCTCCAACGTGCGCGGGCGCGACATTGGCTCCGTGGTCGCCGAGGCGCAGGCGAAGACGGCGGAGAAGGTGAAGCTGCCCACCGGCTACTACGTGACTTGGGGCGGGCAGTTCGAGAATCTGGCCTCTGCGAAGCAGCGGCTCATGATCGTTGTGCCTGCCTGCTTCTTTCTGATCTTCCTCCTGCTCTACTCCGCGCTCGGGTCGCCGCGGGACGCACTCCTCGTGTTCAGCGCCGTGCCACTCGCGCTGACTGGCGGCATCGCGGCGCTCTGGTTGCGGGGCATGCCGATGTCGGTTCCGGCGGCTGTGGGGTTCATCGCGCTGTCCGGCGTGGCGGTGCTCAACGGGCTAGTCATGCTGACCTTCATCAAGCAGCTTCTGTCTCAGGGCATGTCCAAACGGGAGGCGATCTTCGACGGCGCCATGACCAGATTACGGCCCGTGGCCATGACCGCGCTGGTCGCCTCGCTCGGATTCGTGCCGATGGCGCTGGCGACCGGCACCGGCGCCGAGGTGCAGAGGCCGCTCGCGACCGTGGTGATCGGCGGCCTCATCAGCGCAACGCTGCTGACCCTCCTAGTGCTACCGGCGCTCTATGTCAGATTCGGAAAGTCGCAAACGCAGGTTTCAAATGTAAATATGCTGACATCGTCACTTTCTACGCCGAGAGCAGCAGCATAGATCAGCGGTGTTTCCCTTTGTGGCCTGATCTGGCCTGCCTAGACCGCTTCGGTCCGCTAAGGAAATAGAGCATGTTCATCGATTCACGCGTTAAGCGTGCCGCACTGCGCAACGGCAGGGTCTCCCCTCGCGCGCCGTTCGCGTGCAGCATTTTAGGTGCTTTTCTTGTCCTCCTCGGAGCCACGGCGGTGCCGGCCATGGCGACCGAGACCGGCCACATCATCAGGTCGGAACGCGGAACGTGTTTCTCGGGCGTCCACGAGCCAAGTCGGATCCGCAAGCTCCCAGGCAGCGCCGGGGAGACGACTATCAGAGACTCAAGGCAGGATAGCTACGTGCACTGTGCAGAAGGCCGTCAGGACGGGTTGGCTGAGACCGATCAACGGAGAGGCCAGAGGTAAGTGCATTCAAGTGCGATGACAGCTCTGACCGGGGTTGAGGAAGATAGGCTATGAAGATCAGCACCGCGTCGAAGTCGGCCCCGGCGGCCGAAGAGAGATCCCACACTCACGATCATGGGACGACTGGCGGGCGCGGAGGAGAGGGTGGAGAACACGTGCGCGGCGTCGTCTTCGGAGCCAATACCGAGCTTGTTTTCTCCCTGGCCAGTGGCGCTTTGCTGGCGATCGGCTTCGGGGTCGAAAAGCTAGCCGCGACGGCGCCGGCCTGGGTGCCGACCGCCTGCTTCGTGGCGGCGTACGTGTTTGGTGGCTTCTACACGGTGCGTGAGGCGGTCGCGAACCTGAGGGTCGGCCGGTTTGAAATCGATACCTTGATGCTGGTTGCCGCGGCCGGCGCAGCCTTCCTAGGTGCCTGGGCGGAGGGCGCCCTGCTCCTGTTCCTGTTTAGCCTCGGCCACTCTCTCGAGCATTACGCGATGGGGCGCGCCAGACAGGCGATCGAGGCTCTGGCGAAGCTCGCCCCACCCACGGCCGTCGTTCGCCGCGCCGCCCGGAGCGAGGAAGTACCCGTCGAGGAATTGAAAATCGGCGATGTGGTCCTCGTCCGTCCCAACGAGCGGCTTCCGACCGATGGCTTTCTGGTCAAGGGCGCATCCAGCATTGACCAAGCGCCGGTCACGGGTGAGAGTATTCCCGTCGACAAGCATCCGGTGCCGGACGTCGCGGCGGCACGCGCCAGGCCGGACGCAGTGAGTGCGGATTCCCGCGTGTTCGCGGGAACCATCAATGGCGCAGGTGCGATTGACGTCGAGGTCACCCGGCTATCGTCCGAGTCGACCCTGGCCAAGGTCGTGAAGATGGTGAGCGAGGCCCAGACGCAGAAATCGCCGACCCAGCGCTTTACTGAGAAATTCGAGCGGGTCTTTGTGCCTGCCGTGATCACCCTCGCAATCCTGCTTCTGTTCGCATGGGTGGTCAACGACGAGCCGGTTTCAGCCAGCTTCTATCGCTCGATGGCCGTCCTGGTTGCGGCAAGCCCCTGCGCCCTGGCCATCGCGACCCCAAGCGCGATTCTTTCGGGCGTCGCGCGCGCGGCGCAACGCGGTGTGCTGGTCAAGGGCGGCGCGCCGCTTGAGAACCTGGGGTCACTCAGCGCCATCGCGTTCGACAAGACCGGCACGCTGACGGAGGGCCGGCCTCGCATGACCGACGTGGTCCCGGCCAAGGGGGTGCGGGAGCAGGAGCTGCTCACCGTCGCCGTGGCGGTGGAATCGCTGAGCGACCACCCTCTCGCGACGGCCATCGCACGGGACGGCCGGCGGCGGCTTGGGAGTGAAATGATCCCCACAGCAGAGGACGTGCAGGCTATGACGGGGCGCGGGGTGACCGGAACGTTCGACGGGAAGGTGGTCTTGATCGGAAAAGCCGAAATGTTCGGCAAGGATGGCATCGCGCCGTTGAGCGATGCATCGGCGGCCGCTATCGACAAGCTGCGCGCCCGCGGTCGGACGACCATGGCCGTGCGACACGGCCGGCGCGACCTCGGCGTGATCGGGTTGATGGACACTCCTCGGAAAGCTGCGTCCGAGGCGCTGGCCCGCTTGCGTGAGCTAGGTATCGAGAGATTGATCATGATCTCGGGCGATCACCAGATGGTCGTCGAGGCAATCGCGGAGGACGTGGGCCTCGACGAGGCCTGGGGCGATCTGATGCCCGAGGACAAGGTTGCGGCGATCCGGCGGCTCCGGGACCAGGGCAAGGTCGCCATGGTCGGTGACGGTGTGAACGATGCCCCGGCCATGGCGAACGCCACAGTGGGGATCGCCATGGGCGCGGCCGGCTCTGACGTGGCGATCGAGACCGCGGATGTCGCGCTGATGGCGGATGACCTGAGACACCTGCCGTTCGCGGTGGGCCTCAGCAGGACCACTCGCGCGATCATCCTCCAGAACGTCTTCGTGAGCCTCGGCGTGGTTGCGCTCCTCGTGCCGGCCACGATTCTCGGCTTGGGCATCGGCCCTGCGGTGGCCGTGCATGAAGGCTCAACATTGGTCGTAGTATTCAACGCGCTGCGGCTGTTGGCTTACCGCGACCGCGAATAGTTTGCCCAAGGGCTCTTAGCCCGCCGCCGCGGCTTCCGCGACATCGATGTTGCCATGATGGCCGAGCACCTCGGAACGCGATTGCGTCACCTGGTTGAGGTGCCGTGTGAACTGGCCGAACCGCGCGCCGGTCGACGCTCGCGCTTGGTACCGCGGCATCCAGCTGCCGCCCTATGCCGACATCATTTCGATCGCCGACGGGCTTGGCGTCTCGCACGACTGGCTGGCGGGGGGAGCGGGAAGGAGGGATGAGTTATGCTGAGGTCGATGCCGACGTGATCTTGTGCTGGTCGGGGAGCGAAACTCGTTGAAGGTAGAAGGCCAACCTAGATTGAAAATGCTCGCGATAAGGCATTTCCAGAACTGACCTTCTCCGCCCCTCGCCCTCATTAATTTGTATATATATTTCAGTCGTCGGTATAGTAAAAACGCCTTTGAAGTCAACAACCAAATCAGGAATGCCATCGCCATTCAGATCTGTATCGCTCGATACAGATTCTAACGCATGATATCTCTCATCCTTGTTTTGAATAATCCTCTTCCATATATCCCTACCCCCGGCCTCCTTCCTCCATTCAGGGGAAATAACCTCCGCATGCGCCAGCAACACACACGATAGCTCTCCCAGCTTGCCGTCTGCCCTATTCTGGTAGTCCCAGAGCAAATCGCAGTCCTGCGAAATAACTATGGCATAGGCGTGCCTGATCTCTACGACACCCTCAGACGACGAGTCATAGTTGTAGCTTATAATGTTAGATATTATTTCGCCCTGTCGAAGCTCTGCTCCACCGCTTGACTTACTATATATTATCGGCCTCGTAGAGACTGCCAGTTCTACGGGGAGCTGCGGCGGATTTGGTTGCGTCATCGGCTTTGGATCTATTCAGGCAGTTCGATCGAAGGCGCCTCCACGCGCCGCAAAATTTTCGCAGGCCGCCGCTTTGGAGGTGGCGCTATTGTTCGCGAAGAAGTCTCGTCATGATAATTGAAGTCGCAAATCTCGCGGAGCTCATGAAACGCCTCCCTAAGTGGATGACCGGAGAGCCTCATGACCAGCATTATGCAAGCTACCTGATAAGCTGTGTCTACCGAAAAATCACGCGGACTCCCAACCGTTATCTCAATCTTAGCCTTGAACGCAGCCTCTCGGCTCTCCAGAATATCATTCTGGAGTGTGAGAATGCTGTTGAGGGCCGAGGGCTTCGTGAAGCTCGTTAGAAATGGACCAGCGGAATGCCCTTCCGGCGTGGTAGTTAAAGCGGGCAAGGATAGATAGTGGCTCATTGGTGGTCACCTTACGATCGGTATAGACGTCCACGTCGATTAGATAAGAGGCCTCGCCAAACTCTTGATCGTTTGCGATACCGTGCTGCAACAGGATCCCCTCGCTATCTGACCCGGTCGAGCGGAGACGCAAAACACGTCTAGCCTCTTCGACAACGGCCCCGCCGAAGTCTGCGGCAAGTTCGCCGCGAAGAGCTGGGCCTAGAAGCTTGTGCCACTCTCCAGCAGCAAACCCGACCTTCTCCGGAAACACGAAATTCCGGTAGCGGAGCCCTACCCGGGTGAAGTGCGCCGGCTGGTATAGCTCAACCAGGGCCGAAATCGCTTGAGAGATGAGATCCCGAAAATCTTCCCACCGACGATAATTCCGCGAAGTGAGGGCAAGCGAGTCGCGGGACAGGGTTAGGAGGCTCGCGCCATCCTCTGAGCCAAACGAATAGACGACCGGTTGGGCTACGGCGGCCCCGATCAGCGATCGAACCTCTTTCGGAAGCTTGTCGAGGCCTCCTCCCTGCTGTTGCTCAAACAAGGGGAACTGGGCTCGAACTCGGTCCTGGAAGTCAGCCGGAATCTGGCTTTCAACCCTCAGGATAGGAGGAAACCGGAGCTGACAGATCACCTCTGAAAGAGGCGACTGCAAATAAAGCACTCGCTCACTATCTGGGAAAAAATTCTCGCTATGGGACATACGCGAAGCTCATTGGGTACCAGCGCGAGTGGCGCCTCTCCTCCGGCCAGATTGAGCCGCATGAGCGGCGATCACTACATACATAGGCACGATTCCACCCAACCTGAAACGCGTATGCGACTTTTTTGTCACTGACCCGCTGTTTGCTTTAGCGGCGAGATAGCTGAGGAGCAACCGATTTGAGCGCTGACCAAGCGTGGCACTTCCCTTGAAACGCAAAAAGGCCCCGCCAGCGCGAAGCCGGCGGGGCCAGTCCAGGGAGGAATCGCCCAAGGAGGGCTGCCCCTCTCGGGGCTTCGGACGCGCCGGGCGGCGCGAAACTGGAGGCGGCCGGACTCGACATCCGTGCCGACCGCCCTAAATCAAGATCATCGTCGGCATGGGGATTCCCGGGCGCCGCGGCTGCGAGACCAAGCGTGCTCCCGCCTGATGGCCATGGGAGACGTTCCTTGCCAAACATCCAGCATATGCTCGATGAACTCGAGGCCGACATCGCGGCCGGCGAAGTTCAACTGGTGCGACAGCGCGAGCTCATCGCCGACCTGGAAATGCGCGGCCAGAACCCGGCCTTCGCCAAGAGCATCGTCAAGGAGCTCAAGGCGATCCAGGCCAAGCAGATCGCCCTGCGCGACAAGCTGCGGGGGGAACTGACGCGGCGCGCCTGGCTAGATCAGGACTTGCGTGCGGCTGACAGCTGGCCCTCGAGCGAGCGGATGTAGCGCTCCTCCTGCTTCTCGATCCATCGTTCGCCCATCTCGCGCATCTCGTCGTGCGCCTTGGCCACTGCCTCCTGAGCGTTGGCCGCGCGCTCGGTGTGCGCAGCCATTGCCTCGAGCGCGACTGCCTGCCGCTCGGCAGCCACAGCCATGCGCTGGTTCTTCTCCGCGAGCGCCAGGACCGCGGCACCGAGTTCCCGGATCGGCTTGGTGTCGGCGATAGCCGCACCGGCGAGGACGATGTTGTCGGCTTCGATCGGCCTGGGCTTGGGCGGCGCCTCGCTCTTCAGCTTGCCGGCGAGCGCGGCGATGACCGCGGCCACGAACGTGAAGATGGCTGCTGCAACCTGCCCCCACGAGAGGGTATCACCCGGATCAGGTACGCCCGCCATGCTCGCCCCCGTCCCGCATCGACCGATACACATTCCAGATGTCGAGCGCCGCGAGCACGGGATAGATGGCCAGGCCGGTGGCGGGCGCACGAGCGTCGCCCGCCGATAGGCCAAGAGCGATAGCGGTCCACAAGTCGACGCAGAGAAACGCCGTGCCGGCGCGGATGAGCGGCGACCTGCGATAGGTGCCGTTGATGAAGAGGGCCGTCAGCCGGATCAGCCCGATCGTCAGCGCAGCGAGGCCCCAGGTCGATTCGTTGGCGATCGCCGCCATGAAGCTGTAGGACGGGCTGGTACCGAAGGTGTCGCCCGGCCAGAGCAAGGCAACGCCGTACCCGGCAGCCATGCCGGCGAGCCCCCATTCGGACGCTCGCACGGCAAAGTGCTTGCCGAGATCGACGACCATGCGGCGGACGACGATCATGGTCAGGCGCCGGGCGGGCCGACGCTGACCGGCGCCGCCGGGTCCGCCTTCTTCACGGCAAGCGCCGTCTGCGCGGAACTCACGACGACCTGATTGACCTGGGGCAACGCCGCCACGGTGGCAATCTTGGCGGTTGGCCGCTGAGCCCAGAAGCCCCACAGCACCGGTACGATGGCGAGCACGCCGCCGATCACCCATTGCACGGTGGCGTCGTCGGTTACGCCGCGCTGCACGAGGACGGCGCCAGCGGCAAGCAGCAGGTAACGCAGGCCCTGGAGGATGCTGTTGATGTCCATGGTTTGCTCCGATGCGGATAGGTGTCAGGCCTTGATCGCGCCGGCGGCGAGCAGGCTCGCGTAGGCGTTGAGGATGGCTGCGCCGGCCGACTGCACGTCGACGACCTTGCCGGCCTGGAGCGCGGTGCAGCTGGCGATGACCGCGGGCGCGACCTGGGCGGCGACCTGCTGGATCTTGGCGTTGCCGGTGGTGGCGGCGATCGCCATCCCGGCCAGGACATAGGGGCAGGCCGCTGCGGCCTTGCTGGCCGTGCTCGACACCGAGGCATCGAGCTTGGCGGGGTTGCACGCGGCGAGCGCCAGCGCGCACGCGGCTGTGGCCGCGAGGACAAGAAGTTTCATGGATGTGCTCCTGGGTCTTAGGCTTGCTGGAACTTTGCGGGGTCGTCGGGTCTTCACGCCGCTCGCGAGGAGATTTTCAATGTCGGATAGCGAACAGAGCCAAGACGAACTCGGCACTTGGTTCGTGATAAGGGGTGACAGCTTCGCCACCGGGGGGTTGGTAGCTTTGCGACTGCATCTAGTTGAGCCGAGCGCGGAGCAAGAGCGCTCTGCGGTCGCGACCGAGCGATCACTCGCATTGTTCCTTCCGAGGGAACGCGCCGCTGCTATCGCGCGCTCTATTCTGTCCGCGACGGCGGACTTGCCGGCGGCCGGTCCTCGCGCCCACTGAACGGGCGTCTGGACATCTCAGCTCGGCCGCGGGGAACTTCGCGACGTGCGCAAGGCTTCTACCGGCACACCGAATTGGGATGCCATGTTCAAGCCTGTGCAGATTGTTGATGACCAAGCCCACGAGTTGGGGATCGCCCCCGGCTGGTGGGGTGCCACCGAAGAAGGGAAGCCCATGCTGGGTCCCTACCCGAGCCGCGAGGCAGCTCTCGTTGGCATTACCAGTCATGGGATGGGCGACCGGCCCGAGGGCATCGAGGGGTTCAAGGAACCCGACGGGCCAAGCAGAGCCTCCTAGGCCTATCAGGCAGCCGCGCTGATCGCCGCCAGCTTGATCGGCGCGGCGTCGGTCGAGCGGCCCTTGGGCAGGCGGACGCTGTACGGCGTCGCGAACTGGTCGGCCTCGGCCGTGCGGCGGCTCTTGATCTCCGCCGGCTTCTTCCAGCTCAGGATGGCCGACCGGATCTGCGCGGCGGAGGCGCCGGCGTTGACGCGCTTGACGAAGGTCGAACCCGCGAAGCCGCCCTGCCCAATGTTGTAGCAAATGCTGGCGAGTGCATCGAACTCGTGGTCGGCGAGCGTGACGTTGATCACGTCGCGCACGGTGTCCTCGTACTTGACGATGTCGCGAGCGAAGATGGCATCGCACTCGGCGGCCGTGATCTTCAGGCCGCTATAGGGCACCGGCGCGCCAGCAGCGGCAGTGTGGCCGATGCCGATCGTCCAGATGCCGACGCTGTCGCGATAGGCGGCCAGCTTGCGCCCTTCCCGGCTGATCAGGGCGGCGAGGCCGATCGCGGACGAGGACTGGCGGGCCGGCGCGGGGTCGTTGGCATTTGCCGGCGGCCACGGCACCTCGAGCGCCATCGTCGTCTTGGGCCCGACGATGCCGTCCGGATAGAGACCGGCCGAGCGCTGAAAGGCGACGACGGCCGCCCTGGTCTTCGTGCCCCACAAACCGTCCAACGGCCCAGGGTCAAACCCGCGCGCAGTCAGCGCGCGCTGAATCTCCAGCGTGTTCATGGTCAGGAATCTCCAAGCGGAAGCGCCCGCCGGCTGGGCAGGCGCTGGTCAGAATGCGAGGGTGAGGCTGCGGGAATCGGGCGACGAAGAGGGCGTGGCGCGATGCACGATCGGGGCGACAAGTGGGTGTGGATCGCGATCGTCGCTGCGGCGGTTCTCGCCGCCGCCAGCATCTATTTGGCTCTGATGGTGACGGCGTTCTCGGGCGAGCGATATCCGGCGCGCCCGCTCGACAACAGACCGGAACCCGCTGGTCAGGTTCGGTTGGCTATTGTAGTCCCGGTGGATGGCGCTACACGGGACTGACGAGCTTTGCAGGGCGGTATCGACGGGATATTGGAGGCCACGATGTCTGGGAACTCTCTTGTGATCCCGGTATTCATATTGATCGTTTTCGTTTTGATCTTCGCCTTTGTTAAATTTTACTCGTCAGCGGCGCGCCACAAGGACGATTGAGCACGGTTGCTGCGAGATGACGAAGATCGTCGAATACCCCTGCGGCGGGGTGAAGCACGCCAGAAAGCCACCTTCGCCAAAAGTTGTCTGGACAGCGGCTAAGCCGGCGAAGTAGTCCACGTGCCTTAAAGGCTTTGGACAACGATAATGAACAACGTGGTGGAAGCGCAGGAGGCCTGCCCGACAGCGGCAGGTGAAAGGCTCGGCTATGGCGCGATGCCGGCCGAGCAGCGAGACGGACGAGAGGTTCTCCTCCTCGCGATTACAGTGGGCGAGACGCCCGCCCCGATCGTCGCCGTGTTCAGCAACGACGTCTGGGAAGACACCGTCTTCGGCAATGAGATAGAGGCCGACGCCATCATGGCGTGGCTCCCGATCCCGTCCTACGCGAGCTGGATCGAAGACGAGGATTAGATCGCGATCGGCGAGGACAGACCCGCCGCGATGGCTTTGATGCGGCTGTACAGCGCTGCCCACTCGTTGTCGCTGAGCCGGCGGTTATAGAGGGCATAGAAGAACACGTCGCAGTCGCCGGCAAAGCTGGCGTAGCCGGCGCCGACCCGAATGTTCTTGCCGTTGATGACACGGGCGTTGAAGCCGCCGGCATGGTTCCCGCTGGTCTTCGCGCCGGTCGTCATGTTCCGGATCGCCTGCGCGGCATTGTCGAAGTCGAAGCCGAGGAAGTTCCAGTTGCCGGGCGTCGCCGCGACGTCGATCGTATGGCCCTGCGTCGTGCTGCCGTCCGTGGTCGCCGCATTGCCGCGGATCACGGTCGTGCTGGTGACGTAGAGCGTCGAGCCTGCCGCTGCGCCGCTGCCGTTGAAGGTGCCCATGAAGATGGGCTGGCTCGACTGCGAGGTGTTCGCCGTGGTCGAGCGGGCCACCACCGCGTAGGAGGCCACCGCCAGGTCGACCTGCGGCAGCTCGAGCGCGCTGTTGGGGCCATCGAAGCTCGCCCAGAAGGGACTGAAGGTGGGCGTGCCCACGATGGCGCCGTCGGCGAGGCCGCCGCGGGCCAGGTTGCGCACGGTCTGGTCGGCGCCGCCACCCGGAAAGCCAAGGGCGAGCAACCCGTCCTCGACGGGGGCGCGGAAGGCGCGGGCATTCGGCAGGTAGGACGCTTGGTCGACGGTCAATACTCCGCCCATGGGATCCTCTCAGACGACGTTGGCGATGAAGGCGGCGACGCGCTGGGCCATCTGGTCCCGGTTCTCGCCGCTGGGATGGGTGGGGTCGGCGACGGTGGCGGTGACGACGCCGGTGGCCGTATCAGTC
>NZ_BMGG01000005.1:101532-118881 GCF_014640075.1 Chelatococcus reniformis | reverse complement strand
GTGAGGTAGCCGACGTCCTGGGACATGTGCGCCCAGACCGAGACCAGGTGCAGGTTGGCGTCGCTCGCCTGCCGCGCCTCGACGATGCGGATGAGCGCCTGGGTAAGCGGCATGTGAAGGTCGCTCCAGCGGGCATCATCGAGCGTCACCCGCGGCACGCCGGTGAAGCCGACGCCGATCGGCACGGTCGGCAGCGTGGCGCGGATGCTGTCGAGCATCACGGCGAGGCCGTACTCCACCCGCGTCAGCAGCTCGGCCGTCGAGGTGCTCTCGAGGATGTCGTTCATGCCGAGCTGGATATAGATGACCGTCGGGTTCTCGACGTGGATCTTGGGGTCGGCGACCCCGGCAAAGCGGGAGATGAAGAAGCCGAAGTCGAAGACGTATTGGATGCCGCCGATGGTCACGATCTTGGCCGGATCGTCATCGCCGGTAGCGAGGCGCAGATAGGGGTTGATCTGCCGCTTCTGATCCTTGGTCATGGCCGCATAGGCCGCCTCCGACCCGGCCGCCAGGATGCTGGCGACGTCCGCATCCATGGACCGGCCGGTGAAGTCGTCGAAGGCCCAGCCCTCCCGGCATTCGCCGAACGGGCCGGTCTCGGCCAGATTGTCTCCCGAGGCCGTCCCCTTGAACGTGCCCACGAAGGTCGGGTTGAACCCCCAGGCCGTCAGCCGGTCCGCCACGAACTTGCCGAGCGCCCGGTTGCCGATCGAGTCGGCGAGGAGCAGCACCTTCGGCGCCGGCGCGCCGCTCACCGGCACCACCTTGCGGCTGACGGTCAGCGGCACCTGGTAGAAGGGGATGGCGTCGAACCGCCGCACGGTGATCTGCGCCGTGGTCGCCAGCAGCATGTCGGCGTCGATCAGGATCTGGGCGCTCGACGTCCGCCACCAGCCGGCCAGCGGCTGATCCGGCCGGGTCGAGAAGGTGACCAGCGCCGTTGCCGCATCGCGCCGGCCCTTCAGCATGGACCGGATCTGGAGCGGGATGATCTCGCCTGAGACGGCGAACAGCTCGTGGCCATAGAGCGGCGTCACATCCGGCGGCGTCGGCGGCACGATGAGCGCCTCGAGGTCGGCGAGCCGGCGTTCCAGCGCCAGGCGGAAGGCGACCTGCACATCGCCGCCCGCGGTGATGTAGAAGGGGCTGAACCCATTCGGGTCGGTGATCCAGATGGTCCCGTCGTCGCCGATGCCGAAGTTCCAGCGCACCGCCTGGCCGTCGAAGCCACGCTGCAGCAGGCTCGCCAGCACGAAGCCGAACTTGTTGACGATGTCGAGCAGCGGCCCTCCTTCCGAAACGACGTCCCCCGACACGACAGGCACCTTTGCGCCATCGACGAGGATCTCCATGGGGGATAGGCGCGCGTCCAGGGCGGTCACGGTGGCGGTGCTGACCTGGATCCATGGTGTCGCGGGGTTGTCCGGAGTGGTGCGGGCATAGGTGCCGTTGTTCGTCCCCACTGGATCGGCGATCACCTGCCCGATAAGGGCCGTGGTGTTCTCTTCCAGCTCATCGAGCGTGTTGCAGATGACACCGTTGCCGGCGGCCGCCGAGGTCGCGGTGTCGAATGCGAGCTGGGCCTTCTGGTCGACCGCTTCGATGGCCTCGCCTGATACGACTGCCCCCACTTCCAGCGCGGCGACCTTGGGATCGAGCTGGTTGACCCTGTCGACCACCGCGTTCGTCTTCTGGAACGATTTGCGGATGTCGTCGCCGGATAGGTCGTTTGGGAAGAACCCGACGTCGATCTTCGGGAGATCAGCCATGCGCATGCGCGCGCCGACGCGCGCCCTCTGGAGCGTGTGGTTGGTGGTGGATGACTTCGGCTGGCGTCAGTAATAGGTGCCGGTAGAGGCGTCGCCGGCGGTGCTGCCGGGGTAGAAGGTTGCCCCGCCTCCCCCGCTCGACACGATGCCGCCCTCGGCCGCCAGATAGCGCCGGCCGGCCACGTTGCTGGGGCTGGTGAAGCTGGCGCCGGCCAGGCGCACGATCGCCGCGATGAAGGCCGTCACGAAGCCGCTGGTGACGTTGATGGTCGCCGGAAAGCTGAACGTCGGCACGATGTCGACCCGGGCGATGACGATGCCGGAGTTGTCGGCGGATACGACCGCCTCGCGGGTGCCGGCGGCGACGCTGATCGCACCGCCGAGCGTGATCGCCGAATTGCTCTGCGCGATGATGTCGGCGCGCGGCGCACCGCGCAGCCACAGGCCGTTGGTCAGCACGCGCGAGGCGTTAGCCGCCACCAGGCCGTAGCTGCCCGGCGAGGTGCTGCCGTAGGCGATCTTGGTCAGCGAGATATCCGAGCCGCGCAGCACCTCGATGCAGCCGCGGTTGACGCCGACACTCGAGGTGTCGAACACGACGTTATCGGTGCTGGTGTCGCCGACGATGTCGAGGCCGACCGGCAGGTTGTCGACGCGCCAGGAGGGATAGGTACCCGGGGCCACGGTGACCTTCAACCTGTTCGCGCCGGTGAAGCGCTGGGCGTAGTTGATGACGCCGACCATGTCGGCGAAGGCGTGGGCATCGTCGTTGCTCTGCCCGTCGTTGTCATTGTTGCCGCCCGGCCGGACGAACACCTCGGCGTTGAGCGGCAGCAGCGACGGGAACATCAGCGTCAGCGCCTTGCGGAGCTGCTGGAGGTCGCCCGCCGACGGAATCGTGGTGCCGATCTTGAACGGGATGCCGTTGTTGAGGGCGCCGCGGTCCGCTGGGTCCGTCAAAACCCACTGGATGAAATGAACGAGCTCTCGCTGGGCATGCTCGATGGCCGCGGCCGGCGGGATGGACCCGGCCGTGCCCGCCGCCGGGTTGCCGTTGACGTAGCTGGCATTTGGATCGCTGACACCATAGGGCTGCTGATACTTCATGGAGTCCCTGCCATTGGGTCCGGCGGCCCGAGGCCGCTGTAATCGAACACGAGGTCCGTCTGAGCCGGCTTCCAGCGCCGGAGCATGCATTCCAGGTCCGTCGCCAAGGCGATACGCAGGTGCGGATCGATGCCGACATGCCCGCCGCCGCCGCCGACGCGGAACCAGGTGAGGCGCGTCGCCCCTACCCTCACGGTCCAGAAGAAGCGCATCTCCGGCGGCCCGATCTCCCAGCGGAACTGCTCACCGTCGGTACCGGTCGGGCGTGTGTCGCCGACCCGGCTGATGCCGCACATGAAGGGGCTGTATTCCTTGATCTCGATCGCGTAGCCGAGCGACGCGGCGAGCCCCACGAAGAAGCCGCGGTCCTGGCGGCCGACGAACGTCATGTGCGTGACCAGCGCCTGCTGGCGATCGGCCACGCCCTGCGGCTCGGCGAGGCACGGATCCGGCAACCCGTAGGCTCGCTCCCAATCGTCGAGCAGCTCCAGCGTCGTGCGCGGGTCAGCCTCGACCTGGAGCAGGTCGGCGGCCCGATCGTCGACCAGGCCCCAGGTCTGCGCCAGCCCGGCGATGAGCTGCATCAGCACGGAGTCGGGATCGCGCGACCAGGCCACGCCCTGCGGCAGCAGGTTTGCCAGCGCCTCGGCGTAGTCCGCACCGTCGCGGCGGGCGAAGCGCGTGCCGTCGTCCCGATCGACAAAGTCGGCCGTCAGCTGCACCGACGAGGCATAGAGCTCGCCGGAGGCGGTGATCCAGGGCATGGGGCTGCGCCTATGCCGGCCAGGTGATCGTGCCCGGCACGGCCATGTGGCCGCTGCTGGGCATCACGTGGTCGACCATCACGAGGTCGAAGTTGTCGACGTCGGGGGTGTCCAGGATGGCCTTCGACACCCACTCCTCATAGATCGTCTGGGCTTCCTGGCGCACGCCGTTGAGACTGTAGGCCGGCCGGGCCCTCTCCTTCAGGAGCGCGGCCACGCTGCTCCGGATCGCCGCCCGGGTGGCCGCGCTGTCGTCTTCCAAGCTCGCCAGCTGGAAGTCGACCGGCTCCGGGATCGGCGCCTCGACGAAGAAGTCCTTCACCGCCACCGGCCGGCGTAGGTCCATCTGCTCGTGCACATAGGCGACGTCATCCGGCGTGGGGAAGCCGTCCAGCATTGGGTCGGCGCTCGCGCGCAGCTCGTCCATCATGAAGCGAACCGTCACCGTGCCCATGCCCATCTCGAGCGGCGAGCACCAGGCGCGCGTCACGCCCGGCACGTCGAGCGCCCAGCGGACATAGTCGTGCGCCGCTCCGCCCATCGGCGGCTGCTGGATCCGCAGCAGGACGCGCGTGCGCAGATCATCGTCGCTTTCGGCATCCGTGCCGCCGCTGAGGGTGACGACCGTCGCCTGGCCGTCGACGCCCCGGAGCGCTGCCGACAGCGACAGCGTCGAGCCAGCTTCCAGATTGCCGATCGATCCCGGCGTCAGCGCCCGCACGTTCGCGTTTGTGGGCCCCTCGCCGATCGTGATGCCGTCGAGCACCTCGAACTCGATCGACGATCCGCTCAGCCGCGTGCCCTCGGCGACGACGATCCCCTCCAGACCCGACATGGTGACGACGCCGCCGGCATAGGTCGGCGTCTTGCGCCCGCCAACCCAGATCCGCCCGTGTCGGTCGAGCCATTCCGTCTCGGCGGTGTCGGGCAGGACCTGGAGCGACAGCCATTTGAGATAGAGCAGGTTCAGATAGGCGGCGGCCGCGTTCCGGTCGGACATCACGCGCAGGCGCGAGTTCGGCGGGGCCGCCTCGGCACCCGGCAGCCTGCCGGCAATGGCGTCGCGATCCAGCCGGCGGAGATCCGGCAGGCTCGGGATATCGAAGGGCATGCGGCGTCAGTTCCTGATCTTGGACCAGAGCACGGCGTAGCGGAGGCTCACCACCGGCTTGGCGCCGCGGAAGAGCGTGACGTCGACGTCGATCTGCTCGAGGCCGCTGCGCACGGCCGAGACCGACATGTGCGTGGCGATGCGACGATCGATGAAGGGCTGCAAGGCGTCGCGCACGATGTCCTCGGCCTTGCCGATCGTGCTGCCCTGGCGCGCCTCCGGCCCGGTGATCTTCTCGCGTGCCATCAGCCAGATGCGCGAGCCGATGGGCCAGCCGCCATAGAGCAGCTCAGCGTCCAGGTCGCCCCACCAGCCGCGGCGATCGTCGTTGTTCGGGTCCGGCAGGGCGTCGTCCGGCCCGGCAAGCGCATCGGTACCGAGGGCGACGACGACCGCGTCGGCGAGCTCGCCGTCGCCGCTCTCGTCGACCGGCGCCATCAACCAGTCCAGCGTCATGCCCGGGTCGGTGATGACCTGGTGGGGCATCAGTTCGGCTCGCCCGTGTTGCCGGCGCCCGGCTGGACGTTCGTGTGGGTGTGCGTGCCGTCGATGTGCTTGCCGTCATGGGTGATACGGCCGCCGGTGACGTCGAGCCCGTCCTTGCTCAGCGTGAACGTCACGCCGCCGATCACCTGCTTGATGGTCTTGCCCTCGGGCGCCGTGATCACGACGCCGTCGCGGGTGATGCGCACCTGCTGGCCCTGGTCGTCGTGCAGACCGACCTCGCCCGGCTGCCAGTCCTTCGGCCGGTGCCGACGGTCGATCATGCCGAGCACGACCGGGTGCGAGCTGGACCCGCCCATCGCGCCGACGATGACTTCGGCGTGCTGACCGTCCTTGGGCGGCAGCGGGACGGCGTGAAAGCCATAGGTGAGCGTCGCGTTCTCGACCCCGCTCCACTGGTCGCCGTAGTGCGTCTTGACCGTCAGCTCCTGGAGCTTCTTGGCGTCGTCGGCCGCGATAACCGTGCCGCGCATCAGCCCGAGAAAGGCGCGCCGGCTCATGTCGGCTGGCCCGGAACGCAAGGTGCTCATGTGAGGGTCTCCGGCTGGGCAGGCGTGGCCGACGGCGCGAACGGCCCGGGGCGCGAGGCGTCGCCGCCCATCAGGCTGAAGGCCTTCTCGTTCACCAGATCGAGCGTGGTCTGCGATCCGGCGTTGGTCTCCTGGGAATAGGCCACCGCCCAGACCCGCAGCGTCGCCTGCCCCTCGTCGGTCGGGAACAGCATGGGCGACTTGACCGTGATCTCCTCGCCGAGCTCCCAAAGCTGGCCGTTGTCCGGCCGCAGCCAGCCCTGATAGGTCAGCGAGACGCGCAGGTTGGCGGCGATCAGCGCCGACGCTTCCATGTTCGCCCGTAGCTGCGCGCCGCGCTGTGACAGCGGCTCCTCCGCCAGCACGGTCCGGGTCTGGCCGTCGCCGTCGGCCATCTTGGCCCGGGCCGAGACCTGCGCCGCCTCCTTGCCGAACAAGCTGTCGGAACCCGGCTGCTGCGACTTGGCGATAACCGACGTGACCTCGGGCTTTTCGATGTAGCAGGAGGCGGCGAGGATGTTGCGGCCCTCTTCGAAGGTGAAGCCGCTGCCCTTGTCGGGTACGCCGCCGACGATGGTGCCGTCGGCTTCGGACTTCAGCCAGAGACCGCGCTGCCGCGCCAGGCGCGCGAGCAGCTCGAAGGGCGTCTCGCCGTGCTGCACGATGACGTTCGGGAACCTCTCCTGCGCCCCGTCAGGCGGGTTCTCCAGGCGGAACTTGAGCCCGAACGGCTTCAGGATCGACGAGGCGATCGCCTCGTAGCTGTAGTTGCGGTACTGGCCGCCGCCGGCGTCGACAGAGACGTCGGTGATCGTCCCGGCCTTCGACAGGATGTCGACCTGCACGCCGTGCCGGGTGGCGTCGTAGGAAGCCTGGCGCGCTTTCACGCGCCCCTCCTGGATGATCAGCTTGCCCGCGAGCGCGATGTCGGTGCGGTCACCGGGCTTGAGCCGGAACACGCGTGCGACGCTCGCGCCCCCTTTTCCCGACGCTGTCGGCTCGGCGAGCTGCAGTCTGCACTGGCGCGCGAAGTGGCTCTCGTAGGACTGCTGGATCAGCACGCTGGTCCAGTCGCGGAAGATGCCGGCTTCGGTCCGGACCTCGCAGAGTTCGGCGACGCTGGGCATCTACTGCGACAACCCTACGCCCGACATCGGCATGAACAGCGGATGGATGGCGCGGTTCTGCTGCACCAGCTCCTCGGCCCGGCTGCCGTCGCCATAGAGGCGGTTCGCCAGCCACAGTGCCGGCAGGGGCTGGCCGATGCTGTAGGGGACGAGACGTGGCAGCTGGCGCCCGCGATCCGTCAGGTCCCGCACGACGGTTGCGCGCAGCGTGGTCAGCGCCCGGTAGCTGCTGCTGTCCTGCCGGCCAGCGGCATAGTCCTCCACCACATCGAAGGCATCGGCCATGCCGGCAAGATACCGGTCTGCGTCGCTCCGGGTGGCGAGCGGCGCGCCGGCGATCACCCCCGCCGTGGCAGCAAGAGCGAACACGACGAAGAAGTTCACGAGCGCAACGGCGGCCCTTCCCGTCGGCTCCTCGAGCAGAGCCGTCTTCCAGGCGCGCGCCATGGCGTCATAGGACGTCCCCGCCACGACAAGCAGGCTGAACACGCTCTGCATCTCGCCGCCCACCGTGCCGGCGCGCAGGCGCGCCTCGGCATTGGCGCTCAGCTGGCCCGTGGCGCGGCGGAAATCGGCCGCCGCGTCCGTAGTGGCGTCCGGGACAGCCGCCGACAAGACATCGAGCAGGTGCCGCAACACGGCGGCGGCCTCCTGAAGATCGGAATTTGTCATGGGGCTTAGGTCGAGACGATCTCGTCGTCGAGCTGCTTGGCGGCAGCATCGGACGTTGCGGCGGCCGCCTTCTTCGCCGCCGGTTGCGTGGCCTCGGTCACCAGCTGCGCCGGCGAGGTTCCGGCTTCGACGAAGGTGAAGTCGAAGAAGGCCATGCCGCCTTCGGTGCGCCGCTGGGCGCGCGTGTAGACCTCGCAGCGGACCATGTCCTCGGCGAAGTCCGGATGGACCAGGCGGCCCGGCC
This sequence comes from Chelatococcus reniformis, assembly GCF_014640075.1. Taxonomy (GTDB): domain Bacteria; phylum Pseudomonadota; class Alphaproteobacteria; order Rhizobiales; family Beijerinckiaceae; genus Camelimonas; species Camelimonas reniformis. The sequence goes on along the minus strand of NZ_BMGG01000005.1, from coordinate 111,050 downwards.
CCTCGGCGTTCAGCGCCACCTCGAGCGCGTCGGCATCGATCTGGTAGTTCGGACCGATCACCCAACCCGAGAACGCGTAGCGGCGCGCGCGGCGGCCCATGTCCTCGTCGGACGGCGTGTCGCGCTTGGGGTACTCGAAGTTGAAGCCCCGCCGGCCGCCGGCCTTGCTGGCCACGTCGACCTTGAACGGCACGCCGCGGAACGACGCCGGCCGGAGGCGGTCACGCCAGGTCATGCGGGCCGATCCCCTCGACGCGTTCCGACGCAGACGCCATATTCAGCAGCTCCTTGGGGAGGCGATGGGTTCGATGAAGCATTCGGTGGTCTTGGTGGTCAGCGCGTTGGCATGCCTCGCGCCAGTGATGGCTGGCGCAGCGGACAAGCTGCCGACACTAGCCCGCGAGACACCCTACTCCGAGGCTAGGGCCAGCTTGCTGGCTCTAGGGTGGCAGCCAGCCGCTCCCGCCGATGGTGAACTGAAATGCACCATCGGCCGTGAGGATGTGTGTGACGCTTTTCCAGAGACTAAGTCTTGCTCCGGCACCGGGCTGGCCCGCTGTACGTTCTGGTGGCGAAAGAACAATACGTTGGTTGAGGTTGGCACCGTAGGAGAAGACGTGCCTGAACTGTCAGTAGATCGGTTTTCGTGTCGAGCTGGTTGCCCTTAGATCTCTTCTCCAGGCTGCATCTGCTTGCCCCGATTGATGCGGGCGTCCTTGAACAGGCCTTCCATGGAAACGCGCGCTGGTAGCTTCTCTAGGCCGCCGCTTAGGTGAACGTTGACCGTCCCCGCGGCTTCCAGTTTCGCCCCTGGCGCTTGAGCAATGCCTCCGCGGGCGGCGGCGGCCCGCATCATCATTGCGTCGCCGATGCGATATCGCCTGTCCCAGGGGGCCGAATAGTCTTCCGGGGCGGGCCGGCGTGTCAGACGATCATCGAACCCCTGCGCTGGCTTCGCCGCTGCCGCCGGCTTCTCACCCGGGCTGCGGGCACGTGATCGAACGTGGTCATCATAGGCGTTGAGGATCGTCTGACCATTTACGCCGACCAGCCCTTCCCACTCACCGCGGAGCCCACCGACACTTCGGCCGCGCCCGGCGATGAGTTGGTTCATGAACCTCTCTTGCAGCTCGGGGGTCAGCTTCGTCGTATTTAGATCGAGGCCGTTTTGTAGCGCGACCGCTCGAAGAGTCTTCGCGACAAACTGACCGCGCCCCACCGGATAGGCAGGGGATCCCGCGATGGCCTTCCCCTGCCGCTGGAAGGCCAAGATCTCCGCGATGGTCATGTCCGTGATCGGGCGCGGAGGCTGAAGAAATCGACCGCGCGCATAGACGGTGTTGTAGCCACCCGGGCCGGTTGTGCCGACCTCGCGTTTGGCGATTAGGTCCTTCAGCGCTGTATGAGCTCCGGCGGGCATGCCGTCCTCGCCGACCTCGCCGCCATCTGGTCTCCCCATCGCCGCCCTACGATGCCGGCGAAACTCGTCGAGGCTTCCGACTGTCCGGGGCGGCGGCAACGGCGCGTTCTCGTTCATCTCCTGAACAGGGGACCGCGGCCGAGGCGCCGGGAGGGGTGCCGTAGCGCCCTGGCGCTCCCGCCGCCCATAGCGAACGTTTGGCCGCTTGGCCGACGTCGGGCCGCCGCCTTCGCCGGCATCGGCGCGGCGCGCACCTCGGCCGCCACCGCGGCGCGGCGCGGCATCGCCATCGTCGGCGCCGCCGCTCCATCCACCGCCACCGCCACGGCCGAAAGGCGAGACGCCGATACCGCCGAAGCCCCCAAAGCCGCCAAAGGCGGCCGTCTGGATCGTTGCTGCGCCGCCGCCGACACCGCCTCCGCCCCACGATTGCTTCTGGATCGTGGCGCCCTGCTCGCGCACCCGGGCGAGCTCGTCGGTCAGGCGCTTGATCTCCTCATTCAGCTTGTCGAGGCGCCGCCGCGCGTCCTGCCCGCCGCCGCGGCCTTCCATGCCAGGGAGAACGGTCTGCAACGCGTCGCGCTGCGCCTCCGCGCGCTTTAGCTGCTCTTCGATGGTGCCCGGCGCCTTCCTCGCGCTGAAGACGCCCAGCGGGTCAGAGCCGGTCCCGACCTTGATGTCGTCGAGTGCCTTGAGGGCACCGCCCCACTCGCCCTTGCCGAGCTTGTTCAGCGCGTCCAGGGCGCGGCTTACCTCGGGCAGCAGCGGGCCAAAGGCCTCATTGCGGAAGCGCTCGACAGAGCGCCCCATCTTGGCCCAGTTGTCCTCGAAGGTCTGGGCGGCCGCCTCGGTCTGCTTGCTCGTGCGGCCGAGGTCGGTCTCGATATCGTCCACGGTTCGCCGAACCTGGCCGTGTAGCTCGCGCGCGATCGCCGAGAAGTCCTCGGGCAGGCCGAGCAGCTGAAGGACGCGTCGGCGCTTGCGCGAATCGGGGATGTTGCCCAGCGCCTCGAATACGCGCGTCAGCGCCTCGTCCATGGTCGGCGCCTTGATCAGGTCCTCGACCAGGCTGCCGAGGTTCATGGCGCGCAGCGTGGAATAGGCGTCCGACCAGCGCTCCTTGATGCCGCCCATCGTGTCGTAGAACGAGCGCAGGCTGTTCTTCATCTGGTCGGACGTCACGCCGACCTTCTCGCCGAGCGCCGACCAGGCGCGCAGGCGGTCCGTGGTCAGACCGATCTCCCGGCCCAGCTGCGACATCTCGCGGGTCGACGAGGCAAAGCCCTTGAAGGCCGATGCCACGCCGGCGATGGCGGCACCGCCGAAGCCCAGCCCGACGAAGCCGAGCCCCAGGGTGTTCAGCGCCGGCGCGATGCCGGTGCGGATCTCGCGCGTCACGCCGCCGATCGTCTTCTGGACGCCCTGCCATTGCGTATTGAGCTCCTTCAGGCCGCCGGCACCGCCGACCTTCGTCACGCCCTGAAGGTCGGCGCGCAGCTTCTTGAGGCCCGCCGGGTCGTAGTCGACCCGGATAGGAATGCGGAGATCATTGGCCATTGGCGTCCACGTCGTTCGGCGGCGGCGCGGGAATGACGTCGATCACCCGCATGATGATGGCGCGCCGCAGCTGCGCCGGCATCTGGTCGGCCGGCGTCGAGAAGGGCCAGAAGTTGAGGGTGAGCGCGAGCTGAATCAGCTCATCGACCGCGCGCTCTACCGCCCCGCCTTGCCGAAAAAACGCGAGAGCCGCCCCGACAGCTTGAGGATCTCCAGGCCGGGCATGGCCTTGATGACCGTGGCGGGCTTGTTGGTCAGGTGCGCAATCAACTCGATGACGCGTTCGCCGTTCACGTCGCCGTCGAGCACACCGAACTTCAGGAAGTCGTTCGCCGTCGGCTCGCGCAGCGTGATGGACTCGTAGGTCTGGCCGAGCACGTCCGCCGGCTTGGCGAAGGTGTGGGTGAACGGCCACTCGATGTCGTCGGCCGGCGCCGCCGTGGCCAGGTCCTGATCGTCGCTCAAATCGTGAACTCCTGAATGTCCATGCCCTCGAAGCGGATGCGCACCATGCCCTCCGCCGTGTTGATCTCGGTGGTGCCGGCCTTCCAGGCGTCGCGCAGCGTCCAGACGGTGCCGTTGGCCGCCTCGGCGATGATGGTGCCGTCCTCGAGCACGTCGATCGCTTCGGCCGAGAAGCCCTCAAGCGTGGACACGTCCATCTCGATGGCGGGAACCTGCGGCATCTCGCTGAAGCCGTGGACGCCGTCCTGGCCGGCGATACCGGTGCGCACACGCTTGGCTGCATGGACGGTGAGATTGCCGCGGACGGCGATCGGGTCCCCGTCGACGGTCACGTTGGCCACCCCGGCGAAGCGGTTCGACATGGTCAGATCTCCTGATGGTGGAGGCTACGCGGAGATCAGGCCGCGGCCGGGAACTGGAGGCGGAACTGCGCCCGCACGTTGAAGCGGCGCAGCTGGTTGATGAGGTCCGGCGGATACAGGCATTCGACCGTGTTGGGGTCGACCGTGGAGCGCTCGACCACCAGCGCCTTCTTGAACGCCTGGATGTTCTCGACCAGGCCGTCGTATTCCATGGCGCTGTACTCGGCGATGAGCTCGCCTTTGATGATCGCCGGCGTGACGATCTTCTTGCCGGGGCCGAAGCGGGTGCCGTTGTCGGCGAGCTTGTGCCGCGGATACTTGTTGGTGGCCGACTGACGCAGGCGCGTCAGGATCACGTCGAGCGTCGCCAGGGTGGTGGCGACCTGGAAGGCGTTGTCGGCCACGCCGTAGCTGTTCTTCTGATAGCTCGACTGCTCCCGCAGGATCTGCGGCACGCCGCCGGTCGGACCGTCGACGTCCGTGCCCTGGATCGACAGGCCGACACCCGCCAGGGCGTTCAGCTGGGTCTTGCTGAACCGCTGTCCCTTCGGAGCCGGCAGGCAGCCCGCGAGCGTGAGCGTCTGGAGAGGCGCCGCCGGATCGATGGTGAAGGCCTGTGCGGCCCGCGCCGCATAAGCGGCCGTCCATTCCCAGATCGGCGTCGGCGAACCCACCTCGACCGCCATCGGATGGATGACGGGCGAGTTGTTCGTCGGCCCGTAGACGAACAGGTTGCTGTAGGTGTCGCGCTTGGCCGAGAAGATCTGGCCATAGCTCTGGCGCATCCACCCCCAGCGGCCGGAGTCGGTGAAGCCATACTCCGTGTCCCAGACCGTGAACGATCCGCTGTCGTTGGTCGGCAGGGCGACGAAGCGGTAGGGGTCGTCGCCGAGGCTGGCGATGGCGTTGGGCCAGTCAGGCACGCCGGTGCCTGAGGCCAGGAAGCCGGACCCGGAATAGGTCAGCGCCAGACCGGCCGGGCGGAACTCGCCGCCGTAGAAGCCGCGATAGCTGTCGCCCATGCTGATGTCGTTGCCGATCAGCCCCTTCCAGCGGCAGGTCAGCGTCACGACGTTGGTCGCCGCGGCCGCGGTCACCGGCAAGGCCGTCACCGCATTGATGGCCGCCGCGATCTTGGTCGCCACCTGGGCGGTGGTGTCGCTGGCCGAGATGCCGACGGAGACACGCTGGCCGGCGATGTAGAGGTAGAGCGTACCCGCCGCACTGGCCGCGTTGGACACCGTGATGGTGCCCGTCGCAGCGACGCCGGCGCCGGGCTCGGCGATCGGGATCGCCACCAGCGGCGACGTGCGGTTGACCGCGAACCACACCGTGAACATGCGCGCCAGCATGCTGCCGGCGCCGAAGAAGGCGTCGGCGTCCGCCTGCGTCCCGACGGCGATCGGCAGATCGGCCGGAGCGCTGCCGGCCGCCGTCTTGAAGCCCGCGATAAGGCCCCACTTGTCGGAGACCGGCGTGCCGGCCTGGCTGGGGTCGACCTCGGCCGAAGTGCCCGGCAGCTTGTAGGTGGGGTTGATCTGGTTGAAGTCGACCACGGCTTTAGCCCTCCTTGGTCTTGGGCGCCGGCGAGGTGGTCGCAACGGCAGGCTTGTCCGCCGCGCCGTCGAGGATCCGGATCGAGCCCTCGTTACGCAGGCGGAAGGTGAAGGCATCGGCCGGCCACCGGCTGCGGCCGCTCTCGTCGAAGGGGATGCCGGTCGGCTGGTGCGTGAGCGCGCGATAGCGCTCCTCCGTCGCCTCGACGGCGACGAACATGTCCGTGTTCATCATGATCTCCTGGATCAGGGTTCGTCGTCGTCCGCCGCGTCGATCACGCTGGTGATCCCGGGCGTGCCCTCATCGTGGCCATAGGGCCGCGTGGTCATCCGCGTGCGCTTGTAGTCGTCGAGCACCTCCGGCTCCCACCAGCTGCGGTAGAGCACCTGCAGTTCGATCGTGGCCGAGCCGAACCAGGTCTCGCCGTTGCGCGAATAGTCGACGCTGATGGCCGCGGCGCCGACCCCCTCGAGCTGCGCCAGCCAACCCGGCGAGCGCAGCAGCGTATTCAGGACCAGCTGCGTCCGGCGCGTCAGCTTGGCGTCGAGGGCCTCGCGGCTGTTCGCCATCACCTTCACCTGGATGGCGAGGGTCAGCTCGTGCTTGAAGTGCGGCGGGCCGGTGTTTGGATCGCCGTCGGCCTGCAACTGGTCGCGCCAGGCTAGGACGCTCAACAGGGAAAGCTCGTCGGGCTCGGCGTCATGGGGAATGAGTGTGACGGTCTTGAAGAGCTCCGACGGTCGCAGCAGGTCCGCTGCGCTGTCGCGGATGGCAATCGCCTCGGGCGTCACAGGTCGTCCTCGGGCGCCAGGCCGTTGGTCTCCTTGATGACCCACAGCTGGTGCCCATAGCCGTCATCGTCGCCGGTGTCGTCGATGACGAAGGTCCGGCCAGCCAGCGACGGCAGGCCGATGTTGCTGACCTGGTCGCCGCGCGTGACAGCCGGCAGCGGAAACTCCGACGCGCGGACACCGAAGGTGTAGTCGTCAGCGCGCTGGCTTCCGTCGCGCTCGTCGAGAATGTCCTGGGGCGTCAGCGTGAATACGCCGCGAATAGGGATGGCCGGCGCGCCTGGCGCCGAGACCACCGGAAGCAGCAGGGCCGGCACGGCGAAGGCGTCCATGCACGGCCCCAGCACCAGGGCGTCGAAGTCGACGGCCATCGCAGTGTCAGCCGATGCGGACGCGGCCGACCGAGGACGGATTCGCCGCCGCCTCGGTGGCGTAGCCGATCAACGTGTTGCTGGTCGTCACCGTCGTGGCATTGCCGGCGGTGCCGTCCCAGTAAATCGGCGCACCGATCGTCCAGGCCTGCGCACTGACCTTGGGCAACTCGAACACGCCCTTGGTCTTGACGGCCACGGGCACGCCGACGGCCGCCGTCGAACCGGCCACGCCGATGAGCGAGCCGATGATCACCACGTCGCCGCTGTCGACGCCGCCGCTCGGGGCGGGCACGGTCAACGTGTCGCCCGGCTGGATGAAGTTCTTCATCTCAGTTCTCCAGATCGAAGATGGGGAGGATCAGGGCGGCGCGCGGCCGCCCCGAAGTGGTCGGCGAGCGCTTACGCTCCGGCGTTCTTGTAGAGGCCGCGCCAGTGCAGGGCCTTCACGCCGGCATCCATGCGGACCTTGAACTCGGTGCCGTCGACGCTCCAGCCTTCGCGCTGGTCCATGAACGGCTCCTCCACCCCGTCGAGATAGGTCACCTCGATCGTGTCGGTCTGCGCCGGATCGGCCGCCATGTACCAGGCGGTGCCGGTCAGCCGAGAATCCGCCACGACCGTCGCCAGCCCGCGGACGGGGTTGGCGATCTGGGCCCCGTCGCCGGGCGTGTTGGCCGCCGTCATGATGGTATTGGCGGCCATCTTCAGGGTGATCGGCACCAGCATGAACTTCGGCACCACGCCGGCCGACGTCCCGATGCCGGCCTCGTCCTTCTGCACCCCCATGGCCGCCTCGGCAGCGCCCACCGACGTGACCGAGATCGCCGCACCGGAACCGGCGAGGTTGCCGTGGTTGGCGTGGAACAACGCCGTCCCGTCCTGCATGGTCGGGTTGCCATTGATGATGGCGTAGACCAGGTTGCCGATCGTGCGCTTCGCCGCGCGGCCCATGCGCCGAGGCACCCGGTCGAAGAAGCCCAGGTCATCGTTGATGATGGCCTGCCGCGTGATGGCGAAGACCTTGCCATAGGTCGCGATCTGCACCGTCGTGCCAGTATCCGCAATGGTGCCATATTTGTACTCGGCCCCCTCCTCGACCTTGTCGAGCGCCGGGAACAAGCCGAGGTCGACGCGCGCGATCGGCCGGAAATCGGAGGCCGTGCCCTTGCCGGTCCAGAGCGGGAAGCTCTCGTCGACCTCCTCGTAGCCGCGCATCATGGCGCGGTAGGCGACGTTCTGGATGATGTTGCCGAAATCGCTCGACGAGTGGTAGCCGGGCCCGGCGTTCATGGTGGTGAAGGCGAGGCCGACCATACTCATGCGGTCGCGGTGACCGTTGCGTACGCCGCGCATTGTGAGCGCCGAGCGCGCGAGCTCCGCCAGCGTCAGGCCGACAAACTCGTTGCCGCGGTCGGCATCCTCCGGCTTCACCAGGCCGGCGCGGATCATCAGCCCGCGCTCTGCACCCTGCACCCAGCGGTCGACGCCATCAGCGTTCACAACGATGCCGGACGGCCGCGGGTCACCGGGCGGGTTGTCGGGCCGCGCCTCCTGCCGGCGCGACCACTCGTCCATGATGTCCGTGCGGGCATCGACGAGAGCGCGATCGCCGCTGAGCAAGTTGACGACGAACGGATCGTCGGCAGGAATGCGGGCCGAGCGCGCCTGCGCCAGGATGCCGGTGGTGCGCTCGCGCTCGAGGCGGACGGCCTCGGCACGCACAGCTGCGGTGTCGACGGGCACGGGCGCCGGTGCCGGAGGAACAGGGGGAGCAGCAGCCGGAGTTCCGCCGCCCGGTACGGGATCGACCATTGTGGTCTCCTGGGGTTGTGCGGCGGGCGCCGCGGGACTCGGGCGCTCCGCCCGAAGCTTGATCGGCGCCACCAGCAGGCGCGCCAGTTGATCGTTCGAGAGTCGGGCGCACGCGGCCGTGCGCATGGCCTCGGCGACGGCGGTCGCGAAGCCGCGCTCCACCGCATCGCCGGCGGACATGTAGGTCTCGGCGGACATGAGAGCGCCGATCTCCTCGACCTTGAGGCCGGTCTTCGCGGCGTAGATGTTGATGAGGATCGCCTTCTGGCGATCGATCTCGTTTGCCATGGCGCGGAAGTCTTCGGCGCCGCCGACGGCCACCGCCCACGGATCGTGGATCATCAAGGTGGCGTTCTCCGCCATGATGATTTCGTCCCCGGCCATGGCGATGATCGAGGCGATGGACGCGGCCATGGCGTCGACCTGGACCCGGATCGGTTTTCCCCATGCCGTCAGCGCGTTGTAGATCGCCAGCCCCTCGATGACCGAGCCGCCGGGCGAATTGATCCGGACATTGATGGTGTCCTCGGCCGAGAGCTCGGCGAGCGACGCCATGACGTCGATGGCGCGCACCGAAGTGTCGAACTCGTCCCACAGGTACGGGTCGATCACGCCGTAGATCAGCAGCTCGCCATTGAGCACGAGCGAGCGCGTGTCAGAGCGCTCGCTGCGCGTCTGCGCGGCGGCCCCGGGCTTCGTGGTCATGAGATATCCCTATCTGCGGGTGTCGGCCGGATCCGGCGCGTTCGGGTCGGCGTTCTTCTGCGCAACGCCGCGGTTGGTGACGCGCCGTGGGTCGACGTCGAGCGTGACCTCGTTGGCGTCGAGCCAGGCCAGGTCCTCGATGATGCCGGCGCGCACGTCTTCGGGGTCGTAGCCGGCGACGCGCTGCTCCTCGCTGAGCCAACTGAGGCCGGAGCGGATCGCATCCTTCGCCGCGGCGATCTCCTCCGCAGGGTTGAGCATCTCCCAACGGGGTGGCGTCCAGCCGAGCCGGAAGGGCTCCGTTGATCCCGTCGCCACCGCGGCCGCCTCCAGCGTCCAGGCCGCGAGCGGATCCAGCATCTGCGGGACGAGCATGTTCCACCGCCAGGCGTCGACGTTGGAGCGAAAGTTGATGCGGCCCAGCCGGCCCGAGATGAAGCTGACCTCGCCCAGGTTGCCGGTCAAAATCTCGAAC
>NZ_BMGG01000005.1:0-101522 GCF_014640075.1 Chelatococcus reniformis | reverse complement strand
AGGCCCGCGGCGACCTCGTGCAGCGTCGCCGATGCGTACGGTCCGAAGTCCTGTGTGGTCGGCGGCGTCGCGAAGGAGACGCTCTCCCCCGAGCGGAGCCGCTCCACCATGCCCGGCTCGAAGCTCTCGACCGGGTAGGCGCCCTGCGGGTCCGCGGGCTGGATGGTGCCGTCGGCATTGGGAACGCCGAAGTCCCCGTCCTCGTCGGTAGTGATGAAGGCCGCGAAGCAGGCGGCGATCTTCTGTCGGATCAGCTGCGCGTCGGTGTAGTCGGCGAAGTCGCGCATCCGCAGGATCACGGGAGCGAACCAGCTGACCCCCCTCACCTGCCCGGGGCGATCGACCCGGTAGACGTGCGCCACGAAGTCGGCCGAGACGCGCTGGCCCCGCGTGGCCATGCGCCGGCCGAGCATCAGCGAGCCGGGGTGCTGGTCGAACAGGTAGTAGGCGACGCGCCGACCGATCGCGTTGAACTCGATGCCCTGGATCGCATAGTTGCCGTTCGGCTGCGGCCCGTCGATGGACGTGTCGAGAAAGTCGGGCTCGAGCACCTGGATCTGGAAGGGCAGCGCGAAGCCGTCCGACGGGCGGCGGATGCGCTTCCGAATCAGGACCTCTCCGGCCTCGACGATCGTGCCGAGCGCGAGCGCCTGGAGACCGTAGAGGTTCAGCCGGCCGTCGGCGTCGATGTCGGTCGTGTCAAAGTGGCGCGTCAGCAGCGCCTTGATTTGGACGGCACGCTCTGCCCGGTCCGCCATAACTCGAGGCAGCAGGCCGGCGCCCACGGCGTTGCTCGTGATGACCAGCTTGGCGGATGCCGCATGGGCGTTGTTGCGCACCATGTCGCGCGCCACGTCGCGGAGGCGGCCGCCGGCGGTGCGCGTCTCGACGTTCGCATCCGTCCCGACCGCGCGCCAGCCCTGCGTCCGCCGGCCGACGCTTGCCGCCTCGTAGACGTTCCGCGTCAGCGCCGCGCGCTGCATGCGCGTGCGAGCTTCTGTCCGGCGCTCTGCCGCCCGCGGCGAGACGTAGCTGATGGCCCGGTCGAGCCAGGTGGCCTGCGGCATCAGAGCCCCGAACTGTAGCCGGCGACCGTGCGGCGGGTCCGCACCGGCAGCCCCAGCTCACGCTTCAAGGCGTCGCGGATCGACCGCAGCTCGGCCAGGCTCGCGTACTCGACGCTCTTGCCGTTGTAGCTCACCCGCGTCGTGCCCGACGCGATGGCAAGCTCGATCGCCTCGAGGCGAGCCTGGATCTGCTGCGGTGTGGGCACGTCAGGCCGCCGGCTTCGGCTTGCTCTGGCCGGCGGAGGCCGCGTCGACGAGACCGGTGGACGTCGGAGAAGCGCCCGTGGCAGCGGCGAAGCTGCGCTCGACCTCTCCGGCAACGTCGGCCGCGGACGCGGTCACCTGCGCGCCGGCATCGTGCGTAGGCCGCGAGTTCGGCGGCAGCTCGGTGCCGGCCTCCGCGGTGCCAGCCTGGGCGGTAGTCAGCACGACGGCACCGTCATCGCCCTTCAATCGCACCGACAGCAGCTCACCGCCGACGCTCTGCGTCACGCCAACAAGGTCGCCGGCCTGCAGCAGTTCCTTCACCTCGGCGTCGCTGACATACTCCAGCGGCAAGCGGAGGTTCGTGCCGCTCGGATCGATCGCGCAGCCCGGATAGGTCCAGACCGAGCCGACACGTGTCAGCACGCCGTCGCCCTTCTTCGCCAGCGCCGCGGCGCCGTTCTGCTTTTTCTCAGCCATCGCAACCTCCTATCGTGGTGACAGCCACCCCTGGCGACGGCTCAGAAATCCCTGCCGGCGCCCCCGCGGCACGGCCTGAACGGCCTCCCCCTGTACGGCGATCGGCACCTCGTCCGCCGGCGGCGTCTCTGTCGGCGTCTTACCTTCGGGCTCTGGGTCCGGAGCCGCCGCCCGTGCGATCTTGTCGAGCTTGAACGGCAGCGACCGCAGGGCCGCGAGGGCCAGCACGGCGGTATCGAGAGCCTCGTTGCGCTTGCCCGGCGGCAGCACCCAGGCCCGGAACGGCCGCCCATGACGAAAGCGCGTCACGACCTGTTCAGATGTCAGCTGCGCGAAGTAGGCCGGTCCGAAGTCGTCGTGCTTCGGGAAGTGGATGTAGCCAGCACCGGGCTTAGTGTTTCGCAGCCGGCCGTAGATGGATTCCTTGGCGGTATCGACGCCGACAATGAACAGGGAGTCCTTCGTCTTGGTCTTGCTCGCCCACTTCGGCCAGATCGGCCGTGCGCCGGCCATGCCCTTGGTCGGAAAGATCCGTCGACCGCGGCGCGTCCGGCAGAAGGACAGCACCTGTGCTGCATGATGGCCGCCGGTATCGATGCACGCCGCCCGGACGCGCAGCCGGCGCCCGGCTTCGGTGTGGAAGGTCTCCATCAGCAGCTCGTCGAGGTCCTTCCAGACTTGCGCCTGGGCGGGGTCGCCGAACAGCACCTCGTAGAAGACGACCCAGGCTTCCTCGTGCGCGCCCCAGGCGATGCCCTGCGCCTCGAGGCGGTCGCCCTGGACGTCCACGCCGACGGTAAAGACGAGCGCCTGGTCGGGGAGACTGTCGCTGTCGTAAGCCTCGCCGCGGTTCAGCAGGTCGTCGGCGTTGGCGCCTTCACCCTGCTCTTCCCACGGCTCGCCCAGGACGGTGTTGACCCAGACCTGGAGCAGTTCCGGGTGATCCTTCGCCTCGATGAACTCGCGCACGATCTGCTCGAGCGTGAGCCATGGCGACAGAAAGCCCGGCACATGGAAGCCAGCGATTCCGGCGAAGGCGGCGGTCGCGGCCCACTTGCCTCTGCGCAGGGCCGCCCAGCGCTCGACGTCCGTCCAGATGACGCCGCAGGCTTCGCAGGCATAGCCGGCCGTCTCCGGATGATGGGCGATGGTCTGCCCTTCGGCGTCCTTCGTCTTGTCCCAATGCACCTGCGACCACTTCAGGTGCTGCGGAGCCTTGCAGTGCGGGCACGGGACCATGAACCGCCTCTGGTCCGATCGCTCCCATTCACGCCAGACGATCGACGTCGCCTTGAGCGTCGGCGTCGAGCCCAGCAGCGTCTTGCGATTCCAAAACGTGGTCTGACGCTTGGCCGCCAGCTTCAGCGGATCGCCTTCGGACCCGGCCGACGCCGGATAGCGGTCGACCTCGTCGGCGAGCACCACGCGGATGGGCCGGGAGGCGAGCGACGCCGGCGAGTTGGCGCCCACGATCGAGACGTGCCCGCCGGGGAATACCTTGTGCAGCAGTGTGTTGCCGCTATCGCGCGCCCGCGGGTCCTTGACCTTGCCAGCCAGTGCCGGCGTATCGCGCAGCATGGGCGCGAGCCGATCCTTCGACCAGGCCTCGCCCATCTCCAGCGTGGGCTGGATCAGCAGCATCGGCGCCGCATCCTGGTCGATGTGGAAGCCGATGATGTTGTTCAGGATCTCCGTCCAGCCAACCTGCGATGCCTTGGGCACCACGACAGCCTGGACCGTCGGATCGGACAAGGCATCCATGATGCCGCGCTGATACTCGGCCGTGGCGGTGACCCAGCGGCCCGGCGCCGCCGACGACTCCGGGCTCAGTCGGCGCTCGCGATCCGCCCATTGCGAGACGGTGAGCTTAGGAGGCGGCTTCCATCGTGTCGCCGTCTGCCGCACCAGAGGCGCCAGCCGCGTCGTCACCCGGATCGTCAACGGCTTCGACGGAAACGCCGGCAAGCTCCTCGAGCGCCGCCGTGACTTCGGCTTCAACTGCACTCTGCACCTCGGTGGGAGTGCTCATCACCGCCAGCACCGGCCCGAGCTTCGACGGCATCGCGAGCAACCTGCTGCGGGCGACGCCGATCATCTCGACCCACGCCGCGTGAACCTCTTCGGCCGGCACGAGCTCGCCGCGCGTGACGGCATTCTGGAGCTCGGTCTTGTCGGCGAGGGCCCGGTCCTTTCGGGCCCGCTCGTGATCCGGGTCGAGTTGGTCGTTGTCGACGGCCGCGCCCTCGCGAAGGTGCTTCACGTAGGAGGTCACCGACGCAGGCGCATCGTATCGATCGCGCCCGGTGCGCACGACGGCGCCACGCTTGGCCAGGTCGCGAATGGTTCGTTCAGAGCAATCGAACAGCACAGCCAGCTGCTCGCCGGTAACGCCCGTCATGCGATCTGGACCGGTTTCCCTGCCCGCTGCGCCCGACGGATCGTGTCTTCGGTTCCGCCCTTTCGGCTGAGCGCCACGAAGGCGATGACGCGATCCGCGGCGTCGACGACCTGCTGGTTTCGTTCGTGGTAGCGCCGCGAGGCTTCGCCCCGGGATCGAACACCGCCGAGATCCGGTAGCAGTTCGGTCACCGGCAACCCGCGGGCCCGCGCCGCGTCCGCCGCCCAGCTGTCCACGCCCCGGCAGCCGCCGGAGACGACAATGGTGCCAGCCGGCAGAGCGGCAATGGCGGCCTCTACAGCGTGGCGGTCCAGTCGCTCCCGTGAGCCGACGACCGCGACCCGTTCGACACCGTTACCGTGCCCGATATCCATGCGATCCCTACCGCGGCGCAGCCTTTGCCCCTGAGGGCGGTCAGCGCCTCTTCCATGTGCCAGCCCGAGGTGGCGACATCATCCACCAGAAGCACAATGCCAGGATGTGACGTAACGTCAATCCAACTTATAGGAGCAAGCTTCCGGAACTCCTTCGGGTGAGACGCCCCGCGAACGAAGCGGTCCTCGAAGCACTGCTGGAACGGCGCGGCCAGGCGGTCGGCCACCGCCACCGCGAGCTGCTTGCCGAAGCAGTCCGGCCGGCGGGAATGGCCGCACGGCACAGTCGTCACCGATGCGGCCTTGCCGATCAGACGTTCAGCCAGCTCCGCTACCTCTTCCGCCGCCGGCGCGAGCACCGGTGACAGCGGCAGCGCCTTCTCTGCCCTGAGCGCGGCGATGTCTTCCGCTTTCGCCCGAGACGCCCACGATCGCACCGACGCCCAGGTGACGCCGTTGCGGGAATAGAGGGTCGGCCGCAGGACCAGCGCGCCAAGTGGCGCAGGCCGATCCGTTGGCTGGCCTGGGTTCAGGCCCAGCGCGGCGTTCCAATCCATCTGTGAAACAGCCCCTTGGGCCCGCGACCGCCGCGCTGTGAAACATCAGCGCTCGGGCGTTTGGGCAGCAGCCCTGCAAAATTCTGGCGCTAGCACGATGTCGGGGTGCGAATTACCCGCACCGGCCCACCCCTCAAGAAGGACCCGGGGTTTAGTTGGGCGAGACGGGGTGCCGCCGTGAAACAGGGTCCCCTTCCGGGGCGACGGGGCCTGTGAAACATCAGGCGCGCCGGACGTCGTCGACGATGAAGCGCTGGAAGCCCACGGCGAAGTGGCGGGCGAAGGCGGGCGGCAGCGCGCGACGAGCCGTCTCGTAGTACGGGAAGCGCTTACGGTAGCTCGGCGACCTGACGAAGAGCAGGACCGGCACGGCGAAGTTGGGCTTGCGCAGGTAGACGCCGTCGGGCGCACCGGCGTTGTGCCCACGGAACACGACGTAGTCCATGTTCCTCTTCGGCTTGCGCTTCCTGGACTTCGCCGTGGTGTTCTGCATCCGATCGGACTGCGCACTGAGCGCCGACAGGATGCGGGTGAGCAGGCTGCCCGGGATATTGCCGTAGGCGTCGAGCTGGAGCCGCTTGCTGGGAACGACGAACTCATCGGCGTTCATGATGCCAGCGCGCTGGAGCAGGCGTTCGAAGCGCTTGTGCCGGCGCGGGCCGCCTTCGACCTGGGGGCCGAGGTACTTCCATGCCGGGATGCTGCCGAAGCCTTCCTTAAAGTAGAGCTCACCGCGGAAGGGATCGGCCTTCGTAGAGGGCCGCACCGCCAGGGCATTGAGGGTGAAGCGCGTCGGCCGGTCGAACACCGACCGCATGACCTTCACCTCTTCCTCCCGGGTGTCCTTGAGCGCGTTGTTCAGCGCGTAGGAGGTCACGAAGCGCATGTTGCTTTCAGTCTTGCCGAGGGCGGCGGCCTTGCGGTCGAACTCGCGGAAATCGAACTTGATGTCGATCACCAGACACCCAACCAGATGCCCACGCCGTGCACTACCGCCACGGGCGCTGCAATTGCCCCAGCGATCAGGAAGCCCCACGACGCCGTCTTGAGGCACACGATAACGTGGGTGGCCCAAGCAGCGATACAGGCCAGAACCAAGATCACAGCGATCGTGCTGACTAGGAGAGCACCGCCCTCGCCGGGCTGGGGACCATATGACGGAGGCTTACCTGGCATACTCAACCGCCTGTCGTTGCAACGCGGTCCGAACAGCATCTCCACGGCGGCAACCGACAGCAGCACCGCGTACAGGCCCACCGCGAGGACCGCAGCCGCACCGCTTCTCATGGCATCGAAGATTGGCGATGGCGGGCGGTGCGCGTCCATGCTCCACCTCCCGATCGATGGCTTCGACGCGGGCCGGGCGCTACTCCGGCTGCCGAACGCGCCCGCCTCCCCGCTATTCGGCGTAGGGGAGCGTCAGGTTTAAGGCGGCTCTGCGTTGCGTGTCTGCTTTCCACGCCGCCGCGTCGAACTTGGGAGCAGGGGCCGGGATCGCACCGGCGACCTTCTGGTTATGAGCCAGACGAGCTACTGCTGCTCTACCCTGCTGGAAAACGATCAATCTAAATACGAAAAAACCGCGCTTCGCTATTGACGAAGACGCGGTTTCTGCGTATAGTAAATGGGTCGGGGCAATCCCGCTCCGACAATCGGACTGGAGGAACCCATGAGCGTAAAGCTCACCTTCCAAGTCCGTTTCGGCAAGTGGAGATTGACCTTCTCCATTAGCCGGTAACGGGGGCCGGGAGAGGGGCGCATCCTCTCCCGGTTCTCTGAATATAATCGAGGCCGAAGGGACGGACAATGAGCAGCGCATTCGACCTAGTGGAGCTCCGCAAGCGCCTCGGCCTGAAGCAGGCGGACATGGCGAAGCACATGGGCATGGGCATGCGCGCTTATCAGGACCTCGAGGCGGAGCCGGCGCGCGTTCTGGATCGCCATCAGCTCCTGGCCGAAGCCGTGTCCCTGCTGGTGGCCCAGGAGCGGCGCGATCCCATGCTTGCGGCGCCAAGGATGCGGGCGGCTGCCCTCGACATCGCGCAGATGATGCGCGGCGAATAGCGGCCCTACCCCATTGCCAAAAGAAAAACCCCGCGCGTCACCGCCGGGGCTACCCTCTCAAGGCTCCGCAGGACAGGGTGAAAATCACCTGCCCACGAATCACTGAAAGCTAAGCGATCTTCTTCAGCTGCGCAAGTGGCAGCACGAGCTTCATTGCCTTGCCGTTGAGTAGAGACAGGAGCACCTCGATCCGCCGCTCGCTCTTCGCCGCGATGACCTCGGCCCCGAAGGCTTCGAAGCGATCGTCGACCACCGATACCTTGTCGCCGGCCACGACTGGCAGGCGCTTCGGGTTAACCTCGTCGAAGGCGCCATCGGCCTCCATCTGCCGGATCTTGTCGACGGCCCGCAGCGGGATCGGCGCAGGCTTGCCGGCGACCTCGAGCATCCAATGCACGCCGTGTGTCCGGCGCACCAGATCGAAGTTGGGAGCGGCCTTGTCCAGGCCAACGAACACGTAGCGGGGGAATGCGGGACGCGCGACGATGTGCTCTTGCCGGGCGTGGCGGATTTTCACCGTGGCCATGGGCAGGAACGTCTCCACGCCGCGGCGTCGCAGCGTGTCCTCGACCAGGCGCTCGGCGTGCCATCGCACCTGCGCGGCGTACCAAGCGAATTTCGGCTGTGAGCTGGTGTCGGTCATGATCTCCGGCGCCGAAGCGTCGGAGACAGGTAGCGGTGTGGCCGGATCAATGTGCCAGACGCGCGTCGGCGGGGCAAGCGCTACGGGAATAGGTATGAATCAGAGATTTGCACTCCGATGCCTAGCTTTATCAGACGAAGACAAAGTATATATTGCTGATTTTTTCTCATCAACTATAGCTATTTTCAGATCATATTCCATGTCATAATACTCACCATGCATAATCCTTCCAATACGAATAACATCTTCGATGTGGTGACTGCATGACTCTCCATTTTTCATACTCACATCAATCTTATTGTATAGAAAATGAAGTTCTTTTCTCAAGAATATTCCGTTACTTGCAAATCGGTCTAGAATAGCATATATTTTAGCCCCTCCTTTAAAATCATTAGCTACATTTCTCGCATAATCCACAGACGAATATTGATCGCCAGCGATAAATGAGAAGGATTTATTCTCAATTAATTTATATAAGCTAGCCTTTTCATCAATTACATTTCTCAATATTATTTCTATTTCTTGCAACTTTTTAAGTCTTTCCTTTGCGATTTGGTGCGATTGAAGCTGAATTGCATATTGCGCGCTTCGCGTTTGTTGCAGCAATGTTATTGCAGCCCAAAGCGCAACGGCTCCCGCAACTATATTCCCGAGCAACGTTTGATACCTATTCAGCCAGAACTCTGCGCAGTTCATCGCGGCCACGCTCTTAGAGGCTTCACTGGCCGAAACCGAACACCATCCGCCGCGCGACGCGGAGAACGCCAGCGCCAGCACCACCAATGCCAACAGCACCACTGTCCGCCAAAGCCATATCGGCGCATGGCGATCCGACTGATACAGCCCCACCTCTCCCCCCCCTGCCCGAAATCGGTTGTCCCCGCTCGCGCATAAAGCATATCTGGGGAAGTTGTATGCCCTGGAAACGGACAACCGAACAAGATTTGAGCCAAGCATGAAAATGGGGGCAACCGAACAAGAGATGGAAAAAAATATATATATATCATCATCTTAATTCGGCTTCGGTTGTCCCCACGGTTGTCCCCGTGTCACCGGTTGTCACCCATATTTTTGAGCGCCGCAGATCGGCGCCGAGCGGCGGGCCGTGGGGACAACCGCCGCGGTGGGGACAACCGTCAGCCTGGAACGTGATAGCTGAAGGTCGTCTTTCCGCCGCCTTCCGGGGCCGTGGCAACGACCACGATGTCGCCCGCCTCGACCAGCGTCTTCATCAGGTCGTCGAGCTCCTGGGTCTTTTTGAACGCCCGCTTCATCGACCTGAATAGGTCACGCCTCGACATCTCGCCGCCGGCATCCTTGATCCGCTGCAAGGCCTTCGCCGCGAGCGAAGCCGTTGCGCTCTCCGGCACATGGTTGTTGTAGCCGGCCAGCATGTCGCACAGGGACGCCTCGGCGATCTCGATCCCGAGCTCGACGTGTTCGCGGCTGACGGTCGGATCGCCGGCGTTCTCGCCGATCGCCATGATGGTCGCCAGCTTAAGCGCGTTCTGAGCGCACCGCGGCGCGAACGCTTCGATGCTGGCGTCGTCCTTCATGCGCGCAAGGTTGTGGTCCTCATAGCTCATCCACCGAGCCCGGGCCGCCTCGTCTCGCCACGGCACCCGATAGGGTCGCTCGTTGAACTGATCCTCCGCCGGGCTCGTCCTGAACCTGGCGGCCGTCATGCCCCCCGGCCGGTTGGCTATAGAGAGGATCCCGTCGACGATCGCCGGCGGCACATCGGCGATGTCGCGATCATCAGCGCCTCGAGGCGCGTCGCCGGCGGCGTTGACCAGCAGGAAGCGGTTCAAGAAGCCGTTCAGCACCTGGGCCGATCCGATGGCGTCGTAGAACTGCCCCGGCGTCGAGGCGCAGATCATCGAGACGCATGGGTTTCGCAACAGCACGCTGCCGCGCGTCAGGGCGTGGGTGGTCTTGATCGCGCCGCCATCCCACAGCGTGCGCATCGCCGCCATGATCTTCAACGTGTGCGGCGCCGCCCGCTGGCCCGTCGTGGCCGCGATGAAGTCGCCGAACTCGTCCACTGACATGATCGAAGCAGGCTGCCGATTGGCATAGTCGAGCAGGCCGACGTCGGATGCGGCGCCGTCCGGCCCGATCATCTCGTCGAGCCTGGCAGCGCCCAGCACCGACTTGACCGCCTTCATGGGCGCGTCCTTGCCGTTGCCGCTCCGCGTCGTAATCAGGACGTAGAGGTTGAGGTTGCTGAACGTCGGCGTCACCAGCTGCCGCGAACTTGCGGTTCCGACGAGCGCCAGCGCCGCCGCCACGGCGAAGCGGGGCTGCGGACGGCGCGCCACGTAGAGGATCCAGCGCGCGATGTCGCCGACCAGCGTGTCGGACGCCAGGATGGCCTCGTCGTAGCTGGTGCCGGCCGGGCGTGGCTCCGGTGGCGCCGGCGCCGGCCCCTGGCGGACGACAACACCGTCCTCATCGATCAACGTGCCATCCTCGGTCAGGGTGTAGGAGGCGCGCGGTCGCAGGTCGAACGCCAGGCCCTCGGTTAGGCCGAGCATCTCCGATAGGTGCCGGAACGCGTCGCCGGCGTCGGCGATGCCGCAGGCCTCCTGTACCAGGTCGATCGGCGTGTAGCTGCGGTCGTCGTGGAAGTCGCGGATGCCCTGCGGGTGGATCTTCAGGTTCGGGCTGCGCTTCTCCAGCGGCCGGCCGCCGTAGGATGCCCGCCACGTCGCCACCGCTCGATAGCCGCCCTGGTAGGGCTGGCACTTGTAAAGCCCCAGCCGCGGCACCCAATCCGGCAGGTTGGCCATGGCCATGTCATTGAGGGAGCGGAACGGGTTGTCCGCGTCTTCGGTCATCTGCCGCACATGCTGGCGCGACGGCTCCGGCCGGTAGCCGAACGGTGACAACGCCTCGGCGATACGGTCGCCGATGTCGGGCGGGAGCACGGGCAGTTCGTCCGGATCGACGTTTTCCAGCGCCTCGCCGGCGATCCAGCGATAGGGCTGCTTGGTGTCGGGGTGGATCGTCGGCGGTAGCACCGTCTGGCGCCCTGGCCCGATCAGATCGCACAGCCGCCGCCCCCGCTTGCCGTCCGGCAGGTATTCGGTGAAGGACCGGGACGGCACGCCGGGACCGCGGAAGAAGAGCGTCTCGCCCTTCTGGCCGGTCTTGCTGACCGGCGTCGGCGGCAGCACGCCCTTGATGGCAGCGACGATAGGCTCGTCGTCGACATCGATGTCGATGCCGATCAGATCATGGCTCGCCGGCCCGGTGACGACGCAGACGCCGCCGTCGCCGTCCGACCACAGGCCGACCTCGTATTCGGTTGGGAGCCGCTTCGAATACCGGCCCTGCCAATCCCACATGCCGACCCATTCCCGCCCCCTGATCTCGCCTGGCCGCTTGGTGCCGGGCATGATCGGGATGGCGGCATAGCCGCGCTCGACGAGCTTGGCGCCGACCTGGCTATAGGCACCCTGCTCCGCCATCAGAACGGCGGCTCATGCGAGAGGACCATGCGGCGCAGCGCGTCCTCGTAGCCGAGCAGCAGCCGGCGCAAGAACTCGTCGATCTGCTCGGGCGTCAGATAGTCGAGCCGTGTCTCGCCGACCTCGTCGAGGAACGGGCCGGCCACGTCGAGCGCCTCACGCGCCGCCCGGGCCTCGAAGGCGTCAAGCTCAGCTTTGGGCATGAAGTAGACCTTCCTCCCATGGGGGGCGTCGGTTTCGCAAAGCCAGATGCCCGGCGCGCCATGGCGCGGCATGTAGCCGAGCCCGGTGGCGCTCCTCCGGCAGATGGCGCAGATCACGGGCTCGCGCGTCCAGAAGCGGCGGACGAGATCAGGGTCTAGGCCCGACATGCCTTGGCCTCCTGGTACGCGCGATTGATGTTCGCCATGGCGGCGTTGCTGCCGCCGCGATCGGGATGGTGTTGCTGGGCAAGGGTCCGGAAGGCGCGGCCGATCTCTTCGGCCTCAGCGTCCGGGCTGACCGACAGCACGCGCCACCAGTCCGCCTTTTCGTTCTCTACGGGCGGTAGGCTGGCGACCGAGCGCGCCCGCTCCAGCGCCTCCGGCGTGATCTCGCGGCGGATGACGTCGTGGAAGTTGCCCCTGGGCTTCACCACGATGCGCACCGGCCACGCCACCTCGCCAGCTTCGGTACGGGCGACCGCTTCCTCGACGGTCTCGGGGATCGGCGCCGCCGAATGCCGGAGCCACCACCGCTCTGCCCTCTCGCGGGCATAGTTCATCGGCGGGTGCTCAAAGCAAATGTACTCGTCGTAGCTGGTGAAGCCGCACCGGTAGGTGACGCGCATAGTCGGCGGCTTGGTCTCGTCGTATCGGTTCTGGTGGCGGTAGAAGGACACGCCGTCCACATCGAGCCAGCGCTCCGGCCTCTTTTCGAGTAGCGCCATGATGACGGCTTCGGCGTCGGCCTTTGCTTCGTGCATCGGCTTCGGCTTCGGCCATTCGTGGCCGCAGTGCTCGCACAGCATCGTCCGGAGTGGCCACAAGGTGCTGCACTCCGGGCAAGCTTTCGCCTGGATGCTGTCGACCTTCACGGCGCCTTCGCGCTCGCCGGCGGCCGCCTTGCGGCCTGGGCCGACCACGATGTCGTCAACGGGCCCGTGTCGCCGGACGTTGCCGACGAAGTCGAGCACTAGGCAGTTGGGTTTGGAGCTCGAGGCGATGAACGCGCGGCGCTCATCGGCTGTCGCCAGCTCCGCCGGAGGGGGCTCGATCGGCCGCGTGCCGCGCCCGCAGATCTGGACATAGAGGCCGGTCGACAGCGTGGCCCGGAGCATAGCGATCAGGTCGACGCCAGGCGCATCGAAGCCCACCGTGAGCACGTTGGCGTTCGTCAAGCACCGGATGCGGCCCGCGCGGAACTCGCGGATGATCCGATCACGCTCCTGCGCCGGCGTGTCGCCGGTGACCGTCTCACAGGTGATGCCGCTGCGGCGCATCTCGTCTCGAACGGACTGCGCGTGCTCGACGCCGGCGCAGAACACGAGCCAGGATCGACGCTCGGCACCGAACTCGATGATCTCGCGGACGGCCGCCGCGGTGATGTCCGGTCGGCTCGTCGCCTCCTGAAGTGAGCTCTCCACGAACTCGCCGCCGCGGCGCTGCACGTCAGAGACGTCGATCGACGTCACGGTCGCCTTCGACACCAGCGGCGCAAGGTAGCCGTCGCGCACGGCCGCGCCGACGTCGTAGTCGAAGATGACCTCGTCGAAGAGGCGGCCGTCGCCGGAGTCGAGACGCCCCGAGCCCATCCTGAAGGGCGTCGCTGTGAAGCCGGCAACGCGCAGGTCCGGCGTCATTTCCCGCAGATCGGTGAGCAGGCGTCGATACATGCCGTCGCCATCGGCGGGCACCAGGTGGGCCTCGTCGATCAGGACCAGGTCGCGAGGGCCCATGCGTCGGGCAGCGCGATAGACGCTCTGGACCGAAGCGAACAGGATCTGCGAGTGCCATTTCCGCTGGCCGAGGCCCGCAGAGTTGATCCCGATCGGGGCGTCCGGCCACAGGCGCAGAAGCGCCTTGGCGTTCTGCTCGACGAGCTCTTTCACGTGCACGAGCGCGAGCACGCGCATAGTGGGATAGTAGGTCAGCAGCTCCTTCACGGATGTGCCGATCACGACCGACTTCCCCGTGCCGGTCGCCATCACGACAAGGGGGTTACCGCCCCCCTGCCCCCAATAGTCGAACAGGCGCTCGACCGCGCCACCCTGGTACTCGCGAAGGTCAACCATGGGCCGGCGCCTCGCCGGCATGACCGCCGTCAACCCACAACGAACCGTCGGGCTTGCGGTAGGTGACCGTCAGTCCCCGTTCGTCGACGTCGATTTGCTCATAGGGCACGAGATCAGGAATGAAGAGATGCGCCGAGCACCCCCTGGCCTGATCCTCCGGCGCCAGGTCGACGTCATGCAGCTCGCAGCGCCACCGGGCGGCGTCACTGTCGTCGACGACAGGCGTGCTGTGCAGGCACGTCCGGCAGTGCTGCCGCGGAAACTTGCCTTCGTGGCAGACCTGTCGCGCCGGGCACCAGCCGCAGGCGAACGCCATCTTGGCGGTCGGATCTTCATGCAGCTTCGCCGGCGGCCGCGAGGCCCGCACGATCCGCTCGGCCCGCGCGACGAGCGTTAGAGCTATTGCCGGGTCATACGTGATGCGCTCGGCGTATAGACCCTCGTCATTCTTGGTGGACGCGAGATAAAGAGCACGCTGCAGCCCGGTGCGATGCATGTAGAATTGCATCTGCGCCAGGTGTCCGGGCTTCGACTTCGCGACGCCGTCCTTCACGAGCGCCTTGAAGGACTTTTCGTTGTGCGTCTTCAGCTCCACCACATGCCAGGTGGCGGGCGCCTCCGGCACACCGAGGGCGCGTCCGTCGAGACGGCCGCTCAGGTGGCCGCCGACGCACGTCACCTTCCATTGCTTGTCCGTGTCCGGGTCGCGGTCGACGACATCGACGCCGGCCTTGCGAAGGTCGTCGATCAGCCGGGCCTCTTCACGGTGGCCGGTTTCGAACAAGCGCAGCTTGTTGCCTTGGAGCCGAGGCTGTTCAAAGGTTCGGCGCCACTCCAGCCAGATGGCCCGGTCGCATTCGGTGCCGAAGGTCGACATGCCGATGTTGCCGAACCACTCGCTGCGCTGCTCGGCCTCGTAGGCGGCGTAGATGGCGCCGACGGTCTGGCTCTCGACGCGGGGGAGCTCAGCCATGGGCGCGCTCCTCGTCCGAAAGGCCGAAGGGGAGCAGGTGGCCGGGCGGCAGCACCCACACGTGGTACATGTCCGCCTGGTCGACGAGCCGCGCAGCCGGCGGCATCACCTCGACCGCGACACGGTCGGCGCCGAAGAGCTCGTTCTTGATCCGCTGCTTGTCGCGCCACGGCGGCTCGATGCTGGACACGGTGCAGATGGCCAGATGCTGGACGACGCCCCAGCCGGTGTGCACCGGGCGCACAAGCACGGCGTAGAGCTGGTTGCGGTAGGCGAACCGGATCTGTTTGCACCAGCCCGTGCCGGGGATGCCCTGGGGCAGCGTGACCCGTTGCCAGGGCCCCCAATCGCCGGTCTTGATTGCGGCGCGCTCCAGCGCCGCCGCGGCGCGCCGATCCGCGCGCGAGAACAGGAAGCCGTTGTCAGGACGCAGGTGGTCGTTCATCGTCGCGGTCTCCGCGCGATGCCATCAGGCATTTCGTTGTGAGGTGGGCGGCCGGTGCGACCTTGCCGGGATGAACCGGCCGCCCGGCTACATCAGCGGGCGCCGGCCGTGCGGTTCCCCCAGGGCCGGGTCTGTCCCGGCGCCGGCGCCGCGGACGGGGGCGCCTGCTGCTGGCGCGGCTGCGCCTGGGCTGCGGCCTGCGGCTGCTGCGCATATCCGCCAGCGGGCTTGCTCTGTGGCGGCGAGTCGTAGGCCGGCCTGAAGCCCTTGACCTCGTTCTTGTCTCCGTAGGCCTCGTCGCGCTTGATCACGACGCGGATGCGCATGGGCTTGTAGTGGAGATCCTCGGAGTCGCCGAGCGGCCCGGCATGACCGACCGCTTCGCAGATGGCTTTGAGCCGCTGCTGCCCGATCAGCTGTGCCGTCGGATTGGCGTGCTGGTAGTTGATCTGGTCGAAGATCACTCGCCGCTCAAACGGGCCGTCCATGATGTCGAGGCGCAGCTTGAGCATGAGACCCTGGCCGCTCTTCGGCGTCACGACCTCGCTGCTGACGATCTGAGCCAGGTATTCGCCGGCCGGGATCGGGCTGAAGTCGCCGCCCGACTCGACCGCTTCGGGATTGAAGTTGGTGTTTAGGTTCGCCATCGCTGTTTGCTCCTGTGCGGCCGGCTTAGGCCGCGGCTTCGCTGGGCGACACGGATGCAGGGGCATCCATGCCGGGGAAGTGCTTCGCCAGTTCGTCGAAGGCGTGCGCCCGGTCGAAGAGGATCTTCGGCGGCATGTCGAAGCGGTTCTTGGCGACGAAGGCCGGCCGACCCTCGGTGTAGATCCAGCGCTGGTGCCCGCCTTCGCCACGGGATCGCTTCTTGTTGAAGCCCTGCTCCTCGGTCTGGATCGTGACGTCCTGGTTGATGAACAGAATGGCGTCGGCCTCGTCCTGCACCATGGCCAGCGCCCGCTTGTGCAGGCGGATGTCGTAGCGGGAGTAGGAGACGGTCGACGGGTCGTCGAAGCGGATGATCTCCGAATGCCCGATCAGGACGACGATCATGCCGCGGTCGCGCCGGAGCGCGAACAGGCCATCGAGCAGCTCGCGCCAGAAGGGGTCGGCGGCGAGGTAGCCCTTGCCGAACCCCGGGCTCTCGATGCTCTCCCAGCGGTTGGCCGCGCAGGTCGCGGCCCACACCAGCGGCTCCGCTTTGTCCAGGCTATCAAGAACGACGGTTTGATAGCCGTGATCTTCGGTATATAGGGCGCCGATGGCGTCCATAATCGACTGGTAATCGGCGAGCAGACCGAAGGTGTCGATCTCGGTGTTCTTCAAGTTTCCTTCCTCGGTCTGAAGAAACACCGGATTAGGGAAGCACGACGCCAAGGTCGTCTTCCCCATGCCAGGACCGCCGTGAACAAGAACGCGCGGCGGCTGGTCGGCCTTCGCTTTGCGAAGGTCCTTCAATGAAATCGCCATTTCGCTGTTGCTCCTACGCTGGCTTGCTCCTGATCAGGTCCGGGAGCGGGAACGCCCGGAGACAGGCCAGCGAAACCTGGGGCTCTACAGCCCCGACGCTCCCGCCCTCGGTGAACTGCTGTTGATGACGGCGCCGGCGAACTCGCCGCCGACGCCGTCGGCCACACCGCCACCCGTCTCCGGGGTTGCGGATCCGATGTTTGGAATGGTCTGCGCGCCGAAAAGCGCGATCAGCGCCGCCTCGGCGCGGCCGTGATGCTTTTTCAGCGCCAGCTCGTCGGCGGCATGCGGGAAGAGCTCCAGCGCGCGGCGCCGGGCCTCTTCCTTGTCGGAGCTGAGCCGGAAGTGCTTCTTCCAGCGACCCGGCGTCACGAAGTGCAGCGGGATGTCGAGCCCCTGGACGACGCCGATGGCGGTGCCGTAGGCGAGCCCGAACTTGAAGGTGCTGGCGACGCCCTGTTTGGGCATCGACGCTACGTTCTCGATGATGGCGACGTCGGGCCGAAGCTGCCAGATACGGTTCTTCAGCAACGTGCCGTTCACCCGATCGCCAGCAATCGGCATGTCCTCGACGGTGACGCGCCCCGCTTCGAGAAAAAAGAAGCCGACGGCGCCCGTCTGGCCTGGGTCGATCCCAAGGATGCAGGTCATTGCACCACCTCCGATGCAGGACGCCGCACGCCTTCCGGCCAGTTGGTCTCCTCGGGCCAGTTGGCCGAGAACCACTCCAGCAGCCTGTTGTAGCGCTTGAGCGTAAAGCTCAGCTCCGGGTCGTTCAGCCGCGTGAAGAAACGGCCGTCCTTGGCCGCGAGCCGGCCGACGGTCGTCACCTTCAGTCCGGTCGCCTGGGCGTAACCCAGGAAGCAGCGGCGGAGATCGTCGGTCGGGTCGGTAACCATAGATACCGATTTAGTAGGAAATTTACACCTACGCAATACCGTCGTCGTATCAAAGATGCAATTTGCACAGGCGACGGAAAAATAGGAGTTTTCCACATGCCCGACGCACAGCCTGATCCGACCGTAGAAAAGCGCACGCCGTTGTCAGCGCGCGTGCAGGCGCGCCTCGAGGCGCTTGGCATCAACCCCTTCGAGGCGGCCCGCCGCGGCGGCTTGCAGCGGAACTTCGTCAACGACATTCTGATCGGACGGAAGCGATCGCTGCGGTCGGCGACCATGCCGGCTCTGGCCCGCGCCCTTGAGACGACGCCGGCTTACTTGAACGGCGAGAGCGACGAACCGGAGATCTCGGGCGACAACGACACCACGCTGGTCCGATCGCGCATGGTCCCGATCGTGATCGCCGGGAAGGTCGAAGCGGGAGCGTTTTGGGAGGTGGACGAGTTCGATCAGAGCGAGCGGGAAATCATCTTTGATGTGCCCGACCCCGACTTCCCTCAGGCACGCATCGTCGCCTTCAACGTGGCCGGCGATAGCATGAACGATCTGAAGCCCACGCCCATCATGCCCGGAACCCGGATCGTGGGCATCGACTACGGCGATTTGGCGGGCCGGCTACCGCTGCGGACGGGGATGGTTGTTGTCGTTCAACGGACCCGCGAGGGCGGGCACTTGCGCGAGTGGTCGGTGAAGCAGGTCGAGCTGCGCGAGGGCAGCATGGCCTTCTGGCCGCGCTCCACGAACCCTCGCCACAAGCCGATCATCGTCGACCGCAACCTGCTGGCGGACGATGGCCAGACGGTCGAGGTCCTAGCCATCGTCAGACGGATCACCAGCGAGGTCCCGATCTAGAAATAGATCGGCTCAAGCTCCTCCTGGTCCGCCTCCTCTTCCTCGTCGTCATAGACGACCCCGGCGCCTGTGATGGTGCCGATTGCGCTTTCGCACTGCTGGCAGACGAAGCGCTGGCGCTGCAATAGAGAGCTCTCCATCAGCTCATCTATATCGGCGGGCGCGTCCGGGTGATCCGGGACGTCAATTCTCCTGACGGACTCCTTCAGGCAATTTTCACAGCAAACGAACAGCTTGAACGCAGAGACACGCGACATCGGTTAACCCCCTGTTAACTGCGACACGCTGACTCACCCTCTGGAACAAAGCAAGAACAACGTGATTCGCGATTCGTCGCGCCGCCGAAAGGTGGATGCCGATATAGTTGCAAATTTCCTACTGAAAGGTTGACGGTAGTAAATTTTCAACTAGCCTCCGCTGCAATGCGTAGGAGGCATTGGATGTTCGGTTTCAAAAATTCGGACCTGAATGAGGAGAGCAGGGCCCTTCTCGGGCTAATCGAGACCTACCTCGGCGA
This sequence comes from Chelatococcus reniformis, assembly GCF_014640075.1. GTDB lineage: Bacteria > Pseudomonadota > Alphaproteobacteria > Rhizobiales > Beijerinckiaceae > Camelimonas > Camelimonas reniformis. Next base: position 82,834 of record NZ_BMGG01000005.1, on the reverse strand, counting down.
AGAGAACGCCTATCAGATGGCGACGACGGAGGCTGACCTATGCATGGTGGCCCTTCGCGATGCCCCAGCCCTACCGCTCCCCGATGCGCTGTTCGAGCGCGACGGCGATCATAAGCTCGGCTTGTTCGGCCTCTACCAGTCTGGCCAGAACCGTCCGGTGTTCTCGGACAGCACCGCCGAGGCGCTTCGGAAGATCCCGCGCCGCAAGTCTGTCACCTATCCGATGCCGCCCGAGATGCTCAACCCGGGCGAGGAAGAAGCCTCAATCTCTCGCAAGGAACCGTGGCCCGAGGCCCAGGCCCGAGCCGACGAGATCGTCGCTGCCTATGATGCCCATAAGAAAGCGTTGGGCAGTAGGCCCGAAGCCGTTGCTCTTGAAGCGGCAAGAGCGGCCCGTGACGGCCTCGAAGAAAGACACGACGAGGCCCGGCAGACAATAGTTGATGCAAAAGCAACAAACGTCTTTAGTCTGTATCTGAAGGCCGCTGTTGTTTGGTATTTATACGACTACGACACCGAAGGCATGGAAGCCGATACGCGGGGCGGCGACGACAGCTTTGATCACCGGCTTATGCTGTCGATTGCTCTCAGCATCATCTCGATTGTCGGCTCTGTCGTGAACTTCAACCCGCTTGAGGCCGACAATGCTTGACTCCACGATGCGATCGCCCCCCGCGATCACGGCCGATATCGATCAACTTTGGCTCCAGCTGCTCGACGCGGCTGCGCAGTCACGCGCGGCAAGCTCGGCCTACCACTGCGCCGCGAGCGCCCTCCCATGGTGGGCAGCGTTCGGTCCTAAGTATCTGGCCGCCGAAGGCGTCGAGCCGCCGGCCGACATGTGCGGATGGCCAGCGATCCAGGACTTGGAGCCACCGGAAAACCAGCACGCCTACAAGCTGCTCCGCCCCGGCCGAGATGACATTGAACGGCACCGCTTGAATAGCGAGATGCTTGTCGGGAAGAAGCGCGCTCAAGCCGTCTATGAACGGCACATGGCCGCGCTGGACGCTCGACTCGCGGCGCAGAAGGCGGAGGAAGATAAGGTCGGCCTGCCGGAGCTCGACCGCGCCTTTGACGCAGCGGCGGAGCGCATCTTCGGGATCGAGGGGCAGATCGAAGCTCTCCCTCCCAACCTGGAGCGCGTCGTCGCCCTCACGCTGATCAACCTCCAGCACGAGGCAGACCAAAAGCGTTGCTTCGACGATTGGGAGGAGCGAACCAGCTTCGTCGCGCTTGAGGCCCTGCTGCCATTCATCAGCGGGCCGGTCGCCGAGACCGCGCGTGACCTGGTCGAGCACACCGATCGGCCCTTTTACCTCTCGCCCCTCTCTTCCAGCTGCCGGGAGTGGTTCACGAAATGAGCACCATCGACCTTCGGCCCTTTTGCGGCCACGACTTCACGCGCCCGATGCTCATGAAGCCTTGGAGCCGCGGCGATCACACCTATGCCGCCGACGGCGCGATCCTCGTGCGCGTGCCGCGCCGCGCCGAGGTCGAGGAGAATAGCGACATAGCTTCCTTGGCCGAGGCACGTCTTGCGGAATGCGACTTCAGCACCCTCCGGCCCGTGGCGCTCGTTCGCCTGCCGGCGCCCCTCTGTGAAGAGGATGAAGATGGGTACGTGGGCCCGGCGCCGACGTCGGTGCGCCTCTTCGGCCACCTGATCCAGTTGCGCTATGCGCAGATCCTGTTTTCGCTCGACGATCTGCGGATCGGAGCGCCTCGGGATGCGGTGTCGCCTATCCCGTTCGGATCACACGACCTGCTGGGCGTGCTCATGCCCTGCGGGCGGCCGATGGCGCGGCACTTCGATATCGAGACGCCGGCCACGGTCGCAGCCGCGCCGCCCGCAGGTTTGCTCGGCGCTGCCGAGAAGCTCGCAGCGATAGCCGACGCTTACGACGCCAATGATCTCGAAGACGAGGCGCGCAAGCGCTGGGGCGCCAATCTGGAGTTCCTAAACCCCCGCGCGCCCGAGGACATCGAGCTTTATGCGAGCCGCGGCGGGCGACGGTTGCTCACGCTTCAAGACTGTATGGATGCCCGAGCGGCGCTCAGAGGGGGCGCGCGATGAGCGAAGGGCACGATCCTGGCCCAACGGCCCGTCGGGTCGCGCTGACGCTGTGCACAATCTCGGCGGCGGTGTCGATCGCCGCCATGATCTTCATCGCCATTCAGGTTCATGCGGCCTCTGAGCAGCTGCGCCAGTCGGACCTGCGGCTCCTGGAGCTGCTGCGGCGATGACCGTCTTACGTCGACGACGGCAAGTGGCCCTTCGGGCGGATGCTGATGGCCCACATGTGGGCCGACACGCTGCCCGAGCTGCTGGCGATGGCCGACAAGATCGGTCTACCGCGCCGCTGGCTCCAGCAGCCGCCCAAAGCCTCGTGGGTTCACTTCGACATTTCGCAGTCACTCCGCCGGCTGGCGATCAACCATGGCGCCGTGAAGACCGACCGCTATGGCCCGGTCGAGCACGAGGCTCGCCTTGACCTGCTCAGCGGCAACCAAGCGCGCATCGAAGCGCGGCCTGAAGAGGCTGGAGCGCGTCCGCGCCGTCCGGGAGGCGCGAGCGTGAGCCGTCGACTGGCCATCCGCGCCAAGATCCTGGCGGGCGTCGTCGGCGTTGACGGCTGCTGGATCTGGGCGGGCCCGACGTCCGGCGATAGCGGCCGCGGCGCCGGCTACCCCCGCATGTCGCTCGACGGCGGCACGATGGCGGTCCACAAGGTGCACTGGATCTGCGAATACGGCCCGATCCCGCCACGCAAGCAGCTCGACCACCGCTGTCGGAACCGGCTGTGCGTCCGGCTTGATCACCTCGAGCTCGTGACGCACCGGCAGAACCAGCTCAGGCGCGATCGCGCCCGCCGGCAGATCGTCTGCACCTCCGAAGGCATGTCGGCATGAGTGGGCCGCCGGTCGTTGTCCTGCCCGACGAACTGACGCCCGAGCGCATCGAGCAGGCCATGGTGTTCATGGCCTACGTCGTCATGCGCTACGGCGACCAGTACGCGCCGATCCTGGAGCGCCTTGAGCAGGAGCTCGCCGACGCCCGCCGGCGGGAGACCCCGCGATCCCGCGCCGAGCGCCTGCTGAAGGCTTACACTCTGGACGGCGGCAGCAAAGCTATCCGCTGAAGCCACTCGCGTTTGTGGGCCAGCGTCGGGCCGGCGCCGTACTTCGGCCGCTGGAACTTGTGCCCCATCAGCATGGCGATCATCTTGTCGGGCGCATCGATCGCTGTCAGGCGGTCCTCGAATGTGTGCCTGATCGAGTAGAGCGTGTGACCGTCGGCAGGCAGCAGGCTGGCCGCTCGCATGGTCTTGTTGACCGTCGCCGACAACGTCGCGCCCTTGTCCCGGTATCGCGGAAACCCCTTCGGCTGTGCCTGTGCCGCCAGCAACGACACACCCACGAGGGGGATGTCGCGGGCCGACTGCGCCGTCTTCATGCGCCGTCCGTCCGGGCGCGCCTTGATATGCGGAACGTCGTGATCGAGCACGATGGTCTCCTCGGTCAGGTTGACCACCTCCGACGGCCGCAGGCCGGTCTCCACCATGAGGTAGATGACGCGTCGCGCCTCGTCGTTGAGATCGTCAAGAGCCCCAACCGCCAGGATCCGCTTCTGGAGAAAGTCAGGCTCGAACGCCAAGCGCGAGCCCGATTCCTCACCCTCGATTCGCAGCTCGCCGAACACCGGTGACAGCCCGAGCTTATGCGCGGTGTTGATCGTGCGAAACATCTTATTCAGGTGGCCGATGTCTTTGTTGGCGGTGCCGATGTCGAGGTCGTCGGCGAGGATCCGATCCTGCCACCATGCTCGGAAATCGAGGGCGTCCGATCGGGTCAGGGCGGTGATGGACTTGTCGGCGACCACAGAAAGGAGATTGGCTAGGGCGCGCTTCTTCGGGTTGCGCCATTTGCGGCGCTGATCCTCGGACAAATCCTTGATGGAAGCCGCCTGGAGCTTCTCGAACTCGTCGAATAGCGTGGTCAGCTTGATCTCCGGCAGGCCCTCTCCGCCAAGCAGCGCCGTGACCGCGCTTTCCTCGTCGGCCCTGGGTGCCGCCGCCTGGGCGGCCTCTACCCGGGCAACGATCTCAGCCGCGGGCCGGGCGGCAATGTCGGCCGCAGGCGCATAGTCGAAGCCGAACGACCGGGCACGCCGGCGGGCGGCGTCGTAGCGGCGCTGCGCCTCCGCCGATTGGCCGTCGAGCAGGCCGCGCCAATACGCCTCGAGCTCGCCGTTGATCCGATCGGTCTCCCTCCGCGCCCGGGCGCCGCGCGGATCATCCACGACCTTGATGCGTGTCGACTGCTTGACGATGCCGCGCCTGTCGAGCTCAGCGCAGTTCTCCGGCACACGCCGGACGAAGTGCCAGAAGCCGTCCCGCTTGGTCAGAAACTCGCCCATCAGCGCCCGTCGAATGTTGCACGTTACGTTGCACGTTCTGTTGCACGTTTTCGGCCGTCAGGGCAACGTATGGCACCATAAACATAGGCTGCGCATAGATTTTCGCTACAACGATCGAATCCCTCCGTCTCCGCCACTATGTGGCAAATCCCCTTCCTAATTGATTTATCTGACTAATTTCGCGAACTGGCACGTAAATTTTGCACGAAAAAGCCATGCCGCGGGACGGCCTTGAGAAATCGCGTTCGCGCTGATTCTCCTAGTGGCTGCGTCGGCCTTCGCCGCCGACGACCCTATTGTCGGCCAAACCAGCAGGGTCGACGGCGACACGATCGAGCTCCACGGCACGCGCATCCAGCTCAGCGGCACTGATGCACCCGAGCGCGACCAGGTGTGCGTCGGCGCCGGCTGGGACGAGCCCTGCGGCCGGCAGAGCGCCTTCTTCTCGCCACCATGATCGGACGCCGAACGCTCTACTGCACCGCGAACGGCAAGGACGCTACGGCCGAACGCTGGCGCACCGCGAGGTCGTTGGTCGAGAGATCGGCGCCGAGATGGTGCGCGCCGGGCAAGCGCTCGGCTTAAGGCGCTACAGCACCGAATACGCCGGGCAGAGCCCAAGGCCGGCATGTGGGCGACCGACTTTCTGCTTTCTGCCGCCGTGGGCGCGGCGTCGGCGGTAAGAGTTTGCCCATGCTCTGGGGCACTGGTCGCCCCCGTCTCGTGGCGTGCCGGCATGGCACTTCTAGACCGGCAGCGCCCGAATCCAATTCTCAAAATCTTGCGCGCCAAAGGACCTGAACGGGAAAGCCTTGCCTGGTTCTCCTCCATCGCGATGTGGTGGACCCCGCGCTTCACTGGGAGATAGCCCGAACTGATGCTTAAACGCCCGAGCGAAGTGATCGCTGCGCGAGAATCCAAACGCCCCCGCGATCTCGGAAATTCGACGGGTGTCATTCGGGTCTACTAGTATCAAACGTATCCTCGCCAACCGGCTGCTCTGGATATAGTGTTGGACACCGCCTTCCTCCTCGAACAGCCGGTAGAGTGTCCTTCTGGAGACTCCCACCGCTTGGCACACGCCATCCGAGTTGAGCTCGGCCGAAGCGAGATGCGCGTTGATGAAGCGTTTTGCGCGCCGCAGCAAAACGAGCTCAAGGCCGGGACGCGCGGCCTCTAAGCCGACGAGCGACGGTTGAAGGCAGGCCGCGAGCATGTCGCATGTGGCCCGGCTGAGCGCCTGTTCGTGACCGGACGGCAAAGTGGGAAGCCGACGTGCGAGGAGATCAATGTAGTCGGCCAGGAGCGCCGCATGGGGACCGGTCGGCGCGCGACCGTGCAGGCCGGATAGATTGGGAAGGCTATCCTCGACGAGAAACCGCGGAACGAAGAGCGAGACGAGGTCAGAAGTCGGCTCGTCGCTGATCAGGTCACGCGCCAGATCCAGCACGGATACCTGTCCTGCGCGGCCCTTGAATTCGCCTTGCGCGGTCTGCGCCCTCCACCCGCCTGTCCGATAGAGATTGAAGACGAAATGATCCATGCCGTCGCTGCGCGAGCGTGCTGGGGACCGCACATATCGCTGCTCGCCAAGGCGGGCATCGGTCACCACCATGTCGGCGAGTTGAAAGGCCTCGACGTTGGCGTCGAACGGTAGGGCGCCCCCCTGAACCGGAGGTTCAACGTCGAACACCACGGCGATGCTTTCGCGCCAGGCATCGAACTGCCCAGTCGAAAAATGGGCGCTGGAGACGGTCGAAGGTTCCATGTTCCCTCCTCGTCGCGACCTAACGCGTGCTCCGATTGGCACGCAGAGTCAACGATTGGCACGGAGACGGTCTTGAGACGGAAAGGGGCTGTCCTAATTTCGTGAGCGTCAGGCCGCCTCGGGTTTCTGCCGGGCGGCGTCCTCGTCACAGAGGCTGCTCATGCCGTTCCCCCTCGATCCGGTGTCACCTCTCAAACGGATCGAGGGCTGGCTGGTTCGCAACCATCCTGACCGCCTGCCACTTTTCCGCCATGGGACGGACGACCGCACGCTGCAACGGGTTGAGGCGAAGCTTGGCAAGTCGTTACCCCAGGAGGTCCGGTTCCTTTATGCGGCTCACGACGGCCAACCGGAAGGCGCACCCGCGCTCTACCTCAATCAACGCTGGCTTCCACTCGATGTCGCGGCGGTCGCCTGGGAGGACCTGTGTCTCCAGCACGGCGCAAAGGGCGCGCCTGCTGGCTCCCCGGCCAGCTCCTGCGATGCAGCCAAGCGCACATTCTGGTCGGCGGAGTGGCTGCCCATCTTCGGCAGCCCACCCGGCGACCACTACTGTCTCGATCTCGGCCGGCAACGCACCCAAGGCTATGGCCAGATCCTCTGGTTCCTCTACGACCACCCAGAGCGCGCTGTCGTCGCTCCCGGCATTGCCCAACTGCTCACCCGGGTTGCTGACGGCCTCGAGGTTGGCCGGTGGCACCTCGACGACGGCTATGACGGGTTCAGCGACTGAAACCTCAGGGCCCCCGGACGAACGCCACGCCCGCGCAGGAGAAGATCATGAGACCCAACATCGCTCGTTTGACGGCCGCGGCAATGATGTGGGCGTTCTGCCTGTCGCCGCTGAGCGCGCAGGAGGCGGCCTCACCGCCATTGGTGAAGCAGCTCAACAACGGCAACTGGCTGCCCCAGAGCGAGGCCGAGACGCTCCGCGATGAGCTGTACTATCAGCGCGCGGTCCACGCCTACATGACCATGCTCCCGGCCCTGAACACCATCGGCATGCGTGATGGATCTGAGGCGGCCTTTGGCAAGGGCTACAACGTTCTGCCGATCTGGAAGGACCGGATGGACTCGCGCACTTGGATTCCAACTCCCAATGGCGACGTCATCTACTCCTTGACCTTTCTCGATCTCAAGGAGACCGGTCCGCTCGTCGTCGCAGCTCCACCAAACGTGATCGGTATGTTCACCGATCTCTTCCAACGGACACTCACCGATGTAGGTGCGATCGGCCCGGATCGTGCGCGCGGCGGCCTTTATCTGCTGCTGCCGCCGGACTACGACGGTGAAATCCCGCAAGGATACTTCGCCTTCAAGTCGAAGACCTACAATACCATGCTGTTCTTCCGGACCGTCATGGGCAGGGGCGCGACGGCGCCGGACCCGAAGCAGGCCGTCGCGCTGGCGGAGCAGACACGGATCTATCCGCTCTGGGCATTGGAAAAAGACACCAAGCCGATGCAGTTTCCGAATGGTAGCGGCAAGCGAATCCAGATGATGTACCCTGTCGACAACGCATTCTGGACCAAGCTCAAGGGCTTCGTTGATTACGAGCCGGTTGCTGCGATCGATCCCGAACTCCGAGGTGTTCTCGCCTCAATCGGCATTGTCAAGGGTCAGCCATTCAACCCGAACGCAAAGCAGCAGGAACTATTGAAGAAGGCGGTCGAAACCGCGCCGAAGATGATCTTGGCGACACGGCAGCTCGGTCGTCCGGACGGACGTGAGCTCTATTATAAAGATCGGCAGTACGTGAACCAATGGGCCGGCGCCACCTCCGAATGGCTGCAGAGCAGCTATCTCGACGTCGATCAGCGGGCCGGATTCTTCCAGATCGCCTATTCTTCGGCGCCGGCCATGGTCATGCACACCCTGGGCGCTGGCTCGAAATATCCGAACACTGTCAGGGATTCGAAGGGCGAATTTCTGAACGGCTCCAACACGTACAAGCTACGCCTGCCACCGAATGCTCCAGCCGCCTTGTTCTGGGCTGTCACCCTCTACAACATCACCGACGGCACGATGGTGGAAACGCCGCAACTGATGCCCTCAATCAACAGCTTGAATGAAGCCGTGGCGAAGAACGCGGATGGCTCGATCGAATTGTGGTTCGGGCCGTCGAAGCCCGCCAATGCCCCCGACACCAATTTCATCCAGACCGTCAACGCTCGGAACTTCATCGCGGCTGTGCGCCTCTACGGCACAGGTGTCGAGTTCTTCGACCAAAGCTGGAAGCCTGACGACGTCGTCAAGGTGAATTGAGCAGATTCAGGTCACACCGGTGGCTTGTACCGTCGGCAAACGGAACGAATTGGAGGACCGCGCAATGGCGAGAACCACCCGACGCGACGCAATGAAGGGAAGTATCGGAGCGGCGACTTTTGCCGCCCTCGGCGGCGCAGCAGCCCCTGTGGCGATGTCGACCGCCTCCCTCATCGTCACGGCCGATGCGGCGCAGGCGAAGGAGCCCGGGACCTCTGCGGCGCCGCCGCAGGTGACGCAGCCCGCGATGGGCGTCTCGATGCATCCCGGCTATGCCCGCACGGTTGCCCAGATGGCCTATGTCTGGGGTTGGCCAATCGTGAACATGCTCAATCGCAAGGCCCGCATCACTCAAGCCCCGCATCCTGGCTTGCTCGGCGGCATCTTGCCGGTCGCACCGCGCGGTCAGATCGGCATGCTGCATGACTATATTGAGCCGGCCGAGACGTTTGTGACTTGTCCGAATCAGGACGTGGTTTATGGCCTCGGCTTCTTCGAACTTGACGAAGAGCCCGTCGTCGCGCAGGTACCGAATTTCGGCAGCCGCTTCTGGGTCTATGCACTCTATGACGCACGCACGGATCAGTTCGGGCGCATCGGCAAGCCATACAACACGAAGCCCGGATTTTATCTTCTTGTCGGACCGAAGTGGAAAGGCCGAAGGCCAGCGGGAATCACCGAAGTGATCCGCGCCCCCACCTCGCTCGCCAACGCCATCCCACGGATCTTCCAAGACGATACGCCGGAGGACAGGAAGGCAATTCAGTCGGCAGTCAATCAAGTCGTCTTCTATCCGTTGAAAGATTTCACGGGGAAAATGAAGAATATTGACTGGGCCAAGCAGCCGAACATTCCTGCCCCTCAGACTGACGGCAGCAGCAGCGATGGCGAAACCAAGTGGGTCGTTCCAGACAAGTTCTTCGACCAGTTCGGGGACGCTCTCGCCTCCGCTGATCCATTGCCGGGAGAAGAGGCTCTCTATGGCCAGTTCCGGTTGTTGCTCGATGCTGCATCGAAGGACCCTGAACTGAAGAAGGCCATCGTCGCCACCGCGATTGAAACCGACGAAACGGTAATCAAGCCGTTTTTCGAGTGGAAGCATAACGGTCTCCCGGCCGGCAATAACTGGAACAGATCGACAAACAATGCCCAGTTCGGCGTCGATTATTTCAATAGAACCGGCACGTCGAAGTCGAACATGTTTGATAATCGGCCGAACGAAACCCAGTATTTTTACACGGATTTTGACGGCGCGGGCGGCCAGCTTACAGGGAGCGGCAGCTATGAGATCACGTTCACCGCCGGGCAGGAGCCGCCGGTCAATGGCTTCTGGTCCCTGACTCTCTACAACGACAAGCACCTCTTCCACGTCAACGACCTCAAGCGCTATTCTCTCGGCACCAAAAACAAAAGCCTGAAGCGCAACGCAGATGGGTCATTGACGCTCTATGCCGGCGCGAAGTCTCCGGGCGGAGACAAGGACACGAACTGGCTCCCCGCACCCGATGGGACGTTCTCTCTCTACATTCGCGCCTACTGGGGCAAACAAGGGATACTGGACGGATCCTGGAAGCCGCCGGTCGTTCGCAAAGTCGCGTGAGCTTCAACCTAATCTAGGGAGGCACTTTTCGATCGGGTTGGCAGAAGAGGGCCGGCTACGTCTACGCTACTTCGATGAGCGGCCCGATCGTCGGTATATCCTATTGGTTCTGACCGGCTGGCAGATGAGACCTGGAGGTGCCCGTGCTCGATACCGTCGCCCTCGTGATCCTGATCGTCATGATCCTGCTCGTCGTCTACGGGCTGATCGCGATCTGGGGAATTCCCTACGAAATCGCCAAGAGCCGCAACCATCCTCATCAGGATGCGATCGGCGCGGCAACCTGGGTCAGCCTGTTCACTTTGGGCGTACTGTGGCCTTTTCTCTGGATCTGGGCAATGGCCTATCGCCCAGATCGCGGCTGGGGCCTGATGCCCGGCGAGCAGGACCGGGTCGCGAATATAGAGCGTCGGCTCAAGGCCCTTGAGCAGGGAGAGGCCTGAGGCGATGGCTGCTCTCCTGCTCCTCGGCTATGCCGCGATCTTCGTCGTGATCTTCAAGCTCCTCCGCGTCCCGGTCACGCGCTGGACGATCACGACAGCCGCGATCGGCGGCGTGGTGCTCGTCGGAGGGCTGCTGCTCGCGATGAACTACAACCACCCTTATACGACCGAGGCGCGGCTCTACTTCTACACCACGCCAATCGTCCCGGAGGTCAAGGGCCGCGTGGTCGAAGTTCCCGTGAAGCCCAACGCAGCGCTGAAAAAGGGCGATGTGCTCTTCAAGATCGATCCCCAGCCTTATCAATTTGTCGTGACGCAAAAAGAGGCCGCGCTCGCCGAGGCCGAGCAGGGGGTCAAGCAGCTTCAGACTTCGCTCGACCAGGCCGGAGCAGCGGCAGCTAAAGCTCAGGCACAGGTCGATTTGGCTCAGGAGACCTATGACCGCCAAGTGCAGCTTCTGGAGCGCAAGGTCGTCGCTCAGGCCACGGTCGACACCGCTTCGCGCAACCTCGAGGCGGCCAATCAATCCCTCGTGGGAGCTCAGGCCGCCGAGGCCCGGGCTCGCCTGGCCGCGACATCGGAAATCGGTGGCGTCAACACCACCGTCGCGCGGCTGGCGGCCGATTTACGGGACGCCCGCTACGATCTTGCTCAAACCACCGTGACGGCTCCGACCGACGGATACGTGACTCAGTTGTTCCTTCGTCCCGGCATGATGGCGGCTTCGTCGCCGGCGATGATTTTCATCCATCAAGGCGATCGCATGTTCGCCGCCGCTTTTCCTCAAACCGTCGTTCAGCGTCTTCGTCCGGGGCAGGAGGCCGAGATCGCATTTGATGCCATTCCGGGTCGCGTCTTTGTCGGGAAGCTTCAGACACTGGTCGATGCCGTTTCACAGGGGCAGTTGCAGGCAAGTCCAGCGCTGCTGAACCCCGAGGATCGGGGCAAAACACCGGGTTTGGCGCTGGCGGCGATCGAAATCGATGAAGATCTTTCCCCCTACCAGCTGCCGGCCGGCGCAACCGCTCAGGTCGCCGTCTACAGCGATCATCTCGCGCCCGTCGCTGTGATCAGGCGAATTCTGCTCAGGATGAACAGCTGGCTGAACTACGTAAGATAACCAGAGAGACGAGGACAGAGCGAAGCTAGACCGACTCAACCAAGTTCAGGAGGGTGCTGAATGAGGACTACCTGTAACAGTTCAAGCGCACCGCTCGGAACCAAGGCTTTTGCGATCGCGTGCACGACGGGCAGCCGCCGCTCTCCTCTTTCATCTTGGCCCACGCACCATGGTGCTGGCAGACAAGGCATATGATGCCGGCCGCATTCGGGAGCTGAGTCAGCGTCAGGGCGCTGCCAAATATTCCGCGCAAGAGACAATCGCCGAAAGCCTCTGTTCAGCGGATACGCTGAACACGCAAACCGGAAGGTAGCGGACAAGCATGCCATGGCCCAGGACGCCATGTTTCAGCATGCGTCACCCGTAGCCTCCTCGCCGCACGGCGTAGCCTGGAACCCAAAAAAGCCCCGGTCTCCTCGCCGTCCCGGGGCCTGCTGATGACTAGAAGACAGTGCGGTGCTAGGCAGCGACTGCGGGCTCGATACCGAGTGCGCCTGCCCGCTCTGCCAGCCGCTCGCGCACCGCCCGCGGCAGCTGCCGGGCCGACTTCACGCGCGGCAGCTCCATCTCCGGCAGTCCGGCCTCGCACGCGCCGAACAGCGCCTCATACTCGGCATAGTTGTCGAAGCGGCGGCGCGTGACGTTGTCGACGAAGGTTTCGGCTGGAGTTCCCTCGGCCAGGATCAAGGCGTGGTCATCAAGCTCGACGTGGTAGACCACCAACCGCTCTCCAAGCTCGGCCAAAGTCATACGGCGGATTGTCGTTCCATTGACCAGAGCGCCAGCCTGCACAAGCACTCCGTCGAGCAGAAGGGCGTGGTCGGACGTGAGCCGAAGCTCGCGAGCCGGCAATTCGGCGGCCAGGGCGCCGGCGGCAATTGAAACCGGACGCCGCTCCTCGGCCAAACCGAATGCCGGAATGAGCGTCTGCCGCCCCACCCATTTGACGGAGCCGACGCGGCCATCGCTGGTCATGATGGGATCCCCGATCGCAAGATCCTCGATCGCGACAGCGCCACCCGGCGTAGAGACGAGCGTGCCAGCCAAGAAACAGACCGGAAACGGATCGGCGTCATGCGCAGGCACTTGGTTGGCGCCGATACCGTAGTCGTTATTGGACAAGAAATAATTTTGCCCATTGGAAATCACTTGAAAGAACGGCTCGCCGGCTGGCGTTGTTCCTGTGTATATTACCTGCACAGGACTGCCATTCAATAGTCCTGTCACCTCGTCTCCAGCCACCAACGTTTGACCATCGTCCACTTCGAACGAGAATGTACCCGCTGTCTCAGTGTTGATATTCGTGCCGGCGTACTCATAGTAGAAGTCAAACGTGTATACCGCCATCACGTCCCCCTCGATAAGCCGCAAAAGCCGAATATCCCGCAGCGGGCACGGTAGCGAAGCTACTCCGCCTATGCAATCGCGTTCTGGCGTTGGCTCAAGGTTACGACCTCGTGCGCGCTTGGTCAGATCAGGACTTGCGCGCGGCTGACAGGAAGCTCGGCCGCTTCATCAAGGTTGCCCCCCGCATCGCCGGCGAGCGCACGGGGCAGCCGAACGGCCGCGGGCTCGTTCGGCGCCGGAGATGGTCCACCGCCTTTTCCCGGGGCGACCTGCATCTGCGTCAATGAAGAGATCGCGCATAGCATCCCGGGTGACCGCAGGATGAGGCGCTGGAGCGCTTCGCGATTGGGTGGAACCATCCAATCGCACGAGACGTGAGCAGGACGGCGACCGTTCCGACGAATTGAGCCGCCCCAAGCACAGGCAGCGGCTGACGCGGCCAGACCGCGCCCCTCCGCCAAAGGGATAGCGCCATCGAGCGTACAGGTGATAGGGCCGCACCCATAAGGCGGATACGTGAAACCTAACGTTTCAAGTGTGGAAAGAAGTCTGTTGACCTTACGTTAGCTGACCTTCGATGCCACTGGGGATGGCAATGACTTTGCGCAGCAATGAACTCCACGGACTTCAGATGCTTCGCGCTGTGGCCGCCCTTGCGGTCGTCGTGCACCACAGTTTCGAGATGTCGAAGGGAGCGCAGGGTCCGCATGTCGTTCCTCACTGGCTGACCCTCTGCGGCGCGGCGGGTGTGGACATCTTCTTCGTCATCAGCGGCTTCATCATGACCTACGTGAGCTTCTCGGCAGGCCGCCGGCCCGAACGGCCGGTGCGCTTCCTGGCGAGGCGGGTCATGAGGATCTATCCACTGTACTGGATCTGCTCCACCCTCGTCTTGCTGATCGTCGGCGCGGGCTTTCTGAGAAATCAAGATTTCGATTTCATGACCGCCATCAACTCGTACACCCTGCTACCGGGCCCCAAGCTGCTGCTCATGGCCTGGACGCTGTCCTACGAGATGTATTTTTACATCATATTTGCGGCATGCCTTCTACTCGCCAATCTGTACACGTCTCTTCTGACGGCAATCTCGGTCATCGTGGCCGGAATTGTCCTCGGCGTCGCGCTGCCGCCATCGACGTTCAGCGAGTTCATCGGCAATCCGATCGTCCTGGAATTCTGCTACGGGATGGTACTCGCCCTCTTCGCCCTGCGCGCCAGGCTACGGGTGCCGACGGCTTTTAGCATCCCGGGCTTTGCTTTGCTGGCCGTCGCTCCAACCTTCGTGCCCGATCCGACGGCCGACGGCCTGACACGCGCCGTCGTCTGGGGGCTGCCGGCAACACTGATCGTCGCCGCCTTTCTGCCGATCGGGCCGCCCCGATCGGCATTGTCCCGCACCGCGGTGTCCTGGGGGGATGCGTCCTACTCGCTGTATCTGACCCATGCGTTCGTCATGATAGCGTACGGGTGGCTCATCAAGTGGACGTTCATCGGCCAGTTGCCACAGGTCGCGGTCATCCCCGCAGTGGTCGCCGCCTCTCTTGCTGTTGGAGTGGCGAGCCACGTCATCCTCGAACGGCCGCTGCTGAAGCTCGGCCGCAGGCTCACCGGTCGGCAGTCCGAGATGGGCCGGTACGCATCGCCGGCCACGGGCGAGGGCGGGGCTGAGATGCGCGCCCCCTACGGCCAGCAAGCGTGGATGCGATCCACCTTTCGCTGAGCCATCGCCGAGGCGGCGGCACCTGCGACAGACATCCATCAGTTGACGGAGCATCACCCCATGAAGGCTGCCGTGGCTTTCCTCACCGACAAAGATGGCTATCGCTTGGTCAGGTACGCCATCACGTCGTTGCTGATGAAGACGAGCGCCAGGCTTGACGTCTATCTCTTCTGCAGAGATTTCCGGCCGAACGGCTGCGATCCGATTTTTCGCTTCGCAGAAAGCGCTCGCAACCCGGTGGCCTTGGCTGAGATCAATAGTTCGGAATTCGCAAATTTCAAAAACTACAACCGAATAACAAATACGGCAATGCTTAAGCTCGATCTGACATATCGACTGCTCGAGAAATACGATCGGGTGTTGTACGCTGATAACGATGTACTGTTTTTTACCGACGTCTCGCCACTTCTGAGAATACGCATGGACGGGCATGCGCTGGCCGCCGTGCCAGATGTGGCAGAACAGCTCGGCTTCACCGGTGGCGGAATTGTCGAGAGATCCAGAGAGCGAGGCCGCACCGGTGCGTATTTCAACGCCGGCCTGCTGCTCTTCGACTGCCAGAAGCTTGCCAGCCATGACTATCGCATCCCCTATCTGGAGACGGCCTTGCGCCACGAGACGGAAGGTGATTGCGACTACAAGCAGCAGTGCGGCACACCCGACCAGTGCAGCCTCAATGTAATATTTGACAATGACTGGAAGCAAATCGATCTCAGATGGAACGCCCAGTCGTGTCTTAAGCACACGTCCGTCTGGAGAGATGCCTATATACGCCACTACAACGGCTGGCATAAGGCGGTCCCATTGCGGCCTTGGCGGAACGACAAGAAGGACACGGCTCTCATAAACGCCATGAGCGCGGCCTGGGGCGAAAGGCATGCGCTTCGCTGGCCGGCGACAAGCGCGATATATGAACTGGATCGTCACCTCAGAGGACGGAACGAACATGTTCGCTTCCTGGAGCAAGCGATCAAGCAGATGCAGCCGCTGATCTGATCGCGGCACTCCGCTCTAGTTGGGGCTGGATATCTGGAATCTACGCCCTTTTTGCCGGACAGCTCCGTCGAAGGCGGTGCCCCTCCGCCGATCGTGGGCGTCACGGCTCGGGCGCCTAGCTCATTTTCGCAGCTCTCGCTCGAGGACAGCGATGATACGTCTGCGACGACGCGCGGGATGTCCATGCGGCTCCGCCGACTTGCGGCGTCCATCAAGGCGGGATCCGAGTTCGGCATGATCGTCAATGTTCAAGTGTTGCGCTTCGTTGCGGCCGTTCTGGTCGTCTGGGTCCACGCGCAGGACATGATCGCCAGCAACGTCGTGCCGAACTGGGCGAGCCAGCTCGGCTACAGCGGCGTCGACCTGTTCTTCGTGATCAGCGGCCTGATCATGGTGCGAACGGCTCAGACCAAGCACGTCGGGCCGGTCGAATTTCTGCGCCGACGCGTTCGCCGCATCGTACCGCTCTACTACGTCTTCACGCTGGTCACCTTCGCCATCGCCCTGATGGCTCCGAGCCTGCTGAAGAGCACCGTGCCGGACCTCGGCCAGTTGGCCGCTTCGCTCGCCTTCATCCCGTTCGAGAAAAGCCCGGACCGCATCTATCCGGTCTACTTCCTCGGCTGGACACTGAACTTCGAAATGTTCTTCTACTGCGCCTTCGCAGCCTCGCTGCTGCTGCCCAAGCGCGCTCGTGTGCCGGTACTGGTGGCGTTGCTCGCCGCTCTCGCGTTGGCGGGCACGGCGATCTCGCGCGTCACAGATTTCGGCGTCGTAGCCTTCATCTACACCCGGCCAATCGTCCTCGATTTCGCGGCGGGCATGCTGATCGCCGCCGCCATGCCTCGCGCACGGCCCTCATCGCGCCCGACGGTCTGGTGGATCTCCCTGGCAGCCGGCATCGTCTGGTTGGCCATCGGCACGTCCATCTTCCCCATAGGCACCGGGCCGGCCGTGCCGATCACCGACACGTTCCTCAGCTTCGGCCTGGCCTCCACGTTGATTGTGGCCGGCGCGGTGGGCCTGGAACGGTCCGGCGCAGTGATCGCCAGCGAAGCCGCGCGGCGAGGCGGAGACGCGAGCTATTCCATCTATCTCACGCACTTTTACGTCATCGGCATTGCGATCACAATTTGCAACCGGCTGGCGCTCGGAGATGGCGTACGGCTCGCGCTGCTGCCGATCGCCATCGCGGCCGCCGTGCTTGCCGGCGTGGCCGTCTATAAGTTCGTGGAGCGGCCGTTGACGGGCGACGTCAGCGCCTTCCGTCGGCTCGGAGGACTGCTGCGGCCGGCGGCGGCCTGACACCCGGCATCTCCTCCGTTGCCTTGGCGCCAGCGCCGCGCGGGTCGCATACCGCGACGACTGGCTCACGGAGATCCCTCATCGGACGACGCGAGTGCCATAGCGCTTCGCGATTGGGTGGCTTCACCCAATCGCGAGAGCTCCAATTTCAAATGCTCAAGGCGCCCATCGGCAAAAGCTCACGGGGACCTTCAAAGATTGCCGGTCCGCCCAGCCTCGGCCCCGACGCGTTGAGGATCCGAGCGCCCAGGGGCGGCGTTGTGCAGTCCATGGAAGAGCATTCAAAGCCTCACGCGCCCCACTCGCCACGCCGTCTGCGCGTGCTGACGTACAACGTGCGGCGTTGCCTCGGCGTCGACGGCCGCTACGCCCCGGAGCGGATCGTCTCCGTCATCGCGTCGGCGAAGGCAGACGTGGTGGCCTTACAGGAGCTGGACGTCAACCGGATGAGGAGCGGCGGCCTGGACCAGGCGCTCGCCTTGGCGAGCGCGCTACGCATGTCGCACCACTTCCACCCGGCCATGCGGGTGGTGGAGGAGCTCTACGGCGATGCCATCCTCACGCACCTGCCCATGCGGCTGGTGAAGGCCGGCCCGTTGCCGGGCTCGCGCCGGGCCCTCTGGGAGGAGCCTCGCGGCGCCCTCTGGGCCGAGATCACGTTTGACGGCAGGCCCGTGCAGGTCGTCAATACCCATTTCGGATTGCGGCCCGGGGAACGCGTGCGCCAGGCGACCGCGCTCCTCGGCCCGGAATGGCTCGGCCGTGAAGATGGCCAAGGCCCGGCCATCGTGCTGGGCGATTTCAACGCGCCCCCCTCCTCCAACGCCTACCGCCTCATGGCGCGCCGGCTTCAGGACGCGCAAACGGCCGAAAGAAGGCGGCCGAAACCGACGTTCCCGAGCCGCTGGCCCGTGCTGCGCATCGACCACATTTTCGTCGGCGGGGGCGTCGAGGTGGCTGGCGTGCACGTCGTGAGGGAGGGCAAGGCACGCGTCGCCTCGGACCACTTGCCCTTGTGCGCCGATCTGCTCATCCCCGCCACGGTGTCCCGTGGGACGCCGGTGACCGGGCCCGGGCCGCTGCCGGCCCGCGAGGCCAAGGTATGATCGCCGGGACCGGCGCCGCGGAAGGGGCGGGTCACGGGGCCCGTTCGCCCTGGTCGCGCCTGAAGGTGATCGTCACCGGGCGCCCGTTCCGCCTCCTCGCCTTCGCAGGGGCTGTCCTGCTGGGGCTCGGTCTCCTCTATCGCACGCTCAGCCGCTACAGCATCGCCGAACTCTCGAGCGCGGTGTCCGCCGTCTCGCTTGGCAGCCTCGTCATGGCCGGCCTGTTTGCCGCGGCGAGTTATCTCACCCTCACCTTCTTTGATTTTTTCGCGCTGCGCGCGGCGGGCAAGCCACTGCCCTACCGCCAGGCAGCGCTCGCCTCGTTTTCCAGCCTGTCTCTCGGTCACAATGTCGGCTTTGCCGGGTTGAGCTCCGGCGCCATCCGCTACCGCTTCTATGCGCGCTGGGGGCTGAACGCCGGCGAGGTGGCGCAGGTGGTACTCTTCTGCGGCGTGACCGTTGCGATTGGGCTGTCCACGCTCGCCGGCATCATGCTTTTGGCCGATCCGGCAGCGGCGGAACAACTGCTCGGGTTCTCCCGTGGCGAGGTGGTCGGCATCGCCACGCTCGTCCTGGCCCTCCCGCTGGGGTACGTGCTGCTGGCGGCCTTACCGGAGCGCCTCGTGCGCCGGGAGGTGTGGCGCCTGCACCGGCCCCCTGTGCCACTTGCACTGGCGCAGGTGCTCGTCGGCACGGTGAATTTCGCCTGCGTCGCGGCGTGCCTGCACCAGGTGGTGCGCCAGATGGCGGATATCGGCTATCCCGCCGTCGCGTCCACCTATGTGGCCGCCAATGTCGCCACGCTGATCACGCACGTGCCGGGCGGGCTTGGCGTGGTGGAGACGGTGGTCCAGCATCTCCTGCCCGGAGCGGACCTCATCGGACCCCTGCTCGTCTTCCGCATCGTCTATTTCCTGCTGCCGCTGGCGCTCGGCCTGGCCCTGCTGTCGGCGACCGAGATTCGACACCGCGCCATGTCTCAGGGCTGACCGCGACGCCAAGGCCAGACGGCGGCCCACAGGCGCGACCAGGAGAAAGGCTCCACCGGATCAAGGACCGTCGAGCCGAAGATGGGCTGCGTCGAACCGGGCTTGTGCATGGCCCGGGAGGGCTCGAGCCAGCGCGCGCCTCCGTTGAGGCGCTCGATCGCGGCAATCAGAGAGCCCGACTCGCCGACGAGCCCTGCCAGGCGCCCGGGCCCAGCGCCGAGATGCTCGCCCAGCAGCCGGTCGCGCACCGCCGCAATGGCCTTTCGGTGGGCATCGTCCTGCGCCTCGATGACCACCTCGAATTCGCTGTCGATGCCGACCGACCGGTTGTTGAGGTTGGATGAACCGATGCGCAGGAACCGATCGTCCGCAATGATCAGCTTGGAATGCACGAGGATGGGGCACTCTCCGTCCGAGCCCGGGGCGACGGGATGATAGACGCGCAGCCGTCCATACCTGTCCGCGCGGCCGACACGGCGGAGCACGCGATTGCGATTGGCGATCATGATCACCCGCTCCAGCCAGGAATGGGTGACGTCGCTGACGACAATCACCACCTCCGGCCCGTCGGGCTCGCCAAGGCGGCGCTCCAGAATCGCGGCGACGTGCTTAGCCGTCAGATACTGTGCCTCGATGTAAAGGCTGCGGCGGGCTGCTTTCAGCACGTCGGCAATAAGGCGCGGGGCCTCTGTGATGCGGCGACGCGCCCCCCATGACGGGACCGAGCGCGCAAGGCCCACGGTGACGTCCTGGAAATCCGCCGGCCGGTGCTCCGGCCATGGTTTCGCCCCTCGGGCCGGTGCAGGGATCGGCTCGCCGGTCGCCGCCTGCCAGCGGTCGTTGGCCAGCCCGCAGATGACCTCGGCAGTCTCGCCGTCCAGCATGATCATCACGTCGTGCACCGGCCCATACGGCTTTCCGTTCGGAAGGCGACGACGCTGGTCGTGGGCTCTGTGGTCCGGCGTGTCCCAGCGGTCAACGGTGAGATCCATGCCGCCGACGAAAGCGAGAGCGCCGTCGATGCAGACGATCTTCTGATGATGCGACGCGTAGAACGGGTGAGTCGCGTCGAGCCGCAGAATGATGCGTGGATGATCCTGCCACGCGGCGCCCAGCAGCAACTCCCCCGGCGAGCTCGGGGCATGCACCACGGCGCTGCTCCAGACCAGGATCCGCACCTCGAGCTCCGGCCGCGCCTCGACCAGGCGGCGGATCAACCCGCCAAGGTCCCCGGCGGTCGCCTGCGGTCGCAGGCGCACATGTCCGTCGAAGTCCCACCCGACGATCACGACGGAATGCCGTGCACGCCGCAAGGCCGCTTCCAACTCGGAAAAATAGGCACAGCCATCCACCAGCACGGCGGCACGCCGGGCAGACACAACGCGGAAGCAATTGACGCCTTCCACCATGACGGCGGAGGCGCGGGCCGCGGGCAGTGCATCCGGGCGCGATCGCAGCATGCGGCCAAGCCAGCGTCGCGGTGCGCCAACCGCGCTTCGCCTTCTCGCGCCCCAATGGGAGATCCTCACCTGCTGCGACTCCGCTCGTGCCCTTCGGTATGAAATCCCGCGCGCGGGCGTTCGTTCCTGTCCGGTTCAGGCGAAGCTACAAGCGGTCCGGCGCGTCTTCCTGGCCCCTTGTTGCAACGCAATACGAGCTTGCATTATGTAGGGGTACTCGATCGGACCCGGTGAAAGCCCGGGTGGCTCTTCCGGCCGCCGATCCGCCGGACAACGCAAAGACCAGACGGACCCGCCCGCCACGAGATTGCGGCGGCAACGGCCGTCCATTGCGGGCAACCCTCTCGATGATTCCTCAGTCGCCGTTCCGCCGTGACTGGCTTTCCAACATCCGCGGCGACATCCTGTCGGGTATCGTCGTCGCCCTGGCGCTGATCCCCGAGGCGATCGGCTTCTCGGTCATCGCCGGGGTCGACCCCAAGGTGGGCCTGTTCGCCTCGGTGGTGATCGCGACGGTGATCGCCTTCGCCGGCGGCCGGCCGGCGATGATCTCGGCCGCAACGGCGGCCACCGCCGTGGTCATGGTCGACCTCGTCCGCGATCACGGCGTCCAGTATCTGTTCGCCGCGACCATCCTGATGGGCGTCTTCCAGATCATCGCCGGTATTCTCAAGCTGGGCCGGCTGATGCGTTTCGTCTCGCAGTCGGTGATGACCGGCTTCGTCAATGCCCTCGCCATCCTGATCTTCCTGGCCCAGCTGCCCGAGCTCGTCGGCGTCCCGCCGGCCACATACGGGCTCATCGCGCTGGGCCTCGCCATCATCTACCTGGTTCCGCGACTCACGCGGGCCATCCCGTCGCCGCTGGTCGCGATCGCGGTGCTGACGGTGATCACCGTCGTGTTCCGGCTGGATGTGCGCACGGTCGCCCATCTGGGCGAGTTGCCGTCGTCCTTGCCGAGCTTCGGCCTGCCGTCCGTGCCGTTCACGCTCGAGACCCTGCGGATCCTGCTGCCGGTCGCGCTCACGCTGGCGGCGGTCGGGCTTCTCGAATCGCTCCTGACCGCCCAGATCGTGGACGACATGACCGATACCCCCAGTGACAAGAACCGGGAGTGCACGGGCCAGGGCATCGCCAACATCGCCTCGGCCGTGTTCGGCGGCATGGGCGGCTGCGCCATGATCGGCCAATCGGTCATCAACGTGTCCTCCGGGGCGCGCGGCCGGCTGTCCACACTGGTGGCCGGCGGCTTCCTGCTGGTGCTGCTGGTCGCCTTGCAGGATCTGCTCGCCATCGTCCCGGTCGCAGCACTGACCGCCGTGATGATCATGGTGTCGATCAACACCTTTTCCTGGCGTTCGCTGGTCCGTCTGCGCACCAACCCCGTGCCTTCGTCGGTGGTCATGCTCGCCACCGTGGCGACGGTCGTCGCGACCTCGGACCTGGCCATCGGTGTCGGCGTGGGGGTGCTTTTGTCCGGCGTGTTCTTCGCCGGCAAGGTGTCCCGGCTCAGCCGGGTCACCTCGACGCAATCGTCCGACGGCCGCGTGCGGACCTACCGGGTCGAGGGACAGGTGTTCTTCGCCTCCGCCGGCACCTTCGCCGATGCCATCGACGTGCTGGAGCCGGTGGAGACGATCGTCATCGACGTCGGCGCGGCCCACTTCTGGGACATCTCGGCCGTCGGCGCGCTGGATCGCGTGGTGCTGAAGGCCCGCCGGCACGGCCGCGAGGTCGAGGTCATCGGCTTGAATGCGGCGAGCGCCACCATGGTCGAGCGCTTCGCCGTGCACGACAAGGACACCGTCGCGTCGGCGCCGTCGCACTGACGGGCACTGCGGCGGCCATTCGCTGATTGCCAAGCCCGGCCACCTGCCCTCGCCTACGCCCCCGCGGGCGTCTCGGCGCCGGCGCCATGGTTGGTAATGCCGACGAGCGCCGCTTCGCGGCTGGGATAAGGCCCGAGGATGAGCCGGCCATTGTCGTCGGCTCCCCACCAGCCGGGGGCGACGCCACGCCGGTCCGCTTCGGCGTCTGTTATTTCGACAGGCTTCAGCACGCTCGTTCTCCTTCCTGACATCGCGTCATGGAAAGGAAACGGCGCGGCGCCCATTCCGTTCAGTTCGAATGGCGGGACCGTCGCCCGAGAGCGACGGTCCCGCGACGTCGCGTCGGATCAGGCGGCCGCTTCGACCTCGCGCTCGAGGCGCTCGGCGTATTTGGCGATGGCCGCCTCGCGCAGCGTGGGCACGTAGCCGGTGGGGAACAGGCCGTCGGTGCCCTGGTACTCGCGCAGCAGCTGACGGGCGACCGTCACCTTGTGCACCTCGGTCGGGCCGTCGGCGAGCCCCATGTGGAAGCTCTCGATCACCTGCTCGGCAAACGGCATGTCAGGCGTCACGCCGAGCGAGCCGTGCAGGTGCAGCGCGCGCGCCGCCACATCGTGGAACACCTTGGGCATGATCGCCTTGATGGCCGAGATGTCCTTCCTGACCATCATGTAGTTCTTGTACTTGTCGATCTTCCACGCCGTCTGCAGCACGAGCAGGCGGAACTGCTCGATCTCGATCCAGCTGTCGGCGATCTTCTCCTGCACCATCTGCTTGTCGGCGAGCAGCGTGCCCTGCGTCTGGCGGCTCAGGACGCGCTCGCACATCAGGTCGAGCGAGCGCTTCACCTGGCCGATGGTGCGCATGGCGTGGTGGATGCGGCCGCCGCCCAGGCGGGTCTGCGCCACCACGAAGCCGCCGCCCTGCTTGCCGAGCAGGTGATCGGCGGGCACGCGCACATTGGTGAGGCGCAGATAGGCGTGCGATGGCGTGCCGTGGAAGCCCACCGGCATGTTGCGCACCATCTCGATGCCGGGCGTGTCGGCCGGGATGATGAAGGCCGACAGCCGGTTGTACTCGGGCGCCTCCGGGTCGGTCACCGCCATCAGGATGTAGAAGCTCGCCACGTGAGAGTGTGAGGCGAACCACTTCTCGCCGTTGATGACCCACTCGTCGCCGGCGCGCTCCGCCCGGGTGCGGAAGACCTTGGGATCCGCGCCGCCCTGCGGTTCCGTCATGGCGAAGCACGACACGATGTCGTTGTTGAGCAGCGGCTTCAGAAACTCGGCCTTCTGCGCCGGCGTGCCGAAATGAGCGAGAATCTCGGAATTGCCCGAGTCGGGCGCCTGACAGCCGAACACGGTCGGGCCGAACTTGGACCGGCCGAGGATCTCGTTCATCAGCCCGAGCTTGACCTGGCCGTAGCCCTGGCCGCCGAGCTCCGGGCCGAGATGGCAGGCCCACAGCCCGCGCTCCTTAACGATGGCCTGGAGTGGCTTGACGAGCGCGTTGCGCTGGGGGTTCTGCACCTCGTAGGGGAAGCCGAGGACATGGTCGAGCGGCTCGACCTCCTCCGTCACGAACTGGTCGATCCAGTCGAGCTCCTTCTGGAACTGCGGGTCGGTCTCGAAATCCCAAGCCATGGCGTCTCCTCCCTCGATACGGATTGATGCAAGTCACCTATGATCGGGGCACGCCACCTCTGCCGTCCAATACAATTTACTCGTTCCAACAATCCAACTTGGTTATGAATGCAGATTGCGGCCCGGAGACGCGAGCATGGACCTGGATGCGACCCCTTTCCGCTATTTCGTCACCGTCGCCGACGCGCGCTCCTTCACGCGCGCGGCCGCCCAGCTCAACGTCTCGCAGCCGGCGCTTTCCGCCCAGATCCGCGAGCTCGAGCGGCGGCTCGGCTTCGCCCTGTTCCTGCGCACCAGCCGGTGGGTCGAGCTCACCGCGGAGGGCCGGCTGTTCCTGGCAAATGCCCGGCGCATGGTGGCCGAGGCGGCCTGGGCCAATCAGGCCGCGCGCGAGATCCGCGAGAACGAGCTGCGCATCGGCGCGCCGCTCTATACCCAGCTCATCCCCGCGCGTCGCGCGCTGCTCGACCGACTGATCGTCGCGCATCCGGACATCCGCCTGCGCATCTTCGACAAGAGCCACGCGCGCCACTATGCCGACCTGACGCGCCGCGAGGCCGATCTGGCGCTCTTGGTGGAACCTTCCGATGCAGCGGCGGCTCAGGTGGACACCGCCTCCGACGCCGATTGGCCGGAGGGCTTCGAGCGGCTGGTGCTGGCCGAGCGGCGGCTCGCCATCCAGGTGCCGGCCGGACATCCGTGGGCCGCGGCCAAGACGCTGCCCTTCGCTGCGCTCGGGGGCGTGCGCATCGGCGTCATCAACCGGGCCCTGGGCGCGCCGCTGTCCATCGCTATCACGCGCACACTGTCGGAAGCCGGCGTCGACGTGGTGCGGCCGCCCGAAGGCCACGCCGTCGCGGTGGAGCGCTACGGACGCCTGGTCGGCATGCCCGTGGTCACGCTGGGCTGGTTCGATGCCCTGCCGGGCGGTGACGGCGGGGCCGTCGCCGTGCCGGTCGAAGGGCTCGATCTGCGCACCCGCCTGTCGCTCATCCGCCTGCAGGGCGAGCAGCGGCCAGCGGCCGCGCTCGTCTGGCACATGGCCGAAGCGCTGGCCGAGCCGCCTGGCACCCCGGCTCAGCGCGGTGCGGCGTTGTCGATGGGAAGGGCCAGCACCTCGCTCGTATAGGTCTCGACCACCTCGGAGAAGGGGCGCCGCGCCCCGTCGTAGAGGACGGCGCGATGCTCAAAGAGCCGCGGCGGAATGGGCAGCGGGGCGGGCGCCGCAGCCGGCGCACAATCGACCGGGGCAGCAACCGGACGGGCCAGTTCCCAGCCATCCGGCAACGGCGACCACAGCAGCTTGGCACCCACCGTCTTGCGATCGAAGTTGAGCGCCTGCACGGCCCGGCCGAACGGGGTGTCGGTGGTCTCCAGCACCCGGTTCATCTCGGGCGTCAGCCGGCTCGGCACGTACCAGTTGTCCGCTTCCGACAGCACGTGGCTACCGCAGGCGAGCTGCACCCGGCGATACGCCACCGGCTCATCCGGCCCGATCTCCAGGCGCTGCCGCTGCTCTCCGGTGATCGGTTTATCCGCGCCGCGCACCAGTTGGGCCACGATCTTGGCCTGCGGGGCGATGCGGTGGTCGGCGCACCACTTGTCCAAGGTCAGGGTGGCGCTGCGGGCACTCAGGAGCGTGGCGTTGAGCGTCTGCATCAGCGCCAGCGCGCGCACGCGACCACTATCGTCGTCCGGGAAAGCGGAGAGCGACTCCGCCCTCGCCCCCGACGACAGGACCAGGATGAGGGCGGTCAATGCAGTGCGGCGGACCCAGCAGACCATAACACTCTCCTTCGGCCACCACGGCCCGCCGGCGCGCGCCCACCTTCTGCGCGTGCCGCGGGGCGGCCAAGCCCATCCGACGGCATGAGCTTCAGGGCTTCGCCAGGGCCTTCAGGGGCGCCGGCCCGGCCAGCGCCTCCAGCTGCGGCTTGGGCGCGGGCTCGACGGCGCTGCCCAGCACTTCCCGCGTGAAGGTCTCGAGCGTCAAGGACATCGGATGGAGGCCCTTGTTGCGCAACAGCGTGCGATGCTCGAACACGCGCCAAGGAACCACCAGCGGCCGCGATTTGGAGCCATGGCGCTCGCGGGGAGCGGCCGTTGGAGCCGCGATCTGCTCGCCGACCCGCAACGGTGCCCAGAGCAGCGTGTTCTGCACGCCGATGCGCACGGGCCGCATCTGGTCGGCCGCCTGCTCGAACAGCACGTCGGCCGCCAGGCTCTCGCCGACCGCCGGCGTCAGGCGGCGGGGCACATACCAGGTTTCGGCCCAGCCCAGAAGCAGGTCGCCGCAACTCATCTCGACGCGGCGGTAGCGGGCGGACCCCTCGTCTTCGAGCTCGAGGCTCTGGCGCACGTCGTCCGTGAACGGCGCGCTCGCCTGGGGAACGAGGCGCAGCGCCAGGGTCGGCTCCGCGGCGAGCCCGTGCTCGCGGCACCAGGCATCCAAAGCCGCGGCGGTGCCGGATCGAACCATGTTGCCGCTGAGCCGCTGCAGCGCCGAGAACGCCTGCACCTTTCCGACCGTCGTGTCGCGGTAGCGGCAGATGAAGCGACGGTCCCCCTCCGGCCTGAAGCCGAAACCGTGCGGGACCAGGTCGTTTGACTGCATGTCCACACTCATCGTCGATCGTCTCCTGCGGTTGACCGGGCGATCGTCCGGCGCGTCCGCCTGCAAGCTATGCACCCGATGCGGCCAATCCAAGGGCGGCCTGGGCTGTGCAGCGGCTGGCGGCTGGTGTAAGCCGTCCGCTCATGACGTTCGTCAGCACGGCCCGCTGCCCGGCCGGGTCGCCGCTGAGGCGCCTGTCCTGCGCCGCTCTCGCCACTGTCCTCGTGCTCAGCCCCCTCACCGAATCGCATCGCGCCGGCGCGGTGCTGGCCGCCCCGTCCAGATTGCCGAGCACAGGACCGCTGCCTCCCCCGCGCCCCGACGGAGCCGAGGGCGCGGCGAACACACCGGAGCGGAGCGGGCAGCTGCCGCCTGCACAGGACCCGTCGCCGGGCGGACCCGCCGCTGCCGCGCCCTCCCGCAAGCTGGTGCCAGCGTGGGGACCCGTGGAGACCGAGGACGAGGTCGACCTGCCAGGCCGGGCGCCGCTGCCGCCACCACGGCCCGCCTTTCGGGGCGAGCCGACGGCCCCGCCCCCGCCCGAAACGCTGCCGCAGGCCGCCCCGCCGCTGGACGCGCAGCCGAAAGCAGCGCCAGCGCCAGCGCTGCCGTCGTGGTGGCCATTCGGCCGGCAAACGCCTCCCGGGAGCCAGGACGAGCAGTCGGCACCCGCGCCGTCCGAGCCAGGGTCTGGCCGCCGCGGCAAGCGTCAGCGCGTCATCCCCAGCGATGCGGAGGTCGCCCAGTGCGTGGCCCGCCTGCGCCGCAAGGGGGCCGAGGTCGACCCGATCGCCCCTGTCGCTAACGGCGGCTGCGGCTTGCCGCTGGGTGTGCGGCTGTCGCGTCTGCCGGGCGACCTCCCGCTCAGCGTTCCCGCGGTCATGACCTGCGCCCTGGCGGAAGCGGTGGAGGAATGGGTGGCGACGGTCGTGCGACCGGCAGCCAGAGGGAGATTGGGCGCACAGCCGACCAAGGTGCTCGTCGGCCCGACCTACCAATGCCGCACCATGAACCACCAGCCGGGCGCCAAGCTGAGCGAGCACGCCTTCGGCAACGCCATGGACGTGGCCGGCTTCGAGTTCGATGCGCACGCAACGTTCAAGGTCGGCTTCAAGTCGCCACGCTCGGAGGACGGCGCCTTCCAGGCCGAGATTCGCAGTCGCGCCTGCGGCCTGTTCGACACGGTGCTCGGCCCGGGGTCAGACCCCTTCCATTCGACGCATCTGCACGTCGACTTGCGCAATCGCGGCCCGGGCCGCCACATCTGCCGATAGGCGGGCGGTGAACGGGATCCGGCCGACCCGCATCTGCGGCCAAAAAGAGCTTTTCCGCAGCGCAGCCGCCGCTACAATGGGCTTCAGTACCAGCGAGTACCGCCACGTGTCGTAGCAGTACTGCCCAGTCTGCTCCGGCTGGGTCCGGAAGGTCACCTGGCCGGACGAGGCAGTCCGGCCGGCGGTGTGATCCGGCGATCGGGAGCCGTGCGTTGCTGGCCCGGAACCGTCCCTGCGGCTGGCGGCGCGCCGAATGGAATGCGTAAGGACAACGCGCCGCGGCCGGACCGGGCGCGACCGGAGGAAGCGATGATCTATACCGAGCAGCATCAAGAACTGATGCGCAGCGTGACCAGGTTCGTCGAGACGGAGGTCGACCCGCACGCCGAGGAGTGGGAGCGCGACGGCATTTTCCCGGCCCACGAGCTGTTCAAGAAGATGGGCCAGCAGGGGCTGCTCGGCATCGACAAGCCGGAGCGCTTCGGCGGCCTGGGGCTCGACTACACCTACGAGCTCGCCTTCTGCGAGGCCCTCGGCGCCACCAAATGCGCCTCGATCGGCATGGCGGTCGGCGTGCAGACCGACATGGCGACCCCCGCCCTCGCCAAGCACGGCTCCGACGAGCTCCGCACCGAATTTCTCGCCCCCTCGATCGCCGGCGACTACGTCGCGTGCCTCGGCGTCTCGGAGGTGGGCGCGGGATCCGACGTCGCATCCCTCAAGACCACGGCCCGCAAGGACGGCGACGATTACGTCATCAACGGCGGCAAGATGTGGACGACCAACGGCACGCAGGCCGACTGGATATGCCTGCTCGCCAACACGTCCGACGGCCAGGTCCACCGCAACAAGAGCCTGATCTGCGTGCCGATGAAGACCAAGGGAGTCCAGATCGCCCGCAAGCTCGACAAGATGGGCATGCGGGCCTCCGACACGGCCCAGATCTACTTCGACGACGTGCGTGTGCCTCAGCGTTATCGCATCGGCGAGGAAGGCAAGGGCTTCACCTACCAGATGGAGCAGTTCCAGATCGAGCGGCTGTGGGGCGCCGCCGGTCACCTCGTCGGCATGGAGCGGGCGATCGCCATGACCATCGAATACACGGCCAACCGCCACGCGTTCGGCAAATCGGTGCTCGATAACCAGGTCGTCCACTTCAAGATGGCCGAGCTGCAGACCAAGGTGGAGGCGCTGCGCTCGCTGGTCTATCGCGCCGCTGCGGGCTACGTGGCGGGCCAGGAGGTCACGCAGCTCGCGTCCATGGCCAAGCTGACGGCCGGCCGTCTTGCCCGCGAGGTCACCGACAGCTGCCTGCAATACTGGGGCGGCATGGGCTTCATGACCGAGAGCGAGATCTCGCGCATGTACCGCGACTCGCGGCTCACCTCGATCGGCGGAGGCGCCGACGAGGTGATGCTGACGATCATCTGCAAGGGCATGGGCATCCTGCCGGGCCAGCGCGCCAACCACTGACGGCCTAGGCGCATTCCGATCGGACGAGATCATCCGATCGCCGAAGAAACGTTCGCAAGTGGTTGAAGTGAGAGCGCTCCTCAGCGATGGAGCGCATCCACCCGATCGCGAAGCGCTCCGGGGTCGGCCCATGGCCGCCCCCTTTCGTTCAACGACAGACCGAGCGGACCGGCGCCTGAACGCCGGCCGCCACTCCGGAGGACTACGACCATGCGCGGGCTGATGATGGACATGCCGCTGCTGCTGTCCGGCTTCGTGGAGTATGCGGGCAGGTACCACGGCGACGTCGAGGTCGTCGCCCGCGAGATCGAGGGCGACATCCACCGCTACACCTATGCGGACGCGCTAAAGCGCATCAAGCGCATGGCCAAGGCCCTCAAGCGGCTCGGGGCCGACGAAGGCACCGTGGTCGGCACGCTCGCCTGGAACACCCATCGTCATTTCGAGATGTTCTATGCGGCGCCCGGCATCGGCGCCGTCCTGCACACCGTCAATCCGCGGCTGTTCGCCGACCAGATCGTCTACATCGTCAATCATGCGGAAGATCGCATCCTCTTCGTCGACAAGCTGACCTTGCCGATCATCGAGGAGATTGCGCCGCGGCTGACGACGGTCGAGGCGATCGTCGTCATGGCCGCCGCCGACCGCATGCCGGAGACCAGACTGGCCAACGTCCACTGCTACGAAACGCTGATCGCCGGCGAGACCGACGAGAATTTCCGCTGGCCGGTGCTCGACGAGAATTCCGCCTCGACCATCTGCTACACCTCCGGCACCACGGGCGATCCCAAGGGCGTCGTCTATTCCCATCGTGCAGCGGTGCTGCAGACCCTGCTGGGAGCCAACTTCACCTTCCTGCCTGGGCACCGCAGCGGCAAGCTCGAGGTGATGATGCCGATGGCGCCGATGTTCCACGGCAACGCCTGGAACATGCCGTTCCTAGCCTGTTATACCGGCTCCAAGCTCGTCCTGCCCGGCCGCAACTACGAGCCGGACAAGCTCTACGAGCTGTTCGAGGGCGAGAAGGTGACGCTCACCGCCGGCGTGCCGAGCTTCTGGCTGATCCTGCTCGACTGGCTGAAGCGCACCGGCAACAAGTTCTCGACACTGAGGCTGTCGCTCTCCAGCGGCTCGGCGCCGCCCCGGAGCATGGTCGAGACGCTCGACCGCGACTACGGCGTCGAATACGTGCAGGCCTGGGGCATGACCGAGGCGCTCATGGCCACCATGCCGACCCCCAAGCCGCGCAAGGTCGAGCCAACCTTCGAGCAGCGCATCGACGACCGCATGAAATCGGGCCGCGTCGCCTTCGGCGTCGACGCGCGCATCGTCACCGACGACGGCACGGCGCTGCCGCACGACGGCGTCTCGGTCGGACATCTGCGCGTGCGCGCGCCCTGGATCGCCTCCGCCTACCACAAGGGCATTCAGGCGCTGGATGGCGACGGCTATCTCATGACCGGCGACATGGCCGTTATCGATCCGGACGGCTACATCTCGCTGACCGACCGCTCCAAGGACGTCATCAAGTCGGGCGGCGAGTGGATCAGCTCGATCCAGCTGGAGGATGCGGCGGCCAGCCACCCGGACGTGCTGCAATGCGCCGTGATCGCCATACCCCACGAGAAGTGGCAGGAGCGCCCCCTGCTCCTCGTCGTCCCCCGCCAGGGCGCGACGCTCGACGGCCCCACCCTGCTGGCACATATGGCGCCGCGGGTCGCCAAATGGTGGCTGCCCGACGCGGTCGAGTTCCTCGATGCCTTCCCCATGACGGGGACGGGCAAGGTGCACAAGCTGACCCTGCGCCAGCAGTTCAAGAACTACACCCCAGCGGGTTGAGGAGAGCCTGATCATGAATCTGGAACCCAGCACCAGGGCCCGCGAGCTCGAAGCGCAGCTGTCCGCCTTCATGGCGCGGCACGTCTATCCGGCCGAACATCTCTACGACGAGCAGGTCGAGGCCGGCCATCGCGACCGTCGCCCGCCGATCCTGGAGGAGCTGAAGAAGCAAGCCCGGGCGGAGGGGCTGTGGAACCTGTTCCTGCCCGGCGAGCACGGCGCCGGCCTCACCAACCTCGACTACGCGCCACTCGCGGAGATCATGGGCCGCATCTCGTGGGCGTCGGAAATCTTCAACTGCTCGGCGCCCGATACGGGCAACATGGAGGTGCTGGCGCTCTACGGCACGCCCGAGCAGCAGAAGCAGTGGCTCGAGCCGCTGCTCGCCGGAGAGATCCGCTCCGCCTTCTCCATGACCGAGCCGGAGGTTGCCTCCAGCGACGCCACCAACATCCGCTGCAGCATCCTGCGCGACGGCGACCACTACGTCGTCAACGGCCGCAAATGGTTCACCTCGGGAGCGATGAGCGAGGACTGCAAGCTGCTCATCGTCATGGGCAAGAGCGACGCGGACAACCCCAACAAGCACCAGCAGCAGTCGATGATCCTGGTGCCGCGCGACGCGCCCGGCGTCCGCATCGTTCGCGACATGCGGGTGTTCGGCTACGACCACGCACCGGTCGGCCATCCGGAAATCGTGTACGAGAATGTCCGCGTGCCGGCCGCCAACATCCTGCTCGGTGAGGGCCGTGGCTTCGAGATCGCGCAAGGGCGCCTGGGGCCGGGCCGCATTCACCACTGCATGCGGCTGATCGGCGTCGCGCAGCGCGCGCTGGAGCTGATGTGCTCCCGGGCGCAGAGCCGCGTCGCGTTCGGCAAGGCACTGGGCGAACAGGGCTCGGTACGCGAAGACATCGCCAATTCGTGGTGCGAGATCGAGCAGGCACGCCTGCTCACCCTGCGCGCCGCCGCGAAGATGGACCTGGACGGCAACAAGGCTGCTCGCGACCTCATCGCGGCCGCCAAGGTGGTGGTGCCGCGCATGGCCGTAGCGGTCATCGACCGCGCCATCCAGGTCCACGGCGGCGCCGGCGTCTCCCAGGATACATTCCTGGCCGAGGCCTATACCTACGCCCGCTTCATGCGCATCGGCGACGGGCCGGACCAGGTGCACCTGTCCCAGCTCGGGCGTACCCTGCTCAAGCGCTACGGGGAGGCGTGAGGCCGCGATGAGCGCCGCGGCATACCGGCCAGCGGGCCCGTTCGACCTTACCGGCAAGGTCGCGCTGGTCACCGGCTCGACCATGGGCATCGGCGAGGGCATCGCGCGGACACTGGCCCGCGCCGGCGCCCACGTCGTCATCAGCAGCCGCAAGGCCGACGATTGTGCCCGCGTCGCCCACGCCTTCCGCGACGAGGGCCTGAGCGCCGAGCCGCGCGCCTGTCACATCGGGCGCATGGACGACATCGCCGCCATGGCCGCCCACCTCCGGGCCGCCCACGGCGGACTGGACATCCTGGTCAACAACGCGGTGCTCAGTCCGTGGCGCACCATCGACGACACGGATCCGCCGCTGTTCACCAAGGCAGTCGAGGTCAATCTGCGCGGCAACTGGTATCTCTCGCTCGAGGCGAGCAAGCTGATGAAGGCGCGCGGCGGCGGCTCGATCGTCAACATCGCCTCGGTCGCCGCGCTCCACCCCGACAAGATGCTGGCGCTCTACTCGACGCTGAAGACGGCGATGATCGGCATGAGCCGCGCCTTCGCGCTCGAGTACGGGCCGTCCGGCATCCGGGTGAACACGATCCTGCCGGGCGTGATCGAGACCAAGCTGTCGGCCGTGTTCGACGACGACGCGCGCAAGAGCCTTCTCGCAGGCACGCCGCTCGGGCGAACCGGCCTGCCGGAGGAGATCGGCTACGCGGTGCTCTATCTCAGCGCTGCCAGCGGTGCCTTCGTCACCGGCGCGAGCCTGGTCATCGACGGCGGGCTGTCGATCGCGTCTCACTGAACCCGCGCCGCGCGTCGAAGCGCGGCAGCCGCTCCCATCCCGGCCATCTAGGGCGGGATGATTTTTCGTTGAATCATCATCTCGCTCTAAGTCTTTGTTTGAGCATGATCTTATCCAAAAGCCGGTGCCCACTCTCTGGGATCATGCTCTAGACGGGCGGCCACGCCGCCGCCCACAATGGGCCATGCCCACGCTACCCGCCTCCCTCGTCGATCTCGATGCTACCGCCCTCGCGCAGGCCATCCGCGAGCGCTCCGCCTCCTGTGCCGAGGTCATGGAGGCGTATCTCGGCCAGATCGACCGCTACAATCCGGCGGTCAACGCCATCGTCGCGTTGGAGCCGCGCGAGCGCCTGATGGCCGAGGCGCGTCGCGCTGATGCCGACCTGGCCGCAGGCAGGGTGCGGGGCCCGCTGCACGGCCTGCCCTGGGCGGTGAAGGACCTCGCCCATACCAGGGGGATCCGCACGACCTACGGCTCGCCGCTGTTCAAGGACTTCGTGCCGGAGGAGGACGGCGTGGCCGTGTCGCGGCTTCGTGCTGCCGGCGCCATCTTCATCGGCAAGACCAACGTCCCCGAATTCGGTCTGGGCTCACAGACCTACAATCCGGTCTACGGCACCACCGGCAACGCCCACGATCCGGGCAAGACCTCGGGCGGGTCGAGCGGCGGCGCGGCCGTCGCGCTCGCGCTGCGCATGCTGCCGGCCGCCGACGGCAGCGACATGATGGGCTCCCTGCGCAATCCAGCCGCCTTCAACAACGTGCTCGGCTTCCGCCCCTCCTTCGGCCGCGTGCCGTTCGGCCCGAGCGAGGACGTGTTCTTCGCGCAGCTCGCCTACGAGGGGCCGATGGGACGCAGCGTGCGCGACGTGGCGCTCCTGCTGTCGGTGCAAGCGGGCTATGATTCGCGCTCGCCGCTGTCCCTTCGCGAGGATCCGGCCGACTTTGCCCGCCCCGCCCCCCGAGACGTCAAGGGCACGCGCATCGGTTGGCTCGGCGACTTCGGTGGCTATCTCGCCATGGAGCCGGGCGTCCTCGACGTTTGCCAGGCATCGCTACGCGCGTTTGAATCGCTCGGCTGTACCGTCGAGGCAGTCGACATCCGCTATCCCCTGGAGAAGGTCTGGGACGCCTGGGTCAAGCTGCGTCACACGTGGGTGGGCGGGCGCAAGCTGGCCGCCTACCGCGACCCCGCCCAGCACGCCCAGATGAAGCCGGAGCTGATCTGGGAGATCGAGGGCGCCCTGGGGCTCTCGGCCCTCGACATCTATCAGGCGAGCGTCGCGCGCTCGAGCTGGTACGCGCACCTGAGCACGCTGTTTGCGCGCTACGATGTGCTGCTGGCCCCCACCGTCCAGGTGTTCCCCTTCGACAAGGAGGTGCATTGGCCGGCGACGGTCGGTGGCCGGACGATGGACACCTATCATCGCTGGATGGAATCGACGAGCATCTGGTCCATCACCGGCCTGCCCGCAATGGCGATCCCCTCAGGCTTCGGGTCGCATGGGCTGCCCACCGGCGTGCAGATCATCGGGCCCAACCACGCGGACCTCACGGTCCTGCAGCTCGCCGCGGCCTACGAAGCGGCCATGCCGCTTGTCGCGCAGGCACGGCCGCCGATGCTCGGCGCGCAACGAGTCACGCCCTAGAAAGCATTGCCGCGTTTCTTCGAATCGTCGAAATGATTTATCGCGTTTTCTTCACGCGAACCGGCGTCCACTTCGCTCGAAAACGCTCTAAACGGCGGCCGGGTCGGGCGCGCGTGGCGCGCTAGCGCCGATGCGGCCGAGGATGTGATCGCTGATGCCGCGCGCGATCTCTCGCTCCCCCATGATGATGAAACTGGCACCCATCCGGGTCAGGTGCTCCACCTCCTCGTCGGAGTGGGCGCGCGCGATGATCTCCAGATCCGGGTTCGCCGCGCGCGCCGCCTCGATCAGGTTGCCGTTCTCGAAGGGATTGGGAATGGCGCTGATGAACCACTTCGCGGCGGGCAGATTGGCCGCCGCCAGTACCTCGGGCTGAATGGCGTTGCCGGTGATGGCCTCGATGCCGTCCGCCCGCAGCTTCTCGACGACCTCCTGCCGCTCCTCGATGACGAACAGCGGCTGGTGCTGCTGACGCAGCGTGTGGGCGACCCCGCTGCCGACGCGGCCGAAGCCGACCAGCACCGCATGGTCCGTCAACGTCGTCGGCGTGATCTCCTCGGCGGCGTCGGCCTGATCGTCGGTGCCGCTGGCCTCCAGCGAATCGAGCCATGGTCCCAGCCGATCCAGGAGCTGAAACAGCACCGGGTTGATAATGATCGAGAGCATCGCGCCCGCCAGGATGAAATCGCGCCCCATCGGCGGCAGAAGGTCGAGCTTGATGCCGAGCACCGCCAGGATGAAGGAGAATTCGCCGATCTGGGCGAGGCTCACCGAGATGGTGAAGGCGGTGCGCAGCGGATAGCCGAAAGCGCGCACCATCACGAGCGCGGCAATCGATTTGCCCACGATGATGATCAGGAACGTCGCCAGCGCCGCCAGTGGCTCGCTCAACAGCACGGACGGGTCGAACAGCATCCCGACGGAGACGAAGAACAGCACCGCGAAGGCGTCGCGCAGCGGCAGGATCTCCTGCGCCGCGCGGTGGCTCAGCTCCGACTCGGCCAGGACCATGCCGGCGAAGAAGGCGCCCAGGGCGAACGAGACGCCGAACAGCTCGGCCGAGCCGAACGCCACGCCGAGCGCGATCGCCAGGACCGCGAGGCGAAACAGTTCGCGCGAACCGGTGTGTGCCACGTAGTGCAGCGCCCACGGAATGACCCGGCGCCCGACCACCAGCATCACCACGACGAAGGCGACCACCTTGGCGCAGGTGAGCGCCAGCATCACCCACAGCGACGACAGGCCGAAGGAGCCGACGAGGCCCCCCCCCTGGTCGACGACCTTGCCGCCGAGCATCCCCGATACCGCCGGCAGCAACACTAGCGCCAGCACCATCGCCAGGTCCTCGACGATGAGCCAGCCGACGGCGATGCGCCCACGCTCGGTCTCGACCAGGCGGCGCTCCTGCAGGGCCCGCAGCAGCACGACCGTGCTGGCGACCGACAGCGCCAGCCCGAAGACGAGACCGGCGCCGATCGACCAGCCCATGGCCCAGGCCAGGCCCATGCCGAGCAATGTGGCGATCGCCATCTGGCCAACGGCACCCGGGATGGCGATGCCCCGGACGGCGAGCAGGTCCTTGACCGAAAAATGCAAGCCGACGCCGAACATGAGCAGGATCACGCCGACCTCCGCCAGCTCCAGCGCCAGCCCCTGATCGGCAACGAACCCTGGCGTGAAGGGGCCGATGAACACCCCCGCGAGCAGGTAGCCGACCAGTGGCGAGAGGCGCAGCCGCTGCGCCACCACGCCGAACAGGAAGGCGACGCCGAGGCCGGCGACAAGGATGCTGATCAGGGGCGTGCTGTGGGACATGGGCTCCTGGCGATGAATCGCTCCGACTCCGAACCGGCTGCGGCGCGTGGCGCGACGGTCCATCATCTTGGAAGGGGTGTGTAGTCCTCTCTTCGACGGTCAAAGCGGCCTGCACAAGGCGCAAGCCGCTCAATTGGGCAGAAAATGTCGGCACGGCGTGCTCAAAACGCCAGCCTCGATCCGTCCGTCGGCAAAATTCTCGGAGGCGCCTCGGTGCTCCGCGGCGAAGACGGAAACGCCCGGCGCAAGCGCCGGGCGTGACCAAACGGGCTATGAACGACCGGCTGAAGCATTTTCCGATCAGATAGACTCAGCTGAGCGGATTAAATGCTCCAGGTCGTTAAATCTGGCGCGCCTCGCCGGGCCGGGTCGTTCCACCCGATGGCGCACGCTCCAAGCTAGTCGCGGCGCTCAGATGCGCTCGATGATGATGGCCGGTGCCATGCCGCCCGCCGCGCAGAGCGTGGCAAGACCGGTCGACAGGTTGCGGCGCTCCAGCTCGTCGAGCAGCGTGCCGATGATGATGGCGCCGGTGGCGCCGATCGGGTGGCCGAGGGCGATGGCACCACCGTTGACGTTGACCTTCTCCGGGTCGACCTGAAGGTCGCGCATGAACTTCAGCGGCACGACGGCGAACGCCTCGTTGATCTCGATGAGATCGATGTCGGAGAGGCTCATGCCGGCCTTCGCCAGTGCCTTCTTGGCCGCCGGCCCGGGCGCGTTGAGCATCAGCTCCGGCGAGTTGCCGGCGGTGGCGACGGCGCGAATGCGGGCGCGCGGCTTGAGGCCGTGGGCGCGTGCATACTCCGGCGAGGCGATGAGCACGCCGCCGGCGCCGTCGACGACGCCCGATGAATTGCCGGCATGGTGCACGTGATTGATCTTGACGCCCGGATAGGTCTTCTCGACGAGCTGCTTGTAGGTCAGCCCCTCCTCGTTCAGGGGCGCCTGGTACATGACCTCGAACGCCGGCTTCAGCGACGAGAGCCCTTCCATGGTGGTCTGCGGCCGCGGGAACTCCTCACGGTCGAGGGCGACCGAGCCGTCATCCTTGTAGACGGTGACCAGGCTCTTGTTGAAATGGCCGTTGGCGATGGCGTGGGCGGCACGCCTCTGGCTTTCCAAGGCGAGCTTGTCCACGTCCTCGCGGCTGAAGCCCTCGAGCGTGGCGATGAGGTCGCCGCAAACGCCCTGGTGGGGCTGCGGGTGGATCGAGCGCAGGTGCTCGTTGCGGCTGTCGATCACGCCATCGTTGACCTTCGGCAGCGTCGAGCCATGCGACATGGACTCCACGCCGCCCGCCATGACGAGGTCCTGGGCGCCGGACATCACGCCCATGGCGGCGAGGTTCACCGCGGTCATGCCCGAGCCGCAGAAGCGATCGAGCGAGAAGCCGGTGGCGTTGTTGTCGAAGCCGGCGTCGAGGGCGGCCATGCGGGCAATGCACGAGCCCTGCTTGCCGTACTGGGTGCCGCAGCCGGCGATCACGTCGTCGATCTCGGCGGTGTTGAGATTGTTGCGCTCGGCCAGCGCCTTGAGCACGGTCGACAGGATGCGCTGGGGATGCACATCCGAGAGCGCACCCTTGCCGAACTTGCCGACGCCGCGCGGCGTCCGCGCCGCGTCGATGATCCAAGCCTCTGACATGATTGATCCTTCCATGAGCCTATCAAACGGCTGATAGATTGATTGATGGGGTATGGCCAGCGGTTTTTCAACACCCCCATGAGGGCATGAGCGGCCTGCGAAATCAGCCGGCCGCGCGCGTCATCGGCGGCTCGACCAGCCCTTGCTCGGCCGCCGCCTTCTCCTGCGAGGCGAGCGCTCGCTTGTAGCCGTCGCGCTGGGTGAGCCGCTGCCAATAGGCGCGAACCGGGTCGGAGAACACATGGTCGATCTGCAGGCGCTCCGCCAGCATCAGCGCGTAGCCGACGCAGATGTCGGCGATGGTGAAGCGGTCGGAGCAATAATACTCGTTGTCGGCGACCACGGCCGTCGCCGCCCGCAAGCGCGCGCCAAACCATTTGACATAATCGGACGCCGCACCGTCCAGACCCCGGTCCGGCTCCTGGAGCGTGTAGCGCAGGTAGATGGTCTGCGGAAAGGTCAGCGTCGCCTCGCCATAGAGCAGGGCATTGAGGAATTTGCCGTAGTCCGGCTCGTCGACGCCGACGTTGAGCGGTGTCGGCCCATACTTGCTGACCAGGTAGAGCGGAATGGCGCAGGACTCGGTCATCCGCGTCTCGCCATCGACGAAGTACGGAATGGTGCCGAGCGGGTTGGTGCCGAGATAGTCCTTCTTGAAGACGCGCGGCGGGAACGGCAGCATCTTCAGCTCGTAGCCGAGCCCCATCTCCTCCATGGTCCACAGCGGCCTGAACGAGCGCGCGCTCATGCAATGATAGAGCGTCAACATCGGTGTCCCCTTCCCTTGGCGTCCTCGGAGCATCATGGCCGGACTCGACCGGCCATCCGTCCCCGAACTTTGGAGAGCGACGGCGCGCCCGCGCCGAGGCTCGTTTCTTGAGCCGATGGATGGTCGGGTCAAGCCCGACCATGACCCGGCGGGGTCGTCGCGCTCCGTTCGTCAGGCCGCCGCGGCGGGAAAGCGCTCGGCCACGTCGGCGACCGCTGCGGCGATCTCGGGCGTCACCGGCACGGGATAGTCCATGAGCATCTGCGCAAAGGCCTTGGCCTGCGGATCGTTGCGCAGAGAGGCGATCCCGCCGCCGCCCAGCACGTCGTGGAGCAGGAAATTCAGCGCATGCGTGCCTGGGAGCTCGAAGCGCTCCACCCCACCCTTGAGATGATGCCCGAAGAAGGCGGCGACCGCATTCGCCGTCAGGGCGGCGCGGATATACGGCAGGTAGGCCGGCTTGCGGGCGATCACGCCGATATTGGCCTTGTCGCCCTTGTCGCCGCTGCGCCCCCAGGCTAGCGCGATCAGCGGCACCACGGGGGCGCCGGCCGGCGCCTGGGCCGCGGCACCGGCCGCGTCCACGCCGAGCGAGGCCGGATCGAAGCCGCCGGCCACGCTCTCGGCCGCCGCGACGGCCTTGCCCGCCACTTCGACGGTGGTCTGCACCGCGTGCTTGTCGACGAGGCAGGAGAACAACCGCACCACCGGCATCACCTTGGGGCGGTTGCCGCCCATGCCGCTGATGCCCGGGGACATGGAGGTGCCCGACGAGGTGAGCTCCCGCACCAGGATCTCGAGCGCCTTGGCGTCGGGGTGCTTGGCCGCCACCTTGAGGATCACCTCGCGGGCAGCGCGGGCCCGTGAGTGCGGGCCGTAGGAGGCTTCGGCGCCGATCACCTCGACGCTCGTCTCGGTAAACGGCGGCAGGTTCGTCGACTTGTAGATCGCCTCGCAGCGGCGGATCACCGAGTCGGCGACCTTCTCAGCCTTGCGCGCGGCGTCCAGCCCGCCGATGGTGATGTACATGCCGACGCGGAAGCCGTCCTGATAGGTGGCGGAGACCTTGTAGCTGTCGGTCGCCGGCAGGCCCTTGGCGTTGGACACCTTGACCAGGTCGGGCCCGACCTCCTCGATGCGGACTTGGGTGAAGTCGCAGGTCACGTCCGGCAGCAGGTAGGCGCGCGGGTCGCCGATCTCGTAGAGCATCTGCTCGGCGACGGTGGCGAAGCTGATCAGGCCGCCGGTGCCCGCCGGCTTGGAGACGACGAAGGAGCCGTCGGCGGCGACCTCGGCCACGGGATAGCCGATGTTCGACCAGTCGCCTGTCGTCTCCCAGTCCGTATGCAGGCCGCCGGTCGCTTGCGCGCCGCATTCGATGATGTGGCCGGCGAGCGAGGCGCCCGCCAGCTGGTCGAGGTCCCTCTCGGTCCAGCCGAAGGCGTGGATGGCGGCGCCGAGCGTCACCGCGCTGTCGACGCAGCGGCCGGTGATGACGATGTCGGCGCCCGCATCGAGGGCGGCGGCGATCGGCCGGCCGCCGAGATAGGCGTTCATGCTCCAGAGCTTCGCCGGCATCGGCTGGCCGGAGTACATCTCCTTGGTGGCCTTGAACTCGTCGGCCCGTCCGAGCAGGTCGTCGCCGACAACGACGCCGACCTTCAGATCGTAGCCCGCTTCGGCGATCTTGGCCTCGAGGGCCCGTGCGCAGGCGACCGGATTGACGCCGCCGGCGTTGGCGATGACCTTGATCTTCTTCTCGGACAAGGTGCGCAGCTCACGCGCGATGGCGCCGACGAAGTCGTGGGCATAGCCGGCCGACGGGTCCTTGGCGCGAGCGCGAGCCATGATCGACATGGTGATCTCGGCCAGATAGTCGAAGACGAGATAGTCGAGATCGCCGCCCTTCAGCAGCTGCGGTGTCGAGATGGCCGTGTCGCCCCAAAAGCCGGACGCGCCGCCGATGCGGATGGTCTTTGCGCTCATCTCGTCCTCCCCAAATCCGTTTGCATCAGATCTTTTCCACCCAGCGGGCCGGGCGCTTCTCGGCGAAGGCGCGTACGCCCTCCTGCCCCTCCTCGCCCCTGAGGCAACCGGCGAAGGCGCGCGCCGCCTCGTCGCGATAGGCCGCCGGCGAGAGCGAGCCGACACTGAGGAACAGCCGCTTGGTCACGGCATTGGCACCGGGCGCACAACGGCCGATGTCGTTCAGCACCTTGGTCAGGGTCGCCTCCAGACTGTCGGCCGTTTCGCAGTAGAAGTCGACCAGCCCGATGTCCTGCGCCTGCGCCCCGTCGAGGCGCGTGCCGGCCAGCCCCAGGCGCCGCGCCATGCGCAGGCCGATGCGGCCGACCACGTAAGGCGCGATCTGCGCCGGCGGAATGCCGAGCCCGGTCTCGGACAAGGCGAAGCGCGCCCGCGGGGTCGCCAGCACGATATCGGCGCAGCAGGCCATGCCGAAGCCGCCGCCGAAGGCCGGCCCATCGACCACGGCGATGACCGCCAGCGGGTGTTCGTTCAGCTTGGCGAACAGCTCGCCGCCGGCGCGGTTCTGGGCCTCCAGCGGGTCGACCTCGCCGGCCCCCGGCGCAGAGTCCAGCGCCTTGTTGGTGCCCTTCAGATCGGCCCCGGCGCAGAAGGCGCCATCGGCCCCTTG
This sequence comes from Chelatococcus reniformis, assembly GCF_014640075.1. Taxonomy (GTDB): domain Bacteria; phylum Pseudomonadota; class Alphaproteobacteria; order Rhizobiales; family Beijerinckiaceae; genus Camelimonas; species Camelimonas reniformis. The sequence continues at coordinate 41,073 of NZ_BMGG01000005.1, read as the reverse complement.
CAGAATGAGGGTGCGCAGGGAGCGATCGTTCTCGGTGGCGTTCAGCACCGCCCAGAGATCCTCCACCAGCGCCGCGGTCATGGCGTTGCGGGTGGAGGGATCGGCGATGGTGGCGTAGAGGCGCGAGCCCTGGCGGTCGAGTTTCAGGATGGTCGTGGCGGGCAATGGAGCAGTCATGGCGTCCTCAATATCCGAGCTGGCGGGCGGCGAGATCGCGCATGATCTCCTCGGCTCCGCCGCCGATGGCGTTGACGCGCACCTCACGGTAGATGCGCTCCACCTTGGCGCCGCGCATGAAGCCGGCGCCGCCGAAGATCTGCACCGCCTCGCGGGCGCAGAACTCCATGGTCAGCGTCGCCTGGTTCTTCAGCAGGCAGATGTCCGCCACCGGGCTGTCGCCGCGCATGACCTGCCAGGTGAGCGTATCGAGATAGGCCTGGGAGGCGTTCACCCGCATGGTCATGTCCGCCAGCTTGTGGCGGATGACCTGATGCTGGCTGAGCGGCTTGCCGAACGTCCGCCGCTCCTGCGCATAGTTCACCGCCTCCTCCAGGCAGGTCCGGGCCATGGCGATGCAGCCGGCGGCCATGCCCAGGCGCTCGCGGTTGAAATTCTTCATGACGATGGCGAAGCCGTTGTTCTCCTCGCCGAGCAGATGGCCCGCCGGCACGCGCACGTCGTCGAAGTGCAGCGTCGCTGTGTCGGAGGCCCACCAGCCCATCTTGCGCAGGGGCGTGCGGCTGAAGCCGGGCGTGTCCGTCTCCACCAGGATGAGCGAGACGCCGCTGCGGCCGCCCTCGCCGGTGCGGACGGCGACGGTGATGAAGTCGGCCCGCATGCCCGAGGTGATGAAGGTCTTCTCGCCGTTGATGACGTAGCTGTCGCCGTCGCGCCGCGCCGTCGTCTTGAGGTTGGCGACGTCCGAGCCCCCGGAAGGCTCGGTGATGGCGAGCGCCGCGATCTTGCGGCCCGCCAGCACGTCGGGCAGCACCTTGGCCTTGAGCGCATCGGAGCCGGCGATGGCGACAGGCGGGGCGCCGATGGTGTGGCTCATCAGTGAGGCGGAGATGCCGCCGGCCCCGGCGCGGGCCAGTTCCTGGCTGGCGATGTTGCCGTAGAAGGGATCGCATTCAACGCCGCCGTAGGCCTCGGGAAAGCCGAGCTGCAAGAGGCCGATCTCCGATGCCTTGCGGTAGAGGTCGCGCGGAAAGCCGCCCTCCTCGTCCCACTGCGTCGCGAACGGCTCGATCTCGGTGGCGACGAAGCGGCGCATGACGTCGCGAAACGCCAGATGCTCCTCGGTGAGATGGGGGTTGGGCCCCGGCTCGATGATCATGCGCGCTCCCTGTCAGTGCGCCGCTTCTGCGAGCGGACTTACGTCGTGGCATCCGGCGGGTTGTGCTGCACGGAGGTCTCTAGTCATTGAAGAGGATGGATGTCCGGTCAAGCCCGTCCATGATGTGTGAGATCGGAAAGTCCTTTTTCTTCAACGTCATGGTCGGGCTCGACCCGACCATTCATCCTCCTGAAAGCCCAATCGATGCTAGTCGACGATCTCGGCCAGGATCTGGCCCGGCGTCACCTGATCGCCCACGGCGACCGAGACGCTGGCGAGCATGCCGGCGCGCGGGGCGATGATGGCGTGCTCCATCTTCATCGCCTCCAGCGCGAGCACGGTCTGGCCGCGCTCAACCGCGGTTCCCGCCTCGACCGCCACGCTGACCACGCGGCCGTTCATCGGCGCCCGCAGCACGCCGTCCGCCCCCGCATCCGCGGCTCGCGCCGAGCTGATCCGGTTCTTGGGGGCGAAGGCGAAGTCCCGCGAGCCGAGCTTCAGCCACAACTCGTCGCCCACCCAGGCGAAGCGATAGCTGACCGGCTCGCCATCGACGACCACCTCGCCCTCTGCTTTTTCAGCAGCCGGGCGGCCGGCGATGGTGACCGTCGCGCCGTCCACGGTGACCGTGGCGCCGTCCCGTCCCGCCTCCACGTGGCCGCGCCGCTCGGCCGGATCGTCCTCGACCGTGAGGTTGGCCGGCGCCAGCCAGGCGATGCGCCAAGGCTGCGGCAGCGGCTTGACGTTGCTCCAGCCGCGCCACTCCTGCCCCCATGCCGCCGCCCGCGGCGTTGCCGCCGAGCTGAGCCAGGCCGCCAGCGCCCACGTGACCCGATCGGGGCGACCTGCGCGGCTGGCGTTGGTGGGAAAATGTTCCGGGATGAAGGCGGTCGAGACCTTGTCGCCGGCGATGAAGGCCGGATGGCTGAGCAGCTCGATCAGGAACTCGCGGTTGGAGGTGATGCCGAGCAGTGCGGTCGATTTCAGCCCGTGCACCAGCTTCTCGATGGCCTCGGTGCGCGTTGAGCCGTGGGCGATCAGCTTGCCAAGCATCGAATCGTAATAGGGGCTGACGACGAGCCCGTCGGCGAGCCCGGCGTCGGCCCTGACCGCCCGGCTCGGGTCCCACAGCGCGACCGTGCCGGTGCGCGGCAGGAAGTCGTCGGCCGGGTCCTCGGCGCAGAGCCGCACCTCGACGGCGTGACCCCGCAGGCCGATGTCCGCCTGGGCCAGCGGCAGCGGCTCACCGTGGGCGACGCGCAGCTGCCATTCGACCAGGTCGAGGCCGGTGACCATCTCGGTCACGGGATGCTCGACCTGGAGGCGGGTGTTCATCTCCATGAAGTAGAAGTGGCCGGCGCGATCGAGCAGGAACTCCACGGTTCCGGCGCCGACATAGCCGATCTCCCGCGCCACAGCGGTCGCCGCATCGCCCATGCGGCCGCGCAGGCGCTCGTCGAGCGCCGGCGACGGGGCCTCCTCCACCACCTTCTGGTGGCGGCGCTGCACCGAGCAGTCGCGCTCGCCCAGGTGCACGGCATGGCCGTGCTCGTCGGCGAACACCTGGATCTCCACGTGGCGCGGCTCGATCACCGCCCGCTCGAGGATGAGCCGGCCGTCGCCGAACGCCTTCTGCGCCTCCGACGCCGCCGCCTTCAGCGCCGCCGGCATGGCGGCCGTCTCGTCGACGCGCCGCATGCCGCGGCCGCCGCCGCCGGCCGACGCCTTGATCATGATCGGGAAGCCGATGCGCTCGGCCTCCGCCAGGAGCCTTGACTCGGACTGGTCCTCCTCGTCGTAGCCGGGCACGACGGGGATGCCGGCGGCGGCCATGCGGCGCCTGGCCCGGGCCTTGTCGCCCATGGCCTCGATCGCCTTGGCCGGCGGCCCCACGAAGATCAGCCCCTCGCGCGCCACCCGCTCGGCAAAGGCCGCGTTCTCCGACAGGAAGCCGTAGCCGGGGTGGATCGCCTCGGCGCCGGCGCGGCGCGCGGCCGCGATGATCTTGTCGGCGACGAGGTAGCTCTCGGCCGGCGTCAGCCCGCCGATGCCGATGGCCACGTCGCAGGCCTTGACATGCGGCGCGTCGGCATCCGCATCGGAATAGACGGCGACCGTGCCGATGCCGAGACGGCGGGCAGTGCGGGCGACGCGGATGGCAATCTCGCCGCGGTTGGCGATCAGCAAGGTGGAGATGGTTCTCATCGGTGCACTCGGAGCAGGTGAGATCGGAGCAGCGGACGAATTCGGGGACACGCTCACATGCGCCCCACGCCGAAGCTCAGCGGCTTCACCTTGCGGTCGCGGCCCGACAGGCATACCGACAGGGCCATGGCCAGCACGTTGCGGGTGTCGCGCGGGTCGATGACACCGTCGTCGAGCACGGCGCCCGACGTGTAGAAGGCCGACATCTGGCTCTCGAAGGTTTGGATGATCTTGCCCTTCATGCTCTCGATGCCGGCGGTGTCGACGGGCAGGCCGCGCAACTTGGCGCCGTCCTCCATGACGATGGCCATCGTCAGCGCCGCCTGCTCGGCGCCCATCACAGCGGTGCGCGCGGTGGGCCAGGAAAAGGCGAAGTCCGGCGAGAAGCCGCGCCCGCACATGCCGTAGTTGCCGGCGCCGTAGGAGGCGCCGCACATCAAGGTGAGCTGCGGCACACTCGCGTTGGCCACCGCCTGGATCATCTTGGAGCCGATCTTGATCATGCCGGCGCGCTCCGACTCCGTGCCAACGATGTAGCCGGTGGTGTTCTGGAGATAGATCAGCGGCGTATCGGTCTGGCAGCAGGCCTGGATGAACTGGGTCGCCTTGTTGGCGCCGGCGGGGTCGAGCGGGCCGTTGTTGGTGATGATGCCGATCGGCATGCCGCTGAGCTTGGCGTGGGCGCAGACGGTCTGCGGGCCGTAGAGCGGCTTGTATTCCAGCATCTCGGAGCCGTCGACGATGCGGGCGATCACCTCGCGCATGTCGACCGGCTTCTTGCCGTCCTTGGGGAAGAGGCCCAGCAGCTCTTCCGGATCGAGCCGCGGCGCCGGGCCGCTGGGCAGCTCGTTGCCCTGGGTCCAGCCGAGGCTGGCGACGAGATCGCGCAGGATGCGGATGCCGTCCACGTCGTCCTCGGCCAGGTATTCGGCGAGGCCCGAGACGGTGGCATGCATCAGCGCACCGCCCAATTCCTCGTCGGTCGCGATCTCGCCGGTGGCGGCCTTCAGCAGCGGCGGGCCGGCCAGGAAGGCCTTGGCGCGGTCGCGCACCATGATGACGTAATCGGCAAGGCCGGTCATGTAGGCGCCGCCCGCCGTCGACGAGCCGTGGGTGAGCGCGATGACCGGAAGGCCGGCCGCCGAGAGCCGGGCGAGGCCGGCGAAGATGCCGCCGCCAACCACGAAATCCTCGACCTTGTAGCCGAGCAGATTGGCGCCGGCCGACTCCACGAGATGGATGAAGGGCAGCCGGTTCTTGAGGGCGATGGCCTCCAGCCGCAGGAACTTGTCGCCACCCATGGGCTGCGCCGACCCGGCGGCGATGCCGGAATCATCCGCGACGATCAGGCAGCGCACGCCGGAGATGTAGCCGATGCCGGCGATGCCCGAGCAGCCCGGCACCGACTTGGCCGGGTCCTTGGTGTCGCGCAGATAGCCGGCGAGCGAGCAGAGCTCCAGGAACGGCGCGCCCTCGTCGAGCGCCAGCACCAGCCGCTCGCGCGGCAAGAGCTGGCCGCGTCGCGCGAAGCGTGGGCCGGAGGCGGCCGAGGCGTCGCGCGCGCGCCGCTGGAGCGCATGCAACTCGTCGATCGCCGCGAGCAGATAGGCGCGGTTGTCCTCATAGGCGGGACCGGCCGCGACGACTCGCGATTCGAAGGCGGGCATGGCGCTCTCCCTGGCGTGGCTCCGGTCGACCGTGACCGTCTCATTGGAGCGTCCGTGCCCTTAGCGGGCTCAAGACGGACTGTTCTGGTAATGGTACGCTCCAGTACGCATACGTCAAGAGGCCTTCGCGCCCGCACGCGCTGGTGAGCCAGCCCTTCCTTGAGCCAAAGCCTTCCTTTGAGCCAGCCTTCCTGCTGAGCGCTTGACCGGACCGCGTACTGGGAAGTACCATTATCGGAACAGTCGGTCTAACCGCCTCGGTCGCGGCGACGCCGGATCGCGGACCGCCCCGCACGAGATGGGCGCGCCAGCGCGGTATGCCCTTGCCCCTCGCCTGCGGCGGGCAGGCGCCAGGTGAGGTGCGGCCGGAGAGGCGCGAAACGCTCCCGGAGCTCGATATGGCCGTATCAGTGATGAAAGAAGACGTCGCGCAATACAAGAAGGAGCTCATCCTGCGGGCGGCAGGTGAGCTGTTCTTTCAGCACGGCTACACCGCGACCACCACCGATGCGCTGACCGAACGGCTGTCCGTCTCGAAGACTATGATCTACCAGCATTTCCGCAGCAAGCTGGAGATGCTCAGCATCATCTGCGAACGCGCGGTGAGCGAATCCGTCGCCGTCGCCGCCGAGGCGGCGATGCTGCCGGGGCCGGCCGACGAGCGCCTCACCCGCCTCGTGCACGACTTCACGCTGGTGGTGATCGAGCATCACCAGTGGATCGCCATCTCCTACCGCGAGCTCAACACACCGCCCGAGGACGTGCGCCAGCGCATCATCGCCAAGCAGGAGGAGTTCGACCGCATCGCCCGCACGCTGATCGAGGACGGGGTGCGCGACGGCGTCTTCCGCGTGGCCGACCCCGCGGCGACGGCGCTCGCCATCGCCGGCATGATCATCTGGGTGCACACCTGGTATCGCGCCGCCGGGCGCCTTCAGCCCGAGGAGATCGCCGCGACGCTGGCGCAATCGGCGCTCCGCATGGTCGGCGTCGACCGCGAGCATGGTTGAACCTGGATCCCGCGCGACTTGCGGCCCCCCGCAATTCGTCACCCGCATGACATGTCATGCGGGGTTTGGATTTCGCCACCGACCGGCGACGCCCTATGATGGCGCGGACGACGCATTCTGCTGATTGTTAGCCAGGGAGGCAACTGCCGATGAACATCAACGTCCAATCCAGCACGTCGTTCGGTCTCAATCCGGGCGATGAACTCAACGACCTGCGCATGTCGGACTCGGCGCGGCCGCTGCTCGACCACGTGCGCAAGTTCATCACGGAAACGGTCGAACCGATGCAGGTCGAGTATTACAAGCTCGCCGCCGGCCATCGCGACCGCTGGACCTTCGCACCGGGCCAACTCGAGGTGCTCGAGGTCGCCAAGAACAAGGCCAAGGCCGAAGGCCTCTGGAACTTCTTCCTGCCCGACGCCGAGACCGGCGACGGCCTCAACAACCTGGATTACGCCTATATCGCCGCCGAGCTCGGCAAGGCCCCACTGGCCTCCGAGACGATGAACTGCTCGGCCCCGGACACCGGCAACATGGAGGTGCTGGAGCGCGTCGGGACGCCCGAGCAGAAGGAGAAGTGGCTGAAGCCGCTGCTCAACGGCGAGATCCGCTCCGCCTACGTGATGACCGAGCCGGGCGTCGCCTCCTCGGACGCCAAGAACGTCGCCACGCGGGCCGAACTCGTCGGTGACGAATGGGTCATCAACGGCGAGAAATACTACATCTCCGGCGCCGGCGATCCGCGCTGCAAGATCATGATCGTCATGGTCAAGACGAGCCCCGACGCGCCGGCCAGCAAGCAGCAGTCGCAGATCCTGGTGCCGATGGACACCCCCGGCGTCGAGATCCTCGGGCCCATGCACGTGTTCGGCCACGACCACGCGCCGCGCGGCCACATGCACATGAAGTTCACCAACGTGCGTGTACCCAAGGAGAACATCCTGCTGGGCGAGGGCCGCGGCTTCGAGATCTCGCAGGTGCGCCTGGGCCCCGGCCGCATTCACCACTGCATGCGGACCATCGGCAAGGCCGAGCGCGCCCTCGATTTGATGGTCGAGCGCGGCATGTCGCGCGAGGCCTTCGGCCGGAAGCTCGCGCACCTGGGCGGCAACCTGGAGCACATCTCCCGCGCCCGCATCGAGATCGAAGCCATGCGGCTGATGGTGCTCAAGGCGGCCAAGGCCATGGACGTGCTCGGCAACCGCGAAGCGCGCGTGTGGGTCAGCATGGTCAAGGCGATGGTGCCGGAGAAGACCTGCAAGATCATCGACCAGGCAATCCAGATCCACGGCGCCACCGGCATCTCGCAGTGGACGCCGCTCGCCGAGATGTACACCGACGTGCGGCATCTGCGCTTCGCCGACGGCCCGGACGAGGTCCACCACATGGTCGTGGGCCGCAACGAGGTGAACAACCGCTGACGCGCGACCACGCGACGTGAAGACGATGGCCGGGGTTCGCCCCGGCCATTTGCTTAGAGCGGGCCGATTTTTCTTGCGATCGTCATCATGGTCCAGGTCATGCCTATGTCTTTTGTGAGTATGATCTGGTCAAAAAGCCGCTGTTCGCTCTTGGGAGACATTTCAACGTGATGGATGGTCGGGCCAAGCCCGACCATGACAGGATGGGACGGAGAGCCTTTACTCTCAACGTCACGGTCGGGCTTGACCCGACCATCCATCTCGCGTGGTAAGGCAGACCTCCGAAGCCTGCATCGGCAGCCCGCGGACGGGCCGCTACTTCGCCTGAGCCACCCGCGTCGTCTCCAGGGTTTCGATCACCTGCTCGCCGAAGCCCTCAAGCCAGCTGCGCCGCTGCGCGACCGTCGTGCCGGGCGCGGCCTTGGCGATCGGGCAATAGGCGGCAATCAGCGCATTGGCGACGTCCGACGGCCGCGCCTTGGGGTTCTTGGCCATCAGCGCGGTGGCAAGATTGGCGGCCGTGTCGCCGGGCACCGGCGTTGTCGCCGTGCCGAGGACGAGCCCTGCCTGGGCGACGAGCTCCTGCGGCACCATCTTGCCGTCGTTTGCGGGGCAGTTCAGCTGCGCCGGATCGCCGTCGGGCTCGCGCGCCACCAGCGAGCGGCCGGCCGGCACGGCCCAGAGGAAGTCCAACGGCGGAAACTTGACGGCGGCCGTCTGGGGCGCCAGCGCCGCCGAGACCTTGAGGGCAAACCGCTTCAGCTCGACATTCTTCTGCCACTCCGGAATCGTCTCGGCCGCCACCACCGGGCAATAGGCCGTGACGACGGCGTTGACCGTATTGGCGAGCCCGGTGTCGGAGGCGGTGTTGCGGTAGAGCGTCGCAAGCTCGCCGATGTCGTCGTTGCCGGCCGTGAGCATGCCGGAGATGGCCGCGACCGCCACCGGATCCGGCCCCGCCTGCCCCGGACCGCCGCCGACCTTCGGGCAGCTGAACGCCGAGGCGGCCTGCGTGCCGTAGTCCGGCACCGCTGCGGTGGCGCGCCACGCCGCCACCATCTCGGCCGTGACGTTCGGCGCCGCCGTGTTGCCCCAACTGATGCGGATGTAATTGGCGAGGTCGGCGATCTGGCCATCCCCGAGCCGGCCGGCGAAACTCGGCATGGCCCCATAGGCGCCGTCGCTCGGCAGCCCGCCGAGCGTCGCCATCAGGATGTTGTAGGGCTCGGCCGCCGTCACCGCCGGATTGCCGGCGAGGTTCGGGGCGACACCCGGCTTGCCGGCGCCGTGCGGCTGGTGGCATTCCATGCAATTGTCGACGTAGATCTGTCCGGCCCGCGCGATCACGTCGGGTGCGAGCGGTGACCCGACCTGCGGTGCGGGCCGGTCCAGCGGCGGCGGCGCGTCGAACAGATAGGTCACCATCGCCTTGAGGTCGGCGTCGGTCCATCCCGACGTGCTGTTGCGGATGACCTCGGCCATCGGTCCGAACACGGCGGTCCGGCCCGGCGCGCTGCCGATCTTGAAGAACTGCGTCAGGGTATCGGCGGTCCACCCCGCCTTGGTCAGTGCGGCCGCATCGATCGCTGGCGCATAGAAGCCGTCGATCTCCGTTCCGGTGAACTGCGCCTTGCCCTTGATCGCCCCCATGAGGTTGCGCGGCGAGTGACAATCCGAGCAGTGGCCGAGCGCCTCGACCAGATAGGCGCCCCGGTTCCATTCGTCGCTCTTGCCCGCGGTCGGCTTGAAATAGGCGGGCGCGAAGAACAGCTCGCGCCAAGCCAGCAGCCCCATGCGGATGTTGAAGGGGAAGGCGAGCGCGTTGTCGCGGTTGGAGGCCTCCACCGGCGGTATCCGGCGAACATAGGCCCACAATGCCTGGAGGTCGTCCTCCGTTATCGCCGTGTAAGCATCGAATGGCATGCCCGGATAGAGGAAGGCGCCATCCTTGCGGATGCCGCCATGGACCGCGTTCTTGAAGTCGCCGAACGTCCAGCTGCCAATGCCGGTTTTGGGGTCCGAGGTGATGTTGACCGAATAGAGCGTGCCGAAGGGGGTCGCCAGCCCAAGGCCGCCCGCGTAGGGCTTGGCCTTGTCGCGGGTGTGGCAGGGCATGCAGTCGCCAAGACGTGCCAGGTACTCGCCGCGGGCGACGAGGGCGGCGTCGTCGAGCGCCCCAGCCGGAGCACCGCCGGCCGCGGGCTGGGCCGGGGCGCCGGCGGACGGGGCGCCTTGCGCCCATGCCTGCGCCCCCGATCCCAGCGCCATCGACACGACAAGAACGGCGGCGCCAACGGACGCCACACGACGGTTCACTCGCTCGGACACACCCAGCCGCATCGCACCCCCCGCGATTGTTCGGAACGTGTCTAAGCCGCGAACAGGAACGTTGCATGACAAGCGATCGTGCACCCGCGCGAATGCGTTCGCCGGCTCACGTTCGATCAATCCGACCCGCGGGAGAGGAGGTCGCTACCTGCACCACGGCGGTTGCGGGAGGGCCAGTTGGGCCTGTCGCAACGCCTGCGCCCGGCTGTCGCGCAGATCATCGCGCCTGGCCGCATCCTACCATGCGAATGCGCACGCCGGCCCGGCGCGTCGGTGCTCCGCCGCTCCGCGCCGTTGCCGCTGGAGGATGGGCCGCCCTGCTCGGCAGCCGGGGACAGCGGCGCTGACCCATCCTGGTCCGGGTCGTGGTCCGCCGCGCGCCGGCCTTCGGCGCCTTGGCTCGCCGGGAGGGGCGAACCGCCCCGTTCAGCTCTGGGTCTGGGACAGGGCCGCGGCGGCGCGGACGGTCAGATTGACCGTCTGATCTGCGCCGGCTTTGGTGCCGACTACCGGAGCGGCCCCGTCGTAGTCGGTCGCCACCGCCAGCCGCACATAGCGATCGGTCGGGCAGATGTCGTGGGCCGAATCGAAGCCGATCCAGCCATAGTCAGCCACCATCACCTCCGCCCACTCGTGCATGGTGTGGGCGGCCTGCCCGTCGGCATCGTCCAGCCGATAGCCCGAGACGAACCGGGCCGGCCAGTCCAGGCTGCGGGCCGCACCGACGAGGATATGGGCATGGTCGCGCGCCGTGGCAGTCTTTTCCTCGAAGGCCGCCTGGGCCGTCGCCCTGGGCTCGGCGGCCGCGACCGGCAGCCGCTGGTGCAGCGCGCGCATGAGCGCATGCAGCGTACCGAGCTGGTCGCTTCCGCCGGCGGCGGCGACATCCCGGGCGAAGGCACGGATGTCCGCGTCGGGCTCCGTCGCGGGCGTCTGGCGCAGGAAGACCGCCGGGGGAAGGCGCTCCGGCGCATTGCGCACGACGCCGGCCTGGTCGAAGGTCTCGACTTCGCCGGAGATGCTGAATTGCACCTGCTCCAGCGGCCCGTCGCCGCTGAAGATGTGGACATGGTTGCCGAAGGCGTCTTCGGCGGCGCGCAGCCGGCCCGCCTCCCCGCATTCGATGTGCCAGCGCAGGACATGCTGGGCATCGAAGCGGCTGGGCATGAGGCGCAGCAGGAGCAGCGGCGACCTCGCCGTGGGCTCGCACGGATAGGTCGCCTCGTGCGTGATGGATATCTGCATCGTCAGCTCAGGTATTGCTCGGAGATGGCCGCTCCGAGCTGGTCGTTGGCAGCAATGAACTCCTCGATGAACTCGTGCAAGCCTGACTGGAAGACGGCCTCGATGCGGCCGTTGCGCAGCTTGCCGTAGAGGGTGCGCGCCAACTTCTGGCTCGGACCCTGCCGGCCATAGGCCATCGACAGCCGGTCCAGGTAGGTGGTGATGTTGGAGTAGCAGCTGGCGAGCGAGCGCGGCATATCCTCCTTCAGCACCAGCAGATCGGCGACCAGCCAGGGCTTGACGCTGTCCCGGTAGACCCAGCGGTAGCTCGTGAGGGCCGAGACGGAGCGCAGGATCGACGCCCACTGGTAGTAGTCGAGCCCGCCGCCGACCTCGGCGTGCTTGGGCAGCAGCACGTGGTATTTGACGTCGAGGATGCGCGCCGTGTTGTCGGCCCGCTCGATGAACAGGCCGAGCTGGGTGAACCAGAAGGCATCGTTGCGCAGCATCGTCCGATAGGCGGTGCCGTCGAAGCGCAGCGACGCTTCCTTGACGAAGCTGATGAAGCGCTGGGTGTCGCCCGCGGCTTCGATCTCATGCATTTCCAGATAGGTGCCGTTGATCGCCGCCCACATCTCCGAGGTGAGCGCCGTGCGCTCGGCCCGCGCGTTGTGGCGCGCCCGCTCCAGGCAATTGCGGATGCTGGCCGGCGACTCGCGCGAGAAGGCGAGGTAGTGGATCACGGCTTCCGACGTCACCTCGCCGTGCGCCGCCAGGAAGTCCTCCTCGCAGCCCGCGGTCTTGATGGCCGATTCCCACTCGGTCAGCCCGCCGCCGTAGGCGGTCGGCAGCGAGGAGAGCCGGTAGGCCGCATCGAGGATGCGCGCCAGGCTCTCGGCGCGCTCCATGTAGCGCGACATCCAGTAGAGATTCTCGGCAGTGCGGGAGAGCAGGGTCATGTCTCGATCAGTCTCCCAGAACCCACGTGTCCTTGGTGCCACCGCCCTGGCTGGAGTTGACGACCAGCGAGCCCTCCTTCAGCGCCACCCGGGTCAGGCCGCCGGGCACGATGCGCACGCGGTCGGCGCCGGTCAGGACAAACGGCCGCAAGTCGACGTGGCGTGGGGCGATGCCGCTTTCGACAAGGGTCGGCGACGTGGACAGCGCCAACGTCGGCTGGGCGATGAAATGGTCGGGCGCGTGCTTGAGCTTCTCGGCGAAGGTATCGCGGGTCGCCTGGTCGGCATGGGGCCCGATCAGCATGCCGTAGCCGCCCGAGCCGTGCACCTCCTTGACCACCAGCTCGTCGAGGTGCTCGAGCACGTAGGCGAGCGCCTGGGGCTCGCGGCAGCGCCACGTCGGCACGTTCTTCAGCATCGGCTCCTCGCCGAGGTAGAACGTCAGGATCTCCGGCATGTAGCTGTAGATCGCCTTGTCATCGGCGATGCCGGTGCCGACGGCGTTGGCGAGCGTCACGTTGCCCGCCTGGTAGGCCAGCATCAGGCCGGGCACGCCCAGCATCGAGTCCGGCCGAAACGCCAGCGGATCGAGGAACTCGTCGTCGATGCGCCGGTAGATGACGTCGACCCGCTTGGGGCCTTCGGTCGTGCGCATGAAGACGCAGTCGTCCTTGACGAACAGGTCCCTCCCCTCGACCAGCTCGACGCCCAGGCGGTCGGCCAGAAACGAGTGCTCGTAATAGGCGCTGTTGTAGGGGCCCGGCGTCATCAGCACGACGGTGGGCTCGCCGGCCGCCCGCGGCGCCACCGAGCGCAGGGAAGCGAGCAATTCATCCGTGTAGCCGTCGACGGGCGCCACCCGGTGGCGGCCGAACAGCTCGGGGAAGAGGCGCATCATCGCCTCGCGGTTCTCCAGCATGTAGGACACGCCGGACGGCGCCCGCGCATTGTCCTCCAGCACATAGAACGTATCGGCGTCGACCCGCACCACGTCGATGCCGGCGATGTGGATGTAGACGTCGCCGGCCGGCCGGAACTGGGTCATCTCCGGCTTGAAGAAGGGATTGCCGAGGATCATCGCCTCGGGCACGACGCCGGCCCGGATGATCTCGCGGGGACCATAGATGTCCTTGAGGAAGGCGTTGAGCGCCCGCACCCGCTGCTCGAGCCCCGCCGCCAACAGGGTCCACTCCTCGGCGGCCAGGATGCGGGGAACGATGTCGAACGGGATGATCCGCTCTTCCGCCTCGGTATCTCCGTAGACGGCAAAGGTAATGCCCATGCGGCGGAACAGCAGCTCCGCTTCGGTCCGGCGTTGCGCGAGGAGCTCCCTCGGGACTTGGCCGAGCCAGGCCTGCAATCTTTCGTAGGCTGGTCGACACCTGTCGCCGAAGCTCGACATCTCGTCGAAGGCGCGCAACGCCATGTTTTCAGCCTCTTTGCTGTGGTTCTTCTCGCCGACGCAGACACAAGTAACGTGCCAACGATTGTGGCACGCCCGAGCTGCGGCGGTCGAGGCGCCGGCCGCGCGCAGGCGCATTTTTAGGCGGCAGGAATGCACACTTGACCATCATCTGCCGCGTGCGGCGGCAGGTCGTGGCAGGCCGGATACCGACCTCTCAGGCGAGCGCCGCTGCGGCGGCCTGACTGATGCCGAGATAGGTCTCGACGATGCGCGAATCTGCCTGCAGCTGCGCGCTCGGACCTTCCAGCACCACGGCGCCGTTCTCCAGTACGTAGCCGTAGTCGGCGATCTTGAGCGCGGCGCGGGCGTTCTGCTCGACCAGCAGGACGGCGACGCCGGCGTTGCGCAGCTCGACCACGATGCGGAAGATGTCGCGCACGATCAGCGGCGCGAGCCCGAGGCTCGGCTCGTCGAGCATCAGCAGCCGGGGACGGCCCATCAGGGCCCGCCCCATGGCCAGCATCTGCCGCTCGCCGCCGGACAAGGTGCCCGCCAACTGCCGCCGGCGCTCGGCAAGTCGGGGAAACAGGCCGTAGATCCGCTCCAGCGCTCCTGCCGACGCCACCCTTCCCTCCGCGCGCAGGCGGAAGCGGCCGAGCCGCAGGTTGTCCTCGACGCTCATGGTGGTGAACAGCTCGCGCTTCTCGGGCACCAGGGCGATGCCGCGGTCGAAGCGCCCCTCGACCGCGAGATGCTGCACGGGCTCGCCGTCGATGGAGACGGCACCGTGCGCCGGCAAGATGCCCATCAAGGCATTGAGCAGCGTCGACTTGCCGGCGCCATTGGCCCCGATGACCGTGACGATGCCGCCGGCCGCGACGGTGAGCGACGTCGGTTGCACGGCCGGCACGCCGTTGTAGGCGACAGCAAGGTCGCGCACGGTGAGCAGCGCGCTCATGTAACGCCGCCGAGGTAGGCGTCGATCACCGCCGGGTTGGCGCGCACCGTGGCCGGATCGCCCTCCGCCAGCTTGGTGCCGAACTCCATCACGACGAGGCGGTCGGTGAGCCCCATGACGAAATCCATGTCGTGCTCGACCAGCAGGATCGAGAGCCCCTCTCCCTTCAGCCGCCGCAGCAGCTCCGCCAGCTCCGCCTTCTCGCGGTGACGCAGGCCCGCCGCCGGCTCGTCCAGCAGCAGCAGCACCGGATCGAGGCAGAGGGCGCGGGCGATCTCGACGATGCGCTGCTGGCCGAGCGCCAGGCTGGTCGCGGGCCGGTCGGCCATCTCGCCCAGGCCGACCCGGCCGAGCTGGCGCGCCGCCTCGGCGAAGATGCGGCGCTCCTCGGCCTGGTCGAGGCGCGTGATCCCCGCGAGCGCGCCGGCCCGGCCGCGCAGGTGGGCGCCCAGCGCCACGTTCTCGATCACGCTCATCGACGGCACCAGCCGCACGTGCTGGAAGGTGCGCGCGATGCCGCGCCGTGCGACGGCCCGCGAGCGCTCGCCGGCGATGGCTTCGCCACCGAAGCGGATCTCGCCGGCCGTCGGCGGCGAGATGCCGGTGATCAGATCGAAGGTAGTGCTCTTGCCGGCCCCGTTGGGCCCGATCAGGCCGACGATCTCGCCCCTGTCCACGGCGAAGCTGACGTCGTTCACAGCGACCAGCCCGCCGAAGACCTTGCGCAGGCCGACCACCTCGAGCAGCGGCGCGGCGGCCTGCGGCTCCGGGCGGCCGCAAGGCGCCAGGGCGCCCGCCGCTGCATGGCTGCGTCCCGCCGGCTTCACCCAGCTGGCGAGCTGCGCGATATGCGGCCACAGGCCTTCGCGGGCGGTCTGCAGGATGGCCACGAGAATGATGCCGAAGGCGATGGTCTCGAAGTTGCCCTGGGCGCCGAGCAGCCGCGGCAGGATATCCTGAAGCTGGTCGCGCACGACGGTGACCAGGCCGGCGCCGAGGATGGCGCCCCAGACCGAACCGGCACCGCCGACCACCGCCATCAACAGGTATTCGATGCTGGCGCTGAGGTTGAACGGCGTCGGATTGACCGCCCGCTGGAGGTGCGCATAGAGCCAGCCCGACACGGCGGCGAGCAGCGCCGCATAGATGAAGGCGAGCATCTTGGCCCGCGCCGTGTCGACGCCGAACGCCTCGGCGGCGATGACGCCGCCCCGCAGCGCCCGGATGGCGCGACCGACGCGTGAAGCCAGCAGGTTCTGGGTGGCAATGATCATCACGGCCAGCGTCAGCCAGATCAGGTAGTACATGGAGGCGCCGTCGCTGAAGACGATGCTCCCGATCGTCAGCGGCGGGATGCCCGAGATGCCGTCGTAGCGGGCGAAGAAGTCGAGATTGCCGAAGATGAAGAAAAGGGCGACGTTCCACGCGATGGTGCCGAGCGGCAGGTAGTGGCCGGACAGCCGCAGCGTGACGACGCCGATGATCCAGGCGCAAAAGCCCGTCGTCAGCATGGCGAGCGGCAGGGTGAGCCAGGGTGACAGCCCGTAGCGCGTCGTCGCGATGGCGGTCGTGTAGGCACCGAAGCCCACGAACATGGCCTGGCCGAACGAGGTCATGCCACCGACACCGGTGAGCACCACCAGCCCGAGCGTCACCATGGCGTAGAGGCCGATATAGTTGAGCAGCGTGATCCAGAACGACGGCAGGCCGGGCACGAGCGGCACGGCCAGGCACAGCGCCAGCGCCGCCACTTGGAGCAGGCGGGCGCTCATCACTCCTCCTCCTCGATGACAGGCGCGCGCCACGAGCGCCACAGCAGCACCGGGATGATCACCAGGAAGACGATCACCTCCTTGAAGGCGGAGGCCCAGTAAGACGACAGCGCCTCGATGATGCCGACGACGATGGCCGCGGCGCCCGCCAGCGGATAGCTGGCTAGGCCGGCGATGATGGCGGCGACGAAGCCCTTCAGGCCGACGATGAAGCCCGTGTCGTAGTAGATGGTGGTGATCGGCGACACCAGCACGCCGGACAGCGCGCCGAGGAAGGCCGCCAGCGTGAAGGCGATGGCGCCGGAGAGCGCCGGCGCAATGCCGACGAGGCGTGCGCCCAGCCGGTTGACGGCGGTGGCGCGCAGCGCCTTGCCGAGCAGAGTCAGCTCGAAGAAAGCCGCGAGCGCGCCGACCAGGCCGAGCGTGATGCCGACGATCCACAGCGACTGGCCGCTCACCATCAGCTGGCCCATGTCGAACATGGCGCTCGAGAAGCCGTCGGTGCGCGAACCCTCGGCGCCGAAGAACACCAGCCCAAGCCCCGTGAGGGCAAGATGCACGCCGATGGAGGCGATGAGCAGCACCAGCACCGACGCCCCGGCCAAGGGCTGGTACGCGACCCGGTAGAGATAGGCACCGATCGGCGTGATGATGGCGAGCGCCAGCAGGACCTGCACGACGACGCCGAGTTTCTGGGGTGCCAGCCAAAGCGTCAGTGCGCTGATGGCGATGGGCAGGGCCATGTCGACGGCGAGGATCCGCGCGACGAGCCGCGGCGTCAGTTGCCGACGCGCGCCCATGAGCTCGAAGATGGCAGCGGCGACACCGAGACCGACGAGCAGCCAGAGCGTGCCGGGCGCCTGTCCCCGCTCGAGAAAGGCCAACGTGAGCGCGCCGAAGCTCACGAACTCGCCCTGCGGGATGAAGATCACCCGGGTGACCGTGAACACCAGCACCAGCGACAGGGCCAGCAAAGCGTAGATGGCGCCGTTGATGACGCCGTCCTGGACAAGGATCAGGAGGATCGACAGGTCCACGTCCAGCCTTTCGTCACCGCGCCGGGCGGATCGCAAACAGCAAAGGACAACCTCGTCCTCGGCAGGATTTGACAAGTCTTAGAGCATTTCCGCGTTTCTTCGAATCGCCGAAATGCTCTATCTGTTTGATTTATCGCGTTTTCTTCGCGCGAACCGGCGTCCACTTCGCTCGAAAACGCGCTCTAGTGGCGCAGCACGGAGATCGTGACCGTCTGGACCCTGGCGACGGGTTTGGGCTTTCAAGTCGATGGATGGTCGGGTCAAGCCCGACCATGACGTTGAGAATACAAGGCTCTCCGTCTCCGCCCCGTCATGGTCGGGCTTGACCCGACCATCCCGCTCAAAGGGTCACTGGGCTGAGTTACTCGCCCCCGCCGGTCATTGGCGTGCCACGCACTCAGTTGGTCTGCGGAACCAGTTTCCACTTGCCGTCTTCGATCACCACCATGACCCGGGCGCGCTCGTCCTGGCCGACGTGATCCTGCGGCGTCATGTTAACCACGCCCTGGCTGTAGACCACGTCCTTGGCGCCCTCGAGGGCGTCGCGCAACGCGGCGCGGAACTCCGGCGTGCCGGGCTTGGCGCCGCTCTTCAGCGCCACGGGAATGGCCGCGGCGAGCAGGATCCCGGCATCGTTCATGTGGGCGCCGAAGGTCGAGACCGAGCCCGCGCCGTACTTTGCCTCGTAGTCCTTGACGTATTGGACCGCCACCTTCTTCACCGGATTGGCGTCGGGCAGCTGGCTGGCCACCAGCACCGGGCCGGCCGGCAGGATCGTGCCCTCCACGTCCTTGCCGCCGACGCGGAGGAAGTCGTTGTTGGCCGCCCCATGGGTCTGGTAGATCGCGCCCTTGTAGCCGCGCTCCTTCAGCGCCTTGGCCGGCAGCGCCGCCGGCGTGCCGGAGCCGGCCACCAGGATGGCGTCGGGCTTGGCGCCGATGAGCTTCAGCGTCTGGCCGGTGACGGAGGTGTCGGTGCGCGCGTAGCGCTCCGTCACCACCAGTTCGATGTTCTTGGCCTTCAGCACCGGCGTGATCTCGGCCAGCCAGCTGTCACCATAGGCGTCATTGAAGCCGATGACGCCCACGGTCTTGACGCCGGCCTTGGCCATGTAGTCGGCGATCGCCTTGGCCATCAGCGTGTCGTTCTGCGGCGTCTTGAACGCCCACCGCCGCTTGTCGTCGACCGGGCCAACGATCTTGGCCGAGGCCGCCAGCGAGATCATCGGCACCTTCGCCTCGGCCGCGACCTCGACCATGGCCAGCGATACCGGCGTGGTCGAGGAGCCGAGCACCGCGTCGACCTTCTCGTCGCCGGCAAGCTTGCGGAAGTTGGCCACGCCCTTAGTGGTGTCGGTGCCGTCGTCGAGCACGATGTACTCGATCGGCGTGCCGGCGACCTCCTTAGGCAGCAGGGCCACGGTGTTGGCCTCGGGAATGCCGAGCGAGGCGGCGGGCCCCGTCGAGGATACGCTCACGCCGACCTTGATGGGATCGGCGGCGATTGCCGGCATCGCCGTGGCCGCTGCCAGAGCCGCCGCAGTCGCGGCGAGCGTCAGGATCCGTCTCATCTCGTTCCCTCCCCGGGCGGTCGCGCCTGACGCGGCCACGCCGCGCCGGTGAGCTTCTCGCCGCACCCTGTTCGCTCGCCGGGCGGGGGCCGCGGCCGGATGCGCCGGCTGAAGTTGCCCAACCCCGCATGCAACTAAGCGGAGCGGTGCCCAAAGACCGCTCCACACCTAAGAAGGGGCTAGCGAGCGGCCGGAAGCGAGTCAAGAAACGGCGAGCCCAAACAGGCCCCTATCCGACCAAAGACCGAGACGGCGGCCGGGCGGTAGCGGCCGCCGGCACCCACGCCATGGCGCTCGCCTGGGCTGGTATGCTGGCGGTGTCCGTTGATTCCACCGGGCGATGCCACGAGGAGCAAAGCGATGACCCGCGACGAGGCACTCGCCATCTACCGCCCCATGCGCGCTTCTGTCCCCGGAGTGCTCGGCACTGCCATTCGCTCCTGCGGCCGCGCCGATATCATGAGGGCCGCCAAGCACATCGGGTTGTGGACCGAGGACGGGCCGATTACGGACCTGCCCGGTGCTGTCGAGATGCTGAGCGACGTCGCCCTGTTCGAGCCGAACCAGCGCGGCCGGCGCGCCTACGACCCCTTCCTGTCGAAGCGGGCAGCGCAGCTCGGCGCGGCCGAGCGCGCCCTAGCGGAGCGCATGGCCGGGGCCTTCTTCTCGTTGTTCCGCAACGCCGGCCCACACGAAGCGGCAGGGATCTGGCTCGAGGACCTCTTGGCCGGCGACCGGCGTCTCTGGCTGATGGACGGGACGCTGGAGGTCGCGGCCACCGAAAGCATGACCTTCGGCTTGCGTGTTCGACACAGGGCCGTTCCACGCCGGATTCGGGATCGCCGCGCCGGTTGACGCCGAGACCATCGAGTTGTGCAGGCACGTCTGGTCCCACGAGGGCCGGCTGCCGTTTCGCCACCCCCTCGCGGCAACGCTCTATGGCGACACGCTGCGGCCGAGCCTGCCACCGAACGAGGAGGAGATGCAGATCATCGAAGCCCTGCTCGAGCACTTCGGCGGCGATGCCGGCAGCGGCGGCGGCGGCCGCCCCCCCGGCCGCAGACGAGCGGCCCGCTAAGGCCATTTCCGCCCGGCCGCCGTTTGGCGAAGCCGGCGCCGAAAAGACTGCCGGCAAGGCTCTGGACAGCCGCCGACAGCCCCTCTATAAGGCGCGCTCGCTGTCCGCAGCCGGCTCGTCCGCCGCGCCAGCCGCCCAGGTAGCTCAGTTGGTAGAGCATGCGACTGAAAATCGCAGTGTCGGTGGTTCGATTCCGCCCCTGGGCACCATCAGCCTAAAACGGCATTGATTTTGCTGATGTTTTTGCGATTTTGTCCCACCGGGGTCGCGAAGTAGGACACTTTCTGTTCTCGGAATGTTGCCCTCCAGATCAGGTCCCGCAACTGGATTCGCCCCGTTGGCCTGTCGGTGCCATGCTCCCGCGCCTCGACATCCAGGATCACATCAAGACGCCCGAAGATCAGGTCCGATACCTGGAAGCCGCCCTTGAGGACGGCGACCCGGAAGGCACCGCCATTGCCCTCGGTGACATCGCCAAGGCGCGCGGCGTGACGAACATTGCCAAAGAGGCCGGGCTAAGCCGGGAGACCATCTACAAGGCGTTCAAGCCGGGCGGGAACCCGACGCTGGAGACTCTTACCAAGACCGTGAAGGTCCTCGGCCTGCGGCTGACGGCTGTGGCCGCCTGATCTGCCACGAGCCAGCCGGTCGAGCTCCGTCCCCGGACGACATCGCCGAGGCGCTCGACACGTTTCGGAAAGGGAAAGGGCAGGCATGGGGCGGCCTCTTCGGCGGCATCGTCCGCGCCAGCTTCGATGTAGCGCAGCCTCAGCGTGCGCGTGGGCTCCCGCGCCGGCGATCATCGTATCGATCCCTTTCGGTTCGCCGTCACCCCTCACGCCAAGGTCCCAAGTTCGACTTGGCTGCTGGAGAGCGGACCAGCGAACAGGCTAGCCGAAGAGGCCATTTAAGCGGGCCCATAGCCAGAGTAGCGTCCCGCCTGCGTCGAAGCAGAAACCCCCGCTTCGGCGTTGAAGAAGGGAGCGCGTTTGGGCGAGCGCAGGCACGACACAATTTGAGTGACCGTCGGGAAGCGCGCTGTATCGGCCAATAGCGGACGAGCCTTCGGTCCCAGGAATTCCCGCCCCGCGTCGAAGCCGTCGGCAGGGATAAGATGCACCGCCCGATCTCGCCATTCCTCGACGGCATCCAGCCGGTCGCCGCCGTGATCATCGCACCTGTACACGGTGCTGCGGCCCGTGGCTGCGATAGAGGCAGTGCGGCGGCGCGGAACTGCTGAGCGATGATCGACGTCAAACTCGACGTATCCGAGCGGACCCCGCCATATCGTGGTGGGACAGAGCCGGCCGCTATTGGCTTAGTCGGTACGGAGGCGATATCTATTTACCATCGCTTTCGAGGCGCTTATTTTTAAGTTCCTCCCATTTTCTTCGCAGGATTCTTCGCCGCTCGGCCCATCTTTGCCAAAGCTCTTGAGCGGAACCGGACAGGTCCACGCGTAGCCATGGGCCCCAAGCCTGCGGCCAAGGGTTTTTTGCGAGGGGACAATAGGCCCAAAGCCTACGATGACGAGGCCCCCGAAAAGAAATCTCGGAAAAGCGTTGTCCTTTTCATCGCTGAAAATGAGAAGATTGATCCGGCTAGGTAACCTGGTGATGCTGTCCTCAACATGGAACGTCAATCGGACGGCATAGCGGCCGAACAATCCAGGCCCCCACTCATCGCGGCGTATGCGAAAGTGGGCGGCCGCGCTGAGGCGCCCAAGGAAAGCGTCGGCGCTCTGGTATCTAACTAAGACATTGTCGCGATACTCCGGCCGGACATCGGGGCAGTTATTTGCATAAGCGGTTCCTGCTAAGCCGTTCGCCCACAGCGCCGCTACGACTGCAATCATTCTCATCATAGGCTTCCAGGCTTGTGCGATCTACGGCCGAAATGGTCGATCGACGGCCTTAGCACCTGTGCGGGGTCAACGATATCCAGTCGGGCTGGCCGATTCGTGCGTGGCACGCTGCGGCGCCTGATCGGACTGAATGAGCTCGACCCGGCGACGACAAAGCTGTCCCTGAACTACAGGAACGGTTCGTGGACAAGCTGGCGACGGATCGCGGCCGAGATGTCGTAGGCTGCGCGAGTGGGACAGCCTTCGCCATGTGAGGCCGAGGCAATTCTCGCGGCCCGTCATGTCGACCCCGTCGTCAGAGGCGGTCGAGATCGAGCCGGCGCCCCGATGCGATCCGATGGAGGGAGTGCTTCGATGACCGGCGATCGGACGGTCCGACGCTACCGACTACACCTCCGGTGACGACAATCACTTCCGCGGCGGCGAAGGGACGGATGACGCGGCCTTAGTATTCGCAGCGGACATCTAGTCCCCAGGCCGCCGGCTGCAGTAAACGTCCGTCAGGCCGGCACCGAGCGCCGAGGGCGTATCCACCAAGATGAACTTGCCTGGGTGGTTTCGTATCCAGCGCTCCAGGGCAGCGCTATCCGTGGCCGTGGTGATGCCGAACACTTGACCGGGTGACGTGCCCGGCCCTCTCGCGAAGGGAAATTCCCCAGTCTCGTCGAAGCCGAACACGGCGACAACGGGCAGCCCATCGACGGTAAGCGGCTTCCGCACCTTGAAGAAGCTCATGCTGTCCGAGACCATGGCGGGCCTTCGCCCGATCATCGATGAGCGTTGGAGCAGAGTGAGCATGTCAGCCGGCGTTGGCGGAGCGGTGCACGCAATCTGCTGCGAGATCGCGCTCGGAATCCGAGGCTCCACCGCTCCGGCCCACGCCGGAACCAGCCCCGCAACGGCGCCGACCGCCAAGAACACCGAGCGCTTCATGGATGCCTGCGCCTCCCCCCGGGACGGCTGACTATGGCGCGCAAGGATGCCTTCGTCGAGGGAGGGGGCGGGCCGCGGCCGCGGCGGGAACGTCACAAGCGCCTGCTGCTGGGCTCAATCGCCAGGGCGCGCGTGGTGGTGATCGGTGCCGGGCGGCACATAGTAGGCGATCAGCCCGAGGCCCAGCCCCAGGACGGCGGGCAGGAAAAGGAAGATCCACTCGTAGCCTGCCATGGCACCCCCCAGGCTCGACCCAGCGCGTATCCGAACGCTAGCCGGATCAGCGCGCGGTGCGCAGTCACGACAAAGGCGTAGCACCAGCCGCCGTTCCGTGGATGGGCGGTTAGGCGGCTTCGTCCGCATGGTTCGCCGGGAAACGCTCGGGTCCTGTTTTCCGAGGCCGCATGTCGCCGCAGGCGAAGCCCCGGATAAATACATTGATCAGGACCTCGGCCCGGCGACGCAGTCGCGCTTCGCAGCCAGGCCTGGGTGCTCCTTGGCCACCAAGCCGCCCGGCCATCCCGCGACGGCCATGCGCCGCGCGGGATGGCGCAAGGTCAGGCGTTGCGGATGGTGAGCCCGCCGTCCACCGGGATGGCGACGCCGGTGATGTAGGACGATGCCGGCAGGCACAGGCTGAAGGTGATCGCCGCCACCTCCTCCGGCTCGCCGTAGCGCTTCAGGGCCGTGCGCCGCTTGGCGAAAATGGTCTTGTGCTCGTCCTGGATCGACGCCGTCATGCCGGTGTTGATCGGGCCGGGGCAGATGCAGTTCACCGTGATCCCTTCGGGGCCGAGGTCGACCGCCATGGCGCGTGTCAGGCCGATCACCCCGGTCTTCGCCGCCACGTAGATCGTATCGCTCGGGGTTGCGCCCCAGCCCTCGGTCGAGGCGATGTTGACGATGCGAGCGGCGTCCGACTTGCGCAGGTGCGGCAGCGCGGTGCGCACGATGCGCTGGTGCGCCGTCAGCAGGATCGACACCGCCCGGTCCCAGGTCTCGTCATACCTGGGGTCCTCCATCGTCATCATGGCCGAGATGCCGCCGTTGTTGACGATGACGTCGAGCCGTCCGAACGCCGCGGCGATGTCGCCGATGACCTCCCTGATCTGCTGGTGGTCGCTGACGTCGAGCACCCAGCCGGTCGCGTCGCCGCCGGCATCGCGGATTTCCGCCACCACCCGGTCGACACCCTCCTTGGTCACGTCGGTGACGGCGACCTTCGCGCCCTCTTGGGCGAACACGTGGGCCGTTGCGCGGCCCATGCCGCTCGCGGCACCGGTGACCAGCACACCGCGGCCCTTGACCGAGCGGTCGAGACGTTTCACTGGGCGCATGTTTCCTCCTTCATCGCTATGGGATTTGACCCGGCACCTTATCGCGCCATGCGGGTTTCCTGCCAGCCGCGCCGGCGGGTCGTCGTAGCAGACGTGCAGGAACTGGCACGACAACGCGGGCAAGACAGGGCGCGACCGTCAGATCCTCAGTGCCTATTTTTCAAACTATCAGGAAATCGGCTGGCCTGGCGCGCCGGCGCGCCCGGCCGTGTGGGCGGCTTGGGCGGCCGGTTGCTTCCCGCACGCCGCGCCGGCGTTCACGACGGGCCGCAGGAGCGCTTCGGTTGCGCCGCGGCACCCACGATGGCACACCCGGCCAGCGAACGAGCAAGCGAGGAGCTTCCAGCGCGGATGGACGCGGCCAAGACGTGGATCATGACCGACAAGGTCACGAGCCTGCCCTATGTCGGCGCCTTGGATGGCCTGCGTGCCATCGCCGTGCTCTCCGTCGTGCTCGGTCACTTTGGCCTCCCCGGCTTCGCGGTTGGCGGCGGTTACGGCGTCGACGTCTTCTTCGTGCTGAGCGGCTATCTGATCACCTTGGTGCTGTTGAAGGGCGACGAGCAGAATCGGTCGCTCGGCGTGTTCTACTGGCATCGGGTGACCAGGCTGCTGCCGCTTCTCGCCGTCGTCTCGGCCTCGCTCTTCCTGTTGCCGCAGGTGCTGCTCTCCACATGGGGGGCCACCATCAATGCGATCGGCGCGCTGACCTATACGGCGAATTGGACAAGGGCCTACGGCGTGCCGGGCTGGCCGTCCTACATGGCGCACACCTGGACCCTGGCCGTCGAAGAGCAGTTCTATCTCCTATGGCCCGCCGTCCTGATCGCCGTCCGCACCATCGCCGGACGCCGAACCGCGGCGGTGATCCTGGGACTGACCGCGGCGGCGCTCGTCTGGCTGGCCGCCATGACGCTCGGCGGCGCGTCGATCGACCGGATCTACAACGGCTTCGACACCCATGCACCGGGGCTTCTCATCGGGTGTCTGCTCGCCCTGCTCAAGCCGCCGCCGATCAACGGGGCCACCTTCACGGGCGCCGTGCTGGCCTACCTGGCGCTGATCTGCCTGGTGCCCTGGTCGCCCGGCGGCGCCACGGCGATATGGCTGCTCTCGTGCATCTTCATCTGCTTCGCGGTCGGCGGAGCGCGCGACAGCCTGGCCCATCGCGCGCTCTCGTGGCGGCCGCTGGTCTTCGTCGGGATCATCTCCTACGGCATCTACCTGTGGCACTATCCCGTGCATCAGGTTCTCACACATCTCCAATGGCCGCCGGCCGCCTTCGCCGGCATCGGTATCGCAACCAGCATCGCCTTGGCGTGGGCCAGCCGCAGACTGGTGGAAGACCCATGCCTGCGGGCGCGCAGCGCGCTCTCCCCCCGGCATCAGATCATCGCCGGCTTCACCGCTCTGGCGTTGACGATTGCGGCAATGATCGGCGGCCTGGTCTACTTTTTTGGGGGGTTCCTCGCCAGCTCGCCTTACTGAGCCGGATCATCGCAAATCCTCGTCCAAAGGCGACATGCTCCGGCATCGGTCTGTCCTCGACACACTCGCCGGCCGCGCACGCAGGCTTGGCCGCTCTCCCGCATCCCATCTCGCGTGCGGACGTCCTGACCCGCCGATACAGCGACCTACGCCAGCGTGTACGCTGGCGCACGACCCCTCCAAGGCCCTCGCAGTAGTGTTCTCCGCATCGGGGAGCTGCGCCTGCTCCAAGCCGCAGAGCCGAAGCAACAATACGATGACGCGAGCAGAACATCAGGAGAGGTAAGATGGCCTACTACGGCGACGACGGTGATGATTACGTCAACAACAATGCCAACGCTCGCCAATACGGCGGGGATGGGGACGACCGCCTGCGGAGGGACGACGGGGCGTTCCAAGCCTACGGCGGCGACGGCAGCGACACGTTGTGGCAGGCCGGAAATTTCTACATGGATGCCTACGGCGGCGCGGGCAACGATTGGATCATCAACACCGGCACCACCACGGCCGCCCAATGGCTGTACGGCGATGCGGGCAACGACATCATCGACGCCGCGAGCGGCAACGACTACATCGACGGCGGCCAGGGACGCGACGCGCTGCGGGGCGAAGCGGGCAACGACTCGATCTACGGCGGCGGCGGGGACGATGGACAGGGGAGCGTGACGGCCGGCTCGACGGTCGGCGGATGGTCCAACACGATCTTCGGCGGCCTCTACGGCGGCAGCGGCGACGATTTCCTCGATGGCGGCCAAGGCAAGGATTTCGTCGACGGCGGGGCAGACGATGACTTCGTCTATGGCGGTGAGGGCGACGACGTCGTCCATGGCGGAACGGGGAACGACACCGTCGACGGCGGCTCGGGCAATGACAGGCTGTACGGCGGCGACGGCAACGACTTCATCGCAGGCGGCGCCGGCAAGGATGTGGCCTACGGCGGCGACGGCAACGACTTTCTGTATCTGGTCGGCGAAACCGGCTCGTCGGCGCTCGGCGAAGCGGGTGACGATCAGGTCTTCGCGGCAGGTGGCGGCAACTTCACCCTGCACGGCGGCGACGGCAACGACATCATCGGATCGCAATCGGGCCACGACACCCTGTTCGGGGATGCCGGTGACGATCTGCTCTATGGCTTCTCCGGGAGCGACAAGCTCTACGGTGGGGCCGATACCGACCGCCTCATCGGCGGACACGGGCACGACAGCCTCTATGGCGGGACCGGGCTCGACTACTTCATCATGAATGAAGGTTTCGCGGCCGGCGAAAAAGATTACATCATGGACTTCGAGGACGGCATCGATCTCGTGGGGCTACCCACTGCCGTGCAGGGCCAGATGTCGCTCACCTCCACCCAAGACGGTGCCTTGCTCTCCTACAATTTCGGAAACGGCGCCTACAGCATCGAGTTCCTGGGCGTGACCGCGGCGCAGGTGTCCGACCAGATTTACTACTACGGTTGACAACAGCACTGCATCCATCAAACATCGGGGCCGCATGAGCGGCCCCATTTCTGTTGAATGGCGGGCAGCCGAGCTTCGGGATCGAACGTCGTCCACCCGTCACTGGTGTCTGTCGAGCATCCCTGTCACTGGAACTTCGCGGACCACCCGCCTAATAGCAACGGGCGCGCGCCCGCGAGCGGGCGGCATGGGAAGGCGGTCGGAGGATGACTGACAAGGCCTGGATTGGTGACGATGCCGGCAACGGCGATTGGAGCAACGCGGCAAACTGGGATCCTCCGGGGGTGCCGGGCGCCGCGGACGCGGTGTTCATCAACGGCGGTCGGCCAACGATCGCCGGCGACGTCGGTGCCGTCGCGTCTCTCTCGCTCTCGGCGCAGCTGGCGCTCGACGGTGGCGTCATCCAGGTCTCGGGCACGTTCGCCAACGCTGGCGCGCTGACACTCGCCAATAGCTCGAACCTAGGGTGCGCCCAGTTCGACAACGTCGGCGCCGTGACTATCGGGAACGGCTCCACGCTCTATTCGGGCAACGTGAATAACGGGGGGCCCATCGAGATCGACGCCGGCGGCGTGCTCTACGCGGATGGAGGCTACAGCAGTCTCGGCTCCATCGACGTGCGCGCTGGCGGACTGCTGCAGTTCGAGGATCTGCCGCTCGCGTTGGCGGAGCTCACCAGCGGCGACATCGCCAACAATGGGACGATCGCCATCGGCGTGGGCGTGCGGCTCGATCTCGCCGACCCGATCGCCAACCAGACCCTCGACCTGGCGAGCGTCGGAAGTCTCACCGTCAACGGCGGGACGATCGCCAATGGCACCATCGTCGACGACGGCACCACGGCGCTCACCCTCCAGGGCGCCACGTTCGAGGCCATGACCTACCGGGGGGAACTCGATATCGGCTTCGGCAGCCTCACGGTGGTCGGTGGCCTCACCGTCCACGACGAGGCCGGCGTCGGTCCGGGCACGCTCAACGTCGACGGTGGCTCGATCGTCATCGACGGCCAGACTCTCGACGGTATGACCATCAACCTGTTCAACGCCGGGCTGTTCGCGCTCAATGCCCCCGCAGTGCTCGCCGCCGGCGTTGTGCTCAGCATTCCGACCGACGCCGGCTCCTTCCTCGCCGGCGAATTCATCAGCCACGGGCAGATCGACGTCCTTGCCGGCAGCTTGCTGTCGTTCGAGACGCTCGACAACGAGGGCGAGGTGCTGGTCGGCGCCGGCGCGACCCTCACCGGCAACGCCTTGGTCAACGACGGCAGCATCACCGTCGCAAACGCCAGTCTCTCGTTGAGCGGCGACCTCGGCGGCGGCGGCACCCTCACCCTCGCCGGCGCGGCGACGGTGACCCTCAACGGGGGGACGGCGAGCGAGCAGACGGTGGCGCTGATCGACGGCGAGCTGCGCCTGCTGACGCCCAGCGCCTTCGAAGGGCTGATCGACGATTTCAACGATGCCGACGATGCCATCGACCTGCTCGGCGTGCCCTTCGATGCCGGCGACACCGTCACGCTGCTCTCGGGCAACCTGCTGGAGATCACCCAGACCGCCGGCGAGGGCGGCGGCGTCATCACCCTGCGGCTGAGCCCCTCGGAAGATTACAGCCGCGCGACCTTCCTCCTTGCCGACGACGGCGAGGGCGGCACGGACATCACGGTCGCCGTGTGCTTTTGTGCCGGCACTGGCATCGCCACGCCCGACGGGGAGCGCCCCGTGGAGACGCTGGCTGCCGGCGACCTGGTGACGACGGCGGCGGGCGTGGCGAGGCCCATCCGCTGGATCGGCCGGCAGACGGTAGCGCCGGCCTTCGCTGATCCCATGCGCCAATCCCCGATCCGCATCTCGGCCGGCGCCCTGGA
The DNA here is from genome assembly GCF_014640075.1 of Chelatococcus reniformis. Taxonomy (GTDB): domain Bacteria; phylum Pseudomonadota; class Alphaproteobacteria; order Rhizobiales; family Beijerinckiaceae; genus Camelimonas; species Camelimonas reniformis. The sequence goes on along the minus strand of NZ_BMGG01000005.1, from coordinate 12,157 downwards.
TGAGCGCATGCCGGTGCGTGATCTTTACGTCTCGCCTGAACACGCCCTATTGGTCGACGGCGTGCTGGCGCAGGCCGGTGCGCTGGTCAACGGCACCACCGTGCGGCGCATGCCGCGGCCGACCGAGCCGTTCATCTACTATCACATCGAGCTCGATGACCACGCGTTGGTCTTGGCCGACGGAACGCCGGCCGAGACATTCGTCGACAACGTCACGCGCCGCCGCTTCGACAACCATGCGGAGTACGAGGCGCTGTTCGGCCCCCCACAGCCACGCATCCCCGAGATGGAGCTGCCACGCGCCAAATCGGCGCGGCAGCTTCCGCGGGCCGTGCGCGAGCGGCTCGGCCGGCGTGCGGAGGCGCTCGGCCTTTGGCGACGGGCGGCCGCCTGACCGCCCATCCTCGACCCGTCAGTCGTCCCCGAGCTCCAGCACGGCGCCCTTGGCGGCGCTGGTGGCGAAGGCGGCGTAGCGGCGCAGCGCCTTGGTCACGTTGCGCTTGCGCGGCTCGGCGGGCTTCCAGCCCCTGGCCTCCTGCTCGGCGCGCCGAGCGGCCAGCTCCGCGTCGCCCACCGCGAGATTGATCGTTCGATTGGGAATGTCGATCTCGACGACGTCGCCTTCGCGCACCAGCCCGATGGCGCCGCCCTCCGCCGCCTCGGGCGACGCGTGGCCGATGGAAAGACCCGAGGTGCCGCCCGAGAAGCGTCCATCCGTCAGCAGCGCACAGGCTTTGCCGAGCGCCCGCGATTTCAGGTAGCTGGTCGGATACAGCATCTCCTGCATGCCGGGACCGCCGCGGGGGCCTTCATAGCGGATGACGACGACATCGCCCGCCTTGACCACGCCACCCAGGATGCCCTTGACCGCCGCGTCCTGGCTCTCGAACACCCTGGCCGGCCCGGAAAATTTCAGGATGCTCTCGTCGACGCCGGCGGTCTTCACCACGCAGCCGTCGAGGGCGATGTTGCCCTTCAGGACGGCCAGGCCCCCATCCTTCGAAAAGGGGTGCTGAGCGTCGCGGATGACGCCGGTCTCACGATCGAGGTCGAGATCGTCCCAGCGCCGGTTCTGGCTGAACGCCACCTGGGTCGGCACGCCGCCCGGCGCCGCCAGGAAGAAGTCGCGCACCTTCGGCGACGTGGTGCGCGAGATGTCCCAGTGCTCGATGGCCTGCCCGATCGTAGCCGTATGCACGGTCGGCAGCTCCCGGTGGATGAGGCCGGCCTTATCGAGTTGGCCGAGGATGGCCATGATGCCGCCGGCGCGGTGGACGTCCTCCATGTGCACGTCGCTCTTGGCGGGGGCCACCTTGCAGAGCACCGGCACGCGCCGCGACAGCGCGTCGATGTCGTCCATGGTGAAGTCGATGCCCCCTTCGTGCGCTGCCGCCAGGATGTGCAGGACCGTGTTGGTCGAGCCGCCCATGGCGATGTCGAGGGCCATGGCGTTCTCGAACGCCTGCTTCGACGCGACCGTCCGCGGCAGGACGGTTTCGTCGTCCTGCTCATACCAACGTCGTGCAAGGTCGACGATGAGGTGACCGGCCTCCACGAAGAGACGCTGGCGATCGGCGTGGGTGGCGAGCGTCGAGCCGTTGCCGGGCAGCGACAAGCCGAGCGCCTCGGTGAGGCAGTTCATCGAATTGGCGGTGAACATGCCGGAGCAGGACCCGCAGGTCGGGCACGCCGAGCGCTCGATGGTCTTGACGTCCTCGTCGGACACCTTGTCGTCGGCCGCGGCGACCATGGCGTCGACCAGGTCCATGGCGTGCGTCTTGCCCGCGAGCACCACCTTGCCGGCCTCCATGGGGCCGCCCGAGACGAACACGGCTGGGATGTTGAGCCGCATCGCCGCCATCAGCATGCCGGGGGTGATCTTGTCGCAGTTGGAGATGCACACCATGGCGTCGGCGCAGTGCGCGTTGACCATGTACTCCACGCTGTCGGCGATCAGTTCACGCGAGGGTAGCGAATACAGCATCCCGTCGTGGCCCATGGCGATGCCGTCGTCGACCGCGATGGTGTTGAACTCCTTGGCGACGCCGCCGGCCGCCTCGATCTCGCGCGCCACCATCTGACCGAGGTCCTTCAGGTGCACGTGGCCCGGCACGAACTGCGTGAAGGAATTGACGACCGCGATGATGGGCTTGCCGAAGTCGGCGTCCGTCATGCCCGTGGCGCGCCAGAGACCGCGGGCGCCGGCCATGTTGCGGCCGTGGGTGGTGGTTCGGGAGCGGTAGGCTGGCATTCGTCCATCCCTGTCGAAGTACGCGTTTACGCGGTCGGCTGCGGCAACGAAGACGCGCGTATACGGATCGCTTCGTTTGACGAGCTAGTACCGAAAACCAGCGCTTCCGTCACGGCCCAAACGCATGCGCGCCGAGCTTGGCGCCCATTCTCAGCGGAAACGGCCACGGACCTATAAATGGGGTCGCCGCCCCTGGCCTGCACGAAAGGATAATCCCGGCCACGGCACGGGCTACGTCAGCCCCGTGCGCCGGCCAGTTCGTCGACCAGCTAGACCCAGGGCTCTCCTGACGATCGGAGCGGCCCGGCAAGTCCGGAAATTCACCAGATCTCAGAGTAAGTTGACTGATCCGGGCACAGAACGACGCTGTCACCCGGCGTCTTGGTCGGAGCCGCGAGCGCCCGCCCGATGCAAGGCGCAGCGGCGCTGGCGCACCTGCGTCATTCGACCGCACATCCATCAACATAGGGAATCCAATTTGCGACGTAGCTGACGAAAGGTAAGGCTGACGAAAACTGGAATGCCCAAGCTGAAACCGATGCAACGATGCTTGCGCTTCGGACCCGCCTGGACTGTCGCACGGACGGCAGCGCCGACCGGCCGAGTATCCGTTTCCGCATAGACAGACGGGCTTTTGCTCGGCGCGTGCCGCGCATGGTTTCCACGGGGGACGAATTTGGGCACCGCAGCTTCGGCAGGCGACCAACGCGAGAGATCGGGCTCGGCCCCCGATGCGGACCCATCGCCAAAGCCGGCCGGCCAGCCCTGCACGGTGTTGATCGAGGACCGAACGTTTTTTCGCGAATGCGTTCTGGCGTCCCTGCGCATGACTGAGGCCGGCCATGACTTTCAGGCTTTCGAGAGCGTGGCCGCGTGGGAGCGGAGCACCGTGTCCGCCCGGACCTCCTTGCTCATCCTGTGGATGTCGGCGCCATACATGCGGCCGGAGCCCGACAACCTCTTCGCCGGCCGCCTGAAGCAGGTGCTGCAGGTTCCGGCGCCGCCCCCAGTGGTGGTGATGTCCGACCACGAGGGCGCCGACAGTGTCGCCCAGGTCATGAACAGCGGCGCCCGCGCCTTCCTGCCCACGAGCATGGGCGTGGAGCTGACGGCCAAGATTTTGGCCATCGTGCGGGCCGGCGGCAGCTTCGTCCCCGCGAGCACCCTGGTGGCCATGGCGAATGGCGTCGGCGCGCCATGCGCCTCCGAACTGATGACGCTGCTCTCGCCGCGCCAGCTGGCCGTGGCGCGGGCTATGGGGAAGGGGCTGCCGAACAAGGTGATCGCCGACGAATTGGCGATGAGCGAGAGCACCGTCAAGGTTCACGTCAGGACGATCATGCGCAAGCTTAAGGCCCGCAACCGGACCGAAGTTGCCGTCCTCACGCGGGAGCTCGACGCCGGTATCCTGCGGCGGCGCTGACACGCCCGGGCCGGCTCTAACCGCGCTCGGTCGAGCGCACGCGATGCCGCCTAGCTCCGGCCGATCCCAAGCTCCCGATCCCGATATGGCTTGCGATCGCGTTTGCGTCGGGCTACGAAGCGACAAATGCGAGAATGAGGCTCGTGGTCCCGGCTCGTCCCAGGCGGTGCGAGACCGGATGCTCTCGCGAACCAGGAGGAGGCGGACGCCAGCGGAGGAGCTTGGAACAAGCGCCGCTATGAACTCCGGTGTCGAACCGTTCAAGCAACGGAAATCACCATGAGTTTCATGGCACAAGGTGCTGTCGGCAATCCAGCTCCATCCAGGTAGGCTCGTTCGACCTGCGCGAAAATTGTGCGCTGGCATCCCGCGTGCCGGGTGGCCGTGCCGCTTTCGCGCCTTAGCTAAATCTGTGGATATCGCCGTCGATCGGCTTCATGCAAAGCAACGGCAGTCGACTGCGGCGCAGTTCCCGTCGAAGCTTGATGTGCCGTCGAGCGACGCGAGTATCCGCAGCGACCCGGGAGCAGCGCCGAGGATGCATCTGCAATTGGCCGATACCGGCAGAACTTTGCGCCGGCCTCGATTTACCGATAGATGTGCAAGAACGTCGACGTCATGAGAACGAACGTACCTTCGCGCTCACACACGTCCGTTCCACTTCCGGCGCCTGCACAAGGCCGGTCGGGTTTCCGCTCCCTCCAGGCGCCCGCGTCGCCGAACGCAGGCGGGGACCACTGGGGACTGTTACGAAAAGGATACCGTTGGGGATGTAATGCAGGCATGTGCCGACGGGATGTCGGCACGGTACGGCATGCTTCGCGAGATCCCATCGAGCGGCTTGCCGCGTGCTTCGAGTGAGACATTGGAAGGCGGACAGAACGTGAGCCCCATCTCGAAAAAGATCTACGAAACGTTGGCCCGCAGGCCCCATTGCCTCCGGATCGCAGCTCGCGGCGGAGCGGAATTCGTCGTCCCCACGGACAATATGCGCCTCACCGGGGGCAAGGTATTCTGGGAGGACGACGTGGGCCTTTGGTGCCTGCCGGTGGAGGCGATCACCCGCGTCGTCGGAGATTTCTGGAACGCCGGCCCTCCCGGCACGCTCGTGCCTGCACCCACATACTGGGCGGCTGGTCGCGCCTGAGCTCAGCTGCCCGCGTCCGACGAAGTTGAGGTCGCCGCTCCGGTCCCCGCCCCGGGGCTCTCATGAAAATCGGAAGTTTCGGATGATCTCGCCTACCTCTTTTTGCTTATGGACGAGACGCATTGTCCATAGCTCGCGTGAATTCGATGTAGTTCTAGTTCCAATGGCCCATGTTGAGCGGTTTCCGGGCGCAGCCTAAGCTCACTCAGCCGCTGATTTCGACCCCCAAGTGAACAGCGGTGAGAGCCGGGCGACCGAACCCCCTTCGGTGCCCGGCTCGCCTTTTTCGAGCGCAGATGGAAGTCCTTCAGCATGATCCCCGCACATCGACGCCGCGTTGGACAAGATCACGCACGAGGAAGGGTTCGGGGTGGCGCGGCGTCCGAGCCAATACATCCGTCGTTCACAGCCGGCGCCGCCGCCCTCCTGCCTCGCGCAAGACCATCGGGGCGAGGGAGACGGATGGGAGCAACCGGATGTCGGGTCGAGCTCGAGAGCGCGTCGCTCCGATCGCGCGCAACCCCCTCATCGCAGAGACGCGCTTCAAATTTCATGACTTGCGGCATTTCCTCTCGCTCGGTGTCCTCCATCTGATCGAGACTTGCGCTCGCGCCATTCCGCGGAACCGATGAACACGAGAACTCTTGCACGGTCGGCAGCGTGGCTGTTGCTGCTCGCCATTGTCTTCGTCACCCTGGCCCCGATCCAGCTGCGACCCGTCGTTTCGTCCTCGCCCGCTCTCGAGCGGCTTTGTGCCTTCGGCCTGGTTGGCCTGGCCTTTGGCGTTGCCTACCCGAAGCACCGCCTCATCCTGCTCCTGGGCATCGTGGTGGTGGCCGGTGGCCTCGAGGCAGCACAGAACTTGACGTTCAGCCGCCATGGCCGGCTTCCGGACCTGGAGATCAAGGGGATCGGCGCCCTCATCGGCCTCCTGGCGTCCTGCATTCCGGGCAAATGGCTGCGGCAGCGCCCGACCCGGTCCGGCCGAGCGTCGCTCTGAGCGCGGACTGATCCGCGACCGGGATGCGCTCGTCCGCGGGACCGCGAGGACGGATGCCCAAGGAGGCGTCGGAATTGCCGCTCCATGTGCCGCATCCCATCTTCGTACATCATCCAACCCCATGATCTCTGCCCCATCAAACCTGTCCCGCCCACGAGCGCACCGCGGCGGAGACGTTGATGGGCGCCTCGTGCGAAAGACGTAGTTCTGCGGATCGGAAGGAGTGCGGCGTCGCCGTTCTGGCACCTTGCTCCACTTCTGCGAACTCATACGATGATCAGCTTAAAAGACCACGCGTTGTCGCGGGCGTCGTATCGACGTTTCGGAGATCTGAGCATTCAGCAGATCCGCTGGCTGGGCCGTCAAATCTCGAGACGCCGCTCTCCCATCCGATTGCAGCATTCCGCCCGGCAGGACGGCCGGCTTGAGAATCGCGCAACAGAAAGCACAGGAAGGTGCAGGTAGAATGTCCAGAATTGTTCCGGTCATCTTGTGCGGCGGCGGCGGCAAGCGCCTTTGGCCGATTTCGCGAGGGGCCCTTCCGAAGCAGTTCCTGAAGTTCGACAACGAGCCGAGCCTGTTCCAGCAGACCGTGCTGCGCGTCAGCGACGCGGGCCAATTCTCAAGTCCCGTCATCGTCGCCAACGAAGACTTCCGCTTCATCGTGAGCGAGCAGTTGGAGGAGATCCGCGTCTCCCCTCGCTCCATTCTGCTCGAGCCGGCCAACCGCAACACCGGGCCGGCCCTGGCTGCCGCCGGCATGCACATCGCCGACGAGACGCCGAACGCGAAGATGCTCGTACTCCCGTCCGACCATGTGATGGTCCAGACCGACGCCTTCGCCACGGCGATCGGCACTGCCCTAGCCGGCGGCGGTGACAAACTGGTGGCGTTCGGCATCAAGCCGACCGCGCCCGACACCGGCTATGGCTACATCCAGGCCGGAGCACCGCTGCCCACGGCTGACGGCTTACTGGCTATCAGCTCGTTCGTCGAGAAGCCCGATCTGGCAACCGCCCAGAAATTTCTCGCTCGGCCCGAATACAGCTGGAACTCCGGCATCTACCTGTTTCCGGTGCAGCGGCTCATCGAGGAGCTCGAGCGCTTCGAGCCCGAACTCGTGGCCAAGACCGGCGCTGCGCTGCGGGGCGCCCAGAACGACGGCGACTTCCTGCATCTCGCCAAGATCTTTGGCGAGGCCCCGACCATCTCCATCGACCACGCCGTCATGGAGCGCACTCAGCGCGCCGCCGTGGTGCCGACGAACATGAGCTGGGCCGACGTCGGCTCATGGGAGGCACTGTGGAACGTGTCGCCCAAGGACGAAAACGGAAACGCGGTCTCGGGCGACGCGATCCTGCTGGATTGCAGGAACAACTACGTCCGCTCGACCGGACCGATGGTTGCGCTCCTCAACCTGTCCGATCTCGTTGTCGTGGTCACCGACGATGCGGTCCTGGTGGCTCCGAGGGCGGACAGCCAGCGGGTCAAGGACGTTGTCGACAAGCTCTCCGAGCTCAACCGCGCGCAGAAGGACTATTCGACAATCGTCTATCGTCCCTGGGGACACTACGAGAGCGTGCAGTCGGGCGAGCGCTATCAGGTCAAGCGCATCATGGTGAAGCCGGGCGCCCAGCTATCCCTCCAGAAGCACTTTCACAGGGCCGAGCACTGGGTGGTCGTCAACGGCACAGCCATCGTTACCCGCGACAACGAGGAGATCATCCTGCGCGAGAACGAATCGACTTATCTTCCTCTCGGCTGCGTGCATCGCCTCGCCAATCCCGGCAAGATCCCCCTGACGTTGATCGAAGTGCAGTCCGGCGCCTATCTCGGCGAGGACGATATCGTCAGGTTCGAGGATATCTACAACAGGGTCTGAGGCTCTGCACGACGACCGAACTCCGGTTGGCGACGCTCGTCCTGCGCATGGCGCCGAGCGTCGCGGATACCCCGATCGGTTCGCGCCCACCGAAATGACCGGCTGCGAAGCGATCGGGTGCCTTCCACCCGATGGGAGGCGCTCTGTCGGGCCGCTCTCCACAGCTGAAACTGAAACGGCGGCCTCTCCGATATCCTGGAGGGCCGCCGTTTCAGTTTTCGGTACCGCCAACTGATCCGCTCGGGAATCGACTAGAGCGTTTTCGAGCGAAGTGGACGCTGGTTCTTGTGAAGAAAACGCGAAAAAACTAACAGATAGGGTATTTCCGTGATTCGACAAAACGCGGAAATGCTCTAGATCATGATCCCAGAATGTGAATGGCGACTCTGGACAGGTTCATGCTCTAAACCAGGACTTATGGCGGGATGATTAATATAAGAATCGTCCCGCTCAAGTGAGATGGCTCAACCTGGCAAACTCAGTCTTGGGGGAACAGCCTCTGGGTCAGAAATGCGACCTCGGTGCGGTTCTTGGCCTTGAGCTTCTTCATGATGTTGCGGACATGCACCTTCACGGTGCTCTCGCACATGGCCAGCTCATAGGCGATGATCTTGTTCGGCATGCCCTTCCGCATGGCCCGGGCTACCGCGAGCTGCCGCGGCGAGAACAGCCCGGCGAGATCCGCCGGCGCCGGCACACTGCGCGCACCATCGTTCGACATCGCGGCAAGGCAGGTCGCGGGAATAAACGTTCCCCCGGCGCGCACCAGGTGAAGCGCCTTGACGATCACGTCGAGGCTCAGGCTCGTCGGAAGAAAGGCGCGGGCGCCGCCCGCCATCAACTCGACGATTGCCTCCGGATTCTCCTGATCCGACATCACGGCAAACGGGATTTCGAGCGCCAGTGCCTTCAGCTCCGCCAGTTGCTGCTCCAGCTCGGATGTGGAGCTCAGCTGGTTCGCCCAGAACAGCAAGAGCGAGGTTTGAGCCGACAGTCCGCTGGCCTGCCAGTCCTGGACGTTGTCAAACGTCAGGCAGTCGCTTTCCGCATCGGCCGCCTGAAGCGACGAGGACAGACAGTCGCGCACGAAGTTGCGGCTGTCGATCAGCACTGTGAGGGGCCGGGCGGTCGCACCATATACCGCCGGCTCGCCGAGCGTGGCGACGGGAGCGTCGCTCACATGGCCAAGGTAGACACCCGCTGAGCGCGGCTCGCTATGCACATCCATTCCGGACCTGACCTTTCGAACAGACAGAGCAATGATGCCTCCTTGAACCACGTTGTTTTGGTGTGGGACCAGACCCCTATTAGGGCACAACGACACTCAAAGGGTGTAGCAAGACGCGGCGGCGCCGAACGTATTCAGTCGGCGGCTATATCCCCGATACCTCTTCCGGCGTAGTCTCCACGTCATAGCTCGGTCGTTCGAGGGATGACGCATTGATCGAGACAGGTACGGCATCAGCCCAAAAGGAAGACCCTGAGGCTTATCGGGCGAGGGCGTCGCCAGCGCCGGTTGAAGGCGGCGCGCGCGATCCCTCCGCGGGGCGGGCCGCCAGGTCTGAGCGCGGCGGCGTCTGCACCGGCCGACCGCACGCCCCGAACATATCCGACCTGTCCTGCGGCATGCGCACGTGCATTCGACACGGGGCGGTCCAAGGGCCATCGCCCCCCTTCGTCGGGCGCCCTCAGCCGCGAGCGGCATGGCGAGGCCCTTAGTGTGTAAGTCCTACCAATTTTGGGGACATTTTTGCGGTGCGGAAGCCGGACTACAAGGAAGAACGGCTAGCGCGTCGCGAACACGTTCGCTTTGTGCTGCCGGATATGCGGATGTCCACGCCGGCGAGGTCACAGGTCAGATTATGAGCCTAACAAGGCGCGGCGCGCACCCCGTTGTGCCCACTTTGAGTGGCGAAGCGCGTGCCGATTGGTCGAGCGCAACGATTCCCCCCGACCTGGTCGCGGTGCCGGAGCTGTCGGTCTTCGTTCTGCGCCATATCCTGATCGTGCTCGTTGCCGTCGCGATCAGCGTCGGCGGCGCGTTGGCATACGTGAAGCTCGCGACGCCCACCTATACGGCGCGCACGCAGCTGCTCATCGATCCCAAGTCCTCCCAGCTGACACGCGACGAGGCGCAATCCAGCACGATCGACAGCGCACAGCTCGAAAGCCAAATGGCGGTGCTGCGCTCGGAGCGCATCGCGGTGGCGGTCATCCGGCAGCTGGGGCTGCTCAAGAACCCCGCCTTCGTGAAACCGCAGACGGAAGAGCTTCCGGAGGGCGCGCTCCTGCAGCAAGCCGTCTCGGCGTTCGGCGCCGGTCTCGACGTGCGTCGCTCCGGGCTCTCTTATGTGATCGACCTGACATTCACGTCCCCGGACGCGAAGCTGGCTGCGCAAGTGGCCAATGCCACCGCGGACGCTTACATCCACGACCAGCTGGATTCGCGCGCGACCTCCGCGCGCGTGGGCTCGGAATGGCTCGAGCGCCGGGTTGCTCAGTTGCGCGAGCAGATGAGTACAGCAGCGCTGGCACTTCAGGAATTCAAGGCGGGCCGCGCCTACCGAGGCTATAGGGACGAGCAGAGAGGCGATGCCGGAGCGGACGGGTCCGCGCAGGTTCAGGGGGGGACCAGGGACCGCAATACCCTGGAGGAGCTCGAGAGCACCGCCCAGGCATACAAGAAGATCTACGAAAGCGCCCTGCAGGGGTACGCGGAGGCGGTGCAAAGGCAATCCAACCCGATGGTCGAGACGCGCGTGCTCTCGCCGGCCACCACGCCGCTCAACAAGAGCCATCCGCGAAGCACCCTGATCGTTGCGTTCGGCGTATTGCTCGGCGGCCTGCTGGGCGTTGGTCTGGCGATCCTGAGGGAGAACCTCGACAGCACCATCCGCTCGGTGCGCAGCGCCAAGCAACAGCTTGGGCTGCTGTGCCTTGGCGCCCTACCCCTGATCCGCCGCACGTCCCGCACCCGGTGGTCGGTCCGCCGCTCCTTCGGCCGTCGCCTCGGCGCCCTTCTGGCCCTGCTCAAGCGCCGATACGGCAAGCCGTCGCTCGAGTGCTTCACCGCGACCGACGAGCTCGGCAAGGACCCCTTCCTCCATGCCTTGGCTCAGGTGAGCACGACGCTCGCCGCGACCGAGCGGCGGAGGTCGCTGCGGGCCATCGGCATCACCTCCGCCATCGGTGGCGAGGGAAAGACCACCATCGCCGGGAACCTGGCGTGCCTCCTCGCCGCCTCGGGCGTTCGGGTCCTCGTCATTGACGCGGATCTCGAGCGCTGCGCCATGACCCAGGCCGTGACGACCGCGGGCCAACCCGGCCTGGTGCAGATTCTGCTCGAGGACTGCCCCGTCAGCGAATGCTCCATCCCGGTCCCGCGCACCGGCGTGGAGCTGCTGCCGACGAAGAAGTTCAACTCGGTGATATCCGAAGCGCTGCTCGGTTCCAGCGCGATGATGCGCTGCCTCAGCGAGGCTCTGTCGACGTATGACCTCGTGCTCGTCGATCTGCCGGCGCTGGATCAGAACTCGGGCGCAATTGCCATGGGGCCGCTGCTCGACGGTCTCCTGATCGCCGTGGAGTGGGGGCGCACGCCCGCCCCGCTGGTCATCGATGCGGTCGAGCGGCTGCAGTCGACCGGCAGCCATCTGCTCGGCACGATCCTGAACAAGGCATCGTGACGGCGGGAACGATCAGCGAGGAGCGCTCCGATGGAAGACCTCGCGCCTTCCTCCACGATCCCATTCGAACCGGCGCGCGCGAGGGTAGTCGTTGGCCGCGGAGCGGCGCAGCCGCGATCCCAGCATGGCACCTCTCGCAAGTGCAAACCAGATCGTTCAGTGGCTCGTCCGGCATAGTTTGCGCACCGCAACGGCCATCAGCACTGCAAGTGCAGAATTTCCGGATCGCCTATGCCATCTAGACTTCAAATATGCAGCGGCGACGCCGCCTCCCCTCATGAATAGACCACGAACGTAAGCCGAAGTGAGTATATTTCCGTTCCGACGGACAATGATAGGTTCGATTTGCTGGGTTCGATCGCAAGTTCGAAGCCGGCAAGGTCGAACGCTTAAGCGATCGCAAGCGGAATTCAACCACCAGATGGCGGTCAGGCGACCGGACGCGTTCGCTGCGACTAGCCCTTCGGGAAGATGAGTCTGCCGGCGAGGCGTCGGCCGGGCCGAGCGGCGAGAAAGGTGCACCCTCCCGCTCGGCTTCGCTTTCACGTCGTGGCTGCAACTCAGGGTTATACCATCGCAATGCCCGTCTCTGCTCAGAAATGGACGCAGGCCCTCGATCCGGTCCGCGATCTGCTCCCCTTCGCGATCCCCCGGCCCGAAACCTCGCTTGCGCGCAACAGCTATGCGTATGAGACGCGGCCTTTGGTGAAGCCGACGGGCTTTCGCGAATATGATGCGCGGTGGCTGTTCGAGCGCGAGCTCAACCTG
>NZ_BMGG01000004.1:195047-633960 GCF_014640075.1 Chelatococcus reniformis | reverse complement strand
GGATGGAGCAGGCGCAGCACCTCCTGGAGGCGGTGACCTACGCGGAGGACCCGTACAGCTGCGCCACCGGCGCCGACGCGCTGGTCATCGTCACCGAATGGGATCCCTTCCGCGCCCTCGACCTGGCCGAGCTCAAGCGGGTGATGAAGGCGCCGGTGATCGTCGACCTGCGCAACATCTACCCGTCCGACGAGATCGCCGAGGCCGGCCTCATCTATCGCGGCATCGGGCGGCCACACGCACCGTCCGCACCGGCCCCGGACAAGGCCTGACGGTTCCGCCGATTACGTGGAGCCGCCGCGGACATCCCGAGCCGACGGCGCGCCGATAGCGACGGCTTGCCGGCTCACTTCGGTACGGCGTGGGCGTAGCGCCGGAGAATGGGGCGCTCGAAATAGTGCCAGGAGACGGCGGCCAGCACGAACGTCATCGCGAGCACGACGGGCAACGCCAGTTGCGGCGTCATCCCCGGCACCCGATGCAGCGAGAGAATCACGAGCAGGTGCCAGAGGTAGATGCCGTACGAAATGGTGCCCAGATACCGCACCGGCGCGGTGAGCAGCAGCAGAATGCGACTTCGGATGGTGATCGTCGCCAATACGCAGGCCGCCGCCCCGACTCCAATGAGCGTGCGGAACAGCACCACCATCTTCCAGGATGTCCAATAGGCCGGCGCCATCCAGAACACGGTCAATATAGCCCACACGACGAGCCCTGCCATCGCCACCACGATCCAGGCGTAGGGTGCAATGGCCGCCAACAGCCGCTGCCCCCGCGGGGCAACCACGATGCGAGCCAACAGCAGCCCGAACGTGAATTCATCGAGCATGCCGGGCAGTTGCGTCACGGCCATGAAGAGTGCATCGACCCCGACTGGATCGTTTGCCGGAATATGGGCGAACGCGACACTGCGCCAGATCCAGGTTATGCTCAACCCGAGCGCGAGGATGAGCCACGGCTTGGCTCGACGCAGCCAAACAACCCCGATGAAGATCAAAAGATAGAATTGCATCTCTACGCCGAGCGTCCAGTTGACGTTGTTGATGGCGCGGTGATGCTCCGGGATCAGGTTGTGTACGAAGAGGGCATGGCTGACGATCTGCGCCCAGAATCCATTGGAAAACATAATGGCGGGCGTGATGAACGCGACGAAAAAAAGACACGTCAGGTAGTGCAGCGGCACGATGCGGGCGAGCCGGTGGCGAACGAACTCGGCACGGGCTTGCCGGGGCCCCCGGCGATCGAGCCGCCTGAACGCCGACAGGCCGATGACGAAGCCCGAGATCACGAAAAAGAGATCGACGCCCATCCAGCCGATGCGGAACCAAAGCAGAAACCCTGTAACGGGGTAGCTCTTCCATTCGAAGAATTCGATGACATGATAGACGACCACGGAAATGGCCGCGAAGGCCCGCAACACATCGATGAGGGGAAACGCAAAGACCCTATCGCTGTCCTTGACCTCAGGTGCGGAGATCAAGCTGGCGAGCCGGGCATTGGCAAGCTGAACGAATTCGGCCGCACGCCCGACCAGCATGTCCGGAACGAACAAGTAAGCCATAAGGGTCCCCCAGCCCAACGACCGCTTTTATCTTGCGCAAGCTGAATTTCAAATGCGCCGCAGAATAGGCGCCCTTGATACGACAGCCCGCCGAGCCCGCCGGATCGCGAGGCAGACCGACCGCCATGGGCCGCATCGAGCGGCGTCCGGGACCCGGTGCCGCAGCGCGGAATTCAGGTACAGCAACCCGGGCGGCGCAGCAACTGAGGTCCGCTGCGTAACCGCCCGCACGGACGGTGGCGATCGACCCGTCGCGGCGATGGCATATTCCGCTGCGACGGGGCCCTGACGGTTTCGTTCACGATGATGCCGACGACCTCGGCCGCCTCTCGACGCGCCCCCAGGAAACCTGATATCTCGCGCCATCCTGAGACACCGAGTGCCGAGGCTCATTTCGTTGCCGTTTGTCGAGACCCGTTACGGCCTCCTGAGTGTGCCGGACATCGAAGAGGATGTTGTAGGCCGCTTCCTGGCGCGCTACGGCGAATGGGCTTGGGATGAGGTGGTGTTTACCGCGTCGGTCCTGCCGGAGAGCGCCCGTGTCCTCGATCTCGGCGCGTTCGTCGGCACCTTCGGGCTCGGCCTCGACAAGCTGCGCCCGCTTGGCGCCCTCACCTTCGTAGAAGCCAACCCGCAGGCCTTCGCCCACCTCAGCGCCAACGCCGAGACACTTGCCCGCGCGCCGACAGTTTCGATTTCGGCTCTGGTCGCCGCCGGCGGGACGGCCGCAGCGCCTGGGCGTAGCAGCGTTCCCGGCAACTTCGGGGCGACTTCGTTCGCCGCAGCAGCGGCGGGCGAGATCGTGTCCGCACCCCCCGAGCGCGTGCTCACGCTGGCGGAGCTCCGCACCGGTCACGGTCCGTTTGACCTGGTCAAGCTGGACCTCGAGGGCATGGAGAGTGAGGTTCTGGCCTCCGATGCCGCCGAGCTGTCCAAAGGAAGGACGACACTTTGGCTCGAATGCAACGAGAACCAGGTGTCGCTCGACGTGGCAGCGATGCTTCTCGATTGGGGGCTCGACCTCTATTACTTCGCGTTCCCCTCCTACAATCCCAACAACCTGCGCAACGACCCCGACCCGATCTATCCCTTTGCCTATGAGGCGGGGCTGCTGGCGGCGCCCAAAGTGCCACCCAAGCTCGAGGCCTCGCTGATCGAGCACGCGTGCATGCTGACGCGCATCGCGACAATCGCCGAGCTCGAGGAGGCCCTTTGGCGCACGCCCCGCTGGGGCATGCGCGAGTGGCTCGGCGCCAAGACGAGTCCTGAGTTCGTCGCCTTGGCCGGCCGCTCCTGGCTCGGCCAGGATCGCCATAGCTTTCTCGACGGGTGGGCCAGCGCCGCGGAGCAGACGTTGGACCGCGAGGACGCCGCCCCCGCGGCCGCTGGTTTGCGGTTGTCCGCCGTATTGGCCGAGCTGGAGGCGGAGCGGAGCAGAGTGGCCGTCGACGCCTTCGGGATCGATGAGAGCCGGCGCCGCATCGAGCAGGCCGCGGCTGCCGCAGCCAAGGCACAGGACAGGTTCCTGGAGGCGCTCCAGGAGGTCGGCACGGAGCGATCGCTCCGGCGCCGTGCAGAGCGAACGCTCGAGGAGGCCGAGCGGCGCGGGGAGGCCTTATCGAAGGCCCTGAAGGCCGCGGAGGCCCAGGAAGCCGGCCTGAGGAAGGCGTTGGCGGCAGCCGATGAACGTCAGGCAGGCCTATCCGCGGCTGCGCAGGTGCGCGAGGCCAGCGCCGCGGCGGCGCTCGCGGCAGCGGAGGAGCGCCTGGCGGCCGAGCTGCGGGCCGCGCAAGCGCAGGTCGAGCTGCTTCGCCGGAGCGCCAGCTGGCGGTTGACCGCGCCATTGCGGGTGCCGTTTCCGGCGCGCCAGCGGCTGAGGCGGCTGCTCGGGAGCGCAGCCCGTTCGCTGCTGCGTCGCCCTTGAGAAAGTTGAACACGGTGTCCGACAGACCGAGTGATCATGAGCTCATCGAGCTGGCGCTGATCGCGCCCTATTTCGATGCCACGTACTATCTGGCGCGCAACCCGGACGTCGAGACGGCCGGCATGGATGCGGCCTTGCACTACTTGCGCTACGGATGGCGTGAGGGACGCAATCCCAGTCCGCGCTTCGACGCGGAGCTCTACCTGCGGCTGTCGCCCGACGTGGCGGCAGCTGACGTCAACCCCTTGGTGCATTACGCCACGGTCGGTCGACAGGAGGGGCGCCCGCTGCGCCGCCGCTGGCATTCCTATCGCCAGACACTCGAGGCCGCATCCCCCCCACATGAGCGGGCCGCAGCGATGGCGGAGGAGGTTCGCCGCCATCCTGACATGGACGAAGGCGAGCTCATCGCCGCACTGCGGGCCGAGAGCGCTGCTGCACTCGTGGTCGCCACCAGCCATGATGACTATGCCGAGAACATCGGCGGCGTGCAGAAACTCATCGGCGAGGAGCAAGCGGCTTTCGAGAGCCACGGCTGGAGCTATCTCCACCTCTGCCCGGTTCGCCATCGGGTCACGCTGGCGCCACCAAGTTCTGCCGACGCTTTCGTTTTCCGAGCCCGTCTGTCCGGCCGAGCGCTCGGCACCGTCGACGCCCGCGCGGTAACCGGCGCGCTGGCGCGGTTCGCCGCCGATGGCTGCACGGTCGACTTCGTGGTGCACCATCTCATGGGTCACGCACCGGAAGTCCTGACCCAGCTGTTCACCGCGGTGCCGGACGCGACGCCGACATTCTGGCTGCACGATTCCTTCGGCATCTGTCCCAATTTCAACCTGACGCGAAACGACGTGAGCTATTGCGGTGCCCCACCGTCCGACTCGATGGCCTGTCGCCTCTGCGTCTACGGTCGCGCCAGAATCGAGCATCTGCGGCGCGTCGACGCCTTTCTGCTGGCAACCAGACCGCGCCTGCTTGCCCCGTCGGAGAGCGCCCTCGCCCGCTGGCTCGACAAACGCCCCCTGCCGCACGCAGGAACGCGGGTCGTCGAACTGGCCCGGCTTTGTCAGGCGCCCGAGCCGTTCACGCCGTCCACCGCCCAGCCGCTCAAGGTCGCGCACCTCGGCGCGCGCATCGCCAGCAAGGGCTGGAATCAGTTCGACGAACTCGCCAGGCGGCTGATGGCTGACGCACGCTACGAATTCTATCAACTGGGCTATTTTGACGGCTCCGAGCCACATCCCGCCATCCACCACGTGTCCGTGAGCGCCGGCATGGCAGCCCCGGATCGGATGGTGACAACGATGGCCGAGCTGGGCATCGACGTGGTCGTCAGCTGGTCTCAGGCTCCGGAGACGTTCTGTTTCACCGTCCATGAGGCGCTCGCGGCCGGCGCCTTCGTCGTTGCCAAGTACGACGCCGGCAATATCTGGCCGGCAGTCCAGCGCAACGCGCCCGGCCAGGGCTTTGCCTGCACCGACTGGTCCGACCTCCTGGAGCTGTTCGCCTCCGGGTCGCTGCTGGCTCTGGCAGCTGCGCCGCGGCGGCGCGGCATCCTGCTCGACGGCGAGAATACCGCCCACGATCTCATCCCCCGGCGCATGCGGGCGGGCAAGGCTCGCCTGGCCTCCGCCAGCGCCGTGACGGCCGAGGACGCCCATGCCTAAGGTGCATTGCTACACCAGCGCGTCCTTCTCGTACCTCGACCGCGCCCGGGTCCTAGCGACGACGCTGAAGGCCTTCCACCCCGACTGGGAGTTCACTTTGTGCCTGTGCGACCAGGAGCCCCGCGGGTGGATGTTCGACGTGGGGCAGGAGCCGTTCGACCGCGTTGTGCGGATCAGCGAGCTGGCACTTCCGGACCCGACGCGCTTCCTGTTTGATCACGACGTCGTCGAGCTCTGCACCGCGGTGAAGGCGCCGATGCTCGAACGCATGCTCGCCGAGGGCGCCGAGAAGGTCGTCTATCTCGACCCCGACATCGCCGTCTTCAGTGAACTGACGCCGCTCGTCGAGCTTCTGGACGAACAGGATATCGTCCTCACGCCCCATCTGTTGGTGCCGGAAACCGAGCGCGGCGCCATCCTCGACAACGAGGTCGGATCGCTAAAGCACGGCATCTACAACCTGGGCTTCATCGCCGTGGCGAACCGCCCGTCGGGACGGCGCTTCGCCGCCTGGTGGGGCGACCGGTTGCGCCACCATTGCTTTGACGACATTCCCAACGGACTCTTCACCGATCAGCGCTGGTGCGATCATGTGCCGGCGTTTTTCGAGGGCGTCCATATTCTCCGCGACCCCGGCTACAATGCCGCAAGTTGGAACCTCAGCCAGCGGCCGATCACGATCGGCACCGACGGTGTCATCCGGGCCGACGGATCACAGCTGCGCTTCTTCCACTTCACCAAGGTCAACTGGGCCGGCGAGCTGATGCTCGAGCGCTACGCCCGCGATCACATCGACGTGTTCGAGCTGCTGACCTGGTATCGGGCCCGCCTCGCCGAATGCCGGGCCGAGGACCTGCCCGCAAATTATTGGGCGTTCGCCCAGTACAGCAACGGCGCGCCCATCGAAGCCGCGCACCGGGACCAGTATCGGGTCGACCTCGCTCTGCGCGAGCAGCACGCCGACCCGTTCGTTGCGGGACCCGGCATCTTCGCCTAGAGCGTTTTAGAGCGAAGTGGACGCCGGTTCGCGTGAAAGAAAAGGAGATAAATCAAACAGATAAAGCATTTCGATGATTCGAAGAAACGCGGAATGCTCTAAGCCTCCGCCCGCGCGCGCAATCACACCACCGGTCGAGCGTCGGGAACGGCGAGCCGCCCGGGGCGCACCCGGTCAGGACGCCGGCACCAGCCCGAACTGCCGTCTCAGCGATTCGATGTATGTCCGCTGCGCTCGCTCCAGCTGGGGGCCGAGCGCGAAGCGGCTCAGGTGTCGGTGAATCTGCTCGATTTCCGCCAGGTGGGCTGACTCGTCCGTAGCATGGGTCACGCTATCGCCGTGGCGACGATGAATGTTCAAGGCGTCCGCCTTGTAGCCGACCAGCCCCGGTAGCGCACACGCCTCGATATAAAGGCGCCAGTCACCGGCCAGGCGGTAGTCCGCCAGATTCTCCCCACAGCGCGCGAGGGCCGTCGCCAGGACGTCCCTGCGCCACAGCACCGAGCTCACATTGAGAATCGGATTGCGGACGGACAGATAATCCCGGAGGAACTCGGCGCCATTGATCTCCAGATCGGACTGGAGCGCGCCGGGAAACAACGTCTCGTAATAATCCTTGTAGCTGGGACGCAACAGGGCGCCGCTCTCGTCGATCGCCTGGGAATCGCAGAAGGCAAGCAGGACGTCCTCGTTGTCGAACGAGCGAACCAGCGTGCGCAGGAAATCCGGGGCCGCGAGATCGTCGGCTTCCGCAATCCAAACCAGGTCGCCCTGCGCCATGTCGCAGGCACGCTGCCATTGCCGGAAGACACTGCCGGAGTTCTGCGCGTTCTCCACGTAGACGAAGTCCCGCCTCAATGTCTCGGCCAGGCGCTCCACCTCCTCGGGGCTGCCGTCGGTGGAGCAATCATCGAGCACGATGACCTCGAACACGGGGTAGCTCTGCTCGAACACCGACCGCAGCCGGCCTTCAAGGTAGCGTTTATAGTTGTAGTTCGGAACAACGACGGAAATCTTCCAGACACGGCCCATGATCGCCGCGACGTCGAAGGCGTATTTGTCGAACCGATACCCTTTCTCGATGGTCCGCGCGCGGTGCGTCCGCGCCGGCTCGGAGCGCAGGTGCGGGTCATTCAAGGTCCGCAGCACCGTCCGTTCGGCTTCGCCCTGGTCGAGGTAGGGTGTCGTGACGCCCAAAAGCGGATCGGAACGGAGCAGGTCCTTGATGCCACTGCCCCAGTCGAAGGCCACGACCGGTAGCCCGCTCGCCAACGCTTCGAGCACCACCGACGGAAACGGATCCTCCCGCGAACTCAGGAAGAACAGGTCGGCCGCGGCGAGGTAGCTGCCGATATCCTTGGTGAATCCCGCCAGATGGACATTATCGAGCCGCCGCCGCTCGATATCCCGCAGCAGCCAGGGCGAGACCTGGGGATGCACGTCCCCAACCCAGATGAAGTGCACACCGTGCGCGGCCATGCGGGCCGCGAGCTCCACGAAGAAGTCGATCCCCTTGCGAACGTCGCCGTAGCCGACATTGATCACGACGGGAGCATGCGCAGGGATGCCGAGTTGGTGACGGATCTGCTCGCGATCATCCCGGACCGCAGTCGGCGTGTTGTAGAGGCCTTGATGGCGGATGACGGCGCGATGGGCCGCGGCCGGAAAAGCTCGGTCGAGCTCGTCGCGCACATAGGCATTGGGGTAGACAACCACATCACTCGACGCGCAGATCAGTTCATACTGCGTCCGCCCGTGATTGCTCTCGATCACCGTCGGCAGCTCGTGGATCAACGAGCACACGGAAAAGCTATGATCCTTCAGATATTTGGCAATGGCGCCACTGAACACGGTGTTGGTGATGGCAAAGCCGTATCCCGCCGCCTTCAGATCGGCGACAAAGCGTGACAGATCGCTCGCCACGTCACTCGACTCCGCTCCCACGAGCGTCCGGCCCAGAGCCTTGAAGTCGTCCGCGAGATCGCCGCCGCCGACGAGGATGCAGGCCACCTCGTAGCCGAAGCGATGGACCAGGAGCTGGCCCAGATTGAGCAGGATGTACTGCGACCCGGCCGGGAAAGCGTCGTGCCCGACGAGCAGAATCTTGGGCGCGCGCCGCGCCCGCGCGCCTGCCACGGCCTGGGCAAGTGCGTTGAGGTAGGCGTAGCCATAGTGCACGTCCGGCTCCAGATAGGCCCCCTCGCCCCATTCGTTCCAGGCGTTGACGAAGACCAGCGGCTCGCCAAAGAAGGGCTGCGCCTGGGCATGCTTCAGCAGCGTCTCCACCCAGGCGCCGAACTTCTGCGGCGAGCTCTCGTGGATGATGCCGCCGCCCTTCCCCTGGCGTCGCGCATCGTTGTCCCAGCCCGGCAGGGCCGTCTTGATCAGGGGATACTCCCGGCCGCCGCCGGCCCTGGCCGACGCCGACACGAAGTCGTCGTAGGTGCGAACCTGCCCCTCGAAATCGTCATCAAGAACATCGACTGTGGCGTTGATGAGCTCGATGTCCAACGACAGCTTGTGTGGCGGAAACTCGAGAGCGCCGTCAAATCCGTAAGGTCGCGGATCATTATTGTTGAAGGTTTGCGCCATGGCGATGATAGGATCCAGGCCATGATCTTCACGAAACCACCGCCGCCATAGCTTCACGTTTTCCGCGCAGTTGGGCACGATATCCGATCGATACAAGAACAACAGCGGCCGGCCATCGCAGCGCATGTAGCGGGGATCGGCCATGTGCCGCGCCACGTCGGCGACAAATGCCCGAGCCTGGGCCGGGTCGTAGCCCTGCCGGAGCAGGACCTCCTGCTCCATGCCGTCCCACCGCCGCGTCCAGTTCTCGTTGGCCCAGATCAGACAGAACGGAAAATCCAGCGTGGGGTCGTCCAAGTAGGCGTCGACGGGACGCTCAAGCAACCGCTTGCCGTCGAAATTGTAGTAATAGAAGCAGAAGCCGTGGATCCCCGCGCGCTTCGCCAAGGCGACCTGCCGGCGCATGATCCCGGGGTCGGTCAGGTCGTAGAAGCCCAGGTCGCGGGGGATGCGCGGCTGGTAGTGGCCGGCGAATCGGGGCACCCCGCGAGGAATGTTGCGCCACTCGGTGAACCCTGTTCCCCACCACGCGTCGTTCTCGGGAATGGCGTGGTACTGCGGCAGGTAGAACGCCACGACTTTGCCGCGTAGCGCCGTCCCGGGTGCGACGGGGTCGGCCGCGTCCTCGAACAGCGGCCCCGGGTTGCTGAACCTCCTGATCTCGCGGGCGATGCTGGGGCGGTCTGGATCCGGCACCGTCCGCCAACCCGCGTCGACGCCGATCTCGTAGAACGCCTGAATCGGATTCTTCGACCTGTCGTTGCCCAGATAAGTTCGCCACATGTATTCAGCGTTGAACGATCGACATATCCGCCCCTCGAACACGCCTACTCTGAGGTAATGGATGAAGGCATTGACCTTGTATTTCAGTATATCCGGGTTGGACGACACATAGTCTGCCGTGTCGAAATGGCGATTTGGCGCATGCCGGTGCTCGAGTTGCACTGAGAGATAGTGGGCAAGGGCGCATTTGGCATCGAGATCTATGCCATACTGCTGCGCATACCACGCCGCGTCGAAAAACGGCGATGGGTTGCAGCCCTGCCGCTCGCCCCGCGTCAGGTAATGGACGACCGCCTGATCGACACCCTCGCCGGACAGATACTTGCGCGCGTACCAGGCCGGCTCGAAAAAGAGATTCGGCCTGCGACCCTCCCGCATGCCGATCGCGCTGTAGTGCATGCCGGGGTCCAGCCCACGCTCACGCAGATCGCGGTTCTGTCGCAGGTAGAAATCTCGATCGAAGAGTCCCGAGTTCAGCACGTCTTCAGCCTGCTCGGCCGGTCGATTCATCTGCCTGCTCTGATCTGGTGCCGAGCGCCTTCGTTGCCGGACGCCGCCGTCGGGATCATGCTCTAGAGCATTTCTCGATCAGATGGAAACATCGGATCGCATCGAAATGCCCCAAGCCTTTGAATCTGGAACGCTTCTTTCCGATCCGATGAGCCCGGCCGTTCGGGCAACCCGGCTCAAGTTGCCCGAGCCGCCGCGGCGCCGGTGGCCTCCAGCGCAGCCTTCGCCTCGGGCAGGCCCGCATCGGCGGCCTCCTGCATAAACTGCCTGGCGATCTCGTCATTGCCCTTGATGCGGTACTTCTTGGAGACGAGGATGGAGTAGTTGTACTTCGCCACGACGTGGCCTGCCCGTCCCGCCGCCAGGTAATAGTCGCTTCCTTTCTGGACGTCGCGCGGCACCTTTTCGCCGGCACAATACAGCACACCCAGTTGGAACATGGCGTTGACGTGACCGTGATTGGCCGCACGGGCCAGCCAGTGAAGCGCCTGTGCCGTGTCGGCGGAAACCACATTGCCAGTGAGGTAAAGCATGGCCAGGGCGTATTCGGCGTCGATCTGACCGGCTTCCGCCGCGGCCCGGTACCACTCGATCGCCTTGGGGGCGCCCTCCCGCGTCTTGAGCAAGATCGCCCCCAGATGCGTCATGGCCGGCGCGTGGCCCGCGGCGATCGCTTTTTCCAGGAGCACTTTCGCTTTCTGGAGGTCGGGTGGAGGCGTCTCCCGGCGGGCATAGATCTGCGCCAGCAGCGTCGCGGCTTCCGCATTCCCCTGATCGGCGGCGCATTCGAGCCATCTGGCCGCCATGGCCTGATCCCGCTCGATCACCGTGCCCTGCAAATAGGCCAATCCAACCTTGAACTGAGCAACGTCGAGACCTTGCTTAGCTGCCTCGAGGAATCGGCCCAGCGCCTCCGCGAGATCCTTGTCGACGCCA
This sequence comes from Chelatococcus reniformis, assembly GCF_014640075.1. Taxonomy (GTDB): domain Bacteria; phylum Pseudomonadota; class Alphaproteobacteria; order Rhizobiales; family Beijerinckiaceae; genus Camelimonas; species Camelimonas reniformis. Next base: position 622,993 of record NZ_BMGG01000004.1, on the reverse strand, counting down.
TCGCCACGCTCGAGCAGAATGCCCAGGTTGAATTGCGCCACGGCGTGACCGCTGTCCGCGGCACGGCGAAACCAGCGCGCCGCCGTGGCGATCACTTTTGGAACGCCCTCACCCGTGGCATACATGCGGCCCACGACGAATTGGGCATTCTTGTCGCCGGCATCCGCTGCCTTGCGATACCATTTTGCCGCTTCGATCGAATCCCGCTCGGCCCACCGGCCACTGGCCAGCCCTTCGGCCAGACGCATGATCGCGGGAAGGTAATCGGCTCTCGCGGCTTGATAGAGGTGGTTCTGCGCCTTGATCAGGTCGAAGTAGGACCCGCGCTCGGCCGAATGCAGCGCCGCCAGCAAAAAATGGCCCGGCGTGAAGCCCTGCTTCGCGGCCGCCGTGAGCCGGGTGAAGACCTCGGCCTCGTCGTCGACCGACTGACGCTGCATCAGGATCTGCGCGACCGTCGCCTGGGCCGGTGCGTGGCCGAGGTCGCCGGCGCGCCGAAGCCACCTCAGCGCCTTCTTCTCATCCTGCTCGACCCCCCCTTTGCCGAGCCGGTAGAGCTCACCCAAGCCGTAGGCCGCGCCCGCGTTCCGCTTCTCCGCCGCGACCGTGAACCACCGCACCGCCTCTGTGTCCGACTGTGGACCGCCCTTGCCTCGGGCCAGCAACTCGGCCAGCAGGAACGCGGCTTCCGCGTGGCCGGCCTCGGCCGCGGCGGCGAGATGCTTTCGAGCCAGGACGAAAGGGTCCTCGCTCTCTATGCGCGCCCCAAAAATCTTCCCGAGCTCGTTGGCCCGGGCGGGCGATTTCTCGTTGGCCGCGATGTACCAGGCCCGTATGCCGCGGGGTTGCGCCTCCATCCTCATGAGGCACTTGCCGGCGCTGAGATGCGCCACGATGCTTCCCTGCTCCGCCGCGCCCTCATACCACGCGAGCGCATGCGGCAGGCTGGCCTGGGTGCCCTCCCCCTTCTCATGCATCTCCGCAAGGCGCAGCTTGGCCTCCAGCGAGCCGGCCCGGGCCGCCTGGAGATAGGCCGCGTAAGCCGCATAGGGCTTACGCGCCGCCTTCAGGCGGTTGCCCTTGGCAAGACCTCGCAAAGCCCACTTGGCCCGCATGGCTTCCAGCATCAGGGCTCCCGCATGGCTCCGGACACGCTGCGCGACATACCGTCCGTCAGATAGCGGAACAGCGTCCGCGTGCCCACGTGAATGTCCGCGGTCAAAGTCATGCCCGGTATCAGCCGGAACGAATCCGGCACGTTCACGAAGTTCATCTTCGTAATCTTGGCCCGGGCCTTATAGTAAGCCGGAACGGCCTTGCCGGTATCGTCGGTGGTGAAGGAGCCCTCGCTGATCCAGAGCAGCTTTCCTTCGGCGTCGCCGTGGGAAACAAAGTTGAAGGCATCGACCTTGATCGTGGTGCGGTCACCCGCCCGCACGTAGCCCACGTCGGAGGAGGCAATCTCCATCTCCGCCTCGACGGGTGCATTGAGCGGCGCCAACGTCATTAGCACGTCGCCGATCTTGAGCACCGAGCCCACGGAGAGCTCCGATCTACTGAGAACCACCGAGTCCTCGGCGGCCCGGATCTCCACGAGATCCTTCTTCCGGTTCGCCTTCGACAACTGCGACAACGCGGTGTCGCGCGAATTGCGCGCCGTGACGATCTCCTGGCTGAGTTGCGCCTGCCATTGCTGAATGAAGGCATCGCGATCAGCCGTGAGCCCGGCGAGCGAGTGCCGGGCTTCGGCGAGTTGCTGGTGGCCGGCTTCCAGCGTGCGCAGCATCTCGAGGCGTTGATCCGTCGCCGACAGAAGATTGAGCAAGCTGCCGGCCTGCTTCTCGACCAGCGTCGCCCGCATCTCCTCGACCTGCTTGAGGATCTTGTCGCGCTCCTTGTAGCGGGACTCGTCGCCCTGCAACCGCTGCACGGTCGACTGGGCCTGGTTGATCTTCTGCGTATAGCTGTCGACCTGGGCCTTGTACTGGGACAAGCGCTGCTTGTTGAGCCCGCTCTGCAGGGAGATGTAAGGCAACATCGCTGCGGAGGCATCCGCCGGGAACTTCGGCGTCTCACCTTTGCGCTCCGCCTCGGCCCGAATGATCTGCGCGTCCAGGGAGGCGACCTGCTGCTCGAGCTGACCCGCGTCCGCCGTGGCGAAGGTAGGATCGAGGGTCGCCAGCAGTTGGTCCTTGGCCACCTGCTCACCTTCCCTGACGTTGATGCTCTTGATGATGGCCGGATCGAGCGACTGGATCGTCCTCAGGCTCTGAGTAGTCACGATCTTGCCCTTGGTGCTCTCGATCACCCGGTCGAAGGTGAGCACCGTCGACAACGCCAGGCCGCCTGCCAGCAGCAACACGATCGCCCAGACGACGTAGCCCGACCCGGCAGGACCCGTGCCGTAGATGACCCTGTCCGTCTCCGACTGGAAACGGCGAATGACCTGGTCGGTGGCGACCTCACGCGGCATCGCGGCCCCTCAACAGGCGCAGGTTCGGCTCGCTCTGTGTAATGTGGCCGTTCTGCTGGTACCAGAGATCGCTGTAGATCTCGGAGCGAGCCAACAGTTCCTCGTGCGTGCCCATGTCGTTGACCGCGCCCTTCTCCATGACCAGGATCCGGTCGGACCGCGTCAGCGAGGCGAGACGATGGGATATGACGATCACTGTGCGACCCTGACAGATCTTGGCCAGGTTGGCGTTGATGATCGCTTCGCTTTCCGGATCCAGAGCGCTGGTCGCCTCGTCCAGAATGAGGATTCGCGGGTTGGTGATAAGCGCGCGGGCGATCGCCAGTCGCTGCCTTTGGCCACCGGACAGGTTCGATGAGCCCTCGTAGATCATGGTCTCGTAGCTGCGTGGCAGCCGGTCGATGAATTCCTCCGCGCCGGCCAGACGGGCGGCGGTGACAACCTCCTCATAGGTGGCGTCGGGTTTGGTGATCGCGATATTCTCGCGAATGGTGCCACCGAACAGGAAATTGTCCTGCAGCACCACGCCGAGAGACCGGCGCAGATGGTCGACCTCGTACTCGCGGATGTCAACGCCGTCGATCTTGATGAGGCCCTCGAAGTCGGAATGCAGGCGCTGGAGCACCCGGGTGAGCGTCGTCTTCCCGGAGCCGCTGCGTCCCATGATGCCGAGCGTCTGCCCCTGATTGATGGAGAAGGTGACGTCGTCGAGCGCATTGCTGACGGCTCCGGGGTAGCGGAACCGAACGTCGGAGAACTCGATCTCCCCCTTGAGGGGCGCACGGACCCCGTGCCCCGAACGCCCTTCCTCGTCGGGACGGTTCATCAAGGCGCCGACGATGGCCACCGCACTCTTCGTCTGGTCGTACTGCTGCAAGAGTGACCCCAGTCCCCGCAGCGGCGCGCAGACGCGGCTGACCAGGATGTAGAAGGCCATGACCGAGCCGGCCTGCACCGCATCGCCCCCCGCCACGGCGAGGTAGATTGCGATGGCGATCGTGCCGTACTGCATGAAGCGCTCGAGCGGGATGACGACTGTCTCGATGAGGTTGCCGACGAGCCCCTCCTGCAGGCGCGTTCGTGCGGCGTAGGCGACGAGTTGGTCCCATCGGCGGCGCTGACGGGCATCCAGCGACAGCGTCTTGACCGTCCGCATGCCCTGGAGCGTCTCGACGAGGAAAGCCCCACGGTCGCCCTCAGCCTTCATCGCAGCCATCGACCGGGTTCGAAAGACCGGCAGCATCACCGCGATCCACAGCATGATCAGCATGGCGACGCCGATGACCACCACCGTCAGCCAGAAGTCGATGAAGAACATCACCGGCAGGAACACGAACAGCGTGAACGAATCCAACACTGTGCCCAGAAGGGTGCCGGTGAGGAATGTCCGGATCTTCCAGACCTCGGAGATGTCGCGGATGATGATACCGACCGGCGTCCGTTCGAAGACGTCCATCGGCAGGCGCAGCACCTTGTGGAAGATGCGTAGCGACAGCTGCGCGTCGACCTTGGCCGACAGATGCAGGATCAGGGTCTTGCGGACGGCGAGCAACACCATTTCGAACAGGGTGAGGACCACCATGCCGATGCAGAGCGCTGTGAACGTCGACAACGAGTGATGATGGAGCACCCGGTCCAGGAGCAGCCGGATGAACAGCATCGGCGCCAGCGCCAGGAAGCTGAGGAAGATGGCCGCGATGGCGACTTCCCGTACGATCGCCTTCTCGCGGAACACGAGCGAGGCCACGTAGCCGAAGGAAAACGGCCGCTCGGCCTGCTCGGCCGAATAACGCTGCTGAAGAAGGATGACTTCGCCGGTCCACGCCTCCTCGAACTGGAAGCGGTCGACGAGGATCGGCGCGTCCGGCACGGACGGGTCCTTCAGCACGACCTCCGAGGCGCCGGGGGTTTCGCGCGCGGACATAAGGACGAGCGAATAGCCGTTCTTGAGCAGGACGACGGCCGGCAGGGCTTCACGCAGCTTCAACACGCGCGCCCAATCGAGCTTCAGCGACTTGGCACGAAACCCGTATTTTCCGGCGAGCGAGACGAGGTCGGCCGGGCTCAGATCATCGGATGCTAGCGCGTGATCACGGATGATGTCGCCGGCGTCGAGATGAACCCCGATCTGGCGCGCCGCCAGAATAAAGCTCTGCATGAGCGAGCCGCCGCGGCCGTCGGCCGGACCTGCATTCGACTGATCTCTGTCGAGCACTTCAGACATCATCGCTCCTCAGCCACGGCACAGAACGTTGCCGATCAATGTGGCTCCGCAGAGGCATGCTCCGCCAGCGGCAGGGGCAAGTCTGCGCGCTGCCGCACATGTCGGCAAGTCCTGCGCGGCCATCGAATCAAGGGCTCCGCGAGCTGGAGATCCTCTCGATCGGACGGTCTCATCCGATCGATGGGAGTGTTCCAAGTCTTGTATTTGGAGCAGTTCTCACCGGCCGGGCCGTTCTCACCCGATCGGCAATGGACCTACAGCATGAGACAAATAAAGCGGGAGGCCGACCGGCCTCCCGCTTCGCTTTCTGAAATCAGATACTGAGCGAGGCTCAGGATTCCGACGACTTGAAGATGATGTTCTGCACGTCGTAGACGAGGACGCTCTGAGCGGTGTCACCCGAACCGAACTGGTACATGGTGCTGCCGTCCTCGTTGTGGGTGATCGTGGCCTGGTCAGCGGTGTAGTTGTAGAAGCTGACCGTGTCGTCGCCCTCGCCACCCATGATCGTGTTGTTGCCGACACTGCCGACAAAGAACTGATCGGCGCCGTCGCCGCCGACGACCGTGTCGTTACCGCCGCCCGTATCCGAGCTGCTCAGGTAGAACGTGCCCGCATCGGAACCCGTGACCTGGAGGTAGTCGTCGCCAGCGCCGCTGAACAGCGTGTCGCCGCCCTGACCGAAGAGGTCGGTGCCGCCCGTACCGGCGAACAGGTAGCTCTGACCGCCGCCGAACAGGCTATCCTCACCAGCACCGCCGAACAGCGAGTCGGCACCGCCGGTGCTGATCAGCACGTTGTTGCCCTGCACCACCTGAGCCTGGCCGCCGCCCGAACCCAGCACCAGCAGGTCGTGAGCGCCCTCGGCGAGACCGGCGATGAGGACATCCTGGCCCGTGCCGCCGATCAGCGTGTCGGAGCCGCTCTGGCCGAGCAGCGTGTTGTTGCCCTGGAACACCTGGAGGAGGCTGTTGCCGCTGGTGCCGGCGTATGACAGCAGCACCGAGGAGTCACCCTCGTTCAGGCCGCCGAAGATCGTGTTCGAGCCGACAGCCGAAGCACCGAGGTTGCCGTCGGTGACGTAAGCGGTGGCGCCGCCATGAGCCTCGGCAATCTGGTTGGTGCCGGTGCCCGTGATGAGCGTGTCACCCTGGAAGCCGACCAGCGTCTGGAAGTCGCCCGAGCCGCCCTGGACGGTATCCGAACCCTCACCCCAGGCGAGCAGGCCGTAATAGTCAACGTCGCCGGCGTTGAGATAGGAGCCCGCCGGGTCGGTGGCCACCACGTCGATGCGGTAGTTGTCCGCCGTGCCGCCCTCGCCGCCACCCAGGAAGATCGCGCCAGGCGAGAGGGTGTTGAACTCCTGGCTGGAGCCCGCACCACCCTCGGTCACCACAACACCGCTCTCATTGATCACGCCGGTGGCCTGCAGAGCAGCCAGCGTCGCCGCCTGGATGTCCGCCGGACCCGAGGCGCTTACCAGATCTTCGACTTGGGCCGTAGTTAGATCATATGTCGCCATTACTTAACTCCGATTTTGAAATGCACAGGAGTCTCAACGAACACCGGCCGCCCGGAACACCTTGATGCGGCCACCATCCGAATTGGATGCCGCAGGCGGATTTTGCGCCGCAGCAAATGCAGGAGAAGAAGAAGCGTTGACACCGCCGGCAAAGCTTGACGCTCCGGACGGAGCCGAGCCGGCAAACCCCGCCGCGACCGGAGCCATGGCCGCGACAGCAAACTCGGGCTGCGCCCGCGTGAGCGCAAACCGCAACCCGACGAGTGCGTCGCGGGGAGACGGCGCTACGAACTCGAGCTCGACGCCCGTCTTGCGATCGATCGACGCACCCAGATAGAGCGCCTCTGCGTCAATCTCGTAACGATCCGGGCCGGAACTCGCCAGCCGGAACCGCACACCGTTCAGCGGCCGCGCGCGCCCCCGTGTTCCAGCAAACGTCCCCGCTGGCATCCAGGCCGACCACCCCTCCGAGAAGCCGGCGAGCAGAACCTGATACTCCAACCGGAACGGAGAGCTCGGCGCGAGATCGATCTGCAACCCTTCGATGGGCGCAGGCGCAGCTGGACCAGCCACCCACTCGCCCGGCTGCCCGACGACATCGCCGCGGCGGGAGACATGAAGCAGAAGCCGAGCCAGAGCAGGGGCGGACACCGCCGGCTGGACTGAGCCGCGCATGCCGGCGCCCGCCGGCGAGGCGGGCAGCGGGGGCGAAGACCGCTGGACCGGAACCGCCATTGTCGCAGGAGGCGCGACCGCCGCAGGAGACGCAACCGCAACGCCCTTCGGCCCAAGTCGCTCGAGGGCAAGATTGGAGTCGGTCGGCCCGCCAGCGTAACGCGGATGCACGAAGACATCCAACGTACCCGCGTCCGCCGCGACGATCACCGCGACATCGCCGGGAGACGCCAGCTCGCCGGGCCGGTAGCCCGGCGCGGGAATAATTTGGATCGCGGCCGCGAACTGCGGCGAGGGCGCGAAGCTCACCCGGGGCGCCTTCGACGCGTCAGGGCAGGAAGCGTAGCGAAGCACGTAAAGACCGCGCTCCACCGATACGACCGTCCGCCGTTGTGCCCCCGCGTCGAACACTCAGTGCCCCCGTCGTTCGCTGCCGCATCGCGACATAATTCGAATGTGGCCGGACGATAGCCGTAACGATATCCCGGAGTCAATCCATTTCTCCGCCAGACGGAGAGGCGCAAGCGTCATATTATAGTCAAAATTCGCACAATTCATGATCAATCAAGTATAAATTTCTATAGAGCGGGCGCTATCGACGTTCATTCTCGGCGCCTATTCAATTAGAGCCCAACATAAATTGGCGAAGAGCGACAATTTCTGAAAATTTTTAATCTAATCAACCGGTATTTCCGGGAAAATACTTTCGAATTTTAACTAAAGTACGCCGGGATTGTTTTTTGCAGCGCAACATCCCTAAAGGGGACACATGCAGGGCGAAGTAGTTTCATTCTCGGCCAATTCCGACGCCTTTCGTCAAGGAGCCCGAAAGCCATCAACAACCGACTGAATCCACTCATATTTTTGCCAAGTCTAGAATTTAGGCGCGAGAGCAACCGCAGTCCTCTCGCACAGCTCTGCCCAAAAAGCAGCCAGCAGCAATCGTCACAAACGCGTGAGCAGAGACATCAACCGCGGAACGCAGACCGTGGCCTTGTCGTAGCCGTCTAAGATGCGCTGTCGGGCTCGTTGCCGCATGCCGTCGAACGCCTGGCCCTTCTCGAGAACGGCGACGACCTGGGCGGCAATGGCGCTGGGTTCGAAGAAGGGCACCAGCAGGCCCTCCCCCCCGCGCACGATCTCCCGCACCGGCGGCGTGTCCGAGCCGATGACGGCGCAGCACGCGCTCATGGCCTCCAGCAGCGACCACGACACGACGAACGGATAGGTGAGATAGACGTGGGCGCTGGAGATCTGGAGCAACGACAGATAGTGCTCGTAGGCCAGATGTCCGACGAAATGGATGCGACTCATGTCGAGCCTGCCCTCCACCTCGCCGAGAAAGACCTCCTTCCAGGACCGTCCGCCGCGCGCCCGCAGGCCGTAGGGCGTCACCGTGTCGCCGACGATGACAATCTCGGCCTTTGGCTGCGCCCGCTGGATCTCGGGCAATGCGCGCATGAAGACGTGGAAGCCGCGCAAGGGCTCGAGCGCGCGTGCCACGAAGGTCACGACTTCGTCGTCGCGCGTCAACCGGCGGCCCGACGCCAGTTCGAACGTGGCGCCCGGATTGGGGGCCACGATCGCGGTATCAATGCCTTCGTGGATCACCTGAATCTTGGCCTGGAGCTCGGGCGGATAGGTGGAGCGCTGCCATTGCGTGGGCGATATGCCGATATCGGCGTCCGCCAGAGCCAACAGTTGCGAGGCGTTGCGCGCATTGAGGCCGACCATGCCGTCGACCCCGTAGGACGGGAACTCTGGATCGAAGCCGACGTCGAGTCCGCGGCTGCGGTAGTAGAACTCGCTGTAGACGACGATCCTGGCCCTCGGGAACATTTCCCGCAATGGTATGGTCTCGCCCCAGCCACTGTGGCCGACGATGACATCCGGCTCAAAGCCACTGCTGCGCAACTTGGTCGCTGCGTAGATCACCTCTTCGGCGCGGCGACATTCGGCATCGAAGCGCCGCGCGAAGGTGTGCGCCTGGGACGAGGGACCTTCGGCACGATAGCGCTCGAGTCTCACGCCTTCGACGTCCCTCGCCGTCCAGGTGCCGATGGCGGCGACACGGACGCCGGCGATCTTGGCGAGGGCCGGTGCGACATGGCGGAATTGTGCCGGAAAATTATTGTGTACGAACAGAACGTTCATCGGAACCTGAGCCGGCTCGCATGGAGTGGTTGTACTGTTCCCGCGCCCGCTGCGGGGCGCAAGAGCCCCCGCCCGTGCTCAGCGCGCCGTCCGCGCGGAAGGGGGCCGTCCGTGGCGAAGGGCTGCTCGCAGCGCTACGCGCTGGCCGAGCCGGCTTCGATCTGCTCCGCCAGCCGCGCCTGCGCGGTCCCCCTCAGCGTGACGTAAACCTCCGCGAGATCGGCGCGGGGCATGAGGCCGAGAGCCCATAGGTCCCAAGCCGGTCCGGCGGCCACCCGCGCTTCGGCAAAACCGGCCTCGAGAATCAGCCGGCCGAGACGCTTCGCGGTGAAGCCCGTGTTGTGCGCCATGAACTCGTTGCCGCTCTCGATGGATTTCGAGTGGCCGAAGAGCATGTCGAGCGGCGTGATCGGACCGGCGGGCGACATGTAGGCGACGTTATCGAGGTCGTCGGCGATGACCATCTGACAGACCCGTTCGAGATCCGGGCAAGTGATGAGGGCAAAGCCGGTATCCGCCAGCACCCGGCGGAACTCCTGTAGCGCCGGGACGACCTCGTGCGCGTAGAGATGCTCGACATTGTGCGACGACCAGACCGCGTCGAAGCTGCCGTCGGCCACGAGCCCGCGCATGTCGGTCATCGACCCGACCAGATCGGGCAGCACGCGTGGGTCGATGTCGAGGCGGACCTCGTCCCAGCCACCGCCGTGGAACGCGGCGTGCAGGCGGCCGGAAAGGGCCGGACCGGAGCCGACGTTCAGGACGCGCCTGATCCTCGCGGGCTGGACCCGGCGCTCCGGGGAGTAAGCCGTTGCGGCGGTCACGTCAGGAAAAGCAGTCATTCCATGGTCCTTCGCAGCGGCTCGTCGACGGACGGGGCTGCCCAGGCGCGGGGCGACAGCCCGCGCGGCGGCCAAGCCAACGCTGTGTACGGGTCGGGATCGAGCCCCAGAATTGGGTTGTAGAGCATGTCAGTGGCGAGCTGGTCATACCAGTTTAGTCGTAGCGCCGCCAATTCACGTCGCAACCGCTCGGATTTCGGCCGCGCCAGGTCCGCCCCCCGGCTGCTGGATTCGTTGTGGATCAGCCGCGCATGCGGCGTGAAGACCGTCCGCAGGCCGGCTCGGCTCAGCCGCAGGCAATAGTCGACATCGTTGAAATTGACCGAGAACTGGGTTTCATCGAGCCCGCCGAGCTCACGATAGAGCGATCTGCGGGTCATCAGGCATGCACCCGTCACGGCACTGCATTGATGCGCCACCAGCAGCAGGTCGGCGTAACCCGGATCGCCCAACATCAATCCGGTGTGGGCGTGCCCGGCCGCAAAGCTCTGGCCGAGGACGACGCCACCGTGCTGAACGACGCGGCTGGGCCACGCCAGCAAGGCGCCGACGGCACCGACCCGCGGTTCGGCCAGCCGGCTCGCCATCTCGTCCAGCCAGTCCTCGTCGAGCGCCTCGACATCGTTGTTGAGCAGGCAGATCAGTTCGGTGGTCGCTCGCTCCACGGCCCGATTGTTCAGCCGCGAGAAGTTGAACTCGCCGGTCACCCGTTCCACCGTCGCGCCATTGGCGGCGAGCGCGCGGAGGTAGGCGAGCGTATCGTCGTCGTCGCTGTCGTTGTCGACGACGAGCAGCCGCGCGCGCCCGGCCCGGATCAGCGGCGTCACCGAATCGATGCAGGCGCTGAGCAGGTCCAGCCGGTTGCGCGTTGGAATGATCAGCGTCACCGGCTCGGCCGGCGCTTGCCGCCGCACGCGGACGCACGGAAAAATCGGGCCCTGGCCCACGTCCAGCGCGCACGGCACACCGCGGCTCTCGAGGTGGGCCGCGACTGCGTCCCGCAACGCGTCCGCGGCCAGCAGGGGCTCGACGTGGGCAACCGGTCCCGGAACGTGGACAGCCAATTCCTCGGGCGGCAACTCGGCGGCGAAGGGCGCGAGCGCCAGTGCAAACAGCGAGGATGCCCCTTGCTGTAAGGCCGACGACAGGGCATCGGCCCGCAAGACGAAGAGCGACGCCGGATAGCCCTGCTCGAGCAGGCGCTCGTAGTCGAAGGCCGGGAAGGCGATGGGCAGGCGCCGACCGTCGCGCCCGGGGATGGTCACGTCGCCGTAGGCCAGGACGGCGTCAGGGCTCTCCATGATCGCCGCGGCAAGGCGGCCGAGCCCGTTCGGCTCCAACTCGGTGCCCATGCGCATGAGCACGACCGCGGCGCTGTTGCGGCCCTCCGTCCTCAGGAACTCGGCCAGGTCGCCCGGATCGAAGCAGATGCCGTCAGGGCTCGCGATGGCGCCGGCAACCCAGTTCGTCAACGTCTGGCGTTCCAGACTGCGCGACGTCCGATCGAGCTCGGCCTCGGCGTTGCCGATGACGACCACCGCGATCGCACCATCACCCGGCTTGCCGTCGTGGCGCAGGAATCGCTTGGCCCAGCTGGCATATTCGGCAAACGGCAGCGATTGTGGCACGATCCGGTCGATGAGCCTGGCGCGAACATTCTCACCCGTCTCGTCGCCGGGATAGCCGAGCGCGTCCGCGAGGGCATCGGGGAAGGCGATGAGGCTGAGCGGGCTGCCGCCGAGTTCCTCGCCCTGGCCCGAGAAGACGCGCACCACCTTCGGCCGGCCGTCGGCGACCTCGCGCGGCAGGTGCACATCAAAGCCCGGCACGGCCTCGTGACTGGTGACCCTGGTCACATGCGACCAGCGGTTGGGAGCGCATTCCAGCACGCATTCGCCATCGACGGCGAAGCGAAGCCATGGGGTCGTGCGGCTCGGACCAACCCATCCGGCAAGGCGCAGGCCGCCCTGCCATTGCACCTGCCCGACCGGGGTGAAGACGTCCTTCTCGCGCCCGGGCAGACGGAAGCGGCGTAGCGACTCGTGCGTGTTGGCGACGCGCACCTCGACCTCGGCCTGCAGCTCGCTCGACGGCAGCTGCGCCCAGAAGCCGTAGCACCCGTCTCCCTCACGCGCGCGCCACAGTTCGTCGACGAACTGGTTCGCCAGGATCACATCGACGATGATGCCGTCGACGGTCAGCTCCAGCACCCAACGCCGCCCGGGATCGCTCGGGGCGAACACGTAGCCCGACACGGATTCGCCGTCGACCAGGCTCACCCGCCAGCGCAGCCCCGATGCTCGCCCTGTGCTGGCGAGGTCCGGCGTGATGACGCTCCGCAATTCGTTCATAGGTCTAGGAACCAACGCGTGATTTCCCCGGCTGCCCGCTCCCCGCAGAGGCGGGGATCGAGGGCGAGATCGGCCCCGTCGACCTTCGTTGCGCCGAACGAGAAATCGAAGAAGGCCTTGGGCGGGCACTGGCCGGCGGCGAACGTGTCGGGCAGGGCGAGGCCGTCACGGTAGGGCAGCACGAGCGCCTTCAAGCCGAAGTGCCGCTTGGCGTGCAGCAGATCGTCGGCGCCATAACGGCCGGCGACGAAGACGTTGCCCAGGCCCATGACCGCAAGGTCCGAGAGGGTCTGGCCGAACACGACGATCTGACCATCGTATCCATGCGCCCGAAACGATGAGGACAGGGACGCGATCAGCCGCGTGGCCTCGCTGCTGGCCGCCGGGACCACGACGCCAAGCGCCCGGCCGTCGCCCCGCGGTGCCCGGTCGGCCGGCGCAAAGGTGTCGACCAGCTTGGCGGATGCTCCGGCGCCGAGAAAGCGCCGCACGAACGCCGCCGTCACCCGGTCGAGGGGGATGATATGATCGGCGAGCGACAGCATCTGGTCGAGGCGGCGGCCGGAGCCGGCCATGGGGCCGACGTCGATGGCGGCTTGATAGGCATCGAGACAGCCATCACACACCGTCCGCCGATCGGACGCGATCCGGCAGGGCTCGGTTCCGGCCCTGAACGACGGCGCGAGAATCCGGCCGTCGGCGATGACCCAGTCGATCGGCTTGCCCATCGACAACAGGATGTCCCAGACCGGCGGCGGCAAGCTGAGCGGGTCGGACAGCTCGATCCGCGCCGGATCCAGGCGTTCCAGGTACGCGGCGAGTTCCTCCAGTCCGTCGGAAGCCCCGAGGGCGAACGACAGCGATTGCGGTGCCTCGCCGGCAGCGCCGGTGAGGGCCAGCCGCGTCCCCTGCTCCTCGCTGGCGCAGACCACGCGGCTGCCGTCCGCCCGCATCCGCGCGATGCGGTCGTCCAGCAACACGCGGCCCGGCCCCTGTCCGGCGACGTGCAGGACGTCGACGCCGCCCGGAACGACCAGCCGAGCGATAGCCTCCCGCGCCGGTCGCAGGGGGTCCAATTCCAAGTAGACGGCGCATTCGAGCCGGTAGTCGGGGAAACGCGTGGCCAGCACCGTCAGGTTGTGCACGACCAGGTCGCGCTTGGCGTGATTGAACGAGCGTGAGCCGAGGTGACCGACGTAGACGCCGGTCGCGCAGACGTTACGGAAGCCGAGCGCCTTGGCTCTGAGGCAAAAATCGACATCCTCGTAATAGCCCTTGCCGTAGCCTTCGGCGAGCCCTCCCAGCCTGTCCAGACAGGCCGCGGTGATGAACATGCAAAACCCCACGCCGTTCGGCGCATCGACGACGCCCGTGCCGTTCGCGGCAGCGGCGGCCTTGTCCCATGCCTCGACCTCGGCAAGCCCGCCGATGGGATTGACCACGTTCTTCTCAGGCAGGCTGAACAGGTCTCCGTTGTTGGACCAGGGCGTGACGGTGCCGATCGCGGGGGTGCCGTAGGCCGCCTCGCCGAGGCGGACGAGCGCGGTTGACGGCAAGAGCGTGTCGGCGTTGACGAGGACGACGTCCTCTCCCTCGCTCCGCTGCCTGAGCGCCCGATTGACCGATGCGGCGAAGCCACGGTTGCCATGGTTCGACAGCAACTCGATGTCGCCGCGCGCGGCGAGCGCCTCGACCAGATCCTTGATCGCCGGATTGGGGCTGGCATCGTCGATCACGACGATGCGGTGGCGCATGGGGCCTAAATCCTGGCGCAGGAGCGACTCCAGGCAATCGCGCGTCGCCTCGTAGTCCTCATAGACCGGGACGACGATCATCAGTGCCGTGACCGATGACTTGCCAACCTCGGCGTCGCCGAAGCGGGGCTCCGGTGCAAGGCCGAGCTCCCGCTCGACCGGATAGGGCACGTCCCGATCCTGGATCCGGAAGCTGACCTTGCATTCTCCCAGGAAGTCGAGGTCGACATCCAGCAGGCAGGCGTTGTGGCCCTGGGACAGCGGGTGGGCGGGATCGCGTTCGAGGAGACGGGCGGCGTGGAAACCGACGCCGTGGCACTGGAAGGTAGCGGCCGCAGATCCCGGCCAGCAAACCCATCCGCGCATTTTGGCGCCGGCACGACAGAGCTGGGCGACGACCGGCTCTCCGAGGGCAAACAGCGTCTCGACAGCCTCCAGGCGGTTGGCCGCCGTCGCCGTCAGGGATCTGAGCAGCGCCCAGGCCGCCCGCCGCCTGGCTGCGGCATCTGGCGACCGCAGCAGCCGCACGGCAACCAAGGGGTCGGCCGGGTCCATCTGAATCGCTGTCGCCAAGTCCGCTTGCGCCGCTTCGACGTTGCCCAGCTTGTGGAGCGCTTCGGCTCGCAGCAGATAGTCGCGCGCGGTGGCGCGTCTGGACACACGGCACCGGCGATCGGCAAAGCGGAACGCCGCGGCCGCATCGCCCCGGTTCAAGGCCGAGGCGGCGCCCAGGGTCAGCATGTCGGCGTGGCGGCTGGCGCTCAGCAGGGCGCCGGACGGCTCACTCAATTCAGCCATGACGTCGCCGGCGCGCTGGGGTAACTCGGTTCGAACCGTGGCGGCGCATCCGCCCTCTCCCTCCGTGGAACCCCCGGGCGATTCCGACCGGGCCGTCCCGCTTGACCAGCAGCCCCGGCGCCGCCAGGCTCATGGCCTAGAACATTTCTCGATCAGATGGAATCGCCCGACGGCTCCAAGCCCTTGAATCTGGCTCGGTTATCTCCGAGCGGTGTTTTCGATCGATCGGCATGTCGGCATGCGCTCGCAAAAGCCCGCGCACGGCGCGCAGGCAACCGCTCGTCACCGGTCATCGGGCGCAGTCGCCTCCCCGACCAGCCCAACCGCAACCAACCGTGCACCTGCCCGCCCTGTTCGACCGAATCGCCACGGCGGGCCAGCCTTGATCAACTAAAGCGGCAAGGCAAGACGCGCCGCCGAGCCAACGGGTGCCGTCAATACAGGAGGCGAGCCCGCAGCGTTCCATCGATGGCCCGGATGTCGTCCAGCACCTCCTGGGTCGATTCGCGCAGACCCTCGGCCTCGATCACGACGTAGCCGATCTCACCGTCGGTCTGCAGATACTGCGCCGCGATGTTGAGCCCGCGGGCTGAGAACACCTCGTTCAACTTCAAGAGTATGCCGGGAACGTTGCGATGCACGTGGATGAAGCGCGTGCCGGTCGGCCGCGTGGGCAGCTGCACCTGTGGGAAGTTGACGGCGCCCACGGTGGAGCCCACGTCGGAATAGTCGAGCAGCTTGCGGGCGACTTCGGTGCCGATGCGCTCCTGCGCCTCGACCGTGGAGCCGCCGACGTGCGGCGTGAGGATGACGTTGTCGAGACCCTGCAGCGGCGTGCTGAACTGCTCGGCGTTGGAGCCCGGTTCGCGTGGGAACACGTCGATCGCGGTGCCGGCCAGGTGCCCATCGCGCACCGCGGCGGCCAGCGCTTCGAGATCGACAACGTGGCCCCGCGCATTGTTGATCAGATAGGCGCCGGGCTTCATGCCGCGAATCTGCGCCTCGCCGATCATGCCGCGTGTGGCCAGCGTGTCGGGCACATGCAGGCTCACCACGTCGCTGATGGCGAGCAGCGTCTCCAGGCTGTCCACCGGCTCCGTGTTGCCATGGCGGAGCTTGTCGGTGACGTCGTAGAAGACGACCCGCATGCCCATGGCCTCGGCCAGGTTCGACAGCTGGCTGCCGATGTTGCCGTAGCCGACGATGCCGAGCGTTTTGCCGCGCACCTCGAAGCTGGCCGTCGCCGATTTGTCCCAGCCGCCCGCGTGGGCGGCGCGCGAGCGCGGCGCGATTCGCCGCATCAGCATGATGATCTCGCCGATCACCAGCTCGGCCACGCTGCGGGTGTTGGAGAAGGGCGCGTTGAAGACCGGGATCCCCCGCCGCTGCGCCGCGTCCAGATCGACCTGGTTGGTGCCCACGCTGAAGCAGCCGACCGCGATCAGCCGGTCGGCGGCCTGGAACATCGGCTCGGTCATCTGGGTGCGCGAGCGGATGCCGAGCAGGTGGACGCCTTGCAGCGCCGCCTTCAGCGCATCACCGTCGAGCGCCTTGGCCAACCGCTCCAGGTTGGTGTAGCCGGCCGAACGCATGAGCTCGACCGCGCTGTCGTTGATGCCCTCCAGCAGCAGGACGCGGATCTTATCCTTGGCAAGGGAGAGAGGCTGGGACATGGGGACCTCGTTCGCTCGTCGATCGCGACGCGCTCCTCGGCGGCCGGCGACGATGATCTAGTCGGCTGCCGGCGGGGTGTGAAGCCGCCGCGCGGCCGCAGCGCCCCCTCCGCCGCGCGCGGCGCGGGGCCGGATCCTGTGCAGCGCCGGCCGGCGTGCCTTTTTCCGCGCCCCAACAATGGCTACCTTGAGGCACATGGCATCACTCCTGTCCGAGCCTGCGGCCCCGTCGAACCTCCAGGAATGGACGGTCTCGAGCCTGTCCGGCGCCCTGAAGCGCGCCCTGGAAGACCAGTTCGGTTACGTGCGCCTCAAGGGCGAGATCAGCGGCTACCGTGGCCAGCACGGCTCCGGCCACTGCTATTTCTCGCTCAAGGACGAAGGGGCCAAGATCGACGCCGTCATCTGGAAGTCCGCCTACGCCAAGCTCAAGGTCAAGCCGCAGGACGGTCTGGAGGTGATCGCCACCGGCCGCATCACCACCTTCCCCGGCCAGTCGAAGTACCAGATCGTGGTCGAGACCATCGAGCCGGCCGGCCTCGGCGCGCTGATGGCCATCCTGGAGGAGCGGCGCCGCAAGCTCGCCGCCGAGGGACTGTTCGCCGAGGCGCGCAAACGGCCCATTCCCTTTCTGCCGCGGACCATCGGCGTGATCACCTCGCCGACCGGCGCCGTTATTCGCGATATCCTCCACCGTCTGGCGGACCGCTTCCCGCGCCATGTGCTGGTGTGGCCCGTGCGAGTCCAAGGCGAGAGCTGCGCGGCGGAGGTGGCCGCGGCCATCGACGGCTTCGGGGCGCTCGCCGAAGGCGGACCGATCCGGCGGCCGGATGTCATCGTCGTCGCCCGCGGCGGCGGCTCGCTGGAGGATCTCTGGGGCTTCAACGAAGAGATCGTGGTGCGCGCGGCGGCACGCAGCGCCATCCCCCTGGTCTCGGCCGTCGGCCACGAGACCGACTGGACGCTCATCGATCACGCGGCAGACCTGCGTTGCCCGACACCCACCGGGGCGGCTGAGAAGATCGTGCCGGTTCGCCTCGACCTGGTCGCCGCCATCGCCGACCTGGCGCGGCGGCAGGCCGGCGGCGTGCAGCGGCACGGCGAACGACGGCGCGAGCGCCTGGACGCCCTGGCGCGAGCGCTGCCGCGACGCGACGCCGTGCTGGCACCGCCCCGGCAGCACCTGGATCTGACCGGGGCGCGGCTCGACGGACTGCTGGCACGGGTGCTCGACGGCGCCCACCGGCGCATCGCCCGGGCGGCCACGGTGCTGGCGGGCCATTCGCCGCGGGCCGAGCTGCGGGCCCGCCGGGCTCGCTTCGACGCTCGCATCGAGCGCCTCGATCCGGCCCTGCTGCAACGTCTTGTGCTGGAGCGGCGGCAGACGCTGGGCGCGCTCGGCGATCGGCTGGCCCGGACCCGCCTCAATCACGTGACGGCAGAGCGCGAACGGCTCGCCGCTCGCCAGCTCACCCTCGCCCGAGCCGGCCGGCAGCTCACCGCGTGCTGGCGGGCCGCCCAGGAGCGCCGGGCGCATCGCCTCTCCGGCCTCGACCAGATGATGCGGTCGCTGAGCTATCGCGGCGTGCTGGCGCGCGGCTTCGCCCTCGTGCGCGATGGCAAGGGCCGGCCGCTGCGGGCAGCTGCGTCGATCGCCCCCGCCATGGCGCTCGAGCTGCAGTTTGCCGATGGCACGGTCGCCGCCACGGCTGGCGGTTCGGCGCGGCGCAAGCCCGCGGCGACGAGCCCCAGCACTGCCGAGGCGCCGATGTTGGACCTCTAATCTAGACTAGATGCGAGCTTTCACGAGTGGGTGGAATCACCCGGTCGCTATGATCGTCGGGCGAACGTCGAAGCTACGCGCCGTCAGTGGACGCCGACACCGAGGAGGCGCTCGACCAGCGCGCGGTCCGATCTCAGGCCAGCGGCGGGGCCCTGCCAGGCCGCGCGGCCGCGCTCGAGCACGAGGACACGGTCAGCGAAATCGAGCGCCCGCTCGATCTGCTGTTCAACGAGCAGGACCGTGACATGGCCGCCGGTTCCCAGTTGCGTGATAGCCTCCATGAGCTCGTCGCAGATCACCGGCGCCAGGCCTTCAAGCGGCTCGTCGAGCAGCAGGATCGACGGATGCCCCAACAGGGTCCGCGCCATGGCGAGCATCTGCTGCTCGCCTCCGGACAGTTGCAGGCCGAAGTGGCGGCGCCGTTCGGCGAGACGGGGAAACAGGACATAGGCCTCATCGAGCGCCGCGCGCGGGCGCCCCTTCAGCCCGGCCGATAGATTCTCCTCGACCGTCAGCGACGGAAAGATATCGCGGTTCTGCGGCACATAGCCGGCACCGAGCCGCGCCCGCAGGGATGTGGCCAGGCCGGTCACGTCGCTGTCGCCAAAGACGATGCGGCCGCCCTGCTGGGTGGCGATCCCCATGAGGGTCGCGAGCAGGGTGGTCTTGCCCATGCCGTTCCGGCCCAGAATGGCGAGCCGCTCGCCGGCGGCCGCCTGGAACGTCATATCCGAAATGATCCGCGTGGGGCCGTAGCCGGCGCACAGGTTTCTGACCTCAAGCCGTGCGGCGGGCATCGGCATAGCTCCCCAGATAGGCGCGGCGCACATCCTCGTCCAAGCTCGCCTCGGCGGGTGTGCCCTCGAAGATCAGGCGGCCACCCGCCAGCACGAGGACACGCCTGGCGAAGCGAAACACGAGATCCATGTCGTGCTCGATCATGAGCACGGCGATATCGGGAGGCAGGCGGTCGATCGCGCCGAGAATTTTCGGCGTTTCTTCATGGGGAACGCCCGCCGCGGGTTCGTCGAGGAGCAGCACCTTGGGCTTGAGGGCGATGCCGATCGCCAGTTCCAGAAGCCGCTGCTGGCCGTAGGCGAGCTGACCGACCGGCAAAGCCGCCAGATCCGCGATGCCGAGGGTTTCGAGCAGCTCGATGCACTCGGTGTGCACGTCGGCCATATCGGCGGTGGCGGACAGAACCCGGCGCGTCAGGCCACGACGCTGCATGACCGCGAGGGATACATTCTCGCCGGCGGTCAGGCTGGCGAACAGCCGCGAGATCTGGAACGTGCGCGCCAGCCCGCGGCGGCTCCGCTCGGCGATGGGGAGGCGAGTGACATCCGCCCCTTCGAACAGCACGCGCCCGGCCGTCGGCCGCAAGTCGCCCGAGATGATGTTGACGAGGGTGGTCTTGCCCGCACCATTCGGGCCGATCAGTGCGACGCGGTCGCCGGCCTTCAGCGCGAACGACACGTCGGAATTCACGTGCAAGCCGCCGAAGGACTTGAAGACCCCGTGGAGCGCCAGCCGATCGGTCATGGCGCAGCTCCCCGGACCCGAAGCCGCGCCCAGAGCACGGCCGCGCCGTGCGCCAGGCCACGTGGCGCGAACACGACGATGACGATCAGCAGCAACCCGACCATGCTCATCCAGTGGAAGGGATTGGTCGCGGCGACGAAGTGCTCGAAGATCTGAAAGACGAGCGCCCCGGTGAGCGCCCCCCACAGGGTGCCGGTCCCGCCGAGCACCAGCATCACCAAGGCCTCCGCCGAGCGCTCGAAGCTGACGCTGTCCAGGCCGACCACGCCGGTGGTGATCGCCGCCAGCGCTCCGCCGATGCCGGCGACCGCACCGGACAGACCATACATGATGACGAGACGCGGATAGACGGCGGCGCCGATCATCCGCGCCCGCAGCGCGTCGTCGCGGATGCCGCGGCAGAGGAGCCCGAACGGCGAGCGCATGAAGCGCAGCAACAGGGCGAAGACGAGCGCCAGCACGACGAGCGAGAAGACGTAGGCGGTGCGGCTATAGAGATCGAACGCGAACAGGCCGAGGACCGGAGAGGGCGTGATGCCCGATAAGCCGTCGCTGCCGCCGGTCCAGCCGGAGAGCTTGTTGGCGAGCGCGCCGACCAACTGGCCCAGCGCGATCGACAGGACAAGCTGCGGCAGGCCATGGAAGCGCGTGATCAGCGCCCCCGATGCGAGCCCGGCCGCCGCGCCGGCTGCCATGCCGACGAAGAGAAGCATGACCGGATCGGTCAGCCCGGCCAGGCAGGCGTTGCCGACCGCATAGGCGCCGACCCCGAACATGGCCGCTTGGCCGAGCGTTGCCACGCCGCAGTAGCCCGTGACCAGATCGAGCGAGATGACCAGAAGGGCGATGGTGATCAGCCGCGTCAGGAAGGCGAGGTCGTCGGGAAACACGAAATAGCCGACCAGCCCCAACGCGATGATGACGAGGACGCCGCGCGCTTCGGCCGCGGGACGAACCTTGAGCCTCGAGGCTGGTGCAGGCCGTGCCGAGGCGATCGTCATCGCAGCGCTCCGCGGCCGAGCAACCCGTGTGGGAACAGGAACACGATGACGATCACCGCAAGGTAGAAGAAGAACTCGCCAAACTCGGGGGCAAGATACTTGCCGGTGGTGTCGGCGAGCCCGAGCAGAAGCGAGGCGGCGAGCGCGCCGGTGATCGATCCGGCGCCGCCGACCGAGACGACGACGAGAAAGACGACCATGTAGCGCAACGCATAGAATGGTTCGATGGGCAGCAGTTCGGCGCCGACGATGCCACCGAACGCGGCCAGGCCCACGGCGAGCGCGAAGGTGGCGAGATAGATGAGCTCGGTGCGGATACCGAGCGCCTCGGCCATGTCGCCGTTGTCGACCGCCGCCCGCAGCCGGACCCCGAAATCCGTGCGCTCCAGCAGATACCACAGTGCCGCGGCGGTGATCGCGCCGCAGGCGATGACGAACAGCCGGTGCGTCGGCAACATGCGAAAGCCGATGTCGAAGGGCCCGCTGAGGACGCCGGGCAGCGGAACAGGCTTGAGCGTCGGCCCGAAGATGAAGTTCACGATGCCGATGACGAGGAAGGTGATGCCGATGGTCAGCAACAATTGGGGCAGCGCGTCCGACTTGCGGTAGATGCGTCGGAACAGGAGCCGCTCCAACGGAAGCGCGATGACGATCGTGCCGATGACGGCGAGCACGATTGCGAACCCATAGCTGAGGCCCCAGCTGCGTACCGCATAAGACGCAAGATAGCCGCCGATCATGGCGAAGGCGCCGTGGGCCAGGTTCACCACCCGCATCAGGCCCATCATGATCGACAGGCCGATCGAAATGATGAAGAGCACCATCCCGTAGGCGAGCGCGTCGACGGCAATGCTCAGTATGGTGCGCAAGGCGTCATCCTCGTGCGGCCGGCATGCCCACCGATGTCACGTCCTGTCCGGGCGCCGGTCGGAAGCGAGGGGGCACGTCCCCTATTGCTTGCTGAGCGCCCAGTCCGGCTGCGCCTCGAACGTTTGGACCTCCTTGTTCTCCAGCTTGCCGTCCCGTTTGGCCACCTCGCGCAGATAGACGTTCTGACGGATGTGCCGCGTCTCGGGGTCGATCGACACGGGGCCGCGCGGGCTCATCCATTTGAGATTCTTCACGGCCGCGATGGCTTTGTCCGGATCCTGCTTGCCATCGGTCGCCTCGATCATCTTGTAGATCAGCCGCGCGCCGTCATAGGCGGCGACCGCCGTCATCGTCACCTCGTCCAGCTTGCCGCCACTCTTTACGAGCTGGTCGAGGAACGCCTTATTCTCGGGTGAGTCGTGCGAGACGGCGTAGTGATAGGTCGAGAGAATGCCCAAGCCCGCATCACCGATGTTCGGCAAATCGGGCTCGGTGACGACATCCCCCGTCGACATCAGCTTGATGCCCCCCGCCTTGAGGCCGTTGTCGATGTAGGCCTTGACGAACGCCAGGGTCGGCGGCCCGGCGGGCAGGAAGGTGAAGATGGTGTCGGCGCCGGAATCCTTGATCCGCTGCATGATCGGGCTGAAGTCGGTGGTGTTGAGCGGCATGCGAACCGCCTCGACGATGGTGCCGCCGCCGGCCTCGAAGGTCTTCTTGAAAGCGGCCTCCGCATCGATGCCGGGGCCATAGTCGGTGACGGCGATGGCAACCTTGCTGGCGCCCCTCTCCCTGGCGACCTTTGCGGCCGGCACCGTGTTCTGCCACATGGTGAAGGAGGTGCGGGCGATGAAGGGGCTCTTCTCCACGATCGACGACGTCGCCGCGTTCATGACGATGAGCGGGACCTTGGCCTGCTCCAGCAGCGGCGCGACGGCCATGGCATTGGGTGTGAAGTAGACGCCGGCGAGATACTGGACCTTGTCCTTGACCAGCAGTTCCTGGGCGATCGCCTTGGACTTGGCCGGGTTTGGCGCCTCCTCGTCGCGATAGATGAACTCGACCTCGTGGCTGCCGACCTTGCTACCGTGCTGGGCCACCCAAGCATCGATCCCCATCTTGAAGTTCTTGCCGAACAGCGCGTAGGGGCCGGACATGGTGCCGATCACGCCGACCTTGATCGTATCGGCCGCAGCCGGGCCGCCGAGCAGGCCGACGGCGGCCAGCATGCACAGCAGTGTGGACGATTTGATCATCTCAGTTCCCCTTTGTTCGCTGCACGATCCGCCGCCCTGTCGTCATGCCCGGACTTTATCCGGGCATCCATCCCTTCCTTGTTACTATCTGGCGCAAATGGCGCTGTCTCGATGGAGGACCGGGGCAAACCGAGACCATGCGCCGGCGCATCAGAACATCTCGAAGTATTCGCGCTGCTCCCATTCCGTCACCTCGGCCTGGAAGCGCTCGATCTCCGCGTGCTTGATGTGCACGTAATAGTCGACGAACGCGGCGCCCATGGTCCTTCTGAAGAACGGATCGTCGCTCAGCGCGAACACGGCCTCCCGCAGCGTCTTCGGCAGCGGATTGGCCGTCGTCTCGTAGGGCGTGTCGGCCGAAGGACCGGGATCGAGGCCGCGGTCGACGCCATCGAGGCCGGAGAGGATCTGAGTGGCCATGTAGAGGTAGGGGTTGGCCGCCGGCTCGCCGACGCGGTTCTCGAGGCGCGTCGCGGCATCGCCCGGGCCGCCGAGCACGCGGATCATCACGCCGCGATTGTCGCGGCCCCAGATGGCGCGGTCCGGCGCCAGCGAGTAGGTGCGGTAGCGCTTGTAGCCGTTGATCGTCGGCGTCGTGAACACCGTCGCTGCCCGTGCGTGCTCCAGCAGCCCGGCCAGATAGCCGCGCCCGAGCGGCGACAGCGCCTCGCCCCCCTCGCCCGCCATGAAGACGTTCGCGCCGCTGGTGCGCGCGACGAGGGACTGATGAAGGTGCCAGCCCGAGGACATCACATGTGGGATCCGCGGCCGGCACATGAAGGTCGCGTGATAGCCGTGACGGCGGCAGATCTGCTTCACGGCGCTGCGGAACAGCACCATCGTATCGGCGGGAGCGAGCCCGACGGTCGGCTGGAAGGTGAACTCGCACTGGCTCGGACCGAACTCGACCTCGATCGACCGCAGCGGCAGGTCGAGCGCGACGATATCGCGCCGGATGAGCTCCAGCACCGGCTCCATCTGGTCGTAGCGCTGCTCGGTGAGGTATTGGTAGCCATGCGACAGCAGGCTGACGTCGGGCGGCGCGCCGGGCTGGCCCGCGTCGGCGGGGGCCATGCGCATATTCTCGATCCTGAAGACGTGGAACTCGACCTCCAGGCCCGCCACGAAGTCGTAGCCGCGATCGGCCAGGCCGCCGAGCACGGACCGGTAGAGATTGCGTGTGGCGAAGGGCACCGGACGGCCGTCGGCGAAATAGATGTCGCACAGGACCCAGCCCGTCCGCGGCGACCACGGCAGCACCCGGAACGTCGTCGGATCGGGCACCATCAGGACATCGGCCGCTCCCTGCATCTCGCGCATGCCGAAGCCGCCGCCCGGCGTGAACACCGGGAATACGGTGCGATGCGAGGTGTCCTTGGCCAGCATGGTCGTGGTGATGGCGCAGCCGCTGTCGAGCGCGTTCAGCGCCTCGCTCGCCACCAGCGTCTTGCCGCGCAGGATGCCGTGCTGATCGGGAAACGACAGGCGTATGGTATCGAGATCCTGCGCCTCGACCGTGCGTCGCAGCCGGACAGCCGCCTCGTGCTGCTCGGCAGACCAAAGCCCATGTCGCACGACAAAGCGCGATGTTGCGTCCATCGCCTGGCCCGCTATTCGGCGGCGGAGAGGTGGGGCACTTTCGCCGCGATCTCCGCCGGCACCGGCGCTGCCCAGGGCGCGCCGCGGCGACGCTTGACGTCCACCTCCATCCAATAGGTCTCCCAACCGCGCGTCGGGCCGATGCCGTCCATGGTTGCAGGCCCCTGGATGCTGCGCGCATGCGCCTGGTCGAGGACCAGCAGCGGCTTGTCGCCGGCAACTGCCTTTTCGATCTCCTGACGCAGCAGGCGACGGTATTGGATGATGGCCTTGTCCGACTGCCCCAGGTGCTCGCGGGTGCGGTCCTGGATCGGGCCCATGGACTCCACCGCCCATTGGTCGTGGACGTTGATGTCGACACCCATGCCCGTGTAGGTCTCCGTGGCCTGCTCGTGCGGGTCGAAGCCGTAGTCGTTGGCCTTGTTGCGGCGCGACGTGTAGTGCGGAAGCTCGTAGAGCTGCAGCCGCTGCTCGCGCATCGTCTGCTTGTCGACCGGCCGAGCATAGCTGGTGAAGACCGCATACCAATAGCAATGCGTGTCATCGACCGGCACGTGCCACTGGGTGATCGTCATCTCCGTGCTCATCGGGATGACGAAACCGTGCGGGAACAGCTGGTTGGTGACGCGCACGTGCGTGCGCTCCTCATCGATCTGGCGCAGCGCGATCAGGCGCAAGCCGTATTCGGTGCGCTCCACGTTGATGATCGGCCGGTCATATTCGCGCAGGATCCGCGTCATGGGCAGGTCGCTGTCGGCCGAGGCGCCGCGGAACTGCTTGCCGTACGACTGAGCCGTATCCTCGTCCTCGAAAAACCGATGCAGGAACGAAGCGTGAGCGGGGTCGATGCCGACCTCGAGCGCCTGCAGCCAGTTGCACTCGATCAAGCCTTTGAAGGCGAAGGTGTATGCGTCGGGCGCAACGAAGCAGTCGAGTTCGGGAAACGCGGGCGGCTCGCCGGCACCGAGATAGGCCCACAGGATGCCGCTGCGCTCCACGACCGGGAATGCACGCTGCTTGACGTTCCTGCACAGGTTCGAGCCGATCGGCTCGGCCGGAGTCTCCAGGCAATTGCCGTTGGCGTCGAACAGCCAGCCGTGGAAGGCGCAGCGCAGGCCGCCGTTCTCGAGCCGGCCGAACGCGAGATCGGCGCCCCGGTGCGGGCAGTCACGGTCCATCAGCCCATAGCGCCCCGCTTCGTCGCGGAACAGCACGAAATGCTCGCCGAGCAGCTTGACCGCCTTGACCGGCCGAGGGCCGTCCAGCTCGTCGATGAGGGCCGCCGGCTGCCAGTACGCCCGCATCAGCTTTCCCGCAGGATCCACAGGCCCGATCCGCGTGATCAGATCGTTCTGCTGCTGGCTTATCATGGCGGCGTTCCTCCTCTGGACTTTGCAGGCGAAGCCGGCGTCGCCGTCGGGTCGGATAACAACGGATGCAGCCGGGTCGCCAACGACCCCCTCGCTTGCGAGCATACGTTCCGGTTAGCCAAATGTTCGCTGTACGAACATTTGTACGATTGTATATTCGATCAATTCCAGATCAAGTGTATTTTTCGCGCGCCGTGCGCCCGATTTCCAGTCACTTTACCGACGCCATACGCCGACAACCCGATCAGGCGTCAGTCATTGCTCGCTGACTTGCGCGCAAACATCAGCGCACATATGTTCGTACACCGGTTGTTTCGGTGTCGACGAGGGACCCTCCGTTGTCCTCCTGCGTCCACGTCGACGTGGCGCACGCGCCCTGATGGCGCAGGCGAGCAGCGACGAGGACGAATGGCTCGGGGCCGCGGCGCACGCTTGGGTGCCCGCGCACATCGATCTGCCGACCGTGAACGCGCCGGCCTGTCGGGCGTGCTGGCGTCGTGGGCTCGAACTGTGCTGTGGTGGCCAGTGGTGGGCGAAATCTCCCGAGGAACGGCCAAGTACGCATGCCCAGACTGAACCGCACAGCGGAGGAAGAGGAAGCCAGAAGGGAAGACCCGAATTTCATTGAGAGTCTCGATCGGGGCTTGCGGGTGCTGCAGGTGTTTGGGGCCGAGCACCGACAAATGACGCTGAGCGACGTCGCCAAAGCCGCCAATTTGCCGCGCGCCACCGCGCGGCGCATCCTGTTCACACTCGAGCGTGCCGGGTTCGTCAGCGGGGATGGCAAGCTCTTCCAGCTGCTGCCGCGCGTCCTCACGCTCGCGTCGGCTTACCTGTCCTCCAACCAGATCGTCGCGGTGATGCAGCCGGCCATGGACCGCCTGGCGAGCCAGGCCAGAGAGGTATGCTCGCTAGCGATCCTCGATGGTGGCGAGGCCGTCTTCGTGGCGCGGGCCAGCCCGGCGCGCGTTTTCTCTTCAGGTCTGGAGATCGGCTATCGGTTGCCGGCGTATTGCACATCGGTTGGCCGGGTGCTGCTGGGCGGCCTCTCCAATGAAGAGCTGGCACGAACGATTGATGCGCTGGAGCCGGTCAAGGCGACGCCGCTGACCATCGTCGACAAGCAGCTCCTGCTGGCGACGGTCATCACCGATCGAAGTAAAGGCTATTCCCTGGTCGATCAGGAGGCGGAGGATGGTTTCCGCTCGATCGCGGTGCCCGTTCGTCGCTACGACGACGTGATCGTAGCCGCCATCAACATAGGGGCCCATGTCGACCGGATTTCCACCGGCGACATGATCGACCGCTACCTGCCGATGCTGCAAAGCGCATCTGCAAGCATAGGCCCGCTCCTGCTTTGAGCGGGTTGCGTCTCCCGCGCCGGCGCGGACGTCGGCGCACGTTCCTTCAAAACCGGTAGCCAGTTTCACCCAACATGCTCTAGAAGTGCGCCATGAACCGGCATGATACCGATGGCTTTGGACAGGGCGAAGCCGTCCTCGAGTACGGCCCTGTGGAATACCGCATCGTGCGGCCGGGGTCGTTCGTGCGCTGCGCCGTGACCGGCGTAGCCATTCCGCTCGACGGGCTGCGCTACTGGAGCGTCGACCTGCAGGAGGCTTACGCCTCGCCGGACGCCGTGCTTATGCGCCGCGGCCTCAAGCTCGGTGCCGGCGACGCCTGAGAAGCTCCACGCGCCCAGTCGACGCGACGACGCCGCTACGCGCCGCTGCCGGCAAGCGCCCGGGTCAGCAGCCGGTCGAGCGCGGCCGCATCGTCCACCTCGAGCGTCACGGGGAGCGTCTTCACCCGGCCCCGGGTGGCGGCCAAGTCCGAGACACCGGCGAGGCGCACGGCGTCCTTCTCTGTGGTGACGAGGACAAGGCCGCGTGCATCGGCGCGCTTGATCATGTCGGCCACCTCGCCGCGGCCGAAGGCATGATGATCGGGGAACGCCACGCGCTCCTCCACTAGCACACCGGATTGGGCCAGAGTCCTGAAGAATTTCTGAGGGCGGCCGATGCCGGCGAAGGCGAGCACCCGCGCGCCCTCGAGCGCGGCGAGCGCGGCGGCGTCCGGCCTCAGTCGCCCGCGGCAGACCGGCTTGCCGGCGGCGGCGGCCCGCTCGGCGAGGCGCTCGCCCGCCGCCCCCTCGCCGATGAGCACGACCGCGTCGACATGGGGAAGCTGCGCGCCGACCGAGGCCCGCAGCGGCCCGGCGGGCAACGGCAGGCCGTTGCCGACGCCGGTCTCGCCATCGACGACGGCGAGCGCGAGGGTCTTGGTCAGGCCGGGATTTTGAAGCCCGTCGTCGAGGACGACGATGCTTGCCCCAAGGCTCGCCGCCAAGCGCGCGCCGCGCACGCGGTCGCGGGCGACCACCGTGGGCGCGGCGCGCGCCAGCAGCAGCGGCTCGTCGCCCACCTCGACCGCGGTGTGCGTCTGCGGATCGACCAGCAGCGGCCCGGCCGCCGTCCCGCCGTAGCCGCGCGTCACGAACATGGGCCGCTCGCCTGCAGCGGCGAGCCGGCCGGCGATGGCGATCGCCGCCGGTGTCTTGCCCGCGCCGCCGGCCACGAAATTGCCGACACAGATCACCGGCACCCCGACCGTCTCACCGCGGCGCTCCATGCGCCGTGCGGTGACGAAGCCATAGACGGCGCCGGCCGGCGCCAACAGCTGGGCAAGCAGGCTCGGCCGCTCGTTCCACCAGAACGAGGGCGCCCGCACTAGGCCATGATCCTCAAGCGGGAACGTCGGCACCTGGATGGGATCAGGCCCACACCGATGCGCCGGAGCCCATTGCTGCTTGAACGAAAGATCATCGCGCTCCAATTCAAAGAATCATGAGCATTTCTGCGCCAGTATCCCTAGAGCGTTTTCGAGCGAAGTGGACGCCGGTTCGCGTGAAGAAAACGAAGATACACAGAAAGGCTCTAGAGCCGCTCGAGATCCATCTGCAGAATATAGGGCTCGATAGCGAGGAGGGTCCGCTCCAGGGCGCCGCCGTGCTGCTCGACGATGGCGGTCGCCGCGCGCGCCATGGCACGCACGCGGGCATGGTCCCTCAGCAGCGCGGCAACGGCGAGCGCGAGCGTTTCGCCATCGGATACCGGCAGGGCCCCGTCCGCCCGGTCCAGCGCCGCGTAGACGTCGGCGAAGTTGTGGACGTGGGGGCCATGCAGGATGGCGGTGCCGAGCTTGGCCGGCTCGATCGGGTTCTGACCGCCGTGGGGAACCAGAGATCCGCCCATCAGGACCACCGGCGCCAGACGGTAGTAGAGGCCGAGCTCGCCGATACTGTCGACGACGTAGACATCCGTATCCGGCCCCGGCGGCCGGCCGGAGGAGCGGCGCACCACCTTGAGGCCCTCCGCGGCGGCGACCGCGGCCACGTGTTCGCCGCGCTCGGGATGACGGGGCGCAAGGAAAGTCAGCAGCTTGGGGAAGCGCCCGGCCAGGCTACGGTGAACGGCGCACACCACCTCGTCCTCGGCACCATGGGTGCTCGCCGCCATCCACACCGGACGGCCGCTGATCAAGCCCGAGAGCATCGCCAGGGTGGCGGCATCGGCCGGGGGCGCGGGCGCGTCGAACTTCAGATTGCCGGCGACCGTGACGCGGGGCGCGCCGAGCCGGGCCACGCGCTCCGCATCGGCCTTGGTCTGGGTGAGGCAGATGTCGATCCGCTCCAGGATCGCCCGCGCCGTCAGCGGCATCTTCTGCCAGCGGCGGAACGAGCGCTCCGACATGCGACCATTGACCACGATCAGTGGAATGGACCGCTCCTCCAGCTCCATGATCATGTTCGGCCAGATCTCGGACTCGGCGATGAGCGCCAGGTTCGGCGTCCAATAGTCGAGGAAGCGCCGCACGTAGCGCGGCACGTCAAGCGGCACGAACTGATGAAAGGCGCCAGGCGGCAGGCGGGTGGCCAGCACCTTGGCGGAGGAGCGCGTCCCTGTGGTCACCAGCACGGTGAAGCCGCGCCGCGTCAAACGCTCGATGATCGGCAGGATCGAGATCGATTCGCCGACGCTGGCGCCGTGCAACCAGGCGATCCGGCCCTGCGGGCGCAGCACGCCGGCGTGCCCCCGCCGCTCCGGAATGCGCACCGGATCCTCCTTGCCGCGCCGCTTGCGGTACATGAGGATGCCCATGGCCAACGGCTCGAGCGCGGCCATGCCGGAGCGATAGAGACGGAGCGCGAAGGGCGGCTCGATCATGCCGAGCGCTCCAACACCACATCGCCCACCGTCCGCGCCTGCTGCTTGGCCCCTGGATCGGCGGCGCCGACCAGGGCATAGGCGCGGGCATGGACGGCATCGAGCCCGTCCTCCACGGCCTGGCGCAGGCGCTCCATGGCCGCCCCATCGGCATCCGCCGGCACATCGATCGGCTCGGCGATGACGATCGCACCGCGCCCGAACGGCAGGCCGATCGAGGCGTGATCCCAGCTGTTGAAATCGATGCGGCGGCTGGTCACCACCGCGACCGGCGCGATCGGCCGGCCGGACAGGCGCGCAAGCGTCACGATGCCCATGCCGCAGCGCCGCGACACTTTGGGCACGTCGGCGGTCATCACCACCATCTCGCCGCCGTCCAGCGCCTTCTTCATGTGAAGCAGCGCCCGCGCGCCCCCCTTTTCGCGCACCTGAGTGCGCCGCGAGCCCGAGCCGCGGATGGCGCGAACGCCCAAATGCCCGAGCGCGATGGCGTTGAACTCCCCATCCCCGGAGCGCGACACGAGGGCGGCCGCCGGGTCCTGCGGCCGCTTGCCGAAGCTGATCATGAAGTGCTGACCGTGCCACATGGCGGCGATGACCGGCATGCGAGGGCCCACACGGTCGTAGATGTCAGGGGGATCGAGCACGAACCTGTTGGTGGCCTGAACGAGGCGGAGATAGCGGGCCAGCAGAAAGCCCAGACTTTCCTGGACGGGGCGTGACCGACCGATGCGCTTGACGATGCTCATGGACAATTCGCCGGATCACCGGCACGAAGCGAGTCGAACATGTCCGGATTGTGACGGCGTCGCGCGCATCGCAGCCAGGCCTCGAACGGCACTGAAAGCGGCCTGCGCGGCCCGGAATGCGTGAGGCATCGAACGGCTCCCTGGACCACGGCGACCTTGGATGCGGCTGATCCAGGGCCGGGACCGTAATCTCTGGCAAGAGTGCGGCTGGCGGCGGCCAGGTCCGGACGGGGCGCGCGAACCTGCAGTCAAGCTGAAGTGCGATCGGCCTACGCGGTCCGACGCCACGGCCGCGCGCCGCCGAATGTCGGCACAGGAATCGCCGACCCTGTCCCAAAAAGCAAGCACCGGCAACCGGGGCGACCCGTCGGCCGTCCGCGAGCGGCCGATGCGCTCACGTCCGCGGCCCCCGGCGCGCCGCGGCGGCGGCTGGATAGGCCCGCGAGGCGAGCAGTGCGGCGCATGCGGCGGCGTAGATGAGCGGCTCGGCGGGCCAGGACTTGACCACCAGTACGAAGTGCAGGGCGGCCAGCGCGGCCGCCAGGTAGACGAAGCGATGCAGCCGCGCCCATGCGCGGCCGCCGAGACGGCGAATCATGCCGTTGGTCGACGTCGCCGCCAGCGGCAACAGCACGAGGAAGCTTGCAAAGCCGACGGTGATGTAGGGCCGCTTCAGCACATCGGCGGCGATCGCCCCGGCATCCAGCCCCTGGTCGAGGAGCAGATAGACGGCAAGGTGCAGGGCGGCATAGTAGAAGGCCAGCAGGCCGAGGGCCCGGCGATAGCGCAGCAGGTTGACCCCGGTCAGTTGCCGAAGCGGCGTAACGGCCAGGGCGGCCAGGAGGAAGCGCAGGGCCCACAGGCCGAGCAGGTGCTCGAGCTCCTTGATCGGTTCGGCGCCGAGGGCGTCGTTGAGGCCGAGCCCCAGCGCCCACGCAGCTGGAATCAGGCCCGCGACATAGACGGTCCAGCGGGGCACCATCGGCGCCCATGAGCGGGTGGAGCCGCCAGCCGGCGGCCGGGCGGCGGACACGGGTGCGGCCATCAGAAGTACGTCTTGAGATCCATGCCGGCGTAGAGGCCCGCCACCTGCTCGCCGTAGCCGTTGAACGGCAGGGTGGGCCGTCGCTTGGCGAACAAGCCGCCGTCGCCGATGCGCCGCTCCGTCGCCTGGCTCCAGCGCGGATGGTCGACCGCCGGGTTGACGTTGGAGTAGAAGCCGTACTCGCTCGGCGCCTGGCGGTTCCAGGAGGTCGGCGGCTCCTTGTCGACGAGGCTAATGCGCACGATCGACTTGATGCCCTTGAACCCATACTTCCATGGCACCACGAGGCGCAGAGGCGCGCCGTTCTGATTGGGGAGCGTCTCTCCATACATGCCGACCGCCAGGATGGTCAGCGGGTGCATGGCCTCGTCGACGCGCAGGCCCTCCACGTAAGGCCAATCCAGCACCGGCAGGAAGCCGCGCTGGCCGCGCATCTGCTCCGGTCGCATGAGCGTCTGGAAAGCCACGAACTTGGCCGCGCTCGACGGCTCGGCCCGCCTGATCACCTCGGCCAGCGGGAAGCCCAACCAGGGAATCACCATCGACCAGCCTTCGACGCAGCGATGGCGGTAGATCCGCTCCTCCAGCGCGAAGGGCTTGATGAGGTCGTCCAGCGCGTAGTCGGCCGGCTTGTCCACGAGGCCGTCGACCCTGACCGTCCATGGCTTGGTGACGAGCGCCCCCGCATAGGTGGCCGGATCGCCCTTGTCGGTCCCGAACTCATAGAAATTGTTGTAGCTCGTCGCGTCCTGCCGCGAGGTCTGCTTCTCGTCGGTCGAGAACCGGCTGGCCGCCGCCCGCAGCACGTCGGCCCAGGCAGCAGCCGGCAGCATCGCCGCAGCTGCCGCTCCGGCGATCAGGCTGCGGCGATCGAGGACGGCCGCTGCGGGCGTGATCTCCGACGAGGCGACGCGGTCCTCCCGTCGTGGATCTCTGCCGGTCATATGCATTGCAGGCCTCCTGGAGCGTGCGCTGGCGAATCGGAGGGGGCCGCGCTCGGCGCGCACCGTCGCCTCCAATTCCACAGCTCTCATTCGCCGCCGCACGGCAAATGGTTACATCGGGTGCAACCGTCGAGCTCCGACGACGGCCCGCCGCGATCACATCGTGCGGAGCGACATGGCCGATCGGCCACCTCAGCTGCCCGGCGCTTCCGGATCGATCAGCCGGTGCAGGTGGACAATGAAGTAGCGCATGTGGGCGTTGTCCACCGTCCCTTGCGCCTTGGCCTTCCAGGCCGCGAAGGCGGAGGCGTAGTTGGGGTACATGCCGACGATGTCGAGCTTGCTCAGATCACGGAACTCGGTGCCGTCGAGGTGCGTCAGTTCCCCGCCGAACACGAGATGCAGCAGTTGGGTCGGCTTTGTCGTCGTCATGTGAGCCCTCGATTTCCAAGCTTCGTCGTGCCAGCGGCGAGGCTGCCGGGAGCAAGAGCGATGCCGACTCTTTTCGACGGCTGCATGTCGGCGGCTGCCGACGCCTCAATTTTTACGGCCGGCGGCGCCGCGCCCCATCGCCGCGTTGAGCGTCGCGAGAGTCCCGGCGTGGAGCGCTGTGCCGCTGGCGACGAGCACCTCGTGCTCGGGCGCATGCAGGTTATAGATGGGCCGGCGGCCCTCGAGCGTGCTCAGCCGGCCGCCCGCCTCGTGGATGATCAGATCGGCGGCGGCGATATCCCAGTCCGAAGCGCTCGCGGAGACGAGGCCCGCGTCGACCTCTCCCTCACCGACGCGGGCGAGGCGCAGGGCGAGCGACGGTATGCGCGGCAGCCGCACCAGGGTGCCCGCCTCGCGCTCGACCATGTCGAGCAGTCCCTTTGGGCCGGCGACGCGCGCGCCGGCAAGCTGCTCCCGGGTGGAGGCGGCGATCGCCTGGCCGTTGAGCAGCGCGCCCTCCCCCTCCGACGCCTCGTAGAACAGATCGAGGGCGGGCGCATAGACGACGCCGACGACCGGCCGGCCGTCGGCGACGAGCGCGATGCAGATGGTCCAGCTGCGCTCGCCGGCGATGAAGGCGCGGGTGCCGTCGATCGGATCCACGACCCAGCACAGGCGCTCATCGAGCCGCGCCCGGTCGTCGGCGCTCTCCTCCGATAGCCATCCGGCCTGGGGC
Source organism: Chelatococcus reniformis (assembly GCF_014640075.1). Taxonomy (GTDB): domain Bacteria; phylum Pseudomonadota; class Alphaproteobacteria; order Rhizobiales; family Beijerinckiaceae; genus Camelimonas; species Camelimonas reniformis. Next base: position 588,974 of record NZ_BMGG01000004.1, on the reverse strand, counting down.
AGGCCTTGGCTGAGCACCTGCCGGAGGTACCGGTCCACCGCCAGGTCGGCATCGCTCACCGGCGAGCCGCCATGCTTGGTGCGCACGCGGGCGCTGGTCTCGGCGCCCGGGCGGAAATCCGCGAGTGCGATGGCGGCAGCCTCGCGCGCCGCACGATGCAGCAGGCCGCGGACGGTGTGGTTCAGGTCGAGGGTGTCGGATGCGAAGGCTGGAATCGAAGACCTCAAGGGATGGCCGCGTGACCGCGGAAGCTGTGGCGTGAGCGGCTGGCGGGCTTCCCGATCGGGGCCATCCGCTCGGGAAGGGTGTCTGCAGCCCTGTTCAAGCCCGCGTCATTGCGCGGGCGGCAGTCCCGCCGGCACGCGGCGGGCGTTCGTCGCGCGCCATGAGCCGGCTCTGTGTCCTCATCATGGACGAGGCCGATGCCCGGAGCCGACGCGCCTCACCCGGCGCGCACCAGCGCATCGAGGCACAGGCCCGCAAACAGGATGAGCCCGGCGTCGCGGTTGGACCGAAACAGCATGAGGGCGCGCCGCGGATCGCTCGTATCGATGTTGCGCACCTGCCAGGCGAGATGGGCGGCAAAGCCCGCCAGCCCGAGATAACCGACGACGCCGGCCCGGATCGACGGCAGCGCGGCCAGCAGCATCGCCACGGTCGCGGCAAACAGCAGGCCGACCGCCAGCCGCGTGTGCGCGCCGAACCAGCGGGCCGACGATTTAATGCCGACGACCTCGTCATCCTCCAGGTCCTGGATGGCATAGATGGTGTCGTAGGCGATGGTCCACGTCACCGCGGCCGCATAGATCAGCAGCGCCGGCCAAGCGAGATCGCCGAAGGCCGCTGCCCACCCCATCAGCCCGCCCCAGGCGAACGCGAGCCCGAGCACCAGCTGCGGCATCGAGGTGATGCGCTTCATGAAGGGATAGACGGCGACGATGGCGAGCGAGGCCAGGCCGAGAGCGACGGCGAAGCCGTTGAACTGCAGCAGTACTACGAGGCCGATCAGCGCGAGCAGGCCCAGGAACGCGGTCGCCTGCCGCACGCCGACCTGGCCCGAGGGCAGCGGCCGCCCCCGCGTACGCGCCACTTGGGCGTCGAGCTTGCGATCGACGATGTCGTTGTAGGTCGAGCCGGCACCGCGCATGGCCACGGCGCCGCCGAGGAACAGCGCCAGATGCCCGAGATCGGGCGTCGCCCGTCCGGCCGCGACGGCGGCGGCTGCCGCCGACCACCAGCAGGGCAGCAGCAGCAGCCACCACCCGATCGGCCGATCGATGCGCGCCAGCCTGAGATAGGGCCGCAGCTGTGGCGGCGCGAGCGTGTCCACCCAATGGCCTGCCGCAGCGTCGGGCAGAGCAGGCGACGCGGCGCCGGACGGGTTGAGGTCGGCGCCGGCGCCTGGCCTCTTGCCGCTCACAGAGCGCCCTGTGGAATCTTGATTTCGCCGGTGAGCCCGGGGCCACCGAGCGGACCGCTCGGGCCGCCGGCGCCACCACCCTGGGCAGCCTGCTGGCGCGCGCGCTTCTCCATGGTCTCCATCTGGGCGGCGACCTTGCAGGCCTGCCCCCGGATGGTCACGGCCTTCACGTTGTCTTGCTTGATGCCGCCGATGAACTGGTCCGGGATCTGGCACCAGGCTTTGTTCGATTCGAGCCACTTGATCATGGTGACGCCGTTGTTGGCGAGCTGGCCGAAGATGCCGCACGCCTTGCGGGCATCCAGCTTCTTGCCGCCCTTGCTCATGCCCTGGATGCGGCCGACAAGATTCTTGCGCTCTTCCAGATAGCCACGGATCTTCTCGCACCCCGGCGCGGCGGCCTGAGCATAAGCGGTCACCGGTGCGGCGGCCGCCATGGCCAGCACGACCCCGGCAGTTGCCCTGGCGACCCACGGGCGCCATGCGGAGGAAGTCATACGCGAACCTCGTCTGTCTCTCGCCGGCTCCCCGCGGCGCCTTCGCGCCGCGAGCCCGCCAGCGTTCACGTCATCTCTAAACAATGGCGGTGATGGCCGTCACCGCGGCTATAGCATAATTGTGGCAAACTCCCGCACGATCCGGATGTCGCCAGAAGGTCGCGGACGGGAGCCCACGCCGGCCGCGAGAGCATTTCCCCAATCGGATGGCATCATCCGATCGGTGGCTCCACGCGATCGGCACGGGCGATCCAGGCCGACCGCGTCGCATATCGCATTTCGCGGCATTTCAGCAGATATCGACCATTACCACCAGAGCCGAGGAGCGAGCCCGTGCCGAAGGATCAGCCCCGGGGCGACCGCGCCCCATCCGACATCCCTGCCCGCACGCCGCGGCTGTTCGTCGAACAGGGTTTCGATGCCGATCAACCGCTCCGCCTGGGGAAGGAGCAGTCGCACTATCTCGCGACCGTGCTGCGACTGGAGGTCGGCGCGCCGGTGCTCATCTTCAACGGCCGCGACGGGGAGTGGAAGGCGACGGTGACGGACACCGGGCGCAGCGGCGTGACCCTCGAGCTGGAGGCCCAGCTGCAACCCCAGCGCTTCGGCCCGGATCTGCACTACCTGTTTGCCCCGCTCAAGCATGCGCGACTCGACTATATGGTGCAGAAGGCGACCGAGATGGGCGCCAGCCGCCTGCTGCCGGTGTTTACCCGCCGCACCCAGGCCAGCCGCATCAATCTCGATCGCATGCGCGCCAACGCTGTCGAAGCCGCTGAGCAATGCGGTCTCGTCGCCGTGCCGGACATCGCCGGCGAGCAGAAGCTGCCGCAGGCGCTCACCCATCTGGAAGCGGGACGCACCCTCATCTTCTGCGACGAGGAAGCGCCGCAGGCCGATCCACTCGCCGCGCTCGCGGCCGCCCCGGCGGGGCCGCTGGCGCTGCTGATCGGGCCGGAAGGCGGTTTTGCCCCGGACGAGCGTCAGCTCATCGGGGCGCGCGCGAACGTCGTTCGGCTTTCCCTCGGCCCGCGCATTCTGCGGGCCGACACGGCCGCTGTCGCCGCCCTGGCGCTGGTCCAGGCCAAGCTGGGGGACTGGGGCGGCGGCGCCCGTCCCGCGGTCGCGGAGGGCTGAGGCGAAAGCGGACGCGGGGCTGCCCAGCGCGCCGCCTTCTTGTATGTACACGACGTAGCCTGATAGGCCGCGACAGCTCTTCCGCTTGCCCGATTGCGGGCCGACGGCAAGGCCCGTATGTACTCCTCCCCTGGCCCGGTTTCGCGGGCCGGTGCCACCGCCTGTGGCCGCAGGCGCTTCGGAAAGGTGAACATGGCGCGTGACGTTTCCGACTCGACGCCGATCGGCTCGCGCCAGGAGTTGATCGCCTGGATGGAAGGCGGCTGCCGGCCCAAGGCCGACTGGCGTCTCGGCACCGAGCACGAGAAGATTCCATTCTATACGGACGGCGCGGCTCCAGTGCCCTACGACGGACCGCGCGGTATCCGCGCGCTGCTCGAGGGCATGCGCCACCTGCTCGGCTGGCAGCCGATCGTGGAGGGCGATCACCCGATCGGCCTCTACGACGTGACGGGCGGCGGCGCGATCTCGCTGGAGCCGGGCGGCCAGTTCGAACTGTCGGGCGCCCCAGTCGAAACGTTGCACCAGACCGCCTGCGAGACCAACGCGCATCTGGCCCAGATCAAGCAGATCGCCGAGCCGCTCGGCATCCGCTTCCTGGCGCTCGGCATGAGCCCCCTGTGGAGCCGGGCGGAGACGCCGTTCATGCCCAAGCAGCGCTACGACATCATGCGCCGCTACATGCCGACGGTTGGCACGCTCGGCCTCGACATGATGTTCCGCACAGCGACGGTCCAGGTGAACCTGGACTTCGCTTCGGAGGCGGATATGGTCAAGAAGCTGCGCGTATCGCTGGCATTGCAGCCGATCGCCACCGCCCTGTTCGCCAACTCGCCGTTCACCGAGGGCAAGCCCAACGGCTTCCTGTCGATGCGCTCGGAGATCTGGCGCGACACCGACAGGGCGCGCACCGGCATGTTGCCCTTCGCTTTCGAGGAGGGCATGGGTTTCGAGCGCTACGTCGACTATGCCGTCGACGTCCCCATGTACTTCGTCAAGCGCGGCGACACCTACGTGGACGTCGCCGGCGCCTCCTTCCGCGACCTGCTGGACGGCAGGCTCGCGGCCCTGCCCGGCCAGACGGCCTCGCTGGCCGACTGGGCCAACCACCTCTCGACCATCTTTCCCGAAGTGCGCCTGAAGCGCTTCCTGGAGATGCGCGGGGCGGACGTGGGCCCGACGGCGATGATCGTGGCCCTGTCGGCCTTCTGGACCGGGCTGCTCTATGACGAAGCGGCCCTCGATGCTGCATGGGACCTGGCCAGGACCTGGTCGGCGGCGGAGCGCCAGCAGTTGCGCGACGACGTGCCTCGCCGCGGCCTACACGCAACGGTTGGCGGGCGCAGCGTTCTCGCCGTGGCCCGCGATGCGGTGGCGCTGGCGCGCGGTGGCCTCGCCGCGCGGGCCAGGCTCGACCCGTTCGGTCGCGACGAGACCGTTTATCTGGAGCCGCTCGAGGCGATCATCGCCGAGGGGCGTTCGGCGGCAGAGCGCTGGCTCGCCGCATATCACGGCACCTGGGGCGGATCCGTGCAGCCGGCCTTTCAGGAATGCGTGTTCTGATCGCACCGGCAATCGGATGGACAGCGTGCCGCGACGGGCCCATGCTCCGCAGCGGCGCAGCCGCAAACGAATAGGCAAGGCACTCCAAGGGGGACGAACGCCATGCTCGACAAACAGATCGAAGGCCGCTTCATCGAGGACCTCGGCGTCGTCGAGACGACCGAGACCGACAACGTCCTGCGCTGGGACGGCGAGCGGCTCTACGTCGAGCACGACATCTACCACAATGGCCAGCTCGTCCACCGCAAATACAAGCGCAACGTCAGCCGCGCCGTGGCCAAGCATGTCCTGTCGCTCGCCAGGGAGGTCGGCGGCAGCAATTGATGCTGATCTGAAAGTGATCATGCCCCGCGCCGGGCCGCGACGTGGATCGTCAACGCGCCTGCCGTCAGGGAATCTCGTAGCCGGATTGGGCGCACATGCGCTTGACCGTCGCCAGCGCCTCGTCGTCCGTCGCCAGCAGGGCCAGTTCGCCGGAGTCGATGTGGCCGTGCGAGGTCGTGACGGCTGACAGGAACGGCTGGAAGCCCAGATCGTTGCCAAAGCCATCCTTGGCGTTGAGGTAGCCGCAATAGCGCCCCTGCCCCTTCTCGAAGGTCTTGGTGCTGAGCGGCAGCCAGCGCCACTGGATGGTCGCGGGCTGGTTGAGCCCCGGCGACAGCGCCTTGACCAGGACCGCCTGCTCTTGCGGGGTCAGCTCACGCGTGGGCGTCGCCGAGACCGGCGTGTCGTCGGCGGCCTCGCCGAGCAGGAGCATCCCGCCGGCCGCGATCGCGGCCACCACGGCGATGGCTGCCCAGGCCTTCCAGGTCAGCCCCAGCTTATCATGCCTGTTCTTGCTGAAGACCTGCTCGATCATGGCGACAACGCACCTTCACGGCCCATCCCGGATCTCGTAGCCCGGCAGCTCAGTTGGTAAAACGCTGGACGAGCGCCCGCTGGTCGGCCTCGGATACACCGAGTTCGCGGAGATAGTTGTCGATCGAGCCGCACCGCTCGGTGGCGATCCGCAGCGCCGTATCCAGATAACGCGCCTCGACTCCCAGGAAGGCGCGGACCGCGGCCTCCGGGACCTCCCGACCGAGCCCCTCGGTCAGGGACTTGCGCACCGTCTCCATCCGGTCGGCGACGAGGCTCGTCGCATTGGTGAGGAGGTAGTCGGCGATGACATCGTCGCGGTGCACGCCGAGCGCCAGTTGGATCAAGGCCACCAGGAGCCCGGTGCGGTCCTTTCCGGCAGCGCAATGAATGAGGATGGCCCCGTCCAACGTCTTCAGCGCCGCGAAGCAGCGGGTAAACAGATCCGTATGGCGCTCTTCGAACAGGGCCGCGCGGTAGTAGCCCTGAAGATAGCTCTCGATGGTGGCGGGAGACACGTCGCCCTGCCGCAGGAAGGTGAGGTGCGGCGGCTCGGCCTCGTCGCCGAAATCATTCTCGATCACCTGTGCCAGCCAATCGGCCGGGCGGCGCGATGGCTGGCCGGCGCGCTCGGTGGGCCGACGCAGGTCGACGACGACTTCGAGGCCGAGCGCCGCAAGCCGCGTCAGGTCGGCGTCGGTCGCCAGCGCCTGGTTGGCAGCGCGGAACAGTCGGCGGGTGACCACCGAGCGGCCGCCATCGGTCGGATAGCCGCCGAAGTCGCGGAAATTGGAGATCGCGTCGAACGCGTGCAGCCGCGTCCAGCCGGCAGGCACGGCCTGTACCGAGCCCGTCTCGTTCTGAGCCATCACCTAACGCCTCCCCGCCTGTCGGAGCTGCATCTGCCCGACGCAAGCCCGTGGCCGGTCTATAGACGAAAGTCGGGCGCGCTCAAGCGATCGGTGCTCATGGCCGGCATGACGGATACGCCCGCCATCCTGCGAGGTGATACACGGGCGCCCGTGCCCGTGTCGGCATGGACTGCCCGGACTAGTCGAAAGACACGAGGGCACCGCTGTGGCGCCCTCGCTCGACCCGGCCCGCCGTGTTGTCGGGGCGCGTCAGCCCTTCAGGTGCTTGTTGCACTCGCTGTAGTAGCCGCCGCCCTTCTGGATCCACTTGAGGCCGCCGTTGCCGTTGCTCGTCTTGTTGGCCTGGTACTGATCGCTGCAGGTCTTGCGGCGCGCCACCCCCGGCTTCTCGCTCGAATACTTGGTCGAGATCGCCGACGGGAAGACGGCGCTGCCGGCAGCCGCCGGCGCGGCCGCAGGAGCAGCTGCGGCCGGAGCGGCCGCGGCGGGCGCGCCTCCGGCGGCAGCAGCGGGAGCCGCCGCCCCTTCCCCGCATTCCGCCTTTCGGAAATCGTTCCATTTCTGGGTGCCCAGCGTACCGGCCGTCTTGGCGGCGTTATACTTGGCGCTGCACTCCTGCATGGTGAGAGCGCTCGCGGGCGAGGCCGCGGCAAACATGGCACCGGCCAGCATGGCGCCCGCCAGCATGGTCGAGCCAACTCCGGCAATACGCATCTTCATTGGACATCCCCCACGTCTTGGAGCGGCCGGCACGCCCCGGAAACCAGGCCGCTCTAAGCGCCGGCCGGCGAAATCCACATTGCCATGGCGAAGGGCAATCGGCTGGTGCCGCGGCCCGTCACCGACGGTAAACTGCGGCTTCCCGCATGAACGAAAGATGAACATCGCTGTGAGCGAACTGTCAAGTCTCCGGGCATCGCCGCCGCAGCCGATGCCACCGTCAAGCCGCGGTTGATTTGCAACCGCCGAGCGGCCATGGTTCCCGCCTGCGAAGGGAGCGGCCGCCCGGTCGATGGGCCGGCCTGACATGATCCGTGTTCGAACTCATCATTGCGGCCGTTCTGATCGTCTTGAACGGGCTCTTCGCTGTATCCGAACTGGCCGTGGTCTCCGCCCGCAAGGGACGGCTCAAGGCGCTCGTCTTGCGCGGCAGGCCGGGCGCGGCCGCGGCCCTGGCGCTCGCCGAGGCGCCGGGACGCTTCCTGTCGACCGTACAGATCGGCATCACGCTGGTCGGCATCCTCGCCGGAACCTTTTCCGGCGCGGCCCTCGGTGAGCGGCTCGGCGCGTCGATCGCGGCGCAGGGCCTCGCCCAGCGCGTTGCCGAGCCGATCGGCTACGGGGTGGTGATCGGCGTCATCACGCTCTTGTCGGTCATCATCGGCGAGCTCGTGCCCAAGCATCTGGCACTGCGCAATCCGGAAAGCATCGCCTGCACCATGGCCCCGGCCATGCGCTCGCTCGCCGTCGCCGCCGGCCCGCTGGTCTGGTTTCTCGATTCCACCACGCAGGCGATCATGCGCATCCTTGGCTCCAGGGCAGCCTCCGCCGCGGCCGTGACCGAAGAGGAGATTCGCACGATCGTGGCGGAAGCGCGGACGGCCGGGGTCATCGAGCCGGCGGAACACCGCATGATCGGCGGCGTGCTGCGCTTGGGCGACCGCTCCGTGCGCGGGCTGATGACGCCGCGCACGGATGTCGATTGGCTCGACCTCGGCGACGACGAAGCGACCATGCGGGCGCGCGTGGAGGCAAGTCCGCACTCCCGCCTGCCGGTGATCGACAAGGATCCGGACGATGTCGTCGGCGTCGTCACCGTCCGTGATCTGTTGGCGGGGGTGCTCGCCGGCCGACCGCTCGACGTCCGGGCCCATCTGCACCCAGCCCCGGTGGTCCCCGATACGCTCGATGCGCTCGGGGTGCTGGAAGCGCTTCAGCACGCCGCGGTGCCGATGGCGCTGGTCCACGACGAGTACGGCCACTTCGAGGGTATCGTCACACCGGCCGACGCGCTGGCGGCGATTGTCGGCGCCTTCCGCTCGGACGAACCCGAGGAGGACAGCGCAATCCAGCGCGAGGACGGCTCATGGCTGCTCGCCGGTTCTCTACCGGCCGACGAAATGGCCGACATCGTCGGCGTCGGGCTGCCCGAGGAGCGAGACTACGACACCGTCGCCGGCCTGGTCATCGCCGCCATGCAGCGGCTGCCGGCGACGGGCGACAGCGTCGAGGCGCTGGGTTGGCGCTTCGAGGTGGTCGACATGGACGGCCGCCGCGTCGACAAGGTGTTGGCGATCCGCCTCTAGCTCAGGCCGCGTTCGCGTGAATCCACCCGCTTGCCGCGCTAGATTCATGGGTGGGGCATGTCCGTGCCGCGCGATGAGCATGCGGCTGCACGGACATTCACGGCCGGCGGGCCCAGGACGGGAGATCGACCATGGCTGACCTTGCAGATCTGTTTCCGGGCTTCCAGTCCCATTGGATCGACGCCGCCGGGGGACGCATCTTCGCCCGTTCCGGCGGCTCCGGGCCGCCGCTCGTCCTCGTCCACGGCTATCCACAATCGCACGTCATGTGGCATCGCCTGGCGCCGAAGCTCGCCGAACACTTCCAGGTGGTCGCCCTCGACCTGCGGGGCTACGGCTGGTCCGACGTGCCGCGAGCCGACAAGGCGCACACGGTCTACAGCAAGCGCGAGATGGCCAAGGACGTGATCGCCGTCATGGAGGCGCTCGGCCATGTGCATTTCGCCTACATGGGACACGACCGCGGCGCGCGGGTCGGCTACCGGCTGGCCCTCGACCATCCCGGCCGCCTGGCCAAGCTCGTCCTGCTCGACATCGTGCCGACCCTGGCGATGTGGGACAGCATGGATTCCAAGCGCGCGATGCGGGCTTATCACTGGCTGTTCCTGGCCCAGCCGGAGCCCCTGCCCGAGCGCCTGATCGGACCCAGCGCGTGCTTCTACCTCGAGCATACGCTGGCGGGTTGGACGGCGAGCCGCACGCTCGAGGCGTTCGACCCCGCGGCGCTGGCCCACTATGCGGCGTTCTTCGACGATCCCAGCCGCATCCACGCGTGCTGCGAGGACTATCGCGCCGGCGCGAGCACGGATCTGGGCTGCGACCAGGCCGACCGCGACGCCGGCAAGACCCTCGGCTGCCCGACCCATGTGGTCTGGGGTGAGACGGGGATCGCCGCCACCGGGGCCGGCCCGCTCGACGCCTGGCGCGCCACCTTCGCGCCGAACGCCTCGGGCCATCCGGTCAAGGCCGGCCATTTTGTGGCGGAGGAGAACCCGCAGGGCACGCTCGACGCCGTGCTGCCGTTCCTGACGACGTGACGTGGGCACCGTCCCGCGGGAACAGGCATCGAGCGCGCTGATCTTCGACTTCGATGGCGTCGTGGCCGACAGCGAGACCTTGGCGAATGCGGTGCTGGCCGAGTTCGTCAGCGCCCTCGGCCCACCGACGACATTGGACGATGCCCTCTCCCGCTACTGCGGCCGGCGCTCCGTCGACGTGATGGCGGCGATCGAAACGGACGTGGGAAAGCCCCTCCCGCCCGACTTCGCGGAGCGCCTCAAGCTTGCCACCCTGGACCGGTTTCGCGACGACTTGCAGGAAGTGCGGGGCGCCAGTGCCTTCATCCGCAAGTTCGGCGGTGTCCCTCGCTGCATCGCCTCATCGAGCTCGGCGGACCGCCTGGCGCTGTGTCTATCGCTTCTGGGCCTCGAGGCGGAATTCGCCGGCACTGTCTTCAGCGCCGACCAGGTGGCGCGCGGTAAGCCGTATCCGGACATCTTCCTGTTGGCGGCGCGCCGGCTCGGCGTCGATCCGCGCGCGTGCCTCGTCATCGAGGACAGCGCCGGCGGCATCAGGGCTGCGACAGCCGCCGGCATGACGGCGATCGGGCTGTGTGCCGCCTCCCACATTCGCGACGGCCACGCGGCGAGACTTCAGGAAGCGGGTGCGGTGCACATGGCATCGTCCTGGGCGGAGGTGGAGGTGATCGCGGCACGGTTGCTCGGACCGATGCACAGCTGCTGAGCCAGGGAATGCCGCCGGCCGCCGGGGGCCCGGCATCACCGCTTCTCGCGAAAAAATGTCTTCAGCAGGCCGGCGGCCTCCCGTTCGGCGAAGCCGCCATAGACCTCGGGCGCGTGATGGCAACTCGGCGACGAGAAGAAGCGCACGCCGTGCGCCACCGCGCCGCCCTTGGGGTCCTCGGCCCCGAAATAGAGCCGGCGAATGCGGGCGAAGGAGATTGCCGCCGCACACATGGCACAAGGCTCGAGCGTCACATAGAGGTCGCAGCCGATCAGCCGCTCGCTGCCGAGCCGGTGTGCAGCTGCCCTGATCGCCAAGAGCTCCGCATGCGCGGTCGGATCCGAGAGCTCGCGCGGGCGATTGCCGGCGCGGGCGATGATCTCGCCGTGCCGCACCACGACGGCCCCCACCGGCACCTCGCCGCGCGCGGCCGCGGCCTGCGCTTCGGCGAGCGCCACCTGCATCGGGCGGGGCTCCGCCGGCCGGCCGTCGTCACTCATCGTCCCTCGTCCGCATCGGATGCGTTCCTTGCCTCGCTTAGCCCTCCGACCTCTGCTATCAGGCGGGGATGAGCGACAGAACGGACAAAGATCGTCCGGCTCGCAAGGGCCCCCCTTCGAAAAACCGCGACGACCGCCGCGGACCGCCGCGGCGACCGCAGGGCGCCGCGGAGGGCAGCGGGCGGCTGCCGGCGGGCAAGAAGCCGCAACGGCGACCGAAGTCCGAGCAGCCGCAGCGGGACGACGGCCGCGAGCGCATTGCCAAGGTCATCGCGCGTGCCGGAGTCGCCTCGCGGCGCGACGCGGAGGACATGATCGCCGCTGCCCGTGTGACCCTCAACGGCGGCACGGTGCAATCCCCGGCCATCAATGTCGGACCCGGCGACCGCATCACCATCGATGGGCAAGCCCTGCCGGCGCGCGAGCGCACGCGCCTCTGGCTCTACCACAAGCCGGCAGGCCTGGTGACCACCAAGCACGATCCGGAGGGACGACCCACGGTCTTCAGCCGCCTGCCGCCGGATCTGCCGCGCGTCATCTCCATCGGCCGGCTCGACATCAACACCGAGGGCTTGCTGCTGCTCACCAACGACGGTGGCCTGGCCCGCGTTCTTGCCCATCCCGACACCGGCTGGCTCAGGCGCTACCGGGTGCGCGCCTTCGGCTCGGTCGGCGCGGACGCTCTGGAGCGGCTCTCCCAAGGCATCACCGTCGATGGCATGCACTACGGCCCGATTCAGGCCAGCATCCAGCGCCAGCAGGGCGACAACATCTGGCTGATGATCGGCCTGCGCGAGGGCAAGAACCGCGAGGTCAAGCGGGTGCTGGAGCACCTGGGGTTGCAGGTGAATCGTCTGATCCGGCTTTCCTTCGGCCCCTTCCAGCTCGGCGATATGGCGGACGGCGCAGTCGAGGAGATCAGCACCCGGGTGCTACGCGACCAGCTCGGCGAAGAGTTGGCCCAGCGCGCCGGCGTCGACTTCGCCTCGCCGCTCCAGGAGCGGGAGCCGGCTGCCGCACCGCAGCGCCCTGCCCAGCGCGCGTCTCCGCGCCCTAGATCAGCCGGCGCGGATGCGCCAGCCGAGGGCCGCCGCGAGGATGGCCGGGGCCGCCCGCGCGGCGAACGCGCGGCAGGGTCGCGGGAGCGCGATGGCTTCGGGCCGGGCCGGCCCCGCCGCGCGGACGAGCCCGGCGCCGCGCGCGGCGCACCGCAGCAGGCGTCCACCGCCCCGTCGCGGCGGCATCCGCTCGAGCCCAAGAACAGTATCTGGCGCGACGACGAAGCCGAGCTTGCCCGCGGCAGCGGCACGCGAAAGCCGCGGCGGGGGGAGGATCCCAAGGCCGCCCGCACTGAAAGCGCGACCCGCGGGCACGTGCGCGCCGGCCGCGTGGCGCGGCCCGACGGACGCACCGTGCTGGTGGAGCGCGTTGTCGCCGCCGAGCCGGCAAAAAAGACGCAGGACAAGCGGGAGCGCCAGCCGCGGAACGCCCATCGGGCCGGCGCGCTGCCCGATCGGGTGACGCGGAGGCCAGCTCCGGAGCGGAGCGGCGAGTCCCCCCGAGGACGATCGGGTGGACGCGACGGCGGCCGGCGATCCGAAGGCTTCCGGGAGCAGTACCGGGATGGATCACGGGGAGCCGAGGATCGGCCGACCGCCGGCGGGCGCGAGCGTCGCGACGAGCCGGCGCGGCAAGACAAGCGCCCGGCCGCGGGGCGCAGTGAGCGCGGCGGCCGGCCAAAGCCCGGATGGAGCGCCGATCGGCCGCAGCCCTCCGGCGCGCCGGGCCGCGGTCCGACGCGACCCGGAGCTCGCTCCCCCGGTTCATTCCGGGAGGGTGAGCCGCGACCAGGCGCCTCGCGTTCCGGGCCGCCCCGCGGCGCCGGCGGCCCGCGCTCGGGCCCCCGCCGCGACGGCCCGCCCGGTCGGCACCGGGACGGCCCGCGCAGCCCGCGCACCGCCCCTGGCCGCGGGCCGAAGCCCGGACCACGCTCGGGCCCGCGCCGCCCGTGAGGATCGTTGCCGGCGCGTTCAAGGGCCGTTCGCTCGCGGCGCCGAAGTCGCTCGCCATCCGGCCGACCTCCGACCGCCTGCGCGAGACGATCTTCAATGTGCTGGCCCACGGCTACGACGACGCGGTGGACGGTGCGCGGGTGCTCGACCTCTTCGCCGGCACCGGCGCCATGGGGCTGGAGGCGCTGTCGCGCGGCGCCGCCTTCGCCCTCTTCGTCGATCAGTCGGCCGAGGCCCGCGGCCTGATCCGTGCCAATGTGGATGCGCTCGGCCTCGGCGGCGTCACCCGGCTGTTCCGCCGCGATGCGGTGCGGCTCGGCGCCGCCGCGCCGTTGCCACCGTTCTCGCTGGTGTTCTGCGACCCACCCTACGGCAAGGGCCTGGCCGAGCAGGCCTTCGCCAGCGCGCTCGCCGGCGGTTGGCTCCGCCCCGACGCCCTCCTCGTCGTCGAGGAGGCCGAGGGTGCCGGCTTCAGCTGGCCCGACGGCTTCACCGAGTTGGAGCGGCGCGACTACGGCGAGACCACCGTGGCATTCGGGCGAGTGGGCGCGCCTGGGTGAGACGAGGGCCTCCCCGCCGGGGCGGCAAAGCGATAACCTCAGCCCAGCAGTTCGCTCGGCTTCGACTTGCCGCTGTCCTTGAGCTTCCAGATCATGTTCTCCAGGATGGTGACATTGTCGTGCTTCTCGTACGACAGCGCGGCGTAGGCCCGCCTGTCGCTCTTGGATTGGATCAGGAGCTCTTCGTCCGTCGAAGCCACATGCACTTGGTCCCAGCCCAAACGCTCGGTCCGCTCGCCGAACCATTGGCGCCTGAGCACTTCCACGCCGTCATCGCTCACGTTGAGGCCGGGCAGGGCCAGCACGTGTCCACGCCGGAGGCGGAGTAGCATGCGCGTGTAGAGCCGGATGCCGACGGTGCGCCATAAACGGTCGACCATGCTGGCATACACCACCCGGTCGCCGCCCTGGATGACGTGGCACTGCTGGTCGTCGCCGACCGAAATCGTCCACACCCTGCCGATCGGCATGCCGCCGAGCCGGTTGCTCCGCGAGCCCCAGCTCAACCGGGTGATGCGCTCCAGCGGCAGATGATGGTGCGGCCAGCGGAGCCCCGCACGGGAGATGTCCACGCGCCCCGGGAAGGGACTGCCGAGATCGGCACCGTAGGGCAGCAGGCGATCGGCCTCCTGCTCCCGCTGTCGCGCGGCCTCGCGGACGTGGTCGAGGCCGGCCCGGTCACGACCCAGCTCGAGCATCAAGCCCTCGGCATCGGCAAACTCGGTCGCCAGCAGGTCGTTCAGCCGTGCCGGCAGGTCGATCCACCAGAAGTCGTGGTGAAGAGCCAGCGCGAGGCGTCGCACCGTCTCGCCCCCAGCCCGGCGCTGCTCCTGCGCGGCCGGTCCGACGTCGGCGTGCGCTACACCCTCCATCGCAGTGGTATTGAGAGCGCGCAATGCCTGCTCGATCCGGCGGATGAGCTTGCCGGCGGCAGCTTCGCCGTGCTCGGCCGCACGCAAGGCCTCGTCGCAGAGGCCGGCGATGCGCTCGCATTGCCGCGCCAGTTCGTCAGCCGGCCGGCCGCGTGTCGGCGCGGCGGCAAACAGCGAAGCGCTCCGATGCCGGGGCAAATCCGATTGGGTGCCCATGCCTCCACATCCACGACGCGCGCAAGAGCATGCGTACGTGCATGAAACGCATTGCCGAGCGCGACCGATCAGAAGACTTGAACATGTCCATTCGATCGGATGGATTCCAGCTGTTCGAATGGACATCCCCCATCTACCGTAACTCAATAAGAGCGGTCCAAAAGCCGCGTTGCGCGGAGTGAGAGCTACCGATTTCGATTAGCCCAAGGCAAATGCCCGAAAGTATTGGCGTTCAAACCGTGCAGGCTGAGTAAGCCACCTGGAACTTGCTCCGCCTCCAATTGAGACACGCATGGCGCGATGCCGTGACCGGAGCCACGCAGGCCAACGCGGGCTTCGCCATCACGCGGGCTCCGCCGGGCCGCCCACCAGCGGGCGTCAGTCGGCCACCCCCGTCACCCTCGGGCTGCGGAGCCCCATCCCCAGCCGCGTCATGAGCATTTTGAGCATGAACCTGCCTGAATGACCGCGAACGCGGGGCAAACCATCCTCGGGCAGGACCACACCGACGGGCACGTCGCCGGTCATCACGCGGATCGACGGCGATGGCGCATGCTCGACACGGCCGCGATAGACCGTCAGCCAGAACCCCTTGGTGAAATCGAGAAACATCGGCGCCCCGCAGCACGAAGCGACCATGCGCCGTGTCGGTGAACCCAGCGTCAGCCGATGCGGCTCCAATCGCTCGCATCCCGCCACGCAGCGCACCCGATCTTTCCGCCACAACACGGCGGACGTCCCGCCACTGGCATCCACGATCGGCTCCAGGTCGGTTCGCGCGTCAAACTCCTGCCCGGCGATCCGGCAGCTCGAGCAATGGCAGACTGCGCACAGCATGGGCGCGCCTTCGGCTTCGAGCCGCACCGTACCGCACGCGCAGGTGATCGCGGTCATCGGCTGCCACTCCTCCATTGTTCGTGATGGTCTGGCTGTACTATGAGCGACGATGTGCCCACGAAATACGACTTAGAGCGTGTCCTGGCGGCGGCGCAGCTCGAGCGCTTCGCGCTTTAGCGCCGGCCGAATAGCCGTTCGATGTCGGAGAGCTTGAGCTCCACGTAGGTCGGACGACCGTGGTTGCACTGGCCGGATAGCGGCGTCGCCTCCATCGCGCGGAGCAAGGCGTTCATCTCCTCCGGCTTCAAGCGGCGGCCGGCGCGCACCGAGCCGTGGCAGGCCATGGTTGCCAGCACATGCTCGAGGCGCTCATCCAACGCACTGGATTGGCCCCATTCGGCCAAGGTGTCGGCCACGTCGCGCACCAGGCGCCGCACATCCCCCTGGGCGATGAGCGCCGGCACCTCGCGCACGCACACCGCCCCCGGGCCGAAGCTCTCGACAACGAGCCCGAGCGGCTCCAGGTCGTCGGCGGCGGCCACCACGCGGTCGGCCTCGAGTGGATCGAGGTCGACCACCTCGGGCACCAGCAGCAGCTGACGAGCAATACCGCGCCCGGCCCGCTCCGCCTTCAGCCGCTCGTACACCAGCCGCTCATGCGCCGCGTGCTGATCGACGATGACGATACCGTCCGCGGTCTGCGCCAGGATGTAGGTCTCGTGCACCTGGGCCCGCGCCGCCCCGAGCGGCCGCTCCGCGCCCAGCCCATCGCCGTCCGCCGCCGACGCCGGCCAGCCGGCCCGCGCGTCGGCCGAGGGCTCGGCCAGGCCCGGCAGAGCCCCCTGGGGTGCATAGGCGGCCGGCGGCGGTTCGCCGAAGCCGCGCGGAGCCTGCCAATCGGCCGGTGGCGCCGCGGCCGAGGTGGGACGGTAGGAGACGTTAGCGGGCCGCACCGCAGCCGGAGCGGAATGGCTGCGGAGGCCGCGGATCGCGTCGAGCGTGCGCAGGCCGCCCACCGTGGAGGCGCGGTGGCCGGCGCGGACGATGGCCTCCTTCAACGCACCGACGACGAGGCCGCGCACCAGCCCCGGATCGCGGAAGCGCACCTCGGTCTTGGCCGGATGCACGTTGACGTCGACGAAGCGGGGGTCGCAAGCGATAACGAGAACCAGGGCCGGGTGGCGGCCTGCCGGCAGCACATCGGCATAAGCCCCCCGCACGGCGCCGAGCAAAAGCTTGTCGCGCACCGGCCGGCCGTTGACGATCATGTGGACGTGGGCCGCACTGCCGCGGTGGTAGGTCGGCAGGCCTGCGTGGCCGAGAAGACCGATGCCTTCGCGCGCCGCCTCAATGGCGATGGCATTGGGTGCGAAATCGGGGCCGAGCAGGCGCGCCAAACGTGCCAGCAGCGCATCGCCGCCGCGCTCGGGCGGCAGCGTCAGCGCCGTCAGATGCTCGCCGGCAAGGGTGAAGCCGACGGCCGGATGGGCCATGGCGAGGCGCTTCACCACGTCGGCCACGGCCTGCGCCTCGGCCCGGTCGGTCTTGAGGAACTTGAGCCGCGCCGGCGTCGCCTGGAACAGGCCGGTCACCTCGACTTGCGTGCCGCGCACAGCGGCCACCGGCTTGACCGGCCCCCTGCTGCCGGCGTCGACGACGAGGCGCCAGCCGTTCGCCGCGGACGCCGTCCGCGTCGTCAGCGCCAGTCGCGCCACGGCGGCGATCGAGGGCAGCGCCTCGCCGCGGAACCCGAGCGTGGCGATAGCGGTGAGATCCCCGTCCGGCAGCTTGGAGGTGGCGTGGCGCTCGACCGCCAGAGCCAGGTCATCGTCGTCCATGCCGACGCCGTCGTCGCTCACGCGGATCAGCCGGCGCCCGCCCGCGTCGATCACCACCTCGATGGCGCCGGCGCCGGCATCGAGTGCGTTCTCCACCAGTTCCTTGACCGCCGCGGCCGGCCGCTCGACCACCTCGCCGGCGGCGATGCGGTCGACCAGCACGGGATCGAGGCGGCGGACGGCCATGGCTGCTCCGGTGCGTCGGCTAGAGCGCTCCTCAGCGATTGGGTGGAATCACCTGATCGCTGAGAAGCGCTCCAGATTCAAAAGACTATGAGCATTTCTCTGCCATTGGATGGCCCTCATCCAATGGAAAAATGCTCTAGGCTCCGGGCGCGGGCACGCCGACTCGCCCGGTCATATTAGCAGCGTTCGCGCTCGCCCAAGGGGCTACGCAACCTTTGCCCGGCGAACGCCGGACCGGGTCGTGCGATCACACGCCCACGGGGCGGCCGGCGACGACGACGATGAGCTCGTTCGGTGCCAGGAAGCGGGTTCCGGCCCGGCGCACGTCCTCGGCGGTGATCGCCTCGATGAGGTCGTTGCGCCGGTCGATGTAATCCATCCCGAGCCCCTCGACGGCGATCTGCAGCAACTGGCCGGCGATCTTGGTCGAGGTGTCGAAGTGGAGCGCGTAGGAGCCGATGAGATACTGCTTGGCGAGCCTGAGCTCCTCGGCATCCGGCCCGTCGGCGGCGAGCTTGCCGATCTCGGCGGCGATCACCTCGAGCGATTCGGCCACGCGCTCGTTCTTGGTCGCCGTGCCGCCAAGGAAAAGCGCCGAATGGCGCATCGGCACCAGCGAGCTCGAGACGCCGTAGGCGAGGCCCCGCTTCTCGCGCACCTCGCGGAACAGCCGTGCCGAGAACACGCCGCCGCCCAGGATGTGGTTCATGACGTAGCCCGGCAGATAGTCCGCATCGAGCCGCTTGAGGCCGCGGCCGCCGAAGCGCACCACCGATTGCGGCACGTCCACGTCGATCACCTGGCGCCCGCCCGGGCTTGCCGCCGTCACGTCGGCGACCGGCGTGAGCCGCGCCGCCGCCGGCAGGGGGCCGAACACGTCGTCGAGCACTTGCGCGAGCGTGTCGGCGCTGATGGCGCCGACGGCGGCGACGCGCAGATTGTCCCGCGCCAGCGCCTGCGCACCGTAGGCGGCGAGATCGTCGCGGGTGATGGCGCCGACGCTCTCGATCGTGCCGCGTGTCGGCCGGCCGTAGGGGTGGCCCGGGAAGGCATTGGCGAAAAAGGCGCGCCCGGCGAGGCTGTCGGGATTGTAGAGCTCGTGGCGCAGCCCGGCCTCCACCTGCCCGCGCACGCGCGCCACGGCATCCGCGTCCAGCCTGGCCTCGTTCACGGCCAGACGCAGCAGATCGATCGCGGCTGGCAGGTGCGTGGTGAGCGCCTTCAGGGAGCCGCGCAGCGTGTCGCGATCGGCATAGAAGCGCAGTTCGATCGCCCGGTCGGCGAGCAGGTTCTGGAACGCATCGGAATCATGCGGGCCTGCCCCTTCGTCCAACAGGCCGGAGAGCAGATTGGCGACGCCGGGCCTGCCGGCGGGATCCTGCGATGCTCCGCCCAGGAAGGCGAACTCGAGCGCCACCAGCGGCACCGCGTGCTCCTCCACCAGCCAGGCCTCCAGCCCGCCCGGCGACGTCACACGGGTGACGGTGGGCGATGCGGCGGCGCGGGTCGCGGTGTCGGTCGTGGTGGGGGAAGCCATGGGCGTACTCGGAGGAATGGGGCGGCCCGCAAGGCCTCGCCCATGGGAGAGAGGTGCGGCTGCCGCCGCTGCTAGCGGACGAGCGAACGGCGCTCAGGCCCGCTCCGGCTCGAGGTAGCCGGTCACGGCCCGGCGGGCGTCGAGGACGGTGCGAGCGGCCGCGATGACGGCATCCGGTGTCACCGCCTCGATGCGGCTCGGCCATTCGCTCACGTCCTCCAGGCTCTCGCCGATCGCCAATGCGGAGCCGTAGACCCGCGCCAGCGTCGCCTGGCTGTCCTGGGCGTAGACCATCTCGGCGACGAGCCGGGTCTTGGCCCGCTGGAAATCGGCCTCGTCGACGCCCTTGGCAATGAAATCGGCAACGGTGTCGTCGATCATGGTCTCCAGATCGCCGAGGGGCATGCCGGGGCGCGGCGCGGCGGTCACGCCGAACCGTGTCGCATCCACCGCGTTGCCCATGTACCAGGCGCCGGCGGAGACCGCCGCCTTCTTGTCCATGACCAGGTCGCGGTAGAGCACCGAGGTCGGGCCGCCGCCGAAGATCTCTGCCAGCACGTCGAGGGCGAAGGCTTCGCCCGAGCGCGCGGTGATCACCGACGGCGCGAGATAGAGGCGCCGCAGCAGCGGCTGCTCGACCTTGCCGTCGCGCACGGTCACGCGGCGCGAGGCGTGGGGCTCCGGCTCCCGCGGGCGAAAGCGCTGCGGACGCTCGCCGCGGGCCGGGATGCGCCCATAGGTCTCGGCCGCTTGCTCCAGCACCTCGGCCTCGGCCACATCGCCCGCCACCACGAGGATGGCGTTCTCGGGCGTATAGAAGCGGCGGTAATAGGCAAGCGCGTCGGCGCGGGTGAGGCCCTCGATCTCGTGCATCCAGCCGATGATCGGGTTGCCGTAGGGGTGGTGGGTGAACAGGGCCGCGGCCATGGCCTCGCCGAGTTGCTCGTCGGGATCGGAGTCGGTGCGCATGCGCCGCTCCTCGATCACCACGTCGCGCTCGGGGGCCACCACCGCCTCGTCGAAGGCGAGGCCGTTCATGCGATCGGCCTCGAAGCTCATCATCGTGCCCAGATGCTCCTTCGCCACCCGCTGGAAATAGGCGGTGTAGTCGAAGGAGGTGAAGGCGTTCTCCTGGCCGCCCACCGAAGCGACCACGTCGGAGAAGTGTCCCTCCGGGTGCGCCTCGGTGCCCTTGAACATCAGATGCTCGAGGAAGTGGGCGATACCGGACTTGCCTAGCGGATCGTCGGCCGAGCCGTTGCGGTACCACACCATGTGGGTCGCCACCGGCACGCGGCGGTCCGGGATGACCACCACGTCGAGCCCGTTGTCGAGGGTCGACGCGTAGACCTCCGGCCCCCTGGCGTCGCGCGACGGCACTGCGCGCTCATCCGTGCGCAGGCCGTTGGTCGGGGCTTGGATCATAAGGGCTCACCTTGCTTCACGATGGCGCGCGACGGGCGCCGCACAGCGCCAGACATGGGGTGCCTGCCCGCATGCATGCAAGCGCACGAGGCTCGGCCTCCGACGTCAGGCCGACCAAGCCTCGCGCGCGGCAATTGAGATCAGTCGTCGTTGCTTCTGCCGAGCCAGTCGCGCTCGGGTCGGTTGTCGCGGTTGACGACGCCGACCGGCTCGCTCTTGGTGGAGGCGAGAGGCGCGTTGCCCGCCGGCATGCGGTAGCCCGAGGGCGGCTGCAGCAGCGTGCCCCGCTCGGGCTCCTGACCGTAGGCGAGCTTGCTCGGATCGGTCGTCTCGGTGCCCTTCTTTAGCTCGTCCGGATCGACCCAGGTCGACAGCCGGCCATCGCCATAGACCTCGCGCGGGCCCGGCTGATCTCCCTTGGCGGTGCGCTTGGGCGTCCGATTGAGTTCGTCGGGCTTCATCACAGCGCCCTGGGAGGGGCGGTTGTCGCTCGGAAACGGCACCGGCTGCTGGCGCTCGGCGACGGCGCGCTTGCGCTTGACGACATCGGTATCGTTGGGCCACGCCGCCTCGCGGGCGCCGGGGCCGGCGGATGGCTGCGGCAGGTCGAGCTTGGGCGGCACCGCCAGCGGTGCCCGCTCCCGATAGTTGATCGACGCAGCCGCCTTCTCGTCGTCGATGATGCCGAGGTTGGTAAGCATGTTCTTCATGAACATGCCCTCCTCCGCCTGCACCGGGCCTGTCATGGTGCAAGCCAGGGCGATGAGCGTGAGCGGCGCCCACGTGATCGATGCGCGTGCCATTCCGTCTCCTGTCCCAGTGCGTCAGCCGCAGCTCACCCGATGTCGCCGGACACGCGTGCCCGCAGCGCCAATGGATCAAGCCAACCCTCGAGCGGTCCGCACCAACCGGCCGCGGAGGCGCCGACGCGACGACATTTATGAGGCGGCTTCAGCGACTCTTCCGCTGGCGCGCCCCGGAGCCCCTTTCCCCAAGGAGCGAGTCATACAGAAGTGTCGCCACTCCGGCAACGATGGCGGCGTCGGCGACATTGAACACGTACCAGCTGAATGATCCCACATGGAAGTGAACAAAGTCGAAAACCGCGCCATAGGCGATGCGGTCGACGGCGTTGCCGACCGCGCCGCCGGCGATCAGTCCCAGCGCCGCGGCCAGGAAGCGCGACTGCGCCCGCCAGATCCCGACGCCGAGCAGGGCCGCCGCGCCCAGCGAGCCGGCGATCAGCACCATCCGCCACGCATCGCCCGAGATCTGGAACAGCCCGTAGGAGATGCCGCGATTCCAGACCGCGACGAGTTCGACGAACGGGGCCAGCACGATCGGCTCCCGGTTGGGCAGGTCTGCCCGGAACAGCAGCCAGAGCTTGCTCGCCTGATCGAGTACGAATGTCACGAGCGCGCAGAGCGCGCCCACCTTCGCCGGCGTCATGCGTGCGCGGCCTTCCGCCACTCGCGCATGGCCTTGGCATCGCGCGGCGTGAGATCGGGAAACTCGGGATCGCTGCCCACCTCCGGCGAGATCTTCCAGGAGCGGGCGCACTTGCGCCCTTCGGCCTTGGCAACCACCACGGCCACCCCGGCGACGTCGTCGAGACGGAAGGCCTCCGCCGGCCCCTCGCCGGGCACCACGGTGATCGCCGAGGTGATGCAGATCTCGGCGAAGTCGAGGCCGGCGAGCGCCTGCTGCACCGCCGGATCGGCGACGTGGACGATGGGCGCCGCCTCCAGGCTCGAACCGATGCTCTTGTTGGCGCGCTCGATCTCCAGGGCACCGGTGACGACGCGGCGCGCCCGGCGCACCAGCCCCCACTTCTCGGCCAGCGCCTCGTCGCGCCACGTGGCCGGCAGAATGGGGAAGCGCTCCAGGTGCACGGACACCGCCGCCGGGAAGCGCGACAGCCAGGCCTCCTCCGCGGTGAACGACAGGATCGGGGCCAGCCAGGTGGTGACGCAGCGGAAGATCTGATCGATCACCGTGAGCGCGCCGCGCCGCGCGGTGCTGGAGATCGGGTCGCAATAGAGCGTGTCCTTGCGGACGTCGAAGTAGAAGGCCGAGAGGTCGCCGGTCAGGAACGGTACCAGCGTCGTCACCACCTTCTTGTAGTCGAAGCCGGCGTAGGCCTCGCGCACCACCTGGTCGAGCTCGGCCAGCCGATGCAGCATCAGCCGCTCGAGTTCGGCCATGCGCTCCACCGCCACGATGTCGTGGCCGGAGAAATGGTGCAGCGAGCCCAGCATCCAGCGCAGGCTGTTGCGGACCTTGCGGTACTGGTCGGTGACGCTTTTCAGCACCTCCGGACCGATGCGCTGGTCGTCCCAATAGTCGACCGAGGCGGACCACAGCCGCAGGATATCGGCGCCCGACTGGCGGATCACGTCCTGGGGCGCCACCGTGTTGCCGAGCGACTTCGACATCTTGCGGCCCTGCTCGTCGAGCGTGAAGCCGTGGGTGACGACCACGTCGTAGGGCGCGCGACCGCGCGTGCCGCAGCTTTCCAGCAACGAGGAGTGGAAGAAGCCCCGGTGCTGGTCGGTGCCTTCCAGGTAGATGACCTGATCGTGCAGCTTGCCGGCCACAAGCGGGGCTATGGGGCTGCCGGGGGAGCGCCGCTTCACCTTGAGGTCGTCGCGCTGCTCCAGCGTGAAGGCGTGGGACGAGCCGGAGTCGAACCACACGTCGAGCACGTCGTCGACCTTCTCGTACCGCGCCGGATCGAAGTCCGGCGCGAGGAAGCGCTCGCCGCTGGGGTCGGCGAACCAGGCGTCGGCGCCCTCCGCCTCGAAGGCATCGGCGATGCGGCCGTTGACCCGCTCGTCGACCAGGGTCTCGCCGGTCTCCTTGTCCACGAATACGGTGATCGGCACGCCCCAGGCGCGCTGGCGCGAGATCACCCAGTCGGGCCGGTTCTCGACCATGCCGCCGATGCGATGCTCGGCCGCAGCTGGCACCCAGCGCGTCTCGCGGATCGCCGTCATGGCGCGTGCGCGCAAGGTGTCGCCCGGCGCCGCGAGGTCCTTGTCCATGGGGATGAACCACTGCGGCGTGTTGCGGAAGATCAGGGGCGCCTTCGAGCGCCAGGAGTGCGGATAGCTGTGGCGCAGCCTGCCGCGGGCCACCAGCATGCCGGCCTCGGCCAGCGCCGCGATGACGCGGGCGTTGGCATCGCCCTCCTTGCCCTGGTCGTCGAAGACGCGGGCGCCGGCGAACAGCGGCACGTGGTCGAAGTAGAGGCCGTCGGGACGCACCGTATGGGGCACCTCCGGCGTCCCGGCCGCGGTGAAGGTCGCCCGGTTCCTGACGAAGGTCATGTAGTCGTCAGCGCCGTGGCCGGGGGCAGTGTGGACGAAGCCTGTGCCGGTGTCCGCGGTGACGTAGTCGGCCGGCAGCAACGGCACCCCGAAGTCGTAGCCGCGGCCGGCCAGCGGATGGCGCGCCGCGAGGCCGGCCAGCATGTCAGGGGTCACGTCGGCGATGCGCGCGAAGCTCTCGACCTTGGCCGCCCGGAAGACGCCTTCGGCCAGCCCGTCGGCCAGCAGATAGCGTTCGCCCACCTTGGCCCAGTTGCCTTCCGGCGCGGCCGTCACCTCGTAGACGCCGTAGGGGATCTCGGTGGAATAGGCGATGGCGCGGTTGGCCGGGATCGTCCACGGGGTCGTCGTCCAGATCACGACGGAAGCCTGTGCCAACCGCTCGTCGACCGCTCCGCCTCCGGCGAGCGGGAACTTGACGAAGATCGTGGTCGAGACGTGCTCCTGGTACTCCACCTCGGCCTCGGCGAGCGCCGTGCGCTCGACGATCGACCACATCACGGGCTTGGAGCCGCGGTAGAGCTGGCCGCTGCCGGCGAACTTCATCAGCTCGCGGGCGATCTGGGCCTCGGCCGCAAACGACATGGTGAGGTAGGGATGAGCCCAGTCACCGATGACGCCCAGCCGCTTGAACTCCTCGCGCTGGATCTCGACCCATCGCTCGGCGAAGGCACGGCACTCCTGGCGGAACTCGAGGATCGGAACCTGATCCTTGTCGAGGCCCTTGGCGCGGTACTCCTCCTCGATCTTCCACTCGATCGGCAGGCCGTGACAGTCCCAGCCCGGCACGTAGTTGCTGTCGTAGCCGAGCATCTGCTGCGAGCGCGTGACGAGATCCTTGAGGATCTTGTTGAGCGCGTGGCCGATGTGAATGTGGCCGTTGGCGTAGGGCGGCCCGTCATGCAGGATGAAGCGCGGGTCGTGCCTGGCCGCCTGGCGCAGGCGCTCGTAGAGGCCGATCTCGTACCAGCGGGCGAGGATCTCGGGCTCGCGCTCGGGCAGTCCAGCGCGCATGGGAAACGCGGTCTGCGGCAGGAACAAGGTCTTTGAATAATCGTGCGCTTGGGGCGCCACGCTCGTATCGGTCATCGCTGCGGCTCATGAAGGCCCGAAGATGGGCGGCGCGGCGTCCGCCCGAAGAGCGCCCGCCGGCTCGAAGCGCCTGCCGTCGCATGGTACGGCGGCGCAATCAAGTGAAGCGGCGGCGCTCGCCGCCGTGGCGAATCCGAAATTCGGCGCCGGCTCGCGCCAATGCCGGGGGACGGACCTCGACTTCGGGGGACGCAAAGACGGCTCGACGACGTCGGTGGCCCTCAAACCGGCCGGCGGGCCCCGGCTCCCCGATGGCGAGAGCCCGGCGGGCCCCGCCGAACCCTGCGCGCTACCCCAGCAGGGAGCGCGGCGGCGGGTTCTCGGCAAGGATGCGGCGCGCTTCGGCGCTGTCCAGATCCATCTGCGCGACCAGCGCCTCGACGCTGTCGAAGCGCTCCTCCGGCCGCAGATAGGCGACGAACTCCACATCGAGTTGCTGACCGTAGATCTCGCTGCTGAAATCGAACAGGTGGACCTCCAGCAACGGTGCCCCATTGTCGAAGGTGGGGCGGTGGCCGAAGCTCGCCACGCCGTGGACCACCCGGCTGTCCACGGCGGCGCGCACGGCATAGATGCCGTGCCGCAGCCGGCAGCCCTCGTCCAGGCGCAGGTTGGCCGTCGGGTAGTTGAGAGTCCGTCCGAGCTTCTGGCCGTGGCTCACGTCGCCGCGCACGAACCAGCGGTAGCCCAGCAGCGTGTTGGCGCGATGCAGGTCGCCGGCCTCGAGCGCCTGGCGCACCATGCTCGACGACACCGGCTCGCCGCCGTCGTTCACCGGCTCGACGACCACGACCGGCATGCCGCTGCTGGCGCCGCGGCGCAGCAGGAACGACGGCGACCCCTCCCGCCCCCGGCCGAAATGGAAGTCGTGGCCGATGATCAGACCGGATACGCCGAACCGCGCGACCAGGATGTCGTCGAAGAAGGCGTCGGCGCTCATGGCAGCCAACTGGGCGTCAAAGGGCAGCACGATCATCCCGTCGAGGCCGAGGCGCGCCAGCAGGGTCGCCTCCACCGACTCCGGCGTCAGGCGGAACACGGGCTCCCTGGGCCGGAAGAAGGTGCGGGGGTGCGGATCGAAGGTCAGCACCGCGGCCGGACGGCCGAGTTCGTCGGCAAGGCGTCGCGCCCCGGCGACGACCGCCCGGTGGCCGGCGTGGAGCCCGTCGAAGTTGCCGATCGCGACAACCGGGTGCTTCAGATCGTCGCCCGCGGGCTCGCGGCCGCGCACGATGAAGAACGGGCGTCTCGGCTGCATGCGCGGAAAGTCGGGAAATTCGGAGTCGGGCATCATTCGGTCGCAGGCCGCCGCAGGCGCGGCGCGCGGACCCTGACAACAACAGGCGCCTCCGGTCAAGCCGAGGCCCCTGCCCTCAGCCGCGCGACGGCAGCGCCACCCAGGCCTCGCCCTCCATCACCGCGCGCCCGTCCGCCACGCACTCGCAAAAGAGCCGCGCCCGGCGCCGGCTCTCGATCAGCTCGGCCACCTCGGCCGACGCCGTCACCACGTCGCCGATCCGCACCGGCGCCAGGAACTGCAAGGTCTGCGACAGATAGATGGCGCCTGGCCCGGGCAGACGCGTGCCGATCAGGGCCGAGACGAGGCCCGCCGTGAACATGCCGTGCGCAATGCGCTGGCCGAAGCGAGTCTGCGCCGCGTACACCTCATCGAGATGGATTGGATTGTGGTCGCCCGTGACCGCCGCGAAGTCCGTGATGTCGGTCTCCATGACCGTGCGCATGAGGATCTCGCGCATGCCGATGCGCAAATCCTCGAAGTTGTAGGTTCTCAACACGGGCTTCATGCATCCTCCGATCAGCCGAATGCTCGCCAATGCGGATTGGCGCGTCGCAGCGATGATCGCTGCGTTGCAGCATGTAGCGGCTACGGGAAGACGCGGCTATTGAACTTTGGTTCCAGTTGCAACCATTGCGAACCGCGGCCTCACCAGCGCAAGTGCGGGATGACCGCCGCCGGCGCCACCGGTTGCCGAGCGGCCCAGGCCGTGACGGCTGCAAGCGTGAGGCGGCCGGGCACTCCGACCTCGTGCGCGTGGATGCCGCGCGCCACGAACAGGCAGTCGAACCCCATGGCGGCCGAGCCGGCGACATCGGTGTGGATGGAATCGCCGATGGCCAGAATGCGGTCGGGCCGGATCGGCTTGCCGCGGAGTTCGACGGCCATGGCAACCGCGGTCTCGTAGATCGGCGCGTGCGGTTTGCCGGCATAGAGCGTCTCGCCGCCCAGCGTCGCGTAGAGCGCCGCGAGCGCGCCGGCGCAGGGAATCAGCCGGTCGCCGCGTTCGACGACGAGGTCGGGGTTGGCGCAAATGAACGGCACCTTTCGCCCGGCAAGGCCGGTCAGCATCGGCCGATATGTCTCCGCCGTCTCGGTCTCATCGTCGAAGAGGCCGGTGCAGACGACGTAGGTCGCCTCCTCTACCGGTACGAAGCGCGCCGCGAGCCCATCGAAGATCGGCCGGTCGCGCGGCGGGCCGATCATGAACACGGGCTCGCCCGCCCGGGCGGCGATGGCACCACGGGTGATGTCGCCCGAGGTGACGATGGCGTCGAAGCTGTCGCGCCGCACGCCCAGGTGCTCCAGCTGCTGCAGCACCGAGGTGAATGGGCGCGGCGCGTTGGAGACGAGGACGACGGTGCCGCCCCCGGCCCGGAAACGGGCCAGCGCGGCGCAGGAATCGGCAAATGATTCGATGCCGTTGTGGATGACGCCCCAAATGTCGCAGATCAGCACATCCCGATCGGCGGCGAGTTGCGACAGCCCGTGCACGAGCGTGACGGGACGGGCGGACGACGGGACGCCGTCCCCGGCGTGACCCGGTGCGGCAGAATCGGCGCTCATGGGCAGGCCCCTTCCCTCAAACATCTCAAGCGGCCGGTTCGTCGCGGGACCGGCCTCAGATTCGACAACGACCAGTGCTCATTTCACGATCAGCATGCAAGTCGCGCGACGGTGCGGCTGCTACGCCGGCGCTTGGCCGCTGGTTCCGCAGTCTTTATCCCGGACGATGCCGGCGGAGGCGGGATCGGCTAAGATCGATGGCGCTCGTCCCTCGACCTCGCCACCCTCCTCCCCCGTCCCATCCGCGCGGAGCCGCCATGACCTTCCAGCCGACGATCCACCCCCTCGACGCAAGCCTCGCGCCAAACGACCTGGCTGCGTTCTGGATGCCGTTCTCGGCCAACCGCTCCTTCAAGCAGCGGCCGCGGCTGGTGGTGGGCGCGGAGGGGATGCACTACCTCACCGGGGAGGGCCGCCGCGTCATCGATGGGGCGGCCGGCCTGTGGTGCTGCAACGCCGGCCACTGCCGCGAACCGATCGTCAAGGCGATCCAGGGCCAGGCGGCGCGCCTCGACTATGCGCCCTCCTTCCAGTTCTCCCATCCGGAAGCATTCACTCTGGCCGCGCGGCTCGCCGCGCTCGCCCCCGGCGATCTCGATCACGTCTTCTTCGCCAACTCGGGCTCCGAGGCGGTCGACACCGCTCTGAAGATCGCGCTGGCCTATTGGCAGGCCAGGGGCCGCGGCAGCAAGACCCGTCTCATCGGCCGCGAGCGCGGCTATCATGGCGTCGGCTTCGGCGGCATCTCCGTGGGCGGCATCGTCACCAACCGCAAGGCCTTCGGCACGCTGCTCACCGGTGTCGACCACCTGCCCCACACCTACGACCGCGACAGGCAGGCTTTCAGCCGCGGCGAGCCGGACTGGGGCGCGCATCTCGCCGACGAGTTGGAGCGGATCGTTGCCCTGCACGATGCCTCCACCATCGCCGCCGTCATCGTCGAGCCGGTCGCCGGCTCGACCGGCGTGCTGCCGCCGCCCAAGGGCTACCTGCAAAGGCTGCGGGCGATCTGCGACAAGCACGACATCCTGCTCATCTTCGACGAGGTCATCACCGGGTTCGGCCGCCTCGGCACCGCCTTCGCCGCCGAGCGCTATGGGGTCGTGCCCGACCTCATGACCTTCGCCAAGGGCGTCACGTCGGGCACCGCCCCCATGGGCGGCGTCATTGCCCGCGCCCCGATCCACGATGCCTTCATGCAGGGGCCGGAGCACACGATCGAGCTGTTTCACGGCTACACCTATTCGGCCCACCCGCTGGCCTGCGCCGCCGGCCTCGCCACCCTGGACGTCTACCGCGACGAAGGCCTGTTCGGGCGCGCGGCCGAGCTGGAGGCGGCCTTCGCCGACGCGGTGCACGGGCTCAAGGGGCTGTCCAACGTGCTCGACATCCGGACCGTCGGTCTCGCCGCCGGTGTCGACCTGGCGCCGAAGGCCGAAGGCCCCGGCCGCCGCGGCTACGATGCCATGGTCGCCGCCTTCCACGACCACGACATGATGCTGCGCGTCGCCGGCGACACCCTGGCGCTGTCGCCGCCCCTGATCGTCACCGAGGGCCAGATCGGCGAACTCGTCGAGAAGCTGGGGAAGACGATCCAGGCGGTCGCCTGAGCGGCGGCCGTGCTGCATCACCTGCACAGGCTCCAGGTCGCGACCGGCGGCCAGGGGCTCTACGACATCACCCGGGAGGTGGTGCGCTGGGTGGCCGAGCGGCCGGTGCAAACCGGCCTGCTCACGGTATTTTGCCGGCACACTTCGGCGTCCCTGCTCATTCAGGAGAATGCCGATCCGGACGTACAGACCGATCTCCTGGCGTTCTTCCGGCATATCGTGCCGGAGGGCCGCGGCCTCTACGTGCACGACGCAGAGGGCCCGGACGACATGCCCGCCCACATACGCACCGCCCTGACGCAGACCAGCCTGTCGATTCCCGTCGAGGGCAGCCGGCCCCTGCTCGGCACCTGGCAGGGCATTTACGTCTTCGAGCACCGCGCCGCGCCCCACAGGCGGGAGATCGTGCTGCACCTGGCGGGCGAGTAGGATCGACCGTTTGCGGATGGATGGTCAGGTCAAGCCCGACCATCCATCCGCTTGAGGGTCGAACCCGTCGCCAGCGACCAAACGCTCACGATGTCCATGCGGCGCCACTGGATTGTTGATCGGACCGCGACCGCCCTTGCGAGCCGCCGCCGATGGCAGGACGATCGCGACCACGACACTCGTCGGTCGGCCGAAGGAGACACCGAGTGACCCTCGCGAACGGACGCCGATACCTCGCCATTCCCGGTCCCTCGGTCGTCCCCGACCGGGTTCTCGCCGCCATGCACCGCGCGGCGCCGAACATCTATCATGGCGAGTTGATCGATATGATGCCGGCGCTGTTCGACGATCTGCGCCGGGTGGCGCACGGCACGGCCAACGTCGCGATCTACATCGCCAACGGTCACGGCGGCTGGGAGGCGGTGATCGCCAATCTGTTCGCGCGAGGCGACAAGGCCCTCGTCGCCTCGACCGGACGCTTCGGATCGGCGTGGGCCGAGGCCGCCGGTCAGATGGGCGTCGCGGTCGACGTGCTCGACTTCGGCAAGCGAAGCGCCATCGACCCGGCGCGGCTGGCGGAGACCCTCGCGGCGGATCGCGCGCACGTCATCCGCGCCGTGCTGATGACCCACGTCGATACCGCCTCGTCCGCGCGCAGCGACATCAAGGCGGTGCGCGCGGCGATCGACGCCGCCGGGCACCCGGCGCTGCTGGCGGTGGACGCGATCGCCTCACTCGGCTGCGACCGGCTGCTGTTCGACGCCTGGGGCATCGACGTCGTCGTGTCCGCCAGCCAGAAGGGCCTGATGACGCCTCCGGGCCTCAGCATCGTGTGGTTCAGCGACAAGGCGCGGCTGGCGTCGGAACGCTCGGATCTCGTCACGCCCTACTGGGACTGGAACCTGCGCAGCTCCAGCCCCGAGTTCTACCGGAAGTTCGCGGGCACGGCGCCGACCCATCACCTCTACGGCCTGCGCCAGGCCTTGGACATGATCTTCGAAGAAGGCCTCGAGCAGGTGTGGGCGCGCCATCGCACGTTGGCGCGGTCGGTGTGGGCGGCGTTCGACGCCTGGGGCCGCGACGGCGACATCGAGCTCAACATCGTCGGGACGGCGGGTCGATCGCACGCCGTCACGGCGGCGCGGATCGGCGGCGGCGGGGCGACACGCTTGCGCGCCTGGCTGGAGCACAATGCCGGTGTGACCCTGGGGATCGGGCTCGGCATGGCCGAGCCGTCCGATCCCACCTACGACGATTTCCTGCGCGTTGCCCACATGGGCCACGTCAATGCGCACATGACGCTCGGCGCGCTGGCGGCGATGGAAGCGGGTTTGCAGGCCCTGGCGATCCCGCACGGCACGGGAGCCTTGGATGCCGCCGCATCGGTCATCGCCGCCCACGGCGGCGATTGACGCGTGGCAGCGTCCGGGTCCCCCCCCACCGTGCTGGAGCGCTTCCCTTGCGATGGGTTCCACCCAGTCGCAAAGCGCTTTTGGCTACCCCTGCCGGACCAGCGCCAGCCAGGCTTCCTCGTCGATCACCTCGACGCCGGCCTCGCGCGCCTTGGCGAGCTTGGATCCCGCGCCGGGGCCGGCGACGACGAGATCGGTCTTCTTGGACACCGATCCCGCCACCTTGGCACCCAGGCGCTCGGCCATAGCCTTGGCCTCGTCCCGGCTCATGCGCTCCAGCGTCCCGGTGAAGACCACGGTCTTGCCGGCCACCGGGCTGTCGGCGGCGGTCACCTCCATCGGCTCCGGGGTCACCTGGAGGAGCAGCGCATCGAGCAGCTCGCGATTATGCGGCTCGCCGAAGAACTGGATCACCGCGTCCGCCACCGCCGGGCCGATGCCGTCGATGGCATCGATCTCGGCCCGGGCCTCGATGTCGGCCGCAGCTGCTTCGGCTGCGGCGCGCAGCACCTCGAAGCTGCCGAAGTGGCGGGCGAGCAGCTTGGCATTCCCCTCGCCCACGTGACGGATGCCCAGAGCGAAGATGAAGCGGTTGAGCGGCACGCGCCGGCGCGCCTCGATCGCCGCGAACAGATTGCCGGCGCTGGTCTCGCCGTAGCCTTCGCGATCCTTCAGCTTCGTCAGCGAGGCGCGGTCGCGCGCCGCGAGCATGAAGATGTCCTGCGGCCGGCGCACCAGCCCATCGGCGTAGAAGGCCTCGATCTGCTTGTCGCCGAGCCCGTCGATGTCGAGCGCGTTGCGCGAGACGAAATGCTTCAGCCGTTCCTTGGCCTGGGCCGGGCAGATCAGCCCGCCGGTGCAGCGGCGCACCGCGTCCTCGCGGCCGGTGCGCGGGTTGAGCTCGCGCACGGCGTGGCTCTCGCAGACAGGGCACACCGTCGGGAAGGCGAATGGCGCCGCCTCGGCCGGCCGCTTTTCCGACAGCACGCGCACCACCTGCGGGATGACGTCGCCGGCACGCTGGATCTCCACCGTATCGCCGACGCGCACGTCCTTACGGAGGATCTCGTCCTCGTTGTGCAGGGTGGCGTTGGCGACGACGACGCCGCCGACCGTCACCGGCTCCAGCTTGGCGACGGGCGTCAGCGCCCCGGTGCGGCCCACTTGGATCTCGATGGCGCGCACGATGGTGGTGGCGCGCTCGGCCGGAAACTTGTGCGCCAGCGCCCAGCGTGGCGAGCGCGCCACGAAGCCGAGGCGCTGCTGGAGCGCGAGGTCGTCGACCTTGTAGACGACCCCGTCGATGTCGTAGCCGAGCGTCGCCCGCTCGGCCTCGATCGCGTGGTAGTGGGCGATCAGTTCCGCGGCATTCTCGCAGCGCACGGTCAGCGGGTTGGTCGGCAGGCCCCAGCGGGCGAAGGCGGCGATGACGCCGGATTGCGTGTCGGCCGGTAGGGCCGAGCGCTCGCCCCAGGTGTAGGCGAAGAAGGCCAGCGGTCGCCTTGCGGTGACGGCGGGGTCGAGCTGCCGCAGCGAGCCCGCGGCGGCGTTGCGCGGGTTGGCGAACACCGGCTTGCCGGCCTCCGCCTGGCGCGCATTCATGGCGGCGAAGTCGGCATGGCGCATATAGACTTCGCCGCGCACCTCGATGAGCTCGGGCACGTCGGCGCCGACCAAGCGCTTGGGGATGTCGGCGACGGTGCGGGCATTGGCGGTGACGTCCTCGCCCTCCTCGCCGTCGCCGCGAGTCGCGGCGGTGATCAGCGCGCCCTTTTCGTAGCGCAGGCTGACCGACAGCCCGTCGATCTTCGGCTCCGCCGTGATGGCGATCGGCGCATCAGCGGCGAGCCCCAGGAAACGACGAATCCGCGCGACGAACTCCTCGACCTCCCCGTCGGTGAACGCGTTGCCGAGCGACAACATCGGCACCCGGTGGCGCACCTTGGCAAACTTTTCGGACGGTGCGACCCCCACCCTCTCCGACAGGCTGTCGGCTGTCCGCAGCTCGGGGAAGCGGGCCTCGATGGCCTCGTACCGGCGCCGCAGCCCATCGTACTCGGCGTCGGCGATCTCCGGCGCATCGTCGCGGTAATAGCGCGCGTCGTGGTGGGCGATCTGCTCGCCCAACGCGCGATGCTCCTCCTCGGCTTCCACCAGGGTGAGATCGTCGACGACTTGGGATTGGGGGGGCTGGGCGGTCTTGGGCATCGCAGCATATCGCAAGGGGTGCTTCACATCTCTATAGCGCGAGCCCCCCGGGATGATGAGCGGCGTCGGCCTGGAGCGTGGCTTGGATCAGGTCGACTCATCCGATCGGGCGAAAGTACCAGGTCTCCGAACTCTCCCCGGCCGGTTGGTTCCGCCGGCCAGCGTCACGCTCCCGCCTCCAGGAGGCGGGCGGCGGCGGCGCGGGCCTCCTCGGTGATGGTGGCGCCGGCCAGCATGCGCGCGATCTCCTCCCGCCGCGTGTCGCTCGCCAAGGCGACGACGCGGGTGGCGATGCGGTCCGAGGCGGCCACCTGCTCCTTGGCGATGAGGAAGTGGCTGGCCGCACGCGCGGCGACCTGCGGGGCGTGGGTGACGGAAACCACCTGCACCCGCCCGGCGAGCCGCGCCAGGCGCTGGCCGATGGCGTCGGCCACGGCGCCGCCGACGCCCGTGTCGATCTCGTCGAACACCAGGGTCGGCGCCGAGCCGCGGTCGGCCAGGACCACCTTGAGCGCCAGCATGAAGCGCGATAGCTCGCCGCCCGAGGCGACCTTCATCAGCGGGCCCGGCTTGGTGCCGGGATTGGTCTGCACGACGAAGAACACGTGGTCGAACCCGTCGGAGCCCCGCGCCGTCTCGTCGACCTCTATCCGGGTGATGAAGCGGGCGCGCTCCAGCTTCAGAGGCGGCAACTCGGCCGCGACGGCTGCATCGAGCGCGCCGGCCGCCTTACGCCGCCCGGCGGACAGCTTGCGGGCCGCAGCGCGAAAGGCGGCTTCGGCCGCCGTCACTTCGGCCGCCAGCGCGCCGAGGTGTTTTTCGCCCGCGTCGAGGCTCGCCAGGTCGCCGGCGAAGCGGGCGCGGAGGGCCTCCAGGTCGTCGGCCGGCACGTTGTACTTGCGCGCCGCGGCGCGCAGCGCGAACAGGCGCTCTTCCGTCTGCTCGAGCTCCTTGGGATCGAACTCGGCCTCGGCCAACGCCTGCTCGAGTGTCGAGCGTGCCTCGTCGAGAGCGACGAGCGCCGCATCGAGCGCCTTGATGCTCGGCATCACCAGCGCCGGCGCCTGCTCGCTGCGCCGCTCCAGGCGGCGCAGCGCCGAGGAGACCGCGGGGGTAGGCGCTGAGGAGCCGGACAGCACCTCGTAGGCCTCGTTGAGCTCGGCCACAACCTTCTCGGCCTGGATCATCGTCTGCCGCGCGAGCGCCAGCGCACCTTCCTCGCCCACGGTCGGCGCGAGCGTGGCCAGTTCATGCTCGGCATGGCGCAGGTAGTCGGCCTCCTGCCGCGCCGCTTCGATCCGCGCCAGCTGCGCGGCTTGCGCCGCCTCGGCCTGCTTGAGCCGGCGCGACGCCTCTGCCGTGGCGCGGACCTCCACGGCCAGGCCGCCATAGGCATCGAGGATGGCGCGGTGCGAAGCCGGGTCCACTAGCGCGCGGTCGTCATGCTGACCGTGGATCTCGACCAGCGCCCCGCCGACCGCGCGAAGCACCTGCACGCTCACCGGCTGGTCATTGACGAAGGCGCGGGTGCGGCCGTCGGCGAACTGCACCCGGCGCAGGATCAACTCGCCATCGGCCGCCAGGTCGTTGGCCGCCGCGACTGCGAACGCCGGGTGATCGGCCGCCAGATCGAATACGGCGGTGATCTGGCCCTGGGCTTCCCCATGGCGCACCAGCGAGCCGTCGCCGCGCCCGCCAAGGGCAAGCGAGAAAGCGTCGAGCAGGATCGATTTGCCGGCGCCGGTCTCGCCCGTCAGGACGCTCAGGCCTCGGTCGAAGACGAGATCCAGCCGATCGATCAGAACGATGTCGCGGATCGACAGCTGCGCGAGCATCTACGGCGCATCCCAGCCGGATCGACCGCGCACGACGGCATCGCCGTACGCCAGACCACTCCTGTTATTCGCGCCCTCGCCGCGCCTTCGCCGGTCAACGTGGCGAACCATGATCGAGAGCCTGTCGGGACGGAATGGGGGCCGCTTTCGCCGCGCACGCATGCCTGGACTATAGAGCCGACCCGCGACGCTGTCAGCGCCGCTCCGGTTCGGGGACGGTTAATTCGAACCCGAAACGAGGCCTACGACGCTCCTGAACGAACGGCTGATCCAGGAGCCGCGATCCTCGCGGGGGCTGGCGCCACCCTTGGCGAGCAGGGCGTGGGCATCCTTGTACCACGGGCTGTCGGGGAAGTTATGGCCGAGCACGGCGGCCGCCGTCTGCGCCTCGTTGACGATGCCGAGGGCCATGTAGGCCTCGGTCAGGCGCTCCAGCGCCTCCTCGACGTGGCGAGTCGTCTGGTAGCGGCTGACGACGACACGAAAGCGGTTGATGGCCGCGGTGTAGTTGCGGCGATTGAGGTAGTAGCGGCCGACCTCCATCTCCTTGCCGGCCAGCTGGTCCTGGATGACCTGCAGCTTCCACTTGGCGTCCTTCACGTACTCCGAGGTGGGGTAGCGTTGCACCAGCTCCTGCAACGCCACGCCTGCCTTCTCCGCCTGCTCCTGGTCGCGCGAGACGTCGGGCGCCATGCTGTAATACGACATAGCCATCAGATACTGGGCGTAGGCTGCATCCTTGTCGCCGGGATGCAGCGTCAGATAGCGCTTCGACGCCTGGATCGCATCGTCGTATGAGCCCGACTCGTAGTTCGTGTAGGCGGTCATCAGCAGCGCCTTCTTCGCATAGGGCGAATAGGGGTGCTGCTTCTCCAGGTCAGAGAACTTCTTGGACGCGCCCGTGAAGTTGCTGTCCGACATGCGCGCCAAGCCGTCATTGTAGAGATTCGCTGCCGGAACCTCCTCCACGACCTCGGGCTTGTACTTCTCGTCGGCGAAGGGGTTGAGCTTGTCGAACGTCTCGCTGCACGCGCTGAGGGACAAGGCGGACACGGCGACCAGCGCAGCGCGGACGGTCGCGTTCGAGACGGTCCCGGAAGAAAACACAAAACGCATGCCGCGACGTTCCCTTCAGACGGCCCACGCCCTCGGGCGCAGGCGCTGGCTCTAGCAGTGCGGACGACCGCCCGCACACAAATCCCGACGCCGCCGTCCCACTCCGGAACGGACCGGCAGATGATGCCTCACGAAAGTGAGGCGTTCTTTAACGCAGCCCGGCAGCGGCCGCCAGGGCCGCAACCGATGTGGGGAACGATAACCCAATCGGAACCGGCCGCGGTCGGAGCGCAGCCGTCCAACCTTTCACGATACAAATGGACGTTTAAATGGCAGCGCCTCAGCTTAGCCCCGGCCAGAATCACGCATGTTGCGTTGCAGCATACATTTCATCGACAGTTGTTGCCGTTATGCAACAAACCTCATCGAAAGCGTGAAATAGCAGCGACGGCGCTCCGGTGTGGCGGCGGCTCAGCGCACCGTCGGCGAGAAGGCCGGCACGGCGATGCCGGCACCGAGCTCTGCATGGCCCGCCTCGCGGCGCGGAAGCGTCTCAACGAGCGCGTAGTTCGCCCGATCGGCAAAAAGGGCTTCGAGCATCATGAAGTTGAGGCGGTGGCCGCCGCAATAGGAACGATACTCGCCGAGCAGCGGCGCACCAGCGAGCGCCAGATCCCCCACGGCATCCAGTACCTTGTGGCGAACGAACTCGTCGGGCCAGCGCGTACCCTCGGGGTTGATGATGCGATCCTCGCCGATGGCTACCGTGTTATCGAGCGACGAGCCCAGGGCGAAGCCAGCCTTCCAGAGTGCCTCGACGTCACGCATGAAGCCGAAGGTCCGCGCCCGGGCGATCTCGCGCTTATAGGCGGCCGGGCTCAGGTCGAAGATCTTGCGCTGGCGGCCGATGAGCGGAGTATCGAAGTCGATCTCCACGTCCAGCCGAAAACCGCGGTCGAATGGCTTCAACTCCGCGAAGGACTTGCCCATGTCGACGCGAACGGTCTGAAGGACCTTGATGAGCTTGCGAGGAACCGCCAGCTGCGCCACCCCGGCCTGCTCGATGGCGTCGACGAACTCGGCCGCGCTGCCGTCCAGGATCGGCACCTCCGGCCCGTCGATCTCGACGCAGACGTTGTCGATGCCGAGCCCCGCGAGGGCCGACATCAGATGCTCGATGGTGGCGACGCAGCCCGAGTCGGCCTCGCCAATCACGGTGCACAGCGCTGTTGCCGACACGGACAGGTGCCGCGCCTCGATCAGACGATCATGCCCGTTGCTGAGGTTGGTTCGGAGGAAACTGATGCCAGTCGACGCGTCCGCCGGATGGAGGATCATCTTGACCGGCTTGCCGGAGTGAACCCCGGTGCCGGACAGAACGACGGATGAACGTAAGGTTGTTTGCCGATTGGCTTTCATGTCGCTGTCCCGGCAGGCGTGACTAAGCACGACGCGTCGCCGCTGGAGTCGAGGCCTGTCCGTTTGCTGACTGTCCCTTTGAGATCGGGCCCCGTTGACCGGCGCTCCGTCTCGGCTTGTGGCACGGACCATAGTCTCTGCCCCATCGGCGGCCAAATCACGGTTTCTTACGTTCTGTAACGAAGAATCTCCGCTTGTCGCAGTGCGGGAAGCTCTTGATTTGCGACGCTTTTCATGAATGCGGGCGCTCCGGGGGACAAGCCCCGGAGCGCCCGGCAAAAAAGACCGATTTCAGCCCGAATCAGTTCGCTTGACGCCGCAGGAACGCGGGGATCTCGAGTTGGTCGTCTTCCAGGTTGCGGGTCTGACCCGGTGCCCGGAGCTGACCTTCTGCGGCCGGGGCGCGATTCGGCGGCTGCACCGTGCGCTTGCCATATTCCGCGTGGACCGCGGACGGCGTACCCGCCCGCTGCGCCGGCCGGCCGGCCGGGGCAGCCGGAGCCGGCGCCGGGGCGTCCTCACGCCGGCCGAGACCCACGGAAGCGATTCGCTGGAGCAGCGACATGCGCCGCCCATCCGTGTCGACCTCGGGCTCGGCGCGGCTGGCGCGGATCTGGTTCTGCGCCGGCATCGGCAGGTCTTCCACGCGCGGCATCCGGGCCGGGCGCACGACGCGCTCGGGCTGCGGCGGGATGAAGTGCGCCGGCACGTCGGGTGCGGCGGGCGGCTCCGGCGCGTGCTCGACGGCCAACGGCAGCTTCGGCGCGACCGGCTCGATGGTCACGTCGTGGTGCATCACCGCCGCGGCGGGCTCGGCGCGCGGCGCCGAAGCCACGGCCGCCGGGGCATAAGCCGCAGGCGAGGCATGCTGCGGCGCGCCGCTCACCGAGTCACTCGACGGGCGGAAGGTCGGCACCGTCTGCGTCGCGCGCATGCGCGCCTCGTTGCGCAGACGCTCCGCCACCTCGGCGATGCGCTTCTCGGTGGCCGCGATCTCCGAATCCGGCATGATCGCGGCCGGCTCGATGCCGGTCGCCACCACCGAGACGCGGATGATGCCGTCCAGCGCCTGGTCGAATGTCGCGCCCAGGATGATGTTGGCGTCCGGATCGACCTCCTCGCGGATGCGGGTGGCCGCCTCGTCGACCTCGTAGAGGGTGAGGTCGTTGCCGCCGGTGATCGAGATCAGCAGGCCACGCGCGCCCTTCATCGACACGTCGTCGAGCAGCGGGTTGGCGATCGCGGCCTCGGCCGCGTTGCTGGCGCGCTTCTCGCCGGAGGCCTCGCCCGTGCCCATCATCGCCTTGCCCATGCCGCGCATGATCGAGCGCACGTCGGCAAAGTCGAGGTTGATGAGGCCCTCCTTCACCATCAGGTCGGTGATGCAGGCGACGCCCGAGTAGAGCACCTGGTCGGCCATGGCGAAGGCGTCGGCGAACGTGGTCTTTTCGTTGGCGACGCGGAACAGGTTCTGGTTGGGAATGACGATGAGCGTGTCGACGGCCTGCTGCAGCTCGATGATGCCGGCCTCCGCCATGCGGGTGCGCCGGGCGCCCTCGAACTGGAACGGCTTGGTCACCACGCCGACGGTCAGGATGCCGAGGTCGCGCGCCGCCCGTGCGATGACGGGCGCCGCGCCGGTGCCGGTGCCGCCGCCCATACCGGCGGTGATGAACACCATGTGGGCGCCCGAGAGCTGATCGCGAATCTCGTCGATCACCTCCTCGGCCGCGGCGCGTCCCACGTCGGGCTGGGAGCCGGCACCCAGGCCCTCGGTGACGGCGATGCCCATCTGGATGATGCGCTGGGACTTGGCCGAGGCCAACGCTTGCGCGTCGGTGTTGGCGCAGACGAACTCAACCCCCTGCAGGCCCGCTTCTATCATGTTGTTGACGGCGTTTCCGCCGGCGCCGCCCACACCGAAGACGGTGATATGCGGCCTGAGTTCCCGAATGTCCGGTGCTTGCAGCTTGATCGCCATTGTCTGTGCCTCTCTCCAGAACGGCGCCGGCTGCGCGCCCCCTTGAGTCGTTGAGGTCCTTCGGCCGCCGCACCGAAGAATCCGATCCGAATCAGCGTCCGACGCCAGCATGATAACCGCTCTTGCGGTTCACAAGCCGTTACGGGCGCGTATCTTTCTCGCGCAGCGCGTCGCCGGCGGATGCCGGCGCCACCTGCTCCCTAGAAACTCTCTTTGATCCACCGCCCGACGCGGGCGAGGTAGCCGTCCGTGCCGGTGCCAAGATAGCTGGCGCCTGCGCGTGGCTCGAAATGCTCGATGTGCGCGACCTGCGGATAGACCAGCATGCCGACGGCGGCCGAGAAGGCCGGCCCCTTGGCTGCCTCGGGCAGACCTTTGATGCCGAGCGGCCGGCCGCTGCGGACGATGGCGCCGCCCTTGTGCTCCGACAGGATGCGGCGCGCCACCTCGGTCACGCCGGTGAGCTGGCTGGCGCCGCCGGTCAGCACCACCCGCCGGCCGGCCTCGGCGCCGAAGCCGGCGTTGCGCAGCCGGTCTCGCACCAGCTCGAGGATCTCCTCGACGCGCGGCTGAATGATCCGGATCAGGTGCGATTTGGGCACGTGGTTGGGAATGTCTCGCTCTTCCTCGTCGACGAGCGGCACCGAGATCAGTTCGCGCTCGTCCGACGCGGTCATGATCGTCGAGCCGTAGAGGGTCTTCAGCCGCTCCGCCGCGGCGATGCGTGTCGACAGTCCGCGGGCAATATCCATGGTGACGTGGTGGCCGCCCACCGCCAGCGCGTCCACGTGGACGATGTGGCCGCCGAGGAACACCCCGACCGACGTGGTCGAGCCGCCGAGGTCGATGAGGCAGACGCCCATGTCGGCCTCGTCGTCGACCAGCGCGGACAGGCCCGCGGCATAGGGCGTGGCGACGATCGCCTCGACGTCCAGGTGGCAGCGCTCGACGGCGAGCATCAGGTTCTTGGCCACCGCCGCCTCGGCCGTGACCACGTGCATGTCGACGCCGAGCGTGTCGCCCATCAGGCCTTCCGGATCGACCACACCCGTCTGGCCATCGAGCGAGAAGCCCGTGGGCAGCGCGTGCAGCACGGCCCGGCCGGGGCGCAGGCTATGCTCGCTCGCCGCCGCCAGCACGCGCTCGACGTCGCTGTTGCCAACCGAGCCGCTGCGCACGGCGACGCTCGCTGCGTAGCTCTGCGAGCCGAGCCGCCCGCCCGTCAGATTGACGATGACCGACTGCACCTCGACCTTGGCCATGCGCTCGGCGGCGTCGACCGCCTGCCGGATGGCCTGCTCGGCGGCCTCCAGATCGACGATGGCGCCGCCCTTCAGGCCGGTGGAGCGGGTGTGGCCGATGCCGATCACGCGGGCGAGATGGGTGCGGCCGGGCAGGCTCTCGGTCTCTGCCACCGGCTTCAGCTGGGCGATGAGGCAGACGACCTTCGACGTGCCGACATCGAGCACGGAGAGGGTCGCGCTGCGCCGGGCGGAGAGCGGCTTCAGGCGCGGCGTGAGGCTGTGGTGGAGAAGGCTCATATGACGTCCGCCCCTTTCGCCGGCTTGGCCTTCTTCTTCAGTGCCTCGGCGCGGGCCGCCGCCGCCTCGACGGTCTGGCGCACGACGATGCGGTCGGGCTGGCGCATGTCGACCGAAAGGATGTCCCGGTCGGATAGGCGGCTGTCGCGCTCCAGCACCGCGAAGCGGGTCAGCGCTTCGGCGGCGCCGCGCTCGGGCAGTTTGACGTCGAGGCCGTTGTCGAGCTTCAGCGTCCAGCGGCGGCCGGCTTCCAGGGTGCCGGCCCGGATGCGGCCTCGCAGGGCGCCGGCCCGCTCGATGAGCGCCATGTATTCGGCCGAGCGTGCGTTGGCGCCGTCGCCGACGACAAACGGCAGCCGCGCAAAGCGCATGTCGACGACGCGATCGATGACCGTGCCGTCGGCGGCGACAACGAACAGCTCGCCGTGCTTCTGCCAGAGGGCGGCCGGCTGGCGCTCCTTCACCGTGATCGCCAGCTCGCTGGGATAGAGCTTGCGAACAGAGGCCTCCTTGACCAGCGGCAGGGCCTCGAGCTTCCGGCGCACCTCGGAGGCGTCGAGGAAGGCGAGCGAGGTCTTGTAGGTGATGCCCGCGGCTTCCAGAATCTCACGCTGGTCAAGTTCCGCGACTCCTTTGATCTCGACGCGCGAAATGCCGAGGCCGAGCAGGCGGGCGAAGGCATGCTGAGGCTCGCCGTACTCGGTCCGGAACGCCTCCGCGTGGCCGCCCATGGCGAATCCCACTGCCGCCACGGCCACGAAGAAGCCGAGGGCCAGCCCGTGACCGAGACCGCGGGGGATGCGGTGCTCGATGGGCGTGCTGACCGAACCGCGCCAGCCGAAGAAGCCCCGGCGCGAGCGGTTGCGCGCGGCCAGCGACACGGTGACGTTGGCGCGGCCGTACCCCTGCACGGCGTCCGCCAGCTGAGGCCCGGCCAACGCAACGCTTACCGATCGCAGGAGGCGTCCTCCACCATCCATCGCACCAACTCACCGAACGAGAATCCAGCGTAAGCCGCTATCTCGGGCACCAACGAGGTCTCGGTCATGCCGGGCTGCGTGTTGACTTCCAGACAGACGAGCTCGCCCGATCCATCGGGCTGGTCGTCCCAGCGGAAGTCGGCGCGGCTTACGCCACGGCAGCCGAGAGCTTGGTGTGCCGTCAACGCCAACTGTTGAATGCGACGGTAAATATTTGGTTTAATTTCTGCCGGAAGGACGT
This sequence comes from Chelatococcus reniformis, assembly GCF_014640075.1. Classification (GTDB taxonomy): domain Bacteria; phylum Pseudomonadota; class Alphaproteobacteria; order Rhizobiales; family Beijerinckiaceae; genus Camelimonas; species Camelimonas reniformis. Next base: position 546,599 of record NZ_BMGG01000004.1, on the reverse strand, counting down.
GGATCGACCCCCCTTTCGCATACTTCGCGTCATAGTCGTAGAAGGCGCCGGTTGCAGGCTGTATGTCGATGATGTCGAGGACGCGGTCGCCCATCACGGCGCAGGTGAGCTCGCGGCCGGCGACGTAGGCCTCCACCAGCACGGTGTCGCCGTGCGGCCAGTCCGGCCGCGACAGTTCCTGGGGGGGATGCGAACGCCCGTCCTTGACGATGATGACGCCGACCGACGAGCCCTCGTTGACGGGCTTCACCACGTAGGGCGGCGCCATCACGTGGGCCGTCGCCGCCTGTTGGCGGGTGGTGGTGATCCCCCGTGCCACCGGCACGCCGGCTGCCGCCATGACGACCTTGGCACGGTCCTTCTGCATGGCCAGGGCCGAGGCCAGCACGCCTGAATGGGTGTAGGGGATCCGCAGGATCTCGAGGATCCCCTGGACGGTGCCGTCCTCGCCGACACGGCCGTGGAGCGCATTGAAGGCGACGTCCGGACGCAGCGCTGCGAGCGTCGCGCCGATATCGCGGTCGACGTCGATCGGGGTGACCCGATAGCCCTCGCCCTCGAGCGCCCGGCTGCAGGCGGCGCCGGTCCGCAGGGACACCTCCCGCTCGGCCGACCAACCGCCCATCAAGACCGCCACGTGCTTCGTCATGTCCTTGCCCTTCCGCGTGCGCTGCCGCCGGCGCAGGCCTGTCCGATCGGATGTGAGCGCGCCCGATTCGCCGGCGTGGCTCCGCTGATTCGCCGAGGTGGGTGATCCGCCGAGCCTGCCGGGAGCCGGCCTGCGGCGGCACGGCGGGGCAGTCGCGTCTCAGCGTGCGCGGCCCACCCGCTTGATCTCCCAGTCGAGGTCGACGCCGCTGGTGTCGCGGACGCGCCGGCGCACCTCTTCGCCGAGGCCCTCGATATCGGCAGCGGTGGCGCCGCCATGATTGATCAGGAAGTTGCAGTGCAGCTCCGACACCTGGGCGCCGCCGCGGCGCAGGCCCCGGCAACCCGCCTCGTCGACCAGTTGCCAGGCCTTGGCACCGGGCGGGTTCTTGAAGGTCGAGCCGCCGGTACGCGTGCTGACCGGCTGCGTCGCCGCGCGCGTCTCGGTGATGAGCCCCATCTCGGCGGCGATCTCGGCCGGATCGCCGGGCTGGCCCGCGAACAGGGCGGCCGTGAACACCGTGCCGGGATCAACGCTGCTGTGGCGGTAGGTGAAGCCCATGTCGGCATTGCTGAAGATGGCGCGGGTGCCGGCGCGGCTGACGCCTTCGGCCTCCACCAGCACGTCCTTGGTTTCGCCGCCGTAGGCTCCGCCGTTCATGCGCAGCGCGCCGCCCACGGCCCCGGGGATGCCCCGCATGAAGGCGAGACCGGCGATGCCGGCCTTGGCGGCGGCCGAAGCGACCTTGACGTCGGGCGCCGCGGCTCCCGCACGGATGCGGCTGCCCGCCAGGACCTCCACGCCGGCGAACGCGCGCCCCAGCTTGATCACCACCCCCTCGACACCGCCGTCGCGCACCAGGAGGTTGGAGCCGAGCCCGATCACCAGCACCGGCACGGCGGCCGGCAGGTGGGCCAGGAAGAGAGCCAGGTCGTCGGCATCGGCCGGCGTGAACAGCACGTCGGCCGGGCCGCCGGTGCGGAACCAGGACAGTGGCGCCAGCGACGCCGACCGCTCCAGCGTGCCGCGCAGGCCGGCGACGGCCGAGGCCTCCGCGACAACGTCCGCCGGCGTCATGGCTCGCTCCCGCCCGAACGCATCCGCCTTACCCTTTTCGCCCGTCGTGCCGCGCTGTTTGCCCCGCCGTCAGGGCGCCCAGCTCCTCGGGCAGCGCCTGGGCCCATTGCGTGATGGTTCCGGCCCCCAGGCAGACCACGTAGTCGCCCGGCTTGGCGCGGCTGCCGACGATCCCGGCCAGCTCTTCGGGTCCGTCGAGCGGGATCACGTGCCGGTGGCCCCGGGCCTTGAGGCCGGCGATGAGCGAATCGCGGTCGGCACCCTCGATCGGCTGCTCGCCGGCCGCGTAGACCGGCGCGACGACGACCACGTCGGCATCGTTGAAGCAGGTGCAGAAATCGTTGAACAGGGCCGCCAGGCGCGAGTAGCGGTGCGGCTGCACGACGGCGATCACCTGTCCGTCGGTCGAGGCGCGCGCCGCCTTGAGCACGGCCGCGATCTCCACCGGGTGGTGGCCGTAATCGTCGAACACGGCGACGCCATTCCACACGCCGGTGCGGGTGAAGCGACGCTTCACGCCGCTGAAGCCGGCGAGCGCGCGGCGAATCTCGTCGGGCGGAACGCCGAGCTGGTGGGCGACGGCGGTCGCAGCCGTGGCGTTGAGCGCATTGTGCAGGCCGGGCATCGGCATGACGACGTCCTCGATGGCCGTCTCGGTACCGCTCTTGCGGTCGCGCAGCAGCAACGTGAAGCGGCTCCTGCCGCCGACGAGATCCACGTCGACGAGGCGCACGTCCGCCTGCGGGTTCTCGCCGTAGGTGATGACGCGGCGGTCGAGCGTGTGGCCGACCAGGTCCTGCACCGCCGGATGATCGATGCACATCACCGCGAAGCCGTAGAACGGCAGGTTCTCAACGAACGAGCGGAAGGCGTCCTTGACCGCATCGTAGGTCTTGAAGTGGTCGAGGTGCTCGGGATCAATGTTGGTGATGATGGCGACGTCGGCCGGCAGCTTGAGGAAAGTGCCGTCGGATTCGTCGGCCTCCACCACCATCCAGTCGCCGGCGCCGAGGCGGGCGTTGGTGCCGTAGGCGTTGATGATGCCGCCGTTGATGACCGTGGGATCGAAGCCGCCGGCATCGAGCAACGTCGCGACCAGCGACGTGGTCGTCGTCTTGCCGTGCGTGCCGGCGATGGCCACGCAGGTCTTGAGGCGCATGAGCTCGGCCAGCATCTCGGCGCGCCGCACCACGGGGATGCGCTTTTCCCGTGCGGCGACGAGTTCGGGATTGTCCTTGCGGATCGCCGTGGAGACGACGATCACCTCCGCCTCCCCCAGGTTCTCCGCCCGATGGCCGACGAAGGTGCGCATGCCCTTCTGCGCCAGGCGCTTGACGTTGGCGTTGTCGGCCGCGTCGGACCCCTGGACCTTGTAGCCCTGGTTGTGCAGCACCTCGGCGATGCCGGACATGCCGATGCCGCCGATGCCGATGAAATGGATGGGACCGAGCTCGCGCGGCAATTTCATGAAGGACGTCTCCGGCTCAGGCGCGCCGCACTCGCGCCGTGGGCGATCGCGGGCACCTGCCGCGTCTCGGGGTCAAGCTCCACCGGGCCGTCTCTACCGGGCCATGTCGACGACGAGCGCGGCGAGACGTTCGGCGGCATCGGGGATCCCTGCGCTCTTGGCCGCTTCGGCGGCGCGGGTCAAGCCGGCAGGGTCGGCCAGGCGGGCGGCGATGTCGGCGGCCAGGCGCTCCGGCGTGAACTCCGGCTGGGGGATGACGGTCGCTGCGCCAATGGCGGCGAGCGTCGCCGCATTGGCCGCCTGGTCCTGGTCGAGCGAACCCGGCAGTGGGACCAGGATCGAGGCCCGGCCGATAACGCCGAGCTCGGCCACGGTCGAGGCGCCGGAGCGGGCCACCACCAGATGGCCGGCGGCAATACGGGCCGGCAGATCCGTGAAGAAGGCCTCCACCACGGCGCCGATGCCGAGGTCGCGGTAGGTGGCGCGCACCTGCTCCAGGTCCTCCGGACGCGCCTGCTGCGTCACCGCCAGCCGGCCGCGCTGCTCGGCCGGCAGCAAAGCCAGGGCGGACGGCACGATCTCGCTCATGACCCGAGCGCCCTGGCTGCCGCCGAAGACGACGAGCCGCAGCGGCGCGGCGCCGCCGAGCGGCGGCAACGGCTCGGTTGCGGCGGCGATCACGGGCGGCCGCACCGGATTGCCCACGTGGCGGGCTTTGGCCCGAAGATCGTCGGTCAAGCCGCCGACGGCGGCGAAGCCGGTGGCGATCGCCGTCACGCGGCCGGCCAGGAAGCGGTTGGCTCTGCCGAGCACGGCGTTCTGCTCGTGGATGATGGTGGGCGCGCCGACCATGGTGGCGGCCAGCAGCGGCGGCACGCTCGGATAGCCGCCGAAGCCGACGACCAGCGCCGGCCGGATCCGCCGCATCAAGCCGCGCGCCGTCCAGATGCCGCGCCCGAGCGTCAGCGCCGCCTTGGCCATCACCGGCAGCGACTTGCGCGACGGTGTCGCCGAGGAAATCTCGTAGATCGCCTCGGCTGGAAAGGCCGCGACATGGCCGGAAACGCGCGTGTCGGTCGCCAGCGCGACGCGGACGCCGCGCGCCGCCAGCGCCTCGGCCAGGGCCTGGGCCGGAAACAGATGGCCGCCGGTGCCACCGGCCGCCAGCACGACGAGACCGCCGCTGCGCATGGGCTAAAGTCCTGTACGGGCGCGGCGCGCCGGATTGATGCGGTCGAGGATCTCGGCCCGCGGCCGCTTGCGGGTGACCGCGACGAGGAAGCCCATGCCCAGGGCGAGGGAGATCAGGGAGGAGCCGCCATAGCTGATGAACGGCAAGGTCATGCCCTTGGCCGGCATCAGGTGGACGTTCACCGCCATGTTGATACACGCCTGGACGCCGAACAGCATCACCAGGCCGACCGCGGCAAAGCGGCAGAACGGCTCCTCGTTGCGGCGTGCCAGCAGCAGCCCCCGCACGACGATCAGCATGAACAGCAGCACCAGGGCGATGCAGACGACGATGCCGAACTCCTCGGCCGTCACGGCGAAGATGAAGTCGGTATGGGCGTCCGGCAGGATGCGCTTGACCGTGCCCTCGCCGGGGCCCTTGCCGAGCCAGCCTCCCTGGGCAAAGGATTCCAGCGCCGTGTCGACCTGGAAGGTGTCGCCCGACGTCTTGTCCATGAAGCGCTCGAGGCGGGCGCGCACGTGGGGAACGAACTGATAGGCGACGCCGATGCCGAGGGCGCCGACGCCGCCCAGCCCCACCACCCAGAACCAGTGCAGGCCGGCGACGAAGAACAGCCCGGCCCAGACCATGGTGACCAGCATGGTCTGGCCGAAATCCGGTTGCAGGATGAGCGGGATGATCGTTGCCGGCAGGATCAGCACGGCGAGCAGCGTGCCGGGCACGTCGCTGCGCCGCGATCCTTCCGAGAACGCCCACGCGGCCAGGATGACGAAGGCCGGCTTCATGAACTCGGACGGCTGGATCGAGATGCCGCCGAACGACAGCCAGCGGTGCGCCCCCTTTACCTCCGGCCCGAAATGGAGCGTGGCGACGATGAGCGCCATGAACACGACGTAGAGCCCCAGCGACATTCGCCGGACGTGACGAGGGCTCAGGAACGAGGCCGCGATCATGACGGCGGCCGCGGGGACCAGGAAGACGACCTGCCGGTTGACGAAGTGGAAGGTCGACAGGCCGAGCCGCTCGGCCACGGGCGGGCCGCCCGCCATCAGCAGCACGATGCCGGCGACCATGACGGCCGCCACTGTGGCGAGCAGGGCGCGGTCGACCGTCCACCACCACTGACCGACGAAGGTGCGTTCCGCGCGCGAGGCCATCTCATCTCCGCAAAGCTTGTCCCCGCCCTAAGGGCGTGGACCGGCCGCGACAGCCGGCCGCGTCAGCGTGCGCCGGCGCCGTGCTGCGCCAGCCACGCGGCCACCAGCTTGCGGAAATGCTCGCCGCGCGCCTCGAAGTTCGGGTACTGGTCGAACGACGCGCAGGCAGGCGACAGCAGCACGACGGCTTCTGCAGCGGTGGAGGCCAGCGCATCGTCGGCCGCCGCCGCGACCGCCCGATCGAGCGTGCCGCAGCGGACGTAGGGGACCCGTCCCTCGAGCGTCGCGGCGAACGCCTCCGTGGCGTCGCCGATGAGATAGGCTTTGTCTATCTTGGCAAAGAATCCGTTAAGGGAGGCGATGCCACCTTCCTTTTGTTTGCCGCCGAGGATCCAGAAGATCCCGTCCTGGAAGGCGGAGAGCGCCTTGTCGGTCGAGTCGGCATTGGTCGCCTTGGAATCGTTGACGAAGGCGACGTGGCGGAAGCTGCCGAGCGGTTCCATGCGGTGCGCCAGACCGGGAAAGGTGGCGAGGCCGCGGGCGATGACGTCGTGGGCGACGCCGAGCGCCGCCACCGCCGCCGCGGCGGCCAGCGCGTTCTGCGCGTTGTGGCGGCCCCGCAGCGACGCGACGCCGGCCAGGTCGGCGAAAACCTTCCCGTCGTGCCGCAGGTGCGCGCCGTCCGCGCCGTACCGGGCGGCGTCGCTGCTGTCGGAGCGGACGGTGATCGCTGCCCTGCCTTCGCCAGCGAGCCGCGCGGCGATGGCCCGCGTCCAGTCGTCCTCGACGGCGATGACGGCCTGGTCGGCGCCGTCGACCAGGCGCGCCTTGACCGCGGCGTAGTGGTCCATGGTGCCGTGGCGGTCCAGATGATCCGGCGTGACGTTGAGCAGCACGCCCACCGACGGATCGAGCGACGGTGCGAGGTCGATCTGATAAGAGGAGCATTCCACGACGTGGACGCGTTCGGGAGCCGGCGGCTCGAGCGACAGGATGGCGGTGCCGATGTTGCCGCCGAGCTCGACGGTGCAGCCCGCCTCGCGCAGCAGGTGGGCAATGAGCGCCGTCGTGGTGGACTTGCCGTTGGTGCCGGTGATCGCCACGAACGGCGATTTGGGCGCCCGGGCTCGGCGCTCGCGGCAGAACAGCTCGATGTCGCCGATCACCGGGATCCCCGCCGCGGCGGCACGCTCCACGGTCCAATGCGGCGCCGGATGCGTCAGGGGCACTCCCGGGGCCAGCACCAGCGCTGTGAAGGTGGACCAGTCGGCCTCGTTGAGGTCGGCGAGGGCGAGCCCCCGCGCCCGGGCTCGCTCGCAGGAGGCGGCGGCATCGTCGAAGGCGGTCACATCGGCGCCGCCGGCGGCCAGCGCCTCGGCGGTGGCGAGGCCGGAGCCGCCGAGTCCGAAGAGGGCGACGCGGCGGCCGGCGAAGGTCGAGACGGGGATCATGCGCGCGCCCAAGCTCCTGTGGATGCTCAACGCAGCTTCAGTGTCGACAATCCGATCAGCGCCAGCACCACCGAAACGATCCAGAAGCGGATCACCACCTGCGGCTCGGTCCAGCCGAGCTGCTCGAAGTGGTGATGGATCGGCGCCATCTTGAAGACTCGCTTGCCGGTGAGCTTGAAGGAGGCGACCTGGATGATGACCGATACCGCCTCCAGCACGAACAGGCCGCCGATGATGGCAAGCACGATCTCGTGCTTGGCGGCCACCGCCATGGTACCGAGCAGGCCGCCGAGGGCCAGCGAGCCGGTGTCGCCCATGAAGATCTGGGCCGGCGGCGCGTTGAACCAGAGAAAGCCGATGCCGGCACCGATGACGGCGCCGCAGATCACGGCAAGCTCACCGGACCCCGGCACGAAATTGATCTGGAGGTAATTGGCGAACACCGCGTTTCCGGCCAGGTAGACGATCACCCCGAAGGCGGCGGAGGCGATCATCACCGGCACGATCGCCAGGCCGTCGAGGCCGTCGGTCAAGTTCACCGCATTGCCCGCCGCCACGACGACGAAGGCGCCGAAGACGACGAAGAACCAGCCCATGTCGATGAGGAAGCCCTTGATGAAGGGCACGGCGAGCGAGGTGGCCATGCCCGCGTTGGCGCCCGCGGCACCGCGGCTCACGGTGATGATGGCGAAGCAGGCGGCCGCGGCGATCATTGCCTCGACGCCGAGGCGCGCCTTCCCGGAGAACCCCGCGTGGGACTGCTTGGTCACCTTGAGGTAGTCGTCATAGAAGCCGATGGCGCCGAAGCCGATGGTCACCAGCATGACGATCCAGACATAGGGGTTCGCCAGGTTGGCCCAGATCAGGGTGGAGACGATGATACCCGAGAGGATCATCAGCCCGCCCATGGTGGGCGTGCCCTTCTTGGTGAGGACGTGCGACTTCGGCCCATCCTCCCGGATGGGCTGGCCCTTGCCCTGGCGGATCCGCAGCATCGAGATGATGCCCGGGCCGAACATGAAGACGAAGAACAGCGCCGTCGCGGTCGCGCCGCCGGTCCGGAACGTGATGTACCGGAAGACGTTGAGCGCGCTGAACGTCGTCGAGAGGTCGGCAAGCCAATACAGCATGGGCGGCGACAGCCTCCTGATCAGGCCCCGATGGCCTCGTCGGCGTGGACGCTGGGAAACCGCGCCTTCAGGGCTGCGACCAGGCGGGAAATCCGCGTCCCGTTCGACCCCTTGACCATCACGACGTCGCCGGCGCGAATCGTGCTGGCCAGATGCGTCTCCAGTCCGCCCGGCTCGTCGGCATAATGGGCCCGGCGCTCCATGGGAAGTGCGTGCCACAGATTGAGCATCTGCGGGCCGGCCGCAAACACGAGCTGCACATCGTTCTCCACCACATCCCGGGCGAGCTCGGTGTGCAGCTTTTGCGCGTGCGCGCCCAGTTCGAGCATGTCGCCAAGGACGGCGATACGGCGGCCGCGCAGCGTGACCGCGGCCTGGCCGAGGGCGTGCAGCGCGGCCTGCATCGAGGCCGGATTGGCGTTGTAGCTTTCATCGACCAGCATGAAGCTGCCGCCCTGCACGGCGAGCTCGCTACGCGCGCCGCGCCCCTCCGGCGGCGCCAGATCGGCGAAGCGAAGGGCGGCGAGGCACAGGTCGCCGCCGATCGCCTGGATGGCGGCCAGCACCGCCAGGCTGTTGTGCACGAGGTGCCGGCCCGGCGTGCCCAGGCGATAGGCCACCAGCGTGCCCATCACGTCGGCCTCGACCACCGACATGTCCGGCTTGGTGATGGCCCGCACCAGCTTCACGTCGGAGTCCTCGCGCTCGCCGAAGGAGACGATGCGGCCGGCGGGCGAGGCCAGGGCATGCTGCTTCAGCCGCTCGAAATGCGGGCTGTCGCGATTGATGATGGCGGTGCCACCGGGCGCCAGACCCGAGAAGATCTCGCCCTTGGCATCGGCGATCGCCTCCACGGATGGAAAGAACTCCAGATGCACCGGGGCGACCGTCGTCACCACGGCGACGTCGGGCTGCACCATGGCCACGAGCGAGGCGATCTCGCCCGGAGCGCTCATGCCGATCTCGAAGATCCCGAACTCGGTCTCCCGTGGCATGCGGGCCAGCGTCAGCGGCACGCCCCAGTGGTTGTTGTAGGAGGCGACGGACGCATGGGTGCGCCCCTGTCCCATCAGCGTCTGGCGCAGCGCCTCCTTGGTGCTCGTCTTGCCGACCGACCCGGTGACGGCGATCACCCTCGCCCGCGAGCGCGCCCGGCTGGCGCGGCCCGCGGCCACCAGCGCCGCCAACACGTCGTCGACGACGAGGAGAGGCCCGAGCTGGGCCATGTCGGCCGCGTGCGCCTCGTCCACCACAGCCGCCGCGGCGCCCTTGGCCAGGGCTGCTTTGACGAAGTCGTGGCCGTCGCGCGCCTCGCCGGCGACGGCAAAGAACACGTCGCCTGGCATCAGGCTGCGGGTGTCGATCGAGACGCCGGTGACGACTTCAGGCAAGCCGCCGTGGGCCCGCGCATGCATCGCCACCATCAGTTCGAGCCCGGTCCACAGCGGACCGCTGGTCTCATTCGTCATGTCGTCATCTCCGAAACAGCGGCCCGCACCGCCTCGTGGTCCGAGAACGGCAAGGTGGTGGAACCGACGATCTGCCCCGTTTCGTGCCCCTTGCCGGCGACGACCAGGACATCGCCGCGGTTCAAGCCGCGCACCGCGGTTCGGATGGCCTCGCCGCGGTCGCCGATTTCGCGCGCCGACGGCGCGCCTTCCAAAATGGCGGCACGGATCGCAGCTGGATCTTCCGAGCGCGGGTTGTCGTCGGTCACGATGACCGCATCCGCGCCCTCGATGGCTGCCTTCCCCATCAACGGGCGCTTGCCGGGATCACGGTCGCCGCCAGCGCCGACGACGCAGACCAGCCGGCCCGACGCATACGGCCGCAGCGCCGTCAGCACCTCGCGCAGCGCGTCCGGCTTGTGCGCGTAGTCGACGATCACCAAGCCACCGTTGACCTCGGCGACGCGCTCCATGCGACCGGGCACGCCGGTGAGGCCTTCCAAGGCTGCCATCACCGGAGCGGCCTCCTCGCCCGTAGCGATGCACAGGCCCGCGGCCACGAGCGCATTCGCCGCCTGGAACTGGCCGACCAGCGGCAGGCGGACCTTGTATTCCGCGCCCCCGATCTTGACACGGAGCCGCTGTGCAAAGCCATCCGGCTTGATCTCGGTGATCTGCATGTCCTCGCCGCCCTCGCCGACGCTGAGCGTGTCGAGCCCGCGCGCCGCCGCCGCCACGAGGACCTCCTCGCCGTGACCGGAATCGACGTTCACCACGGCGACGCCCGTGGACGGCAGCAGTTCGTTAAAGAGCCGCAGCTTGGCTTCGAAATAGGCGTCCAGGCTGGGATGATAGTCGAGATGGTCGCGGCCCAGGTTGGTGAAGCCGGCCGCGCTGAGGCGCACGCCGTCCAGCCGCCGCTGCTCAAGGCCGTGGGAAGAGGCCTCCATGGCAAGGTGGGTGACGCCCTCGCCCGCGAGCTTGGCCAGCAGTTCGTGCAGCGTGATCGGGTCTGGCGTGGTCAGCGACCCGTAGACGGCCCCGGACGGGGCGATAACGCCGATCGTGCCGAGCGAAGCGGCCTGCCGCCCGCAGGCGGTGAAGATCTGACGCACGAAGTCGGCCACCGAGCTCTTGCCGGCGGTGCCAGTCACCGCCACCACCGTGCGCGGTTGCCTGGGATTGAGCCTGGCGGCGGCCACGGCGAGCGCGCGGCGGGCATCCTTGACCTGGCCGAACGCGACGTCGGCCGGCAGATCGGCCGGACGCTGCCGCTCGGCCACGATCGCCACGGCGCCCCGGGCGAGCGCCTCCGGCACGAAGCTCATCCCGTCGAGCTTGCTGCCAGGCACGGCGACGAAGGCGTAGCCCGGCTGCACCTTGCGCGAGTCGAGAGCCACGCCCGCGACCGGTCGGGAGGCCTCGTCGGCCGGGAAGCTTCCCGGAAACAGCTGGCCGAGCGTCATGTCGAGATCATCTCTCCGCACCTATCCCCCGGGCATCCCAAACCCGGCCCTTGCCATCGGCCTGCCCACGGCCATGGCGCCCTCTGCCCTGCGACGATGGCCATTCTGCGAACGTGAGCGCGGCCTTGAGGGCGACGCCAGAGCGCTCCGCGACGGGGTGGAGCCACCCCGTCGCGGAGAAGCGCACCGGATTTGAGGCCGCTCGATAACGCAAGACCGCGACGATCGCGAGGCCGCCGCATGCGCAGGCCACTCGTCGCGCCTCAGCGCGTTCCCCAGGCGCCGAGGCGCACCATGGTCGGGAAGGGCATCGCCGGGGCTTCGAAGCGCGGCGGCAGGCCGAGCAGCGGCCCCACGCGCTCGATGATCTTGCCGGTGGTCACGCCGGCGTTCCAAGCGGCGGTCGCGTAGCCGCTGGATTCCGGCAGGCCCTGCGGCTCGTCGTACACGGTGACGAACAGGTATTTGGGCTTGTCCGCCGGGGCGATGGCCATGAAGGTGGTGAACAGGCGGTTGTGGGCGTAGCGGCCACCGATCACCTTCTCGGCCGTGCCGGTCTTGCCGCCGACGAAATAGCCGGGGACCAGCGCCTTCCTGGCCGAGCCCTTGGTGCCGTTGAGACGCATGATGTAGCGCAGCGCCTCACTGGTCTCGGGCTTGATGACGCGGCGATACGAGGCCTTGGCGTCTTCGTCGCTGCGCTTGAGGAAGGTGGGCGTGATCCAGTTGCCGCCATTGACGAGCGCGCCGACCGCGGCCGCGGCCTGCAGCGGTGCCACCGCGAGGCCGTGGCCGAAGGCGATGGTCATCGTGTTGAGCTCACCCCAGCGGGCCGGCACGATGGGCTCGGCGTTCTCCGGCAGCTCGGTCTTCAGCCGGTCGAGCTGGCCCATTTTTTTGAGGAAGGTCTTGTGCCCATCGACGCCGACGGCCAGCGCCATGCGGGCCGTGCCGATGTTGGACGAATGCAGGAAGATTTCCGGCACGGTCAGCACACGGTTGGTGCCATGGTAGTCTTTGATGGTGAACCTGCCGTAGCGCAGCCCGCCGCGGGTGTCGAAGCTCGAGTTGATCGACACCTTGCCGCTGTCCAGCGCCATGGCAGTGGTGATGGCCTTGAACGTCGAGCCCATCTCGTAGACTCCCACCGCCATGCGGTTGATGCGGTCCTTCTCCAGCGCATCGACCGGGTTGTTGGGATCGAAATCCGGCAGCGAGACCAGCGAGATCACCTCGCCGGTGTTGACATCGAGGATCAGGGCGGCCGCCGCCTTCGCCTTGAAGTGCGCCATGCCCTTGACCAGTTCGTCGCGCACCGCATGCTCTGCCGGCAGATCGAGGGAGAGCTGCACCGGCTTGAGGTCGGCGGCGCTGGCGGCGAAACCGGCGCCCGCCAGATCCTTGAGGCCCTGGCTGTCGATGTATTTCTCGATGCCGGCGATGCCTTCGTTGTCGACGTTGGCAAAGCCGAGGATGTGGGCGCCGGCGGGGCCGTTGGGATAGACCCGCTTGTTTTCGGGCAGAAAGCCCACGCCCGGGATGCCGAGGCGATGCACCTCGTTGCGCTGGTTGGGCGTCAGCTCGCGCTTGACCCAGACGAAGCCGCGCTTGGTGGAGAGCTTCTCGCGCAAGTCCCGCGCGTTGAGGTCCGGCAACACGGCGGTGATGAGCTCCGTCGCCTCGTCCGGATCGATGATGTTGCGCGGCTCGGCGAAGACCGAATAGGTCTTGATGTCGGTGGCAAGCACTTCGCCGTTGCGGTCGACGATGTCCGGGCGGGCGGCGGAGATGACGCCGCCGCCGATCCGCTCGGACGCGTGCTGCGGCACGATGGCGAAGGAGACCAGGCGGGCGGTGACGGCGCCGAACACGACGGTGAAGGCGAGCACGAGCACCAGGATGCGCGCGTGGCTCTTCTCGGCGCGCATGCGGAAGACGTCTCGGGCGTGATGCCAGAGTCGCCCTCGCCAGAGGCCGCGGCCGGCCGGCGCCGCGCCGTTCGGCGACGGCGGCCCTTGTTCTGCGGTGCGGATCGCGGCGGGGTCGACGGGGGTCGGGTCGAGCATCGCTACCTCGCCGGGGTCTTGCCGGACGCTGGCGTCCGGGCCTCGCCCGGTTCAGAGACCTGGGGCGTGGCGGTGGGGATGGCGAGCCCCAGATCCTCCAGCTTGCGGCCGATCGTGTCGACGCGTGCCTGGCGTTGGGGCAGGTCCGCCATGCGCACGATCTGCTCGATCTCGAGCGGCTTGAGGTCGAGGTGGCGCTCGGCCAGCGCCTGCAGGCGCTCGGGCCGATTCAGACGCTGCCATTCGGCCTGGAGGACGGCGATCGTCTCCTTCTCCTTCTGCACGCGCCGCTTCAACTTGGCGACCTGCTCGGACAGGTAGATCGTGTCGTATTTGATGGAATAGGCGTAGACGGCGGACGCGATGAGCGCGCCGATCGCCATGATGTGCAGCAACCGGATCAAGCGCGACCTCCACGTGAGGAAGAAGCTGCGGGGAGCGCTGCCAGCGCTGCGACGGAGGTTTCTTCCTCGCGCGCCGGCGCCATGGTGCGGGCGGCAGCCCTGAGCTTGGCGGAGCGCGCGCGCGGATTGGCGCGCACCTCCGCCTCCCCGGGCAGCACCGGCCCCCGGGTCACCCCGGTGAACGTCGGCTCGGCCGGCGCGAGCCCTGGGAGGTAGCGCGAGGCGCCCCCCTTGCCTTCGCGCTTGGCGAAGAACTGTTTGACGATGCGGTCTTCCAGGGAATGGAAGGTCACCACCACCAGGCGGCCGCCCGGCGCGAGTGCCCGCTCGGCGGCGTGCAGCGCCCGCACCAGCTCCCCCAACTCGTCGTTGACGGCGATGCGCAGGGCCTGAAACGTGCGGGTCGCCGGATGCGGCCCGTTGGGCTCCGCCCGCACGATGCTCGCGACAATGTCCGCCAGTTCGCGCGTGGTGCGGATCGGCGCCTTGCGCCGCGCCTCGATCAGGGCATGCGCTACGGCGCGAGCGCGCCGCTCTTCGCCATAGTGATAGATGATGTCGGCCAGCCGCGCCTCGCTCGCGCCGTTGACGATGTCGGCGGCGCTGTCTCCGTCGCTGCCCATGCGCATGTCGAGCGGGCCATCGAGACGGAACGAAAAGCCCCGCTCGCCCTCGTCGAGCTGCATGGACGACACGCCGATGTCGAGAACGACGCCGTCGAGGGGCACGAAGCCCTCCCCCGCCGCCACCGCATCGAGCTCGCCGAAGCAGGCCTCGATCAGGGTCAGGCGGCCGAGCGAGGACCGCACCAGCTTCTCGCCAGCCATGACCGCCGTGGGATCACGATCGAGCGCGAGCAGCCGCGCCGCCCTGCTGGCCTTCAGGATCGCGGCGCTGTAGCCGCCGGCGCCGAAGGTGCCGTCCAGGAAACGGCCGCCGCGCTCGGGCGCCAGGGCCACGAGCACCTCCCCCAGGAGCACCGGAACGTGACGAGCCGGTCCGCCAGCGGCGCCGGCATCACCGTCGCCGCGGCCCGTCATGTCCCCGGAACCCCTGGGGGTGGAGAACTTCCCGGGCGCGCCGCGAGCCGCGCGCCGAGGGTCTTCTTGAGATCCCGAACCCGGGCGCGCGCCTCGTCGAGGTGCTGCCGGAAATGCTCCGGCTCCCAGATCTGAAACTTGTGGCCATGCCCCACCAAGGTCACCGTATCCGTGATGCCCGCATGGGCCTTCAAACTCTCGGTCAAGATCACCCGGCCTTCCGGATCGATCTTCAAGACCTCGCTCGTACCGAGCAGCGCGGTCGATAGATGGTCTCGCTCCTCCGAATACGGCGAGAGGGACGCGAGCAGCGCATCGATCTCGCCCAGCAGCGCATTGCCGCCCGCATCCAGCGCCGGCGCATCCAGCCCCGGATGGACGTAGAGGCCCTCGAACCCGTCGCGCGCCAGCACCGCCCGGAACGAGGCCGGGATCGACACCCGGCCCTTTGAATCGAGCCGGTTGGTGAAGTTGGACACGAAACGGTCCATCGCCCCCGACCGATCCAGCTTTCCTGCTCCGCATGACGACGACCGCAATGCCGAAGCGCACGCCTGGGCCGCATCCGCCCCGCGACGGGCCCTGCCGTTGGACCGGCCGGCTGTGGGCCAACCCCGTCCTTCCGGCCGATGCAAGCGCTGGCTGGATGATTTGGGATATCATGGGACCATATGGGCGTCAATGGAATCGACTGGGGACAACGTGGGTTGGCCCGCGTGGTCGCGATCACGCCACGTTAAGGTTAACGAAGTGTATTCAAGGGCTTGCAGAGATATTGCCGGAATGGACTCGCGCACCGACGACTGGCCGGCGCGGCAACCACCAGGGGCGGCCGCCGTTAGCGGCGCCCGCCACCAACGGCCCGCTCTGCGGGCGAAAATATGGAAGGAAATTTGCCAGCCGGCCTATAAGCCGGGTTCTGTAAGGCCCCGAACGCGTTCGGGACGTGACGACCATTCCTCTGGGACGGCCGTTACCGGCCGCCTCAAGCAACCAACCCGGGCGACTAGGCGGAAAACAGGCCTACGCTTGCGCGTGCGCCGCCCCTATTTGGTTTTGCTCCCGGTGGGGTTTGCCGTGCCGTCCCCGTTGCCGGCGACGCGGTGCGCTCTTACCGCACCCTTTCACCCTGACCTCCGGCGGGCCGAAGGCGGACTGCTCTCTGTGGCACTTTCCCTAGGGTCACCCCCGCCGGACGTTATCCGGCACCGTGTTTCCGTGGAGCCCGGACTTTCCTCTGTCGCATGCGACAGCGGCCGTCCGGCCGACTGGCAGGTCCGATGTGAGCCGCTTGCGGCGCGCGGTCAAGAGCCAGTGGCCGCCGACGGTTCAGTGGGACGCCATCATCGTGCGCACGCGGGCGCAATACTGGGCGGCGGCCCGTGTCATGCTCATCGCCCGATGGCCAGCCTGATACTTGAGGATGGTGCGGCAGGTATCCCCGTCGGCCAGTTGATAGGCCATGGCGAGATATTTGAGGCCATAGCGCAGGTTGGTGTCGGCATCGTAGAGGCCGCTCACCGGACCGCCGTAGCCGACCGAGCGGGCGGTGGCCGGATGGATCTGACTCAGGCCGATATAGGGGCCGTTGCGGGCGTTGGGATTGTAGCGGCTCTCGACGCGGATGACGGCGTCGGCGAGGCCGACCGGAATGCCGTAGGTGCGGGCATGCTTGGCAATCAGGTCGGCGACCGCCGCGCGCGCCGCCCGGTCGCGGTCGCGGCTGTGCCAGCGCCCACGACGGCCCGCCTCCGGCAACTCCTCGGGCGCCAAGGCCGCTGGCGCCTGCGGGGCCGCCGGCTGGCTCTGCTGCGGCTGGCCCGACAGAAACTTGACGATGTCGAAGCCTCCGGCAGGGGCGGTGGCCTGTGTCGCGGCCGACGCCTGCACCACCGGCGCGGCAGCAGCAGTCGCCGCCTGGTCCTGCGCCTCTGCCGCCTCGGCGGCCCGCCGCTGTGCCCGCCGCCGCGCCTTGGCTTCCCAGCGGGACATGCGCGCCGTCGCCACCCCGCTTCTGGCCTCCCCCGCGGGGAGCCTGGCGGTATTCGGCTCCGCCGCGGCAGTCCCGTCAGCGGGCTGAACCGGCTCGGTCACGGCGGGCTGGCCGGCGGCGGCCCGTGCCGTGCTCGGCGCCTCTTTCTTGGCGGCGGCCTTGGCCGGCTTCCTGTCCTGGGCGGCCTTGGTTGCCGGCTCACGGACGGGCGGCAGCGGTGCGGTCGCGGCGACGGCCGTGTCGTCTGCCGGCCCAGCGGTCTTTGCCGTGGGCTTGCTGGGCGTGGACTTGTTGGCCGAAGCGGGCTTGCTGGCCGAAGCGGGCTTGGGTGCGGCTTCCGACCTGTGCACCGGCTTGCCCGGCTTGGGCGCGTCCGGCCATGGCGAGCCGCTGGTGGGAAGGAGCGTGGACGGCAGCGCCGGCTTGGTGCCCTCCTGCGCCGAAACGGCGCTGGGCACGAGAACCGTCGCGACGGCATAAAGCAACGCCGCCGTGATCGGTGTCGGACTTCCCACGATGATGGTCTCCCGCCCCGTTGGACTGCGAGGCTACAACCTGCCGCCAAATACGGCAATCGTGTGAGGCCAATGCCATTCTGACGTCGGAAAGTTGACGACGGCCGCAGGACCGCCCAGCAACTGACCTGACCCGACATGCGCCAGCAGTTGCTGGATTATTACTGCGACGCCGGCCGGGCGGCCGTCATGCTTTGCCGCATCTTGGCCTCTTTCCCCTTTGCTGGTAGGGAATTATTCTGCGCCGCCAGCTCATTTCCCGTGCAGCGCAGGCCACGTTTCGTAACGGCGACAGGGGAGCACGCGCATGAAGAAGTGGTTGGCCATCGGGTTCGTGGCAGTGACCGTATCGGCTTGCTACACGCCGCAGGATCGTGCCGTCGGTGGCGCCGCCCTCGGCGGCCTCGCCGGTGCAGCCATCGGCGGGGCCGCGACGGGCACCGGCGGCGGTGCGCTGGCCGGCGCCGCGATCGGCGCCGTCGGCGGCGCCATGGTGGGCGCGGCCACCGCTCCCGCCAACTGCCGCTACTATTATTACGCCGGGCGGCGGTATCAGGAATGCTACTGAGTTCGTCCGACGCGACCTCGACGTTGCGCTGACGGCGCCAGCCGCGAGACCGGCCGTCGATGATGGACCGCCGCGTGGCACGACGTGAACGGGATAGTCAGATCCCGCCGGCAGAGCCGGCGGGATTTTTGCGTATTACGGCCGCTTTTCCGTTTCAGGAGCGGGGTGCGCGCGTCGCAACGGACAGAATCGCCCGCTTGCGACGTGCTCCTCTTTGATCAGGAACGCGACTCGGGCGAGCGGGTGACCCTATCCGATCGGCTGGGAAGCGCCCTTGCGGACACGAATCATGAGCGTATGGGGAAAACTAAGCGGTGCAGGACTGGGAGCCCTCATCGGCGGCCCGCTCGGCGCGCTCGTGGGGGGCGCGGCCGGCCATGCCCTGGTCGACCGTCTGCTGTTCGGCACGGCCCCGCCCGACGTGGTTTTCGCCACCGGGCTGGTGGCGCTGTGCGCCAAGATGGCCAAGGCCGACGGCGTCGTCACCCAGAACGAGGTGCTGGCCTTCCGCCGCATCATCGACGTGCCGCCGGCGGAACTGCGCCGTGTCGAGCGGTTGTTCGATCTCGCGCGCCACACCACGGCCGGCTACGAAGCCTACGCCCGCCAACTCCGCGACCGCTTCCGCGACGACCAGCCCCTGCTCGAGAGCGTCGTCGACGGGCTGTTCGAGATCGCCAAGGCAGACCACGCCATTCACGAGGCCGAGACCGCCTATCTCGAGCACGTCACCCTCGCGCTGGGGCTCGACCATGCGGATTACCGCCGCATCGAGGCCCGTCACGTGGCGCGCCCCGACGACCCTTACGTCGTGCTGGGGGCGGAACGCGGCATGAGCAACGCGGAATTGCGCACCCACTATCGCCGCCTGGTGAGCGAGAGCCACCCCGACCGGTTGATCGCCGCCGGCCTGCCCGCCGAGGCGGTGTCCATCGCCACGGACCGGACGGCCGCGATCAACGCCGCCTGGGAGCGCATCCGCCGCGAGCGGGCGGCTTAGAGCGGGATGACTCTGTTCGAATCGTCCCGCTCCAAGCCTTTGATTTCACCATGATCTTGTCCAAGAACCGGTCGTCAGTTTTTGGGATCATGCTCTAGCATGGCACCCGCGATCGATCTGACGATGGAGGGCGCGGCGCGCGCCGGCATGACTATGACGAAGCTGGTTCCCGATAGCCCTGCCGCGGCCAAGGTTTTCCCCTCGCCCAACCACGGCGAGCGGGCCGGCGGGCAGCCGCCGCGCCTGCTCATCCTGCACTACACCGGCATGGCGCAGGCGGCGGAGGCCTTGCAGCGGCTCTGCAACGCCGCTTCCAAGGTATCGTCTCACTATTTCGTGTTCGAGAACGGCCATGTGCTGCAGCTCGTGCCGGAGGCCCGCCGCGCCTGGCATGCGGGGCTCGCGCAATGGGCCGGAGAGACCGACATCAACTCCGCCTCGATCGGCATCGAGATCGCCAACCCGGGCCACGCCGGCGGGCTGCCGCCATTCCCCGAGGCGCAGATCGCGGCGGTGGTCCGGCTCTGCCAGGACATCGTGCAGCGGCGCGGCATCCGCGCCGACCTGGTGCTCGGCCATTCGGACGTGGCACCCGAGCGCAAGGACGATCCCGGCGAGTTGTTCCCGTGGCGGCGTCTGGCCGAGGCGGGCGTCGGCCATTGGGCCGCCCCCGCCCCGATCCGCAGCGGGCGGTTCTTCAGCCCCGGCGAAAGCGGCGCTCCGATCGAGGCGCTGCAAGCGATGCTGGCGCTGTATGGATACGGGATCGACATCACCGGCGTCTACGATCGGCGCACCGAGGCGGTGGTGACGGCATTCCAGCGCCATTTCCGCCCCGAGCGGGTAGACGGCATCGCCGATGCCTCGACGATCAGCACCCTGCACGACCTGATCGGCTCCCGGCCGGGGCCGCTGCTAGCCTAGAGCGTTTTCGAGCGAAGTGGACGCCGGTTCGCGTGAAGAAAACGCGACAAATCAAATAGATAGATCATTTCGGCGATTCGAATAAACGCGGAAATGCTCTAGACCGATGCGAAGGGCGGCATCGCCAAATAACCAACAAGAAGATTGTCCGCTCAGGCTTGCCTCGGCAATAGCTCTGTCACAGTGTCGTGCCATGTCGAGCGCTCGAGCATTTTGCCATTGGATGAGTCCATCCACTGGCAGAGAAATGCTCATCGTCTTTTGAATCTGGAGCGCTTCTCAGCGATCGGGTGATTCCACCTGATCGCGCAGCGCTCTAGCGCAACGAGCCGACGTGTTGAGGGGGCAACCGATGTTCGAGAAAATTGTCGACACACTTGCACGCAACATCGGGCTCACCCCGGAACAGTCGAACAAGCTGATCGGCGAAGCGATCCGTCTGCTGACATCGCAGGTCGACGGCGCGCGCGGCCTGCTCGATCGGGCCCGCACCCTCGGCCTCATCGGCTCGGCCTCCGAGTGGCTCGGCCATGCCGATGCCCCCGCGCTCAGCGGCGAGCAGAGCCGGCGGCTGTTCGGCACCTCCGTCGTGGAGGCGATCGCCGGCCGGCTGCACCTGTCCGCCGACCGCACGGCGGCCGCGCTCGGCGAAACCATCCCGCGCGTGATCGGCCAGCTGTCGCCGGGCGGCACGCTGCCGGCCGCGCTGCCGGCGTCGGTCCTCGCACTGGCGCCGACGATCGCGGGCGGCCCTCGCCTGAGCACGCGGGACGTGGTCGGGAGCTGGGCGCTGCGCGGCGTCATCCTCGCCGCCGTCATCGCCGCCCTCTGGTGGCTGGCCTACCAGCTGAGCAAGCCGGGCACCATCGCCCAGCCGCCGGCGACCACGACGGCACCGAGCGCCGACGGCGGCGCCAAGCCGGCGGCCCCCGCCACGGCCGGCGGCTCGCACGGCGCCCCCGCGGCGGGAAGCGGCGCTCCGGCGACCTCCGCGTCTCCGTCCCCCGCCACGACAGCGCCCCCCACGGCCGGCGCCCCGACGACGGCAGGCACCGGCACCCCCGCAACGGGGACCGCCGCGGCGTCGACGCAGCCGACGCTCGACCTGCGCCGGGACGAGGCCGGCAAGGTCACCTACTCCGGTGCTGTAGCGGACGCCAGCACGCGTGGCGGCATCCAGGCCGCCCTCGAAACCGCCTTTGGCAAGGACAACGTGAGCGGCAGTCTCAACGTCGATGCCAAGCTCGGCCCGGCGCCCTGGCTCAACTGGCTCGGTAAGCTCTTCGATTTGTTCAAGGGCAGCGGCAAGGGCAACTTCGCGTTCAACCTGAACGGGCCCGACCTGAAGCTCGGCACCCTGCCGCAGGGCCTGGACGCGTCCAAGCTGATGGCTGGTCTCGGCGGACTGGTCGGCGGCCCGTCGATCACGCTGCCCGACGGCACCAAGGCCGCGCCGACGCCGGCCGCCGCCACCACCGCAGGTGCGCCGGGCGCCGCGCCGACGGGGGGAAGCGGAGCACCCGCGGTGCCCGCCGCCGCACCGACCGCCCCCGCCACGCAGCCCACGCTCAACCTGCGTCGGGACGAGACCGGCAAGGTCACCTATTCCGGCACGGTGTCGGACAGCGGCACCCGCGCCGGCATCCTCGCGGCGCTCGGCGCCGCCTTCGGCAAAGACAACCTGAGCGGCACCATCGCCGTCGACCCGAAGGTCGGATCCGCCCAGTGGCTCGGCTGGTTCCGCAAGCTGCCCGGCTTGTCCAAGAGCGCCGGGAAGGGCGATTTCGCCTTCAATCTGAACGGCCCCAATCTCAAGCTCGACGCGCTGCCGCAGGGCGTCGACCCGTCGAAGCTCGCGAGCGGCCTCGCCGGCCTGTCGATCACACTGCCCGACGGCACGAAGGCGGCGGAGACCCCGGCGGCCGGGAGCGCGGCTGGCGGCGCCAAGGACACCGGACCCGGCGCCGAGCTCGACAGCGACACGGTCATGAGCGCGCTCGACAGCATGTCGCCTGACAACCCCAACGTCGACGATCTGACCAAGACGCTGTCGCTGCTGTCGATCGAGTTCGCCACCGGCAGCGCCGAGGTGCCGGCAAACGAACGGAAGGTGCTCGTCAAGGCCGCCAGCTTCTTCAAGAAGCTGCCACCCAGCTTCCGGATCGAGATCCAGGGTCACACCGACAACCAGGGCTCGGAGGCGATCAACGAGCCGCTGTCGCTGGAGCGCGCCAACGCCGTCCGCGACATCCTGGTCAAGGAAGGGGTGAGCGCTGCGAGCTTTATCACCCGAGGCTTCGGTGCGACCCGGCCGGTCGCCAGCAACGACACGCCCGAGGGGCGCGCCCGCAACCGGCGCATCGACTACGTCATCGCCGCCCGCTGACAATCGCGCACGGCTCCGGCCGGGCCGTGCGCGGCCCGGCTATTCGTCATTGCAGCGACGGCGGGCCATGACGAGCGGCATCGGGGTTCGACTAAATGCCTAAGCGGCGCAAGGCCGATGCCGGAGCCCCCTGCACGACCTTATGAATCTGATATATATCAGCCACTTATGTCTAGACCTTTGGCGATCGGCCGGCATCTGCGGCGTCACTTGCCGCCGCCGCAGTCGGGCACCCGTGTCCGATCGGCCGGCAGACGCGTCGACAACTTCGACGGCCACGGCTAGCAATCGACGAAGAGGCGGGTCTAGGGGGAGCACATGAAGTCCATCGCAACCGTCGGTCTGATCCTCGCCGCGGCGGGGCTCTGGCCTTCCGCCCCGGCCGCTGCCCAGGACCTCAAGGTGGCGCTGATCTCCAGCAAGACCGGACCGCTCGAGGCCTACGCCAAGCAGACCGAAGCCGGGTTCAACCTCGGCCTCGAATACCTGACTGGTGGCACCATGACGGTGAACGGCCGCAAGATCGTGGTGATCGCCAAGGACGACCAGGGCAAGCCCGACCTCGCCAAGTCGATGCTGGAGCAGGCCTACATCGACGACGATGTCGATCTGGCCGTGGGGACCTCGTCGTCGGGCGCCGCCCTCGCCATGCTCCCGGTGGCAGAGGACGCCAAGAAGGTGCTGATCGTCGAGCCGGCCGTCGCCGACGCGATCACCGGCGACAGATGGAACCGCTATATCTTCCGCACGGCCCGCAACTCCACCCAGGACGCGCTGGCCGCGGCGGTGGCACTCGGCGGCGGCGAGGCGTCGATCGCGACGCTCGCCCAGGACTACGCTTTCGGCCGCGACGGTGTCGCCGCCGTCAAGGCGGCGCTCGAGGCCACCAAGAGCAAGGGCAAGGTCGTCTTCGAGGAGTTTGCGCCGCAGAACGCCACCGACTTCACCGCATCGGCGGAGCGCATCTTCGAGGCCCTCAAGGACAAGCCCGGCCGGCGGATCCTCGTCATCATCTGGGCGGGGCCGAGCCCGTTCACCAAGATCATGGATCTCAAGCCCGAGCGCTTCAAGATCGAGCTCGCGCCCGGCGGCAACATCCTGCCGGTCATGAAGACCTACAAGCCGTTTCCGGGCATCGAGGGGGCCGTCTATTACTATTACGGCTTCCCCAAGAACGCGATGAACGACTGGCTGGTGGCCGAGCACACCAAGCGCTTCAACATGCCGCCCGACTTCTTCACCGCCGGCGGCATGGCGGCCGCGGCCGCGCTCGTCGCGGCGGTCAAGAAGGCCGGTTCGACCGACACGGAGAAGCTCATTGCGGCGATGGAAGGCATGGAGTTCGACACGCCCAAAGGCAAGATGACCTTCCGCAAGGAGGATCATCAGGCCATGCAGGCGATGTACGCCTTCCGCGTCAAGGCGGACGGCAAATCGGAATGGGACCTGCTCGACCTCGTGCGGGAGATCCCGGCCGCCGAGCTGCCGGTGCCGATCCGCAACAAGCGCTGACGCCCGCGCGTGGCTCCTGCTCCGTCGCCGCCGGCGCTTGAAACGCGCGACCTCACCATCCGGTTCGGCGGCCACGTCGCCGTCGACGCGGTGAATTGCGCCTTCCACCCGGGAACGCTGACGGCCATCGTCGGCCCGAACGGAGCGGGCAAGACCACCTATTTCAATCTGATCTCCGGCCAGTTGCGGCCGACCGATGGCCAAGTCCTGGTGAGGGGCGAGGACGTGACCGGCCTGACGGCGGCGGCGCGCACGAGGCGCGGCCTCGGCCGTGCCTTCCAGCTCACCAACCTGTTCCCCGGCCTGACCGTGCGCGAGAACATCCGCCTCGTCGTGCAGAGCCGCCGCGGCGCCGGCATGGATCTGCTGAGCCGCGCCGCGCGGCGGACCGACCTGGTGGACGAAGCCGACGCCGTCCTGGCGCGCATGTCGCTGGCCGGGCGCCGCGACGACCTCGCCGGCGCGCTGCCGCACGGCGACCAGCGCAAGCTCGAGGTGGCGATGCTCGCAGCGCTCGAGCCCGACGTCTTCATGTTCGACGAGCCGACCGCCGGCATGAGCGTCGACGAGGTGCCGACCATCCTCGACCTGATCCGGCGCATCAAGGAGACGACGGACAAGACCGTGCTGCTGGTCGAGCACAAGATGGACGTGGTGCGCCAGCTCGCCGACCGCATCATCGTGCTGCACAACGGCGCGCTGGTCGCCGACGGCGAGCCGGCGGAGGTCATCGCCTCGCCGATCGTGCAGGAGGCCTATCTCGGCGGGGCGATCGAGCATGCCTGAGGCCGCGTCCGGATCGGCCGCCGCGGCCGGCGCCATCTGCGCCCCGCTGCTCGCGCTCGCGGGCGTGCACACTCACATCGGCCCCTACCACATCCTGCACGGCGTGGACCTGGCGGTACCCCGCGGCGGGCTCACGGTGCTGCTCGGCCGCAACGGCGCGGGCAAGACGACGGCACTGCGCACCATCATGGGCCTGTGGCGGGCGTCCGCCGGCCGCATCGACTTCGACGGCCGGCCCATCGCCGCCCTGCCCACATCCGACATCGCCCGCGCCGGCATCGCCTACGTGCCGGAGACGATGGGCATCTTCAGCGACCTGACGGTGCGCGAGAACCTCGTCCTGGCGGCCCGCCAGGGCGCCATGGACGCGGACCGCCTGCGCTGGCTCTTCGGCCTGTTTCCGGCGATCGAGCGCTTCTGGCAGCTGCCCGCCGGCACGCTCTCGGGCGGGCAGAAGCAGATGCTCTCCATCGCCCGCGCCATCATCGAGCCGCGCCAGCTCATCCTCGTCGACGAGCCGACGAAGGGACTGGCACCGGCGATCATCGCCAACATGGTGGCCGCGTTCCGCGAGCTGAAGGCGACCGACACGACCATCCTGCTGGTGGAGCAGAACTTCCTGGTCGCCAGGGCGCTGGGCGACAACGTCGCGGTGATGGAGGACGGGCGCATCGTGCACGCGGGCGCCATGGCCGAGCTCGCCGAAGACCGGAGCCTGCAGCAGCGGCTGCTGGGCCTCAGCCTGGACATGCATCAATGAACGTTGCCAAAGCCAACGAGCCGGCACCCGCGGCGCTGCCGGCCCGCAAGGTCGACTGGGCGCCCCTGGTGCTGGTCCCTCTGCTCGCGCTGGCGGCCTTGCCGCTGGTCGGCTCGACCGCCACCTGGACGACGCTGACCATCGCAGCGCTGGCCATGGGCATGATGATCTTCATCATGGCATCCGGGCTCACCCTGGTGTTCGGCCTGATGGACGTGCTCAACTTCGGTCACGGCGCCTTCATCACCGTCGGCGCCTACGCCGGCCTCATCGCGGCGGTGCCGCTCGCCGGCTGGCTTGCGTCCGACCAGCTCGCCGTCAATGCCGTGGCGCTCATCGCCATCATCCTGGTCGCCATGGCCGTCACCGGGCTGGTCGGCTACGCCTTCGAGCGCCTCATCGTCATGCCGGTCTACGGCCAGCACCTGAAGCAGATCCTGGTCACCATGGGCGGCCTCATCGTCATCCAGCAGCTCGTCATCGTGCTGTGGGGCCCGGTGCAGATCCCGCTCGCCGTGCCCCAGGCATTGCGCGGCGCCTTCTTCTTCGGCGACGTCGCCATCGAGAAGTACCGGCTCACCGCCGTCGTCCTCGGCCTCATGATCTTCGTCGCCATGCAGCTGGTGCTGACCCGCACCAAGCTCGGCCTCCTGATCCGCGCCGGCGTGGAGAACCGCGAGATGGTCGAGGCGCTGGGCTACCGCATCCGCCGCCTGTTCGTCGGCGTGTTCGTCACCGGCTCGATGCTCGCCGGCCTCGGCGGGGTGATGTGGGGCTTCTACCGCGAGACGCTGACCCCGGGCATGGGTCTTGAGGTGATGGTGATGATCTTCATCGTCGTCATCATCGGCGGCCTCGGCTCGGTGGGCGGCTGCTTCATCGGCGCGCTGCTCGTCGCGCTCACCGCCAACTACATGAGCTTCCTCGCCCCCAAGCTGGCGCTCGGCTCCAACATCATTCTCATGGTGGCCATCCTGCTCTGGCGCGCGCAGGGGCTCTTTCCGGTCGCGAAGCGCGCATGACGGCCCCCGCCCCCGCCGCAGCTCCGGCCAAGGGCGCCGCCATGGCGCGCTCATCGGCGCCGAGGAGCCGCCTGCTCAGCGCCGTCCTCGTCCTGATCTTTGCCGGCCTGGCGCTCGCGCCCTTCGTCTTCCCGGGCTCGCAGTCGCTCAACGTCGCCGCCAAGATCTGCTACTTCATCGTGCTGGCGGCGAGCTTCGACCTTCTGCTCGGCTACACTGGCATCGTCTCGTTCGCGCACACGATGTTCTTCGGCATCGGCGGCTACGGCGCTGCCATCAGTCTCTACGCGCTGGCGCCCGACTGGACCTCGCTCGCCATCGGCACGCTCGCCGCGCTCGTCGTCTCGGTGCTGCTGGCGCTGCTGATCGGGCTGTTCTCGCTGCGCGTGCGCGCCATCTTCTTCGCCATGATCACGCTCGCGGTGGCGAGCGCCTTCGCCATCCTCGCCTCCCAGCTCGGCTGGCTCACGGGCGGCGAGGACGGGCGCACCTTCCGCGTGCCCGAGCTGCTGCGCCCCGGCACGCGGCTCATGGACGGCACCCTGTTCGGCGTCCAGATCAACGGCCGGCTGGCTGCCTACTACCTGGTCTACGCCAGCATGGTGCTGCTGTTCGTGACCATGCTGCGCGTCGTCAATTCACCGTTCGGCAGCGTGCTGCAAGCGATCCGCG
The DNA here is from genome assembly GCF_014640075.1 of Chelatococcus reniformis. Classification (GTDB taxonomy): domain Bacteria; phylum Pseudomonadota; class Alphaproteobacteria; order Rhizobiales; family Beijerinckiaceae; genus Camelimonas; species Camelimonas reniformis. Next base: position 519,913 of record NZ_BMGG01000004.1, on the reverse strand, counting down.
AGAACGACTTCCGGGCCGAGGCGATCGGCTACCGCACCGTCGTCTACCGGGTGGTGATCAATTGCATCGCCGCCGCCATGGCGACGCTCGCCGGCGTGCTCTGCGCCGTGTGGCTACGCTACACCGGCCCGGGTACCACGCTCAGCTTCGACATCATGCTGGACATCCTGCTGATCGTGGTGATCGGCGGCATGGGCACGCTCTACGGCGCGGTGATCGGCGCCACCCTGTTCCTGCTCGCGGAGAGCTATCTGCAATCACTGATGGGCGCGTTCAGCGCCGCCACCGCCGGGCTGCCCGTGCTGCCGCAGCTCTTCCACCCGGACCGCTGGCTGCTCTGGCTCGGCGTGCTCTTCATCCTGAGCGTCTACTTCTTCCCCTCGGGCATCGTCGGCCGCCTGCGGGGGCGGTAGTCTCGGATCCCGCCCAGTTGCGCCACCCCCTGCGCCGGCTTATGTAATTGCCATCCGAGGAGTGCCCTCACCAGCGGGGGCTGAGACGGCAGGCGATGCCGAATCCTTTGAACCTGATCCGATTCGTATCGGCGGAGGGACGGGATGGCGCCATCCAAGACCTATTCAGACAACAGCAAGAGGCCGACGCCGGAGGCGATCAGCATCGTCGGCGCCAGTGTCGCCGGCACGTGGCAGGCGCTCGCCTTCGCGCAAGCGGGATGCCCCGTCACGCTCTACGAGCGCCATAGCGGCGACCTCGTCGGCGCCACCAGCTATTGGGCCGGCGGCATGCTGGCGCCGGACTGCGAGGCGGAGGTCTCCGAGCCGCTCGTGGCGCGCCTTGGGCACCGCTCACTGGCGCTGTGGCGCGACGCGCTGCCCGGCACGCGGTTCGAAGGCTCACTGGTGGTCGCGCATACGCGCGACCGGGCGGACTTCGAGCGCTTCGCCCGCCTGACGCCCGGCCATGCCCGCCTCGACGCGGCCGGTGTCGCGGCGCTGGAGCCGGCGCTCGCGGGCCGTTTCCGCGACGGGCTGTTCTACGCCGCGGAGGGGCATGTGGAGCCGCGCCGCGTGCTGCCCATGCTCTACCGGCGGCTCGCCGAGCTCGGTGTCGTCCTGCGCTTCGGCGAGGAGGTCGCGCCGCACGAGCTGCCCGGCACCGTCATCGACTGCCGCGGCCTGGCGGCGCAGGATGCCCTGCCCGAGCTGCGCGGCGTCAAGGGCGAGGTCGTCATCGTCGAGAGCCGGGATGTGACGTTCACGCGCCCGGTGCGGCTGCTGCACCCGCGATGGCCGCTCTATGTCATTCCGCGCGAGGACGGCCGCTTCCTCATCGGCGCGACATCCATCGAGAGCGAGGACGACCGCGTCAGCGTCCGCTCCGCGCTGGAGCTGATGACGGCAGCCTATGCCCTGCACCCGGCCTTCGGCGAGGCGCGCATCGTCGAGATCGGCGCCGGCCTGCGCCCGGCCTTCCCCGACCATGCGCCGCGGGTCACGGTCGAGGGCCGCATCCTGCGCGTCAACGGCCTCTACCGTCACGGCTTCCTGCTGGCCCCCGCGTTAGCCGAGCTCACCGCCGCCTTCGTCGTCGACGGGCAGCAAGACGACGAGGTGATCCACGCCGGCGCCCCCGCACATCGGCGTGCGCCTGAGGAGGTATTGTCATGATGCTGACGGTCAACGGCGAACGGCGCGAGGCGCGGTCCGCCACGGTGCGCAGGCTGCTTGGCGAACTCGACTACGAGACCGAGTTCGTCGCCGTCGCCGTCAACTACACCGTGCTGCCGCGCGGCCGTTGGGACGAGCCGGTGCTCAAGGATGGCGACGCCGTCGAGATCGTCTCGCCGCGGCAGGGCGGCTAGCTTACATCAGGCAGGAAGCCACGATGCTCACATTCTACGGCCAGGAGGTCGCCTCACGCCTGCTCATCGGCACGGCGCTCTATCCCTCGCCCACAATCATGCAGCAGGCGATCAAAGCGTCGGGCGCGGCGATCGTGACGGTGTCGCTGCGGCGGGAGGCTGCCGGCGGCAAGGCCGGTGACGCCTTCTGGTCACTGATCCGCGACACCGGCGCGCGCGTGCTGCCCAACACGGCCGGCTGCCGCACAGTGCGCGAGGCGGTCACGACGGCCGAGCTGGCGCGCGAGCTGTTCGGCACGCCCTGGATCAAGCTGGAGGTGATCGGCGACGACGAGACGCTGCAGCCCGACGTGGTCGGCTTGGTGGAGGCGGCCGCGCTCCTGACCCGGGAGGGCTTCAACGTCTTTCCCTATTGCACCGAGGACCTCACCGTTGCGGGCCGGCTGATCGACGCCGGCTGCGAGGTGGTGATGCCGTGGGCCGCGCCGATCGGCAGCGCCAAGGGCATCGTCAACCCGGCGCCCCTGGCGCTGCTGCGGGCCCGCTTTCCCGACGTGCCGATGGTGATCGACGCCGGTCTCGGCGCCCCCTCCCATGCCGCGCACGCCCTCGAGCTCGGCTATGACGCCGTCCTGCTCAACACCGCCATCGCCAAGGCGGGGGACCCGGTCGCCATGGCCGAGGCCTTCCGGCTTGCGGCCGAAGCCGGGCGCACGGCCTACGAAGCCGGGCTGATGGCGCCGCGCGACTTCGCCTCCCCTTCCACCCCCGTCGTGGGAACCCCGTTCTGGCATGCCGCAACATCCTGACCGCTTCTATCCGATCGTCGACACGGTAGCCTGGGTCCAGCGCCTGGCGCGCGCCGGCGTGCGCACCGTGCAACTGCGGGCCAAGGACCTCGACCGCGCCGAAGCCGCAGCGCTCGTCGGGGCCGCGCTGGCGGCGACGGCCGGCACGGCGACCGAGCTCATCGTCAACGACCATTGGGAGGCGGCGATCGATGCGGGCGCCCGGCACGTGCATCTGGGCCAGGAGGATCTCGCGGTCGCCGACGTCCCTGCGATCCGCAAGGCAGGCCTGACGCTCGGGCTGTCCACCCACGACGAAGCCGAGCTGGAGGCTGCCCTCGCGGCCAGGCCCGACTATGTCGCGCTGGGGCCGATCTATCCCACCACGCTCAAGGTCATGCGCTTCGGCCCGCAGGGCCTCGACCGGATCGGGCAGTGGAAGCGGCAGGTGGGCCCCATGCCGCTCGTCGCCATCGGCGGCATAACGCTGGAGCGTGCGCCCGGCGTCTTTGCCGCCGGCGCCGATTCGATCGCCGTCGTCAGCGACGTGACGCAGAACCCCGACCCGGATGCGCGCGTGCGCGACTGGCTCGCCTTCACGCAGAGCGAGCCGCGCTGAGCGTCGGGTTGCGCCGCGCCAGATGGACGCGGATCGGCTGTTGGCGCCCGCGCAGTTGCCATTCGACGACCTCATCGAAGCGGTCAGCCGGATCTTGCGCGGCCTGGACGCACGCGTCGGACGCCGCGATCGTCGCGCCGAGCTCCCGTGTGGCCCCCTCGAGGCGGCTGGCGACGTTGACCACGTCGCCGACCACGGTGAACTCGATCCGCCGGTCGGCGCCCAGATTGCCGATCATCACCGGACCGCAGTGCACGCCGACCGACAGCACCACGGGCTGGGCGCCGCGGGCAACGCGCTTGGCGCTCCAGCGCGCGACCTCCTCGCGGAGCGCGAAGGCGCAGGCGAGCGCGCTGGCCGGCGCTGCGGGACGCTCGTCCAGGCCGCCGAAGGTCGCCATGAAGCCATCGCCCAGGTATTTGTCGAGGGTGCCGCCGTGCGCGAAGACCACCTGGCTGCAGCGCTCCTGGAACGAGCGCAGCAGCGCGAAGGTCTGCTCCGGCGAGAAGCGCTCCGTCAGCCCGGTGAAGCCGACGATGTCGGCGAAGAGCACCGCCACGGGACGCGTCGCCGGCTCGCCGAAGCCGTGCGGCGCCCGGGCGGCGAGCGCATCCGCCACATCCGGCGACACGTAGCGGGCAAGATCCGCGCGCACCACCTCGGCCTCCACCTGGGCCAGCAGGAGCTGTCGGCTGCGCCAGACGGCGACCGCCAGAATTGCCGTGAACAGGCCCGTCGCGACGAGTTGCGTCCACCATTGCGTCAGGCCGACGAAGGTCGGCTCAAAATACAGACGCAGCACGTCCGAGGAGGCCACCGGGCCATTCGCAGCCGCATCCTGGTAGCGGATTGTGGTGGGCAGCTCATAGAGGACGCGGACACCGACCGACCAGATCGCGGCGATAACGGCACCGGTCCAGAGCACAAGGAGCGGCGAGAAGGTGAGCGCCGCCTCGGCGAGGAGGAGCAGCAGGTACAGGAACTCCTGCCCGCGCAGCCGCGTCTGCACCGGCCAGTCGCCGCCGAGCCCGACCGGCGGCGGCACCAGGATGGCGGCCGTGACCAGCGCCACATCGAGCACGATGAAGCCGAGCTTGATCCACTCCACCCGCCGGTGGCGCCGCAGGCGATACGGAATGTAGCCGAGGATGAAGAAGGCGACAGCGATTGCCGCGTAATAGGCGTCGCGCGGCCATGGCACGATGGCCATGAGCCACAGGGACACGACGAGGATGCCCGCCGTCCGCGCGCGGAAGGCGAAGGAGAGTCCATCGACCTCTGCAGCCCTCACGCTGGCGCGCAGGCGGCCCCTGGGGCGCGGCAACCAGAATCCGACGTTGCGACGTGCCCTGGTCGTGGTGGCCCGCGCCCGTGTATTGCGTCCGAACACGGGCCGATGTGACACCGCGCAGCCCTGCTTGTCGAGCGCCGCCGCCGGATCGTGAACAGGATGTGTCACGCGGGGCCAGAAGCTACAGCGCGCAGCCTCCCTCACCGAGCGGCCGGATGATCTCGGCCGCCGGCACCCGGAACTCGATCTTGTAGTAGTCCCAGGGGCCTCTGCTCTCGGCAGGCGCCTTGACCTCGGCCAGGAACAAATCGTTCATCAGTCGCCCGTCGGAGCGGACCTTGGCCCCTTCGGCGAACATGTCGTCGACGGGGGCCGCCTTGAGCTGCTGCGATACCTTGGGGCCGTCATCCGTTCCGGCTGCGTCGATGGCCCGCAGGTAGGCCAGCACGGCGCTATAGACGCCGGCGTGAACCTGGGTCGGCACGCGACCGCCGGAGAGCTTCTTGAACCGTTCGGTGAAGGCGCGGGTGGCATCGTTGCGGTCCCAGTAGAAACCCGTGACGACGCGCAGCCCCTGCGCGGTCTCCAGCCCCAGGCCGTGCACATTGGTGATGTAGAACGTCGTCGCCGCGAGCTTCTGGCCACCCTTGGTCAGGCCGAACTCGGCGCCCTGCTTGATGACGTTGATCGTATCCGGGCCGGCGTTGGCGAGGGCCACGATCTTCGCCCGGGATGTCTGGGCCTGCAGGACGAACGACGAGAAATCGGCGCCGTAGAGCGGATGGCGGGCGGAGCCGAGCACCTTGCCTCCGGAAGCCTGGACGACGCTCTTCAGCTGGCCTTCCATGGAATGGCCGAAAGCATAGTCGGCCGCTAGGATGTACCAGGTGTCGCCGCCGAGCGCGATGTTGGCCTTCGCCACGGCACGAGCGATCGCATAGGTGTCGTAGAGCCACAGGAAGCCGGTGGGCGAGCAGTCGGCGCCGTAGATCCGGTCGGTCGCCGAGCCCACGTGCATGATGATCTTCTTCTGCTCGCGAGCGAGCGCCTGGACCGCGAGGGATACGGCCGAGTTGCCGATATCGGTGATCATGTCGACCTGTTCGGTCTCGTACCAGCGCCGCGCGATACCCGCGCCGATATCGGCCTTGTTCTGGTGGTCACCCACCACGAGCTCGATTTTGGCGCCGCGCACCGTGGGACCGAAATCCTCGACGGCCAGCCGCGCCGCGTGCAGCGAGCCGATGCCGGTCACGTCGGCACTGGGACCCGCCTGATCGTTGAGCACACCGATCTTGACGACCTTGTCCGAGATCGCAGGGCCGGTGCTCTGGGCGTGGACTGAGGCGGCGAACAGGCAGGCCACGGCGGCCGAGGCCGCCAGCTTTAGCAAAGACATCTGGTTTCCCCCCGCGGCACCCCGCGGAGCGGAGGCCTCGTCGCTTTTCCGATCAGCCGGATTTGTTATGACCGTTTGGTAATATATCGGATGAATCGTGTCAATCGTAGCTGCGCCGCGTGGGTCGTCAGCCCCATCCCGGGAGCCGCCGGCGTGACGGCCGCCGGCACACCCTTCGCTTGGCGCATTCCGATCGGATGAAGCCGCCCGATCGGAGCGAAGCATTTTAGATTCAATGGCTTGGAGCAAATCCCGATGGCATGCGGGCCGGCACCTCGTCGAGGGGAGGCATGGCAAGAGGCGCGGACCATCGGCCTATGGTTGAGCCAGGGTCAGCGCTCGGATCGTTGGCTCGGATTATGGCAACGCCGGCGGCATCCTGAGTGACCTTGCGTAAATCTGGGCCGCCCTCCCGATTAAATTTCCGGTAAGTCTTTCGGCACTACGCTCCAGTCAACCGAACGATTCGTGGTGCGCGGAAGATATTTCGGCACGATGGCGTTAGCGTGAGCTCGGCCGACGACATATTCTCGCCATGTCCGGCCTATTCATGCGCGCCTTCCGCAACAACGAGGGATGGTTAGTTGACCCACCGAGGGATGGCGCTTGCGTTCGCCACTTTGTTCATCACCGGGACCGCCGCGTCTGCGGCTCTTGCAGACCACAGACAGGGCCGCCTCCAGGGCGGCCAACGCGGCATGGCCAGCTACTACGGCCCGGGCTTCCACGGCCGCCGCACGGCCAGCGGCGAACGCTTCAACGCCGGCGCCATGACCGCCGCGCACCGCACCCTGCCCTTCGGCACGCGCGTGCGGGTGACCAACGAGCGCAGTGGGCGCTCCGTCGTCGTGCGCATCAACGACCGCGGCCCCTTCGGGCACGGCCGCATCATCGATCTCTCGAGTGGCTCCGCCCGCGCCCTCGGCATGGGCGGCACCGCTCCGGTCTCGCTGGTGCCCCTGACCCGCGCCGCGGCCAACTGAAGCCGAGCTTCGCGCCCGCCGCCTACGCCGCTTCCTGCGCGTAGGCGGACGGGTCGTAGTTGAGCACCGGGCCCAGCCACCGCTCCACCTCGGCAATCGCCATGCCCTTGCGGCGGGCGTAGTCCTCCACCTGGTCGCGCTCCACCTTGGCGACGCCGAAGTAATGTGCGTCCGGATGGGCGAGGTAGAGTCCCGCGACGGTCGAGCCGGGCCACATGGCGTAACTCTCGGTGAGCCTGACACCGATGCGCGGCTCGGCGCCCAGCAGCCCGAACAGCGTCGCCTTCTCCGTATGGTCGGGCTGGGCGGGATAGCCGGGCGCCGGCCGGATGCCACGGTAGGTCTCGTCGATCAGTTCGTCGTTGGAGATCGCCTCGTCGGCCGCATAGCCCCAGAACTCCTGGCGCACGCGTTGGTGCATACGCTCCGCAAAGGCCTCGGCGATGCGGTCGGCCAGCGCCTTGACCATGATCGAGGCATAGTCGTCGTTGGCACCGGCAAAGCGCTTGGAGATGCGGTCCTCCTGGGCGCCGGCGGTGACGACGAAGCCGCCGACATAGTCGGCCTTACCCGTCTCGAGCGGCGCGACGAAGTCGGCCAGCGCCAGGTTCGGCCGGCCGTCGCGCTTGCTGAGTTGTTGGCGCAGGGTGAAGAAGGTAGCGAGATCCTCGCCGCGGCTCTCGCCGGTGAACAGCCGGACGTCGTCGCCGACCGCGTTGGCCGGCCAGAAGCCGATCACCGCCTTGGGGTTGAACCAGCGGCCGTCGATGATCTGCTTCAGCATCGCCTGCGCGTCGTCGTAGAGCTGGCGGGCGACCGCGCCCTGCCTCTCGTCCTCCAGCAGCGCCGGGAACCGGCCCTTGAGCTCCCAGGTCTGGAAGAACGGCGTCCAGTCGATGTAGCGCACGAGCTCGGCCACGTCGTAGCTGCCGAATACGCGGGTGCCGAGGAAGCTCGGCTTGGGCGGCGCATAGCCATCCCAATCGATCTTGAAGGCGTTGGTTCGCGCCTTGGCGAGCGGCAGCCGCTGCTTGTCGGCCTCAGCCCGGGCGTGCGCGCTCGCCACCTTGGCATATTCCGCCTTGAGCCCGTCCACGTAGGGGCCGACCTGCTCCTGGGAGAGCAGGCTCGACACGACGCCGACGGCGCGGCTGGCGTCGGTGACGTAGACGGTCTGGCCCTTGGAGTAGTTGGGATGGATCTTCACCGCCGTGTGCACGCGGCTGGTGGTGGCGCCGCCGATCAGCAGCGGGATGGCGAAGCCCTCGCGCTCCATCTCGCTCGCGACGTTGACCATCTCGTCGAGCGACGGCGTGATCAGCCCGGAGAGGCCGATGATATCGACCTTCTCCTGGCGCGCCGTCTCCAGGATCTTGTGCGCCGGCACCATGACGCCGAGATCGATGACGTCGTAGTTGTTGCAGGCCAGCACGACGCCGACGATGTTCTTGCCGATGTCGTGCACATCGCCCTTCACGGTTGCCATCAGCACCTTGCCGGCCGCCTGCCGGCCGCCACCGCCGCCGCCGGCCTGCTTCTCGGCCTCCATGAAGGGCATGAGGTAAGCGACGGCCTGCTTCATCACCCGGGCGGACTTGACCACCTGCGGCAGGAACATCTTGCCGGAGCCGAAGAGGTCGCCGACGACGCTCATGCCGGCCATCAGCGGCCCCTCGATGACGTGCAGCGGCCGCTCCACGGTGAGGCGCGCCGCTTCGGTGTCGGCCTCGATATATTCGGTGATGCCGTTGACGAGCGCATGCTCGAGCCGCTTCTCCACCGGCCAGCTGCGCCAGGTGAGATCCGCCTCGCGCGCCTGCTTGCCTGCCCCGCCCTTGAACCTCTCGGCCGCTTCCATCAGCCGCTCGGTGCCGTCCTCGCGCCGGTTCAGCACCACGTCCTCGCAGGCCTCGCGCAGCGCCGGATCGATCTCGTCGTAGAGCGCGAGCTGGCCGGCATTGACGATGCCCATGTCCATGCCGGCCTTGATGGTGTGGTAGAGGAACACCGCGTGCATCGCCTCGCGCACCGGCTCGTTGCCACGGAAGGAGAACGAGAAGTTGGACACGCCGCCCGAGACGTGGGCGTGCGGCAGGGTGCTGCGGATCTCGCGCGTCGCCTCGATGAAGTCGACGCCGTAATTGTCGTGCTCCTCGATGCCGGTCGCCACCGCGAAGATGTTGGGATCGAAGATGATGTCCTCGGGCGGGAAATCGAGCTTCTCGGTCAAGAGCTTGTAGGCGCGGGTGCAGATCTCGACCTTGCGCGCCTGGGTGTCCGCCTGACCCGTCTCGTCGAAGGCCATGACCACGACCGCAGCGCCGTAGGCCCGCACGATGCGCGCCTCGGCCAGGAACTTGGCCTCGCCCTCCTTGAGCGAGATCGAGTTGACGATACCCTTGCCCTGCAGGCACTTGAGGCCCGCCTCGATGACCTCGAACTTGGAGCTGTCGACCATGACCGGCACGCGGGCGATGTCGGGCTCGGCGGCGACGAGGTTGAGGAAGTCGACCATCGCCTTCTTGGAGTCGAGCAGGCCCTCGTCCATGTTGATGTCGATGACCTGGGCGCCGTTCGCCACCTGGTCGCGCGCCACGTCGAGCGCCGCCGCGAAGTCGCCCGCGGTGATCAGCTTGCGGAACTTGGCCGATCCGGTGACGTTGGTGCGCTCGCCGATGTTGACGAACGGGATGTCCGCCGTGAGCGTGAACGGCTCCAGCCCAGACAGCCGCAGCAGAGGCGCGACCTCCGGCGGGACGCGCGGCGCCTTGCCGGCCACCGCCTCGGCGATGGCGCGGATATGGTCCGGCGTGGTGCCGCAGCAGCCCCCGGCGACGTTGACCAGTCCCGCCGCGGCGAATTCGCCGACCAGCTCGCCCATCGCCTCCGGGCTCTCGTCGTAGAGGCCGAATTCGTTGGGCAGCCCGGCATTGGGATAGGCGCAGACGAAGGTGTCGGCCGCCTTGGCGATCTCCTGGATGTGGGCGCGCATCTCGCGCGCGCCGAGCGCGCAGTTGAGGCCGATGGAGAACGGCCGCGCGTGGCGCAGGGAATGCCAGAAGGCGGTCGGCGTCTGGCCCGACAGGGTGCGGCCGGAGAGGTCGGTGATGGTGCCGGAGATCATGATCGGCAGTTCGACGCCGCGCTCGGCGAACACCGCCTGCGCCGCCACCACCGCCGCCTTGGCATTGAGCGTATCGAAGATGGTTTCGATCAGGATGATCTCGGACCCGCCGTCGATCAGGCCGCGCACCTGCTCGGCATAGGCCTCGCGCACCTCGTCGAAGGTGACGGCGCGGAACCCGGGATTGTTGACGTCGGGCGAGATCGACAACGTCCGGTTGGTCGGCCCGATCGCGCCGGCGACAAAGCGGCGCCGGCCGTCCTGCCGGCGGGCGAGCTCGGCCGCCTCCCGTGCCAGGCGCGCGCCCTCCCGATTGAGCTCGTAGACGATCGGCTCCAGCCCATAATCCGCCTGGGCAATCGAGGTGCCGGAGAACGTGTTGGTCTCGACGATGTCGGCGCCGGCCAGGAAGTATTGCAGGTGGATGTCGCGGATCGCGTCCGGCTGGGTCAGGATCAGCAGGTCGTTGTTGCCGCGCAGGTCCTTGGAATGGTCCTCGAAGCGGCCGCGGCGGAAGTCCTGCTCGCCGAGCTTTAGGCCCTGGATCATCGTGCCCATGGCGCCGTCGAGCACCAGGATGCGCTGGCGGGCCGCCGCCGTGAGCGCCGACCGTACCTCGTTGCCGTCGGCGGCCGTGATGTCCGGAAGATCCGTCATGGTGTCAGTCCCGTGTGCCGCAGGTTGTCGGGCTTAGTCAGGTTGGGCGATCGCAGCGGAAACATAGCCGGGGCGAACCCGGCCGTACGCCCTACTCCGCTGCTTGCGCCTGCGCCCCGGCGCCGCGCGGTGCCCTGAGGCCGAGCAGATGGCAGACCGCATAAACGAGGTCGGCCCGGTTCATCGTGTAGAAATGGAGATCGGTGACGCCCCTGTCGACCAGGTCGAAGGCCTGTTCGGCGGCGACCGCCGAGGCGATCAGCCGGCGGGTCTCGACGTCGTCGTCGAGCCCCTCGAACCTGTGGGCGAGCCAGCCGGGCACCGAGGCGCCGGCTCGCGCGGCGAAGCTAGCCGCCTGCTTGAAGTTCTGCACCGGGAGGAGGCCCGGCACGATCGGAATGGCGATGCCGCGGGCGCGGGCCCGGTCGACGAAGCGGAAGTAGACGTCGTTGTCGAAGAAGAACTGGGTCACCGCGCGGGTCGCGCCGGCATCCACCTTGCGCCTCAACATGTCGATGTCGGCGTCGATGCTGCAGCTCTCGGGATGCTTTTCCGGATAGGCCGAGACGGTGACCTCGAAATCGCCGATCGCCTTGATCGCCACCACCAGATCGGGTGACGACTGATAGCCGTGCGGGTGCGGCCGATAGGCCGCCCCCACGCCCTCGGGCGCATCGCCCCGCAGCGCCACGATGTGGCGCACGCCGGCCGCCCAATAGTCGCGCACCACCTCGTCGACTTCCGCGCAGGTCGCCGAGACGCAAGTCAGGTGCGCCGCAGGCTTCAGGCTCGTCTCCTCCACCAGGCGCTTGACCGTGGCGTGAGTGCGCTCGCGGGTCGAGCCGCCGGCGCCGTAGGTCACCGAGACGAAATGCGGCGTGAGCGGCTCCAGGCGGCGGACGGAGGCCCACAGCGTCTCCTCCATGGCCGGCGACTTGGGCGGAAAGAACTCGAACGAGACACGCGGCAGCCGCGCGCCATCGCGGCTCGGCCGAAAGCCATTGCTCGTCATCACGCCACCTCCGATTGTTCCGCTTTCAACGGCCAGTCCCCGATGAGGCGCCGGTCGCGCCCGAGCGATAAGGTTACCGTCAGATGCGCCTTGTCGCCCGTGGCCAGGTCCCGCTGGGCCCTGAGGTCGAGCCCGGCCTCGTCGAACCAGGCCTCCAGCTGCTCATGGCCGAAGCCGAGCCGGCGATGCTGATGCCGTTCGCGCAGGAATTCGTGCTCGTGCGGCGCAAAATCGACCACCAGGAGGCGTCCGCCCGGGGCCAGCGCCGCCGCCGCCTCGCGCAGCGCGCGGGCCGGATCGTCGAGGAAATGCAGCACCTGATGCAACACGACGAGATCGAAGACGCCCCGCTCGACCGGCAGCGCGTGGATGTCGCCCTGGCGCAGCTCGATGCGCGCCAGACCCGCCGCCTCCAGCTTGGCCCGCGCCACGGCGAGCATGGCGGGACTGGCATCCACCCCGACCGCCCGATCCGCCAGCGGCGCCAGCAGCTGCAGCATGCGCCCGGTGCCGGTGCCGAGGTCGAGCAGCGCACGCACCGGCCGGGCCCCGACGACCTCCAGGATGGCGGCCTCGACAGCTGCCTCCGGCACATGCAGCGACCGCAGGCGGTCCCAATCCGGCGCCAGCTGGGCGAAGAAGCGCTCCGCTGCCCGCGAGCGTTCCTCCCGCACCTGTGTCAGCCGTTCTTGATCGCTGGCCAGCAACGGATCACGCCGGTCGAGCGATGCGAGGACGGTCCGCAGCACCTGCGGGGCCCCCGCCCCGTCGGCCAGCCGAAAGAATACCCAGGCTCCCTCGCGGTGGCGCTCCACCAGGCCCGCCTCGGCGAGCAGCTTGAGGTGGCGGGATATGCGAGGCTGCGACTGGCCAAGCGTTTCGGTGAGATCTGAGACGTTGAACTCACCGACGGCGAGGAGCGCCAGGATGCGCAGACGCGTCTCCTCGCCGGCCGCCTTGAGCGCCTCGAGCAGGGGCTCGAACCGGGTGGGGGACGGCGGCTTCATCGGCTCAGACACTCCCATGTAACGATATAAAGATATCTTTATGTCATATTTGGCGCCGGGGCAAGCGAATTCGCAGGGCAGATGTTGGCCGCGCCGCCCCCGGCGATCCACCCGGCGCAGTCGAAAGTCATTCATGCTCAATATGATGGAAGCGCCACGGCGGCGGCGCGGAACGGACGGGTCGGCGCGCGTCTCGACCCAAACCCTACTGTCGCTCGCGCAACAGATGCGTGAGCGGCAGCATGCGATTTCGACGTACGGCGATGATCAGCACACCGAGGAGCGCGATGCCCGTGCCCGTGACCGTGCGCAGGTCGAGCCGGTCGCCGGTGATGACGATGCCGAGAGCGATGGTGATCAACGGCGTCATCAGCGTGAGGGGCGCAACGAGGTTGGCCTCATAGCGGTGGATCAGCCCGTAGTAAGCGGTATGGGCGAAGACCGAGACGACGATGGCCGCGAACAGCACGGCGAACACGAACAGCCAGCCGCCGGCGATCGCCCGTTCGACCTGCCCCTGCTCCAGCAGAGCCGAGGTCAGCGCCATGGGGACCAGGCTGGCGACGCCGACCCAGGCCTGGAACTGCAGGGGCCGCACCCCGTGCATCTGCTTCATCATGATGGCGCCGATCGAGGCCGCCAGCGCCGACGCCGCCACATAGATGAGCCCGACGGAGGCCGAAACGCCCTGCGGATCCCACATCACCAGAATGGTGCCGAGGAAGGCGAGCACGATGCCGAAGCGACGGCGCCAGCCGATCCGCTCGCCCAACACGAGGACAGAGAGGATGGTCGTCATCGGCACGCCAAGCTGGGTGACGATGGCTGTCGCCGACGGAGTGGCCGTCTCGAGCCCCTTGAACACCAGGCCGAAGCTGCCGGCTCCCATGCACAGCGCGACAGCGATCGTGCGCCACCAGGGCTTGGGCATTGGCCACAGCCACGGCAGGCAGATCAGGCCGACCAGGACGAAGCGGATGGTGGCGTAGAACAGCGGCGGGACCTGGAGGTCGGATACCACGATCTTGCTGACCACCGTGCTGAAGGCCCACGCCACGCAGATGGCCACGAACAGTAGAAAATCCCGGGAACTCATCGGTCTCGCCAGCCACAAGAGCGGATCCGACGTCGTGGCTGCTGCGGCGCGCGCAACGCCTCTTCGGATCCGAAATCACACGAGATTGAAGGCGCGCCGGTGAGAACCGGAAGCCGCGGCGCCTCTCGCTGAGCGCCGAAGCGATGGAATTGCAGCTCCGCCGGGCCGCAGACCCGGCGCACGGCACGCGTCCGTTCAGATCGATGCTCTGGCGCTGGGCAGACCGCCCGGGCACTGTAGAGCAGAAACCTGACGATTGTGCATCGCACACATTGTCCGCGCGCCGTCCCTCCCACATGCATCCGGCGCATAGCCGACCGGATGTGCGGCAATCCGGCCGAACTAACTGACAATGCTTGCGTTTACGATTGCCTAACCATCCCCGACCCAATGTCTGGCATTGCACAACGGCTGGCGTTCCCCTAGGACGATTGACTAGGGGTGGGGGCGCTGCCTGTTGCGAGGAATCGCATGCCGGGTCAACGCATTGAGACCATCGATCTGTGGCGGGGCCTCGTCCTCGTCATGATCTTCATCAATCACATCCCCGGCAATCCGCTCGAACACCTGACGCTGCGCAACTACGGTTTTTCCGATTCGGCCGAGGCGTTCGTCTTCGTGTCCGGTCTGGCAGTGTCCTACGCCTATTTTCCGAAGGTCGTCGCCGGCGACCTGCTGGGCGCCGTGCGGCGATGCGTGCAGCGGGCGGTCAAGCTCTACGGCGTGCATGTCCTCATCACGCTCGCCGCCCTGGTGCTGTTCGGCCAGGCGTTCCTCGCCACCCGCATCCCCTCGCTGGTGGTCGATCACGGCCGCGACATCAGCTTCATGGAGCCGATGCGCGCCCTCGTCGGCCTGGCTCTGATGAGCCACCAGCTCGGCTATTTCAACATCCTGCCCCTTTACGTGGCGCTGATGTTGATGGCACCGGTGCTGCTGCTGGCCGCCCGCATCCATACTCTGCTGGCGCTCGCGGTCTCGGCCCTGCTCTATCTGGCTTCGCGCTGGTTCGATTTCGCCCTGCCGACCTGGCCGATCCAAGGACGATGGTTCTTCGATCCCTTCTCCTGGCAGTTGATCTTCACCATCGGCCTGGTCTGCGGCATCGAGTGGCGCAGCCGCCCGCTGCCGTATGCGCGCACGCTGTTCATCGGCTCGCTGGCAGTCGTCTGGGCAAGCTTCGCCCTGGTGACCGACGCCCTCGGCCAGTCGCCCGGTCTCTACGACGCGGCCCGTCACTACCTCGACCTGACGAAGACCGACCTCGGACTCACCCGCCTCGTCCATTTCCTCGCGCTCGCCTACCTGGTGTCGCAGTTGCGGCTCGGCAACGCGCTGCTGCGGCTGCCGGGCGCGGACAAGCTCATGCTGCTCGGCCGCAATGGCCTGGGCGTGTTCGCCGCCGGCTCCCTGGCCAGCGCACTTGGACAGATCCTGCTTGCCATTTCCGATGACTCCCCGGTGGTCGGTGTGATATTCGTGCTTACGGGAATTCTGGGGCTAATAGTCGTCGCGAGCATCCTGGAATGGTCGGCAGCATCGTCATCGTCCGATCGGCGGTCTTCGCCGCGGCGGCCCTCATCTGTGTGGCCGGCGCCTCGGCATGGGCCAACGAGCAAGGGCTGACCCCGGCCGTCTCCGCCCCGCCACCCCTGCCTGCACTGACAGCGCCCGATATCGCGCCGCCCAGGGCGACGTCGCCGAAGCTGGCGGCGCCGGAGTGCATCGCGGCGCGGCCGGCGCTGGCCACGACCGGCGATCTGACGGGCACCGGCGAGCGACTCGCTGCCGGCGGCAAGCTTTCCATCCTGGCCATCGGTTCCTCGACCACTGCCGGCACCGGCACGTCGTCGCCGGCGGCCGCCTACCCGGCGCGGCTGGAAGCGGAGATCGAGCGCCGGCTGCCCAACGTCGACGTCAAGGTCACCGTCTCGGGCGTCGGCGGCGAGACGGCCACGCAAACCATCGCCCGCCTCGAGCGTGAGGTGGCCCAGACGAAGCCGGATCTGGTGATCTGGCAGGTCGGAACCAACGATGCCCTTTCGGACGTGCGCGAGGATGATTTTCGCTCGCTGGTCGAGCGCGGCATCGCCGCCACGACGGCGGCCGGCGCGGATCTGATCCTGCTCGACCAGCAGTTTTTTCCCTCGCTGCGCCGCAAGGCCCGCTACGAGCGCTTCGTGCAGATCGTCAGGGACGCGGGAATGAAGAAGCGAGCCTGCGTGTTCGGACGCTATGCGCTCATGAAGGAATGGGGCGAGGAGTCATCCGAGACCCTCAAGGCCATGCTGTCCGGCGACGGTTTCCACATGAGTGATCGGGGCCACGCCTGCATGGCGCGGATCCTCGCCGACGAGATCGTCAAGGCCTCGTTCAGTCAGATCCACGCCTCCGGCGCCATCTAGAGCGTTTTCGAGCGAAGTGGACGCCGGTTCGCGTGAAGAAAACGCGACAAATCAATCAGATAGAAGCATTTCGGCGATTTGAAGAAACGCGAAAATGCTCGAGGCGCGAGCATTCCGATCCGTCGACATCATTTCGATCGGACAGGAGGGCTCCAAGGACTTGAATGTTGGAGCCGCCGGCCGGTGGTTGCGCCCGATCGGAATGCGCCCTCGACGCCCGGCTCAGAGCAGCCCCGCGCCGACGTTGATGGCGAAGGCCAGGATGGTCGTGTTGAAGAAGAACGCCAGCACGCTATGGGCCAGCACCAGGCGGCGAATCTGCGCCGAGGTGATTTGCACGTCGGATGTCTGGCTGGCAGCTCCGATGTTCACCGCGAAATACGCGAAGTCCCAATAGTCGGGCCGCGCGTTCACCCCGGGAAAGGCGAGGCCGACCTGGCCGTCGTCGTTGTAGTACTCGTGCGCGTAATGCAGCGTGAACGCCGTGTGCACGAAGAACCATGAGGTCAGGATCGTGCAGCCGGCCAGAGCCAGGGCGAAGGCGTGGGCCTCCGGTGTCTTTCCCGCGGCCGCACTCAGCACGAAGCCGATGGCAACGATGCTCGTGAGGGCCGCGGCGCAGCAGACGACGAGAATGACACCCGCACCCTCGTCCTCCTTGACGGCGCGCTGGCGCATGCGGCTGACGTTCGACGTCGCCATCATCTGGAAGGCGAGAACGAGCCAGAGGATGGCCCCTGCATTCCAAGCCACCAGGACGCGCGTGGCCAGCAGGTCGAACAAGCCGCCTGTCAGCAGGAATGTCGCCACCATCACGGCCAGTGCGATGGTCGTTCGGATGCGCGTGCGCATGACCCGCAGCCACGGGGGCCCGGCGGTCGCCACATGCCCCGCGCGACCGGCGCGGAGCCACCGCCGCCCGTTGCCATGCCGCGGCGCTCTCATCGATCGTCGCCCTTCGCCCGCAACGTGACGCTGCCGACGCCGGCCGTCATTTCACCGCCACCAGAAAGAAGCGCGGGAACCTGAGCAGCAGCTTGCCGTCCGTCTGCAGCGGATAGGCAGCGGCGATTGCGGCCCGATAGGCCACCAGATACGCCTCGCGCTCGCGCGCATCGAGCGGCGCGAGGAAGGGGCGCAGCCCCGTGCCCTTGACCCATTCGATGACCGCGTCGGGCCCGGCCAGCACGAAATTGTAGATGGTGTGCCAAACATCGAAGCGGCTGCACAGCGGCTTCAGGCGATCGTAGAAGACGGCCGGTTCCGCCAGTCGATCGCGCAGCGTGATCGCCTCGGCCAGTTTGCCGGCAAAGGGCTGCGTCGCCGCGATCTCGCGCATCAGCCGGTGCGAGGGCTCGGCCAGGTTGTCGGGCATCTGCACCGCCAGCACGCCGTCCGGCGCCAGGGCGTCGAGCAGCCCGGCCATAACGTCGAGGTGGTTCGGCACCCATTGGAAGACGGCGTTGGCAAACAGGAGGTCGGTGCCGGTCGGCGGGGCGTAGGTCGCCAGATCCGCCTCCTCGAAGCTGAGGGCAGGCAATTGCTGCCGCGCCTGGCGCAGCATGTCCGGCGAACTGTCGACGCCGCAGACTCTGGCCTGCGGAAAGCGGGCGACCAGCAGCTCGGTCGAGTTGCCCGGTCCACATCCGAGGTCGACGACCTCGCGCCGCGGGCCGGAGGGCACCTGAGCCAGGAGATCGCGCGCCGCCCGCGTGCGCTCGTCTGCAAACAACAGGTACTGCTCTGCGCTCCATTCAGCCATGACGGGCACCTCCTAATCGGCCGCGATCCGCCGCAGCGTCGCCGCATCTGGCCAGCAATCGACCGGCAACCCGCGCGCCTTCTGAAATGCGCCGACCGCGAGGCGCGTCTTCATGCCCGCCTTGCCGTCGATCTTGTCCGCATAGATGCCGAGGGCCGCGAGCTTGCGCTGCATGGCGGCGAGCGCGCTGGCCGAGGGCTGCGTGACCGGCGACCATGGGGTGGCGAAGCTGCCGCCACCGGCAATGCGGTCGGCCAGATGGCCGACATACAGCACGTAGAGGTCGGAGAAGTTGTAGGCCTTGAGCACGAAATAGTTGGTACCGATGAGAAAGCCGGGCCCGTACGGGCCGGCCGGCAACAGCAGGGCGAACCGGGCCGAGCTGGAGGCGACGCCGTTCCCGTCGACCGGCCGGAAGCCGGCGGAGAGCCATTGGCTGTAGGCCTGGGGCTGCTCTGGGCTGCCCAGCGTGCAGTCGACGCCCCGCGGGGCCACCACCTCCAGCGCCCATGGTTCGCCCGCTCGCCAGCCCTCGCCCTTGAGGTGGTTGGCGATCGACGCCAGCGTGTCGGGGGTCGACCTCCAGATGTCGGGACGGCCCGATCCGTCGAGATTGACCGCGTATTTGTAATATTGCGACGGCAGCATCTGGGCCATGCCGATGGCGCCGGCCCACGAGCTCTTCAGCGCGGCGCGCGACACGACCCCATCCTGCAGCAGCTTCAGGGCGTACAGGAACTCGCCCCGGTATTCCTGACGTCGGCGCCCGGCCCAGGCTTGCGTCGCCAGGGTCCGCACGGCGTCGTATTTGCCGACCTGCGTGCCGTAGCCGGACTCGCGCCCGAAGATGGCCAGCACGATCGGCCCCGGCACGCCAAAGCGACGTTCGATCGCGGCGATCTGCGGCCGCAGGCTGGCGAGGAGCGCCCGCCCCCTGCCGGCCGCTCCGCCAATGGCCTTGTCAGACAGGTATTGCGCCGGCGTCGCCGTAAACTCGGCCTGTCCGGCATTGGTGGGGCCGCCCTGCCCCCGATCCAGGTTGGGTAACGACAGGTCCGGCGTCAGGCCGGTGGTTGCAGCGTCGAACGTAGCCGCCGATACACCGAGGGCTTGCGCCTCGGGCTTGAGCGAGGCGACGAAGTCCGGGAAATCGGCCGCCGCGGCCGGTCCGGCCCACGCCCCCAGCGCCAGGGCGAGAGAAAGCACGGTCGCAAACGTCATGCGCACGTCGGCACCTCGGATCATGCTGCGGTCGAATCGGCCGCGGTCGCGTTGTCTTGCGCAGAGCGCCTGAAGTACGCCATCACGCCCTTCTGGGGTAGCGCTGGAGCGCTTCGCGATTGGCCCGATCCGTCCAATCGCATAGAAACGCTTCGGATTCAAAGATTTGGAGCCCTTTTCCGCGGGCGGATGATTGCGTTCAATGGCACAGGCGTGCTGGAGGCACCAAGGCACTGCATGATCCGATATGTCTTCGCCGGCTTGGCGGCGGTGGGTTTGATGGCGGCAGTCTTGACGACCGTCTCGCTGGTTCACGCCGAGACGCCGGCCGAGCTCTGCCAACGCGTCGGAACCGACAATGAGTTCCGGCCGGTGCCACACGCCTTGATGGACAAGGTGATGTCCGCGTTCGGCGCTCATGATCTCTCCAAAGGCGCGGGCAAAGGGCCGATCTGGCGATGCATGGCCGGCAAGGTGGTGGCCTGCGTGCCGGGCGGCGAGCGCTATTGCGGCCGTGCCGATACGCAGGTGATGGCAACGTCCGATTCGACCGACTTCTGCCGGACTCACCCCGGCAGCACCACGATCCCGACCGCCGTCACCGGCCGCGACACCATCTTCAAATGGAGCTGTGACGGCGACACGCCGAAGAACGGCGGCCCGGTGCGCACCGTCGACCCGCGCGGTTTCGTAGCGGACTATTGGAGGGTGATCGATTAGAGCCTTTCCCTATCAGTCGGAACCCACCGACCGGGATGAAAGGGTACAAGCCATTGGTCTTTATGGATTTATCGGACCGAATGGTTCACCGGATCGGCATGCGTTCCAAACACCGCCGGCTCTTCAAAAGGACTGCGGCCGCATTCTTGCGTCGAGGCTCGCGGCGAACTGCTCGAGGTAGCTTGCGAGGTCGCGGCCCGGCTCGTCGGTGAACGCCGCTTCGAGGACAACCGGCTCCGCGACGCGATCGAGACGAAACGCCCGGAAGTCGTGGCGCAGCCCGCACCAGGCGATCAGCAACCAGCCCTCCGAGAACGCGGTGAGCGCCAGGGGCCGCACCTCCCGCTCGGTGCGCTTGCCGTCGGCGTCGGTGTAGCGGAAGGCGACGAGCTTGCGGGCGCGTAGCGCCCCCCGCAGCGCGGCGGCGAAGGCCGGCGCCCGGCGCTCGGGTCGCTGCGACGCGCGCAGCCGACGGTCCTCGCCCCCGGGCGTCGACCGGCCGGTCCAGACCGCATCGATCTTGGCCTGGGCCGCACGGGCTGCCGCCGACAGGGCGGGGTCGCCGACCTGCGCCACGTAGGCCAGACCGAGGGCCAGGGCCTCGAGCTGGTCGTGGTCGAAGGTCAGCGGCGGCAGATCGACCGGGCCGCGCAGCAGGTAGCCGACACCGGCCTGGCCCTCGATGGGAAAGCCTTGCGCCTGCAGCGAGACGATGTCGCGGTACACCGTGCGCACCGAAACTTCCAGGCGCCGTGCGAGCTCATCGGCGATCACCAGCTTGTCCTGCCGAAGGTGGCCGATGAGCTCGATCAGGCGGTCTGCGCGGCGCATGTGGAGAAGCCTCCTGACACCATGCTGTCAGGAGCGACAGGCTAATCCTCTCCCCCAAGCGCGGCAACGAACCGGCGGGAGCAAGTCATGACGAATCGACAGATGCGCGAAACGGACGCAGCCGAGGCTCTCCTCGACAGCATTCCGATGCCGCCGAGTGCCCAGCTGCTGGGTTGGCACATCGTGGCGGCGGATCCCACCCGGGGCTGGATCAGGATCGGCTTCGACGGCAAGCGGGCGTTTCTCAATCCGGCGGGCCTGATCCAGGGCGGCCTCCAGACGGCGATGCTGGACGACACCATGGGGCCGGCCGTGTGGATCCGGACCGGCGGCGAGCTCTACACCGCGACGATCGACATGCACGTGAGCTTCCTGGCGCCCGCCCGCCCGGGCCAGCTCTTCGGCGAGGGCCAGGTGGTCCAGCTCGGCCGCACCATCGCCTTCATGGAGGCCCGCCTCTTGGACGGCGACGGGCACGTTCTGGCCCGAGCCAACGCCAGCGCGCGGCTCATGCACGCCGCGCGCGCGTTAGGCTGAGATTCAGCTGGTGGATGGGCGGTCGGGTCAAGCCCGGCCACCTATCCACCAGGCAGGTATCACCGCGAGAACTTCTTGTACTGGATACGCTTGGGGATGACCGAGTCGATGCCCAGGCGCCGCTTCTTGTCGTTCTCGTAGTCCTGGAAGTTGCCTTCGAACCATTCGACGTGGCTGTCGCCTTCGAAGGCCAGCATATGGGTGGCGATGCGGTCGAGGAACATGCGGTCGTGGCTGATGATGACGGCACAGCCGGCATAGTCCTCCAGCGCTTCTTCGAGCGCGCGCAGGGTGTCGATATCGAGGTCGTTGGTCGGCTCGTCGAGCAGCAGCACGTTGGCGCCGGACTTCAGCATGCGGGCCAAGTGAACACGGTTGCGCTCGCCGCCCGAGAGGCTGCCGACCTTCTTCTGCTGGTCGCCGCCCTTGAAGTTGAAGGCACCGCAGTAGGCCCGGCTGTTGATTTCCTTCTTGCCGAGATAGATGATCTCGTTGCCCTCCGAGATCTCTTCCCAGACCGTCTTGTTGGCATCCAGCGCGTCGCGCGACTGGTCGACATAGCCAAGGGACACCGCATCGGCGATGTCGATGCGGCCCTCGTCGGGTTGATCCTGGCCGGCGATCATGCGGAACAGAGTGGTCTTGCCGGCGCCGTTGGGGCCGATGACACCGACGATGCCGCCAGGTGGCAGCCTGAAGGAGAGATCGTCGATGAGGAGCTTGTCACCGAAGCCCTTCTTGATGCCGTCAAACTCGATGACCTTGTTGCCCAGGCGCTCGGCCACGGGAATGATGATCTGTGCCGTCTGCGGCGTCCTGTCCGCCTGCTTGGCGACCAGCTCCTCGTAACGCTGGATACGCGCCTTGCTCTTGGTCTGGCGCGCCTTGGGCGAGGCGGCGATCCATTCCTGCTCGCGGTCGAGGGCACGCTGGCGCGCCTCGTCCTCCCGGCCCTCCTGCTTCAGCCGCTTCTGCTTCTGCCCCAGCCAGGAGGAGTAGTTGCCCTCGTAGGGAATGCCGCGGCCGCGGTCGAGCTCGAGGATCCAGCCGGTGACATTGTCGAGGAAGTAGCGGTCGTGGGTGACGATCAGGATCGCGCCGGGGTAGGTACGCAGATGGCCTTCCAGCCAGTTTACCGTTTCGGCGTCGAGATGGTTAGTTGGCTCGTCGAGCAGCAGCAGCTCCGGCTTTTCGAGCAACAGGCGGCAAAGCGCCACGCGGCGCTTCTCACCGCCGGAGAGACGCCCGACGTCCCAGTCGTCGGGCGGACAGCCCAGCGCCTCCATGGCCTGGTCCACCTGGCTGTCCAAGTCCCAGAGGCCCTGCGCCTCGATCTTGTCCTGCAGCTCGGTCATCTCGTCAGCGGTCTCGTCCGAGTAGTTCATGGCGAGATCGTTGTAGGCGTCGAGGATCGCCTTCTTGTCGGCGACGCCTTCCAGGACGTTCTCGCGGACGGTCTTGCTCGCATCGAGCTGCGGCTCCTGGGGCAGATAGCCGACGCGTGCGCCCTCCGCGACCCAGCCGTCGCCCGTCCACTCCTTGTCGATGCCGGCCATGATCTTGAGCAAGGTCGACTTGCCGGCGCCGTTGACGCCGAGAACGCCGATCTTGGCATCCGGGTAAAAGGACAGATTGACGTCGTCGAGGATCTTCTTGCCCCCGGCGTAGGCCTTGGTCAGGCCGCGCATGTGGTAGATGAATTGACGGGACATGGAACGGGCTCCACCCGGTTGGGGGTGTTTGGGATCGGCACACCGGATGGCGCGGCCGGCCGCAGGGACATGATTGGCGCCCTATCTAGCGTTCGCTCACCGCCCCCGCAAGGCAGGCTGGGCAAGCCTGGGATACTCGTTCTACGGTTGTCACGCAGTCTTGGCAGGAGAGGGCGTGCGCCGTCCGTCCTCGCGCACAGATGATTGGCGCCGGGCGGCCAGGTGAGCTGGAACCGGGCGGACGGGCGACGGGAGGGACTATCGATGAGCCAAACGGACGATCTCGAGGGCCTCAGGGGCCTCATCAACGAGCCGCTGTCGCGCCGCGGCTTCGTCATGACCGCGCTGATGAGCGGCTTCACCGTCGCCACCGCGCACGCCCAGGCCGGCCAGGCGATCCAGACGCCGGCCGACGGGCTCGTCGCCGGCGAAGTGAAGATCAAGGTCGCCGACGGCGACATGCCGGCCTATCGGGCCATGCCGCAAGGAGGGGGTCCGTTCCCCATCGTGCTCGTCGTCGAGGAGATCTTCGGCGTGCACGAATACATCAAGGACACCTGCCGAAGGCTGGCGAAGCTCGGCTACGTCGCGATCGCGCCCGAGCTCTACGCGCGGCAGGGCGACATCTCCAAGGTCACCGACGTGCAGCAGATCCTGCGCGATTTCATCGCCAAGACGCCGGATTCGCAGGTGATGTCGGATCTCGATGCCGCGGCCAAATGGGCTGTCGCGGACAGCAAGGGAGATCCCAAGCGGCTCGGCATCACCGGCTTCTGCCGCGGTGGCCGGGCCGTGTGGCTCTATGCTGCCCACAACCCGGATGTGAAGGCGGCGGTGGCCTGGTACGGCCCGCTGGCCGGGCAGACCACCCCGATCCAGCCCAAGACGGCCGCGGATGTCGCGGGCGACATCAAGGTGCCCGTGCTCGGCCTGTACGGCGGCGCCGACCCGGGCATCCCCGTGGCGGCGGTCGAAGCGCAACGCGACAAGGCGAAGGCGGCGGGCAAGACCGTCGAGATCGTCATCTTCCCCCAGGCGGGGCATGCTTTCCATGCCGACTACCGGCCGAGCTACAACAAGCAGGCGGCGGAGGACGGCTGGCAGCGCATGCTCGCCTGGTTCAAGACCTACGGCGTCGCCTGAGGCGCCCGCTGGCGGCGGCTTGACGGCCGCCGCCCTTTCATTGGGCACCAAATCAAGAGATTGTGGTCACGGCGCAAACCGATCACGCGATCGGACAAGCCGCCGCGACGGGACGGAAACGCTGAGAGAGCCTGCCCAGCGTCCCTGGCGCCGGCCGAGGAGTGGACCATGTGCGGAGTATTGCGGCCGTGACGGCCCTGGTCGACGCCTCCAGACGGCGCGAATCGGCCAGATGGGGCTGGATCGTCGTTGCCGCCGCCTTCACGGTGATGTTCATCGCGCTGGGCAGCACCTACACCTTCCCCGCCTTCTTCGCGCCGTTGCAGCAGGAATTCGGCGCCCCGCGCGCCTCTTTGTCCTGGGCGTTCTCCATCGGCGTGGCGATCTACTTCGCCGTGGGCGCCCTCAGCGGGCCGCTGACGGACCGGTTCGGTGCGCGCTGGGTGGTGCTCACCGGCATGATCCTGGTCGGCGCCGGTCTCATCGTCGCCGCCCGGGCGACGAGCCTGTGGGCCCTCTATCTCGGCATCGGCCTGGGCCTCGGCATCGGCGTCGGCTTCGCCTACGTGCCGTCGATCAGCGCCGTGCAGCGCTGGTTCGTGCTGCGCCGCGGCTTCGCGTCTGGCATCGCCGTGTCCGGCATCGGCGTGGGCACCCTGGTGATGCCCAAGATCGCCGAGGCGCTGATCGATCAGCTGGGATGGCGCGGCGCCTATCTCACGCTCGGCCTGCTGGCCGTCGTCGGCGGGGGCCTCGCCGCCCTGTTCGTCGACAACTCGCCCGAACGGCGCGGCCTGCTGCCTGACGGCGGCGTGGCGAGCGGCGCCCCGCCGGCGCGCGGCGAACTGCCCGGCATGAGCGTCGGCGAAGCCCTGCGCTCCAAGCCCTTCCGCCTCCTCTACATCGCCTCGGTCCTGGCCTCCATCGGCCTGTTCATGCCCTTCGTCCACCTGACGCCATCGGCGGAAGATCGCGGCGTCGAGCATTCGACGGCGGTGACGCTCTTTGCGCTGATCGGCGTCGGCTCGACCGCGGGCCGATTCCTGATCGGCGGCATTGCCGACCGGCTCGGTCGCCGGCGGTCGCTGATGATGATGTTCGCCGGCATCGCGGTCATGCTGGGCTGGTGGATGATCGCCAATACCGCCTTCGGGCTCGGGGTCTTCGCCCTGATGTTCGGCGCGTGCTACGGCGGCTACGTTGCGCTCGCGCCTGCCCTGCTGGCCGACTATTTCGGGCCGCGCAACGCCAGCGGCATCATCGGCCTGGCCTACACCGCAGGCGCGCTCGGCACGCTGCTGGGCCCGCCGCTGGCCGGATACGCCTTCGACGTCAGCGGCAGCTACGTGCTGCCGATCGCAGGGGCCGCCCTGGCGGCCCTGTTGAGCGCGGCGCTGGTCAGCCTGCTGGACGAGCCGGGAGCCGCGCCGCGTCCATGATCGGGGCGCAGCGCCCCGACGCATGCCACAGCCTTCTTTGACCGGAGCGCCGCCTTCGCGATGGGAGTGAACCCACCCAACGCGAGGCGCGCCACCGCACCGAATTAGAGCATTTCCGCGTTTCTCCGAATCGCTGAAATGCCCTATCTATTTGTTTTGTCGCATTTTCTTCACGCGAACCGGCGTCCACTTCGCTCGAAAATGCTCCTAGCTGACGAACAGGTTTCGCAGGTCGCGCTTCACGATCTTGCCGTTGGCATTGCGCGGCAGCGGCTCGCGGCGGATGTCGATGCGAACCGGCACCTTGAAGGCGGCGAGCCGACCGGCCACGTGCTGCTTCAGCCCGTCCTCGTCCAGCTCGAAGCCCGGCTTGACCTGGACGACGGCGCCGACCTCCTCGCCGAGCACCCGGTGGGGGATGCCGACCACCGCGGCATCCATCACGGCGGGATGGCTATAGAGGGCATCCTCGACCTCGGTGCAATAGATGTTCTCACCACCCCGGATCAGCATGTCCTTGGCCCGATCGAGAATATAGATGTAGCCGTCGTCATCGCAGCGCACCACGTCGCCGGTGTGAAGCCAGCCCTCGGTGAAGCTCTTGGCGGTCTCCTCGGGCTTGTTCCAGTAGCCTTTGACCACGTTCGGGCCCTTAACCCAGAGCTCCCCGATGCCGCCGGGCGGCAGGTCGCGCCCGTCGGGATCGACGACGCGGATGTCGCACACGGGTATTGCCGGGCCCACGCTGTCGGGCCGCTCCACGTATTCCGGCCCCTGATTCTGGGCCACGACCGACGAGGTCTCGGTCAGCCCGTAGCCATTGCCGGCGAAGGCGGCCGGAAAGGTGCTTCGCACCCGCCGCAGCAGTTCCGGTGAGGCCGGCGCGCCGCCGTAGCTGACGTTCTCCAGGCTCGACAGATCGTATCGGTCGAAATCCGGGTGCTCCAGGATCTGCCAGGCAATGGCGGGCACGCCGGTAAAACCGCTGACCTTCTCTCGCTCGATCAACTGCATGCCGCGCGCCGGATCCCATCGATACATCAGCACCAGCTTGTTGCCCGCGGCGAAGGTCGGCAGCATGCCGGAATGGCAGCCGGTGACGTGGAACAGCGGCACCGGCAGCAGGAACGCCCGCTTCGGCGCAGTAGCCGGATCGGGCAGCGGCACGCCTGCGACGAGCGCCGTCTTCGCCCGGTTGTAGGCCACCGTCCACTGGTTGGTGCAGATGTTGCGGTGGGTGCCGAGCGCGCCCTTCGGCTTACCCGTGGTTCCTGAGGTGTAGAAGATCGTGGCGTCGTCGTCGGGAGCCAGACGGACCGGCGGCAACTCGAGGTCCTGGTCGGCGGCGACTAGGTCTACCCACGGCAGGGCACCGTCCGGCAGCGGCCCTTCGGCGCGTGTCACCACCAGGCCGCGCAACGCCAGGCCGCCCAGATGGGGCGCGATCCGCGCCAGGCGCTCGCCGTCGGCGACGAGTACGGCCGAGCCGGAATCGGCGAGGCAGTACTCGAGCTCCGGGCCACTCATCCAGGCATTGAGGGGCACCACGACGGCGCCGATGGCGGCGGCGGACCAGAAGGCCACGGACCACTCCGGGTAGTTGCGCATGGCAAGGGCGACGCGGTCGCCCTTGCGGACACCGAAGCGCGACGCCAGCGCGTGCGCGAACTTGGCGCAGGCGCGAAAATGCGCCGCGTAAGTCAGCCGCTCATCCTCGTAGACGATGTAGTCGGCATCGCCGTGGGCCCTGCTGGCGTCGAGGAAGTGGCGGAGGTGGGGAGCCGCGTTCTTCCAGACGTGGGTGCGCAGGCCGCGGATGACGGCTTCGTCCACTTCGTAGGGCGCGCCGGGCGCCGTCAGCATCGCTCTCGCCTCGGCCGGTGTCGCTGCCGCCATGGAAACGCTGTCCTCCCCAATCGGTCGTCCGCCGATCTTGACCGCAGACGGCCTCGACAGACAAGGCCGGGCGCGACACCAGCCCTGCGCGCCATGGGTGAACGGCACCGATCAGACGCAGGGGATTCGCGATAAATTCTCCCCTTCAACGCAAGACGAGAGAATTAACGGCTCCAACTGTCGGAGCTAAACATGACGCGAATTCTGAAGTCGACGAATTTATGACTCTTTTGTGACAGGCGCTTGCCGCCCATTCGCGCTTCAGAACACGGAAAGCGCGCACGTAAGCCGCAATTCTGCCGCCGAAACCTGTGGCGGCAAGTCCACACAAGGAAGTTGAGGCGTGTCACAGGGGATCGTTGCATTGACCGTGCGCGGACCAGCCGCTTAGGTTCCGCACTAGGGTGGAGGTGCTTCGAACTCGGTTGCGCCTTGGGAATTTGGGGCATTGACGCGGCCGGCGAGGCGGCGCCCCCAATTTTCCTCGGCGGCATAAGCCGTAAGTCCGTAACGCCACTGTCATGATGCGCCGCTAGGCAGGGGCTGCATCGCACAAGAACAATTTTTCGTCGCATTTTGAACACCTTGCCCAACGCGCAGGGGTGTCCGTCTTTAGACTCTGGAGGTTGATCGTGAACATCGTGAGAGCAATCCTGCTCGGCTCCGCTGCTGGCCTGTCGATGATGACGGGCGCCGAAGCCGCGGACTTGCCGATGACGAAAGCCGCGCCGGTTGAATATGTGCGCGTTTGCACCGCCTATGGACCAGGGTTCTTTTACATCCCCGGCACCGACACCTGCATCAAGGTCGGTGGCCGCGCCCGCTTCGAGTATCAGTACAGCGGCCCGCTGAAGAGCGTTAACTCGGACGCGTCGAGCTACCGCGGCCTGGGCCGTCTGCAGGTGGACGCCCGCACCGCGTCCGAGTGGGGCACGGTCCGCACCTTCGTCCGCTTCGAGATCGCGAGCCGCACCGGCGGCTGGCCGCTGCGCTCCGGCACCGCCGAGCGCCAGGCGCAGGCCTTCTTCGCCACCGGCATCGACACCTTCAGCCGTGCCCAGAAGTATGTGGAAGCCGACAAGGCCTTCATCCAGTTCGCCGGCCTCACCGCCGGTCGCTTCAGCTCGTTCTATGACTTCTACGGCCACGAGCTGGAGTTCATCGGCTACACCTTCAGCTCCGAGGTGCAGAGCACCAACGGCATCGCCTACACCGCCAAGCTCGGCAACGGCTTCAGCGCCACTCTGTCGGTCGAAGATCCGACGGCCCGCCGGCAGCCGCTCTACACGGCCGGCGGCATCTTCCCCAACAATGCCGCGGCCAACTCGGCCGTGCCGAGTGGGCTCCGCAACCTGCCGTACAACGGCACCACCTTCCCGGGTGCCATCGGCCTGACCTTCGATCCGTCGACGGGGCTGCCGACCTCGTACGCCTCCGTCGACATCGCCCAGCGCAATCAGCTGCCCGACTTCGTCGGCGTGCTGCGCTACGACGGCGGCTGGGGCTCGGCCCAGCTCTCCGCCGCCACCCACCAGATCAGCGTCGGCACTTTCGTCCAGGCCAACCAGGGCAGCACGGTCCTGACGCCGACCCAGGTCGCCGCGCTCGGCGGCGTTCAGCGTCCCGAAGCCGCCTATGGCTACGCGGTCCAGGCCGGTGTGAAGTTCAAGCTGGACATGATCGCCCCCGGCGACCAGCTGTGGCTGCAGGCCGCCTACGGCAAGGGCGCCCTGTCCTACACCGGCATCACCGGCCTGTGCGGCGGTGCGAACCGGACCTGCCAGAGCTGGGGTCGCTTCAACGTCGACACCTTCGACGGTTACCTGAACGCCTACGGCGATATCAAGCTCACCGAGAGCTGGTCGGTGGTGGCGTCGTACCTGCACTACTGGACGCCGACGGTGCGCCAGGCCGTGTTCGCCAGCTACGCCGGCGTCGACTTCGGCAAGGGCGCCCGCGGCGCGCTTGGCCCGCTTTACGCCGGCCTCGGCGGCTCGCTCATCCCGGCCAACCTGAACTTCACGCCGGCCCAGGCCATCGCCTACGCCTACTCGCCGTCGCTGAAGAACTACAACATGTTCTACGTCGGCACCAATCTGGTTTGGTCGCCGGTCAAGAACCTCGATATCGGCGCCGAGGTCAGCTACGCCCAAAAGAACGTGTCGGGCCGCGTGGTCGATGTGAACAAGCCGCTCACCTACACCATCAATGGCGTGCCCACCCCGAAGACCACCAGCATGGACTACGTCTGGGAGACCCGTCTGCGCATCCAGCGCGACTTCTGATCCCAAGCTCGGCTTCGGCCGATCCGAACGAGAGGCCCCGGTTCGCCGGGGCCTTTTTTCGTGTTGGGGGCAGGACAGCGCGGTCGAACATGCCCCCGTCGGGTCAATCACACCAGGTTCAAACACTCTCAGCGCGTCGCTCCAATCGGCTGATGTCACCGGAGCGGACTGAAACGCTCGATGCGCCGAACCGGCATGTGCCGGGCGCGGGGCCATATGCGAGGGGATGCGCCGGGCCCAGCTAGGAAGCCCCCGCATCTGGGGCTATGGACTGCGGGTGACGGAAACGCCCATGCACGCGCCTGCCCAACGCGCCAATACGTTCTTCGGCTGGTACATCGTCGGCGCCATGATGCTCATCCTGGCGACCACCGGCGGCTTGGCATTCTACAATCTGTCGGTCCTGCTGGACGCCTTCGTCGCCGAGCGGCGTTTCCCGGTCGCCGCGGCGAGCGGCGCCACCGCCGCATTCTTCATCTCCTCCGGTCTGGCCGGGATGGTGGCGGGACGCCTGCTCGACCGCATCGACGCGCGCATCGTCATCGTCACGAGCGCGGTCCTCAGCTCGCTGGCTCTGTCGGCAACGGGCCTGGTCGAGAATCTGTGGCAGCTCTACGCCTTCCATATCATCTTCGGCCTTGCCTACGGCGGCTGCGGCCTCGTTCCGGCCATGACCATTCTGGCCCGCTGGTTCGACCGCAAGCGGGCGCTCGCCCTGTCCATCGCGATGACCGGCCTGTCCCTCGGTGGCGCCGTGATCACACCGCTTACCGCCTGGGCCATCCGGCAGGTTGGGCTCGCCGGTGCCGGGCCGTGGCTCGGCGCAACCTTCTTTCTCGGCGTCGTGCCCGCCACTCTGCTCCTGCTCTACCCGTCGCCCGAAGCGAAGGGTCTCACCCCCGATGGCGAGGTCCAGGCGACGAACCGGTCCGGGGTCGTGGCCCGCGCCGGCACCCCCTACCATGAGGCGAGCCGCAGCCGCTTCTTCATCGCCGTGTCCCTGGCCTACGTCTTCACCATGGCCGCACAGGTCGGGGCGCTGGCCCATCTGTTCCGGCTGGCGACGACGCGCAACGGTCCCGAGATCGCCGCGATCGGCGTCGCCGTCCTCGCCCTGGCCAGCATCATCGGGCGCTTGAGCGGCGGCTGGATCCTGCTCAAGGTGAGGAGCCGCAGTTACACGCTGGCCTGGATGGTGTTTCAGGCTGCGGCGCTGGTCGCCCTCGCCATCACCCACGATCCGGTGCTGATGCTGGTCGCCATCGCCCTCCTCGGGCTGCCGGTGGGCAACCTGCTGATGATGCAGCCGCTGCTGCTCGCCGAGGCCTTCGGTACGCGCGACTATGGCCGCATCTACGCCACCGGCCAGTTGATCTCGGTGCTCGGCGTGGCCGGCGGCCCACTGATCTTCGGATTGCTCTACGACGCCAGCGGGGGCTATTTGATCCCCTACCTCGTCGCCGGCATGCTCGGCTGCGGCGGGGCGGCCATCCTCATCGCCTCCGGGCCGACGCCGCGGCCCCCCGTGCGGGAATAGGCCACGGCGCGCCACCGCTATTCAGGTGCTGCAACGGGCGACGGGATCGAGCCACTACCGGCAGGTGGTTCCAAAGGGCACCCGGCCTCGCCTATGCTATGGCAGTCGACGCAGGCTCGATGGATCCGATCGGTCAAGGCCGGCTCGATCGGACGCTCTTGGGGTCGTGAAGGTGCTGCGTGAACGAATCCCAGCCGGATTCTTCTGCCGGACATGAGGACGATGGCCGCCTGCGGCCGCGGCGCCGGCGAGGCAGAGCGCCGCGACAGAAGAGCACGTCGTTCCGGCGCCGCCTGCTGCTGCTGGTGCTCGCCCTGACCGTCCCGGCGCTGGCGCTGGCAGCGGGCGGCTTCTACTCGGCCTATATCACCCAGCGCCGGGCCACCGAGACGCTGCTGACGCGCACCACCCGGGCGCTCGCACTGAGCGTCGATCGCGATCTGGCGGTCGCCGAGGCGTCCCTGCGGACCCTTGCACTGTCGCGGCAGCTCGTCGACGGCGATCTCCGCGCCTTCCACGAGCTCGCCGCCCGGGCCGCGCCCCTGGAAGGCGCCTGGCTGGTGCTCTCCGACCCGGCCGGCACGCCGCTGCTCAGCTCCAAGCAGTCATTCGGCGAGCCCGTCGCGCCGGACCTCACGCCGGTGGAGGCCGCGCAGCTGGCGCAGACCCAGGCGGCCGAGCTCGCCTTCGGCGAGCTGATGCCGACGCCGGGGCTCTGGATCGTCAAGGTCCACCTCCCGGTGCTGGCCGGGGGCAAGGTCGCGTATATCCTGTCCGCGCTCATCCCACCGCAGACCTTCGAGCGGTTGATGGGCGAGCAGGGCCTCTTTCAGAGCAGCTGGGTTGCGGCCGTCCTCGACGATGCGGGCCGGGTGGTCATGCGCTCGCGCGGCGGCGACGACTTCGTCGGCCGGCCGGCATCCGAATCGCTCAGGCTCGCGCTCGGATCGCAGCTCGAGGGTGCCGTTACCGCCACGGCACTGGACGGCGTCCCGGTCCGCTCCTTCTTCAGCCGGACGCCCCGCTACGGCTGGTACTTCGTCATCGGCTATCCCCTCTCCGAACTGAGCGGCTCGTTGCTGCGATCGCTGGCCTGGTTCGGCGCCCTCGCCCTGGCCATCGGCTTCGGGCTCACTTATGCAGCCTTCCTGCTCCGCTCCCTGCTGGTATCGGTCCGTCGCCTCAGGGCGACGGCCGGAGCGCTGGGCGCCGGGACGCAGATGGCGCTCGAACCGACAGGGGTCGCCGAGTTCGACGCCGTCGAGCGGGCGTTCGCCGACACGGCCGGCCAGCTGCACATGCGCAACGCCGAGCGTGACCGTGTGCTGAGCCTGCTGCGCGAGAACGAGCAGCGGCTCGAGTTCGCCCTGGAGGCGGGCGAGCTCGGCACCTGGGCCTTCGATCCCCGTCACGGCGTGTTGACCGGCTCGGACCGCGCACGGACCATCGTCGGCCTGCCGGTGGATCGGGGGCTGACGCTGAAGGACCTCAGCGCCGCCGTGCACCCGGATGATCGCGACTGCCTCCAGGCGGCCATCGAGCGAGCCATGGTCTCGCGCGGCCCGTTCGCCATGGACCTGCGGGTGGTGTGGCCCGATCGCAGCGTGCATTGGGTCGATGTGAGAGGCCTGCCGATGGCACGCGGCGGGGCGCCGCCCCTGCTGACCGGCATGGTGCAGGACATCACCGAGCGCAAGACGGCCGAGCAGCGCCAGCAGCTGCTGGTGAGCGAACTCAATCACCGCGTGAAGAACTCGCTCGCGACGGTGCAGTCGATCGCCATGCTGACCCGTCGCTCGGACGACCGCAGCGAGGACGCCTGGGATGCTTTCGAGCGCCGGCTGATCGGCCTCGCCAAGACCCACGACCTGCTGACCGCCGAGAGCTGGAATGGCGCCTCGCTGGCCAGTGTCCTCGCCAACGAACTCGCTCCCTACCAGGACGTGAACAGCGCGCGCGTCACGCTGACGGGCGAACCGACCCGCCTCAACGCGCGGGCGACGCTGACGCTGGGCCTCTGCGTCCACGAGCTGGCAACCAATGCCGCCAAATACGGCGCGTTATCGGTGCCCACCGGCCGGGTCGACGTCGCCTGGCGCGAGGTCGAGAGTGACGCAGGAGCGATGCTGGTGATTGATTGGCACGAGAGCGGCGGCCCCCCGGTGGCGCAGCCGACACGCCAGGGTTTCGGATCGAAGTTGCTGGAGCGCGGCCTGCGCCGGGAACTGGCGGCCGAGATCGCCCTGGACTACGCTGCGGCGGGGCTGCGCTGCACCATCCGCCTCCCGCTCGTCCGCGTCATGGCCGCCGCGAGATCGGGCGAGCCCGCGGCGGCCGAGGCGCGACCCGGCGGGGTGTGATCGTGCGAGCAGCGGGCGCCTGCGGATAGCGGCCCCAAGATGCCCTAGGGCCTTTTCGCGCGAATTGGACGCCGGTTCGCGCGAAGAAAACGCGACAAATCAAGCCGATAGAGCATTTCGGCGGCTCGAAGAAACGCGGAAATGCTCTCGGTGCAGGTCAGCCGTTAGTGGCAAACGTGCGTCTGAACTTCGCCATGCCGCCGATCCAACGGTCGTAGTTGTCGGTCTTCTTCTTCATGTAACCAGCGACCTGTGGGTGCGGCAGGATGAGGAAGGTCTCCTTGTCCAGGCCGTCGACGACGACCTCGGCGAGCTGGGCCGGGGTCAACACGCCGTCCACGTGCTGCGGTCCCTCGCCGCCGGCCCGCAGCATCGGCGTGTCCACCGCCTGCGGCGCCAGCACCGAGACGCGAATGCCCTGGTCGCGATGGGTGATCGCCAGGATCTCGGCAAATCCCACGGCTGCATGCTTGGTGGTGGCATAGACGGCGCTGCCGATCTGCGAGAGCAGCCCGGCCGCCGACGCGGTGTTGAGGAAGTAGCCGCCGCCGCGCGCCACCATGCGCGGCACCAGAGCGCGCGCGGCGTAGACGTGGGCCATGACATTCACGTCCCAGCTGCGCTGCCAGACCCCATTGCCCGCCGCCCCGACGAAGTTCGGATCGGAGCCGGTGAAGTCGCCGATGCCGGCGTTGGAGCAGAACAGGTCGATCGGACCGTGCAGCGCCTCGGTCTTGTCGATGAGGGCGATGACCTCCTCCTCTTTCGACACGTCGCAGCCGAAGGCCGTGGTGCCGATGGCCCCGCCGACGCCCTCCACCTTGGGCTTGTCGATGTCGGCGATCACCACCGCCTTGGCGCCCTCCTTGAGGAAGCGCTCGGCGAGCGCGCGCCCGATGCCGTCGGCACCGCCGGTGACCACGATGACCTTGCCTGCGATCTTCATCGCGCGTTCCTCCCGTTGAATTGAAGTTTCCCGCCATGACGACGGGAAGGCCCGCCCACAAGAGACCATCGGCCTCTGCTGGGGTTGGGCCCGGCCGTCCGCCCGTCAGTAGGAGTTGCGGCGTGCCAGGCGGTCGGCGTGAAAGTTCGCGTCGCCGAACAGCTCCTGGCCGACACGTGCGCGCTTCATGAACAGTCCGAGATCGAATTCGTCGGTCATGCCCATCCCGCCGTGCATCTGGACGGCCTCCTGAACGGCGAGCCCGGCACTCAAGCCGGCTCGCGCCTTGGCCACCGAGACGATCTGCGCGGCACCATCGGCGTTTTCGTCCAGCACCTGCAGCGCCTTGAGCACGGCGGCCTTGGTCACCTCGAGCTCGCTGAACAGATGGGCCGAGCGATGCTGCAGCCCCTGGAACTCGCCGATGAACTTACCGAATTGCTTGCGCTCCTTGAGGTAGCCGAGGGTGCGCGTGAATGCCTCCTCGCCGACGCCGACGAGCTCGGCCGCCACCGCGGCACGGCCGACGTTGAGCGCGCCTTCCAGCAACGCGTAGCCGCCGTCGACGTCGCCGAGCACCGCATCGGCATCGACCGCCACGTCGTCGAAATCGACGCGCGCGGCGTTGTGGCTGTCGACCATGACGGTCCGCTCGGTCGTGAGCCCCTTGGCACCCGGCCTCACCAGGAAGAGCGTGATCCCAGCTGGGTCGCCCGGGATGCCGGCGGTGCGCGCCGCAACGATCAGGAGATCGGCGACATGACCGTCGAGCACGAAGGTCTTGGCGCCCGTGAGCCTGAAGCCATTGCCGGCGCGCGTGGCCGCGAGCGCTGTCTTGGCCGGCCGGTGCTTGGCCCCCTCGTCCGCGGCAAGGGTGGCGATCATTTCGCCGGCGGCTATCCCCGGCAGATACTGGGCCTTCTGCCCGTCGCTGCCGCCGCGCGTCAGCGCGGTGGCCGCGAGCACGGCCGTCGACAGGAACGGCGTCGGCGCGAGCGTGCGGCCGATCTCCTCGGCCACGACCCCGGCCTCAACCGCGCCGAGCCCGAGACCGCCATGGGCCTCCGGCACCAGGATGCCGGCAAATCCCATCTCGGCGAATTGCTTCCACAGGTCGCGCGAGAAGCCCGTCTCGTCGTGGCTGTCTCGCAGCCGGCGCAGATAGGCGATGGGCGCCTGTTCGCTGACAAAACTGCGCGCGCTGTCGCGCAACATGGCCTGTTCGTCGTTGAGTACCAGCGGCATGGTCGCAATCTCGGTCGAGGGTGTCACGGGCCCGGAGCATTCCGCCTCCGGATGAAACTCATCCAATGGCGGAGGCGATGCTCCAACTCTTCAGATCCGGAGCGCTTCGCTGCGATTGTCGCTTCCGACCATCGCAGGCCGCCCAGGCGCCTCAAGCGCCCGGAAGCTCCAGGATGCGTTTGGCGACGATGTTGAGCTGCACCTCCGAGGTGCCGCCTTCGATCGAGTTGGCCTTGGTGCGCAGCCAGGCGCGCGCTGCTGCTCCATGGTCGGAGCGTTCGCTCTCCCACTCCAGCGAGTCGGAGCCGCCGGCCGACATCAGGATCTCGTGGCGGCGCTTGTTGAGCTCCGAGCCGTAGTATTTGAGCACCGACGAATACGCCGGATGGATCTGGCGGCGCTTGGCGAGATCGCCGGCCCGCTCCATGGCAAGCTCGAAAGCGATCTCGTCGATCTCCAGGTGCGCGACATCGCTGCGCAAAAGCGGATCGGCCAATTCGCCGCGATCGTCGAGGCCGATGCTGTCGGCGGCGACCTGGTGTACGGGCCGGTGCGCCCGCCCGCCCATGCTGCTGATCGAGTTGCGCTCGTGCGTCAGCAGGTACTTGGCGATTTCCCAACCCTTGTTGAGCGTGCCGACCAGCTGTTCCTTGGGCACCTTCACATCGTCGAAGAAGGTCTGACAGAACGGCGACTTGCCGGAGATCAGGAGGATCGGCTTGGTCGAGACCCCGGGCGAGGCCATGTCGAAGAGCAGGAAGCTGATACCCTCGTGCTTGGGCGCCGCCATGTCGGTGCGCACCAGGCAGAAGATCCAGTCCGCCTTGTCGGCATAGCTGGTCCAGATCTTGGCGCCGTTGACGAGATAGTGGTCGCCCCTATCCTCCGCCTTGGTCTGCAACGAAGCCAGGTCCGAGCCGGAGCCGGGTTCGGAATAGCCCTGGCACCACCGGATCTCGCCGCGCACGATCTCGGGCAGGAAGCGGCGCTTCTGCTCCTCGTTGCCGTACTTCAGCAGCGCCGGCCCGAGCATCCAGATGCCGAAGGACGAGAGCGGCGAGCGACAGCCGAGGGCCCGCATCTCGCCCGCCAGGATCTTGGCCTCCTCGCGCGAGAGCCCCCCGCCGCCATACTCCGTCGGCCACTCCGGCGTGGTCCAGCCTTTGGCGGCCATGCGCTCCAACCAGAGGCGCTGCCCCTCAGACTTGTAGGCCGGGTTGCGGCCGCCCCAGACCACATCGTCTTCGTCCTCGGTGGGCGTGCGCATGTCGGGGGGGCAATTGGCCTCGAGCCACGCCCGGGTCTCGGTGCGAAACGTCTCCAGATCGGCCATTGCCCCTCCTTCCACATCATCATGGCCGGGCGCCCGCCCGGCCGGCCGTCAGTCCATCGTCACCACGACCTTGCCCATGGCCTTGCGAGCGGCGAGATGCGCGATGGCGTCACCGGCCCGGGCCAGGGGGAAGCGCTCGGAGACGTGGGGCTTCACCAGCCCCTTCTTGTAGAAATCCATCAGCTCGGCGATGCTTTCGCCGAAGCCCTTGTTGTTGCGGGCCACCCACGCACCCCAGAAGACGCCGATGATCTGGCACGACTTCAGCAACGTGAGGTTGAGCGGAATGGCGGGAATGCCGGCCGGGAAGCCGACCACCAGAAAGCGTCCTTCCCAGCCGATCGCCCGCAGCGACGCCTCGGCGTAGTCGCCGCCGACGCCGTCGTAGATAACGTCGGCGCCCTTCTCGCCGCAGGCCTTCTTGAACAGGTCGGCGAGCGCCTTCTTGCCGTCCTTGTCGAACGGCCCGCGTGGATAGACGACCACGTCGTCGGCGCCGTGCGTCCTGACGAAATCGGCCTTGTCCTGGGACGATACGCCGGCGATGACACGGGCACCCATGGCCTTGCCGAGCTCGACCGCAGCCAGGCCGACGCCACCGGCCGCACCGAGCACCAGCAACGTCTCGCCGGGCTTCAGCTCGCCGCGATCCTTGAGCGCGTAGTGCGACGTGCCGTAGGTGAGGATGAATGCCGACGCCTCGTCGAACGGCATGTTGTCCGGCATGGGAATGCAGCGGAACTCGTCGACGACCACCTTCTCGGCCATGCCGCCGTGGCCGGTCGAGCCGATGACCCGGTCGCCGACCCTGACCTTGGTGACGTTCTCACCGACCGCCTCGACGATGCCGGCGACCTCGCCGCCCGGCGAATAGGGCCGTTCGGGCTTGAACTGGTACTTGTCCACGATCATCAGCGTGTCGGGATAGTTGACGCCGCAAGCCTTGATGTTGAGCAGCACCTTGCCCGGGCCGGGCTTGGGATCGGCGACCTCCTCGAGAACGAGGGTTTCCGGCCCGCCGACCGCCTTGCTCAAGATCGCCTTCATGTATGCCGCTCCCTGTCCGTTTGCCGCTGTCGCGGACCCGGAGCATGTCCCTGATCGGATCGATGCTCCAGGATTTGCATGCGCAACGCCGCCGATCGGATGGCCGCACCCGATCGGCAAGCGCCTTAGTTGATGGTGACGCCGCCGTCGATGACCATGGCCTGGCCGGTCATGAAACTCCCGGCGGGCGAAGCGAGGAACACGGCGGCGCCCGCGATCTCGTCCGGCGTGCCGATGCGCTTGAGGGGGGCCGTCGACGTGCTGCGCTCGAGCGTCGCCGGATCGTCCCACAGCGCCTTGGCGAAATCCGTCTTGATCAACCCCGGCGCGATGCAGTTGACGCGCACGTTGCTCGGCCCGAACTCCGCCGCGAGGTTGCGGGCGAGCTGGAGGTCGGCGGCCTTGGAAATGCAATAGGCGCCGATCACCGTCGAGGCGCGCAGGCCGCCGATGGACGACACGATGGTGATCGAGCCGTCCTTCCGTTCCAGCATCTGCGGCGCCACCATGCTAATCAGCCAGTGGTTGGAGACGATGTTGTTGTCGAGAATCTTGCGAAACTGCTCGTCCCTGATGCCGGCCATCGGCCCGTAATAGGGGTTCGACGCCGCGTTGCAGACGAGGCTGTCGATCCGCCCCCACTTGGCCATGGTGGCGTCGACCAGCCGCTGCAGATCCTCCTTCTCGGAGATATTGGCCGGCGCCACGATGGCGCGCTCCTCGCCATGGCGATCGTTGATGATCTTGGCCACCTCTTCGCAGGGCCCGGCCTTGCGCGACGAGACGACGACCTTGGCGCCGTGCTCGGCCATGCGCTCGGCGACCGCCCGTCCGATGCCGCGGGACGAACCGGTGATGATCGCAACCTTGCCGGTCAGATCGAACAGTGTGGGCATCGCGCTTTCTCCCTCGCCTGCATCGCTTTTCGCGTAGGTTGGCTTCTTGCCTCCGACGACGCTTGCGGCAGTCGCTTCTTGCGTAAGTCGTTGTCTTGCATGGTCCGGCGGCGGTGGCCTGGCCACCGCCACGCGAGCTCAAGCCGGCGTCAGGCCCCGGCCTTCCTGGCATAGTCCCAGGCCATGACGGCCAGCGGCTCGGCCCGCTCGCCCGCCTCGATGGCCTGCGGGCTGGCGGCGGTGCCGTCGCGGACGCGCCCGGCGATACCCTGGGAGATCGCCGACAGCCGGAACAGGTTGTAGGCGAAGTACCAGTTCACGTCCGGGATGCCGTCGCGGCCGGTGGCCTTGCAGTAAATGTCGACGACCTCGTCGACCTCCGGAATGCCCAGCCCCTTGAAGTCGATGCCACCGAGCGAGGCACGCCCGTCGTGCGGCATGACCCAGCCCTGGATCACATAGGTGAAGTCCGCCAGTGGATCGCCCAGCGTCGACAGTTCCCAATCCAGCACCGCGAGCACGCGCGGCTCCGTCTTGTGGAACATGATGTTGTCGAGCCGGTAGTCGCCATGCACGACCGAGGTGCGCGTCTGCTCCGGCACGGTGCGCGGCAGCCATTCGATCAGGTTCTCGATCGCCTCCATGCGGCGGGTCTCTGACGCCCGGTACTGCTTGGTCCAGCGGTCGATCTGGCGGGAGAAGTAGTTGCCGGGGCGACCGAAGTCGCCGAGGCCGATCGCCTGCGGATCGAACTGGTGCAACTGCGCCAGCGTCTCGATTTCCGAGCGGTAGAGTCGGCCGCGATCTTCCTTGCTGAGGGTGGGCAGGGCGCCGTTCCACAGCACCCGGCCCTCCTCCATCGACATGATGTAGAAGATCGTGCCGATGATGCTCTCGTCCATGCACAGGCCATAGGGCCTGGCGACGGGGAACCCGGCGCCGTGAAGCGCCGAGATCACCTTGAATTCGCGGTCGACCGCGTGAGCGGAAGGCAAGAGCTTGCCCGGAGGTTTGCGCCGGAGCACGTAGGCTTGCCCCGGCGTCCGCAGGCAGTAGGTCGGGTTCGATTGCCCGCCCTTGAACTGCTCGACGGTCAGGGGGCCCTTGTAGCCCTCGACGTTGTCCTTCATCCAGCCTTCGAGCAGCGCCTGGTCGAACCGATGGCGCTCCTCGACGGGCTTGGTACCGGCGAAGATCTCCTCCGCGCTTGCGCTCTCTCCACTCACTGGGTGCGATGCTCCGCGTTCGAGTAACGGGCGAACTCCAGGCGCGCGATCGCCCGGTTGTGCACCTCGTCGGGACCGTCGGCGATCCGCAGGCTGCGGATCCCCGCATACATCTTCGCCAGGCCGAAGTCGGTGGTGACGCCGCCGCCGCCGTGCGCCTGGATGGCGTCGTCGATGATCTTGAGGGCGATGCGCGGGCCCGCCACCTTGATCATGGCGATCTCGAGCTGGGCCGCCTTGTTGCCGACCTTGTCCATCATGTCGGCCGCCTTCAGGCAGAGCAACCGGGTCATTTCGATGTCGGTGCGCGCCTCGGCCACGCGCTGCTCCCAGACCGACTGCTCGGCCACCTTCTTGCCGAAGGCGGTGCGGGACTGGAGCCGCTTGACCATCTTTTCTAGCGCCCGCTCGGCGACGCCGACGGTGCGCATGCAGTGGTGGATGCGGCCCGGGCCGAGGCGGCCCTGCGCGATCTCGAAGCCGCGGCCCTCGCCGAGGATGAGGTTCTCGGCCGGCACGCGGACGTTCTCGAACAGCACCTCGCCGTGGCCGTGGGGGGCGTCGTCGAAGCCGAACACCGGCAGCATACGCAGGATCTTGACGCCGGGCGTGTCGAGCGGCACCAGGATCTGAGACTGCTGCTGGTGGCGCGCCGCCTCAGGATCGGTCTTGCCCATCAGGATGCCGATCTTGCAGCGCGGATCGCCGACGCCCGACGACCACCACTTGCGGCCGTTGATGACGTAGTGATCGCCCTCGCGGCGGATCGACGTCTCGATGTTGGTCGCATCGGAAGAGGCGACCAGCGGCTCGGTCATCAGGAAGACGGAGCGGATCTCGCCGGCCATCAGTGGACGCAGCCACTGGTCCTTCTGCTTACGCGTGCCGTAGCGGTGCAGCACTTCCATGTTGCCGGTGTCCGGCGCCGAGCAATTGAACGCCTCCGAGCCGAAGGTGACCTTGCCCATCTCCTCGGCGCACATGGCGTATTCGAGGTTGGTCAGGCCGGCGCCACGGTAGTCGTCCTCGTCGTGCTCGGCATTGGGCGCCAGAAACAGGTTCCAAAGGCCCTCGGCCTTGGCCTTGGCCTTGAGATCCTCGAGCACCTTGACGACCTTCCAGCGCTCCTGGCCGACCACGCTCATCTCTTCGGCGTAGACGGACTCGGCGGGATAGACGTGCTCGTCCATGAACTTGTGGACACGATCGCGCCAATACTTCTGCCGTTCGGTGATGGTGAAGTCCATGATCGCTTTCCTCTCCTTCGTCACATTAGTGGCACCTCGAGCCCGGAGGCGAGGCACGGCTTTGGTCGATGTTGGCGACACGGTTATCAGGCCGTACGCGCCCTGAGAACCAAATTTTTTATCTCGGATGCGCGAGCCCCTCGATCGCCTCCAGCTCACGCAGACGGGTGCCGCGGACGGCCTCGGAGCCGCCCGGGAGGCTTTGGCCCGCCGGCGAGCCTACGACCTCTGGCGCTTGACACAAGGTCCTTGCTCTGAGACCTCGGGATAATCAACCT
Source organism: Chelatococcus reniformis (assembly GCF_014640075.1). GTDB lineage: Bacteria > Pseudomonadota > Alphaproteobacteria > Rhizobiales > Beijerinckiaceae > Camelimonas > Camelimonas reniformis. Next base: position 478,049 of record NZ_BMGG01000004.1, on the reverse strand, counting down.
AGCGCTTGTTTGCCCGAAAGCCGCATCATGGAGCATCAACAGCCGCGGGCCCCGCTCGCCGAACGCGACAGCGGCGGGCCGCCTGCACCCGATTGGTTCACGGCTGCCCTGGCGCGTGCGCCGGAACGCATCCTCGTGCCGGTCGCCGACGCCCGCATCGAAACCCTGATCTGGGGCGAGCGCGGCCGGCCCGGCCTGCTGTTCCTGCACGGCAACGGCGCCCATGCCGATTGGTGGAGCTTCATCGCTCCCTTCTTCGCCGACGACTACCGCGTCGCGGCCATGTCCTGGTCCGGCATGGGCGGCTCCGACCGGCGACCGCACTACACGCTCGACCTGTTCGTGCAAGAGATTCTCGAGGTCGCGCAGGCGGCGGGGCTGTTCGACCAGGGCCTGCCGACGGTGGTCGGCCATTCCTTCGGAGGCACACCGCTGATCGCCTGTGCGGCGCGCCACGGCGAGCGCCTGAAGGCGGCGGTGGTGGTCGATACGCCGATCATGTCCCCCCAGGTGCGGCGCGAGCGGCGCGCGCGCCGCGGTGAGCCGCGCGAGCCGCGCGCCCACCAGATCTATCCGACGCTGGAGGCGGCGCTGGCCCGCTTTCGCTTCCAGCCGCCGCAGCCGTGCGAGCATCCCTACATCGCCGATCATATCGGCCGCACGTCCCTCCGCCAGCAGCCATGCGGCGGCTACAGCTGGCGCTTCGATCCGTTCATGTGGAAGGACTACCGGCGCGGCAACCCGACGATCGACCTGCCCGGCGTGCGCTGCCCGGTGGCGCTGATGTACGGCGAGAAGTCTTCGTTCCTGGACGATGGCATCGTCGACTACACGCGCTCCATCGCCCCGCCCGGCACGCCCATCATGATGATCGCCGAAGCCCATCATCACATCATGGTCGACCAGCCCCTGGCGTTCGTCTCCTCCCTGCGCACGCTGCTCGCCGCGTGGCCGGGGCCTGGTGGGCTGATCCGCCCCGGGGCTTGACCGGCCGCGCGCCGACCTCTTCATTCCCGCGGGAGGGACGACCATGGATCTGGGACTGGCGGGCCGCAAGGCCCTGGTGACGGGCGCTTCGAAGGGCATCGGCCTTGCTACCGCCAAGCTGCTGGCCCAGGAGGGCTGCCGGGTGGTTCTGGTGTCGCGGGACCAGGACCGGTTGGAAGCCGCGCGGGGAGCCATCCTGGCGGAGGTGACCGGCGCCGACCTCGCCATCCATGCTGCCGACGTCTCGCGCGATGAAACCGCCGCGACCCTGGCGGCTGCCCACGGCGACGTGAACATCCTCGTCAACAACGCCGGCGCGATCCCACTCGGCGACATCGCCAGCATCGACCAGGCCCGCTGGCGGGAGGCCTGGGACCTCAAGGTCTTCGGCTTCATCGGCGTGACGCGGGCCTTCTATGCCCTTATGGCGGCGCGCGGTGCCGGCGTGGTCGTCAACATCATCGGCATGGGCGGCGAGAAGGTCGACGCCGCCTACATCGCCGGCTCCGCCGGCAATGCCGCCCTCATGGCCTTCACCCGGGCCCTGGGCGGCGCGAGCCCGGCGCAGGGCGTGCGCGTCGTCGGCATCAATCCCGGGCCGATCGCCACCGATCGCATGGAAACGCGGCTGAGGACGCAGGCGGCCCAGACCCTGGGCGACGCCGATCGCTGGCGCGAGCTCACGGCCGGCATGCCGTTCGGCCGCCCCGGCAGGCCCGAGGAGATCGCCGCCGCCGTCGCCTTCCTGGCGAGCGATCGCTCCGCCTTCACCACCGGCACCGTCCTGACCATCGACGGCGGCCTCGCCAACAAGCCCTGATTGGCGCTTGATTGCGCCGCAAGTTTCGCTGAAGAGAAATCAATTGACCGAACAGGGAGTCCGGAGCGTGGCGGACGACAAGGAGCGCCGACGCGCGCGCGTGGTGGAAGAGGGCGAATTTGCGGGCTGGCGCACGCCGGACCGCGACACCTTCGATTCGCGCTCGGGCCCTTACTACCACCGGCGCGAGGCCGACGGCTCGATGCGCTGCGCCTTTCGCGCCGACAGGCGCCACCTGAACGGACTGGACATGGTGCACGGCGGTGCCCTGCTCACCTTCGCCGACCATGCCATCTTCATGATCGCCTCCCGGGAGATCGAGGGCATGCCGTCGGTTACCGTCACCCTCAACAGTGAGTTCGTCGGCGCCTGCAGCGAAGGCGACCTGATCGAGGCGAGCGGCGAGGTGGTGCGGGCCGGAGCCTCAATGATCTTCGTGCGCGGCCTCCTCAAGACCGGCACGCAGCCGGTGCTCAGCTTCTCCGCCACGATCAAGCGCATCCGGCCGAAGACGCCGCCCAATCCGGGTGCGGGCGTCGACTGACGCCGCCTCAGCCGTCACCGGCGTGGTGGCGCCGCGTAGTGGTTGCGCAGGCCCGCGATCACGGCCTTGAGGGCCTCGCTGCCGGTGCGCTGAGCGACGGCGCGCCCAGTCACCTGATGTACGATGTCGTGCACGAACGACACCTTCACGATCACCGCCGGCGACAGCACGAACGGATAGAGGTCGGGCTGGCCCATGCTGCGGTTCAACGAGTTCACGGCGAATGTCAGCGGCAGCCAGGCTGCGATGAGTCGCTCCATGTCGATGGCCTCATGCGGATCGAAGTCGACGCTCGCCATCAGGTCCGGCGCGCTGGGGACGCTCGGCTTGACCTTGAGGCCGAAGGCGCCGGCCGTCTCCAGCGTGTCGACGATATGGAGATAGTGCGCCCAGGTCTCGGCGAAGTCCTCCCAGGGATGGGAGCTGGCGTAGGGTGTGACGAAGCGCTCCCGCCAATCCGCCGGCGCCCCGCTGGCGTAGTGCCGCTTCAGGGCTTCGCCATAGTCATCCCGCTCGTCGCCGAAGACCTCGCGGAAGGGCGCGAGAGAGCCGCCATCGGCCACCAGCCGATCCCAGAAATAGTGCCCGACCTCGTGGCGGAAGTGGCCCAGCAGCGTGCGGTAGGCCTCTCCCATGTCGTGGCGGCGCCGTTCGCGCTCCACATCGTCGGCCTCCGCCAGGTTGATGGTGATGAGGCCCTTGTCGTGACCGGTCAGAATGGTCGGCAGCGAAGGCTCGCTCGGGTCGGCGAGGAAGTCGAAGGCCAGCCCCTCGGCGCTCTCCGCCCGCGTCCGGAGGGGCAGGCCCAGCCGCAGCAGGGTGTAGAACAGCCGGTGCTTGGCGATCTCGATGCGCCGCCAGCGCTCCAGATTGATGGCCCCGGAGAGATCCGGGATGGTTCGGTTGTGGCGACAGGCGGTGCAATAGTCATCCGCGCCGTCGGCCGGCACCAGCCAATTGCAGCTGGCATGGACCGCGTTGGCGCAGAACCGGTAGGGCCGGCTGGGCTCGGCCAACGCCGCCCAGCTCTGGCCGGTCGGCTCGAGCGCCGAGAGCTCGCCGAGCGCGGCCACATAACCGAGACTGCGGCCGCAGCTTTCGCATGCGCTGTTCTCGAAATAGAGCGGCTGGCCGCAGTGCTGGCATTGGAAGAGCTTCATGGGCGCGACAGTCTCGGACGAGGAAGGCGTTGGCGCGGCCGTTCGGCCGCGACATTGCCTAATGCGTCACGCGCCCTATCGTTCCCAATCCCCGCCACGCCTCACAGGTCGCGGTCGCCCTCCAGGTTGGTGATGACGCGGCGGTTCTGCGCCTTGCAGGAAATGTCCGCGCAATCGCGAACGATGCGCTCCTTTTCGCGCCCATAGGTCTTGGCGCGCAGGCGGCCGGGCGCCACGCCGTGAGCCGACAGGTAGGCCTTGACCGCATCGGCGCGGCGCAGGCCCAGCGCCCGGTTCTGCTCGTCCGAGCCCGGGTCGTCGGCGAAGCCCTGAATCTTGGCGTTCCAGCGCGGAAACTTGGCGAGCCACGCCGCCTGGTTGTCGAGCGTCACCCTCGCCGTGTCGTCGAGCTCGGCCGAGCCCTCCTTGAAGTACACCCGGCGGCCGACGTTGACGATGAAATCCTCGTTGCTGCCCGGCGGCACGTCGGCCCCGCTGCCGACCGGCGCGTTGGTGACGTTGGGGCTCGGGCCCACCGGGCCTCGCACGGCCTCGCTCGCACACCCCGCCAAGAGCAAGGCAGCCGTCAGCAGTGCCGCCTTGGCCGCCCATTTGCCGATTCGCATGAATGCCCCCGCACTCGAAGTCGCCGCACGGGCCGGTTCGCGCCGGCCGGCGGGCTATCCATTTGGAGCTCGCTCCGCCTCGTTCGTCCAGCAGCCATCGGCGCGGAAGCGACCCCCTCGTTCGGGCTCGCCCCTCGGCGATGGCGACTGTCTGGCGTGCTGCTCCGGCGTCAGGTCGCGTCGCCCGAGCCCAGGTGCTTCAGGACAAGCACCTTGGTTCCTTTCGGGCAGCGCTGGTAAAGATCGACGACGTCTTCAGGAAACATGCGGATGCAGCCGCTGGAGACGTCGCCACCGATCGACCACGGCTCGGTGGTGCCGTGCAGCCGATAGCCCAGGTCCCGGCCGTCGCGGTAGAGGTACAGGGCGCGCGGTCCGAGCGGGTTGTCGGGGCCGCCGGCCACGAAGGTCGGCAAGTCGGGACGGCGCTTCAGCATTTCCGGCGGCGGCACCCAGCTCGGCCAGATCTGCTTGCGGTCGACCTGCGCGCGGCCAAACCACTGGAACCCTTCCTTGCCGACCCCGACGCCGTAACGCAACGCCGTCTTGTTCTCGAAAATGATGTACATGAAGTGGTTGCGCGTATCGACAACGACGGTGCCCTGCGGCTCCTCGGAGTAGTATTTCACCAGCTGCCGACGCCACACCGGGTCTATCTTGCTGAAATTGGTCTTGCGATAATACTGGCCGTTGTCGGGGACATCGCCTTGGAAATAGGCGGCCGTCTGCTCCTGCTGGGCGAGGGCTGGCGCCGCGGCGCCCGCCACGGCTATCGCCGCGCCGCCCGCGACAAACTGCCTCCGGCTGATTGTCATGTCATCTCCCCCCGGGGTCGCGGGCGTCCGAGCAGAGACCCGAGCGTCGGCTCGCGCGCCCCCAATCCCGTCATCTTTACGGACACTTGGGGAAAGCCGTCAACTCGCAACGCCGCGCGGTTGGGCACGATGGCGGGCCGCTGCGGCGGCTTCGGCAGCGCTTATGATTATCTCCTGACGAAAGTTGACATTCGTCAGTCGTCACCTACGTTGCCGGGTGGGGAGCGCCGGGCGGGGGCAGCGGCGCAGTCCTCGCCCGACCGGAGATCTCGCACTCATGCGCCAGCCTCGCCCTGCCGCCCGGTATCCTGCCCGCGCGATGGCGCTCCTCGCACTCGCCGCCGCCCTCCCCCTCGCCGCCTGTAACGAGGAGGCGCCCGCCGAGGTCAAGCAGAACCGGCCGGTGCTGGTGGCCCCGGTGCGCTTCGAGAGCGAAACCCCGTCCCGCACGCTGGTGGCGACGATTCGCCCGCGCATCGAGAGCGACATCGGCTTTCGCCTGAACGGCAAGGTGGCCAGGCGCCTGGTCGAGATCGGCGACCGCGTGGCCGCTGGCCAGACGCTCGCGGTGCTGGACGATATCGACCTCAGGCTTCAGGCCGAGCAGGCCGAGGCCGAGCAGCGGGCGGCGCGGGGTGCCCTGGCCCAGGCCACCGCCGCCGAGCAGCGCGCGCTGGAGCTGCGCAAGAAGGGGTGGTCGACGGACGCCGTGCTCGATTCGAGCCACGCGGCAGCAGATGAGGCCCGCGGCCGCATCGCCCGCGCTGACCGTGCCGTCGAGCTCACCAAGAACAGCTTTTCCTACGCCAAGCTGACCGCCGACGCGGCGGGCATCGTCACCGCCGTTCTGGTCGAGCCGGGGCAGGTCGTGTCCGCGGGGCAGACGGCGATCCGCGTCGCCCGCACCGGCGAGAGGGAGGCCGTCGTCGCGGTGCCCGAGACGATGATCGAGCGGGCGCGCACCGGCAAAGCCGCGCTGGTGCTGTGGTCGAAGCCGGGCAAGTCCTACGAGGCCAAGCTCCGCGAACTGTCGCCCACCGCTGACGCCACCACCCGCACCTTTCTCGCCAAGTTCTCGCTGCCCAGCGTCGGCAACGATGCGGAGATCGGCATGACCGGCACGCTGTCGCTCGTTGATGCCAGTGCCGCGCGCGTCGCACGCTTGCCGCTGTCGGCGCTGTTCAACCAGAACGGCGGGCCGTCGGTCTACGTGGTCGATCCGGCGACCGGTGCGCTCACGCTGAAGCCGGTGGTGGTCAGGAGCTACGACAGCCGCGACGTCGTCGTTGCGGCGGGCGTCCAGGACGGCGACAAGGTGGTCGCCGTCGGCGTGCAGAAGCTCGACCCGGTCCAGAAGGTCCGGGTCGTCGACGCCCTCTCTTTCTGATCGCGAGGCGGGGGCCATGAAGAGCTTCAACCTGTCAGCCTGGGCGGTCCGCCACCAGGCGCTCATCCTGTTCCTGATCGTCATCCTCGGCGTCGGCGGCCTGATCTCGTACCAGCGCCTCGGCCGCGCCGAGGACCCTTCCTTCACCATCAAGGTGGTGGTGGTGACCGCCATCTGGCCGGGCGCCACGGCCCAGGAGATGCAGGACCAGGTCGCCGACCCGATCGAGAAGAAGCTGCAGGAGCTGCCCTACTTCGACAAGGTCATCACCTATGTGAAGCCGTCGTTCACGGCCATGCAGATGGCTTTCAAGGACACGACGCCGCCCAAGGAGGTGCCGGAGCTGTTCTACCAGCTGCGCAAGAAGCTGGACGACATCCGCGCCGGGCTGCCGGCGAACCTGATCGGCCCCAACGTCAACGACGAATACGGCGACGTCGATTCGATCCTCTACATGCTCACCGGCGGCGGCGCCGACTATGCTCAGCTCAAGAAGGTGGCCGAGGGCCTGCGCCAGCGCCTGCTCAAGGTGCCCGACGTCACCAAGGTCAACCTCTACGGGGTGCAGGACCAGAAGATCTACGTCGAGTTCTCCCACGCCAAGCTCGCTACGCTCGGCCTCACGCCGCAGGCGCTGTTCGACAGCCTGGCCAAGCAGAATGCCGTGGTGCCGGCCGGTGTGGTGGAGACCGACGCCCAGCGCGTGCCGCTGCGCGTCAGCGGCGCGCTCGATGGCGCCAAGGCTGTCGCGGAAACGCCGGTGGAGGCGAACGGCCGCGTGTTCCGCCTCGGCGACATCGCCACCGTGACCCGTGGCTTCGAGGACCCGACCGACTATGTGGTGCGTCAGCGCGGGGAGCCGGCGCTGGGCATCGGCGTGGTGATGGCCAGGGGCGCCAATATTCTCGATCTCGGCAAGGCGGTGGCGGCGGCGACCGCGGAATTCATGGCCGCCGTGCCGCAGGGCATCGATATCGAGCAGGTGGCCGATCAGCCGCTGGTCGTCGACCACGCGGTCGGCGAGTTCGTGCGCTCCTTCATGGAAGCGCTCGGCATCGTGCTCGTCGTGAGCTTCATCTCGCTCGGCTGGCGCACCGGCATCGTCGTCGCCCTGTCGGTGCCGCTGGTGCTCGCCATCGTCTTCATCGTCATGGCGGCCATGGGGCTCGACCTGCACCGCATCACGCTGGGCGCGCTGATCATCGCGCTGGGCCTGCTGGTCGACGACGCCATCATCGCCGTCGAGATGATGGTGGTGAAGATGGAACAGGGCATGGACCGCATGAAGGCGGCCGCCTTCGCCTGGACCTCGACCGCCTTCCCGATGCTCACCGGCACATTGGTGACGGCCGCAGGCTTCCTGCCGATCGGCTTCAACAACTCGGCCACGGGCGAATATGCCGGCGGCATCTTCTGGGTGGTGGCGATCGCGCTGGTCGCGTCATGGATCGTCGCCGTCACCTTCACGCCCTACCTCGGCGTCAAGCTGCTGCCCAAGCTGGCCAAGGGGCACGCCCACGGCGATCCGCACGCGATCTACGAGACGCGGCTGTACCGGATGCTGCGCGCTGTCGTCACCTGGTGCGTGCGCCACCGCATCGTCGTCGTGGTCTCCACGGTCGCCGTCTTCGCGTTGTCGATCGTCGGCTTCGGCCACGTCCAGCAGCAGTTCTTCCCGCTGTCGGAGCGGCCGGAGCTATTCTTCCAGATGCGGCTCCCCGAGGGTACCGGCATCGGCGCCACCACGGCGGCGGCCAAGAAGGGCGAGAAGCTGCTCGAGGGCGATGCCGACATCGCCACCTTCACCACGTATATCGGCCAAGGCAGCCCGCGCTTCTGGCTCGGCCTCAATCCGCAGCTGCCGAACGAGGCCTTCACCGAGATCGTCATCGTCGCCAAGGACGTGGAGGGGCGCGAGCGCATCAAGGCGCGGCTGGAGAAGGCCGTCGCGGACGGCGCCCTTTCCGAGGCACGCGTGCGCGTCGACCGCTTCAACTTCGGCCCGCCGGTCGGCTTTCCCGTGCAGTTCCGCGTGATCGGCCCCGACACCGGCGAGGTGCGCCGCGTCGCTTACGAGGTCCGCGACGTGATGCGCGCCAACGACAAGATCCTCGACCCTCACCTCGACTGGAACGAGCAGACCCCCAACGTCACCCTTGAGGTCGATCAGGAGCGCGCCCGGGCGCTCGGGCTGACGCCGCAGGACATGGCGCAGGCGCTCCAGACCCTGATCTCGGGGGCGAGCGTCACCACGGTCCGCGACGGCATCGAGAAGGTCGAGGTGGTGGCCCGGACGGTGCCGGAGGAGCGGCTCGACCTCGGCCGCATCGCCGACCTCACCATCGTCTCGCGCAATGGCGTCGTCGTGCCCTTGTCCCAGGTGGCGCGGCTCGGCTACGGTCACGAGGAGCCGATCCTGTGGCGGCGCAACCGCGACATGGTCGCCACCGTGCGGGCCGATATCGTCGACGGCGTGCAGGCGCCCGACGTCACCAACGCGATCTGGCCGAAGCTCCAGGATATCCGCGACAAGCTGAAGCCCGGCTACCGCATCGAGATCGGCGGCGCCATCGAGGAATCGGAGAAGGGCAACGCCTCGCTGGCCAAGCTGATGCCGCTCATGATCATCGTCATGCTGACGTTGCTGATGATTCAGCTGCAGAACTTCTCGCGGTTGATACTCGTGTTCATGACGGCGCCGCTCGGCATCGTCGGTGCCTCGCTCGGGCTCAACGTCGCCCAGCAGCCGTTCGGCTTCGTCGCGCTGCTCGGGCTCATCGCGCTGGCCGGCATGATCATGCGCAATAGCGTCATCCTCGTCGATCAGATCGAGCATGACGTGGCGGAGGGCGCGACGCGGCGGCACGCGATCGTGGAGGCTACCGTGCGCCGGGCGCGTCCCGTGGTGCTGACGGCGCTCGCGGCCATCCTGGCCATGATCCCGCTGTCGCGCTCTGCCTTCTGGGGGCCGATGGCGACCACCATCATGGGCGGCCTGTTCGTGGCGACCTTCCTGACCCTGCTGTTCCTGCCGGCGCTCTACGCCCTGTGGTTCCGTCGCTCGCTCGACACCGCCGAGGGCCGGACGACGACCGACGGGCGGCCCGGAGATGGCGGGCTGCGGCAGGTGCCGCCGCCGCTGCCGCTGGCGGCCGAATAAAGGCCCCTAGCGGCACCGCGCGCTCCGATCGGGGGCGGCGCGCTGCAGCCGGGCGCCGGCGGCGATCACGTTTGCGCGGCGGGCATGCCAAAACGCCGCTCGCACAGGGCGTTGATCTGGTAGAATGACGGATCGAAGAGCAGGCCATGCCAAGTGGCCGCCGAGTTGGGACTGAGAGGTTTGACCGACACCGCGTTTCATATCCCTGACGGCGCCGCCGGCCCGGAGCTGGATGTGCGCACGCGCGTGGTCACGGAGGCCGAGCGGCTGTTCCGCGACATCGGCTACCAGAAGACCACGGTGGCCGACATCGCGCGCGCGCTGAAGATGAGTCCGGCCAACGTGTATCGCTTCTTCGATTCCAAGAAGGCGATCAACGAGGCCGTCGCGATCCGCGTCATGGGCGAGATTGAGGATGCGCTGAGCGCTGTCGCGAACGGACCGGGCTCGGCACGCCAACGGCTGCGCGCCTTCCTGCTCGCCAATCATGCCATGAGCGCCGAGCTGTTCACCGGCGACGTCAAGCTGCACGAGATGGTCGAAGTGGCCATGAGCGAAAGCTGGGCGGCGATCAAGGCGCACGTCGACCGCGTGCGGGAGATGGTCGAGCGCATGATCGCCGACGGCTGCGCCGCCGGCGAGTTCACCACGCCCGACACGCACGTCGCCAGCCACTGCGTCATGACCGCCTGGGTCCGCTTCTGCCATCCGCAGTTGATCGCGCAATTCGTCGAGAAGCCCGAGCCAACCCGAGAGCAGATGGTCGAGTTCGTCCTCGCCGCGATCGAGAACCGGCCTGCGCCGGCACGCTGAGCCCGGTCCCGCCCCCGATTTGCCCCGCCATTGCCTCACCGCCGCGTGGCATCGCGATTCGTGCTCCCGCTCCCTCTTGCAGCAGGACCGCCGATCGCGCATTCAGCACGATGGCGTAACGACGGAGGCGGCCAATGGCTTATCGCTCAAGCTGGATGACGGAGGAACTGGACAGCTTCCGCACGCAATTTCGCCGCTACCTGCAGGCCGAGCTTGCGCCCCACGCGGCGCGCTGGCGCGAGGCCAAGCTGGTCGACCGCCGGGCCTGGCGCGGCCTCGGCGAAATGGGCGCCCTGCTGAGCAGCGTCCCAGAACAGTATGGCGGCATGGGCGGTACCTTCGCCTTCGAAGCGGCGGTGCTGGAGGAGCTCGAGGTCCATCTGCCGGAGATGAGCACCAGCGTCTCCGTGCACAGCGCCATCGTCGCCCACTACATCCTTGCCTACGGCTCGGAGGAGCAGCGCCAGCGCTGGCTGCCGAAGATGGCGACGGGCGAGTTCATCGGCGCCGTCGCCATGACCGAGCCGGGCACCGGCTCGGATCTCCAGAACGTCCGCACCACGGCGCGCAAGGACGGCTCGTCCTACGTCATCAACGGTTCCAAGACCTTCATCACCAACGGCCAGAACGCCGATCTGATCGTCGTCGTGGCCAAGACCGATCCCAACCTGGGCGCCAAGGGCATGTCGCTCCTGGTGCTGGAAGCGGAGGGCAACGACGGCTTTCGGCGCGGCCGCAACCTGGACAAGATCGGCCTCAACGCCTCCGACACCTCCGAGCTGTTCTTCGACAACGCGGTGGTGCCGGCCGAGAACCTCCTCGGCGACCAGGAAGGCCAGGGCTTCTACCAGCTCATGCAGCAACTGCCGCAGGAGCGCCTGGCCCTGTCGTTGCAGGCCGTGGCGGCGATCGAGCACGCCGTCGACATCACCGTCGACTACACCAAGGATCGCAAGGCCTTCGGGCAGCCGCTGATCGCCTTCCAGAACTCGGCCTTCAAGCTGGCCGAGCGCAAGACCGAGGCGGTCATCGCCCGTGTCTTCATCGACCATTGCGTCGAGCGGCTGATCGCCGGCGACCTCGACGCCGTCACGGCCTCCATGGCCAAATGGTGGACCACTCAGAAACAGAACGAGACGGTGGACGAGTGCCTCCAGCTGCATGGCGGCTACGGCTTCATGCAGGAATACCCCATTGGCCGCATGTTCGTCGACGCCCGCGTCCAGAAGATCTACGGCGGCACCAACGAGATCATGAAGGTGCTGATCTCCCGCTCGCTGTGAGTCGCGGTCTGCGACCGCGCCCGCGGCATCACGGCCCGTCTCGGCCGTGATCGACGGGCGCCCCGGGTGTGCCGGTGCGCGCGAGCGCGGCCGCCCGCCGGCGGGTGCCGACGGGATGGGAAATCTGCTCTTCTTCTTGTGATATCAGTCGGTCGCCCCGCCACCCATGTCGGCCGACCCGTCACTTGACGGGCGCGCCGCGAGCGCCGGGCGAGCCGGATCGCGAGGGCCTCGCGCCACCCGCCGTCTTGGTCCTTTGGCCAATTTGCCGAGCCTCACCGCAATCTTTATAAAAAACAAAAAAGCTCAAACCGTGTGCGAGACATGGATATCGAACGGAGCCAATTGGGAGGTGTACGTACCGAGAGCCTTGCTCTTCAGGCCTACTGGTACTTTCGCCGGCAGCTGATGGCCGGCCGGTACAAGCCGGGCGAGAAGATCAAGCTCAAGGACGTCAGCGAGGAGCTCGGCATCAGCGCCACGCCCATCCGCGAGGCGCTGGGGCGGCTCGTGTCCGAACAGGCGTTGTTCCAGATCGATCGCCGCTCCGTCCGCGTGCCCGTCATGGACGCGGAGCGCTACCGGGAGATCAGCGACATCCGCATCCTGCTCGAGGGCGAGGGGGCGGAGCGCGCGGCGTTGCGGTCCACCGACGGCGAGATCGATCAGCTCGAGGCCATCCACGAGCGTCTCTGCGTCGCCAACGACGAGGGCCGCGCAGGCGACATGATGGCCGAGAACGAGCGCTTCCATCAGGCCTTGTGCAGCATGGCCCACATGCCAGTGCTGCTGCGCGTGATCGAGAACCTGTGGCTGCAGTGCGGGCCGACCATGAACGCCTTTCGGGACTACCCGCCCCGCGCGCCCCGCGCCAAGCACGCGCACCTCAAGATCATCGCCGCCGTGCGGGCGCATGACGGCCCGGCGGCTCGCGAAGCCCTCGCCGTCGACATCAGCTACAGCGTCAACCGCATCGTCAGCTATCTCGCCGAGGAGGCGCGCCGCCACGACGCACCGACGCCCGAGCGCTCTCCGATGACCAACGGTGCCGGCCCCTGACCGGCCGGCGCGGGGCGTTGCTCGGCGGCGACGCCGGGGGCGCTGCACCGGCGATGATCAGGTTTGAGCCCGTTCCTCAGGCCAACGATGATCATGGCGGCGTTGACGCCCGGCGCTTTGCAGCTCGTAGATCTCCGACACGCAGCGCCAGCGCATCTGGCCACGCAGGTGGCTCTGCAGCATCAGGCTGGCGATCTCATAGATAGGGGTAAAGGAAATCGATTTGTCCACCGTCGCCACGAAGATGCGCACGGCGAAGACGCTGTAGAGTAAGAGTATCGGGATGAAGATGAAGAGGAGCCGTGGCGCAGTCGATCTGAGGCGCGTATAACGCACATTGCGCAAAGACGAATACGTAACGTAGGCCGTAGAGCGTATCGTCGGTCGGATTGGCGTATAGCTCGCCGATCACGCGGACGCCGAAACCGTGTCCACTCCTGTCGTTGCCTGGGTCGTTCGGGTTCAGCTTGATGTACTGGTAGTTGAGCCGATGCAGGCGGCGGGGTGGATGTCCGGCTCGGTCCACTCATATCCGATGACGCCCGAGGTGCCCGGCTGATTGCGGGTGATCTTCTCGCCGTTGGTGGTGTGCTCGAAGGTGTCGATCTGCCCCTGGCCGCGCACGCGCCAGCCGGACGTCTGCTCCAGGTCGCCGGTCAGCGCTGCCGTGACGGACGTGTCGACGGCGATGATCGAGCCGCTGGACCGGGCCGGCGTCGAATTCTAACCCGCAGATCAGTCGTGGCATCGGTCGACACGGCCCCCGCGGCCATGGCGGCCACGACGAGCGGCCGCCGCCCGACATCCGGCCCCCGACTCCAGCGGCGCGCCAGCGTTCGCGCACGCGGGTCTGCTATGTCAGAGCCTGATCCATCGTCGGGTCCCTTCGCGAGATCCGGCAGCGATGCAGGCTGCCCGGCTTCGTATCGGGTGACCCGGAATGGTTAGTCGGGCGTAAAAGCGCCCGTTTGCAGCGGGTTCTGGCCGCGGGAGCGCGCCAGCGCGACCTCGGCCTTCGCCGTCAGCGCCGCCGGAACTGGCCGCCCCGCGGCGGCGGACGACCGGGCCCCGACGAGCGCTCATCCTTGTGGCGATAGACGAGGCGCGCCTTTTCAAGGTCGTAAGGCGACATCTCCACGGTGACCCGGTCGCCGGCCAGGGTCTTGATGCGGTTGCGCTTCATGCGCCCCGCCGTATAGGCGACCACCTCGTGCCCGCTCTCCAGCTGAACGCGGAAGCGGGCGTCCGGCAGGATTTCGGTCACAAGGCCTTCGAATTCGATCAACTCTTCTTTCGCCATGCCAAACTCGCAAGTGGGAGGGCACGCAGAGAGCCGCTCCGGGTAGCGATGCGCTTGCCCAAGCCAATCGCGTCAAGTCGCTCGTCTCGACGGGTCATTGCGGCAGGCGGCATCTGTCGGGCTGCCTCCCTGACGGGGACGCCCACGAACCGCCGCTTAGAGCACGTTTCGGGACGATCTTAAACCCAGACCTGCGGCCACTGAGATATGGGGCGGCAAGGCTGGGATCAAGGGAACAGAGCCGGGCGTGAAGCCCCCCGATTTCGTCGTTTCCCCGCCGGGAGAGGTGCTCCCGGCTTCGGAAAATCGGAGCACCATCGATCGCGGCAGATCACAAATGAATCGCGCGGCCTTGGATGAGGCCGCGCGTCGGAGAACCGGATTTGGTGAGGCTCACGCTGCCTTGAGGTTGGCGGCGGCCTGCTTGCCCGTGCGTCGGTCCGTCTCGATCTCGTACGAAATCTTCTGCCCCTCGACCAGACCGCGCAAGCCCGAACGCTCGACTGCGGTCACGTGCACGAACACGTCCTTCCCACCGGCATCCGGCTGAATGAAGCCGTAGCCCTTTTGATCATTGAACCACTTGACGGTTCCCGTCTCCATGGAATGTCCTTTCTGACGGTTTACGCGTACGACCGAGGACGCCGAACGGGCGCCTGAAGCCGCATATCTCGATGTTTGGGGATAGAAGGAACGCGCGCCTCTCGAGGCTACTCGGCCCAGTCGTCCGGCCAAATGTCGATCGCTGTCAGATACTTCCGAAATGCGTCCAATGCAAGGCGCGGACACCGGCCTACAGCCGCAGCCGCGTGCCGCCGCGGCTGCACGCGGCTGCAGCGGAGCCGGAACCAGGGTTGTGCGCGCGCGTTAGAGCCCTTGCGCCACCATGCCGATCACCACCGCCAACCTGCCGCGGCACACTTGGAGTTACCCCCGTGAGCTGCGAACGGACACGTGCCGATCGACTGCTATCCGCCGCCTCTCCCCTCGCCGAGTCTGCAGCCATCGTGGCGATTCCCGTGCGCAACGAAGCTGAGCTGCTGCCGGCCTGTCTCGACGCATTGTTCGCCCAGCGCGACGCGCATGGCCGGCCCCTGCCGCCCGGCTCCTTCGGCATCCTGCTGCTGCTGAACAACTGCGGCGACGCGAGCGCGTCGGTGGCCGCGCGTTATGCACGCGCCGCCTCGCGCCCCGTCCGCATCGTCGATGTCCGGCTGCCGCCGGCGATGGCGCATGCCGGAGCGGCCCGGCGAGCGGCCATGGATCTGGCGGGCGCCTGGCTCACCGCGGCGGGCCAGGGGAGCGGCGCGATCCTGACGACAGACGCCGACAGCCGCGTGCCCGCCACGTGGATCGACGCCAATCTGGCCATCCTGGCCGGGGGCGTCGACGCCGTGGCCGGGCTCGTCGCGCTCGCTGCACCCGACGAGGCCGGCCTGGGGGAGCAGCTGAGGCGGCGCGGGGGCCTGGAACAAAGCTACCAAGCCCTGCTCATGGAGGCTGCGGCGCGGCTCGATCCCTTGCCTCATGATCCCTGGCCGAACCATTGGACCGCATCGGGCGCCACGATCGCCGTGAGGCGCGCCGCCTACGCGGCGATCGGCGGCATTCCCATGCTGCCGGCCGGCGAAGACCGTGCTCTCGTCACTGCGCTCGTGGCGCACGGCTTCGCGGTCCGGCACGAGCCGTCGATCGTCGTCACCACCTCCGGCCGGCTCGCCGGGCGCGCCAGCGGCGGCGTGGCCGATACCCTGCGCCTGCGGCGGGAACGGCCGGACAGTCCCTGCGACCCCAGGCTTGAGCCGGTCGCCTCGGCCCTTGGCCGCTACCGGACGCGCAACCGGCTGCGGAGACTGCACGATGCCAAGCGGGCCGTGAGCCTGGTCGCGGCGCTGCGCGAACTGGGCATGGCGCCGGCCGGCGCCGCTGCCGCGGCACGCCTTCCCCACTTCGAAGCGGCCTGGACCATGGCCGAGGTCGCGAGCCCTGCGCTGGCCTATCGACCGCTCGCGCCGGCCGAATTGCCGGTCGCCATCGCCCATGCCGAGATCGCGCTTGCCGGACTGCGCCGCTTGCGACCGGCGATCGGCTGGGGCGGAGCCTGACCCGCCTAATCCGGCCCCTGCTTGCCGGCGCTCCGTCAGCGCACCCGGGCAACCATGTCCAATCTGTAGGCGTCGGTCCGCCGTTGCAGCAGCACCTCTGCCACCGGCGCCATGCGAGCCATGACCAACTCCGCGGCCGCATCGCCTGAGAGCGGATAATCGGTCTTGCCCAGCCAGTGCACCAGCAGCAGATGACCGCCGTGCTCCAGGCCGTCGACCAGACGCGCGCACAGGTGTTCGACATCGGCGGCGGCGAGATAGTAGACCACCTCGGACAGCACGATCAGGTCGAAGGTCTCGTTGGGCCACTGCCCGGGCACCGCGCGACGAGCGAAGCGGACGTGCTGCAGGTCCGCGCATCGCTGCCGTGCCGCGACGAGGGGCTCCTCGGCGATGTCGACCGCCAGCAGGCGGTCGCAGCGCCTGGCCAGACCCGCTGTCAGCACGCCGATCGAGCAGCCGACCTCGAAAGCGTTGCGGTAGCGCGGGTGCGGCAGGGCGGCGAGGGTCGCAGCGTATTTGTCCCGCTCGTAGTCGCTGGTGGCGAACGACCAGGGGTCGGGATCGGTGCCGTACAGCGCGCGGAAATAGGCCGCGCCCAGGCTGGCCGCTGGCCTCATGCGCTGATCTCCAGAAACACCTCGTGCGGCCGTTCGACATGGACGAGCAGATCCGCCTCGAGGCGGAACGCGTCGGGGTCATCGACAATGATTCGCCCGTGCTGCGAGTGATGGGCTGCGATGGCGGCATGCTTCGCCGCCTGGTAGGGCCCGATATCGATGCGGAAGCCGGCCAGCGGCCCCTTGTCCAGCTCTGTGGACCTGGGCAGCGTCCAGCCCCAGACCGGGTAGGCGAGCAGCCGTCCTGGCCGCATACGCATGGCGAGCTCGACGATGGCAAAGGAGGCCTGGTGGTCGCGATGGGGATCGTGATGCCAGGCGGCGCAAATGGCGGAGGCACCGATACCGTCGGCGATGTCGGCGACGGCGCGCCCCGCGCGGCTGGCCTCGGGCCCGGCGCTCGGCACGAACTGGTCTGGCAGGGCGAGGAAATGGACGGCGCGCGGCGGCACTCCCAGCTGCTCCACGGCAGCCAGCGTCTCGGTCTCACGCAATCGCCGCAACCGGGTGCGGGGATGGCTGCGCGAGGCCGGGTGCGAAGCGGATCCGTCACTGACGACGATGATGGCGACGGGGCGCCCCTCGGCGGTGCATCGCGCGAGCGTGCCGCCGCAGCCGATGCTCTCGTCGTCGGGGTGAGGCGCCACGACCACGAGCCCGCCGGATCCGAAGGCATCAAGCCCCCGCACCGGCAGCTCGGTCACCTGACGCAGGAATGTTCCCAGCTTCAACGCCGCCCTCCTCTCGCAAGGCTAAATAGCCTGCTTGGAAACGACATCTGGTCCGCTCACACGAGCGTCCGCCAGAGATCGCAACTCGGCGCGGAATTAGCAAGGACGTGGGCCGCGGCGACGGCCAGAGCGCGATCGGGCGCCGGCTGTCTCAGGTAGGTGGCAAGGTCTCGGGCAACCCGCTCGACCGGGTGCGTCCGCAGGAAGCCGGACAGGCCGATGGAGCGCGCCACGCCCTCCATGACGTCGAGCCCTGCGCGCTCCACGGCCGTACGCGCCAGGCCGGTATAGGCGACGACCTCATCCGCGTTCCCGGCCGCACCCGGCCGAAGCGCCATGTCGGCGGCCCGTTCGACCCACAGCCGCGCCGTCTCGACCGCGACGGCCGCCTGGCCGGTGCGCGCCAACTGATATGCGTCGTCGCCGCGGCCGGCGGCGCACAGGTGGTGCCGCAACTCGTCGAGCAGCCGGTCCATGCCGCCGAGCTGGACCGCGAGGAAGCGCCAGGCGCCTCCCGAGAAAGCCGGCTCGCGGTGGTAGTCGCCCTTGGCCCCGATGATGTCGCCGCCCTCCACGGCAAGTCCGGTGAAATCGTAGCGGCCGGTAGCGGAGGCGCGCATGCCATGGGCGCGCCAGGTGCCAACGTCGGCCCGCGCGGGATTACCATCGAGCTGCGGCATCACCATCAGGATCTCCCCCGCGGAGGTCGCGGCGGTGATGAGCGGCCGCGCCACGTAGCCGGCGCCCGAGGCAAAGGTCTTGGCGCCGTCGAGGACGATGCGATTGCCGCGCGCCAGCAGCCGCACCCCGCTCTCGGGCGACTGGGTGTTCCACACCCCGAACAGCCGGCCACGGGCGGCCTCGTCGGCGAACCGTCCCAGTTGGCCGGGTGTCCCGTAGGTGGCGACGAGCTGTATGGCGTTGACATGGCCTTCGAACAGGCGGCCCACGGCGAGGTTGCCCCAGCCGATCAGCGCCAGGACGACGGCCCCCTCCCGCCCTGCCGCAGCGGTGGTGGCAAGCCCCACACCGCCGCAGGCGGCGGGCAGCGGCGCCTGCAGCAGGCCGAGGCCTGCCAGCTCGGCCATATCCTCTGCGGGGAACGCATCGTCCGTGTCGAGCGCCACGGCTCGCTCGCGCGAGCGCAATGCGAAACCGCGCGCTTCGTCGATGAGGCGACGGAGATCGGTAACCTGCGATGGGGAAGCGGTGGCAGCGCGCAGCATGGAATGCGAAAGCGGCGCTGCCAACCTTTGTTCCCGGCCGCGGCCTCGCTGATCGTCGGGCGAAGGTTCTCTACGTCGGCGGCCGGGCGAGCGGAGCAAGCTGATGTGCCAGAGCGTTCTTCACCGGTTCCGGCGAGATCGAGCAGATGCCCCCGAATGGCTCGCCCATATCGAGGATCAGCGCCATGGCGCCGGCCACCGACAGGGAGCACACGAACATCGTCGCCACGGTGAGGCCGTTGCGGGGCGAGAACAGGCCGAAACTGGCGAAGGTCAGGGTGATCCAGATGGTCAGCACGACGATCACGATCGGCGTCGCCGTGCTGCTGTTGCCGACGACGACCCGCCAGCGCATCTCGACGAGGTGGCGATAGAGGTCGATCGCCGAGCTCTTAATGGACTGCTGCCGCTCGTCCATGGGGGCCATTGCGCGGATGTCGCGGGCGACCTGCCCCAACAATGCGTAGGACCTGGGGTCGTCGATCCGGATCCGGGCGGGATCGTCGGGCCAAGTGTCGTCCAGGGATTGCCGGGTATAGGCGATGAGCTCGCCGCGAGCGGCGTCGGCCTCGGGACCGAAGCGGCGGAAGGCGCTGTCGAGCATGACGATGTAGGTCGAGAACTGGCGGATATTCTGGTTGGTCTCGTCGAACGAGCCCTTCACCGACGAGACCAGCAGTCCCAGCATGAGAGACGTCATGGCCGCCACCATGCCGACGGCGAGTTTCACCACGTCCCGCGTATCGGCGGAGCGATGGTGCGGACGCAGGCGCTTGCCATAGATGATGGCGAGCATGGCGCCCCCGAACACTGCGGCGAAGACGAAGAGCCCGATCACAAACGCCAGGTCCACCATGCGGCGTGCTCCGCCCCCTCGCCCGCTGATGCCGGTTTGTCGGGGAGATCTATGGCCCGGTCAACCCGAGCCTTGAGCGACGGTCGGGCGGCCCGCCCCTCTATGCAATCGGCGCGCACGGCTCTAACTGGTCAGGGACGACGGGTGCCCCATGTCCGACCGCCTTCCCCTCTCGCCCACTCCGGCGCCGCCGCCCTCCCGCCCGCAGCGTCCGTTCGGCCTGCACTTGCGCATCGACTTTGCCGGGGCCGCGCCGCAGGCGCGCATCGGCCCGGGCAAGATCGCGCTCATGGAAGCGGTGGGCCGCACCGGCTCGATTTCGGCCGCGGGGCGATCGCTCGGCATGTCGTACCGGCGCGCCTGGCTGCTGATCGACGCGGTCAATCACCTGTTCGATCGTCCGCTGGTCGAGGCCATCGTCGGTGGCCGCTCGGGTGGCGGCGCGCGGCTCACCCCGCTCGGGGAGGACCTCGTGGCGGCCTATCGGTCGCTGGAAGCCAAGACGATGCGACAGGCCGACGCCGACCTGAAGGCCTTTACGGCGCGCGTGATGGCGAGCGCCGCCGAGGACGCGCACGACTAGAGCATTTCCGCGTGTGTTCGAATCGCCGAAGCGCTCAATCTGTTTGATTTATCGCGTTTTCTTCACGCAAACCGGCGTCCACTTCGCTCGAAAACGCGCTAGAACGGGATGATTTGCTCTGAATCATCCCGCTCTAATCTTTGTGTTGAGCATGATCTTCTTCAAAAGCCGGCGTCCCCTGTTTGGGATCATGCTTTATGCAGCGCCAGTCACGGGTCACCCCGCGCCGCGCGGTGCCGGCTCGTCCTCATATTCGTCATGGCGGCGCACGAAGTTCATGGTCGAACCCTCGTTGCGCCCTTTGGGAGCCCGATCGAGGATCATCAACGTGCCGATCAACTGTTCGGGGCCGCGCGCATAGCTGGAATAGGTGTGAAACACCTCGCCGGTTTCGTCCTTGTAAAAGGCGCTGAGGCCGGGCAGTTCATCAGGGCAGCCGTCCGCCGGGATGCGGGTAAAATTGTAATCGACGGCATCGCTCTTCAGCTCGTCTTCCGTGAACGACACATGGAAGTCGAAGTTGAAGTCGCTGCCGTTCGACGACACCCACGGAACCTGCCAGCCCATGCGACGCTTGTAGGCCTCGATCCTGGCGAGGGGCGCCCGCGACGCCGCCACGAGCGTCACATCGTGATGATTGAGATGGGGCAAGGCGCCGTCGAGATGGTCGGTGAGGAAGGAGCAGCCCGGACAGCCCGCCTCCCACTCCGGTCCGAGCATGAAATGGTAGACGATCAGCTGGCTGCGGCCATCGAAGAGATCGGCCAGCGTCTTGGGACCGGCCGGCGTATCGAACCGATAGGCCTTCTCCAGCCTCACCCAGGGCAGCGCCAGCCGCTCGGCGTTCACGGCATCGCGCAGCCGTGTCTCCTCCTTCTCTCGCAGCAGCAGGGCGCGGCGGGCCTCGGTCCATTCTTCCCGTGAGACGATGGTATGGTTCTGCATCGGTCAACTCCATGCGGGGTTAGCGGACCCATAGGACGTGCGACCAGCGCCGCTCCCGACACGTCGCCGCCTCCCGGCCGCTCATCAGCGGACGCCAGGTCGGGCCAGCCCCGGGGGCGCGCAGCCTACGCTCCCCCGGCTGCCTCGACCATCGCCCCAGATGCGTCTTCCCTCAGCCGATCAGCGGCCGCTCGTCGATCGCCACCGTCTTGATCAGCGCATACACCGGCTTGCCAGGCGCCAGCGCCAGCTCATCGACGGCCTTGCGCGTGGCGGAGGCCGTCAGCAGGCCGTCGCCGGCAAGCGCGATGCGGACAGCGACGAGGGCGGGCCCCTGCGGCTCGATCGCGGCCACGTGGCCGGCGAGCACATTGCGGATGCTGACCTGAACGGGTCGCGCCGTCGCGAGGCTCACGTCGGTGGCGTGGATGATGACACGCACCGGCTTGCCCGGCGGCGCGAGCTCGGCGGGCAGGCTGAGCGTGCCTGCCGGGTGATGCAATGCCGTCAGCCCATAGGCCGCGTCGACTTCGCCCAGCGTGACGTCGAGAACGGTCGCCTGGGCGAAGCGGTCGCCGGGGTCGGCGAGCCCGAGGGTCTGCTGCGGGGAGCCGACAGCGACGACACGGCCGGCGTCGAGCAGCACCACGGTCTGGGCGAGCCGCGCCACCTCGGCCATGGCATGGCTGACATAGACGATCGGCGTGCCGAACTCGTCGCGCAGGCGCTCGATCAGCGGCAGGATCTCGGCCTTGCGGGCGTCGTCGAGGGAGGCCAGCGGCTCATCCATCAGCAGCAGGTGCGGGCAGGCGAGCAGGGCGCGGCCGATGGCGACGCGCTGGCGCTCGCCACCGGAGAGGCGCGGCGTGCGCCGCGCCAGCAGGTGGCCGACACCGAGTGTCTCGACCACCGCATCGAAGCCGACGCGACGGGCGGCGCGCGGTGCGAAGACGCGGCCGAACAGCAGGTTCTGCCTGACGGTCAGGTGGGGGAACAGCTGTGCGTCCTGGAACACCAGCCCGATGCGGCGTCGGTGCTTGGGCACGAAGATGCCCCGCTCGGTATCGACCAGGACATGGGCTGGGCCGAGCGCGATGCGGCCCCGGTCGGGCCGGTCGAGCCCCGCGATGAGCCGCACCAGCGTCGACTTGCCGGAGCCGGAGCGGCCGGAGAGCGCGACGATCCCCGGCCCGCCGGCGAACTTCGCCACCAGATGGAAGGCGCCCAGGCGCTTGTCCACATCGATCGAGATCATCGCAATCGTGTCATGCGTGCTGCGACACGCGCCGCGCCGCGCCGCGCTGCACCAACTCCGCCGCCACCAGCGCCGCGACGGCGATCATAATGGCGATGACCGTGAGCCGCATAGCCTCGGCGTCGCCGTTCGGCACCTGGGTCGCCGTGTAGATCGCCGCCGAGATCGTCTGGGTCTCGCCGGGAATATTGGAGACGAAGGTGATGGTGGCGCCGAATTCGCCCAGTGCCCGGGCGAAGCAGAGGATGGCGCCGACGATGACGCCGGGCAGCGCCAGCGGCAGCGTCACCGCGAAGAACGTGACGACCGGCCCGGCGCCCAGCGTCCCGGCGGCATCCTCGAGACGCCGGTCGATCGCCTCGAAAGCGAGACGGATGGCGCGCACGCTGAGCGGCAGGCCCATGATGGCGCAGGCGAGCGCCGCCCCTGTCCAGCGGAACGAGAAGACGATGCCGAAGTGCTCTGCGAGGAAGGCGCCGACCGGGGCTCGCCGACCGAAGGTGATGAGCAGCAGGTAGCCGGTGACCACCGGCGGCAGCACCAGCGGCAGGTGGATCACCGCATCGAGCAGGGTCTTGCCGGGAAAGCGGCCGCGGGCCAGCAGGTAGGCGAGCAGCACGGCGATCGGCAGGCTGGCGAGTGTCGCCCAACCGGCGACCCGCAGGCTGAGGTGAATGGCAGTCCATTCGGCAGGCGAAAGCGCATACATCACCCGGACGCTCCGATGTCGCGCCTCAATAGTTCATGGATGGCCGGGTCAAGCCCGGCCACGACGCTGGACAGTCAGGCGTCCCATCCCAACCGCGTCATGGCCGGGCTTGACCCGGTCACCCATCCCACGGGACGACTCGTCCCAGTCAAGCTGCTTTGCCGCAGATGGCGATCTGGCCGCACAGCACAAAGCCGTATGTGCCGAAGATCGCCGCCGCCGCGGGCCCGTGCAGGAAGGCGAGGAAGGCGCCCGCATCCGGATTGGCGGACGCAGCGAGTTGCGCGACGGGATAGACAATCGGCAGGTGGCTGGTCGCCGGGAAGGTGGCGAGCACCTTGACCTTGGGCTCGACCTTGGCGTCGGTGCCGTAGACGATGCCGGCCTTTGCCTCACCGCGGGCGACCAGGGCCAGCGTGGAGCGCACGCTCTCGCTCTGGGCGAGCTTGTCCTTCACCTTCTCCCAGATGCCCAGCGCCGTCAGGGCCTGCTCGGCGTAGCGCCCGGCGGGAACCGAGCGCACGTCGCCGATGGCGAGGCGCCCATCCCCGAGGAGCCCGGCGAGATCGGCGCCCTTGTCGAGCTTGAGGCCCGCGCTGGTGTCTGCCGGCGCCACCAACACGAGGCTGTTGCCCAAGAGGTTGGCGCGGGATCCCGTCTTCAGCAGCTTGCGCTGGTCCACGTAGTCCATCCACTCCAGGTCGGCGCTGACGAAGATGTCGGCCGGCGCGCCCTGCTCGATCTGCTTGGCCAGGGGGCCGGATGCGGCGAACGACAGCGTCGCCCGCTTGCCCGTGTCCTTCTCCCATCTGGCGGCAATGTCGCTCAGCGCGTTCTTGAGCGAGGCGGCGGCGAAGACGAGCACCGGCTTGTCCTCGGCCAGTGCGGGAGGCGGCGCCAGCGCGGCACCGGTGACGAGCGTGAGGGCAACGGCCGCGGTTCTCGAACGGATGCGCATGCTGGGCTCCGGCGGTTTTCGCTATGTATAACTGGATATAGCGCGGGCTCGACCGCGGCAAGGTCCCGGTGGCGAGCATGCTCCGTCGCCGCCCGTTTTCGGCGCCCGCCCACCGAGCAACAGCACGAATTCCGGCGTCGGCCTGTGACGGCCGCCCGTCGCTTGACAGGGCTTGGGCCGACGCTTCAGATTTGTTTGTACGCAAACAACTCGCGGCGGACGGTCCGATTGCGGCCAACGGGTCGGACCGCCGCTTGATCGTCCCGTCACGTGCGCTGTTCCTCCGCTCGGCTCCGCCGAGATCGAGGCGGCCTTTGGCGCGAGGTCTGGTGCAAGCCCGGGGCCTCGCGGGCGTCGGCCTGATCCACGGCGTCGCGCTGCACCCGCAGGGCGAGACGCGCGCGGAGGGCTGCGGGCTGACGGCGCTTGAACATGATCAGCAGCCCGGCATGGACGGGATCGATTCTCGCGCGTTAGAGCAGAGTCGGCGCGTTGCGCCATTTACCGGGAGCCCGCTCCATGCCTGACGTCATCATCCGCAAAAGCGTGCTGCACGTGGAGGAGATCTTCCACGAAGGTGGCCCCGTCGCCCCCGAGCCGCTGCGCCGGGCCGCCCTCCTGACGGTCATCCGCAATCCGTTCGCCGGCCGCTACGTCGAAGAGATCCAAGGCTTCATGGCCGACCTGAAGCCGCTCGGCCTGTCCATGGCCCGCGACCTGCTGGGCGCCCTCGGTGACGATCCGGCTGCGATCGAAGGCTACGGCAAGGGCGCCATCGTCGGCGCCGCCGGCGAGTTGGAGCACGGCGCGCTGTGGCACGAGCCCGGCGGCTACGCCATGCGCGAGGTGCTGGGCAAGGCCAAGGCGATCGTCCCCTCCGCCAAGAAGGTCGGCGCCCCCGGCGCCCGCCTCGACGTGCCGATCACCCACATCAACGCCTCCTACGTGCGCAGCCATTTCGACGCCATGGAGGTCGGCGTCAGCGACGCCCCGCGCGCTGACGAATTGCTGCTGGCGCTGGTGATGACCACCGGTCCGCGCATCCACGCCCGGGCCGGCGGCCTCGCGGCGACGGATATCCGGGGCGAGGACGGGCTGCGATGAGCCGGGTCGGCCTCGGCACGGCGGCGCCGCTCGCCGGCGCGACGGCGGCCGCCGCCGCGCCGACCTATCGCCTCGACGACCAGACGGGCTTTCTGTTGCGGCAGGCCAACCAGCGTCACGCCGCGATCTTT
Organism: Chelatococcus reniformis; assembly: GCF_014640075.1. Classification (GTDB taxonomy): domain Bacteria; phylum Pseudomonadota; class Alphaproteobacteria; order Rhizobiales; family Beijerinckiaceae; genus Camelimonas; species Camelimonas reniformis. The sequence goes on along the minus strand of NZ_BMGG01000004.1, from coordinate 452,872 downwards.
GCCGAAGGGATCGGCTGCGACCTCACGCAGACCCAGTGGGCGGCCGTATCGAAGCTGGCCGAGACCGGCCCGGTGTCCCAAAACCGGCTCGGCCGCATGACCGCCATGGATGCCGCCACGATCAAGGGCGTGATCGACCGGCTGCGGCTGCGCGGCCTGATCGAGAGCCGGGCGGACCGAAACGACGGCCGCCGCCTGCTGGTCGGCCTCACCGAAGCCGGCCGCGCGTTGGTGACGGCGACGGTGCCGCACGCCCTGGCGGTCACCGAGGCCACCCTGGTGCCGCTGACGGCCGACGAGCGCCGGATGCTCGCCGCGCTGTTGCGCAAGCTCGCGTAGGCGCGCGCCGATCGAGGCCTCGGCTGCCCTTGTTTCCGCCCATGCAAGGCCAACATGTGAGGCGAAGCGGCCGAGTTGGTGCAAGCTGCGAGCTTGACCAGGACGGCAGATCGACTCAATTGTTAGTGCGCAAATGGAATGTCGATGGCCTGCGTCGGTCCGCTCCTTGCTGGGCGCGGTCGATGCGGCTAATCGAGCCCTGCGGGAATTTGGCCGGTGGCGGCCGCAGACGTTGGACTTGGACGGCAGATGAGCAATTTGAACACCGAGAAGGTCCTCAACGTTCGGCACTGGACCGACCGGCTCTTCAGCTTCCAGACCACTCGCGATCCCGGCTTCCGCTTCCGCAGCGGCGAGTTCGTGATGATCGGCATCGAGGTCAACGGCAAGCCATTGCTGCGCGCCTATTCGGTGGCCAGTGCCAACTACGACGACAAGCTCGAGTTCTTCTCGATCAAGGTCCAGAACGGACCTCTCACCTCGCGGCTGCAGCACCTCGCGGTTGGCGACAGCATCGTCGTCGGCCGCAAGCCGACGGGCACGCTGGTGCTCGACAACCTGGAGAACGGCCGCAACATCTACCTGCTGGCCACCGGCACCGGGCTGGCGCCGTTCGCCAGTCTGATCCGCGACCCGGAGATCTACAACCGCTTCGACAAGGTCGTGCTCGTGCACGGCTGCCGGGAGGTGGCCGAGCTGTCCTACGGCGAGGCCCTGGTCGAGCAGTTGCGCAACGACGAATTCCTGAGCGAGGATGCCGAGAAGAAGCTGCTCTACTACCCCACCGTGACGCGCGAGCCGTTCCGCAACCGCGGCCGCATCACCGACCTGATGCAATCGGGCAAGCTCTACAGCGATCTCGGCCTGGAGCCGCTGTCGGCGGCCGAGGACCGCGTCATGATCTGCGGCAGCCCGGAGATGCTGAAGGACCTGAAGGACATGCTGCTGGCCCAGGACTTCAGCGAGGGCAACACGGGCGAGCCCGGCCAGTTCGTCATCGAGAAGGCCTTCGTCGAGAAGTAGCGCCGTCGCGGTTCCCGACCGGATGGGCGCCATCCGGCCGAAAGGCGCGCTCCAGATGAACGAGGCGGTCTCCTAGAGCATTTCCGCGTTTCTTCGAATCGCCGAAATGCTCTATCTATTTGATTTGTCCCGTTTTCTGCACGCGGAACCGGCGTCCACTTCGCTCAAAAACGCTCTAAGCCGCCGCCATCGTTGCGGCGATGTCGGCGGCGAGGGCGCGTGCCTCCTGGCTGCGGGCCGACTTGGACCAGACGATGCCGACGCGCGAGCGCGGCAGCGACGGCAGCCCGTCCGCCGCCTCGAGGATGCGCAAGCCGGTCCGCACGGCACCGCGCGGCAGCACGGTGACGGCGAGGCCGGCGGTCACCATCGGTGCGATGGCCGAATAATTGTTCGACACCAGGATCATGCGTGAGGGGATGCCGGCGGCAGCGAGCGCCGCCTCGGTGTCGCGCCGCCAGTTGCAGGTGGGGTTGCCGAGCGCCAACGGCAGCGGTCGCTGGCGCGCGACCGCCCCGTGCGCGGCGGCGACCCACACCAGGTCCTCCTCACGCACCACGTCCACGTCGGGAATGGCGCCGCAATCGGTAACGACGGCCAAGTCGAGGTCGCGCGAGTTGATGCGCACGGCGAGGTCGAGCGAGCCCTCGCACACTACGGTGAGCTCCACCAAAGGGTGGCGCGCCCCGAAGCGGGCGAGGATGTCGGGCAGAAACGGTTCGGCGTAGTCGTCGGGGATGCCGAGCCGCACCCGACCGCTCAGGCCGCGCTGGGCGATGGCCGACAGCGCCGAGGCTTCGACCCGCAGCATTTCGCGGGCGTAGTCGATCAACCGCTCTCCGTCGGCCGACAGCCTGACGCCGCGACCGTTTTTGACGAACAGCTCGCAGTTGAGCTGCTCCTCCAGCCGCCGCACATGCATGGACACCGCGGATTGCGTCTTGTTCACGCGTTCGCCGGCGCGCGTGAACGAGCCCGTGTCGACGATGGCGAGGAAGGAGCGCAGCTGTTCCGTGTCGAGCATGACCGATCTCCTTTCGTCATCCATGATCATAAAAACATTCGTTAGACCGATCAATGGATCGCGCGCATAGCAATCCCTCCAACCCCGGAGGAGGATCATGGCGGTCTTTGATCTCGGCGCGGCGCGGCCCGGACGGGGCTGGCAGCGCGCCATCGGCGCATGGGCGCGGCTCGTGCGGGCGGCCCGCGCCCGCCGCGAAATGGCCGTCCTGGCGCAGCTGAGCGAGGGCGAGCTGAAGGACATCGGCCTGCGTCCGGACGATGTCGCCAACGCCCTGGCGCAGCCCTATGGCAGCGACCCAACCCACTACCTCGCCGATCTCGTGCGCGAACGCCGGCGCCTCGCCCGCTGCGGCCGCTTCTGAGGGGTCTGGCAGGTCGCCCGCGACGGAGCCGCGGCGCACGCTCTCCCAACCACGCCGGGTGAGGCGTGGCGCCTGCCTCGTCGGGGATCAACCCGCATTGCATGCTTCTTGCTCGCGGGGCGCCTATGGTGGCGAAGCGGATTCGCCTGGCCTATGCGCAGGAGCAAGGATTTCGTGTCGATCCTCGTCGCCCTTCACCACGTGATGCACTATCGCTACGACCGGCCGGTCGGGCTCGGTCCGCAGACCATCCGCCTGCGCCCGGCCCCCCATTGCCGCACCCGCATCCCCAGCTATTCGCTGAAGGTGACGCCGGCCGAGCACTTCCTGAACTGGCAGCAGGATCCGCACGGCAACTGGATCGCCCGTGTGGTGTTCCCCAACCCGGCCCGGGAGTTCAAGGTCGAGGTCGACCTGATCGCCGACATGGCGGTGATCAATCCATTCGACTTCTTCGTCGAGCCCGACGCCGAAGTGTTTCCCTTCGACTACGCCGCCGAACTCAAGGCCGAGCTCCTCCCCTACCTGGAGACCGAGGCGCCGGGACCGCGCCTTGCCGGTTTTCTCAGCAGCTTGCCGAAGAGCGCGCCGAACACCGTGCAGTTCCTGGTTGACCTCAATGCGCGCCTGGCACGCGAGGTCCGCTATCTCATCCGGCTGGAGCCCGGCGTGCAAACACCGGAGGAGACGCTGGAGCGGACGTCCGGCAGCTGCCGCGACTCCGCCTGGCTGCTGATCCACATCCTGCGGCAGTTGGGCTTCGCCGCCCGCTTCGTCTCCGGCTACCTGGTCCAGCTCAAGGCCGACGTCGACCCGATCGAGGGGCCGATGGGCACCGACCGCGATTTCACGGATCTGCACGCCTGGGCCGAGGTCTACATCCCCGGCGCCGGCTGGATCGGCTTCGACGCGACCTCCGGCATGCTGTGCGCCGAGGGGCACATGCCGGTCGCCGCCACGCCGCACCACCGCTCGGCGGCACCGATCACCGGCATGGTCGAGCCGGCCGCCGTCGACTTCAGCTTCGCCATGGACGTCACCCGCATATCGGAGCCGACGCGGGTCACCAAGCCGTTCGACGATGCGAGCTGGGAGGCGCTCGACCGGGTCGGCGAGGCCGTGGACGCCGACCTCGAGGCAGACGACGTGCGCCTGACCATGGGCGGCGAGCCGACCTTCGTCTCCGTCGACGACCTCCAGGGGGCGGAGTGGAACACCGCCGCCCTGGGGCCGACCAAGCGCGCCCTCGCCGACAAGCTGCTCCACAAGCTGCGCAGCCGCTTCGGGCCGCAGGGGCTGCTGCACTACGGCCAGGGCAAATGGTACCCGGGCGAGGTGCTGCCGCGCTGGGCCTTCACGCTTTATTGGCGCAACGACGGCCGCGCCATTTGGCGCGACCCGGCGTTCGTCGCCGGCGAAGCGAAGCCCGGGGAGGGAACGCCCGGGGAAGGCGAGCCGGGGAAAGGCAAATCGGGGGGAGGCAAATCGGGAAAAGGACAGCCCGACGACATCGGCCGGCCCGGCGCCGACGCGCTCGCCAAAGCCATTGCCCGACGGCTCGGTGCCACCGACGGCCACGTCATCCCGGCCTACGAGGATCCGCTGGTCTGGATCGCTCGGGAGGCGGAGCTGCCGGACAACATCGATCCGCTGGCGCGGGCACTCGACGTCCCCGAGGAGCGCACCGGCCTGGTGCGCGTGCTCCAGAGCGGGCTGACGACGCCGGCTGCTTACGTGCTGCCGCTGCAGCGCCGCCCCGCCGCCGCTAGCGGTGCGCCCCACGCCCGCCCGTGGACGACGGAGCGCTGGAGGTTCCGGCGCGGCCACCTGTTTCTGGTCGCCGGGGATTCGCCGGCGGGCCTGCGCCTGCCGCTCGCCAGCCTGCCGCAGCTGCCGCCGGGCGAGTACCCGCACCTGATCGAGCAGGATCCGTCCGCCGTCAGCGGCGCGTTGCCCAGCTTCGATGAGATCTACGCCGGCATGGCGCCCGCGCCGGTGCCCGAGGGCATCGTGCGCACGGCGCTGATCGTGGAGGAGCGGGATGGCATCCTGCATGTGTTCATGCCGCCGGCGGAGCGCTCCGAGGACTATCTCGAGCTGCTGGCGCGGATCGAGCGCGCCGCCGCAGACCTTGCCACCACCGTCCGCATCGAGGGCTATGGGCCACCGGTCGATCCGCGGCTGAGCCTGATCAAGGTCACGCCCGATCCCGGCGTCATCGAGGTCAACGTCCACCCCGCCGGCAGCTGGCGCGAGGCGGTGGCGATCACGCAAGGCCTCTACGAGGATGCGCGCCAGTGCCGCCTCGGCACCGAGAAATTCATGATCGACGGTCGCCACACCGGCACGGGCGGCGGCAACCATGTGGTGCTGGGCGGCGCCAGCCCTGGCGACTCGCCGTTCCTGCGTCGGCCCGACCTGCTCAAGAGCATCATCCTCTACTGGCAGCGTCACCCCTCGCTGTCCTACCTCTTCTCCGGCCTGTTCATCGGCCCGACCAGCCAGGCACCGCGCGTCGACGAGGCGCGGCATGACAGCCTCTACGAGCTGGGGATCGCGCTCGGCGCCGTGCCGCTGCCCGGCGCGGGCGAGCCGCCGGCGCCGTGGCTGGTCGACCGGCTGTTCCGCAACCTGCTCGTCGACCTTACCGGCAACACGCACCGGGCCGAGATCTGCATCGACAAGATGTACTCGCCCGACAGCTCCACCGGCCGGCTCGGCCTCATCGAGTTCCGCTCCTTCGAGATGCCGCCCGACGCGCGCATGAGCCTGGCCCAGCAGCTTTTGCTGCGAGCGCTGGTCGCCTGGTTCTGGCGCGAGCCGCAGAGCGGCCAGCTGGTCCGCTGGGGCACGGCCCTGCACGACCGTTTCATGCTGCCCCACTTCGTCTGGGCGGACCTCCTCGACGTCATCGCCGACCTGAACCGGGCCGGCTACGCCATCAAGCCCGCCTGGTTCGAGGCGCAGCAGGAGTTCCGCTTTCCGTTGCTCGGCCGCGTCGGCTTCGGCACAACGACGCTTGAGCTGCGGCACGCGCTGGAGCCGTGGCACGTGATGGGCGAGGAGCCGGCGGGTGGCGGCACCGTCCGCTTCGTCGACTCCTCGGTCGAGCGGGTGCAGGTGAAAATGAGCGGCTTCCTGCCCGAGCGACACATCATCGCCTGCAACGGCCGGCGCGTGCCGATGACGGCGACGGGTCATGCCGGCACCGCCGTCGGCGGCGTCCGCTACAAGGCCTGGCAGCCGGCGAGCGGCCTGCACCCGACCATCCCGGTGCAGGCGCCGCTGACCTTCGACATCATCGACGCCTGGAACGGCCGTTCGCTCGCCGGCGCCGTCTACCACGTCGCCCACCCGGCGGGTCGCAATTATGAGACATTCCCCGTAAACTCGTACGAAGCGCAGGCGCGGCGGCTCGCGCGCTTCCAGGATCACGGCCATACTCCCGGCCCGATCGATATCCCCCCGGATGAGCGAACGGGCGAGTTCCCGTTGACGCTCGACCTCAGGACGAGCCGTGCCCGCTGATGCGACCCATCGTGTGCCCCCCTTGAGCGACGACCGCGGCGACGCGGCCGAACGCCGGTTCCTGGATTGGATCGAAGGCTACCGGCCGCTCCCCGGCATTCCCGACGAGCTTTTCGGACCGGACGGGCAGCCCCGCCCCTATTGGCGCCGGTTCCTGGAGACCTTGGCGGCGGTTCCGGCCGAGGAGAGCGAACGGCGCTTCGCCGCCGCCAACCGCCATATCCGTGACGCCGGCGTGACCTACCGGGTCTATGGCGAAGAGAACGACCGCAGCTGGCCGCTGGGGCGGATCCCGCTGCTGATCGACGAGCGGGAGTGGCGCGGCATCGCCGAGGGCATCGCCCAGCGCGCCAGCCTGCTCGAGGCGATTCTGGCCGATGTCTACGGCCACGGCTATCTCGTCGCGGACGGTGCGCTGCCCGCCGCGGCGGTGACCGGCAGCGAGGATTTCCTGCCCGAGGCGCACGGCATCGATCCGCCCGGCGGGCGCCACCTGCGCATCTACGCGGCCGATATCGGCCGCGGACCGGACGGCGGCTGGTGGGTGCTGGCCGACCGCACCCAGGCCGCCTCCGGCGCGGGCTACGCCCTGGAGAACCGGCTCGTCTCGTCGCGGGCCTTCCCCAACCTCTACAACGAGATGAACGTGGAGCGGCTGGCGCCGTTCTTCGGGGCGTTCCGCACCGGGCTCACCGAGGCGGCCCGGCGCTCGGACCCGCGCATCTGCCTGCTGACGCCCGGTCCGTTCAGCCAGACCTATTTCGAGCAAGCCTATCTGGCGCGCTATCTCGGCTTCCTCTTGGTGGAAGGCGACGATCTGATCATTCACGAGGGACGCCTGCACGTGCGCACCGTGGCGGGCCTCAAGCGGGTCGATGCCCTGTGGCGGCGCGTCGACGCCGATTTCATCGACCCACTGGAGTTCAACAGCGCCTCCCGCCTCGGCGTGCCTGGACTGATGCAGGCCCTGCGCAACGGGGAGGTCGTCGTCGCCAACATGCCCGGCGCCGGCTTCGTCGAAGGCCGGGCGCTGATGGGCTTCCTGCCGGCTTTGTCCCAGCGGCTGTTCGGCGAGGACCTGAAGCTGCCCAACATCGCGACCTGGTGGTGCGGCCAGCCGCGCGAGCGCGCCTTCGTGCTCGACCGGCTCGATGACCTCGCCATCGCGGGCGCCTTCGACCGGTCCGTGCCGGGCCTCGGCAGCCCCGCGCCGGTGCCGGGCCGCAGCCTGACCGGGGCTGCGCGCGAGGCGCTCGTCGCGGCGATCGAGCGGCGGCCCATCGATTTCGTCGGCCAAGAGGTGGTGCGGCTGTCGACCATGCCGGTGTGGGAGGACGGGCGCCTGGAGCCCCGCCCATTCGTGCTGCGAGTCTACGCCGCCGCGACCGCCGACGGATGGACGGTGATGCCCGGCGGCTTCTGCCGCGTCTCCAGCTCGCCCGACGCCCGCGCGCTGTCCATGGGCGAGGGCGTGCAGTCGGCCGACGTCTGGGTGCTGGCCGACAAGCCGGTCGAGATCACCACCCTGCTGCCCCGCTCGGACGCGGTGAAGACACGGCGCATCGTCGGCGTGCTGCCCAGCCGCGCCGCCGACAATCTGTTCTGGCTCGGGCGCTACCTGGAGCGCGCGGAGGCAACGCTCCGGCTCGTGCGCTGCCTGTGCAGCAGCCTGATCGAGGCAGATCCGGCGATCCATGGCACCAGCCCGGCGCTGGAGCGGCTGGAGCGGCTGCTCGTCGCATGGGGCGCGGTGGCACCGGAGCAGCTGGGCAACCCGGGCGCCGTCGCGACGGCGGCTCTCCACGGCGAGGCCAATTACGGCTCAGCCGTGGCGCTGGTCCGCTCGGCGCGGCGCACGGCGGCGCGCGTGCGCGAGCGCCTCGGCTCCGACGCCTGGCGGGCGCTGACGGCGCTCGCCGAGCTGCTGGCGGACGACCCGCACGGGCTGCTGACCGAGGCGGAGGCCTTCGACCGGGCCGACCGGGCCCTGCAATGGCTCGGCACGCTGTCGGGACTCGCGCAGGAAAACATGAATCGGGTTGCCGGCTGGCCCTTCATCGACATCGGCCGGCGCATCGAGCGCGGCGTCGTCACCTGTCGCTTCGCCCGCCAGTTCGCGGCCGACGATGCGACCGTCGACGACCTCGACGTGCTGCTCGACCTGGTCGATTCGCAGATCACCTACCGCTCCCGCTACATCGCCGGCTTCGCGCTGGCACCGGTGCGCGACATGGTGGCGCTCGACCCTTTCAACCCACGCTCCGTCGCCTTCCAGGTGCTGCGCCTGCGGGACCATCTGGCGGCGCTGCCGTCGTTGCGCGCCGACGGGTTGCTCGAGGCGCCGAGCCGGCTCGGCATCGCCCTCGCCGCCGAAATGACCACGCTGGAGGCGGAGCAGCTCGATGTCGGCAGGATTCTCGCCATCGAGCAGCGCCTGCTCCAGCTGTCGGAAGCCATTGGATCGCGTTATTTCCTGCACGGGCCGGGCATCGCGCGGCCGGAAAAGCTGACGGGCCTCGCGTGATCTACGACATCCGCCACCTGACCACCTACAGCTACGAAGCGCCCGTGGGTTTTGCGCGCTGCACCATGCGGCTGATCCCCACCAGCTCGCCCGGTCAGAAGGTTTTATGGAGCCGACTCTCCATCACGCCCGCGCCGTCCGAGCGACGCGAGCGCGTCAGCTTCTTCGGCCACGTGGTCGTCACCGTGACCATCGAGACGCCGCACAGCGAGCTCAGCGTCGAGGCTCATTCGCGCGTCGACGTGGACCGGGAGGGGCAGATGGGCCTGTTCCTGGGGCGCGGCTGGGAGGATATCCGGGCCGAGGCCTTCGCCTCCAACGCGCTGAGCGCGGCGTCGCCGGCTCATTATCTGTACCCAAGCCGACTCGTCAGCCTCGACCCAGCGATCACGGCCTATGCCGAGCGCTCCTTCACCCAGGGGCGGCCGCTGCTGGAGGCCGCGGACGACCTGACCGGACGCATCAAGGCCGAATTCGCCTATGACACCAAGGCGACGGCGGTGTCGACGCCGCTCAAGGAGGCCTTCGAGCACCGCCGCGGCGTCTGCCAGGACTTTGCCCACATCATGATCGCGGGCCTGCGGGGCCTGGGGCTGCCCGCCGCCTATGTCAGCGGTTACCTGCGCACCGTGCCGCCGCCGGGCCAGAAGCGCCTGGAGGGCGCCGATGCCACCCACGCCTGGGTCGCCGTCTGGGCCGGCAGCGACCTCGGCTGGATCGGTTTCGATCCCACCAACAACATGCGGGCGCTGAACGATCACATCGACCTGGCGACCGGCCGCGACTACGCGGACATCTCGCCCGTCGACGGCGTCATCCTCGGCGCCGGCGACCAGGACCTCGACGTCAAAGTGGACGTGGTGCCCGTCGGCGCCGCAGGCGCGTGACGCAGACCGGGCCTGGAGGCTTGGCTCCCCCGGCCGTGATCGGCGCCGGGGGTACGTTCAGACACCGGGGGCTTGGCAAACGGCGATAGGCCCCGGCTCATCGGCCGGCGTCGTCTCAGAACTCCACGTCGAGCTCTTCCAGCTCCTCGGGCTCCTCTTCCGCCGCCTTGACCCACTCCCGCATCGGCGCCCAGACGAAGATGGCGTCGGAATAGGCCTTCAGGCCGGGCTCCAGGGCCACGGCGTAAGTGCGGAAGCGCGAGCATACCGGCGCATACATGGCGTCGGCCATCGTGGGTGCCGCACCGAACAGGAAGGGCCCGCCCGACGCCGCCAGACAGTCGCGCCAGATCGTCAGGATGCGCTCGATGTCCGACTGGGCGCCCTGCCAGACCTTGAAGTTCGGGAAATAGCCCTTGACGTTCATCGGCAGCGCCGAGCGCAGGTTGGCGAAGCCGGAGTGCATCTCGCCCGAAATCGAGCGGCAGAGGGCCCTCGCCGCCCTGTCCTTCGGCAGCAGACCGGCCGCAGGGACAGCCTCCGCCAGATATTCGGCGATCGCCAACGTGTCCCAGACCTTTACGCCATCGTGAACGAGGCAAGGGACGAGGAAGGACGGCGACAGCAGCAGCAGTTCGGCCCGGGCCGACGGGTCATCGAGCGTGCGCGCGTCCTCCTCGAACTCCAGCCCCGCCATCTTGCACAGCAGCCATCCCCGCAATGACCAGGAGGAATAATTTTTGCTGCTGATCGTCAGGGTCGCCTTCGCCATCTCGCCCATTCCTCCCACCGTCCGACGAACGCCGCATTACCGTTCCCGACAATTTATGTCGCAATGCAGCAAAACATGCACTAGCTTTCGCTGTCGTTGAGGACCCTCGGGAAACGCCATTCCATGCTTTATCAAGCGTTTCAGGCACAAGCTGACGTGATGGCACCGATCCGCGAGATCGCGCGGGGCCAGTACGAAGGGCTGAAGGTCTGGCGGGGCAAGAGCGAAACGCCTGCGCTCGCCCATATGTCGGCCGCTCTCGAGATGATCTCGCGCGCCGGTTTGTCGCACAGCCGTCCGCCCTATGGTATCGACGCCGTCACTGTCGGCAACCGCGAGGTTGCGATCACCGAAGAGCCGGCGCTGGTTTCGCCGTTCGGGACGCTGCTGCATTTCAAGAAGGACATCGAGGCCGCCCAGCCCCGGGTCATGATCGTGGCGCCCTTGTCGGGCCATTTCGCCACGCTGCTGCGCTCCACAGTGCGTACCATGCTGCCCGATCATGACGTCTACATCACCGATTGGCACAATGCGCGGGACGTCAGCCTGGCCGACGGCCGCTTCGGCTTCGAAGAATACGTGGATCACCTGATCCAATTCCTGGAGCATCTCGGGCCCGGCGCGCACGTCGTGGCGGTGTGCCAGCCGTGCGTCCAGGCGCTGGTGGCGGTTTCGCTCATGGAGGAAGGCAAGAACCCGGCCAAGCCCAGCAGCATGACGCTAATGGCCGGACCGGTCGATACCCGCATCAGCCCGACCGAGGTCAACAAGCTTGCCACCACGCGGCCGATCGAATGGTTCGAGAACAACCTCCTCGCCACCGTGCCGGCCCGTTACGTCGGCGCCGGCCGCCGCGTCTACCCCGGCTTCGTGCAGCTCAACGCCTTCATGTCGATGAACAAGGAGCGTCACATCAAGGCACACCGGGAGCTTTACCAGTTGCTGGCTGCTGGCGAGACCGACAAGGCCGAGGTGGTGAAGACCTTCTACGATGAGTATTTCGCCGTGCTCGATCTGCCGGCGGAATTCTACATCGAGACGGTGAACTGGGTGTTCCAGCGCGCCCTGCTGCCCCGGGGCGAGCTCACGTACCGCGGTCACAAGGTCGACCCGCGGGCGGTGACGCGCACGGCATTGCTCACCGTCGAGGGTGAGCGCGACGACATCTGCGCCGTCGGCCAGACCTTGGCCGCCCACGATCTGTGCAGCCGCCTGCGTCCCTACCTCAAGCGCCACCACCTGCAGGCCGGCGTCGGCCACTACGGCGTGTTCAGCGGCCGCCGCTGGGAGAACCAGATCTATCCGCTGGTGCGCAACGTGATCCTGGCGAGCGACTGAGCGCGACCAAATGGCCCGCGGCGCGCCGGGTCGGGACCATCTCGCCCCTGACCGATGCCGCGACGCGCCGGCGCCGGTCACGAAGCGCCGGCTAGAGCATTTCCGCGTTTCTTCGAATCGCGAAAATGCTCTATCTATTTGTTTTGCTGCGTTTTCTTCACGCGAACCGGCGTCCACTTCGCTCGAAAGCGCTCTAGGCCACCGCACCACGGACCCCCGATGACCGACGAGCTGCAGCCGGCCGACCGCCGCGGCGTCGCCACGGACGGGGGCAGTCCCGCCGAGGTGTTCCGCGTCTTCCTCAAGCTCGGCCTCACCTCGTTCGGCGGCCCCATCGCCCACCTCGGCTATTTCCGCGACGAACTGGTGGTGCGCCGCCGCTGGATCGACGACGCCGGATATGCCGACCTCGTCGCGCTGTGCCAGTTCCTGCCGGGCCCTGCCTCGAGCCAGGTGGGCTTCGCGCTCGGCCTGCTTCGCGGCGGGGGCTGGCGCGGCGGCCTCGCCGCCTGGGTCGGCTTTACCCTCCCCTCCGCCCTCCTCCTCGTCGCCTGCGCCCTCGGCGCCGCCGCTGTCGCCGGCGCCGGCGGGCTGCTGCATGGGCTCAAGCTGGTCGCGGTCGCCGTCGTCGGCCAGGCCATCTGGGGCATGGCGCGGAGCCTGACGCCGGACCGGCCGCGCGCCGCCATCGCCCTCGCGGCGGTGCTGGTCGTGACCTTCGCTGGCGGCGCCGGCGGCCAGATCGCCGCCATCGTGCTCGGCGCCCTCGCCGGTCTGCGGCTGTGCCGGGGCGAGGCTCCCGCCGCGGCGAGCCAACTGAGAGTTCCCCTGTCGCGGCGCACGGGCGCCGCCTGCCTTGCCGGCTTCGCCGCTCTCCTGGTGCTGCCGCCGGCGCTGGCGGGCGCCACCGGCTCGCAGGCGATCGCCCTGTTCGATGCCTTCTACCGCTCGGGCGCCCTCGTCTTCGGTGGTGGCCACGTGGTGCTGCCGCTGCTCCGGGCGGAGACGGTGGCGCCAGGCTGGACGAGCAACGAGGCCTTTCTCGCCGGCTACGGCCTGGCCCAGGCGGTGCCCGGGCCGCTGTTCACCTTCGCCGCCTATCTCGGCGCGGTCATGGAACCGGCGCCCAACGGCATTGCCGGCGCCGCCATCGCGCTCGTCGGCGTGTTCCTGCCGGGCCTGCTGCTGGTCGCCGGCGCGCTGCCGTTCTGGGATGCGCTGCGGCGGCGGGCGCTGGCCCAGGCGGCCATGCGTGGCGCCAACGCCGCAGTCGTCGGCATCCTCGGCGCCGCCTTCTACGACCCGGTGTGGACGAGCAGCGTGCTGACACCGCTCGATTTTGCGCTGGCACTGGCGGGCTTCCTGCTGCTCACCGTGTGGACGGCGCCTCCCTGGGTCGTCGTGGTGCTCCTGGCCTTGGCAGGGGCGCTGCTCGGCGGCGCCTGATGGGCGCCTCGCACGCGAGATCGCGCTCGGCTGTGGCCTGCGCCGGCCCCGCGCCAACGGTCCCGCCTTGGGAATCGTGGAGCAGCCTGTCATATCTTGCTAAGGGGGCACTGCCGGCAGACGACCACTGCTGCGCGAACAGGCTCAGACGCGACGCCGACAAGGGGGCAGGCGGCTCATGGATATGCTCACCGCGCCGGGCTTCTATCCTTTCACCATCGCCGCCCTCATCCTGGTCGGCCTGGTCACCGTCGAGGTCGCGTCGCTGGTGCTCGGACTGTCGGTCTCCACCTTGGTCGACGACGGCCTGCTGCCGCATACGGATCACGGCGACGGCCTGCTGGGGCCGTGGATGTCCTGGCTCAACACCGGCGGCGTGCCGCTCCTTGTGCTGCTGATGATCGTGCTGGCCGCCTTCGCGGTGACGGGATTGTCCATCCAAGCCATCGCCCAGGCCGTGGCGGCACCGCTGCCGACCGGTGTCGCGGGCCTCGGCGCATTGGGAGCGACGGTGCCGGTCACCCGGCTGCTGTCGCGCTGGATCGGCCGCGTCTTTCCGCGCGACGAGACGGCCGCGGTGAGCCAGGCCGAATTCATCGGCACGATCGGCACGGTGACGCTCGGTCCGCTCGACGACGGGCACCCGGGCCGCGTGCGCATCAAGGACCGGCACGACAACGTCCACGTGCTGCGGGCGCGGGCAGCCCCGGGGCACGTCATCGCGCAGGGCGCGCTGGTGGTGGTGGTGGGCGGCGCCGACGGCCTGTTCGAGGCCATCCCGGCGCCGGACGAACTCAGCCCGATCAGCTAGCCATAGGGGGGACACGGCGATGACCTTTGCATCCATCATCACCATAGCCGGCGTGATCGTCGCGCTCATCATCGGCATCGGCCTGGTCATGGCCGCGCTCTACACGCGCGCCACGCGGGACAAGGCCTATGTGCGCACCGGGCTCGGCGGCAAGCGGGTGGTGCTCGACGGCGGCTCGGTCATCCTGCCGATCTTCCACTCCTATTCCTGGGTGCAGCTGAGCACCCTGCGGCTCGAAGTGCAGCGCAGCCAGAGCGAATCCCTGATCACCGCCGACCGCATGCGCGCCGACATCACCGCCGAGTTCTACGTCCGGGTGAAGCCCGATGCCGAGAACATCTCCCTCGCCGCCCAGACGCTGGGCGACCGCACCAACAATGCCGACCTGCTGAAGACGCTGGTGGAGGCCAAGTTCGTCGACGGGCTGCGCTCGGTGGCCGCCACCATGACGCTGAAGGACTTGCAGGAGAAGCGCTCCAACTTCGTCAAGGCGGTGCAGGACGCGGTCGCCGCCGACCTCCAGTCGAACGGCCTGGAGCTCGAATCGGTGTCGCTGACGCGGCTCGACCAGACCGACATTGCCCACTTCAATCCCAACAACACCTTCGACGCCGAGGGCCTGACGGCGCTGACCCGCGTCACCGAGGAGCGACGCCGCGAGCGCAACGAGATCGTGCGCGAGAACGAGGTCGCCATCGCCACCAAGGACCGCGAGGCGGCGCTCCGGCGGCTGACCATCGAGCGCGAACAGCGGGACGCCGAGCTCACCCAGCAGCGTGACATCGCCAACAAGACCGCCGAGACGCGCGCCGAGCAGGCCCGCGCCGAGCAGGCGGCGCGCCTCGCCGAGGAGACGGCGCGGCTGGAGACCGAGCGCGGGGTGGCCAAGAGCGAGGCCGAGGCGCGGCAGGCCAAGGAGACGGCGCGCATCCTGGCCGAGCGCGGCATCGCCGAGAGCGAGGCCGAGGCCAAGCGCATCTCCGAGACCGCCCG
The DNA here is from genome assembly GCF_014640075.1 of Chelatococcus reniformis. Lineage (GTDB taxonomy): Bacteria > Pseudomonadota > Alphaproteobacteria > Rhizobiales > Beijerinckiaceae > Camelimonas > Camelimonas reniformis. The sequence goes on along the minus strand of NZ_BMGG01000004.1, from coordinate 437,823 downwards.
CATCGGGGCGGCCATCGCCGTCGCCGAGAAGAGCGAGGCCGAATCCCAGGCCAAGGCCAAGGCCGAGGAGGCCCGGGCCGCCGCGGTGACCGCCGAGGAGCAGGTGGCGACGGCCCGCGCCGTCGAGGTGGCCGAGCGCACCAAGAAGATCGCCGTCATCGAGGCCCGCAAGGAGGCCGAACAGGCGGCGACGGGGGTCACCGTCAAGGCCGAGGCAGAGCGGGAGGCGGCGGAAAACCTGGCCGCCGCCATGCTGACCCAGGCGCAGGCGGAGGCGGAGGCCAACAAGGTACGGGCCGGTGGCATCGTCGAGCTCGGCGAGGCCGAGGCCAAGCGCGAACGGGCGCTGAACGAGGCGCGCAACGCTCTGTCACCGCAGATGGTCGACTTCGAGCTGACCAAGCAGCGCATCGCCGTCATCCCCGAGGCGCTCGAGCAGGCGATGAAGCCGGTCGAAAAAATCTCCGACATCAAGATCTTCAGCGCCGGCGGCCTGCTCGGCGCCGTCGGTCACGATGGGGGCGGCGCGGCGAACGGTGGCGGCCCGATCGCGGACCTGAGCAGCCAGTTGCTGAGCTACGGAGCCCAGAAGCCGATCCTCGACGCCATCCTGTCGCAAGCCGGCTTCACCGGCGCCAGTCCCGTCGATGCGCTGCTCGGCGGCACCCAGCGCGGCGCGCTGCCCGCGGCGCTGGATGGCCCGGTCAAGCCTGCCCCTGACGCTGAAATGTAAGGCGCTTTCGCCATGACCGGGGGCAGTTAGGCCATAGGGCGTGCTCGCCCGCCCTATGGTGCTCTCGGCTGCTGGCTGTTGGCTCTTGCGGCTCCCCCTGAGCCGTCAGCGGCCGACAAACAGCGCCACGTTCCTCACGGTCGGGTAGGCGACCGAGAACAGCTGGGCGGCCGAGCGCACGGCCCCCGCCATCGCCGGCAGCGAGTCCTTGCCGAAGTATTTGCTCCGGCCGGTCAGGATGATCGACCCGAACAAGCCGCCGTCGGGAAGAACGATGGGGGATCCGACCGCCGAGATGCCGTCGCAATACTCGTCGAAGTTGGTCGCGTAGCCGCGCTCGGCCGTCCGCTCCAGGTCCTCCCTCAGAGGCGCTTCATCGACGATCGTCGACGCGGTCAGCCGCGGATATGGCGCCGGGCCGAGCAAGGCGGAGGCCTGTGGCCAAGCCAGCGACGACAGCAGCATCTTGCCGGAGGCCGAGGCGTGAAGCGGCGTGCGCAGATGCGTGTCGAAATAAGGGACGAAGCCGTCGTCGCCCGAAGCGAGCTCGACGACCATACGCTCGGTACCCATGACGATGGTCATGGACGCACTCGGCCCGTAGGTCGTCTGCAGGTTCCGCAGCACCTCCGACGCGTTCCGGCGCAGCTTGCTCATCGGATGGTAGAGGCTGAGCGGCGAGGCCGATCGCGGCGACAGGATGAAGCCGCTCGCCAGCCGTAGCACCCGCCCACTTTCGCCGAGCTGCTGGAGCAGCCGGTGCGTGGTGCTGGCGGTCAGCCCCACCTGCTGGCTGATCTCCGCCAAGGTCAGCGGCCGCTCGGTCGCTGCCAGGCTGTCGAGGATCGCGAGCCCGCGGCGCAGCGCCCCCTGCTCCGACGACGGCAGGTCGCTCTCAGGCTCCTGACCGGTTGCCGCCCTTTGCGCTCTCGACCCGGCGGGCCGTCCCGCTTTCGCGGCTTTGCTGGTCTGGTTCATCCGGAGCCCGGTGACATTGGCCTCGTTCCAATCTCGGACAGGCTCCCTAGCATGGTTCCCCGATCCGCCGAAGGCCGCCGTGGAGAACAAACATCTCCAAAAGCGGAATGAATTGGGATTTATTTCGGAAAGAAAATTCCATTATATTCTTTACCGCCTGCCATTTTCCGTGGCAAGTTGCGCGCGGTCTCGGGTCTGCGCCTCGAGCGCTTCGCCATTGCGCGAGTTCAACTAAGCGCGAAGCGCTCCAGTTCGTCAGATGAAGCGCTTCCGATCGGACGGCTTCGTTTGGCCGGAAAGCGGGCAAGCAAGAACGAAGGTAATTCACATATGACACCGAAGGTTTTGCGGGCGGGGCTGCTGTCTGGCGAAGAAATCGCTCTGCTCGACGTCAGGGAGGAGAAGACGTTTGCGGCGCGCCACCTGCTGCTGGCCGCCAGCGCCCCGCTCAGCCGGATCGAACTGCTGATCGCCGATCTGGTGCCGCGCCTGACGACGCCGATCGTCCTGTGCGATGCCGGCGAGGGTCTCGCGGACAGAGCCAAGACCAGGCTGAGCGCGCTCGGCTATACGAACATCGACACCCTGGACGGCGGCATCGACGCCTGGGAGCGCGAGGGCGGCACGCTGTTCAGCGGCGTGCATGTGCCGAGCAAGGCTTTCGGCGAGTTCGTCGAGACGACGTACCACACGCCCTCGATCGGCGCGGACGAATTGCGCGCGCGGCTCGAGCGCGGCGAGCCGACGGTGATCCTCGATAGCCGCCCGTTCACCGAATACGAGGTGATGAACATTCCGGGCGGCATCAACATGCCCGGTGCGGAACTCGTGCACCGCCTCGATCAGGTGCCGCGCGCCGACGACGCGCTCATCGTCGTCAATTGCGCCGGGCGCACGCGCAGCATCATCGGCGCCCAATCCCTGATCAATGCGGGGACGCCAGGTCGGGTCGTGGCGCTGCGCAACGGCACCATGGGCTGGGAACTGGCCGGCCTGTCGCTCGAGCACGGCAGCACCCGGGCCGCCCCCCTCCCCTCGCCGGAGCGCGTTCGACTGGCACGGGAGCGTGCCGCCGCCGTCGCCCGTCGCTTCGGCGTGACCGCGATCGATGCCGCCACCCTCGACGCCTGGAGGGCCGAGCGGCACCGCCGCAGCCTCTACGTCTTCGACGTCCGGCAGCCTGATGAATACGCCGCCGGGCACCTGGCGGACGCGGTCAACGCGGCTGGCGGACAGCTCGTCCAGGAGACCGACCGCTACGTCGGCGCTCGCGGCGCCCGCATCGTTCTGTTCGATCCCGACGAGGTTCGCGCCGTCATGACCGCCTCGTGGCTGATCCAGATGGGCTGGCGCGAGGTCCGCATCCTCACCCGGCCGCCGGCGGGAGAGACGCTGGTGTCCGGCCCACGGCCGGCGCCGGTGCTCGGGCTGGAGAGCGCCCGCCCGGCGACGATCGATGCCGCCGGCCTCGAGGCCGAGCTGGCGAGCGGCCAGGTGCGCGTCATCGATCTCGCCCTCAGCCGCGCCTACAAAGCCGGGCACATTCCCGGCGCCGTCCACGCGGTGCGGGCGCGGCTGGTGAAGGCCGTCGCGGCCGCAGGCGCAGCGCCGCTGGTCCTCACCTCCGACGACGGCATTCTGGCCACCCTGGCGTCGGGCGATCCAGGCCTTCCGGCCGGGACGCGTGTGCTCGCCGGCGGCACCGCCGCCTGGATTGCGGCGGGGCTACCGACCGTTGGCGCGCCGCTCTGGACCGACGAGCCGGACGACATCGAGCCGAAGCCGTTCGAGGTCGAGACCAACCTCGAGCAGGCGATGCGCAACTATCTCTCCTGGGAGATCGACCTGGTCGATCGGCTCAAGCTCGACGGAACGCTGTCGTTCAAGACCTATCCAAAAACAGCTTAGGCCAGCCGGCCGGCGGAATAAGACCAGTTGGGGAGGATTCTCCGGTGAGATACTTCGCTCGCGCAGGCGCGATGCTTTCACTCGCCGTCCTGGCGCACATCATGCCGGCTCGCGCGGCCGAGGATGGCGTGACCATCGGCGTCATGACCGACCTGTCCGGCATCTTCCGGGATTACCAGGGGCCCGGCGCCGTGCTCGGCGCCCAAATGGCCGTGGAGGACTTCGGCGGCAAGGTGCTGGGCAAACCGATCCGCTTCATCTCGGCCGACTACCAGAAGCCGGACATCGCCTCCGCCCTGGCGCGGCAGTGGTATGACGAGGACAAGGTCGACCTCATCGTCGGCGCCGAGAACTCCGCCGTTGCCCTCGCGGTCATGAAGATCGCCAAGGACCGCGACCGGCTGCTGATCGTCACCGGCGGCGCGGCCATGGCGATCACCAACGAGCAGTGCAACGACCGCACCGTCAATTGGGGCTTCGACAGCTGGGCGCTGGCCCACGGCACCGCCAGCGCCGTCACCAGGCACGGCGGAAAGTCGTGGTACTTCCTCACCGCCGATTACGCCTTCGGCCATTCGATGAAGGACGTCGCCGGCAAGTTCGTCGAGAAGGAAGGCGGCAACGTCGTGGGCTCGTCGCCCTATCCGCTCGGCACGCTGGATTTCTCCTCGTTCCTGTTGAAGGCGCAGGCCTCCGGCGCCCAGGTGATCGGCCTCGCCAGCGCCGGGCTCGATACGGTGAACGCGATCAAGCAGGCGGCGGAGTTCGGCATCCAGCCGAAGCAGACGCTCGCCGGCCTCGCCATCTTCATCACCGATATCCACAGCCTCGGCCTCAAGGCCACCGGCGGCATGTACCTCACGGCCGGCTTCTACTGGGACCGCGACGAGGCAACCCGCGCCTGGTCCAAGCGCTTCTTCGCCCGCCACAAGGCGATGCCGAGCGTGGTCCAGGCCGGCAATTACTCGGCCATCACGCACTACCTGAAGGCCGTCGAGAAGGTGGGCAGCACCGACGCCGGCAAGGTGCTGGCCGAGATGAAGGCCAATCCGATCCGCGATTTCTTCGCCGTCGACGGCCGCATCCGGGACGACGGCCGCATGATCCACGAGATGTACCTCGCCCAGGTCAAGACCGAGGCGGAATCCAAGTATCCGTGGGACTATTACAGGATCCTGACGACCATCCCGCGCGACGAGGCGTTCCAGCCGCTCGCCGACGGCGCCTGCCCGCTGACGAAGAAGTAGCGGCCGGGACACGGACGCCCTCGCCCGCTCCGCCCGCCCTTCGACTGGAGACCGCCGTGACCTCGATACAGGAGCCGGATGCCGACGTTGTCGTTCCGTTGGCCGATCATATCGTCGGCCTCGCCTACGACGACCTGTCGGTGCAGGCCATCGCCGCCGCCAAGCTGTTCATCCTCGACACGCTGGCGGCGACGGTCATCGGCTCGGACCAACCGGGAATCGCGGCGATCGTCGATACGCTGGCGCGCCAGGGGGGCCGGCCTGACGCGACCGTCGCCATGTGGGGCTATCGCCTGCCGGCGCACGAGGCGGTGATCGCCAACGTGGCCATGGCCCATGCGCTCGAGATCGACGACGCGCATTACCCGGCCATCGTCCACCCGACCTCGCCGTCCTTGTGGGCGGCGCTCGCCACGGCGGAGGTGATGGGCGGGGCGAGCGGGCGCGATCTGATCACGGCGGTGGCCGGCGCCGTCGACCTGATGGTGCGGCTCGGCCTGGCGGCGCCGCGCACCCTCTACCTCGGGTATCACACGGCGCTGTTCTCCGGCTTCGGGGCCGCCGCCGCGGCCGGCAAGCTGCGCCGGCTCGACGCCGCGACGCTGCGCGACGCCTTCGGCATCACCTTCTCGCAGGCCGGCGCCACGGTGCAGGCCGCGACCGACGGCGCCCTGGTGAAACGGCTGCAGCCGGCCTTCAATGCCGCCGACGGCCTCAAGGCGGTGGATCTGGCGATGCGCGGTATCACCGGCATCCGCAATGTCTTCGAAGGCCCCTACGGGTTCTACCGGCTGTTCAACCACAGCGCTTTGGACCGCGCGCCGCTGCTTGGCGAGCTCGGCCGCCGCTTCTACGGGGCCGAGCTGACCATCAAGCGCTATCCCACCTCCCGCTGCGCCAACGGGCCGATCGAATGCGCGCTGGAGCTGGTGCGGCGCTACGACGTGCGGCCGGACGAGGTGGAGAGCGTCGTCGTCGAGGTATCGCAGGGCTGCGTCGAGATCTGCGGCGCACCCTACCTCCCCGATCCCGAGCCGTCGCAGACCTTCGCCCAGTTCTCCATCCCCTACACCGTCGCTGCCGCGATCCTGTGGCGCGACGTCTTCGCCGCGCAGATGCGCCCCGAGGCGCTCGGCGACCCCGCCGTCGTGGCGCTGGCGGCGCGGGTGACGGCCGCCGTCAGGCCCGGCGGCGCCGGCTCGATGAGCTTCACCCCGGTCACCATCAGGCTCGCCACGCGGGATGGCCGCGTGCTCGTCCATACGGTCGAAGAGCTCAAGGGCAGCCCAGAGCGGCCGATGTCCTGGGACGAGATCATCGCCGAGCGGGTGCAGCGCGTCGGCGCATTCAGCCGCATCCCCTTCAACCAGGACCGGATCGACCGGCTGGTCGACGTGGCCGGCCGGCTCGAGCGGCTCGCGGACGCCAGAGACCTCGTCCAGGCCGTGGCCGGCTCGCCGCCGGCCGCGGCACCGCGGCCGACCCCGGCAAAGCGAGCCGGCCCCGCGCCCGCCGGCCACGAGGATGCCATCGTACGCGTCGCGCGGCATGTCGCGGAGACCACCTTTTCCGACATTCCGGACACGGCCCGCGAGGCCACCAAGAAGTTTCTGCTCGATGCCATCGCCACCACCATCGCCGGCTCGGCCGCGCCCGGCTGCGCCGCGGTGGCCGATCTCGTGCGCGGCTGGGGCGGCACGGCGGAGAGCCGCATCGCCGTCCTGGGCGGCACCTGCCCGGCGCCCAACGCCGTCGTCGCCAACGTGATGATGTGTCACGCGCTGGAGCTGGACGACCTCTATGACCCCGCCGTGGTCCACGCCACGGCCCCATCGCTGTGGGCGACCCTGGCCGCGGCGGAGGCGCAAGGCAAGGTCGGCGGCCGCGACGCGCTCACCGCCATCATGCTCGGCGCCGACGTCATGTGCCGCATCGGCGCCGCGGCGAAGCGGACCTTTGCGCTCGGCCACCACAACGCACTGCTGGCAGGCTTCGCCGCCGTCGCCGGCGCCGGGAAGATCCGCGGCGCCTCGCCGGCGGTGCTGCGCGAGGCCTTCGGCATCGCCTCGTGCCAGGCGGCGGCCTCCGTCCAGGCGCTCCCCGACGGCGCCCTGGTGAAGCGGCTGCAGCCGGCGCTGAACGCCGGCGACGGCCTGCGCTCGCTCCGCCTGGCGGAGGCCGGCGTCACCGGCGTCATCCACGTGCTGGAAGGCAAGTTCGGCTTCTGCCGTCTGTTCGGCCATGCCGCCTGCGACCGCGAGGCGCTATTCGACGGTCTTGGCGCGCGCTTCCTCGGCGCCGCCTCCAGCATCAAGCGCTTCCCCTCCTCGCGCTGCACCCACGCGCCGATCGAGGCGGTGTTGCAGCTCAAGCGGACGCACGGCCTGGAGGCCGCGGCCATCGACGAGATCGAGGTGCTCGTCTCGGAGACGTGCGTGCGGGTCGCCGGCGCGCCGGTCTCGCCCGCTTCGCCGTCGCCGCAGGTCGAGGCGCAGTTCAGCATTCCGCACACGGTGGCGGCGGCCATCGTGTTCGGCGACGTGTTCATCCCCCATGTGGACGGGGAGCTGATCGCCGATCCGACGGTGCGGGCCCTCGCCGAGCGCGTGCGCGTCGACGTCCTGCCGACGGCGCGCGGTGTCATCCGCTTCACCCCGATCGAGGTGCGGGTCCGGCTGCACAGCGGCGCGGTACACCACCTCGTGCTGGAGACGATGCGCGGCACGCCCGCGGATCCGCTTGATTGGGACGACATCGTCGAGGAGCGCCTCTTGCGCTGCGTGCGCTACGCCGCCCGCCCCCTCGCCGACGCCACGGTCCGGCGCCTGGTCGAGGCGATCAGGCATTTCGAGGATCTTGACGACGTGGCCGACATCACGCGGCTGCTCGCGCCCGAGGAGCGCCACCCATGACCAGGTTCGCTGCCGCCCGCCGCTTCGCCGCGGCGCTTTTCGCCATCGCCGCGATCGCGCCCCGGCCCGCACCTGCAGCCGAGCTGAGCGACGGCATCGTCAGGATCGGCGTCCTCACCGACCTGTCGGGCCCCTATTCGGCCATCGCCGGCCAGGGCTCGGTCATCGCCGCCAGGATGGCCATCGCCGATTTCGGTGGCCAGGTGGCCGGCCGGCCCGTCGAGCTGGTCGCCGCCGACCACCAGAACAAGCCCGACATCGGTTCCGCCATCGCCCGCCAATGGTTCGACGCCGACAAGGTCGACGTGGTCGTCGACCTGGTGAACTCGGCCGTCGGGCTTGCGGTGATGAACATCGCGCGCGAGCGCCACAAGGTGACCCTGCTGACCGGCACCATCACCGGCCGGGCCGTCAACGAGGAATGCAGCCCCACCAACATCCAGTGGACCAACGACACCTACGCACTGGCCAACAGCTCGGCGGATGCGCTGGTCAAGCGCGGCGGCAAGTCCTGGTTCTTCATCACCGTCGACAACGCCTTCGGCCGCTCGCTGGAGAAGGATGCGGCCGCGACCGTGAAACGGCTCGGCGGCACCGTGGTGGGCTCTGTCGCCCATCCGCTCGATACGACGGACTTCTCCTCCTACCTGCTGCAGGCGCAGGCCTCCGGCGCCGATGTGATCGGCCTTGCCAACGCCGGCGCCAACACCATCGATGCGGTCAAGCAGGCGGCGGAGTTCCGCATCGCGCCCAAGCAGACCCTGGCGGCGCTCGACGCCTTCCTCACCGACATCCACGCCATCGGCCTCGAGGTGGCGCAGGGCATGTACGTCACGCAGGGGTTCTATTGGGACTTCGACGATGCGACGCGGGCCTGGTCCAAACGTTTCTTCGCCGAGCGCCAGGCCATGCCCACGGTGCAGAACGCCGCGATCTACTCGCTCGTCACCCACTATCTGAAAGCCGTCGAGGCGGTGGGCGGCGATGACGCGGCCAAGGTGATGGCCCAGCTGAAATCCAGCCCGGTGAAAGATTTCTATGCGCGCAACGCCGAGATCCGGCGCAACGGCAGCCTGATCCACGACATCTACCTGATGCGGGTGAAGACACCCGCGGCCTCGACCTATCCGTGGGACTATTACGAGATCGACACGGTCGTCCCGGCGGCAAAGGCATTCCCGCCGCTGGAGGCGAGCGCGTGCGGGCTGAAGTGACGGGCCGCCCTCTCACCGCTGACGCCACCTGGCTCAAATCCTCGCAGTAGCGGCCGACGGTCTCCGGTTACCCTTCACCCTATTCCGGGAGGCCCCCTCACCTCTCCCTCTCCCCGCAAGCGGGGCGAGGGTGCGCGGCTGCGCTCGACGGCCCTAGACTACGTACGGGGAGAGGTCGGCTTGCGCTCAAGCGCAGGCCAGGTGAGGGGCGCTCCAGAATGAGGCGCCCGCGGAGCACATGCCGGCACCGCCCCCTCACCCGGCCCTTTCCCGCATGTGGAGAGAGGGTGCAAAGTCACGCCCCGATCAGCGCCTCGATGCGGATCGGGAAACGGCGCACGCGCACCCCCGTGGCGTGCCAGACGGCGTTGGCGACGGCGCCGGCCGAGCCGGTGATGCCGATCTCGCCGACACCCTTGATGCCGAGCGCGTTCACGTGCGGGTCGTGCTCGTCGACCAGCACGGCTTCCAGCGAGGGCACGTCGGCGTTGACCGGCACGTGGTACTCGGCGAGGTCGGCGTTGAGGATGCGGCCCGAACGCCGATCGGTCACCGCCTCCTCGTGCAGGGCGAAGGACACGCCCCAGATCATGCCGCCGTAGAGCTGGCTCCGCGCCAGCTTGGGGTTGATGATGCGCCCGGCGGCGAAGGCGCCGACCAGGCGCGTGGCGCGGACCTGGCCGAGGTCGGGGTCGACCTTGACCTCGGCGAACACCGCGCCGTGCGCGTGCATGGCGTAGGTGGACTGGGCCGCCGGATCCGCCGTGCCCTGGCCGCGGGCCTCGACCTCGGCGAGACCGGCCCGGGCGAGAATCTCGCCGTAGCCTTCACTGCGGCTCTGGTCGTCACGACGGTGCAGGCGGCCGCCGCGCGCCACCACGCCGGCGTTGCCGGCGCCGAACAGGGGTGAGCGCTCGTCGCCCGTCGCCAGGTCGGCGAGCTTGGCGATGACCGCCGCGCCGGCGTTGTGCAGGGCCGTGCCGGCGGTGGCGGTGTGGGCCGAGCCGCCGGCGATGCCCGCATCCGGCAGATCCGACGTGCCGGCGCGGAACTCGACCTCGTCGATGCCGAGCCCCAGGCCGTCGGCGGCGATCTGGGCCAGCGCCGTCCAGGCGCCCTGCCCCATGTCGTGTGCCCCGGTCTCCATGACCCCGGTGCCGTCGGCACGGATCACGGCCCGCGCCTCGGCGGCGAACATCAGGGCCGGGAAGGTCGCGGTGCCCACGCCCCAGCCGACGAGGAAGCCGTCCTCGTCACGCATCTGCCGCGGCTCACGCGGCCGGCCCGCCCAGCCGAAGCGCTCGGCTCCCTGCGCGTAGCATTCGCGCAGCGCCTTGGAGGAAAAGGGCTTGCCGGTGATCGGCTCGACCTCGGCGTAGTTCAAGAGGCGGAAGGCCAACGGGTCCATGCCGCAGGCGTGCGCCGCCTCGTCGATGGCGCTCTCCAGCGCGATCGAGCCGGTCGCCTCGCCCGGAGCGCGCATGAACAGCGGCGTGCCGATGTCGATGCGCACCGCCTCGTGCGAGGTGGCGATGGCGGGCGCGGCATAGAGCGTGTGCGAGGCGTCGGCCGCCGGCTCGTAGAAATCGTCGAAACTGCTGGTCACCGTCTTGGCGTGGTGGGCGATGGCGGTGAGCCGGCCCTCGCCGTCGGCGCCGAGGCGCAGCCGCTGACGGGTGGGCGCGCGATGGCCCACGGGCCCGTACATCTGCTCGCGGCGCAGCACCAGCTTCACCGGCCGGCCGACCAGCTTGGCCGCCATGATGCCCAGCAGCTGCGGCCCGGAAATCATTCCCTTGGAGCCGAAGCCGCCGCCGAGGAAGGGGCTGCGGATATGGATGTGGTCCGGGGCGATGCCGAACAGCCCGGCGATGCGTCCCTGGGCCATGATGAGGCCCTGGCTCGGCGTATCGACGGAGAGGCGGTCGCCGTCCCAGGCCGCCACGACGGCATGCGGCTCCATGGCGTTGTGGTATTGCGCCGGCGTCTCGTAGGTCGCCTCGACGGTGAGGGGTGCAGCGTCCAGCGCCGCCTCCACGTCCCCGTGCGTCACCGCCGCCGGGTTGCCGATGCCGACGGCCGGCGGCAGGAAGCTCGTATCGCCGTCGAGACCGACGCGGGCTGGCAACGCCTCGTAGCGCGGCGCCAGCAGCGCGGCCCCTTCGGTCGCCGCCTCCAGGCTCTCGGCGATCACCACGGCGATCGCCTGGCCGGCGTAGCGCACCTGGTCGTTCTGCAGCAGCTCGAGCCGGAACATGAACGGGTTGGTCTTGGCGTCCGGGTCCTCCGCCAGCGGCGGCTTGTGGGCCGGCGTCATCACGTCGACGACGCCCGGGTGGGCCTTGGCGGCGGCGATCTCCAAAGCGGCGACGCGGCCGCGGGAGATGGCCGCGGTGGCGAGCACCGCATAGAGCAGGCCGGGCGGGTGGTTGTCGGCCGCGTAGCGGGCAGCGCCGGTGACCTTGAGGACGCCGTCGCGGCGGGTGAGCGGCTGGCCGCTGTTTGAGCCGTGGCGCTGGTGGGCCGGCGCCTGGCTGAGGCTGATCTCAGGCATGGGGGAGCGCTCCTGGCTGAGAAGCGAAAGGGGATGCCGGCAGGGCCGGCAGGCGCGCCGGAGTGCCGGCGGCGGCGAGCGTCAAGGCGCGCACGACGAGGCGGCGGGCGAGCTCGATCTTGAAGGCGTTGTCGCCGGAGGGCCTCGCCTCGGCCAGCGCCGCCTCGGCGACCGCCCGGAACGTCGCCGCGTCGGGCGTGACGCCCACGAGCAGTGCCTCGGCCTGCCGGGCCCGCCACGGCTTGGCGGCGACGCCGCCGAGCGCCAGCCGCGCCGCGCGGACCGTGTTGCCGGCGATGTCGATCGCCGCAGCGGCCGACACCACGGCGAAGGCATAGGAGGTGCGCTCGCGGACCTTGAGATAGCGGGCATGGGCGGCGAAGCGCGCGGCCTCCGCCGGCAGGCGCAGCGCCACGATCAGGTCGCCCGGCTCCAGCGTATTCTCGTGCGCCGGCGCATCCCCCGGCAGCCGGTGCAGGGCCTCCACCGGCACCTCGCGCCGCCCTGCCCGACCCTCGATCTCCACCACCGCGTCGAGCGCGACGAGCGGCACGCAGAAGTCGGACGGGTGGGTGGCGATGCAGGCCTCGCTCCAGCCCAGCACCGCATGCTGCCGGTTCTCGCCCTCACGAGCGTCGCAGCCGGCGCCGGGCTCACGGCGGTTGCAGGCACTGGCGATGTCGTAGAAGTAGCCGCAGCGGGTCTTCTGAAGCAGGTTACCGGCCACCGTCGCGGCGTTGCGCAGCTGCGCCGAGGCGCCCGACAGCAGCGCTTCCGCGACGGCCGGATAGGCCGCGGCGAAGGCCCGATCGTGGGCGAGATCCGCGTTGCGCACCAGGGCGCCGATGCGCAGGGCCCCGCCGGGCAGGCGCTCGATGCGGTCGAGCTCCGGCAGGTGCGTCACGTCGACGAGCCGCTCCGGCCGGGCGACGCCGCCCTTCATCAGGTCGAGGAGGTTGGTGCCTGCCGCGAGATAGGCCGCGCCCGGCTGGGCCGCCGCGGCGATCGCCTCGGGGATGGTCGCGGGCCTGACGTATTCGAAATTCTTCATGCCGCCTTCTCCCGCTCGGGCGCGGCGAGGCGCCGCTGCGCCTCCAGCACCGCCTCGGTGATGCCCGCGTAGGCGGCGCAGCGGCAGAGATTGCCGCTCATGCCCTCGCGGATGCGCTCGGGGTCGTCGCCGGCCTGGCCCTCCCCGATCAGGCCGACGGCGCTCATGATCTGGCCCGGCGTGCAGAAGCCGCACTGGAAGCCGTCGTGGGCGATGAAGGCAGCCTGCACCGGATGCAGCTCATCGCCATGGGCGAGGCCCTCGATAGTGGTGATGGCGGCTCCGTCGTGGCTCACCGCCAGCGCCAGGCACGCGTTGATGCGCCGGCCGTCGACGAGGATGGTGCAGGCGCCGCACTGGCCGCGGTCGCAGCCCTTCTTGGTGCCGGGAAGGTCGAGGCGCTCGCGCAGGAGGTCGAGCAGCGTGACGCGCGGATCGTCGAGTTCGACGTTCCGCGCCACGCCGTTGACGGCGAGGCTGATGGAGAAAGACATGGCGCTGCTCCGATCAGTGGTATCGTTTGGCAAAGCGGATTCGGCCGCGCGCACGGTCGTGCGCCGGGGGGCCGGCGGCTTTCAGGCGCGCCGGGAATGCTGGGAAACACGTAAGGGTCGGCGCGGATACGCGGCGTCGAGCAGGACAGGGCATGCGGCGTGCCCTACATGTTCAATATGCGGAGGTGGCCTCCGCTTTTCAAGATATGGAGAATGCCTCCAACTTGCAAGACGGAGGACGAACGATCCCGATGATGGCTCCCTCAGCCCAGGAACCTAGCGCCGAAGAGGCGGCGGCCAAGGGCCCCGAGCGGCCGCGCCGGCGGCGGGCCGACGCCGTGCGCAACCGCGAGCGTGTGCTGGCCGCGGCCAAGGCGGTGTTCAGCGCCGGTGGCACCGAGGCGAGCCTGGAGGCGGTGGCGCGGCAGGCGGGGGTCGGCATCGGCACGCTCTACCGCCACTTCCCGACGCGGGAGGCGCTCTACGAGGCGGTGTACCGGCGCGAGGTGGAGCAGCTCGGCGAATTGGCGGAAGCGCTCAAGGGCGAGCCCGATCCGGTCGAGGCCCTGCGCCGCTGGCTGCACTCCAACGTCGCCTTCGTCGCCACCAAGAAGGGCATGGCCGCGGCCCTCGCCATCGCCGCCCATGGCAAGACCGACCTCGCGGCCTTCTCCTACGAGCGCCTGACCACGGCCGTCGGCAGCCTGCTCGCCCGCGCCGCCGCAGAGGGCCGCATACGCGCCGACGTCGGCGCCGAGGACATCCTGAGGGCGCTGATCGCCATGTGCTACATGAACGACCAGCCCGGCTGGCAGGCGAGCGTGCTCAGACTGGTCGACGTGTTCGTGGATGGACTGCGGGTGCCGCCGAGGGGGTAGGCAGTCGGACGCCACGCTGCAGCCCAAGCTCCGGGAGCTCCGTCACAGCGGCTGTGAATCGGTGAGTGGATGGATGGTCGGGTCAAGCCCGACCATCCATCGACTTGAAAACGCGCCGTGCGGCTAACCTCGCCCGCGCGCAGCGCTCCCCTCAGGTCTTCGTCACGATCATCGAGGCGTTCTGGCCGCCGAAGCCGAAGGAGTTCAGCTGCAACGTGTCGACCCGCATCTCGCGGGGCTTCTCGATGACCACATCGAAGCGGGCCTCCGGATCCGGGTCGGTGGTGTTGCAGTTGAAGATGAAGCGGTCCTCGGCCATGCCGAGAAGCCCCGTCACCAGCGCCATGGCGCCGGAGGCGGCGCCGCTGTGGCCGATGTGCCCTTTGATGGAGGCGGCCGGCAGCGGCTTGGCGCGGTCGCCGTGCACCATGTTGATGGCGTTGATCTCGGCCGTGTCGCCCTTGGGCGTGCCGGTAGCATGGGCGATCAGCGCGTCCACCTGGCCGGCCTCGATGCCGGCGCTGGCCAGCGCCTTCTCCATCGCCCGCGCCTCCCAGCGCCCCGTGGGGTCGGGGGAGGAGGGGTGATAGGCGTCGGCCAGCGTGCCGTAGCCGCGGATGTAGCCGAGGATCCTGGCACCGCGGGCGCGGGCCCTGGCGCCGTTCTCCAGGATGAACATGGCCGAGCCTTCACCCACCACGATGCCGCGGCGGTTGGCATCGAACGGCAGCATGGCGCGGCGCGGGTCGGTGGCGGGCGCCACCATGCCGTAGAGGGTCGAGGTGTAGAACACCGCCGGCGTGAAGCCGGGATCGCCGGCGATGGTGAGGCCGCCGTCGGTCGCGCCGGCGATGGCGACGTCGACCTGGCCATAGTGGATCATCTGCGCCGCCTGGCCGAGGGCGTCGAGGGAAGCCGCGCAGGCCGTGGTCACCGTCAGGCTCGGGCCGTGCAGCTGATGCGCCATGGCGATCTGCGAGGCCGCCATGTTGGGGTAGATCTGGATCTCGGTCTTGCGCGGGATCGCGGCCGGGCCTTCCGTCTCCAGCTTGTGCTGGGCGAGTGTCAGGGCGCGCACGCCCCCCATGCTGACGCCGTGCACGATGGCGGTGCGCTCGGCATCGAGTGCGCCGAGGTCGGCTTCGGCCAGGGCCTGCTTGGCGGTGGCGAAGGCGTATTGGGCGAAGACGTCCGTGCCGTCGATGAGCTTGGGGTCCATCCAGTCGGCGGCGTTGAAGTCGTCGATCATCGCCCACCAGGCGTGCTTGCCGGGTCCGGCGTCCCAGGGCGCAGCGCGGATGGCGCATTCCCCCGCCATCATGCGCGCGTGGTATTCCTTCGGCGAACAGCCGAGGGCCGAGACGACCCCGGTCCCTACTATTGCGATGTCGAGCATCTCTCTCTCCTCGGGGTCATGGGCGCCCCGCCCGCCGAAGCGCCGCGGTCATGCGGCGGCGCCGAGCAGGGAGGCAGCGGCAAAGCGATGGTCGCGCAGCTCGTCGGCGCCGCCCGCCTGCACAATCTCGCCGCCCCGCAAGGCGACGTAGCGGTCGGCAAGGCCGGCGGCGAAGCGCACGTTCTGCTCGGCCAGCACCAGTGCCAGGCCGAGCGGCCGCAGACGGCGAATGGCGGCGGCGAGCTCGTCGAGCACGATGGGCGCGAGCCCCTGCGTCGGCTCGTCGAGCAGCAGCACGGCCGGACGCCGCGCCAGCGCCACGGCCAGCGCCAGCATCTGCTGCTCGCCGCCGCTCAGCATGCCGGCGGCCTGGCGGCCGCGCTCGGCGAGGATGGGGAACAGCCCGAGCAGCTCCGCCCGCATGGCCTCGCGCTCGCCGGCGGGCAGCAGGCGCAGGCCGAGCTGGAGATTCTCGTCCACGGTGAGCGGCGCGAACAGGTTGCGTCGGCCCTCCGGCACCAGCGCGACGCCCATGCCGGCGCGCCGCCGCGCCGGCGCCGCGTCGAGCCGCGTGCCGTCCAGCGTGATCTCGCCGGTGGACGTGACCAGCCCGGCGAGCGCGCCGAGCAGCGTGCTCTTGCCGGCGCCGTTGGCGCCGAGCACCACCAGGAACTCGCCGGGCGCGACGGTGAAGCCGATGCCGCGGCACACCTCGATGCGGCCGTAGCGGGCGGAAAAGTCGGTGACTTCGAGCGTCATGCGGCGGCCTCGCCCTGTTCGTCGCTCTCGCCCACGGCGCCCAGGTAGGAGCGCAGCACCCGCGGGTCGCGCGCAACGGTCTCCGGCGCCCCCTCGCACAGAACCCGCCCGGTCTCCAGCACCACGACGGTCTCACACAGGCTGCGCACCAGGGCGAAGTTGTGCTCGACGAGCAGGATGCCCACGCCGCGCGCCGCGACGTCGCGGATCTGCCGGGAGAGGGTCTCCTGTTCGGCCTGCGTCAAGCCGGCCGCCGGCTCGTCGAGCAGGATGAAGCGGGCGCCGGAGGCGATGCAGCGGGCGACGTCGACCATGCGCACCAGCCCCATGGAGAGCCTGCGCACCTCCGTGTGCCTGAGGTCCGCGAGCCCCAGGCCCTCGAGTACCGCGTCGGCCTCCTCGCGCAGGCGCCGCTCTTCGCGCCGGGCAGCGCCGAAGCCCGCGACCGAGCCCATGAACGAGGTCTTCGCCGAATTGAAGAAGCCACACAGCACGGCCGTGCGCACGTCGGCACCCTCGGCGATGCGCGGCGTCTGGAAGGTGCGGGCGATGCCGGCCCGCACCACCCGCTCGGCCGGGAGCCCGGTGATGTCGGCTCCGCCCAGGGTGACACGGCCGGCGCCGGGCCGGACGAAGCCGGTCATGCAGTTGAACAGCGTGCTCTTGCCGGAGCCGTTGCGCCCGATCAGCCCGACGATGCGGCCCGGCACCACGGTGGCGCCGACGCCGGCGAGCGCCTTGATGCCGCCGAAGGCGACCTCGATGCCGCTGGCCACCAGCGCATCCGCGGCCGCCGGGGGCACGGGTGTGTCGAAGGCGGGCCCGGTCATGACGCGGCCCGCGCAGGGAGCCCCGCGGCCGGGGCCGCGCGCCGGCCCAGGCCGCTGCGCGCGGCCCCGATGAGTTGCTCGCCGAGCCCCATCAGGCCCGTGCGCGCCACCAGCAGGATGACCACAAGCGCGAGGCCGTAGAACAGGCCCTGCAATTCCGCCGCCGGCAAGAGCCGCGTCAGGGTGTCGAACAGCACCGTGCCGATGATGGGCCCGAGCACGTAGCCCGCTCCGCCCACCACGGCCATCAGCAGCGCGGTGACCGAGATGTTGGTGTCCAGCGATTCCGGGCTGAGCACCGAGACGTAATGGGCGTAGAGCCAGCCGGCGATGCCGGCGATGGCGGCGGAGAGCGCGAAGGCGGCGCTCATGGAGCGGGCGACATCGATGCCGTCGGCGCGGGCGCGGGCCTGGTCCTGCTGGAGCACGTTGAGGGCGCGGCCGTGAGCCGAGCGCATCAGGTTCTCGTAGCCGTAGACCACGGCGATGACGAGCAGCCAGGCGAGCACGGCATATTCGAGCGGCGTATCGATGAAGCCGATGGCCGGAATGCCGGCGAAGCCGACATAGCCGCCGGTGAGATCGTCGGCGTGGCGGATGTAGATGGAGATGACCGAGCCGAGCGCCAGGGTGGCGAGCGCCGTCGCCAGCGGCGACAGCCGCGTCACCACCCGGCCGACGCCATAGGCCAGCACGGCCGGCAGCAGCATGGCGAGCACCAGGTCGGTGAACGGCGGCCAGCCCCAGCGGGCCGAACAGAGCGCAGCGGCATAGGCGCCGACCGAGGCGAAGGCGCCCTGCGACATGGTGAGGATGCCGGCCTGGCCGTAGCTGATGCCAACCGACAGCGCGAGCAGGGCGTAGACGCCGAGGATGACGGCGCTGTCGAGCCAGACGGGCCGGCTGGCGACGAAGGGCGCGGCGATCAGCACCGCGGCGATGGCGATCAGGGTGTTGCGATGGTTGGCCCAGAAGGTCATGTGCGATCTCCCGCCACGGTGGCGTCGCCGAAGCGGCTGGTGCCGAGCACGATGAGCAGGAACAGGAAGGGCACCATCGAGGTGACCATGCCCGAGGTGTAGCCGGCCGCCAGCGCCTCGGCGACGCCCATGGCGAGCCCTCCGAACAGCGCGCGGAAGGGATTGTCGATGCCGAAGACGATGGCGGCGGCGAAGCCGCTCAGGGTCAGTGACAGCGGCGCCGAATAGTCGAGCCCGGCGGTGAAGAGGATGAGCAGGCCGGCGATGCCGCCGAGCAGGCCGCCGACGAGATAGGTGCCCACCTGGATCAGCTCGACCGGGATGCCGGCGAGCTCCGAGCCCATGACGTTGACGGCAGCCGCCCGCATCATGCGGCCGAGTTGGCTGCGCTGGATGACGACATAGAGGATGGTGACGGCAACGAGCGCCGTCACCAGGTTCAGCACGCCCTGCGGGCTGATGCGGATGCCGGCCAGGCTCCAGAACTGGGAGAAGCTGTCGCGCACGAAGGATTGGGTGCCGTACTGCCACAACACCGCCGAGGCGAGCGCGGTGGCGACACCGAAGCTCGCCAGCGCATAGATGATGTGGTTGTGGCAGCCGAAGCGCTTCAGCAGCAGGAAGATCAGCGCCATGGCCGCCGAGCCGGCGACGGCGGCGCCGAGCCCGGCGGCGATGCCCAGCACCCCGCCGACGCTGGCCGCGACCGCGGCGGCGACGAGCGCATAGGCGCCCACGGCGAAATCGATGGTGCGCACGGTGCTGAACAAGAGGCTCATGGGCACCGCGAGCAGCACGTAGATCGAGCCGGCGAGCACGCCGCGCAGGATGAATTCGGAGAACGTCAACAAGCAGGCGCTCCGTGGCGAAGCATGATCTCGGAAAGTCGCGGTTTGGCTTTTTGGATGGATGGCCGGGTCACGCCCGGCCGAGACGCCGAGGGTATTGGCTTGTCCATCCCAGCCTCGTCATGGCCGGGCTTGACCCGGCCATCCATCCACTTTGGGAACACCTAGTCGAGCGTGCGCATCTTCTTGTCGCGGATCTCGACGATGGTCAGCGATGAGCCGTCCCAGCCGTCGTGATTGTCCGGCGAGTAGCAGATCTTGCCGCGGGCGTAGGACCGGAAGCCGCAGAGCCCTTCCAGCGCCGTGCGCATGCTCTCGCCGGTGATCTCCTTGCCCGCCTGTGCGTCGATGGCAGCGAGCGCGGCCAGCAGCCCGTTGGCGCCGACGATCTCGCCCCAGCCCTGGGGCACCTTGCCGTCCGCCTTGAGCAGGTCCGACAGCTCCTTCTCCTCGGCGATCGGCTCGAACGGCAGGTTGCCGATGCTCAGCGTCCGCAAGCCGTCTGCCTCGGGCCCGACATTCTCGGCGAACGAGCGCTGGGCGAGGCCGGCGTTGGCGTAGATCGGCTTGTCGAG
Organism: Chelatococcus reniformis; assembly: GCF_014640075.1. Lineage (GTDB taxonomy): Bacteria > Pseudomonadota > Alphaproteobacteria > Rhizobiales > Beijerinckiaceae > Camelimonas > Camelimonas reniformis. The sequence continues at coordinate 418,466 of NZ_BMGG01000004.1, read as the reverse complement.
ACCGATCTGGCGGGCCGCCTTGAGGAACGACGTGCCCAGCGCCGCGATCGACACCTGGAGGAAGACGGTATCGACGCCGGCGTTGCGCAGGCGCGTCGCCTGGGCGGTCAGGTCGGTCGCCGAATAGGGGGCGCTCACCGTCTCCACCACCTCCAGGCCGAGCTTGGGCGCGATCTCCTTGGCGAGGTCGACGCCGGTCTTGCCGTAGGCATCCTCCTGGTACAGCACGCCCACCTTCTTGGCCTTGCTCTTGGCCATGTCCTTGAGGATGAACTCGATGCTGGTGGCGTCGTTGATGGCCATGCGGAAGACCCAGGGCCAGAACTCGTTCTTCCTGTCGCCGACCGCCATGGTGCCGGCCGGCGCGATGAGCGGCACCTTGAGGCGCGAGGCGATCGGCCCGGCGGCGAGGATGCCCGAGCCGGTGCTCGGCCCCACCACCACGACGACCTTGTCGTTATTGATCACCTGGGTGACGGCGCGCGCCGCCTCTGTCGGGTTGCTCTTGTCGTCGTGCAGCACCAGCTCGAACGGCCGTCCGCCCGGTGACTTGAAGCCGAGCTTCTTGGCCACGACGTTGATGGCGTCGCGCTCGGGCAGGCCGAACACCGCCGCCGGCCCGCTGAGGCTCAACACCGTGCCGATCTTCACCGGCGCATCGGCGGCCGCGGCCGCCAGCGGCAGCGCGAGCGCCCCGAGCGTGGCGCCAACGGCGGCGGCTCGCCGCCAGGACTTACACGTCGTCTTATTCATGAAACCCCTCCCGGATTGTTTGTCAGTATTTGCCGCTCTCGGCCGGCGGCTTGTTGCTTCACTGGACCATGGCCTTGGCTGCGGCGCGCACGCGCTCGCGCAGCTCCCCCTTCACCAGCTTGCCCAGGGCGTTGCGCGGCAGGCCGTCGACGAACTCGACGCGGTCGGGGCACTTGATGCGCGCCAGGTGTTCGCGGCAAAAGGCGATCAGTTCGGCCTCGCCGGCGGTGCCGCCCTCGCGGCGCACCACGAAGGCGTGGACCTTCTCGCCCCATTCCGGATCGGGGCGGGCGACGACGGCCGCCTCCGCCACCGCCGCGTGCCAGCCCAGCACCTCCTCCACCTCCTTGCTGGAGATGTTGTAGGCGCCGGAGATGATGAGGTCGCTCTTGCGGTCGACGATGTAGAGGAAGCCGTCCTCGTCCACCTCGGCGATGTCGCCGGAGTAGAGCCAGCCGCCGCGCACCGCAGCGGCCGTGCGCTCCGGATCGTTCCAATAGCCGGAGAACAGGAGCGGGCCGCGGAAGATCACCTCGCCGGCTTCGCCCGGCCCGACATCCTCGCCGGCCTCGTTCACCACGCGCACCTCGCAGCCGTAGATCGGGCGGCCGCAGGAGGCGAGCTTGCGCCCGTCGCCCTCGAGCGCGGCGCGGTGATCGGCCTTGGTGAGCCCCACGGCCATGGCCGAGGTCTCGGTCATGCCGTAGCCCTGCAAGAGCACGTCGCCGAACACCGCGCACAGCTCCTCGACGCGCTGGCGCGGGATCGAGGCGGAGCCGTAGCCGATCGTCACCAGGCTGGAGACGTCGAAGGACGGCACGGCGCCGCTGTCGAGGATGCGGATCAGCATCGTCGGCACCAGGAAGCTGTGGGTGATGGCCTCGCGCTCCACCTCGGCGAGCCAGCGCTCGGCGGAGAAGCCGCGCGCGTCCGACAGCACCACGGTGGCGCCCATCATCCAGGCGGGGACGTAATAGCTGTTCACCGAGGCGATCGAGTTGTGGGGGTAGACCATGAGCAGCCGCGAATCGGGCTTGAGCTCGCAGTGGATCACCGCCACCGGCGCGTAGACCATCGGCTGGCGCTGCTTGAAGTGCACGCCCTTGGGCGTGCCGGTCGTGCCGCTGGTGTAGATGACGAGGAAATCGTCCTCCTCGGTGGTGTCGATGCCGGGGTCGGTGGGCTCGTAAGCGGCAATCCAGCGCTCGTAGTCGGAGGCCGCGGCGGTGCGCGGGTCGTAGCGCACCACGCGGGGCCCGGTGCCGGTGTCGATGCCCGCCACGGTGCCGGCGAACTCCTCCTCCACGATGACCACCTTGGCGCCGCTGTGGTCGAGGATCTGCGCGACCTCGCGCGGGGACAGGCGGAAGTTGATGGGCACGTGGGCAAAGCCGCCCTTGGCCGCTGCTCCCAGCGCCTCCACCGCCTCGGCGGCATTGTTGGAGATGACGGCGACCCGGTCGCCGCGGGCGACGCCCGCGTCGACGAGGGCGCGGGTGAGGCGGTTCACCCGCTCGTCGAAAGCCCGGTAGGTGAAGCGCCGCGCGCCCGAGACGAGAGCGAGCTTCTCCGGCCGCCACTGCGCATTGCGCCTCAGCCAGGTGGCGATGCTCATGCGCGCTCACCCGCGACGAGAGCCGCCCACGCAGCACTGCCCTCCGGCGACCCGACCGCCGCGCCGACCCTGTCGACCCGCCCCTTCATGCGTCCCTCACCCCTCGCGCAGGCCTTGCATGGCCGCAGCTTTATGAGCACGTGCTTAGCCAACATAAGCACGTGCTTAGTAAGCTTATGGAGGTGCGCGGCGATGTCAAGTCGTCTAGCCTCGCGCCGTTGCGCCGCGCCCGGCCAGGGCGCGGCCATTCCCCGTGGACCCCGCGCGTTGTTCGCACCGTTGTAAAAGTCGAGATGAATCAGCCTGCCAAGCCTACCGATGGCGCGAGCGTCCGCTCTCTCAAGCAGCGAGACACCTCCGGCACGGATGTGATCTCGTTCATCGAGTCGATGAACCAGGGCTTTACCGCCGATTTCTTCGGGCCGCCCCGGCACAATTCGGTGCGCCGGCTGGTCATCTCGGCGATCGAGAATTTCGCCGCCAAGGGCTATCACGCCACGACGACGCGCGACATCGCCCGCGGCGCCGACATGTCGCCGGCCGCTCTCTACGTGCACTTCTCCAGCAAGAAGGACCTGCTGTTCAAGCTCACCATGGCCATGGCCTCGGCCATGATCGACGACCTGCGCCGGGCGGCGGCCTCCACCGACGATCCGACCGCGCGCCTGCGTGCCCTGGTGATCAGCTACGTGCGCTGCAACGCCTACATGCACACCGCCGTGCACGTGGCGACCCTGGAATACCAGGTGCTCGACGACGAGCAGCACCGCGTGATCGACGCGCTCGGCACCCAGGTCAACGGCGTGCTCGACGAGTGCCTGCTCACCGGCCGCGCCCAGGGCGTGTTCCACTTCGCCAATGTCACCGTGCTGCGCACGGCGATCCTGTCGCTCTGCGTCTCCGTCTCCGGCTGGTTCTCGGCCAAGGGGCCGATCACGCCGGAGGAGATGGGCGAGGAGTATGCGCGGCTGGTGCTCAGGATGGTGGTGAACAACGGGCAACCGTGAGGGTATGTGGGGCAGTTTGACTCCGCTCGGGAAGGGGTGTTTTCGGCACCTTCTCAGTTCCGGCCCGCATGTCCATTTTCAATGACGGCGGTATGGAGTCCTTTCAGCGGCGCTTGTCGTCACGAGGGACCGATGAAGTGGAGAAGAAGAACTCTGGACGAGAGCGCGAGCATGATCCGCGGAGGGAGTTCGGCGGGGTCGCTGACGTTCTGCGCAAGATCCTTGCTGCGAAGTCACTAAAGCTACGACGAAATAGTTGGTCAGCAAGCTCGACCAATCAAAGGGTAGCCAAATCCTGTTTATGGACCATGAGAATACTCTAGAGTCAGAACCTATCAATTCCGACAGGATCGAATGACGGCGATGAGCCCCGAACTGCATCCGAAATGTGATTTGCCAATGCTCGCTTTGGCCGAACGCTTCAAGTCCAAATGACCCCGCTCCGAGTCCGCAACGGATGTAGCCCGAGCTTTGGGCTGCCGAAGACAGGCCCTAAAAACCCTTCTTGCCGCGCGAACTAGTTGCCAATTTCTCAACTAGTTCATCAGTGATAGGCTTGCTTAACGAGAACGTAACTCCGGTCTTGCTTGCCTTGAGTTTCAAAGAAGCGATCTCGTCAGCATGAGCGGCGATTGCCCCCGGGTCAACGTAGAGACCACATTGGTTACTAAAGGCAGCATAGCCCGCGATGATCGTTTCTTCGATCTGAAATCCGGGCATATCGTACTTAATGACCTCTTCGGCGTCTGGTAGCGCCCGCGATAGCTGTGCACGCAGTTGACCCAAGATGGCGCGAAACTGCTCCGGTGCGGCGGCTATATAGGCGTCATGGTTATCCTTCTTCGTCATCATGACAGTATGCATTTCAGCATGTCCAAAGGCAACAAATGGGGCGCTAAAGTTCTTGACGCCGCTGTGTGTCTCGGCGCTCCTACTACCCGAGCGGGCGCTGCCGCCAAGACCTATGCCGTCCACTGATGATGATATCCCATTCGAGGAGCGACATCACTCGCCCGCTTGCACGGCTGCCCCTCAATAGTGCGGCGGCGTGATCACCCACACCACCTTGGTCGGCTGCTCGCCCGGGTTGGCGCAGCGGTGCTGCTGGTTGCTGTCGAAGGAGAAGCTGTCGCCCACCTGGAGGCGAAAACTCTTGTCGCCGATCCACAGGTCCAGCACGCCCTCTATGACGAGGCCGGCCTCGGCGCCGTCGTGGCTGTAGAAGTCGCTGTCGGAGCCGGGGGCGATGGTGCTGAGCAGGAGCTCGAGCGGGCCGTTGAGGTTGGGCGACAGCAGTTCCTCGCGGATGCCGGTGCCGGTGAACGACATCTTGCGGCGCCGGTGGGCACGCACGATCAGGTCGCGCTCCTCGGCCGGGCCGAGCGTCTCGGGCTGGAAGAACCAGCTCATCTGCACGCCCAGCAGGTTGGCGATCTTCTTGAGCACGCCGATCGGCAGCTTGGAGCGGTTGCGCTCGATCTGGCTGAGATAGCCGGTGGAGATGCCGGCGCCCTCGGCCATCTGCTGGAGGGTGAAGCCCTTGATCTTGCGCAGGGCGCGGATCTGCTCGCCGATCTGGGTGTCGTCGCCGCCCTCCTCGGGCGCCGGGTCGAGGACGCCGGCGGCGGTCTCGGACTTCATCGACGACTCGGTCATGGCGCGGCGTCTCTCGGCTCGTGCGGGAGGGCGGCGCGGCGGCCGGCCCGGTCCGCCTCCGTGGATAGCCGATCGGGGCGGCGCCCAACAACCGACCCGTGCGGTGCGGATACCCCGGAGCGGGCGCGCGCCGGCGCCGGGCTGCCGCATCGGGCGCCATCGCGGCGGCGCCCCGGCGGCGGCGGCGCGCCGGTCGGCCCGCCGCCGAGCCCCGTGGCATCAGTCACTTAGGTCCGCTCTCCCGGGTAAAATTTTCCGCTGGCACATATAACAGCGGGCTGGCGAACATTTAATCCTTCACGTTCGTGAAAAATTATGTTCGAATTTTACACATGCAAGGTGAAGCCGCCCCGCCCCTTCTGAGCGTCCAGGCCATCGAGGCCGGGTACATCGACGGCGTGCGGGTGCTGGACGGCATCAGCCTCGAGGTCGGGGCGGGCGAGATCGTCACGCTGCTCGGCCGCAACGGCGCCGGAAAGTCCACGGTCATCCGCGTCGTCTGCGGCCTGCTCAAGCCGGGCGGCGGCAGGGTGCGCTTCGGCGGCGCCGACATCACCGGCGCCGATCCCGCAGCCATCGTGCAGGGCGGCATCGCGGTGGTGCCGGAGGGGCGGCGGGTCTTCGCCTCGCTCAGCGTGGAGGAGAACCTCACCATCGGCGGCTTCGCGCAGCGCCGCTCGTTCATTCCCCGCCCGTCACTCGAGCGCATCTACACCGCCTTCCCGCGCCTCGCCGAGCGGCGCGGCCAGCGCGCCGGCACGCTCTCGGGCGGCGAGCAGCAGATGCTGGCCATGGGCCGGGCGCTGATGGCCGAGCCGCGCCTGCTGCTGCTCGACGAGCCGTCCATGGGGCTGGCACCGATGCTGATCGAGCAGGTGTTCGACATGGTCAACACGCTCGCCATGGCCGGCATGACCATCCTGCTGGTGGAGCAGAACGCCAGCGCCGCGCTCGACATCGCCGACCGCGCCTACGTGCTGGAGCGCGGCCGCATCGTGCGGGCGGGCGCCGCCGCCGTGCTGCAATCGGACCCGGATATCCGCGCCAGCTATCTCGGCGTCGACTGATCGAACCAAGCCGCGGCAAGCGGCGCTCACGAAGGGGAAGCTGCCAGATGCTCCGCGCGACACCGAGATCGATGAGGCCGCCCATGGCCTCCGCCAGAGCCCTCACGGCGGCGGCTGTGGCCCTCGGCGCCAGCCTGGCGGGAGGGGAAGCCGGCGCCAAGGACATCAAGGTCGGCTACTTCTGCCCGCTCTCCGGCCCGGTCGCCGTCTACGGCAACGAATCCCTGGAGGCGGCGCGCTTCGCCCTCGACGAGATCGCCAGGAGCAAGATGCTCGGCGACGCCACCATCAAGCTGATCCCGGCCGACACCGCCGGCAACCCCGGCCAGGCGGCGCAGGCGGTGCAGCGCATGATCGACGCCGACGAGGTGACGGCGGTGTTCGGCGGCTGCACGAGCCCGGAGACGGCGGCGGCGATCGAGATCACGGAAGCCGCCCAGGTGCCGCTGCTGTCGCACCTGGCGCAGGACACCTCGCTCACCCAGAAGGGCCACAAGTACTTCGCCCGCATCTCGCAGACGGCCAAGACCTTCTCGGCCAATGCGGCGCAATGGCTGCTCGACAGCCACAAGGCCAAGTCGGTCACCATCCTGGCCCGCAACGACAACTACGGCCAGTCGCTGGCCGACGCCTTCGAGGCCCGGGCGAAGGAGCTCGGCGTCAAGGTGGCCGGGCGAGTCGCCTATGAGCCGAACGGGCGCGAGTTCAAGCCCATCCTGGCCGGCGTCGCCGAAGCCAAGCCCGATTTCGTGTCGATCCTCGGCTTCTACACGGATACCGGGCTCATCGTGAAGCAGATGGGCGAGTTGCAGATCAAGATCCCGACCTTCGCCAACACCTCGCCGGCCATCAAGCAGTTCCGCGAGATCGCCGGCCCTGCGGCCAACGGCGCTTACGGCGCGCTCTACTATTTTGCCGGCTCCATCGACACCGAACGCGGCAAGGATTTCGTCAAGAACTGGCAGGCCAAGTTCGGCCGGCCGCCGACCCAGTACGAGGGCATGGGCTACGACGGCATCTACGTGCTAGCCGACGCGATCAAGCGGGCGAACGCCGCCGGCAAGGCGACGCCGGAGGGCATCCGCGACGCGCTGCTCGCCACCAAGGATTTTTCGGGCGCCACCGGCCCCATCACCATCCAGCCCAACGGCGACGTCGAACGCCCGCTGCCCTTCGTGCAGTTGGACGGAGACGCGCTGAAGCTCGACTTCCTGATGAAGTGAGCGGGACCCGTGGCGCTGCACAGAGATGTCGATGCCGGTCCTCGATGTCGGGCGGGGCATGAGCCTGAAGGCCCCCTCACCCCTCCCTCTCCCCGCATGCGGGGAGAGGGAGCGCAGCGGCCCGGTCGGCTCCGTCGGGTCGACGCTCTTGTTCCATCGCCTGAGCGGCCGGTCAGAGGCATGACGGGAACATGAGTTTCGTGATCCAGCTGATGAGCGGGCTCGCCATAGGCAGCATCTACGGGCTGGTGGCGGTCGGCTTCAGCATGATCTACCGCGCCATGGGGCTGGTGAACTTCGCCCAGGGCGACATGATGATGGTCGGGGCCTTCCTCGGCTACACCGTGCTCGCCACCTTCGCCGGGGCGCCCTTCTGGCTCGCCATCGTGGGCGCCATGCTGGGGGCGGCGGTGCTGGGCCTCGTCATCGAGCGCCTCGCCTTCCGGCCCAGCGTCAAGCGCAAGGCCGATCAGGTCTACCTGGTGCTGCTGACGCTCGGCATCGGCATCGTGCTGTCGAACGGCGCGCGCCTGATCTGGGGCGCCAACCCGGTCGTCTATCCGACGCCGCTGACGCACGAGATCGTCGTCGTCGCCGGCTATCCGCTGCCGGCGGTCTACCTCTACATCGCCGTCGTCACGCCGCTGCTGCTCGCCGCGCTGCACCTCTTCTTCACCCGCACCTGGCTGGGGCTGGCGCTGCGCGCGGCGGCGGACGATCCCGAGACCGCGGCGACCTTCGGCATCCGCGCCGGCCTGACCTCGTCGGCCTCCTTCGCCATCGCCACCGCCATCGGCGCGCTCGCCGGCGTGCTCTACGCGCCGATCGCCTTCGTGTCCTTCGACATGGGCGCCATCGGGGTGAAAGCCTTCGCGGCGGCCGCGCTGGGCACGCTGGGCAGCATCCCGGGCGCGGTCATCGGCGGCTTCATCATCGGGCTGGGCGAGACCTTCGGCGGCCAGCTGATCGCCACCGAATACCAGGACAGCATCGCCTTCGCGATCATGATCGCCGTCCTCATCCTGCGACCGACCGGCCTGATGGGAGCTCGCTCATGAGCCGGCAAGAGGCGCAGGCGAAACCTATGGCGCAGGCCAAGCCCTTAACCCAGGCCAAGCCGCTGGTCGGTGCGCTGCCCGGGCCGCGCTCCCGCGGCGCGGCGCGCCCCGCCGGCCGCGCCTGGCGCCCGACCGAGACCCAGCGCGACTGGCTCGTCTTCGCCCTGGTCATGGCGGTCGCCTGGCTGCTGCCTGTCTCGCTCGGCGGCTTCGCGCTCTACCTCGGGCTGATCGTCGCCTTCCATGCCATCGCCGCGCTCGGCCTCCAGCTGATGGTGGGGGTCGCCGGCCAGCTCTCGCTCGGCCACGCCGCCTTCATGGGCATCGGCGCCTATGCCACCGTCATCCTGGAGAAGCGCTTCGGCCTGTCCTTTCCCCTGGCGTGCCTGGGCGCGGTGGCGCTCACAACGGCGGCCGGCCTGCTGATGGCGCAGCTGATTCGCCTCAACGGCGTCTACTTCAAGATCGCCACCTTCGGCTTCGGCGTCATCGTCCACCAGATCATCGCGAACTGGGTGTCGTTGACCGGCGGCACGGCCGGCATCACCGGCGTGCCGCCGCTCACCATAGCCGGCTACGCACTGCGCACGCGGCTCGACCTGTTCATCGCCGAGATGGTGGCGCTGACGCTGGTCTACGCCCTGCTGCTGCGGCTGAGCCACGGCCGCATCGGCCGGGCCTTCCGGGCGCTCGGCCAGAACGAGACGGCGGCGCGCAGCGTCGGCATCCCCACCGATGCCTACCGCATGATCGCCATCACCCTCGGCTGCGCCGCCGCCGGGCTCGCCGGCTCGTTCATGCCGCACGTCTTCCGCTTCATCAGCCCGGAGAGCTTCACCTGGCACGAGTCGGTCGTGCTGCTGATCATGATCACCGTCGGCGGCCTCGGCAGCCTGCCCGGCGCCATCGTCGGCGCGGCGCTGCTGGTGGTGCTGCCCGAGTACCTGCGCGACTTCGCCCAGTACAAGATGCTGGCCTACGGCGTCCTGCTCATCGCCTCCATGGCGCTGATGCCCCGCGGCGTCGCGGGCCTCCTCGCGGACGCCGCCCGGCGCCTGGGACGGCGAGCGTCATGACCACCGCTCCCCTGCTCCGGCTCGACGGCGTCAGCCGCCGCTTCGGCGGCCTCGTCGCCGTGCGCGAACTCGACATGACGGTCACGGCCGGTGCCATCCACGGCCTCATCGGTCCCAACGGCGCCGGCAAGAGCACCGCCTTCGATCTGGTCTCCGGGCTGACGCGGGTAAGCGCCGGGACGGTCCACTTCGACGGCCGCGACGTCACCGCCGCCCCGGCCGAGCGGCGGGTGGCGGCCGGCATCTGCCGCACCTTCCAGACGCCGCGCCTGTTCGAGGCGATGACGGCGCTGGAGACGGTGATGACCGGCTGCCACCGCACGAGCCGCTGTGGCTTCCTGGCCAGCATCCTCTCGGTGCGGGGCAAAGCCGCCGACGAGGCCGCCATCCGCCGCCGTGCCCACGACCTGCTCGCCCTGGTCGGGCTCGAGCGCGCCGCGGACACCCCGGTGAGCCAGCTCTCCTACGGGCCGCGCCGGTTGGTGGAGATCGCCCGCGCGCTTGCCACCGGGCCCAAGCTGCTGCTGCTCGACGAGGTGGCGTCGGGCCTCAACCCGGTCGAGACGCAGTTCGTCGCCGACCTCGTGCGCACCCTCGCCGCCGACGGCCTCACGGTGGTGCTGGTGGAGCACGACATGCGCTTCATCCTCGGCATCTGCGAGCGCGTCACCGTGCTGAACTTCGGCACCCGCATCGCCGACGGCACGCCCGCCGAGATCGTCGCCGACCCCGCAGTCATCGCCGCCTACCTCGGCGAGGCGCGCCCGGACGCCGCCTCCCGGCGCGACCTGCGCCACGCCGCCCGCGCGGCCGCTCCCCAGGACCTGCCTTCATGACCAGACTGATCGGCGTCGACATCGGCGGCACCAACACCGACCTGATCTATGTGGATGCTGCGGCCCGCAAGCTCGTCACCGCCAAGGTGCCGACCACGGCGGAGAACCAGGCCCTCGGCCTCGTCGAGGGCATCGACGCGCTCGGCGCCGATCTCTCCCACGTCGACCTGCTGATCCACGGCACCACGGTCGCCACCAACGCTGCCATCGAGCGCAAGGGCGCCCGGTGCGGGCTGATCACCACCGCCGGCTTCCGCGACGTGCTGGAGCTGCGCCGCCGCGACCGGCCGCACACCTATGGCCTGCGGGCCGAGTTCGCGCCGCTGGTGCCGCGGCGCTTCCGCCGCGAGGTGGCGGAACGGATGAGCGCCGAGGGCGAGACCCTCGTGCCGTTGGACGAGGCGGGCCTCGCGGCCGCGGCCCGCGAGCTCGCCGGGCTTGGCTGCGAGGTCGTTGTCCTCGCCTTCCTGCACGCCTACGCCAACCCGGCGCACGAGCGGCGAGCGCGCGAGGTCGTCGCCGCGATATGGCCGAACGACTTCATCGTGCTCGCATCCGACGTGCTGCCGGCGATGCGCGAGTTCGAGCGCACCAGCACCGCCGTCATCAGCGGCTACGTGCAGCCGCTGATCGGGCGCTATTTCGACAGCCTGGGCGAGAAGCTCGCCGCCGGCGGCCTCGCGCGCGAGCTCCTGGTGGTGCAATCCAACGGCGGGGTCATGGCGGCGCCCGTCGCCACGCGCTTTGCCGCCAACACGATCCTGTCCGGACCCGCGGCAGGCGTCACCGCCGCGGCCGCCATCGCCGGCGAGCTTGGCCTTGCCGACGCCGTCTCCTGCGACATGGGCGGCACCAGCCTCGACATCTGCGTCATCCGCAACGGCCAGCCGCCGCTGACCCAGCAGAAGGCGGTGGACTTCGGCATCCCCATCGCCCTGCCCATGCTCGACATCGACGCCATCGGCGCCGGCGGCGGCAGCCTGGCGCGGATCGACAAGGCGGGCCTGCTCCAGGTGGGGCCCGAGAGCGCCGGCTCGAGCCCCGGCCCGATCGCCTACGGCAAGGGCGGCACCGTGCCCACGGTGACCGACGCGAGCCTGGTGCTCGGCCTGCTGCAAACCGGCAACGCCATCGGCAAGGGCGCCGGCGCGGCGCTCGACAAGGCGACCGCGCGCGCCGCCATCGGCGCGCAGGTCGGGGAGCCGCTGGGGGTGAGCGCGGAGGCGGCGGCCGAGGCGATCCTCACCGTCACCGGCGCCAAGATGGCCGGCCACGTGCGCCGCAAGCTGCTGGAGCGCGGCCTCGACCCGCGCGACTTCTCGATGATCGCCTTCGGCGGGGCGGGACCGCTGCACGCCAACCGGCTGCTGCGCGAGATCGGCCTGAAGAGCGCCGTGATCCCGATCTACCCCGGCATCACCTCGGCCATGGGCTGCATCCTCGGCAACCTGCGCCATGACTTCATGCGTACGGTCAACGCCGCGGCCGCCGGCATCGACGCGGCTGGCCTCGCCGCCATCTTCGGCGCCCAGGCGGACGAGGGCCGCATCATCCTCCTCGACGAGGGCGCGACCGAGGTCGACATCGAGACGCGCTTTAGCGCCGACATGTGCTACCGCGGCCAGTCCAACGTCATCCCGGTCGCCTTCCCGCCCGGCGCGCCGCTCACGTGGGAGGCCATCCACGCGGCCTTCGACGACGCCTATCGCGAGCGCTTCGGCCGCCTGCTCGACGGCGCCGAGGTGGTGCTGGTCAACGCCCGCACGACGGTGACGAGCGGCGCCGGCCTCGCCTCCATCGCCGGCCTCATCCGCCTGCCGGACGGGCCGGCGCCGGCGCCGCGCACGAGCGAGGTGTTCTTCGCCGGCACCTGGATCGAGGCAGCGCTGCACGAGCGGCTGGCGCTGCCCGCCGGCACCGTCGTGCCGGGCCCGGCGCTGCTGCTCCAGCCCGATTCCACCACCTTCGTCGAGCCGGGCTACGCCGCCAGCGTCGACCCGACCGGCCACATCATCCTCGCGGTGCAATCATGAACGTCGCCAAGCCCGTCGCCGGTGCCACCCCCGCGCCCACGACGGTGCGGGCCGTCGATCCGATCACGCTCGCGGTGCTGCGGGGCGCCTTCGAGCAGGTCGCCGAGGAGATGGACACGGTACTGGCGGCCTCGGCCGTCTCGCCCGTCATCGCCGACGCCTGGGACCGGGCGAGCGGCATCTTCCATCCCGCGACCGGTGAGGTGATCGCCCAGGGCTCGACCGGCCTGCCGATCTTCATCGTGGTCATGCAGCACACGGTGCAGGAGGTGCTGAAGAGCCACCCGGCCGACACGATGAAGCCGGGCGACGTGTTCATCGTCAACGACCCCTACCGGGGCGGCACGCACACCATGGACGTCAAGTTCGTGCAGCCGTTCTTCAAGGACGGGCGCCTGCTCGCCATCGTCGCCAATACCGGCCACTGGCCCGACGTGGGCGGCATGACGCCGGGCGGCTTCACCCCGGTCTCCACGGACATCTACCAGGAAGGCCTGCGCTTTCCGCCGGTGCGCCTCTACGACGGCGGCAAGCTCAACGAGGCGCTGGTCGAGGTGATGCTCGCCAACATGCGCGTGGCCGAGGACCGGCGCGGCGACATGGCGGCTCAGCTCAACGCCCTCGACCTCGGTTGCCGGCGCCTCGACGAGTTGTTCGGGCGCTACGGCGAGACGCTGATCTTCGCCGCCATCGACGAGCTCAAGGCCCGCTCCGAGCAGCTCATGCGCCAGCATATCGCCGAGATCCCGGACGGCACCTACCACGTGCAGGACTGGATGGATTCGGACGGCGTCGACCCCGACCCGGTGCTGATCGACCTCGTGATGACGGTCGCGGGCTCGGAGATCACTTTCGACCTCTCCGGCTCGGCGCCGGCCTGCCGCGGGCCCTTCAACGCGCCCTATTCCAGCACTATGAGCGCGCTGATGATCGGCGTGAAGCACGTCTTCGTCGACGTGCCGATCAACGCCGGCTGCTTCGTGCCGTTCAAGATCGTGGCGCCAGTCGGCAACATGTTCAACCCGCTGCCGCCGGCGCCCGTCTCCGGCACCACCACCGAGACCTCGCAGCGGCTGGTCGGCGCCACCATGGCGGCGCTCGCCCAGGCGGTGCCCGATCTGGTGCCGGCCGGCGCCTTCGGCACGGGCACCAACATCGGCATGGGCGGGTACTCGCCGAGCAAGGGGCGCTACGCCACCATCTTCTTCTTCGGCGGCGGCTACGGCGCCTATGCCGACCAGGATGGGCTGACCAACGGCTCCGCCGTCATCTCCGCCTCGCGCAACTCCTCGGTCGAAGTGCTGGAGCAATCGGTGCCGATCCTGTTCACGCGCTACGCCATGCGCGAGGGTTCGGCCGGGGACGGCGCGTTCCGCGGCGGCTTCGGCGTCGAGATCGACTTCGAGCTGCGCGACGGCGACGCCTACCTGACGCTGGTGGCCGACCGCGGCCGCTTCGCGCCGCAGGGCGTGGCCGGCGGCGGCGAAGGCGCCAAGGCCGACCACTGGTTCCACACCGGCGGCCAAGCTTTCCAGACCGAGCACCTCACCAAGATCGACCGGCTCTACCTCAAGCCGGGGGACGGCGTGCGGCTGAAGACGCCGGGCGGCGGGGGCTACGGCGATCCCGCGGCGCGTGACCCGGAACTGCGCCGGCTCGACGAAGCCGACGGCCTCACCGAGGGCTGAGCTGCGGCTTCCCACCCTTCCGCACGACATGCGACGCCGCGGCCCGGCCACGGCCTACTCTCAGGATGATGCGAATGGCACTCCTTCCCCAACGCGCCCAGGTGGTCATCGTCGGCGGCGGTATCGTCGGCTGCAGCGTCGCCTACCACCTCACGCGGCGCGGCCTGACCGATGTCGTCCTGCTGGAGCGCAAGCAGCTCACCTCGGGCACCACCTGGCACGCCGCCGGCCTGGTCGGCCAACTGCGCGCCACCCACAATCTGACCCGCCTCGCCCAGTACACCACCGAGCTTTACGCGGGGCTGGAGGCCGAGACCGGCCAGGCAACGGGCTTCCTGCAGATCGGCTCGCTGGCGCTCGCATCGAATGCTGAACGGCTGGAGGAGCTCAAGCGTGGTGCGTCCATGGCCCGCTGCTTCGGGCTCGACGTCAACGTGCTGACGGCGGAGGAGGCCCTGGCCCTGTGGCCGATGATGCGATCCGACGATCTCGCCGGCGCCGTGCACCTGCCCAAGGACGGCCAGACCAACCCCGTCGACACCACCCAGGCCCTGGCCAAGGGCGCGCGCGGGCGCGGCGCGCGCATCATCGAGCAGGTGCGCGTCGACGACATCGTCGTCGAAGGCGGCAGGGCCGTCGGCGTGCGCACCGCGCAAGGCGACATCCAGGCCGACATCGTCGTCAACTGCGCCGGCATGTGGGCGCGCGACCTCGGCGCGCGGGCCGGCACGACCGTGCCCCTGCACGCGGCCGAACACTTCTACGTCGTCACCGAGCCGATCCCGGGCCTGCCGCCGCACCTGCCGGTGCTGCGCGACGCCGACAGCTGCACCTACGTCAAGGAAGATGCCGGCAAGCTCCTGGTCGGCTGGTTCGAGCCCGTGGCCAAGCCGTGGGGCATGGACGGCATCCCCGACGGCTTCTCCTTCGACAGCCTGCCCGACGACCTCGCCCACATCGAGCCGCTGCTGGAGGCCGCCGTCCGCCGCGTACCGGCGCTCGGCAGCGCCGGTATCCAGCTGTTCTTCAACGGCCCGGAGAGCTTCACGCCGGACGATCGCTACCTCCTGGGCGAGACGCCGGAGGTGGAGGGGCTCTACGTCGCCGCCGGCTTCAACTCGATCGGCATCCAGTCTGCCGGCGGGGCCGGCAAGGTGCTCGCCGACTGGATCGTCGACGGCCATCCGCCCATGGACCTGTGGGACGTGGACGTGCGCCGCATGATGCCGTTCCAGCGCAACAAGCGGTACCTCAAGGACCGGACGGTCGAGTCGCTCGGCCTGCTCTACGCCATGCACTGGCCGTTCCGGCAGCCGGAATCGGCGCGCGGCGTCCGCCGCTCGGCCGTGCACGACCGGCTGGCGGCGCGCGGCGCCTGCTTCGGCGAGGCCGCTGGCTGGGAGCGCCCGAACTGGTACGCCCCGGCGGGGGAGCGGGCCGAATACCGCTACACCTACGGCCGGCAGAACTGGTTCGCCCACGCCGCGGCGGAGCACCGCGCCGCCCGGGAGGCGGTCGCCCTGTTCGACCAATCCTCCTTCGGCAAATACGTGCTCGAGGGCCCCGACGCCGAGGCGGTGCTGAACCGCATCTGCGCCAACGATGTCGCGGTGCCGGTGGGCAAGATCGTCTACACCCAGTGGCTGAACGCGCGCGGCGGCATCGAGGCCGACGTCACCATCACCCGCGAGAGCGAAACGCGCTTCCTCATCATCACCGCCGCCGCCACCCAGACGCGGGACCTGGCCTGGCTGAAGCGCCACATCCCCGAGGGGGCGCAGGCCGTCGCGGTGGACGTGACCTCGGGTTACGCCGTGCTGGGCGTGATGGGCCCGCGTTCGCGCGCGCTGCTGTCGGCACTCACCGACACGCCGCTCGCCAACGCCGCCTTTCCCTTCGCCACTTCGCAGATGATCGAGCTCGGCTATGCTGAGGTGCGCGCCAGCCGCATCACCTACGTGGGCGAGCTCGGCTGGGAGCTCTACATCCCGACCGAGTTCGCGCAAGGCGTCTTCGATGTCCTCATCGAAGCCGGCCCTGCCTTTGGCCTCACCTTGGCCGGCTACCACGCGATGAATTCACTGCGCATGGAGAAGGCCTACCGGCACTGGGGCCACGACATCACCGACGAGGATACGCCGCTGGAGGCAGGGCTCGGCTTCGCCGTGGCGTGGGACAAGGCCGGCGGCTTTCTCGGCCGCGACGCCTTGCAGCGGCAGCGGGAGGCCGGCCCGAGGCGCCGACTGGTCAATCTCGCTCTCGATGATCCCGGCAAGCTGCTCTACCACAACGAGCCGATCCTCAAGGACGGCACCATCGTCGGCCGCATCACCTCGGGCATGTTCGGCCACACCGTCGGCACCGCCCTGGGCATGGGCTACGTCGACGGCGGTGGCGAGCCGATCAGCCCCGCCTTCGTCGCGAGCGGCGGCTGGGAGGTGGAGATCGCCGGCGCGCGCGTGCCGGCGCGGGCCTCGCTCAAGCCGTTCTACGACCCGGCGAGCCGGCGCGTGAAGGACGCGGGCGATGCGGCGGTTTCGGCTGCGGCGGCGTAGGCCGCTGTCACCGAGCTGCGCCATCCTTCGCGCTAGAGCCGACGCTGCCTTCTTGGCCCATGCCGCCAAACCCGCGGCGACATGACTAACAACGGGCTTTGTTAGAGGGCTCAAAACCCCTTTCTCATCCGGGGCGGGCATGTCTATGCTCCCGGCGCAAACCGGATGTCGGTCCATGGGGCCCCGGAAACGAAAGAGGAAAACGCTAGATGACCGAAGCATGGATCATCGACGCCTGCCGCACGCCGCGCGGCATTGGCAAATATCCCAAGGGCGCGCTGTCCGAAATTCACCCCCAGCACCTCGGCGCGACCGTGCTGAAGGCCCTGGCCGAGCGCAATAGCCTCAACACCGCCGAGGTCGATGACGTGATCTGGGGAACCAGCGCCCAGGTTGGTCCGCAGGGCGGGGATCTTGGCCGCATGTCGGCGCTGACGGCGGGTTACGATGTGACCAGCAGCGGCGTCACCCTTGACCGCTTCTGCGGCTCCGGCATCACCGCCGTCAACTTCGGCGCCGCGAGCGTGATGTCGGGGTTGTCTGACCTTGTGGTCGCCGGCGGTTGCGAGATGATGTCGATGCCGCTGCGTCGTGGGCCCAACGACGGCCCGCCGGTCATGGACCGCGGCAATCTCGAGTTGCGGGCCCTGCATCCGCAGTCGAACCAGGGCGTCTGCGCCGACGCCATCGCCAGCCTTGAAGGCATCACACGGGAGGACACCGACCGTCTGGCGCTGGAAAGCCAGCGTCGCGCTGATGTCGCCATCCGTGAAGGGCGCTTCGACCGGAGCGTGGTCCCGGTTTATCGCCAGGACGGGACGGTTGCGCTGGATCGTGAGGAGTTCCCCCGGCCGAGCACCACCCTTGAGGGGCTTGCCGCGCTGAAACCTTCGTTCGAGGCGCTGGCCGAAATGCAGGTCGACGACAGCGGCGCCACCTATCGCAGCCTGATCCTGCAGAAGTACCCCGGGCTGGACATCGTGCCGATCCATCATCCCGGCAACTCGTCCGGTGTGGTCGACGGGTCGGGCGCGGTGCTGCTGGCGAGCCCCGACTATGCGAAGTCGCGTGGCCTGAAGCCGCGGGCGCGGGTTGTGGCCATGGGCAACCAGGGCGATGATCCGACGCTGATGCTGAACGCGCCGGTCCCCTCGGCCCGTCGGGTGCTCGCCAAGGCGGGCCTGACCGTTGATGATATCGATCTGTTCGAGATCAACGAGGCTTTCGCGGTGGTCGCGGAGAAGTTTATCCGCGACCTGAAGCTCGATCGTGACAAGGTCAATGTGAATGGCGGAGCGATGGCGCTTGGCCACCCGATCGGCGCCACGGGGGCGATGCTGATCGGCACGGTGCTCGATGAGCTGGAGCGGCGTGACCTGAAGCGCGGTCTTGTGACCATGTGCGCGGGCGGCGGCATGGCGCCGGCGATCATCATCGAGCGGATCTGAACGTATCCGGCCTCGCCAACTTCAGTGCAGAATCCGTTCATTTCGCGTGAACGGATTCTGCTTCAAGGGCCTGTTGAGACGCGGGCGCGCCCAGACTCACCCCAACCGCCCCTTCGCCCCCGCGTAATCCCGCGCCAGCGCCTCCACCAGCTCCGCCACCGGCTGCACGGCGGTGACGCCCGACACCGAGTGGCCGGCGCTCCACACGTCGACCCAGCGGCGGGGGCCGGCGCCGCCGGGGCCGAACATCTCCCTGGCGCTCCGCAGGGTGATCGACTCGTCGAGGTTGTCCGGATCGAGGCCGGCGGCGAGGATCGAGGGGCGCAGCATGTTGGTCTGCAGGCCGGAGAAAGCCTTGGTCAGCAGCACGTCATCCATGGAGGCGCCGACCAGCATGTCCTTGTAGCCCTGGGCCGCCAGGCTCTCGGCCGTGGCGATGAAGGGCGTGCCCATGTAGGCGAGGTCGCAGCCCAGCACCTCGGCGGCGAGCAGGGCGTGGCCGTCGACCACGCCGCCGGCGAGCACGATCGGCCCGTCGAACATGGCGCGCACGGCGCGCACGAAGGCGAAGCCGTTCATCCAGCCGGTCTGGCCGCCGGCGCCGGCGGTGAGCAGCACCAGCCCGTCGGCGCCTGCCGCGATCGCCTTCTCGGCGTGCTTCAGCGTGGCGACATCGGCCAGCACCAGAGCGCCGATGTCGTGTAGTGGCGCGGTCACGGCGGCGGGCGAGCCGACGCTGGTGATGACGATCTCCACCTTGTGCCTGATCAGCACGGCGAGGTCGTCGGCCATGTGCGGCGAGCGGATGATCAGGTTGGGGCACCAGGGGGCATAAGGGGCGCCGGCATTCGCCTCGCGTACCTCCGCCGCGATGCGCGTCAGCCAGTCGTCGAGGCCCTCCGGCCCGCCCGCATTGGCGGTGGGGAAGGCGCCGATGACGCCGGCGCGGCAGGCGGCGCTGACCAGCGCCGGCCCGGAGACGCGCAGCATCGGCGCGGCGATGAGGGGCAGGCGCAGGCGCGCCTTGAGCTTGGCATCGAGCATGATCAGCCCACCATCCGCTGCTGGCCGGCCCAGTAGCGGGCGCGCAGCACCTTCTTGTCCACCTTGCCGACGGCGGTGGTGGGCAATTCATCGAGGAACTCGACCTGCTTGGGCGCCTGGGTCGAGCCCTTGCGGCTCTTGACCAGGGCGATCAGCTCCTCGCCGGAGACCTCGGCGCCCGGGCGGCGCACGATCAGCGCCGTCACCGCTTCCCCCCACTTTTCGTCCGGCACGCCGATCACCGCCGCCATGGCGACGCCGGGGTGGCTGGTCAGCGCATCCTCCACCTCGCGCGGGAAGACGTTGAAGCCGCCGGTGACGATCATGTCCTTCTTGCGGTCGACGATGTAGAGGTAGCCGCGCTCGTCGGCGCGGGCGACGTCGCCGGTGTGCAGCCAGCCGCCCTTGAAGGCGGCCTCGGTCTGCTCCGGCCGCTTCCAGTAGGTGTCCATCACCTGCGGGGCGCGCACGCAGATCTCGCCGGCCTCGCCCTGGGGCACCTCGCGGCCCTCCTCGTCGAGCAGCACCACCGAGCAGCCGGCGACCGGCGTGCCGCAGGCGGCGAACAGTTCGGGACTCGCCCTGTCGTGGTCGGCCTTGCGCAGCACCGAGATCGGATAGCACTCGGACTGGCCGTAGAGCTGGGAGAACACCGGGCCGATGCGCTCCAGCCCCTCCAGCAGCCGCGTCGGCGACATGGGCGAAGCGCCGTAAAGCACCAGCTCGAGCGACGACAGGTCGGTCGCGTCGAGCTTGGGATGATCCAGCAGCACGTAGACCATCGTCGGCACGAACAGGGTGAAGTTGATGCGCTCGCGGGCGATGGTGGCGAGCACCTTCTCCGGATCGAAGCTCTTCATCAGGTGCACGGTGCCGCCGCGGATCAGCGTCGGCAGCACCTTGGTGCCGGCCACGTGGCTGATCGGGGCGACCGCGAGGTAGCTCGGGGCCTGCGGCAGCTCGAAGTCGGAGAGCACGGCGGCGGTGATGGCGCTGGCGGCGCTGTGGCTGCGCAACACGCCCTTGGATTTGCCGGTGGTGCCGCCGGTGAAGCCGAGCACGCAGGCGTCGTCCGGGCGAGCCAGGTCCTTGGCCGTCACGGAGCCGGCGGCGGCCGCGAGCTGCATGATGTCAGGGCCGAAATCGGCCGCCGCCCCCAGCGCGAAGACATGGGCGAGCCCGGCGCGTGCCTTTAGTTCGCCGCCGCGGGCGGCGTAGCTCACCGCATCGACGATAAGCACCTGGATCTCGGCGTCGGCCAGTTGGTCGAGATGGTCGTCGACGGAACCCAGCGGATGCAGGGGCGTGGTGCGCAGCGCCAGGGCCTGGGCGGCGACGCTGCAGCACCACGTCTCCCAGCGATTGGCGGTGAGCACGGCGACGCCCGCGCCGCGGGGCAGGTTCAGGCCCGCGAGCACGTGCTGCAGCTGGCCGATCACGTTGGCCACATGCGCATAGGTGATGCGGGCTACCTCCGTCGCGAAGGCGATGCGGTCGGGGTAGCGCCGGAGCGTCCGGAGCGTCTGTGTGCCGGTGGTCGGCTCCTGCTGCAAATAGCTCAATGCTTCCTCCGCCTCGCGGTTATGCTGTTGGCCCCGGTTGTGGCGCAGCACGGGCGGGTTTGGCAATGGTGATCGCGCGAGGGATGGCTTGACCCGGCCATCCATCCGACTGCACAAGTTCCATAACCGAACGGACAGTGGAGGATGCCATGATCGAGGGCCTGCGGGATGTGACGCTGGCGGGGCGCGACACGGGCGAGGCCCTCGGCGCCTACGAGGCGCTGCTCGGGGTGCCGCCGACGCTCGCGGACGGGCATGCACCGCGCTTTCGCCTGGCCAACATGGACCTCGCGGTGGCGCCCGGCGCAGCCGACCGCCTCCACGGCCTCACTTTCACGGTGAAGGGCCTGGACCATGCGGAGCGGCTGCTCGCCAATCGCGGCGTCGCCACCGCGGCCTTCGCTTCGGCGGACGAGGCCGCCTTCGGCAGCGCCGGAGCCGAGCCCGGCCCGCGCCGCATCATCGATGCGGCAGCGAGCCACGGCGTGCACGTGGCGCTCGTCGAGGCGCCCCCGCGCGACACCGTGGTCTGGGCGCAGCCGAGCCTCGATGCGCCGGGCACCATCGTGGGGCTCGACCACGTGGTCCTGCGCACGCCCGCGCCGGAGCGGGCGCTCGCCTTCTATGGGGCGCGCCTCGGCCTCAGCCTGCGCTTCGACCAGACCTATGCCGACTGGGGCAGCCGCATCATGCTGTTCCGCTGCGGCGACCTGATCGTCGAGGTGGTGCACGACGTCAAGAAGGGTGTCTCGGAGGGTCCCGACGACCTCTGGGGCTTCTCTTGGCGCACCAGCGACATCGAGGCGGCGCGCATCCGCCTCGCCGGCGCCGGCTTCGCCGTCTCCGAACTGCGCAGCGGCCGCCGCCCCGGCTCCCAGGTCTTCACCGTCCGCGACGGCACGCTTGGCATCCCCACCATCGTCATCGGCGGCGAGGGGTAAACGCGCGGAGAGTTGCTCGATGGAGCTGCATGGCCGCGTTCAAGCTCGGCCATGACGGCATTTCGGTGGGGCAAGCCTTCCCCGCGTCATGCCCGGGCTTGACCCGGGCATCCATCCACTGGGTCTATGACCGGCTGGGTCTACCTCATGACCAACAAGACGCACGGCACGCTCTACGTCGGCGTGACGAGCAATTTGCGTCGCCGCGCCTTCGAGCATCGCTCGGGGCAATACGACAGCTTTAGTCGCAGATATGGCCTGAAGCATCTCGTGCTCTACGAGGAATATCCCGATATCCGATTGGCCATCCAGCGCGAGCACAACATCAAGCATTGGCCGCGCGACTGGAAGATTGACCTGATCAACAAGGCCAACCCCGAGTGGGCCGATCTGTATGAGGATCTCTCGTTTTAGATGGATGGCCGGGTCAAGCCCGGCCATGACGGCATCAGTGTGAAGCTTCAACATGCCGGCGTCACGGCCTGTCCGGCCCTGGCCCTTCATCGACTTGGAATATCCTGCATCCTACTTCCGCGCTGCGTCGAGCGCCTTCACCTTGGCTGCGATCGGGCCGAACGGCCCGTATTTGTGCTGCTGCTCGGAGAAACCGTCGGCGTAGGGCCCGTACGGGGTGTCGATGGGCTTGGCGAGCTTGTCCGGGAAGTCGGCGGCGAGGTCGGCCTTGTGCGGGCGGGGTTGCGAGACGACGTAGGCGGCGACGTCCCAGGCGTCCTCGACGCCGAGCACCGGGGCGGTCCAGTCGGTGCCGTTGGGCATGTTGGCGTGCACGAAGTTGGCGGCGGTGATCAGCCGGTTCATGCCGGCGCCGTCGTTGAAGCTGTCCGGGCCCCACAGCGGCGGCACCAGGTAGCCCAGCGCGTCGCCGGGCAGGCCGCGGCGCAGACCCTCGCCGCCGCTGCGGTGGCAGAGCGCGCATTTGTCCGCATAGATGGCCCTGCCGCGTGCGGGATCGGCGGCGCGGGCGAGTTCTGGCATGCGGCCGGCGCCCTTGCCGATGACCTCGGCGTCGGCCCTGATGCCGGTCGACAGGATGTCGAGGTAGCTCACCAGGGCGCGCATCTCGGTGAGGCCGGCGGGCATCGGCCGGCCGTTCATGCTGCGCGTCATACAGCCGTTGAGCCGCTCGACCAGCGAGGCGGGAGCGCCGCTCCGGGCGCTGTAGGCGGGGTAGTCCGCGGCGGCACCGATCACCGGCAAGCCGAATTTCTTGAAGCCGCCGTTCAGGTGGCAGTTCTTGCAGGCGAGATTGTTGCCGGCGAAGCGCTTGGCGGGATCGGCGACCTCCGGCCCGACGTGCGCATAGGTCGCCTCGAAGATCGAGCGGCCGTAGCGGGCGAGCCGCCCGCGCTCGTCGTCGGGCAGCCTTTCGACGCTCGGGATGTCCCATACCCGCACCGGCAGCACCTCCTTGCCTGCCGGCTTCGCCGGCTCGGCGGCCGATGTCGCGGCAAGCGCCGCGAGCCCGATCAGGGCTGCGGTCGCCGCCGCGCCCAAGCCTCTGCCCATGACGTCCCCCTCCCCTCGCGGCCGCGCCGACGCGCGCGGCCGCCCCGCCCGCAGGTTAGAACGGTTTCAGCTGCGACGACCAGGGCAGACCGTTGTCGAGCAATCGTTTGATAGATATAGCTGCCGGAATACGCAGACCCCTGGGGGGCGGGGACGAACAGCAGGAGTGGACGGTGAGCGAGCCGAGGCCTTACGAAACCGAAGACGTGGTGATCTTCCGCGAGCAGGCGCGGCGCTTCTTCGAGCGAGAGTGCGCCCCGCATCTGGACCGCTGGGAAGACCAGGGCATCATCGACCGCGAGATCTGGACCAAGGCGGGCGAGCAGGGCCTGCTGTGCGCCTCGATTCCGGAGGAATACGGCGGCGCCGGCGGCAACTTCGCCCACGAGAAGGTGCTGGTCGAGGAGCAGATCAAGGCCGGCATCTCCGGCTGGGGCAACGGCGTGCACTCCGGCATCGTCGCCCACTACCTCTTGCACTACGGCTCCGAGGACCAGAAGCGCACCTGGCTGCCCAAGCTCGCCACCGGCGAGATCGTGGCCGGCATCGCCATGACCGAGCCGGGCACCGGTTCGGACCTCCAGGGCGTGCGCACGAGTGCCAAGCGCGACGGCAACCAGTATGTCATCAACGGTGCCAAGACCTTCATCACCAACGGCCAGACCGCCAACCTGATCTGCGTGGTGGCCAAGACCGATCCGGCGCAGGGCGCCAAGGGTATCTCGCTGATCGTGGTCGAGACCGACAAGGTCGAGGGCTTCCGCCGCGGCCGCAACCTCGACAAGATCGGCCAGCATTCCGCCGACACCTCGGAGCTGTTCTTCGACGAGGTGCGGGTGCCGACCGCCAACCTGCTCGGCGACCGCGAGGGACTGGGCTTCGTCCAGTTGATGCAGCAGCTGCCGCAGGAGCGGCTGATCATCGCCGTCCAGGCGGTCGCCGCCATGGAACGGGCGCTCGATCTCACCGCCGATTACGTCAAGCAGCGCACCGCTTTCGGCAAGCGCCTGCTGGATTTCCAGAACACGCGCTTCAAGCTGGCCGAGGTGAAGACCCACGCGCGCATCGCCCGGGTGTTCGTGGAGCATTGCACCGAACTGTTGCTCGTCGGCAAGCTCGACGTGGAAACAGTCTGCATGGCCAAGTGGTGGACCACGGACATGGAGAACAAGATCATCGACGAGTGCCTGCAGCTGTTCGGCGGCTACGGCTACATGCGCGAATACCCAATTTCGCGCATGTACACGGATGCGCGCGTGCAGCGCATCTACGGCGGCACCACCGAGATCATGAAAGAGCTGATCGGCCGCACCATCTAAGCCGCAGTTGAAACGACGCGCCGCCCGGCCAGCCACACCGGCTAGGTGGGCGGGTCGTTTGCCCGCACATTTCCTCCGGGAGCCATCCGCCGATGACCCATCCGTCCATTCACGCCCAGACCACGCCGGAGAAGCCCGCCTACATCATGGCGCGCACCGGCGAGACGGTCACCTACGGGGAGCTCGAGGCCCGCTCCAACCAGGCCGCGCAGCTGTTCCGCTCGCTCGGCCTCAAGCCCGGTGACCACATCGCCGTGCTGCTCGAGAACAACGCGCGCTTTTACGAGGTGCTGTGGGGCGCCCAGCGCTCCGGCCTCTACTACACGGCGATCTCCAGCCACCTGAAGCCCGAGGAGGTCGGTTACATCGTCGGCGACTGCGGCGCCAAGGTGTTCATCACCTCCGGCAAGTTCGCCGACCGCGCCGGCGAGCTCAAATCGCTGCTCAAGCCCGGCACCGTCTGCTACATGATGGCGGGCGAAGCCGAGGGCTTCCAGGCGTGGGAACCGGCGGTGGGCGCGCAGCCGACCACGCCGATCGCCGACCAGGTGCTCGGCTACGACATGCTCTATTCGTCGGGCACCACGGGCAAGCCCAAGGGCGTGAAGAAGGCCTTCCTCAACGAGCCATTCACCAAGATCAACCCGTTTCTCGATCTGCTCTGCGGCAAGATGTGCGGCATGAACAGCGAGTCGATCTATCTATCGCCGGCGCCGCTCTACCATGCCGCGCCGCTGCGTTTCAACATGATGGTGATGAGCTACGGCGGCACATCGGTCATCATGGACAAGTTCGACGCCGAAGACTATCTGCGACTGGTGGAGCAATACAAGGCCACCCACTCGCAACTGGTGCCGACGATGTTCATCCGCATGCTCAAGCTGCCGGAGGACGTGCGCACCAGGTATGACATCTCCTCGCTCAAGGGCGCCGTGCATGCCGCCGCCCCCTGCCCGGTGGAGGTGAAGCAGCAGATGATCGCCTGGTGGGGCCCCATCCTGGTCGAATACTATGCGGGCAGCGAGGGTAACGGCTCGACCGTCATCTCCTCCAAGGAGGCCCTGGAGCGTCCCGGCTCGGTCGGCCGCTCGCTGGTGGGCGAGGTGAAGATCGTCGGCGAGGACGGCGAGGTGGTGCCTACGGGGGAGATCGGCCAGATCTACTTCGCCGGCGCGCCCGAGTTCAGCTACCACAACGACCCGGAGAAGACGAAGAGCGCCTACAACGACAAGGGCTGGTCGTCGCTCGGCGACGTCGGCTACCTCGATCAGGAGGGCTACCTCTTCCTCACCGACCGCAAGGCCTACATGATCATCTCCGGCGGCGTGAACATCTACCCGCAGGAGACCGAGGACGCGCTCATCGGCCACCCCAAGGTGACGGACGCGGCGGTGTTCGGCGTGCCCAACGACGAGTTCGGCGAGGAGGTGAAGGCCGTGGTGCAGCTGGCGCCGGGCATTGCGCCCAGCCCCGCGCTCGCCGCCGAGCTGATGGACTACTGCCGCGGCCGGCTGTCGCCGATCAAATGCCCGAAGTCCATCGACTTCGAGGCCGAGCTGCCGCGCAGCCCCACCGGCAAGCTCTACAAGCGCCTGCTGCGTGACCGCTACTGGCCGAGCGACCGCGGCCCGGCGCAGATGGCGGCCGCGCCCGCCACTTAGTCCTTGTACGATGGATGGCCGGGTCAAGCCCGGCCATGACGGCGGGAAGGTCGCGGCATACCCTGTGGCGTCATGGCCGGGCTTCCACCCGGCCATCCATCCACTCGGCAGCCTGTTCCGCGCATCGCTTTTGCGTCCCGCCGGCGAGGCGCTATAGGTAGAGCCCGACTTGAGCGCCGCGCGCTCGCACAACAACAGGCTGCATGGCCTCACGGGAGAGAGACGAGATGGTCGCGAGCTCGCTGCCGCCGTTCCGCAAGATCAATTTCATGAGCCGCGACATCGAGCTGGAGCGTCGCGACGACGGTTCCATGGTCATGCGCTCGCGCCACGAGCTGAAGCCGTACGAGCGGCACGTGCCGGCCTATCTGGAGCATTGGGCCAAGGCGACGCCGGACAACGTCTGGCTGGCCCAGCGTCGCGGGCCGGAACGCCCCTGGCGCAAGGTCAGCTTCGGCGAGGCCAAGGGCATCGTCGACGGCCTGACCCAGGCGCTGCTCAACCTGGGCCTCGCCGAGGACCGGCCGGTGATGATCCTCTCCGGCAACTCGCTCGAGCACGCCTTCATGACCCAGGCGGCGATGCAGGCCCGCTTGCCGGCCGCCCCCGTGTCGCCCGGCTACTCCCTGATGAGCGACGAGTTCACCAAGCTCAAGCACGTCTTCAACCTGCTCACCCCCGGCGTGATCATGGTGCAGGACGGCCCGCCCTTCGAGCGTGCGCTCAAGGCGCTGGACCTGACCGGCGTCACGGTGGTGCACGTGGAGCGGCCGGTGCCCGGCATCGCCAGCGTGTCCTACACGGAATGGGAGAGCACGCCGGTGACGGAGGCGGTGGCGCGCTCGATCGCCGCCATCGGCCCGAAGACCATCGGCAAGCTGCTGTTCACCTCCGGCTCCACCGGCATGCCGAAGGCCGTCATCAACACCCAAGAGATGATGACCGCCAACGTCGCCATGGGCCAGCAGGCGGCGCCGCCGGAGCCGGGCGCCGTACGCCGCACCGTGCTCGACTGGCTGCCCTGGAACCACACCATGGGCGGCAACTCGATGTTCAATGCGGTGCTCGCCGACGGCGGCATGCTCTACATCGACGACGGCCGGCCGGTGCCCGGACAGTTCGACGAAACCTTGCGCAATCTGCGCGAGGTCTCGCCCACTTACTACGTCAACGTGCCGGCCGGTTACGCGGCACTGGCCTCGGCGCTCGAAGGCGACGAAAGCCTCTGCAACAGCTTCTTCAAGAATGTGCGCCAGCTGGCCTATGGCGGCGCCACGCTGTCAGACGATCTCTACGACCGCATGCAGGCGCTGGCGATCAAATACACCGGCCATCGCCTGGTGTTCTCCACCGGCTGGGGCTGCACCGAGACGGCCCCGACCGCCACCTCGACCTATTGGGAGACCGAGCGCGTCGGCCTGATCGGCCTGCCCTTCGCCGGCATCGAGCTCAAGATGATCCCGGCCGGCAACAAATACGAGTTGCGCCTGCGCGGCATCACGGTGACGCCGGGCTACTACCGCCAGCCGGAGCTGACGCAGAAGGCCTTCGACGAGGAAGGCTTCTACAAGATCGGCGACGCCGGCATCATGGTGAACCTGGACAAGCCGGAGGAAGGCCTGATCTTCGCCGGCCGCGTGGTGGAGGACTTCAAGCTCTCCACGGGTACCTTCGTGCACGTGGGTTCGCTGCGCATCGCCGCCGTCGCCGCCGCCTCGCCGGTGATCCAGGATGCGGTCATCGCCGGCCAGGACAAGGACTTCATCGCCATCCTCGCCTGGCCCAACGTGCTGGCCTGCCGCCAGCTCGCCGGCCTGCCCGAGGCGGGCGCCGAGGAACTCATCCGGCACCCGGCGGTGATCGCCCGTCTGAAGGAGGGCCTGGAGGCCTACAACGCCGACAACCCGGGCTCCAGCACCACGGTCTCGCGCGCCTTGCTGATGAGCGAGCCGCCGTCGGTCGACGGCAACGAAATCACCGACAAGGGCTACATCAACCAGCGCGCCACGCTGGAGCGCCGGGCCGCCCTGGTGGACCAGCTGTTCGCCGAGCCGCCGGGCGCCGACGTCGTCGTCCTCGGCAAGCGCGCCGCCTCCGGCAGCCGCGTGGCGGCGGAATAGGCTGCCCTTACGTCGATGGATGGTCGGGCCAAGCCCGACCAGGACGACGTTGGAATGGAAGGCGCCTCATCTCCAGCGTCATGGCCGGGCTCGACCCGGCCATCCATCCAACTGGGAAAACGTCGGCCGCCTCACCCCCCGCGCACCTGCCGGAACGGGACGTCGCGATCGACCTCCGGTTCCTTGGGCAGCCCGAGCACGCGCTCGCCGATGATGTTGCGCTGGATCTGATCGGTGCCCCCTCCGATCGACGTGAAATAGGCATTCAGGCTCAGAAAGTTGGCGTCCTCGGCGCGGGGATGGCCCGGGCCTTCGAGCAGGCTCTCGGGGCCGAGCAGCGCCGTGCGCAGGCGCGCCTCCTCGTGCAGGATGCGCGACATGGCGAGCTTGCCGAGGCTCATGATCGGCGACGAGGTGCCCTGCGCCAGATCCGCCTTGGCGCGGGCCGTGTTGAGAGCATTGAGCTTCTTGTAGGCCACCACCCGGGCAAGCTCCTGGCGGATCAACGGATCGCCCAGCTTGCCCGCCTCGCGCGCCAGCGCGATCAGCGGCTCCTCCGCGGTGCTCTCCGCCGCGCCGCTGCGTGGGCCGCGCGCCTGCTCGCCCATCAGCGAGCGCTCGTAGGCGAGCGCTGTCTGCAGCACGCTCCAGCCCTGGCCGAGGTCGCCCAATTGGTTGGCCGCCGGCACGATGGCGTCGGTGAGGAACACCTCGTTGAAGTGGCTCTCGTTGGTGACCTGCCGCAGCGGCCGCACGTCGACGCCCGGCTGCTTCATCGGGCAGAAGAAGAAGCTGATGCCCTGGTGCTTGGGCACGTCCCAGTCGGTGCGCGCCACGAGCATGCCGTACTCGGCCGTGGCGGCATTGGAGGTCCACACCTTCTGGCCGTTGACCACGAAGTGATCACCATGCGCCGCGTCGCTGCGCCGCTCCGCGCGGGTGCGCAGCCCGGCGAGGTCGGAGCCGGCGCCGGGCTCGCTGTAGAGCAGGCACATGCCCACCTCGCCGCGCAGCAGCCGCGGCACCAGCTTCTGCTTCAGCTCCGGCTGGCCGTAGGCGAGCAGCGTATTGGCCCACAGGTTGGTGCGGTCCTGCCCGCTGCCCGGCGCGCCGACGGCCGCGAAGGCCCGCTCGATGATGCGCGCCTGCCCGTCCGGCAGCCCGCGCCCGCCCCACTCGGCCGGCCAGCGCGGCACCGCCCATCGCGCCTCGACCACCTTGGCGAGCCACTGCCGGTGTCCCGCGGCGTCGACGGGCGCGCCCGACCAGTTGGCGGCGAGCCAGGAGCGCACCTCCTGGGCGAGCGCCTCGTCTGCATCGGGAGTTTGCGATGTGTCGACGTCAGCCATCTCAACCTCCCAATTGCTGCACGTAGCGGTCGCGATAGAACGCAGGGGTTCCGAAGAGCTGCGCATCGGCGCGGGCGCGGCGCAGGTAGAGATGCGCCGGATGCGCCCAGGTGAAGGCGATGCCGCCATGCATCTGCACCGCCGTGGCGGTGATGGTGGAAAAGGCGTCGGCGCAGGCGAAGGCCGCCAGGCTGATCGACGCGTCCCGGTCGGGCGCACCCTCGGCAAGGGCCTGCGCCGCATGGCGCGCGGCGGAGATGGCGCTCTCCGCCTCCAGCAGCAGGTCGGCTGCCATGTGCTTGATCGCCTGGAAGCTGCCGATGGCGCGGCCGAACTGCACGCGCGTCTTGGCGTAGTCGACGGTAAACTCGAGCACCCGGCGCCCCGCCCCGGCCTGCTCGCCGGCAAGCGCGACGCGGGCGAGGTCCAGTGCCTGCTCCACAGCATCCCACGCACCCCCGCGGGCCGCCAGTCGGCGCGCCGGCACGCCGGCAAAGCGGATCTGCGCCAGCCGCAAGGTATGGTCGAAGGTGGGCAGGGCCGTCGTTGCAAGCCCCGCGGCGCCGGTCGCGACCTCGAAGACGGCGAGGCCGTCGGGCGCATTGGCCGCGACCAGGAACACGTCGGCGTTCTGCCCGTGGGTGACATAGGAGGCTTCGCCATCGAGACGCCAGCCGTCGCCGGCGGCGGTGGCGGTCACGGCGACACCTTCCGGTGTCCAAGTGCCGGACGTCCCGGTGATGGCAACGGTGGCAATGGCCGAGCCGTCGGCGATGCGCGGCAGCAGCCGGGCCTGCGCGTCCGCATCCCCGAGCGCCTGGAGCAAGCCGGCAGCCAGCACGCCGCTGGAGAGCAGCGGGCCGCAGAGCAGGGCCGCGCCCACCTCCTCCATGACGAGCTCCAGCTCCATCGGGCCGGCGCCGGTGCCGCCGTGAGCCTCATCGATCAACAGGCCGACGACGCCCAGTTCGGCGAGCTGGCGCCAAAGCGAGGGGTCGTAGCCCGCGGGCAGTTCCATTGTGCGCCGCACCTCGGCCTCGGTGCTGCGGTCGGCGAGCAGACGGCGCACCTGGTCCTGGAACGCCAGCCGCTCCTCGCGCGCGAGGGTCGCCATGGGTCGCTTCTCCCTGCCCGACGTCATGGCCGGGCTTGACCCGGCCATTCATCCGCTCGGCAAACAGCTCGGCGTAGGGTCGGGCGTGTTGGTTATTGGCAGTTTGTCAGCCGCGCGTCGCGCACAACGCAGCGCGCGACGGCATTCGTTCTTGAGGGATGGATGGCCGGGTCAAGCCCGGCCATGACTCCCGCGGGGGCTCAGCGCCCCTTGAAGGCGGCCGGACGCTTCTGCAGGAAGGCCTGCACGCCCTCCTTGAAGTCCTCGGACCGGCCGGCGACGCCCTGGCTCTGGCGCTCCAGATCGAGCTGCTCCTCGAACGAGTTCTCGGTCGCCTCCCAGTAGAGCTTGCGGATCAGGCCGAGCGACACGGTCGGGCCGTTGGCGAGGTCGGTCGCAAGCTTCAGCGTCTCGCCCATCAGCTCGCCATCGTCGTAGACGCGGTTGACCAGGCCCCACTCCAGCGCCTTCTCTGCCGGCAGGCGGTCGCCCAGCAGCGACAGCTCGAGCGAGCGGGCGCGGCCGACGAGGCGCGGCAGGATCCATGTCGAGCCGCAGTCGGGCACCAGGCCGATGCGACGGAAGGCCTGCATGAAATAGGCCGAGCGGGCGCACAGGATCAGGTCGCCGATCAGCGCGAAGCTCATGCCGGCGCCGGCCGCCGGGCCGTTCACGGCGGTGACGATGGGGCAGTGCAGGTTGCGTAGCCGGCGCAATATCGGGTGGTACACCGTCTCGAGCGCGGAGCCGGCGTCGGTCTTGCCGCCCTCGCGCTTGCCCATGTCGCCCTGCAGGTTGGCGCCGGCGCAGAAGGCGCGGCCCTCGCCCGTGAGCACCAGGCAGCGCACGCCCTTGGCGGGATCGGTGATCTCGTCCAAGGCCGTATTGAAATCGGCGAGCAGCGGCGGCGACAACGCGTTCAGCACCTCCTGGTGGTTGAACGCCAGCACGGCCACCGGGCCATCGATGGTGAGCTTCATCCGTTCCAAGGTCATGGGTCGTCCTCCTGTCCCTATGGACCGATGGCCGGGCCAGCCCGGCCATCCATCGCGATTTGCTTTATTACCGCGGCGCCATGCGGATGGCGCCGTCGAGGCGGATGGTCTCGCCGTTCAGCATGGGGTTCTCGACGATCTGCACGGCCAGCGCCGCGTATTCCGACGGGTCGCCCAGGCGCGAGGGGAACGGCACCTGGGCGCCCAGGCTCTTGCGGGCCTCCTCGCTCAGGCTCATCAGGAGCGGCGTCAGGAACAGGCCCGGCGCGATGGTGTTGACGCGAATGCCGACCTGCGCCAGGTCGCGGGCGATCGGCAGGGTCATGCCGACGACGCCGCCCTTGGAAGCCGAGTAGGCCGCCTGCCCGATCTGGCCGTCATAGGCCGCGACCGAGGCGGTGTTGACGATCACGCCGCGCTCTTCGCCGTGCGGATCGAGCGCTGCCATGCCCTCGGCAGCGAGCCGGATCATATTGAAGGTGCCGATCAGGTTGACCTTGATCACCCGGCTGAACTGGTCCAGCGGGTGCGCGCCGGTCTTGCTGACGGTCTTGATGGCGGCGCCGATGCCGGCGCAGTTGATCAAGACGCGCGCCGGCCCATGTGCCTTGGCGGCCTCGGCGAAGACGGCCTTGGCGTCCTCCTCGCTCGACACGTCGGCCTTCAACGCCAGGCCGCCGATGTCGGCGGCGACCGCCTTGGCCTTGTCCTCCTGCAGGTCGACGATGGCGACCTTGGCGCCCCTGGCCGCCAGCGCGCGGGCCGTCGCCTCGCCGAGGCCCGAGCCGCCGCCGGTGACGACCGCCGCAATTCCCTTGATGTCCATGCCGTTCTTCCCGTCGCTCGGGCCGGCGTTTCGCCTGGGCCCGCCTCTCTCGTGGTCCGCCGGCGCCGCGGCACCGGAGCCTGCCACGGGTATCAGGCAAGGTCGCCGACCCGTCAACCTATCGTTTGTTTGACCCGCCACGGGTAGCGTAGGCAATATGCGCGGCCAAGCGGGCCGATGCGGATGGCGAGCTGTGGACAGGCGCCGCCGCGCCGGGTGCGGACCGTGACCGTCACCGGCGCCGGCGGCAAGATTGCTGGTTGAGAATCGCGGCCCCGGCCGTGGCGTAAGAGGGGGAGTGGGCATGGCGAGGACAACCGTTCGGGCGCGCCGGGACGCGGATCGGGCCGGCGCCGACGCGGGCGCCGCCGAGCGACGCAAGCAGATCCTCACGGAGGCTGGCCGCCTGTTCGCCAAACAGGGCTTCGAGGGCACCTCGATGCGGGAGATCGCCGCCGCCACCGGCCTGCTCTCGGGCTCGCTCTACTACCATTTCGCCTCCAAGGAGGAGCTGTTCGTCGCCGTCTACGAGGCCAACATCCGTGCCGTGGGAGAGGCCGTGGAGGGCGCGATCGAGGGGATCGACGATCCGTGGGAGTGCTTCGAGGCCGCGGCCATCGCCCATTGCGAGGCGCTGCTGACCGGCGAGAAGACGTCGATCCTCGATGCCAAGTTTCCGCCGGTGCTCGCCCAGGTGAGATCCCAGCTGATCCGGGCCCGGGACGAGCACGAGCGGCTGTTCGACCGGCTCATCGCCCCGCTCGACCTTGCGGCGGACATCGACCGCGTGCTGTTTCGCCTGCACGTGCTCGGTGCCCTCAACAGCGCCATCCTCTGGTACAAACCCTCGTCCCGGCTGACGCCGGCGGATGTCGCGCGCCACGTGATCAAGGTGTTGCGCTATGCCCGCCAGGGCGCGGCGACGGCCGAGGTCCGGTAGCGAATCGACAAGCCGCACCGACAAGCCAAAATCGACAAGCCAAATCGACAAGCAAAGGGGAACGCCATGTTCAAGGACAACCTGCTCGCCGGCAAGCGCATCCTGGTCACCGGGGGCGGCACCGGGCTCGGCAAGGCCATGGCCGACGGCTTCATGGGGCTCGGCGCCGACGTGGTCATCTGCGGCCGCCGCAAGGGCGTGTGCGACGAGACGGCGGCGGAGCTCACCGCCAAGCATCCGGGGCGCAAGGTCGCCACCTACGGCGTCGACATCCGCGACTTCCAGGCGGTCGACGCCATGGTCGAGGACGTCTTCACCTCCGGCCCGCTCACCGGCCTGGTCAACAACGCCGCCGGCAACTTCGTTTCGCGCACCGAGGATCTCACCCCCGGCGGCTTCAACGCCATCGCCAACATCGTCATGCACGGCACGTTCTACGTGACCCATGCCATCGGCAAGCGCTGGATCGCCGACGGCCATCCCGGCAGCGTCGTCTCGATCCTGACCACCTGGGTGCGCAACGGCGGCCCCTTCGTCGTGCCCTCCGCCATGAGCAAGGCGGCGGTCAACGTCATGACCCAGTCGCTTGCCACCGAGTGGGGCCGCTACGGCATCCGCCTCAACGCCATCGCGCCGGGCGAGATACCGACCGAGGGCATGAGCAAGCGCCTCAACCCGGGCGAGCAGCCGGGCGAGCGCACCGTCAAGATGAACCCGCTGGGCCGTATCGGCACTTTCGAGGACCTGCAGAACCTCGCGACCTTCCTGATCTCGGACGGATCGGGCTGGATCAACGGCGAACTGGTGGCGCTCGACGGCGGCCAGGCATTGGGCACCGGCGGCAATTTCTACACCCCGTTGCGCGGCTGGGCCGATGCGGACTGGCAGAAGGCGCGCGAACTGATCATGGCGCAGAAC
Organism: Chelatococcus reniformis; assembly: GCF_014640075.1. GTDB lineage: Bacteria > Pseudomonadota > Alphaproteobacteria > Rhizobiales > Beijerinckiaceae > Camelimonas > Camelimonas reniformis. The sequence continues at coordinate 384,135 of NZ_BMGG01000004.1, read as the reverse complement.
GAGAAGGACCGGAAACAGCGCACGGCGTGAGACCCTCGCCCGGGTCGTGGGGCCGCGCCTCGCGGCCCTTGAGCGAGCGCCGCGCGCACGCTCAGCCGGTGCGGGCTCGGGGCCTGACCGGCGCCTCAGAGCGGCGTCTGCTTGGCCCGCGATTGCAGACGGATGGCGATGAGGCGCTCGCCGAAGCCGCGGCTCAGCGTCTCCGCCATGTTGAGCGGCGTGCAGTCGGCCACCGCCTGGATCGCCGCTGCGATGAATTGTTTCTGCAAGTCGAGCGGCCCGGGGATCTTGGAATAGGTGATCATCGGCTTGCCGCGCACCGCACCGGTGTGGGTCAGCATGAAGCGCAGCGTCACCTCCCACCCCGCCGTGCCGGCCGGTGGGCGCCAGCAGCGGCTGATGGCCGGCCCCAGTTCCTTCGCCGAAGTCACCAGCGGCTTGGCCGCCTGGCCCTCGGCCGCCACCGGCAGGGCCGGCGCGAGCGCCGCGCCGCCGGCCAATGCGAATGCTGCGCAGAGGCGCCATGCCGGATCGCGCGGGGATGTCGCCCCCATCGTCGTCATCTCCGTGGGTTCGTCTGCGCCCGCAACAGCACCGGCCAGTCGTCCGGCGGCACGCCGCCGCAAGCCCGCATCTCGGCGATGCGGACCGGCCGGAAGGCCGAACCGTCCCAGGCCCAGTCGGCGATCACGCCGCAATCGCCGAGGCCCCGCCCCTTGTTGAGCGCGGTGATGGCGAGGCCGTCCGCACGGAGGGCCGGGTTGACCAGCACGTGCCCGTCGTCGTGCGGGTCGGCGCCCGGCAGCGCAAACTTGAGAGCGGTGGGCGCACCGGCTCCGACTCGCCAGAAGCTGTAGCCCCAGTTGTAGGCGGCCGCGAAGGCGCAGACGCCCCACAGCACCTCGCCGGCCGACAGCCGGATCACCAGGTCGTCGCCCGGGCAACCCTTGTCCTTGGGTTTCGGCACACCCGCCGGGCGCCGGCCGGGCTTGTCGATCACGGTCATCCGCATCGCGGCCACGGCCGGCAACGCCGGGACCGGCGGCTCGGCAGCCGCCGAGGCGCCGCCGTGGTCGACCAGCGCCGTTTCGGTGCCGGTCCGCTTCTGCTGATCGTCCATGAACAACAGGGCGGCCGCTGCCCCCGCCAGCGAGACCTTGACCTCTTGCACCGCCTTGGTGCCGTCGAAGAGCGTGAGGGTGACGGCGTGGGCCAGGCGTAGCGCCTCGATGAAGCCACGCGCCGACGGCCCCCTGAGGACCAGCGACACCTGACCGTCCTGAAGCCGGGCCGGCCGGTGATCGACCGCCGGGGCGCCCTGGCCGTCCACGACCACCGTCAGCGCCGCGTCCTTCGGCTCGGCCGCCTCGACCATGACGGAGAAGCGCACCACGGGCTCGGCTGCGGCCGCGCCGCCGCGCTCGATCCTGAGGAAGCCGCCCGTGCCCTGATCGGCCATCAGCCCCAGTGCTGTGCAGCCGCGCAGGTTGTCGCAGCCGATCACCCAATCCTTGAAGCCGCGCAAGGGCCCCGACGCCGGGACCTGCGCGACGGCGGGCGCCGCCGCCAGGGCGGCCGCCGCGACCATGCCGAGAGCGCCCGACCACCGCGATCGCGCCGTCATGCGTGCTCCAGGCCGCTCGCCAGTTGAGCCCTGCGCCATCGGAAGACGGCTCAGCCCGAAACGCCCGGCACCGGATGGCTCCGGCACAGGGCCCTGACCTCCGCGCGGATCGCCGCGAGGCCGGCGCCGTCGTCCGGCCGGCGCAACGTGCGCACGATCCAGCCCGCGAGCCGCCCCATGGCCTGCGGGTCCATGCCGCGCGTCGTGCACGCCGGCGTGCCGAGGCGGATGCCGCTCGGCCGCAGCGGCGGGCGCGGATCGTCAGGGATGATCTGCTTGTTGGTGGTGATGCCGACGCGGTCCAGCGCCTCCTCGGCGGCGCGCCCGTCGAGCCCGAAGCTCGCGACGGTGTCGAGCACCATGAGGTGGTTGTCGGTGCCGCCGGTCACCAGCTTGGCGCCCTCCGCCATCAGCGCCGCAGCCAGCGCCTTGGCATTGTCGAGCGTGGCCTGCGCATAGCGGCGGAAATCCGCCTCCTGCGCCTTCTTGAAGGTCACCGCCGCGCCGGCAATGACGTTCATGTGCGGCCCGCCCTGCAGGCCGGGGAAGACGGCGGCGTCGATCGCCCCGGCGTGCGCGGCCTTGGAGAGAATCAGGCCGCCGCGCGGCCCGCGCAGGGATTTGTGCGTCGTCGTGGTCACCACGTCGAAGCCGGCATCGAGCGGATTGCGCATGACATCGGCGGCGACCAGCCCGCCGATGTGGGAGATGTCGGCCATGGTGAGCGCGCCCACCTCGTCGGCGATCTGCTTGAACGAGGCGTAGTCGTAGTCGCGCGGATAGGAGGAATAGCCGCACAGCACCAGCTGCGGCCGGATCTCCAACGCAAGCTGGCGCAGCGCGTCGAAATCGATGGTCCCACCCTGCTGCGGCGCCGTCTTGTAGCGGACGAAATTGAACACCTTGCCCATGTGCGAGACGGGCGCGCCGTGGGTGAGATGGCCGCCGTGGGAGAGGTCCATGGCCAGCACCGTGTCACCGGGCTTGAGGAAGGCGAAATACACCGCCTGGTTCATGGGCGAGCCGGACAGCGGCTGCACGTTGGCGTGCTCGGCCCGGAACAGGGCGCAGGCCCGCTCGCAGGCGATGCGCTCGATGCGGTCGGTGAACTCCTGGCCGCCATAGTAGCGCCGGCCCGGGTAGCCCTCGGAGTATTTGTTGGTGAGCACCGAGCCCAGCGCGGCCAGCACTTCGGGATAGGTGTAGTTTTCCGACGGGATCATCTCGATCCCGTCGACCTGCCGGTGCTCCTCGCCGGCGATAGCCTGGGCGACGGCGGGATCGAACGCATCGAGTTGCTGGCGATACACGTCCATGGGGCCACGTCCTTTACATACAAAGGATGGACCGGTCGGCCGACCGGCTGCCCAGGCGAACGGCGTGTCTGCGCGCCCGTCACGGACGGACGCCTGGCCGCGCTCCCCGATGGTGTCCCATCTCACTCGCCAGTCGCGCGGCGGAGCCCTTATAGCGGCACGGGGGCGCGGGCGGCAAGCCGATGCCGCCGTCGGTCCGGCGCCGCCCGCGCGGCGGGCCTGCCGAACCGTTCATTCCATTGACGCGTTCAGGCCCCATATGGACGTTGATTTGCTGATCCGGAGGATACCCGATGCGCCGCGCTCTTGCCCTTTCCGCCGCCCTCGCCCTATGGGGCGCGGCCGTTGCTCCAGCCGCCGCCCGTCCCGCCAGCTGGACCCAGCAGCGCCAGGCGGAGACCTACACGCAGCGCAGCAGCGCCGAGCAATGCGAGCGCAGCTGCTCGTCCGACTACTCGCCGTGCGACCCGCTGGAGTACAAGCTCGCCGACGGGCGTTGCCAGAACTCCACCAGCGGCGGCCGCTGACCGCCGCTGTGCGCCCTCGCCGAGCCGCGGCTCACATGCGCGTGAACACCACGAGCGGCCGGTTTTCGCCATCGAGGAGCACGAGCTTGCGCCGCTTGGGGTCGACCCGCCAAGCGCGAGCGCCCGCGAGGGCGGCGAAGAACTTGGTCTCCTGATTCATGGCCGCCGGCGTGCAGGCCATGTTGGTGCTGGCGAGCGGCCCGAAGCTGATCCGGTCCCCCGTGATCGTGGCGCGGCCACTCATGCGGTTGCAGCCGCCGCTGCCGGAGACGCGGCCGTCCGCGGCAATCTCCAGCACGCTTTGCAGCCGGTCGATGACACCGGCGCCGCGGATATCCTCGGCGAGCCAGCGCCCGGCCGGGTGTGCGGCGGCGCGGGCGCGGGCGCGGGGGCGCACGCGGGTGCGGACCCGCTGGACGAGGATATCGGTGCGATTGGCGCCGCCGGCGAATATGGAATGACGCGTCGTCGACGTGAACCAGAGCGCGCCGTCGACCAGGATGCGTGCGCGCAGCGCGTAGCTGCGGCCCGGCCGGATCGCCGCATCGTCGAACGTCAGGGTGTAGGGAACAGGAACCTGCCCGGACGGGGATATGGACTCCCGCGCGATGATTCCGGCCGGCGCATCGGCGCGCGAGACGTCCTCGAGCGTCACCTCGACGACGGCCCCCGGCGGCAGCGCCATTCGCTCGCGGTAGAAGACCGTGCCGCTCAGGGACGCAGGCTTCGCCCCGGCCACCGCGGAATAGCCCAGGAGGCCGAACGCCGCCACCGCGGCCAGGGCCGCTCGCCGGTTCATGCTGTGCAAGACAAGCCTCCTCACCCCGTCGCTCGGCACCGCTGCCGCGAGGTGACGAGCGGCAGTCCCGAGCGCTCTGATACGGGCTGACTGACGATCCTCAAAGCACGTTCCGGCGCGCCGGCGCCGACAGTTCAGTTATCTGGCACCAAATACGGCGGCGGCGAGCCGACAATTTGACGACTTCAACATCGCCGCGCGGGACCCGGCTGCGCGCCTGCCCGGTCTATTGTCATAATCTCGCGGAGATCAGGGCGGCTGACCCGGATCATCGTGTGCCGGGCGACCCGCCGCCGCTCTCACCACCCCCCGCCGGATCACACCAGCAGCTTGCGCAGCTCCGCCTTGGCGATCTTCTCGAGCGTCGAGCGCGGGAGTTCGCTCACCACGCGCACCTCCCGCGGCACTTTGAAGTCGGCCAGCTGGGCACGGCAGGCGGCGAGGATCGTCTCGGCGAAGTCCGGTGCCACATCGTTGTCCGCGAGCGGCAGCACGAAGGCCACCGGCACCTCGTCCAGCATCGGGTGCTTCTGGGCGACGACGGCCACCTCGCTGATGCCGGGCACGGTGAGGATCACGCGCTCGATCTCGGAGGCGGCGACATTCTCACCGCCGACCTTGAGCATGTCCTTGGACCGGTCAGCGAAGATGAAGAAGCCGTCCTCGGCGAGGGTCACCCGGTCTCCCGTGATGAAATAGCCGTCCTCGGTGAAGGCGTCGCGGGTCGCCGTCTCGTTGTCGGCGTATTCGGCGAACAGCGACAGGCCGGGGATGCCGCGGATGAGGAAATCGCCGGTCTCGCCCGGGCCGAGTTCGGCCCCGTTCCCATCGACGATCTTGACCTGATACTCGGGCGCGCAGCGGCCCATGGACATGGAGCGGTTGTAGCCGCGCACCTCGCCGATGGTGCCGTGGGTGATCGTCTCGGTCATGCCCCACCAGCCGAGCGTCTTGATGCGGAAGTGCGCATCCCAGGGCGCCTCGCAGACGCCGTTGCCCCACAGCCGGTAGCTGTGCGCGGGCGGCACCTCGTGGGCCATCAGCGCCTTGCAGGCGAAGGGGATCATCGAGGCCCAGGTGCAGCCGTGCTTGAGCGACACCGGCCAGAAGCGCGAGGCCGAGAAGCGCGGCTGCACCACGCAGCCGGCACCGGCCCACAGCGCCGCCAGCACGGAATAGGCCTGCGCATTGGTGTGGAACAGCGGCATGGTGACCATGTGCACGTCCTCGGAGCGCAGGTCCTCGTGCACCGCATTGACCTTGGCGCCCCACAGCGCGTTGGCGTGCGTCCACAGCACCGCCTTGGGCCGCGAGGTGGTGCCCGAGGTGAACTGGATGGAGAACGGCGCCAGGGGGTCGTGCGGCCGCGCCGGCAGGTCGGCGGGATCGGCGTCGATGGCGGCGAAGCGGGCCTCGGCCTGAGGCCGGTTGGCGCCGGCATCCTCGCCGTTATCCGTGTCGGTCACGGCGATCCACCCGAGGTCGGGACAGGAGCGGCCCACCAGCTCGGCGAAGCGGGGCTGGGTGATGGCGGCGACGGCGCGGCTGTGGGCGGCGTAATAGGTCAGCTCCTCGGCGCTGGAGCGGGCGTTCGTGGTCACCGCCACGGCCCCGGCGTAGGCGCAGCCGAGCCACGACAGGATCGCCTCCGGGCAGTTGTCGAGGTGCACCAGCACGCGGTCACCGGGTTTGACGCGGCGGCGATGAAGCCCGGCTGCAAAGCGCGCGGCACGGTCGGCGAACGCCCTGTAGGTCCAGGTCAACCCCTCGCCGACGAACGGCTCCCAGATGATGAACGGCCGATCGCCCGTTGCCTCGGCCCGGTAGTGGATGAGGCTGCGGATATCCATCGCCGCGAAGGGGTGGCCTCGGCCGGGCACGAGCTTTTGTCTGGTCATCTGGTCTCCTCCCGCGCATGCCCGTCTCGTGGCCAGGCCCGGCTCGTTCCCGAGATGGGGCCTGATGCCGTGCCCGGACGGATCACAACGCTCGAAACGTTTGCCAACCTAGAGCGGCGGCGGCGGGGGGTTGTCAAGCCGGCTGCCCGTGCCGCCTCGGTGTCACCGCACGCCCATCCTCTCGAGCCGGCGCCCTCTTCGATCAGTTGCCGGCGTGTGGACAGCACTTCCGCCTCGGCGCTACTTGAGTCGACGCAGGGCCGTCGCGGCCAGTCGGCAGGAGCATCGCCATGCACAAAGTCGCGGTCATCGTCGGAAGCAAGCGCCCAGCCTCGGTAAACCGGAAGCTTGCCAGGGCCATCGCCAAGCTTGCGGCGCCCAAGCTCGCCTTCACGTTCGTCGATATTGCCGGCTTGCCGATGTACGACGACGACCTGTGGCAGGATCCGCCGGCCGGCGTGCTGCGCTTCAAGGCCGAGGTCGAGGCTGCCGACGCGGTGCTCATCGCCACGCCCGAATACAACCGCTCCATCCCGGCTTTGCTCAAGAACGCCATCGACTGGGGTTCGCGCCCCTACGGCAAGAGCTCCTGGACCGGCAAGCCCACCGCCGTCATCGGCGCGAGCCCGGGTGTCATCGGCACCGCCGCCGCCCAGCAGCACCTGAAGGCGATCGTTCCGGTTCTCGGCGGCCACCTGCTGCCGCAGCCGGAGGTCTATTTCTCCATGCGGCCCGGCCTGATCGACGACAATGACGAGGTTACCAACGCCGACACCAAGGCATTCCTGGAGGGCTTCGTCGCCAAGTTCGCCGCCTTCGTCGCCCTGATGCGGCCGGCCGGCTGACGGCGGCCATGCGCATCGGCATCGACTTCGGCGGCACCAAGATCGAGGCGATCGCGCTCGGCCTTGCGGGCGACACGCGCGCCCGCCAGCGCATGGCCACGCCGCGCGGCGACTATGCGGGCTCGATCGCCGCCGTCGTCGGCCTGGTGACCGCCATCGAGCGCGCCGCCGGGGCCTCCGGCACGGTCGGCGTTGGCATCCCCGGCACCATCTCGCCGGCCACGGGCCTCGTCAAGAACGCCAATTCGACCTGGCTCATCGGCCGCCCGCTCCAGCAGGACCTGGAGGCCGCGCTCGGCCGGCCGGTCCGCATCGAGAACGACGCCAACTGCCTCGCCGTGTCCGAAGCGGTCGACGGCGCCGGCGCCGGGGCGGCGGTGGTCTGGGCGGTCATCCTGGGCACCGGCGTGGGGTCCGGCATCGCCGTGGGCGGGCGCGCGCTTCCGGGCCGGCAGCGCATCGCCGGCGAATGGGGCCACAATCCGCTGCCCTGGCCCACCGACGCCGAGCGCCCGGGACCGGCGTGCTATTGCGGCCGGCACGGCTGCATCGAGACCTTCCTCAGCGGGCCGGGCTTCGCCGCGGACCATGCCGCTCGCACCGGCACCGCGGCGATCGCCAGCCACGACATCGTCGCCGCCATGCGGACCGGCGATGCCACCGCCGCGGCGAGCTTCGACATCTACCTCGACCGGCTGGCGCGCGGCCTCGCCCACGTCGTCAACATCCTCGACCCGGACGTGATCGTGCTGGGCGGCGGCCTGTCGAACGTCGACGAGCTCTACGCCAAGCTGCCCGACCGCGTCGGCGACCTCGTCTTCTCGGACGGATTCGAGACGCCGATCCGGCGCGGCGCCCACGGCGACAGCTCGGGCGTGCGCGGAGCCGCCTGGCTCTGGAATGACCCTTGACAACGGCGGCCCGCTTCTGGCCATCGTCGGCGAACAATCGATCGAATGCTTGTTTGGCACGTGCGGTGCCGGGCGGCGCAGCAAAGGGACGGACAGCGCGATGCAGGGACGGATCTCGATCAGGGTCACCGACGGCGTGGCCGACGTGAAGCTCACGCGGTCGGAGAAAATGAACGCGCTCGACCACGGCATGTTCGAGGCTCTGGTGGAGGCCGGCGAAAAGCTCAAGGCCGACCGCTCGGTGCGCGTCGTGGTGCTGTCGGGCGAAGGCCGCGCCTTCTGCGCCGGCCTCGACATGGGCAACTTCTCCAACATGGCCGAAGGCTCGGGCGGCAAGGCGGTCCCGCGGGACCTGATCGCCCGCACCCACGGCGCCGCCAACCGGCCGCAATATGCGGTCTGGGTCTGGCGCGAACTGCCCGTGCCGGTGATCGCCGCGGTGCACGGCGTCGCCTTCGGCGGCGGCTTCCAGCTCGCGCTCGGCGCCGACATCCGCTACGTCGCCCCCGACACCCGCATGTCGGTCATGGAGATCAAGTGGGGCCTGGTGCCGGACATGGCCGGCACGCAGCTGATGCGGCACCTGGCGCGCGAGGACATCGTGCGCGAGCTGACCTACACCGGGCGCGTCTTCACCGGGCAGGAGGCGTTCGCCATGGGCTTTGCCACCCGCGTGACGGACGAGCCCTATGGCGATGCCATGACGACCGCCCGCGAGATCGCCAGCAAGAGCCCCGACGCCATCCGGGCCTCCAAGCGCATCCTCAACTCGGCCGTCATCACCCAGCCGGTCGACGGGCTGACGTCGGAAGCTGCCGAGCAGCAGGTGCTGATCGGCAGCCCCAACCAGGTCGAGGCCATCATGTCGAACCTGGAGAAGCGCGCGCCGCGCTACGCCGACCCGGCGGCCTGACCGATCCACGCCTCCATCGCCCGTCGCCCGGCCGCCGCGCCGGCGCGCCGGGCCCGCAGGCCGCAACGAGGACTGGCGCGATGATCGATCTGCACTATTGGCCGACGCCCAACGGCTGGAAAATCTCCATCATGCTGGAGGAATGCGGTCTGCCCTACCGCACGGTGCCGGTGAACATCGGCAAGGGCGAACAGTTCGAGCCGGGCTTTCAGGCGCTGAGCCCCAACGGGCGCATGCCGGCCATCGTCGACCACGAGCCGCTGGGTGGGGGCGCCCCGCTCGCCATCTTCGAGAGCGGCGCCATCCTGCTCTACCTGGCCGAGAAGACCGGCCGCTTCATCCCGAGCGACGTGCGCGGCCGTTACCAGGTCACCCAATGGCTGATGTGGCAGATGGGGGGCCTCGGGCCCATGCTCGGCCAGCACGGCCATTTCAAGCTCTACGCGCCGGAGAAGATCGACTACGGCATCACCCGCTACGGCAACGAGGCGCGGCGCCTCTACGGGGTGCTCGACCGCGAGCTGGGCAAGACCGGAGATTGCGTCGCCGGCGCCTATTCCATCGCCGACATGGCGATCTTTCCGTGGGTCATGACCCACAAGGCCCAGGAGATCTCGCTCGACGACTACCCGCACGTCGCGCGCTGGTTCGCCACCGTGCGGGCGCGCCCGGGCGTGCAGGCGGGCACGGCGCTCGGCAAGGAGCTGCGCCAGCAGGGCATGTCGGAGGATGCCAAGAAGGTCCTCTTCGGCCAGACCAAGCCTGGCGCCGCCCCGCAGCCGAGCCAGTAACGGCAGGGCAGCCAAGCGCCCCGGGGCAGCCAAGCCGCCCGGGGCAGCAAGCACCGGGATACAAACAACGCCGGCGACGTAGCATCGCCGATCCGCGGCAACTGGGAGAAACGTCTTGATCGAGTTCTTTTTCGACTGCTCCAGCCCCTGGACCTACCTCGCCTTCCACAACATCCAGCCGCTGGCCAAGGAACTGGGCGAGGAGATCTCCTGGCGGCCGATCCTGGTCGGCGGCATCTTCAACACCATCAATCCGACGGTTTACGCCTCGCGCGAAAAGCCGGTGCCGGAGAAGGCGGCCTACACCAAGAAGGACCTCGCCGACTGGGCGGCCTACGCGGGCCTCGACATCAAGATGCCGCCGACCATCTTTCCGGTGAACAGCGTCAAGGCGATGCGCGGCTGCATCTGGCTGGAGCCGCAGGGCAAGCTCGTGCCATTCGCGACGGCGGTGTTCGAGGCCTATTGGGGCGGCGACCAGGACATTTCCAAGGATGAGGTGCTGGCGCCTCTTCTGGACAAGGTCGGCGTCGACCGGGGCGCCTTCTTTGCCGGTATCGCCGAGCCCGCCATCAAGGATCAGCTCAAGGCCAACACCGACGAGGTGATGCGACGCGGCGGCTTCGGCTCACCGACCATCTTCGTCGGCGGCGACGACATGTACTTCGGCAACGACCGCATGCCGCTCATCCGCGCCGCCATTGAGCGCCGCCGTGGCGGCGTCGGCCGTGCCGCGGGCTGAGCCATAGACTAGAGTATTTTCGAGCGAAGCGGACGCCGGTTCGCGTGAAGAAAATGCGACAAAACAAATAGATAGAGCATTTCCGCGACTCGGAGAAACGCGGAAATGCTCTCTAGGGGCGTCCCTTTCGCCGCGGAGGGTCGCTCGCCGGCGCCCCGTGGGGAAGGAGCCCGCTCTTGCAGCGGTTGGCCGGGTCGGCCTGGCGACGCCCGTGACCGGCTGGAACGGCGCGCTCGGCTCGTCGCATATCGGCGCGGCGCCACATCCAGGCCGAGCGGCTCAAGGCCAGTGTTTGAAGCTCACATCCGCCAGCAATTCATTCAATTGACAATCTCAGATCAGCTCGCGATGCTTTATCGGGATCGGACATAATGCCGAATTGAATTATTATTATTCTAAGAAAGCCATAACTCTGCTATGATAATGCGGAATCTGGTACCCGCGAACGGCATGACCACCTCCGATCTCGTCCGTCTCGGGGCCGAGTTCTCGCTGGGCATCGAGCCGATCAACGTCGCCCCCGGCGCTTTCGACACGCCGCTCTACACCGGTCGAGCCCTCGCACACGAAGCGCAACCCGGGCTGATGGTGACGGCAAGCGATATCACGTACGTCTGCGAACAGGACCTCACGGTCGACATGGAGCCGGCGCTGCTCTGCGGAATCATGCTGGCAGGGAATGTCATCGAAACCGACGTCGTCGGTCATGGACGCGTCACACGCCATCCCGAGCGTGCCAGCGTGATGGGCTTCGGCAGGAAGGTGCAATACCGGAGCCCGATCAGGCCCGGGCAGCATTTCCGTACGGCGGGATTCATCCTCAAGCCGGCCTTTTTCGACCGTTTCAGCGATGATCTCGCCGATGATGGCCTCACCAGCTTGCGTGAATTCCTGACCGGCGAGTTTCGCATGGATACGCTCGCGCCGTCGGCGCGGCTGCTGGAGATCGCGCGGCTATGCCTCGAGCATCCCTATAACGGCCAGCTCGGTCAGCTCTTCCTCGAAAGCAACGCGCTGGCCTTCGTGGTCGAGGTGGCCGACGTGCTCAAACGGGAGCGGTGCATGATCGCCCAACTCGGCCGCCGCCAGTATGCGCGGGTTCTGGAAGCGCGGGACATTCTCGATTCCGATCTCGTCAACACGCCGACCAGCCTGCAATTGGCCCGCCGGGTCGGCGTCAACGTCACCACCTTGCAGGCCAACTTCAAGAAGGTCTTCGGCACGACGATCTTTGGCCATGTCCGCGATCAGCGGCTGATGATGGCGCGCGTGCTCCTGCGGGACCACGGGCTCGCCGTAGCGCAGGCCGCGCACCGCGTCGGCTTCGCCCGCCCGTCCGCCTTCAGCGCGGCCTACCGAAGGCACTTCGGCCATCCGCCGAGGGCCGAGATGGCCAGCAACGGGGCCCGGCGGAGACAAGTTTAGAAGAGCTCAAATAGATATTTGGTTTGACGAAAGTTTTTTGAGCGCACTCGATCGTTCCGAGGTCGCGGCATCAGGCAGTTGACCTGTATTGGTCGCTCCAGTTTGCGAAGCTGGGGATAACGATCATGAACAGGGCTGCTCGCTCGAGGCTCGCGTCGGCGGCCGCCATCGGCCTCCTCGGCACCAATCTCGGCCTGGCCGGAATGGCCGGCGCACAATCGGCCGGCGACGCCGTCGAGCTCGACACGATCACGATCACCGGCACCAAACGGCCGCAGGCCGACGCCAACCTGCCCATGGCGACCACCGTGCTGACGCCAGAGGATGTGCCCCAATGGTCGCTGGACCCGATGGCCGATGTCGCCCGCCAGTCGCCCGGCACCAATTTCATGAATTTCGGCCGCTTCGGCGAGAGCTACATGACCATGCGCGGCGTGGGCACGCTGGGCACAGCCCTGAACTCGCTCGACAGCGTGATCGGCCTCTCGGTCGACGGCGTGCCGACGACGCTCTCGGCGATCGACTCCCCATTTCTCGACGTCGAGCGCATCGAGGTGCTGAGGGGCCCGCAGGGCACTACATTCGGCCGCAACGCCTTCGCGGGCGCGATCAACATCGTCAGCAAGCCCCCCGACGGCGCGCGTGAGTTCAAGGTCGATGCGGAGACCGGCTCCAACGGCTACGGCTTCGTCCAGGGCACGGCGGGCGGCTGGCTGATCCAGGACAAGCTGGCCGGCCGCGCGGCGGTGCGCGTCCAGAACTATAATGGCGACATTCCCAACGTCGTGATCGGGGGCATGGAAGGGGGCGCGCAGCTCGCGGCGGGGCGCGTCGCCCTGCGCTACACGCCCGACGAATCCCTGGCGGTCGACATCACCGGCAATTACGACCGCGACACGCGCAGCAATTCGGCCTTTCTGCTCGCAGAAGCGCCGAACTTCCCGGCCAGCGGCGCCGACGTCCTGCCGTTCAATCGCCAGCAGATCGCCAGCGGCTCCGTCAAGATCACCAAGCGCCTAGATCCCTTCATCATCACCTCCACGAGCAGCTACCAGGACATCAAGCTCGCCAACCGCGGCGACTTCACCGACTCGCTTCTGTTCAGCCAGGCCACGCGCCTGCCGCTCTTCTTCTTCATCAATCCCTTGGCCGACAAGATCCTGTACGAAGATCGTGAGCGCATCTTCTTCCAGGAGGTGCGGTTGAATTCGCACCAGAGCGCTCCGATCCAATGGGTGATCGGAACGAGCTATTTCCGGTCCGACTTCGAAACGCACCGGGATCAGGCCACGGCCTATTCACCCACGCTGAACGGCACCATCGACAACAAGATCACGAGCGAGACCATTGCCGCGTTCGCCGATGCGACGGTGCCGCTCGGCCATGGCTTCGATCTCTCGGGGGGGCTTCGCATCGCGCGTGATTCGCAGACGCTGAATGGGCTCTACGTCTCCAACGGCTTTCCGGGAACGGTGCCGGCGCTGGCTCAGCGCAACAGCTTCGACGACCCCTACCTGACGGGTCGCCTCGCCCTGTCCTACCATTGGAACGACAAGGTGATGAGCTATGTCTCGGCGGCACGCGGCTATGCCTCCGGCGGCTTCGAGAAGACGACCGCCTATGCCGGCTTCGGCGTGCTGTCGACGCCCTTCCAGCCGGCCAAGTCCTGGACCTACGAGATGGGCACGAAAGCCGAGCTCGCCAGCGGCATACGGGCGAGCGCCGCGCTGTTCTATAACGACGTCAAGGACGGCCAGCTGACCGGCTTCGATCCGTTGACGCTGTTCCCCTTCCTGACCAATCAGGCTTACCGCAGCTACGGCGTCGAAGGCAGCGTGAGCGCGCGCCTCGCCACCGGGCTCGAGCTCACCGCCGGCGGCGCGTGGATCAAGTCGCGCATCGTGGATGTCACGGCCGAGTCCCTGCTGAGCGGCGTCAAGGCGGGGAACGAGGTGCCCCAGGTGCCGGTGTACACGGCCAATGTCGCCTTGTCGTACCGAGTCGCTGCCGCCGCGCTCGGCCTGCCCGGGGAGATCGCGGCGCGTGCCGACTACCAGCTCGTCGGCGCGCGCTACAGCGACGTGCAGAACAGCGCCGAGTTGGAGGCCTATCACATCGTCAACAGCCAGATCGGCTGGGAAAAGGACGGCGTGAAGATCTACGCCTTCGGCCGCAATCTGCTGGATGAACGCCCCGTCTCCTACGGCTTCACCTATGCGCCGGGGGCGACCGCGCTCTATGTCGGCCGCGGCCGCGTGCTTGGCCTGGGCGCTTCGATGACGTGGTAGCGCAGGGCGCGGGCGACGCGTCCGGCCCGAGGCGCTCACCATGTCCTCGATGCCACTCCTCGCGCGTCCGCCGCGCGGTGCGCGATCCGCCGACCGGCGCGGGCCGCATCACATGCTCAAGCTATTGAATCTGAAGTGCTTCTCTCCGATCGGACGCCTCCCAGCGACCGAAGAAAAGCGCTCCGGCCACCGGAGACCCTGATGGCGCGCGGCTTCCAAAAGACGATGATGACGGCCCTCGGGGCCACCGACCACGTCATGACCGTGCTGTCGGTCACCGATCTCACGCCCGGCTTCCGACGCATCCGCTTCTCGGCACCGACAATGATCGACGGGCGCGAAACACCGACGGCGAGCTATGTCCGGCTGTGGGCGCCCGATCCGAAGGAGCCCGGCAAGGTCCACCAGCGCGGTTACACGCTGGTGGAGCCCGACGCCGCAACCGGCCAGGTGAGCTTCGACTTCGTCCTGCACGAGCCGATGGGGCCGGCCTCGGCCTGGGCCGCGGCGGCGAAGCCGGGCGATACCATCACCGCCTCCTACTACATGTTTCACAAGTTCGAGCCGCCGGAGGATCCGGAGGGCTATCTGCTGATGGGCGATCCAGCGGCAATCCCGGCGATCAACGCCATCCTGGGCGTGCTGCCGCCGGAGGCGCGGGTCGTCATCATCCTGCAGGCCCATGCGCCCGGCGATGCCGCAATCCCGGTGACGACGCATCCCGGCGCCGACGTTCTGTGGACGGGCCCCGGCACCGGTGCCCTGGCCGGTGCCGTTCCCCACCGCGATTGGTCGAACTGGTACGCCTGGGTCGCGGCAGAGGGCGCCGCCATCAAGGAACTGAGGGCGACGCTCAACCGCGTCCATGGCTTCCCCCTGAGCGACATCAAGCATGCCGCCTACTGGATGCGCGGCAAGGCCATGCGGCTGCGCAAGGAAGCGGGGCCGTCGGCCGGGGAGACGGTGACGCGCGACCAGCCGACTACGCAGCCACCCTTCGTTCCGATCGCTGCGGCGAACGCCGCCGCGCCGGCCGCACCGCGCCCGCGCTGGCGCTCGCAGCGGGGCGTGGAGTTGCTCGGCTCGTTGCGCTGGAAGCTGCGCGCCGCCGGCGCGCTGCAAGGGCTGATCTCGCTGATGCAGCTCGCGCCGCTGGTACTCATGGCGGAGCTCGGCCGCAGGCTGCTCGCCGGCGAAGGGCGCTGGGAGGTGCTGTCGCCGCTCATCCTCTGGGCGATTGCGCTCTACGGCGCCGCCGCGACGCTGTCAGCTGGCCTGATGCTGTGGCTGCATGCCGTCGATGCCCAGTTCGGCCATACGCTCAGGGTGTCCATCGTCACCAAGCTCGCGCGGCTGCCCCTCGGCTGGTTCACGGACCGGAATGCCGCGACGGTGCACCAGGCGGTGCAGGAGGACGCAGGCCGGCTGCACTACATGGTCACGCACGCCGTCCCGGACGTCGTCGCCGGTATCGTCACGCCGCTCGCCGTGATTCTCTATCTCTTTGCGGTCGATGCCGCCCTCGCGGCGATGCTGTTCCTGCCGCTCATCGCCTTCGTCGCGCTGTATATCCTCATGATGCGCGGCGTGGCCGACAAGCTCGTCGAATTCGCGAACTGGACCAAACGTGCCAATGCCGCGGCGAGCGCCTTCGTCGAAGCGCTGCCGGTCGTGCGGGTCTTCGGCGGCGATGGGCGGGCGCTGCGTGCCGTGCTGGACGGACAGGCCGCCTTCCTCAACGGCTGGCAGCGCCCGATGGCGGGACGCAAGGTCGCCTCGCAGCTCGCAATCCAGCCGCCCACCTTCCTGCTGCTGATCACGGCGGCCGGCTGCTGGCGAGTTCTGTCCGGCGGCATGGCGCCGGCCGACCTCCTGCCCTTCCTCTTCCTCGGCACGGTCTTCGGCGCGCAGATCATGACGGTGATGTACGGCTTCGTGCCGCTGCGCGAGGCAAAGCAGGCCGCCCGGCGCATCGGCCTGCTGCTGGAGGAGCCGGAGCTCGACCGCAGCCGGTCTTCGCGCGAGCTGCCGCCCGGCCCGCTCGGCCTGCGCTTCGACGGCGTCAGCTTCGGCTACCGGCCGGGCAAGCCGGTGCTGCGGGACGTCGACCTCGTCCTGAAGCCCGGCACCATGACCGCCCTGGTCGGCCCGAGCGGCGCCGGCAAGTCGACGCTCGCCGGACTGCCCGGCCGCTTCCACGACGTCACGGACGGTGCCATCCGAATTGTGTCCGGCGAGACCGAGATCGACATTCGCCAGCTGAAGCCGGAGGCGCTGCAGCGCGCCGTGGGCTTCGTCTTTCAGGACGTGCGCCTGATCAAGGAAACGCTGCGCGAGAACATCGCCCTGGCGCGACCGGGCGCAACGATGGCGGAGATCGAGGCGGCTGCACGCGCGGCCCGGATCCACGAGCGCATCCTTGCCGCCCCGCGCGGCTACGACAGCGTCGTCGGCGAGGATGCACGCCTTTCCGGCGGCGAGGCGCAGCGCCTCTCCATTGCGCGCGCACTGCTCGCCGATCCGCCGATGCTGGTCCTCGATGAGGCGACGGCCTTCGCAGATCCGGAATCGGAGCATCTCGTCCAACAGGCGCTGAGTGCGCTCGTCGGCCGGCGCACGGTGCTGGTGGTGGCGCACCGGCTCCATACCGTCACCCATGCCGACTGCATCGCCGTGATGCAGGCGGGCCGCATCGTCCAGAGCGGGCGCCATCAGGAACTGCTCGCCCGGCCCGGCCTCTACCGCGACCTCTGGCAAGCCGGGGAAAGGAAGAGCGCATGATCGTCGCCGCCCTCCTGCCGGCCGAGGCGCGTGCCCGCCTCGTGCCCTTTGCGCTGCTCGCCGTCGTGGCGGCGGCCTTGCGGGCCGCTTCGGCCCTGCTGCTCGTACCGTTGCTCGGCGGGCTGTTCTCGCAGAGCCCGCGCGCCGCCCTGCCCTGGCTCGGTGCGCTGGCGGTCAGCGTCGCCGCGGGCTGGATACTCGAACGCCATCTGGTGATCCGGTCCTTCGATCTCGGCTTCGCGATGATGGGCTCGATGAACCAGCGCCTCGTCGATCATCTCATGGCGGTTCAGATCGGCTGGTTCGGCGCGGAGCGGCAGGCCCAGGCGAAACGCGCCCTCGCCGGTGCCGTCCCCGAGCTCTTCGCCAGCACCGTCAATCTCGCGACGCAGGCGTCGATCTGCGTCGCTCTGCCGCCCGCGATCGCCATCGGCCTTCTCTTCGTCGCCTGGCCGCTCGGGCTGGTGGCGCTCGCTGCGGTGCCGCTGCTGTTCGGCGCCCTGCTCCTGGGCGGGCGGCTGATGCGCCGGGCCGAGGCCGACTTCGCAGCCGCGTCCGGCGAGGTGGCGGCCCGCACGGAGGAGTTTGCGCGCTCCCAGCTCATGCTGCGCGCCGCTGGACGAACGGGCACGTCCGGGACGCCGCTCGGCGACGCGATCGCGACGCAGAGGCGCAGCGGTCTGCGCATCCTCTGGTTCGCGCTGCCGGGAACACTGGCCTTCTCGCTCGCGATGCAGGCCACGCTGCTGGCGATGGTGGCGGTTCTTGCGCTGATGTTCACGCAGGGCACGGACGACGCCGTCCGCACGGTCGCGCTGATCGTCGTGGCGCTGCGTTTCCTGGAGCCGCTCAACACTTTGTCCGAGCTGTTTCCTGCGCTGGAATCGACGCGTGCGGCGGCAGGGCGCGTGCTCTCCGTCCTCGACGTCCCGACACAGACGAAGCCGGAGCGAGACGCCCGGCCCGGACCCGCGGCAGTCGCGTTCCGCAACGTCTGCTTCGCCGCCGATGGCAAGCGCGTGCTCGAGAACGTGTCCTTCGTCGTCCCGGCCGGCACGATGACGGCGATCGTCGGACCTTCCGGATCGGGCAAGAGCACGATCCTGTCGCTGGTGGCCCGGCTGCTCGATGCCGATGCCGGCGAAGTCGAGGTCTGCAGACACGACGTGCGCGGCTATCGGCCCGACACGCTGATGGAGCAGCTCGCAGTCGTCTTCCAGAACGTGCAGCTCTTCGAGGGTGGCATAGCCGAGAACATCCGCATCGCCCGGCCGCAGGCGAGTGATGCGGACCTACAGGCAGCCGCGTCGGCTGCCGGCGTCGACGAGATCGTCGCCCGCTTGGGAAGCTGGGATGCGCCGGTCGGTGAAGGCGGAGGCGCCCTGTCCGGCGGCGAACGCCAGCGCGTCAGCATCGCCCGCGCGCTGCTGAAGCAGGCCCCCATCCTGCTGCTCGACGAAGCCACGAGCGGACTGGACACCCTGAACGAAGCTGCCGTTGCCACCGCCCTCAGCCGCTTCAGCCATTGCACCGTCCTCGTGGTGGCGCACCGGTTGGAGACGATCGCCCATGCCGACCAGATCGTGTTCGTCGAAGCGGGGCGCGTTGTCGAATCGGGCTTCCGCGAGTCGCTCGTTGCGGCGGGTGGACGGTTTGCTGCCTATTGGCACCATCGCCGTGATGCACAGCGCTGGCAGATGCAGCACAGCCATGCTGGAGCGCTTCGCGATCGGATGGCATCACCCGCTGGAGGTCGGACCTCAGTGACCTGAGGGATTTCTGCGCGGTTGGAAGATTTCATCCCGTTGCGACAGGCTCCAGGTGACCCGGCCGGCGCTTGCATCGGGGTGACCTCTGCCGCCCGCGCAGGCATGGCTGGCTTGACCCGGCCACTCATCCACTTGAGAACGATGGCATAACGGCAGCCTGCCGGGCTCCGCCGACGTCATCACCATAATCAAGGAGGACACCATGCCGCGCGCCGTCGTCTGCCGTACGCTGGGAACGCCCGACGGCGTCAAGCTCGAGGAGCTGCCACGGGCGGAGCTCCCCCCTGACCAGGTGCGCGTCGCCATCCATGCGGCCGGCATCAATTTCCCCGACCTCCTGATGCTGACCGGGGACTACCAGCACAAGCCGCCGCTGCCGTTCATTCCCGGCTTCGAGGCGGCAGGCGTGGTCACCGAGGTCGGCGCCGAGGCGGCGGGCTACGCCGTCGGCGACCGGGTGATGATCGGCGGCAAGACCGGCGCCTTCGCCGATGAAGCCGTGGTCAAGCCCGAACTGCTGGAGCACTTGCCCGACGAGCTGAGCTTCGCCGAGGGTGCCACCTTCCGCGTCGCCTACCAAACAGCGCACCACGCGCTCACCGAGCGGGCTCATATCAAGCCGGGCGAGGTGCTGCTGGTGCACGGCGCCGGCGGCGGCGTCGGCCTCGCCGCGGTGCAGATCGGCAAGCTGCTGGGCGCCACGGTGATCGCCTGCGCCTCCAGCCAGGCGAAGCTCGACGTCGTGAAGGCCTGCGGCGCCGATCACACGATCCTCTACGGCGCCGGCCCCTTCAAGGACGAGGTCAAGCGGCTCACCGACGGCAAGGGTGCCAACGTCATCTTCGACCCCGTGGGCGGCGAGATCTTCGAGCAGAGCCTGCGCTGCATGGCCTTCGGCTGCCGGGTGCTGATCATCGGCTTCACCGGCGGCATCGGTGTCGCCAAGACCAATCTGGTGCTGATCAAGGGCGCCAGCGTGCTCGGCGTGCGGGCTGGCGAATCGACCAAATACGATCACGCCATGGGCGAGCGCACCAAGGTCGCGCTGCGCGAGCTCGCCGCCTCCGGCAAGCTGCGCCCGCAAGTCTCCCACACCCTGCCGCTCGAGCAGTTCCGGGAGGGCATGGAGCTCGTGCGCGACCGCAAGGCGATCGGCCGCGTGGTGCTGACGGTCAGGTGAGCGCGCACGGCCACTCCCGGGCGTGACCGGGCGGATCGCCGCGACAAGGCTCGGGACACCGGGCACTGGCGTCGCGGCCGCGGCCGCATGCCTGCAAGGCTGATCGGTTGCGCCGGATCGGACGGCGGCCGGCACGGCCTCGGTGACGCTGCTCAGAATGCAGGCCACGCCTGTAGTTGAGTGTGCATGACAACCCAGGGCTATTGACGAGCGTCCTGACGCTCCGCACACTGGCTTTATAAAATATTGAAAATTTCAGGGAGGACGTGAGGATGCCGGCAGGAATTCTGCGGTTTGCGATGGGTCTGGCGTTGTTGCTCGGTGTGGCGGCACCGGGCGTCGCCGGAGCCGATACCTGGCCCAGCCGCGAGATCACGCTGATCAACAACTTCCCGCCGGGCGCCGCAACCGACCTGACGGCGCGCATCCTGGCACGCAGCATCGAGAAGCAGCTGGGACAAACCGTCGTGGTCAAGAACGTCCCCGGCGGCGCCGGCCAGCTCGGCCCGGCCGAGCTCGCCGCCAGCAAACCCGACGGCTACACCATGGGGCTCGTCGGCACCTCGACCTATCTCACCGCGCCGCACATGATGGACGTGCCGTTCGATGCCTGGAAGGCGTTCTCGCCCATCGCCCAGGCGAGCGAGCTGCGCTACGGCCTCGCCGTTCCGTCGTCGTCGCCGATCAAGTCCGTCGAGGACCTCATCGCCGCGTCGAAGAAGAAGCGCCTGACCTACAGCTCGACCAGCCCCAACAACGTCGTCGCCCTGTTCCAGCTCGCCAAGCTGACCGGCGCCAACCTGCGCTGGGTGGTGTTCAACGGCGGCAACGAGGCGGTGCTGCAGGCTGTCGGCGGCCATGTCGACGCCGTGCTCCAGAGCGCCACCGAAATGAAGCCCCAGATCGAGGCTGGCAAGCTGCGGCTGCTCGCCTCCGCCTCACCGGCCCGCTGGGCCGAATATCCGGAGGTGAAGACGCTGCGTGAACTCGGCTACGACGCCAGCAGCCCGGGCCCCATGGGCTACGCGTTCCCCGCGGGCGTCGATCCGAAGATCCGCGACCGGATGGAGGAGGCCTTCAAGGGCGCCCTCGCCGACCCGGAGGTGCAGAAGCAGATCCAGGCGCTCGGCATCGTCCCGGAGTACCGGAGCGGCACCGACTTCATCAAATACCTGCGTGACCTCCAGCAGCCCCTGCTGGTCGTGCTCACCGAAAGCGGCATGAAGACCCGGTAAGCGCGATGTCGATCGGTGGAGCGCGGTGGACCGCGCTCGGTCTCCTGGCCGCGGCGCTGGCAGCGCTGTGGCAGGCTCTCAAGCTGTCGCGGTGGGGCTTCGACGGCCCCGGCCCGGGGCTTTTTCCTCAGGCCCTCGGAGCCGTCTGCGCGGTGCTGGCGCTGGCCGTGCTTCTGGCGCCGGCGAGTGACGACGATGCGCAGGCGGAGGGCGGCGGCGTGGAGCGCTACGGCAGCGCCCCGCCCGCCCAGCGGCACACGTTCCACGTCTATCTGATCGCGCTGGCCTTGCTCGTTGCCGGGACCTTCTGGGCCGGCTTCGTCGTCACCGCGTTCGTCGTCGTCGTGCTGATGATGCGCTTCGGCGAGGGGGTCGGCTGGCTTCGCTCGCTGGGCTTTGCCGCGGCCTGCACCGCCCTCGGGCTGGTCTGCTTCGGCTGGCTGCTGCGCGTGAGCCTGCCCACGGGCTGGGTCGACCGCGCCATCTACGCCATGTTGCGATAGGAGGCCGACGATGGAAGCTCTCCTCGGCGGCTTCGCCACCGTGTTCCAGCCGATGACGCTGCTTTATTGCTTCATCGGCGTCTTTCTCGGCACCGTGGTCGGCATCCTGCCCGGTCTCGGGCCGCTGACGACCATCGCCATCCTGCTGCCGATCACCTTCAAGATGGACGTCACGTCGGCGATCATCATGCTGTCGGGCATCTATTATGGCGTCGCCTACGGCGGCACCATCACCTCGGTGCTGATGCGCATTCCGGGCGAAGCCTCGTCCATCGTGACCTGCCTCGACGGCTACGAGATGGCGCGCAAGGGCCGGGCCGGCGCGGCGCTCGGCATCGCCGCCCTCGGCTCGTTCTTCGCCGGCACGGTCGGCGTGATCGCGGTGTCGTTCCTGTCGCCGCCCCTGGCCAGTGCGGTGCTGGCCTTCGGGCCGGCCGAATACACCATGGTCATGCTCGCGGGCCTCGCGCTGGTGACGTATTTCTCCAGCGGCTCGCGCTTCAAGGCGCTGTTGATGGTCGGCTTCGGCCTGCTCCTGGGCTGCATCGGTTCCGATCCCCTGGCCATGACCCCGCGCCTGACCTTCGGCGTCTTCCACCTGTCGGGCGGCGTCGATCTGGTCCCGCTGGCCATCGGGCTGTTCGGCATCTCCGAAGTCCTCTCCATGGCGCTACAGAAGCCCGAGAATCTCAAGGTGCTGGCGCCCCCCTCGCGGCTGCTCGGCTTCCTGCCGTCGCGCACCGAGGCGCGCCGGTCGGTCGGTCCGGTGGCGCGCGGCACGGTGCTGGGTTTCCTCGTGGGGCTGCTGCCGGGCGGCGGCGCGGTGCTCTCGACGTTTCTGTCCTATGCGGTCGAGCGCAAGCTGTCGCGCCACCCTGAGGAGTTCGGGCGCGGCGCCGTCGAGGGGCTCGCCGGGCCCGAATCGGCCAACAACGCGGCCACGGCCGGCGCCTTCGTGCCGCTGCTCTGCATGGGCATACCGGCCAACGCGATCACGGCCCTGCTGCTCGGCGCCTTCATGATCCACGGCGTGGCGCCGGGGCCGACAATCCTGGAGCGCCAGCCGGAGCTGTTCTGGGGGGTCGTCGCCAGCATGTATATCGGCAACGTCATGCTGCTGATCCTCAACCTGCCGCTGGTCGGGCTTTTCGTGAAGATTCTCGAGGTGCCGCGCGCCTATCTGGCGCCGCTGATCCTCATCATCTGCATGATCGGCGTATACTCCACCAACAGCGCCGCCGCCGACGTGTTGCTGGCGGCCCTGTTCGGCGTGGTCGGCTATGTGCTGCGGCGCTACGGCTACGACCTCGGGCTGGTGATCCTCTCCTACGTGCTGGGCGCGATCTTCGAGCGCTCGGCGCGGCAGGCGCTGGCGATCTCCGACGGCGATCTGTCGATCTTCGCCTCGAGCCCGCTGTGCATTGCGTTCGCAGTGATCACCGCCGTCCTGCTCGCCGTCGCGCTTATCCCGCGGCGACGCCTGCCGGTCCCGGCGCTGCAGCCGCCAGCGTGAAGGCGCGAGGGAGACGGAAGGCTGCCTTGTCGAAGAGTTGCATCTGATGGGCCGGATCCGCTCATCAGATCGATGGAACCCGCGATAGCGCAAGAGGTACTCCGCCATCGGATGGAGACCATTCAATGGCGGAGCATGATGATAAGGCAAGTTAAGCTGGGGCTCTTGTCGTGCGGATTGGGCACTCTATCCAATCGCTTCGCGCCCCAGCGAGCTAACCGTTTCCGACGACTTTGGCCATCTTGCTTCGCTCCTGCGAGAATTGAGGCTTCCATCTTGCAGCATGTCAGATGGTACCTCCCGGCAGAGCCTGCAAGTACCTCCGATGGGCGAGACTTGATCAGAGTAGGGCGCTGATTTGCGAGGGAAAGTTTATGCGGCCGCAAGCAATGGCGCTCAGGCCGCTTCCACGTAGCGATGACGCTCGTAGAGGAAGCGCAGCACCGCCTCGCGGCAGTTCAGATAGATCGGATCGCTCGCCGCCTCGAGCCGGTTGCGCGGGCGTGCCAGCGGCACCGTCAGCAACTGGCCGATCTGGGCCGCCGGCCCGTTGGTCATCATGACGATGCGGTCGGAGAGCAGCACCGCCTCGTCGACGTCGTGGGTGATCATGATCACCGTGTTGCGCAGCTTCATGTGGATCTGCATCACCTGGTCCTGGAGGTGCGCCCGCGTCAGCGCATCGAGCGCGCCGAACGGCTCGTCGAGCAGCAGCACCTTGGGCTCCATGGCAAGCGCCCGGGCGATGCCGATGCGCTGCTTCATGCCGCCCGATACCTCCGCCGGACGCTTGTCCCTGGCGTGGGCCATGTGCACCAGCTCCAGATTGTGCAGCGTCCAGTCGTGCCGCTCGGCGCGGCTGCGCGTGCCGCCCGACACCTTGTCGACGGCAAGCCGCACGTTCTCATAGGCCGTCAGCCACGGCAGCAGCGAATGGTTCTGGAACACGATGGCCCGGTCCGGACCGGGACTGTTGACCTCGCTGTGGTCGAGGATGACTGCGCCGGTGGTCGCCCGGGTGAGACCCCCAATGATGTTGAGCAAGGTGGACTTGCCGCAGCCGGAGTGGCCGATGATCGAGATGTACTCGCCTGCGTCGATGGCGAGGTCGATGTCGGCCAGCACGTGGCTGGTCTTGCCGCCGCTGACGTAGGTCTTGCCCACGCCTTCGATCCTGAGGAATTCGCCGGACACGGGGGATACTCCTTCGTGAGAGGCTCAGGCGGCGGTGCCGCGCGTGGCCAGGCGGCCGATCAGCGCGACCAGCCGGTCGAGGAGGAAGCCGACGACGCCGATGTAGAGCAGCGCCACGATGATGTCGGGCAGGCGCGAGGAGTTCCACGCGTCCCAGATGAAGAAGCCGATGCCGACGCCGCCCGTCAGCATCTCGGCGGCGACGATGGCAAGCCACGACAAGCCGATGCCGATGCGCAGGCCGGTGAAGATGTAGGGCGCCGCCGACGGCACCATGATGCGCCAGAAGAATTCGATCGAGTTGAGCCGGAGCACCGCGGCGACGTTGCGGTAATCCTGGGGGATGTTGCGGATGCCGACGGCGGTGTTGATGATCACCGGCCAGATCGCGGTGATGAAGATCACGAAGATCGCGGATGGATTGGCGTCGCGGAACGCCGCCAGCGCCAGCGGCAGCCAGGCGAGCGGCGGCACCGTGCGCAGCACCTGGAAAATTGGATCGAGGCCGCGCATGGCCCAGACGCTCTGACCGATCAAGGTGCCGAGCAACACGCCGACGATCGCCGCTAGTCCGAAGCCGATGGCGACGCGCTGAAGGCTGACCAGCACGCGCAGGCCGAGGCCGATGTCCTGGCTGCCGTGATTGAAGAACGGGTCGACGATGAGATCGTGCGCCTCGCTCCAGATCTGCACCGGGGACGGCATGCCCGATCCGGGCGCCCCGGTGAGAAGCTGCCAGATCAGCCCCAGCAGGGCGACTGCGATCAGGGGCGGCAACGTATTCGCCAGCAGCCGCCGCAGCAGGGGGGCGAGGCGCGTCGTGGCGGCGGAGGCGCCGTGCCGCGGCCGCGGGGCTTCCGAGGTGGCGGCATTGGGCAGTTGCGGCAGCACGCGTGGGTCTTGCGAGGTCAGGGGCATGGTCACGTGGCGGCTCCGCTCCTCAGACCATGGCGCGCTTGATCGACAGGCTCTTGAGGTAGCCCACGGGATCGGCAGGATCGAAGACCTTGCCGTCGAAGAAGGTCTCGACACCGCGCGAGGTGGAGGCCGGGACGTCGGCGGCCGCCGCGCCGATCGCCTTGGCCGCCTCGCGCCACAGATCCTCCCGGTTCACCTTGTCGACCCAGGCCTTGATGTCCATCGTCGGCTCGTATTTGCCCCACCGGATGTCCTCGGTGATGAACCAGGTGTCGTGGCTCTTGAACGGATAGGAGACGCCGCCCGTCCAGAACTTCATCTGCTGGTCGGTGCCGGTCGCCGCGCGCCCGTTGCCATAATTGATGTCGCCCTTCAGTCGCCCGATGATGTCGGCGACGGGCACGTTGAACCACTGGCGTTTGCCGACGATCGTGGCCAGCTCGGCCTTGTTCTCCACCTTCTCGCACCACTGCTGCGCCTCCATCACCGCCATCAGCAGCGCCAGCGCCGCCTTGGGGTTCCTGTCGACCCAGTCGGCACGCATGCCGAGCGCCTTCTCGGGATGCCGCTTCCAGATCTCGCCTGTCGTGCAGGCCGTGAAGCCGATGCCCTGGTTGACGAGCTGCTCGTTCCAGGGCTCGCCCACGCAGAATGCATCCATGGTGCCAACTTTCATGTTGGCGACCATCTGCGGCGGCGGCACCACGATGGTGGAAACGTCCTTGTCGGGGTCGATGCCGGCGGCCGCCAGCCAATAACGGATCCACAGATCGTGCGTGCCGCCGGGGAAGGTCATCGCGACCTTGACCTCCTTGCCTGCCGCCTTGCGCTCCGCGAAGGCGGCCTTGAGCGGCGAGGCGTCCACGGTGACCTTGAGGTCCTTGTAGTCGTTGGAGACGGAGATTGCCTGGGCGTCGTAGTTGAGGCGCGCCAGCAGGTACATGGGCGTCGGCTGGTTGTTCTGGGTGACCTTGCCCGTCGAGATCAGGTAGGGCGTTGGGCTCAGGATGTGTGCGCCGTCGATCCCGTTCGCCGCCCCGCCCAGGACGAGGTTGTCGCGCGTCGCGCCCCACGAGGCCTGCTTGACCACCTCCACATCGGGCATCCCGTACTTGGCGAACAGCCCCTTCTCCTTGGCGATGACGAGGGGCGAGGCGTCGATCAGGGCGATGTAGCCGAGGATCGCTTTGCTGGTCTCCGGCCCCGCGCCCTGGGCGAAGGCCCCGCCCGGGAAGACAGCCTTCGCAGCGCTGAACAGGGCCGCGGCCGACACCGTGCCGCCGAGGAAGCTGCGGCGTGTCGGCTGCCCGTGGCCCGCCTCGACAGCGGCTGCTTTCGTGCTGCTCTGCGCATCCATGGTCATCGAGCTCCCTCTGGTCTGGGCACTAGAGCGTTTTCTTCACGCGAACCGGCGTCCACTTCGCTCGAAAACGCTCTAGGCGCCGGAAGGCACAAAAAAAAACCGCGTCGAGCTTGGGAGGGCCCCCAAACCTCGTTCGCGGCATTGCTAGAGGCCCGCCATTAGGCCTTCAGCTGCTCGTCACGCACGTCTCATGCCAGGATGCCAAAATCGCTCGCACCTCGACATCGGTCCCAGCGCCATCGGTGTGACCGCGGCGTTTTTGAGCCGTGGACGCAGCCTTGCGGGCGCCCACCGCTGTCGGGGATGCTGCGGCGCAAAAGAAACAGGCTCGCGGCGCCTGAAAATGCGTCAGCGCCCGTCCCGCAGACGTGCCGCGAACGGCTGGGGGATCGGCGTTTGCCCAGCGGTCACCCCGGCACACTCGAACAGATCGGGGCGGTAGACGCGGTGGGCGTCGGCACGGTGCGCGCCGGGTGAGGCGAGCTGGCCGGCATCGGCCATCTGCGCCAGCAGGAAATCGACCTGGGCCGCGATGGGCCGCAAGGCGGCGGGGTCGAGCCGGATATAGGCCAGATCCGGCGCTGCGGGGGCCGCCGGCCCCAGCGACAGCGCGCCGGCCAGGATCATCTCGACGATGGCGGGTGCCACGCCCAGGATCTCGGGCCGCGCCATGAGCCGCGCCAGGGCGGCGCGGTTAGCCGGATCGGCACACCAGCCGGCCGCGCCCGCCAGCGCGCGCACCAGCGCCGTCACCGTCTCCGGCCTTTCGTCGACGAGGCGCGTCGGCACGCCGAGCACCTTCTCCGGGCAGTCGGCGACGATCTGAGTGCCATGATGCATGATCATCGCGTGCCCCGCGGCGATCGTCGTCGCGTTCCACGGCGCGCCCACGCAGAAGCCGTCGACATGGCCACTTTCGAGGCTCTTGGCCATCAGCGGCGGCGGGATGACGACCAGGTTGGTGTCCCGCTCCGGGTCGATGCCGCCCGCCGCCATCCACGTCCGCAGCTGGTAGTGGTGCGTCGAGAACGGGAAGGTGTGGGCGAAGGTCAGGGGCGGCTGGCCCGCTGCTGCCCGCCGGCCGATGAGGCGCTTCAGCGCCGCGGACGAGGCGCGCGGGTCCTGGCTCGGCGCCGTCGCGGCCTCCGCGGCGAGCGCCTCGTAGAGGGGTCGCGAGACGGTGATCGCGTTGCCGTTGAGGTTGAGTGCGATCGGCACGCTGATCGCCACCTTGATATGGCCGAGCCCGAGCGTCGAGGCGATCGCCGCGGGGGCCAGCATGTGGGCGGCGTCGAACAGGCCGACGTTCAGCTTGTCCCGGATGTTGGCCCAGGACACCTCGCGTACCAGATCCAGGCGGAGGCCCTCGGCCTCGGCGAAGCCCTCATCCCGCGCTGCGACCAGCAGTGCCGCATCGAGCAACGGAATGAAGCCGATCCGCAGGGGGATGGTCATCGCAGCAGCTCCGCCGCCGTCACGATGGATTGCGCCACCTGCGCGAGCGTGCGGTTCTCGTTCATGGCGGCGCGGCGGATGAGGCGAAAGGCCTCGTCCTCGGAGATGTTCTTGACGCGCATGAGAATGCCTTTGGCGCGGTCGAGGACCTTGCGCTCCTCGAGCTTCGACTTCGCCTCCGCCAGCTCCTGCTTGAGCTTGGTGAAGGCGTTGAAGCGGACGATCGCCGTCTCGACGATGTGCTTGACCCGGCTCTGCTTCAGCCCGTCAACAATATAGGTCGACACGCCAGCCTCGATGGCCGCGGCGATCATCGGGCTGTCGGACTGGTCGACGAACATCGCCACCGGGCGGCTGACCAGACGGCTGACGTGGAACATCTGCTCCAGGCTGTCGCGGCTGGGGTTCTCCAGGTCGATCACGATCATGTCCGGATCGATCGCCTGCAGCCGCGCGAGCAAGCCGGAGGTCTCGCCGATCACGATGATCTGCGTGTAGCCGGCGTCGCGCAGCCCCTCCTCCAGGATGGCGCTGCGTACCGGGCTCTCGTCGACGATGGCGATCCGCGTGGCGTTGGTCATCTGCCCCTGGACAGGCACGCCGGCTCACCGGGGCCGACGCAGCCAGCTCAGGCAAATCTTGCGCCGCGGCGGACGTCGGCTCAGTGCGCCAGGAGCAGCGGGGTGTCGGTCAAGGTGATGACGTCGCGCGTGGTGCCGCCGGTGAACCACTCGCGCAGGCGCGAGTGACCGTAGCCGCCCATGACGATCAGGTCGGCGGAGAGGCGGTGGGCCTGATCGAGCAGCACCTCGGCGGCGGCACGACCCGCACGGTCGACGGAATGGACCTCGACCTTGGCGCCGTGGCGATCCAGATGGGTGGCGAGGTCGTCGGCCGAACGCGCGACCAACTCGTCGTCCCTGACGATGGCGTAGACGATATCGGTGCGGGTGGCGCGGGTGATCAGCGGCAGCGCCTCGGCAACGGCGCGCGCCGCTTCCCGGCAGTCGCGCCAGCCGATCAGCACGCGCCGGATGGTGTCGGGCGCGGGCCGGCCGGGCGGGATTAGCATGATGCCGCGGCCGCTCTCCAGCAGCACGGCCTCCACCAGCTCCGCCCAGTCGCCGGCCGCATCGTTGCGGTAGGGGCAACTGGCCACGAACAGATCGGCCCAGCGCGCCTGGCGGGCGGCGAGCCGGGCCAGATTGGCCGGCCGTTCGTCGATGCGCCGCACCTCGGTCGGCACCTCCAGGCGGTCGAGACGCTCGACCAGGCGCGCCGTGATGGCGTCGCCCTCGCGCCGCAGTTGCTCCTCGATGTCGGCGACGACCGAAACGGCCGCGGCCCCCGCCTCGATCGGCATCACCGTCGCGTAATCGGGCAGCGGGTTGGTGAACAGGCCGGTGACGTGGGCGCCGATGGTCGTCGCCACCGTCTGGACGTGACCCAGGCGAACCTCGTCCTCGGCCGATCCGTCGAGATGCACCATCAGGTCCTTGATCATCGCCGTCATCCATGGGTAAGGCTGCGGGGGCGCATCCGGCGGGATTTGCAGTTCGATGCCATTCATGGCATCCGCGTTCTCCAACTTCAAATCCGGCGGCCGCGACGCCACCGATCTGCGAGCGAAGGTGCGCCGCGCGCCGGATGAACGCAAGCGCGGCCGGCCGATCGCCGGGACCGGCGGCCTGCCATCGCGGAACGCCGGTCAAACGACCGCTTTCATGCTAAGAGCCGCGCAGACGGCTTGCGCTTCCCGGAACCGGGACGACGCCTCGCCGTCCGGACGGCTCCCTTCCCGCGCCATGCGCCCTAGGCCACGATATGCACGACCCTTTTCCCGGCGACGACGAGCGCCCCGCCAGCACCGAGGCCACCGGCCCGCTGGTTCTGCAAGACTACATGCCCTACCGCCTCGCGGTCCTGTCCGAGGCGGTCTCGCAGGGGCTCGCCAGGCACTACGCGCGCCGGTTCGGCATCGCCATTCCGGAATGGCGTGTGCTCGCCGTCCTGGGCGAGTTCAAGCGGATGACCGGCAAGGCCATCGGCCAGCACACGCGCATGCACAAGACCAAGGTGTCTCGGGCGGTGTCCGCACTGGAAAAACGCGGCCTGATCGTCGGCGAGGTGAGCCCCAACGACCGCCGCGAGATCAATCTGTCCCTCACCGACGAGGGTTACACCGTGTATCAACAGATCATTCCCGTCGCGCTCGGCTACCAGGAGAAGGTGGTCGGCGGCCTGGCCGACACCGACATCGCGGCGCTCAACCGGGTCATCGATGCGATCTTCGATCGCGTCGATGAGCCCGACTGACGCATCTCACCATTGGATGAGCGCATCCAATGGCACGCAATGGCTTCGGGTCTATCTGGAGCGATTCTCCGCAATTGAGTGATCCCACCCGCACGCGAGGCGATCTGAGCGGTGCCTTGCCTCTTCAACGTGCAACGTTATAACGTTTTATCGACCGGCCGCTCTCCGGCCCGCCGTACGGCTCAAGGAACCATCCCATGGCTTGCATCTCAGATCGGGGCCGCCCCTTCTCCCGGCGGATCGGCGCGACGCGGCGTGCCGTCGCGGGGGCGCTGGCCCTCGTCGCCGCGGCCCTCGCAGCCCCGGCCGCACTGGCGGCCGAGCCGCTGCCGGTGGTCGCCACGTTCTCGATCCTTGGCGATCTGGTCAAGCAGGTCGGTGGCGACCGTGTGGCCGTCGAGGTGCTGGTCGGCCCGGACGGCGATGCGCACGTCTTTTCGCCGGCACCCGCCGACGCCAAGCGGCTGACGGCCGCCAAGCTCATCGTCGTCAACGGCCTCGGTCTGGAGGGCTGGATCGCGCGGCTCATCAAGGCCTCCGGCAGCAAGGCGACCGTCGTCGTCGCCTCCCAAGGGGTGAAGACCATCGCCGGCGAGGACGAGGATCATCCCGGGCGCGCGGCGACCGACCCGCACGCCTGGCAGAACGTTGGCAACACAGAGATCTACGTGGCCAATATCCGCGACGCGCTGATCAAGGTCGATCCGGCCGGCAAGGCCGACTACGACACGCGTGCGACGGCCTATCTGGCCGAACTCGCCAAGCTCGACGGCGAGGTCAAGGCGGCGATCGCCGCCATTCCGCCGGACCGGCGACGCATCATCACGACCCACGACGCCTTCGGCTATTTCGCCCGCGCCTACGGGCTGGAGATCATCGCGCCCCAGGGAGTGTCGACCGAGACGGAGGCTTCGGCCAGGGATGTCGCGCGCGTCATCAAGCAGATCAAGGCGCAGAAGATCCCGGCGGTGTTCCTCGAGAACATCTCAGATCCGCGCCTCATGGACCGTATTGCCCAGGAGACCGGCACCATCGTCGGCGGCAAGCTCTACTCGGACGCGCTGTCGCCCGCCGGCGGCCCGGCCACGACCTATGTCGACATGATGCGCTCCAACAGCGCCGCCTTCAAAGCCGCGCTCGCGCCGAAGTCGTGACCGCGGCGCGGCCGCGCGCTCGCCCACCAAGCGAAGCCAGCGGGCGACTTGCCGTGCTTGGAGGGCTCGGCTCCGATCAGATGAACTCGCCGGACCGGGACAGGCTGTCGGCGCGCTCCAACGTATCCCACGCCGCCGCGACGACCCGATCGGGCGTCGGCGTGGCATCGATCCGGCTCCAGCCGATCGGACCCGTGTCGTAGCGCTGCTGCGCCCGCACCGTATCGGCGCGGGCATCTGACGCGTCCCCGCGCCGCGCCTCGACGCGGGCCACGAGCACGTCCTCGGGCGCCGTCAGCCAAAGGCCGGCAAACGGCACGCCCGCGTTGCGCGCCACCGCTTCGAGGGCGGCGCGCTCATGGGCACGCGCATAGACGGCGTCGACCACCACCGCGGCGCCGGCCTCGAGCGCGGCGGTCGCCTTGCGGGCGAGCGCTGCATAGACCGCCTCCCCGGCCCCCGCGTCGTAGGCCTCGGGCGGCAGTTGCTCGCTCTCCATGACCCCGAACAGCCGCTTGCGCTCGATGTCGCTGCGCAGGTGAACGGCGCCGGGCGCGCGGCCGAGGCGCGGCGCCAGGCGCCCGGCCAGCGTGCTCTTGCCCGTGCCGGAAAGGCCGGCGACGGCGACCAGGCGCGCTGGCACCGGCGCCAGGAAGCTGTCGGCCAGATCGAAATAGCCGGCGACCTCGGCCGCCTCGCGGTCGCGCGCCGCGCCGTCGAGGTGATCGAGACCGGCGGCGGTGACCTTGGCGCGGATCGAGGCGCGGATCGACAGGAACAGAGGCAGCGCCGCGAGCCCCTCCAGATGCGCCTCGTCCGCCAGCCAGAGATAGCGGTTGAACAGCAGGTTGCTCTGATCGGCAAAGCCGCGGTGCACGAGGTCCATCAGCAGGAACGCCAAATCGTAGAGCAGGTCGCAGGTGGCGATGCGCTCGTCGAACTCGATAGCGTCGAACAGCGTCGGTTTGCCGCCGAGCAGCACGATGTTGCGCAGGTGCAGATCGCCGTGGCAGCGCCGGACGTAGCCGCCGAGGCAACGGCTGACGAGCAGGCCCCGGTTCCCGGCGAAGGCCTCGCGTCCGGCGGCGATGATGGCGCGCGCCCGGCTCGCCGCGAACAAGTCCGGATACTCGGCGAACGCCTCGGCGTTCTGCTCCAGGTACATGGCATTGGTGTCGACCTCGGCCGGGTCGAGCCGGCGCTCGCCCGCCTCGTGCGAGGCGGCCACCACCTGCGCGAGGTCCGCCATCAGCGCCGGGGTCAGGCCGCCCGCGGCTGCCACCCGGTCGAGCGTGCAGTCGTGGGGAAAGCGGCGCATCTTCACCGCCCACTCGACAACCTCCCCGTCTGCCGCCCCGTCGAAGCGCAGGCCGCCGTCGGCGCCGCGGCGGATGGAGACGACGCCTAGGTAGATGCTCGGCGCATAGACCGCGTTCACCGCGAACTCGGTGCGGCAGGCGGCCTCGCGCTTGGCCAGCGTGGAAAAGTCAAGGAAGGGGAAGCGGACGGCCCGCTTCACCTTGTAGACGAAGGGCCCCGCCAGCACGACGACGGCGCCGTGCGTGTCGATCCGCACGGGCGGCGCGGCAAGCCCGAAGGTCGAGGCCGACCCGATGAAGGCGAAGACCTCACTCTGATCGGCGACGACGTGGGGAGATGAGCCGGCAAGAGATGACATGGACGGGCCCGCAGCGTTCGCACCTCCCTACAGCCGATCGCAACCGTAAGGAACCGCCGTCGCTGCGGGCTATATAGGCAGCGCGTCCGGAAAGGGATGACTTTTCTTGGGATCATTCCGCGCCAAGTCTCTGTTTTGAGCACGTGTCCGAACACCCGTGTCCACGGCTTGGGCTCACGCTCTCGCCATCGCGCCCTTGGATGGGCGATCATCCGACGGCGCAGAAATGCTCATCGCCTTTCGAATCTGCATCGTCTCATTTGCCCTTGGGTGATTCACCCACGCGCAAGGCGCTCTCGTGCAGCGCTTCGTCCATCACCGCGCGCGCTCAGGAGGCGAGCTCGTCCCGCAGCATCTCCAGCTCCAGCCAGCGGTCCTCGGCGGCCGCGAGCTCCGCTTGCGCCTGGGCCGCCGCGGCGGAGAATGTGTCGAAAGCCGCCCGGTCGCGCGCGTAGAGATCGGGATCGGCGAGCTTGGCCTGGAGTGTCGCGAGCTTGGCCTCCAGCGCCGCAATGGCCTTGGGCAGCGTCTCCAGCGCGTGCTTCTCGCTGAAGCTGAGCCGGCGCCGGCCCTCCCGCGGAGGGGCGGGCGGCGTCGCAGCGGGACGCGCCTTGTCGGCCGGGCGCTCGCGCGGCGGCTCCCTGGCGGCGGCGAGGTCGGCACCGCGCTGGGCCAGCATGTCGGAATAGCCGCCGGCATAGGCCAGCCAGCGGCCCTGGCCTTCCGGTGCCAGCACCGCATCGACGATGCGGTCGAGGAAATCGCGGTCATGGCTGATCAGGATGACGGTGCCCTTGTACTCGCCGAGCATCTCCTCGAGCACATCGAGCGTGTCGAGATCGAGGTCGTTGGTCGGCTCGTCCAGCACCAGCAGGTTCGACGGCTTGGCCAACGCCAGGGCGAGCATCAGGCGCGCCCGTTCGCCGCCCGACAGCACGCGCAGCGGCGTGCGCGCCATCTCGGGCGGAAACAGGAAGTCGCCCATATAGGAGACGACATGGCGCGGCACGCCGCCCACGCTCACCGTGTCGCTGCCGCCCCCGGTCAGCGTCTCGGCCAGGGTGGCCTCCGGATCGAGGCTGTCGCGGCGCTGCTCCAGCGTCGCCATCTCCAGGTTGGCGCCGAGGCGAACCGTGCCGGTGTCCGGCGCCAAGGCACCGGTGAGCAGGTTGAGCAGCGTCGTCTTGCCGGCGCCATTGGGGCCGATGATGCCCAGCCGGTCGCCGCGGTGGATGCGCAGCGACAGATCACTGACGATCGCTCTTTCGCCGAAGGATTTGCCGATGCCCACGGCCTCGATGACCAGCTTGCCCGAGCCGTCCGCCTCGCTGGCCGCCATCGCGGCCTGGCCGGTGGCGCGGCGGGCGGTGCGCCGGGCATCGCGCATGCTCGCCAGTTCGCCCATGCGGCGCATGTTGCGCTTGCGCCGGCCGGTGACGCCGTAGCGCACCCAATGCTCCTCGGCGGCGATCCTGCGGTCGAGCTTGTGAGCCTCCCGCTCCTCCTGCTCGTAGACGCTGTCGCGCCAGGCCTCGAACTTGTCGAAACCGACCTCGGCGCGGCGCGTGATGCCGCGATCGAGCCAGACGGTGGCACGGGCCAACCGGCCGAGAAAGCGCCGGTCGTGGCTGATCAGCACCAGGGCGGTCCGACCTTGCGCCAGCTCGCTCTCCAGCCACTCGATGGTCGGCAGATCGAGGTGGTTGGTAGGCTCGTCGAGCAGCAGAATGTCCGGTGCAGGCGCCAGCACGCGCGCGAGCGCCGCGCGACGCGCCTCGCCGCCGGACAGGTTCGCGGGGTCGGCCTCCGGCTCGAGGCTCAGTTCCTCTACGTAGCGCGCCGCCTGATAGTGGTCGTCGCCGGGGCCGAGACCGGCCTCCACATAGGAGAGCACCGTGGCGTGGCCGGAGAAATCCGGCTCCTGCGGCAGATAACGCAGGGTGGCGCCGGGCTGGAGGAAGCGCGTGCCGCCGTCGGACTCGACCAGGCCGGCGGCGATCTTCAGCAGCGTCGACTTGCCGGAGCCGTTGCGGCCCACCAGCGCCAGCCGCTCCCCGCGGCCCACGGCGAGTTCGGCGCCGTCGAGCAGCGGTTGCGTGCCCAGGCGCAGGCGGATGTCGGCGAGGGCGAGGAGGGGCGGCGCCATGGCGTCAATCGCCCGCGCGCGTCTGGTAGTCCTTCACGTCGCTGGCGCGGATCTCGGGCCAGCGCTCCTGTTCGTAGGTGAGCGAGAAGGCGCTCGCCGCCATGAACACCGGCTCGCGATCGAGATCGAGCGCGATCGACGAGGTGTGGGCGTTGACGAAGCGGTCCAGCTCCAGCTTGTCGTCGCAAGTGATCCACCGGCAGATGGAGAAACGCGTCGGCTCGTAGTCGATCGGCAGGCTGTACTCCGCCGCCAGGCGCTCCTTCAGCACGTCGAGCTGCAGCGCGCCGACGACGCCGACGATGGCGCCCGACCCGTCCACGGGCTGGAACACCTGCACGACCCCCTCTTCGGCCATCTGCTGCAACGCCTCGCGCAGCTTCTTGGCCTTCATGGGGTCGGTGAGCTTGATGCGGCGCAAGAGCTCCGGCGCGAAGCTCGGCACGCCGCGGAAGACGATCTCCTCGCCCTCGGTCAGCGTGTCGCCGATGCGCAGCGTGCCGTGGTTGGGCAGCCCGACGACGTCGCCGGCGAAGGCCTCCTCGGCGATGGCGCGGTCGCGGGCGAAGAAGAACTGGGGCGCGGCCAGGCTCATGGGCTTGCCCGTGCGCACCAGCTTGGCCTTCATGCCGCGCGTCAGCCGGCCGGAGCAGACGCGCATGAAGGCGATGCGGTCGCGATGGTTGGGATCCATGTTCGCCTGGATCTTGAAGACGAAGCCGGTCATGCGCGGCTCCGTCGGCTCGACCAGGCGCGTATCGGCCTGCTGCCCGCGCGGCGGCGGCGCGAACTCGCCCATGGCGTCGATGAGGTCGCGCACACCGAAATTGCGCAGTGCCGAGCCGAAGAACACCGGCGTCAGGTGCCCCTCGCGGAAGCCCGCCAGCTCGAATGGCCGGAGCGCCTCACGGGCCAGCCCCAGCTCCTCGGCGAAGGCGTCGCGCTCGTGCTCCGGCAACATGGCGAGCAGGCGGCCGTCCTCCGGCCCGTTGACGGCGAAGGCCTCCGTATCGTCGTCCAGCCGGCGCACCAGGTTGCGGCGCAGGTCGTAGGTGCCGGCGAAGGACCTGCCGCGGCCGATCGGCCACGTCACCGGGGCGGTATCGAGGGCGAGCGTCTTCTCGATCTCGTCGAGCAGATCGAAGGGGTCGCGCGCCTCCCGGTCGAGCTTGTTGACGAAGGTGACGATGGGGATGTCGCGCAGGCGGCAGACCTCGAACAGCTTGCGGGTGCGCGCCTCGATGCCCTTGGCGGCGTCGATCACCATCACGGCGGCATCGACCGCCGTCAGCGTGCGGTAGGTATCCTCGGAGAAGTCCTCGTGGCCCGGCGTGTCGAGCAGATTGAAGACCCGGCCGCCATACTCGAAGGTCATGACCGAGGTGACGACCGAGATGCCGCGCTCGCGCTCGATGCCCATCCAGTCCGACCGCGTCGCCGCGCCGCCCCGCTTGGCCTTGACCGCGCCGGCGAGCTGGATGGCACCGCCGAACAGCAAGAGCTTCTCGGTCAGCGTGGTCTTGCCCGCGTCCGGGTGCGAGATGATGGCGAAGGTCCGCCGGCGGGCGACGGCGTCCGCCTCTGGGGTCGTGGCATGAATGGTCATCGGTGGCAGCTCAGATGCCGAGGTTCCTCTTACGCTGGGCGAGCGTGCGCAGCCGCAGCGCGTTCAGCTTGATGAAGCCCGCCGCGTCGCGGTGGTCATAGGCCACCGCACCCTCCTCGAAGGTGACCAGGTCCTGGCTGTAGAGCGAATAGGGGCTCTCGCGGCCGACGATATGCACGCCGCCCTTGAAAAGCTTGAGCCGGACCGAGCCGGTGACGAACTCCTGGCTCTTGTCGATCAGCACCTGCAGCATCTCGCGCTCCGGCGAGAACCAGAAGCCGTTGTAGATGAGCTCGGCATACTTGGGCATGAGCTCGTCCTTCAGGTGCGCCGCCCCCCGGTCGAGCGTGATGCTCTCGATGCCGCGATGCGCCAGGAGGAGGATGGTGCCGCCGGGCGTCTCGTACATGCCGCGGCTCTTCATGCCGACATAGCGGTTCTCGACCAGATCGAGCCGGCCGATGCCGTTGATGCGGCCGAGTTCGTTGAGCTTGGCGAGCAGCGTCGCCGGCGACATCCTCACCCCGTCGACGGCGACGGGATCGCCCTTCTCGAAATCGATGCTGACGACCGTCGGGGTATCGGGCGCCTGCTCGGGATCGACGGTGCGGGAATAGACGTAGTCGGGCACCTCGACCGCCGGGTCCTCGAGCACCTTACCCTCGGAGGAGCAGTGCAGCAGGTTGGCGTCGACCGAGAACGGCGCCTCGCCCCGCTTGTCCTTGGCGATGGGGATCTGATGGTCCTCGGCGAACTTGATCAGCGCCTCGCGCGAGCGCAGGTCCCATTCGCGCCAGGGCGCGATGATGGTGACGTCCGGCTTCAGGGCATAATAGGCGACCTCGTAGCGCACCTGGTCGTTGCCCTTGCCGGTGGAGCCGTGGGAGACGGCGTCGGCCCCGGTCCTCTCGGCGATCTCGATCTGCTTCTTGGCGATCAACGGCCGGGCGATCGAGGTGCCGAGCAGATAGAGCCCCTCGTACTGGGCGTTGGCGCGAAACATCGGGAACACGTAGTCGCGGACGAACTCCTCACGCACGTCCTCGATGAAGATGTTTTCGGGCTTGATGCCGAGCAGCAGCGCCTTCTGCCGCGCCGGCTCCAGCTCCTCGCCCTGGCCGAGGTCTGCGGTGAAGGTCACGACCTCGCAGCCATACGTCGTCTGCAGCCACTTCAGGATGATCGAGGTGTCGAGACCGCCGGAATAGGCGAGAACGACCTTGTTGACGGGCTTGGCGGACATAATCTTCCAATCGCGGGGGTACGCTCGGTCGGCCGGGCTGAGAGCTTGGAGGCGCGGACTATACTGAGGCAAGGGCGCGGCGCAAGGAGCGGCTCCGGGCGCCGGCGCGCCGCCGCCGCATCAGCTTGACATTATTCCGCCTGCACGGATTTGTGCCATGGGATAAGCGTGGAGAGGCCCAATGGCCACCATCGATATAGCACGACGGGTCTACGACCACAGCTGGAAGCTCGATCCGATCGTTCGCAGCCTGCTCGATACCGACTTCTACAAGCTGCTGATGCTCCAGATGATCTGGGGCCTCTACCGGGACGTGCGCGCCGACTTCACGCTGATCAACCGGTCGCATTCCGTCCGCATCGCCGACGAGATCGACGAGCGCGAGCTGCGCGAGCAGCTCGACCACGCACGCAGCTTGCGCTTCGCCAAGAAGGAGATGATCTGGCTCGCCGGCAACTCCTTCTATGGCCGGCACCAGATCTTCGCCCCCGATTTCCTCGCCTGGCTCGTCGACTTCCAGCTGCCGGAGTACGACCTCAGGCGCGAGGACGGCCAGTTCGTGCTCAACTTCTCCGGCCCGTGGACCCACACCACCATGTGGGAGATCCCGGCGCTGGCCATCGTCAACGAGCTGCGCTCGCGCGCCGCCATGAAGGGCATGGGCCGCTTCGACCTCGACGTGCTCTACGCACGTGCCAAGGCCAAGCTGTGGGAGAAGGTGGAGCGGCTGCGCAAGCTGCCCGAGCTCCGGATCTCCGATTTCGGCACGCGCCGCCGCCACAGCTTCCTGTGGCAGCGCTGGTGCGTGGAGGCGCTGAAGGAGGGCCTTGGCGAGGCCCTGCTCGGCACCAGCAACGTGCTGCTCGCCATGGACACCGACCTGGAGGCCATCGGCACCAACGCCCATGAGCTGCCGATGGTGCTGGCGGCGCTGGCGGACACGGACGAGGAGCGGCTGACGGCGCCCTACCGCGTGTTGGAGGCCTGGGAGCGCTACTACGGCGGCAATCTGCTGGTCGTGCTGCCCGACGCCTTCGGCACCACCTCGTTCTTGAAGCGCGCGCCCGACTGGGTCGCGGACTGGACCGGCTTCCGACCCGATTCCAAGCCACCGATCGAGGGGGGCGAGGAGATTTATACCTGGTGGCGTCTCAGGGGCCGTGATCCGCGCGAGAAGTTGCTGGTGTTCTCCGACGCCCTCGACGTGGAGGCGATCGAGAGCACCTACCACTACTTCCAGGGCCGCGTGCGCATGAGCTTCGGCTGGGGCACCAACCTCACCAACGACTTCGAGGGCTGCGCGCCGGGGCCGCGGGACGGACTGAAGGCCGCCTCCCTGGTGTGCAAGGTGTCCAGCGCCAACGGCCGGCCCGCGGTCAAGCTGTCCGACAACCCGCAGAAGGCGACCGGCGAGGAGGCCGAGATCGCCCGTTACGAACGGCTGTTCGAGTTCGAGGAGCCCTCGCGCGCCAAGGTGGCGTGAGCCACGCTGGCCACCGCAACATCCCGCCCACGCCTCACCGTGGTCGCCAAGTTGACGCTATTGGTGGCCACGATTGGGAGTTCGACCGAGCATCTCGGGTAAATGGTCTCATCCGCCCGGTGAGAGGCGTGTCGTTTGTGTAAAGCCAAAGCGCTGCCGCAGGCGCCCGGATGGTCCGTCCGCCTGTCAGCACTCCTCGAGGTCCGTTGGGATGAGTGATAGCCAAGCCATCGCCGAGGGCCGAGTCCGCCAACCGAGGGGCCGGGTGCGGCGCGTCTTGCGGCGATGGTTTGCCCGAACACGCCAGGGGCCGCGGGGGCCGATCGTACGCGACCTGCTCGACGTGGCGCGCGGCGTCAACGGTGAGCGCGCGACCGTGGGGACCATCATCGACCGGCTCGGCATGGAAGGGCTGGGCCTGGCCCTGCTGCTGCTGACACTGCCGACCATGATCCCCCTGCCGGGGCCCGTCGGGCTCGTGCTCGGCGCGCTGATGGCGCTCATCTCGGTGCAGATCATGGCGGGGGCGAGCCAGCTGTGGCTCCCCCGGATCGTGCGCGAGCGGACGGTGCCGGTGCCGACCCTGCGCCTCGCCATCGCCGCCGCACTGCCATGGATCGTCCGGGCCGAGCGCTGGTTGTGCGAGCAACGGCTGTCGTTCCTGACCGGGCCGCGCGCCCGCATGGCCCTTGCATTGCCGGTGCTGGCCCTGGCGCTGGCGATCATGGCGCCGATCCCCTTCGGCAACCTCGCCCCGGCGATCGCCATGGTGGCGTTCGCGCTGGGCCTGATGGCCCGCGACGGTGCCGCCATCCTGGTCGGTCTGCTGCTGACGGTTCCAGCCCTGACGGTGATCACGCTGCTGATCGTGGCGAGCACCTCCCTGATCGGTGGCGCCGCCTCGATCGTGCGCTGACGCCGCAGCTCGAAGGGCCGCGACTCCGGCGTAGCCGCTCAGCGGCCGGGGCCTGTGCGCTTCTTGCGGGCCCTGAGGTCGATGGCGCCGGCGAGCGCCTCCGGGCGAGCGCCTTTGGCCACGATCTCGGTCTTCTGCACCTTCTGCGTGCTGGTCTTGGGCAACGCCGGCACGAACAGCACCCAGCCCGGCGGCTTGTAATAGGATAGCCGCGCGTTGGCGTGGTCGAACAGGGCCTGCGCCAGTGCCTCGCCGGCCGCATAACCCTCCTTCGGCACCACGCAGGCCATCACCTCCTCCTCGCGGATGTCGTCGGGTACCGCGATGACCGCGACCTCCAGCACCCCCTCATGGCCGAGCAGCGTCGCCTCGACTTCGGCCGCCGAGATGTTCTCGCCCGAGCGGCGGATGATGTTCTTGTTGCGGTCGACGAAGAACAGCATCCCGGTCTCGTCCTGGGTGACGACGTCGCCGGTGTGAAACCAGCCGCCCAGCCAGGCTTCCGCCGTCGCCTCCTCGTTCTTGAGATATTCGCGAAAGAAGCCGCGCCGTGGATCGTCGCCCGAGCGCCGCACCAGCAGCTGTCCGGCCTGGCCGAGGGGCACGTCGGCCTCCTCGGCGTCGACGACGCGCGCTTCGAGCTCCAGCCCGGGGCTGGCGCCGGGACGGCCGAAGGCGCGGGTGTCGATCAGCCGGGGCTCGACCGAGGCGATGAAGCCGCCGCCGGTCTCGGTCATGCCCCACAGCTCGATCAGCGGCAGCCCGAAGCGCTCCTCGAAGGCCCGGTGCAGGTTTGGCTCGCAGCCGGCGCCGACGCCCAGCCGGACACCGTGCGCACGGTCCTGGGGGCCCGGCGGCAGCTTCATCAGCATGGCGGGGATGATGCCGAGGTAATGGAAGATGGTGGCGCGGGCATCGGCGAGTTCCTGCCACCAGGAATTGGGATGGAAGCGATCGGGCAGGATCGAGCAGCCGCCGGTGGTGAGCGCGCCCATGAAGCTGAACACGCCGGCGTTGATGTGAAACAGCGGCAGTGGATTGTAGATGCGCTCCTCGGCCTCGCGCAGCTCCAGCAGCCCGCCGCGCGTGCGGTAGAGCTCGCCGACCAGATCGTAATAGTCGTTGGTCACCACGCAACCCTTCGGCCGGCCGGTGGTGCCGGAGGTGTAGAACAGGGTCGTCTCGGTGCCCGGCCCCGGTTGCTCGCGCCGGGCCGCCGACGGAGCAGGCGGCAGCGCCCGGGGGTCGCCGACTGCGCGCAGCGGCGGGCGCTGTGCGCATTGCGCCGCCACGGCGCCGAGGTCGTCCAGCCGATGCGGCAGGGCGACGATGAGACAGAGCTCGGAATGCTCGATGAGATAGCGGCTCTCGTCGGGCCGGTAGTCCGGGTTGATCGGCACGGCGCCGATGCCGAGGCTGTTCAGGGCGAGGAAATGAAGGTGGTGCTCCGGCCGGTTCTCGAGCAGCAAGCCCACCCGATGGCCGACGCCATAGCCGGCCGAGGCATAGGCCTCGCGCAACTGTCCGACCCGTTCTGTCGCCTCGGCATAGCTTATTTCGATGCCTGTCGGCAGATAGCTCCGGCTGGCCAGCGGTCCGACCGCGACGAACGGGCGGTCCGGCCACCGCTTCGCGACATCGGCGAACGTCTCGTAGACGGTGCTTGCCATGGCGCTTCTCCCTGCTTGTTGGGACATCGCACCGCGGCGGCCGCTCCGCGGCAGCGCCGATGCCCGGACGGAACGACGGACCGCGGGCGCCGCAAAGCGCCCGCCGATCAGCGCGGCAGCGCGGCGTCGAGCACCGGTCCGAAAGGCTCGTAGCGCTCGCCGTTGAATCGAACGAGCTGCAGCTGCTCGATCGGGAAGTAGTCGGTCGGGCTGGTGTTGATCTTGATGCCGGGCAGCAGCAGGCCGGGCGCAAAATCCCTTAGGTTCGCCGCCTGCTTCATGATCGTCTCGCGTGAGAGATCGCTCCCCGCCTGCTTCAGCACCTGCTCCATCACCTGGGCCGAGACAAAGGCGTAGACCGTGAGCGAGTCCTTGCGGTCGGCCTCGGGATAATGCTTGTCGAGGAATGCGTTCCAGGCCTTGAACGCCGGGTCGTCCTTCCACGTCGGATCGTTGGGGTCCTTGAGATAGGCGCTGGAGATGATGCCCTTGGCGTTCTCCAGCCCGGCCGGCTTCATCACCGCCTCGATCGAGGAGGCGTTCGAGCCCAGGAAATGCATGGGCTGCCAGCCCAGCTCCGCGATCTTGCGGATCGCCTGCGCCGCGAACTTCGGCGTCGTCATGTTCATGAATACGTCGGCGCCCGCGGCCTTGATCCGCAGGACCTGGGAATCGATCGTCGCGTCGGTGGTCTCGTAGGGGATCTTGGCGACGATCAGCGAGGCTTTGTCGCCGAGCCCGCTCTCGAAGCCCTTCAGCACGTCGCGCCCGAAATCGTCGTTCTGGTAGAGGATGCCGATCTTGGCATCGGGCTTGACCGAGAGCAGGTGCGCGGCGAAGGCCCGTCCCTCGCTTTGGTAGCTCGGCTGCAGGCCCATGCTCCAGGGGAAGCTCTTGGGGTCCCCGAACTTCGTCGCCCCCGAGGCGATGAAGATCTGCGGCACCTTCTTCGCATTCATGTACTTGGCGATGGCCGAATTGGTGGGCGCGCCGAGCGGGCCGAAGATGGCGGCCACCTCGTCGCTCTCCACCAGCTTGCGCGCCTGCTCCACCGTCTTGGGCGGGCTATAGGCGTCGTCATAGCTGATGTAATCGATGGTGCGCCCGCCGATGCCGCCATTCTCGTTCAGCATCTTGAAATAGGCGCCGGGCAGCCGCCCCAGCACGGAATAGACGGCAGCTGGGCCGCTGTAGGCGTCGATGTTGCCGATCTTCACGGCCGCCGCAGTCACGCCCGGCGTATCGGCCAGCCCGAGCGCCGGAGCGAGCATCAGCGCCGCCCCCAACGCCAGCGCGCCGGCGTGCCGACGCGCCCGCGACTCCGAACGATCGAAGGTTACTCTGGACATGCCGCGCCCCCGAATCCTGCCCTACGCCCACGGTACAGGCCGGCACCGACGCACGATAGCGGCGTCGGCCCAATACCGACCATACCGACTTTGGTACGGAACCGTACGCATCTCTTTCTATAGCACCGGCCGCGTCCGTCAATCGTCAGAGGTCGGTCGTCATCCCAGCGTCACGCGGCAGTCGCCGTCTCTCTATGTGGCGCGGGCAAAATAGCCCGCGTGAAGGATAGGCAGCCCATGACCGACGTCTCGCACCCCCCGTTGATCACCCGCCGGCGCCTGCTGGCCGCGGGCGGTGCCACCGGCCTTGTCGGCATGGCCGGCGGCCTCGCCCTGCCGGCCATCTCCCGTGCGGCCGACCGGCCGGTGCTGAGCCACGGCCTGCAATCCGGAGACGTCTCGGGCGATACCGCGGTGGTCTGGGGCCGGGCCGACCGGCCGGCACGCCTGCTCGTCGAGCTCTCAACGACGGAGAGCTTCAAGGAGCCGTTCGACGGGGTGTTCGTCGACGTGCTGCCCGAGAGCGACATGACGGGGAAGGTCGCGCTCGCCGGCCTGCCGGCCGGCCAGGACGTCTTCTACCGGCTGACGCCGCAGGACCTCGCCGAGCCGAGCGTTCGCGGAGAGGCTCTCGTCGGCCGGTTCCGCACCGCGCCGGCCGACCGGCGGTCGGTCTCCTTCTGCTGGTCAGGCGACACCGCCGGCCAGGGCTGGGGCATCGACGAGAGCCGCGGCGGCATGGCCATCTACTCGACCATCCTGAAGAGCCGGCCCGATTTCTTCATCCACTCCGGCGACAACATCTACGCCGACGGGCCGATCAAGGCGGAGGTGACGCTGCCCGATGGCAGCGTCTGGAAGAATCTCGTCACCGAGGCGAAATCCAAGCCCGCCGAGACCCTGGCCGAGTTCCGCGGCAACTATCAGTACAACCTGCTGGACAGGAACGTGCTGGCCATGAACCGGGATGTCCCCCTGCTGGTCCAGTGGGACGACCATGAGGTCACCAACAATTGGTGGCCGGGCGAGCCGTTGACCCGGGCCGAGCACCGACGCAAGGGCTACGTCGACAAGAACATGATGCTGCTCGCCGCGCGGGCGACGCGCGCTTTTCACGAGTACAGCCCGATGCGATTCGAGCCGGCTGAGCCCGGACGCGTCTATCGGAAGATCGCCTACGGCCCTCTCCTCGACGTGTTCATGCTCGACATGCGCAGCTACCGCGGCCCCAACGGCGAGAACCGTCAGGAGCAGTACGGGCCGGACGCCCATTTCCTGGGCCCGGCGCAACTGGCCTGGCTGAAGCGCGAGCTCAAGGCATCGACCGCGACCTGGAAGGTGAT
The DNA here is from genome assembly GCF_014640075.1 of Chelatococcus reniformis. Classification (GTDB taxonomy): domain Bacteria; phylum Pseudomonadota; class Alphaproteobacteria; order Rhizobiales; family Beijerinckiaceae; genus Camelimonas; species Camelimonas reniformis. Next base: position 339,241 of record NZ_BMGG01000004.1, on the reverse strand, counting down.
CGCCGCCGACATGCCGGTCGGCCTCATCGTCGTCTACGACAGCGACCGCAAGTTCGGCTCGGAGGCCATCGCCCAAGGCGACGGCCTGCCGCTCGGGCGTGAGCTGGAGGTGGCCGACCTGCTCTCGTTCATGAAGCGGGAGAAGGTACGCAACGCCGTCTGGCTCACGGCCGACGTGCACTACACGGCGGCGCACTTCTACAACCCGGACAAGGCCCGCTTCCAGGAGTTCGACCCGTTCTGGGAGTTCGTCTCCGGGCCGCTGCACGCCGGCACCTTCGGCCCCGGGGCCCTCGACGATACGTTCGGGCCCGAGTTGCGCTACGCCAAGGCACCGACCAAGGAACAGGGGCAGAACGCCTCACCGGCCGCCGGCCTCCAGTTCTTCGGGCACGTGGCGATCGACGGGGCGACGGGGCAGATGGAGGTAACGCTCAAGGACGCGGCCGACACTGACCTGTGGAGCACCACCATCGATCCCGTGCAGAGCTGACGCCGCGCGCCGACCGCGACGGCGGCTTGCGCTCGCTTGCCTGGCACCGCATATAGGCTTGCGATTCAGCCCAGCAGCGTAATCGAAGGGGCGCCGCGTTGTCGTCGACGCGGCCTTCTGTTATTGCGCTGCAACGAAATTCCTTTCAGGTCCGGTTATGAAGCTCCGCAACATCGCGATCATCGCGCACGTCGACCACGGCAAGACCACGCTCGTCGACAAGCTCCTGCAGCAGTCCGGGTCCTTCCGCGAGAACCAGCGCGTCGCCGAGCGCGTCATGGATTCCAACGACCTGGAGAAGGAGCGCGGCATCACCATCCTGGCCAAGGCCACGTCGGTGGTCTGGAAGGACACGCGCATCAACATCGTCGACACGCCCGGCCACGCCGACTTCGGCGGCGAGGTGGAGCGCATCCTGTCCATGGTCGACGGCGCCATCGTGCTCGTCGATGCGGCCGAAGGCCCGATGCCGCAGACCAAGTTCGTGGTCGGCAAGGCGCTGAAGATCGGCCTCCGGCCGATCGTCGCCATCAACAAGGTGGACCGGCCCGACGGTCGCCCGAGCGAAGTGATCAACGAGGTGTTCGACCTCTTCGCCGCGCTCGACGCCACCGACGATCAGCTCGACTTCCCGATCCTCTACGGCTCGGGCCGCGATGGCTGGATGGCGCTGTCGCCGGAGGGGCCCAAGGACGAGGGCCTGGCGCCGCTGTTCGACCTGGTGCTGCAGCACGTGCCGGAAGCGCAGGTCGACACCGCGCCCTTCCGCATGCTGGGCACGCTGCTCGAGGCCAACCCCTTCCTCGGCCGCATCATCACCGGCCGCATCGCCTCGGGCACGGTCAAGCCCAACCAGTCCATCAAGGTCATCAACCGCGAGGGCAAGCTGGTCGAGACCGGGCGCGTCAGCAAGATCCTCGCCTTCCGCGGCATCGAGCGCCAGCCGATCGACCTGGGCGAGGCCGGTGATATCGTCTCCATTGCCGGCCTCGTGGAAGGCTCGGTGGCGGACACCTTTTGCGACCCGTCGGTCGACACGCCGATCCAGGCTCAGCCGATCGATCCGCCGACCGTCACCATGTCGTTCATCGTCAACGACAGCCCGCTCGCCGGCACCGAGGGCGACAAGGTGACGAGCCGCATGATCCGCGATCGCCTGTTCAAGGAGGCGGAGGGCAACGTCACGCTGAAGATCGAGGAATCGTCCGACAAGGACAGCTTCTACGTCTCGGGACGCGGCGAGCTGCAGCTTGCCATCCTGATCGAGACCATGCGCCGCGAGGGCTTCGAGATCGCCGTGTCGCGGCCCCGCGTGGTGTTCTCGCAAGGGCCCGGCGGTGAAGTGCTGGAGCCGATCGAAGAGGTCGTCGTCGACGTCGACGAGGAATATGCCGGCACCGTGGTGCAGAAGATGTCCGAGCGCCGGGCCGAAATGATCGAGATGAAGCCGTCGGGCGGCAACCGCCAGCGGCTCGTCTTCCATGCCCCGACACGCGGCCTCATCGGCTACCAGTCCGAACTGCTGACCGACACGCGCGGCACCGCGATCATGAACCGGCTGTTCCACAGCTACCAGGACCACAAGGGCGAAATCCCCGGCCGCACCAACGGCGTGCTGATCGCCAACGAGGCGGGCGAAGCGGTGGCCTACGCCCTGTGGAACCTGGAGGACCGCGGCCCGATGATCATCGACGCCGGCGTCAAGGTGTACCAGGGCATGCTGGTCGGCATCCACACCCGCGACAACGACCTGGAGGTCAACGTCCTCAAGGGCAAGAAGCTCACCAACATCCGCACCACCTCGAAGGACGAGGCGGTGAAGCTGACGCCGCCGATCCGCATGACGCTGGAACGGTCGCTGGCCTGGATCCAGGACGACGAACTGGTCGAGGTGACGCCCAAGTCGATCCGCCTGCGCAAGCGCTACCTCGACCCCAACGAGCGCAAGCGCCAGGAACGCGCGAAGGAAGCGGCAGCCTGAGAGCGCCTAGCCTGATCCTATAGTCGAAGAGCCATGAAATTTCCGCGGCGGGGCATTCCCTCGCTGCGGATTTTTGCATAGCCTTCCCCAAAATGACGCGGCCAAAGCATCGCGTCACATCCGGGAGGACGATGCATGAGTTCTTTGAGGTCGACGGCCATACTGGCGCTCGCGTTCGGTGCAGCCCTCGCAAGTCCGGCGCTGGCGCAGAAAACATACGACACCGGCGCGACCGATACCGAGATCAAGATCGGGCAGACCATTCCGCTGAGCGGCCCGGCCTCCGCTTACGGTGGCATCGGCCGCGTCCAGGCGGCCTATATCCGGATGATCAACGACCAGGGCGGCATCAACGGCCGCAAGATCAACCTGATCCAGTACGACGACGCCTACAATCCGCCCAAGACGGTGGAGCAGGTACGCAGGCTCGTCGAAAGCGATGAGGTGCTCGCCACCTTCCAAATCATCGGTACGCCACCCAACGCCGCGGTGCAGAAGTATCTCAACGACAAAAAGGTCCCGCAGTTGCTCGCCTCGACCGGAGCGACGCGCTTCACCGATCCGAAGAACTTTCCGTGGACGATCGCCTTCAATCCGAATTACCAGTCGGAAGCGCACATCTACGCGAAATACATTCTCACCAATTTCCCCAACGGCAAGATCGCGATCCTCTTTCAGAACGACGACCTCGGCAAGGACTACGTCAAAGGCCTCAAGGACGCGCTCGGGCCAAGGGCGAACATGATCGTCGCCGAAGCGTCCTATGAGCTGTCCGACCCCACGGTCGACGCGCAGATGGTGAAGCTGAAGGCATCGGGAGCCGATGTCTTCTTCAACGTCACCACGCCGAAGTTCGGTGCGCAGTCGATCCGCAAGGCCGCCGAACTGGGCTGGAAGCCGGCACTGCACATCCTCGACATCAACGCCACGCCCGTCAGCCAGACGCTGGTGCCGGCGGGGCTCGAGAACGCCAAGGACATCGTCTCGGTCAACTACGGCAAGGACCCGCTGGACCCGCAATGGACAGATGACGCGGGCATGAAGAAGTACAAGGCATTCATGGCCAAATGGGCGCCGAACGAGGACGCCGACAGCGGCATCGCCACCTACGGCTATTCTACCGCCGCGCTGCTCGTGCAGATCCTGCAGCAGGCGGGCGACAACCTCACGCGCGCCAACATCATGAAGCAGGCGACGAGCATCAAGGACTACGCCGCCGATCTGGCGCTACCCGGCATGACGGTCTCGACCACGCCCGACGATTGGCGCATCAACAAGCAGTTCCAGATGATGAAGTTCGACGGAAAGCGTTGGGTCCTGTTCGGACCGGTCGTCACCGACGACTTCAAGATGACGAACTGAGGGCTGATCCGTCGCGGCCGGGCTTCGTCCGGCCACCCCTCGGGGGGGCGGATCAAGCCCGCCGGAGCTGAGCCGTCCTCGCGACTTCACCTCGAAAGGATGCATGGCCGGGTCAAGCCCGGCCATGTCGCGTGAGACGGCGGGCGATGGCCCCTGCCTCACAGGCCCTCGAACAGCGGCGTCGACAGATAACGCTCGGCGAAGGAGGGGATGATGATGACGATCGACTTGCCTGCCGCGTCCGGTCGCTGGGCGATCTCCAAGGCCGCGGCGATGGCCGCGCCCGATGAGATGCCCGCCGGAATGCCTTCCACCCGGGCCAGCAGCCGCGCGCTGTCGAACGCCGTCTGGTTGCCCACGGTGATGACTTCATCGATGATCGAGCGGTCGAGGATCTCCGGCACGAAGCCGGCCCCGATGCCCTGAATCTTGTGCGGGCCCGGCTGGCCACCGGAAAGCACCGGGCTGTCCTCGGGCTCCACGGCGACCATCTTCACCTGCGGCCGGCGCTGCTTGAGCACCTGACCGACCCCGGTGATCGTGCCGCCGGTGCCGACGCCGGAAACGACAAAATCGACCTCGCCATGCGTGTCGTTCCAGATCTCCTCGGCCGTCGTGCTGCGATGAATGGCCGGATTGGCTGGATTGGCGAACTGCTGGGGGATGATCGAGCCGGGGATCGAGGCATTCAGCTCCTGCGCGCGGGCAATGGCGCCGCGCATGCCCTGGGCACCGGGGGTGAGCTCCAGCTGGGCGCCGAGCAGAAGCAGCATCTTGCGCCGCTCGATCGACATGGTCTCCGGCATCACCAGGATGAGCCGATAGCCGCGCGCCGCGGCGACGAAGGCGAGCGCAATGCCGGTGTTGCCCGACGTCGGCTCGATCAGCGTCGAACCGGGCTTGATGAGCCCTTGCGCTTCGAGCGACTCGATCATGCTGACGCCGATGCGGTCCTTGACGCTGGCGATCGGATTGAAGAACTCGAGCTTGGCGAGCAAGTTCGCCTTGATGCCCTTGTCCCGGGCCAGACGGCTCAGGCGCACGAGCGGCGTGTCGCCGATCGTGTCGGTGATCGAATCGTAGACCCGGCCTCGTCCGGCCCTTTGCACGCCGCCGTCGGCCTTCCCCGTTGGTTCCGCCATTTCGCTCTCTCCTGGACGCCGCCGCCGACCCGTGTCGGCGAACGGCGATCGACTGCCACGCCGGCGGCCGCCTTATGACGAACACTACCGTGCAATTTTATCGATCAACACGCTAGATTGTGAAATCGGCCGCAGCCTGCACGTCGCCGAACACGGTTCGCGTGTCGGCCGCCCGGCAGAGATCCTCCACCGTGACCTCGTCGAGCTTGCCGAGGAAGGCCTCGGCCGCCGCCTTGACCGCAGGATCGATGACCGTCTCGACCAGCCGGGACGCCGGCGCGGGCGGCAGCGGCTCGTCTTCACTCGCCGCCATGACGGCGCGCACGATGTCGCCTGCGGAGATCCGCCGGCGCTCCCGCGCCAGCTCGTAGCCGCCGCGCGGGCCGCGCACGCCCTTCAGGATGCCGGCGCGGACGAGCGTTTGCAGCACCGTCTCGAGGTGGCGCGGCGGCAGCTGGTGGCGCCCGGCGAGGAGCTTGGCCGCGACAGGCATGGGCCGGGCGTGGATTGCCACGTCGACCACGGCCGCGATGGCAAGCACGCTGCGCCGCGACAATAACATCATGGACCCGTGTCTCCGCCTCTGCCCGGACCGGACGTTCCGGCGCGGGCGCCCGATCAGGGCCTGTTCCGCGCGCCTCTGCCAAATACCATCATAATGGGCTCGTTGCCGAAATTACACCCGGCGAAGACGGTGATAAGCCAGATCCTCAGCTTACGCCTGTGGAGCCGAAGCCGCCGACCCCGCGCGCCGTTCGATCGAGGTCCTCGACCTCGACGATCGATGCCTGCGGCGCCGGCGCCACGACCGCCTGAGCAATCCGGTCTCCGCGGCGGATCGGGAACGGGTGCTCCCCCAGGTTGACGAGGCAAACCGAAAGGGCGCCGCGGTAGTCGCTGTCGATGGTGCCTGGGCTGTTCAGCACGGTCACCCCGTGACGGACCGCCAGGCCCGAGCGAGGCCTGATCTGCAACTCGAATCCCGCAGGGACCGCCACGGCGAAACCGGTCGGCACCAGCAGCCTCGCCCCCGGTGCGAGGCGGATCGCCGGCTCCTCCGGCACCGCGGCACGCAGATCGAAACCCGCCGCGCCGTCCGTCGCATAGGCAGGAAGCGGCAGGCCAGCCGCCTCGGGCAGCCTGCGAAAGCGGAGCAAGGGGGGGTGGGTCATCGTCTCGCGCCTATGGGCGGAGCGCGGTGGCGATGCGGGCGACCAGGCGACGGGCGACCTCGTCCTTGTCGAGCGTGGGCCAGTCGTCGACGCCCGTCGCCGTCACGAGATGCACCGTGTTGGAGAGGCCGCCCATGATGCCGGTCTCGGGCGAGACGTCGTTGGCGACGATCCAGTCGCACCCCTTGCGGGCGAGCTTGGCCTTGGCGTGCTCGATCACGTGCTCCGTCTCAGCGGCGAAGCCGACGACCAGTCCCGGCCGACCCTTCGTCATTCGCGACACGTGCGCGAGGATGTCCGGGTTCTCGACCAGCGTGAGCGTGGGGGCGGCGGTGCCCTGCTTCTTGATCTTCTCCTCGGCCGCGTCGGCCACACGCCAGTCGGCCACGGCGGCCGTGAAGACGGCGGCGTCGGCGGGCAGCGCCACCTCCACCGCCTCGAGCATCTCGCGGGCGCTCTCGACGTGCACCACGTGCACGCCCGGCGGATCGGGCTGGGCCACCGGGCCCGACACCAGCGTGACGTAGGCGCCGGCCTCGGCAGCGGCGCGGGCGATGGCGTGGCCCTGCCGGCCCGAGGAGCGGTTGGCGATATAGCGCACCGGGTCAATCGGCTCGTGCGTCGGGCCGGAGGTCACCAGCACCCGCCGCCCCACCAGCGGCCGGGCCGGCTCCAGCCGCCCCACCGCCTCGCCCATCCCCGGCGCGGCCCCCGTTGGCGCCCTCTGATAGATGACATTGTGATAGGGCACCTGCGAGACGCCGGGCGTCTCGGGCAGCAGGGCTGCCTCGATGGCGGCGACGATCTCCAGCGGCTCGGCCATGCGCCCGGCGCCGGATTCGCCTCGCTCCGCCATGGAGCCAACGTTGGGGCCGACGAACAGCACGCCATCGGCGGCAAGGCGCTCGGCGTTGCGCTGGGTCGCCGGGTGCTGCCACATGCGCGGGTTCATCGCCGGCGCGACCAGGACCGGCTTATCGGTGGCGAGCAGGGCATTGCTCGCCAGGTCGTTGGCAACGCCGTTGGCGAGCTTGGCCAGCAGGTCGGCGGTCGCCGGCGCCACCACCAGAAGGTCCGCCTGGCGCGACAGGGCGATGTGGCCGATATCCGCCTCGTCGGTAAGCGAGAACAGGTCGGTGAAGACCTTCTCCTGCGACAGTGAGGCGGCCGATAGCGGCGTCACGAACTCCTGCGCCGCCGCGGTCATGACGCAACGCACCGAAGCGCCGCGCTCCTTCAGGCGGCGGATCAGGTCGAGCGCCTTGTAGGCGGCTATGCCGCCGCCGATGATCAGCAGAATGCGTCGCCCGACCAGCACCGATCGTCCTCCCCGAAGGTCCTGCCTGTTAGAGCATCGGCCCCGTGGCCGGAAACCGGTCTTGGCACCGGGTCGATGCGATAACAAAGAGATAGAGCGGCAACTGCGATACCATCGCAGCGCCTCTTGCGCCATCGCGCGCCGCCGCGCCAATACCCATGCTAGCGCGAGCCGAACATCATCCACCCCGCAAGCAGGATGACGATCAGCCACAGGGCAAGCGCGCTCCACCGCGCCCGGCGTGCTTCGGCCCGGCCGATGCGGTCGGTGGTGTCGGCATCCAGCGCGAAGCCGGTGGTGGCCGCCTCCTCCAGCCTGTCGAGCACGCGTTCGGCGCGGCCCAGCGTCTCGGGCAGCGCCGCCACCCGCGCCGCCAGGCCCGCGAGGCCCCGCCCCGCCTCCTCCAGGCGCCCCACCGGCCCAAGATTGCGGGTGATCCACTCGCGCACCACCGGGTCGGCGGTCGACCACATGTCGAGGTGCGGATCCAGCGTGCGGCCGACGCCCTCGACCACCACCATGGTCTTCTGCAGCATGACCAGTTCGGTCCGCGTCTTCATGGCGAAGAGGGCTGTGACCTCGAACAGCAGGGTCAGCACCCGCGCCATGGAGATCTCGTCGGCGCGGCGATTGTGGATCGGCTCGCCGATGGCGCGGAGCGCCTGGGCGAAATCGGCGACGCTGTGCTCTGCCGGCACATAGCCCGCTTCGAAATGCACCTCGGCCACGCGCATGTAGTCGCGGCTGATGAAGCCGTAGAGGATCTCCGCCAGGAAGCGGCGCTCCTTGAAGCCGAGCCGGCCCATGATGCCGAAATCGACCGCCACCAGCCGACCGTCGCCGTCGACGAACAGGTTGCCCGGATGCATGTCGGCGTGGAAGAAGCCGTCGCGCAGCGCGTGGCGCAGAAAGGATTGGATGATCGCCCGCGCCAGGGCCACCCGGTCATGGCCCGCCGCGGCCACGGCGCCGAGGTCGGTAAGCTTGACGCCGTCGATCCATTCGCTGGTCATCACGTCGCGCTCGGTGAGGCTCCACTCGACGCGCGGCACGCGGAAATCGGGATCGCCCTTGGTGTTCTCGGCCAGCTCCGACAGCGCCGCCGCCTCGAGCCGCAGGTCCATCTCGATGGTCACCGAGCGCGCCAGCGTCTCCACGACCTCCAGCGGCCGCAGCCGCCGGGTGCTGGGCACCAGCCGTTCGACGGCGCGCGCCGCGTAGCGCATGGCACCCAGGTCGCGCTGGAAGCGGGCTCGCACACCGGGTCGCAGCACCTTGACGGCGACGAGATCGCCGTTGGGCAGGCCGACCGGGCGCGCCTTGTGCACCTGCGCGATCGAAGCGGCACCGACCGGCCCGCTGAAGTCGGCGAAGATCTGCTCGAACGGGCGGCCGAAGGATTGGGCGATGATCGCCTCGGCCTGGGCCTGCGGGAACGGCGCCATGCGGTCCTGCAAGGTCTCAAGCTCGCGGGCGATGCGCACCCCGACCACGTCGGGCCGCGTCGCCATGAACTGGCCGAGCTTCACCCAAGACGGCCCGAGCCGGGTGAGGCCCGCGGCCACGCGGCCGCTGCCGCGGTCGGCACCCGCTCCCCGTCGCTCGATGAGACGCGCGCAGCGCAGGCCGATGCGCGCCACCGGCGGCAGCGCGCCGGCGTCGATCGCCGCGAGCGCGCCCTCGCGCGCCAGCACCAGCCCGACGCCGAGCAGCCGCACGCCGTAGATCAGCTCGCTCAGCACGAGCAGCTCATCTGCATGAGCATGTTCTCACCGTGGAGCCGGCGTTCCCTGTCGGGTCCATGCGCTCAGATTTTCCAGGCCGAATGCAGGGCGACGATGCCGCCGGTCATCGATCGCGCCGTCACGCGGCCAAAGCCGGCGCCCTCGATCATGCGGGTGAACAATGACGCGTTAGGGAAGCGGCGGATCGATTCCACCAGATAGCGGTAGGGCTCGGCCTCTCCGGTGACCAGGCGTCCGAGCGCCGGAATGACATGGAAGGAATAGGCATCGTAGACGCGGTCGAGGCCGGGCAGGTCCACGTGTGAAAACTCCAGGCACAGGAAGCGCCCGCCGCGCCGCAACACGCGGAAGGCCTCGGCCAGCGCCACCTCCAGCCGCGGCACGTTGCGAATGCCGAAGGCGATCGTATACGCATCGAACGAGCCCTCCGGGAAGGGCAGCGCTTCCGCGTTGGCCTGCACGAAGTCGATGCGTTCGCCGAAGCGGCCGCCTGCCCGCTCCCGTCCCACCGTCAGCATCTCGCCGTTGATGTCGAGCACCGTCACCCGGGTGCGTTGGCCCCCGGCCGCCAGCGTGCGGAAGGCCACATCGCCGGTGCCGCCGGCCACGTCGAGTACCCGCAGCGCGCGATGCGGCGACGGCGCCAGGGCGGCGACCATGTCGGCCTTCCAGGCCCGGTGCAGCCCCCCCGACATCAGGTCGTTCATGATGTCGTAGCGCCGGGCCACCTTGTGGAAAACGTCGTCCACCAGCGTCTGCTTCGCGTCGAGGTCGACGCTGGAGAAGCCGAAGTGCGTCCGGCCCCCGCTGGCTGCATCGTGGGCTTGGCGATTGGCGGTCATGCGCTCGTTCCTTCCGGCGCGGACCATAGCGAAGCCTGGCGCAAGCCGCTATGTGTCATGCGGGCCGCCATGACCACCCCCGGCGGCTGTGGACAGACATCGCCCCTGTGCCCGAGCTTCCCGAAGTCGAAACCGTCCGCCGCGGCCTCGAGCCGGCGCTGGTCGGCGCGCACATCGACCGCGTCGTCCTGAACCGCAAGGATCTTCGCTTCCCCTTTCCGGAGCGCTTCGTCGCGCGCCTGGAGGGGCAGGAGGTGATCGCGCTCGGACGGCGCGCCAAGTACCTGCTGGCCGACCTCGCAGGCGGCGAGGTGCTCGCCATGCACCTCGGCATGACCGGCCGCTTCACCATCATCAAGCCGGTTTGCGCCGGCCCGGACGGGGGCCTCACCGAGCCGGGCGGCTTCTATTACACGGCAGCGACCCGGGGCGCCCACGATCACGTCTGCTTCGAACTCTCGACGGGCCACCGCATCGTCTACAACGACGCGCGCCGCTTCGGCTTCATGGTGCTGTTGGCGCGTAGCGAACTCGACTCCCACCCGCTGTTCAGGGGCCTCGGAGTCGAGCCGCTCGGCAACGAGCTCGACGGCGCCCTGCTCGCCCGCCTGTTCGCCGGCAAGGCGGCGCCGCTGAAGGCCGCGTTGCTGGACCAGCGACTGGTCGCGGGCCTGGGCAACATCTACGTGAGCGAGGCCCTGCACCGGGCCGGGCTTTCGCCGCAGCGGGCGGCGGGCACCCTGGCCGGTCGCACGGGCAAGCCCACCCGAGGCGCGGACCGGCTGGCCGGCGCCATCCGCGATGTGCTCGCCGAAGCGGTGGCGGCCGGCGGTTCCACCCTGCGCGACTACCGCCAGACGGACGGCGCGCTCGGCTATTTCCAGCACCGCTTCCGCGTCTACGACCGTGAGGGCGAGCCCTGCCCGACGCCGGCGTGCCGCGGCGTCATCGCCCGCAGCGTGCAGTCGGGGCGCTCCACCTTTCATTGCGCCGTCTGCCAGCGCTAGAACCGGAGCGGGGTCAAGGTCCGCAATCGCCTTTGGCCAAACGCCCATGGACGGGCCGACACCAGTGATCTAGTCGGTCACCCCAATCAGGAGAGGAAGGATCATTCGATGGCCTATGAGACCATTCTCGTCGAGACGCGCGGCAAGGTCGGGGCGATCACGCTCAATCGGCCGAAGGCGCTCAACGCGCTCAATGCCCAGCTCATGACTGAGCTCAACCAGGCCCTGGACGCCTTCGATAGCGACGCCACGATCGGCTGCATCCTGATCACCGGCTCCGATCGCGCCTTCGCCGCAGGCGCCGACATCAAGGAGATGGAGGAGAAGACCTATCCGGCGACCTACCTGGAGGACTTCTTCGTCACCGGCGACCGCATCGCCGCTCGCCGCAAGCCCATGGTCGCCGCGGTCGCCGGCTTCGCCCTCGGGGGCGGCTGCGAGCTCGCCATGATGTGCGACATCATCATCGCGGCCGACACGGCCAAGTTCGGCCAGCCCGAGATCAAGCTGGGCGTCATGCCCGGCATCGGCGGCACGCAGCGCCTGACCCGGGCGGTCGGCAAGGCCAAGGCGATGGATCTCTGCCTGACCGGCCGCATGATGGGAGCTGAGGAAGCCGAGCGCTCCGGCCTGGTCGCCCGCGTGGTACCCGCCGACAAGCTGCTGGAGGAGGCCTTCGCGGCGGCCGAGGCGATCGCCTCGATGTCCCTGCCGATCCTGATGATGACGAAGGAGAGCGTGAACCGCGCCTTCGAGACGTCCCTCTCGGAGGGCGTGCGCTTCGAGCGCCGTGTCTTCCATGCGATGTTCGCGACGGCCGATCAGAAGGAGGGCATGTCCGCCTTCGTCGCCAAGCGTCCGCCGGACTTCAAGAACGCCTGAACGCGGAAGCGCCGGCCGGTGACGCGAGGCGCGGGCGCGGACACATCCGTGCCTCCTCGTCGCCGTCTCCTTTGGCGGGGCCGTACGGCCGATGGCCGATCGGCCAACCCGCCGCGCCCGGCCATGCTGGCCGCGCTGCAGTTTATGTCACTAAAGAATTGACGACATCGGCGATCGCACCTATAAGCCACCAACCCGGACGGCCTTCGCGCCGTCCGATTTCTTTTCAACAGCTCGATGCCCCGCGTGCCGGACGATAACGCCGGCGGCAGCATCTGCAACCGAACGAGGACGGCGCGATGGCCAACACATCGTCGGCCAAAAAGGCGGCCCGCAAGATCGTGACCCGCACGGCGGTGAACAAGAACCGTCGCAGCCGCATGCGTACCTTCCTGCGGAAGGTCGAAGAGGCCATTGCTGCGGGCGATCAGGCGGTCGCCGCGGCCGCGCTGCGGGCGGCGGAGCCCGAGCTGATGCGCGCTGCGCAGAAGGGCGTGGTCCACAAGAACACCGCCTCCCGCAAAGTGTCGCGGCTGGCCCATCGCGTGAAGGTGCTCGGCGCCTGACGCCAAGCACCCCCCGGCCCGGCGGCGCGGGCGCCGCGGCGCCCGCCGATCGCCCACCCCCGCACCTTCTCCCGCGTCGACCTGTTCGTGATCCGGTCCGCCGCCGTAAGGCTTGGCGCCTCGACTGGGATGGGGCCCCGGCTCAGTTCTCCCCTGCCGCCGCCGCTCTAGGGCATTTTTCGCGCTTCTTTCCGATCGGGCGGTTCCGCCCCGATGGGAGCACGCTCAGGCGGCCGGCGCCGCGGCGCTGCCCGTATTGACGGCAACGGATCGGTCGGCTCTGCCGGCAGATCACCCCCTCCCTCCGCACATGTCTCGGCGGCCCGCCCCCTCCAGGGGCGAGCATTTCGCGTTCGCGCCGCCGCGGATCGGACGCAGAGAAGCCCGGCGGGTCAACGGGTTGAACATGTCTCGGAGCCGTTGAGCGTGCCGCCGGCGTGCCTCTTCAGGTCAATGTCACGGAGCCCTGGCGGCGTGCAGCCAATCCCCGTTGTCCCACAAATCCACATCACGGCCCACGGTCTGCGCATACCGGGGTTCGGGTCACTTGCCTCATTCCCCGGGCAGCCGAACGCCCAGCGATGGACTCGATGGATAAAGTTCATAGGTGCCGGCCTACAGCACCGGCGCAGCCTGGCCGGCGAGCACCGGGGGGCGCGGCCTGCTGCAGGCGCGAGGCGCTGTCAAGCCGAGGCAAAACAAGTCTTTTTAACCCTTGACAACGATTACATGGCAATCCGGTGACGCCGCTCGCCACTGGTCCCGTTTCGCGCAGTCAAAGCCGCGAGAAAACAGATGGTTAGGGGGCAAAGCGCTGCGGAGGCACCGAATCGCGGCAGAAGCGGCGAACGGATCCAGACGCGTTCGGAACGATTCCGCCGCCGAAACAACGGCAGGCGGACCCTGTCGTCCACAACGAAACACTTGGCCGGGCAACGGCTTGCGCGCGCCGCTGCGGCGAGGGCGCGAGCCGCCCCGATCCACCGGGACGGCGCGGATGGAGGTCGGGGGACATTCCTGTTGCGGGGCTCGGACCCCCCATGTAATGTCACTTCACTTCGGGCGACACCGAGGCTTCCACCAAATATTTTGGTCGTTGAATGCCTCATGTGGGGGAGATTTACCTGTGTCCAGCGACTATAAAGAGCACGTTCATTCAGCGTACTCTAACGTCGATGGCTATTTGATTTCGTACTGCTAAGTCAGACGAGCCACAGGTTCCAATTACACTCCCCGAATATCGCTGCCTTACTTGAGTTGGCTTTTGTCGGCATCGGCCGACGAAAACCCATGCACAAAACCATGCGGCGCCGTCTCACTGGCTTGAGCGGGCGAGGCGAACAGCCGTGCAAACAACGGAGTGCAAGGAGATGTATAAGGGCGATATCAGCAGCGCAGCCCACACTGCTAGCGTTCGCGAGCGCGCGGATGATGCTGCCGAATCGTCGGACCGAAAGCCCGGCGAGGCTTGGTCGATTGTCCGCCGCCGGTTGCGTGCGGAACTGGGTGAGGATGTCTTTTCCAGCTGGTTCGGCCGGCTGGAGCTGCAGACGGTCAACGACGGCGTGGCGCACCTGACGGTGCCGACGCGCTTTCTGAAGAGCTGGATCGAGGCGAACTACCTGGACCGGGTGCGTGCAGTCTTCCAGACCGAGTTCAACGACGTCGCCCGCATCACTGTGGCGGTGCGCTCGGCCGCCGGCAGCACCGCCGCGCGCTGCGCCGAGCCATCGGTCCGGCCCGTTCAGATGACCCCGGCGCGTCCCAGCGGCGCGGAACCGGCCGCGCCCGCGGCACCGACGGCACGGGAGCAGCGGATGGACGATCTCGTCGGCAACCCGCTCGACTCACGGCTGACCTTCGCGCAGTTCATCGTCGGGCGCTCGAATGCGCTTGCGCATGCTGCCGCCGAACGCATCGCCGGCCACGAGGGTGGGGTTCCGCTCTATAGTCCGTTCTTCCTCCACGCCGGCGTCGGCCTGGGCAAGACCCACCTGCTGCAGGCGATCTCGCGCGAGATGGAGCAGCGCGGCCGCCGCGTCATCTATCTCACGGCCGACCGCTTCATGTATGGCTTCGTCTCGGCGTTGAAGGCGCAGACGGCGCTGGCGTTCAAGGAGAAGCTGCGCGGCATCGACCTCCTGGTGCTCGACGACGTCCAGTTCATCCAGGGGCGCTCCATTCAGCAGGAATTCGGGCACACGGTGAATGCGCTGATCGATGCCGGACGTCAGATCGTCGTCGCCGCGGACCGGCCGCCGAGTGATCTGGAGGCGCTGGACGAGCGCGTGCGCTCGCGGCTAGCCGGCGGCCTGGTGGTCGAGATGGGCGCGCTCGACGAGGGCCTGCGCGCCCGCATCCTGGACGCGCGCATCACGGCCGTGCGGAGCACGAATCCGTCGTTCAGCGTCGGGCCCGAGGTGGTCCAGTACGTCGCCTCGGCCATCGCCACCAATGGCCGCGATCTCGACGGCGCGGTGAACCGCCTGCTCGCCCACACGACGCTGACCGGTGGGACGATCACGATCGAGACCGCCGAGGGCGCGATCCGCGATCTGGTGCGCACCCGCGAGCCCAAACGCGTCAAGATCGAGGACATCCAGAAGCTGGTCGCCACCCGGTACAATGTGTCCCGCTCGGACATCCTGTCGGAACGGCGCACGGCGGCCGTGGTCAAGCCCCGCCAGATCGCCATGTACCTGTCGAAGCAGTTGACTCTGCGCTCGCTGCCCGAGATCGGACGGCGCTTCGGCGGCCGCGATCACACCACGGTGCTGCATGCGGTGCGCAAGATCGAAAAGGCAGTCGGCGAGGATCGCTCGCTGTCCGAAGAGGTCGAGCTACTGAAGCGCATGCTCCTCGACTGAGGGAGCGAGACGCCAAGACCAGGCTTGACCCGACCCGGCCTTGGCTTTTTCGGGCGCACGAACCCTGAGCGCAAGCGTCACCGGGTCAGACCTCCCCGTCCGACCGGGGCATGCCCTACGCCCCGGCGCTCGCCCGCTGCTCGGCGATCCGCGCCAGCAGCGCGGCCCCGAGCGGCAGGATGCCGTCATCGAAGACGAAGGCTGGGTTGTGCAGCGGCGCCGACACATTGCCGGACAGCCAGACATAGGCGCCCGGCACCTGGCGCAGCATGTCGGCGAAATCCTCGCTGCCCATCTTCGGCGTCTCGTTGCGGTTGACCATGTCGGCGCCGAACAGGTCGGTCGCCACGTCGGCCGCCACGTCGCTCTGCGTATCGCGGTTGTCGAGCACCGTGAAAATGTTGCGGATGCTGACCTTGGCCTCGGCCCCGTGGCTCGCCGCGACGTGGGTGGCCAGCGCGGTGATGCGGGCGCGGATGAGCTCGAACACGCCGTCGTCGAAGGCGCGCACCGTCCCGCCGAGATGAGCCCGCTCGGGGATGACGTTATAGGCCGAGCCGGCATGGAATTGGGTGACCGACACCACAGCCGGCTGATGCGGATCGACGTTGCGGCTGACGATCGTCTGCATCGCCTGGACCAGCTCGGCGCCGATGGTGACCGGATCGATGCCCAGGCTCGGCATGGCGCCGTGCGAGCCTTTGCCGATGATCTCGATGTCGAAGAAATCTGCACCGGCCATCGCCGGCCCCTTGCAGATGCCGACCTTGCCGCGCGGGCCGACCGGCGCGTTGTGCAGGCCGTAGATCTCGTCGCAGGGGAAGCGGTCGAACAGGCCGTCGGCGAGCATGGCGCGGGCGCCGCCGAGCCCCTCCTCTGCCGGTTGGAAGATGAAATTGATCGTGCCATCGAAGGCGCGTGTCTCGGCCAGGTAGCGGGCCGCGCCCAGGAGCATGGTGGTGTGGCCGTCATGGCCGCAGCCGTGGAACTTGCCCGGGATCGTCGAGGCGAAGGGAAGCCCGGTCTCTTCCTGCATCGGCAGCGCATCCATGTCGGCTCTGAGGCCGATGCGGCGGGCGTTGCCGCCGGTCCCGCGCAGCACGCCGACGACGCCGGTACCGCCGACGCTACGGTGCACCTCCACGCCCCAGCTGGTCAGCTTTTCGGCCACCAGGGCCGACGTCTGCACCTCCTCGAAGCCGATTTCGGGATGAGCATGGATGGTGTGGCGGATGGACACCAGTTCATCCTCGAAGGACTTGATGCGGTCGAGCACGCTCATCATCGTTCCCTTGGGTGGTGCCCGGAGCACGCTCCAGACGCAGAAGGTTACCGCCCGTCGATACGACGGGCCGAGCGATCGGGGTCGTGGTCCGGCACGCGCCCCGCCATTGCGGATGGGAGCGGGCGGCGCGATGATGCCTCTGCGGCCGCCGGCTTGTCGAGACGTCATTGTGGGCGATTGCCCAGCGGCGCAGCCGCTTCCAGGATCGGCGGACGCCTGCCGGGCCTTGCGCGCGCGCGGGCGAAACGCCATTGTCGCCTCCCCGTGCAGGCAAGGCGCCGGCCCTCGGCGCCCCACCCACATGCACGCTCGCCTTCAGCTTGGCGCGGCTTGCGCCCTCCAAGAACGTCAACGGGTTCGGTCATGAAAGTCACTGTCGAGAGGACAGCTCTGCTCAGGGCCCTCGGCCATGTCCACCGCGTCGTCGAGCGGCGCAACACGATCCCGATCCTGTCCAACGTTCTGGTGCGGCTGGGCGAGGGGACGCTCAATCTGAAGGCGACGGACCTCGATCTCGAGGTTACCGAGACGCTTCCGGCCGACGTCGCCAGCGGCGGCGCGACGACCGTGCCGGCCTACGTGCTCTACGACATCGTCCGCAAGCTGCCGGACGGCGCGCAGGTCTCCCTCGAGGCGACCGGCGACACCGGCCAGATGCTGATCCGGGCGGGCCGCTCCCGCTTCTCGTTGCAGGCCCTGGCGGAGGGCGACTTCCCGGACCTGGCGGCCGGCGACCTGCCGCACCGCTTCGCGCTGCCCGCCGCGGAGCTGAAGCGCCTCATCGACAAGACGCAGTTCGCCATCTCGACCGAGGAGACGCGCTACTACCTGAACGGCATCTACCTGCATACGCTGACCAGCGACGGCGGCACCATGCTGCGAGCGGTCGCCACAGACGGCCATCGCCTGGCCCGCGTCGAGATCCCGGCACCGGCGGGCGCCGACGGCATGCCCGGCATCATCGTCCCGCGCAAGGCGGTCGCCGAGATCCAGAAGTTGCTCGACGGCCACGACGGCGACGTCACGGTGGAGCTGTCGGCGATCAAGATCAGGCTCTCGATCGGGTCCGTGGTGCTGACTTCCAAGCTGATCGACGGCACGTTTCCGGACTATCAGCGTGTCATTCCGGCCGGCAACGACAAGATCCTCATCGTCGACCAGAAGGAGTTCACCGACGCCGTCGACCGCGTGTCGACGATCTCGTCGGAGCGCGGCCGGGCGGTGAAGCTGGCCCTGATCGACGGACGTCTGACGCTCTCGGTCACCAACCCCGATTCGGGGAGCGCCACCGAGGAGATCGACGTGGACTACGATGCGCCCTCGCTGGATATCGGCTTCAACGCGCGCTACCTGCTGGACATCACCGGCCAGCTCGACGGCGATACAGCCCTGTTCAAGCTCGCCGACCCTGGATCGCCCACCGTGATCCAGGATCGCGAGGGGGCGCAGGCGCTCTACGTGCTGATGCCGATGCGGGTCTGACGCCCCACCGGGGCGCCACCTGCTCCTCGGGCTTATCGGCCGCTGCGCGGCCGTGCCTCGCGATGGAGCGGGCCAGCGCCCGCCGCCCATGGACATGAGTGCCGCCCGCCCCCGCGTCGCCCGCCTGATGCTGCAGCAATTCCGCAGCTATCCCGGGCTCGACCTTGCCATCGACGCACCCCTCGTGGCGCTGACCGGGGAGAATGGCGCCGGCAAGACCAACCTGCTCGAGGCCCTCTCCCTGTTCTCGCCCGGCCGCGGCCTGCGGCGGGCCGATCTCGCCGACATGAGCCGCATCGGCAGCGGCGGCGGCTTCGCGGTGTCGCTCACGCTGGATGAGCCGAGCGGGGGCACGCGGCTGGGCACCGGCATCGAGCCGCGAGGGCCGGGCGAAGGCGCCCAGCGACGCTGCCGCATCGACGGCGAGCCGGTGCCGACCCCCGCCGCCTTTGCCGACCGTCTGCGTCTCGTCTGGCTGACGCCCGCCCTGGACGGCCTGTTCGCCGGCTCGCCCGGCGATCGGCGCCGCTTCCTCGATCGCCTGGTGCTGGCGGTCGATGCCGGCCACGGCGCCCGGGCCAACGCCTTCGAGCGGGCCCTGCGCAGCCGCAACCGTCTGCTCGAGGAGGACCGGCCCAACGCCGCCTGGCTCGATGCGGTCGAACGGGAGGTTGCCGAGCTCGGCGTCGCGATCGCCTCGGCCCGCCGTGAGGCCGCCGACCGCCTCGCCGTGCTCACCGCCGAGCGCAACGAAGCGTCGACGCCGTTCCCGTGGGCCGCGCTCACGCTGGACGGCGAGATCGAGGCGATGGTGGCCGACCGCCCGGCGCTCGACGTGGAGGACCATTACCGCCGTTTGCTGCGCGACGGCCGGGCTCGCGACCGGGCGGCAGGCCGCACCCTCGCCGGCCCGCAGACAACCGATCTGGCGGTCCGCCACGGCCCCAAGGACACGCCGGCGAGCCTCTGCTCCACCGGCGAGCAGAAGGCGCTGCTGATCGGCATCGTGTTGGCACACGCCCGGCTGGTGGCCGCCATGAGCGGCATCGCGCCGCTCGTGCTGCTCGACGAGATCGCGGCTCACCTCGATCCCCGCCGGCGCCAGGCGCTCTACGACGCCCTCGCCGCCCTGGGCTCGCAGGTGTGGATGACCGGGGCGGATCCTGCCCTCTTCGGCGAGTTGCCCGCCACCGCCGCGATCCTTCGGGTCACGCCCGGGCGCGTCAGCTCCGGCGCATAGAGCGTTTTCGAGCGAAGTGGACGCCGGTTCGCGTGAAGAAAACGCGACAAAACAATCAGATAGAGCATTTCGGCGATTCGAAGAAACGCGGAAATGCTCTAGAGGCGGCGTGATCAGTCGTTGCGACGCCGCGGCCGCTGGCAAGAGGCGCCCCGACCCAGGTCGTCCGCCGGGCGAGGGCCGCGGCCAATCGAAGCGCCTGTATATATTAACTACGCGCGCGTGCGCGCGGTGGTTTATGTGCGATGCAGTGATTACATTGAGGGCTGACGAATCAACGAGCCGTCACCGCTCTGATGGCGAAGGAACACGATGGCCGAACCTGCACCCAACGTCGATCCCGAAGCCTATGGCGCCGAATCGATCCAGGTCCTGAAGGGGCTGGATGCGGTCCGCAAGCGCCCTGGCATGTACATCGGCGATACGGATGACGGTTCTGGTCTCCACCACATGGTCTACGAGGTGGTCGACAACGCCATCGACGAGGCGCTGGCGGGCCACGCCAACGAGGTCACCGTGACGCTCAACGCGGACGGCTCGTGCACCGTCACCGACAACGGTCGCGGCATCCCGACCGACATCCACGCCGAGGAAGGGGTGTCGGCGGCCCAGGTCATCATGACACAGCTGCACGCCGGCGGTAAGTTCAACCAGAACGCGTACAAGGTCTCCGGCGGCCTGCATGGCGTCGGCGTCTCCGTCGTCAACGCGCTGTCGAGCTGGCTCAGGCTGCGCATCTGGCGCAACGGCCACGAGCACGCGATGGAGTTCCGCCATGGCGACGCGGTGTCGGCGCTTGCCGTCGTGGGTCCGTCGGAGGGCCGGCGCGGTACCGAGGTCAGCTTCCTGCCCTCGCCGCAGACCTTCGCCATCGTCGAGTTCGACTACGACACGCTGGAGCACCGGCTGCGCGAGCTTGCCTTCCTCAACTCGGGCGTGCGCATCATTCTGACCGACGCGCGCCACGCCGAGCACAGACGCGCGGAGCTGATGTACGAGGGCGGCGTCGAGGCCTTCGTACGCTACCTCGACCGCTCCAAGGAAGCCGTGATCGACAAGCCGATCGTGGTGCGGGCCGAGCGCGACGGCATCGGCGTCGAAGCCGCCCTTTGGTGGAACAACACCTACCACGAGAATGTGCTCGCCTTTACCAACAACATTCCGCAGCGCGAGGGCGGCTCACATCTCGCGGGCTTTCGCGGCGCACTGACGCGCCAGCTCACCGGCTACGCGGAGAACTCGGGCGCCACCAAGAAGGAGAAGGTCTCGCTCTCCGCCGACGATTGCCGCGAAGGGCTCACCTGCGTGCTCTCGGTCAAGGTGCCGGACCCGAAGTTCTCCTCCCAGACCAAGGACAAGCTGGTCTCCTCGGAGGTTCGGCCCGTGGTCGAGGGCATCGTCAACGAGGCGCTGAGCCAGTGGCTCGAGGAGAACCCTCAGGCAGCCCGCAAGGTGGCCGAAAAGGTGGTGGTCGCTGCGGCCGCGCGCGAGGCCGCGCGCCGGGCACGCGAGCTATCGCGGCGCAAGGGGGCGCTCGACATGGCCTCGCTGCCGGGCAAGCTCGCGGACTGCCAGGAACGGGATCCGGCCAAGTCGGAGTTGTTCATCGTCGAGGGCGATTCGGCCGGCGGCTCGGCCAAGCAGGGCCGCAACCGCGAGTATCAGGCGGTGCTGCCCCTGCGCGGCAAGATCCTCAACGTCGAGCGCGCGGGCCCCGACAAGATGCTGTCGTCCGAGCAGATCGGCACGCTGATCCTGGCGCTCGGCACCGGCATCGGCAGCGAGAACTTCAACGCCGACAAGCTGCGCTACCACAAGATCATCATCATGACCGACGCGGACGTGGACGGCTCCCACATCCGCACCCTGTTGCTGACGTTCTTCTTCCGGCAGATGCGGGACATCATCGACCGCGGCCATATCTTCATCGCCCAGCCGCCGCTCTACAAGGTGGCGAAGGGCAAGGCCCACCAGTACCTCAAGAACGAGCGCGCACTGGAGGACTATCTGATCGACGCCGGTCTGGAGGGCACCACGCTGCGCCTCGCCTCCGGCGAGGAGCGTGGCGGCCGTGACCTGCGCGCGCTGGTCGAGGAGGCGCGCCACGTGCGCCAGGTGCTCGGCGCCCTGCACACCCGCTACGACCGGTCGGTGGTGGAGCAGGCCGCCATCGCCGGCGGCATGCGGGCGCACATCGTCGACAACGAGCCGGAGGCCGCCGCGGCCATCGCCGAGCGTATCGCGCAGCGGCTCGATGCGATCTCGGAGGAAACCGAGCGGGGTTGGCAGGGCGCCATCGGCGACGGCGGCTTCACGCTCACCCGCACCGTGCGGGGCGTCAAGCAGGTGGCAACCCTGGATGCCAGCCTGCTCGCCTCGATCGAGGCGCGGCGGCTCGACGAGCGCACGGCCTCGCTGCTGGAGGTCTACGGGCAGCCAGCCGCCCTGCTGCGGAAGACGGAGAGCCTGCCCATTCACGGCCCCACGGCCCTGTTCGAGGCCGTCACCGGGGTCGGACGCAAAGGCCTGTCGCTGCAGCGCTACAAGGGCCTGGGCGAGATGAACCCGGACCAGCTCTGGGACACGACCCTCGACCGCGACAACCGCTCGCTGCTGCAGGTCAAGGTGAAGGACGGGCAGGACGCCGACGACCTGATGGCCAAGCTCATGGGAGACGTGGTGGAGCCCCGCCGCGAGTTCATTCAGGAGCATGCGCTGACCGTCTCGAACCTGGACGTGTGAGCGGTCGACTCGAAAAATTGCGAGTATTACAAAGAATTTTCAGTCTTCTGAGAGGATGGATGGCCGCCAAGCCCGGCTACGACGAAGTAGAGGCGGGCCAACTTTACCTGCAACGGCATAGCCGGCTTGACCCGGCTATACCATCCACTCGAAAATATCGCAGCCCGTTCAAGCGCTGGTGCGCACCTCGAGGGGCGTGACGTTCGCCTTGCCGTTCTCGCCGACGATGGAGAAGGCGTAGCGCCCCTCGGCGTCGCGATCGACCTTGTAGGCCAGACGGTCGACGACGTGGTTGGCCGCATCGAAGACGAGGACGCGGGGGCGGAGCGAGACCAGTTCGCTCTCCGGCACGTAGACCGAGTTGCAGATGATGATCTCGTCGCCGGGCTGGCAGGTGCGGGCGGCTGCCCCGTTCAGGACGCAGCAGCGGGAGCCGCGTTCGCCGAGGATGACGTAGGTCGAGATGCGCGCGCCCGAGCTCTTGTTCCAGATCTCGACGAACTCCATCGGCAGGATGCCGGCTTCCTCGCAGTGGTTGGGATCGAGCGTGATCGATCCGTGATAATTGAGGTTGGCGTCGGTAACCCGGATGCCGTGCAGCTTGCCGGCAACGATCTTTCGCATCGCGTTCTCCCCCACGCGGCCGCGCCTCCTCTGGACGGACGCAGCCGGGCTGTGGCGACCTTTTACCAGGAAATTTGGCTGCGCAGAGGCCGGCCGTGCACGAAGGCGTCGGCATTGACGGCGACCTGGTCCACCAGCCGAGCGTAGTAGCGCTCGGGCGCGGCGCCGCCGAGGTGCGGCGACACGATGACGTTGGGCAGGCGCCACAATGGGCTCTCCGGCGGCAGCGGCTCGGGCTCGGTGACATCGAGCCCAGCGCCCGCGACGGTCCCTCCCTCGAGCGCCGCGAGCAGCGCCACCGGATCGACCACGCCGCCGCGCGCGACATTGACGAGAACGGCGCCGGGCCGGCAGGCGGCCAGCTCACGGGCGCCGATCATGTGGTGCGTCTCGGCTGAGTAAGGGACGGCGATGACCACCGCGTCGGCCTCGGCCAGCCCCTCGTGCAGGCGCGTCAGCGGCAGCATGGTGTCGGCGAGCGGATGCGGGCGCCCGGCCCGCGACACGCCCGTCACGCGCATGCCGAAGGGCCGCGCGCGCTGCGCCACTTCGGCGCCGATGCTACCCATGCCGACGATCAGCAGATGGCCGCCGTAGAGCATGTCCATGCGCGCGCGGATGGTGAGATCCCAGGCCGCGCGCTGCTGCGCCGCCTCGATCTCGCGCAGCCGGCGTACCAGGGCGAGCAGGAGGGCCATGGTGTGCTCGGCGACGATGGGCGACCACACGTCGCCCGCGTTGCAGACCACGACGCGCTCCGGCACGCCGTGCTCGACCAGGGGCTCGTAGCCGGCGGTCAGCAATTGCAGCCAGCGGCAGCGGCAGTCCGCGCGCCGCAGGGCCTCGGCCAGCGCGGCGGTGTAGCTGAGGCCGAGCAGCACCAGCCCGTCCGCCGCCTGCGCCGCCTGCGGCAGCTCGCCCGGTTTGGCTACGCCGACCTCCAGGCCGGGAATCTCGCCGAGCCGGCCGGCGATCTGCGCCGGCATGATCGGCGAGCACACGACGATGCGTTTCGACAAGGCTGCTCCTTGAGTTGGCTTGAAGGGATCGATGGCGACAATCAGTCCAGGGTGAGTTCGACCGTGCCGAGCGGCCCGAAGCGGGCAACGAAGTGGCCGCCCATCGCCGACGGGTGGGGCGGCGTGCAGGTGCCGCTGCTCACCAACTCCCCGGCTCGCACGGGCTGTCCGGCGGCCGACAGGTCGTTGACCAGCCCGGTCAGGCACGCCAGCGGGTTGCCGAGCACCGCGGCGCCCGCCCCCTTGGCGATCTCACGCCCATCCGCCTCGAGCGTGACGGCGAGCGAGGGCAGATCGACGGCACGCCAGTCCCGCACCGGCGCACCGGTGACGACGGCCCCGGCGTAGCCGAGATCGGCGACGATGAGACGCGCATCGGCCTTCTGCCAGTCCCGCATGCGGCTGTCGGCGACCTCTATGATCGGCACGATCTCGGCAACCGCCGCGGCGACGGTCTCCAGGTCGTAGGGCGCGGCGCGGGGCGGCAGGTCACGGCCGAAGCGAAAACCGATCTCAGTCTCCGCGATGGCCACGAAGAACGAGCTGCGGGAGAGGTGCGCCGGGCTCGCGTGCGCGGCAGCCGACAGGATCGGCCCATGGAAGGGTCTCGCAAGGCCGAGGGCATCGAGCGCCGCCTGGGTCGTCGCGCCGATCTTGTAGCCGATGCGGGTGCCGCCGATGCGCGCGAGAAGCTCGCCTATGTGTTCGTCCTGAACGGCATAGGCGGCCGCAAGCGAGGCGGGCAGCTCGATCGCGTCGGCGATCGCCGCGCGCGTCTCGCGCGCCCGCAGCAGATCGCTCACCAGTGCCGTCATCGTCCCATCCCTGATCTGTCGTTCGTTCCGCGTAATCTTACGCCGTTACCGGCCGCGAACCGTCAAGTCGGCGACAATTCACCGGCGCCATGCGGCTGCGCGCACCAACATTGTCGCGATTGTGACATTGCCGGCGGCCGCTCCAATGCAGAATGGTTCCAAACAAAAGATCAGGAGGACGAGCGCCCCATGCCCCCCTACCCCAAGCCGCGTAGTTCGGCGCTGACCGCGCGGACCAGCTTTGGACCGCGCGCCATGCTGCGCGCCGCGGGCCTCGGCCCGGCGGATTTCGACAAGCCCATCGTCGGCATCGCCAACACCTGGAGCGGCGCGATGCCCTGCAACATGCATCTGCGAGAGCTGAGCGCACGGGTCGCCGCCGGCATTCGCGATGCGGGCGGCATCCCGCTCGAGGTCAACACCGTCGCCGTCAGCGACGGCGTGCTCGCGGTCGGCGGCGCGTCCCTCGTCAGCCGAGAAGTTATCGCCGACTCGATCGAGCTCGCCGCCTCGGCCTACGCCTTCGACGCCATGGTGGCGATCGGCGCCTGCGACAAGACCAATCCGGGCTGCGTGATGGCCATGGCGCGCCTCAACATCCCAGCCGTCTATCTCTATGGCGGCAGCATCGCACCGGGCCGCTTCCGCGGCGCCGACGTGACCATCCAGACCGTCGCCGAAATGGCCGGCGCGCTGGCCGCGGGAACGGCGAGCGCCGAGGACATGGACGAACTGGTGGATGCCGCCTGCCCCGGCCCTGGCGCGTGCGGCGGCATGTTCACCGCCAACACCATGGGCTCGGCGATCGAAGCCATGGGACTGACCGTGGCCAACTGCACCAGCGCCCCCGCCGTCGACAGCCGTCGGACCGACCTTGCCTATGAAACCGGCACGCTGGCGTTGCAGATCCTGGCCCGCAACGTCAGACCGCGCGACGTGATCACGCGGGAGGCATTGCACAACGCCATTGGCGTGGTCGCGGCGATGGGCGGCTCCACCAATGCCGTGCTTCATCTGCTCGCCATCGCCCATGAAGCCGGTGTCGAGCTGAAGCTCGAGGACTTCCAGGACATCAGCGATCGCACGCCGCATCTCGGCAACTTCACCCCTTCCGGGGCCTACAACATGCGGGACCTGCACGAGATCGGCGGCGTGCCGGTGGTGATGCGGACGCTCCTTGACGCCGGCCTGCTGAGCGGAGCAGCGACCAGCGTCGATGGCCGCACGCTGGCCGAGCGCCTCGACGGGGTGACCCTGCCGGCCGACCAGGACATCGTCGCGCCGGTCGCGGCGCCGCGCCATCCCACCGGCGGCTGGGTGGTGCTCCGCGGCGACATGGCCCCGGACGGCGCCGTCCTGAAGGCGACGGGAACAGAGTTGCGCCGGCACGTCGGCCGCGCCCGCGTGTTCGAGGACGAGCCGAGCGCCTATGCCGCGCTGATGGCGCGCCTGATCGAGGCCGGCGACACGATCGTCATCCGCAACGAGGGGCCCGCGGGCGGCCCCGGCATGCGCGAGACGGCGCGGGTCACGGCCGCTCTCGTCGGCTTCGGCTTCAAGGACAGCGTCGCTCTCGTCACCGACGGCCGCTTCTCGGGCATCTCGCACGGGCTGGCGATCGGCCACGTCAGCCCCGAGGCGGCCGCGGGAGGCCCGATCGCCCTCGTCCAGGAGGGCGACACGATCACCATCGACCTGGATGCACGCCGTATCGACTTGGACGTGCCGCGCGAGGAACTCGCCAGCCGCAGGAGCGCGTGGCGGCCGCAGCCGCGCACAGCCTCGTCGAGCGTGTTCGCCAAATACGCCAGGAACGTCGCTTCGGCATCGTTTGGCGCGGTGACGTCGACCGGGCCCGGCGGCGCCGAGCACGGTTGACGTCGCCGTGGGGCCGGCGCGCACCGCTGGCCCACGAGGCCGATCATCATTCGCCCGCTCCCGCTCAAGCCGCGCGCGGACACTGTCGCACCTTTGACATTGCCGGCGTCCCTTCCAGTGCAGAGTGGTTCCAAAGAAGAGACCGTCGGGGACGAACGCCCATGACCCAGCAAGCAAGATATCGACCGGTCACGGCCGCCCCGCCGCCCGTGTGCGGACAGCAGACCTCTGAGCGGAGGTGGGTGCCATGACCAAGCCCGTCACCCTCGCCGACAAATACGAGGTCGCCTCGGGCCGCATCTATATTTCAGGCATCCAGGCGCTCGTGCGCCTGCCCACCATCCAGCAGCAGCGCGACGCCCTGGCCGGCCGCAACACCGGCGGCTTCATCTCCGGCTATCGCGGCTCGCCGCTCGGTGGCCTCGACAACGAACTGTGGCGCCAGCAAGCGCTGCTCGAGCGCCACAACGTGGTGTTCCAGTCGGGCCTCAACGAGGATCTGGCGGCCACGGCGGTCTGGGGCAGCCAGCAGGTCAATTTGCAGCCCGACGCCACCGTCGATGGCGTGTTCGGCCTCTGGTACGGCAAGGGACCGGGCGTCGACCGCACCATGGACGTGCTGAAGCACGCCAACATGGCCGGCACCTCGCCCTGGGGCGGCGTGCTGGCGATCGCCGGGGACGACCACGGCTGCCAGTCGTCGACGCTGCCGCACCAGAGCGAGCAGTTGTTCGAGGCCGCCCTGCTCCCGATCCTCAATCCTGCTAACGTGCAGGAATACCTGGACTTCGGCCTCTACGGCTGGGCGCTGTCACGCTTCTCCGGCTGCTGGGTCGGCTTCAAGGCCATCGCCGAGACTGTGGAGAGCGCCACCTCCATCGATGTCGACATCACCCGCCCACAGATCGTCCTGCCGACGGACTTCGAGGCGCCGCCTGGCGGCGTGCACATCCGCTGGCCCGATCCGCCGCTGGAGGCGGAGCGGCGCCTGCACGGGCCGAAGATGGACGCGGTCGCCGCCTTCGTGCGCGCCAACGCCATCGACAAGCTGGTGGTCGAGCCCCCGGCCCCGCGCCTCGGCATCATCACCACCGGCAAGGCCTATCTGGACGTGCGCCAGGCCTTTGACGATCTCGGCCTCGACGTCGCCGCGATCGCGGCTCTCGGCATCCGCATCTACAAGGTGGGTCTGACCTGGCCGCTGGAGCGCCAGGGGGCGCTGCGCTTCGCCGCGGGCCTCCAGGACGTGCTCGTGGTGGAGGAGAAGCGCGGCTTCATCGAGCGCCAGCTGGTCGAGATGCTCTACAACATGGAGGCCTCGCGACGGCCGAGCGTCGTGGGCAAGCGCGACGAGAGCGGCGGGCGCCTGCTCGGCAGCGAGGGCGAGATCACACCGACGATGGTGGCGCGCGCCATTGTCTCGCGGCTGGAGCGGTTCGATGCGGTCACGCCGAACCTGCGCCAGCGCGTGGCGCGGCTCGAATCGTTCGAGCGGGTCACGAGCGGCACGAAACTCGCCCGCACGCCGTTCTTCTGCTCCGGCTGCCCGCACAACACATCGACCGCGGTGCCCGAGGGCAGCCGCGCCATGGCCGGCATCGGCTGCCACGGCATGGCGACCTACATGCCGCACCGGCGCACGCAGACCATCACCCAGATGGGCGGCGAGGGCACCAATTGGATCGGCCAGGCGCCGTTCACGGCCACCAAGCACGTCTTCCAGAACCTGGGCGACGGCACCTACACCCACAGCGGCTCGATCGCGCTGCGGGCAGCGGCGGCGGCCGGCGTCAACATCACCTACAAGATCCTCTACAACGACGCCGTCGCCATGACCGGCGGCCAGCCGGCCGAAGGCAGCCTCACCGTTCCGCAGATCGCCCACCAGGTGGCAGCGGAGGGGGCGAAAGTTGTAGCCGTGGTCAGCGATGAACCCAACAAATACCCGTCGGCCGCCGTGTTCCCGCCCGGCACGCTCATCCACCACCGCGACGACCTCGACGCGCTCCAGCGCCGCCTGCGCGACACGCCGGGCCTCACCGCTATCATCTACGATCAGACCTGCGCGGCCGAGAAGCGCCGCCGCAGGAAGCGCGGCCAGTTTCCCGATCCGCCCAAGCGCGTGTTCATCAACGAGGCCGTGTGCGAAGGCTGCGGCGACTGCTCCACCCAGTCCAACTGCATCTCTGTGAAGCCGCTGGACACCGAGCTCGGCCGCAAGCGCCAGATCGACCAATCCGCCTGCAACAAGGACTTCTCCTGCCTCAAGGGCTTCTGCCCCAGCTTCGTCACCGTGCACGGCGGCCGCATCCGCAAGGCCGAGCGGGCCACCGTCGCGGCCGGCGAGGATCCCTTCGCCGCGCTGCCGCCGCCGCGCCTTCCGCAGCTGAGCGAGCCCTATTCGATCCTGATCACCGGCATCGGCGGCACCGGCGTGTTGACCGTCGGGGCCCTGCTCGGCATGGCGGCGCATCTGGACCGCAAGGGCGCCTCGGTGCTCGATTTCACCGGCCTCGCCCAGAAGAACGGCGCCGTGATGAGCCACGTGCGGCTGGCCGCTACGCCTGACGACCTCAAGGCCGTGCGCATCGGCGCCGGCGGCGCCGACCTCCTGCTCGGCTGCGACCTCGTCGTCACCGCCGGCGCCGAGGCACTGGCGCGCATCGAGCGCGATGTGACACGGGCGGTCGTCAACACGCACGAGCAGCCGACCGCGGCCTTCGTCACCGACGCCAGCATCGACTTCGAAGGCCACGTCATGCGCAAGGCCGTCACCGAGGCGGTGGGCGCCGCCGGCCTCGACCTCGTGGACGCGACGCGGATCGCGACCCGGCTGATGGGCGACAGCATCGCCGCCAACCTGTTCATACTCGGCTACGCCTTCCAGAAGGGGCTGGTGCCGCTCTCGCTCGAGGCGATCGACGGCGCCATCGCGCTCAACAACGTGTCGGTCGAGGCCAACCGCCAAACCTTCGCCTGGGGGCGCCTCGCCGCGCACGATGCCGCCGCGGTGAACCGCTTCGTCGACGCCGGCAAGGCCTCCGCCCGGCCACCGCGCGAGGTGCCGCGCGACCTCGCCGCGCTCGTCGCCGATCGCGCCGGCCGCCTGGCGCACTACCAGGACGAGGCGTACGCGCGGCGCTACCAGGCGCTGGTCGAGACGGCACGCGCCGCCGAGGAGCACATCCACGGCGACGGCCGCTTCACCGACGCGGTGGCACGCCACTTCTACAAGCTGATGGCCTACAAGGACGAGTATGAGGTGGCCCGCCTCTATGTCGACCCTGTCTTCCAGGACAAGCTGAGCCAGCAGTTCGACGGCGACTATCGGATCGAGTTCAATCTCGCCCCGCCCCTGCTCGCGCGCCGCGACCCGGAGACCGGGATCCCCAAGAAGCGTGCCTTCGGCCCCTGGATTCTCCCTGCGTTCCGCCTGCTCGCCCGGTTGAGGCGCTTGCGGGGCACCCCGCTCGACATCTTCGGCTACACCGAGGAGCGTCGGACCGAGCGGCGGCTGATCGACGCCTATGAGGCGACGATCAGGGAGGTCTCGGCCGCCTTGCGCACGCACAACCTGCCGCTGGCGGCGCAGATCGCCGCCATCCCCGACGCGATCCGCGGCTTCGGCCACGTCAAGGCGGCTCAGATCGCCATCGCCGGCACCCGCGAGGCGGAGCTGCTCGACGCCTTCCGGGCGGCGAGCGGCCCGGCCGCCGGCGCGGCCGTGGCGGCCTGAAGCGGCCGCACAAGCTCACCCAAGAACAGTCCAATCCAGGGAGGACAGTGAATGAAGTGGACAGCAGTCGTCGTCGCCGCACTCGCGGCGATCGCCAGCACCGGCGCCCAGGCCCAGAAGAAGTACGCGCCCGGCATCACCGACACCGAAATCAAGATCGGCCAAACTTTCGCCTATAGCGGCCCGGCGTCGGCCTACCGGGCCATCCCCATGTCGGAGGCGGCCTATTTCAAGATGATCAACGAGCAGGGCGGCATCAACGGCCGCAAGATCAATCTGATCAGCCTCGACGACGGCTACAGCCCGCCCAAGACCTTCGAGCAGACGCGCAAGCTGGTGGAGCAGGAGGAGGTCGCCCTGATCTTCAATCCGCTCGGCACGCCGACCGGCCTGGTCGTCCGCAAATACCTCAACGACAAGAAGATCCCTCAGCTGTTCGTGGGCGGTGGCGCAACGCTCTGGGGCGACTACAAGCAGTTCCCGTGGAGCATGGGCTTCCAGCCATCGTATCAGGCCGAGACCGCGGTCTATGCCAAGTATGTGCTGAAGAACAATCCCGACGCCAAGATCGCCCTGTTCTATCAATACGACGACGCCGGCAAGGACTACGCCAACGGCTTCAAGATGGGCCTCGGCGCGGACAACGCCAAGCGCATGGTCATCGCCGAGGCGAGCTACGAGCCGGCCGATCCCAGCATCGACAGCCAGATCGTGAAGCTCAAGGCGTCCGGCGCCGACACCCTGTTCATGCACGCCATTCCCAAGCAGGCGGCGCAAGCCATCCGCAAGGTCTACGAGATCGGCTGGAAGCCGAAGATGTTCTTCCTCGCCGCCACCTCGACCTCGGTCTCCAGCGTGCTGCAGCCGGCCGGCTTCGACGCCGCCACCGGCATCATCTCCGCTTACTACCAGAAGGACCCGACCGACCCGCAGTGGACCAGCGACCCGGCGACGGCGGAATGGACTGCCTTCATGAAGAAGTATTACCCCGAAGGAAATCTGCAGGATCAGCTCAACGTCTACGGCTACACGGTGGCACAGGCGCTGGTGCAGGTGCTGAAGAACTGCGGCGATGACCTCACGCGTGAAAACATCATGAAGCAGGCGGCCAGCATGGACTTTCCGTTGCCGATGCTGCTGCCGGGCATCAAAGTGAAGACGACGGCAACCGACTATTTCCCCGTCGAGGGGCAGCAGCTGCAGCGCTTCAACGGCAAGACCTGGGAGTTGTTCGGCGAGATAATCGGCGAGTAGCCCGTCGCGCTCGCACAGCCGCAGACCGCGGATCGGGGACGCCCCCAAGGCGCCCTGGCCCGCGCCCACGCTCCCGCCGGCCCGCCAATTGCGCCCGGCCGGCCCAGTGTGGCGACCGATCAAGGGCGATCGCGGGTGCGCCCGGCAGGCGCGCGCGGCGGCCAACGCGACCAAGGAGGAGACGGCGATGGGGCGATCCATTGTAGCGACGACATTCGAGGACGACCGGCAGCGCGCCCGGCAGCGCCTGCCGCGGCAGCTGTTCGAGTTCATCGACGGCGGCTCTTTCGGAGAAGAGACGCTGGCCGCCAACCGCAACGACTTCGCGCGCGTCCACCTGCGCCAGCGCGTGCTGATGGACGTCGGCAACGCGGTGCTCGACACGGAGATCTTCGGCGAGCGCTTCGCCCTGCCGCTGGGCCTCTCGCCCGTGGGCCTCGCCGGCCTGATGCGACGGCGGGGCGAGGCCCAGGCGGTGCGGGCGGCGACGGCGGCCGGCGTGCCCTTCGTGCTCAGCACCGTCTCGCTGTGCGGCATCGAGGAGGTCGCCGCGGCCGCTGCCCGGCCGTTCTGGTTCCAGCTCTATTTTCTGCGCGACCGCGACTATGTCGCGAAGATGATTGGCCGGGCCCAGCAGGCCGGCTGTACGGCGCTGGTCATGACCGTCGACGTGCCCGTCAATAGTCCGCGCCATCGCGACGCGCAGACCGGCATGGGCGGCGTCCCGTCGGCTCTGGCTCGCGCCAAGGTGGTCGCCGATTTCTCCCGTCGCTGGCCCTGGCTGCGCGACGTGGCCGTCGGCGGGCGGCCGCACATCTTCGGCAACCTGGCCGCTGCCATTCCGGACGCTCGCGGCCTTGCCGATTTCCGCAGCTTCACGCGCGCCAACTGGGACAACGCCATCGGCTGGAAGGACGTCGCCTGGGTGCGCGACCAATGGGACGGCCCCCTGGTCATCAAGGGCATTCTCGACCCGCAGGATGCGGCGGCGGCGGTCGCTGCCGGCGCCAACGGCATCGTCGTCTCCAACCACGGCGGCCGTCAGCTCGATGGTGTCGCCTCCAGCATCTCCATGCTGCCGGCCATCGCCAACGCCGTCGGCGGCCGGGCCGAGATCTTTCTCGACGGCGGCGTGCGCAACGCCATCGATGTGCTTCGTGCCCGGGCGCTGGGCGCCAAGGCCTGCTTCGTCGGCCGCCCCTGGGTGCTTGCGCTCGCGGCCGACGGCGAGGCCGGGGTGGCGCGCATGATCGAGCGCTTCCGGATCGAGATGATCTCCGCCCTGGGGCTGATGGGACTGAACGACGTCGCCGACGTCGGGGCCGAGGCACTGGCGCACGTCCCGCCCGAATGGTCGCGTGGCGAGGCGGCGGCTGCGCCGCCACCGGCGCGCCGCGTGGCAACGATAGCAGGGGAGTAACCGATGGATTTGCGCATAGCCGGCCGCAAGGCGATCGTCTGCGCCAGCAGCGACGGGCTCGGCTTCGCCTGCGCCCGCGCGCTGGCCGAAGCGGGATGCGAACTCGTCATGAACGGGCGGCGGCCCGAGGTGCTCGAAGCGGCGGCGGAGGAGCTGCGCCGCCGCACCGGCGCCAAGGTGACCGCCGTCACCGCCGATGTCGCGACCCCGGCCGGCCGTGCCGCGCTGCTGGCCGCCTGCCCGGAGCCGGACATCCTGGTCAACAATTCCGGCGGCCCGCCAAAGAAGGACTTTCGCGCGCTGACCGAAGAGGATTGGGCGCAGGCCCTCCAGGGCAACATGCTGGCCGCGGTGGCGCTGATCACCGCCAGCGTCGACGGCATGATGGCCCGGGGCTTCGGCCGCATCGTCAACATCACCTCGATGACGAGCGTGCGCCCGGTCACCAACCTCGATCTGTCCAACGCGGCGCGCCTCGGCCTCGCCGGCTTCGTCGCCGGCGTGTCGCGGCAGGTCGCCGGCCGCAACGTGACGATCAACAACCTGCTGCCCGGCTCCTTCGCCACGGCACGGGTGGCGGCATTGGGCGCCGCCGCCGGCGAGGTGGCCGCCGCAGTGCCGGCCGGCCGCCTCGGCGATCCCGACGAGTTCGGCGACGCCTGCGCCTTCCTGTGCGGCGCCCAGGCCGGCTACATCGTCGGCCAGAACCTCCTGATCGACGGCGGCTTCTGCATGAACGCGCTATAACAATTCACGAGTATTTCCCGATCTTGTCCAAGTACCTGACCGGGTAGAAGCTCTCCAACACTTTGAACCGACTTGAGCGATCCGGGGTGGCTCCGTGCGAGCCGCCGCGCACTCGCCATGACCAACGACAAGCGGAGATGACCATGTCACAGGAGGCAGCCGCCGGCGCCTTGCCCCTCGCCGAGCCGATCGAGGCGCGCACCATGGCCAAGGTCACGCGCCGGCTGATCCCGTTCCTGGTGCTGCTCTACTTCGTGGCGTTCCTGGACCGGGTGAATGTTGGATTCGCCGCCCTGACGATGAACAAGGATCTCGGGTTCAGCGCCACCGTGTTCGGCACCGGCGCCGGGATCTTCTTCCTCAGCTACGTCATTTTCGAGATTCCCAGCGCTCTCGTCCAAGGCCGCGTCGGGGCGCGACGCTGGATCGCGCGCATCATGGTGACCTGGGGCCTGGTGGCGGCCGGCATGGCCTTCGTCACCGGCGAGACGAGCTTCTACGTCATGCGCTTCCTGCTCGGCGCCGCCGAAGCGGGCTTTGCGCCGGGTATCCTGTTCTACACCCTGTCCTGGTTTCCCGATCAGCATCGGGCCAAGCTGATCGGTCTCTACCTGATCGCCATTCCGCTCTCGAGCTTCCTGGGCGCGCCCCTCTCGACCCTCATCATCGAGACCATGGGAGGTCTGGCAGGCCTCGCGGGCTGGCAGTGGATGTTCATCATCGAGGGTCTTATGGCCGTGGTGCTCGGCATTGCCTGTCTCTGGTACCTGACCGAGCGACCGGCGGATGCCACGTGGCTCGAGGCCGACGAACGCGCGTGGCTCACGCAGCGGATCGCCGTCGAGGCCAAGGCGCGCGAGGTGGGCGCCCAGCACCGGCTCGCCGACATCTTCGTCAATCCGGGCATCCTGGCGCTGACGATCAGCTATACATTTCTGATCCTGGGCCTCTATGGCCTCGGCTTCTGGCTGCCGCAGATCGTTCGGGGGCTGGGCTTCACGGGCATGCAGACCGGCTATGTGGCCGCCCTGCCCTACCTCTTCGCCACCATCGCGATGGTCGTCTGGGCCAGGCGCTCCGACGCGGCGGCGGAGCGGCTCTGGCACACGGTACTGCCGGCGGCCCTGGCTGGCATCGGCCTCATCCTCGCCGGCCTCTTCCTCGACGCGCCCCTCGGCGCCATCGCCGCCTTCACCATCGCGGCGGTCGGCATCTATGCGGTACTGCCGGTGTTCTGGTCGCTGCCGGCCCTGTTCATGAGCGGCACCGTCGCAGCGGGCGGCATCGCCTTCATCAACTCCGTATCCAATCTGGGCGGCTATTTCGGCCCGACCCTGATGGGCTGGTTCAAGGACGGCACCGGCAGCTTCAGCGGCGCGCTGATCGTGCTCGGCTGCGCCGTGCTGCTGGCGGCGGCGGTGCTGTTCGTCTCGATCCGCCACCTGCTGGCCGGCTCGTCCGGCCGGGCCGCGTGATGGCGCCCGCCGCGATAGCGCTGGGCCGCCTCACGGCTGAAGCATTCGCGCCGTTCGGCGAGGTGATCGCGGCCGATACCACGGGCGCCCCGTCGAGCTTCGACCTGGCCGACCACGACGTGGCGGCGCAGCCATCGCTGTTCCGCATCAGCGTCGTGGCGCAGCCGGGCCCGCTCGTCGTGGACCGGCTGGAGCGTCACCCGGCCACGGTGCAGATGCTGATGCCGCTTCGCTGCGACGGTTGGCTGGTCGCCGCCGCCCCGGACGATGCCGTCGGCAGACCGGACCTCGAGCGGCTCGCCGCCTTCTCCGCCACCGGCGGCGTCGGCATCCTCCTGCGACCGGGCGTATGGCACGCGCCGCTGCGCGTCATCGGCCGCGACGGCTCGTTCCTCGTCTTCATGTGGCGCGACGGCACGTCTCCCGACGTGGAGTACGCCGACATCGCGCAGCCGATCCCACTCGGCTGACGGCGGCCGGCAATCGGATCAGGGCGCGATCTGGATGGGCATGAGCTTGTATTGCTCGAGCGAGCTCTTCAGCGCGAAGAACTCGTCGGCGTCGAGGACCCTGTCGAGGTTGGACGAGACCTCCTCATAGGTCAGGCCGTCGCTGCAATAGCCGCGGACAGTCGCGGTGAAGATGCGGGCGACGCGGCCCGCGCCGGCGCTGATCACCTCGCCGTTCAGCGGACAGTCGCGATGGGCCAGGAGCACCACGGCTGGCGACACGCGGTCCACGTGCAGCTTGTCGAGCGGGATCTGGGGCTGCGTATCGAAATAGCCCTTCGCCAGCCCGGTATAGGCGGTGGGCGAGACGGCGTTGATGCGGATATCGTGATCGGCGTTTTCCAGCGCGGCCCCTTTCGTCAGGCCGATGATCGCCGACTTGGCCGCCACATAGGGCAGTGCGCCAGGGGCGCCGAAAGCACCGAGCGACGAGGCCGTGTTGACGATACGGCCGTAGTTCCGGGCCCGCATGTGGGGGAGCGCGGTCCGCATGGTCCACAGCGTGCCGTGCAGGTGCACGCGCAGGACGGCGTCGAAATCGCTCGTCGTGACGTCGTAGCTGTGCGCCGCAAGGGTGTTGCCGGCGTTGTTGACGAGAATATCGATTCTGCCGAAAGCCTCGATCGTGCGCTGCACCATGGACGCGGCGTCGGCCTCGACACTGACGTCGCCCTGATCGTGGGCGGCCGTCAGACCCTCGTGCCTGAAGTCCTCGGCAATCTGCGCCGCCAGGGGCGTGCCGTCCGCCGTCACGGCGATGTCGTTGATCATGACGCGGGCGCCGCGGCGGGCGAGATCGAGCGCATACTGGCGTCCCAGGCCGGCGCCAGCGCCGGTGACAAGGGCGGCGAGCCCGTCGAAATCCTTGGTCTTCACGGAAGAGCCTCCTGCAATCGTGACGATGCTGTGCGGCCTCGGGCGGCCAGAGCACCGGGGTGGCCCCGCCCGATCGCGAAGCGCTCAAGGTTCAAAAAGTCATGCCCATTCCGCCCTCGACGAGCTTCATCCAATGGCGGAACGACCCAGCCGCGCGCGGATGAAGGGCGCCAGCCGCTCGATGGCGGCGGCACCTTCGGGGATGACCGAGGCGAAGAACGGCCAGATGTGCACCATCTCGTCCCAGACCTCGATGTCCACCTCGACGCCCGCCTGGCGCGCCCGCTCGGCGAGTCGGGTCGAATCGTCGAGGAGCCGTTCGCAGTCGCCCACCAGGATGAGCAGCGGCGGCAGGCCGCGGTGGTCGGCATAGAGGGGCGACGCCAGGGGATGCTTGGGATCCCCGTCCTCGCCCAGGTAGAAGGTCGCAAAGCGGGTGGTCGATTCCCGCGTGATCAGCGGGTCCACCGCGGCCCGGCTGGTCATCGACGCGCCCTCTTTGGCAAGATCCGTGGAGGGCGAGAGGCAGAAGGCGCCATCCGGCAACCGATCTCCGGCGTCCCTGAGGGCGATGAGCAGCGCCAGGCTGAGCCCGCCGCCGGCGGAATCGCCGCCGAGCACGATGCTGCCCTGCGGGCCCAACTGCCGGCGCAGCCACCGGTAGCTCGCCACCGCATCATCGACGGCGGCCGGAAACGGATGCTCTGGCGCCAGCCGATAGCCGACCGACAGCACGCGGCAGCGGCCGGCCTTCGCCAACCGGCCGGTGAACTCGCGGTATGCGGGAATCGAGCCGATGCAATAGCCGCCGCCGTGGAAGTAGAGCAGCACCCCTTCCGTCGCGACGTCGGCCGGCCCGGTCCACTCGGCCGGGACTCCGCCCGCGTCGACGGCCTGGAAGGTCAAGTCGGCCGCCGGCGTGAACTGGGCGGCCAGGGCCTCGAAACGCTCGCGCACGGCCTCGATCGGCAACACTTCGGTCAAATCCCGCGATCGCAATGCCTGCAGAAAGCTCTGGAACTCCGCACTGGCCACAGCGGCCTCCCCGTCGTCTGATGGATCGTTGTGTCGCTTGGCTCAGTTCGCCACGTCCGGCAGCGTCACCCACTTCTCGCCGTCGAACACGATGAAGCGAGTCTCCCTCAGGAGATTGAAGTCCTCGGGCGAATTGCTCAGCTTGACGCCCTGCAGGCCGAGCGGCAGCTCGATGTCCTTCAGATTGGTGGCCTGGCGGATGAAGTTCTCGCGCGTCAGGTCGTCGCCGCACTTGCGGATGACGATCTCGGTGAGTTGGGCCACGTTGTAGCCGAGCGCGAAGGTCGCCTGCTCGGCGGCGACGCCCGGCAGCCAGACCTTCATGAAGGCGAGATACTCGCGCACGCCCGGATCGTCCGCCTGCTCGGGCGCGGACGGGTCCTTCATCCAGCGGCCGCTGATCAGGCCCTTCGCGTTGTCGAGGCCGGCAGGCTTCAGGACGTCGCCGATCGAGGCCGCGATGGAGGGCGAGAGGATCTGCGCCCCCCAGGCCAGCTCCCGCGCCTTACGGATCGACTGCGAGGCGAACTTGGCCATGGACACGTTGAAGAACACGTCGGCGCCGCTCGCCGCGAGTTGCGCCATCTCGGAATCGATGGTCGGCGACGCGTAGTCGTAGGTGACCGACTTGACGATCATCTTGTCCGCCTTGTCGCCGAGCGCCGCGCGGAAGCCGGCCACGTATTCGCGGCCGAGCTCGTCGTTGGGCGACAGGACGGCGATCTTGGCGTCGGGCCGTGTCCGCAGGACGAACCGCCCGAACGCCGCGCCCTCCACCGTGAAGGGGAAATAGAAGGCCGTCGACCACGGAAACTGCTTGGGATCGTTGAAACGCTTGATCCCGGAGGCCTGGAACAGCTGGGGAACCCGCTTCTTGTTCAGATAGGCCTGCACCGCGAGCCCGGTGGGAGACCCGTTGGAGCCGACGATCGCCAGCACTTCTTCCTGCTCGACCAGCTTGCGGGTCTGCTCGACGGTCTTGGGTGGGCTGTAGGCATCGTCGAGCGAGATCAGCGTGATCTTGCGGCCGTTGATGCCGCCCTTGGCGTTGAGCATGGCGAAATAGGCGGCCTGTGCCCGCCCGAGCGCCCCACTTGACGACACCGGACCGCTGTAGGGCACCGTCTGCCCGAGCTTGATCTCGGTGTCGGTGACCCCGGGTCCATGACTCTTGGCACCGGATTGGGCCCAACCCGACGACGACGCGGCCAGCAGGCAAGCGGCGGCGACCCATCCCAAGCAAACGCGCAAGACAGCCTCCCTCATTCTGGAAACGGCGGGCCTCGATCGACAGCTGGCTGTCGGCAGGGTCGCCGGTTGCAGCCGCCATCATTCGCACTTTGGTCCCAGCCACAACGCAACCGGGCTGTGAAAACGAAGTTATTACAAATGCAATGGCTAGATTTCGCGCGACATATCGGACGTCTGCATTGGCCAAGCGCGGTCATATCTCATCTAACCGCCGTCTTGCCGCGTATCTACAAGGAATATAGCCTGTGGCGGCTCTTGTGAAGATCATATAAGGCCGGCAGCCTCCGGCTTCGGCTGGGATGGGAACGCCATGAAGCTCAACGGAAAAGTCGCAATCGTGACCGGCGCGGCGCGGGGCATCGGCCGCGCGATCGCGCTCCATCTGGCTGGGCTCGGTGCCGACGTGCTCGCTGCCGACGCCGACTTTGCAGCCGCCACGCGCTTCGGCGAGGTGCTTGGCGCCGAGTCGGTCGGGCGCGAGATCGTCCAGATGGGCCGTAGGAGCGTCGAGGTCGAAGCCGACCTCGCCGCCCCCGGCGCAGCCGAGGCCATGGTCGCGCGCTGCGGGGCCGAACTCGGGCGCCTCGACATCCTGGTCAACAATGCCGGCGGGTTGATCACGCCGATCGAGCGCAGCCGCCCGTCGCAGATGTCCGACGAGGAGATGCGC
Source organism: Chelatococcus reniformis (assembly GCF_014640075.1). Classification (GTDB taxonomy): domain Bacteria; phylum Pseudomonadota; class Alphaproteobacteria; order Rhizobiales; family Beijerinckiaceae; genus Camelimonas; species Camelimonas reniformis. Next base: position 299,806 of record NZ_BMGG01000004.1, on the reverse strand, counting down.
ACGCTGTTCGACGCCAATGTCCTGACCATGGTGCACTGCTGCCGCGCAGCCGCCCCGGTGATGACGCGGCAGGAGAGCGGCTGCATCGTCAACGTCTCATCGGCCGCGGCGCGGACGACCGCGGCGCGGGGAGCCATGGCCGGCTATGGAGCCGCCAAGGCGGCCGTGACCCATTTCACCCGCAGCCTGGCGGCCGAACTCGGGCCGCACGGCATCCGGGCCAACTGCATCGCGCCCGGCGTGATCTGGTCCTCGCGCGTCAAGGTGCAATCGGAGGCGCGCGGCATCGGCCGCGAGAGCGAGAGCGGCCACATCCCGCTTGGCCGCTACGGCACCCCGGAGGACTGCGCCCTGGTGGTCGAATTCCTCGTCACCGACTTGTCGCGATACGTGACCGGCCAGTGCATCTCCGTCTGCGGCGGCAGCGTGCTGGCCGCCGCCTAGGAGCGTTCTCGAGCGAAGTGCCCCCCTTCGAGGACGGAACGCCTCAAGCATCGCCGCCCGGTGTCCCGTCCTGAACCGCGAAGCGACCCAGATCGAGCGGCGGCGTCCCTCGGAACCCGAGCTCCCGCGAGATCCGCAGGCATCCGAGGTGAAGCGTTCGAAGCAGCGCTCCCATGTTCTCGAGAGGAAGTTCCGGCAAGCGTCCGCCCGCCGAAATCGCAGCGACCACTCGGCCCGCCTCGTCGTAGATCGGGGTGGCGACATGGCGCAGGCCGTAGGCGATCTCTTCGTTGTCGAGCGCGAAGCCACAGCTTCGGAACGCCTCGACCTCCGACAGAAACGCGTCGACGCAGGTCAACGTGTTGGCGGTGAAGGGATCCAGCCCCTGCTCGGCCAGGATGGCACGGATGCTCTCCTCGCCCAGCGCACTCGCCAGCACTTTGCCCGGCGCGCAGGCATGCATCGGAACCACCGAGAAGAGGGAGAGGTCGCGGGGGCTGAAGGACGTGGCGCGCGCCCGCATGATGACCACCCTCCCCCGTTCCAGCCGGCTCAGGCTCACGTAGCAATCGAGCCGGCCCACCAGTTCATCGAGGACCGGAATGGCGAGGTGGTCGAGCTCGCGCCGACCGAGGGCATCCGATCCCAGCACCGTAAGGCCGAGGCCGAGGTAGCAGCGCCCCGTTTCCTCATCCTGATAGGTGAGCCCACCGCTCGACAATGTCGTCATGAGGCGCGAGGTGGCGCTCACCGACATCTGAAGCCGGCCGGCCAGTTCGCTGATGCGCAAAGGACGGCGGGCTTGCGACAGCGCGTTCAGGATGGCGATCGCCTTCCGCACCGACTTGATGGGATAGTCGGCTGCCGCATCGCTCGCGGCCTCGGTAGCGAGCTCGGAGGCGTCCTCCTCCCGTTCGCGCAAGGCTGTTGCCCGGCGGATTGGCTTTGACCTGTGATCGCTGCGGCGGCTCGTGGGGGCCATGGCTTTTTGAATCACCTCGGGCGGTGGCGGGAGCAACACTCTTATTCCCGAGGAGACGGCCCTTGCGCAATCGGTCTCTCGTCCGAGGCGCATCGCTCGGCCTGCGCGTCCCCGCCCGAGGGGGTCCGGCGCCTCGGCGCACGCGGCCCGGCGCGAGCTAACGGTTGGCCTCCTGCTATTAGAGGGAACAACCGCGCCTCCGACAAGCCTCGCACGTTCATAAATCGGATGTACCTTGCATATTATGCACCCAACTATCCTGAATCCGCGTTCGTGCGCACGTCCGGGATCGCGAGCGGCTCTCGGCCTCCGCCTGCGTGCGCTCAAACGGCCCGCCGTGGATAAGTCACTCTCGCCCACGGACGCTGCGATTAACAGCGAGATGGACCGCGGCGGGCGCGCGCGTCGCGATCGCCTTGACAGATCCGTGAGTTGTTGGAATTCTATTGCTTAATACGGATGCCATTTGCGTATGAACCATCCGGTGCCATCAACGACAGGCGGGGAAAGCGCGATGCAGGGTGCAGGCGGGGGCAGTACCCAGGTGGCCGTGGTCACGGGCGGAGCGAGCGGCCTTGGCCTCGCCGCCGTGCGCAAGCTGTTGGAGCGCGGCTTCGCCGTCGCGATCTGGGATCACAGCGCCGCCGCTCTTGAACGAACGACCGCGGCGCTCGCCGCTGCCGGCCCTGTCCTCGCCTGTCGGGTCGATGTCTCCGACGTGAACTCCGTCGAGAGGGCGAGCCAGCGCACGCGAGCCGAACTCGGGGATCCTGCCGCGCTCGTCGCTGCGGCCGCCGTGCCCGGTCCGGTCGTTCCTTTCGCGGACTATGCGCTCGACGACTGGCAGCGTGTCCTCGATATCAATCTGACCGGCGTTCACCTGACCTGCCGTGCCCTGGTTCCCGCGATGGTCCAAGCCGGCTGGGGACGTGTCGTGATCGTCTCCTCCGTCGCCGGCAAAGAGGGAAATGCCCTCCAGAGCGCGTACGTGGCCTCGAAGGCCGGCGTGATCGGCTACGTGAAGTGCCTCGGAAAAGAGCTGGCCACGTCGGGTGTACTCGTCAACAGCATCGCGCCGACGGTCTTCGATACGCCGATGCTGCGCCAAACCAGTGATGCGGATCCGAGCATGATCGCCGCCATGCAGGCAAAGGTCCCGATGGGGCGGCTCGGGCAGCCCGATGAATTCGGCGAGATGGCTGCCTGGCTTTGCTCTGGCGCGTGCTCCTTCACGACAGGGATGACATTCGACCTCTCTGGTGGACGTTCCACCTACTGATCGGGCGCACGACGTCGGCTCGGCTGCGGCGCGGCCCGCCGCAGCGGTCCCGCGAACGCGAACAGCGCGTCACCGCCGCCGGAGGCTTAGGCGGCCATCAGGGCTGAACGGAACGTCTTTACGGAGAAGATGTCCGTCGGCTTCGCGGCCGCGCGTCAATCGTGGCTGAAAATGGAAAGGCGACATCTCAAGCAAGTAAAATTTCATCTGCAATAACTATCATCGATAGTCTACAATTCATTGATTTAAACATGGATATTTTGTTAGCCAGAATGATGGACCTGTAGCGCTGTCGACTTTCGATCGGCGGCACAGGTGACATGCCAGAAACACCAGATCTGTGGTTGAAGATGGACACGTCAGCAAAATCCGAACTATTGAAGATCGCGGGCCCGCGCGATTTCGATCCGGATGCCTTGAAGGCAAAATATGTGAGCGAGCGCGACAAGCGCGTCGTTGCGGGCGGCAACGGCCAATACGTGCCCGTCGAGGGGCGCTTCGCCAACTTCGACAAGGATCCGTGGGTGGACCCCGACTTCGCCCGCGCGCCGATTGCCGAGCACAGCCAGGTCATCGTCGCTGGTGGAGGCTTCGGCGGCCTTCTGGCGGGTGCGCGGTTGCGCGAAGCCGGCTGCACCGACATCCGGATCATCGAGAACGGCGGCGATTTCGGTGGCACCTGGTATTGGAACCGATACCCCGGCGCCATGTGCGATATCGAGGCGCACATCTATCTGCCGCTGATCGAGGAACTCAACTATCCTCCCAAGCATCGCTACTCCTATGCTCCCGAGATGCTGAATGTCAGTCAGCGCATCGGTCGGCATTACGGCTTGTACGACAAGGCGTGCTTTCAAACGACCATCACCGCCGCACGCTGGCTCGATGCCGAGGCGCGCTGGCTCGTCGAGACCGATCGCGGTGATCGCTTGACCGCGGACATCCTCGTCCTGGCCTGCGGACGTCAAAGCCTGCCGAAACTACCCGGCATTCCCGGCATCGAAACGTTCAAGGGCCACGCCTTCCACTCCAGCCGCTGGGACTACGCCTACACCGGGGGCGACTTTCATGGCGGCCTGACGGGCCTGCGCGACAAGCGCGTCGCCGTGATCGGAACCGGCGCATCGGCCGTCCAGCTGGTGCCGGAACTGGCGAAATTCGCGAGGGAGCTGATCGTTCTTCAGCGCACGCCGTCATCGGTCGGCGTGCGGGACAACCGCGAGACGCCGCCGGACTACGTCGACATGTCCGTGCCGGGATGGCAGCGCGCCCGACGGTATAATTTCCAATCGCTCATTTCCGGCATCCGCCAGGATCGTGACGAGGTCAGCGATGGATGGACGGCGCTGACCGAGGCGATCACGCCGCCGAAGGCCGCCGAGGTCGCAAAGCGGCTCGGCCGTGAACCGACGGTGGACGAGCTGAAGTATCTGGCCGAGATCTACGACTACGACGTCATGAACCGCTTGCGGGGGCGGGTGGACGAGGTGGTGGGAGACGCCGCGACAGCGGAAGCCCTCAAGCCCTGGTACCGCTGGTTCTGCAAGCGGCCATGTTTCCACGACGATTATCTCGGGACGTTCAACCTGCCCCATGTGCGCCTGGTCGACACCGGGGGCGGCGGCGTCGAACGGGTCACGGCGGACGGGGTCGTGGCCAACGGCCAGGAGTACGGGGCGGACTGCCTCATCTTCGCCACCGGCTTCGAGGCCGGCATCACCTATACCCGCCTCACGGGGTTCGAAATCCACGGGCGCGAGGGGCTTGCGCTAAGCGAGCACTGGCGCTCCGGCGTCCGCACGCTTCACGGTCTGACGACTGACCGCTTCCCGAACTGCTTCTTCGTGGGAGGAAACCAGCAATCCACCGCAGCAGTCAACGCTGTCCACCTGCTCGACGAGCAGGGCGAACATGTCTCCTATATCGTCAAGGAGATGGGTCGTCGGGGCATTTCGCAGGTCGAACCCTCGCCCGAGGCCGTGGACGCATACGTCGACCTGATCAGAACCTCGCCGACCAACGCTCAGCTCGTCGATTTTTATCAGGACTGCACACCTGGATACTACAACGCCGAAGGCAAGGCGAAGAAGGGAGAAGAGATCTTCTTCGGTGGCCGCTACGGCGACGGCCCCATCCCCTTCTTTCGCATGCTGCAGGCCTGGCGTGAGAAGGGGGCCCTGGAGGGCCTCGTCGGGGCAGACGGCGAAGCCGTCGGGAACGGCCGCATCGGCTTCATCTCGAGCATCATCTCTTGAACGACCGGGCAACGCCGCCTTGGCGAGCTGGGACGGCGGCTCCAGCCGGAGATCATACGCGCGAGACGCGGCGCAGGGACGCGCGAGCGATCCTGTCCGCCTTGGGACGCCTGGGGCTCGGGTGGACCCGTCTCGACCAGGCCGCCGCCGCCACGAGGGCCGGCGAGGCCGCATGTCTCGCGCCCGCTCCGGCGGCCGGGCAGACGGATCGCCGTCTCCTCCGCCGCAATCGTTCAGGTTCAGGCCGGTGAAAGCCGCGACAGTGAGAGCCATGAACGAACCCATTCGCTCGGATAGGCAAAGCGCCGGTAGCGCCGACGAGACGCTGCTGCTCCTGGTCAGACATTGCCGCCCCCACGAGGGCCACCCGCAGGCGCCCGGCGACCCGCCCCTGGCGGACGACGGGCGCAGCCACGCTCGGCAGGTGGCTGCCGCGCTCGCAGCCGCGGGCATCGACCGCATCGTGGCAAGCCCACAGCGGCGCGCGCGCGAAACCGCGCAGCCCCTGTCCGACCTGCTGTCGATCCCGGTCGAGATCGTCGAGGGCCTCGCCGAAGTCGATCTTCACGCCGAACGCTACCGCTCACCCGAGACGATCCGGGCCGAGCTTCCGGATCGGTGGGACGAATTCGTCCGCTCGCCCGCCGCCTTCTTCGGCCTCGACGAGATGGCCTATCGCGCGGCGGTCCTGTCCGGGGTGGCCGCCCTTCTGGGCCGGGGGCATCGCACCGTCGCCGTCTTCAGCCACGGCACGCCGATCAAGATCGTCCTGCGCGAGGCCCTCGGCCTCGACAGCCGCGCGCCGCTCACCCTCGACCACGGCTCCGTCACCCCGATCACCGGGACTACGGGTGATGGTCTGCGCCTCAGATGCCTCGAGCCGGCCACGCCGACAACCCTTCGAACTTGCTGAGAACCCACCTCGGCCCTGGCAAAGGTATTGACCATGGAGAACAGGTCCTTCCCCCTATCGGCTGCCGAGATCACGCCGTCATGGCTGACGGAGATCCTGAGAGCGAACGGTACGCTCGCGCGGTCGGACGCTGTCGAGCGGTTCGAGGTTCGTCCGATCGGCCTCGGCTTCGGGCAGACGGGCGAATCCTCGCGCCTCGCGCTCCACTACGCCGCGCCGCTACGTGCCGCGAACGCCCCGGCAAGCGTCTTCGTCAAGTTCCCGACGAACGACGCCGCGCGGCGCAAGGCAGCGGCATCGATCGGGCTCTACGAGCGCGAAATCAATTGCTACAAGAACCTCCTGAGCCGGATTGCCGTGAAGGCTCCGGCCTGCCACTTCGGCGAAATCGCGCCGGGCGGCGAGCTCTTCGCGCTCGTCCTGGAGGATTTCCCGACCTATCGGGCGGGCGACGAGACGGTCGGTCTCACGGTCGAGGAGGCCTGTCTCGCGATCGACCTCATGACCCAGGTCCACGGTCCCTATTGGGGCAGGATGCAAGAGGTGGACCTTCCTCCCCTCGGGCTGCCGGGTCGGGACCGATACGGCGCCGCCTGGGATCTGATGGACGAGCATTTCGGCGACGTTGTGCCAAAGGAATTCGCCCTGATCCGCGAGGACTATCTCGCCGCGCTCGAAACGCTCAAGCGATGGCTCTATGCCGAGCCCTGTACCCTGGGGCATGGCGATCTGCGTCTCGACAACCTTCTGTTCGACCTCGGCGGGCGCGATCCGATCGTAGCAGTCGACTGGCAGGCGGCGCGTCCGTCGAAGGGCATCCGGGACTTCGAATACCTCGTCAGCCACAGCATGGAGATCGAGGATCGCCGCGCGCATGAGCGCGCGCTGCTCGCGCGCTATGTCGAGAACATCAATGCGTTCGGCCTCGACTATTCGCTGAGGCAAGCCGAAGAGGATTATCGCCGGGCAATGCTCTTCGACTTCTGCACGGTCCTGCACATCGTCGGCATTCATTTCAATACGCACGAGAGGGCGATCCGGCGCAAGCGCGGCCTGTTGCGACGGGCGACGACAGCGATGCTGGACTGGGGCGCGTTGGATCTGCTGCCGGAGTTCAAGTGAAAGGCGCTCCTTAGAGCATTTTTGAGCGAAGTGGACGCCGGTTCGCGTGAAAAAAAGGCGACAAAACAGATAAGTAGAGCATCTCCGCGATTCAGAGAAACACGGAAATGCTCTAGGCGCCGCATCACTTCGGCCTTTTCGATCTCAGGAATTTTCCGCGAAGGCCCGGGCGGGGCTGCCCGCCCGCACAAGAAAAGAACGGCAGGAGGAGAGCACCATGAGGGCGGACAGCGTGACCATGTCGACGGCGCGGAGCGATGCTGGCGTCGACGACGTCGACCATCGGCGCCTCTACGGAAAGATCGCGCTCCGATTGAGCCCGATCCTTTTTCTCATCTTCTTCTTTGCCAACATCGACCGCGCCAATGTCGGATTCGCGGCGGCGGCGCTGCGGCAGGATCTCGGCTTCAGCAATGCGGCCTACGGGCTCGGCGCCGGCATCTTCTTTCTCGGCTATTTCCTGTTCGAGGTGCCCAGCAACATCGCGCTGCAGAAGGTGGGCGCCAAGGTCTGGTTCACCCGGATCGTCCTGACCTGGGGGCTCGCGACCTTCGCCCTGGCCTTTGTCAAAGACACGACCTGGTTCTACATCCTGCGCTTCATTGTCGGTGCAGCGGAGGCGGGCGCCGCGCCGGGGGTCATGCTGTATCTGTCGCAGTGGGTGCCGAACAGTCAGCGCGGTCGCTTCAACGCCCTGTACTGGCTGTCGGCGCCGATGGCATTCGTGGTGTCGGGCCCCCTGTCCGGCCTCATCCTCACCCGGCTCAACGGCACCGCCGGCTACGCCGGCTGGCAGTGGCTGTTCATGATCGAGGGACTGATCACCATGATCATGGCCCCGGTCATCCTGTACGGGCTGGCCAACACCATCCAGGATGCCAAGTGGCTGACGCCGGCGGAGAAGCGCGTCGCGGCGAACAACATTCTCGATCTGAACAAGTCCGCGCACGCGCACTCGTATAGGGATGCCCTCCGCCAGCCCGTGACGCTCGTGTCGTCGCTTGCCTACTTCACGCTCTTGATCGGCTATTACGGCATTGCATTCTGGCTGCCGCAACTCATCAAGCAATCCGGCGTTTCCGACACGATGACCATCGGCTGGCTCTCGGCGTTGCCATGGCTCGCCGCCGCCATCGCGGTCGTGTTCGTCGGCCCGCTGTCGGACAAGGCGGGATGGCGCGGCATCGTGCGCACGCTATCGATCGCCATGACCTCGATCGGGTTCTGGATGAGCGCCTATTTCGCAGACCGGCCTGGCCTGTCCCTGCTCGGGCTGACGGTCGCCGCGATCGGCATACTGGCCGCTTCGACCGTCTTCTGGGCCAACCTGGCCCAGATCTACATCGGCCCGGCCGCAGCGGTCGCCTTCGCGGTGATCAATTCGCTCGGAAACCTCGGCGGGTTCGTGAGCCCCTACATGCTCGGCATCGTGACGGACCTCACCGGCTCGGCCGTGATGGGCATGTACGCCATCACCTGCAGCATGGTGATCTCGGGCATTCTCATGATCATCGCCTTCGGTCGTTCCAGGACGTGAGCAGCAGCGGACACACGGCGCGGCGTGGCCAGGGGGCCACGCCCTTATCCCCAGACCTAAGCATACCCCATCGGAGAAACCGCATGATCACGGCACAGGATCTCGAGTATCACTATACGGCCGACGACGATTACACCTGGGCGGAAACCTACTACATTCCGGTCTCGGTGCCCGAGGCCCGGATATTCGGGCATATTTACGTCTGCGTTCGTCCCAAGCTGGGATGCATGCAGGCCGACATCCGCTTCATCGGGTCCGTCACCGAGACGGAGTTCGAGTCGCTCTTCATCGATACGCGTTTCCATCTGCCGGCGCCGGAGCGGTTCTCGCATATCCACGGGCCGAACGGGCTCAGCATCAAGGCCGTGAAGCCGCCTCGCGACTATCGGATCGACTACGTCGGCCGGGACGGCACCGAGTTGCACATGGACATCGTCGGCCTCATGAACCCCTTCGACATCCACGATCCCAGCGAGAACCCGCTCGCCGGCGGAACCGAGGCCGAGCGCCTCGCTCGCTCGTCCATGGGCAGCGGCTACAAGGGCCATTTCGATATGCATGGCCGCTTCACCGGCACGCTGAAGCTACGAGGCGAGGCGTACGATATCGACACCGTCGACCGGATGAACCACAGCTGGGGCCCTCGCCCCGAAATGGAGATCCCGCCGAACAACTCCCTGTGGGCGCAGTTCGGGGAAGACCTCGGCTTCCGTTTCCATGCCCACCTGGATCCGTCCAAACCGACCGGACAGGACCAGAAGCTTGCGCACGGCTACGTCCTCGACAAGGGCGACGTCATGGCGATCATGGATCTGGACCTGACGATGGTGCGCATGGGGATCACTCCCATCGTCATCGATGCCTTGGTCACCGATCAGCGGGGACGCCGGCATTGCTTGCGCGGTGTGCCGCTCGCCGGAGCGCCATGGCGAGCCTATGGCAATGCGGTGTGCTGGATCGGACTCATCCGATGGGAACTTGACGGCAGAATTGGATATGGCTCTGCCCAGGAGAACCACTCGCTCGCCTTTGAGACGCATGCGCGCGGACGCAGATGGACCGACTCCATTCCAAAGATCACCTGCTAAGCCCTGCGGGTGACATCGGCGGAAGGGCCCTTGGCCGCCGCGGCGGCCTGGCGCTGTGCCGACGGCGCATCCCCTTGGCGCACGGCACGGCTGCATGCTGAACATGCGTCGCAGGAACTGTTGTTTCGCAATCGCATTGCGGATACTGCATGCCTTGCGTCGGCGAATCCCGGCGGGAGCGCAGGAGATGCCGGCATGAAAGCGACGATGTCCCGCAAGAGCCGGCGCCCCGAGCTGGCCGGCACGGCGGCAGGCGATGCGACGGGCCTTGCCGATCCCGGCCTGGTCAAGTCGGTCGGCAAGGCCATGGCCCTCCTCGAGACGCTCTACGAAGCGGGCCGGCCGATGCGGGTCATCGAGATCGCCGGCGCCCTGAACGTGTCGGCGAGCGCCGTGTCGCGGCTGGTCAGCACGCTCGCCACCAGTGGCTTTGTCGACCAGGACGAGGATAGCCGCTGCCACCTGGGCTTCGGCCTGGCCCTTCTGGGCCACGCGACATTGGGCCGCCGCGAGCTGGACCGCATCGCCCTGCCCTACATCGGCGAGGTCTCGTCCCGGTTCAAGGAATATGTCAGCCTCGGCAGGCTCTATCGCTGGAAGGTCATCATCATGCGCCAGCAGAGCCCGCAGCATGCGCTCGACGTCAGCCTGATGAGCACGCTGCCGGTCCACGCCACGGCGCCCGGCAAGCTACTCGCGGCCTGGCAGGATCCCAATTACGTGCGCGAGATGCTGAGGGCCGAAGGGATGCACGCCTTTACCGCGCACACCTTCACGTCGATCGATGCCTTCATGGACGAACTGGCCCGCGTCCGCGAAGTGGGCCATTCGTGGGAGGAGCAGGAGCTGTTCCTGGGTCTGCGCCACGTCGCGGCCCCCGTGCGGGACCACGAGGGCTCGGTCATCGCGACGATCTCGGCCGGCGGCCCGATCGATTTCGTCGACGGCGACGAACTGGAGAAGCTGACCCAGGCGATCCTGCGGTGCGCCTCGGAGATCTCCCGCCAGCTCGGCTACCGGGCCAAGCCCTTCTAGGCTCGCCCGGGCAGCTTCTGAACGTCTGAACGATCGCGGGGCCAAGTCGCGCCAGGCTCCGCCGGGCAAATTCGCACCGCGCAACGGGCTGCGTGGCCGCCGCGATCGCCATCCGGATGGCAACCCATTTTCGCAATCTAATTGCGAAATTATTCGCATATCACGGTTATGATAGCATGCTCGTTGCAAATTCTTGGGCGAGCCATATACTTTCATCCTGAGCAAGACATCCGCGAGGCGGCCGGAACGGCCGACCGCAAGACGGACGCACGGGAGGACGGCGGCATGAACGCTCCGATGAGAACCTTCAGCATCGGTTGGGCATGGGCGCGCGCCGGCGGACGTCCGCAGACGCACGGCCGCAACCGGGCATCGCTCCTCGGCCCGGCGCGGCGGGCTCCGCGTGTAGCTGCCCCCGTCGCCTGATCCCCATCACCGTCCTTATCCACGCCATCGGGATCGTGCGCGCGATGCAAGAACGAACTGTCAAATCAGCGGAACGGACGCTCGGGGTGTTCGAGTTGTTTTCCGAACAACAGAGGCCGCTCTCGGTCGGCGAGATCAGCCGCCACCTCTCCATACCGCAGCCGAGCGCCAGCATGTTGCTGCGCAATTTGCGCGCTCTCGGCTATCTCGACTACGACGAGACGGGCCGGCGCTACAGCCCGACCCTGCGCCTGCCCTTCCTCGTCAGCTGGATCAGCCGCCGCTTCGACCGGGTCGGCCTGATGATGCCCCTGCTAGAGCGGCTGTTTCGGCAGGTGGGCGATACCGTCTTCGTCGGCATGCAGAATCGCGCGTCGGCCCAGTACATTCTGGTGATGAAGCCGGAACAGCCGGCCATGCTGATCACCTCGGGAATGCATCGCTCCCTCACGGTGTCGGCGATGGGGGCGATGTTGCTGAGCCTGAAGCCCGACGAGGAGATCCGGCGGTGGGTCGCCCGCTGCAACGCCGAGGCGGATGACCCACGCGTGCAGGTCCGCACGTCCGAATACCTGGACCGCATCGCCACGATCAGGACCAACCGCTACGCCGAGACGGCAGGCGAGATCACGCCCGGTGTCGGGGCCATCGCCATCGCCATCGCCTGCCCACTGAACGGCACGCCGCTCGCTGTCGGCGTCGGCGGCACGGTCGAGCGCCTCGCCAGGGACCGGCCGGCCATCGTGCGGGCGTTGCGCGCCATCGAGGCGCATTTCGCGGCCGAGCAGGGATTGCCCCATGAGGTGAACGCCGATCACGGCATGGCGGCCGAGCGGAGCGCACGCCGCGCCCTCTTTGGGCACCGGCCCGGCGCGCTTGCCGAGCAGATGCGGCCCCTCGATCGCCCAGGCGTCGCAGCGCGATGAGACGGGGCCCGCGGGCCACGCCATGCGCTGGAACTGGCAGGCCCTCGGCTGCGCGCGGTCTACATATGAAATCAATTGAGCGCTTAAACTTATTAATATTGACGAACGGACGTGATTCGTCGGCAACTGGAGAGATATAACCCTCAGCTTACATAAATGTCACACAGATCAACGTCGATACGGGAGGCCGGGCATGCACGTCGGATACGCCACCACGTTTCAGAATCCTCTGCGGGCGCGCACCGACCAGGAGGTCTGGGATAGCGAGGTCTACTTCTCGGGCCTGGCCGACGATCTTGGCTTCGATTCCATCTGGTCGACGGAGCATCATTTCACCGACTACGAGATGATCCCGAACCCGCTTCAGTTCCTCAGCTTCATGGCCGCACGAACCACGCGTGCGCGGCTCGGCACCATGGTCGTCGTGCTGCCCTGGCACGATCCCGTCCGCGTTGCCGAGGAGATCGCGGTGCTGGAGAACCTGTCGCACGGCCGCACGATCCTCGGCATCGGCCGCGGGCTGGCAACGACGGAGTTCACCGGCTTTCGCATCGACATGAACGAGTCCCGCGACCGCTTCGTGGAATCCGCCGAGACGGTTCTGGCGGCGCTGGAGGACGGCTACATCGAAGCGGGCACCCGGCACTACCAGATCCCGCGCCGCGACCTCCGGCCGGCTCCCATCCGCTCCTTCGTCGGGCGCACCTTCGGCGCCGGCGGCTCGCCCGAGACGATGCCGATCCTGGCCAGGCTCGGGGTCGGGCTGCTGCTCGTGCCGACGAAGAACTGGGACGAGCTTTATGCCAACTTCGACCAGTACAAGCTGGCCTGGCGCCAGCACCACCCGGACCGCATGCTGCCGAAGCCGATCCTGGACCAGTTCGTCTTCGTCGACGAGGACCCGGCGCGGGCCAAAGCCATGGCCGAGAAATACATCAGTGTCTACTTCAACGAGGTGCTGAAGCACTACAACATGGGCGGCGACCATTTCGCCAAGACCAAGGGTTACGAGCGCTACGCCAAATTCTCTGAAGCGGTGCAGAAGAGCGCGTCCGCCGTCGTGCACGGCTTCATGGACATGCAAGCCTGGGGCACGCCCGCGCAAGTCATCGAGAAGCTGACGGCGGCACGCGCGAAGCTCGACTACGACGCGCTCGTGCTGCATTTCGCCTACGGCGGTATGGCCGACGCCGACGCTGAGCGCAGCATGCGCCTGTTCGCCGACGCGGTTCTGCCCACGCTGCGGAGCTGGGGGCCCGATGCCTTTGCCGTCGAAGCGGAGAGCCCGCGGCGGCGGGCGGCAGCGCGGTAGCGGCCGTCCCGCACGGCCAACGTCGGCATCACGAGCGCCTTCGCCGCAGAGCCGGTCATCCGGTCCGAGCGGCGGGCTCCAGTTCGCCCACACCCGGCGGCGCCCTTTGGCGATCGAACGGCGCTCCGGCCACGGCGCGCTTGCCGGTCGGACGATGATGCCATTCCCACCCGCAGCGGCCACGGAGCGTCATGTGAGCACCGATCCATCGCAGCGCTTCGGCGCCCTCGACGACATCACCGTCCTCGATCTCACGCAAATGCTGGCCGGGCCCTACGGCACCATGATGCTGGCCGATCACGGCGCCGACGTCATCAAGATCGAGCCCTTCGGCGGTGACGTCACCCGCGGCGCGGCGGCCTCCCCCTCCCATGGAGGTTCGTCGCTCGGCGCCTATTTCCAGAGCGTCAACCGCAACAAGCGCAGCGTCTGCCTGGATCTCAAGCGGCCCGAGGGCCGCGACGCGTTCAAGCGTCTCGTCGCCGGCGCCGATGCCGTGGTCGAGAACTTCCGCGCCGAGGTGATGGACCGGCTCGGCCTCGGGTACGAGGCGCTGCGCCAGATCAATCCGCGTCTGGTCTACGGCACGTTGCGCGGCTTCGGCGACCCGCGCACCGGCGCGTCCCCTTACGCCAGATGGCCGGCCTTCGACGTCGTCGCCCAGGCCATGGGCGGCGTGATGGCGATCACCGGTCCGGATCCGATGACGCCGACCAAGGTCGGTCCCGGTATCGGCGACATCATCCCCGGAATCATGCTCGCCTTCGGCGTCGTCTCGGCAATCCACCACGCCCGGCGCACCGGCGTCGGCCAATTCGTCGACATTTCCATGGTCGACTCCATCTTCGCGGTCTGCGAGCGAATGGTATGGCAGCACTCCGCCGAAGGAACCGTGCCGGGCCCCGAAGGCAACCATCACCCGTTTCTATGTCCGTTCGGCATGTTTCCCGCCTCCGACGGCCACGTCACCATCGCCGCCCACACGGACGACTTCTTCGCCGTGCTGTGCGCCAAGCTCGACATGGCCGACGTCGCCGGCGATATGCGCTTTACGGATAAGGGCGGGCGCACCCGCGACAGGCGCGAGCTCATCGTCGCGATCAGCCGTCACACCGCCCGCCATTCCAAGGCGGAGCTGACGGCCAGGCTCGGCGGCAGGATCCCCTATGGACCGGTGATGAACATCGCCGATATCGCCGACGACCCGCATTTCGCCGCCCGCGAGATGATCGTCACTCTGGAGCAGCCGAACGGGCGCCCGGTGCAGGTCGCCGGCGTCCCGCTGAAGATGACGGCGACGCCGGGCGGCGTCAGGAGGCGGAGCCCGTTTCTCGGCGAGGATACCGTCCCGGTCCTCCGGGCCGCCGGGTTGACCGACCAGGCCATTGCGGCGCTGGTCAAGAGCGGCGCCGCACTCACCGGCGCCGGCGAGGCCCGCGCAGCCGAGTAGAGCGTTTTCGAGCGAAGTGGACGCCGGTTCGCGTGAAGAAAACGCGATGAATCAAACAGATAGAGCATTTGCCGCCACGGGCCGGGGCGCTGCGACTCACGCCGCCTTGGCCAGCTCCGGCTTCGCCGCCACCTCGTGCGCGATGGCGCCGAGCACCGGACCGAAAGGCACGTTCAAGCCGAGCAGCCCGGCCAGCCGCTCGGCCGCCGCCTTGTAGCGCGCGACGTTGCCGAGCTTCACGTGCTCGTAGCCGCGCACGAGGTCGGGGATCTCGGCCAGCTCCACGGCGAGATCGTAGGTGGCGGAGTCGAGCTTGGCGAACGTCGCCGCGAGCAGCGCCCGGTAGTGGCCGATCAGCGCGCGCTCGACACGCCGCACCTGCGTGCGGCCGAGGAGATCGAGCGGCGTGCCGCGCAGCGACTTCATCGCCTTGAGCAGGCGGAAGGCCGGCTTGAACCAGGGGCCCAGCTTGACCTTCTTCTTGACGCCGAGCGCGCGCAGGAAGGTGGGATGCAGGTGCCAGGAGACGCGGGCCTCGGACCCGAAGGCGTTCGTCAGCCGCGCCTGCGCCTCCTCCGCCAGCATCAGCCGCGCCACCTCGTATTCGTCCTTGTAGGCCATGAGCTTATAGAGATTGCGCGCCACGGACTCCGACAGCCCCCGACGGCCGCCGCCGGCTCGCGCCTCGGCCGCCAGCGCCTCGCGCACGACCGCAGCGTAATCCCTGGCATAGGCCTCGCTCTGGAAGGCGATCAGTTCCGGCACGCGCACACCGAGGAGCCGCTTCAGCTCACCGTCGGCGCCGACACCGTCGACGATGCGTGCCGCCGCCAGGCTGACGACGGCCCGTGCCTTCTCGGCCGGTGCGGCGCCCGCCGACGCCGCCTCGCGCCGGGCGGCGGCGGCCACGCGGGCCGGATCGGCGACGCTGAGGCGGCCCCAGCGGAAGGCGGCGAGGTTCATCGGCACGGCCGTGGCGTTGAGACGGATGGCCTGTTCGATAGCTTCGGCCGGGATCGGCAGCGCCCCCCGCTGATACGCCGCGCCGACCAGCAGCAGGTTGCAGGCCATGTGATCGCCGAGCAGCCGCTCGGCCAGGTCCTGCGCGTCGAAGAAGATGTTGTGGTCGGGCCGGCTGGCCGCATTGATGCGGTCGGTGAGCCGGCTCATCGACGGGTAGGCCTTGCCCGGGTTCGACACCATCTCGCCGGTGGGAACCCGCGTCGTCGACACCACCGCCACCGTCCGCTGCGGCGAGGCCATGACGATGTTGTTTGGATTTACGGCGCCGAGCGGATCGAACACCAGGTAGAGGTCGGCACTGCCGCTCGATACGGTGGGGGCGCCGTCGATTGGCCCGCGGCTCACCTTGAGATGGGAGATCACCGGGCCCGCCTTCTGGCTCGAACCGGTGTGGTCATAGGTCTGGGCATGCAGCCCGGCGATGTTGGCGGCGGTGCCGAGGATCTGGTTCACCGTCACCACGCCGGTACCGCCGATGCCGACGAGGCCGGCGCTGAAGCCGTCCGCCGGCACCAGCGGCCGCGGGTCGGGCAGCACCAGATCCTCCGGCAGCGCCGCCGCCACGATCTTGCGCGGCTCGGCCTTGCTCGCGGTGGTCTCCACCGTCATGAACGACGGACAGTCGCCGAGCAGGCAGGAGAAGTCCTGGTTGCACGAGGACTGGTGGATCTGCGTCTTGCGGCCGAACTCGGTCGCCACCGGCTGCACGCTGAGGCAGTTCGACTTGGCGCCGCAGTCGCCGCAGCCCTCGCACACCCGTTCGTTGATCATCACCGACTGGCGCTTGTAGGCGAGCGCGCCGCGTTTGCGCTTGCGCCGCTTCTCGGCGGCGCACTGCTGGTCGTTGATGAGCACGGTGACGCCCGGCGTCGCGGCGAGCTCGCGCTCGGCCTCGACCAGGTCGTCGCGATGGCGGACGGCGGCGCCCGCCACGTCGACGCCGGCGTATTTCTCCGGCTCGTCGGTGGTGATGACGATGCGCCTGACGCCTTCGGCCGTCAGCATGCGCACCATGTCCGGCACGGTCATGCTGCCGGGCACGTCCTGTCCGCCGGTCATGGCGATGGTGGAGTTGTAGAGCAGTTTGTAGGTAACGTTGATGCCGGCCGACACGGCGAAGCGCACGGCGAGGCTGCCCGAGTGGGCGAAGGTGCCGTCGCCGAGGTTCTGGAAGAAGTGGCCGGTGTCGGAGAAGGGCGCCAGGCCGACCCACTGCGCTCCCTCGCCGCCCATCTGGGTGAAGCCGACGACGTCGCCGAACACCGGGCCCATCCACAAGGTCATGATATGGCAGCCGATGCCCGCGCCGACGACGGAGCCCTCCGGCACGCGCAGGCTGCGGTTGTGCGGACAGCCGGAGCAGAAATAGGGCGTGCGCGCCGCCGCCGGCGGCCCGGCGGTGTTGCGATTGCGGTCGAGCAGGTCGATGCGCTCGTCGAGCCGCGCCGGAGAGGGCACGGCCCCGCGCAGCCGCTTGGCCAGCGCCCGCGCGATCAGGTCGGCCGAGAGCTCGCCATGGGCGGTGAGCAGCGGCGCGCCGGTCTCATCCGCGCGCCCGACCACGCGCGGCCGGTCTGGGCTGTCGTAGAGCAGTTCCTTGACTGCCGTCTCCAGCGTCGGCCGCTTGTCCTCGATGACGACGATCTCCTCGAGCCCGCGCGCGAAGTCGCGGATGATCTGCGGCTCGACCGGATAGATCATGCCCATCTTGAGAATGCGCACGCCGGCCGCCTCGAGCATGGCATCGTCGAAGCCGAGGTCGCGCAGGGCCTGCCGCAGATCGTAGTAGGTCTTGCCCACGGTCATGAGGCCGATGCGCGGCCGCTTGGGCTCGAAGGTGATGCGGTTGAGACCGTTCAGCCGCGCGTATTGGCGGGCAATCTCATGCTGGCCGTAGACGATGCGCCGCTCCGCCTCGATCAACAGACCACCGGCCTCGTTGACGCGCAGGCGCGGCACCAGGGGCTGGCCGTCGAAAAGCACCTCGGGAATGACGGGTGCGATGCGCGCCGGATCGATGAGCGCCGTGCCGGCGCTGTCGGCGACGTCGGTGACCAGCTTGAAGCCGACCCACAGGCCCGCCGCGCGCGACAACGCATAGCCGTGCAGGCCGAAATCAATCACGTCCTGGACGTTGCCGGGACAGAGCGTCGGCATGTACAGGCTGGAAAAGACGCCGTTGGAATCGGATGGAAAGATGGTCGAGCGGGCGTGCGGGTCGTCGCCGGCGACGGCCAGCACGCCGCCGTTCTTGCCGACGCCGCGGAAGTTGGCGTGGCGGAAGGCGTCGATGGAGCGGTCGACGCCCGGCGCCTTGCCGAACCACAGGCCATAGACGCCGTCGTAGCGCGCCTTGGGAACGCCGTGCAGGGCCTGGGTGCCGAACACGGCCGTCGCCGCCAATTCCTCGTTGAGGCCGCGCCGGTGCACGACATGGTGCTCGGTGAGGATGGCGGCGTTCTTCTCCATCTCGTCATCGACGCCGCCGACGGGCGAGCCCGGGTAGCCGCAGACGAAGCCGCCGGTGTTCAGGCCGGCGCGCACGTCCGCCCGCCGCTGGTCGAGCAGGATGCGCACGAGCGCCTGGATGCCGTTCAGGTAGATGGCCCCGCTTTCCCGCGTGTAGCGATCCTGAAGCGAGAAGTCGGCGTTGAAGGTCTTGGTGATCGCATTCATCGGCGTCTCGCTTGGCGTAAGTCGAAAGGTCTCGCGATGCGGACCGGCGTCATGGTCGGGCTTGACCCGACCATCCATCGTCGCATCGATGTCAGCCCGGCAGGGCTGTCGACAGGTCGCGTTCCCCAGTGGATGGATGGCCGGGTCAAGCCCGGCCATGACGGCTGAGGACGATCGGCCCCCCTACTCCCCCGGCTGCGGCGCCGGGGCCCGCGTCTCGCCCTGAAGCAGCCGCCCGGCCAGGCCGGGATCGGCCGGTGCGACCTGGGCGAGGTCGCGAACGGCACCCCTGGCCGCCGAGGTGACGAAGGCGGCATAGACCCGCAGCGCCGTCGACACGGCGCGCTCGCGCGGCTTGGGCGTCCACGCCGCCGCGCCCCGCGCCTCCATGCGGCGGCGCCGGTCGGCCAGTTCGTCGCCGGTGAGTTTGAGATGCACCGTCCGGGCCGGGACATCGAACTCGATCTCGTCGCCGTCCTCCACCAAGCCGATGGTGCCGCCGCCGGCGGCCTCCGGCGAGACGTGGCCGATCGACAGGCCGGAGGTCGCCCCGGAGAAGCGCCCGTCGGTCATCAGCGCGCAGGATTTGTCGAGTTTGAAGGCCTTCAGCATCGAGGTGAGCTTCAGCATCTCCTGCATGCCGGGGCCGCCCTTCGGCCCTTCGTAGCGCACCACCACGACGGTGCCGGGCGTCACGACGCGCGAGCCGATGGCGGAGGCCGCCTCGTTCTCGCTGTCGAACACCATGGCGCGCCCGGTGAACCGAAGCATGCTGGGATCGACGCCGGCGGTTTTCAGGATGCAGCCGTCGACGGCGAGATTGCCGTAGAGCACACCGAGCCCTCCATCGGTGGAATAGGCGTGCGCCATGTCGCGGATGCAGCCGCCCTCGCGGTCGAGGTCGAGGCTCGGATAGCGGCGCTCCTGCGAAAAGGCCTCGGTGGTGATCACCCCGCCCGGCGCCGCCGCATAGAGCTTTCGGATCTCGCGGTCCTCGGTGCGGCGGATGTCGTAGGTGTCGATGGCCTCGCCCATGGTCGGCGTGTGCACGGTTCCGACCTCCCGGTGCACGAGGCCTGCCCGGTCGAGCTCGCCCAGGAGCGCGAAGACGCCGCCGGCGCGGTGCACGTCCTCCATGAAATAGTCGGGGCTCGAGGGCGAGACCTTGCACAGGTGCGGGGTCACGCGGGAGATGCGGTCAATGTCGCTCATGGTGAAGTCGACCTTGCCCTCGTGGGCGGCCGCAAGCAGGTGCAGCACCGTGTTGGTGGAGCCGCCCATGGCCACGTCGAGCCGCATGGCGTTCTCGAAGGCCTTGAACGTGGCGATCGAGCGCGGCAGTACGCTGGCGTCTTCCTCCTGGTAGTAGCGCCGGCAGAGCTCGACGATCTGCCGGGCCGCCCGGAGGAACAGCCCCTTGCGGTCGGCGTGGGTGGCGAGCACGGAGCCGTTGCCGGGCAGCGACAGCCCGAGAGCCTCGGTCAGGCAGTTCATGGAATTGGCGGTGAACATGCCGGCGCAGGAGCCGCAGGTCGGGCAGGCATGCTCCTCGATGGCCGCCACCTTGTCGTCCGGTGCCGCCGGGTCGTGCTGGAGGATGAAGGCCTCGACGCCGGAGAAGCGCATCTCCTCGCCTTCCCACGTCATCTTGCCCGCCTCCATCGGGCCGCCCGAGACGAACACCGTCGGGATGTTGAGGCGCAGCGCTGCGAGCAGCATGCCGGGGGTGATCTTGTCGCAATTGGAGATGCACACCAGGGCGTCGGCGCGGTGGGCGTTGACCATGTACTCGACGCTGTCGGCGATGAGATCCCGCGAGGGCAGCGAATACAGCATGCCGTCGTGGCCCATGGCGATGCCGTCGTCGACCGCGATGGTGTTGAACTCCTTGGCGACGCCACCCGCCGCCTCGATCTCGCGCGCCACCAGCTGGCCGAGGTCCTTGAGATGCACGTGGCCCGGCACGAACTGCGTGAAGGAATTGGCGATGGCGACGATGGGCTTGCCGAAATCGCCGGTCTTCATGCCGGTGGCCCGCCACAGCGAGCGGGTGATGGTCACGTTGCGTCCGAACGTCACTTTGCGCGAGCGCAGCTCAGGCATGCGATCCTCCCACGAGATCGTTGATCGTTCCGGGATGTCGCGGCGGATCGCATGGATCGCGCCTCGCCCCCGTGTTGCGGCATCGCCCGACGCGAGCCGACCGGCCGCCTGCGAGCTTAGAGCGGAGGATAGGCCAGGACTGTCAAAAAGCGGACAGTTTGTTGGAGCGGTTTTAAAGTGGGCGGGACCTGCCCCGGCGGCCCTGCCGCGGCCCCGCTTCGATGGAAGCGAGGCGGCGGCGGGCGGGCTGTGGTGGGCGCCGCTCATGCGGCGACCCCATCGTGCGCCACGCCGATCAGATCGGCCGGCGCCGGCCCGGATGCTCCATGCTCCGCCGCAGTCGCTACGGGAATAAGAATTCGACCATATGACAATAAAACGAAATATAATATCCTTTACTACCAAACTTGATCTCATAATTTTGCCGTCGCAGGTCAAACGCCGGGGACGTCATCGCGTGATCACGTATTCAATGAAGCTCTTCGCCGCCGCGCTCGCGGCTGTCGGGACCCTGGCGGCCGCGCCGGTGGCGCGCGCCGAGGCGCCCGTCGCCAAGAAGGAGCTCAAGGTGGGCTTCGTGCCGGGCCCCTACATCGACGAGTTTCGCGTCGGCGTCGAGCCGTGGCTGACGAAGCGGGGCTATACGGTCAAGTATTACAACTTCAGCGCCGGCCTTGAGGCCAACAACGCGGTGTTCAAGGACGAGATAGACGCCAACGTGATGCAGCACACGGTCTATCTGAACGCCTACAACGACCGCAACAAGACCGACCTCGCCGGCATCGTTCACGTCCCGACGCCGCCCATGGGCCTCTATTCCAGGGCCTACAAGGCCGCCGCCGACGTGAAGGCGGGCGCCACGGTCGCGGTGCCGAGCGATCCGGTCAACCTGGAACGGGCGCTGAAGATCCTGCGCGACCTCGGCTGGATCGAACTGAAGAGCAACGGCAATCCGGTCGACGTGACCGAGCTCGACGTCATCAAGAACCCCAGGGGCGTGAAGATCGTGCCGCTCGAGGCAGCGCAGGCGCCGCGCGCACTGGACGACGTCGAGCTCGCCGCGGTCCAGGGCAACTTTGCCATCTTCAGCGGTTTGAAGCTGTCCGAGGCGCTGGCGCTGGAGAAGATGACGACGCCCTACATCAACGTGGTGGCGATCCGCAAAGGCAACGTCGACACGGCCTGGGCCAGGGACATCGCAGCCGCCTACAAGTCGGACGACTTCAAGGCGGCCATCCGCGCCGACCGCTTCTACGATGGCTTCCGGCTGCCGGACTACTTCGATTAAACGACCCGATCGCGGAGGCCCGGGGAGGAGGCTTGCGCTCAGGGTCCCCAGTCCTGGCCTCCCTCCCCGCGCGGGCGCGCCGCCACCGCCACGATCTCGCAGAGAGAGGAGCGCAGACCCGTAGAGCCGCTGACCGGGTCCGCTGCCCGGTCCGAGATCAGGCTGTTGTAGTTCGCGCCCCCCTCGGCGAGCGGATCGTAGGCCGGCAGGCCGAGCTCGGCACTGCCCTGCCACCAGCCGTACTGGGCCGAGACCACCCGCGGGTCGAGCCCGGCATCGAGCCTGGCGCGCATGCGCACGCGGCCATTGGCAGTGCGGATCTCCACCCAGTCGCCGGCGCCGATGCCTCGTGCAGCCGCGGTGTCCGGGTTGAGGCTCACCTCCGGGTCCGGCATCCGGCGGCGAAGCGACGGGATGTGCCGATACTGGCCGTGGCAGTAATGCACGACCTTGGCCGACGTCAGCACCAGCGGGAAGGCGCTGGCCAGCGGCGAGGCCGGCGACAGGGCCGGCTCGACGAAGCGCGGCAGCGGATCCTGCCCGATGTCGCGCAGGGCGGACGAGAACACCTCGATGCGCCCCGTCGGCGTGCGGAAACCCTCGTCGCGATAGCGGAAATAGCGCGGCGCGCCGTCGAAACTCACGCCCTCCGGCCGACTGCGCAACGTCTCCAGCGACACGCCCGACGGCTCCAGCACCGCCGCCAGGCCGGCGTCCATGTCGCCGTTCCAGAAGCGGTCGCCCAAGCCGAGGCGCTGGGCGAGGTCGAAGACGATGCGTCCGTCGGAGCGCGCCTCGCCGCGGCTGTCGATGACGGCCGGACGCAGCTGGATCAGGTTCTCCGCGCGCTGGCTGCCCTCGAAGCCGACGCGCAGGCCCTCGCGCTCCCAAGGGGTGTTCACGGGCAGGAAGATGTCGGCGAAGGTTGCCGTGGGCGACATCACGACGTCGGTCTGGACGTGGAAGTCGAGCCCGGCCAGTGCCTTGGCCCCACGCGCGCCATCCGCGTGGGTGACGATGAAATTGCGGCCGAAGCCGACCATGGCGCGGATGGGATAGGGCCTGCCGTCGATGATGGCGTCGTAGAGCGCGTCCGACCCCACCCAGCCGTTGCGGCCGGGTCCGAGGGGCGAACGGGCCAGCTCGATGCACTTGCCCCGCTGCGCCTCGCTCATGAACGCGGCGCCGGAGACGTCGGCCCCCTTCGCGCGGGTGAACTCGACGTTGCCGCCGGGCGCGTCGAAGCTCCCGGTCAGCGCCATCAGCAGGGCGAGGGCCCGGTCGGTCTGGGTGGCGTTGGTGTGCTGGCCAAGCCCCGACCAGGCGTAGTAGCTCACCGGGCGCGCCTCGAAAATGAGGCGCGCCGTCCGCCGCACCTGCTCGGCCGGCACCCATGCCTCGCGCTCCACCCGCTCGGGCGGATAGTCCGCGCAGAGATCGCGGTAGAGCGCGAAGGCCGAGCGGCAAGCCAAGGGCGCGCCGTCGGTGCCCATGAGCGTCGCGGCAGCGTCGAGTAGCGGCACCGCGCCGCCGGCGTAGGTGCCCCTGGCCGGCGCATAGCCAATCGCCGCGCCATCCGCGGCGCCGATGGCCACGAGGTCGCCCCACCCGGCACCGGGCGGCGGCACGGCGAGATCGCCGGCGCGCAGGAGTTGGTTGGTATCGGCCCGCACCAGCAGGGGACCGTTGCTCCAGTCGCGCATGAAATCGGCGTCGTACCGGCCGTTGGCGATCATCTCGCCCGCGATGGCGAGCGCCAGCATCCCGTCCGCGCCCGGGCGCACCCGCAGCCATTCGTCGGCGCGGGCGGCAAAGCCGGCGCGGCGCGGATCGACCACCACCAGCCGCGCGCCGCGGGCGCGGGCGGCGCTGACGGCGGTGGCATGGTCGAGCCAGGCCGCGCTCGGGTTGTGGCCCCACAGCACCACGCAGTCCGTCTTCTCGAAATCCGGCGAGGCGATGCCGCGGCCGAAGGTGAAGGCGTGGGCGTGGTCCTTGTGCCAGTTGCAGATCTCGGTGCCGTAGGCGGTGTTGGGGCTGCCGAAAGCGTTGATGAAGCGCTCGATCCACCGCAGGTCGTCGGCGATCGGCGTGCCGCTGGGCGTCGTCAGGCCGAACACCACCGCCTCGGGCCCGTGCGCCTCGCGGATGCGCGCCAGCGCCGCGGCGGTCTCGTCGAGTGCCTCATCCCAGGAGATGCGCTGCCAGCCGGGGTCGGGATCGCCCTTGGGGCGCGTGCGCCGCAGCGGGTAGAGCTGGCGCTCGGGGCTGTAGACGATCTCCGGCGCCGCCTTGCCCTTCACGCACAGCGCCTTGCCGGTGGGATGGGCGGGGTTGGGCTCCTGGCCGACGAGGCGACCGTCGCGGGTGACGAGGATGGCGCCGCAGCGCGACTTGCACAGGGCGCAAAAGCCGGGGGTTCGGGTCTCGGTCATTCCGGTGCCGCATGCTCCGTCGTCAACGCCTCCCGGCCGACCGGGCCGGTCCAGCGGCGATGCGGACGGCAGTATGCCCCATGGCGCCCGGCTGCTCCACCCTCCCACCTGGACGCCCGATCGCGCCGCGGGATGCCGCGGGCGCCGGGCCGCGGCTGTCGATCGGCAGGCCCGGATCGGCGGCCGCGCGACTGCCGGCTTCCCGGTCCATGCTCAGTCGACGCGGGCTGCGCGCCCCCGCGACGGACCACGCGCCTCCACCTTCGCCCTTCCAAAAAAATGACCTGAATTCATGGCCTGATCGAACATTTTGTTCCCGCCGCGCCCGACACAACGGAATTGAATTCTACTGATCGAAGCTCATCCATCTGTTAGCGTCAGCAATACTTCACTAGCGTGGAGAGCGTCGCGGCGGCAGCGGGCGTCGGCCGCGAACGGACCACGGGCATGAGCTTCGACCTCGACACGTCTGATCCCTATCTCGCCGCGGCGGCTGTGCTGCGCGAACGTTTTGCCGTGGATGCGGTGGCGCGCGACAAGCAGGGCGGCCGGCCCGCGGAGCAGCTCGAGCTGCTGCGGGCGAGCGGGCTGCTGAGCCTCACCATTCCCACCGCTTATGGCGGCCAGGGGCAGCCCTGGTCGACAGCGTTCCGCATCACCCGCGAATTCGCCAAGGTCGACGGCTCGTTCGGACACCTCTTCGGCTACCACTTCGGCTCGGTCCACGGCGCCTATCTCGGCGGCAGCCCCGAGCAGGCCGCCGATCTCTACCGGCGCGCGGCGGCCGGGAACTGGTTCTGGGGCAACGCCCGCAACAGCTTCTCCCGGACGCTGTTCGGCCGCCGTGACGGCGCCCACTACGTGCTCGACGGCTACAAGCCGTTCACCTCCGGCTCCCACATCGCCGACTATTTGCAGATTTCCTGGCTCGACCCGAGCGGACAGGAGTTCACCCTGGCGGCGATTCCGACCGATCGCGCCGGCCTCACCATCCACCACGACTGGGACGGTATTGGGCAGCGCCAGACCGGCAGCGGACGCGTCAGCTTCGACGGCGTTCGCGTCCACGAGAGCGAAGTCCTCGACGGCCGCCGCCACGCGGGCAGGCCGTTTCAGTCGGTCGGCGTGCTGTTGCAGCAGAGCACGCTGCTCAACGTCTTCATCGGCAGCGCCCAGGGGGCCTTGATCGCGGCTCGCGACTACACGCGCGAGCACTCACGCCCGTGGATCTACTCGGGCGTCGCCAAGCACACCGAGGATCCGTGGGTGAAACGCACCTACGACGACCTCTACATCAGGACCCAGGCCGCGACCCTGCTGGCCGACCGCGCCTTGAACGCTCTCGACCAGGCCTGGGGGCGCGGCTTCGACCTGACGGAGAGCGAGCGCGGCGAGGCCGCGATCGCCGTGGCCGCCGCCAATGCGCTGGCCGGCGAGACCGCGCTCGAGGTGACGAGCAAGATCTTCGAGGTCATGGGCGCCCGCTCGGCCACGACCAGCAACGGTTTCGACCGCTTCTGGCGCAACGTGCGCATCCATGCGCTGCGCAACCCGGCCGAATACAAGATCCGCAACGTCGGGACGTGGTTCCTCGACGGGACCTATCCCGAGCCCGGAATCTTCCAATAGCGCCGCGCGCTCGCTCATCCACGGGCGCGCGGCGCTCATGCTCTGGCAACCTCATCCGACCGGGCTGAAGCCAGCCTGCGCCAAGCGGCGTCGTCTGAGCCGCGCGGCCACACACCAAAGGATCCGTCCGTGCCCAAGCAGATTCGCGTCAACGGTTTCGCCATCCACGCCCCGGTGCATCTGTCGCCAGGCCTGTGGACGCACCCGCGCGACCGCTCGCTGGAGTTCAACACGCTCGATTACTGGATCGATGTCGCCCGCATCATGGAGCGCGGCAAGTTCGATGCCCTGTTCATCGCCGACGGCATCGGCATCCACGACATCTACGGCGGCAACGCGGATGTCGCCCTGCGCAGCGGCGTGCAGGTGCCCAAATACGATCCCATGCTGCTCGTCTCGGCGCTCGCCAACGCCACCGAGCACCTCGGCTTCGGCATCACCGCGTCGGTATCCTACGAGCCGCCCTTCACGCTGGCGCGCCGCTTCTCGACGCTCGACCACCTCACCGGGGGTCGCATCGCCTGGAACGTGGTGACCGGCTATTCGGCTGCCGCCTCGCGCGCCGTCGGCCGGCCCGGGATCAACGCCCACGACCTGCGCTACGACATCGCAGACGAGTTCCTGGAGGCGGTCTACAAGCTCTGGGAAGGCAGCTGGGAGGATGGCGCGGTGCTGCGCGACAAGGTCGGCCGCGCCTTCGCCGATCCCAGCAAGATCCACCGGATCGAGCATCGCGGCGAGCACTTCCAGTTCGAGGCGATCCATCTCGTCGACCCCTCGCCGCAGCGCACGCCCTTCCTGTTCCAGGCCGGCGCCTCCAATCGGGGCCGCGAGTTCGCGGCCAGCCACGCCGAAGCGGTGTTTCTCGGCGATTCCTCGAAGGCGGCCGCGGCGGCGACCGTCGCCGACATCCGGCGCCGGGCCACAGCACGCGGCCGCGACCCCTACGACATCCGCTTCTACGGGCTGATCACCGTCATCGTCGGGGCGACCGAAGCGGAGGCCCAGGCCAAGCTCGCCGACTACCTGGGCTACGTCGATCACGAAGGGGCGCTCGCCCTGTTCTCCGGCTGGACCGGCATCGACCTGTCGGCCTACGCCCTCGACGATCCCTTCCCGATCATCCGCAAGGACAACGCCGTCACTTCGATGATTGACGCCTTTGCCCATTCCGAGAAGGCGTGGACCATACGCGAAGTCATCGAGCACACCACCATCGGCGGGCGCGGGCCGTTGGCCATCGGCTCGCCCGAGCAGGTCGCCGACGAGCTGCAGGCCTGGGTCGCCGAGACCGACATCGACGGCTTCAACCTGAGCTACGCCATCACACCGGACGGCTATGCCGATTTCGTCGACCTCGTCGTGCCCGAGTTGCAGCGCCGCGGCGTCTACCCGACGGACTATGCACCGGGCACCCTGCGCGAAAAGGTGTTCGGCAAGGCCGCCCGACTGCCCGAGGCCCATCCCGCTGCCCGGCAGCGCGTCCAGCCCGCAGCCGCCGCGCGGGTGACGGCGCCGGCGTGAGCCCTTCGAACAATCTCCGGTCAACTAGAAATTATTCTATTCAGATCTACAAATAGAAGTATGATATTCTACATATAACTATAAATTTGGATCGGAAAATCATTGACCTCGCAGGTCATACAGATGAACTTTCCCACCCATCCGGGCCGTCCCGCCCGACCAAACTGAACATCCGCTCGTCCATCATGCGCACGCCGATTGCGGCCGGGCGATGAGGGCCTGTGCTGACCGACGGATTGCCATGACCGGTTTCATCACGCTGACCAGCAAGGGCGGCCGCCCCTTCGAGGCCTTTCTGGCGACGCCGGAGACGCCGAATGGCGGCGGCCTCGTCATCCTGCCGGAGGTTTACAACGTCAACGCCTGGGCCAGGGGCGTTGCGGCGCGCTACGCCGCGCAGGGCTACACGGTGCTCGTGCCTGATCTGTTCTGGCGCCAGGAACCCGGCGTCCATCTGGACTACGATCAGCCGGAGCGGGCCCGCGCGCAGGGCGAGGAGGTCGACGTCGACGGCGTCGTCAGCGATCTCGGGCCCCTGGCGGCCTGGCTGCGCGCGCGCTTGGGCGAGGGCGCGAGGGTCGGCGTCGTCGGCTTCTGCCTCGGCGGCCGCATCGCCCTACTCGGCGGCGTACGCGAGCCCGTCGACGCCGTGGTCTCCTACTACGGCGTCAAGCTCGACCAGCACCTCGACGAGCTCGGCCGCCTCACGGTGCCGGCGCTGGTCTACTTCGGCGCCGACGATCCCTGGATTCCGGCCGAGACCGTGAACGCGGTGAAGGCGCTCTTCCGGCAAAGCCCCAACGTGAGCTTCTTCCGCTATGCGGGCACCGGCCACGGCTTTGCCCGCGAGGGCTATGCGCCCTACCGGCCCGCCGCAGCGGCGCTGGCAGAGCAGCGTGCGCTCGAGCTCTTCGCGGACAAGATCGCGGCCACGCCCACCTGAGCGAAGGCTCCCTAACGACCAGTCCCGACCTTCCCCGAGATGGAGCCCCCATGTTGCGCCTGATCAGGCATGCGGCGCTTGCCGCGACCATCCTCTCCGCCATCGCCGGCGCTGCCGGCGCGCGGGCCCAAGCGCAGGAGACGCTCAAGATCGGCGTCCTGGGCACGCTCACCGGCCCCGGCGCCACCTGGGGCCTCGCCATCGACGGCGGCGCCCGCATCGCCGCCGACGAGGTCAACGCCAAAGGCGGGCTGAAGGTCGGCGACAAGGCCTACAAAGTCGAGATCGTCGCCTACGACGACCAGTACAAGGCGGCCTCGGCCGTCACCGCACTCAACCGGCTCGCCGGCCCTGACGGCGTGCGCTTCGTCCTCGGCCCGATCGGCTCGGCCTCCCTGCTCGCGATCAAGCCTATCACCGAGCGCGACAAGATCGTGCTGTTTACGGCGAGTTGGTCGGCCGCCGTGCTCAAGGACAGCAACTACATCTTCCGCGTCGGCCCGACGACGCAGGAGTTCGCGCCGGCGACCATCGCCTGGCTGAAGCGCACTCATCCCGCCGTCAAGCGCATCGCCACCGTGTCGGCCAACGACGAGACCGGCTGGAACAGCCAGCGCATCCAGAAGGAGGCCTATGGCAAAGCCGGTCTCGAGGTGGTGGCGGCCGAGCACTTCGAGCGCCAGCAGACCGACTTCCGCGCGCTGCTGACCAAGCTGCTGGCTGCCAAGCCGGACAGCATCGAGCTCGACACCACACCGCCGCCGACCGCCGGCCTGATCATCCGCCAGGCACGCGAACAGGGTTACAAGGGCTTGTTCACCAAGTTCGGCGGCTTCGATGTGGCCGAGATCGTGCGCACCGCCGGGGCCGACTATGCGGAGGGCGTCGTCGGCATCTCCCAGGGCGATCCAGCCAGCCCCGAATGGGCGCGGCTGCGCGAGGCGTACGCCAAGCACCACAAGAACGAGATGGGCGATTTCGTCTTCCTGTTCTATGACGCCGCCCGCCTCCTGTTCGCCGGCATCGAGAGGGCCGGCACCGCAACCGACGTGGACAAGGTGGTGAAGGCGATCGAGCAGTCCGCCCCCTTCCCCGGCACGGTGGGCCCGCTCACCTGGGGCGGCAAGGAGGCCTACGGGGTCGACCACCAGATCTACACGCCGCTCTACCTGGTCGCCATCCAGGAGGGGGCCGGCCGGGTGATCGGCAAGGTCGACCTTCAGTAGAAGCAAGCTTTTCCGCGCGCGGTGTGGACCGTGAGAGGACAAGCGCTACGATTTCCGTCTTATGTGCGCGTCATGGCCGGGCTTGACCCGGCCATCCATCCACTCAGCAACACTGCCATAGAGCCCGCACTGCGCGTCACAAATTTTCCCGGCAGATGGATGGCCGGGTCAAGCCCGGCCATGACGTAGCTTAAGGCTTCCCGCCTACTTGTTCAGACACCAGCGTTTGGCCAGAGGCCGATTCACGCAGAATTATTGGCGCCATGTTTCAGCAATTCCTCGTCATTATGGCGCTTTCGGCGGCCATCTACATGCTGCTGGCGCTCGGCTTCACGTTGATCTTCGGTGTCATGCGCGTGGTCAACTTCGCCCATGGCGAGTTCGTCATGCTGGGTGCCTATGCGCTCTACGTGGTGCAGGACGTGCTGGGTGTCGGCTACGCCGCGGCGCTGCCGCTGGCGGCGCTCGTCGCGGGCCTCGTCGGCGTCGTCTGCGAGCGGCTGGTGTTCCGGCGCTTCGTCGGCGACGAGATCGGCAGCATGATCGTGGCGCTGGCGCTCGCGGTCACACTCAAGGGGGCCGTGACCGCCGTGTTCGGCACCGACGGGCCAAGCATCGCCCGGCCGATCAGCGGCGTCGTCACGCTGGGCGGGGCCGTCATCCCCAAGGACCAGCTGTTCGCCGCGGCGGTGGCCCTGGTCCTCGTCGCGCTCACCCACCGCCTGCTGGTCGCCACCCGGCTCGGGCTCGCCATGCGCGCCGTGGCGCAGGATGCGGAGGCCGCGCGCCTGCAGGGCATGCGGCCATGGACCACCTACCCCGCGGCCTTCGCCGTGGGCTGCGCGCTCGCCGGCTTCGCTGGCGCGCTGACGGCGCCAATCTACGGCGCCGCGCCCGACATGGGCGACGCCGCCCTGATGAAGGCATTCGTCGTCGTCGTCCTCGGCGGCCTCGGCAGCATCCCCGGCGCGCTGATCGCCGCCCTGCTGCTGGGCGCGCTCGATGCCGGCATCTCGATCCTCTTCGATCCGACGCTCGCCGCCCTCGCCTCCTTCGGCGCCGTGATCGCCGTGCTGCTGTTCAGGCCATCCGGCATCCTGGGGAGAGCGTGATGGGGCGCGCCGCAACCGCCGTTGCCGCGCTCGCCGCGGCAGCGATCGCCCTGGCGCCGTTCCTCGCCGGCGACGGTTTTGTCTACCACGTGGCCATCCTGGTCGCGATCGAGGGGCTGCTGGCGGTGAGCCTCCACCTCACCTTGCGCATCGGCCAGCTCTCTCTGGCCCAGGGCGGCTTCATGGGCATCGGCGCCTATGCCTCGGCGCTGCTGGCGCGGGACGCAGGCCTCCCCTTCCCCCTGGCGCTCGTCGGCGCAGTCGTTATCGCGGCGGCGATCGCGGCAGCGCTCGGCACGGTGATCCTGCGCGTGCGAGGAGTGCAGTTCGCGCTGCTGACCTTCGGCCTGGGGGAGGCAATCGTGCTCATCTTCGTCGAGTTCGTGGTGCCCTTCGGCGGCAACAACGGGCTCATGGGCATCCCGCCCGCGTCGCTCGGCCCGTTGTCTCTGCAAGCGCGCCCCGCCTTCTACGGCTTCGCGCTCGCCGTCGTGTTCCTCGTCCTCCTTGCGGTGCGGGGATTGCTCGCCGGCACGCCGGGGATGGTGCTGCGGAGCCTGGCGGACAACGAGCCTCTGAGCCGGTCGCTCGGCACCGACGAGCTCGCCTGGCGCCGGCTGGTGTTCGCAGCGAGCGCGGCGGTGGCCGCCATCTCCGGCAGCCTCTACGCCCACTACCTCGGCTATATCTCGCCCGAGGCCTTCAACGTCGGCGCGACGGTGAAGGCGCTGATCATGAACGTCGTCGGCGGCGTCGGTCTGCTCGCCGGCCCCCTCATCGGCGCGCTGATCCTGGTGCCGCTGCCTGAGCTGTTCCGCGCCAGCGTGCGCTATCAGCAACTGCTCTACGGCCTGTCGCTGCTGGCGCTGATGCTGTTTTTGCCGCGCGGGCTCGGCGGCCTCCTCGCCGGGCGGAGCCGCCCATGACGGCACAGCTCGAGCTCCGCAATCTCAGCCGTCACTTCGGCGGCATACGGGCCGTCGACGGCGTGTCCTTCGCCATCGCGCCCGGCCGCATCACCGGGCTGGTCGGGCCCAACGGCGCCGGCAAGTCGACCCTGTTCAACGTCGTCACCGGCACGATCCGCCCCAGCGGTGGAACGGTGCTGTTCGAGGGACGGCCGCTCGCGGCCGGCCAGCCCGGCGCCATGGCGCGCCGCGGCCTGATCCGCAGCTTCCAATCGACCATGAGCTGGCCGGAGCTCGGCGTGCGCCGGCACCTGGAGCAGGCGGCGCTGTTGCGCGCGCTCGCCGCACCCCGCCTCCTGCTGCGCCGCGGACGCATCGCCGAGGCGCGGCGGCGGGCAGCGCGGCTGGCCGACGACATCCTGGAGTTCACCGGCCTCGCCGCCGTGGCCGAGGCCCCCGTCGCCACCCTGCCCTACGGCTCGCAGAAGATCGTCGGCGTGGCCATGGCCCTCGCCGCCGAGCCCACCCTGCTGCTCGCCGACGAACCCGCCGCCGGCCTCAACGGCGCCGAGACGCTGGCCATGGAGGCGCTGCTGCGCCGCATCCACCGAGAACGCGGCGTCTCGCTGGTCGTCGTCGAGCACGACCTGCCGATGATCATGCGCCTCTGCGACCGCCTCATCGCGCTCGCCGACGGCCGCGTCATCGCCGACGGGACGCCCGCCGAGGTCCGTCGCTCGCGCCACTTCATCGAGGCCTATCTGGGGAGCGACGCCGATGCGGCTTGAGCTCGACAGCGTCGGCCTGCGCTATGGCCCCGTCACCG
This sequence comes from Chelatococcus reniformis, assembly GCF_014640075.1. Taxonomy (GTDB): domain Bacteria; phylum Pseudomonadota; class Alphaproteobacteria; order Rhizobiales; family Beijerinckiaceae; genus Camelimonas; species Camelimonas reniformis. The sequence continues at coordinate 267,344 of NZ_BMGG01000004.1, read as the reverse complement.
CTCTCAGCGACGTGACGTTGACGGTCGCCACCGGCACCACCGCCGCCGTGATCGGCGCCAACGGCGCGGGCAAGTCGTCGCTGCTGCGGGCCATCGCCGGCCTCGAGCCGCTGGCCGCGGGGCGGATCGTGGCGGACGGCGCCGATCTCGCCCGGCTCGATACGGAGGCCCGCATCCGCCTCGGCATCGCGCTGTCGCCGGAGGGCCGCCGACTGTTCCCGGAGATGAGCGCCGCCGACAACCTGCGGGCCGGCGCCTTCACGCGCCGCGCCGGGCCAGCGGTGCGGCGCGATCTCGACCGGGTCTACACGCTGTTTCCGCGACTGGCCGAGCGGCGCGCCAGCCTCGCCCGCAACCTCTCCGGCGGCGAGCAGCAGATGTGCGCCATCGGCCGGGCGGTGATGTCCGAGCCGCAGTTGCTGCTGCTCGACGAGCCGTCACTGGGCCTGGCGCCCAAGGTGGTCGGCGATATGGCGCGCGCCATCGCCACCATCGCCGCGTCCGGCGTCACGGTGCTGCTGGCCGAGCAGAACTCCCGGCTGGCGTTGTCGCTCGCCCAGACCGGCCATGTCTTCGAAGCGGGGCGCCTGGCGCGCTCCGGCCCTGCGGCCGCGCTGTTGAACGACGGCGACGTGCTGCGCGCCTATCTCGGCGAGGAGGTCGCCTCCCCACCGGCCGGGCCGATCCCGGCCGTTCCCCTGCCCCTTTGAGGAAAGGACAACCCATGCCCGTGCTCCTGATCGTCAGCTATGTGCCGAGCGAAGCGCAGGAGGCCATTGCGGCCGCCGACCGCCGCGCCTCGGCCGAGCGCATCAACGCCCTCGACGGCTTCCGCTGGAAGTTCTGGGTGCGCGAGGCGGCCGCCGGCACCCGCGGCGGCGTCTATCTCTTCGACAGCCTGGAGGCCGCCCGCGCCTGGGGCGAGCCGACCCGGGAGCGCCTGAGCGCCGCCGGCGGGCGCGAGGTCACCATTCGCTACCTCGACTTCGACGAGGCTCTCAGCGCCGTCAACCACGCCCCGTTCTGACGGCGCTGCGCTCCCCGGGACAGGAAGGATCGGCCATGGCCACGACGCCCAAGGACTATGCGCGCGCCCTGCAGTCGCTCGCCCGCTTTCCGTTGCTCGACGCCCTCTACGGCCGCCGCTCGCGGCGCTTCGGCCGCGGCATGGAGATCCCCGACGGCCCCCTGGCCTATCGCTCCAAAGAGGAGCCCAAGGCGCTGAGCGAGATCGAGCGCGCGCTCCTGATCGCGGCCGGCGCCGGCTTGAGCGGCTGGAACCTCGGCATTCCCCATACGCCGTCGGGGACCGCCGACACCGGCTGCAACTACACCGTCCGGCCGATCGGGCGAACCTTCCCGAGCGGCGCCGCCGCGCAGGGCTCGGAGCTGCTGATCACCGACGACAGCGGCAGCTACATCACGCGCTTCCGCGACCTCGATCCGGACGCCATCCGCGAATACCAGGGGGCCGACGATCTGGAGCGCCTGCTCGCCATCGTCCGCGACAACACGGTGAAGCTGAGCGAGGCCCGGGTCGAGCTGCCGCGCGAGTTCCCCCACGTCTCCGCCCATAACCGATGGGTCGCCAACCGCCCGGGGACGTCGCTGTTCATCCCGGTCGGCGACCAGGTGGAGTCGCTCTTCAACCAGCTCTGGATCCGCAGCGGCGAGGGTGTCCTGGTCGTCGACCCGCGCGACAAGCGGGTGCTCGGCAAGCCGGACAGGCTGATCCGGGCGGGCGTGCTGTACGAGGACCGCAAGGTGCCGCTGCCGGTCATCGAGGGCGCCTCGCGCACCAGCGTCGCGGCCGAGCTCTCCATCGCCGCCTACAACATCCACCTCCTGGAGCAGGCGATCGGGCTCGGCGGCTGGCTGTTCTCCGGGCTGAACGTCAATGCCCTGCTCGGCGCCAGCGCCGAGCAGGGCATTCCCGGCTTCGGCTTCCGCTTCGCCCGCAATCCCGCCTGGCTCCAGCCCAACCCGGTTGGCCTCGACGGCCTGTTCGAGCCGCTGGTGCCCCCTTACGTGCGCGACATGCAGGAAGCGGCGGAGCGCTTCGCGACGCGCAAATTCGGGCCCAACGGCAACCACGAGCCCTGGCGGCCCGGCCCCTTCCGCGACAACGCCGGGGTCAAGGCGCGCATCGAGCGCTACGACACCGCCTTCGTGGACTATCTCGGCAGCCTGGCGCAGGACATCTGGGACACGTATGGCAAATTCCCGGCGACGCAGCCCTCGGTCGGCATCGCCGTCTACACCCAGGCCCAGCATATCGACCTGGAGTTCTATGACACGTTCTACGCCGAGGGGGCCTATCTGCCGACGCACGCCGAGCATTCCGAGGTCTGGGATTGAGCCAATGTGACCGGCCGTCGGCACCGGCGACCTCAAATAAAGTAAAGTATAGTGCTCGACCCAATCAGAGCACCCGCGCATGCGACCGACGGCGCCAACCTAACAGGCTGTCGACGACGTGGACCAAGGGCGGGCGACGAAGGGGATGTCATCGCCGGCGTGGAAGCTGATTTCGCCCCGAAGCGAGCTGTCTGGCTGGAGTTCGGCCAATCCCTCCTCGGATGCCTCGTCCATCTCGTCGTTGCCGTTCCAAGCAAACTCGACCGCGTCGCCTTTGGCTCCGTGTGCGAATGATCCGGTGACGCAGCCGAAGACGAAAGCACCGCCACGGGCTTCGATGAGGATGTAGGCCGGCTCTACCATGTCGGCGCAATCGTCCTCGTAGCCCGGCAGCTCGACGATCCGCCACTTGCCCAGGATGCTCATGCGCTGACCGCGCCGGCAGCTGACAAGATCACCCCCGACTCATGCAGGCGTCGTAGATCTGCTTTCCGTAGCTGCGGCAGGAATTCATGTCTCGGTCGCAATTGAGCGCCTTATTGCCCTTCACGGCTTTCGTGGCCTCCGCGCGGCAGGCCTGAGGCTTCGAGACGGTGTTTGGCGCTTGGGCGAGGGCGTTCGAGACCAGGAGAATGAGAAGTGCCGAAACTGCAAGCTGTCGCATGATGCCTCCGACGAACGGTTCGGCGGGATCGTCCCACCGGCGACGCAAGGGGTCAACGAGAGCAGGGGCTCAGCGACGACGCCGGCCCCTCGACCGATGATGAGCTGTTGAATCATGTATAAACTTCGTAAATCGTAGAAAATCGACGTATTGCTAGCTTTGCCGGCGACCCGCCCGGGAGCATTTGATCCGGAGCGCTTTTGGCGAATCAGCTGGGTCCGCCTGAACAGGAAGCGTTCTAAGAGGCCGCGCGACCGGGTCGAATCATCCGATCGCAAGCGAGGCGCTGCGGATCCAGGAGCGGGAGCATTGCTCCTCTGTGGATGATGCCCATCCGACGGCGGAATGCGCTGGCGGGTACCCGCCGCTCCGAGGCATTGACGCAGCGGCGCAGGCGCCGCGCCGTGCCGATTGTGGACAGTTTCGCGCAGATTTATCGCCTCCCCTTAACCCGGCATTAACCTTCGTAAACTGAATCTTCCCTAAAGGGAGATTCGAGCAGTGAGCGCAGTCAGTCGACCAGGCCCATCCATTCGCTTCCGGGGCCGCTCGTTCATCGCCATGACGCTGGTGGCCGACGCGCCGCTCGAGCAGTGGCTGGCGGATTTCGACGTCTGGCTCTCGCGCTCGCCGGGCTTCTTCATCGGGCGCGCCGTGGTGCTCGACCTCGCCGGCGGCGCCGACAGCAAGGCGGAGGTGGAGCACTGGATCGCCGCACTCGCCGCGCGGGGCGTGCGCCTTGTCGGCCTGGAGGGCGTGCGGGCGAGCATGGCCGACCTCACCATGCCGCCGCTGATGCGCGGCGGCCGCGACATCGACATGGCGCTGCCGGACACCACGGCCGCGGCGGAGCCGGCCCGCGCGCCGATCGAGCCGGTCAACCTCATCGTCGAGCAGAAGGTGCGCTCCGGCCAGTCGATCGTGTGCCTGGAGGGCGACGTCACCGTTGTCGGCTCGGTCGCATCGGGGGCCGAGATCATCGCCGGAGGCTCGATCCACGTCTACGGCGCGCTCTGCGGCCGGGTCATCGCCGGCGCGACGATCGGCGCCAAGGCGCGGATCTTCTGCCAGCGCATGGAGGCCGAGCTGCTGGCCATCGACGGCGCCTACAAGACGGCCGAGCACCTGGATCAGGCCCTGTGGGGCAAGCCGGTGCGGGCCTGGATCGACGACGACGCATTGCGGCTTGCCGCACTTTGAGAGGAGAGCGGAGCATGGCCAAGATCATCACGGTGACATCGGGCAAGGGCGGGGTCGGCAAGACCACGACGACGGCGGCGATCGGCGCGGCGCTTGCCAAGACGGGCGACCGCGTCGCGGTGGTCGACTTCGACGTCGGCCTGCGCAACCTCGATCTCGTCATGGGCGCCGAGCGGCGCGTCGTCTACGACCTCGTCAATGTCGTGCAGGGCGACGCCAAGCTGCAGCAGGCGCTGATCAAGGACAAGCGCGTCGACACCCTCTTCCTGCTGCCGGCGTCGCAGACCCGGGACAAGGATGCGCTGACCGAGGAGGGCGTCGACACGGTCATCGCCCAGTTGCGCGATCAGTTCGACTGGGTGATCTGCGACAGCCCGGCCGGGATCGAGCGCGGCGCCACCCTCGCCATGCGCCACGCCGACATCGCCATCGTCGTCACCAACCCGGAAGTGTCCTCGGTGCGCGACAGCGACCGCATCGTCGGCATCCTCGACGCCAAGACCCTGAAGGCCATACGCGGCGAGACCGTCGACAAGCGCCTGCTGCTCACCCGCTACGATCCTGCCCGCGCCGCCCGCGGCGACATGCTGAAGACCGAGGACGTGCTGGAGATCCTGTCGATCCCGCTGCTCGGCATCATTCCCGAGAGCGGCGATGTGCTCAAGGCCTCCAACCTCGGGGTGCCGGTGTCGATCAACGATCCGGCGAGCCCGCCCGCCCGCGCCTACATGGACGCGGCGCGGCGGCTCAAGGGCGAGGACGTGGCTGTGCAAGTGCCGACGGAGCGCCGCGGCGGGCTGCTCGGCAAGTTCCTGCGGAGGGCGGCATGAAGCTGTGGGGTAGACTGTTCTCGCCCGCCAGCGCGCCGGAGGCGCGCGAGCGGCTGCAAATCCTGCTGTCGCACGAACGCCAGATCCTCGGCAGCGGCGACGACCTGCTCTCGGTGCTGCGCGAGGACATCCTGGCGGCGGTCGCCAAACGCGTGACCTGCGAACGCGAGGCGGTGAAGGTGCGCCTGGAGCGCGGCTCCCCCCTGTCGATCCTGGAAATCGAGGTCGAGATCCGGGGCAACGATCTCACCGCCAAAGCGGCTTGATCCGGTTGGCGGTTCGGCCGCAGCCACAAAAACGTCATGGCCGGGCTTGGCCCGGCCATCCATCGCTGAAGGAGACACCTCGCGTAGACGCGGGAGCCAGCCTATTCGTTCGGCCGGTTCAGACCTCGGGCTACGGGCTGTCTTCGCGAATCTTCTTCTATGAATTTCAATTTACGCATTGCGTGTCGCCCATATACTGATCTGGATTGGACCGTGTGGCGATTCGACGGCAAAAGCTCAAGCATTGGATGGATGGCCATGACGGTTGAGGCGGCCTAAGCCGGCCTGCTCCCGTCGAGTTCCCGCGCAGCCGCGCGCGCCTGCCTCCGGCCCTCACCGCATCCGCGCCAGCCGCCCGTCCTCCCGCGCGGCGGCCCGCAGCGCGGCGATGCTGGTCGGTCGCACGCTGCCGTAGCCGAGGTCGACCAGGCCTTCGGCACGCAGCCGGTGCAGCACTTTGGCCACGGTCTGGCGCGACAGCCCCGCCATGGCCGCCAGCGCCTCCTGGGTCAGCCGCGCCGGCCGCTCCTTGGGCGCGCCGGCGAACTCGCGCTCGTAGAGGGACAGCAGGATCTGCACGACCTGCTGGCGCGGCGGCAGCGCATGCGCCTCGGCCACCATGTCGAGCGTGGTGCGCAGGTTGCGGCATTGCAGCGCCAGGAACGCGGCCGGACTGTCCTCATGCTCGCGCAGGATGCGCTGGAACGCGCCATGGCCCAGCATGAAGACGACGCTGTCGGCCGACGCCACCGCATCGCTGAAGCGGGGCAGGCCATCGATCTCCGATAGCGCCCCGAACCAGCCGCCGGGACCGAAGATGGCGTAGAAGGCGTGCTTGCCGCTCGATGCGTAGTGCACGAGCCGCACCTCCCCCGAGATGACGCAGAAGAAGCCCTCCGGCGGGTCCCCGGCGGCATAGACCAGCGCGCCGGTCGGATAGGAGCGGACCACGCCGTCGCTCAGGATGCGGGCGCGCAGGCCGGCCCCGAGCCGGCGGAACCAGCCGTCGGTGTCGAGCACGCCGAGATCGTAGTGCCGGCCGAACATCGGTGAAATGTTAACCTTTGTCATTCTGTGCCGGCAAGGCCGCCTAGGGTGCACGGCAAGACGCCCGTGAGCGTCACGCGTCGCGCCAAGGGAGGCCCCATGAAGATCACCGACGTCAAGCTCGTGCCGTTCAGGCGTCCGCTCGGCGGCAAGGCCGCCGACGTGATGATCAAGGGCCAGTCGCTCCTGCCCCACATCACCGAGTTCGTCGCCATCCGCATCGAGACCGACGAGGGCATCACCGGCGAGAGCCTGAGCCTCGGCGGCGGGCTCGGCATGGCCCACTACCTGGCAAATTCGATCAAGCCGCTCCTGATCGGCCGCGACCCGGCCCAGCGGGAAGCGATCTGGCAGGATATGTGGGAGCTGAACCGGCTGTGGTTCACGCCGCTGTTCGCCATCGGCATCATGGATGTCGCCATCTGGGACCTCTACGGCAAGTCCGTCGGCCGCCCCGTGCACGAGATCCTGGGCACCTACCAGACCAAGCTGCCCACCTACGCCAGCTCGATGACCAAGCCAAGGGTCGAGGACTTCGTCGAGGAGGCGCTACGCTACAAGGAGCGCGGCTACCATGGCTACAAGCTGCACGTGGTGGGCCGCCCCAACGAGGACATCAAGGCCTGCCAGGCGGTGCGCAAGGCCGTCGGCGACGACTGGGCGCTGATGATCGACGTGGTCTCCGCCTACAATCAGACCGACGCGCTACGCGTCGGCCGGGCGCTCGAGGAGCTCGGCTTCGTCTGGTACGAGGAGCCGCTGCGCGACTACGACATCCACGGCTACAAGATGCTGGCCCAGGCCCTCGACATCCCGATCCTGGCGGTGGAGGTGAACGAGGGCTCGATCTTCACCATGCCCGAATACATCACCGACCGCGCCATCGACATCCTGCGCGCGGACGTCGCCTTCAAGGGCGGCATCGGCGCGGTCAAGAAAGCGGCCGGCCTCGCCGAAGCATTCGGCATGAACCTCGAAGTCCACAACAACGCCAACCCGGTTCTCGAAGCGGCGAACCTTGCGGTGGCCTGCTCGATCAAGAACACCACCTACTACGAGCAGCTGGTGCCGGAGCCGCTGTTCCAGTTCGGCGTCGAAGAGCTGATCCGCGTCGACGGCGAGGGCTTCGCCCACGTGCCCCAGGGCCCCGGCCTCGGCATGAAGATCGATTGGGATTTCGTCGACAAGCACAAGCTTGGCGAGCTGTGAGGGCGGGCGGACAGCCTTAGCCTTGAAAGCTTAGCGAGGCTGGGCCGCCCCCCTGCCCCTCCCCGCAAGGGGGAAAGAGAGCTTCGTCTTGCGAACGTGAAGCGTAGGCGAGTCGGCGCGCACGCCGGCCTCCCCTCGTGGGAGGCCGGGACGGGCGAAGCCAGGGGATCGGCGGGGCAGCTCCCGCCGCCGCCGTGCCGGCATCGAACGACAAAAGCAGCAAGGGAGGAAGACATGGACCGACAGGATCAGGGTGGGCGCCCCCCGCGGCGCCGCTTGCTGCACCGCCGCGCCGTGCTGAAGCTCGGCGCGGGCGCCGCCGCCCTCGCAGCCGGCGGGGTCCGGGGCGCAGTCGCGCAGGCAGCCGACGAGATCAGGATCGGCTGGCTCAAGCCGCTGACCGGGCCGCTCGCATCGAGCTTCAACCCGCTCTACATCTCGCCGCAGCTGGCGCTTGACGAGATCAACGCGGCGGGCGGCATCCTCGGCAAAAGGCTGGTCAAGGTGGAGGTCGACGACCAGGCCTCCCCGGCGCAGCAGCCGATCGCCATGCGCCGGCTGATCGAGACGGGCGTTCGCTACGTCGTCGGGCCGGTGGGGAGCTCCCAGGCGCTGGCGTCGCTGGAGGTGTCGACGCCGCAGAAGATCCTGCAGGCGACCTACGCCACCGCCAGCGAGGTGGGCGACGGCAAGCGCTATCCTTTCCATTACCAGTTCAACTTCACCTCCGATGCCCAGGTCACCCGCCACGTGGAGTATCTGGCCAAGGTCGGCGCCAAGAAGATCGGCATCCTCGTGGAGGATTCGGCGGCCGGCGCCTCGACCCGCGACGCCATCCTGAAGCAGGCGCCGGCCAAGGGCCTCCAGATCGTCAGTGACCAGACCTTCCCGATCAAGTCGACGGACATGACGCCCTTCCTGCGCAAGCTGCGCAGCGACGGCGCCGAGGCGCTCGACACCCACATCTCCAACAACGTCGACGTCACCCAATTCCTCGTCGGCCTGTCGCGCATCGGCTGGAAGCCGGTGGTGGTCGGCCACACCGGCCTCCTGTTCGCCGGCACCCCCGGCGCCGTGCCGGAGAGCGCCCGCTATCCCGACATCTATGCCGCCACCTTCAGCGCCCTCACCTACACCGATGCCGAGCCGCCGTCGGAGCGGATCCGCGCCTACGCCAAGAAGATCCTGGCCAGCGACGTGCCCGACAGCCTGATCGGCCCGGCCGCAACGACGCCGTTCTACGATTTCCTCTTCGCGCTGAAGTACGCGGCGGAGAAGGCCCGGTCAGCGGATCCGGAGGCGATCAAGACCGTGCTCGACGGCTCCACGTCGGTCGCGGGCCTGTTCGGCAACATGAGCTTCACCGCCGACAAGCACACCGCCTACGGGCCGGATGTCGTGGCCATGGCTATCGCCAACTCGACCGACGATCCGCTCGCCAAGGAATACCGCGGCCTGCTGCGGCGGCGGGCGCCGGGGGTTGCCTGATGTCGCTCGAAGACATCCTCGCGTTGCTCGTCTCGGGCGTCACCATGGGCGCCGTCTACGCCATGGTGGCCGTGAGCCTGAACATCGCCTTCAAGCCCACCAACGTCTTCAATCTCGCCCAGGGCGAGTTCGTGATGCTGGGGGCGATGTTCGCCTGGGGGCTGATGACCGGCTGGTCCCTGCCCTGGCTCGCCGGCACCGCGCTGGTGCTGGTCGCCGCCGGCGCGCTCGGGCTCCTGGAGGAGCGGCTGGCGGTGGCGCCGCTGCTCGCCAATGCGCGGCACCACCACGGCTGGATCATCAGCACGCTCGCCTTCTCCATCGTCGTGCTGCACACGAGCGACCGTGTCTACGGCACCGACCCGCAGGCGGTGCCGCCGGTGCCCGGCGCCTCCCTCGACATGGTGCAGATCGGGGCGCTCACCTTCTCCACCCAGCAGGTCGCGGTGATCGTCCTCGCTGCGCTCTCCATCGCGGCGGTCGAGTGGTTCTACCGCTCGACGCTGGTCGGCAAGGCGGTGCTGGCCGTCGCCGAGGACCGCGACGGCGCGCGCCTCAACGGCATCAGCCCGCTCACCCTCACCATGGGCTCCTTCGCCGTAGCGGCCGCCTACTCCGCCTTCACGGGCGTCATCGCCGCGCCTCTCGTCCTCGCCAGCACGTCGATCGGCATGATGCTGCTGGTCAAGGGCTTCATGGCGCTCGCCATCGGCGGCGTCGGCAACAACTGGGGGGCGCTCGCCGGCGGCATGCTGGTGGGCTGCGTGGAGAGCCTGAGCTCGGTCTCCGCCACGCCGGGCTACCGGCAGGTGCTGCTGCTCGCCGTCGTGCTCGCGCTGCTGCTCGTGCGCCCGCACGGCCTCGCCGGTGCGCGGCTGACGCGAGAGGTGTGAGGATGGGCATGATCGACACCATCCCGGCGGCGCCGGCCGCGCGCCTGCGCTTACCCACGCTCACGGCGACGATCTGCGTGGTCGCCACGCTCATCGCGGCCGCCTTCGCCATGAGCAACTCCTATTACCTGCTGCTGCTCACCTTCGCGGCCATCTACGTGATGGCCGCCATGGGGCTCAACGTGCTGAGCGGCTACGCCGGCATCATCTCCATCGCCCACGGCGCCCTCATCTGCGTCGGTGCCTACGCCACGGCCATCGCCACGGTCCAGTACGGCTGGAGCTTCTGGCCGGCCGCCGGGCTCGCCGCAGCGGTCGGCATGGGCTTCAGCGGCCTCCTCGGCCTTCCGGCGCTACGCCTGTCGTCGTGGTACTTCGTCCTCATCACCATCGCCTTCACCCTGGCGGTGACGGCGATGCTGGCGGACCTGCGCTGGCTGACGGGCGGCTACGGCGGCATCGTCGGCGTGCCCGCGCCAAGCCTCTTCGGCTACCGCTTCTCCGGCGTCGCCGTGTTCTGGCTCGTCGTGGCCGTCAGCGCCCTGCTGTGGTGGGTCATCGCCAACCTGATGAACTCGCGGGTCGGCTGGGCGCTGCATGCGATCCGCGAAGGCGCGGTCACGGCCCAGGCGAGCGGCGTGTCCCCGGCGCGCCTGCGCCTCTTCGCCTTCCTCTTCTCCGGCGCCGTCGCCGGGCTCGCCGGCGCCTTCTATGCCGTCGCCAAGGTGGTGGTAACGCCGGAAGACTTCACCTTCGACTTCTCGATCTTCTTCCTGTTCGTCGTGGTGCTGGGCGGGCCGGCGCGGCTCTCCGGCCCGCTGCTCGGCGTGCTGGCGTTCTTCGTGCTGCCGGAACTGCTGGGCAGCCTGAAGGAATACCGGATGATCGCCTACGGGGTGGGCCTGCTCGCCTTCTCGATCTTCCTGCCCGAGGGACTGGCGGGGGCGATCGCCTCGCTGCAGCGGCGGCTGATGCCGGAGCGCAAGGCGGCGGCTGCCGTGCCGACCCGCGCCAAGCCGATCGAGCCGATCGCCGGCACGCCCGTCACCATCGACGACGTCAGCAAGCGCTTCGGCGGCGTCAAGGCGCTCGACGGCGTCGCCATGGCGCTCCCGGCCGGCCGCATCCACGCTGTCGTCGGTCCGAACGGCTCCGGCAAGACGACGCTGCTCAACCTGATCTCCGGCTTCTATCCGGCAAGCAGCGGCTCGATCCGCCTCGGCACGACGGAGATCGTCGGTGCCGCGCCCAGCCGCATCGCCCGGCTCAGCGTGCAGCGCACCTTCCAGACCCCAAAACTGCTCGGCGACCTCTCGGTCATCGAGAACACCCGGTTCGGCGGCTATGCCCGAGAGGCGGCGAATGGGTTCGAACTGGCGCTGCGGCTGCCGCGGGCCCGGCGCGAGGCCGCCGATCTCGACGGCGAGGCCATGCAATGGCTGGCGCTCGTGGGGCTCGCCGACCGGGCTCACGATCAGGCGGCGCTGCTGCCGCACGGCCAGCAGCGGCTGGTGGAGATCGCCCGTGCCCTGATCGGGCGGCCCCAGCTCCTGCTGCTCGACGAGCCGGCGGCGGGACTCTCCATGGGGGAGCTGGAGCGCCTCGCCACCCTGATCGCCGAGATGCGCAAGCTCGGCATCACCATCGTCATGGTGGAGCACCACATCGAGCTCGTCGCCGACATCGCCGACACGGTCACCGTGCTCGACCAGGGCCGCATCCTCGCGCAGGGCAGCGCCGAGGAGGTGTTCCGCAGCGCCGAGGTGGTCAAGGCCTACACCGGAGGACGGTCATGAGCCGGCCCGAGCCGATCCTTGCGGTCGACGGGCTCGCCGTCGGCTACGGCGTGGTGCCGATCGTCCGCGACGTGGCGCTTGCCGTGGGCCGCGGCGAAGCCGTGGCGCTGCTGGGTGCCAACGGGGCCGGCAAATCGACGCTGCTCAAGGCGATCTCCGGCCTGCTGAAACCCTCGGCCGGGCGAATCCGCCTCGCCGGCAAGGACATCCAGGGGCTGGCCGCCGAGACGCTGGTAGGCCGCGGGCTGTCGCACGTGGCGGAGGGCCGCCGCATCTTCCGCAAGGAGAGTGTCGCCGACAACATCCAGCTCGGCATGTATCGCCTGGGCCTCGGGCGCGCCGAGATGGCCCGCCGCCGCGACGAGGCGTTCACGCTCTTCCCGGCGCTTCGGGAGAAAGCCCCCGCCGCCGCGGGCACGCTCAGCGGCGGCCAGCAGCAGATGCTGGCCATCGCCCAGGCGCTGGTGCGCCGCCCGAGCGTACTGATGCTCGACGAGCCGTCCCTCGGTCTCGCCCCGATCCTGGTCGACGAGGTGTTCCGCGTCCTCGGCGACATCCGCGCCCAGGGCGTCTCGGTGCTGCTGGTCGAGCAGGTGGTCGAGCAGACGCTCGGCTTCGTCGACTTCGCCTACGTGCTGGCCAACGGCCGCATCGCCGCGGCCGGCACGCCAGCGGAACTGGGCAGGACCGATGTCGTGCGCCAAGCCTATCTCGGGCGCGCGCCGGCCGACCTGGAGGGCGCGGCGTGAGACCGGCGACCATCGTCCTCGGCCTGCCCATGCTGCACCCGACCGGGCGCGACTGGCTGGCCGCGCGCCACCGCGTGGTGGATGTGGCGGCGGGCCAGGACATCCGCGGGTTCCTGGGGGGCGCCGATGCACTCTACGCCTATCCGCCGCTCACCGTCTCGGCGGACCTGCTCGCGGCGGCGCCCCGGCTCAAGGTGATCGCGGCGGCCGGTTCGGGGGTCGACCACATCGCCGTCGAGGCGGCTTCCGTCCGCGGCATCCTGGTGACGCACGCGGTCGGCGCCGGCGCGCTGTCCGTCGCCGAGCACGTCATCGGCCTCATCCTGTGCCTCGCCAAGCGGCTCGTGCATACGGACGGCGCCGTCCGCGCGGGATGCTTCGAGGCGCGTTGGCACGGCGGCCTTGCCGAGATCTCCGGCCGCACGCTGGCGATCGTCGGCTTCGGCGCCATCGGCCGGGAGCTCGCCCGCATCGCCAAGCAGGGCTTTGGCATGCGCGTGCTGGCGGTGACGCCCGACGGGCGTGATCCGGCCGACCGGCATGTGGACGCAGTCGCGCCGTTGTCCGACGCCCTGCGGGCGGCCGATATCGTCTCTGTGCACGTGCCGCTGCGCCCGTCCACGCGCGCCCTCATCGGCTCAGCCGAGCTCGCGGTGATGAAGCCGGGCGCCTGGCTGATCGACACCTCGCGCGGGGGCGTGGTCGATCCGCTGGCGCTGCGCCGGGCGCTCGCCGGCGGCCTGATCGCCGGAGCCGGCCTCGACGTGTTCGAGCCCGAGCCGCCGGCCGCGGACGACCCGCTGCTGGCGATGCCCAACGTGGTGCTGTCACCGCACGACGCCGGCATCACCGCTCAGGCGTTCGAACGGCTGGCCATGGCAGCCGCCCGCGCCATGGACGCCGCGCTGCGGGGCGTCGCGCCCGACGGCCTCGTCAACCCCCAGATCTGGCCGCGCTCGCGCGCAGCGCCCGCCGCCGCAGCGACGGCGTCCTGACCGTCACCGATAACTCAAGCGAGGGAGAAGCCCCATGAAGATCACCGACGTGAAGGCACACGTGCTGAAGCCGCTCGACTACCAGTTCCGCTGGAAGGAGGAGTGGCCACCGCGCACCATCGAGCACATCCTGCTGCGCATCGCGACCGACGACGGCCACGAGGGCCAGTGCATCACCTGGCTGATGTCCGCGGGCGAGATCGAATCCGCGCTGCCGGGCCTTCGGACCCTGCTGATCGGGCAGGATCCGCACGACGTGGAGGCGATCTCCTACAAGCTGACCGACGGCCTGAAGTCGCCGAATGCCGTATCGAGCACCGTCGACATCTGCCTGTGGGATATCCTGGGCAAGCACCACGGCGTGCCGATCTACAAGCTGCTGGGCGCCGCCCGTCACCGCATCAAAGCTTACGCCAGCACGGTGATGTACGAGACCGTGCCCGAATACGTGGACATCGCCCGCGAATGCTACGAGCAGGGCTTCCGCGCCTTCAAGCTGCATGCCTTCGGCGTGCCGCACAAGGACATCGAGGTCTGCCGGGCGGTGCACAAGGCCTTCGGCGACAAGATGGACCTGATGCTCGACCCGGTGAACGCCTACGACCGGCTTGGGGCCTTCAAGGTCGGCAAGGTGCTCGAAGAGCTCGACTTCTACTGGTACGAGGCGCCCATCGCCGATTCCGACCTTCTGGGCCTCGCCGACCTGACGCGCAGCTTCAAGATCCCGATCACCGCCACCGAGAGCGTCACCGAGGGCCTGCGCGGCTATCCCAAATACCTGATGAGCCACGCGGTCGACAGCATCCGCTCGGTCGGCGACTGGATCGGCGGCATCTCGGCCATGCGCAAGTCGGCGGCGCTGTGCGAAGCCTTCAACGCCAAATACGAGCCGCACAGCTACGGCACCACGCTGGTCCAGGCGGCGCACCTGCACGTCATGCTGGCCATCCACAATTGCGACCTGTTCGAGATCCCGGTGCCCCAGGGCATCCTCGACATCGGCATGGCCGACGTGATCCGCGTGGAGCGCGACGGCTATGTCAATGCGCCGACCAAGCCCGGCCTCGGCTACGATTTGGACTGGCGCGAGATCGAGAAGCTGACGCTGAAGCAGCTCTGATGCCCGCGGCTCCGGCCCCTCGGCCAGAGCCGAGCGGGCCGGTGGCCGAGCGGATCCGTCCTTGGACTGACAGGCCGCGGCCCTGGCCGTAGGATCGCCGGCGCGGCCCCGCGCGCCCCCTCGTCGGCTGCGCTCAAGAGCCGGTGCTGCGGCGGAAGACCGTCGCGGCGTGCCCGTCCGGCGTCTCGACCTGCACCGTGGCGGTGAGGCCTGCGACCAGCCGCATGTCCGCCGGCGGCTTGTCCAGCCTGATCCGCACCGGGACGCGCTGGGCGAGACGCACCCAGGTGAAGGTGGGATTGATGTTGGCAAGCAGGCCGGCGCCGTCGGCGCGCTCGCGATCCTCGATGCCGCCGGCGATGCTCTCGACCGTGCCCTGAAGCGTGCCGGGCTGCCCCATGAGCCGAATGGCGACTTTGTCTCCCGCATGAATGCGGGGCAGCTTGGTCTCCTCGAAATAGCCCTCGACACGCAGCGAGTCGGTATCGATGAGGGCAACGACGGATTTGCCGGTGGCAACGTATTCGCCGACATGCAGCGCCAGGTTCGAGACGATGCCGTTCACTGATGCCGTGACGTTCGAGCGCGCCAGATTGAGCTTGGCGAGGTCTCGGTCCGCGAGCCCCTCGCGATAGGACGCGTCGGCCTGGGCGACGGCGGCCTGGGCCTGCTCCACCCGCTGGCGGGAGGCGTAGTCGCCGAGGTTCTGCGAGCGGGCCAGTTCGCGCTGGGCGAGGTCGAGCGACGCCTTGCGGCCGGTCAAGGTCGCCTCTGCCTGCTCGAGCGCGATGGTGAAGCGACGGCGATCGACACGGAACAGCGCATCGCCGCGATGCACCGTCTGGTTGTCGTGGACGAGGACGTCCTCGACCAGGCCGGCCACATCGGGCGCGATCTCGACCACGTCGGCGCGCACGTGCGCATCGCGCGTCCACGGCGCGTTCATGTAGTAGTCCCAGAGGCCGCGGCCGACGAACGCGGCGACTGCCACGGCAGCCAGGGTGACGAGAAGACGTCCGGTTCCGATGAGATATGTCATGGGATGAGCTTTGAGGTGTACGAGAACAGGGCGTCGAGAACGATGACGTAGACGGCTAGGTCGAACAGGGCGCGATGCCAGACCAACGCATAAAAGCCGGTGCGGGCGGCCACGGCGCGCAGGCCGCGCACGATGAGGTAGGCCGCGAGCATCAGGCCGAAGACACCGGGCAGATAGACGCCGTAGAGATCGAGCTCGAGCGGCATGGGCTATTCCGCCGCGACGGCAAAGGCGGGCGGGGCGTCGAAGCCCGTCCTTGTCGGGTCGTGACCGCCAGGCCCCGCCGCCAGCGGAAACAGCGCCCGTCGCAGACCCACCAGCGCGTCCAGTGTGGTCCGGGCGGCTTGTCCCTGACCGCCGGTGGCAGCAGCTTGCAGCGCCCGGTCGATATCCCGCAGCAGGTGATCGGGCGCGGCGGTCCGCCGGCCGCTGACGAGGCAGGTGCGGAAGAAGGCTGCGACGCCCCCGAGCACGGCGTCGATCCGGTCCCCGGCGTCGCCCGGTAGAGCGCGGCGCTCGCCCTGCAGGGCGATGATATTGTAGCCCGTGCGCAGGTCCGCCAGGCCGTCGACGGCGCCGGGGCCGCCGTCCGCTTCGGCAAGGCGGGGCGTCAGCTGCCCCAGTCGATCCAGCGTGCGGCTCGCCAGGGCGGCATGATCGACGCGGCGGGATCCCGTCGCAAGATCGGCGAGATCGGCCCAGCCGGCCCTGACGAGGCGGCGCGCCGCCAGCTCGGCGCCGAACGGCTTCGTGACGAGGGTCCAAAGCACGGCGAAAAGGAGACCGGCGACGATCGCCAGCCCGCCGTCGGCGTAGGATGTGAAGTCGGTGCCGTAGCGTCCCTGCAAGCCCAGATCGCCGGTCAGATTGGCGGCCATCAGAAGGGCGACCAGCGTCAGCTCGGGGCGCGGCATGAGCACGCCGATCAGCAGAAACGGCGGGGCCAGCACCAGGGCCAGTATCTCGATGTCGTTGATGCGCGGCAGAATCGCGAAGAGGTAGACGCCGGTCAGCACATAGGCGACGACCGTCCACGTCAGCATCATGCGCATGGATGGCGCCGGCCGGTCGAGGGCACCAAAGAAGCAGCACGCGATGGCGACGAAGGCCACCGCGTTGGCGCCGTCGGACCAGCCGCTCCAGATCCAGAGCAACCCTGCGACAAAGGTCGCGACGATCGTCGAGCCCATGGAGAACAGCATCAGGCCACGGTCGTAGTGCTGCTCACGCCCGATCACCGGCCGATGACGGAGCGACGGCCTGCGCCGCGTCGCGGCCCCCCCGGCAATCAGACGCTGGAGGGCGAGGCAGTCCTGCCAGAGGTCGACGAGCTCGGCGAGCCGCGTGACCAGGCTGGCGTGCACCAGCCCTTGCCAATCGGCCGCGTCGCGCGGCGGCTGTCGCAGCGCGGCGAGTGCCGCCCGCAGCCGGTCCGGCTCCTCGGCGTCGCTGGACGCGGCCGGCGCCTCGAACCACGCGGCTATCCGGTCGGTGACGTCAGCGAGATCGGGCGGCCAGGCGCCCGGCTCCAGGCGGAGGGCATGCATGCGGTCGGCGATGGAGGACAGCAACGGCAGCAGAAGCAGCAGGCGTCCGCGGAGCGCTTCGGCCTGGTGCTTGACGTCACGCGTGCCGGCGTCGTGGGACAGCTGGCTGATCATGGCGGTGAGCGGCGACATGTCGGCCGCCAGCTGCTGGCGGCCCAGCGAGGCCGCCGGTTGCGAGCCCTTCGCCCGCAGCACCTCCCGTGCCCAGCCGCCGGCATCCTTGAGCCAGCCTGCAATACGCGCGTCGAGGACCTGCCCGATACTCTGCGGCCACGCGATGGTACCGATCACGGCGGCGACGACGATACCGACGATGATCTCTTCGCTGCGCGCCACCGCCACATCGAAGATCGTATCCGGCACGCCGACGTTGGGCAGGGCAATCAAGGGCAGCGTGTAGCCGGCCAGCATGAACACGTAGTTGCGCGGGGTCCTGTCATGGAGGGCAATGAAGAGAAAGAGGCCGGTCCACGACGCGACCGCGAGCATCAGCAGCTCCGGCGCGTTGACGAGAAGCGGCACCATCACTACCGCCCCCGCCGCGCCGAGCAGGGTCCCGAACGTGCGGTCGAGCGCTTTCGATACCGTCGCCCCCGACATCGGGTTGGAGACCACGTAGACCGCCGTCATCGCCCAGTACGGACGCGGCAGGCCGCAGGCCAAGCCGATGCAGAGGGCCGAGATGGCGGCAGCGTAGGCCTTGGCCGAGAACAACCAGTCGCGCCGCGACGGCCAAGTCATACGGGAGGGTCCAGGGGCGGGAGTGCGAGCTGGGCGCGCGAATCCCCGGCCGCCCGGTCGATCGCCGCGAAGACCCTGAGCGTCGCGTCCAGATCGGCGTCGCCCACGTCCTTCAGGACACGCTCGCGCAGTTCGCCCAGCGCGGCCTCGATGTGCTCCGCCAGCCGCTCGCCGGCCTCCGTCAGCCAGACGGTATTGGCCCGCCTGTCGTCCGGGTCGCTGCGGCGCTCCAAGAGGCCGAGCGCGCTCAGCTGATCGAGCAGGCGCACGATCGAGGTCCCCTCGATGCCGACGTACGCCGCCAGCGTGACCTGGCGGACGCCGCCGCCGAGGCGCCGCACCCACAGGAGCGCAGCGCCGCGAGCCTCGGAAATCTCATGCTCTGCCAGCACCTCCTGGGCGAGGCGGCGCCATTGGCGACCGGCCTGCAGCAGCGTCGAGGTCAGCAGGAAGCGTGGGTCGACCGATTTCATCATGTCAGGATAATATGCATATAAATAATGCGCTTGCGACCTATTTTATTGCAATGCAGCAAGTACCCGTACGCGGGGCGCCGCTGGTCTCTGCTCGACAATTCGGGCCCGGGCCTGTGCGTCGCGCCTCCGGTCAAGGCCGGACAGGAGGGATCGACGGCTCGGGGCGATGAGTAGGGTCCAAGCCCGCAACCGCGCGCGCGGCGCCGCTACGTCAGCGCTGCGAGAGCCGGCCGATGGGACAGGACGACGGGTCTCGGCGAGGTTAGAGCGTTTTCGAGCGAAGTGGACGCCGGCTCGCGTGAAGAAAACGCGACAAATCAAACAGATAGAGCATTTCGGCGATTCGAAGAAACGCGGGAATGCTCTAGGAGAACGGCAGGTTGCCGTGGCTCGCGACGGCCGACAGGACGGTGCGGTTGCGTACGATCACGCGACCATATTCCAGGCCGATGAGGTCCCGGTCCTCCCAGTCGCGGAGCAGCCGGTTGATGGTCTGGCGCGAGGCGCCCATCATCGCGGCGAGCTCCTCCTGCGTGATGCGCGAGCCCGGCAGCTGCGGCGGCGCGGCATCGGCGCACATGTCGAGCAGCGCATGGGCGAGGCGGGCCGACAGCGGCGCGGTCTTCATCTCGGCCAGCATGTCCATGGCGCTGCGGATATGGCGGCAGAGCAGATGCGTGAAGTTGAGGATGTAGCGCGGCTCGTCAGCGATGATGCCGTTGAAGGCGGCCATGCTGAGCAGCAGCAGCCGCGTCGGGCCGACCGTCAGCGCATCCTGGAAGCGCGGCTGCTGGTCGAGCACCGAGAGGTGCCCGAACCACATGCCCGGCTTGAAGATGCTGAAGAGGACGTGCTTGCCGTTGGCGGTGTGCGAGACCAGACGGATCTCGCCCGAGATCACCGCGAATTGCCCGGTCGGCGGGTCGCCGGTGGCGAAGACGAGGGCATCGCCGCCGTAGTCGCGCAGCACCGCCTTCTGCACGATCAGGCCGCGCAGCGGCTCCGGCAGGCCATGAAACCAATCATCGGTTTCCAGAAGCGATCTGATGTCGTCGGTCGCCATGCCGCTGCCTGCCCTCCCCGCTGCTGATCATAGCAGGTGGCGCGAGAAAGACAGGGGCTGCACGAGCTGCTCGAAACCCGGCTCGCGAGAGCCTGAGGCGCCGGCGGCGGTCTTCGCGCCTGCGCGTCCCGAAGCGACGGGCGCGATCAGTTGCCGGCCGGCGGCTCGACGCGGATCAGTCCACCGACAGGCGTCCAGCCGGTGCCGTCGAAGCGCGCCAGTTGCAGCTCGTGATAGAGCCGGTAGTCGCCCGGCGTATTGCTCACCCGGATGCCCGGCAGCAGCATGGGCAGCGAGACGTCCTTCAACGTCGTGGCCTGCTTCAGGAGGTTTTCACGGCTGAGGTCGTCCTTGCACCGGTCGAGCACGATGGCGGTCAGCTGCGCATTGAGATAGCCCGAGATGGCCATGGCATCGAAGGCGTTCTGCGCCGGCGCCCACTCCTTCATGAATGCCAGGAAATCGACGACATCCTTGTCCTTGTCCCAGGCCGGGTCGCCGACCTGCTTGTGGAAGACGGCGGTCATCACGCCGGTCGAGGCGGCGACCCCGGCGGGCACCAGCGTTCCCTGGATGGAACTCGCCGGGCTGGCGAGGTACTGCGACGGCGACCAGCCGATCGAGTGCGCCTTGCGGATCACCTGGGCGGCAAATTTCGGGGTGGTGAACTGCATCAGCACGGTGGCGCCGGCGCTCTGCAAAGCGAGCACCTGGGAGTCGACGGTGGGATCGGTCAGCGCGTAGCTCTGCTCGCCGACGATCAGCGATACCTTCGCCCCGAGGGTCTCCTTGAAGCCTTTCAGGAAATCGCGGCCGTAATCGTCGTTCTGATAGAGGATACCGATCCTGGCATCCGGCCTCGTGTCCAGGATGTGCTTGGCGTAGACGCTCGCCTCCATGTCGAAGGTCGGGTAGAACGGCACGGTCCAGGGAAAGTTCTTGGGATCGTTGAAGCGGCTGCCGCCGGCCGATATCAGCACCTGCGGCACTTTCTTGTTGTTCATATACTTCTGCACGGCCGCATTCGGCACGGTGCCGACGGTGCCGATCTCGGCCAGGACATCGTCCTCCTCCACCAGCTTGCGTGTCTGCTCCACGGCCTTGCTCGGATTGTAGCCGTTGTCGAGCGACAGGACGGTGATCTTACGCCCGTTGATGCCGCCCTTCTTGTTGATCATGTCGAAATAGGCGGTCCAGGCCCGCCCATAGAGTCCAAAGCCTGATGCAGGTCCGCTGTAGGGGATCGTTTGTCCGACCTTGATTTCCGTGGCGCTGGTGCCTGGACCGTAGGTCGGCCCGGCCAGCGCAGCCGTCGCCCAGAGCGATGCGGTCGCGATCACGGTGAGATGGCGCATGGGGTTCCTCCGCTTGATTGGCTGCCGTAGCGGCGAGGTCACGGCGCGCGCCAGGCGCGGACCGTCGCGACCGGCCGGGGACGTGGCATCCCTCTTTACAAGCAGGATGGACTGTCTTTTAATTCGACGCAACGGCTCAGTTGCGAACAGCTCCAGACTGGGCGACCGCCGGCCCGAGGCGCCGGCGCGCGACTTTGGCGGCGCCGGCCATGGCGCCTTCACGCGGCTGACAAGGGATGGAAACAAGCGATGAATTTTGGCCTGGAGGGGCGCAGAGCCCTCGTGTGTGCGGCGAGCAAGGGCCTGGGCAAGGCGAGCGCCATGGCGCTGGCCGAGGAACGCTGCGACGTCGTCATCGTGGCCCGGACGCCGGCCACGCTGGAAGAGGCCGCCGATGACATCGAACGGCAGGCCGGCCGGCGCCCGCGCACCGTCGCCGCCGACGTCACCACGCCCGAGGGGCGCGCCAAGGCGCTGGCCGCCTGCCCCGACCCCGACATCCTCGTGAACAACGCGGCGGGGCCGCCGCCCGGGGACTTTCGCAAGTGGTCGCGGGAGGACTGGATCAGGGCCCTCGACGCCAACATGCTTTCGCCCATCGAGCTGATCAAGGCGACGGTCGACGGCATGATCGCCCGGCGCTTCGGCCGCATCGTCAACATCACCTCGCACGCCGTGAAGGAACCGATCGACATCCTCGGCCTGTCGAACGGCGCGCGCTCGGGCCTGACCGGCTTCGTCGCGGGCCTCGCCCGCAAGACGGTCGCGCACAACGTCACGATCAACAATCTGCTGCCGGGCACCTTCGACACCGACAGGCTGAAATCGAACCTCGCCGCGCTGGCGGCGAGCCGCGGCCGTGCGGTCGACGAGACCGTCGCGCAGGTCAAGCGCGACAACCCCGCCGGCCGCTTCGGCGATCCCCTCGAATTCGGCTCGACCTGCGCCTTCCTGTGCAGCGTCCAGGCCGCCTACATCACCGGGCAGAACGTGCTGATCGACGGCGGAGCGTACCGGGGCACGTTCTAGAGCGTTTTTGAGCGAAACGGACGCCGGTTCGCGTAAAGAAAACGCGACAATTCAGACAGATAGAGCATTTCGGCGATTCAAAGAAACGCGGAAATGCTCGAAGCGGCCGCACGGCCGGCCGGTGCGCTTCACGATTGGGTGGAACCCACCCCATCGCCGAGAAACGCGCCAGATTCAAAGAACTGGAGCATGTCTTCGCAATTGTATGAGCTCCATCCAATTGCGAAGCGCTCCGGGCGCAACGACGCCCGGACGGAAGGCCAACACGCAAGGGAGGCGATCGTGCAAGGGCTGATGATGGACACACCGTTGCTGGTCGGCGGCATTCTGCGCCACGCGGCGACGGTTCACGGAAGGACGGACATCGTCGCGCGCACGGTCGCAGGCGCGGTCCACCGCTATACCTACCGAGACGCCTATGCGC
Source organism: Chelatococcus reniformis (assembly GCF_014640075.1). Lineage (GTDB taxonomy): Bacteria > Pseudomonadota > Alphaproteobacteria > Rhizobiales > Beijerinckiaceae > Camelimonas > Camelimonas reniformis. The sequence goes on along the minus strand of NZ_BMGG01000004.1, from coordinate 245,055 downwards.
GCTGCCGGCGCCTGTCGGCGGCCCTTCGATCGCTCGGCGTGGCGAGCGGCGACCGCGTCGGCACGCTGGCCTGGAACACCCACCACCATTTCGAGCTGTTCTACGGCGTTCCCGGCATCGGGGCGGTGCTGCACACGATCAACCCGCGCCTCTATGACGAGACGATCACCTATATCGTCAACCACGCGCAGGACAGCTGGATCTGTATCGATGCGGCGACCCTCGCCCTCGCCGAGCGGCTGGCGCCGGCGCTGCCGAGCGTGCGCGGCTGGATCTACATGGACCCGGCGAGCGATCTGCCCAAGACGTCGCTGACCAACGTCCACGCCTATGAAGCGCTTCTGGCCGCCGCAAGTCACGAAGCGGAATGGCCGGAGTTCGATGAGCGCCAGGCCGCCACCATCTGCTATACGTCCGGCACCACCGGAGCACCCAAGGGCGTCGTCTACACCCATCGCTCGCTCGTCCTCGCCGCGCTGCTGATGAGCACCGCCGACATGATCGGCGTGCTGCGCTCGGGCGACAGCGAGGCGGCGATGCCGATCGCGCCGCTGTTCCATGCCAACGGCTGGTTCATGCCGTTCACGGCGCCCATGAACGGGCAGAAGCTCGTTCTGCCGGGCCGCCATTTCGAGGCCGCGGCCCTCGGCGAGCTCATCGACGGCGAAGGCGTGACGGCCGCCGCCGCGGTGCCCACCGTGTGGTTCGGCCTGGCCGACCACTGGCACGGCCGGGGCGCCGGGCCGGCGTCGCTGCGCATCGCCCTGGTGGCGGGGAGCAAGGCGCCCCGCAAGCTGGTGGACGAACTGGCTGCCCTCGGCATTCCGGTCGGCCAGGTCTGGGGCATGACGGAGGTCGCGGGCTTGCGTTCGACGCTGCCGCCCGGCGCCGCTACCCGGCCGGCCGAGGAGCAACTGGTCTGGCGCATGCGCCAGGGCCGGATCGGCTATGGCACGGAGCTGCGGCTGCTCGACGACGACGGAGCCGAGTTGCCGTGGGACGGCGAAGCGGCGGGACACCTGGAGGCGCGTGGGCCCTGCGTTGCCGCCGGCTACTACAAGGACGCCGCGCCATCGACCACGGGCTGGCTCTCGACCGGCGACGTCGCCCGCATTTTTCCCGACGGCAGCATCGACATCGTCGATCGTTCCAAGGATGTGATCAAGTCCGGCGGCGAGTGGATCAGCAGCGTGACGGTCGAGAATGCCGCCCTCGACCATCCGGCCGTGCTGCAGGCCGCCGTCATCGGCGTCGAGCATGCACGGTGGCAGGAGCGTCCGCTGCTGCTCGCCGTGCTGCGGCCGGGTATGGAGACGCAGACGAGCGCCGACGACATCCTTGCCCACCTGCGGACGCGGCTGGCCAGCTGGTGGGTGCCCGACGCGGTGAGCTTCGTGGACGAGTTGCCGATGACCGCCACCGGCAAGGTCCGGAAGGCCGAGCTGCGGGAGCGTTATGGGCGCCCCCCAGTCGCCGACGGCGCCCCGGCGCAGCGCGCGGCGCTGGGCTGAGCGGTCACGTTCCGAGCCGTCATGGCCGGGCTTGACCCGGCGCACCCATCCGAACGTCATGGTCGGGCTGACCCGACCATCCATCTTCTTGGAAAACCTGCGAGCGTCCGCTGGCCTCTACAGCTTATTTACTTAGGGGATGGATGGTCGGGTCAGCCCGACCATGACGTGCGAGGGCACGACTGGGCAAGCTCGGCCATGATGGGGCGGCCCCGGCGCCCTCACGACGGCGGCAGCGGGATCGCGCCGCCCGGCTTGGACCCCCACATGCAGAGGCTCGAGGGCTCGAAGCCGAACTGGCGGGGGCGGTGGCTGGCCTCGTCCTCGATCGCGTCGACGCCGACGGAATATTCGAACACCATGTTGTTGGGCCCGAGGAAGTAGAGGAAGCGCGCCCCCGAGGTCGGGTGCCGCCCCGGCCCGAACACGATCGGCACGTTCTGCTCCGCCAGATGGTAGAACGAGCGCAGCACGTCGTCGTTGCTGGCCACCTGGTGGTTGATGTGCTGGATGCCCGGCCCCGAGGCCGGCGCCAGCGCCATGGTGTGGTGGATGGCGTTCACCCGCATCAGGGCGATGTCGCCGATGCGGTCGCTGACCCGGGCGTTGCACACCTGCGTCCAGAACCGCTCGTCGCGACGGGGATCGGTGGTGTTCAGCCCGATGTGGCTGAAGCCGGTGATGCCGGCATCGCGCGTCGGGAAGTAGCGCCGGCCGCTGCGGTCCGGCCGCACCACCAGCTCGATCTGGTTGCCGGTCGGGTCCTTGAAGGCGATGAAGGCCTTCACCTTGCGCGCCGCGCACTCGCCGGCCGTGCCCGCATGCACGCCGTGGCCGAGCCCCTCCAGCGTGCCCGCCGCGGCGTCGAGCTGGCCTGCGTCATCGATCTCGAAGGCCACCGTCTGGTCCTGCGGATCGCCTTCCACATAGCAGAGCGTATGGGCCCGGTCGTCGGAGCGCAGGTAGAGCGCCTTGGCGCTGCGCTCCGCCACCTGCAAACCGAGGCAGCGGGTGGCGAACGCCTCCGCCTGCTCCAGGTCCGGCGCGCCCAGCCGCGCATAGCTGACGTCCTTGAGCTCGATCATCGGAGGGTCTCCTTGCTGTGCGCTCATCCGGCCGCACCGGCGAGCTCGGGCACCTCGCTCGTGCTGCCCCAGGCGCACAGCGAGCCCGGCTCGGCCGCGAACTGGCGCGCCCGGTGCCGGCCCCGGTCGATGGTGGCCATGCCGTGGCCGTAGGCGAAGATCTGCTCCCCCGGCCCCTGGAAGCGCACGAACACCTGGCCCGACGCGGCCTCGCGCCCCGGCCCGTGCAGGACCCGCACCTGATGCTCCTGGAGGAAGTAATGGCTCTGCATCACCGCATCGAAGCTCTCGACGGCGTAGGTGACGTAGACGATGCCGGCCCGGGCAGCCGGATAGAGCGCGATGCGGTGATGGGCCTCGTCGAAGCCCAGATAAGTGACCTCGCCGGCCCGGTCGCTCACCGTGGCGCCCAGCAGCGCCGTCCACAGCGCCGTGTCGCGGGCAAGGTCGGTGCTGCGCAGGCCGACGCAGGCGAGGCCGGTGATGCCGGCATCGCGGCTGCCGAAGTAGCGCCGGCCGCTGACGGCAGGGCGCAGCACGAGGTCGACGGCGATGCCCTCGCCGATGGCGCAGATCAGGGCGCGGCGCACGAAGCGGCGCTCGCACTCGGCTGCCGAGGCCTCGCGGCAGCCATAGCCGGCCTGCTCCAGGGCGGCGGCGGCGGCGCCCAGCGCTGCCTCGTCCTCCAGTTCAACACCGAGGCTCGCGCCCCGCTCGGTGGACAGCGCCAGCGTGTGGGCTCGCGCGTCGGAGCGGAACACCACGTCCCCGCCCCGGCCCTCCCCCCGCTGCAAGCCCACGATCTCAGTCGCGAAGCGGGCGCTCGCCTCGAGGTCGTCGGTGCCCAGGCGAACGTAGCACAGCTGCACGATCCGGATCGGGTCCAACATTTGTCTCCTTGTCCTTGCCCGGCCGCTTGTCGGCCTGCCGCGGGCCGAGATGCGAGGCGAGGTATTCGCCGACGATCCTGCGCCAGACCTCGTAGAGGTGGCTGAAGCGCTCGGGATCGTCCTCGATGAACGTGCGGACGGAGAAGCCGCGCACGATACTGAGGGTCAGCGCCAGCACGTCCTCGGCGAGCTTGGGCGGCACGCCGGCCGCCACCAGCGCCTCGCACCACGCGGCCTCGACGGCGAAGCGGTTGTCGCGCGAGAGCTGGTAGGTTTCCCGGCGCAGTTCCTTGGCTTCGCCGTCGCCCATGCTGATGGCGAGCTGGACGAAGAAGAAATCGCTGAAGAAGAAGTCGTGCGCATCGGCGATGATGGCCGCGACAGCGTCGTCGGGGCCATGCGCGGCGCCCGCCCGCCGCCGGCTCTGCGCGGCGGCCTTCTCGTTGAGGTGGCGCAGCGTGGCGACGATGAGGTCGTGCTTGGTCGGAAAATGGTGGAGCTGCGCACCGCGCGAGACGCCGGCCAGTTCCGCCACCTCGCTGGTGCGCAGCCCGCCGTAGCCACGCTGCCGCAGCAGCCGGATGGCCGCATCCAGCACCTTCTTTTGCGTCGACTCGCTGCGCTCCGCCTGCGTGCGCCGGGGGCGCGGCCCCTGCCCCGCTCGCTCCGCCTTCGCCGCAACCTGAGCCGGCCGGCTGCGCCCGGAGCGCGGCGCGTCCACGACGACACCGCTCTGGGCCTGGGTCTTGGGACGGGTGAGCTTAACCTTGGACATACACATCCTCGTCGACGACTTCGACCGCATAGGTCTTCAACGGAATGGTACACGGCATGGCCGTGGCGCGGCCATTGGTGACGTCGAACGTGCCGAAGTGCCACGGGCATTCCACCGTGCAGCCCGTGAGGATGCCCTCCTCCGACAGCGAGGCCTCGCCGTGCGTGCACAGATCCGCCGTGGCGTAGATGCGACCGTCCACGTTGTAGACGGCGAGCGCCGTGCCGTCGGCCAGTGTCGCGGGACGGATCTCGCCCGGCGGATAATCCGACATCTTGCCGATACACGTCTTGTCCATCGCCGCGACCGTCATTGCATGGTGCTGCCGCCGTTGACGCTGATGACCTGACCGGTCACGAACGACGCCTCCTCCGAGGCCAGATACGCCACCATCGAGGCCACTTCCGCCATGGAGCCCGGCCGGCCGAGCGGCACCACGCTGACGAACTTGGCAACCCATTCCGGCACCGTCCGGCGCGCCGCCGTCACCTGCGGCGTCTCGATGATGCACGGCGCCACCACATTCACGGTGATGCCGTCCGCCGCGAATTCGCGCGCCAGGCCCGAGGCCATGGCGTGCACCCCGCCCTTGGCGGCGTTGTAGGCGGCGTGATCCCACAGGCCGTTGCGCACCGAGTCGGCGCCGATGTTGACGATGCGGCCGTAGCCCCTGCCCTTCATCTGCGGGACGGCATGCCAGGTGCACCACAGCGCGGTCCACAGGTTGCGGTCGATCGTCGTCCTCAGGGTCTCCGGCGTATGGCTGAGGAACGGCTTGATGATGCCGCCGCCGGCGTTGTTCACCAGGATGTCGAGCGCGCCGTGGGCCTCGATCGTGGCGGCGACGATACGGCCCGCGGCCTCCTCCTGTGCCAGGTCGCCGGTCTCGACGACGGGGCGGCCATGGCCGGCATCGGCGATGGCGGCGGCCACGTCCGCCACCGGCGAGCCGGGCACGTCGGCGAGCACGAGCTTCGCCCCGTCCGCCGCCAGCCGGTGGGCGATGGCCGCGCCGATGCCGCCGGCCGCCCCGGTGACCAGCGCCACCCGGCCGGCGAGCCTGCGGCCGTCGGCGGCGGCCGCTTCGTTGCGTTGCGTCTCGGCCATGGCGTCCCTCACAGCACGATCGAGATGCGGCCGCTGGGCCTCAGGCTGTCGCTGTCCAGCACACAGCGCTTGGAGCGGATGCGCAGGCCGTCGGCGGTGACGACCAGCTCGTAGTAGGCGGCTCCGACGTAGAGGTCGGTGACGCCGTCCTTGGTGCGGTAGGTGGCGAACACCGCCTTGGCGTCGACCTGGTCATCCTGCTGGGCGAGGACACGCACGTTGCCGATCAGGCGGCGCGTCTTGGAATGCGGGAACTCCGCGTGGGCCGTGCGCTTCATCAGCCGCTTGACGCGCTCGCCCAGGCGAAAGCGGTCGTCGGCGATGTAGAACAGGCTCTCGTCCGAGCGTGCGTCGGCCGGCAGGTCGGTGCACGGCACCTCGTAGGTGGCGTCGTCGGTGAACAGGCCGAGCCACTCGGGCAGGCGCCACTGGTCGAGCAGGTCGGCCTCGCTGAAGAGGAAGTCCTCCACCTCGGCGCGGCTCACACGGGTCATGGTCGCAGACATCTCATCCTCCCTCACGCGGCGGCCTGGGCCTTGTTCACGGTCGGCGGCGGGAACATGCGATTGTTCCATTGCGTCCAGAACGCCCGCATCTGCAGCTCGTCGTCGTAGGACGGACGCGCCTTGCCCATCCCCTTGGAGATGTCATTCCATTGGGCTTCCTTGTTGTTGGCGAAGCCGCGCTGGCAGTGCTCCAGCGCCTCTGCATCGTCGGGCGTGGCAAAGCCGCCCGGTCCCAGGAACTCCAGGAAGTTGTAAAGTCGGAACTTGCGCGCCCAGGCGGTCTCTTCGTTGGGCGCAACCGCCCAGGCATTGATCGTCATGTAGTCGGGCGCAACCGGATAGTAGGTGCGCACGGTGGTCGCCATGATGTCGTTGATGACCAGGTTCGGGAAGATGAACAGATTGCGGTTCATCTTGGCGATACGGTCGGCCCGCGCCTCCCCGTAATCGGCTACGAGCCTGGCATAGAGCCTGTCGATCTCCCGGCGGCCGTCCTCCCCCCAGGCCGGGATCCACTGCGCGACGGGCCGCCCCCACGGCGCACCGTATTCCAGCACCGCGTGTCCGTTGCCCAGGTCGATGCCGAAGCCGCCCATGCGCCCGCCCGTGAGCCCGTCGGTCGTGTTCATGAGGTAGTCGAAGTAGGTCGCGTGCGTCGTGGTGGCGTGGTAGCCGTCGATGCTGTTCTCGGTCAGCAGCTTCCAGTTGGCCCGGATCGAATACTCCTGGGTGCCCGCAACGATCGACATGCCGGACGCCGATTGGTCGCAGACGATGTCCAGATACTCCTTGGCGCCTGCCAGATATTCATCGAGCGGAACGACATCCCGATCGAAGCAGACGAAGTTGAAGCCGCGGTAGCTCTCGAAGCGTGGCACCGGCGTCATGTTCGACGACTCGCGGGCCTTGAAGCCCTCCGCATAGGAGGCCTCGCCCGGCTGGCTGCGCAGCCGGCCGTCGGCGCCGAACACCCAGCCGTGGTAGAAGCACTGGAACGACTTGGCGCTGCCCTTGCGCTCGCGGCAGACCTGCGCGCCGCGGTGCGGGCAGGTGTTGAGCAGCGCCCGAAGCTCGCCCTTGCTGTCGCGGGTGAACAGGATGCCGCGCCCGGCCACGGTGCGGGTGATGAAATCGCCCGGCTTGGCCACTTCGGACTCGTGGCCGAGGTAGAGCCAGCAATGCTCGAAAATCCGCTCTTTCTCCGCCTGCCAGATCTCCGGATCGACGAAGTTGCGCCGTGCGACCTTGAAGAACTTTTGCCCCTCGTCGACCCATATGGCGGGTTGTTCGCTTCGTTCCATCATCCCTTCCTCCCTTGTCTTCTTAGGCCTTGAGCGATTGGCGCAGGTCATAGGCCGGGTTCTGCCAATCGGAGAGCGCGATCCGCTTGCCGGCCGCGACCAGCCGGCGCAGGACGGCCATATCGCGCGCACCGTTCACAGTGATGCCGCCGACGATCTCGTCTCCGGCGAGGCTGAGCACGGCAAAGCGGCCGGAGGCGGGATCGCCGCGAACGAACTCCTCGCCGGCACCGGGATCGCCCACCACTTGGACATTGGCGTCGAACTGGTCGGACCAGAACCACGACGGGACGTCGTAGGACATGGCCTCGCCGGCCATGGTGCGGGCCGTCGCGATCGCCTGGTTCTGCGCGTTCGCCCAATTCTCCAGGCGCAGCGCGCGTCCGTGGCAGCGGCTCCATTGCAGCGCCACGTCGCCGGCGGCGTAGATGCCGTCGGCCGCGGTGGCGCCCGTGGCATCGACGCCGATTCCCTGACCGTCGCCGAGCCCGAGGGCGCGCGCCAGACCGAGCGCCGGCTCGACGCCGACGCCGATCAGAACGATATCGGCGGCGACGGAGCTGCCGTCCGACAGGTCGACACCGCCGCTGGTCTGGCCCATCGCGGTGACCCCGCAGCGAATAGCGACGCCGCGGTCACGATGCAGTTCGTCCATGAACCGGCTGAGTGATGCGGAGCCCACGTGCGGCATGAGGCGGGGAGCCGCCTCGACGACGGTGACGGTGCAACCGCGGCCCACCGCCGCCGCCGCCACCTCGAGGCCGATGACGCCGCCGCCGATGAGCACGACGCGGCGGCCGGGGGCCAGGGCGCAGCGCAGCACCAGGGCATCGTCGAGATCGCGGAGATAGAGGACCGGCAGCGGCCCCTCCTCCAGCGGCTCGAGCCGCCGCGGTCGCGTGCCCGTCGCGATCAGCAGCTTGTCGAACGCGTACTCGCGGCCGTCGGCGAGGCCGACGCGGCGCTGCCCCAGGTCGCCGTCGACCGCCGCAGCACCGACGACCAGATCGATCCCGAGCGCCGGCCAATCCGCGTCCGGCCGCATGAAGGCCGGAGCCGCCACATCGTCGAGCAGGATCGCCTTGGAGAGTTGCGGCCGCTCGTAGGGGGGGTGCCGCTCCTCGCCGAGCAGCGTCAGCGGGCCGCGGTGCCCCGCAGCGCGCAATGCCTCGGCCGCGCGGCCGCCGGCCTGGCCGGCGCCGACGATCAAGATGCGAGCGTCCGACGCGGTCACGGCCCGGGCTCGCGGCCGCGGCCGAGCCGTCGCGCGGCCGCCTCTGCCGAATAAAAAGCTCCTGGATCGGTATCCCGGTCTCGACCGGGGGCGGCCGGACGCATATCGTCCTCTCCCTGGCGGCTTCGAAACGGCCTCTGCAGCGTGCCTTGACGATCATTTAAAAGCAGTCCAGCTTGTTTGTAAAGAGGAGCTCGCCGGTGCCCGCACGGTTGCCGCCGCAGCTCCACGGAGATCCCACCGCGGATCCCAGGGAGGGCGTCTTGGGCCGGGCCATCGATGTTCACACCCACGTGGTGCCGCGGCTGGCCGCGGACGCCGCGCGCAGCCGGCACTGGCCGTCGGTCGAGGTGCGCGATGACGGCGTCGCCGCCGTCGTCATCGCCGGCAAGGTCTTTCGAATCATCGATTCCCGCTGCTGGGACGTGCCGCGCCGACTGGGCGACCTCGCCGAGGAGGGCGTGGAGGCGCAGGTGCTGTCGCCGATGCCCGAGCTTCTGTCGCACTGGCTGGAGCCGGCCGAGGCGGAGGATCTGGCCACCATCGTCAACACCGACATCGCGCGCATGATCGCGGAGGCGCCCGGCCGCTTCGCGGGCCTCGGCATGGTCGCGATGCAGGACACCGTCCGGGCGATTCGGGGCCTGGAGCAGGTCAAGGCGCTGGGGCTCGGCGGCATCGAGATCGGCACCCACATCGCGGGCGTGCCGCTCGGCGACGCGTCCCTGCAGCCGATCTACGAAGCGGCGCAGGCACTCGACCTCGGCGTCCTCGTGCATCCGCTGCACCCGGGGGGGCTCGACCGCATCGGCGGCCCGCCGGAGCTGGCCGCGGTCGCCGCCTTTCCCCTGGAGACCGCGCTCTCCGCCACCTCGCTCCTGACGAGCGGCACGATGTCCCGTTTCCCCGCGTTGCGCGTGATGCTGAGCCACGGCGGCGGCGCCCTGCCCTGGATCCTGCCGCGGCTCGACCGCGGCTTCGCGCTCGGCGGCGCCATGCGCAAGACAATGCCCGACAAGCCCTCGGTGCTGGCCACCCGCTTCTGGTACGATACGGTGCTCTACGACGGCGCGGCACTGCGCTTCCTGGCCGACGCGGTCGGCGAGGAGCAAATCGTGGTCGGCTCGGATTATCCGTTCGCCATCCGCCAGCCCGAGCCCGCCGCCTTCGCCGAGGCCGCGCTGGGCACGCGCCCCGCCATCGCCTGGGACAACGCCCTCGCCTTCCTCGGCCGGGCCGCCGGGGGAGCCCTGGCCGCCGCCGTCACGACCGCAACGCCTTCGCAACGACAACAGGGGTCATACACTTGAGCGACTGCTGCTCCCTGCCGCAAACAAGCCTGCTCGGGCCGGTGCCGCCGCGCACGCCGGGGCGCCCGGACGCGCAGGTGCCGAACGACCTGGCCGACGGCCCGGTCAAATACGCGCGCGTCCCGCACATCTACTTCTACGAGGCGGCGCCGCAGGATCACGCCGGCTTCGGCCTGCTCGACCTCGAGATCTCGCTGCAGCGACGGCGGGACGGCCCGGCCCGGGTGGAGCTCTACTGCATCGGCGACGGCTACCAGAGCGGCCACGGTTCGAGCGGCGGGTCGCCGCTGGTGATCGAGCTGCGCGCCGGTGAGCGCGTCGTCGCTGCCGTACGGTGGCCCTATCCGGACGTGCTGAACGGGCACATGGATCCCATGACGTTCGAGGCCGCCGTCGACTTGTCGGAGGCGGACTTTGCGGCGATCGACGCGATCTGGATCCCGCCGGCGCGCGCACTCGTCGAGGCCGAGCTGGCGTAAGAGGCTAAGGCCGCCCCGCCGTCATGGCCGGGCTTGGCCCCGGCCACGGCGGCTGAGAGGCGTTTCGGGCTTCGCCTTCACGTGTCGATCGCGACCGGGCGTGGGCCGATCCTGATATCGATGTCGCTCAATCCGGCGACGCCGCCGGTGACCGCATCGCCCGCAACCAGAGGGCCGACGCCGGCGGGCGTCCCGGTCATGATCAGGTCGCCGGGCCGCAGCGCCATGGAGCGCGACAGGATCGCGATGATCTCCGGGACGCTCCAGATCAGATCGGCGATATCCGCGTCCTGCCGGATGTCGCCGTTGACCGCGAGCCAGATGCGGCCGCTTGCGGGATGGCCGACCCCCTCGACGGGATGCAGCGGCGCGATCGGCGCCGAGCGGTCGAAGGCCTTGCCCCAGTCCCAGGGGCGGCCGCTGTCCCGCGCGGCGATCTGCAGGTCGCGGCGCGTCAGATCGATGCCGACGCCATAGCCCCAGACCAGGTCGAGGGCCTCGTGCGCTGCCACCTCGCACCCGGCCCGACCGATCGCCACGACAAGCTCGATCTCGTGGTGGAGGTTTGCGGTCTCGGGCGGATAGGGCACCGTCGTGCCGTTGCGGACCACAGCATCGGCCGGCTTGGTGAAGAAGAACGGGGCCTCGCGATCGGGATCCTTGCCCATTTCCCTGGCGTGGGCAGCGTAGTTGCGACCGACGCAGAAGATGCGGCGGACCGGAAAGCGGCCGCCCTCGCCGGCGACGTCCAGGTAGGAAACGGCCGGCGGCTCGACGACGAAGGCATGCATGGCAGCGGACCCGATCAAGCTTTGGCTTTGGCGTGGGCGGCGGCGGCCGCGGCGATCTCGGCGAAGCCGGCGAGCGCCTCGTCGGCAACATCGGGCAGATTGATGACGATGTTCTCGGGCGTGCGCGTGGTGAGCCAGACGAGATCGTCCTCGGCACTCAGGTTGACCTCCACGTGCGGCATGAACGGCGGCACGAAGACGAAGTCGCCCTCCGCCATGTCGATCCATTCGCCATAGTTGTCGCCGTAGTAGATCCGGCCGCGGCCGTGCAGGACATAGCCGCCGGTCTCGGCCTCACCGTGGTGATGGGGCAGCGACCGGAATCCCGGCTCGTTGCTGACCTTGCCATACCAGAGCCGGGTCGCCGGCGTGTGCTGGCGGCTCACGCCCGAGACGCGGACGGCGCCCCCGGACTGGGCCGTCTGCGTGTCGAGGTGGTCCTTGCGGGTGACGATGGGTTTCACTTGTTCGGCCATGCCGACCTCCCCCCGGGCTGCGAGCGGCTGGCCGCTCCATTAACTAACAAACAACCGTTAATTTGGTGCTGGATGTTGTCAAGCCTGACGCTGCCGTCGGGGGCGGCGCCATAGCGCGCGCACAACCCGCCGAGCCCGGCGAGGAAAATGCGCTCGACGCGCCGCCGCGCGGCGCCGTCGTCGACACCGTCGGCCGTGAACGTCGATGTCCATACGACACGGCAGTGCGTGCCGCCGGCCCACGGCCCGACCGAGAGCGTCGCCTCGTAGCGGCTCACCGGCAGAGGTCCGGCGTCGATCACGTAGCGGCAGGATTGCGTCTCGGCCGCGGTCAGCCGCTCGCGAAAGGTGCCGGCAGCCGTGCGGCAAACCCGGATCGCGCCGATCCCCTGGCCCGTCAGCGTCACCGCCTCGATGCCCGGGAGCCAGGCCGCCACCCCGCCGAAATCGCCGATCAAGGCCCACACCTCGGTCGCCGGCGCGGCCAGGATGCAGACGGCGCGCACCGCGAGGCACTCCCGCGGCGGCTCGCAGGCGTCGAGACGGCCGGTCATTGCGCGAGATAGCCGCCGTCGACCGGCAACGTTGCGCCGGTGACATAGCTCGCAGCCGCCGATGCCAGAAACACCGCGGCGCCGGCGAGTTCCGCCGGCTGGCCCACGCGGCGCATCGGCGTATGCGCCAGCAAGGCGGCCATGCTCTCGGGGCGCGCGCGCGTCGCCTCCGTCATCGGCGTCTCGATGAAACCGGGCGCGATGGCGTTGACGCGGATCCCATCCCGCGCCAGCTCGACCGCCAGCGCCTTGGTGAGTTGGAGGACGGCGCCTTTCGACGCCGTGTAGGCGGCCGAGTTCGGCGTGGCGATGAAAGACTGGATCGAGCCCAGGTTGATGATGGCACCGCGCGTCTCGCGCAGCGCCGGCAGGAAGGCGCGCACCATGTTGTAGGTGCCGTCGACATTCACCCGAAGTGTCCTGTCCCAGGCTCCATCGGCGTCCGCCTGGTCGACCGGCCCGCGCACCAGGATGCCGGCATTGTTGACGAGGATCGACACCGGCCCCTCGCGCCGGCCGATCGTGTCGGCGAGCGCCCGGCAGGCTGCCCGATCGGTGACGTCCACAGCCGCGGCCCATGCGCCTCCGCCGGTGCGGACGATCTCCGCCGCCGCCGCCTCGGCGGTCTCGCCATTGACGTCGACGACGACCACCCTGGCGCCGGCCGCGGCAAGCCCCGCGGCGATGGCGCGGCCGTTGCCCTGACCGCCGCCGGTCACCAGCGCCAACCGGCCGGCAAGCGAGAACGAAAGCTCCATCGACGTGTTCCTCCTGGCTTCGCGCCGGCACGATCACGGATGTCCGACGCCGCCATATTGCTCCGGGTTGTCGAGTTAAGTAAACTGACGTTTGTTAGTTTTACCGAGAGGCTTCGCAATGCCGCCCCTGAGCACCATCGAATTCGACGTCGACGCACGCGGTGTCGCCCGCCTGACGCTCGCTCGCGCCGAGGCCCACAACGCGATGAACGGCGTCATGTACGACGAGGCGCGCGAGGCGGTCCGCCGCTGCGATACCGACCCCGGCATCCGGGTTCTGGTGCTCTCCGGACAGGGCGTCACCTTCTGCTCCGGCGGCGACTTGAAGTACCAGCGCGCCCAAGCGGCGCGGCCGCAGAGCGAGCGCCTCGCCGAGGCCAGCAAGCTTGCCTTCTGGCTGCGCGAGCTCGATACCCTGTCGAAGCCGGCCATCGGCCGCATCAACGGGCCCGCCTACGCCGGCGGCCTCGGGCTGATCGCCGTGTGCGACATCGCCATCGGCGTCGACACCGCGCAGTTCGCCATCACCGAGGCCCGCCTGGGGCTGCTGCCCGGCATGATCTCCCCCTATGTCGTGCGGCGCATCGGCGTGCCCGCCGCGCGGCGGCTGTTCCTCACCGGCCGCCGCATCTCCGGGGCGGAAGCGGCACAGATCGGCCTGCTGACCGAGGCGGTGCCGGCGGGCGACCTCGACGAGGCCGTCGCCCGCGAGATCGACATGATCCTGCAATGCGCTCCGGGCGCGCTGGCCGCCAACAAGCGGCTGATCGAATACGTGTCGACCCACACGTCGGCCGACAACATGATCTATACGGTCGACCGCGTGGCCGAGATGTGGGGCTGGGAGGAAGCCGCCGAAGGCATGCAGAGCTTCATCGAGAAGCGCAAGCCCAGGTGGCAGTCGGCGAGCAGCTGACACCGTCTGATCCTGCGCCGGACGTGTCTTTGTTGGATGGATGGCCGGGTCAAGCCCGGCCATGACGCTGGACATCTTGCGCCTTACCCTCATGCCGTCATGGCCGGGCTTGACCCGGCCATCTATCCACTTTCAAACTACTTGATCTCCGGGCGGTCCCGCAGCTCGCGCTTCACCACCTTGCCGAGCGCATTGCGCGGAAACTCGTCCAACGGCACGACCTTGGCCAGACGCTGGGTCTTGGCGAGCCGTTCGTTGGCCCAGGCTTTCAAGGCTTCGCTCTCCGGCGCCGCATCTCCCCGCAGGATGACGAAGCCCACCGGGGTCTCGCCCCAGGTCGGATGCGGCACGCCGACGACAGTGGCCTCGATCACATCGGGATGCGCGCTCAGCACCGCCTCGATATCGGACGGATAGATGTTGAAGCCGCCCGAGATGATCATGTCCTTCTTGCGGTCGACCACATAGAGATAGCCGTCCGCGTCGAGCCGGCCGACATCGCCCGAGCGGATGAAGGTGCGGCCGCGCTGGTCACGCCAGATTGCCGCCTCGGTCTGCTCCCGATTGCCGTGATAGCCGCGCATGGCCCAGCCGCCGTAGAAGGCGATCTCGCCGGCCTCCCCGCGCGGCGCATCGCGGTCGTGCTGATCGAGGATGCGGATGTCGAAGCCGGGGTTGGGGCGCCCCACCGAGGCCGGCCGCTCAGCCATCTCCTCCGGCGTGATGATCGTCGCACCGCCCTCGGAGTAGCCATAGAGTTCGTGCAGGCAGGGGCCGAGTTGGTCCTGGATGCGGCGCTTCACGTCGGTGCCCATGGCGGAACCGGCGGTCAGGCACATGCGCAGCGAGCCGAGGTCCGCCCGCCGGAAGGCGGGGTCCTCCAGGATACGGATATACTGGGTCGGCACCATGAAGGTGTGGGTGATGCGCCGCGCCTCGATCAACTCAAGGCACGGTCCGACTGCGAAGCTCGGCATGATCTCGATTTCGCCGCCGCTCAGCAGCGCCGGCCACAGCGTGATCCAGGTGCCGTTGGAGTAGATCGGCGTCGTCAGCAGGGTCCGCGCCGTGGGCCCGAACTTCATGGGAATGGCGTAGGTCAGCCCCATGATCTGGCGGGCGCGGTGGGAATAGGCGACGCCCTTGGGCAGCCCCGTGGTACCGGAGCTGTAGCTGATGTTCATGAGGTCATCGAGGTGGAGCGCCACCCCCGGCTCCGCCGAGCTCGCCTGCGCCAGCAGAGCCTCGGTGGAGCCGCACCCCTCCTCGTCGCCGCTGGAGAAGACCCCGCCCGGCCGCACGGTGACCAGCCGCTCGCGGATCGTCCGGATCACCCCGGCGAAGCCAGGGTCCGTGAACAGCCACAGGGCGCCGGAATCGTTGATCAGGCCGGCGATCTGCTCCGGTGCCAGGAGCGTGCTCAACGGCACCACGCAAGCGCCGGCCTTCATCGCGCCGCACAGCAGCACCAGGTGCTCGACGGTGTTCGACATCACGAAGGCGACGCGGTCGCCCTTGCGCAGGCCGAGCCCGGTCAACGCATGGACCATCCGGTTCATCTGCGCGCCGAACTCGCCCCAGGTCAGCACCTCGTCGCCGCTGGCGATGGCGCGCTTCGCGGGCGCGAGACACGCGTGATACGACCAGATGTCGGGGAGCGTATTCTGGGGAATGTCGAGCATGCCTTGCTCCGATGCGCTTTGACCGAAATCGCACGCGGGTTGCGCTATTCCACCACCCGCCACCGTCCCTGCTCGTAACGCAGCATGACGAGCGGCTTGGACTCCAAATCGAGTCCGCCGTGGCTGGTGGGGGAGAAATGGAACCGACCATTTGCACCGGTGACCTGCACCGTCTCGATGGCATCGCGCAGGGTATCACGCGTCAACGGCCCCTTGATCGACTTGACCGCCTGCTCCAGGATCAGCGCCGCGTCGTAGCTGTGCTGGGCGAAGTTCTCCGGGGCCTGACCGTACTTCGCCTTGTAGTCAGTATAGAGCTTTTGCACGACGGGCTTGGAGGGATCGGAATCCGGCAGGCTGTCGGGCACCAGCAGGCGGAACGAGGAGATGTAGACGCCCTCCGCCGCGGCCCCGACATTGGCGACGAGGGCATTCGATGCCGCCCCATAGCCGACGATGATCGGCACGTCGTAGCCGACCGCCCGCGCGTTCTTCAGCAGCACCGTTGGCCCCGGCAGGGCGCTCCACACCACGATGGCGTCGGGCTCGCGCTCACGCACCCGCAGCACCTGGGCGGTGATGTCCGGATCCTGCCGATTGAACTCCTCGGCGGCGACGACATCGATGCCGTAGGTCGGGGCGAGCTCGCGCAGGATGCGGGTGCCCGACTGGCCGTAGCCGTCGGCCGCGCTCATCATGGCGAGCTTCTTGAACCCATTGCGCTTGGCATAAGCGAGTACGTGCGAGATCGCCACGCGGTCGACAGGGCAGGAATTGAACACGTATTTGAGCGGCGGGCTGACGATGGCCTCGGTGCCGCCGTGCGCGATCATCGGGGTCTGCAATTCATTGGCGATGGGAATGGCGGCAAGGCTTTCGCCCGAGCTTGACGGCCCGAACAGCACGTCGACCTTGTCCGATTCCACCAGCCGTCGCAGCTGCTGCACGCCCTTGGTGCTGTTGCCCTCGGTATCGTAGGCGATCAGCTTGACCGGACGGCCGGCGAGGCCGCCCGCCTTGTTCCAGTCCTCGACCACCATACGCAGCGCCCGCTCCTCGGGGATGCCGAGAAACGAGGCCGAGCCGCTCATCGGATAGATGGCGCCGATGGTGATCGGCTCGGCCGCCGCCGCAGCGCCCGGCGCCAGCAGCAACGAGGCAAGTGCCGCAAGGCATAGGCGCCTGGATTTCAGATTTGTCATTATGTCCTCCCGCAGTTCTTGAGCTATTTTTATGGGCGATGCCTGCCGCGTCATGGCCGGGCTTGACCCGGTCATTCATCAACTCAAGTAACATTATGTCGACAGCACCGGCTGAACGGTTCTCTCCTCAGTGGATGGGATAGCCGGGTCAAGCCCGGCTATGCCGCCAGGGTGGCGCGCGCCTCCGTCAGAATCCGCGCCCGAAGCCGAAGTAACGTTCCGCGATCAGGTTGCGGCACATCTCGTCGTTCAACGGCGCGAACGAATACAGCCGGTGATCGCGGTAGTAGCGCTGCATCGGGCTCGCCGTATCGAAGGCGGCGGACGCCAGGATCTCCATGCCGACGTCGGCGGAGAGCTTGGCGGCATTGGAGGCCGCGAGCTTGGCCATGGAGCTCGCCACGTCGACCGGCTCGCCGTTGTCGTCGCGCACCGCCGTCGCCAGCAGGAAGGTCCAGGCAAGCTCGACGGTCGTCGCCACGTTGGCGAGCTTGTGCTGCACCGCCTGCAGCTCGGCCAGCGACTTGCCGAAGGCCTGGCGCTCGCGCGCATAGTCGGCCGCCACCTCCATGGCGCCCTGGGCGATGCCGATCGCCACGGCCGCGGCGTTGATGCGTTCGGAGTTCAGCGTCGCCAGCACCTGGCGGAAGCCGCGGCCCTCAGTACCGATCAGGTTGGCGGCAGGAACGCGCACGTCGTCGAAGAAGACCTGGCAGGTGTCGTAGCCGTTGATGGCGAAGGTGTCGATCTCACGGGCCGTGATGCCCGCCGCCCGGCTCGGCACCAGGAACATGGACACACCGTCGGTCTTGCCGGGCGCGGTTCGCGCCAGCACCACGTAGAAGTCGGACGTCGTGGCGCCGCTGATCCACATCTTTGCGCCGTTGATCACATAGTCGCCGCCGTCGGCGCGGGCCGTCGTCTTCATGGCGCGCAGGATGTCGGTGCCGCCGCCCGCCTCGGTCAGACAGAACGACGCCTTCTGGCGGCCGGCGGCCAGCGGAGCCAGAAAGGCCCGCTTCTGCTCGGCAGTGGCATTGTCCTTCAACAGCCGGGTGACCAGGAACTGCACGACGCAGAACACCGCCATCGAGGTCGCGCGGTTGGCCAGCGCGCGCAGCGCAACAACCTGTTCGATATTGGTGCCGCCGCTGCCGCCGTCCTCCTCCGCCACCCCGAGCCCGAGAACACCAAGTTCGCCGAGCACCCGGTAGAGCTCCGCGTCGAAGGTCTTGGCGGCGTCGAGCTTCTGCGCGCGCTCGACGGGCGACGTCTCGACGATGGCCCGGTTGATGACGTCTTGGAATGCGATTTGTTCTTCCGACAGCGAAGTCATCACCAATACTCACCTGCTATGCGGGTAGCGATACCAAATCGCTACCGTCGGTCGGGACCGGCTCCTGTGGGACCGGTGGCGAAGCCGCCGTCCGCGGTCGCAAAAATGCGTTTGACAAGCGCCGCCGTCAACAACTAACTAACACCTGTTAGATAAAAATATGGGGAACCGCTCATGCGCCCTTGGCTCGCCCTCCGCCCGCTCCGCCGCCCTGCCATCGCCGTCGCCGTGTCGCTCGCCGGCGCCGCAGCCATGGGTTCCCCCGGACAGGCCGCCGAATCGATCAAGGTCGGCGCCGTCTACGCGACATCGGGGCCAGCCGCATTCTTGGGCATCCCCGAGGAGCGCGGCCTGCGGCTCGCCGCGGAGGAGCTGAACAAGGCCGGCGGCATCGCCGGCCGCAAGGTCGAAGTCATCGTCTACGACACCGAAGGCAACGGCACCAAAGCGTCGCAGCAGCTGCGCCGTCTCATCGATTCCGACAAAGTCGACGTCGTCTTCGGACCGTCCAGCTCCGGCGAGAGCCTGCTCGTGCTGCCGATCGCCAACGAAGCGAAGACGCCGATCATCATGCACGCGGGCACCGAGAAGGTGTTCACGCCGACGACGCCCTACGGCTTCAATACACCGCCGTCGGACCGCATCGTCGCTGCCGATCTATTGGCCAAGCTCAAGAAGCGCGGCATCACCAGGATCGCGCTGATGTCGTCGGCCGACGGCTTTGGCCAATCCGGCGCGAACGTACTGCGCGAGCTCGCCAAGACCGACGGCATCGACATCGTCCGGCACGAGGAATTCAACCGCCAGGACACCGACATGACGGCGCAGGTGCTGCGCGTCAAAGCCTCCGACGCACAGGCGCTGCTGATCTGGAGCGCCCTGCCCGGGCCGAGCATCATTCTCAAGAACGCGGCCGCCGTCGGCTACCAGAAGCCGATCTTCAACAGCTACGCCGCCGCCAGCCGCGACCTGCTCCAGCAGGCCGGCCCTGCGGCCAACGGCACCTACGTCACCTCCATGCGGCTGCTGGCGCCCGACACGCTCAAGGCGGACGACCCGGTCCGCCCGGTCGTGCAGAAGCTCTATGCCGACTACAAGGCCAAGTATGGCGACGCGCCGGCCACCTTCGCAGCCCACAGCCACGACGCCCTGATGATCGTCAAGGCGGCCGCCGAGAAAGTCGACGGCGAACTGACCCGCGACAAGCTGCGCGACGCCATCGAGACGGTCTCGATCACCGGCGCCAACGGCATCTTCCAGTTCACGCCCGACAACCACGGCGGCCTCAACCAGAACTCCCTGTCGATGGTGCTGATGCAGGCCAAGGACGGGCAGTGGGTGGTGGCCGAGTGAACGCGACACGGCCGGAACGGCGGCATCGCCCATGATCACCCAGATCGTCATCTCCGCCCTGTCGCTGGGCGCGGTCTACGCGCTCATCGCCATCGGCTTCACCATCGTCTTCGCGACCAAGCGGATCATCAACTTCGCGCACGGCGAGTTCGTGATGTTGGGCGGCGTGCTGGCCGTGTATTTCTCGCAGACGCTCGGCCTGCCCATGGCGGCGGCGCTGCTGGCCACCGTCGTCTGCGTCGCCGCCATCGCCCTCGTCCTCTACCTGCTGGTGCTCGACCAGAAGGCCGGCGATCCGCTGGCGCAGGTCATGATCACGCTGGGTCTCGCCATCGCCATCAAGGGCGCGGTCGAGGTGACCATCGGCAAATCGACGCTGTTCCTGCCGCCGCTGTCCAGCGCCGCCACCTGGCCCGTGTTCGGCATCTTCATCAGCCCGCAGGCGGCCTGGATCGTGCTGACGCTCGTGGTGCTCTCGCTCGGCCTCGCCGTCGTGCTGCGCACCACCTGGCTCGGGCTGTCCATGAGGGCGGTGGCGCTCGACCCCTACGCCGCCGTCCTGATGGGCGTCGCCCCGCGCTGGATCGCGGCCTCGTCCTTCGCCATTGCCGGCTTCTTCGGCGCCGCCGCCGGCGCCCTCGTCGCCCCGATCGCCTCGGCCAGCTACGACAACGGTTTGTTCCTCGGTCTCAAGGGCTTCGGCGCCGCCATTCTGGGCGGCATCGGCAGCCCCATCGGCGCCGTCGTCGGCGGCCTGATCCTCGGCCTCACCGAGGCCCTGTCCGCCGGCTACCTCAGCTCCGCCTACAAGGATGCGATCACGTTGTCGCTTCTCTTCGTCGTGCTCATGCTGTTCCCCCAGGGGCTGCTCGGCGGCCGCGCCCTGAAGAAACTGTGACGGCGGCCCCGATGACCCATGATCGCCTCATCACCACAGCCCTGCTCGTGCTGTTCCCGATCGCCTTCCTGGCGGCGGGCAACTCCTTCCACGAGTCGTTGCTGATCTACACCGCCATCAATGCCATCGCGGCCATCGGGCTCTGCCTGATCTTCGGCCTGGCCGGGCAGATCTCCCTCGCCCAGGCGGCCTTCGTGGGCATCGGCGCCTACGCGACGACGCTGGCGACCAACAGGCTTCATCTCGACAGCACACTGGCGATCGTCGCCGGCGGACTGGTGGCGATGGCGTGCGGCTGGCTGGTCAGCCGGCCGCTGTCACGGCTGCACGACCACTACCTGGCCATGGGCACGCTCGCCTTCGGCATCATCGCCTACATCCTGTTTGCCAACCTCTCGAGCCTGACGGGCGGGCTCGATCCCGGCGTCACCATCGCCCGCTTCAAATTCGTGGGCAACGAACTGCCACGTTCCAACGACCTGTTCTGGGTGTGCTGGGCGTTCCTGGTGATCGCGGCGTTGATCGGCTCCAACGTCACCCGTTCGAAGGTCGGCCGCAGCCTGCGCGCCATGAAGATGTCGGAGTTCGCCGCCGCCGGCGTCGGCATCGACTGCGTGCGCACCAAGGCCCTCGTCTTCTCGCTCGGCGCCATGCTGGCGGGCATCGCCGGCGGCCTCTACGCCAATTTCGCGCGCTCCTTCAACGCCTCCTCGTTCGGCTTCTCCTATTCGATCGACGTCCTGGTCATGGTCATCGTCGGCTCGCTCCAGCGCATATCCGGCGCCATCGTGGGCGCGCTCATCGTAACCGTGCTGCCGCTGCTGCTCGATCGGGCCGAGGACTACAAGACCCTCGCTTTCGGCGTCCTCATGGTGCTGGTCGTCAAGTTCGCGCCGCAGGGCCTGGTCGACGGCCTGACGCAGATCGCCTCGCGCCTGCGCCTCCAGATCACCGCCCTCCGCAGGCGGCCGGCGCAGGCGAGGTGAGCACCATGCTGTCCATCAACGGCGTGTCGAAATCCTTTGGCGGCGTGCATGCGCTGCGCGACGTCCGCATGGCGATCCCGGCCGGCGTGATCACCTCGGTGATCGGCCCCAACGGTGCCGGCAAAAGCACGCTGATGAACGTAATTTCAGGCTATGCGACGCCGTCCGCCGGCGAGGTGCACCTCGACGGGGCCAGGATCTCCGGCCTGCCGCCACATCGCATTTGCGCCATGGGCCTGGCGCGCTCCTTCCAGAACCTGCAAATGTTCGTCGACATGCCCGCCTGGGAAGTCGTCGCCACCGGCTTCTACCGGCACCAGAGGGCGAGCCTCCTCGCCGACCTGCTCAATCTGCCATCGAGCCGTGCCGAGGAGCGGACGGCCGAGGCGGACGCGCGCAAGCTGCTGCAATTCCTCGATCTCGATCCGGTCTGGTGGCAACGCCGCGCCGGCGATCTCTCCTACGGCCTCCAGCGCAAGCTCGAGATCGGCCGCGCGCTCGCCACCGGCCCGCGCCTGCTGCTGCTCGACGAGCCGGCCGCCGGCCTGAACACCAGCGAGACGACGGCGCTCGGCCAGCTGTTCCGCAAGATCATCGCGATGGGCGTGACGCTGGTCCTGGTCGAGCACGACCTCGATCTGGTCATGGCGGTCTCCGACAGCATCTACGTGCTCGACGCGGGCACGGTCATCGCGCGCGGCGGCGGCGAAGAGGTGCGGCGTGATCCGCTCGTCATGGCCGCCTACCTGGGGCTCGACGCCGATGCCTGACCCGGTTCTCGAGATCAAGGGCCTCAGCGCCTACTACGGCGCGTTGCGGGCTATTCGCGACATCGATCTCAGCATCGCCGCCGGCGAATGCGTCTGCCTGATCGGCCCCAACGGCGCCGGCAAGACCACGTTGCTCAAGGCGATTTCAGGGGTGCTCGAGCGGACCGAGGGCGAGATCTCCTATCTCGGCCGCGCCGCGACGCACCTGACGCCGCGCCAGCGCATCAGCAGCGGACTGATCCACGTTCCCGAGGGCCGGCTGGTGTTCTCGACGCTGTCCGTCGCCGACAACCTGCGCATGGGCGGCTACGCCAAGCGTGGTGCCGACCTCGGCGAGCGCATCGACAAGGTGTTCGAGCTGTTTCCGCGTCTGCGCGAACGCAGGCGCCAGCCCGCCGGCAACCTCTCCGGCGGGGAGCAGCAGATGCTGGCGATCGGCCGCGCCCTGGTGGCGCAGCCGACGCTGCTGATGCTGGACGAGCCGTCCATGGGACTGGCGCCGGTCATCGTCGCGGAGATCTACCGCGAGATCCGGCGGCTGCGCGAGATGAACGTCACCGTGCTGCTCGTCGAGCAGAACGCCCGCCTGGCGCTGGAGGTGGCGGACCGCGCCGTGGTGCTGGGGGCCGGCGTGGTGCGGCGCCAGGGCTCATGCCGGGACCTCAGCCAGGACTCCGACGTTCGCCACATGATTTTCGGCGATTGAGATCAAGGAACCTCCGATGGACCTCTACGACGACTTCAAGCAGCGGGAGGCCTGGGCTCTCGCCGGAGGGCGCAATGCCGAGAAATCGGCCAAGCTGCTCGAGGGCAAGATCTTCGTGCGCGACCGGCTCGACCTGTTCTTCGACAACGGCCTGGAGATCGAGGACGGGCTGCTCGCCGGGGCCGAGAAGCGGGTGCCCGCCGATGCTGTCGTGACCGGCATCGGCAAAGTCGACGGCCGCATGGTGGCGATGATCGCCAACGACATTTCGGTCAAGGCCGGGTCCTGGGGCTACCAGACCATGCTCAAGATCACGCGCATGCAGGAGCGGGCGCGCGAGCTGAAGATTCCACTGGTCTACTTCGTCGACTCCGCCGGCGCCCGCATCGATGAGCAGAAGCAATCCTACCTCGGCCGCACGGCGTGGGGGAACATCTTCTATAATCTCGTGCAGCTCTCGGGCGTCGTGCCGCAGCTCTGCGTGCTGTTCGGTCCCTCGCCGGCCGGCGCCGCCTACATCCCCGGCCTCTGCGACACGGTGGTGATGGTCGACAAGAAGGCGACCGCCTATGTGGGCTCGCCGCGCATGGCCAAGATGGCCATCGGCGAGGACATCAGCGAGGAGGACCTGGGCGGGGCGCGCATGCACTGCACCCTGAGCGGCCTCGGCGATATCCTGGTGCAGTCGGATGCCGAGGCGATCGCCGTCGCCAAGACCTATCTCGGCTATTTCCCCGGCTCGTGGTCGCAGACGCCGCCCATCGCCGCAACGGCCGCGCAGGCCGCGCCGCCAGATCTGGAGGCGCTGCTGCCGCGCGACCAGAACGTGCCGTTCGACATCAAGACCCTGATCCGCGCGCTCGCCGACGACGACTCGTTCCTGGAAAGCAAGGAACTCTTCGCCAAGGAGATGACCACGGCCTTCATTCGCCTGGGCGGCCGGCCGATCGGGGTCGTCGCCAACAACTCGAAGTTCAAGGGAGGCGTGCTGTTCAACGATTCCTCCGACAAGGCTGCCCGCTTCATCTGGCTCTGCAATGCTTTCAACATCCCGTTGCTGTTCCTCCAGGACATCAGCGGCTACATGATCGGCAGCTCGGTGGAGAAGACCGGCATCATCCGCCACGGCGCCAAGCTTCTCTCCGCGGTCTGCGAAGCCAGCGTTCCCCGCATCGCGGTCATGGTGCGCAAGGCCTATGGCGGCGGCTTTCTCGCCATGTCGGGCGCGCCGACCAAGCCCGACGCCATGCTCGCCCTGCCCACCGCGATGCCCGCGCTCGTCGGCCCGGAGGCGGCCGTCAACGCCATGTACTTCAACCAGATCGCCGAGCTGGCACCGGCCGATCGCGCCGCCTTCATCAAGGCGAAGCGGGACGAATATGCGCGGGACATCAACGTCTACTCGGCAGCTGCCGACAGCTTCGCCTCCGAAGCCGTGGTCCATCCCAACAAGCTGCGGGATGAACTGATCAACCGCTTCGCGCTGTATGCGCTGAAGCCGACGCCGGCCATCGAGCGGCGCAACGCCGTCCATCCGGTCTGAGGAGCCTTTACATGAAGAAGATTGCCAGCCCGATGGCCGGAACCGTGTGGAAGATCGTCAAGGCACCCGGCGACGCTGTCGACTACGGCGACACCGTGATGATCCTCGAATCCATGAAGATGGAGATCGCAGTCGAAGCCGACAACCGCGGCACGGTCGCCAAGATCCTGGTCGAAGAGGGCGAGGTGGTCGATCAGGACACCCCGCTGATCGAGCTGTCGTGAGCGCGACGTCGCTCGTCGGCTGCGGCACGCCGGCCACTCAGCCAATCTATCGAGACTTGGCGCGTTGCAATCCATAGAAGTTATGCGGCCGGCTCATCTGGGAGAGATCGCTTGACGACTGTCGTTTCACAGCATGTCGCTCGCAATGCCCGCAAGTTCCCCAGCCGGGTCGCGCTCATCGACGAGCATCGCTCGATGAGCTACGCCGAGCTCGACGCGTCCGCCAACCGGCTGGCGCACTTCCTGCTCGCCCGCGGCATCGCGCCGGGCGACAAGGTGGCGATCCTGGCCAAATCGAGCCTGCGCTGGGTCGTCGCCATGCTCGCCACGGCGGCGGTGCGGGCCACATGCGTTCCGGTCAACTACCGCCTGACCACTGCGGAGATCCTCGGCAACCTCGAGGATGCGGAATGCCGCTTCGTCTTCGCCACGGCGGAGCTTGCCGAGCAGCACCTGGCCGGCCGCATCGACATTCCGATCGCCCTGCTCGACGGCGGCCCGGGGCCTGACAGCTATGACACGATCCTGGGCCGGGCCACCGACACACCGCCGCCGTCCAGCCCGAGCGACGACGATCTGGCGCTGATCATGTTCACCGGGGGCACCACCGGGCGTTCCAAAGGCGTCATGCTGCGCAGCCGCCAGGTCTTCTGGAATACCGTGCACGAGGCCCTGGACACCGGCATGGACGAGTTCAGCAACACCGTGCTGGCGACGCCGCTGCACCATGCGGCCGCCCTCAATTGCTGGCTGCTGCCCCATCTTTATCTGGGTGCCCGCTCGACGATCCTCGGCGACTACTCGGCCGACCGCATGGTCGAGATGATCGACCGGCACGGCGGCACCAACGGCTTCACGCCGCCGTCCATGGCGCGCGAACTCTGCCTTGCCGCCCGCGACGAGCCGGCGCGCATGCGCACCTTCCGCAGCTGGTACGTCGGGGGCGGCGTGCTCTCGGGCAAGGACCGCGAAGAGATGCACCGTCTCGTCCCCGGCATGAAGATCTTCTACCAGTACGGGCTGACCGAAGCCGGCGTCATCGTCACTGTACTGAAGGAAGAAGACTATCATCTGGCACCCGACTCCATCGGGCGGCCCTTCCTCAACTTCGAGGTCAGGATCGCGGCCCCCGACATGAGCGATGCGAAGACGGGGGAAGAGGGCGAGATCCTGGTACGCGGACCGTCGGTCATGGAGGGTTACTTCAAGCGGCGGGACGCGACGCGCGACGCATTCCATGACGGCTGGCTCCGCACCGGCGACGCCGGCGCCATGGACGCGGGCGGCTTCGTCTATTTCCGCGACCGCATCAAGGACATGGTCAAGACCGGCGGCCTCAACGTCTACTCCCAGGAGGTCGAGCGGGCGATGCAGCGGCATCCCAAGATTCGCGAGGTCGGAATCATCGGGCTGCCCAGCGACAGATGGGGCGAAGAGGTGACCGCGGTCGTCGTTCTGCGCGATGGCCAAGCGGCATCGACCGACGAGCTGATCGCCTTCGCCAAGCACCATCTCGCCGGCTACAAGGCGCCCAAGAAGGTGATCTTCGTCGACTATGCCGATATGCCGATCAACTATTCCGGCAAGATCATGAAGCGCGAGCTCAGGACCTGGATCGCCGCGCGCTATCGAGGCTCGGCCACTTGACCGGCATTCGTCGCGATATAAACTAACAATTGTAAGTTAACGGATCAATCCCATGCACAAGCTGCTCGTCGCCAACCGAGGCGAGATCGCCTGCCGGATCCTGTCGTCGGCGCGGTCGATCGGCCTCGCCACCGTCGCCGTCTATTCCGACACCGATGCGGAGGCCCCGCACGTCGCCCTGGCCGACGAGGCCCGCCGGGTAGGGCCTGCGCGCGCCCAGCAATCATATCTCGACCAGGATGCGATCCTGGCCGCCGCCCGCGACACGGGGGCGACGCTCATCCATCCGGGCTACGGCTTTTTGGCGGAGAACGCCGGCTTTGCGGCCCGCTGCGGTCGCGAAGGCCTCGTCTTCGTCGGGCCGCGGCCCGAGACGATCGCCGCGATGGGCGACAAGGAGCAGGCGCGGGCCCTCGCCCGCGCGGCGGGCGTTCCGGTGCTGCCGGGGACCGACAAGCTGCCGCCGGACGAGGCGACGGTCGCCGCCGCGGCGGCCAGCATCGGCTTTCCCCTGCTGATCAAGGCCGCGGCGGGCGGCGGCGGCATCGGCATGCGGCTCGTGGAGACGCCGGAGGCGCTCGCGGCCGGCATCGCCGCCACGCGTGGCCTGGCCGAGCGGGCGTTCGGCAGCGGCGCGGTCTATCTCGAGCGCTACGTGCGGCGCGCCCGGCACGTGGAGGTGCAGGTGTTCGGCTTCGGCGACGGTCGGGCCGTGCATCTGTTCGACCGTGACTGCTCGCTGCAGCGCCGCCACCAGAAAGTGATCGAAGAGGCTCTGGCGCCCGGCCTCGGCGAGACCACCCGCGCCGCCATGGCGCAGGTCTCCGTCGACCTAGCCGGCTCCTGCGCCTACGACGGCGCCGGCACCATCGAATTTCTCTACGACGACGACACCGGCGGCTTCTTCTTCCTGGAGATGAACACCCGTATCCAGGTGGAGCACGGCACCACCGAGCTCGTCACCGGCGTCGACCTGGTGGCGGCCCAGTTGCGCCATGCCATCGGCGAGGACGTCGCCGCCGAGCTCACGCAGGACCAGATCCGCCACGACGGTCACGCCGTCGAGGCGCGCGTCTATGCCGAGGATCCCGCGCGGCGCTTCATGCCGTCGCCCGGCACCATCACCGGCCTCGTGCTGCCGCACGGACCGGGCGTGCGTGTCGACACCGGCTGCCGCGCGGGCTCGGTCGTCACGCCCTTCTACGACCCGATGATCATGAAGGTGATGGCGCACGCCGCCTCGCGCGATGAGGCCATCGACCGGCTGATCGGCGCGCTCGGCGATCTGCGCATCGACGGACTGACGACCAACGTCGGCTGGCTCAGGGCCGTGCTCGACCACCCCGCCTTCCGTGCCGGCCGCTTGAGCACCGATTTCCTCACGGCCCATCAAGCCGAGATCGAGCAGCAACAGGCCCGGCAGGCGGCCTAGAGCGTTTTCGAGCGAAGTGGACGCCGGTTCGCGTGAAGAAAACGCGACAAATCAAACAGATTGAGCATTTCGGCGATTCGAAGAACGCGGAAATGCTCTAGGCGGCCTGCCGCCCCGAGCCAAGGAACGCATCATGTCCGATCTTCCCAAAGCCGTGCGGATCCACGAGGAGGGCCCGCGCGAAGGCTTCCAGATCGAGCGGGCCTCGATCGCCACCGCCGACAAGGTGCGCTTCATCGAGGCGCTGGCCGAGACCGGCGTGCCGCAGATCGACTGCATCTCCTACGTCAATCCCGAACGGGTGCCGGGCATGCGCGATGCCGAGGCGGTGGCGGCGGCCATCCGGCGGCGCCCCGGGGTGCGCTACACCGGGCTCTGGCTCAACACCCGCGGGCTGGAGCGGGCCTTGCGTGCACCGCTCGATCTGGTGGGGGCCATCCGGGTGACGGCTTCGGAGACGTTCAGTCTCAAGAACACCGGCATGACCATCGAACAGACCTTCGCCGAACAGCGGCGCTGGCTGGCGATCTACCGCGAGCATGGCATCGCCACCGAGTGGGGCTATGTGATGACGGCCTTCGGCTGCAATTTCGAACGCGAGGTGCCGATCGCTCAGGTGCTGCGCATGGTCGCCGGCTTGCTCGATTTGGCGAACGAGCATGGCATCGGGCTGAAGGGCGTCTACCTCGCCGACACCGTCGGGCACGGCACGCCGCTCTCCATGGAGCGGCGCATCGGTGCCGTGCGCGAGCGCTGGCCCGACCTGAGATTGGGGCTGCACCTGCACGACACCCGCGGCACCGGCATGGCCAACGCCTATGCCGCCCTGCGGCTCGGCGTCGACCAGTTCGACAGCTCCTGCGCCGGGCTCGGCGGCTGCCCGTTTGCCGGGCACAAGGGGGCGGCCGGCAACATCTGCACCGAGGATCTCGTCTACATGTGCCACGAGATGGGCATCGCCACGGGCATCGACCTCGCCAAGCTGGCCGCCTGTGCGCAGATGGCCGAGACGATCGTCGGCCACCCCCTCCCCGGCAAGGTGATGCGCTCGGGCGCCGCAGCCGCCGCCGGCTCGCAGCACTGATGGCCGCCGCCGCGTCGCGACTGTTCGAGCCGATCGAGGTCGGTGCCTGGACGCTGCGCAACCGGATGGCGATGGCACCCCTCACCCGCTCGCGGGCGGACAGCGAAGGGCTGCCGTCGGATCTGCATGCCACCTACTACGGCCAGCGGGCCGGCGCCGGCCTGATCGTCGCCGAGGCAACCCAGATCAGCCCGGAGGGCCAGGGCTATCTGCGCACGCCCGGCATCTACAGCGAAGCCCAGATCGGGGCGTGGCGTCGGGTGACGGATGCCGTGCACCGGGGCGGCGGCACGATCGTGCTCCAGCTCTGGCATGTGGGGCGCATCGCCCACCCGGCCAACCGCATCGTCGCCGCCCCGCCCGTCGGACCTTCGCCGATCGCGGCCGCCGGCACCATCTTCACCCCGGACGGCCTCGTGCCCTTCCCCACACCGCGCGCACTGGCGACCGACGTATGCGCGCGCGTGGCGGACGACTATGCGGCGGCGGCCCGCAATGCCCTGCGGGCCGGCTTCGATGGCGTCGAGATCCACGGCGCCAACGGCTACCTGCTGGATGCCTTCCTGCACGACGGCTCCAACCGCCGCGACGATCGCTACGGCGGCTCCGTCGAAAACCGGACGCGGCTGCTGGTCGAGGTCGTGGAGGCCGTGGCGGCGGCCATCGGGGCGGACCGCACCGGCGCACGCCTGTCGCCGTTCGGCTCGTTCAACGATGCCAGCGACAGCGACCCGGCGGCGCTATTCGACCACGTCATCCGGCGCCTGGACCGGCTCGACATCGCCTATCTTCACGTCATCAAGCCGGAGGTGTCAGGCGACCGAAGCGCCGGCCCGGACGGCAGCGTTGTCGACGTGCCGCGCTTTGCACGCCAGCGCTTCGCCGGCCGGCTGATCGTGGCCGGCGGCTACGACAAGGCCGCGGCTGAACGCGAGCTGGCCGCCGGAACCGCCGATCTCGTCGCCTTCGGCCGGGCGTTCATCGCCAATCCGGATCTGCCGGAGCGCCTCAAGGTCGGCGCCGCGCTCACCGCCGCGGACCGGACGACCTTCTACACGCCCGGTCCCAAGGGCTACATCGACTACCCCGCCCTCGGCGGGGCGTGAATGGCTCTGGTGTGCATACGCGTGGCCACGAGCGCAGGGCGAGGCCACCAGCGGTGGCCCGTGGACAGCGCCGCGCACCCTGCGCTACAGGAGGACGAGGGCTGCCGCGGTGCGCGGTCGCCAGGCCCCACGCGGCGCGGCGGGCAGCTGGCGGCGCGGCGCCTTTTTTGGCTTCAGCAGATGCAGGCTACATTCCGGAGAGCGATTCTCGCACGTGCCGACGAACATCTCGCCGTGCAAAGACAGAGGACAGTTGATGCGGCGGGTCGGGTTTCGCAGGGAAACTACTGCTAAGCTAATTCGCCAGGCGGCGGTTTCGATGATCGCGCAGTATGGCTTCAAGGCCGCCAGCTTGCGCAAGGTTGCCGAAGAAGTCGGCATCCAGGCGGGTTCGCTCTACAATTACATCAGCAGCAAGGACGAATTTCTGTTCAACCTGCTGAAGGAGCATCTCGAGCTGATGCTGGCCGACTTCGAGCGAGAGTGCGTCGGGATTGCCGACGTGTCGCAGCGGCTGAGCAAATTCATCGAGCTGCATATCCGATTCCACACCGAGCAGCAGGAGGAGGTCATCATCGGAAACCTCGAGCTGCGCAGCTTGTCGCCCGCCGACCGCGCCGTGATCACCGGCATGCGCGACCGCTATTCGGCGATCCTCACCGATCTCATCAGGCAGGGCGTCGACGAAGGCCTGTTCAAGGCCGAGGATCCGCGCGTCACCACCTTCGCCGTGCTCTCGCTGCTGTCCGGCGTCTGCTACTGGTACCGCGAGGACGGCCGTGTCTCGCAAGCCGACCTCATCAAGCTGCACGTGGACATGGTGTTCCGGCTCCTGGGTGTCGGCGCGGCTCAGGATGCCGCCCCGCAACCGACGGCCCGCCCCAGAAAGCCGGTGTATGTCCGCCGCCGGCGCTACGGCGAGCGCTAGGCCCGTCCGGGATCGGACGGACCCTTCGGATTAAGCGAAGAGCTCCAGGTCTTGCGTCGGGCGCGAAGGGCGCCACGGCGGCGACGGACCGGCGATCATGGGCTAAGCTGCCGCGACGCCATCGACCGACAGCGGACACCTCCATGAGCCTCGCCACTTCGACCACCCCTTTCCGGATCGCCGTGCCCGACGCCGATCTCGCCGCCATTCGCGAGCGGGTGCGCGCCTACGACTGGTCGGCGCTGCCGGACGCGGGCGGCTGGAGCGCCGGCACCGACCTCGCCTTCATGCGCGACATCGCCGCCTATTGGCTCGACGGCTACGACTGGCGCGCCGAGGAGACGAAGCTCAACCGCTTCGCGCAGTTCAAGGCCAAGGCCGACGGGCTCGACGTGCATTTCATCCATGTCCGCGGCTCGGCTGGCCCCGACGGGCGCAAGCCGCTGCCGCTGCTGCTGAGCCACGGCTGGCCCGGCTCGTTCTTCGAGTTCCTGCATATCATTGAGCCCCTGGCCCATCCCGAGCGCTTCGGCGGGGATGTCGCCGACGCCTTCGACGTGATCGTGCCGTCGCTGCCCGGCTACGGCTTCTCCGGTCGGCCCGAGCGGCCCATCGGGCCGCGCCGGATCGCCGTCTGCTTCAACGCGTTGATGACCGACGTGCTCGGCTACGACCGCTACATCGCCCAGGGCGGCGACTGGGGATCGTCCATCTCCGGCTGGCTCGGCTACGACCACGAGGCGTGCATTGGCGTGCACCTCAACATGGTGCCGGCGCTCAGCCCGCTGATGAAGCCGGACAGCGAGGAGGAGAAGGCCTATGCCCAGCGCATGCGCACCAGCATGGACGCGGAGGCCGCCTATCTGCGCCTGCAGGGCACCAAGCCGCAGACGCTGGCTTTCGGTCTGATGGACAGTCCGGTCGGTGTCGCCGCCTGGATCATCGAGAAGTTCGCCGCCTGGTCCGACCTGCCGCGCGCAGCAGACGGCAGCCCGGACCTGCTGGCGTGCTACAGCCGCGACCAGTTGCTCACCAACGTCATGATCTATCTGGTGACCAAGAGCTTCGCCACCGCCGCCTGGCTCTACCGCGGCCGCCTGCTGGAAAGCCCCAACCGCCTGCCCGCGGGCCGGGTGGAGACGCCCACCGGCGTCGCCGCCTTCCCCGAGCCGGTGTATCCGCCGCCGCCGCGGAGCCTCGCCGCCAAGGGCTACAACCTCGTTCGCTGGACCGACATGCCGCGTGGCGGCCACTTCGCGGCGCTGGAGGAGCCTGATCTGCTCATGGGCGAGATCCGCGCTTTCGCCCGCACCCTGCGCTGACCCACGCGCGGCATCGCCCGGCCGGCAGCGAAAGGGGCTCGCCTGGAGCCCCTCTCTCAGTCGATCACCGGCTCCGTCGGTCAGCTGACCTTCTTGACCGGCGGTATTGTCCACGAGCCGTCGATGATCGAGGGGGCGGTCTCCTCCGGCCAGTACATGCGCAACATCAGCAGGAATTTGCCTGCAGGTGCCGGCAACCAGTTCGACTCCTTGTCGGGGCCGGGCGAGTCCTTCTGGATGTAGAGGTCCACCGAGCCGTCCGCATTCGGCTTCAAGTCCTGGCGGGGGCTGACCGAGTAGCGGTTGATCGGGTTGGCGACGAAGAAATACTTGCTGTCATACATGGTCAGCGACCAGAAACCCTCCACGGGCGGCAACTGGCCCTTGGCGAAGTGCATGACGTATTTGCTGGACCCGTCGTAGTCCTCACCAGTGGCCGCCTTGAGCGACGTCGGATAGACCGCATCCTGCGGCCGGTTGGCGCCGAGGCCGATCGCCGTAATCAAGGCTCGCATGAGATAGTCGGTGCCGTAGAGGCCCGTCTTAGTCGTGAAGTTCCAGCCGTTGATGTGCTGAACGGCGTCGTTCACCTTGAACTGGAGCATGATGCGATCGAAGGCGATCGAGGGAACGCGTCGCACAAAGTCGGCCTTGAGCTTGGACTTGTCGAAGTCTTGGCCCGGGACGAGGCCGATTTTGGCGAAGCGCCCAACGGCCGCGGCGTCCGACCATGACGGGGGATTGTCCTTCATGAGCTGCGCAAGCAGCGTGAAGTACTCCACCGCATCCATGCGGTTGACCTGTTCGCGAACGGCCGTCTTCATGTCGATCGAGGCATCGACCTTGCCCGGCGAAGGCGTGTAGTCCTTGCCGTACGCGCTCAGCGGCGTCACCTTGAACTGATCCTGGAGGGCATGAACCGCCGCGTAGTCCTCCGGCGTCCCGGTGCAATAGATGCGGCCGAGGAGCCATACGATACTGGTCGGCGACTTATACTGCCGCACGCCGGCGGGAAGCGTGCCGGACCAGCCGGGCCCGGTGACGGCGAAGGTCTGGGCGCCGGTACCGGTGGTGCGCGAGCCCGGCACGTCGAAGACGGTCGTCCAGCCGTCAAGCATCGGCAGCAGGAAGTAGCGTCCCTTCATGTCGGGCACGCTCACCACCCACGGCTCCTTGCTGACGTCGAACCACGTCGTCGTATAGAGCGTGTCGGCATTCGGCGCCGTCACGTCCCGAAACGAGGCATCCGGATAGTGCCGCATCTTGACCAACTGCCCCATGGGGGCCCGCGTGCCCTCCGGCGCAGCCACATTGGTCATGACACGCCGGGTCATCTCCATGGTGACCAGCGGGTAGCCGAAGATATAAGCGTCCGTGGCCAGCCAGAAATCATCGAGCCCTTCGCCCAGGTCCGCCAGGTCGGCGCCCCAATCGGCCCGGGCGGCCCCGCCGATGCCGCCAGCCAGAACTCCGAGGCTGCCGAGCATGGCCATACGACGCGTGATGTTCATCGTTCCCTCCTGAAGCGCTCTGCCCGAACGCGGGCGGGCGACATTACCCTCAAGCCCAGGCTGAAGTAATCGTGAAAATCGCAGGTGTACTTGCACGACGCGCGGCGGAGCACGCGGGTCGACCGCCGCCGCGCTCGCGGCAGAGCCGCGCTTCGGCCGGTGGCGCGGCTCAAGTCAGGCGCTTGCTATCTCATCTCGATGCCGAGCTTGGCGCGCTCATCCTTGAAGACGTGGGCGATGGCCTCGATGATCTTTTTGTCTCGGTTTGCCTTGCAGTAAACGATGACCTCGTGCTCGATCAGCTTGCCCTTGCGGATATCGGCATAGTGCTTGTGCGCCAGGCCGTTGTACCAACCACTGTACCAGGTGGTCAGGGCATCGGCATCCTCCTGATAGGTATCGGCGAGTTGGGCGCACGTCAGTGTCTGCACGTCGAGGAACCCGTTGGCGTCGGCATAGGACGCGAGAGGGACTGGCGCCTGCGCGGCGGCCACCGATACGGTCGCGAGGAACAGGGCAGCGGACAGCAGCGATCGGCTCATTCTCGAACATCCTCCACTTGGCGAGCACACTGGCCGCCAATGCGACAGTCCGAGCCGCCGCGTTTGACGGATTTTGCCGGAAGCTTGACGGAGCGGGCCCGCGAGCGGAACCGTCCGGGGAATTTTCGTTTGCGTCTCGTGGCGCCGACGGCCGAACGTCAGCCGGCAGCCATCCCGCCGGAGGAGCGCGCGTAGCGGAGCCGCCACTCGCGCGGCGTCATTCCGGACCAGCCCTTGAAGGCCCGGCTGAAGGCGCTGGCCTCCGAAAATCTGACGATCGCCCCGATCTCGGTCGCGCTCATCGCCGTGCTCCCGAGGAGATGACGGGCCAGATCGAACCGGACCTCATCGGCGATACGCTTGAAGGTGGTGCCCTCGGCCGTCAGCCGGCGCGCGAATGTCCGGCGGCTCATGCCGAGCATCCGGCAGATCTCATCGAGCGAGCCCAGGCTCGTCAGCAGCGCCGCGCGCAGCAACCGCCGCGTTTGCTCCGAAACATTGTCGACTTCTTCGCGCTCCAGAAGCTCGACCTGCTCCTCCAGCATTCGTCGCAGCGCCGGGTCGGCCCGGGGGATCGGCGTGGCGAGGCAGCTCTCGGGAAAATAGAGGGCGTCGCGATCGGAGCCGAAGGTGACCGGAGCGTCGAAAAACCGCTCGTATCGAGCCGGTGACGCCGGGCGCGGCCGCGTCAAGGTGACTTCCAGCAGCGTCCACTGCGCCCCGCACAGTGCCCGCATGATGTTGAGCGCCGTCGCAAGGGCGCCGTCATGGATCTGCGCCGTCGCCGGCAGATGAGGCTCGTGGATGGCATATCCGAGACATGCGGTGCCGTGCTCGACCACGAGGAACGGCGCTGCCCCGCGGTCATGATGGTGGAGGTAGCCCACGAGATCGGTCAAAGCCGTCCGCACGTCCGGAGCCTGCTGGAGCAGAAAGCCGACGAGACCGAGATTGGAGGCGGAGGCGGCTTCGCAGACGAGGAGGCCGAAGTCGTCCCGCGCGACGGCGGCCGCGCAGCGCGAAATGAGTCCGCAGAAGGTCACGAATGGCAGCGCATGGTCCGGATCCGAGAAGACGTCCTCGGCAACGCCTTCCGCCGCCAGCAGAGGGCCAAGATCGACTCCGAACGAAGCCAACACGTCCGGAACCTTGATCGCCACCCCGACGCGAATGTGCCCCGGCGGCAGGCGCCGACCAAGCCCTGCTCGGAATGGCCGCGAAATAGGTCGCTCCGGCGCGTTCATGATGGTCTTCGTCTTGACTCTGGGGGCGCGAGCCCGATGTCGCGACATGTCTAGGATCCGGCAGAAAGCGTCAAGCCCACGTTGCCGCGATGCGATCTTGGTCCTGCATTCATGGCTGCGGCAGCGTCGACCACAGGCGGCGGCGCCCGTGCGACGAAAAGGCGAGAGCCGCCGAAGACTCAAGCGGTGGGTGGACCGCTGGGCTCCTTGGTCGTTCCGTGGTGGACGACCCCGATCCGCTCAGAGCGAGATCCGTTACTTCGACCGCGCGCTGGGGATGGCTTCGACGACTTGGGCTTGCCCCGCTTCCCGGCAAACTCCTTGGCGAACTGACGGATCAAAGTGCTCAGGTCCGGCTCGTCGATCAGAAGGGCCGCATCGTCGGGCGGAAACCAGCGCATGCGGCGATCCTTCATGTCGCGCCAGCGCTTGCGGAGCCTGGTGACGGCAAGGGGGTAGACGGCGACCTCACACAGCTCGTAATGGCCCTTTCCGCGCTTCCAGTAGCTGTAGACCCCGATGGGCTGCTTGCCGACTTTGCCCTTGAGGCCGGCCTCGCGGCGCGCCCGTTTGGCGGCGGCGGCGTGCTCCTTCTTTTTCTTCTTCGGCCAGCCCTTGGGAATGATCGCCCGTCGCGTCTCCTTGGACGTGATCAGGAGGATCTTGACGCCCCTCTTCCTATGGTAAGGTAGCGCTGCAACCTGCCGCTTCTGCATCCGCGAGCCTGATCCCTTCGCCTGCCACGTGCGACGGGCGGCATACCTCACATGCCGCAGCCGACGCGCGCAGCACACGCTGCCGCGTGGCTACCATGATCTGCCAACAATGAAAGCTTGTGACTGCCGGGGACGCTTCACCGCCCGTGCAGGTCGGCCCCGAGGGATCGCACCGCCCCGGTCATCAGCGCGGCGACCGGTCCTTGCGGTGAGACGTCGAGGCGACCGACGCGCGCGAACACGGTGAGCGCCAGGCGCATCCGGCCGGCGGCGTCGAACACCGGGGCCGAGACCGCCGCCAACCCGCCGTCGCCTTCGGCGGCGACGGTGGCGAAGCCCTGGGCGCGAATGGCATCGGTCAGGCGCTCGAGTTCCGTCCGGCTCGTCGGCGCACCGCGACGGCCGACGGACCGGCTCTGCGCCAGCTCGCGGCCGATCAGTGGCGCCAGCCGTTCGGCCTCGCCGAAGGCGCAATAAACGAGCCCGGCGGCCGAGAAGGTGAGCGCACAGACGTGTCCGAGCGGCACCGTGCTGGCGAGCTCGTGGCGAGCTTCCACCAGCCGCACCAGGGTGGGCCCGTGGCTGCCCCAGACCGCGGCCGCCGCGGTCTCGCCCGTCGCTTCGACGATGGCGTTGAGCGTGCGCTCGGCGCGCTTGAGCACGTCCGAGCGGCCGAGCGCAACGACGCCGGCCCGCAAGGCCAGCGGCCCGAAATCGTAGCGGCTGGTGGCCGGATCCTGCTCGACCAGGCCGGCGCGGACGAGGCTGACGAGATAGCGGTGCGCCTTGGCCGACGGCAGGCCGGCGGCGCGCGCCAGATCGGCGAGCCGCGCCGGCCCGGTCGTCTCCGACAACGCCCGCAGCAGATCGCCGGCGACCTCCACGGAGTTGACGCCGCCCTTGGCCGCCGGCCCGGCCGCATTCCGCACCGGCACGACGTCCGCGACCGCACTTGACATCGCTTACTCTCCCGGATCAATCTTACGCATAGAAGACTATATTACGCATTATGTAGCAAGCGCGAATTGAGGCCGGCCGCGGACAACGGCCGGATCCGTGCCGCGGCCGGGGAAACGCACCATGAGGAGCGCAGTGTCCGCGCCCGACTACCGCAACCTGACATTCGCTTACGCTCGCTCGCCCGACCAGGACGCGCCGCGGCCCGCCCGCCATCCGGTGGTCGTTGTCGGCGGCGGGCCGGTGGGCCTCACCGCAGCCATCGATCTGGCCCGGCAAGGCATCCCGGTCCTGCTCCTCGACGAGGACGACCGCTTGTCGACCGGCTCGCGCGCCATCTGCTTCGCCAAGCGCACGCTGGAGATCTTCGACCGGCTCGGCTGCGGCCAGCGGATGGTCGACAAGGGCGTCACCTGGAATCTCGGCAAGGTCTTCTTCCGCGACGAGCCCGTCTACAGCTTCAACCTCCAGCCGGACGCCGGTCACCAGCGGCCGGCCTTCATCAATCTGCAGCAGTATGTCGTGGAAGGCTACCTGCTGGAGCGCGCGGCCGAGTTCGCCAACCTGGAGATCCGCTGGAAGAACAGGGTGACGGGCGTCTGCCAGGACGATGATGGCGTCACGCTCGAGATCGCCACGCCGGAGGGCGATTATCGCCTGCGCTGCGACTGGCTCATCGCCGCCGACGGCGCGCGCAGCGCCATCCGCGGCCATATCGGCCAGAAGAGCTCCGGCCAGACCTTCCGCGACCGTTTCCTCATCGCCGACGTGCGCATGACGGCCGACCTGCCGACCGAGCGCTGGTTCTGGTTCGATCCGCCCTTCCACCGCGGCCAGTCGGTGCTGCTGCACCGGCAGCCCGACGACATCTGGCGCATCGACTTCCAGCTCGGGTGGGACGCCGACCCCGAGATCGAGCGCGACCCGGAGCGGGTGATTGCGCGGGTGCAGGCACTCTTGGGCCCCGACGCCGCGTTCGAGCTGGACTGGGTGAGCGTCTACACCTTCTCGTGCCTGCGCATGGACCGCTTCCGGCACGGCCGCGTGCTGTTCGCCGGCGACAGCGCCCACGGCGTGTCGCCCTTCGGCGCCCGCGGCGCCAACGGCGGCATACAGGACGCCGATAACCTGGCCTGGAAGCTCGCCCTCGTGCTGCGCGGCCTGGCGCCGGAGACACTGCTCGACAGTTACGACGGCGAGCGCATCGCCGCCGCGGACGAGAACATCCTCAATTCGACCCGCAGCACCGATTTCATCACCCCGAAGAACGAGGCGAGCCTCGCGTTCCGCGACGCCACGCTGGAGCTCGCCCGGGACTGCGGCTTCGCACGGCGGCTGGTGAACAGCGGCAGGCTATCGACACCCAGCACCTATCGCGGCTCGCCGCTCAGCAGCGCTGACACGGGCCCGTTCAGCGGGGCGATGGAGCCCGGCGCCCCGGCCGCGGACGCGCCGGTGCGCACGGCAGGGCGGGACGCTTGGCTGCTGCGTGAGACCGGCAGCGGCTTCACCGGGCTCTACTTCAGCCCCGATGCGCCGCCGGCCGAGACGCTGCGGGCGCTCCGGGCCGCGGCCGGCGGCGCGCTGCCGCTCGCCATCCTGGTGTTGACGCCGGCCGGCGCCCAGGTGCCGGCGCTGGACGGCATGACCGTGCTGGAGGATGCCGCCGGTCTCGCGGCCGACCGCTACGACGCCCGGCCCGGGACGTTCTATCTGCTGCGGCCCGATCAGCACGTCTGTGCGCGCTGGCGGCAGTTCCATGGCGAAGCCGTACAGGCGGCGCTGGCGCGCGCCACCGGACAGGGGTGAAGAGGCCATGCTGACCACCGAGCTCAACATTGCCGATCCCGACGGCTTCTACGAAGCGCTGATCGGCCTCCATCGCGACCTGACGGCCGAACAGAGCCGGCTGGTGAACGCCAAGCTCGTCCTGCTGCTCGCCAACCACGTCGGCGACCGGACCGTGCTCGACGAAGCCATGGCGCTGGCACGGCGCGGCCTCGTCCCGAGTGGCGAGGACCGCGCCATGCACGCCGTCGCCTGATGCGAAGGGAGCGGAGACGGCCATGATCCTGCACGGCTACTATCGCTCGACGGCGGCCTGGCGCGTGCGGATCGCGCTCAACCTGAAGGGGGTCGCGACCGGACACGCCTTCCATCACCTGCGCCACGGTGGCCAGCGGGCGCCGGCCTATGCACGGCTCAATCCGCAATGCCTGGTGCCGGCGCTCGAGCTCGGCGACGGCGCCGTGCTCACCCAGTCGCTGGCCATCTGCGAGTGGCTCGAGGAAACCCATCCCGATCCGCCATTGCTGCCGGGCGACGCCTGGCAGCGCGCCCGCATCCGCGCCTTCGCGCACGCCATCGCCTGCGACATCCATCCCGTGCAGAACCTCAAGGTGCAGGAGCGCCTGCGCGCGCTCGACGTCGCCGATGCGGAGGTCACCGGCTGGGCGAGCTGGGTCATCGGCGAGGGGCTCGACGCCTGCCAGGCGCTGCTCGCCGGCGCCCCGGGGCCGTTCTGCTTCGGCGCGGCGCCGACGCTGGCGGACCTCTGCCTGGTGCCGCAGCTGTACAACGCCCGCCGCTTCGGCTGCGAGCTGTCGCACCTTGCGCGCCTGCTGGCGGCCGAGACCGCCTGCAACGCGCTTGCCCCCTTCGCCGCCGCCGCGCCGGACCGGCAGCCGGACGCGGAGTAGATCCGGCTCCGGCTGCCCTGAAAGGACCGACCATGTCAGGTTTCGCCAGCACCGCCGACCTTGCCGACAAGCAGGTCTCGTTCGAAGAGCTCGGGCCCGGCCTCTACGGCTATACGGCAGAGGGTGACCCCAATTCCGGCGTCGTCATCGGCGACGACAGCGTGCTGGTGGTCGATGCCCAGGCCACGCCCGCCATGGCCCAGGACGTGCTGGCGCGCATCGGTGCCGTCACCGACAAGCCGGTGCGGCACGTGGTGCTGAGCCACTACCACGCGGTGCGCGTCCTCGGCGCCTCGGCCTACGGGGACGCCACGATCATCGCCTCCGACGCCACCCGCGACCTCATCGTCGAGCGCGGCCAGCAGGACATGGACAGCGAGATTGGCCGCTTCCCGCGCCTGTTCCGCGGCAAGGAGAGCATCCCCGGCCTCACCTGGCCCACCCTCGTCTTCCACAAGCGTATGACCCTCTGGCTGGGCGACCGCGAAGTCCAGATCATCCACATCGGCCGCAGCCATACGGCGGGCGACACCGTGGTGTGGCTGCCCAAGGAAAAGGTGCTGTTCGCCGGCGACACCGTCGAGTTCGGCGCCACGCCCTATTGCGGCGACGCCCACTTCACCGACTGGCCGGCCACGCTCGCCGCGGTCAAGGCGCTCGGCGCCGAGCGGCTGGTGCCCGGGCGCGGGCGCAGCCTGATCGGCCGTGCCGAAGTCGACGAGGCGATCGCCGGCACGGCCGCCTTCACCTCTGACCTCTTCGCCATCGCCAAGGCGGGGGTGGCCAAGGGCGCTTCGCTCAACCAGATCTACGACGTGGCCATGGAGGCCATGCGGCCCAAGTATGGGCACTGGGTCATCTTCGACCATTGCATGCCCTTCGACGTGAGCCGCGCCGTCGACGAGGCCAAGGGCATCGAGCACCCGCGCATCTGGACGGCCGAGCGCGACGTCGAGATGTGGCAGGCGCTCGAGGAGGCCAAGGCGGCCAAACCCGCCGAGGCGCGATCGTAAGTGCTGGAGGCCCCCATGAACGTCACCGTGCGCCCCGCTTTCGCCGCCGGCTCGGCGGCCGGCGGCAATGACCTCGAATACCTGTCGGGCTTCGGCAATGGCTTCGAGACGGAGGCGCTGCCCGGCGCCCTGCCGATCGGCCGCAACTCGCCGCAGCGTTGCCCCTACGGCCTCTATGCCGAGCAACTGTCGGGCTCGCCGTTCACGGCACCGCGCACCACCAACGAGCGCTCATGGCTCTACCGGATCCGGCCGACGGTCGCCCACTGGGGCGAGTTCCGCAAGGTCGACAAGGGCCTCTGGCGCACGGCGCCGGCGGCCGAGGTGGACACCCCGATCGCGCCGCTGCGCTGGGATCCCTTCCCCATCCCCAACGAGGCGCTAAGCTTCATCGACGCCGTGCGGACCATTACGACCGCCGGCGACGCCGGCAGCCACGCCGGCATGGGCGCGCACGTCTACCTGGTGACGCGCTCCATGGAGAACGACTATTTCTACAATGCCGACGGCGAGATGCTGTTCGTGCCGCAGGAGGGCGAGCTGCGGCTCGCTACCGAGTTCGGCCGCATCGACATCGAGCCCGGCGAGATCGCCGTCATCCCGCGCGGCGTCAAACTGCGCGTCGAGCTCAAGCGCGGCCCGGCGCGCGGCTA
The DNA here is from genome assembly GCF_014640075.1 of Chelatococcus reniformis. GTDB lineage: Bacteria > Pseudomonadota > Alphaproteobacteria > Rhizobiales > Beijerinckiaceae > Camelimonas > Camelimonas reniformis. Next base: position 203,808 of record NZ_BMGG01000004.1, on the reverse strand, counting down.
CATCTGCGAGAACTACGGCGGCGCCTTCACCTTGCCCGAGCGCGGCCCCATCGGCGCCAACTGCCTGGCCAACCAGCGCGATTTCCTGACACCCGTCGCCGCCTACGAGGACCGGGACGCCCCCTCGCGCCTGTTCGTGAAATGGAGCGGCGCGCTATGGGCTGCCGACATCGCGCATTCGCCGCTCGACGTCGTCGCCTGGCACGGCAACTATTACCCCTACAAATACGACCTGCGCCGCTATTCGCCGGTCGGACCGGTCCTCTACGACCACGCCGACCCGTCCATCTTCACGGTGCTGACGTCGCCGTCGGAGACGCCCGGCACCGCCAACGTCGACTTCGTCGTCTTCTGCGACCGCTGGCTGGTGGCGGAGAATACCTTCCGGCCCCCCTGGTACCACATGAACGTGATGAGCGAGTTCATGGGGCTGGTCTACGGCCAATACGACGCCAAGCCCCACGGCTTCGTGCCGGGCGGCATCTCGCTGCACAACACACTGCTGCCGCACGGGCCCGACGTGGAGGCCTTCGAGAAGGCGAGCTCCGTCGAGCTCAAGCCGCACAAGCTGGAGGGCACGATGGCCTTCATGTTCGAGACGCGCTTTCCCCAGCGGGTGACGGCGTTCGCGGCCAACGCCGCCGAGCGGCAGACGGGCTATGGCCGCTACGGCCAGGAGCTGCGCAAGACCTTCGATCCGACCCGGCCCTGACCATGGCTCAGATCGACGAGACCCACGATCCGGGCCGCCGCAGCTGGGTGGCGTCGGCCGACGGCCATCCGGACTTCCCTGTGCAGAACCTGCCGCTCGGCATCTTCACGCCCCCGGACGACAGCGGCCCGCGGGCCGGCGTCGCCATCGGCGACAGTATCCTCGACCTTGAGGCCCTGGCCGACACCGGGCTGCTCTCCGGTGAGACGGCGCGCGCCGCGCAGGCGGCCGCCGGCGCGGCCCTGAACGGGCTCTTCGCCCTCGGCGCCGGGCCGCGGCGGGCGCTACGGGCGCGCCTGAGCGAGCTCCTGACCGACGGCAGCGGTGCCGCCGACCAGTTGCGGCCCCTGCTGCATGAGGCCGCCCCTTGCACGCTGCATCTGCCAGCCCGCGTCGGCGACTACACCGACTTTTACGTCGGCATCCATCACGCCACCAACGTCGGCAGGGTGTTCCGCCCGGACAACCCGCTGCTGCCGAACTACAAATACGTGCCGATCGGCTATCACGGGCGCACCTCCTCGCTGGTGCCGTCAGGGACCGCACTGCATCGGCCCCACGGCCAGCGCAAGGCGCCGGACGAGGCCGCACCAAGCTTCGGCCCCTGCCGCAACCTGGACTTCGAGCTGGAGCTCGGCATCTGGATCGGCCCCGGCAATGCCCTGGGCTCGCCCATTCCCGTTGCCGAGGCCGGCGAGCACATCGCCGGCTTCTGCCTGCTCAACGACTGGTCGGCGCGCGACATCCAGGCCTGGGAATACCAGCCGCTCGGGCCCTTCCTGGCCAAGAACTTCGGCAGCACACTGTCGCCCTGGGTGATCACGCCCGAGGCGCTCGCCCCGTTCCGCACAGCGCAACCGCCGCGCCCCGCGAGCGATCCGGCGCCACTGCCTTACCTTGCCGACGCGGATGACCAGCAGACCGGGGCGCTGGCCCTCGATCTCGAGGTTTATCTGACGACGCCCCTGCTGCGCGAGAGCGGCCACGCGCCGGTCCGCCTGAGCCAGAGCAGCACCCGCCACATGTATTGGACGGCGGCGCAGCTGGTGGCCCACCAGACCAGCAACGGCTGCAACCTCCGGCCCGGGGATTTCCTCGGCTCCGGCACGATCTCGGCCCCGGAGCCGACGGGGCTGGGGAGCCTGCTGGAGATGACCCAGGGCGGCAGGGCACCGATGCGCCTCGTCACCGGCGAGGAGCGCCGCTACCTGGAGGATGGGGACGAGGTGATCCTGCGCGCTCACGCGCGCCGTGACGGCTTCGTACCGATCGGCTTCGGCGAGTGTTGCGGCATGGTGCTCGCCGCACGCTAGAGCGCTTCGAGCGAAGCGGACGCCGGTGCGCGTGAAGAAAAGGCGGTAAAACAAATAGATAGTGCATTTTCGCGATTCTAAGAAACGCGGAAATGCTCTAACGGCAGCCGCGTTGAGCTGATCGAATGCGTCCATCCGGACCGAGATCCGCTGTCGGTGGCCCCAGCGACGAGGTTGCTCGGACAGCTGCGGAATTTGCTGTCGTCCGGTAGGAACACCGGGCGCCAGGAGCTGCACTATTAGATTTTGCCGGCAAATACGCCGCTTCATCGAGCTCTGCTGCCGGTTCATCGACTTCGCGTTGACCTGCCCGAAACCATGTTGCTACCGCCCGGTGTGGGGAACCAGGGCGGCTGTCGCGCGCGGCTTCGCGTTCCTGGTAGCATGGGGGCATCACGACATGACGAACGTCCTTGCGAGCCGCAGGGCGCGGCGCCTGGAGATCGGCGCCGGTCGCGCCGGCCTGCTGTCGTCCGCGTCGCTGGCAGCGCTTCTGGCGGCGGCACCCGCCTTCGCACAGTCCGCGAACTGCTCGACGCCCTCGTCGTCCCACGCGTCGTGCACCATCGGCTCAGGCACCTATACGTCGTCATCCCCGCTCCAGGGCGAGGGCGACGGCTCGGGCGACCGCGGCCCCGATTACACGCTCACCAACAACGGCACGTTCAGCATCTCCAGCAGCCAATGGTGGGGGCTCTACCTCACCAGCACCGGCCACGACGGCTCGTCGAGCGACGCCGACGGCGGCGACGGCGGCAATCTGGTGGTCACCAACAATGGCAGCATCGCCATCGGCGGCACGTCGAGCGACGCGATCTACGGCCTCTACGTCCGCAGTCACGGCGGCGACGGCAAGGAGCCCGACGACAACGGTGCCGATGGCGGACGCGGTGGCGATGGCGGCCACATCGGCGACGGCGCCAGCGGTGATGCGGCCCTCGCCGTCAAAGTCGTCAACAACGGCTCGGTGAGCATCACCCAGCGCCTGCCCGACGGCGGCGTCGGCATCTTCGCCGAAGCCCGGGCGGGCCAGGGCGGCGACCAGAACGATGCCATCACGGGCAACCAGAAGGGCGGCAACAGCGGCGACGCCAAGGACATCTCGCTGACCAATGCGGGCGATGTGAACCTGGGTAGTGCCGGCAGCTTCCTCGCCGGCAACAGCTTCGCCTACGGCATCGCGGCGCAGTCGCGCGGCAACGAGGGCGGCGACGACAACGGCGCCGGCGGCACCGGCGGCAACATCACCATCGGCAACACCGGCACGGTGGGGGTCTACTGGAACGGCGGCGACGGCACGCCCGGCGGCGTGCGTGGCATCTATGCCCTGAGCTCGGGCGGGGACGGCACCGATTCCGAGGATCCCAGCGATGGCGGCGGCAAGGGCGAAGCCGGCTATCAGGTGCAAGTTACCTCGTCGGGCAACATCACGGTGCAATCGCAGAGCCCGGTCGCCGGCCTCTCCGGCGGCATCGTGGCGATCAGCCAGGGCGGCGACGGCGGCAAGGGCCCGAACAGCAACAAGGGCGGCAACGGCGGCAACGCCGGCGACACCTCCGGTGGCGGCTCCGGCCTGACCAGCATCCTGCTGCAGGGAAGCGGCGTCGTCAGCGCCGTCGGCGACAACGTGGCGGGGGTCGTCGTACGCAGCAAGGGTGGTGCCGGCGGCGATGGCGAGGATGGCGATCGCAACAGCTCCGGCGGCAACGGCGGAGACGGCGGTGCCGTCCAGGTCACGATGCTCGACAGCGCCTCCATCGCAACGAATGGCGCCGCCGGCTATGGCGTGCTCGGCCAGAGTGTCGGCGGGTCCGGGGGCGACGGTGGCGACAACACCGCCCTCGTCGGCCAGACCGGCGGCGGTGGCTACGGCGGTAACGGCGGCAGCGTCAGCTTCGGCTCGACCAGCGACACCACGATCACCACGATCACCACGCACGGTAACTTCTCGTCGGCGATCGCCCTGCATTCGATCGGCGGCGGCGGCGGCACCGGCGGCGACTTCGTGGCCATCCTGGGCGGCAGCGGCGGCAACGGCGGCAACGGCGGCGATGGCGGCGCCGTCAGTGTCGGCAGCAGCGGGCTGATCCAGACCTACGGGGCCGTGTCCCACGGCATTCTCGCCCAATCGGTCGCGGGCAGCGGCGGCACCGGCGACATCCCCGTCGGCGTGATCCTCGAACTGGGCGGCGACGGCGGCAGTGGCGGCAACGGCGGGGCGGTCGACGTCAGCAACTTCGGCACGATCCTGACCCGAGGGTTTGGCTCCCGCGGCATCGTCGCCCAGTCGATCAGCGGTGGCGGTGGCGATGCGGGCACGCTCGGCGGTGGCAAGCTGACCATCGGCGGCTCGGCGGGCGGCGGCGGCGATGCCGGCGACGTCACGGTGGTTCACAGCGGCGCGATGCAGACCGGCGGCGACGCCGCCACCGGCATCCTGGCCCAGTCCATCGGCGGCGGTGGCGGCAGCGGCGCCGGCACCTTCGGCATCATCTCCGTCGGCAGCGACGGCGGCGCCGGCGGCAATGGCGGCAACGTCGATGTCGGCCTCGCCGGCAGCGTCGTCACCTCGGGTGCCTGGGCGAACGGCGTGACCGCCCAATCGATCGGCGCTGGCGGTGGCGATGGCGGCAACACGCTCGACTTCAGCGTCCTCATTCCCGCCGTCGGCGTCGGTGGCAGCGGCGGCAGCGCCGGCAACGGCAACGACGTCAGGGTCGGCAACATCGATCCCGCCAGCGGCGCCGGCACCGGCACGCCTTACATCGCAACCTCGGGCGAGCACGCCTACGGCATTCTGGCTCAGTCGATCGGCGGCGGCGGCGGCAGCGGCGGCAACGCCATCGGCGCCGGCGTCCTCAATTTCCTGAGTTTGCAGATCGGCGGCGACAGCAGTGGCGGCGGCGACGGCAACGACGTCCGGGTCGGGTTCAAGAACCTGACCATCCTCACCCAGAATTCCGATTCCATCGGCATCGCCGCCCAATCGATCGGCGGCGGCGGCGGGGTCGGCGGCTCGGCCTACGCCGCCGATGCCAATCTCGTCTTTTCATCCGGGGTGGCCCTGGGTGGCAAGGGCGGCGGTGGCGGTGCGGCCGATACGGTCACCGTCGATCTCACCGACAGCGCGATCACCACCGGCCAGTCCTCCGACCCCGCCGCAGAGATCTCCGACTCGATCGGTGTCCTCGCACAATCGGTGGGTGGCGGCGGAGGCACCGGCGGGCGCGCCATGGCGGCGGCGATCGCCCAGTCGATTCCCGTCTATGTGCCTGTCTCGCTGACGGCCACCGTCTCGGTCGGCGGTAGCGGCGGCGGCGGCGGCAACGGCGACAACGTCGACGTCAACTTGCGCGGCAACACGTCCGTCTCAACCTATGGCGACGGCTCGCACGGCATCGTCGCTCAATCCATCGGCGGCGGCGGCGGCTACGCCAAGAATGCCTGGACTTACGCCATGACCTCCGGCCTCGGCGCCGGCGTCTTCGGCGGCGACCTGTCGGTCGCAGTCGGCGGTGATGGCGGCGAGGGCGGCAACGGCGCCCAGGCGAACGTGAACCTGTACGACCAGGCGGCGGTGACCACGACGGGGAACCAGGCCCACGCCATCCTCGCCCAGTCGATCGGCGGCGGCGGCGGCAACGGCGGCGTCGCCAAGGCGAAGGCCTCCGGTTCCTTCGGCTTTTCGGCCCTGACGGGTAAGATCGGTGTCGGCGGGTTCGGCGGCGGCGGCGGCGACGGCGGCGACACCACGGTGACGGCCGGGGTGGACACGCAGATCGCGACCAGCGGCGCCACCTCCTACGGCATCGTGGCCCAGTCGATTGGCGGCGGCGGCGGCACCTCGACGGGCATGTCGGCCGGCTTCACCGAGAAGGTCGGCTTCGGGGAGACGATCACCGTGTCGATCTCGGACACGGTGACCGTCGGGCTGACCGGCGGCGAGGGCGGCAAGGGCGGCACGACGAAGGTCACGACGGCGGGCCAACTCGCCACCACCGGGGCCGGCTCGATCGGCGTGGTTGCCCAGTCGATCGGCGGCGGCGGCGGCATCGGCGGCTCGGTGGTCGGCAATGCCATCGCCGGCAGCAACATCCTTTCGGCGCTCGACATCATCTGGCAAAATTACGACTTCACGGTCAGCATCGGCGGCAGCGGTGGCCAGGGCGGCGACGGCGGCGAGGTCGAAGTGACCCACGCCGGCACCATTTCGACCCAAGGCCATCACGCCATCGGGCTGCTGGCGCAATCGATCGGCGGCGGCGGCGGCTTGGGCGGCACCTCGACGATCAGCGATGCCAAGACCACGGCGTCGCTGAACGAGGTCGTCGGCGGTTCCGGCGGCGACGGCGGTCGGGGCGGCGCGGTGACCGCCAATTTCGACAGCAACAACAACAACAGGATCGAGACCGCGGGCCGGCTCGCGCACGGCGTGGTGCTGCAATCGATCGGCGGCGGCGGCGGCATGGCCGGGGATGGCTCCACGAGCGCCAGCGGGCGCCTCGTCATCGGCGCCACGGGAGGGGGCGCCTCGGGAGACGGCAATCGTGGCGGCACAGTCTCGGCAACCGGCTGGCTCAACGCCTACACCCACGGCACGGATGCGATGGGTCTCGTCGCGCAATCGATCGGCGGCGGCGGCGGCATCGGCTCCCAAAGTGCCAGCAACGACATCGACAACCAGCTCGGCGTCGCGCTGAACCTGGTGGTCGGCGGCAGCGGCGGCGCCGGCGGTGACGGCGGCGACGTCTCGATTGCCAGCGGCTTCAATCTCGCGACGGACGGAAAGCGTGCGCACGCCATTGTGGCGCAGTCGATCGGCGGCGGCGGCGGCATGGCGACGGTCGGCGACCGCGGCAACATCCTGTCACTTGCCCTCGGCGGCGCCGGCGGAGTGGGAGGGGACGGCGGCACCGTCAACGTCGCCCCGACCGCCGGAACATACATCACCACGACGGGAGCCGGCGCCTACGGCATCATCGCCCAGTCGATCGGCGGCGGCGGCGGCCTGGGCGGCGATACCAGCGGTCCCCTGGCCTTCGACCGGCCGGGAGCCGGCGGTGTCTCGCACGGCGGCGGCGGCACAGTCGGCGTCAGCTTCGACGGCACCATCCAGGTGTCCGGCACCAACGCGATCGGCGTGTTCGCCCAATCGGTCGGCGGCGGCGGCGGCCTCGGCGGCGACGCCGGCGGCGCCTTCGCCGGATCGACCGGCAACGGCGGTAGCGGGACGGGCGGCAACGTCACAGTGAACCAGAGCGGCGCGGTCTATGCGCTCGGGTCCGGAGGCGTCGGCATCTTTGCCCAGAGCCAAGGGCCCAGCGGCAACGGCCAGGTGCAGGTCGACGTCGCCGGAACGGTGAAGGGCGCGAGCGACGGCAGCGGTGCCGGCGTGCTCGTCTCCGCCGGCCGCAACAACGCGCTCACGGTGCAGTCGTCGGGCTATGTCAGCGGCAACGGCGGCGCCGCCGTCCGCTACGTGGGCGATCGCTCCACCGCCGCCGGCAGCGTGCTCGACGTCTACAACTACGGCACCATCGACGGCGACGTGCTGCTCAACAACACCGACAGCAACGCCGCCGGCACCGTCTACAACTACTCCAACAACACGCTGAACGCCCGCCTGGTGGAAGGCAACGTCGTCAACACCGGCACCGTCGTCATCGGCGGCCGCGACACCGTCGGCACAACCCGCATCACCGGCAACTTCGCCCAGAGCCGCGACGGTACGCTGCGCCTCGATGCCGACTTCGGCGCCGGCCGCATCGACCATCTGAGCGTCGCCGGCAATGCCGAGCTCGACGGCCGCGTCGACGTGCGCACCGGCAACCTGCTGCCGCGCCGCCTGGCCTTCCTCGACGTCGGCGGCATCGCCTCCGGCACCCTCACCGGCATCAGCCGCAACGTCTTCGACTTCAATGTGGCCCGGGAGGGCAATTCCTACACGCTGGCGGTCGATGCCACCTTCAACCGGCCCGAATTCGGCTTGGGGGGCGGCGACGGCCAGGTCGCCGGCCACCTCCAGCAGATCTGGAACGCCGGCGGCGGGGCCTTCGGACCGGTGTTCGCGGCATTGGCCGCGGCCGACCTCGGCGCCTACACCGGCGTGCTCGGCGCACTGCGCTCGGAGACCATCAACGCCCCTGCCGCCGAGAACGTGGCGCTGACCCAGCAGCGCCTCGACCGGGCCATGAGCTGCCCGGTGTTCCAGACCGGCACCGCCTCGCTGCGCGAGGGCGAGTGCCTGTGGGGCCAGGCCGGCGGCCAGCGCTTCAACCAGGGCCGCTTCGACGGCGCCGGCGGCTACAACGACACGGTCTACACCTATGCCCTGGGCGGCCAGAAGCGGATCGCCCCCAACTGGTTCCTGGGCTTCGCGGCCGCCTACGAGGACAGCCGCATCGCCGATGCCACCGGCAGCCGCGTCAAGATCGACGGCCAGAGCGGCTCGGCCGGCCTCAGCCTGAAGTACGAGATCGGCAACTGGCTGTTCGCCGCCGCCGTCTCCGGCAACTACGGCAGCTTCGACAGCACCCGCATCGCCAGCTTCGCCGGCATCGGCGGCGTCGCCTTCGGCACGCAGAACCTCTACGGCTTGGGCGGCCGCCTGCGCGCCGCCTACACCTGGGACCTGGGCGGGTTCTATGTGAGACCCTTCGTCGACGCCGACCTCGTCTACACCAACGCCGGGTCCTACAACGAGATCGGCGCCGGCCTGTTCGACCGGCAGGTCGCC
>NZ_BMGG01000004.1:0-194825 GCF_014640075.1 Chelatococcus reniformis | reverse complement strand
CCGGCCTCCAACTCACCAGCCTGACCAACGGCATCAACCTGCGCGCCGAATACAACGGCGACTTCTCCAGCCACGCCACACGCCACATCGGGTCGCTCAGGTTCAGCGTGGACTTCTAAGCACGGCCGGCGCCGGCAGCCGGTTGGGGCGGTCGGCGCAACCTGCTATGAGCCTCGAGCCCCCTGGGCGCGCGGGTCGGCCTCGAGGAGGAGATCGAATGGCGCTTGTCGAACGGCAGAACGGGCGGCCGGCCAGCGCCGCAGCCACACCGGCCGAGCACGACGGCGAGGCGTCGCCGATCGCGCTGGCGACGTTCTGGCAAGCCAACCTTGCCGGATGGCTCTTCGTCGCATTGTTCGGCGTCATCTCCCGCGCCGTCTTCTACGGGGATCTGCGCGTCGCCGTGCTCGTCACTGCGATCATGGATTCCATCGGCTACGGACTGACATGCCTGGCCCATGTGCTAATCCGCAAGTACCTGCGCTGGCCGGTGACGGCGCTGCGGGTCGTTCCGATCGCTCTGGCCTTCGCGGTGCTGGGCGGCCTGCTGCAAATGCTGGTTGTGGGTCTCCTGCGCCAGGGGCTGTTCACCGAAGGCTATTTCGGCCAAGCCTTCGGCGGCCCGTTCATCGCGGCGATCTATTACACCAGCGTGTTCCTGGGCTGGGCGCTTGCCTATTTCTGGCTGTCGACCGACTTCGAGGCGCGGGCCGAGCGCGTGCGTCGCAGCGAGGCCCAGTCGGCCGCCGCGCGTGCGGAGTTGCAGCAGTTGCGCGTGCAGCTCGATCCCCACTTCCTGTTCAATGCGCTGAATACAGTCACTGCGGAGATTCCCGATCGGCCGCAGGTCGCCCTCGAAATGACCCGGCGCATCGCCGCCTACATGCGCTACTGCCTGGACAATCAGGGCCGCTCCGTCTGCTGGCTCGCCGACGAGCTCGATGCGGTGAAGTCCTACCTGCGCATCCAGGCTCTGCGCTACGACGAGCGCCTCGTGTGCAGCGTCGAGGCGGATGCGGACGCCGGCTCATTTCCCGTGCCGCATCTCATCCTTCAGGGCTTGGTCGAGAACGCAGTCAAGCACGGCCTCAAGCCATCGAGCGAGACGCCGTTGCACATCCGTGTGACGGCTCTACGGCAAGGGGATCGCCTGTCGGTGGCCGTCACCAATTCGGGCAGGCACGCGCCGATCGACCGCGAGCGGCCGGGCCTGGGGCTTGCCAACATCCGCCGCCGCCTCGAGCTCCACTTCCCGGGCCGCCATCATCTCTCGGTCGCCCAGGAAGGCGACCTGGTCGCCGCCCGCCTCACCGTCCAGGGTCCCATATGCTACGCGTGATGTTGGTCGACGACGAGCCGCCGGCCCGCCGGAGCTTGATCCGCCTGCTGTCGGAATACGCCGACGTGGAGGTCGTGGCCGAGGCCGACAGCATTGCCGCGGCGGCCCGCGCCCTCCCCGCGGCCCGACCCGACATCCTCTTTCTCGACATCGAGCTGACGGATGGCAAGGGGTTCGATCTGCTGGCCGGCATCGAGCACAGGCCGACTGTCGTGTTCGTGACCGCCTACAGCTCCTATGCCGTCCGCGCTTTCGACGTGGAGGCCACCGACTTCCTGCTGAAGCCGGTCGAGCCGGAGCGTCTCGCCCTCACCATCGACCGTCTGCGCCGCAAGCGGCAGCCGTCGCCGGCAACCAGCCTCCCTCCCGGCATCGCGACGATCACGGTGGATCGGACTTTCGCCGGCAGGATCTTGCTCAGCCGGCCAGGTCACTCGGTGTTCGCGCCGACGGAGGAACTCGTCACGCTGCGTGCCGAAGGGGACTACACCCGTGTCGGTCTGCTTGATGGGCGCGATGTCCTGGTCTGCCGGCTGCTCGGCCAGTTCGAGACGGACCTGCCGACACCGCCGTTCTACCGACTGAGCCGATCGATCATGGTCAATCTGGCCCGGGTGCGCCGCGTCGCCTGGTCGTCCGGCGGCCGCGCCGAGTTGCACTTCGACGGCACGGCGGTGCCCGTGCTGGCCATCGGCCGGGCCGCCGCGCGGCGGCTCAGGGGCGGCTGCCGCGTCGGCGCCGGCGACCCGATCGAGCGCCGCGCGATCTGAGCCGCCGGCCGTCTTCCGGTGCCCGTCCGTCGGCTGCAACACATCGCGCGCGGCGGCGAGCCCTCATGCTTAGAGCATTTCCGCGTTTCTTCGAGCGAACTGGCGTCCACTTCGCTCGAAAACGCGCTAGGGGCTCGATTGCGATCCCCGTGCGGGCGTCGATAATCGTGTGGTAACGAAGACGGAGCGGCCCCGTGCCCGACGACAGCGTGCCCGTATCGCGGCGACAGTTGCTGGCGACCACCGCGGCGCTCGCCGGCGCGGCGGGCGTCACCCTGATGCCCCAGCCCGCCGCCGCCATCCCCGTTGCGGAAACGGCCTCGGTCAGCGTCGCCGACTACATCGCGATGCGCCTGAGACAAGCGGGCTGCGACACCCTGTTCGGCATCCCCGGCGCGACCTGCGATCCCTTCTTCGACGCAGCGCTTCAGGCCAAGCTGTCGATCATCGTCACGGCCAGCGACCTGGAGGCCGGCTATGCCGCCGACGGCTATGCCCGGTGCAAGGGCCTGGGCGCGGTATCCGTGACCTACGGCGTGGGCATGTTGAGCCTCGCCAACGCCATCGCCGGTGCCTACGTGGAGCGTAGCCCCGTCGTCGTCATCAATGGCGGCCCCAGCCTCGTCGACATCGCGCGCCTCAAGGAAGACGGATCGCTGTTCTCGCACTCCATCGGCGAGGTCAGACTGGCGGGCGCGGGCGGCGACGAAGATCTGCTGGCCGACCTGCGCGTCTTCCGCGCCATCACCGCCCATGCGGTCCGCGTCACCACCAGGGACCGGGCGCCGCGGGCGATCGACGCTGCCCTCAAGGTCGCCATCGCCCAGAAGCGGCCGGTCTATATCGAAATCGCCAAGGACCTGTGGTCGAAGAAGGTCGCCGCGCCCGCCGGCCGGCTCGACGCGCCAGGCGACGGCGGCGCCACCGAGGCAGCCCTGGCCGGGAAGATCATCGCCAAGCTGCGTGCGGCGCGCCGGCCGGCTCTGCTCATCGGTATCGAGGTCGCCCGCTACGGCCTCGGCGAGCGCGCCACGGCGGTGGTGCAAAAGCTCGGGATTCCATGGTCGACGACGCTCCTTGCCAAGTCGGTGGTGGCAGAGGACACCGTCGGCTTTCTCGGCACCTACGACGGGCCACGGGCGCCGAAGAGCGTGGTCGCCGCCATCCGCGAGGCGGACGTGCTGCTCGCCCTCGGCTGCGTGCCCGGCCGCCAGTACCGCGAGCTCTATCAGTCGCCCCCTGAGACGCTCATCCGCATCGCCGACGGCGTGGCCAGGGTCGGGCGAGCGCGGCGCGCGAACGTCGATATCGGCCGTCTGCTGTCTGCACTCGAGGCGCAGAGCTGGAGCCCGGACCCGGCCCATCTCGCCGCCGCTCAACTGCGCGGCACGGCGCCGCTGCCGCCGCGGCGGCCGGGTGCGCCGCCGGACCAGGCGGACGCGGCGGGAGACACGGGGCTCACCTACGACGAGTTGATGGGGCCCCTCGCCGGCTTCATCGATCCGTCATTCACCGTCATCACCGACACCAGCGTCAGCATGCATCCGGCGGCCGATCTCCTGATCACCCGACGCGGCGGCTTCCTGTGCAATGCCGTGTGGCAGTCGATCGGCTATTCCGTCGGCGCCGCCATCGGCGTCGGCGTCGCCGAGCGTGAGCGCGCGGCAAGCCGGCGGCCCCCTCGCCCGCTGGTGCTTTGCGGCGATGGCGGCTTTCAGATGTCGGTGCAGGCGCTGTCGACTCTTGCGCACCACAATATTCCGGCGATCGTCCTCGTGCTGGACAATGGCCTCTACGCCATCGAGCAATGGACCGTGGAGGCGACGCGCGGCATCGCCGCCTCGGACAAGCGCAGCTTCTTCCGCAGCACGGACGTCAAGGCCGTGCCCTACCTCGGTCTGCCACGATGGCACTACGCCGCCCTCGCCAAGGCCATGGGCTTTGCCCGAGCGGATCAGGTCGACGCGGCGGCCGACCTGCTGCCGGCGCTCAACAGGGCCAAGGCCGCTGACGGGCCCCATCTGATCGCCGTCCGCATGAAACAGCGCAGCCTGCCGGCGGAGCTGAGCGGCAGTTGACCATTGCCTGGGCAGGCGATGATCTCCATAGCGAACGGGCGCGTTGTCGCGCGCGGACGCAAGCAGTGGAGAGGGCCATGCCTCATGTCATCGTGAAGCTCTATGCGGGTCGATCGGCGCAGCAGAAGGCCGAACTCGCCGACGAGATAACCAGGGCGGTCATGGCAGCCCTGAACAGTTCCGAAGATTCCATCTCTGTCGGCATCGAGGACGTCGCGCCGCCGGACTGGGCGGCCCAGGTCTACAAGCCGGACATTCTCGGCAAGCCCGCGACGATCTACAAGAAGCCTGGATACAGCCCGCCTGACTAGAGCGTTTTCGAGCGAAGTGGACGCCGGTTCGCGTGAAGACGCACTAGATCACCGCATTCTGGCGCACGCAATTGGCCCGGCCGGCGAAGATGTCCGTCGCCCGCCTCAGGATCGTGGCGTAGGCACCCTCGTCGGATGGCGCGCCGGCCTCGTTGTATTCGTAAGTACCGCCCACGACGATGTCGCTGCTCCGTGCGAAGAGGTAGGCCGCGTCGGCGTCGCAACCGCCGCTGAAGAAATACTTGATCTTGCTCGGGTTGTTCAGGATCACCAGCTGTCCGCGGATCGGCACCACGTTCTGGTCGCCGAACAGCGTTCCCGCCCCGAGCCCGGTGCAATTGACGATGATCTGGGCCGGCAGCGCACGTACATCGTCGACCGTATGCAGCGTTCGCGGCTCGAACCTGACAGCCGCCTTGCGCAGATCCGCCACCAGCCGCGGCAGAAGAATGGTCGGATCGATGAGCCAGGTCCGGTATTCGCGGCCCTGCACCGCCCTCAGCTGCGCGAAGGGCAGCAACCCCTCGGCCGGCGCGGCGATCACCGAGCGCGGCGTGCCCCGATCGAAGCCCTCTGAGCCGATGGCATCGCCGTCCTCGTCGTAGCGCCGCAGCGTGTAGTTGCGCCGGGCGAAGATCCCGTATGCGCGCGCCGTCCCCCCGGCCTGGAGCTGACGCAGGCGCGCGGCAGAGCGCGCCACGAGGTCATGCAGGATCTCCATCCTGTTGTCGTCCTCGTCGTCGGACCAATACTCCCGCCAGATGCCGGACGGCTCGAACTGCCCACCGGCGACCCACGACGTGGTGGCGGCAACGTCGACCCGGCGCCGGCGGTCGACGTTCTTGGCGTAGACCGTCACGGCGAGCTGTGGACGCCAGCGCTTGAGCTCGCTGGCGACGGCGAGCCCGATCACGCCCGCCCCGATGACCGCCACCGACACGCGCTCCGCCGGGCACCGCAGCGCCTCCGCCACGATTCTTTCGACATGGCCCTTCACCACGTCGGCGCAGCCGAAGGCGAGCGTGATGCCGCCGCCGCCGTGACCGTAGTTGTGAATGAGGTGCTTGGGGCCCTGAGGCGTCTCCAACGGCCGCGCCACCCGTTCCAGGCGCACGCCGCCGCGGCGGTGCGGGCGGACGCCGAACCGATAGGGGTTCGGCGCCAGTTGGTCGAAGTCGGCCGTCGGCAGGATCTCGCCGCCGCGCAGCCGGCCGGGCGCGACCTCCCTCCCGGTCTCGCGGGCCCAGGCGAACGGAGGCTCGCAGGCCAGCGCCGCGCAGGCCAGCAGGAACTGGCGCCGAGAGGGGATCAGAAGCGACATCGGTGCCGTCCTCGCCTGCCGCTTGCAGCCCCGCATGCTCGCTGCGCACCGGAGCAAGATCCTGTGATCCCGCGGCTTCCGTACTTGATGAAGCCACAGCGGACCACCAATCTGCTGTGCGCCCAGGCACGCGCGTACGGCGGCGGATCAGCGGGGCCTGCGCGGAATCCCGATGTAACCGAGCCGGCGCAGCGTCCGAATAGGCGTGCGAGAGGCTGCCGCGACGAGCCGGCGAGCCGTGCAAGGTCTGTAGCGATCGGAGTTGCCCCATGCTTGCGAGGCGTCACCTTCTCCTGGGCGGAGCGCTGGGGCTCATGGCCACGCTGGCCCGCCCGACGCCATCTTGGGCAGCCGCCTTTCAGATCGCCTTCAGCGACGTCCAGTGGCGCCGGCGTCTGTCGCCGGACCGCTATGCGGTGCTGCGCCAGAGCGCAACCGAGCCGCCCTACAGCAGCCCGCTGCTGGGTGAGCACCGGCGCGGCACCTTCGCCTGCGCCGGCTGCGCGCGCGACCTGTTCTCGTCGGCCACCAAGTTCGACAGCGGCACCGGCTGGCCGAGTTTCTGGGCGCCGCTGCACGGGGCCGTAGGTACGGCTCAAGACGGTTCCCACGGCATGCGCCGCACCGCGGTGCACTGCGGACGCTGCGGCGGCCACCTCGGCCATGTGTTCGACGATGGGCCCAAGCCCACCCGCCTGCGCTACTGCATGAACGGCCTCGCGCTGACCTTCCAGCCGCGCGCCGCCTGACCGCTCGCCAAGCCCTCGCAAGATCGGAGCAGACCATGACCGCTGCGACCACCTCTCGCTTCCCCGTGACGGGGCTGCGCCGGCGCGCAACCCCATTGCTCGCGATGCTGTTTGCCGCCGGCCTCGCGCTGACCGCCTTGCCCGCGGCGGCGGAGGGCGTGCGCGCCATTCCGGCACCGGCGCTCGATGAGCCAGCCGGCAACGTCGCGATTCTCGCCGGTGGCTGCTTCTGGGGCGTGCAGGGCGTCTTCCAGCACGTCGACGGGGTCACCAGCGCCGTCTCCGGTTATGCCGGGGGCGACAAGGCGTCGGCACGCTACGAGATGGTGGGCCGCGGCTCGACGGGCCATGCGGAAGCGGTGAAGGTCACCTTCGACCCGCGCCGGATCAGCTACGCACGGATCCTGCAGATCTACTTCTCCGTCGCTCACGATCCGACCGAGCTCAACCGTCAGGGGCCGGACGTCGGCACGCAATACCGCTCCGCCGTCTTCCCCGCCAACGCCGAACAGGCGCGGGTGGCAAGCGCCTACATCGTCCAGCTCAACCAGAGCCGCGCCTGGGGGGCCGCGCTCGCCACCAAGGTCGAGCCTGGCCGCGCCTTCTACCCAGCCGAGGCCTACCACCAGGATTTCCTGACGCGGAACCCGTCCCACCCCTACATCGTCGTCAACGACCTGCCGAAGGTCGAGGCCCTGAAGCGCCTGTTCCCGGGCGACTATCGTGCCAAACCCGTGCTCGTCTCGGCCCGCAGCGCGGCCAACTGAGCCGTGTCGCCGCACCGAGGCGGCCCCGGCGATCCCTCCACGTCGTCGACTGGGCTGCCGCGGCTGCGACAAAGCAGTGCCGCGGCCGGCCTCCCGACTTGACCACGCGGCACGTGCGGCGCTAGGGCAACGGCACAGGAGCATGATCAATCGTTTGATAGGCTCATGCCGTCCAGCTAGGGAGGATCTCACTTGAAGCTCGATTCTTCGATCTCCGCCGTCATCACCGGCGGCGCTTCCGGCCTTGGGGCCGCCACCGCCCGGGCGCTGGCCGCCCAGGGTGTCAAGGTCGCCCTGTTCGATCTCAACGAGGAGAAGGGCGAGGCCCTGGCCAAGGAGCTCGGCGGCGTCTTCTGCAAGGTCGACGTCACCTCCGACGACGACGTCGATGCCGCCTTCGCCAAGGCCCGCGCCGCCAATGGCCAGGAGCGCATCCTGGTGAACTGCGCCGGCACCGGCAACGCCGTCAAGACCGCCGGCCGCGACAAGAAGACGGGCGAGCCCGTGCACTTCCCGATCGATGCGTTCAACCGCATCATCCAGATCAACCTGGTCGGTACCTTCCGCTGCGTCGCCAAGTCGGCCAAGGGCATGCTGACCCTGCCGCCACTCGACGACGGCGAGCGTGGCGCCATCGTCAACACCGCGTCCGTCGCCGCCGAGGACGGCCAGATGGGGCAGGTCGCTTACACCGCGTCGAAGGCCGGCGTGGTCGGCATGACGCTGCCGATCGCCCGCGACCTGATGAGCGAGGGCATACGCGTCAACACCATCCTGCCCGGCATCTTCAACACCCCGCTCATGAACGGCGCGCCTCAGAACGTGAAGGACGCGCTGAGCGCCTCGGTTCCCTTCCCCAAGCGCCTCGGCAACCCGGATGAATACGCCCAGCTGGCGATGACGATGATCACCTGCGGCTACTTCAACGGCGAGGACGTGCGCCTCGACGGCGCCATCCGCATGGCGCCGCGCTGACCTGACGACAACGCGACCCGGGCGCGGCGGACATTCCACCGCGCCCGGGTCTCGCGGGTCCTCCGGGTTCGCCGGATCAACTCGAAATCGGCGGACTCCGGCCGATCGGGTATGCCTTTCAGAGGCGCTCGTCGCACAGGCGGCGCTCGGCCATCGCGGCGTGCGCGGCGATGCCGTCGGCCCGCGCCTGGCGCCGGTTGCGCATGCGGAGCGCCTCGCCGTAGAGCGCCACATCGTCGGCGTTGAGTTCCGCGACAGCCTGGCGGTCGACGCCGAGGCGGCCGAACCGCTGCACCAGCGGCTTGGTGTTGGTGCGGATGTGCGGCAGCCTGACGCCGAGCCGGCGGCCCAGCTCGGCGCAATCCTCGCGGTAGTGCTCGACGAAGCCGACGAAGCCACAGGCCGCCAGCGGTAGCGCCGCGAGCTGACGCGTCTGAAGGTTCCGATGCTCGGGATCGTGCACGAACTCGTCGAATGGCCGACGATCGTCGGTGTGGCGCCGGCTGTGGTGATAGGCCGAGATCACGCGGTCGACGGGATCACGCAGGAAAGTGACGAAGCTCTGAGGCCGGAAGCACTCCAGATAGTCAGCTGCCCAGATGTGCCCGCAAAGGAACACCGGGCGCACACGTGGCGACCGGGCGGTGCCGCCCGATGATGCGTCGCGACACAACCGCCTGACGCCGGGGGTCGTCTTGGGCTCCGCCTGTCCGTAGTCGAACATCTGGACATGGGCGGACAGGGCCGTTTCAAGTGCGGTCCGCAGCGACGTTCCAGCCGTCTTCGGAATGTGCAGGAAGACCACGTCTCGGGCGAGAGTCATGCAAAATCACCTCGTCTTTGAACGGGGTGATGGTCGGACCACAGAGAAGCCTCGGCGTGGCGTGAATGTGTCTCAGTGTTTCTGACCGATTCAATTTTGTATCCGCATAGATCTTGGGCTCGTCCATTGCTGCGAGGTCGGTCTTTCGCCGGGATCATGATTGCCGATCATCCCGGCAACGGCGCTGCCACGGCCAAATTAAGCTCCGACCGACGTCTCTCGACATCCCGAATGTGCAGCAATGGTCGACGTGGTCGAGCTGTCTCGCCGGTGCGGCCTGGGCGCATCCCTCCCACTCGGCGACGAGCTCGGCCTGGACGCGCCCGCCGCCCTCCGCATCGATGCGCTCGTCGTGGCGACAGCAGGAACGCAAGGCCGAGATACACCCTGGCTGCGATCACGAGCGCGACGATGAACGGAAGCCCCAGGCCTTGGGCCGCGCCTGGTCGGCGGGCGCGCCGGTGCCCCGCTGCATCGCGCCGGGCGAGCCCGCGAACGCAATCACGCCGACCTTGTCGTCAGGCGACCATTGCACCAGCAGATCGCGCGTGGCCCGCGGGGTGAACAGGAATTCCATCGCCTCGTGCTGTTGGCACGCCACCGGAGTAGCAGCAGGGCCGTGACGTGCGCCGGCGCACGCCCGCCAGCGTCGCGACCCTTTAGAGGTACTGGTTTGTGGGTGGCGCTGGGCTACGGTGAGGCCGATCGGCTCTGTTCAGCATCGTACGGCCGACACCCCTGTCTTTAGGGCGCCGCGGAGATGTTCGCGCCCCGAGCCAGCGGCCGGGGCGCAGATGATGCGGCGTTCCATTGCGGTCGACCCGAAAGGAATGTGGACATGGCCCCACCGCGCGGCGCATCGACCATTTTCGTGGCGGCGGCCACCGCCACGGCCCTCGCGGTCGGCCTCGGCCTGGCAGAACCGGCCCAGGCGCAGGGGCGCGGCTGCGCCACCACCGCCTATACCGACCCGCCGCGGGAGGTGTTGTCGTGCCCGGGCGGCGTCTCGATCACGGCGCGGCGCGACAGCCAGTACCGGCTCATCGACCGCAATCGGGACGGCCGACCGGAAGGGGCCGTGCTCAACCAGGGCGGGCTGCTGGTGGACACGCCGCCCAGGCGCGGGCCCTTTCAGATCCTGACGCCGCACGCCATCGCCTCCGTCCGGGGCACCACTTGGGCCGTCGATGTGGTGCCCACGCGCACCTCCGTCTTCGTCCAGACCGGAGCGGTCGACGTGCGGCGGCCGAGCGGCCCCGCCGTCGTGCTGCGCAGCGGCGACGGGGTCGACGTGCAAGCGGGCACGGGGCCGCTGCAGGTGACGCGCTGGGGCGCCGGACGCGCCGCCGAGTTGCTGGGCCGATTCGGCCGCTAGAGCGTTTTCGAGCGAAGTGGACGCCGGTTCGCGTGAAGAAAACGCGACAAATCAAACAGATAGAGCATTTCGGCGATTCGAAGAAACGCGGAAATGCTCTAGGACGCGCTCCGCTCGGGAGAGAGGTCACCCGATCGCGGCCGTCGCGCGCTGACGCGGGCACCCCGACGTGCCTCATGGGAACATGCGATCCGGCGTTGGTCGCTGCCGTCCCGCCATGAGCCTCGGCGGCAGGGGCCACGTCCGACGGCCCGTCCCGCGTCGGCTGCTGGTTGCGGATCGCCGCTCCAGCTAAAGCGTATCGTGATCGGATGTGACGCCGCAGGCCGTTGCACCCGGGCCCAGTCTCGGCGCAGGCAGGCGGGCTCGCCTGCGTGGATGCGCCGCCGGGGAGACGACCGAGAATGAGCGTGACGTGGCTGATCACGGCGCCTGCGGCAAGGGGGAGCCGACCTGCGGGGCAGTCTCCATGACGGGCCGGTGGAGGGTCATGCCGGCCCTGCTCGCGCTCGTGCTCGCGCTCGCCTGGTCGGGACTGCTGGGCGCCTGGCACCTTGCCGGCCGCGCGACAGTCCTGGATCGGCTCGAGGCGCCGCTGCTCGACCTGCGCTTCAATCTGGCCGGGCCGCGGCCGGCACCGGACGATATCGTCATCGTCGCCATCGATGATGCGACGGTGGCTCAAAGCGGCATCTACCCGCTCCCGCGCAGCACGGTCACGGCGCTGGTGGACACCATTGCGCGGTACCGGCCCCGCGCCATCGGCCTCGATCTCCTCTTCTTCGACAAGGGCGCGGATGCGGCCGACCGTGCGCTCGCCGCCGCGCTGGAGCGCTCCGGCACGATCATCGCCGCCGCCGCCCTCTTCGCCCGCGGACCCGACGCCGCCCTGCGCGACCGGAGACACGGCGATATTCCGGTCGCGGCGCGCGTCCTCTGGCCCAATGACGTGATTGCCGGCGATGCGCCGGTCGGCTTGGTCAACATTGCCACGGACAACGGCGGAACGCCTCGGCACGTGCCCCTGCTGGTGCGCGGATCAGCCGACTTGCTGCCCTCCTTCGCCCTGCTGCTCGCGGCGCGGGCGGCGGAGGCCGAGCCGGTGTTCGAGGGCGATGAGGTGCGTCTCGGCACGACCGCCAGCGGCGTCGACCTCGGCCGTCACCTGCCGCTGCGCTTCTACGGACCGCGTGGGACGATCAGCACGGTTCCCGCCGAGCAGATCCTTCACGACGAGCGGCTTGCCGGCCAGCTCGCCGGCAAGATCGTCATCATCGGCACGACCGCCATCGGGACGGGCGATACCTTTGCCACGCCTTATGACCCGGTGCTTCCCGGCGTCGAAGTGCTCGCCACCGCGGTCGGCCATCTGCTCGCGGGCGATGGCCTTGTGCGCGGCGAGGCCATCCGGCGCATCGACGTGGCGGCAGCCGCTGCCGTGGCGGTGTTGGCAGCGCTGGTCCTGTCGCTCGCGCCCTGGGGTATCGGCATCGGCGTAGTGGTCCTGACAGCGGCAGCCTGGCTCGCCGTCGCCATCGCCGCCTTCGCCCACGGCATCTGGCTGAGCGCGGCGCTGCCACTGGCCGCCATGGCTCCTGTCATCCCCATCGCCATCGCCGGCCGGCAGATCACCGACCGGCTGGCGCAGCGGCGGCTGACCCTGGCCAAGCAGGCGCTCGCCTTGTTCCAGCCGCCCGCCCTCGCTTCGCTCATCGCCGCCGATCCCCACTTTCTGGCCGAGCCACGCACGCAGCCGGCGGCGGTGCTGTTCGTCGACCTGTCGGGCTTCACGCTCTTGAGCGAGCGGCTCGGCCCCGCAGCCACCCGAACCTTCCTCAAAGACTTCCATGGGCTCGTCAGCGACGTCGTCACGGCGCATGGCGGGGTCGTCATGAACTACATGGGCGACGGCGCCATGAGCGTCTTCGGCCTGCCCGAGCCGGCCCCCGCCGACGCCGCCAACGCGCTGGCTGCGGCCGGCGCCGCGATCATCGAGGTTCGGCGTTGGCTGGCCACGCGGCCGGAATGCGGGCCCGGCTCGATCGACCTGCGCGCCGGCGTGCACTGCGGGGAGGTCGTGTTCTCGCGCCTGGGCGCCAGCGATCATCAGCACATCACCGTCGCCGGCGACAGCGTCAACGTGGCGAGCCGGTTGCTGGAGGTCGCCAAACAAGCCAGGGCAGCCCTGGTGGCCAGCGACGACGTGATCGCCGCGGCCGGAGCCGCGGCAGCGGACACCGACATCTTCGAGGACCGGAGAACGGTGACGATCAGAGGGCGCAGGCAACCCCTCGCCGTCCGCTTCCGCTGGGTCCGGACTTGAGCTGCTGACGACCGCCCACGCACGGCGCCGAGAGGGCCCCTCGATGCTACAGACAGGCCTCGCAAATGGCTGCGATGTGGCGATGGTCGGTGCCACAGCAACCGCCGAGGACCGTGAGGTGAGGATGGCGCCGGCGCAGGCCGGCGTAGTGCGCACCCAGCGCGCGCGGATCCCCGATGTCGAGCTCGGTCGCGGCGTCGAGCTCTGCATGGCTCCTGGTTGATGCGTTGGCACGAATGCCGCGCACGCGGCCCATCCAGGGCTCATCGCCCATGAGTTGGCCCTCGAAGTGCAGCGGGTGCGCGCAGTTGATCATGTAGTAAGCCGGGTAGGCGCCGGTGGCATCGTCCGTCGCCTCGATGGCGCCGGCAATGCTCTCGCCCGAGGGGAGATGGCCGTCGGTCTCGACCGTGAACGAGATGACGATGGGCATGGCAGCCTCTCGCGCCGCCAGCGCGACCCCGATGGCCTCCTGTGCGTAGGTCAAGGTGACCGCGCTCACCATGTCCGTCTCGCTGTCGCTGAAGGCCTTGATCTGAGGCGCATGGTAGCCGGCGGCATCCTTGGCGGACATGGCATCGCCGACCTTGTAGCCGTCGCCGCGTGGGCCGATCACCCCGTTCAGGACGATGGCATCGGCGCGCCCGGATGCCTCGCGCAGCGCCGCGATGAAATCGACCGCATCGCCGTTGGCCGCGCGCAATTGGTCGCCGCTGTAACCCAGTGCCGCGCCCCAGTCGGGGTTGGCGCGCCATGTCGGCGTGTCGAGGATCAGGCCGGCGTCATAGCGTGCCGCCAGGGCAATGTAGGGCTGGTAGCAGCGCCACAGCAACGCGCGGCCCCGCGGGCTCATGATGAGCGGGAACGCCGCGAAGCACGGCAGCTCGAGCTTTTCGTCGAAGACCAACGTAGTCTCCAGGCCGCCGTCGGTCAGGAACGGGCGGGCCGCCAGCTGCGGCAGCGCATGGCGGAAACGGGGCATGAGCTCTCCTCCTCTGACGGAATCCATATCGCCTTGATTTACGCGGACATATTAAAGTCGATCGTCCACATTCGGGTGAGACCGCGGGCAAAAATCAAAAGCCGGTCAAGCTCCATGCCAGAATTCGGACATCCATTTGCTCAAACAGAACGCATCCGATGGCAACGATGACTGACGATCCGGTGATCTGATGTGTCAAATGGCACATCTCGAATCCAGCCCGGCGCCCATGCTGGGCAACTCGTTATTGACGCGCCCCCCGGGGGCCGGAGGGACGACATGAGCATCTATGCCGACCATGTCGGGCCGCGACTGGTCCGCTGCCTGTGCGGCATGCGGGCCATCGCGGCCGAGCGCCGCAAGGTGGTGCCGCAGGCGCGTGGCGTCGTTATCGAGATCGGCTTCGGGCCGGGTTTGAATCTGCCCTTCTACGACCCGGCGCGCGTGGCGCGCGTCATCGGCGTCGACCCCAACGATTCCTTCATCCGGTTGGGCGCGACGCGACCGGCGCCGCGGCTACCGATCGAGATCGTGCGGGCGCCGGCGGAGCGCGTGCCGCTGCCGGATGCATCCGCCGATACCGCGGTGATCACCTACACCCTCTGCTCCGTGCACGATCCGCTTCGTGCCCTCTCGGAGGTGCGCCGCGTGCTGCGTCCCGACGGCCGCGTCCTTTTCCTGGAGCACGGGCTCGCAGATGACGCGGGAGTTCAGCGTTGGCAGCACCGCCTCAATCCGATCTGGCGCGCGCTCGCCGTCGGCTGCAACCTCGATCGGCCGGTCACTGCAATGCTCCGTCAGGCGGGATTCCAGATCCACGAACTCGCCGAATTCTACTTGCCGAAGACGCCGAGGGCCGTGGGTTTCCATGCGCGCGGCGTGGCGATGCCTGCCCCCGACGCGCAGCCGCCCCGTACCGGCACGCCTTGAGGCGCTACCCCAATAACCTTGGGGGGCTCCCAGTCGCCGAGCGCCGATCGATGGCCCTTCAATTGCGCCGCAGCGGCCCACGCCCTAAGTAGGGTCGGTGGAGCGTTCGTTCGTGGTGCCGATGGGACTGGGTTTGCGGCTGTTGTTCGTCGTTCTGGCACTGGTCGGCGCGGTGGACGGTTTCGTCTGTCTGCAATTCCCCCAACAGCTTCCACAGCTGACAGCGGTCGAGGGTGGCCCCGGCGGCGACCGCAGCTTCATGTTGCTGGCCGCGGCGCTGGCCGACGATGACGACCACCAGCATCTCGCGCTTGGTCCGAGCGGCAAGGCCATCGCGCCGGCGGCCGCATCGAGAGTCGAGCGGGCGGCCGCGTCGGCTGCCGGCGAAACGAGCGCGGTCGAAGCCATCCATGTTGCATATCGCATTCAGACTCTGGGGCCCCGCGGGCCCCCTCGGCATCTCTGATCCAAAGCCCGAGATGTTGAATTCCAGCGGCGGCCGGATGCCTATCGGCTCGGCGCGTCGGAGCATGAACATGCAAACACTGTCAAAAGACCACCATCAGGTGACCGTCAACGCCCTCGCCAACATGGTTCGGCTGCTGGCGGCCGAGCTCGTGGCGGGACATCATCGCGACGACATGGATCTGCTGGAGCAAGCCATGCGCGCCAAGCTCGCCAACATCGACCGCACCCCCTTCACCCCCGAAGCGTTCGACAAGGGGCTGGCCCAGTCCCGCCAGGTGATCGAGCACGTGCTCGCCCACGTACGGGCCCAGGCCGCGAGGACCCAGGCGGAGACCCGGGCGCAGACGCCGGTCAAGGCGCAAGCCGCGACGAGCGCACCCAAACGGCGCGCCCCGAACCGCCCGAAGGTGCCGACGCAGCACTAGAGCGTTTTCGACGAAGTGGACGCCGGTTCGCGTGAAGAAAACGCGACAAATCAAACAGATAGAGCATTCGGCGATTCCACGAAACGCGGAAATGCTCTAGACCAGCGCCGCCGTGCGGGGATTGGGAGCGGCTTGTCGCGACACCGACGGGCCGCTCTCATCGAAGGAAGCAGGTGGGCGACCGCCACTGCCTCCGCGGCCGAGGTTTAGGGTACTGCCGTCGGCCTGGCGCGGCCGGCTCAGGTCTGCTTGGGTGGCGCGAGGGCCTTGGGCAGCTCCTGACCCAGCACCTGCTGGATCTTCTGGCGGAAGGGCGCGAGCAGCCACGGCAGCTCGAACGACACCACGGCGGTGGTGTCGGTCAATTCGCAGGTGCCGCTGACCTGTTGCTTCATCACGCCGACCAGGAAATGCAGCGTGTGGTCCTCCCACCGCGTCTCACAGACGCTGAGGTGCGAGGCGAAACGTTGCGTGAGCGTGTTGACGCCTTTCTCGACCCTGTTCTTGGCCACATCGGCCCCGAGGCTGTGCGACATGGTGAAGGTCACGGGTGCCATCAGCTCGTCTCTCTGCTCGCCATCGCCCGCGGATCATACCCCGGGCGGTCGTGGCGACCAACAACGCCCGCCGGTCGCGGCTCAGCGAAGGTCGCCGATGACCGTCGGCAGCAGCTCGGCGACCGTCGGATGGATCGGCGTCGACCGCTGCAGCACCGTGTAGGGCACGTCGGCGTTCATGATCGCGAGGATGGCGTGAATCGCCTCGTCGCCGCTGGTGCCGAGAATGGAGGCGCCCAGGATCTTGCGGCTGTCGGCGTCGGCGACGATCTTGATGAAGCCCTGCGCCTCCCCCTTCTCCACCGCCCGGCCGACGCGCGCCATCGGGCGAGTCGCCTGGAGGATGCGCCGGCCGCTGGCCCGGGCCTGTGCCTCGGTCATGCCGACGCGGCCGAGCGGCGGATCGATGTAGAGGGCGTAGCCGAGGACCCGCTCGCTCAGCCGGCGCGGATCATTGTCCAGCAAGTTGGCCGCAACGATCTCGAAGTCGTTGTAGGAGGTGTGGGTGAAAGCACCGCGGCCGTTACAGTCGCCCATGGCCCAGATGCCCGGGACATTGGTGCGCAGCTGATCGTCGACGACGATGTAGCCCGCCTTGTCGACAGCGACGCCCGCCTTGTCGAGCCCCAGGTCGTCGGTGTTCGGCCGGCGGCCGACGGCCAGCAGCACGTGCGAGCCGACGGCCTCGGGCTCGCCCGAGGCGCAGCTGACACCGACGGCGATGTCCTCGCCGCGCGGGGCGAAGCTGATGCACTCGGCGTCGCAGCGCACGTGGATGCCTTCGCCCTCGAGGATCTCGCGAACCCCAGTGGAGACGTCCTCGTCCTCGCGCTGGATGAGCCGCGGCCCCTTCTCGACGATCGTCACCTCGGCGCCGAAGCGCCTGAACATCTGCCCGAACTCCAGGCCGATATAGCTGCCGCCCACCACCACCAGGTGGCGCGGCAGGACGTCGAGTTCCAACATTGACGTGTTGGTGAGGTAGGGAACGCGATCGACGCCGGGCATGTCCGGCACCAGCGCGCGGCCGCCGACGTCGAGGAAGATCTTGTCGGCCCCGAGCAACTCGTCGCCGACGCGGATCTCGTGCGGCGTCTCGAAGCGCGCGTGGCCCTCGAACACCGTGCAGCCGTTCATGCCGTCGAGCCAGCTGCGCACGTTCTGGCGCGAACGACCGGAAATCGCATCCTTGCGGGCCTTCACCTGCTTCATGTCGACGGCGACGGCACCGCCGACCTGGACGCCGTACTCGGCGGCACGACGCGCCATGTGGGCGGCGTACGCGCTCGCCACCATGGTCTTGGTGGGGATGCAACCGGTGTTGACGCAGGTGCCGCCGAACAGCTTGCGCTCGACGATGGCGACACGCAAGCCGGCGGCGGTCAGCCGGCCGGCGAGCGGAGGGCCGGCCTGGCCGGCCCCGACGATGATCGCGTCGAAGTGCTTCATAGCCCACCCACCGCCCGTCCCGCCGCCGCCACGATGAGCCCGGCGGCAACGATGGCGATCGCGTCCTCCAGCAACGCGATCGGCAGGTCGCGGCCACCGCTTGCCCGCACAAGGCGTGTGCGAAACTCGTAGCCTCCGAGCGTGCCGAGCACGGCACCGATGGCGCCGGCGATCAGCCCGCCGACCAGCCCGCCGGCGGCGGCGCCGATCGCCGCTCCGGCCAGCGCGCCGCTCACGATGCGGCCGCCGAACTGCACCGGCACCTTGCGGCTCGGCGTGGAGGGCAGCTGATCGGTGATCAGCTCGACCACCGCGAGCGCGATGAGGATGTAGGCGACGTAGGAGTAACCGAGAAAGGCGAGCGGAGTGGACGCCAGCGGCAGCCACCCGGCGTAGGCGGCCCAACTCACGGCGGCCGGCGCCGTCATCGTGCGCAGGCCGGCGACGATCCCGATCAGAAGTGCGAGTACGTAAAGCGCCATGACGATCCCATCGGTTGCCGCGGAGGCTCAGCTGGAAGCGTCCGCTATCGACGGCTCCACGTCCATGGCCGACGCCATGCGACCATAGTCGATTTGCCGCCCTGTCACCGCCGTTTTCCCGCGTTAGCGAACTCCGCCCATGCGGCCACGGCCCAGGCCGGCTTCCCCCCGCCGCTTACGGATTTGCAGTGCGCGCACGCCGATATCAGCACGACGTCAGCCCCCTCGACCTCGCACCACCCGAGCCCATGCCCCGCCACGCGCGTCCGCGTCTTCTCGCCGTTCTCCTGCTGTCCATGGGGCTGACCCATTGCGCCCTCGATGCGGGGCGGCGTGTGCCGCCGGAGCAGATCACCGTATCGACGGCCGACGCCGCCGAGGCGGCCACGCTGATCTCGCGCTATCGCACGACGCGCGGCCTGAACGCGGTCATCAGCGACGCCGATCTGAACCGCGCGGCGGCCGAGCAGGTGCGCGCCGTCGCCGAGCGGGGCAAGCTGTCGCACGGCGATTTCAGTGGTCGCATGGCGGCCTATGCCATCGCCGGCAGCGCGGCCGAGAACCTCAGCGCCGGCAGCGACACCGTGTCCGGCGCCGTGGTGCGCTGGCAGCGCTCGCCCCGCCACAACGACAACCTGCTGATGAAGGAGGCCAGGCGCGTCGGCTTGGCCAAGGCCAGCACGCCCGGCCAGGGCTACGGCACCTACTGGGCGCTGGTGCTGGCCCAGTAGCGAGGCCGCCGCGTCGGGCTGCCCGGTGGGCTTGCCGCCGCGGTGCCGGACAAGGCGGCGCGCTTCAGCCGGCCGCGGCCACCACGGCGATTTCCACCTTGTACTCGGGGGCCGCCAGGCCCGCCGCCACCGTGGCCCGCGCCGGCGTGGCGCCGGCCACCACCCAGCTCTCCCACACCTTGTTCATGTCGCCGAAGGTGGCCATGTCGGTGAGATAGATGGTGGCGGAAAGCAGCTTGGTCTTGTCGCTGCCCGCTGCTGCCAGCAGCGCGTCGATCTGTGCGAGGACGGCCTGCGTCTGCTCTGTGACGTCCTTGCCCTTGGCGACTTGGCCGGCAAGGTAGACGGTGCCGTTGTGGACGACGGCCTGGCTCATGCGCGGCCCGGCCTCGATACGCTTGATGGTCAACTCACTCTCCATGGGATGGTCGCGGCCGGCAGCGGTCCGATCCCCCCGGCCCGACATGCGCCATCAGTAGCCGCCTCGCGACGAATTGGCGATGGCGCGCTTCAGCTGCCGGATGCGCTGGCGGTAGACGTTGACCAGGCAGACCACGCCCGTGCCGCAGGCCTCGCGATCATAGAGAAACTGGCGCGCCTCGTCCTGGATCATGCCGC
Organism: Chelatococcus reniformis; assembly: GCF_014640075.1. Lineage (GTDB taxonomy): Bacteria > Pseudomonadota > Alphaproteobacteria > Rhizobiales > Beijerinckiaceae > Camelimonas > Camelimonas reniformis. The sequence continues at coordinate 175,352 of NZ_BMGG01000004.1, read as the reverse complement.
GCACGCCCATCAGGTGCGGCATGGTGCGATAGGCATAGAACAGGGCCGCCATCTCCGTATCGAGCTCGGACAGCTGGCGGTTGCCGCAAATGGCGATTTCGTTGGGCGAGGCCGCATTGTTGCAGTCGAAGCTGGCCGCGGCGGCCGGATGCTCTGCCGCCAGCAGCGCGCCGGCGCCGGTCATGGCGAGGATGATCGATCGCAGGTGACGCGGCATGCCTGAACTCCTTGGGCCGGGATGCCCGGCCACGGCATGGCGAGGCGTCACGGCGGCGACATCGCCGGCAGTGGACCGTCACGGGCTGCGCCGCGATGCGTCGACAGCCTCGCCTTCCGACGGGTTCTTACTTTTGCCCAACATGGTCTAGACAGCCAGGGACAACGCAAGGAAGCGGGGACGATGGCCGATCACCAGTTCGACAGCGGTCGCAGCGGCGTGAACGCCTGGGAGTGCGACGAGAACGACCACCTCAACGTCCGCTTCTATCTGGCGCGCCTGGCGGAGGCGCAGGGCTTCGTCGTCCACGGCCTCGGCATCGAGGACGGCAGGACCTTGCGGCCGTCGCGCCACCACGTGCGTTTCCGCCGCGAGCTAAGGGCCGGCGACATGGCGTCGATGCGCTCGCGCCTCGTCGAGTTACGCGAGGATAGCGCGGTCGTTCACCACGCCCTGAGCTGCGCGGGCGAAGTGGCGGCGAGCTTCCTCTCCGTCGATCGCCACGTCGACGAGACGACGGGGGACCCCGTTGCCTGGAGCGGCGCCCAACGCGAGCGGCTGGAGCGGCTGGTCGGCGTGCTGCCCGAGGGCGAAGGACCCCGCAGTATCACCCTCGACGATCGTTCGCCGGAGATCGACCTCGCTCGCGCCGAAGCGCTCGACCTGGTCGAGATCTTCCGCGGGCGGGTGGCGCCGGGCCATTGCGACGCCTCCGGCCGCATGGCGATCGAATGGGTCATGGGCCGCTTCTCCGACGGGGTCGGCAACCTGTGGGACAGCCTGGGCCACGACCACGCGCGCATGCTCGCGCGCGGCCGCGGCAGCGTCGTGCTCGAGACGTGCGTCCGCTATGGCGCGCTGCCGCCCGCCGACACGCTGCTGGTCGGCCGCAGCGCCCTGGTCGGCATCATGGGCAGAACGTTGCGCTTCGCACACCTGCTGTTCGATGCCCGCACCGGCGCCCGCATCGCCGACGCGGCGGCGGTCGCTGCGGTTCTCGACCATGAAACGCGGCGCACCGTCGCCTTCACCGATGAAGAACAGGCCGACCTGCATCGCCACGTGAAGCAGCTGTCTTGAAGCGGCCCGCCTTGAGCTGAACCACTCCGGGAGTTGTCCATGGCCGAGCTGGCGAAGACGACGAGCGAGGAGCGCGACGAACGCGGCATGGAGGACGCCGGCGCCGCCGCCCCGTTCATCCGCCGGGTCTCGGTCACCATCGCCGTTCTGGCCGTCGTCGGCGTGATCCTGGGCGGCCTGGAATCGCTCGAGACGTCCGCCGCGGCGCGGGCCAGCGGCGACGCGGCGCTGCACCAGGGCCGCGCCACGGACGCCTGGAACGCGTTCGAGGCCAAGAACATCCGCGCCATGCTGCTCAAGCCCGCGCCGCCCACGGCACCGCCGCCCCCCGGGCAAGCCGCGGCCGGGGACGGGACGCCGCCGGAACGATTCCGGGATCGCGACGCCGGCGGGCTGGCAACGATCGCCCGCGAGGAGGAGCGGCTTTCCCTGGAAAGGCTGACTGACGCCCGGCTGCGCAGCGGGCGCCACCAGATCCTGACCGCGGCGGTCACGCTGGTGCAGATCGCCATCGCGGTCGCGGCGATCTCGATCGTCGCGCGCGGCCAGCGCTGGCCCTGGTATGTGGCGGTCGCGCTGGGCGTCGCCGGGACGCTGACCGCCAGCCTCGCTTACGTCGCCTGATCGCGGTGGGCCATGTGGCCGATCTCCTTGTCGATCAGGTAGAGCGCGTTCGGGCCGTCGCCGATGAGCGCGATCTTGTCGAGCAGGCTCTTGCAGAGGCTGTCTTCCTCATGTTGCTCGGCCACGAACCATTGCAGGAACTGGAAGGTGCCGTGGTGCCTCTCGCGGGCGGCGAGATCGACGACGGCGCCGATGGACTGGGTAACGGCGCGCTCCCGGTCGCGGATCTCCGTGAAGAGGCCGACCACGTCGTTGGCGCGGACGACTGGCGCCGGAAGCGTCTTGAGCCGGATCGGCACGCCTAGATCGACCATGTAGGCGAAGATCTTGTGCATATGGCCGAGCTCTTCGGCCGCATGCGCGAGCAGGAAGGCCTTGCAGCCATCGAGATTGCGGTCGGCAGCCCACCCGGCGGCTTGCAGATAGGCGTGATGGGCTTCCAGTTCGCCGTTCAACAGATCACCCAGCGCATCGGCCAGATTGTCGCTCACCATGTTGTGCTCCCCTCGCTGGGCCCGCGGGCCCGGTTGAACGCTGCGGTCGAGGCAAGCGCCTCATCGAAACGCAAAGCCCTCCGCGATGATGCGGCTTGCCCGTGCCCCGCAGGCACGGAATTGCAGGGTCAGCTCGGCGACGAAGTTGGGGGGACCGCACAACAGCGCCAACGAACGTAGGCGAGTACCGCGAGCAGCACGAAGCCCCAGCTGACGAGGATGAAGACGTCGAAACTGGCAGTTTGCGGCGAGACGAACGGGATGACGAGCAGCGGCAGCGCGCCGCCCCGCTCGACCCAGAGCGGAATGAGCAGCAGCACGTGAGTCACCAGCAGACCGACCGCGGCCGGGCCGACGATGCGATGCACCCGCACCGCACGGTCGAGGCCACCGAACAGCGGCTCGATCAACTGGCTGCGGGATCCTGTCACCAGTGCGACGGCCATCAGCGTGAGCGACCACAGAATGGTGAGCTGGGCAGGCCCGCGCCATGGCCACAGGTCGTCCCAGGCCCGGTTGTCGACCTTGCTGCCGACCCAGAGCGCCGTGGTGATCGCCAGCGCCAGGATGACGAGCTGCCAGCCAGGCTTGCGGGCCGATAGCCGGGCGAAACGGGCATTGACGTCGGTCCAGCGGGCGCGGGGCCGGCCGTCTTCGAAGAGCTGTGCCGGCGCCATGATCCCCGGAGCGCTAGCGGCTGCCCGACGTGGACGACGCCGGCCGAGGTGCCGTGGAGGCCGCGGCCCGGCGCGATAGCGTGAACACCGCCGCGAGGGTGGCGAGGTAAGCGATGAGCTGCAGGCCGCTCGGCTGGTCGGTGTAGCCGATCAGTGTCGCAAGGACGCGACCGACGATGCTGTCCTGGGGCAGGACGGCCGAGGTGTTCCACAGGGGATAGGCCAACACATTCAGGTACCCCGCCGACTGGAGGATGCCGACGGCCTGAGCGGCAAGCCCGGCAGCGAGGAGCGCGATCATCACCGTCGTCACCTGGAACAGGCGCTTGACCGGGATCGCCGCCAGTCCGCGATAGAGGGCATAGGCGACGGCGGCACCGGCCACGACGCCGAGCATGCCCCCCAGCGCGACCGACGCGGCGCTGGCACCGCCGCCCACCAGGATGCCATAGAGGAACAGCACGACCTCGAAGCCCTCGCGGAGCACCGCGGCGCCGACCACGATGGCAAGCGCGGTCAGGGGCTTGCGGCCTTTCTTGACGTCGAGCCCGACCGCCTTGAGTTGCGACGTCAGCTCGCGCGCGTGTGCCGACATCCAGCTCACCGTCCAGGTCAGCATCACGACCGCCACCAGAAGGATCACGGCGTTCAGCAGCTCCTGACCGGTGCCGTCGAACAGGCTGGACAGGATGTCGGCGAAGCCCGCGATGACGGCCGCACCGACGACACCGCCGAAAATGCCGAGCGCGACGTAGAGGCGGCTGCCGGCGAGCCCCCTGGTGGCCGCCAGCACGACGCCGACGACGAGGCCCGCTTCGAGGACCTCTCGGAAGACGATGATCAGAGCGCCGAACATGAAACCTTCCTATTCGGCGATGACCACGCCCTGCGCGGTAGTCGGATTGAATTCGCCCATGAACGGATAAGTGCCTGGGTCGAGCTCTCGCAGGCGGACCACACCTTCCGAATTGCCGCCGACGACCTTCTCGACCTTGAGAGCGGAGGAATCGAACTCGTCGGCCGTGGGATCCTGATTCTTGATCAGCAACTGCGTCCGCTTGCCCGCGGGCACGCGGATCTGCGAGGGCGTGAAAACGTGATCCTTGAGCACGACCTCGATCTGGCCCGCTGCATTCGTCGGCGTGTAGGCGGGCGCCACAGCGGCCGGGGCTGCACCGGTCGGCGCAGTCTGCGCCGCGGCGCTCCATGCGCCGAAGCCGGCGAGCATCGAAGCCGCGATCAGGCGGCGAAATGCCGAGGTCATGCCCAGTGCTCCCGTAAAATTGCGAGACGCGGTGAGGAATGGCCCCCGCCCGTCGACGCGGGCTTCGTCGTATCCGCTACTTGCCCGTGCTGGGATACTGGAAGGTCCAGCTCAGGGTGATCGGCTGCCACCAGGCGGGAACGCCGGTCGCTTTGTCGACGTGGCGGATGAATCCGGCCTTCGACGGCGGGTCGATGGCGTAGGTGGCCTTGTAGGTGCCGGGACCGTCCATCTTGAAGTTGTTGGCATAGTGCGGCCCGTCCTTGGCCTCCATGGCCGCGAGCTGCTTGGTCTCCTTGTAGCTCCCGCCCTCCTTCTCGACCGTCAGGTTGACGGTGAGGTAGGGAATCCAGGCGTCCTCGGGAAAGCCGTGAGTCTCGTCCTTGGTCGCGTGGATGTCGATCTCGATGTGAATGGCGTCCGGGCTCATGTCCATGCCCGGCGGATGCCTGTCCATCTCGATGCCGGTCAGATAGGCCGGCGAGAACTGCATGCCCTCCTTGACCACCGGCTCGCCCATGTAGAACTCGGCGGCCGTTGCGGCGGAAGCCGTGAGGAGGGCGACCCCGATCACCGTGACGCGAATTAGTGCAATCATTCTCGCAGTCCTCCACGCTTCCTCAGCAGAAGCAGTAAGTCTGCATAGATCGCAAATATTCGATTGTCACCGCACAATTTTATGACGATTAGTCGATGGATTTGGAATAAATAAAATGACGACTTTTTCTTCGTTGAGTCGACCAATATTAGAATTGGAATAGTTCTTGGCCAAATGAGTTGCCATCGGAAGTGGCTGCCCAATCCCAGAGAAATGCTCAGAAGGCTCTCAATCTGAAGTGTTGAGAGACCGATCACCGGCACAAGCGAGCCCGCCGGCACTGCCGACGGAGACACGGCGCGACAGCACCCGAAGGAACGCTCACACCTCTCGAACCGGCAGCGGCGCGCGATCGCCGACTACACCCGCTCGCGAGGCCCTGCGAGGCGCCGCGCGCCGATCCGGCAACGCGCTCGAGCCGCGAAGCGCTTTCCGGTCAGGTGAAGCTCAGCGCCTTGACCTGCTTGACGCCCGGCAGGGCCTTGACCGCCTCGAGCACCTGGGGCGGCACGGGGCCGTCGACCTCGACGAGGGCGATGGCCGAGCCGCCGGGAGCGTCGCGCCCGAGCGCGAAGGTGGCGATGTTGACACCCGCCTCGCCCAGGGCGCTGGCGAAGCGGCCGATGAAGCCCGGCCTGTCCTCGTTGGTCACGTAGATCATCGAGGGTGCGAACTCGGCATCGACGTTGATGTCCTTGATCGACAGGATGCGCGGCTTGCCACCGGCGAACACCGTGCCCGAGATGGCTCGCGTCTGGCGTTCGGTGGTGACCGAGAGCGTCATCAGCGCATCATAGTCGCCCTCCGCCTCGCGGATGGTCTCCTCCACCACGATGCCGCGCTCCTTGGCGACCGCGGGCGCCGAGACGACGTTCACGTCCGCCAGCATCGGCCGCAGCACGCCGGCAATGGCGGACGCCGTCAGCGCCTTGGTCTTGAGGCCCGCGACGGTGCCCTCGTAGGTGATCGCGATGCTGGTGATGCCCGTTTCGGTGAGTTGCCCGGCGAACGAGCCGAGCTTCTCCGCCAGCGCGATGAACGGCTTGAGCTTGGGCGCCTCTTCCGCCGTGATGGAGGGGAAGTTCACCGCGTTCTGGATGGCGCCGCGCAGCAGGTATTCCGACATCTGCTCGGCCACCTGGAGCGCGACGTTCTCCTGCGCTTCGCTCGTCGCCGCCCCCAGGTGCGGGGTGCAGACCACGTTGGGATGGCCGAACAGGGGGTTTGCGTTCGCCGGCTCCTCGACGAACACGTCGAAGGCGGCCCCGGCCACGTGGCCGCCGTCGAGCGCCCGGCGCAGGGCGGCCTCGTCGACCAGGCCGCCGCGCGCGCAGTTGATGATGCGTACGCCCGCCTTCGTCTTCGCCAGATTGGCCTCCGACAGGACGTTGCGCGTCTTGTCGGTGAGCGGCGTGTGCAGCGTGATGAAATCGGCCCGCGGCAGCAGCTCGTCGAGCTCCACCTTCTCCACGCCGAGGTCCAGCGCCCGCTCCGGCGACAGGAACGGGTCGTAGGCGATGACCTTCATGCGCAGGCCGACACCGCGTTCGGCGACGATGGAGCCGATGTTGCCGCAGCCGATGATGCCGAGCGTCTTGCCGGTGATCTCGACGCCCATGAAGCGGTTCTTCTCCCACTTGCCGGCCTGGGTGGAGGCGTCGGCGGCGGGGATCTCGCGGGCGAGCGCGAACATCAGGGCGATGGCGTGCTCGGCGGTGGTGATGGAGTTGCCGAACGGCGTGTTCATGACGATGACGCCGCGGGCCGTGGCCACCGGGATGTCGACATTGTCGACGCCGATACCGGCCCGGCCGATCACGCGCAGGCGCTCGGCGCGCGCCAGGATGGCCGGCGTCACCTTGGTGGCCGAGCGGATGGCGAGGCCGTCATAGTCGCCGATGATCTCGGCGAGCTTGTCCTTGTCCTTGCCGAGCTCGGGGCGGAAGTCGACGTCGATGCCCCGGTCCTTGAAGATCTGCACCGCGGCGGGGGAGAGGGCATCCGAAATCAGGACTTTGGGTGCGGCAGACATGAATCACCTGTCGTCGGGCGGGGGCACGGCGCCGGCGGCCGTCTCGAGGCGCAGGCCGTGCCGGCGATGAATGGGGGAGTGCCGCGCCCGCACGGACGCGGCTTCGCTTGCTGGGCCGGCCCGAAGTGGGCGGCCTCGACGGCCTCGTCAGGCCGCCTTGGCGAGCTTCGCCTTGGCCTCGGCAAAGGCGAAATCGAGCCAGTGCGTCAGGGCCTTGACGTCGGCCGTCTCGATGGTGGCGCCGCACCAGATGCGCAGGCCGGGCGGCGCATCGCGATAGGCGCCGATGTCGTAGGCGACACCCTCGGCCTCAAGCCGCGAAACGATCGCCTTGGCCACCGTCGCCACCGCCTCGGAACCGCGCGAGACGACCTCCGGGTCGACGATGGACAGGCAGACGCTGGTGTTGGAGCGGGTCTGCGGGACCTTGGCGAGGTTGCCGATCCAGCTGCTGCGCGCCGTCCAGTCGAACAGCGCGGCCGCGTTGGCATTCGCCCGGGCGATCAGCCCTTCCAGGCCGCCGACCGACTGGGCCCATGTCAGGCCGTCGATGTAATCTTCGACGCAGAGCATCGAGGGCGTGTTGATGGTCTCGCCCTCGAACAGCCCCTCGATCAGCTTGCCGCCCGAAGTCATGCGGAAGATCTTCGGCAGCGGCCACGGCGGGGCGTAGCTCTGCAATCGCGCCACTGCGCGCGGCGACAGGATGAGCACGCCGTGGCCGCCCTCCCCGCCCAGGACCTTCTGCCAGGAGAAGGTGACCACATCGAGCTTGGCGAAGTCGAGACGCTGGGCGAAGGCCGCCGAAGTCGCGTCGCAGATCGTGAGGCCCTCGCGATCGGCGGCGATCCAGTCGGCGTCGGGAACGCGGACGCCCGAGGTCGTGCCATTCCAGGTGAACACCACGTCACGGCCGCGGGTATCGACCTGCGACAGGTCCGGCAACTCGCCGTACGGCGCCTTGATGATGCGCGCATCCGCGAGCTTGAGCTGCTTGACCACATCGGTCACCCAGCCTTCGCCGAAGCTCTCCCACGCCAGCATGTCGACCGGCCGGGCGCCGAGCAGCGACCATAGAGCCATCTCGACGGCGCCGGTGTCGGACGCCGGCACGATGCCGATGCGATAGTCCGCAGGCACCTGAAGGATCTCGCGGGTGAGGTCGATGGCGAGCTTGAGCTTGGCCTTCCCGACCTTGGCTCGGTGCGAGCGGCCGAGCGGCGCATCGCGCAGGGCCTCGGGGTGCCAGCCCGGACGCTTGGCGCAGGGGCCGGACGAAAATTGCGGCCGCTCGGGCCGCACGTTTGGCGTCGTCGTCATGATCCATCCTTTCAGATGGGCGCTTCCCGTTGGGGGGAAGTGTCCCGCCGATGCAGGTACGCCCCCCCGCCACTGGGCGCAAGGCGAATTTGAGCCCGCCTGGACGGTCATCTAGCGCTCCGAGCGCCTCTCGGTCTTGCAGTGCGTTGCGGGCGCGCCGCTCGCCGGCGCGGTGAAGACCAACGACGCTCCCAACGTTACGTCCGTTTCATATTTCGGACGAACGGCGGAATGGGCGTCATCGTCTTGATGGTAGCGCGAGCAGCCAGGTCCGGTGCGCGCCGGGAGAAGTAAGCGGCCTCGGCCGCGTTCATAGGCCCTGTCGAGAAAGACAGCATGGCGTCCTTGAAGGTGAATTCGATAACCCCCGCGTTCACGATTTCACCTGGACGAACGCTGAAATGTGCGACGGGAGTACGCAGCTTGAAATGTATCGCGCCCGTGTGACACTGAACAAGATTTACTACATATTTCCCAGCAGGAAGTGTTAGTAAATCGATTCCATATTCTTGTATTATTATACTATGAAGTCGATATAACTTTACCGGTGTTTTTATATTCATGTGGATACTATTTCGATCGACGTCGAAGCGCGCCGCGGGATCGGTGAGGCTCTGGATGCCAAATGCCGGGCTACCGCAAAAGAACTGTGGGGATCGCGCACCCAAGATCACCGCGCCGCGACCAGGCCCACCGAAATCGAACTCCTCGGCGTTGCCGATCGATACGACGCTGAGGAGAATACCAACTGCGCATGCCAGATGCAGCGCAGCCTTGACGACGCAACGCATGACGAACTCCACGCCCTCCGCGGATACCGCGATATCGACAACCGACGGTTGGATACCGCGCATCGCTCCCTAGGGGGTGGATGACTGCTGGCAAGGCCCGCGGCGGAGCGCTGACGGCTCCCACGCCCCGAACGGATCCGGCGCTATGCGCCGTTCAGGCTCCAGCGGACGCCGATGGTCACCTCCTGGCTGTCGATGCTCTTGACCCGCAGCGGCGTCGCGGCCGCGCAGAGGTAGCCGGTGCCGCAGATGGCGGAGTTGCTGCCCGCGGAGCCGACGTTGAGGTAGCGGTAGGCCACCTCAGCGGTCAGCCCGGGCATGATCTCATAGGCGAGGCCGGCATAGAGAGCGAAGGCCGCCTGGGTGCGGCCGCCGCGGGCGATGGCGTCGTAGCCCGCCGCCGGCCCGAGCGGCGCGCCGACGTCGAGCCGGCTGATGCCGCCAAGGCGATTGTAGGCGACGCCGACGCCCGCGCCGACGAAGGGCGTGATGCCCTCCCAGGTGGCAATGTCCCAATAGGCGTTGACCAGGGCCACCGTCGAACTCAGCCCGGCTCGGTAGTAGGCCGCGGGGGAGTTCGGGTTGCCGACATTGGCAGCGTCGATGCCCACGGCACGAAAATTCTGGTTGACCAGGCCACCGACCGTCAAGTCCGTGCGGAAGTTGGCTCCGAAGCGATAGCCGATGCCCCCGCCGATGCTCCAGCCGCTCTCGATGCGCTGGCGGACCAGGGCCGTGTCGACCGGGACGAGGGCGACGGTGGGCGTCCGCGCGCGCGACGTGCTGGTGGAGCCGACCCCCGCATCGCCGCGCAGGTACCAGCCGCCGCCAACGGCTATCGGCGTGCTGGGTTCGAGATCCGGCAGAGGCGGCAGTTCCGCGGCGAGGGCCGGCAGGGCGGCAATGGCCGTGACTGCCACGACAACGGAAAGACCTCGGACCATTGGCACACCGTGTTGGCGCCCCGGGCGGCCAAACGCCGCCGCCGGGGGAACGCCCGCAAGGTGCCAGACACCCGTTAATGCGCGCTTAACCTTAACCCGCATGGTTAAGGGAGGCGGCGCCCCGGGCCTGCTGCGATCCTACAATGCCGCCGGCGGGGTCGCGGCTCCGCCCAGCCCGCCGGCGCCGGTCAGGCGGCAGACTTCGTCAAAGCTTCGATCACGTCGTCGACCACCTGCTCCACCAGCTGGCGGTTGCCGCCCTCGCCCATCACGCGGATGACCGGTTCCGTACCCGACGGGCGGACGACGAGCCGCCCTTCATTGCCGAGACGGCCGCGCGCGGCTTCGACGATCGATACGACGTTTTCCTCGGCGGGCCGTTGGCCAGCCTTGTAGCGCATGTTCTTGAGCACTTGCGGATAGGGCTCGAAGGAATGACAGACCTCGCTGACCGGCTTGCCGGAACGCTTGACCACCGCAAGCACCTGAAGGGCCGACAGCAGGCCGTCGCCCGTCGTCGCGTAGTCCGACAGGATGATGTGGCCGGACTGCTCGCCGCCGACGTTGTAGCCGTTGCGGCGCATGTGCTCGAGCACGTAGCGGTCGCCGACGGCGGTGCGCTCGAGCGCCAGGCCGAGACCGCCGAGATAGCGCTCCAGGCCGAGATTCGACATGATGGTCGCGACGATGGCCGGCTTGGACAGCAGATCATCCTCCTGCCAGCTCCGGGCGATCACCGCCATCAGTTGGTCGCCGTCGATGAGGTGCCCCTTCTCGTCGACGACGATGACCCGATCAGCGTCGCCGTCGAGCGCGATGCCCACGTCGGCGCGCACCTCACGCACCTTGCGGGTGAGCGCCTCTGGAGCGGTGGAGCCCACGTCCTTGTTGATGTTGAGGCCGTTGGGCTCGACGCCGAGCGGAAACACCTCGGCGCCCAGCTCCCACAGAGCCTCCGGGGCGACGCGGTAGGCGGCGCCGTTGGCGCAATCGATGACCACCCGCAACCCCTCGAAATCCAACGCCCGCGGCAAAGTCCGCTTGGCGAACTCGATGTAGCGGGCGTGCACGCTCTCGATACGCTTGGCGCGCCCGAGGTCGGACGAGCCGGCCAGCCGCTTGCCCAAGTCGTTCCCAAGTAGCGTCTCGATCTCCATTTCCACCTCGTCCGACAGCTTGTAGCCGTCGGGCCCGAACAACTTGATCCCGTTGTCCTCGTAGGGATTGTGCGAGGCTGAGATCATGACGCCGAGGTCGCAGCGCATGGAGCGGGTGAGCATGGCGACCGCGGGCGTCGGCATCGGTCCGAGCAGCAGCACATCCATGCCGACGGAGGTGAAGCCGGCCTGCAAAGCCGACTCGATCATGTAGCCGGACAGCCGGGTGTCCTTGCCGATGACCACCCGGTTGCGGTGATCGCCACGGCGGAACAGCAGCCCTGCGGCTTGGCCGACCTTCAGCGCGAGCTCTGGGGTGATCTCGCTGTTGGCGCGCCCGCGGATGCCGTCGGTACCGAAGTAATTGCGCGTCATCTGATCTGGTCTCCGGAGAATCAACGGTTCCGCACGGCGGTCATGCTCTTTACCCGTCGCCACGACGTTCCGACAGTTTCGATATCGGCCGAGCAAGCTTGATCAAAGGGATTTGATGGCGCCCCGAGCGCTTGGCGCATCGACGGGCGGTCACTGCGACGAAAGCGATCGCCGAGATCTCGCCGTCCCCTGACGAATACTCGCCGATCACAAAGCAGTGTCCGCCTGTCTGGGTCAAGATCGCAGATCCCTTCCTGCCATCACAGTTCATAACGGGCTGTTACGAAGGCAGCGAGCCGCCATCCCTCGCAGTCCTCACGCGCCGATGGGGCGCACTGGCGCCGGTTCCCGCCAGAGGCCGGCGCCTCTTTCGATTCCGCCTGATGTCACTTATCACTTGGCGTGCGATACGGATCGGCTGGCCATGTTCTGGATCATTGCAACGTCCATCGACGACGCGGCGCGACGCTCGGATCTGGAGACGCGCACGCGCGGCCAGATCACGGCCGATACGCCCGGCGTTCCGGATGAGGTGGCGCAGGCGCTCGCGCGCAACCGCGCGAACTGGTGGCACCGGATCGCAGTGCTCGACAATACGGCGCGCATGAGCTGGTTCGCCTGCGCTGCCGTCCTCGCGGCTTCAATCCTGATCCTGATCTAGAGCGTTTTCGAGCGAAGTGGACGCCGGTTCGCGTGAAGAAACGCGACAAAACAAAGAGATAGAGCATTTCGGCGTTTCGAAGAAACGCGGAAATGCTCTAGTTGAGCAGCCGCGTCATTGGCTGGGCCTCGCGCTGGCGGAATCATCAATCGCGAAGCGCTCCAGTTTCAGAAGGCTATCTGCCTTTCCAATGACCTGCGGCCACGCGACAAGCGGGAACGCCGCCGCTCCCAGGGGAATGGCGGCGTCCTCATGGGCATCGCGCGTCGGTCAGGCCTGAGGCTGAGGCTCCAGGCCGGCGTCTGGCTCGCCGCGCGGCGGCCGGTTGCGGCCGGCCGACGGGACCGGCGAGCCCCGGGCCGGCGTCACCGGCTCGCCGCTGTCGCGGATCGGCGGCTTGCCGTCGAGCAGGTCGCGGATCTCGTCGCCCGAAAGCGTCTCATATTCGAGCAGCCCCTTGGCGAGCGTTTCCAGCTCGTCGCGCTTCGTCGTCAGGATACGACGGGCTTCCGCCAACCCCTCCTCGACGAGGCGGCGGATCTCGGCGTCGATCTTCTGGGCCGTCGCCTCGGACAGCGTCTGCTGCTTGCCGATGGAATAGCCCAGGAAGACCTCGTCGTTGTTGTCGCCGTACATGACGGTGCCGAGCTCCCGCGAGAAGCCCCACTGGGTCACCATCATGCGGGCAAGCTTGGTCGCCTGCTGGATGTCGGACGCAGCACCGGAGGTGACCTTGTCGGCACCGAAGATGATCTCTTCGGCCACGCGGCCGCCCATCATGATGGCAAGCCGCGAGGTCATCTGCTCGTAGCTCATCGACAGCTTGTCCCGCTCGGGCAGCTGCATGACCATGCCGAGCGCGCGACCGCGCGGAATGATCGTCGCCTTATGCACCGGATCGGTGGCCGGCACGTTGAGCGCGACGACCGCGTGGCCGGCCTCGTGATAGGCGGTGAGGCGCTTCTCGTCGTCGGTCATGACCAGGGTGCGGCGTTCGGCGCCCATCATGACCTTGTCCTTGGCGTCCTCGAACTCCGCCATGGTCACGATGCGCTTGCCACGCCGCGCCGCAAGCAGCGCCGCCTCGTTGACCAGATTCATCAGGTCGGCGCCGGAGAAGCCGGGCGTGCCGCGCGCAATGGTCTTGAGGTCGACGTCGGGCGCCAGCGGCACCTTGCGCACGTGCACGCGCAGGATCCGCTCGCGGCCGATCACGTCCGGGTTGGGCACGACGATCTGGCGGTCGAAGCGGCCGGGGCGCAGCAGCGCGGGGTCGAGGACGTCCGGCCGGTTGGTGGCGGCGATGATGATGATGCCTTCATTGGTCTCGAAGCCATCCATCTCGACCAGCAACTGGTTCAGCGTCTGCTCGCGCTCGTCGTTGCCACCGCCAAGGCCCGCGCCACGGTGGCGACCGACGGCGTCGATCTCGTCGATGAAGATGATGCAAGGGGCATTCTTCTTCGCCTGCTCGAACATGTCGCGCACCCGCGAGGCGCCGACGCCGACGAACATCTCGACGAAGTCCGAGCCCGAGATGGTGAAGAACGGCACGTTGGCTTCGCCCGCCACGGCACGCGCGATCAGCGTCTTGCCGGTGCCGGGGGGGCCGACCAGCAGCACGCCACGGGGGATGCGGCCGCCCAGCCGCTGGAACTTCTGCGGGTCACGCAGGAACTCAACGATCTCCTGGAGGTCGTCCTTGGCCTCCTCGACGCCCGCCACATCCTCGAAGGTGACGCGGCCGTGCGCCTCGGTCAAAAGCTTGGCCTTCGACTTGCCGAAGCCCATGGCGCGGCCCGCCCCGTTCTGCATCTGGCGCGACAGGAAAATCCAGGCACCGATGAAGACGAGGATGGGCAGCCAGTTGACCAGCAGCGCCACGAACCAGGGCGTATCCGACTGCGGCGGCCGGGCGGAAATCTGCACGCCCTTGGCCTGGAGCTTGGAGATCAGGCCCGGGTCGAATGGCGCGTAGGTGTGGAACGACCGGTTGTCGGTGTAGGTGCCGTTGATCTCCTGGCCGGAGATCACGACGCTGGCGATGCGGCCGTTGTCGGCGTCGCTGAGCAGCTGAGAATAGGCGATCTCACTGCCGCCCGACCGTTGGCCAGGGTTCTGGAATAGCGTGACCAGAGCCAGAACCAACAGGAAAATGATGACCCAAAGGGCAAAGTTCCGAAAGTTGGGGTTCATCTTATTGCGATTGTCCTGGTCCATCCGGCCCGCTCGACATCTGCGAGCGCTCCCTGATCAATGTAAGTCGGTGCAGGCTTATTGCCAAGTGAATGCACGGTTCCGCGGCAAAACCGTGTTAACGGGGTCAGACTTGGCCGAGCGTCTTTCCGCCTGCGCGGCGCCCTCGCCTGCGATCACCCTCAGGGAGGATTGTCGCCTCTCCAGCGGAGTCGAGGCATAAGATCGTGCCGGCGAGTGACGATTTTAAGGGGCTGCGGCGCGCTTGCGCATCGGCGAAACGTCGCGCCAGCTCTTCCAGCCTCTCCAGCCGCAACGGGGCTCGCGGGCCCGGCGCAGCCGCCCGCGCCGCGTCGATGAAGGTGCCGAGCACGCGCGCTACGATCTCCGCCGGCTGCGCGGCGAGGGCTGCGGCGGTGAAGCTGAGGCCCTGGGCCGTCGCGCGGGGCGCGCAGGCGGCACAGGCGGTGTCCGTCATCTGCCGCAGCGCCGCGTCGGCTCTGGCGGCTCTGGCGGCCAGCCTCAGCAGACGGCCGCGGTCGAGGCCCTCGGCGGCGAGGGCCGTGCTGATCCGGCGCAGCCGCGGGCGCAGGAAGCGTGCGTCCGCGTTGCTCGGATCGCTGACGTAGCGCTGCCCAAACGCCCGGCAGGTGGCGATTAACCGCTCCTTGGGTACATCGAGCAGCGGGCGGGCGAGGACCAGTTCGTCGAGCGGTGACAGCGGCGCCATCCCCGCCAGGCCGGCGATGCCCGAGCCGGCGAGCAGCCGCAGCAGCACCGTCTCGGCGGCATCGTCGGCGTGATGCGCGACGACGACATGGCTGGCACCGATGGTCCGGGCGCGCTCGGCCAACAGGCGATAGCGCGCCTCGCGCGCGCGTTCCTGCATGGCGCCGACGGGCTTGTCGCCCTCCCAGGTCAGGATCGTGGCGGCGAGGCCCGCCGCCTCAGCCCAGCGCACGACCGCCTCGCACTCCTGCCGCGACTCCGCACGCAGGCCGTGATCGACGGTCGCGACTTCGACCCGCGGCCGCCCGGCCGCCCGGGCCCAGTCGGCCACGAGGCGCAGCAACGCCATGGAATCGGGACCGCCGGAGACGGCGAGCAGCAGCCCAGGGGCACGCTCGAGCGGACGCAGGCGCTCGGTGGCAGCGACCAGGTCCATGGGCGCGCCTTCGTCGTCGCGCCGGCTCTTCGCCCTGACCGGGCGCGGCATGGCATCGGGCACCGGCGGGCGGGCGGCCGGATCGCCCGCCGTCAGCACTTGGTACGGCGCCGCTCGCGGTCGATGGCCGAGCGGACCTCGGCGGAGGCCTGCGGATACCTGCGGATGACTTCGCCGTAGGTTGCGCAGGCCTGGTCGTGGGCACCGATGCGGTTCAGCGACATGCCGAGCTTCACCAGGCTGTCGGGCGCCTTGCCGGAGCCGCCGAAATCGGTCGACACCTTGAGGAATTGCTCCGCCGCTTCCCGGTAGCGGCCGCGCTGATAATAGCTCTCGCCGAGCCAGTAGGTGGCGTCGGGCACCAGCCGATCGCGCGGGTGCGATTGCAGGTAGCGCCGGAAGCCCATCTCGGCCTGATCGTAATGCCGCTCCGACATGTCGCTGAAGGCGGCGTCGTAGTCGGCACGCGGCGAGGCCGGATTGCCGGTCGAAGCGATCGACGTTCCGCCGCGGGGCGGCGGCGGCGCGCCGCTGTCGTCCATCGGCGCCTCGGGGTCGGCGGCAGCGACGCGGGTATCGCCGTCCTGGTCGTCGATGATCTGCACGCCGCCCGTCGCGATCGCGCCCTGCGGCACGCCGGGGACACCATCCGGCGCGAGCGGCGGCGCGGCGGAGCGGGGCGAGCCGAGCGGTTGAGGGGCGCCCGGAGCGCCTGGGCTGCGGCTCGGGTCAAAGGCGTCACCACGGCGCTGGGAGCCGCGCGGCGGCTGTTGCGACGCGGACGGCGGGCTCTGCTGGGGCGCCGAGCGCGCGCCGGCCCCGCCCCCGGGCTTATCCTGGAAGCGGAACTCGACGTCCTCCTGGAACTTGCGTAGTTGCTCGGTCAGGCGTCGGTTCTCGAACTGCAACTGCTCGATCTGTCCCGCCATCTGCCGCAGTTGGTTCTCCAGACGGCCGATGCGAACGATCATATCGCCCGGATCCTGCGCCAGAGCCGGAAAGGCGAACGCGGCAAGGGCCAGTACAGCTGCGATGTTGCGCACGAGCGGCCGGAGGACGGTCATCGATGAGTGGTCCGCGGGTTCATGGATGGCAATTGGCAGACGCCGCCTGTCTGGTTAGCACAAGCGGCCTCCCAGGGCCAAAATATGACTGCGGACGCGGAGTGAAGTGCTCCGTCGCACGGCCCGGCCAGACGATGGCTCCCGACCGGGCAATGATTCTCCGAGCTCCCGAATCCGGAGCCCTCCGTTCGATCGGATGATTCCATCCGATCAACTGCACAGAAGATTTGACCTTTTCAGCGGATGGATGGTCGGGGCAAGCCCGACCATGACGGGCTGGAGGCGGAAAGCCTTTTAGTCTCAACGTCATGATCGGGCTTGACCCGACCATCCATGGACTTGAAAGCCAGACCCCGTCGCCAGGGCCAAACGGTCACGATCCCAGTGCTGCGCCGCTACGAGGCGCTGCCATCTAGCACCGTGACGGCGCGGCGGTTCTGTGACCAGCAGGAAATGTCGTTGCACACGGCGACCGGCCGCTCCTTGCCATACGAGATGGTGCGCATGCGCGAGGCCGAGATGCCGCGGGTCGCGAGGTAGTCCCGCACCGCCTGGGCGCGACGGGCGCCGAGCGAGAAGTTGTACTCGCGGGTGCCGCGCTCGTCGGCGTGGCCTTCGATCAGGAAGGTGTAGCGAGGATATCGCGACAGCCACGCGGCCTGCTTGTCGAGCGTGGCCACGGCCTGGGGCGTCAGATCGGTCTGGTCGGATTCAAAGAACACGCGATCGCCCACATTGACGACGAAGTCCTGGGCGCTGCCCGGCGTCGCGCTGCCGGCGCCGAAGCCCGCCCCCCCGGCGACGTTGGAGGAGTCCTTGGCGCAGCCGGCCATGGCCAGCGCGGCGAGCACCGCAAAGGCAAGGGCTACGGAGCGCCGGCGCCCACCGCCCATCGCCCGGCTGCCGGTCCGCCCGGCCGAGGCCGCCGCCTGATCAAATCCCGTCAGCGACATCATCAACCATCCTTCAACTCTAGGCTCTTCGCGGATCCCAGACCGCGCCCAGGCCGCATGTTCGTTGACATAGGGATAGCCTCGCCCGGTTAAGCGAACGTTCCGTCAACCTTGACGAAGGCTTTCATCTGGGAGGCCGCGGCGCTGCGCGGGCTTGAAGCTGTCAGCAACGTTAATCGAGGGTAAATCGGACCGTTTGGTGACCTCGCCGCCCGGTTCATAGGCCCGTCGTCGCCCCGCGACAGCTTTGCTAGAGCGTTTTCGAGCGAAGTGGACGCCGGTTCGCGTGAAGAAAACGCGATAAATCAAACAGATAGAGCATTTCGGCGATTCGAAGAAATGCGGAAATGCACTAGAACGGGACAGGAGGGGCCGACATGAGCTTGACCGAGATCGATCCGCTGATTGCCTTGGGCGTCATTCTGGCAACCGCGGTGACCGACATGGCCTACGTGTTCTTCAACGCCGCGGTCGTCGCCCGCCATCGGATGCGGGCCGCCAACTGGAGCGCCGTCTGGTATCTGCTGTCGGCCTTCGCGGTCATCAACTACACCGGCAATGCCGCCTACGTGCTGTTCGCGGCGCTAGGCTCCTGGCTCGGCGCCTATGCTTCGGTCACCTGGCTCGTGCGCGGCGCCGCGCCGACGCTGCCGCCCCACCCGTGACGGAGGCCCGACCCGGCTGGGCCTTAGCGCATCTCGCTGAGCAGGCCCGACCATGCGGGATCCGAGGCGTATCCGGGCGTCGGAATCGGCACCTCCACGCGGCCGGTGACGTCGACCATGTAGAGCTTGCCGCCCGCCTCGCCGCCGGGATCGCGGAAGAACATCAGGAATTGGCCGTTCGGGGCCCAGGTCGGGCCCTCGTTGTGGAAGCCCTCCGTCAGGATGCGCTCGCCCGTGCCGTCCGGCTTCATGATGCCGATGGCGAAGGTGCCGCCCTTCTGGCGCGTGAAGGCGATATAGTCGCCGCGCGGCGACCACACGGGCTGGCCATAGCGGCCCTCGCCGAAGGAGATGCGCTTGGCCTCGCCGCCGGACGCACTCATCACGTAGATCTGGGGGCTGCCACCGCGGTCGCTTTCGAAGACGATGCGCTGTCCGTCCGGTGAATAGGACGGCGAGGTGTCGATGGCGCTCGCGGTCGTCAGACGCGTGGTCGTGCGCGAGGCGAGGTCCATGACGTAGATATTCGCGTTGCCGCCCTGCTGGAGGCTGAGCAGGATGCGTTGGCCGTCCGGCGAAAAGCGCGGGCTCGAGGTCATGTCCGGGAAGTTGCCGACCACCTGGCGCTGGCCGGTCTCGACGTTGACGATCTGCACGCGCGGCTGTTCGCCGCGCCGCTGCGACATGAAGGCGACGTCCTGCGAATTGAACGAAAACCGCGGCGTCACCACCATGTCCTCGCCGCGGGTGAGGTAGCGGACGTTGGCGCCATCCTGGTCCATCATGGCGAGCCGCTTGCGGCGGTTTTCCTTCGAACCGCTTTCATCGACAAAGGCGATGCGGGTATCGAACATGCCCTTGAAACCAGTGATGCGAGTCAGCACCGCGTCCGCGATGATGTGACCGATACGGCGCCAGTTGTTGGCGTCGGTGAAGAACTGCTGGCCATCGAGCTGCTGGCCGGCCGCGGTGTCCCACAACCGGTACTCGGTCTTCAGCCGGCCGCTGCCGTCGCGGCTCACGCGCCCCGTCACCAGGGCCTGGGCGTTGATCGCCTGCCAGGCGGCGAACTGCGGCGCCGCGTCGAAATTCATGGAGCGCTCGGGAAACGCGGCCTTGTCGATGGGGACGAAATAGCCGCAGCGTTTGAGGTCGGCGGCGATGATGCCGGCGATCTTGGCGCCGAGCTCGGGATCTCCGCTGAAATCCGTGACGGCGATGGGCAGCGGCTGGAAATTGCTCCGATCCACGGTGATCGTGATCTCGGCCGCGGCCGGCGCGGCAAGGCCGGCCAGGGCAAGCACGAGCATGACGAGCGCCCGCGGGCCGGCGACCAGGGCACGCCAGGCGCGGCCACCGGTTGCACCGGAACGAAAGCCGGGCGCCGTCGCCGGGCCGAGCGTTGCAAGCGTGGCGGCGCAGCGATCGCGCCCGGTATCAACAGTCATCGACCAGATCTTCTTTTGGAACGGCGGCTTGTCGCGATGGGAGATGGCAAAAGCATGTCGGCTCGGGCGCCAGCTCGGCTGTTTGGGGCGCGACGGCTGCGATATCGGGGCTGGTACCGGCAAAACGGCTCATGATGATGATCAGGCGGGAGGGTCGAACCAGATGTTCCAATCGCGCCAACCGTCCGCACTGTTGTAATAGGGCAGGTAGTTGGCCGGGATCCTATAGGGCGCACACTTGCGAATCGCGCGAATGGCCGCCTCCGCAGTCGAGCGGTCGCGGGGATTGCCCGAGGGATTGCTCCATACCGGCAGGGCGCCGAGCGTCCCGTCCTGGTTCAGCACCATGTGGATCAACGGCTTGAACGACTTGCCCGCGCCCAGGTCATCGTAGCATTGGGTGATCTGCTCCTTGATGATGGCGCCCAGGGCGTCCTTCATCGACATCGACATACGAGGCGCCCGGCCGGTCTGACTGCCGAGCGAGGCCGTGCGGCTCAGTTGATCGCCTGTCGCCGCCTGGCGACGCGGCTCGTTGTTGATCGTTTTCATGATCTCGCTCGGATTGAACGCCTGCTCCGGGGGCTTGGGTCGCGGCTTGGGCTTGGGCTGAGCCTTGGGCGGTTCGGCCTTGGGCTCCACCTTGGCGGGCTCGGGCGGCGTCGTCTTTTCGATCAGTCTGGCCAAGTCCTGTGGCTTGGGCGGCTCCGGTTTAGGCGGCTCCGGTTTAGGCTGGGCCTTGGGCGGCTCGGGCTTGGCCGGCTCTGGTTTGGCCGGCTCTGGTTTGGGCTCGACCTTGGCCGGCTCGGGCTTAGGTACCGGCTTGGGCTCCGGTTCGGGTTTAGGCTCAGGCTTGGGCTCAGGCTTGGGCTCGGCTTTGGCCTCGGCTCGAGCCTCGGGTTTTGGCTCGGGTCTTGGCTCGGGCGTAGGCGCAACCTTGGGCGGCTCCGGCGGCTTGGGGGCCTCGGCGGCGATATCCGGCGGACGCGGCGGCGGTGGCGGCGGCGCCTGCTCCTGCTGCTCCGCATCCTCGCCGGGGGCCGGCGACGGCAGCTTCAGCTCCGCGACCTTGTCGGCGCGCGCCTTGGGATCGGGCTGCACCTCCCTGGCGGTCCTGTCGCCCTGGGTGATGGCGCGCAACTGCTCTTCGGTGATGATCTCTGCCGGAACCGCCTCCTCCTGGTCGTCGAAACGCGGCGCAGCGGCAAGCGCGACGAGGCCAGCGACGACGAACGCCACGTGCATCACGCTCGAGACCGCCAGGCCAGGCTCCTGCCGGGAAAAGGGAAGCCGCATCGGCCGCGCTCAGCTCTGGTCCGGCTCGGTGACCAGGGCGACCCTCTTGAAGCCTGCCGCCGTGATGAGCCCCATCACCTGAGCGACGCGGCCGTAGTCGACCTTCTTGGCGCCGCGCAGGTAGATGCGCTCATCCATGCCGGCCTTGGCGGCCTGCTGCAGGCGGGCCACGATGTCGCCGTCGGGCAGTGGCTGCTCGCCGAGGAACACACGGCCCTGCTCGTTGATGGACAGGGTCACCGGCTTGTGGTCGAGGTTGAGCGGCTTGGCTGCGCTCTGCGGCAGATCGACCGGCACGCCCGCCGTCAGCAGCGGCGCCGCGACCATGAAGACGATCAGCAGCACCAGCATGACGTCGATGAACGGCGTCATGTTGATGTCGGCAAAGCCGGCTCGCCCCGCGCGGCGCCGGCGACGGCGTCCCCCTGCCTGGCCCGGCGCGCCTGCTGCCATACCCATGCGCTCAATCTCCGATCATCGTCGTCGGCCTGATCCGGTCAGGCTGCCATCCGCTCATCGATCTGACGTGACAGAATCGACGAAAATTCGTCGGCGAAGCCCTCGAGCCGCGCCTGGGCCTTGGCCGCCTCGGCCTGATACTTGTTGTAGGCGATGACCGCCGGCACCGCGGCGACCAGGCCGATCGCGGTGGCGAACAACGCCTCGGCGATGCCGGGCGCCACGACGGCGAGCGAGGTGTTCTTGGAGGCCGCAATCGAGCGGAACGAAGTCATGATGCCCCAGACCGTGCCGAACAGGCCGATGAAGGGGGCGGACGAACCGATCGTCGCCAGGACCAGCAGCTTGGATTCGAGCCGCTCCATCTCGCGCTGGATCGAGACGTCGAGCACCTTGTCGATGCGCTGCGGCAGCGAGGCGATGGAGCGCCCGGTGCCCTCGAACGAGCGCTTCCACTCGCGCATGGCGGCGACGAACAATGCTGCCATGCCGGTCGGCATCCCGGCGGCCAGCGAGCGATAGAGCTCCTCCAGCGACTGGCCCGACCAGAAGGTGTCCTCGAAGTCGTTCATCTGGCGCCGCGTGCGCGAGAACAGCAGCTCCTTGTCGATGATGATGGCCCAGGACCACACGGACGCTGCGGTCAATCCCAGCATGACCAGCTTCACGATGAAGTGGGCCTGCCAGAACATGTGCCACAGGGAGACTTCGCCTATGGGCAGGGCGCCCTGGGCCACGTCGGCGGGATTCATCGGCCATTCCTCTCGAACGGAAGCATCGGGATGCCGTGCGGCCCGACCGGGTCGATGCCGCCGTTCCATCTGAGTTGCGCACCGGACCGATCCAAGCCGGCTTGGCCGTCCAGCTCCGATGCGCGCGGGTAACGTGCCCGACCGTCGGGGTTATGCATCGACCGGCGCCTTCTTTTCGGCCGGCGCGCGCGATGCCCCGTCCGCGGAGCCGGCCGCGCGCGATGCCGAAGGGCTCGACCGCGCCATCACGCAACAACCTCGCCAACAGCCATCCTCATGGAGCAAGGCAAGCCTCATGAGAAATCGATCATCAGCGGACGGGGAGTTCACGACCCTCTCCCTCGTCTCAGAATCTGTCGAAAGCAGGGCCACAGCACGGGCTTACCGAGGCTGCCGCGCCGACGGCAGCCGTGCGCCGGATGAGACGCGATTAATGTTAACGGACGGTTGACGGCAGGGTCGGCCCGCGCCCCCGCGGCGGCCAATCGCGGCCCCGACGGCCGGCGCGGCAAAGCCGGCGCCCGCGGCGTTCCGCGATCGGCGAGATCCGCTCCCGGTTCGAAGACCTGGAGCGTCTCCAGATGCGCAGATGGCCGGGCGAGCCCGGCCATCACGCGGCCTGCGGCCGCAAGGCGGTGCCCGACGGCGCCGCGGCTGCCGCGATCCTACTCGGCGGTGATGTCCTCCAGCGGCACCCAGTCGTTGCCGTCGAAGCGCTGCACCTGCATGCGCTTGAAGGGCACGTAGTCGTCCGGCGTGGTGTTGTACGTAGTGCCGGGCAGCAGCGCCGGCGCCGGCACGTTCTTGAGGTTGATCGCCTGCTTCAGCAGGTTCGCGCGGGTGAGGTCGTCGCCGCTGGCGCGGATGATGTGCGCCATGACGTGGGCGAAGGAATAGGTAACGAAGCCGATCTCGTTCATCGGGTCGTCGTTGGGCAGATACTTCTTCTGGAATTCCTTGTAGGCGATCACGTCCGGATCGTTGGCCCAGCGCGGGCTGGTGAACTGCTTGTAGGCGGTGGCGCCGATAATGCCGTTGACCGTCTCCAGCCCCGCAGCCTCGAGGAAGACCCGGCCCGTCGACGGGCTGACCACCAGCTGCAGCGGCTTCCAGTTGAGCTCGTAGACCTTCTTGTAGACCTGCGAGGTCGCCTTGCCGAGGCTGACGTTAAAGAACACGTCGGCGTCGGAGTTCTTGAGCGCCAGCACCTGGCTGTCGAGCGTCGGGTCACTCAGCTCGTAGGTGACCTCCTTGATGATCATGGTCGACGCCTTGTCGCCGAGCGCCTTCTTAAAGCCGGCGACGTAATCCTTACCGAAGTCGTCGTTCTGGTAGAGGATGGCAATCTTGGCATCCGGCTTCACCTTCATCACGTAGCGGCCGAGCACCTCGCCCTCGGTGCCATAGAGGAAGAAGGCCGGCGTGCTCCACGGGAACAGCTTGGGCTGGTTCCACTTATTGGCGCCGGTGCTGAGCAGGACCTGCGGAATCTTCTTGCCGTTGAGATACTTCTGCACCGCGGACTGGGCGGCCGTGCCGCTCGATCCGAACAGCGCCAGCACGCCGTCCTGCTCCACCAGCTTGCGGGTCTGCTCCACCGTCTTGGGCGGCGAAAAGGCGTCGTCCAGCGAGATCAGGTTGATCTTGCGGCCGTTGATGCCGCCCTGCGTCTCGTTGAGCATCTTGAAATAGGCGACCTCGCTGCGCCCCTGGATGCCGTGCGCCGACAGCGGCCCGCTGTAGGGCATGGTCTGGCCGAGCTTCACCTCGGTGTCGCTGGCGCCCTCGTCGTATTTCTTGACCTGCGCCGTTGCGGCCGAAGCGGCGCAGGCGAGCGCCGCGGCGGTGACAAGACGGATGATCGACATCGTCATCAAAGGCTCCTCGGATCGTCCCCGATCTAACGCTTGTTTGTCCGCCTTGTAGCGCGTCCCGCGCCCCGATCAAGCCGCTAGAGCGCCTTCGAGCGAAGTGGACGCCGGTTCGCGTGAAGAAAACGCGATAAATCAAACAGATAGAGCGTTTCAGCGATTCGAAGAAACGCGGAATTACTCTATATCGCGCTATAGCTATTCGCCGCCGAGGCGGGCCCGCATGGCGTCGGGGATGCGCGCCGGCCGGCCACCCAGGATCGCCGCGACGCGAACCTCCGCGGTGAGCAGCACCTCCTCGCCGCGCAGCAGGCGCTGGTCGATGATCAGCGAGGCGCCGCGCACCTCGCGTGTGCGCGTCTCGACGAGGAGCACGTCGTCCATCCGCGCCGGCAGCCGCCAGTCGACGATCATCTTGCGCACGGCGAAGAACAGCCCGTCGCCGGCCAGAAGCTCCGACTGGTTGGCGCCGAGCAAGCGCAGCGATTCCGTGCGGCCCCGCTCCAGGAAGCGCAGGTAGTTGGCGTGGTAGACGACGCCGGAGAAGTCCGTGTCCTCATAGTAGACCCGCACCGCGAGCAGGTGGCGGCCGCCTTCGGCATGGCCGGAGCCTGGGGTGAGCGCAGCGCCATTGTCCATCGCCTCAGTCATCGGCGCGGCCCTCCCCGGCGAACAGGCCGAACTGCGCCGGTCGCGCCGGCTCGGCCAACCCCAGGTGGCGGAAGGCGTGGGGCGTCAGCAGCCGGCCACGGGGCGTGCGCTGCACGAAACCCTGCTGGATCAGGAACGGCTCGATGATCTCCTCGATGGCGTCGCGCGGCTCGGAGAGCGCCGCGGCGATGGTCTCGACACCCACCGGTCCGCCGCCGAACGAGGTCGCGATGACGCTCAGGTAGCGCCGATCCATGAGGTCGAGGCCGATGGCATCCACGTCCAGCAGGCAAAGCGCCCGGTCGGCGATGGCGCGCGTCACCCGGTCGGCGCCCTCGACGGCGGCGAAGTCGCGAACCCGCCGCAGCAGCCGCCCGGCGATGCGCGGCGTGCCGCGGGCGCGGCGGGCGATCTCGTCCGCTCCCTCGTCGGTCATGCCGATGCCGAGCACGCGCGCGCCGCGCTTCACGATCAGTTCCAGCTCTTCCACCGTATAGAACGACAGCCGCACGGGGATGCCGAACCGATCGCGCAGGGGTGTGGTCAGCAGGCCCTGGCGCGTGGTGGCGCCGACGAGCGTGAACTTGGGCAGATCGATCTTGACCGAGCGGGCCGCGGGCCCTTCGCCGATGATCAGGTCGAGCTGGTAGTCCTCCATGGCCGGGTAGAGGATCTCCTCCACCGCCGGGTTGAGCCGGTGGATCTCGTCGATGAACAACACGTCGCGTTCGTCGAGGTTGGTGAGCTGGGCGGCCAGATCCCCGGCCTTGGCGATGACCGGGCCGGAGGTCGAGCGAAAGTTGACGCCGAGCTCGCGCGCCACGATCTGCGCCAGCGTCGTCTTGCCGAGGCCGGGCGGGCCGACGAACAGCACGTGATCGAGCGCGTCGCCGCGCGTCTTGGCGGCCTGGATGAACACCGCCAGGTTGGCGCGCGCCTGTGCTTGGCCGATGAACTCGCCCAGTGCCAGCGGCCTGAGCGAGGTGTCGGGGTCGTCGTCGCGGCGCTCGGGCGTGACGAGGCGATCAGCCGCCATCGGATGCCGCCCCAAGGCGATCGTCATGATAGGTCAAGCCATCCTCCGAGCCCGCCAATGGTCGTGGGCGGGCAACCGGCCAGCCCTGCCCGGGCCGACGTTACCGCACTGATGGACGGCCGGATCAAGTCCGGCCATGGCCCGCCGGGGCATTGCGCTGGGATCCCCCGAAGCCGCGGCCCTATTTGCCCAGCTCCCGCAGGCCCAGGCGGATCAGGGTGCGCGCATCGGCATCGTCACCCGCCGCCCGGGCCGCTGCGGCGACAGCCGCCGCCGCCTGCGGCTGGGCATAGCCCAGGTTGACTAGGGCGGAGACCGCATCGGTCGCCGCCGCGGGCGCCGTGCCCCCGTCCACGGCGCCGGCGAGGCGGGCGACGATCGGATCGACATGGCCAAAGGCCGGCGCCTTGTCCTTGAGCTCGGCCACGATGCGGGCGGCGAGGCGAGGCCCAACGCCCGGCGCCCGCGCCAGCGACGCGCGGTCCGCCATGGCGATGGCGGTGGAGAGGGCCGGCGGATCCAACGCCGAGAGGATGCCCAACGCCACCTTGGCGCCGACCCCCTGCACGGTCTGCAGCAGCCGGAACCACTCCCGCTCCGCATCGGAGCGGAAGCCGTAGAGGCGGATCATGTCCTCGCGCACATGGGTCTCGATGGCCAGGCTCGCCGGCTCGCCGACCGGCGGCAGGTTCTGCAACGTGCGGGCCGAGCAGTGCACGACGTAGCCCACGCCGCCGACGTCGACGATGACGAAGTCTTCGCCGTAGCCGTCGATCAGCCCCTTGAGCTTGCCGATCATCGCCGCCGCCCGCTTATGCGAGCCCCAGCCGCCGCGCCGCTTGGCGGTGCTGGGCGTGGGTGATGGCGACAGCCAGCGCATCGGCCGCGTCGGCGCTGTCCGGCGAGGCTTTCGGCAGCAACACCCGCACCATGGCCTCGACCTGCCGCTTATCGGCGTGGCCGACGCCGACCACGGTCTTCTTGACCAGATTGGCCGCATATTCGGCCACGGCAAGGCCCGCCAGCCCCGGTACCAGCAGGGCGACGCCGCGCGCGTGGCCGAGCTTCAGCGTGGACTGCGCGTCCTTGTTGACGAAGGTTTCCTCGACCGCGACCTCGTCCGGCTGCCAGGAGGCGATGACGCCCTCGAGGCCCCGGTGCAGCTCGCACAATCGGCTGGCGAGGCTGGCGCCATCGCTCGAGCGCACATGGCCACAGGCGACGAAGCCCACCCGCGTGCCCTCGGACGCGATCACGCCCCAGCCGGTGCGCCTCAGGCCGGGATCGATGCCCAGGATGCGAATCGCATGAAAGCCCATGAGGTTATCTAGCCGAACAAATGACGAACGGCCAGTTAACGCGGCGTCCGGATCTCGACGGGCGCCGTCGCGAGACGCCGTTGCGCGGGAGCCTTCGCGACCGGGACGGACGCCCCCGTCGCGCACGAAGCGTCGCCGGCTTCGAGGCGGGGCATGTCCGTCGGATCGGGAAATGCCTTAGTCGCCGCTGAGCTTGGCCACCAGCGCGTCCGACAGCTCGAAGTTGCCGTAGACGGTCTGCACGTCGTCGTGACCGTCGAGCGCGTCGACGAGCTTCAGGATTTTCTCGCCAGCCTCGTCGTCGACGGCGACGGCGTTCTGGGGGCGCCAGACCAGCTTGGCCATGCGCGCCTCGCCGAACGTCGCCTCCAGCGCCTTGGCGACCTCGGCCAGGCTGTCCTGCGCGGTATAGATCTCGTGGCCGTCCTCGCTCGACACCACGTCGTCGGCGCCGGCTTCGATCGCCGCTTCCAGCACGGTGTCGGCGTCGCCCACCTTGGCGTCGTAACCCACCAGGCCCACCCGGTCGAACATGAACGAGACCGCGCCGGTCTCGGCCAGGCTGCCGCCGGACTTGGTGAACAGTGAGCGCACATCCGAGGCGGTGCGGTTGCGGTTGTCCGTCAAGGCCTCGACGATCAGCGCGACGCCGCCGGGCGCGTAGCCCTCGTAGCGGATCTCGTCGTAGTTCTCGGCATCACTGCCGGAGGCCTTCTTGATCGCCCGCTCGATATTGTCCTTCGGCATGTTCTCCGCCCGCGCCGCCAGGACCGCCGCCCGCAGCCGCGGGTTCATCGCCGGGTCGGGCAGGCCGAGCTTGGCGGACACAGTGATTTCGCGCGCCAGCTTGGAGAAGAGCTTCGACCGAGCCGCATCGGCCTTGCCCTTCTTGTGCATGATGTTCTTGAACTGGGAATGTCCGGCCATGGAAATACTCGATGTCTGAACCCGGCGATCTTAGGTCGGCTCGTGCGGCCCCCGCCCGTGATCCGGCGCCGCTCGAGCGAAGGCGGCCTTATAGGGCGACTTCGCCGCGAAAGGAAGGAAGCCCGCACGCCGCACGCCGTCGCCGCGGTGGCCCGGTGGGTTCGCTCGGAACCTTTGACGCGCCCCCGCGATTGAGGCAAGCGTGTACGGTGCCGGCTACAACCGCACGCCGCACCAATCCCTGAACAATCTTAAGGTGACAGCCATGGCCAAAGCGTCGACCCCCAAGGGCTCGCCCGCCAGACCGCCCGCCGCCCGCCGCGCGGCCGCAAAGCCTCCCGCCAAGAAGAGTTCCGCCGTCGCCCCGTCCAGGGTCGCGCCCAATCGCCTGGACACCCCGACCGACCTGTCGCCCGAAGCGGTGCTGGAGATTTCCGACGCGCTGAAGGCCCTGCTCGCCGACACCTTCACCCTGTACATCAAGACGAAGAACTTCCACTGGCACGTCAGCGGCCCGCACTTCCGCGACTACCACCTGCTGCTCGACGAGCAGGCCGAGCAGATCTTCGAGAGCACCGACGACTTGGCCGAGCGCGCGCGCAAGATCGGCGGCACGACGCTCCGCTCCATCGGACAGATCGCCAAGCTCTCGCGGATCTCCGACAACGAGGCGGAGTATGTCGACCCGCGCGACATGCTGCTGGAGCTCGTCGCCGACAACAAGGCGATGGTGGCCTCGCTGCGCGAAGCGCACGGCGTCGCCGACAAGCATGAGGATTTCGCCACGACGAGCCTCATCGAGAACTTCATCGACGCGACCGAGCGGCGGACCTGGTTCCTGTTCGAGGCGAGCCGGCGGGCGGACAACACCGGCCACTAGGAAGCGCGTCGGCGTCGCGGCCGGTCGCGACGAGGCGCGCTATTTTCCCGGAATCGTGGAGCCCCCCAGGCGGTCGAGCGCGCCCGGCGTCGCCGCCGGTGCACCGCCCTCGGCCGCCGCCGGCCAGACGGCGGCCCACGCCTGCGCGTCGGCGGCATCGGGCCTGGTGCAGCCGATCTCCCGCGTCTGGCTCACGAGTTCGAAGCGATCGCCCGCCGGACGCCATTGCGTCTCGACGGCGCAGGTGTAGCCCATGGACTGGCGGCCGACGAGGCGACGGTCGCGCCCATCCCACACCAGGTTCATGCCGCCGATCGCGGCGAGCCGCTTGCCATCGCTGACGAGCTCCAGCCGCTGGTTGATGGCGCGGCCGTCGGGCAGCAGCGTCACCGCCAGCATCGGCTGGTTGGCACCCGGCTCGCCGCACGGCAGCAAGAACAGCTCGGTTCCGCCGCCCAGCGCGATGCGCGCCGCGCCGGCCCCGTCGAAGTTGTCCGGCCGGATGGTCGCGCAAGCTGCGGCCGGCGCGGCGTAGACGGCCTCGACGGCGCGGGGCAACGGGTCCGATCGCAGCAGCGGCGCGGCATGCGGCGCGTCCTGCGCATCGGCTGAGCCGGCCTTCAGCAGGGCGCCGCTGGTAGCCGTCCGCTCCTGGCGCGCATCCATCCATTCAGCCAGGGCGACGAAGCCGGCGAGCGAGAGCGGCTCCGCCCGGCCGGAGCGTCGAATGATCGCCTGCCGGCTGGTGCCCAGCGCCTTCAGCAACTTGGTATCGGCCGCCGCAGGCCGACAGGCCGCCCGGCCGCTGCGGCCCTGCTGACGTACATAGGCGTCGAAGGCGTGGTGGCCCGCAGCGATCTGCTGGGCACCGACCAGCGACGGATCCGCCACCACGGGGTAGGCCTGCCCGTCGATGTCGACGGCAAGCTCGCCCTCCCCGTCGCCGGCGCCGTAGTAGCAGACCAGCGGCTTGGCATCCCACGCCCAGCCGCGCACGATCTCGACCGGGCCCGACGCAATGACGCACAGGCCAGTGCTCATGCAACGGCCGCTCCAGTCGCCGTGCTGCTTGTACAGCGGCGGCTGATCCGCCGCCGCCGCGGCTGACAGCATCAGCAGGGCCGCCGCAAAGGCGGCCGTCCCGATTCGCATGCGTCTTGCTTCCCTTGAACAGTCTTTCGCCGCCGCGCAGAGGCCGTACATATGGCTCGCCGGCGATCAGGGCTCCCAGAAATCGGGCCGAGCCTCGCCGAGGTGCGGGCCGAGCCGGACCGGCGCGATCCGGATGGCGAGGCCGGTCGCGTCGTCCGTCTCGACGGCGACACCGCACAGGGTGGCCTCGCCGCCGGCGGGCTCGAGCCGGCCTCCGGGAGTCTTCTGGAGGAAACGCCGCACCGGCTCCTCCTTGTGCATACCGATGACGCTGTCGTAGTCGCCGCTCATGCCCGCGTCGGAGATGTAGCCGGTGCCGCCGGCGAGGATACGGTGGTCGCCCGTCGGCACATGGGTGTGCGTGCCGACCACGAGTGACACGCGCCCGTCGACGAAATAGCCGAAAGCCTGCTTCTCGCTCGTCGCCTCGGCGTGAAAATCGACCAGGATCGCGTCGCAGGCGTGCCCCAGCGGCGCTGCCGCGAGTTCCCGCTCGGCAGCGGCGAACGGATCGTCCAGCGCCTCCATGAACACGCGCCCCATGAGGTTGACGACCAGCACGCGTGCGCCCTTCTGGGTCTCGACCACGGTAGCGCCACGCCCCGGCGTGCCGCTCGGATAGTTGGCCGGGCGAACCAGGCGCGGCTGGCGATCGGCGAAGACCAGGGCGTCGCGATTGTCGAAGGCGTGGTTGCCCAGCGTGACGGCATCGGCGCCGGCGTTGAGAAGTGCGTCGCAAATGTCCTCGGTGATGCCGAAGCCACCGGCGGAATTCTCGCCGTTGACGACGACGCAATCGAGGTCCCAACGCGCCCGCAGGTCCGGCAGGCGGTTGACGACCACCTGGCGGCCGGCGCGGCCACAGACATCACCGATGAAAAGAAGTCGCATGTCGAGCCCCACGGAAGCCGATCATGCGGCGGCCGTCAAACCGGTCGAGCCGGTGGGCTCACCCATTCGCGCTCGGTGACGATGGCGTCAAGGGGCCGGTCGTGCGCCTCGGTCGGCACCTGCTCCACCTCCTGGGTGGCGAACGCCAGCGCGATGGCCACGACCGGCCCCTCCGCGGCGAGCCGCGCCAGGGCCCTGTCGTAGTGGCCGGCTCCATATCCGAGCCGCCCGCCGCGGCGATCGAAGGCCAGGCACGGCACGAGCAGGATGCGCGGCGAGACGTCGAGCGCCTCCGGCGACGGACCCCTGGTGCCGAAGCCGGCGTCGTGCAGGGGGTCGCCCGCGCCGTAGGCGCGGAACCGCAGGGTGGGGGCGGCGACAACCGGCAGGCAGAGCGCCGCGCCGCGGCTGGCTAGCGCGACCATCAGAGGGCGCGGGTCCACTTCGCTGCGGATGGGCCAATAGCCGGCGACCGGGCCCTCCAGGGCGGCTTGGCCGAGGTGCGGCAGCAGCAGCGCGTTTGCGGCGATGGCCTGGGCGGCGGCCGCCCGAACCGCGGGGAGAAGCGCGTCCCGGCGCGCCAGGCACGCCCGGCGCAGCGCGGCCTTGCCGTCAGCCGCCGACATCGATGTGCTCTGCCCGGCGGCCGGTAGGCGCAGGGTACGGTCCCACCGCTTCGTCCATGATCTCCCCGCGCGCTCCGAATGCCTTGGCTTCTCGTAGCACGGGTTGCGTGCTGGCCGGTGGTCGCGCATGTCAGCGCCTCCGGCCCGATCCGGCGCGGCAGCCTAGTGCATTTCCGCGTTTCTTCGGACCGCCGAAATGCTCTATCTGTTTGATTTGTCGCGTTTTCTTCACGCGACCGGCGTCCACTTCGCTCGAAAACGCTCTAAAGGGTCAGCCCATGCCCCAGTTCTACGAACTCACGACGCTGTCGTGCCCGGTGGTATCGGTGTCCAGGGCGTCGGACGGCGTACAGGCCTTTCTGAGCACGCCGGATGCGAGGGGCGCGTTGCTCGGGTGCTGGCGAACCGACATCGGCACGCTCGGGCGCCTGCTGATTCTGCGTGCCTTCGCCAGCCAGGAGGATCTGGTGGCCGAGCGGCGACGGGCCCTGCTCGACGCCGACCCGTTCAACGCCGGCGATGCGGTGACGGCCATGGAGATGGACACCTACCTGCCGTTTCCGTTCCTGCCGCCCGTCGAGCCGGGGGCCTACGGCCGCGTCTACGAATTTCGCACCTATAAGCTGAGGCCGGGCGGGCTGGCGCCGACGCTGGCCGGCTGGGAGGCGGCCATGCCGGCCCGGGCGGCGCGGTCGCGTCTCGTCGTCGCTATGTATGCGCTCGACGGCACGCCACGCATCACCCACATCTGGCCGTACGCCGGGCTCGACGAGCGCTCGGCCGTGCGCGCCAAGGCCACCGCCGACGGCATCTGGCCGCCGCCCGGCGCTCCCGAACAGGTGCTGGAGGCGAGCTCCGCCATCGCGGTGCCGGAGCCCTATTCGCCCCTGGCGTGACGGTGGCGAGCCGCCACGCGGGAATGGATGAGAACGGTGCGGAGCCGCGAAAGCCGTTGGAGGATCGATCCCGGGAAACCTACAACGTAGGTGGGCGCCGTGTGCCCAAGTCCACGGACAAGGACAGGTACAGCTCCCGTTCGGATCGATAAGGCCCCGGGGATATGTGTCTCCTGACGCGCCCCACAGCCCCGCCCACCTAACCTAAGGTGGTTCCGGGCGGAATGCTAGATGCGCGCCGCGCCAACCTTGAGCGTGGCCGGCGGCGACACGACGACGTCGGGAGGATGCCTGTGCGGGTAGCAGTGTTCGGCTTGGCCGCTCTGGTGGCGCTTGGTGCCGCCAGGGCGGAGGCTCCACTCAATTCCGGGGGCGCGGCCCCGGCGGCGGTGTCGGTCGCGCCCGTCTTCCGCTCAGATCGGACCGCCGCGGACCAGCCGATCCGGCTGCCCGGCGGTGACGTCGAAGTCGTCGTCTCCCGCTACACCATTCCGCCGGGAGCCAAGCTGCCGGTCCACAAGCACCCCCACCCCCGCTACGCCTATGTCGAAGCCGGCACGCTGCGCGTCTCATCGGCCGACGGCGCGCGCAGCACCCTGTACCGGCCGGGCGATTTCATCGTCGAAATGGTCGACACATGGCATTTCGGCGCGGCCGAGGGCGCGGAGGCCGTCAAGCTCCTGGTCATCGACCAGATCCCGCCCGGCGCCGGCGCTACCGTTCTGCGATCCACGGACAAGGCGCAGTAGACCCGGTCTGGCGCCGCGGCGCGGCGCCCTCAGCCGGCGTTGGAGGGCGCGGGATTAAGCGCGCGCGCCAGCCGCTCGATCCGCTCGGCGACGTGGATGAGGGTTTCCGCCGCCTGCGCCTCGACGAGGTCGGTCCGCTCGTCCCCCGCCGTCAGCGCTTGCCGCAGCGCCCGCATCTCGTGCTCGACATCGAGCAGGCGCTTCTGCGCTTCTTCCAGTTCGTCGAGGGCCATCAGCGCGGCCATCACCTGGAGCCGCATGTCGCCGATCGGGCCGAACGACTCCTGCAAGGCGGCGATGCGCCGGTCGAAGTCCGCCGCAAGGCCTTCGAGGTGTTTCTCCTCCCCGTCCTCGCAGGCCATGCGATAGACCTTGCCGGCGATCGTCACCGATACGTGCGCCATGGCTTGGGGCCCCCAACTGGTTGTCTGGCGGGCACCGCATCCGGCCGGAGCGGTGCTCCCGACCGGGCGGCAGACGCGGCAACGCCTATCCGCCGATCCGAGTGCCTCGACTCGATCGTATTTTAGGACCGGGCGGCGGCCCGATCCAGAACGCCCCCGTGCTAATCCCCATCGTTGCGGAGGGCGACGGAGGCGGTTTCCGCGTCGAGGACCGCCTGCACCGCCGCCATGGCGAGTTCGAGCCTGCGACCGACGTCCGCCGTCGTCGCCTCCATGCGATCGAGCTTGGCGATCGTGCCGTCCAGGTCGACCGCCAGGCGCGCCCGGTCGTCCTGCATCAGCGACAGCTCGGTCTCCAGATCGCCGCTGCGGCGGTCCGCCTCCTCGCGGCGCGCCGCGGCCGCTTCCAGCGCGGTCAGAGCGGCATCGAGCCGCTTCAGTGCCTCGTTGAGGTTCATGGAGCCCCGCTGCACGCACCCCTGGTGGATCGAACCTGTCTGGTCCTTTTCATGACTATCCCGGCTCGCCGGGTGCGCCACCACAGGATTACCGCATATGCGGGTGCTCTTGAAACCCGCCGGACACGAAATCTTGAGCCGGCTCGCCGGCGATCCGGCGCTATCTGACGCCACTTGCTCGACAATTTGACTCACTAAGCTCAACTGCTATCAACCCCGGGCGCGTCCGGGCTCGACCCGAAGCCGGATCCGGATACCCCAAACCCGACGCAGGCGGACCTCCGATGACCAATCTCGTTGAACACCGTCACCTCGCGAACGCAATTCGTGCCCTCGCGATGGATGCTGTCGAGAAGGCCAATTCCGGTCACCCCGGCTTGCCCATGGGGGCGGCGGATATCGCCACTGTCCTGTTCACGCGCTTCCTGAAGTACGATGCGGCGCAGCCGCATTGGCCCGACCGCGACCGCTTCGTGCTGTCGGCCGGCCACGGTTCGATGCTGCTCTACGCCCTGCTCTACCTGAACGGCTACGAGGGCATGACGCTCGCCGAGATCGAGCGCTTCCGCCAGCTCCACTCCAAGACACCCGGCCATCCCGAGAATTTCATGACCACCGGCGTGGAGACGACCACCGGTCCCTTGGGGCAAGGCATCGCCACGTCCATCGGCATGGCGCTGGCGGAGCGCATGCTGGCGGCCGAATACGGCGACGACCTCGTGAACCACTACACCTATGTGCTGGCCTCTGACGGCGACCTGATGGAAGGCGTCAGCCAGGAGGCGATCGCGCTCGGCGGCCACCTCAAGCTCGGCAAGCTCATCGTCTTCCACGACGACAACGGCATCTCCATCGACGGCCCGCTGACGCTGTCCGACTCGGTCGATCAGGTGAAGCGCTTCGAGGCGGCGGGGTGGCATGCGGTGCGCGTCGACGGTCACGACCCCGATGCCATCGCCCAGGCCATCACCAACGCCCAGCAGGAGACCGGCCGGCCGTCGCTCATTGCCTGCAAGACGGTGATCGGCTTCGGCGCCCCCCACAAGCAGGGCACCTCCAAGGCGCACGGTGAGGCGCTGGGAGCCGACGAGTTGAAGGCCGCCAAGGAGCATCTCGGCTGGCCCTACGGGTCCTTCGAGATCCCCGCCGAGATCCTCGAGACGTGGCGCCGCTTCGGCGGTCGCGGCAGCCCGGCGCGGGAGGCCTGGCAGACGCGCTTCGATCAGGCGCCCGAGGCGCAGCGCAGCGAATTTACCCGCCGCATCGAGC
The DNA here is from genome assembly GCF_014640075.1 of Chelatococcus reniformis. Taxonomy (GTDB): domain Bacteria; phylum Pseudomonadota; class Alphaproteobacteria; order Rhizobiales; family Beijerinckiaceae; genus Camelimonas; species Camelimonas reniformis. Next base: position 139,991 of record NZ_BMGG01000004.1, on the reverse strand, counting down.
ACAAGCTGCCCCAGGGCCTGGACACGGCCATCGATGGGCTCAAGCGGCACCTGGTCGCCGAGCCACAAACGGTGGCGACGCGCAAGGCCAGCGAGATCGCGCTGGAGGTGCTGACGGTCGCGGTGCCCGAACTGATTCTAGGCTCCGCCGACCTGACGCCGTCCAACAACACCAAGACCAAGAATCTGATCGAGATCGCACCGGGTTCCTTCGGCGGCCGCTACATCCACTACGGCATCCGCGAGCACGGCATGTCGGCGGCGATGAACGGCATCACCCTGCACGGCGGCTTCCGGCCGGCGGGCGGCACCTTCTTCGTCTTCACCGACTATGCTCGGCCGGCGATCCGCATCTCGGCGCTCGCGCATATCCCGGTCATCTACATCATGACCCACGATTCGATCGGGCTCGGCGAAGATGGGCCGACCCACCAGCCCGTGGAGCACCTGGCGGCGCTGCGCGCCATGCCCAACCTGCACGTCTATCGCCCCGCCGACACGGTTGAGACCGCCGAGTGCTGGCAGCTCTCGCTGGAGCGCACCACGGGCCCCAGCATACTGGTGCTGTCGCGCCAGAATCTGACGCCCGTGCGCACCACCCACGTCCGCGAGAACCTCTGCGCCGCGGGCGCCTATGAGCTGTCGCCCGCCGACGGCGAGGCCGTCGCCACGCTGTTCGCCACCGGTTCCGAGGTGGGCCTCGCCATCCAGGCGCAGGAGTTGCTGAAGCAGCAGGGCATCGCGGCGCGCGTCGTGTCGGTGCCTTCGCTCGACCTGTTCCTCGAGCAGCCGGAGGACGTGCGCCGGGCGGTGATCGGCACGGCCAAGATCCGGGTCGCGGTGGAGGCGGCGGTGCGCTTCGGCTGGGATGCGGTGATCGGCGAGAACGGCGGCTTCGTGGGCATGTCGAGCTTCGGCGCCAGCGGGCCCTACAAGGATGTTTACAAGAACTTCGGCATCACGGCGGAGGCGGTCGTCGAGCAGGTCGTCAAACGCCACAACGCATGACGCATCGGCCGCGGCCGCCGCGGGCATGGCGGCGGGGCCGCCGCCCGGCGGACGGGCGGCAAGCCGTCGCTGATGTGCGATCGAGCATGGCGCTCCACGGCAATCCATGCTTAGGAGCGCAACGAGGGACGGCGGGCCGCCGGCGTCATCGGCGCCTGGGCGGCGTTCCTCCATCGGCCACACCGTTGGTGCCCGGATCGCCGCGATCCCGGGGCATGGTGGTCGAAGCAGCGGCGGCCGGTCCGACGGTGTCGGAGCGCGCCGTCAGGGCACACAACCAGGAGCGGTCGCCTGTCGCGCCGCGCGGTTGAACAGCAACACCCGGCTCCAGAACGTGGCGCCGGCGCTGAACGGGACGAGGAGAGAGGGTCATGACGGTTCGCGTTGCCATCAACGGCTTTGGGCGCATCGGGCGTAACGTGCTGCGCGCCATCGCCGAATCGGGCCGCACGGACATCGAAGTGGTCGCCATCAACGATCTCGGCCCCGTGGAGACCAACGCCCATCTGCTGCGCTTCGACAGCGTGCACGGCCGCTTCCCGAACGAGGTCAAGGTCGAGGGCGACAGCATCGTCGTCGACGGCCGCGCCATCCGGGTGACCGCCATCAAGGATCCGGCGGCGCTGCCGCACAAGGAACTCGGCGTCGACATCGCACTCGAATGCACCGGCATCTTCACCGCCAGGGACAAGGCCAAGGCGCATCTCGACGCCGGCGCCAAGCGGGTGCTGGTCTCGGCGCCGGCCGACGGCGCCGACCTCACGGTGGTCTACGGCGTTAACCACGACAAGCTGAAGGGAGAGCACCTGGTCGTCTCGAACGCCTCGTGCACGACCAACTGCCTGGCCCCGGTCGCCAAGGTGCTGAACGACGCGGTCGGCATCGAAAAAGGTTTCATGACGACGGTCCACTCCTACACCAATGACCAGCCGTCGCTGGACCAGATGCACAAGGACCTCTACCGCGCCCGCGCCGCCGCGCTGTCGATGATCCCGACCTCGACCGGCGCCGCCAAGGCTGTCGGCCTGGTCCTGCCTGAGCTCAACGGCAAGCTCGACGGCACCTCCATCCGCGTGCCGACGCCCAACGTCTCGGTGATCGATTTCAAGTTCGTGGCGCGCAAGGCCACGTCGAAGGAGGAGATCAACGAGGCGATCACGCGCGCCGCCGGCCAGCAGCTCAAGGGCGTCCTCGCCTTCACCGATCAGCCGAACGTGTCGATCGACTTCAACCACCATCCGGCCTCGTCGATCTTCCACCTCGACCAGACCAAGGTGCTCGACGGCACCCTGGTGCGTGTCATGTCCTGGTACGACAACGAATGGGGATTCTCCAATCGCATGGCGGATACCGCCGTCGCCATGGCCAAGCTGATCTGAGCTGCCGTAACGGTGCCCGCGCAGCCGCGCGGGCACCGCGACCGGAGCATTCGCCATCCCGGGTGCGGCATCCGGATCGCGGTGCTCCAGCTCTTTGCATCTGGAGCGCCGTCCGTCGTGCCGGGGATCAGCCCGGCGGGGCGCGCTCTAGCCCAGGAGTAGAGCATGAGCGACGAACCGAGTTCCCGCATCGAACCGACCTGGCCTGCCGGAGCCGTTCGCACCCCGCCCGCGACCTCTCCGTCCCCGCTGTCGGAATCCATTCCGGCCGACAAACTGCTGCACGATCAACTCGCACGCATCGAGGACAAGGTCGCCCGGGTCGAGGAGAAGTTCGCCCGCTCTGAAGCGCTGCTGCTGCGTGTGGAAGACCGGGTCGAGCACACCACCGGGGTCACCGGCGGCCTTGCCCGGCAGGACGAATTGGATCGCCTCGCCGTGCGCGTCGGCCGCCTGCCGGGCTTCGGCGCCCTGATCGCCACCGCCATCATCGCGGCGGTGCTGGCAGCGATCTTCGTCGTGCTGGCACAGCGCTTCGGCATTCCGGGATTGACCCCATGAGTTTTCGCACGCTCGACGATGCCGCTCCGGCCGGCCAGCGCATACTCCTGCGCGTCGACCTCAACGTGCCGATGGAGCACGGCCGCATCACCGACGCCACGCGCATCGAGCGCATCCTGCCCACCGTCCGTGAGATCGCGAAGGGCGGCGGCAAGGTCATCCTGCTCGCCCACTTCGGCCGGCCCAAGGGCCGCGACGCCAAGGACAGCCTGAAGCCGGTCGCGCCGGAGCTGTCGCGGCTGCTGGGCCAGCCCGTCGCCTTCGCCGACGACTGCATCGGCGAGCCGGCGGCGCGCCAGATCGCGGCAATGGCCGACGGTGACGTGCTGCTGCTCGAGAACACTCGCTTCCATGCCGGCGAGGAGAAGAACGACCCGGACTTCGTCAAGGCCCTGGCGGCCAACGGCGACATCTACGTCAACGACGCCTTCTCCGCCGCCCACCGGGCCCATGCCTCGACCGAAGGCCTCGCCCGGGTGCTGCCGGCCTATGCCGGCCGGGCCATGCAGGCGGAGCTGGAAGCGTTGTCGAAGGCGCTCGAGCAGCCCGTCCGGCCGATCGTCGCGGTGGTCGGCGGCGCCAAGGTGTCGAGCAAGATCGATCTCCTGGAGAACCTCGTCGCCAAGGTCGACGCGCTGGTGATCGGCGGCGGCATGGCCAACACTTTCCTTTACGCCCAGGGCCTCGCGGTCGGAAAATCGCTGTGCGAGAAGGACCTCGCCGACACCGCCCGACGCATCATGACCAAGGCCCAGGAGACCAACTGCGCCATCGTGCTGCCCGTCGATGCCGAGGTGGCCGACCGGTTCGCCGCCGATGCCACCCATCACGCCTACGGGGTGGATGGCATCCCGGCCGACGGCATGATCCTCGACGTTGGCGCGCTCTCCATCGATCGCATCCGGTCAGTCATCGACGATGCCGCGACCCTGGTCTGGAATGGCCCCCTCGGCGCCTTCGAGATCAAGCCGTTCGACCGCGGCACCGTCGAGGCGGCGCGCCATGCCGCCGAGCGGACGCGTGCCAAGAAGCTGCTGTCGGTGGCCGGCGGCGGCGACACGGTCGCCGCGCTCAACCATGCCGGTGTCGCCGACGACTTCAGCTACGTCTCGACCGCCGGCGGCGCTTTCCTCGAATGGCTCGAGGGCAAGGCGCTGCCGGGCGTCGAGGCGCTGCGCAAGGCCTGACGACCGGCGGCCCGAGCCGCGGCGGCCGCTGGCGCGCGCTGGCGGCCCCCGGGAGCGGCGGAGGGACGGCTTCTCGAATGAGCCGCCCTCTTTGGCTATGATTTCGGCGCGGTCTTCCCCCAGAGCGGCAGCCGTCCTTGGGGGTTCCGCGCCCCGTGCTATCCAGGTCCAGACGGGAGGTTGATGTGCAGCTCGATGAACTGAACAAGATTGCCGAGGCGATGGTCGCGCCCGGCAGGGGCATCCTCGCGGCGGATGAGAGCTCATCCACCATCGCCAAGCGTTTCGACGCCATCGGCGTTCCGTCCACGGCCGACACGCGGCGGGACTATCGCGAGTTCATGTTCCGCACCACGGACGCGATGACGAACAACATCTCGGGCGTCATCCTGTTCGACGAAACCATCCGCCAGCAGGCCAAGGACGGCACGCCGCTGGTCAAGCTGATCGAGCAGGCGGGGTCGATCCCGGGCATCAAGGTCGATGCCGGCGCCAAGCCCCTGCCCTTCTCCCCGGGCGAGACGGTGACCGAGGGCCTCGACGGCCTGCGCGAGCGCCTGAACGAGTACCACAAGCTGGGCGCGCGCTTCGCCAAATGGCGTGCCGTGATCGACATCGGCACCGGCATCCCGAGCTACAACTGCATCAGCGCCAACGCCCAGGCCCTGGCGCGCTATGCCGCCCTGTGCCAGGAGGCCGGCATCGTCCCGATCGTCGAGCCGGAAGTGCTGATGGACGGCGGTCACGACATCGGCCGCTGCGCCGAAGTCACCGAGTGGACGCTGAAGGAGGTCTTTCAGCAGCTCTTCTACGCGCGCGTCGCGCTCGAGGGCATCGTGCTCAAGCCGAACATGATCGTGCCGGGCAAGAAGTCGCCCAAGCAGGCATCAGCCGAGGAGGTGGCGCAGGCGACCATCGCCGTGCTGAAGCGTTGCGTGCCGGCGGCCGTGCCGGGCATCGCCTACCTGTCCGGGGGGCAGAGCGACGTGGAGGCGACGGCCCATCTCGACGCCATGAACCGCATCGGCGGCTTCCCGTGGAAGATGACTTTCAGCTATGGTCGCGCCCTCCAGGCGGCGCCGCAGAAGGCCTGGTCGGGCAAGCCGGAAAACGTTCCGGCGGGCCAGAAGGCGTTTGCTCACCGCGCGCTGATGAACGGGCTTGCCTCGAAGGGCGAGTGGACCCGGGCGCTGGAGAGCCAGGCCGCGTGAGCCAGGCCGACCGGACGCGATCGTCCGGTCGCTCGTCCTCGCGTGGTCTTCGCGCCTCGGGCGCCGCTCCAGCGCGCGGCGCCCATTTTTGGGCATCTTGCTCGCGCAGAAGCGAGCCGTGGGACGGCCTCTGGTGGGCCATCCCGTCGCTGTAACATCCTGTTGAGCCATGGCCGAGCCAGCCCGCCTCTATCTCATGACACCGACCATCGCCGACGCGCAGGCCTTTGCGCCGCTGCTGGCGCAGGTGTGCGCGTCCGGCAACGTGGCGGCGGTCCTGATCGATCTGCCGCGCGACGACGAGCGCAGCACCATCAATCGCATCAAGTGCCTGGCGCCGATCGTTCAGGAGCGTGGCGCGGCGCTGCTGGTCACGGCCAGCCCCCAGGCGGCCGTTCGCGGCGGCGCCGACGGCGTGCATCTGAGCGGCGCCGATCCGGCGACCTTGCGGGACGCCACCGGGACGCTCCAGCCCGATCGCATCGTCGGCGTCGGCGCCCTCTCGCTGCGCCACGACGCCATGGTGGCCGGTGAGGTTGACGTCGATTACGTGATGTTCGGCGAACCGCGCGCCGACGGCTTCGTGCCCGACGTGGAAGCCACGGTGGAGCGCGCCGCCTGGTGGGCGGAGCTGTTCGCCGTGCCGTGCGTCGCCTACGCCGCGCAGCTCGACGCCGTGCCGCTGCTCGCCTCGACCGGGGCCGAGTTCGTGGCCCTTGGCGATGCCGTGTTCAACGCGCCCGAGGGCCCCGCCGCGGCCGTCGCCCGGGCCTGCGATCTGTTGGCTGGCGCGGAGACCGTCCTCCGATGACGACGGTTCGCCGCCGCCGACCGGTCCTCGCCATCGGCTTGCCGCTTCTGCTCGCCGTCGGCGCCGCGCCATCGGCCGCGCCCGCCCAGGCGCCGGGACCCTCGGCGCCGATGCCGCTCCCGGTACCGACCCTGCCGCCGGACGGCAGCGTCTTCGGCAAGCCCACCCTGCAGCCCGGCATGCCGGGCTCGCCGATCTTCACGCTGCCACGGCCAACTGACCGCGCGCCCTCGGAGGCGGAGCGCCGGGGGGCCGTGCGCGGACCGATCCTGCCCAATTCCTACGACGTGAAGCCCGAGGCGGGGCAACCGCCAGCCGGCGAGGACACGCTGGACGCCGCCTATGGCGCCTACCAACGAGGCTACTTCGCCACGGCTTTGCAGGAAGCGCAGCGCCGGCTGACGCGCGACTCCGGCGACAGCGCCGCCATGACGCTGCTGGGCGAGCTCTATAGTCAGGGCCTCGGGGTGCCGGAGGACCTCGCCAAGGCGGCCGTCTGGTACGAGCGCGCCGAAGCTGCCGGCAGCGCCAACGCCGCCTTTGCGCTGGCCATGATGAAGTTGCAGGGCCGCGGGGTGCCCAAGGACGAGCCCGGCGGCCTGGCGCTGCTGGAGAAGGCTGCGGCCGCGCGTCAGCCCGCCGCCTGCTACAATCTGGCGCTGGTCAAGCTTGCCCAACCCGGCGATGCCGGGACGCCGGAGGCGGTGCTGCTGCTGCGCATCGCCGCCGAGGCGGAGGTCGCCGAGGCCCAGTATGTGCTGGCGACGCTCTACCGGAAGGGGACCGGGGTTCCCCGCAACGATGCCGAAGCGACGGCCCTGCTGGCGAAGGCTGCCGCCAACCGCTTCGTCGCCGCCGAGGTGGAATACGCCATCGCGCTGTTCAACGGCGTCGGCGCCGAGAAGGACGAGGCGGCCGCCGCCAGGCTGTTCCAGCGCGCCGCCGGCCAGGGCAACGCCATCGCCCAGAATCGTCTGGCGCGCCTTCTCGTCACCGGCCGCGGCGTCCCGCGCGACCTGGCGGAGGCCGGCGGCTGGCACATGCTCGCGGCTGGACAGGGCCTCACGGACCCCTGGCTCGACGAGGCACTGAAGGGGCTGAGCGCCGAGGAGCGCAAGCAGGCCGACGCGCTGGCGGCCCGCCACCGGGCGGAGCTGGTCGGCGAGACGCCTTGACGGCGCCCCACGCTGCGATGCACATGAACGGCGGCTCTCCCCGCTTCGCATCGGCCTGCAGCGGCGCGCGACACCCCTCGTCGGCGGCAACCGCGCGACGCGCGGCACGCTGGAGTGGACTCCCCGGATCGGGGAGAGACGCTCCAGGATCAAAGCGTTGAAGAACGACTATCCGCCAAGATGAGCGCTTCCGATCCGATGGACATGCTCGAGCGCGCAAAGGTTGCCCGATGATCCGTTCGCCGCTGATGACCGTGATGACCGATGCCGTTGCCAAGGCGGCACGCTCGCTGAAGCGCGACTTCGGCGAGGTTGAGCAGCTTCAGGTCTCGCGCAAGGGCCCCGGCGACTTCGTCTCGGCCGCCGACCGCAAGACCGAGAACATCCTGCGCGGCGCCCTCGAGAAGGCGCGGCCCGGCTATGGCTTCGTGCTGGAGGAAGGCGGCATCGTCGACGGCACCGATACCTCGCACCGCTGGCATATCGACCCGCTCGACGGCACCACCAACTTCCTGCACGGGCTGCCGCACTTCTGCATCTCCGTCGGCCTGGAGCGCGAAGGCATCCCGGTGGCGGGCGTGGTCTACGACCCGATCAAGGACGAGTGGTTCATCGCCGAACGGGGCAAGGGCGCTTTCGTCAACAACAGGCGGCTTCGGGTCGCCGCCCGCAACACGCTCGACCAGGCCATCGTATTGTGCGGCATTCCCCACATCGGTCGTCCCGATCACGAGCGCTTCCTGCGCGAGCTGTCGGTCATGATGGTCAATTTTGCCGGCATACGTCGCCAGGGGGCGGCGGCACTCGACCTCTGCTATGTCGCGGCCGGCCGCGCCGACGCGTATTGGGAGCGCAATCTCAAGTCCTGGGACCTGATGGCGGGGCTTTGCATCCTGCGGGAGGCCGGCGGGATGGCGAGCGAAGCGGACGGCGGCGATGATCCGGCCGGACACGGCAGCGTCGCCTGCGGCAACGAGCACATGCATCGGGAATTGCTGCGGCTGATCAGATCGGCCGCCTGACAGGCGGCGCACGAGGCCGGCACGAGTTAGCGGACACGAGTTAGCGGACACCTGGGCTTGACCCGGGCGGCGGCCCGCCCGGAGAGTGGCGAAGATCTTTGGGGTTCAACCGCGCGCCGACCGGCACAGCGCGCGCCAACCGACGCGAGGCCGCCGATGGCTGAGGCCGATCCGCTGCATCTCACCTCCCCGCGCATCCACCTGGTGCGCATGGCGGTGTTCCTGATCCTCGTCGGCTTTCTCGCCTTCATCCTGTACCAGCCGATCTGGACCGCATTCCTCAACAATCCGGGGCTCAACGGGCTCATCGGCCTGGTGCTGCTGATCGGCATCGTCATCGCCATCAGCCAGGTGGCGCGCCTGTTCGGCGCGGTGAGCTGGGTCAATGCGACGACGTCCGCCGACCTGCTGCGCGGGCGCCTGCCGGAGGCTCCGCCCCCGCCGCTCCTCGCCCCGATGGCCGCGCGGCTCGGTGCCGGGCGCGCCGTCAGCACGCCGGTCATGCGGTCCGTCCTCGATGCCATTGCGCTGAGGCTCGACGAAAACCGCGAGATCGTGCGTTACCTCGCCGGCCTTCTTGTGTTCCTCGGTCTGCTCGGTACCTTCTGGGGCCTGCTGGAAACGGTGAGCTCCGTCGGCACCGTGATCCGCTCCATGCGCACCGGGGGAGAGGCCGCCGCGCTCTTCGACGAACTCAAGAGTGGCCTGGCAGCCCCGCTCGCCGGCATGGGCATCTCGTTTTCGTCGTCGCTGTTCGGCCTGGCCGGATCGCTGATCCTGGGCTTCCTCGACCTGCAGCTGGGGCAGGCGCAGACGCGCTTCTATACGGGCCTCGAGGACGGACTAGCCGCCCGCGTCAACGACGAGGTGCCGGTGATCAGCGCCGGCGACGACGCCTCGCCGGCGCTGACGGCGGCGATCGAGCGACTCAACCAGAATTTTGCGGGAATGTCGGCCGGCGACGGCCATCGCGGCCAGGCCCAGGCGGTGGCCAGCCTCGCCGACGGCATTCGTGATCTCGTCCAGCACATGCGCCAGGAACAGCAGTTGATCCGCGATTGGGTGGAAGCGCAGGCCGACCAGCAGCGCGCGATCCAGGCCGCGCTGGAGCGGCTGGCGGGAGGTGAGCCGGACGAGCCGCTGAAGGCCAAGCCGCGCCGCCGCGCCGAGGAGCTGGGCTGATGGCGCTGGCGCGCCATCGCCACGCCGACCGCGGGCTCAATTATTGGCCGGGCTTCGTCGATGCTCTGTCGACCCTGGTGCTCGCCGTCGTGTTCATGCTGTCCGTCTTCGTGATGGTGCAGTTCTTCCTGAGCCAGGAGATCAGCGGCAAGGACACGGCGCTGCAGCGCCTGAACCGGCAGATCGCCGAGCTCAACGACCTCCTCGCCCTGGAGCGATCAGGCAAGAAGAACCTGGAGGACAGCCTGGCGATGCTGCAATCCTCGCTGAAGGCGGCCGAGGGTGATCGCGATCGTCTTCAGGGCCTGATGGCGTCGGGCGCCGCCCAGGACGCGGCGGCCACGGCGCGGACCGGCCAGCTCACCGCCGATCTGGACAAGCAGAGACAGATCTCCGACCAGGCCCTGGCGCAGGTGGAGATCCTCAACCAGCAGATGGCGGGGCTGCGCCGCCAGCTCGCCGCCCTGGAGGAGGCGCTGGCCGCCTCCGAGGCCCGCGACAAGGAGAGCCAGGCCCGCATCGCCGATCTCGGCAGCCGCCTCAACGTGGCGCTGGCGCAGAAGGTGCAGGAACTCGCCCGCTACCGCTCGGACTTCTTCGGCCGGCTGCGGCAGATCCTGGGCAACAGGGCGGACATCCGCGTTGTCGGGGACCGTTTCGTCCTCCAGTCGGAGGTGCTGTTCGACACCGGTGCCGCGACGCTGCGACCGCAGGGCAATGCGGAACTCGACAAGGTCGCCGACGCGATCCTCGACATTGCCAAGGAAATCCCGCCGGACATCCCCTGGGTGCTCAGGGTGGACGGCCACACGGACAAGCGTCCGCTCTCGGGCACCGGCGAGTTCAAGTCGAACTGGGCGCTCTCGGCGGCCCGCGCCATCTCGGTGGTGCAGTATCTGGCATCCAGAGGCGTGCCGCCGCAGCGGCTGCTGGCCGCCGGCTTCGGCGAATACCAGCCGGTCGATCTCGCCAGCACGGACGAGGCCTTGGCTCGCAACCGCCGCATCGAGCTCAAGCTCACGGAACGGTGAGGGTCCCGCAGCCTTCGCCAGGCTCCGCGGGGGCCTCGCTCAACGCCGCGCGGCTTGTCACGCGTTCCCATGAGCCAAGCACGGCGGCGCTTGGGATCACTCCGCCGCCCGCACCGTCATGTCGCCGAACTGGAGGCGCGCCAGGCGCTGATAGAGCCCGCCTGCCCGCGCCAGCTGGCCGTGCGTGCCCTCCTCGACGACGCGGCCTTCGTCCATGACCAGGATCCGGTCGGCCGACAGCACCGTCGCGAGGCGGTGGGCCACAACCAGCGTGGTGCGACCCCGCATCAGACGGTCGAGGGCCGCCTGCACCAGTTGCTCACTCTCGGCGTCGAGGGCGGACGTCGCTTCGTCGAGCAGCAGGATCGGCGCATCCATGAGCACCGCCCTGGCGATGGCGATGCGCTGGCGCTGGCCGCCGGAGAGGGTGACACCGCGCTCGCCGAGCGGCGTCTCATAGCCCTGGGGCAGCGCCCGGATGAAGGCGTCGGCGGCGGCGAACTCCGCCGCGCGCGTCACCTCGGCGTCGCCGGCCTCCGGCCGACCGTAGCGGATGTTGTCGGCAACGCTGGTGCCGAATACGACCGGATCCTGTGCGACGAGTGCGAAGCGCCGCCGCAGCGCTTCCGGATCGGCTCGGGCCGCCTCGACACCGTCCACCCGCACCACGCCGGCCTGGGGATCGTAGAAGCGCAGCGCCAGCTGAAAGACCGTGCTCTTGCCCGCTCCCGACGGGCCGACGATCGCGACGCGCTCGCCCGCGGCGATCGCAAAGCTCACGCCCCGGAGCGCCGGAGCCGCGCGGCGGGAAGGATAGGCGAACGCGACATTCTCGAAGGCGAGCGTGGCCAGCGGCGGCTCCGGCAGGGCCACCGGCGCGGCGGGCGCCACGATGGCCGGCTTCGTGGCCAGGAGATCGCCGAGCCGGCCCGCCGCCCCTGCCGCCTGCACCACCTCGGTCCATACCTGCGAGAGCTCGCCGAGCGCACTGGCCGCAAGCACGGCATAGAGCAGGAATTGGGACAGCCGGCCGGCAGTCATGGTGCCGCTCAGCACGTCGTGGGCGCCGTACCACAGCACGCCGACGACGCTGGCGCTGATCAGGAACATGGCAAAGCCGGTGAGGAGGGCGCGCGCCCCGGTCGACAGCCGGGCGGCCGTGTACGCCTCTTCCGAAGCCGCTTCGAAGCGGCCCGCCGTCGCCGTCTCGGCGCCGAAGGCCTGCATGGTGCGCGAGGCGCCGATGGCCTCGACCGCATAGGCCGAGGCGTCGGCCAGCCGGTCCTGCGCGGCGCGCGAGCGGCGGCTGACGCCGCGGCCCGAGGCCACAAGCGGCAGTACGATGATCGGGATGGCGATCAGTACCATCAGCGACAGCTTGGGGCTGGTGACCACCATCAACCCGACGCCGCCCAGGAACAGGAACAGATTGCGCAACGCCAATGAGGCGCTGGCACCGAAGGAGGCCTTGATCTGTGTGGTGTCGGCGGTGAGCCGCGAGACGATCTCGCCGCTCTTGACGCTGTCGAAGAACGAGGGATCGAGACGCGTCAGATGGCGGAACACGGCGCTGCGCACGTCCGCCACGACGCGCTCACCCAGGGTGATGACGAGGTAGTAGCGGGCGGCGCTGGCCAGCGACAGGACCAGGGCGACGGCGCCGAGCGCCAGGAAATAGACGTTCACCAGCCCGCCGCTGTCGGGCGAGAAGCCAAGATCGATCAGGCGGCGGATGGCAATGGGCAGCGTGAGCGTGGCGGCGGCGGCCACCGTGAGCGCCACCAGGGCCGCGGCCATGCGGCCGCGGTAGCGCATGGCGAAAGGCAGCATCGCCCGCAGGGCGTCAAAGTTGGGCCGCTTGCGTGAAGGCCCGTCGGATCGCTGCTGCATGTCCTGCGCGTCGGCGCCGGTGCCGCTGTCGGTCATCTCACGCATCTCAATCCAATCGGCCCCGAAGCACTCTAACTTCCACTAGCTTGGAGCATGTCCCGATCACATCGTTCCATCTGATCGGGACATGCTCGATCGCGCGGGCCTGCCTAATTGCAGAAGCGCGCTGCAGCTCTTTTGACTTGGAGCATCTCTATCCGATCGGACGGCCGCGTCTGACTGTGACATGCTCTCGCGCTCCCGGCGCGCCGGCGAAATGCGCTCTCCCCTTGGCCTTGTCATGTCCGGACCGCTGCGCTATAGGGTCGCGACTTCGGACATTGCCAATTGTGATGCGCCGGCCTCGTTTGGGCTGAGCGCGAGGATGCTGCCATGAAGCCGGACACGCACCCGGATTACCACCTGATCAAGGTCGTCATGACCGACGGCACCGAGTATATGACGCGCTCGACCTACGGCAAGGAGGGCGACACGCTGACCCTCGACATCGACGCCAGGACCCATCCGGCCTGGACCGGCGGGTCGCAGACGCTTCTCGACCGCGGCGGCCGGGTCTCGCGCTTCGCCAATAAGTTCGGCGGCCTGAGCTTCGCCAAGAAGTAACGGCCGGGGGCGGCCATCGCCCCCTGCCGCCGGCAGCCCAGAGCGCTTGCCGATTGGGTGGATCCACCCGATCGGCAAGCGCTCTCGATTCAAGGGCCCGGGGGCGTGCCGTTCAGGGCTTGTCCCGCAGCGATGCCGGCCGGCTGCCGAACGCCGCCTTGAGCAGCGTAAGGTCTCGCCGCACCGGGGACGGCCGCGGCGCATCCGGCATTTCGCTCGCGTCGATGTGGAGCATGCGGATCTCCAGGCGGGCGGCAACAGCAATCAGATCGGTCAGGTAGTCGGGCAGCAGCGCCAGGGTCTCGTCCGGGGGCGGCGGCTCGGCGTAGCTCTCGCTCTTGCGACGCTGCTGCTCCGCCTCGACCTCTGTCATATCGCCGTCGGCAACCGCGCGGCGGATGAGCAGCCACGACATGAGGCGCATGAGGCGCGTCGACAGCCGCGTGCTTTCCTGGGCGAAGGTGAGCGCGGCAATGCCCCGCAGGCCGGCCGAATCGACCCGGCCGGGGCCGTCCAGATAGGCCGCCGTCTTTTCGACCAGCTGGGTCGCCTCCGCGAACAGAAGATTGAAGGCGTTGCTGCTGGCGAAGCGGGCGGCGAACGAGATCGGGTCAGCAGAATCCTCGCTCGGCAAACGTCGTGCGCTTTCGCTCATGGCCCCCAAGCTCCACAGCATCTTCGGATCGCCGCGACTGTAGCGAAGCGCCGAGCGAGCGAAAGCTTTACCCTTCGTTAAGCCTAACGGTGCCGCCCCGGTTCTTCGACGCTCGGATCCAGCGCCTCCAGTCCCGGTGGACCAGCGCATTTCGCAATTGGATGAACTCATCCCATGCACGGAAATGCTCCTAGAGCGTTTTCGAGCGAAGTGGACGCCGCATCGGTGAGATCAGGTGATCCTTGATCGGGCGCTGCGCGAGCGGGCATGGCCGCGGCGCCAAGGCACGCGCGCCGCGGGAGCGGCCCAAAAAAGAAGCCGCCCCGTGGGCGGCTTCGAAGTGCTAACAACAGGGAGGCGTCAACAGAGTGGACAGAACCACTCGACATCCAGCGAAACTGGATGACGCCAGTAATAGCTTGGAAACCCTAAGGGCCGGTTAACAGGAAGGCCTGCTCCCGCGCGAGTTGCAAGCGCCGGGGCTCGCACCGTCGCGGCAGCTCGCCTTACGGCCGCCCGAGCGCTGGCGCGCGGGCCGCCAGCGCCGACTTCAGCCGCTCGGTCTCGCCCTTCAGCCGCTCGGCTTCGCGCCGGTTGAGGCGGGCTGCGCGCCGATGCCGCCCCTGCACCAGCCACGAGGCGAGGCCGCCGACCAGGACGCCGAGCAGCAGCGCCGCGAACATGACCACGAACAGCGGCAGCTGGATCCCGAGGGCCGGCGCGTCCGGCGTGAACGGATCCAGCGAGACCAGCACCGGTGTGCGATTGGCGATAGCCAGCAACACGATGACGATCGCCAGCGGCAGCAGCACCAGCAGTCGAAGCAGCGTCTTCAAGGCGTCGTCTCCGCGGGCGTCAGGCTTCGGCCGCGACACGCCCCTTGATGGGGGCGGCATTGAGGCGTTGGCGCATCTCTTTGCCGGTCTTGAAGACCGGCACCGCCTTGCGCGACACGTCTACAGTTTCGCCGGTGCGGGGGTTCCGCCCGGTGCGGGCATCGCGTGTCTTGACCGAAAAGGCACCGAATCCGCGCAGCTCGACCCGGTCACCGCGGGCGAGAGCCCGTGTGATCTCGTCTAGGATGGCGTTGACGATGTTCTCGACGTCGCGCTGGTAGAGATGCGGGTTGTGCTCAGCGATACGCTGGACGAGCTCCGATTTGATCATCGTCGATCCGTATCCCTTTGATCAATCGTCACTTTTCAGAGGGACCGTGCCAGAGCGCGAGCATCCCGTCAAGCCGCGAGGCATCGATCGCGAGTTCGCTGCGCGCGAGCGTATTGGCGAGATCACCAAAGCCCAGCACCGCGGCGATATGGCTCGCATAGGTCAGCACGTCGAATCGGCTGCCGGATCGGGCTCGCCACTCTCGGACCGGAAGGTCCTTGGCGACGCCCCGGTTCGCCTCGAGCCAGGCGACGGCATCGCGCTCGCCACCCATCTGGTCGATCAGCTTCAGAGCGAGAGCCTGATGGCCGGTGAAGACGCGCCCGTCCGCGACGGCCGCCAGTTGCGCGTCATCGTAATGCCGGCGCTGCCGCACCAGGCCCTTGAACCAATCGTAGGAATCCGAGACCACGCTGGCGAGGGCGGCACGCGCCTCCGGCGACGTCGGCTCGAAGCCGTTCGGCGCGGCCTTGAGCGGGCTCGACTTCACCTCTTCCATCTTGACGCCGACGATGTCGAGCAGCCTGGCGAAGTTGGGGAACTGGACGAGGACGCCGATGGAGCCGACGAGCGCCGTGTGGCGCGCAAAGATGCGGTCCGTGCCCATGGCGGCAATGTAGGCGCCGGACGCGCCGATGGAGTCGATCGCCGCGACGGTGGGCTTCTGCGCCGACAGCCGCCGCAGCGCATCGTAGATCGCCTCCGACCCGGTGGTGGTGCCGCCGGGGCTGTCGACCACCACGAGCACCGCCTTGGCGGCGGCGCTCTCGCCCACGCGCTTCAGCAACTCGATGGTCTTGCGATCGCCGGTGATCAGGCCCGAGACGTGCACGCGCGCGACATGGGCGGTGCCGGGGATATCGTCACCGGCGGCCCAGAAGCTTCCGACCACGATCGCCGCGAGCACCGCGAGCAAGGCTACGATCCGCCAGCCGCTCAGTCGCCGCCTCAGCGAGCGGCGTTCGGCCAACTGCTCCGCATCCGTCGCCATAGATGTCTCCATCCTCAGTGCGTTACCGGCTCTCGACCTGCATGAACGAACGAGCGAGGTTCATGCCGCCTGCCGCGACGCCTGTCATCCGAAATCGTATGGAGACGTTTGCGGCAATCGCAGGGACGCCGAACGGGCGCGCCGGGCGCGCCGCCCCGGCGATTGGCCGAGCTAGAGCTCGGACCGTGCCGGGGGCAGAACGGGCGGATCGCCTGAGAGGATGGCGGCCTCCAGGAGGTCGAGTCGGTCCTGGCCCCAGAACGGCTCGCCCCCGGGCTGAAGCACGGCCCGCCGGGGACGCCGCCGCCGTCGCTCCCAACGCGACATGGCCGCTGCGCCGGTCCCGGCGATATTGCGCTTCACCGCGTCCACAACGACGAACGGCCGGGCGTGGGAGCGCCCGGCCGTCGCAAATCGTCGGTGGCGCCGGGCCTAAAGGGCCCGGCCGTCGCGTCACTTCTTCTCGTTCGCCTTGCGCAAAGCGGCGCCGAGGATGTCGCCGAGCGAGGCGCCGGAGTCGGTCGAGCCGTAGGCGGCGATCGCCTCCTTCTCCTCGGCCATTTCCAGCGCCTTGATCGAGAGCTGGATGCGACGCGCCTTGCGGTCGAACTGGACGACGCGGGCGTCGACCTTCTCGCCCGGGGCAAAACGCTCCGGCCGCTGGTCGGCACGCTCACGAGCGAGCTCGGCGCGCTTGATGAACGAGGTCAGGTCGCTGTCGACCAGCTTCACCTCGAGACCGCCGTCCTTCACCTCGAGCACCTCGCAGGTGACCACCTGGCCGCGGCGCAGTTCGCCCGCCTCGATGAAGGGATCGCCGGCGAGTTGCTTGATGCCGAGCGAGATGCGCTCTTTCTCCACGTCGACGTCGAGGACCTGGGCGCGCACGAGGTCGCCCTTCTTGAACTCCTCGATGACCTGCTCGCCGGGACGGTTCCAGTCCAGGTCCGACAGGTGCACCATGCCGTCGACGTCGCCGTCGAGGCCGATGAACAGGCCGAACTCGGTCTTGTTCTTGACCTCGCCCTCGACCTCGGAGCCGATCGGGTGCTGCTCGGCGAAGCCTTCCCAGGGGTTCTGCAGGGTCTGCTTGAGGCCGAGCGAGATGCGGCGCTTGACCGGATCGACCTCGAGGATCTGCACGTCGACCTCCTGGCTCGTCGAGACGATCTTGCCAGGGTGGACGTTCTTCTTGGTCCAGCTCATCTCCGAGACGTGAATCAGGCCTTCGATGCCCGGCTCCAGCTCGACGAAAGCGCCGTAGTCGGTGATGTTGGTGACGCGGCCGGTCAGGCGCGAGTTCACCGGATAGCGCTCGGCGATGCCCTCCCACGGGTCGGCGAGCAATTGCTTGATGCCGAGCGAGATGCGGTGCGTCTCGTGGTTGATCTTGATGATCTTGACCTGAACGCTCTGGCCGATGTTGACCACCTCGCTCGGGTGGTTGACGCGGCGCCATGCCATGTCGGTGACATGGAGCAGGCCGTCGATGCCGCCGAGGTCGACGAACGCACCGTATTCGGTGATGTTCTTGACCACGCCGTCGATGACCTGGCCCTCTTCCAGATTGGCGACGAGCTCGGAGCGGGCCTCGGCGCGCGTCTCCTCCAGCACCGTGCGGCGGGAGACGACGATGTTGCCGCGGCGCCGGTCCATCTTGAGGATCTGGAACGGCTGCGGCACGCCCATCAGCGGGGTGACGTCGCGGACGGGGCGGATGTCCACCTGCGAGCGCGGCAGGAAGGCCACGGCACCGTCGAGGTCGACGGTGTAGCCGCCCTTGACCTGGTTGAAGATGACGCCCGTCACCTTCTCGTTGCTCTCGAAGGCGCGCTCGAGCTTGACCCAGCTCTCCTCGCGGCGCGCCTTGTCGCGGCTGATGACCGCTTCGCCGAGCGCGTTCTCGATGCGCTCCAGATAGACCTCGACCTCGTCGCCGACGTTCAGCGCCTGGTCACGGCCGGGGCCGATGAATTCCTTGAGAGCGACGCGCCCTTCGGTCTTCAGACCGATGTCGATGACGGCGACGTCCTTTTCGATGGCGACGACGGTGCCGCGAATGACGGAGCCTTCGTGGGCTTCCGAACGGCCGAACGACTCTTCGAGCAGCGCGGCGAAATCTTCACGCGACGGGACGTGGTCGCTGTGGGCGCGGTTGGTGGATGGGACAGCGGACATTCAAACTCCTGGGATCCCGCGGGATCCATGCGCCGACGGCTGGTGTTGCGATACGCCCCCGACCCGCGGTGCCCGCCCCGGAGGGGGTCGGAGCAACTGCCCGCAAATTGCGGGCAGGCCGGCGCATAGGGCCGCCGGTGGGAGCATGGCCGGCTAGGTGCCTGAACTTCGAAAGTCCCGCAACACAAAAAGGGCGCGGTCTGGGCCGCACCCTCGTCGCGCCAGCCTGTGGCTGCCGTAGTCGGATGGCGGTTATATAATTGGGGGAGCACGGCGCGGCAAGCATGGGATGGCTGCCTCGCCCTTGATCCCCGGCCGGCCTGGTGTTCAGCGCGCGAGGCCCGGTAGCGGCCCGTCCATGGCCCAGGCGAGCGCCGCCTCCAGGCGGTCGTTGCCCCAGAACACCTCGCCGTCGGCAGTCACGAAGGTCGGCGCGCCGAAGAGCCCGAGGCGCTTGGCGCGCTCGCCCTGCTGCCGCAGCGCGGTCTTGACGAGCTCGCTGGCCGCCGCCGCGAGCACGGCGCCCGCGTCATGACCGAGCCCGGCCAGGACCTCGGCAAGGACGGCCGTATCCGAGATCGAGCGGCCGCGCTCGAACTCCTCGCGAAAGAGCGCCTCGGAGAAGGCGGGCCGCCCGGCGGGACCGACCGCCAGCCCGACGCGAGCGGCGAGCAGTGAATTCTGCGGAAAGGGGGCGGGGCGCACCAGCGGCAGGCCGAGCGCCGCCGCCTGCCGCTCGATATCGCGCCAGGCGTGAGCGCCCTTGGCCGGATAGATGTTGAAGGGCGAGGTATCCCAGCCCTGGCTCGCGAAGATCGGCCCGAGCAGAAACGGCTCCCAGGCCACCGCCACGCCGCGGGCGGCGGCGAGCGCCGCGATGCGCCGGGCGGCAAGCCACGAATAGTTGCTGGCGAAGTCGTACCAGAAGGCGATCGACGGCTGGCTCACGCGCCTTCCCGCCTCAGAGTTTGAAGACGGAATCGGCCGCGTTGCGCGACGCCTCCTTGCGGGTGCGCGCCGCCTTGAGCCGCTCGATCTCGGCCGTGAGCGCCGCGACGCGCTCGTCAAGCTCGGCCAGGGACAACGTCGCCAGATCCTGGCCGATCTCGTGCACCGGCGGCTTGGGACGGGGCCTGTCGTCCACGAACGGCTCGTTCATCGCGCTACCCTCCCATTCTGCCGCCAGGGCCTGCCTGCGACCCCCGCAGAGTAGCCCTCGCGCCGTGGATTTGAAGCACGATGTTGAGCCCGCCGCGGTCCATCGTGCCGGCGACCGATTGTCGGTCGCCGCGCCGCATGTCATGTGCAGATACAGCGATTGAGGAGATCCTGGCGATGGCGGCCGATCACACCACCCTTCCCAGCACCATGACGGCAATCGGCATCAAGACGCCGGGCGGGCCCGACGTGTTGCAGCCGGAGACCCGGCCGGTGCCGCGCCCGGGCGCCGGCGAGATCCTCGTCCACATCGCCGCCGCCGGGGTCAATCGCCCTGACGTCATCCAGCGTCTGGGCGCCTATCCGGCTCCGCCGGGGGCCAGCGACATCCCGGGGCTGGAGCTCGCCGGCGACGTGATCGCCATCGGCCCCGGCGCAAGCCGCTTCAAGGTCGGCGACCAGGTCTGCGCCCTCGTCGCCGGGGGCGGCTACGCCCAGTACGCGACGGTGCACGAAAGCAACGCGCTGCCGGTCCCCGCCGGACTTGGCCTCACCGAGGCTGCGGCCCTGCCGGAGACCTTCTTCACGGTGTGGACCAATGTGTTCGAGCGCGGCGGCCTCAAGGCCGGGGAGACGCTTCTCATCCACGGCGGCACATCCGGCATCGGCACCACGGCGATCATGCTGGCCAAGGCGCTCGGGGCCAAGGTCATCGCCACCGCCGGCTCCGACGACAAATGTGCGGCCTGCCGCGACCTCGGCGCCGACATCGCCGTGAACTATCGCACGGAAGACTTCGTCGCGGCGGCCAAGGCGGCGACCAACGGCCAGGGCGCAGAGGTGATCCTCGATATGGTCGGCGGCGACTACATCCAGCGCAACTACGACGCCGCCGCGGTCGACGGGCGCATCGTGCAGATCGCCTTCCTGAACGGGGCCAAGGCCACGGTGGATTTCACCCGGCTGATGCTGAAGCGGCTGACGCACACGGGCTCGACGCTGCGCGCCCGGCCGGTGGAGGCGAAAGCGGCCATCGCGCGGGCGCTCGAGGCCGACGTGTGGCCCCTGCTCGCGGCGGGCCGAATCAAGCCGGTGATCCACGCCACATTCCCGCTGGCGGAGGCGAACAGGGCTCATGCGCTGATGGAATCGAGCGCCCACGTGGGCAAGATCGTTCTGACCGTAGCGGCGTGAAGAGCAAGGCTCTGCGGCGGCGTGGGGCCGCCGCTCCCAGGCGGACGCGGCCGCGTTGCCTCGCGCAGCGGAACGTCCTATAGCTTCACATGTTCCCCTCCAAGTCGTGGTGACGCGCTCTGGCCGATCAGCCGGCCCGGAGCAGCCGAGGGGGCTTGCCAATTTTCCTCCGCGCGAGAGCGCGTCGAGGACCTTCATCGGAGGAACTTCGTCATGTCCGCCGGCCCGCTGATGCCCAAGGCCACCGCCGTCTGGCTGGTGGAGAACACCTCGTTGTCGTTCGAGCAGATCGGCGATTTCTGCAAACTGCACCACCTGGAGGTCAAAGGCATTGCCGACGGCGAAGTCGCCGCCGGCATCAAGGGCCTCGATCCTGTGGGCACCGGCCAGCTCACGCGCGAGGAGATCGAGCGCGGACAGCGCAACCCCGAGTACCGCCTCAAGCTGGCCGATCCGAAGGTCCGCCTGCCCGAGGTCAAGCGCTCCAAGGGTCCGCGCTACACGCCGGTGTCGCGCCGCCAGGACCGCCCCAACGCCATCCTCTGGCTGCTGCGCAACCATCCGGAGCTCAAGGACGCGCAGATCATGCGCCTGGTCGGCACGACCAAGAACACGATTCAGCAGATTCGCGAGCGCGGCCACTGGAACATGCAGAACCTGAGCCCGCTCGATCCGGTCACGCTCGGCCTCGCCTCGCAGATCGACCTCGACATGGAGGTGGCCAAGGCGGCCAAGGACCGCCCGCCGGCGGAAGAAGGGGGCCAGACCCTGCTGCCGGCGGAAGTCACGACAGCCCATGCCGAGGAGGAGCCCGCCCCCTTCGCCGACCGCGAACCGCCGCCCCGGCACGGCCAGGAGAAGATCGACGTCGATTCGGTCTTCGCCAAGCTCAAGGGCTTGAAGCGCACCGACGAAGACGACGACGAATAGGGCTCAGGCACCGAGGCCACGGCCGGCCCGGAGAGCGGCGAAGGTTAGCCGAGTGCGCGAGCCGGCCGTCCCGGCCCAGGCGCGCCATTCCGCAGCGGGCCGCGCCGCCGGGTGCAGCCCGGTTCCGCCTGCGCGGCCGTGACCCGATCAGATAGGGGCATCTGGTCCGGTGGACATGCTTCAAGTCGTTGAACGGGAAGTGCTCCCCTCCGATCGGGTGGTTCCCACCCGATCGGACCGCGTTACGAAGACCGGTCGCACGGCCCCCATGAGCGCGAGACGCCCCGGGCCCGAGGCCGCGTGGTCACTGCTTCTTCATCTTCGACTGCCGCTCCGCCCGCGCCTCACTCATGGCGCTCTTGCATCCATCGGAGACCTTGTCGCGCTTCTCGGTGAGGCACTGCACGAGTCGCCCGCCGCCCGGCTTGGCGTCGGAGCAGAGCGTGCGGATGTCACCCGTGCACGCCTGGCGCAGCTTGGCCTGCGTTTCGGCGCTGAGTTTCGGCTGGCTCTGCGCTGCCGCCGGCAGGGCCCCCGCGAGCAGCACCACGGCGACCCCCGCCACGGCAGCAAATTTCGTCAGCATCAGTTGTCCTCTCCTGTTTGTCGTGCTGCATCATGTGACCGGACTGGTGCATTTTGGTGTCGACGTCGGCGACTCACCGATTGTCACATCGCCTGTGGGGCGCCCACTTCGATGCGGTCGACCCGCTCCGTGTAGAAGGCCAGGTGCCCCTTGATCTCCGCCATGGCAGGGAACGGCTCCTCGTAGGACCAGATTGCGTTCTCCGAGCGCCCCTCGCCGGTGCGGATGCTGAAGTAGCTGGCGTCGCCCTTGTAGGGGCAATGGGTGCGGTGCTCCGTGCGCTCCAGCAGCGCCATCGCGGCGTCCTCGCGCGGAATGTAGAGCACGGACGGATAGGTTGCCTCCTTGAGCTCGAGAGCGCGCGTGCTGTCGGCGATCGTCTCGCCGTTCAGGATCACCCGCACGCGCTGGCCTGCGGGCTTGATGGTGATGGGGTGATCGGGACCGGGCAGTTTCATGGGTCACGGCTCCACAGTCTGGCTGGCTCGACGGGCGCATGGCAGCTCCGGCAACGCCGGCGTGGCGTCCGGCCGGCCCGTATCGCATGATGCAGATGGGAATGAGCCGCTCGAAAGGGGAGAGCACCATGGCCAAGCGCGAGCTCGGACGTTCGGGAATTTCAGTGCCGCCGCTGTGCTTCGGCGGCAACGTCTTCGGCTGGACCGCGGACGCCAAGGCGTCCTTTGCGCTGCTTGATGCCCTGGTCGCCGAGGGGCTCAACTTCATCGATACTGCCGACGTCTATTCGGTCTGGGTTCCCGGCCACACGGGAGGCGAGTCCGAGACGGTGATCGGCGACTGGCTCGCCGCCCGGGGCGGCCGTGACAAGGTGATCATCGCCACCAAGGTGGGCGCCCCGATGGCGGAAGACCGCAAGGGCTTGAAGCGTGCCTACATTCTGAAAGCGGTCGAGGACTCGCTCACGCGGCTCAAGACCGACTACATCGACCTCTACCAGTCGCATTTCGACGATGCCGACACCTCGGTCGAGGAGCCGCTCGAGGCCTTTGCGGAGCTGATCAAGGCCGGCAAGGTGCGTGCCATCGGCGCCTCCAACTTCTCGCCGGAGCGGCTGAAGAGCGCGCTCGACGCCAGCACCCGGCTCGGCCTGCCGCGCTACGAGACCATGCAGCCCGAATACAACCTCTACAGCCGCAGCACCTACGAGGGGCCGCTCGAGGAGCTGTGCCGGGCCGAGGGGCTCGGCGTCATCCCGTATTTCTCACTGGCGGCCGGCTTCCTCACCGGCAAGTACCGATCGGAGGCCGACCTCGGCAAGAGCCCGCGCGGCGCCCGCGCCATCCCAAAATACCTGAACGAACGCGGCTTTCGCATCCTCGCCGCGCTCGACGAGGTGGCTGCGGAGGTCAAGGCCAATCCGACACAGGTGGCGCTCGCCTGGCTGATGGCGCGCCCGACCGTGACCGCGCCGATCGCCAGCGCCACCAGCGTCGCGCAGCTCGGCGACCTGATCAAGGCGACACGCCTCGTGTTGCCGTCGCCCGCGGTGGAGCGGCTCAGCGCGGCGAGCGCCCCGTAGGCCGAGGGTGCCGCTGCACTGCCGAGGCTGACCTCGAGCGACGTATTCGCGGCTGGCCGGCCGGCGCACGCCGGCCGGACGCCCGGCACGCCAGCGGCCGGTCCGGGCCCGACGCGGCTGACGGGCCTGCTACGCGCCGTCCCGTCCGCCCAGGGCGGCCGCCACCTCGTCGAGGGCGCCGGCGTCCTCGATGGTGGCGGGCATCGTCCAGCTGTCGTGGTCGGCGATCTTCTTCATGGTGCCGCGCAGAATCTTGCCGGAGCGGGTCTTGGGCAGGCGGCCCACCGTCACGGCCGCCTTGAACGCGGCCACCGGGCCGATCTTCTCGCGCACCAGGGCGATGATCTCGCGCTCGATGTCGGCCGGGCTCCGCTCGACGCCGCGCTTGAGCACGATGAAGCCGCACGGCACCTCGCCCTTGATCTCGTCGCGCACGCCGATCACCGCGCACTCGGCCACGTCCTGGTGAGCGGCGATGACCTCCTCGATGCCGCCCGTCGACAGGCGGTGACCGGCCACGTTGATGATGTCGTCGGTGCGGCCCATGACGAAGACGTAGCCGTCCTCGTCGATGAACCCCGCATCGCCACTGCGGTAGTAGCCGGGAAAATCGGCCAGGTAGCTCTCGCGAAAGCGCTCGTCGGCCTGCCACAGGGTCGGCAGGCAGCCGGGGGGCAACGGCAGCTTGATCGCGATCGAGCCCATGGTGCCCGTCGGCACCGGCTTGCCGGCCTCGTCGAGGGCGTCGAGCCGGTAGCCGGGCATGGGCACGCCGGTCGAGCCGTACTTGACCGGCAACTGGCCCAAGCCGACCGGGTTGCCGCAGATGCACCAGCCCGTCTCGGTCTGCCACCAATGGTCGATGACGGGCACCCCGAGCAGCTTTTCCGCCCATTGGATGGTGGCGGGGTCGGCCCGCTCACCCGCCAGGAACAGCGTGCGGAAGCCCTTCAGGTCGTAGCGCTTCAGCAACTCGCCGTCGGGGTCTTCCTTCTTGATGGCGCGGAGCGCCGTCGGCGCCGTGAACAGCGCCTTGACGCTGTGCTCGGCGATCACGCGCCAGAAGGCTCCGGCGTCGGGTGTGCCCACGGGCTTGCCTTCGTAGAGCAGGCTGGTGGCCCCGAAGATCAAGGGGGCGTAGACGATATAGCTGTGACCCACGACCCAGCCGACGTCGGAGGCGGTCCAGAACACCTCGCCGGGCTCGATGCCGTAGAGCGCCTTCATCGACCAGAGCAGCGCCGCCATGTAGCCGCCGTTGTCGCGGACAACGCCCTTCGGCCTCCCCGTCGTGCCCGACGTGTAGAGGATGTAGAGGGGGTCGGTGGCGGCCACCGGCACGCAGTCGGCGCCCTTCTCGGCGGCCCGGGCCTTGTCGGTCATCGCCGCCCAGTCGAAGTCCCGCCCCTTGACCAGCTTGGCCTCGGCCTGCGGGCGCTGCAGGATCAGGCAGGCCGACGGCTTGACGCTGGTGAGCGTGAGGGCTTCGTCGAGCAGCGGCTTGTAGGGGACGACGCGCTGAGGCTCGACCCCGCAGGAGGCGGCGAGCACCACCTTGGGCTCCGCGTCCTCCAGCCGCGTGGCGAGCTCGTTGGCGGCGAAGCCGCCGAAGACGACCGAGTGGATCGCCCCCAGCCGCGCGCAGGCCAGCATGGCGAACACGGCTTCGGGTACCATCGGCATGTAGATGACGACGCGGTCGCCCTTGCTCACTCCCATCTCGCGCAACACGCTCGCCAGGATGCGCACTTCGGCCAGCAGCCCCGCGTAGGAGATCACCCGCTTCGAGCCGGTGACCGGGCTGTCGTAGATGATCGCCGGCTGCGCCCCGCGCCCGCGCTCGACGTGGCGGTCGACGGCATTGTAGCAAGTGTTGCAGACGGCGCCGGAGAACCACCGGCCGTAGGGGCCCGCCGACGGGTCGAACACTGTCGCGGCGGACCTCATCCAGTCGATGCCGCCGGCGACCTCGCCCCAGAACGCCAGGGGCTCCCGCTCCGCCCGTGCATAGTCCTCGTGGTAGCGGCTCCCGGCCGAGACCTCACCAGACGCGCCGGCGGCGGACCCGACGGCAGGTTTCGTCGGACGTTGGGCAGATTTGGAATCGGCGACCACGTCGTTTCCCTTCTCGCTATTGCACGAGGGCCGGTCGGCGAATCGCTGCTGCGCCGGCGGATGTCACGGTTCGGCGCGCGGAGCCATGGCCATGGGAATACGACGGGGCCCCGCGGGCGGCTGCGGGCCCGGGCGGATCTCCAGCGCGGCCGCCGGACCGTTGTAGCGCGCGCGGCGCGGTGAATGCAAAGACCGCGACGCGGCACCGCGCCGGCCCCCATGGGGCCGCGGGCGGCCCGCGCCGGCGACGCTCTTCCCCGGGCGCCGGCGGGCGCTTCCGATCGGAAGCGCTACCGACCGGGTGCAATTCTCCAAGAGCAAAAGAAGCGCTCCAGTTTCAAAAGTTTATGAGCATTTCGGCGCCTTTGGATGATCCCATCCGAAGGCAAGATGCTCTAAAATGCCAGCAGCAGGGGAAACGCCATGACGACCGCCTTCGACCGTGACCTCGATCGCAATCCAGCCAACCACCAGCCGCTGACGCCGCTGAGCTTTCTGGAGCGCGCATCGAGCGTGTTCCCCGACCGCACGGCGATCGTGCACGGCCCGCTGCGCCGCAGCTACCGCGAGCTGTACGAGCGCGCGCGCCGGCTCGCCTCAGCTTTGCAAGGTGCCGGCGTCGGCCGCGGCGACACGGTCTCGGTGATGCTGCCCAATACGCCCACCATGGTGGAGTGCCACTACGGCGTACCGATGGCCGGCGCCGTGCTCAACACGCTGAACACCCGCCTCGATGCGGCGATCCTGGCATTCACCTTCGACCATGCCGAGACGCGTGTGCTGATCACCGATCGGGAGTTCTCACCGGTCATCCGCGAGGCGCTGGCGCTGGCGCGCGTGCGGCCGCGGGTTATCGACGTCGACGATCCGCAATACGCAGGGCCCGGCGAGCGGCTGGGGGCCGACGACTACGAAGCATTCATCGCCGCTGGCGATTCGCAGTTCGCCTGGGCGATGCCGGGCGACGAGTGGGACGCCATCAGCTTGAACTACACCTCCGGCACCACCGGCGATCCGAAGGGGGTGGTGTACCATCACCGCGGCGCTGCCCTGCTCGCCACCGGTAACGTGCTCAGCTGCGACATGCGCCGCCATCCGGTCTATCTGTGGACGCTGCCAATGTTCCATTGCAACGGCTGGTGCTTCCCGTGGACCGTGTCGCTGCTCGCTGGCACCCACGTCTGCCTGCGCCAGGTCCGGGCCAAGGCCATCTACGATGCCATCGCCGACCACGGCGTCACGCATCTGTGCGGCGCCCCGATCGTCATGGCGACGCTGCTCGACGCGCCGCAGGCGGAGCGACGCGGCTTTCCGCAGCGCGTGTCATTCACCACCGCTGCGGCGCCCCCACCCGAAGCGGTGCTCGCCGCCATGGCCGCGGCCGGCTTCGACGTGACCCACGTCTACGGCCTCACCGAGACCTACGGGCCGGCGGTGGTCAACGAATGGCACGAGGCCTGGAACAGCCTTCCACCGGCGGAGCAGGCGGCCCGCAAGGCGCGCCAGGGCGTCCGCTACGCGGCACTCGACGCGCTCGACGTGGTCGATCCCGACACCATGGTTTCCGTGCCCGCCGACGGGACGACGCTTGGTGAAGTGGTCATGCGCGGCAACGTGGTGATGAAGGGCTACCTGAAGAACCCGTCGGCCACCGCCAAGGCATTCGCCGGGGGCTGGTTCCATACCGGCGATCTTGGCGTGAAGCATCCGGACGGCTACGTCCAGCTCAAGGACCGCTCGAAGGACATCATCATTTCCGGCGGCGAGAACATCTCGTCCATCGAGGTGGAGGATGCGCTCTACAAGCACCCGGCCGTGGCCAACGTCGCCGTCGTGGCCAGGCCCGACGCGAAATGGGGCGAGACGCCGTGGGCGTTCGTCGAGCTCAAGACAGGTCACAAGGCGACGGCGGAGGAGTTGATGGACTGGTGCCGCCAGCACCTGGCCCGCTACAAGTGCCCGCGCGGCATCGTCTTTGCCGACATCCCGAAGACGTCGACGGGGAAGATCCAGAAATTCAAGCTGCGGGAAACGGCCAAGGCTATGCCCACGGATGGCGGCTGATGCCGCAAGGGCGGGCGGCCGGACCGGCGCGGAGGGCACGCTATGCAAGGCGGGGCGGACGTCGATGGACGCTCGCCACGCCCGGCCACAGCTAATCCGGCCGGCTCGGCGCGGACCGGAGCGAATGCACAGCCACGCCTCTGCGGCCGGCTGCGCTCGTTCGCCAATTCTAGTGGATCGAAGCGCTCGCCGAGGTCTGGCGCAGGCGGGCAATCTGATCCTTGAGCAGCAGTTTCTTGCGCTTCAGCTCGGCCAACTTGAGATCGGGGGTTGCCGGCTGGCTGGTCGCGGCTTGGAGTTCAAGCTCGATCGCGCGATGTCGCCGTTCAAGTTCCGCGAGATGGGACTGCACACTCATAGAGGGGCCTCCTTTCGTCGGTTACGGACATGACAAATGTGACACAACGATTCGGCGCCGCAAGGGCTGTTTGAGCGCCACGCCCCCTATTCGAGGATGGAGCCGTCCGACGCGGCGACCCGGCGGGACGGAACGCGAAGCCCCTTTGCCGCATCGGCCGCGGACGCTGCCGGCGCGTCGTTCCGCCGCCGGCAACCCGGCGGTGCTTGCCGTGGATCAGGCGGCGCAGCATACTCGGCGCGCCACGAAGGCTATTGTCTGCAAGGGGCAAGCGCGCGGAAGCCGCGGCCGTCGACAGACATGCGGCCGGGTGGCGCGTTGCTGCGGTCGGCTGCGTCAGGGACGGTTTGCGGAATCCCAGATGATTCATTCCAGTGAGCCAGATATGTCGGAGCTGGCTGCCGAGCTGAGCCGTCTGAAGCAGGAGCACCGCGACCTCGACTCGGCAATCGAGGCGCTGGCATCGGCCGGCACCGGCGACCTGCTGCAGCTGCAGCGCCTGAAGAAGCGCAAGCTCGGCCTCAAGGACAGGATCATCCACCTGGAAGACCGGCTCACACCCGATATCATCGCCTGAGACCTTCCGTTGCCGGCTCCAGATTCAAAGGATGATGAGCATTTTGGCGCCATTGGAGGGGTCCATCCAAGGGCGCAGAAATGCTCGAGCGCCGAAGCGTCCGGGCATGCCGTCCGCGTCGGAATGGATCGCGCGACGATCGCAGGGCTCCGCCCGGTCGCACGCCACACGGAACCGCCGTAAATTCTTGCAGGCCAACGCTTGCGCTCGGGCCGGCGGACCTATACGAGCGCCTTTTTCCTGCGCGAGGCTTTGATGGGCACACCCAGGCCGGTGGCCATTATCATGGGCAGCCAGTCCGACTGGGCGACGATGCGGCATGCGGCGGCGACGCTCGACGAGTTCGGCATCGGACACGAGGCCCTGATCGTCTCGGCCCATCGCACGCCGGAGCGGCTGTTTGCCTTCGCCAAGGGCGCCAAGGCGGCCGGCTTCAAGGTGATCATCGCCGGTGCCGGTGGGGCCGCGCACCTGCCGGGCATGACCGCCGCCCTGACCTCGCTTCCGGTGTTCGGCGTCCCGGTCGAATCCAAGGCGCTTTCGGGCGAGGACAGCCTGCTGTCCATCGTGCAGATGCCGGCCGGCATTCCCGTCGGCACGCTGGCGATCGGCCGCGCGGGAGCGGTCAATGCCGCGCTGCTCGCCGCGGCCGTACTGGCGCTATCCGATCCGCCCCTGGCGGCGCAGCTCGAGGCGTGGCGCGCGCGCCAGAGCGAGGGCGTGGCGGAGCGCCCGGTCGACGGCCCCTGATGCTCGCCCCCGGCGCCTCCATCGGCATCCTGGGCGGCGGCCAGCTCGGTCGCATGCTCTCGATCGCCGCAGCCCGCTATGGACTCAAAACCCACGTCTTCTGCCCCGACGACGGCAGTCCCGCCTTCGACGTGGCGCACGCCCACACGGTGGCCGCCTATGAGGACGAGGTCGCGCTCGCCGCGTTCGCCGAGAGCGTCGACGTCATCACCTACGAGTTCGAGAACGTGCCGGCGGCAACGGCGGCCTTCCTGGCCGGTCGGCGCCCGCTGCGCCCTGGCCTTACGGCGTTGTCCACCGCCCAGGACCGGCTCGTGGAAAAAAGCTTCGTCGCTCAGCTCGGCATCGGCACCGCCCCGTTCGCGGCGGTCGACAGCGTCGCGGACCTCGAGGCCGCGCTCACGCGCCTCGGGCGACCGGCGGTCCTGAAGACGCGGCGCATGGGCTACGACGGCAAGGGCCAGGCGAAGATCGGCGTGGACGACGACGCGGCGGCGGCGTTCGCCGCCATCGGCTGCGCGCCGGCGATTCTCGAGGGCTTCGTGAGCTTTGCCCAGGAGATCTCGGTGATCGCGGCGTTCGGCGACGGGGGCACCTTTGCCGCCTTCGATGTCTGCGAGAACACCCACCGCGACCACATCCTCGATGTCACGCGGGCGCCCGCCACGATCGCGCCGGCCACCCGCGACGCGGCCATGGCAGCCGTGCGAGCAATCGGCGATGCGCTCGGCTATGTCGGCGTGCTGACCGTCGAGCTGTTCGTGCTCGCCGACGGTGCCACGCTGCTCGTCAACGAACTGGCGCCGCGGGTCCACAATTCCGGGCACTGGACCATCGAGGGAGCGGTGACCTCCCAGTTCGCACAGCATGTCCGGGCCATCGCCGGTTGGCCCCTGGGCGACGCCGCGAGCCTGGGGCAGGCGACGATGACCAATCTGGTCGGCGACGACATCGACGGCTGGCTCGAACTGTTGCGCGAGCCGGGGGTTCATCTGCACCTCTACGGCAAGGGCAAGGCGCGGCCCGGCCGCAAGATGGGCCATGTCACGCGGGTCACGCCGCGGCCGGCATAGGCCCGGCCCGGCGCCGCATGTCGGCTCGCTTTTTCACTATGGACAAAGCCTCTGTTTTCTGATACGCGCAACCAACGGTGCGATCTGTCGTTCGCGCCGATGACGGCCTATTCTCAACTTCAAGGCAGGACGATCGGGCGTGCAGGTACTTGTCCGTGACAATAACGTGGACCAAGCTCTTCGGGCGCTGAAGAAGAAGCTCCAGCGCGAGGGCGTCTTCCGCGAGATGAAGCTGCGCGATCACTACGAGAAGCCCTCGGAGAAGCGCGCCCGCGAGAAGGCGGAAGCGGTTCGTCGGGCTCGCAAGCTGGCGCGCAAGAAGATGCAGCGCGAGGGCCTGTTGCCGATGAAGCCCCGGCCGGTGGCGGCCGGACGCTGAGGCGTCCGCGCGTCTCACGGCAGATGGGCAGATGGTTTGAGCGGCACTTTCCGGCGACGGAAGGTGCCGTCTTGCGTTCGGCGCCTCCCACCGCGGCGCCGCGGCAACACTCGCCGCAAAATGCAACGGCAAAGGCCGGCGGCGGCGAAATTGCCACCATGCCGCCGTTGTCGCCGCTTTGTTAAGGAAACGACGGCATTAGACGGACATGGAAGCCACGTGCGCCGCGGGCCCACATGGCGAGCTATGCGCGGGGGTCGATGGCCGGTGCGGCTACGGTAGGGGTCGAGCGCATTTTGAACGCAAAGGCGCGTCAGTTGCGCGGCACCGGCAAGGTCTCGAGCGATAGCTGAGGCCGCCGGCGCACCCTCGGTCTCGCACATGGTCAGTTCCTCCCCCGAGCACCGCACGGGCGGGTGTCGTCATTGGACCACGGTGCGCCCGAGCGGGCCGGGCTGAGGGAAACTTGAAGAGGTGGCCGTGCAGGTGTGTTATCGGGGATCGGGCTTGGCGCTATCGGCGCTCGCCCTCGCGCTCGCAGTGGCCGGCTGCGACACGGTCGGCTCCGCCAGGCCGACGGCAAGCGTGGCCGAGGTCGTCAAGGGCGATCCCAAGCTCGCCGAGACCAACATCGCGTCGCTGAGCGAGGTCGTCCGCAACCATCCCAATGACGCGACGGCCTATAATACGCGCGGCGCCGCCTACGCGCGCATCGGCAATTACAGAAACGCCATCGACGATTTCGGCCAGGCGATCCGTTTGGACCCCAACGATGCCCCCGCCTACACCAACCGAGCGCTGGCGCTGCGGCAGACCGGCAACGATAGCGCCGCGCTCGCCGACTTCTCCCGTGCCATCAGCGCCGACGCCAATTATGCCCCCGCCTATATCGGCCGCGGCAACCTGCTCAGGGCGCAGGGGAATGCCGAGGGCGCCCGGACCGACCTGAACCGCGCCATCCAGCTCAATCCGGAATCGGCCGAGGCCCACCATGCGCGCGGCCTGGTCGCCCAGCGCCAGGGCCAGAGCCGCCAGGCCGTCGCCGACTTCGACGCGGCCATCGACCGCAACCCCTTTGTCGCCGCGCCCTACGCCGCACGAGGACAGAGCGAACTGGCCCTCGGCCAGTATCAGAAGGCGGTCGAAGACTTTAACGCCGCGCTCAACGTCGACAACAAGCAGAGCGAGTCGTGGGCGGGCCGCGGCGTAGCTTACGAAAAGCTCGGCGACCGTCAGGCCGCGCTCGAATCCTTCCGCAACGCGCTGTCTTTGGACCCGCGCAACCAGATCGCACGCGAAGGCGCGTCCCGCGTCGGCGGCTGACTCGGCGCGACCTCGGCGAGAAAATTCACGGGTCGCGACGGTTGCCTGGAGCGGATCGCGCCGCTCGAGAGCGATTGCGATCGGATGGAGGCCACTCGGTCAGAAGAAGCGCTACAGCTTCAAGTGAAGCATGTCCTGTTCGGATGGTTGCATCTGAGGAATGCTCCAAGGCTTGCGGCAATGGGATGAGACCACTCAATTGCACCGGAAAGCCTTAGGCCTTTGAGTCTTGGGAACCACTCAGCGATCGGTTTGTTTCCACCCCATCGCGAAGCGCCCTAGAGAATTTCCGCGTTTCTTCGAATCGCCGAAATGCTCTATCTGTTTGGTTTGTCGCATTTTCTTCACGCGAACCGGCGTCCACTTCGCTCGAAACGCTCTAGGAGCGCCGTCTCATGCCGCACGACGACGAACCCACTTCGGTGGCGCGTCTGGATGGCTTCTGCCCAGGCTGCGAACAGAAGGTCACGTTCGTCGCCAGCGGCCCCTATCTCAGAAACACCTTCAGATGCAGCAATTGCCACTCGCTGCCGCGGCACCGCGCGCTGAAGCACGTGCTGGCCTCCTACTATCCGAGTTGGCGCGACCTCGTCGTCCACGAGGCCTCGCCGGGCTGGGACATCGTCAGCCGCCGGCTGGCAAGCGAATGCGCCGCGTATACGGCGTCATACTACGACCCGGGGAAACCACGCGGCTCGATCGTCGCGGCGCCCGAGATGCCATGCGGCAGCTACCGGATCGAGAACCTCGAGAATCTGACGTTTGCCGATGAGACCTTCGATCTCGTGCTCGCCCAGGACGTCTTCGAGCACGTCTTTTTTCCAAACCTGGCGATCATGGAAGTGGCGCGGACGCTGAAGCCGGGCGGCGCCGTCATCATGACCGTGCCCATCGTGCGGCGCATGAACGCCTCGCGGCGACGCGCGGCGCTGATCAAGGGCGAGGTTCATCACCTCGTCCAGCCCCCCGACTACCACGGCGATCCCCTGAAAGACGGCGCGCTAGTGACCCTCGAGTGGGGCTACGACATCGCCGGCTACCTCAGCTACCACTCGGGACTGTCGTTCACGCTGGTCCAGGTCGACAACATCGCGCTGGGCATCCGCGCCGATTTGAACGACGTGCTGATCGGCATGAAGCAGCCGGTTCCGGCCCTATAAGCGCGGGAGACGTCGTTCAGCGTCGGCCGCGACCCTCGGAGTTGGCGAGCGACCCGGAACGCCTGGAAGCGGCCGCCAAGGCACATGCGCCCCGGCGCGCCTCGCGATCGAGTGGCTCACCCGATCGCGAAGGAAGCGCTCGAGGCCCTCACCCGACGTTGCCGCCGATCGTTGCGGCTGCCGGCGCACGACCTACAGCGACTTGATGATCTCCTCGACCATCTTCTTGGCATCTGCGAACAGCATCATCGTGTTGTCCTTGAAGAACAGCTCGTTCTCCACGCCGGCATAGCCCGAGCCCATGCCGCGCTTGATGAACAGCACGGTCTTGGCCCTCTCCACATCCAGGATCGGCATGCCGAAGATCGGCGAAGCCGGGTCGGTCTTGGCCGCCGGATTGGTCACGTCGTTGGCGCCGATGACGAAAGCGACGTCGGCCTGGGCGAATTCCGAATTGATGTCCTCGAGCTCGAACACCTCGTCGTAGGGCACGTTGGCTTCGGCCAGGAGAACGTTCATGTGCCCGGGCATGCGGCCCGCCACCGGGTGGATGGCGTATTTCACGTCGACGCCCGCTTCCTTGAGCTTTTCGGCCATCTCGCGCAGCGCATGCTGGGCCTGCGCCACAGCCATGCCGTAGCCCGGCACGATGATGACCTTCTCGGCGTTCTTCATCAGGAACGCGGCATCGTCGGCGGATCCCTGCTTGACCGGACGCTGCTCGACGGCGCCGCTGGCCACGCTGGTTTCCCCACCGAAGCCGCCGAGGATGACGGAAATGAACGAGCGGTTCATTCCCTTGCACATGATGTAGGAGAGGATCGCGCCCGACGAGCCGACCAGCGCGCCGGTGATGATCAGCGCCAGGTTGCCCAGCGTGAAGCCGATGCCCGCAGCCGCCCAACCCGAATAGGAGTTGAGCATCGACACGACGACCGGCATGTCGGCGCCGCCGATCGGGATGATGAGCGTCACACCCAGGACGAACGAGACGAGCACGATCAGCCAGAACAGGATGTGGCTTTCCGAGCCCACGAAGCCGATGATCAGCAGCAGCAGCAGCACGGCCAGTGCGATATTGAGGGCGTGCCGCGCCGGCAGCATGATCGGCTTGCCCGACATGCGGCCGTCGAGCTTGAGGAAGGCGATCACCGAGCCGGTGAAGGTCACTGCGCCGATGGCGACGCCCAGCGACATCTCGACCAGCGAGCCCCCGTGGATGAGGCCCGCCTGGCCGATGCCGAAGGCGGCCGGCGCATAGAGCGCACCGGCCGCGACGAGCACGGCGGCGAGACCGACCAGCGAATGGAAGGCAGCGACGAGCTGCGGCATCGCCGTCATCGGCACACGGCGGGCCGTGACGGCGCCGATGGTGCCGCCGATGCCGATGCCGGCAATGACCAGAACCCAGGCCCACCCCCCGGCCGGCGGCGCGCCGACCACCGTCGTGAGACCGGCGATTGCCATGCCGATCATGCCGTAGAGGTTGCCCCGGCGCGACGTGGCCGGCGACGAGAGGCCCCTGAGCGCCAGGATGAAGAGGACGCCGGCGGCGAGGTAGAGCAGCGCGGAGATATTGG
The DNA here is from genome assembly GCF_014640075.1 of Chelatococcus reniformis. GTDB lineage: Bacteria > Pseudomonadota > Alphaproteobacteria > Rhizobiales > Beijerinckiaceae > Camelimonas > Camelimonas reniformis. Next base: position 105,154 of record NZ_BMGG01000004.1, on the reverse strand, counting down.
CGGCCATCGCGCTCAGACCTTTTTCTTGTACATGCCGAGCATGCGCTGGGTCACGAGGAAGCCGCCGAAGATATTGATCGAGGCGAGGATGAGCGCGATGAAGCCGAAGGCGCGCGCCCATAGCGGGCCGCTGCCGAAGCCCTGGGCGACCTCGACACCGACGGCGAGCAGCGCGCCGACGACGATGACCGAGGAGATGGCGTTGGTAACGGCCATCAGGGGCGTATGCAGGGCCGGGGTCACCGACCAGACGACGTAATAGCCGACGAAGACGGCGAGCACGAAGATCGCCAGTTGGAAGACCGTCGGGTCGACGGCGCCGCCGGTGGCCTGGTGCGCGACGGTGCCCACGGCCAGGGCCGCCTGGTCGGCATAGTGCTGCGCCGCGATCGCGGCCTCGCGGGCGGCCGCCGCAGCGGCCTCGGCGTGATAGAGAAGCTCTCGCGCGGTATCCGCCATGGTTCTGTTCCCCCCTTCTCGCTCACGCGCCGGCGGCGGGCGCGGTCGCCGCTACCGGCGCCTCGGCCACCTTGGGCTGGAAATTCGGATGGACGACCTCACCGTCCCGGGTGAGCAGCGTCGCCTTAACCAGCTCGTCGTCCCACTTGACGGCCAGCGCCTTGGCGCTCTTGTCGATCATCGTCTCGGCAAAGGCATAGAGGTTCTTGGCGTAGAGCACGGACGCGGAGGCGGCGAGCCGGCCGGGCACGTTGAGGTGGCCGACGATGGTGACGCCGTTGTGCCGGACCACCTCGCCCGGCTTGGCGAGCTCGACATTGCCGCCCCGTTCCACGGCCAGATCGACGATGATCGAGCCCGGCTTCATCGATTCGACCATCGCCGCGGACACCAGCCGGGGCGCGGGACGGCCGGGAATGAGCGCTGTGGTGACGACGATGTCCTGCTTGGCGATGTGGGAAGCCACCAGCTCGGCCTGGGCGGCCTTGTAGGCGTCCGACATCTCCTTGGCATAGCCGCCGGCGGTCTCGGCCGCCTTGAACTCCTCGTTCTCGACCGCAACGAACTTGGCGCCGAGGGAGGCGACCTGCTCCTTCGCCGCGGGCCGCACGTCGGTCGCGGTGACGATGGCGCCGAGCCGGCGAGCGGTCGCGATCGCCTGCAGGCCGGCAACGCCGGCACCCATGATGAAGGCCTTGGCGGCGGGAACGGTGCCGGCGGCGGTCATCATCATCGGAAAGGCGCGACCGAACTCGGCCGCCGCATCCACCACCGCCCGGTAGCCGGCCAGGTTGGCCTGCGACGACAGCACGTCCATCACCTGCGCCCGGGTGATGCGCGGCATCAATTCCATGGCGAAGGCCGTGAGGCCCGCCTCGGCCATCGCCTTGAGCGCGGCATCCGCGCCATAGGGATCCATGGTGGCGATGACGATGGCACCCCGCTTGGTGCGCGCGATCTCGGCAGCCGCCGGCCGGCGGACCTTGAGCACGATGTCGGCGTCGGCGAGCACATCGCTGCCGGGCGCGGCCACGGTCGCTCCGGCGGCCTGATAATCGGCGTCGAGGATGCCCGAGGCGACCCCGGCGCCCGGCTCGACCACGACGTCGGCACCCAGGCCGACGAATTTCTTGACCGTGTCGGGCGTCGCCGCGACCCGCCCTTCGCCTGCTTCGGCCTCTTTCGGCACCGCGATCCGCATCGGCATTCCCTCCTGAGCGGTGCCCGAGACCGGACGGAATGTCCGAACGGCTGAGAACCGCTCTCTATTCGATTTTGAGCAGATTGCTGGCCGACACCGGGCCGTGCGGCCTCCGACGGCCCTACGCGGCGCGCAGCTCCGCCGTCGATAGTCGCAGGACGTCGATCAGACCAGGAAGAACGCCATCAAAGCGAGGATGACGATGATCGCCACGATCGTCCACTTCGAAAAGGCGATGAAGCGGTCGTAGGTGCGGTGGTGCTCGGCGTAGTCCATGTCCGGGTGGCCGTCGGCGGTGGCGGTCTGGGCGTGGTCGGCCATAGAGACGTTCCCCAAGGTCGGGCGCGCCGGGTTCCGGCTGACAGCCGGCGCTGGTGCAGGGCGCGGAAGACGGCAGCCGGAAAGCGCATGACGAGTTTCATGGGCATTTAGCCCAAGGCTTCGGCGCTGGCAATGTGTCCCGATCGGGGCAGACCGGTTTCGGCGCCGGCGCGCGATGCCGTCGGACAGCGCCCCTTCCAGGAAGCAAAGAGCTTCAGATTCAAAAGCTTATTGCGCCGCTACACGGCGTCCCGACGAGCCCGGCGGCCCCGCACAGACATGATCGCACTCACGGGGGCCGCGACAATGTGGGTGCATTTTCGGCACCCACGAGCGCCAGATCGCTCTCGTCCTTGAGCGCGACGCCGGTCAGGCGTCGCACGAACGCCTCGCGCAGCAGCCAGACCAGCCTGGTCGCCGCCGTCGTCAGCGGCAGCCCGGCCCCGTGAATGTTGGAGATGCAGTTGCGTTCGCCGTCGCTGCGGCCCACGCGCGGCGCGAAGGTCAGGTAGACGCCGAGGCTGTCGGGCGCAGAGAGACCTGGCCGTTCGCCGATCAGCACGGCGACGGCGCGCGCGCCCATCGCCTCGCCGATCGCGTCGCCCAGGGCGACGCGGGCCTGCGTGGCAACGACGACGGGCGCCGTCGTCCAGCCCTCGCGCGCGATGAGCGGCCTCAGGCAGGCGAGCAGCGGCGCCGCGTGGGCCTGGGTGGCGGCCGACGACAGGCCGTCGGCGACCACGATGGCCAGGTCGCAGCGAGGCTCCCCCGCCGGCGGAGGCTCGGGCCGGGATGAGGCCCAGGCGCGCAGCGCGGCGCGGCCGTCGTCGCTCAGCCGCCGCCCCAGGTCGGGCCGCACCAGATAGGCCGGCCGCGACGGCGCGGCGCTCGCGACGCTCAGCGTCTGGAAACCCTCAGCGCGGATCGCGGTCGCCACCTGCTCCACGTCGAGCGGAACGTGCACGGCATCGCGCGCCCGGGCATGGGCGAGGGCAAAGCGCAACGCCTCGCCGGTCGGCAGGCTCGCGCCGACCCGGCCGAGCGCGATGCGCGCCGGCGTCAGGGCCGCGAGCCTGGCCCAGGGATCGGGGACGACGGCGCTCACGCCGCCTCACCGGTGAGCCCCAGGAGCAGCGGGTGGCGGCCCGAGCGCCCCGCCAGGCGCCCGTCCTCCCCGGTGATCCCCATCTGCCGCAACCAGGCCTCGAACTCCGGGGCCCGCCGGCAGCCCACCACCTCGCGCACGTAGAGCTGGTCGTGAAAGGAGGTCGACTGGTAGTTCAGCATCACGTCGTCGGCGCCGGGAACACCCATCACGAAGGCCACGCCGGCCACCGCCAGCAAGGTCAGCAAGGTGTCCATGTCGTCCTGGTCGGCCTCGGCATGGTTGGTGTAGCAGATGTCCATCCCCAGAGGCAGGCCGAGCAGCTTGCCGCAGAAATGATCCTCCAATCCCGCGCGGATGATCTGCTTGCCGTCGTAGAGATATTCGGGGCCGATGAAGCCGACGACGGAGTTGACCAGCAGCGGCTCGAAGGCCCGCGCCACCCCGTAGGCCCGCGCCTCCAGCGTCTGCTGGTCGACGCCATGGTGCGCATCGGCCGACAGCGCCGAGCCCTGCCCCGTCTCGAAATACATGAGGTTGTCGCCGATGGTGCCGCGGCCGAGCGAGCGCCCGGCGGCCAGCCCCTCGCGCAGCACGGCCAGATCGATGCCGAAAGACCGGTTCGCCGCCTGGGTGCCGGCGATCGACTGGAACACCAGGTCGACCGGCGCGCCCGCCTCGATCAGGGCGATCGAGCTGGTCACGTGGGTCAGCACGCAGCCCTGCGTCGGGATGGCGAAACGGTGGATCACATCGTCCAGCAGCCGCAGCAGGTCGCCGAGGGCGGTGAGGTTGTCGGATGCGGGATTGATGCCGATCACCGCATCGCCGCAGCCGTAGAGAAGGCCGTCGACGATCGAGGCGGTGATGCCCGCCGCATCATCGGTCGGATGGTTGGGTTGCAGGCGCACCGCCATGGTACCGGGCAGGCCGATCGTGCTACGGAACCGCGTCGCCACCCGGCACTTGCGGGCCACCAGCACCAGGTCCTGGTTGCGCATCAGCTTGGACACCGCCGCGACCATCTCGGGCATGAGCCCCGGCGCCAGCGCTGCCAGCGCCTCGCTCGGGGCGGCATCGGACAGCAGCCAGTCGCGGAAGCCGCCGACCGTCAGGTGGGCCACCGGTGCGAACGCCGCCGCGTCATGGCCGTCGACGATCAGGCGCGTCACCTCGTCGGTCTCGTACGGAACCACCGCCTCGCTGAGGAAGCGCTTCAGCGGCACGTCGGCGAGGCACATGGCGGCGGCGACGCGCTCCTCGGCCGAGCCGGCGCCGATGCCCGCGAGGCGGTCGCCCGAGCGCAGCGGCGTCGCCTTGGCCATGAGGTCCGCTAGATCGGCAAAGACGAAGCTGCTCTGTCCTGCGCTCTGACGATAGACCATTCACTCACCCGGCTGCGGCGCCCCACATCGCGATCATGCGCTGCCGCCCCCGGCACGGGCAACGCCGATACGGCCTCAGGACAGAGACGGCGGAATCGGAGGCACCGCGCGCGCTACGCTGCGACGCCGAGGCCGGCGGCGGCCAGCGCTTCGCCCTGGCGGGCTTCAAGACGCGCGACGGAAAAGCTCTCGATCTCAGCTTCGAACAGGCGGTGGAAGTTCAGCTCGGCGCCCAGGTGCAGGAAGACGCCGCCCAGGCCGATGGCGGCCCGGTCCATGAACACGAACTCCCGCGGCACGGTGACCGGGCCCATGCGCTTCAGCGCCTGGTGCACCTGGAAGGCCTGCTTGCGTCCGTATTCGGCGGGCGCCACGCCGTCGGCGACCGTGCGCACCCGGTCCTCGAGCATGGGGCCGTAGATGAAGCGGGCCCAGATGTTCAGCACCTCGACGATCTCCCGCGACAGCTGCTTGAAGCCCCACGTCTCGTAGGCGTGCACGGTGCGCTCGCCATCGCCGTCGCGCAGGCCGACATAAAGGTCGACGACGCCGCCGACGAAGCGCGGCGGGAAGATGCGGATGCAGCCGTAGTCGAGCAGATTGATGCCGGCGGGCTCGACGACGCCGTCGCCGCGGTCGGCGTCGAACACGGTGTAATTGCCCAGGTGGGGATCGCCGTGGATCACGCCGTAGTGGCTGAAGGGATGCCACCAGGCCTTGTACATGGCCGTAGCGATGCGGTTGCGCACCGGCAGGTCAGCCTCCTTGACGCTGAGCAGCTTGCGGCCGTCCAGCCAGTCGAGCGTCAGCAGGCGGCCGGTCGACAGCGCCGGCCAGACACCGGGCACGCGTACCTGCGGGGTATCCGCCAGAATGTGCCGGTAGAGCACCGCGTGGCGAGCCTCGCGGACGTAGTCCAGCTCCTCGCGCACGCGGGCACCGATCTCCTTGGCGATCTCGCGCGTGTCGATGGCCGGGTCCATGCGCCGGTGAATGGCGAACAGCAGGTCGAGCTGGCGCAGATCCGCCTCCACCGCCGACTGCATGTCGGGGTATTGCAGCTTGCAGGCCAACAGCTCGCCGGTCTTGGCCGTGGCGCGGTGCACTTGGCCGAGGGAGGCGGCCGCCGCCGGATGCAGATCGAAGCCGGCAAAGCGGCCCTGCCAATCCGGCCCGAGCTCGGCCATCATGCGGCGCTTGACGAAGGCCGCGCCCATGGGCGGCGCATCGGCCTGCAGCTTCTGCAGCTCGGCCGCGTATTCCGGGGGCAGCACGTCGGGGATCGTCGCCATGAGCTGGGCGACCTTCATGATCGGCCCCTTGAGGCCGCCCAGGGCGCCGGCCAGGGCCGCCGCGTCGGCGCCCCGGCCGCCGGCCCCGCCCAGCATGCGTCCGGCAGCGATGCGGGCGGCGACGCCGCCCACGTTGGCACCGACGCGCGCATAGCGTGCGGCCCGGGCGGAAAAGCGGTTCGCTTCGCGGTCGGTCATCGGCGGGCTCGCGGTGGCAGGGGCCGAGCGCTCATGTGGGGGGTGCCGCGGCGCGATCCAGCGGGCCGCGGCGACAGGCGATCATCGGCCGCACGGGATCTCGCGGCCGCGGGCGGCCCACCCTGTCCGTCCGATGCGGCGCGAGCCACCCGGAAGCCGGACGGCCAGCCGCTCGCTCATGGCAGAATCGCCTCGCCCTCGATCTCGACCATCGCATGGGGGTCGACGAGACCGGAGACCTGCACCAGCGTCATCGCCGGGAAATGGCGGCCGAGCGTCGCGCCCCAGGCCTCGCCGACCGCGGCCCCGCTCCGGTTGAAAGCGGCCATGTCGGTGACGTAGGCGCGCAGCATCACCACGTGTTGCGGCTCGCCGCCGGCCGCCTTCAGCACGGCGACCAGATTTCCCATGGCGAGGCGCCATTGCGCGCCCAGGTCGAGCCCTTCCGCCACATGGGCCTCACCCGGCTGCTTGCCGAGCTGGCCGGCGATGCGCACGCTCCGCGTGCCGCTGGCGACGACCGCATGGGCGAAGCCGCGCGGCCGCGGCCAGCCCTCCGGCAGGATGGCCTGGTAGGCGATGTCGGTCATGGCGTTTCTCCCTATGGTATCGATCTGGTGGTAACGGTGCCGGCGATCGGCACCGTGGGGGATTCGGCCCAGAGGCCACGCGGGCTGGCCGGGAGCCAACCGGTCGACCCGGTCGGCTCTGGCGTCAAGGATCACGCGGGATGGGCAGGGTAACCTCGCGGGTATCCTGCGAGAAGCAGCGCGTGCCGTTCTGCGGTATAAGACGCTCGAAGCCGTCGATCAGCACGACCCGCCCGCGCCCCTGACCGTCGACGAACGCAATAGCGCCCTCGCCTTCATCGATCTCCGAGGCGGCGAATGTCCCTATGGCGATCCGTTCCATCGACACCAGGGCGATCTGCCGGCGCGCCGCCTCGGCGCCGAGCGTCTCTGGGCTCTCATAGGCGCCGATGACGCAGAGGATCTGCCAGTTACCGCCATTTATCCGGTGCAGATCGATGGCACCGGCGGCCCAGCCGCCGTCCGCGCTCGGCTTCAATTGCTGAGTGACGTACCGGTAGTCTGAATTGTGGCGGTCGTATCGCGTGCGGCTCTCGACATATGTCACCACCGCCACGTAGCCGAACCCTGCGAGCAGGAGGCAACCCAGGAGCGCGATGCCGCCCAACACCGTTCTAGCGACGAAGTCGAGCCAACTCACGGTCGCACCATGGCGGTCAGTCCATCCCCTCCAGCTCCGCGATCATGCTCTCGATCATGTTGAGGCCGATCTGCCAGAAGCCGGGATCTGTGGCGTCGAGCCCGAACGGCGCCAGGAGTTCGGAATGATGCTTGGTGCCGCCGGCCGCGAGCATGGCCAGGTAGCGCTCGGCGAAGCCGTCCTGAGCCTTCTGGTAGACGCCGTAGAGCGAGTTCACCAGGCAGTCGCCGAAGGCATAGGCATAGACGTAGAACGGCGAATGGATGAAGTGGGGAATATAGGTCCAATAGACCCCGTAGCCCTCGCCCAGGCGGATCGCCGGGCCCAGGCTCTCGGCCTGGACGCCGAGCCAGATCTCGTTCAGGCGCTCGGCCGTGAGCTCCCCCTGCTGGCGCTCGGTGTGGACGCGGCGCTCGAAGCTGTAGAAGGCGACCTGCCGCACCACGGTGTTGATCATGTCCTCCACCTTGGCCGCCAGCATCGCCTTGCGCGCGCGGGGCTCGGCCGCCTCGATGAGGCGGCGGAAGGTGAGCATCTCGCCGAACACCGAGGCGGTCTCCGCCAGCGTCAGCGGCGTCGGCGCCATCAGGGCGCCGTGCGGTGCCGCCAGCACCTGATGCACGCCGTGCCCGAGTTCGTGGGCGAGCGTCATCACGTCCCGCGGCTTGCCCTGGTAGTTGAGCAGCACGAAGGGATGGGCCGAAGGCACGGTCGGATGCGCGAAGGCGCCCGGCGCCTTGCCCGGCCGCACCGGCGCATCGATCCAGCGGCCGTCGAAGAAGCGGCGGGCAATGCCCGCCATCTGAGGCGAGAAGGCCTGATAGGCTGACAGCACCGTGTCGCGTGCCTCGTCCCAGCCGATGGCGCGCTGCTCGGTCTTCGGCAGCGGCGCATTGCGATCCCAGAACTCCAGCTGCGGCTGGCCGAACCATCTGGCCTTGAGCGCGTAGTAACGGTGCGACAGGCGCGGATAGGCGGCCTGCACCGCGGCGACCAAGGCATCGACGACCTCACGCTCGACCCGGTTGGCCAGGTGGCGGCTGTCGGCCACATCCTCGAACCCGCGCCAGCGATCTGAGATCTCCTTGTCCTTGGCGAGGGTGTTGGTGATCAGCGTGAAGACGCGCAAATTCTCCTGGAAGACCTTCGTCAGCGCCGCCGCCGCCGCCTTGCGCACGGTGCCGTCCGCGTCCTGCAGCTTGTTGAGGGTGGGCTCGAGAGTCAGTTCCTCACCGTTCACCTCGAAGCGCAGGCTCGCCATGGTCTCGTCGAACAGCCGGTTCCAGGCGCCGCGGCCGGTCACCGACTTCTCGTGGAACAAACGCTCCAGCTCGTCGTCGAGCTGGTAGGGCTTCTCCTTGCGGATATCGTCCAGCCACGGCCGCCAGTGGCCCAGCCGCTCGCCCGCCAGCAGCGTCGCGATGCGGGCGTCGTCGAGCCGGTTCAGCTCGAGCTGGAAGAACAGTAGATTGGCGCTGGCGGCGGTGATGCGCTCCTGGGCATCACCGTAGAACTTGGCCCGGGTGGGATCGGTGGTGTCGCCCGAATAGACCAGCCCGGCGTAGGACATGACCCGCCCCAGCAGATCCTCGATCGTCTCGTAGCGCCGAATCGCCGCGTCGAGGGCGTCATCGGCGTCCGCCGCTTCGGCGATCGCGCCGATGCGGCCGCGATAGTCGTCGGCGAAGCTCTTGCAGTCGGCATCGACCCGGGCGAGGGCCGCGGCGTATTCGGGAGAATCCATCGCCGGATAGAGTGCGCTCAGGTCCCATTCCGGCAGGGCGCCGATCACAGACGGGCCGGCCGCAGCGCCGGGGTGGCCGTGCGCAAAGTGCCGGCGTGCGAAGGGAGACGGGCGGGCGAACGCGGTCATCGGGCACCTCGGGACAACGGGCGGAACTGTGTACGTTGATATCGGATATGTGGTGCCGCTGCGCAAATGCAGCATCGGCTGCGTGCGGGCGCCGTCGCCGCCATTAACGTTAACACGGACTTTACCGTTCCTCTCCCAGCATGGCTCGAACCGGCACACACCCAACGAGTGACATGCCCCGCACGAGCGATGCCTTCGACGACCATGCCGCCCCGCAGCAGCTCGGCGATTTCCCGGCTCGCAGCCCGGCCATGGCCCGGGCCGTCGGCCTCGCCCGGCGTGCGGCGCGCACCGCGATGCCACTGCTGATCGAGGGCGAGCCGGGCAGCGGCAAGGAAACGCTGGCGCGGGCGGTCCATGCCGCTGGGGAGCGGCGCGCGCGGGCATTCGTCTGCGTCGACTGCGCCCGCTGCGGTGACAAGCTCGCCGACCGCTTCGCCGACGGCGGTGGCCCCGGCCGCGGCGGCGCCACGTTCTACCTGGCGGAAGCGGGGCAGCTGTCGGCCGCCGCTCAGCTGCAGCTGGTCGGGCTCCTGGAGCCACGCGCCGCACCCTCCCCCGCCGCCGGCGGCCGAGGCGCCGCGTCGCGCCAGCCATCGCCGGCCGTCCGGCTGATCGCGGCGACGAGCCGCCCGCTGATCGACCTCGTCCGCGACGGCCGTTTTCGTGAGGACCTCTACTACCGCCTGGCGGTCACCCCGATCACCGTGCCGCCGCTGCGCGAGCGGCGCGAGGACCTGATGGAGATCGCCGGCGCGCTCGTCGCATCGCTGGCAGACGATGCCGGCTGCCCCGCTCCGCGGATCGGCGAGGACGCCGCCGCCTGGCTCACGGGCCATGCATGGCCGGGCAACGTCGCACAGCTGGCGTGGATCCTCCGGCAGGCGCTCTCGCGCTGTGCCGGCGACCTTATCACCACGGCGCATCTGATCGAGGCCGCTGCGACGTCGGGGCGTGACCGGGCCCCCGGGCCGGCTGGGACGGTCGACGACGATGGAGGAGCCGATGCATCGCCGGACGGGTTCGCGCTGCTCAATGCGCACGGTGACGTGCGACGCCTCGCCGACATCGAGGCGGGCGTGATCCGCTTCGCGCTCAAGCACTACGATGGTCACATGTCGGAGATCTCCCGACGCCTCGGGATCGGACGCTCGACGCTGTACCGCAAGCTCAGGGACCTCGGCCTCGATGCCGATGCGGCGGTGCGATGACCCGCCAGGCAGCGCCCACGCCGGTGACGCCTAGAGCACAGTCGCCGGCAATTGATCGCAGGACTGAGGTCGATGCGCCTAAAGGCCTTGCACGGCCACACTCGGGCGCGCATCTCTTGCCCGCAGGCATCTGCGTGCTCTTGCGACAGGGGACCTCCATGCGTTTATCCGGCGAAACGACGCGCATGGCTGCAGCCATCCTCGCCGTCTCGCTGGCCACATCGGCCCTGGCCCTGGAGCCGTCGCCTCGGCCGAACGCGACGCATCAGGATATCGTTCGCTCGACAATCAGCGAGAGCGTGGCCGTAGGCCGCCCGGCCGCGGGCTTCGAGTTGGAGCGGCTGCTGGCCCCGGGCGCTGCTGGCACCATCCGGGCCATCCAGCACGCCCCGATGTCACTCCGCCCCCTCACCCGCTCGGCCCAGGCGGCCCCGCTGACCGGGCGCGGCGATCAGCTATCCTCCATCATCGACGCCATCGATCCGTCGACCGGCGTCGCGCCCCCTGTGCCCCTGGCCAGCCGGCCGGAGGAGCTCAAGGCACTCACGCGCCCCGCACCGCTCGGGCCGCCCGATCCGGCGAATACGACGGCCCCGGGCCTGCCGGCTCAGCGCGAGTCGGCACCGCGCGCGGCCGCATATCAGCCCCCGGCGGCCCAGCCGGCTGCACCGACACCGGCTCTCGGCGCGGAGGCCCTCGATGCGATGCTGGCCCAGAGGCTGGAGGCGCCCGACCTGCTGAGCCAGAGCCGGCTTGGGAAGGAGCAGCGCGAGGCGGTGAAGCAGTACTACCTGGCGCGCAGCGGCAAGCCACTGTGGATCGAAGGCGGCGGCTGGTCGGTCGCCGCCCGCGCGGTCATAGGTCAGTTGGAAAGGGCCTACGAGGACGGACTGGAGCCGACGGACTACGTGGTGCCGTCGATCGCGATACTGCCCCCCGCGCAGCCGGAAGCGGCGCTGGCCGAGGCGGACATCAAACTCTCCGTCGCCGCCGTGCTCTATGCGCGCGACGCGGCCGGCGGCCGGCTCGACCTGCGCAAGGTCTCAGCCCTGATCACGCCGACCCTCGCGTTGCCCGAGCCGGCACAGGTGCTCGATGCGCTGACGAGCGCCGGCGACGCGGGCCGGGTTCTGGCGGGCTACAACCCGCCGCTCGCCGGCTACCAGGCGCTCAAGCGCAAGCTGGCCGACATGCAGGCCACCCGCTCCCCGCAGCAGCCTCAGGTGCGGGTGCCGCCGGGCAAGACGCTGCGGGTCGGCATGCGCGACCCGCGGGTGCCCCTGGTCCGCGTGCGCTTCGCCCTGTCGCCGGCCGACGATCAGCTCTACGACGAGCAAGTCGCCGCCGCCGTCGCCAAGTTCCAGCAGGAGAACGGGCTGCACGCGAACGGCGTGCTCAATCGTCAGACCCTGCTCGCCATGGCCGGGGGCGACATCCCTTCGGCCGGCAACACGAGCGACATCATCGTCAACATGGAGCGCTGGCGCTGGCTGCCGCGCGATCTCGGCGCCGACTACATCTTCGTCAGCATTCCCGAATACATGGTCCGGGTCGTCAAGAGCGGCACGATCGCCTACGAGGCCCGCGTCATCGTCGGCAAGCCCGAGAGCCCGACGCCTGTCTTCTCCCACACGATGCAGTACGCCATCGTCAATCCGTCGTGGTTCGTGCCGCCGTCGATCCTCAAGAAGGAGTTCCTGCCGGGACTGGCGCGGGACCCGCACTACGCGGCCAAGCGAGGCTACGAGGTGGTGCGCCGCGGCGGCAATCTTTACGTGCGGCAGCCGCCGGGCGAGCGCAACGCGCTGGGCCACATCAAGTTCATGTTCCCCAACGACCACGCCGTCTATCTGCACGACACGCCCCAGCGCGCCCTGTTCGGCAGCGGCAGCCGCGCCTTCAGCCACGGCTGCGTGCGCGTGGACAAGCCGATGCGCTTTGCCGAGCTGGTGCTCGGCGGAGCATGGACCGAGGCCAAGATCAAATCGATGGTCGGTCGCGGCGAGCGGACCATCAACCTGCAACAGCCGTTGCCGATCCACCTGACCTATTTCACCACGGCGGTCGACGACAGTGGCAAGCTGCTCGCCCGCGACGACATCTACGGCTACGACCGGCGCATGAAGGCCGCCCTCGGCCTGACCCGCCGCTGAGGCGAGCCCGCCGGGCCAGGCCGCCTGATTCGGCACGCCGATTGAGCGCGACGGCGGGCATTATTGTGGACTGACTAAGTCCAAAACATGAACAGCGGGCAACCCCCGCGATTGCATTTACCTGCGCACGCAAACTCTTGGCTGGCCCCGGTTTGACCGCTGGACACGATTCCGCCATGGTTCTGCCGACCATTGCGCCAACATCGCGGGCTGGACGCTCGCCCCCGGCTAACGTAGCGTTAAGGGCTCTCGACAAGAATCCGGCAACCTTAGTTGCACCAAGGCGGCCTCGATCGGGGCTGCGCAAGGGACGGTCAGGCTTGCATTTGTCGACGCTTTTCAGAGCGCCAACCTCGTTTGGCCGCCGTCTCCGTTTCTGCCTGGGCTTCGGTGCGGGTGTCGCCGCACTGCTGGGCGGCGTGACGGAGACGCAGAACGCGGTCGCCAACGGCGATACGCGCACGCTGACGATCTATCACACGCACACCAAGGAAGCGGCGACGGTCACGTTCAAGCGCTATGGGTCGTACGATCGCCAGGCGCTCAAGCAGTTGTACTGGCTGCTGCGCGACTGGCGGCGCGACGAGCCGACCAACATGGATCCAAAGCTGTTCGACCTGGTCTGGGAGGTCTACCGGGAAACCGGCTCCCGCGAGGCGATCCATGTGGTGTCCGCCTATCGTTCGCCGACCACCAACGCCATGCTGCGCCGCCGCTCCCGCGCCGTCGCCGAACATAGCCAGCATATGCTCGGCAAGGCGATGGACTTCTACCTGCCGGACGTCCGGGTCGACCGCGTCCGGGCCATCGGCGTACGTCTCCAGCGCGGCGGCGTCGGCTATTATCCCACCGCCTACAATCCGTTCATCCATCTGGATGTGGCCAGCGTTCGCGCCTGGCCACGGATGACGCACGACCAGCTGGCGCAGCTCTTCCCCGACGGCAAGACCGTGCACGTCCCGTCCGACGGGCGCCCTCTGGCCGGCTACGAGCAGGCGCGGGCCGAGGTGCTCGCACGCGGCGGCACGGTGGCGGGCTATACCGCCTTCGCCGACAGCGGGGAGTCTGCCGCGCCGCGCAAGAGCTTCTGGGCGATGCTGTTCGGCGGAGCCGACGAAAGCGAGGACGTGGCCGAATCGCGGGTCGCGCCGGCGCCGCAGCCGACGCGGGTGCGTTCGGCTCGGGCTGTCGAGAAGACCGCGCAGCAGGTCGCCTACGCCCCGGCCAACGCGACCGGCGGCGACGCCGGCCTGCTCGGCTTCGTCAGCGCCAACCCTCAGCAGGCGCCCGCTCCGGCCGAGGCGGCGGGGCCTTCGCCGCGCTCGCTCGCGGCCTTGCAGCGGACGGAGACACGGCGCACGGCCGAGGCCGGACAGATCGTGGCTGAGGCCAGCCAGGACCAGCAGGCGGCCGCTGCCCCCGCTCCAGCTTCGGCGACCCCGGCCCTGGCGCCGCTGCCGGTGGCCCGCCCGGCCGCGCAGGAGCCGGAACCGGCTTCGCCGGCCCTGGCCCCGTTACCAGTGGCCCGGCCGGCGCAGGAGCCGGCCGCCCAGCCCGAACAGGCGGCCGAGCCGGTCGCCGTGGCCAGCATGCCCCTGCCGCCCCCCCGGCCGACCGACCTGGGCAGCAGCGGCGCGGCGGCATTCGCCATGGCGCCGCTGCCGCCGGTCCGGCCGACTGACGCCGGCAACGCCCACTCACGGCCGGACGATGGCTCCGCGGCCGCCCTCGCCGCCCTGGCTGCCGGCGCCGCGGCATCGGACGCCAAGCCGGGCTCGGCGCTCGCCTACGCCTCTCCGTCTGCGCCGCTCCCACCAGGCGGGCCCGTGGCCCGACCGCCCGTATCGGTGCGGCCGCTGGCTGCGGCCGCGCCGCCCCTGCCCACGCGCCTTGCCGCCGCCTACAGCAGCGCCACCTTCGCCAGCGACACCGTGCGCGCCGGCGAGCCGACGGCCAAACAGGCCAACGGGTTGACTGCGGCGGCCTTGATTGCGGCGTCCCGTCCCAACGGGAGCGCCGTGGAGGCGCCGGCCCGGTCGGCGCCCATCACCTTCTCCGGCCCGCGCACCCCGGCGACGCAGCCGCCGACGAGCATCCCGGCGATCTTGGGCGGGGACGGCGCCGCGGCTGCATTCAACGGCCGCTGAGAGCGTTCGGCACCGCAGCCGCTCCGGCCGTGTCGTGAGGCACCGAAGAGCTTCGAGCGATCGTTTGGCATCGCCTCCTCGGTCAACGCCTTCGCCTCGCGATGTTACGTATTGGTTCGCGATCAGGTGCCATCGCCCGTTCGCCAAAACATGCAGCGGCGGTTGGACCGGGCTTCTGAGCATCGTGGACGCAGGGCGATGACGCGGCGCGGCTTGGTTGCAGCGGCCATCATCACCACCGTCCTGGGCTGGGCGCCGCTGGCCTCGGTCGCACTGGCAGCTGCCATCGGCCTGCTCGCGGGTTGCCGCGGCGGCCACGGGGCGGCGCAGCCTTGCCTGGTCGCCGGCATCGACATCGGCGAGGGCCTCTATGCCATGGGCGTGACGGGCTGGCTGATGCTGGCCACGGCACCGATCGCCTTCGTATCGATCGGCCTGTGGGCGATTGTCGCCGTCCGCTCGCTCAGAGACTGACCGCGCGCGTCGCGGGCGGCCCTTTGGAACAAAGGTCCCGATCAGCTGCTCGGCTACAAATGTGACACGGTATTAAATCTAGAGCGCTTCCTGCGGTCGAATGATTTCATCCACCGCATGAAGCGCTTTGGGGGCAAAGGATCATGAGCTTTCTGCAATTGGATGTCTTCGTCCAATTGCGAGCCCTCTAGAGCATTTCCGCGTTTCTCCGAACCGCGGAAATGCTCTACTTTTTTGCTCTATCGCATTTTCTTCAGGCGAACCGGCATCCACTTCGCTCGAAAATGCTCTAGGCCATGCCGAGCGCCTGCATGTAGAGCTCGAGGATCGCCTCCTCCTCCTGGCGCTCGGCATGATCCTTCTTGCGGATGCGCAGGATGGTGCGGACGGCCTTGGCGTCGAAGCCCCGTCCCTTGAGCTCGGCAAACACTTCCTTGATGTCGCCGGCCAGGGCCGCCTTCTCCTCCTCGAGACGCTCGATCCGCTCGATGAACTGCTTCAACTCCTCGGCGGCAACGCCGGTATCGGCCATGTCGGGCACTGCGGGGTCGACCATGTCTGTGCTTCTGATCCTTGACGGCTACGCGGGCTGCGCCCGATTACGCCGATCATAGACCGCGCCAGCCGTGCCGAAATGTGGCGCCGAGGCATGCAACAGCCGGCACCGTTCGTCGCACCTTTGCTGCAAGAGCAAACGAAATCAATAGATTGACGGCTCGCCACGGATGCTCACAGGCCCCGCCCTGGGGACAAGTGGGGGCGCCATCCACAACAAATCGGGGCCGCCCCGGCGCGGCCGCCGCTCAGCCGTGCTTGCCGGCGGCAGAAAAGTCCGCCTGCTGCGCGGGCGTCGCCTCGCGCTGATGCTTCGCCTTCCATTCGTCATAGGGCATGCCATAGACGTGCGCTCGGCTCTGCTCGCGCGGCAGATCGAGCTGGCGCGCGTCGGCCGCGTCCTTCAGCCAGTTGGACAGGCAGTTGCGGCAAAAACCGGCCAAGTTCATCAGATCGATGTTCTGCACGTCCGTGCGCTCGCGCAGATGACCGACGAGACGCCGGAACGCTGCGGCTTCCAGTTCGATCATCTCGGCGTCCGTTGGTGCAGCCATCTCATCCTCCGCTATCCATGTGCCCGCGCCGGCACCCCGAGGCCGTGATCATGGTATGTGGACTTGCCGCAGCGGAGGGGCAAGATCGCAGCGTGCACCTGATTCGTGCGCAGCCCCCGCGCCTCGGCTGCCGTGCTCGCGCCTTAAGGTCCTGTTTTTCGTCACGATGCTGTCGACAAGGTCGGCCACAAGTTTGCCAACGCGAGCACCGCATGAACGAAGCGCCCTTCCGATTCCGCCCGACGGAGGTTGATCCGGACACCAGGATGCCGGCCCTGCCACCGGATTCGTGGCATGGCGGAGGAAACCCGCAACCGCAGCTGCCCCCGGCGGCTCCCGCTGCGACGGGCGCGCGTTCGGTCCGTCGCCGCCGCAGCGGCAGGCTGGGGCTGCTCGCGGCGCTGGCCCCGCTTGCCGTCGCCTTGATGCCCGCGGCGGCCCGGGCCGATCTGCGCCTGTGCAACATGACGAACAGCCGCCTGGGCGTCGCGCTGGGCTACCGCGACGCGCAGGGCTGGGTGACGGAAGGGTGGTGGAATCTGTCGGCGCGCGGCTGCGAGACCATGCTGCGCGGCCAGCTCGCCGCCCGCTTCTACTACATCTACGCCGTCGACTACGACCGCGGCGGCGAGTGGTCCGGCAAGGCCTTCATGTGCACGCGCGACCGTGAGTTCTCGGTCCGCGGCATCGACAATTGCCTGGCCCGCGGGTTCGACCGCAACGGCTTCTTCGAGGTCGACACGGGGGAGCAGAAGAGCTGGACCGTGCAGTTGACCGACAGCCCACGTTTAAGGGAAGCGCCCAAATGAGACGTCTGCGCCGTGTGAAGATCGTCGCCACGCTTGGGCCTGCATCCTCGACGCCCGAGATGATCGAGAAGCTGTTCCTCGCCGGCGCCGATCTGTTCCGCATCAACATGAGCCACACCTCGCGCGACGCGCTCAGGGAGCGGGTTGCCGACATCCGTGCCGTGGAGGCCAAGGTCGGGCGCCCGATCGGCATCCTGGCTGACCTGCAGGGCCCCAAGCTGCGCCTTGGCGTTTTCGCCGGCGACAGGGTGATGCTCGATGCGGGCGACCACTTCACGCTGGACGGCGACGCCACTCCCGGCGACCGCACGCGCGTACAGATGCCACACCCCGAAATCCTGACTGCCCTCGAGCCCGGCCATACCGTGCTGATCGACGACGGCAAGGTCGAGCTCAAGGTGATCGAGGTGCGCCGCGACGGTCACGCGGCCCAGGCGATCGCCAACGTCGTGGTCGGCGGCGCGGTGTCCAACCGCAAGGGCGTGAGCCTGCCGGATACGACGATCCCCGTGTCAGCGCTGACCGGCAAGGATCATTCCGACCTGGAGGCGGCGCTGGATGCCGGTGTCGACTGGATCGCCGTGTCGTTCGTGCAGCGGCCCGAGGACGTGGCCGAGGTCAAGAAGACGGCGCGCGGCCGGGCGATGGTGATGGCGAAGATCGAGAAGCCGCAAGCGGTGACGCGGCTCGACGAGATCTTCGAGCTGGCCGACGGGCTGATGGTGGCGCGTGGCGACCTCGGCGTCGAGATGCCGCTGGAGCAGGTGCCCGGCATCCAGAAGCGCATCACGCGCATGGGCCGGCGCCTCGGCAAACCGATCGTCGTCGCCACCCAGATGCTCGAATCGATGATATCAGCCCCCGTGCCGACGCGCGCCGAAGTGTCGGACGTGGCGACGGCGGTGTTCGAGGGCGCGGACGCGATCATGCTCTCGGCCGAGAGCGCGGCCGGCCAGTATCCGACCGAAGCGGTCGCCACCATGAACCGTATCGGCATTCAGGTGGAAAGCGACGCCAACTTCCGGACCATCATTACGGCCCAGCGCACAGAGCCCGAGCGCACCGGGGCTGACGCGATCGCGGCCGCCGCCCGCACCATTGCCGAGACCGTCGACATCAAGACGATCGTGGCCTGGACGGCATCGGGCTCGACCGGGCTGCGCATCGCCCGGGAGCGGTCGCAGACGCCCACCGTCGCGCTGACCCCGAACGTGGCGACGGCGCGCCGGCTCGCGGTGAGCTGGGGCATCCACGCGGTGGTAACCGAGGACGCCCACGACATGGACGACATGACCCAGCGCGCCTGCAGCCATGCCTGCGACGAGGGCTTCGCACAGGGTAACGAGCGCGTGCTGATCGTGGCCGGCATTCCCTTCGGCTCGCCGGGCGCAACCAACATGCTGCGCGTCGCCTTCGTCAACCCGGCGGGCACCGGCGGCCGCTGAGCGTTTGTCCCTCAGGCCGGATCGGCGGACCGGCATGCGCCGGGCGCTCTAATCGGAGCGCCGCACTAGAGAGCGTTTTCGAGCGAAGTGGACACCGGTTCGCGTGAAGAAAACGCGATGAATCAAACAGATAGAGCACTTCGGCGATTCGAAGAAACGCGGACATGCTCTAGCGATTGGAGTGCTTCGGATTGGGTTGAGAAGGCGCTCCGGAGCGCTTCTGTCCGACCGGATGAGCGACGTTCATCCGATCGGCGCGTGCCGGGCATGCGCCGGCGCGGCTCAGAGGTCGCGGCCGTCGACGTCGGGCTCCAGCCGCTTCACGCGCTCCTTGACAGCGTCCAGGAACGGATTGATGGCCAGGGCGCGGCGATAGGCATCGAGCGCGTGCTTGTCATCGTCGTTGGCGCTGAAGATGGTGCCCAGCCCGCTCAAGGCGCCGAAATGGCGCGGCTCCAGCGATAGCGTCTTCTGGATGTCGGCGACGGCGCGCTGCTGGTCGCCCATGAGCGTGAAGACCGTGGCCCGCTTGTTCCACGCCTCGGCCCAGGCGGGGCGAATGGTGACGACGCGGTCGAGCAGTTCGACAGCGAGCGGCTGGTCGCCGGCAGCCAGGGCCACGACGGCGCGCCCCATCAGCAGATCGGCCGTATCGCTGCCCGACTGCATCCAGCGCCGCTCGATCTGCCGCGTGATGCCTGCGGCCTCGTCGTCATCCTTAGCTTGCGCCAGGCGGGCGAACAGGCGATCGAGCGTCGCGCCACTGTCGGCCTCGTGCTTGCCGACCTCGGCCGGCGGCTTGGCAGCCTGAGGGGCAGGCGCCTGAGGCTCATGCTTGGATGGGGACTCGGGCCTGGATTGGGCCAGGGACGCCGATATGGCGGCGCCGAACCAGATTGCCGCCGCCGCTACCATCGACGCGCAACGAAGCAACCTCGGACGGCCGGCGGTGGCTAAAGGACGGCTCATGGGAGAACAATAGACCGGAACACGGCCGGATCCAATCCGCAACCCTGCCGGTCCGCGTGCCCATGATGCCGCGCCCTCAGGCCCGGCGTCGAAGGGCGGCATCGGCCGCCCGCGACGTGACCAGCCCGCAGCGCCGCGGCTGCCGCCGATCAGCCCTGGCGGGCCTTGTAGCGCTTCTGCGTCTTGTTGATGATGTAGACGCGGCCGCGGCGGCGCACGAGCTGGTTGTCGCGATGGCGCCCCATGAGCGACTTCAGTGAATTGCGGATCTTCATAGTCCGTTCCCCGTCCGGCACGACGACGAGAGCCGGCCGCAAACTTCGACAAGATGGTGGGCGCGACAGGGATCGAACCTGTGACCCCTACGATGTCAACGTAGTGCTCTCCCGCTGAGCTACGCGCCCTCGAGCGCTTCGCGGCCAGGTGAAACACCCAACCGCCGAGAAGCGCCCAGATTCAAAGACCTGGAGCATTTCAATGCAACCGGATGATCTCATCCAATCGCGAAATGCCTTGATGGATTGAGCCGATGGTCGATTGACCCTGGCCCATGCCACGAACTTTCAGACCGACGAGGCGGCGCCCGTTCCGAGCGCCCCGTCCGGCCACGCCCGCTGACCGAAGGCTCGGCCCGAGCGAGCGGGCGATATACCCGCTCGCTCGCGCGTGCGCAACCGGTATCGCACGAATTATGCGGCGAGGAGTTTCTCGACCTCGTTCACCAGTTCGCGCAGGTGGAAGGGCTTCGAGAGCACCTTGGCATCGCGCGGGGCCCGCGAATCGGCGTTGAGCGCCACGGCGGCGAAGCCCGTGATGAACATGACCTTGAGGTCCGGATCGAGCTCGGTGGCGCGGCGTGCGAGCTCGATACCGTCCATTTCCGGCATCACGATATCGGTCAGAAGCAGCTCGAATGGCTCCTCCCGCAAGCGGTTGTAGGCCGACAGGCCGTTGTCGAACGAGGCTACGTCGTAGCCGGCGTTCTCCAGCGCCTTCACGAGAAAGCGCCGCATGTCATTGTCGTCTTCGGCAAGGAGGATCTTGTTGGTCATCGGCTTCACGGGGCGACTGGGTCGTTCGACCATAAAGACTGCCCGCCGTAAAGAAGCTGTGAATAGGGCAAGCCAAGGCCGACGGGCGACGTGTCCGTCAGCCCATCGTCATCATGGACATCCGCCATTTTCGAAGCCAAAGTTCTCTCCCGTAGCTCTTCGGCCTGCGAGCGGTTCCCATTTGATGCAATCCCCGCCGGACTCGACGTTCGATCCGCCTTTCGTGCTCACCGAGCCGATGCGGCAATCCGTGCCGGTGGTGTTCAACGCGCCGCATGCCGGGCGCGTCTATCCGCCGAATTTTCTGGCCTCCTCACGGCTCGACCCGTTGTCGTTGCGCCGGTCCGAGGACGCGCACGTGGATCTGCTGTTCGGCCCGATCGTGCGTTTCGGCGCGCCGCTGATGAGCGCGCGCTTCCCCAGAGCCTATCTGGACGTCAATCGCGAACCTTACGAGCTCGACCCCCGCATGTTCGACGGACCGCTGCCGGCGTATGCCAACAGTCGATCGATGCGGGTCGCCGGCGGCCTCGGCACCATTCCGCGCATCGTCGCCGACGGCCACGACATCTACCGCGCCCGGCTGCCGGTAGCGGCGGCGCTGCAGCGCATCGAGCATCTCTACAAGCCTTACCACCGGGTCCTTCGGCATCTGGCGACGCGCACGCTCAGGCAGTTCGGCACCGTGGTGCTGGTCGACTGCCACTCCATGCCGTCCACCAGCCTGCCGCGCCATGAGGGACAGACCGCCGACATCGTCCTCGGCGACCGGTACGGCACCAGCTGCGACGGCCGGGTGACCGACTTGCTGGAGGCTCTGTTCAGCGCGCTGGGCTACACGGTCGCCCGCAACAAGCCCTATGCCGGCGGCTTCATCACCGAGCACTACGGCGCCCCGGCCACCTTCCGGCATGCCATTCAGGTGGAGATCAACCGGGGCCTCTACATGGATGAGCGGACGCTGGAGCCGAACGAAGGCTGGGCGACGTTGGCGGAGCACCTGACCCAGGTGTTCGGCGAGTTCGTCGCGCGGGTCGCCACTGATTCGATGCCGCGTTCGATCGCGGCCGAGTAGCCGGCGGGCACGGCCACTGTGGGCCAGGTGCGGAATGGCGCGGCCGCCCCGAACGGGGGGACGGACACCGCCCCCATAAAAAGGGCCGCACCGAAGTGCGGCCCAAGTCTAGGGAGGAAACGCCCAAGGAGGGCAGCGATCCCGTCAAGGACGGTACCGCACTGCAACAAGATGCCATCGCACCGCACAAAATGCAAGTGGCGAGATGCCGTGCCGGCCGCGTTTTCGGCATCGCGCTTCGGAAACGTTTGAACCTTCACGTCTTTTTGCTATCCACACGGGCCAGGCCCGGCGCTCGGGCACCGGCTTTGAGGACAGGCCATGACCGCGGTGGATTTCGGCGCCTTCGTCAATGAGCTCGCGGACGTGTCGGGCCGGACGATCAATCCCTTCTTCCGCTCCACGTTGATCGCCGAGAACAAGTCGTCGCACGGAGACTTCGATCCGGTGACGGAGGCGGATCGCGCCGCCGAATCGGTGATGCGGTCGATGATCCGCCGCACCTTTCCGGCCCATGGCATCGAGGGCGAGGAGTTCGACGACGAACGCCCCGACGCCGAGTATGTCTGGGTGCTCGACCCGATCGACGGGACGCGCGCCTTCATCAGCGGGCTGCCGCTGTGGGGTACGTTGATCGGGCTCAAGCACCATGGCCACCCCGCCTACGGGCTCATGCACCAGCCCTTCATCGGCGAGCGGTTTTTCGGCGACGGCGGTGAGAGCGGCTACCGGCGGGGCGACGAGCAGCGCGTCATCCGCACCCGGCGCTGTGCGGAGCTGGCCTCCGCCACCCTGGCCTCGACCTCGCCGCGGCTCTTCGAGGGCGGCGCGCTCGATGCATTTGACCGGGTGGAGCGCGCCTGCCAGCTCACCCGCTTCGGCACGGACTGCTACGCCTATTGCCTGCTCGCCGCCGGCCACATCGACCTGGTGGTCGAGGCCGGGCTCAAGGCGTGCGATATCGTGCCGCTGGTGCCGATCATCGAGGGCGCAGGGGGCGTCATCACCACCTGGGACGGGGGGCCGGTCACCGGCGGCGGCGCCGTCGTGGCGGCGGGTGACCCCCGCGTGCACGAGCAGGCGCTCGAGTTGCTCGCCCGGGGCGCCGTCTAACACGGCACGAGCCTCCATCGGCAGCGCCAGCGCGGCCGGGCGCGCGCCCGCCAGCTGCCGCTTACTGCGCAGGCTCCGCTTAACCGAAAGTCCTATCGACTCCTGGTTGCCGCGTGGCTAGGCCGCACGAGGGAATTGGGGGCATTTCATGTACAAGGTGTTTTTCGCTGCGGCTGCGGCCGCGGCGCTCGTTGGCGCGGGCTGCGGCACGGTCGTGCGCGGGACCACGGAGAAGGTCACGGTGGAGTCCAATCCGCCCGGCGCGCAGGTGGTGTCGAACATGGGCATGAGCTGCCCGGCGGCGCCCTGCATCTGGGACGTGCCACGCAAGCAGGAGTTCGTCGCCACCTTCTCGCTCGACGGCCACTACCCGGTCCAGATACCGGTGACGACGCGGCTCAGCGGCGGCGGCGCAGCGGGGCTTGCCGGCAACATCCTGATCGGCGGCGTGATCGGGGTGGGCGTCGACGCGGCAACGGGAGCGCCGCTGGATCACACGCCCAATCCGGTCATCGCCAACATGGTGCCGATCGAAAGCAGGCCGGCGGCGAAGCCGCGGCGCGGCCGCGGCACGCGCGGAGAGAGCTAACCGGCAGCCTTCGCGGCTGCCGTCGCTGGCGCGACAGTGCTGCCGGGAATGAAGGCATCGAAGGCGGCGAAGAACGCGTCGCGGATCGGTTCGCGCTCCATCAACACCTCGTGCAGCGACGCCGGGATGACGATGGCGTGGCCGCTCTTGAGGCGCGTGGCGAAGCGCTCCACGGCGAGCGTCGAGACGATCCTGTCCTCCCCGGCGCCGATAACCAGGATCGGCGTCGTGATTGCAGCGCCGAAGCGTGGCTCCGTGAGCGTCGCCATGCAGCGGAAAGCGGCGTTGAGCCATGAGATGGTGGGGTCGCCGACGGCGATGTCGGGCCGCGCGGCGGCCGCGTTGCGGGCATAGCGCACGGCATCGCCGCTCACCCGGTTGCCCGCGAACGGCTTGCGTTGAATCGAGCGGGCGCCTCCGCCCGGCACGTAGGCGGTGCCGAGCCCCACCACGTCGAGGCCCTGCGCCAGCGCGCGCGCCAGCCGCGGCATGGCGATCAGCGCGATGTCGACCATCGGCGCAATGGTCACGACCCGTGCAAAGCGATCAAATCCCTGGCTCAACGCCTGTAAAAGGACCGCACCGCCCATGGAATGGGCAAGTCCGAACAGCGGCTGCGGCCAGGCGGGCGACACGGCCTGGTCGAGCACCGCCTCCAGGTCCAGCCGGTAGAGCGAGAAGTCGTCGACATGGCCCTTGGCGGGATTGGCCAGCTCGCGCTCGGATCCGCCCTGCCCGCGCCAGTCGAAGGTCACGACCGCAAAGCCGCGGGCTAGCAGATCGCCCACCGTCTCGAAGTACTTCTCCAGGAACTCGGCCCGGCCCTGGAGGATCAAGACCGTGCCCTTGACCTCGGCCGCCCCCGCGGCGGCCGGCCAGCGCACGGCGCGCAGCACGCGGCCGTCGCCGGTCGTCACCGGCATCAACTCCGCACCGGCGGGGATCGGATTGTCGGCCGTCTCAACGAAATCCACGCGCGCCTCCAACCCCTGCGACCGGGCATTCCGGCCCCGTGACGCCAACCTTGACATCGCGTGGGCCCATTCCCAACTCAGCCGCGTGCAGGCCACACGGCTGCACATCCCGGCTGATCCGCGCTCGTCACGAGGCGGATTTTGCATGTCGCTTCACTTGGAGGATATGCCATGCGACAGTTCGATTTGTCCCCCCTCTACCGCTCCACGGTCGGTTTCGACGGCGTGTTCAACATGCTGGACAAGCTGACGGCGGTCGACAGCGCCCCTACCTATCCGCCCTACAACATCGAGCGCACGGGCGAGAACGCCTATCGCATCACGGTGGCAGTCGCTGGCTTCGCTGAGGGCGAGCTCTCCATCGAGGTCAAGGAAGGTACGCTGAGCATCCGCGGCGACAAGAGCGCCCAGACGACCGGCGACAAGGCCGAGGTCCTCTATCAGGGCATCGCCTCGCGAGCGTTCGAGCGCCGCTTCCAGCTGGCCGACCACGTGCAGGTCGTTGGAGCCGAGCTCCGCAACGGCTTGCTGCACGTCGAGCTCGTCCGTGAGATCCCGGAGGCCAAGAAGCCGCGCCAGATCCCCATCGGCGGCAAGGGCAACGGGGTGGAAGCCCCGGTCATCGACGCAAAGGTCGAGACCGTCGAGACGAAAGTCGCGGCCTGACAGCCCAACGCATCGCCGACGACCACGGAAGGCGCCCCTCGGGGCGCCTTTTTCATGCACGGGCGATGCAATGGGCGCGGGGCCGCCGCCCTTGTGCACAGTCTAGAAATCTGCCAATGTGAGGGTAGGACAGCCCTGCTGTCCATTTTTTCCCAGGGAGCGCGCGCACGCGCGCTCTCGACCTGTCGGACAGGGCGGGCCACAATGGCAGCGCAGATGAATGCGGCTGATCGAAAGAGCCTGAAACCGACTGTCCGCGTCGTGCGGACAATGGGCGCGCGCGCAGCCTGACGGCTGGCCGGGCCCGCGAGGTGCGGGCGCAGGGCCAGAGCGACCGAACCTCGACAACGCGAGTGCCGGCGGGCTTCCCCGAGGGGAGCCGGCCGGGCGATCTGGCATCGATATTGCCGTGCTTCACGGCAGTGAAAGTCTTGGCGTTCGGGGGCTGACATGCGCGACACGATCGGCGACACCGCAATTCGGAACGCTCCATCCGCGGCCCGTCGCGGCGTCGATCCGGGATTTCCGGCTCCGACGGGTCTGTACGACCCGGCGAACGAGCACGATTCGTGCGGCGTCGGCTTTGTCGCGAATATGAAGAACGAGAAGTCGCACGCGATCATCGAGCACGGGCTCGCGATCCTGCGCAATCTGGAGCACCGGGGCGCCGTCGGTGCCGACCCCAAGGCGGGCGACGGCTGTGGCCTGCTGCTGCAGATGCCGCATGAATTCTTCGCCGACGAATGTCCCAAGCTCGGCATCACGCTGCCGACGGCCGGCGACTATGCCGTCGGTCACTTCTTCATGCCGCGGGACCCGGAGGGCCGCAGGCTGATCGAGGACACCGTCGAGCGCGCCGCGGCAGCCGAAGGCCAGGTGCTGCTGGGCTGGCGCGATGTGCCGGTCGACAATTCGGACCTCGGCTACAGCGTCAAGCCGACCGAGCCGTTCCACCGCCAGGTGTTCATCGGCCGCGGCGGCGACACCGCGCCCGGCGATGACTTCGAGCGCCGGCTGTTCGTGCTGCGCAAGGTGGTCTCCAACGCGGTCAACGACCTCGGCGACGAGCGCACCAAGGGCTACTACGCCGTGTGCCTGTCCTCGCGCACGCTCGTCTACAAGGGCATGCTGCTGTCGACCCAGCTCGGTGCCTATTACCTCGATCTCAAGGACCCGCGCCTGGTCTCGGCCATCGCGCTCGTGCATCAGCGCTTCGCGACCAACACCTTCCCCACCTGGTCGCTGGCCCACCCCTACCGGATGGTCGCCCACAACGGCGAGATCAACACGCTGCGCGGCAACGTCAACTGGATGGCGGCACGGCAGGCCTCGGTCTCCTCGCCGCTGTTCGGGGAAGATATCTCGAAGCTCTGGCCGATCTCCTACGAGGGCCAGTCCGACACCGCCTGCTTCGACAACGCGCTCGAGTTCCTGGTGCGCGGGGGCTATTCGCTCGCCCATGCCATGATGATGCTGATCCCCGAGGCCTGGGCCGGCAATCCGCTCATGGACGAGGAGCGGCGCCAGTTCTACGAGTACCACGCGGCGCTGATGGAGCCGTGGGACGGTCCGGCCGCGATCGCCTTCACCGATGGCCGCCAGATCGGCGCCACGCTCGACCGCAACGGCCTGCGCCCGGCCCGCTATTTCGTGACGCGCGACGGCCTGGTCGTCATGGCCTCGGAGATGGGCGTGCTCACCTTCCCGGAGGAGGACATCGTCGAGAAGTGGCGCCTCCAGCCGGGCAGGATGCTGCTGATCGACCTGGAGAAGGGCCGCATCGTTTCCGACGACGAGATCAAGCGCGAGCTCGCCACCAGCCATCCCTACAGCGAGTGGCTGGAGCGCACGCAGATCGTGCTGGAGGACCTGCCGCCGGTGGAGGCGCGCGCACCGCGCGCGGACGTGTCGCTGCTCGATCGCCAGCAGGCCTTCGGCTACACCCAGGAAGACCTGCGCATGCTGCTGTCGCCCATGGCCATTACCGGCCAGGAGGCGGTCGGCTCCATGGGCACCGACACGCCGATCGCGCCGCTTTCGGCCAGATCCAAGCCGCTCTACACCTACTTCAAGCAGAATTTCGCCCAGGTGACCAACCCGCCGATCGACCCGATCCGCGAGGAGCTGGTCATGAGCCTGGTGTCGTTCATCGGGCCGCGGCCCAACATCCTCGACCATGAGGGCACCTCGCGCCTGAAGCGGCTCGAGGTGCGCCAGCCGATCCTGACCAACGGGGATCTGGAGAAGATCCGCAACATCGGCGCCATCGAGGATCAATTCGACACCAAGACGCTGGACACCACCTATCCGACCAAGACGGGCGCGGCGGGGATGGAGCTGGCGCTCGAGCGCCTGTGCGAGCGGGCCGAGGCGGCCGTGCGCGGCCGCTACAACATCATCGTGCTGTCGGACCGTCAGGTCGGGCCGGACCGCATCCCGATCCCCGCCCTGCTGGCGACCGCCGCGGTGCATCACCACCTCATCCGCAAGGGCCTGCGCACCTCCGTGGGCCTGGTGGTCGAGACCGGCGAGGCGCGCGAGGTGCACCACTTCGCCTGCCTGGCGGGCTACGGGGCCGAAGCGATCAACCCCTACCTCGCCTTCGACACCATCCTCGACCTGCACAGCCGTGGCGAGTTCCCGATCGAGGTCGATCGCAAGGAGGCCGTCAAGCGCTACATCAAGTCGATCGGCAAGGGCCTGCTCAAGGTGGCGTCCAAGATGGGCATCTCCACCTACCAGTCCTATTGCGGCGCCCAGATCTTCGATGCCGTCGGCCTGTCCAGCACCTTCGTCGGCCGCTATTTCACCGGCACCGCGACACCGATCGAGGGCGTGGGGCTGGCCGAGGTGGCGGAGGAGACCGCGCGGCGCCACGACGATGCCTTCGGCAACGCGCCGATCTACCTCACGGCGCTCGATGTCGGCGGTGACTACGCCTACCGCGTGCGCGGCGAGGACCACGCCTGGACCGCCGACACGGTGCGCGATCTCCAGCACGCGGTGCGTGGCAACGCGCTCGAGCGCTATCAGGCCTACGCCCAGCGCCTCAACGACCAGGACGAGCGGCTGCTGACCATCCGCGGGCTGTTCGGCATCCGCACCGCCGAGGAGGATGGGCGCGCCCCGGTGCCGCTCGACGAAGTCGAGCCGGCCAATGAGATCGTCAAGCGCTTCGCCACCGGAGCGATGTCGTTCGGCTCGATCTCCCGCGAGGCACATACCACGCTCGCCATCGCCATGAACCGCATCGGCGGCAAGTCGAACACCGGCGAGGGCGGCGAGGAGACCGATCGGTTCCGGCCGCTGGCGAACGGCGATTCCATGCGCTCGGCCATCAAGCAGGTGGCGTCCGGCCGCTTCGGCGTGACGACGGAGTATCTCGTCAACTCCGACATGATGCAGATCAAGATGGCGCAGGGCGCAAAGCCCGGCGAAGGCGGCCAGCTGCCCGGCCATAAGGTCGATGCGGTCATCGCCAAGGTGCGCCATTCGACTCCGGGCGTCGGCCTGATCTCGCCGCCGCCGCATCACGACATCTATTCGATCGAAGACCTGGCGCAGCTGATCTACGACCTGAAGAACGTCAATCCGGCGGGCGCCGTATCGGTCAAGCTGGTAGCCGAGGTGGGGGTCGGCACGGTGGCGGCGGGCGTCTCGAAGGCGCGGGCCGACCACGTGACCATAGCCGGCTTCGAAGGCGGCACCGGCGCCTCGCCGCTGACCTCGATCAAGCACGCGGGCTCGCCGTGGGAGATCGGCCTGGCGGAAACGCACCAGACGCTGGTCGCCAACCGCCTGCGCAGCCGCATCGTCGTGCAGGTGGACGGCGGCCTCAGGACCGGCCGCGACGTGGTCATCGGCGCGCTGCTGGGGGCCGACGAGTTCGGCTTCGCTACGGCGCCGCTGATCGCGGCCGGCTGCATCATGATGCGCAAGTGCCACCTGAACACCTGCCCCGTCGGCGTGGCGACTCAGGACCCGGTGCTGCGCAAGCGCTTCGTGGGCACGCCGGAGCACGTGATCAACTTCTTCTTCTTCGTGGCGGAGGAAGTGCGCGAGATCATGGCCGGGCTCGGCTACCGGACGTTCAACGAAATGGTCGGCCAGATGCAGATGCTCGACAAGCGGCGCGTCGTCGAGCACTGGAAGGCGAAGGGCCTCGACTTCTCCAAGCTGTTCCACAAGCCGCAGGAGGCAGAGGGCTACACGATCTACCGCAGCGAGACCCAGGACCATCATCTGGACCAGGTGCTCGACCGCAAGCTGATCGCCGCCGCGCAGCCGGCCCTGGAGCGGCGCGAGCCGGTCGTGATCGAACATGCGATCGGCAGCGTCGACCGCACCACCGGGGCCATGCTGTCGGGCGAGATCGCCAAGCGCTACGGCCATGCGGGCCTGCCGCCCGACACCATCACGGTGAAGCTCAAGGGAACGGCCGGCCAGTCGTTCGGCGCCTGGGTCGCGACCGGCGTCACCCTCGACCTGGAGGGCGAGGCCAACGACTATGTCGGCAAGGGGTTGTCGGGCGGGCGCATCGTGGTGCGGCCTCCGGCGAATGCGACCATCGTGCCGGAGAAGTCGATCATCGTCGGCAACACCGTGCTGTACGGCGCCATCGCCGGCGAGTGCTACTTCCACGGGGTCGCCGGCGAACGCTTTGCCGTGCGCAACTCGGGGGCCATTGCGGTCGTCGAGGGCACCGGCGACCACGGCTGCGAATACATGACCGGCGGCGTCGTCGTCGTGATCGGCCAGACCGGCCGCAACTTCGCCGCCGGCATGTCGGGCGGCATCGCCTACGTGCTGGACGAGGACGGCACCTTCGCCAAGCGCTGCAATCTCTCCATGGTCGACCTGGAGCCGGTGGCGGAGGAGGAGGAGTTGCTCGAGCGCCTGCACCACCAGGGCGGCGACCTGACCTTCAAGGGACGCATCGACGTGCTCGACAATATGTCACGGCAGGATGCGGAGCGGCTGCATCAGCTCATCACCGACCATCACCGCTATACGGGATCGGGCCGGGCGGCCGAGATCCTTCAGAACTGGACCGATTTCCTGCCGAAGTTCGTCAAGGTGATGCCGGTGGAATACCGGCGCGCGCTTGAAGAAATCGAGGTGTCGCAGCGGCGGGTTGCCGCCGAGTAGGACCGTCGGCGCGGGCGGAGCACCCGGCCCTCCGGCCGGCCGTTTCCGCCCGCGCACGCTTCTCTCCGCTTCCGCGCAGACTGGAATTCGAATAGCTAAATTGTGGCACGCACCGGATGCGTGAGAGGGGCTTTCGCAAGCAATGGGCAAGGTGACCGGCTTCATGGAGATCGATCGTCAGGACCGCAAGTATCGGCCTGCGTCGGATCGCATTCGCCATTACCAGGAATTCGTGATCCCGCTGGGCGAACAAGGCACCCGTGACCAGGCGGCGCGCTGCATGGACTGCGGCATCCCGTATTGTCACAACGGCTGTCCGGTGAACAACCAGATCCCGGACTGGAACGACCTCGTCTACCACGACAATTGGCAGGAGGCGCTGCGCAACCTCCACTCCACCAACAATTTCCCTGAGTTTACCGGCCGGATCTGCCCGGCCCCCTGCGAAGCCTCGTGCACGCTGAACCTCACCGACGCGCCGGTGACCATCAAGACGATCGAATGCGCCATCGTCGACAAGGGCTGGGCCGCAGGGTGGATCGTGCCACATCCGCCGGCGACGCGGACCGGCAAGCGGATCGCGGTCGTGGGCTCGGGCCCGGCGGGGCTCGCCTGCGCCCAGCAGCTCGCCCGTGCCGGGCATGACGTGCATGTGTTCGAGAAGCACGGCCGGGCCGGTGGCCTGCTGCGCTACGGCATCCCCGATTTCAAGATGGAGAAGCACCACATCGACCGGCGGGTGGCGCAGATGGAGGCGGAAGGCGTCACCTTCCACTACAACTGCCACGTCGGCGTCACCGTGCCGGCCCAGGAGCTGCTCGACACGCACGACGCCGTCGTCCTCGCCGGCGGTGCCGAACAGCCGCGCGATCTGCCCCTCGGCGGCCGCGAACTCGACGGCGTCCACTTCGCGATGGACTTCCTGCCGCAGCAGAACCGCCGCGAGAACGTGGACATCGGCAAGCCCATCCTCGCCTCGGGCAAGCATGTCGTCGTCATCGGCGGCGGCGATACGGGCTCGGACTGCATCGGCACCTCGGTCCGCCAGGGTGCGCTGTCGGTGACCCAGCTCGAGATCATGCCGCTGCCGCCCGAGAAGGAGAACAAGCTGATCACTTGGCCCGATTGGCCGCTGAAGCTGCGCACCTCGTCGAGCCACGAGGAAGGAGCGGCGCGCGAGTTCGCCGTCTCCACCACCCGGTTTGTCGGCGAAAGGGGCCATGTCAAAGCGGTCGCCTGCACCCGTGTCGACGCCGGCTTCAAGCCCGTGCCCGGCACCGAGTTCGAGCTCAAGGCCGATCTGGTGCTGCTCGCCATGGGCTTCATCCAGCCGGTGCACGACGGCCTGCTGAGCGAGCTGGCCGTGGGCTTCGACCCGCGCGGCAACGTCGCTGCCAACACGCGTGACTACCGCGCCTCGCGCGACAAGGTCTTCTCCGCCGGCGACATGCGGCGCGGCCAGTCGCTGGTGGTGTGGGCCATCCGCGAAGGACGCCAGTGCGCACGTTCGGTCGACGAGTTTTTGCAGGGCCGTTCGACGCTGCCGCGGTGAGCGGGAGCCGCACAGCCGCCGGCGTCCCCTCTACGACCCCTGCTTGGGCCAGCGGAAATCGTCGGCCCGGCCCGGCCGCGGGTCGACGGCGTGGCCCTCGCCGAACACACGCTCGATCAGCACCGACGCATCGCCCGTCGCTTTCGGGGCCGCCGCCAGCAGCACGCCGCCGGGGGTCACTTCGATCTCCGTCAGCGGCAGGATCGGCCCGGCCAGAGGCTTGACCGTGAGGCCCACGCTGCCGGGCGGTTCGGGCAGGGTCGTCATCTGGCGGTCGACGAGCTCCGCCGGGTCGGCCGGGTCCAGGGTCGACGGCCTGATCGGCAGGCCCGCGACCGCCGCTCTCAGGTCGAGGATGCGCCGGATCTCGACAGTGACGAAGTGAGCCAACTTACGTTCGCCGGCTTTGGTGAAATGGATGCCGTCGTTGGTACGCAGCTTGATCTTCTCGCCCGAGACATCGGGGCCGTAGGCCGAGTAGCGATTGTCAGGGTCGACAAAAGCTTCCCACACGTCGACGAACACGCCTCCCGCCCGTTCCACGAGACCGCGGTCGAGCGTATTCAGGGCCGCCATCTCGCCCGCCAGCTTGTCGTCCTTCATCGGTGGCTGGCCGGTCCAGATGACCGGGATCTTGCGGTCCACGAAGGTCTTGACCAGATCCGTGACGCGACTGCTGTAGATCTGGAGCCAACGCTCGCTGCCGGGCGTGACCACCGTCTCGCCGTCCTTGATCGGTTGGCGATCGTTGGTCCCGACCATGATCACGGCGATGCTCATCTTGTCCTGGCCGGCCAACGCCTCCTGCGCCGCCTTGGCGAGGTCGTAGGGCTCGGGCCGCGCCAGGCTGGCCTCCCCGCTGGTCCTGGCGGTGACCGCCACGTCCTGATTGTCGCTCATCGCCGCATCGAGCCCCTCGGCCAGCGACTGCCCCAGGCTGTCGCCGAAGACGACGATGAAGGTCGACGGATTGATCTTGGGTTTGACGACCTCGCGGGCCGGCCGACGCGCTGCCCGGCGTGCCTGCCCATCGAAGCGGGAGGCGTTGCGGCGAATGCTGCGCGCCCGATCGGCCTCGTCGGCGCGCTGGGATCGCAGCCGCCGATAATCCGCCCGCGGCGACGGCTCCGCCTGCAGCGGCCGGTAGTACGGGCGATGGACATAGGTGGGCCTGGTGGGGCGGGCCGGCGCCGCGGCCGGCGGCGGGGCGCCGCCGAACAGCGATTCGAAGAAGCCGCGGGGCGGCGGCGGACGCTGCGGGACCGGCGGGGGCCGGTACTGCCGCGGGGGCGGCCGGCCGGAGCGCTGGAACAATGGGCTGCGCAGGTCGCTGTCGAGCGCGCTGACAGTTGGCCCGCCCGTCACCAGGCAGGTCAACACGGCGCACAGCAAAGCAACCAGCCGACGGTGAGTCATGTCCCTCTCAAGCGGCGTCCCGCCCCGGCGCCAGAGCAGCCTTCCGCCGCTCCATTATAGCGCTTCCTGGCGTCCTGTTCAGCCCCGCGCTCATATGGCGTCGGCAACGCTCCGTTTCCATCGGCATCCCTCGCTCCGACGATCGGACCGAGCCCGTTCCTCGCGGGAGGCTCGAGACCCAAGGGAAGCGGTCTAGCGGATCGATCCGGTCGTCAGGGGTGCGGTCGGCCATGCGGCCTGCACCGGCGGCCCGCCGTAGATGCGGTCTCCCAGGTGGGCGACCCCGAGCGCATACGAAGTTGAATTGTTGTAGCGCTTGATGACGAAGAAGTTGCGCGTCACCAGGAAGGCCGGCCCCCCGGCGCCCGCCGGGCGCAGCACACTCGCCTCACCGTGCGCGGGGAACGCCTTGCCATCGGCGCGCCGGGCGCCGGCGGCCGCCCAGGCCGCGAACGAGTGCTTTGTGCCCTCGGCCGTCGGCCCCGGCGGCAGCACCACCTCGAACCCCCACGGCAGCCCGGTGATCCAGCCGTGCTTCTTGAGGTAGTTGGCCGTGGAGGCGAGCGCATCGGGCACCGAGCGCCAGATATCGCGCCTGCCGTCGCGGTCGTAGTCCACGGCGTAGACCATGAAGCTGGTCGGCATAAACTGGGTCTGGCCCATGGCGCCGGCCCAGGAACCCTGCATGTCGCCGACGGCGATGTGCCGCTCCTGCAGGATCTGGAGCGCGACCAGGAGCTCCCGCTTGAAATAGTCGCCCCGGTAGCGCTCGAAGGCGAGCGTCGCAAGAGCGCGGATGACGTAGTTCTTGCCGAAATTGCTGCCGAAGTTCGTCTCCATGCCCCAGACGCCGACGATAGCGGCACGGTCGACCCCGTAGGTGGCGGCGATCGTATTCAATGTCGACGCATATTCGGCGGCGACCTCTGCGCCCCGCTCCAGCCGGGCGGCCGTCACCGCCTTGGCGAGGTAATCTCCGGCCGGCCGCACGAACTCGGCCTGGCGGCGCGTCAGCGCGATGATCCTGGGATCGGGCCTGACGCCGGCGAACGCGGCATCGAAGGTGGCGCGCGAGATGCCCCGCGCCTGCGCCTCGGGCCACAGGTGCGCGACGAAGGCGCCGAAATCGCCTGTCGCCATCCCGGTTGCGGGTTCGACAGCGGCCGGCGCAATCGAGCCGGTTACTGCGGTCTCGCTGGGGCCGGGCAGGATCGGCGAGCCGGCGCAGCCGGCCAGGGCGCAAACGGCGAGCGCGGCGCCCGAGCGGCCAAGACGCACCGCCCGGTCCACGAACCCACGCCCGCGCCCGCCAGCAGTCCTAACCGGAGCCGTCATGATCGATCCCTCGCCATCCAGCCAGAGGACAGCTCGCCGCTTAAGAAAGCTTGAATCGATCGGCTGCAGCGCGAACGAAGCCGCCATGGAACGGAGTTTGCAGCGCAGAAAAGGCGGCCGGCTCAGCTTGACGCCCGTGCGCAGAACCTAGAGAGAGACCCGGTCTCTCGTCCCTCTAGCCGAACGAGCCTCCATGACAAAGCCGATCCGCAAAGCCGTGTTCCCCGTCGCGGGGCTCGGAACCCGCTTTCTGCCGGCCACCAAGGCGATGCCCAAGGAGATGCTGACGGTGGTGGATCGCCCCGTCATCCAGCACGTGGTCGATGAGGCCAAAGCTGCTGGCATCGAGCATTTCATCTTCGTCACCGGCCGCAACAAGGGCGTCATCGAGGACCACTTCGACAACCAGTACGAGCTCGAGCATACGCTTGCCGATCGCGGCAAGACCAAGGAGCTCGAGGCCCTGCTCAGGGATCTGCCGGGCGCCGGCCAGACCAGCTTCACCCGCCAGCAGGCGCCGCTGGGGCTCGGCCATGCCGTGTGGTGCGCCCGCGAGATCGTCGGCGACGAGCCGTTCGCGCTGCTGCTGCCCGACATGCTGCACCTGGGCGCCCGCCCATGCCTCGCCGATATGCGCGCGGCCTATGACCGGCACGGCGGTAACCTCGTCGCTGTCTACGAGGTGCCCCAGGACCAGACCCATCAATACGGCATCGTCGGCATCGAGCCTGAGCGCGACGGTGCCTATCCGATCACCGCCATGATCGAGAAGCCGAAGGCGGGCACCGCACCGTCGAACCTCGCCATCTCCGGCCGCTATATTCTGCAGCCCCGCATCTTCGACCTCCTGGCCCAGCAGGAGCGAGGCACCGGCGGCGAGATCCAGCTGACCGACGCGATGATCCAGCTGTCACGCGAGCAGGCCTTCTTCGCCACCCGCTTCGACGGGCAGATCCATGATTGCGGATCGAAGATCGGTTTCCTGATGGCCAATGTGGCCTACGCGCTCGCCCGCGAGGAACTGGCCGGCCCCTTCCGGGCCGAGCTCGAGGCCATGCTGGCGAAAGGCTGAGACCCCACAGGGATACAGCGATCTGAGGGCGTGTCGCCGAACGGCGCCGCCCGTGCTATGTGATGCGCGTGCTTCGCTCCGTCTCCATTTCGCGCCGCTCCGCCGACGCGAGCCCCGTCGCCTCCGCGCTTCGCACCGTTGGTGTCGAGCGCGCCGGCCTGGCCGCCCTGGAGGCGGCGTTTGGCAACGGCCTTGGTGAGCCGTTCGCGGCAGCTGTGCGCCTGATCGGCGCCAGCAGCGGCCGCGTCATCATCACCGGCATGGGCAAGTCCGGCCATGTTGGCCGCAAGGTCGCCGCCACCTTGTCGTCGACGGGCACGCCGACCTACTTCGTCCATCCGGCCGAAGCGAGCCACGGCGATCTCGGCATGATCCAGCCGGGCGACGTGCTGCTGGCGCTCTCCTGGTCGGGCGAGACGGCCGAGCTGTCGGACATCGTGGCCCACGCCAAGCGGTTCCGCGTGCCGCTGATCGCCCTCACGTCCAACGCGGCCTCGACGCTCGCCTGCCAGGCGGAGATCGCCCTGGTGCTGCCGGCCGTAGACGAGGCCTGCCCCAACGGGCTCGCGCCGACGACCTCCACGACGCTGCAGATCGTCGTCGGCGATGCGCTCGCGGTCGCGCTGCTGGAGGCGCGGGGCTTCTCCCGCCAGGACTTCCGCGTGCTGCACCCGGGCGGCAAGCTCGGCGCCCAGCTCAAGCATGCGCGGGAGATCATGCACACCGGCGCTCGCCTGCCGATCGTCCGGGTCGGTGCGCTGATGAGCGAGGCCGTCGGCGAGATCACCAGCAAGGGCTTCGGCTGCGTGATCGTGACGGATGCGGACGGCTGCCTCGCCGGCATCGTCACCGACGGCGATCTGCGCCGCCACTTCAAGCCCAACCTGGAAGCGGAGCGGGTCGATGGGGTGATGACGCGCAACCCCCGCACGATCGGGCCGGAGACGCTGCTCGCCAAGGCCCTGGAAATCCAGGAGACCGCGAAGATCACCGCCATCGTCGTGGTGGAGGCGGGCAAGCCGGTGGGCCTGGTGCACTACCTCGACCTCCTGCGCGCCGGCGTCGCTTAGAGCATTTCCGCGTTTCTTCGAGTCGTCGAAATGCTCTATCTGTTTGATTTGTCGCGTTTTCTTCACGCGAACCGGCGTCCACTTCGCTCGAAAACGCTCTAGAATACATGCCGATCGGGTGGAGGTCCCCCGATCACGCGCTCACGTCGGATCGGGCCCTGCTCCCGCGCGCTCCACCTCCAAGCTGACGCCGATCACCCGCAGCACACGGACCTGCTCGCCGGCGGCGGCGCTCGGCCCCATCACGCGCCAGATCGTATCGTCGACCCGGATCGTCCCGGAGCCATCGACGATCGGCGAGGCGAGCGGAAAGCACCGGCCGACCAGGGCATCGCCGCGGCGGTTGAGGAAGGGCGGCTCGGCGGCGGCCGGCACGCCACGGCCGCGGGTGAGCGCGCGCGCGGCCAGCACCGCCGCGACGGCGAAGACGCAGAACAGCAGGAGGTCGACCTGCCAGGGCGGGGCAAGGAGCAGGTCGACAACGCCCGTCGCCACCGCCGCGATGCCGAACCACACAAGGAAGGCGCCGGGCACGACCATCTCGGCGGCCATCAGCATCAGCCCGGCGAGGATGAACAGCCACGGTCCGAGAGACGGGTTCAGCATAGGAGGTGGCCAGCCATGGTCACCGCGCTCTCAGGCGCCGGTCGGCGGCACGGAACGCGGCCGGCGCGCTTGGGCGGACCCTGCGGCGCCGTCCCTTCCCTCGCCGAACACCTGCCGGGCGATCTCGGCCACGCCGCCCAGGGTACCCACGAGGCCGCCCATCTCGTAGGGCACGACGACGACGCGCTGGTTGGGCGATGCCGCGAGGGTGCGGAAGGCGTCCACGTATTTTTCAGCCACCAGGAAGTTCACCGCCGCCGGATCTCCGGCGGCGATGGCCGATGAGACAACCCCGGTGGCCAGCGCCTCCGCCTGGGCCTGGCGCTCGCGCGCCTCGGCGTCGCGGAAGGCGGCCTCCTTGCGCCCCTCGGCGGCCAGGATCTGCGCCTGTTTCTCGCCCTCGGCGCGCAGGATGGCTGCCTGGCGCAGGCCCTCGGCCTCCAGCACGTTGGCGCGCTTCTCGCGCTCGGCCCGCATCTGCCGTGTCATCGCCTCGGCGATGGCGGGCGGCGGCATGATGTCCTTGATCTCAATGCGCGTTACCTTGACGCCCCAGGGCGAGGCCGCCGCGTCCATCACCCGCAGCAGCCGCTCGTTGATGTCATCGCGGTGCGACAGCAACTGGTCGAGGTCCATCGAGCCCACCACGGTGCGGATGTTGGTCATCGTCAGGGTGAGGAGGGCTAAGGGCAGATTGGCCACCTCGTAGGAGGCGCGGGCCGCGTCGAGCACCTGGTAGAAGGCCACTGCGTCGATGCGCACGCCCGCATTGTCCTTGGTGATGGCCTCCTGGCTCGGCACGTCGAGCACCTGCTCCATCATGCTGACGCGCTGGCCGACGCGTTCCACATACGGCAGGATGAGCCCGAGCCCGGGGCCCAGGGTCCGCGCATACCGCCCGAAACGCTCGACCGTATAGGCGTAGCCTTGGGGAATGGTGCGCACTCCGGCCGCTGCCGTCACGACGACAAGCAGCACCAGCGCGATGACGACGATGTTGACGCCCAGCGGCACGGTCCCCTCCCGCGCCGCGAGCCGATTCGACCGCCACCGACGCAGATACGAGTCTGACCGATCGACGCCGCCCGGCCAAGCCACATCCCCGCCGGCAGGACGGCCGGCTTAAAGCCAGCCCTGCAGCTCGCGCAGGGTGAGGTGCCGGATCACCGCCATGCCCTCATCGCTGTCGTTGAGGCAGGGAATTGCGGCGAAGTGCTCGCCGCCGTTGTCGGTGAAGTAGCCGGCGTTCTCGACGCCGATCTCCTCCAGCGTCTCCAGGCAGTCGGCGGCGAAGCCCGGCGTTACCACGGCGAGACGCTTGACGCCGCTCCGGGCGAGCGCCTTCACCGTCTCGTCGGTGTAGGGCGTGAGCCACTCGCCCTTGCCGAAGCGCGACTGGAAGCTCATGCGCAGGCGATCCTCCGGCAGGCCCATGGCCTCACCCATCAGCCGCCAGGTCTTGACGCATTGGCAATGGTAGGGATCGCCCTTGAGGAGATACGACTTGGGCATGCCGTGAAAGGAGACCAGGATCACCTCCGGCTCGAAACTCAACGCGGCGACATGCCGTTCGAGCGAGGCGACCAGCGCGTCGATGTAGACCGGATCGTCGTGATAGGGCGGCGCCGCGCGGACCGCCGGCTGCCAGCGCATCTTCATCAGCGCGCGGAAGGCATGGTCGCAGACGGTCGCCGTCGTTGCCGCCGCGTATTGAGGATAGAGGGGCAGCAGCAGGATGCGGTCGCAGCCCTGCGCCTGGAGCGCCCGCAGGCGCTCGTTGATCGCCGGAAAGCCGTAGCGCATGGCCCAGTCGACGACGACACGCCCGTCCACGGCGGCGAGGTCGGCGGCCAGCCTCTCGGCCTGGGCCCGCGTGATCGTCTTCAACGGGCCTTCGTCGCGCTCGTCGTTCCAGATCGAGGCATAGTCGCGGCCCTTCGGCCCCGGCCGCTTGGTCAGGATGATCAGATTGAGCACCGGCCACCAGATCAGCCGCGGCGTCTCGATCACCCGCCGGTCGGACAGGAACTCCTTGAGGTAGCGCCGCATCGACCAATAGTCGGTGCCCTCGGGCGTACCGAGGTTGAGCAGCAACACACCGATGCGCCCGGTGGGCGCCGCCGGATGGTCCGCCGGCCGTGCGGCCACCTGCGGAAGGGCGGCGACCGGCGGCTCACGTTTGTCTGTGTCGTTCATCGCAAATCGGCTATGGCTCCGGCCACGGTCGGCCTCGCCTGTTTCGGGATTGAGCTCATGACCGCACTTGACCCGGCCGTCCATCCGCTTTGAAAGCCGGTGGGGGCTCGGGCTTGTTCTTGGGTCGACGGATGGCCGGGTCAAGCCCGGCCGCGACGAAGGTGTGGCTCGTCCTCATAGCGGGTATGGAGATCCGGGCATGGGTGAGGTAACGCGTCGCGGGGCGCTTGGTGCCCTCACGCTGCCGATGCTGGCGGCGGGCGGCGGGTCGGCGGCCCAGGAGGCCGCGGCACCGAAGCCGACCTTCAGCCTGCTCCTGGTGAACGACATCTACCGCATGGACGCCGAGGGTGGCCGGGGCGGCTTTTCCAAGCTCGCAGCCGTCGTGAAGGCTGAGCGTGCGCGCGGCGTGCCGATGCTGTTCTGCCACGCCGGCGATACCTTTTCGCCGTCGCTGATGTCCGGCTTCGACCACGGCGCCCACATCGTCGAACTGACCAACATGGTGGCTCCGGACGTGTTCGTACCAGGCAACCATGAGTTCGACTTCGGCCAGCAGGTCTACTTCCAGCGCATCGGAGAGCTGAAGGCCCCGGTCTTCGCCGCCAACCTGCGCGATGCCGAGGACCGGCCGCTGCCGCGCCACCACGACCGGCGAATCTACGAGCTCGGCGGCGTCAGGGTGGGCCTCGTCGGCCTCGCGCTCACCGAGACGCCGCTCCAGTCGACCCCGGGCGATCTGAAGTTCGGCCCGATCATCGATACCCTGCGGCAGCAGACGCTGGCGCTGCGCCAGGAGGGCGCCGAATTCATCGTGGCCGTCACCCATACCGACCGGGCCATGGACTTCCGTATCGTCAGGTCCAAGCTCGTCGACGTGCTGCTCACCGGGCACGACCACGACCTCGCCATCGAGTATGACGACGAGGCGGCGATGGTCGAGTCCAACCATGATGCAAATTTCGTCACCTCGGTCGATGTCTTCGTCAGACGCGCCGCCGCGGCCGAGGGCGGCGCGGCGACACTGGCCTGGTCGCCCGGCTTCCGCATCCACGACACGCTGACCGTCGAGCCCGATCCGGCGGTACTGGCCCGGGTCAGGCAGCTTGATCGGGACCTGTCGCGCGCCCTGGAGGAGCCGCTGGCCAAGCTGGGCGTCGAACTCGATAGCCGCAGCGCCAGCGTGCGCTATCGCGAGACCGCGATCGGCGACCTGTTCGCCGATGCCATCCGCGCCGCGACCGGTGCCGACGCCGCGATGCTCAACGGCGGCGGCATCCGCGGCAACCGCGTCTATCCGGCCGGCGCCACCGTCACGCGCAGGGATGTGCTGATCGAGCTGCCGTTCGGCAACAAGACGGTGGTGGTGACAGTCTCCGGCCAGCAGCTGCGTGCCGCCTTGGAGAACGGCTTCTCCCGGCTTGACAGCCGTGCCGGGCGCTTCCCGCAGGTCTCGGGGCTGAAGGTCGAGGTCGATACCGCCCGCCCGGCCGGAGCGCGCGTCGTATCGGTCGCCGTCGATGGCCGTCCGCTGGAGCCCAAGGCGACGTATACCCTCGCCACCAACGACTTCATGCTGAGGGGTGGCGACGGCTACGGCATGCTCGCCGGCACCTCCGATCCCACCGCCGACACCGGCAACCGCCTGCTCGCTAACGACGTGATGGCTTATCTGCGCAAGCTCGGCACCGTCACCATCAAAACCGATGATCGCATCGAGATCCTTCCCTGAAGCGGGCCGGAGCTACGCGGCGGCGGTCGCGGCCTTTTTGGCCGGCGGCGGCGGCTGGACGGAGCTGCCGTTCTTCGCCGGTGGCGCCGCGGCGCGCCTGGCCGCCACGCTGGATGCTCAGGCGGCGGACGGCGCCCACATCCTGCCGGGCCCCGCCGACCTGCTGCGGGCGCTGATCGCGACGCCGCTACCGGCGGTGAAGGCCGTTATCCTGGGGCAGGATCCCTATCCGACGCCGGGCGATGCGCAGGGCCTCGCCTTCTCCGTCACCCGCAGCGCCAAGCTGCCGCCGTCCCTGCGCAACATCTTCAAGGAGCTCGCCGCCGACATCGGCTGCCCGCCGCCGTCCAGCGGATCGCTGGCCCCCTGGGCCGCGCGCGGCGTGCTGCTGCTCAATACCTGCCTGACGGTGGAGGCAGGCCGCGCCGGCGCCCATCGGCGCCTCGGCTGGGAGCGGCTCGCCGACGAGGTGGTCCGCGCCGTCGCGGCGCGCGGCACACCAGCCGTCTTCATGCTGTGGGGCGCCGACGCCCGCCGCCGCGCGGCGCTGATCGACGGCACCGGCCACGGCCTCATCGAGTCGGCGCACCCTTCGCCCCTGTCGGCCCACGCAGGCTTCTTCGGCTCGCGGCCGTTCAGCCGCGCCAACGCCTGGCTCACGGCGCACGGCGCCCTGCCCATCGACTGGGAGCTGACGACGTAGATTTGCCGACTACCGATCAGCGCGAGCCACGGCTGCATGCAGCAGCACGTTCACGCCGGGGATCAACTCGTCCAAGGTAGCGTCCTCGCCGTCGTTGTGGGTGATACCGCCCCGGCAGGGCGTGAAGATCATCGCGGTCGGGCAGATGCGGGCCAGGAAATAGGCGTCGTGGCCGGCTTGGCTCGCGACATCGCGGTGGCTGTAGCCCAACGAAGCGGCCGTATCGCGCACCAGCTCCACCATCGCCTCGTCGAAGATGCGCCCACCCCAGTTCCAGCGGTCGAGGATCTCGCAGGTGCACCCGGCCCGTGCCGCCGCCTCGCCCACGGCCCGCTGCACGCGCTCGGCCATGATGCCGGCGATCACCGGGTCGTCCTGGCGCACGTCGCACACCACCTGAGCCCATTCGGAGAGGATGCCGGCCCGGTTCGGCCAGGCCTGCAGGCGCGGCGCGCTGGCCTTGCCGCCGACGTGGGCGAAATCCCAGCCGATGTCGTCGACCGCGGCGACCAGGCGCGCGCCGGCGACCAGGGCGCTGCGACGGCTCTGCATCGGCCAGGGGCCGGTGTGGGCGGTCTCGCCGCGGAACTCGACGAGCATGCCGTGCGAGGTATAGCCGTGCGTGACCACCCCGACCTGGAGTCGTTCCGCGTCGAGGATCGGGCCCTGCTCGATGTGCAGCTCCAGGTAGCTGTCGGGAACGACGCCGCCCACCGGCACCTCGCCACGATAGCCGATGCGGACGAGCTCGCCGCCCAGGGTGGCGCCGTCGTCGGCGGTGCGCCCGTACACCCAGTCGCGCTCATAGACGCCGGCAAAGCAGCCCGAGGCCACCATGGGCGGCGAGAAGCGCGCCCCCTCCTCGTTGGTCCAGTTGACGATCTCGATCGGCCGCCGCGTCACGTGGCCGAGGTCGTTCAGCGTGCGCACCAGTTCGAGCGCGCCGAGGACGCCGACGATGCCGTCGAAGCGGCCGCCGTTCGCCTGGGTGTCGAGATGGCTGCCGAGCAGCACGGGCGCCAGGTGGTCGTCGCGCCCCGCCCGCCGGCCGAAGATGTTGCCGACCTCGTCGATCCGCACGGCGAGGCCGGCGCCCCCGCACCATTCGACGAACTGGTCGCGGATCGCCTTGTCGGCGTCGCTGAGCGTCAGCCGGTTGAGGCCGTGCCGCCACGTGCCGATGGCGGCCGACCGCTCGATGGTGGACCAGAAGCGCCTTCCGTCGATGCGGGCGTTGGCAAGGGAGGACGGGCTCAAGGCGATTGCCCCCCTCAGGCCGCGGCGAGCGGGCGCACGCCGCACCAGTCGGCGACGAAGGTGGCGAGCGCCGTCGTGGTCTGCTTGAAGCTCGCCAGGTCGAGATACTCGTCGAAGCCGTGTGCCGCCGCCCCGCCGGCGCCGTAGCACAGGCTCGGAATGTCGTAGTAGCGGCCGTAGAAGCGCCCGTCGGTCACCGCCGGCAGAATCGACTCCGTGGGCTCGGCGCCGGCCACGGTGGCATGCGCCCGGCGCACCGCCGCCTCGAACTCCGATCCGGGCTCCAGTACGTAGTCGTCGGCCTGGAAGCCGTTCCAGATCACCTCCGGCGGATTGTTGGAGAGGAAGCTGTCGTTCAGCGCGGCGCGGGCGATGACGGCGGCAAGCTCCTTGCGAAACTCGGCCAGCGGTGTGCCGGGCAGGACGGCGATACGGCAATCCACCTCGCACCAGGCAGGCGTGGAGCTCGCCCAGTCGCCGCCACGGATCTTGCCCGGGTTGAACTTGATCGGATTGGCGAGCTTGGAGAACCAGGGATGGCTCTTCACCCGCTCATTCAGCTCGCGCGTGAAGGCCTGGATCGCCTGGATCAGCCCAAACGCCGACAGGATGGCGTTGGTGCCGTGCTCGCTCTCCGAGACATGCACCGGATGGCCCTGGATGCGCAGGCGAAACCACATGACCCCGACGGTGCCGCGCAGAATGGTCTGACCGGTCGGCTCCGGGATCAGGCAGGCGTCGGCGCGGTAGCCGCGCGCCAGGGTGGAGAGAGCGCCGTTGCCGGTGCACTCCTCCTCGGTGACCGTCTGCACATAGATGTCGGAAGCCGGCGCGACTCCGGCCGTGCGCAGCGCATCGAGCGCGAACACCATGGCCGTCACCCCCGACTTCATGTCATAGACGCCGCGGCCATACATGCGCCCGTTTCGGATCTCCGGCGCGTAGGGCGGGCTCGCCCACATGGCGAGCGGCCCCTCCGGCACCACGTCCACGTGGCCCTGCAAAATGAGGCTGCGCCCCTCGGGCTCGGGTGCCCGCAGCGCCGCCACCACCTGCACGGCCTGCGTATAGTCGGTGTCCATCACCGGCGAGAAGCCGGGCAGATGCGCCATGTCGACCTCAGCCAGCGTGTAACGGTCGACCGGCCAGCCACGCGCCGCGAATTCGCGGGCGATCCAATCCTGGCACGGGCCCTCCTTGCCGCGCACGCTCGGGAAGGAGACCAGCGTCTTCAGCCAGTCGAGCTGCGCGGACCAGTTCTGCTCCACGGCGGCGGCGAGATCGATCATCGGTTCGGGCATGGTCGGGCTAAACTCCAGGTCCTGGGGACGTACCAGCCGCGCGGTCGGCGCACTCATCCTCGACCGGGCGGGCAGCTGCGGCAAGACGCCGAGCGGGCGGCGGGCGCGGGCATGGACCATACCAGCCCGCGGCGTCCGCGCCGCTCCAGTCCACCGAGGTGTTCCAGATTGAGGAGGCTGGGGCAAAGTCGCATCCCAGCGGCTGCGCCGCTCGACGAGGGTCGGCCGAGTCGACGAGGAATTGGCCGAGTTGCAACCTGCGTTCCGCAGCGTCATCAGACTGACACCTGGCGGGCCTAGCTGTCGCGCTTCCCTCCTTCTGCGAGAGCTCGCATGCGTGGCCTGATCGCGGTCTTGACGGTGACGACCTGCCTCGCTTCGGCAGCCGAAGCGGCGACCATCTACCCCCTCGACCGAGCCGACATCCTGGTGCGCTCGCCCTTCGACCTCAAGGTCGAGTTCGACAAGGTGGTGAAGCCCGACGACGTCAAGGTG
This sequence comes from Chelatococcus reniformis, assembly GCF_014640075.1. Classification (GTDB taxonomy): domain Bacteria; phylum Pseudomonadota; class Alphaproteobacteria; order Rhizobiales; family Beijerinckiaceae; genus Camelimonas; species Camelimonas reniformis. The sequence continues at coordinate 60,421 of NZ_BMGG01000004.1, read as the reverse complement.
ACCATCAACGGCAAGCCCGCCGCCGAGGTACTCGGCCGGGACCTCGAGTTCATCGAGAAAGAGGACGGCGTCGACGCATCGGCGGTGCGCCTGCGCGCCGCCCACATCGCCCAGCCCGGCGCCTACACGGTCGGGGCGACGGCTGCCGGCGACACCAAGACGGTCACCTGGAACGTCTATGCGACGCAGGCTACGCCCAAGGCCAAGAACGTCATCTTCTTCCTCGGCGACGGCATGTCGGTCGCCCACCGCACCGCCGCCCGCCTGATGTCCAAGGGCATGACCGAGGGCAAGGCCAACGGCCGCCTCCACATGGACGACCTCGACCGTATGGCCTTCATCGGCACGTCGGCGACCAACTCCATCAGCACCGACAGCGCCAATTCCATGTCGGCCTACATGACCGGCCACAAGACCGCGGTCAACGCGCTGGGCGTCTACGCCGACCGCACCAAGAGCAGCCTGGACGACCCGCGCGTGGAGACCGTGGCCGAGGCGCTGCGCCGACTGAGCAAGAAATCCATCGGCATCGTTTCCGGCGCGGAGATCGAGGACGCGACGCCGGCGGCGGTGATCGCCCATACGCGCCTGCGCTCCGACAAGCCTGATATCGCAACCCAGTTCCTCGACACGAAGCCCGAGATCATCCTGGGCGGCGGCTCGGCCTACTTCCTGCCCAAGAGCACGCCGGGCTCAAAGCGCAAGGACGACAAGGACCTCATCAAGGCCTTCCGGGACGACGGCTATGCGCTCGCCACCGACAAGGCCGAGCTCGCAGCGGCCTCCGGCACCAACACCGGCAAGATCCTGGGCCTGTTCCACACCGGCAACATGGATACGGTCCTGGACCGGGAGTTCCTGAAGAAGGGCACCGTGCCGAGGTTTCCCAACCAGCCGGGGCTCGTCGACATGACGAAGGTTGCGCTCGACCAGCTGTCGAAGAACCCGGACGGCTTCTTCCTGATGGTCGAGGGCGCGCTGATCGACAAGCAGTCCCATCCCATGGACTGGGAGCGTGCCCTGTTCGACACCATCGAGTTCGACAAGGCCGTCGGCCTCGGGCTCGAGTTCGCCAGGAAGAACCCGGACACCCTGGTCATCGTCACCTCCGACCATACCCACGGCGTGTCGCTGATCGGCACCATCGACGACGCCAAGCCCGGCACGGACATGCGCGAGAAGATCGGCGTCTACGCTGCCGCGGGCTTCCCCAATTACGAGGACAAAGACGGCGACGGTTATCCGGACCGGATCGACGTGAGCCGCCGGCTGGCGATGTTCGCGGCCGACTTCCCCGACTACTATGAGACGTTCCGCCCCAAGCTCGACGGCCCGTTCGAGCCGACGGTGCCCAAGGGCAAGCAGGAGTTCGTCGCCAACGAGGCCTACAGGGACGTGCCCGGCGCCGTGCTGCGCATCGGCAACCTGCCGCGCGAGGCCGATTCCGCCGTGCACGCCGTCGACGACGTCATTCTGCAGGCGACGGGCCCCGGCTCCGACGCTTTCAAAGGCTACATGGAGGAGAGCGACGTCTATCGTGCCATGGTCGATGCGCTGGCGCTGGCGCCACCCCGGGACTGACGCGCGGGTATCCGCGACGCGGCCGCGGCTCACGCGGGAACTCTCGCGACGTGGGCTGCTGCGCGGCGCCTCCGCAGCCGTGCTGGCGACCTCCGTCACGCCGATCCGGCCGGCGCGGGCGGCCGAGGCGACGCTCGACTTCGACGAGCTCTACGGCAAAGTGAGCCCGCTGGGGCTCACCTTCTCCGACAAGGTCAAGCAGCTGGCGGGGCGCGAGGTCACCATGCGCGGCTACATCGCCCCGCCGCTGAAGGCGGAGGCGAACTTCTTCGTCCTCACCGAGATTCCCATGTCGATCTGCCCATTCTGCTCGTCGGACGCGGATTGGCCGGACAACATCATCGTCATCTATCTCGATGGCCCGCGCACCTTCGAGCAGGCCAACAGGTTGATCCGGGCAAGCGGACGCCTGGAGGTGGGCTCCTGGACCGACCCGGAGACCGGGTTCGTCAGCCTGCTGCGGCTCGTCGGCGCCAGCTTCCGGCAGGCCTGACCCATGCCGGCGCTCCGCGTCAGCGAGCTCACCATGCGCTTTGCCGGCCTCGACCGGCCGGCGCTCGCCATCCCAGCGCTCACCCTGGATGCGGGATCCCAGGTGGCCATCACTGGCCCCTCCGGCTCCGGCAAGACCACCCTCCTCAACCTGCTGACCGGCCTGGAACGGGCGAGCGGCGGCAGCGTGTGCTGGTCCGCAACGGACCTGACGGCACTCGGCGAAAGCGCGCGCGACCGCTGGCGGGCGGCTCATGTCGGGCTGGTGATGCAGGATTTCCACCTGCTCCCCGGACTGTCTGCGATCGACAACGTGCTGCTACCGCAACGGCTGGCCCGCCTGCGCCTGCCGCAGGCGACGCGAACCGAGGCGGAGCGGCTGTTGAGGCGCGTGGGCCTCGAGCGCATCGAGCAGACCGTCGACACTCTGTCGCGCGGCCAGATGCAGCGCGTGGCCGTCGCCCGGGCGCTGGTGGCCGGTCCCGGCATCGTCGTCGCCGACGAGCCCACCGCGAGCCTCGACGCCGATGCGGGCGCAGCCGTCGCCGACCTGCTGAGCGGGCTGGCGCGCGACACCGGGGCCACCCTGATCGTCGCCAGCCACGACCCGCTGTTCGTGGGCAGGCTCGACCGGGTGCTGCGACTGGAGGCAGGGCGCATTGTGCAACCCTGAGCGGCGGGTCCCATGTTCCGGCTGATCGCCGCCGATCTGCGGCGCCAATGGCTCGGCGCGGCCGCCGTCGCGCTGCTGATCGTGCTGGCGACGGCGCTCGGCGTGGTGGTGACGCTCCAGGAGCGTGCGCTGCGGCTCGGCAGCGCGCGGGCCGCCGCGGCCTTCGATGTCGTCATCGGCGCGCCGGGCAGCGAGACCCAACTCGTCCTCTCGTCCGTCTTCCTGCAGGCGGCGCCCCTGCCGCTGTTGCCCGGCCGCGTGCTCGCCGCCCTGCTCGACGATCCAAAGGTCGCCTGGGCGGCGCCGGTCGGCTTCGGCGATTTCGCCGGCCCCTATCCGATCGTCGGCACGACCCAGTCCCTGGTCGACGGCATCGGCGGGCTCGGCGCCGGAAGCGCCTTTGCCAAGCTCGGTGAGGCCGTCGTCGGCGCGCACGTCGATCGGGCGATCGGCGAGACGATCCAGCCGATGCATGGTGAAAGCCATTGGCCGGCAAGCCTCCACCACGGCGTCACCTACCGGGTGGTGGGGCGGCTGCGCCCAACCGGGACGCCGTGGGACCGGGCCGTGCTCGTACCCATCGAGGCGGTGTGGCGGCTCCACGCGCACGGGGCGAACGCGGACGAGCATGACGGCAGAGCCGCGCCCGGCCGCGCGGCCGACGCCGCCCCTCGCCCGCCCCGCTTCGAGGTACCGATCGATCCGGCGGCGCTGACCGCGCCCGGCGCACCGGGCCTGCCGGCCATCGTCGTCAAGCCACGCACCATCGCCGACGCCTACAAACTGCGCCGGCAGTGGCGCACCGAGCGCAGCCTCGCCGTCTTTCCCGGGGAGGTGCTGACTCGCCTCTATGGCACGCTCGGCGATGCGCGCACGGTGCTGTCGCTGGTCGCCTGGGGCGCCCAGGGGCTGGTTCTCGCCGCCGTCCTGCTGGTGGTGGTGCTGCACGTGCTCCAGCGGCGCCGCCAGATCGGGGCGCTGCGCGCCTTCGGGGCCCGGCGCGAGATCATCGTGCTCCTGGTGTGGCTCGAGGCCTTTGCGATCCTCGCCGCGGGTGTCGTCGCCGGCTTCGCCGTCGGCTACGGCGCTGCACGCCTTCTCTCCGCCGGCCTCACGGCGACGAGCGGGGTTGCCCTGCCCGTGGCCTTCGCCGGCGAGGACGCGGCGAGCCTGGCCGTCCTCCTCGCCGTCGGCGCCGTGGCCGCGGCGCTGCCGGCTCTGCTGGCCTACCGCCAGTCGCCGGCCGCCGCCCTCAGAAGCTGACGGCCGACCGCTTGACGACATCGTCATGCTCTCTCTAACTCGGCCAGGATTCGCAAGGCCCGGGGAAACCTGGCCGAGAATGGTCACCGTGGAGGAAATATGCTGATCCCGATGGCAGACGTGCCGCGCTGGCATGCCGACCGCAACGGCCACGATACCGTGGCCATCATCCACGGCGACGACAGCCTGACCTGGGGCGAGCTGGAGCGGAACGCCAACCAGCGGGCGCGCGCCTTCGCCCAGATGGGCGTCAAGCCGGGCGATTTCGTCGCCGTCGGCCTGCCCAACTCGAACGTCTTCTACGAGAACACCTTCGCTATCTGGAAATGCGGCGCGACGCCCTGCTCGCTCTCGTACCGTCTGCCGAGCGGCGAGGCGGCGGCCATTCTGGAGCTGCTGCGGCCCTCGCTGGTCATCGGCGGCGAGGCCGACTGGAATGCGCCCACGAGCGTCCCCGCCGACTTCAAGCCCGAGGGCTTTTCCGACGAGCCGGTCACTGGTCCCATCGCCCGCTATTGGAAGGCGATGACCTCCGGCGGCTCGACCGGCCGGCCGAAAGTGATCGTCGACCATCAGCCCGCCGCGACCGACCCGAAGGTGCCGCCCCTCGTCATGCATGAGCAGGTGCGGCTGCTCAACCCGGGCCCGGTCTACCACAATGCGCCGTTCATCATCAGCCATTCGTCGCTGTTCGAGGGTGGCCTGCTCGTCGGCATGCCCAAGTTCGATGCGCTCGGGGCCTTACGTCTGATCGAGCGGTACCGTCTGGAATGGGTGAATTTCGTGCCGACCATGATGAGCCGCATCTGGTCGTTGCCCAGGGAGGAGCGCGAGCGCTTCGACCTCTCCAGCCTGCGCGTCGTCTTTCACATGGCGGCGCCCATGCCCGTGTGGCTCAAGGAGGCGTGGATCGACTGGCTCGGCCCGGAGCGCATCTACGAGCTCTACGGCGGCACCGAGCGGCAGGCCGCCACGGTCATTCCCGGCACCGAATGGGTAAAGCGCAAGGGCTCCGTGGGCCGCGTGGAGATCGGTGCCGCCAAGGTGGTCGGTGAGGACGGCAGCGACCTGCCCCCGGGCGAGGTCGGCGAGATCTACCTCAAGTCCGCCGAGGGCGTCGGGACGACCTATCACTACATGGGGGCGGAGCCCAAGCGCACCGCGGACGGCTGGGAATCCCTTGGCGACGTCGGCCGCATCGACACGGACGGCTACATCTGGCTGGCCGACCGGCGCTCGGACATGATCCTGCGCGGCGGCGCCAACGTCTATCCGGCCGAGGTCGAGGCGGCGCTGATGGCCCACCCCGACATTACCACCTGCGCCGTCGTCGGCCTGCCCGACCCCGATCTGGGCGCCCGCATCCACGCCATCGTGCAGCTTGCCGACGGCCAGGACGCGGACACCGTGCTGGGCTCGCTGCCGGAGTTCCTCGCCAGCCGGATCGGTCGGCCCAAGCACCCCGAGAGCTATGAGCTGGCGACCGACGCCGTGCGCGACGACGCCGGCAAGGTGCGGCGTACCGCGCTCCGCGACGAGCGCATCCGTTGGCTGGAAGACGGCCGCGAGTTCCGCCTGAGGCCGATCCCGGCAGAGGCCGCCAAGTCGGCCTAGATCATTTGTTTTGTCGCGTTTTCTTCACGCGAACCGGCATCCACTTCGCTCGAAAACGCTCTAGGAGGCAAACCCATAAAGAGGATTCCGTCGGTCGATTTGACAAAGTTGGTGCCGACGGAACCCATCTGATCCAATGGTCGCGTCGAAGAGACCGTGCCCAATGACCTGGAGCGGGATGATGGCTCGAAGAGCATCGTCCCGCTCCAGGTGGCCGTCCATGTCGAAGAGGGTTGGGCTAGAGTATTTCCGCGTTTCTTCGAATCGCCGAAATACTCTATCTATTTGATTTGTCGCGTTTTTCCTAACGCGAACCGGCGTCCACTTCGCTCGAAAACGCTCTAAGCCCGACCCCCTCCGCTGCGTTCCTACCGGATCGCGACCGGGTTGATGATCGCCTGCACGGCCCCGGTCACCCGGGGCTGGCCGAGAACGAAGAGGAATTCGTAAGCCTTGTCCTTGGCCAACTGCTCGGTATTCATGTTCTCCAGTATGTAAGTTCCCGTCTTGGCGAGTAGATGCTGGTGGACAGGAAACAGATCCTTGGTCTCGAACGGCATCACTTCGAGAGCCGAGGAGTCGGAGCCGACCGCCACAACCCCTATATCCGTCAGGTACTTCGCACCGTCGAGGCCGATTCCCGGCTCGCCGGCACTGTAGCGCTTGTCGTCCTTGCCGATCAGGCTCGTCCAGCCCGTGTGAAAGAGGACCACGTCGCCCTGGCGTATCTCCACGCCCTGCTTCTTGGCGGCCGCCTCGATCTCGGCCCGGTTGAAGGCCGTGCCTTCCTTGACCACGTCCGTGTTGTTCATCGCCGCCATATCGAGCAGCACGCCACGGGCGACCAGGGGGGGGACCTTCTCGATGCCGAGCTTCTTCAAGCCGTTGGGGTCGGCGAAGTCGGCCAGCTTGTTGCCGTTGTAATAGACATGCCCGATGCCGAGATGGCCGAGGCCGTCGAGCTGGCTGCCGACCCCGACCCAGCCCTCGATGATATCGTCGTTGTAGGTGGCCTTGTTCGGACCCAGCCCCTCGATGCCAGCCTGGCCCGGCTGCACCACCATGAGCTTGAAGCCGCGGGGCGGGAAGGCCGGCGTCTTGGAGTTGGTCTCGATGCCGAGCGGATAGGTCTTGCCGGTCTTGACGAGTTGCGCTGCCTTCACCACCAATTCCGGCGTGATGTAGTTGGCCGCGCCGATCTCGTCCGCCGGCCCCCATTTCGATTTCGTCCAGTCCGCCTCCTGCGCCATGGCCGGAGCGAAAGTGCACAGCAGCGCGATAGCGCCCCAGTAGATCGATGAGTTCCGCATGTCTCCTCCTTGGGATGGCTCTTGGCGACCAAACCCAGGCCTATTCTTGAGAGGCAGCGGCCGATATGCAAGCGGACGTGGTTGTTTTCCCTCCGGCGTAGCGCAATTGGATGCATTCACCCGATTGCGCAGAAATGGTCCAAGCCTTTGGATCTCGACCGCTTCTTCGCGATCGGGTGTTTCCACCCGATCGCGCAGCGCGCTTGGGGCGTGCGCCGCCCCTCAATCCACGTGCTCGCCCTGCAGGTAGCCGCCCTTGCGGGAGTCGCGCATCACCACGGCCACGACGAAGGCGATGGCGCACATGATGGAAACATACCAGAAGAACCAGGCTTCGGCCCCAACGCTCTTGAACAAGAGCGCCACATACTCCGCCGAGCCGCCGAACACCGCGTTGGCGAGGGCGTAGGCGAAGCCGACGCCGAGCGCCCTCACCTCCGCGGGAAACAGCTCGGCCTTCACCAGGCCGCTGATCGACGTGTAGAGGCTGATGACGGCGAGCGCGATCATGATCAGCACGAAGGCTGTCCAGGGATTGCTCACGCTGCCGAGCGCCGTCAGCAGCGGCACTGTCACCACGGTGGCAAGGCCCCCGAACAGCAGCATCGAATTGCGCCGCCCGATCCGGTCGGACAGCGCGCCGAAGGGCGGCTGCAAGCACATGTAGACGAACAGGGCCGACGTCATCACGATGTTGGCGCTACGTGTCTCCATATGCGCTGTATTGATCAGGTATTTCTGCATATAGGTGGTGAATGTATAGAAGATCAACGATCCGCCAGCGGTGAAGCCCAGCACGGTGATGAAGGCCCGCGGGTGCCGGCGCAGCAATGCCAGCAGCGAACCGGCCTCTTCGCGCTTGCGCGCCTGGTCCGTCAGGGTCTCCTCCAGGGTCCGCCGCAGGAAGAGCGCGATCACCGCCGTGGCGGCGCCGATGAAGAAGGGAATGCGCCAGCCCCAGGCGCGCATCTCCTCCGTGCTGAGGACCAGCGCGAGGATCAGGATCACCAGGGAAGCGAGCAACTGGCCGCCGATCAGCGTGACGTATTGGAACGAGCCGAAGAAGCCGCGGCGACCGGCCTTGGCCACCTCGCTCATGTAAGTCGCGCTCGTGCCGTATTCGCCGCCGACGGAGAGCCCCTGCGCCATGCGCGCCAGCAGGAGGAGCAGCGGCGCCAGCGCCCCGATGGTCGCATAGGTCGGCAGGCAGGCAATGACGAGCGAGCCCATGCACATCATCAACACGGAGATGATCATCGACCGGCGGCGCCCGTAGCGGTCGGCGATGCGGCCGAACACCCAGCCGCCGATCGGCCGCATCAAGAAGCCGATGGCGAAGACGGCCGCGCTGTTGAGCAGCTGGATGGTCGGATCGTCGGCAGGGAAGAAGGCGGGCGCGAAGTAGATGGCCGTGAACGCATAGACGTAGAAGTCGTACCACTCGACGAGATTGCCGGACGAGGCGGCAAAGATGGCGAAGACGCGCTGGCCGTCGCTGAGCGGGGCGCGGGGAAGGGCCGCATCGGCAGTCGTGGGCGTTGTCATGGGTCGAATTATCTCCGCTGGATCATCGCGCCTCGTCCGCGCATGCTAAACCCGAACATCCGTCATCCTCGGGCCTACATCTGGAGCTGGGATGCGTGGCGGCAACGCTGCGTCGCCCACAATGGGGCTGACGGCTGCAGCGCAGGCCCGCCGGCGCGGCGTGCCTCGAATTCGATCGAATTGCGAAAGAGGGTGCGCCCACTATGAGCGAGCTCGCCATGCGACTGATTCTCGGCCTTCTGCTGGTCGTTGCCCTCGCCCTGCCGGCGGCGGCCCACCCGCATGTCTGGGTGAGCGTGCGCAGCGAGATCATCTATGCACCCGGCGGCTCCATGACCGGCGTCCGCCACAGCTGGACCTTCGACAAAGCCTATTCCGCCTATTCCGTGCAGGGCCTGGACAAGAACGGCGACGGCAAGGTCACGACCGACGAGCTGGCGGAGCTCGCCAAAGTGAACACGGAGTCGCTCAACGAGTACGGTTACTTCACCCACGCCCGCGTGAACGGCAAGGAGCTCGAGTTCGCGGAACCGGCCGATACGGCGATGGAGTTCACCGACGGCCAGTTGACGCTGAGATTTCTGCTGCCGCTGAAGAAACCGCTGCCGGCCAGCCGCGCGCTGATGTTCGACGTGTCGGATCCGACCTATTTCGTCGATTTCAACTTGGCCGACGGCGCCGATCCGGTGCGCCTCGCGGGCGCTCCGGCGGGCTGCACCTTGACCGTCATGCGGCCGAAGGCCCCGGCCCCCGACGCGCGCAACCTGTCGGAGAGCTTCTTCACCGCCCTGGATCAATCATCCGATTTCGGCACCCAGTTCGCCAACAAGGCCCTCGTCGCATGTCCCTGAGTGACGGGGGTACGGCCACGCGCGCGATCGCGGCAGGCCAAAGCCGGCTGGGCCGTCGCCTCGCCGTCGCCGTGGCCGCGGTCTGCATCGTGGCCGCGGCGCTCGCGCTCATTGCCTGGGCGGCAGGCCAGGCCGCGGCCCCACCCCCGCCCAAGAGCCCGTTCGGCACCGGCTTGCGTGAGGCGGCTCCAACGGGCAGCTTCGGCGCGCTGATCCTGGCCTTGCAATCGCAGTTCTACCAGGCGCTCACCCAAGGCCTCCAGGTGATCGCCGAGACCGGGACCGGCCTGTGGACCCTGATGGGGATCGGCTTCGCCTACGGCGTCTTCCACGCCGCCGGCCCCGGGCACGGCAAGGGGGTGATCTCGGGCTATCTGCTGGCCAATGAGCAGACGCTGGCCAAAGGCTTCGTGCTCAGTCTGGCGGCGGCCGTGCTCCAGGCCCTGGTCGCCATCGCCATCGTCGCCGTGCTGGCGGTCGTGCTCAAGGCGACCGCCGCGTCGGTGAGCGCCACCGCCAACCTCATCGAGCTGGCGAGCTTCGCGCTGGTGGCCGTGGTGGGCGCCGTCCTGCTGTGGCGCAAGGCCGGCAAGTTCGTCGCGGTGAGCGCGCCTGACGGCGACACGGCCGCAGCCGACGATTGCGATCACGCCCACATGCCGTCGGCCGCCGAGGTCGCCCGCGCCGGCACGGTGCGCGCCTGGATCGGTGTCGTGCTGGCGGCGGGCACCCGTCCCTGCTCCGGCGCCATCATCTTGCTCGTCTTCGCCCTCTCCCAGAAGGCCTTTACGATCGGGGTCGCGGCGACCTTCGCCATGGCGCTCGGCACCGCCATCACCACCGGGATGGCGGCCGCGCTGGCGGTCTTCGCCAAAGGCCTGGCGCTACGGCTGGCCGGCGGACGCGGGCGCAGCGGCACCATCGCCGTCGCCGGCATCGAGGTGCTCGCCGGCGCGTTCGTCCTCGTGCTGGGCGCGGCCCTGCTGATCGGCCTCGCCTCCGCAGGCGCCGGCTAGAGCGCTTTTGAGCGAAGTGGACGCCAGTTCGCGTAAAGAAAACGCGACAATTCAGACAGATAAAGTATTTCGCAGTCGAATGAGCGCCGGCCTGCGCGGGCGCCGAGCCTTCGAACGGAGGGCGGCGCGACCGCTCTACGCGATCCGCTCGCGGGCCGCCTCCGCCACGCGGCTGGCGAGCTGGATCAGCGACCGGTCCGAGCCGGCTGGTCCGAGCAGCGACAGGCCCAAGGGGCCGCTGTCGCTCTCGATAACCGGGATGGTGACCTGCGGGAAGCCGGCTAAGCTTGCCAGGCACAGCAGCCGGACGGTCCGATTGCGGAAATCCTCGATCGCCGCGTCGGCCTCGTTCAGGAACGGCGGCGGTGCCGGCATGGTCGGCAGCACCAGGACCGTGCCCTCGCCCAGCAGCGCCGTCAGGTGCTGGCGAAAGCGCACACGCAGCGCCCGCGCCTCAGCCACGAGGGAGTCGGTCACGTCCTTGCCGAAGGCGAACCGCTCGGCCAGCGCGGGAGCCAGGGGCGGCTCCACCTCCTCGATGAAGGTGTGGTGCGCCTCCCAGGCCTCGCGCGACTGCATATGGCGGAAGGCCCAGTACAGATCGTCGATGTTGGGCGCGGCATCGGTGGTGTCATCGAGCATGCCGAGCCGCAGCTCGACGCGGCGGAGCACCCCCTCCAGCTCGGCCGCTGTCTCGGGCTTGGCCACGGCAAAGCAGCTGCGGGCGATCAGGAAGCGCGCCGCCCCCGGCAGCGAGGTGGTGTCCGGGCCGAGCAGGACGGCGCCGACCCGCGCCAGCATCTTGGCGTCGCGCGCGAACCAGCCGACCGTATCGAAGCTGCCGGCCAGCGGCTCGCACAGGCTGTTGTCGACCCGGCCGAAGGTGGGGCGAATGCCGAAGATGCCGCAGTAGGAGGCCGGGGCCCGCAGCGAGCCCCCGGTATCGGTGCCGAGCGCGAAATCGACCAGCCGGGCGGCCACGGCCACGGCGGAGCCCGAGGACGAGCCGCCGGGTATGCGCCCCGGCGCCGCGGGGTTGATCGGTGTGCCGAAATGGCAGTTGCGGCCCAGGATCGAGAAGGCGAATTCGTCCGTGTGGGTCTTGCCGGCGAAGCGCGCGCCGGCATCGAGCAACTGCTGGACGACGGGGGCGGTGGACGGCTTGATGCCGGAGGCGGCAAGTTTGAGCGGCGTGCCACAGGAGGTGGGATAGCCGGCGACGTCGATCACGTCCTTGACGGCAAAGCTCAGGCCCGACAGCGGCCCCGTCGGCGCGTGGGCGACCGCCACGGGGGGATAGGGCATGAAGGCCTTGAAGGTCTCGTGATGCATCCACCCTCGCTCTGAGCCGTTCGTGGGACCAACCCGCGTGACGCTTCGCCTGGTTCATCGACGATCCAGCGCTGCACCGCAACGAATGTCCCGCCTTCAGCCAGCCCCGTGCCGCCGCCGATGTCGTTTGTGGAGCCACCTTAGCGGAAACGCAGTGGCGCTTGAGCCGAATCGCGCGAATGTGCCCATGCGTGTCCCGCAGGGCAAGCGGCGAGACTTGCGGCTGCCGCATTGCCTTGTCATCGGGCTCGCACTTGGGCTAGTTTCCGCGCCTTCCACCGAAAGGACGTCGATTGTCGGCAGATACGGACAGCAGCCGCCCCCCGCAAGGCCGCATCAACTGGCGCAACCTGCTCACGCTGGGCTCGCTGACGTTGCTCGTCGGTACCGAGGTGATGGGCGCGGCCATCGCCGGCGGCTGGGCCATCGCCGGCCTGCTCGAGCTCGGCACGACGATCGAATACGCATTCATGGCAATCTTCGGCCTCGTCGGCCTGTGGGCCATGGTCACCTTCGTGCGCAGCGCACACAGGGTCGAGCCGGTCGTCACGCGCTGACCGCGGAGCGCCGTCACCCGTCAGGAGGGCGGCCACGGCGTCTCGGCAACGGGCGTGACGGGACCGCGCCCGGCGAACCAATTGATCAGGTTGTCGACCACCAGTTGCGACATGGCATTGCGTGTCGCAACCGAGGCCGAGCCCACGTGCGGCAGCAGCACCACGTTGTCGAGGGCGATCAGCTCGGCGGGCACATGCGGCTCGTGCGCGAAGACGTCGAGCCCCGCGGCGGCGATGGTTCCATCCTGCAAGGCCGCGACCAACGCCGGCTCGTCCACCACCGAACCGCGGCCGACGTTGATCAGAATGCCGTCGGGGCCCAGCGCCCGCAGCACCTGGGCATCGACGATGCCCCGGGTTTCGGCGCCGCCCGGCGCCACCACCACCAGCACATCCACGGCCGCGGCCAGCGCCGGTAGGGTTGGATGGTAGGTATAGACGACATCAGGCTGGCGACGGCGCCCGTAATAGGCCACCGGCACGCCGAAGGCCGCGCAGCGCGTGGCGATGGCCTTGCCGATGCGGCCGAGGCCAAGGATGCCGATGGTGCGGCCGCGCAGCGAGCCGGTGAGCGGGAACGGAGCCTTCGGCCATCGCCCCTCGCGCACGTAGCGATCGGCCTGGGGCAGGCGCCGCACCGTCGCCAGGATGAGCCCGAGCGTCAGATCCGCGACCTCGTCGGTCAGCACGTCGGGCGTGTTGGTGACGACGACGCCCTTGCGCCCCGCGTACGCGGCGTCCACGGCATCATAGCCGACGCCCAGATTGGCGATGATCTCCAGCCGCGGCAGCGCATCGATGAACGCCGCGTCCACGCTGGCACCGCCGCCGGCCACGGCGCGCGCACGGCCGGCAAGGCTGCCGAGCACCGCTTCGCGGTCGGCCGCGCCATAGCAGCGATGCACGGTGAATGCCGCCTCCAGTGCCTGTTGCGGCTCCGGCATGAGCGGACTGACTTGAACCACTTCGACCTGGGACATGGGCGCCGCCGTTACCACCGTGTTGCGGGCCGTCCGCGGAAAAGGACGGCGTCCGCCCGGACGATCGTCCTGTTCTCAAGGGGACGGCGAGCCCGGTCAAGCCGGCCTGTGGCAGCGCTGCCATGACAACCGCGGCCATGAACGACCCCACGGCCATGACCCCGCCATGACCCCGTGGCGGCCTTCGGCGCGCCAGGCGGCGCCGGCCAGCGGCTATGCGGCGGGGCTGTCCTCGAACTCGTCGTCCAACGCCTCGGCCGCCTCCTCCTCGGTCTCGGTGCCGGCGAGGTTCTTGGCGACGCGCCGCAACAGCTTGCGCAGCCGACGCCGCTCCTTGGCATCGAAGCCGTCGAGCAGTTCGTCCTCCACCTCGTCCCACAGCTGGGCGATGGAGGCGGCTCGCTGCATCCCGTCGGATGTCAGGCGCACGCGCACGACGCGCGCGTCGCCGGGCTCGGCCTGCCGCGTCACCAGCCCCTGCGCCGACAGGCGCGCCACGGTCTTGGAGGCAGTCGGGGGCTTCACCCGCAGCAGGTCGGCCAGTTCGCCCATGGTCATGGCCTCGACCTCGGACAGCGCCTGCAGCACCTGCTCCTGCCCGGGGAAGAGCCCCAGCGCCGACAGCCGCTCGCCCATGCGGGTGCGATGCAACCGCGCCGAATGGACGAGCGCCCACCCCACGCTCTTGCGAATATGGTTCTTCATCGGCTCGTCTCGCTTGATGCCCGCGGGCTGACCGAGCCCTGATCCCTGAAGCATGTCGACCCGCCCTGCTGGCCCCGTCGGGATGCGGTCGGCAAACTCCAACTGTCCGAATCCGGAGCGCTACTTCTGAACGGATGAGCCCACCCGATCGCGAAACGCTCTCGCAGCGTGCTTAGCTCGCCAATAAATTAGCTTGCCGTCGAAATAGTACTTCGCGGGCGGTGACGAGTCGATGACGCAACGCACGCGAATAACCGATGCCGCGTGCAGCATAGCCATCGTGGTCCGCCGGCTTCGGCGGCCGGCTATCCGTCGCGGGCGACGGTGCTGTCGTGCCAGCGCCGCAGCAAGACATGCGAAAGCAGCGCAAGGCTCCCATAGATCACGACGCCCGCGATGGAGATCAGCGCCAGCGCCGCGAACATGCGCGGCACGTTGAGGCGGTAGCCGGCTTCGACGATGCGGTAGGCCAGCCCCGAGCCCTGACCCGAGGAGCCCGCGGCGATCTCGGCGACAATGGCGCCGATGAGGGCAAGGCCTCCGGCGATGCGCAGGCCCACGAGGAAGCTGGGCAGGGCCGCCGGAATGCGCAGGCGCAGCAGCTCCGCCAGCCGCGAGGCGCGGTTGAGCCGGAACAGGTCGCGCAGGTTTGGATCGACGCTGGTCAGCCCGGCGAGCGTGTTCGACAACACCGGAAAGAAGGCGACGACGAAGGCGCAGGTCAGCACGGCCGCGTCGGGCGAGAGATAGATCAGCAGCAACGGTGCGATGGCGATGATCGGCGTCACCTGCAAGATGACGGCGAACGGATAGAACGACAGCGCGATCCAGCGCGACTGGGCGAAGACGACGGCGAGCGCGACACCGCCGGCAGTCGCCACGACCAGCGCCTCGAGCGTGGTGCGCAAGGTGACCCAGAGCGAGGCCGACAGGATAGGCCAATCGCTGACCAGGGTCGCAGCCACGAGGGCCGGCGCTGGCAGGATAAAGGGCGGGATGCCGTTCAGGCGCACCACCAGGTCCCACGCCAGCAGCGCGCCGGCGAACGCGAGGACCGGCATGGCCCACGACAGAATGCGCGCACCGTGGCCGAGCCTCATCGTGGCTCACTCGCCGCGGCGGCCCCGGCGACGGCGGCGAAGGCGCGGCGGCACTGCTCGGCATAGCCCGCCGTGCCGCGGAAGGCAGCGGTGCGGGGCCCCGGCGCCTCGACCACAATCTCGTCGGTGACGCGCCCGGGCCGTCCGCTCATCACGACGATGCGGTCGGCCAGATAGACGCTCTCGTAGGTGGAATGGGTGACGAAGGCAATGGTGCAGCCGAAGGCCGCCCTGAGCGCCAAGAGATCGTCGTTCAGCCTGAAGCGGGTGATCTCGTCGAGTGCGGCGAAGGGCTCGTCCATCAGCAGCAGGTGCGGCCGCGTCACCAACGCCCGCGCGAGCGACACGCGCATGCGCATGCCGCCCGAGAGCTCGCGCGGGTAGGCGCGGCCGAAGCCGGCGAGCCCGACGCGCTCGATCATCTCCTCGGCCCGGCGCCGCGCCTCCGCCCGGCCGACACCCGCCAGATCGAGCGGCAGGCGCACGTTGGCCGCCACGCGCGCCCAAGGCATCAGCGTCGGCTCCTGGAAGACGAAGCCGATTGACGCGCCGTCGGCCGCGCCGATATGGCGCTCGACCGTGCCACTGCTCGGGGCGGCGAGACCCGCCATGATGCGCAGCGCCGTCGACTTGCCGCAGCCCGATGGACCGAGCAGCGCCAGGAACTCGCCCTGGCGCACGACCAGGTCCAGCCCATCGAGGGCCTGCGTGCCGCTGGGGTAGCTCTTGCCGACGCCGATGAGGCTGATGGCCGCGGGCGCCGCAAGCGGGGTGGCCGCGGAACGGCTAGCGCCTGAGGTCAAGCCCGACACCCTTGTTCACAAAGGCGAGCGTGTAACTCCTGGTATAGGCCAGCCCCGCATCGGCCAGTCCGGACTTCACCGCAAGCTCGAAGAAGTGCTTGATCCGGGCGTCCGTCATGGCGCCGATGCCGAGCTTGAGGGCATCGCCGGAGTCGACGATGCCGTACTCCTTCATTTTGGCCAGAGAAAAGGCAAGTTGCTCGTCGGTCATGTCCGGGTTGGCCGTCTTGATCAATGCATTGGCGGCTGCCGGGTCGCCGTAGAGGTAGTTGTACCAGCCGATGATCGAGGCATTGACGAAGCGCTGCACCAGGTCGGCCTTGCCGGCGACGACGTCGGTCCGCGTCTCGATGGTGGTCGAATAGGTGTCGAAACCATAGTCGGCCAGAAGGAACACGTTGGGCCTGAAGCCGCCCTGTTTCTCCACCGCCAGCGGCTCGGAGGTGATATAACCCTCCATGGCCGACTGCGGATCGGCCAGGAACGGCGCCACGTTGAAGGTGTAGGGCCGGGTCATATCCTCCCTGAAGCCGAATGCCCCCTTCATCCACTGGAAGTAGGAGACGAGCCCCTCACGAGCGACGAACAGGCGCGCCTTCTTGAGGTCCTGCCAGGTATCGAGGCCCTGGCCGGGCCGTGACAGGATGGCCTGGGGGTCCTTCTGGAAGATGGCGGCGACCACGACCACGGGGATGTTCTCGGCCACCGCCGAGAACGGCTGCAGCAGGTTGCCGCCCATGTAGAAATCGAGGCGGCCGGCCGCGAGCATCATCCGATTGTTGCTCTGCGGGCCGCCGGGCACGATGGTGACCTCGAGGCCGTATTTGGCGTAGGTGCCGTCGGCCACCGCCTGGTAGAAGCCGCCGTGCTCCGCCTGGGCGAGCCAGTTGGTGCCGAAGGTGACCTTGTCGGCCGCGAGCGCCGCGCCAGCCCCCAACAGGAAGGCGATGCCCGCCCAAATGCCGCCCAGCCACCGGATCATATCCGAACTCTCCCGTCTGCCGCCGTGCCTTTGTCTCGCGAGACGGCTAAGCTGACAAGCCGGCAGGCACTTCGCCGCCGCATCCTTCGGAATCGCGCACCGTGGCCCAGAGCTTCCAGACCGCATCGCCCCTCGCCCCCCCGCAGCTCCGCCGCAGCCGGCTGTGGAGCGAACTGACCAGCGAGGACTTCGCCGGCCGCGAGATGGCGCGCACCGTCGCCGTGCTGCCCGTGGCGGCGATCGAACAGCACGGGCCGCATCTGCCGACCGGCACCGACACCTTCATCATGGAGGGCCACTTGGCGCGCGTGCGGGCCCTGCTGGAGGACGCCTCCGGCGACGAGGCGCCGCCCGTCGTGCTGCTGCCGACGCAGGCGATCGGCCTGTCGACGGAGCATGTCTCCTTCGCCGGCACGCTGACGCTGTCGCCGGAAACGGCGATCCGCGCCTGGCGCGAGATCGGCTACGGCATCACGCGCGCGGGCTGCCGCAAGCTGGTCATCGTGAGCTCCCACGGCGGCAACAGCCCGATCATGGACGTGGTGTCGCGGGCCCTGCGGCTCGAGGCCGGCCTGCTCGTGGTGCTGACCTCTTGGGCTCGGCTCGGCTATCCGGACGGCCTGTTCGATGCCGACGAGATCCGCCACGGCATCCACGGCGGCGAGATCGAGACCTCGCTGATGCTCGCCTTCCGGCCCGATCTCGTGCGCCTGGATCAGGCGAGCGACTTCGCGCCGCGGACGCGGACGATGGAGCAGGAGTACGGCATGCTGCGCGCCGACCGGCCGGCGGGCTTCGCCTGGCTGGCGCAGGACCTGCACGCCTCGGGCGCCGCTGGCAATGCCGCCGCCGGCACGGCCGAGAAGGGCGAGGCCGCGGCGGGCCACGCGGCCGCGGCCTTCGTCAGGCTGCTCGGCGAGGTCGCCCGCTTCGACCTGGGCGAAGCGGCCGGCAAGCCCAAGCCCGGGTTCTTTTAGGCGGGCATCGACGAGGCCCGGTTCTCCAACGCCTTGACCGGGCTTGGCCGGTCACCCATCCACCTTGAAACACACCAACAAGCCAGCCCAATCGGGCTGAAGTCGTTTGCTCGATGGATGACCGGGTCAAGCCCGGCCGTGGTGTCGGTTCTAGAGCATTTCCGCGTTTTCTCGAATCGCCAAAATGATCTATCTGTTTGATTTGTCGCGTTTTCTTCCCGCGAACCGGCGTCCACTTCGCTCGAAAACGCTCTAGACGCGCTACGCGGCGCCGTCCGCCCGCCAGGGGAAGATCCAGGTCTCGGTCAGCGCCTTGGTACCGGCGCGCAGAAAGACGCGCACGTCCACCGTCTGGCCCGGCGGCGCCTCGATGTCGATGCCGGCGCGGAAGCCTTCGGTCTTCGGGTTGGGCACGATGAAGGTGCGGATGATGCGGCCCGACGAGATCGAGGCATCGACCTGCACCTTGCTCGGATCCTTCAGCCAGTAGGGCAGCTCACCACCGTTGAAATCCACCATGAGGCGGCGGGTGTTGGGCTTGACGACCTCGGCCGAGCCCAGCGCCTTCGGCGCCGACTGGTAGCTGTTGATGGCGATGCCGCCGGGATGTAGCGCCTGCGTGTCGGTCACGGCCCTGATCGCGTAGCGGTAGACCAGCGTCTGGCCGGGCTCGGCCTGTGACTTCGGCACCCAGGCCACGACGATGTTGTCGTTGGTCTCGTCCGTGGTCGGCAGCTCGACCAGTTCCACGTGGCCTTCGCCCCACTGCCCGCGCGGCTCCACCCAGTAGCCGGGCCTGAGCTCGTAGGCGATGTCGAGATCCTCGTAATGCTCGAAGATGCGGTCGCGCTGGATCAGCCCGAAGCCCCGCACGTTGCTCTCCATGAAGGAGGAGACGGCGAGCTCCTTCGGGTTGCGGAGCGGCCGCCAGATCCATTCGCCGGTGCCGGAATGGATCAGCAGGCCGTCGGAATCGTGCACCTCCGGCCGGTAGTCGTCGATGAACCGGCGATCGTTCTCGCCGATGAAGAACATCGACGTGAGCGGCGCGATTCCGAGCTTGGCGATGGGCTTGCGCGGGAACACGGTCGCCACCGCGTCGACGACCGTCTCGTTCGCCGGGTAGATGTTGAACTGATAGGCGCCGGTCACCGACGGGCCGTCGAGCAGCGCATAGACGACGGCGCGACTCTCGCCGCCGGGCTGGACGTCGACCCAGAACTCGCGAAAGGCCGGAAACTCCTCCTGGCCGCCGATGCCGATGGCGAGGCCGCGAGCCGACAACCCGTACACCTGCCCCCGGCCCAGGAAGCGGAAATAGCTGGCGCCGAGGAATGAGATCAGCTCATCGTTGACCGTCGGATTGTTGAGCGGATAGTGCAACCGCAAGCCGGCAAAGCCTACGTTCACCGGCAGCGGCTTGTCGAACTTGTTGCGGCCGTAGTCGAACAGCTGCGCCGAGTACGGCACCGGTGTAGCGATGCCGTCGCGGACGACGTTGACGATCACCGGGCGCTGAAACAGGAAGCCCGGGTGGAACATCTGCATGCGGAACGGCGTGTTGCTGGAGGCCAGCAGCGCCTTGTCGGTGCGGAAGCGGATGTCGCGCCAGGCATCGAAGTCGAGCTTGGCCAGCGCCTCCGGCAGCGGATTGGGGCGGTCCTCGTAGGGAACCATCGACAGCTCGCGCGCTCGGCGAATCACATCGTCATAGCCGAACGGCTTGATGGCGGGGCCGGCGGGCGGCTGGGCGTCGGGACGTGCCGGGGCGTGCGTACCCTGCGCCTGGGCCGCCGCCGCACTTGCCGCGAGAGAGACGAGGGCGGCTAGGCCCTCGATGAAATGCCGTCGGGAAAGAACGCTCATCGCCTCACACGTGAATGTTAGCCGCCACCCGATATCGCGCCGCGGCCCGACTTTTGGAGGGGGAATTAAGGGACTGCAGGGGTTCGGTCCAGAGTCGGAGCGGACCGTGCGGATGCTGACGGGACGCAGGGCTGCGGCATGCCAACGCTCACGGCGACGGTAGCCCGCCGATGGTGGAATTTTTTTGACCCGAACCGCTCTTTTGCCCGAAAAACACTTGTGATGGGGTGGCACCCACACTATTAAACGCCCTGCCCAATTTCGCACGTGCCTGTGGCCGCGTGCCGGTTGGTGGGCATCCGGACAAGAGGCCGGACAGCCGCCCGAGGTTGAAGGGCCGATGGCGTGGGGTGGGACACCCCGCGAAGGTCGGCCCCGATCAAAAGATCGGACCTCAACATACAACCGGCAGCCGGAGGCGAAACCGGCGAACCCCGCTCTCCACGGGGGACGCAGCTTAAAGCAACGACGGAACGGGCTTTTTTGGTCTCGTCGACCCTCCAAAGGTCGACACCGAAGAGGCTTGTCCATCATTGCCGGGCGTGCGGAACGGGACTCTCCCTTTCCAAACCAAGGCAGCACGGTCGGTTCTAGAGAAGTCGCGCCGCAGCGTCTCCACAGCGCTCCGGTGGCGAGCTCTTACCCGCATCATGCCGAACGGCCACCGGGAGTGGGTACTCCCCGCCGTTCATCGAGCTTTTGGGGAGGGCGCCATGACGTCGCGCATCCGTGAGTTTCTGCGCAATCGCCGCGAAGACGGGCCGTGCCTGGTCGTCGACCTTGAGGTCGTGCGCGAGAACTATACGACCTTCGCCAAGGCCCTGCCGGATACGCGCATCTTCTACGCGGTGAAGGCCAATCCGGCGCCTGAGGTGCTGCGCCTGCTCGCCGGCCTTGGCTCCTGCTTCGACACCGCCTCCGTCGTGGAGATCCAGCTGGCACTCGATGCGGGCGCTGCGCCCGAGCGCATCTCCTTCGGCAATACCATCAAGAAGGAGCGCGACATTGTGCGCGCGCTCGAGCTCGGGGTGCGCCTGTTTGCCGTCGATTGCCAGGCGGAGGTGGACAAGATCGGCCGCGCCGTGGCCCAGGTCGGCGCGCGCGATGCCAAGGTGTTCTGCCGCGTGCTCTGCGACGGCGCCGGGGCCGAATGGCCGCTCTCGCGCAAGTTCGGCTGCGATCCGCAGATGGCGCCGGACGTGCTCGAGCACGCCCACCGGCTCGGCCTCGAAGCCTACGGCGTGTCATTCCACGTCGGCTCCCAGCAACGCAACACGGAGGCGTGGGACGGGGCGCTGGCGATGGCCTCATCGGTGTTCCGCGCCTGCGCGGAGCGCGGCATCTTCCTGTCCATGGTCAACCTCGGCGGCGGCTTTCCGGCGAAGTACCTGAAGCAGGTGCCGGCCGTGGGCGCCTATGGCAACTCGATCTTCCAGGCGCTGCGACGACACTTCGGCAATCGTATTCCGGAGACGATCATCGAGCCGGGCCGCGGCATGGTCGGCAACGCCGGCCTGATCCAGGCGGAGGTGGTGCTCGTCTCCAAGAAGAGCGACGAGGACCGCGTGCGCTGGGTCTACCTCGACATCGGCAAGTTCGGCGGTCTCGCCGAGACGATGGACGAGGCGATCCGCTATCCGATCCGCACGCCGCGCGACAGTGACGCGAAGGCGCCGTGCGTGCTCGCCGGTCCGACCTGCGATTCGGCCGACGTGCTCTACGAGAAGGACCCGTATTGGCTGCCGGTGAGCATCGAGATTGGCGACAAGGTGCTGATCGAGGGAACCGGCGCCTACACGACCACCTATTCGGCCGTGGCGTTCAACGGCTTTCCGCCGTTGAAGTCCTACATCATCTGATCGGACACGGGAGCATCTCGCAGCCGCAAGAGTCGGTCCAACTGCGGAAAAGTGCTTCCCGGTCTTTGAACCTGGAGCGTTTCGCGATGGGGTGATGCGCCCCATCGCGGAGCGCTCCGGCGAGCCGGCCGCCTGGCTCGTTTCCACCCATTCCTTTCCTTGTCCGGACGGCCTGCGCGGGTCACCGCGCGGGTGCGAGGGCTGCCACCTCCAGCACGAGGACGAGCGGCCATGATGTCGATCGCCGATGAGACCCTCTTCGAGGCCGCCGCGCGCGAAGCGCTGCTCGACCGCGCCATGGGTGCGGACCGCTTCGGGAAAGCGAGCGAGCGCCTGCGCGAGGACCGTCTCCCCGCCGCGGGCCTGTCCCTGGTCGCCCGCGAGAGCGGGCCCGCCGGCTCGCGTCTGGTGGGTACCGTGCGGCTGTGGCATGTGGCCGCCGGTCCGGCACGCCCCGCCCTGCTGCTCGGACCGCTCGCCGTCGAACCGGGCCGGCAGGGCGACGGCATCGGTTCGGGCCTGATGCGTGAAGCGCTGCGGCGAGCCGTCGCGAGTGGCCATGCGGCCGTCCTGCTGGTGGGCGACGCACCCTATTATGAGCGCTTCGGCTTTTCGGCGGCGCCCACCGCGGCGCTGTGGATGCCCGGCCCCTATGCACCCGAGCGGCTGCTCGCCTGCGAGCTTGTGGCCGGCGCGCTCGACGGCGCCCGCGGCCTGATCAGCGCGACCGGAGCCCGGGCGCCCATGCCCGAACTCGCGCAACTGGTGGCTGCGGCCCGCGAGGCGGAACCGGAGTTGGCTCGCGCTGCGTGAACCGCAGCGCTCCCCCACCTGACACCGGAAGAATATCCTCTGAACAGGGCGAGGCCCCCCGGGCCCCGCCCTGCTCGAACGCGTTCGGACCTAAAGCATCCCGGTCGCGCGAGCCGCAGGCTCCACCGCAATTGGGGCACTGCATTTGACGGGATGGCGCCAGCCGCCTTTGGTAGGAGCGCTTCTCCCAATGGCAAGAGAAGCGCTCCAGCTTCAAAAGCTTGGAGCTCTTCTGTCGTCCGCCCGTCGTCTAACGCCTTCACCCTTGTCAGCCGCCGTTTCGGAAGGAGAACACACCGATGACCGCGTCGTCCGAACCTTGGCCCATCCACGGCCGCATCTCCGGCCCCATCGTGATGATCGGCTTCGGCTCGATCGGGCGGGGGACCCTCCCCCTCATCGAGCGGCACTTTGAGTTCGATGCCGCGCGCCTCGTCGTCATCGACCCCTCCGACAAGGATCGCGGCCTGCTGGACGAGCGCGGCATCCGCTTCGTCCAAGCGGCACTGACCCCGGCGAACTATCGCGAGATCCTCACGCCACTGCTGACCGCGGGCGGCGGCCAGGGCTTTTGCGTCAACCTGTCGGTCGATACCGGCTCAATCTCGATCATGGAACTCTGCCGCGAGATCGGCGCCCTGTACGTCGACACGGTCAACGAGCCGTGGCTCGGCTTCTATTTCGACAAGAACCTGTCGACCGCGGACCGCTCCAACTATGCGCTGCGCGAGAAGCTGCTCGCCGCCCGCCGCGCCAGCCCGGGCGGCACGACGGCGGTGAACTGCTGCGGGGCCAACCCGGGCATGGTTTCGTGGTTCGCCAAGCGCGCTCTGCTCAATCTCGCGACCGACCTCAACATCGCGCACGAGGAGCCCAAGAGCCGCGAGGAGTGGGCCGACCTGATGCGCCGCACCGGCGTGAAGGGCATCCACATCGCCGAGCGGGACACCCAGCGCGCCAGATCGGAAAAGCCGATGCAGGTGTTCGTCAACACCTGGTCGGTCGAGGGCTTCGTCTCGGAAGGCCTGCAGCCGGCCGAGCTCGGCTGGGGCACGCATGAGCAATGGATGCCGGAGACAGGGCGCACCCACGAGCACGGCTGCGGCGCCGCGATCTATCTGCTCCAGCCCGGCGCCGACACCCGCGTGCGCAGTTGGACGCCCACGGCCAAGGCCCAGTACGGCTTCCTCGTCACCCACAACGAAGCGATCTCCATCGCCGACTACTTCACGGTGCGCGAAGGCGACAAGGTGGTCTACCGGCCGACCTGCCACTACGCCTATCACCCGTGCAACGAGGCAGTGCTGTCGCTGCACGAGATGTTCGGTCAGGCCGGGCGCGCGCAGGAGGAGCAGCACATCCTCGACGAGAACGAGATCGTCGACGGTATCGACGAACTGGGCGTGCTGCTCTACGGGCATGGCGGCAACGCCTACTGGTACGGCTCGCAGCTCTCCATCGACGAGACGCGCAAGCTGGCGCCCTACCAGAACGCCACCGGCCTCCAGGTCACCTCGGCCGTGCTCGCCGGCATGGTCTGGGCGCTCGAGAATCCGAACGCCGGCATCGTCGAGGCCGACGAGATGGATTTCCGCCGCTGCCTGGAGATCCAGCTGCCCTACCTCGGCCCGGTGATCGGCACCTACACCGATTGGACGCCGCTCGACGGCCGGCCGGGGCTGTTCCCCGACGATATCGACACCAGCGATCCCTGGCAGTTCCGCAACGTACTGGTGCGGTAAGGAGAAGGGCAAAGCCGCCTGGTCATGGCCGGGCTGAACATCGAGCCCGGCCATGATGCCGGAGCGCCGCGCGGCGGGTCAGCCGGCAGTGGTCGTCGTGAGTTCCGCCCGCACCTCGGCGAGGCCGCGGCGTTGCCGGCCCTCGGCGTCGAAGTTGTCGGGCGCGAGCCACGCCCTGAACGCTGCATCGACCGCCGGCCATTCGCCGTCCACGATCGAAAACCAGGCCGTGTCGCGGTTGGCGCCCTTCACCACCATGTGCTGGCGAAACAAGCCCTCGTAGACGAAGCCGAAACGCGCCGCAGCGCGCTTGGACGGCGCGTTGAGGTCGTTGCATTTCCATTCGAAGCGGCGATAGCCGAGCCCGAACAGGAAGGCACCACACAGGTAGATCGCCTCCGTTGCGGTCCGCGTCCGCTGCAGGCGCGGCGAATAGGTGATGAAGCCGACCTCGGCCACCCCGTGGGACGGCCGAACCTCCATCAGCCACAAGTGTCCCTTGGCGCGGCCGTCGAAAGCGTCGATCACCGCCAGCGGGACGATGTCGGTGCGCTCCACCATGGAAGCCAGCAGGCTGCGGTAGCCGTCGATCCCGTCCGGAGCCGTCAGGGGCAGATAGGCCCACACCTCGGGCGCATCCACGAGCGCCGCCCACAGCTCGTCCGCATGGCGCGCCACGTCGAGCGGCTCGAGGCGGCAATAGCGCCCCTCCAGCACGCGCCGGGACGGGAAGGGCGGCGGCTGCCAGGCTGTGAGATCCGTCATGCCCGCGCGCCTCCTCGATCGATCACGCCGGCCGCGCCTCGGCCATGGCCGCCGCGACGTCGTGTTCGGTGGTTTCGTCCATCGCCTTGGCAACCTTTAGCGCCCAGGTCCGACGGCCCGGCTGCATCACCAGGATCACCGTCTCGGTACCGGGGCAGCCCGGATCGTGACAGACGATCTCGTTGACGGCGAAGTGGACGGCCTCGTCCGCCCCGAGCGCCGTGCGCGTCCAGTCCTTGATGCGGGCGACGATCTCCGCGTCGGGCCGCGGGCGGCGTTTGAGCAGGCCGAATGCCATGGCGTCCCGATCAGGGCAGGGTCAGCAGTCCGGCCGCCCCCTCGGCGGTGCCGAACACCAGGCGCGTGCCGCGTGCGTCCCAGGCGAAGGCCGATATCGGGCCGGCGTCGTCGGGCTTGCGCGCCATCAGTTCGGCCGCATCGGTCAGCCGCACCAGCATGACGGCGCCGTCCTCGTAGCCCAGCGCCAGGATGAGCGCGCGCGGATGGAAGGCGACCTGCGAAACCTTGGCGGGACGCACGCCGCATTCGCGTGGAGGCTTGCCCATCGGCCCGTCCTTGGCCTCGAACGGCCAGATGATGGCGGCGTCGGCGCCCGACGTTGCGAGATGAAACCCGTCGTGCGACCACGAGAGGGAGCGCGGCTTGGCCGGATAGCCGGACATGCGCATGTCCTTGCGGTCGGCGAGACGCCAGCCATGCAGCGTGTTCTCCTGCATGGAAGTGATGAGGAAACGCCCGTCGGGCGAGAAGGTGACGTCGAGGTGAGAGCCCTTCCAGCTCAGCGCCTCCGGCGCTGCGTCGGTGTTGGGAAACCACAGGCTGGCACCGTTGTAATGGGCGAGCGCCAGCCGGTAGCCCTTCGGCGCAAAAGCGAGCCCGCGCACGCTCGACGGTGCCTCGATGCGCCGGACGCTGCCCTTGTCGTCACGGGCCGCGACATGCTTGCCGCAGCTCCAGGCCACGGCGCCGGGCCGCACGGCGACCGCGTCGATCCAGCGACCCTTCTCGTCGCCGATCGGTTCGACCGCGCCAGCGGCATCGATGGCCACCACGCGGCCGTCGTCGCCCCCGGTGATCAGCCGGCCGCCCTGAGCGACGGCCGCCAGGACGGCGCCGCCCGGATGCGCCTCCACGCGCCGCGTCTCGCCGGCGGACGCGAGCAGCACGCCGCCGTCGCCGAGCGCCAGCGCGGCCACGTCACCCACGAACGCGGCACCGGTGACGTGGGCACCGGCGTCGAGCGCCGTCACGTGGTCGAGGAGCGAGGTGATGGCGCTTGCCTGGGACATGGGGGCTGCTGCTGCCGGCTTCATGGTCGAACGATCACCTCTATGTCACGGGGCCGCCAGCGCCGCCAGGGCGCGGACCGGCTCACGCCGCGCAGGCGTGGAAGGCCTTCTCGATGGAAGGCCGGTCGAGATCCCGGCCGATCACCACGATCTTGGAGGTGCGCTTCTCGTCGGGCCGCCAGTCGCGCTGCAGGTCGCCTTCCAGCATCATGTGCACGCCCTGGAAGACGAAGCGCTTGGGCTCGCCCTTGAAGGCCACGATACCCTTCGAGCGCAGGATGTTCGGCCCCTCGCGCTGGGCGAGGTCGTTGATCCAGGGCAGAAAGCGGTCCGGATCGACGTCGCCGTCCAGCGTCACAGCCACCGACTGCACGTCTTCGTCGTGGTGATGGTGATGCCCCTCCTCCAGGAAGTCGGGCTCCAACGCCATGATGCGGTCGAGGTCGAAGGCATTGCGGCCGAGCACCTCGTCGATGTCGATCTTGGCCCGCTCCGTCCGGTGCAGGCGCGCATAGGGGTTGATGGCCCGGATGCGGCTCTCGACGTCGGCCAATTCGTCGGCGCTCACCAGATCCGTCTTGTTGAGCACGATGACGTCGGCGAAGGCGATCTGGTTCTTGGCCTCCGGGGCATCCTTCAGCCGCTCGGCCAGCCATTTGGCGTCGGCAACGGTGACCACCGCATCGAGCCGCGTCCGATCCGACACATCCTGGTCGACGAAGAAGGTCTGCGCCACCGGCGCGGGATCGGCGAGGCCGGTGGTCTCGACGATGATCGCGTCGAACTTGCCCTTGCGCTTCATCAGCCCGTCGATGATGCGGATCAGATCACCACGCACGGTGCAGCAGACGCAGCCGTTGTTCATCTCGAACACTTCCTCGTCGGCCCCGACGATGAGGTCGTTGTCGATGCCCACCTCGCCGAACTCGTTGACGATGACGGCGTATTTCTTGCCGTGCGGTTCGCTGAGGATGCGGTTGAGCAGCGTCGTCTTGCCGGCGCCGAGATAGCCGGTGAGCACGGTAACGGGAATCTTGTCGGTCATGGCAGCCTCCACGGCCTCGCCCGGGGCGAAACCGCCAATGCATGATGCGGATGCGGCAAACGGCACCGATGGAACTGGCGCTGATATATCGGTGCACGCCGCCGAGGGAAAAGGGTTATGCGCTCACCTCGCATGTGGGGTGCGCGGCCGGCTGCCGCTCACGCCTCCAGGTGCGGGCGGGGCAGCAGGCCGTGCAGCAAGCCGCCCGCCGGACCGACCACCAGCGAGACGACATGGAGCGCGCCGGCGGCGAGGATGATCGAGGGACCGGCCGGCAGCCCGAAATGGAACGACAGCACCAGCCCGGCCCAGCCGGCGATGAGCGCCACCACCACCGAGAGCACGATCATGCCGGTGACGTCCTCGATCCAGAAGCGGGCGGTGGCGGCGGGCAGTATCATCATCCCGATGGCGAGCAGCGTGCCGAGCGCGTGGAAGCCGGCCACCAGGTTGAGCACCAGCAGGCTCAAGAACGCCAGGTGCGTCGGCGCCCCGAGCCGGCTCACCGAGCGCAGGAAGCCTGGATCGACGCATTCCATCACCAGCGGCCGGTAGAGGACCGAGAGCGTCATCAGGGTGACCGTGGCCACGCCGCCGAGCAGCAGCAGCGTGGCGTCGTCGAGGGCGAGCACCGAACCGAACAGCACGTGCAGCAGGTCGATATTGGAACCCCTGATCGACACGATGGTCACGCCGAGCGCCAACGACAGCAGGTAGAAGGAGGCGAGCGAGGCGTCCTCCCGCAAGCTCGTGGCGCGGGCCACGGCCCCGGCGAGCAGGGCGACGGCGCAGCCGGCCACGAGGCCCCCGATGGTCATGGCCGGCAGGGACAGCCCGTAGAGCATGAAACCGATGGCGGCGCCCGGCAGCACCGCATGGGCCATGGCATCGCCGGTCAGGCTCATGCGCCGCAGCATGAGGAAGACGCCCACCGGCGCTCCCGAGAGCGCCAGGGCCACTGCGCCGACCAGGCCGCGCCGCATGAAGTCGAAGTCGGCGAAAGGAGCGATGAGCCAGCTATAGAGAACGGTCACGCGAGCCTCGGTCAGGCGGCACGGTCGCACGCCCGGGCGTGCGGATCGCTGGCCTCGATCATCCGTCGTGCCGAGAGCAGGTTCTCGGGTGTCAGCACCGACGCTGTGCGCCCCCAGGCGACGGGCTCGCGCGCAATCAGCAGCGTCTCCGGAAAGGTCTGCTCCACCGTCGCGAGGTCGTGCAGGGCAGCGATGACGGTCCGCTCCTCGCGGTGCCAGCGGTGCACGAGGTCGAGCAGGTCCGCCGTGGTCTTGGCATCGAGCGCGTTGAACGGCTCGTCGAGCACGATCAGCGCCGCGTCCTGCACCAGGAGGCGCGCAAACAGGGCGCGCTGCAGCTGGCCGCCCGAGAGCTTGCCGATCGGCCGTCGCTCGAAACCGGTGAGGCCGACCGCGGCGATGGCGTCCTCGATCCGTCCGGCCTCGCGGCGGCCGATGCGGCCGAACACGCCCACGCGATGCCAAAGCCCCATGGCGACCAGGTCGTAGACCCCGATGGGGAAGCTGCGATCGAGGTCGGACAATTGCGGAAGATAGGCGACCCGCTCGCGCGGCTGGCCGAGACGGATGCGGCCGCCCAGCGGCTTGATCAGCCCGGCGATCGATTTAAGGAGCGTCGACTTGCCGGCGCCGTTGGGGCCGACGACGGCCGTGAGGCTGCCGCCGGCAAGGGCGCCGTCGAGGTGATGCACCGCCGGATGCCGGTCATAGCCGAGGGTCACATTGTCGAAGCGAACGGCCACTGGCCCGTCCGCCGGCGCGGCCTGAACCGGCAGAACGACGACCGCCGACGCTGCCTGATCCGCGCTCATGCAGAGGCTCCGATGACGGCGCCGATAGCCGCCCACAGCGCCAGGAGCAGGAGCGCGGCCGCAACGGCCCGGTCGGCCACGGCCACGCGCAGCAACGACGGACGCGCCCGTTGGGCACGGCGGGCGACATGGGCGTGAGCGTGCGCGGTCTGAGCCATCGCCCAGTATGTAATGTTCTACTGTTGCAATTGTCCAGAGCACCGCCGTCCGATCAGATCGTCGCTTCCGATCCGGCGGGCCGGGCCGCACGTCCTTCGCCCGCCGGCCCCACGGGCGCGCAGAACGCCCGTCGGCGGGTCAGAACGGCAGGTATTGGTAGAGCCAGGTCTCGGACAGCACCTGATCGCCCAGCTTCAGGTAGCAGCGGATGTCGACCGGTTCGGTGCCGCTGACCGCGAGGTCGAACTGCGCCCGCCAGTGACCGGGCACGTTGTTCGGAACCGCCTCGGTGAAGACGTAGGAGAAGGTGCCGCGCGAGGCGGACAGCACCACCTCGGGCTTGGCGCCGAACGGCAGGTCCTTGAGCGGTCCGCCCAGAAACTCGATCATGAACTTGCGTACGCCCTTGGGGCGTGGCTGGCCCGGCACGCCGCCGTTGCCGAGGCGCGTGGCGACGCAGCGGGCAAGCGTGCTGGGAAAGGGCTCGCCGTCGACCCAATGGATCCGGTAGCGCAGCGCGTGGGACTGGCCCGCGATCGCGGGCTCCGCCGGCACCCACATGGCGACGGTGTTGTCGTGGATCTCGTCGTCGGTCGGGATCTCGATCAGTTGAACCGAGCCCTTGCCCCATTTGCCCACCGGCTCCACCCAGGCGCTGGGCCGCTTCTCGTAGAAGACGCCATCCTGGAAGTGATCGCCGTTGCGGTCCCGCTGCATCAGGCCGAAGCCGCGAGGATCCACGTCCTGGAACGCGGAAGCGCTGATGCGCGGCGGGTTGTTGAGCGGCCGCCAGATGCGCTCGCCGCTGCCGGTCCACATTGCCAGCCCGTCGGAATCGTGCACCTCCGGTCGCCAGTCGACGGCCGTCTGCTTCACCGTCTCGGAGAACCAGAACATCGAGGTGAGCGGCGCCAGACCGAAACGGAATACCGGCTTGCGCACGGTGAGGGCGGCCTCGATGTCCATCACGACCGCCGTGTCGCGGGTCATGATGAACTTGTAGGCGCCGACGACGGAGGGGCCTTCAAGCAGCGCGTAGACGGTGACCGAGGGGCCGTTGTCCTTGGGGGTCTCGAAGTAGATCTCGGTGAAATCCGGAAACTCCTCCGGCGCCTCCGCCACCGTGACGTTGATGGCGATGCCCCGGGCCGACAGGCCGTACTGGTAGAGCTCGCCGATCGCGCGGAAATAGGACGCGCCAAGGAACGCGACCCAGTCGTTCGTCCGCCACGGCTTGACCGCCTGGTCGCCGAGCCGGCTCTCCTGGAAGCGGAAACCGGCAAAGCCCGCATTCTCCTTGAGGCGTTTGGCGGGCGAGTCCGCCGGCATATCGAAGTAGCGCGGCTCGTAAACGATCTCGCGGGCCTTGCCGTCGGCCACCACGCGCATGCGCACGGGCTTCTGGAACCACTGGCCGAGGTGGAAGAACGTGACAGGGAACTGCCCCGGCCCGTCGGCGAACAACGCGTAGTCCGGGTTGAACTTGATCTTGCCGTGGGCGTCGTAATCGATCTGGTTGAGCACCGCCGGATCCGGCGACGGCGCGGGCCGGTAGGGCTGGGCCGCCATGGCACGGACGCGCGTCTTGAGCGCCTCGAAGGAGAAATCGACGGCAGGGCCGAGCTTGAGATCGGACGCCGCCAGCGCCTCGGGCGCAAACCCCGTGCTGGCCATGGCTGCGGTCGCGGCCGAGGCGGCCAGAAACAAGCGGCGATCCATCATATCGGCGTGGCTCTCCTTCATGAGGTACGGCCGGCGGACGTAGGTAGCTCCGCCGCGCCTGTCAATGCGGGTGCGGCCGCGCCGACGTATCGGCCGCCTCCGCAGCGCCCAAGCATATCACGCTCGCGGGCCGCCCGGGCCCGACAGACGACGGGCGATGCCTCGGCCGAGGCACCGCCCCTCAAGGAGATCTGGCGTAACGGCCGCCGGCCGAACCAATTCAGGCGCGGGCGCTCTGGGCGGCGGCGTCGAGGTGGGCGACCAGGGTATCGTCCAGCCCGAGCGCCTGTTTGAGGTTGCCCAGGAAGGCCGCGTTGGCGGGCGAATCCGGGTCGATGGTAATGCGCGCCGCCTCGTAGATCTGGGCCGCCTGCTCGGGCGAGGAGGCCGCGTCTGCAAGGTCCTGCACCGACGGCGGGTTGGAGAAGGCCTGGTCCAGGTAAGTCGCCGCTTCCGGGTTGAAGCCCGCCCCTTGCAACGTGCCGGCAATCTTGGCGCGCTCGCCCGGATCCACCGAGCCGTCGGCAGCCGCCGCCGCGATCATGGCGTTGATGAGGACCGTGGCGTCCTCGTGACTCAGATCCTTCGACTCGAAGCCCGAGCCGGGCGGAGCGATGGCCGGTGCCACGGCAGCCGTCGCCTGCGGCTGCGCCCCGCCCTGCCAGTTCTTCATGGCTTTGTAGGTCAGGCCGCCGATCAGCGCCGCGCCGCCAAGCTGGGCGGCATTGCTGCTGACGGTGCTGGTTGCCTTGGTGACCATCAGGCCGGCAAGCCCAGCCAGGATAGCGGCGCCCTGGGGCGTCTGCGCAAAGGAGATGGCGTTCTGCAGGATGCCGCCGGCCTTCGGACCGGCGACCTTGCTCAGGCTGTCGCCGATCGTTGCGCCGGAGTTGGCTGCCTGCGGATCGGCGGCACCGCCCTGGGCGCCCCCCAGGAGTTGGCCGAGCAAGCCGCCGAGACCGCCCGCCGCGGCGCCACCGGCCAATGCTCCTCCAAGGCCGCTGCCGCTGGCGCCGCCCTGCCCGCCGCCGAGAATCTGGCCGAGCAGACCGCCGAGACCGCCGCCGCCGGCAGCACCACCCGCACCGCCAGGAGCGCCTTGCGCGCCTGGCGTGCCCTGGCCGCCCAGCACCTGCCCGAGCAGGTCACCGAGGCCGCCGCCGGGCGGACCGCCGGCCCCGGGGCCGGCACCGGCAGCACCGCCCTGGCCGCCCGCCAGGATCTGGCCGAGCAGGCCGCCCAGTCCGGGCTGCTGACCGGGCTGGGCCGCCTGGCCGTTGGTCAGGCCGCCGAGGGCCTGATTCAGCATGTCGGCGAGGCCGCCCTGCGCCGCCGGGGTCTGCTGCTGTGCGGACTGGGACTGGCTGCCCAGAGCGCCGGCACCGACCATCGCGTCCAAAATCTGCTTGGCGTCGAACATTGCGCGTCTCCATCCCACGAGCAGTGACCTGGGGCCCTCGATCGCCCGCCTATAGGCTAGATCGGACGCACCATTGTGACAACGCGACGACGTGGCGGCCGCAGATCAGCCCCTGGTCAACATGTGCACCGAGAACAGCTGCTCGGCGTCCGTCCAGACCGCCCGGCTCGCCCAGCCGGCCTGCGCGGCCAGGGCGCGGAAGCCGTCGGGGGTGTATTTGTAGCTGTTTTCCGTATGGATGGTCTCATCGTGGCCGAAGCGCAGCCGCACGCCGGCCACCTGCACCTCCTGGGCGCGGCGGCTCGCCAAGTGCATCTCGACGCGGCTGGCCTCGGGGTTGAAGAAGGCCTTGTGCGCGAAGGCGGCGAGCTCGAAATCCGCGGCGAGCTCGCGGTTGGCGCGGGCCAGGAGATTGAGGTTGAAGGCAGCCGTGACGCCCTGCCCATCGTCGTAGGCGGCATTGAGGATCGCCGCGTCCTTCACCAGGTCGACGCCGACGATCATCGACGCGCCCGGGCCCAGGATGGAGCCCGCGTGGGCGAGGAACACCGCCGCGTCGGCGGGCTCGAAATTGCCGATCGTCGAGCCCGGGAAGAAGCCAACCAGCGGGCGGCCGGCAATGGCGGCGGGCAGCGTGAACGGCTGGGTGAAGTCGGCCGCCACCGGTGCGATGCGCAGCGCCGGATAGTCCGCCTGCAGCGCCTCCGCGCTGCTCCGCAGAAATTCGTCCGAGATATCGACCGGAACGTAGGCGTGCAGCGTCGGCAGGCGGTCCAGCAGCAGCCGAACCTTGGTGCTGGAGCCGCTGCCGAACTCCACCAGCACCGCCCCGTCGGGAACGCAGGCGGCGATACCGTCGGCCCGCGCCTCGAGGATGCCGATCTCGGTACGCGTGGGATAGTATTCCTTGAGCGCCGTGATGCGCTCGAACAGCGCGGACCCGGCCTCGTCATAGAAGTATTTGGGAGAAATCTGCTTGGGTTTGCGGATCAAGCCCTGCACCAGATCGAGGGCAAAGGCGTTGTTGACGAACGGCGGCGCCAGGCGCTGCGCGATCTCGAAGCGAGGAACGACCGTCACGCGCTGACCTCCCCGGCGGTGGCGCCATCCCGCCCGGAGGCGGCGCGGGCATACTCGGTGAGCCGCAGGCCCGTGAACTGCCACCGATGGTGAGGGTAGAAGAAGTTGCGGTAGGTCAGCCGCTCGTGGCCGTCGGGGGTCGCGACCGACGAACCTCGCAGGACGAGCTGGTTGACCATGAACTTCCCGTTGTACTCGCCCAGCGCGCCGGGCACCGGCCGGTAGCCGGGATAGGCCCCGTAGGCGCTGCGGGTCCACTGCCACACGATGCCGAAGGCATCGGGCAGCCCGCCTGCCACGGCCACCTCCCATTCCTGTTCGGTCGGCAGATCCTTACCGGCGAAGCGCGCGTAGGCATCCGCCTCGTAATAGCTGACGTGACAGACCGCCGCCGCCGGATCGATGGGCTGCATGCCGGCGAGCGTCATCTGGAACCAGCGACCGTCGACCTGGCGCCAGTAGCCGGGGGCGTCCCAGCCCTCCCGCTGCACCGTCGCCCAGCCGTCGGAGAGCCACAGCAGTGGATCGCGGTAGCCGCCGGCCTGCATGAATGCGAGCCACTCGCCGTTGGTGATCAACGGCCCGATAGCGACCGGATGGATCAGCACCTGGTGGTTCGGCGCCTCGTTGTCGAACGAGAAGCCCTGCCCCTCGTGGCCGATGCGATAGATGCCGCCGGGCACCTTCACGGCATCGCCGCCAACGGGCGCCGGCAGGCGCCACGCCGCGGCATAGACGGGATCGGTCGGGTTGTGGGCGAAGCCGTGCAGGATGTCGGTGAGCATCAGCTCTTGATGCTGCTGCTCGTGGTTGAGGCCGATCTCGATGACCGGCGCGATCGCGTCGAGCGTCGCCTCGTCGGCCTCGGCGAGGAGGCGCGCCATGGCGGCGTCCACATGGGCACGGTAGCGCCCGACCTCCGCCACGGTCGGGCGGGTGATGAGGCCGCGTCGGGGCCGCTCGTGCCGCGGGCCGGCGCTGACATAGTAGGAGTTGAAGAGGAACGCGAAGCGCTCATCGAACGGCTCGTAGCCGGGGACTTGCGGCACCAGCAGGAACTGCTCGAAGAACCAGGTGGTATGGGCCCGGTGCCATTTGGCAGGGCTGGCGTCGGCCATCGACTGTATGAGCTGGTCCTCGTCCGACAGCGGCGCCACGCGGCGCTCCGTTTCTTCCCGCACGGCCGCGTAGGCGGCGCGAGCCCAGTCCCGTAGGTTGCCGCCCCGGCCCGTCGCTGAGACGGCCGTCGAAGTGGACGCAGCTGGCATCGGGTTCTCCCTTGCGCGCGGAGACGTACGAATCACTCGATACCGTGCAACGAGGATCGCCTTGGCCGATGACGCGACAGTGAATCTGCCGCCACGACCATCATCTATCCAACCAAGGCCGTCTGTTCCGCTTATGTTCCGTCGGTCGCGTTTACCTTAAGTAGGCCGCGTGTCGGCGAGGGCAAGGGGCGGCAGAGGATGGAATTCTCCGCCGAGGGCCTCGTGCGTCGACTGCCGTCTCCGGCGTGGAACGACCGCAACGCCCAGGCCACCGGGGTCGGATTGCCACCACCCGGCCTCAGGACCGAAGGCTTGAAGAAAGCCGTCGATATTCAGCTACTTGAGAGCGCCTGCGCCGTCGCGCTTGGCCGAGCGTTCCGGGACAGCCCGCTCGTATACCGGCACGCCAGCCGCCCCCGGCGCGGGCCCGCCATCACCCACCAGGGTCAGGGCCGTGGCGAAGCCAGGCCGAAGACGATGGCGGTCGACAAATTGACCCACCGCTACGTCGATGGGCGCCGCAGTCGATGCCGAAAGCGTTGGGGATGATGCCGACGCCCGTCATCACCACGGCGAACGGCCGGCCCATGGCCATGAGCCCGATCAGCACGCTGATGGTGGATAGCACCACGGCCGACGGGGTGAGCAACGAAATCACCAGGGCCTGGCCCGGATGGTCAATGCATCTTCCAAGGCGCGGTGGCCTGGCGCAGCGTCTACAACTGTCCGACGAGCAGCAGGATCAGCACGATGACGAGCACCGCGCCCAGGATTCCTGATGGGCCATAGCCCCAGTTCTGGCTGTAGGGCCACCGCGGGACCGCGCCGACCAGAAGCAAAATAATGATGATGAGGAGGATAGTTCCGAGCACGGCCTGTCCCTTTATTCGGCTAGCCTTGGCCAGCCTTCTGTGTAAGCACGGGTCCGTTAGTGAACGTCTGCGCCAACAACGTAGCGCGACAGGGAAAGTTCCTGCTCCTCCCTAGGCTGTATGGCTTCCCGGCGGAACGACCGCCAGAGCATCTCCCCGCGAGATGGAATCACCTGATCAGAATTGCTTCAACCTTCGGAAGGTGACGTTTCGTTTGCAATCAAGTGATTCCACGTCGTCGCAACGCGCCTTTGGCGCGGAACGAACACGCGGGCGGCAAGCCTGGAGAGCGTGGATGCGCGAGACTGTCAGTCCGGCCCGCCGACGCCGCCCGGCAGCACGTCGTTGCCGAAGAGGTCGTCGCTGCCGGCCATGCCGCCGTCGAGCGGCGATTGCGTCTCGCTCTCGCGCACGTAATCGGAGCCGTTGTCCTCCTCGTCGCCCTCATCGCCGAGGTCGAGCCAGTTCTGGCCCTGGGGCGCGGGCTCCTGCTCTGCCCCGCGGCGCGTCTGCTGAGCTTCGGCAGAAACCGTTAGAGCGGCAACCAGTACGGTTCCCAGCACCATCGCGCGCATACCCGCCCCCGCTCGTCCGGTCGCTCGGCGACCAAGCCTCGTCCGCGCGCTTCCTAGCATCGGCCGGCGGCGCGAACAACGCTGGCTTCGCGGCCTCGATGCCGGTTGCCGGCATCGAGGTCCAGTCACCTAATCCATGGCGGCCGTAACCCGACTTGTGGTATGGCCGGCACCGTTGCCGCCGTGGGGCGCGGGGCGCCGGGCGGCTGATGGGCAATTGGAGGCTACCGGTTCCATGACGTCAACGTTCGTTGCCGAGCGACTTCGCCTGCTCGCGCCGCTTCTCGGCGCGCTATGCCTTGCGACATCTGCCTTGGCGCAGACCGCGGCCACGCCTGCTCCGGCCCAGCCCGCGGCTCCGCCGCAGGCGACGCCCGCCGGCCAGGCGCCGGCCACCGGGCAGACGGCCGCGCCGGCCGAGGCGCCCAAGCCGGTGATCGAGCAGAAGGCCCTCGATCTGGTCAAGGCGATGAGCGACAAGCTCGCCGCGGCCAAGACGCTGAGCGTCAGCGCCCGGGGCATGCGCGAGGTGCTCTCGACGCAGAACAACATGCTGATCTTCTTCAGCACCACGCGGGTCGAGCTTCAGCGCCCGGACCGGCTGAACGCCGTGGTGGATACCGACGGCCAGCGCATGCGCTTCGTCTATGACGGCAGGACGCTGACCGTCGCCGACACCAGCGCCAACCTGTTCAGCAAGCTCGACGCACCCGGCTCGCTCGACGAAACGCTCCAGGTGGCCGGCAAGCAGGGTATCCATCTCGCCCTGGCCGACTTCCTCTACAGCAATCCGTACAAGGCGCTGACCGACGGCCTCACCACGGCCTACGAGGTGCAGACCACCCAGCTGCACAATGCCAAGGTCAAGCACCTGGCCTTCGCCGGCAAGGGCGTGGAGTGGCAGATCTGGATCGATACGGAGACCCAGCTGCCCCATCTGCTGGCGGTCACCTACACCGATACCGAGCGCCATCCGCACTTCCTGGTCGAGCTCAGGAACTGGGAGCTGAACAAGGAGCTGCCGGCCAAGGCGTTCGAGTTCACGCCGCCCGCCAACGCCGCTCAGATCGAATTCCTGCCCGCGCGATAAGGAGGTCCCCCATGCGTCGCTTCATCCTTGCTGCGCTTTCGGCGCTATCCCTGATGGCGGTTGCAAGCCCGGCCTCGGCCTGGATCGCCGCCCATGGCGGCGGCTTCTGGCGCGGTCCCGCCGGCGGCATCCACGCCTGGCACGGCGGCTATGCGGCCGGCGGCGGCTATTGGCATGGCGGCGGATGCTGCTGGGGCGGCCCCGGCTGGGGCGGCGCCGCCGCGGCTGGCGCCGTCGGTCTCGCCGCGGGCGCGGCGATCGGCGCGGCGGCTGCCGTGCCACCGCCGCCCGTCGTCATCGCGCCGGCTCCCGTCGTGGTCGCGGCGCCGGCCGGCGCCACCTTCTACGCCCTGCCCGGCGGCTGCGAGTCCGCCACGGTGAACGGCGCCCGCTACTACAATTGTGCCGGCACCTATTATCGGCCCTACAGCTACGGGGGGCGCACCGTGTACCAGGTCGTGCCGCCGCCCTTCTAAGGCCTCCGGGGCCGGTCCTCGATCGGCAATGGAAGGGCCTCTCCCGCCATACGGCGGGCAAGGGCGGATGGATCGAAGCCATCCGCCCTTTTCGCCCGTGCGGCCTGGATCCACCGAGTCGCTGCTTCAGACGGCGGGCGGCATCGCCGAGGGGAGACGCATGCTCGTTGTCCACCACCTGGAGAACTCGCGCTCGCAGCGGGTGCTGTGGCTGCTGGAGGAGCTCGGCATTCCCTACGAGGTGAAGCGCTACGCGCGCGAAGCGTCCATGCGGGCGCCGGCGGCGCTCAAGGCGATCCATCCGCTCGGCAAATCGCCGATCGTGACCGACGGCGACCTCGTCGTGGCCGAGTCCGGTGCCATCGTCGAATATGTGCTCGACCGTTATGGCGACGGCGGGCTGCGGCCTCCGCCGGGCACGCCGGAACGGCTGCGTTACAGCTACTGGCTGCACTTCGCCGAGGGCTCGGCGATGCCGCCGCTGCTGCTCAAGCTGGTGCTCGGCCGCCTGCCGACCGCTGCGCCGGCGGTGCTGCGGCCACTGCTGCGCGTCGTCGCCGGCAAGGCGATCGCCCGCGCCGTGGAGCCGCAGTTGGCCGACCAGCGCGCATTCATGGAGGCGGAGCTCGGCCGCACCCCGTGGTTTGCCGGCGCCGACATGACCGCGGCCGACATCCAGATGAGCTTCCCCGTCGAAGCTTTCGCCGCCCGCGGCGGTCTCGACGCACGCTACCCCAACCTCACCGGCTTCCTGGCCCGCATCCATGGGCGCGACGCCTACAAGCGGGCGCTGGAGCGCGGGGGCCCCTACGCCTTGCTCAGCTGAGCAGACGGAGAAGTATCAACAGATTGACATTTACCCCCTGCCGTGGAAGCTCCCGCGATCCAGCAACGCCGCCTCGGCGGACAAGACGGCGTCCATGAGCTGAGCGAGGGGAGGACAGCATGAGGGGTTTGGTTCTGGCGGCGCTGGCGGCGCTGTCCCTGGCGGCAACACCCGGCATCGCCGCGGCACAAGCTGGCGATCCGGTCAAGATCGGCATTCTGAACGACCGCTCGTCGGTCTATTCGTCGATCACCGGGCCGGGCTCGGAGGTGGCGGCGAAGATGGCGGTCGAGGACTTCGGCGGCCAGTTGTTCGGCAAGCCCATCGAGGTGCTCGTCGCCGACCACCTGCACAAGCCCGACGTCGGTGCCGGCATCGCCCGCAAGTGGTTCGACGTCGATGGCGTCAATGCGGTGTTCGACATCTATAGCTCGGGCGTGTCCTTGGCCGTGCAGCGGCTGGCCGAAGATAAGAACAAGATCGTCGTGGTGTCGATGGCCAGCAGCCGTGACATCAGCGGAAAATCCTGCTCGCCCAACGGTATGCAGTGGGCCAACGACGGCTATTCCGTCGCCAAGCTGACCATCGACGGCAGCCGCAAGCCGGGCGCCGACAGCTGGTATTTCCTCACGGTCGACTACACCGCGGGGCATAGCATCGAAGCCGATGCCAAGAAGCTGATCGAAGCGCAGGGCGGCCAGTTCGTCGGCGCCGTCCGCTTTCCGCTGAACACGACGGACTTCAGCTCCTACCTGCTGCGCGCCCAATCCTCCGGCGCCAAGAACATCGTGCTGATCGGCGGCGGCAGCGACCTGATCAACGGCATCAAGCAGGCCGACGAGTTCGGCATCAACCAGGCCGGGCAGCGCTTCGTCCCGTTCTCGCTCACGACCGTCGACATCGTGGGGCTCGGCAACAAGGCGACGGCGGGCATGCCGCTGGTCTTCAGTTTCTACTGGGACGAATCCGACGCCACCAAGGCCTGGGCCGAGCGCTTCAAGCAACGCACTGGCAAGCTGCCGACCGACCCGCAGGCCAACGTCTACAGCGCCGTCAGCCACTATCTGAAGGCGGTCAAGGCCGCCGGCACCACGGACACGGCGGCCGTCCTCGCCAAGATGAAGGAGCTGCCGGTCGAGGACTTCTTCACCCACGGTGCCAAGGTCCGCGCCGACGGGCGGCTGATGCGCGACCTGTACTTCGCCGAGGTCAAGCAGCCTGCCGACATGAAGGGCGCCGAGGACCTGGTGAACCTCACCCGGAAGTTCACGGGCGAGCAGGCCTTCATCCCGGCCGACCAGAGCGACTGCAAAAATCTGAAGAAGTAGTCGCTGCCGCTAAGGCCGGACTTCATCGGCCATGGCGCTCACAGCTATTCTGATAGATTAGCCTCGTTCATGAGGATGGATGGTCGGGTCACGCCTGACCATCACGCTGTTGAGACGAGCAGACTTTGACCTCCAACGTCATGGCCGGGCTTGACCCGGCCAACCATCTACTTAGGAAGACACCACCTCGCCGTGAGCCGATCTGCTAAAATCTCTCGGGCCACGCCCACCGAGCGATGACCCGATCGAGACGGGCGATAATTGGCCTCACAGCTGCTGGGCCAGCTCTTCCTTCTTGACCTTGCCGGTGGTGGTCATCGGCAGGCTCTCGGCGATGCGCAGCTCCGGGATCTTGTAGACGGCAAGCCGTTCACGGCAGAACGCCGTGAGGTCGTCCGCCGACACCTTGCCGGCCTGGGCCGGATGCAGCGTGACGAACGCGACGGGGACCTGGCCGCGCACGGGATCCTCGCGGCCGATGACGCCGCTTCCGGTCACCGCCGGGTGCTGGCCGAGCACGGCCTCGATCTCCGCCGGGAACACGCTCATGCCCTTGACCTTGAGCATCTCCTTGCGGCGTCCGAGGAAATGGATCGAGCCGTCCTCGCCGATCATGCCGATATCGCCGGTGCGCAGCCAGCCGCCGACCAGGCCCTCGCGCGTGGCGTCCGGCTTGTTCCAGTAGCCCTTGAGCAGCGAGGGCGAGCGCACGCAGAGCTCGCCTTCCTCGCCCAGCGGCTTCAGCCTGTCGCTGCCGAACTCCATGATCTTGAAGACTGTGCCGGGCACCGGCAGGCCACAGAACACCTGCCGCGCCTTGAGATCGGCGTCGCCCTCCTGGAAGCCGCGGGTGAAGGTGTCGACCGAATGGGTCTCCGTCATGCCCCATGCGGCCTCGCGCAGGGTGGCGCCGGTGTGCGTCCGCCAGCCTTCGCGGAAGGAGACGTTCAACTTCTTGACGAATGAGGCGACCACGACGTCTTGCAGGGACGTCAGATCATGGTCTCCGATGCGCGGGTGCTCCATCAACTCCACCGCATTGTCGACCACCATGGCGGAGAAGGTCACCTTGTAGCGCTCGACGGCGGCCATATAGGCCTCCGGGTCCCAGCGGGCGAGCAGCACGCAGGTGCCGCCGCTGATCACGGGGATCAGAATGCCGAAGTCCTCGCCGGCCATCCAGAAGATCGGCCAGAAGTTGATGATGATGGCATCGGGACCGATGTCGGCGGTGATGGAGGTGCCGGTCGCCGCGGTATAGAGCATGTTGCGCTGGGTGTGCACGCAGCCCTTCGGCATGCCGGTGGTGCCGCCGGTGTAGTTGAGCGCGGCCACCGCATCGAGATCGGCCTCGATCTGCGGCGCCTCGCCGGTCTCCGCCACCAGCGCGGCCATCAGATCGACGACACCAGCCGGCAGCGGGCCGCGCGGCACCGTCAGCGCCGATGGCAGCGGGCCGAACGGCTCGTCGGGCAACATGTCGAGGAACGAGGTGGCGAGCACGTGGCGGACCGAGGTCTCAGCCCTGGATGCCTCGACCACCGGCAGCAGCTGGTCGTGCGTCACGAGGATCTCGGCCGCGGTGTCGTTGAGCTCGTAGATGAACTCGGCCTCGCGGAACATCGGATTGACCGGCACGTGCACGCCGCCGGCCTTCAGGATACCGTAGAAGGCGACGAAGAACTGGGGGCAGTTGGGCAGGAAGACGGCCACCCGGTCGCCCCGCTTGAACCCGTAGCGGCCCAGCAGCGCGGCGAAGCGATCGCTCAACCGGTCGAGCTCGCCGTAGCTGATCTCGCGGCCATAGAAGACGATCGCGGGCTTGGCCGGCGTGCGGCGCGCCCACTCGCGCAGATATTCGGTGATGGCGATTTCACCGAGCGGATAGCGCGCCTCGCGGGGCACATCAGCTGGCCAGCGCTGC
This sequence comes from Chelatococcus reniformis, assembly GCF_014640075.1. GTDB lineage: Bacteria > Pseudomonadota > Alphaproteobacteria > Rhizobiales > Beijerinckiaceae > Camelimonas > Camelimonas reniformis. Next base: position 18,654 of record NZ_BMGG01000004.1, on the reverse strand, counting down.
GCCCAAAATTGCCCCACGTGGGCCAGATAGGCCGCCTCGCTCGCGGTGTAACCGGCTGCGTCTGCCTCGACCTTCATCATATCCTCCCGTCATGGCCTTGAGCCCGTGGTCGCTGCCGATCCCGGCCTTGAGCCGTATCGTCCTGGTTGTGGCCATCTTGCGCGCTCCACCGCTTGCGCGTAAGCACGACGGCCTCCTGCGGAGATCGTGGCCGCGGGACGCTGCGGCGACCGCGTCGTCAGCAAGCTGACAAGAAGCGGCTTCTGCCCGATATTTCCGCGTCCGGCCAAGCGATCGGCCGACCCAAGCTCTACGGGCGAGGGCGAGACGCGTCAATATATTGACACGTCCGCTCCTGTCCGGAGCCGCGAACAGCAAGGAGCCCTGGTGCCCCACGAGCCCACCCGCGACGACGCCGACCATGAGCTCAACAACCGGCTGTTCTTCAGGCTCGTCCAGGCCGCCAACATCTATCACCGGCAGGCCACGCGCGAGCTCAGCATCTCCGCCATCCAGGGCGTGGTGCTGGGGGCGCTGTCGCGCTACCGGGACGAGGGCATCGCCTTCTCCGCTCTCGTCGAATACCTCGCAGTCAGCCGCCAGAATTTGGATGCCGTCCTGAAGCGGATGGAGCGGCAGGGCCTGGTGGAGCGCATTGAGGGCCCGACCGACCGGCGCATCCGCATCGTGCGGTTGACCTCGGCCGGCGCCGTGGCATGGGACGATCTAAGCGCCCGCACCGTCGAGTTCTACAAGCTCGCCACGGAGACGATACCGGTCGATGCCAGGGCGGCGTTCGTCGAAGTGCTGGTCCAGGTGTCGCGTGGCCTGAAGTCGATTCGGCTGGACTCGGCCAGGAAGCCAGGCCCCCGGCCCAAGCAGGGCCGCCGACGGCCGCACGCAGGGCAGGGCGCGACCGACGCGCCACGGCAGGCGCGCGGGGCGGAGGCCGGCGACTGACCAGAAAACGGTTGTCGCTGTCGCCAAAATCCATCAATACATTGATACGATCTGCGGCTCCGCGCCGGCGGGCGGCATGACCTTGCGCCGATCGACTCCGGCCGAAGCGTAGCCGGCCGAGGCCGAGGCGAGACCGCAGTCAAGGCGGCGGTGTGCGCTCCGCAATCACGTTTCAGGAGGGAACCATGGCTGTATCCGAGCCCCGCGTGCCGGCACGCGACGACTGCGTGCTCCGCTACGTGCTGGAGAGGCGCGCGGCCGCCCATCCCGATCGCCCCTTCATCCGGCTCGGCGACGGCAGCCACATCACCTACGGCGCCTTCAGGCAGCAGACGGAGCGGGCCGCAGCGGGGCTGGCCGCTCTGGGCGTCGGGCAGGGCGACACTGTCACCGTCTGGCTGCCCAACGGCGTCGAGATGATCCGCGTGTGGTTCGCCATCAACTGGCTGGGCGCCACCTACGTGCCGATCAATGTGGCCTATCGCGGCAACCTGCTGGCACACGTGCTGGCCAATGCCGGCTCCCGCGTCATCGTCGCCAGCGTCGACCTGGTGCCGCGCCTCGCCGACGTGGACCGGGCGAGCCTTGCGACCTGCGTGGTCGTCGGCGGCAGCGCCGGCGCCATCCCCGGCCTCGCCATGCTGGACGCAGCGTCCGCCCTCGACGGTGATGCCGCCGCGATCCCCGCCCTCGCCCGGCCCATCGAGCCATGGGACGTGCAGTCGATCATCTATACGTCGGGTACCACGGGCCGCTCGAAGGGGGTGATCAGCTCCTACGCCCATCTCTTCCACATGAGCGGGCCGCAGAGCTTCCACATGCTCGACGAGACCGACAGCTTCCTGCTCTACGGCCCACTGTTCCACGTCGGCGGCACGCTGCCGGTGGTCGCATCGCTCAACCGGGGCGGCGCCGTCGGCGTTGCCGGCGAGTTCTCGACCGAGACGTTCTGGCCGGCGGTGCGCGCCACCGGCGCCACCTTCGTCATCCTGCTCGGCGTGATGACCAGCTTCATCGCCAAGCGGCCGCCCTCGCCGGAGGACCGCAACCACACCCTGAAGAAGGCGATGATGATCCCGCTCGACGAGGGCTGGGCCGCCTTCGCCGAGCGCTTCGGCGTGACGGTCTGGACCTTGTTCAACATGACCGAGATCAACGTGCCGATCGTCTCGCAGCCCAACCCGCCCAAGCTCGGCACCTGCGGGCGCCAGCGCGACGGCGTCGAGCTGCGCATCGTCGACGAGCACGACTGCGAGGTTGCCGACGGGCAGGTCGGCGAGCTGATCATCCGCACCGACGCCCCGTGGGCGCTCAACTCCGGCTATTTCAAGGACCCGGAGGCGACGGCGAAGGCCTGGCGCAACGGCTGGTTCCACACCGGCGACGCCTTCCGCCGCGACGGCGACGGCGACTATTTCTTCGTCGACCGCATGAAGGACGCCATCCGCCGTCGCGGCGAGAACATCTCCTCGTTCGAGGTCGAGGTGGAAATCCTGGCCCATCCGGCGGTGCGCGAATGCGCCGTGGTCGCCGTGCCGAACGAGACCTCCGAGGACGACGTGCTGGCGATCGTGGCGCCGACGCCGGGTGCCACCCTCGATCCGGCCGAACTGCTGGAGTTCCTCAGGCCCCGGCTCGCCCACTTCATGCTGCCGCGCTACGTGCGCGTGCTGCCGGACCTGCCGAGGACCCCCACCCAGAAGGTGGAGAAGCACGTGCTGCGCAGCGCCGGCGTCACGTCCGACGTGTGGGACCGCGAGCAGGCGGGCATCCGCGTGGCGCGCGAGAAGCTCAGGGGCTGAGACCGCAGAGCGGCCCGATCAGCCGGCCCGATCGGCGGCATCGAGGATCTCGACCAGGCAGAAGCGCTCGCACCACAGCAGCATGTGCGGCGCGAAGCCGCCGTTCCGGGTGAAATACTCCCGGTGCGCGGAGCGCCAGTAGGCGAGCGTCAGATCGCCTTCGCCTTCATCGGCGGCGAAGGCGGCGTCGACCTCGTCGAACCGCCGCCGAGTCAGCTCCACGGTCCGCAGCACGGCCCGTGGCCGTCCTGCGCCGTCTACGACGACCCAAAGCTTGCCGACCTCGCTCCCCTTCGAACCCTCGTCGGCGCTCCAGCACGTCGCCGTCTTGCGGCCGATCAGGATGAGCGCGAGCAGTTCGTCCGCGAGCTCCGGCCCGTCGCCGAAAGGAAAGCGGTCCAGGTCGTGCCACGCCACCATCGCATCGCTCCAGGCGCATAGACGCTTTGGGGTCCCCTGCCCCTGGCCCGGCCGACGGCACCCGCTATCAGCCGCCGGCGGCCCGCTCAGAGCGGTACCAGTCGAGGATCTCGGCCCCGGTCCACATGACCACGCCGTCGTGGCCGAGGATATGGTCGTAGAGCATCTCCAGATACTTGATCCGGTGGGGCACCCCAGTGAGGTAGGGATGGATCGAGATGGCCATGACCCGCGGCGCCCGGGCGCCGTCCAGGTAGAGGCGGTCGAACTGATCACGCCCGCGGCGCCAGATCTCGTCGGACGGCTGCTGCTGCACGGCACTGATGACGACGTCGTTGATCTCGACCGTGTAGGGGACGGAGACCATGGCTCCGGCCCGCGTCGCCAGCAGCACCGGCTGCTCGTCCAGCACCCAGTCGGCGACGTATTCGATGCCCGCCTCGGCCAAGAGGTCCAGAGTCTCGTCCGTCTCGGTGAGGCCGGGGCTCTCCCACCCCCGCGGCGGCCGGCCGGTGAAATCGGCGATGGCCTTGATGGTGTCGGCGATGGCGGCGCGCTGGTCGCCGACCTTGTGCATGGGCCGCTGGACGAAGCCGTGGCCCATGAACTCCCAGCCGGCGTCGCGCGCCGCCCGGCAGGCCTCCGCGTAGACCGCGCACGCGCTGCCGTTGACGGCGAAGGTCGCCTTCAGGCCACGGCTGCCCAGCACATCGAGGAAGCGCCAGAAGCCGACCCGCATGCCGTACTCGTGCCAGGCCCAATTGGGCACGTCGGGCAGCAGCGGCTGGCCCATGGGTGGCGGCAGCACGGCCCGCGGCATGGCCGCATCCGGGCTCCAGCTCTCGACGTTGACGATGGTCCAGACGGCGACGCGGGCGCCGTTCGGCAGCGCCAGCGGCGGGCGCCGGTGGATCGGCGTGTAGTCCAGACGGGCGCGGATGCTGCGGCCGATATCGTCGCTCACGCTGATCCTCCGTTGCCGCGGTTATACGGCCAAGGCCGCTCAGGCGGGGGGCCGCGCGCGCCGAACCGCCTTGGCGTCGAGGAACAGCATGGCGACGATGGCGATCAGCGGGAACAGGCACAGCTGCAGCAGGCTCGCCTGGCCCCAGCCGAACTGTGTGCGCAGCGCCGCGAACAGGTAGCCGGCAAGGCTTGCCGGCAGGTAGAGGCAGGTCACCATGATGCCCGAGGCGCGGCCGACGAAGGCCGGGCGCACGCAGCGCTGGATCAGCGAGTAGGTGTTGACGAAGACGACGCCGCTGCCGACGGCGCCGGCGACGAAGGCCAGCGCATATTGCGCCGGCGCCGATGTCGCGACGTTGAACATGAGATAGGAGTTCACGATCATCACTGAGATCGCGACGATGGCGATCCAGCGCTGGCTGACCCGGTCGGCCATGTAGCCGGCGGGAATGCCGAGCAGGGCGCCGAGCCCGAACAGGCTGGCAGCAAAACCCGCCTGGGGAATGCTCAGGCCGAGCTCTGTGCGCAGGAAGGTGGGGTAGAGGCCGAGGAAGCCATAGCCCGCAACCCCCAGGACGATGGCGCTGAGGGCGCAGATGAGGACGTTGCGGTTGAGCACGCGTGCCGGGATGTACTCGTCGGCGCCTGATGCGGCGAGGTCGAGCGGCTCGTTGCGATGCTCGGTGAAGGCGGGCGAGACCGTCAGCCGCGCCAGCACCATGATGGCGAGGCCGAGCACGCCATAGACGATCAGAGGCGTCCGCCAGTCGTTGGTCCACACCAGGAGATAGGCAGCGAGGATCGGCCCGACGAAGGAGCCGATGCCGTAGGCGAAGTTCATCGAGCCCAAGGCGACGGCGCGATTGGCCGCGAAATAGGCGCCGACGGCCGTGAACAGCGCCGCGTTCTGCATGCCCTCGCCGATCCCCGACAGGGCGCGATAGACGGCCATGTCGTAGAAGCCGACCGAGAAGGCCGACAGGATCGTCAGCACCGAATAGATCAGCATGCCGATGAGGATGACTTTCATGCGGGAGAAGCGGTCGAGCAGGTAGCCGGTCGGAATCCCGGACAGGCCGATGCCCAGGGTGAAGACGGTGGCCAGGAAGCCGCCCTGCTCGAGGGAAAAGGCATAGTGCGCGTTGACGTTGGGCAGCAGGATCGCGAACACGATCCGGTCCATGGCGTTGATCGCATAGGTCACGCCCATGATGACCAGCATGGTCATCGCCGCGCGCTGAGATAGGCGGTCCACCGGCGGCTCCGCCGCCACGGTCGATGCGATCGTCATGCTGCTCCCCATGGATGTTCCGCCGCAGGATGAGCCTGTGGGCGCATTCGCCCGCCCCGGCGGCGGCGCCCTCCGCCGCCGCCATGGCTCGGTGCGCAGGAGGCGCGCCGGCCAGGCCCGCCTCAGACCGGCCGCGCGCTGGCGCGCAAGGCGCGCTCGTCGATGCCGAAGCGCTCGACCAGCCAGTCGCCGATGATCTCCTGGCCGAGCGTCGGGTTGTCGTGCTGGCAATGGTCGGCGCCGGTCTCTTCCTCGCTGACCAGGTGGAAGGTCACGTCGACGCCCTTCGCCACCGCGTAGTCGCGTACCAACTTGGCCGCCTGCACGCCCAGGACGTCGTGGCCGCCGTGCACGATGAGGTAGGGACACTTCATACGGTCGAGCACGCCCTCCAGGCGGAAGCCGCGCACCACCTCGGGCAGCTCGCGCATGGACTTGGCCCCGGTGACCCACTTCAGGTGGTTGGCGAGCGGATGATCCTCGGGGCGCTCGCCGATCTGCGCGGCGAAATCCCAGATGGCGCCGTGCGAGATGCAGGCGGCGAGCCGCGGCTCGTAGCTGCCGGCGCGGGCGGCATAGTAGCCGCCGAGGCTTGAGCCGCAGAGCGCGATCCGCCCCATGTCGACGTCGTCGCGGGTCGCCAGATAATCGATGCAGCGGCCGATCGGCACCTCGTAGTCATGGCGGCTGATGACGCCGTGGCGCCGCAGCGTGCCGCCTTGGCCGGGGCCGTCGATCATCAGGACGGAGATGCCCCGCTGGAGCGCCCCATGCGCCTGCATGAACCACATCTCGTCCTTGATGGAATCGAGGCCGCCCATGGCGATGAGGACCGGCTGACGTCCGGCGCCGCGGGGCGAGCGCACGAAATAGGCGCACAGCGACACACCGTTCTCGTAAGGTATGTCGACGGCCTCGCCGGCCGGATCGAGGTAGGAGATGAACCGCTTCGAGCAGGTCTCCATCAGCTCGAAGGTGGGAAGCCGGCGCGGATCGTTCGGCGCCAGCCAGAATTCGGCCTGGCGATAGGAGCCGGCGGCACGCAGCCAGCAATTCTGCGCGGTCTGGATGTGGCCGCTTGCCTCGGCGCGGTCGCCGCGCTCGTGGTTCCGGCGGGCCACCCGCATCCACTCGGTGTGCCAGCTCTCCTCGTCGCCCGGCACCATGCGGGCGGCAGCCTGGAAGCACTCGCTGATCGTGCCGGCGCCTTCCTGCGTCTCTCCGAGCCCGCGCCTGAACTGGTACGACATCCAGGGATGGTCGGGCCAATGCTGCCAGCCGTACGGCTCGAAATGGGGCGCGTGGTCCTGCGCTTCGGCGTCGATCAGCATCGAGTCTGCCATCTCGGTCTCCACATCGCTGCTAGGCAGCAACTGTGTTACCTACATAGATAATCTTATTCAAGTAGCTTGAATGAAATTCCGGCCTATTTTGAGGACCAGCGATTCACGGCGGATCGCCGCTCTTCGGCCGACCGCCCGCACGGAGCCCGACATGCCTCGCCACAAGTCCTCGCCCACCGCGCCCACCGAGGAGGCGGACGAGCCGCCCGCCGACGACGTTCATATCGGCCGGCGGCTGCGTCACGCGCGGCTCACGCATCGGCTGACACTCCGCCAGCTGGCCGAGCAGGCGGAGTGCTCGGAGAGCATGCTGTCCAAGATCGAGAACGGACGCGCCTTGCCGTCGATGGCGACGCTCTATCGCGTCATCAAGGTGCTGGGTCTGACCATGGGGCAGCTGTTCACCAACGCGCATCGTCCCGCCGGCATCATCTCGCGCGCCGGCGAGCGCGCCATCCTGCCCATCCATCCGCTGCGCCCCAACAGCGACACTCGGGTCGAGCAGCTGATCCCGTACGACCCGAGCCATCTGCTGGAAGGCAGCATCCATCTCATTGCGCCGGGCGCCGGTGCGCAGACGCGCGAGGATCTGATCACGCACGAGGGCGAAGAGGTGGGCTACGTCGTCGAGGGAACGCTGGAGATCATCGTGGGCAAGGAGCGCTACACGGTCAGCGCGGGAGATTCCGCGCACTTCCGCTCGGAGATCCCGCACGGATACTTCAACCCCGGGCCGGAGCCGGCGCGCATCATCGTCATCAACACGCCGCCGACGTTCTAGCGCGGTGGCTTTGCGACATCTCGGCTTGCCCCTGATAGGGCACGCGCGCTCCGCGTTGCTCGTCTACCGGGCGTAGACGAGCCCGGGGAGCCACAAGATGATCTGCGGAAAGACGATGCAGAGCGCGACGCCGAGCGCCTGCAGGGCCATGAACTGGATGGACGCTCTGAAGATCGTGGCCATGCTGATCTCGGGCGGCGCCACGCTCTTCAGGTAGAACAGTGAATAGCCGAATGGTGGACTGAGGAACGCCATCTGCATGTTGATCATGAAGATGACTCCGTACCAGAGCGGCACGTCGGCCGCCGCGACGCCCGGAAACCCGAACACGCCGTTCCACTCCAGGCTCCGCATGATCGGCAGGAAGATCGGCACGGTCAGCAGCAGGATGCCGACCCAATCGAGGAACATGCCGAGCACGAACAGGATGGCCATCATCAGGGCCAGGATGCCGTAGGCCGGCAGGCCCGTTCCCAGGATCGAGTCCGCCACGAACTGCTGGCCGCCCTTGAGAATGAAGAAGCCGACGAACATCGTCGCGCCGAAGAAGATCCACATCACCATGGCCGTCGCCTTCAGCGTGGCCATGGCGGCGTCCTGAATGGCAAGCCAGTTCAACCGCCGCTGCAGGGCCGACACGAATAAGGCGCCGAAGGTGCCGATGCCGGCGGCCTCCACCGGCGTCGCAATGCCGAGGAAGATGATGCCGAGCACCAGGATGATGAGCAGCAGGGGCGCAATCGTGTTCCTGAGCAGCCGCAGCTTTTCGCGGAAGTCGACCCGCTCCTCCACCGGCAGCGCCGGACCGAGCTTGGGATTGATGTAGCAGCGCGCGGTGATGTAGGCGATGTACATGCCCGACAAGAGAAAACCGGGCAAGATCGACCCCACCAGCAATTCACCGAGGGATTGCTGGGCGACCACCGCGTAGACGATGGCCATGACCGAAGGCGGGATGAGAATGCCGAGCGTGCCGCCGGCCAGCAGGGCGCCGCAGGCCAGCTTCTGGTCGTAGCCGCGCTTGAGCATGGCCGGCAGCGCAATCATGCCCATGGTCACCTCGGTGGCGCCGACGACGCCAACCATGGCAGCGAGCGCTGTGCAGGCGACGACGGTCGCCGACGCGAGCCCACCCTTGAGCGCTCCGAGCCATTTGTAGACCGCGTCGAACAACTCCTCGATGATGCCGGCCTTCTCGAGCATGGCCGCCATAAAGATGAACAACGGCACCGCCGAGAGCTGGTAGTCGGTCATGAACGGAAAGATGCGCGACGGCATCATGTTCAGGACCGCCGCGTTGCCGAACAGAAACAGAAAGATGATCGCGAGGCTTCCAGTGCAGAAGGCCATCGGCAGGCCGAGCGCCAACAGGGCGCCCAGCGAGCTGAACATCAGCAGCGTCAGCCAGGCGATGTCGATGTCCCAGCCCATGGCTCAGGCACTCCCGCGCGCGAGCAGCGCGATGTCTTTGGCCAGTTTTGCGACACCTTGCAGGAACAGGAGCGCTGCACCGAGAGGCATGGTGAGCTTGATCGGCCAGTATTGGATGCCCCATTCCGTGAACGAATGCTCGTTGTTGCCGATCGAATCGAGAGCGAAGCGCCAACTCGTCCAGAACATCACGCCTGCGAATATGAAGAAGAAGACGGAGGTAACAATGTCGGCCATCGCCTTGCCGCGGGGCGAGAACCTGGCATAGAATACGTCGACCCTGACATGCTGGTCTTCGCGGTAGGCGTAAGCGCCGGCGAGCATGTACTGCATGCCGAACATCAGGAACATGCTCTCATGCACCCAGTTTGTCGGGGAATTGAAGACATATCTGGCCATCACCTCGTAGTAATAGACAAAGACCGAGATGACGGCCCAGTAGGCGACGAACTCGCCTACCCGCGTGTTGAGCAGCTCAATCTTGTCGGTGAACCATGTATGCAGTCCCAGCGTCGGATCCTCTCGCGTCCCCTGCTGCGCGACATCGGCCGGCATCGCCAGCGGATGCGGCGGGCTCCGCTCCGCGGCTTCGCACGCCTGTGCCCGGCTGACGACCCGGGGCAGCAGGACGGCGTCGATCAGCAGCATGACCGCCATCAGGATGGCCAGCCACCGCGAATGGCCTCGCGCCCGTTCGAGATTCTTCACTTCGACGGCAAATCGAGCTTCGGCGGCGCTCGCCGCCGCATTGGCCGCGGCGAGGCGGGCGGTCATGTCCGGCGTGGCGGCCTCGCCGGAGGGAATTTCGGCGCGCCTGGCGTCCCGATGCGAGGCCTCCGCCGCCGCCCGGGTGCGTGAGACATCCTCGCGCCGGTCGCCGATCACGGCGTTGGCATAGAGGATCGCCAGGAGCACCGGCACGAACACGAAGCCCCAGGCGCTGCGCACGTAGAGGCGATGAAGCCCCATGAACCCGGAGCAGAGCCAAAACAGATAGGCGACGAACAACGACGGCCCCGACGCGATGGCGCGGCGGCGCTCGCGTGCGACGAAGACCATGGCGAGAAGCGGAAACGCAATCAACGCGCCCCAATAGAGCCAATGCGGCAGCACGAAGTTCAAGCTCGGCATCGGAGCCTCGGATGGACGGAGCCGTCGCGGGAGCGGTCGGGCCCGCCGCGCTGCGGGCCCTCGCCTTGGCGGGCAAGATCTCTAGAGGTCAAGCTTTTGTCCAGCATACATGTCGGCCGTGACGTAGCCGATGCTGGGCGATTCCATCACGTCCAGCTGGGCCTTGAAGATTCGGGCTGCGTCCTTGTCCTTGTTCGCCCATTTGAACCAGATCGGCACCGCCACCTTCTGGAATTTTGGCAGGTCCTCGACCGGCAGCCGGTTGACCTCCGTTCCGGCCTTCAGGAATTTGGGCCAGGCCGCCATGTCGGCCTTCTGGATCGCGCCGTGATGAAGCGCCGAATAGGCCTCGACCTCGTTCTCCACCCACAGCTTCATCTTGGGCGAGAGCTTGTTCCAATGGTTCATACCGACGCAGAAATCCATCAGATCCACGGGCTGGTAGATCGATTCCAGACCCGGAGGCCCCATGAAGATGAACTTCGAGACCTGCGCAAAGCCGAGATCCCAGTTGACCGCAGGCCCGGTGTAGTCGGCCGCCTCGATCGTCCCCTTTTCCAGCGCGGAGAACACCTCGCCCCCGGGAAGAAGCGTCGTCTTGGCGCCGATCGCCGCAAAGCCTTCTGCGATCATGCCGCCGGGAACGCGCAGCTTTAGATCCCGGAAGTCCTCGATCGACCGGATCGGCCGCTTGGAATGGATGATATTGGGGCCGTGGTGGATCCGTCCGACATACATGATGCCCTGCTTGGCGAAGACATCGCGCGCCATCTGCAGGCCGCCATTCCCGTAAAAGAAGATGTCCCATTCATGCGGGTAGCGCAGGCCCATGAGGTACGACGACAGGAACGCCGTCGCCGGAACCTTTCCGGCCCAGTACAACGTGAATGAATTCATGGCCTCCAGAACGTTGTTCTTAACGCCGTCAAGAAGCTCGAAATCACCGACGATCTCCTTCGCGGCGAACGGCCTGAACTCCAATTCACCGCCAGTCTTTTCCTTGATCGTTCCACACCATTGCTTGAACGTCGCCAGGCCGATGCCGGCCGGCCACGACGTCTGCACCTTCCAGGTCGTCGTCTCGGCGGCTTGCGCGTTGCGGATGAATGGCGCATAGACTAGCGCCGCCCCAGCCATTGCTGCACCGCCGACGACGGCGCGACGGGTGGTCGACCTGGCTGCATATGTATTCATGGTGTCCTCCCTGCGACATCCTTGATTCCGTGAGCGGAATTCTCTTCGGACTACGTAACATTTTGAGACCGTTCCCTAGGCGGCTCAACCCGCAGTTCTTCGATTCCGTGATTGTGAAGGCCCCAAAAAGCTGACCGAATACACGGACTTGGAGGCAATTTAGACTAAAGGTGAAGATCCAAAGGCCGGGCGCGTCGCGAAGTCTTTCGAGTTGCGAACTTGGCCGGCGCGCAGGAATCCGGCACCGAACCTTCGGCCTGCTATGCGGCCGCAGACGGCCGGAGAATGCCCGATGACCCCTGGGCAGTCGCGTCATAGCCGTTGTGCTATGAAGCGGGGACGACCCGATGACCGGCGGTCACCGCGGTCGCACGGAGGGCGCTGACGTGGATGTATTTGCGATCCGGCATGGGGAAACGGCGTGGAGCCTCAGCGGCCAGCACACCGGCACCACCGATATCCCCTTGACCGACAACGGACGCCGCCTCGCCGAGCGGCTGCGGCCGGTGCTCGCCAAGGAGACGTTTGCGCTGGTACTGGTGAGCCCGATGCAGCGGGCGCGCGAGACCTGCGAGATCTCCGGCCTCGGTGCCCAGGCGGTGATCGAGCCGGACCTGCGCGAGTGGAACTACGGCGCCTACGAGGGCCGGACCACCGAAGAGATCCGGCGCGAGGCGCCCGGCTGGGAGCTGTTTGTGGACGGCTCTCCGGGCGGCGAGACCCCGGACGAGGTCGGCACGCGCGCCGACCGGGTGATCGCCCGCGCCCGGCAGGCCGGCGGCAAGGTGGCGCTATTCGCGCATGGCCACATCCTGCGCGTCGTCGGCGCCCGCTGGATCGGCTCGCCCACCGTTCTGGGCCAGCACCTTCTGCTCGGCACCGGCACCCTGTGCGTGCTCGGCTACTACCGGGAGACGCCGACGATCAACGTCTGGAACGGGCCGCTCGTCTAGAGCATTTCCGCGTTTCTTTGAATCACCGAAATGCGCTATCTGGTTGAATTCTCGCGTTTTCTTTACGCGAACCGGCGTCTACTTCGCTCGAAATCGCACTAGCTGGGCCCGAGCCGCGGCGACGCGCTCCGCGCTTCGCCACGATGCCGCCGATCTTCGGGTATCGGTTGCGCTCCCGGATTTCGCCGATGTCGAGGACCTCGTGATGTTCGCCTTGCGCTCTCTATGGCTGTCGTGCGCGCTTGCCGTCGCAGCCGCCGCCCCCGCCCTCGCGGCGGCCCCGGACGGGCCGAGCTATGGTCCGCAACTCGAGGGCTTCGCCTACCCCTATCCGCTCCAGCATTTCGCGTTCGAGTCCCAGGGCAAGCGGCTCGAGATGGGCTTCATGGACGTGCCGCCCGCCGGCCCGCCGAACGGCCGCACCGCCGTGGTCATGCACGGCAAGAACTTCTGCGCCGCCACCTGGGAGGACACCATCAAGGCCCTCAGCGCAGCGGGCTACCGGGTGATCGCGCCCGATCAGATCGGCTTCTGCACCTCGACCAAGCCCGAGAGCTACCAGTACAGCTTCCAGCAGCTGGCGACCAATACGCGCGCACTGCTGGAGAAGCTCGGTGTGCCGCGGGCGACGCTGATCGCTCATTCAACCGGCGGCATGCTGGCGACGCGCTATGCGCTTCTCTATCCCGCGCAGGTGGACCGGCTGGTACTCGTCAACCCGATCGGGCTGGAGGACTGGAAGGCGCTCGGCGTTCCCTACCGCACCGTCGACCAATGGTTCGAGCGCGAGCTCAAGCTCTCGGCCGAAGGCGTCCGCAAATACGAGCAGGCGACCTACTACGCCGGCCGCTGGAAACCCGAGTTCGACCGCTGGGTGGATATGCTGGCGGGCCTCAACAGGGGGCCCGGCCATCGCCTGGTGGCGTGGAATTCCGCCCTGATCTACGACATGATCTTCACCCAGCCGGTCTACTACGAGTTCAAGGATCTCAAGGTGCCGACGGTGCTGATGATCGGCGACGCCGACACCACGGCGATCGGCAGCGACATCGCGCCGCCCGCGGTGAAGGCGAAGCTCGGCCATTACGACGTGCTCGGCAAGGACGTGGCCCGGTTGATCCCGCAGGCGACCCTCGTCGACTTCCCCGGCCTCGGCCATGCGCCGCAGATGGAGGAGCCTGCGCGCTTCAATGATACCTTGCTGAAGGAGTTGGCCAAGAAATAGGCTGGGCTCCGGCGGCATCGGGCTGCAACAGAAGACGCACGCACAATTCAAGGGCGGGACGGCATGAGCGGTCGATTTGAGGGGCGGGTGGTGCTGATCACCGCCGCCGCGTCCGGCATCGGGCTTGCGGCAGCAACAAGGTTGTCCCGGGAAGGCGCGCGGCTGGCGTTGTCGGACCTGCGGCTCGACGCGCTGGAGGCTCGCGCCGCGGAGTTGGCGCTGCCGCGCGACCAGCTCATCTGCTCCGCCACGGACGTGCGCGACGTCCGCCAGATCGAGGCCTTCGTGGCGCAGGCGGCCGGCGCGTTCGGGCGCATCGACGTGCTGGTCAACAATGCCGGGATCGGCCGGCGAGGCCAGGTCGCGGGCCTCGCCGACGAGGACTGGCGCCAGGTCATGGACGTGACGCTGGATTCGGTCTTCTACGGCGCCCGCGCGGCGTTGCCGCACCTCACCCGGACGCGCGGCAACATCGTCAACATCGCCTCGATTTCCGGGCTCGCCGGCGACGGCGGCAACGCCGCCTACAACGCCGCCAAGGGCGCCGTGGTCAATCTGACGCGCGCCATGGCCGTCGACCACGGGCCCGATGGCGTGCGCGTCAATGCCGTGTGTCCGGGCCTGACGGTGACGCCGCTGACGCGCAAGATGCGCGAAACACCGGCGGTCATGGACCAGTTCGAGGAGCGCATTCCCCTGGCGCGCGCCGGCGAGGCCGACGAGATCGCGGCGGCGATCGCCTTCCTCGCCTCGGATGAAGCGTCCTACGTGACCGGTGTCAGTCTCGCCGTCGATGGCGGCCTCACGGCATGGACCGGCCAGCCGGTATGGCGCCCCAAGCGCAGCGCGTGAGCGGTTTCGCCCGCTCTCGCGCGGCATCCCGCGTTCGGCCGAGCCTGCTCATCCGCCCGCCCTGCCCTCTTCGGCCCTATCTCGTGCTCGCAGCCGGCGCGAAGAAGCGCGAGCGCCGCGTTCACCGCGCTACACGGCCGCCTGCCGGGCGGCCACCACCTGGTCGGCGTCGCGACCCACGAACTCCGCAAGATGGTGGAAACTCGCCTCGAAGGTCCCCACGCCGGCCGTGACCGAGCGCAGCTCGATGATCAGATCGGCCATTTCCGCCTCGGGGATCTGCGCCTCCACCACGTCCCACCCGGGCCAGCCGTCGCGCGCGTCGAAGCCGAGGATCTGGCCGCGGCGGGACGACACGATGGCGTTGACCTTGGCGGTCGCCTCCGTGGGGGCGGCAATGGAAATGGCCAGCACCGGCTCGAGCAGAACCGGCGCGCAGCGCGGCAGGGCGTCGATCATGGCGATGCGCGCCGCCTGCTGGAACGCCATGTCCGAGGAGTCCACCGTGTGGAAGGAACCGTCGGTCAGCGTGACGCGCACGTCGACGACCGGAAAGCCCAGCGGCCCCTTCCTGAGCGCTGCCTGACTGCCGGTTTCCACCGAGGAGATGTACTGGCGCGGAATGGCCCCGCCGACGATCCGCTCCTCGAACACGAAGCCTTCGCCGCGCGGCAGCGGCGCGATGTCGACGACCACGTCGCCGAATTGGCCGTGGCCGCCGGACTGCTTCTTGTGCCGGCCGCGCACCGCGGCCACGGCCTTGCGGATCGTCTCACGGTAGCCCACCTGCGGGGGCTGCGCCGACACCTCGATGCCGAACCGCGACGCCAGCCTCTCGGCCGCCACGCGCAGGTGCAGCTCGCCCTGGCCGCGCAGGATCAACCCGCCGTCGCTCGCCAGAGCGAGCGAGCGGTCCTCGTCGGCCAGCTTGCGCACCGCCGTTCCCAGCTTCACGTCGTCCTTGCGGTCGCGCGCCCGGATGGCGAGGGCCATGACCGGTCGCGGCGACGGCAAGTCGACGAGCGTCGGCGGGAGCTTGCCGAGCGACAGCGTATCGCCGGTGGCGACCGCATCGAGCCGCCCAAGCCCCACGACATCGCCGGCGATCGCCTCGGCCACCTTCTGCGTCGCCATTCCCATCAGTCGCACCAGGCCCGAAACGCGCGCCGTCTGTCCCGAAGAGGCCATCATGCTCATGCCGTCCTGCACGACGCCGTCTAGCACCCGCGCGACGGACAGCTTGCCGGCCTGGCCGGTGTGCAGCGTCTTCAGCACCTGCGCCACCGGCTGGCCCTGCGCTGCAAGGCCCAACCGCCGGGCCGTTTCGGCGACATCGGGCACTTCGTGACGGAGCGCCTTCATCAGGCGGCCGACGCCGTGGCCGTTCAGCGCCGAGCCGATAAGCACCGGCACGGCCAGGCCGTCGCGCATCTCATGGGTGAGGTCGGCAAAGACGCGCTCGCGCTCGGGCTCGATCTCCTCGACCAACTCTTCCATCAGCCGGTCGTCGTGCTCGGAGAGGCGCTCCAGCATGGCATAGCGCACCGCCCGTTCCTCCTCGGCCGCCTCGGCGGGAATCTCGGCGCTGCGCGATGGCGCGTGATCCTGGTAGAGGAAGGCCCGCTCGAGCGCGAGATCGATGAAGCCGACCGGCGACCCGTCCCGGTGAAGCGGCATATGCCGCAGCAGCAGGGGCACGGCCGAAGCTGGCTGGAGCGCGGCGATGGCCTCCTCGATGCTGCGGGTCAGCGTATCCAGCTTGTTGAGGAACAACAGCCGCGGAACGGCCTGCGCCTCCAACTCGTGCAGAACCAGCTGAAGGGCCGGTATCTTCTTGTCGTCGCCGTCCCATACCACGACCGCGGCATCCACGACGGGCAGAACCGGCTGCATCTCCGACAGGAACTCGACGGAGCCCGGACAGTCGACGAATGTGTAGGCGTCGCCCAGAAACTCGGCGCCGCCGATGTTGACCTCCGTGGTCATGCGATGGGCGCGAGCCTCGGCACTGGCATCGCCGACGCTGTTGCCGGCGCCGACGCTCCCTTGCCGCGACACGGCGCCGGCGCGCGCCAGCATCGCCTCGAGCAATGTCGTCTTGCCGCTCTGGAACGGGCCCACGATGGCAACGCACCGTGGACCCCTGCGACCTCTGCCGCCAGTGGCATCCTGGTCGCGGGTCTGGATCTCCTGCATGGCGATCACCTCCCGTATGTCGTCTTCCCTTAATCGGAGATGCTCGTCCTAAGTTTCGTGACCCGCAAGGGGTTTTGGCGGAAATCGCCAGACCGCGCGACGACCCTGCTTCGGCTCGCGCATCCCCGGCCTGGCGGCGCCGCCGCTGGCCAGAACGATGCCTGTGCCGTGGCCGTCGGGCTGCCGGCAGTCGCCGGCCCATCGCGGATATCAGCGCAAGGCACGCAGTAGAGGCGCGTCGGGATACAGCCCGGCCAAGCCATCCCGACTGGCGGGGCAGATGCCGCGCTCGGTGATCAGCCCGGTGACGTAGCGCGCCGGCGTGACATCGAAGGCCCAATTCGCCGCAGGGCTGCCCTCCGGCAGGATGGCGACCGTCTCGATGCGGCCGTCCGCAGTCCGGCCGGTGATGTGGCTCACCTCCCGCGGGTCGCGGCGCTCGATCTCGATGGTGCCGATGCCGTCGGCTAAGGTCCAGTCGATCGTCGTGTGAGGCAGCGCGACATAGAAGGGTACGCCGTTGTCATGCGCCGCCAGCGCCTTCAGGTAGGTGCCGATCTTGTTGCACACATCACCGCTCGCGGTGGTGCGATCGGTGCCGACGATGACGAGATCGACCAGCCCGTGCTGCATCAGATGGCCGCCGACATTATCGGCGATCACGGTATGCGCAACGCCGTGGCGGCCGAGCTCGAAGGCGGTGATGCTGGCCCCCTGGTTGCGAGGCCGCGTCTCATCCACCCAGACGTGGACCGGGAGGCCGCCGTCATGTGCCATATAGATCGGCGCCAGGGCCGTGCCCCAGTCGACCGTGGCCAGCCAGCCGGCGTTGCAGTGGGTCAGCACGTTGAGCCGCTCGGGCCGCCCCTTGCGCTCCCAGATCCGGTGGAACACCGCTAGGCCGTGCTCACCGATGGCGCGGCAGACCGCGACGTCATCGTCGCAGATCTCCGCGGCCCGGCGGTAGGCGGCCGCGGTTCGCTCGCCCGGCTTCAACACCGCCACGCGGGCCCGCACGTCATTCAGCGCCCAGCGCAGGTTGACGGCCGTCGGGCGCGTGGCCAGCAGGCGCTCGTAAGCGCCGGCCAACGCTGCATCGGACGGGTCGGCGCGCAAGGCCAGGGCCAAACCGAAGGCGCCGGTGGCACCGATCAGCGGCGCCCCGCGCACCTGCATGCTGGCGATGGCGTGTGCCACCTGCACCTCGCTCTCAAGCACCACCGTTCCAAAGCTATGGGGCAGCTTGGTCTGGTCGATGATGACGACGCGCCAACCATCCTCGGCCAGCCAGATAGTCCGATAGTGCTGTCCGTCGACCTTCATGGCTCACCCTTCGCGATGGAATCGCACCGGCGACAGCGCAGGACCGGCAGCAAGCTCTGACAAAGGCGGCGATCAGGCCTGTAGCGGGCCTCCTCTCGAGGTCCATACTAGCGCATTTCATCAAGATGCCGGCGTGGGGGAATCGCTGGCGCACGCCTGTGGAATGGCAGCCCAGCTTACATCAGTTGCAGTTGCCCGGCCGGAGAACGCGCGAAAGCCCCGCGGCTTGGGCTGCGGGGCTTGCTTGATGCTGATTGGTGGTGGGAATGAGTTGGTTGCGGGGGCTGGATTTGAACCAGCGACCTTCAGGTTATGAGCCTGACGAGCTACCGGGCTGCTCCACCCCGCGCCAACTATGCTGCGACTGCTGCGGCGCAGCCCGGATTTCTGGGATGCCCGCTTCGCTGTCGCTCCGCGGGATGGCTGCTCCACCCCGCGCCAACTATGCTGCGACTGTTGCGGTGCAGCCCGGATTGTTGGGTGCCCGCTTTGCTGTCGCTCCGCGGGATGGCTGCTCCACCCCGCGCCAACTATGCTGCGACTGCTGCGGTGCAGCCCGGATTGTTGGGTGCCCGCTTTGCTGCCGCTCCGCGGGATGGCTGCACCACCCTGCGTGAACTGGGATGCGACCGGTTGTGTTTCGGCCGCGGTGCGGGACTAATCAGCGTCCCGCGGATGTGCATTGCCCTAAACACGAACGCGGCGCTTGGGGGCGCCGCGTGCGTGCTCGGGGTCGTGAAGAGGGAATATGTTTCTGTCCTTGGCAGGCCCGGCGACGACCTACTC
>NZ_BMGG01000003.1:247035-665307 GCF_014640075.1 Chelatococcus reniformis | reverse complement strand
CAGCGTTCGCTCTGAGCCAGGATCAAACTCTCAGATTGGATGAGAATTTGTCTCGGCTTGGTCTCTACGCGAATTGACGGAGCCTCAACATCCGATCCAAAATACCGCCGAAGCAATACTCAAATCGATGTGAGCTCCGAAACGTAGTACCGCCGATATCCTCGGCAGCAAACCAAACATCCCACGTCCGTGGAACGCTCAGCCTGCCCGCAAGGACAACGCCGTCTACGCTTCTCTTTCCTATTCAATTGTCAAACAGCAGCGCATCTCCGCAAGGCCAAAACCTCACCCCGATGCAAAATCCCTTCACACCAAAAACAGGCCTTAGCCCCGATCCGTATCGGGCCCAGACCCCATCTAAGGTGGAAGAGATAAACGAAACCGCGGAAACCGCCGCGCCCCGTCGATGAGGTGCTTATATGGAGGGGGGCCTTCCGCTGTCAACATCGACCGCAAGATTTTTGTCATCGAGCGGATGCGGCGGCGTTCCGCGTCGCGTCGCGGGCTCACTGGACGGCTGCCGGCGGACGGCTTGGCCGAGCGCGGAAAAGCAGGCGCATCAAGTGTTTCGTTCGCCGGGCGACGGCGCGAGTGTGCCCCCGCGCGGGCCGTTCACGGAGTTGTCCACAGCCCCCGGCGGGCTGTGGATGACGTTCCCATGTCACCTCGCCGGGCGAGCGGCTGGGCCAAGCGAACGCGGCTGAACCTTTCAGTAGGGCAGGCAGGCACGTCGGATGAGCGCTCTTGATTGCGCGAGCGCTCCCTTTTGGGAGAGGGGTGGGAGCCGTTCGTGGCGCCCCCGTCGGTCGCTGGGGAGGCCTCGCTCGTCACGGATGACGAGAGCGGCGTGGGAGGGGAGGGGGAGTGGCGGCCCTCGGGCAGCCTGGCGCCGAGGGCATATGCTGCACACACAGCACCCCCATTCGCAGGACGAATGAGCGCAAGTGCGCGATGGCGATGTTGAGCCGTCGCCGTGGCGATCGTGGGGCGTCGTAGCCGAGGGGCGGCGGGGGGCTGCGGATTGCCCTGGAAAGAGGCATCGAGCGACCGGCCGACCGGCGCATTCTCCGCCTCCGTTCGAGCTGGCCCTGGCGCGCCGAGCTTGGCTGGCCGGGCAGGCAGTGCTCCTGGCCGCAGCAGGGTCGGAACGCTCTGTCGAGGCCTGGGATGCGCGTGCGCGCCGAGCGCTCGGCGATCCGGTGAGCCGCTCAATCGCCGAAAGGGTGCCTAGAATTCAAAGGGCCTAGGATCTCTATGCAATCGGAGGATCTCATCCAATTGCGAAATGCTCGGGCTCTCTCCGATCGAGGGGATGCGGTCGACCGGAGAGAGTGGCCCGGCTTCGAAGATTTGGAGCATTTCCGTCCGGCCAGATGGGCCGGTCGGACCCAGGCATGCGCTGGCGCCGTGCGCGCCCGGGGTGCCGGGCGGCGCGGATGGAGCGCCAATGGCCCTCAGGCGTTCGCCTTCTTGCGCGGGCTGCGGCTGACCGGCTCGGGCGGGCGCCGGCGCCGCTGCTGGCCGAGGCCCATCGACTTGGCCAGGGCGGAGCGCGAAGCGGCGTAATTGGGCGCCACCATGGGGTAGTCGCTCGGCAGGTTCCACTTGGCCCGGTATTGCTCGGGCGTCATGTCGTAGGCGGTCCGCAGATGCCGCTTCAGTGATTTGAACTTCTTGCCGTCCTCCAGGCAAACGATGAAGTCTGGCATGATCGATTTCTTGATCGGCACGGCCGGTACCTGCGGCTCGGCCGGCGGCTCGACGGCGCCTGCCGACAGCTTTGCCAAGGATTGGTGCACCGATCCGATGATCGCTGCCAGGGCCGCGCCATCGAGTTGGTTATTGGCCACATAAGCAGCAACGATATCGGCCGTCAGCTCGATCAATGTCTGGGGCTCAGGGGTATCAGCCATGGAATCGTATCCTTCAATGCAGCCGTAACCTAGTCCGTGTCGGCCGGATTGCAAGGATGAATACACGGCTTCTTCTCTGGCCGGCAATTCAATGCATGTCACGGTCTTTACCTATTGGGCGAATGAGGGCATGCTCACACGGAGGCCTGTCGTCCGCCTGCCCGGCGCGGCGGAGCAACCGGTTCGCGATTGGTCTATGCGCGCGGTTGGCGATCGGCGGCAGGACCAGGCGGAGCAACCACTTCCTGGGTGCTCGGCCCCAAATGTTGCCCTAATCGCCATGCTGAACTTGCCGGCGGCCCGCGGCCGAAGCAGTCTGCCGCGGCAGGCATGTGTCCCGCCGGAGGCGGGATGGCGATTTGGCCGCGGCACGGGAGAGGCTGGCAAACGACGCATGCGCGGCACGCGGAGATCCAGGGCCTGGCTTGTTGTTCTCCTCGGCGTCTGTGCGGCCGTCGCGCCGGCGCGAGCGGTGGGCTTCGCCAAGCAGTTTGCCAAGCACCTGGCGCCCATCCCGGCGTCCACACAGGCCCTGATGGCGGCGCGCGGCACCAGCCCCTCGGCGCCGGTCCTCATCCGCGTTTACAAGAGGGAAGCCGAGCTGCAGGTTTGGAAGCTTGGGCGCAACGGCCGCTATGTGTTCCTCAAGACCTTTCCGATCTGCCGCTGGTCTGGGCAGCTCGGGCCGAAGCGCCGGGTGGGAGACCGTCAGGCGCCGGAGGGATTCTATGCCATCACGCCACGACTGATGAACCCCAACTCGGCCTACTATCTCTCCTTCGACACGGGCTTTCCCAATGCCTATGACCGCGCCCAAAATTATACGGGCTCGGCGCTCATGGTCCACGGCACCTGTTCGTCGATGGGTTGCTATGCCATGACCGACAAGGGGATCGGCGAGATCTTCGCCATCGTTCGGGAGGCCTTTGCCGGCGGACAGCAGGCCTTTCAGTTCCAGGCCTTCCCCTTTCGCATGACGGCCGAGAACATGGCCCGTCATCGCAATGATCCGAACATCGACTTCTGGCGCCAGCTGAAAGAGGGGTCGGACCGCTTCGAGGCCACTGGCGCGGAGCCTGCGGCCGGTCTGGCCGGCGGCCGCTACGCCTTCGCGCCCTATCGGGATCGTGCCAAGGAAGCCGAGGCTCGCGCACGCGTGAGCGACCAGGCGGAACGGATCGCCACCCTGATCGCCGACGGCAGTGCGTCCGTGCGCACCACCTATGCCGACGGGGGGACCAATACGGCCTTTGCCGCGCTCGCCCGCATCGCCTCGCCGGCCCTTGGCGTGGTGAGCCGGCCCGAGGCCCTGGCCTTCGCGGGCCGCGAAGTGGTGATCATCCCGGCCCGCAAGCTGAAGCCGCCGCCCACCGAGATCGCCAAAGCGACGATCCCGGCGCGGCCCGTGCAAGTCGCCTTCACGCTGGCCGGGCCCACGGCTCAGGCCGCATTCGTGCCGCTCCCAGCCGCCGCCGCGCCGGCGGCGGCGCAGAGCCGCATCGACCTGGCGCACGCGCCCGCGTCCGCCGAGCCCATCCTGCTGGGCCTCACGCGCGCCGCCGAGGGGGACGATGCGCCGATACCGCTTGTGGTGGCATCCCAGCATTGATGGACGAGACGAGCGTGGGTGACCCAGCCGGCTTCGATCGCTCTGCGGTTGCCGCCGGCGTCGTGCTGTTCGGGCCCGACCGCGCCCGACTGACTGCCCTGCTTGCGGCGGTCGAGACCGACGTCGGTAAGGTCTTCGCCGTGGTCAACGGCCGCATCGACGCGGAGCTGCGCGCTGAGCTCAGGCAGCGGCCACGCTTGGGACTCATCGAGTGCCCGGTCAACTTCGGCGTGGCGACGGCGCTCAATCTGCTCGCCCTGGCGGCGACCTTGGACGGCTTTCCGCGACTGATCCTGTTCGACCAGGATTCGCGGCCCGCGGAGGGGCTCGTGGCCCGCCTCGGGGCGCGCTTCGAGGAGCTTGCGCGGGCGGGCCGCAACCCCGCGGTGGTCGGACCGCTGATGGTGGCGCCGTCGCGGGGGGCGGCCTACAAATCGCCGCGCCTGTTCCGGCGCCCGCCCGCCGGAGCAGGGACCGAAGCCGGAGCGGCCGTCGCCGTCGATGTGCTGGCGACGTCGGGCTCGCTGATCGCGCTCGAGGCCTTCTGCCGCGTCGGCAAGTTCCGGGATGACTACTTCATCGATGCCGTCGACGTGGAGTGGTGCTTTCGCGCCTGGGCTCGCGGTTATTCGTGCTGGATCGACCGCGACGTGACCATGATCCACACCGTCGGCGAAGGCGAGATCCGCATCGGCCCCGTGGCGACGCCGCGCCAGAAAGCGTTCCGAATGGGCGCC
Organism: Chelatococcus reniformis; assembly: GCF_014640075.1. Classification (GTDB taxonomy): domain Bacteria; phylum Pseudomonadota; class Alphaproteobacteria; order Rhizobiales; family Beijerinckiaceae; genus Camelimonas; species Camelimonas reniformis. Next base: position 661,048 of record NZ_BMGG01000003.1, on the reverse strand, counting down.
TATGTCCGCAACACCATCTACGGCTTCAGGCTTGGCCATGTGCCCGCGCGCTTCAAGCTGCGGCAGGCGGCCTATCTGCCGATGCAGGCGCTGCTGTTCTGGGTCGACAGCGGCCTGCGCCCTTCCGTCGCCATCGGCCTCGGCCGTGCCGCATGGGCCGGCCTAAGGGGGCGGCTCGGCCCTCCGGCCGGTGCACCCGACGTGTGAGCTCAGGCGCGCTGCAGCAGTCGGCGCAGGAGGCGCGGGGTGTCGCGGATCAGGAGCCCGGCGCCGCGCAGCACCTGGCGCCACTCCCCCGGCGCCCCTGAAGCTGCGGCGCGCCCGGTCCGCAGCGGGATCTGGACGGCGAGCTGGAGGGCGAGCAAGGCGACGGCGATCGCTGTGCCGAAGTGCTTGGCCGCGAACAGAACCTCGCTGCGCAGGATGTAGAACAGCCGCCGGTCCTTCACCTGAGCGGTCGTGCCCTGGCCCTGATGCCAGACGCTCGCTCCGGCGAAGTGGACGACCGCGGTGCCGTTCTGCGTCGCCCGCAGGCAGAGATCCAGATCCTCGTAATAGACGAAGAAGCGCTCATCGAAACCACCGAGAGCGGCGAGCAGCGGCCGGCGGATCAGCAGAAACGCTCCCATCACCTGGGCCACCTCACGCGTATCCTGGTGGTCCCATTCGACCATGAAGTGCGGCGGGACCCAGGCTGGTGCGATGCGGTCGAGCGCGACGGCGCGGGCGAGGGTCAGACGCGGGGAAGGCGCGCGGGCGCAAGTGCGTTCGGTGCGGCCGCCCTCGCCCAGCAGCTTGACGCCCAGAATGCCGACACCCTCGCCCGCCGGGCTCGCCAGAAAGTCCATGGCCTTGGTCAGCGTGTCCGGCTCGACACGGGTGTCCGGGTTGAGAAACAGCACGAGCGGGCTCTGGCCCCGCGCCGCCCCCTGGTTACACGCGGCCGCGAAGCCCCGGTTCATCGCATTGCGTATGAGCGTCACCGCAAGGCCGGGCCGCGGGGCGGTTGCAACCGCGTCCGAGCCGTCGCGCGATGCGTTGTCGACCACGATCACGTGGAGATCGCGCGCCGCGGCGGCCGCGGCCAGGGCGTCGAGGCACGCGCCCAGCAGATCGCCGGAGTTCCAGTTGACGATGACGATGTCGAGCTTGGTGGCGCGTCCACACAGTGCATCGCCGATGGCGGCGGCCTCAGAGGGAGGGTCGTTGAACATCACTCGCCTGCGCTGCCGGCGCATTCAGCAACTGGGCCGGGAACAGGACGTGCGGGCCGCCGGAGACGTCCTGGTACGGCTCCGCCGCATTCCAGCGGGTCGCCACCAGCCTCGCACCGCTCCCGACATTCGCCCGTTTCGCCACCCAACCCGTCTCTGCGCGGGTCCCGGAGGGCAGCCGCGCGCCGTCCATACGCCAAGAGGGCGCCCGGACTCAACGGGCAGCTGCACTGCCTGACCCAACAAAAGTCCGGATGTCCCGCAGAATAGTCTTATGGTTGTGCGTGTGCACGAAGCGGATTGCGACTAGTTACGGCGTACGGGGCGGGTGCATGCGCACGCCGCCTCGCGGATGAAAGGGCAAAATGACGGAAACAGCTAAAGGCCGGGATGATGCCTTTCTGACGATCCTCGTCGTGGAGGACGAGTGGCTTGTCCGCGACATGGTCGCCCGGGAGCTCTCGGACGTGGGCTATCGCGTTCTGCAGAGCGAGACCGCCGACGAGGCGATGATCCTGCTGGCGCAGCACCATGTCGACCTGCTTTTGACGGATATCCGGCTGCCGGGGGAGCTCGATGGCTGGGACCTGGCCGAGCGCGCGCGTCTGAGGCGGCCGGACATGCAGATCATCTACGCCACGGCGTACTCCACCGAGCGACCTCGGCCGGTGCCCCGGAGCGTGGTCATCCAGAAGCCCTACCGCCTGCCGGAGATCGTGGCCGCCGTCAGCAAGCAGCTGCGGGCGTGATCCGAGGCGAGGCCGCCCGCGCTGCCCCGGGGCTCGGGTGATCGCTTGGCCCGGTCCGGCTCCGGGCCGCGAGATCGCGGCGCCGTCCCGGGAACCCGCGATCCGTCCGTGTGTTCTTGCCAGCACTGGGCGTTCGCTCGCGGAGCGGGACATGGCACATCTGGAGTACCCATCCGAACATGGGCCGAAGCGCCGCTCGGGTGCGGCCATCCTCCTCGGCATCGCGCTCGGCGCATGGGCGCTATGGCAGCGCGAGCCGGCGCATAATGACAGGGGTGGGCGACTGCGGCTGCCCAGGGCCTTCGTGCTCCAGCCGGTCGACTCAAGCCCGCCGGCGGCCGGTGTATCGACCTCCGCATCCACGATGACCGTTGCGCCGGGCTGGACGGGCGCGCTCTGGCACCTGTACGCGGAGATCGATCGGGACCGGGTCTTGGCGGTGGCGGCGGGCGTCACCTTCTATGCCCTGCTGGCGATCTTCCCCGCCATCATCGCGCTGATCTCGATCTACGGGCTGTTCGCCGATGCATCCACCATAGGTGAGCATCTTGGGCTGCTGGCGGGTGTACTGCCGGGCGGAGCCCTCGACATCCTGCGCGAGCAGATCACCCGCATCACCGCCAAGGGCAGCGGCATTCTGAGCTATGCCTTCGCCTTCGGCTTCGTCATCGCGCTCTGGAGCGCCAACGCCGGCATGAAGGCGCTCTTCGATGCGCTCAACGTCGTCTACGGAGAAACAGAGCGGCGCAGTTTCCTCGCGCTCAACGCGCTGTCGCTGCTGTTTACCGTCGGAGCGCTGTTGTTCGCCATGCTCGCCATGGCCGGCGTCGTCGGCGTTCCCGTGGCGCTCAGGTTCCTGGGGCTGGCCGGCGAGACGGATCGCATCGTCGACGTCGCGCGCTGGCCGGCGATGTTCGTCGTCATCACCGCAGGCCTGATGCTGGTCTACCGCATCGGTCCTTCCCGGCGCGAGCCGGCCGTGCGCCGGCTGCTTTGGGGCAGCACCATCGCGGCGATCGCCTGGATCGCCGCGTCGATGCTGTTCTCCTGGTATGTCGCGCATTTCGGCTCGTACAACGAGACCTACGGCTCGCTCGGCGCCGCCATCGGCTTCATGACCTGGATCTGGATCTCGGCGGTCATCATTCTGCTGGGCGGCGAGGTGAACCAACTCCTCGAGCAGCGGGCCGGGAGCCAGCCCGCCGTCTGAGGCCTGGTGCCATCAGCGGTTGCCGATTACCCCGGCGCTCTTGAGCTTGGCGATGCGCTCCGCGGAAAAGCCCCATTCGGCCAACGCGGCCTCGGTGCCGGCGCCGGGCAACTCCGGCGCCGTCGGCGTGGCCGGCACGGTGCGGCTGAAGCGAGGGGCAGGTGCCGGCTGCACCACGCCGTCGATCTCGATGAAGGTGTCACGCGCGGCGATGTGCGCATGCTTGGGCGCCTCCGCCATGGACAGCACCGGCGAAACGCAGGCATCGCTGCCGGCGAACGTCTCCTCCCACTGCGCGCGCGTGCGCGTGGCGATGCGCGCGGCGATGGTCTCCTTCACGGCCGGCCAGTTGGCCCTGTCGTCGTCGTTGGGCAGGGAGGCGCGGTCGACGCCCAGCAGACGGTAGAACTCCTCGCGGAACTTCTCCTCGATCGGCGCCACGGCGATGAAGCCGCCGTCGGCGCAGGCGTAGACCTCGTAGAACGGCGCGCCGCTGTCGAGGATGTTGGCGCCGCGTTCGTCCTTGTAGAGCCCGCCCTCGTGCAGGCCGTAGGCCGACGTCATCAGCGAGGCGGCCCCGTCGACCATGGCCGCGTCGACCACCTGGCCCTGGCCCGAGCGCTTCGCCTCCAGCAGCGCGCAGACCACGCCGAAGGCGAGGTAGAGGGCGCCGCCGCCGTAGTCGGCGACCAGATTGAGGGGGGGCGTCGGCGCCTGGTCCTTGCGGCCGATGGCGAACAGCGCCCCGGTGAGGCCCAGGTAGTTCATGTCGTGGCCGGCGGTCGGCGCCAGCGGGCCGGTCTGCCCCCAGCCGGTCATGCGGCCATAGACCAGACGGGGGTTGCGGGCGAGGCACACGTCCGGCCCCAGCCCCAGGCGCTCCATGGTGCCGGGGCGGAAGCCCTCGATCAGGGCGTCCGCGCCGGCGATCAGGTCGAGGGTCGCGGCGATGCCGTCGGGATGCTTGAGGTCGAAGGAGGCCGAGTGCCGGTTGCGGTTGAGCAGATTGTAGCGCGGGGGGCGGGGCACGCCGAGGCCGCTCGGCGCCTGGCGCTCGACGCGGATGACGGTGGCGCCCAGGTCCGCCATCAGCATGGCGGCCATCGGGGTCGGGCCGATGGCCGCCATTTCCACGATGCGAAGGCCTGCGAGCGGTCCGGTCATCGGCTGTGATCCTGTGGCTTGGAGGTCGACACGACGGTGGGAAAGCCGCCCGGAAACAGTGCCCGCGCCTGGCGTTCCAGGTCCTCGCGGAAGGCCGGATCGGCGATGGCGATCATCCGCCTGGCACGTTCAGCGAGCGGCAGGCCCTTGAGCTCGGCCACGCCGAACTCGGTGACGAAGGTGTCGGCATCGCTGCGCGGCGTGGTCACCGGGCCGGTGAGCGCCGGCACGATGCGGCTGACGCTACCCTTGCGGGCCGTCGCCGGCAGCGCGATCACCGAGCGGCCGCCGGGCGAGGCGAGCGCCCCGCGCACGAAATCGACTTGGCCGCCGACGCCGCCGACGTAGGCCCCATCCACCACCTCGGCATTGATCTGGCCGGTGAGGTCGACCTCGACGGCCGAGTTCAGCCCGACGAAGGCGGGCAGGCGCGCCAGCACGCCGTGGCCGTGGGTATAGGTGGGGAGCGCCATCCGCAGCGCCGGGTTGCGGTCGGCGAAGCGAAACAGCTTGCGGCCGCCGAACAGGCAGCCGGCGATGGTGATGCCGGTGTCGAACGGCTTGCGGGCATTGGTGATGACGCCGGCCTCGATCAGGTCGACGGTGCGGTCGCTGATCATGCCGGAGTGGAAGCCGAGGTCGCGGTGGCCCATCAGCGCCGAGAGGATGGCGTCGGGCATGGCGCCGATGCCGATCTCGATGACGGCCCCGTCGGGCACCAGCGCCGCCACGTGGGCGGCGATGGCCTCCTCGGCCGGCCCGACGCGGGCCGGCGCCAGCTCCACCGGCGGCCGCGCCGCCTCCACGCAGATGTCGATGCGCACGTCGTCGGGCAGTTCGCCACCGAAGGTCCAGGGCTGTTCGGCATTGACCTGGGCGATGACGAGGCGGGCGCGCCGCGCTGCCGCGACCAGATAGTCCGTGACCATGCCGAGGCTCGGCGGCCGGCCGTCGTCGCCCGGCGTCAGCTGCAGCATCACCACATCGGCCGGAATGACGCCGTCGGCGAAGAGGCCGGGCAGGGCGCTGTAGTGGGCGGCCACCGGGTCGAGCCGCCCGGCCCGGGCGATCTGGCCGGCGCGCGAGATCGCGCCGTAGCCGGAGAAGGCGAGCCCTTCGGTCCGCTCCGGCGCGAAGGTGTCGGAGAACAACGGCCCGACGAACACCCGGGCGCCGGCGTAGGCGGCGCGCTGGGCGACCAGGGCCTCGGTCAGGGCCTGCGGCTCGCCGGTGCCCTGGCCGACGACGACCGTGTCGCCCGGCCGCACCAGGCCGGCGAGATCGAGCGCCGCGATATCGACTGCGGAGGGAAGCCTCATGCCGCGCCTGAGGTGCCGGCCATGATCTTGGCGTTGACCGCGTCGGCGCGCGCCGACGCCGGGCGGCCGCCGACACGCGCCAGATAGGCCATCACCTCGGGTGCTTCAGGCACGAGCTTAAAGGCGGTCATGAAGCCGAGCGCCGAGCCCCACAGCACGTCGACGGCGGTGAAGCGCTCGCCAAGCATGTAGGGCCCCTGGCGCAACTGCCCGAGCAGCGTGCCGAGCACCGCGTCGGCGCTGCCGTAGGGGGAGCTCATCGCCGGCCCCGGGTCGCGCTTGCCCGCAATGTCGCCCATCGCCGGCTCGAAGCAGGCGGCGTAGAAGACCAGCCAGCGCAGGTATGGGCCGCGCAGCGGGTCGCTCAGCGCCGGCGCCAGGCCCGCCTCGGGGAAGAGGTCGGCGAGATAGGTGTAGATCGCCACCTGCTCCGTGACGACGGCTGCGCCGACGCGGATCGTCGGCAGCTTGCCCATCGGATTGATGGCAAGGAAGGTCGGTTCGCGCTGCACGCCCTTGGTGATGTCGATGATCTCGAGTTTGTAGGGCGCGCCGAGCTCTTCGAGCAGCACCAATGTCCCGGCCGACCGTGAGTGCGGCCAGTGGTAGAGGGTGACCTCTCGGCTGTCGCTCATGTGAGAACCTCCCGGTTGGCCGGCTGCTGCTGCCGGCAGGCGGTGTTGTCGAGTGGATGGGGCGGCCGGGTCAAGTCCGGCCGTTCATCGGCGCAACGAGCGTCCGCGACCCTCGATCCGGCTTGCGCTCAATAGGACTTGCGCTCAATAGGACTTGGGCAGGCCCAGCACCTTCTCGGCGATGAAGCAGAGGATGAGCTGGGGGCTGATCGGCGCAATGCGCGGGATCATGATCTCGCGCAGGTAGCGCTCGACGTGAAAGTCCTTGGCGTAGCCGAAGCCGCCGTGGGTCATGACGGCCGTCTGGCAAGCCTTGTAGCCGGCTTCCGCCGCGAGGAACTTGGCGCTGTTGGCCTCGGCCCCGCACGACAGACCGTTGTCGTAGCGCCAGGCGGCGTTCATCGTCATCAGGCGGGCGGCCTCCAGCTCCATCCAGGCCTGCGCCAACGGGTGCTGGATGCCCTGGTTCTGGCCGATCGGCCGATCGAACACGATCCGCTCCTTGGCGTAGTTCGCCGCCCGTTCGATGGCGACGAGGCCGAGGCCGACCGATTCGGCCGCAATCAGCACACGCTCCGGATTGAGCCCATGCAGAATGAGCTCGAAGCCCTTGCCCTCTTCGCCGATCAGATCGTCGATCGGGACGGGCAGGCCGTCGAGGAACACCTGGTTGGAGTCGACGGCCTTGCGGCCCATCTTGTCGATCTCGCGGATCTCGACATAGTCGCGGTCGATGTCGGTGTAGAACAGGCTGAGGCCCTGGGTCGGCCGCTTCACCTCGTCGAGCGGGGTGGTGCGGGCGAGGATCAGCGCCTTGTCGGCTACCTGGGCGGTGGAGATCCAGATCTTCTTGCCGCTGAGGATGTAGCGGTCGCCGTCCCGTACCGCGCGCGTCTTCAGGTGCGTGGTGTTGAGCCCGGCGTCCGGCTCGGTCACCATGAAGCAGGCCTTCTCGTCGCCCGCCACCAGCGGCGGCAGCATGCGCCGCTTCTGCTCGTCGGTGCCGAAGACGACGACCGGGTTGAGCCCGAAGATGTTCATGTGCACCGCCGAGGCGCCGGACATGCCGGCACCAGACTGGCTGATGGCCTGCATCATGATCGCCGCCTCGGTGATGCCGAGGCCCGAGCCGCCGAACTCCTCGGGGATGCAGATGCCGAGGAAGCCCTCGCGGGCGAGCGCCTGGTGCAGCTCGTGCGGGAAGCCGCCGTCCTTGTCGTGTGCCAGCCAAAAGTCGTCGTCGAAGCGCGCAGCGATGTCGGCGACCGCATCACGGATCGCTTCCTGCTCGGGCGTCAGCGCGAAATCCATCGCAGCCTCCCATCACGAATGGGGGCCGGTGGAATCCGGCCCTCCGTCAACCTAGAGCATTTCCGCGGTTCTTCGAATCGCCGAAATGCTCTATCTGTTTGATCTGGCGCGTTTTCTTTACGCGAACCGGCGTCCACTTCGCTCGAAAACGCTCTGGCCCAGTCCAGCCCGCAGGAGCATTTCCCGATCCGATTGAATCATCTGATCGGGCGGGAATGCTTCATGTCGTTGAACCTGAAGCGCCTCCCCGACCGGGTGATTTCACCCGATCGCGACGCGCTCCACCCGCCCCGGCCGATCATGCGACTTCGGCGAAGCGGGCCTTACGCTTCTCCAGGAAGGCACTGACCCCCTCGGCGAACTCCTTGCTGTCGAAGGCGATGGCTTGGGCCATGGCCTCGAAGGCGAGGAAGTCGTCGGTGCGGCCATAGGCGTTGTTCAGCATGGTCTTGGTCAGGCCCAGGGACACGCCGGGGCCAGCCGCGAGCTCGGCCGCGAGCGCCAGCGCCTCCTCGACGATCCGGTCGGCCGGGACGATGCGCGAGGCGATGCCCATCTCGACCGCCTCGGGCGGGTCGACGCGCCGATTGGTGAGCAGCAGGTCGCGGGCGCGCGCCATGCCGATGGCCCGCGGCAGCGTCATCGCCAGGGCGAGGTCCGGCACCGCGCCCAGGCCCGGAAAGCCCGCCTTGAAGAACGACGTGTCCGCGGCGAGCACGATGTCGCAGACCATGGCGAGCGAGAAGCCGGCGCCGGCAGCCGCGCCGTTGACGGCGGCGATGACCGGCTTCTCGCCGGTCAGGATCTTCTCGACCCAACTGTGCGAGCGCTGCAGGCGGGCACGGATCACCGGGCCGCCTCGCTCCTTCATGTCGCGGATGTCGCCGCCGGCGCAGAAAGCGTTGCCGGCGCCGGTGAGCACCAGCGCCCGCACCGACTTGTCCGCCATCAGCAGCGGGACGTTGGTCTGCAGGCCTTCCTTGATCGCCGGCTCGAGCGCGTTGCGGCTCTTCTCCCGATTGAGCCGGATGAGCGCCACGGGCCCGTGATGTTCGACCAGTACCGCGTCCATGAGGTCCTCCCCTTCAGATCCCGGGTTGACGTAAGTCCGCGCCAAGCGCGAATGAGCCGCCGCGCCGGCGCGGGTATTCGCCCCGCACATGCGCGCCGCCGCCAAGCGCTCTCCACATCCCGGAAACTTGCTCTATGGTGCGCGCCCGCGAATTGCGAAACTATATTTCGCAAGGCCAGCCCCAGTGCAAGCGCCGTCTCCCGCGCAATGCCTCGTCGGCAGAGAGCGCGGCGCGGCGCCTGGGATGGGCAAGGCGACGAGCGAACGATGCGAGGACAGCGTGAGCCTGACCAATGGAATCCTGAGCGGTGAGCGGCTTCTCGGCCCGGCGGCTTTCGACGAGCGGCTGCGCCGGGCGGCCAGCGCCTTCGCGGCGCTCGGCGTCCGACGCGACGACTGCGTGGCGGTGCTGCTGCGCAACGATTTCCCCTTCCTGGAGGCGAGCCTGGCAGCGCAGCGGCTCGGCGCCTATGCGGTGCCGGTCAACTGGCACTTCAAGGCGGAGGAGGTGCACTATGTGCTCACCGACAGCGGCGCCAAGGTGCTCGTCGCCCATGCGGACCTGCTCGCCGGACTGCGCGGTGCGGTGCCGGCCGGCGTGACGGTGATCGAGGTGCCGACGCCGCCGGAGATCGTCCAGGCCTACAGGGTCACGCCGGAGGCGGCGCGGCCGGCGCCCGGGGCCCGCATCTGGGACGAGCTCATCGCCGCGCACCCGCCGCAGGACGGGCCGCCGGCCCCCGCGAGCGACAGCATGGTCTACACATCGGGCACCACCGGGCACCCCAAGGGCGTGCGCCGCAAGCCGGCCACCGAGGAGGAGCGGATCAAGGTCGAAGAGATGCGCAACCTCGTCTACGGGTTCCGGCCGGGCATGCGCACGGCGATCGCGGCGCCCATGTACCACAGCGCGCCGAACGCCTTCTCGTTGCGCGCCGCCCGCTTGGCCGAGCTGTTCATCGTCATGCCGCGCTTCGATCCGGAGGCGGTGCTCGCGGCCATCGACAAGGAGAAGCTGACGCATCTGTGGCTGGTGCCGACGATGTTCGTGCGCCTGCTCAAGCTGCCGGCGGAGGTGCGGGCCCGCTACGACGTGTCGTCGCTCCAGTTCATCATCCACGCCGGCGCGCCCTGTCCGCCGGACGTGAAGGAGGCGATGATCGGCTGGGTCGGCCCGATCGTGCACGAGTATTACGGCGGCACGGAATCGGGCCCGGTGGTGTTCTGCACCAGCGCCGAATGGCTGGCCCACCGGGGCACCGTCGGCAAACCGATCCCCGGCTCGCACGTGGAGGTGCAGGACGATAACGGTAACGAACTGCCGGCCGGCCAGCAGGGCGAGATCTTCATGCGGATCTCGTACTATCCGGATTTCACCTATCACAACCTGCCGGAGAAGCGCCGCGAGATCGACCGCAAGGGGCTGATCACCTGCGGCGACGTCGGCTACTTCGACGAGGACGGGTTCCTCTATATCCGCGACCGCAAGCGCGACATGGTCATCTCGGGTGGCGTCAACATATACCCGGCCGAGATCGAATCGGTGCTGGCGGCCCTCGACGGGGTCCGCGACTGCGCCGTGTTCGGCATTCCCGACGCGGAGTACGGCGAGGCACTCATGGCGTTGGTCCAGCCGCTGGAGGGGCGCACGCTGGCGCCGGAGGCGATCCGCGCCGAGCTCAGGCAGCACCTGGCCGACTATAAGGTGCCCAAGCACGTTGAGGTGCGCCAGGAGCTGCCGCGCGAGGATTCCGGCAAAATCTTCAAGCGCGTGCTCCGCGAGCCCTATTGGCAGGGCGCCGGACGCGCCGTGTAGCACGCACCGGAGGGGCAGGCTTGGAGCTGCCGATCCGATCAGATGGTGCCATCTGATCGGATCGATGTGCCTTGGTGGGAGGAGCGCGTCGTGTGCCTACTGCCGGCCGCCGAGCGCCCGATAGATCTTGGTGCCGGCGCGGCCCGTACCCGGCATGCCGACGCTCTGCTCGGCCGCGGCGATGGCGGCACGCGAGGCCTGGCCGATCTTGCCGTCCGCGTCGCCGATGTTGTAGCCGCGCGCGATGAGCAGTTTCTGCAGATCCAGCCGCTGGAGGCGGTTGAGCCCCGGGTCGTCGGTGGGCCAGGCCGTGACGAGCTCGGGCCCGCCGGCCAGGCGCTGGGCCAGATAGGAGATGGCGAGCGCGTAGGATTCCGCCTGATTGTAGGCGTAGATCGCGTCGAAGTTCGGGAACACTAGGAAGCCAGGCCCGTTGCGGCCGGCCGGCAGCAGCAGGCCGGCGGCACCGTTGCCCGACAGCGGGCGGCCGTCGGCGCGGGTCACGCCGTGGTTGGCGTAGGTCGCGAGCGCCACGCGGTTCTTGCGCCCGGTGGGGCCGCTGTAGCCCGACGGTACCTTGACCTCCACCAGGTAAGGCTGGCCCGGGCGCCAGCCGGCTTTGCGCAGGTAGTTCGCCGTCGAGCCGAGCGCATCGGCGGTCGACTTGACCAGGTCGCGGCGCCCGTCACCGTCGAAATCCACCGCCAGCCGCTGGTAGGTGGTGGGAATGAACTGGGTCTGACCAAAGGCGCCGGCCCAGGAGCCGTACAGCTCGTTGAGCTGGAGGTCACCCTGGTGCACGAGCTTGAGCGCGGCGATCAGCTCGGAGCGCCAGAAGTTGGCGCGCGGATTGCCGGTGCAGATGAGCGTGGCCAGGGCGTGTGGAAGATAGTTGTCGCCGGTGTCCTGGCCGAAATTGGTCTCGACGCCCCAGACGCCGGCGATGACGTAGCGGCTGACGCCGAAGCGCTCTTCGGCCGCCTTCAGCGCTGCCGCGTGCTTGCGCATGAGTGCCTTGCCGTCGTCGACGCGCTGCTCGTCGACGAGGAAGCCGATGTAGTCCCAGATCGGCATCTTGAACTCGGGCTGAACCTTGGAGAGGCGCACCACCTTGTCGTTCGGCGCAGTGAGATCGAGCGCTTTTGCGGCAACGGCAGGGCTGACGCCGGCCGCGACGACGGACGAGCGCAGGTTGGCGACGCAGGACTGGAAATCGGCCAGGGCGGGACCGGTCCATGCGGCCAAAGCGGCCGCGAACAGGGCTTGAGCCCGCATGATGTCGTTCTCCCTCGGACTAGAGCACTTCCGCGTTTCGTCGAATCGCCGAAATGCTCTATCTGTTTGATTTGTCGCGTCTTCTTCACGCGAACCGGTGTCCACTTCGCTCGAAAACGCTCTAGAGCATTTGCCGTTCAGGTGGCGGGCATCTGATCGGAAAGTGCTCCAACTCTTTGTCGTTAATGCTCTTTTATCCTACCGGGCGGTTCGGCCGGTCGGTTGGCACTCCAGCTTGATTCGGCTCTGCACGACATTTGTGGCGGAGTATGGTTTCAATTTGCTTGCCGACCCAATCTGGCGACACGTCAGACGGCCTGGCCGGCGCACCAACCCGACGACCAGGCCCACTGGAAATTGTAGCCGCCGAGCCAGCCGGTCACGTCGACGACCTCGCCGATGAAGTAGAGCCCCGCAACGCCCGTCGCCGCCATGGTGCGGGAATCGAGGCCTCGGCTGTCGACGCCGCCTAGCGTGACCTCGGCGGTGCGGTAGCCCTCCGATCCCGCCGGTTTGAGCGTCCAGCGGTTCACGGCGGCCTCGAGCCGGCGCAGCTGCGCATCGGGCCAGTCGGCCAGGCGCACCGGGCCCGGCACCGCCTCGGTGATCAACTGGGCAAGCCGCTTGGGCAACAGTGCGGCGAGCGCCGTCTGCGGCGCCTGGCGGCCATTGGCGGCGCGCGCTGCCTTGAGCTCGGCCAGAATATCGACGCCGGGAGCGAGCGACAGCGTGAGGTCGTCGCCCTCGCGCCAATACGAGGAGATCTGGAGGATGGCGGGGCCGCTCAAGCCCCGGTGGGTGAACAGCATCCCGTCCTCGAATTGCGTCCTGCCAAGGCGCGCCGCCGCTTCCACGGCCACGCCGACCGCGGGGCGCAGCCGTTCCAGCGAGGGCGGATCGAGCGTCAGGGGCACCAGAGCCGGACGCGGCTCGACGACGGCGAGCCCGAACTGCTGCGCCAACTGGTAGCCGAAGCCGGTGGCGCCCATCTTCGGGATCGACTTGCCACCCGTCGCCACCACCAGCGAGCCGCCGCTGGCAATCTCCGCCGCCTCCGGCGCGGCTTCGCCCTCCCGCCGGCGCTGGCTCCGCCGCAACGCCACCGCAAAGCCATCGCCGGAGCGCTCGACGCCCGACACCGCCGTGTCGAGCCGCAGCTCGACCTTGTGGCGGCGCATCTCGCCCGTCAGCAACTGGATGATCTGGGTCGCCGAGCCGTCGCAGAACAACTGGCCCGCGGCCTTCTCGTGGTAGGCGATGCCATGCGCGTCGACCAGCGCCACGAAGTCCCGCGCCCGGTAGCGGCGCAGCGCGGAAATGCAGAAGCTCGGGTTCTGCGACAGGAAATTGGCCGGCTGCGTATTGAGGTTGGTGAAATTGCAGCGGCCGCCGCCGGAGATGCGGATCTTCTCGCCGGGCGCCGAGGCATGATCGACGACGAGCACCGAGCGGCCGCGCTTGCCCGCCTCGATCGCGCACATCATCCCGGCCGCGCCTGCGCCGAGCACGACCACGTCGAAGCGGTTCGATGGAAGCCGGTCCCCCATGCGGCCCACACGCCGGGCGCCGGCGCGAAAGTCAATCGTCGCGCAGGCCACGCCTCGACGGCGCTCCCCGAAAGTGAGAGGCTCGGCGACGCTCGGGGCGTGCGTCCGCTGCATTGCGAAAAACAATTCCGCATGCGTTGACTTGCTCGTTTCCCCCGTGTCAAGGAAGACCAAATGCCGGGCTTGACCGACGGTCGGCCCTGGCAATCCTCGTTTCAAGGGAGCGCGCGCGGATGGGATGCCTCGAAGGTAAAGTGATCGTCGTCACCGGCGCGGGCCGCGGCATCGGCCGCGACATCGCGCTGCTCGCGGCCAAGGAGGGCGGCAAGGTCGTCGTCAACGATCTGGGCGTCGACCCGGAAGGTGAGGGCGCCGACACGGGCCCCGCCGCCGACGTCGTCAAGGAGATCCGCGCGGCTGGCGGCGAGGCCATCGCCAACGGCGCCAGCGTGGCCGAGCCCGGACCGGCGGAGTCGATCGTCAAGGCAGCGGTCGACACCTACGGGCGCATCGACTGTGTCGTGAACAACGCCGGCATCCTGCGCGATCGCATCTTCCACAAGATGAGCGTCCACGACTTCGAGACGGTCATCAAGGTGCACCTGCTCGGTTCGTTCTACATGGCGCGCGCTGCCGCTCAGTATTTCCGTGAGCAGGAGAGCGGCAGCTTCGTCCATTTCACCTCGACGTCCGGCCTGATCGGCAATTTCGGCCAGGCCAACTACGCCGCGGCCAAGCTCGGCATCGTCGGCCTGTCGAAGTCGATCGCGCTCGACATGGCGCGCTACAACGTGCGCTCCAACTGCGTCTCGCCATTCGCCTGGAGCCGGCTCATCGGCACCATCCCGGCGCAGTCGGAAGCGGAGCGGCTGCGCGTCGAGCGCATGAAGGCCATGGGTCCGGAGAAGATCGCGCCGCTGGCGGTGTTCCTGGCCAGCGACCTGTCGCGCGAGGTCACCGGGCAGATCTTCGCCGCCCGCATGAACGAGATCTTCCTGATGGGCCAGTCGCGGCCGCTGCGCGGCATGCAGCGTTCGGAGGGCTGGACGCCCCAGACCATCGCCTCGCACGCTTTGCCGGCGATGAAGTCGTCGTTCTATCCGCTCGACCGCTCCGCCGACATCTTCGGCTGGGACCCGGTCTGAGCCTGCGTGTGCCGGGTGTCGCCACGCCCGGGCCGACAATGACGCGCCGCGACCTCGTCGGTGCGGCCCGCGGGTAGGGTCGAGGACGGGGTCGACGAGGAGGAATCATGACGTACGGCATTCTGTCTTACGGGGCCTACATTCCGCGGCTCCGGCTGCAGCGCAAGGCCATCGCCGAGGCAAACTCCTGGTTCAACGCCGCCCTGAAGAGCCAGGGGAAGGGCGAGCGGGCGATGTGCAACTGGGATGAAGACCCGGTGACGATGGCGGTCGAAGCCGCGCGCGATGCCCTGGTGGGGCAGAAGCGCGACGGGGTGAGCGCGCTCCTGTTCGCCTCGACCACGTTCCCGTTCCTCGACCGGTTGAACGCGGGCGTCGTGGCGGGCGCCCTCAGCCTGCCCGAGGAGATATCCTCCAACGATGTGGCAGCGACCCAGCGTGCCGGCACCTCGGCGCTGCTGCAGGCCTTGGCGGGCCGCGGCGACACCTTGGTCGTCGCTGCCGAGAAGCGCGATTCCAAGGCCGCGAGCCCCGTGGAGATGCAGGCTGGCGATGGCGCCGCCGCCCTGCTCGTCGGCGAGGGGGAGCCGGTGGCCACGCTGCTGGCGTCGGCGACCCGCTCGGCCGACTTCGTCGATCACTATCGCACCATCGAATCCGGCACCGACTACGGCTGGGAAGAGCGCTGGATCCGTGACGCCGGCTACATGACCATCGTGCCGCCGGCGATCGCCAGCGTGCTGGAGAAGGCTGGGCTCAAGGCATCGGACGTCACGCATTTCTGTATGCCGGCGGTGTTGCCGAAGCTCGCCAACACCATCGCCAAGGCGACCGGCATTCCCGACGCGGTGGTGCGCGACAATCTGCATGCGGTGTGCGGCGAGACCGGTGCGGCGCATCCGCTGGTCATGCTGGTGGCGGCGCTGGAAGACGCCAAGCCCGGCGACAAGATCCTGGTGGCGGGCTTTGGACAGGGCGTCGATGCGCTGCTGTTCGAGGTGACGCCCGCCAACGCCAGGCAGACCGGCCGTCTCGGCGTCAAGGGCCATCTCGCCCGTCGCCGCGAGGAGGCCAACTACAACAAGTTCCTGGCCTTCAACGACGTCATCGAGATCGAGCGCGGTATGCGCGCGGAGGCCGATAAGTTGACGGCGCTCTCGGCCATGTGGCGCAACCGCGGCGCAGTGACCAGCTTCATGGGCGGCAACTGCACCAAGTGCGGCACCTTGCAGTACCCGCTGAGCCGCGTCTGCGTGAATCCCAACTGCGGCGCCGTCGACACCCAGGTGCCCGAGCCTTTCGCCGACAAGACCGGCAAGATCAACTCCTACACCGCCGACCGGCTGACCTACTCGCCGGATCCTCCCGCCGCTTACGGCATGATCCAGTTCGAGGAGGGAGGCCGCTGGATGATGGACTTCACCGACGTCGAGGAGGGCGACCTCGAGGTCGGCCGTCCGATGCGGATGATGTTCCGCGTCAAGGACGTCGACACGCAGCGCGGTTTCCGCCGATACTTCTGGAAAGCGGCGCCGGCGGGCGGATCCGCGGGAGCGTGACGCCCCAAACGTGCAGCATCATGCTCTGACTGACTGAATTGATCGCGTTCATGAACGTGATCTCAGGGAGGACCTGACATGCCAAAGGGTATTCGCGACAAGGTCGCTATTCTGGGAATGGGCTGCTCGAAGTTCGGCGAGCGCTGGGACATGAACGCCGAAGACCTGATGGTCGAGGCCTACATCGAGGCGATCGCCGACGCGGGCATCGAGACCAAGCAGATCGACGCCGCCTGGCTCGGCACCGCGATCGAGGAGCAGCACGTCGGCAAGTCGGCGGTGCCGCTGGCGGTGGCGCTGCGCCTGCCGTTCATTCCGGTGACCCGGGTCGAGAACTTCTGTGCGTCCGGCACGGAGGCTTTTCGCGGAGCGGTCTATGCGGTCGCCTCGGGTGCCGCCGACATCGCGCTGGCGCTCGGTGTCGAAAAGCTCAAGGACACCGGCTACGGCGGCCTGCCGCAGCGCGGGCGTGGCACGGTCAACAACATGACCTGGCCGAACCTGTCGGCCCCCGGGTCCTTCGCCCAGCTTGCCGCGGCCTACCGCGCCAAGCACGGCACGCCGCCCGAGGATTTGAAGCGCGCCATGGCGCACATCTCGGTCAAGAGTCACGACAACGGCGCGCGCAATCCCAAGGCGCACCTGCGCAACAAGATCAACATCGATACCGTGCTCAATGCGCCGATGATCGCCGAGCCGCTCGGCCTCTTCGACTGCTGCGGCGTGTCGGACGGCTCGGCCTGCGCCATCGTGACGACGCCGGAGATTGCCAGGAGCCTGGGCAAGACCGACCTGATCACGGTCAAGGCGCTGCAGCTCTCGGTTTCCAACGGCACCGAAGCCCAGCACAATTCCTGGGACGGCAGCTATTTCGCCACCACCCGCATCGCCGCCAAGCGCGCCTATGCGGAGGCGGGGATCGAGAGCCCGCGCGATGAGGTCAACCTCATCGAGGTGCATGACTGCTTCTCCGTGACCGAGCTGGTCACCATGGAAGACCTGCACATCTCACCGGAGGGCCGTGCCGTGCATGACGTGCTCGACGGCTTCTACGACGCCGACGGCACCATTCCGTGCCAGATCGATGGCGGCCTCAAGTGCTTCGGCCACCCGATCGGAGCGTCCGGCCTGCGCATGATCTACGAGATGTATCTGCAGATGCAGGGCAAGGCCGGCCAGCGCCAGCGCCAGGAGCTGCCGCGTGTGGGCCTCACCCACAATCTGGGAGGCCTGCCCCATCAGAACGTCTGCTCGATCTCGATCGTCGGCCATTACGACGGCTGAGCCCGACGTGCGGCGGCCGATTGGCCCCCCACATATAATAGTCGACGAATGGCCGGGCTCTGCCCGGCCATTCCTATTTCGAGAGCGCCATCACGCGCTCCGGCTCTTCGCCAGCTCCCGGTCCCAGGTCGCCGGGCCGATGCCGCGCCGGCGCAGCTCCGCCTTGCGGACCTTTTCGGTCGGCGTCTTCGGCAGCGCATCGACGATCTCGATGTAGCGGGGCAGGGCAAAGCGCGGCAGCTCGGGGTCGGCGTGGCGGGCGATGTCCTCCGGCGTCAGCCTGGCGCCCGGCCGCGCAATGACGGCGAGCATCACCTCGTCCTCGCCGCCGCTCAGCGTCGCCGGCACGGCGAAGGCGGCGACCTCGGCGACGCCGGGCACCTGGGCGATCACCTGTTCGACCTCGAAGGACGAGATGTTCTCGCCGCGACGGCGGATGCAGTCCTTGATGCGGTCGACGTAGTGGAGATAGCCATCGGTATCAATGCGGCCGGCATCGCCCGTGTGGAACCACAGATTGCGCCAGGCCTCGACCGTCTTGTCGGGCATGGCGTGATAGCCCGCCATGAAGCCCGACGCGAGCCTGGGCCGCACCATGATCTCGCCGACGTCGCCGATGGCCAGTTCGGCATCGGTCTGCGGGTCGCGGATGCTCACCTCGAAGAAGCGGTCGTAAGGCTTGCCGGCCGAGCCCGGAAGGGTGCCTTCGGCGGAGCCCCAGGCAACGATGTTGACTTCGGTCATGCCGAACCCGGAGCTGACGGCCGCAATGCCGAAGCGCTCCCGCCAGACCGGGACGTGCTCGGCCGGGTTGGGGGCGGCGAGCACCAGGCGCAGCTTGTGATCACGATCGTCCGGTCGCGGCGGCGTGTCGACGACGAAGGCGCTGACCACGCCGAGCGCATTGGTGATGGTCGCACCGTAGCGCTGCACGTCGTTCAGCCAGCCGGCGGCGCTGAAGCGGCGCCGCACGACCGCCGTAGCACCTGCGATCAGGCAGGCGTAGAGCTGCATGAACAGGCCGTTGGCGTGGAACAGCGGCAGCACGATGTAATAGGTGTCGGCCTCGCTGACCTTCAGGCAATCGACGGCGCCGAAGCCGAACAGGAAACAGTGAGCCTGGGGCATGAGCACGCCCTTGGCCGGGCCGGTGGTGCCCGAGGTGTACATGATGGCGGCGATGTCGTGCGCCTGCGGCATCGGTCCGTCGTAAGTGGCCGCTCGCCGCCAGCCGGAGAAGGGCAGCAGGTTCCAGCCGGAGGGAGCCTCGCCCGGCACTGCTTCGTCCTCGGCGACGAGAACCGTGCGGAGCGCCGACAGGCGCGGCGCGATGTCGGCCAGCACCGGCAGCAGGTCGGCCCCGACGATGGCGACGGCGGCACCGCAATTCTCCAGCTGATGGGCGAGGAACGCGCCCTTGAGCTCGGTGTTCAGCAGCACGCACACCGCCGCGAGGCGGCCGAGCCCGGTCCAGGCGCGGACGAAATCCAGGCTGTTGCGAACGAACACCGCCACCTTGTCGCCGGGCGACACGCCCAGCGCCAACAGGTGGCCCGCGACCTTGTCCGCGTCATGTGCGGCCTCGGCGAAGGTGAGGGCATCGCCGTCGACAATCTGGACGAAGCGCTTGTCGGCATGGGACGCGGCGCGGACCGCCAACATCTGGGGTAGCACCCACGTCCGGCTATCCTCGATGTCGATCATCGCTCACGACCTCCCCTGCTGCCGTTGCCATCGTCCTATGGTGCGCCGGCGCGGGAGGCGCAAGTCGTCCGGCCGTCAGGGAACGGCTTCGGCCTGGGCGGAGCCGCCGATCTGGGCGGCGATCTGGCTGGCGGTGTCGGCGAGCATCCGGCCGTAGCGGCCGGCGATCTGCTCCTCGCTGAGCAGATAGGCCGGGCCGCCGAGCGCCAGCACGTAGACGCCGCGGCCATCCGGCATGACGATCGGGGCGGCGGCTCCGTTGATGTCGCGCTGCCACTCGCCAATCGACGTGCAATAGCCATGTTCCGCCACCTCGGTGACGGCCAGCTCGACGGCGCGCTTGAGGCGCGGCCAGTCGTCTGGCGCCTGGCGCCGCAGTGCGTCGAGGACGGTAGCCCGTTCCGGCTCAGGCGCGCTGGCGAGCCAGGCCTTGCCCATGGAGGTATTGCCGATCGGCATGCGCGTGCCCGCCGGCAGCCTGAGACCGATGAGTGCGGAGCCCTCGCAAGTTTCGACCGCTAGGATCTGAAGGCGATCACGCAGGCTGAGCGAGATGTTCATGTTGCCGCTGTCGGCCAGGGTCTGCATCAGCGGACGCGCGATGCGCCGGATGTCGAGGTTGGACAGCGCCGCGAACGCCAGCGAGAGCGTGCGTGCCCCGAGCTCGTAATTGGCCAGGCGCGGATTGTAGGTGAGATAGCCCAGCTGCATCAGCGTGTGGGTGATGCGGGAGATGGTGGGCTTGGGCAGGCCGGTGCGCTCGGCGAGCTCCTGATTGCCCAGCGCCCCGTCACGGGCGCGAAAGGCGCCGAGCACCTCGAGACCGCGCGCCAGCGCGGCGACGAACAGCCGCCCGCCCTCGGCATCGGCCGCGCCCTCCCGCGGCCGGCGGGTCGCCGTCCGCCCGTCGCTTTCGCGGGCGGCCCGCGGGCTTGCCGGGACCGGGGCGCCGTCGATGGCGCCTTCGTTCCCGGTGACGGGGGCGGGTCGGTCGCGTTCGGGCGCCTGGTTCAGCTTGGTCTTCGGCATTCGCTCCCTTTGCGCCGCGCCACCTGCGCGCGTCTTGTACACATTTGCCGGCTCTGGCAACCAGTCATGCGCGCTGCGCCGGCGTTTGTCCCGGCCGCTCCGATATCCTGCCGAGCCGGGGGCTCGCTGTTGCCGGCGCGCATTGCAAAAATCATTTTCGCAGATTGATCGAGGCCGGGCGCTGTGACAAGGTCCGGCCAAGACACATCAATGAAGCAGCAACAAGCGGGCTCAAGGAGGAGCGTTCCGATGCCGATCGATCCCGAGCGACTTCTGAACTGGCCGTTCGAAGACCTCGAGCACACCTACACCGCGCGTGACACCATCCTGTACGCCCTGGGGCTCGGCCTCGGCGCGGACCCGCTGGACGAGGCGCAGCTGCGTTTCGTCTACGAGGAGAACCTGGCCGCGCTGCCGACCATGGCGGTGGTGCTGGGCTATCCAGGCTTCTGGGTGAAGGACCCGGCGACCGGCGTCGATTGGAAGAAGGTCCTGCACGGCGAGCAGGGCCTTGAGGTGTTCAAGCCGCTGCCGGCCGAGGGCACGGTCATCGGCCGCACGCGCGTCACCGGCATCATCGACAAGGGCGCGGGCAAGGGCGCATTGCTGCTCTCCGATCGCGACGTCATTGACAAGAAGTCCGGCGATCTGCTGTGCCGGGTCAGCGGCACCAGCTTCCTGCGCGGCGATGGTGGCTTTGGCGGCTCGAGCGGCCCGGCACCTGCACCGCATGCGATGCCGGAGCGCGCGCCCGATCTCAGCGTCTCCATCCCGACGCTACCGCAGGCAGCGCTGATCTATCGCCTCTCGGGCGACTACAACCCGCTGCATGCCGACCCCAAGGTGGCGGCCGCCGGGGGCTTCAAGGCCCCGATCCTGCACGGTCTGTGCACCTACGGCGTCGCCGGTCGTGCGCTGCTGCAGGCCGTCGGCGGCTCCAAGCCGGAGAGCCTGCGTCGTATGGACGTGCGCTTCACCTCGCCGGTCTATCCGGGCGAGACCATCGTCACCGAGATCTGGAAAGGCGAGGGCGGGGCGGTGTCGTTCCGCGCCAAGGTCGCCGAGCGCGACGTCGTCGTGCTCAACAACGGCCGCGCCGAATTCGGGTAGCGCCATTGCGGCCGGAGGTAATCGCCCGATCGGCTTGATCGGCCAGGCTGACAGGGGTGCTCCAACTCATCGAAGTTGGAGCGCTTTTTTTGCCAAGCCGGGCAATCGCCCCCGTTCAGCGTAGCGATGCCTGCGGGTTGGCGTCGGAGAAGCCCAACTCGGCGCTGACGAGGCTCGCCGCCCGTTTGACCAGCACGGCCACCTCGGCGACGCGCGCCTCGTCCATGTGCTTGATCGTGCTGGAGACGCTGATCGCCGCGATGATCTTGCCGCCGGCCGCGCGCACCGGCGCGGCGACGCACATGGCGTTGGGATCGCTCTCCTGACGATCGAGCGTGTAGCCGCTTTCCACATAAGCGTGGAACGCCCTGAGCCAGCTTTCGACGTCGACGACCGGTCGCATGATGTCGCCTACGGCGTCATAGTAGGAGCGCCAGGAGGCGGCGTCCTGATCGAGGACCAGCGCCTTGCCGACTGCGGTCGGCGCGATCGGATAGCGCTCACCCACGCGTGACCTGAACTCGAAGCGGCGACGGCCCGACAGCTTGTCGACGAATAGCATGCTGCCGCCGTCGAGGGTCGCCAGATGGACCGTGTCGCCAGTCTCGTGACAGAGGGACTGAAGGATCGGCCTGGCGCATTTGACGATGCTGTGCTGCGCCTGTCCGAGAAAGCCGAGTTCCAGGAGCTTCGGGCCCAGCGCGTAGCCTTCGCCGGCGGTGAAGCTCAGATAACGCCGCTGCACCAGCGCCGAGGCCAGGCGATGGCACGTGCTCTTCGACAGCCCGAGCCGGCCTGAGAGTTCTGCCAGGTCCCTGGGCCTGGCGCCGACCGATTCGAGCAGATCGAGAGCGCGGAAGAGGCTTTGCGCCCCCTTCACGTCCGGCCTTGCCGCCTGCTCCAGCGCGTTCTCCGGCGGCGCGACGTCGTCCGCAGCGTCCAAGATTGACACTCCTCTGGAAGATTTCTAGCATCTCGTAATACGGAATGTTATCCTACAATGTGGGATTATGCGACTCTTTGATAGTGGCGATCGAGGGTCGAGACTCCCATCTCTTAAGGGCATGACCGCCACCGCCAACGGGTGCGAACCATGACAGCTCTCGCGAACGTCACGCTCCAGGACAAGTACACGCTGCCTTCGGGCCGCATCTATCTTTCCGGCATTCAGGCCCTCGTGCGCCTGCCGATGCTGCAGCGCCAGCGCGATCTGGCCGCAGGCCTGAACACCGCCGGCTTCATCTCCGGCTACCGCGGCTCGCCGCTCGGCATGTACGACAACGCTCTCTGGCAGGCGAAGAAGCTGCTCAAGGCGGAGCACATCCACTTCGAACCAGGTCTCAACGAGGATTTGGCGGCCACCGCCGTCTGGGGCAGCCAGCAGGTCGGCCTGTTTTCCGGCGCCCGCTACGACGGCGTCTTCGGCATGTGGTACGGCAAGGGCCCCGGGGTCGACCGTTCCGTCGATGCGCTGAAGCATGCCAATGCAGCCGGCACCTCGCCGAACGGCGGCGTGTTGGCGCTCGCGGGCGACGACCACGGCTGCCAGTCGTCGACCCTGGCGCACCAGAGCGAGCACGTCTTCGAGGCGGCGATGATGCCGATCCTCAACCCGGCGACCGTACAGGAGTATCTGGATTTCGGGCTGATCGGCTTTGCACTCTCGCGCTACTCGGGCTGCTGGGTGGGCTTCAAGGCGATTTCGGAGGCGGTCGAGAGCTCCGCCTCGGTCCGTGTCGATCCTACCCGTATCCAGATCGTGCGGCCGGACGATTTCGAGATGCCCCCGGACGGGTTGAACATCCGTGTCGGCGACACGCCGTTGGTGATGGAGGCGCGCCTCCACCGCGCGCGCATGGCGGCCGTGGCCGCTTTCGTCCGCGCCAACGCCATCGATCGCATCGTGCTCGACAGCGCGCCGGGCACGCCGCCCCGCCTCGGCATCCTCACCACCGGCAAGGCGCACCTCGATGCCCGTCAGGCGCTCGCCGACCTCGGCATCTCCGATGCCCAGGCGAGCGCGCTGGGCATCCGGATCTACAAGGTGGGCCTCACCTGGCCGCTCGAGCGCGAGGGCGCGCTGCGTTTCGCCGAAGGGCTCACCGACGTGATCGTCGTCGAGGAGAAGCGCGGCTTCGTCGAAGATCAGCTCGTCAAATACCTCTACAACATGGATGCCGACCGGCGCCCGACCATCGTCGGCAAGCGCGACGAGGCCGGTGCCGTGCTGCTGCCGAGCGAAGGCGAGCTGTCGCCGACGCTGGTGGCCGGCGCCATCGTCTCGCGGCTGAAGCGGCTCGGCCACCAGGACCCGGCCCTCGAGCAGCGCCTGGCGCGCCTCGCCTCCTTCGAGCAGATCGGCGCCACGCCGGCCACCAAGACGGTCCGCTCGCCCTTCTTCTGCTCGGGCTGCCCGCACAACACCTCGACCAAGGTGCCGGACGGATCGCGGGCTCTGGCGGGCATCGGCTGCCATGCCATGGCCATGTATATCCCGGCCCGCCGCACCTCGATGATCACCCACATGGGCGCCGAGGGCACGAACTGGATCGGCCAGGCCCCGTTCACCGACGAGCCGCACATCTTCCAGAACCTGGGCGACGGCACCTATACCCACTCGGGTATCCTGGCGATCCGCGCCGCCGTCGCGGCGAACGTCAACATCACCTACAAGATCCTCTACAACGACGCGGTCGCCATGACCGGCGGCCAGCCGGCAGAAGGGGCCTTCACCGTCGGCCAGATCGCGGCCCAGGTGGCGGCGGAAGGCATCAAGCGCCTCGTCGTGCTGTCCGACGAGCCGGAGAAATACCCGCCGGCCGGTTACTTCCCCCCGCGTACCGACATCTTCCACCGCGACGATCTCGACCACGTGCAGCGCGAGCTGCGCGAGACCGACGGCGTCACCGTGCTGATCTACGATCAGACCTGCGCGGCCGAGAAGCGCCGGCGCCGCAAGCGCGGCCTCTATCCCGATCCGGCCAAGCGCGTCTTCATCAACGATCTGGTCTGCGAGGGCTGCGGCGACTGCTCGGTCAAGTCGAACTGCGTCTCGGTCAAGCCTCTGGAGACCGAGTTCGGCCGCAAGCGGCAGATCGACCAGTCGAACTGCAACAAGGACTATTCCTGCGTCAACGGCTTCTGCCCGAGCTTCGTCACCGTTCACGGCGGCTCCCTGCGCAAGCTCACCAAGCCCTCCGCCCAGGGCCACGCGGCCGTGGCGGCGGAGCGCGACCCCTTCGCCGAGCTGCCGCTGCCGAAGTCCAAGCCGCTGATCGAGCCGTACGGCGTCTTGGTGACCGGCATCGGCGGCACCGGCGTCATCACCGTCGGGGCCCTGCTCGGCATGGCCGCTCACCTGGAGGGCAAGGGCTGCACCGTGCTCGACTTCACCGGCCTGTCGCAAAAGAACGGCGCCGTCATGAGCCACGTGCGGCTGGCCGCCGAGCCCGAGGACCTGGCGGCCGTGCGCATCGCGCCGGGCGGTGCCGACCTGCTGCTCGGTTGCGACATGGTGGTCGCCGCGAGTGCCGCCGCGCTATCGAAAGTGGAGGGCGGCGTCACTCGCGCCGTGATCAACGACTACCTGCAGCCCACAGCCGGCTTCGTCATCAATCCGGATGTGGATTTCGAGGCCGCCGCGATGAAGCGGTCGCTGCGCCAGGCGGTGGGCGAGAAGGGCGTCGACTTCCTCGACGGCACGGAACTCGCGACCGCGCTCATGGGCGATTCCATCGCCACCAACCTGTTCATGCTGGGCTATGCCTTCCAACGCGGGCTGGTGCCTCTGTCGCTGGACGCCATCGAGCGGGCGATCGAGCTCAACGGCGCCGCGGTCGACATGAACAAGCGGGCCTTCGCCTGGGGCCGGCTGGCGGCTCATGCCCCGGCCGAGGTCGAGACCATCGTGCGGCCGCTGCTCGCGCCGCCGTTGCTCCAGGCGCCGACCATTGCCGAGGTCGTCGCCCGGCGGACCGAGTTCCTGACCGCCTATCAGGATGGCGCCTACGCGGAGCGCTACCGGGCCCTTGTCGCGGAGGTCGAGCGGGTCGAGGCGGCCCGCGGCAGCCGCCGTGATCTCACCGAGGCCGTCGCCCACAACCTGTTCAAGCTGATGGCCTACAAGGACGAATACGAGGTGGCGCGGCTCTACACCGATCCGGCGTTCAAGGAGAAGCTCGGGCGGCAGTTCGACGGGGACTACACGCTCAAGGTCTACCTGGCGCCCCCGCTGTTCTCGCCGCGTGATCCGCACACAGGCGAGCTGAAGAAACGCTCCTTCGGGCCGTGGGTGTTCCATGCCTTCAGGCTGCTGGCGCGGCTGAAGGGTCTGCGCGGCGGGCCGCTCGACATCTTCGGCTACAGCCACGAGCGGCGCACCGAGCGCAAGCTCGTCACCGACTACGAGGCCCTGATCCGCGAGATCCTCGCCGGACTGACGCCGGCCAACCAGAAGGCGGCTGTCGATCTGGCCAGGATTCCCGAACAGATCCGCGGCTTTGGCCACGTGAAGGAGCGCAACCTGAAGACCGCCAAGGAGAACGAGGCGGCGCTGCTCGCGGTGTTCCGCAATCCGGCGCCCGAGGTGGCCCAGGCGGCCGAGTAAGGGGCGCCGCCCCGGCGGCGGCGTCAGCCCGGGCGGTTCCGGGCCGGCTCCCTGCGGGTGGGCAGCGACCATCCTTCGGCGGCGGCGCGGGCATTGCGGAACTCGACGTACCGTCCCCCCAGAGCGACAAGCTCGTCGTGGGTGCCCTCTTCGACGACACGGCCTCGATCGAGCACCGCGATACGGTCCACGTGCGACAACGTCTCAAGCTGATGGCTGATCACCAGCATCGTCGCGCGGCCGTGCAGGCGGCGCAGTCCATCGGCGACGGCCGCCTGGCTTTCGGGGTCCAGCGCACCAGTCGCCTCGTCGAAGAGCAGGATGGGCGCGCCCTTCAGCAGTGCGCGCGCGACAGCCACCCGCTGGCGCTCCCCACCCGACAACAGTGTCCCGCCTTCGCCGACCGGGCTGTCCCAGCCGGCTGGCAGGCGCACGACCACGTCGTCCAGCCGGGACAGCCCGGCGGCCTCCCGCAGCTCCGCCTCGCTGGCATCGGGGCGCCCGAGCAGCACGTTGTCGCGCAGCGTGCCGGAGAACAGATAGGTCTCCTGGAACACGGGCGCGATCAGGCTCATCAAGTCGGCGCGGTCCAGGCGATGCAGCTCGACGCCGCCGATCTGGATCGAGCCCTCGTCAGGGTCCCAGAAGCGCGCGATCAGCCGCAGGATCGTGCTTTTGCCAGCCCCCGACGCGCCGACGAGGCCTGTCGTCGTGCAAGCAGGTAGCGTGAGATCGAGCCCGTCGAGAACGGGCAGGTCCGGGCTGTAGGCAAAGCTGACCTTGTGGAAGGCGATATCGCATCGTGTGGGCGGCGGCGCCGGCACAGTCGGCACCGGCAGCGCACGAGCCGCGAGGATTGTCTCGACCGCATCGATGTGAGCCGACGCCATCCGGATGCCGGCGCTGTAAATGGCGACTTCGGTCAGCGGTTCGACGATCCGGTTGACCAGCACGAGCATCGCGACGAGCATCGCGATGCGATGGGGTTCGCTGTCCTCCAGCGCCAGGGCCGTGGCGCACGCCATCAGGCTCAGGAAGCTGAGCTGAGCGACCCATGAATTTGCGAGCAGGGGCGGCAAGACGACCCAGAGCTGGCGGCGCTTTGCGCGGTTCTGCGTGACGAGCGCCCGGTCGAAGGCGGCGTGCCCATGGTCGCCGCAGCCGAACGCCCGCAGGATGAGCTGGCTTTGCGCGAACTCGACCATGCGTTCGCCGGCTTCCGCGGTCGCTGCGTGGGCGGAACTGTCGACGGAGCGCCCCAACCGTCCGGCCCACCAATAAGTCGCAGCGAGCGCAGGCGTGACGATCGCGGCCGCAAGCGCCATGTGCCCGTCGTAGAGGGCGAGCGTCACGATCAACACGGCGGGCGTGACGACCGCACGCATCAGGGGCGTGAGCTGATGGGCCGGCAGCCCGAGGATGTCCATCACACCCTGCCCCAATGTCACGCTCAGGCGACCGACGTTGGCGGGCGTGAACCAGCCCAGCGGTAGCGCGACCACGTGCTCGCCGATGCGGTGGCGAAGCGTGTCGAGCAGGGCCAGCGCGATCTCGAAGCCGCCCCGGACGGACGTGTATTGAAGCTGCCACGTCACGGTTGTCCCGATCAACAGCGGCACCAGCCAGGCCGCCGCCCGCGCGGTCTCGCCTTCGAGCAGCGCGCCGACAATGGGGGCGGCAAGTGCCAAGGTGACACCCTGCGCGATGCAATAGGCAAGGCTCCAGCGCACGTAGCCAGTTAGTCGCGCGCCATCGTTGGCGGACAGCAGCCTGGACAGGCGAGACAGGATCATGCCGCGGCCGTCGAACCGGTGGATGTATCGAGCGCGCGCCACATGCGCGCGTAGGCACCGTCGCGTCGCGTCAGCGCCTCATGGGCGCCCGCCTCGACGATCGCGCCGTCCGCGAGCACGACGATCGTATCGGCGCCCTTTATGGCGCCGAGGCGGTGCGTAATGATCAGCACGGTCCGATGCGGGCTGTCGGCGATCAGTGCACGCACGCCGTCTTGGATCGCGGCCTCGGCCTCGGCGTCGGCTTGCGCGGTGGCTTCGTCCAGCACCAGGATCGGCGGATCGAGCAGCAGGGCGCGCGCGATGCTCAGACGCTGCGCTTCGCCACCGGACAGGCCCGCATCCTCCCCGTAGACCGACTGGTAGCCGCGCGGAAGCTTCAGGATGCGGCGATGGATGTCAGCGGCGACGGCGGCGGCCTCCACCTCCGCGTCGCTCGCATCGGGCCGCCCCAACGCGATGTTGTCGCGGATGCTGGTGCGCAGCAGACGCACCTCCTGCGGCACGAAGCCGATCTGCCCGTGAAAATAATCCGTCTCGATGTCCTGGAGGTCGACGCCGCCGAGGGTGATCCGGCCGCCGGACGGCCGATCGAGGCCGAGCAGCAGTTTGGCCAGCGTCGATTTGCCGGAACCGGAGGGCCCAACGAGCGCCGTTACGGTGCCCGGAGACAGCCTCAGCGACACATCCTTGAGGATCTCCCGTTCACCGAAGGAAAAGCAGACGTGTTCAAGGACCAGTTCACGTCCCGCGGGGCGCTGTCGGCCGGCGGGCGCGGGCTGGACGGGGAGGGCGAGCAGGGCGTCGAGGCGCGCGGCGGCCGCACGCGCCGTCTGCAGCGCCTGCGCCCCGCTGCTCAGCGTGACGATCGGGACAGAGATGCCGAGACCGATCACCGCGAAGGGCAACACCTGCCATGGCTCGACCCATCCGAGGCCGGTGAGGGCGACGCCGCAGCCGAGCACGAGGAGCAGCAGCGTGACCGGGGCGATGGCGATCGACGCCAGCGTTTCCGGTTCGATGAGGGGGCGGGCCCAAGCGCGGAAGAAGCTCCGGAAGTCGTCCACCGCCCGGCGGTAGGCGGCGTGGGCCTCGCCTTGCCGGCCGTAGGATTTGACGACCGGAATACCTTGCGCGAACTCGACGACGGCGTGGCTGACCCGCTCCAGCTCCCGGCCGTAGCGGGCCATCTGCTCCTCGCCGCACGCCGCCATGACACGGGCGTAGAGAACTGCAAACACCAGCACCGGCACCAGAGCCACCAGCGCCATGCGCCAATCCACCCACGCGAGGTAGGCGTAGACGAACGATGTCGTCGCCATGGCGTCGGTCAGATCGACGTAGCTGTGCGCCACCAGGTGATGGATCGCCGCCACGTCGTCCTGCATGGCTTGACGGACGCGGCCGCTGCTGTTGGCCGTGAACCAGCCGATGGGCGCCCGCGACAGGCGTTCGGCCAGCCGGCGGCGCAGGTGCAGCGAAAGAGCGTTGTCGGCAAGGTGGGTGGTGAGCTGGACGAGGCCGCGCAGCGCAAGGCCCGCGGCCAGCCCGCCGACCGACCAGGCGACGATGGACCAGGCATGTCGGCTGCGGCCGGCCTCGTCGGCGAGCAGGGTGCGCGCCAACTCGGTCACACCCACGAGCGGCGAAAGGATCAGCGCCGATGACAGCACCTGGACGAGGATGGCGAGACAGAGCGGCGCTCGCACGGGCCTCAGCAGGCTCGATCCGCGCGACGGCCGGAACGCATCGGCGAGCAGGCTCACGGCGTGCCCGCCGCCGGTTGATCTGCGCCGAGTTGGCGGTGGAGCGCGAAGGCGAGGGCGAGGAGGCCGCTGAGGAAATAGCCCAGGGCCGCGACGAGCAGGGTGGAACCGTAGCCAAGCCGTTGCGCCACGACGCCGCTGGCGGCGAAGCCCAACAGGGCGACGGCCGACATCATCGAGGTGAGGAAGGTCACGTCGGTGGCTGCTTCGCCGGGCTTGGCGAGCGAGAGGAACCACGAGGTGAATGCGACGTGCTGGATGGCCAGGGCCGAGAAGATGGCGGCGATGCTCAGCACCGCGTGCAGGCTCGCCGTCGGCCCTTGCTCGGTCAGGACCAGCAGCGCAAAGCCCACGGCGAGCAGCCCGCAGGCGCCGAAGACCGCCCGGCCAGGCGCCACCTTGGCGACGGCATAGGCGGTGAGCGGGCCGACGATCGTGAAGGTGGCGATGTTGGCGGTGCCGCCGATGTAGCCGATGTCGATGGCACCGAACTGGAGATCGACCAGCCGTGGCTGCGCCATCGCAAAGGCCACGGCGATCCCGAAGACGGCCGGCGAGACGACGGCGACAGCGCGCCATAGCCGCGCGCTGGCGATGATGCCGAGCAGCGGCGTCGGCGGGGCCGTCCGTCCCGCATGCCCCATCGGCTCCGGCACCAGCGGGATCGCGGCGGCAAAGACGGCGAGGAGGCCGGCGAAGCCGAGCAGGGCCGGCTGCCAGCCCACGATGGTGATGAGATGCAGGCAAAGAGCACCGCCGATGACGTTGCCGAGTGCGCCGCCCCAGCCGAACAGGGCCGTCCCCAGCGGTCGCTCCGTCGCGTCCAGCGCCTCCGCCAGATAGCCGAGCGTGGCGATACGCTGCGTCGCCGCCAGCGTGGCGAGCCCGAGGCTGAGCGCGAGAATCGCAAGATAATCATGGTCGGGATCTCGGCTGGCCATGAGCGCCACCAGCGCAGCGCTGCCGAGCTGCATGGCGAATATCCACGACCGCCGCAGTCCCAATGGGCCCAGACTGTAGCGATCGACCAGGGGAGCCCAGAGGAAGTTGACCGAGAAGGCGAAGAACACCGTGCCGAACAGGCCGATCAGCTCCAGCGGCGCGCCGCCCTGCCGCATGATCACGGGCACGGCGGCATAGATCAGGGCGATGGCGAGATATTGCTGGCACGAGAGGGCCGCGACCACGACGAAACGCATTGTCTCCGAACTTCGATTGGGGCGGGCCGCCGAGGCTGTGGCTACGCGCCCGCTGGCGAAGCTCTAGACGGAACGCCGCCCGCTGCGCGACCCCGGTGTCGTTTGGGACCGGCCGAAAGACCTATGCGGGCAGACCGGTCAGTGCCGGTGGGCTTCCTTGGGCGACACGCCGAAGCGCCGTCGGAAGGCGGTCGCGAAGTTCGTTGGATGCCGGTAGCCGACGTAGTAGGCGGCCTGCGAGACCGTCCAGCCGTCACAGCGCAGCCCCTCCCGCGCGCGGTCGAGCCGCTGTTCGCGAAGGAACTGGAAGACAGGCTGGCCAACGACGGCCGCGAACTTGAGCTTGAATGTGCTGGCACTCATGCCCGCCTCCCGCGCCAGGTCGCACAGCCGATGGTCCGTATCGAGATTGGCCAACAGCTGATCGCGGATCTGCATGATCCTCGCGCGGTCGCGCGGGCGGACCACGGGGGCCACCGCTTCGTCAGGGCTGCGCTCCGTCTCGAGCGCCGCGGCGACCAGCGCGAGAGCGCAGCTTTCGGCACGCAGCCGGCCCACCAAGCCGCCGAGGGTGGGCGAGAACAGGCCCTGCAAGAGCGCCCTCGTGCGGCCATCCAGGGCGAGGGGGGCGAGGCGCGGCGACCGCAATCGCTGATCGAGGTGCTCGGCCAAGTCCGTGTCGTGCAGGTGGTCGACGCACGCTTGCACGACGATCAGGCGCGAGGCGTCACCGATCCTGTAGCTGGACGTCAGGCGTGCTTCGTCGCGCGTCGCCACAACTGCTGCGTTGCCGGGCGCCAGGGGCGTCGGTGCGCCGTCGTTGAGCGCGTAGTTGATCGCCGACCCGTCGAGATTGACGGAGATCAGCAGGGATCGGCTGACGAAGCCCGCTCTCACGTTGTCTTGCAGCGTGAGCAACTCGCTGGCGCAGACATTGACCCCACAGGGCAGTTGATGGGTCGCGATGGCGCCTTCCGCCAAGGCGCAGCCGGAACGCGACATCTCGCAGCCGTACCCCCAGGCGCTGGCAATGTCGCCGAGGATCGACGAGGAGTGCGTGCCGCCGCCGCGCCACCGCTGATCGATATCGGCATGTACCACTGTTTCACCGCCTTCCGGGGGCGGTTCGTCGACCGCCGCTCAGCAACCCCCGAGGGAAGTCTAGCGGCGGAAAAATTCTATTGCAAATACAATAGGTTAGTCTTGTTCTAAACTGAGGTATCGGGGTTCAGAAGGACATCTCCGCCCCGATGCCGATGACCCGGCCGAGCCCCGGCGTGACCGCCAGGACCTGGGGCGAGAAGGCCGTGCCGGCGAGTTCGATGGACGCGTCGAACAGATTGCGCGCGAATCCGTAGACCTTGAAGCTCTCGCCTTCCCAGCCGAAGCGCGCATTGACGATCCGGTAGGGACGAAGATCGAAGGTGTTGGCGATGTCGGCGGTCCGGGGCCCCCCGACGAACTGCAGCTCGGCGCTGGAGACCAGGTTGCCTTTCAGCCCGTACGGCTCCAGTGCAAGCCGGTTCTCCAGCCCGACGACGCCCGACCACGTGGGGACGCCCGGCAGCCGGGCGCCGTTGCGGGCGCCGGTCGTGTCCGCGACCGGCACGTTGGCGAATGTGGCGTGGACGTAGCCGAGCTTGCCGTAGGCGCTCCAGCCGTCGGCGATCTTCGCCCGCGTCGACAGCTCGAAACCGTAGGTGCGATAGTCGAGCGCGGCGATAACGAAGGTATTGGCGAGCAAGTCGAACGAATTCACGTGACCATCGGAGACGTCGTTGTAGAAGACCGCCCCGTCGAGCGACACCCGGTCGTCCAGCACGGTGGTGCGGCCGCCCAGTTCGTAGGTCCAGGCGTAGGAGGCCGGGTAGGAGGGCGCCGGCTGGCCGAAGACCGAATAGATGTTGAAGTAGGGGAAGCCGGCGCTCGAGTAGCCCCGCTTCACCGACCCGTAGAGCAACGAGCCCTCATTCGGCTTGTAGCTCAGCGTCGCCCCGCCGGCGACGAACGGGTCGCTCACCTTGCCGAACTCATTGAAGCTGGGAACGGTGCCGGCGGCGCCGTTGGACAAATAGGAGCCGGCGCGCGAGATGGTATCGTAACCCAGGCGCACGCCCGGCGTCAGCGTCCAGCGCTCGTCGAGCGGAATGCCGGCCTCGGCGAAGGCCGAATAGCTGTCGAGTTTGAGCTTGGCGTCGTAGAGACCATTCTGCGTGGGGCCGAAAGAACTTCTGTTGACCCCGCCTTGATCGAAGCGGGAGCTGTACATGCTGAGGCCGGCAATCCAGCGCAGCGGAGCGTTCGGCTTCGAGCTCGCCCGGATCTCGCCCGAGTAGACGCGTTCGTCGAAACTGTAGCGTGTGCAATCAGAGCAGGTGGGGCTGGAGAAGGCCCCGAACGGAAGACCGATCAACTGGCTGTAGATGAGGCCATCGGTGTTGTCGGACCGCATCTTCGCCTGGATGTTCTGGACGCCGAACGTGCCCGTGAGGTCGAAGCTGTCGAACTCGTGCTTGACCTCGATGTTGCCCAGCGCAAGGTTCCGCTTGAAGCCCAGGGGGGCATCGAGCGCCGTGGCCGGATAGCCGGGGCCGTCGCGCAGGATGTAGTTGAAGGTGTCGCTGCGGTTTCTCTCGTAGAAGCCCGAGACGGTGACGGTCGTGCGCTCGCCCAGGAAAAAGCGGAGGGCGCCGCGCGCCGCGCCGATCTCGTTGCTCGGCAACGCCTGGCCGCCGATCAGATTTGTGACGTCGCCGTGGTTGCCGACGAACCGGACCGCCGCCCGGCCGTTCACGACGCCGGGCACGATGGTCCCGCCGACGATCAGGTCCGTCAGGTAGTTGCCGTTGCTGCCGACCTCGCCGCGCACCCGGATGTCGCGAACCCCGTCCGCCTCGGCGGGGACGATGTTGACCGTGCCGCCCTCGCTCGAGCGGCCAAACAGCACGTTCTGGGGTCCGCGCAGCACCTCCACGCGGGCCACATCGAGCAGTTGCTGCGAGCCCGCGTACATGGAGATCGGCGAGCCGCCGAGTGCATAACCGATGGTCGAGTCGAATGGGTTTTGCGGGAAGCTCAGCGTGCCGATGCCGCGGATCGCGCCGAAGGCGAACAACGGATTGCCCACATCGGTCACGCTATAGTTCGGGACATTGCGCGAGATGTCCACTGCGGCGTTGGTCGGCGCTTCCATCGCGATCTCGCGCGGCAGGACCAGACCGACGCTCACCGGCACATTGGTTAGCGGCTCCTCGCTCCGCCGGGCAGTGACCTCGATGACGTCGAGCGCTATGGCGCCGGGTGGAGCAGGCGCCGGGCCGGTCTCTCCCTGCGCCCGAGCGCCCGCGCCTGAGCCGGCGAGGAGCAGAGCGCCCGAAACTATTACCGTGATGCCGGAAAGCAACGTCGGGGCGTTTGCGCGCTGAGCCAGAGTGCGAGAGGCTCGTGCCATAATCATGTCCTTCAGCCAGCGCGCCTGCCCCAGGCGATTGCATCCTGGATACCTGCGAAAAAGATGCGTGCGGCAAGACGCGATCGCGGCGTGTCGCCAAACACGAGCGATGCATCAATAGGTGTCCGCCGTGGGCTCTGCCAGACGGGCGGCATTTGCCTACGGCCGAAATACGTATGCATACCGGTGGCCGGCCGCACGTGCCCCGGCGCAAGGGAAGCGCTTTCGATTTGAGAGGTTAGCGCTGTCGACCTGATCGGATGAGGCGGTCGATCAATGGCCGGCGTCCCGCCTGCCGCGGGCTCAGCGACCAGCCTTCGGCAGGCATTTCACCATTGGATGCGATCATCCACTTGCGGAGAAATGCTCATCATCCTTTGAATCTAGAGCGCCTCTTCGCGCTTGGGTGGGTGGACCAAGCGCGAAGCGCTCGGGTTATGCCTCGCTGGAACACATCTTCCGTGTCGGCGTTCAATCTCCATAGAACATGCAACCCCGCTTCTTGCAGAGCAGGATGCACTAGGTTAGGAGAATTCCATGTTCAGTTGGGCTTTGACCTTCCTGATCGTTGCTTTGATCGCGGCTGCTCTTGGCTTCGGCGGTATCGCCGGCACGGCAGTCGGCATTGCCAAGATCATTTTTGTTGTCGCATTGGTGCTCTTCGCCATTTCGGCGGTGGCCGGTGTCATACGCGGGCGTAACCCCGTTTAGAGCATGATCTCCTGAAGTGGATACCGATCTTTGGACAGATCGTGCTCTAACAAAAACTAAGAACGGGATGAAATCATCCCGTTCTAGCGATAGACCCCCGACCATGACGAAAGCCCGCCGGATAACCCTTCGGCGGGCTTTCGTCGAGGACTGAGCAGATGCGGCGCGGATCGCCGGCGCCTTCAAGCCGCCGCCTCCTGCGTCGGCATGGTGACGGCCAGGACCGCGGCGACGCCGAGGAGCGGGGCGGCGCCGATCTGGTCCAGGAAGGCCTTCTGGAACCGTCCGGTCCTGATCTCCTCTGTGTGCGCCGGGGCGGTGATCACGAGCGACATCGCCCCAGCGAGCTCCTTGACTTCCACCGTCAGGCCGACGCGGCTGGCCAGCGGGGCCATCAGCAACGGCCACAGGGTTTCGACCAGCAGCAGCGCCAGAGGGATGGCGTGATCGAGATCGAGGAAGGCCCCGTTGTCGTGCTGGCGCAGCGTGATGGTGTTCCCCGGCAGGCCGGCTGCGTGCTGGACGTAGGCCACGACATCCTCGATGACATCGGGAACGGACACGAGGCGGATGTCGCCCTGCGCCAACGCGAGCTTGTAGGCGGCGGCCATGGCGTGCACGCGGCTTTCGGCAAAGGCGAGCGCCTGGCGTGCCTCACCGGAGCGCTCACGCTTCATCAGGTTGAGAAAGCTCGCGATCACCTGGAAGTTGTTCTTCACGCGGTGATGCAGTTCGCGCAGCAGCGCGCTGCGTTGCTGCGCCACCGTCGCCAGCTCGCGCGTGCGGGTGCCGAGCACCTGGGTCATCTGGTCGAAGGCGTTGGCGTATTGCCGTAGCTCCAGTGGTGCGTCCTCCGGCAGCTCCGCTCTGACGTTGAAGTCGCCGAAGGCAAGCCGTCGCGCGGTTGCGTCGAGCCGTCGGATCCAGTGCAGGAAGAGCCGATCGATGGCGACCCAGGCGACCGCCAGTACGATCACAAAGAGCAGGAATGGGAACACGAGGCCGATGGCAAGTTGCCGTTCCGCCGGGCCGAACGAGATGCGCGGGAAGCCGGCGATCGCGGTCAGAGCCGCATCCACGGGCTCCGACGAATAGACGAAGGCGCGACCGTCCTGGCTGTCGGCCTCGGTGAGCCCGAGGCTATCGGGCCTGGCGAGCGCCTCCGGTGCGGGCGGAAGCCATGCGGGCGAGGGGCTCTCGTCGCCGGCCGCCCCCACGATCTGACCGCCGTTGTCGACGATCGCCACCGTGCCCCCGGCGGCGGGGGAGACGTCGGTGATCGATTTGCTCCACCAGGCCGGGTCGATGACGACGGCGAGTACGGTGGTCTCACTCGCTTGCACGGACACCGCCACGCGCGGACCCAGCGGCCCGCGGCCGACCAGGACCGTGTCGGCCCGCTGCGTTGCCGCAGCGGCACCGCTAGCGGGCGGCGACGACGCCAGCGGCGAGAGCAGCGATCCTCGCGCAAACTGGTCGAACTCGGCCAACTTGCCGGTGCCGCAGTGAATCCCGTTCGCGCTCACCACGGCAATGGCACTGTACTGGCCATTCACCTCCGCCGTCCGGGCCAGCCGATGCTCGCATTCGGCGCCGGCGAGCTCGGGGCCGGCGGCGGCCAATAGGGTATTGACGACGCGCCGCGTGCCGCTGATGACGCTGCGGGCCTGGCCCGCGACATTCAGCACTGCCAGGCGGTAGCCTTCGTCGCTCGTCCGGTTCGCTGTACGGTACACGTGCCACGATAGCGCCAGGGCCAGTGCCACTGCCGGAAACGTCGCAAGCGCGAACAGGCAAATCAATCGAGACCGGAACGTCGCGAAGCTGGCCATGGCCGCGGGGGCTACTCCCCCACGGGCGACGAGAGCGGTCCAGAACTGAGTACGGCGTGGGAGCGCGCATCCGGTCCGAATTCATCGCCCGAATCGACCGCGAGCAGGGCGACGAGGCGAGAGCGTGCGCGATTGATGCGGCTCTTGATCGTGCCGAGCGCGCATCCACAGATCTCCGCCGCCTCCTCGTACGAGAAGCCGGAGGCGCCGACGAGAATCAGCGCTTCGCGCTGGTCCGCCGGCAATTGCGCCAACGCCGCTTTGAAATCGGTGAAGTCCATGTGGCCGTCCTGCTCGGCGTGCACGGCCAGGCGCTCAGAGTAGGTGCCGTCGTCCTCGACCTCGCGGGAGCGCTTGCGGTACTCGGAGTAGAACGTGTTGCGCAGGATCGTAAACAGCCAAGCTCTGAGGTTGGTGCCCTCGGTGTAGGCGTGCATGTTGCTCCACGCCTTCATCAAAGTATCCTGGACGAGATCGTCGGCACGTTCCACGTTGCCTGCGATCGAGATCGCAAACGCTCTCAGGCTTTGCAGTTCGCCCAGCAAGCCGTCCTTGAAGCGTTGTGGATCTGTCACGCGCGACTCCCTTCTTCGGGCTCGGCATCCGGCGTCTGCTTGCCGTCGAGTTTGGCGAGCAGTTCCAGAAAGCGATCGGGGACCGGCTGGCGGACGACTTCGTCATAGGCGGCCTTGAGCTGCGAGCCGATCACATGCTGGAGCGTCTCGTTGAGCGGCGAGCGACCCGCGCGCTGGCCCTCATCGTGCCATCCGCTGCCTCCGCCGGATGGCAATCCCGCAGCATCCCCGTTGTTGGAGCTGTTTTTCATTTCTGTCTCTCCTGCGCCTCCTTCCGCGAAGCGCAAACGATCTATCCCCCGGGCGGGGCATGGGCGATCGATGTCAGCCAACGCCGCTTTTCCGTGATTGTTCCGGCGTGAGCGGAACATTTTTGCCATATCGCTGTTTCAGAACGGTCGCACGCGTGAGACTTCAAGAGGTCCAGCAGATGTCCCTATCGCAAGAGATTGCGCCCCACCTTCCCTATCTTCGCCGCTTCGCCCGGGCCCTCAGCGGCTCCCAGGCGAGCGGGGATGCCTACGTGGTGGCCACGCTGGAGGCCATCGTCACCGACGCCTCGATTTTCCCCGGCGACGTCCGCCCCAAGCTCGGATTGTATCGCGTGTTCCTGTCGTTGTGGAATGCCGTCGGCGAAAACGGCAAGTTGACGCGGGCCTCGTCCAGCCCGGCCGAGCGCAACCTGGACGCGATCACACCACGTCCACGGCAAGCTTTCCTGCTGCGCACGGTCGAGGGGTTTTCGCTGGAAGAGGCGGCGAGCATCCTCGATGTGCCGATGGAGGAGGCGCGCCAACTGATCGATGAGGCCGGTCGGGAGATCGCCGAGCAGGTGGCGACCGACGTGCTCATCATCGAGGATGAGCCGGTCATCGCCATGGACCTGGAATCGCTGGTCGAGGAGATGGGCCACACGGTCACCGCCACCGCGCGCACGCACAGCGAAGCGGTGCTGGCGGCGCAAAAGCACCGGCCCGGCCTCGTGCTCGCGGATATCCAGCTTGCCGACGGCAGCTCGGGCATCGACGCGGTCAACGAGATGATCAGCAGCTTCTCGGTGCCGGTGATCTTCATCACCGCCTATCCGGAGCGGCTGCTCACCGGCGAACGGCCGGAGCCCGCCTTCCTCATCACCAAACCCTTCCAGATCGATACGGTGAAGGCGGCGATCAGCCAGGCGCTGTTCTTCGATCGCCGGGCGGAGCGCAGGCCGGCAGCCTGATGGCTGCCCTAGCAGACGGCGCTCGGCCATCGGCCGGCGTCAGAGCCTGCGCCCGGGCGGGTTTACCTCCGCCCGGGCGCAGGCACGCCGGGCGCGGAGCGCTCGCCCCGCCTCCCGATACGACAACGGCCGGACAATGCCCGGCCGTTGTCAGCTCCGCGGCGCCTGCCCGTCAGCGGCGAACCGTCAGCCCGATGAGGAAGCCGATGCCGGCGGCGAAGGCGAGCGCCAGCGCCGGGTTGCGCTCAACGGAGCCGCGCGCCTGTTGCCAGCCGTCGCTGACATGGTCTTCCGCCGAGCCGATCCATTCCCGGCTGTGGCCGAGCGCGTCCCGCGCTACGCGGCTCAGACGATCTTGTGCCTCGCCAGTGGATGGCATGTTGCCGCGCAATTGCTCGACATTGCTGCGCAAATTGTCGCCGGCGGTTCCCGCCACCCGAGAAATGCGATTAGTAATGCTGCCGAGCTCCGACCGGATCGCGTCGATCTCGTCCATGACGTCGACGCGTCTGCTGCTGCCGAACCAGGCGCCCATGTTCAACTCCTTGCATCAAGTCCCGGCTGACGAACGTCCGGCCGGACAACAAGGTTCCCACCGGCCCGCCAGCCTGAGCGCCGCCGTTCGGTCGGGCGGCGGGATCGCCGCGCATACGGGTGCCGCGTGAGTTCTGGAGCCGCGGTTGCCGGATCGGGCCTGCGCGTGCTGGATGGGCTCGCCAACGGTCTCATCGCGCTCGCTTGTTTCGTGATCGTGCTGGCCATCGTGCAGATCGTGCGCCGCCGCCAGGATCTCGTCCTGCCCTACCGCCGCGTCGCCTGGCGCGTGTCGGCCTTCCTCATTGTCGTCGGTGCATCGAGCGTGATCGGCATGGCGCAGGCCGCAGCCCTCGGCGAGGCGTGGCTCACCGTGGCGCGGTTCGCCGTCGCCGTTGCCGGCATTGGGGTGCTGATCGCCATCTGGCGGATGCCGAACGTCATCGCGGCCATTCCCTCCCATGCCGACATCCGGCGCGCCAACGCGCGCCTCATCGCCGAGGCCGAGGCGCACGTTCGCACCCTCAAGGAGCTGCAGACGGTGCGCGATGAGCTGGAGATGCGCGTCGCCGAGCGCACGCGCGACCTCGACGAGGCCCGTTACCGCTACGCGTTCGCGCTGCGCGGCAGCGGCGTCACGCTGTTCATGCAGGACGAGGCGCTGACCTACATCTGGGTCAGCCGGCCGATCTTCGGGCTGGGGCTTGCCGAAGACGAGATCGTCGGCAAGACCGACGAGGACGTCATTCCCGAATCTTCGCGCACCCGCATGCTGGCATTGAAGCGCAGCGCGCTGCAGAGCGGCGGCACGCAGACCGGCGAAATCTCGATCGAGACCGCCGAGGGCGTGCGCTGGTGGGACATCCACGTGGAGCCGACGTTCGGCGACGAGGGCGTACGGCTCTATTGCGCCGCAGTCGACATCACCGAGCTCAAGCAGGGCGAACAGCGCCTGCGGTTCCTCATGCGCGAGGTGACGCACCGGTCCAAGAACATGCTCGCGGTGATCCAGGCGATGGCGCGTCAGACTGCCGCGGGCTCGGGGTCCCTACCGGAATTCCTGCATCGCTTCGGCGACCGGCTGCAGTCGCTGTCGGCATCGCAGGATCTGCTCGTGCAGGAAACCGGCGCTGGCGTGCCGCTCGCCGTGCTGATCCGCTCGCAGCTCGGCCACGCCGCGGATCTGATCGGCGGTCAGATCCGGCTCGATGGCCCCCCGGTGACGCTCGGCGGAGATGCCATCCAGCACCTGGGTCTGGCGCTGCACGAATTGGCGACGAACGCGGCCAAATACGGCTCGCTGTCGACACCCGACGGCCGCGTCAACATCGACTGGTCCGTCGAGGCGGCGACCGAAGGCGACCGCTTCCGCATGAGCTGGCGGGAGGAGGGCGGTCCGCCGGTTGCGCCGCCCAGCCGGCGCGGCTTCGGCCAGGTCGTCATCGAGCGGACGGTGGCGCGCACGCTCGCCGGCGAAGTGGAACTGCGCTACGCCCCGGAGGGCGTGCACTGGACGCTCGATGCGCCGGCCGACAACGTGCTGGTGCAGAGCGAAGCGTAGCGTTCCAGCTACACCAGCGGTGCCTCGACCGCCGGACCGCGCTCGAGCCAGCCTGGCACCGGTAGGTCCTTGGACCGCAGGAAGGCCGGGTTGAAGAGCTTGGACTGGTAGCGGGTGCCGTAGTCGGCCAGGATGGTCACGATGGTGTGGCCGGGGCCCATCTCGCGCGCCAGCCGGATGGCGCCGGCGATGTTGATGCCGGAGGATCCGCCCAGGCACAGGCCCTCGTGCTCGAGCAGATCGAAGATGATCGGCAGCGCCTCTTCGTCCGATATCTCATAGGCAACGTCGATCGGCGCTTCTTCGAGGTTGGCGGTGATCCGCCCTTGGCCGATTCCCTCGGTGATGGATGAGCCGTGCGACTTGAGGACGCCGGCGGTGTAGTAGGAGTAGAGGGCAGCTCCCAGGGGATCGCTCAGCGCGATGCGCACGGCCGGATTGCGCTCCTTCAGCGCGATGGCGATGCCGGCCAGCGTACCGCCGGTGCCCACCGCGCAGGTGAAGCCGTCGACCTTGCCGCCGGTCTGTTCCCAGATCTCCGGGCCGGTCGTCTCGATGTGGGCGTTGCGGTTGGCCACGTTGTCGAACTGGTTGGCCCAGATGGCGCCGGCGGCTTCGGTGCGGGCCAGTTCCTCCGCGAGCCGGCCAGAGACTTTCACGTAGTTGTTCGGATCTGCATAGGCGACGGCGGGCACCTGCACCAGTTCGGCACCGAGCAGCACCAGCGCATCCTTCTTCTCTTGGGCCTGCGTCTCCGGGATAACGATGACGCTGCGGAAGCCGAGCGCGTTGCCGACGACGGCGAGCCCGATGCCGGTGTTGCCCGCCGTGCCCTCGACCACGATGCCGCCGGGCCGGAGCGCGCCACGGGCGACTGCGTCGTTGATGATGTACAGCGCCGCTCGATCCTTCACCGACTGGCCCGGGTTCATGAACTCGGCCTTGCCGTAGATCTCGCAGCCGGTGAGCTCGGAGGCGCGCCTGAGGCGGATCAGGGGGGTGTTGCCGATGGCATCGACGACGCTGCTGAAGCGGTTCATGGCTCGTCCTGTATCAATTCGGGGCCCACCCCACGGCTGGCGGCGACGGGACTCCACTTTTCGCACGCACGCTCCAGATGCCTTGTGTCGAGCGCCTCATCCGGCGCGGGCGGGCGAAACCTCCATTCCTCCTGTGGACGGTCACGTCCCGCAAGGCAAGAGCGATGAGGGCCGCACGAATCGATCAAAACACATAATTTTGCAGTATATTATATTAATTCACTCCCAATTTCGTTGCTTTCGGCTTTGAAGCTGCTAAGGGTGTGAAATCGGTTGCCGGAGACGTATCATGAAGACGTGCATCCAAGCTCGGCTGTTGGGCCGCTTGCCGGCCGCGGGCCTTGTCCTCGGAATGCTCGCTGCGCCCGTCCTGATCGCCGGCTGCGAGCCGGCGGTCGCTCAGACGGCCATTCTGAACGTCTCCTACGATCCGACGCGGGAACTCTATCGCGACATCAACAAGGCGTTCGCGGAAAGCTATAAGAAGCAGACGGGCGAAGAGATCACCGTGCGGACCTCGCATGGCGGCTCGGCCGCCCAGGCCCGCACCGTGATTGATGGCGTCGATGCCGATGTGGTGACCTTGGGCATCGCCTCCGACATCGACGCGATCACGAAAGCCACCAAGAAGATCCCAGCCAATTGGCGGGAGAAGCTGCCCAATCGCGGTCTCCCGTACACATCGACCGTGGTGTTCGTGGTGCGCAAGGGCAATCCAAAGGATATCAAGGATTGGAACGACCTGGTCAAGCCGGGCGTCCAGGTGATCACGCCAAATCCAAAGACCTCTGCGGGCGCCCGCTGGAACTTTCTTGGCGCCTGGGGTTATGCGCTCGACAAATTCGGCAACGACCCGGCCAAGGCCAAGGAATTCGTCACCGCGCTCTACAAGAACGTCCCGGTGCTTGACACGGGCGCGCGTGGCTCGACCATCACCTTCGCGCAGCGCCAGCTCGGCGACGTGCTGCCTGCCTGGGAAAACGAGGCGGATCTGATTCTCAAGGAGTTTGGCAACGACAAGTTCGACATCATCGTCCCGCCGCTGTCGATCCAGGCGGAGCCGCCCGTGGCTCTGGTCGACGGCAACGTCGACAAGAAGGGGACACGCAAGATCGCCGAGGCCTATTTGAAGTTCCTTTACG
This sequence comes from Chelatococcus reniformis, assembly GCF_014640075.1. Taxonomy (GTDB): domain Bacteria; phylum Pseudomonadota; class Alphaproteobacteria; order Rhizobiales; family Beijerinckiaceae; genus Camelimonas; species Camelimonas reniformis. Next base: position 618,473 of record NZ_BMGG01000003.1, on the reverse strand, counting down.
AGCCCGAGGCGCAGGCCATCATCGCCAAGCATCGCTACCGTCCCGTCCTTGCGGAAGCCGCCAAGGGCGATCTGGCGTTTCCCTCCGTCAAGACGTTCGAGGTCGAGAAGCTGCTCGGTAGTTGGGACGTCATCCAGAAGGAATATTTCGAGTCCGGCGGGGTATTCGATCAGATCTATGCGGTCGCGCGCAGCGCGAAATGAATGACCGATAGCGCCCCATGAACAACACTGCGATCGCCCCGACGCCGGCCGAGGGCTGGCGATGGAAACAGCCGAGCGTGATCCCGGGCTTCGGGATCGCCTTCGGTTACACCATCGTCTATCTCAGCCTCGTCGTGCTGCTGCCGCTCGGCGCCCTCGTGCTCAGGGCATCCGAGGTCGGCTTGTCCGGCTTGGTCGCGGTCGCGTTCGAGCCGCGCGTCTTCGCCGCCCTTCGCGTCAGTTTCGGCGTTTCGGCCGTTGCCGCCGTGGTCGCCTCGATCTTCGGCTTGCTGGTGGCGTGGGTGCTGACGCGCTACGACTTTCCCGGCCGTAAGTTCGTCGACGCCATGGTGGACCTCCCGTTCGCGCTGCCGACCGCCGTCGCCGGCATCGCGCTCGCCGCACTCTACGCGCCGAACGGCTGGGTCGGTGCACCGCTCGCCGCGCTGGGCATCAAGGTTGCCTATACGCCGCTGGGTATCTTCGTCGCCCTGGTGTTCATCGGGCTCCCGTTCACCGTGCGGACGGTGCAGCCGCTCATCGCCGATCTCGACCGCGAGTTGGAGGAGGCGGCCGCCACCTTGGGCGCCAGCCGGGCACAGGCCCTGCGTCAGGTGTTGCTGCCGCCCCTCGCGCCGGCGGTGCTGACCGGGCTGGCGCTGGCCTTCGCCCGCGCCGTCGGCGAGTATGGCTCCGTCATCTTCATCGCCGGCAACCTGCCGTTCGTGTCGGAGATCGCGCCGCTGCTGATCGTCATCAAGCTCTCCGAGTTCGACTACACCGGCGCGACTGTCATCGCGACGATCATGCTCGCGCTCGCCTTCGTCATGCTGTTCGCGATCAACCTGTTGCAGGCCTGGAGCCGGCGGAGGTTCGGCCATGGTTGACGCCGCCTTTGAGCGTCGCTCGGGCTCGGCCGCCGGGGTGGCCGACGCCACCACCGAGCGGCGGACGACGCGTGTCGCAGCGACGCTCGTGGCCGTCGCGTTCCTGGCCTTTTTTCTGCTGTTGCCGCTGGCCGTCGTTTTCGTGGAGGCCTTCCGCAAGGGCGTTGACGTCTACCTGGCGGCGTTCGGTGAGCCCGACGCCCAGGCGGCCATCCGCCTCACGCTGCTGGTCGCCGCGATCGCCGTGCCGCTCAATCTGGTGTTCGGCGTGGCTGCATCCTGGGCCATCGCCAAGTTCGAGTTCGCCGGCAAGAGCTTCCTGATCACGCTGATCGACCTGCCGTTTTCGGTATCGCCGGTGGTGTCGGGGCTCGTCTACGTCCTGCTGTTCGGCGCCCAGGGGTTGCTCGGGCCATGGCTGCTGGAGCACGACATCCGTATCGTCTTCGCCGTGCCGGGCATCGTGCTGGCGACCGTCTTCGTCACCTTTCCGTTCGTCGCCCGCGAGTTGATCCCGCTGATGCAGGAGCAGGGCAATTCCGACGAGGAGGCGGCGATGACCCTGGGCGCGGGCGGCCTGCGCGCTTTCCTGACCGTGACCTTGCCCAACGTCCGCTGGGCGTTGCTCTATGGCGTGCTGCTCTGCAATGCCCGCGCCATGGGCGAGTTCGGCGCCGTTTCCGTCGTGTCCGGCCACATCCGCGGCCTCACCAACACGATGCCCCTTCACGTCGAGATCCTCTACAATGAGTACAACTTCGTCGCGGCCTTTGCCGTCGCCTCGCTCCTCGCTCTCCTTGCCCTCCTTACCCTCGTGGGCAAGTCTATTCTCGAATGGCGCTTCGGCGACGCCATATCAGGACGGACAGCCCACTGAGCGGAGCCCTTCCTTGGACATTCGCGTGGCCGGGATCAGCAAGGATTTCGGTGCCTCGCCTGCGCTTAGGGATGTGAGCCTCGAGATCAAGGCGGGCGAGCTGGTGGCCCTGCTGGGCCCGTCCGGCTCCGGCAAGACGACGTTGCTGCGGGTGATCGCCGGGCTCGAGCGGCCGGCCAGCGGTCACGTCTATTTCGGCGCCACGGACGCTACCCGGCTCAGCGTGCAGGAGCGCCAGGTCGGCTTCGTCTTCCAGCACTATGCCCTGTTCAAGCACATGACGGTGGCCGAGAACGTCGGCTACGGCCTGCGCGTGCGCCCACGTGACCGCCGGCCGAGCCGGGCGGCCATCCGCCAGCGCGTGGCCGAGCTCCTGGATCTGGTGCAGCTCGGCGGCCTGGGCGGCCGCTATCCGGCGCAGCTCTCCGGAGGTCAGCGCCAGCGTGTGGCTCTGGCGCGCGCGCTCGCCGTCGAGCCGCGCGTGCTCCTGCTCGACGAGCCATTCGGTGCGCTCGACGCCAAGGTCCGCAAAGACTTGCGCCGGTGGCTGCGTGAGCTGCACGGCCGCACGGGGCATACGACGATCTTCGTCACCCACGACCAGGACGAGGCGCTCGAACTCGCGGACCGCGTGGCGATCCTCAATAATGGCCGCCTCGAGCAGATCGGCACGCCCGACCAGGTCTACGATGCGCCGGCGTCGGCTTTCGTCATGTCGTTCGTCGGCGACACGACGAGCCTGCCGGCGATCGTCGACGGCGGCCGCGTGCGTCTGGGCGGCCTGTCTCTCGATGTCGATGTGGCCGCCAGCAAGGACGGTCCCGCGCAGCTCTACCTGCGCCCGGCCGACGTGGTGCTCACCCCCGGCGATTGCGGGGGAGGCCTCGCGGGCACGGTCGCCGGCATCCGCCGGACCGTCGCCGGCCGCCGCGCCGAATTGACGCTCGACGCGACCGGCACCCGGGTCGAGATCGAGGTGCCACCCCAGCAGGCGCTCAGCGTCGGCGACCGCGCTGCCGTGCATATCGTGCGCGGAACCCTGTTCGAGGACAGAGCTTGAGCTATTTAACATCTCAGGCGCGGTAAATTGTTAAATTTTCGTTTTTTGTCGGAGAATTTCTTTCTCTCGCTCTTGCGTCATGTTAAACGGTCCCACACATCGAGGCTGTTAGCACGTGCGGGAAGACCGTGCGTGCGGCACAGGAGAACTCATCGCCATGAAGCGGGCGGCCAAGGGGCTTTCGCTGCAGGTTGTTACGGCCAATGCGCTCGTCACCGGATCGGTCGTGTTCCTCACCGCCTCCGGCACCTGGTCGCGTGACATTGCCCATGCGCAGGTGGCTGAAGATGCAGCAACCGCCGAGGCGTCACTGGTGTGCGCCAATCGCGACGTCGAGCGCGACGTGGTGGTCGAGCCCTATCTCATCGATGTTCGGCGCGAGGGCGCTGCGGTGCGGCCGGTGCTCATGCGCGAGCGGATCCGGGCCCAGGGCGGTCCCACCATCCGCGAGAACCGCACGTTGGTGCACGCCAGCACGTAATCAGGACGACCACACCGGCGCGCGACACAATCGCTCCCGGAGCAGGGTGCGGGGATGCTGCCCCGCAGGACAAGACCATGTATCGCTACGATGAGTTCGATCGCCGCTTCGTCTCGCAACGCGTGGAGCAGTTTCGCGATCAGGTTGGTCGGCGGCTGTCGGGCGAGCTGACCGAGGACGAGTTCAAACCGCTCCGGCTTATGAACGGTCTCTACCTGCAGTTGCACGCCTACATGCTGCGTATCGCCATTCCCTACGGCGGGCTCGATGGCGCCAAGCTGCGCAAGCTGGCTCACATTGCTAAGCGTTACGACCGCGGCTTTGGCCACTTCACGACCCGGCAGAACCTCCAGTTCCACTGGATCGAGCTCAAGGACGTGCCCGAGATCCTAGGCGAGCTCGCCCAGGTAGAGATGCACGCGATCCAGACGTCGGGCAACTGCATCCGCAACGTCTCCGCCGACCATTTCTCCGGCGCCGCCGTCGACGAGATCACCGATCCGCGGCCCTACGCCGAGATCCTGCGGCAGTGGTCGTCCCTGCACCCGGAGTTCACCTACCTGCCGCGCAAGTTCAAGATTGCCGTCAGCGGAGCGGCCCACGACCGGGCGGCCATCCAGGTGCACGACATCGGCCTACAGATCGTGCGCGACGGGGCGGGACGGCTGGGTTTCACCGTCTACGTCGGCGGCGGCCTGGGACGCACCCCCTTCATCGGCAAGCTGGTTCGTGAATTCCTGCCGGAGAGCGAGCTGCTGAGCTATTGCGAGGCGATCGTCCGCGTCTACAACCAGTTCGGCCGCCGCGACAACAAGTTCAAGGCGCGTATCAAGATCCTGGTACACGAAGCGGGGGTCGACGAGATCCGCCGGCGCATCGAGGAGGAGTACGCGGCTATCCAGGGCCACGCGCTCACCTTGCCGAGGGCCGAGCTCGACCGCATCGCCGCCTACTTCGCCCCCCCGGCCCACGAGACGATGCCGCCTCTGTCCGAGGCCTACGAACAAGCTCAGGCGATCGATCCGCGCTTCGCAGCCTGGGCCGAGCGCAACGTCGCCCCCCACCGGGTGTCCGGCTACGGCATCGCCACGATCACGCTCAAGGGCGTGGGCGAAGTGCCCGGAGACATTTCGGCGGCGCAGATGGAGGCGGTGGCCGACATCGCCGAGCGCTATGCCTGCGACGAGGTGCGAGTCAGCCATGAGCAGAATCTGGTGTTGCCGCACGTCAAGCTCGACGATCTGCCGCTGGTCTACGCGGCGCTCGAGCGGGCGGGCCTGGCTTCGCCCCATGCCGGGCTGATCACCGACATCATCGCCTGCCCGGGGCTCGACTATTGCGCCCTGGCCAATGCACGTTCGATCCCCGTCGCCCAGCGTATCGCCCAGCGCTTCGGCGACCTCGACCGGCAGCGCGAGATCGGCGACCTCAAGATCAAGATCTCGGGCTGCATCAACGCTTGCGGGCATCACCACGTCGGCCACATCGGCATTCTCGGCGTCGATCGCAAAGGCGAGGAGTTCTACCAGATCACCCTCGGCGGCTCCGGCGACGAGCACTGCTCCATCGGCGACATCGTGGGCAAAGGCTTCTCGTCGGCGGAGGTGGTGGATGCGGTGGAAACCATCGTCGACACCTATCTGCGCCTGCGCGAAAGCCCGCGTGAGAACTTCCTGCAGGCTGTGCGCCGGCTGGGCGAGACGCCCTTCCGCGCGGCGCTCTATGCGGAGGTTGCCTGAGATGGCGATGGCATTGACGGTGGGCGGTACGGGCCCGGAGGCACCGGCGGCCGATCCGGCCGCTCGGGCGCGCGCTCTCGATGTGCGCTACGCCCATCGGCCGCCGCATGACATTCTGCGGCTGGCGCTGGACGAACAGGTCGCCGGGCGGGTGGCGCTGGTATCGAGCTTCGGCGCTGAATCGGCGGTGCTGCTGCACATGGCCGCCGAGGTCGACGCCGACGTGCCTGTGATCTTCGTCGACACCGGCCGTCTGTTTCCCGAGACGCTTGCCTACAAGGACCGGCTGGTGGCCGAATTCGGTTTGAGCGACGTGCGCATCGTGGGCCCCGAGGCCGCCGTCGCCGAGGTGCGCGATCCGCTCGGCGCGATGTTCGCTCTCGACGCCGATGGCTGCTGCGGCTTCCGCAAGGTCGAGCCGCTGGCCGCCGCGCTGCGGCCGTTCGATGCCTGGATCAGTGGCCGCAAGCGCTATCAGGCCTCGACGCGCGAGGACATTCCGACCTTCGAAGCCAGCGACGCACACGTGAAGATCAATCCGCTTGCGTCCTGGAGCATGGCCGACGTCGCGGCCTACCTGCGCGAGCACCGGCTCCCGCCGCATCCGCTGGTGGCGGCTGGCTATCCGTCCATTGGCTGCGCTCCCTGTACCACGCAGGTGGCGGCCGGCGAAGACGCGCGCGCCGGTCGCTGGCGTGGCAAGGACAAGACCGAGTGCGGCATTCACCTGCCGCGGCACCAAACCGTCGGGGGTGCCCTATGACGACGTTAGTCAAGGACGGTCAGGTCGTCGACGATCCGTGGATCGTGCCGGGCGACGATGAGCGGCTGCCGGCCGACCGCGCGGCATTGATCTCCAAGACGCGCTTTCTCGCCGAGCTGGAAGGCGTGAGCGGCCGCAATGCGCCCCTCGGCCTCAAGCTCGAGGCGGGGGAGGGGCTCGACGGCATCGAGGCCGATCTGCATCGCTTCGCTCTGATCGTGCTGAGCTTTCCCAAGTACACCGATGGCCGGGCCTATTCGCTGGCGCGCCTGCTGCGCGAGCGGCACGGTTTCGCCGGCGAGCTGCGCGCGTCGGGCGAGGTGCTGCGCGACCAGATTCCGCTGATGCGACGCTGCGGCTTCGACGCCTTCGCGATCTCCCACGCCGGCACGCTGAAGGCGCTCCTCGAAGGCCGCATCAAGGATGTCGACATTCACTACCAGCCGGCGGCCATCGAGGCGGCCGAGCAAACGCCGCTGGGCGCCAGGCCCTGGCTGCGCGTTGCCAAGTGAATCGTTCGCTTGCCAAAGGTCGGATCGGCGGCGCTCCGGGATCGGACGGAGACGCTGGGCCGCCCGGAAGCGCTCCAGATTCAATGAGCAGGGAGCATTTCGAGCAGATCGGATGACCCGGTCTGCTGGGACGATGCTTTAGCGCGGAGGCCGATGGGGCCGCTGGTCCCGTCCGCCTCCAGCCTGTCAACACCGACGTCCACCGTTCGGCGGGCTCGGCCTCGGATGTAAGAAGATGCCCGTTTCCACCGCTGCGCTTGTCCGGACTCCCGAATTTCCCGTCGCTGAACCGCGGCGCGAGCCTCTGTCGCCACACCTGGCGCGCTTGGAGGCCGAGGCGGTCTTCATCCTTCGGGAGGTCGTCGCCGAGTTTCGCAACCCGGTGATGCTGTATTCGATCGGCAAGGATTCGGCGGTGATGCTGCATCTGGCGCGCAAGGCCTTCTTCCCGGGTCCCGTGCCGTTTCCGCTGTTGCATGTGGACACCACCTGGAAGTTCCGTGAGATGATCGCCTTTCGCGACCGGACCGCGGCCGAGCTCGGACTGAAGCTCCTCGTCCACGTTAACCCGGACGGCGAGGCCCTGGGCATCGATCCGTTCCGCTCCGGCTCAGCGGTCCACACCCAGGTGATGAAGACCGAGGGGCTCAAGCAGGCGCTCGATAAATGGGGCTTCGATGCGGCCTTCGGCGGGGCGCGGCGCGACGAGGAGAAGAGCCGCGCCAAGGAGCGCATCTTCTCCCATCGGACATCGAGCCACGCCTGGGAGCCGCGCAACCAGCGGCCGGAGCTCTGGCACCTCTTCAACACGCGTATCGCCAAGGGCGAGTCCATGCGCGTCTTTCCGCTGTCGAATTGGACCGAGCTGGATGTCTGGCAGTACATCCAGGCCGAGGCGATTGCGGTGGTGCCGCTTTACTTTGCGGCGCCGCGGCCGGTGGTGGAGCGTGACGGTGCCTTGATCATGGTCGACGACGACCGCATGCCATTGATGTCAGGCGAGAGGCCGCAGCTGCGGCAGGTCCGCTTCCGCACCCTCGGCTGTTATCCGCTGACGGGCGCCGTTCCCTCCGACGCGACGACCGTGGAGGATATCGTGCGCGAACTCACCTTGTCGCGCTCCTCCGAACGCCAGGGCAGGGTCATCGACAACGACGACCAGGCCTCAATGGAGCGCAAGAAGCGCGAGGGTTACTTCTGATGAACGCGCTCACGCCGACCAAGGCGGCGGCGGCCGAGACCCCGCACGGCCTGCTGCGCTTCCTCACCTGCGGCTCGGTCGATGACGGCAAGTCGACGCTCATCGGCCGGCTGCTGTACGACACCAAGGCCATCCTGGAAGACCAGATGACGGCCTTGGAGAAAGATTCCCGCCGCCACGGCACGACCGGGGAAGCGGTCGATCTCGCCTTGCTCGTCGACGGTCTCGAGGCGGAGCGCGAGCAAGGCATCACCATCGACGTGGCCTACCGCTTCTTCGCCACCCCGCGCCGGTCTTTCATCGTCGCCGATACCCCCGGACACGAGCAGTACACGCGCAACATGGCGACGGGCGCGTCCAATTCCGATCTCGCCGTGCTGCTGGTGGACGCCCGCAAGGGTCTGCTGACCCAGACCCGACGCCATGCGGTCATCGCCTCATTGCTTGGCATCCGGCATGTCGTATTGGCCGTCAACAAGATCGATCTCGTCGGCTTCGACGAAGCGACGTTCCGCGCCATCGTGGCTGACTTCGAGGCTTTCGCCGAACCACTCGGCTTTCGGACGATCGAGGCCATCCCGCTGTCGGCCCGGTTCGGCGACAATGTCACCGAGCCGAGCGCGTCGATGCCCTGGCACGATGGGCCGACCCTGCTTGGCCATCTGGAACGGGTCGAGGTGGAGGCCGACCGCACGGTGCAGCCGTTCCGCATGCCGGTGCAGCTGGGCAACCGCCCCAACCTCGACTTCCGCGGCTTCTCCGGCACGGTGGCGAGCGGCCGCGTCGCCGTCGGCGAGGAGGTCGTCATCGCGTCCTCGGGCCACACCAGTCGCGTGGCGCGGATCGTCACGTTCGACGGCGACCGGGCGGAGGCCGCGGCCGGCGACGCGGTGACCATCGTCCTCGCCGATGAGGTCGATGCGCCCCGTGGCGAGGTGCTGGCGGCGCCCAAGGCGCGCCCCGCCCATACCACGCGCTTTCGCGCGCGGCTGGTCTGGATGGCGGCGGAGCCGCTCAAGCCAGGTCGCGGCTTCCTGCTCAAGACCGGTGCCCGCACCGTGCCCGCCACCGTATCGCAGCTCGCCGCCGCGCTCGATGTGGAGACCTACGCAGACAGGGCGGCCGACGAACTGCCGCTCAACGGCATCGGTCTGGTCGAAGTGGAGACGGGCGCCCCTGTCTCGCTCGATCCTTATGCCGACAACCGGGAGACGGGCGCCTTCATCCTCATCGACCGCTTCGCCAACACGACGGTCGCGGCGGGCATGGTGACCGAGACGCTGGGCGGCGGCAACGTCTACCGGCACGGCTTCGATGTCGACCGCGCGTCCCGTGCCGGGCTCAAGCACCAGCGTCCCGTGCTGCTGTGGTTCACCGGCCTGCCCGGTTCGGGCAAGTCGACCATCGCCAATCTGGTCGAGCGCAGGCTGGCGGCGATCGGGCGCCATACCATGCTGATCGACGGCGATGCGCTCAGGATCGGCCTCAACACCGATCTCGGTTTCGATGCGGCGAGCCGGGCCGAGAATATCCGCCGCGCCGGCGAGGTCGCCAGCCTGATGCTGGAGGCTGGCCTCGTGGTGCTGTGCGCCTTCGTCTCACCGTTCCGGGCCGACCGGGAGCGCCTGCGCGAGCGCATTGGCGCCGATTTCGTCGAGGTCTTCGTCGATACGCCCGTCGAGATCTGCGCCGAGCGCGATCCCAAAGGCCTCTACGCGCGGGCTAAGGCGGGCGGCATCAAGGACTTTACCGGCATCGGCCAGGACTACGAGGCGCCCCTCGCCGCCGACCTGGTGCTGCATGCGGGAGAAGGTTCGCCGGAGCAACTGGCCGGGCAGGTCCTGACCTTCGTCGAGCCGCTAATCGCCGGCGATCGGCCGACGTCGGAGGATTCGGCCGCCCTTTGAGGGGCAAGGCCTGTCGTGCCGCGGGGCGGCGATCGTGTCCCTGAACGCGGAGCGATATGGGCGCGGAAGCCGCGCTCGGTCGATCGTCCGGATGGTCAAATATTTGCCGGTTCAAGGCAACAGTCGGGTTCTCCTGACCTTGCGGCTTCTGTACGTTGGTGGCTAAGTGTAGAGATCAGCTTGTCAGCTGGATGTCACATGCGCGTGCGCTACATTTAGCGTCGTAGAATGCGCCACGGCGGAGGAGTGAGCTATGGGACTGTTCAGCTTTATCAAGGATGCGGGTGCCAAGCTGTTCGGCACGACTGACGCCCAGGCGGCCGAGGCCTTGACCCCGGACGCGCTGAAGAAGCACCTCAAGGAAGCCGGTTTCAACGCTGACAACCACGAGATCACCGTCGACGGCGACAAGGTGGCCATCAAGGGCAATGTCGCCACCCAGGAGGAAGCCGAGAAGACCGTGCTGACGCTCGGCAACAGCAAGGGTGTCGCTTCGGTCGACAATCAGCTGACGGTCGCCGCCGCTGGTACCGAGGCCAAGTTCTACACCGTGGTGAAGGGCGACACGCTCTGGAAGATCGCCGAGGAATTCTACGGCAAGGGTCACGGCGACAAGTATCCGGAGATCGTCAAGGCCAACAATCCGCCGGTCAAGAACCCGGATCTCATCCAGCCCGGCTGGGTGCTGCGCATTCCGCCGCTCCCCGGCGCGCAGGCCTGAGGCCCTTCCACGTTCCATCGGTCGCACGGATGCCGAGGGCGAATGGCCTTCGGCATTCGCTTTTTGTGGACAGCAATCAACGCACCGGCCGGCCCGGCCGCCGATCGGAAGGTCACCGCCGAGAGATTCCTGGCCGTGCCGGTCGAGTGCCTAGTGCATTTCCGCGTTTCTTCGAATCGCCGAAATGCTCTATCTGTTTGATTTGTCGCGTTTTCTTCACGCGAACCGGCGTCCACTTCGCTCGAAAACGCTCTAGAAGCGGCCAATCCGGATGGCTATTTGCAGTTCAAGCAGCGGCGGGGGGTATGCCGTGGCCGAGCCGATGTGATCCGAAAGATGAAGGAGCAGGCAGTGAGCGACCAACCCGACGCGCCGATCGTCCATCTGGAGCGCGAGGAGATCAGGCGGGGCCTTGCCGATGGCAGCATCCTGCTCGTCGACGTGCGCGAGCCGAACGAATGGGAGGCCGGCCATATTCCGGGCTCGGTGCTGTTCCCGCTGTCGAGCTTCGATCCGGCGGCGTTGCCGGACCCGCAGGGGCGGCGCCTGGTGTTCTCCTGTCGCTCCGGCAATCGCTCGCAGACCGCGATCGCGCACGCGCGGGGCGCGGGCCTGCCGTACCGGGAGCACTACCGGGGCGGCTTCCTGGACTGGGCGGCGAGCGGCGAGCCGGTGGACACCGGCATGTAGGACGTTCCCGATCAGATGATTTGGATCTGATCGACTACGAGGGCGGGGAGGGGAGTACCTAGCGCATGCGATCAGATGGGCTCATCTGATCGGAGAGAAGTTCTCGACCTGGAGCGCACTCTCCCCGGTATCCCGCTCTAGGAGCGTGTCTGGATAATTGTCAGCTGCGCGCTGATTGATCTGCTTGGGAGGGGGCAGGCTTTGGTCAGGCTGCCGCTGCCGCCAGCTTCAGGAGATTGTGGGCGGTGCAGATCAGCGCCCATTCGCCTCTGACCTTGGCGAGGCCTCTGAGCAGGAACTGTCGGAAGCCTCTGGCCTGCTTGATCTGGCCGAAGACGGGTTCGACGACCTGCTTTCTGAGGCGATAGCGCGAGCGCCGTCCGGCGCGCTTCAGGCTTTGGGCCATGGCCGTCATCCGGGGCTTGTCCTTGAAGCTCCGGTCGCCGGCGGCGTGGTCCTGGCCGTGCTTGCTACGGCCGGGCGCCAAATAGGCCCTGACCTTGCGTTCGGCCATGGCGGCCAGATTGGCTTCGGTCGCAAAGCCCGCGTCGCCGGAGACCTCTTTCAGCTTGCGTCCGAGATTGGCCTCGGCCTGGTCGACCAGCGGGATCAGGGCGCCGTAATCGGCCGGGTTGGTCGCCAGGCGCTGGGCGACGATGATCTGGTGCGCCTGATCGACCGCGATCTGGCCGTTGAAGCCGGCGATGAAGCCGTCCCGGGTGGGCTGTATGCGGCTGTCGCAGTCGGTGAAGTTGCGCTGGGCCTTGTCCGGCGGCCCGCCGTCCTTGGCCTGCTTACGCCGGCCGCGCTCCTGCATGCCCGAGGAAGGGCCTGGGCCGTCCGGGTCGAGATCGGACGGATCGATCTTGGCCTCCGCCTCCAGCTCGGCCTTGGCCCGGCGGATCCGCGCCAGCCGCTGCTGCTTGTCGGCCATCCAGTCGGGCGTCTCATCGCCGCGCAGGTCCGCCCCGTGCTCGGCGTCCTCGGCCCGGTCCGCATCCTCGGCCGCCTTCAGCCAGGCGTCCACCTCCGCCGCCAGCTTCGCTTCGGTCGTCTTCATGCGCCCATAGCTCATCGCCTTGTGCCGGCTGGCGTTGGCCTTCAGCTTGGTCCCATCGACCGCCACGTGCCCCAGCTTCACCAGACCGGCGGACTGGCACAGCCTCAGAACCTGCACGAAAAGCTCCGACAGCGCCGCAAGATGCCGCCGCCGGAACTCGGCGATGGTGCGAAAGTCCGGCTTGTTCAGCCCGGTCACCGCCATCACGTCTACCCGCTCCTCGCACGCCTGCGAAAGCCGGCGCGAGGAGTAGATCCCGCGGCTATAGCCATACAGCAGCAGCGCCACCATCATCCCCGGGTGATACGGCGGCTTGCCGCGATCTACCTCATAGCTCCCGAGGATCGCCGACAGATCGAGCCCTTCACGTACCGTCTCCCGCACGAAATGCGCCAGATGACCAGCCGGAACAAAATCGTGCACCGACGCCGGCAGCAGCCAGCTTTGGTCCACGTCCCACGCGCGAAACGTCTTGCTCATGCCTAGACTGAATCAAAATTCCACCCAGCCGTCGAGACGATTATCCAGACACGCTCCTAGAGCATTTCCGCGTTTCTTCGAATCGCCGAAATGCTCTCTCTGTTTGATTTGTCGCGTTTTCTTCAAGCGAACCGCGTCCACTTCGCTCGAAAGCGCTCCTAGCCGGACGGGGCCCGTCCCCGAGGGGGACACGCCCCGAGATCTCAAAGGCTCTTGAGCAGGTTCTCGGCGGAGGAGAGGTCGGCCTTGCCGGGCGCCTCTTCGAGGTTCAGTGCCTCGACCGTGCCATCGCTGACGACCATGGCGTAACGCTGCGAACGGGTGCCGAGGCCGAAGCCCGAACCGTCCATCACCAAGCCGGTCGCCTTGGCGAAGTCTCCGTTGCCGTCGGCGAGGAACTCGACCTTGCCTTCGGCGCCCGAGGCCTTGAGCCAGGCGTCCATAACGAAGACGTCGTTGACCGCCGTCACGTAGACCGCGTCCACGCCCTTGGCCTTGATCGCATCGGCCTGGGTGACGAAGCCGGGCAGGTGGTTGCGATGGCACGTGGGGGTGAAGGCGCCGGGCACTGCGAAGAGCACCACCTTCCTGCCGGCGAAGATGTCGTCGGTGGTCTTGGCGGCAGGCCCTTCCGCTGTCATGACCCGGAATGTCGCCTGGGGAAGATGATCGCCGACCTTAATCGTCATCATGAGCTCCTGAAAAAGCCATGGCGCGCAGGCGCGCGCGGGCAGGCTTGCCGCACGCCACCGTGCTTAGAGCGTGTCGCGCTGTTTGTCACGGCGATGGCCGCGGATGCACCCGCGAGGCCGGCCCGTGGGGCCCTGGGCCGGCCATCGCGCTTTTTGGGTATAGGAAAAAGAGTCCGCTCGTCTTAGCATGAAGGCTATGAGGATCCCGCGCGTCACCCTCGGCTCGGACACCAAGGGGTATCTCGACGGCCAACTGCTCGTCGCGATGCCGACCATGGAGGACGAGCGCTTCTCGCGGGCGGTGATTTACCTCTGCGCCCATTCCGACGAGGGTGCGATGGGCATCATCGTCAACAAGCCGGCCGCCGATCTCAACCTGCCCGACCTCTTGGTGCAGCTCGACATCATAGGGGCCGAGACGGCGATCCGCCTTCCTCAGCGCGCCGAGCGAGTCAAGGTGTTGCGCGGAGGCCCGGTCGACACCGGGCGCGGCTTCGTGCTGCACACGCCGGACTTCTTCATCGACAATTCGACGCTGCCGATCGATGACGGCGTCTGCCTGACGGCGACGGTGGATATTCTCAAGGCGATTGCCCGGGGCGAGGGGCCGGAGAGCGCCATCCTGGCACTCGGCTACGCCGGCTGGGGCGCAGGCCAGCTCGAGAGCGAGATTCAGTCCAACGGCTGGCTCCATTGTCCGGCTGAGCCGAGCCTGATCTTCGATGCGGCCGCCGATACCAAGTACGATCGGGCGATGCGGCTGATCGGCATCGACCCGATCATGCTGTCCGGCCAGACCGGCCACGCTTGAGCCTGTCCAGAGCCGGATCCCAAAAAGTGGACACCGGCCTTTGGACAAGATCATGCTCAAAACAAAGACTTAGAGCAGGATGATGATTCAAGGAAAATCATCCCGCTCAGCGCAACCGCGGCATGGCCTCAACTGCTACGGCCATTCGTCGATCTAGAGCATTTCCGTGTTTCTTCGAATCGCGGAAATGCTCTATCTATTTGTTTCACCGCGTTTTCTTCACGCGAACCGGCGTCCACTTCGCTCGAAAACGCTCCAGCCGGACGCTATGCCGCCTCGGGCGCCGAGCCCACGAGGCGCCGAGCGTCGTAGGCGCTCATGGCGTCGCCAAAGGCCTGTCCCTGGGCATAGTCGCAGCCGAGCTGCGACAGCTCGACCGAATCCGACTCGTCCTCGGCGCCATCGGCACCCACCTCGACGCCCAGGTCGTGGGCCAGCGCGATGATCGACCGCAGGATCGCTGTGCGCGCCGCCGAGCCCTTGTGACGGACGATCGAGGGATCGATCTTCACCATGTCGAACTCGAAGCGCTGCAGGTAGGTCAACGGCGACTGGCCGACGCCGAATTGGGTCAGCGAGACGCCGGCCCCCGCGTCACGGACGCGTTGGAGCATGCGCACGGCGAACTCGGGATGTTCAGTCAAGAGCCGCTCGGGGATGTCGAGGCGCAGCGAGCCCGGCAGCACCCCGGAGCGCTCCAGCACGGCGCGCATCGGATTGAGGGTCTCCGGCCGCAACAGCCGGCTGCTCGGCAGGCCGACGCTGGCGAACATCGGGGGTTCGACGTCGAGCACGTCCTGCCAGGCGGCGAGTTCCCGTGCCGTGCGCTCCACCGCAAAGGCGAAGAGGTCGCCGAGCAGCCCATTGTCGATGGCGATGTCGCGGAATTCGGAAAGGCCGAGGCGGCCCTGACGCGGATGATCCCAACGCAGCACCGTCTCGAAGCCGGCAACGGTGCGATCCTCGAGGCGCACGATCGGCTGGAAGAACACCTTGATCTCGCCTCGGTCAAGCGCCTTGCCGAGATCGGACCCGAGCGTCAGCGGCTCGGTCCGCAAACCCCGCATCATCGGGCGGAACGCCTCGATCTGGTTGCCACCCTGCCGTTTGGCGTAGGCCAAGGCGATCTCGGCGTTGCCGAGCAACTCCTCCGCGCCGGCCTTCATGGTCGGGTCATAGAGCGCGATGCCGATCGAGCCGGTCAGCACCGCTTCGTGCTCGCCGAGCGGGATTGGCGTGCTCAGCACCTCGCGGGCGCGCTCGGCGAAGGCGGTGATCTGGTCAGGCTCCACCTCCGAGAACAGAATCACGGCCATCTCGTCGCTTCCAAGGCGTGCCAGCGTGTCCTGCGGCCTCACCAGCCGAGCCAGGCGCCTCGCGACCATCTGCAGCACGGAATCGCCTGCCGCGGGTCCCGCGTCCTCGTTGATGGTGCGGAAGCGGTCGATGTCGATGACCAAGACCGTCGGACGCACCGATTCATCACGGCGCGCCAGCACGAGAGCCGAGTCCAGCCGGTCGAGGTAGAGCTGGCGATTGGGCAGTCCCGTCAGCTTGTCGTAGATCGAATCCTGCAGCAGCCGCTCTTCGAAGACCTTGCTCTCATTGATGTCGGAGAGCGTGCCGACGACGCGGATCACTTCGTTGTCGCTGCCGACGACGGGCCGCGCCTTGAGCTGGTACCAGAGATAGTGGCCGCGCGCGGCCCTGAGCCGAAAGTCCATGGATATGCGGCCGCGGCGCTGCTCGAGCACCGCATCGAGCGTGGTGCGGTAGCGGTCCCGGTCGAGCGGGTGCAGCAGGTCCAGCCAGTCGGCCGCGCTGCCTTCGAGCGTATCGCGCTTCAGGCCAAGCTGCTGTTCGAGTTCGGGGCTCACCGAGATCCGGTCGGTCAGCACGTCCCAGTCGAAGACGATGTCGCCCGAGCCGGCGAGCGCGAGGGCACGCCGCTCCGTGTCACTGACCAGCCCCTGCGCCAGGGCGCCGCCGGCGAAGGCATGCTGCATGACGGTGAAGCCGATCAGCATGACGATGAGCACTAGGCCGCCGATCAGGGCCGGGGGGACAAGGTCGCGGCTGAGCTCGCCGGTGACGGCGAGCGAGGCGGCCGCCACCCAGACGAGCAACAGCGTCCAGGTGGGAATCAGCATGACGGCGCGGTCGTAGCCGCGGCTGGCCAGGTGGACGACGAGAGCAAAGCCGATCGCGGCGACTGCGGCGATGGAGATGCGTGCCACCCCCGCCGCGACCGGCGGATCGATGACGGCGAGCCCGACCAGCGCACCCAGAAAGATCAGCCACGCGGCGGTGACATGACTGTAACGCACGTGCCAGCGGTTCAAATTGAGGTAAGCGAACAGAAACACCAGCAGCGTCGCTGCCAGCACCGTCTCGGCGCCGGCCCGATACAGGCGGTCCGCGCCCGCGGTGATCGGGAAGATGCGCTGGATGAAGCCGAAATCGATGCATGTGTAGGCCAGCACGGCCCACGCCAGCGCCGCGGCCGCAGGGAAGATGACTGCGCCCTTGACCACGAAGACGATGGTCAGGAACAGCGCCAGCAGCCCGGAGATGCCGATGATGATGCCCTTATAGAGGGTGAGGCCGTTGACCTTCTGCTTGTAGGCGTCCGGCTCCCACAGTGAGAGCTGCGGCAACTGGGGGGTGCTGAGCTCGGCGATGAAGGTCACCGTCGTGCCGGGGTCGAGCGTGATGGTGAACACGTCCGCGTCGGCGCTGTCGTCGCGCTCGGGCTTGATGCCCTGGCTTGCGGTGATGGCTGCGATGCGTGAGGCGCCCAGGTCGGGCCAGACCACGCCCGAGCCGGTGAGCTTGTAGTGCGGGGCGACCAGTAGGCGGTCGATCTGCTCGTCACTCGGATTGGACAGGGCGAATACGATCCAGTCCGGCCGTGTTCCGGTTTCGCGTGCCTTGACGGCAATGCGCCGAACGATGCCGTCGGGACCCGGGGCGGTCGAGATCTGGATGACATCCGCCTCGGAGCGATAGTGCTCGACCACGTTGGTGAGATCGAGCGCCGGCTGGTCGAGCGACACTCGCACCGCCTCGACCGCCTGGGCGGAGCCGGCGCTCGCGAGGATCGCAAGCACGAGCAGCGCGCATGGGAGGATACGGCGAAGGCGCAAGAGCGGGAGGAACTCGGACAGCAGCATGATCCAGACTGAACAGGGATGTCGTAGTCAGACGCGCAGTGGAGGGCAACCAGCCAAGGCGACGCCTGGAGCGGCAACCTCGGCGACGGTCATGGTCGAAGTAAGGATATTGACGATCCGGCGGGATGCCGGGGGCCGCTGCACCGGCCGATTGGGTGATCGATCATGCGTTCGGATCGTCCCTCAATCGGGCATAAAGAAGATGGTCCTGCCATTCTCCCGCAATGCACAAGTAGCGGCGCGCCAAGCCCTCCCGGATGTATCCGGCCTTTTCAAGAAGCCGGATCGAGGGCCCGTTGGTTGGCAGGCACGCCGCCTCCAGGCGGCGCAGCCCCAACTCGCCGAAGGCGAATCGGGAGGTCGCCTTGACCGCCTCGGTCATCAGCCCCCTGCCGGCGTATCGCTCGCCCATCCAGTAGCCGACGGTGGCCGACTGGGAGACGCCGCGGCGGATGAGGCCCAGGGTGAGGCCGCCGACCAGCAGGTCGCCGGGGCTGGCAAAGACGAGCAGGGGATAGGCGCAATCATTGCGGATCTCGTCGATGTAGCGGCGGATCCGTCGCCGGAACGCCGTCCTCGTCAAGTCATCGGCGGGCCACAGCGGTTCCCACGGTTCCAGGAACGCGCGGCTTTCCGCCCGCAGCACCGCCCACTCCTCGTAGTCGTTCATGGTCGGCGCCCGCAGATAGAGACCCGAGCCATGCACCCGGGGGAAGCTCTCGTTGGCGGACGTCAATCGGAACAGGGCCATGCCACCATCCTCCGTCGACCGCGCGGCGCCGGCTTCATGCAGCGATTCCGGCGGCGGCCCGGGCGCGACTGCGAATGAAGCTCTCGATCGCCGACTGTTCGTTGGCGATGACCGTAAACCGTTCGGGACGTGCGAAGAGGTTCGCCAGGTGCGGCGGCAGGGCGGGCCGTAGCCCGGCCGCACGCTCCACCGCGTCGGGGAACTTGGCCGGATGCGCGGTGCCCAGCGCCACCATCGGGACCGCGGGATTACACGCAAGTTCGCGCCGGGCGGCGGCTACGGCCACGGCGGTGTGGGGGTCCAGCAGATAGCCCGCCTCGCGCCAGGCCCGGCCGATCTCCGCCTCGGTCTGCTGCTCGTCGACGGCGTGGCTCGAAAAGTCGGTGCGGATGGCCGCAAGTGGAGCGGCATCGATGTCGAAGGCGCGCCCCTGCTGAAGGGCGGCCATCAGGCGGCGGACCTGCTGCCCATCGCGGCCATAGACCTCGAAGAGCAGCCGCTCGAAATTGGAGGAGACCTCGATGTCCATGGACGGCGAGGAGGTCGGCTTGACGCCGCGCACCTCGTAGCGGCCGCTTGCCAGGGTGCGGACAAGGATGTCGTTTTCGTTCGTGGCGATGGCCAGCCGGTCAATCGGCAGGCCCATGCGCTTGGCGATGTAGCCGGCCAGCACGTCGCCGAAGTTGCCGGTGGGAACCGAGAATGACACGGGCCGCAACGGGGCCCCCAGGGCGACCGCTGCGGTGAAGTAGTAGACCGTTTGGGCGGCAATCCGCCCCCAGTTGATGGAGTTCACGCCGGAGAGCGCCAGTTGGTCACGAAAGGCGTGATGGTTGAACAGCCCTTTGACGATGGCCTGACAGTCGTCGAACGTCCCCTCCAGCGCGATGGCGTGGACGTTGGGCGCATCGACGCTGGTCATCTGCCGGCGCTGCACCTCGGATACGCGGCCATGGGGATAGAGGATGAAGACATCCACCTGATCGAGACCGCCGAAGGCATCGATGGCCGCTGAACCGGTATCGCCGGAGGTCGCGCCGACGATGGTGGCGCGTTGGCCGCGCCCTTTGAGGGCGTAGTCCATCATGCGCGCCAGAAGCTGCATGGCCACGTCCTTGAAGGCGAGCGTGGGGCCGTGGAACAGCTCGAGCACAAACAGGTTGTCGCCGATCTGTGCCAGTGGGCAGACGGCGGGGTGACGGAAGCCGGCGTAGGCGGAACGGACCATGTCGCCAAGCAGCGGGGCGGAGATGTCGCTGGACGGGATGAGCGCGCTCAGCACCCGCTCGGCGACGGCCGCATATGGCTTGCCGGCAAACGCCGCGATGTCGGCGGCAGCGAGGCGCGGCCAGGCCTCGGGCACATAGAGCCCGCCGTCCCTTGCCAGTCCGGCGAGCAGGGCGTCGGTAAAGCCGATGGCGGGCGCTTCGCCCCGGGTCGACACGTGCAGCAATGGTTCCTCCGACGGCGCAGGTTACGGCCCGCGCGGGGCGGTTTCAAGGAAGCGGACGCCAACGAGCGCGGTATTTACCCTATTCTTCAATATCATGGCTGACGTCCGCGGCTCGTCGGGGTCCGCGACCGCCCTGACGCTACCCCCGGTCGCCGCGCATGCGGCGGACCGCGAAGACGACGAACACCCCGGCGAGTGCGGCCGCCAGCCCAAACCAGGTCAGCGCATACTGGAGGTGGTCGTTGGGGAAATTCACCACCGTCAGACCGCCGCGCGGGCCCTCGATCTGGCCGGGCTTGGCGTCGGCGTCGATGATGAAAGGGGCGGTGCGCGCCAGCTTCTCGGCAGCGGCAATGGCCGTGATGTCGCGGGTGAACCATTCGCCCCGGCCCGGATCGTCCGCCGGCGTGAAGCTGGTGCGCGCCTGCGAAGCCCGCATCAGTCCGGTGATCGCCGCCGCCGGATCGGTCCGTCGATCCAGCGGGACCAGTGCGTCCCGCATCTCCTCGGCGATGAAGCCGCGGTTCACCAGCACGGTTGCGCCGGAGGCGAGCTCAAGCGGCGTGATGACCGCAAACCCCGCCACCACCGTGCCGCGCTCGCGCGGGGAGTTGCCGCGGACCAGCACCTGCTTGTCGAAGCGATAGCGCCCGGTGGCCGCGACATGGCGATATTCGTCCGCCGCGGCCGTCCATTGCGCCCATTGTGCTTCGGGCGGCAGCGGCGTCGGGGCAGCGTGGATGCGCGCGTCGATGCGGGCGAGCAACTCGGTCTTCCAGGCGCGGCGTTCGAGCTGCCACAAGCCAAGGCCCACGAGGATCGCAAGGCCGATGACGGTGGCTACGGCGGGCCACAGCAGACCGTGGAGGCGATACGGCCCGCGCGAATCGGTCTCGCAGGTCGGCGACGGGCGATGCCGTCCCGGCTCGGCGTTCCCTGGCGGGCTCAGCTTCGGCGCGGATCGCGGCGATCCGGCCGGCGAGTCATCGCTCAAGGCGCCCTTCTTCGGCCTTGTTGACATATTGCAGCGCGATCATCACGCCCTTCAGCGGACGGAGGGGTAGCACGCACAGCAGCAGCGCCAGTGGCAGCGTCGTCACCAGGTGCACCCAGAACGACGGCTCGTAGGTGAGCTCGAGCCACAGGGCAAAACCCACGACCGCGACGCCGGCGGCCGTCATGATGAAGAACGCGGGGCCGTCGGCGGCGTCGGCGAACGAAAAGTCGAGACCGCAAACACCGCACGACGGCGCGACGCTGAGAAAACCGTTGAACAGGCGGCCCTGGCCGCAGCGGGGACAGCGGCCGGCGAGGCCCGTCGCAACCGGCTCCTGCGGAGGGTAGTGATCAGCATTCATGGGCGGTGCTCGGTCGCAGGATGCCTCATGCCCCATCTCACGCTTCGTCCGGGGCACACCCTGCTCCGGGCGACGGCGCTTTGCCGCCGCCCGTCGGGATTTGCGTCAATGGCCGGCGATCGGTCCGGCGCCCCACACGTAGATGCAGGCGAACAGGAACAGCCAGACCACGTCGACGAAGTGCCAATACCAGGCGCCGAACTCGAGCCCCAGGTGGTGGGTCGGGGTGAAGTCGCCGCGCAGCGCCCGCAGCAAGCACACGATCAGAAAGATGGTGCCGACGATGACGTGGAAGCCGTGGAAGCCCGTCGCCATGAAGAAGGTGGCGCCGTAGATGTTGCCCGAGAAGGCGAAGTGGGCATGGAGGTATTCGTAGGCCTGCACCGTGGTGAACAGGAGGCCGAGCACCACGGTGAGGATGAGACCCTGCTTGAGGCCCTCGCGATCGTTGTGGAGCAGGGCGTGGTGCGCCCACGTCAGCGTCGTGCCCGAGGTCAGCAGGATCAGCGTGTTGAGCAACGGCAGGTGCCAGGGGTCGAGCGACTCGATGCCCTTGGGCGGCCAATGGCCGCCGGTCATCTCGGTGCGCGCGTACTGGATCGCCTCGCCGGGGAACAGAGCCGCGTCGAAGAAGGCCCAGAACCAGGCGACGAAGAACATCACCTCGGAGGCGATGAACAGCATCATGCCGTAGCGGTGATGCAACTGCACCACCCGCGTATGGTGGCCTTCCTCCTGGGCCTCGCGGACAACGTCGATCCACCAGCTGGCCATGACATAAAGGATGCCGATCAGGCCGGCCCCGAGGAGATAAGGGCCGAGCTTGATGCCGCCCATGGTCAGCCCCTTCATGGACATGACGAGGCCCGTCGCCATGACGAAGAAGGCGATCGAACCGATCAGCGGCCACGGGCTGGGGTTGACCAGATGGTAATCGTGCTGGGGCTTCGCGTGCGCGTCGGCCATTGAAGGGGATCTCCTGCCTCAGGGAGTAAGGCGCTTATAGCCTCACAATTTCGGTTTGTCCGCCGCACCTTCGGTCGCAGCCATCGGCCGGCCGTCCTTGGCCGGGAAGACGGTGTACGACAGCGTGATGGTGGAAAGGGTCTTGAGGTCGCGATCCTTGGCGAGCTCGGGGTCGACGTAAAAGACCACCGGCGCATCGATCGATTCGCCCGGCGCCAGCGTCTGCTCGTTGAAGCAGAAGCACTGGATCTTGACGAAGTAGGCGCCGGCCTGCTCGGGCTGGACGTTGAAGGTCGCGATGCCCGTCGTCGGCACCTTGGCCCGGTTGCTGATCCGGTAGAACACCGTCTTGGTCTCGCCGAGCGCGGCCGCAACCTCGGTCTGTTCCGGCGTGAAGCTCCAGGCGACGCCGGGCGCCACATTGGCATCGAAACGCACCATCACCTCTCGGTCCGCCTGGGCCGTCGACGGCGCAGTGCCGATCCGCGGCGTGCCGGCGAAGCCGGTCGCCTGGCAGAACAGGCGGTAGAGCGGAACGGCCGCGAAGGAGAGCCCCACCATGCCCAGCACGGTGATGCCGCAGGCGATGGCGGTGGTGCGCAGGCCGCGCGGTGCCCCCTGTGTGGGGGCCGCCGGACCGGGTGGCACGGCCCGGTCTTCGATGTCCGGATCCGGGGTGGTGCTCATCGCGCCCTCCTTACAGGGGCCGGTTGAGAATATTGACGCCGATCTTGGCGACCGTGACCACGTAGAAGAGCAGGGCCAGGGCGCCGAGGGCCAGTCCGATGGCGATATTGCGTGCGCGCCGGCGCTTGCGCTCTTCTGGCGTCAGGACAATGCCGGTGGGCTCGTCGTCGGCCATCACAGCACCCGGAGCGGCAGAACGCCGCCGAGCATGTCCGCGAGCGCCGCACCCTGGCCGCCGAGGCCCAGGGTGCGCTCGGCGAGCAATGTCGCAAACAGCAGCAGCAGGTACAGGATCGAGAAGCCGAACAGGTGCTGGGCGGCCCGCGTGGCCGCCTCGCCGGTCCGCCGCACGAAGACCTGGATGGCGAACGCCAGCATGGCCGCCCCGCTCACGGCGGCGACGACGGCGTAGGCGACGCCGCCGACTCCGAGGGCGAAGGGCAACAGGCCGCAGGGCACCAGGAGGAGCGTGTAAATGAGGATCTGCCGGCGGGTGGCGTCGGGCCCCGCCACGTTCGGCAGCATGGGAATGCCGGCCCGGCCGTAGTCGTCCGACTTGTTGAGCGCCAGGGCCCAGAAGTGCGGTGGCGTCCACAGGAAGATGATGAGAAAGAGGACGGCGGTTTGGGCGCTGACGCCCCCCGTGACGGCGGCCTCGGCAACCATGGGCGGGAAGGCGCCGGCGGCGCCCCCTATGACGATGTTCTGCGCCGTCGCCCGCTTCAGCCACATGGAATAGATGACGGCGTAGAAGAATATGGTGAAGGCAAGGAAGGCGGCGGCAAAGAGGTTGGTGATCAGCCCGAGGAAGGCCACCGACCCGATCGACAGCGAGAGGCCGAGCGCCAGCGCCTCGTCGGGCGCCACCCGGCCGGCCGGGATCGGCCGCCCCTGGGTGCGCGACATCTTTGCGTCGATGTCCGCGTCCCACCACATGTTGAGGGCGCCCGAGGCGCCGGCGCCGATCGCGATGGCCACCAGGGCGGCAAAGCCGATGACCGGATTGACGTGCCCGTTGCTCACCACCATCCCCACCAGGGCGGTGAAGATGACCAGCGACATCACCCGTGGCTTGAACAGTTCGATATAGTCACCGACGGTCGCCGTGGAGATGGCTGGGCGGGAGCCGAAGCCGGCGTCGGCCGTGCGGCCGTCGGTCAGTCGATCGCCTGTCATCGTCATGTTGCGAACGTCTTTCTTCGATGGCGACGTGGACGGTGCCGCCTGGTGCAGCTGCGAGGGCCTCGGGCTGGCCGCTGCCGCACGGTGATCGGGGCGAGCGGCCGGATCAGGGATGGCATCGTCCATCCAGCCTCGCCGCCGTGTTCCGCGCCGTCAGATTAGAGCCATTCGCGGAACGCGGCTGCTCGGTTCTACCCGCAACCGGCGCATACTCAAGAGCCGAGCCCCGCTCGTCGCTGTGGCGCTTTGTCCGCCCGAGCCCGCTGCCCGCTCCCAGACGCGCCGAAGCCGGGATTAGCTCCCGGCTTCGCTCCCACCTCTTCACGAGAGGCTCGATCCAGCCGCTGGCGGCCCGGCGATGCCGCCGCCGGTGGGGCTCAGTGGTCCGAGCCGGTGATGCGCGGCAGCGTCTCGAACTGGTGGAACGGCGGCGGCGACGACAGCGTCCATTCCAGCGTGGTGGCGCCGAGCCCCCACGGATCGTTGGCTGCCCGTTCGCGGCGGCTGTAGGCGACATAGACGCCGTAGAAGAACACGATGAGGCTGAAAGCGAAGATGTAAGAGCCGATCGACGCCACCCGGTGCCAGCCCGCGAACGCGTCCGGATAGTCCACGTAGTGGCGTGGCATGCCGGCGAGGCCCAGGAAGTGCATGGGGAAGAACAGCACGTTGGCGCCGATGAAGGCCAGCCAGAAGTGCAGCTTGCCGATCCAGTCGGGGACCACGTAGCCGAACATCTTCGGGAACCAGTAGTACCAGCCGGCGAAGATGCCGAACACGGCGCCGAGCGACAGCACGTAGTGGAAGTGCGCCACGACGTAATAGGTGTTGTGGAGCTCGCGGTCGACGCCGGCGTTGGCGAGCACCACGCCGGTGACGCCCCCGACGGTGAACAGGAAGATGAACCCGATCGCCCACACCATCGGCGCGGTCATGCGCAGCGAGCCGCCCCACATCGTCGCGATCCACGAGAAGATCTTGATGCCGGTCGGGACCGCGATGACCATGGTGGCGAAGACGAAGTAGCGCTGGGTGTCGAGCGACAGGCCCACCGTATACATGTGGTGCGCCCACACGATGAAGCCGACGGCGCCGATGGCGACCATGGCGTAGGCCATGCCGAGGTAGCCGAAGATCGGCTTGCGCGAGAAGGTCGACACGATGTGGCTGACGATGCCGAAGGCCGGCAGGATCATGATGTACACTTCGGGGTGGCCGAAGAACCAGAACAGGTGCTGATAGAGCACCGGGTCACCGCCGCCCGACGGATCGAAGAAGGTGGTGCCGAAGTTGCGGTCGGTCAGCAGCATGGTAATCGCGCCGGCCAGCACCGGCAGCGCCAGCAGCAGTAGGAAGGCGGTCACCAGCACCGACCAGGCGAACAGCGGCATCTTGTGCAGGGTCATGCCCGGGGCGCGCATGTTCAGGATCGTGGTGATGAAGTTGATCGCGCCCAGGATCGAGGCCGCGCCAGCCGCGTGCAGCGCGAGGATGCCGAAGTCGAGCGACGGGCCCGGATGCCCGGAGACGGACAGCGGCGGATAGACCGTCCAGCCGCCGCCGAAGCCGGGCACGCCCGGGGCGCCCTCGAAGAACAGCGAGGTGAACAGCAACAGGAAGCCGGTCACCGTGAGCCAGAAGGAGATGTTGTTCATGCGCGGGAAGGCCATGTCCGGCGCGCCGATCATCAGCGGCACGAACCAGTTGCCGAAGCCGCCGATCAGGGCCGGCATCACCACGAAGAACACCATGATCAGCCCGTGGCCGGTAACGACCACGTTGTACATCTGACCGTTGGAGAAGATCTGCAGCCCCGGCTCCTGCAGCTCGATGCGCATCAGGATCGAGAGGAAGCCGCCGACGATGCCTGCCATGAGGGCGAAGCACAGGTAGAGGGTGCCGATGTCCTTATGGTTGGTCGAGAACAGCCAACGGCGCAGGCCGGTCGGATGATCGGCGTGGGCGTCGTGCGGGGCGGTGGTCGTCGAAGCCATCGGTCAGCTCCCGGTTCTTCTTGTCTTGCTATGTTCAGCGGGTGATCGCGTCGCGGTCGGCGAGCTTGATCGGCCCGGACGGGTTGGCGGCGAACTTCTTCTTCGCGTCGGCGAGCCAGGCCGTATACGCCTCCTGGCTGACGACGCGGATCATGATCGGCATGAAGGCGTGGTTCTGGCCGCAGATCAGCGAGCACTGGCCGTAGAAGACGCCTTCCTTGTCCGCCTTGAACCAGGTCTCGTTGAGGCGGCCCGGAATGGCGTCGATCTTGAGGCCGAACGACGGCATGGCGAAGGCGTGGATGACGTCGGCCGCGGTGACCTGCACCTTGACGATCTTGTCCACCGGGACGACCAGCTCGTTGTCGACGGCGAGAAGGCGCGGCTGCTTGTCGGCGGCCAGATTGCTGTCGAAGCTGAAGCCGCCCTGGTCGGCCGGATATTCATAGGACCAGTACCACTGGTGGCCGGTGGCCTTGACGACGACATCGGGCGTGGGAATGACGAGCTGGGCCTTGAGCAGGCGGAACGACGGCACCGCGATCACCACGAGGATGAGCACCGGCACCAGCGTCCACGCCACCTCGAGCAGCGAGTTGTGGGTGGTCCGCGACGGCGTCTGATTGCGGGTCTCGCTGAAGCGCACAATCACGTAGATGAGCAGCGCCAGCACGAACAGCACGATGACGGTGATGATCCACAGCAGCAGATCGTGGAAATCGTGAATGGCCTCGGCGCCGATCGCCGCCGGTGTCTGCATGCCGAGCTGCCAGGGGCTCGGCTGGCCCATGCCCGCGAGCGCGTCGCCTGTCAGTGCCACGGCGAAGCCGGCCGCCGCCAAGAGCCGAAATGGCAAAGTGTCGATTCGCATCGGAGGATCGGTGCTCCCGTACTCACTGGGCATCCACAGCGGCGCCGGCAGCGCTGAAGGAAACCCTGCGCAGGCCGGCCACTCTGGCGCTGAAAGATCACAATGGGCGACGACGTGCAACGCCATCGATTGGTCCATTTCTGCGGCATAAGGGCACGAGAAGCGTTCTAAGGTAAAGCGGCTCAGCCGCCGCGAGACCGCCATTTTGCGGTTTCAAGAAGCGATGCCGCTGGCCGTTCTTGACACCGGGGAGGCCAGCGTGTTCCGAACGCCTCTGAATGAGTCGCGCAGCGCCTGGCCGGCGCAGCCGTGCGAAGGCGGCGAGGCTTCCTGCAATCGACGCCGCGGCGCCGTCGCTGACGAGCGCCCGTCATCACCCCCTGATCGTCGAGTGGATACCAAGTTGACGTCCAAGAGCGCTTTCCAGATTTCTGATCGCCGACGGCCAGGTGCCGCTGCGGCGCGGCAGGGTCGGGCCGGATACGCCGGACGAACCGTCGGCGCGGTCGTTGCGCTGATCGCCGCTGCCGTCGCCGGCCTTGTCCAGCCGGCCGCGGCGCAGGGCGTGGTGCGCAAGACGTTCGGGGAGTGGCAGCAGCGTTGTGAGACGCCGGCGGGCGCCAACAAAGAGCAATGCGCACTGGTGCAGAACGTCGCCGCCGAGGATCGGCCCAACGTGACGCTGCTGGTGATCGTGCTGAAGACGGCCGATGCCAAGAGCCGGCTGCTGCGCGTGCTGGCGCCGCTCGGCGTGCTGCTTCCGGCGGGGCTCGGCCTCAAAATCGACCAGGCGGACGTCGGCCGGGCCGGATTCGTTCGCTGCCTGCCAACCGGCTGCGTTGCAGAGGTGGTCATGGACGAGAATTTGATCGGCAAGCTGAAAGGCGGCAAAATTGCCACTTTCGTGGTGTTCCAAACCCCCGAGGAAGGAATCGGCATCCCGGTCTCGTTGACCGGCTTCGACAAGGCACTCGAATCCTTGCAGTGAGGGGACCGATGGGAGCGAAGCAGATGGTCTGGCGGGGCTCTGGCGTGAGGCTGGGCAGCTTGGCGTTGGCGGCCGTCTTGGCGGCCGTGGTGCCCGCCCGGGCCGATATGATCAAGGACCTCATGGGTCTCAATCCATTTTCCCGGGACGCCACGAAGTCGGAAGCATTGCCCAATGCTCACGACGACGAGGAGCTTTCGTGTCCCCGCATCGACGTGCTCGAAGGGGGCTCGTCGATCCGCCGGGGCGGCAGCGGCAACGAGACCGACACGCTCGCCTATCAACTGGCCTTCGGCGAAATGGCGCGCGAATGCCGCAAGGGCCCGGACGACAGCACCATCATCAAGGTCGGCGTCGAGATCCGCGCCTTGTTGGGGCCGGCCGGTAAGCCGGGCACGTTCAACACGCCGCTGACGGTGCAGGTCCGTCGCGGCGACAGCGGCGTCGTGCGCCGCACCCGGCAGGTGTCGATCTCCATCCCCGCGGGAGCCGCGAGCGGCAGCGCGACTGTGGTGGAAGAGGGCATCGCGGCGCCGCCCGGCAATGGCGATCTGCTGATCGAGGTCGGCCTCGGAGCAGCGAGCGCGCCGGCCGCCAAGAGCAGGTCGAGCAGCCGGCATTGAAGTGCGTCCCGATCCGGAGGGATCGACCGGCGATGCGGTCGCCCTCCGGCTCGCCGCCGCGGGGGAGCAGTCCTGCGGTCATGGTCGCCGCGGTCGGTGGAGCGCGGGCTGCCGGCGATCGTTGACTTCATCCCGCGCTGCGATATGAATTTCGTCAGCCGATGATCCTCGCGGGAGAGTTCGTGGCGGGCCAGTCCCGTGCGACGCCGAAGGCGCAACCACCCCGGAAACGCTCAGGTCCAATGGACCGCGCAGGAGCTGGCACTCTGGAAAGCGGACGGCCCGGTGGGTCGTCTCACCGACGGGGGTAACTCCGGTCTTGCAAGACCGGGGGAAATCTCTCAGGTCCCGGGACAGAGGGGGTGCGTGCGGCGGGATGGTCCCGGCGGCGCCCTCATGTCCGTAGGGGACCTGCCATGGCGGCCGAATCGACCGGTCAGACGCTCAAAACGACACCGCTGCACGCCCGCCATGTCGGCCTCGGCGCCCGCCTGGTGCCGTTCGCCGGCTATGAGATGCCGGTACAATATCCCACCGGTATTCTCGCCGAACATGCCCACACGCGGCAGGCCGCCGGTCTGTTCGACGTTTCCCACATGGGGCAGGCCTGGCTGACCAGCCGCGCCGGGCATGCGGTCACGGCGGCCGCGCTCGAGGCGCTGGTGCCCGGCGATATCATCGGCCTGGCGCACGGCCAACAGCGCTATTCGATGCTCCTCAACGAGCAGGGCGGTATTCTCGACGACCTCATGGTGGCGCGGCCGCCTGATCCGGCCGCCGACGGGCGTCTGCTGTTGATTGTCAACGCGGCGTGCAAAAGCCAGGATTTCCTGCACATCGCCGCCAATCTCCCCGAGGGGGTCCAACTGACGCCAGCGCCGGAGCGGGCGCTGCTGGCGCTGCAGGGCCCGGCGGCGGAGCGCGTCCTGGCCCGGCATGCGCCGGCAGCCGCCGCCATGCGCTTCATGAGCGTGCAGCCGCTGGCCGTCGGCGGCATCGAGGCCTTCGTCTCCCGCTCGGGCTACACCGGGGAGGATGGCTACGAAATCTCCGTGCCCGCCGGTGCGGCCGTGGCCCTCTGGGATCTGCTCACCGCCGAGCCGGAGGTGAAGCCGATCGGGCTGGGTGCCCGCGATTCGCTGCGGCTGGAAGCCGGCCTGTGTCTCTATGGCCATGACATCAACCAGGAGACGTCCCCGGTCGAGGCAGGGCTCGGCTGGGCCATCGGGCGGCGGCGGCGGAAGGACGGTGGCTTCCCCGGGGCGATTCGCATCACCGGCGAGTTGCACGACGGGCCACTGCGCCGCCGCGTCGGCCTGACGCTCAGCGGCCGCATTCCGGCCCGGGAGGGCGCCGCCATCCTCGACCAGGCCGGCGAGCTGGTGGGTGAGGTGACCTCCGGCGGCTTCGGGCCGACCTTCGGCGGCCCTGTCGCCATGGGCTACGTGGTGCGGGATTTCGCACGCAGCGGGACGGGATTGCTGGTCGTCGTGCGCGACAGGCGAATCCCCGCCGAGGTCGCCAACATGCCGTTCGTGCAGCATCGCTACAAGCGCTGAGAAGCCACCAGCAGAAGGGGACCGTGATGGCCGAGACCCGCTACACCAAGGATCACGAGTACATCCACATCGAGGGCGACGTCGGCGTCGTCGGCATCAGCGACTACGCCCAGCAGCAGCTCGGCGACATCGTGTTCGTCGAGTTGCCGGAGGTCGGCCGCGCCATCACCCAGGGCGCCGAGGCGGCCGTCGTGGAAAGTGTCAAGGCGGCGAGCGAGATCTACGCGCCGGTCGCCGGAGAGGTCATCGAGATCAATGCCGCGCTCGAGGGCGAGCCCGGCGCCGTCAACGAAGACCCGCTCGGCAGGGGCTGGTTCTTGAAGCTGCGGATCGGCGATCCGGCCCAGCTCGCGAGCCTGATGAGCGAAAGCGAATACGAGGACTTCCTCAAGACCATCGCATGAGGATCACGATGAAGACGCATGCCTACACAGCCACGGTGCGCTGGGGCCGCGATGGCGCCGTCTTCACCGATGGCCGCTTCAGCCGTTCCCACACCTGGCGCTTCGACGGCGGCATCGAGCTCGCCGCCTCCGCCTCGCCACATGTCGTGCGCCTGCCGTTCTCGCGGGAGGATGCGGTCGATCCGGAGGAGGCGTTCGTCGCGGCGCTGGCGAGCTGCCACATGCTGACCTTCCTCTATCTGGCGGCCAAGGCCGGCGTCCTCGTCGACGACTACGAGGACGACGCGGTCGGCATCATGGAGCCGAACGAGCGCGGCAGGCTGTGGGTCTCGCGCGTCACCCTGCGCCCGCGCATCACGTTTGCCGGCGAGCGCCGGCCAACGCCGGCCGAGCTCGAGGCGCTTCACCACCAAGCCCACGACGAGTGCTTCATCGCCAACTCGGTGAAGACCGAGGTCGTGGTCGCGCAAGAGCCCTCCCGGCCAGATGGAGCATCTGTCCGGGGTGCTCACCATCCGTGAATCCGGATCGCTTGCCGTGCGATCGGGCGCGCTCGCCCGATCGAATCAAGCGCTCTGGTGAGCAACCAAGGACCGGCCTGAATGCGATACCTTCCCTTATCCGAAACTGACCGCGGCGAGATGCTGGCCCGCGTCGGCGTGCGCTCGATGGACGAGCTGTTCGCCGACATCCCGCAGGCGATGCGCGCCCACGGGCTGCCCAAGCTGCCGCGGCACAAGGGCGAGATGGAGGTCGAGCGCCTGCTGTCTCGGCTCGCGGCCCAGAACAGGCCGGCCGGGGCCGGGCCCTTCTTCGTGGGCGCCGGCGCCTACAAGCACTATGTGCCGGCCACGGTCGACCATCTGATCCAGCGCTCGGAGTTCCTCACCGGCTACACGCCCTACCAGCCCGAGATCGCCCAGGGCTTCCTGCAATACATGTTCGAGTTCCAGACCCAGGTCTGCCTGCTCACCGGCATGGATGTGGCGAACGCCTCCGTCTACGACGGCTCCACCGCTTGCGGCGAGGCCGTGCTGATGGCCCACCGGGTGACGCGGCGGCGCAAGGCGGTGCTGTCCGGCGGCCTGCACCCGCACTACGCCGAGGTGGTCCGCACCCTGTCGGCACTCGGCGGCGATACGGTCGAGACGCTGGCGCCGGACGTGCGGGCGACCGAGGATCTGCTGGCGGCGATCGACGACACCGTCTCCTGCGTCGTGGTGCAGACGCCCGACGTGTTCGGCAACCTGCGCGATCTCCAGGCGATCGCCGACAAGGCCCACGCCCACGGCGCTTTGCTCATCGCGGTCTTCACCGAGGCGATGTCGCTCGGCTTGGTGACGGCGCCGGGCGACATGGGCGCGGACATCGTGGTGGGCGAGGGGCAGTCGATCGGCAATGCCCTCAATTTCGGCGGGCCCTATGTCGGCCTGTTCGCCACGCGCGCCAAGTTCGTGCGGCAGATGCCGGGCCGGCTCTGCGGCGAGACGGTGGATGCGGAAGGCAAGCGCGGCTTCGTCCTCACCCTGTCGACGCGCGAGCAGCATATCCGCCGCGAGAAGGCGACCTCCAACATGTGCACGAGCTCGGGGCTCTGCGCGCTGGCCTTTTCGATTCACCTCGCGTTGCTCGGCGAGGTGGGCCTCAGGCGCGTGGCGCGCATCAACCACGCGGCTGCCGTCAAGCTGGCGGATGCGCTGGGCGCCGTGCCGGACGTCGAGATCCTGAACGACACCTTCTTCAACGAGTTCACGGTGAAGCTGCCCAAGCCCGCTGCCGACGTGGTGGCGGCGCTCGCCGCCAAGGGCATTCTCGGCGGCGTGCCGGTGTCGCGCCTGCTGCCCGGCGCCGGGCTCGATGACCACCTGCTGGTGGCGTCCACCGAGGTCAACACGGACGACGACCGGGCTGCCCTGGTGGCGGCACTTCAGGAGGTGCTGTGATGTTGAACCGTCAGGGACGGCCCACCACGCCGGGCGTCGGCAGCGCCGAGACGCATGCCACCTTCACCGGCAATCGCGCCATCTTGCAGGAGGAGGCGCTGTTGTTCGAGCTCGGCCGCGCCGACGCGACCGGCGTCGATTTCGACGAGCCCGAGCCCTTCATCGCGCGCCTCGGAACCCTGGAGCGGACCGGCGACATCGGGCTTCCGGGCCTGTCGGAGCCGGAGGCGGTGCGCCACTACGTGCGCCTGTCGCAGCGCAATTTCAGCATCGACACCGGGCCGGTGCCGCTCGGCTCCTGCACGATGAAGCACAACCCGCGTCTGAACGAGCGCATGGCGCGGCTGCCGGGCTTTGCCGACGTGCATCCGTTGCAGCCGGTGTCGACGGTCCCGGGCGCGCTCGCGCTGATGCAGGAGCTCGCCGCTTGGCTGATGGAGATCACCGGCATGCCGGCGATCAGCCTGTCGCCGCGTGCCGGCGCGCACGGTGAGCTGTGCGGCATGGCGGCGATCAAGTCGGCCATCGCCGCCAAGGGCGAGGCGGCGACCCGCAAGGTCGTCCTGGTGCCGGACTCGGCCCACGGCACCAATCCGGCGACCGCCGCCATGGTCGGCATGCCGGTCAGGGCTGTCCCCGTGCGTGCCGACGGCACGGTCGACCCCGCCGAGGTGGCCAAGCTCGTCGGCCCCGACATCGCCGCTCTCATGATCACCAATCCGAACACCTGCGGGCTGTTCGAGCGTGACATCGCCGAGATCGCGCGGATCGTGCACGAGGCCGGGGCCTACATCTACTGCGACGGCGCCAACCTCAACGCCATCATGGGGCGTGCCCGGCCCGGCGATCTCGGCATCGACGCCATGCAGATCAACCTGCACAAGACCTTCTCCACCCCTCACGGCGGCGGCGGCCCGGGCTCCGGCCCGGTGGTGCTGTCGGCGCGCGTGTCGGCCTTCGCGCCGCTGCCCCTGCTTCGGACGGGCGCCGACGGTGTCGAGCTGGTGGAAGTCGGGGCCGACGCCGACGAGGCCCGGCCGTTTGGCCGCCTGTCGGCGTTCCACGGCCAGATGGGCATGTTCGTGCGGGCGCTGACCTACATGCTGTCGCACGGCGGCGACGGCCTGGCGCAGGCCTCCGACGACGCGGTGCTCGCCGCCAACTACATCCGCGTCGGCCTCGCCGACCTGATGTCGCTCCCCTTCGGCAACCGCCTGTGCATGCAGGAGGTGCTGTTCGACGATGCCTGGCTCAAGGACAGCGGCGTGACCACGCTCGATTTCGCCAAGGCGATGATCGACGAGGGGTATCACCCGATGACCATGTACTTCCCGCTCGTCGTGCACGGCGCCATGCTCATCGAACCGACGGAATCGGAGTCGAAGGCGTCGCTCGACCTATTCGTGGCGACGCTGCGCGACCTGGCGCTCGCAGCCAGGGCCGGCGATAGCGAACGCTTCACCGGCGCACCCTACTACGCGCCGCGGCGGCGTCTCGACGAGACCCGCGCGGCGCGTCAGCCCGTCCTGCGCTGGACGCCCCCCGCGCCAATTGCGGAAGCCGCGGAATAGGTGCATTCGGGGCGGCGCTCACGTGATGAGCATGGCCCGGTCAGGCGCGATGGCCGGCCGGGCGGCATGCTCGTGCTTTTTCGAATCAGGAGTGCTTCTCGGATCCGGCGATCCCGCGGTTCGGGAAGCGCTCACGCCGCCGAGGATGCGCCTATGTCGACCGAGTTCCCCGCGCCGCAGAGCTCTGTGGTGGCAGACCTGCTGGCTCAAGAGTTTGGCCTGATCCCCGATCTCATCGGTCGTCACGCCCGGGCCCGGCCGGACGCCACCGCCCTCGTTCATCGAGACGAGCGGCTGACCTACGGCGAGCTCGACGCGCTTATGGACCGGGTGGCAGCGAGCCTCCAGCGCGACGGCCTCAAGCGCGGCGACACCATCGCCGTCTGTGCCTCGTCGTCGATTCCCTATGCCGTGACATTTCTCGGGGCACTTCGGGCCGGCGTCGTGGTGACGCCGCTCGCGCCCTCGTCGTCGGCCGAGGGCCTGGCGGCGATGATCGCCGATTCGGGCGCCCGCATATTCTTCGTGGACCAGGGCGTGGCGCAGTCGCTCGGTCCGTTCGATGACTTTGCCGGTGAGATCGTGTCGCTCGATGGCTCGGACGCCGGGCGGCCGTTCACCGGATGGCTCGCCGCCCCGGGCGCACGGCCCGAGCCGGTGAGCCTCGAGCGCACGTCGCCGTTCAACATCATCTATTCCTCCGGCACCACCGGGGTCCCCAAGGGGATCATCCAGTCGCACCGCATGCGCTGGGCGCACGTGCAGCGGGGCGGCATCTTCGGCTATGGCTCGGACGCCGTCGCCGTCGTCTCGACGCCGCTCTATTCCAACACCACGTTGGTCAGCTTCTTCCCGACCTTGGCGCTCGGCGGCGCCGTGGTGCTGATGGAGAAGTTCGACGCCGAGGGCTTCCTGACGCTGGCCGAGCGCCACCGCGCCACCCACGCCATGCTGGTGCCGGTGCAGTACAAGCGCATCATGGACCTGCCGAATTTCGCGAGCTTCGACCTTGCGAGCTTCCGCATGAAGTTCTGCACCAGCGCGCCCTTTGCCGCGAGCCTGAAGGCCGACGTGTTGGCGCGCTGGCCGGGTGGCCTGGTGGAGTATTACGGCATGACCGAAGGGGGGGGCAGCTGCGTCCTTGTCGCCCATGAGTTCCCGGACAAGCTGCACACCGTGGGGCGGCCGTCACAGGGCCATGACGTTCGTCTCATCGACGAGACCGGGCAGACCGTCCTTCAGGGCGAGATCGGCGAGGTCGTGGGCCATTCGCCTGCGATCATGAACGGCTATCACAACCAGCCGGCGAAGACGCGCGAGGCGGAGTGGTATGCGCCGGACGGCCGGCGCTTCATCCGCACCGGCGACGTCGGCCGCTTCGATGCGGACGGCTTCCTGACGCTGATGGACCGCAAGAAGGACATGATCATCTCGGGGGGCTTCAACATCTACCCGAGCGATATCGAAGCGGTGCTTCAATCCAACGAGGCCATCCACGACGTTGCCGTCGTGGGGTTGCCGTCTGAGCGCTGGGGCGAGACGCCGGTGGCCTTTGTCGTGCTCAAGCCCGGCCGCGGCGAGACGGCAGAGGCGATCCGGGAATGGGCCAACGGCCGGCTCGGCAAGATCCAGCGGCTCGCCGCCGTGCAACTCCTCGAGCAACTGCCGCGCAGCCCCATCGGCAAGGTGATGAAGCGCGAGCTCCGAGACGAGTTCGCACGCGTGACCGAGGTGGCCTGAGCCGCAGGGATGTGATCTCAGCGCTCACGCCACGCATTGCCAACGGAGGGTCGGGGCATGGGAAACATATCTATTTGGCATTGGGCGATCGTGCTGGCGCTTTTCTTTCTTGTGATGTTCCCAGCGGCAAAAATTGCGCGGAGGGCCGGATACAGCGGCTGGTGGTGTGTCGCCGCTGTCATCCCCTTCGTTTCGCTCGTCGTGCTCTGGGTATTTGCCTATGCGCGCTGGCCCAACCTGGCGCGGACCGATGCGTCCCGGTGAAACTCGCTTCGCCGCGCACGCGACCTCGCGCTGCGACCACCGCTAACTCAGCGGGAGAGCGGCGCCGTTCCCGTGCCGCTGCCGGCTCGCAGGCGAACGAAGGCGCGGAGTGGCCCGACCTCGGTCTGAGTGCGGACATCGGCTTCGACCTGGCCCATGGCGCCCATGCCTATGGCGCGGCGGCCCGCAGCGGGGGCGCTACGCCTCGTGCCGGCATCGACCGCCATCGTTGCGCGTCCACCGATGCGGATGCAGGAGCTCGAGCCCGGCAATGCCTTGAAGCCGGGGCCATGCACCGCGCAGGCCGATTGCCAGTCCGGAATGACGAAAGGGCTCGGCTCGGCCGCACCAGCAGCGGTGGCGAGGACGGGCAGGAGCAGGATTGCCGTCAACACGGCGCGCAGCATCGAGACCCCCGAGAGACGGTCGGCCCCCCATGGATAACAGACCGGCGGCTCGGCAGAAAGGGCGGGGCAGGGCCGCCAAAAGAAAAGGGGCCGTGCTCAAGAGCACGGCCCAAGTCTAGGGAGGAAACGCCCAAGGAGGGCTGCAGCATCGCTGCTGCACCTCACGAAGTAAGGGTTCGACGCCGGTTTCGCAATGGGTTTATGACAGCATTGCTGCCTTATTTTGTCGCAGCCCCATGCGCAACTTGCATGCGTCTCCGCCTAGATGGGGGATGCGGCGGCGTGTGACGCAGAGTGGTTGCAGTCGTGACCAACTGAGACCAAGCGGATCGATCACGAAATGCTTTTATCATTCCGTGGATGAGGGACCGACCCATCCACACGACGCCGGACCAAGCCGACTGGACCGCGTGGCATCCCCGTGAGCTGTCGACGCGGCTGAAGGGGATCGCGAGGCCATGGTGCGTCGTCGGTGGCTGGGCTCTGGACCTTTGGCATGGACGCCAGACCCGCGAGCACGACGATCTCGAATTTGCCGTGCTGCGCCAGGATCTGGGCCATTTTCGCTGCCAACTCGACGGCATGGACTTCTTCACGGCGTGCGACGGTATCGTCGAGGCGCTGCCGGCGGATCAGGAGGTGCCGGCGGAGGTCTTTCAGATCTGGTGCCTCGACCGCACGGCCAGACGCTGGCGGGCCGACATGATGATCGAACCGGGCTCGGTGGAGATGTGGGCCTACAGGAGGGCTCCGACGATCCGCAGGGCGCGCGCCGAAATGGTGACCGCCGCCGGTGATGGCGTTCCCTACCTGAATCCCGCGGCGATCCTCCTCTTCAAGGCGAAGCACCGGCGCGCCAAGGACGAAGAGGACTTCGCGCGGGCGCTCCCCAAGCTGCCGATCGCGGAGCGCCACTGGCTGAAGGCCTCCCTCGCGCTCCTCCACCCCGGCCATGATTGGGCCCGGGCGCTGTAGACGCGGGGCTCGGGCGGCACGGGCCATCCGCAGGCGGGGACCGACCTCCACCCGCCTCTGCCGGCCGCGGTCGTCGTTCTCGACGTGTGGGGGCCAACGAGGTTGGCGCGGCCCAATAAAAAAGCCGCCCCGAGGGGCGGCTTTCGCGTCAGCAAGTCCGGTGGCTCAGCCGAAGGAGCGCTTGAGATCCGAGACGCTGCGCTCAAGGAGCCTGGCCGCAACCTCGCCCTTCACCTTGTCGCGCAGGATCAACTCGGACGCGCGAATTGCAGCCTCGGCCGCAGCGGCGCGCACCTCGGCGGTCGCCTGGGTCTCGGCCTGAGCGATCTTGGCTTCGGCGGCCGCCGTCCGGCGCGCCACGAACTCGTTGAGGCGCGTGTGCGCTTCCTCAGTTGCCCGCTCGGCCTCCTCGCGGGCGCTGGCGACGATGGCGAGGGCCTCCTTCTCGGCCTCCTCACGCTTGCGCACATATTCATCGCGGAGCGATCGGGCCTCCTGACTGAGCCGCTGTGCCTCGGCGAGTTCGCGCTCGATGCGCTGGCCGCGGTTGTCCAGCCCCGTCGCCATCGCTTTGAAGCCGCCAGCCTTCCAAGCCAGGGCGACGAAGATGACGAAGGCGACGGCGACCCAGAATTCCGGTTGCGAGAGCATCGGGTTGTCCTTATGCGGCGGCGCGGTCGAGCGCGGCAATCACCTCGGACGGGGCCGGCGTCGTGCCGGTCAGCCGCTCGACGATAGCGGTCGCGGCATCCGCGGCGATACCGCGTACGCTCGTCATGGCCGCCGCCGTGCTGGTGCGAATGGTTTCTTCCGCCGACGCGATCTTGGCGTTCAGATCGGCCTCGAGCGCCTTGCGCCGGGTGTCGAACTCGGCTGCCGAGTCTTCACGGGTCTTCTGGCCGATGGCCTGCGCGTTGGTGCGGGCGTCGTGCAGAGCCTTCTCATAGGCCTGCATCGCCTCCTCCGACTCCGTGCGGAGCCGCTGCGCCTCGGCCAGATCGCCGGCGATCTTGCTGTGGCGGTTCTTCAGCACGCCTTCGATTCGCGGCAGCGCGACACGGGACATGAGCAGGTAGAGCACGCCGAAGGTCAGCGCGATCCAGATCAGCTGGGACCCAAAGGTGGTCCCATCGAAGGGCGGGAAGGCGGCACTATGGGCCGCGTGCGAGGCCTGCTCGGTGCCGGTCTGAGTGGGTTGGGCCATGCCACCTTATCCTCGGGGCGGGGGTGCGCCCCGCCGTCCCCCGGTTGCGTCGAAGGCAGCCGCCCGGCTGGCCATGCCGGCCCGGCGGCTCACGTCACGTCAGGCGAAACGCAGCGGCGAGGCGAGCCCCGCCGGCGCGCGGCGCATCAGACGGCGAACAGCAGCAGCAGCGCGATCAGCAGCGAGAAGATGCCGAGCGCTTCCGTCAGCGCGAAGCCGAGGAGCAGCGTGCCCTGCTGGCCCGCGGCGGCGGAGGGGTTGCGCAGCGCGCCCGAGAGGAACTGACCGAACAGGGTGCCGAGACCGATGCCCGCACCGGCCATGCCCAGGCAGGCCAGACCAGCGCCGATGTACTTTGCAGCTACGGGATCCATGGAAGTGCTCCTTGATTGGATTTCAAAGGTGAAGAGGTGGTTCGGAGGCCGTCAGTGATGGCCGGGGTGCAGCGCGTCGTTGAGGTAGATCGTGGTCAGGGTGGCGAACACGTAGGCTTGCAGCACCGCGACCAGCACCTCGAGCGCCGTGAGCGCCACGGCCAGCGCCAGCGGCAGCGGCGACAGCACGCTCCAGGCCCCGGCGGCGAGCAGGGTGGCGACGAATCCGGCGAAGATCTTCAGCGCGATGTGGCCGGCGAGCATGTTGGCGAAAAGACGAACCGACAGGCTGAGCGGCCGCGACACGAACGAGATCACCTCGATCGTCACCAGCAGCGGCAGCAGCCAGCCGGGCACGCCCGACGGCACGAACAGCTTGAGGAACCCCAGGCCATGCTTGATGAAGCCGTAGACGATGACGAGGCCGATCACCAGGGCGGCGAGCGCGAAGGTGATGATGATGTGGCTGGTCACCGTGAAGGCATAGGGAATCATGCCGAAGAGGTTGAGGATCAGCACGAACATGAAGATCGAGAAGACGAAGGGCAGGAACTTCATGCCCTCGGTGCCGGCGGATGTTCGTACCGTGTTGGCGACGAACTCGTAGGTCATCTCCACCAGGGACTGCAGCCGACCCGGCACCAGCGCGCCGCGACTCATGCCACCGACGAGAAGCGCGGTGATCACCACCACGGCGCCGATCATGTAGAGAGCCGAATTGGTGAGGGCGATCTCTTGGCCGCCGACGTGCCCGAGCGTCACGATGTTCTGGATCTGGAACTGATGGATCGGATCGGCCATGGCCGGTTCGGTCCTTTCCCTGTCGCCTCGTGACGCCACCCTGCCGGACCCTACGCCCGGACGATGCGATCACACCAAAACGCAGCGGCGAACCCGGCCGTGCGACCGATGATTCTCCACCGAGCGAAGCCCGCTGCCGCTGCCTGCGCTCCCGGTCAGGCCGAAGGGCCTGTTCCTGAGCGCAGATGGCCTGCCGCGCGCAAAACGTTGTAGATGCCGGCGCAGAAGCCGAGCATCAAAAGGACGATCATCCCCCAGGGGGACGACCCCAGCACACGGTCCAGCAGCCATCCGAGGATGGCGCCTGCACCGACGCCGGCTACGAACTCCGCCGAGAGGCGGAAGCCGCGCGCGAGCGGTGATGGGCCCGCCTCGGGGTCGGCGTCCGCCGCCTTGTCGCGGGCGTCCGCCGCCCGCCGCTGGCCGAGTTCCTGATCCAGACGACTCAATCTCCGGGAGAGATCGGCGTCCGTATTGACAGCCTTGGCGGCGTCGGTGTTGGCGCCCCCGCCGTCCCGCGTCGTGTCACCGGTCATGGCGAACCCCGCGGAGCAAGGCAAGATGCCCGGCCCGATACCCCCCTCGGCCGCGGGCACCATAATTTTTGCACCTTCGAGTGTCAAGGCGCGTTAAATTCGCATAAACCATTGAAGTTGTTCCATTTCTTCCGACATGGGCGGCGTTGTCGGCGGCCCTGCCGGACTCGTTTCCGCCGCAATTGCGACAGCGGGCCGCATGCGGCTGCTGACGCTCGCCATGTCGGCCACCATGCGTGGACCTAATCGCCGCGTTCACACGGCTTCCTGGAGGGCCTCCGCTTCCCTCAGGTCGACAGACACTACCTGGGACACGCCGCGCTCGGCCATGGTCACGCCAAACAGCCGGTCCATGCGCGCCATGGTGATCGGGTTGTGGGTGATGACGACGAAGCGGGTCTCGCTGCGGCGAACCATCTCCTGGAGCAGGTCGCAGTAGCGTTCGACGTTGGCGTCGTCGAGCGGGGCGTCGACCTCGTCGAGCACGCAGATCGGCGAGGGATTGGTCAGGAAGACGGCGAAGATCAGTGCCGTTGCGGTGAGCGCCTGCTCGCCGCCGGACATCAGGGTCATCACCTGGGGCTTCTTGCCGGGCGGCCTGGCGATGATCTCGAGCCCGGCTTCGAGCGGGTCGTCGGCTTCGATGAGACTGAGCTCCGCCGTGCCGCCGCCGAACAGGGTGGTGAACAGCGACTGGAAATGGCCGTTGACCACCTCGAAGGCGGCGAGCAGCCGCTCGCGGCCCTCGCGGTTGAGGTTGCCGATGGCGGTTCGCAGGCGCCGGATCGCCTCCGTCAGGTCGTCGCGTTCCGCGACCAGAGCGTCGTGCTTGCCCTCGACTTCGACGAGTTCCTCTTCGGCCCGCAGGTTGACGCCGCCGAGCCGCTCGCGATCGCCCTTGAGGGCGGCCAGCCGCTGTTCCGTCGCCGCAGCATCGGGCAGGTCGTCGCCCGCCTTGAGACCCGCCTGTTCGTGCAGCGCTTCGGGCGCG
Organism: Chelatococcus reniformis; assembly: GCF_014640075.1. Classification (GTDB taxonomy): domain Bacteria; phylum Pseudomonadota; class Alphaproteobacteria; order Rhizobiales; family Beijerinckiaceae; genus Camelimonas; species Camelimonas reniformis. The sequence continues at coordinate 577,574 of NZ_BMGG01000003.1, read as the reverse complement.
ACGCCGATCGAATCGGTGATGGCCTGGATCAGCTCACGCAGTTTGGTACGCGCTGCCTCCAGCCGCGCCTCTGCGGCGGCGCGCGCTTCGCGCGCCTCCGACAGGCCCGTGAGCGCCTCGCGTGCGCTCCGGTCGGCATTTGCCAGCGCAGCCTCGGCCGCGGCCAGGGCATCGGCTGCCCCGCGGCGTCGGCCTTCCGCCGCCTCGATCTCGGCCTCAAGATCGCGGCGGCGCAGGCCGAAGGTGTCGGGCGCCTCCGCCAGCACGTCCTGCTCGTCCCGGGCCGCCTCCAGCCGCCGCTCCAGGTCGGCGCGGCCCGTCTCGGCGCGGCCGGCCCGCTCGCGCCAGGCGGCGATATCGCGAATCAGGCCGTTGCGGCGTTGCACCCGCATTTCGGCCTCGCGCAGCAGGTTCTGCAGCGCGGCGCGAGCCTCGGCCGCGGCGGTTCGCCGTTCCGCCACCTTGATGCGCTCGTGACCGAGCTTGCTCTCCAGCTTCGCCGGCGCGGACAGGGCGGCGAGCGCCGCGCGTGTCTGCTCGCCCTTGGCGGCCGCCTCATTTGCCGCGATCCCCGTTCGGCTCAGCGCCTCGGCAAGCCCTGCCCGCCGCGACGCCGCCTCGCCGGCCCGGCGTTCGGCCTGGGCCAAGGCGTCGCGCGCTTGGTCGAAGGCGCGCCGCGTCGACCGCGACAGCTCGATCGTCGCGGCCTCCTCCTGCGTGGCCCGGCGGACCGCCGCCAGCGCCGTATCCAGCCCGGCGCGGGCCTGTTCGGCCGCCTGCCGCGCCGTCTCGGCGGCGGCGTCGAGCTCGGCCAGGCGATTGCGCTCGGCGAGGCGCCGCGCCGCCGCCGACGGCGCGTCGGCAGCGGCGGTGAAGCCGTCCCAGCGCCACAGGTCGCCTTCCATCGACACCAGTCGCTGGCCGGGCGCGAGCCCGGCGCGCAGGGCGAGCCCCGCCGCCCGGTCGACCACGCCGATCTGGGCGAGCCGACGTGCCAGGGCCGGAGGCGCCACGACAAAATCGAGCAGGGCGACGGCGCCGCCGGGCAGGGGCGGATCGCCACCCGCCGCGGTGGCGGACCAGTGCACCGGGGCGGACGGGTCGGCCGACGCGTCCAGATCCTCGCCGAGCGCTGCGCCGAGCGCCGTCTCGTAGCCCTTCGCGACCCGGATCTCGTCGAGCACGGCGGCGAAGCGCCGACCCGGCGGCGGGGCGAACAGTTTGGCCACCGTGCGCGCCTCGGTCTCGAGTTTCTGCGCCGCCTTCTCGGCCTCCGTCGCCCGCGCCCGCGCCTGGGCCTCGCCGTCCCGCGCCGCGGCGACGCCGCCGCGCGCCTCCGCCGCCCGCTCTTCGGCTGCGAGCGAGCTGTCCTCGGCCAGCGTCGTGGTTTCGCGCAGTTCATCGAGCTCCACGAGGGCACCATCGCTCTCGTCCAGGGCGGCAAGCTGGCCCTCCAGCCCGGCGCGCTCGGCCTCCAGACGCTGCGCGCGCTCGGTCGCCTCGGCTTGAGCTCGCTCGAGCGCGGCGCGCGAAGCGTTGAGATTGGCGAGCTGCGTCTGGGTCTCGGCCAGCGCGGCCTCGGCCTCTGCCAACGTCCCGTCCGCATCGGCGACGCCGGCCTTCGCCGCGAAGGTGAGGTCGGCGGTGTCCTCGTCGTCGCCCAGGGCCTCGACCTCGTCGGTCAAGCGTTCGAGCGTGGCGGCCGCGTCCCTCGCCTGAGCGTTCTCGCGGGCGACGTCCTTCTCGATCTCGGCGATGCGGCGCACCAGCTCGGCGGAACGCTGCTGGGTGCGGCGTTCCTCGGCGTCGAGCTCGTTGCGGGCGAGGGTGAGCCGCTGCAGGCCGGCGGCCCCGGCCGCCTCGTCCTGGCGCAGGCCCGGGAGGGTCGCGGCGACGAGCGCCTGCTCCTTGGCCGCCTCGGCCTGGACGGCGGTGCGGTCGGCGACTGCCCGCACGTGCTGCTCGAGCGTGCGTTCGGCCGTGGCCAGCTGGTCGCGGGCGGCGCGGTAGCCGATGAGCATCAGCAGCGCGTCGAGCCGCCGGATCTCGCCCGACAGGTTGCGGTAGCGGACGGCCTGGCGGCTCTGCCGCCGCAGGTTGTCGACCTGGGCCTCGATCTCATGCAGCACGTCTTCCAGGCGCAGGAGGTTGTCTTCCGTCCCCCTGAGCCGCAACTCGGCCTCGTGGCGGCGGGAGTTCAGTCCGGCGATGCCGGCGGCGTCCTCCAGGATGCGGCGGCGCGCCTGGGGCTTGGCTGCGATGATCTCGCCGATCTGGCCCTGGCGCACCATGGCGGGCGAGCGCGCGCCGGTGGCGGCGTCGGCGAACAGCAACTGCACGTCGCGAGCCCGCACCTCGCGGCCGTTGATCTTGTAGGTGGAGCCTTCCTCGCGCTCGATGCGGCGGGAGACCTCGAGCACATCGGCATCGTTGAAGGCGGCAGGGGCGGTGCGGCCGGCGTTGTCGACGACGAGCATCACCTCGGCCGTATTGCGGGCGGGGCGTCCAGCCGCGCCGGCGAAAATAACGTCGTCCATGCCCGAGGCGCGCAGGGACTTGTGCGAGCTCTCGCCCATGACCCAGCGCAGCGCCTCGACCAGGTTGGACTTGCCGCAGCCGTTCGGGCCGACGACGCCGGTGAGCCCAGGCTCGATCAGGACGTCGGTGGGGTCGACGAACGACTTGAAACCCGCAATCTTCAGTCGGGTCAGCTTCATCGCAGCCTCCGCCGCGCCGGTACACGTGGCGCGCTTCGCGAACGGGCGGGCACCGCCGCTCGCGAAACGCGCCAGAGCAAAACGCTCCGCCGGTGCGCGCCGGCCCGGGCGAAAGGGCCGGCTCCGATAGAGGAGCGTCAGCCGGCGAGGAGTGGCGCCAGCGTCTTCTCCATCTCGGCAGGCTCCAATGCGCCCCGATAGACTTTGCCGTTGATGAAGAGTGTCGGCGTCGAGTTGACGCCGAGCTTCGCACCACGGTCGCGCTCGGCCACTACCGCGTCATAGATCTTCTGATTCTTCAAGCAGGCCTCGAAGCTCTCCTGTGTGTAACCGGCCTGCTTGACCAGTTGGGCGAGGCCGTCGAGCGGCTTGTCGTTGAAGGCCCATTGCTGCTGCTTGGAGAACAGGAGGTCGCTGATCGGGTAATATTTGTCATTGCCCTGGCAGCGGGCCAGCATGAAGCCGGCCGTGGCTAGCGGATCGAGGGGGAACTCGCGCAGCGTGAAGCGCACCTTGCCGGTGTCGATGTATTTCGACTTGAGCATCGGGAGGGTCTTCTCGTGGAACTCGGCGCAGTGCGAGCAGGTCAACGACGCATACTCGATGATGTTGACCTTGGCGTCAGGGTTGCCGAGGGTCACGTCACCGAGCGGCCCAGCCTGGTTCAGCTCCTCGGGCTTGGCGTCCTGGGCCCACGCCGCCGGGGCGATCGGCAGCCATCGGGCCGCCGTGGCCACAAACGCGCCGACGGCCATGGTCTCTAGCACGCGACGGCGTGTGATCATGTCGAATACTCCTGGGTTGCCCGCGGCAGGAAGCCGAGGCGCTACGGGCGTCTGGTCCGGATCGCGGACATTGCGCAAGCAATTGTGGCAACATCAGCAGCCGTCAAGTGCGGCGGCCCGCACCGGCGCGAGGCGTGGACAGCACCGCCTCGCCGAGCCGCCGGAGCGCCTCGCGCAGGGGCGCTGCCTCAATGTCCGCGGTCAGGTCGCGGACGGCGGCCGCCGCGGCCGGGTCCGGGCCGCGCGGCTGCGGCCGCGGGGCGGGGCGCGCCACCAGCCCCTGGCGGATGACGATGCGGCCGACGCAGCGCCAGCCGAAATGAGTGTTGACCCTTTCGATGACGACCGGCGCCATGTGCTGAAGCTCGAGCGCGAAGGCGCTGGTGGAGCGCACGATCAGCGCCGCCGCGCGGGCGGGGTCGTCGCCGTCGCGGGCTCGGCGCGGCCATTCGATGCGCAGGGGCTGGGTGTGGGCGGCGAGCCGCGGCCCGACGATGTCGGCCCAGGCGACGACGACGTCAGCGGCGGCAAAGCCCTGCGCCGCCAGCGCGGGGCCCAGGCACGCGTCGACCATATCGGCGAGCGGCGCGGCACCGCGGGAACGGAAGGGGGGTCTCATGGTGGGGCATCGCTTCGCTTGCCGGATCGGGACCGGCCGCAACCGCTTTGCGGCCGGATTGCTCCGGGCTAGGTAGGACCATGGTAACCGCCGCCGCAACAGCTTCAAAGACCCGCAGGCCCGCCACCGGCGCGGCAGCCCCTGCCGACGCTGTCCTCGCCTGGTATGACCGACACCGCCGGGCGCTGCCCTGGCGGGCGCGGCCGGGCGAGCGGCCCGACCCCTACCGGGTCTGGCTCTCCGAGATCATGCTGCAGCAGACCACCGTCACCGCCGTCCGCCCTTATTTCGAGCGCTTCCTGACGCGCTTTGCGACCGTCGAGGAGCTGGCGGCGGCGCCGGCGGAGGCGGTGATGCAGGCCTGGGCCGGACTCGGCTATTACTCGCGGGCCCGCAACCTGCACGCCTGCGCCAGGGCCGTCGCGGCCCGTCCCGGTGGGCGCTTCCCGGAGGACGAGGCGGAGCTGCTGGCGCTGCCCGGCATCGGGCCGTACACGGCCGCCGCCATCGCCGCCATCGCGTTCAATCGGGTCGCAGCGCCGGTGGACGGCAACGTCGAGCGGGTCATCACCCGGTTCTATGCCATCGAGGAGGCCCTGCCGGCGGCCAAGCCTGCCATCCGGGCCCGGACCGCGGCGCTGGTGCCGCCGCCGCGGCCCGGCGATTTCGCGCAGGCCATGATGGACCTGGGCGCCACCATATGCACCCCCAAGCGGCCGGCTTGCGCGCTCTGTCCGTTGACCGGCCCGTGCGCGGCGCGGCGGAGCGGCTTGCAGGAGACGTTTCCCAGGAAGGCGCCCAAGCGCGAGGGGGCGCTGCGGCATGGGGCGGCGTTCGTCTGCGTGCGTGCCGACGGCGCCGTGCTGCTGAGGACGCGGCCGCCGCGCGGTCTGCTCGGCGGCATGGCCGAGGTGCCGGGCAGCGATTGGACGTCCTCACCGAATCCGGCCGCCTGGGCCGCGGCGCCGCTCGCCGCCCGGTGGCGGCGGCTGCCCGGCATCGTGCGGCACGTGTTCACGCACTTTCCGCTGGAGCTCGCGGTGGCGCGGGCCGAGGTGGCGCAGGGGACGCCGGTCCCAGCCGGCTGCCGGTGGGCGCCGGCGGCGTCGCTCGGCGGCGAGGCACTGCCGAACCTGATGCGCAAGGTGCTCGCTCACGCGGGCGTGGAGGTCCGCCCGGTCGACGGCTGAGCCTGCATCGCCCGATCGCGGAGCGCTCCAGATTCAAGGGCCTGGAGCAGCTCCATGCCATTGGACGATCTCATCCGCACACAAATGCCTTAGGCCGCAGCCTTGAAGGCGGTGCGGAAGGCGCTGCGCAGATCGTCGATGGGGACCGGGGCGCCAGCGCGCTCGACGTGCCAGAAGGTCCAGCCGTTGCAGGCGGGCAGTCCCTGGGCCAGGGCGCCGATCTTGTGGATCGACCCTACCGCCGGGCCGAGCAACAGGGTGCCGTCGGCCCGCACCAGCGCCTGATGCCGGCCGCGCTGGTCCCTCAGTGTCTCGCCCGGCGCGATCAGTCCCGCCTCGATGAGCGAGAGGAAGGGAACGCGCGGTTCGCTGCGGCGCGCGGGCGCGGCCGCGACGGCGGCGGACGTCACCGGCGACACCCCTGCGATACGGCGCTCGGCGGCCGCGGCATAGCCCGGATCCTGCTCCAGGCCGATGAAGCGGCGGCCCAGTTTCTTGGCCACCGCTGCGGTGGTTCCGGTGCCCAGGAAGGGGTCGAGCACCACGTCGCCCGGGTTCGACGAGGCGAGCAGCACGCGGGCGAGCAGCGCCTCGGGCTTCTGCGTCGGGTGGACCTTGCGGCCGTCGGCGCCTTTCAGCCGCTCGTCGCCGGTGCACAACGGGATGAACCAGTCGGACCGCATTTGCAGGTCGTCGTTGCCGCCTTTCAGCGCCTCGTAGTGGAAGGTGTAGCGCTTGGACGAGCTGCGCGTGGCCCAGATGAGCGTCTCATGGGCGTTGGTGAAGCGCCGGCCGCGGAAGTTCGGCATCGGGTTGGCCTTGCGCCAGACGATGTCGTTCAGGATCCAGAAGCCGAGGTCCTGCAGGATGGCGCCCACCCGGAAGATGTTGTGGTAGGACCCGATGACCCAGAGCGCTGCGTCGGGCTTCATCACGCGGCGGCAGGCGGTGAGCCAGCGGCGGGTGAACGCATCGTACTCGCCGAAGCTGGCGAACTTGTCCCAATCGTCGTCGACGGCATCGACCAGGCTCTGATCGGGGCGCGTCAGCGCGTGTTCCAGCTGGAGGTTGTAGGGCGGATCGGCGAAGACCAGGTCGACGCTGGCGTCAGCCAGGCTGTCGAGGCTTGCGATGCAATCGCCGACGATGATGCGGTCGAGGGGGGCTGCGAGGCCCATCCGGGAATCCGGCGCAGTCGTCCCGGTACGCGAAACCTCAATCCGGGAGACGGCGCCGGCGATCCCGGTATGCATGATACCCATGTCGCCAATACCGGTTACGCAACTTACGGACCCGGAACATGACGGCTCGGGGTAAAGATGCCGTTGCGCCGCCGGCGTGGCCGGCGTCTCGTTTTGGCACTTGTCGGACGCAGAGGCCGCGGCGGCGGCACACGGCCGCGTCGTTCCCGCTTAGAGGGTCAACTCGTCCGCCACGGCCTCGGCCCGGGCCTCGGCCAGCCGGAAGGGCGCGAAGCTCAGCCGGTGGTAGGGGCACGGCCCGTGCTGCGCGATGGCGCGGCGGTGCTCCACCGTGGCGTAGCCCACGTGCCGGGAGAAGCCGTAGACCGGATAGTGCTGGCACAGGCGCCGCATCAGCCGGTCGCGCACCACCTTGGCGACGATGGAGGCAGCGGCGATGGAGGCGACCAGGGCGTCACCGCGGATGATCGCCTCGACCTCGCACGGCACCGCCGGCCGGTCGCGGCCATCGACGAGCGCGAAGCGGGCTGCAACCGGCAGGCTCGCCAGGGCACGGCTCATGGCGGCGAGCGAAGCCTTGCGGATGTCGGTCGCATCGATCTCGCGGGCCGACACGCAGGCGACACCGACGAGCGCCTTGGCCATGATGAGGGGGTAGAGCGTCTCGCGCGTCTCGCCGTCGAGCGCCTTGCTGTCGTTGAGCCCGGCCGGGATATCGGCGGGGTCGAGCACCACCGCGGCGGCAACGACCGGGCCGGCGAGGGGGCCACGCCCCACCTCGTCGAGGCCGGCCACCGGCCACAGGCCGCGGCGGCGCAGGCGCCTTTCCCGATCGAAGGTCGGGCCCTCGGGAAGCTCCATGGGCAGCGAATCGGTCGTCGGACGGCGGGCCATGGGCGCCAGCATGGCGCCTGCGTCCGCGCGCTCAAGCCCGGCCTTGGGGCAGGCTGCGATCGCTCGCCCGCAACTCCCGTGGCGCCTATGGCTTGTCCCGGAGCATCTCCCGATCAGATGGAATCAACTGATCGGTTAGAATTGCTCCAAGTCTTTGTATTTGGATCGCTTCTCCCTGACCAGGTGGTTCACCCGATCAGGGAGACGCGCGCTCGGCATCTGGGGCGAAGGGCCGCGGCGCGCCTACGGCGGCAGCACGATCTCGCCCTGTGGATTGAGGGGAAAGAACGGGTTATGGGCCACTTCCCAGGCGTGCCCCTCCGGATCGACGAAATAGCCGCTGTAGCCGCCCCAGAAGACCGCCTGACCGGCTTTCAGCAGCCGTGCGCCGGCCCCGATGGCGGCGGCCAGCACCTCGTCGACCCTTGCCGGGCTCTCGACATTGATGGCCAGGCTGACGTCGCCGCGTCCGGCCCGCGGCTCGTCGAGCCCCATGTCGTCCGCCAGGCTCGCCCGCGAAAACAGTGCCAGCACCAGATTGTCGAGGGCGAAGAAGGCCACCGCCCCGTCGCCCGCGCTCGCCGACCGGCGCCAGCCGAGCCGCTCGTAGAAGGCTGCGCTGCGGTCGAGGCCGTCGACGCCAAGGGTGATCAGGTTCACGCGTGCAGGCACGGTCATCATACGCTCCATGGCGGGGGACTGCCGCTCAGAACAGGCTGAGCTGGCCTTTGTCGGACTTGGGCCGGGCGAACAGGTCGGTCTTCAGACGCGTGCGCCGCTTGTTGAGGCCGATGCGCTCGCAAGCCATCTCGAAGCGGCGGCCGATCATCCAGGCATAGGGGCCCGAGCCGACCATGCGCTGGCCCCACGTGGAATCGTAGTCCTTGCCGCCGCGCGTCGACTTGACCAGGGACAGCACGTGCCGTGCCTTGTCGGGGTAGTTCGCCATGAGCCAGTCGCGCACCAGGTCGCGGACTTCGAGCGGCAGGCGCAGCATGACGTAGCCGGCCTCGCGCGCCCCGGCTTCGTGCGCCCGCTCCAGGATGCGCTCGATCTCCGCGTCGTTTACCGCGGGCATCACCGGCGCCACCATGACGGTGGTCGGAATGCCAGCGTCCGCCAGCGCCCGGATCGTCTCGATGCGCCGCTCGGGCGTCGCCGCTCTCGGCTCCATCGTGCGCGCCAGCTTGGCATCGAGGGTCGTCACCGACACGGCGACCTTGGCGAGCCCGCGGGCCGCCATGCGCGACAGAATGTCGATGTCGCGCGTCACCAGCGCCGACTTCGTCACGATGCCGACCGGATGGTTGAAGCGCTCGAGCACCTCGAGCAGCTGCCGCATGATGCGATAGCGCTTCTCGATGGGCTGGTAGGGGTCGGTGTTGGTGCCGATGGCGATCGTCCGCGGCGTATAGCCCGCCGCCGACAACTCCTTCTCAAGGAGGACCGCGGCGTCCGGCTTGGCGAACAGCTTGGATTCGAAGTCGAGCCCGGGCGACAGCCCCATGTAGGCATGCGTCGGGCGGGCGAAGCAATAGACGCAGCCGTGCTCGCAGCCGCGGTAGGGGTTGATCGATCGATCGAAGCTGATGTCCGGCGAATCGTTGCGGGTGATGATCGTGCGCGGCTTCTCGACCGCCACCTCGGTGGTGAACGGGGCGAGTGCCTCCAGGCCGCCCCAGCCGTCGTCCTCGTCCTCCCGGTGCGTCGGCTCGTAGCGCGGCGCCGGGTTGCTGACGGCGCCGCGGCCGCGCCGCCGGTCCGGGTCGACCTGATGGCCGACATGGGCCATCGGATCGAGCGGCGCCACCCGCACGCTGATGACCTCGTCGCCCATGTCCGTGCGCCGCTTGAGGACGCTTCGCCTCGCCGCCGCCATCCCGAATCTCCGCTCCCGATCGTTTCTGATTATCAGAACAAATAGAGAACATGGCAAGAGGCGATGCAAATCCGGCTCGTGTCAGGACAACTGCACGCAACGCATGGATGATCCGGAGAAGACGACGGCGCGGCCGTCCGACGCGACGCGACAGATTTGAGGCGCAATCGCGGCGGATTTCGGCTAAAACGCAGGCAGACCGTGAGGGAGGGCGCCCATGGAACTCGATGCAACGCTTCTGGCACGCATACAGTTCGGCTTCACCATCACGTGGCACATCATCTTTCCCGCCTTCACCATCGGCACCTCCGCCTTCGTCGCGACGCTGCTCGCCCGCCACCTGTGGACCGGCGACGAGCGTTACAAGCAACTGGCGCGCTACTGGACGAAGATCTTCGCCGTCTCCTTCGCCATGGGCGTCGTCTCGGGCATCGTGCTGTCCTACCAGTTCGGCACCAACTGGAGCCGCTTCTCGGTCGTGGTCGGCAACGTCGTCGGGCCGCTCATCGGCTACGAGGTCCTGACCGCCTTCTTCCTGGAGGCCACGTTCCTCGGCGTCATGCTGTTCGGCTGGAATCGGGTGCCGGACTGGCTGCACTTCGTGTCGGCGTTGATGGTGGCGGTGGGCACCTTGATGAGCGCCTTCTGGATCCTGTCCGCCAACAGCTGGATGCAGTATCCGACCGGCCACGAGATGCGGGACGGCATCGCCTATCCGGTGGACTGGCTTAAGATCGTCTTCAATCCGACGTTCCCGTTGCGCCTGGCCCACATGGTGGTTGCCGCCTATCTGACGACGGCAGTGGTGGTGCTGGCGGTCGGCGCCCGCCACCTCCTCGCCGGCCGCTTCGAGGAGCAGTCCAAGACCATGGTGCGCATGGGGCTTGGTCTGGCGCTGATCCTCGCGCCGACGCAGATCATCATCGGCGATTTCCACGGCCAGGCGACCGCCAAGTACCAGCCCGCCAAGCTAGCGGCGATCGAGGGCCACTGGCCGGCCCACGAGGTGGCGCCCCTGGTGCTGTTCGCCTGGCCGAACGAGACGACCGAGAGCAACGATTTCCAGATCGCCATCCCGCATCTCGGCAGCTTCATCATCCTGCACGACTGGAATGGCATCTATCCCGGCCTCAAGGCGTTTCCGCCGCAGGACCGCCCGCCGGTGGCGCCGCCGTTTTTTGGCTTCCGCATCATGGTCGGCATGGGCGTGCTGATGCTGACGTTGACGCTCTGGGGCGGCGTGCTGTGGCTGCGCGGGCGGCTGTTCGAAAGCAGGCTCTGGCTTACGGCGGCGTCCTGGGCCTGGCCGCTGGGCTTCATCGCCATCGTGGCTGGCTGGTACACAACCGAGATCGGCCGCCAGCCGTGGATCGCCAACGGCATCCTGCGCACCGTGGACGCCCGTTCTCCGGTCGCCTTCGAGGCCGTATTGGTGTCGCTGATCCTCTTCGTCGTGGTGTACTTCCTCGTCTTCGGCGTCGGCATCCTGTTCATCAACCGCCTGGTCAACAGGGGCCCGGACGAAGGCACGGCCCAGACGCCGGAGGGCATGCCGCACCGGCCGCTCTCCGCCGCCGAGGGCGCCGTGCGCCATGCCACCCGCGGCGCGACCTGAGCGCGCCACCAGCGCCGTCAACAGGATGAGGCTCGGAGCCGATGGAACAGTACCTGCCGATCATCTGGGCGGCGCTCATCGGCACCGCCGTCGTGCTCTACGTCATCCTCGACGGCTTCGACCTGGGCATGGGCATCCTGTTCCCGACCACGCGCGACGAGCGCGAGCGCGATCAGATGATGAACTCGGTCGCGCCATTCTGGGACGGCAACGAGACCTGGCTGGTGCTCGGCGGCGGCGGGCTGTGGGTCGCCTTCCCCAAGGCCTACGCGGTGATCATGCCCGGCCTCTATCTGCCCGTCATCGTCATGCTGCTGGCGCTGATCTTCCGCGGCGTGTCGTTCGAGTTCCGCTGGGTCGCCAAGCCAAATCACCGGCTGTGGGACATTGCCTTCGCCGGCGGCTCCATCGTCGCCGCCTTCGCTCAAGGGGTGATCCTGGGCGGGCTGCTGGAGGGCATCAAGGTGGTCGACGGCAGCTTCGCCGGCGGCCCGTTCGACTGGCTGACGCCCTTCACCGTGCTGTGCGGGCTGGGCCTCGTCGCCGGCTACGGCCTGCTGGGCGCCGCCTGGCTGATGATGCGCACGGAAGGCGCGACCGCCGCGCACGCCCGCCGGCTGGCGCGCCCGCTGCTCATCGCGGTGGCCTGCTTCGCCGTGGCGGTGAGCCTGTATACGCCCTATGCGCTGCCGCGCATCGCCGACCGGTGGTTCACGATGCCCAACATCCTCTTCCTGTGGCCGCTGCCGCTGGCAACGGCGATCCTCGGTCTCGGCGTCTGGCGCGGCATCACGCGGGCGGAAACCCGCACCGGTGTGGTCATGCCCTTCGCCTGCACGATCGGCATCTTCCTGCTGTGCTTCGTCGGCCTCGTCGTGTCGAACTTCCCCTATTTGGTGCCGACGTCGATGACGCTGTGGGAGGCGGCGGCAGCGCCGGCCTCGCAGATCTTCATGATCCTGGGCACGATCTTCCTGCTGCCGCTCATCCTGGCCTATTCGGTGTTCGTCTACTGGACCTTCCGCGACCGCCTCAAGGAAGGGGAGGGCTACCACTAGGACGCCGGCCGGGCGGATCGGCAGGGCGGTCGCCTGTGGACGGGGGAGCAAGCGGCCGCCATCAACCCATGGGGGGTGACGGACTACAGGCGGTCCGCGCGATTCGGCGCGATACAGGTGGGCGCTGTTCGGCTATGATGGCGGATGACCGACGCCGAGGCTCAAGCTCGTTTTTCGGTATTGCGGCAGGCCGCCGCTGCGGACGCTGCCGCTGCGATCGAGATGTTCGTGCGTGACGGCTCCGATCGCGAGCTCAACCGCGTCAACGTGCTGGAGTTCGCCGCCCGCTACGGCCTCAACGAGGAGAGCGCCATCTCGGCGTTCCTGCACGCGGGGCGCCTCGGCCTCTTCGACATGTCCTGGAACGTGCTCTGCCCCGGCTGCGGCGGCGTGCTCGATTCCAACACCTCTCTGAAGACGCTCAATCGCAACGAGTATCATTGCTCGCTCTGCGCGGCCGGCTACGAGCCCAACCTCGACGATGTGGTCGAGGTGAGCTTCACGGTAAGCCCGCGCGTGCGCCGCATCGCCGCCCATGATCCGCATAGTCTGCCGATATGGGAGTACCAACGGCAGATGTTCTGGTGCTCCGGCGTCGACCTGCCCGACGACGAGACCTTCAACCGGGTCATCGACAAGGTGGTGCTCGACGCCGTGGAACTGCCGGCCGGCGAGAAGGCGATTCTTTCGCTGCGCATGCCGCCCGAGTTCCTGATCGTCTTCGATCCAGTGACGCACGCCTCCCTGTTCATCGACGTGAAGGGCGAGCCGACCAACGAGCGCCGCGAGCTGTCGCTCGTCTTCAACCGGGCGCAATCCCCCAACGAGACGGTGACGCTGGCCCCCGGGCCGCTGCGCCTCACGCTGGAGAACCGTGCCGACACGCGCGTCCTGCCCGGCGTCTACATCGCCGGCCATGACATGCACGACATGCTCGGGCGGCGGAAGCGCTTTTCTCACCGCCAAGCGTCTGCTGACCAACCAGACCTTCCGCGACATCTACAAGACCGACGCGCTTACCGTCGATCAGCGTCTCAAGATCACGAGCCTGAGCTTCCTGTTCACCGACCTCAAGGGGTCGACGGAGCTCTACGAGCGTGTCGGCGACCTCGTCGCCTACGATCTCGTGCGCGCCCACTTCAGCGTGATGAACGACATCGTCGCGGCGGAGACGGGCGCCGTCGTCAAGACCATCGGCGATGCCGTTATGGCGACGTTCCCGTCGCCCGACCATGCGCTCGCCGCGGCGCTCAAGGTGCGCGACGCCATGGGCCGCATCAACGCCGAGCGCCGCAGCGAGGACCTGCTGCTCAAGATCGGCCTGCACGAGGGCCCGTGCCTCGCCGTCACGCTCAACGACAGGCTCGACTACTTCGGCCAGACGGTGAACATCGCCTCGCGCGTGCAGGGTTTCGCCATGTCGCGCTCGATCTTCGCGACCGAGCCGGTGGTCATGCATCCGGAGGCGGTCCGGCTGCTGGCGCAGGCCGGGCTCGTGCCGGTGGCGCAGCGCCGCGCCCTGCGCGGCGTCGGCGGCGAGATGACGGTTTACGAGATCCCCTGAAGGCACGTTTCGCCCCGGCCATTCGAGCTATTCAAATGGTCGCGCGCCACTGCTATCAGTGCTCGACAACGCTCGCTGTACTAGGCCAGGACCGACCATGCGCTGGGACGAATTCCGCACATCGAGCAACGTCGAAGACCGACGGGGTGACGAGGGCTATGGCGGCGGTGGCGGTGGGCTGATCCCCGGCGGCCGAGGCGGGCTCGGCATCGGCACCATCATCATCCTCGGGCTGATCGGCTGGGCGCTCGGCATCGATCCACGGCTCCTGATCGGCGGTGCGGAGATCCTTTCGGGCGGTGGCGGCGGCCCCTCGTACCAGCAGCAGGCGCCCTCGCAGACGTCGAGCGCCCCGCCGCAGGACCAGGTCGGCAAATTCGCCGCGTCCATCCTCGGCAACACCGAGGACGTGTGGAAGGCGGTGCTGCCGGCGCAAGCCAACGTGCAATACCGCGAGCCGCGTATGGTGCTGTTCAGCGGCGCCACCCGTTCGGCCTGCGGCGCCGCCCAGTCGGCCATGGGCCCGTTTTATTGCCCGCTCGACCAGACGGTCTACGTCGACCTTTCCTTCTTCGAGGAGATGCGGCAGCGCTTTCGGGCGGGCGGCGACTTCGCCTACGCCTACGTGCTGGCCCACGAGGTCGGCCACCACGTGCAGAACCTCCTCGGCGTTCTCGACAAGGTCGAGGACGCCAAGCAGTCGGCGTCGAAGGCGGGGCGCAACGCGCTCTCGGTGCGCGTCGAGCTGATGGCCGATTGTCTCGCCGGCGTCTGGGCCAACAACAGCAACCAGAAATACAAGTTCCTGGAGGAGGGCGACGTCGAGAACGCCATGAACGCCGCCTCGGCGATCGGCGACGACCGGCTGCAGAAGCAGTCGCAGGGCTTCGCCATCCCCGACAGCTTCACGCACGGTAGCTCGGCCCAGCGCACCCGCTGGTTCATGACCGGCCTGAAGAGCGGCCAGGTCAAGTCCTGCGACACCTTCAGGGCCGGCGACCAGCTGTAGCTGCATCCTACGCGCTGCGACGGCGCGCCGCGTATCCGACGGGGAGAACGATTCTGGCACGCCTTGACCTGACCCGACCGTTCCTTCCCGTGTCGATCGCCGTTCTCACGGTGTCGGACACGCGCGGGCCCGAGGACGACCGTTCGGGCGATACGTTGGTGGACCGGCTGACGGCCGCCGGCCATCGCCTGGCCGAGCGGGCGCTGGTCACCGACGATGCGGCGCTGATCGCCGCCAAGGCGGAAGCCTGGATCGCCGACCCCGCGGTCGACGTGATCATCACGACGGGCGGCACCGGCTTCACCGGGCGCGACGTGACGCCTGATGCCCTCGAGCCCCTCTTCGACAAGCGCATGGACGGCTTCTCCATCGCCTTTCACATGCTGTCGCACGAGAAGATCGGCACCTCGACCATCCAGTCCCGGGCAACCGCAGGGCTGAGCGGCACCACTTTCATCTTCGTGCTGCCCGGCTCGCCGGGGGCATGCCGCGATGCCTGGGACGGCATCCTCGCCACCCAGCTCGACTACCGCCATCGCCCCTGCAACTTCGTTGAGATCATGCCGCGGCTGGACGAGCATCTGCGCCGGGGGTAGGGCCGCTTCGTCACGCGAGGCCACCGCAAGCCATGCCAGCTCAAGAGGTCCCGGGCTCAGCCAGCGCCCTGCGGATGGCACGGAAATCGCGCCAGGCCAGCCGCTTCTGCAAGGGCGAGCGCAGCAGGTAGGCCGGGTGCAGGGTGGCAAAGCCGCGGATCGGCCGCGTGCCGGTGTGATAGTCGCACCAGCGGCCACGCGCCCTGAGAATCCCCTCGCGGATGCCGAGCAGGGCCTGCGCCGCCGGGCCGCCCAGGCAGACCAGTATGTCCGGGTCGGCAAGCTCGATCTGACGATCGATGAACGGACGGCAGATCGCCGCCTCCTGGGGAGTCGGCGTGCGGTTGCCGGGCGGCCGCCACGGTACGATGTTGGCGATGTAGACGGCCGTGCGGTCGAGCTCGATGGCCGCGAGCATGCGGTCGAGCAACTGACCGGCGCGGCCGACGAAGGGCCGGCCGATGCGGTCTTCGTCGGCGCCCGGTGCCTCGCCGACGAACATCACGCGCGCGGTCGGCGTGCCGTCGGCGAAGGCCAGCTGGCGGGCTGTCCGCTTCAACGTGCAGCCTTCGAAGTCGGCGAGAGCCGCTTCGAGCTCTTGGAGGGTGCCGGCGGACCTGGCCAGCGCTCCGGCCAGGCGAGCCACGTCGTCGGCCGCCGCGCCGAGCGATTCGGCGCCAGGTCCCTGCGCGGGCGGCGCTCGGTCAGCTGGCCGAACGGCCACCGCAGGAGCCGCCGGGACCACAACGGGCGCCGGGGCGCGAGGCGCGGCGTCCGGCTCGGCGAAACGGTCGTGGGGCGCTTCGTCGAGGGCGCAGTCGATCCCCGCTTCCACGTAGAAGGCGAGAAGCGCCTCCAGAGCCGCCTGGTCGATCCCACCATTCATCGAATGCCGCTAGGTTTGCAGTCGTCGGCCGCGGACCATAGGCGACGGAGGCCGTCTGCGCGAGGACGAACCGATCGCCCGTCGGATGTGCGGCGATGGAGCCAATCGATGATTGCAGGCATCAGCCATCTCACCTTCATCGTCCGGGATCTGGACGCGATGGAGCAGGTGCTGACCTGCGTGCTGGACGCGCGCAAGGTCTACGACAGCGGCCCGGCCACCTTCTCATTGTCGCCTGAGCGCTTTTTCCTCATCGCGGGGGATGCGGCAAGCGATGAAGCGGCGGCGATATGGGTCGTCATCATGGAGGGACGGGGCCCCGCCGAGCGGACGTACGACCACGTTGCGTTCAAGATCGCCGAGGCGGACTACGACGAGCGCCTCGCGCGCGTCCAGAGCCTGGGCCTGGATCTGCGAGCGGGTCGCCCCCGTGTCGAAGGCGAAGGCCGTTCGATCTATTTCTACGACCACGACAGACATTTGTTCGAGCTTCACACCGGCACGCTGCCGGAGCGCCTGGCGCGCTACCGTCGGCAGCCGTGACCGCCCGGCGGGGTTCGAGGCCGGAGCCAGGCCACCGCGCCGGTACCGAGGAGCCCGCGTGCGGAGCCGGCCGGCGCGCTGCGTCGCGCTGTCCACTGCGCTCATCCGCCCCGCCTCGCCGCTTGTTTGCTGCAATCGAATGGTTCAAAAGTGAACCGTCCGCACCGGGCATCTTCCGCACGCCGAGATCGATATTGGAGGGAGCTGCGGTGCCGACAGCAACGCTCACGAAGCTCTTTCGATTCGTTCGGATCGGGGCGCGCTCTACATGACCGATCCAGAGGAGAACGGGATGGAACTGCCTGAACGCGAGGGGATGGACTACGACGTCGTCGTCGTCGGCGGCGGCCCGGCGGGTCTTGCGGCGGCGATCAGGCTCAAGCAGCTCGCGGCCGAAGCCGGCACCGAGATTTCGGTGGTCCTCGTGGAAAAAGGCTCGGAAGTCGGCGCGCACATCCTGTCGGGAGCCGTCATCGATCCGATCGGCCTCGATCGGTTGCTGCCCGACTGGCGCGAAGATCCCGATCGCCCGTTGACGACGGAGGTCACCGACGACCGCTTCTATTATCTCGGGCCGGCGGGCGGCATCCGGCTGCCCAACTTCGCCATGCCCAAGCTGATGAACAATCACGGCAATTTCATCGGTTCCCTGGGCAACGTGGCGCGCTATCTCGCCGTCCAGGCCGAGGCGCTCGGCGTCGAGATCTATCCGGGCTTCGCCGCCGCCGAGGTGCTCTACGACGACAAGGGTGCGGTCCGCGGTATCGCCACTGGCGACATGGGCGTCGCGCGCGATGGCGAGCTGAAGGGCGAGTATACGCGCGGCATGGAGCTGCGCGGCAAGTACACCCTGTTTGCCGAAGGCGCCCGCGGCAGCCTGACCAAGCAGCTGACCGCCCGCTTCAAGCTGCGCGAGCATGCCGACTTCGAGAAGTACGGCATCGGGCTCAAGGAGCTGTGGCAGGTGGCGCCGGCGAAGTTCAAGCCCGGCCTGGTGCAGCACTCGTTCGGCTGGCCGCTTCAGGACGGCACCGGCGGCGGCTCGTTCCTCTACCACTTCGACGATCACCTGGTCGCGGTGGGCTTCGTCGTCCACCTCAACTACGAGAACCCGACCCTGTCGCCGTTCGACGAGTTCCAGCGCTTCAAGACGCATCCGTTCATCCGCGACACCTTCGAGGGCGGCAAGCGCTTGAGCTACGGGGCGCGGGCCATCACCGAGGGCGGCTGGCAGTCGGTGCCCAAGCTCGTCTTCCCCGGCGGGGCGCTCGTCGGCTGCGCCGCGGGATTCGTCAACGTGCCGCGCATCAAGGGGTCGCACAACGCGGTGCTGTCCGGCATGCTGGCGGCCGAGCATGCGGCTGCGGCGCTCGCCGAGGGCCGGAGCGGCGACGAACTCACCGGCTACGACAGCGCCTGGCGCAGCTCCGACATCGGCCACGATCTGCGCCGCGTGCGCAACGTCAAGCCGCTGTGGTCGCGCTTCGGCACGCGTATCGGCGTCCCCCTGGGCGGCATCGACATGTGGCTGAACCAGCTCTTCGGGTTCTCGCCGTTCGGCACGCTGGGTCACGGCAAGCCCGACTATGCCTCGCTCAAGCCGATCGACAAGGTGAAGCCGCTCACCTACGGCAAGCCCGATGGCGTGCTGACCTTCGACAAGCTGTCGTCGGTCTTCATCTCCAACACCAATCACGAGGAGAATCAGCCAGTCCACCTCACGCTGAAGGATCCGTCGATTCCGATCGCCACCAATCTGCCGATCTATGGCGAGCCGGCCCGGCTCTATTGCCCGGCCGGCGTCTACGAGGTGGTCTATGGCGACGAGGTGAAGCGGACGGAGCCGCGCTTCGTCATCAACGCGCAGAACTGCGTGCACTGCAAAACCTGCGACATCAAGGACCCGTCCCAGAACATCAACTGGGTGACGCCGGAGGGCGGTGGCGGCCCGAACTACCCCAACATGTAAGGGGGGCCGGAGGCCGGTGTTCGACGCGCTGCGAAGCTTGGCAGCCGGGCCGCGGCGCATCGCCGTGCCCGGCGGGTGCCCCGCTTGCCCCATCATCGCAAATTAGCCATGGTGGGCGATCAGACCGAGCTGCGAGGCGCGCATGCGGCCGTGGCGCCTGACATCAGCGGGAAGCTCGTGACGCGTCTCATTCGGCATCGACACCCGGCCGTGCGCCTCTTCAGCGCCACGGCTCTTGCCCTCAGTCTCACCTTCAGCCAGTCGGCAGCGGCCTCCCGCGCCGAGGTCGATGTAGGCAAGCAGCCTGAACCGGCCGACAGCGTTGAAGGCAACTATCTGGCGGCGGTGGTGGCCGGCTCGGCCCGCGACGCGGAGGCTGCCGCCCGCTATTTCGGCGAGGCGCTACGCGGGGATCCGCGCAACCGCGAATTGCTCGAGCGCGCTTTCATCGCCTTTCTCGCAAGCGGCTCCCTCACCGAGGCTTTTCCGGCCGCCGAGCGGCTGGTGGCGCGAGACCCCAGCAATGGCCTGGCGCAGCTGGCGCTCGGCGTGCGCGATCTCAAGGCCAAGCAGTATGCCAAGGCGCGCGCCCATTTCCAGAAAGGCGGGCGCGGCCGCGCTGCCGACATCACCGCAACCCTGCTGACCGCATGGTCGTGGGCCGGCAGCGGGGACTTTGCCAAGGCGGTCGAGACGGTCGACCGGTTGAAGGGGGAGAATGCCTTCAACCTGTTCCGCGACTATCACGCCGGCCTGATCGCCAGCATGGCCGGCCAGCGCGAGAAGACCGAAGCCGACCGGCGCATGAAGGCGACCTATGCGCAGGAGCGGACGACGCTGCGGGTCATCGACGCCTACGGCCGGTACCTGTCGAGCGTGGGTGACACGCCGGGCGCGATCGAGGCCTACGAGGGCTTCGACAAGCTGGCTCCCCGTCACCCGGTGATCCGGCAGGCCCTCGACGACCTCAAGGCCGGAAAGACGCTCGAACCGCTGGTGACCGACGCACAGGATGGCGGCGCCGAGGTGCTGTACGGCCTGGGGGCTGCCGGCAGCCAGCAGGGCGACGAACTGGCCGCCATGATCTACCTGCAGCTGTCGCTCTATCTGGAGCCGCACAATACGATGGCGTTGATCACGCTGGCGGACATCCTGGAGCGCTTGAAGCAGCCCGAACAGGCCATGGCCGTGTTCAAGCAGATCCCGACCGACTCGCCCATGCGGCCGGCCGCCGACGTGCAGATTGCCGTCGACCTGGAAACGCTCGGTCGCGGCGACGACGCGGTGGCCCACCTCGAGCGAATCGTCAAGGAGCGGCCTGATGACTCCGACGCGCTGACCGCGCTCGGCACCATCTACCGCTCACGCAAGGAATGGCAGAAGTCCGCCGACATCTACACGAAGGCGATCGAGCGCATCGGCACGCCCGAGGCGCGGCACTGGACGTTGTTTTACTTCCGCGGCATCGCCGAGGAGCGTGCCAAGCAATGGTCGAAGGCCGAGGCCGACCTGAAGAAGGCGCTCGACCTGGCGCCGGACAGTCAGGCGCGTGAGCGTGCGGTGGTGTTGAACTATCTCGGCTATTCCTGGGTCGATCAGGGCGTCAACCTGGACGAGGCGTTCCAGATGCTGCGCAAGGCGGTCGAGTTGCGGCCGCGCGACGGCTACATCGTCGACAGCCTGGGCTGGGCCTACTATCGCCTCGGCCGCTACGACGATGCGGTGCGCGAGCTGGAGCGCGCCATCGATCTGAAGCCATCCGATCCGACCATCAACGACCACCTGGGCGACGCCTATTGGCGCGTCGGGCGGCGGCTGGAAGCCCGTTTCCAGTGGAACCACGCCCGCGATCTCTCGCCCGAGCCCGACGAGTTGCCCAAGATCCTGGCGAAGATCGAGCACGGCATGCCCGACTCGGCTCCGCCGACGGCAGCCGAGGTCGAGAAGCCCGAGCCGGGCCGCAACGGCGGCTGAACCAGGTCGCGGTCCGGCCCGCACCGGCCGCTGACCGGCACCGGGAGATCGTGCCGTCGTGCTCAGTGCCCGCGCTTCCGCCAAGGTCAACCTGACGCTCCATGTGCATGGCCGCCGGGCCGACGGCTACCATGAGCTGGAAAGCCTGGTCGCCTTCGCCGGCGTCGGCGACCGCCTGACGTTGACGCCGGCATCGGCCCTGACGCTCCATGTCGACGGCCCTGGTGCCGCCGCGGCCGGCCCCGCGGACGCCAACCTGGTGTACAAGGCTGCCCGGGCGTTGCAGCGGAGGCAGCCCGGCCTGGCCCTCGGGGCCTTCGCGCTCAGCAAGCACCTGCCGGTGGCCGCCGGGCTGGGCGGCGGCTCGGCCGATGCCGCGGCGGCGCTGCGGTTGCTCGCCAACGCCAATGCCCTGCCGCTCGATCATGCCGACATCCGCGGGGCCGCGCGGGCCACCGGGGCCGACGTGCCGGTGTGCCTCACCGGCAAGGCCCGGATGATGCGCGGCATCGGCGACGAACTCGGCCCGGCCGTCGCCCTGCCGCTCCTGTTTGCGGTCCTCGTCAACCCGGGCGTGGCGCTTGCCACCAGCGACGTCTTCCGTGCGCTTGCGGCACCGCCCCTCGCAGGCGCGCAATTGGCAGCCGCAGTCGAGCCGCCGGCCGGTGGGCCGGCGCTGCTGAGGTGGCTTCTCGCCGCGCGCAACGACCTGGAGCCCCCCGCCCTCGGGCTTTGTCCGCAGGTGGGCCAGGCGCTGGCGGCGCTGCGCGAGGCGGCGGGCTGCCGGCTTGCGCGCATGTCCGGCTCGGGCGCGACCGTCTTCGGCCTGTTCGACGATTGCCGCGCCGCCGCCGCCGCAGCGAGGGCGATCAGGGTCGCGCAGCCGGCGTGGTGGGTGAAGCCGACGGTCCTGCGCTGACGGCGACTAGAGCGCCTTCGAGCAAAGTGGACGCCGGCTCGCGTGAAGAAAACGCGATAAATCAAACAGATAGAGCATTTCGGCGATTCGGAGAAACGCGGAAATGTTCTAGTACGCCCGCGCGATGCAGAACTCGACCGTCTCGGTGAGCGCCCGCTTCATCGGCCCGTCGGGGAACACGTCCAGCGAATCGATGGCCAGGCCGCCGTAGTGGCGTGCTCGCTCGCTGGTATCCGCCAGGGCGCCGTTGGCGTGCATGAGGCCGATGGCGTGCTCCAGCTGTTCGGTGCCGGTCTCGCCGGCCTCCAGCGCGCGGCGCCAGAAGGCGCTCTGCTCGTCGTCGGCGCGCTGCAGCGACAGTACGACGGGCAACGTCAGCTTGCCCTCGCGGAAATCGTCGCCGACATTCTTGCCGAGCTTGGCCGAGGTGCCGCCGTAGTCCAGCGCATCGTCCACCAGCTGGAAGGCGATGCCCAGGTTCATGCCGTAGGCGCGGCAGGCCGCGCGCTCGATCGGGCTGCTGCCGGCAAGGATGGGCCCGACCTCGCACGCGGCGGCGAACAGCGTCGCGGTCTTGGCGCCGATGACGGCCAGGTAGTCGGCTTCGGTGGTGGCCGTGTTCTTGGCGGCGGAGAGCTGCATCACCTCGCCCTCGGCGATCACCGCGGCGGCCGTGGAGAGCACGTCCAGAGCGCCGAGCGAGCCCACTTCCACCATCATGCGGAAGGCTTGGCCGAGCAGGAAATCACCGACCAGGACGCTCGCCTCGTTGCCCCACAGCATGCGGGCCGCGAGCTTGCCGCGGCGCATGTCGCTCTCGTCGACCACGTCGTCGTGCAGGAGCGTGGCGTTGTGCATGAACTCGACGCTGGCGGCGAGCTTGATGTGGCCATCGCCATGGTAGCCGCAGAGCGCGGCGTGGGCGAGGGTCAGCATAGGCCGCAGGCGCTTGCCGCCGGACGAGATGAGATGGTTTGCCACCTCGGGAATCATCGCCACGTCGGAGCCGGTCCGCGATAGAATCATCCGGTTCACGCGCTCCATGTCGACGCTAACCAGGCTGACGAGCCGTTCGATGCTCGCCGGAGCGTCCTGGCGCTGTCCCACTGCGACGAAACCCAAACTGCTCTCCTCTGCGCCCCTGGAGCGCATCCCGGCGATCCGTGGCTCGGCCCGATCGCCGGGATGCGCTCCAGATTCGAATGTGGAGCAATTCGCCCCGACCAGATTTGCTTGTCTGATCAAGGCGAAATGCTCTTGCGCCCCGGCCGGGGGCGCCCCACGGTGCCCACTCCCGCCGGAGCCCGCAACGGGCTTCATACTGCACTCGCTCATGTTTCGGCGAATTGCAAATGATCGAACTGCTGCGCACCAACGACCTGATCCTCGTGGGGTTCGTGGAGAGCCTGCTCAAGGGCGCCGACATCATTCATTTCGTCGCCGACGCCCACGTGAGTGCGGTGGAAGGATCGATCGGCGCGTTCCCGCGGCGATTGATGGTGGCGCAGGAGGACGAGGCGGAAGCGCGGCGGATCCTCGTCGATGCCGGCCTGTCGGCGGAGCTGCGGGCCGCGCGGCCATGAGTGCCGGGGCGGCCACGAGTGCCGGGGCGGCCGGCGGTGACCTCGGCGGCCAGGACGCCTGCCTATCTCAAGACGCCTTCCTCGCCGGCCGCCTGCATCTGTCGCAGTTCCGCAAAGGCCACCATCGCGGCGGCACCGACGGCGTGCTCGCCGCCATGCAGGCCGCGGCCCTCGCGCCGGGGCGGCTGGTCGACCTGGGTGCGGGGACCGGCCTCGTCGGCCTCGCCGTCGCCCACCTGTGTCCGCGCGCCGAGGTAACCCTGGTCGAGCGCAGCCCGGAGCTGGCGGCGTTGTGCCGCAGCAACGCGGCAGCCAACGGTCTGGCGGATCGTGTCCACGTGGTCGAGGCGGACGTGCTCGGCTCGGGCGCCGATCGCCGTGCGGCCGGGCTCGAGCGCGGCGGCGCCGACCTGATCGTCACCAATCCGCCCTGGTTCGAGGCGGGGCAGGTGCGCCGCTCGCCGGCGCAGGGCCGCGGCCGTGCGCATGTGTTTGGTGAGACGGACGGCGCTTCGCCGCTGATGCAATGGTTGAGGACGGCGAGCGACCTGTCCGCCCCGGGAGCCCGCCTGGTGATGATCCACCGCGCCGATGCGCTTGGCGAGATCCTGGCCGCGGCGGCCGGCCGCTTCGGCGGCCTGGCGATCAGGCCGATCCACCCGCGGCGCGACGAGCCGGCCATCCGCGTCCTGGTCAGCGCCCGCAAGGGCAGCCGTGCCGCCATGACGATCGAGCCGGCGCTGGTGCTCCACGAAGCGGACGGGCGCTTTACGGCCGAGGCCGCCGCTCTTCATGGCGGCCTCCTGCCGGCGGACTGGGCTAACGGATAGTCGAGCCGGGCGCGTTACCAATAACGGCGGTAATAGACGGGACGCCGCCAATAAACACGCCGATGGTAGACCGGCCGACGATAATAATAGGGGCGATAGTAGGCCGGCCTGCGGTAATACACCGGCCTGCGGTAGTAGACCGGTCGATAATAGGCGCGCCGATAGTACACCGGCCTCCGGTAGAAATAGGCCGGGCGGTAGTAGCGCCGCCGCACCACCCAATACACCGGAGTGACCTGCTTGGCAGCGGATGCTGCGACGTTGGGAGCACCGGCGCCGGTCGCGGCCGGCAGGGCCACGGCCGGCGACGTGCCGACCGCTGCAATGGCAAACGGCGAGAGTGCAACGGCCGCGGCGGCGAACAGACGGCGGAGCCGCGGCGTCGCAAAGGCCTCGCGAACTCGAGTGACAATCATCGGTTTCCTCCTGGGCGGAAGGGCGAACGGCCCGTCGGGCTTGCGCTGAAACCATCGTCGAGGCGCAGCATAGCATGAATGCCCGGGAGGCCCGAGCTAGGCCTCTCCAGACGATCCACCCGCGGGCCGCCGCCTTTGACTGTCGGCGCGCGGGGCGGCTTGTCCATTCAATCCTGCGTCCCTATGTGCTCGCAATGCCGGAAGCTGCGCCGTCACCGTCCAAGTCCCTCGCCCAATCCCTCGCCGGCCTGCTGCCGTCGCGCTGGTTCGGCCGCGGCAAGCCGCTGGTCTCGGTGGTGCGCCTGCAGGGGCCTATCGGGATGGCGTCGCCGTTCCGTGGCTCATTGACGCTTGCCGCGCTGGCGCCGGTGCTGGAGGCGGCGTTCGCCCCCAAGCGGCTGAGCGCCGTCGCCCTGGTGATCAATTCGCCCGGGGGCTCGGCCGCCCAGTCGCATGCGATCTTTCAGCGTATCCGCAGCCTCGCGGCGGAGAAGGGGGTGCCGGTCGTCGCCTTCACCGAGGACGTGGCGGCCTCGGGCGGCTACATGCTGGCGATCGCGGCCGACGAGATCTACGCCGATCCGTCCTCGATCGTCGGCTCGATCGGCGTCGTGTCGGCGGGCTTCGGCTTCGACCGCGTGCTGGAGAAGCTCGGCATCGAGCGCCGCGTCTATTCGGCGGGCGACGAGAAGGCCATGCTCGATCCCTTTCGGCCGGAGCGATCCGAGGACGTGGCACGCCTCAAGGCGATCCAGGCGGAGGTGCACGCGCATTTCATCGGGTTGGTCGAGCGCCGGCGCGGCGCGCGGCTGCGCCCCGATTCGCCGGGGCTGTTCGGTGGAGCCTTCTTTTCGGCCGGCGAAGCGGAGCGGTTCGGCCTGATCGAGGGGATCGGCGATCTGCGCGGCAAGATGCGCGAACGCTTCGGCGATGAGGTGCGCTTCAGGTTGGTGCAGCCGCGCCGGGGCTTGGGGCTGCGGCGGCTGTTGAACCCAGCCGGTGCATCATCGCTCGGGGCCGCAACTGCGGCCGTGGATCCGGGCGCGTGGTTGTCGGCGATCGCCGAACGGTCGCTCTGGTCCCGCTACGGACTGTAGCACCCCTAGCTCTCGGACGAGCAGGCCTCGCCGTAGCCAGCATAGACCATACGCACGCCCGCCGCCTTGCACGCCGTATCGGGGCTGGCAACGACCGCCGGTGCAACGGACCTGGGCGTTAGCTCCAGAGCCGGCTGCACCGGCCGGCTGTCTGCACGATGCGGGATCGTCTGCACGACAGCGATGGCAGCGAGGGCCGAAATGACCGTCACCACGATCATGGTATTGCGGGTGCTCATGGAAGGGCGCGCCACGGCTGCGCGCGGATGATTGAAGCGAGACATGGCTCCTACCTTCGCAAAACGCCGCGAGGTCCGACCTCGCCGATGCACGAACCATGACCGCCCCCGCGACCCAAGAATGTGCGGCGGGGCACACCGATGGTTAACGGAGCGGCGTCTTTCGTTAATAAACGCTGGCGGAGCCGCTTCGGATGCAGGCGACCGACGGATTCTTGACTTCGGCCGGTCGCCCGATCAGGGTGCGCCGCCGCGACGGGGTGGTCCCGGCGCGGCCGGGCCTCGCGACGCGGGCCGATACAGCGGAGCCCCAATCCGGCGCCTCCTCAGCAGGGATTTGCGAACCGGAACACGGTTGCGGTCCGCAAATCCCTGCTAAGACCTTTTGAGTGTTGCCCGCCCGCTGGGCGGGTTCGGAAATTCTGCTTAGCCAGCCGAAGACATGAGATGACCGCGCACGACCCGCTCGCCCCGCAACGCTCGTTCCAGGGCCTGATCCTTACGCTGCAGCGCTTCTGGGCGGAGCGTGGCTGCGTCATTCTCCAGCCCTACGACATGGAAGTCGGGGCGGGCACTTTCCATCCGGCGACGACGCTGCGCGCGCTCGGACCAAGACCGTGGAAGGCCGCCTACGTGCAGCCGTCCCGGCGACCGAAGGACGGCCGCTACGGGGAAAACCCCAACCGGCTCCAGCACTACTATCAGTTCCAGGTGATCCTGAAGCCCAACCCGCCAGACCTTCAGGAACTCTACCTGGAGTCGTTGGCTGCCATCGGCGTCGATCCGGGTCTGCACGACATCCGCTTCGTCGAGGACGACTGGGAGAGCCCGACGCTCGGCGCCTGGGGGCTCGGCTGGGAGTGCTGGTGCGACGGCATGGAGGTGTCGCAGTTCACCTATTTCCAGCAGGTTGCAGGCATCGAGTGTGCTCCTGTTGCCGGTGAACTGACCTACGGGCTGGAGCGTCTGGCCATGTATGTGCAGGGCGTCGAGCGGGTCTATGACCTCAACTTCAACGGCGGCGAGGGGGCCGGCAAGGTCACCTACGGCGACGTCTTCCTTCAGGCCGAACGGGAATTTTCGCGCCACAATTTCGAGTACGCCGACACCGCATTGCTGTTCCGCCACTTCAAGGACGCCGAGGAGGAATGCCGGCGCCTGCTTGCGGTGGGGGAGGGGGCGGACGGTCGCCACATGATGGTGCTGCCGGCCTACGACCAGTGCATCAAGGCGAGCCATGCGTTCAACCTGCTCGACGCCCGCGGCGTCATCTCGGTGACCGAGCGGCAGAGCTACATCCTGCGCGTGCGGGAACTGGCCAAGGCCTGCGGCAGTGCCTGGCTGCGGACCGAGGCGGGCGGAGCCTAACAGCGACAGCGTGCCGGCAGCGATAACGCGGACTTAGCTGCGGGCGCATGCCAAGCCTGCGTTGCTTCGATGTCCCGCGCCGCCCGGCTTAGATGTGACCAAACATTGCCACCCCCTCAGGGCCGCCCAGCGGACATTGGCGCTCGTCATCGTTCCGTAACATCGTATAAGTCACTCGTCTGAGCAGATGCTCAGATTTCGTGCGCTTTCGGGGGTGAGCGTCGATGAGTAATCTTGTCTTCAGGTCTAGAGCATTTCCGCGTTTCTTCGAATCGTCGAAATGCTCTATCTGTTTGATTCGTCACGTTTTCTTCACGCGAACCGAAGTCCACTTCGCTCGAAAACGCTCTAGGACGCCTTCATTTTACGTCGTGCAATTGTTTATTGCTGGCCTCGGCGTCGGGATCGTCATGCCGGCGCAAGCGCAGGTCACTTATAGGACACTTGATTACGGAACGACTGGGACGTTCCTGACCGGTATCCGCGGTGACAATATCGTCGGAAACTATGTCGTTCCGAGCACCACCGACACGGGCGGCCTGCTCTTCGACCTCAGGACCAACACCTGGACGGCATTGCCGGTCGCTACGCCGAATGGCGCCAATTTCCCGGGCGCTTCGAGTTCGTCGCCTTACGGGCCCAGCGTTGGCTCGCAGACCGGTATCCTGCGCGCGGTCGGCAGCTACAAGACCCCAGGCTCGGCCTTCGACCACAGCTATCTCTACGACGGCGCCGCCGCGCCCGGCCAGCAGATCAGGCTGCTCGACTTTCCGAGCGCGCCGGGCGCGCCGACGTTGAACACGATCACGCACAGCACTTTCGGCAACCAAGTCGTGGGCAATTACGACACCCAGATCAAGACGGGCAACGCTCTCGTCTACAATATCGCCACCGGAACCTACACGACCAACAACATGCCGGGCGCCGTCAGCACCACGGCCTACGGCGTGTGGGGCGACAAGATCGCCGGGGGCTACGCCATGGCCGGGCCCGGCGGCGGCGTGGGCTTCGAGCACGGCTACATCTACGACCAGACCACGGCCACCTGGGCGACCTACGACCATCCCGGCGCCATCGTCACCCATCTGGAAGGCATCACCGGCGCGGGGCGCTCCGGCGAGTACAACATGGTGGCCGATTGGGTGACGCCGGACGGCGTGGTGCATGCCGGCGTGTTGCATGTGGACGCGCTCGGCATTCCCACTTGGTATGAGATCAATATTCCGGGCGCCGCGGTGGTGTCGTCGAACTCCGCGTATGGCGACAAGGTGGTTGGTGTCTACACGATGCCCGGCTCTACCGGGTCCAATGGCTACGTCGCCACCATTCCAGGCATCTACAATCCGATCCGCAACACCGGCGCGTTGATGTCCAGCGCGACCAACGCGGCCGCCCTCTCCGGCCGCAAGGGCGATGACATCGTCAACAGCGGCACCGTCCGGGTCAGCGGCAACGGCGGCGTCGGGATACGCGGCGAGACCTATGGCGTGCTGACCAATGCCGGCACGGTGGTGGCCACCGGCGTCGTCGGCGCGGCAGTCGAGATGCACGGCCTCTACGGTACCTTGCTGAATTACGGCACCTTGCAGGCTGCCGTCGTCGCCGATGCCTTACGCACCGGCCCCGACAGCTTCGGCAGCATGATCGTCAACACCGGCATCATCGATGGCCGCATCGCCGCGACGGCGGGTCCGGACAAGCGGTTCGAGAACAGCGGCTGGATCGGCGTCACCGGCACCGGCATCCCGGTGACCCATCTCATCAGCGGCACCTTCGTGCAGACCGCCGCCGGCACGCTCGCCCTTCGGGTGGGCTCCAGCGGCAATGACGCGCTGGGGGTGACGGGCGTGGCGCGACTGGCCGGCACCCAGTTGTCGGTCATCCAGCCGAACAGCGGGTTGAGCAACGCCTATACGCTTGTCGCGGCGACCGGCGGCTACACCGGCAGGTTCGATACGCTCAGCACGGTCGGGCTGCCGAGCTTCGTCACCGCATCGCTCGGCTATGGGCCGAACACCGTGACGCTGAACCTCGTGTCCGGCATCGCCCAAGTGGGCGGCCTGGCGCGGAACCAGGCGGCGGTCGGTGGTGGGATCGACGCGATGTTCAACAACGGCGGCGGCCTCACCGACGGGTTGGGCGCGCTCTATGGCCTGCCCGCGAGCCAACTGCCGCTCGCGTTGGGCGCGCTGTCCGGCGAGATCTACGCGGCGCTGCCGTCGACGCTCCATACCGAGAGCGGGCTGGTGCGCGAGGCGATCCTCGGCCGCCTGCGCGGCAGTGTCGCCTCGCTGGCGCCGGCCGGCGATCCGTCGGCGCCACGCATGCTCGACCCGGCCGTCTTCGGCCTCTGGGGACAGGGTTTCGGTGCCTGGGGCCGCTCCGGCTCCGACGGCAACGCATCCACGGTCGAGCGCCGCACCGGTGGCTTCATCATCGGCGCCGACGCGCTGGCATCGGTCGGTCCGCTGCCCTCCGGCATCCGCTTTGGCGCCGCAGGCGGCTATCTCACCACCGACGTCGATGTCGACCGGCTGCTGTCGCACGGCGCCACCAGCAGCGTGTTCGGCGCGCTCTATGCCGGAACCGAGATCGGCCGGCTCAGGCTATCGGCGGGTGCGCTGTACCTGGGCTCGCAGTTCAAGACCAATCGCGCCATCCAAACGGGCGTGTTCTCCGACTACGGCAGCGCCAGGCAGGATGCCTCCTCGCTGCAAGCGTTCGGCGAGGCCGGCTACGCCATGCTCGCGGGGCGCGGCATGCTTGGAAGCCTCGCCTACACCGCCGCGGTCGAGCCCTTTGTCAATGCGGCGGCGATCCGCATCCACGCCGACGGCTTCTCGGAGAGCGGCGGCAGCGCTGCGCTGGCAGGATACGCGCGCACCTACGACATCGGCACCGCGACAGTCGGGGCGCGGTTTGTCGCGCGCCTGGGCGCGCCGGCCGCCCCGGGCGTGGCCGAGCCGTTCGTCGTGCGTGCGTCGATCGGCTGGCGTGCCGCTTTTGGCGACGTCGATCCGGCGACGCTGCTGGCTTTCCGCTCGGCGTTGCTCTCACCCGGCGCGCTGACGCCCTTCGCGGTTTCGAGCGTGCCGATCGACCGCGGCGCCATGGCCGCCGACGTCGGCCTCGACTGGCAGGTCAGCAACGCCATTACGCTGGGCGTCAGCTATGCGGCACAGGCCGGCAGCAATGCCACCGACCAGGCGCTGAAGGGCAAGCTCGAGGTGAGGTTCTAATCCGTCCGGCTCCGGAGCGGGCGTCTCGAAAAGATTGAGGGCGGGTCGAAGCCGGCGTATGTCGTCGCAGGCGCCACCCGACACGTCCCTCAACGCGAGCAACGGCGAATGCCTGACCTTCTCCTCGAGCTCTTCTCCGAAGAAATTCCCGCCCGCATGCAGCGCGCCGCCGCGCGGGACCTCAGGGCGCTGGTGACCAACGCGCTGGTCGACCGCGGCTTCGTCTACGAGGGGGCGGCCGCTTACGTGACGCCGCGTCGCATCGCCCTCAACGTCGTCGGCCTGCCCGCGGTGGGGCAGGACGTGCGCGAGGAGCGCAAGGGGCCGCGCGTCGGCGCGCCGGATGCGGCCATCCAGGGCTTCCTCAAGAGCGCCGGGCTCGCTTCGCTCGATCATGCCAAGATCGTTGCCGATGCCAAGAAAGGCGAGTTCTACGTCGCCGTGATCGAAAAGCCCGGCCGGCGCACGCTCGACGTGCTGGCCGAGGTGCTGCCCGACATCGTGCGCAGCTTTCCGTGGCCCAAGTCCATGCGCTGGGGCGCCGGGTCGGCCGCGCCCGGGGCGCTGCGCTGGGTCCGGCCGCTGCACGCGATCGTTGCCACCTTCGGTCCGGAGACGGAGGAGCCGGAGGTCGTGCCGTTCGCCGTCGACGGCATCGCCGCCGGCGACACGACCCGCGGCCACCGTTTCATGGCCGCTGCCGCCGGCATGGCCGGCCCGATTCGCGTGAAACGATTCGACGACTACGTCGCCACGCTGGAGCGCGCCAAGGTCGTCCTCGACCTCGACCGGCGCAAGGACATCATCCTGAGCGAGGCCAAAACCCTGTCCTTTGCCCAGGGGCTCGACCTCGTCGAGGACGAAGGCCTGCTGGAGGAGGTGGGCGGACTGGTCGAATGGCCGGTGGTGCTGATGGGCACCTTCGAAGAGGAGTTTCTCGCCATCCCGCCGGAGGTGATCCGCGCCACCATTCGCGCCAACCAGAAGTGTTTCGTGCTGCGTCGGCCGGATGGCAGCCTCGCCAATCGTTTTCTGCTGGTGGCCAACATCGAGGCGAGCGACGACGGTGCGGCGATCGCTGCCGGGAACGCGCGCGTCGTGCGCGCCCGCCTCGCCGACGCGCGCCATTTCTGGGAGACCGACCTCAAGGCTTTGCCCGATTATCGGGTGCGCACCGACCTCAAGCCGCTCGATCAGCGCCTGCAAAAGCTGATCGATTCCCGGTCGGTCTTTCATGAGAAGCTCGGCACGCAGGGCGAGCGGGTGGAGCGCATCGTTTCCCTGGCGCAGCGGTTGGCACCGGTCGTCGGCGCCGATCCGGCGCTTGCCAGCCGGGCCGGGCACCTCGCCAAGGCGGACTTGACCACCGAGATGGTGGGTGAGTTTCCGGAGCTGCAGGGCCTGATGGGCCGCTACTACGCCACCGCCCAGGGCGAGGACGCGCGCGTCGCCGCGGCGATCGAGGACCACTATCGGCCGCTCGGCCCCTCGGACCGGGTGCCGAGCGATCCGGTCGGGGTCGCGGTGGCGCTGGCCGACAAGCTCGATACCCTCGCGGGCTTCTGGGCCATCGACGAGAAGCCGACCGGCTCCAAGGATCCCTATGCGCTCAGGCGCGCGGCGCTGGGCGTCATCCGCCTGGTCCTGGAAAACGGGCTCAAGTTGCCGCTCGTCGGCATCTGTCACGAGGCCGAGCCGGAGACCGCCAAACGCTCCATGCCGCGCCTGCCGGAAGCCTTCGGCGGCCGCGTCGTCTCGGCCGATGCCGTCTCGCTGCTTGCCTTCTTCCACGACCGCCTCAAGGTCCATCTGCGTGAGCAGGGCGCCCGGCACGACCTGATCGATGCCGTCCTGTCCCTGGATGGTCAGGACGACCTGCTCCTCGTCGTGCGACGGGTCGAGGCGCTCGGGAGGTTCCTGGCGTCGGAGGACGGCAGGAGCCTGCTCGCCGGCGTCAAGCGGGCCGCCAACATCCTGCGCATCGAGGAGAAGAAGGACGGGGTGAGCTACGGCCAGGGACCGGACGTCACCCTGATCCTGGAGCGTGGCGAGCCGGCCGAAAAGGCCCTGGTCGAGGCCTTGCACGCGGCCCGCGAGCAGGCCGCCGCGGCGGTCGGACGCGAGGACTTCGCCGCCGCCATGCAGGCGCTTGCCCGTTTGCGCGGTCCGGTCGACACCTTCTTCGACCAGGTCACCGTCAATGCGGACGATCCGGCGCTGCGGCGCAACCGCCTGGAACTGCTGGGCGAGATCCGTACCGCGACCCGCGACGTGGCCGATTTCTCCCGGATTGAAGGATAGCCGGCCTTCAGGGCCTGCGCAGAATCCGGTACTGGGACAGCGTCAGGAGCCCGTGGGCGTCGAGGTAGGCGCGCGCATAGCGCCCCGCGCGCAGGCGGGCGATCGGCTGGTAGAGGACGGGACCGATCGGCGCGCGGGCGCCGAGCCGCGCGCACGGCACTTGGAGGACGATGCGCTCGCCGGCACGGTGGGCTGTTCCCCGTTCCACCCGGAGCACGGTGCCGGTGACGGCGCACGGACCGAAGCCCGTCGGCTCCGGAGGAGCGCCGACCTGCGCGACCCGGATCACGACCACGTCCACGGCGTTCTGCCGGGCCTGCTCGTAGAACCTTGGCGGCAGCATCGCCGCGGCCGGCACGACCGATCCGATGAGCCCGGCAACCGCTATCGACACTGCCCGCTCGCGCCAGACCGGGGCGCGGCGCCGCGTCGGGGGATCTGCGCCGACCGCCGCAGCGGCGGCCTCCGTATCATCGCACGTCATGGGCTCCGATCCTCTTAGGGGCCCCACGGACAGGCTCCAGGTGAATGCATGGCTCGCGGCATGTCCGCCTGCGGCCGAGCCCTCGTGTGGCTGCTCGAGCGCTCCCCCAACAGATGGAACCATCCGACCGGGCGGAAAGGCTTCAGCTCATTATCTGGAGCGCGTCTCCCTGATCGGTGCCTCCGTTGCTCGGTGCGCTCTGGCGAAATGGCTCCGGCCGATCTCCCCTGTGGGCATTGCTATTCACGTCTCAACTGTACATAATAATGTCTAAAGCGTCATTAATGCAATATGGTGCATGCATGCCTCACGAGAGCGGATGATAACTGCCGCCCAGATGCGCGCCGCCCGCGCGCTGCTCGGTATCGACCAGCGCCAGCTGGCCGAGATGTCCGGCGTCTCCCTGCCCACCATCCAGCGCATGGAAGCGAGCGAGGGCAACGTGCGCGGCGTGGTCGACACGCTGACCAAGGTCGTCGAGGCGCTGGACCGCGCCGGTGTCGAACTGATCGGCGAACACACGGTCAGTCGGGAAGGGGGGCGCGGCGTGCGCCTGAAACAGGCCAAGCGGCCGCCGGGCAGCGCCTGACGGCGGCATCGACCGACCTGATCCGCCGCTCGTGCGCGAGAGAGTGGAGATCATGATTGCCCAGGGACGCCAACCAACTCTCATAGAGCTCTATACGCCCAAGCTCGTGACCCGGCTGCGCGAGCCCTACGGTTTGGGCGACCTGAGGGCGGACGTGATCGCCGGGCTTACGGTCGCAATCGTCGCGCTGCCACTGTCGATGGCGATCGCCATTGCCTCAGGGGTGGCGCCGGACCGAGGTCTCTACACGGCGATCGTGGGCGGCTTCGTCGTGTCGGCGCTCGGCGGCAGCCGATTCCAGATTGGAGGCCCGGCCGGCGCCTTCATCGTTCTGGTCGCCGCGACGGTGCAGCAGCACGGCCTCGACGGCCTGATCCTCGCCACCTTCCTGTCCGGGCTGATGCTGGTGGCGGTGGGAGCGCTGAGGCTCGGCACCTTCATCAAATACATTCCCTATCCCGTGACGGTGGGGTTCACGGCCGGCATTGCCGTCATCATCCTGGCGAGCCAGCTGAAGGACTTGCTCGGCCTCACCCTGGCCGGCCCCGAGCCGGGTCCATTCATTCCCAAGCTGCAGGTCCTCGCGCAGGCGTTGCCCACGCTGAACTGGACGGCCGCCACCGTCGCCGCGCTGGCAATCGCCACCATCGTCTTTGTCCGCCGGCTGCGGCCGCACTGGCCCGCCTTCCTCATCGCCGTCGCGCTCACATCCCTGCTCGCCGCCGTATTCGGCTGGCCGGTCGAAACCATCGGCAGCCGCTTCGGCGGCATTCCCCAGGGGCTGCCGATGCCGCACCTGCCGGTTCTTTCGCTCGGCAGGGTGCTGGACGTGCTGCCGGCGGCGCTGTCCTTCACGCTGCTCGGAGGCATCGAGAGCCTGCTCTCGGCCGTGGTCGCCGACAGCATGAGCGGCAGTCGGCACCGCTCCAACGCCGAGTTGGTGGCGCAGGGCGCGGCCAACATCGCCTCGTCGCTGTTCGGCGGCATCTGCGTCACCGGAACCATCGCGCGCACCGCCACCAACGTGCGAGCCGGCGCGCGCGGGCCGTTGGCGGGCATCTGCCACGCGGCATTCCTGCTGCTGTTCATGCTCGTGGCCGCGCCGCTGGCGAGCTATATCCCGCTTCCGGCACTCGCGGGCGTCCTGGGGGTGGTCGCCTGGAACATGGCGGAGAAGCACGAGTTCGCGACCTTGCTGCGCGCTTCCCGCGGCGATGCGGTGGTGCTGCTCGCCACCTTCCTGCTGGTCGTGCTGCGCGACCTGACCGAGGGGATCGTGGTCGGCTTCGGGATCGGCGCGCTATTGTTCCTGCATCATATGGCCAACGCGGTCACGATCGAACGACCGATGCCACCCATCGAGGAGGATATCGCCGATACGGCCAACGACAACTGCGTGCCGGGCCGCGATCCGGCGCTCGCCGCCGATCCGGATATCATCGTCTATCGGATTTCCGGCGCCTTCTTCTTCGGCGCCGCCGCCACCGTGGCGGCAGCGCTCGACCGCATCGGTGAGCACCCCAAGGCCTATGTGATCGACTTCTCGTCCGTCGCGGTGATCGACTCGACGGCGGCCGCCACCATCGAGGGATTCTCCCGAAGGGCGCGGCGGCATCAAGCGGCGGTCTATATCGTGGGAGCATCGCCGGCGGTGCGGCGGGTGCTGCTCGTCCATGGCGTGAGGCCGCCCGCGGTGCATTTCGAAGGCAAGCTTGCCGACGCGCTGGCGATTGCCCGCAAGGAGGTGGCGGCGAAGCCTTCAGGCGGGACATGACGGGGCAACCAACGCCGGGACGCTCGCCGGCCCGAGCGTTCCCGCTCCGCCAGCGCCGCCTTGCGCGCCCGTCTCTCGCCGGCAAGTCGCCGCCATCGAGTAAGGCTCGGGATCGCCCATCGAACGTCACCTGAGCTTTGCCGGACGGGCCCAGGCTCATGTGCGCCGCTGGGATCGAACGCCTGCGTTCGATCGAGAGGTCGGATCAGGGCCTCGCAGGAGGGCGGCGGAGCACGACCGCCCACAGTCGATGCATCCTCTCGTCCGGCCCTAATAGACTACGTCGCCGCCAGTAAAAGACAAGCGCGTATCTCGATGGGCGGCTGCGCATATTGAGCAGTATGTATTTCGCGCGAGATGATGGAAACAAAAGCGGCATTCAGGAGGGCGGATATTGCAGGTGCAGCGTCAGATCATCACCCCCCGTGGCTTGAAAATCGTCGAAGGAGCGGCCAAACCATTCGAGGCGCTCAACGTCGCGCGAAATCTACTCCGAACGGCGCCTTCGGCGTCGTTGGCCACGCTCGATCCGAGCGGCTATCCCTACGGCACCATGACCAATATTGCCGTCGAGCCGAGCGGCACACCGTACTTCTTCACCGCAAATCTGGCGCTGCATGCGCGCAACATTGCGGCGGACAACAGGGTCTCGCTCGTGCTCTTTCCGCCGGGAAAGCCGGACGTCCTGACCCAGCCGCGTCTCACCCTCGTCGGCCGCGCGAGGCGGCTTGCGGCTGACGAGATCGACCGCGCCAAGGCGCGCTACGCCGCGCGCTTTCCCAAGGCGAAGCTCTATCTGTCCTTGCCCGATGCGATGCTCTACCGCCTCCTCATCGAGGATCTGCGGTTCAATGGCGGACCAGCCCGCAACGCGGTGACGGACGTCACGCCGGAAATGCTCCGCACGGATCTGTCGGGCGCGGAGGCGCTGCTCGACGCCGAAGATGCCCTGGTCGACCGCCTGAACGCCACAGCCGGCCTGCCGAAGCGGCTCGCGGACCGTGCCGGCGCAAAGGCTGGCAACTGGGCGGTCTGCGGTATCGACCCCGACGGCATCGATTTGACCTGCGCGCATGCGCATGCACGCCTTTGGTTCGCCGTCCGCGTGACGGCTCCACAGGAGCTGTGGGATGTCGTTCGCACAGGTGCGCCGGTCTAGAGCGTTTTCGAGCGAAGTGGACGCCGGTTCGCGTGAAGAAAACGCGACAAATCAAACAGACTGAGCATTTCGGCGATTCGAAGAAACGCAGAAGTGCTCTAGAGCGTTTTCGAGCGAAGTGGATGCAGGTTCGAGTGAAGAAAATCCGATGAAACAAATAAGTAAAGCATTTCAGCGATTCGGATAAACGCGGAAATGCTCTAGAGCATGATCCTCAAAAGTGGATTCGGTGCTGGGACAAGGTCCTGCCCGAGACAAAGACTTACACGAGGACGATGATTTGAAGAACCTTGCCGTCCTGTCGGCCGCGCAGGTTGCCGCCCTGGCCGCGCGCTTCGGCGCCTATTTCGAGACGCGGCAGCCGTCCGTCGCCCAGGTGGGGGCGGCGGTCGCACGGACACTTGCCCGCTGGCCGGCCACGCCTGGTCGAGCGGCGCCATGCCGCCCGGCAGGGTCTCAGCCGCGCGCCAGCAGGCGCTCGATCGCTTCCGCAGCCCAGGCCAGGTTCTGGTCGACGCGGCTGCGCAGGAGGTCGAGGTCGACCCCTTCCGCGCTCTTCTTGCCCTCCATGTAGCGGGCATAGACGCCGTGGACGATCGCCGCGGTCTTCCACCTGTTGAAGCCGGCATAATAGTCGAGCAGCGACAGGTCCCGCCCGGTGCGTTCGGCATATCGCGCTGCGAGATCGCGGCGCAGGGGGAAGCCCGTCACCGCGGTCGCGCTGTCAGGAATGACCGGAAAGCCTCGCTCGGGATCGGGCCAGGTGTTGAGGGCGTAGGCGAGATCGGCCAGCGGGTCGCCGAGCGTGGAGATCTCCCAGTCGACCACCGCGGCGATAGTGTGCTCCGGCCCGGTCAGGCAGTTGTGCAGCCCGTAGTCGCCGTGCACCACCCGGGCCGGTCCCTGATCGGGGAGGTTGTCGAGGAAGAACTTCTGCAGCGTGTGCGCCCGCGGGTCGTCGTATTTGGCCGGCGCAATCGAGGCCGTCCACGACTGGTACCAGGTCTTGAGCTGGCGGCCGACGTAGCTGTCGCGCTTGCCGAGGTCGCCGAGCCCGAGCGCATCGGGGTCGAGCGCGTGCAGGTCGGCCAGCACGTCGATGAAGGAATGGGCGAGCTTGACCCGCTGGTCTTCCGGCACGAGGCGCTCGGTGTCCTCGGCGGTATAGAGCGGCCGGCCATCGACATGGCTCATGACGTAGAAGTGCGCGCCGGTGACGGCCTTGTCGTCGCAGAAGGCGAGCGCCCGCGGCACCGGCACGGGCGTCGGCCCCAATGCGGTGATGAGCTTCCACTCGCGGCCCATGTCGTGCGCCTTGGGCAGCAGCTCGCCGAGCGGTGGACGGCGGATCACCGCCTTGCGGCCGTTGCCGTCCTCGATCATGTAGCTGAGGTTGGAGTGGCCGCCCGGGAGCCGGGTCCACGCCAGTGGCGGCTCCAGTTCGGTGGCCTGGCGTGCGAGCCACGCCGCGACCGCCTGCGTATCAAAGCCCGGCGTTGCCCCGCTCTCAGCCTGCTTGGCGACCGTCATCGCTTCCTCCCTGGCCCGATTGTCCTGACGCAACCGTTCACATCGCAAATGGCGGGGTAACCGTCGAGTCTCGGCCGCGCCTAGCTGCGGCGATTAAACAGCGGGTTGGAGACCCGGCGCTCGGCCCCCGAGCCGGCCGTACGTCCCGTCACCAGATGGTCGATCGGCTGCAGGATCTTGCCGCCCGCCATCAGCACCGCGTCGGGGGAATACTCCTGGGTGAATTCGTAGCCCGCCGCCTTGGCCTGGCGGATGAAGCTGTCGAGCTTGGCGATGGGCTGCTCGGCCACGCCGCCGGGGTTCATGGCGATGTCATGCAGGACCATGGTGGTCCATGCGCGGCCCGCCATGTCGGCGAGCGCCCGCTGATCCCAGTCGCCACCCTCCCAGTCCCGCGGCACCGAATTGTACAGCACGCAGGTGTAGCCGCCGGTGAGAAAGGCCTCGACGTCGGCCGGCTTGAACACCCGGCTGTCGAGAACGCCGCCGTAGCAGTAGGGGCGGACCAGGAGGGCCGGATCGGCAAGCTCGCCGAGCTGGGCGAAGGTCGGGGCCACCTCGAACTCCACCGCATCGTCGCGGTCCACGTCGCCGAACGAATAGGCGTGGTAATAGGTGTGGTTGCCGATGCGATGGCCCTCGCTCTTGGCGCGGCGCAGCGCGGCGTGGGCGTCGGGCTTCAGCCGCAGATTGCTGCCGATAGCGAAGAACGTCGCCTTTATGCCGTGGGCGGCGAGCACGTCGAGCACGTGATGGGTGAACGGCGGCTCCGGGCCGTTGTCGAAGGTGAGCGTCAGACGCTTCATCGGGCTTCCTCCATGAATGGCCCCGGGCGCCTCAGCGGCGGCGCCGCGTTGGCGCGACGCAGCCGTGCTTCCGGCGCGGGCCTCTCCGCCTCAGTCGCCGCTGATGACCTCGCCGGTGGGCTTCCAGTTGGTGCCCTCGAAGCGCGACAGCTGCATGCTCTTGATCGGCGGGTAGCCATTGTCCGGGCTGGTGTGGGCCTTGATGCCGGGCAGCAGCATGCCCGGAGTGAAGTCCATATTGCGCGCCTGCTTCATGATGTTCTCGCGGGAGAGGTCGTCGCCGCACTGCTCCAGCACCTTCACCAGCCCTTGGGCGGCGATGTAGCCGTAGGCGGCCCAGGAGTCCTTGTCGTCGACGGTGGGCGCGTATTTCTTCAGCAGCGCGAGGTAGGCCTGATAGTCCGGCTGGTTGTGCCAGCGGCTGTCGCTCGGATCCTTGAGGATGAAGGCGGAGATCAGCCCTTGCGCCTTCTCGAGCCCGGCGGGCGCCAGCGTGCCGGCGATGGTGTTGGAGTTCGTGCTGATGAGCTGCAAAGGTTTCCAGCCGATTTCATAGACCTTGCGGATTGCCTGGGCGCCGAACTTGGGGGTCGCGTGGGTAAACAGCACGTCGGCGCCGGACGCCTGCAACGTCAGGATCTGGGAGTCGACGGTGGCGTCGCTCACCTGATAGCTCGCTTCGGCGACGATCATCCGCTTGGCGTTGTCGGCACCGAGCCCGGCCTTGAAGCCGCGCAGATAGTCGCGACCGGAATCGTCGTTCTGGTAGAGGATGGCGATCTTGCCGTTGGGACGCTCCTTGAGCACGTACTTGGCATAGATCTTTGCTTCCGACTCGTAGTCGGGTAGCCAGCCGATGGTCCACGGATACTTCTTGAACTCGGTCCAGATCGTCGCGCCGGTGGAGACGAAAAGCTGTGGCACCTTCTTGTTGTTCAGGTATTTGTGAACGGCAAGGTTGGTCGGCGTGCCGACGGTGCCGAAGACGGCCATGACCTCGTCCTGCTCGACCAGACGCCTGGTCTGCTCCACCGTCTTGGGCGGCGAATAGGCGTCGTCGAGGCTGATGAACTTGACCTTGCGGCCGTTGATGCCGCCCTTGTCGTTGATCATGTCGATATATGCGGCCTCGACCCGGCCGATGACCCCGTAGGCCGACGCCGGTCCGCTATAGGGCATTGTCTGCCCGATCCGGATTTCGCTCGGCGGGCCCTCGGCGCGCGCTGCCGCGGGCAGGCCGACCGCCAGAACGGCCAGGCTCACTGCGGAAATTCTGTCCCTCATCGTCTCTTCTCCTCTGGACGGCCGCTTGCCACGGCCAAAGTCGCGGCCACCGGCCGCGCTCAGGTTGTCTTGATCTTCGCCGTCTCGCGCTCCCGCAGCTCGCGCCGCAGGATCTTGCCCGTGGTGGTCATCGGCATCGCGTCGATGAATTCGATCTCGCGCGGATACTCGTGCTTGGCGAGCCGGCTGCGCACGGTCTTGCGGATGTCGTCGGCGAGTTCGGGGCTCGGGGCGTGGCCGGGTGCCAGGATGACGAAGGCCTTGATCGTCTCGGTGCGCACGGGGTCCGGCACGCCGATGGCGGCGGCCATCACCACCGCCGGGTGGCGCACGAGCGCGTCCTCGATCTCGCCCGGCCCGATGCGGTAGCCCGAGCTGGTGATGACGTCGTCGCCGCGGCCCTGGTACCAGAAGTAGCCGTCGCCATCCATTGTGGCCATGTCGCCGGTGATCATCCAGTCGCCGGCGTATTTCTCCGCCGTCGCCTCCGGCCGTTTCCAGTATTCGAGGAACATCGCGGGATGGCCGCGCCGGAAGGCGAGGTTGCCCGTGGTGCCCGGCGGCAGTTCCTCACCGGCGTCGTCGACAATGGCGGCCGCCTGTCCGGGAACGGCCTTGCCCAGCGACCCGAGCCGAGGCGGCAGCACCTGCCAGCAATTGCCCATGGCCATGTTGCACTCGGTCTGGCCGAAGCCCTCGTTGATGTGGAGGCCGAGCGTCCCGTTGGCCCACTCCAGCAGGTCCTTGCCGACCGCCTCCGATCCCGACACGACGGCGCGCAGCTTGACGTCGCGCAGGTGCGGGGAGCCCGATTGGCGCATCAGCTTGAGCATGGTCGGAGTCAGCATCGCCGTGCGCACCTGGTGCTTGGCGATCATGCGGAGCGCCTCGTCGGCATCGAAACTCGAGGCCCGCCAGGTCAGCACCGGTACGCCCGCAAACCAGCCGGGCATGAGAATGTTCATGAGGCCCGCCAGCCACGACCAGTCGGCGGGCGACCAGGTGATGTCGCCGGGCTGGGGGAAGAAGTCGAGCATGAACTCCACGCCCGGCATGTGGCCGAGGAGCACGCGGTGGCCGTGCAGCGTGCCTTTCGGCAGCCCGGTCGTGCCGGACGTGTAGCTGATGAAGGCCGGTGTATCCGGCGTGAGCGACAAGGTATCGAACCTGTCCGAGGCCCGTTCGGCACCAGCCCAAAGCGACTGGGCGCCGACATCGTCGCCGTCCACCAGGAGGACCGTTTCGAGACTCGGCGCCTGATCGCGGATCTCCGCGATCTTGGCGTAGTTCTCGCGATTGGTGATGACGACCTTGGCGCCGGCGTCGTTGAGCCGGTAGAGCAATGCGTCCGCCCCGAACAGGATCGAGGTCGGAATGGAGACGATCCCGGATTTCCAGCAGGCGAGATGGGCGATGGCCGTCGCCGGATCCTGGCCGAGCAGGATCATGACGCGCTCGCCCTGGCCGACGCCGACGTGGCGCAGGAGATTGGCGAGGCGATTGGCGGCGTGCTGCACGGCGAGGAAGGTGTAGGTCTCGACGGTCCCGTCCGCCCGCTCGTGGATGAGCGCGACGCGGTCGGGCGTCGCCGCCACATGACGGTCGCTGACGTCGTGAGCGATGTTGTAGGCGGCGGGGATGCGCCAGCGGAAGGCCGCGCACATCTCCTCGTAGGTCTGCTTGCGTTCGATCAGCATGGGAGAGCTCGTTCGATCTGACCGCCGGTCCCGGCGGGACAGGCGGCGAGCGGGCGACGGCCGCTCAACGCTCGGGCGACCGCCGGTCGGCGGTGCCGTCCAACTCGGGCGCGGCCGCGCGACCCGTCGGCGCCCTAGAGCATTCTCGCGCTTCTTCGAATCGCCAAAATGCTCTATCTGTTTGTTTTATCGCGTTTTCTTCACGCGAACCGGCGTCCACTTCGCTCGAAAACGCCCTAGGACAGGGTGAGCCCGCCGTCCACCGTGAGGGTCTGGCCGCAGACATAGGCGGCATAGGGGGAGGCCAGGAACAGGGCCGCGCCCGCCATGTCCTCCGGCGTGCCCATGCGGGCCATGGGGATCGTCGCCAACGCCGCGTCGCGCCGCTTGGGGTTTTCCGTGGTTACCTTGGTGAGCTTGGTGTCGACGAGCCCGGGCGCGATCCCGTTGACGCGGATCTGATCTCCCGCCCAAGCGGCGGCGAGGCTCTTGGTGAGGCTGATGGCACCGGCCTTGGAGGCAGCGTAGGCAGGGTTGCCCAAATTGGCGCGGGAACCCGAGATCGAGCTGATGACGATCAGGCTGCCGCGCGCTTCCGACAGGAGGGGCTTGAACTTGACGGCGCAGGCCATGACGCTGTCGAGGTTGACGCCGATCACCCGGTCCCATCCCGGCTGCTCGAACTCGCCGCGCCGGTAGACCACCGTGCCCTGGCTCAGCACCAGCACGTCCAGGCGCTGGAACGGGGGCTGGCATGCGACGATCGCCTCGCGGTCGCCGACATCCACCTGCTGATAACGCAGCCCGTCGAGGTCACTGCCGTCCTCGGCCCGGTAGGCGTCGGCCGACACGCGCGTGCCCCAGACGTGGACCTCGGCCCCGTGTGCGCGGAACTGCTGGGCGATGCCGTTGCCGATGCCGCTGGAGCCGCCGACCACCAGCACCGTGCGCCCCTGAAAATCGAAACCGCCCAACGCGCCATCTCCTCCGTCGCCGCGACCCGGCTTGCCAGTCCCGCCCCTTTGACCGGACCGGCCGATCTGCTAAGGCCGCGGGAAGCCGCCTGGGTCGCTTATCCAGGTGGCCTAACAATGGCCCGGAGCGGCGTCAAGTTGGCAAAGATGAACGAGCGGGTGCCGAAAGGCGCACGGGAGCAGATCAAGCAGACGGCCTGCAAGCTGTTCGCGCGCCACGGCATCGACGGCGTCACCGTGCGCGAGATCGTCGCCGCCTCCGGGCAGAAGAACCACGGCTCGCTCACCTACTACTTCGGCTCGAAGGAGGCGCTGATCCGGGAGATCGTTGCCGACGGGGCCCGCATCATCGACGAGCGGCGCAACGCGCAGCTCGATGCGCTGGAGGCCGCCGGCGGCCCGCGCACGATCCGCGAGATCGTGGAGGCGCTGGTGATTCCCTCCATCAATCTTCCCGAAGAGCTCGGCGGCAGCGAGCAGAGCTATACGCGCTTCATCGCCCTGCTGTCGCTGACCCACCGCGACATGTTCATCGCCGCCCTGGAGGGGCGGCTGAACTCGGGCTACCTCAGGTGCCTCCAGCACCTGCGGCGGCTCCTCTCGGATGTGCCGGAGCGCACCAGGAACCGGCGCATGGTCTTCCTGGAGGCCTATCTCAACAGCGTGCTGTCGCTGCGCGAATGGGCGCTGGCCGGGCCGGCGAAGCGCTATCACATGTGGCTCGACGAGAATGCCGTGCCGGACGTGGTCGAAACCATCGTTGCCATGCTCGCGGCCGACCAGCCACAGCCGCGAACGTCTTGAGCCGCCGCGTGGCCGCCTGCCTTATCCGGTCGGATAAGCTGGTGACTCCGACAGACGACGGCACGGCGCGTCCGCCGAGCTCAGATCGCCTCGGCATCCAGCGTCGCGCGCCAATGGGCGAGCCGCTCCTTCAGGATGCGCTCGCGGACATAGTCGATGGCTTCATCGGCGATCAGCTCGATGTCCTCGACGAGAAAGCCGTCGGGACCGTGCCGATGCCAGGCCGCCTGCAACGTGCGAGAGC
This sequence comes from Chelatococcus reniformis, assembly GCF_014640075.1. Lineage (GTDB taxonomy): Bacteria > Pseudomonadota > Alphaproteobacteria > Rhizobiales > Beijerinckiaceae > Camelimonas > Camelimonas reniformis. The sequence continues at coordinate 533,737 of NZ_BMGG01000003.1, read as the reverse complement.
GGTGGCTGCCATGGCGCAGCGTAAACCACAGCCGGTTCTGCACCGTGTTCAGATCGGGCGTGCGCCCCACCCAGCGCTCGCCCGTGGCGCTGCAGCGCACGGCGAAGATGCCGGCCGTTGCCTTGCGCTCCTTGTAGGCCGCGATGGCCGCCTTCCTTGCTTCGCCCTTCATGACCCGTGATCCCGGCGCACCGACGTTTGGGACGTCTCTCTCGCCCGCATAATATCACCCGGGTCAAATCTCGCAATGGTTTTACCCGGATAAATTGACGGGCCGCCCTGAACACCGACAGAGCCTGCTAGCGGTAGCCTGCGGCCTGCAGTTCGAAGAGCTCGGCATAGCGGCCGGACTGGGCGATGAGCTCGTCGTGCGTGCCGGCGGCTTCCACCTGGCCATTGGCAAGGACGAGGATCCGGTCGGCCATGCGGACGCTGGAGAAGCGGTGCGAGATGAGGATCGCCGTCCGGCCCTGGCTGAGCTCCTTGAAGCGGCGGAACACTTCGAACTCGGAGCGAGCGTCCAGCGCTGCCGTCGGCTCGTCGAGGATCAGCACGGCCGCGTCGCGCATGTAGGCGCGGGAGATGGCGATCTTCTGCCATTCGCCGCCGGACAACTCCACGCCGTTCCTGAAGCGCTTGCCGACCATCTGGTCATAGCCGCCCGCAAGCCTGCCGATCACCTCGTCGGCCTGGCTGCGCGCCGCGGCGCGGGTGATGCGCGCGCGGTCGGCACGTGAGGCGATGCGGCCGACGGCGATGTTGTCGGCGGCGGTGAGATTGTAGCGGACGAAGTCCTGGAAGATGACGCCGATGTTGGCGCGCAGCTCGTCCAGATCGTAGGCGCGCAGGTCGTGGCCGTCGAGCAGGATGCGGCCTTCGTCGGGATCGTAGAGACGGGCGATGAGCTTCACCAGGGTAGTCTTGCCGGCGCCATTCTCGCCCACGAGCGCGACGACCTCGCCCGCGTCGAGGGTGAAGCTCATGTGCCGCACCGCCCAGCGCTCGGCGCCGGGATAGCGGAACCCGACATCCTCGAACGCGAAGCCCTGGCGGATCGGCCGCGGGAACGGCCGCGGATCGGGCGGGGACAGGATCTCCGGCTTCATCTCGTAGAATGAGAACAAGTCGTTGAGGTAGAGCGCCTGGCTCGCGGTGGCGGACAGGCTCGACAGCAGCCCCTCGAACAGCGCGCGCAGGCGCAGGAACGAGCCGGAGAGGAAGGTGAGGTCTCCGACCGAGAACGAGCCGGTCAGCGTGCGCCAGGCGATGTAGGCGTAGGCGAGGTAGTAGCCGGCGCTGCCGAGCGCGGCGAATAGCCCGCCCCAGCCCGCCCGGCGCACGGCGAGCCGGCGGTTGGCCGCATAGAATTCGGCGGCGAGCTGCCGGTAGCGGTCGATGAGGAAGCCGCTGAGCCCGAAGATCTTCACCTCCTTGGCGGTCTCGACGCTGGCGGCGGTCTGGCGGACGTAGTCGAGCTCGCGCCGCTCCGGCGTGCGCATATAGTCGAGCGAATAGCTCTGGGCGTTGAAGTGCGCCTCCGCCAGGAAGGCCGGCAGCAGCGCGACCAGCAGCAGGACGACGAGCCAGGGCGAGTAGAGCAGCAGGCCGCCGGCGAGGCTCGCCACGGTTACCAGATCCTGTGCCTGGCTGAACAGCAGCGCCATCAGCGACATGCGCCCGCTGGTCTGGCGGCGCGCCCGTTCGAGCTGGTCCTGGAAGTTCGCGTCCTCGAAATCCTCCAGGTCGAGGGTGGCCGCATGCTCCATCAGGCGCACGCTGGAGGCGTTGGTCACGCGCTCGGCGAGCAGGCTGTCGATCAGTGAGACCACCCGCCCGAGAACATTCGCAGCGACTGCCACCGCGAACTCGGCGGCCAGCAGCAGCCCGAGCCGATCGAGGCGGCCGGTTTCGAGCCATTGACCGAGCGTCGTCGGTCTGTCCGGCATCTGCACCAGCGCGACGATGTCGTCGATGATCAGCTTGCCGATGAACAGGGTTGCCACCGGCAGCACTGCCCGGATCAGCCGCAGCCCCAGCGAGGCCGTGGTCAGCGCCGGGCTGGTGCGCCAGACCATCGCCAGAAACGGGCCGAGGTTGCGCAGCGCGCCAAGCCGCTCCCGCAACGTCCGCGGCGTCGGCAATGGCTGACCGCGAACGCCGCGCATCGCGGCCCCCGGGGCGCCGGCGCCATACGCGTCCGCCATCAGCCGTCATTTCCTGGAGGCGACGTCATGGTTCAGATATGGCTCCGACCGGGCGCGATGGCGAGCCCGTCCGACGCAGAACAGCCGTTACGCCCACGCCGGATGACCCGCGATCACAGCCATCGTCGGTGCCAGGCAACGCGACCTCGATGCCAGGCTTCACCAGTTTCCGCAGCTCGCGCAGGCGCCCATTGATCAGTCATGCGAGGCCGTGGAGATTGTCCATTGCCGATCTGAGCTGATGTAAGTTCGTATCTGGAAAAATTATACTTCAGATAGACTTGTCTTAATTTGCTTGCCGAAATGACAGGGTTCGTTCATGGTCGCTCCGGGGGAGCCGGAGCCCGACGACCAACGGGAATCCGGCATTGTCGAACATGATTTGGGGGCCTGGTACGATGACTGGTTGGGTTCGGCCGCTCGCGCTGGCGAGCGTTGCTGCCGGTGGATTGCTTGCCGCCGGTACCACGGAGGGCCTGGCCGGCGCCTTCGGTATCCGTGAGCAGAGCACCGAGGCGCAGGGCATGGCGTTCGCCGGCGCCGCGGCCGGCTCCGGCGGCGTCTCCTCGATGTTCTGGAATCCGGCGGTGATCACCATGCGGCCGGGCTGGGTGACGGAGCAGAACCTCACCTTCATCAACCTGTCGGCGAAGATCCAGCCGACGGCGGGTACCCATCCGAACTTTCTGCCGCTCGGCGGCTCGGGCGACATCGGGCAGGGGGCCCTGGTCCCGGCGGGCGCCACCTCCTACCAGATCAACGACCGGCTTTGGGTCGGCCTCTCGGCCGGTGCGCCCTTCGGCCTCGCGACCAAGCCGGACCAGACCTGGGCAGGCGAGGCCTACGGACGTTCCTCGCGCATCTTCTCGCTCGCCCTCAACCCGGTCGTCGGCTTCAAGGTCAACGAGTGGCTCTCGGTCGCGGCCGGGCCGACCGTCGAGGTTTTCCGCCTCAACCTGCGGCAAGCCACGCCGATTCCCGGCATCCTGCCCACAGCCTATCCGAGCGCCTTCCTCAAGGGCGAATCCTGGGGCGTCGGCTTCACCGCGGGCGCCACGATTACCCCGCGTGCCGGCACGGTCCTCGGCATCGGCTACCGCTCGTCGATCCATCATGACATCGAGGGCTCGATCGGAGTGCCGCTGGCGGCGCTCGCCCGCACCGCCGGGCAGGTCACCTCGAACCTCAACACACCCGAGAAGGTCAGCGTCGGCCTGAGCCAGGTGGTGGCCCCGAACGTCCGGGTCGATCTCGGTTTCGAGTGGGACAACTGGAGCCGGCTCGGCACGGTCGGCATCGTCTCGCGGACCCTCGGCGTGCCGGTGAGCACGCTGCCGCTGAACTACAAGGACGGGTTCACCTATTCGATTGGCGCCGAGTACGACTGGTCGCCGCGCCTGACGGTGCGCGGCGGCCTCGCCTACGAGGTCTCGCCGATCGATTTCTCGAACCGCTCGGTGCGCCTGCCGGACGGCGATCGCGTCAACCTCTCGGTCGGCGCGAGCTACCGCTGGAGCGATAAGCTGACGCTCAGCCTCGCCTATTCGCATTTCTTCCTCGACCGGAACCGGATCCAGTCGGGCGCAGGGCGCGACTACAATGTCGGCAACATCGCTTTCGCAGGCGTGACCGATGCCAGCGCCGACATCGTCTCGGTCAGCTTCCGCTACGTGTTCGGCGAGTCGACGCCGCTGCTGCACTAGAGTATCTCCGCGTTTCTTCGAATCGCCGAAATGCTCTATCTGTTTGATTTGCCGCGTTTTCTTCACGCGAACCGGCGTCCACTTCGCTCGAAAACGCTCTAGAGGCGCACCTCTGCATGCCTCCATCGGCGGCGTCCGATCGGATAGAGGCAACACGGACTAAAAAACTGGAGTCAATTCCACCCGGTCCGATGATCCATCTGGTCGGGACATGCTCTTGACCTGACGTGAGCTCAATACGGGAGCACCGCGACGGGCGCGCAAGCGCCCGGTGCTCCCCGGTGGTGCGCGCGGCCCGTCGCCAGCGGGTCTCAGCCCCGCAGGCCCGGCGCCTCCTGGCCGGTGCGGGCGACGTACTCGGTGTAGCCGCCGCCGTAGTGGTGCACGCCGTCGGGCGTCAGCTCCAGCACCCGGTTCGACAGGGCCGCCAGGAAGTGGCGGTCGTGCGAGACGAACAGCATCGAGCCGTCGTATTGCGACAGCGCCGCGATGAGCATCTCCTTGGTCGCCATGTCCAGGTGGTTGGTGGGCTCGTCCAGCACCAGGAGGTTGGGCGGATTGTAGAGCATCTTCGCCATCACCAGCCGGGCCTTCTCGCCGCCCGACAGCACGCGGCACCGCTTCTCCACGTCGTCGCCGGAGAAGCCGAAGCAGCCGGCCAGCGCGCGCAGCGAGCCTTGCCCGGCCTGGGGAAAGGCGTCCTCCAGCGACTGGAACACGCTGTGCTCACCGTCGAGCAGCTCCATGGCATGCTGCGCGAAATAGCCCATCCTGACGCTGCTGCCCACGGCCACAGTGCCTTGGTCGGGCTCGGCCGTGCCCGCCACCAGCTTCAGCAGCGTCGACTTGCCGGCGCCGTTGATGCCCATGACGCACCAGCGCTCCCGGCGGCGCACCAGGAAGTCCAAGCCCTCGTAGATGCGCCGGCCGCCATAGCTCTTGTGCACATCCTTCAGGCTGACCACGTCCTCGCCCGAGCGGGGCGCCGGCGGGAACTCGAACAGGACCGTCTGCCGGCGCTTGGGCGGCTCCACCCGGTCGATCTTGTCGAGCTTCTTGATGCGGCTCTGCACCTGCGCCGCATGGGAGGCGCGCGCCTTGAAGCGCTCGATGAACTTGATCTCCTTGGCCAGCATCGCCTGCTGACGCTCGAATTGGGCCTGCTGCTGCTTCTCGTTGAGCGCGCGCTGCTGCTCGTAGAATTCGTAGTCGCGGGCGTAGGCCGTGAGCGCGCCGCCGTCGATTTCCACCACCTTGGTGATGATGCGATTCATGAACGCGCGGTCGTGCGAGGTCATTAGCAGGGCGCCGTCATAGGACTTGAGAAAGTCCTCCAGCCAGATCAGGCTCTCCAGGTCCAGGTGGTTGCTCGGCTCGTCCAGCAGCATGACGTCGGGCCGCATGAGGAGGATGCGAGCGAGCGCCACGCGCATCTTCCAGCCGCCGGACAGGGCGCCCGTGTCGCCGTCCATCATCTCCTGGGTGAAGCTCAATCCGGCCAGGACCTCGCGCGCGCGCCCGTCCAGAGCGTAGCCGTCCAGCTCCTCGAAGCGAGCCTGCACCTCGCCGTAGTGGGCCACGATCTCGTCGATCTCGTCGGCCCGGTCCGGATCGGCCATGGCGGCCTCCAGCTCCTTCAGTTCGGCCGCGACGACGCTGACCGGGCCGGCGCCGTCCATCACCTCGGCGACGGCGCTGCGGCCCGCCATGTCCCCCACGTCCTGGCTGAAGTAACCGATGGTGACGCCGCGATCGACGGCCACCTGGCCCTCGTCCGGATGCTCCTGTCCCGTGATCATGCGGAAGAGGGTGGTCTTGCCGCTGCCGTTGGGGCCGACGAGGCCGACCTTCTCCCCCCTCTGGAGGGCCGCGGAGGCCTCGATGAACAGGATCTGGTGGCCGTTCTGCTTGCTGATGCTCTCGAGACGAATCATGGGCTCACGATGTGCGGGCGGCGGGCGGCGCCCTTATGGCACGGGGCGCTGACGTTCGCGCTGGGCAGTAAAGCCGCATTCGGCTAAGGCAGCCCGTTCAGCGCGGTGGTGCTTCATCCCGCGGACGGAAGGGTGGCATCGTGATTCCCTGGGTCCAGCTCGACACTGCGACCATGCCCGGCGGCGGCGAGCTGCGGCTGAAGCGGCGCGGCGGCGAGTTCTCCATCATGTCCGGGGCGATCGAGCTGATGAACAGTCGTGTCAGCGGCTCCGAACAGGCGCTCGCCACTGTCGCCTGCGAGCGCATCCGCGGCCGCGGCCGGCCTCATCTGCTCATTGGCGGCCTCGGCATGGGCTTCACCCTGCGCGCGGCGCTCGCCGGCGGCCTGCCGGCGGAGAGCCGCATCACCGTTGCCGAGCTGGTGCCTGCCGTCGTCGATTGGGCGCGGGGGCCGCTCGCCGAGGTCTTCGGCGACAGCCTGACCGATCCGCGCGTCGACATTCGCGTCGCCGACGTGAGCGACCTCATCGGCGGTGGCCGCGCTACCTGGGATGCCATCCTGCTCGATGTCGACAACGGCCCCGAGGGCCTCACGCGCGCGGCCAACGACGGTCTTTATGACGTCGCCGGGCTTGGTGCCGCCAAGCGGGCGCTCAAGCCTGGCGGCATCCTGGCCGTCTGGTCGGCAGGGCCGGACCGCAGCTTCACCCAGCGCCTGCGCAAGGTGGGCTTCGCTGTCGAGGAGATGAGGGCGCGCGCCGTGCACGGGGGAGGGGGCGCGCGGCACGTCATCTGGGTGGCGACGGGCACCGGCGTCCGTCCCCGGCCGATGTCCCCGCCCCGGCGGGCCTGACGCGCAAAGCCCATCGATCCCGCCGACGGGTTGATCGCATCCGATTGGGAAATGCGCGCGCCGATCCCATCTAGAGGGATGCAACGGAGGGCGCCCCAGCGTGCCCCATCGGCCGGCGCATCGTCCTGTCCTCTCCCCGGCGGCCGTCCCGCGGCTCGTCCGCGGCATGGCGCGCCTGAGTACGCTGCTGCTTGTCATCGCCGGGCTGTCCATGAGCTTGCCGCGCGCGGCTCATGCGCAAGCGAGCCCCATGCCGGCCGAACGCTCGGCCCTCGTCGTCGACGTCGCTGGAGCCATCGGCCCGGCGACGACCGAATACCTGCGGCACGCCCTCGCCAGCGCCGGCGCGCGCGGGGCCGCGGTCGTCGTTCTGCGTCTGGATACGCCGGGCGGCCTCGCCTCGAGCACGCGCGACATCGTGCGCGACATCCTCGCCTCGCCGGTGCCGGTCATCGGCTACGTCGCGCCGAGCGGCGCGCGAGCGGCGAGCGCCGGCACCTACATCCTCTACGCCTGCCACCTGGCGGCCATGGCGCCGGGCACCAGTCTCGGTGCCGCCACGCCGATCCAGCTGGGGGGCGGCTTGCCCGGAGGAAGCGGCAAGGACGACAAGGGCGGCGAGTCGCCGGCGGATGCCGCCGCGGCAAAGGCGGTGAACGACGCCGCGGCCTTCATCCGCGGTCTGGCGGAGCTGCGCGGGCGCGACGCGGACTGGGGCGAGGAGGCCGTGCGCCAGGCCGCCAGCCTGTCCGCTGGCGCAGCGCTGGAGCGTCGCGTAGTCGAAATCGTGGCGAACGACGTCGGGGACCTGCTGGCCAAGGCGCAGGGGCGGCGCGTGGGCGTTGGCGGCCGCACCGTCACCCTGGACACCGCAGGGCTCACTCCGGTCGTTGAGCGGCCCGGCTGGCGGACGGCGTTGCTCGGCGTCATCACCGATCCGAATATGGCCTACATCCTCCTTCTCGTCGGCATCTACGGTATCATTCTCGAGTTCATGAACCCGGGCACGGTGGTGCCTGGCGTGGTCGGATCGATCGCGCTGCTCGTCGGCCTCTTTGCCTTCAATCTCTTGCCCGTCAACTATGCGGGACTGGGCCTGATCCTCCTGGGCATGGCCCTCTTGGCCATGGAGGCGATGGCGCCCACGTTCATTCTCGGCGCCGGCGGCATCGTCGCATTCGCGCTGGGCTCCCTCCTGCTGTTCAACGAGCAGTCCGGCATCGCCGTATCGCCACTGGTCGTGGCGGCGTCGACGGCCGTGACCGCGGTGCTGTTCGCGGTGATGCTGGCGGCGGTGGTTCGGGCCCATCGGCGTCGTCCGGTGACGGGCGGGGAGGCCATGGTCGGCGAGCCCGGCACGGTGCTGAGCTGGGCCGGCGTGCGCGGCGAAGTGCGCGTCCACGGCGAGCGCTGGCAGGCGCGCGCGGTTGGCGCCGTCCCTCTCGCGCCGGGCCGGCGCGTGCGCGTGACCGGCCGCGACCGCCTCGTCCTACTCGTGGCTCCCGACGGCGGTCGCGAGCCTGACGGAGAGCGCCCATGACCCTCGCCCTCGTACCCCTCGTCGCGATCGTCTTCCTCGTTCTCGTCGTCGTGCTGACGAGCATCCGGATCCTGCGCGAGTACGAGCGCGGCGTCGTCTTCACCCTCGGCCGCTTCTCCGGCGTGAAGGGGCCGGGCCTCGTCGTCCTCGTCCCCTTCGTCCAGCAACTGGTACGCGTGCAGCTGCGCACCATCGTCCTCGACGTGCCGGCGCAGGACGTCATCTCGCGCGACAACGTCTCGGTGAAGGTGAACGCCGTGCTCTATTTCCGCGTCATCGAGCCCGACAAGGCGGTGATCCAGGTGGAGGACTACATGGCGGCGACCAGCCAACTCGCCCAGACGACGCTGCGCTCGGTGCTCGGCAAGCACGACCTCGACGACATGCTGGCGGAGCGCGACAAGCTCAACGCCGACCTCCAGGAGATCCTCGACAATCAAACCGACGCCTGGGGGATCAAGGTGGCGAATGTGGAGATCAAGCGCGTCGACATCGACGACAGCATGGTGCGCGCCATCGCCCGCCAGGCGGAGGCCGAGCGCAACCGGCGCGCCCGCATCATCAACGCCGAGGGCGAGCAGCAGGCCGCCGAGCGCCTGGTGGAGGCGGCCACGACCCTGGCCAAGCTGCCGCAGGCCATGCAGCTGCGCTATCTCTCGACGCTCTACGACATCGCCGGCGACAAGAACTCCACCATCGTCTTCCCCATGCCGGTGGAGTTTCTGCGCGGCTTCCTGGGCCCGGCTGACCACGATGCCGGCACGCCGCAGCCAGGAGCATCACCGCCCGGGCAGGCCGCTTCGGCCGGCCGGTGAAGACATTTCCGCGCTGCCCGCCGGAGCAAGCGATGCGGCGGCCTCGCCTCCGCAGTGTTGCCGCGCCACCGCGCAGAACATTTCCGCGGTTCTTCGAATCGCCGAAATGATCTATCCGTTTGATTTATCGCGTTTTCTTCACGCGAACCGGCGTCCACTTCGCTCGATAACGCTCTATGACGGTGCCGAGGCACCCGGGACCTGCATCCATGCCTCGACCCGGCGATAGGCCGCGTCCAGCGCAAGAACGATGAGCAGCGAGGCGCCGGCAAGCGGAAAGACGATGGCAAGTCCGACGACGATGAGGGCCACCGTTCTGAGCTTGGGATGAGCGATGGCCCGTGGCGCGGCGAGCCGCCCTTTGGGCCGCCGGCGCCACCACATGTAGACCCCCGTGGTCGAGAGGACGACGATGCCGGCGCAGGGGATCAGCATGACGATCTGGTTGAGCCGTCCGAAGTAGTTGCCCATGTGCAGCTGGACGCCGATCTCCACCGCCTTGGCGGCCCAGCCGTAGTCCGCGAAGCCGACCTCCCGCAGGACGTGGCCCGAGTATTGGTCGATGTAGAGGGTGCGTTGTCCCTGCGGCCGGTCCGGGTAAATGACGGCGGTGAGGACGCCGGTGCCATCCTTGGGCAGTGTCAAGCGGTAGGCCCCGCCGATGCCGCGGACGGCAAGCGCGCCCGCCACGGCATCGACAGCGGACGGCATGGCCCCCGGCGCGGCGCCTGTCGCTCGGCCCCCGCCGTGATGGTGAGCGTGCTCGTCCGACTGTGGCGGGGGCGCCGTCGCCAAGGTCCACGGTCCCGCCTTGGCGACTTCGGGCGGTGGGCTCGCGGCCGGCACAGCGCCGTGGCCCCGAAAGCTTGTCGGATAGCCGATGCCGGCGAGGTCCGTGCCACGGCGCAGCAGATCGCCCCAGAGCGATGCCCATGGCAGTCCCGTGAGGATCAGGAACAGGATGAGGAGGGCGGTCCACACGCCGGTCACGGCGTGCAGGTCCTTCCAGAAGGCGCGTCCGCTGGCGGCAAGGCGCGGCAGCAGCGTGCCGGCCAGGCCGCGGCGGCCGCGGGGCCACCAGAGATAGAGCCCGGTGACAGTCAGGATGAACCCCCAGCAGGCGGCCAGCTCGACGATATTGTCGCCGAGCGGGCCGAGCATCAGCGAGCCGTGCGCAAGGTCGGCGAGGCCCACCAGCGTGCGGCCGTAGACGTGGGAGCCCAGGACGTTGCCGGTGCCGGGATCGACGAAGATACGGAACGGCTCGCCATGCTGGGGCGAGACGAAGACCTGAGCGCTGCGATCGCGGCTCCCCGGCATGTCGATGCGTGTCGCGCGACCGCCGGGCGAGGCGGTGATTGCCGCGGCGATGAGGCGGCTCGCCGGCAAAGGCTCGGCATAGGGCGTGACGAAGCGCAGATCGCGTTGCACGACATCGTTGATCTCGTCGTTGAAGAGGTAGATCGCGCCGGTGACGGCAAGGACCAGCATGAACGGCGCGACGATCAGTCCGGCGTAGAAATGCCACCGCCAGATGGTGCGGTAGACCGCCGCGTCGTGGGAAGCGTGAGCGGACATGGGATGTTCCCGGCTCGGTCAACAGCTTTGCGGTCGCGGCGCGCGCCGATGACCGCAGGGCCGTCAGAACCTGACGTTGTAGGAGAGCTCCACGCTGCGCGGGGCGCCGAGATAGATCTGCGTCGAGCTGTAGCCCGACCAGTCCGCGTAGAACGCGTTGGTCAGGTTGCGGCCGCGCAGCCGGAACGTGCCGCCGCCGACATCGTAGGCGAGCCATGCGTCGAGGAGGGCACGCTCGCCCACTTTGATGGTGTTGGCATTGTCCGTGTAGAACGGCCCGACATATTGCAGGGACGCGCCGACAGTGAGCGGAGCGCTGTCGAAGCGGTAGGTGCTCATCGCGTACATGGCGTGATCGGGAACGTTCGGCGGCCGGTTGCCGGCGAAGTCGCCGGCCGCGCTGCGCAGCTCCGTGAACTCGGCGTCGATCCACGTGGCATTGCCGCTGATCTTCCACTGCTCGGTCACGGCCACGGCGACCTCGATCTCCACGCCGCGCGAGCGTTGGCTGCCGCCCTGGACCGTCAGCGACGGATTGAGCGGGTCCCGCGTCAGGATGTTGTCCTGCTCGATCTGGTAGACCGAGGCGGTCGCCACGAGGCGATCGTTCCACAGGACGGACTTGATGCCCGCTTCCACCGACCGGCCGGTCGACAGCTCGAAATCGTAGTTGGCGAGGTTGGCGAGCAGCAGGGCCGCCACAGGCATCGTCGCCTCGTTGTATTGGGCGAACAATGCCGTGCCCGGGGCCAGATTGTAGACCGTGCCCACGCGCCAGGAGACGCTGTCGAAGGTCCTGTCGAAGCGTGACAGAAGGCCTGTGTTGAGGTCGTCGATCCCGCGCTCGAGGCGGATGCTCTCGTAACGGATGCCGGCAACCGCCAGCCAGTCCGGCGTGAGGTTGAGCGCATCCTCTCCGAAGGTTGCGAGCGTCTTGATCCGGCTGTCGAAGTTCTGGCGGGTCGGGAAATTTCGGGCCGTATCGACCGGGAACAGCCCCCGGGCCGGATCGAAGCGGGTGACCGGCGTCGTCGTGCCGAATCGCCGTTCGGATATCAGCGTCGTGTCGATGTACTCGACGCCGGTGCCGAAACGGTGGCGCAAGCCCAGTACGTCGCCGTCGAAGTTGGCGCTCAGACGGTCCGACCAGAACCGGTGGTCGTGGTTGATCTTGGTGGTCGAGCGATCGAGCAGGCCGGTCGCCGGATTGAAGGTGTAGTCCTCCGAGCTCTCCCAGTCGCGGAACGCCTTGTAGGCGTTCAGCTCGTTCTTGATCGTCCAGCTGTCGGTGAGCCGGTATTCGGCGCTGCCGCGCAGCCAGGCTGCGTCGGACTTCATCAGGCCGTTGTAGACGTTGTAGTTCTCGGCCCGCATGGCCTCGTCCACGACGTAGCCGTTCTGTGTCGTCACCAGCTTGCTGGGAGCCAGCGCGGCCGAGAGCGGCACCAGCGGAATGCCCTGATAGGGCGTGCTGTAGTTGTCGTGGAAGTAGTTGAGCGAGGCATTGAGGGTCAGCCGGTCCGTCGGCGTGAAGGTGACGGCGGTGCCGAAGCCGAAGGTGCGCGGGTTGGTGTCGTCGATGTAGCCGCCGCTCTGCCCGTAGCTCAGCGTGGTTCGCGCCGCCGCGTTGGGGCCGAGCGAGGCGTTGAAATCGGCACCGGTGCGCAGCGTGTTGAAGCTGCCGTAGCTCGCCAGCGCCTCCGCATGGGTTTCGCCCAGCTGCGGCTGCTTGGTGACGAGATTGATGGCGCCGGCCAGCGCTCCGGTCCCGTAGATCACTGACGCGGGACCTTTGAGCACCTCCACGCGCTCGAAGCTGAAGGTGTCGTAGTTGCGCGAGGCCAGCAGCGGGTCGGACATCTGCACGCCGTCGATCGAGTAGCCGGTCGCAGCGCGCGAAAAGCCGCGGATCGAGGTGACGCCGGGCTCGCCGGGCAAATTGCCGGCGAACACGCCCGGCACCGAATTATACGCCTCCGTCAGCGTCCGCAGGCCCTTTTCCTTGATGTCCTGTTGCGAGACGACATCCACCACGCCCGGTGTCTCCAAGGGCGTGAGCTTCACGAAGCTGCCGGTGTCGTTCTTGATCTCCAGCTTCGCCACATCGTCCTGGAGCGGCCCGCGCGGCCGGCCCGCACCCTCGACGGTGATGGTCGACAATTCGACGTGGTTGGAGGCGTCCTGGGCGGCGGCGGGGGCGAGCATCATCGCCGCGAGAACGCCGCTCAACGACGCGGCAGCGCGCGGCCGAGCTGCTCCGCGCGGAGCACGGGGAAATGACATGGATCATCTCTCATCTGAAATGCAAGGATCAGCGGATCCAGCGCCCGCAAAGGTGCGCCCGATCCGCGGTGCGACTGCAGGTCAGAGAAAGAGGGGTGGAGCGCGCGCTCCGGCCAGGCCGAGGGCGGGGCGCTCAGGCGGCCGCTCGCCTCGCCACGGCGTTGGCGTGTGGGGTCGATCCGCAACGGGCGCGGCCACGGAGACGGCATCGTACGCCAGCAGGTGCAGGAACTGGCACGCGGCGCACAGGGCGCAGTGCTTGTGATCCGGCCCCTGTTTGACCGGGGCCGACGTGTCGCCGAGCCCGGCGCAGATCTCGTGGGTGAAGGGGCCGCCCAACGCGGCGGCGGGCGCGGCAAGGCCCAGAATGCCCTGCAGCAGGAAGGCGTAGGCTGCGACGCAGGCGATGATCGCTCGCCTTATCACCGCCCAATCGGCCATTCGTCTCCCCCGTGCGCCGACGCGAGCCTCACGCCGGCATGACGTTCGACATACGGGCCGCCGGTAGGGTCATAGATGCCGGGAGCGGCGACAACAAGAGCGCAGCAGCATCAGCGCGAACGTGGTCGGTCGTCGCGGACCGGCGTCAGCAGCAGAGCGACGGCACGCATGGCGCTTGCGGTGGCCATGTCGGCTTCCCGCTGGGCCTCACAGCCATTTCTTCCATCGAAAGAAGAAGTATGGCGCGATGGCGGCGAACACCATCATGGACAGCGCCATCGGATACCCGAGCTGCCACTCCAGCTCCGGCATGAACTTGAAGTTCATGCCGTAGATCGAGGCGATCAGGGTTGGCGGCATGAACACCACGGCCATGACCGAGAACAGCTTGATGATGTTGTTCTGCTCGATGTTGACGAGCCCAAGGGTCGCATCGAGCAGGAATTGAATCTTGTTGGTCTGGAAGGAGGCGTGCTCCTCGAGGGACTGCAGGTCGCGCAGTGTGGTGCGCACCTCCTCGCGCAATGCCACCGACACGCGCGTGGCCCGATAGGCGACCGAGAGCGATAGCAGCACCCGCTCGATGGACAGCAGGCTCTCCCTGCTTTTGGAGATCAGGTCGCCGTAGCGGCCGAGCCGTTGGAGGATCTGCTCGTATTCGGCATTGCGCTTGCCCGGATCCGCCTTGTGCTCGAATACCATCTTCGAGATGTGGTCGATGTTCTCGGCCACCTGCTGGAGCACTTCCGCGGCGCGGTCGATGATGGTGTCCATCAGGCCCGCCATCACCTGCTCCGCCGTCAGCCCGCAGCCGTTGGGCTTGGCGGCGCGATTGGCGAAGATATCGAATGCCTTGGGCTCGCCGTAGCGGACGGTGACGGCCACCCCGTCCTTGAGGATGAAGGTGACGCTGGTGAGTTCCGGATCGCTGTCGACCTTGTAGAGCAGCCGCGTCGTCATGAAGCGCGCGCCGTCCTCGGCGTAGATCAGTTCGGAGGGCTCGATGTAGTCGGTGTCCTCCCGTGTTGGCACCTCGATGTTGAGGTGCTGCTCGACCAGCTTGTCCTCGTCCCGCGTCGGGTCAAGCAGGTCGATCCACACCGCTTCGGCCGGGATAGGCCGGCCAGGGGCGAGGATGCGCCGGTCAAGGCACGGGGCTCCCTCGCCGGTGGTGCCCGGCCGGTAGATCACGATCATGGGAGGCCTCCTCGCGGCCGCTTATGCGGCGCGCCGACGTCGCCCGCATGACAGCTCTTGTCGCTTGCCGTCAATGCAGTGATTGGTCGCGCCGGGAGCCGCCCGATCGTTGCGGCGAATGTCTGCGGATGTTCGCCCCGCACAGGCCTCAGCCGGCGAGAACCAACGGCGCGGCCTGGACGGATGGGGCGCCGCCGAGAACCGTCTGCTCGAGGCCTGAGGCCGCGGGAGCGACATTCTCCGCGAAGAAGCGTGTCAGTGCGATGCGCCCGGCGTGAGCCGGGTTGGTGTCGCCGGCGGCCATAGCCTCGTGCGCGGCCAGCGCCGAGGCGGTCATCGCGCTCAGGCCCTCGGCAAGGCCGAACAGGCGCAGGTAGGGCGCGGCGCCCGCCAGCGCATCGTCGGGCGCGTTGCCGGCGAGCGCCTTCAGCATATAGGCGGTGGCGCGGTCGAGCGATTCCGCGGCGTCGCGCAGGCGTGCCGCGGTGGTGCCGAGGCCATCGACGCGCGCGTTCGTGGCGCGCGCGGCGGTGACGCGCATGGCGGCGATGGCAGCGCGTACGGTCTCGCCGCCGGCGACCGGCAGCTTGCGGGCGACGAGGTCGATGGCCTGGATGCCGTTGGTGCCTTCGTAGATCGGTGCGATGCGAGCGTCGCGCAGGTGCTGGGCGGCGCCCGTCTCCTCGATGAAGCCCATGCCGCCATGGATCTGCACGCCGAGGGAGGCGACTTCGACGCCGATGTCGGTGGAGAACGCCTTGGCCACGGGCGTCAGCAGCGAGGCATGGGCGTGGGCGGCGGCCCGTGTGGCGGGGTCGCTGGCGAGATGGGCGCCGTCGAGTGCCGCGGCGGTGCGGTAGCAGATGGCGCGGGCGGCGGCCGTCAGCGCCTTCATGGTCATCAGCATGCGCTGCACGTCGGGGTGCGCAACGATCGCGCTCATGGCGTCGGCCGAGCCGCCGGCGCGCCCCTGGCGGCGCTCCTGCGCATAAGCCAAGGCCTGCTGGAAGGCCCGTTCGGCAATCGCCACGCCCTGGATGCCGACGGACAGGCGGGCATTGTTCATCATCGTGAACATGCAGGCGAGCCCGCGGTTCTCCTCACCGATCAGATAGCCCACAGCGCCGCCCTCGTCGCCGAAGGCCATGACGCAGGTGGGGGAGGCGTGAACGCCGAGCTTGTGCTCGATCGAGGCGCAGCGCACGTCATTGCGGGCGCCGAGCGATCCGTCGGGGTTGACGAGGAACTTGGGCACCAGGAACAGCGAGATGCCGCGCGTGCCGGGCGGCGCATCGGGCAGCCGTGCGAGCACGAGATGGACGATGTTGTCCGTCATGTCGTGCTCGCCGTAGGTGATGAAGATCTTCTGGCCGGTGACGCGGTAGCTGCCATCGCTGGCGGGGACCGCCCGGGCGCGCAGGGCCGACAGGTCGGAGCCGGCTTGCGGCTCGGTCAGGTTCATGGTGCCGGTCCAGACGCCGGCGACGAGCTTCTCCAGGTAGGTCCGCTTGAGCTCCGGCGTGGCGTGAGCGCTCAGCGCCTCGATGGCACCGCTGGTCAGCAGCGGCGCGAGCGAGAACGCCATGCAGGCCGAGTTCCACATTTCGGCGCAGGCCACCTGCACCACCAGGGGCAGGCCCTGGCCGCCCCATTCCGGCGGCCCGGCGACGGCATTCCAGCCGGCGGCCGCCCACGCCCCATAAGCCTCCTTCCAGCCGGGGGCCGTGGTCACCACGCCGTCGGCAAAGGTGGCACCGTGCGTGTCACCCACCCGGTTCAGCGGCGCCAGCCGGTCGGCGGCGAAGCGCCCCGCCTCATCCAGCACCTGCTCGATCAGGTCGGCCCCGAGCTCGCCGTAGAGACCCTGCGCCTGGATGGCGTCGAAGCCGGCGGCGTGGCGGATGGTGTCGATCATGTCGCGGACGGGAGCGCGGTAGGTCATGGCGTGCCTCGGCTCGGCAAACGAGCGCTGGTTTGACGGACGATGTCCGCCGATCTAGAGCCAACACGGCGCTAAAGGAAACAATGTTGTCGTCGGGGCTGGTCTCGGCGTGGGTGGCGCGGTCCCATGGAATGTGCGGAACGATTGCCGGCAACCGCGGAGGGCATCGCGCGAGCCGCCGGGCTGATCCGCGGCGGCGGGCTGGTGGCCTTCCCGACCGAGACGGTCTACGGCCTGGGCGCTGACGCGGGCGATGCGCGCGCGGTCGCGGCGCTCTATGCCGCCAAGGGTCGGCCATCGTTCAACCCGCTCATCGCCCACGTGCCCAGCATCGAGGCCGCCGAGCGGCTCGGCCGTTTCGGCCCGGCCGCCCGGGCGCTCGCCGAGCGCTTCTGGCCGGGTCCGCTGACGCTGGTCGTACCGCGACGCACGCCAGACGGCGTGTGCGATCTCGCAACCGCCGGGCTCGACACCGTGGCGCTGCGCGTGCCGGCGCATCGACTGGCGCTGGCGCTGCTCGAAGGGGTCGGCCGGCCGGTGGTGGCGCCGTCGGCCAACCGCTCCGGCCATGTCAGCCCGACCACGGCAAGCCACGTGCTCGACGACCTCGGCGGCCGCATCGCTGCGGTTCTCGACGGGGACGCCACGCCCATCGGGGTGGAATCGAGCATCGTGCTGGTGGAGGGTGACGCAGCCGCCTTGCTGCGGCCAGGCGGCCTGGCCCGCGCCGAGCTCGAGATCGTGCTGGGGCGGCGGCTGGGCGAGGTGAATGACCGGGAAGCGGAGCGGCCGCAGAGCCCCGGCCTGCTCGCCTCGCACTATGCGCCCAGCGCGCGAGTGCGCCTTTCGGCAACGGAGATAAGGGCCGGCGAGGCGGCTCTGCTGTTCGGCGGCTTTGCTCCGGCTGGGCTCGAGCGAGCCGTCGCGACCGTCAACCTGAGCCCGGCAGGCGACACGCAGGAGGCGGCCGCCGCACTCTTCGGCGCCCTGCGGCGCCTCGACGCGCTGGGCGTCGCCGGCATCGCGGTCGCTCCCATCCCCGACGATGGCCTCGGCGAGGCGATCAACGACCGCCTGCGCCGCGCCGCGGCGCCGCGTCCCTAGATGTGAGCTTTCAATAGGTTGTCCATCCGACCCGGTCCGGGGAAGCTGTGGTTGCGAAGCTACAGGATCTCAGGAGAAGGTCGGATGAACGTCCACGGGAATGCCCGGCTGACGGTCTACGGTCGAGTCGAGTTGGTGCGGCGCGTCGGTCAGGCTCAGCCGGCGAGCTTGGCGGCGATCTGCGCCACGTGCCGGCCCTGGAACTTGGCGCCGTCCAGGTCGACCGCCGAGGGCTGGCGGCTACCGTCGGCGCCGGCGATGGTGGAGGCACCGTAGGGTGAGCCGCCCTTGATCTCCTCCAGGCCCATCTGGCCGGCGAAGGCATAGGGGAGCCCGACGACCACCATGCCCTGATGCAGCAGTACGGTATGGAACGACAGGATGGTCGATTCCTGGCCGCCGTGCTGGGTGGCGCTGGAGGTGAAGACGGCGCCCACCTTGCCGACCAGTTTGCCCTGCGCCCAAAGGCCGCCGGTCTGGTCGAGGAAGCTCTTCATCTGCGAGGCCATGTTGCCGAAGCGGGTCGGCGTGCCGAAGATGATGGCGTCGTAGCCGGGCAGCTCGTCGACCGTGGCGACGGGCGCCGCCTGCTCGAGCTTGAAGTGCCCCGCCTTGGCGACCTCTTCCGGCACCGTCTCGGGGACGCGCTTGACGACGGCCTCACCGCCGGCGGCGCGCACACCCTCGGCGACGGCCTCGGCCATCGTCTCGATGTGGCCATAGGACGAGTAATAGAGAACCAGGACCTTTGCCATCAAAGTGAACCTTCTAGCTCGGCGCGCTGGCGCCGGATGAGGGCGGGGGGGGTCGCCCGGGTGATTCCAGCCGATGGCGAAGCGCTCCAGCGGCGACGACGGGAGAATGGGCACGTCGCCACCGCAAGGGAAGGGTGGCGATCGCAACGGCTCGATTGCAAAATTGCAAGCTGTGGGCTTAGTGGACCGGTGTGCGGGAAGCGTGCGAGCAGCCGCCCCCGCGACGGATGGATCGCGATGACCGCTGACGAGATCCCCAGGCCACCGCCTCGCCTCGGCACGCATGGGCTGGCCCTCGACGATTTCCGGCTGGTGCGGGCGGTGGCGGCGGCCAAGGGCCTCGCCGGTGCGGCCGCCGAGCTCGCCATCAACCACTCCACCGCGTTTCGCCGCCTAGGCCAGCTCGAGCAGACGCTGGGCTGCAAGCTGTTCGAGCGCCACCGCACGGGCTACGAACTCACGCAGGCGGGCGAGGAGATGGCGCAGATCGCGGCTCGCATGGAGGAGGATGCGGCCGCCTTCGTGCGCAAGGTCGAAGGCAAGTCGCTGTCGCCGGCGGGCGAATTGCGCGTCGCCACCAACGACGGGCTGATGACGCCGCTGACGCCGATCTTCGCCGCGTTCAGCAAGCGCTTTCCACAGATCCGGCTCGACGTGGTGCTGGGCAACGCGGCCCTCAACCTGTCGCGGCGCGACGCCGACGTTGCCATCCGCGCCACCGAGCGGCCACCCGACACCCTGGTCGGCCGGCGCATCGCCACCATCGCCTGGGCGGTCTATGGCCGGCGTGAGGACTTTGCCGATATTGCACCTGACGATCCGGCGCGTTTTGCAGGGCGCTCATGGGTCGGCCTCGGCGAGGACCTTGCCGCCATCAAGCCGGCGCGATTCGTGCGTGCCCAGGCGGCCGCCGATCAGGTCATCTACCGGGTCAATGCCGTGGCCGGGCTGATCGACGCGGTGGTGCAGGGCATCGGCATCGGGCCGCTGCCCTGCGTGGCAGGGGACAGCAACCCGGCGCTGCTGCGGCTGACCGAGCCGCAGCAGGACATCTCAGGCACGCTCTGGCTGCTCACCCATGCGGACCTGCGCCAAGCCGCCCGGGTGCGGGCGTTCATGGACTTCGTGGGCAACGAGCTCACGCGGCTGCGGCCGCTACTGGAGGGCGCGGTTCCACGCCCCGGCCGGTCGCCGGCGCCCGCCGCGCCCGATGGACTCGCCTGACCGGAGCCCGCATCGGGCGGTTTCATGCGATCGCGCGCCAGAGAATTTTGCCATTGGATGAGTCCATCCAATGGCAAAGAAATGCTCATAGTCTTTTGAATCTGGAGCGCTTCTCAGCGATCGGGTGGTTCCACCCGATCGCGAAGCGCTTTAGCGGCGCGCCGCGTCCGCGCTGAAGGCACCGCCGCCGAAATGCACGATCTGAAGCAGGCCGCCGGCGATCGCCAGGTTCTTCAGGAAGTGGATCATCTGGTTCTGGTCGCCGAACTTGGCGTGAAAGCCGATGGCCGCGGCGGCGGAAAACACGGCGAGCACCAGCGCAGCCCAGCGCGTCTGATAGCCGACGAGCAGCAACAGGCCGCCGCCCAGCTCGACCACCACGGCGATCCAATAGGCGAGCGTCGGCAGTGGCATGCCGGCCGCGGCGATATAGGCCTCGGTGCCATCCGGCCCCAGCAGCTTGCGGATACCGCTCATGATGAAGATGATGGCGATCAGGAGCCGGCCGAGGGCGGGCAGGTAGCGTGTGGCGTCGGTCAAATTGCGTGTCCCCCGATGGTGGCGGCAGCGGTCTGGCAAGGCCTGAGCTTGGCCGACCGAGCGTATGCAGGCTGCGTCAGTCATGTTCCGAAGGCAATGCGCAAGTTTGCAAGCTCGATCATATCCGAATGCAAACGGCCCACCATTTGATTCGGTGCATCAGCAAGCAGAATCCAACTGCTGTATCCGTCGCGGATTTAGAATTGTTCGAGTTCATCTTGCGGCTGCTTGGGGCGACAGCGCGGCCGCGACTCACCGGACTTGATCTACGTCCGACCGCGCTGGCGGGGCTGTCGCCCGGCTTGACCGACCGGAGCGCAGACAAGCGCCCCAGCTTCGAAAGACGCGAGGAGACGTCCTAGAGCGTTTCCGCGTTTCTTCGAATCGCGGAAATGCTCTATCTGTTTGTTTTGTCGCGTTTTCTTCACGCGAACCGGCGTCCACTTCGCTCGAAAACGCTTTAGCCGACGGTGACGACCAGGCGACCGCGCACCTTGCCGGCGAGAATGTCGGCGGCCGCCTGCGGCACGTCGCTCAGGGCGATAGTCTGCGTCATCTGGCCCAGTTTGGCCTTGTCGAGCTGCGCGCCCAGGCGGCGCCACGCCTCCTGCCGGATCGGCTTGGGACACATGACGCTGTCGATGCCGAGCAGCGCCACGCCGCGCAGGATGAAGGGCGCCACCGAGGCGGGCAGGTCCATGCCGCCGGCCAGGCCGCAGGCCGCCACGGCGCCGCGGTATTTCGTCATGGCGAGGACGTTGGCGAGCGTGTGCGAGCCCACCGAATCGACGCCGGCGGCCCACCGCTCCTTGCCGATCGGCCGGCCGGGGCCCGCAAGCTCGGCCCGCTCGATGATCTCGGCGGCACCGAGGCCCTTCAGATAGTCCGCCTCGGCCGGGCGGCCGGTCGAGGCAATGACGTGCCAGCCCGCTCCGGCAAGGAGCGTCACCGCGACCGAGCCGACGCCGCCGGCGGCGCCGGTCACCACCACCGGCCCGTCGGCCGGCTTGAGGCCGTGGCTTTCGAGCGCCATCACCGACAGCATGGCGGTGTAGCCGGCGGTGCCGATGGCCATGGCTTCGCCCGCCGTCAGGCCTTCCGGCAGCGCCACCAGCCAGTCGCCCTTGACGCGGGCGACCTCGGCGTAGCCGCCCAGGTGCGTCTCGCCCACGCCCCAGCCGTTGAGGACGACGCTCCGACCCACCGGAAAGTCGGGGTTCGACGAGGCCTCCACCACGCCGGCGAAATCGATGCCGGGGATCATCGGGAAGCGGCGAACCACCGGCGACTTGGCGCTCAACGCCAAGCCGTCCTTGTAGTTCACCGTCGAATGGGTGACGCGGACGGTGACGTCGCCGTCCATCAGCTCGGCGGCGTCGAAATCCTCGAACGCGGCGGTCTGGCCGCTGTCGGACTTGCGAACGACGAGTGCTTTGAACGTGCCCATTGGCTGCCTCCTGTGGTTGGCGGTGTTTGTGGGCCAGCGGGCCTGTCGCCGCAAGACGGCTCGCTCAGCTGAGCTGGTGGGCGAGGGCGTTGCGGACCGGCGCCGGCGAGATCGACATGACCCCCGTGAATGGATCGCTCATCTCGACGATCAGGAACATGGCGGTGGCGATCGACAGCGCGCACATCACCAACGCCGCGACCGATAGGGCATTGTGCGGCGCGAACAGCCCGAAACTGGCGAAGATCAGGCTGATCCAGACCGTCAGAGAGACGACCAGCAGCGGCGTGACGGTGCTGCTGTTACCGACGATGACCTTCCAGCGCATGGAAACGAGATTGCGGTAGATCTGCACGACCTCGGCCTTGAGGTCCTTGCCGTCCTGGTTTGCCGGCTGGATCAGGTAGATGTCGTCCTCGACCTGTTGCAGCAGGTCCGCCGACTTGGGGTTCTCCACCACGGTCCGCTTGGGGTCATCGGGCCAGGTGTCGTCGAGCGCCTGGCGAGTATAGGTGACGAGGTTGCCGCGCGCCGCCTGGCCGAGCGGCCCGAAGTGGCGCAGGGAGGCGTCCAGCATGATGATGTAGGTGGAGAACTGGCGGATGTTCTGGTCCGTCTCGTCGAACGAGGTCTTCACCGACGAGATCAGCAGGCCGAGGATCAGCGACGTCATCGCCGCCACCACACCGATGCCGAGCTTTACCACGTCGCGCGTCTCGGCCGACAAGTGCCGCTCGGGCAGCTTCGGGTTGACCGCCATGGCGAGCAGCGCGCTGCCCAGCACGCAGACGAAGATGGCGGCGGCGACGGCGTACGAGTTCATCGCTGGAGCGGGGTCCCGAACGATGGACGCTGGTTGGCGGAAAAGATCATGCTCGGCGCAACATCGCAAAGCGAGGTGGTGCCACAGGGCGCCCGTCCCGCTGCAGGCTGAATGCTATTTTCGCGGCAGGGGCGGCGACCTCCGCCGTCCGTCCGCCCTACGTCTGTCCCGGCTTGAGCTTGTAGAAGATGTGGCGGCCGATGACATCCATCTTCTTGAGCTTGCTGGCCCAGCGCGGACGCACGTAGTCGGCATGGTAGTGCGTGGCGCCGCCGACGTCGGCGAGGTAGGTGGTGCCGTCGAGGACCTGCTGGGCGATGCGCACCGCCGACTGCCACGAGTCGCGGTCGTTGGTGACCAGCCGCCTGCCTTCGCAGGCGAAGGAGAACTGGCAGGCGTTGTGCCGATGGCGGTTCTGATAGACCACGCCGCACACGCTGGTGGGATAAAGGCCGCTCCTGACCCGGTTGAGCACCACCTGGGCGACGGCCGCCTGGCCCGCCTCCGGCTCGCTACGCGCCTCGAAGTAGATCGCTTCGGCCAGGCAGCGCTGTTCGCGCGCCGTGCGGTCCGGGTCGATCAGGCTGGCGTAGTTGGGCCGGTCGCCGTCGCTCCGGAGGGCCACGGAGACGCCGCGGCCGACCGAGAGGGCGACGGGGGCCGCGGCGATCGCCATCGGCGTTTCGGCCGGTACCGGCGTTGCCGACGACAGCGCCACCGCGCGCGGCACCGCCGGCGTGCCGCCGTCGAGCGCGCCGGGCGGCCGCCGCGGGTCGATCGTGCCGTCGCTGCCGACGGCGCCGGGCGAGGGAGCGGCAGGCAGCTCATGCTCCATGGTCTGGCCGGACTCATTGGCCCACGGCTCGAAAGCCGTCATGGCCTCGAGCGGCGGCAGCTCCAGCGACCCTTGCATCAGCACCGTCGGCGGCAAGGTGCGCTCGTCGCGCATGAGCAGCACGCGCTGCGCGCCCCGTGGCATCGCCGCTGCCAGGGCTGCGGTCTGAATGCCGCGCCGGCTCAGGCTGGGTCGCAAGGCGACGATCGGGTCGCCCTTGCCGGTGCGCATCACTTCCGGATAGGTCGGGCTGCGCGCCTGCCGTGCATCGCGCTTGAGGTCGTCGCGCGGCGGGGTCCCCACGGCCTCGGGGTCCGGCGGCAGCGGGTCGCCGATGGTAAGACGGGCCAGCTGCAGGCGGCCACCCCCGGGCAGACCGAGCGTTGCGCCGGCCAGGCCCGGCACGTCGGGGATCAGCGGACCCATGTCGAGCAGGGCGGCCTTGACCGGCGAGGGGCTTGCGCTGACACCGGCGTCGAGCGACGGCCCGGCGGCCGCGGTGAACGAGACGAGGAGGCCGGCCGCCAGTGCCCACGGCACCGTGGTGGCTAGTGCCCATCCCATCGCCGTCCGACGCACACGCAGCTTCACGACGCCGTCCATCACTCCCGACGGGTTGACGCCGCATTGCTCGCCGGCAACGCACAAGCGCCATTCCCACACCTCGCGGTGTTATCGTCGATCAGCGTTGAGGAAGCGTAAAACCCCCGATCCCGCTTGTGCCGGAATGGAACAGTCCGACAGCGGCCCCGGCGTGGCGCGAGGGTCGGCCCGGGTCGGGCGCCGCAGGCACCGGTGGCAGGGGCCGGCTCTCGCCGGCCGTCGCCGATAGCATTGCGGGCTCAGCCGCCCTTGCGGCTGATGGCGGCCTGGGCCGCGGCAAGGCGTGCGATCGGAACCCGGTAGGGAGAACAGGAGACGTAGTCGAGCCCCGCCTCCTCACAGAACGTCACCGAGGCAGGATCGCCGCCGTGCTCGCCGCAGATGCCGACCTTGAGGTCGCTGCGGGTGGCGCGGCCACGCTCGGTGCCGAGCTTGACCAGCTCGCCGACCCCCTCCCGGTCGATGGTGACGAAGGGGTCGCTGGGGAGCAGTCCGCCCGTCGTGTAGATGCCGAGGAAGGAAGCGGCATCGTCGCGGCTGATGCCGAGCGTCGTCTGCGTGAGGTCGTTGGTGCCGAATGAGAAGAATTCGGCGGTCTCGGCGATCTCGCCGGCCCGCAGCGCGGCGCGGGGCAGCTCGATCATCGTGCCCACCTGATAGGTGATGGTGGCCTGGCGCTCGGACCCGACGGCCACGGCCATAGCGTCGATGCGCTGCTTGACGAGGTCGAGCTCGGCCTTGGTCATGACCAGCGGCACCATGATCTCCGGCGTGACCGGCGTCCCCGTCGCCGCCGCGGCATCGAGCGCCGCCTCGAAGATGGCGCGGGCCTGCATCTCGGCGATTTCGGGGTAGGCGACCGCGAGACGGCAGCCGCGGAAGCCGAGCATGGGGTTGACCTCGTGCAGCTCCTGGGCGCGGCGCTTGAGCTTATCGACCGAGGCGCCGACGGCGGCTGCAACCTCGGCGATCTCCGCGTCGGTCTGCGGCAGGAACTCGTGCAGCGGCGGATCGAGCAGGCGGATGGTCACCGGCAGTCCGGCCATCAGCGTGAACAGCTCCGCGAAGTCCGAGCGCTGCATGGGCAGCAGCTTGGCGAGGGCAGCACGGCGGCCATCCGTGGAATCGGCCAGGATCATCTCACGCACGGCGAGGATGCGGTCGGCATCGAAGAACATGTGCTCGGTGCGGCACAGGCCGATGCCTTCGGCGCCGAAGCTGCGTGCCGTCTTGGCGTCACGCGGCGTGTCGGCGTTGGCGCGCACCTTCATGCGCCGGGTTGCGTCGGCCCACTCCATCAAGGCCGCGAACTCGCCCGACAGCTCCGGCTCGACCATCGGCACGGCGCCAAGGAGCACCTGGCCGTTGGAGCCGTCGAGGGTGATCACGTCGCCCTTGCGCAGCGTGGTCCCGGCGGAGCTCAGGGTCTGCGTCTTGTAGTCGACGCGGATGCTGCCGGCCCCGGAAACGCAGGGCTTGCCCATGCCACGGGCGACGACGGCGGCGTGCGAGGTCATGCCGCCGCGGGTGGTGAGGATGCCCTCGGCGGCGTGCATGCCGTGGATGTCCTCCGGACTCGTCTCCACGCGCACCAGAATCACCCGCCGCCCGGCCTTGCGCGCCTCCTCGGCATCTTCGGAGGAGAAGACGATCTCGCCGCAGGCGGCTCCCGGCGAGGCCGGCAGGCCCGAGGCGAGGAGCTTACGCTCGGCCTTCGGGTCGAGCGTCGGGTGCAGCAGTTGGTCGAGCGCCTGTGGCTCGACGCGCATCACCGCCTCGTCCCGGCTGAGCAGGCCCTCGCTGGCGAGATCGACCGCGATGCGGAGGGCCGCCTTTGCGGTGCGTTTGCCGTTGCGCGTCTGAAGCATCCAGAGTTTCCCGTCCTCGACGGTGAACTCCATGTCCTGCATGTCGCGGTAGTGCCTTTCCAGAACGCCGTAGATGCGCACCAGCTCGGCGTAGACGTCGGGCATCGCCGCCTCCATGGAGGGACGGTCGGATCCGGCGGCGATGCGGGCTTTTTCCGTGATGTTCTGGGGTGTGCGGATGCCGGCCACCACGTCCTCGCCCTGGGCGTTGATCAGGAACTCGCCGTAGAGCTCCTTGGCGCCGGTCGACGGGTCGCGGGTGAAGGCGACGCCGGTGGCGGAGGTGTCGCCGCGGTTGCCGAACACCATGGCCTGGACGTTGACGGCGGTGCCCCAGCTCGCCGGGATGGCGTGCAGCTCGCGGTACTTGCGCGCGCGCGCGTTCATCCACGAGCCGAAGACAGCGCCGACGGCGCCCCACAGCTGCTCGCGCGGATCCTGCGGGAACGGTTTGCCCAGCGCCTTCTCGACGATCTCCTTGTAGCGGCCGACCAGTTCCGACCAGTCGGCGCCGGAGAGCTCGGTATCGAGCGTATAGCCCTTGCGGTCCTTGAACAGCTCGAGGGCTTCTTCGAACTCATGGTGCTCCACGCCGAGCACCACGTCGGAATACATGGTGATGAAGCGGCGATAGCTGTCCCAGGCGAAGCGCCGGTCACCGGTGACGCGCGCCACCGTCTCGACCGTGACGTCGTTGAGGCCCAGGTTGAGCACCGTGTCCATCATCCCCGGCATCGAGGCACGGGCCCCCGATCGCACCGACACAAGCAGGGGATTATCCTTGTCTCCGAAGGACTTGCCAGTGATGCGACCGACCTCGGCGAGCGCTGTCGCAACCTGCTGCTCGAGCTCCGGCGGGTAGCTGCGGTCGTGATCGTAGAAGTAGGTGCACACCTCGGTGGAGACAGTGAAGCCCGGTGGTACCGGCAGGCCCAGATTGGCCATCTCAGCGAGATTTGCCCCCTTGCCGCCGAGGAGGTTCTTCATGGCGGCTTCGCCCTCGGCGCGTCCGTCGCCGAAGGAATAGACCCACTTGGTCATGCTTGGCACCGTACTTGGCTCCCCGTCGGGGGAGCGGACAACAGCCGAGCCTTGACCGATCGAGTGCCAAAACGCAATGGCACGCCGAGCCGCTCACAGAAGACGAGCGGGGGTCAACGCCCAGCACCGGCACGGGCGCGTGCGCCCGCAATTGCAGTGTGTCAGATCCGCAGCAGGGGCCCGATGCGGTCGCCGAACAGCCCGTAGAGGCCGATCACGATCAGATACAGCGCGACGATGACGTTGAGCAAGCGCGGCATGAGCAGGATGAGGATGCCGGCGATCAACGCGATCAGCGGCTGCAAGGTGACATTCAGGTTCATGAGAGAGCTCCGAGAGCCGTCGGCACAGGCGGCCGCCCGGGGCGGTGCCGGCTGACACGACGCACAGACGAGGGAAAGTGCCGGCGCTCAGAAGCGCCGGCCGAGAAACAGACCGATGATGACGGCGGCCAGCGTCGCATTGGCCAGCATCTTGCGCGAGACGAGGGGCGAGCTTTCGCCGCCCGTCGCGGCGCCGGCGACCTTCTTGCCCAGACCACGGGCCTGTTCGCCGGCTGCACGTGCGGCTTCGAAGGCCTGGGCGGCGGCGGAGTTCGCCGTGACCCCGGCCCGGCTTCGGCTCGGCCGGCCGCCTCCTGAGAAGGCGACGGCGAGCGCGATGACGACGACGAGCAGCCCGACCCCCGCGACCGCGAGATGGCCGATCAGCGGCCCCTGTTCCCATTGATGGGCCACGAGGAGGAACAGGGCGTTGAGCAGCGCGACAAGGAGGATGACGGCGCCCGCGAGGGCGATCGCCACCCCGGCCACCGTGCGGATGGCGCGTCGCCGCAGCGCGGCAAGTTCGCCCGCGGCGGCCGCGAGCAGCGAGCCGAGCATCAACGACCCCGGGACATCATGCCGACGATCAATCCGACGCCCAGCGCGGCAAGCACCGTGCCGATCGGGTTGCGACGAACGGTGTCCTCCACGTCGCTGGCGAAGTCGCCCGCGTGCGTCTTGGCCGAGCTGGCGATGTCGGCGCCTGCCGAATAGGCATCGTTCGCCGTGGTATACACGCTCTCCTTGACGGAGCGGACGCCGTCGGTGACGCGCGAGGCGGCCGCGGCGCCCCGTTCGCCGGCGATGCCGGACACCGTCTCGCTCAACCGGGAGAGGTCTTCGCGCAGGCGCTGGAGGTCGGCGGAAATGTCACCGTTCGCCGCGTCGAGGCTGGCGCCGATCTCCTCGGCGCCCTTGCGCAGCTCCGCCTTGGCCTTGCCGGCCTCGTTGGCGATGGTCTCGCCGACGCTCGGGCTGTCGGGAGGCGTGGAATTGTTGGCGGCCATGAGGTTCTCCTTCCCGCGGCGGGGATGCTGGATGGGCAGGGGTAGCGACGGTCTCGGCGTGCCGGCTGGCAAATCTCGCTTCGAGCCCGGTCCGGCACTGACCAGCCGCGCCCGCGCTCGTTCACCAAACGCGCCGACCTTAGTCTGGTTCCTCCCCCACGGCCAAGACGACGTTTCCTGTGTGGCACCGGCCGGATTCGCCATGCTGCGAGCGCCAGCCCGAAATCGAAAGATATATCTTGCGATATAATGAGTGAGCTATATCTTACGATACATCAGAAGGAGAGAATCCAATGTTTGGATCCCATGGATGCGGCCGCGGCGGCGGCCCTTGGAACGAAGGCTCCGTTCGGCAGGAGTTCGGCGGCTGGGGCGGTCCCGGTCGCGGCGGCCGCGGTTTCGGCGGTCGGGGTGAGCGGGGCTTCGGCGGCCCGGGTGGTGGCGATTTCATGCGCATCGGCCGCATGTTGGCGCACGGCGACCTCAGGCTGTTGGCGCTGGCGCTCATCGCAGAGCAGCCCCGCCACGGCTACGAGATCATCAAGCTGATCGAGGAGAAGACCGGCGGCTGGTACAGCCCGAGCCCCGGCACGGTCTATCCCACGCTCACCTACCTGGAAGACGCAGGCTTCATCGCCGCCGCCAGCGAAGGCAGCCGCAAGCTGTTCACCATCACCGAAGAGGGCCGCGCCCATCTGGAGGAGAACCGCACCCTCGCCAACCAGATCCTGAGCCGGCTCGACCAGCTCGGCGAGAAGATCGGCCGCATGCGGCGCATGTTCGGCTGGGGCGACGAGCGCGGCGAGCACGGGCCGCCGCCCCTGGTCAAGGCGGCCTTCAGCAATTTGCGCGAGGTCGTGGCCCAACGGCTGGAGAGCGATCCGAACGCCGAAGCCAAGGTCGTGGAGGTGCTGGCGCGCGCCGCCGGCGAGCTGAAGCAGGGCTGACGCTGTCGCCCGGCCGGTGTGAGCCGGTGCGGTGATCCGGCCGCAGCTGTCGGGGTCGGGCCTGCCTGGCCGTCTTCATCATATCCGCGCCCCAGGCGGTGGCGCTCAACTGGAGGACCGAGCATGCGCTACGTCGCTGTCCTGGGCGCAGGGCCGAACGCCGTTCCCGGCCGTCCGGTGCACGAGCAGGACCCGGCCATCATGCGCGCGCATCTGGAGCATATGCGCCGCCACTACGAGGAGGGATCGGTGCTGTTCGGCGGCCCGTTCCGCTCGAGCTTCGGCGGCATCGCGCTGATCGAGGCGGGCGATCTGGCCGCGGCCCGCGCCATCGTCGAGGCCGACCCGGCCGTCGCCCGCGGCATCATCGCCTTCGATCTGCATGGCGTGCGGCCCTATTTCGATGCTTTCGCCGGCTTGGCGTGGGCGCCCTCCGGCAACGATGCGGTGGAGGCGGCATTGCAGGTGCCGGGGGCGCTGATGCGGCCTGCCTAGAGCATTTTCGAGCGAAGTGGGCGCCGGTTCGCGTGAAGAAAAATGCGATAAACAAATATGTAGAGCATTTCCGCGATTCGGAGAAACGCGGAAATGCTCTAGCAGAACCCGACGTGGGATCTTGCGGCACCTTTGCTCAGCCGGCCAGCCACCGGGCCGGTCCGGTGACCAGGACGGGAAACATCACGAGCAGAAACAGGACGGTCAACTCCGCGACCAGGAAGGGCCAAACGCCCCTGATGATGTCCTCCATGCTGATCTGAGAGACGCCGCAGACGACGTTGAGAACGACTCCGACCGGCGGTGTGATCAGCCCGATGGCGCCATTGATGATGAAGAGCACGCCGAAGTAGACCGGGTCGATCTGCGCCTGCTTGACGATCGGCATGAGGATCGGCGTCAGGATCAGGATCGTCGGCGTCATGTCGAGTGCCGTGCCGACGACCACCACCAGGAGCATCAGCGCGATCATCAACAGGGTCTGATTGCCGGTGAACGGCGCGACCATGTCGACGATCTGACTGGAGATGTCCGAGACGGTGATCAACCAGGACGACACCAGGGCCGCCGCGACGAGAAACATGACGACCGCTGTCGTCTGCGCCGACGAGACGAAGACGGCCAGGAGCTGGCGCGGCTTCAACTCGCGATAGACGAAGACCGCGATCACCAGCGAATACACCGCGACGACGACGGCCGCCTCGGTCGGCGTGAAGATGCCGAAGCGCAGGCCGAAGATGATGATCAGCGGCAGCATCAGCGCCCAGAAGCCGTCCCTGATCGCTTTCAGGAGCTCCGCCATCGAGCTGCGCGCCGGCTGCACGGCCTGGTCGTCGCGTGCCACCCACCACCACGCCGCGCAGAGGCCGAGACCGAGCATCAGGCCGGGCGCGATCCCCGCCAGGAACAGCTTGGTGATCGAGACGCCGCCCGCCACGCCGAACAGCACAAAGCCGATCGAGGGAGGGATGATCGGCGCAATGATGCCGCCGGCGGCGACGAGGCCGGCCGAGCGGGCCTTGTCGTGCCCGGCGGCGACCATCATCGGGACGAGCAGGGCACCCAGAGCCGCCGCGTCGGCGACCGCGGAGCCGGAGAGGGAGGCCAGGATGCAGGACGTGAGGATGGCGACGTAGCCGAGGCCGCCGCGGATGTGGCCGCACAGCGCGAGGGCCACGTTCACGATCCGCTTGGCCAGGCCGCCTTGGTTCATCACCTCGCCGGCCAGCATGAAGAACGGGACCGCCATGAGCGGAAAGGAATCGGCGCCGTTGATGACGTTCTGCGCGATGATCTGGGAATCGAAGATATCGATGTAGCTCATCAGCGCGATGCCGCAGACGATCAGCGCAAAGGCGATGGGCATGCCGATCGCCATGGCCCCCAGCAGCGACAACGTGAAGACGGCGACAGTCATCAGGCACCTTGCGCGAACGCCTTCGGGGCTTGGCGTGCGTTCAGAGCTCTTCCGATTCCTTGACGGCGACGAGCTCCGTGTCGCGCAGCCCGCCAATGAGCAGCCGCGCGAGATCCACCGCCAGGATGAGGCCGACGGAAATGCTGAACACGACGCCGACGAGGTAGAACCAGCCGACCGACAGACCCGACGCCGGGGCCGCCGTGTCCCAGTTGATGAGGGTCTGCTCCCAGCTGCCTTTGCCCAGCAGCACGGTGGCAAAGAGCATGAGCGCGCCGCTCAACCCGAAGCAGGCCTTCTTGCCCCACGTCGGCAACAGCTTGACGAAGCTGTCGAGACCGAGATGGGCGCCTTCGCGCATGCCGACGATGGCCCCGGTGAACACGAGCCATACGAAGCACCAGCGGGACAGCTCCTCCGACACGGCGATGCCGGAATTGAAGGCATAGCGGAGGACGACGTTGCCGAAGACCAGCAAGACCATGGTCGCAAGAAGGAGAGCGGCGGCAAGCTTGAGGGTCTTGAAGTAACCATCGATGACCATGCTCATGCGTGACCTCGCGTGTCGTGGAGCCGTGGCGGGTGTGTGCGGGCGTTCCGGTGATCGCGTGCCCGGCGCCGGTTTATCGGCCCGAGCCCGATGTCGCCACAGGCGGATCCCCCGCGCCTACGGGGCGTAAGACCTAGGCAACGGCCTCGAGCAGGCTGTCCTCGACCGCTCGGACGGCCGCGACATACCCGTGGGGGCCGAGCCCGGCAATGACCGCAGAGGCGACCGCCGACATGTAGGACCGGTGGTAGATCGGCTCGCGCCTGTGGATGTTGGAGATATGCAGTTCGATGATCGGGCCGGGAAACATCTTGAGCGCATCCATGATGGCCATCGACGTGAAGGAGAAGGCGGCCGGGTTGATGATGATCGCGGTGCCTTCGTCGATGGCTTCGTGTATCCAATCGATGATCTCGAATTCCTTGTTCGACTGGCGAAAGACGATCTCGGTGCGGGTGGCTGCCCGCCGGCACATCGCCTCGATCTGAGCCAGCGTGGTGTGCCCGTAGATCTCAGGCTCGCGTGTCCCGAGGCGGTTGAGGTTCGGCCCGTTGAGTATGTAGATCGGTTTGGTCATTGATCGCGGCTCGCGTCACGGGACAGGTCCGGTCGAGGGCGTGACGCGGTCATTTCCCGGCGTGCACGCGCTCCAGCTCGGCGTTGAACAGCTTGACCAGGGCCGGGTCATACTCGGCCGAGAACTTCTCCTTCACGTGTGCCGTCTTGATGCGCATCCGCTCGAGCTCGGCTTCAGTGATCTCATTGACCTGCATGCCCTTAGCCTTCAGCTCGGAGACGGCGGCGGCAGCCTGCTCGCGGCTGACCTTGCGCTGGAAATCACGAGCCTCGATGGCCGCCTCGCGCAGAATAGTCTGTTCGGTCGGGGAGAGCTTGTCCCAGAATTTCTTTGAGACAAGAATGATATTGGCGCTGTAGGTGTGGTTGGTCTGGCTCGCGTACTTCTGTACTTCGTAGAATTTGTTGGAGAGAATGACCGAGTAGGGGTTCTCCTGGCCATCCACCGCGCGATTCTCCAGCGCGCTATAGAGATCCGAGAAGCTCATGGGCACCGGATTGGCGCCGAATGTCCTGAACGTCTCGAGATAGACCGGGTTGGGGATCACACGGATCTTGATGCCGTCGAGATCTTCGCCTTTGGCGATCGGCCGGCGGCTATTGGTGACGTTGCGAAAACCGAGATCCCAATAGGTCAGGCCGATGAGATCCTTCTCCGGCAACTTATTGAGAAGCGCCTGCCCGAGCGGCCCGTCGAGCAGGGCGTCCGCTTGCGCCGGCGTGCTGACGATGAACGGGAAGTCGATGAGCCCGAATTCCTTGACGATGCCCACCAGCGACGTCGTGGCGGGCGACTGCATTTCCTGCGTGCCGCCGCGCAAGGCCGATTGCTGCTGCATCTCGCTGCCGAGCTGGTTCGACGGAAATTCACGGATCCTCAGCTTGCCGCCGCTCTTCTGCGCAACGATTTCGGCGAATTTCTTCACGCCGATGCTGACCGGGTGATCTGTGTTGTTGAGGTGGCCCCAGCGGATCGTCCGCTCCTGAATCTCCTGGGCCTTGGCATGGCCCATCGGCAGCAGGAACAGAGCCAGCGTCACCGCGGCGGCGGGAGGCTTGAGCATGGCGTTTTCTCTCCGCGGGCTTTTCTAACGTCATATGATGTTAAAAATATCAGAGATTTTGTCAATCACCATATAATACCGCGCCAGCGTTGCGGTCGTTCGCGACTGCTGGCATAGACGGGCGCATGGGTGCTGCGCCGAAGAAGGCCGAAAGGGACGTGCGCGCCGGAGAGACGGTCTCCGATGTGGCGTACGGCCGTATTCGCGCGGACATCCTGTTCGGGCGGCTGAAGCCGCGCGAGCGGCTGCGGCTCGAAATCTTCAGCCAGCGCTATGGCACCAGCGTCAGCACCATGCGCGAGCTGCTGAGCCGCCTCGGCTCGGAAGGCCTGATCGTCGCGGAAGGGCAGCGCGGATTCGAGGTCGCTCCGGTGTCGCCGGTGGAGTTTCGCGAGGTGGCGGCCATGCGATTGCTGCTGGAACAGCACGCGTTGACGCAATCCTTCCAGGCGGGCGATTTGGATTGGGAGGCGCGC
Source organism: Chelatococcus reniformis (assembly GCF_014640075.1). Taxonomy (GTDB): domain Bacteria; phylum Pseudomonadota; class Alphaproteobacteria; order Rhizobiales; family Beijerinckiaceae; genus Camelimonas; species Camelimonas reniformis. The sequence goes on along the minus strand of NZ_BMGG01000003.1, from coordinate 500,151 downwards.
GTCGTCGCCGCGCACCACAAGCTCGCGGTGACCGAGGGCCGCATGTTGCGGCGCGAGGTCTCCGATCCGGAAGTGTGGAAGGATTGCGATCGCGCCTTCCACCACGCCTTGATCTCCGCCTGCGGCTCGCGCGTGCTGCTGCAGACCTATGCGGCGATCTACGATAAGTATTTGCGCTATCAGATGATCGCCGTGGTGTTCCGCGGCGAGATCGCGGCGCGCGAACACGCCGAACTGCTGGCCTGCGCGCTGTCGCGCGATGCGGACCGGGCGAGCCGTATCTTGGATATCCACATCAACAGCTGCGTCGACCACGCCCTGCGGGACGACCCGCCCGGTTGGGCGTAATGCGCGTGAGCCGGCCCGGAAAAGCCGGCCTCCGCGGCGAAGGTTCTCGCCATCGGGGTCGCGACCCTACGGCGGCCGTCCTTCGTGAAGTGCTGCCGGCCTAGCCGGCTCTCGAAGGCGGAGATCTGCCGGCTCACCGCGCCATGGGCGGCGCCGAGCTGCGTCGCGGCGCGCCGTTCGAGCGTGACCGCAAACGGCCGCGGCGCGTTCAGAGGTTGCAGGCGTGGCATCGGTTCCGTGAGTAAATCTGACGCGTATCGTGAGCAATGACCGGCTGGTTGAAATCTTCTTGCTCGTGTATTGCCGCGCAATGGGAACCTCGAACGTCTTCTTTCGATAGCGGATGTTCCAGGCTCATCAATTGATTAACTACCACGTGAAGGTGCGTTGAAATGGATCCTGTCCCCCATGCGCCGCTCATTCTGATCACCGGCGGAGGTCGTGGCGTCGGCGCGGCCACTGCGCGGCTTGCCGCCGCACGAGGTTACGACGTCGCGATGAGCTTCGTCTCCGACGAGTCTGCCGCCCTCGCGGTGGCGGCTGATATAGAGGCTGTCGGGCGCCGTGCTCTACCCGTGCGCGCAGATAGCGCGGATCCTGAGCAGGTCGCTCAGCTGTTCTCCGCGATCGACCGCGAGTTCGGCCGGATCGATGTATTGGTGAACAACGCAGCGATTATTGCTCAGCAGTGCCGACTAGATGATCTTGATTTCGAGCGAATGCGGCGCATCTTCGCGGTCAACTCTATCGGTCCTATCCTCTGTGCACAGCAAGCGGTAAAGCGGATGTCGCATCGTTACAACGGGCGGGGCGGCGCCGTGATCAACATCTCATCAGCATCGGCCCGGCTCGGCAGTCCGAACGAATATGTCGACTACGCTGCGTCGAAGGGCGCCGTTGAGACATTCACGACCGGCTTTGCCAAGGAAGTCGCGCGGGATGGAATACGCGTCAACTGTATTCGCCCTGGGCACATCTACACCGACATGCATGCGAGCGGCGGAGAGCCGGGACGGGTGGATCGCGTCAAGGGTTCGATCCCCATGGGACGAGGCGGTCAGCCTGAAGAGGTTGCCCGGGCGATCCTGTGGCTAGCAAGCGCCGAGGCTTCCTTCATCACCGGTACGTTCCTCGATGTCACTGGCGGCAAGTGAGCGGCAGGTGCGATGCCGAGCCCTTCCTTCGATGCCGGTGTCGATCACGTCTTCTGCTTGTAGTAGGTGTCCTTTTTCACCACCTTGTCGCCTGCGAATTCCCAGAGGTCGCAGCCGAGCGTGTCGATCGCCGTGCCGTCCGGGGCGGTGCCGCGCACGCGCCATTCCGTCAGCCCCTTGTCGCCCAAGAGCCAGCTCCGCGCCTCGGTCCACTGGAGGTCGGGGGAGGCGGCAAACCGCTTCGTCAGAGCGGCCTTGATGGCCTCCGGCCCCTTCAGCGTGGCGCCTACGGGCTCCGGGCCCGCGGCGGCAAGCATGACGCCATCTTCTGCGAAGAACGATGCGACCTTCTCCGGTTGGTGGTCGTTGAAGGCAGCCAGCAACTCGTTCAGACGTGCGATGGTCATGGATTGGGACATGGTCGTTCTACCTTGTGGGAACCAAAAACATCTGCCCATCGGACACGATCGTCGGGGCAGAGGGTGCGGGCGCTTCAAGCTTTGGCGCTCCGCGGCGATCGTGTGCCGCAACGCCGTCGTCGGATGACCTATCCCCGGACGAGGGCGACGCATTTGCCGAAGAACGGGCTGGCCGGCCGGGCCAGCACGTTGAGCTCGTCGAAGTGGTCGCAGCCCGGCACCGAATAGCGCTCGACGGGGCGGGCCGCCGTCGCGAAGGCCTCGACGTAGATGTCCGACTGGCGATGGAACTCCGCCGTCTCCGCCTCGCCGCAGACGACGAGCTGGGGTGCGTCGGTGCGCGGCGGATGATGCATCGGGCTCTCGTGCGCCGCCTCCGCCGCGTCCATGCCCACCGCATCGTTGATGGAGGTGAAACGCAGCGGCTCGAGCTCGTTGAGCGGCGAGATCGGCACACCGGCCTTGATCAGGTCGGCTGGGATGTCGCCGGACCAGGCGGTCCAGTCGGTACCCATAAGCATGCCGGTGATGTGGCCGCCGGCGGAATGTCCCATCACTGCAAGCCGCTCGCGCGCCACGCCGACCGTCGCCGCATTGCGCCAGATCCAGACCATGGCCTGGCGGGCCTGCGCGCTGATGGCGGTGATGGTGACGGCCGGACAGAGGTCGTATCCGACCAGGATCACCGAGATGCCGCTGGCCACGAACGGCTCGGCCAGGAAGGCGTAGACGGATTTGTCGCCGCGCTGCCAGTAGCCGCCGTGGAAATAGACCAGCGTCGGCGCCGTCGGCCCGGCCGGGAAGACGTCGAGCTTCTGCTTGGGCCCCGGGCCATAGGCGACATCCAGCCGGCTCTCCAGGCGCTCGCGCGCCAGGAGGCTGCGCGCCACCCAATCGGGGACGACGGCCGAATCGTAGTCGGGACGGCCTGCGCGCAGGTTATACTGCATCTCGATTTCGTCGCGGGTGTATTGACCGTATACCTTCATCGACCAGCTCTCGCCTTGCTCTCGTATGGGTAGCGCCCTGGCGGGCAGACTGCGTCCTATTTCTTCAGCAGCGGACAGCGGGACTCCGCCAGGGGCGGGAACGCCTCTTCCGCGGGGATGGTCTTGACCACCTCATAGTAGTCCCACGGCCCCTTGGACTCGCTCGGAGCCTTGACCCGCACGAGGTAGAGGTCGTGCACCATGAGCCCGTCCTCGCGGATGCGGCCGTTGCGAGCGAAGAAATCGTCGACCGGCCGGTCCTTCATCGTCTTCATCACCGTGGCCGTGTCGTCGCTGCCGGCCGCCTTGATCGCCTCGAGGTAGTGCAGGGTACTGGAGTAGACGCCGGCCTGGGACATGTTCGGCATCTTGCCCATGCGCTCCTTGTAACGCTTGGCGAAGGCGCGGGTCTCATCGTTGAGGTCCCAGTAGAAGCCGGTCGTGAACTGCATGCCCTGCGCGGCTTCGAGCCCGAGCGCATCGATCTCGTTGATATAGACCAGGAGGCCTGCGAGCTTCTGCCGGCCCTCGCCCATGCCGAACTCCTTCGCCTGCTTGATCGCATTGGAGGTGTCGGCGCCTGCGGTGGCGAAGGCGACGACGTCGGCGTTGGACCCTTGCGCCTGCAGCAGGAACGATGAGTAGTCCATGGCGTTGAGCGGCACCTTCACCGAGCCGAGCACCTTGCCGCCTGCCGCTACGACGGTCTTGGCTGTCTCGCGCTCGAAATCGTGGCCGAAGGCGTAGTCCACGGTGACGAAATACCAGGACTTGCCACCGTCCCTGACCAGGGCCGTGCCGGTCGAGCGGGCCAGCGCATCGGTGTCGTAGACGTAATGGACGGTGTTGGCGCTGCAGTTCTCGTTGGTGAAGCGCGGCGATCCGGAGATGTTGATGACAACGATCTTGTTCTTGTCCTTGGCGATGCCGCTGACGGCCAGCCCGGCCGAGGACATGTTGATGTCCATGATCGCGTCGACGCCGTCCTTGTCGAACCACTGGCGCGCGATGGCGCTGGCGATGTCGACCTTGTTCTGCATGTCGGCGAAGACCACCTCGATCTTCTTGCCAAGGACCTCGCCGCCGAAATCCTCCACGGCCATCTGCGCGGCGGTGACGCTGCCCTTGCCGGCGACGTCGGAATAGTTGCCGGACATGTCCATGAGCATGCCGATCTTGACGGTGTCGCTCGGCTGCGCCGCCACCGTCGTCGCCGCGGCGAACGCCAGGATGCTGCACAGCAGTGGGATGGCTCTTGCTCTCATGCTCTGCCCGCTCCTCTCACGTGATGTCGCGCCGTACGTGTCTGTCGATATGTTCCGATAATCGAAACTTGTCTCGTTTTATGAGAATATCATTCCGGGGCTGGTGATCCCTGTCAACCAGGGCAGCCCGGGGGACAGGCAATCGCCGTGCATTTGTGCGACGAGACCGGCCCTGCGCCAGCAACTGGCGCGAAGGTGGCCAAAGGCCACCCGATGCTCCCAAGAGGGGCGCCGAAGCAAGCCGCAGCCGGGTGAGCGCCTTGGCCGGCGGTGCGCCGACTGCGGCTGGACAATCCGGCCGGGAGAGGCGAAGGGGGACGATGAGCGGACCGAAGATGACGGATGGGACCGGGCTCGATGAGCAGGGCCGGCACGCGCCGCTGGAGCGCTACTTTCGCGTTCTCGAGGCGCTGGCCTTGAGCGGCGACGGGCTGACGCTGATGGAGCTTGCCCGCATGCTCATGCTACCCAAGGCGACGATGCACCGCCTGCTTGCGACCATGCAGCGGTCGGAGCTGGTGGGGTTCGCCGGCGAAGGTCGCGGCCGCTACGTCCTGGCGCAGCGGGTCCGCCGCCTGGCCTATCTCGGTATCGACAGCAATACGGTGGCATCGCTGTCGGAGGCGCTGCTGCGCGACTTCAGCGCCAGCATCGGCGAGACCTGCTACATCGGGCGCCTCGAGGACGTCACCGTGCGCTCGATCGCCATCGCCTCACCGGAGACGCCGTGGCGCGGCTACGTGCTGCCGGGCAAGATCCTGCAGCCCTACGCGACCGCGAGCGGCAAGGTGATCATGGCCTTTCAGCCGGACGAGGCGATCGAGCGCGGCCTCGATGCCGGCATCGAGCCGCTGACAGCGTGGACCAAGACGGACCGCGCGGCGATCCGCGCGGAATATGCCGAGATCCGGCGGACGCGTTTTGCCACCTGCATCCGCGAGGTCGAGGCGGAGCTCGCCGCCTTCGCCGTGCCGATCGAGATTGCGCCAAACGGCGTGCAGTACAGCGTCGGCGTCCTCGGGCCCTATACCCGCATCGTCAAGTTGATCGAAGCAAAGCCGCGCGAGCGGCTCGACGCGCTGGGCCAGGCGATCGGCGCTATCATCATGCGCTTGGGCTCACCATAGGTCGTGGCGACAGCGGAGCGGCCGCGCCGGTCGCAGCGGACGCTTCAGGCGGCTGGCCCGCGTCCCTCGGGAGGCGGGCCATCATCCGCCGCATCGGAGCCGCCGTTCTGGCTGGCGAGCAGGGCGGGCTGGAACAGGGTGGCGGCGGCCAGGGTGGTCACCAGCGCCAGCGCCATGAGCTTGCCCATGCTCGACGTGCCGGGGTGGTGCGAGAGCCAGAGGCTGCCGAAGGCGGTGGCCGTAGTGCAGGCGCTGAAGAAGACGGCGCGCGTCAGGCTCGACTGCAGGAAGTTCGTCTCGCCGGACCGCCACGCCATCACGTAGTAGATCTTGAAGGCGACGCCGACGCCGAGCAGCAGCGGTAGGGCGATAATGTTGGCGAAGTTCAGCTTGAGGTCGATCGCCGCGCAGATCTCGAGCGTCACGACCAGCGCCAACAACAGCGGCACGAGAGTCAGCGCCACATCCAGCCAGCGCCGCAGCGCGAAATAGAGGATGACGGTGATGGCGATGACCGAGAGCGCGCCTGCCTGAAGAAATGCTTTGACGATCGTGGCCGCTGCCTCGGTGATACCGATCGGCATTCCGCTCGCGTTGGGCGCGACGGCGCGCACGGCATCGGCGAAGCGGCGCAGGACCACGCCGTCGTTGGCATCGCCGCTCGGGGCAACCTCGACCCGAGCTCTGCCGTCGGCGGCCACCCAGTCGCTGCGCAGAGACTGCGGCAAGCTGGCGAGATCGACGCGGTCGGCGGACAACAGATCGCGGATTTGCGTCAAAGTGGTCTTCAGAGGCACGACAAGCGCAGCCTCCGCGGCGCGGCGGGCCTCCGGCGAGCCCTTGGCCAGCGTCGCAAGCAGGCCGCCGAGCCGCTTGGCCTGCGCGGCGGTCGGTTCGGCGCTGTGGCTCGCTGCTTCAGCGAGTTCGCTGGCGGTAGTGGCGAGGGCGGCCTCGGTTTCCTGAGGGGTCGGGGGCGCGCTCGCAGGACCCGGATCGATGACGTTCTTCAGGGCCGTTCGCGTTTCGGCGATGATGGGGAGCTTCTCATCCTGGTGCTCGGGGATGAAGCTCTCCAGCGTCACGACGCGTGCCACCTCTGGCAGTGCACGAACTTTCCCGGCAATTGCCAGAGCGTCGGGGACATTGTCGGCCAATACGTTGATGGTGTTCGGGCTCGTCTGCGGATCGCGCAGCAGATCGAGCAGGGTCGAGACCGCCTCGGTGTTCTGGGCCCGAAGGTTGAGCGGATTCGAATCGAAGCGCAGCGCCCAGAGCAACGGCAGCGCGAGCAGCGTGAGACCGATCGTCACCCCGACCACCCAGTTGCCGCGCTTGTTGAGAAAGCGATCAACCGGCGCCAACGCGGGGAAGCCGACTTCCGCGGCGACGCCGGACGGGCGCAACAGCACGATCAGTGCCGGCAGCAGCGTGACCGTGGTCACGAATGCGATGATCATGCCGGTGCCGGCGATCAGCCCGAGTTCCGACAAACCCCGATAGGCGGTCGGCAGGAACGAATAGAATGCCGCGGCAATCGAGGCGGCAGCGAGCAGCAGCGGCCCCGCGAGCGCCCGGGCGGTCATCTGCAGGGCGGCATGCATGTCCGCCTTCTCATGCCGCTCGGCGCGATATCGGACGCCGAACTGGATGCCGAAGTCGACACCGATGCCGATGAACAGCACGGCGAAGGCGATCGAGATCAGGTTCAGAGCGCCGACCAGCCACAGCCCGACTGCGGCGGTGAGAACGAGGCCGACGGCAAGGTTCACCATCACGGCCGCGATCACCGCCCGTTGCCGCAGCGCAAGCCACAGGATGAGCAGCACGATCGCGACCGTGGCGATGGTGTTGATCTCCGCTCCCTCGGCGATGGTGCCGAACTCCTCGTCGGAGAGAGCGACGGGCCCGGTCAGTCGCACGGTCACTCCGTGCGCGGGTACCAGATTGAGCTCGGCGATGGCGTCGCGGATCACGCGCGTCGCCTTGCCGCCCGGTTCGAGGTTGTCGAAATCGAGCACCGGCTGGATGTTGACGAAGCGTCGCAACTCGGCCGTGGACGGCGCTTCGCCCGAGATCAGTCGCCGCCAGGAGAAGGCCGCGTCCTTGCCCTGCGACAATCGCTCGAGGGCGTCGGCGATTGCCGAGATGGGCGCCGCCAGCTCCTGCAGCTTCACCATGTCGGCGCTGACGCCCTGCAATCCCTGCGAGAGAACGTCGAGAATGCCGCGCAGTGTCGGGTCAGCCGCCAGGACTTCGAGCAAAGGTTGGGCCGTGGTCAGCGCGGACATGCTGCGGCGCACGTGATCCACGTCGAGGAAGAGAAGGCCGCTCCTGGCGAAGAACGGGCCGCCGTCGGGCCTATGGATCGATCGGATCACGTCGGAGCGCGGCGCTAGCGTCCTGACCAGTGCCTCGGCAGCTTCCTCCGCCTTCTCCGGCGTACTCGCGGTGACCACTGCAAGCAGTTGGCCTGAGCGCTGCGGAAAGGCGCGCTCGAGCGCGATCTCCTGCTGCCGATACGGCAGTGCGGCGGAAAGAAGCTTTTCGCTATCGGTGTCGATGGCGAAATTGCGAGCGACGTAGAGTCCGCTCAGGAGCGTCACAGCGAGGAAGCCGAGGACGACGAGCCAGGGATGGCGGCCGGATAGGCGCACGGCCTGCATGATGGCGGCGGTCATTGGCGGGACATTACCGTCGCTGCGGGAAAAAAGGGCAGTATCTCTATCGTCGGCGCGTGCCGATCGGTCAACGCGCCGCCGCCGCTGACCGCCCCCCGCCTGCTGCGGGGCGGCGCGGCAACCATCGCAGCGTTGAAAACAGCGGATATAGCCAGGCCGTGGTACAAGCCAATCTGCCGTCCGGATGCAAAACGCCGCAGGGCGCGGGATGCGCGCGCACGCGCCGATCGCAGCTCTTTCATGGTCGGCCCGGGCACGTCCCCACGCGCAAGGTGCACGCTACATCTTGCTTTGGGTAAGCCGGATGTGCTGATCAAGCGGCATGGTGGCTTCGTCCGTACTCGTCACTGGCGCCTCGGGATTCCTCGGCTCGGCCATTGCCGCCGCTCTGAGGGCGCAGGGCCATGAGGTGCGCGTGCTGGTGCGTCGCACCAGCCCGCGCGCGAATATCGATCCGGCCGATACCCTCTACGAGGGCGACCTGCTCGACCGAAGGTCGCTTGCCGCCGCGCTCGACGGTGCGAATGCATTGTTCCACGCCGCGGCGGATTATCGCCTATGGGCGCGCGATCCGCTGGAGATCGTGCGCAACAACGTGGAAGGGACGCGCCTCATCATGGAGGAGGCGCTGAAGGCCGGGGTCCGACGCATCGTTTACACGAGCAGCGTCGCCACCTTCAAGTTGGCCAAGGGGATAGCCGCGAGCGAAGAGTCACCGCTGGCCGAGCATGAGGCGATCGGAGCGTATAAGCGCAGCAAGGTCGCCGCCGAGCGCCTCGTCGAGGGCATGGTCCGGGACGGGCTGCCGGCGGTGATCGTCCATCCCTCCACGCCCGTCGGGCCGCGCGACATCAAGCCGACCCCGACCGGGCGCATCATCGTCGAGGCGGCGGCCGGGCGCATGCCGGGCTTCATCGATACCGGGCTCAATCTGGCGCACGTGGACGACATCGCCGCCGGCCATCTTGCCGCGCTCGAGCGCGGCCGTATCGGCGAGCGCTATATCCTGGGCGGCGAGAACGTGTCGCTCGGCGACATGCTGGCGGATATCGCCCGCCTGGTCGGCCGCAAGCCGCCGACCCTGCGGATCCCGCGGCTCGCCGTCTATCCCGTCGCCTACGGCGCCGAGCTCGTCGCCAGGCTGCGCGGCGTGGAGCCGTTCGTGACGGTCGACGGCCTGCGCATGGCGCGCCATCACATGTTCTTCGACGACGGCAAGGCCAGGCGCGAGCTGGGCTACGTGTCGCGGCCCTATCGTGAGGGGCTTGCGGATGCGGTCGCCTGGTTTCGCGCTCACGGCCATCTTCCGTGACGCTCGCTCCCATGACGCTCTTCCCCATGTCGCTCGCTCCGATGACGCTCTTGGCGCTCGCCTTCGTTCCGGCCGCCATCTGGGCCTACCTCCTCGTCGGCCGCGGCGGCTTCTGGCGCTGCGCGGAGCGCGATGATCGCGTCGGCCTTGCCGCCGCGGGGCTGAGCGCGTGGCCCGACGTGGTCGCGATCGTGCCGGCGCGCGACGAGGCCGAGGTGATCGCGCGCTGCATCGGTTCGTTGCTGCGGCAGGACTATCCCGGGCGGCTGTCCATCGTGCTCGTCGACGACCAGAGCACGGACGGCACCGCCCGGATCGCCGCGGAGGCTGCTGCGGCGGCGGGTGGAGCGGATCGCCTGCACATTGTCGGCGGCACCGAGCCGCCGCGCGGCTGGACGGGCAAGCTGTGGGCCATGCGCCAGGGCCTGGCGCATGTGGATGCCCAGGCCTCGGCGTCGGCGCTGGTGCTGTTCACGGATGCCGACATCGCCTATGCGCCGTCCGTGCTGCGGCGGCTTGTCGCCATCGCCTCCGCCAGGGCCACGGTCCTCACTTCGCTGATGGTCAAGCTGCGTTGCACCAGTGCCGCCGAGCGCTGGCTGGTGCCGGCCTTCGTCTTCTTCTTTCAGATGCTTTATCCGTTCGCCTGGGTGAACGATCCGCGCCGGCGCACGGCCGCCGCCGCGGGCGGCTGCATGCTGGTGCGGCGCGGCGCCCTGGCCGCGGCGGGCGGGCTCGAGCGGGTGCGCGATGCGCTCATCGACGATTGCGCCCTCGGCGCGCTGATGAAGCGGCAGGGGCCGATCTGGCTCGGGCTGACCGAGGACGTGCACAGCCTGCGCGCCTATCCGCACGTCGCCGACATCCGGCGGATGGTCGCGCGCTCGGCCTATGCCGAACTGCGCTACTCGCCCCTGCGGCTCGCCGGCGCCGCCGTCGGCATGGCGGTGACCTATCTCGCGCCGCCGCTGCTCGCTCTGCTGGCCCGCGGCCCGGCCCAGGCCGCCGGCCTGCTGGCCTGGGCCATGATGGCAGCCTCCTTCGTGCCGACCCTGCGCCTCTACGGCCGATCGCGCGTCGGCGCGCTGGCCTTGCCGTCCATCGCCGCCGCCTATACCGCGTTTACGCTGGATTCGGCCCTGGAGCACGTTCGCGGCCGGGGCGGCCACTGGAAGGGCCGCTTCCAGGCGAAGACACGACGCGGCGAGGCGAGGGGCACATGACGTCGGCCGCCGACACGCTCTCGGGCAAGTCTCATCGCGACGAGAACTTCCCCGTCGCGTCCTGGCTGATGAGCGCCCGCAACCGCGGGCCGATCCTCGCCTTCTACCGCTTCGCGCGGGCCGCCGACGATGTCGCCGACCATGCGACGCTGCCGCCTGCGCGCAAGCTGGCGCTGCTGGACGACCTGGGCGCGGCGCTGACCGGCGAGGGGCCGTCCGATCCGCAGGCGGAGCCGCTGCGGCACGCTCTGCGCGAGCGCGGCCTGTCCGTTCGCCACGCGCTGGAGCTGCTCGATGCCTTCCGGCTCGATGTCCGCCAGAACCGCTACGCCGATTGGGACGAGCTGATCGGCTACTGCCGGCTGTCGGCCATGCCGGTCGGCCGTTTCGTGCTCGACGTGCATGGCGAAAGCGAAGCCACGTGGCCGGCGTCGGATGCGTTGTGCGCCGCCCTGCAGGTCATCAATCACCTCCAGGATTGCGGCGCCGACTACCGCGACCTCGGCCGCATCTACCTGCCGCAGGACGTGCTCGCCGCCCATGGCGCAACGGCGGATATGCTGGCCGCCCCGCGGGCCGCTCCGCCGCTGCACGGGGCCCTCGGCGAGCTGGCGCGGCGCGCATCCGAACTGGTCGGCCAGAGCCGCTCGCTCGTGCCGCAGATCCGCGACCTCAGGCTGTCGCTCGAAATCGGGGCGATCCACAACCTCGCCCGTCACCTCGCCGGCGAGTTGGAGCGCCGCGACCCGCTGAGCGAGCCCGTTCATCTGGGCAAGGCGGGCTTTGCGCTGGTCGGCGGCGCCGGCGTCCTGCAGGGACTGCTGGCGCAGCTGGGACGGACGATTGCCGCACGCGCGGGACGCCGGCCATGACCGAGGAAGCCGCGGCACCCGCGTCGGGCAGTTCCTTCTATCTCGCCATGCGCGTCCTGCCGCCCGAGCAGCGCGAGGCGATGTATGCGGTCTATGGCTTCTGCCGCGCGGTCGACGATATCGCCGACGGCGGCGGTGCGGCTGTCGAGCGCCGGGCCGGCCTCGACCGGTGGCGCGCGGAGATCGCCGCCATGTTCGACGGCCGCGCGCCGGCCCACCTTGCCGCGCTCGCGGCGGCCACCCGGCGCTATGGGCTGCGGCAGAACGACTTCGGCGCCGTCATCGAGGGCATGATGATGGACGCCGAGGACGACATCCGGGCGCCCGACTGGGCCACGCTCGATCTCTATTGCGACCGCGTCGCGAGCGCGGTGGGGCGATTGTCGGTGCGCATCTTCGGCCTGGGCGAAGGCGCCGGCGAGGTGCTCGCCCACCACCTGGGCCGCGCGCTCCAGCTCACCAACATCCTGCGCGACATCGACGAGGATGCATCCATCGGGCGGCTGTATCTGCCGCGCGAAGCCCTGGTGGCGGCGGGCATCACGATCGACGAGCCGCTGGCCGTAGCCGCCGATGCGCGCCTTCCGGCCGCTTGCGCCGAGGTGGCCGCACGCGCTCGCCACCACTACGCGAAGGTGCAGCCGATCTTTGCCGCTGGCCCGCGCCGCGCCATGCGGGCGCCGCGGCTGATGGCTGCGGCCTACGGCTCCGTCCTCGACCGCATGGTCGCCGCCGGCTTCGCGGCCCCGCGCCGGCGGGTGCGCACGAGCCGTCTGCGCGTGCTCGGCGCCTATCTCCGACACGGCCTCATCTGATGCGCGCGCGGAGCGAAGCGCGCGTGCGGGTCCATGGGGCGGCGCCATGACCGGCCCGGCCGTGCACGTGGTCGGCGCCGGCCTCGCCGGCCTCAGCGCCGCCGTGCGGCTGGTCGAAGCCGGCTGCCGTGTCGTCCTGCACGAGGCGGCACCCGCGGCCGGCGGCCGCTGTCGCTCATATTACGACCCGGCGCTGGATCTGGTGATCGACAACGGCAACCACCTGCTGCTGTCCGGCAACCGAACGGTGCTCGACTATCTCGGCCGGATCGGAGCGGGCGACAGCCTGCGCGGGCCGGCTTCGGCCGCCTTCGATTTCGCGGACCTGGCGAGCGGCGCGCGCTGGCGGCTGCGCCCCAACGACGGGCGGGTGCCCTGGTGGCTCTTCGATCGATCGCGACGCGTGCCCGAGACACGGGTCCGCGACTACCTGGCGCCCCTCGGCGTGCTGCGCGCGCCGGCCCATGCGACGGTCGGCGAGGCCATGCGCTGCGCGGGGCCGCTCTACGAGCGGCTGTGGCGGCCGGTGCTGCTCGCGGCGCTGAACACCGACCCGAAGGACGGCTCGGCGCGGCTCGCCGCCAGCATCCTGCGCGAGACTCTCGGCGCTGGCGGACAGGCCTGCCGGCCCCTGGTGGCGGCGAACGGGCTTTCGGCGAGCTTCATCGATCCGGCGCTCGCCTACATCGCGGCCCGCGGTGCGACGATCCGCTTCGCCGACCGGCTGAGGAGCATCGGCCTCGATGGCGACCGCGCCGCGACCCTCGATTTTACCGGCAGCGGCGCCGTGGCGCTGTCGTCCGGCGAGACGGTGCTGCTCGCCGTGCCGCCGTGGACGGCACGCGAACTCCTGCCCGGGCTCGAGGTGCCCGACGCATTCCGGGCCATCGTCAACGCCCATTTCCGGGTGAAGCCACCGGCCGGCCTGGCGCCGGTTCTCGGCATCGTCAACGGCCTCACCGAATGGCTGTTCGCCTATCCGCAGCACCTCTCGGTGACAATCAGCAGTGCGGATCGGCTGTTCGACGTGCCGCGCGAGACGCTGGCCGCCGACATCTGGAGGGAGGTGGCCGCCCTGACCGGCCTATCGGATACACTGCCGCCATGGCAGATCGTGCGGGAGAAGCGTGCCACGTTCGCCGCAACGCCGTCCCAGGACGCCAGGCGGCCACAGGCGCGCACGCGCTGGACGAATGTCGTCCTCGCCGGCGACTGGACGCAGACCGGCCTGCCGGCCACCATCGAAGGGGCCGTGCGTTCGGGTTATAAGGCGGCTTCGCTTATGCCTCGATGACCGGTGGGGACGGCCACGGTCGACGTGCTCAAGGGTGCGGTTGTGAACATTGCTTTCGATCATGCGCGCAGTGCCCCCACCCTGGACGGGCTGGAGCGCCATATCAGGCGGGCGACGGAAGCGCTCACCGCGCTTCAGCGTGAGGACGGCCACTGGTGCTTCGAGCTCGAGGCGGATGCCACGATCCCCGCCGAATACGTGCTGCTGCGGCATTTCCGCGGTGAGCCGGACGATCTGGAGCTGGAGCGACTGATCGGCGTCTACCTCAGGCGCGTGCAGGGCGCGCATGGCGGCTGGCCCCTAGTCCATGCCGGCCCGTTCGACATGAGCGCCAGCGTCAAGGCCTATTTCGCTCTGAAGATGATTGGCGACGATGTCGACGCACCCCACATGCGCCGCGCCCGGGAGGCCATCCTGGCGAACGGCGGGGCCGGGCGCAGCAACGTGTTCACGCGCTTCCTGCTGGCGCTCTACGGCGTCGTCCCCTGGGCCGCCACGCCGACCATGCCGGTGGAGATCACCCTCCTGCCGCGCTGGTTTCCCTTCCACCTCGACAAGGTGTCCTATTGGGCTCGCACCGTGCTGGTGCCGCTGCTCGTGCTGCAGGCGCTCAAGCCCAAGCCGGTCAACCGGCGCGGCATCGGCGTGGCGGAGCTGTTCACGGTGCCGCCGGACCAGGTGCGCGACTGGCCGGGCGGCGCGCACCAGGCCTGGGGCTGGATCAAGCTCTTCGGTGCCATCGACAGGGTGCTGAAGCTGGCCGAGCCGCATATGCCGGCCCGGCCGCGGCAGCGCGCCATCGCCGGCGCGGTCGCTTTCGTGACGGAGCGTCTCAACGACGAGGAGGGGCTCGGCGCGATCTATCCGGCGATGGCCAATGCGGTCCTGATGTTCGATGCACTCGGCTATCGGGCCGATCATCCCCACCTCGTCGCGGCGCGCCGCTCGATCGAGCATCTGCTCGTCATCGGCAAGGACGAGGCCTATTGCCAGCCGTGCCTCTCCCCGGTCTGGGATACGGCGCTGGCTTCGCACGCGCTGCTCGAGGTCGGGGATGCGGCGAGCGCGGCCCGGGCAAGGGCCGGTCTCGCCTGGCTGAAGCCGCGCCAGGTGCTCGACGTCAAGGGTGACTGGGCGGTGCAGCGCCCCGACGTGCGGCCGGGCGGTTGGGCCTTCCAATACGCCAACCCGCACTATCCCGATCTCGATGACACCGCCGTGGTGGTGATGGCCATGGATCGTGCCGCGCGCGAACGGGCGGGCGCCACGGCCGGTGATGACGCCGAGGCGGTTGCCCGCGCCCGCGAATGGGTCGAGGGGCTGCAGAGCAGCGACGGCGGCTGGGCTGCCTTCGATGCCGACAACAGCTACCACTACCTCAACAACATCCCCTTCGCCGACCACGGCGCCCTGCTCGATCCACCGACGGCCGACGTCACGGCGCGCTGCGTCTCGATGCTGGCGCAACTCGGCGAGACGCGCGAGACCAGCGCCGTGCTGGCCCGCGGCATCGACGCCCTGATCGCAGGCCAGGAGAAGGACGGCAGCTGGTTCGGCCGCTGGGGCATGAACTACGTCTACGGCACCTGGTCGGCGCTCTGCGCCCTGGGTGCCGTCGGCCACGGCCTGCAATCGCCGCCGGTGAGCCGCGCCGTCGCCTGGCTGGCCAGCGTTCAGAACGAGGATGGCGGCTGGGGGGAGGGCGGCGAGAGCTACCAGCTCGCCTATGATGGCTACGAACGCGCTCCCTCCACCGCCTCGCAGACCGCTTGGGCGCTGCTCGGCCTCATGGCCGCCGGTGCCGCAGAGCACGAGTCGGTGGCGCGCGGCGTCGCCTATCTTGCCGCGACCCAGGGCGACGACGGCTTCTGGGACGAGCCGTTCCATACGGCCACCGGCTTTCCCCGCGTCTTCTACCTGCGCTACCACGGCTATGCGAAGTTCTTCCCGCTCTGGGCCATGGCGCGCTACCGCAACCTCCGGCGCGCCAACAGCCTGACCCCGACCTACGGGATGTGACCGGTGCGGCGGCCCCGATGACCGCGCCAGCCCAGCCCTCGCTGCTGTTCGTGTGCGGCCTGGCGCGCGAGGCCGGCATCGCCGCCGGCGAGGGCGCCCGCGCCATCTGCGGCGATGCGCCGACGCTGCAAGCCGGGCTCGGCGCGCTGCCCGCGCGGCCGGATCTCGTCGTCAGCTTCGGGCTGTGCGGCGGGCTGGATCCGGCGCTGCGCAGCGGTGACCTCGTCGTCGGCACCACGGTCGCCGCAGCCGGGACTACGCTCGCGTCGCAGGAGGGGTTGGGGCGCGTGCTCGTGCGGCGCCTGGCGTCGCTGGGGCAACCGGCCCGGCTGGGCGTCGTGGCGGCGGTCGATGCGCCCGTCCTCACCTGGCGGGACAAGGCGCGTTTGCGCGAGGCCACCGGCGCTATCGCGGTCGACATGGAGAGCCTGGTCGCGGCGCGCTTCGCCGCAGAGTGCGGCCTGCCCTTCGTCGTGCTGAGGGCGGTCAGCGACCCGGCCGACCGCGACCTGCCGCCGCTGGTGCTGAAGGCGGTGGGGGCCGACGGCCGCCTCGACCTGAAGGTCGTGGCCGCCGCCGTGGCGCGCTCCCCGGCTCAGATCGGTGGGCTCGTGGCCGCGGGGCTCGACAGCGCCGCGGCGTTCGCGGCGCTAGGCCGCGTTCGCCGCCTTCCGGGCCTTTTCCTCAGCCTCGGCCTTGCGGATCTCTGAGAGCTTCTGCGTCACGTTGCGCTGGAAAACGAACTCGGCCTGACGCTGCCTGTCGAGCGTGATCTCCGGCGCCATCGGCCCTTCGGTGCGCACGCCGCGCAGGGCGACGCCCAGCGCCTTCCAGGGCTTCGCCACGGTGTCGCGCACCGCCGAGGCCTCGAAGCCGCTGTGGACCATGCAGTCGGCGCACTTCTCGTAGTTGCCGACCCCGTAGGCATCCCAGTCGGTCCCCTCCATCAGCTCCTTGAAGGTCGCCGCGTAGCCCTCGCCGAGCAGATAGCAGGGACGCTGCCAGCCGAAGACGGTCCGCGTCGGGTTGCCCCACGGCGTGCAATGGTAGGCTTGGTTGCCGGCCAGGAAGTCGAGGAACATGCCGGACTGGTTGAAGGCCCATTTGCGGCCGCCGTCGCCGCGGCGGAAGATGCTGCGGAAGAGCTCCTTCGTGGCGGCACGGTTGAGGAAGTGCTTCTGGTCGGGCGCGCGCTCGTAGGCATAGCCCGGTGAAACCGTGATGCCGTCGACCCCGAGGGCCGTCACCGTGTCGAAGAAGGCGGCGACGCGGGCGCCGTCGGCATCGTTGAAAAAGGTGCAGTTGATGGTGACGCGGAAGCCCTTGGCCTTGGCGAGTTTGAGCGCCGCCACGGCGCGGTCGTAGACGCCGCTCTGGCAGACCGACTTGTCGTGCATCTCCTGGTCGCCGTCGAGGTGGATCGACCAGGTGAAATAGGGGCTCGGCTTGTACTGGTCGATCTTCTTCTCGAGCAGCAGCGCGTTGGTGCAGACGATGGCGAACTTGCGCCGTGCAATCACGCCCTCGACGATCTTCGGCAGCTCCTTGTGCAGGAGCGGCTCGCCGCCGGCCATGACCACCACGGGGGCGCCGCACTCGTCGACCGAGCCCAGCGCGTCCTCGACCGAGATGCGCTTGTTGAGGATGGCGTCGGGATAGTCGATCTTGCCGCAGCCGGCGCAGGCGAGATTGCAGCGGAACAGGGGCTCCAGCATGAGCACGAGCGGATAGCGCTTGCGCCCCGCGAGGTGCTGGCGGGCGACATAGGCGCCGACCCTGGCGATTTGTCTCAGCGGAATGCCCAACAGGCGCTCCCTCGGCTCGTGAACGGAACGCCGCCGCGGCGCATGCGGCGGATCGGGGCGTGTCGTCGATCTTCAGGAAACGCCTCGACGCCAATTCGATCGCCAATGTGGCGAGGCTTCATATCCATCGTCAGGCCGCGTTCGAACTGGTCCGGGGGTCCAGCTTCGCCGGCAGGCGGAAGCTGATCGTTTCCTTGGGTCCATCGAGAACCGACAGCTCCGCCGGCCTGATGCGCATCAGCGCTTGCACGACGTCGTCGACCAGGACTTCGGGGGCGGAGGCGCCGGCGGTCACGCCGACGACCTGCGCGTCCTTGACCCAGGCGGGATCGATCTCGCGGCCATCGGCGACGAGATAGCTCGGCAGGCCGACCTCCTCGCCGATCTCGCGCAGCCGGTTCGAATTGGAGCTGTTGCGCGCGCCGACCACGATGATGACGTCGGCCATCCGCGACAGTTCGCGCACCGCGCTCTGCCGGTTCTGCGTCGCATAGCAGATATCACGGGTGTCGGGGCCCTCGATGTCGCTGAAGCGCCGCTGGAGGGCGGCGATAATACCGCGCGTGTCGTCGACGCTGAGCGTCGTCTGCGTCACGTACGCCACCGGCGTGTCGAGGGCGATGGGCAGCTTGGCGACATCCGCCTCGCTTTCGACGAGATGCAGCTGGCCGTCGATCTGGCCGAGCGTGCCTTCGACCTCTGGATGGCCGGCGTGGCCGATGAAGACGAGGGTGCGGCCCTGCGCGACGTAGTGCCGACCCTGATTGTGGACCTTCGTCACCAGCGGGCAGGTGGCGTCGAGCGTCGGCAGGCCGCGCTCGCGCGCCTCGTCCTCGACCTTCCGGGACACTCCGTGCGCGCTGAAGATCGTCACGGCCCCGGCCGGAACCTCGCTCAGCTCCTCGACGAAGCGGGCGCCCTTGGCCTTCAGCGACTCGACCACGTGACGGTTATGGACGATCTCGTGGCGCACATAGACCGGCGCGCCGTATTTTTCGAGCGCCCGTTCCACCACATCGATGGCACGCACGACGCCGGCACAAAATCCACGCGGTTGGGCAAGAATGATCTTCATCGCCGATGACCAGATCCTAACGTGCCAGATCCTGACGCGCGACCGCCGCTCCACGACCGACGCCGGCGCTTGCGGTCCGTCGACGGCGAAGCGGCCGTTCGCTCCAGCTTAGGCAACAATGCGTGACAGGCATATAGGTTGCTTCCCTAATTCGGCGCGCTGTCGCCGTAACCACACAGCCGGGCGCCGGAGCGCGCCAGTGCGCCGGCGACGCGCGGCGACATCAGAGCCGTGAGCTCGTCCCGGTAGCGGTAGCCCGGCGCCGCCCCGGCGAAGCCGCCGGCCGTCGCGGGATGGCAATAGATCTCGGTGAGGCCAGGTGGCAGCTGCGCGATGAGGCCGGCCAGGCGCGCCTCCGTCATGGCTCCGGACCAGGCGAGGCCGAGGACGCGATCGGCGACGGTCAGTCCCGCGCCGCGCACCTGTCTGCGCATCAGCGCCGCCCAAGGCGAGGCGATGCGTGGCGCCAGCCCGCGCCGCGAGGGCTCGACCGCGGCGAGCATCCGCGGCGGCTCGGCGGGCACACGCAGCGCCTTCATGCCGTAGGCGTGGCCGATGGCGAGGATGGCGCCGAGCACCGTCGGATGGAGGTGGAAGTGCTGGTGCGCGTCGACGTGGTCGAGGACGAGCCCCGTGGCGCGGAAGGCCTCGAACTGCGCGCGGATCTCCCCCGCGACCTGACGGCGCACGGCGGGCCGGCTGAAGATGGCGAAGCCGTAGGCCGCAAGGTCTGTGCGCAGCCGCCCGGAGCCGTCGGTCAGACTGGGGATGTCGGCGGCCGGTAGCGCCGGCCAGTCCTCCACCAGGGTGAGGTGCAGCCCGACGCGCAAGCCCGGTAGCCGCCGCGCCAGCGCGACGGCGGGTGCGGCGGCGGGGGCCGCGACCATCAAGCTTGCCGCGCTCAGCACGCCGTGGCGATGCGCCTGCTCGACGGCCTCGTTCACCTCGGCGGCCAGCCCGAAATCGTCGGCGGTGACGATCAGGCGCCTCAAGCCGCGACGTCGGCCCGGCTGCGCAGGAAACGCCAGAATTCGACGCCCTCCCGCAGGCGCCGCTTCATCATCTCTGGGCTGCGCACCATCTCGCCGACGATCGAGGCGATCTTCGGCGCCCGGAAATAGAAGCTTCTGTAGAAGTCCTCCACCGAATGGAAGATCTCGGAATGGCTCAGGTGGGGGTAGTGCAGCGGGGCGATCTGGACGCCATCGGCGTTCACCAGCTCGGCATTGGCGTCGTCGAGCCAGCCGTTCTCGATCGCCTGCTTGTAGAGGAACGTGCCGGGGTAGGGCGCCGCGAGCGAGACCTGGATGGTGTGCGGATTGATCTCCTTGGCGAAGTCGATGGTCTCGCGGATCGTCTCCGTCGTCTCGCCGGGAAGACCCAGGATGAAGGTGCCGTGGATGACGATGCCGAGCTCGTGGCAATCCTTGGTGAAGCGCTTGGCGACGTCGACCAGCATGCCTTTCTTGATGTTGTGCAGGATCTGCTGATTGCCGCTCTCGTAGCCGACGAGCAGCAGACGCAGTCCGTTGTCGCGCATGACCTTCAAGGTGTCGCGCGGCACGTTGGCCTTGGCGTTGCAAGACCAGGTGACGCCGAGCTTGCCGAGCTCCCGGGCGATCGCCTCGGCGCGCGGCGCATCGTCCGTGAAGGTATCGTCGTCGAAGAAGAATTCCTTGACCTGCGGGAAGGCGGCCTTGGCCCAGCGGATCTCGTCGATGACGTGGCCGACGCTGCGCGTGCGGTAGCGATGGCCGCCGACGGTCTGCGGCCAGAGGCAAAAGGTGCAGCGCGATTTGCACCCACGCCCCGTGTAGAACGAGATGTAGGGGTGCTTGAGATAGCCGATGAAGTAGTTCTCGATCTTCAGGTCGCGCTGGTAGACGGGGGTCACGAACGGCAGCTGATCCATGTCGTGGACTACGGGCCGCTCGTCGTTGTGGACGATCTGGCCGCTGCCGTTGCGCCAGGAGAGCCCCTTGATCGCGGCGAAGTCGCGGTCGTCCGCCACGTCCTTGATGGTGAAGTCGAACTCGTTGCGGGCGACGAAGTCGATCAGAGGCGAAGCCTTGAGGCTTTCGTCGGCCTGGACGGCGACCTTGGCGCCGATCAGCCCCGCCTTGAGCCCGGGATTGGCCGCCTTGAGTGCCTCGATCGTCTTCACGTCGCTGTCGAAGGAGGGGGTCGACGTGTGCAGCACCACGAGGTCGTAGTCGCGCGCCTGCTTGGCCACCGCGTCGAGGCCGATCTTGTGCGGCGGCGCGTCGATCAGCTTCGATCCCTCGACCAGCGCCGCCGGCTGGGCCAGCCACGTCGGATACCAGAAGGACGCGATCTCGCGCTTGGCCTGATATCGGGAGCCGGCGCCGCCGTCGAACCCGTCGAACGATGGCGCTTGCAGGAAAAGGGTCCGCATCACTCGTTTCTCCCGGCTCGCCGCAGGCTGCCGTCGCCCCGGAGTTGGTAACTCCGCCCCCGCCAAGTCAAGGTCCGACCGCAAAAGCTCCAGGCGAAGACGGCGAAGGACAGAACGTCGCGGGGCGGGACCAGCCAGAGCGGCGGCGCTGCGTCAGTGCCGAAGCGGCGAGCCAGCATTCGCAGCAACACCATCCGGCAGCAGATGGCACCGACGGCCAGCGCCGCGCCGACCGTCGGCGCGCCGGTCACGGCCGCCAGCAGCGCCCAGCCGAGCGGATGCGTGACCAGCGATCCGAGATGCCCGCCGGGCTCGATCTGACGGATGGTGCGGGCCCAGCGCAACTCGTGCCGCCAGAGGTCGGCGAGGGAACCTTCGGTGCAGCTGTGGCGCACGGCGAAGTTCGGCACCGCGACGCGCAGCCCCTTCGCACGCAGGGCCGCGCCGATGGCGTAGTCGTCGGCAAGCTGATCGGCGAAGCCAGCGAGCCCACCGATGGCGGTGAGCCGGGCGCGGCTCAGCGCGATGGTCGAGCCGAGGCAGGGCCGCGCCAGGCCGCTCTTCAGGCCGACCAGCACGTTCGGCAGGAAATGCCCGTCGATGGCCAGGGCCGACAGACGCGACCAGATGCCGGCCGCGGCAACGCCCCGATAGAGGCACGTGACCGCGCCGACGCCGGGCTCGGCCAGCGCCGCCGTCACCCGCCTCAGATAGTCGGGCGAAACGCCGACGTCGCTGTCGGCCAGGACCAGGCAGTCGTGGCGGGCCAGCGGCAGCATGTTGATGAGGTTGCCGACCTTCCGGTTGGCGCCGTGCTGCGCCGGGTCGATCACGAGGTCGATGTCGGCGTGCGGGAAGGCGGCGCGGAGCCGCTCGACCACGGCGATGGCCCCGTCGGCGGGATCCTGCACGCCGCAGACGATCTGGACCGGGGCCGCGTAGCCCTGGGCGCAGAAGGAGGAGAGGTTCTCGAAGAGGCCCGGCTCGGCGCCGTGGAGGGGCTTGAGGAGTGTCACCGTGGGCGCCGGACCGTCCGGCGAGGCATCTGCATCGCGCCGTGCGCCCGCCGCAGCGTAGGCGGCATAGAGGAGATAAAGGCAGCCCAGCGCGGCCAGAACGGCGAAGGCGGTGCCGATCACGAAACGCTACGGTGATGGAGCCGAGCCCGCATCGCCCTTGGGCGCCGGGTCGAGCCACTTCTCCATGTAGATGCGCTCGCCCTCCGCCATGCCGATGGCTTCGTAGAAACGCACCACCTGGCGATTGTCGGCGCGCACGAGCAGGTTGAGCTTCCAGACGCCGCGCGTCTTGAGCCACGCCTCGGCGCCGGCCATCAGCGCGCGCCCGAGCCCGGCGCGGCGGCGGCCGGGGTCGACCGCCACGTAGTAGACCGCGCCGCGATGGCCGTCGTGACCCACCATCACCGCGGCGGCGATGGCCCCCGGCCCGCCGTCCGCCCCCGGCAGCACCAGCACGGCGCCATGGCCGCTCGCCTGGCAGAAGGCGATGTCGGCCATCGGGTCGTTCCACGGCCGCAGCAGGCCCGCCGCCTGCCAGACGGCGATGACCGCCTCCTCTTCGCCCGGCCGCATCGGCCGGACCCCGCCGGCTTCGCCGATCTCGGACCCACTCATAGCACCGCCCCCGGGTTGAGCAGCCCCTGCGGGTCCAGCGTGCGCTTGATGGCCCGCATCAGGTCGAGCGCCACGGGGTCCTTCACCCCCGGCAGCAGGTGGCGCTTCAGCCGGCCGATGCCGTGCTCGGCCGAGATCGAGCCGCCGTAGTTGACGACGATGGCATGCACGAGGTCGTTCATGGCGTCCCAGCGCCCGATGAAGGCGTCCTTGTCGGTTCCTTCCGGCTGGCTCACGTTGAAGTGGATGTTGCCGTCGCCCATGTGGCCGAACGGCACCGGGCGGCAGCCGGGCATGAAGGCGCGTACCGCCTCCGATGCCTCGGCGATGAAGTCGGGAACATGCGCCACCGGCACCGACACGTCGTGCTTGATCGAGCCGCCCTCGTAGCGCTGCGCGTCGGAGAGCCCTTCGCGCAGCGACCACAGCGCCGTGCGCTGGTCGAGCGAGGCGGCGAGCGTGGCGTCGGTGACCAGGCCGGCCTCGATGGCCTCGCCGAGCAGGCCCTCCAGCAACTCCTCAGTACCCCTCTCCTGCGATGACGACAGCTCGATCAGCACGTACCAGGGCGACGGGGTGGCGAGCGGATCGCGCGTCCCCGGCTGATGGCGGATGACGAAGTCGATGCCGATCCGGGGGATCAGCTCGAAGGTGGTCAGCGCCTGGCCGGCCTGAGCCTTGGCCAGCGTCAGCAGTGCCAGCGCCGCCTTCGGCGATGGCACCGCGGCCATGGCTGTCGCGCGGGCGCGCGGCTTGGGAAACAGCTTGAGCACTGCGGCGGTGACGATCCCCAACGTGCCCTCCGAGCCGATGAACAGGTCCTTGAGATCGTAGCCGGTGTTGTCCTTGCGCAGCTTGTTGAGACCGTGCCAGACGCGGCCGTCGGCCAGCACCACCTCGAGCCCCAGCACCAGTTCGCGCGTATTGCCGTAGGCGATGACTGCGGTGCCGCCGGCGTTGGCGGCGATGTTGCCGCCGATGGTGCAGGAGCCTTCCGAGGCGAGCGACAGCGGGAACAGCCGGTCGATGCCATCCGCCACCTCCTGCGCCTTGAGCAGGGTGATGCCCGCCTCGAGCGTCATGGTGTCGGTCAGCGCATCGACCTCGCGCACCTTGTCCAGGCGCGTCAGCGAGACAACGACGGCATCGACGTCGCCGGTGGGGATCTGGCCGCCGACCAGGCCGGTGTTGCCGCCCTGGGGCACGACGGCGAGCCGCGCTTCGCGCGCGAGCCTGACGATCGCCGCCACCTCCTCGGTCGAGCCGGGCTTCAGGACGGCGCGCGCCACGCCCTGGTAGAGGTCGCGCGCCTCCTTGAGGTGGGGCGCCATGTCGCCCGGCGCGGTCACCACGTGCCGCTCGCCGACGATGGCGGCGAAGCGGGCGAGAGCCGTCTCGGGGGCGATATGCTGGTTCATCTCTTCGCCTTTTCGCGCACGAAGACGCCGACAATCTCGGTATGGGCCGAATAGCGGAACTGGTCCACCGGGACGATGCAGCGCGCCACGAAGCCTGCCGCGGCCAGGATCGCCGCGTCGCGGGCGAAGCTCGCCGCGTCGCACGACACGGCGACGGCCAGCGGCAGCCGGGAGGCCGCCATCTGGCGCACCAGCGCCTCGGCCCCGGCGCGCGGCGGATCGAACACGAGCGCGTCGAAGCGGTCGATCTCCGGCGGCAGCAGCGGCCGGCGAAACAGGTCGCGCTGCTCCAGCCTGATCGGTTTCAGGCCGGGTGCGCCGCGCCGGGCCCGGTCCAGGGCTGCGAGCGCCGCCGCATCGATCTCGACCGCGTGCACCTCGGCCTGCTCGGCCAGGCGGAGCGTGAACGGGCCGCAGCCGCAGAAGCAGTCGGCCACACGCAAGGGCCGGTTTCGGCCCTTGCCGGCACCCCGCGCCTCGCCGAGGCCCGCGAGAACGAGGTCGGCGAGGATCTGCTCACCCGCCTCTGTCGCCTGCAGGAAGCCGCCCGGCGGCGGCACCACGGTGGCCCGGCCCATGGCGAGCAGTGGTGGGCGTCGCTCGACCAGGATGTCGCCGTGCAGGGCGAGCCGGGCGAGGTCGAGCCGCTCCGCCGCCTCCACCAGGGCGAGACGCGCGGCATCGAGCTGCTCGCCGGGCGCCTTCCGGCCGAGGCCGCGGATATCCACGTCGAGGCCGGTGAGCGTCGCCGTCAGCTGGAGGTCGAGCGGCTTGTCGAAGCGGGCGAGCAACTGCGCCAGCTGCCGCGCCACCCCGGGCGCCCGTGCCAGCGCCGGGGTCAGCACCGGGCATTGGTCGATGGCGATGAGATCGTGGCTGCGCGGCGCCATGAAGCCGACGCTGGCGCGGCCGCCGTGCGTGCGTGCGTGCAGGATGACCCGGCGACGTCCGCTTCCCGCCGCGTCGACCAGGGGCGCCAACGGCGTGCCAATGCCGGCCCGGGCGAGGGCCGTGGCGATCGCCGCCGTCTTCCAGTGTGTGTAGAGCGGAACCGCCATATGCTGGGCGGCGCAGCCGCCGCAGCAATCGAAATAGGAACAGATCGGCTCCGTCCGCTCCGGCGAAGGCCGCGCGATGGCGAGGAGGCGGCCGCGATCGCCCGTCACCTCCGCCGAGACGGCCTCGCCGGGCAGCGCGCCTTCGACGTAGATGGTTCGGCCGGCCGTCCGGGCGACGCCGTCGCCCCGGGCGCCGAGCTCGTCGATAGTGAGGTCAACGGCCATGGACAGCCTCGCGCCGGTCGGCGGCGATGAGGTATTCGCGGTTGCCGTCACCGCCGGCGATGGGCGAGGGGATGCTGCCATGCACCGCGAAACCCGCCTGCGTGAGGGCTGCCGCGACGTCCCGGCGGACGGTCTCGTGCACGCGGGTGTCGCGCACCAAGCCCTTGCGTACGTGCGCGCGCCCCGCCTCGAACTGGGGTTTGATCAGCGCCACCAGCCGGGCGTCGGGCGCGCACAGGGGCGGCAGTGCCGGCACCACCAGCGCGAGCGAGATGAAGCTCACGTCGATGACGGCGAGCTCGACGGGCTCGCCCAGCAGCGCGGGGGTGAGGCTGCGGGCATCGCGGCCTTCGTAGGCGACGACGCAGGGGTCGGCGGCGAGGCGCGGATGCAGCTGGCCGTGGCCCACGTCGACGGCATGGACGCGGCCAGCGCCGCGCGTCAGCAGCACGTCGGTGAAGCCGCCGGTCGAGGCGCCGAGATCCAGGCAGACGAGGCCCCTGGGGTCGATGGCGAAATGGTCGAGCGCCGCAGCCAGCTTGACGCCGCCGCGCGACACCCAGGGATAGGGGGCGGCCGCCTCGATCTCGGCCTCCGCGTCGACGAGCTCGGCAGGCCGCGTCACCGGCCGCCCGCCCGCCTGCACGAGGCCGGCGGCGATGGCCTCCTGGGCCTTGGCGCGGCTGGCGAAGAAGCCGCGGGCGACGAGCAGCTGGTCGGCGCGCCGACGGGTCATGGGTGGGGCGACATTCGCGGATCCTGCTCCTTGCATGGCGTCAGCGCTCAGGCTGTTCCAGTTCGCTGAACAAAGCCGAGATCAAGGAGTTGCATATGTTTCTTCGAGTCATCGCTTAAGTTATGCGCGGCCGGGCCCGCTCGCCCTAGGCGTGCAGAGCCGGCTCAACATCGGTCCGGGACAGGCCGGCGCCCTTGAACAACAGGGGCGCCTCGAGGGTCATGGCCAGCGCGTAGGCGGCGCAGTCGCCCAGGTTGAGCCGAGCGGGGTGACCGGAGCCGTGGCCGAAACGCCTGTAGGCGGAAAATGCCAGCTCGCTCTGGCGCCGGTCGAAACTGGCGGGGGCGATCGCCAGTCCGTCGACGAGTTCCGCCAGGTCCTCGGTCAGCGTCGGCTCAGCCGAGCGCAGGAGCACGGTGTGGGCTTCGAACAGATTGAAGGCGGAGATCGTCAGCCGCGAGGCGGCGAGCAGGGCGTCCTGCAACCGCGCCGCTTCGGCGTCCTTGAGCAGGATCGCCACCAATGCGGAGGCATCGACAACCACCGTCACCCCTCGCCCTCGCGCCGCTCGTCCCAGAGGCGATCGAAGTCCTTCGTGCCGACGTCCACGGTCCGGCCGGCAAGCTTGCGGGCCACGTTGTCCTGCACGCGGCCGACCAGCTGTCGCTTGCGCGCGATTTCGACGTCCCGCTCGGCCCGCGCTTGGGCAAGCCGGAGCTCCAGCGCCTTGCGGACGGCTTCGGTGATGGTGTCACCGGTCAGCTCCGCCACCTCGCGGGCGAGCCGTTCCGTCTCGGTGGATTTGATGTTGAGCGCCATTCGCCCTCGTCTTCCCCTTCCTGCCAAGGAAGATAGTCGTCCGGGGAAAACGCGCCAGCCGCTCTCTGCGGCTATTCCCCGGGCCTTCGCCGAGCCCGCCCGCGGTCGGGATCGGCGCGGGCCTCAGGGATGGATGCCGATCAAAGGGTGCTTCTGTCGGCGTCGAGGTCACGCTCGGTGAAGATGCCGAGCGGGCCCGGGCGACGGTCGTTGTCCTGCATGTGGCGCAGCTGCGCCATCTTGGCGGCCACCCGGGCGTTGTGCGCGGCGCGCGCCTGCACCAGGCGCGTCTCGAGCGATTTGCGGACCGCTTCGCCGACACTCTCGCCCGTGAGTTCTGCGACTTCCAGGGCAAGGCGCTCGGTCGTGGCCGAGTTGATGTGGAGAGCCATTTTATCTTCCTCCCTCAGCACAGGGAGATAGAGCCGTCGGGAAGAAGTCGCAACCTGCGAATTGGTCAAATTTTCGTCACGCTCGCCGGGCCGCGGACTCCTGGCCCAGGGCCGCGAAGACCGTCTTGACGATGCCGGCGGCGTCGAGGCCGGCGGCCGCGTACATGCGCTCGGGCTTGTCGTGCTCCTGGTAGATATCGGGCAGCACCATGGGGCGGATCTTGAGGCCCCGGTCGAGAACGCCGCGCTCGGCCAGAAGCTGGAGCACATAGGCGCCGAAGCCGCCGACCGAGCCTTCCTCGACGGTGACCAGAACCTCGTGCTCGGCGGCGAGACGCAGCACCAGGTCGACGTCGAGTGGCTTGGCGAAGCGCGCGTCGGCCACGGTGGTCGAGAGCCCGCGCGCCTCCAGCTCTTCGGCGGCGGCGAGGCAATCGGCGAGCCGGGTGCCGAGCGAGAGCAGGGCGATGCGGGTGCCCTCACGGACGACGCGGCCCTTGCCGATGGCGAGGGGAATGCCGCGCGCCGGCATCTCGACGCCGACGCCTTCGCCGCGCGGGTAGCGGAAGGCGATGGGTCCGTCCTCGTGGGCCGCCGCGGTGGCGACCATGTGGACAAGTTCGGCCTCGTCGCTCGCCGCCATCACCACCATGTTGGGCAGGCAGCCGAGATAGGCGACGTCGAAGGCCCCCGCATGGGTCGGCCCATCCGCGCCCACCAGCCCCGCCCGGTCGAGCGCAAAGCGCACGGGCAGGTTCTGAATGGAGACATCGTGCACCACCTGATCATAGGCACGCTGGAGAAACGTGGAGTAGATGGCGCAGAACGGCTTGTAGCCTTCTGTCGCGAGGCCGGCGGCGAACGTAACCGCATGCTGCTCGGCGATGCCGACGTCGAAGGTCCGGGTCGGGAATTCCGCTCCGAACAGGTCGAGGCCGGTGCCCGCGGGCATGGCGGCGGTGACGGCCACGATGCGGTCGTCCCGGCGCGCCTCGGCGATCAGGCTGTCGGCGAAGACGCGGGTGTAGCTCGGCGCGTTGGCCTTGGGCTTGGCCTGGGCGCCGGTGACCACGTCGAAGCTGACGACGCCGTGGTACTTGTCGGCCGACTGCTCCGCCGGCGCATAGCCCTTGCCCTTCTGGGTGACGACATGGACCAGGACGGGCCCGGCCTCCGCGTCGCGCACATTCTTCAGCACCGGCAGCAGGTGGTCGAGGTTATGGCCGTCGATCGGCCCGACATAGTAGAAGCCGAGCTCTTCGAACAGGGTCCCACCGGTGAGCAGCCCGCGCGCGAACTCCTCCGCTCGCTGCGCCTTCTCGTAGATGAACGACGGCATGCGCCGCGCCAGCTGCTTGCCGATCTCGCGGATCGAGCGGTAGGT
The DNA here is from genome assembly GCF_014640075.1 of Chelatococcus reniformis. Lineage (GTDB taxonomy): Bacteria > Pseudomonadota > Alphaproteobacteria > Rhizobiales > Beijerinckiaceae > Camelimonas > Camelimonas reniformis. The sequence goes on along the minus strand of NZ_BMGG01000003.1, from coordinate 471,674 downwards.
GCCGCCGGAAACCAGCCGGGCCAGATAAGCCGACATGGCACCGACCGGCGGCGCGATCGACATATCGTTGTCGTTGAGCACGACGATCAGCCGCTCGCCGCGTGCGCCGGCATTGTTCATCGCCTCGTAGGCCATGCCGGCCGACATGGCGCCATCGCCGATGACGCAGACGACGTTGCGATTCTCGCCCTTCAAGTCGCGCGCTGCGGCCATGCCCAGGCTGGCGGAGATCGAGGTGGACGAGTGGGCCGCGCCGAAGGGATCGTAGGCGCTTTCCGTGCGCTTGGTGAAGCCTGACAGGCCGCCGCCCTGGCGCAGGGTGCGGATGCGGTCGCGCCGCCCGGTGAGGATCTTGTGCGGATAGGCCTGGTGGCCGACGTCCCAGATCAGCCGGTCGTGCGGGGTGTCGAAGACGTAGTGGAGCGCGACGGTCAGCTCGACGACGCCGAGCCCGGCGCCGAGGTGGCCGCCGGTGACCGACACGGCGTCGATGGTCTCCGCCCTGAGCTCGGCGGCCAGCCGGCCGAGGTCTGCCTCCGGCAGGCGGCGCAGATCGGCGGGAAGATGGATGGTATCGAGGAGAGGGGTCTCGACCGGCAAGTTCAAACCTTTGCGCTCGCGCCGCGCGGGTCTAGGTCGGGCGACCTGGCGGCAGAAACCTGTTCGGCAGACCTCATCAACACGTCCGATTTGGAGCGGTTCGATATAAGGACATAGGACTTCCGGGGGCGAGCGTCAAAAAACATCTCCGTGCTGGTCGTCAGTCCGACGAGTCCAGGGGCTCGACCCCCCTGGGCTTGCCGTCGCTGCCGAGCGAGATCTTCTCGATACGCGCCTCGGCGTTGCGCAGCAGGCTCTCGCAATGGTTTTTCAGCGCTTCGCCTCGCTCATAGATGGCGATGGATTCCTCGAGATCGACGCGGCCCTCTTCGAGCCGTTTCACAATCCCCTCGAGTTCGGCCATGGCGGCCTCGAAGCTGAGGGTGTCGATGTCAGGGGGCGGAGTGCCCGTCATCATGGCTTCCTCTCATGCGGGGCGAGGCGAGGCTTATGGCGCCGCGCCCCGCCTCATGCAAGCTTCGGCGTGTCGCCGGGTGGGTCCGCCTGAGGCGGCGGTCGGCGCACCAGCAGCTTCTGGTAGGCGAGCCCGATGCCGACGAGCACGACGCCGAGCCCGATGAACGAGAGCGCCCGCAGCATGCCCTCCAGGCTCGCCAGGTCGAGCAGGAACACCTTCAGCACGGCGGCGGTGACATAGACGGCCGAGAGGAGGCGGGCGAAGCGGATGTCGCGTAGCAGCCCGACGGCGAGCGCCAGCACGCCGATGGCGAGCAGCACCAGCGAATAGGCCCACAGTTCGCCCGAGCCGGTCGGCCGGGCCAGGCTGATGTCCGGGCCCTGGAACAGCCGGCGCACCTCGGCGATCGCATACATGAACTGGAGGACGAGCGCCGCGCAGGCCGCGGCGCGCGCCCACCCGGACGGCTGGAAGGTGCGTAGCGAGAATGCGAGCGCAGCCGCCGCCAGTGCCGGCAGCAGGTAGCCCGGCAGCAGCGTGTTGAAGATCGCGCCGCCCGCCACGGTGGCGCCGCCCAAGAGCGGGTTCACGGTCGTCAGCAATTGCTCGACGGCGATCGCCAGCGCCACGAGCCCGGCGGCAAGGGCGCCGTAGCGGCGGATGGGCTCGCTGCCGACCCGATCGGTCCGGAGCAGGACGGCCGCGAAGGCGAGCGCTGCCGCCGCCACCGTGCCGGCCTCGGCCAGGCCCCAGGTGCGGGCCAGGGGGTCGCCGCCTTGGAAGGCATGACGCAGTTCGAAGAACATCAGGCCGAAGCTGAACAGGATGGCCAGGCCCTCGCACAGCGAGACGACGAGGTCGCGGCGGCGCTCGGCCAGCAGGCGCGCCGCAAGGCCAAAGGCCAGCGCCGGCACGCCGTAGCCCCAGAGCAGCCAGTTGAAGATCGGCGTTGAGCCGAGCCGGTTGCCGACCAGCACCGGGTCCCAGACCAGGCGGGCGAGCACCAGTGCGCCCAGCGCCCCGACCGCATAGCGCAGTGCCGGGATCTCGGACCGCCGCGCGATCCAGGCGGCGGCGAGCGCGGTCACCGCGAACGACACGGTCAGCGTGCCCTGGGCGAACATGAAGGTGAGGCCGAGCGCGAGGGCGCCGACGGCGCCGGCGGCGCTGGCACCGAGCGCCAGCGCGAGCGCCGGGCTCCCCGCCGTCTCGCGCTTGAAGACGCCGGCGGCAAAGGCGAGCAGCAGCGCCAGGACGCCGGCCACCGCGGCAAACGGGACGCTCGTGTCGAAGGCCGTGACCCGCCAGTAGCTGATGACGAGCAGCAGCATCGGGCCGCCGAGCGGGGCAGCGACGTAGGGTGCGGCGACGGGAAGCGTGAGGGCGCGGCCCCGGCGCAGCCGCCAGAACGGGCCGGCGAGCAGCACCAGGCCGAGGCCGACGGTGAAGGCCAGATAGAGGCCGATGGCGGCCGGCAATTGCGTCGGCGCGGCGGCGCTCGGCAGCACGGCGGATGGCACGCGCGCCGCGAGTTCCGCCACCGGCCACAGCGCCAGGGTGGCGGCTCCCATGCCGGCGGCCAGCAGCGCAGCCGGTGAGACGGGCGAGAAGCGCAGGGCCAGCGTCAGCTGCATCAGCGCCAGCAGGCCGACCACGGCGGCGCGGGCGCCGCCGCCGGCACTGAGCTCGGCGGCGAGCACGCCGAGGATCGCCAACGCCGCGAGGACCGGCAGCGCGAAGCGGTCGAGGCGGGCGTCGGCGTCGGCGATGCCGCGGTGCGGGTCGGCCACCAGGAACAGTCCGGACAGAGCGGTCTGCGACACCACGAAGGCGACTACGGCGCCCAGATCAGCCGAGCTGGAGATGAGGACCAGCAGCAGGCCCCACAAGGACGCGCCGATGGCGGCAGCCAGGGCCAGCCACCGCCACAGGCGGACGCGGGCGAGCGCATAGGCGGCGGCGACGAGGAAGGCGAGGTAGAGCACCAATGGCCACGGCTGCGGATCGTCGGATGCGACAAGCAGCGGCGTGGCCAGGGCGCCGACGAGGCCGAGGGCCGCCAGCGCCGGGCCGTGCAAGGCCGAGGCGAACATGGTGGCGAGCGCGATGGCGCCAAGCAGGACGAAGGCGGCGGCCGGGCCGATGAAGCCATAGAGTGCGTGAGCGCCGTAGCCGGTGGCGAAGGCGGCGACGGTGCCGGCGGCGGTCAGCACGCCCGGCACATAAGCGTTGGCGAGTCCGGGCAGGCTCACCCGGGGCTCGCGGCGCCGGAACCATTCGCCGCCGGCCAGCAGCGCCGTCGCGAACAGCGCCGCGCAGACAATGCGGGCGCCCGGTCCGAAATAGCCCTGCTCGATCGAGTAGCGGACCATGAGCACGGCGCCGAGCGCCAGCGCCACGCCGCCGACCCAGACGGCCCAGCGGCCGCCGAGGCGGTCCTCGAACGCCCCGTGCGTGGGCGAGGCCGTGCCGGCAAGCGGCGGCGCGGGCGGCGGGCTCGCGGCCCGGCCGGGCATCCGCGGCAGGTGCGGGGCGGCCTTGGGCGATTCGCGTTCGGGCGGACCGGCCGGGGCGGGCGGTTCCGGCGCCTTGAGGTCATCGCCTGCCGGTAGTGCGTCGCTCGGCCGCGCGTCCTGCGGCGGCGGCGCGGTGGGCGGCGGGCCCGTGTCGAGCCCGGCGGCGGGCTCGGCCGCGGCCAGCCGAGCTGATGGTGCGGGTCCTGTGGCCCGCCGTTCAAGGAGGTCCAGCCGCTGCTCGAGCGTGCGCACGTGACGGCGCAGATTGAGCACCATGATGATGGCCGCGAGCCCCGCGAAGGGCAGGGCCAGAATCACCAGACCGAGAAGGATGTACTCCATTGCCACTCACTGGACCGGCGGTCCGCCTAGAGCATTCTGCCATTGGATGAGGCCATCCAATGGCAGAGAAAAGCTCGTAGTCTCTTGAATCTGGAGCGCTTATTCGCGATCGGGTGGTTCCACCCGATCGCGAATAAGCGCTCCAGGCCAACTCGCCGCTCCAATCCCCTGCGCTGGCCCCCAACCGATTCCGCGACGTCAGCCCATAGGGCGAGGTCGCCGCGCGAATGTCACACATGTCGGGGGTACGGGCAAAGCGGCCACGCGGCGGTGCCATGGCGCACTTGAGCGGCCGGTGCGGCTACACCGGCTCCGCGGAAGCTTCCGCGCGGCCCGTCGGAGCTGGCGGGTGCGAGCGCAGCACGAGGGTGCGCGAGCCGAGAGGTACGCGGCCGTACAGGTCGATGATGTCCTGGTTCAGCAGCCGGATGCAGCCGCTGGACGCGGATTGTCCGATCGACTGGGGCTCGGCGGTGCCGTGAATGCGGTAGAGCGTGTCGCGGCCCTTCTGATAGAGATAGAGGGCCCGGGCCCCGAGGGGATTGTCGGGGCCTCCCGGCATGCCCTTGGCCCACGGCCGGGTACGCGGGTCGCGTGCCATCATCTCGGCCGGCGGCGTCCAGGTCGGCCATTCGGCCTTGCGTGCGATGACGGCGCCGCCGCTCCATCCGAACCCCTCGCGGCCGACGCCCACGCCATAACGCAAGGCCCTTCCGCCGGGCTTGATCAGGTAGAGCGCGTAGGCGCCGGGATCGACGATGATCGTGCCGGGCGGTTCGCTGCTCGCGTAAGCAAGCTCCTGGCGCAGGTGCTGCGGGTCGATGCGGCCGAGATCGACGGCGGGGATCGGAAACTTCTCCGTGGGAATCGCCGCATAGCGCACATCGTTCATCAGGCGATCGTTCTGATCCAAGCTGCTTTTGTCCAAGGCGCTCTTGCCCAAGCTGTCTTTGGAGGCCTGCGTCCATGGATCGGCAGTACAGCCCGCAGTCAGGAGCGGGGCCGCGAAGGTGAAGAGTCGGCGGGTCAGCGTGACGGCCGCGGTGGGCGTATCCGGCCGCACGCAGGCGCGCGTCGGCATTGCGCCGCCATTGAGAGGGCACATGATGATACCTTTTTGCCTCAACGTTCGATGGATTATTTGGATATGGGTTGCGTCAACGTCGGCATCCCAATTTGGGCGCCGTCCTTGCGCAATTACGCCTGCGAAAGCGACCTGAACACTTCGAGCGCATTGCGCTCGACCCAGTTATGCTGGAGCATACCATCCTCCGAGACTTGCCAAACCGCTGTGCCGCACAACTCGATCGGCGACCCGCAAGGCTCGGTTCCCGCGAAGCCGTTGTTTCTGCCCGTGATGCGCCAGCGTGAGGCAACCCGATGTCCGCTCTCGCTTTGAAACGTCTCGACGACGTGGAAATTGAACCCATCGATCCTGGCGAGAAAATCCGCGACCCACTGTTTGAATGCTGCCTTTGAGCGAAGCTCGACGCCGCCGGACGTCAGGACGAAGTCGTCGGCGACCAGTCGATCGACGGCGCTCGGGTCGCGAGCCTGCCAGACCTCCCGCCAGAAGCGATTGACAATTTCCACCGAGTTCTGCGTCGGCATGGTGCATGAACCTCACATGTGATTGCACGCGTCATCGCGCGATGAGCCTGAAGACTGAATGCATGGGTGGCCGATCAGGAGCGTCGGGGTTGCCCCAGCGCGGTCGATCCGGATATGTTTGACACAATCGTCAAGTTTGACGGTTATGTCAATAATGGTCGAATCAGATTCTTGAACTGCGCTCTCCCACGCACCGAGCGTCGTGCGGTGAGGCCGGGCCACGGGACGCGGCCGGCGTGAGGAAGATGACATGGTCGGAGTTCGACAGTTCGATGAGGCGGAGGCGCTTCGGAAAGCGTTGACGCTGTTCTGGACGAAGGGCTTCGACGAAACCTCGATGCAGGAACTTGCATCCGCAACGGGTGTGCAGCGCGGCTCCCTCTACAATGCCTACGGGGACAAGGGGGCGCTCTTCCTCAAGGTCTTTGAGGTCTATCGTCGCGATTTCCTCCGGCAGCTGCGTGCGTCCCTCGACAGGCCGAAGCTGCACGACGCGCTGCAGAGCTTCTTCGATTGCGTGGTCACCTCGATGACCACCGGCAATCCCACCCGTGGCTGCCTCTCCACGAAGACCGCTGCCAGCACCGCCATCGTCGATGAGTCGATCCGCGAGGCCGTGCAGGGGCTGCTCGACGAGCTGGAGGGGCTCCTTGGCGGGCGCCTGGCCAGGGCGCAGCCGAGCGACGGCTTGAGGCTGGCGCCGGGGGAGGCCGCGCGCCTCATCGTCACGCTCACGCGCGGCATCGTCATCATCGAGCGGGTGTATCAAGACGAGCAGCGCTTGCGGGCAACCGCGGATGCATTGATTGCGCTGTTGTTGGACGACCGGGCGTTAGCGTCCGGCGGTGATCGCGCGTGAACCCCGGCCGGTCGCAGCGAGATATTCTAGATATAGCGCAGCTCGAACGGCTCGCCCTCGAAGGCGTCGGCGCCCCGGCCGATGGCGGCGACCGCGTTCACCATGCGGCCGTTGCGGCCGAGCAGGACGTCGGCGGCCGCAACCAATGCGGCATTCGGTGTCGCGGTCGGCGAGGCCTCGCGCAGCCGCCACGCCAGATCCGCCTCATCGATGGCCGGCGCCAGCGCGCAAGCGCTGATGAAAGCCGCGGCGGTCGAGCGGCTGACGCCGGCATAGCAGTGGATCAACAGAGGACGGCCGCGGTCCCAGCGCCGCACGAAGTCGAGCAGCGCCTCCACATGCGCGGCGCCCGGCAGCACGTGGCCGGGCTGGGCAGAGACGATGTCGCTGACGGCGAGGTTGAGATGGCAGTCCGCAGCGATCGCCGCCGGCCGCGTGACCGCGACGCCGCCGGCATTGAGCAACGTCACCAGATGGGTGGCGCCGAGCAGGGCGGTCGTCTCGCCGACACGCGACAGCGAGCAGACGTGCAGGGTCGGCATGGTCTAGACCTCCGTGGCCAGCGCCTCGAAGCGGGCAAGGAACGCCGTCTTGGCGGTGTCGGCGTCCCATGGGACGAGCATCGGATCGAGCGTGCGCGGCAGTGGGTCCGGCCGGCCGAAGACCTTGAGCGCTTCCTCGCGTGAGAAGCCGGCGAGGCGCGTGGATTCCAGATAGGCCGAGACGCGATCGGCGCGCTTCAGCACGCGGCGGACGGCTTGCGGGGTCTCGGGTGGGAGCCCGAAGCGCAGGTGGACGGCGGTGAGCAGCCGAGCCTCGATGGTCTTGTAACCGTCGCCCAGCACCACCTTGAATGGCGAGATCATGTCGCCGATGACGTATTCCGGGGCGTCGTGCAGCAGCACCATCAGCTTGGCCGGGGGCGGCAGCAGCGGCTCCAGGGTGCAGGCGATGGCGTCCACGAGCAGCGAATGCTGGGCGACCGAGAAGATCGACGCACCGACCGTCTGGCCGTTCCAGCGTGCCACGCGTGCCAGGCCGTGGGCGATGTCCTCGATCTCGATGTCGAGCGGGGAGGGGTCGATGAGGTCGAGCCTGCGGCCTGAGAGCATCCGCTGCCAGGCCCGTGGCGCAGATGGGGGCGGCATCAGACGGTGCTCCCGTAACGCTGAGGCGGATGGCGGGCAGCCGTGGGATCCATCGACCCGGAAGCGATGCGCTCGGCGCTACTCACGCCTCTGCTACCGCTTCTTCGCCAGGGCCGCGCAGGCCGCGTGGCGGCAGCAGCCGACCAGATGGTCGTTGACCATGCCGACCGCCTGCATGAAGGCGTAGGTGATGGTGGGGCCGCAGAAGGTGAACCCGCGGGCTTTGAGCTCCTTGGCCATGGCCTTCGACGCCGCGCTGTCCACCGGGATCTGGCTGCGCGCCGTGAAGCCGTTCTGCTGCGGCACCCCGTCGACGAAATCCCACAGGAAGCGCGAGAAGCTGTCGCGCTCCTGGATGGCGAGATAGACCTTGGCGCTCTTGATCGTGCCTTCGATCTTGGCGCGGTTGCGCACGATGCCGGCGTCGCCCATGAGCCGCGCCACGTCATCGTCGCCGAAGCGGGCGATCGCCTCGGGCTCGAAGCCGGCAAAGGCGCGGCGGAAATTGTCGCGCTTGCGCAGGATGGTGATCCAGGAGAGGCCGGCCTGGAAGCCGTCGAGGATGAGCTTCTCGAACAGCGCCCGGTCGCCGTACTCCGGCACGCCCCAGTCCGTATCGTGATAGGCGACGTAGAACGGGTCGCTGCCGGGCCAGAAGCAGCGCTGCTGGCCATCCTCGTGGAGAATCAGGTCGTCGGGCACCGGTCGGTCTCTCGCGTTGGCTCGAATCGGCGGCGGATCGGGCCCGCCCAGCGCCGAAGGTAGCGCCAGAGCGGCCGGGCGTCGCCAGGGCGTGTGCCCGACGGCGCGAACCCGAGGCTTCAGGAGGGTTGAGCTGCCGCCGGCTGCCGTGTGGGGAAGGGGAATGTCGCCCATGCCGGCTTCTCGATCGCGACCGGCACGCCCGCTGCCGTGATCGGCTGCCCGCCGGTGAGCGCATCGCCCAGCCGATCGAGCCGGACGAGGGCGAGCCCATGCGCCCCGGATGCCGAGACGAGGGTACCCAGCCGCGTGTCGGCGCAGACGATCTCACTGCCCGCAGCGACCGGCTGCGCCGCGATGAGGCGGGCGGCGACGATGCGCGTGCGCGCCGTGCCCCGGTGCTGCATGCGCGACACCACCTCCTGGCCGACGTAGCAGCCCTTGGCGAAGTCGACGCCGCCGAGTTGATCCATGTCGGCCTCGTGGGGGAAAGCGTCGGCAAAAGCGTAGTCCTTGCCGCCCTCCGGGATGCCGAGGGCGATGCGGTGGGCGTGATAGGAGTCGGCCTCGTCGGCGCCGAGCGCGGCGACGGCGGGGCGATCGCCGATGGCGCGCCAGCCGAGCGCGGCCAGCCGCGGATCGGCAAAGACGGGCGCGGCCACCGCCCGCAATCGTTCGGCCGCCGCCTCGTCGCCCCAGGCCGCCGCCACGGCGAGGGTGGCCGAGCGATCCGTCACGGTCACCTTGGCGCGCAGCTTGTAGAAGCCCAGCCGCTTGGCGAGTTCGGCCGCCTTGTCGGCGGCGACGTCGAGGAGGTACCGCGGGCCGTCCTCCGTCGGAACGGCGACGACCAGGAAATCGAACAGGATCTTGCCCTGCGGCGCCAGCAGCGCGCCGAGGCTGGCGCGGCCCGGCGCCAGCGCGTCGATGTTGCAGGTGACCAGGTTCTGCAGGAAGGTGGCGGCCTCCGGGCCACCGACCTCGATGACGCCACGATCGGCAAGATGGGTGATGGGCATCGGCTGGGCTTCCACGTCGGCATGAGTGCCGGGCTGACCTGATATGAGCTCGGAGCGTGACATCTTAGACCGCGCGAAGCGCCGCCGGCGAGCGCGCGCCGAGGCGGCTGGTAGCACGAGCGCCGCTTCGGGCGCCCCACAGGGCCAGCCGCGCCACGCGCCGGGTGATCGCCACGAGCAGCAGCAGGGCGAGCCATACATAAGCCGCGGCTGCCGCCACCCAGCCGGCCAGCGCCAGCACGCCGGAGGCCAGGACGATGGCTCCTCGGCCGAGGACCCGGAGCACGGCCCGTGTGGCCGTGCCGTGGCTCTCCGCCAGACGGGCGACGCGGCGCAGTTCGCTCGCGTCGCGCGCCAAGCCGAGCGCCTCAGACGTCGCCCGCACGCCGGCGCGGCGGCCGATCAGCGTCACGTCCGTGGCGATGCCGCGCAAGGCGCCGAGAGAGGCGGGACGAACCGTCGCCCGGGCCGCGGTGCGCGCCGCAGCGAGGTCGAGGCCGGCCAGCGATTTGACGGCGGTCTTGGCGGCCTGCGTATCGACCGCCGCATGAACGAGACGGCCCAAGTCGGCGGCCAGCGGCTTGGCCAGGCGGCCGCCCTTCGCTGCCGCCTTGAGGGTCGAGATGCCCCCACGTGCGGGCAGTGCCGCCCCGATCGAGGCGATGGTCGCCCCGGAGATAGCGAGCCCGACGGCGGCCAGGCCGACAACCAGGCGGTCGGGCTCTTCGCCGCCGGCAGCCCGACGTCCCTCGCGGATGAGATCGCGGACATCCCCAACACCGGAGAGATCGGCGGCAACGGTGCCGGCCAGGCCCGCGCCGGATGTGCCGTGGCCTCGGATGGCGCCCTCGTAGAAGTCCGTCGCCATGCGCCTGGCCTCCGCCGTCGAACTGGTCGCAGCCTCATAGCGTTCACGCAGCGCGGCGGGCACCGCCAGGCCCCGGGCCTCGGCGAGGCTGACGAAGCTTCCCGCCAGATCCACGTCGTCGGCGTCCAGCGCTCCTTCGAGCTCCGCACGCAGCCGGTCGGGCGTGAAGCTTTCCGATAGACCTCGTGCCGTCAGGGCAGAAGGGTCATCCTGCGCCGTCAGCCAGCCCCGGGCGTCGAAGGCGCGCGGCAGCAGCAGCCAGCCTGCCGCGACGAATGCGGCGGCCAGAGGAAACGCTAAACGTCCATGCCTCATGGATCCTCGCGCGGCATCAGCCGCGGGCAGAAGGGCTCGGCGGCAGGTGCGGCGCCCGATCCCGGCGGGAAGCGGTGCCGCGCTGATTCGGCCGGCCCGGGGGGGCGGGCATCGCAGGTCTGCGCTCCACGGCCGGTTGCACGGCCGCTACGGCTGACATAATCCCCCGCTAAGTGTGTTTAAACCGGTATCGCGACGGCTTGGTCCGCGGCGACCGAGGAGGGGCGTCCCCGATGGCCGAAGTCTACGATCTGGTGCTGAGCGGTGGCACAGTGGTCAACCACGACGGCGAGGGCACGCGCGACCTCGCCATAAGGGGGGGCAAGATCGCCCATATCGGGCCCGTCGACGCCTCCCGCGCCGCTCGCATCATCGACTGCACCGGCCTTACCATCCTGCCGGGCGTCATCGACACGCAGGTGCATTTTCGCGAGCCGGGGCTCGAGCACAAGGAAGACCTGGAGACGGGCTCGCGCGGCGCCGTGCTGGGCGGGGTCACGGCCGTGTTCGAGATGCCCAACACCGAGCCGCAGACCACGACGGCCGAGGCGCTGGCCGACAAGGTGGCGCGTGGGCGCCACCGGATGCATTGCGATTTCGCCTTCTGGGTCGGGGGCACCCGCGACAACGTCGAGGCCATCCCCGAGCTGGAGCGCTTGCCGGGCTCGGCCGGCATCAAGGTGTTCATGGGTTCGTCCACCGGCTCGCTGCTGCTGGAGGACGATGCGGGCGTCGCCGACGTGTTGCGGCGGACGCGCCGCCGCGCCGCCTTCCACTCCGAGGACGAGGCCATGTTGCGCGAGCGCAAGAACCTGCGCGTCGAAGGCGACCCGTGGAGCCACCCGGTGTGGCGCTCTGCCGAAGTGGCGCTGCGCTGCACCGAGCGGCTGGTGCGGATCGCCCGCGACGTGGGCGCGGCGATCCACGTGCTGCACATTTCCACCGCCGACGAGATGCGCTTCCTGGCCGGCCACAAGGACGTCGCCTCGGTCGAGGTGACGCCGCACCATTTGACCCTGGCCGGGCCCGAGGCCTACCGGCGCCTCGGCACCTACGTGCAGATGAACCCGCCGGTGCGCGATGCACACCATCGGGACGGCATCTGGGAGGGCGTGGGGCAAGGCGTCGCCGACATCCTGGGCTCGGACCACGCCCCCCATACGCGCGCGGAAAAGGACAAGCCCTATCCGGCCTCGCCCTCGGGCATGACCGGCGTGCAGACCCTGGTGCCGATCATGCTGGATCACGTGAACGCCGGCCGGCTCAGCCTGCAGCGCTTCGTGGACATGACCAGCGCCGGGCCGGCCCGGCTCTTCGGCATCGCCGGCAAGGGTCGGATCGCCGCGGGCTACGACGCCGACCTGACCATCGTCGACATGAAGCGCCGCAATGTCATCACCGACGATTGGATCGCCTCGCGCGCCGGCTGGACGCCCTACCACACGACGGCGGTGACGGGCTGGCCGGTCGGCACCCTGGTTCGCGGGCGCGTCGTGGTCTGGGACGGCGAACTGGTCGCGCCGGCGCAGGGCGAGACGGTGCGGTTCGTGCAGGCGCTGTGAGGCGGCGCTCGCCGTCGCTCGCAGGGGTTGGTACCGGCTGCATGATCGTTCGTGCCGAAGAACCCGGGGATCGGCGGGCCATCCGCGCCGTTCTCGAAGCGGCTTTCCCGACGCCGGCGGAAGCCGGGTTGGTCGACCGATTGCGGGCCGACGGCAACACAGAAATATCGCTGGTTGCGGTCGATGAGGGCGCCATCGTCGGCCATGTCATGTTTTCGAGAATCGCAGCCGAGTTTCGGGCTTTGGGACTGGCTCCCGTCGCGGTCCTGCCGACGCGGCAGAGATCGGGCATCGGCAGCCGCCTGATCAGGTCCGGCTTGGCGCGAGCTGAAGCCGACCTGTGGAGGCTCGCTTTCGTCCTCGGCGACCCGCCCTACTATCGGCGGTTCGGCTTCGATCCAGCGCTCGCCAGCGGTTTTACTTCGCCGTATGCAGGTCCATACTTCATGGCGTTGGCGCTCACGCGCCCGTTACCGCCGTTGTCCGGCAGAATAGACTATGCGCCTGCGTTCGCTGCCTTGGCTTAGATCCTCCGTGCGGACGCCATCTGCCAAGCGGGCTGCGGCCCGGCCGTCGAACTTCGCCTGACGGCTGATGGTCGCTTCGGGCGGCATTGGCTCGACCCCGGGCGCCCGCAGCGCCGCGGCGGTGGATCCGCCGGCTACTTGACGATGACCTTGGCGCCCACCGATACGCGATTGTAGAGGTCGATGACGTCGATGTTGCTCATGCGGATACAGCCGGACGAGACGGCGCGCCCGATCTTCTCCGGCTCGTTGGTGCCGTGGATGCGGTAGAGCGTGTCCTTGTTGCCCTGGAACAGGTAGAGCGCACGGGCGCCGAGCGGATTGCCGGGGCCGCCGGCCGTCTTCCGCACGTGGGGCCAGCGCGCGGTCATCTCGGCCGGGGGGTTCCAGTCGGGCCATTCGGCCTTGCGCTGCACCGTCGCCGCGCCGCTCCAGCCGTAAGCTTCGTCGCCGACGGCCACGCCATAGCGGATCATCTTCCGGTTGGGCAGCACGTAAAAGAGCAAGCGCCGCTTGGTGTCGACCACGATGGTGCCCGGAGCCTCGCCGGTCTCGTCATCGGTCAGGTAGCGGGCGTACTGGGGATCGAACTCCGCCTTGGGGACCATCGACATCCACTGCTGGTCGCGCGTGCCGACCTGCGGGTCTGGGACCGAGGCGAAACAGCCGCCCAAGGCCAACGCCATGGCAAGAACGGCCAGCTGTCGAGCTGTGTATATCACGGAATCTCTTGCCCCCGCCCGCTTTGAGCCGCGGAATCCTTATGGGCATAGCGCGCGATGGCGGGGGGGACAACACGGGCCGCATGAGCCGGTGCACTCGGCGCGCACGTGATGCGGTGTCACCACACTTTTTACGGCGCACGAGGCCTGTCGCCCGCCAGACGGAGGCACTCCGCCCGTGCTGGATACCTGCCAATCGCTTGTTTGATACTTGCGGCGCGGCACCGCGACGCTAGGCTGTGCAACCGTAAGAAGAGCGTCACCGTCGCAGATGGGCGGGCCGACGCGATGGGAAGGGAGGGACGTGTTTTCATGAGCATGGTTGGGAGACTCGCGGCCGGCGTTGCCGTCGCGCTGCTGTCGGCGCAGGCGGCGCAGGCCCAGAAGAGCTACGGTCCCGGGGCGAGCGACACCGAGATCAAGATCGGCCAGACGATGCCGTACAGCGGCCCCGCCTCCGCCTACGGGACGCAGGGCCGGGCGGAGGTCGCTTACTTCGCCATGCTCAACGCCCAGGGTGGCATCAACGGACGCAAGGTGAATCTCATCTCGCTGGATGATGCCTACAGCCCGCCCAAGACCGTCGAGCAGACCCGCAAGCTGGTCGAGTCCGACGACGTTCTGGCGCTGGTCAATACGATCGGCACGGCGACCAACGCTGCGGTACAGAAATACCTGAACACCAAGAAGGTGCCGCAGTTGCTGGTCTCCTCCGGTGCTGCCAGGTGGAACGATCCCAAGGCCTTTCCCTGGACCACGCCCGGCGTCTGGTCCTATCCCTACGAAGGCAGGGTCTACGGCAGGCAGGTCGTCAAGACGAACCCGAACGCCAAGATCGCGATCCTGTCGCAGAACGACGATGCGGGCCGCGACTACGTGCGCGGCTTCAAGGAAGGATTGGGCGACGCCGTCAAGGACGTCGTGAAGGAGGCGACCTACGAGGTCACCGATCCGACGATCGATTCGCAGATCCTGCAGCTGAAGAGCTCCGGGGCCGACACGCTGTTCGTGATGGCGACGCCGAAATTCGGTGCCCAGGCGATCCGCAAGGTCGCCGAGCTCGGCTGGAAGCCGGCGTTCTACATCTCATCGGTTGCGGCATCGCGCGCGCAGACCCTGGCGCCGGCGGGGCTGGACAATGCCAAGGGGCTCATCACCGCGACGGTGCTCAAGGAGGCGAGCGATCCGAACTGGGACAACGACCCGGGCATGCTGGCTTACAAGAAGTTCATGCAGGAGTGGTACAAGGACGGCGATCCGTTGAACAGCGGCAACGTGTTCGGCTACACGATCGCGCAGATCACCGCGCACATCCTGAAGAGCGCCGGCGACGATCTGACACGCGAGAACGTGCTGAAGCAGGCGACCAACATCCAGCGCCTGTCGGTGCCGCTGCTGCTGCCCGGCGTGACGCTGAACGTCTCGCCCACCAATTACGCCACGTACGATACCTTCCGCTTGCAGCGGTTCGACGGCGAGCGCTGGGTGGTCTTCGGCGACCCCATCACGGTCGAATAGGCTGATCCGCCGCCCCGTCCAGGACGGGGCGGCGCTGCCGCGCATGGACATCGGCGTGCGCCATTGTAACAGTTCCGGCTTTCGGCGCGGGGCATTGCCGCGGGCCGACCGCCACGCCGAGGCCGCTGTGAGCACGCTTTATCTGACGCATCCCGCCTGCCTGGACCACGAAACGCCGCTCGGCCATCCGGAGTGCGCCGAGCGGCTGCGCGCGGTCGAGCGCGCCCTGGAGCAGGAGAAGTTCGCGCTGCTGCTGCGCGAGCAGGCGCCGCTCGGCAGCCGCGAAGCGATCCACCGGGTTCATCCCGAGCGCTACGTGGAGGCTATCGAGCAGGCGACGCCACGCTCCGGCATCGTCCACATCGACGGCGACACGGCGTTGTCACGGGGCAGCTTCGAGGCGGCGCTGCGGGGCGTCGGCGCCGCGGTGCGGGCGACCGACGAGGTCATGGCGGGGCGGGTCGGCAACGCCTTCTGTGCCACGCGGCCACCGGGACACCACGCCGAGCGCGCACAGGCCATGGGTTTCTGCCTCTTCAACAACGTGGCCATCGCCGCCCGTCACGCCCGCACCGCGCACGGCGCCGGCCGCGTCGCCATCGTCGATTGGGACGTGCACCATGGCAACGGCACGCAGGACATCTTCTGGTCCGATCCGGACGTGCTGTACTGCTCGACCCACGAGATGCCGCTCTACCCCGGCACGGGCGCCATGTCGGAGCAGGGCGAGCACGACACCATAGTCAACGTGCCGTTGCCGGCGGGCACCAACAGCCGCAGCTTCCGCGAGGCGTTCGACTTCGCCATCCTGCCGCGCCTCGAGGCGTTCAAGGCGGATCTGATCATCATTTCGGCCGGCTTCGACGCCCACTGGCGTGATCCGCTGGCCAACCTCAACCTCACCGAAGCCGATTTCGCCTGGGCCACCCTGCGGCTGATGGCGATCGCCGACAGCCAGTGCAAGGGCCGCATCGTCTCGATGCTCGAGGGAGGCTACGACCTCGATGCACTCGCCAAGTCGACCGCCGGCCACGTCGAGGCGTTGATGGGCATGTAGCGGGGCGAGCGCTCCGGCAGCCGGCGCGCATGCGGGACCCTGCGAACCCGACCGCCATGGCGGACCCACCTGGCCCGGGATCGCTGGGCCATCGGAGGCCGTCAGGCGCCCTCCGCGACCAGCCAGTCGATGAAGGCGGCGAGCGACGATGTCTTGTCGGCGTCGAACGGGACCAGCGCGACGTAGCCCGCCCGCGGCACGCGGATATCGGGAAGGGGCGCTACCAGGTGTCCGTTCGCAACGTCGTCGCAGAGCACCGGCATCGGGCCGATGGCGAGCCCGAGGCCGTCCTTCGCCGCCTGCAACGTGACGAAGAAGTGATCGAACATGCGACGGCGCCGGCCGGTGGTGGGGGACAGGCCGGCGCGGCCAAGCCAGTCGTCCCAATCGCCAGGTCGCGTCTCGGTGGCAAGCAGGATGTGCTCTGCGATGTCGCTCGCCATTCGGATCGGAGATCGCGCAAATAGGGCTGGGCTCGCGATCAGCGTGTCGGCCTCGCCCAGGAAGCGGACGGCGCGGTGCTGCGGCCAGGCCTCCCGTTCCGCCGATCCCTGGCGGATGGCGACGTCGAAGCCGCCGCGCAATTCGTCATGCAGCGTCGTCGTGGTGGTGACCGCGACCTCGACCTCGGGCCTCTCCAGATGAAAGCGCTCCAGGCGGGGAATGAGCCAGCGGATGGCGAACGTCGTCGGGGCGCTGACGCGCAGGATGCGGCGGGCGCCCCGGCGTCCGTAGGCGTCCGCCGCGGCCGTCACCCGGTCAAACGACAGGCTGACCTCGCCGGCGAAGGCGCGCGCCGCCGGCGTCGCCACCATGCGCCGACCCGACCGCACGAACAGGCGCTGGCCGAGCCAGCTCTCCAGGGCAGCGATCTGGCGACTGACGGCTCCGTGGGTGAGGCCGAGCTCGGCGCCCGCCGCCGCGTAGCTGCCGGTGCGGGCCGCGACCTCGAAGATGCGAAGGGCGTTGAGCGGGGGAAGGCGGCGCATGCAATCCGTGAGGAAACCAAACAGATAGCGTGAGATATCACGTTCTATTCGAGAAAAACTCCCGTTCGTAGAGTGTGCCGACTGGGGACGGGGGCCATCGCATGGACGGCACGGACACGGCCGTTTCGTCGCGGCCCGAGAGCACGCAGCAAACGCCGGTTCAGCGGCGGGGACTCGCGGGCGCCTGTGTGGCTCATGCCGTCCACGACGGCTACACCGATCAGCTCTATGTGCTGCTGCCGATCTGGCAGGCGGAGTTCGGACTCTCCTACACCGGCCTCGCCGTGGTCCGCGCGTTGTACTTTGGCCCCATGGGTGGGCTGCAGGTGCCGGCCGACCGGGCGACCCGCTGGCTGGATCCGCGCACCGCCCTCGCGCTCGCCACATGCGTCGCCGCTGGCGGCTATCTGCTGATGGCTCTGCCGGCCGGCTTCGCCACACTTTGTGTCGGCCTCGTGCTCGCCGGTATCGGCTCCAGCGTGCAGCACCCTCGTGCATCGCTCCTGGTGACACAGGCCTACGGGTCGGCCGCGCGCGGGCCACTCGGCGTCTATAATTTCGCCGGCGATCTCGGCAAGGCGGCCTTTCCGGCCGCGGTGGCTCTGCTGCTGACGCTGCTGCCATGGCGGCCGGTCGTCGGCCTCATGGCCGGGGTCGGGCTTGCCGTCGCCGTCGCTCTGCTGGCGCTCATCCCGCGGCAGCTTGGCCAGCCGGCAGCGGG
This sequence comes from Chelatococcus reniformis, assembly GCF_014640075.1. Lineage (GTDB taxonomy): Bacteria > Pseudomonadota > Alphaproteobacteria > Rhizobiales > Beijerinckiaceae > Camelimonas > Camelimonas reniformis. The sequence continues at coordinate 454,180 of NZ_BMGG01000003.1, read as the reverse complement.
CCCCGCGCGCGCCGACGTCAGCGAGGGCAGCCCCGTGGGCTTCGGCCTGCTCCTGGCCATCGGCGCGCTCGATACGGCGGTCCGCACGGGCTACCTGCTGTTTCTCCCGTTCATGCTCCAGGCGCGGGGTGGTGGGGCGGCAAGCATCGGGCTCGGCCTGGCCCTGCTTTTCATCGGTGGGGCGCTTGGCAAGGCGGCCTGCGGCTGGCTCGGGCAGCGCCTCGGCGTCGCGTGGAGTGTCATCGTCACGGAGGCGGCTACCGCCTTGCTGATCGCCACGACAATCGTGCTGCCCCTGACAGGGATGCTCATCGCCCTGCCGATTCTCGGCATCGTGTTGAACGGCACTTCGTCGGTGCTCTACGGGACCGTTCCCGAGCTGGCGCCGAAGGGCGATGTCGGCCGCGCCTTCGCTCTGTTCTATACAGGCGGCGTCGGTGCCGGCGGGCTGGCGCCGATTGCCTACGGCGCGATTGCCGACCATGCGGGCCAGACGTTCGCCATCATTGCCGCGGCGTTGACGGCTATGGCCATCATGCCGCTCGTTCTGGCCCTGCGGTGGCAGCTGCCGAGGTGAGCGCCACCGGTCGAGCGTTTCTTTGTTATTGGATGAAGCCATCCAACGGCAGAGAAGTGCATATGACCTCGGCGGCCTCGCACGCCGGGCACGACGTCCTCATGGGCCTCGCCGTTCGGCGCCCGTTCGCAGCAAACCTTCGCCGAGCACGACAAGCGAGATGCCGAGCAGGGCGACGTCCTTGATGATGAACTGCCCGAGCGAGTTGAGCCACGGAAAGCCGCCCGACTCGGTGTCCCAGATCGGCTGCGCCAGCAGAATGGACACCGTCACGGCGAAGGTCGCGGCGCCGAAGGCGCCGGCTGCGACCCCGGCAAGTGGCCACCGCAGTCCGGCGAGGAACAGCACCGCCGTCGCCACCTCCACCACGCCGAGCAGGTAGGACGCGCCGGCGGCTCCAAGGAGGGCGGGCAGCCAGGCGAGCCAGGGCGTGCCGGTCAGCAGCGGCTCAACGCCCTCGATCTCGCTTTGCGTGAACTTGGAGATGCCGATGAGGACGAGCGGCAGGCAGACGCCAGCGAGCGCGACCGCGCGGCCGATACGGCGGAAGAGGCGGCCGAGCGCGGCGGCGCGCCGTGCGTCGGGCGGCCAGCTTGAAGCGTCCACGGTCATGGCGGACCCCCATCGGTCTGCGTCGCGGCCAACTGCCTGGCCGCCTTGAACGCCGCCGCGTCCCGGGTCGGCCCCGGGGCACATCGAAGCGCTCCAGACGCAATTCGCCGATCTGCGCCGATCGGTTACAGGGACCCGGCCCGGATGCGGCGCACCCCGTGCGCTAACCCCTGCTGCTATGGTTCGAGGGGCTCGGTGCGCACGATCTCGATGCCGAAGCCGGCGAGGCCGACGAAGGCCCGCGGCGTCGACGACGACAGGTGAACGATCGACGAGACGCCGAGATCGCGCAGGATCTGGGCGCCGAGGCCCACCTCGCGCCACAGCTGGGAGCGCGCCACCTCGGAGTTCGACGACCCGTCCTGCATCGTGACCGGCACGCCCGCGGTGCCGTCGCGCAAGTAGACGAGCACGCCGCGCCCTTCGCGGGAGAAGCGCTTCAGGGCGCGGTGCACCGTCGAGGGGCCGAGGACGTCAGGGACCACGTGGGCGCGGTGCAGGCGCGCGGGCACCTCCTTGCCGTCCCCGATATTGCCCATGACGAAGGCGAAATGCTGCACGGGATCGAAGGATGTCATGTAGGCGTGGCCCACCATGGCGCCCCATTCGGTGTCGACATGGAAGGTGTTGACGCGCTCGACCAGCTTCTCGCGTGCCTGCCGGTAGGAAATGAGGTCGGCGACCGAGATGCGCTTGAGCTGGTGCTTCTCGGCGAAGGCCTCGATCTGAGGCCCCTTCATGACGGTCCCGTCGTCGTTGGCGAGCTCGCAGATCACGCCCACCGGCGGCAGGCCGGCGAGCTTGCAGAGGTCGACCGCCGCCTCGGTGTGGCCGGAGCGCATGAGCACGCCGCCGTCGCGGGCGATCAGCGGGAAGACGTGGCCGGGCCGCACGAAATCCGCCGGGCCCATGTTGTTGTTGGCGAGCGCCCGCACGGTGGAGGCGCGCTGCTCTGCCGAGATGCCGGTGGTCAGCCCGTGCTTGACGTCGACGGTCACGGTGAAGGCGGTGCCGAGGGGCGCGTCGTTGGCCGCGACCATGGGATCGAGCCGCAGCCGCCGCGCCTCTTCCATGCTCAACGGGGCACAGACGATGCCGCAGGTGTTGCGGATGATGAAGGCCATCTTCTCCTGCGTGCACAGCGTGGCAGCGCAGACGAGGTCGCCTTCGTTCTCGCGGTCGTCGTCATCGGTGACGATGACGATCTCGCCGCGGCCGATGGCTTCGATGGCTTCGGTCACCGAGTGGGACATGGCTGATCCAATTCCGTTGAGCGCGGTTCTGTTGTGGGTGTGACGGATCCCGTCCCCTTGCACCGCATCTGCTTGTGGGCGCCTCAGGGCCAGGCGCGGACGGCGCCGATCTGGCCGCGATGACGCAGATAATGGTCGGCGAGGACGCAGGCAACCATGGCTTCGCCGACCGGCACGGCGCGCAGGCCGACGCAGGGGTCGTGGCGGCCCTTGGTGAGGATGTCGGTCTCGTGACCCTGGCGATCGACCGTCAGCCGGGGCGTCAGGATCGACGACGTCGGCTTCACCGCGAAGCGGGCGACGATCGCCTGGCCGGTCGAGAGGCCGCCCAGGATGCCGCCGGCATGGTTGGACAGGAACAGAGCCTGGCCGTCGTTGCCGCGGCGGATCTCGTCGGCGTTGGCTTCGCCGCGCAGGGTTGCGGCGGCGAAGCCATCACCGATCTCCACGCCCTTGACGGCGTTGATGCTCATCAGCGCGGCGGCGATATCGGCGTCGAGCTTGCCGTAGATCGGCGCGCCGAGACCGGGGGGCACGCCCTCGGCCACCACCTCGACCACGGCGCCCACGGACGATCCGTCCTTGCGGATGCCATCGAGGTAGTCTTCTAGCATCGGCACCATGGCCGCATCCGGACAGAACAGCGGGTTGCGGCCCACCTCGTCCCAGTCCCAGCGGTCGCGATCGACCGCATGAGGCCCGATCTGCACAACGGCGCCGCGCACCAGAAGGCCCGGCACCACCTTGCGGGCGATGGCGCCGGCCGCGACCCGCATGGCCGTCTCGCGGGCCGAGGCGCGGCCGCCGCCGCGGTAGTCGCGCACGCCGTATTTGACGTCATAGGTGAAGTCGGCGTGGCCGGGCCGATACTTGTCCTTGATGTCGCCGTAGTCCTTGGAGCGCTGGTCGGTGTTCTCGATGAGGAGACCGATCGGCGTGCCGGTGGTGATCTGTTGGCCGCTCGCCTCGTCGACGAAGACGCCGGACAGGATCCTCACCTCGTCCGCCTCGCGTCGCTGGGTCGTGAACCGGGATTGGCCGGGCTTGCGGCGGTCGAGCTCGCGCTGGATCTCGCTGGCCTCGATCGCGATCAGCGGCGGGCACCCGTCCACGACGCAGCCGATGGCCGGGCCGTGGCTTTCGCCGAAGGTGGTAACGCGGAAGAGATGACCGAACGTGTTGTGCGACATGACGAACCTTTGGCCGGTGCATTACGCACTGCCGCCGCGCCGGTCAAACCGGTCGGGCCACGCGCTCGAAGGTCTCGACGGCGGCGAGCAGCTGGCTGCGCAGCCAGGCGTTGGCTGGATCGTCGTCCGTCCTCGCGTGCCAGTAGAGATGCATGCCCGAACTCGCGGTATCGAGCGGGAAGGGCAGGATCTGGTTGTCGGTCCCGGCATTGAGGACCTGCGCGTATTGCTCCGTCAGCGTGAGCAGATAGTCGGTGGCGGCCACCATGTGGCAGGCGGCGAAGAAGTGCCGGCTGCGCACCTTGATGCGCCGCTCGAGCCCGGCGCCGTGCAGCGCATAATCTTCCAGCCCCAGACCCTTGCGCCGGGCGCTCACCAGGATATGGCCCTGGGCGAGGTAGGTGTCGAGATCGAGGTCCGGCCCTACCGCGGGATGGCCCCGGCGGGCAACGACAGCGAAGCGGCGGACGGTCAGTGCCGCGCTCCGCAAATCGCCTGACACGGGGCGCCAGATGTCGACGACCGCGTCGACGGAACCCGTCGCCAGCTCGGATTTCATCTGACCGCGGTCGACCTTGATCATGACGACGTCGACAGCCGGCGCCAGATGCGCGACCCGGGCCAGGAAGATCGGCATGGCCGTCGCCTCGAACGGCTCGGGCAGGCCCAGGACGAAGGTCGTCGCCAGCATCGATGGATCGAACGCGCCGTTCGGCGCGAAGGTCGTCTCCAGCCGTTGCAGCGCCGCACGCACCGATTCGACCATCTGCCGAGCGCGCTGGGTCGGCACCATAGCCTGGCCCCGACGCACGAACAGCGGGTCGTCGAACATCTCCCGCAGCCGTGTCAGGGCGTGGCTGATCGCCGGCTGCGACAGGTTGAGGCGTCGGCTGGCGGGCGTGACTCCGCCCTCGGTGAAGATCGCGTCGAAGATGACGAACAGATTGAGATCGACGCGCGACAGATGCACAGGATGCATGACCTTCGATGCGGACAAAGCATTTGCGCCGTTATAATCACGCCCCTAGCCTCCAGCAAGAACGAAAGTAGATCGGCTTCGATCGATCGTAAATCGGCAGAATTCATAAATAAATCAGGGAGGATGACATGACCCTCGACCGTCGGCGGCTGCTGGCCGCCGCGCTGTTCGGCTTCGCCCCGCTCCCGCTCGGCCCGGCGCGGGCGGCGGAGCAGGGCGTGTCGGCCGGCGAAATCGTCGTCGGCCAGACCATGCCCTACAGCGGCCCCGCGTCGGCCTACGGGACCGAGGGCAAGGTCCAGGCCGCCTATTTCGATATGATCAACGAGCAGGGCGGCATCGGTGGCCGCAAGCTTCGCCTGATCTCCCTGGACGACGCCTACAGCCCGCCCAAGACGATCGAGCAGGTGCGCCGGCTTGTGGAGGGCGACGAGGTGTTCGTGCTGTTCAGCCCGCTGGGCACCGCCTCCAACATGGCCATCCGCAGATACCTCAACGCGAAAAAGGTGCCGCAGGTGTTCGTCAACAGCGGCCTCGGCACCTTTGGCGATCCCAAGGCCTATCCGTGGACCATCGGCTGGCAGCCGGCCTACGAGGCGGAGGGCAAGATCTTCGGCCGGTACATCCTCGACACCGTGCCCGACGCTCGTCTCGGCGTGCTCTATCAGAACGACGACTTCGGCAAGGCCTACCTCGCCGGCCTCAAGCTGGCGCTCGGCGACCGATATGGCGCGCTGGTGGTGCGCGAGGAGCCCTATGCCGTCTCCGATCCGACGGTCGATTCACAGATCGTCAACCTCGAGGCCGCCGGCGCCGATACCTTCGTCAACGCCGCGACGCCCAAGTTCGCCGCCCAGGCCATCCGCAAGGCCGGCAGCATCGGCTGGAAGCCGCTGCATTTCGTCAGCTACGTCTCGGCCTCGATTCCGACTGTGATCCTTCCGGCCGGCGCGGAGCACGCAGTCGGCGTCATCACCACACAGTTCTTCGCCGACCCGGCCGACCCGCAGAATGCCGGATCGGCAGGGGCCAAGGAATACTTCGCCTTCATGGACAAATATTATCCAGCGGGCAACAAGATGGAGACGATCAACGTCTTCGCTTACATGATGGCGCAGACCTTCGTCCAGCTCCTCCGGCAGTGCGGTGATACTCTGACGCGCGAGAACGTCATGCGCCAGGCGGCCAATCTGGACCTCACCCTACCCATGCTGCTTGAGGGCGTGCGCATCAGGACCAGCCCGACGAACTTCCACCCCATCCAGACCTTGCGCCTGGGCCGCTTCGACGGCGAGCGTTTCGTCATCTTCGGCAAGGCGATCGACGCCGGGCTATGAGGATGCGGGCTCCGCGCGTAGAGCGCTTCCTGACCAATTGGTTCCACCCGATCAGGAGTGCTCCCAATTCAAAGACGTGGAGCATTTCACCGATCGGATGATTCCATCTGATCGGGAAGTGCTCTGGTCGCGCCCGATGAGCCGCGGGCGGGCGGGTGTGGTCCAGGCGGTGTGAGAACGGGCGGGGCCCGGACATGCCGCGATCGGACCGTCTCCGCCCCCTAGCGCATTTCCGTGTTTCTTCGAACCACCGAAATGCTCTATCTGTTTGATTTTCCGTGTTTTCTTCACGCGAACCGGCGTCCACTTCGCTCGAAAACGCTCCAAGTGAAGCGACAGCGCTCAACGCCCACGGATCACGATTCCACCGGTGGCGTAGGGATTGTTGGCGCTGTCGGCGGAGTAGGGGCTGCCATAGCGGCCATTGGGATTGTTGATGCTGTCGGGGGAATAGGGGCTGCCGTAGCGCCCGTGCGGGTTGGCCACCGAATCCGGGTCGTAGGGATTCTTGTTGAGGTGGCCGAGGAACTTGCCCTCCTTGCTGTAGAGGCAAGGGGAGCTGCTATCGCAGGCGAGCGCCGCGGGCGCCATCATCAGCAGAACGACGGATACACAGGCCGGCCGCATCGGCGATCCTCCCGACCGTCGACCGCGGTTGAGCACGGCCGAGTATCGAGCAATTGTTGCATATCAAAAATTGCAGATCAAATTTCATCATCTATCAATGATTGCAATTTGGGCCCAAGCTGCCCTGCTGCGATTGCTAGCGCCGCCTCCCGCGCCGTGGCCGCGCGGCAGGCCGGTCGCGGTGAGGGCGCTCAGGCCGCCGATTTGAGCTGCGGCGTCACCACCGCTGCCGCCGTCCCGTGCGCGACGGGCTCGGCCGGGGCGCCGGCCCATTCGCTGTGACCGGGGATCGACTCGCCCTTCATGACGATGGTCAGCGGCCCGATGCGGGCGAACGGGCCGACCTTGGTATCGTAGAGCACCGTCGCGCCGGCACCGATGGTCACGCCGTTGCCGATCGAGACCCGCCCGACCTTCATCAGGCGATCCTCGTAGAGGTGGGTCTGCAGCGCCGCGACGGCGTTGATGGCGACGAAGTCGCCAACCTCGACGCAGTCGAACTCGGTGATGTCGGTCGTATCCATGAACACGCCCTTGCCGAACTTGGCGCCGAACAGCCGCAGAACCCATGGCAAGTACGGGGTGCCGCGCAACTGCTCGAGCAGCACCTTGCCGGTCAGGCCCCAGTAGAGCACAGCGGTCGCCTCGGTGCGCAGCGACCAGAACGTCCACATGGGCTTCATGGTGGGCTTGTAGGCGCCCATCATCAACCATTTCAGGCCGATGACCACCGCCGTCATGGCCATCGAGATGGCGACGCTGAGGCCGATGAACCCCGGCACCAGGGTCGCGACATCGCCCGCCAGGATCGCCGGCGCCAGCAGCTCGACCGCGAGGGTGCCGAAGCTGATGAACAGCATGGTGGGCAGCGACAGGTTGAAGGCTTCGAACACGGCCCGGCCCAGGCGCCGCAGGCGCGACGGCTCATAGGTCCAGTTGGCGGCGACGTCGCCGAACGTCTGGCGCACCGGCAGCTTGATCGGCGGGGAGCCGAACCAGGTATCGCCCGATGACATCGCGTCGTTGGCCGGCGGCTTCGACTTGATGCCGATCAACGCATCCGCGGGAATGCGCGTACCGGGCGGCACGACGGCATCGTTGCCGACGAAGACGCGCGCTCCTGTCTTGACCCGTTTCAGGATCATCCAGCCCTGGCGGATGTCCTCGTCGCCGAGCACCACCTCGTCGGCGATGAAGTTCTTCTCGCCGATCTCGACCAGGTCGTAGCGGCCCGACAGATTGGTGGAGATCTCGGCGTCCTTGCCGATCTTGGCGCCCATCAGGCGGTACCAGCCGCGCATGTAGACGGTGGCGTAGAGGGTCGAGAGGGTCTCGAGCGTCACCTCGGTGGCGAGCGAGACCACCCACTTGCGCACGTAGAACCAGCTGTGGACCGAATAGATGCCCTCAGACACGCGCGGCAGCACGACCCAGCGCGCCGCCACGATGAAGGCGATGGTGGCGAGCACTAGGCAGAAGGCGGTCGGCCAGGCGAGCACGGGCAGGTAATAGAGGTAGCTGATGCCCAGGGGGCCGCTGAGGACGTCGTCCAGGCGGTCGAACAGGAAGAAGGCCGGGAAGATCGGCAGCAGACCGAGCGGCGGGATCAGCAGGCCGCCAGCCACGTAGGCGCAGTTCTGGAGCGTCCGTTTGACCGGACCGACTGTCGGCCGCGGCGGCAGATCGCTATCGGGGACCGTGCCGACATGCCGGGCGGGCGAGCCGTCCCACGTCTGGCGGGGGCCGACCGCGGTGCCGGCGGCGACGGCGGTCAGATCCGCAAGCTCGGCGCCTTCACCGACGGCGACACCGCCTTCGAGCACGCACGACGTGCCGACGTAGGCGTCCTTGCCGATGCTGATCGCGCTGATGACGAGCTCGTTGCCGACGACCTCCGCGGTCGCGAACTTGGCCTTGCCGCCGACGCACACGCCGTCGCCGATGGTGAGCAGGTCGAAGGCACCGCATTCAATCTCGGCCAGGATCGTGTCCTTGCCGATGCGCGCTCCCAGCGCCCTGAGGTACCAGACGATCAGCGGCGAGTTCTGCATCCACTTGATGTGGGCGAGCCCGATCAGCCGCGTCGTCAGCCACCAGCGGAAGTAATAGGTGCCCCAGAGCGGATAGCGGCCCGGCTTGGTGCGGCCGATGATGAGCCATTTGGCGACGATGGAAATCGCGATGGTGACGAGGTTGATGACGAGGTAGAGGCCGAGCAGAGCCGCGATCTCGGCACCGATGCCGGCTTCGCCGCCGGACAGCAGCATGTAACCGATGAAGATGCCGAGCCACTGCGCCGTCATCAGCGCGATGATGAAGGGCAGCGCCACAGCCTGACCCACACCGCACAAGACGCGGCGCAGCAGCGGCGGCGGTGTGAAGGAGAGATCGCGCGGCCCCTGGCCGCGACCGGCAGCTTCCAGCTTGGCGGCCATGGCGCGCAGGGTGCGGGCGCCGTAGACGTCCTGAAGGGTGATGCCGGCATAGGCATGGTCTTCGCGCACGGCCGAGACGAAGCGGGCGGCGAGCAGCGAATGACCGCCCAAGTCCATGAAGAAGTCGGCATCGAAGGGGATGGCCTGGCCCGGGAATACGAACTTGGCCGCGGCGAGCAGGGCGGCCTCGGCCGGCGTGCGCGGCTCGTCCTCCGCTAGCGCCTCGGCGGCGGTCAGGGACGCGGCCTTGAGCACCTTGCGGTCGATCTTGCCGGAGGTCAGCCGGGGCAGCGTGTCCACCAGCTCGAAATGGGCCGGCACCATGTAGGACGGCAGCCGGTCGCGCAGCCCCAGGCGCAGCGCCAGCCGGTCGATCGTCTGGCCGGGTTCGGGCACCAGGAAGGCCACCAGCCGGTCGAGGCCGTTGTCCTGGCGCAGCACCACGGCGACGTGGGCGACGTGAGGAAAGTCGGCCAGCTTGGCCTCGATCTCCCCCAGTTCGACGCGAAAGCCGCGGATCTTGACCTGGTCGTCGATGCGGCCGTGGAAAACGATGTTGCCGGCCCCGTCCAGGCTGACGGCGTCGCCCGAGCGGTACAGCACCGGGTCGATGCCGGTCTGATCGGCGAAGGGGTTGGCGACGAATTTCTGCGCCGTGAGCTCGGGCCGGCCGAGATAGCCGGCGGCGACGCCGGGACCGCCGATGAGCAGTTCGCCCTGCTGGCCGTCGGCCACGGGATTGAGGTCGTCGTCCGCGATGTAGCAGGTGTAGTTGGGGATCGGTCGGCCGATCGTCACCGCCTCGCCGGGGAGCACCTCCGCCACCGTCGCGACGACGGTCGCCTCGGTCGGCCCGTAGGTGTTGAAGATGCGCCGGCCGGGCCGGGCCCAGCGCGCCACCAGTGGCGAAGGCAGGGCTTCGCCGCCCAGCAGGATGATTCGCAGCGATGGGATGTCGCGTGGCAGCATGGCGAGCAGGGTCGGCACGGTGTCGAGCACGGTGACGCCGGCATCGATCATCAGGTCGGGCAGGCGTTCGACGTCGCCGATCATCTCGGGCGTCGCGACGAACAGCGTCGCTCCGACCAGATACGGCACCCAGATCTCTTCCATGGAGAGGTCGAAGGCGACGGAGGCGCCCTGGAACACCACGTCGTCGGAGGCGAAGCCGTAGACCTCGTTGGCCGAGCGCAGGAAGTGGCAGATGTTGCGGTGGCTGATGACGATGCCCTTGGGCGTCCCCGTCGAGCCGGAGGTGTAGATCAGATAAGCCGGACTGTCGGCGGTCAGGCCCCGCGCGCGCGGGTTGGGCAGCGCGCCGGGCGCCGCACGTTCTAACAGCGCGGCGCTCGTCCACACGGCAACGCCGGTGCCCTCGGCACGCTCGATGAAGGCCGCGCTGGTGAGGATGCCCTTGGCTTGGGCGTCGGCGAGGCAGACCGAGATGCGCTCGACCGGGGCGTCCGCGTCGAACGGCAGCCAGGCCGCACCGGACTTGGTGATGGCGATTTGCGCCATCAGCAACTCGACGCCGCGCGCCATCCACAGCCCGACGATGTGGCCGGGCCCGATGCCCTGGGCGACGAGCCCGCGCGCGATCGCGTCGGTCTCCGCCTGCACCTGGGCGTAGGTCCACACCTTGTCGCCGCTGATGTAGGCGACGCGGTAGCCGCGTCCCTGGACGGTGGACTGGAAGACTTCTCCCAGCACCTCGTCGCGGTTCAGGTCCGGGCGGACGGGACCGTCCAGCACGGGCGCGGTCAATACGGGCCGGGGCGCGCGGGGGATGGCGATGGAGGGCGTATAGGCGGCGGTGAGCGTCGTGTCGGTCGCGTGCTTCATGGTGTACGCCTCACTCGAGCCTGCTCGGCGTGGCGCTCCGCAACGCGGCCGCGCCGAGACAGCTCGGATCCGTGAGCGGTCGGGAGCACAACGCCTCGGCCACTCCTGGAGCAACGACGGCCGCTCGCGCTTCCCCGGGGCGGAGAAGTCGTCGCTACGGCAGCATCGTGGATTGCTCCGTTCGCCCCCCGTCCGGTGCCGCGCGCCTTGCGGACGCGGGGTCACCGGAATTCTTGCGGCAACGCCATGGATCGGGTGAGCCAACCGGAACGGCCGCTGCGCCGGGACCATGGGCTCCCGTCAGCGCTTCCAATGCGCCGGGATCGCTGAACCATTGATGAACAAAGCCGTCGGCAGGTCATCGAGGTCACGGCCAAGTTCTTATGCCGCATCGCAAAGGCGGCGCCCGCCGCGCTACGGAGGAGCCGTGGCAGCGGCCGCCGGCCCGCGCACCTAGCGCGGGCTGCGTCCGTGTCGACGGCGCCTTCCGGCGTAGGTCGCCGGCTTTGCGCCGTAGGCCTTCGCGCGGAAGCAGGTCATCCGATTTAGGCAGCCTCGCCGCCCATCGACTGAGCCGGCCTGACCGCAGTATCGCGCCTGGAGCATTTTCGCGTCTTCGAATCGCCGAAATGCTCTATCTGTTTGATTTGTCGCGTTTTCTTCACGCGAACCGGCGTCCACTTCGCTCGAAAACGCTCTAGAGACCTTCGCTCCAGGTCAGCCGGCCGCCGGCGAAGACGAGGACGCGACCCTGCCAGATGTCGAGCTTGACGGCCTCCGCCGTTGCGACGCCGGCGAGCCCTGCGGCCAGGGCGCGGGCGACGCCACCGTGCGAGACGATGACGGTGTCACGGACCAAGTCCCGCACGAAGGGGGTCAGACGGGCGGCGAGGTCGGCATAGCTCTCGCCGCCCGGGGGCACGAAGTCCCAGATACGGGCCTTCCGCTCGCCGTGCAGGCGCGGCTGGCCCGTGCGGATCTCGCGCCAGGTTAACCCTTCCCACCGCCCGAAGGAGAGCTCCATCAGCCGCTCGTCGAGCGCGTAGGCGGCGGGGGCGAGGCCGATCGCGTGACGCAGCCCCTCCATGGTGGCGCGCGCACGCCGCAGTGGGCTCGACACGTAGGCAAGCTCCGCCGGAGCGGCGATCAGCGCGCGCAGAGCGCGTCCGCTCGCCTCGGCCTGGCGACGGCCGGTGGCGTTGAGCTCGGTGTCGCGCCGGCCCTGCAGGCGACCTGCCGCGTTCCAATCGGTCTCGCCGTGGCGCACGAAGTAGAGGGTCGGCGCTGCCGCCGTCCCGGCGCCGGTCTCGGGCCCGCTCACTCCTTGCCGAGCACGATGTCGGGCGCGTCCGGGTTCTTCATGCCGACGACGTGGTAGCCGGCGTCCACGTGGTGCACCTCGCCGGTGACGCCGCGCGACATATCGGACAGCAGATAGGTTGCCGCCTCGCCGACCTCTTCGACCGTCACCGATCGCCGCAGCGGCGAATTATACTCGTTCCACTTAAGGATGTAGCGGAAGTCGCCGATGCCGGACGCGGCCAGCGTCTTCACCGGGCCGGCCGAGATGGCGTTGACGCGGATGTTCTGCGGCCCCAGGTCGGCGGCGAGATAGCGCACGCTCGCCTCGAGGGCGGCCTTGGCGACGCCCATGACATTGTAGTGGGGCATCCATTTCTCGGCGCCGTAGTAGGTCAGCGTCAGGATCGAGCCACCGCCCCGCATCAGCCGCTCCGCCCGCTGGGTCACCGCAGTGAGCGAGTAGCAGGAGATCAGCATGCTGCGCGAGAAGTTCTGTTCGGTCGTCTCCAGGTAGCGTCCGGTGAGCTGGTCCTTGTCCGAAAAGGCGATGGCGTGCACCAGAAAATCGAGACCGCCCCACAGCCGCTCCACCTCGGCAAAGACGGCGTCGATGCTCGGCCCGTCGGTGACGTCGCAGTGGCCGACAACGCTCGCGCCGAGCTCCGCCGCCAACGGCTCGACCCGCTTCTTCAGCGCGTCACCCTGGTAGGTCAGGGCCACGTCCGCCCCGTGCTGGCGCGCTGCCTTGGCGATGCCCCAGGCGATCGAACGGTTGTTGGCCACTCCCATGACGAGGCCGCGCTTGCCGGCCATGAGTGAGGATTTCTGCGCGACGCTCTCTGCCATGGTATGATCGGGGCCTTGTGATCGTCGGAACGAACAGCCGACGCTGCGGATGGGGGCATCATTAGCCGAGCCGATGGGGGGACGGAAGCCCGCATCGCCACCATGCCGGGGCCCGGCAACCGTGTTCGCGCTTGCGCTCCCGCGCCCCGTTATATACGTCCGGCGCCTTCGGCCAGCGCAAGAAGGTCAGCATGCCAGCGGACACCGCCCTAGCGGCGGACCCTCAGCCGGCGGGGGACGGAGACCCGTCCACCCACGTCGCCAGACCCGGCTTTTGGACGCTCGTCGTCGGCAGCGCCGGCGTCGTCTACGGTGATATCGGAACGAGTCCGCTCTACGCCTTCCGAGAGGCTGTGACCGCCGCGCGCAGCGGCGGGGCGCCCACGGCAGAGGCGGTGCTCGGCGTGCTGTCGCTCATTCTGTGGGCGCTGATCCTCGTCGTCACTGTCAAGTACGTCATCCTCCTGCTGCGGGCCGACAACAACGGCGAGGGCGGCACGCTCTCGCTCATGGCCCTGGCGCAGCGCGCGCTGCGGGGGCGGCGCGGACAGGTTGTGGCGACGCTCGGCATGCTCGGCGCCGCCCTGTTCTACGGCGACGCCATCATCACGCCGGCGATCTCGGTGCTGTCGGCGGTCGAGGGGCTGAAGCTGGTGACCCCGGTGCTGGACCCCTACGTGCTGCAGATCACCATCGTCATCCTCGTCGGGCTGTTCCTGGTGCAGAGCCGGGGCACGGCACGCGTCGCCGCGTTCTTCGGCCCGGTCATGCTGCTTTGGTTCGCGGTGCTCGCGCTCGGCGGGCTCATCCACATCGCGGACGAGCCCGGCGTATTCGCTGCCTTCGACCCGCGCCACGCGGTCTCGTTCCTGCTCGGCAACGGGTACATCGGCCTGCTGACGCTCGGCGCCGTGTTTCTGGCGGTCACCGGAGCGGAGGCCCTGTACGCCGACCTCGGCCATTTCGGCCGCCGGCCGATCCAGCTCACCTGGCTCGTGATGGCGCTGCCGGCGCTGGTGCTCAACTACCTCGGCCAGGGTGCGCTCGTCCTGGCCCAGCCGGACCGTCTCGAGAATCCGTTCTTCCTTCTCTATCCGGCCTGGGCACTGGCGCCCGTCGTGGCGCTGGCGACGGCGGCGACCGTCATCGCCAGCCAGGCGGTGATTACCGGCGCCTTTTCCCTCAGCCGCCAGGCCATCCAGCTCGGTTTGCTGCCGCGGCTCGAGATTCGCTACACGTCCGAGGCGCATGCCGGCCAGATCTACGTGCCGCGCATCAACGTCCTGCTGCTGATCGGCGTCATCGTCGCCGTGGTCATGTACCGGTCGTCGAGTGCGCTGGCATCCGCCTACGGCATCGCCGTCTCCGGCACCATGGTGGTGACGGCCCTCATGGCGTTCGTCGTGATCTGGAAGATCTGGCGCTGGCCCGTGTGGGCGGCGGCGCTCGTCATGGCGCCGTTCCTCGCCATCGAGACCATCTTCCTGTTGGCCAATCTCCTCAAGGTGCTCGACGGGGGCCTGTTCCCGATCATGCTGGGCGGCGCCATCATGCTGCTGATGATCAGCTGGCGGCGCGGCACGCGCATGGTGCTGCAGAAGACGCGCCGCACGGAGATGCCGATCGCCGAGCTGCTCGACGTGCTGGCCAAGAGCAGCCCGCACCGGGTCCGCGGCACGGCGGTCTTCCTCACCAGCGACCCGGCCTTTGCGCCGACGGCGCTGCTGCACAACCTCAAGCACAACAAGGTGATGCACGAGAAGAACGTCATCCTGACGGTGACCACGGACGACCGCCCCTGGGTGCCGGACGCGGAGCGTGTGCTCATCGAACCGATCAGGGACGGCTTCAGCCGTGTCAGCATGGCCTTCGGCTATGCCGAAACCCCGAATGTGCCCCGGGGCCTTGCCATCGCTCGCAGCATCGGATGGCGCTACGACATCATGGCGACGTCGTTCTTCGTCTCGCGCCGGTCGCTCAAGGCTGGCGCCACCACGAAGATGCCGCGGTGGCAGACGCAGATCTTCCTGCTGCTGGCTCGCAATGCCAGCGACGCCACGGACTTCTTCCAGATCCCGACCGGGCGCGTGGTCGAGGTGGGCACGCAGGTCACCATCTGAGCGCCGTTCAGGGCGGGTGTCGCGCCCGGCGCATGCCGGCTTAGCCTACGACGCGAAGGGGAACATCCGGACGGCGCAAGCCCTCGATGTGAGGGCCGCGGCGTCGGCGTGGGAGCGCGTCGGCGGTCGGGAAGCCCTCCCATGTGCCGCAGCGCACGCCGGCGCGTTCCCGCTTCAGCCAGGTTAAGAGAGTGAGCGGTGTCAATCGCCCGAGTGTCGGCACAACGGCGGCGGAATGCTCGATCCGGAGCGCTCAGCGCGAGGGAGGTCGCCGAAGCCACACGTTGCATTGCAGTATTTATCGACCTTGCACGAGGTTTCCTGAAACATCCGTTAATCTTTTGTTATCCGTCGCGGCCGTCATGCGGTCGCTGAGATCAACTCGCCTCTAAATTTACTCAATCAGGCCTTTTGAACGACCGGTTTCAACGCCACGTTATAAGGCCGCTCCGGGCGGTTCCCGGCGCGTGAGGCGACAGAGAAGGAATGTATTCGCCATGACGACCCCCACGACGACCTGGACAACGGGGATTGCGCCCGACGCCGCTCCTCGTCGCCGCGACCGCTCCGGCCTGACCTTCCGCGCCATCGGCATTCCGGCCGTGGTCGGTGCCCTCACGGCGTCGGCCAAGAGCGCCGTGGTGCGGCCGGCGGCCCCGTGCGGCGCCGGCTACGCCCAGGACGAGCAGGCGGACGAGGATCGGGTGGCGGGCCGCGGCGCCCACGACTGATGCCGGCGGTTACTCGCCGGCTAGGAAGTAGTGCCAGGTGCCGTCCGGACCGATACCGAGGCGCCATGAGCTGTAGCGGCCCGTGGCGAGCGAAGCCTTGAACTCGGCGGCACGCAGGATCCGATAGACCTCGACGCGCTGCCCGGCGTCGAGTTCTGTCGGCGGATACGCTGCAAACCACGGCCAGACATACATCTCCTCGGCCGTCCCGGGCTTCAGATGCACATAGGGCCCCTCGATCACGTCGAGCAGGATGCCCAGGGTCTCGCGGCCGTCGCCGTCGCCGGAGCGCGCCTTGAGCCCGGCGATCGGATCGCCCGTCTGGCCCTTGCTCAGCAGTGGCGGCATCTCGTTGCGTTCCAGAGCCAGCCGCAGCTTTTCCACATCGCCGGTCTGTGCCGCCTCGATGATCGCGGCGCGCATGCGCGCGACCAGCGGCGGGAGCTTGGACGGATCGGTCTCGATCTCGGGCAGCGTCCGCCTGGGCTGGGGCGTCGCGGTCGCGTCGGCGGCTGGGCGACGTTCCATGGGCCGTGTGCCCTTGGACGGGGCAGGCGGGTTCGCCTTGGACGGGACAGCCCCGCCGGGGGGCGTCTGGGCCCATGCTGCCCCGGAGCCGGCAGCTGTCAGGAGCATGGCCAGCGCGATGGCCGATGGCACGATCTGCCATGCCGGGCCGCGCAGCTGCGGCATGGCGCGGCGATCAGCGGGCGACTGGATGCGGTGGGCCAATCCTGCCTTGAGCGGCCGTCGTGGCCCGATCAGTGCCGGGGCCCGGTGGAGAAGCCGCCGCCGCGCAGGCGCTCGGGCAGCGTCTCGGCAAAGCGGGCGACGGCCTCCTCGCCATAGGCATAGACGAGTTCGCGGAACGCGGTGAACAGCGCCGCATGGGCCACGCAATCGCCGTCCAGCCCATCGAGCTGTGCCTCGGCGAAAGCTTCGGATAGATACGTCAGCGCCGCTCGCTTCTCGTCGGTCGATTCGATCAGGTCGTAGGAAAGCTGGTTGTCGTTCATGGTCCGCGCCTGGCCCGACGATACTGGATCGCCCCCTTAGAATAACGCCTGCACCGAAGGGCGCTATGCGGTTCTTGCCGAAGAGTTAATCCAGGCGCCGACGCTTGGCAAACGCGGCCGGCCGCGCCCTGAGCTTCAGCCGCCGTAGCGCGAGGCCAGCGAGCGCTGCAGCGCCTGGCCCTCCGCCAGGTAGCGGTCGATCGCCCTACCGGCTGAGGGCGTGCACTGGCGATAGGTGAGGGCGAAGCCTTGAAAGCCCTTGTTGAAGGCACCGGCGAGCCGGTCCCTGCGCTCCTCGGTCTGCGCCTCCACGTCCACGAGATTCTTCATACGGGTGCGCCACTCGGCCGCATCCGGCGCCTTGCACAGGGTGCGCAGGAAGGCCAGCGACCCCATCACCTCGGCGAGGCGGGCCAGATCGCGGTCGTAGGGGGCATGTGTCGCGTTGGGGTCCGCTGGCTTGGCTTCGGCGGGCTTGGTTTCGGCAGGCTTGGTGGCCGCTGCCTTGGGCTCGGCGCGGGTGGCCCGCGGGCCGGACTGGCCGGGCCGCTGCTGCGCGAACGCCATAGCGGGCAGCGTGAGCATCAGCACCGCTGCCAGTAGCGCCCGGATCACGGCATCAGCTCCACTGCGCGGGCGGCGATCTCGGGCAGGCGATCGGTGGTGGGAAGCGCCGCGATCTCAGCCGGCGTGGCCCAGGCCACCTCGGCGGCTTCGGCGCTGACGGCGGGCTCGCCGTCGCGCCAGCGGGCGGCGAAGGCGACGATGACGAAGTGCCGCCGCACCCGGCGGCCCGGGCTGGTCGTGTCCCACTCGATGTGCTCGACGTGGCCCGCGACGCCGCCGATCTCGGCACCGACACCGACTTCCTCCATGAGCTCGCGCAGTGCCGCTTCGGCCAGGTGCTCGCCCACCTCGACCAGCCCGCCGGGCAGGCTCCACACCTGCGCCATGGGCGGGCGGCCGCGCCGGGCAATCAGGACACGGCCATCGCGCACCACGGCGCAGCTCGCCGCCAGGATCGGCCGCATGGGAAAGAGCCGGTCGTCGTCGCCGGCAGCCGTGGCGCCCGGCGCCGCAGGTTGCGCGGCCGCCGTCATCACACGTGCTGGCCGCCGTTGATGTGGATTTCGGCGCCGTTCACGTAGGAGCTCGCCTCGGTGCAGAGGAAATAGATCGCCTTGGCGACTTCGTCGGGCTGGCCGAGCCGGCGAAGCGGGATCTGGTCGACCAGCTTCTCCGTACCCGGCGAGAGGATGGAGGTGTCGATCTCGCCGGGGGAGATGGCGTTGACACGCACCCCCAGCGGCCCGAAGTCCGCTGCCATCTCGCGGGTGAGCGAGGCCAGTGCCGCCTTGGAGGTGGCGTAGGCGGCGCCGGCGAATGGGTGCACGCGGGAGCCGGCAATCGAACTGACGTTGACGACCGAGCCCTTGACGCGGACCAACTCGTCGAGGAGCCCGCGCGCCAGCATGATCGGGGCGAAGAAGTTCACCTGGAACACGTGCTGCCAGTCGGCGAGCGGGGTGTTGATGGTGTTGAGCCGTGCGCCGCCGGTGCCCTTGGGCGAGATGCCGGCGTTGTTGACGAGCGCGTTGAGGCCACCTTCCGAAGCCAGGCGCTGCTTGATCTCGTCGATGGCGGCGGTGGTGCTCTCCGGATCGCTGAGGTCGACCTGGATATGATCCTCCGGGCCCATGTCCCACGGGCATTCCTCCGGGAAGGCGTGGCGCGAGCAGGTGATGACGCGAAAGCCCGCCGCCGAGAACCGCTTGACCGTCGCGTGGCCGATGCCACGGCTGGCGCCGGTCAGCAGCAGGACGCGACGGGGGGAGTTGGATGAGGTCGACACGGATCGAAAACCCTCGAACGGCGAGAGCGCTTCGCGATTGGGTGGAATCACCCAAGCGCTAAACAGCGCTCTAGATTCAAAAGACCTGGAGCATTTCTGTGCAACTGGATGATCCAATTGCACGAAAATGCTCTTGCGTGGCGAATCCTGAGTTCGCGTGACTTCAAGAGTCGCGTCACCTCGTGGCAGGGCTGGAGCGAATGTCCGATTCTCGGTCCACGCTGGCAACCCCGGGATTCCAGCGTGGTTTAGTGGATCTGAAGATCCTGAGCGCCGATGCCGACGCCGACGCCGTGCGGGTGGGAGACGTCATGTCCACGACGGGTGGACCCTACGCCACGCGCGAGGCAGCGTCCATGCGCACGGCGGCGCAGGCATCCTCTGCGCCGGCACGCCGCGCTCAGGGGAACAGGCGCTGACGCGCCCAAGGGACGTCGGCGCTAGCGCGCGAGAAGACGACGCGGTCGTGCAGGCGGAACGGCCGATCGTGCCAGAACTCGATGGCCGCCGGCAGCAGCCGGTAGCCGGTCCAATGCGGCGGCCGCGGTACGTCGCTCGCTTCCGGATAGCGGCGCTCCATCTCTGTGACGCGGCGAACCAGCGTCTCGCGGGAATCAAGGGGCCGCGACTGGTCGCTCGCCCAGGCGCCGATGCGGCTGCCCCACGGGCGGGTGGCGTAGTAGGCGTCGGCCTCCGCGTCACCGACGCGCTCGATCAGGCCGCGCGCCCTGACCTGCCGCCTGAGCGATTTCCAATGGAAGGCGAGGGCGGCCTTGCCGGTGCCGTCGAGCTCGCGCCCCTTGGCGCTCGCCGTATTGGTGAAGAACGAGAAGCCGCGCTCATCGAGGGCCTTCAGCAGTACGATGCGCACGTTGGGCAGACCGTCGGCATCGACCGTGGCCAGCGCCATGGCGTTGGCATCGTTGATCTCGCTCGCCGCGGCTTCCGCGAACCAGGCGGCGAACAGCGCCAACGGGTCCTCGGCAACGGTGAAGTCACCTGACGTTAACCGATCCACAGCAAATGTCCCTGTCGACGGATGGAGATGGAGGCCACACGCGTGCAGCTTGTCGCGAGGCGACAGAGATATAGGTTGTCCTGCGCCGCGCGCGAAGGGGCAAAGCCGGTCGCGGCGGTGCTCGTCTGTGTGCTGCTGGCGGGCATCACCGGCGGCTGCGCCCTGTCGTTCCCGATCATGCCGCTCGCCAGCGACGACATGCCGACCGGCTCGGTCAAGCCCATCGCCGATCCCTCGCCGCTCTCGCCGCGGCAGACGGCCGAGGACTGGCGGCGGGCCAGGAGTGCGCTCGCGGTGGCCCTCGACCCGGTCGGCAACGGCTCGCGGGCGGTCTGGGACAACCCGGCGACCGGCCTGTCCGGCTCGTTCACGCCGGCGGGCGCCCCCTATGTCAAGGCCGACCAGGTTTGCCGGGCCTTCCGCGCCGAGCTCGCCGGGCAGGGCGACGCGGACACGCTCGATGGCGTCGCATGCCGCGTCGCTGCCGAGGAATGGGTGCTCAAGTCCGTCAAGCCGCGCGAGAGCTGAGCCCGGTCGCGGGCGCTGCTGCCCGCGCCGCGGAGCGGTGCGCCGAGCGGCTTCCTTCCTGGCGATCCACGGCTTGTAGCGAGAACGAGCGTTGCAGAAACGCAACATATCGCCCATATGCATCCGGCCACCGCTCGCCCCGGCCGGATGAGGAGCCTTTCGACGATGCGTGACCCCTACGAGGTGCTTGGCGTCTCGCGGCAAGCGAGCAGCGACGAGGTGAAGAAGGCCTTCCGCAAGCTCGCCAAGACCTGGCACCCGGACCAGAACAAGGACCCCAAGGCGAAGGAGCGCTTTGCCGAGATCAACGCCGCGTACGAAATCGTGGGCGACGCGGGCAAGCGTGGCCAGTTCGACCGCGGAGAGATCGACGCGGAGGGCAAGCCCCGCTTCCAGGGCTTCGAGGGCTTCCGGCCCGGCGCCGGCGGAGGGGCGGGCGCCGGCGGCTTCGAGGGCTTCTCGTTCAACTTCGGGCGTGGCGCGCGGGTCGATCCTGCGGATATCTTCGGCGACGTGTTCGGCGATGTGGGCGGCGGCACCCGCACCGGTCGGCGCACGCGGGCGGCCCCACGCGGCGCTGACGTGGAGGCCGAGATCACGCTCACCCTGAAGGAGGCCGTGCAGGGCGGCAATCGACGGCTGGTGCTCCCCAACGGCCGCGAGGTGGAAATGACCGTTCCGATCGGGGTGACCGATGGAAAGGTCATGCGCCTGAAAGGGCTGGGCGAGCCGAGCACGTTCGGCGGCGAGCACGGAGATGCCCATCTCACCATCCGCATCGCGCCGCACGAGCGCTTCACCGTCGACGGCAAGCTGCTGCGGGCCCGGCTGCCGGTGGCGCTCGAGGATGCCGTCCTTGGCGGCAAGGTGCGCGTGCCGACGCTGGACGGCGAGGTCGAGATGACCATCCCGGCGATGACCAACAGTGGCCGCAGCCTGCGGCTGCGCGGCAAGGGCCTGCCCGCCAAGGACGGGCCGGGCGACCTTATCGTGACCGTGGAGATTACCCTGCCGCCGGAAGCCGATCCGGAGCTCGATGAGCTGATGCGCAAGCGCCGGGCCTCGAAGGGCTGAAGCCCGGTCGAGCATTGCGACCCGTCCGATGGTTGCATTCGGCCGGGATGTGTTCCGGGCCTCGTCCCGCGTCTGTCCCTCGCTTACCCGACCCCGCCGGCAGCCGCATGTGGGGGGCGGGCGTGGGCCAGCAGACGCTTCTTGCGGAGCAGGTGCCACGCCTTGACCAGGCGCTCGGCGAACGTGTCGTAGCCCTCGTGCGCGATCACGACCTTAGGCCAGCGCCGGCCGTAGATGTGCAGCGTGAGATACAATTTGCGGCTGCCGATGAACTGGCCCCAGCGCAGCTTGTCGCCCTCGCGGAACTCCAGCCGGATCTTGCCCTGGCCGTCGATCTTGAACTCGATCGGTCCCGCGAACGGGGTCTGCTCGATCGCGGGCTCGCTCAGAAACGGCCACGGCGAGCGCCATGCCACCGTATAGTGCGAGACGTAGATCGGAAACGGGCTCAGGTTCATCACCGTGATCTCGTCCGGCTCGTCCTCGAGGATGGTCAGGGATGCATCCGCGACCAGGCGCAGGCGGTCCCTGATAAATGTCTCCCACACCTTCAGCATCGCCAGCCCAGCCGAAAGCAGAAATCCGAGCGATGCGAGCCACGGCGTCAGCTCGATCATGCCAAAGCCTCCCTTTGCCAACGCACCACCTTGGTGATGGTTGAGTTTACGTAGGGTAAGGAAAGTTGGTTGACGAGAGATGACCGGTGGAGAGCAGCCGACAGTCAGTTACGGGCGATTTTTCGGGCCGACGGCTTTGGGGACACGCTGGCAGAGGCACCCCGACAGTCGATTCCGAAGTTGCGCGGAAGGCGTCGGCACCATGAGGGGAGGCGCCGCGCCTGGCTTGTTCGGCGAGATCGTCCTACAAAACCGCGGCGCGGCGTGGCACTGGCCTAGTTCCACGCGAGGCCATGGGGAGCGAGGCGAGGGCACGGGCGATGCCCGGGCTGCCGGCGCGCTTCGGCCTTGAAGGGAGGGCGACGATGAGCCTGGAATCGGCAGTCGGTCTGCCGGTCGATCTGCCGCCGCTCGGTGAGCGCAACGCGGTTGCCGCATTGAGGGGAGGGGCGGCGCGCCACCCCGACAAGCTCGCCGTGCGCGACCCCGAGCGATCGCTGAGCTATGCGGCGCTGTACCGGGAGGCGATGGCGCTGGGCGGCGGTTTCGATCGTCTGGGCGTCGGCCGCCAGGAGCCTGTGCTGCTGATGCTCGACAATCACCTCGACTATGTCAGCTGCTGGCTCGCCCTGAGCCTCACGGCACGGGTCGAGGTGCCGGTCAACACCGCCTACCGGGGTTCGATCCTCGCCCACGTCGTCAACAACTGCGGGGCAAGGGTCCTCGTCATCGATGCGCCCTATCTGGAACGCATCGCCGCCATCGCCGATCAACTGGGTCAGCTGGAGTGCGTCATCGTGCGCGGCGATGCCGGTTCGCCCGCATTGCCCGCGCACGTGCGGGCCATACCCTTTGCCGAGCTTCGGCAGGGGCCTGCCGCGGGGCCGGCAGAGGTCGCGCCCTCCGACCTCATCGGCATCATGTACACGTCGGGAACGACCGGCCTGTCGAAGGGTGTGCGGGTGACCCATGCTCACGCCTACGGTTATGCGGCGCCGGGCCTGTTCGGCGCCGCCCGGTCGACCGACACGACGCTGGTGCTGCTGCCGCTCTTCCATGTGGGCGGCCAATGGCAGGGCGTCTACAACGCCCTGATCGCGGGGGCGACGGCGGTCGTCCTGCCGCGCTTCAGCGCCTCCAGCTTCTGGGACGAGGTGCGCCGCTACGGCTGCACCTGGACCATGCTGCTCGGCGCCATGGCCAACATCCTCTACCGCCAGCCGCCGGCCCCCGACGACGGCGACCATCCGTTGAAGCGCATCCTGATGATCCCCGTGATGCCTGAGGTCGAGGCGTTCCGCACCCGCTTCGGCATGGAGGCGGTCGGCACGGGCTTCGGCTCGACCGAGGGCTCGACGATCATGCGCGCGCCGCCCGGCCTGGCCGTGCCGGACGCCGTCGGCTGGCTCCGCCCCGATTTCGAGGCGCGGCTCGTCGACGAGAGCGACATCGAGGTGCCGGACGGCCGCACCGGCGAATTGGTGATCCGCGCCAGGGAGCCCTGGTGCCTCATGGACGGCTACCACGGCATGCCCGAGGCGACCGTCGCCGCCTGGCGGAACCTGTGGTTCCACACCGGCGATGTCATGCGCCAACTGCCGTCGGGACAGTATCAGTTCGTCGATCGGGCCAAGGATGCGATGCGGCGGCGCGGCGAGAACGTCTCGTCCTTCGAGGTCGAACGGGAGATCCTGGCACACCCGCGTGTGCTCGAATGCGCTGTCATCGCGGTGCCGAGCGAACTGTCGGAGGACGACATCAAGGCCTGCGTCGTCTGCAAGCCCGGCATGACGGTGGAGCCGGCGGAGCTGCTGGACTTCCTGCTGCCGCGCATGCCCGACTTCATGGTGCCGCGCTATGTGGAGCTGCTCGACGCGCTGCCCAAGACGCCGACTGAGAAGATCCGCAAGCAGGAACTGCGCGCGAGCGGCGTCACGCCGGCGACCTGGGACCGCGAGGCGGCCGGCTTTACGCTGAGGCGGCGCGCCTGACGGCGCCGGAGTGCTGGTGAAAGGGCGCCGACAGCGCGCCGGACCGAACGGGGAGAATGGCTATGCAGCAGGTAGCGACCGGATTCACGCTGGTGGAGGGCCCGGTGTGGGACCCCGCCCGCGGGCTCTATTTCAGTGACGTGCTCAACGGGGGTATCCACCTGCTGGACCGGAGCGACCGTGTCTCAGTGGCGGTTCCCAAGCGGCGCGGTGTGGGCGGCATGGCCTTGCACGCGGACGGCGGGCTCGTCGTCGGCGGCCGCGACATTGCCCACGTCGGCTTCACCGGAGAACCGGCGAAGCCGTTCCTCACGACCGAGGCGATTTCCGGCGCCACTGGATTCAACGACCTGACGACGGACGCGCGCGGCCGCGTCTACGTCGGCTCGCTCGCCTTCCGCGTCTTCGGCGGGGAGCCGCCCAAGCCGGGACTGCTGCACGTGATCGATCTCGACGGCACGGTGCGCACCATCTCCGACGGTGTCATGCTGACCAATGGCCTCGGTTTTTCGCCGGACGGGACGCGTCTCTACCATTCGGATGCCGGCTCGGCGCATGTGCGGGTCTACGATGTTCATGCCGATGGCTCGGTGGGGCCGTGGCGCATCTTCGCCTCGCTGGCCCCCGCAGGCACGCCGGATGGGCTGAAGGTGGCGAGCGATGGCTCGGTGTGGGTGGCCGACGCCCACGGCGGGCGCGTCGCCGCCTTCAATCCCGACGGCTCCCATCGGGCCGACGTGCCGGTACCGCTGCCCATGGTGACGAGCCTGTGCTTCGGCGGCGACGACCTGCGCGACCTCTATGTCGTGACCGGCTCGAACGGCGGCCCGAGCGAAGCCTGTGGCTCGGTATTCCGGTGCCGGGTGGATATCCCCGGCCAGCCGTTGCCCAAGGCCCGCGTCCCTCTCGGTTGATGTGGTCGCCCGGCGAGCTCGGATGTTTGCCGAGCGGACGGACCCGCCGATCGGACGTAAAGATTTCAGATTCAATGCCTGAGATTCTAGAGCCCTCCCGCGTTTCTTCGAATCGCCGAAATGCTCTATCTGCTTGATTTGTCGCGTTTTCTTCACGCGAACCGGTCTCCACTTCGCTCGAAAGCGCTCTAGGCGACCGGCGTGGTCTGATCCCGGAGTAGCGTGGTTCCCGCTGGAAATGCGATCCACGCGGCCTTGGTCTCGCACCATGCCGCGACTTGCGGAGCCTGGAACGTGGGGTCGGCAAAAGCCCCGACGGGGATGCCGATCACGCCGGGCAGCTCCGGTGCGTTCCGCTCGGGCAGATGCGCGCGGCTCGTGCGAGCGACCCGAAGGCGGTGGACAAGGGGCCGGTCCTAACGCCGCATTAACATAGCACGCGGATTGATGCCGCCGCGTCGTCCGCGGAATGTCTGGCGCTCCCGCGGCGCCGAGCTATCAACAGGTTCGGGTGTGTGTCTCAGCCGAGTCCATTGACGAAATGTTCCCTATTTGTTCTCATGCGTCATGGGACAGGGCAACGCCGCATGCGGATCAATTCAGCTGGCGCGGGACTGGCCGCACCAAGTGGCGCTGCCATCGGAACCGGTGGTCGCTCACCATCCCGAGATCGTGGCGTTCTGTCGGGTGCTGTCGGTCGCGCCGCGCACCCATTCGGTGCGGCACGCCGAGTGCGACTACACCGTCTTCTGCTTTTCCGATGCTGCCGACGCAGTCCGGTTCCGGGAGCGGTGGGGCGGCGAGCCGTTCGACCCGCGTGACAAGGGTAAGGGCAACGAATGGTTCAAATGGCGCAAGGGGCCGTCGGCGAGCCGGCGAGATTGATCTAAATGGCTGAGATCATCATCTATTTTACTGCGGCGGCGCGCCTCCGACGTGCTTCGCTGCGCCTGCCGCAGCGGGCGACCGGCAGGCAGTACGGTGCCGCGGGCGTTGGAACAATAACGGTCCTATCCGGGTTTCCCAGCCCCCCGGAGCGCTGCCGCGTGCTCGCCTTTCCCCCTGCGGACCGCGGCGGTCGATCCATGTGATCGGCCGAACCCTGTGAACTGCGCCCGGGAGAAGGAGTACCTGATGAAGCTTATGTCGATGATCGGTGCCGTCGCGCTGCTGGTGGCGGTCGGCACGGGGGCGGCGCAGGCCGCGCCGCTAGGCCAGGCCGGCGCGGCCCTCCAGGGTCAAGATGCGTTGGTCGAGCACGTCCAGTATGGCGGGCGCTACCACCACAACCGCCACTATCATCCCCGCAGGGCCTACGGGCATCGCCACCATTATCGCCATCACCACTATCGTCGTCATCACGGGCATCACCGTGCCTATGGGCATCATCACCACAGGCGGTGATTTCGCCGACGCGGGCGCATCCGCACGCCGATGATGTCGAGGTGGCCGCCGCGGGGACGCGGCGGCCACCGTTGTCTACGTGAGCGGCCAGCCTCGGTCCGCCGCCCGTTGCAGGTTCGACCGGACGACTTGAACGTGAAACGGTTCGATGGTGGCCAGATAGAGGCGGCCCAACCTGTTGTGACAATGGACGACGGTGATGGCAACGAGCTCGGCCGGGGCCCCGCCGCGTTCCGGCCGGCGTAGAATAGAAGCTCGGAAGTCAAGGTGCCGATCGTCCTCGCCCACGACCAGCTCGTCGTCCAGGCGCATCAGCACGGGAAAGAAATCGATCTGCGCCTTGCCTTGCCGCCGCGCTTGCCGACCGATCTGGCTCGATGTCTTGACGCCGAGCGCCCCCATGGTCGCGTCGCGCACGCCCATGAGGCCGCGCAGCCAGCGGGGCGGGTGGCTGAGCACGGCTCGCGCCAGTGCCTCGATGTCCGATGTGGCCCGGGGCGGCAGGCGGATGGCAAACGCATCGACGAGATCGGCCCTGCCGAAGAGGGGCGCAAGCTTGCTCTCGCTCGGCGGCGGCACAGATCGAACCCGCTCCCGAGGCTGGTCCAGTCGCCGCATCATGGGTCCTTCACCGTCGCGAGCGTGCGTGGCAGTGGCCCACGATGGCAAGCACAGGCATGCGCGATGTGCAACGTGTGCGGCTGGCTCCTGCACATCACCGCGCTTAGAGCCTGTTTGGAAATGTCGGGCGGGTTGGTCCGACGGGTCTTTTCGCGCTCTGGTGCGTCGGCGATCTTGCCGATATCGACCGATATCGGCGGCGATCGCCTCCTGCCAGCGCGCGAAAATCCCTCGCCGGCCCTCCGCCGCCGAATTCCCAAACAGGCTCTTACGTCCTGACGCGGAAGCCTCGCAAACATGACAATCAAAGAGTGTAAGCTGGAGTTCCGCTCTCGTCCGGCCGTTGGCTGGTCAGAACTTATCATTTTTGGCGTCGGGGCATCACTGACGTCGATAAAACTAGATTGCACTAATTTCTCTTCGTAGCTTGATATGATGGACCTAAAGGCTAATTCTCTTGACATTTCCGCCTTTTACGCTAGTCGACAATGACGTTTTCTTTAAGAGGGGGCTCAGCCGCAATGGGGTTGGCCTTGGTCAGCTTTGTTGGATGTCGCGGTCGCCGTTTTTCTCATCGCCCTGAACGGGCTGTTTTCCCTGTCCGAGCTCGCCATCGTTTCCGCCCGTAAGGTGCGCCTCAAGGCCCTGGCCGACAATGGCAGGCCCGGCGCCGCCGCGGCCTTGGCGCTGGCCGAGGATCCCGGCCGCTTCCTGTCGACGGTTCAGATCGGCATCACCCTGATCGGGATTCTGGCGGGCGCCTTTTCCGGCGCGGCGCTCGGCCAGCGGCTGACGGATGTCGTGATCGCATACGGCGTGGCGCCGAACATGGCCGAGCCGATCGGCTATGGCGTGGTGATCGGGGCGATCACCTACCTGTCGGTGGTCATCGGCGA
This sequence comes from Chelatococcus reniformis, assembly GCF_014640075.1. Lineage (GTDB taxonomy): Bacteria > Pseudomonadota > Alphaproteobacteria > Rhizobiales > Beijerinckiaceae > Camelimonas > Camelimonas reniformis. The sequence goes on along the minus strand of NZ_BMGG01000003.1, from coordinate 426,398 downwards.
GCTCGTGCCCAAGAATCTGGCGCTGCGCAACGCCGAAGGCATCGCCTGCCTCGTGGCGCCGCTCATGTCGATGGTCTCGCGCGCCGGCGCACCCGTGGTGTGGCTTCTCGATGCGTCGACGCGGCTGATCTTCCGGCTCCTTGGAAGCACGGCGGAGCCGGCGTCCGCGATCACCGACGAGGAGATCCGCATGCTGATGGCGGAGGCGGAAACCGCTGGCGTCATCGAAATGGACGAACGAAAGATGATCTCCGGCGTCCTGCGCTTAGGAGATCGGCCCATCCGCGCCGTGATGACACCGCGCACCGATGTCGATTGGCTCGACCTGAATGACGACGAGGCCGAGCTCAAAGAGCAGCTGATCGCAACCCAGCACTCTCGCCTCCCGGTCTGCGAGGGCGATCCCGATCGCATGATCGGGGCGCTCCAGGTGCGCGAGCTGCTGCCGGCGCTGCTCATGGGTGAGGTGCCGAGCATTCGTGCTTACGTGCGTTCCGCGCCGGTCGTGCCCGACGGTCTCGACGCCCTCGATGCGCTGCGAACGTTGCAAGGGGCGGAGGTGCCCATGGCTCTCGTCCACGACGAGTATGGCCACTTCGAAGGGATCGCCACGCCGGCGGACATCCTGGACGCGATCGCCGGTGCGTTCCGCTCCGATGAAGCCGAGGCGGAGCCCGAGATCGTGGCGCGGGCGGACGGGTCCTACTTGCTCGCCGGCTGGATGCCGGTGGACGAGATGGCGGAGCAGCTGCGCATCAGCCTGCCGCCCAAGCGCAGCTACGAGACGGTGGCCGGACTGGTGATCAATGGGCTCCGCCATCTCCCGCAGACCGGGGAATGCGTGGACATTCACGGCTGGCAATTCGAGGTCGTCGATCTGGATGGCCGCCGAATCGACAAGGTGCTGGCGACGCCCTTGCGCGTGCCCACGTAAGGCGCCCGGGAGCGCGTCGCCGCGGGCTGACGCCGTGCCGTGACAGGGCCGCATCGGATCCACCGCAACGCCGCTGCACGCCCTTTGGGTCTCCGCGCGTCATGTGGCGGTCGCGCAACGCGTCGACGCAAACGGAGCCGGCTGGCCGACCGACGGCGTCGGTGGAGTTGCTATCCTCGGAAATCTAGATTCAATTTAACGAGGCAATGACGCCGGGGTAATACTGGCGCAGGTCTCAGGGGTCTGGGGTTTGCTGCGAGAGCCACACTTGCTTTGGGGCTCTCGCAGCATTCGCTCGTCGGCATTCTCAGCCGGGCGGCGCCTCTTACGCGAGGCGCTGAGCCCAGAGTTCTACTGTGCGTCTGGATAATCTTCTCCAACCGGACAGTAATGCTCCAGGCTTTTGAGACCGGAGCATTCCTGAGCGACGGGATGACACCACGCGCACCGCTCTCGGAGCGGCCGCCGGCGTCAGATCGAGCGGCCGGCGTTCTCCCAGAACGGCTCGCGCAGCTTGCGCTTGAAGATCTTCCCGGAATCCTCGCGCGGCAGGCCGGTGCGGAACTCGATGCGGCGCGGCAGCTTGTAGCCGGCCACCACGCCGCGCAGATAGCTGGTCACGTCATTCTCGGTCAGCTCGGCCCCGGGCTGAGCCTCGACGATGGCGCAGACGCTCTCGCCGAACTCTTCGTCCGGGATGCCGAACACGGCACAGTCGGCGACGCCGGGCATGGCGTGCAGCTGCGCCTCGATCTCGGCGGGGTAGATGTTGACGCCGCCCGAGATGATCATGTCGTTGGCGCGGTCGCACAAATAGAGAAAACCGTCGGCGTCGAAGTAGCCCACATCGCCGGGGGCGATCATGCCGTCCCGGTCGGCTTTGCGGCGCTTGGCGTCGTCGCCGTGGTAGGTGAAATCGCCCATGCCGTGGACGCGCGCCGCGACTTCGCCGATCTCGCCGGTGGGGAGCGGCTTGCCGTCGGGGTCCAAGATGCGGATCTCGGTGCCCGGCATCAGCGTCCGGCCTACCGTGCCCGGATGGTCGAGCCACTCCTGCGCCGAGCAGAAGGTGATGTTGCCCATCTCGGTCGAGCCGTAATACTCGTTGATGACCGGGCCCCACCAGTCGATCATGGCACGCTTGACGGCGGGCGAGCAGGGCGCGGCCGCGTGGACGACGAAGCGCAGCGACGAGAGGTCATAGCGCTTGCGCTCCTCCTCCGGCAGCTTCAGCAGCCGGTTGAACATGATCGGCACCATGTTGAGATGGGTGACGCGGTGGCGCTCGATCAGCTGGAGCAGCTCCAGCGGGTCGAAGCGCGGCGTGATCACGATGTTGGCGCCGAGCTTGTACGAGAAGTTGGCGTTGGCGTTCGGCGCCGAGTGGTAGATGGGCCCCACGACGGCCATGGTGATGTCCTCGGGCCGGTCCAGGTACTCGCTGAAGCCGTAGGAGGTCGCCAGCATGCGCCCGCGCACCGCGGCCTGCTCGGCGCTGGCCTGCGGCCGGCGCACGCCCTTGGGGCGGCCGGTGGTGCCCGAGGTATAGATGATGGTGCTCGGCATGTCGGCCGGCGCCTCGGCGCGGGCGGGAAAGCCCTCGCGCCACAGGTTCCAGTCGGTGTCGCTGGGCGCGACGCGGCCCCGCTCGGGGCCGATGCCGTAGGCCCGGGTGATGGCCTCGTCGACGGGGACGACCAGCACGGCGACCCCGGCAGGGATTGCCTCGCGCAGGCCGTGCAGCAGGTCAGCGTGGATGACCAGGACCTTGGCCTGGCAGTCCTCGAGCAGGTAGCGGAACTCGTCGACCGTGTAGTGCCAGTTGACCGCGACGGGATAGGCGCCGATCTGCCCGGCGCCCATACTGACCTCGAAGAAGGCGACATCGTTGCGCAGGCACAGCGCCACCCCGTCGCCGGGACCGACCCCGAGGCTTCGCAGACCTGCGGCCGCCTGGGAAATGCGACGGTCGACCTCGGATTTGTCCAAAACCTGGGTTGCCGTGGTGACCGTGCTCATGTCGTCTCTCTCCCTGATTGCGTGCGCCGTCTTGCGGGCGGTCCCGTGCAGTTCTAGCCGGTTTGCCGGGTTCGCACAGGGGCGCGCGGGGGATACCAGCCTCCAGGCCGCCGCAGGGGTAGCGCGCAGGCTTCGGGCAGCGGCGGGCGTGGTGATGGCATGACGCTTGCGTTCAAGCGCCGGCAGATCGAGGGGTGGGATGCAGGCAGGCCAGGTGTCGACGCTTCGGCGCTATCCGGTGAAATCGCTGCTGGGAGAGGACGTGCCCTCGGCCGACCTGACCAGCGCGGGCATGGCCGGTGATCGCGCCTTCGCGTTCATCGACGTAGAGACGGGCAAGGTGGCGAGCGCCAAGCGGCCGAAGCTCTGGCGCGACATGCTCGCATTTCAGGCAGCGACCGGCGCCGATGGCACCGTCGGCGTGCGTTTTCCCGACGGCCGGTGGTTGAGCATCACCGAGGGGGAACTCGATGCCGCCATGTCGCGCGCGCTCGGCCGTGCGGTGCGGCTCGCCGAGCGCGCCACGGCCGGCCTGGCACTGGACCGGGCGGTGCCCGAGGATGTCCTGGCCGTGGGCGAGGACGGCCAGGCGGCCTCGATCGAGCTGGTGCTCGCGCAGGGCTCGCCCGAGGGCGGCTTCTTCGACTTTGCACCGTATCACGTGATGACGCGCGCCAGTCTGGCAGCTATCGACGCGGCATGCCCGCACGACGCCATCGTCGCGGATCGGTACCGGCCGAATATCGTGCTCGACATGGATGTCCCGGCCTTCGCCGAGAACGATTGGGTCGGCGCGGAGCTCGCCGTCGGGGCGGACGTGATGCTCAAGGTCATCGCGCCGACCCCGCGCTGCGCCGTGCCGATGTTGGCCCATGGCGCCTACGCCCGGGCGCCGGGCGCGGTGTCGGCCGTTGCTGCCAGGAACAGCATTCCATTGGAGCTGCTCGGCCCAGGAAACGTCCCCTGCCTCGGTGCGTATGCGGTGCTGACGAAGCCCGGCAGGGTGTCGATGGACGATCCGGTGCGGGTCGTGACGATGCCGTCGTGAGCCCCTACGCTCACCGTCGCGGCCAGGCTCGATGCTGACGCTCGTCGCGACATTCGATCAGCACCATCACGGAAGGCCCATGCTGCGATTGCACGGCATCGTCGGACACGAGACGGATACGTCCCTTCGCGCGCAATTGCACGCGCTGGAGCACCGGGGCGCGATCGAGTTGCTCTTCGTGCCGCCGGAAGAGGCAGGCCGCAAGCGCTTCCGCCTGATCTCCGACCGGGGCACGGATTGCGCCGTCAGCCTGGGCCGTGACGAGGAGCTGCGCGACGGCGCGCTCCTTCACCTCGATAGGGAACGGGCGATCGTCGTGCGCTTCGGCCGCCAGCGGCTGTGGAAGCTGCGGCCGGCCGACGAGACGGCGGCACTGAAGCTCGGCTGGCACGCGGGCAACCTGCACTGGCGCGTGCGCTTCGAGGCGGGATGTCTGGTCGTGCTGATCGACGGGCCGCTGGCGGACTATCGGGCGCGGCTTGCCGATCTTCTCAGCGACGGCAGCGTCACCGAGATCGCCTATGATTGACGTCCCTACGGCACTGGCGCTGCTGCAGTACGGGGACAGCGCCTATCCCGCCGGCGGGTTCGCGTTCTCGTGGGGAATCGAGGGACTGATCGCCGACGGCCTGCTCGACGGCCGGCAGGATCTCGACGACTTCGTGTGGGAGCAATTGTCGTCGCGCTGGAACAGCATGGACCGGCCCCTCATGGCGCGCGCCTATCGGGCCGGCGATATCACCGCACTCGCCGCCGTCGACCGCACCATTGAGGGCGCGACGCCGTCGCGGCCGATGCGCGAGGGCTCTCGCCGCGCTGGACGAGCGCTGCTCGGGGTCTCCGCCCGCAACGGGGGGGCACTTTCCCTCAGCTACCGCGCAGTGCTCGCCGACGATACGTGTGGCGGCCATCTGCCGGTCGCCCAGGCGGTGGTCTACCGCGACGCCGGCCTGGAGCTGCCGTCGGCGGAGCTGGTGTCGGGCTGGACCATGGTCAACGGGCTGGTCAGCGCCGCCGTGCGGCTCGGCAGCGTCGGGCACCTCGAGGCCCAAAGATGCCTCGAGACCGCCCGGTCCGGGCTTGCGGAGCTGCTGGCCGAGCCGGTCGCGGCCGACGCCGAGCCCTGGAGCTTCACACCCCTCATCGATATCGCGGTATCGCGGGTCCGCTGCCGCGCCACACGCCTGTTCACCACCTGACGTCGAGGCTCGGCCATGATGAACCTATCGCCCACGGAGATGGACCGGCTGGTCATCTTCACCGCCGCCGAGATGGCGCGGCGCAACCGCGCGCTCGGCATCCGCCTCAGCCATCCGGAGGCGGTGGCGCTGCTGACCGACGAAGTGATGCTCGCCGCCCGCAGGGACATGGCCTACGACGAGATCCGCGACATGGCGGGCCGCCTGCTCACCACGGACGATGTGGAGCCCGGCGTCGCCGAGATGGTACCCATGCTCTACATCGAATGCCTGTTCGCCGAGGGCACCAAGGTGATGGCGCTGTTCGAGCCGATCGGGCCCGGCGAGACGCCGCTGCCGCAGGGCGTCAGCCCCGGCGAGATCATCTCGCCGGACGACGATATCGAGATCTTCGCCGATCTGCCGGCCGTCACGATCGACGTGGTCAACACGGGGGATCGCGATGTTCAGGTGCGCAGCCATACGCATTTTTTCGAGGTCAACCGGGCCCTTCGGTTCGATCGCGCTGCGAGCTGGGGCATGAAGATCGATCGTCCCGCGGGGTTGGGGGTCCGCTTCGAGCCCGGGGTGGTCAAATCGGTGCGTCTGGTGCCGATCGGTGGCGGCCGCGTCGTGCGCGGCCAGGCTGGCCTGGCGAACGGGGCGTTGGACGAGCCGGGGGCGAAGCAGCGCGCGCTCGGCCTCGCCAAGGCCCGCGGCTATCTCGGGGCGTAAGGAGGCGGTCATGACCACGCTGAGCCGGCGCGCCTACGCCGAACTTTACGGGCCGACCAAGGGGGACGTCGTCCGCCTGGGCGATACCGAGTTGCTCGCCGAGATCGAGCACGATTACGCGGTCTATGGGCACGAGCTGCTCGTGGGGGCCGGCAAGAACCTGCGCGACGGCGAGGGTGTGTGCGCCTACCGCACCTCGGGCGACAAGATCCTCGACATCGTCATCAAGAACGCCACGATCATCGACGCGGTGGCCGGCATCGTCAAAGGCGACATCGGCATCCGCGACGGCCGCATCGTCGGCATCGGCAAGGCGGGCAACCCGGACACCATGCCGGGCGTGCACCCCGAGCTGGTGGTCGGTGCCTCGACCACGCCGGTCTTCGGCGCCGGCTTCATCGTCACCGCGGGGGCCATCGAGTCCCATGCCCATATGAGCTCGCCCGAGCAGTCCGAGCATGCGCTCGCCGGCGGCACCACCACCATGATCGGCAACGGGTCGGGTCCGGTGTTCGATGTCGGCAGCGGCAGCGACGCGACCTTCGGGCGCTTCCTGCAGGCGACCGAGTTCTCGCCGCTCAACTTCGCCCTGTTCGGACGCGGCGCCTCGAGTGCCGCAGCCGTCGAGGCCGCGGTGGCGGCCGGGGGCATGTCGGTCAAGATCCACGAGGATTTCGGCGCCGCGCCCTCGGTGATCGACCAGAGCCTGATCGCCGCCGATCGCAACGACTTCGCCGTCCATCTGCACACCGACTCGATCAACGAGTTCGGCTTTTGCGAGGACACCATGGCCGCCATCGAGGGGCGGACCATCCACATGTACCACGTGGAGGGGGCCGGTGGCGGCCATGCGCCGGACCTGCTGAAGGTCGTCTCCTACGACAACGTCATCCCGTCCTCGACGAACCCCACCAATCCCTTCACGCCTTACGGGCTGGAGGAAGGGGTGGCGATGGCGATGATCTGCCACCAGCTCAGCCCCAACGTGCCCGAGGACGTGGCCTTCGGCGAGGCGCGCCTGCGCGCCCAGACCATCGCGGCGGAGGACTTCCTGCACGACATGGGCGCCATCTCGATCTTCGGCACCGACACCCAGGGCATGGGGCGGCTGGCGGAGAACGTGGCCAACTGCTGGCAGCTCGCCAGCGTCATGAAGGAGCGTGTCGGCCGTCTTCCGGAGGAGACCACGGCCATCGCCGACAACGAGCGCATCAAGCGCTACATCGCCAAGCTGACCATCAACCCGGCCATCGCCGTGGGCATCGACCATGTGGTCGGCTCGATCGAACCGGGCAAGATGGCCGACCTCGTGCTCTGGCCGCGCGCCTCCTTCGGCATCAAGCCTTCCATGGTGATCAAGAACGGCTTCGTGGTCTGGGCCGCCATGGGCGATGGCAACGGCAGCCTGCCCGTGGCCGAGCCGATGATCCAGCGGCGCATGTGGGGCTATCTCGGCCAGGCGCCGCAGCACCTGGGCGTCACCTTCGTCTCCAAACTGGTGCAGGAGGCCGAGGTGAGCCGCAAGCTCGGCCTGCGCAAGGCCATGGTGCCGATCAAGAACGTGCGGTCGTTGCGCAAGCGCGACATGGTGCGCAACAGCGCCCTGCCGGTGGTCGAGGTCGACCCGCAGTCCTTCGAGGTGCGGGCCGACGGCAAGCTCTTGATGTGCGCTCCGGCGACGAAGGTGCCGCTGGCGCGGAGGTACATGCTGCGATGATCGAAGCGGGGAAGACATCGGCGACGGCAACGGCGGCGCGGCTTCCGGCGGCGCGCGTCGGCATCGGCGGCCCCGTGGGGTCGGGCAAGACGGCGCTGGTCGAGCGTCTGATCCCGGCGCTGGCGGCGCGCGGCGTCGACCTTGCCGTCATCACCAACGACCTCGTCACCGCGGAGGACGCCGAGCGCATCCGCCGCTCCGGCCTGATCGATCCCGCCCGGGTCTCGGCGGTCGAGGCCGGCGCCTGCCCGCATACGGTCATCCGCGAGGACCCCACCTTGAACATCGAGGCGGCGGACGAGCTCGAGCGCCGCTTTCCCGGCGTGGAGCTCATCCTGCTGGAGAGCGGCGGCGACAACCTCGCCTCGACCTTCTCGCGCGACCTGACCGACTTCTGGATGTTCGTCATCGATGTCGGCGGCGGCGGCGACATCCCGCGCAAGCGGGGGCCCGGCGTCGTCCGCTGCGATCTGCTCGTCATCAACAAGACGGATCTCGCCCCCCACGTCGGCGTCGATCTCGAGCTCATGCACGCCCAGGCTCTGGCCGTGCGCGACGGCCGGCCGGTGCTGCTCACCAACTGCCGTAGCGGCGAGGGCATCGACGCCGTCGTGGCGATGCTCGAGAGCCAAGTGCTGTTCCGCGCCTGACCGAGATGGAGGACGCACGGCCGCAGCTCGATCTGGTCTTCGCCCGGCGGCTGGATCGAACCATCCTGGAGCGGCGCATCTTTCGCTGGCCGTTCGTCTTGACGCGAACCTTCGCGTTGGAGCGCACACCACCTTGCCTGCTGTCGGTGTTCCTCCAGACGAGCAGCGGCGCCGTGCACGGCGAGGACGATCTGCGCCAGCGCCTGCACATCCGCGGCGGCGCGGCCGCGTATGTGACGACCCAGGGGGCCTCGCCCGTTCATCGTGCGACGCCCGGGCAGACGTCGAAGGAAAGCGTCGGCATCCGGATCGAGGACGACGGACATCTGGAGTATGTGCCCGAGCCGCGGATCCTGTTTCCGGGGGCCGCGCTGGATCAGACCATCGAGGTCGACTGCGCGCCGGGCGGCTTCGCGCTGGCTGCGGACGTCTTCACCATCCATGACCCGGCAGGCGAGGGCCGTCGCTTCCGCAGCCTGCGTGCGACGACGATCCTGCGTCGCGGCGGCGACGCGCCGCTTCTCGTCGACCGCGTCGACATCCGCGGCCTGGGGCGGGGCCGGACGGCGGCCTTCGCCGCCTTCGGGTCGGTCTACGTCCTGGCGCCGGACGGCGCCGCGGCGCTGATGGCGGACGTGGCGGCGATGCTGCCGGGCATTCCAGGCCTCTATGGGGCGACCAGCGAGCTTCCTGGCGACGGAACCGGGTTCAGCGTGCGCCTGGCCGGATATGATCTGCGCAGCGTGAGAACGGCTGTCGCCCTGACGTGGAGCCTGTCGCGGCAGTCGCGCTTCGGCTGCAAGCCGTCGGCGCGCGGCAAGGACGACGCGTGGTCGACGAAGTCCGACGAAGACCAGCTCGGCGGGGGGAGCGCCGTCGATGACGCACTCGCCCGCGGCGGCGCCGATGCCCGGGCGTCGTCATAGCTCCTCATTCACGAAAGCCTTGCGCCTTGGCCTTCCGGTCGTTGAACCCTTCCTGGTTGAACAGTGCGTTCTCCAGGCACGGCACCATCGACCGGTAGAACTTGGGCGCCGGCCCGAACCCGATCTGGCTCATCCGGCAGACGAACTGGGAATAGCCGTTGACGCGGCCCCAGATCTCCCGCACGCGATCGTATGCCTGCCGTTCGGCCACGATACAGGCGGGTACGTGGCGGCAGTTTCCCTCCACGTCGGTCTGCGGGACGGAGCCGCCGTCGGCCTGCGCGAACGCGACGCCCGTCTGCGCGACGAGCACAAGCCCTGCCAAGGTCCACCTCACCGTTCACTCCGCTGCTGTGGCGTCGTCAGGCTTGAATGGCGCCTCGAGGCTGCGCTCGCAAGCCGTAAGCGCGGCTCAAGGACGGCAGGCCTTACGGGCTCGCGCAAACAGCCGTTCGCGAGCCGCCGCGGCGGGAGGCTACGCCCCCAGATACGCCTTGGCGATCTCCCCGTCGCCCTGGGCGCCGCGCCATTGCTCGGGCGGGATCGCGCGGGTCACCCGGCCGAGGCTCATGACGTAGGCCCGGTCGGCAGCTTCGGTTGCCAGCGCCACGTTCTGCTCGACCAGCAGGATGCCCACCCCCTGCCGGCGGATCCGGGCGATGACGTCGACGAGGCCCTTGACGATCTTCGGCGCGAGGCCGGTCGAGGGCTCGTCCAGCACGAGCAGGTCGGGCTGCAGCAGCAAGGCGCGGGCGATGGCCACCATCTGCTGCTCACCGCCGCTCAGCAGCTGGATCGATGCGCCGAGCCGCTCACGCATGAATGGGAACAGCTCGAACAGGCTGGCGTGGTCGAACCGCCGCGCCTGGGCCGGGCGCCTGTCGCCCTCCCGTGCGGCGAGGTCCAGGTTGGTCTTGACGGACAGCTCGCCGAACAGTCGGCGATTTTCTAGCACCGCGGCGATGCCCGTCGCGGCGCGGCGATGGGGCGCCAGGCGTTCGATCGCCACGCCGTCCTTGACGATGCGGCCTGCGCGCGCCGCCGTCAGCCCGCAGAGGGTGCGCACCAAGGTGCTCTTGCCGGCGCCGTTGGGCCCGATGACGGCAACGCTCTCGTTGCGGGCTACCGCGAGCGACAGCTCGCGCAGCACGAGAATATCGCCATAGCCGGCGGACAGCTCCTCGACGCTCAACATCGTGTCGCGTCCTGCCATCGTCAGGCCCCCAGATAGGCTTCGCGCACGCGCGGATCGGCCTTGACCGCGGCGAATGGACCGCTGGCGATGGTCTCGCCGAAGCAAAGGACGTTGACGGTGGCTGCGCAGCCCATCAGCTCCATGTCGTGCGAGACCAGGAAGACCGTCATGCCCTCCTCGTTGAGCTGGGTGAGCATGCGGGCGAGCTGGTCGACCTCGTCGCCGTTGAGGCCGGACGACGGCTCGTCCAGGCACAGCAGCTCCGGATCGGCAATGGCGGCGCGGGCGAGTTCCAGCAGGCGCTGCTGGCCCACCGGCAGCTTGCCTGCCAATACGTCGGCGACGGGCTCCAGGCTGAAGCGCGCGGCGGTGAGCGCGGCTCGCCGCTGCATCTGGGCGAGCTCGCGCCGCGCCAGAGGCAATCCCAGCATGTCGGCCAGCATGCCGCTGCGGCCGAGCTTGTGGCAGCCGGCAACCAGGTTCTCGCGCACGGTCAGGTGGCCGAAGACCTGCGGCGTCTGGAACGTCCGCACCAGCCCGGCGCGGCTGCGGTCGACGACGCTGATGCGGCCGATCGGACGGCCGTGATAGATCACGTCGCCGCGGTCGGGTGCCAGGAAACCGGAGACGATGTTGAACAGCGTGCTCTTGCCCGCACCGTTCGGCCCGATCAGGCCGGTGATGCTGCCCCTGGCGATTGTCAGGTCGACGGCGCGCAGCACATGCAGGCCGCCGAACGACTTGGAAACGGCGCGCACCTCGAGCAGCGCGCTGCTGGGCGTCGTGGTCAGCGGAGCGTCGGCCCTCGTCACGTTCCGCTCCCGGGCGCAGGAGGCGCCGGCGGCCAGAGGCGGCGCCACAGGGTCGTGACGAGGCCCCCCATGCCCTGCGGCAGGAAGATCACGGCGACCACCAGGACCCCGGCGAACAGCAGCGGATGCACGTCGCCCACGCGGCTGAGCAGGTTCGGCACCAGGGTGACGAAGGCCGCGCCGAAGAGGGGGCCGATCACCGACTGGGCACCGCCCACCACCGCGAGCAGCAGGAAGCTGACGGCCCGGTCGACGCCAAAGCTGTCAACGCTGACGAACGAGACGTAATTGGCGAAGAGGCTGCCGGCGAGCGAGCCGAGCAGGGCGCTGAGCACGAAGATGCGAACCTTGAGCTTATGCACGTCGATGCCGAGCACCAGAGCGGCGGCCGGGGCATCGCGCATGGCGCGCATGGCATAGCCGCTGCGCGAATGGAGCAGGTTGTAGAGCAGCCAGTAGATCAGCGCCGCGAGCGGCCAGATGAAGTAATAGAACTTCTGCGGAGTGTTCAGCACCAGGCCGAACAGCGAGATCTGGGGGATGCCGCCGACGCCCAGCGTGCCGCCGGTGAGCCAGTCCCACTCGAGGAACAGCACGTGGCCGATGGTCGCCAGTGCCAGCGTCGCCAGCGCGAGGAAGTAGCCGGACAGCCGCAGGACCGGCCAGCCGATGACGAGCGCCGTGGCACCGGAGATCACCATGCCGATGACGAGCGCCGCATACCACGGCCAGCCCCAGGTGGTGCAGCAATAGGCCGTGGCATAGGCGCCGATGCCGTAGAAGACGCTTTGCGCCAGCGAGACGATGCCGCATTGGCCGAGCAGGAAGGCGACGCCCAGGCCGGCGATCGCGTAGAGCGCCGTGAACACCAGGAGGTCGACGGTGCCGCGCGAGAGCACCTGCGGCAGCGCCGCCCAGATGGCGATGCCGGCGAGCGCCAGCGTGGCGCCGACGAGCCGGCGCAGGTGCCGGTGGGTGAGGAGGGCCGCGGCGGGGGCCCGGATCGGTTCGACGCTCATCCGCCGACGCGGCCCCGGCGGCCGAGCAGGCCGTTCGGCATGGCGATCATGATCAGGATCAACAGGCTCATGGCGATGACGTCCTTGTAGCCGGACGACACGAAGACGATGGCCATGGCCTCGACGAGGCCGAGCAGCAGGCCGCCCATGATGGCGCCGAACGGATTGCCGAGACCGCCGACGATGGCCGCGGTGAACCCCTTCAGGGTCAGCAACAGTCCCATCTCGTAGTGGATGGTGATCAGCGGCGACACCAGAACGCCGGCGACGCCGCCGACGGCGCCCCCGAGCATGAAGGTGAGGGTGCGCATGCGCGGCACGTTGATGCCGATGGTGGCGGCCCCCTCGGGATCGATGGAGGCGGCCAGAATCGATTGGCCCAGCGGGGTGCGCTGGTAGAACAGCCTGAGCGCCACGACGACGACGATGGCAATGGCGATGAGCCACACCGCGTGCACGCGGATCGCCGCATCGAAGACGTCGAGCGAGCGGTTGCCGCCGAAGCCCGGCATCGACCGGCTGTCGCGGCCGAAGTACAGCAGCGCCGCGGCGGAGACGGCGAAGGCGCCGCCCAGCGTCACCAGCAGCAGCGAATCCTCGCTGCCGCCGCGCGCCTGGGTCGGGCGGATGAGGAGCAGCTCGACGGCCCAGCCGACCAGCGCGCCGGCGATGATGCCGCCGAGGAAGCCCACCGCGATCGGCAGTCCGAGCCAGTCGAGGGCGAGGCAGGCGGCAATGCCGGCGACCAGCGCAAAGTCGCCCTGCATGGCGTTGACCACTCGCGTGCCGCGGAAGATGACGGAGATGCCGAGGCCGATCAATCCGTAGACGAAGCCGTTGGTCAGGCCGGCCAACAGCGACTGGATGAACAGAGTGGTCGTCATGGGGCGGTCCGCCCGGCCGCGTCATGGTCGGGCTTGACCCGACCATCCATCCGACGAGGGATAGGGGCCAAGGCCAGCCCTGCCGGGCTCCGGTTTTCCAAGCGATGGATGGCCGGGTCGAGCCCGGCCATGACGCGTGGAGGAGGGCTGCGTCCCCCGTGCCCGGCCGTGGCGCGGGTCGGCGGCGTCACGAGCCGACCTTGAACGGCAGCCGCGTGAACTGGCCCTTGACCAGCTTGGAAAAAACATAGCTCGACAGGTCGATGCCGGTGAGGTCCGCGGCCGAGAAATCATAATTGGCCAGCACGCCCTTGAACGGCTGCCGCATGGCCTGGGCGATGGCCTGGCGATCGGCATTCGGGCCGGCCTTGGCGATCGCCTGGGCGACGATGTTCACTGCGTCCCAGCCTGCGGCCTCGTAGTTCTTGGGCAGAGCGCCATAGGTCTTCTTGTAGAGCTCGACGAAAGCCTTCTGCTGCGGCTCGGGATCCTCGCCGACGAGGAACTCGGGAAAGACGATGTCGTCGCCGAACTCGCCCATGCCGCGCACGTAGTCATAGGCGGAGGAGCCGATGGCCGAGATGATCGGCTGGGTGATCTTGACCTGGCGGGCGCTGCGGAACGGCACCGGCGACGTGGCGATGACATAGACGGCCTCCGGTTCCGCGGCGCGCACCTTGGCGGCCTGGGTCGAGACGTCGGAGGCGCCGACCTCGAACTTTTCCACCGCGACGAACTCGACCCCGTAGCTCGCCGCCATGGTCTTGAGGTTGCTGAACACCAGCTGGCCGTAGCCGGAATCGTGTAGCACGCCGATCTTCTTGAGCTTGTTCGCCTTGGTGTATTCCAGCATCGCCTTGGCGTTGAGGCTCTGCGGCGGCAGCACGTGATAGAGCGACTTGTAGGTGAGCTCGACGGCGGGGCCGAGCCCGGTCAGCGCCACCTCGGCCATCTCTTCGGCGTTGGTGAGCGCGGCGATGGCGCCGGTCGAGGCGGTGAGCGAGCCGCCGATGACGGCCACGACCTTGTCGTTGAAGATCAGCCCTTCGGCCTTCTGCTTGGCGATGTCCGGCTTGGAGCCGTCGTCCTCGATCAGCACCTTGATCGGCCGGCCGCCCACGCCGCCGGCATCGTTGATCGCCTCCTCCGCCAGCTGGATGCCGTTGCGCTCGGCCTGCCCCAGGCCGGCGCCCGGGCCGGTCAGGCACAGCACCGCGCCGATCTTGATCGGTTCGGCCGTCTGCGCCATGGCCGGGCCGGCCGCAGCGACGAGGAGGCCCGCGGCAAGCGCCCAGGCGCCCGCACGGATCGGGTCGGTCAGCTTCGTCATCGTCTCCTCCCGGTCTGCACCGGCATCTCGCGGCCGGGTTGTCAGACTATGTTGTGGTCAACCTGGCACGGACGCCACCGCCCAAAAAGGAGGGCGATCGCTGCCGGTCCAACGGGCCGCGCACCAGCGGCCTTCGCCGCTCCTCTACTCCGCGGCGGCCCGGTAGTCCGCAGCGTCTAGCAGCGGCACCACCTCGCGCATGAACAGGTCCAACTCCTCCAGCATCACTTCCGTGGGGCATTGGGCCCAATGCCAAATGAGCGTGATGTACTCGCACGGTACCTGGTCGTAGATCCTGCGCCAGACATCCTTGCTGTCCTGGAGCGTGCCGCCGACGAAGAGGTCGCTCTGCTTCATGCCCTCGACCAGGGTGTCATCGTCGCCCTGGGGCAATTGCGGGAAGAACGGACCGTAGAAGTTGCGGTAGATGTCGAGGTCGTATTTGCGCAGGCGCTCGTCGAACTCGGCCCGTGTGCGGGTGATATGGGGATAGCGCACCACGTTCTGCCGCTCGCCCAGCTTGAAGTCGAAGCCGTGCCGGCGCGCCACGTCGAGGTAGAAGCGGGCGCTCTCGGCGACCTGCGGCGTCGGCGAGAAATAGGTCGGCACGAAGCCGCGCTTGGCACAGAACTCCACGCTGTCCTTGCTCTTGGTGGTGGCGCAGAAGATCTGCGGATGCGGGCGCTGGTAGGGCTTGGGCACCACGGCGATGCGGGCCACGTTGCCCTGGTCGTCGACCTCGCCCGGCACGCCCGCAAGCTTCGCCGTCGGCGCGGCCGGGTAGCCGGCGATGCCCGAGCGCGGGTAGGGGGCCTTGTAGGTGGGCCCGTCGAGGACGACCGAATCCTCGGTCCAGCACTGGATCAACTGATCGATGCGTTCCTCGAAGACGTCGCGGTTCTTCTGGTCGCTGGCGCTGCCGTCGGACACGGTCGCCACCGAGCCCGCCCACTGACCCAGCACGTTGGCCCAGCGTGACTGGTAGCCGCGCGCCACGCCGACCCAGTAGCGCCCCTTGGTCAGGTGATCGAGGATGGCGGTCTCTTCGGCAACGCGGATCGGATCCTGCGTCGCCATCACGTAACCGATGGCGCCGACGTTGATCGTGGTCGTCTTGGCCGCCCAATAGGCGTTGAGAATGCCCGGGTTGGGGCCGACCTCATAGCCCTCGGAATGGAAGTGGTGCTCGATGGTGGAGGCGCCCCACACGCCCATGCGCTCGGCCGCCAGCACGATATCGGTCCACTCGTGCACGACCTGCTGGTACTGATCGCGGTCGACGCCCATCGGCCGGCGGCGGATGCGATCCTCGAAGCCGTCGCTCGCGAACATAGGATAGAGCTGCAGAATGACCTTGGGCCGCGCCATGCGTGCCTCCCTCTTGCTCTTTTTTCACGATGGTAAGCCCGACCATCGCCCTGGGTATCGAGCGATTGCCTATGTCTGTTATCGGGTCGGCCTATGGGCATTGGCGCCGCAGCCGCACCGCGGCGGAGCCGGCCTTGCTCGATGGTTGCCAAGCAGTTTCGCCGGTTTGGCTTTTCGCGAAAGCTGATAAGCTGCGATGTCAGCTATAGCGGGGGGCTATAGGGCGGATTTGAATGGAGCTGCGCCACATCTCAGCCTTCGTCGCGGTCTGCGAGGAGGGCAGCATCAACCGGGCCGCGCAACGGCTGAACCTGTCGCAGCCGAGCGTCAGCGCCATCATCCGTGACCTGGAGACGGAGCTCGGCAGCGAGCTCCTCGTGCGGCTGGCGCGCGGCACCCGGCCGACGACCGCGGGCGAGACCTTCTACCGCCATTGCCAGCGGGTGCTCGCGGAGGTCGACGGCGCCCGCAAGGCGGTGGTCAGCGGCGTCGACCATGTGGCCGGTCCGATCAACGTCGGCCTGGCGCCGACCGCGGCCAAGGGGCTGATGCCGCGCTTCCTCGCCGGCTATCTCGACGACTACCCCGACGTCACGGTGCGCATTGCCGAGGCCTTCAGCGGCCCGCTGACGGAATGGACACTATCGGGCAAGGTGGATTTCGCTGTCGTCGCCGTGCCGCCCGTCGACCGCCGGCTGATCATCCGCCGCCTCGCCGCCGAGCCGCTCGTCCTGGTGTCATCGGCGCGGCACGGCGCACCCGCCGCGGGCTCGATCGTGGATGGCCCCCCGCTCAAGCTGGTGCTGCCGGCGCCGGACAACGGCTTGCGCGTCATGCTCGACCGCTACATCCACTCGGTCGGCCTGCCGGTCGCCCGCGCGGTCGAGATCGACAGCCTGCACGGCATGCTCGAGGTGGTGCGCCGCAGCGACTGGGTGACGCTGCTGTCGGTGACCTCCGTCATCAACGAGGTCTCGCGCGGCGAGCTCGCCGTGCGCCGCACCGACCCGCCGCTGGAGCTGGAGTTCTACCTGATCCACCCGGCGCGGCGTACCTTGTCGGCGGCGGCGGTGCGCTTCATCGAGCGGCTCGACGAAGCCTTCACCCAGTCGCACCGGGACTGGATGCGCATGTTTCCCGATCCCGGTGGCGAGTAGAGCGGCCAGTATAGAGCCGCCCGCTCAGGCCTATGACAGAATTGACCTCAAGGCAGATGGATGGGCGGATCGGTTTGGCCGCGAGACTGTGCCGAGCGCCGGAGATCCCTGACGTCGTGGCGAAGCTTTGATCCGACCATTTGCTTGAAGTGCGCCGCTCAGCTCGTCATGCCGCCGTCGACCGGCATGGCGATGCCGGTGACGAAGGACGCGGCGTCCGACAAGAGCCACGCCACCGCCTCGCCCAGCTCCTCCGGCCGGCCGAAGCGGCCGTTGGGCTGTGAGCCCTCCATGCCGCGGCGAACGGAGGCGCGATCGTCGATGATCTGGCTGACCATCGGCGTGTCGACCACGCCCGGGCAGACCGCGTTGATGCGGATTGGCGACTGGGCCATCTCGAGGGCAGCCGACTTGGTGAGTCCGATGACGGCGTGCTTGCTGGCGCTGTAGGCGGCCATCGCCCGCACGCCCCTGAGGCCGGCGGCCGACGAGGTGTTGACGATGGCGGCCGGCCCGCCTTGCGCCTGCATCTGCCGCAGCTCGGCCCGCATGCACAGCCATACGCCCTTGGCGTTCACCGCCATGATGCGGTCGAAGTCCTCCTCCGTGCCGTCCAGCAGGCGGCCGAGGCGGCCCGGCACGCCCGCATTGTTGAAAGCCCCGTCGAGCCGTCCGAAGCGCGAGACGGCGGCCGCTACGGCCGCCTCCGCGTCGGCCTCACGGGTCACGTCCGTCTGGATGGAGGCGGCAGCGCCGCCGGCCCCCGTGATCTGGGCGGCTGTTTCCTCGGCTCCGGCCTGGTCGATATCGCAGACCATGACTTTGGCTCCCTCGCGGCCCAACACCAGGCTCGTCGCCCGGCCGATGCCGGAGCCGCCGCCCGTCACCAGAACGACCTTGCCTTCCAATCGTCCGCTCATTCGCCTGTCCTCCCTGTTGTCCGGCTCAGCCATTGCCGGTGGCCGCCGTGGTGTCCAGGCGCTTGATGATATTGGGGTGTCCAGTGGTGCCGTAGGTGAAGCCGGATATGGTCGACAGCGCCCGGTTGCTGGCTCTGGCCTGGAAGAAATTGCCGTGGGCCGCGGTCAATCCGCCGTCCACGGTCAGCGTCTGACCGGTCATAAAGGCACTCTGCTTTGAGGTCAGAAAGAGCAGCGCATCGGCGATGTCGCCCGGCTGGCCCTGGTCGGGCCAAGGCTGGAAGTTGCGGATGGCGTCGGCGGCGCCGTCCTCGTCTCCGGCGATCCAGAGCTGGGTGAAGATCACGCCGGGGCAGATGGCGTTGACGCGGATGCGATGGGCCGCCAGTTCCACGGCCGCCGTCTCGGTGAGATTGATCACCGCGGCCTTGGCAGCGGAATAGGCTTGCGGGCCGAAACCCGCGCCGGTCCCTGCGATCGATGCGGTGTTGACGATGATCCCACCATCACCCTGTGCGATCAGCAGCCGCGCGGCGTGCTTGATGCCGAGGAACACCCCGCCCACCAGGATGTCGAAGGTGCGGCGCCAGTTGTCGTAGCCGATCTCGGTGATCGGTCCCACGGCGCCTCCCAGCCCGGCGTTGTTGAACAGAATATCCAGCCGGCCGAATTGATCGACCGCATAGCCGAACATGCGCTCGACCTGCGTCTCGTCCGCAACGTCCGTCGCCACGAACCGCAGGTTCTCGCTGCCGAGCTGGCGAAGCACCTCCGCCCCGCGCTTCTCGTTCAAGTCGGCGACGACGACCCTGGCGCCGGCCGCGAGCAGCCGCTCCACCGCCGCGAGCCCGATGCCGCTCGCACCGCCGGTCACCACGGCGACCTTTCCTTGGAGTTCTCCTGTCAATTTTTCCTCCCCGTGCCGCCACTATGGGCGCAAAGCGCCTGCCGTGCATCGCCCTCGCTAACGAGGGGCCACAGTCCGGGCGGCGCACCCTACACTGGCACGGCGGGCGGCTGGGTAGACACCTGCGCCGGCTGTTGCGAGCCCTTCGTGGGCTGCATAGTGCGCAGCCGGACCCTGTAGGGCCGGCCCCAACGTTCAGCGTGTGAGAGCCCATGTCCCTCGATCCCAGCATTCGCAACGCGCTCGTCCTGCCGGCGATCTGCGCGCCCATGTTTCTGGTCAGCGGCCCGGATCTGGTCCGCGAAGCCTGCAAAGCCGGCCTGATCGGCGGGCTGCCGCGCCAGAACGCGCGATCGTTCGAGCTCTTCGAGGGGTGGTTGAAGGACATCCGCGAGGCGCTCGATCGGCACGGCGCCGAGACCGGCGCCCGCGTCGGGCCGATCGCAGTCAATCTGGCAACGCGCCTGCCCGAGGACGAGATCGACGCCCATTTCCGCGTCTGCCAGCGCTACGGCGTCGAGATCCTGATCACCGTCGGCGGCGACCCCACCGCGCTGGTCCGGCGCGCCCACGATGCAGGCCTCAAGGTCTTCCACGACGTGACCAGCCTGCGCTTTGCCGAGAAGGCGATGGCGGCGAAGGCGGACGGCCTGACCTGCATCGGCGCCGGCGGCGGGGGCCATTCCGGCACCATCAGTCATCTCGCCCTGATCCGGACGATCCGGGCCATGTACGACGGCACCATCATCATGGCCGGTGCGGTCTCCGACGGGGCGACGATCCGGGCGGCGGAGGTGCTGGGCGCCGATCTCGCCTACCTCGGCACCCGCTTCATCGCCACGGTCGAATCGGAGGCGCCGGCCGCCTACAAGGATCTCCTCGTCAGCCAGACCTCGTCGGACCTCGTCTACACCGGCAAGGTGGCGGGGGTGCCCGCCAACTGGCTGCTGGAGTCGATCCGCCGCGTGGGGCTCGACCCGGACAACCTGCCCGAGCCGCTGGGCCGCGGCATGCGGCACGACCATCTGCCCGCGCAGGCCCAGCCGTGGAAGACGATCTGGAGTGCCGGACAGGGCATCGACCTGATCAACGACATCCCGACGGTGGCCGACCTGGTGCGGCGCCTGCGCCGGGAATACGTCGCCGCCTGCCAGGTCCCGGATATGGCCGAGGTCGCCCGTCTCGTCGATGAGGCCGGCGCGGCGTAGGACGGTTCGGGCCGCGTTGGCGCCGCCGTCAGGCTCGGCCTGGGGCGCTTTCCCGTGATTGGGTGATTTCACTCAAATGCGAAGCGCTTTAGCCTGGGCGCGGGCGGACCGGGAGCCGGGCCGCCCCCCACGACAACGACAAGCATAGGGTGGACGCGCGATGGCCGTATCGTTCTCGCTCGAGGGACAGGTGGCGCTGGTGACCGGGGCCGGCCGGGGCAACGGACGGGCGATCGCCATCGGCCTGGCCGATGCGGGAGCCAGCCTCATCGCGACCGACCGGGACGCGGACGTCGCCGAGGCGACGGCGGAGGCGATCCGTATCGCCGGTGGCCAGGCCTGGGCCGCCGTGCTCGATGTCGCCGACCGCGAGGCCTGCGTCGCGCTGGCCCGGCGTACCGCGCGCGAGCAGCCCGTGTCGATCCTCGTCAACAACGCGGGCATCGCCGCCGTCGGCCCGCTCGAGGACGACGATTCCGCCGAGAAATGGGATCGGACGCTGAGCGTCAATCTCACCGGCTCCTACAACACGGTACGGGCCTTTCTCGCCCAGTTGAAGGAGACGAAGGGCTCGATCATCAACATCGGCTCGGTGCTGTCCTTCGTCGGCGTGCGTCACGCGCTGCCCTACGTCGCCTCGAAGGGGGCGGTGCGGCAGATGACCAAGGCGCTGGCGGTCGAGCTGGCCGCTGACGGCATTCGCGTCAACGCCATCGCACCGGGCTTCATCGAGACGGCGATGACCGAGCGCACCCGCGAGGATCCGGAGCGGCTCGAGCGCGTGCTCGCCCATACGCCGATGGGCCGGATGGGCCAGCCCGCCGAACTCATCGGGGCCGCAGTCTTCCTGGCGTCGCCCGCCGCGAGCTACGTCACCGGGGTGATGCTGCCCGTCGACGGCGGCTATCTCGCACAATAGCGGCCGGCGCGAGAGACGGCCGCCGGCCGGCGCCATCGGGACGTCGATCATATCAACACGTTGACGCATTCCGGCGCCGTCCGTATGAGATGAGGGTGGCGGCGGGTCTTTGTTTCGCGCGCCGGAGGGAACGAAACCGATGACGATAGCCAAGCTCCTGATCGCCAACCGGGGTGAGATCGCGGTTCGCATCGCACGCGCGGCGTCGGAGCTGGGCCTCGCCAGCGTCGCCGTCTTCGCCCGGGACGATGCCAGGTCGCTGCACGTTCGGGTCGCCGACGAGGCGGTCGAGCTCGAGCTCCAAGGGGCGGCCGCCTACCTCGACATCGAGGCTCTGGTGGCGGTGGCGAAGGCGACGGGCTGCGATGCGATCCACCCGGGCTATGGCTTCCTCAGCGAAAGCGCCACCTTCGCCCGGCGAGCGGCCGGGGAGGGGATCACCTTCGTCGGGCCGGCGCCGGAGCATCTCGAGCTGTTCGGCGACAAGTCGAAGGCGCGTGCCGCGGCGCGCGCCGCCGGCATCCCGCTGCTCGCCGGCACCTCCGGCCCGACCAGCCTGGACGAGGTCAAGGCCTTCTTCGCATCCCTGGGCCCGGACGCGGCGGTGATGATCAAGGCCATCGCCGGCGGCGGCGGCCGTGGCATGCGCGTCGTCACCGCGCTCGACGCCATCGACGCCGCCTACGAGCGCTGCCGCTCCGAGGCGCAGAGCGCCTTCGGCTCGGGCGATCTCTATGTCGAGCGCTATCTGCCGTCGGCCCGCCATATCGAGGTCCAGGTGGTGGGCGATGGCCGGCGCGTCACCCATCTCGGCGAGCGCGAATGCTCGATCCAGCGCCGCAACCAGAAGATCGTCGAGGTGGCCCCGAGTCCGACGCTGCCGTCGGCGCTACGCGAGGCGCTGTGCGCCGCCTCCGTCCGCCTCGCCGAAGAGGTGGGCTACCGCGGCCTCGGTACCTTCGAGTATTTGGTGCCCGCGGGCTCCGCCACGCCGACCGAGTTCGCCTTCATGGAGGTGAACCCGCGGCTTCAGGTGGAGCACACGGTGACCGAGGAGGTCTACGGCGTCGATCTCGTGCAGACACAGCTGAAGCTCGCAGCCGGCGCTTGCCTCGCCGACGTGGGCCTCGGCGAGCGCCTCGCGCCGCGAGGCTTCGCCATCGAGCTGCGCGTCAACATGGAGACCATCGCGGCCGACGGCTCGGCCCGCCCCTCGGGCGGCACGCTGGAGGCCTTCGACACGCCGGCGGGGCCGGGCATCCGCGTCGACAGCTTCGGCTACGCCGGCTACACCACCAGCCCGCGTTACGACTCGCTGCTCGCCAAGCTCGTCGTCCATAACGCCTCGCCCGACTATGGGGATGCGGTGCGCCGGGCCTACCGGGCCCTGTGCGAGTTCCGCATTCAGGGGGTGGCGACCAACCTGCCGCTGCTCCGGGCCCTGCTGAAGAGCCCCGCCTTCCTCGCCAACGAGGTGCACACGCGCTTCCTGGAGCAGCACATCGGCGCGCTGCTGGCCGACGCGGACGCCGGCCACCGGGAGCTGTTCCATCGCCCGGCCGCCGCGGCCGCCGGCAGGCCCAAGATCCGCAGCTCGCGCGAACGCGATCCCCTCGCCGTGTTCGACGGGGAGGGCGGTGGTGCCCTGGCGGAGGAGCCGTCCGCGGCGGCTGACCCGATCGAGATCGATGCGCCGGAGGGCCTGGTGGCCGTCGCCGCGCCGCTGCAGGGCACCATCGTCGGCATCGACGTCGCGGCAGGCACCCCTGTGCGGGCCGGTCAGCCGGTGCTCGTGCTCGAGGCCATGAAGATGGAGCACGTGGTCACAGCCGAAGTCTCCGGCATCGTTCGCCAGATCCTCGTCGCGCCGGGCGACACGGTGTTCGAGCGCTCGCCGCTCGTTTTCGTCGATCCGGCTGAAGTTGACGGCGTGCATGCGGAGGGGGCCGAGGCGGAGGATCTCGACGCCATCCGGCCCGACCTGGCGGAGGCCATCGAGCGCCACGAGGAGCTCTATGACGCGCGCCGGCCCGACGCCGTGGCGCGCCGCCGCAAGACCAATCAGCGGACCGTGCGGGAGAACATCGCCGACCTCGTCGACCCCGGCAGCTTCATCGAGTACGGCGCGCTCGCCGTCGCCGCCCAGCGCCAGCGGCGCTCGTTCGACGAGTTGCGCCGCGTCAGCCCCGCCGACGGCATGGTGACCGGTCTCGCTTCGGTCAACGGCGACGACTTTGCCGACGAGGCGGCACGCTGCGCCGTCATGGGCTACGACTACACGGTCTTCGCCGGCACGCAGGGCGTGATGAACCACCGCAAGAAGGACCGCCTGCTCGGCCTTGCGGAGCATTGGCGGCTGCCGGTGGTGGTGTTCGCCGAGGGCGGCGGCGGCCGGCCCGGCGACGAGTGGCCGGCGCCGGCGGGGCTCGACACCACGACCTTCCTGCGCTTCGGCGCCCTCAGCGGCCTCGTGCCGGTGGTCGGCGTGACCGCAGGGCGAGCGTTCGCGGGCAACGCCGCCGTGCTCGGCGGCTGCGACGTCATCATCGCCGCCGAAAACAGCAACATCGGCATGGGCGGCCCGGCCATGATCGAGGGCGGGGGCCTCGGCATCTTCCGTCCCGAGGACGTCGGGCCGATGAGCGTTCAGGTGCCCAACGGCGTCGTCGACATCGCCGTGGCCGACGAGGCCGAGGGCGTCAAGGCCGCCAAGAAATACCTGAGCTATTTTCAGGGGCGGCTCGCCGCATGGGATTGCGCCGATCAGCGCCGGCTGCGCCGCGCCATCCCCGAGAACCGTCTGCGCGCCTACGACATCCGGCCGCTCATCGAGACGCTCGCCGACAGCGGCTCGGTGCAGGAGCTGAGGCCTGGCTTCGGGGTCGGCATGATCACTGCGCTGATCCGCGTCGAGGGCCGGCCGATGGGCCTCATCGCCAATAATTCGCGGCACCTGGGCGGGGCCATCGATGCCGACGGCGGCGACAAGGCCGCTCGCTTCATCCAGCTCTGCGACGCTTTCGACCTGCCGATCGTGTCGCTGTGCGACACACCCGGCATGATGGTGGGACCGGAGGTGGAGAAGACGGCGCAGGTGCGGCACGTGTCGCGCATGTTCATTGCGGCGGCCAACGCCACCGTGCCCTATTTCACCGTCGTGCTACGCAAGGGCTACGGGCTGGGCGCGCTGGCCATGGCCGGCGGCAGCAGCCACGCCTCGTTCTTCCTCGTCTCCTGGCCCACCGGCGAGTTCGGCCCGATGGGTCTGGAGGGCGGCGTCAAGCTCGCCTACCGCAAGGAACTGCTGGCGATCGATGACCCGGCGCAGCGCAAGGCCTGGTTCGATCAGATGGTGGCCCAGGAGTATGAGAAGAACAAGGCGCTGAGCAGCGCCAGCTATCTGGAGGTCGACGATGTCATCGACCCCTCCGAAACCCGCCGTTGGCTCGTCCGTGGCTTGCGCTCGCTGCCGGCGCCGACGCCGCGTGCAGGCAAGAAGCGCGTCAGCGTCGACGTCTGGTAGCCGTTCCGGGCGCTGGCACAATCACCTGTCGCCCGTAGCATCCCGGCCAGGGCTCACGCGGGCCCGGCGGGCGGTCATCGGTCCGTCTTGAGCTTGGCGGCTTCGGCCTCGAGCTTGGCGCGGTCGTGCCCAAAGCGCTGGATCAACTCCCGCGCCTTGGCGGTGGTGATGCCGTGGCGCTCGGCGAAGCCATCGACGTCATACCCCGCCCCGGTCAGCGCATCGCGCTCCTGGCCGCCGGACGTCCTGATGTCACCGGTCATGGTGATCTCCGTTGCGAAGAGCCCCCAGGCCTATGAAATGGGAATTGCGGCCGAGCCGTTCCACCGTGCCCTGACCGACGTCGGGCACGGTTGCCGCTGCCATGGCCGGATCGATCCTATATAGGGCTTTAGACCTGATCTCTTGGGGCCGGAGCGCCGGGCGATCCGATGGGACACATCGATCGGCGGGACATGCTCCACGGAAACGCGCTCGCGCGGAGAAGCGGATATGAGCCGGTTCGGGATGGTGGCGGGAGCGGTGCTGGTGATCGGCGCCTGTCTCGCCGCGCAGACGGCCAACACGCCCGGCGTGCCGACACCGCGGACCGATGCTGGCCCGCCCGGGACGGCTCCGGCCGCAGGGCCGCCCGCCCCGCCCGTTGCCGCTGCCGATTCCGCGACGCTCGTTCCGCCGGGAGCCCATCCGCCGGCCCGGGAGGATCCGGCGCCGCCAGCGGGCGAACTGGCGCCGGGGTCCGGGCCACCGGCGTCGGGGGGCGTCACACCGATTGCGCCGCTGCACCTGCCGTCACCCATGCTCGAGGCGCGCACCATCGCGCGCGAGGCCTATGTCTACGGTGTGCCGCTGGTCAGCAGCTACGCCAGCCTCTACGCCCTCGCCGTCGACAAGGGGGGCCCGAACTACAAGGGACCCTTCAACACCCTGGTCAGCGTTGCCCAGGCGCCGACGCCCGACGACACGGCTTCCGTCGCCCCCAACGCCGACACCCTCTATACCTTCGCCGGCCTCGATCTCCGGGCCGAGCCGGTGGTGCTGACGGTGCCGCCCATGGAGAAGGAGCGGTACTTCGCCTTCCAGCTGATCGATCTCTACACCTACAATTTCGCCTATGCCGGCACGCGGAGGACGGGCAATGGGGGCGGCCGTTTCCTCATCGCCGGACCGAACTGGACGGGCACCGCGCCCGCGGACATCAGCCGGGTGATCCGCGCCGACACGGAGCTGGTCAGCCTTATCGGCCGCACGCAGCTGTTCGGGGCCTCTGACCTCGACAAGGTCAAGGCGATCCAGGCGGGCTACAAGCTCGAGCTCTTGTCGACCGTCACCGGCCGGCCGGCGCCGCGGGCGCCGGCCGTCGACTGGCTGAAGCCGGCGCGGCCGCGGGAGCTGCGTTCGTCGCTGGAGTTCTACGACATCCTGGCATTCGCGCTGCAGTTCGCGCCGCCATCGCCGGCCGAGGCGGCGTTGCGCGAGCGCTTCGCCACTATCGGTGTCGTGCCGGGCCGGCGCTTCGCCGTGACGGATCTCTCCAACGACATGAAGGCCGCGCTCTACACGGGCATGGCCGAGGGGCAGCGGACGATCGACACGCGCCGCACCGCGCTGGGCGGCAGGGTCGACGGGCTGTTCGGCACGCGCGAGATGCTGGCCGACGACTATGTGGCGCGGGCCCTCGGTGCCCAGGTCGGCTTCGGCGCCAACTCGCGCGACGAAGCGCTGTTCCCGCTCTACGAGCTCGACGCCAAGGGCCAGCCCCTCGACGGCAGCGAGGGCCGCTACACGCTGCGTTTCGCCAAAGGCCGGCTGCCGCCGGTCAACGCCTTCTGGTCCCTCACGCTCTACGACGCGCCGAGCCGGCGTCTGGTCGCCAATCCGATCAATCGCTACCTGATCAATTCGTCGATGCTGCCCTCTCTGAAGCGCGATCGCGACGGCGGTGTCACCATCCACATCCAGAACCAGCCGCCCGGCGGCGACAAGGACGCCAACTGGCTGCCGGCGCCCGACGGCCCGTTCGTGCTGGCCTTGCGTTACTACTGGCCCAAGCCCGAGCTGCTGAACGGAACTTGGCCGGCACCCAGGGTCGACAAGCTGCCCGAGCCGACGGCGCAGGCTCCATCGCATCAGCGGCCGGCGGCGCGTCCCGCGCGCGCCGCCGGCCGCTGATGCGGACGTCGGGAGGACACCCGTGAGCCCAGACGACCGCATACTCTCGATTTCGGATCTGCGCCGGCAGCCGGCACTCCGCGACGTGGTCACCGACCGCATCTGGAATGCCTGGTGGCGCACCAAGGGCATCCCGCTCGCGGTCATTGCCCGCCGGGTCGAGGAGACCCTGGCCGCGGACGGCCTGCCGTTGGCGCTGGTCGCCCATCGCGGCGAGCAGTTCCTTGGTACCGCGTCGGTGATCGCGAGCGATATGCCCGAGCGGCCGCTCTACACGCCCTGGGTCGCCGCGGTCTGGGTCGAGCCCGAACATCGCACGCGCGGCATCGGCGCGGCCCTGGTGCGTGCCGCCGCGGAGGCGGCGTTCGCCCGGGGCTTCGATCCGGTCTACCTCTGCGCCACGCCGGCAAATTCGCCGTTCTACCGCCGTCTCGGCTGGCGGCAGGTCGAGGCCGACATCGCAGGCCTCAACCTGTTCTCCGCATCGCCCGGTCAGTTGCACGCTCCCGCGGGCGTCTCGGCGGTCTAAAGCGCTTCCCGATCGGTGGAACCGGCCGAACGCAATGGAGCGAGGCAGGCCGCGCCCTGCTGAAGCAATTGCGGCACTCTCAGCCTGCGCTATGACGTAAAATCGCCTGGGCCGGGATAGGCTCCGGCGCCACTGCCCCGTAGGCCAGCGCAGCGAGCTTCCCATGTCGACGGTCACCTGGTCAGACGCCGTCTTCTCGATCAAGACGTTTGCGGCGGCGATGCTGGCTCTGTTCGTCGCCTTTACGCTGGACCTCTCGCAGCCCGGGTGGTCGGTCCTGACGGTCTACGTGGTGTCCCAGCCGAGTGCGGGCATGGTCGTCGCCAAGGCGACCTTCCGCGTCGTCGGCACCGTCATCGGGGCGCTCATGGCGGTGACGCTGGTCGGCGCCTTCTCGCAGGTGCCGGCGCTGTTTCTGATCGGGCTCGCCCTCTGGATCGCGGGCTGCGTCTTCGTCTCTGTACTGCTGCGGGACGCGCCGGCCGCCTACGGCGCCATGCTCGCCGGCTATAGCGCCGCGATCATCGGCGTGCCGGCGGTGCTGGCGCCCGACACCGCCTTCGACAGCGCGGTCGCGCGTTGTCTGGAAATCTCCCTCGGCATTCTCTGCGCGACCCTGGTCAGCCGGCTGGTCCTGCCGCGCACGACGGGCGAATCGCTGACCGCAGCCATCGACAGGTGCGTGGCGGCGAGCTGCGCCTGGGCGGGCGACGTCCTGAACGAGCGCATCGGGGGCGACAAGGGGCTGGCCGACCGTGCCGAGATGCTGGCCGACGTCGCCGCACTGGAGCAGTTGCGGATCTTCGCTGCGATCGACACGCCGGGCGCGCGGGCCGTCTCGGCGGCAGTGCGGCAACTTCAGGCGCAACTGCTGCGGCTGCTGGCCAATATGGTCTCCGTCCGCGATCGTCTGTCGGTGGTCAAGACCTATGCGCCCTATCTGCTCGACGAGCTGCGGCCGCTGCTGCAAGCGACGGACGCGGTCCTTCGCCAGCAGCTGACCGAGCCCGCGGAGGCCGCTCAAGCTCTGCCCCGCGAGACACAGCTGCGCGCGACGATTGCGGCGGCCCTGCCGGGTATGGCCGAGCTGGTGTCGGACAGGCAGCGGGTGCTGAGCCGCAACGTGCTGCTGCGGCTGGACGACACGCTGGTCACCGCGGCCGAACTGGCGCGGCTGCGCGATGCCATCACCGCCGGCAGGCCGTGGGCCGGCCCACCAGGCGAGGCCGAGGTGGCGCGATACCGCGACTATCCGCTCGCCGGGGTGGCGGCGGCGGTGGCCTTCATCGCAGTGCTGACGACAAGCATCTTCTGGGTCCTCACCGCCTGGTCGAACGGCAGCTCAGCCCTGCTGTTCGTCGGCGTCATCACCTCGATCGTGGCGAGCCTGGATGATCCGGTCGCCTCCGCTTCCAGCTTTCTGGGCATGACCGTTCTCGCCGCGGTGGTGGCAGGCGTCTACCTGTTCTGGGTATTTCCGGGCATCGACGACTTCGCCGGTATGGCTGTCTCGTTGATGGTGTTCCTCGTTCCGCTCGGTGCCGTGCTCGCCGTGCCCGGTGTCGGCCCCCGCTTCGTGCCGCTGGCGCTCAATACCGTGGCCCTCATCGGTTTCAGCAATGGCATGGCGCAGACCGATTTCGCCACCTTCGCCAACGGTGCGCTGGGGCTCATGGGCGGCATCGGCGTGGGCATCCTCAGCCTGCGCTTGCTGCGGCCGGTCGGCGTGGGATGGACCATCGAGCGCATGTGCCTGGGCCTGTTCGCGGATCTCGGCCGTCAGGCGGGCCGTGGCCGGCCGCGGCCGCGCACCCGCTTCAGCGGGCTGGTTCTCGATCGCATCAACACCCTGCTGCCGCGGCTGACCCCTGGAGACTCGGGGCACAGCGAGCTGATCGAGGGCGCGATGGCGGGCCTGCGCATCGGCCTCAACATCACGGAACTCCAACTGGTCAAACGGTCGCTGCCGCCGGCCCTGCGTCTGCGGGTCGAGGCCGCGCTCGATGCCCTCGCCCAGCATTTCCGCGCGCTCGCCGCCGGGCGCCCCCGCATGGACGCCATGGCGGAGGTCGACGCGGCCATCGCCGCGCTCCTGGCGGACGAGGCGAAGCGGCAGGAGCGAGGGGACGAACCCCTGACCGACGCGTTGTCCCAAGCCGCGATCATGAGCCTGGTGTCGCTGACGGCGATCGGCGGCGGGCTCCGCCGCCATCGGGACGTCTTCGCCATCGCCCTGCCCGGTGCCGCCTCGCCGGCCATCGTCGGAGCGCCGGCATGATGCCTCACTTCCGGGAGATCGGCGTCTTGGGCGTGTACCTGCCGCCCATTCTCGTCTACGCGCTGGTGGCGGGCCTGCTGTTCGCGGTGCTGCGGCGACTGCTCTCGTATGCCGGCTACGAACGCTTCGTCTGGCATCCCCCGCTGGCCGAACTTGCCCTCTACGTCCTGTTGCTGGCGGCTGTCGCGGCCGTGGCCCCGCTCTACATGCCTTAGGTCTCGCTCCTGTGCATATCCTCCTCTCCCGCGTCTTCGTGACCCTCGTGCTGGTGACCGCTGCCGCAGCGGCGGGGTTCTTTCTCTGGCGCAACTACGTGCTGAGCCCCTGGACGCGGGACGGACGCGTGCGTGCCAACGTCGTCGAGGTCGCCCCGGACGTTGCCGGGCAGGTTGTCGAGCTGAAGGTTCGGGACAACCAACGGGTCAGGAAAGGTGACGTTCTGTTCGTCATCGACCAGGAGCGCTTTCGCCTGGCCGTCGAGCAGGCCGTGGCCGCGATCAGCGGCCGCCAGGCCGAGCGCGACGAATTGAACCGGGAATACCAGCGGCGCACGAAGTTATCGGAGGCCGCTGTCGCCGCCGAGACGGTCGAAAAGGCGCGAGCCGCGGTGCTCAGCGCCGACGCCGCGCTGGCCCAGGCCCAGGTGGACCTCGGCGTGGCTAAGCTCAATCTGGAGCGCGCCCAGGTGCGCTCGCCAGTCAACGGCTATGTAACCAACCTGCTGCTCGACGTCGGCGACTATGCTACCGCCGGCAAGGCCATGCTGGCCGTGGTCGACGCCGACAGCTTCTACGTGCTCGGCTATTTCGAGGAGACGAAGCTGCCGGCGATCCGGCTGGGCGCCAGGGCATCCATCCGATTGATGAGCTTCGCACAGCCTCTCGACGGCCACGTTGAAGGGGTGGCGCGCGCCATTGTCGACCGCGAGGCGACCGACGGGCTGATCGCCAACGTCAATCCCACCTTCGCCTGGGTGCGCTTGGCCCAGCGCATCCCCGTGCGCATCGCGATCGACCATGTTCCGGAGGGCGTCGAGCTCTCCGCCGGCATGACCGCGACGGTCGTCGTCGAGCGGTGAGGTTTGCGCCCGTCAGCGGCGCGTGCCGACGCGGTGGCCGGTTGCCGCGGCCTTGTCGACGCCGCCATGAGCGTTGCTGTCGTTGGCGACGTCACCCTCGATCGTCGTTGCACCGCCCAAAAGGTCCAATTCGCCGCTGGGGACCTGGGCTGCGCCCTTCGAGCCGCCGATCATGGGATTGCCCTTCAGGTCCGCGTCAGTGGGTTTGGCGGTCTTGCGATGCTTGCTCACAGGCTCCTCCTGGAGCGCTTCGCGATGGGGTTTGATCACCCTCTCGCTAAGAAGCGCCAAAAATTCAAAAGACCTAGGAAAGCATTTCCGCGTTTCTTCGGATCGTCGAAATGCTCTATCTGTTTGATTTGTCGCGTTTTCTTCACGCGAACCGGCGTCCACTTCGCTCGAAACGCTCTAGGCGGGGAGAACGCCGAGACCAAATGCTCTCGATTCCCCGCCCGGCGCCGCGGCGGCTCCTGGGATCAACCCCTGTTGCGCGCGAATGTTCGCTGGCTCTTGGCCGTAGGCGTCGCCTTCGGTCCGAGAGATGGCGCAAGCCTCAGGAGTGAGCGCTCGTCTGGCAGGAGGCGATCGCAGATATCGGTCGATCGCGGCAAGATCGCCGCCGCACCAGAGCGTGAAAAGACCGGTCGGACCCGCCCGCCCGACAATGCCAAACAGGCTCTAAGAGGCCTGCCTGTTGAAGATCGGCCGCCGCTTCTCCAGGAAGGCGGCAATGCCCTCCTTGGCGTCGGGGCTGGCGGTTGCGGCGCGGGCCTCGGCCGCTTCGACGTCGAGGCCAGCGCGGGTCACCGTGTCGCCCGAAACCTCGACGCAGCGCCGGATGCCGTTCACGGCCGCCCGGCTGAAGCCGGTCACCGTCCGCGCCAGCGCCTCGGCCGCATCCAGCACGGATTCGCCCGCTGCGACGACCCGGTCGAGCAGACCCATGGCCAGCGCCTCGGCCGCCGGGACGGAGCGGCCGGTCAACATCATGTCGAGGGCCCGCGCCCGCCCCACGAGCGCCGGCAGGAACTGCGTGCCGCCGTAGGAGGGCAAGACGCCCAGCTTGATCTCGGGCAGGGACACGCTGACGTGGGGAGCGGCAACCCTGAAGGTGCTGCACATGGCGAGCTCCAGGCCGCCGCCGTAGGCGAGACCGTTGATCGCCGCGACGCTAATGACGGGCGAGCGGCTCAGGCGCACGAACAGGTCGCGCGCCAGGTCTGTCTTCGCCGCCGCGGCCTCGTCGCTCATCTGCATGATCTCGGCGAGGTCGGTGCCCGCGCAGAACGCCTTGTCTCCCTGCCCGTGGATTAGAAGGAAATGCCCGCGGCCGCCCTCCAGCTCCGTCAGTGCCGAGGCCAGGCCGTCGAGCACGGCGCGCGTGACCGCGTTGAGCTTGGCTTGGCGGGTGATCCGGAAGATGCCGCCGCCCTCCAGCCACTCGATCTCGCAATCGTCGCTTGTGCAGGGGGCGCTGGCCGTCATGACGTCCTCGATGAGATGGAATGGTCAGGGTTCGCAGTCATGGCATCCATGATCGGGAACTTCAAACCTGCCCATCAGCACCAGGCGCACAGCGCGGGCGATTGCGCGGGCCGCCCCGAGGAAGGCTGTTGGGGCAGGACGCATGGCGGGATAGGCTGCGGTGCTCCTGCCCCGCGCTCCGGGGTGTCGCCCGCCACGCGTCCGCTTCAGCCATGTGCAATCTCTACAGCTTGACCACCGCGCAGAAGGCCATCCTCGAGCTGGCGCGGGCGCTGCGCGACCTCACCGGAAACCTGTCGCCGCTGCCCGGCGTCTTTCCCGATTATGCGGCGCCGATCGTGCGCACCGGTGCCGACGGCGTGCGGGAACTCGCCATGGCGCGGTGGGGGATGCCGAGCCCCTCCGGCGCGCTCAAGGGCCGCACCGCCGACCCGGGCGTGACCAACATCCGCAACACCGCGAGCCCGCATTGGCGCCCCTGGCTCGCGGCGGAGAACCGCTGCCTCGTGCCCTTCAACTCGTTCTCCGAGCCCGAGTATCTGCCCACGGGCAAGAGCCAGCCGGCCTGGTTCGCCTTCGATGAGGGCCGCCCGCTCGCCTTCTTCGCCGGGCTGCACTGCTGTGGCTGGCGCTCCGTGCGCAAAGTCAGGGAGGGTGAGACGACGAACGATCTCTTCGCCGTGCTGACCACCGAAGCCAACGCCGAGGTCGGCGCCATTCATCCCAAGGCGATGCCGGTGATCTTGACCACGCCGGACGAGTGGGAGGCTTGGCTTGCGGCGCCGCCGGCGGGGGCGCTCAAGCTGCAGCGCCCGTTGCCGGACGGCGCGCTCACGATCGTGGCGCGCGGCGAGAAGGAGGACGGGCGTGGCGCCGTCGGCACGCCCCTGCCGGTGCCTCCGCCGGCGCAGGGCAGCCTCTTTTGAACGCGACGCCGCGGCCCCGTCGTGGCGGCGTCGATCGCAGCCGATATCGGCAAGATCGCCGACCCGCCAGAGCGTGAAGAGACCCGTCGGACTGAGCTGCCCGACATGTCCAATAAGGCCCTTAGGGCCGAGGCTTCGATCGGCTGGCGCCGCTGGTGCGGAGCCAGGCCTGCATATCGGCGATCTCCTTCAACTGGTCATCGATGATCTTCTGGGCCAGCGCCCGGGTTGCGGGGTCCGTGGCATAAGTGAGTGCCACCCGTGCCATGTCGATGGCGCCCTGATGATGCGGGATCATGTGGGTGCGGAAGTCGACGTCGGCGTCGCCGGTGTAGACGACCTGCATATTGCGCATCATGGCGTTGTCGGCCGCCTTGAACGCCTTGGTCGAGACGGCCTCTCCCGTGGGGGCCACGCCCTGATGCATGCCGTGCGTCGCAGCTCCATCGGTAGCGGGCGCGGCGTGGTCATGGGCGCTCTGGGCCGCAGCCGCTCCGATCGATGCGGCGAGTACGGCGGTGGCGGTGAGGGGCCTGATCGTCGAGGTCATCGGTCTGTCCTTCAGAGTGAGGTGCCCCGTTCGGCAGCTGGCGCGTGCACGCTTGCTTGCGGCGCACGTCAGCGCGGCCGGCGGGCAGGGACGGAAGGTGGGCGGGGCCCGAGGGCGCCGTCAGCCGGCTGCTCTGGGAGGTTCGGCGGGTGCTTCGGCTTCGACGCCGGTGGGTATCAGCGCCAAGGGGGCGGGCACCCGCCGGCCGGGCGTGGCGAGCGGCGCGATCTCGATCCGCGCAGGTAGCACCCCGCAGATGCAGCAAGCCATAGCGGCGGCACCGCAGCACAGGGCGCCGCACTCCGTGCCCGACGTGCCTGCCGCGTCGGCCACAGAAGCCGGCGCGTGATCTGCGACGCCGGCTGCCGCCCTGTGAGCGGCCGCGTGCGAGGCGATCACGCGGACATCGTGGCGCAAACCGTCATGGCCGGCGTTGGCACGGACGGATGACGGCGCCAGGGCCGCGGCGATGAGCGCGATCGCCGCGACGAACATCCCCGCCAACTGCCGTTCGAAACTGGCCAAGCCCGGTCCGCCTCACGTGTCCAACGGAGAGGGCTAAGGCTTGCCATGCGGGAAGGTCAACGGGTGTCGCGCGCGCCGCGGCGCAAAAAGGCGTCGGCATAAGGCCTGTCATCGAGAGAATGACATGCTAGCAGGGAGTTGCATGGGGGATGGATTCCCCCCGGGCAAATGAAGAGCGCCGCTGGGAGCGGCCCGAAGCTGGGAGAGAAGCATGACGCAGCTGTACAATTCCGACCTGTCGCCATTCGCCGGGCGCGTGCGCGTCGGCTGCCTCTACAAGGGGGTGCCGCTCGAGTTGGCCGACCCGCCGGGCGGTCTGCATTCGGAGGCGTACCGGGCCATAACCCCGATCGACAAGTTGCCGGTGATGACCCACGGCGACCTGGTGATGCCGGAATCGCAGGTCATCCTGGAGTATCTGGACGAGACCCACGAGGGGCCCTCGCTGTTGCCGGGCACGGCCGCGGAGCGGGCGCGGGCGCGCTTGCTCGCGCGCCTCGGTGACCTCTACGTGTTTCCGCCGCTCACGACGCTATTCGGCCAGCTCAATCCCAAATACCGCGACGCGGCGGTGGTGGATGCCAAGTTGGCGGAGCTCAAGAAGGCCCTTGGCTATGTGGAGCATCACCTGGCCGGCGGCCCGTTCGCGGCCGGCCCGGCCTTCAGCGTGGCCGACTGCGCATTGCCGACCGTGTGCTTCTTCGTCGACAATTTCGCGCCGGTGTTCGGCCTGACCGAGCCCTATGCGGAGGCGCCGAAGCTGCGCGCCTACCTGGCCGGGATCGCGGCACACCCGGCCGTGGCGCCGATCCTTGCCGCGCAGACCGAAGCGTTGCGCAAGATGCAGAAGCGCTGATCGACGTTGCCGGAGTGCCGCAGCGGCGTGCCTGCCGCCGCGGCGCTCCGGCCCGCTCGAAGACGGCGCACCATCCCCCGGGAGTATCTGATAAGCCGGCTGATTTTTGCCGAAGCAGCGCTGCGCCGCGTCCACGATGAGCCTATGCGGCTCAATCCGGCTCGGATGTGACGCGCGCTGCGAACATGGCTTCGATCTGTGTATCGCCGAGGCCTGCCTCGTGCAGGACCTCACGGCTTTGCTCGCCCAGGCGCGGGGCGGGCCGGGCGGCGCAGCCCTCGGTCTTGGAGAATTGAGCGGCGACGCCGGGCATGCGCAGGGCGCCTTCGGAGGGGTGCGCGATGTCCACGAAGAAGTTCTTCGCTGCCAGATGGGGATCGTCGATCAGGTCGTCGACGGAGTTCATGCGGGACACGGGGATATCGGCGCCGTCCAGCAACGCCAAGCACTCCTCCGTCGTGCGCTCGCGCATGACGTCGGCGACCATGCCGTAGATCTCGTCGATATGCCTGGTGCGGCTGGTGATCGAGGCGAAGCGCGGATCCGACGTCCAGACCTCGGGCCGGCCGATCGCCTCGAAGAAGCGCCTCCATTGACGGTCGTTGTAGATCAGCGCGCAAACGTAGCCGTCGCGCGTCCGGTAGGGCCGGCGGTCCTTTGAGAGTAGACGCGGGTAGCCGGTCGCGCCCTCCGCCTGGTCGAACAGCCGCCCGCCCAAATGGTCGGCGAGAACGAAGCCGGCCATGGTCTCGAACATGGGGATGTCGAGCCTCTGGCCCTCGCCGGTGCGCTGGCGATGCCACAGGGCGGCCATGATGGCAGAGACGCCGTAAAGCCCGACGACCCGGTCGGCCATCGCCAGCGGCACGTAGCGCGGTTCCGCCGAGCCCGAGGCCGAGAACAGGCTGGGGATGGCCGCCATGCCCTGGATCAGATCGTCGTAGGCCGGTCGCGCGGCGTTGGGGCCGTCCTGGCCGTAGCCGAACAAGCCCGCATAGACGATGCCGGGGTTCGCCGCCTTGATCGCGTCGTAGGACAGTCCCAGCCGGTCCATGACCTTGGGGCGCAGATTGTAGACGAACAGGTCGCAGCCCGCGGCGATGCGCAGCAGCGCGTCGCGCCCTTCGCGCGCCTTGAGGTCCAGCACGACGCTGCGCTTGCCCCGGTTGGCCTGCAGGAAGATGGCGCCCATGCCTGCGTGGCGGGCGGGGCCGAGGCCACGGACGGTATCGCCGTCCGGTGGCTCCACCTTGATGACGTCCGCCCCCATGTCGGCCAGCATCTGGGTGGCGTAGGGACCCATCAGGGTATTCGTCAGGTCGACGACCTTGAGGCCGCTCAGCGCTCCGGCCATGGTCAGTGCATCTCGAAGCTGAGCTTGGCGACCGTCGCCCGCCGTTCGTCGGGGGTCAGTAGCGACATCAGCGCCTTGCCCATCGAGTTGACCTGGATGGGCCGCGTCTCGCCGATCTTGGCTGAGTAGCGGATGCGGTGGGTGGATTTAAGCACGTCCGGATGGTGATACCGTGTGCTGGCAAAATAGCGAGAAGAACCGACCCCCGCGTGACGCCCTTGCTTACATAAATGGTCATGCCTCAGTGTGACGCCTTTCCTTACAGGAATACATATGCGCCGCTGGGCGCTTAACCCATACGCGATGTGACATGCGCATCGCGCATGGGCATGATCGACCGAGCGAAATACGCGCCCGGCCTGAACACCCATTAATTGGTCGAGATCGGCTTGCCGACGGCCCGCCAGGCAGTGCCGTCGAACTCCTGCAACTGCATCTTGTTGTAGATGCTGTAGTTGTCCGGCGTGATGGTCAGGCTGATGTCGGGCAGCAGCATGGGCGGGCGGTAGTCGCGCACCTGTTTAGCGGTGGCCATCAGCCGCTCTTGGGTGAGCTCCTTGCCGGTCTTCTCGATGATATGACGGATGAGATCGCCAATGACATAGCCGAACACATTGCTGCCGCTGGTCTTGTCACCGCGCGGATAATACTTGTCCATCCACGCCAGCCACGCGAGGGTTTCCGGATCATCCTTCCAGCGGACGTCGGTCGGGTCCTTGAGCACCGCGGCCGTCACCACGCCCTTGGCGTTCTCAAAGCCGGCGTTCTTGAGGGTCGGGTTCACTGCGGAGCCGATGTAACTCAGGTAAATCTTCGGCCTCCAGCCCATGACGCCCATTTTCTGCAGGGCCTGGCTTGTCTGCTTGGAATAGGAGCCCATCACCAGGGTGTCGGCCCCCGAGGCTTTCAGCGCCAAGATCTTGGAATCTACCGTCGGGTCCGTCAGCTCATAGCTTTCCTTTGCGACGATCAACTTGTCAGCCTTGTCGCCGAGACCGATCTGCACGCCCTTGACGTAATCCTTGCCGAAGTCGTCGTTCTGATAAAAGATGCCGATCCTTGCGTTCGGGTTATCCTGCAGGATCGCCCTGGCGTAGAGTTTGGCCTCGCCGAAATAGGTCGGCAGGCCGGGTAAGCTCAGCGGCGCGTTCTTCGGCTCCTGGAAAACATGCGAGCCGGACATCACGAACAACTGAGGTATACCCTTGACGTGCAGGTATTTCTGCACGGCGACCCCGGTGGGGGTTCCACTCTGACCGAACAGGGCGAAAATGCCGTCCTGCTCCACCAGCGCCCGTGTCTGCTCCACCGCTTTCGGCGGACTGAGAGCGTCGTCGCGCAGCAGCACCTTGATCTTGCGGCCATTTATGCCGCCTTCATCATTGACCTTGGTGAAATAGCCCTCAAAGGCGTAGCCGAGGATGCCATAGGCCGAAGCCGGACCGCTCAGCGGCTGCAAGGTTCCCAGCCTGATTTCCGTATCGGTGACCCCGGGAGCGTCGGCGGCGACAGCCGCCCTGCCCATTCCCGCCACAACCACGGACAACCCGATCGCGCATACACAAAACCCGCGCGTGATTTTCATGGTGTTTCCTCGCCTTGCGCCGGCTGCTGTCATGTCAATGCGCGCCAGTTTGCACGGATGGTATGGGCTGGCGTCGCCCCGCCGTCAATTTGCTCGCCATCGCGATCGCCACGAAACCATGAACGAGGCCATATCCACGAAGCCTGCGGGAAGACCGGCCGGCTGCTGTCTCTAAGGAATTGCCAGGCCAAAGTCGCCGACGAAACGAACGCGGTGCAGGACACTCTGAAGTCCTTCGCTGAGATCGGCGGTGTGTCGGTCGGTGCACACGATGATGGCCAGCCGCTGGGCGACGTCACTACAAGGCGATCGGGCCGGGCCGGCTTCAAAGCCGTTGGCAACCAGGCTGACCGCCACCATGGCGGAGGCCGTCGGCATATAGAGGCCCGCGGCGACGGCGAGCAACGGTACCACCGTCACCTGCGCCGCGCGGCCCGAGGCGCGCTTCACCTACTGCCATCTCGTGCTTGAGGATCATGCGGACGTGCCGCCGGTTGCCGCCGCCCGTCCTCTGCATCGAGGGGCGCCAACTCACTCCGCGGGGACTACGGCCGGCGCGAGTCGCCGCGGCACCGTCTTCTTGCGCTGCAGCTTGCTCATCAGCAGGTAGATCACCGGCGTGGAATATAGCGTCAGCACCTGCGACAGCACCAGGCCCCCGACGATGGTGATGCCGAGCGGCCGACGCATCTCGGCGCCGGCGCCGATGGCGACGGCGAGCGGCACGGCGCCCAGGATCGCCGCCATGGTGGTCATCAGGATCGGCCGGAAGCGGGCCAGGCAGGCCTCGAAGATGGCGTCGTGCGCGGACAGGCCACGCCGTCGCTCGGCCATGATGGCGAAGTCGACGAGCATGATGCCGTTCTTCTTCACGATGCCGATCAGGAGAATGATGCCGATGAAGGCGATGATGGTCAGCTCGGTGTTGGCGGCGCGCAGCGCGAGCAGCGCCCCCAGGCCTGCCGGCGGCAACGTCGAGATGATGGTGATCGGGTGCAGCAGGCTTTCGTAGAGGACGCCGAGGATGATGTAGATGGCGAGCAACGCCGAAAGCAGCAGCACGATCTGGTTGGCGCCCTCTTGGGCGAGCGCCTTGGCGTCGCCGGCGAAATCCGCATGGATGCCGTCGGGCAGGTGCAGCCCGTCGATCGCCCGCCGCAGCGCCGCATTGGCGCTTTCCAGCGGCACGGCGGGGGCGTTCGCGTAGTTGATGGTGATCGACGGGAACACCCCCTGGTGGTTGACCACGAGCGGCTGGGTGGTGCGCTCCACGCGCGCGATGCTGGCCAGCGGGATCTGCCGGTTGCCGCTGCCGCTCACATAGATGCCGGTGAGGTCCTCGGGATCGCGCTGGCGCGACGGCGTGATGCCCATGATCACCGAATACTGGTTCTTCTGACCGTAGATGGTCGAGACTTGGGACTGGGCGAAGGCGGCGGCGAGCGCGTTGTCGACGTCCTTCATGGCGACGCCGACGCGGGCCGCCGCCTGGCGGTCGATGACGAGGTTGGCCTGCAAGCCGCCCTGCTCGCGATCGGTCGAGACGTCGACGAGCTCAGGCACCTTGCGCAGGCGGGCGAGCACCTGGGGCGTCCAGGTGTCGAGGTCGTCGAGGCTCGATGACCACAAGGTGAATTGATAAGCGGACTTACCGGCCCGGGCACCGGTCCGCAGGTCCTGCACCGGCGTGAGATAGACGGCCAGGCCCGGCAGCTTCGACACCTCGCGGCGCAGCCGCGCGACCACCTGGGCGGAGGTCAGGCGCCGCTCCGCTTCGGGCTTCAGACTGACGAACAGCCGCCCCTGGTTGACCGAGCCCATGCCGCCGCCGATGAACGAAGCCGTGCCCTGCACGGCCGGGTCTGCCGCCACGATGTCGGCCGCCTGCTGCTGCAGCGCCGCCATTTGCGGAAAGGACACGTCGGCGGAGGCGTTGGTGAAGCCGAAGATGAGCCCGGTATCGTCCTGGGGAAAGGTGCCTTTGGGGATGTCCTTGAACATCTGCACCGTGAGCGCCACCGTCCCCACCAGCACGATCAGCATGAACCAGGGATGGCGCAGCACCACGTGCAGCGAGCGCCCGTAGGCGGCGATCACCCAGGCCATCGCGCCTTCGAACAGCCGCCCCACCAGGCTCCGTGGCGGGCCGCTGTCGGGCTTCATGAAATGCGCGCAAATCATGGGCGTCACCGTCAGCGATACCAGCGTCGAGGTGATCACGGCGAAGGTGAGGGTGAGCGAGAACTCACGAAACAGCAGGCCGCCCAGCCCGCCCATGAACAGCAGCGGGACGAAGGCGGCGATCAGCGACAGGCTGATCGAGATGACCGTGAAGCCGATCTCGCGGGCGCCGGCGAGCGCCGCGGAAAAGCGATCCAGGCCGCGCTCCATGTGGCTGTGGATATTCTCGATCATGACGATGGCGTCGTCGACGACGAAGCCGACCGAGATGGTGATGGCCATCAGCGACAGGTTGTCGAGGGTGAAGCCCACGGCCCACATGGCGGCGAAGGTGCCGGCCAGCGACAGCGGCACCGTCACGCCGGCGGCCAGCGTCGGTGTCAGCCGCCGCAGGAACAGGAACACCACCATCATCACCAGCGCGATGGTGATGAGCAGCGTCTTCTGGATGTCGTCGACCGAGGCGCGGATGGTCATGGTGCGGTCGGACATGATGGCGACGTCGATGCCGGCCGGGATCCAGGCTTTCAGTTCCGGCAGCAGGGCCTTCACGCGGTCGACCGTCTCGATGACGTTGGCGTCGGGCTGCTTGGTCACCGTGATCAGCACGGCGGGCTTGCCGTTGTACCAGCCCGCCGCGCGGGTGTTGCGCACGCCGCGCTCGATCGTGGCGATGTCCTTCAGCTGCACGATGGTGCCGTTGGCCGCTCTCACCACCAGACGCCCGAACTCCTCCGGCTCGGTCATCTGGTTGTTGGCGGCGATGGTCAGGCCCTTGCTGGCGCCGTCGAGCGTCCCGAGCGGCGACACCGTGTTGGCAGTGACGATCGCGTTGCGGACGTCGGCGAGCGCGATGCCCATGGCGGCCAGGCGCTGCGGGTCGACGTTGACGCGGATCGACGGCTGCTCGGCGCCGGCCACCGTCACGTCGGCGACGCCCTCCACCTGCGACACGCGCTGCAGGAGCACCGTGTCGGCCGCATCGTAGATGGCGCTCGGCGGCATGGTGTCCGAGGTGAGCGCCAGGATCAGCACCGGCATGGCGGCGGAGTTCGCCTTGCGGAACGTCGGCAGGATCGGCAGGTCGCTCGGCAGATCGATGGCGGCGGCATTGAGCGCGGCCTGGACGTCGCGGGCCGCCGCGTCGACCGGGCGCGACAAATCGAACTGCACCGAGATCACGGTCGAGCCGAGCGAGCTCGACGAGGTGAGCTCGTTGACGCCGGCCATGCTGGCGAGGCTCCGCTCGAGGGGGGCGGCGACGGTCGCCGCCATGGTGGCCGGGTCGGCTCCCGGTCGGCTGGCGATCACCCGCACGGTCGGGAACTCAATGGCCGGCAGGCTGGCGACCGGCAGGAAGGCGTAGGCCACCGCGCCCAGCAGGAACAGGCCGACCGCCAGCAGGGTGGTGCCGACCGGCCGCCTGATGAAGGGCGCCGAGATGTTCATCACTCTGCCGCCTTGCGCAGGGAGGCCGTCATCTCCTCGGCCGCAGGCGGACGAGCCTGCGGCGTGCTGCCGCTCAGCCGTTGCCGCAGGCGCTCCACCGCCAGATAGATGACCGGCGTGGTGTAGAGCGTCAGCAGCTGGCTGAGCACGAGGCCGCCGATGATGGTGATGCCGAGGGGAACGCGCAGCTCGCTACCCGTGCCGCTGGCCAGCGCCAGGGGCAGGGCGCCGAACAGGGCGGCGAGCGTCGTCATCATGATCGGCCGGAAGCGCAGCCGACACGCTCGGACGATGGCGTCGGCCGGCGACAGGCCGTCGTTGCGCTCGGCGTCGAGGGCGAAGTCGATCATCATGATCGCGTTCTTCTTCACGATGCCCATCAGCAGCACGATGCCGATGAGGGCGACGATCGACAGGTCATGCCCGGTCAACATGAGCGCGAGCAGGGCGCCGACGCCTGCCGACGGCAGTGTCGTCAGGATCGTGAAGGGGTGGGCGAAGCTCTCGTAGAGAATGCCCAGCACGAGATAGATGGTTACGACGGCCGCCAGCAGCAGCCAGGGCTCGCTCGCCAGGGACTTGCTGAACTCCGCCGCGTCGGCGCTGAACCGGCCGGTGACGGTTGTCGGCATGCCGATGTCGGCTTCAGCCTTGGAGATCGCCTGCACGGCGGCGCCGAGCGCGGCCCCATGGGCCAGGTCGAAGCTGATGGTGGCGGCCGGAAACTGCTCCTGGCGAGCGATCGACAGGGGCGCCGTGCGATGCTCGAAGCGCGCGAACGCGGCCAGCGGCACCTGGGCGCCGGTCGCGCCCAGGACGGATGAACCGATGGTGGTGTTGCCAGACGTGGTGCTGGTGTTGGTGAGGTACTGGTTGGAGCCGGCCCCCGGCACGTACAGCTTGGCGAGCTGGGACGGATCACGCTGGTAGCGCGGATCGATTTCGAGGATCACCCGGTATTGGTTCGACTGGGCGTAGATGGTCGACACCTGACGCTGCCCGAAGGCATCGTACAGGATGTCGTTGACGTTCTGCATGGAGATGCCGAGCCGGCCGGCCTTCTCGCGGTCGACGTCGATGAACAGCCGCAAGCCGTTCTGCTCGGTCTCGTTGGCGACGTTGCGCATC
This sequence comes from Chelatococcus reniformis, assembly GCF_014640075.1. Classification (GTDB taxonomy): domain Bacteria; phylum Pseudomonadota; class Alphaproteobacteria; order Rhizobiales; family Beijerinckiaceae; genus Camelimonas; species Camelimonas reniformis. The sequence goes on along the minus strand of NZ_BMGG01000003.1, from coordinate 383,853 downwards.
AAGGGGTCGCCGCGCAGGCGCTCGGCCAGGCGTTGCGACCACGTGGCGACGACGTCGGGGTCGGTTCCGGTGAGCGTGTACTGGTACTGGGAGCGGCTGGCGCGGGTGGTGATCTGGATGTCCTGCACCGGCTGCACGAAGGCCGTCGCGCCGGGCACGACGGCCACGGCCCGGCGCAGGCGCTCGGCGATGATCGCCGCATCGTCGGTGCGCTCGTCCTTGGGCCTCAGCGTCACGATGAGGCGCGCCGTGTTGGTGGTGGCGTTGAGCGGGCCGACGCCGAGCACGGAAGCGACGCCGGTGACGTCTCCGTCCTTGCGGATGACGGCGACGGCTCTCTCCTGGAGCTCGCCCAGCGCCTCGAATGAGATATCGGGAGTGCCCTCGAGCACCACGTTGAGCAGGCCGGTATCCTGCACCGGGAGGAAGCCCTTGGGCATGCGCACGTAGAGCACCACGGTGAGCACCAGGGTGGCTAGCGTCAGCAGCAGCATGAGGCCTTGCCGCTTGAGCGCCCAGCCGAGCGTCAAGTCATAGACGCGCGCCATCCACTCCCAGGGTTTCTCCGCGAGCCGCATGAAGAGGTTGGGACGCTCGCCGCTCTCGGCGCGCAGCAGGCGTGAGCACATCATCGGCGTCAGCGTGAGCGACACCACGGCCGACACCACCACCGCGATGGTCAGCGTCAGCGCGAACTCGCGGAACATGCGGCCGACCACGCCGGTCATGAACAGCAGCGGGATGAACACGGCGATCAGCGACACCGTGAGCGACACGACGGTGAAGCCGATCTCGCGCGCGCCGTCGATCGCCGCCTTGAACGGCGATTTGCCGCTTTCGATGTTGCGGACGATGTTCTCGATCATCACGATCGCGTCGTCGACGATGAAACCGGTGCCGATCGTCAGCGCCATCAGGGACAGGTTGTCGAGGCTGAAGCCGCAGAACCACATGACGGCGAACGTGGCCACGAGCGACAGAGGCAGTGCCACACCGGCGATGATGGTGGCCCGGACGGTGCGCAGGAACAGCAGCACCACGAGCACCACGAGCCCTGCCGACAGCACCAGCGTGAACTGCACGTCCGCGATCGAGGCGCGGATCGTGTCCGTTCGGTCGTGCACGACCTTGAGCTCGATTCCCGACGGCAGGGCTTGCTGAAGCCGCGGCAGTTGCTGAAGCACGTTGTCGACGGTGGCGACGATGTTGGCGCCAGGCTGCCTCTGAATATCGAGCAGCACCGCGCGCTCGCCGCGGAACCAGCCGCCCACGCGTGTGTTCTCCAGCCCCTCGACCACGTTGGCGACGTCGCGCAGCAGCACCGGAGCGCGGTTGCGGTAGGCGATGATGATGTTGCGGTATTCCTCGGCGGAGGCGATCTGGTCGTTGGCGCCGATGGTGTAAGCCTGATGGGTGCCGTCGAGCGCGCCTTTGGAACCGGCGACGTTGGCGGCGATGATCGCCTGGCGCAGGTCCTCCAGGCTGATCTGGTAGGAGGCGAGCCGGGCGGGATCGGCCTGGATGCGCACGGCGGGCTTGATGCCGCCGGCGACGCTCACCCGCCCGACGCCGCTCATCTCACTCAGCCGCGGCGCGAGCAGCGTGTCGGCGAGATCGCTCAACTGGCGCAGTGCAACGTTGTCGGAGGTCAGCGCGATGGTGAGAACGGGAGTGTCCGCCGGATTGACCTTCGCGTAGGTGGGCGGATAGGGCATGTTCTTGGGCAGGAGCGAGGCAGCCGCATTGATGGCCGACTGCACGTCCTGGGCGGCGCCGTCGATGTCCCGGTCGAGGCTGAATTGCAGCGTGATCTGGCTCAGGCCGAACGAGCTCTGCGACGACATCGCTTCCAGCGCCGGAATTTTGCCGAGCTGTCGCTCCAGCGGTGCTGTGACGATCGCTGAAATGGTGTCGGGATTGGCGCCGGGCAGCTGCGTGGAGACCTGGATGGTCGGGAAGGCGACCTGCGGCAGGGCGGACACGGGCAGCCAGAAGTAGCCTAACACTCCGCACAGCAGTACCGCGACGCCCAGCAGCGACGTCGCGATCGGCCGGACGATGAAGGGCGTCGAGATGCTCATCGCTTGCCGTCCGCCGCCTCCGACTGCTGTCGATGTGGGCGGTGAGGGCCATCCTGATCGGCGTTTGCCGTGGCCGACGCAGGGGCCGGCGCTGCGGCGCCGGGCGCGGTCGCATCCGCGACGGTGACGGCGACGTGCGCGCCGTCGGTAAGACGGGAAAATCCGGTGGTGACCACCCGCGCCGGCGGGGCCAGCCCCGACGTGATCACCGCCCGGGTCTCGTCCTGGCGGCCGACGACGACGTTGGCGAGCCTGACGGTGTCGTCGTCGTTCAGCACGTAGACATAGGCGCCGCTCGGGCCGCGCTGCACCGCGGCGGTCGGCACCACCACCGCCTTGGCGATGGTGTCGACGAAAATACGGACGTTGACGAACTGGCCCGGCCATAGGCTCCGCTCGGCGTTGGTAAAGATAGCCTTGATCTTGACCGTGCCGGTCGTGGCGTCGACCTGGTTGTCGATCACGGCCACGGTGCCGGTGGCGAGTACCGTGGCATTGTCGGAGTCGAGTGCCTGCACCTGAACCGAGCCTCGCCCCATCGCCCTGTTGGCGGCGGTGAGATATTGCTGCGGCAGGTTGAAGACGAGGGCGATCGGCTCGAGCTGCGCCACCACGACGATGCCGGTGGCATCGGAGGCGCGCAGAATGTTGCCGGCATCGACGAGGCGAATGCCGGTGCGCCCCTCGATCGGCGAGGTGATGGTGGTGCGGTCGAGCTGCGCCTTGGCATTGTCGATGGCGCCCTGGTCCGACCGCACCTGGGCCTGATACTGGGCGACCAGAGACTTCTGGGTATCGGCTTGCTGCTGCGAGCCGTAGCTGGAGGCTGCAAGCTTGCTGTAGCGCTCCAGGTCGAGGCGCGCGTTGGCGAGCAGCGCCTCATCCTGCGCCTTCTTGGCGACGGCCTGGTCGTATTGGGCCTGGTAGGTCACCGGATCCACATGGGCGAGGACGTCGCCGCGCTTGACGTCCTGTCCGTCTTTGAACGCGAGCGACAGCAGGCGTCCGTCCACCTGCGTGCGGACCGTCACCGTATTGAGCGCCTGGATGGTGCCCACCGCATCGATGCTGACCGGCACGTCCTCACGGCGCACCGTCGCGGCGAGCACCGGGATCGGCCCGTCGGTGCCGCGGCCGCGGCGGCCCCGGCCGGCCGGGGCCTCGCCCCGACGGCCGTCGTCACCGGCGGTGGCCGCCTGGTCCTGGCCTCCGCCCACGCCGGGAAGGCCGCGCAGCCAGCCGCGCTCGTAGGCCTGCCAGGACGCGATGCCGGCGACCGCGACCAAAATGAGCAGGAGGAGGGAACGGCGTGTCATGGGCTGGCATTCGCTTCTGAGCTGGCATTCGCTTCAGTTGGGGACATCGTGACGGATCGGCCTTCATGATTGGTTATGCAGCGAGAGCTTAACCCTGCGCTCGCATCTGCGAGTGCGGCAGCTGTCCTCTGTTGTGGCGCACCAATGTGGCGAGTCGACCACTGTCGGCTGTCCTCCTTGCAAGCGACGGCGGCGCGATCGGCCGCAGTGTGGTCCCGAGGGCCGCATGCAACTGATCACAATGACTTAGAGGTCGCGGTGCCGGCATGAAAGTTACATCGCTGTAATGCTGGCCGGCCACGAAAGCGCCACCGCTGCGATCGAGGGATGGCTGATGACGTCAACGGAGAGGGCAGACGTGGAGGACGGGAGCGGGAACGAGCACGGCCGGTGGTTGGCAGCGGTCTTGGCATTGACGGCGGCAAGCTTCGTCTTGCAGATCGCCGGCGCCTGGGCCGGCGGCAGCCTCGCTCTCGGCGCTGGCGCCGCGCACATGTTCGCCGATGCCGCGGCGCTCGCCGTCGCCCTGGCGGCCCTGCGCTCCGGCTGTCAGCCGCCGGACGACCCGCGCGCCTTCGTCTACCGCCGTTTTCAGCTCCTGACGGCCGGCTGCAACGTCGTGCTGCTGGTGGCCGCGATGGCCTGCATCATCGGCTTCGGTGCGCTCAGGTTGTTGGGGCAACCCTTCGTCGACCCCACGGCGCTGGTGCTGGCCGGGAGCCTCGCCCTGCTCGTCGATCTGGCCCGCACCGGCCTGCTGGCGGAACGTCGTGGCTTCCGCGCCGGCGCGCTGGCGGCCGCCCGCGACGGCTGGCACGAAGGGCTCGATTCGCTGGCGATCATCGTCGCCGGTGTCCTGATCTGGCTGAGCGGATGGGCTTGGATCGACACCGTGGTCGCCGCCGGTCTCGCCGTTCGCCTCCTGCCGCGGGCGTGGGCGCTGGCCGGCGATGCGACCCGAGTGTTGCTGAACGGCGTTCCGTACGGGCCCACCCTCGCTGAGATAAGGGCGGAGCTGAGGGGTGTCGACGGGATCGCCGACATCCACGACCTCCACCTTTGGGCCACCGATCAGCAGGAGACCCAGGCGTCGGTCCACCTCGCGCTCGTCGACGCGGCCGAGCTGGAGAGCATTCGCGTGGCAGTGATCCGGATCGTCAACGACTTCGGCATCAAGCATGTGACGGTTCAGCTTGGCCGCCCGGCTGTCACCGCGCGAGCGCGGCGGTAAGGCTTCGGCCGCGCCTCAAGGGCTCCGCGCTGCGGCCCGCGCCCGGCCGCGAGCGCCAAAGCGAAGCTTGAGGGCGAGCGCGGCGGCCAAGCCGCTGATCGCCAGCGCCAACGACAGGTAGAGCGCGCCCGCCGGCCCAAAGCGCTCGGGGATGAACGCGAAGGCGAGAGGTGCGGCGGCAGAAAGGATAAAACTGGGTGCGAGCAGGCGGCCGACGACGGCGCCGTAGCTTCGGTGGTCGAACAACACCAGCGGCAGCGCGCCGCGGGTGATCGTGATCAGGCCGTTGCCGGCCCCGTACAGGAAGGCGAAGCCGATCGAGGCGAGGCTCGTCTGGCCACCCAACAGGCCCGAGGCGAACGACGCCACAATCATCGCCATGGCCGACAGGTTGAGCGTGAGTGGATCGGTGCGGGCCTGGAACACGACCTCGAGCGCCCGCGCGGCCGACTGGCCGACGCCGCGCAGCGCGCCGACCCATACCGAGGCCGATGCCGTCAGGCCGAGGCCGGCCAAAATGGCGATCATGTGGGACGACATGGCGGCGTTGAGGACATTGGTGGTGGCTGCCAGGCTGGCGAACAGGACGGCGGCGACCGTCGCCTCTCGCCCGGCCGAGGCAAGCGGCTCCGGAAGGGGTCTGCGATCACTCCCGGCCGGTGCGTCCTCGCCATAGCGCCTGTCCGACAGCGCCGCGTTAAGCGGGATGCAGAGCAATGCCAGGCCCGCGAAGACCCAGAGCGCGCCGCGCCAGCCGAGGTGGGTGGTGAGGACGGCGCCGAGCGGCCAGAAGGTCGTCGAAGCCAGGCCGCCGAGCAGGGTGATCTGGGCCATCGGGCGGCGCGCCTGCGGGCCGCCCGCGCGCGCCAAGGCGGCAAAGGCGGCATCGTATAACGTCAGCCGCATCGCGACCCCGAGGCAGGTCCACGCCGCAACGTAGAGCGCTACGCCATGGCAGGAGGCGAGGGCGGCACAGCCGAGCGCGTTCAGCACCGCGCCGGCCCCCATTACCCGGCGGCCGCCGTAGACGTCGATGAGGCGTCCGGTGGTGCCGGACGTGAGGCCCATCACCAGCAGGGCGAGGCCGAAGCCGCCGTAGACCAGATTTTGCGACCAGCCGAGCTCGGCGGCTATGGCGCTGCCGAAGCCGCCAATCAGATAGTAGGACGTGCCCCAGGCGATCATCTGCGCCAGCCCCAGGCGCAGGGCGGGGCTGCATGCGATCACGACCCGGGCCGAGCACCGAAGGGCGTCGTCGTGTCGGCCAGGCCGAGCGGCCGCTGCATCAGCACGGTGTCGACCCACCGGCCCATCTTGAAACCGACCGAGGTCAGCGTGCCGACGGCGCGAAATCCCATGCGCCGGTGCAGCGCGATCGACGCGGCGTTGTCGCTGTCGCCGATCACCGCCAGCATCTGCCGCCATGGTCCGCGTTCGCACCGCTCGATCAATTCCGCCAGCAGAGCGCTGCCGAGGCCGTGCCCCCCCATCCCGAGCCGCACGTAGACCGAGTTCTCCACCGTGTGGCGATAGGCCGGCCGCAGCCGGTAGGCGGTTGCGTAGCTGTAGCCGACGACGGCGCCGTCGATGTCCGCCACCAGGTAGGGCAGGCCGGTGGCTTCGACCGTCGTCCGGCGCGCGCGCATCTCGGCGGCCGAGGGCGGCTCCTCCTCGAAGGTCGCCAAGCCGTGCCGCACGTAATGCGCATAGATGGCGCAAACGGCCTCCATGTCCGCATCGATCGCCGCCCGCACCGTGGCCGCCGGCCACGCTGTGCACCCTGTCTCGCCCATGCCATTCGTCCTGGTCCCGGTGACGACCTTGTTGCATGACCCATTATGATAAGGGTAGCTTTGTCATCTTATGCCGAGCATGAGTTTTTCTTTGAGATGCGGACCCTCAATCTCGACCAGCTCAATACCTTCGTGGATGTGATCGAACTCGGCAGCTTCTCGGCCGCGGCCGAGCGGCAGGAGCTCTCTCAGCCGGCTGTCAGCCTCCAGATCCGCCAACTCGAGCGCCGCCTCGGAGTGCCCCTGATCGAGCGGGTGGGGCGCACCGCGAAGCCCACGGCCGCGGGGGCCGATCTGTTGGCCCACGCCGCTCAGATCGACGCGGCGGTGGCCGCGGCCCTCGACGCCATGACGCAATACCGCAGCGATGCCATGGGCCGGGTGCGGCTGGGAACCGGCGCCACCGCCTGCATCTTCATGCTCCCGCCGATCCTGCGGCAGCTGCGCGAGCAGTTTCCCGATTTCGAGATCGCTGTCAGCACCGGCAACAGCGGCGACGTCGTGAGGGCCGTGGAGGAGAACACGATCGATATCGGTCTGGTGACGCTGCCGGCCTCCGGCCGGATGCTCGAGGTGACGCCGCTGCTGCGCGACGAATTCGTGCTGATTGCGCCCCCTGGCGCCCCTATGCCGCGGCGGCCCGCGCCGTCGGAGGTGGCGCGAATGCCTCTCCTCATGTTCGAGGGTGGCAACACGCGCCGCATCACCGACGAATGGTTTGCGCGCGGGCAGGCGCCGCTCAGGCCGGCGATGTCGCTCGGCAGCGTCGAGGCCATCAAGGAGTTGGTGAGCGCCGGACTGGGCTATGCCGTCCTGCCGGCGATGGCGGTACGCCCGACCGATGGCGGAGCCCGCTTCAGCGTCCGCCCGCTGGCGCCACGACTATACCGCACGCTTGCCATCGTGGTGCGCCGGGACAAGCGAATGACGCGTGGACTGCGCGAGCTCGACCGCGCGCTGCGACGCCTGGCGACTCAGGGCGCCGATTGACGGCGACCGTCGCCCCGTCGCCTGCGATGACGAACTCGACGTTGAGGGGCGGGCTAGACCACGGCGGCCGGTCCAACGGCGAGAGGCGCAGGCTCAAACGAGTGGGCTGCGCCCCCATTCCACGGGCGAGGAGTTGCTTCGGCCACCCACTGGCTTGGGCTGAGTCATCTCCTCGGCGCGGCGCGCGATCCAGACCTGCGCCGCCTCCTTCGTGCGATAGGGGCCGATCACCGGTCGGTTCTTGTCCATTACCCACCAGCCCGGGGGCATCCCTAAGCGATGGGCTTCGTCAGGCTTGAAGTGATGGGGTTTGTGCAAGGCGTCGTCCTCCCGAGACCACGAGAGGAAATGCCGCAACGGATCATTGGTTCCATCGGTTTTCCGGGCGTCAATGCAGATGCTAGCGTCCCGCCTCGATGAGCATCCAGATTCGAGACGAACTGGCCCAAGTCGCCCGGGCAAAGATCCTGGACGTGGCAAGCGAGCTGTTCTTTCGCAACGGCTTCACGCAGACCACGATCCAGGACATCGCCGATGCGCTCGGTGTCGGTAAGCCGTTTCTCTACAACTATTTTTCCGGCAAGGCCGACATCCTCGCCGGTGTCGCCGGGCGCACCACGGCGTTCGCCGCGGCCATGGCGCGGGACGTGGTGAGCGGAGAGGGCGCGCCGAGCCAGCGTCTGTCGCGGCTCGTCTACGAGCTGACACTGAGCGTCATCGAGGGGCGCACCTACCTCGGCGTCATGTTCCGCGAAGAGAAGCACCTGCCGGACGCTGCGGCGCGTGCGCTCGGCGACAACCGCAGGGCTTTCAATGCCGCGCTGCGTCAACTTTTGGAGGAGGGCGCCGCGGCCGGTGAATTCGCCGTTGAAGATCCTGGGGTGGTGACCGAAGGCCTGACCGGGATGACCACCTGGATCTTCTCCTGGTATCGCCCCGGCGGCCGCCTGCCGCCCGAGGCCGTCGCCGGCCAGATGGCCCGCATGGCGTTGCAACTGGTCCGCGCCGGCGGCTGAGGGTCGGCCGTTGCACGATCGGCGCTCCCCCAGCGCCGAACGGCGGAGCCTTGACGAAAACCCGTCGGTACGATTACGTAACAATTGGTTTTAGCCCTTCGCGGCAACGACGCCTGAGCTGCCCCAGAAGCAGCCGGCTCACAGGGAGGATCGCTATGATGCAGGGTGGATTTCTGCTGACGTTCGCAGCCGTGCTGGCGGCGGTCGCAGCGCCGGCCATGGCGCAGGTCTCAGATAACGTCGTGCGCATTGGCGTGCTCAACGACCAATCCGGCCCCTATGCCGACCTTTCCGGTCCCGGCTCCGTCGTTGCAGCGCGCATGGCGGCCGAGGAGTTCGAGGGCAAACTCGGCGGCGCCAAGGTCGAGATCGTGGCGGCAGACCACCAGAACAAGCCGGACATCGGCTCGACCATCGTGCGCGAGTGGTTCGACACGCGCGGCGTCGATGCGGTGGCCGACGTGCCGACGTCGTCGGTGGCCCTGAGCGTGCAGGAGGTGGCGCGCCAGAAGCAGAAGATCTTCCTTGTTTCGGGCGCGGCGAGCGAGGCCATGAGCGGCAAGGCCTGCTCGCCGTTCTCGATCCACACGGCCGACGATACCTATGCGCTGACCCACGGCACAGTGAAGGCCGCCGTCGAGAACGGCGCCGACACCTGGTTCTTCATCACCGCCGACTACACCTTCGGCCATCTCATCGAAGAACAGAGCCGCAAGCTGATCGAGGCTGCGGGCGGCAAGGTGCTGGGCGCGGTCCGCCACCCGCAGAATACGCGTGACTTCGCTCAGTACGTGCTGCAGGCCAAAGCGTCCGGGGCCAAGGCGATCGGGCTTGCGAATGCCGGCGCCGACACGGTCAACGCCATCAAGCAGGCCGGCGAGTTCGGGCTGTACGCCGGCGGCCAGCGCCTCGTCGGCCTGATCCTGTTCATCTCCGAGATCAAGGCGCTCGGCCTCAAGGATGCCCAGGGTCTGCTGCTGACCGAGGGCTTCTACTGGGACATGAATGACGAGGCACGCGCCTGGTCGAAGCGGTTCGAGGCGCGGTTCGGGCGCATGCCGACCCGAGAGCAGGCCACCACCTACGCCACCATCGTGCACTATCTGAAGGGCGTCGCGTCGGTGGGCACGGACGACCCGGTCAAGGTGATGCAGGCGATGAAAGCCGCGCCCATGGCCTTCTTCGGCCAATCCGGACCGATCCGCGCCGACGGCCGCTTTGTCCACGACCTCATGCTCTACCAGGTCAAGTCGCCCGAGGAGTCCAAGGGCGAGTGGGACTTCTACAAACCGGTCCGCGCCATTGCCGGACAGGACGCCTTCGTGCCGCTCGACAAGAGCGAATGTCCGCTGGTCAGGGGAGGTCAATGAGCTCGATCAACGCAAAGGCGCAAGCTAAGCCCACGGCGGCCGGGCAGGCGCCCTCGCCCCATGCCGACAAGCTGGCCGAACTCGCCGCCTGGAACGTCAAGGCGTTGTCCATGGGAGGGCCGGCGCGCATCGCGCGCCAGCACGCTCTGGGCAAGCTCACCGTGCGCGAGCGGGTCGACGCTCTGTTCGACGCCGGCAGCTTCGAGGAGTATGGCCGGCTCACCTCGCACTACGCCATGGATGCACCGACGCTGGAGGAACTGACGCCGGCGGACGGCGTCGTCATGGGCTTCGGCTTGATCGAGGGCCGAGCCGCGGCCGTCGTCGGCGAGGACTTTACCGTGAAGGGCGGCTCGCACGGCGTCGTCAACGCCCGCAAGAAGCTGCACGCGGTGCAGATGGCGCGGCGCGAGCGCGTGCCGTTGATCTGGCTGCTCGACGGCGCCGGCGCGCGCGGTCAGGAACTGATGAACGACGGCCTTCCGGACGTGACCCACTTCCTGGAGATCGCGCGGCTGTCCGGCACGGCGCCGCAGGTGGGCGTCGTGCTGGGCCCGTGTGCCGGCGACGCCGCCCTGGTGGCGGCGGCGTGCGAATTCGTGATCATGCGCAAGGGCACCGGCATGCTCGCCGCGGGCGGGCCGCCGGTCGTCAAGGCGGCCACCGGCATCGACGTGACCAAGGAGGAACTCGGCGGCTCGCAGCTGCACTGCGAGGTCTCCGGCGTCGCCGACAACGAGGCGGAGACCGACGAGGAGGCGCTGGCGCTGGCGCGGCGGTTCCTGTCGTACCTGCCCCACAACGCCTGGGCCTATCCGCCGCGCGCCGCGCCCTGCGAGCCGGAGCCCGCCGATCTCGACGCCATCGTGCCGGCCGAGCTGCGGCGGCCCTACGACATGCGCAAGCTCGTCCGCGCGCTCGTCGATCGTGACAGCTTCTTCGAGATCAAGCCCGCCTATGCGCGCATGATGTTGACCGGATTTGCCCGGCTGGACGGCCACCCCATCGGCATCATCGCCAACCAGCCGATGGTGTACGCCGGCGCCATCACCGCGGCGGCGGCCGACAAGGCGAGGCACTTCGTCGAGCTGTGCTCGGCCTATCACGTGCCGCTGCTGTTTCTCCAGGACGTGCCCGGGGTGATGACCGGCCCGCAAGCCGAACGCGAGGGCACGCTGCGGGCCGGGCTCGCCCTGGTGCATTCGCTCGCCTGGGCGGACGTGCCCAAGGTCACCGTCGTCGTCCGCAAGGCCTTCGGCTTCGGCGCCTGCGCCATGGGCGGCTGGGGCGGCGAGCAGAGCCTCGTCGTCGCCTGGCCCACGGCCGATTTCGCCTCGCTGCCCGTGCAGGGCGGCGTGGCCGCCGCCTTCAAGAGTGAGATCGAGGCGGCCGCCGATCCCGTGGCCTACCAGCGGGAACTGGAAGCACGCTTCGCGGTGGGTACCGGGCCGCTCAATGCCGCGGCCCGCTTCACCGTCCACGACGTCATCGCGCCCCGGGACACGCGGCGGCGCGTGTTGCACGCGTTTGCACTCGCCCGCTCGCGCCGCACCGCGGCGCCCGAGCCGGTTCCGCGTTACGGCGTGACGCCGTAGCATCACGTCGTCGAGCGGCCAGGGCTACACAAGGGCCGCCGGGGAGGAGGAGACATGATGGCTGACGAGGCTGCCGTGCGGCGCGACCCGCGCATTCCCGCGGCGAATGATTGCGTGCTGCGCAACCTGCTGGAGCGCTGGGCCGGCGAAAAGCCCGATGCACCCTATGCGGTCTTCCACGGCGGGCCGACGCTCACCTTTGCCGACATGCGCGATCGGGCCGCCGCCACGGCGACAGGCCTGGCCGCGCTCGGCGTCAAGCAGGACGACACAGTCGTCGTCTGGCTGCCGAACGGGCCCGACTGTCTCAAGGTGTGGTTCGGCATCAACTGGCTCGGCGCCGTCTACGTGCCGATCAACACCGCCTACAGGGGGCGGCTGCTCGAACACGTGCTGGCCAACTCCAACGCCCGCATCGTCGTCGCTCATGCCGATCTGCTGGAGCGGCTCGACGGCATCGATCTGGCGCGCGTCGAGCGCGTCGTTGTGGTCGGCGGCACCCCGCGCCCCATTGCCGGGGCCGAGGTACTGCCTGCCACGAGCCTCGACGGCGATGCCGCGGCGCTGCCGCCCCTGGCGCGGGCCATCGCCCCGTGGGACACCCAGTCGATCGTCTACACCTCCGGCACCACGGGCCCCTCCAAGGGCGTGTTGTCGAGCTACGCCCATCTCTTCGCCATGGCGGGGCGAGATGGCTTCTCGATGGTGGGGACGGACGACCGCTACATGTGCAACCTGCCACTCTTCCACGTCGGCGGCACCATCCCGGTGATGGGCATGCTGGCGCGCGGCGGCTCGGTGTCCTTCATCGACCAGTTCACCACCGATGGCTTCTGGGCAAGCATCCGCGAGACCGGCACCACGGTGGTGCTGCTGCTCGGCGCCATGGCGACCTTCGTCGCCAAGCGGCCGCCGGGGCCGGGCGATCGCGATCATCCGCTGCGGACGGTGATCATCGTGCCGTTGGCGGAGGATGCGCCGGCCTTCGCGGCCCGCTTCGGGGTCGCAGTCTACACCCTCTATAACATGACCGAGATCTCGACGCCGCTGGTCTCCGGGCTCAACCCGGCCAAGCTGGGCATCTGCGGGCGGCCGCGGCCCGGCGTGTCGCTGCGGATCGTCGACGACAACGACTGCGAGGTCGCGCCGGGTGAGGCGGGCGAATTGATCGTGCGCACCGACGGGCCGTGGGCGCTCAACTCCGGCTATTTCCAGAACCCGGAGGCGACCGCCAAGGCCTGGCGCAACGGCTGGTTCCACACCGGCGACGCCTTCAAGATCAACGATGACGGCGATTTCGTCTTCGTCGACCGCATGAAGGACACCATCCGCCGGCGCGGCGAGAACATCTCCTCGTTCGAAGTGGAGGCCGAGGTCGCCGCGCATCCGGACGTCAACGAATGCGCCGTGGTGCCGGTGCCGAGCGAACTGTCGGAGGACGAGATCCTGTGCGTGGTGGCGCCGGTGCCCGGCCGCAGCATCGATCCGGCCGAGCTGACCGCCTTCCTGCTGCCGCGGCTCGCCCATTTCATGGTGCCGCGCTACGTGCGCATCGTCGCCGCCCTGCCGCGCACCCCGACCGCGAAGATCCAGAAGCACCTTCTGCGCTCGGAGGGGCTCGCCGCCGACGTCTGGGACCGGGAGGCGGCCGGCATCCGCGTCCGCCGCGAGCGGATCGGCGCCGGCGCGGGCTGAGGCGCACGGCCGCGCGATGGCCCGACAGGCCGGAGCGTCATGTGCCCCGGCCTTGGCCCGCAGGTCCGTCTCAGGCCTTGGCCGTCATCGGCTCGCCGAAGGACGACCAGGTCTCGCCTTCGAACTTCATGAGATAGACGGTCCTGAGCGGGTAGTGGTTGTCGGCCGAGGTCGACACCTTGACGCCCGGCAGCAGCATCGGCGCCGCCAGGTCGCGGATGTCGAAGGCCTGCCTCATGACGTTCTCGCGGGTCATCTCGCCGCCGCAGGCGAGCAGCACCTGATGCAGCGTGTAGGACACCGCGAAACAGAAGGCGGTGGCGTTCTCGGATTTCGACACGGACGTGTTGTAGGTGTCCATCCAATGGAGCCAGGCCTTGTAGTCCGGGCTCTGGTGCCATTTGGGATCGGTCGGATCCTTCATGTAGTTGATCGAGATCATGCCCTGGCAATTCTCCAGGCCCGCGGCGCGCAAGGTCGGCATCGAGATGCTGGTGCTGTTCATGTAGTGGACGACCTTCCACTGCATCTCCGCCACCTTGCGGATGGATTGCGCGGCGAATTTCGGCGAGCTGATGTTGAAGAACACGTTGGCGCCGGAGGACTTCAACTTCACCATCTGCGAATCGACCGTGGGATCGCTGATCTCGTAGGTGGCGAGCTCGGCGATCCTCTCGCGGCCGCCGAGGCCGGCGACGAAGCCGTTGAAGTAGTCCTTGCCGAAGTCGTCGTTCTGCATCAGCACGGCGACCTTGGGATCCTTGATGGTCGCCAGCATGTGCTGGGCGATGATCTGGCCCTCGGCGCTGTACGGGGGCTGGAAGCCGACGGTCCAAGGATACTCCTTCGGATTGCCCCATTTGGAGGCGCCGGAGGTGATGAAGAGGGCGGGGATCTTGCGGGCCGTGAGGTATTTCGCCACCGCGCTGTTGGCGGCGGTGCCGACGTTGTTGAACATGCAGAACACCTCGTCCTGCTCCACCAGGCGGCGCACCGCCTCCACCGTCTTGGGCGGAGAATAGGCGTCGTCCAGCGCGATGATCTCGACCTTGCGGCCGTTGATGCCGCCCTGGGCGTTGACCATGTCGAAATAGGCTTTGTCCGACGTGCCGATGATGCCGTAGGCCGATGCCGGGCCGCTGAACGGCACCGTCGTGCCGATGCGGATCAAGGTGTCGGAGACGCCCGGGTCCTTGTAGGAGCGCGCCAGCGCCGGCCGCGCAATGCCGCTCGCCAGCAAAGCCGCTCCCGTGCCCAGCACGCCGCGGCGTGTGAGGTTCACCATCGTTTCCTCCCGATGCTCGTTATGTGAGGTCGCCGGGCGAGGGCTGCCGCGCCTCGCCCATGCGCCGCCGACGTGCCGGCGGCGCCGGGACGGGCTCAGTCGCGGTACGAGGGGTCCTGCCGGTCGAGCAGGCGCAGCAGCGCCGGCCACTCCAGATTGCCGCCGATGGCGTCGCGATTGGCCACCTGCCGCGTCACCGTCTCCTGCGCCGCGGCGGGCGGGAAGTGCAGGTTGTCGTAGCCGGCGCTGAGCGCCGCGATCTGCGCCGTGCAGGCCTTCTCCAGGAAGAACATGCGCACGAAGGCTTCCGCCACCGTGCGGCCGACGGTGAGCAGGCCGTGGTTGCGCAGGATCATGTTGTTCCTGGTGCCGAGGTCGGCGACGAGGCGGGTGCGCTCGTCCATCTCCAGCGCGATGCCCTCGTACTCGTGATAGGCCATGTCGTCGGTGTAGGTCATCGACGTCTGCCCGATGGCCAGCAGGCCCCACTTCTGGGCCGAGACGGCAACGCCCGCGGTGGTGTGGGTATGCAGCACCGCCTGGGCGTCGTCGCGGGCCTCGTGCACGGCCCCGTGGATGACGAAGCCGGCCTTGTTGATGCCGTAGCCGGTGGGCAGGACGATCTCGCCATGCTGGTCGATCTTCACCAGGCTCGACGCGGTCACCTCGCCGAACATCATGCCGAACGGGTTGATCAGGAAGTGGTGCTCAGGGCCGGGCACGCGCGCCGACAGGTGCGTGTAGATCAGGTCGTCCCAGCCGAAATGGGCGACGAGCCGGTAGCAGGCGGCGAGGTCGACGCGGACCGCCCACTCTTCGGCCGACACTCGGTCCTTCACATGCGAGGATGGCACGTCAGCGGGCTGGGCCCGAAGGGCGCTCTGGGCAGGCATGGTTTCCTCCGTCCGATCCGCTTGTCCCGCGGTGCGTTTGCCCAGCGCGCTCTTGGCTCGTCGCCGCGCGGAGCTTCGCCGACAGGGTAGCGCTATCGTCGGAGCAGACAGTCGCCTACTTTACAATCTCTCCAGTTTTTCCTCATCGGGCATTGATCGGCGGGCGTCTCGTCCAAGCTCCGGGCCCACCGCTCGCGCTTCGGCGATGATCGTCGCGCGGCAGGACCCATCCGGCGCTGCGACCAGAAGAATGCCTACCCGTCCGGCGACGCCCGCGACGTTTTCATCCGTCGTTGGCTTTCGGCAGATCGACGGGCGTCCGCGTCCGCTCCTTGGCGTCGTAGATCCTGACCTGAACGAACGGAAATTTCCTCTTGATCTCGATACCGGCGTCGAAGGCGATCTCCGGGGCGGGGTATTGCGCCTTCAACTTCCCATCAACTTCCACCGAATAGCCTTCGGTTGGCAGAAGATCCGCGCGTGCGTCCGGAGGGCGTCTCTCCTCGAACCGTTCGACGGGTGTCTTCGACATGTGATCTCGCTTCCGTCCCCTTGGTTGATCAAGGCAACCGGCGCCGGGGACATGGCGCCAATCGCCGGCAGCACGGCTGCGCCGACGCTACGAATACACTGCTGCGACCCTGATCTGTCCCACATTGCGCAGCCCCTGCACCGCTACACCGGTGCCGTGCCGGCGCAGCATCAGGTCAACCGCCGATTGCCCGAGCCGCTGATTGCACAGCAGGATCCCGTGCCGGTCTGGATCGAATTGGAGGCCCAGCACGGACTGGAGGAGCAAATGCGGCGCGCCGGCAGCCCAGGCTTGGGGAGAGCAGGCCGCCGGGTCGAGCGTGGGGCGCCGCCACTCACGCCCCGTTGGAAGCCACAATAGAGCCTCGGCTGGCGCCGCAGGTCCATGGAGCTTGCGGCGTCGAACAGGCCGTTGAACACGCGACCGACCGCTTCCGTGCATCCGTAGCGGGCCAATCCGGCGGCGATCAGGAGTGCTCCGTCGAGGGCGAGCGCGTCGCCTTAAGCAAGGTGCGGCCTCGACATCGGCGCAGCAAGCCCGTCTGAGAGAAGGGGGCCGACCTCAATCAGGTCGGCATTGCGCGCATAGGATGCAACCAGCGAGCGATAAACCGCGACATAGTCGTGGGCCATGCGTGTGGCGGAAAAGCGCTGCTCGAAACGCTGGCGCACCGTCCTTCGATCGAGTGCCATCACGTGTGGCAGCACCGCAATCGCCTCCTCGACGGTGTCCACTATGATGCCGGTCACGCCGTCTTCGATGATCTCCGGCACCGACCCGCAGCGGAATGCCAGGACCGGTGTTCCGCATGCCATCGCCTCGATCATGGAGAGCCCGAACGGCTCCGGCCAATCCACGGGAAACAACAGCGCGCGCGCGTTGCCGAGAAATTCGGTCTTCTGACGCTCGTTGATCTCACCGACGAACTCGACGCCCGGGCCGTCGAGCAGAGGCTCGATATGGGTGCGGAAGTAGGACTCGTCGGCTCGGTCGACCTTGGCCGCGATCTTCAGCGGCACGCCCGCGGCGCGGGCCATCAGGATGGCCCGGTCGGGGCGCTTTTCCGGCGAGATGCGCCCGAGGAAGGCCACATAGCCGCCGTCGGGCGTGGTGCGGGGAGCATGCAGCTTGGTCGGCAGCCCGTGGTGGATCGTCGCCGCGAAATTCGCATGCGGGATGGCGCGGCGCTGGTCGTCGGAAATCGACACCAGGGGCATGTCGCTGAAGCCCAGATACAGCGGCAGCAGGTCAGGCAGATCCTGCCTGCCGTGCAGCGTGGTGACCGTGCGCCCTGCGGTCGGCCGGAACAATGGGAAATGATACTGATCGATGTGGAAATGCATCACGTCGAAGTCGGCCGCCATCTCGCGCACGCGATCGAGCATCAACATGTAATAGGGCGTCGGATCGCGCACGCTGGTATCGAGCCGAAGCGCTTGCGGAACACAGGAGACGAGGTTGGCGGCGGTGATCGAGTCGCCGCTCGCGAATAAGGTAACCTGGTGACCGAGGGCCACCAGTTCATCGCTCAGATAAGAAACGATCCGCTCGGTTCCGCCGTAGAGCCGCGGCGGCACGCTCTCGATCAGCGGTGCGATCTGGGCGATTTTCATTGCTGCCTTTCGGGCTGAGCCTATGGGCGCTGCGCGGCTCTCTTTCCGCGCGACGCGCGCTTGATCCCATCCTCAGATCTCGTCACCGCCGGCACGCGGCGTTCGCGCCGTGGAGCCGGCGGAGCCGACGTATCGGCGGCACGTGAATACGAGCTTCCTGAGGACATTGCCCCGCAGTGACGCATATGGGGTGCCACGATCCGATAGATAGGGCTTGGACATTGAATCGCGCCGAGGCTCAAATTTTTCTCCAGTTCCGTGCGACGGGCATGGGTGGAACAGGCCGCAGCTGGCTCCAGGCCAGTCGTTCGCGAGAGTCTTGTCAGGAGTTTCTCATAGAGTTGCGCGTTGGGAACGAACGTCACGGTACTGTGTTGGTGCAACGGGCATCATGCGCGCAAGCGTGGAAACAATGCCGCACTATTGCATAGCGCGACGCGCGCGCAGGTATATCAATGCAGCGTAGGCGACCGATCGGTGGCACACCGTGCCCCTGTCGCAGGTGTATAATGCTTGATCTGCGGCTGATCTCGTGCAAGACGGTGCCCAGCAGCGTGCGATGAGCTCAGTGACCGGTTATAGTCGATAAAGCCAAGCTTCCGAAATTTGTTCATGAAGAAATTGACGCGGGGTCGGGTCGTCTTCATGGCTGATTTTGTGATCGCCGGTTGCGCCTCCTCGTCCTCGTCGAAGGTTGGCAGCGGGAGGCGTTTCTCGCGCGAGTTGAAGAGTTGATGGACGAGCTCTGCCTCGACGCGCAGGGTCCGTCCGGCAAGTGGCCGGCGAATGACTCGAACAAGCCGGTCCTTGATGGACGCTGCGAAGATGGTCGTTCCAGCCAGCCGAACAATCGGGGCAACTGTCGTCGCCGTCAATATCGGTTTCCTCTGGCCGGCAAGGGGCCCTTCGCCGAGGAATTCGAGGGTCGCGACGACCCTTCCTTGCGCTGCCCGCAAATGACGGTGATCTCAACGTTGCGCCTGGGATGTAGAGCACCGCGTCCGGCAGACTCTCCCTGCGCGAACACGACACGGCCCTTGCGTTGTCTGCGGCTGCTCCGCTCCTCGCCAATGCTGGCGAGAAATGACGTGATAACGCAGAAGGGCGTGTCTGGATCGCTTGCGTTCGGAGGCGCCGGGTTTCGATCTGCCCCAGCACGGCTCCAGTGGCGCGGGGCCCATATTGATCGGGCACGCCCGGGGGGCGCAATCTCGCGCGTGGGAACACGATGTCGGGGCGCGGGGGCGCAGCGCACTCCGGACGCCTGCTGCCGATGGGACGCCTGTTTTCGAGAGGCGGGCCACGGCTCCTCCCCGATGCTCGTGTTGCATGGGCGCGGGTGCCTGATGATCGACCAAATGCGGGGCTCGCCCGAGTGGACGCCTCCCCGTAAAGGAACACGCGTCAATGAATGATCGACAAGTCGAGTCCCGAGCGCTGGTGCAACTGCTCGCCCGCTACCGGGAGCCGGACCTGGCGCGCAGCATATTTGAGCTGCTCGTGACGGCTGTGCCCTTCGCTCTCATCTGGTTCGTGATGGTGTCGGCCCTTGCCGGCGGATTTTGGCTGGCCCTGCTGCTCGCCGTCCCCGCAGCGGGCTTCCTCGTTCGCCTCTTCATCGTCCAGCACGACTGCGGTCACGGATCGTTCTTTCGCGGCCGCCTTGCAAATGATTGGGTCGGCCGCATCCTCGGTGTTCTGACACTGACCCCTTACGATTTCTGGCGTCACAGCCATGCGCTCCACCACGCGAGTTCCGGCAACCTCGATCGCCGGGGCATCGGCGATATCGACACGCTGACGGTACGCGAATTTCTCGCGCGGCCCCGGTGGCGTCAGCTTCTCTATCGTCTCTATCGGCATCCCGTCGTAATGTTCGGTGTGGGGCCTACCTATCTGTTCATGCTGCAGCATCGCCTGCCGGTCGGAATGATGCGGGGCGGCTGGAAGCCCTGGCTCAGCACCATGGGCACGAATATCGCGATTGCTATTCTGGCCGCGGCGATGATCTGGCTGGTCGGCCTTGGGCCGTTCCTGCTCGTGCACTTGCCGATCACGGTTCTGGCCGCGTCGATCGGCGTCTGGATGTTCTACGTTCAGCACCAGTTCGAAGACACCGTCTGGGCCCACGACGAGGCCTGGAGCTTTCATGAAGCGGCGCTACACGGCAGCTCCCACTATGACCTGCCGGCCGTCCTGCGCTGGCTCACCGGCAACATCGGCATCCATCACGTCCATCATCTCAGCAGCCGGATCCCCTACTACCGCCTGCCGGACGTGTTGCGGGATCATCCGCAGCTCGCCGCCGTCGGACGGATCACCCTGCTGGAGAGCTTGGGGTGCGTGCGAAGGACTTTGTGGGACGAACGCAGGCAGCAGCTCGTTTCCTTCAAGGAAGCGCGAAGCGGCGCATAGCCCGTCGCGAGCAGGGCCCGGCGGGCAATCCGAGCGACGGAGGCTCGATCGACAGGAGTGCTTGGCCCGTCTCGGGAGAAATCGCGGGGTACGCGCGTTCAAACGAAGCGGATCCAACGAAGCTGGCACCGCATTGAGAGCGCTGGCAGCTGTTTGGCATGAACGGCTTGCTTCTCTGTCTCGTCCTGACGCCGGAGTCGTCCGGCAGCTAGCTAGCGCCACATGCCGCGCATGCGGGCGCCGACATCGACGCGCACGCCGGTCGCCGGCGCTCGCGGCGGCGCCCCGGCACTGGCCGGCGGCCAGCTCACCCGCTCGAAGAGGGGCGTCAGCGCGTCGGGGATGAAGCGCGTGCGCGCCGCCGTGACGTAGCGGGCGCCGAACGCCGCCTGGCCGTGGGTGAAGAAGCGCTGCGGGACGACGAGGGCGAGCTCGTCCCGGGCGCGCGTCATGGCGACGTAGAGCAGGCGGCGCTCCTCCTCCAGCTCGGCTGCGGTGCCCGTGGCGAGGTCCGACGGCAGGCAGCCGTCGACGACGTTGAGGACGGTGACCGAGCGCCATTCCTGGCCCTTGGCGGAATGGATGGTGGAGAGGATCAGGTAGTCCTCGTCGCGCAGGGGCGGTCCGGCCTGGTCGCTCGCAGCGTCAGGCGGGTCGAGGGTGAGTTCGGTCAGAAAGCGCTCGCGGGAGGGGTAGGTGGCGGCGATCTGCTCGAGCTGGACGAGATCGGCGCGTCGCATGGCGGCGTCCTCGTGGCGCTGCTCCAGATAGGGCTCGTACCACTGCCGCGCCCGCTCCAGCTCGGCCGGCCAACCGGTGCCGGCGGAGCGCAGCTCGGTCACCGCGGCGACGAAGGCGGGCCAGTCGGCGGCGGCGCGAGCCGGCGGGACGACGGTCGCCAAAGCGGCGGCCGGATCGGCGGCCGCCGCCATCTGGTCGAGCACGCGTTGGGCCGACGCGGGCCCGATGCCGGGGATCAGCAGCAGGACACGAAACCCGGCGACCCGGTCACGCGGGTTCTCGGCCAGACGCAGCAGCGCCAGCACGTCCTTGACGTGGGCCGAGTCGAGGAACTTGAGGCCGCCGAACTTGACGAAGGGCACGTTGCGCCGCGTCAGCTCCACCTCCAGCGGGCCGCTGTGGTGGGAGGCGCGAAACAGCACCGCCTGCTGCTTTAGCACCGTGCCGTCCTCCCGCTGCGCCAGCACACGCTCGACCACGCAGCGGGCCTGATCGGCCTCGTCGCGCACGGCGACCAACTGCGGCCGCCGCGACGACGGGCGCTCGGTCCACAGGTTCTTGGTGAAGCGCTCGCGCGCCAGCCCGATCACGCCGTTGGCCGCGGCCAGGATCGGCTGCGTGGAGCGATAGTTGCGGTCGAGCGTCACCACATGGGCCGGCGGGCTGAAGTGGCGGGGAAAATCGAGGATGTTGCGCACGGTGGCGGCGCGGAAGGAATAGATTGCCTGGGCATCGTCGCCCACCACCGTCAGCCCGTCGCCGTGGGGCTTGAGCGCCAGGAGGATCGAGGCCTGCAAGCGGTTGGTGTCCTGGTATTCGTCAACCAGCACGTGATCGAAGCGGGTGCCGATCTCGCCGGCGAGCTCCGGCTCGCCGATCATCTGCGCCCAATAGAGCAGCAGGTCGTCGTAATCGAGCACGTTCTGGGCCTGCTTGGCCTCGACATAGGCGGCGAACAGCTGCTTGATCTCACCGGCCCAGGCGGCGCACCAGGGGAAGGCGGCCCGCAGCACCTCCTCGATCGGCGCCTCGGCGTTGACGCAGCGCGAGTAGATGGCGAGGCAGGTGCCCTTCAGGGGGAAGCGGCTTTCCGTCCTGGAGAAGCCGAGTTCGTGGCGCATGAGGTTCATCAGGTCCGCGGCATCCTCGCGGTCGTGGATGGTGAAGGCCGGATCGAGCCCGATGTCGGCCGCGTATTCGCGCAGCAGGCGCGCGCCGATGCCGTGGAAGGTGCCGGCCCAGGCCAGCGCTTCCGTCATAATGTCGGCCCGCTCTCCCATGACCAGGCGCGCGATGCGGCCGACCCGCGCCGTCATCTCGGCGGCGGCGCGGCGCGAGAAGGTCATCAGCAGGATGCGCCGCGGGTCGGCGCCGTCGACGATCAGATGCGCCACCCGGTGGGCCAGCGTGTTGGTCTTGCCCGAGCCGGCGCCGGCGATGACCAGCAGCGGCCCTTGCCGGGCCGCCGCATCGGCCGCGGTGCCGTGCACCACGGCCTGGTGCTGTTCGGGGTTGAGCTTGTCGAGATAGGCGAGGGACATGGATCCGAATCGTCTGCTGCCGGCAGGCGACTGAATCATGTTTCCTGTTTTGTTCACAGCCCGTGAACGATCCGGGCCGCGCGGCTCGGTCCTCACTTGATCTTGCAGAGCTCCACGAACTCTCGCAGGCGCTCGTGGCGGCCGGCCTCTGCCAGCTCGGAGGCCCTGGCGCCGATCGCGAGGCGGACCCGGCCGGCGCTGCCGAGCAGGCCGACCACGGCACGGTAGGGCACCCGGCGCGCGTGGCCGTAGACGCCGTTGTCATTGGCCGCCAGCCCCTTCAGCGCGATCCGCTGCTCGCCGGCGATGAGCGCGATGGTGACCGGCTGGCCGCGTTTTGCTGCCCTGCCGAGTGGCACGCTCACCTCGGCCTGGCGCGCCGCGTTGTCGCAGATGAGGGGGAAGCCGCTCTCGCTGCGGTCCCGCTTCTCGTAGACGAGGTAGGGGTTGTCCTCGTCGCCCTGCACCAGCCATTGCCAGTCGCCGGCGGCGCCGGCCGTCTCCGCTGCGAGGCTGGCCAGCACGGCGGCGGGCGCGCGCTGCGTCGTCATCGGCGTCTCCTGCGGGCGCCGGGGCGGCGGCGCCAAGCCGGCCTCATCCTAACCGGGCGGCGCGGGAAATCCGAGAGGCGGGCCGGCCAGTCGTCATGGCGCCGAGCACGATTGCTTTACGCCGAGCCGCCGGCGGAAGGGGCGCGCGGGCCGGCTGGTGCCGCGAGCGCGCCGCAGCCGCCGTCGAGGAAGGAGGCGATGTCCTCGAAAGCCGCCGGATCCTGCAGCAGAAAGCCGTGACCACCCTCATAGAAGCGCAGCACCGCTTGCAGCAGGCGCGCGTGCAAGCGCTCCTGGTTGGCCGGCGGCGCCTGGCCGTCGTAGCGGCCGGCGCAGACGAGCGTCTCTGCCGCGATGCCGCCCAGTCGCTCCCAGGCGTCGTGGTCGGCGCGGGCGCCGAGCTGCCAGCGGCGGCCGGCGGTCGCACCAGGCTCGTGGCCGAAGGGGTCGGCGGCCGCTGCCGCGACGAGTTGGGCGAAGGCCTCGGGATGAGCCGCAGCCCAGGCGCCATCACGGCGTGTATCGGCAATCTCGACCATGCGTCGGGCGCGGTCCAGGGGCTGCAGGTCATGGAGTTCGTGCAGCGGGTAGGATGATCCGCCGGCGCCGCCGGGCGAAGAGCAGCACAGCGCGAGCCTGTGAACCAGCTCGGGCCGGCGGATGGCGAGTTCCTGGGCGACCATGCCGCCGAACGAGATGCCCATCACATGCGTCCGCGGCCAGCCGACCGCCTCGATCAGGTCGGCAGCGTCGGCCGCATAGTCGGCCATGCTGTAAGGCCCCGCCGGCTTGTCGCTGCGCCCGAGGCCACGCTGGTCGTAGGCGAGCAGAGCGAAGCGCCCTGCAAGCGGAAAGTCGAGCGGCGTTGGCGGCTTGCGCAGATCGGCTCCGGTGCCGGTAATGACCAGCAGGGGCGAGCCCTTGCCGGCGCGTCCGGTCCAGAGCCGCACACCGCCCAGGTCGACGAGGCCCATGGAATCCTCAGGGCGCGTCGTCACGTCGGCCGGCACGGTTCCAGCCGCGGCCGCCGTCGCCGAAGGCGCTCGAGCCAGCGGCGGTGACGGCGAGGGTATCCTCCAGCTTGATATAGCCGCGGCGCGGATGCTGCAGCGCCGTCTCGACCGAGATCACCATGCCCGCCTCCAGCGGCCGGTGGGCGTCGGTGGCGGGGTAGGGCACCGGGCCGTGTTCGGTGAGCCGCGGCGCCTCGTGGCTGACGAGGCCGATGCCGTGGGCCGTGAAGTCGAGCACGGCGGCGTGGGGCGAGCGGCGCACCACCGCCTCGCCCGCCGCGATGATCTCCCCGCCCAAAGCCCCCGGCCGGATCGCGGCGCGGGCGGCCTGCTGCACCTCGTCGACCGCAGCGAGCAGGTCGGCCAGCTCCGCGTCCGGCTCGCCCAGGATGCCCATGCGGGAGAGATCGCCGATGTAGCCGCCGTAGGTGCCGCCGGAGTCGAGGGAGATGACGTCGCCGGGCTCGAGCCGCTGAGGCGAGGGCGCCCGGTTGTGGCTTCGGCCGGCGGCGATGAGGCAATATTCGAAGACGAGGTCGCGCTGCTGCTCCTCGCCGCGTAGCCGGCCCACGACGTCGGCCTTGCTCATGCCGGGCGCGCAGGCCGCGAAGACCGCCCGCATGGCCGCGACCACCCGCTCCGAGGCCTCGCGCACCAGCGCGAGCTCGGCGGCCGACTTGAGCGCCCGCAGGCGCTCCAGCGTGAAGGTGGCATCGACGAGCCGGGCCGGCGCGGTCGCATCGGCGAGTGTCTTCGCCGCATCGGAGGGCAGGAAGCCCGGCTCGATGCCGATGGCGCGCACGCCGGGAAGACCGGCGATGTGCTCGATCGCCGCGCCGATGGCGTCGAGCGTACCCCACGACGCGGTGCGCACGTGCGGCGTCCAGAAGCGCCCGTGCTCGTGCTCAAAGCCCTCCATGCGGTTGCCCACATAGAGCGCCTCGTCCGGCCGGCCCCTGCGGTAGACGAAGACCGGCAGGTAGCGGCTGAGGCCGATCGCCTCCATCACGTCGAAGAAGAAGAAGCGATAGCCGCCGAGCAGGTATTGCACGTTGTGCCGCGAGGTGGCGACGAGCACGTCGATGCCGTGCTCCTCCAACAGCCGGTCCAGGCGGGCGACATCGAAGCTGGGACCGCTGGCGGGTTGGATCAGGGTGGACATCGGCAACTTTCCTCGCAGGCGGGATCACGGATGGGCGGGCAGGGCCGGCGCAGGCTGCGCGGCCGGAGCTTCCGGCTCGGTATTGAACAGCGCGACCGGCTTGCCGTGCGACTCGATGCCGAGCAGCGAATAGGCGAGGCCGACCATGAGCCCGCAGGCGGCCAGGAACAGGAACGCCGGCAGCACGGCATCGGCGGTCGCCTTGGGCACCACGTAATTGTCGGCCCCGGCGATGAGGGCGAGGCAGAGCGGCCCGAGGATCTTGCCGATGCCGTTGGCGAACTGCGACAGGCCCACGGCCCGCGCACTGAGCCGCACCGGATAGATCTCCGCCGGGTAGGGCGCGAGGTTGGCGAAGCCGCCGTCGAAGAAGATGGCACCGACGACGAGGCAGATCAGGAAGACCGGCACGCCGCCGATGAAGGCGTCGTGGAAGATGGCGGCGAGCGCCAGCGCGATCGCCGTACCGTAGCCCATGATCTGGCCGCACGGGCGGCGGCCGATGCGCTGGGCGAGCAAGGCGAAGCCGGCGCGGGCGACCATGCCGGCGAGGCCGACGTAGACGAAGACATGCGCTGCGTCCGTGGCGCCGACGCCCAGCAGCAGCGCGACGATGGTCGGCCCCCACAGGAAGACGCCGTAGTTTGCGGCGCTCGCGCCGAGAAAGGTCAAGGTGACCAGCCAGAAGCGGCGTGGCTCGGCGAGGAGATCGCGGAAGCGCGCTGCGGGCGCAGTGGCTGGGGGCGGCGGCAGCACGACGGTGTCGGCATCGACGCGGTGAAGTCGCCCGATGGCGCGCCGCGCGGCGGAAGTGCGGCCGCGGCTGAGCAGCCAGCGTGCCGATTCCGGCACGACGACGAGCGTCAGGAGCGCCAGGACGATGGGCAGGAACCCGAGGGCGGCGAGACCGCGCCAGCCGAGCGTCGGCAGCAGCAGCGCCGACAGGATCGAGGCGGAGAGGATACCGAGTGTCACCGGCACGGCGGCGAGGCTCGTGAGCAGCGTGCGATAGCGGGTCGGCGTCATCTCCACCATCAACGGCACGCCGGCGGTGGCTGCCGCCGCGAGGCCGAAGCCGACGAAGAAGCGCAGCACGCAGAACAACACCCAGGCGTTGTCCGGGATGAAGGCGATGGAGCCGGAGCCTACGGCACAGATGACCACGCCGAGGATCGACAGGAGCTTGCGGCCGAAGCGGTCGGCGAGCGCTCCCCAGGCCACGGCGCCGACCATGGCGCCAACGCCGGCGCTGAGCAGCATGATCGAAGTCTGCCCGAAGGTGAGATGCCATTGCGGCGCCAGCACCGCGACGAGAAAGGCGACGACGAAGAAATCGAAGAAGTCGACGACACCGGTGAGCATGAAGATGACGATCGAAGCCCAGAATCTGGGGGTGACGGGGGCGGCGTCGAAGTCGCCTGTTGCGGCGTTGGACATGGCTTTCTCCCGGTTTGTTCTGTTTTTGGTATTTTTTTCCAAGTGGATGGATGGCCGGGTCAAGCCAGGCCATGACGTTGGGAGTGGTCACTTCACCTTTGATGCCGTCATGGTCGGGCTTGACCCGGCATCCATCTGACAAAAAACTGTCTATACTTGCCCTATTCCGAAAAATGCCAGGATCGCCGCGGCGATCTGCGCCGGCGCCTGGATCGCACCGACGTGGCTGACGCCGGCCAGCGTGCGCGCCTCGGCCTGTGGCAGCTCGCTCTGGAGCGCGAAGGTGGCGGCGGGCGGGATCAGCCGGTCTTCGCTGCCGGCGAGCAGCAGCGTCGGCGCAGTGAAGCCGCTGAGTGGCGCTTCCGCCGGCAGCAGCGCCACCGCTCCGCGCCGGGCCCGTTGACCCTCGTCGCGGCTGCCGCCGCGGAAGATCTCGACGACCTCGGGTCGTGCGGCGATGAACTCGTGCGCAAAGAAGTATTCGGCTATCTTCGGCGCATTTGTTGCCGTATCGGTCCGCAGCGCCGCCAGGGTGCGGAAGACATTTGCGTTCACCTCGATCGGGCTTCTGCCCACGCGCCAGGTGCTGCCGAGGATGAGCTTCTCCACGCGGTTTCGGTGGCGCGCGGCCACCGCCTGACCGATCAGGCCGCCGAGCGAGGTGCCGTAGACGCCCGCCCGATCGAAGCCGAGCGCGGCGATCAATGCGGCCGCGTCGTCGGCGAGGTCGTCGAGCCCATACGGTTCCGATCCGTTCCGCGTGGCGCCGCAGTCGCGCTGGTCGTAGGCGATCACCGTGAGGTGCGGCGCAAGCTCGGCCGTCAGCGCATCGAACATGTGGTGGTCGGCTTCGCCGCCGTGCAGCAGCACCAGCGGCGGCCCGTCGCCGGTGCGCGTGTAGAAGGTCGAGATGCCGTTCGTTTCGACGTGGGGCATGGCGTTTTCTCCCGCCGCTCAGTGCAGGAGTGCGGAGACGGCGGAGGCGAGCTCCCGCGCCGGATCGGGCGGCGTCCATGGCATGCGCCAGGCCACATGCCCGTCGGGCCGCACCAGGGCGGCGCCGCGCAGGCCGATCTGGAACCCGTCCGCCGGATCGGCCGTGGGCAGCCGCTCCGCCTTGAGTGGCACGTCGAGTTTGCCGGCGACGTCGCCGGCGGCCGTCAGCCAATCGTCGGCGGCCGGGCCCGCCACCAGCACGAAATCCTTGTCGAACCAGTCGAGGGTGGAGTGTTGGCGCGCCAGGTCGAGCCAGAGGTGCGGGAAGCGCCCACCCGGTCGGTCGGTTGGCGTGTAGTGGCGGGAGTTGAGCGCCTTGCCGACGGTGCCGTCCGGGATCACGGCGCCGTCCTCGTAGCAATGGCCGAGGTTCTGCCCGATGCTGTGCAGGTGGTTGTCCATGTCGTTGATCCAGAAGCGGATTCGATCGGGGTTGCGCGAGCGGATGGCGTCGTCGGTGAGGCCGATGCGCAGCCGGTTGCCGTAGCTGAAGGCGGCATTGGACTGCGCCACCGGCCGCCGCTCCGTCGAGTAGCTGTCGAGCAGCTTGTCGTCGGCGTAGCCCCGCAGCACGAAGGCGAGCTTCCAGGCGAGGTTGTGGGCGTCCTGGACGCCCGAGTTGAGGCCAAAGCCCCCGGTTGGCGGGAAGCGGTGCGCGGCATCGCCGACGATGAACACGCGGCCCTTCCGGAACGTTTCCGCCACCTGCATGCTCACGCGCCAGGTGGAGCGGTTGATCAGCGTGACGTCGAGGTCCGGGATACCCGCATGGGCGCGGGCGATCTCGATGAACTCCTCATCGGTCCACGGCCGCGGCCGCTCGTCGGTCGTGGTGCCGATCTGGGTGACCGTGAGCCAGCGGTCGCGGCCGTTGGTGTTGAGGATGCCGGCGCGGGGCACCTCGGGGCGATCGGGGATGACCATGAAGCCGGCGGCCTCGCGGGCGACGGGGAGATGCGACAGGTCGGCCCGCCAGTACTCGTTGGACATCACCGCAAGCGTCGCCGGCCCCACCATGTCGATGCCGGCGGCCCGCCGCGTGCTGCTGCCGGCGCCGTCGGCGGCGATCAGGTAGCGCGCCGTCCACACCGTGGGCTCGCCCGAGCCCACCGCCCGGGTTTCCACGCGGACACCGTCGTTTGTTTCCTCGAAGCCGACGAACTCGGTGGAGAACAGCACCCGCGCATGGCGCGAGCGCTGGACCACCTTGAGGATCTCCTCCTCGACGGCGTCCTGGGCGACGAGGCTCTTCCATGCGGGCGTCTGGCCCAGGTTCGGCTCGGGCCGGGTGCGGCCGTATTCGTGTCCGGCGATACTGTCCAGGTAGACGAACACGTCGGAGCTTTCTTGCAGCCCGCGATCGCGGATCGCCTGCTCGATCCCCCATTGGCGGAAGATCTCCATCGTCCTCACCCAGCAGCCGCGCGACTTGGGATGATCGGTCGTCGTCGGGCTCTTCTCGATGACGGTGCAATCGATCCCGAAGCGATCGAGCAGCAGGGCGGTGGCGAGGCCGACGGGCCCGCCCCCGACGATGAGGACGGAGACAGGGGTGCTCTCCGGCATGGCGCTTTCATCCCGCGGGGTGTTGGTGTCTGGCGACGGGTCCGACCCGCTCGGCGCCGCCGCGCTCCCCGCGTCCGGCGAGGCGTTTAGTTATCAAACGATAACCAAAGTCGATACGCCGTGTCAACCGTCTGCGGCGGCCGTCGCGGGCGCGCCTTCGGCGTGCTAAGAGCCAGCCTTCGTTGCGATGGCGGGCCGGGCCCGCGACCGAAGGATGTCATGCCGAGGGTGAGGACCAAGGTGGCGCGCGAGGCGGCGCCGAAGCCGAGTTTCGATCGCGGGGCCGCCCGCGAGCAGCGCGAGGCCATGATCCTCGACGAGGCCATCCGCTTCTTCGCCGACGTCGGCTTCGCCGGCCAGACGCGCGAGCTCGCCCGCCGCCTCGGCCTGACGCAGCCGGCGCTCTACAAGTATTTCCAGAGCAAAGAGGAACTGATCGAGAAGGTCTACCAGCGGGTCTTCATCAGTCGCTGGAAGAGCGAGTGGGAGCGGATGCTGACCGAACCCGCGGTGCCGCTCAAGGACAAGCTCGAGCGCTTCTACCTGGATTACGCGCGGATCGTCGTCGAGCACAATTTCATCCGCATCACCATGCAGGCCGCGCTCGCCGGCGACCGCCTGACCTCGCGCTACGTGACGCAAGTGGGCGAGCGCATCGTGCCGCGGGTCTGCCACGCGGTGCGCGAGGCGGCCGGACTGCCGCCGATCGCCGACGGCGAGCTGTCGGCGCGGGAGCTGCAAACCGTGTGGGACCTGCAAGGGGCCATCATCTATCTGGCCGTCCGTCACCACATCTACGGCTTTGCGCCGCTGGAGCCGCTGGAGACGAGCGTGCGCGGCATCGTCGCCACTTTCATTGCCGGCGCGCCGCAGGTGTTCGGCGAGCTGGCGCGGGTCGACGCGGGCGAGACGGTGCGCAAGGCCCGCACCGGGCGAAAAAGCGGATCAAGTCTTTCCAAGTAGATGGCTGGCCGGGTCTTGGCCCGGCCATGACGGCATTGAGGTAAGGTGCTTCACCGTCCAGCGTCATGGTCGGGCTTGACCCGACCATCCATCGAACTTGAAGCGACCCGCCGCTTCTCAAGCCCGCACCCGGAGCACGATCTTGCCGCGCGGGTGCGGGCGGGCGCCCTCCAGCATCTCGTGCGCGGTGCGGGCGCCGGCGAGGGGCAGTACGGCACCGACCTGCACCTGGAGGCGGCCGTCGGCGATGAGGGCCGCGATGCGGTCGAGCCCCGCGGTGGTGACCTCGACGAGGAAGAAGCGCGCGTCGATGCTGCCCCGCGCCGCTTGCGCCGGGTCGGGTTCCGACACCGCCGAGATCAGCCGCCCGCCAGGCTTGAGCACGGCGAAGGAGCGCTGCTGCGTCTCACCGCCGACGAGGTCGATCACCGCATCCACCCCTTGCGCCGCATCCTCGAAGCGCTCGTGGTCCACGTTGACGACCCTGTCGGCGCCCAGGCAGCGCACGAAGCCGGCATCCTTGCCGCGCACCGTCGCGACGACCTTGATGCCGGCGCGGCGCGCGAGCTGCACGGCGAAGGCACCGACGTTGCCGGCTGCGCCGTGGATGAGGGCGGTTTGCTTGGGTTTGAGCCCGGCCTGGTCGAACAGCGCCTGCCAGGCGGTGACGGCGACGACCGGGACGGCTGCGGCATCCACGTCGGCGAGGTTCGTTGGCTGGCGGGCGACCATGCCGGCGGCTGCTACCGCATATTCGGCATAGGCGCCGGTGAAGCGGGCATTGGTGACGCCAAATACCACATCCCCCGGCCGGAAGGCGGTGACATCGGGGCCGACTGCGGCGACGGTGCCGGCGAGATCGGAGCCCAAGGTGAGCGGCAGCGGCTGGGGCAGGGCGCTACGCCCTGCGCGGATCCAGCCGTCCCAGGGCCCGACACCGGCGGCCGCCACCCGCACCAGCACCTCGCCCGGGCCCGGGGAGGGGCGTGCAACGTCTTCAAGGCTGATGACCTCGGGTGGGCCGAAGCGATGGACGCGGCAGGCCTTGATGGTGTCCGGCAGGGGCTTCAGGGGCCCGGCGAACGGAGCGGTTGCGGCAGTCATGGCTGGCTCCTTTCAGCGTGAGCGGACGCCGCCGGGCTGGCCGGCTTCAGCGCGGCGCGGCAGCGTCCGCCGCGGCGTGCCGCTCGGCCATCACCTCGGGCTTGGTGTCTATGCTCGGCTGCACCGACATGCCCGCCCGCAGCAGGCCAGTGAGGGCGGAGGCATCCAGCGTGATCCTCACCGGGATGCGCTGCACGATCTTGGTGAAGTTGCCGGTGGCGTTGTCCGGCGGCAGCAGGGAGAACTCCAGCCCGCTCGCCGGCGACAGGCTGTCCACATGGCCCGTCAGTCTCACGCCGGGAAAGGTGTCGACCTCCACCGCGACGGCCTGGCCCGGCCGCACTGCGGCGAGCTGCGTCTCCTTGTAGTTCGCCACGACGTAGACGGCGCCGAGCGGCACCACCGCCATCAGCTGCGTGCCGGCGCTGACGTATTGGCCGACGCGCAGCGAGCGCGCGCCGACCGTACCATCCACCGGCGCCGCAATGGTCGTGTAGGAGAGGTTGAGCTCGGCCTGGCGTAGCGCTGCCGCCGCGTGGTCCTTCTGCGCCTTGGCCTGGTCGCGCTGTGTTCCCAGCACCGGCACCTTGGCCTTGGCCTCGGCCAGCGCCGCCTGGTCGCGGCGCAGCTGCGCCGCGGTCTCGGTGGCCGTGGCCTGGGTTTCCTGGGCCTTCTGCAAGGTGCCGGCGCCGGTGTTGACCAGGTTGCGGTAGCGGGCAGCGTCGGCCTGGGCGAAAGTGAGATTGGCCTGGGTCGCCGCGATCGCCGCCTCGGCGCCGGCGATCACCGACTGCTGCAAGGTGAGCTGGGCCTCCAGGTTGCGGATGGCGGCGGCGGCCGCCTCGTCGTCGGCGCGGGCCTGCGCCAGCGCCGCGCGGACGTCGCGGTCGTCGATGCGGGCCAGCGCCTGGCCGGCCTTCACCGCCTCGTTGTCGGCCACGAGGACGTCGGCGATGTAGCCGGAGATCTTTGGCGCCACGATGGTGTAGTCGGCCTTGACGTAGGCATCGTCGGTCGATTGCAGATATTGGCCCGTGGTCCAGTAGGCATAGCCGTAGTCGGCGGCGAGCGCCGTGCCGGCGAGCAACGCCAGCGCGATGGCGCCGCGCTTGAGGACGTTGCGGCGCGGGCGGGATGCGGCCTGCGCCGTCTCGCCATCGGCGCTGTCGGTGCCAGGCTGGAACTGGGCGGTCCGCGGCATCTCGACCATGGTCTCCTCCTGCCGCGGCGCCGGCGGCGATTGCATGCCGGGAAGATGGCCCCTGCGCGGCCCCATGATAATTCGTCCAGGTCGGGAAGGATTATCCGGGCGGAGCGGATAATTGGATCCGCGAGCCGCTGAGCATCAGGCCGGCGCCGTCAGGCCCGGCGCCGGCCTGATGCAGGTGGCGGCGGCGAGGGGCCCTCGCAAGCGTCGCGCCGGCCCAGCTTGAGACGGAATGCGCCGCGGCGGGATGATCTTGCTCGATCGGATAGCCGCCGCCGTGCTACCCCGTGACCCGAACAAGCTGGGACGGAGGGGGAAGCCATGTGCAGGGCCTGCAATCCGGGGATGGTCCGTCTGCTCGATATGATGACGTCTCGACGTGCGGTGCTGGGCGGAGGGCTCGCGGCGCTGACGGCCCCGCTATGGGCGGAGCCGGTGCGCGCGGCATCTGACCGCGCCGACGTGCTGTTCCGCAACGGCACCGTGCTCACCATGGATCCCGCAAGGCCGCGGGCCGAGACGGTGGCGGTGAGCGGCGGCAAAATCATCGCCGTCGGCAGCGAGAGCGAGCTCGAAGGCCTGCGCACGGCGCAGACCAAGGTGGTCGACCTCGCCGGGGGCACCCTCATGCCGGGGCTCACCGATCCGCACATGCACACCGTGTTCGTGATGTTCGAGAGCTGGATCGACATCAGCCCCTTCACCATGCGCAGCATGGACCAGGTGGTGGAAACGCTGCGCGCCGAGGTCGGCAAGGCGCCGCCCGGCACGTGGGTCAAGGCCTGGCAGTTCGACGGCAGCATCACGCCGGGCCGGGCGCAGCTCGACCTGGCGCTGCTCGACCGCATCGCCCCCGACCACCCGCTCTTCGTCTACGAATCCAACGGCCACATCGCCCACGTGAACTCGAAGGCGCTGGCCGCGGCCGGCATCACCCGCGACACGCCCGATCCGCCGCAGGGGCGCTTCGACCGTGACGGCAACGGCAATCTGTCCGGGCGCCTCGACGAGGCGCCGGCCCTGCTGCCGTTCATGATCAAGATGGGCATACCGGCCAAGGAGGAGGTGATGGCCGCCATCGGCCGGCTGTTCGCCAAGGCGGCGAGCCGCGGCTGCACCGGCCTGTTCGACTGCGGCCTGGGCTTCCGCGGGCCGGCCGACCTGGCGCTGGTGCAGGCCGCCATGGCCAAGAACCCGCCGATCCGCTTCGGTGGCTCGCTGGTCTCCACCCACATGAAGGCGTGGCGCGACGCCGGCCTGAAGCCGGGCTTCGGCAACGACCGATTCCGGGTGACCGCCATCAAAGCGTGGGCCGACGGCTCCAACCAGGGGCGCAGCGGCTACCAGCGCGAGCCCTACCTCAATTCCACCAGCCGCGGCGCGCTCAACTACACGCCCGAACAGCTCACCGACGCGATCCGCGCCGCCCACGACGACGGCTGGCAGGTCTGCGTGCACGCCAACGGCGACGCCGCCATCGACGTCACGCTCGATGCCTATGAGGCGGTGCTGAAGGAAAAGCCGCGGACCGACCACCGCCACCGCATCGAGCATTGCTCGATCCTGCATCCCGGGCAGATCGCCCGCCTCAAGGCGCTCGGTCTGTCGCCGTCGTTCCTGATCGGCCACGTCTACTATTGGGGCCGCGCCTTCCGCGACGACATCCTGGGGCCGGAACGCGCCAACCTGCTCGACCCCTGCGCCTCGGTGCTGAAGGCGGGCCTGCGCCCGACCGTGCACTCCGATTGGAACGTCACCGAGATCGGCCCGCTGCGCATGGTGGAGAATGCGGTGACGCGGACGATGCGCGACGGCGGCGAGGTGCTGAACCCGGCCGAGCGGGTGAGCCCGGAGGCGGGCCTGCGCATGGTGACCGCCGACGCCGCCTGGCAATGCCACCGCGACTTCACCGGCGTGCTGGCGGCCGGCAAGGCGGCCGACCTGGTGATCCTCGACAAGGACCCCACCAAGGTCGACCCCTCGACCATCAAGGACATTCCCGTGCGCGAGACCTGGCTCGACGGCGAGCGGCGGTTCCAGGGATAAGGACGGGCGTTGCGATCGCTCGGGTCGTGCCATAGGGGCGTCACTGCTGGGGAGGCTGAGATGACCGTATGGACCCCTGCGGCCGACATCCGCGTCAAGGTCATCGGCCTGGCGTGGAACGGCCCGCGCCTGCTCGCCGCCGAGGTCGCGACGAGCGACGGCACCATCAAGGGCGTGCGGCCGCTGGGCGGCTCGATCCACTTCGGCGAGACGCGCGAGCAGGCGCTGCACCGCGAGTTCGCGGAGGAATTGGGCTGCCCGATCGCCATCGGCTCGCCCTGGCGGGTGTTCGAGAACATCTACGAGCATGAAGGGGCCATCGGCCACGAGATCGTCTTTGCTGCCGACGTCGAACTGATGGACCGATCGCTCTACGATCTGGATCGGATCGCATTCGCGGAGGACGACGGCCTGGCGTGCGTGGCGCGGTGGTTCAGCCTGGACGCGCTCGCGTCGGCCGGCCTGGCGCTCTACCCCGACGGCCTGCGCGACGCCCTGGGCGGCTGACGGATGTCGCGCGTGGCTGCGAGCGCGCCTGCACCGGCGCAGCACACCTAGCCATGTCCGCGAACCCTAAGCGAGCCCGGATTCGCCGGGAGGTTCGCGCTTCCCGTAACGCGTTGAGAATGCAAGGAAAATCTGATTGTCCGATGCCGCCGCAGCGGCGTGCTGAGCCGACCGTGACCAGGTTCGCGCTCGCGGCCGTATTTAGCGAGCGTCGAGAATGGGTTAAGGGTGGTGCCGGTCGCTCCCCTCAGGGGAGCGTGGATCGAAACCTGTCCTCGATCCCCTCGCTCGCTGGAACGCCGGGGTCGCTCCCCTCAGGGGAGCGTGGATCGAAACACCCGCGCGGTTCCTCGCTGCACAAAAGTCGGCCCGGGTGAATACATGGCGCTTGCGCTCGCCTTGCGGCGCGGCGATCGGGCACTTGGCCGGATGCGCCCGGCCGCGCCAAGATCGGCGGGCGACTCATCGCGCGGGGGTGGATCCGGCTGAGCCATGGACCGACTGACCAGCCTGACCGTGTTCACCCGGGTCGTGGAGGCCGGCGGCTTCTCGGCCGCGGCGCGCCGGCTCAACATGTCCGTCACCATGGTGAGCAGCCACGTGCAGGCGCTGGAGCAACATCTCGGCGCGCGCCTGCTCAACCGCACGACGCGCAAGGTCAGCCCTACCGAGATCGGCCACGCCTACTACGAGCGCGCCAGCCAGATCCTGGCCGAACTCGACGACGCCGACCGGCTGGTGGGGGCGCTGCACGCCACGCCGCGCGGCCTGCTGCGCGTCTACACCAGCATGCACCTGCTGCGCTTCCTCTCCCCGGTGGTGGACGAGTTCCTCACCCTCTATCCGGCGGTGGCGCTGGATCTGACGGTGGGCGACCGCATGGTCGATCTCATCGAGGAGGGCTTCGATCTCGCCATCCGCACCATCGTCCCGGCGGATTCCAGCCTGATCGTGCGACGGCTGACGCCGTGGCGGCACGTGCTTGCCTGCGCGCCGTCCTACCTGAAGACGCACCCGGCGCCCCAGGTGCCGGCCGACCTCGCCCACCACAACTGCCTGCGCTACACGTTCTATCCGTTCGGCGACGAATGGCGGCTGGAGGGGCCGGACGGCACGCTCAACGCGGTCAAGGTCTCCGGCAACCTCGTCACCAACAGCGCCGAGACGCTCCGCTACCTGGCCGTGAAGGGCCGCGGCCTGTTCCTGGCGCCCACTTTCATGATCGCCGACGACATTGCGGCGGGCACCCTGGTGCGCCTCATGCCGCAGTACCGCCCGCAGGAGTTCGCCATCAACGCCCTCTATCCGCACCGCCACAACCTGTCGACCAAGGTGCGCAGCTTCCTCGACCTGGTGGCCGAGCGCTTCGCCGAACACCGGCGCTGGATGAACCCGGACGAAGGGTGAGGCCGTGCGCTTCCAGGCGGTCATCCCCGTTCCCGCCATACTGGTTCACGTTCGGGGTATCCAGCTGATCATCGTTGATGTCGGTGCCGTAGGACGTCAAGATCCCGCCTCCTCCAGTTGTCGTCGTGGCGCCTCTGGCGCTCATTCAGGCGCCTGCACCCGTGCACTCGCGCGGTAGCTCGATCGTGCAGCGAGCAGCCTTCAGGGCCCGCAGCGCCTCGACGCCGCCGGCAGGTCAACGCCCGCTGTCGTAACGCGCGAGTAGGGTTTGACACGTCAGCTCCGTCTCCCCCGCCGTCTGGTTGACGGCAACGGTGGAGACCGTGCGCCAGATGAAGGGGGCCGGCGGCCAGAAGCGACGAAGATGCACTTCGTAGCCGCTGTCGGTCGACACCATCCCCCAAAATGTCACGTCGCAGCTCAGCCCGCTCCGCATGAGTTCGGTGCGCCGCGGCGGGGCCCCCAGATCCGCAGCAATGGCCGCGAGGGCCATGATGCCAACGGTCGCCAGCAGGTAGACTGCGGCAATCGGGAGGGCGGCGATCAGCAATGCCGGTATCCGCAGCCACAGCGGTCGGATGCCGAAGCAGGCCGCCGCCAGGGTGCAGTAGGCGCCATAGCTCGCGAGCAGCCACCACAGGTTCGCGGGGCGGTGAACGAAGCTGAGCTGCAGCGCCACCGCCAGAGAACTTGCCACGAGAACGGCGAGAGCGACGTAGGCCGCGATGGGCCGACCGGCCGGGCCGAACCGCGTCGCGATACCGACGACGAGTGCTGCCAGGGGCGGCACCGTCACAGCTCCGATCCAGGCCGAGTAGATCGTCCCCTCCATCGTCCCGCCCTGTTGCGCTCGGCAGCGTCGGTCCTGCCTGACCAGTGCGTTAGCTGAACATCTGTACTGCGTCGACGGCCGCCGCGGCGATAACAAAACTTAGTTGTTGTGAGATGAAACAAGAATTGATGCTGCGCACGGCGCAAGCCCCGTCGGATCGCCTTTGGCGCCGCCGGCGTGCTTGGTGCTTCGGCATCGCGAAGGTCGTGCCGACATCGCCGCCTTTGTCCGCTATCGGCGGGCCTGGAGCGGAACAACCGTGCCGGCGCCCTCGTTGATAGCGGGGCTTGGCAAGGAGGCTCCTATGAAGTTGACACTCACCCTCGCTGCCGCACTCTTCGCCGCCGGTTCCACCATTGCCCTGGCCCAGGCCCCGGGCGGTCAGGGCACGATGGGCGGCAGCGCCAACAGCCCGACGTCGCAAGGGACGTCGCAAGGCATGAAGGGCGGTGCCGCGGATGCGCCCGCTCGGATGGGTACCACGAAGAGCCAGAAGGCCAAGGCGAAGACGACGGCCAAGGCCAAGAGCGGCACTGCCAAGCCGGCGGCCAAGCCCGCCAGCGGCGGCGCGGCCAAGCCGCAGCAATAGCCATGTCGATCAGGCGCCGACGCCAGTCAGGTTGTCGGCGCCCTTCGGCGACCGACGAGGTCGCGTCGACGCAGCCGCGCGGTGCTGGAGCGGCCGTTGATCGGGCTCCGGCGCCGCCACGTCTCGCGTGCTTCAGGCGGCGCGTGGCTCCACCTCGACCGTCAGGTGCGACAGGTCGTGGATGTGGGCGAGCTTCTCACGGTAGTGGGAGGGGGCTTTGGGGGCGTCCGAGACTAGCGACACGATGGCGCCGTGGTGGCCCGGCCCCAGCCGCCAGACGTGGAGGTCGATGATGCGGTCGCCATTCTGCTCGACCGCCTGGCGGATTTCATCGGGCAGGTCCTCGTCCGCCGGCACGTAGTCGAGCAGCACGCCGCCGGCGTCGCGGATCAACCCCCACGACCAGCGGGCGATGACGAGCGCGCCGACGATGCCGATCGCCGGGTCGAGCCACAGCCAGCCCCAGAGGCCGGCGGCTGCGAGCGCCGCGAGGGCGAGCACGGAGGTGAGAGCGTCGGCGAGCACGTGAAAATAGGCGGCGCGCAGGTTGTTATCGCCGCCGTGCGCGCGGTCGTGCCCATGCCCTCCATCTCTGCCGTGGTGATGTCCGCCGTGGCTATGCCCGCCATTGTGATGGTCCCCATGGTGATGGCTCCCGCGGTCGTCGCGCAGCAGCCAGGCGCTGGCGAGATTCACCGCGAGCCCCAGGAGAGCGACCGCGATCGCCTGCGGGATGTCGATGGGCACCGGCGCGCGCAGGCGTTGCACACTCTCCCAGGCGATGACGAGGGCGACGAGGGCGAGCACGATGGCGCTGGCGAACGCGGCGAGGTCGCCCATCTTGCCGGTGCCGAAGGTGAAGCGGGCATTGCCGGCGTTACGCCGGGCGTAGAGATAGGCGAGGGCGGCGATCGCCATGGCCGCCGCGTGGGTCGCCATGTGCCAGCCGTCGGCGATGAGGGCCATGGAGCCGAACAGGGTGCCGGCCACCACCTCGCCGACCATCATCGCCGAGGTCAGCGCGATGACGAACCAGGTGCTGCGCTCGTTGCGGGCGTGGCCGTCGCCGAGGAAGACGTGGTCGTGGCTCGCCGGGGCGAAGCGGTCGGGCGCGCTGCTCATCGGAGGTAGGTCCTCACCACCGCGATCAACTCCTCGGCGCCGGCCCGCCAGGCCTCGGCGTCGGCGGCTTCCACCACATGGGCGCGCAGGTGGTCCTCGATCAGCTCGGCCGTCAGCCCGTTCACGGCGCCGCGCACGGAGGCAACGAGGTTGAGCACCTCGGCGCACGGGGCCTCGGCCTCGAGCGCCCGCTCGATCGCCTCCATCTGCCCTTTGAGCCGGCGCACCCGCGCCAGCAGCTTCGGCTTCTCGCGCAGCATATGACCCATAGGGTAGGGCGCTACCCTATCGAGAGCGCCCTGTCCATAGGGACGTGGCCGGGCTGCGGCCTGGCCTCCGCGAGTGAAGCGCGCGTCCAGGGACCGATCGGCTCAGCGCCGCCACGCCGGGAACGGGTCGGGCAGGCCGGCCCAGGCCTCCGGCTCGAAGCGGGGTGAACTGCCGGAGCCGAGCAGGCAGGCGTCCAGCGCGGTACGCATCGCCGCTTCGTCCATGCCGACGCCGATGAACACCAACTCCTGGCGCCGGTCGCCGAAAGCAGGGTGCCAGCGGCGCTTCAATTGCGCGGCCCAGTCCGGATCCTGCGGCCAGCGCCGCTCCGGGATCGCCGACCACCAGAAGCCCAGGGCGGAGGTGCGGCAGACCGAGCCGGCGATGGAGAGCTCGCCGCACCAGTCGGGCCGCGTGGCCAGCCAGAAGTGGCCCTTGGCCCGGACCAGCCCCGGCCAGCTGCGGCCGAGGACGGCGTTGAAGCGGGCCGGATCGAACGGCCGCGCCGCGCGGTAGACGAAGTGGCCGATGCCGTATTCCTCGATCTCGGGCACGTGATCACGGAAGCCGTAGAGCTCCTTGGCCCAAAGCGGGTGGCTCTCGGCTCTCTCAGGATCGAAGCGCCCCGTGTCGAGCACGGCGGCGAGCGGAACGCGGCCAAATGCCGTCTCGACGAATTCCGCGTCGGGATTGAGGGCTCGCACGACCTGGCGCACCTGCGCGCGCTGCTCCGGCGTGACATCGTCGGCCTTGTTGATGATCACGACGTCGGCGAACTCGATCTGCTCGGTCAGCAGGTCGGCCAGCCGCCGCTCGTCCCCCTCGGCGGCGGTCTCGCCGCGGTCGGCCAAGCGGTCGTGGCTGCTGAAATCGCGGAGCAGATTGATCGCGTCGACCACCGTCACCATGGTGTCCAGACGGGCAACGTCGCTCAGGCTGCGACCCTCCTCGTCGCGGAACGAGAAGGTGGCGGCGATGGGCAGCGGCTCGGCGATGCCGGTGCCCTCGATCAGCAGGTAGTCGTACTTGCCGCTGCGCGACAGGCGATCGACCTCGGCGAGCAGGTCGTCGCGCAAGGTGCAGCAGATGCAGCCGTTGCTCATCTCGATCAGCTTCTCGTCGGTGCGCGACAGGTCGGCGCCGCCCCGGCGCACCAGATCGGCATCGATGTTCACCTCGGACATGTCATTGACGATGACGGCGACGCGGCGGCCCTCGCGGTTGTGCAGGACATGGTTGAGCAGCGTGGTCTTGCCGGCGCCGAGGAAGCCGGACAGCACGGTCACAGGCAGGCGGCTTGCGCGGGGCAATGGGAGGGATGGGCTCACGGGAGGCTCCGAATTTCGCATGACGGGCGACGCACTTCGTGATTTATGCAATGATATAACATTGCATATCAAGGTGGCGACTTTGCCGATGCGAGGCGACAGGCGGCCGGGCGGGACTCGGGGCCGGAATGGTCTGCGAGCAACGACCGCGCAGGTCGCAACAGTGCATCCCGAACTCGGCGCCAACGGGCGCGGCGGCCAAATAAAGGCCCCTTCACCCGGGGGGTGAAGGGGCAGGTCCGTGAGTGAGTGAAGCCGTGCTGCGCGGCACGGACGACGGCGGCGCCAGCGCGATGACCAACCCGGGATCGGCACTGGCGAGCCCGGCACCGCTGTTGCCGCGATGCACCCTAGCAGCTTGCTGACAGTGGGGATCCGCGCCGCGTCCCCTTGTTGGGATCAGGGTTAATGCACGGCGCCGCATCAGCCCGGCGCCGCCACGCCACTATTGCCAGCCGCCATCCGGCAGCCGGCCGTGGTAGGGCGTGTTGCGGCAGTTGCCCCATGGGCCACGCCAGAAGCCCGGCGGGCAGCCGTTGTTGACCACCGCATAGCCGCCGGCGGGCGTCGGGCCGGTGTAGGGGGTGTCGCGGCAGCCGCCCCAGGGGCCACGCCAGAAGCCCGGACCGCAGCCCTGGGCCACAGTCGTTACGGCGCTCGGCGCGGCCGCCGGCACGTGCCCGGGCAGCGCGCTCGCGGAGGCCAGGGGCCAGGCGGCCATCAGGGCTGCGGCGACGGCGGCGGATTTCAGCATCGATGATCTCCTGTGTCGGCATGCGGCACCGCCTGAAGCGGCGCCCGATCCGGCCATACCGCCCACCCTAGGCCTGCCGCCAGCTAAAATGCACGCGGGATTCGCGCGAACGACCTCGTGTAAGGTTATGGACCGGCTTGGCGGTTCCGGATAAGCCAGGCGGCCTGGGGGCGGCTTTGAGCCGTGTCGGATGGTGCCGCGGAAGGAGAGTCTGCATGGGTCGCGAGACGAGAATCGGAGCGGGCGTGGCCGTGCTGGCCGCTGCCCTCACTTGGGGGAGCGCCACCTTCGCCCAGCAGCAGGCGCCGGCCCCGGCGCAGGGCAACGCCGCGGCCCCGGCCAAGCCGCCGGCTGCCGGCTATACGCCTGCCGATGCGCGGGCGGTGCTGAACGCGCGGCTGGTGGCGCTGAAGACCGTGCTGGAACTGACCCCGGAGCAGGAGAAGCTGTGGACGCCGGTGGAGCAGGCCATCCGCGACATCGTCAAGCGCGCCATCGCCCGCGGCGAGCGGCGGGACGACCGGCCGCCGGCGAGCTTCCTCACCGCGCTCGACCGGATCGCGTCGGCCGAGTCGGCGCGGGCCAAGGACCTGCACCTCTTCGTGGAGGCCGCCAAGCCGCTGGTCGATTCGCTCACCGAGGCGCAGAAGCGGCGGATCCCGGCGTTCCTCGGCCTCACCGATCACCCCGGACAGCCGCAGCCGAGCTCGCAGATCTGGCTTTTCGAAGAAGAGCAGAGCTGAGCGCGGCGCGGGCCAGATCATCGAAATCGAGAACGCGTCGATCGGGCCGAGCCCCACCCGGTCGATCAGCGCTTCAGATTTTCGGCTCCTCCCGAAGGCGTGCTCTGGCGGAAGCATCGAACCCCGACGGCGCCCGGTCGCCGAATCTGCTAGATCACGTGCCCTAGAGCGCTTTTGAGCGAAGTGGACGCCGGTTCGCGTAAAGAAAACGCGACAATTCAAACAGATAGAGCATTTCCGCGATTCAAAGAAACGCGGAAATGCTCTAGCCACAGAGGATCAGCACATTATGGCCTTTGCCCGACGCTTTCTCACTCCGCTCGCCGTCGCGCTCGCGCTGACCGGCGCGACCATTGGCACCTCGTCCGCGCAGGAGAAGGCACGCGTGGGCACCCTGTCCTGCGACGTGTCCGCCGGCATCGGCCTGATCCTCGTGCAGAAGCAGAGCCTGAACTGCGTCTTCACGCCGGACAAGGGCGGCGTGCCCGGACGCTACGTCGGCTCCATCACCGAGTATGGCGTCGCGCTCGGCGCCGTCCAGGCCGGGCACCTCGTGTGGGGTGTCATCGCCGCCACGAGCGGCATCGCCCCGGGCGCGCTCGCCGGCACCTACGCCGGCGCCGGCGCGGAAGCGACCGCGGGCGTGGGCGTCGGCGCCAACGTCCTGATCGGCGGCACCGGCCGGGCGTTCTCGCTTCAGCCCCTCTCGGTCGAGGGCCAGGTGGGCGTCAACATCGCGGGAGGCATCACCGCCATCACCCTGACCGCGGCACCGTAAGCCCGCGTCTCGGCTCCCTCAGCGCGGCCGCTGGGGGCGCGATGGGCGCTTGGGCGTCTTGGCCTCCTGGGCGATGCTCTTGCGCAGCACGTCCATGATGTCGATGACCTTGGCCGGCGTCCCGGCCGGCGCGGCCTTGGCCGTCGGCCGGGGCCGGCCGCGGTTCTTGGCGGCGATGAGCTCGCGCAAGCGCTCCTGCACCGGGTCGGTCACCATCTTCCGGTCCCAGTGTTTGGTCCGCTGGTCGATGAGCCGCCCCATCAGGTCGACGACCTTAGGGTCGGGGGCCTCCTTGGCAACATCGCCGAAGTAGAGCTCGGCGTCGCGCACCTCGTCGCCGAACCGCAGTGTCCACAGCACGATGCCCAGATCGCGCGGTTCCAGCATCACCGCGCGCTCGCGGCGGCCGAGCACGAGGCGGGAGATGCCGACGCGCTCGGTGTCGGCCATGGCGTCGCGGATGACAGAGAAGGCTTCCTCGCCGACGGGATCGTCGGGCGCCAGATAATAGGGCGCGTCGAGCCAGACCGGCGTGATCGCGCCTGCCGGCACGAACGTCTGGACGTCGATGGTGCGCGTGCTCTCCAGGGCGACGGACTCGAGATCCTCCTCCTCGAGCTGGACGTAGTCGTGCTCGCCGCGCTGGTAGCCCTTGACCTGGCCGCCGTCGGCCACCGGCTCCCCGGTCTCTGCGTCGATGTACTGGCTGCGCACGCGGTTCTCGGTGCGCCGGTTCAGCGTATGGAAGCGAACTTTCTCGGCCTCCGACTGCGCCGGCATCATGGCGACCGGGCAGGTCACCAGCGACAGCTTCAGGTAGCCTTTCCAGTAGGGCCGTATGGCCATGTCCGCCTCTCCGTCGGGTCAGGGAGCCCTTGTCAGGCCGACTTGCGCCGCGAAGCCGGCCGGGCCGCCGCCTTGGCGGCGGCCCGCGGCTTGGCTTCCGCCGGCGGCCGGGCGGTGCGGGTGCGCCGTGGCGGCGGTGCGGCGCCGGCGCTCTGGCGCAGCGCCTCCATCAGGTCGGAGGTCTTGGTGACCGGCGGCGCTTTCGGCTTGGGCAGAGGCTTGCCTTCCAGCTTGGCGCGGACCAGGTCGGCGAGGGCGTTCTCGTAGCGGTCATCGAACGCGGCGGGATCAAACTCGCCGCTCTTGGTGGAGATGATGTGCTTGGCAAGCTCCAGCATCTCGCCTTCGATCTTGAGCTTGGGGATGCCGTCGAAGGCCTCCTTGGCCGACCGCACCTCGTAGTCGAAGTTGAGCGTGGTCGCGAGCAGCCCGAGTTCGAAGGGCTGCACCAGCACCGTGCGGACACGCCGGAACAGCACCGCCCGCGCCACGGCGACGACGGCCTTGCTCTCGAGGCAGTCGCGCAGCAGCCCATAGGTCTCCTCGGCGCCGGGCCCGGACGGAGCCAGGAAATAAGGCTTGTCGAAGAAGACGCGGTCGACTTCCCCGGCAGGAACGAAGGCTTCCACGTCGAGAGTCTTCTGGCTCTCGGGCATCACGGCGGCGATCTCCTCCGGCTGGAAGATCACGTAGCTGCCGTTGTCGGTGGGAAAGCCCTTCACCTGGTCGTCCGGTGGAACCACCTCGCCGCTCTCCTCGTCGACGAACTGCCGCCGCACCCGGTGCCCGGTCTCTCGGTTCAACGTGTGGAGGGTAATGCGGTCGGAGGTGGACGCGGCGGTATAGAGGGCGACGGGGCATGTCAATTCGCCCACCTTCAAGAAGCCCTTCCACTGCGCTCGAGGAGCCATGACCGGCCTCCGCATCGACGATCGTTAACAGGACCTTAACGA
Source organism: Chelatococcus reniformis (assembly GCF_014640075.1). Taxonomy (GTDB): domain Bacteria; phylum Pseudomonadota; class Alphaproteobacteria; order Rhizobiales; family Beijerinckiaceae; genus Camelimonas; species Camelimonas reniformis. Next base: position 339,572 of record NZ_BMGG01000003.1, on the reverse strand, counting down.
ATCAACGCGGGTCGAGCGAGTCGGGGTCCCGGACATCGCGTCTCAGGGTTAACGGCCGGCCCGGCTGGGTGCCGGCGATCGCCTTCACGCCGACGCCCGGCCGACCCCGCTCGCGGCGTGGGCGACCTGCACAGCCGCCGAGGTCGGCAGCCGCCGTTCCCCGGCCGCCGCAGGGGGCAGAAAGCGCTGGGCCCCGGTGCATATAGTCGAGCCTAAGATAAGTTGCAGTCAGTCTAAAAGTGAGAGCAATTGCGCATTTCGGGCATTTGACCTACATTGATCTGTCGACACCGGCGGGGGCGGGCGTGCGAACCAGAAACTCCGACGATGTTTCCGATTTGCTCGCCTATCACGCTGACGAAGACGGCCTGCCGATCACCGGCGGGAAGTATCCCGGCGCTTTCGTCAATCGTTTTTTTCGCCTGTTCCTGAAAGCGCCGTCCGGCCGGCGCGAGATCACCCACGCTGAGGCCGCCAGCCTCAACCTCCAGCCCGGCGATCCTGTCCTCCAGATCGTTCCGACCACGGCGACGTTCGAGCTTGTCAATCCTTTGGACAAGGTCGTGACGACCGGGCTCAAGTACCCAGCGGCCGTTCCGCGGCTCAAGAATCCCGCGAAGCTCTACGCGTCGATCTTCGTGCCGCCGAGCACCTTCGCCTACGTGGCGGAGGCCCGCAAGAAGCGCGTCGCGCCCGAGGTCAAGGTGCTGCTGTTCTTCGGTACCGGGAGCGAACTCGATCGGCACGGGTTGCGGTTCTTCACGGAACGAAGCCCCCGATGCGTCTTCATCAACGTTCCCGGCGTCGAGGCCGGCTATGACTGGACCGAAGGGCACACATGGGCGGTCGGCATCAGCACCAAGATCATTGCCGATCAAATCGATGGGGCTCTGGGCAAGGGCGTGGCCTTCATCGTCGACCGGATGATCGCCTACAGCACCGGCTACCAGGGCTGGTCGGACACCATCCGGAACGGTTTGGTCGACCTCTCCCGCCTGCGCGGCGCCTTCATGTTCGATTGCCTCTACCCGGAGGCGCGGGTCAAAGAGGCGATCGCCCGGCTGCGGCAAGTCACCTCCGACCGGGCCCGCATCGCGCTCTACGCCGCCTCCTATGCGGGCATCAATAAGGGGACCGCCACGCCGGAGAAGCTGGGCGTCAAGCATACGGAATGGATCAAGCTCGTCTATCAGCCTTCGTTTCAGGCCCTCACGCATCTGCGCGTGCTCGCTGCCGGCCTGCATGACCACACCATCGAGTGGTCGGAGATAAACCCCGAGGATGTGCCGAGCCTCCAGAGCGCGATTGCAACCCTGCCGGCGCGGGGGACCGTGATCTCGACGCCGGAGGCATTCCAGGCGCTGCATGGCATCGGGCCGCCGAAGGGTGCGGTCACCGCGGAGGCTTGGTTCAACGGCAACCAAAAGCTCGCCACGTTCTTCAGGGGCAAGCTATGGAAAAAGAGCGGCAAATACCCCGCCCTCGTTCAGCTGATATGGAAGCACCAGGTCGTCGGATGGGACGGATATTATTCGGTAAATCCGGCTCCAGATAACTTGGCGGAGGGGTCACATGATTTCATGGCCCTCGAATATACCTGGGAATGCATGAACCGAACCTGAGTTGATGTGTTGGCGCGCGCCGCTGGCCGGAGGAAGACGATGGACCTGGACAAATTTCGCCGCACCCGCCCCTACGCCAGTCAGCTCTATGGCATCTACCAGCCGCTGCTGGGCTGGAAGTCGCGCCAGCAGGCGCGGCGGATCAGCGACGGCCTGCGTGCCGTCTATATCAGGTCGATCAAGGACCTGCCGCTGCAACGTACGGTCTACGCGCTGGCGGAGACGAGCCCGCGGACAGCAGCCCCGGCTCAGGCCTCGACCGCGCCGATCGCGTTCGGCCGGGGATTGGCTCCCTTCGGCAGCGCCGTCGGCCGCAAGTCGCTCGACGCGATCGGCCCCGTCTCGGCGTCGGCGATCCGCGCGAAGCTGTCGAAGGCCAGCGTGACCGAGCGGCTGGCGGAGATCACGACGGAGCTGCGCGGCGCCGGCGCCGCGGACGTCACCCAGCAGATCGAGGAGGAGACCCAGGCGGCCGACTGGCTGGTGGCGCTCGGCGAGGCGGCCGACGACCGGCAGCTGCAATTGCTCATGGCCTCACCGCGCACCAAGGCCGCGACCGTCGCCGAGCTGATGGTCGACATGCGCTGGATCACCGAGCTGCTCGACCCGGCGCACAGCGAGCTGATGCAGGCCTGCATCTCGCCGATCGGGCTGGTACACCTCTACCGCCAATATTTCTTCGAGTTCGACAGCTTTCTGGGGCCGAGCGTCCAGCATATCTGGATGAGCCCCGGCTCGACGCTCGAGCTGATCGAGGTTTCGACCCGGAAGGTCCTCCAGGAACGGCAGATCGAGCAGGCGAGCGAGAGCCTGGAGAAGTCCGAGAAATCCTCGTCGCTGGAGGACGAGCTGAGCGAGGCGCAGAAGCAGGAGAATTCCCAGAACACCAAGATCGGCGTCAGCCTGAGCAACACCCTCAACGTCGGCCCCGCGTTCATCAACAATTCGACGAACGTGAGCTCGTCGCTCAATTACGACACGACGTCGACGAGAAGCCGCGAGCAGACGCACCGGTCGCGTCGCAACCAGTCGGAACAGACCGCAACCGAGCTGAAGCAGAGCTATAAGTCGGTGTTTCGCACGCTCACCGAAGACACCGATACCCAGAGCAAGCGCTACGTGCTCGCCAATTCCACCGACAAGCTGCTGAACTACGAGCTGCGGCGCAAGATGCGGCAGGTGGGCGTGCAGCTCCAGGACGTCGGCAGTTACCTGTGCTGGCAGACCTATATCGACGACCCCGGCCGCGAGCTCGGCATCGCCGATCTGGTGCATGTGGCGCAGCCGGCCGATCTGTCCCAGGTCGCCGATCCGGTCCGCCCGCCGCCCGTCGGCGAGTACGCGGACCCGCCGTTCACGGTGCAGTGGACCTGGAAGTCCAACGACGACCGCTGGCGCGTCGGCATGCGCGTGATCACGACCAAGCTGGTGACGCCGCAGCCAGGCTTCGTCTACTCGCGCTCGGAGGTCCGCATCGTCAGTGGCGAGCCCTGGGCCTTCGGCACCTGGCCGCAGGGCGACATGCCTGACAATGCAAGGCAAACGGTGGCCTATCAGAAGGGCAACATGGCGCCGGATTCGCTGACGATACCGGCGACGCAGATCCCGGCGCCGAACGGCGCGACCGAGCGCAACATCACCATGATCTTCATCGGCATGATGATCTATCGGGAGATGGGAGACGACGACGAGCATCCGTTCACGCTGGAAGTGACGGTCTACTACAAGCCCTCGCAGCAGAACCTGGCGGACACGGAGGCCCGGTATCTGAAAGCCGTGGACGAGGCCACGGAGGAAAAGAAGCGGCTCTACGCGGACGCGGTGTTCAAGTCGGCGCGCGACCGCATCAAGGCGGCGAGCAACCTCCAGCCCCGCAAGTTCGAGGATCTGCGCGAGGAAGAGCGGATCGTCGTCTATCGCAATCTGATCCGCAAGCTGCTCGATGTCGCCGGCGTCAAGAGCCCGACGTCGCAGATCCGCCACGTCTTCGCCGAGCTGGTGCAGTCGATCTTCGACGTCGACCAGATGCTGTATTTCGTGGCGCCGGAATGGTGGCAGCCGCGCCCGCTCCCGGACGAGCTGCCGCAGCCGGTCCAGGGCGACACCTCGTTTGCCCTGGCGGATGGCCTGACCCGGCAGGTCGGCTGGAACGGGCCGCAATCGGCCCGACACGACAATTACTACGTCACCGAGGAATCGGCCCCGGCGAAGATGGGCAGCTCGCTCGGCTGGCTGCTGCAGCTCGACGGCGACACGCCCCGCAACGCCTTCCTCAATGCGCCGTGGGTGAAGGCGGTGGTGCCGATCCGCGACGGCATGGAGCTGCGCGCGCTGGGCTGGCTCAGCGACGATGCGATCGAAGGTTCGGATGGGCTCACCGCTCTCTATGCGGCCAGGGACGATGCGGAGCGGGCGGCGATCCTCGCGACATTGCGAGCTTTCAGCTTTGCCGATGCCGGCCTGAACGCACGCTACGCGCAACTTGATCCCGCGAGCCTCACGATCCGCGACGCCATTCACGCGATCATCGCCCGCCTGCAGGCCAAGAGCGCCAAGGGCCGGGCGGTGGCCATGAATCCCAACGCCCAGCCCGGCGAGGTCATGGGGGCGCTGCCCGTCGATCAGGTGTTCGAATTCGGCTTCGCGCCCATCGACGGCTTCAAGGCGGAGCAGACCGAGCCGTTCGACATCTTCGACCAATGGATCGAGACGGTGCCGACCGACCAGATCGTGCCGGTGGAGGTGCGCTACGATCCGGTCACCGGTGCCATGATCGATACGGAGGGCGAGACCGAACCCGGCACCGGGACGGGGACCGGCCCGGTGCCGGTTGCGGGCGGCCCCATCTACTTGCAGATCGCCGACCAGACGCAGCGGCTTGCCGCCACCGACATCATCGACCGCATCCGCACGATCATGCCCGGCGTGCAGGTGGAGGACGGCATCGACCTCGAGCCCTCAAGTTCACCGGATGGGACGGAGGTGCGCTATTTCCATCCCGCCGACCTGACGCTTGCGGCGGCCGTCGCCGGCTGCGTGCAGGACGTGCTCTCCAGCGGGCCGTCGTTGACGCGGATCACCAACGTCCCGGTGACCGTCAGCGCCGGCACCGTCGAGGTGTGGATCGGCCGCAACCAGGCTCTTTGAGACGCGTGCGGCGCACTGCAACGGCCATCGCGAGCCTCACCGCGTCGCCGCCTCGACGTCGATCGGCTCGCCCTCCATCACCCAGGTCGTGCCGTCGAAGCGGCCGACGCTGAGCTTGCGGAAGGGCGTGACGCTCCGGGGCGTGGTGGTGATGGTGACACCCGGCAGCAGCAGCGGCGCTTCGAGCGCGTCGATCGTCGTTGCCTGCGCCATGAGGTTGTCGCGGGTGAGATTGTCGCCGCAGCGCTCCAGGAGCTTGGTCATGACGTAGGTGCTGATGTAGGCGATGATGTTGCTGCTGTCGTCGAGCTTGCCGGCCGGGTACCAGCGCTCGAGGAACGCCTTGTAGGCGACGACGTCGGGATCATTCGCCCAACGCGGGTCCTCCGGCCGTTTGAAGGCGAAGGCGCTCATGACCCCGACCGCATTGTCGACGCCGGCCGGCTTCAGCACGGTCTCGATCGAGGTGGTGACGCTCGCGACGTACATCTGCGGCTTCCAGTTGAGCTCGGCAATCTTGCGGATGGCCTGAGCGCCGAACTTCGGCGTCGCCATCATGAACACCGTGTCGGCCCCGGTCGCCTTCAGGGCGACGATCTGGGAGTCGATCGTGGGCTCCGACGGTTCGTACGTCATCTCCTTGAGAATCTGGCTCGATACCTCGGCGCCGAGCCCTTCCTTGAAGCCCTTGATGTAGTCGCGGCCGGCGTCGTCATTTTGCGACAGCAGTGCGAGTTTGGCGTCCGGCTTGTGGCGCATGAGGTGCGTCGCCATCGCCAGCGCCTCCAGGCGGTAGGAGGGGTAGAGCGGGGTGGACCAGGGAAAGGCGGTCGGGTTGTCCCACTTGGCCGCGCCGGAGATGACCAGGATCTGCGGCACCTTGCGCCCGTTGAGGTATTTCTGGGTGGCCGAATTGGTCACGGTGCCCACCGAGCCGACCATGGCGAGCACCTCGTCCTGCTCCACCAGGCGGCGCGTCTGCTCCACCGCCTTGGCCGGCGTGTAGGCGTCGTCGAGGCTGATCAGCTTGACCTTGCGGCCGTTGATGCCGCCTCCGGCGTTGATCATCTCGTAATAGGCGGTCTGCAGGCGACCGACGGTGCCGTAGGCCGACACCGGTCCGCTGTAGGCGGTGGTGCTCCCGATCTTGATCTCCGTGTCGGTGACGCCTGGACCGTAGTCGGCAGCCGCCGCGCCGGCGGATCCCAGGGCAGCCGTCAAGAGCGCCGATGCAACCACGCTCGTCTTGACCCTGATCATCTCTTTCCTCCCGTCTTTGCCTTATGTTTGGCTGAGTGACGCGGCTCGGCTCTTAAGAGCCATCGCCGGCATGCCGCCTGGGTGGCGCGCGGTTGTGCGCCTGATGCGCCTTGGGTGCAGGGGGCGACGGATGGCTTGCGAGCGTCTCGACATAGGCTCGCGCCACGGCCTCCAGCGACTGCGGTCCGTCCGGTGCCCACCACCGCGGCAGATGGTTGAACGCGCCAAACAGCATGTTCGCCATCAAGAGGTCGTGGCAGGGCCGCACCGAGCCGTCGGCGACGCCGGAGCGGATCAGGCCCTGCACGTCACGGCGTACGCTGCCCTGGCGCGCGCGGCTTATCTCGCGCAGGCCGGCGGGGATGTCGCTGGGATTGGCAAGCGCCAGGCAGCGGCCGAAATCGCTGACGATGAGCTCGGCGTAGCGGCGAAAGAAAATGGCGAGCCGGCTGTAGCCGTCGGCGCCCGTGGTTCTGCCTTCCTCCAGCGCGGCGTCGATGGCGTCGAGGCCGATCTGGCGGCAGTCGCCGAACAGCTGGTCCTTCGACTTGGCGTAATAGTAGAGCGCCGCGGCGGTGGTGCCGAGCTCGGCGCCGATGTCGGCCAGCGTCGCGGCGCGGAAGCCGAGCCGGGCGAAGACGCGGCCGGACGCGCGCAGCACCTCGTCCCGCTTGCTGTCGAAGCGCTGGGTCCGTGTCGCCGCGCGCATGCCTTCCCCGTCGATCGAGCCTCTTGACAAGCGGCATTGTAAGCGAAATTCTACTAAACGTTAAATAGAAAATGCGGGAAGGACGAGACACCCATGGGACAACTCGACGGCCGCGTCGCCATCGTCACCGGTTCGGGCCGCGGCATCGGCCAGCAGATCGCGCTGCGCCTGGCGCGCGAGGGGGCCAGGATCGTCGTCAACGACCTCGACGAGGGCCCGGCGCAGGAAACCATCGCGCTCATTGAGAAGCTGGGCGGCAGAGCCGTGGCCTGCAACGGCGACGTGGCGGCGCTCGACTTCGGTCCGCGCGTGGTCAAGACCGCAGTGGACAGCTTCGGCGACTGCCACATCCTGGTGAACAACGCCGGTTACACCTGGGACAGCGTCATCCAGAAGATGACCGACGAGCAGTGGGACGCTATCATCGGCCTGCACCTGTCGGCGCCGTTCCGCATTCTGCGCGCCTTTTTCGATCATCTGAAGGTGGCGACCGAAGCCGAGAAGGGGCGCGGCGAGCGCGTCGTGCGCAAGGTGGTCAACATCTCCTCGACCTCGGGCGTCAACGGCAACGCCGGCCAGGCCAACTACTCGTCCGCCAAGGCCGGCATTGTCGGGTTGACCAAGGCGGCGGCCAAGGAATGGGGCCGCTACGCCGTCACCGTCAACGCGGTGGCCTTCGGCTACATCCAGACACGGCTGACCAAGCCGTTGCAGGAGGGCGAGGCGGGCACCATCGAGGTGCAGGGGCGCGAGGTGAAGGTCGGCGTCCAGGGCGGCCGGCTCTCGGCCATGAACCAGATGATCCCGCTCGGCCGCGGCGGCACGCCGGAGGAGGCGGCCGGGTCCGTCTACCTGTTCTGCAGCCCCGACAGCGACTACGTCAGCGGCCAGTGCCTGGTGGTGAACGGCGGGCTGTGACCCTCCAGCTCCACCAGCGTCATGGCCGGGCTTGACCCGGCCATCCATCTGCTAAGTAATACTGGAATGCTGGCGCCGCGGGCGTCCAGTCGTTCTTGAGACGATGGATGGCCGGGTCAATCCCGGCCATGACGATCTACTTCACTGATCGGCCTTAGAGCGCATATCCGCCGCTCGATACCCCAGACGGGGCCGCCCCGCACTCACGGTCATGGTGGACCCGCTCCTCGACAAGGAACCCGCCGAACCAGAGCGGGACGGGAGAGATGCCCATGCAGCTGACGGAACCCCTCGCGCGGGCCGCAGCCCGCCGGCCCGGCGAGACCGCGCTCGTCTTCGGCGAGCGCAGCCGGACCTGGTCCCAGTTCGCCGACCGGGTCGCGCGCCTCGCCACGGTCCTGCGCCAGGCGGGCGTGGGGGAGGGCGGCCGGGTCGCCATGCTCGCCGCCAGCAGCGATCGCTACATCGAATATTACTATGGAACACTGTGGTGCGGCGGCATTGTCTGCCCGCTCAACACGCGCTTTGCTCTGCGTGAGATCATCGAGCAGACGACCGATGCCGAGCCGACCGTGCTGATCGTCGACGACGTCTTCGCGGCCCAGGCCGAGCCGATCAGGGCCGCGGCACCGTCGCTTGCCCATGTGATCTTCGCCGGCGACGGGGAGACGCCGGCGGGAATGCTCAACTACGAAGAGGCGCTGGCGGCCGCCGAGCCCTCGGCCGACGCCGGCCGTGGCGGCGACGACGTGGCCTGCCTGTTCTATACCGGTGGCACCACCGGCCGCGCCAAGGGCGTCATGCTCAGCCACGGCAACCTGATGTTCAACGCCGCCAACACCGCTGCCCTGACCGGTTTCGACGAAACGCTGGTCCACCTGCATGCGGGCCCGCTGTTCCATCTCGCTGCGGGCGGGCGCGCGCTTTCCACCACCGTCGTGGGCGGCCGCCACGTGGTGCTGCCGCGCTTCGGGCCGGCGGAGGTGCTGGCGGCGGTGGCGCGCCATCGCATCACCGCGCTGACCGTGGTGCCGACCATGCTCAGCATGATCCTCCAGCAGCCGGATTTTGGCGCGCACGATCTCTCCAGTCTGCGCGCCGTCACCTATGGCGCTGCCCCCATGCCGGAGGCGTTGCTGCGACGGGCGATGGAAGCGCTCCCGGGCGCCCGCTTCATGCAGTCGTACGGCATGACCGAGCTGTCGCCGGTGGCGACCTTCCTCGCTGCCGCCGATCATCGCCCGGACGCTCCGGCTCAGCGGCTGCGCTCGGCCGGCCGGCCGGCGCCGGGGGTCGAGGTGCGCGTCGCCGACGCTGACGACCGGACGCTGCCGGTCGGGGAGGTGGGCGAGATCCTGGTGCGTGGGCCCAACGTGATGTGCGGCTATTGGCGCCGGCCCGAGCAGACGGCGCAGGCCCTGCGCGGCGGCTGGATGCACACCGGCGACGCCGGCCGCTTCGATGAGGACGGCTACCTCTATGTCGTCGACCGGACCAAGGACATGATCATCTCCGGCGGCGAGAACGTCTATTCCACCGAGGTCGAGAACGCGCTGGCCGAGCACCCCGACGTGGTCCAGGGCGCCGTCATCGGCATTCCCGACGCCAAGTGGGGCGAAGCGGTGCATGCCGTCGTCGTGTTGCGGCCGGGCGCCGGCCTCGACGCCGCCGCACTCATCGCCTGGTGCCGCGAACGGATCGCCGATTACAAATGTCCGCGCAGCATCGACTTCGCCGCCGAGCTACCGCTGTCCAGCGTCAACAAGGTCGACAAGGCTGCGCTGCGCAAGCCGTTCTGGGCCGGCCGCGAACGCCAGGTGAATTGAGCGCGCCCGTGAACCACGGATCTCTTGCCGCTGTCTGTGCTTTCGCACGGGGCTGAGCCACGACCTGCGGCTAAGCCCACGCCGGTGACGGCTCGCGACGCTTCATCGCCAAACTAGGCCGGTTCATCGGCTTCCGCCGTCGATTCGTCGAAAATGCAGAGAACACGGCACTTGTGATCTGAAGGTGCCGCCGCGTTTTTTCGGCTTGACAGCCCATGAAACAAAAGTTTCACAGAGTTCCCCTAGGGGTTATCGGCTTCAGCGGTCTGTGAGCGCGGCCGCGGCGCGCGAGCTTGGAGGGTGAACTCACGGTTCGGCGAGGCGGAGCGGACGCATCGGTCTCCGGGGCTGCGCCTCGGTGGGCCGATCGAGGCGCTCGCAACGGGCCGGCGTGAACCAGCTAAGGCGTCGATTTGTCAAACTATACATGAGTATATGGAGCCGTAAGACTTAAAATATTTGCTATCGCGGTTAGTTGGGGTGGTGGGGGCGCGCTTGGCGGCAGGCTCCCACCGACGGACAGGGTTCGATCGAGGCGAGGCACGCCGCGGCTCGCCCCTTCAGCGGCCGGATGGCGGGGCAAGCGCCGCAGCCGAGCCGGCTTCGATACGGGGCGAGATCATGCGGGGCAGCTCGAGGAGTGCGTTCGTCCGCCCGTTGCTCAACTGGTGGGGCGCGCCGGCCGACGGAGGCGACGGCGGCGCACCGGCTATGCCGAGGCTGACCGGCGGGGCGCGGGCGGGCCTCGATGCCGGTCTGTCCGTCGCAGCGCAAAGCCTGACCCATGGCATGATCGTCTTCGCGCCGCTGGGGGCAGGCATGGCGCCGTTCGGCATGGCGGCGGCGCTGGCAGCATCCGCGGCGGTCGGGCTCATGGTGGCGCTGCTCGGCAGCAGCCGGCCGCTCATCGGCACCACCAGCTCATCGACAGCGCTGCTCGCCGCCGCCTTCCTTGCGGCAAGCCATGTCGCAACCCCCGAAGCGGGCGTGCTGCTGGCTATGTTGCTTGCGTTCGGCGCAGGGCTGGCGATGCTGGCGCTGGCGTTCACCGGCCAGGCGCGCCTGGCCGGCATGATCCCGTCGCCGGTGACGGTCGGCTTGATGAATTCCATCGTCGTGCTGGCGGTGTTCAGCCAACTGCCGGTAGCGCTGGGCCTGGCACCCGGCCAGAAGCTCGCCTGGGCGTTGCTGCATCCCGCCTCTCTGATCGTGGCGGGCCTTGCGGTGGTGCTGATGCTGCGTCCGCTGCCCGGGCTGCCACCCCCCATGGTCGCGCTGACCTCCGCGACGCTGCTTCACCAGGCCTTGGCGGCAGTCGGAGTGGAGCTTGGGCCGGTGGTCGGCGCCTCACCCTCGCCAGCCGAGTTGCTCGCCGGCTTGGAGAGCGCGTGGACGGCCTGGGATCACCTGCCGGACGCGGGTCCGTTGCTGGGGTACTTGTTGCCGGCGGCGCTGTCGCTGGCGGCGCTGGCGGCGCTCGAGGGCCTGACGGCGGGCGCCGCGCTGCGCGAGAACACCGGCCGGCGCGGCGATCCCGGAAGGGATCTGATGGGCACCGGGGCCGGCATGCTGGCCTGCGCCGTGCTGGGCGGGGTCCCGGCCGGCGCCTCGGCGAGTGCCTCCGTGGCAAGTCTGCGGGGAGGAGGCCAGGGCCGCCTGGCCATGCTGACGCGGGCGCTGGTGGCGCTGCTCGCGCTGCTCGTCGCAGGCCCGGCGATCGCGCTGCTGCCCTATGCGGCATTGAGCGGGGTTCTGGTGGGAGCAGTGGTGCATCTGCTGCAATGGCGATCGCTGGTACCGGCCAGCGGCCCTGGATTGGCGCGCCGGTTGGCGGATGCGGGTGTAGCGCTGACCGTCATCGGCAGCACGATATGGCTGGGCCTGGTGGCCGCCGTGGGCATCGGTGCAGTCCTCTCGGTCGTCATCTTCACCGCATCGATGGCGCCCGCCATCCGCAAGCATTCCCGCAATCCGGTCGGCCGCTCGCGCGTGCGCCGCCCGGCGGCGGTGGAAGCGATGCTGCGGGCGGCCGGCGAGCGTATCGAACTCATTGAGCTCGAGGGCGCGATCTTTTTCGGCAGCGCGGACAACATCGTGGTGCATGCGGAAGCCGCACGCGCCGCGGGCGCCGAAGTGATGATCCTCGATCTGAGCCGGGTGTCGCGCATCGATACGTCCGGCGGCAAGCGGCTGCTCGAGCTGTGCTGCGCCATGCCGGGTCGCGTCGTGCTCTGTCCGTTGCATGAGACGAGCCGAGCCCACGACGAACTGGCGGCCCTGGGTCTGCTGGCCCGCTTGCCCGAAGGAGCGACTTTTCCCAGCCTCGCCGCCGCGGTGGAGGCGGCGGAAGAGTTCGTTCTGAAGCGGGCTGGTGTGATCCAGGCCCGGGAGTGCAGGGAAGCAAGGCAGATGCTCGAGGAGCTCGGCCTGCCGCCGACCGCCATGGCCGCGACGCTGCCGCTGATGCAGGAGCAGCGCTTCGCCGAGGGCGAGACGATCATCCGCCACGGCGATGCCGCCGATGCGGCCTATCTGCTGTTGGAGGGGCAGGCGATCGCCAGCCTTCCGGCAACGGAGGGGCGTCAGGCGACGCGCCTCGCGGTGCTCGCGCCCGGCGTCTTCTTCGGCGAGGCAGCTCTGCTGCGGGGCACCCGCCGTAGTGCCGACATTACGGCAAGGACCGCTCTGCGCTGTCTGCGCCTGCCCGCGGCGCAGATGCGGGCGCTGCGCGCACGCGACCCGGATGCGGCGTGGGAGCTGATGGTCTGCATCGCCGCTCAACTGGCCAGCAACGTGGCGGCCGCCAATGCCACCATCGACCGTCTGGAAGGCTGAGGCTTTGGCACGCGTGGACTCGGGGCTCGACTGCTGGCGCCGGCGCTGCCCGGTGTCCTAACGTCGAGGGCATCGGCGCACGGCAAGCGCGCGGCCGGCAGCAACCCGGCCCATGGTGAAAGCGGGCCGCTGCACCTACATTGGCGACGGCATGAAGAAGATCGGCTTCCTCTCGTTCGGGCACTGGACCCCGTCACCGCAATCGCAGACCCGCTCGGCGGGCGACGCGCTGCTGCAATCCATCGACCTTGCCGTCGCCGCCGAGGAGTTGGGCGCCGACGGCGCGTATTTCCGCGTGCACCACTTCGCCCGCCAGCTGGCTTCGCCCTTCCCGCTGCTCGCCGCCGTCGGGGCCAAGACCAGCCACATCGAGATCGGCACCGCCGTCATCGACATGCGCTACGAGAACCCGCTCTACATGGCGGAGGATGCGGGCGCGGCCGACCTCATCGCCGGAGGGCGCCTGCAGCTCGGCATCAGTCGGGGCTCGCCCGAGCAGGTGATCGACGGCTGGCGCTACTTCGGCTACCAGCCGGCCGAAGGACAGAGCGATGCCGACATGGGCCGGCGCCATACCGAGGTGCTGCTCGACGTGCTGCGCGGCGTCGGCTTCGCCCAGCCGAACCCGCGGCCGATGTTCGCCAATCCACCGGGCCTGCTGCGCCTCGAGCCCCATGCGGAGGGGCTGCGCGAGCGCATCTGGTGGGGAGCCAGCTCCAACGCCACAGCCGTATGGGCGGCGAAGCTCGGCATGAACCTGCAAAGCTCGACGCTCAAGGACGACGAGACCGGCGAGCCCTTTCACGTCCAGCAGGCGGCCCAGATCCGGGCTTTCCGCGCCGCCTGGGCGGAGGCCGGCCACGCGCGCGAGCCGCGGGTTTCGGTGAGCCGCAGCATCTTTGCGCTTATCGACGATCGCGATCGCCTCTATTTCGGGCGCGGCGAGCAGGAGGAAGACCAACTCGGCTTCATCGACGCCAAGACGCGGGCGATTTTCGGCCGCAGCTATGCCGGCGAGCCGGACGCCCTCATCGAGCAGCTAAAAGGGGACGAGGCCATAGCCGAAGCCGACACGCTGCTGCTGACCGTTCCCAACCAGCTCGGCGTCGCCTACAACGCCCACGCCATCGAGGCGATCCTGACCCACGTCGCCCCCGCCCTCGGCTGGCGCTGAGGCGGGCTGGCTCGCGCCGCCGGCCCGGCGCCAGGGGCGGCGCGAGCCGGCGGTGCAGCTTGCACCGTCGACATACCTCTCCGTCATGCTGCCGCGGTAAGCTCGCGCGACGCGCAGCAATGCCAGGGAGTTCCAGCCATGATCGAGCAGCAGATCGCCGTGCCCACGGCCGCCGGTGCGATGAGCACCTTCATCTGCCATCCCGAGCGTGGTGGCCCGCATCCCGTCCTTCTGTTCTTCATGGATGCGCCGGGGATCCGCGAGGAACTGCGCGACATGGCGCGGCGCCTCGCCACCGTCGGCTACTACGTCATGCTACCCAATCTCTACTACCGGTCCGGGGTGGAGGAGCTCGGTCCCTACATGGGCGAAGCCAACGCGCCCGTGCGCGAGAAGATGATGGGGCTGATGGCGACGCTGACCATCGATCTCGTCATGGACGATGCCGACGCGCTGCTCGCCTTCGCCGCGACGGATGCGGCGGCCGCCACGGGCAAGGTCGGCGCGGTGGGCTATTGCATGAGCGGCCGCTACGCGCTGAGCGCCGCCGCGCGCCATCCCGGTCGTGTCGCGGCGGCGGCATCGATCTACGGGACGGGTCTGCTGACCGACCAGCCGGACAGCCCGCACCGCACGGCCGCTCGCGCCAAGGGCGAGCTCTATGTCGCCTGCGCCGAGAAGGACCATTACGTGCCGCTCGAGACAGTCGAACCGCTGCGGCAGGCCCTGCGCGAAAGCGGTGCCCGCGCGGAAGTCGAGCTCTACCCGGGCGTCGATCACGGCTTCGCCTTTGCCGAGCGTCCGGTCTACGACAAGCCCGCGGCCGAGCGCCATTGGGAGCGGCTGTTCGCCCTGTTCGGCCGCAATCTGTAGGCCGTCGCCCGCGCCGTCCTCCCGTTCCCGATCCGATCGCTATGTCCCTGTCCCGTCGTGTCGTCGTTGCCTACCCGTTTTTCGCAGCCACCGTTTGCAAGGCCACGTCGGCTGGCGCGGCATCCACTCAGGATCTGCGGCGGCCGGTGACGCGCGAACTGTTCGCGGCGTTTCTTGCCGCGCCGAACGAGAGATTCGACTACTGGACCTTCCTGTTCGAGCGCAACCAAGTGCTCTGTGCCGGCGGCGATTGCCTGATGTTCGACGATCCGGCGGCGCTGACCTATCAGGCCTTGACCCGCCCACAGCAGGTGCTGGTGTTGGTCGGTCTCCTCGACAGCAGGATCCGAAACGGGGGCATCGGCCAGTTCTTCTTCAATCGCGCCGACACGGCGCGGCCGACAGCGGACGCCATCGACGCCTTAGGCGATGGCGAGCTCAGCCGCCGATTCCGCGAGCTCTACGACCGCTACGCTGCGTCGGCGCCGCTCCGTCAGAGGCTGCGCAACAAGCACCTTGAGCGCGACGAGGCCCTTGCCCGCGGCGACAGCGATGCCGCCACGGCAGCCTATGATGTCGCCATCGAGGGCATCGTCGGGCCGCGCAATCGCCTTGGCCGCGACGGCTTCACCGCCTGGTTCCTCACTTGGCGTTCCGCGCGTGGCGGATTTCTCGACTTGGTTCGCGCTTACATTCGCGGGCACCGGGTGGAGCTGATCCGCATCGCCGAATAGCCCGACGTTGCCGCGACATCGGGTCGCCATCGCGTCGTCTAGGGCACTCGCCTTAAGCGCCTCAAGGCTTTCAAGATGCCTGGGCGGGCGGACGGGCGCGCCGCGCAGCCGTTGCGCGATGCCATCCGTCACAGCGCTGTTGTCCTGTTCGTGCTCCCTCGACAAAGATGGGCGCAGCCCGGTCGGGGCGTGGGGGTAGGGCATGGCGACGGTTCATTGGAGCGGCGGCGACGGCGACTGGAGCGTGGCGGCCAACTGGCTGGAGGGCGCCGTGCCCCAGCCGGGGGACACCGTCGTCATCGACAGCGGCAATCCGCATGTGACCACCAACGTCGGTGCGATGGGCTCCATCACAGTGGGCACAGCGGGTGCGCTGACGGTGCAAACCTCCGGCTTCTTCAGCGGCCCCCTGGTCAATCATGGCCATATCGATCTCCTCGCAGGCCAGCCCAGCGTAACAGGCAGCTACGTCAACGACGGAACCATCGACATCCACCCCGGAGCCGGTTTGTTCTTCGGCGCCATCGCGCTCACCCCCACCGATCTGTCGGACGGCATCACCAACGCGGGGCGAGTCATCGTCGGCACCAATGCGCATCTGGATCTGGGCGGCGGCACCTTCGACCTCGCCGCCTACGGACGGCTCGAACTCAGCTTCGGCACCATCGCCAACGGCACCATCGTCGACGACGGCACCAATCCGCCGCTCCAGCGCGGGACGTTCGACGCCATCGTCTACCAGGGCGATCTCGACATCGGCGATGTCACCGTCGTCAACGGCCTTACGGTCCTGAACGCGGCCGGAGGTGCTCCGGGAACGTTGAACATCGGCTTCGCGCTCACATTCAGCGGCGCCGGAACGATCGACAACGTCATTATCAACTGGACTGCCAACGATGCCACTGGTGGTGGTCAGATGACGGCGGCCACGGGAACGACGATTCTCGGCCCCAACGTGATGATGAATGCGACCGTAAGGGTGACGACCAACGGCAGCTTCATCAACCAGGGCCAGATAGATGTCACGGGCCCGCGGGGCCGGTTGCAGGTCGGCGGTAGCCTCGAGAACGAGGGCGAGATCGCCGTTGCCGCCGGCGCCAACTTCACGGACACGGACCTCGCCAACAACGGTACGGTGGAGGTTTACGGCACAGCCGTCCTGTCCGGCACGCTGACCGGCGACGGGGTGATCGCCCTGCGCGACGGGGCCACGGTGACCCTCAACGGCGCCACCGGCGCGTCGCAGACCATCACGCTCGTCGACGGCGAGCTGAGGCTGGCCAACGCCGCCGCCTTCGACGGCACCATCGCCGATTTCAACGGTGCCGATGACGCCATCGACCTGCTCAACATCACAGCGGTTACGGTGCTGCTGACAGCCGGGAACGTTCTGGCGATCACCACCGCTGCCGGCGAATTGATCAACCTGCGGCTCGATCCGGACGAGGATTTCAGCGGCAAGACCTTCCAGCTGACACAGGACGGGACGGGCACGGAGATCACCGTGGCCTGCTTCCTGGCCGGAACGGGTGTCGCTACGCCGGAAGGAGAGCGGGGCGTGGAGACGCTGGCGATCGGGGATAGGGTGCTGACGGTGGACGGCAGGAGTCGCCCCGTGCGCTGGATCGGCCGGCAGGCGGTCGCGGCCCCCTTCACCGATGCGCTGCGTCATCATCCCGTCCGCATCGCCGCCGGCGCCCTGGCCGAGGGCGTGCCCGTGCGCGATCTCCACGTGTCGCCCGAGCACGCGCTGCTGATCGACGGCCTCCTCGTCGAGGCCGGCGCCCTGGTCAACG
Source organism: Chelatococcus reniformis (assembly GCF_014640075.1). Taxonomy (GTDB): domain Bacteria; phylum Pseudomonadota; class Alphaproteobacteria; order Rhizobiales; family Beijerinckiaceae; genus Camelimonas; species Camelimonas reniformis. The sequence goes on along the minus strand of NZ_BMGG01000003.1, from coordinate 322,678 downwards.
GCGCCAGCGTTGTTCGCACCAACCCCGTCGGAGCCTTCGTCTATTTCCATGTCGAGCTCGACGACCACGCCCTGATCGTGGCGGAGGGCACGGCGGCGGAGACCTTCGTCGACAACGTCACCCGCCGCCGCTTCGACAATTACCCGGAGTACGAGGCGCTGTTCGGCGAGAGCCGCGCGCGCATTCCGGAGCTGGAGCTGCCGCGGGTCAAATCGGCCCGGCAACTGCCCGGCGCCGTGCGTGCGCGGCTGGCGCACCGGGCCGTGATGCTCGGGTTCGTTGCGGACGCTGCCTAGGTATTAGAGCGTGATTCCAGAAGGGGAACACTTGCTTCTGAATAAGATCGCGCTCGAGAAAGGAGTTAGCGCGAGATGATGATGATCGGATGATGGTCATCTCGCTCGGATCGAGTCCATGCTGGGGCCGACACAAGGCGCTCAAGGGCGGCGTTCGGCTGTCGAGCCCATGCATGATGTGAGGTGCACGAGCATGCTGGCTTGGGGGCCGGCCGGGGGTGGTTTGATGGCTCAGAAGACCTGGATCGGCGGCGACGGCAATTGGCACGTGGCTGCGAATTGGCAGCCGGCGGGCGTGCCCGGCTATAACGATGACGTCGTCATCGACAGCGGCAATCCGGTGGCGACGAGCGGGGTTGCGATCGAGTCACTCACGGTGGGCGCGTCGGCTACGTTGGTCGTAGCGAGCATGAACGTGTTCAACGGCGTGACCAACGCCGGTCATATCGACGTGCCCAACGCTTTCCTGACCATCATCAACAACTATTCAAACACCGGTACGATCGACGTGGGCGTTGGCGCGCAACTCGACCTCAGGTACGTGGACTTGGTGCCGGCGGATCTTGAGGCGATCCGCAATGACGGGTCGATCTCGATCGGCTACGGCGCCGCGCTCGACTTGGGCGGTGGCGTTCTCGACCTGGCAAGCGTCGGCAATCTGGGGACCGCCTCCGGAGGCACGATCGCGAACGGCAGGATCGTCGACGACGGCAGCACCGAGACGAACTGGACCGGCAAGTTCGACGACATCATCTATCAAGGCGTGCTGAACCGGGGTGAGCTCAACCTTGATCCCGGCACGAATTTCACCATCGTGAACAGCCTGACGGTGTTGGGGGCGGACGGTCAAGCGCCGGGCACGATCAACGCCGATCGCACGATCATCTTCGACGGTGGGGTCCAGCTCGACGGCGTCATACTGAATACGTCGGCATCAGTTCAAACCGTGAACGGCACATTGGTATTCGGTGCCGATACGGTTGTAAATTTAACCGGTGGCAATATCAGCATGTACGGAGATATTATCAACCAAGGTCATATCAATATTACTGCAAGCCGAAGTTTTGCTTATTCATTGGTCAACGAGGGGAGCATTGCCATCGCCCCCGGTGCCTCCTTCACCCGCGACAACTTGCTCAACAATGGCACCATCACGATCGAGGGCGGCGGCACCGCCACCCTCTCCGGCACGCTGAACGGCGACGGCGCCGTCGAACTGCGCGATGGCGCCACGGTCACGATTGGCGCGGCGGACGCCCAGCAGACCGTCGCGATCATCGCCGGGGAGCTGGTGCTCACCAATGCAGCTGGCTTCGCCGCCACTATCGACGACTTCGACGATGCGGCGGACATTATCAACTTGGCCAATGTCAGCTTCGACGCGGGCGACACCGTGACCCTGCTCGCCGGCAACGTCCTGCAAATCACCCAGGGCGAAGATGGCAGCATCATCAGCTTGCAGCTCGATCCGGCCGGCAGCTACGGCGGCGTTCCCTACCAGCTGGTGGACGACGGAGCCGGCGGCACCGACATCGTGGCGACCTGCTTCTGCGCCGGCACCCGCATCGCCACGCCTACGGGCGAACGGGCGGTGGAGACGCTGGCGGCCGGAGACCTGGTGCTGACGGCGGAGGGCGAGACCCGCCCCGTGCTGTGGATCGGCCGGCAGACTGTCGCGACCGCCTTCGCCGACCCATTGCGGACGAGCCCCGTACGCATCGCCGCCGGCGCCCTGGCCGAGGGCGTGCCCGCGCGCGACCTCCACGTCTCTCCCGACCATGCCATGCTGCTGGAGGGCGTGCTGGCGCAGGCGGGTGCCCTGGTCAACGGCACGACCATCGCCCGCGTTGCGCCGGCGGAAGCGCGCTTCACCTATTTCCACATCGAGCTTGCGGACCACGCCCTCGTCCTGGCCGAGGGCGCGCCGGCCGAGACCTTCGTCGACAACGTCACCCGCCGCCGCTTCGACAATTACGCGGAGTACGAGGTGCTGTTCGGCGAGAGCCGCGCCCGCATGCCCGAGCTGGAGCTGCCGCGGGTGAAGTCGGCCCGGCAGTTGCCGAGCGCCGTGCGCGAGCGGCTCGCGGTCCAGGCTGAGGCGCTGGGTCTGATACACGAGGCTGCGGCATAGGCAGAGCGGCGCGGACATTGCCCATCTGATCGGGACACGCCCCAGGCCTCGTCGTCTTCGGGAGCCGGCCGTTACCCGAAGGCGCCGATGTCGTGCTGGATGGCACCGGAGATCTCGCGCACCAGCTCGAAGGCGCGGCGCATAGGGGCGAACACCTCGCGGTGCAGCGCCTCATAGGTGCCCCCTTCGCGCGGGCCCGGCGGCTCGCCGAAATCGAGGCCGACGGTCGGATCCGCCTTCTGCGGGAACACGTCGGCGAGCACCTCCAGTGAGCCCGGCACGTCGAGCCTGAGCAGGCGCTCGATCAGCGCCTCGCGGGTGACGCCACCCTGGGGTCGGAAATCCGGAATGTGCATGGCGAGCAGCCAGATGCGGTGGATGGCGGCGAGGCGGAGCGCGTGCATGGCGGCAAGCCGGGTCGGCATCGTCGGCGTGTCGCCGGCCGCAGTTCTGAGCTTGAGCCAGTCGGTGGCGAAGCGGCCGAACAGGCGACGCAATGCCGGCGCGTGGTCGAGCCGTTCCAAGGCGACGGCAACACCGATCAGCTCGTCGCGGCGCCCCGCGCGCGCCGTGCGCCGGGCCCGGTCGAACCAGCTGCCCGGATCGAGCGTGTCGAGATAGGCGCGCAGCACGTCGAGGTCGCTCGCCCCCATGGCGTGCTCGGCCAGCCCCAGCGCCCGGCTAAAACGGTCCGAGCCCTTACGCATGGCGCGGAACAAATCCGGGGACCGCGAGGCGGCGTGGCCGATGCCGTGCAGGCTGTTGGCGAGCCAGCCCAGCTGCTGGAGGATGGCATTGTTGGGGATGGCGCGGAGCTCGCGGGGATGGCGGATGCGCGCCGGGCCGCCGGCGTCCGATTGGCGGGCCGCCGGGCGCGAGCCGGTCTTGTCCAGGAGCGAGGGGCCGAAGGTGCCGATGAGCGCGGCGTAGCCGGGGTCGTCGACCAACGCGTTCATTTCCTGGCGCACGGTCTGGAAGAACTCGGTGGCGAAATCGGGCTCGTCATAGATCGGATCGGCCTCGTCCCCCGCGACGTCGGCGAAGCTGTGCTCAGCGATGCGGGCGATGGTCGCCGCGGCCAGCGGCCCGGTGCCGAACAGCAGGTAGCCGTCGGTGCCCTGGAAGCTGGTCTCGCGCACGGTGCGGATGCCGGCGCGCGCGAACATCCGCCGCGACCAGCGCGGATCGAGGTAGGCGAGGCGGTCGGCAAGGCTCGCCGGATGGGCGCCGCGGCCGACCGACTCGCCATGGGTGTCGAAGATGACGAGCTCTAGGTCGGTGAGCCCATAGCGGACAAGCAGGTCGCCGATGCGGGCGCGCAGGCGCTCGACCCAGAAGGTGGAGGCGATCTGGCCGATGTAGCGGCCCGAGTCGGAATAGCCGAACTGGATGCAGAGGCGGCCATGCCGCTTGAGGTAGTCGCGCCAATGGGGGCTACGCAATGCCTCGTCGATGATGCGCGGGCCCTGCTCGAGCGCGTCCGAGGTCTCGAACAGCGGCGAGATCTCGACCTTGTCGGCGATGCCGAATCGCTGGGCCAGCCACAGGGCGCTGAGCAGGGTGTAGCCGGTCTCCGTCTCGGCGACGAGGAAGCGCACGGGCCGCGAGCCGTCCACGTGCTTCACGATCTGCGCGATCGTCATCATCATGCGCGCCGCCGACGCCCGTTCGGCCGCCAGCGCACCGAAATCGACGGCCACCGGCTCGACGGCGGCAAGCGCGCCATTGATCGCCGCCAGGAAGGCGCGGCGCTGGGCCGGTTCCGTCGGCTCGGACTCCACCCGGATGACGCCGCGTAGAGCGTTGTGAAGCTGGGAGGCGTTGAGGCGGAAGTGCGGCAGCGCGATGGAGGCGCCGTGCGCCACGCAGCCGGCCTTGATCAGGCACAAGGTCAGGCGCGGCTCGTCGTCGGGGGCTGCGGCGACGGCTCGATCGAGGGCGGCAATCAGGCTCGAAGCCTCGTGGATCGCCGCGTCGCGCTCGCCGACGAGGACGAGCGCGAAATCGCGCAGCTCCGCCAGGTCCGGTTGCCGGCCCGGCGCCGGCGCCTTGGCCAATTGTCGCTCGACGGCGGCCAGCGCCGAGTCCACCATCCCGCGGACCTCGGCTGTCGCAGCAATGTCCGGCAGCTTCTCCAGCATGCGCGTGAACTGGCCGCGCTTGGATTCCAGCCGGTAGCGCAGCGTGTCCCACCAGCCGATGTCGGTGCGCCCGTCCGTGTCGCAGCCGACCCAGGAGGCGAGGGTGACCGGCTGCGGCGCGAACTCCGTCCACCGCTCCGGCCAGCGTTCGCGGGCCGCCGCGAGCAGGGCGGCGTTGAGGCGGTCGATGGCATCGCGCGCGTGGCGCACGGCGAAGCGTGCCTGGGCGAACTCGTCCTGCAAGGTGATGCCCGGATCCGGGCGGAACGACAGCGCCTCGGTGCCAAGGCGCGCGGCACGGCCCTCGCTCATGGTCGCCATGTCGGCAATGGCATGGGCGAGGTCGCGGCGCATGCCGAAGGTGGGGTGGGCGGTGAACACCGCGGCGAAGCGGTTGCGACCGGCCTGCGCCACGAACGTCTCGAAGCCCGGCGCGTTCTCGTCGCCGAGCCGGCCAGCCAACTGCTGCGCCAGCGCGGTGAACGGCGCGTCGGTGTCGCCATCAGGCCCGACGTAGGCGCGCAAGCGCCCGGCGCGGTCGACGACGGCCGCCCGGCCGAGGTGCTGCAGCAGCGCCAGCGCCGCCGCCTCGTCGAGCTCGCCGCGGTCCATGCGTCGCGTCAGCCACAGCGCAACGAACAATACCGGGTTGCCGAACGGGTCGTCGCGTGCATCGGCGCGGGCCGCGGCGACGAGGGCTTCGAGTTCGGCGGCGAGGGCGGCGGCGCCTTCGGGCCGGTCCGGCTGCTCGGCTGCGTTCATGGCGCGATCTCCCTCGGTCGGCCGCTCGGACGCAAGATCCACGCCCGCGCATGCAACGCGAAGGCAATGACAGGTGCGTCTGGCACTCACGCGGGTTAGATACGACCGCCTTCACCGCCAGGAAACAGCCATGCCGACCAAATCGCCGACTCTCGCTGCGCTCGCGCGTGACCTTGCCGCCGGTGCCACCACCAGCCGCCAACTGGTCGAGGACTGCCTGGCACGCATCGACGATCCGGCCGGCGAGGGGGCCCGGACGTTCGTCAGCGTCGCTCACGAGGCTGCACGGCGCAGCGCCGGCGCCATGGACGACCTGCGCCGGGCGGGCGCCGCGCCGTCGCCGTTCGCCGGCATCCCGCTCGCCATCAAGGACCTGTTCGACATCGCCGGCGAGGTGACCACCGCCGGCTCCACGGCGCTCGCCGGCCGGCCGGCCGCCAGCCACGACGCGGCCGCGGTGGCGCGCCTGCGGCAGGCGGGCTTCGTCGTGATCGGCCGCGCCAGCATGACCGAGTTCGCCTATTCGGGCTTGGGGCTGAACCCGCACTACGGCGACCCGCGCGCGCCCTTCGAGCGGTCGGTCGGGCGTGCCTCCGGCGGCTCCACCTCCGGCGGCGCCGTTGCGGTCGCCGACGGCATGGCCCACGGCGCGCTCGGCACCGACACCGGCGGCTCCTGCCGCATCCCGGCCGCCTTCTGCGGCATCGTCGGCTACAAGCCCACGGCGCGGCGGGTGCCGCAGCAGGGCTGCGTGCCGCTGTCGCCGAGCCTCGATTCGATCGGGCCGCTGGCCCGCTCGGTCGCCTGCTGCGCCGCGCTCGACGCGGTGCTCGCCGGCGATGCGGCGGCGCCCGTCGTGCCCCTTGGTCCCGCCGGGCTGCGGCTCGCCGTGCCGACAACCGTCGTCCTCGACGATCTCGGCCCGGAGGTGGCGGCGGCCTTCGAGCAGGCATTGGCAGCGCTGGAGCGGGCGGGGGCGCTGGTATCGCGCATCGCCGTGCCGGAGTTCGCCGAGGTCGGCGCCATGAATGCCAAGGGCGGCCTGGCCGCGGCGGAAAGCTATGCCTGGCATCGCGGCCTGATCGCCGAAGCCGGCGCGAGCTACGATCCGCGCGTGCTGAGCCGCATCGAGAAGGGCGCCGCGCAAAGCGCGGCGGACTATCTCGATCTCCTGGCGGCGCGGCGCGGCCTCATTGCCCGGGTCGAAGCGCGCTTCGCCACCTACGACGCCATCGTCATGCCGACGGTGGCGAGCCTACCGCCGCGAATCGCCGACCTGGCAACCGACGAGGCCTTCGGCCGGGCCAACGCGCGGGCGCTGCGCAACGCATCGCTGATCAACCTGATCGACGGCTGCGCCATCTCGCTGCCCGTGGCCGCCGCCGGCGGCGCTCCCGTCGGCCTGACCATCGCCGGCCTCGCCCGGGCCGACCACAAGGTGTTCGCCATGGCCGCCGCCGTCGAGGCATTTCTGGCGGGCTGAGGCTGCTCCGCCGGGCGTGCGACCGCCGGCGCTACGCCTCGGCCCGATACGCGCGCTCCAGCGCTGCGATGTCGATCCTGACCATCTCGAGCATGGCCTCGGTCACCCGCTTGGCGCGGGCGCGATCGGGGTCGGCTGCCATCTCGCCGAGGATGCGCGGTACTACCTGCCAGCAGAGGCCCCAGCGGTCCCTGAGCCAGCCGCACTGCTCGGCCGCGCCGCCGTCGGCGAGCAGCCCGTCCCAGATGCGGTCGATCTCGGTCTGGCTCTCGCAGCGGACCTGGATCGAGAACGAATGGTTGAACGGATCGAGCGGGCCGGCCTGAAGGGCCACGAAGTGCTGGTCGCCGAGGCGGAACTCGATGATCTCGACGCTGCCCGGCGGGCCGCTCGGTGTCTCGGCCGCAAGCGTGCTGCCGCTGATGACGGCGGAGCCGGGAACCAGCGAGACGTAGCGCTCGACCGCTCGGCGCGCGTCCTTCTCGAACCACAGGTGGGAGACGATGGTGGGCATGCAGGGCTCCGTTTCGCGCAAGATGTCGTCCGTGGCCTGAGGACGCGCGGCGGCTGCGGATCCCGACATTGTCGCTTCGCGGCGTTCTCACCGGCGCGGCAGACGCTCCAGGTTCCAAACGGACGCGCCCAATGTGCGGCGACGCAACTGCACTAAAAATGACAAGTGGATCATTAATCATTTTATTGTCGGCATCTCCGACAGCGAGCTACGATCCCCGTCGCCAGCCCGGCTCAGCCGGCTCGCAGGCGAGAACAATGAGCAAAGGGAGAAGAGCGCATGCGAAGAGGCAGGTCGTTGCCGGCGCATCAACCGAGGCCGGCGGAGGCGCAGACGCCGCTGGCAGATGTAACCATCGTCGATTTCACGCACTTCATCGCGGGTCCATTCGCCACGCTGATCCTGGCCGACCTTGGGGCGCGGGTGATCAAGATCGAAAATGCCGACGAGGGTGACGGCTTCCGCAGCTATCCTCCGCATATCGGGAGCGAAGGCGTTCCGTATCTATGGGCGAACCGCAACAAGGAGAGCGTGGGGCTCGACCTCAAGTCGCCGGCCGGGCGCGAGGTGGCGCTCGACCTGATCGAGCGAGCCGACGTCGTGGTCGAGAACTTCGCCACCGGTGCGATGGAGCGGCTCGGGCTGGGCTATGAGCTGCTCGCTTCGCGCAAGCCCGACCTGATCTTCTGCTCCGTCTCCGCCTACGGCCGCAGCGGGCCGTCGGCCGGACGGGTGGGGTTCGATCCGATTGTCCAAGCCGAGAGCGGCTTCATATCGATGAATGGCTTTCCCGAGCAGGAGGGGGTCCGTGCCGGGCCGTCGATCATGGACATGGCCGCCGCGATGATGACGGCCAACGCGATCCAGGCGGCGCTCATCGCCCGCATGCGCACGGGTGAGGGACAGCGCATCGAGACCAAGCTGATTGAAGCGGCGCTCAACATGCTGGGAAATTTCCACATGTCGTATCTTGCGACGGGCGTGAGCCCCACGCGGTTCGGCAACACCCAGAACACCGCCGTGCCGGTCGGGTCGTTCGAGACCAGAGACGGCCCCATCTATCTCGCCTGCGCCAACGACCGCATTTTCCGCCGACTGATGACGGACGTGCTGGGCCGGCCCGATCTTGCCCATCATCCGGACTACGCCACCAGCAAGGCGCGGCGGGACAACCAGAAGCCCTTGCTCGCCCTGATCGGCGAGGCGCTGCGCCGGGACGATCGCGCCAATTGGCTGGCCAGGATGCACGCGGCGGGGGTGGCCGCCGGCGCGATCCGTACGGTGGGCGAGGCGCTGCAATCAGCGGAGGTCGCCGCGCTCGACCTGCTCAGCGAGATCGAGCATCCGGTGCTCGGACCGGTGCCCAACGTCGGGCTGCCCATTCATTTCAGCCGAACGCCGCTGGCCGATCCCGTCGCCGCGCCGATGCTCGGTGTTGACACCGATGCCGTCCTCGGCGCGCTGCTTGGATACGGCCCCGACCGCATCCTCCAGATCGCGCGCGAGGGCGGTCTTGGCCGGGCCAGACAGGACGCGGCGCGAGAGGTGCTTGGGACCATGGAGGGCAACTGACGGGAAGCCGCGACGTCGCTTCCTGCGGCTTCATCGGGGCTGACTCGCGCCATCGACTTCGGAACGTGTCGCCCTCAAGTCGTCGACGGCGGCTCCGCCTCGGACCCCGCCTGGGGTTCGGGCAGTCCCAGGCCGCGCGCGACGAAGCGGACATACGCCGAGACCACCCACTCCGGCACTGCCCGGGGGCCATCCGTGTCCTTGCCGTAGTGCTGGAAGAGATAGGCGCGTGACGCCAGCATGATTTGCGTCAGGACGCCCAATTCCTGCTGGCTGAAACCCTTCACTTCGCCCCGCCGCCAGGCCGTGGTAATTGAATCGAGAAAGCGCCCTGTCCGATCCGCGGTATACTTGCGGTAAGCAGCCGGCGCAGCCGCCTCCGCTTCGGTGAGGATGCGGAAATAGGCCGGGTTCTTCAGCACATAGCCAAAGAACGCCCGTAGGCCGCGCTCCTCCATTGTAATGAAGTCGGGCGGCACGCCGAGCTGCTCGCGGATCTCCGCCAACGCCTCGCCCCCGATCTCGGGCAGCAGTTGATCGAACAAATCCTGACGTGATTCGAAATAGAGATAAAATGTTCCATGAGCTAGTCCAGCCCGTTCGACGATGCGCGCCACCGATGCTTCGGTATAGCCGAGGGCGCCGACCACTTCGGCGGCGGCGTGCAGCAGCTTCAGCCTGTTCTCGGCCGCCTTCTCTTGCCGGGTCTTCTTTTTTTCTCCCTTGCGTATCGGCATATGTCTCGTGTCGCTCTCGGGCATGTCGCGTCTAGAGCGAGATGATGATTCCACTTGAATCATCCTCTCGCTCCAAGTCGTTGGTTTGGGCGTGATCCTGCCGAGAATCCGGCGGCCGCCCTTCGAGATCATGCTCTATTTCATCGTGCTCGGCAGCCATAGCACCAGCTCGGGGAAGATCGTCAGCACGGCAATGGCGATCAGATGCGCGAACACGTGCGGCGTCACGCCCCGGAACACCTCGATGACCGGCTGCTTGGTGACACGGGCGACGACGAAAACGTTCAGGCCCACGGGTGGCGTCACCAGCCCGACCTCGCCCAGCACGATCACCATGATGCCGAACCAGATCGGATCGTAGCCCAGCGATACGACCAGCGGCAGCACCACGGGAATGGTCAGCACCAGTATGGCTGCGAGGTCGAGGAAGCAACCGAGGATCAGGAAGATCGCGTAGATCACCATCAGCACGCCCCAGCGCGGCAGGCCCAGCCCGTTCACCCAACTGATCAGATTTTCCGTCACACTGGTCAGCACGAGGAAGTAGGCGAGCACGTGGGCGGCGACGATCACCATCAGCACCATGCAGGTGGTCCGCGCTGCCGCCGAGGCCGCGGCAAGAACGTTGCGCCGGTCGAGCCGGCGCGCTGCCATAGCGATGACGAAGGCACCCAAGGCGCCGATCGCCGAGGCTTCGGTCGGCGTGGCCACGCCCGAATAGATCACTCCCGTCACGCCCGCGAACAGCAGCATCATCGGCATGGCAACACGCAGCGCCTGCGACCGGTCCTTGCGTGAATAGTGGGTGATGCGCGGCGCCTTCGACGGGTCGAGCCAGACGATGGCCTGCACGGTCAAGATGATGGTGACGGCGACCACGATGCCCGGGATCACGCCACCGACGAAGAGCGCGGCGATGCTGACGTCAGCGATCAGACCATAGAGCACCATGGCCACGCTCGGCGGGATCAGCATGGCGAGCGTGCCGGAGATGGCGACGACGCCGTAGGCGAGCTTCGGCTCGTACCCCTCGCGCAGCATGGCCGGGACGGAGGTGGCCGAGAGCGTCGCCGCCGCCGCCGTGCTCGAGCCGGAGATGGCACCGAAGCCGGCTCCGGCGAGCGCTGTGGCGACGGCCAGCCCGCCCGGGAATCGCCCGACCCATGCCGCCGCCGCCCGGAAGATCCCGTCCGCGACACCGCTGATGACGACAAACTCGGCCATCAAGAGGAACATCGGCACGGTAACGAACTCATAGCTCGCGGCCGCCGAGACGGGCGTCGTCTCCAAGATGCCCATCAACACGTCCGAGCCTGCGACCAGCCGCAAGCCGAGCGAGGCGGCGGCCAGGATCGAAAACGCCACTGGGATGCGCAACAGCAGCAGCAGGCACAGCACGCCCAGAATCAAGAAGACGGCAGAGGTATTCACCGGGCCCGCCCTCCGCCAGCCGCTTCGCCGAGCGCGGCAGGAGGCAGCGCCCCGGCATCGTGGGCGTCCTCGGTGTGGAATACTCGCGCATCGGCGCCCGTCAGGCAGAAGCGCGTCAGCCGCAGGCCGATGCGCACCACCAGAAGTGCCAGGCCGAAGGCCACGATCCCCTTCTCCAGCCAGACCGGCCATTCATACAGGCCGGGATGCACTTCGCCGGCGATCAGGCTCCGGATCGCCGCACCGCCGATCTGCCAACAGGCGAGGGCCAGAACTGCGGCGACCGCCAACCATGCCGCGCCCTGCAGCAGGGACCAGACGCGCTGCGGCAACAGCCGGACCTGAAGGTCGAGCGCGAGATGGCTGCCCGACCGCAGTGTCTCCGAAGCCATGAGGTAGAGAATCGCATTGAGGAAATAGATGGCGACGATGTCGTAGACCCAGGAGATGGGGCTGTTGAATGCATAGCGTCCCACGACGTCGAAGAATATAATAAACATGACAAGTATTAAACATGCTCCGATAAATCCACGCAAAACATAATCAATTGAATCTATCGTGCGCTCGATATGTCTCAACACGGTGCGCCCCCAGGTATCGTTGTGGTGTGCCGCCATTAAGGGACAGGCGAAGCGCGTCCGGGCGGGCCTCGTGAAGCCCGGACGCGGCGGACGTCACAGCAAGCCGTTGTCGCGAGCCAGGCGAAAGGATTGCGTCTGCGCTTCCACATGCGTGGCCATTGCTTCGCGCATGCCGGTGAACAGCCCGGCGGCCAGGGAGCGCTTGCCGACCGCGAACGCCCCCGGAGAGATCTGCGCGAGCTCGGCGCACAGCGTTTCCAGGCGCACTTCGAGCGCCTCGGAGGCACAGACCTCGGTCACCAACCCCATCTGCTGCATGGCCTGGGCGGTGTAGGTGCGTCCGAGCAGCACCATCTCGGCCGCCCGCTGCTTGCCCACCAGCCGCGGCAACAGGTAGCCGCCACCGGCCAGACCCCTGTGGACTTCCGGCAGCGCGAACAAGGCGTTGTCGGCGGCGATAACGAAATCGGAGAACAGAGCGACCGCGGCGCCGCCGCCGCGCGCGTCGGCATGCACGAGCGAAATCACCGGCTTGCGCACCTCGGCCATGGCTGCATACATCTCGAGCACCGCGACCATGTAGCCGCGAAACCCCTCCTCGGTGATGGTGCCGAACTCCTTGAGATCGGCACCGGCGCAGAAGCAGCGGCCGCTCGCCCGGAACAGGATGGCGTGCGGCGGCTCGACCGTATCCAGGCGTCGCAAGCCGTCATGCATCGCGGCCACGGTCGAGCTGGATAGCGGGTTCATTCCCGACTGTGATTGGAGATGGAACTCGCCGATGTCGACGCCGGCGATGCGGCGGACGCTGTAGCTTGCGGTGGTCGGCATCGACTGGCCTATCTGCGAGGAACGGCAGCCGGCCGCGGCAGCGGCCGGCGGAGAGAACGCTGCCGCCGTCAGGGCGTCGGTATTGCGGCGCGGAAAGCTTTCAGCGTCTCGCTGCCGGCGCGGCCCTTCTTGTCCTGCCCATCCGCCCATTCGACGGCGACCGGCGACAACAGCGCATTGAACTTCTCCCGCTGCTGGTCGGGAAGTGTCACCAGCGCGGTGCCGCCTTCCCGCAGCCGCTCGAAGGCCGCCTTGTCATCGGCGTCAATCAATTTGCAGCCGTGGCGGGTGGTTCGCTCGCCCGCCTCGGCCATGACTTTCTGGACGTCTGCCGGCAGCTTGTCCCAGACTCTGGTCGAGATGGCGTAGAAGGTTATGCTGCTGCCGAAGCTCAGGCCCGTGGTGGCGTATTTGGCCTGTTTCTGCAGGTCGTAGGAGAAGATGCTGGCGGCGGGGAAGGCGGTGCCGTCGACGGTGCCGCGCGAAAAGGATTCGTTGAGCTCCGCCGCGCTCATGCGGATCGGCGTGATGCCGAGCTGGCGCAGGCCCGAGTCCATCGCCGGTCCCGTCGAGCGCACCTTCAGTCCCTCGAGGCTGGCCAAGTCCCCGATCTGCTTGGAGGTGAAGAGCTGGTAAGCGGGCAGTCCGACCGCATAGAGCAGCCGCAATCCCTGGCGCTTGAGTTCAGCCTTGTCCAAGAGCCCGCCGGGCCTGGCCAGCGCCTCATAGGCGAAGGAGGCGGCGCAGGCGGTAGGGACGATGCCGGGCAGTTCGCCCACGGTCGACAGCGGCATCTGATCGCCGAGGTAGCCCGGCACATACTCGCCGATGTCGACCACGCCGGACTTGGTCAGCATCAGCATGTCCTTTGACTTGCCGAGCCGCTCGCTCGGGAAGCGCTGGATTGCGACCTTCCCGCCGGTGCCCTTCTGCACCTCGTCGATCCAGTATTCCGTGGTGTAGCGGGCGACGTAGTGCTCCTGTGGCAGCCGGTCGGCCAGCTTCAGCTTGATCGTCTCGGCTATAGCGGTGCCGGCACCCAGTAGCGCGACCACACCGATCGCCAGCCCTGCGCCCATCACGCCGCGACTGATCATCCGCTGCATGTCCTTGTCCTCCCTCTCATGTCCATCGCGTCACGCCCCTCGGCGCCCGGCGGTTCATTCGCCTGCCGGTCCGATGGTTATGCGTTGTTGGCCCTATTGGCCGCGGGCGACTGCCTCGCGGAACCTGGTCAGCACCTCGCTGCCGGGCTTGCCGCGACCATCCAGGGCCGTCGCCCATTCCTGCGTCACCGGCGCGTAGAGCGCACGCAGCGCTTCGCCCTGCTCGGGCGTGAAGCGGACCAGCGTAGCCCCGCCTTGCTCCAGCGTTCTGAAGGCTTCCTCGTTGTCGCGGTCGATCAGCGCGCAGGCCCGCCGCGTCGTCCGCTCGCCGGCCTCCAGCATCGCCGCCTGGACGGCGGCGGGCAGCTTGTCCCAAACCCGGCTCGATATGCCATAGAAGGTGATGCTGCTGCCGAACGTGCCGCCGACGGTGCCATATTTCACCAGCTTCGCCAGGTCGTAGGGGTAGAGGCTGGCGATGGGAAAAGCGGTGCCATCGACGGTCTTGCGGGAGAACGATTCGTGGAGCTCGGGCGCGCCCATGCGGATCGGGACGATGCCGACGCTGCGCAGGCCCGCATCCATGGTGGCGCCGCTCGAGCGGATCTTCAGGCCGCCCAGGCTGGCCACAGACTCGATCTTCCGTGACGTAAAGAGTTCGTACTGCGGCAAGCCCACCACGTAGAGCATGCGCACGCCGGCCGGAACCAGCTCGGCCTTGTCGATGATCCCGCCGGGGCGGGCCAGTTCCTCGTAGGCCAGCGAGGCAGCGCAGGCGTTCGGCACCAGGCCCGGCAATTCGCCGATGGTGGAGAGCGCCATCGGCGCGCCGAGATAGCCCGGGAAGAACTCGCCCATATCGGTGACGCCGGCCTTGACCAGCGTCAGCATGTCCTTTGACTTGCCCAAGCTCTCGCTCGGATAGCGCTGGATCTTGACCGCCCCGCCGGTCGCCTTCTGCACTTCGTCGATCCAGTAGAGCGTGGCGTAGCGGGCGATGTAGTGGTCGACCGGGAAGCGATCGAGCAGCTTCAGCTCGATGGGCTGCTGCGCTGCTGCGCCGCCGGCCGCCGATGTCGCCAGAACGAGGGCTATCGCGGCGATCGCGCGCTTAACCGGACCAATGCGCCGGTCGATGGACAACGTCCAACGGCGCAATGCTCCAATTTTTTGAATCTGAAGCGCTTCCCTTGCGATTGGGTGGTCCCACTCAATCGCCACGCGCTTGTGTCGGCCCAAGCTATTCAGCCGCCTGCATCGCCGGGATGCGGAGTTCATCTGCTGGACCACGAGCGTTTCCCATCGATCCGGCCTTGGTTAGCTGCGGCGGAGGCCGAGCGTCCTTGCCTGTTTCGAGGTCGGCGGATACCGCCGACCACCGCGACTGAACACCCGTTTGGCGGTCATCGCAACAAAAATGACTAAAGGATCATAAATCATTCTTCGCGCGCAGGCGTAGCTGCGGGCCGCCACGGTGTGCAGCCGTGAGGACCTGTCCGACCGCCGCTGCACGGGACGGTGTTCAGCGCGACGGCGACTGCTGCCCGGCCGGTCCGCAGGCGGCGCCGTACCGCGCATCGAAGTCGCGCGCGAGGTCTCCCAGAGTGACCTCGCCGAAGCGCTGGAGGACGAGACCCTCGGCCTCGCGCATGGTCTCGCCGAGCGCGCCGTTCACCGCCTGCTCCACCAGGCACTCGGGATGGTCGACCGCCAGCCCGATGGCGAACAATTGGGGGGCGCCGAGCGCCTGGTAGATGTCGCGCAGAGTGATGGCGTCGAGCGGACGGGCGAGGGCCCAGCCGCCGCCGTGGCCCTTCTCGGAGCGGACGTAGCCGGCGGCCTTGAGGCCGGCCATTGTGCGGCGCACCACGACCGGATGGGTGCTCAGCATCGCGGCCAGCGTCTCCGACGTGACGGCGCCCGCGTGCCGGTCCATGTGGATCAGCACGTGCAGCATGCGCGAAAGCCGGCTGTCGTTTCGCACCGAGTGGGCCCTCCTGGTCGCGCGCATCATAGGGCAACCCAATCACGTAACAAATAGGGTTGCGTGTTGAGTTGATCGTCGGCATTATCTCGTAACTTCATTAGATGCGTGAGAGGAGCCATCCCCTTTGCCTTATGACGCCATCATCATCGGCGGCAGCTTCGCCGGCCTGTCGGCGGCCATGCAACTGGTCCGCGCCCGCCGCCCCGTCCTGCTGATCGATGCCGGCCTGCCCCGCAACCGCTTCGCCAAGGCCGCGCACGGCTTCCTCGGCCAGGACGGGGTGGCGCCGGCGGCCATCGTGGCCGAGGGCCTGAAGCAGCTCCGTGCCTATCCCACCGTCGCCGTGCACCATGGTGTCGCCACGGCGGCCGCGGGCGAGCACGAGCGGTTCACGGTGTCGCTGGGCGACGGCGGCGAGAAGGCGGCGCGCCGCCTGATCCTGGCGACGGGCGTCCGCGATGTGCTGCCGTCGATCCCCGGCCTCGACGAGCGCTGGGGCGAGAGCGTGCTGCATTGTCCCTATTGCCACGGCTACGAAGTCGCCGGGCGGCCGCTCGGCGTTCTCGCCAACCATGCCAGGGCGGACGAGCAGGCGCTGCTGATCGCCGACTGGGGCCCGACCACCCTGTTCACCCAAGGGCGGCTGGAGCTCAGCGAGGCGGCGCGGGGGCGCCTGGCCGAGCGCGGCGTCGCCATCGAGCTTATACCGGTGGTCGCCTTGCTCGGCCCAGCCCCGGCGCTCGATGCGGTGCGCCTCGCCGACGGCCGCACGGTGCCGCTCGGCGCCCTGTTCACCGCTCCCCAGACGCAGATGGCAAGCCCCCTTGCCGAGCAACTCGGCTGTGCCGTGGACGAGGGCCACACAGGTCCGCACCTGCGCGTGGACGAGTGGAAGCAGACCACCGTGCCCGGCGTCTACGCCGCCGGTGATGCGGCCGCCGCCATGCACAATGCCACCATGGCTTCGGCAGCCGGCGTGCTCGCCGGCGTCGGCGCGCACCACTCGCTGCTGGGATAGGCGAGGGCAGTTGCGTTCGGCACTCGGCGCCGCCAAGCCGATCTGGGCCGGCGTACCGCCATCGGCCAACGCAGCGCCAGCGACTGTTCCTCTTCAGCAGACCCTCTGGCCGCCGTGATTGACGGGCGCCGTGGGGTGACGACCGTCTCGTGCCGAAGGCCAGAAGTACGCTGGAGCGGAGCACGACCCGGTTGTGCGTTGCAATGGCCGACCACCGTCAGGATCGGCTCGTCCATCCGGCGGCGTTCACCCTCATCGAGCGTGGCATAGGCACCCATGTAGCCGTGCAGCTCCCGAACATCGTCAAGGTAGGACTGGCCAGCGGGCCCTTCCCAGACGACCTCGATCTCTTCGATATCGAGCGCCGAGGGCCCCGCTTCCTTTAGCTTCGTGCGCAATCGGCCCGGGCCGGCAAGCGTTGTGAACCCCTCAGGCGGCGCCGACGGTGCGTGTTCGGATAGACGGGGACGCGTCCGAGGCAGAAGCGGGCAGTCTCCCCCTCATGCCTGATCCGGCCCGGACTTACGCCTTGGCGGCGTTCTGTGCAGCCTCGAATACATCGCGTGCGGACGTCGTACCCGCTACGTGCTCCGTATCCTCGGCTCCGAGGTCCATCCATCCCGCGTTCACGGCCTCAAACATTTCTTCGGCAGGTCCGGTGTGGCCCTTCGGGATGCCGAACTGCTCGAACGCCTCCGCCCACCCTGCGCGCGGGACGGCGAAGGCTTTCACGTCAAGCTTCAAGACCTCACCCAATTGCTCGGCGACTTCATCCGCGCTGACCATCGAGCCAAGCTCGACGACGCGCCGCCCTGACCAGGCCGGCCCGCTCAAAAGGGTTGCGACCTCCGCGCCGATGTCGTTCGTCGCGACCATGGTTGATCTCCGGCTTGTCGGATTATAGTAGACCGGTAGCGCTCCGCTCTGGGCGACCTGCAAGCCGTAAAGAAAATTTTCGAAGAATCCGCCGGCGCGCACAAATGCGATTGGAGATGTCAGGTCACGAAGACCTTGCTCCAGAAGCGACAAGGCCGTGATCATCCCGAGCCCGCTGGTTCTGTTCGCACCCATCGACGAAAGCGCAACCACGCGCGGCGGCGTTGCTTTGGTGATCGCTTCGACATAGGTTGCGATCAGGCCTTTTGCTTCTCTGTAATCAGGCGAGGGCGCCCAGACAGCCGGCAACATGACAAACGCGCCTTCGACGCCTTTGAGCGCTTGCACGATGGCTGCCGAATCAGTCCAATCGCCGTCTACCAGTTCCACGCCCCGGTTCGCCCAGTTGGCCGCCTTCTCGCGATTGCGGACGAGCGCGCGTACTTTCTTGCCGTGCGCCAGCAGATGTTCTGCCGTTGCACTGCCCACTTTTCCGGTAATTCCCATGACTAAAAACATGCGTTTTCTCCTGATCTTGAAGGACAGAGCAATGCCCCTGTCGGTTCAATGGACGATTGGCAGAAGGGCCCGGATACGGGGATCGCGCGCGTAGAGGCCACCCCATGTCATCGCGCCCAGAAGCAGGGAAATAAGTTCCGGCGGCGATCCCAACTCGCCGATGCGGACATGGGCGCAGATTGCGCCTCCCAGAAAGCCCGTCACCAGGATCGCGCCGAGGACGGAGGTGGCCGGAATGGCGTAAAAGATGGCGCAGACAAGTATGGTCGGGCCCACGGTACGGGTCAGGTCCACCGCGAACCCGGTTTCCCGCAGCATGCCCGCGACCTGTGCCGGCACGAGAAGCTGAATAGTCCCGTCTGCCACCAGAGCGACAACGACAATCGCGCTCAATATCCGGCCGGCCCACAGGCTGCGATGCAAGGTCATAGCTTCAGGCACTTGATGCAGGTTCATAGTTTCGGACACTTGTCGTTCTCCCATGGGCTCGCCCGATTTCGAATCCTACTGTGCCTCCTGGATATGATAAACACCGACAAAGCGAACTCACCGTTCTCTCTGAGGTGAACAATGACGAGGCACGAAAATGCAGAATCTCGAACCTCTCCTCATCTTCATAACGGTAGCGGAAATGGGGAGTTTCACCCACGCGGCTGCTAGCCTGGGCATCCAGAAGGGGAGGGCCTCAACGGCGATCCGCAAGCTGGAAGAAGATGTCGGTGCCAGGCTCCTGCACCGGACGACGCGCAGCGTGCAGTTGACCGAGGACGGACGCGCATTTCATGCCCGTGCCCGCGATTTGCTTGCTGAAGTCGATGACCTGCACTCGATGTTTGCAGGCGATCGCGTGGCACTTCGCGGGCGTTTACGGGTCGATCTTCCGACCGAGGTGGCGCGCACAACGATCGTGCCGGCCTTGCCGGGTTTCATGGCGGCTCACCCCGAGTTGGAGCTGGAGGTGTCGAGTACGGATCGGCAAGTCGATCTGGCTCAAGAGGGGTTCGACTGTGTATTGCGGCTTGGGCCGATAGGGGACGAGACGCTGATTGCCCGTCCACTGGGCCTGTTGCGCATGGTCAACGCTGCCAGTCCTGCCTATCTGGCGCGCTATGGCGTCCCTCGATCGCTAGAAGATCTCCAGCATCAGGAACATCGGACAATTCATTTTTCGACGATGCTGGGCGCAAAACCCTATGGATGGGAATATCCGGACGGCGACAGCTACGCGACGCTTCAGTTGCCAGGTGCGCTACACGTCAACAGCGCGCAGACCTACGAAGCCGCTGCCCTCGCCGGCCTTGGCCTGATTCAGGCGCCACTCTTGGGGATTGGCCGATACCTGGAGAGCGGAGCGCTTGTGGAGATCATACCCGATTTCCGTCGCCG
Source organism: Chelatococcus reniformis (assembly GCF_014640075.1). Classification (GTDB taxonomy): domain Bacteria; phylum Pseudomonadota; class Alphaproteobacteria; order Rhizobiales; family Beijerinckiaceae; genus Camelimonas; species Camelimonas reniformis. The sequence goes on along the minus strand of NZ_BMGG01000003.1, from coordinate 303,307 downwards.
GGCGCTCCCCGTGTCCCTCGTCGTCGCACATCGGAGCAACCTGTCGCGCCGGGTCCGCGCATTCATGAAATGGATCGAAGATGTGCTGACGCCATATCTGGAATAGCAAGACAAACAACTTTGCCCGGTGCTGGAAATCAACACTCTGGAGTTATGCCTGCCGGTCGGCCCGAAACCCGTGGCCCACTACCCACCCCCCGCCAGAATCCCCTCGAACAGCGGCCGCATGTAGAGCTCCACGGCCTCGTCGCCGCTAACGCCCGGGATCCAGCGCTCGAGCTCGCAGGCGGCGTTGATCATGCCGGCCACGAGCTGGGCGGCGATGGCCGGCTCCAGCGGGGCGATCGCGCCGGCCAGCATGCCGTCGACGATGAAGACGCCGAACCGCTCGGTGAGCTGGTCGAGCCGGCGGCGGGCGTCGGCGCGCGGCGCCTCGGGCAGCGCGCTGGCCGCGGTCACCAGCACGAGCGGGCCCTGCGCTGACAGCTGGTAGAGCACCAGTGCCCGCGCTGCCGCCAGCAGCCGGTCGACGTCCGACGTGAGGCCCGCCACGGCGCCGAGCTGGGTCTGGCGGATCACCTCGAAGGTGCGCTCGAAGCAGGCGGTGACCAGTTCGTCCTTGCTTTCATAGTGATGGTAGAAGGAGCCCTTGGTGAGGTTGATGCGCGCCGCGATGCGCTCCACCGAGGCGCCGCGGAAGCCCTGCTCGTTCACCAGCTGCGTGGCCGCCCGCAGGAACGCCTCGGATACGGCGCGTTCGCCCGTGGCCCGGCGCAGCGCGGGCAACTGCGCGGGCAAAGGACGCGTTGCGCCGCAGCCGCCGCGCAGCAGGCCGCCGACGATGATGTCGCCCATGCGCTCGGCGGCATAGGCGTAGTCGTCCGGCTCGAAGCGCCTGATCCACCAGCGCATCCAATGCACCAGCGAAAGCAGCAGATGCGCCCGCGCGTTGCGTGACGGCCGGTCGGTTCCCTCCTTCGGCAGCACGCGGCGCACGCTGCGGAACATCTCGGTGTAGGCGGTGAACACCTCGTCGGCGAGGGGCGGCCGCAGGCTGCGCAGGTCGTTGAAGCTGACGAGGTCGTCGTGGCGGCCGGCCGCGATGTCGGCGAGCAGAGCGGCATGGCCGCGGATCAGGGCACGCACGCGCGCCTGCGGATCCGGCGCAGTGAGCGCGGTCCGGGCGAGCGTCTCGACCGCCTCGATCGAGCGCATAAGGCAGGCGGCGATGAGCTCGTCCTTGCGCTGGTAGTAATAGGTGACGCTGTTCGTCGTGAGGTCGACGCTGGCGGCGATATCGGCCAGGGTCGCACCCTTCAGGCCGTGCCGGTTGAAGTGCCGGGCCGCCGCGTCGAGGATCGAGGCGCGCTTGGCGATGAACTTGTCCGTATGCGCGGGCTTGCGCTCGTCGAGCCTGGCGTCGTCCACGTCCTTCGGCAGCATTACCCGTTCGCTTCATCGAGATGGCAGGCTACGGCCTGGCCGTCGCCGAGGTCGCGCAGCGCTGGTAGCTCAGTTCGGCAGCGCGCGAAAGCGTGCGGGCAGCGCGTGTGGAACGCGCAGCCCGGCGGGGGTTTGGTGGCGCTCGGCACCTCGCCGGACACGATCGCTCGGCTGCGGCTGGCTTCGACGACCGGATCGGCCACGGGAACGGCTGCCAGCAGCGCCTGGGTGTAGGGATGCTGCGGTGAGCGGTAGAGGGTATCGCGCTTGGCGATCTCCACGATACGGCCCAGGTACATCACGGCGATCCGATCGCTCACGTGGCGGACCACGGCGAGATCGTGGGCGATGAACACATAGGCGAGGCCCAGGCGCTGCTGGAGGTCGACGAACACGTTGACCACCTGCGCCTGGATCGACACGTCGAGCGCCGACACCGGCTCGTCGCAGATGATCAGGCTCGGCTCCAGCGCGAGCGCACGGGCAATGCCGATGCGCTGGCGCTGCCCGCCCGAGAATTCGTGAGGATAGCGGTCGGCCATCGCGGGCAGCAGTCCGACCGTGCGCATCAGGCTGGCGATCTTGTCCTCGTAGGCGCGGCGATCGCTGGCGAGCCCATGCACGACGAGCGGCTCGCCGATCAGGTCACGCACCTTCATGCGCGGATTGAGTGAGCCGTAGGGGTCCTGGTAGACCATCTGCATGCGCCGGCGCAGCGGGCGCATCTGCGCCTTGTCGTAGGCGGTGATGTCCTGCCCCTCGAAGGCGATGCGGCCGCCGGTCGGCGTCAGCATGCGCATGATCGCGAGGCCCGTGGTCGACTTGCCGCAACCGCTCTCGCCGACGAGACCAAGCGTCTCGCCGCGGTTGACGGTCAGCGACACACCGTCGACGGCGCGGATGCTGCCGACCTGCTTGCGCAGCAACATGCCGCCTTCGATGGGGAAGTGTACCTTCAGGTCGTCCACACGCAACAGCGGCTCGGCCATCGATCAGTTCTCCAGCGTGCAGGCGACCTGGTGCCGCGTGCCAACCGCGCGCAGCGGCGGCCGGCTGAGCCGGCACGTCTCCGTGGCCTCCTGGCAGCGCGGCGCGAAGGCACAACCCGGCGGCAGGGCCGAGAGGTCCGGCGGCTGCCCCTCGATCGGAACCAGCCGCTTGGCGGTGTCCCCGTCGAGCCGCGGCACCGAGGCCATCAGCCCGCGCGTGTAAGGGTGCCGCGGCCGCGCATAGAGCTCGCGAGCCGGCGCCGTCTCGACCACCCGGCCCGCGTACATCACCACCACGCGGTCGGCGTAGCGGGCGACGACGCCGAGGTCATGGGTGATCAGGATCAGCGCCGAGTTGGCCCGCTTCGCCAGGTCCTGCAGCAGATCGAGGATCTGGGCCTGGACGGTGACATCGAGGGCCGTCGTCGGCTCGTCGGCGATGATCAGCTGCGGATCGCAGGCGAGGGCCATGGCGATCATCGCGCGCTGGCGCATGCCGCCCGAAAATTGGTGCGGATAGGCGCCGACGCGCGCGTCCGGATCCGACATGCGGACCCGCCCCAGAAGGTCGCGCGCCTGCCGCAGCACCTTTGCCCACGGGGCGCCACGGTGCTGGTGGATCGGCTCGCCGACCTGCATGCCGACCGTGAGCGCCGGATTGAGCGAGCTCATCGGCTCCTGGAAGATCATGGCGATGCGGTTGCCGCGCACGGCGCGAATCTCGGCCTCCGAAAGCCCGAGCAGGTCCTGGCCGTCGAACAGGATCTGGCCACTCTCGATCGAGCCGGGCGGGTCCGGGATGAGGCGCAGGATCGACAGCGCCGTGACGCTCTTGCCCGATCCGGATTCGCCGACGATGGCCAGGGTCTCGCCGGCGCGGACGTCGAACGAGACATGATCGACCGCCGTGACGGCGCCGCGATCGGTGCGGAAGCGGGTGACGAGGTCGCGCACGCTGAGCAGCGGCGCGCCCCCTCGAGCCTCGTCCGTGCCGGACAGCTCAGGTTTGACCGGCGCGTTCAAAAGCCCATCGCCTTCTTCATGTCCTGGTCGATCCAGATGCGCGCGTGGATCGGGCCGGCACGTTCGGCGCCGGCGCGCAGCTCGCCGCCGTAGTTCTTCACCCACGGCCACCAGGCGGTGTAGCCGTAGCCGGTCGGCAGGTAGATATAGGTCGCTTGCTCCAGCGCGTTGCGCGTCAGCTCCTTTATCGTTTCCTGGCGCTTGTTCTCGTCGCGCTCGGCGTAAACCCCATCCATCTTCTTATCGAGGGCCGGGTCGGAGTAAACCGATGGGTTATAGGGCTGCCCCGTAACGAAGTTCTTGCGGATCGTCGCCGTCGGATTGGTATGGCCGTTGCGCAGGAAGAAGCCGGGCGCATGGGTCTTGGTCGTCAGGGCCGAGATGAAGGCGCCGACCTCCGTCGGCTTGATGTTGATCTTGACGCCCACCTGCTCCAGGTAGGCGGCGACCAGTGGCAGCAGCTCCAGCTGGTTCGGCGAGCACGAGCAGACCTGCACATCGAAGGTGAAGCCGTTGGGATAGCCAGCCTCGGCGAGCAGTTTCTTGGCCTTCGCGGGGTCATAGACGAACAGCTCCTTCACCGACTCGGGCATCTTATCGAGCGGCTCGAAGTAGCCCACGTAATCGGGATGCTGCGGATAGGCGAACAGCTCCGCGTGACCCCCATAGAAGGCGGACATGATCTCCTGCTTGTTCACGGCCATGTTGAGGGCGCGGCGCACGCGGATGTCGTCGAACGGCTTCTTGTCGACGCGCATGGCGAGGAAGGTGCCGCCGGAATCGAGCCAGCGCGACCACTGTAGCTTCGGTGCGCTCTTCTTCAACTCGTCCACCGCGGACCAGCGCACGCTCTCCAGGATGTCGAGCTTGCCGGTGCGCAGCGCCGCCAGATAAGCGGCCTCGTCCTTGATGGTGCGGTAAATGATCTTGTCGGTGAAGGGGAGCTTGTAGGCTTGCCCGTCGATCGTCTCCTTGTCCCAGTAGATGTCGTTCTTGGAGAAGGTTACGGCGTTGCCCTGCACGTAGTCGGTGAGCCGGAACGGCCCCGTGCCGTTGACGTTGCGCCAGTTGCCGGCGCCCGCCTCGAACACCTCCTTGGGTACGATCCCGGAGTAGTAGCCCCAACCAAAGCGATAGTCCCACTCCGAATTATAGTTATTGAAGTTGAAAACGACCGTGTGCTTGTCGGTGGCTTCCACATTTTTGATATAGTCAAAGAAGGCGGCGACACGTTTGGGGCTTTTGTTAAGCCGGTTGAAGCTCTCCACGACATCGTCCGCGACCAGCTCGCGCGAGGCCATGACGCCGGGCTTGTCGGGGAACATCACGCCCTGGCGCAGCTTGATCTCCATCCGGAGCGGATCCGTCCATTTCCAGCTCTCGGCCAGCTCGCCGCGAATGGCATCGGCTGGCAGCCACGCATCGGCGACGAAGGGATAGGGGCCGCCGTTGCGCTTGGATTTGCTGAGGTCGGCGACGAAGAGCTGCTCGTAGACGAGCGCCGTGTCCTGCGAGAACTTCCATGGCCAGTCGACCGGATCCCACGACAGCGGCGAGAGGGTGAGGTAGATCGGGCCAATGTTGAGCGTGCCACCGTATTGCGGGGGCTTCTCGGCCTGCGCGCCGGCCACCGACGGCAGCAGGCAGGCGAGCGCCGCTGCGGCGGCAATGCTGCGCAACGGCCTGCCGATTCCTCGTCCAATGCTCATCGTTCCCTCCCCATATTATTGTGTCTTACCCCCGTCATGGCCGGGCTTGATGCGGGCATGACGCCGGCAGCGCCTCGCTTTCGGTCGGCTCGACCGGCGCGCTCAATAACCCATCGTCTTCTTCATCTCCTGATCGATCCAGATACGCGCATGGATCGGGCCGGGGCGCTCGGCGCCGGCGCGCAGCTCGCCGCCGTAGTTCTTCACCCACGGCCACCAGGCGGTGTAGCCGTAGCCGGTTGGCAGGTAGATGTAGGTCGCCTGCTCCAATGCGGTGCGCGTCAGCTCCTTCAACATCGCCTGGCGCTTGCTTTCGTCCCGCTCGAGCAAGACGTCGGCCATCTTCTTGTCGAAGGCCGGGTCGCTGTACTGGGACGGATTCCAAGGCTGGCCGGTGGTGAAGCTCTTGCGGATCGTCGTCGTCGGATTGGTATGGCCGTTGCGCATGAAGTAGCCGGCCGCATGGGTCTTGGTCGTCATCGCCGAGAGGAAGGCGCCATATTCCATCGGCTGGATCACCACCTTGACGCCGACCTGCTCCAGGTAGGCAGCCACCAGCGGCAACAGCTCCATATGGGCGGCGGAGCACGAGCAGACCTGCACGTTGAAGGTGAAGCCGTTGGGATAGCCGGCCTCGGCCAGCAGCTTCTTGGCCTTTTCGGGGTTGTAGACGAACAGCTCCTTCACCTGCTCCGGCATCGTGTCGAGCGGCTCGAAATAGCCGATGTAGTCGGGATGCTGCGGATAGGCGAACAGCTCGGCATGACCTGAGAAATAGGACGAAACGATCTCCTGCTTGTTCACGGCCATGTTGAGGGCGCGGCGCACGCGGATGTCGTCGAACGGCTTCTTGTCGACGCGCATGGCGAGGAAGGTGCCGCCCGTATCGAGCCAGCGCGACCATTGCAGCTTCGGCGCGCTCTTCTTCAGTTCGTCCACGGCGCTCCAGCGCACGCCCTCCAGGATGTCGAGCTTGCCGGTGCGCAGCGCTGCCAGGAAGGCGGCCTCGTCCTTGATGGTACGGTAGGTGATCTTGTCGACGAACGGCAGCTTGAAGGCTTGTCCGTCGATCGTTTCCTTGTCCCAGTAGATGTCGTTCTTGGAGAAGGTTACGGCGTTGCCCTGCACGTAGTCGGTCAGGCGGAACGGCCCCGTGCCATTGACATTGCGCCAATTGCCGGCGCCGGCCTCGAACACCTCTTTCGGGACAATGGCGGAATAGTAGCCCCAGCCGAAGCGATAGTCCCATTCGGCGTTATAGCTGTTGAAGGTGAAGACGACGGTACGCTTGTCGGTCGCTTCCGCCTTCTGGACATGGTCGAAGTAGCCCGCGACCTTCTTCGGGCTGTTGCTGAGCCTGTTGAAGCTCTCCACGACATCGTCGGCGACCAGCTCGCGCGAGGCCATCACGCCGGGCTTGTCGGGGAACATCACGCCCGGCCGCAGCTTGATCTCCACCCGGAGAGGATTGTCCTTCCATTGCCAGCTCTCGGCCAGCTCGCCGCGAATGGCGTCGGACGGCAGCCACGCATCGGCGATGAAGGGGTAGGGGCCGCCGTTGCGCTTCGATTTGCTGAGATCGGCGGCGAACAGATGCTCGTAGACGAGCCCGGTGTCCTGCGAATGCTTCCATGGCCAGTCCGCCGGATCCCAGGACAGGGGCGACAGGGTGAGGTAGACCAGCCCGATGTTCAGGGCTCCGCCATATTGCGGTGGCTTCTCCGTCTGCGCGGCGGCGACCGGCGGCAGGCAGGCGAGGGCGCCTGCCAAAGCAAAGCCGCGCAACCGCGTGGCGATCCCGTGCCCAGTCCTCATCGCTTCCTCCCGCTTTGTCGTGTTCTCAACGCGCGCTCGGATTGCGGCGGTGCAGCGCTCGGGCCCTGGCCAGGCGCGGCCGGCAGCTGTCCTCCACGCCGCCCCCCGCGCCCGTCGCGCCGGCGCGAAACCTGTCCCCGCCGTGGGCGCATCCCGTCCATCAGCGTGTGCCGCGCATGCGTGGGTCGAGCAGGTCCCTGAGCGCGTCGCCGAAGACGTTGGTGGCGAAGATGACGCTCGTCAGGCACAGGCCCGGGGCGAGGGCGAGCCAAGGCCCTTGAAACATGTAGGTGCGGCCGCTGCCGGAGAGCAGGCCACCCCAGGTCGGCGCCGGGGGCGGCACGCCGAGGCCGAGGAACGACAGGCCCGACTCCGCCAGGATCACCGTGCCGACGCGCGTGGTGAAGAGCACGATGATCGGCGGCATGATGTTCGGCAGGATGTGCCGCCAGAGAATGCGGCCGGTCGAAGCGCCGATCGACTGGGCCGCGTGGACATACATGTGCTCGCGTACGGAGATCACGGCGCCGCGGATGATGCGGGAGCCGGAGATGCCCAGGATGAGGCTCAGGATAACGATGATCTGCGGCATCCCCGGGCCGACCACCGACACCACCGTGATCAGGATGATGAGCTCGGGAAACGACATGTAGGCATCGACGAAGCGCTGGGTGATCATGTCGAAGCGGCCGCCGAGATAGCCGGTGAGCGTGCCGATCAGGACCGAGATGACGGTCGCCAGAGCCGCTGCCGAGAGCCCGATGATCACCGACAGCTGGGCGCCGTAGAGGCACCGGGACAGGAGGTCGCGGCCGAGGTTGTCGGTACCGAAGGGGTACGCCCAAGACGGCGGCTTCAGCCGCTGGATCGGACTGATCTGGTTGTAGCCGTAGGGCGCCAGCACGTCGGCGAAGATGCCGCACAGGAGGAAGAGCACGAAGACCACGCCGGCCGCGGCGCCGAACGGTTTCTCGCGCACGAGCCGCCGCAGGAATTGCGCGACCGGATGGCGGGGTGGGGCGGAAGCGGTGACCGCAATGTCGGAGACGGCGCTCATCTGTGCCTCACGCGCGGGTCGAGCATGCCGTAGCTCAAGTCGACGGCCAGGTTGATCAGCATCACAGCGAGGCCCACCACGAGGAACACGCCGGTGACGATCGGATAGTCGCGCTGGTTCACGGCTTCGAGCAGCAGCAGCCCCATGCCGGGGATGACGAAGATCTGCTCGATGATCACGGCGCCCCCGATCAGCAGCGGCGCCTGCAGGCCGACCAGCGTCACGACGGGGATGAGTGCATTACGCAGGGCGTGGCGCATGACCACGAGGCGGCCGGGCAGGCCCTTGGCCCAGGCGGTGCGGATGTAGTCCTGGCGAAGCACCTCGAGCATCATCGTGCGGGTCATGCGCATCGTCACCGCCGACAAGGCGGCGCCGAGGACCAGGGCGGGAACGATCATCTGCTTGAGGTTCTGGATCGGGTCGTCCGTGAAGCGGACGTAGTTCACCTCCGGCGACCATCCCCACCAGATCGAGGGGAACACCGTCACCATGGTGCCCAGCCAGAAGCTCGGCACCGACAGCAGCAGGATCGAGAACGACCGTGCCGCGATATCGCCGGCCGTGTCCTGGCGGACCGCAGAGTAGATGCCGATCGGCATGGCGATCACGAGACCGACGATGAGCGCCAGCAGCCCCAGCTCGAAGGTCACGGGCAGACGGTGCATGAGCTCGTCCAGGACCGGCGTCGACTGCCACAGCGATCGCCCGAAATCGCCCTGGAGGATGCCGCCGAGCCAACGCAGGTACTGCTCGGGCATCGGCCGGTCTAGCCCGAGCGCCTGGACCAGTTGCTCCCGGCTCGGCTTGTCGGCGGACAGGTCGTTCTGGGTGAGCATCATGTCGATCACGTCGCCCGGGATCAGGCGAACCGTGACGAAGACGATGATGCTGACGAACAGCAGTGTCGGGATGAGTGCCAGCAAGCGGCGGACGACGTAGGCCCGCATGGCGCCGGCCCCTAGAGCGCTTCCCGATCGGCGCGCATCGCCCGATCGGGAAGCGTTCCGGCTTCAAGAACGCGGCGTGTCTCTCGCCATTCGGATGATACCGTCTGAGCCGCTAGAGATACGTTGACCGCAGGGCGGCGCGACAACGCGACGCCACCGCGGGCGCAAGCCCGGTGCCTCAATGCATTTCCTCCTGTCAGCGTCGACGGCGCCCTGACGGCCGCCCGAGCTGCCGTACCCCGTTTTCGAGGATCTACGGCAGGATCGACGCTTCGGCGGAAGCTTACCATCAGATGTGCCGCTTGCAAGCGGCTCGTCAGACGATCAAGGCTGCATCGTGGCCATACCGGAATTACGAAAAACCGCGTAGCCGGGGCGCAGGACCACGCCCGCGCGCGTTCCGCGCCCCCTGCGGGTGCCTATCGGGGCTTATGGCCGAGGCCGTTGCGCGCCGGCCCAGGGTGCTTTCGCCCTTGGATGATCACCCACACACACCAACCCACGGAGGCTGCGGCGCTTCCTTCGCGCTCGGGTGATTCCACCCAAGCGCGAAGCGTTCTAGCCGTCGCCCGGAGCCTCTGTCTCCGGAAAGGACGCGCCCGGCAGGTAGAGCTGGATGGGACGGATCTCGTAGACCGCGGTGGGGTTGGCACGGCGCAGTTCGCGCGCGGCCTCGACGGCCGCCTCGCGCGTCGGGCGATCAACCACGTAGAGGCCCAGGAGTTGCTCCTTGGTCTCGGCAAAGGGGCCGTCGATCACCACGCCGGAGCCGACCCCCCGCAGCGTGCAGGCCTTGCCGGTTGGGCCGAGCCGGGCGGCGGGCCCGAGCACCTGGTCCGCGTTCATTCGGTCATGGACCGCGAGCAGGCCGGTCATCACCGCCGCGTCCTCCTCTGCGGTCCAGGAGGCGACCACCTCCTCCACGTGATAGGCCAGGATGGCGTAGAGCATCGATGTCACCTCTTTTCGTGCGGGACGGGGGCATGTCCCTGAAGACGACCGAAGGGGCCGGCTGCCGACGGCACGCGCCCCCGTGCCGGGCCGCACGGTGCGCGGCGTCGATCGGTTCCACAGTAAGGCTGCAAGGGGCCACGTGCCCAGCCGAGCCGTCGCCATGGGCACCACACGCATTCAAATCCTGTCGCTGGTTGCCGGAGGCCTTCAGACCGCCTTCTGGATCTACACCTTCGTGGTGATCGGCCGAACCGCCAACCCGATGGGCGACGGGATGGAGCTTGTCGCGCTGGTGCCGATGACGATGATCTGGGCTTGCCTCACCCTGCCGGCCACGGTGTTGTCGATCTGGCGACGGTCGGTGCCGCTGGCGCTGCTGCTGCACCTTGTCGCCATCGCTGCCTTCGGTTGGATCTGGAGCGAGATCTCAGCCGAACTGGCGCGGCCCCGCACCGCTGGGCCGCGGACGCTGGTGATGGATCGGCCAGGGCCTGTTGCGGAGGGGCGACGCCACGTCGGCCGCATGTTTCGCGCGCGAGGAGCTGACGCCGGCGCCGGGGTAGCGCGGGAGCCCTCCGGCGGCGATGATATCTCCTGCGCCTGATGCGCCGGGGGAGGAACTGAGCATTGTCCACTCGTGTGCCGGACCGGCGCGCGGCGCGCATCATCGGGACTGCGGCTGCGGTCGTCGCGATGTCGGCCGTGGTCCATGCCTGGCTGGCCCGCCGGGCCGAGCGCCGCCATCCGCCCGTCGGTCGCTTCATCACGGTGGGCGGCGTCAGGCTCCACTATGTGGAGTGCGGCACCGGCCAGCCCCTGGTGCTGCTGCACGGCAACGGCGCGATGCTTGCGGATTTCGCCGCGAGCGGCCTGCTCGATCTGGCAGCGGCGCGCTACCGGGTCGTGGCCTTCGACCGGCCGGGCTTCGGCCACAGCACGCGGCCACGCGGCCGCATCTGGACGGCGGCCGCCCAGGCCGAGCTCATCGCTGCTGCGTTGCGGGAGCTGGGGATCGAGCGAGCGATCGTGCTCGGCCATTCCTGGGGAGCGAGCGTCGCCATCCGGCTGGCGCTCGCCCATCCCCCGCTGGTCCGCAGCCTGGTGCTGGCCTGCGGCTACTACTATCCGACGTTCCGGCCCGATGCCCTCGGGGCATCGATCCCGGCCGTTCCCATCGTCGGCGATGTGCTCAGCGCGAGCGTCGTTCCCGTGCTCTGCCGCGTCCTCTGGCGTTCGATCGTGGGGCGGATCTTCGGACAGGTGACCGTGCCGGCGACGTTCGCCGCCTTCCCGAAGGAGCTGGCGCTCCGCCCCTCCCAATTGCACGCCATGGCGGCCGAGTCGTTCCTGGTGATCCAGGCCGCGGCCGCGGCGCGGCGGCGCTACGGAGGCCTCGCCGTGCCCGTCGTCATCGTCGCGGGCGAGGGCGACCTCCTCGTCGGCGTCGACAGCCACGCGGTGCGCCTGCACCACGACGTGCCCGGCAGCCGGCTGCGGCGCCTGCCGGGCGCCGGCCATATGGTCCACCACACTGCGACGGCCCAGGTGATGGCGGCGATCGACGAAGCCGCGGGCATGGCAGCCGCGCAGCGCGGATTGGCTGGCTGCGGCGGCGCAGGTCCCGATCGCGGCACGCGGGCCTAGAGCGTTTTCGAGCGAAGTGGACGCCGGTTCGCGTGAAGAAAACGCGACAAATCAAACAGATAGAGCATTTCGGCGATTCGAAGAAACGCGGAAATGCTCTAGCGAGTATTTTGCCGTTGGATGAGGCCATCCAATGGAGAGAAATGCTCGTAGCGCCCGGCAGCGGCTCATGCTGAGCCTCAACGCGGTGCGCCTGGCTGCGCCGGCACCCGCTCCGATCGCCTTGACGCAGGTCCGGATGCAGCTGGCCGCGGCGCTCGGCGAGATCGGCGAGGGGCGGCCCGTGGGACCGCCTGGGTTTGCGGCGCTGCGCCCCGCCGTGCCGGAGGTCGGCGCTGCCAGCGGGCCGGCAACGCATTTTAGGATGCGCGAGATCGACCGCAGGGTGGCGCAGACGGAGATGCTGTCGGCGGCGCTGGCCGATCCGGCTCCCCGACAGCGGTGGTTGCGGCGCCGACGACGGCGCAGCCGAGCAACTGAGGGTGGCGACGCGGAACTTGGCGTCGGCGGCCCTTCACCCCGCCGCGATCCAATCCCGGGTTCCGTCGAGTGCCCGGGTCAGGCGGTCGAACATGTCGTCGACCTGCGCCTCGGTGATGATCAGCGGCGGGCAGAGCGCCACGGAGTCGCCGAGGTTGCGGACGATCAGGCCCTCCTCAAGCGCCAGCGCGGTGCAGCGGGCACCGACGCCCTTGGCCGTCGGGTAGGGCGCCTTGCTCGCCTTGTCGGCGACGATCTCCAGTGCGCCCACCAGACCCATGCCGCGCGCCTCGCCGATCAGCGGGTGCTCGGCCAGCGCCTTCAGGCGCCGCTGAAACGGCACGGCGACCCGTGCCGCGTGGCCGACGATGTCGTCGCGCTCATAGATTTCCAGCGTCTTCAGCGCCACCGCCGCCGCCACCGGATGGCCCGAATACGTGTAGCCGTGGCCGAAGGTGCCGATCTTGCGGCTCTCGTCCAGCATCGCCTGGTACATGCGCTCGGGGATCATCACGGCGCCGATGGGCAGGTAGGCGGACGACAGGGCCTTGGCGACCGAGATGCTGTCGGGCCTGATGTCGAGCGCCGTCGAGCCGAACAGGGTGCCGAGGCGGCCGAAACCGCAGATCACCTCGTCGGCGATCATCATCACGTCGTAGCGCTCCAGCACGGCCTGGATCTTCGGGAAGTAGGTCCTGGGCGGCACGATGACGCCGCCGGCGCCCATCACCGGCTCGGCGATGAAGGCGGCAACCGTCTCCGGCCCCTCGCGCAGGATCATCTCCTCCAGCTCTGCCGCCAGGCGCGTGGCGAACGCCTCCTCGCTCTCGCCGGCCTCGGCGAAGCGGTAGTGGTGCGGACAGGCGGTGTGCAGGATGTTGGCGATCGGCAGGTCGAAATCGGCATGATTGGCGGTGAGGCCGGTGAGTGAGGCGCTGGCGATGGTGACGCCGTGGTAGGCCTTGATACGCGAGATGATCTTCTTCTTCGCCGGGCGTCCGAGCGCGTTGTTCATGTACCAGACGAGCTTCACCTGGGTGTCGTTGGCCTCCGAGCCCGACGAGCAGAAGAACACCTTGGAGATGGCCGCCGGGGCAATCTCCTTCAGCTTCTCGCCGAGCGCGATGGCCGGGTCATGGCTGCGGCCGGCGAAAATCTGCGAGAAGGGCAGCTTGGCCATCTGCTCGCGGGCCGCTTCCACGAGCTCGGCGTTGGCGAAGCCGAGCGAGGTGCACCATAGGCCGGCGAGCCCTTCGATGTAGGGCTTGCCCGCCGTGTCGTAGACGTAAATGCCTTCGCCGCGTTCGATGACGAGCGGGCCCTGCTCGCGGAAGGTCGCCAGATTGGTGTAGGGGTGGACGAGCGTTTCGACGTCGCGGACGGCGAGATTGCTGAGCATGGCGTCCTCACAACCGGGTGACGAGGGGCGGCGGCACGAAGCCACCGGTCAGGGATTCGAGCATGCCGGCGACGGCGACGGCGGTGCGGTCGGCGCCCTCGGCGGCGACGATCTGCACGCCGGCCGGCAGTCCGCCGGGCGAGTGCAGCACCGGCGCCACCGCGGCGGGCAGCTGCGCCACGGTGGCGAGCGACGACCACTTGAGGAAATCGAAATAGGGCAGGGTGGCGCCGTCGCCGAGGTCGAGGCTGCGGCCATGGATGTCGCGGCCGTGGTCATGGTGGATGGCGGCGACCGGGGCAGGCGGCATCAGCACCGCGTCGTAGGTGTCGAAGAACGCCTCCCAGGCGCGCTTGAGCGCGTCGCGGCGAGCTCTGAGGGCCGCCCACTCGGCGGCGCCGACCAGGGCACCGCGTGCCTGCAGCGCCTTGTGGGCGAGGTCGCCGGGTGCATAGGCGGCAGCATCTGCGGCAAGACGCTCCCGCACCTTCTCCGGCAGCCCGGCGACCGTGATGGCGTGGTTCATCAGCGCATAGACCTCGAACGCCTCGGCAAAGGCGAAGGCGGGCCGCGCCGTCGCCTCGACGGTGGCGCCGGCGCCGGCCAGCAGGCGGGCGGCCTCGCTCACCGCATCGGCCACGGCCCGTGAAACCGGCGCCATCGGCTCGTCGAGCCAGAGCGCCAGGCGCAGCTCCTTGGGCTCGCTGGCCCGGGGCGGCGCGAGCTGCGGCTTGACGCCGTCGAGCGCGGGCGGCCCCGCGATCACTGCGAGGATCAGGTCGAGGTCGGCCGCGGAGCGGGCGAGGGGGCCGGCGACACCCAGGTCGTTCTCCGCATCCACGCCGGGTGGCGGCGGCACATGCCCGCGCAGGGAAACGAGCCCCCAGGTGGTCTTGAGCCCATAGAGGCCGCAGGCGTGCGCCGGCCAGCGGATGGAGCCGCCGATGTCGGAGCCGAGCTCGAAGGACGCCATGCCGGTGGCGACCGCCGCGGCCGCGCCGCCGGAGGAGCCGCCGGGCGTGCGGCTCACGTCCCAGGGATTGTTGGTGGCGCCGTAGACGGCGTTGAAGGATTGGAAATCGCCCGAGAACAGCGGAACGTTGGTCTTGCCGACGATCACGGCGCCGGCGCTGCGCAGGCGCGCCACGGCGGCCGCATCGGCCTCGGGGATGCGGTCGCGATAGGCCGGCGCCCCGCCGGTGGAGACCAGCCCTTGCGTCGAATAGGCGTCCTTGACGGTGATCGGCAGGCCCTCGAGCGCACCGGCCGTGCCGGCGCGCCGCCGGGCGTCGCTCGCCTGCGCGGCCGCCCGCGCGGCGGCCGCGTCGAGCGCGACGACGGCGTTGAGGGCTGGGTTCACCGCCGCGATCCGCGCCAGCGTCAGGTCCAGCAGCTCGACGGCCGAGGTGGCTCCGGCCTCGAGAGCTGCCAGCTGGGCTCGGGCCGATTGGGTCAACAGGTCCATGCTCGCCTCCACCGTGCACCGTGCTCATGGATACACCGGGACCGACGTGCCCGCAAAAGCATCAGCGCGGCGGATGGATTCGGCACTGGGTATGACTATGTAGCTGCACGGTGCAACGGAGCGGACGACCGCCGGTCGCCGCAACTGGGGAGGATTGTCATGGCGACCACCGCAACGACGGGGCTCGAGCTGCGCTCGCGGATCAGCAGGGACGGCGAGCTCGACCTATCGCTGGTCGATGTGCCGGTGCCGACGCCCGCTGCCGGGGAGGTGCTGGTGCGGGTCGAAGCCTCGCCGATCAATCCGTCCGATCTCGGCCTGCTGCTCGGCCCGGCGGATGTCGCCACGATCCGCGGCGGCGGCACGGCTACGCATCCGAAGGTGACGGCCAAGGTGCCGGCCCAGCGCTTAGGCGGACTCGGGGCCCGACTCGATCAGTCGATGGCGGTGGGCAACGAGGGGGCCGGCGTCGTCATCGCCGCCGGTTCCGGCGCCGAGCCTCTGGTCGGCCGCACCGTGGCCATGCTCGGTGGCGCCATGTACGCGCAACATCGCCTGATCAAGGCCGCCGATTGCCTCGTGTTGCCGGAGGGTACCACGGCCGCGGCCGGCGCCTCCTGCTTCGTCAACCCGCTGACCTCGCTCGGCATGACCGAGACCATGCGGATGGAGGGCCACACGGCGCTGGTCCATACCGCCGCCGCCTCCAATCTCGGGCAGATGCTGGTTAAGATCTGCAAGAAGGACGGCATCGGCCTCGTCAACATCGTGCGCAGCGCCGAGCAGGCGAAGATCCTGAAGGACCTCGGCGCCACTTATGTGCTGGATTCGACCTCACCGGACTTCGCGGCGGAGCTGACCGAGGCGATCGCCGCCACCGGCGCCACCATCGCCTTCGATGCCATCGGTGGCGGCAAGCTCGCCGGCCAGATCCTCGTCGCCATGGAAGCGGCGCTGAACCGCAAGGCCGGCGCCTACAGCCGCTACGGCTCGACCACGCACAAGCAGGTCTACATCTACGGTGCGCTCGATGTACGGCCGAGCGAGATCGACCGCAGCGTCGGCATGGCCTGGGGCGTCGGCGGCTGGCTGCTCACGTACTTCCTGATGAAGATCGGGCCGGAGGCCAACAAGCGTCTCAGGGACCGGGTGGTAGCCGAGCTCCATACCACCTTCGCCAGCCACTATACCGCGGAGATCTCCCTGACCGAGGCGCTGAAGCCCGACGTCATCGCAGCGTATGCCAAGCGGGCGACCGGTGAGAAGTACCTGATCAACCCGAACAAGGAATGAGCGCCGGCAAGCGCCGGTAAACCCACGTGCGAGCAACCCGGGACGGCCGCGGCCGCCCCGGTGCCTGTGCGCTCAATCGCCGGCCCGGGCGTGGTCGCGGTGGGCCTCAATGTCTTCGGGCTCGCGTTCGTCGATGTGCGTGAGGCGGTTGCTGGATTTCTGGCTGCTGTGCAGCAATTCGTCCAGCTTGGCGTGCAGGGCCTGGGTATCGCGGTGCTCGGCGCGCTGGATCACCAAGGTCATCGCCAATGTGATGAACGTCGCGACGGCATGCCATTCATGGCTCTCGGGTGCGACGGCGAGCCAGATGGCGCCGTAGAGGCCGAGCACCACGAACGCCCAGGGGCTCGCCGTCAGGACGCCCAGTCGGGTGGCGATATAGCGGATCGGATGGTCGGCCATGCCACCGAACGGCCGGACCGGAAAAAGGTTCCGAAAGGCCGGGGCAAGCGACGGTCCACGGCAGCTTCCGCGGATTCCAAGCAATCTCCGAGAGACCCTCAGCCATACCTAGGTGTTATTCCACGGCTGCGTTTGCGCTACCTTATAATTGGACGCATTCGTAGGAATGGACCGACCGATCCGCCGCGCGGCGTCGGGCCCTGGCTCCCGGAGGACACGATGGCCTATACCCTCAAGATCAACGGCCGGAGTCAGACGGTGGACGTCGACGACGATACCCCGCTGCTGTGGGTGCTGCGCGACGTGCTCGGCATGATGGGCACCAAGTTCGGGTGCGGCATGGCGCTGTGCGGTGCCTGCACCGTGCATCTCGACGGCCAGCCGGTCCGCTCCTGCATCACCACCGTCGACAGCGTCGGCACGGGGGAGATCACGACGATCGAGGCCATCGGCCGCACACCGGCCGGGCAGCGCATCCAGCAGGCCTGGATCGATCTGGAGGTGCCGCAATGCGGCTATTGCCAGTCGGGCCAGATCATGTCCGCGGCCGCCCTGCTGGCCGCCAATCCGCGTCCGACGGATACCGACATCGACGATGCCATGTCGGGCAACATCTGCCGCTGCGGCACCTACGTGCGCATCCGCGAAGGTATCAAGCGGGCTGCTGCCGGCGGCAGCGGCCGGACGGGGGGCTGATCATGGCACAGACCGCAGGCAACAAGGCCGGAGAGCAGGTCCCGACGCGGCGCGACATCATCAGGGCCGGCGTGGGCGCCGGCGGCGCGCTGTTCGTGGTTTTCGGCATCCCGTCGATCGCCAAGGTGGTGCAGGCCGATGCCGGCGCTACGGCGCGGCCGGCGCCGGCGCCGGCGCCGGCACCCGCGGCGGCGGCGGGACCGCCGTTCATGCCCAGCGGCTTCGTCCGCATCGACCCGGCGGGCACCGTCACGCTGACCATGCCGCAGGTCGAGATGGGGCAGGGCACCTACACCTCGATGCCGATGCTCATCGCCGAGGAGCTCGAGGTGGAGCTGAGCCAGGTCAAGCTCGCGGCCGCCCCGGCGGACGACAAGCTCTACGGCAACCCGCTGATCGGCTTCCAGGTCACCGGCGGATCGACCTCGGTGCGCGGCTTCTTCAAGCCCCTGCGCGTCGCAGGCGCCACGGCGCGCGAGATGCTGATCGCGGGGGCCGCCAAGACCTGGGGCGTCGATCCGGCAAGCTGCCGGGCCGAGAAGGGCGTCGTCGTGCACGATGCCAGCGGCCGCCGGGCGCCCTACGGCGAACTGGTCGCGACAGCGGCGGCCGTGGCGGTGCCGACCGACGTGAAGCTGAAGGATCCCAAGTCGTTCAAGCTCATCGGCACATCGGCCAGGCGCCTGGACGTGGCGGACAAGACCACCGGCCGCGCCCAGTTCGGCATCGACGTGCGGCTGCCGGGCCTGCTGATCGCGACGGTGGCCGCCTCGCCGGTGATCGGGGGCAAGCTGCGCTCGGTCGACGACACGGCCGCCAAGGCCGTCAAGGGGGTGCGCCAGATCGTGCGCCTCGAGGATGCGGTGGCGGTGGTCGCCGATCACATGGGCGCGGCCCGCAAGGGCCTGGCGGCGCTCGCCATCGTCTGGGACGAGGGCGCCAACGCGAAGGTCGGCACGGCCGATGTGGTGGCGACGTTGCAGGCGGCGACCACGCAGAGCGGCGTGGTGGCCGAGCGCAAGGGCGACGTGGACGCGGCGATGGCCGCCGCGGCGAAGACCGTCGAGGCGGTGTACGAGCTGCCGTTCCTGGCGCACACGACCATGGAGCCCATGAACTGCACGGTGCATCTGCGCAAGGATGCCTGCGACCTCTGGGTCGGGAGCCAGGTGGTCTCCCGTGCCCGAGCCACCGCGGCCGACGTGACCGGCCTGCCGCCCGAGCGCATCGCCGTGCACAACCATCTGCTCGGCGGCGGCTTCGGCCGACGCCTTGAGATCGATTTCGTCACCCAGGCCGTGCAGATCGCCAAGCAGGTGGACGCCCCTGTCAAGGTCGTCTGGAGCCGCGAGGAGGACATCCAGCACGACATCTACAGGCCGTACTACGTGGACCGCCTGAAGGCCGGCCTCGATGCCGGCGGACGCCCGAGCGCTTTTCACCACCGCGTCACGGGCTCCTCCATCATGGCCCGCTGGGTTCCCGCCTACTTCAAGGACGGGCTCGATGCGGACGCGGTGGACGGCGCCGCCGGCCCCTACGATTTCGACAACCTGCTGGTGGACTACGTGCGCCGGGAGCCACCGGCGGGGCTGCTCACCGGCTGGTGGCGCGGCGTCGGCGTCACCCACAACGCTTTCATGGTGGAGAGCTTCATCGACGAGCTCGCCCAGGCCGCGGGTCGGGAGCCGATCGACTACAGGCGCGCGCTGCTCGCCAGGCAGCCTCGGGCGCGGGCCGTGCTCGATCTCGTGGCCGAGAAGGCGGGCTGGGGCGCGCCGATGCCGAAGGGCAGAGGCCGCGGCGTCGCGCTCCTCTTCGGCTTCGGCACCTATGTCGCCCAGGTGGCCGAGGTCGACGTCTCGCCCAAGGGCGAGGTCCGGGTGTCTCGTGTCGTCTGCGCCGTCGACTGCGGCATCACCATCAATCCGGACACGGTGCGGGCCCAGATGGAGGGGGGCATCGTGTACGGTCTCACTGCCGCACTCTACGGCGAGATCACCCTGAAGAACGGGCGCGTCGAGCAGAGCAATTTCGACAACTACCAGGCTCTGCGCATCAACGAGGTGCCGGCGATCGAGGTGCACATCGTGTCCAGTCTGGAGGAGCCGGGCGGGATCGGCGAGCCCGGCACGTCGGGCATCGCGCCGGCGCTCGTCAACGCCATCTACGCCGCGACGGGCAAGCGGCTGCGCAAGCTGCCTATCGACGGGCGCCAGCTCGCCGCGACGTGAGCGACGGGCCGGCAGAGGCGGCCAGCACGCCGCCTCTTCCCTCATCTCTTTCTCGATAGCAATGCCTGCTCCGGCGACACCTGCCATTGCAGGCCCGCGCCGGGACGGGTGGCGTGAGGCCTGCCGCGCGGGCTAAGTTTCTCCGCTCGACGGTGGATATGCGAGGAGACCGGATCGATGGCCTGCAATTCCACCCACGCTAGAGTATTTCCGCGTTTCTTCGAATCGCGGAAATACTTTGTCCGTTTGAATTGGCGCGTTTTCTTCACGCGAACCGGCGTCCAATTCGCTCGAAAACGCTCTCAGCCCAGCACCTGCTGCGTTGCGGCGCTCGGCTTCCTGGCCTCGATCGCCGGCGCGGCGGCGCAATCGACCGCCCCCCCGCCGCCGGTCGTGTCGGTCGCCAAGCCGGTGGTGAAGCAGATCGTCGAGCGCGACGATTTCATCGGTCGCTTCGAGGCGGTCGACACGGTCGACCTGCGGGCTCGCGTGTCGGGCTACCTGGACAAGGTGCATTTCCAGGACGGAGCCCTCGTCAAGGCGGGTGACCTGCTCTTCAGCATCGACCCGCGCCCCTATCAGACGGCGCTGCGCTCTGCCCAGGCGGCCGCGGCGTCCGCCACGGCGCGGGTCCAGTTTGCTAAGACCGACCTGGAGCGCGCCGCCAATCTGCGCCAGTCCGGCAACATCACCGAGCAGCTGGCCGACCAGCGACGACAGGCGCTCCTCACGGCCCAGGGTGATCTCGACAGCGCCAACGCGGCGATCGACAGGGCCAAGCTCGACCTCGACTATGCCCAGATCCGGGCGCCGTTCTCCGGCCGGATCTCGCGCCGGTTCGTGTCCGCCGGCAACTTGATCAACGCCAACGAGACGCTGCTGAGCACGATGATCTCGCTGGACCCGATCCAGTTCTACTTCGATGTCGACGAGCGCTCCTATCTCGCCTACCTGCAGGACTTCGCCAGCGAGCCCGGACGACCGGCGCCCCGCGACGCGACCGTCACGGTCTCGCTCACCGGCGAGGACAACGGCACGCGCAAGGGCAGGATCGACTTCGTCGACATCCGTCTCGACCAGCAGAGCGGCACGGTGCGCGGGCGGGCGGTCTTCGACAACAAGGATCTGGCCCTCACCCCGGGGCTCTTCGGACGCGTCCGGGTTCCCGGATCGCGGCCCTACAAGGCCGTGCTGATCCCGGATGAGGCGCTCGGCTCCGACCAGAGCCGGCGCATCGTCTACACCATCGGCGCCGAGAACAAGATCGTGACCAAGCCCGTGCGCACCGGCCCCCGCATCGATGGCTACCGCGTCATCCGCGATGGCCTGGGGCCGGACGACGTGATCGTGGTCAACGGCCTGGCGCGGGCGCGGCCGGGCACGCAGGTCTCGCCAAAAATGACTGAGTTGCCGGCGAGTCGCGAGCCGTCGAACTGAGCGGAGACGCATCATGGGCTTTACCCACGCCTTCATCGAGCGGCCGATCTTCGCCAGCGTTCTCGCCATCGTCATCATGCTCGTGGGCGCGATTTCCTACCTGACGCTGCCGGTGTCGCAATATCCGGAGATCGCCCCGCCGACGATCGTCGTCCGGGCGAGCTATCCCGGTGCCGACGCCAAGACCGTGGCGGCGACGGTCGCGACGCCCCTCGAGCAGCAGATCAACGGCGTCGAGGACATGATCTACATGTCCTCCTACTCGACCAGCGACGGCAACATGCAACTCACCGTCACGTTCAAGCTGGGCACCGACCTCGACAAGGCGCAAGTGCTGACCCAGAACCGGGTGGCGATCGCCACCCCGCGCCTGCCACAGGACGTGACGCGCCTCGGCATCACCACGCTGAAGGCCTCGCCGGACCTGATGATGGTCGTGCACATGCTCTCGCCCGACGAGACCTTCGACCAGCTCTACGTCTCGAACTATGCCCGCAACAACGTGCGCGACGAACTGCTCCGGCTGGACGGGGTCGGCGACATCTCCATCTTCGGCGAGCGGCAGTATTCGATGCGGATCTGGCTCGATCCCGACAAGCTCGCGGCGTTCGGCATGACCTCGAGCGACGTGGTCGCCGCCGTGCAGGAGCAGAACGTCCAGGTCTCCGGCGGCGCCCTGGGCCAGGAGCCGGCGCCAAACAGCCTCGCCTTCCAGCTCACGGTGACGACGCAGGGCCGCTTCCAGGACCCTCGCGAGTTCGCCGGTATCATCGTGCGCGCGACCGACGACGGCAGGCTCGTGCGCCTGCGCGATATCGGGCGCGTCGAGCTCGGTGCCCAGGATTATTTCACCAATTCCTACTTGAGCGGGAAGCCGGCGGTGGCGCTGGCGATCTTCCAGCGGCCAAACACCAATGCGCTGCAGGCGGCCGAGCAGATCAACGCCAAGATGCGGCAGCTCAAGCAGGAGTTTCCGCGCGGTCTCGACTACACCGTCGTGTACAATCCGACGGAGTTCATCGCGGAATCCGTGCGCGAGGTCTACAAGACGCTCTACGAAGCGCTGGCGCTCGTGGTCATCGTGGTCATCGTCTTCCTGCAGTCGTGGCGAACGGCGATCATTCCGATCATCGCCATTCCGGTCTCGCTGATCGGCACCTTTGCCGCGCTCGCGGCGCTCGGCTTCACCTTGAACAACCTCACCCTGTTCGGCCTCGTTCTGGCGATCGGCATCGTGGTCGACGATGCGATCGTCGTGGTCGAGAACATCGAACGCAACATCGCCGAGGGGTTGTCGCCGCGCGACGCCGCCCACAAAACCATGGACGAGGTGGGCTCGGCCGTGCTGGCCATCGCGCTCGTGCTGGCCGCGGTGTTCATCCCGACGGCCTTCATCCCCGGCATCACCGGGCAGTTCTATCGCCAGTTCGCGTTGACGATCGCGGTGTCGACGCTCATCTCCTGCTTCGTCTCGCTGACGTTGTCACCAGCGCTCGGCGCCATCCTGCTGAAGGGTCACGAGCATCGCCAAACGCGCCGACGTGGGCTCTTCGGATTTCTCGGCCGGGGCGCGGATCTATTCAACCGCGGCTTCGACCGCACCTCGTCGGGCTACGCCAAGGCCGTCGGCGTGGTTGTGCGGCGCAAGCTCATCGTGCTGCCCATCTATGTCGGGCTGCTCGCCGGGACGGTGTGGATCGCCAACGCCGTGCCGCGCGGCTTCATCCCGACGCTGGACCAGGGCTACGCGATCACCGTCATTCAGCTCCCCGACGGCGCCTCGCTGGCTCGCACCGACGCGGTGACCAAGCGCGTCCAGGAGATCGCGCTCAAGACCCCCGGGGTGGCCAATGCGGTCGCTTTCGCGGGCTTCTCCGGCGCGACCTTCACCAACGCCACCAACGCGGCCGCCGTCTTCCTGCCCTTCAAGCCGTTCGATGAGCGCGTCAAGGAGGGGCTGACGGCGGACAAGATCATCAAGGATATCTTCGGCCGGATGCAGGAGATCGAAGAGGCCTTCATCATCGCCATTCCGCCGCCGCCAGTCCGCGGCATCGGCAACGCCGGCGGCTTTAAGCTGCAGCTCCAGGAGCGCAACGGTGCCGAGGTCGAGCGCGTCCTGGCCGCCACCTACGACCTGATGGGCCGGGCCCGGGCCGACAAGAACCTGGCGGGCGTATTCACGACGTTCTCGGCGGCAACGCCGCAGATCTTCCTGGCGCTCGACCGTCAGAAGGCCCGGATGCTGAACGTGCCGGTCGGCAACATCTTCCAAACGCTGCAGAACAACCTCGGCACTGCGTATGTGAACGACTTCAACGCATTTGGCCGCGTCTACCAGGTCCGGGCCCAGGCCGACCAGCGCTTCCGCCTGGACCAGGAGGATATCAACCGGCTGCGCGTGCGTTCGGCGACGGGGGCGCTCGTACCCCTCGGCACGCTCGTCGAGGTCAAGGAGGTGTCGGGCCCCGATCTGGTGCAGCACTACAACATGTACACGTCGGTGCCGCTGCAAGGTACGCCGGCGACGGGAGTGTCGTCCGGCGCCGCGCTCGACACGGTCGAGACCTTGGCCAAGGCGACGCTCCCTCCCGGGATCGGCTACGATTGGACCGAACTGGCCTTCCAGGAGCGCGGAACCGGAAATCTCGCGATCTTCATCTTCGGGCTGTCCGTGCTGTTCGTCTTCCTCGTGCTGGCGGCCCAATACGAGAGTTGGTCGCTGCCCTTCGCTATCATCCTGATCGTGCCGATGAGCGTGCTGTCAGCCCTCATCGGCGTGATGATCCGCGGGCAGGACAACAACATCCTCACCCAGATCGGCCTTGTCGTGCTCGTTGGGCTCGCGGCCAAGAACGCCATCCTCATCGTCGAGTTCGCCCGCGATATCGAGGCGCGCGACGGCGTCGGGCCGGTCGAGGCTGTCGTGGAGGCCTGCCGCCTGCGGCTGCGGCCGATCCTCATGACGGCGTTCGCCTTCATCCTGGGCGTCGTGCCGCTCGCCATCGCGACCGGCCCGGGCGCCGAGATGCGGCAGGCGCTCGGCGTCGCGGTGTTCTCGGGCATGCTGGGCGTGACGTTCTTCGGCCTGTTCCTGACGCCGGTCTTCTACGTCACGATCCGCCTGCTCGTCCTGCGCAAGGCCGGCGGATCGACCCTGACGGCAGCGAGGCAGCCGCGACCGAGCGAGACGACGGGCCCGACCGGCGCCTGAGCCGTCCCGGTGCGGACACCCCAGC
The DNA here is from genome assembly GCF_014640075.1 of Chelatococcus reniformis. Classification (GTDB taxonomy): domain Bacteria; phylum Pseudomonadota; class Alphaproteobacteria; order Rhizobiales; family Beijerinckiaceae; genus Camelimonas; species Camelimonas reniformis. Next base: position 279,078 of record NZ_BMGG01000003.1, on the reverse strand, counting down.
GGGGCCGAGAGCGGGCTCGGTTGGCTCTGGGACCGATGAAAAAGAAAGGAGCCCGGATCGCTCCGGGCTCCGTGCGCCGAGAGAAACGCTGAAGGGGCTTACGCCGCAGCCGCGTCCTTGGCGTCGGTCGGCACCGTCGCAATGGTCTTCAGCACCTGCGAGGCGATCTGGTACGGGTCGCCCTGTGAGTTCGGCCGGCGGTCTTCCAGGTAGCCCTTGTAGTCGTTCTTGATGAAGCTATGGGGCACGCGGATCGAGGCGCCGCGGTCGGCCACGCCGTAGGAGAACTTGTTCCACGGAGCCGTCTCGTGCTTGCCGGTGAGGCGCATGTGGTTGTCCGGCCCGTAGACCGAGATATGGTCCTCGAGGTTCGTTTCGAAGGCGCCCATCAAAGCTTCGAAATAGGCTTTGCCGCCGACTTCGCGCATGAACTTCGTCGAGAAGTTGCAGTGCATGCCCGAGCCGTTCCAATCGGTGTCGCCCAGCGGCTTGCAGTGCCACTCGATGTCGACCCCGTACTTTTCGGCGAGCCGCTCCAGGAGGTAGCGGGCCATCCACATCTCGTCGGCGGCACGCTTGGAGCCCTTGCCGAAGATCTGGAACTCCCACTGGCCCTTGGCCACCTCGGCGTTGATCCCTTCGTGGTTGATGCCGGAGGCGAGGCAGGCGTCGAGGTGCTCCTCGACGATCTGGCGCGCCACGTCGCCGACCTTGCTGTAGCCGACGCCGGTGTAATAGGGGCCCTGCGGCGCCGGGTAGCCACTCTCGGGAAAGCCGAGCGGGCGGCCGTTCTTGTAGAAGAAGTACTCCTGCTCGAAGCCGAACCAGGCGCCCTCGTCGTCGAGGATGGTGGCGCGCTTGTTGGAGGGGTGCGGGGTGACGCCGTCGGGCATCATCACCTCGCACATGACGAGAACACCGTTGGTGCGCTGGCTGTCGGGGAACACGCGGACCGGCTTCAGCACGCAGTCGGAGCTGCGCCCCTCCGCCTGCTGCGTGGAGCTGCCATCGAAGCCCCACAGCGGCAGTTGCTCGAGCGTCGGGAAGCTACCGTATTCCTTGATCTGCGTTTTCCCGCGCAGATTGGGGACGGGCGTATAGCCGTCCAGCCAGATATACTCGAGCTTGTATTTCGTCATCTGCGGTTCTCTCGTACGTGTAAGCGAAGTGTGATGGACGTCCCGATGTGCGCTCGGCCCCAAGGCGCACGCCGGCCGCCGACCTGCCGCCTCGCAAGCATGGAGCGTGCCAGCCTTGCGCCGGGCGCGGCGGAACAACGGCTTCGCATTGGCCGTTCCGGCATAGACCGTTGATCTGGGCCGGGCTACGCGGTGTGCGCGCCGCGGCCCGGCGTTGTGAGGGCGGTCTTTCAGCCTATCAATTAGGCATACTGCATATTTGTCGTTCAAATGCAGGACGCTGCGCTCAGAACAAGCAGAAAAACGCGATTCTGGAGCGGATGCTTTTCAAATATGCAAGAAATGAGCTGCACATAATGTATTCATTCGGCGAAATTGAGTAAGGCTCGTTGCATAAGCCTGCTGCAGAACATAGTTGCCGCTGCTAGGGTTGTTGTGCACGGAGCCGCAGCGCCCGAATTCCCAGTGAGAGAGGCAGGCTAATGACTACCGGTTTCGAGCGCCCCTCGGCGCAGATCTACCAGTTCCCCCTCGGGGGGCGGGCGGTGCTCGCCCGTCGCCGCGACGAGACACGCAGCGCGGCCGAGCCGACCCCCGCGTCCACGCCGGCGATTGCAGCGGGCAGCGGCTGGTATCACGAGGCGGCCATGCAAGAGGCTGACCGCAGCCGCAAGAGCTGAGCGGACCATGCGCATGCTCGATGGCCATTCGGCTGGACGGACCCCGGTTGCGCCCAGCCATCGTCGCTCATGAAGCCGGACGCTGACGTGGACGGCTGACTTCGCCGGCCAGACCGCGGGCGTCGCAATTCAAGCGAAGCGACGAGCGCTGTGATCGCCGCCCATCGCTACGACGCAGAACTCATCCCTGTCGGATCGATCCACGGTGACTGTCAGGCGCCGAAGACCGACCAGCCCAACCGCTTGGTCAGCGCTTCGAGCGCGACGCGCCCGAGATGGGAGTTGCCGGCCGCGTCCAGGCCTGGCGACCACACGGCGATGGAGGCCTTGCCGGGCGCGATCGCCAGGATCCCGCCGCCGACGCCGCTCTTGCCGGGCAAGCCGACGCGATAGGCGAACTCGCCGGACCCGTCATAGTGGCCACAGGTCAGCATGATGGCGTTGATGCGCTTGGCCCGCTCGGCTTGCACCACCGCATGGCCGGTTGCCGGGTTTCGGCCGGATAGGGCAAGGAAGCGTCCGGCCATGGCCAACTGCCGGCACGACATGGCGATGGCGCAGTGATGGAAGTAGACGCCGAGCGTAAAGTCTACCGGATTGTCCATCACCCCGAATGACTTCATGTAGTTGGCCAGAGCTGCGTTGCGGAAGCCGGTGCGCTGCTCGGACGCCGCCACCGCTTCGTCGATGGAAATCGATGGGTCGCCGGCGAGGAACTGCAGGAAGCGGAGGATCTCGCCCAGCACCTCGCGCGGTTGATGGCCCGACAGGATCAGGTCGGTGATGGCGATGGCGCCGGCGTTGATGAAGGGGTTGCGCGGGATGCCGCGCTCGCGCTCGAGCTGGACGATGGAATTGAAGGGGCTTCCCGAGGGCTCGCGGCCGACCCGCTGCCACACGCGGTCGCCGAACTTGCCGAGCGCCAGGGTGAGCGTGAAGACCTTGGAGATGCTCTGGATCGAGAACGGCGTGTCGGCATCGCCGCCCGCCGCGACGTGGCCATCGGCGTCCACGACGGCGAGGCCGAAGGCGCCTGCGTCGACCCGGGCCAGCTCCGGGATATAGCTGGCGACCGCGCCGCGATCGGCGCGCGCGCGCATCTCCTCGGCGATTTCCTTCACGACGCGGTCAAGATCGGGCACGGGCTTGCTCATTTTGTCTGGGGTGGGAATACGGGAGCGCCAGATCTCAGGCAGATCCCAGGCCAGCGACGCAGCCGGCCGGCCCAGTCTCCCACCGGGCGGACTTGAGATGCTCCCGCTTTTCGCTGCATTGCAATAATTCCGCGTCCGCTTTAGTTCTTGGGAATCGATTGCGGGGGACGTGCCGATGCTTGAATCGAGACTTCGTCAGGAGCCGATCGAGATTGTGATCCTTGGCCCGACGGGTGAAAAGGACGAAGCGGATCTCGTACCGACACGGGTGCTCAAGAAGGCTGTCGTCGATATCACCCGCCGGCTGGCGGGCGCCTTTCCGGGTGAGGCGTTCAACGTATCCAGGCTACAGGCCCACGGCACGGGCGCGCCGGTCGCCACCGTCGTCGGCGGCATCGAGGACGCCGATCTGGTCGTGGTGAACCTCGGCGACCGCGAGGCGGATGCCGCCTACGAAATCGGCATGCTGCACGCGCTCGGCGTGCCCCATATCCTCGTCACGCCTGGGCGCGAGCTTCCGTTCTACGGCAAGGATCTCAAGGTCGTGCCGGGGTTTGCCGTCAATCCCGGTCGCACCAGGGGGCGCTACAAGCTGGTCGAGCACAAATTCGGCCTGCGGCTGGAGGAGGCGCTGAGGGATTTCATTGCGCCGTTCGTCGCGGTCCGGGATACGGTCCTGCCGCGCCAGCGCTTCGTCGAAGCCGCTACCGCGCTCGATGCCTACACGAGCCGCGCCGCCAGCGACCATTTCCGGAGGCCGATCGTCGACAGCGCGGGCCCGGAGGGCCTGGCGGCGGCGTACTACATGGGCGCAGTCGGCCAGTTTGTCGGCGAGAAGGGCTTTTTCTCCGGGCCGTGCCATGTGGAGAGGCCGCCGTCGAAGACCGACCCCGGCGGACCCGCCACCCGGATGCAGGTCGCGATCGACCGCTACATCGGCGTGCTGCCACCCGCGGACATGACCTGCTACGAGGAGGACTGCAAGCGTCTCGCGGAACTGCTCGATGCCTGCGGCCTGCATATCGAGCAGCGCATCGTCCGGGCGAGGGGCGCGAAGGCCTTCCGCACCGGCTTCCTTGCTCGCGCCGATGGCAGCCTCGCCTCGCCCGTCACCGTCGTCGAGATCCCGAGCCTCGTCTACGCGCTCGGTCAGACCCGCCGCTACAGCGTGTTTTGTCAAAGGCACAGCGGCCAGGCGGAACGCCATCAGCGCAAGCTGTTTGCCCTGCTCGGCAGCTTCGAGCGCGCTATGCAACTGCGCCTGGAAGCTCAAACGGCGTGGCCCGACAAGAAGGCGGTCGTGACGCGCATGGGCCACCTGGGGGAAACGCTGCGCGAGCTCGGCGTGATCGCGGCTTAGAGCGGATGATTTTTCTTCGAATCATGCCGCTCTAAGCCTTTCTCCTGAGCATGATCTTGTCCGACATCGGCATCCACTTTCTGGGATCACGCACGAGCCGGTCGCGGCCGTTACGGCCCTGCGCCGCGAGCCGACGCGGCGCGCCCGGAGGCCTGCCTCAGCCACCCTTGGACTTGCGTCCGCTCCCGCTGCCATCTTGCCTCAGGCGGTCACGCCAGGCGCCGAGCACGCGATCGAGCGCGGCAATATCGGCCGGGGCCAGCGCCCCCAGGGTGCGTGACACGTAGGTGCGCTGGATGGCGAGGCCGCGCCCGACCGTCTCCCGGCCCAACGCCGTCAGGCATAGCGCGTGCGAGCGCCGGTCCCCGGCCAGCGGGCGGCGCTCCACCAGGCCGCTGGCCACCAGGCGGTCGACGAGGCCGGAGACGTTGCCCTTGGTGACGTAAAGCCGGTCGGCCAGATCCTGCTGACTCAACCCCTCGGCTTCGCTCAGCGTCGACAGCAGATCGAACTGCGAGATGGAGAGCCGAGCGGCCTTGAGCTCGGCGGTCATGGCGCCGTGCAGCCGACGATTCAGCCGCACGAAGCGCAGCCAGACGCGCAGCGCGTCCGGTGCCGCCAGCGGCTTGGGGGCCGTATCGGCGGCGCGGCGGTCGTGTCTGGAAGCGCCCTCCAGGGCCATGGGCGGTCTCGTGCGGCGGTGAAGGATGATCGTTTAGATGCAAACTATCGCAAACCCCGGAGGCAGGTGCAAACCCGCACGTCGCGGCGATGCCCCGGCCAGCCCGGCGGATCTGACAACCTGTTGAGAAGCTTGGGACAACGCGCGGAAAAACGGTGTAGAATCGCTTGGCAGGTCTCGCAGGCTGCCGCTATGGTCCGGCCACGGTCCGCTGTGCGGAGGGGAGGTTTCCATGCAAGGCATGATGCAGGATTGGCCGCTGCTGATTCACCGGGTCATCGACCACGCGGCGATCCAGCACGGCGCTCGCGAGGTCGTGACCCGCTCGATCGAGGGCCCGATTCACCGCACGACCTACGCCGAGATCCGCAATCGGGCGCTCAAGGTGGCGCAACGGCTGGCGCGGGAGGGTATCCGCCCCGGCGACCGGGTGGCGACTCTCGCCTGGAACACGGCCCGCCACCTCGAGACGTGGTACGGCATCACCGGCGCCGGCGCCGTCTACCACACGATCAATCCGCGGCTGTTCGAGGAGCAGATCGTCTATATCGCCAACCACGCCGAAGATAAGCTGCTGTTCGTCGATCTCACCTTCGTCGCGACGATCGAGAAGCTGCAGGATCGGCTGCCGACGATCACGCGCTTTATCGTGCTGACCGATGCCGCCCATATGCCGCAGACCCGGCTGCGCGGGGCGGTGGCGTACGAGGACTGGCTCGCCGAGGCCGACGGCGACTTCAGCTGGGTGGCTCTGGAGGAAACCGCGGCCGCCGGCATGTGCTACACCTCCGGCACCACCGGCAATCCGAAGGGCGTGGTCTATTCGCACCGCTCCAACGTGCTGCACGCCATGATGTGTGTCACCCCGGACGCCTTCAACCTCTCGGTCAACGACTGTGTGCTGCCGATCGTGCCGCTGTTCCATGCCAACAGCTGGTCGCTCGCCTTCTCCGGCCCCATGTCCGGAGCGAAGATGGTGATGCCCGGCATGAAACTCGACGGCGCCTCGGTCTATGAGCTGCTGGAAAGCGAACAGGTGACGGTGACCGCAGCCGTGCCCACGGTCTGGCTGATGCTTTTGCAGCACATGGAGAAGACCGGGCTGAGGCTCTCCTCGCTGAAGCATGTGCTGATCGGCGGCTCGGCCTGCCCGCGCGCCATGATCGACGCCTTCGAGAACCAGTATGGCGTGAGCGTTGCCCACGCGTGGGGCATGACCGAAATGAGCCCGGTCGGCAGCATCTCGTCGATCAAACCCGACTATGGGGCGCTCGCCCATGATGCCCTGCTCGACCTCAAGGCCAAGCAGGGCTCGGCGCCGTTCGGCGTCGAGATGAAGATCACCGACGATGCCGACAACCCGCTGCCCTGGGATGGCAAGACGTTCGGTCGCCTCAAAGTGCGCGGCATGGCCGTCGCGAGCGCCTACTTCCGTGGCGAGGGCGGCGAGATCCTCGATGCGGACGGCTTTTTCGACACCGGCGATGTGGCCACCATCGACCCCTACGGCGCCATGCAGATCACCGACCGGGCCAAGGACGTGATCAAGTCCGGCGGCGAATGGATTTCGTCGATCGATATCGAGAACCTCGCCGTCGGCCACCCGGACGTGGCGGAGGCGGCGGTGATCGGCATCTCTCACCCCAAGTGGGATGAGCGGCCGCTGCTGATCATCATCCCCAAGGAAGGGCGCTCGCCGACGCGCGCCGACATCCTGGATTTCATGCAGGGCAAGATCGCCAAGTGGTGGATGCCGGACGACGTCGTCTTCGTCGACGCGATCCCGCACACGGCCACCGGCAAGATCCAGAAGATGCAATTGCGCGAGCAGTTCGGTGCGTATCGTCTACCCGACGCAGCGGCCTGATGGCCCGCTGTTCGGCATCGGCCGTCGGTCGGGGCGCGCCTTGCAGCGTCTGACGGTCGTCGAGCCGTTCAGCGGCTTCGCCCTGTGGAGCCCGCGGCTCGCCTGGTTCGGGGGCGTGGTGACGGCGATCGGCGTGGCTCTGCTGCGCTTCGGCAAAGTGGAGACCAGCGCGGGCTTCGCCGTCATCGGGGCGGGCCTGTTCCTCGTGCTGGCGGCCATTGCGCTGGCCGTCGCCGCCTTCGTCGCGATCTGGGCCGAGGGGCAGCGCGGCGCCGGCAGCGCCGTCTGGGGCTTTGTGCTGGCCCTGCTCATCCTCGCCTGGCCGGCCATGCTGGGCATCAAGGCGGTCACCCTGCCGCAGCTCAACGATGTGACGACCGATATCGACAGCCCGCCGGAGTTCTCCCGGTCGCGCGTAGCGCTGGCCGCTCGCGGCGGCTTCATCCCGCCGGAACTGGCGCCGGAGCGGCGCGCCGCACAAGCAGCGGCCTATCCGCTTGTGGCGCCGCTCTACCTGGATGTGGCGCCGGGGCAAGCCTACGAGACCGTGCGCAGCGCCGCCGAAGGTCTGGGCTGGCAGATAGTCGAGGGCCAGAAGCCCGGCGGACGCATGGGGCAGGGGCGGCTGGAGGCGATTGCCCACACGCCGCTGCTGAACCTGCCGGAGGACGTGACCGTGCGCATCCGCGCCACGGCCGATGGCACCCGCATCGACGTGCGCTCGGTCTCACGCTTCGGCGCTCACGATCTGGGCACCAACGCCGACCGCGTCCAGACCTTCCTCGACGCCGTTTCCGAGGAGGTGGCGGAGGACGCTTCGTGAGCCGCTTCCGCGCGTCTTGGCTGAACGCTGAAGGCTGGCCGGCTTGACCCGGCCAGCCAACCACCATGGCGCTTATCCGGCTCACGTCGGACGGTAGTGGCTCCTCAGCGTTGGCAGGCCGTCGGTCGCCGCGACCTTGCCGCGCTCCACCAGATCCTCCAGGTGGGCGTACACCGACAGGCCGGCCGCCGGGATCAGCGCCGGATCCAGGCCGTCGTAGAGCTTGGGCACGATCTCGTCGATGCTCGTGTCGCCGGCCTCCAACCGCGCCAGGATCGCCGCCTCGCGCTGGCGGCGATGGCCTGTCAGCGCGCGCACGAAGCGTTGAGGGTCGCGCACCGGGCCGCCGTGGCCGGGCCAATAGACAGCATCGTCGCGTGCCCTGAGCTTGTCCAGGGACGCCATGTAGTCGGCCATGGCGCCGTCCGGCGGAGCGACGATGGTGGTCGACCAGCCCATGACGTGGTCGGCCGAGAACAGCGCCTGCTCCTGCGGCAGGGCGAAGGCCAGGTGGTTGGCCGTGTGGCCCGGCGTCGCCACCGCGACCAGCGACCAGCCCGGGCCGTCGATGCGATCTCCGTCGGCCAGCTCGAGGTCGGGCCGGTAGTCCATATCGCCGCTGGCGTCGAGGCGCGTCACCTCCTCTCCCGAGAGGGGGCGGGCGGGCCGATGCGGGCCGCAGCCGGCGAGCACCGCGCCGGTGGCGGCGACGAGCGCTTTGGCGCCCGGGGAATGATCGCGGTGGGTGTGGCTGATGACCACGTGGGTCACGCGCTCGCCGGCGACCGCTGCGAGCAGCGCCGCGGTATGGCCGGCATCCTCGGGCCCGGGATCGATGATCGCGACCTCGCCCCGCCCGACGATGTAGGTGTTGGTGCCACGGAAGGTGAACGGTCCCTCGTTGGGCGCCAGCACCCGACGAACGAGCGGCGTCAGTTCGGCGACCGCGCCGGGCGGGGTCTCGAATTCGCGATTGAAGGGAATCTCGTCTGCCATCAGCGTCTCCTTGCCGGCGACCTTGGCATAGAAGCAAGCCGCGGTCATGGGTGCCAAAGCATCGTCCAGCGCCTGCGGCGGAGGCGATTTTTCTCCTGGCGTGCCGGTCACACGACCGGTACGCCGCCGGGGTGCTTGGCTTTCTCCTCGGGCTCCACGTGGATCGAGACCACCACGTCCTCAATGCCCGCGCGCAGCGCGTCTTCGATGCGGTCGCACACGGCGTGGGATTCCGAAACGGTCATCGTGCCGGGCACGACCAGGTGGAAGTCGATGAAGGTGACGCGTCCGGCGTGCCGCGTGCGCAGGTCATGCGCTTCGAGCGCTCCTTCGGCGTGGGATGAGATCAGCGCACGCACGCGCTCCAGGGTGTCGGACGGCGCCGCCTCGTCCATCAGCCCGCCGACGGATTCCTGCACCAGCTTCCAGCCCGCCCACAGGATATTGACGGCGACCAGGGCGGCGAAGATCGCATCGAGCTGGAGCCACCCGGTGAGCGGCACCAGGGCGACGCCGACGACAACGCCGGCCGAGGTGATGACATCGGTCCACAGGTGCCGCGCATCGGCCAGCAACGCCGGCGAGCGCCAGCGCCTGCCCCAGCGGAACAGCACCGCGCACCACACGGCGTTGATCACGCTGGCGCCGGCGTTGATGGCCAGGCCGATGAACGGGGCGTCGAGCGGCCTGGGCGCCAGGAACCCGACGTAGGCTTCGCGCAGGATCGTCAGGGCGGCGACCACGATGAGCACGCCCTCGAGCACTGCCGAGAGATACTCCGCCTTGTGGTGGCCGTAGGGATGGTTGGCATCCGGCGGAATGGCACTGAGGCGCACGGCGAAGAATGCCGCGATCGCCGTTGCCACGTTAATGATGCTCTCGATCGCGTCGGAATAGAGCGCGATGCTGCCCGAGACGTGGAACGCCAGGTACTTCAGCGCGAAGACGACGATGCCGACGGCGATGCTGCCGATGGCCAGCTTGAGAGTTCCCGACATGACGTCACTCGATCACGATCGCACGGGGGCGGCGCTGCCCGTGCGCGCCGACGATGATCCGGCTCAATACTGAAGCCCGTGCTGCCGGGCGCTGGGTATAGCCATCCGGCGCAGGGGAGCAATGCTTTTGTTTGCTAGTGAAAACTATTCGCAATACGGGCCGCGGATCCATCTGCCGCTCGAGCCGGAACGCGCTGGCTTAATCCACCAGCGCCCGGCAGCTTGGCGCGTGGGTAATCGCGCAATCCATGAGCGCCGCCGAATCTTTCGCCCGCTTGATCAGCACTGCGGCCAGAACGATCAACCCGATGACGAACACGATGCCGATCAGGCCTCGGAAGCCCGGATCCGGCGGCAGGTCCGAGGGCTCTTCGTGCGGGGGCGGCGAGCGGCCCACGGGTGGCGAGTGATGCGGTTGCTCCGTCATGGACGCATCATACAGGGCGAGAGATGCGGTAGGTCACGCCGAGGGGATAGCGGTTGTGCATGACAGGCATGAGATGGCGCCGCCGATCCGGCCGGAAAACTAGGCGCGCGATGCATTTGGGCTGCGCCGGGTAAGGGGCGGGGCGGCCGATCTGCTCGCCATGTGCGCCGGCGCACGTCCAAATTCCGCAGATCGGGTACATATATGCGTCACCAAGGGAAATCGAGACCCCTTGAGACCTTGGAGACTGGGCCCTGCGCACGCCCCCCGCGCAGGGCCCTTTTCATGTCGCCGGTTCGCTCGTGGCGCACGCCACGCACGAGCCTCTGCTCGACAGGCATGCGGCCGCCAGCGAGCCGCCTCAAGGGCCAAGGCGCCCTGCGGGCCAGCCGCCACGAGCGCGATGCGGCCCGGCGCGGACGATCCCCTTTGCCGCGCAGGCTCAGGCGCCGGGCTTCTTCCGGGCCGCTCGGGCCTTGGCCGTCGTAGCTGGAGCCTTGGTCGCCGGCGCCTTACTCGCCGGCGCCTTCTTGGCGGCGACGGGTGCCTTTTTCGCCGCTGCGGCAGGCGCCTTCTTCGCTGCTGCCGCTGCTGCTGGCTTGGTCGCGGCTGGGGCTGGCTTCGCCGCTGTGGCAGCCGGTTGCTGCTCCGCGGCTTTGGCCTGCTGCTTGGCGGCGAGACCGATGGCGCCGTCGATGGCGGCGCGCAATTCCTGCAGCGCATGGGCATTGCATTTGAGATAGGCGACGGCACCGACGACGTTCGGGATGGTGCCATTGCTGAGCGGGATCGGGCGCCCGGCCACCAGGCCGAAGGTAAAGGTGCCGTGGGAGCTGCCGACGGCGCTGACCCCGTCGAACGCTATGATCGGCGCATGCTCCGCACCTGAAATCAGGTTCACGGCACGGGCTGGACTGGTTTCAACTTCAGACATCAGCACACTCCTTGGCTGGCGGCGACAATAGGCCGACGATAATCACCGCGACAAGCCACGGGTTTACGAAAGGTTAACCGAACCGCCCCGTGTGGCATCGCCGCACGCGTCCGCACTATTGGTCGCGATCAGGCTACCGCGCCGCTCGCAGGAAAGCCTTCAGCATGAGCCGGGCGTCGTGCTTGCGCGCCGCCCGCCAGCTCGTCGTCGACAGGTCCTCGTCGAAGATGAACGACAGGGTGTGCATGTTGGACAGGTGGAACTGGCACAGGGCGAGCATCAGGACATAGATGCGTAGAGGATCCAGATTCTCGGCCAGACGTCCTTGCGTGCAGCCGCTCTCGATTAGACGTGCGATCATCGTCAGAACCGGAGACGACATCTCGCGGATCCTCGGCGATGTTCTCATGAAGCGCGCCTTGAGCACGTTCTCGTTGCGGAACAGGCTGACGAGGGCCTGGTTCGATTCGAAGTGGTCGTTCATGAAATCAAAGAGCTGCAGCAGCCCTTCGAGGGGATCGGCGTGGTCGACATCGAGCTTGAGCTCATGGCGGCGCAGGTCGGCCAGCGCATCCTCGAGCACGGCGACGTAGATCTCCCGCTTGCTGCCGAAATGGTGGTAGAGCATGCGCGAGTTGGCACCCGCCTTGGCCACGATGCGATCGACGCGGGCACCTGCGAAGCCGTGCTGGGCGAACTCCGCCTTCGCCGACGCGAGCAGCCGCTCGCGCGTCGGCACCGCCTCTCGTCCGCGCTTGGCCCGCAGCCGCGGCGGTGGGGGGGCGTCGCCCCGATCGCTCGGTGCGGCCATCTCAGCTGTCTGCCGCATGATGCTCCTTGGCAATTCGCGCCGCCGCCGCCAGCAGCGCTCCGTCGGCTCCGCAAGGCCCGATCAGCGAGCGGCCGTGGGTGGGGCGGATGGCGAACAGTCCGCAGAAGGCGGCCGGCACCCGCACCGAGCCTCCGGTGTCCGTTCCGAGGGCGAAGTCCACCACGGCGCCGGCGACGGCGGCCGCCGATCCGCTCGACGAGCCCCCCGGCAGCCGGCCGGGCGCGCGGATATTGAGCGGCGTACCGTAATGCGCGTTGGCCCCCTCCAGGCTGAAGCCGAACTCGTCGGTGAGGCTCTTGCCGCGAAGCCGCGCGCCCGCCAAGAGCAACTGCTCGACCACTGGTGCCGAGCGGGCGGCGGGCGCCTGCGTTGCTGCCCAGTCCGGATTGCCGCCACCGGTCACGGTGCCTGCCACGTCGATCAAGTCCTTGACCGCGAATGTCAGCCCGTCGAGAGGGCCCGACCCCGTCGGACGCAACGCGACGCGGGGCCCCGCCACGAAGGCTCCGAGATCGGCGGCTGCCGCGACCGGCGCGCCGACGTGGCGCGCGCGCTCCGCGCTCCGCTCGATCCCGAACGACATGTCGACCTCGTCTGCCCGACCACTCATGGCGATCCCGCCCGCTGCATCGACACGACGACAGCAAGTCCCTTGCCATGGGTCCTTTCCACAGGTCGCGCACGATGCGGCCCGCTCTCTGCCGCTCCTTGCGGCAATCGGCGGAGCACTGTGCCCAGTAAATAAACACTTACTTTTCAGGTCGGCATCATGGCGCTGATATCGTTCAACTATTCATCGACCTTCGTATTGGCATGTCGCGTGCTACGGCGGCCGCGTGCCGGCGGCGCTGCTGCCGGTCCGCTCGACCACACTGCGCTTGCGAGGACCGTTCATGCATCTCACCCGCCGCAATCTCCTGGCGACAGCCGCCAGCCTGGCCGCCGTCGCTCTGGCCTCCCCGGGTTTGGCCGCAGATCCGATCAAGATCGGCATCCTCATCCCCGGCTCGAAATCCGACAAGGGCTGGATGGAGTCCGGCTACGACGGGCTCGTGGCCGCGCAGAAGGCCAACGGCGACAAGATCAAGGTGCAGGTGATCGAGAACATCAACTATGCCGACATGGAGCAGGCGCTGACCCAGCTCGCCAGCGCCAACCAGCTGGTGATCGGTGTCGGCGGCCAGACGCAAGCGGCGGTGTTCAAGATCGCCAAACGCTTTCCCAAGACCAAATTCTCCATCGTCGGCGGCAACGCGGGCGACAGCTTGCCCAATGTCGCGGGCTACGACGTCAAGCAGGCGGAGATCGCCTTCGTCGCCGGCGCCGCCGCGGCGATGCTGTCGAAGACGGGGGCGGTCAGCTACGTCGGCGGCATGGAGATCCCCTCAATCGTCAATGCCGGCAAGGAATTCGGCAAGGGTGCGAAGTACATAAATCCGGATATCAAGTACTTCGAGAACTATACGGGTGACTTCGACAACGTCGCCAAATCCAAGGAAGCGACGCTGGCGGCCATCGCTCAGGGAGCCGACGTGCACTATCACATCCTCAACCTGGGTCTGCGCGGCATGGAACAGGCGGCCAAGGAGAAGGGCACACACATCATCGGCAGCTACACCAACTATTGCGGCACCGATCCGCTGTACACCGCCTATTCGATCACCGGCGTCGGCTTCCAGGTGCGCTACGCCATCGACCAGATAGTCGCTGGCACCTGGGCCGCCGGCTACAAGCCGTTCGGCCTCAAGATGGGCCCCGAGGCATCCGACATCGTCGTCTGCTCCGGCACGCCGGAGATGAAGGCCAAGCTCGACGCCATCAAGGCCGACATTCTCGCGGGCCGGATCAAGGTGCTGGAAGGGTGAGCGCCATAGCGGCAGCGCACGATCAAGCCGTTGCGTCTGGACACCCCGGCGTGCTGGCCCTGCGCGGCGTGGGCAAGCGCTTCGGTGCCTTCGCGGCGCTGACCGACGTGGATCTCGAGATCAGGGGCGGGGAGGTGCATTGCCTGCTGGGCGAGAACGGGGCCGGCAAGTCCACCCTCTGCAACCTGCTCTTCGGCATCCACGTGCCGGATGCCGGCGAGATCAGGCTCGACGGCGCGGCCTACGTGCCGAGGGGGCCGCGCGACGCGCTCGCTGCCGGCGTCGCCATGGTGCACCAGCACTTCAGCCTGATCGACGACATGAGCGTGGTCGACAATCTGCTGCTGGGCCAGGCGCGCGGCATGGTGAATCGCAAGGCCTACGCCGCCCGGCTCGGTGAACTCGCCGACCGCTACGGCCTGGCGCTCGCACCCTTCGCCCGCGTCGGCGACATCTCCATCGGCGAGCGCCAGCGGGTCGAGATCGTCAAATGCCTCATGCGCGAGCCGCGCGTGCTCATCCTCGACGAGCCGACGGCCGTGCTGCTGCCGGACGAGATCAGGAGCCTGCTCGCGGTGGTCCGCCGCGTGGCGGCGCAGGGCTGCGCCGTTATCCTCGTCACCCACAAGCTGGCCGAGATCCGCACGGTCGCCGACCGTGTCTCGGTGCTGCGCCAAGGCCGCATCGCAGCCACCTCGGACGCGCCGGCCGACGACATCGGTGCCCTGGTCCGCGCCATGATCCAGCGGCCGATGGAGGGGCTCGACCCGGCCATGATGGTCACGCTCGGCATGGCCCAGGACGCCGCGCCGCGCGCGCCTGCGCCGCACCGGCGCGCGACTCTGCCGCCGCGGGACATGCTGCAGCTCGACGGCATCACCGTGCGGGACGCCGACGGCGCGATCCGCCTCGACACGCTGACCGTGACGGTCAGGCCGGGCGAGATCGTCGGCATCGCGGGCGTCGAAGGCAACGGCCAGAGCGAGCTCGGGGCCGTGCTGGCAGGGCTCGCGGTGCCGGACGAGGGGCGCGTGGTGGTCGACGGCGCCGATCTGACGGGGCGCCGGCCTCAGGCCTTCACGGCCGCCGGCGTCGGCATCGTCCCCGAGGACCGGCACCTCGTGGGCGCCATCGTCGACATGAGCCTCACCGAGAACTTGTTTCTCGACCGGGCCCGCGTGCCGACCCGCTTCGGCCTGCTGCGACGGGGCGAGATGCGCAAGACCGCGCTCGCCATGATGGCGCAGTTCGACGTCCGTGCCGCGGGCCCGGACGTGGCATTCGGCAGCCTGTCCGGTGGCAACCAGCAGAAGGCGGTGCTCGGCCGCGAGCTCACCACGCCCGGCCTCAAGGTGCTGCTCGCGGCCCAGCCGACGCGCGGCCTCGACGTCGGAGCGGTGGAGGCGGTCTACGGTCTCATTCGCGACGCCTGCGCGCGCGGCGTCGCGGTGCTGCTCATCTCCTCGGAGCTCGACGAGATCATCGCCGTCGCCGATCGCGTGCTGGTCCTCTACCGCGGGCGCATCGTCGGCGAGCGACCGGCCGATCCGGCGGAGCGCGAGCGCATCGGCGCGCTGATGGCAGGGCAATCGACATGACGACCGAGGCGACGTCCACTCCCGCCCGCGCACCGTCGTGGCGACCGCACGCCGTTGCCGTGCCGCAGGGGCTTCTCGTCCCGGTCGCCGCCGTGCTGGGCGCCTTCGCCTGCGGCGCATTGCTGGTCGTCGCCACCGGCTTGCCTCTCGGCCAGGCGGCGAGCGCTTTCGTCGACGGCGCCTTCGGTTCGGCCTACGCCATCTCGGCCTCGCTCAACCGGTCGGTGGTCTATGCCCTGGTCGGCCTGGGATTCATCTTCGCCAACCGCGCCAACCTGACCAACGTGGGCGGGGAGGGCCAGATCGCCGTGGGCGGTATCGCCGCGACCGCGGTGGCGCTGGCCCCGGGCGTCGGGCAGCTGCCGTTCGGCCTCGCCTTCATCGTGCCGATGCTGGCGGCGACGCTCGCCGGCGCCTTCTGGGGCGGCATTGCCGGCGTGCTGAAGGCGCGGGTCGGCACCAACGAGGTGATCAGCACGCTGCTCCTCTCGTTCATCGCCACATGGCTCGTCTATTGGTGCGTGCAGTCGCGACAGCTGCTGCGCCAGCCGATGACGTCCGCGGCCACGCTGCCGGAATCGCCGGCCATCCCGGAGGCGGCGCAACTGCCGCTGCTGACCGGCGACTATGCATCGCCCGTCACCATCGGCCTGCCGATCGCCGTCGGGCTCGCCATCCTCGTCGCCGTGGTGCTCGGCCGCTCTCGCCTCGGTTTCCAGCTCAAGGCCGTCGGCCTCAACCCGGTCGCGGCGATGCGTGCCGGCTTCTCCACGCAACAGACGGTGGTGCTGGCTTTCCTGGTCGCCGGTGGCTTCGGCGGTCTTGCCGGCGCCGTGATGCTGCTCGGCGACCAGTATTCGCTCAAGGCCGGCTTTTCGTCGGGCTACGGCTACGACGGTCTGGTGGTCGGCCTTCTGGCGCGCGGTTCGGTGAGCGGCGTCATGGCGGCGTCCCTGCTGTTCGGCTTCCTGCGTTCGGCCGGCATCACCATGGAAATGAGCGCCGGCGTGCCCACCGCGCTCGTCGTAGTGATCCAGGGCCTGATCGTCGTCGCCGTGGCGGGCGCCGCCTTCTGGCTCGACCGCAAGCAACCGGCGAGGGGCTGACCATGACGACCGAGATGCTGGCCGTCTTCCTGGGCTCGTCGATCCGGCTCGCCATGCCGCTGCTGCTCGCGGCTATCGGCGAACTGGTGAGCGAGCGCGCCGGCGTACTGAACATGAGCCTCGAGGGCATGATGTTGACGGGCGCCTTTGCCGGCGCCGTCGCCGCCTGGGCGACCGGCAGCCCGGTGCTGGGCCTCGTCGCTGCCGTTGCCGCGGTGGTGCCGGTGGCGCTGCTCCAGGCCTTTCTCACCAATACGCTGAGGGCCAACCAGATCGTCTCGGGCCTGGGGCTCAACATCCTGATCCTGGGTGCCACGACGCTCGGATATCGCGAGATCTTCGGCGCCCGCTCGCGCGAGGCCATCCCGGGCTTCGACAAATGGAGCCCGCCCGGCCTCGGCGACATCCCGGTGTTCGGCGAGGCGGTGTTCACCCAGGTCTGGCTCGTCTATGCGGCGCCTCTGATCGTCATCGCCGTTGCAATGATGCTGCGCACCACGGCGCTCGGCATCGCGCTGCGGGCGGCGGGCGAGAGCCCGCGCGTGCTCGACCGCGCCGGCCTCTCGGCGGTGCGGCTGCGCTACGGCGTGGTGATCTTCACGGGCATCATGGCGGCACTGGGCGGCGCCTTCCTGGCGATCGGCGATATCCACACCTTCACTGAAGGCATGACCAACGGCGCAGGATACCTCGCCATCGCCGCCGTGATCTTCGGCAAGTGGGACATCGTGCGCACCGCCATCGCCTGCCTTCTGTTCGGCGCCGCGACCGCGCTGCAGTTCCAATTGCCGGCGATGGGCATCGAGGTGCCGAGCGCCCTGCTGATCATGTCGCCGTATCTCCTGGCGTTTCTGTCGGTCGCCGGCCTCGTCGGCCGTCAGACGGCCCCGCGGGCGCTGGCGGTGCCTTACTGGCGCTGAACGGAACAGCCGGCGGACCAGCCTGCCACGGCATCCTGAACGCTCCGTGTCCTGGAGACACAACGCGTTTCGGCGAGGGCGGCATCGGGCCTCTTCAGAGGGGGCGCACCGTATTGCCCTTCATCAAGATCGGGCCGGTGGGTCGGCCGGTCGGCGAGCCGCCCGCAGGCTCCAGGGTTATTTCGAAGAGCTGGTCGGCATCTGGCGCCGGCAGTCCCCGCACGGCCAGATCGATGCTCCTCATGCCGTCGATGAGGCCGACGGACACCGGGCCCCTGGCCCTGTCCCACAGCGTCCAGACCTGCAGGGCGCGGCCGGCCGGTACCGCTACATCGGCGAGAGGCACGAGCTCGGCCCGGCCGTCGCGATACGCATTGACCAGGGCGGCAGGGCGAGTGCCGGTGTCGGATATCAGCACCGCAACCAGGCTCGGCGTGCCGGTGCGCTCCCGCGTGGGCGCCACCAGGGCAATCGCCATGAGGATGGCAGCCGCCGTCGTCGACAGGCCGAGTCCCCGCCAAACGCTCAGGCTGTCCCAGAGCCGGGCAAGACCTCGGCCCAGATCACGAACGGGCCGGGTTCCCACGCCTGCGCCACCGGTCCGCGCGGTCGCCGCGCTCGCAGGCGCCGGCTGCTCCCTGGGGAGCGCTTCGATGCCCGATCGAATGCGCGCCCACAGCTCGTCCGCTCCGGCCTCGGGCTGTGCGGTCTGGTCGATCTCGGCAAGCCACCTTCGCCACACGTCGACGCGGGCCGCGAACACTCCGTCCGTGGCCATCAGATGCTCGCACCGCGCGGTGGCTTCGGCATCGAGGACGCCGAGCACGTATTCTGCGGCGACGTGGTCGATCTCCTCCGGATCTCGATCGCGGCCGGGGGTGCCGTTTCCGTTCTGATCTTGGCTCATGCCATGCAGTCCCGTAGCGCGACGATGCTCCGCCTGATCCAGGATTTGATGGTTCCGAGCGGGACCCCCAGTCGTCCGGCAAGCTCGCCGTGGCTCAGGCCTCGTGCGTAGGCGAGCACGATGACATCGCGGCGCGCCGGCTCGAGCCGGTCGAGGCAGCGGCGCAGCGCCCCGGCGTCGGAAAGAGCCGAGACGATGGCCTCGGCATTAGGACCCTCGGAGGTCAGGCCCATGGGCTCGAAGTCGTCGATTAGGTCCGTGCGCGCCTCGCCGCGCAGCACGTCGAGGGCGCGATGACGCAGGATCGCGTACATCCAGGTTACCGCTTCCCCGCGTTCCGGATCGAAGCTGGCGGCCTTCTGCCAGATCCGCAGAAACGTATCGTGCACGACCTCCTCGGCCAGATCACGGCGGCGCAGCAGCCGCAACGCCACGCCCAGCATCTGCGGCGCCATGAGATCGTAGATGTGGCGCAAGGCAGCTTCGTCGCCGCCCGCGCATCGCTCGAGCGCTTGCGCCAGCCTGGTGCGATCCGAAGCCGAATGGGCGGATTGGGCAATCGTTCGCATCGATCCTCGTCCGTTGAGGGCTGCGCACAATACGCATCGCAACCGGCGGCGGATGCGGCGCAGGAAAAATTTTTCGGCTGCCGCATCCAACCGCCCGGCCCGTGGGTAACCGCTTCGTCCAGCCGACTGGGTCGGCCTCGAAGGGAGACGGTCATGAAGAGTGCGATGATGGTTATCAGCCTCGCCGGCGTGCTTGCGGCGGGCGGTGCGTCCGCCCAGAGCGTTGCGGCACTCGTCGGCGACGACACGATCGTGGTGCTCGACGCCAAGGCGATGACAGCGGCCAAGCCAATGAAGGTGTCGGGCATCGACGGACAGATCGTGGGCATCGACGTGCGGCCCGCCGACGGCATGCTCTACGGACTGCTCTCCGATGGCACCATCGTGACCATCGATACCACCTCCGGCAAGGCTGCGCGCAAGTCCAAGCTCGACACGATGCTGCCCAGCGCGACCATGGCGACGGTGGACTTCAACCCCGCCGCCGACCGGCTGCGGGTGATCGGCAGCGATGGCACCAATCTGCGCGCCAACGTCGACGACGGTAAAGTCACGACCGACGGCAAGCTGAAGTTTGCCGAGGCCGACATGCACAAAGGCGCGACGCCCAAAATCGTTGCCGGGGCCTACACCAACTCGGTCAAGGGTGCGAAGGAGACTGTCCTCTTCGACATCGACGCGGGCACTGGGACGCTCGTCAAGCAGGCCCCCCCGAACGACGGCATCTTGAATGCGGTCGGCAAGCTCGGCGTCGACGGCAAGTCCTTCGCTTTCGATATCGTCTCGGCAGAGGGCGCCAATGCGGGCTGGCTGCTGGTCGACGACGGCCTCTACAAGGTCGACCTGACGACCGGCAAAGCGACCTCGATCGGCAAGCTGAAGGGGCTTTCAGGTTCCGTGCGGGACATCGCGGCTCTGCCGGGCACCTAAGGCGTGAATTCAAAGAATGGATCGGAGTTTGACAAGACCATGCTCAACTAAAATTTGGACCGAGATGACGATTCAGGCAAAACCTTTCCGATCCAAGTCAATTTGATTTCATCAGGCGGGGCCACGCGTGTGCGTGGCCCCCGCGCCGCGGGAGCGACCACGACGCGGCTCTGGCGATTGCCGACGACGGCGGTTGGCCCGGCGCGTCGGGCTGATAAGCTGACGGCCGGCGAAACCCCAGGGGGCCCAAGATGCTCGACCGCCTGTTCGTGCCGCTCGTCTTCATCGCAGCTATCGGCACCGGCGTCGTCGGCGGCGTCTTCTATGCCTTTTCTACCTTCGTCATGACCGCGCTCGGCCGGCTCCCTCCGGTTCAAGGTGCGGCGGCGATGAAGACGATCAACATCACAGTGATCAACCCGCTGTTCATGACGGCGTTCTTCGGAACGGCGCTGATCTGCCTCGCCCTTGCGGCTGCTTCGTTCGCTTGGCCGAGCGTGACCACCGCCCGGCTGGTCCTGGCAGCTGCGCTGCTGTACCTGGTCGGTTGCATCGGCGTCACCGTACTGGCCAACGTGCCGCTCAACGACCGGCTCGCAGCTGTGGCGCAGGCCGAGGAGGCCGCCGTCTGGGCACGCTACCTCGATGTGTGGACGCTGTGGAACCACGTGCGCACGGCGGCCTCGATCCTTGCGGGCGCGCTCTTCATCATGGCGCTGACGGTCTAGAGCTTCGAGCCATGTTGCCTATCGCATCTGCGACGTGACGGCCAGGAACACCCAAGCACTCGAAGCCCGAGCGATCCGCGCCGCGCTTCCGTGAATGACAACTCGGGAAGTACGCGCCGACAGCGCTGGCAGGTACACTTGGCAGGTACACTTGGGCAGGCGGTAGCCCTGCGCCGGGACCATCCGGAGCGCCTATCGGCGGCGGTTGGCGCGGTAGCAATCCTCCTCATAGAAGGCGAAGCCGTAGGCCTCTATCCAGCCGCGTGCGGTGTCGGACGGCGTCGCGAGGCGCATGAAGCTCAGCGCCGACATGATCTCCGCGATCTCGGCGTCGGCGATTGCCGCCGTGCCCGCCGCCGGCTGGCAACGGACCACGCCGATGATCCGCTCGTGCTCGCCGTCGAAGATGGCGGCGGCGACCCGCTCGGCGGTCGCGGACGCCAGTGCCGTCTCGGGCACGAAGTCGCCGTCCGCATGGGCGAGAAGGACGAGATAGAAATCGCGGTCCGTCGCGGAGGACAGCGCACGGCGCGGCACCGGAGCAGGATCGGGCGTGCGGATGGATGCCATGCGCATGGAGTTCTCCGGCGACGGTGTGGCCACCGCTCGTCAGATCAATTTTTCTCATAATGCGAAAAATGACAATCACATAATATTCTGATTATGAGAAATAGGGCAGGGGCGCCAGGTCGCCTCAGGCCTCGTACTTGCCGACGATGCGCAAGGCCTTGCTCCATACGCGTCGGGCGAGGGCGAATTCGCTTTGAGGATTGTACTGCTTGACCAACCAGTCGACCGGCGTCGCCTTGACAAGTTGCTTCACCGTCGCCTTGAACTCGCCGAGCACCGTTTCGGCCACGAAAATGTGCTTCTTGTTGGTAAGTGGTGGGAGGCGCGGGTTGATGATCACCATGTCGCCCGGTTCGTAGACCGGCGACATGCTCTCACCGGTGACCAGCACGGCGAAGCCGTCGCGCACGTCGCCCATGTACCAGGGACGCGGCACGTGGTCGATCGGATCGGTCGAGACCACCATCTCCCCGGGCCCGCCCTCGACCGCCGCGTAGACCGGCAGGTCGCGGGGGCCGAACGGCGGCGACGGCGGGCGGATCGGGCCCGTCGGCGCGGGGCTCGGCCCGGCGACGTGCTGGGCATCTACTGCCAGGGGTGACGGCACCTCCAGGTACTCGGCGATGTAAGGGATTTCCGACGCCTTGAGCTGCCGGGCGCCCTTCAGCAGCGCGGTCACGGCGGAGGGTTGCCAGTTCATGTGGGCGGCCAGGCCCGACCGGGTCTTACCCTCCTTGTCGAGCCCGCGGCGAATCCAATCGACAGACATACCTATATATTTCTGTAAATCAGAACAAAATGCAATAGCAAAAATGCGAAATCTATCTTGACCTGATTTTCAGGTTAGCTGAATGTTAACCGCATGGAACCGGCACGCAGCATCATCAAGCGCCTGGGCGGAGAGGCCGCCGTCGCCGCGGTCACCGGCACGGCCTATACCGCGCCTTACCGCTGGCAGTATGCCAAGGCCAAGGGTGGCACCGGCGGCGTGATCCCGCAGCGCCATCACCGACGCCTGCTGAGCTTCGCCGCCAAGGTCGGCGTGGCGCTGCAGCCGGAGGATTTTCTGCCGCCGGCCGAGGTGGCGGCGTCGGGTGCGATCCTCCAGCCGCAGCCGGAGGCCCTGTGATGGCCGCCGCCCGCCGCTTGCCGCGCCGTCAACCAACCCTGTGGGTGGCTGCCCGCGCGGCGCGCCTTCGGGCGCTGGCGGGAGCCGATTCGGGCGGGGATCGCGGAGCCCGGGTGGGCACCGGCAATGGGCTCAAGATCAAGATGCGCAAACGCTCCGACCGGCTGGGCCGGCGCTGTCCCGACGTGTGGCCTCGGTGCCGGGTTTCTCGATCGAAATGGGGCCTCGATCGCGTTCCGATGGGGTGGAGCTATCCGATCGAAGAGAAGCCCTCCCGATGAAATAACGATAAAGTATTTATATACGATCGGGTGGTTTTCAATCCGATTTGACCGGAAAAGAAGCTCATCATCAAGTGAAAAGTCTCAGATTAAAAGACGTTGAGCAGGTCGGGATCATTGGAAATACCCATCCAATGGCGAAATGCTCCGGCCCGGCAACCCAAACATGCATAGGAGCAAGGACATGGCATCCGAGACCGACTCGGCCGGCGACGCCACCGCGTCACCCGCACTTATCGACCACGTGGCCAAGGCGCTGCTCGACCATGATCGGCGCTTCGTCAATCCGTTGCGCTCCTGGGCGGACATCCACCGCCGGACGGAGTACCGCGACCGCGCCGCGGTGGCGCTCGAGGCCGCGGCCGCCTGGCGTACGGGCGAGCCGTCGACCGCCTGCGGGCAGAGCCGATGAGCGCAAAACGGGACAGCGACGGCCGCTACACCGGCATTCATCGCGGCAGCGTGCCGGGTGAGTTGCCCAAGGCGGGCCAGCGCCGCTTCAACGTGCACATCGTGCACGGCATCGTCGCCGACCCCAACGCAGCCCGTCCGGGTGGCAAGCAGCGCGTCGCCATCAACGCACGCACCGACGCCCTGGAGACAGAGTATGCCCACAAGCGCATCGACGATGCGGCCTACGCGGCGGGCCTGCGCTACCAGCGGGCGCTGGAGCGCACCGGCATCCACGCGCTCGGCAGCGCCTGGGCGATGGAGGGGAGCCGCAGCGATCCGGCCGACCGGCGCGATGCGCGCATCGTGCACGGGCTGGAGGTGGCGCAGGCCGCGGTCAAGTTGCTCGATGCCACCCGGCCGGTGGTGGGCATGCTGGGCGAACGCGTGCTGGTCATGGTTCTGGGCGAGCGCCTCACCCTCGGGGATGCTGCCTATCGGCTCAGCGGCGGCCGACGCGACAAACACGTCACCGACCGCTACGCATGGATGTTCCGCCAGGCGCTGGAACTCCTGGCTGAGCATTGGGTTGCCGTTGGGCGCCCCGGCAAGCGAGGGTAGGGGGCCTGGCGGGCCGACACCGGGGACACGGCTTCACCAATGGCCAGCGCGATCGGCGATGGCGCGGAGGCCGATGCAAGCTATGCGGAGTTGAAATGGAAGCCCTTATGTCCACGTCGCCAAACGATCGGTTCGCGGAGAAGGGCCTCAACGCGTGCCGTGGCATCGCGATGGGGCTCTCCATCGAGATCATCGCGGCGAGCGTCATCGTCGTCGCAGCCCGCCTGCTGACGTGACCAACTGCGCGGCCGCGCCGGTCGACAAGGGATGGTCTGCCGTGCTGCCTGTGAGGCGCCGGCCGCCGCGCGTCCTGGTGCCGGTCACCTTCGCAGTTTTTCGGCGGCCGCCTTCAGCTTCTCGGGATTATTGCCCAATCTTTGCAGGAGCCTCAGAGCCTTATCCTTCGAGATCCCGTGCACCCTGGCGAAGTGGTGTGCTCCCATGGCGGCTGCGCCACGATCCGCAGCGGCCTGCGGCGTCTTGTTCTCGGGCATAGTATCCCCCGCGCCGGACGCCAGCCTGCTCCCGGCTTCCCCTAGGACATCCGGCTCAAGCGATCAGCTCAGCATGGCTTCGACCGGTGCACAAGGCCTGCGCGCGCATCCCTCGCTGTGGGAGCGAGCAGGCCAGTGTCCACGGCTCGCTTACCGTCGCCGCACCTCGATGCCGCTCGCCCCAAGCCAATCCGTGATTTGCTCCGGCGTTTCCTTGACGTGGAATTGCCGTTGCTGCGCCTTCGTGCCGTCGGAGAACCCGAAGCTCAGTCGGGTCAAAAGCCCGGCAGCTTGAAAATGCGTGACGCAATCCATGTTGACGGTCACGGATTCGTCAGATGTGTTGGTCAGCTGAAGCCAGACCATTGTTTTCTCCCCGCCCCATGTTCTTATCGTATGATTCAGGAACAGGAGCGTGAGACGTCGGCTCTACAGCGTCAAGATGGTTGCAATCGCGGCGGGCGCCGTGCCGGAGGGCCGCTGTCCCATCTGCGTCCTCAGCGCCGGGCGCGTTGCGCGCCGCCGGTCCGGCCGGGAGGACGATCCGGAACGATGCGACGACGGGCCGGGGCTGGCGCTATTGGATCCCGCGCCGGCTGAAGCGGAAGAGGAGCCACCTCGATGTCTGCCGTAGGATCGCACATGCGCCGTGTCGTCGTGACCGGGATCGGGGTCGCCAGTCCGCTCGGGATCGGCGCGGAGATGGCCTGGTCACGGCTGCTCGCCGGCCGCTCCGGCATCCGGCGGCTTGCCGATGCCATGGTGGCCGAGTTGCCGGCCAAGGTTGCCGGTACGGTGCCTGATGCGGAGGCGGACCCGGAGGCCGGCCTGGATGTGGAGCGCTTCATCTCCGCCAAGGACTTGCGCAAGATGGATCGGTTCATCGGGCTTGCCCTCGCAGCCGCGGATGAGGCCGTCACGCAATCGGGGTGGGCACCGCGGACCCAGCGCGATCAGGAGCGGAGTGCGACCGTGATCGCATCGGGGATGGGCGGCTTTCCAGCGATTACCGAGGCGGTGCGCACGGCCGACACCCGGGGCGTGCGGCGGCTGTCGCCGTTTACCGTGCCGTCGTTCCTGGTCAACCTGGCCGCCGGTCAGGTCTCGATCCGCCACGGCTTCAAAGGCCCGATCGGTGCGCCGTTCACGGCTTGCGCCGCCGGCGTCCAGGCCATCGGCGACGCCGCGCGGCTGATTCGTTCCGGCGAGGCCGATGTAGCCGTCTGCGGCGGCAGCGAGGCCTGCATCAACAGCTTGAGCCTCGGCGCCTTCGCCGCGGCGCGGGCCCTCTCCACCGCCTTCAACGACACGCCCGAGCGCGCCTCGCGTCCCTTCGACGCCGAGCGGGACGGCTTCGTCATGGGCGAGGGCGCCGGCATCCTGGTGATCGAGGCGCTGGATCACGCGCGCGCCCGCGGCGCCCAGCCCCTGGCCGAGGTCGTCGGCTATGGGACGACGGCGGACGCCCATCACATGACAGCCGGACCCCAGGACGGCGCCGGCGCCCGCCGCGCTATGGGGATCGCGCTCGATCAGGCCGGGCTTACTCCGCGCGACGTGCAGCATCTGAACGCCCACGCCACCTCCACGCCCGCCGGCGATCGGGGCGAGATCGAGGCGATCAAGGCGGTGTTCGGGACCCAGGGCGGCATCGCCGTCAGTGCCACCAAGTCCGCCACGGGTCACCTGCTCGGCGCCGCGGGCGGGCTGGAGGCGATCTTCACGCTGCTGGCGCTGCGCGATCAGATCGCGCCGCCGACGCTCAACTTGCGCCGCCCCGACGCGGCGGCTGACGGCGTCGATCTGGTCGGCCCGGCCGCCCGGCCCATGGCCATGGAGCATGCCATCTCCAATGGCTTCGGCTTTGGCGGCGTGAATGCGAGCATCGTCCTGCGACGTTGGAGCTAGAGCCCCTTCGCCATCGGATGGGATCATCCAGTGGCACAGGCATGCTCATCATTCTTAGAATCTGGAGCGTTGGGTGATATCACCCAGCAAGACGCGCTGGGAACGCTTGCCGATCGGGTGGCAGCCGAGCGGGGCGGCATGGGCGTCGCCGCGTCGCCGGCTGTAGCGTCCTTGATGCGGTTCGCTATTCCGGCATAAGGACAGTGTTGAGCAACGCAACGTGATACGGCGGCATGAATCGTCCAGTAGTTGAGCAGCCAACGCCCCAGCCGCCGCCTGGCGCAAATCCGGCACCCTGGATCCGGACCACCGCGGCAGCTGGCATGAAGGCGCTGGAGCAGGGCGATCTCGCCGCTGCCGCCGCCTGCTTCTCAGCGGTATTGGCGCTCGATCCGGTCGCTCCGCGCGCCCTCTATGGCAACGCGGAACTGGCCCGCCGTCGAGGCGATTCCCGCGAGGCCTTCTCGCTGGCCATCGCGGCCCTGTCCGGAGACCCGACGCACGTTGGCCTGCACCAGCTGGCGCGCGCCCTGGTCAAGGAACTGGGCGGGGAGACCGGCTCGTCGGAGGCGGCGCGGGCGCTGTTGCTCAAGCATCCGTCGGTCGCCAACGTGGCGCGCCTCTACTGCATCCACGCGCGCCAGAACGGCGGCGCGGAGGTCATGTACGACGGCCTCCTGGCCGCCATGGGCGCGGCGCCCGATGACGACGCGTTGCGCTTGCTCGCTGCCCAGGAGCTGATCCGCGCCGGGCTGCCACGGGCGGCCAAGGGCGTGGTAGGCCCGCTGCTGGCGGCGCGGCCGGACGATCGGGCGGCCCTCATCGCCGCCGGCGATGCCGCGCTGGCGCTCAAGGACGACGAGGGTACGGTGGCCTACCTCGGCCCCGCGCTCGCGGACGAATCCGGGCCGGCCGACAACCGGCGGCGGATCATGCTGGCGGCCGCCTTGAAGCGCCTCGACCGCCTCGACGCCGCCGAGGCGGCTCTGGCCCCCGTCCTCGCCCAAGCCGACGCGCCGGCGTTGGCGCATGAGCAGGCCGGCCATCTCGCCCGGGCGCGTGGAGATACGGCGGCGGCGATCGGGCACTTCGAAGCGGCGGTCGGGGCTGAGCCCGCTTCGGTGCGGCTGCGCATGCTGTTGATGCGGGGGTTGCGGGATGTGGGCCGCCGGGCCGAGGCGGCCGCGGTCGTCGATGCGATCCTGGCCGACGATCCGAACGTGGCCGACGCTCATTTGCAGCGCGGCGAGTTCGCGTTGGCGTCAAAGAATTACGAGCGGGCGCGCGAGGCCTTCGAGTGTGCCAGCCGGCTGGCGCCGGCCGATGCGCGCCCGTGGCAGCGGTTGGCGCACCTCGCCGGGTTGACGGCCGGGGCCCACGCAGCACTCGAGATCATGGCCCGAGGCATCGCGCAGGCGCGAGGGCCGGAGTTGCTGCTGGCCCAGTCGGACCTGCAATTCCGCCGGGGCCTCGATGCCGAGGCCGAGACGTCACTGCGCGCCGCCGAGTCGATCGAGCCGGATGCTGCGGCCGTTCGCATCATGCGCATCAAGCGCGCCATTGCGACAGGCGAACACGAACGGGCCAGGATCATGACGGCGGCGTTGCCGGCCGACAGTCAGCGCCAGCGCACGGTCCGTCACGATTTGGAGGGCGTTCTGGCAGAGGCCCAATGGCGCTTCGATCCCGCGGCGGCGGCTTATGCCGCCGCGGCCGCGTGCGACGCCCGTTCGTCGTCGCTCCAGGAGAGCCTCGGCCGCTGCGTGCTGATGGGGCTGGACCCACGCCGGGCGCGCAGGCACTTCGCCAGCGCGCGGGATCTGAACCGTGTCACCATCCTCGGCCGCGGAGGTTCGCTCAATCCGTCCCAGAGCCGCTACGGAGCCCTCGTCAACGACGCCTGGTGCGACGGGGAGGCGCTGGCCATGGCGCAGCAGGCGGCAGGAGCCGAGGACATCGGGCCCCTTCTCGACGCTGTCCGCAGCCTGCCGCACTACACGCTCGCCGCCATCGCCCTGCTGATCAGGTTGCGTCACGCCGGCCGGCTCAACCCCAAGCCGGACACCGAGCGCGAAGGGGAGGCGAACCGACGCATTCCGCGGTTGATCCACCAATACTGGGACACGCGGCTGGTACCGGACGACGTCGTCGACCTCATGGGGTCGTGGGCGGCGCTCAACCCGGCCTGGCACTACCGCAGGCTCGATAGGAACGAGGCGCAAGAATACCTGCGCGCGCACTTCCCCCCGAATGCCGCCCGCGCCTTCCGGCGGCTGCGCGTTGCGGCGCAGCAGGCCGACCTCGTCCGCCTGGGCGTCCTGCTGCGCGAAGGCGGCGTCTACGCCGACGCCGACGACCGTTGCCTGGCCGATCTCTCCCAGCTCACGGCCCGCGCGTCGCTGGTGCTCCGCCAGGAGCATCTGGGCAGCTTGGCCAACAACTTCATCGCGACAGCACCCGGCCATCCGGTCGTGGCGGCGGCTTTCGAGCTGGCGGTGGAATCGATCCTGCGGGGCGACGCCGACTCGATCTGGCTGTCGACCGGGCCCGGGCTCATGTCGCGCGCCGTGGCCACCTATCTCGCCGCCGAGCGGGAGCGGCTCGACGAGATTGGCCGCGATCTCCTGGTGCTGACTCCCTGGCAGATGCGCCGCTTTACCGCGCCGGCCTGCCAAGCCTCGTACAAGGCCTCTGCGAAGAGCTGGCTGAACCAGGAGTTCAACGCCCGAGCCTCGTGAACCAGAGAGCGGCGCCCGCGAGCCGGTCGTAGAGCATCTTCCGATCCGGTGGGGTCATCTGATCGGACAGACATGCTGCTGATCGGACAGAAATTCTGCAAATTATTGAAACTATCGCCTTTCTTTTTGCGCGTGAGTGATTTCACCCAAGTGCAGGGTGCTTTGGTATCCATCGGGCGTCATGGGCCATCTATTGTGAAGTCGGGCAGATTACACAAATGTGATGGCCGCCGCGACTCGGCCAAACCTGAGAAATCTCAAAGCTGTAGGATGCGGGGCGTTGTATCGGATGGTCCTCAACTTCGCGGGCTCCTCCTATCTGTTGAGTAGCGCCGACCTCGTTCTGTGCTAGGCAGCCGCGGGGCAGGGGTTCGGGGCACGGGCGCGCCATGGCGGCTGCAAAGTATTTTCTGATCGTCGATGGAGTGAACGGCGGCTCGTCCGTCAAGGGCTACGAGGGGGCGTTCGAGATCAGCGCCTACGACCTCGACATCGCGCACCTGGTCAACCTCGCCGGCGGCGGCGGCTCGACGGCCACGCTGCCCGCGTTCGATCCCCTGGCCCTGACCCTGCCGCTCGGCAGTGGACTGACGGATCTGCTGGCCGCGGTCGCTGCGAGTCGGCACATCAGAAGCGTCAAGATCGAAGGCGTCACCGACAGCGCCGATCCGCAGACGGTGTTCGAACTCAAGCTCGGCGATGTCACCATCAGCCAGCTGAGTGAGGTGAGCGGTGCCGACGACCAACTCGACTTCAGCTATAACCAGATCAGCGTCACCACATGGGCGCAGGAGCCGGAGGGTGCGCTCCGCCCGCCGTCGACGTTCAGCTACGACCTCGTCACCCACCAGACCGAGACGAACATTCCCGAGCCTGTGGCACCGGCCGCGGCGGGGTCGGTGCCACAGGCGACGAAATTCTTCCTGCTGATCGACGGGGTCAACGGCGGCTCGCTCGATAAGGATCATCAGGGCTGGTTCGAGATCTCGAGCTACGACCTCGACATCGCCGGGATCCTGGCGCAGACGGGAAGCGACGGCAGGGCGGTGTTCGATCCCCTCGACGTCACGCTGCGGCTCGACGGGGGGCTGACAAGCCTGCTGAGCAAGCTGGCCGGAGGCCAGCACGTCCGCAGCATCAAGCTCGACGGTGTCGCAGGCGGCGCGAGCCCGCAGACGGTATTCTCCCTCAAGCTCGGCGACGTCGTCATCACGCACGCCGGCGCAGTGGAGGGGGGCGATGATCAACTGACGCTGTTCTACAGCCAGATCAGCGTCACCACCTCGCCACAGCAGGCCAACGGCGCGCCCGGCGTCCCCGCGACCTTCAGCTAGGACCTGGCGACGAACCGGCCTGGCCCGTCGATCCCGGATCCGACACCCGCTCCGGGGCCGGCCGCCGCGGGCGCGACGACATACTACATGCTCATCGACGGGTTGGACGGCGGCTCGACAGCCGCCGGGCACGAGGGCTGGTTCGAGATCAGCGGTTACGATCTCGATCTGACGCGGCTCGCCAGCCTGGCGGGTAGCGGGACGGTGGCCGGCAGGGTCACCTTCGATCCGCTGGATGTGACTCTGCCCCTGGGCGATGGGCTGACCGCGCTGCTTACCAAGCTCGCCGCGGGCCAGCTGATCAGGAGCATCAAGATCGACGGGGTCACCGACGGCCCCCGCCCGCAGACCGTGTTCCAGCTCAAGCTCGGCGACGTCGCGCTCACGCATGTCGGCGAAGGCCACGGCGAGGACGACCAGCTGAGCTTCTTTTATGGTCAGATCAGCGTCACGACCTGGCCGCAACTCGCGACCGGCGCCCTCGGGACGCCCTCGACCTTCAGTTACGACGTGCTGCGGGACCGGCCAGAAGTGAGCATTTCCGACGCGCAGGTCGGCAGCGTGACAGGCACTGTCCTCGTTCCCGCGACCTATTATCTGCTCGTCGACGGCGTGAATGGCGGATCGACGGACTCGGGGCACGAGGGTTGGTTCGAGATCAGCGGCTACGATCTCGACATCGGACGCCTCATCGATCTCGCGCACCCCGGCTTGCAGAGGCCGCAGTTCGATCCGCTGGACGTGACTTTGCAACACGGCCAGGGGCTGACGGCGCTGCTCAACAAGGTCGCCACCGGCCAGCTGATCGAGAGCATCAAGATCGAAGGGGTCACGGGAGGCAGCAACCCGCAGCGGGTGTTTCAACTCAAGCTCGGCAATGTAGCGCTCACCCACGTCGGAGACGGGAGCGGCGCGGCCGATCAGCTGAGCTTCGTCTACGGCCAGATCAACGTCACGACCTGGCCGACGCTGCCGACGGGCGCGCTCGGTGCGCCCGCCACCTTCAGCTATGACGTGCTTCGCGGCCAGGTCGGTGTGACGGTCCCGGATCCCCAGGTCGCGCCGGGCAGCGGCGCGGTGCCGACGCCGGTCACCTATTACTTGCTCATCGACGGTGTGAACGGCGGCGCGACCGCCAGGGGGCACGAGGGCTGGTTCGAGATCAGCGGCTATGATCTCGACATCGAGCACCTCGTCAGCCTGATTGCGGGTGGCGGGGGAGCGGCGGAAAAGCCTGAATTCGATCCATTGGGCGTGACCCTCGCCCTGGGCAGTGGGCTGACCGACCTGTTGGCCAAGGTGGCCACGGGCCAGCTGATCAGGAGCATCAAGATCGACGGTGTCACCGCCGGCGAGCGTCCGCAGACGGTGTTCTCCCTCAAGCTCGGCGACGTCACGGTCAGCCAGCTGAGCGATGCAGCCGGCCCGAACGATCAGCTCAGCTTCAGCTACGGTCAGATCAGCGTCACCACTTGGCCGCAACAGCCCAATGGTGCCGTCGGCGCGCCCACGACCTTCAGCTATGACGTTGCCAGGAACCAGCCGAATGCCAGCATTCCCGAGCCACGCGCCGCACCCACATCGGGCGCGGTGTCCGCGGCGCCCCATATTTTCCTGCGGATCGACGACGTGGATGGCGGCTCGACCGAGGCGCGCCACGAGGGCTGGTTCGAGATCGACGGCTATGAACTCGACATCGCCGGGATCCTCACGGCGCCGGTCGGGCCGACTTTGATCCACTGGTCGTCACCCTGCCGCTCGGCGCAGGGCTGACGGCCCTCCTCGGCAAGGTGACCACGGGCCAGCTGATCGAGAGCATCAAGATTGAGGGCGTCACCGACGGCGAGCGTCCGCGCACCGTCTTCGAGCTCACTCTCAAGGACGTCGCTGTGACCCACGTCGGCGACGGGAGTGGTGCGCAAGATCAGCTCAGCTTCGCTACGGCAAGATCCTCGTGGTGGCCCACACGCTGCTGTCCAACGGAGCGCCCGGCCCCGCCCAGGAATTCGGCTTCGACCTCGTGACCAACGAGATCATACCGGTCTGTTTCCTGGCGGGGACGT
>NZ_BMGG01000003.1:67865-247025 GCF_014640075.1 Chelatococcus reniformis | reverse complement strand
GATCGCGACGCCTGCGGGCGAGCGCCGGGTGGAGGATCTTGCCGCCGGCGACCTGGTGCT
Source organism: Chelatococcus reniformis (assembly GCF_014640075.1). Taxonomy (GTDB): domain Bacteria; phylum Pseudomonadota; class Alphaproteobacteria; order Rhizobiales; family Beijerinckiaceae; genus Camelimonas; species Camelimonas reniformis. The sequence goes on along the minus strand of NZ_BMGG01000003.1, from coordinate 246,965 downwards.
GACCGCCGCGGGCGAGAGCCGGCCGGTGCTGTGGATCGGTCGGCGGTCGGTCGCGGCGCTGTTTGCCGAGCCGCTGCGCAGCTACCCCATCCGCATCGCCGCCGGCGCGCTCGACGAGGCCGTCCCGGTGCGCGATCTCTACGTCTCGCCGGATCACGGGCTGCTGGTCGATGGCGTGCTGGTGCAGGCCGCCGCGCTGGTCAACGGCACCACCATCACCCGCGTGAACGAGCCGGCGCCGCACTTCGTCCATTATCACATCGAGCTTGAGGACCATGCGCTGGTGCTGGCCGATGGGGCGGTGGCGGAGACCTTCGTCGACAACGTCACCCGCCGCCGCTTCGACAACTGGGCCGAATACGAGGCGCTGTTCGGCGAGCGCGAGGCGCACATCGCCGAGCTGGAGCTGCCACGGGTGAAGGCGGCGCGCCAGTTGCCCCGGGCCATCCGCGAGCGGCTGACGGCGCGCGCCGGTGCGCTCGGCGGCGCCGTCGAAAAGGCCGCGTAGGGGAGGCCGACCGGCCCGCCGGACCATCGGCTACCCGCGGGCGGGGCGTCGACCACCGTCGCCGCTCGGCAGTCGTCTCTCGCCAGGGCCGGCCGGACCAAGAAGGACACTCGAACGCGACAGCTTGCAAGCCCCGCGTCAACAGCGCGATATCGGTCCGGTTCCTGACGTCGAACTTGCCCTCGTCGCGCACGGCTGGCCACGGGCTGCAATGCGCCGGCCGTAGCGCGGCGCAATCGGATGGCCTTCTAGTGCGTTTTTGAGCGAAGTGGACGCCGGTTCGCGTGAATGAAACGCGATAAATCAAAGAGATAGAGCATTTCGGCGATTCGGAGAAACGTGGAAATGCTCTAGACCAAGGGCGGACCAGGCGTGCCGCCGGGTGTGCTGCGCGGGCCATCGCATGCGGCCGAGGCCGCGTCATCCGGCCGCAGATTCGCTTGCATCGGAACGCTGCTCTGGCCCGTAGCTGGCAAACGAGGCCAAGCTGACGAGTCTTGTGTTCAGTGCAGTGCGGCGCGGTGCTCTGAGGCGGGGCGGCACAATTAGGTCGTTGGTTCGATACGCCGTCGAAACGACACAGTTCCGTCACAGAGGTCATCAGGTCGGCTTTGCCGCGGGCGCAGCACGCCCGCGGCGTCGCAAGTCAACTCTGCGCCGTCTGCCGGCGCTCAGTTCAAACAGGGGACGAAGTTGGGGACCGAAGCCTTGGCAAGCGACTATCGCTGGAGATCAAGCCGTTCTGACCAGCAGGACGACATGCCTCGGGCCGTGTCGGGCTTGCCCCGCATCTCGCTGCAGGCGGTGAACAGGCCAAGCACGGTCCTGATCGAGAACCGGACCTTTTTCCGCGAGTGTGTCCTGGCGTCGCTTCGGGCTGCCGACCCCGACCATGATTTCCACGCTTTCGAGAGCGTAGCCGAGTGGGCGAAGAGCAACGAGGCGACCCGCACATCGCTGCTGATCCTCTGGATGTCCGCCCCGTCTGCGGCCACCGAGCCCGACAGCATGTTCAACGACCGCTTGCAGCAGGTCCTCGAACTGCCGGCACCGCCCCCCGTCGCGGTGATGTCCGATCACGAGAGGGCCGATTGCATCGCCGATATCATGAGCAGCGGCGTGCGCGCCTTCCTGCCGGCGAGCATGGGCATCGACATGACCGTGAAGGTTCTCGACCTGGTACGGGCCGGCGGCACGTTCATTCCGGCCAGCACATTGTCGGCGGTGGCGACCGCGGTTGACGCGGCACCGCGGGCTTCGGAGCTGGCCAAGCTGCTGTCGCCGCGGCAGCTTGCGGTCGCGCGCGCCATGCGCAAGGGCTTGCCGAACAAGCTGATCGCCTACGAGCTGGCCATGTGCGAGAGCACCGTCAAGGTTCACGTACGGACCATCATGCGCAAGCTGAAGGCCAGGAACCGCACGGAAGTCGCTCTGCTCACGCAGCACCTCGACTCGGCACCGTCGACTTGAAGCGCGTTCCGATCGGGCGGAGCCGCCCGACCGGGAAAGCGCATCACATCCAACGGTTTAGAGCGTGTTTGTCTGGTATGGTGATTTCATTTGGCCGGATAGAAATGATCTAGAGCGTTTCGAGCGAAGTGGACGCCGGTCCGCGTGAAGAAAACGCGATGAATCAAACAGATAGAGCACTTCGGCGTTTCGAAGAAACGCGGAAATGCTCTAGTGGATGTCGCGATATCGAATCACCTGGACTAGCCGGTCGTATTTTTGGCAACTGATCGGCATTTTCCAGAGCGCGACTATCTTGATACTCGTTCGCAGATATTGATGTTATCCGGTCGACAAGTTTGAAACCGGGTCTCTTTCCTGCGTTCGGACGGTGATGCACATGGTCGCCGTCCGGTTGCGTGTTCCGCCCGGATCAATCCAGATCGCCAGGGATGCCCCCGTTCCTGAAAGCGCGAGCGTGTCCCGGCCGGAAGCCATAACCCGGCCGGGACACAGTCCTGCGTCGTTTCGCTTCGCGTCGACGCAGGCCCCCTCCGGGTCCAGGATGGGCCCATACGCGAAGTCGTGGCCGGGCCTTCGGCCCGGCCGTCGCCGGTCTCCGGCTACGCTGCCGCCTTCTCGACGGCGACGCCGAGTGCGTCGGCGCGCGCCGTCAGCCGCTCACGGATGGCCCGGGGCAACTGGCGCGCCGCCTTCACCCGTGGCAGCTCCAGCTCGGCGATGTGCGCCTCGCGCTCGCCGAACAGCGCCTCGTATTCGGCCCAGTTGTCGAAGCGGCGGCGGGTGACGTTGTCGACGAAGGTCTCCGCCACCGCCCCATCGGCCAGCACCAGCGCATGGTCCTCAAGCTCGATGTGATAATAGACGAAGTGCGGCGCCGGCTCGTTCACGCGGCTGATGGTGGTGCCGTTGACCAGCGCGCCGGCCTGAACCAGCACGCCATCGACCAGCAGCCCGTGATCCGGCGAGACGTAGAGATCGCGCACGGGGACGGCCTCGTCGAGCGCGCCGGCGGCGATGCGGATCGGGTAGCTGCGCAGCGGCTCGGCAAACAGCGCCGCGACCGACTGCCGACCGATCCACAGCACCGGCCGGCTCTCGCCCGCGGCGGTCAGCACCAGGTCGCCGGCGGCAAGATCCTCCACCCGGCGCTCGCCCGCAGGCGTCGCGATCAGCGTCCCCGCCAGGAAACAGACGACGAACGGATCCGTGATGTCGACCGAAAGCGGCGCGCCACTCGAGTCGGCGGTGCTGAACAGAAACGCGATCCCGTAGGGGCCGGCGAGAATGATGCCGTCGGCAACCGAGCCGACGAAGCAGCCTTTGAAATCAAACGGACCGGGCCCGTTCAAGCAAAGGATATCGCCGGGCGTAAAGGTCGTTGCCTCTCCTCCTGTCGCTGTGAATTTCACAGGAACCGATACACTGAATGGATCGAATATGTGCGTGATCGGATTGTAAATGCCCGCAGTAACCCAGCCAGTTTGATAAGTCGCCATCAGGAATTGCTCCCCTTTATTGGTTTAGGTCAACTGAAAAAATCGATAGACACAATACGCGCGCTTGCCGGCGTGCGTTCGTAGCCAATAGGTGCTAGTAGGATATGTTTCCGTCGACCAAAGTGACTATGTCGTAGATTTGATCGATCGATGCGCGGCCGGGCTATCGCATTGAACTCGGCTCACCTGCTGCTCGCGCGCTTCTGATCAAATGATAAGCGCAGAGCACATACGTTAGTCTTTGTGTCGCGAGACGGCTTCGCCCCAATTGGGTGTAGAAATCTACCCATTTCGGGGTATGTTCTTCCTTCTGGACCCGCTCGGCGATCGGGGAGGGTCATCCGCATGGGGCGGTGAACTCGCCGTCTGGGGCGGGGGGGACGTCGATTGACGGTCCCTGCGAGCCCGGAAGGCGATGTCCCCGAGGCGGCGTTTCACCCGATCATCGAGTTCTCATCCTCGGATCCCGACAGCGTCTTGGGTCTGCCCGGGTGCTGGCGATTTCTTGAGGTGACGGCTGCCGCAATGCAGGGCCGGAAGCGCCTCGCGGCGTCCGCCGATGCGATCCGCTGACGAAGCCCCCGGGCGCGCCGCTTGGTCTGCCACGGGCTGGAGGAGCGTAGTGGCATGGCGCTGGCGCGCGGCCCTCTTGACGACCTCAGCCATAAGTCGCTTAATTATAGACGGGGAGCCTGACTTCAACCATGGATTGGTGGACAGGCGAAGTGGGTGAGGGCTATCGACCTAGATGATAAATCGTTCGACCTAGAGCGGTTTGGCGCGAAACAGCATCGCGCGAATTCGAGTTTGCACACGGTCATGGCTTGTCGCCTGGCCGGGTAGCTGCGTTCGGCAGGGGGCATCGACGTCCTGCGGCTTTGACGGACACTGCGTGTGGCCTGCGGCTTCGACTCAAGCGGGCCCCAGCCGTGCGACGTCTCCCGCTCGATGACTGCAGATGGATATCATCGGTTCGCGTCGCGGCGGAGCCGTTAGAAGCCGGCTGGTTCACCGGAACAGGCGCCAGACCGACGCGTTTAAGCCATGCTCCAGCTCGGACGGCCGCAATCAGCTTTGCTGACCGGGCGTGGTGGGGACGAAGCTCTAGTTGAGCTGACTGCGGTGGGCGGGACCGACGCGCGGTGCGACGAGGGAACTGACTTGGATAGCGAAGCTGTTGCAGGGGACCATGCGAGCCGATCTCCTGGCTCCGGCGCGTGGAGGGATGCCGAGCCGGCCGTGGGCGCCATGCCCTCGCTCGTGCCCGCCTCCTCGGGCGAGGCGTGCACCGTCGTGATCGAGGACAGGACGTTCTTCCGCGAGTGCGTCCTGGCGTCGCTGCAAGCCGCCGAGCCTAGTCATGAATTCCAGGCGTTCGAAAGCGTGCCCGCCTGGGCGCAGAGCGGCGTCGCGCGCAGGACCTCTCTGCTCATCCTCTGGATGTCGGCGCCCTCCATGCGGCCGGAGTCGGACGGCGTGTTCAGCGACCGTATGCGGCAGGTGCAGCAGCTGCCCGAGCCGCCGCCCATCGCCGTCATGTCGGATCACGAGAGCGCCGATTTCGTCGCTCACGTCATGAGCAGCGGGGCGCGCGCCTTCGTCCCGGCGAGCATGGGTCTAGATATGGCCGTCAAGGTCATGGACCTCGTGCGCGCCGGCGGCAGCTTCATCCCGGCGAGCACTCTGACGGCGATGGCGGGCGGCGGCGAGCGCGCACGTCCCGCTTTGGAGCTGGCTTCGCTGCTGTCGCCCCGCCAGCTCGACGTGGCCCGAGCCATGCGCAAGGGCCTGCCAAACAAAGTGATCGCGTACGAGCTGGCGATGAGCGAGAGCACCGTGAAGGTGCATGTGCGGACCATCATGCGTAAGCTCAACGCCAGGAACCGCACGGAGGTGGCGCTGCTGGCCGAGCAACTCGATGTCAGCCGATAGCCTGGGTCAGGCGAGTGGAGCGCGGGCAGCGGGGAGTGCGGTTGCGCTGCCTCGCAGGTTGACCTCGGCTGCGCCGGCCGACAGCGCGATCGTGTGGCATCGCCCGACGGGCACAAACAGCCCGAATTTAAAGATTGTAACACTTCGCGATCAGCTAATGATGTCTGATCGCGAGATGCTCTGACCGTTTCCGCGGCCGCGGGGACATGGCGGTAATCGACGTTCAGGTCGTTCGGGTTGCCGGCGTCGTCGAGCGCGCGGACCTCAGCGGCGAGGGGCTGAGCCTCGAGGTGCGGCTTGCCGAAGCACAAGATCGGTGGGTTGAGCGCTGTACGGTCGACCCTTCCTTCGCAGCCCGGCCAGGCGACCAGCTCGATCTCTGCTACATCAGGGTGGAATACCGACAGGGATCGACGCTTGGCAGCATACGCAACCGCCGGACGGGCGCAGAGGCTGTCTTCGATGCGCCCTTAAGGGAGGCTTGCGAGGCGCAGGTCCTCGTCGATCACCGCCGGCGCGGTTGCCTGTTCGGCGGGATTGGCGTGGTCGTCGCAGGGGGCTACCTCGGGACGCTGCTCCCGTGGTGGGCGACGCTGCTGGCGCTGCCATTGGGCTGGATCATCGGTGGACTCGTCGCGCTCCTGCTGGTCCCGCTCCGGGTGCGGCAGAGCGACGTTGACGCCATAAAGGACCTACTCCGCGGCCACGGGGGAGGACGCGAGCGGGTGTGATGCTTTGCCCGGGCTCATGACCAAAGGCCCGTCGACGCCCGGCTTCACAATGGCCAGGTTGTAGGTGCTTGGTCCATACGGGGATCAAAAAAGAACAAAAGCGAAATGAATATGTCAATATGCGCCTGTCAGTTGCAGCAGCGCGACGGCCGCGTTCCCGAGCGGACGAGGCGCGTCCGATCGGGAAGGCTGCCGGAGCGGCGTTCGCCGCCGCGCCGTGCTGGTCCTCGGCATCGGTCCTCATGGGTAAGCCCCGTAGCGGGGCGCACGCTGCGCTTGGGCGGATCCGCTCGAGTGCAACAGCAATGCTCCAGGCTCAAAGGATGACGAGCATTTCCGCGCCATTGGGCGATGTCATCCAATGGCGAAAGGCTCTAACTCGCCCCAATTGCTGACTGCAGGAGGGAGCTTGCCGCTTGCAGAAGCTGAAATTCATTCAACGTCTCACATTGGCTGAGCAGGTTGGCGAATACAGCCTGATCGACACGGCCCGTCGTGTCGGTCACCTTGACGATCGCATCCACTATGGCGGCCGTCGCTGTGTCAGGTGCAACGAATTCATTCAAGTCCGTCATCTCCATCATCGGCTCCTCGGTCGGGCGTGTGCTTGCAAGATCGGTCGCCCGTGCCGGAGACATTCGGATGCGGCCGCGTCCGCCGCTGTGCCGAACGGCACGTGGAGAGCCGCGGCTCACCGCGGCGACGTGCGCGAGGGCACGCGCGGCGGTGCGCGCACCGTGGCGAGCAGCCCTGTCGAGGCACAGAAAGGCCACAAGCCCGTGGAACGAGTGCGAAGCTCGCGGCGTCGTGCTCATGAAGAAGGCGACGATGGCCACGCCAGCAGGGTGAACCGGGCCCGTAGGCCGGACGATCGTGCAGTCGGCGCCCGGGATCGCGAGGCGGCTGATGCGGAGGAACCTGTCGTTGCGCTCTGAGATGCCGCATCCCGCGCGGGTCGCAGGCCCCGGACCGGGGCGCGTGGACAGCAGCCAGCCCATGCAGGCGCGCTGGGCGCGCTATGGTTTCGTTCTGGCGATGTGCGTGCTGCTGGGAGTTCCGGCGCTGCTCGTGACGCCGGCGCGGGCGGCTCCTGCCACAGCCCCGGCCCCCTCGCGGACGGTGATCGGCACGTCGCCCGATGCTCGGCGTGACGGCTCGGTGCGCAGGTCTCGACCCCCCAAGCGCGAAGGCGTGAACACGCGCCGCATACCCCGGAGCGACCGCGACATCAGCCGCTCGATCGGCAGCATCTGCTCCAACTGCTAGATAACCTTTGAAGCTTGGGCGCTTCTTCTGGGCTTGGGAGCCAAGCGCGAGGCGCTTTCGCTCATTTCGGTGTGGTCAGACGCACCAGGCGATCTGCGGGGCAGACTTGAATGTGCCGCCGGCCGTCCGAGTGGCCGGCGGCCCGCTGGCGCTGCGTGGGGCGGGCGTGCGCTATCTCTCGTCGTGCAGCGAGGGGCCTCGGAAGCTGACCCAGGCTCGCCGCGCGGCGGCCTCAGAAATCATCATCCTCGTGGGTGATGATCTTCCTGGTCCGGATCGAGCCGGTGGTATCAGGATTGCCGCGGAATTTCTCCACCGTCACGCGACGCCCGCGCGGAGCGCCATATCCGTCTTCGTAGCGCTCGACACGGCGTGCGCGGGGCCCGTCAAAGTCGCCCTGGCGCTTGATCACGACCTTGCGGTTGCCCGTGCCGTCATACTTCTTGATGACCGTCGTCTCTGCCGATGCTGGTGGGGCGGCCAGGGGCAGGGCAAGCGGCGCCAGGATGGCGAGGCCAAGCAGGATCTTCATCCGACTATCTCCGTCGTTATTGATAGATTTGTTTGCAACGATTTAAGGATTAGTTCGGTTCCAACCGTCGCGGCTTCAATGAATGTAAGCTGTGTCTGAGCAATGAATCTGCGAATATAGAAGTCGATTAATCGATTTTGCGTGTCGAAGTTCTTTTTTCCTTCCGTTCGGCCCCGTTAAAGCGGCCGCCGGTTCGATCCATCGGCCACGGTGCAGTCTGCGAGCGCTGCGCCGCCCTAGGCTCCACCGCAGTCGCCATGCCATGCGCCTGGCCGGCGGGCGTTTCGCGCGCGCGTTAGGCCGCATCTTATTCCGCGTCGAGCGGCGTGGAGACCGGGGAGCGGGCCGGGCGCCGCCGGTTCGGCGGCCAACCGGAAGAGGCAAGTGACGGGAGGCGGGTCGCTCCGGCGTCGTGCGCGGCGCATCGGCGGGTTGCGGCCATCGCCCTTTCGCACGCGCGCGACTTACGATCTACTTGCCGGTAAGGGGATCAACCCGCCAGCAAGGAGGAGCGCCGCGATGCGGTTCGGTATTTTCTACGAGCATCAGCTGCCCAGGCCATGGCAGCCGGGCGACGAGGCCAAGCTCTTTCACGACGCGCTGGCCCAGGTGGTGCTCGCCGACAGGCTGGGCTACGACTACGCCTGGGAGGTGGAGCACCATTTTCTCGAGGAGTACTCGCATTCCTCGGCCCCGGAGGTGTTCCTCTCGGCCTGCGCGGCGCTCACCAAGACCATCCGCGTCGGGCACGGCATCCGCCAGGTCATCCCCAACTACAACCACCCGGCGCGGACGGCGGAGTGCCTCGGCACGCTCGACATCATCGCCAACGGCCGGCTCGACTTCGGCATCGGCGAGGGCGCCACGCGCCTGGAGCTCGGCGCCTTCGGCATTCCGGCCAAGGAGAAGCGCGCGCTCGCCATCGAGGCGGCCGAGCAGATCGCCAACATGATGGTGATGGACCCCTATCCGGGCTACGAGGGCAAGGGGTTCTCCATGCCCTGCCGCAACATCGTGCCGAAGCCCGTGCAGACGCCGCATCCGCCGATCTGGATGGCCTGCACCAATCGCGACACGATCAAGGTGGCGGCGTCGATCGGTGTCGGCGCGCTGGCCTTTTCGTTCCTCGACCCAGAGGAAGCGCGCACCTGGGCCGGCATCTACTACGATATCATCAAGTCCGACCAATGCGTGCCGATCGGCCACGCGGTCAACGCCAACATCGCCATGGTGTCCAACTTCTCGCTTCACAAGGACCGCGACGAGGCGATCCGACGCGGCCATGAGGGCTTCGAGTTCTTCGGCTATGCGGTCAACGCACTGGTTGCGCACGACGCCGTGCCGGGCCGATCGACGCTTTGGCACGACTACATCACCGCGCGGGGCAACCGCACGCAGGAGGTGATCGAGGCGGCCAAGCGGGCCGAGACCTATGCCTCGGGCATCGGCACGCCGGACGACATCCGGCAGCACATCAAGGGCTTCCAGGAGGCCGGCATCGACCAGGTGATCTTCCTCCAGCAGGCCGGGCGCAACCGCCACGAGCACATCTGCGAGTCGCTGGAGCTGTTCGCCGCCGAGGTGATGGGCGACTTCAAGGCCGAGGTGGCGGCCCGCGAGGCGAGGAAGGCCGAGGAACTGGCCCCTTACCTGGAGGCGGCAATGAAGCGCAAGCGTTGGATGAGGCCGCTCGCCGACCACGAGATCCCGGTTGTGCGCGCCTCGGTTGCCCGCGCCCAGACCGCCCAATCCACCCAGGCCGCCGAGATGGTGCGCTGACAATGGGCCTGATCGAACGCGACGTCCCGACGGGGCAGGTGGCCGGCCGCTGCGACCCGCGCTTTGCCGGCGTGCTGCACGCATTCCTGGCGAACTTCGCCGACCGCAACGAGGTCGGCGCCTCCGTCTGCATCATGATCGACGGCGAGCCGGTGGTGGACCTCTGGGGCGGCGCCCGCACCGCTCAGGGCGACCCCTGGGAGGCGGACACCGTTTCCATCGTCTTCTCCTGCACCAAGGGCGCCTCGGCGCTTTGCGCGCATATGGCCGCCGAGCGCGGGATGCTCGACCTCGACGCGCCGGTGGTGCGCTACTGGCCGGAGTTCGGCCAGGCGGGCAAGGAGGCGGCGCGAGTCTCGATGATGCTCGACCATTCGGCCGGCGTGCCGGCCTTGCGCGAGGCGCTGCCGAAGGGCTCCGTCTACGACTACGACGAGATGTGCCGGCGCTTGGCGGAGCAGGCTCCGTTCTGGGTGCCGGGCACGCGCAACGGCTACCATGCCATCACCGCGGCCTGGACCGTCGGCGAGATGGTGCGCCGCTCGACCGGCCGGCGTCTCGGCCGCTTCTTCGCCGAGGAGGTGGCGGGGCCGCTCGGCCTCGACTTCTGGATCGGCCTGCCCGAGGAGGTCGAGGGGCGGGTGGCGCCGATCATCCCTTATCCCGAGGACGACAAGACGCGCAATTCGCGCCTCGCACAGGCGGTGCGTGCCGACCCCATGGGCCCGACCGGTCGGTTCCTGCTCAACGGCGGCGGCTTCAATCCCAACTCGCGCGACGGCCATGCGGCGGAGATCGGCTCCGCCAACGGCATCACCAACGGGCGGGGGCTGGCCGGCCTCTATGCGCCCCTGGCCAACGGCGGCAGCTGGCGTGGCGCGCGGCTCACCGCGGCCGATACGCTGACGCGCATGGCGCGGGTCTCGGTCGCCACCCATGAGGATGCGACGCTCATGATCCCGACGCGGTTCTCGCTCGGCTTCATGAAGTCGATGGACAACCGCGCGCTGGACAACGCCGACGATTGCTCGGTGATCCTGGCCGAGCCCGCCTTCGGCCACGTCGGCGCCGGCGGCTCGCTCGGCTTTGCCGATCCCGAGGCGCGGATGAGCTTCGGCTACACCATGAGCCGCATGGGCTCCGGCATCCTGCTCAACGACCGCGGTCAGAGCCTGGTCGACGCCGCCTACCGCGCCCTAGGCTATGGCTCCAACGCCGGCGGCGCCTGGGCGGCGTAGCGGCGCGGCCGCAGCCGGCGGCGCAGAGCGAGAGCGCCACCATCGGGCGGCATCGCCCGATGGCGGCGTGCGTCGATCCGACCTCGAGGAGGTGCGAGGCTGCGCCCGCAGATCATGGATCTGCGGGCGCAGTACGCTGCACGTCTCCGTGGTAGACTTCCCTGTCCACGGTGGGTGGTCGCGCCGTCCTCCGTTGGGAATTTGGGGCGCGATCACACGAAGCGCTCCACGAGACAGGGAGGCGCTGCATGTCGTATCCCCAAGCCATGATCTGCAAGGGCTGCTGGCAGCAGATGCATCTGCCGATCCCCTTGCGCGGACCGGCCTCGCTGCCCTTCCGCGCCTTCGGCATCCGCCCGAGCCGCATGAACCCCAACACCTGCACGATCTGCGAGCTGATGTTCACGCGTGTGATGAAGGCCCGCAAGATTCCGGTCGACGTGTCCGTCTTGTTCGCCGACCTGCGCGACTACACGGCGCTGTCGCAGTCGCTTCCGACCGACACGGTCTCGGTGTTGCTGGATGTGTTCTACGACGAATGCGCCGACGCCATCTGGGAATTCGACGGGCTCCTCAACAAGACGATCGGCGATGCGGTGATGGCGATCTTCAACTTTCCCATCCAGCATTCCGACCATGCGGAGCGCGCCGTGGCGGCTGCGCGGGAGATCCGGCGGCGGTGCCACGCGCGCCCCGAGTTCCACGTGGCCAAGCGAGCGGGCGTCGGCGAGCAGGAGCTTGGCGTCGGCATCGGCATCGACTCCGGCCAGGCCAGCTTCGGCGAGTTCGGTCGTTCCCATCGCGATCTGACGGCGATCGGAATGGTCGTCAACACGGCGGCGCGGGCGCAGTCCGTCGCCGAGCCGGGCCAGATTCTCGTCAGCCGCAGCGTCTGCGACCGGGCAGGTCTCCAGAAGGGGGAGGGAAGCGGAAGGCCATACCAGTTGAAGGGGTTCGACAAGCCGGTCGAGCTTTTTGCCGTCTGAGACGTTGGCCGGGGCGAGTCTGTGCGCCGAATGCCTCGACGTGCCCCTATGGGATCGTGGCGCCGTTGACGCTGCGGGGAGAGCGCATGTGGCGGCAGCCGGAGAAGCGTCTGCCCGTCGGCCGCTCGGAAGCAACCGATTTCAAAGTGTCAAAAAGGCATGGAGTGGACGCGCGATCGACGGTAATCCTCTAATTTCGGTTCCGCTCTACCGACGCCGGTCGGTATCCCACTTCAGGACGTCTGCATGCCCACCCTGTTCGATCCGATCCAGCTCGGCGCCATTCGCGCCCCCAACCGCATCCTGATGGCGCCGCTGACCCGCGCCCGCAACAGCCGGGGCTTCGTGCCGACGCCGGTCATGGCCGAGTACTACGGCCAGCGCGCCTCCGCCGGGCTGATCATCTCCGAAGCCACCGGCATCAGCCCGCAGGGGCTGGGCTGGCCCTACGGCCCTGGCATCTGGAGCGCCGAGCAGGTTGCCGGCTGGCGGTCCGTCACGGAGGCGGTGCATCACGCCGGTGGCCGCATCGTCTGCCAGCTCTGGCACATGGGCCGGCTGGTCCATCCGAGCTTTCTCGGTGGTGCCCAGCCGGTGTCGGCCTCGGCCACCACGGCGCCGCACAAGGCCCACACCTACGAGGGCCGGCACCCCTATGCCGAGGCGCGGTCGTTGCGCACCGACGAGATCCCCGGCCTTGTGGCCGACTATGCCAAGGCGGCCCGCCATGCGCGGGAGGCCGGGTTCGAAGGCGTGCAGATCCACGCCGCCAACGGCTACCTCATCGACCAGTTTCTGCGCGACAACTCCAACCTGCGTGACGACGCCTACGGCGGTCCGGTGGAGAACCGCATCCGCCTGCTGCGCGAGGTGACCCAGGCGGTGGCGGACGCGATCGGCGCCGACCGCACCAGCGTGCGTCTGTCGCCCAACGGCGACAGCCAGGGCGCCAACGACAGCAACCCCGAGGCGCTGTTCCCGGCCGCCGCGGCAGCGCTGTCGGCCATCGGCATCGCCTTCCTCGAGCTGCGCGAGCCCGGCTTCGACGGCACCTTCGGTAAAGCCGAGCGGCCGCCGGTGGCGCCGGCCATCCGCCAGGCCTTCGCCGGACAGCTGGTGCTCAACTCCGACTATGATGCGGCCAAGGCGCAGGCCGCGCTGGATGAGGGCGAGGCCGACGCCATTTCGTTCGGCCGCCCCTTCATCTCCAACCCCGACCTGCCGAACCGCCTCGCCAAGGGGATCCCGCTCACCCCCGACGTGGCGTCCAACTGGTACACCCAGGGGCCGGAGGGCTACGTCGACTACGCGGTGGCCTCGTAGCCGCAGGCGGGTCGCGGACGGCGCGGAGCCTACGACCCGGGCGCATCCGCGCCCGGGCGAGCACGCCCGGCGCGCCCGTCCCGTCGATGATAGGTCAGCGCCATCCGAAGGCAGAGCGACAGCGCCGAGGTGGGCAGGGGGGCTGAACCGTCGAGCAGGATCGCCCGATTGCCGGCGAAGGCCAGCGCATCGGCAAAGTGCGCGCGAAAGCTGCCGACGAGTGTCGTGCGGCAATTGAACAGCACGGCGCCGCGTGGGTCGTCGCCGACGCGCCCGAGGCGGACGGTGCTGCCGCTGCGGCTCGCCATGGTGAGGTAGGCCGGCTCGCCCCACTTCAGCGTTTCGGCGAGTGGTCCGACACCCGGCGTCACCGCGGCGGTCGCAAAGATCAGCTCCCGCGCCTCCATCAACCGCATCCGCACCGCCGGCGGCCAACGGCCGAAGGCCGCGGCGACCGCAGGCGGGGGCGGGGGCGGGCTCACGCGTCCGTCGCCAGCGGCAGGTGGATGTCCGTCAGCAGCTCGGTCGGCGGCACCTGGGACGGCGCATTGAGATAGGCCTCGAAGACGGGAGCATCGGCTGCCTCCTTGCCCGACTGCGGCAGCCAGACGCCGAACAGCCAGCGATACGCTTCCTTCATGGCGGCGTAGGGGCCCTTGTGGCGCAGCCTTGCATAACGTCCCCCGGCGATGACGAAGCGCTCCAGCGGCGGCGCCAGTGCGATGTCCGCACCGATCGGCGTGCAGGCCTTGGCGCGCAAAGCTTCGGCGGGGACGAGATCGGGGTCGTCGAAGTAGACGGCCAGCATCGGCTGGTCCGGCACCAGCAGGCCGCCGGCGCCGAGCATGCTGAACAGTTGCCCCATGGCGCGGTCGACCTGGGTATAGGGGCCGTCATGCGCCACCGCCGCGCAGGGCTGCGGCGCCAACACCTCCACGGTGACCGGGAAGCCGGCGGCATCGTCCGCCCGGCTGGCCGCGCTGAATAGGGCATGGCTGCCGCGAGCGCGATAGTCCGCGGGGGGCAGCCCGTAGGCCTCCCGGAAGGCGCGGGCGAAGGCGTCGGACGAGCCGTAGCGGGCCCGCTCGGCGATATCGCCGATGGCCATCCGGGAATTGGCCAGGCGGTCGGCGGCGCGCGTCAGCCGCAGGCGGCGCACCGTGGCGGCCACGGTCTCGCCGCGCATGGCCGTGTAGATTCGATGCCAGTGGTAAGCCGACAGGCAGGCGACGTCGGCGAGCCGGTCGACGCGGATTTCGTCTTCGAGGTGCGCGTGAATGAAGTCGACCACCCGGCCGATGCGGACTTCGTAGCTGGCCCGCGTCTGCGCTCGTTCCATGGCTCCCCGTCCCATCGATCGCCAACGGGAGCAATCTTGGCACGGCTCGACCCGACAAATCCTGCGCAATGCGCGGCCTGCGGGATCCGGAGACTCCGTGGCCCGGGTGGCCCAGGCCACGGCGGTTAGAGCATTTCTGTGCTTCTTCGAATCGCCGAAATGCTCTATCTGTTTGATTTATCTAATTTTCTCCACGCGAAGCGGCGTCCACTTCGCTCGGAAACGCTCCAGGGGATGCGTCCTACTGCGACACGGGCTTGGCCGATGCGTCCCAGTCTGAGCCGTTGAAGGTGGCGATGAACAGCTCCGAGAAGGTGTTGTAGTCGGTGGGCGTGATCGCATAGGTCAGGCCGGGCAGCAGGGCCGGCGCCGATACGCCCTTCAGGTTGGTCGCCTGCTTCAGCAGGTTCTCGCGCGTTAGCTCGTCGCCGCACTTCTCCAGGATGCGCGCCATCAGCACGCCCAGCGAGTAGCCCTGAAAGGCGATGTCGTTGTCGGCATCGACGTTGGGCATGGCGGTTTCGCGCAGCGCCTGGAAGGCCTTCACGTCCGGGTCGTTGGCCCAATGCAGGCTGCCGACGTGCTTGATGTAGAGCGTACTGACCACGCCCTTCGCCGTCTCCGGTCCCGCCGCGTTGATGATCGAGCGGCCGGTGGAGGTGCTGACGAGGAGGTGCAGCGGCGCCCAGCCGAGCTCATGCACCTTCTTGAGCGACTGCGACGTCGCTTTGCCGGTGCTGACGTTGTAGAGAACGTCAGCGCCCGACTGTTTCAGCTTGATGATCTGGGAATCGATGGTCGGGTCGGTCAGATCATAGGGCGCCTCGGCGACGATCATGGTGGCGGCCTTGTCGCCCAGCACCTCCCGGAACGCCTTGATGTACTCGCGGCCGAACTCGTCGTTCTGGTACAGGATGGCGATCTTGCCGTCCGGCTTGGTCTCGAGGAGCCAGCGGCCGAGGATGCGACCCTCGGTGTTGTAAAGCGGCAGGCTCGCTGTCGTCCATGGAAACTCTTTCGGATTGTTCCAGCGCGGAGCTCCGGTATTGAGCAGCAGCTGCGGCACCTTCTTGCTGTTCAGATACTTCTGCACCGCCGACTGCGGCGCGGTGCCGAGCGAGCCGAACAGGCCCAG
This sequence comes from Chelatococcus reniformis, assembly GCF_014640075.1. Taxonomy (GTDB): domain Bacteria; phylum Pseudomonadota; class Alphaproteobacteria; order Rhizobiales; family Beijerinckiaceae; genus Camelimonas; species Camelimonas reniformis. The sequence goes on along the minus strand of NZ_BMGG01000003.1, from coordinate 231,227 downwards.
CACTTCGTCCTGCTCGACCAGCCGGCGCGTCGCCTCGACGGCCTTGGGAGCGCTGTAGGCATCGTCGAGCGAAATGAAGTTGATCTTGCGGCCGTTGACGCCGCCCTTGGCGTTCAGCTGCTCGAAATAGGCGGTCTGCGCCCGCCCGATGACGCTGTAGGGCGAGCCGGCGCCGCTATAGGGTATGGTCTGGCCCAGACGGATCTCGGTGTCGCTGGCGCCCGGATCGTAGCGCTTGCCGGCGGCACGGGCGCGCGACACGAACGGGGCCGCCAGTGCCAAGCCGGCCGCGGCCGTGAGGAGGTCACGCCTGTTCATATGTCCTGGTCTCCTTGGAAGTGTTTGATCGTTGCGACGTGTTTGCCTTGAAGCGGCCCGTACGGCAGGGTTGCACCCGCGCGCTGGGGCAAGCAGCGGTTTTTGGCGGCAATCGTGCGGCGCGTCAAACGTCGAGTGGCCCGGCCGGCCAAGCCGAGCCGGGGGTGGGCCCGTCCCGGAACGAGCCCTGCCAATCCCGCCGATCAGGCGCCGCTCGCCTCCAGGAGGGAGATCGGCACCGGCGTCGCGATCAGGCGTTCCAGGCGGAGCCCAGCGGCGGCGAGCAGCGCCGCATATTGCGCCTCCGTCCGCTCGAGGCCGCCGGTCACGGCGAGCATGGTGACGTCGATCATCTTGATCTGGGCCGGCTCGTCGCCGGCGGGCACGATCGTCTCGGCAAGCAGAACCTTGCCGCCCGGTGCCATTGCCCGGCGACAGTTCCGCAGGATCGCTACGGCGCGTTCGTCGTCCCAGTCGTGAATGACCTTCTTCGCGATGTAGACGTCGGCGCCTGGCGGCACGGCATCGAAGAAGTCGCCAGCGATCATTTCAGTGCGTGGCAGGCTGCCGCCGGCGCCGGCCTGCGCGGCGGCGATGCCGGCAGGCTGGTCGAAGAGTACGCCGGACAGATGCGGGTTGCGGGCGAGGATCGCCGCGAGCAGCTGGCCGTGGCCGCCGCCGACGTCGACGACGCGCCCGGCCACCCCGAAATCATAGGCCTCGGCCACGGCTTCATTGGCGCCTTGGCTCAGCGCGACCATGGCCCGCTGAAACAGATGCGCCTCGTCGGGATGGGTGGCCAGCCAGTCGAAGCGGGGCTTGCCGAACACCTTGTCGAACGCGGGCTCCCCGGTTCGAACGGAATGCAGCAACTGCTCGAACGCGAGGTAGGGCTCGGCGTTGATCATCCGGACGAAATCCCTCGGGCCCGAGCCTGTCCCGGCGCTCAGCGCCGCTCCGACGTCGGTCAGCGCGAAGCGCCGCGGCAGGGTCTCCCGAAACACGCCTTCCGCCGCCAGCAGGCGCATCACTCGGTACAAGGCATCAGCGTTTGCGCCGGCGGTGTCGGCCAGCTCCTCGACGGAGCACTCGCCGGACGCGAGCAGGTCGGGGATATTGAGATCGGCGACGACGCGCAACGCCTGGGACACGGCGAAGCCGAACCCGAGCCGCATGATCTGTTGCGATGGGGTCGGCATGCGCCCGTCCTCCACGACCGCATGGAGGTTAACACGAGCGCAGGCGCGGCGCACGCGCCGCGCGCAAGCGGCGTCTGCCGCTCCGGCATGCCGACTGGGCCCGACGGATGCCGGCATCGACGATGCGAGCTGCATCTCGCCCGCCAGGATGAGCGGGACGGAATGGGCGCGTGCCTTCTCGTGAAGCGCGGTCTGCGCCAAGCTGCGCCCGCGCCTATCGCGCCTATGAGGACACTGTCGGCCGGGCTATTGCCACCGCGCCCGTCGTGCGCTGCCGGCTTAGTTGCCTACTTGGGTGCGGCGCCTTTGGCGCCCCACGGCTTCGATCGCTCGGCCCGTATGCGGCCCAACGCTTCCGCGCGCGTGGGGGCGGCAAGTTCGCCCATCTTGGCCGACAGGTTCTTCGTGCGCCTGTTGAATTCCTCGGCTGAAACGGCCTCCGAACGGCCTGTCAGGTGCGCTCTGCTCATCTGAAACTCCATCGCTGCAAAGTTTGCCGTCGGCATGAGGACGAGGCTGCGGCTCGCCCGGTCTCCGCCTTGTCGTCGTGCGACCATCGCCAGCCCACTCTTGGCCGATGATTGCGGTCGCCGCTTCACGATGCCTGAAGGTTCTGCGCCGAACTCTTGCCGGAACGAGCGTCCTCGACAATGTCGAAACTGAACCTCTGACCTTCGCGGATCTCCCGCAGGCCGGCCCGCTCCACTGCCGAAATATGGACGAATATGTCGGAGCCGCCGCTGTCGGGCTGGATGAAGCCGAAGCCTCGGGTGGCGTTAAAGAACTTGACGATGCCGCTGGTCATGGCGATGTCCTTTCAATCGACACGGTGTTCACTGCCCGGCCCTGCGCGGGGCAGCGTCTAATCGATTGAGTCAGGAACGTCCGCTTGGCATCGAAGATGCCAGACAAGGTTCTTCACGCAGTCTCGATTGTACTGAATTGGGAATTTATTTCTGAAAATTCAAGGTTGAACGACAATAGCCTTTTCCAGCACGCCGCGTCCTGTCGAGCAGGGCCCGGGAGGCAGGGCCACAGCGATGAACGCCTCCCGGTTGCGCAACGCTAAGATTGGAGCGCCTGTCTCCGATCGGACGAGCCCGCCAGATCGGAGCGCACGCACGCTGTCCACGACGACCCATGGCCGTCCGGGATGCTCCCTCGTGCGCACAGCGTGCCGCTCGGATCCGTTCGACGTGATCTGCGCTTCGGCCGGAATCAGGCCGGCGCGCCGGGACGGGGAGGGCGTGCTCCGCCTGCCGCACCGGGGCGGCCACGGGCGTCGTTCGCCGGGCGCTTGGGGCCTGCGATCAGTCCTTCGCGGATTGCCTGCTTGCGGGCCAGCTTACGCATGCGGCGAACGGCCTCTGCCTTTTCCCTGACCCTGCGTTCGGACGGCTTCTCGTAGGCCTTGCGCATCTTCATCTCCCGGAAGATGCCCTCGCGCTGCATTTTCTTCTTCAGCACGCGCAGTGCCTGGTCGACGTTGTTCTCTCTTACTAAAACCTGCAATGAGCTTCCGATCGATTGGCGGCCGCAGCCGCAGTGCACGAGCCGCCCAGGATGAGCGGCTGCCACAATCCTATGGGATTTCGGCCCCTAGCACAAATCGGGCCTCCCGGCTGCCGGCTGGCGTCACCGGCCGGGCTCCCGCGCCCGCCCCGCATGCGGGCGGCGATGACGGCGCTCGGCTTTGGCAGGCGCGCCAGGCTCGACGATTCCCGGCGGGTCGCGCTGCCGCGGGCGGCGCGGCGATGATGATCGCGGTCCACGCCGTGGCGCAGGGCCGCGGGTCGCCGCACGCCAGGAGTGCTGCCGGCCGCCGGTGAGATTCGATGTCCGGACGTCGAAGCCCCGGCCATTGAAGTAAGATATCGCGCAGGCGCGATCGCTCGAATTGGAATTCGTCCGAGGACAGGATCGCAATGTTCGGAAGAATAAGAACAAAACTTCGTTGCCGCGCCAAGCAGTGTGAATCGGCGATCGACGTACAAGGGGCGCCGGGTCCCATGACGACCGCCTTCATCCCGGGTCTTCGCCGGGCCTCGCCCCGGACCGCTGACGGCCGCCTCCTGATGCTAAGTACCCGCTTGACAAGGACGGCATCATCTTCAAGCTCGCCTGCGATGAGGAACGCGGGACCACCGGCGCACGAGTAAGCCAACAGACGGGCCCAGTCTGCATGCGCGCGTGCCGAATGTTGAGCGGCGCGGTCGCGGGGTTGCGCCTGAATGGGCCGGCGACGACGACGAGTTGAGGGCGATGGTGGACGCGGGCGGTGCCGTGGCCCATCCCAGATGGACTTGACTAGGAAAGCGGAGCTCGCTCGACGCATCCGCAACAAGACGGCCGACGCGGCGGGCCGAATAAAAGCATCGGGAGGTGCCGAAATGGCGTCGGTCAAGATCGTCAATGTCCGAAAATCCTTCGGCGCGCATCCCGTTATCAAGGGCGTGAGTGTCGACATCGAGGACGGCGAGTTCGTGGTGCTGGTGGGGCCTTCGGGATGTGGGAAGTCGACGCTCCTGCGAATGATCGCGGGTCTTGAAAACATCACCGGCGGGCAGATCCTGATCGGCAATCGCGTCATCAACGAGATGCCGCCGAAGGAACGGGACATCGCCATGGTGTTCCAGAACTATGCGCTCTATCCCCACATGACGGTCGCTGCGAACATGGGCTTCTCGCTCAAACTGCGGCATGCGCCGAAGGAGGAGATCGCGGCCCGGGTCGAGCGCGCGGCGGAGATCCTCAGCCTGTCCCACCTCCTCGGCCGGTATCCGCGCCAGCTCTCGGGCGGCCAGCGCCAACGCGTCGCCATGGGCCGCGCCATCGTGCGCGACCCGCAGGTGTTTCTGTTCGACGAGCCCCTGTCCAACCTCGACGCCAAGCTTCGCGTGCAGATGCGGACGGAAATCAAGGAGCTGCATCAGCGGCTAGAGACCACCACGGTCTATGTCACCCACGATCAGATCGAGGCCATGACCATGGCCGACAAGATCGTCGTCATGCACGACGGCCTCGTCGAGCAGATTGGCGCGCCGCTCGACCTCTACGACAAGCCGGCCAATCAGTTCGTTGCCGGCTTCATCGGCTCGCCTGCCATGAATTTCATCAAGGGCCGGGTGCGGTTCGGCGATCGCCCGCGGGTAGAGACCGACAGCGGCGTGTCGATGCCGCTCGCCGGGACGGCCGGGGTCGAGGACGGCCAGCCGGTGGTCTATGGGCTGCGGCCCGAGCATGTCCGGCTCGATCGTGCGGGCGTGCCGGCACAGGTGGTGGTCACCGAACCGACCGGCTCGGAGATTCACGTCGTAGCGCGGCTCGGCGAGGCGGGAGGAGGCCGAAACGGAACCGGGCAGGAGATCAACTGCCTCTTCCGCGAGCGGCTCTCCTTCACTCCCGGCGAGACGATCCGCATCGCGCCGCAGCCGGCCTTGGCGCATCTGTTCGAGGAGGACACGGGGCGGCGCATCTGAATCAAACGAAGGCGAGCGCGATGGAGGCGGCGGCAATCGTCGGGCGCACCACGGCATCGTCGCATGGGAGGACACGATGACCATCTCGAAACGTGAGTTGTTGCTGGGCGGTGCGAGCCTCGCGGTCGGAAGCCTGGCGCTACCCTTCGCGGGCGGCACGCCCGCCCTTGCCCAAGCCATTCCGAAATTCGAACCGGAGGCCGGAGCTAGCCTGCGCCTGTTGCGCTGGGCGCCCTTCGTCAAGGGCGAGGAGGATGCCTGGCTCGCCAACACCAAGAAGTTCAGCGAAGCCACCGGCGTCGAGGTGCGAATTGACAAGGAGAGCTGGGAGGATATCCGGCCGAAGGCGGCGGTGGCCTCGAGCGTCGGCTCCGGCCCGGACATCGTCTGGGTCTGGTTCGACGACGCCCAGCAGTATCCCGACAAGCTGCTCGACGTCACCGACCTCGCCAAGGCGCTGAGCGCCGCCTACGGCGGCTACTACCCCGGCAACGAAGTCTACGCCAAGGTGAAGGACCGCTTCGTCGGGCTGCCGCTCGCCACCATCGGCAATGCCGTGGTCTACCGCGAGAGTTGGGTGAAGCAGGCCGGCTTCAGCGAGTTCCCCAAAGACACCAAGGGCCTGCTCGAGCTTGGCAAGGCCTTGAAGGGGATCAACCATCCGATGGGCTTCACGCTCGGCCACGGCGTCGGGGATGGCAACAATTTCTGCCACTGGGTGCTGTGGAGCCATGGCGGCAGAATGGTGGACGAGAACGGGAAGGCCGTCATCAACTCGCCGGAGACGGTCGAGGCCCTGCGCTATGTGGCAGAGCTGTATAAGACCTTCATCCCAGGGACGGAGAGCTGGCTCGACGTGAACAACAACCGTGCCTTCATCGCCGGAGATCTGGCTGTGACGGCGAACGGTGTCTCAATCTATTATGCGGCCGCGAACGATCCCAAGCTCGCGGAGATGGCAGCGGACATGAGATCGACCAATTTTCCCATCGGCCCGGCCGGCAAACCGGTGGAACTGCATCAGACCACCACGGCCTGCATCTTCAAGTACACGAAGTTTCCAAAGGCGGCGCAGGCCTATCTCTCCTTCATGTTCGACGCGCCGCAGTACAACGCCTGGCTCACGGGCGCGAGCGCCTATTGCTGTCAGACGCTCAAGGCCTTCGCCAGCAATCCGGTGTGGACATCCAAGCCCATCCACGCCGCCTACGCCAAGGCCTCCGACACGCTGCGGCCGAACGGCTATGCCGGGCCGCTGGGCCCTCAGTCGGCGGCGGCGATGGCGGACTGGATCGTGGTGGACATGGTGGCGGAAGCCGCCACCGGCCAGCGCGCACCGCAGGAGGCGGCCAAGCGCGCCCAGACGCGGGCGGAGCGCGTGTACCGCTGAGCCGAGCCTGGCGCCGGTGCTCCCCGCGACGGAGGGGGGTGACCGGCCAAGGCCGGTACCGTGTCGTCGCGCCCCTCCGAGATGGCCCCCCCGAGGCCTTCCATCCCCGGCGCGGGCATGAACGAGCAAGCTTCGGAGACCCATTTCATGGCCAACGCCGCAATGGCTGAGCCGACGGTGCGGCCCCGGTCCTTCTGGGCCGGCATCGGCCAGGGGCGCCACGTGCTCGGCATCGTCTTCATGCTGCCGGCCGCGATCTTTCTTCTGTTCTTTCTCACCTATCCGCTCGGGCTGGGGGTCTGGCTCGGCTTTACGGACGCGCGGATCGGGCGGCCGGGCATCTTCATCGGCCTTGAGAATTACGAGCTCCTGTGGGGCGACAGCCTGTTCTGGCTGGTGGTGTTCAACACGGTCCTCTACACCACCGTGGCGTCGGTGCTGAAGTTCGGCCTCGGCCTGTGGCTCGCGCTGCTGCTGAACCAGAGCCTGCCGTTCAAGTCATTCTTCCGCGCCGTGGTGCTGTTGCCGTGGGTCGTGCCCACGGTGCTGTCGGCCATCGCCTTCTGGTGGATCTTCGACAGCCAGTATTCAATCATCTCCTGGGCGCTCATCAAACTCGGGCTGATCTCCGCGCCGATCAACTTCCTCGGCGACGTGGCCAACGCGCGGGCCTCGGTGATCGCCGCCAACGTGTGGCGCGGCATCCCCTTCGTTGCCATCTCGTTGCTGGCCGGCTTGCAGACCATCTCGCCGTCGCTGCACGAGGCCGCCACCTTGGACGGGGCCACGTCCTGGCAGCGCTTCCGCTTCATCACCCTGCCGCTGCTGACGCCGATCATCGCCGTGGTGATGACCTTCTCGGTGCTGTTCACCTTCACCGATTTCCAGCTCATCTACGTGCTCACCCGCGGTGGCCCGCTCAACTCCACGCACCTCATGGCGACCCTGTCGTTCCAGCGGGCCATTCCCGGTGGCCAACTGGGGGAGGGCGCGGCCATCGCCGTGGCGATGATCCCGTTCCTGCTCTCAGCGATCCTGTTCAGCTATTTCGGCCTGCAGCGCCGCAAGTGGCAGCAGGGGGGCGCGGACTGATGGGCGCGCACCGCGCCGACCCCGTAGTGGCGAGGATTTGCCGATGACCCGGGCCTCCGACGAGATGACCGACCATTCCTCGGGCATGAGCTATCTCAACAGCCTGCCGCGGCGGCTCGTCACCACCATCCTGCCGCTGCTGGTGTTCGTCTTCGTGCTGCTGTTCCCGTTCTACTGGATGGCGATCACTGCCATCAAACCCAACTTCCAGCTCACCGATTACAACAACTACTCGCCGTTGTGGGTGGTTCAGCCGACTCTCGATCACATCAATTATCTTTTGTTCCAGACGTCCTATCCTAGCTGGCTTTGGAACACGATCTATATCTCGGTGGCCGCCACCTTCATCTCGCTTGTCACCTCGGTGTTCGCCGCTTATGCCATCGAGCGCTTGCGCTTCACCGGCTCGCGCTGGGTGGGCCTCGCCATTTTCCTCGCCTATCTGGTACCCCCGTCGATCCTGTTCATTCCGCTCGCGATCTTAGTGTTCGGGATCGGCATCTACGACACCAAGCTCGCCCTCATTCTCATCTATCCCACCTTCCTAGTGCCATTCGCCACCTGGCTGCTGATGGGCTATTTTCGCTCCATCCCCTTCGAGCTCGAGGAATGCGCGCTCGTGGACGGCGCCTCCCGCTGGCAGATCCTCGTCAAGGTGTTGCTGCCGCTCTCGGTGCCGGGACTGATCTCGGCCGGGATCTTCTGCTTCACCCTGTCCTGGAACGAGTTCATCTATGCGCTGACGTTCATCCAGTCGTCGGAGAACAAGACGGTGCCGGTCGGCGTCCTCACCGAGCTCGTGCGTTCCGACGTCTACGAGTGGGGGGCCCTGATGGCGGGCGCCCTGATCGGCTCGCTGCCGGTGGTGATCCTCTATTCGTTCTTCGTGGACTACTACGTCTCGTCCATGACCGGGGCGGTGAAGGAGTGACCGATGGTCGGGCTTGACCCGACCATCGATCGACTTGAAAGCCCGTACCCGCCGCCGGGGCCCAAACGACGGATCCCTGTGCCGCGCTACGAGCGCGGGATGGATGCCTTAACCGAAGATCATCCCGCGCCGAGGGGCCTGCCGCTCACGCCTTGATGGCGAGCCGCCCCATGTAGTCGCGCTTGCCCAGCGGCACGCCGCGGTGGCGCAGGATGTCGTAGGCCGTGGTCGCGTGGAAATAGAAGTTGGGCAACGAGAACGACAGGATGAAGTCCCGCGCCACGAACGGGATCTGGCGGCCGCCGACGGTGAAGACGAGGTCGCCACCTTCCAGCTTGTCGATCTCGTCCGGGCTCACCTCGCCCAGCACTTTGTGGGTCTCGGCGACCAGCTGCTGGAGGCCGGCATAGTCGTGCGGCGCAGTGTCGGGCGGCGGCGTGAACACACCCTTACGCAGGCCCTCGACGGCGCCGAGCGAATGGTGCACCACGGAGATGAGCTGGAAGCGGAGCGGGTACATGTCATCATAGAGACGCGTGGTGACGAGATCCTGCGGGTCGATGCCCTTCTCGGCGCAGAAAGCGGCTCCTTTCGCCAGACAATCGCGAACAGCCGCGGTCGTCTGCAGGTAGCGCCCGATGCTGACGTCGTAGAATGAAATGCTCATGTCCGATCCTCCCAAGGTGTCTGTTGCTGTCCTGATGGAGCTTAGCGGCGGCCGGCGCCATCAGCAAAGTTAGCCCCCTGCGGCCTTGGCGGCAGCGGGGATGCGGTAGAGCCGCCCCGTCGCCTCCAGGTCGTCCCGCGTCCAGGGAGCGCCGACGCCGTCGATCATCCAACCCAGAACGGCCCAGAGATCGGCATCGAGTGTGGTTTCCTCCACCGGCTCCAGGGCATCGACGACGGCGTAGATCTCGACTCCCGCCGGAAACGGCTCGCCGCTGCGGCCGATGAACACGAAGGCATAGGCGAGCCCCGACGGCGCGGTGACGAAGCCCGGTTCGGCAAGGCCGATGCGGTCGAGGTCGAAGCTCTTGGCGAAGAAGGCGCGGAATTCCGGGTAATGGCCGACACGATCCTCGGCGAGAGCGAAGGCCAGCCGCTTGCCGGCGAGATCGGGCTTGGCGGCGATGGTGACGGAGGCGGTCATCGGCTCACGCTCCCTTGCGATCGAGGCCGTCGACGAAGTCGACGATGAGGCTGGCGATCTCAGGGCCGGAATCCTCCTGGAGGAAGTGGCGGCCGGTCACCAGGTGCGGCCCTTCCGCCTGGGGCAGCAGCCGTTTGAACCGGTCCGCGAAGGTCGCGTGATCGAAGACGTCGTCCTCGCGCCCCCAGATGATCGTCGCCGGCCATTGCGCCTTGGCGAGCTCCCGCTCCAGCCAGACGAAGCGGTCGTGGGCCCGAGCTTCGGCGTCGAGCGGGATCCACCGCGGCCAGGCCCAGGTGAGCAGCCGCGTGGCGGGGTCGGGCAACGTCGCCTCGTACACGGCCTGCGCGCGTTCGCGGTAGCGCTCGCGGTCGACCACCGAGAGATACATGCCGCGGCCGGTCAGGCCATTGTACTTGCCGAAGATGTAGGGCCCGACGAGCGGTGCGTGCGACATGCGCCAGGGAAAGATGCGCGTGTGGAACTCGGCCGGCGTCGGCCAGGCCCAGGTGCTCATGATGACCAGCGCGCGCACGCGCTCGGGATTGGCGAGCGCGAAAGACAGGCCCGTGGGGCCGCCCCAGTCGTGCACGACGAGGGTGATGCGCCGAAGGTCGAGCCGGCGCACGAGCGCGGTCAGATTGGCCGCGTGGCCGTCGAGACTGTGAGCCTGCTCGCGCGTCGGCTTCTCGGACAGACCGAAGCCGATCATATCGGGGACGATGACGCGGCGGCCGGAGGCCACGATGGGGCCGACGAACTCGCGATAGATGTAGCCCCAGGTCGGATTGCCGTGCAGCAGCAGAACGGGGTCGCCGGCACCCTCGTCGATGTAATGCATGCGCCAGCCGTTCACGCGCGCGAAGCGCGGCGCATAGGGCCACGCCGCGCGGGCGGCCTCCGGCAATACGGACTGCGCCTGGTTCATCATCATTCCCCCCGGTGCGATGCATCTCGTGTGAACTGGCCCGCCGGCTCGAGCATGGCCAGTGCCGGTCGCAGCATGCCCTCGAGCAGATCGCGTTCCGGCCGTGCCCGCGCCAGCACCCGGATGCCGAGATGGACACCGAGCAGCAGGCGCGCCAGATCGTCGGCCGGTTGCGCCGTCGAGATGCTGCCGTCCTTCTGGCCGGCCGTGACGCAGCGGCGGAAGAAGGCCTCGATCTCGGCCAGAACGCCGGCGATCAGACGTTGGAATTCATCATCGTGCGGCGCGACTTCGAGCGCCGAGTTGATCAGCAGGCAACCCTTGCGATCGCTGTCGGCGAGCGAGACGGCGATGATCTCGGCGAAGAAGGCCTCTATGGCCGCCCGCCCCGGCAGGCGATGCTCAAACCGCCTTGCGCGGGCGCCGAAGCTGCTGGTGACGTAGCTCGCGAGCGCACGCCCGAACAACGCGCGCTTGTCGCCGAAAGCGTTGTAGAGGCTGGCGCCGGTCATGCCCATGCGGGCCGACAGGTCGCGCACCGACGTCGCCTCGTAGCCCCGCGACCAGAAGCACTGGATGGCGGCATCGAGCGCTACTGTTTCGTCGAATGCTCTCGGCCTCGCCATCGTCCGCCGCGTCGGTGCTGCCCCTTGCGGGTTTTATATCGATCGATCTAAAACGCAAGCGTCAGGGCGCCTCGGCGCGGGAGTGAACAACATGACCGATCGAGCTGTCGCCGCATCTGCGCCAGCATCGCCTCCTGCGCGCGCCGATGCATCCTCGCGTCCCCGCGGGCTCGCCTGGGCGGCCATCGCCCTGGCGATCTTTTCCGGCTGGTTCGTGGTCACTCGCCTGGGCCTCGCCCGGCAGGTGGATGTCATGGACGTCATTGCGCTCCGCTTCGCGGGCGGTGCTCTGCTGCTGGGCCCGCTGCTGCTCGGCCGCTCCTACCGGCTGCCGCCGCGCGCCTGGCGACAGGGGCTCGTCCTGTCGCTGTTCTGGGGCGTGCCGTTCGCGCTCCTGGTCAGCGTCGGGCTAAAGCTCACGTCGGCGGCAACGGCCGCGTCGATCACGCCGACGATGACCGCCTTGTTCACCGGCCTCGTCGCGTGGCTCACGCTGGGCGAAGTGCCAAGCCGGTGGCGCCTGTTCGGCTACGCTTGCATCGTCGCCGGTGTCGTGGGCCTCGTCGTCAGCGAGGTGCCGGCGAATGGGCGCATCGATCCGCTCGGCGTGGCGGCGCTGGTCGGCGCATCGGCCCTTTGGGCGATGTACACGGCGCGATTCCGGGCCGGCACCCTCAGCGGTGTGCAGGCCGTGGCCCTGGTCTCGATCATTTCGTGCGCCGCCTTCCTGCCCTTCTATGTCGGCTTGGGCCTCAGCGGCCTCGGCGCTCTGTCGTTTTCCGAACTCGCCCTGCACGCCCTCTACCAGGGCGTCCTGATGAGCGTGGTGGCGATGGTGGCCTACAATCGCGCCGTGGCGCTGCTGGGTGCGGGCGGCGCCGCGGCTGTCATGGCGCTTGTGCCGGTCATGGCGACCGCGGCGGCCGTGCCGGTCCTGGGCGAGGTGCCGACGCTCGGGACCGCGCTGGCCATCTGCGTCATTGCTCCCGGCGTCGTGCTGGCGCTGGCGGCGCCGGCCCGCCGAGCCGTGCGGGCGCCGACGGGTCCGCATCGGCCTTGAGCTCCTCGCAGCGCGGACGTTCGCGGCCGTGCCATACACGCGATGCGATCCACGGATCGCTTGCCAGGGATCGCTTGCGACGCGGGGATGACCGTGTCGGCGCGATCTGCCGTTCTATGATCTTTTGCGCCTCGCCCGCATCCACGCCAAGCGCTGGTCGGTCCGTCCTTCTGGACCGGCAGCCGCCTCAGGCCCACTCGCCTTTGCGGAACACGGGCACCCGCCGGCCGTCGGCATGGACGCCGTCGATGTCGACCTCGCCCGAGCCGATCATCCAGTCGATGTGGATCAGGCTCTTGTTGCCGCCCTGGGCCGCGATCTGATCCGGCGTCAGCTCGGCGCCCCCGAGGAAGCATTTGGAGTAGCATTGGCCGAGGGCGATGTGGCAGGCGGCGTTCTCGTCGAACAGGGTGTTGAAGAACAGCAGGCCGCTCTTGGAGATCGGCGAGGAGTGGGGCACCAGCGCCACCTCGCCCAGCCGCCGGGCGCCCTCGTCGGTGTCGAGCACCTTGTTCAGCACCTCCTCGCCACGCGCCGCCTTGGCCTCGACGATGCGGCCGCCCTCGAAGCGCACGGCGATCTTGTCGATCAGCGTGCCCTGGTACGACAGCGGCTTGGTGCTGCTGACGTGGCCCTCGACCCGCCGCGCGTGCGGTGTGGTGAAGACCTCCTCGGTCGGGATGTTGGGGTTGCAGGTGATGCCGTTCTTGGCGATCGAGGCTCCGCCCTGCCATTCGTGGCCGTCGGCGAGGCCGACGGTGAGCTCCGTGCCCGGGCCGGAGAAGTGCAGGGCGCCGAAGCGCTGGCCGTTGAGCCAGGCGGTGCGCCGGGCGAGCACCGCGTTGTGCTCCGCCCAGGCGGCCACGGGATCGCTGGCGTCGACGCGCGATGCGGCGAAGATCGCGTCGGCGAGCTTGGTCACCGCGACATCTTCGGCATCCTCCGGGAACACCTGCCGCGCCCAGGATGCGCCCGGGAAGGCGACGATGTTCCAGTTGATGTCGAAGCCGGCGATTTTTTCCAGCGCCGGCTGGTAGGCGACCGAGTTGGCCTTGTTGGCGCGCGCCACCTTCGCCGCATCCTCGCCGGCGAGCAGCATGGGATTGTCGCCGACGATGGCAAGGCGCGCGGTGTTGGCCGAGAAGGCCTTGGCAATCCCGTCGTAGAGCCAGCCTGCGGCGCGGTCGAAGCCGAGGTCCGGGCCGAAGCGGTAGCGCGCCAGCGTGATCTCCTCGTCCGAGAGCAACGGCGTCACCAGCCCGGCGCCGGCTTTGTAGGCGTGCTCCGCGATGCGCCTCACCAGGGGCAGGGCCGCGACCGGCGCCGTCAGGAACAGGTCCTGTCCCGGCTGGAGCCGAAGGCCGACGCGCACGGCGACTTCGGCCAAGCGGTCGAGTTTCACCGGATCGATCGCTGCGGGGAGGGGGCGCTGAATGGTCATGGGCCTGCCTGAACGCGTTGGAAAGCCCGATTCATAGCGCGACGAGGCCGCCCTCACCACCGCTCGTGGGTGCATCTTGTCCGGGCCGCTGTGGAGGAAGTCCTCAGCTCCCGGCCGGGATATAGAGGCAGATTGTGCCGGCAGTGGGTATGCCGCCCAGCGAGCAGCGGTGGAAGCGGCCGTCACCGGATGGCTTGACGCGGCGGTCGCTGGCCGGAATGGTCTCGCCCGATGCCTTGATGCGCCATCCGCCGGGCACGACTTCGATGTCATCGGAGCTGATCTGATAGCAATCGGTGCCCGAGCAGCACTCGTATCCGTAGGTCCAGCCTGACGGAGCCTCATGAGCTCGGGCTGGCAACACGGCGCACAGCGCCAAGACCGCCATGATCAGGCGTTGCACCATGATAGTAAACTAGGAGCCAAGACAGTCCGGGCATAGAGCGGCCGCGGGTAAAATCTGTGCACCTGCTGTGCGCTTCGGCATCTCATCGACAGACGCCGACGATCCGGCAGAGCTTCAGATGTGATCGCCCGGTGCGGAATCTGCACCGCATCGGCTGAAATCGATGACGCGGCAGCCGGCGGCTGCGCGCAATGCGAGCATCGCCGTTTCGACGTATTGCCCAATAAATAGGCAGATGCGCCGTCACGTCTTCGTGCGACCTTGCCCCGACACCTGTCGCCCCTACCGTCCCTCGAGCGTTTTCGAGCGAAGTGGACGCCGGTTCGCGTTAAGAAAACGCGACAAATCAAGCAGATAGAGCATTTCGGCGATTCGAAGAAACGCGGAAATGCTCTAACGTGCGCCGGGCGGCGGCCGCCCGCCGGGCTCAGGGGGCAAGGCGCGCCTGGTGGATCGCCAGATGCGCATAAGCGGCGGCGAGCAGCGGTGTGGCCACGCCGGCGCGCGTGCCGCGCGCCAGGAGGTCGCCGACGATCTGGTCCGCCTCGATAGGGCTGCCGTTGACGAGATCGCGGTACATGGACGAGGTGAGGGGCGAGCCCTTGGCGGTGAGCTGGCCGCGCACCTGCGCCAAAAACGCTTCGCTCGGGCCTATGCCCGCGGTACCGATCACGGCTGCCACCTCATCGATCAGTTGCTCGGCGCAGGCGCGCCCGCCGGGCGCGGCCTCGACCTCGCCGACGGTCCCGCGCATAAGGCAGGTGATGGCGCCGAGGGAGGAGAGGAACGCCCATTTCTCCCACATTTCACGCTCGATCGCCATGGACAGGCGAGCATCGAAGCCGGCGCCCTGCATGAAGGCGTCGAGTGCACTGATGCGCGGCGAGATGCTGCCGTCCAGCTCGCCGTAGCTGATGTCATGAAAAGGCGCGAGGTGCATGATGCGTCCATGTGGATCGAGCGTGGAGGCGATGCGGGCGACGCCGCCGACGAGCCGGCCGGCGCCGAAGCGTTCGGCCAGCACATCCATGTGGCGCATGCCGTTGAGCACCGGCACGATCATCGTCTGCGGCCCGACCGCGGGCGCAAGGTCGTTGAGCGCAGTCTCGAGCGCATAGGCCTTGACCGCCAGCAGCACCACGTCGAACGGCACATCGAGCGTGTCGGCCGTGATCAGCTTGGGCTGGAGCGAGAGGTTTCCGCGCGGGCTGATCACTTCGAGCCCCTGTGCGGCGAGCTTGGCCGCCCGTTGCGGCCGGACCAGGAAGGTAACCTCGCGTCCGGCCGCCGCGAGGCGGCCGCCGAAATAGCCACCGGTTGATCCGGCACCCACAACCAGCATGCGCATGGCTCTCTCCTCGGCGTGTTTCGTGTAGCCACACTGTCTCATGCGCGGCCGACCGGTGAAAGCGCGCCGGCGCGGTGGGCGCATTCCGAGATCGCGCTTCCGCGGCAACGCTGCCGCTTCAGGCGGGGTTTTCCAATACCTCGGTTCGTGCAACTCTAGGTAATGTAACCGTCGGCGGTGCGCCGGAGCGCGAGACGATGGCGTTGGGGCCTCTCGACACTGTTGAAACGGCCTTCATCAGGGCGGCGATCGACCCATCCTACTGGAACGAGGCGATGGACGTCGGGGCGCGCGCCGTCAGCGCCTTCGGGTCGGCGCTCTTCGCCATCGGTGGGCGGCTGCCGAACTCGCCGCACAGCGCGTCCCTGATCCCCTCGTTCGAGAGCTACGTCCGCGATGGATGGATCTCCCGCGATGAGCGCGACCGGGCGTGGCCCGCCTTCTCGCGGCGCGGCGTGGGCACCGATCTCGATTTCTGCTCGCCGGAGCAGATGGCCCGTCACCCCTACTATCAGGAGTTCCTGGCGCCGCATGGCCTGCGCTGGTGGGCGGGCGTGCGGATGGCGTCCGGCGATACCGAGTTGTGCTGGGCTCTGCAACGAACGGTCGGCCAGGGGCCGTTCGTCGACGATGAGGTGCGGGCGCTTGCCGGCCTGTCGCGCCGGTTGTCGGGTCCCTTCGCGCTCGCGCAGGCTCTCGGCTTCGGTCGGGCGGACGCGGCGCTCGCGTCGTTCCAGGCGAGCGGCACCGCGGTGGCGCTGCTCGACCGTTTTGCCGAGGTGCTGGGGATCAACGAGGCGGCGCGGGCGCTGCTCGGCCGCGACCTGCAGATCAGCCACAAGCGGCTGACCTCGGCCGACCGGGACGCCACCGTGGCCTTGGATCGCGCCCTGCAGGCGCTGCTCTGGGCGCCGGGCGCCACGGTATCGATGCCGCCCGTTGTCCTGCCACGTATGGATCGGCGGCCGCTGCTGGCGCATCCGATGCGGCTGCCTGGCCTCTGCGTGGACATGCTGGCGCCATGCCAGGCCGTGGTCGTCATCATCGATCTCGAGGCCCACCCGCGTCCCTCGCAAGCCGCCTTGCGCCGATCATTCGGCTTGACCCCGGCCGAAGCCCGCCTCGCGGCGCAGGTCGCGTCCGGCCAGGCGCCTGCCGTCGCCGCGGACGCCCTGGGCGTCTCCTACGAGACCGTCCGCAATCAGCTGAAGGCGATCTTCGCCAAGACGGATACGCACCGCCAGGCGGAGCTCGTCGCGCTGCTGGCCCAGTTCCTGAACGAAACGCCCTAGGCCGGGCGCCGGCTGTCGTTGTCGGGGGCTTCCATGGGCCTTGCCCGCGCGGCGGCGAGACGGGCGCCAACTGGCATGCGCGGGCCACTGCGTCGTCAGTTGCCCATCGCGCACGCCCTTGGGGTCGGGCATCGGCCCGACCAGAAGGCGCGAGGCTTGCCTTGGCAAGACTCACATCGGGCTTCTTCGCCAGCGAACGGCCGGATACGCTCAGGATGTGGCGGTCTCACTCGGGCGAGCGCTGTCCCGCCCCCGCCCGTTCATCCACCGTCATGATTGCGATGTGCCTTGCCGACGCTCCACCTCCCAAATGGGGGATGCGCCGCATGATCCCGACCCTTTAGGTTAGTTCGGCCCGCGGCACCGCCGCGGGTGAGCGATCAGATCCGCCATTGCGGGTGAGGGCGGGGGCGTTCACCGGTCGCTGGCTCGGCTCGGCCTTACGGGCTCGGCCGGCGGCCGGTGAGCTTCGCGCGCGCCGGACGCCGGCCTTCACCATGCCCGCCATGACCTGGGCCATGACCTCGGCGACGACAGCTGCGCCGCGTGGGTTCATGGTCCGGTGCGAGACGATCGACCTCAGCCTTCGAGCGCCCGCAGCCGGCCGGCTAAAATGTGCGGGCGTTTGCGGCCTGGAGCAGGTTGATCAATATTCTAATTACCTTGCTCTAAGGCATTGTTCTTAGCTCTATTTTTTGTCCAAGGAACCCGTGTTCGCCTTTTTGATCATGCTCTACGCTATCGTCGCCGCGCGGATCAGCTGTTGCATGGCCGCTTTGAACTCGGCCGGATTGCCCCCCGCCTCGATGGCGATGGCGGCGCGATCGAACGCCGCCGACAGCAGTACGACAAGGGCCTGGATCGGCAGATCGCTCGCGCCGGACTCGGCCGCGGCGGCCTCCAAGCCCTCGCGCAGGGTCCGGGCGGCGTTGGCGTCGTCCAGATCGCTAACCTCGGCGGCGCCGAGCACCGCCGGGCCGTCGGTGAGCAGCAGGCGCGTTCGGCCGGGCACAGTCATGGCCTCGAGGTAGGCGACGCTGCCCGCCAGCATGGCGTCGCCCGCCGGCGAGTCGGCCGCCGCTGCGGTCTCGATGGCGTCGGCGACGGCGATCGCCTCCTGGTTGGCCACCGCGCGGAAGAGCGCGCGCTTGTCCTCGAAGTGATGGTACAGCGCGCCGCGCGTCACGCCCGCCGCGGCCACGATCTCCGGCGTCGACGTTCCCGCATAGCCTTTCTCCACGAAGAGCGCCCGCGCCGCGGCGACGAGGGCGGCGCGCGTGGCATCGCTCCGCTCGCGGTTGGGGCGTGGCCGTAGTCTTTCTTGCATGCATGCCGCCTGTATGTTTATATGAACAGATACATACAGACAGTGTGTACGCCAAAATATGGAGAAGTGCCATGAAGATCACCAGCTACTACCCCGTGGTCATGACGCGTGACGTCGTCGGCACCGCGGCCTTCTACAGCGCGCACTTCGCATTCGTGCCCCTGTTTTCCAGCGATTGGTACGTCCACCTCCAGGCGCGCGACGACGCGAGCGTCAACCTCGCGGTGCTCGACGGCGCTCATCAGACGGTTCCGGAGGCCGCCCGCGGCCAGGTGGCTGGGCTTATCCTCAACTTCGAGGTGGAGGATCCGGACGCGGCCTACGACGATCTGCGGGCGGCGGGGCTGCCCATGCTCGTGCCCTTGCGTGACGAGCCCTTCGGCCAGCGCCACTTCATCACCGCCGATCCCAATGGCGTGCTCATCGACGTGATCAAGCCGATCCCGCCGAGCGCCGAGTTTGCGGCGCAGTACGAAGCCTTGTCTTTGCCGGTGGATCAGTGATCCGGGTGTGCGGCTGCGCGCGCGTTGCCCCGGGTTGACCGGGATCCAATCTGCACCGCTCGCACGATCCCGCCTCGGAAATTTTATCATTTCGGGCGCGCCGACCCTGTATCAGCGCCGCGGTAGCACCCCGTTCAGGAACAGCCCGACAGCCTTGACCAGGCGCTCGTCCACACCCGCGTCGAGCGGGTCGGCGCAATAGCCGTTGTGGCGTGACACGGGGCCGAGGATCAGGCTGAGGAAGAGGTCGGCGGCCAGTGCGGGGTCGTCGATACGGATCAGGCCGCGCGAGGCGACGCTGCTCAGCATGCGCGCCATCGCGCCCACGGCCTTCAACCATCCTTCCTCGAAGGCAAGTTGTGTCAGCTCCGGAAAATGTGGGGCCTGGGCCGACAGGATGCGGCTGAGGGCGATCGATCCCGGCGTCGAGGACAGCGCGACCATCTGCCGGGCCACATCCACCAACATGGCCTCCAGCGCCACCGGGTCGCGCACGTCGACCTGCGTCTGCGCGGAGGCGGACAGGGGCACCAGCCAGCGCTCGATCTGCCGCCTGAGCACGGCCGCGAACAACTCGCGCTTGTCGCGGTAGCGCGCATAGACCGTGGGCTTGCTGACCCGGGCCGCCTCCGCCAGGGCGTCGATCGAGGTGGCCTCGAAGCCGCGTTCCATGAACAGGCTTGTGGCGATCTCGATCAGCCGCGCGTCCCGTTCGGCAGCTTCCGCACGCGTGGGCCGTCCGCCCCTCCGATAGGAGGACTCAACGGCCGTCGCTTCGCGCACCGACATTCCCGGCTCCTTGCCAAATCGCGTCGACGTCATTATTAAACCAAACCGTATCGTTTAATAAACCCGGGATATCGCCGCAGCGTGTGCCGCGGCGGCGGGGTCCGGGAGTCGCCCGTATCATTTCGCGCTTCGGGAGCCTTGCTTGTCCAGCCGTCTGATCGCCGTCCTGTTGATCGCTGCTGCGGCGGTGGGCGCGGGCTACTATTGGCTTCGCAGCAGCGCGCATCCGCCGCCCGCGCAGGCGTCTGTCGCCTTGCCGCCGCCGGAGGTGAACGTGCTGACGGCACAGGCCGAGGTCGTTCCGCTGACGACCGTGTATGCCGGCCGCGTCGCCGGCTTCCGCGACGTGGAGATCAGGGCCCAGGTCGGCGGCTTCCTGCTGAAGCGCGAGTTCGTCGAGGGTGCGCCGGTCAAACAGGGGCAGGTGCTCTTCCAGATCGATCCCAAGCCGTACCAGGCCGCGCTCGACCGGGCGAATGCGCAGGTGGCACAGGCTCAGGCCGCGCTTCGCCAGACAGCGGACACGCTGCGTCGGAACGAGGAGTTGCTGCGCCGGCAGGTCGCCTCCGACAAGCAGCGCGACGATGCGCTCGCGGCCCGCGACCAGGCGCAGGCCAGCGTCCAACTCGCCCAGGCCGAGGCCGACACCGCCAAGCTGAACCTGGGCTACACGACGATCCGCTCGCCCGTATCGGGCAACACGCGGCTCGTGTCGCCGCCGGAAGGCACGCTCGTGCAGGCGCAGCAGACGCTGCTCACCACCGTCACCGTGCTCGATCCGGCCTATGTGAACTTCTCGTTCACGGACGCCGAGTTCCAGGCCTTTCAAACCCTGAATGCGCGTCTGGCCAAGCCGATCACGTCGAACGACGTATCCGTCGAGCTCCGCTTCGGCGATGGCACTGTGTATCCTCGGGCGGGACGGCTGGACGTGTCCGCGAGCCTGGTCAGCGAGGAGACCGGCACGATCCGCGCGCGAGCCATCTTTGCCAATCCCGACGGGCGTCTGCTCCCCGGCCAGTTCGTTCGCGTCGCCGTCAAGGGCGTGGCGCTTCCCGGCGCCATCGCCATTCCCAAGCAGGCGGTGTCCCAAGGCCCGCAGGGCCCGTTCGTCTATGTCGTGGACGACGGCGGCAATGCGGTCCCCCAGCCCGTCAAGCTCGCCAATGATCTCGGCGAGCGCTGGGTGGTCGAGGACGGGCTGAAGCCGGGCGACCGGGTCATCGTCGACGGCATCATGCGCGTTCGCCCCGGCAACCCGGTCAAAGCAGTCGCATTGGACGCGCCGCGCCAGGCCGCCGCCGGCCCGGCAGCGGAGCGGGCCGCCGATCGCGGCACCGCCAAGGCTCCTTCGGCCACGGACGCGCGCTGATGTTCTCGAAATTCTTCATCGACCGCCCGATCTTCGCATCGGTCCTGTCGATCGTCATCGTGCTGGCGGGCCTGGTCGCCATGCGCGCACTGCCCATCGCACAATATCCGGAGATCGTGCCGCCCGAGGTCACCATCTCGGCGACCTATCCGGGAGCCACCGCCCAGACGATCTCCGAGACCGTCGCCGCCCCCATCGAGCAGCAGGTCAACGGCGTCGAGGACATGATCTACATGCGCTCGACGGCGACGGGCACCGGCGCCATGAACATGTCGGTGTATTTCCAGATCGGGACCAATCCGGACCAGGCGACGATCAACGTCAACAACCGCGTGCAGCGCGCCGTGGCGCTGCTGCCCCAGGAGGTGCAGCGCCAGGGCGTGACCGTCACCAAGCGGTCGAGCTCGATCCTCGAGGTGCTGGCGCTCTCGTCCAAGAGCGGGCGCTACGACGCGATCTTCATGTCCAACTACGCCCTCATCAACATCATCGACGAGCTGCGTCGCACACCCGGCGTAGGCGATGCGACGCTGTTCGGGCAGTCGGACTATTCCATGCGAATCTGGCTGCGTCCGGACAAGGTAGCGCAGTACAACCTCTCGCCCGGCGACATCGCTGCGGCGATCCGCGAGCAGAACTCCCAGTTCGCCGCCGGCCGTTTCGGCGAGGAGCCGATGGGCACGGCGCAGCCCTTCACCTACTCGGTGACGACGCCCGGCCGCCTCGCCGATCCGCGCGAGTTCGAGAACATCATCATCCGCTCCGACGAGACCGGTGGGGCGCTGCGTCTGAAGGACGTCGCTCGCATCGAGCTCGGCGCGCTCACCTACGGCCTGAAGGCGACGCTGAACGGCGCCCCCACCGTTCCCATCGCCATCTACCTTCAGCCCGGGGCCAACGCCCTCCAGGTCTCGGCGGCCGTCGAAGCGACCATGGAGCGCCTGGCCAAGCGCTTTCCCGAAGGCCTCGAGTATTCGGTGCCGTTCAACCCGACGCGCTTCATCGAGGTCTCCATCGAGGAGGTGGTGCACACCTTCATCGAGGCTATCGTGCTGGTCGTCGTGGTGGTGTTCCTGTTCCTGCAAAACTGGCGGGCCACCCTGATCCCGGTGGTGGCGGTGCCGGTGTCGCTGATCGGCACCTTCGCCGGCATGTATCTGCTCGGCTTCTCGATCAACCTGCTGACGCTGTTCGGCATGGTGCTGGCCATCGGCATCGTCGTCGACGACGCCATCGTGGTGCTCGAAAATGTCGAGCGCATCATGTCGAACGAGCACAAGAGCCCGCGCGAGGCCGCGATCCAGGCCATGGGCGAGGTCAGCGGCCCGGTCGTCGCCATCGTGCTGGTACTGTGCGCGGTGTTCATCCCGGTGTCGTTCCTGGGCGGCCTGGCCGGCCAGCTCTACCGGCAGTTCGCGGTGACGATCGCCGTGTCGGTGGTGATCTCGGGCGTGGTCGCGCTGACCCTGACACCCGCCCTGTGCGCGCTGCTCCTCAAGCCGGGCCACAGCGAGCCATGGCTGCCGTTTCGCTGGTTCAACCGCGGTTTCGATGCCCTGACGCGCGGCTATACGCACGGCGTGCGCTTCTTCCTCAAGAACGCGGCGCTGGCGCTGGTCCTCATCGCGGCGATGCTCGGCGTCACCTGGATGCTGTTCCAGCGCGTGCCCGGCAGCCTCGTGCCGAACGAGGACCAGGGCTACGTCTTCCTGGTCACCATGCTGCCACCGGCGGCCTCGCTCGACCGCACGGTGGCGACCAACACGGTGATCAGCGACAACGTCGGCGCCAACCCGGCGGTCAAGGACCTGCTCATGCTGTCGGGCTTCGACTTTCTGTCGGGCGCCCTGAAGACCAACGGCGGCGTCGCCTTCCTGAACTTGAAGGATTGGTCGGAGCGCACGGCGCCCGACCAGGATGCCCGCGTCCTCGCAGGCGCGCTCGGCGCCGTGAACGGCAAGTTCAAGGACGGGGTCATGCTGGGCTTCAACCCGCCGCCGATCCAGGGCATCAGCACCACGGGCGGCTTCGAGTTCTACTTGCAGGACCGCACCGGCGGCACGCTCGATCAGCTGGCGGCGGCCGCCCAGAAGGTGGTCGCCGCCGCCGGCCAGCGCCCCGAGCTGAGCGGCGTCAGCACGACCTTCAGCACCGCCGTTCCGCAGTACAGGATCGACGTCGACAAGGAGAAGGCCAAGGCGATCGGCGTTCCGATCTCGTCGATATTCGAGACCATGCAGAGCACCTTCGGCAGCCTCTACGTCAACGACTTCACGCTGTTCGGCCGGACCTATCGCGTCAGCTTGTCGTCGGAGGACAATTTCCGCGAGAAGCCGGACGATCTGCAATATGTGTTCGTGCGTGCGGCGAGCGGCGCCATGGTGCCGCTGAGCGCGCTGGTCTCGGTGGTGCGCACCCTCGGCCCGGACGTCGTCGACCGCTTCAATGTCTTCCCGGCCGCCAAGGTCCTTGGCAATCCCGCTCCCGGCTATTCGTCCGGGCAGGCCATCGCCGCCATTCAGGACGTCGTCGCCAAGACGCTCGGCAACGACTACACCATCGGCTGGACCGGCTCCGCCTATCAGGAGCTGGCGACCGCGGGCAGCGGCAACCTGGGCTTCGTCTTCGGCCTGATCATGGTCTTCCTGATCCTGGCCGCCCAGTACGAGCGCTGGACGCTGCCCCTGGCGGTCGTGCTGGCGGTGCCCTTCGCCCTGTTCGGGGCCATCGTCGCCATCGCGCTGCGCGGCATCGAGAATGACGTCTACTTCCAGATCGGTCTCGTCACGCTGATCGGGCTGGCTGCCAAGAACGCCATCCTGATCGTCGAGTTCGCCGCCGAGCAGCGCCGGGCGGGGCTGTCGGCCTTCGATGCAGCGCTCAAGGCGGCGCGCCTGCGCTTCCGGCCCATCATCATGACGTCGCTCGCCTTCATCCTCGGCGTGGTGCCGCTGGCCATCAGCACCGGCGCCGGCTCGGCGAGCCGCCATTCGATCGGCACCGGGGTCATCGGCGGCATGCTGGCCGCGACGTTCATCGCCATCTTCTTCATCCCGTTGTTCTTCCGTCTCCTCTCGGGGCGGCGCGACGGACAGGCGGCCGCAGCGGCCGAGCCGCCTCCGACGGGCGCGGAGGGACACGCGGCGACGCCGAGCCGACCGTAGAAGGGCGGCCATATCCCTCGAGTTCGCCAGCCTTCGGGCTGGCGATGCGGCCGGTCCGAGGGTTAAACGCCCCCCAACCCTCGGACCGGCCGTCCATAGTGGGGCTTTTCGGCTGACACGGGCCAGACATGCGCGAGGTGAGGGTCTCGGGGCGACATGGGGCGGCTGCCGCCGCTATATTGACCCCCAGCGATCGCCGAAGGAGCCCGCCATGGCCGACCCCAGCACACCCACCTGGTTCATCACCGGCTGCTCCACCGGCTTCGGCCGCGAGCTCGCCAAGCTGGTGCTGGCGCGCGGCTGGAACGCCGTGGTGAGCGCGCGCAGCCTCGACCGTGTCGCCGACATTGGCGCGGGCGCCGGCGATCGGGCGCTGCCGCTCGCCCTCGATGTGACTGTGCCGGACCAGATCACCAGCGCGGTCGCGGCGGCCGAGGGGCGCTTCGGCGCCATCGACGTGCTCGTCAACAATGCCGGCTATGGCTACCAGGCAGCCGCCGAGGAGGGCGTGGATGCCGAGATCCGCGCGTTGTTCGAGGCCAACGTCTTCGGCCTGTTCGCCCTGACGCGCGCGGTGCTGCCGGGCATGCGGGCCCGCCGCAAGGGCCATATCCTCAACATCAGCTCCATCGGCGGCCTCATCGGCTTCCCGGCCTCGTCCTATTATTCGGCGACGAAGCACGCGGTCGAGGGCTTCTCGGAGGCGCTCGCGGCGGAGGTCGGCCCGCTGGGCATCAAGGTCATCGCCGTCGAGCCCGGCCCGTTCCGCACCGATTGGGCGGGTCGCTCGCTCAGGCAGACCCCGGTCACGAGCCCCGATTACGCCGGGACGGCGGGCGCGCGCATGCAGCAGGTGAGCGGCCTCAGCGGCACCCAGGTGGGCGATCCGGTCCGCGCCGGCGAGGCGATGATCAAGGCGGTGGAGGCGGAGGTGGCGCCGCGCCATCTGGTGCTCGGCGCCTTCGGCTATGACGTGGTGACCAAGAAGCTGGCCGAGCGCCTGGGGCAGATCCAGGCCTGGCGTGACGTAGCGCTGTCGGCGGATTTCCCGCCGGGCGAAGGGTAGGCCGCGACGCCCCCGCCGGCGCTTGATCCGCCGGCGGCCCCGCACCATCTGCGCCGGGCGCCATTGCGATGCGCGGAGGCCAGCAGATGTCGAGCATGTACGAACTGTCCGTCCCCGTGCTGATCCGCGGGCTCGGCGTCCTCTCGCACTACATGGTCCGGGCGGCCGCCTTCGCCGAGACGCGCGGCATCGACCCGGCGGAGCTGGCCGACGCGCGCCTGGCGGCCGACATGCTGCCGCTCACCGGGCAGATCCAACGCGCCAGCGATACCGCCAAGAACGGCGTCGCCCGGTTGACGGGCACCCAGGCGCCGAGCTTTGCCGACACCGAGACGACGCTCGCCGAGCTGAAGGAACGGCTCGACAAGACCATCGCCTATCTGGAGACGCTGACGCCCGAGCAGTTCGCCGGCGCCGACGAGCGCAGCATCGCCCTGCCGTTTCGCAACGTCAGCGCCGCCATGCCGGGGCGCGCCTACCTCACCCAGTTCATGCTGCCCAACTTCTTCTTCCACGTGGCGACGGCGCACGGCATCCTGCGCCAGCGCGGTCTCGACATCGGCAAGACGGACTACCTGGGCGGCTTCTAGAGTGTTTCTTCGAATCGCCCCGAAAGGGGACCGCGCCGGCCTCCGCAAGCAACTGATTCCGGAAGACGGTGCGGACCCGGCCTGAGGCTCATGCTTCGAACCGCACCTGCAGCTTGCCGGCGTGGGGCGTGCGATAAAGGTCGACGATGGCGGTGGGCAGGTTGTCGAAGCCGTCGACGACGTGGCTGATCGGCTTCAGCTGGCCGCTGCGCATGAGCGAGGCGAGGTCGTCCTCGGCCGTGAGCCGCTCGGCGTAGAAGGCGTCGACGATCCAGGCCTCGGCGCGCAGTTCTCTGGCGGCGATGGTCGCCTCCACGGTCTCGGAGATGCCGAACATCCGGCGCAGCGAGGGCCGCTGCTGCGGCCGGTCGAGCCGATCGGCGTAGTAGCCACCGGCGCCGCCGTAGGCGAGCAGGCGGCCGCCTCGGTTCATCCGGCCGGTCACGGTCGCGGTGAGCTCGCCGCCGATGCCGTCGGAGAAGACGTCGATGCCCCCGGGGAACGCGGCCTGCAGCCGCTCGGCAAAATCCTCGCCCCGGTAGTCGATGCAGCCGTCGATACCGAGGGTGTCGACCACCCAGCGGCAGCGGTCGGCGCCGCCGGCGAAGCCGATCACCCGGCAGCCGGCGATGCGGGCCAACTGGGCGACGATGGAGCCGACCGACCCGGAGGCGCCGGCCACCGCCACCTGCTCGCCGGGCTTCAGCGGTCCGCACTGGCGCATGCCGAAATAGGCGGTCATGCCCGACGTGCCGAACATGTCCATCAGCACCTCGGCCGGCCACGCCCGCACCATTTCGGGCCTAAGGGCGTAGCACCATTGCGAGTTGGTGCGGTTCAACGCCTTCACGCCGTCGTTCGGCGTGCCGTAGCCGACCGAGGCGTCCAGGCTGCTGATCACCTGGTGGTCCTGCCAGCCGGCCTGGCAGGCGATGGTGTCGCCCTCGCGGAAGGCGGGATCGCGCGAGCGGATCACCTGCGCGCAGGCGTAGTTGCTGAGGTCGGTGTCGCCGAGCCGGGTCATGCCGGTGGCCATGCGCGAGCGGGTCGCAGAGTGGATGTTGATCAGCCTGACGCGCACCAGGGCCTGGTTTGGCGCAAGGTCGGGAATCGGACGTTCGCGCAGCTCGAACTGCTCGGGGCCGAGCACGTCGTCGACCATCGGCTTGGCGAAGATCCACTGGCGATAGGTCTCGGACATGGTGAGCTCCACGGGCCGCGAGGGCATCGACGGGTTGCACAGTGTTTGTGGCCATTGCGTCTTCGGCCACCGGAAGGGGTTTCGAGACGATGGAGGGTCGGGTCAAGCCCGACCATGACGAGGTGGGGCGGAAAGCCTTTATTCTCAACGTCATGGTCGGACTTGACCCGACCATCCCTCCGTTCTGAGAGTCAAGATCTCCGTGCAGCGCCGCTGGAAGCTAGCCGACACAAGCCCCTCGTCCCAGGGCGCGGCGGGGCTGTAGAGCGCCCGCAGATGCCCGACGAAGGCGCTGACCGACGCCGGCACCAGGGGCCCACGCGGGTGGACCGCGTAGATGCCCACGTCGACGGAGCCTTCGTAGGCGGGCAGGATCCGATCCAGCCGACCGGCGGCGATGTCGCGGCTGACGTCCCAGAGCGAGCGCAGGGCAATTCCCGCACCGGCCAGCGCCAGTTCGCGCACCACCTCGCTGGAGTTGGTGCGCACCCGGCTTTCGCCGGCGAGCAGGGCCGGGCCGTCGGGCCCGTCGAGCCGCCACGGCAATTGCCCCGTGGCGGCCAGCAGATGGTGACGGGCGAGATCGGCGAGGCGCGTGGGCGCGCCCCTCTCGGCCAGATAGCTGGGCGCGGCGCACAGCACCCGGCGGCTGGTGCCCAGCCGGTGGGCCACGAGGCTCGCCTCGATCGTCGGCGCGATACGGATTGCCACGTCGATCTTCTCGGTCAGCAGGTCGACGAAGCCGTCGGAGAGGTCGAGCTCGAGATCCACCTTGGGATGCTGCTCGAGAAAGGTCAGCAGGTACGGCGCGATGTGCAGCCGTCCGAACGAGGTGGGCGCCGTCACCCGCAGGCCTCCGGCCAGCGCGCCTTCCTGGCCGGCGATGCGGGCTTCCGCCGCGCGGATAGCGGCCAGGATCGCCAGCACGTCGGCGTGGAACACCTGGCCGGCGTCGGTCAGCACCAGCCGGCGCGTGGTGCGATGCACGAGCTGGGTGGCGAGGCGGCGTTCCAGCCGGGCGAGCCGCTTGGACACCATGGCCGGCGAGATCCGCAGCCTCCGGCCCGCGGCGGACAGGCTGCCCGACACGACCACCTCGGCGAACAGCTCATAGTCCGGATCCATGGCCTATCCTGACGATCTGTTCTCTGGAAGAACAGCTGCCTTCGCTATCGATCGTCTACCGGGGGGAAAGCGGATCGTCTACAATGCCTCCGAGAGGATCGCCCCATGTCGCTCAGGATGCCGGAACCGGATGCTGCGGTGATCGCCCGCCGTGGCGAGATCGCCGCTGCGCTGCGCGCCATCGTGCCGGGGGAGGGGGTGATCGACGATCCGGCGATGCTGCGCCCCTACGAGTCGGACGGGCTCACCGCCTACCGGCAGCCGCCGATGCTGGTGGTGCTGCCCGAGACGAAGGATCAGGTCTCGGCAGTGCTGCGGTGGTGCCACGGCCAGGGCGTCAAGGTGGTGCCGCGCGGCTCGGGCACGTCGCTGTCGGGCGGGGCGCTGCCGCTCGCCGACGCCGTGCTGCTCGGCATGGCCAAGTTCAACCAGGTGCTGGCCGTCGACTACGAGGACCGGGTCGCGGTGGTGCAGCCCGGCGTCACCAACCTTGCCGTCACGCGCGCGGTGGAGGACGCCGGCTTCTACTATGCGCCCGATCCGTCGAGCCAGATCGCCTGCTCGATCGGCGGAAACGTGGCCGAGAACTCCGGCGGCGTGCACTGCCTCAAGTACGGGTTGACGACCAACAATGTGCTCGGCGTCGAGCTGGTCATGATGGACGGAGAGATCGTGCGCCTGGGCGGCCGCGCGCTCGATCCGGCCGGCCTCGATCTGCTCGGCATCGTGGTGGGCTCGGAGGGGCTGCTCGGGGTGGTGACCGAGGTCACCGTGCGCATCCTGGTGAAACCCGAGACCGCCCGCGCCCTGCTGATCGGCTTCGCCAGCGTCGAGAGCGCCGGCCAATGCGTCGCCGACGTCATCGCCGCCGGCATCATCCCGGCGGGCATGGAGATGATGGACCGGCCGGCGATCCACGCCGCCGAGGCCTTCGTCAACGTCGGCTATCCTCTGGACGTGGAGGCGTTGCTGATCGTCGAGCTCGATGGTCCGGCCGCCGAATGCGATCACCTGATCGACGAGGTGGAGCGCATCGCCCGGGCCGACGGCGCCGTCTCCTGCCGCATCTCGCGGGACGAGGCAGAGCGGCTGGCCTTCTGGGCCGGGCGCAAGGCCGCCTTCCCGGCGGTGGGCCGCATCTCGCCCGACTATTACTGCATGGACGGGACCATCCCGCGGCGGCGGCTGCCGGAGGTGCTCCAGCGCATGGAGCAGCTCTCGGCCCAGCATGGCCTCGGTGTCGCCAATGTCTTCCACGCCGGCGACGGCAATCTCCATCCGCTGATCCTCTACGACGCCAACGTGCCGGGCGATCTGGAGCGGGCCGAGGCGTTCGGAGCAGACATCCTGCGCCTGTGCGTCGAGGTGGGCGGCGTGCTCACCGGCGAGCACGGCGTCGGCGTCGAGAAGCGCGACCTGATGCCGGCGATGTTCTCCGAGGTCGATCTCGCCCACCAGCAGCGGCTCAAATGCGCCTTCGATCCGGGACTGCTGCTCAACCCGGGCAAGGTGTTCCCGACGTTGCACCGCTGCGCCGAGCTCGGCCGCATGCACGTGCATGCCGGCCAGGTCGCATTCCCGGAGCTACCGCGCTTTTGATGCCCATGCTCGCGCCCACGACGTCGGCGGAGCTCGCCGATGCGATCGCCGGCGCCGCCGCCGACGGCACCAGGCTGGAGATCCGCGGCGGCGGCAGCAAGGCCGGCGTCGGCACCGGCGGCCGCCAGACGGCGGTCCTCGATATGCGCGGCTTCGCCGGGATCATCGACTATGACCCGGCCGAGCTGGTGCTGACCGTGGGTGCCGGCACGCCGCTGGCCGAGGTGGAGACGCTGGTCGCCGCCCACGGCCAGATGCTGGCCTTCGAGCCGTTCGACCACGGCCCGCTGTTCGGCCGGCCGGTCGGGGCCGCCACCATCGGCGGCATCGTCGCCGCCGGCGTCGCCGGCTCGCGGCGGCCGGTCATGGGCGGCGTGCGCGACCATCTGTTGCGGTTCGAAGGGGTGTCGGGCCGTGGAGAACCGTTCATGGCCGGCGCCAAGGTGGTGAAAAACGTCACGGGCTACGACCTGCCGAAGCTGATGTGCGGAAGCTGGGGGCGCCTCGCGGCGCTGACCCAGGTGACGCTCAAGGTGCTGCCGGCGCCGCGCGAGACCACCTCGTGCCTCGTCCGAGGCCTCGATCCACGGCAGGCCTGTGCGGTCATGGCGCGGGCCATGGGCTCCCAGGCCGAGCCGTCTGCGGCCATCCACATCCCGGGACGGGCGCGTGGCGCGTCGCTCACCGTGCTGCGGCTGCAAGGTTTCGGCCCCTCGGTTGCGGCCCGCGCCGCCCTGCTCGAGCGCCTGCTGGGCGAGCATGTCGTGGAAACGCCCGATGCCGCGCTCGCTGAGGCGATCTGGGGCGACGTCCGCACGCTCGCACCGATGAACGACGGCCGGCCGTTGTGGCGCCTCAGTATCGCTGCCGGGGCCGCGCCCGCCGTGATCGCGGCGCTCGAGCCCCTCGGCGCCCAATGGCAGATGGACTGGGCCGGCAGCCTGATCTGGCTGTGCTTCGATGGCGGTGGCGAACTGGTGAGGCGCACTGCGGCGGGGGCGGGCGGTCACGCCATGCTCGTGCGCGACGACCGCGGCGTCTACGCGGGCATGCCGACCTTCCAGCCGCAGGCGGCGGTCCTGGCCGCGCTGGAGACGCGGGTGCGGCGAGCCTTCGACCCGGCCGGGGTGTTCGAGACCGGGCGCTTCAGCGATCTGGCGCCCCATTTGGATCTGGCCCATGCAGACTAGCTTCACGGCCGCGCAGCTCGCCGACCCGGCGATGGCTGCGTCGGAGGCGGTGATCCGCAAATGCGTCCACTGCGGCTTCTGCACGGCCACCTGCCCGACTTATGTGCTTTTGGGCGACGAGCTCGATTCCCCCCGCGGCCGCATCTACCTGATGAAGGAGATGCTGGAGACCGAGGCCCAGCCGACGGCCGAGGTGGTCAAGCACATCGATCGCTGTCTCTCCTGCCTGTCGTGCATGACGACATGCCCGTCGGGCGTGAACTACATGCATCTGGTCGATCACGCCCGGGCCTATATCGAGCAGCGCTACCGCCGGCCCTGGCACGAGCGGGTACTGCGCGCAGTGCTGGCCGCGGTCCTGCCTCATCCCGCCCGTTTTCGGCTGGCGCTGGCGCTGGCGCGCCTCGCCCGGCCGGTCGAGCCCTTCGTGGGCAAGCTGCCGGCGCTGAAGCCGGTCGCGGCCATGCTGGCGCTCGCGCCCCCTCGGCCCGCGGCGCGCGCTTCGGCGACGGCGGCGCCGGTGGCCGACGCCCGGGGGCGCGTCGCATTGCTTCAGGGATGCGCGGAGCCGGTGCTGCGTCCCGAGATCCGGGCGGCGGCGGTGCGCCTGCTCAACCGCGCGGGCTTCGACGTCGTCTTCGCCCCCGACGAGGGATGCTGCGGAGCGCTCGTCCACCACATGGGCCGCGAGGGGGCCAGCCTGGAGGCGGCGCGGCGCAACGTCGATGCCTGGACGCGCGAGCTCGAGGGCAGGGGGCTCGATGCCATCCTCGTCACCGCCTCGGGCTGCGGCACGACCATCAAGGACTACGGGTTCATGCTGCGCGACGACCCTGCCTACGCGGCGAAGGCCGCGCGCGTCTCGGAGCTGACGAAGGACATCAGCGAGTTCCTGGCGGGCATCGCGCTGCCGGCCGGAACCGGCGCCGCCCCCGGCCTCACCGTCGCCTATCATGGGGCCTGCTCGCTCCAGCATGGGCAGAAGGTGACGGAGGCGCCCAGGCGCCTGCTGACCGCTGCCGGTTTCACGGTCCGCTCCCCGGCCGAGGCGCACCTGTGCTGCGGCTCCGCCGGCACCTACAACATCCTCCAGCCCGACATCGCGGGTCGCCTGGGGGCGCGCAAGGTGACCAACCTGGAGCGGCTCGGCGCCGACGTCATCGCCACCGGCAACATCGGCTGCGCCATGCAGATCGGCCGGCGCACCGTGCTTCCCGTCGTCCACACGGTCGAGCTCATCGACTGGGTGACCGGCGGTCCCCCACCGGTAGCGCTGGGCAACCAACCAATGAGGGCGTAGCCATGAGCAACTTGATCGACAAAGCCGGGTTGCAGGTGGCGGCGTCCCTGGTCGACCTGATCGACGATCACGTTTTGCCGGGCACGGGCATCGCGCCGGAGGCGTTCTGGCGCGGGACGGCGGATATCTTCGCCCGCTTCGCGCCTGAAAACCGTGCGCTGCTGGCCAAGCGCGACGACCTGCAGGCGCGCATCGACGCCTGGCATGTCGCCCGGCGCGGGCAGCCGCACGACGCGGCGGCTTATCAGGCCTTGCTGCGCGACATCGGCTATCTCGTGCCGGAGCCCGCACCCTTCACCATCGCGACGCAGAACGTCGACGCGGAGGTGGCGCGCCTGGCGGGGCCGCAACTCGTCGTGCCCGTGCTCAACACCCGCTTCCTGCTCAATGCCGCCAACGCCCGCTGGGGCAGTCTCTACGATGCTCTCTACGGCACCGATGCGCTGCCGGGCGAGCCGGCCCCGGGCGGCTACGATCCCGTGCGCGGCGCCCAGGTGATCGCGCGGGCCAAGGCGTTCCTCGACGAAGCGGCGCCACTGGCCGAGGGGCGGTGGGATGCGTTCACCGGCGGCACGCCACGGCTCGCCGACCCGGCTCAACTCGCCGGCAGTCGCGGCGCCTCTCTCTTGCTGCGCAACCACGGCCTCCACATCGAGGTGGTGATCGATCCCGCCCATCCGATCGGGCGCGACGATCCGGCCGGTATCGCCGACGTGATCCTGGAATCGGCGCTGACCACCATCGTCGACTTCGAGGATTCGATCGCGGCGGTGGATGCCGAGGACAAGGTCGCGGCCTATGCCAACTGGCTCGGGCTCACCACCGGCGATCTCTCGGCGAGCTTCGACAAGGGCGGCCGCACCACCACCCGTACCCTGGCGGCCGACCGCGACTACGTCGCTCCGGACGGCGCGCCGTTGACGCTGCCCGGCCGCACCCTGCTGTTCGTCCGCAACGTCGGGCACCTCATGACGACACCTGCGGTGCGCCTGCGCGACGGCAGCGAGGCGCCGGAGGGTATCCTGGACGGCATCGTCACCAGCCTGATCGGCCTGCATGACCTCGAGGGCCGCGGGCGCTTCCGCAACAGCCGGGCCGGCTCGATCTACATCGTCAAACCCAAGATGCACGGGCCCGACGAGGCGAGCTTCACCAACCGCCTGTTCGATGCCATCGAGGACGTTCTGGGGATCCCTCGTCATACGGTGAAGGTCGGTGTCATGGACGAGGAGCGGCGCACCTCCGCCAACCTTGCCGCCTGCATCGCGGCGGTGAAGGACCGCATCGTCTTCATCAACACCGGCTTCCTCGACCGCACCGGCGACGAGATCCACACCTCCATGCAGGCCGGTGCCATGGTGCCCAAGGGCGAGATGAAGGCGAGCGCCTGGATTGCCGCCTATGAGAGCCGCAACGTGCAGATCGGGTTGGCCTGCGGGCTCGCGGGCCGGGCCCAGATCGGCAAGGGGATGTGGGCGGCCCCCGACCGCATGGCCGACATGGTCGCCCAGAAGATCGGCCACCCCCGAGCCGGTGCCAGCACCGCCTGGGTGCCGAGCCCGACTGCGGCGACCCTGCACGCGCTGCACTACCACCAGGTCGACGTGTTCGCCCGTCAGCGGCAGCTTGCGGATGAGCCGACGCCCGGGCTCGACGCACTGCTTGCCATCCCACTCGCCGCCGGCACCAACTGGGCGCCCGACGCCATCACCCGCGAGCTCGACAACAACGCTCAGGGCATCCTCGGCTATGTGGTGCGCTGGATCGACCAGGGCATCGGCTGCTCCAAGGTCCCGGACATCAACGACATCGGGTTGATGGAAGACCGGGCGACGCTGCGTATCTCCTCCCAGCACATGGCCAACTGGCTGCTGCACGGCGTCTGCACGGCGGCGGAGGTGGATGCCGCGCTCCGGCGCATGGCCGCGAAGGTCGATGCGCAGAATGCGGGCGACCCGCTCTATCGGCCCATGGCCGGCCGCGAGAATGAAAGCCTCGCCTACCAGGCCGCTCGGGCGCTGGTGTTCGAAGGGGTGGAACAGCCCAACGGCTATACCGAGCCGCTGCTGCATGCCCTCCGCCTCAAGGCCAAGGTCCAGTCCAAGGGCTAGCCTGTCCCTCAACCGATCAACGGAGACTGCAGTGAGCCGGATCACGCTCGAACAGGCCAACACCATCGTCACGGCCGCCCTGGCCAAAGGTCGTGAGCTCGGTCTCAAGCCGCTCAGCGTCGCCGTGCTGGATGCCGGAAGTCACCTGATCGCCTTCCAGCGCCAGGACGGCTCCTCGACGCTGCGGCCGCAGATCGCCGTCGGCAAGGCGGCGAGCGCGCTGGCGCTCGGCGTGTCATCCCGCAAGATCGCGGACATGGCGGCTGAGCGACCGAGCTTCATCGCCTCGCTCGGGCCCATCGCTGCCCACGGGATCATCCCGGCCGCCGGCGGCGTGATCGTCGTCGGTGCGGACGGCACGTCGGTCGGCGCGGTCGGCATCACCGGCGACACCTCGGACAACGACGAAGCCTGCGCGCTGGCGGGGATCGCTGCGGCCGGGCTTTTGGCGCAGCGGTAAGAGGCGCATGCCGAAGGCGAGGTCTTGTTTAGTCGATGGATGGTCGGGTCAAGCCCGACCATGACGTTGGAAGTTGGGCAGCTTTCGTTTCCAAGTCGTCATGGTCGGGCTTGACCCGACCATCCATCGCACTTGCATCACTGCCGCAACGCTCACGGCTCCACGATGGCGAAGTCGGGGGTGAAATCGTCGAACAGGCTGGCGAGTTCGGCCAGCTTGGCGAGGTTGCCGTCCGCCTTGAGGCGGCCCGCCTGGGCTTCCGCGAGGAACGTCGTCCGGCGCGAGATCACCGCGTCGAGGGTGGCGCGCGTCAGGGACAGCGTGGCGTCCGCATCGGGCCGTGTCCTACCGCTGAGATAGCTGAGCGCACTGTTCTCCAGCGTGAGCGTGTAAGCGGCCGCCGGGTCGGTGAACACCCAGTTGATGGTGAACGCCTTGCCCTGGGCCTTCTGGCCATTGAGGCGCACGCCGAGGAAGTCGAACACCATGTCGATGGTCAGCGCCTTCAGCGGGTCGCCGCCGACCGCTCGCTTCGCCGCGGTCGGGCCTCGTCTCAGCTCCTGGGCCGCGAACAGATAGGCGTTGCGCCAGGTCGCCGCCTCCGCCAGGTAGCCCAGCTGTTCGAAGGCATCGGCGTTGAGCGCCCGGGCCTCCTGGTTGCCGGGTTCAGCGAAGACCACCTGGTTCGTTACCTGCGCCACCCAGCGATAGCGGCCTGCGGCGAAATCTTCGCGCGCGCGGCGAAGCACTGCGTCGGCTCCGCCCATGTAATCGATGGTGCTGCGCGCCGTCTCGACCGGCGGCAGCGGGTCGAGATTGGCTGGGTTGCCGTCGAACCAGCCCAAATACTTCTGGTAGATGGCCTTGGCGTTGTGCCGGACCGTGCCGTAATAGCCGCGGTTGTGCCAGGGCCTGGCGAGCGTGTCGGGCAAGGTCAGCGTCTCGGCGATCTCGGCCGCGGTCAGGCCGTGATTCATCAGCCTGAGCGTCTGGTCATGCACATATTTGTAGAGGTCGCGGGCCTGGCGCAGGAAAGTCTGCAGCCGCGCCTGGCCCCACACCGGCCAATGATGCTGGCCCATCAGAACGTCGGACCGACTGGCGAACAGCTCGATCGCCTCGTTGATGTATTTCGACCAGGCGAGCGGATCGCGCACCTCCGCGCCGCGGAACGGCAGCAGATTGTGGAACAGGTGCGTGGCGTTCTCCGCCAGATTGAGGGCGCGGAAGGCCGGGAAGTAGATGTGGAACTCCGCCGGCGCCTC
The DNA here is from genome assembly GCF_014640075.1 of Chelatococcus reniformis. Taxonomy (GTDB): domain Bacteria; phylum Pseudomonadota; class Alphaproteobacteria; order Rhizobiales; family Beijerinckiaceae; genus Camelimonas; species Camelimonas reniformis. The sequence goes on along the minus strand of NZ_BMGG01000003.1, from coordinate 195,505 downwards.
GCTGTTGGGCGCCATCTGGAACACCATCTCGACGCCGTCGACGGTGCGCGTCTCGCCGGTTTCGCGCACCAGGTCGGTCGGCGCGATCAGGGTGACGGTGCCGCGCGAGATCGATTTGCCCAGGGCCGCGTCGACCTGGCCCTCGACGCCCACGTCGAGGAACATGCCGAACTGGTAGTGGGCCCGCCGCAGCATGGCGTTGCCGGCGATGACGTTCTCGGAAACGGCGTGCTCCATGAAGCCGTCCGGCGCGATGACGGCGACGGCACCGCTCGCCACCGCCGCTTCGTCGACGACGCCCTTCACCCCTCCCCAATGGTCGGAGTGGGTGTGGGTGTAGATCACCGCCTTCACCGGGCGCGGCCCGCGGTGGGCGCGGTAGAGCTCGAGGGCCGCCCGGGCCGTCTCCGCCGTGGTCAGCGTATCGATGACGATAAGGCCGGTGTCGCCTTCGACGATGGTCATGTTGGCGATGTCGAAGCCGCGCACCTGGTAGATGCGCGGCGCCACCTCGAACAGGCCGTGGCGGCAGTTGAGCTGGGCCAGGCGCCACAGGCTCGGGTGCACGGTGTCGGGCGCCTCGTCCGCTTCGAGGAAGCGGTAGGGCGCCAGCGACCAGATCACCCGGCCGTCGGCGGCCGTGACGGCCGCGTCCGGGATCGTGCCGACGAAGCCGCGTGCGGCGTCCTCGAAATCCTGGCGATCACCGAACGGCAGCTCGGCGAGCGCAGCCCGGTGGGCGGCGACGACCGGCGGCTCGGCGCCCTTGCGGGCATAGGCTTGGGGCATGAGGTACCTCACTCACCGGGGGCGGGCGCCGGCGCGGCTGTGGTCGTGGGCCTTGCGGCCAGGCGCGCCCGGTCCCGCTCCGGGCGTATGAACACCATGCCGATGAGACCACAGATCATCATGATGATGCCGCAGGTGACGAAGCCGCGATTGAAGCCGTCGAGCGGAGTGGCTGCGTCCTGGATCATGAAGCCCATGACCGCCGGCGCGAGCACCCCCGCCATCGTACCGGCGGCGTTGCCGATGGCGAGCATGGCGCCGCGCTGGCTGGTCGGCGTGAGCTCGCTGACGACCGCATGGGACAGGACGTAGATCACGGCGGGCAGGGCGCCGCCGACGACTGTGGCAGCGATCTTGAGCCCGACAGTGGGCAGGGCCGGCATTATCGTCAGCACCACGCCGCCGGTGGCGACGCAAACGCCACCGAGCAGCCCCCGGGCGACACGGCTCGACACGCCCTTGAGCATCAGCCGCTGCGACAGCCAGCCGAGGAAGATGACGGTGACCACGCTGAGGCCCCAGGGCAGGGCGGCGATCCAGCCGACCTGATGCTGGCTGAAACCGAGACCGCTGATCAGATACGGCGTCTGCCAGGCGATGCCGATGGAGAGCGCCCAGTAGGCGCCGAAGTAAGCGCACCAACAGGCCAGCACGCTGGGCGTGGTGAGGAGCCGGGCATAGGGAATGGTGGCGCCGCTCGATTGGCTGCCGGCGGCCGGCTCGTCGACCAGGGTGCCCTCGCGGCCCCACATGAACCAGGCGAGCGTCCAGGCGAGGCCGAGAACGCCCAGGAGGCCGAAGGCCCAGCGCCAGGAATGGTTGACGATGACCCAGTTGAGCAGCGGCAGCGCCACCATGACGCCGATGCTGGCGCCCTGGGCGATGACCGCGGTGGGCAGCACGCGCCGCTCGTTCGGGAACCACTTGTAGGCGGCGTGCAATGCCACCGGGTAGGCCGGGCCTTCGCCCGCGCCGAGCACGATGCGGCAGGCAATGAGGCCGGCAAAGCCGATCTGGCCCAGCATCGGAAACTGCGTCAGCGCCCACACCAGACCCATGACCAGGAGGGCCCAGCGCGCCTGAATGCGGTTCACCAGAAAGCCCGTGACGATGGCCGAGATCGAGAACAGGAAGAAGAAGCTCGAGCCGACCAGGCCGAACTGGCTCGGCGTGAGCTCCAGGTCGCGCATGATCGGCACGCCGGCGAGCCCGATGATCGCCTTGTCGACGAAGTTGATCAACATGAACAGGAACAGCAGGGCCACGATGCCCCAGGCGCCGGGCTGCGCTGCGCGCGTCGTCATGGTCTTGGGCCTCTTTACCTTGCTTGATGGATGGCCGGGTCAAGCCCGGCCATGACGACTTTGCATCGATGCCCGAATAGCTTTGAATGTTATGGCCGGGCTTGACCTGGCCATCTCTCGACCGGCTTTTACTGCCGCGCCATTTCCGCCTTGCCGATGCCGTCGCCGTCGAGCTGCTGGCCGTCGTGCATTTCGACGACGACGCGGATCAACTTGCCGGTGAAGGTGAATGGCGCAGCATAGTTGGCGACCGGGCTGCCGCGGTCGCGCCCGATGTCGAGGCCGGACCACGAGATGAAGTTGATGAAGTTCAGGTTGCTCTCGGCGCTGCCGGCGGGCTCGCCGTCGATGGTGAGCGTGCAGATCCTGAGCTGCGGCTGGCGCGGGTTGACCGGCACCGGCTTGGCCACGCGCACGCCGAGCCGGCGAGAACCGGACGGCACCGCGCGGTCCGACACCACGGTGCGGTGCTCGCCGCCCACGTTCATGTCGTAGACGAGCCGGCCGTCGCGCACGAACAGGCTGTAGCCGGAGGTGGCATCGCCGTGGGCGATGAGCACGCCCTCAGTCGCACCGGTGATCTCGACCTTCGCCTCGATGGTGTAGTCGCGGCTGCGCACGTCAGGGGCCACGTCGGTCGGCACGTGCCCCATGCCGGCATGGAAGACGAAGCGGCGGCGTGGCCCGTGGAAGCGGGCGGCGTTCTCGGCGAAGCGAGGTGCGAAGCGGTCGTCGAGCGGCAGCACCTTGTGGCGCTCGGCCTCGCGCCACCACAGCTCGATCAGGGCCGCCAGGCGCTCGGGCTCGGTAGCCGCGAGATCCTCCGCTTCCGAGAAGTCCCGGTCGAGGTGGAACAGCTCCCACTTGTCCTTGTCGAAGGGGAAGCCGGACGGGTGGTAGGCCACCGCCTTCCAGCCGGCCTCCCAGATGCCGCGGTGGCCGAACATTTCGAAATACTGGGGCTTGGGCCGTTGCGGAGCGTCGGGATCGGTCAGGCTCGCGGCGAAACTCACCCCTTCCAGCGGCTGCTGCGCGACGCCGCCGATCTCGCTCGGCGCCTCGACCCCGACGAGCTCGAGCAGGGTCGGCACCAGATCGCACGCGTGCACGAACGGATGGCGCAGTTCCCCCCGGGCCTTGATACGTGCCGGCCAGGAGATGACGAATGGGTCGCGGATGCCGCCGCCATGGGTGTTCTGCTTGTAGCGGCGCAGCGGCGTGTTGGCCGCCATGGCCCAGCCGTGCGGGAAATTGGAGTGAGTGTCCGGGCCGCCGATGTCGTCGATGCGGGCGAGCTTCTCGGCCATCGGCTCCGGGCGGAAGTTGTAGGGGCCCATCGCGTTGACGAAGCCGAGCGGGCCGCCCTCCTGGCTCGCGCCGTTGTCGGAGAGCACGACGACCAGGGTGTCATCGCGCAGCCCCGCCTGGTCGAGAAAGGCGAAGAGCCGGGCCAGATGCTGATCGGCGTGGTCGAGCATGGCGGCGTAGGCGCTCTGGAGGCGCGTGAACAGGCGCCGCTCGTCCTCGCCATGCTCCGCCCAGGGGCCGACGCCGTCGTTGCGCGGCGGCAGGCGCGTGCCCTCCGGCGTAACGCCCATGGCGATCTGCCGGGCCAGCCGCTGCTCGCGCTCCACGTCCCAGCCGTCGGCGAAGACGGCGTCATAGCCCTTGATCAGCTCGAACGGCGCCTGGTGCGGCGCGTGGCAGGCGCCGAAGGCGAGCCACGTCAGCCAGGGCAGGTCCGGCTTGTCGGCCTCGTGGTCGGCGATGAAGCGGATCGTGCGGTCCACCAGGTCGGCGGTGAGGTGATAGCCGTCGGCGAAGCTGCCGGGCGGGTCCACGTGCGAGTTGTCGAGGATGAGCTCCGGCGCATACTGGTCGGTCTCGGCGTCGAGGAAGCCGTAGAATCGGTCGAAGCCGCGACCGAGCGGCCAGCCGTCGAAGGGGCCGGTGGCGCCGCTCTCGGTCAGCGGCGTGACGTGCCACTTGCCCACCATGTAGCTGCGGTAGCCGTGCGGCTTCAGCATCTCGGCGATGGTGCCGGCCTCACGCGCGATCTTGCCGCGGTAGCCGGGATAGCCGCTGTCGAAATTGGCCAGGCAGCCGACGCCGACGGAGTGATGGTTGCGGCCGGTCAGCAGGGCCGCCCGCGTGGTCGAGCACATGGCGGTGGTGTGGAAGCTCGTATAGCGCAGGCCTGCCGCCGCAAGCGCGTCGATGGTCGGCGTTCGGATCGGCGAGCCGTAGCAGCCGAAGTCGGAGAAGCCGACATCGTCGAACAGCACGATCAGGATATTGGGCGCACCCGCCGGTGCGCGCTCGCCCTTCGGCCACCATGGCGTCGATTCGCCGATGGTGCGGCCGATCCGGCCGCCGAACGGGGGCTGGTCATCCTGTGCCACGCGTCCTCCCTTCTGGGCGCCGATGTGCCCTATATAGAATTCGAATTATGATTATCATACAGCACAACCCGCGGACAAGAGCGTAGCCATGACCGACGACCTGTTCAGTCTCGACCTGCCCGGCGTGACCCCGTCACGCCAGAGCCGTAGCCGGGAGACCATGGAAGCGCTGCTCAAGGCCGGTGAGCAGCTGCTGCGGACCCGCCATCTGGAGGATCTCTCGATCGTCGACCTGACGGCTGAGGTCGGCGTGACGGTCGGCTCGTTCTACGGTCGCTTCGAGAGCAAGGACGCCTATTTCAATGCCTTGCAGGTCATCGCCATCCGGCGCGGCCAGGCGCGCTACGTGGCGCTGCGCGCATCGGGCGCGCTAGCGCAAACGGATCTCGCCGAGCTCTGCCGGCTGCTGGCGGAGCACGCGGCGGGGTGGTTCCGGGAGCACGAGGGGGTGGCACGGGCCGCGCTGCGGCACAGCTCTCGTCCGGAGCGCTGGAGCGCCTTCAAGGAGCTCGGCCGCGTCTTCGTGGTCGTCAGCACGCCCGACATGCTGGCGCGCCTTGGGCCGGGGCGGCGGGCGGCCAAGACCCGCACCGTCGGCTTCGCCTTTCAGGCGATGTTCGGCATCCTCGTCAACATCGTGCTGAACGATCCCGGCCCGTGTGGGCTCGACGATGCCGATCTGGTGCCGCGCCTTGCAGCCCTGGTCGAAGCGATCGTCCGCGTCGAGGCGGACGGTGCCGCTCCCGACGGGCGGGGGCGCTCGCCGCGCGCGCGACGCGCCGCCAAGGCGTGACGTGGGGGCGACGCCAGCCCCGCAGCTACAGTCCGCGGCGCCGGTTCCGCAGCTCGCTCCGCGGCGGGCAGAGGTCGGCCTGCGCGCCCGCATAGACCTGGCGATAATTGGTGAGGTGCACGCCGTCGGGCTCGAGCGCGACGGCCGCGGCAGAGCGGTCGCCGGCGGCCTCGAACAGACGGACGAAGCGGCAGCCGGCCGCCGCGCAAACCGCCTCCAGGGCCCGGTCGTAGTCATGGATCGTTTCGGCGGAGACGAGCGAGTACATCGGCTTCATCGGCGGTAGATCGGTGACCAGCACGTCCGTCGAGAGTGCGCTCAGCTTCTGGACCAGGTCCACGGCCTGCCCGGCAAAGTGGGTGCTGGCCGCCGGCCTTCCCTCGGCTGCCAGCAAATTGTTGGTGCCGAAGCTGGCGACGATGGCCGAGGGGTGCCGCACCTCCGCCAGGGTGGCGGCCAAATTCGTCAGATCAGCGGCGCCGGCGCCGCTGAGGCCGGCGTTCACGACCGGAACCCCGCAGAGCGACGGCAGGAACAGCCGTTCCACGTGGGAGTCACCAATGACGAGGATGTAGCCGCCGAAGATCTGGCCGATCTGGGCCTTGATCGCCGCCGAGCGGATCTTCACCAGGCGGCTGAAAGTGGGGTCTGGCGCCGGGCGCGCCAGCATCGTCCAGACGGCCAGGCCCGCGCCTGCCGCCGTCAAGATCGCCAGTGCCAAAGCCAGGCGCGCCAAGGTCCGTCGCACCGGCAGCGAGCGCCATCGGAGGCACGCCGGCTTGCGGGTCGTTTCGGCCACTTGCGGAGCTCACCTGTTCATTGGACGCGTTCGCGGCGCGCCGCGAACTGGCGAAGCCATGTGTGCTCGCGAAAGAACTCGCGGATCGGACGGGCGGGAAGCCCGCCCCAGCGGGCGCCGTCCGGCACGTCATGCATGACGCCGCTGGCGGCCGCGATCTGAGCGCCTGCGCCCAGATTGAGATGTCCGGCGATGGCGCTCTGGCCGCCGATGGCGGCGAAGTCGCCGACCGTCGTCGACCCGGCAATGCCGACCTGGGCCACTACCATGCAGTGTCTGCCGATCACGACATTGTGGGCGATATGGACGAGGTTATCGATCTTGGTTCCGTCGCCGACCATCGTGTCGCGGCCGCTGCCTCGGTCGATGCAGGAGTTTGCGCCGATCTCCACGTCGTCGCCCAGGATGACCAGACCGACCTGAGCGACTTTGGCGTGGCCCCGGCGGGAGCTGGCGTAGCCGAAGCCATCCTGGCCGAGACGGGCGCCCGAGTGGATGATCACCCGTGCTCCGAGAACGGCGTGAACGATCGAGGCGCCGGCCGCGATGGCGCAGTCGTCACCCACGATCACCCCGGGACCGATGATGGCTCCGGCGCCGACGGTGACGCCCGATCCGAGCGACGCGTTGGCGCCGATGATCGCTCCGGTTTCCACCGTGCAGTGCTGGCCGATCTTAGCTGTCGGATGGATGGTGGCGCCGGCCGACAGGCCGCGCTCGCCCAGGATCAGCGTCGGCCGCGATGCTTCCGGATAGATGCGCGCCAACACGTCGGCGAATGAGCCGTAGGGGTCGTCACAGACCAGAGCGATCGTTGCGGCGGGCACGAGATTGGCGAACCGCGCCGCCACCAGGCAGGCGGAGGCGCGCGTGACCGCGAGTGCCGGGGCGTACAAATGACTGCTGACATAGGCGATGTCGTTGATCCCTGCGCGCTCCACGGCAGCCGCCCCGCTGATCTCGAGCGCCGTGTCGGCGCCCATCGGAACCGGCGCCCGGGCGATATGGGCGACCTCCTGCAGCGACAGGGGAATGCCGTGGAATTGGGAGGTTCGCATGAAGGACCTTTGTCCGTTGGCTGGTGACCGGATCACGTCCGGCAGACGGTTGAATGCAGACGTCGAAGGCAGAGACGTTGGAGCTAGCCGACGGCTAGCATCCGGAGGCGCTTCGCCGGGGCACCGCTCCGGCCCGATCCAGCTGGAGCCTTTCGGAAGCGGGCACGCCGACCCCGCCGGCAGCAGGCACGCAATGACGGTCGTGCCGATCGTGCGCAGTCCCGAACCGACGTGGGCGGCTGCTTTCCGCCGCCCACGTGAAGGGCTTCGCGGCAGGGTCTTGCCCGGCGCATCGAGCCGCTCGAAGCGACGGGCTTCGACGAGCGCGTCGTGAGGCTGTGGGCCACGTGACCGTGAAGCTCCGGCGTCCATCTGCGACCTCTTCTGTCGAGGTCGCGGTTGTCGCTCGTGCTCCGAGCCGCAAGATGGCCGAACGTTGTCCCAATGTTGCTGGAGTGCAAGTTGTCCCTTCCGGTCCCGCATAGGGCAAGTTTTGGCTCTCGCAAGTCGGTGGACGGTCGGGTCAGGCGCGGCCATGACGTGTCGAAGAAGCTCCTCGCTTCCGCGTCGCCATGGCCGGATTTGGTCCTATCGGCCATAAATTCAAGAATAGATCTTTCCGAAGCTGCTTTGATTAGCAGAAATACGTGCCCGGACGGCGGCCACGATGGTGCGAGCCGTGCCGTGGGCGCGTTCAGCATTGCGGAAAGGTGAGGCGCGCCTCCAGGCCCCGCGGCCGGCGGCCGAGCAACGTCAGCGTGCCCCCGTGGCTTTCCGCGACGGTCTTGGCGATGGGCAGGCCGAGGCCGAAGCCGGTCGGCTCGTTCCGCGATCTCGCTTCGTCGCCGCGGGCGAAGGGCTCCAGCAATCGCTCCATGTCCTCGGCGGGGATGCCCGGGCCGTCGTCCACGACCGCGATGGTGACGCGGGTACCGTCCGCCTCGAGGTCGACTCGGGTGAGGTCGGCAAATCGGACCGCGTTCTGGACCAGGTTGGTCACCGCCCGGTGCAGCGCGTCGGGGTCGGCGAGCGCCACGACTTGGCCGGGGCCGGCGAAGCCGACCGTGTAGCCCATGTCGGCAAACTGGTCAGTGACGGTCTCGATCAGATTGGAGATGTCGACCCGGGTGCGCGCCGGCGAGCGGCCTTCGCGCAGATAGGACAGCGCGGCATGAACCATGGCGTCCATCTGGGCCAGGTCCCGCTCCATTGCTTCGCGCACGTCCTGCTCGGCGATGAATTCGAGCCGCAGGCGCAGCCGCGTAATGGGCGTGCGCAGATCGTGGCCAACGGCCGCCAGCATGCGCGTGCGCTCCGTCACCATGGTGCGGATGCGTTCGTGCATGCTGTTGAGCGCACGGGCCGCGCTGCGGATCTCCAGCGGCCCACGTTCCGGCAGGGGCGGCTGGTCGCCATTGATCGAGAAGCTCTCCGCCGCGTCCGCGAAGCGGCGCAGCGGCTGCGCCAGCAGGCGCCAGGCCCAGACCGACAGGAACGCGAGGTTGATCGCCAGGAAGAGCACCGTGGCGACGACGGCGCCGGACCATGGCCGCATGGGCGGCCGGTCGACGCGGATGCCGGCGCTGACCGTGATGACGCTTTCATCCCGCAGCGTGATGGCGAACTGCGGCCCGCGGTACGGCAGGCCGGGACGCGGCTCGAGCGCGACGACCTGGAATCCGGGCCCGAGCATTTCCCGCAGAGCGCGCTGCTGCGGCGGCGGAGCCCTGTTCACCTCGCGCGCCGGGACCGCCTCGCGGCCGCCAAGGGCGATGGCGTAAAGGCCGCTCTTGGCATTGACGGCCGCGACCATGGATTGGCGAGCCGCCGGCGGGGCCGCATCGATGAGCTCCGCTGCCGTCGCGACCGCGGCGAGCTCCGGCGGGACATGCAGGCGCGTGCGCGGTGCCGTGGCCCACAGCAGCATCAGCAGCGACACGTGGAACACGACGATGGCGGCCACCAGCAGCAGAGCGATCTGGCTGCCGATGCGCTTGGGCCATCCGAACGGGAGCCTCATTGCCGCTCGACGGTCGGCGTGAACAGGTAGCCCCCGGAGCGAATGGTCTTGATGAAGTCCGGGTCGCGCGGATTGACCTCGATCTTACGACGCAGGCGGCTGATGAGCACGTCGATGCTGCGCTCGTAGGCTTCGATGGCGCGCCCCTGGGTGATCTCCAGCAGCCGCTCGCGCGACAGCACGCGGCCCGGCTGCTCGCACAGCGCCTGCAGCAGGTCGAACTCGGCCCCGGTCACCGGGGTGCGCACCCCCTCGGGGCTGGTGAGATGGCGGGCCGCCAGGTCGAGCCGCCAGCCGGCGAAGATGCGCACCTTAGCGTCGGGCGACGCTGGTTGGTCGAGACGCCGCCGCAGCACCGCCCGAATGCGCGCCAGCAGCTCGCGCGGGTTGAACGGCTTGGTCACGTAATCGTCAGCGCCCATTTCCAGCCCGAGGATGCGGTCGATGTCCTCGCCCTTCGCCGTCAGCATGATGATCGGCACATCGGAGTGCGAGCGCAGGCTCCGGCAGATGCCGAGGCCGTCCTCGCCCGGCAGATTGATGTCCAGGATGATCAGATCGGGCGCGTCGTCGGCCATCTGCCGGTCGAGGTCCTTGCCGTCGGGCGCGGTCGTCACGTGGTAGTCGTTGTCGCCGAGATAGCGCGCGACGAGCGTGCGGATCTCGCGGTCATCCTCCACCACCAGGACATGCGGGGACGTCAAAGGTGAGCCCTCCGGCCCGGGCGAGGCGCTGGGGGGCAACGGCCGCCCGACGCGGATGCGACACGACCACGGCAGCGCGTTAGGGGCAGAGCGGTGCGGGCCGCGAGCAGCGACAAGGAGCAACTCCTGACGAGGTCGCCCGGTATGTCGTCCGCTTTGAGGCGGAAATCCGGCTCAAGTCGGGTGTTTTCGGCCTCGTGTGTGAGCGTTTGTGAACGCTCGCCGGTTGCCTGTGTCGGGCTCCGCACGGCATAAGGCCAGCGACACGCAGCGCGAGGAGACCGATGCCGCATCAAACGCACGCCTCCAACCCTGCCTGGTCCTGGCTCGCGCCGGCTGCGGCGAGTGCCCTGCTCGCCGCCAAGTTCGCGGGCGTCCTCGACGTGACATCGGGACTGGCGCTGACCTTCGCCGCCGTCCTGCTCGGGGGCGCGGTGTTCGCAGCGGTCCACCATGCCGAGGTCTTGGCGCTGAAGCTCGGCGAGCCGTTCGGCTCGATCCTGCTGGCGGTCGCGGTCACCGTCATCGAAGTGGCGCTGATCGTCTCGATCATGGTGTCGGGCGCCGCCGGGTCCGATCAGGTGGCGCGCGATACCGTGTTCTCGGCCGTCATGATCGTGCTGAACGGCGTCGTCGGAATGTGTCTGATCCTTGGTGGACAGCGCCATCACGAGCAGTCCTTTCAACTGCACGGCGCCGCGGCGGCGCTCGGCGTGCTCGGCGTGCTCGCCACGATGGTGCTGGTGATGCCGAACTACACGCTGGCAACGCCCGGGCCCGAATTCTCCGTCCCTCAGCTGCTGTTCGTTGCCGCCGTCTCGCTCGCCCTCTACATCGTCTTCGTCTTCGTCCAGACGATCCGGCACCGCGACTATTTCCTCGATGCGGAGTCCGATACGGCCGACGCATCCGACGTCATCAAACCGACGGCGCCCGTCACGGCGGCGAGCGCTTTGCTGCTGCTCGTGTCGCTCACCGCCGTGGTGCTGCTGGCCAAGCTTCTGTCCTATCCGCTCGATACGGCCATCACGTCGGCGGGCCTGCCTCAGGCCTTCGTCGGCGTGGTGATCGCCGCGGTCGTGCTGCTGCCCGAGGGCATTGCGGCGGTCCGCGCCGCGCTGGGCAACCGCTTGCAGAACAGCATCAACCTGGCGCTGGGGTCGGCCATCGCCAGCATCGGACTGACCATCCCGACGGTCGCCGTCGTCTCATGGTTGATGGAGTCGAAGCTGACGCTCGGCCTCATCACCGAGAACGTCGCCCTGCTGTCGCTGACCTTGTTCGTCAGCACGCTGACGCTCGGCACGGGCCGCACCACGGTCTTGCAGGGCGCCGTTCACCTCGTGATCTTCGCGGTGTTCCTTCTGCTGTCGGCCATCCCGTGAAGGGCCCGGACTGTATGTGCCGCGGGGGCTCTCATTTGCGGGCGAAGGTGCCGAGCCCCTCCTCGTCGAGGTAGTCGATCGTCAGCGTGCGGAAGCCGGTGCGTCCGTCACCCTTGAAGGTGGCCAGCGCGACCGAGCCGTCGGGCTGGTTCTCGCTGGACGGGACGAAGGTGAAAGCGTTGCCGTCCCAGTGGCTCAGCGGGTACGTGGCGCCAGCCGGCCCGAGCTTCAACACCAGGCGGTCATCGCGCGCCATCACCTGCGCAGGGCCATAATAGCCGCTGGCATAGTCGCCGGCATATCTGGCCAGAGCCGCGGCGGTGGCCGGCCTGGCGGGCCGCGGCTTGCCCGCCACGCTGCCCACGGGCGCATAGAGCGGCCGCATCAGCGGCTGATAGGCGGTGAACCAGTCGCGCTCGATGCGGCCGACCTGTACGAGATCGGTGAACTGCGAGGCCAGCGTCTCGGCCGCCCCGATCGGCTGGGCGTTGGTGAGCACGACGATGCCGACCCCGAGCGACGGGATGATGGCGACATGCGTGCCGGCGCCCAGGGCAAAGCCCCCGGAGTGACTCACCACAACACGCCCGGCCGCCGATGAGCCGACGTTGAAACCGAAGCCGTAGAGTCCCGGGCGGGCGTCGGCGGCAAAGGAGTGCGACGAGATTATCTGCCCCGTGATCGCCGGCAGCAGCGCCTTGGCCGGCATGATCTGGCGGCCCTCGTAGGTGCCGCTGGCGAGCAGCATCGCCATCCATCGCGCCAAATCGTTGACGGAGGAGCTGACGCCGCCGGCGGGCGACTGCGCGTCGGGCTGGCGCTGATACCGGGCCTGCCAGCCGCCGCCGACGCGCACGTGCCCGACCGCCCGGTTCGGTCGCTTTTCGAAGTCGGCGAAGCGCGAGCTGGTCGCGTTCATGCCAAGCGGCTTGTAGAGAGCGGCTTCGGCCAGCGCCGGCCATTCGGTCTTGGCGGCGGCGGCCACCGCCTCGGCGGCCGCGGTGAAGCCGAAGTTGGTGTAGGCGTAGCTGATGCGGAAGGGCGCCAGCGGCAGCAGCCGGAGCCGCTCCAGCACCTGCCGCTGGTTGAAGCCCAGGTCCTCCAGCGCATCGCCGGCGTGGTCGGGCAGACCCGAGCGGTGGCTCAGCAGATCTGCGATGGTGACGTGGGTGGTGACCCACGGATCCTTTAGCTTGAACCAGGGCAGGTGCAGCGTCACCGGCGTGTCCCAGGCCACCCGCCCGGCGGCGACCTCGTGGGCGACGATGGTGCCGGTGACGGGCTTCGACAGCGAAGCGATCTGGAACACCGTATCTGCATCGACTTTCGCCGGCTCGCCGGCTTTGCGCACGCCGAAGCCCTTGGCGTAGGCCGTGCGCCCGTCGCGGACGACGGCGACGGCCAGGCCCGGGATGCCGGTCTCGGCCATCAGCTGCGCGGCGAGGCCGTCGAGCTGGGCGATGGCCTTGTCGATCTGCCCGTCCGGGACCGGCAATGCGGACGCCTGCGGTGGCGTGGTCTCGGCGCCCTGCGCCGGGGCGGCGGCGAGCGCCAGGGCGGCGATGACGGCGAGGCCCGCGCCGCGGCGGCGGGGGCTGCGCACAGGCTGACACATGGCGGAGGCTCCGATGGCGACAGCGAGAAGGCGCTGTCCGCCTCCGCACGTCAAGCCCGCGCTTGCCGGTCCACCCCCGCGGCAAGGCCGCCGCGGCCCTATCGGTCCCGGTCGGGCCTGGTCACGAACACGGCAAAGCGATCCTGCCCCAGCACGAAGTCCGCAACCCGGCTCATGCCGAGCCGGGCGTGGGCGCGCAGCGAGGGCTCGTTGGCCTCATTGATGAACAGGATGCCCTGGCGCCCCTGCATGCGGACGGCGAGCTCGGCGTTGAGCGCCTCGAAGACGCCGTGGCCGCGCGCGGCCGCGTCGATGCAGATGGGCCCATAGGCGTAGCCATCCGTGTCGCCCGGCCAGGCCCGCAGCATGGCCGCCACAGGCGGGGCCGATGCCTTCGCCTTCGCCGCGGTGAACAGCACGCCCACCAGCTGTGGGCCGTTCCTGGCCACGAGGACCAGGTCGCCGCTGGCAATCCAGCCGCTTACCGTGCCGAGCGACCAGTCGCCGAAGAGGGCGCCGCCACGGCTCGCGGAATTGGCATCGAGCAGGGCCGTGATCGCCGGGGCATCGCGCGGCGCGGCAGGGCGGATGGCGCTCATGCTGTTTTTGCGAAACCTCCCCCGGATGGTTCCCGCCGTCATCATAGCGCATCGCGGCAAGCTTGCGCCCACGGTTGAAAGCGGACATGCACGGGGCTGACGCTGCGCCCGACAGGAGGGATCGATGAAGCCGATGATGCCCCGCCAAGCCCGATCGATGGCGCTTGCGGCCGTTCTCGGCGGCGCCATCGCCGCGGCTGCGCCTGCGTCCGCCGAGGTGCGCTTCGGCCGCAACGTCTATGTCGGCGGCCACGACTTTTCACACCAGACCTTCAACAAGAAGCGCCGTGGGGTGATTCACCTCTACGACCGCACGCCTCGCAACCAGGGCTGCACGTGGCGCGTGGACGGCCGCGGCGGAAAGGTGAAGGTGTGCCATCTGCGGCGGCGGTGAGGGTGTTCACCCTCAGAAATGCCCGCCGATGCGCAGCCGCACCTGGTGGCGATCGAAGCTGGTGAGATCGAGCCGTTCGCCCGTGCCGGCCGCGCCGCCGGCGACCTGTGCGCTCCACGCCACGGAGACCCAGACCCCCGCGGGGAGGGAGGCGTAGAAGGTCGGCCCGACATAGACGGCCTGGCCCACAAACCGGTCGAGCCCCAGGCCTTCATAGGCGCGCAGGTAGCGCGTCTCCGCCCCGATGAAGATGCCGGGTAGCGCCCGGTAGGCCAGCGCTGCCGAGACGTCGGTCCCCGAGCCGCGCACCGTCGGCCCGATGGCGCGCAGGCGCGTGCTCCCCATGTCATAGGAAAGGTTGAGCGCCGCCACCAGCTTGCCGGGGACGATCTCGCGATCGAGGAAGACGCCGAAATCCGCCCCGTAGCTCCTCGCCCTGCGCCCGGAGGCACCGTCGACGCCGCCAAAGCCCGGCGCGACGTTGAGGGTGAGCCCGAACGGCGCGCTCGCACGGTCGAGCAAGCGCAGCCGCGCCTCCAATGACGCGCCGTCGACATGGCCGGTATTCACGTCCCTGAGCTCCGGGACATTCCTGAGGGCGTAGCGGGAGAAGGACACCGCCGGGGCCAGGCGGAACTGACTGCTGACCGGCACCTTGAGGGTGAGAGCGCTATCGATGGCCTGGAAGCGGCCGCCGCGCCTGCCGAAGCGGCCGGTCGTCTCCGACTCGAATTCGGTCTCGCCCGGCGCACCGATATCAGTGCCTTCCGTGAAGCCGAAAATGTGCTCGGTATCAATCGCCTGCGGCGGAGCTTCGCCGCCGGCGATCGCCACATTGCGGAATGGCGTGGCGCCAGGCCACTCCGATGCCTCGGCACCCTCCAGCAGGGCGCCGGACATCAGCGCCGCCCTCAACAGACCTCGTCCCCGCATCCCGCCTCCTGCAAGTCGTTCGCAACAATGCAGAAGGGCTGCAGGAGATGCAAGTGATTATCATTTGCATTGCGTAGCGGCCGGGATGGCGCCACGATCATGACGGTACCGCAACGTTAGCGGTTGGCTTCGCTGCTTGGATCGCCGACACTGCGCTCCACGGGAGCCCGCCCCAGTCACGAAGGCGGGGACCGACGGGAGGACTGACGTGTCGATACGAATCGGATTGCTGGCCGGGCTGTTGCTGGCGGCCCCGGGCCCCATTGTTCCTGCGCGGGCGCAGGCGACCTACGATCCGGGCGCCAGCGCCACCGAGATCAAGCTCGGCAACACCATGGCCTACAGCGGGCCTGCCTCGGCCTACGGCACGCTCGGCCGGGCGGACGCAGCCTATTTCGCCATGGTCAACGCCAAGGGCGGCGTCAACGGCCGCAAGATCAGCTTCATCTCGCTCGACGATGGCTTCAGCCCGCCCAAGACCGTGGAGCAGACACGCCGGCTGGTGGAGCAGGATGGCGTGCTGGTGATGTTCAACGCACTCGGCACCGCCACCAATACGGCAGTGCAGAAGTACTTGAACAATGCCAAGGTGCCGCAGCTCTTCATCGGGGCCGGTGGTCGCAAATTCACCGACCCGAAGAATTTTCCTTGGACGATGGCGTTCCAGCCCAACTTCAATATCGAAGCGCGGATCTACGCCAACTATATCCTCAAGAACTATCCGAATGCCAAGATCGCCATTCTTTTTCAGGCCGACGACCTCGGCAAGGATTATGTGGAGGGGCTGAAGGAGGGGCTCGGCGACAAGGCCAAGACGATGATCGTGGGGGAGGCGGCCTATCAGCTCTCCGACCCGACCATCGACTCGCAGATGGTGGCGCTGAAGGCCAGCGGTGCCGACGTGTTCTTCCACGCCTCGACGCCCAAGTTCGCTGCCCAGGCCGTCCGCAAGGCCGCCGACATGGGCTGGAAGCCGCTGCACATCCTCAATGTCGGCGTGAGCTCGGTCGGCGCCGTGCTGAAGCCGGCCGGCCTGGAGAACGCCGCCGGCGTCATCAGCGCCACCTACTACAAGGACCCCACCGACCCCAAATGGGCCGACGATCCGGGCTACCGCGCCTGGCTCGAGTGGATGCAGACCTATTACCCGGAGGGCGACAGGACCGACGTGCTCAACGCACTGTCCTACAACTTCTCCGAGACGATGGTGCAGGTGCTGAAGCAGGCGGGCGACGATCTCACCCGCGCCAACGTGATGAAGCAGGCCCTCAGCCTCGACTTTCAGCCGTCGATGGTGCTGCCGGGCATCCGCGTCAAGACCGGCCCTGGCCAGTACGCGCCGATCCGCGCCATGCAGATGCAGCGCTTCGACGGCAGGAGCTGGCAGCTCTTCGGCGACATCATCGAGGCGCAGTAGGGGCCGCTGCTGCGCCGTCGCCGGTTCGGCGTGCCGCGCGCCGCTGCTATCCGCGCGGTTGCGGCACGATCCGGATGTAGGGCCTGGGGGCCTGCCAGCCCTGCGGATACTGCTTCCGGGCGTCCTCGTCAGACACCGAGCCGGCGATGATGACGTCCTCGCCGTCCTTCCAGTTCACCGGCGTCGCCACCTTGTGCCGGGCGGTGAGCTGCAGCGAGTCGATGACGCGCAGCACCTCGTCGAAGTTGCGCCCCGTGGTCATCGGATACACCAGGATGAGCTTGATCTTCTTGTCGGGCCCGATGACGAAGACGTTGCGCACCGTCTGATTGTCGGCGGGGGTGCGCTTGGTGGGGTCGCCCGACACGGGCGCCGGCAGCATGCCGTAGAGCTTGGAGACGTTGTAGTCGGTGTCGGCGATCATCGGGTAGTTCGGGGCGTGGCCTTGCGTCTCCGCGATGTCGCTCACCCACCCCGCATGGCGGTCGAGCGGATCGACGGAGAGGCCGATGATCTTGACGCCGCGACGGTCGAACTCCGGCTTGATCTTGGCCATGTAGCCGAGCTCGGTGGTGCACACCGGCGTGAAGTCCTTGGGGTGGGAGAACAGCACCGCCCAGCTGTCGCCGATCCAGTCGTGGAAGCGGACCCTGCCTTCGGTGGTCTCCGCCTCGAAATCGGGGGCCGTATCGTTGAGCGCGAGAGCCATGCGAACCTCCGTTGCCTCTGGTCGTGGGGCCGCGTCTGGATGCGCCTGATGCCCCGGTGGTTGTGCCGGCAATCGCGCCGGCTGACAAGCAACGCCGTTAGGTGGTCCGGGCCGCAGCGTCGGGCGGCGGGGTGCCGGTCACGCCGCGGGCAGTCCCTGCGCAGCGCTCGGAAGGCCCACCCGCAGGTCTTTCGCCACCGCCTTCTGCCGGTCGAAGTCGGCGCGGCGGCGGGCGATCTCCGCCGCCGACAGACGGGCGGCATTCTGATAGTCGTCCTTCCAGCCCGCGTTCGCGGCCCACACTTGCGGCGATTGCACGGTGGTGCGCGCTGCCGGCGCCCGCTCCAGCACTGCGAACGCGAGCTCGAGCGTCGCCGCCTGCGAAGCGCCGTCGTTCGGCCGGCCGGCAGCGTTGCCCAGCGGGAAGTCCGAGAACAGAAGCCGCGGCACGCCGACGTATTCGACGATGTCCTTGGCGCAGCCCATCACCACGGTCGCGATGCCGGCAGCTTCCAGCTGGCGTGCGGCGAGGCCGACGCTCTGGTGGCAGACCGGGCAGTTGGGGACGAGGATCGCCGCATCGACCGCGTCTGCCGTGCAGCGCGCGACGATCTGCGGGCAGTCGATGTCGAGCGTGGTGGCGTGGCTGCGGTTGGTGGGCAGGCCGTGGAAGCGCGGGGCAAGCGCGCCGATCCGGCCCTGCGCGACCGCCCGGCGCAGGGCCGGCAGGGGAAAGTAGCTGCCGGGATCTTCCGCCGTGGTGTGATCGCGGTCGATCGCCACATGGGCGATGCGCAGGTCGTGATCGATGGCGGTATCGCGCGAGTAGACCCCGTAGAACTTCGCCGCCGCGTTGTATGGGGCGCCCGGCCCCTGGTCGCCCTTGTCGGGCTGGTAGGGGGCCGCGGTGGTGATCAGCACGACGCGAGCTGCCGCCAGCGGCATGGCGAGCGGCGTGAACGGCACCTGCGCATAGTGCGCCCATGCGTATGGCGCGCCGTAGCCGAGTGCCTGGTAGTAGTCGCGGGCCCGTTGCAGGTAAGGGATGGGCGCGTCGTGCGCCGCTGCGAACCCGAACCGTGCGTCACGATCGGCCATGATCCATGCACCTCTTGGGCGGCAGCGCCGCCGCCACGCCGGCCTGTCGGTTCACTGCAGATGCGGCTTCCTGAGGAAGGCGTCGCGGTCGCCCGACTTGACGCGCAGCCAGGTCTCGCGCCCGTCGCGCACCACCCGCATCGGCACCTCCGCGCCCGCCGGGCCGCTCGACCAAACCTTGCGGTAGAAGTCGGCCAGGCCCTCGACCTCCCGGTCCCGGATGTCCGAGATGATGTCGCCCTCGCGCAGGCCCGCCTCGGCGGCCGGGCCGCCGTCGGTCACGCTCATGACCACGATCTTGCCGTTGCTCTCGGCGGAGAAGGCGCCGAGCCAGGGCCGCGGCGGCCTGTTGACCCGGCCGCGGGTCAGCAGATCGTCGAGGATCGGCGGCAGGAGGTCGATGGGCACCGCCATGTTGATGTCGACCACGTCGTCCCCCTGGCTCATCTGGAGGCGCAGCGAGCCGACGCCCAGCAGCTTGCCGTTGGCGCTGACCAGGGCTGCCCCGCCCCACGAGGGATGGGCAGGGGCCGTGAAGATGGCGTCGTCGAGCAGATATTCCCAATAGCCGGCGAACTCCTGCCGCGCCACGATATGCGCCGGCACCGCCATCCCCAGCCCGTCGGCAAAGACCACCGGGTCGCCGGGCTTGGCATCGGTCGAGTCGCCGAACGGCAGGCTCGGCAGTCCGAGGGAGCCGAACGCCTGCACCAGGCCGAAGCCGGTCTCCTGATCGTAGGCGAGGGCATGGGCGGCGACCACCTTGCCGCTGCTCGTCGTCAGCCACACCTCTTCGGCTTCGACGATCAGATAGCCGATGGTGAGCACCAGCCCGTCGTCCCGGATGACCACGCCGCTACCCTCCCGGCGCGTGCCGAGCGTGTCGGCCGTGAAGGCATCGTCCGGGATCGAGGTGCGCACGGCCACGATCGACCGCAGGAAGGGATAGGTACTCATGTCGTCGTCCTGATAAGGCGCGGCATCCAGCGCACGCGGCCGGGGCGGCGTGGATAGGCCGCACAGTCACCATGTGACATATTTACGGGCCTCACCGGTCACAAGGCCTTCAGGGGGCAAGGGGGGACGACGCCTTCGATCGCCGGCCCGTTCAGCAAGCGGATGGCCCATACGGTGGCCCGACTCTCGTCGGGCGCGCGGGACCGGGATGCAGATCATGCCCGTGCCGCCGGCTCGGCGCCCGCGTTCGCTTGCGGCGCGCTATTCGCCTTCGAACAGCCCCTTGAGTGCCCGCGGCTCGGAGCGCTGGTATTGGTTCGGTGCGCGCACCCGGGCGCCGAGCGCGGCGGCCGCATGCCAGGGCCAGCGCGGGTCGTAGAGCACGGCTCGGGCCAGCGCGATCAGGTCGGCGTCGCCGGTGGCAATGATCGCGTCGGCCTGCTCGAAGCCGGTGATGAGCCCGACGGCGACGACGGGCATGCGCACGGCCTCCTTGACCGCCCGGGCCAGCGGGACCTGGTAACTCGGCGCCACCGGGATCCGCTGGGCGGGGTGCAGGCCGCCGCTCGAGATGTGGATGGCGTCGCAGCCGCGGGCCTCGAGCTGTCGGGCGAAGGCGACGGTCTGCTCGATATCCCAGCCCCCCTCGACCCAGTCCGTGCCAGAGACCCGCATGGTGACGGCGCGGTCCGACGGGAAGGCCGCGCGCACCGCATCGAACACCTCGAGCGGAAAGCGCATGCGATTCTCCAGCGAGCCGCCATAGGCGTCCTCGCGCCGATTGGCGAGCGGCGACAGGAACTGGTGCAACAGATAGCCGTGGGCAGCGTGGAGCTGCACCGCGTCGAGGCCGAGCCGGGCGGCGCGCGCGGCCGCCCCGGCGAACGCCTCGCGCACCCGCTTCAACCCCTCCCGGTCGAGCGCCGCCGGCGCGGTCTGCCCGTCCGCGAAAGCCACCGCCGATGGCGCTTCCGTCGGCCACCCGTGCGCATCGCCAGCCGGGATTTGGCCGCCGCCTCGCCACGGCACCTCGGTCGAGGCCTTGCGGCCGGCGTGGGAGAGCTGGATGGCGACCGGGATATCGGCCCAGCGCCGAATGGCCGCGAGGGTGCGGCCCATGGCGGCCTCGCTCGCATCGTCCCACAATCCCACGTCCGCCCAGCTGATGCGCCCCTCCGGCAGCACCGCCGTGGCCTCGATGGTCAGCAGCGCCGCGCCCGATATGGCGAGCTGGCCGAGATGGATCAAATGCCAGTCGTTCATGCACCCGTCCTCGGCCGAGTATTGGCACATGGGCGCGATGACGATGCGGTTGGCCAGCTCGAGGTTGCGGACGCGGAAGGGGGTGAACAGTGCGGGTAGAGCCACGGGAGCCTCCTCATGCATGGGCCGGCGGCGAGGTCCGACCGGCGGCCAGGCAGATCATGCCGACCGCCGCGATGGAACCATCCATTTGGGTAGGCAAGCTCGGGCTTGCCAGCGGCTGCTTCGTCTCGCCGGCGAAGCATGACGCGCGCCGGTTCCTCATGCAGACGGCGCCCCCGGCGCTAGCGTCAGGCGCGGGGCGCCCGGGCTGGCCAAGCCGGAACACCGCGCCTACTTGAGCGGGGGCACCCGTGCCCGAGATGACTGGAGCTCACGGAATGACCGACTCGTCCGCCTACACGCCCCCCAAGGTCTGGCAATGGAACAAGGAGAACGGTGGCCGCTTCGCCAACATCAACCGGCCGATCGCGGGGCCGACGCACGAGAAGGAACTGCCGGTCGGGCGCCATCCCTTGCAGCTCTATTCGCTGGCCACGCCGAACGGCGTGAAGGTGACGGTGCTGCTCGAGGAACTGCTGGCGCTCGGCCGCGAAGGCGCCGAGTACGACGCCTGGCTGATCAATATCGGCGAGGGCGACCAGTTTGGCAGCGGCTTCGTGGCGATCAACCCCAACTCCAAGATCCCGGCCCTGCTCGACCGCAGCGAGCCGACGCCGGTTCGGGTCTTCGAATCCGGGTCCATCCTGGTCTATCTGGCGGAGAAGTTCGGCGCCTTCCTGCCGACGGATCGGGCCAGGCGGGCCGAGTGCCTGTCATGGCTGTTCTGGCAGATGGGCAGCGCGCCTTATCTGGGCGGCGGCTTCGGCCATTTCTATGCCTATGCGCCGACCAAGATCGAATACGCCATCGACCGTTTCGCCATGGAGGTGAAGCGCCAGCTCGACGTGCTCGACCGGCGCCTGGCCGAAAGCACCTACATCGGCGGCGACGACTACACCATCGCCGACATGGCGATCTGGCCCTGGTACGGGGGCCTCGCCAAGGGGATTCTCTACGAGTCCGGCGAGTTCCTGGCCGTGCAGGACTATAAGCACGTGCAGCGCTGGGCCGATCTCCTCGCCGCCCGCCCGGCCGTGCAGCGCGGGCGCATGGTCAACCGCGCCATGGGTGATCCGGCGAGCCAGCTGCGCGAGCGCCACGAGGCCAGCGACTTCGAGACCAAGACCCAGGACAAGCTCGCCGCATCGAGCTGACCGCCGCGGTGGCGGACGGCTTGTCGCGCCGTCCGCCTGGGCCGTCGTGAGCGAGGGGGCCCGCCAGCCTCAGGCCGTGGCGGCCTGGCGCATCCAGCGCAGGAAGGCGGCGCTGGCGGCGATCGCCAGCGCCACCCCGCCGACGGCCGCGTAGATGGCGGCGTGGTCCGCGCCCTGTGCGTGGAAGGCGAAGTAGACGGCCCCGATCACCGCCACGCCCGCGGCGTTGGCAATCTGCGTGGTCGTGCCGTAGAGGCCGGAGCCCGAGCCGGCGCTCGCCTTGGGCACCGTCGACAACACCACTCCCGACATGGGCGCCATGACCAGGCCCTGGCCGTAGCCGAAGACGGCGAGCGGCAGCATGATCAGCCACGGGCTGGGCAGTGCTACGAGGGCAACGGTCAGCGCGACTGCGGCGAGGCCGACGAGCTGGAGCCCGCACCCCTCGATCAGCACCAGCGTGCCGCGGTGGCGGGCGCGAGCCGCCGCATGGCGGGAGGCGACGACGAAGGCGACAGCGAGCGGCAGCACCGCTGCGCCCGATTGCAGCGGCGTAAAGCCGAGGGCCTGCTGCATGAACAGGGTCATCACGAAGTAGAACGACAGGTTGGCGCAGAAGAAGCAGAACACGGCCCCGAGCCCGCGCACGAAGGCCTTGTCCTCGAGCAGCGCGAGGTCGACCAGCGGAAGGCCGCCGCGCGCCGCGACACGGCGCTCGAAGCTGAGGAAACCGCGCAGGATGGCAAGCCCTGCCGCCATGGTGAGCCACACCCAGGCGCTCCAGCCGAGGTCACGTCCGAACAACAGCGGGCCGATCAAGCAGAGCAGCGCCACGAACAGGATGGCGGCGCCGGGGAGATCGAGCCGCGTTCCCTCTTTGCGGGCAAGAGACGGCACGAGGGCGGCTGCGGCGACGATGATGGCGATGCCGAAGGGCACGTTGACGAAGAACACTGCCCGCCAGCCGAGGCCGCCGAGATCGAGCGTCACCAGCAGGCCGCCGAGCAGGAAGCCGGCCGCGCCGGCGAGCCCCAGCACGATGCCGTAGACGGCGAAGGCACGCCCGCGCGCTTCGTCGGAGAACAGCACGTGCAGCGTCGCCAGCACCTGCGGCACCATCAGCGCTGCGGTGGCGCCCTGGGCGAGCCGCGCGACGATGAGCTCGGGTCCCGACTGCGCCAGGCCGCACCACAGGGAGGTGAGGGTGAAGCCCGCCACGCCGGTGATGAACGTGGCGCGGGTGCCGAAGATGTCGCCGAGCCGGCCGCCGGTCACCACCAGCGTCGCATAGCCGATCAGATAGATGGCGACGACGGCCTCGATCTGCGCGGTGCTGGCTTGAAGCTCGGTGGCGATGGTCGGCAGCGCCACGTTGACGATGAAGGCGTCGACCCCGAACATGAACTGGGCGGAGACGACGGTGGCCAGCACCCACCAGCGCCGGTCATGGGCGGCGGCGGTCTGCGAGAGGGCGATCTGCTGCATGGGGGCCTCGTGGCATGGGCATATCGCATGTTGTCCCCGCCGGGCAGGCCCGCGTCGATTACCTCGCAGGTCATGGTCCGCGCGCGACGGCACGCGATCGCGCTTCGCCTCAGCCGATCCGGTAGACGTCGCCGCTGCCCGCGTCGCGGTAGAGATCCACCCGCGCGCCGTCCCAATGGTAGTCGAGATGACGGCCCTGCACGACGTTCGCCGCGCGGTCGGGATAGAACAGCCCGGCGCATTGCCCGTCAGGGTCGCGGCGGCTCGGATACACCAGGCCTTCCGAGGCGGCCGCCCGCAGAGCCGCCGCGAGGTCCTGTGCGCCGGTATGGTCGTCCGGATCCAGGGCCTCGTGGAAGGCGGGGGCGCCGCCGCGCAGATCGTGCAGCAAAGCGTCGATATCGAGGGCGAGCTCGCGGAAATGCGATGTCCAACCCGGCCTCTCCCGGGTTCGGGCCATGAAGCGCGCGTGGTGGTGAATGGTCTCCAGGAGCGCGGTCTGGAAATGCCGGGCGGCATAGAGCACGCCGTAGGCTCCCCGGGTCAGACGGCTGGGCCGGTCCGGGCTGACGTGGGTGAACGGCGCCATCAGGAACGTCGCCCCGGGGCCGGAGACACGGCGCGTCGCCGGGACCAGGTCGAGGGCGCCCAGCGCCTCCATCAGTCGCGGATTGGTCTTCTGCTCGGCGGCGATCAGGAGCGGCCAATCGGCCGGATCCGCAATGTCCTCGAACAGATCGATGGGCGGATAGACGCTGCGGATGATGCGGCGTGCGCCGACCCACCGGACACGGCTGGCCGGCACCCCGGCCGGATCGATCACCAGCCGCGCTCCGCGTCCAGGTAGCGGCGCACCCGCATCAGGTCGGTCAATTCGCCGCCGAGCATCACATCGAGCGCCGAACGGCCGCCGAACGCGTCGTTGGGGGCCTTGATCCAGGCGTAGCCCCGCGCGGCCTCGCTGAAGACGATCCTCAGTGCTTTGTGAACGCCCATGAGGTTGGACAGCCGCGCCTTGCCGTCGCGCCCGATCCGGCCGATGTCGCCACCCTTCCAGCGCGCATAGGTCCGCCGCGGCAGGTCGAGCATGGTCGCCGCCTGATCGTCGGTCACGCCCCACAGGCGGAACAGGTTGAGGGAGGCGCGGAACATCGCCTCCGCCTCCTCGTCGGTGACGGGCTCGGGCGAGAACGGCCGCGCCTCGCTGGTGATCCGTGTGAGCGTGGTCATGGGCGTCTTCTAGTCATCTGGCTCAATTTAATAAGTCTGATGCCATTTGGCAATATCCAGGCCGAGGCGGCAGCCGTGCGGAACGGCACGGACGTCGCCTTGACCGACCTAAGGCTCGCCGCGACCTGGACGGACCGGGCCTATCAGGCCCCTGCCTACCGAAGAGGACGAGTTCTGCTCGCCGGCGATGCCGCGCACATCCATTCCCCCTTGGGCGGCCAGGGGCTCAATCTTGGGCTCGGCGACGCGATGAACCTCGGTTGGAAGCTGGCCGCCACGCTCCGTGGGGACGCGCCGGCCGGTCTGCTCGATAGCTATCTGGACGAACGCCATCCGGTGGGAGCACGGGTTCTCGACTGGTCGCGCGCCCAGGTCGCGCTCATGCGGCCCACGCGGAGCACGCGCGCGCTCGCGGCCATCATGCGCGATCTCATCGGCACGCGCGACGGGGCGACCTACTTCGCCGAGCGCGTATCGGGTGTTGCTCTGCGCTACGACCTTGGCGGCACCGATCCGCTGGTGGGCTGCAGCGTTCCCGATTTCGAGCTGATCGACGGGCCAAGGATCGGCGAGCTCCTGCACGAGGGGAGAGGCCTGTTTCTGGACTTTGACGATCGTTCATCGCTTCGGGCACTCGTAAGCCGCTGGCGCGGGCGCATCACGTATGTCGCATGCGACGCCAAAGAGCGGCCGGGCGTGAGCGCCGTGCTGGTTCGTCCCGATGGCTTTGTCGCCTGGTCTGGTCAGACCGCCCACCCTGACGACGCGCACGTTGCGACGGCTGCATCGCGATGGTTTGGCGAACCGGAGCAGGCGCATGAGTCCGCGTGACCCTCCAACTGCGCTAAAGAGGCCCGCCTCGCGCCGGGCTTCGGCATCCGGGTGACGGCGCTCGCGCCCGGCCAATTCCGCACCGATTGGGCCGGACGACCCATGGATCGCACGCCCCGCAGCATCGTCGACTATGATGCGGTGATGCACCCAATCCGTGCCGCAGGCCAGGCGAAGAGCGGCAATCAACCGGGCGATCCGGCCAAGGCTGCGCAAGCGTCGCTCGGGCATTCGTCGAGGCCCCGCATCCATCAAGATTCAGGTCGGCACGGCCTGGAGATCGAAGCTGCCTAGAGGAGGGGAGAGAGGCCGCCGTCGACCCGCAGATTGACGCCAGTGATGTATCCCGCGAGTGGGCTGGCAAGGAAGGCGACGGCATCCGCGAGCTCATTCAGCTCTCCGACCCGGCCGACTGGAACCTGGGCGAACAACGGCAGGACGTCGCGCTGGATATCCGCCCAAGGCGCGTCTTTCGCCGCGATGCCACGCTCTGCCGCGACGGTGCGAAAGCCATCTTCGAGCTTCGCGCTTCTGATCGTTCCGGGGGAAATAGCGTTCACCGTCACGCCCTCGGCCGCCACCGCTTTCGCCATAGAGGCGGTCATGGCGTTCATCGCTGCCTTCGCCGCAGAATAGTCAGGGCCCGTCGATGGCGGCATCGTTGCCGCCGCGCTCGAAATGTTGATCACACGCCCCCAATGGGCTCGCCGCATCCCGGGCAGAAGGCGCGTTGTGACGCGAACCGCGGCAAGGACATTGCGATCATATGTGGATGTCCACCCGGTCGGCTCCGTCGTCCGCCAGTCATTCTTCGGGCCCGAGCCCCCGGCGTTGTTGATCAGAATGTCGATCGCGCCGACGCGGCCTTCCGCCTCCGCGACCAGCCGTTCGACCCCTTCGTCCTGCGTCAGGTCGCCCAGCACGGCATAGGCGCGGCCGCCTTGTGCGGTGATGGCGTCGGCCACGCGCTCGGCCTGCGAGCGATCGCGGCCATGAACGACGACGCTTGCCCCCTCGCGCGCCAGGGTCCTGGCGATGGCCTCGCCGATGCCTTTGCTGCTGCCCGTTACCAACGCCGTCTTGTCGTTCAGTTGCAGATCCATCGCCCGAAACCCATTCTACGCGGCTGATGGCAAGGTAGGTCGATCAAGACGATGGGTGAGACAAGTACGCACTTTAAAGTGCCTGCTGCGGCCGAGGAGCGGGGCGTCTGTCTCGGGCCTGATGGCGCCGTCGCGCATGTGACCCGCGTGGTGCGCATGGTTCAGGGACGTTGGAAACTCCCGATCCTGTTTCGTCTTTATGCGGACTCCACCATGCGGTCGTCCCGGCTGATGCGGGATATGCCCGGCATTTCGCAGAAAATGCTCACACAGCATCTGCGCGAGCTGGAAAAGGATCGTCTCATCGAAAGGATCGACTTCGCCGAGAAGCCGCTTCGTGTCGAATATCAGTTGTCCGCGAGGGGGCGGCAATTGATGCCTGTATTGATCGAGGCGAGACGCTTTTCAGCAAGCCATCCGGCGTAGTCGTCAACTGCCGCCCTCAGCTGAGGGGCGAGATCGAGAAGCGACCGGCAGCGACGAAGCATATTCGGCCACGACGCTCGGCCGCTACGGCGATCCCCTCGAATCCATGCGGGCGGCTCTGCTCGGTGAATTCCTGGAGCTGGACAAGCGATATGGCGCCGTGCCGAACACGTAGATCGGGCTGTTGTTACAAAGCGATTTCTCAGCCGGCGCGCCGTCCCGCCCCTGGGCGTCCGAGCTGACCGCATGGATGGCCGCGCGTTCGCCCATCCCTTCGCGTTCGATGGTTGTCCGATCCAGTGAGCTCGAGGTGTGGCTCCTGCCCTCAAGCGCCCGTCTCCGCACGCAAGCGCTCCATTGCCATCTCGCGCAATTTGGCCTTCTGGATCTTGGTGCCGTTGGCGCTCGGCGTCGTCGGGAATTCGTCGATAAACCAGACGCGGGCCGGCACTTTGAACGCCGCCATGGCGGCCTTGGCTGCGGCGATGACCTCGGCTTCGGCCGGCTCCCGCGCGGGTGACGCGATGGCGAAGGCGACGGCGCGCATCTGGCCAGCGATCTCGACGGCGACGACCTGCACGTCGGCGACCCCGGGCACCTGCTTCAGCACGTCCTCGATCTCGGTCGGGCTCACCAGGAAGCCGCCGAGGCGGATGGCATCGCCGCGCCGCGCCTCGTAGACGAAGGTGCCGTCGGACCGCAGGCGTCCCAGGTCGCCCGTGCGGAAGAAGCCGTCGGGCCGAACGGCCTCGGCCGTCGCCTCCGGGTTGTTCAGATAGCCGCTGAAGTTCGTCGGCGCGCGGATCTCGATCTCGCCGCTCTCGCCCGGCGCCAGCAGTTCGCCGCTGTCGATGTCGCGCACGCGCACCTCGGCGTCGGGCGAGGCCGGCCGGCCGCCGCCCTCGACACGCTCGGCGATCGGTAGATGGAGCGGCTGCATGGAGAAGAGCGCGAGCACCTCGCTGGAGCCGTAGAGCCCCAGCATCGGAATGCGGCGGGCCCATGCCGCCGTGGCGAGGTCCGCTGCGCCGGGGCCGAAGGCAGCGAACCCGAAGACACGCGCGGAAGGGAAGGGGTCGTGGCCGGGCACGATCTCGCCGATGCGGCGGAACATCTCGTCGCTGCCGAAGGTGTGCGTGACGGCGTGCCGGCGGATCAGATCGGCCGTCGCTTCGGCGTCGACCGCATCCAGCAGGACGGAAGGGATACCGCCGGCGAACGCCGCCATCAGCGCGGCCATGCCGAAGACGCCGCAGAACGGCATGGCGGCCAACAGCTTGGCGTCCGGCGCGCCGAGCCCGAACGCCGCGGCGCAGCGCTGGCCATGCAGCGTCAGGGTGCGCTGCGGGTGCACGACGAGCTTCGGCCCCCGCGTGGTGCCCGAGGTGGTGAACAGGATCAGCGGCGCGTCGGCGGCAGAGGCGTCCGCCGGCGGCACGGCCTCCGTGGCGAAAGCGTCGAACGCCACCGCCGGCTTGCCGAGAATCGTCTGCAAGCCAGCGCCGGCCGCATCGACGACGGCGATGCGTTCCAGGGCCGGCAGCTTGGCGCTGTCGACGCCGGCGAGCACGGCCGGAAAGTCGATGCTGCGGAAGTTGAGCTGCAGCACGAGCAGGCGCGCGCCGCTGAGGCCCAGGATGTGCTCGAGTTCCGCCGAACGGTAGCGGGTGTTGACGGCGACCAGCGTCGCGCCCAGCCGGCCGAGCGCGAAGAACAGGGCGAGCCACTCGACCCGGTTCACCAGCCAGACTCCGACACGGTCACCGGGCCCGATGCCCTGACGCGCGAGCCACGCCGCAGTGCGGCCAACGTGCTGGCCGAAGGCGGCGAAACTGGTGACACACTCGCCCTCGATGAAGGCCGGGGAGTCGGGGTGCTCGGCGATGTGCCGCGCGAGCAGGGCAGTCGGAGTGAGATCCTGGGGCGTCATGGCGTGTGATCGTTCGCCTTCAATGCTTGACGAGCGGACATTTGGATTGGTCGAGCGGCAGGAATGCCTGGTCCGCGGGAATCGTCGCCAGCTGCTTATAGTAGTCCCACGCGCCCTTGGACTCGG
This sequence comes from Chelatococcus reniformis, assembly GCF_014640075.1. Taxonomy (GTDB): domain Bacteria; phylum Pseudomonadota; class Alphaproteobacteria; order Rhizobiales; family Beijerinckiaceae; genus Camelimonas; species Camelimonas reniformis. The sequence continues at coordinate 166,879 of NZ_BMGG01000003.1, read as the reverse complement.
CGGGTTTCTTCACCTCGAAGAGATACATGTCGTGCACCATGCGGCCGTCGTCGCGGATGCGCCCGTTCTTGGCGAAGACGTCGTTGACCGGTGCCGCCTTCATGGCCTTCATCACGGCCGCCGCATCCGTCGTCCCGGCCTGCGCGACCGCCTTGAGATAATGCAGCGTGGAGGAGTAGACGCCCGCATGGGCCATGCCGGGCATCTGGCCGACGCGCTTGGAGAAGCGCTGAGCGAAGGCCCGCGTCTCGTCGTTCATGTCCCAATAGAAGGCGTCGGTCAGCAGCATGCCCTGGGCTACCTTGAGGCCGAGGCTGTGGACATCGGAGACGAAGACGAGCAGGCCTGCGAGCCGCTGACCCGACTCCGGAATGCCGAACTCCGCCGCCTGCTTGATGGTGTTGATCATGTCGGCGCCGGCGTTCGCCAGGCCGACCACTTTGGCCTTCGAGGCCTGTGCCTGGAGCAGGTAGGAGGAGAAGTCCGCCGTGTTCATGGGGTGGCGGACCTGGCCGACCACCTTGCCGCCCTCGGCCTTGACGACGGTCGCGGTGTCCTTCTCCAGATCGTGGCCGAAGGCATAGTCGGCCGTCAGGAAGAACCAGGTGTCGTAGCCCTGCTTTACGGTGGCGAGGCCGGTGCCATGGGCCAGTGCGTAGGTGTCGTAGGCCCAATGCACGGAGTAGGGGCCGCAGGCCTCGTTGGTCAGCCGCAGGGCGCCCGGTCCGCTGAAGATGATGATCTTGCCGCGCGCCTTGGCGATCTCATTGGCGGCGAGGGCGGTGGCGGAGGCGGCGACGTCCATGATCGCTTCCACCCCCTGGCTGTCGAACCATTCGCGCGCGGTGGCGCCGGCGATGTCGGCCTTGTTCTGATGGTCGGCCCCAATCACCTCGATCTGTCGGCCCAGCGCCTTGCCGCCGAAATCCTCGGCTGCCATCTGAGCGGCCGCCACGCTGCCCTTGCCGGTGATGTCGGCATAAGGCCCCGACATGTCGACAATGAGCCCGAGCTTGAGCGGCGGAGCACCGGTCTGCGCCGCTGCGGGCGCGACGGCTGCCGCAAGGCAGAGGGCAGCAATAGCAATGAAGTGCCGCATGGATGTTCCTCCCGTCGTGTTCTCGGTCCGCCGTCGCTGCGCCGGCGCATTGGCGCGATGGTATTGGCCGCCAAACGACGGTGCAATCGGCGGTGGCGGCCGCATCGCCTCGTGGCGCGCATGCCTTGGAGCTTTGCCGCGCCATGGCCGGCCGCGGTGTGGAGATGCGCGCGCCGTCGCCCCATGCCATATCTGCGGCGAACGGACGAAGGGTGAAACAGACATGGCGTCGGTGACAGCGCCCGATCCGGCTTCCCGCGCGAGCGGACTGACCGCTGCGGCTCAGGCCGCCGCATTGAATGCGCATGCGCCCTATTCCCGCTTTCGCGTCGGCGCCGCCGTGCGTGCCGGCGGCCAGGTCTACACCGGCTGCAACGTCGAGAATGCCTCGTACGGCTTGGCCATCTGCGCCGAGCGCGTCGCGATCTTCAAGGCGGTCGCAGCCGGTGCGCGTCGGCTCGAGGCGGTGGCGGTGGCCTGCATCGATGCTTCGCCCGGCGGGCCGGCGTCCACCCTGATGCCGTGCGGCGCCTGCCGCCAGGTGATGGCCGAGTTCGCGGATTCAAGCCTGCCGGTTGAGGTCGTCGGGGTCGGCACGTTCACACTCGCGGACCTGCTGCCGCAGCCGTTCACGCTGGGCGATACGGGCCGGAGCTGACGACCAGCGCATGACCCAAAAAGTGGACACCGTTTTTCGGGTAAGAACATGCTCAAAACAAAGACTTAAGGCGGGATGATAATTCAAAGAAGAATCAGCCCGCCCCAAAGCGCTTCTCTCGCGATCGGGTGAAACACCCAATCGCAGGAGCAGCGCCGCAGGTTCTCCCGCGCCGAGGCGCCCTCAGGGGATCTAGCTGCCCTTCTTCTCGCCGCTGATCACCGGACCGAACATCTCCCAGCGGTCGCCCTTGAAGCGCATCATCTGCTCCTGCTCGAGGGGATAGAAGTCGCTGGGGCCGGTGTTGACCGTGATCCCTGGCAGCATCAGGCCCGGGTCGAAGTTCTTGAGGTTCGCCGCCTGCCGCATGATGTTCTCGCGCGTCAGGTCGTCGCCCGCCTGCTTCAGCACCTGCACCAGGGTGCGCGCCACGCCATAGGCATAGACATAGTTGGCGTTGGTCTTGTCGACGCCGGGCATGTACTTGTCGAGGAAGGCCTCCCACTCCTTCACGTCCGGCGCGTCCTTCCACTGCGGATCGGTGGGATCCTTGCCGAAGGTGGCGCTGAGGATACCCTGGCCATTCTCGAAGCCCGCCGGCTTGAACACCGCGCCGACCGAAGACGAGACGTTGGCGAGGATGTGCATCGGCTTCCAGCCGACCTCGGAGATCTTGCGGATGCCCTGGGCGGCGAATTTCGGCGTGCTGATATTGAACAGCACGTCGGCGCCGCTCGCCTTGAGCTTGAGGATTTCGTTGTCGATGGTGGGGGAGGCGATTTCGTAGGGCACCTCCGCGATGATCATGCTCGCGGCCTTGTCGCCCAGGCCCTCCTTCATGCCTTGCAGGTAATCCTTACCGAAATCGTCGTTCTGGTAGAGGATGCCGATCTTCGCGTCCGGCTTGTTGGCGAGGATATAGGCCGCGTAGATGCGGGCTTCGCCCTGGTAGGTCGGCTGGTAGCCCATGGTCCAGGGGTTGTTCTTGGGGTCGCCCCACTTGGTGGCGCCGGTGGCGACGAACAGCTGCGGGACGGCCTTGCTGTTCAGATACTTCTGGATGGCCGTGTTCGACGGCGTGCCGAGCGGATTGAAAACGAGCAGAACGTTGTCGTTCTCGACCAGCTTGCGCACCTGCTCGACGGCTTTGGGCGGACTGTAGCCGTCATCGTAGCTGATGAACTCGATCTTGCGGCCGTTGATGCCGCCTTCGTCATTGATCTTCCTGAAGTAGGCTGCCTCGGTTGTGCCAATGGTGCCATAGGCTGAGGCCGGCCCGCTGTAAGGCATGATGTTGCCGATCTTGATCGTCGTGTCGCTGGCGCCGGGATCGTATTTCTTCTGCGCAACGGCCGTCGCGGAGGCCAGACATGGAAGCGCGGCGGCCAGGGCCGCGGTGAGCCATCGGCTGAGCATTTCGATCTCCCTAGCATGCTTTTTTGCGGAGACCGGCGGGCGCCTGGCCTCCCGCCCCGATCCTCACGCCTCGCTCCCCTGGGCGCAAGGTCGATTACGGATGTAACTAACATAGGGGGCGCACGCTTTTTGACTGTAAAGCAATCGTCGTTCGGCCGAGCTCAAGACCGGCCGAGGCCCCGCTTGCGACGATATGGGACGGGTGAGCCGAGGATCACGAACCGTTCGCGGAGCGGCAAGCTGAACGGCCACGATAGAGCATTTCGGCGCTTCTTCGAAACGCCGAAATGCTCTATCTATTTGATTTATTGCGTTTCCTTCACGCGAACCGGCGTCCACTTCGCTCGAAAGCGCTTTAGCGCACGCCAAGCCCCTCCGCCGGGGGCGGGGTGGTGGTGCCGGCGGCGAGCGAGCGCTGCACCATGACGCTGTCGGCCCAACGGCCGTATTTGTAGCCGACGCCCCTGAGCAGGCCGACGCGATCGAAGCCGAACTTGTCGTGCAGGGCGAGCGAGGCGGTGTTGTCGGCGTCGATGTAGCCGATCATCTGGCGGAAGCCCGTTGCTGCGCAGGCGTCGATCAACGCCTGCATCAGGTGACGGCCGACGCCGCGGCCAATCTCCTCGTGGTGGACGTAGATCGAGTGCTTGACGGTGAAGCGATAGGCCGGCCGCTTGCGGAACAGCACGACGTAGGCATAGCCGACGACCCGGTCGCCGCGTGTCGCCACCAGGTGGGGGAACCGCCGGTTGCGCAGGTTCTTGCGCCGGTTGCGCAGATCGTCGGGCTCGGGCGTGCCGCTGTCGTCCACCCCATCCTCGACGCCCCGGCGGATATGGCGCCGGTAGATCGCCAGCATCGCCTCCACATCGCCGTCACGCGACGGCCGGACCACCACCGGCTGCTCCTCGTCCATGTCGCTCCCTGACCCCCGGGCGTGCCGCCGGCCTATTCGGCGACCACGTAAGTATGTAGCCGAACGCGTCCCGACGCATCCACCTCCCGGTAGATGCCCTGGACTTCCACCTCGAAGCCGGGGAAGGCATTGAAGCTCGCCTCGAACATCTTCAGGTAGTCGATCATCGGCTGCGCCCGTTCGGTCAGGCGCTCGCCCGGCACGATCGTCGCGATCCCCGGCGGATAGACCACGAAGGGCGTCGTGGCGATACGCCCGGCGATGGCGTCGATGGGCAGGTAGTCGACATCGTTGCGCACCAGCGCGCGCGCGGCGTCGCGCGGCGTGAGGGCCATGTCGGGCAGGTGCTCGGGGGCGAACTGCCGCGCCTGCAGCCCGCTGACGTCCGAAGCCCGGAAGAAGCCGTGCATGTCGGCGCAGAGGTCGCGCAGGTGCACGCCCGCGTAGCGGCCGGGGCGGCGGCGCGCGAACTCGGGGATCGCCTCCTCCAGCGGCACGTTGTCGTCGTGCAGCCGCTTGAAGGCGGTCAACGCGCTGATCAGGGTGCCGGCCTTGCTCGCCTCCACCCCCGGCGTCAGCAGGAAGAGCAGGGAGTTCAAGTCGTTCTTCTCGGGCACCACCCGGTTCTCGCGCAGATACTGGGCGACGACCGGCGCGGGGATGCCATGGGCGGCATAGCCGCCGGTGGTGCGGTCAAAGCCCGGCGTCAACAGCGTGAGCTTGTTGGGATCGGTCATGGCGAAGCCGGCCTCGAGGTCGGCGAAGCCGTGCCAGGCCGCTCCCGGCTTCAGCTCCCAGAAGGACGGATCGGCGGCCAGCTGATCGGTGCCGACGGCCTCCCAGGCGACGTCGTGCACGGCCCCCGGCCGGGCGGCGTCGGGGATCTGGACGCGATCGGGCACGAACGGCTCGAAGAACCAGCGCCGCTCGGGCCGTGTCTCCTTCTCCTCGAACTCGCGGGCGACGGCGCGGATCTTCTTGCGCAGCTCGATGCCGAGCCGGATCGTGTCGTCCCACAATACCTCGCCCGAGCGGCCCTTCATCATCTGCGCGCCCACATCCAGGGACGCGAACAGCGGATAGAAGGGCGACGTGGAGGCGTGCTGCATGAAGCTTTCGTTGAAGCGCCGATGCTCCACGCGCCGTTTCTGGCCACGGATGTGGCTGTCCTTGATGTGAATCTGCGAGGCCTGCGAGAAACTCGCCAGCTGCTTGTGGGTGGATTGGGTGGCGATGAGACCGGGAGCATCGGGTCCGAGGCCGGTGAGCCCCATGGCGAAGCGCCCGGCATAGAGCGGGTGGAACTTCATGAAGCCGGCCCAGGCCTCGTCGAAGACGATATAGTCGCAGAGGTGGCCGATCTTCGACAGGATCATCTCGGCGCTGTGGATGGTGCCGTCGTAGGTGCACTGCTCCACCACGGCGACGCGGAACGGCCGATCCCGGCGCCAGGCCTCCGGATCGTTCACCAGCGGGTGCGTACGGATGCGCTGGCGCAGCGCCCCCTCGTCGAAGGCGTTCCACCGCATCGGGCCGATCAGCCCCCAGGCGTTACGCACCGTCGGCAGGTAGACCGGGACACCGCCGCCGAGCAGCAACGCCCCGTGGTGCGCGGCCTTGTGGTTGTTGCGGTCGAACAGCACGAGGTCGCCGTCGGTCACCAGCGCGCCGAGCGCCACCTTGTTGGAGGTGGAGGTGCCGTTGAGGACGAAATAGGTCTTCTCCGCCCCGAAGATCTTGGCGGCCTCCTTCTGCGCCGCGAGCGCCGGCCCCTCATGGGTCAGGAGGTCGCCGAGATCGAGCACGGAATTGTCGAGGTCGTCGCGGAACACGGCCTCGCCCAGGTGCTCCATGAAGACGCGGCCGATCGGGCTGCGGCTGTAGAACATGCCGCCGTTGTGGCCCGGGCAGGTCCACAGCTGGTTGCCCTCCTCGGCATAGTCGACGAGGGCGCCGAAGAACGGCGTCTTCAGCGTCTCGGCATACTGCTTGAGCCGGCTGATGAGGTTCTTGGCGATGAACGCCGGCGTCTCCTCGGAGAGGAAGATATAGCCGTCGATGAAGTCGAGGACCTCGACCGGCACCTCCTCGAAGCGCTTGCGGCGGATCAGCAGGATGATGGGGAAGTCGAGGCCGCGTCGGCGCATCAGGTTGATGAGCGCCGCCGTCTTGCCCTCCAGCCCTTTCTTGCCCCAGTCGACCACCATGCAGCCGATGGCCGCGTCGGTCTGCACCGCGATTTCGGCGTCCTCGAGCTTGCGCGCCTGCACCGTCTCGAAACCTGAGCGCTCGATTTCGGCGATGATCTGGTTGAAGCGCACGCCCTCAAGGTCGTCCGGGTCGAACGAGGGGGTCGAGAACAGGAAGGTGAACCGCCTGAAGTAGTCCATGGAATCCCCGCCTTCATGATTGTCGCAAGGCGTCAACCGGTTCGATGACGCTAGCGTGACAGGACGGGCGATGGGGCGCCTTGCCGCGGGCGTGGCCGGCCTCGCCGCGCAGGCGGCTGGACCACCCCGTCAGCCGCCCGCAATCTGCATAGCGCGCACGCGGGCGGCCAGGCCTTCGAGGGCGGGGTCCGATACGCCGTGGGCACGCAGGCCCTCGCACGTCCTGAAGAGGTAGTCGGCGGCGCTGCCGAGTGCGCCCGACGCCGTCGCGAGCCGGTGAATGACGATGTCGAGCGCCAGGCCGCCAGCGTAGTGGTGCCCTGCCGGGTCGATGGTGAAGGCGATGGCGCTGCCGAAGCGCACACCGTCCGGGTCGTGCACGTCGAGCCAACGGGGGACATAGGCGCCGGCGAGCATCTCCCGCCTCCACAGCAGGGCGAGCTCGTCCTGCAAGTCGTCATCGGCGAGGCGGAAGGCGATGCCGGTGCAGTCGCCGCCCTCGTCCAGGCCGAGGACCAGGCCGGGATTGGCGGGCGAGCCCCGGCCGACCGTGGTGGACAGGCAAAAGGCACGGTGCCAGCCGGCAATGCGTGCCGTCCGGCGCTCGACGGTGCGGATCATCGGGTTCCAGATCAGCGAGCCGTAGCCGAACAGCCAAGCGTCGCCTGGCGGGCGGGCGTCGAGTATGCGGCGAAGCGAAGCCGCCCGTTCCTCGGGGCTGAGCAGCCGCAGGGCCGGGGCGTCACGGGCGACGATCTCCTCGATGAGGCCGCTCTCGAACAGTTCCCGGGTGAGAGCAGGCTTGTCCACGATGATGCGCCCCGATGGCCCCGCATCATTGCATAGGAGGTTTTTCTTGCTACGTCAGTCCATTCCGAGAGGATATTCAACTCCCTCTCCGAGGTGACGATGTGTCCCGCCAAGCGCAGCCACAAGGGCGCGGAGGAGCGCATTCGGCGGGGTTCGCTCCCGCCGCCGCGGCGCCGGCCGCGAGAGGCTTCTCCGCTATGGGTTGACGCCCTCCTCAAGCCCGGCTTTGATCGCCGCGGCAAGGCGTGACCTGGGCGCGGGGCGACCAGCGACAAAATTCGCCATGATTCATGGGCAATTAACCTACTTCAGCCCTAATGAAAGCTCGAGCGAGGCTCCTGCCACAGGCAACTGGCATGCGAGACGCTCCGGCTTCGGGCCATGGCCAAAGGGCTAAGTGCGCGGGGGTCGAGCAGCGGGGAGCGTGGGGCAGGAAGCGGACAATATGTTGCTATTCCGAAAGCGCAACCAATGACTTACGCTGTCGGTGCAGATTACGACTACGAGTTTATCCAGCTCCGCAGCCGGCGCCGGCAGCGGAGTCTCGTCCTTCCGTGTTTCCTCGGCGGCGTCGCCCTCGGCTGCGCCGGCCTCGCCGGCGCCTGGCAGTTCGGGCTCCTTCCCGATCTGACACCCAAGGCCATCATCGCATCGGCGATGACCATGCCGCTACGAATCGGGACGCCGTCTCAAGCTCCGGTACCGCCGCCTGCAAAGGCCGCCGCGACCACCTCGCCCATCGACGCGGCACCCGTCCCGAGCAACGAAACGCCGCCGGCCGCCAAAGGTTCCAATCCCGCGGCAGCAGCACCTGCCCAGGATCAGCGCGCGCGCGCATCGCTTGCGCCGCCCAGTGAGGGTGCGGCCCCCGACCGCGTCGCCATGGCCTACGCGGCGGCGGCGCGCGTGATGACGAAGGGTGACCCCAACAGTCCGTTGTTCGACACGGGCTTTTCGCTGGGCATTGCACCGGCCGCACTCGGCCAGAGCACGCCGCTGGCCTCGACCTTCAGGCCGGTCGCGCCGTTTGCCGTTGCCACCGCCCCGGCCGACGCTGGTCCCGAGGTGGCGGAGTCGCGGCCCGGGCTCGCCGACAGCGCTCCGCTGCCGGTTCCGCGCCCGCGCGGCCTTGGCGGGCCGGAGGTCGCCGCGACGCCGGTGCTGCCGACGGAACAGCGAACGGTCCATCGGCGCCTGCCGCGGCGCTCACAGGTCGCCATCGCGCCCGCCGCCCCGGCGCCCGAGAGCCGCAATCTCTTCCAGCGCCTGTTCGGCTTTGGCCAGCAGCAAGAGCAGCAGGCCCGCGGGCCACAACTCGCCTACGCGGCGCCAAACGACGGCGGGATCGGCGCTTCCAGCCCGATGAGCAAGCTCATCCCGGACACGCCGCGCTCGGCCGGCGGTGGCACCGCCATCTACGACATTGCGGCGAAGACAGTGTACATGCCCAATGGCGAGCGGCTCGAGGCGCACTCAGGCCTGGGCGAGAAGATGGACGATCCTCGCCACGTCCACGTCCGCATGAAGGGGGCAACCCCGCCCCATACCTACGATTTGACTCTGCGCGAGTCGCTGTTCCACGGCGTGCAGGCGATCCGGCTCACGCCCGTCGGCGGCGCCGGCGCCATCTACGGCCGCGCCGGCCTGCTGGCGCACAGCTACATGCTGGGCCCGAACGGCCAGTCCAACGGCTGCGTGTCGTTCCGCGACTACAACAAGTTCCTGCAGGCTTACCACCGCGGCGAGGTCCGGCGCCTGGTGGTGGTGGCTCGTTCGAACTAGTGGCGCAGCGCGGAGAGCGTGGCCATTTGGGCCCTGGCGACGGGTTTGGGTCTTCAAAGTCGATGGATGGTCGGGTCAAGCCCGACCATGTCGTTGAGAATAAATGGCTTCCGTCGCCGCCCCGTCATGGTCGGGCTTGGCCCGACCATCCATCCGTTCAACGCGTCTGGGTCGGGCCGCTCGTGCGCTTCTTGATCGGGTGGAACCACCCGATCAAGGAGAAGCGCTCCAGATTCAAAGACTTGGAGCATTTCTAACCGATCAGATGACTCCATCTGATCGGGAAATGCCCTGGTGGGGCGGCGGCTTCAGCCGCGGCCAGCACGGAGGCTGGGCCCGCCTCAGTCCGAGATCACCGGGCCGAAGAGCTGCCAGCGCTCGCCGTCGAAGCGGATGAGCTGCAGCTGCCGCAGCGGCGAATAGTTCGTCGGCGAGGTGTTGACGGTGATGCCGGGTAGGATGAGGGCCGGCGCGTAACGGGTGAGCGTCGTCGCCTGGCGCAGCACGTTCTCGCGCGACAGGTCGTCGCCGCAGCGCCGCAGCGCCTCCGTCATGACCTGAGCCGCGACATAGCCATAGGCGGTGCTGCCGTTGTTGGCATCGCCGTCGGGATAGTAACGGGCCATGAAGGCGCGGAAGGCGGCGACGTCGGCATCATCCTTCCAGGCGGGGTCGGTGACGTCCTTGATGGAGGTCGAGGAGATGACGCCCTTGGCGTTATCGAGGCCGGCCGGGACCAGCACGGAGGCGACGCTCGCCTGTGGATTGCCGACGAAGAACAGCGGCTTCCAGCCGATCTCGGCCACCTTGCGGATCGTTTGCGAGCCGGCGCGCGGCGTGCCCAGCGACACCAGCACGTCCGCCCCGGAGGCCTTCAGCGTCAGGATCTGGGAGTCGATCACCGGATCGGTCGGCTCATAGGAGGCCTTGGCGACGATCATGGCGGCGGCCTTCGCCCCGAGGCCATGCTCCAGGCCCTTGATCTGATCGCGGCCTGAATCGTCGTTCTGGTAGATGATGGCGACCTTGGCCTCGGGCCGCGCCTCCAGGATGTATTTGCCGTAGACCTCGGTCTCCGTCTCGTAGGTGGGGTTGAAGCCGACCGTCCACGGAAAATGCTTGGGGTCGCTGAAGCGGGAGGCGCCGCTGCCGACGAAGAGCTGCGGCACCTTCTTCACGTTCATGTATTTCTGAATGGCGGCGTTGGACGGCGTACCGAGCGGCTGGAAGATGGCCAGCACGTCGTCGCTCTCCACCAGCCGGCGCGCCTGTTCGATGGCCTTGGGCGGGCTGTAGCCGTCGTCGTAGGAGATGAAGTTGACCTTGCGGCCGTTGATGCCGCCCCGGTCGTTGACCATGGCGAAATAAGCCGCCTCGGTCTTGCCGATGATGCTGTAGCTGGAGGCAGGCCCGCTGTAGGGCATCAGATTGCCGAGGCGAATCTCGCCCGCCGCGATGCCCGCATTGTCGGCGGCTGCGGCTGGCAGCATGGACGCGCCGATCAGGCCAAGCACCAGCCACAGGCGTCGTAGGATCGTCGTCACATTCGCTCTCCCATCGCGGCACTAAAGATGCGCGATGAGGAAACGATCGGAGGCGGCAAGATCAAGTCGTTGCGGCAGATATCATATACTTGATCTGGATCAATATTAGCATAGCGACTGGGCACGCGACGGCTCCCGCCGGGCATGCTCAACCTCGTCGCCGTTGTCGAAGTGTGTTGAAGGCCTAACCTGGAAGGCTGCTCATGAACGCTTTGACCGCCGCGTTGAACGCGTCCGGCTCTTCCGCGTTGATGGAATGGCCACCCTCGATGTCGACGACCTTCAGCCCGGGCAGAGCGGTCGCCGCCTGCCGGCGCAGCGGCTGGAAGCCTTTCTCCCAGGTGCCGTTGACGAGCAGCGTCGGCACGCACGTCTCGCCGAGCCGTGGCATGACGGACAACTCGCCGGACGTGATGCGCACCGAGCGCTCGATGCCGGCGGGCGAGATACGGGCCGCATCGGCGACCAGTTCATCGCGTACGGCCGGCGCGAACCGCTTGGCGCGGCGGGGGTGAGCTTTCATCGCTTCGATGGCGGCCATGCCGTCCCGGCGGATCGCCTCGGCGCGGAGGCGGCGATCCTCGGCACGGCCAAGGGCGTCCGGGGCCGACAACGCCGACATGGAGTTGGTGAAAATCTGGCCGGCGAGACGTTGGGAATGGGCGAGCGCATACTGGAGCGTGAGGCCAGCCCCGAAGGACTGGCCGCAGACCAGCCACCGCTCGGCGCCCAGCGTCGTGCGCACGGTCTCGAAGATCTCGATGTAACCGCCGATCGAATAGATGTCGCCTTCGTCTGGGACGGGGGAGCGGCCGTGCCCCCAGAGCTCGAGCAGGACGGGGCGGCAGACCTCCTGGAGCCCGGCGAGGTTGGAACGCCATTGGGCGCGGCTGGAGAGGAAGCCGTGCACCAGGAGCAGGTAAGGGCCTTGCCCCTCGTGCACCTCCACGTGGGGCATGACGCGGTCCGGCCAGCGGAGCGGACGTTCCGCCTGCGTCGGTGCTTCGGTCCTGCTGCTCGCCGCTGCGTCCATGCGTCCTCCTCAGGCGAGCGTCACCAGCTCGCCGATTGTCTCCGTGGCCCCGAGCGCCGCGATGCGGGCGCGCAGCCGCTCGCTGCGGCCCTCGCCGACCGCCGCGCCGGCGAGGCTGCGGAACTTCGCCGTCAGCCGTTCACCTTGCCGTCCGAGGTCGGTGTCGGCAACACTCACGTCGACCTGGCCGACATGCACCGTCCCGCTGCGCATGGCGATGCGGGCCTCGGCGACGGCGCGTGGCGGCAGGTCGCCGTGCACGGTGATGCGCTCGCGCAGCGCCACCAGCGCCGGGTCGCGGGCGCATCGGTCGCTATAGGTGCCAATCGCCGCGGTGTCGTCGCCACGCGCCGCCAGCGCCGCTGTGTGGCGCAGGCTGAACTTCACCTCCAGTCCGGTCATGGGGGAGGGGATGTTGCAGACGCCGAGGTGGGCCGCGGGCACGTGCAGGTCGATGGCGGCGATGTCCTCGGCCGCGAAGCTGTGTGCGCGGCGGATGTCGTTCACGGCCTCGATGGTCGAATGGGTGAGGAAGCAGGCGGCGTGGAACTTGAACAAGGTGCCGACGACGCGCTCGCCCGGTGGCGCGATCTCGATCCCCTCGCCGGGTCCGTCGCTCTGGGTCGCGACGAAGCCCTGGGCGACGTCGAGTAGCGCGGGGTGAGCCGTGAAGCCGCGGGCCGCGAGACGGGCGGCCAGGACCCCGTTGGAGGCGGCCTTGCCCGCATGCAGGGGCTTGGCCATGGTGCCGAACATGCTCTTCAGACCGGCCGCCTGGGTGCCGGCGAGGCCGAGCGCGGTTGCCATCTGCGCCTCGTCGAGACCGAGCAGCAGACCGGCCGCCGCCGCCGCGCCGAAGCTGCCGACGGTGCCGGTGGAATGGAAGCCGCGGTCGTAGTGGGATGGCATCACCAGGGTGCCCACGGCCGCGGCGGCCTCGTAGCCGGCGACGAAGGCGCGCAGCAATTCGGCCCCGCTCCGGCCCTGCGCTTCGGCGACCGCGAGCGCCGCCGGCAGCACCGCGACGGTGGGGTGGCCGACCAGCGGATGCACGTCGTCGTAGTCGAGCGCGTGGGAGGTCGCGCCGTTGACTAGTGCGGCGTCCGCCGGCGCGCAGCGGATGGAGGTGCCGACGATGGTAGCCGCGCCCGCCGAGCCCGGCGTCACCTCGTCCCGCAGCAGACGGGCGACCGGCTCCTCCAAGCCGGCGAGCGTCACGGCGAACCAGTCGAGGATGCATTGGCGCGCGACCGTCAGCGCGGCGGCCGGCAATTCGGCATCGCGATAGGACAGGACGTGGCGGGCGAGCCGCCGGGTATATTGGCTCGACGGATGTGCCGACATGGTCCCGGGTTCTCCCTTGTGGATGGATGGCCGGGCTTGACCAGGCCATCCATTACTTGTGAATACATAGATCTAGAACATGAATTCACCGCCGTTCACGTGGATGACCTGACCGGTGACGTATTTGCCGCTGTCGCCCGCCAGGTAGAGGCAGGCCTCGGCGATGTCGTCGACGTCGCCGGCGTGCTTGATCGCCAGCCGGGCCATGACGTGCTCGAGGTTCACGTGGGCGTACTGGCTGCGGTCGCGCACCGTGTCGATGGCGCCGGGCGCCACCGTGTTGCTGGTGACGCCGTGGATGCCGTATTCGCGGGCGATGGCCTTGGTGAGGCCGTGCATGCCGGCCTTGGCGGTGACGTTGTGGGCGCGCTGGTCCATGTGGCCGGTGAAGCCGTCGTAGCCCGAGATGTTGATGATGCGGCCGAAGCCGCGCTCGCGCATCCTCGGCAGCACGTAATGCGCCATGTAGAAGACCGAACTCAGATTGTGATTGATGGTATCGCGCCAGTCGTCGATGGTGATGTCCTCGAAGCTCTGGCGCAGGCGGCGCCCGACGTTGCTGACGGCGATGTCGACCGTGCCGAACGCGGCCTCCGTCTCGGCCACCAAGCGCTTCACCTGGTCCGGATCGGACACGTCGGTCATGACGCCGATGGCGCGGCCGCCGGCCGCGGTGATCTCGCCCACGACGGCGTCGACCTTGCCCTTGTCGGAGTGACCGTTGACGACGACAGAGGCCCCCTCGCGCGCGAACAGACGAGCGATGGCGCGGCCGATGTTCTGGCCTGAACCGGTGACGATGGCGGTGCGGCCCGCGAGCCGTCCTTCGGACATGATGCGTTCCTCGTGATCGCTCAGCTGCGGGCGGGGCGGACCGGCTTGCCGAGCAGCCGGTCGGAGATGATGCGTTGCTGGATCTCGGAGGTGCCCTCGAAGATCTTGGTGAGGCGCGCATCGCGCCAGAAGCGCTCGACCGGATGCAGCGTGGTGTAGCCGGCGCCGCCGAGGATCTGGAGTGCCTCGCTGGTGACGCGTTCGGCCATCTCGGAAGCGAAATACTTCACCATCGAGGTCTGCACCGTCGCCGGCCGGCCCGCGTCGATCTCGTGGCAGGTGTGATACATGAGCTGGCGCGCCGCCTCGATCTCGGTCGCCATGGTGGCGATCTTGAAGCGGATGGCCTGGAAGTTGGCGATCGGCTCGCCGAACTGCACGCGCTCCTGCGCATAGCCGATGGCGTGGTCGAGGGCGGCCTGGGCCAGGCCGATCGAGCGGGCGGCGGTGTGGGCGCGGGCCACCTCGAGGCCGGCGGCGGTGGCCTGGAAGGCGCGCCCGTCGCTCTCGCGCGGATCGACGGCCGCGCGCACGCCGTCGAAGTGGAGCTCCCAGGTCTTCCAGCCGAAGTAGCCGATCTTGGGGATGGGTGAGCCGGTGACGCCCTCGGGCAACTCGCCCCTGGGCTTCTCGACCACGACGCTGACCGTGCGGGCGCGGCCCGAGGCGGGCAGGGGCTCGTCGATGCGGCACAGCACGCGGATGAAGTCGGCGCCGTCGGCGAAGGTGCACCAGTATTTGTTGCCGGTGATCACCCATTCGTCGCCGTCGCGGCGCGCACGGCAGGCGACGCTGGAGAGATCCGAGCCGGTCTGCGGCTCCGACAAGGCGGCGGCGCCGAGATAACGCCCCTTCGCCATGGCCGCGATCTTGGCGCGGCGCTCCTCCGGCGGTCCGCCGACCGCGTGATAGAAGCTGTTGCCGCGGGCGATGATGCTCGCCACGCTCATCCAGCCGCGGGCCAGCTCCTCCGCCACCAGGCAATATTCGAACGCGCCGAGCCCCAGCCCGCCGAGTTCCTCCGGGATGAGGATGCCGAAGAAGCCGAGGTCGCCCATGCGCTCCACCAGCTCGCGCGGGATGTCACCCTTTTCGGGGTCGAGCCGGTTGGCGACGGGCAGCACCTCCTCGCGCGTGAAGGTGCGGGCGAGGTCACGCATCATCACCCGTTCGTCGGTGAGGTAGCCGGGATTGGAGCTGGGCGTCTGGTCGGTCATGAGGGCTTGTCCTTGGCGCACGGCCGCCGCAGATGGCGGCCCAGGGCGGTGATGATGGTGTCGCGCGCGTGGGCGATGCGCTCGGAGGGGCCGCCGACGCCGATGGCCATGGCGGGCCCCTCGCCCTCGGTGGGCGCCAGCATGGCGATGACGTTGGCGCCGGCCGTCATGCGGCCCAGGCTCTCGGCATAGCCGCGGGCGCGGACGAGGCGGATCTCGGCCATGAACTCGCTCTCGCGCACCCGCTGGCTTTCGGCCACGTCCGCATTGTTGCGGCGCACGATGGCGCGGATCTCGGCGTCCGGCTTGGCGCTCAGCAGCACTTGGCCGATGGCCGCGAGCGTCATCGGCCGCACGGTGCCGACGGCGACGGCGAGCTGCACCGCGTAGCTCGCTCCCAGGATGTGAACGTAGCGCATGGAGGCGCCGTGCTGCATGCCGAGCATCACGGTCTCGCCGGTGTCGCGGTGGATCGCCTCCATGAGATCGGTGAGGGCGGCGTGCGCGTCGTCCACCACCTTGATCCAGCTGCCGAGCAGCGTCACCCGGTAGGTTGGCACGAAGCGGCGCGTCGCCGGCCGATAATCGAGGTAGTTCAGCGAGACCAGGCTCTTGAGCAGCATCGACGCGCTCGATTGCGGCAGCCCCAGCGCCGCCGCAATCTCGCCCACGGTGGCGGGCTGCTGACGGGCGCTGAAGAACTCGAGCACCTCGAGCGTGCGGGCCGCCGACTTGATCGCCGGGCCGGCCAAAGGCTCATTCGCCCTGGGCATGCTACATCCCGATCAGATCGGCGCGCCGGATGGTGTTGTTGAGGATGCGGATGGAGGCGGCGTCTACCATATTGCCGCCGACGTTCACGGAGCCCACGCCTTCCGCGGTGGCCTTGGCGTAGGCCTCCGCCATCTCGCGGGCGCGGGCGACATCCGGGGCCTTGGGCGAGAAGGTCTCGATGGCGGGCTCGATCTGGGCCGGGTGGATCGCCCATTTGCCGACGAAGCCCAGCGCCAGCGCGCGCTTTGCTTCGCGCCGGTAGCCCGCATCGTCCTTGAAGTTGCCGAACGGCCCGTCGACCGGATCGACCCGAGCTGCCCGCGCCGCCATGCAGATGCGGAAGCGCGGGTAGTGCCAGATGTCGCCGGGGTAGCCGGCGTCGCCGCCGATCTCGCGCATGTCGATCTGCTGGGAGGCGGAATAGTCGCCCATGCCGAAGATGATGCATTCGACCCGGGGCGAGGCCTTGGCGATCTCCTCCACGCAGGCCAGCGCCTCCACCTCCTCGATCAGGATCTCGATGCCGATGCGCTTGGTGAGCTTCAGCTTGGTCTCCAGCTGGTTGAGCAGGAGGTCGACGAAGTGCACGTCCGACGGCCGCAGGGGCTTGGGGAGCATGATGGTGTCGAGGTTCTCACGGGCGCCCTCGACCACGGTGATGATGTCCTCGTGGCACCACTCTGAGCCGACGTCGTTGATGCGCACGCAGCGCGTCTTGCGCCCCCAGTCGAGCCCGTTCAGCGCCTCGACGATGGTGTGGCGGGCGCCGGGCTTGGCGGACGGCGCCACCGCATCTTCCAGGTCGCAGAAGACGTGGTCGGCGGCCGATTGCGCCGCCTTGGCCAGCATCTTCTCGCTGCTGCCGGGGACGGCGAGCTGGGAACGGCGCAGGCGCATGGGCTGAGAGGTCATGGGTCGATCCTGAGGGGTTACTTGATGATGCCGGCCTGCCGCCACGCGGCGAGGTCGCTTGCCGCGAAGCCCGCCTGGCGCAGCACCGTGTCCGTGTGCTCGCCCTGGCCTGGGCCGCGGTGGACGACGCGGCCCGGCGTCGCCGTCAGCTTGATGGGGATGCCGGCGATCTGCATCGTCTCCGGGATGCCGGGGCAGTCGATGTCCGCCAGCATGGCGCGTGCGGCGAAGTGCGGGTCGTGCCCGATCTCGTCCATGTCGTAGACGGGACCGAAGGGCACGCGCCCGCCCAGCCGCGCGGTGAGCTCGGCCTTGGTGAAGCGCGCCGTGCGGGCGCCGACCGCCTCGACGACGCGGCGTCGGTTGTCGCGGCGGCCGGCGAGGGTGGCGAGGCCGGCATCGTCGAGCAGGTCGGCGGCGTCCAGCTGCCGGCACAGCTCATGGAAGAAGTGGTCGCTCGGGCAGGCGATGGCGACATGCCCGTCCGAGGCCGGGAAGATGCCAAACGGGGCGATGAAGGGATGATGGTTGCCCTCCGGCTCGGCCACGACCTTGCTGAACGAGCGCTGGTGCACGATGCGCTCGCTGACGCCCAGGATGGCGTCGAGCATGGCGACGTCGACGAACTGGCCCTCGCCGGTGGCGCGCGCCCGCAGCACCGCCGCGAGGATGCCGACGGCGAGATAGAGCGCCGGCACCGTGTCGCCGACGCCGGGACCGACCTTGACCGGATGATCCGCATCGGCGCCGGTCACCCCCATCATGCCGCCCATGGCCTGCGCCACCACGTCGTAGGCGGGCCAGTCGGCGTAGGGGCTGGCGCCGGTGCGGCGGTCGCCGAAGCCGCGAATGACGGCATAGACCAGGCGCGGGTTGCGCTCGCGCAGCCGCTCGTAGGAGAGGCCGAGCTTGTCCATGACGCCGGCCCGGAAGTTCTCGACCACCACCTCGAAGCGCGGCACCAGGTCGAGGACGATCTGGCGCCCGGCTTCCTGCTTGAGGTCGATGACGATGCTCTTCTTGTTGCGGTTGATGCTGTGGAAATAGCCGGACTGGCGGTGCGCCGTGTCGGCGGCGTGGAACGGCCCCGAGAGCCGCGCCATGTCGCCGCTTTCGGGCGGCTCCAGCTTGATGACCTCGGCGCCGTGGTCGGCGAGGATCTGGGTGCAGAACGGCCCGGCGAGGGCCTGGGTGAGGTCGAGCACCCTCAGCCCCTGCAGGGCGCCGAAGGGCTCGTCCATCCCGCTCACCGGTCGCCCCAATGGCTGCGCCGCTTCAGCAGCACGCGCCGGTCGCCCTGGAAGATCTGCTCGTCGCGCTGATTGACGCCGTAGTGGCGGAAGGTTACCTCGCCGGCATCCTCGCGATCCGCGTCCTTCACCTCCAGCACCTCGGAATAGGCGTAGAGCGTGTCGCCGTGAAACACCGGCTGCATGAGACGGATGTTGTCGAGGCCGAGCTCGGCCAGCGCATTCTCGCAGGTGTCCTGGCTGGCGAGGCCCATGATCAGCGAGAAGTTGACCCCGCCGTAGGAAATGCGCTGCTTGAAGGCCGATGCCTTCATGGCGTCCTCGTTGAAGTGGCCTTGCGCGGTGTTCATCACCAGGTTGGTGATCAGCACGTTCTCCAGCGGCTCCATGGTCTTGCCGCGGGCGTGGCGGATCACCAGGCCGACGCTGAAATCCTCGAAATAATTGTTGCGGCCGGTGAGGGCGGAAAGCTTCGTCGTCATGCGGATCGACCCTCCGGGTGCCGGCGCCGCACCAGGTTGGAGCGCTCGAAATCGATGACGCGGCGGCCGTCCTGGTTGAGGCCTTCGGTGTGCCAGGTGACGATGCCGCTCGACGGATTGCTCTGGGACAGGCGGCACGCCACGGTGGTGCTGCGCGATGTGATCGTGTCGCCGGGATAGACCGGCTCGTGGTAGGTGAGCTTGCCGACGCCGACGAAGGGACCGCCAATCTCGCTGCAATCCTCCACGCTCAAGCCCAGCACGGTATTGAAGACGAAGAGCGGATTGACAACGATGTCGGGATGACCGTGCGCCTTGGCGAACGCGCGGTTAGAGTAAATCGGGTTGAAGCTAAGCGTCAGAGTGGTGAAGAGAACGGTATCGCTCTCCAATATCGTCCGACCCCAATGGTGATTCATCACCTGTCCGACGCTGAAATCCTCATAGAGATGACCCTTTGGCCAAAGAACTGCTTTTGATCTGAAGTCGTCTGCCATGCCGTGCTCGCGCGTTTCCTGGGCGCCAAGTTCGATCCGCGCGACCGCCAGCGCAAGCCCGGGGCAGGCCGTGCGAGCTACAAATCACACATGTGATAACCCGGCGGACGCCCGCCGGGGAAAGGCTCCGCCGAATTGCCGCCGTGCCGTGCCATGACGGGTGTGGCGGCGCGCCGGCGAGGGGCGATGGAGCAAAGGGCCCGGTCAACGGGTTCTCGACTCGAGCCTGGGAGGACAACCGTGCCGACATTTCTGTGCAGGGCTTGCGGCGTCCAGTATGCCGAAAGCGATACGCCGCCCGTCCGTTGCATGATCTGCGACGACGAACGGCAGTTCGTGCCGATGGGCGGCCAGGCGTGGGTGACGCCGGAGCACCTGGCGGTCGACCACTTCAACGCCTTCCGCAAGGTCGCGCCGGGGCTCTACGGCGTCTGGACCATGCCGCAGGTCGGCATCGGCCAGCGGGCGTTCCTGGTCACCACGCCGGCGGGCAACATGCTGTGGGACTGCATCAGCTTCCTCGACGCGGCGACCTGCGACGTCGTCCATGCGCTCGGCGGCCTCAAGGCCGTGGCGATCTCCCATCCCCACTTCTACGGCGCCATGGCCACGTGGGGACGCGCGTTCGACTGCCCTGTGCTGCTGCACGAGGCCGACCGGCGGTGGGTCGTCGACGCCGATCCGCACCTTGACTTCTGGAGCGGGGACACGCGCGCGGTGCTGCCCGGCCTGACGCTGCACCGGATCGGCGGTCACTTCCCCGGCAACACCGTGCTGCACTGGGGCGAGCGGCGGATGCTGCTGACCGGCGACACGGTGCTCGTGACCTGGGACCGCCGGCATGTCGCCTTCATGTGGTCCTATCCCAACTACGTGCCGCTGCCGGCGGCCGAGGCGGAGCGCATCGGCGCGCGCCTCGGAGCGCTCGACTTCGACGCCCTCTATTCCGCCTTCTGGGACCGCGGCGCCATCGCGAGCGGAGCCCGCGCGGTCATCGAACGCTCGGTGCGCCGTCACGTCGACGGGCCGGGCGCGGCGATGGATGTCACTCCGGCCGACGACGGGGTATGACGGCGCCGCACGCAGTGTCGCGGCCAACAGCGGCTACCAGGTGGAGTCCCTCGTGCCGGAGCTGGTGCTCATCGGCTCGAACGGGGGGCCGACGGCCTACGGCATCGATCGCCATCGGGGCGGGCTCGCCTTCGTGTCGATCCCCTTCCACCCGATGCAGCGCGGGGAGGTCAGGGTTCTGGGCCGCAGCTTCGCTGCATTTCTCGCCTCCCTGGGCGTCGGCGAAGGCTGGTGAGGCGGAGCCCTCGCCCTTCAAAGTCTTCAGCACGCGGGGAGATCCAGGGGAAGCGGACGTTTCGGTTGGCCCGATCGGGTCGGCTTGACGTATACCCAAACCATACCAAGCGGATCGCGCGCCATCGCTCAAGCAGCCGGCCGCGCCGCGCCGACGGCATCGCCGGGGTCCTCGACGATGGCAGGGATGCCCGGTGAGAGCCTCCCGAGGCTTTGCGAAAGGACAAGACATGACGCTGTCGAGCGACGAAGACTTGACGGATCTGAAGCAGATCGGGCGCATCGTCGCCAACACGCTGGAGGTGATGGGCAAGGCGATCGAGCCCGGCATGACCACGCTCGAACTCGATCAGATCGGGCGGGAATTCATGGAAGCCGCGGGGGCTCGTTCGGCGCCGGAGATGGTCTACGCCTTTCCCGGCGCGACCTGCATCAGCGTCAACGAAGAGATCGCGCACGGCATCCCGGGTGACCGCAGGATCAGGCCGGGTGACCTGGTCAATATCGACGTCTCCGCGGAGAGGGAGGGCTACTTCGCCGACACCGGGGCCTCGTTCGCCGTGCCGCCCGTGACCCGCGCGGTCGAGCAGCTTTGCAGGGACGGGCGCCGGGCGATGTGGACAGGATTGCGTCAGGTCGGTGCCGGCCGGCCGATATCGGGCATTGGCCGGGCCGTGGGCGCATTCGCGCGAAAGAATGGCTACACGCTGGTGCGCAATCTCGCCAGCCATGGAGTGGGCTTGTCGCTGCACGAGGAACCGACTGAGATCGCGACGTGGCCCGATGCCTCCGAGCGCCGGATCATGGGAGACGGGCTGGTGTTTACCGTCGAGCCCTTCCTGTCCCTCGGCGCCGAGTTCGCCGAGGATGGCGACGACCCCTGGACCCTTTACAGCCAGCCGAGAGCCCTCACGGTCCAATACGAGCACACCGTCGTTGCCACGCGCAACGGACCGCTGATCGTCACCATGCCGGGACAATAGGAACGCAAGCGGCCGGGGCCTGCCGAGGCAGACAACGCCCGAGAGGGGGCGCCTGGGTCCGCGCTGCGCCCTGGAGCGCCGCCCGCGAGCCGTTAGAGCATTTCCGCGTTTCTTCGAAACGCCGAAGTGCTCTATCTGTTTGATTCATCGCGTTTTCTTCACGCGAACCGGCGTCCACTTCGCTCGAAAGCGCTCTAGGCCCGATCCGTTCGTCGGAAACGCGCCAGGGACGCACGACTTCCAGACCACGCGCGCTCCGCTGGCGGCGCACTGCATTTGAGATGCAATCCGCAAGCAACGCGCCGGCTTCGAGCCCGGTCATCCGCCGCGCCCGTCACGCCAACACGCGGCGTCGATCCGGCGCGTCACACCGACGGCGTCCAAGAAATCTACGTCGTGGCTGGTGAGCAGCAGCGCGCCGTCGTAGCCGGCGAGCGCTGCCTCCACGGCTTCGATCGCGCTGAGGTCGAGGTGGTTGGTGGGCTCGTCGAGGATGACGAGCTGGGGCGGGGCCGGGCCCATCAGGACGCAGGCGAGCGCCGCGCGTAGGCGCTCGCCGCCCGAGAGGGCGCCGGCGTGCTTGAGCGCGGCGGTGTTGCGGAAGAGGAAGCGCGCCAGCGCCGCGTGTGCCGCGTTGTCGTCCGCCGCCGGGTTGAGGCGGCGGAAGTTGTCGAGGAGGGTCAGCTCGTCGGCGAGGATGGCCGCGTGCTGGTCGAGCAGGACGGTGCGCACGCCGCGCCGGATGCAGCCGGCCGTGGGCGCCAGCTCGCCCGCCGCCAGTCGGATCAGCGTGCTCTTGCCGGCGCCGTTGGGGCCGGTCAGCGCCACGCGCTCGGGCCCGACCAGCGACAGGTCGCACGCGCGGAGCAGGGCCGGGCTGTCCGGCCAGGCGAAGCCCACCTCTTCGAACGTCAGCACCTGCCGGCCGGCGGCAAGGCCGGATGGCGGCAGTGCGAAGGCCAGGCGGCGCACACGCTCCACCCGGGCGCGTGCGTCCTCCAGATCGCGTTGCGCGGCCTCGCGCTGGCGCTCGGCCAGCCGGTCCTGCCGGGCGCCGGTCGTCTGGGCCTTGTCGGCCTTCGCGTCGAGCAGGATCTTGGGTGCGCCGCCCTTGGCCCGGGCTCGCCGCCCAGCGGCGTCGCTCCGATCCTGACGCTGGCGGGCGGCCTGAACGTTGCGCTCAACCTCGGCGGCCCGGCGCTCGGCCGCTGTCAGCCCGCGCGCGGCCGCTGCCTGCTCCTCGGCCCGGCGCTCCGCATAGACGTCCCAGTTGCCGCCATAGAGCCGGGCGCCGAGGTCGGACAGCTCGACGATCCGGTCCATCCGCCGCAGCAAAGCCCGGTCATGGCTGACGACGAGCGCGCCGGCCTCCCACTCCTCGAGCAGATCGACCACGGCGGCCCGCGCCGCGCGATCGAGATTGTTGGTGGGCTCGTCCAGCAGGATCAGATCGGGCTCGGCCACGATGAGGGCGGCGAGCGAGGCGCGCGTGATCTGGCCGCCGCTCAAGGCCGCGGCCGGCCGATGGAGCGCCAGGCCCGGTAGGCCGACGCGGTCCAGCGCCATGTCGATCCGTTGCGGCAGCGACCAGTCGGCGGCGTCGAGATCGTCCGCATGCGCGCAGCCGTTCGTGATGCGCGCGAGCCGCTCCAGGTCGTCCTCGGCGCCGATCAGCCGCGCGATGGTCGCGCCCGGCGGCGGCCGCATGGACTGGCGGAGGATGGCGACGCGGCCGGCGACGTGCACCGAGCCCGCGGCGGGCGCGGTCTCACCCAGGATGACGTCGAGCAGCGTCGACTTGCCGACGCCGTTGCGGCCGACGAGCCCGACCCGCTCGTGGCCGAGCGCCAGGGACAGGTTTTCGACGAGGAGGTGACCGTCAGGGGTGCGGAGCGCGACGGAGTCCAAGGTGAGGAGAGCTGACATGAGGCGCCGGAACGGGGAGGGCGAACGGGGCGAGAGGCAGGTCGTTCGCGCGGCGCTTCATGGGATCCTCCCGAAATCGGAGGGGCGCTTATAAGCGCCGGAGCGGCGTCGGTCGAGTCACGGAGCCGAGCGGTCCGGCGCGCGCAGCACCTTATCGAGATAAGCCCCCAGGCCCGCATCCCGCCATGAGCGGCCGCGCCAGCCGATATGGCCGTCCGGCCGGACGAGGAACGCGCCGGCCTCGCCATAGAACGCCAGGAAGGCGCCGTCGGGGTCATGCAGGACGACGAGGCCCGGCCGCTGCGCCGGTCCGAGCGGCCCGATGGCGACGACCCGCACTGCCGGGACGGAGCGGGCGCGAAGCGTCGCCGTGAAGGCGGCGAGCTCCGCCACGGCCGCGTCCGCATCATCTGCGGCGAGTTGCACGAGCAGCACGTGTCCGGTGCCTCGGAGGATATCGAACAGGCGGAGCGGGAAGCCCAGCCCGTCGCGCGTCAGGCCCGTCACGTCGGGCGCGCGATCGCCGGCGTTCGGCCCCACTGCTCCGGCCGCATCGTCCTGCACGAAAGGCGTGCCCCGGTAGGAGACGAGGACCTGCGCATCGACGAGGCGGCTGTCGGGGGCGCCGCCGCCCTGCTCGCGGCCGTAGCTCACGCTGGCCGCCTCGGTGCGCGCCACCACCTCGGCGCCGACCGGCAGGCGCTCGGCCTCGTAGCTGTCGAGAAGCGCCTCGGGCGCTGCGTCGGTGGCGGCGAGCGCCAGTTTCCAGGCCAGGTTGTAGGCATCCTGGATGCCGGTGTTCATGCCCTGGCCGCCGGTGGGCGGGTGGATGTGGGCGGCGTCACCGGCGATGAAGACGCGGCCTTGGCGGTAATGGGCCGCAAGCCGCATGCTGATGCGGAAGATCGAGGACCAGCGCAGATCCGACAGACGGGGACGCTCGGGCAGCAGCGCGTCGGCCACCACCTGGAGGGCGGCGAGGTCGGGCCCCTCGAGCTCGGCCTGGATGCCGTGGTCGGTGCCGCCAGCCGAAGCCAATGCGGGCGGTGCCATCATGGAGACGCGGTAGCGGCCGGCCTCGGGCAGGGGGATGGCGATGAACATGTCGGGCGGCGCGCCCTCGTTGAGGCGCAGCGCCCGCAGCGCCATGCCGTAGGGCAGGCCCCAGTCGATGTGGACGTCGCCAAGCATGAACGGCCAGGGGAAGGCGTCGCCCTCGAAGGCGATGCCGAGGGCCTTGCGCACGGCGCTGTGGGCACCGTCGCAGCCCACCACGTAGCGGAAGCGGGCTTCCTCGATGCTGCCGTCGGCACGGGCCAACGAGACCGTTGCCGCCGCTCCATCCTGCCTCAGGGACGCCAGCTCGACGCCGCGCTCGACGGTGAGACCAAAGCCGGCCAGATGCTGGGTCAGCACCCGTTCGGTCGTGTATTGCGGCAGGCCGAGCTGCGCGTAGGGCAGGCCGAGGGGCGGGGCGGCGGCATCGTGCGGCGGCTGGCCCGCGATGACGGAGCGCTGGCCGGTGAGCCACAGGCCCGCGTCGATCATGGTGCGGGCGATACCCATGTCGTCCCACACTTCCAGCGTGCGGGGCGTTACCCCGATGGCACGGCAATAGGGCAGAGGCTCCGGCGCGCGGTCGATGATGCGGCAGCGCGCGCCGTGCCGCGCGAGCTCGCAGGCCATGGTGAGGCCGACCGGGCCCGCCCCGACCACCAGGATGTCAGTCATGGACCCCGTCCTTCACGTATTCCCCGCACCGCGACGATCTTGGCCGCGCTCGGAATGCAGCTCCGGTGCCTGAGTTGCCGCAGCGCTCTTGTGCCAGGAAAGCGGCGGACGGCGCAATGTAGCCGCAATGGTGGTGCGTTAGCGGTCGTCCGCACAGCAAAGGATTTGTCCGCTTGCGCGTCCTTCTGGTCGAAGACGAGCCCGAGATGGCTGCCGCGCTCCGCGCCGCGTTGCATCGGCACGACATCGTGCTCGACCATGTCGCGACGCTGGCCGAGGCCGAAGAAGCGCTGGCCGGCCCGCTGCACGATGCCGTTCTGCTCGACAGGCAACTGCCCGACGGTGATGGCTTGGCCCTGCTGGCCCGGCTGCGCGGACAGGAGGGCGCTGCGCGCACGCCGGTGATCGTGCTGACCGCCCGTGGCGACACGCCGGATCGGGTCGCGGGGCTCGACGCGGGTGCCGACGACTACGTCGCCAAGCCGTTCGCGGTGGAGGAGCTGCTGGCCCGGCTGCGGGCGGTGCTGCGCCGACCGGGCGCCGTGGCGGCGCGCGTCCTCCGGGTCGGGCGGCTATCGTTTGATCAGGATAATCGCGAGGCGAGTGTCGATGGCCGGCGCCTGGACCTGCCGCGGCGCGAACTCCTGGTGCTGGAGACGCTGGCGCGGCGCGCCGGCCGCACCGTCATGCGTTCGGCGCTGGAGGATGCTGTCTACGGCTTTGCCGACGAGGTGCAATCGAACGCGCTCGACGCGCATGTCTCGCGGCTGCGGCGCAAGCTGGCGGACGCGGAGGCCGCCGTCGAGATCCACGGCATCCGCGGCGTCGGCTACCTGATGCGCGCTGCATGAGGGACGACGCGGCCTGCTCCCTTAAGTGGCACCTGGTCTCACGGCTAATCATGCTGCAGGCCGCGATCCTCGTCGCCTTCATGGCGACGGTCCTCGCCGCCCTATGGGCCTGCGGCTATCTCGTCCATCTGGAGTCGGAAGATGCGGTCATCGCCGCGGTCGGTCGGGCCGCGGCTCGGGACGAGGAGGGAAGGCTCGTGCTCCGGCCTACGCCGGAGCTGACCGCACTGCGAGGCGATGTGCCGGGCCTGTGGTTCGTGGTTCGCGACCGCGCGGGGCGGTCGGTCAGCGAGGGTGCCGTGCCCTCGGCCTTCACCCACATCGGCGCGGCGCTCGACGACGTGAGCCAGGCGCGGCTGGGCTCGAACCTCGGTGAAGTGCCGCGGCCGAGCGGGCGGCTGAAGTGGATCAGCACCGCCGGCGCGGGCGAGGTCCAGGTGTTGACCGGGCCGGGCGGCGCCGTCCGGCTCGGGCAGATCGGCTGGGCAGCGCTCGTGATCTTCGTCACCGTCATCCTGCCCACGCTGGCGCTGATGACGGCGGCGACCGTGATCGCCACACCCATGGTGGTGCGGCGGGCATTCGGCGGCCTGGACAAGGTGGCGGCCGGCGCGGCACGCATCGATGCCGACGAGCGTGGGGCGCGCCTGCCGCTGGAGGATGTGCCGGCCGAGGTGATCACGCTGGTGAACGCGGTCAACGACGCGCTGGGCCGCCTCGACGAGGGCTACGAGCGCCGTCAGCGCTTCCTCGTCGATGCAGCGCACGAGTTGCGCACGCCCATCGCCATCCTCAGCACCCGCCTCGAGGCCCTGCCGGAAGGCCCTGAACGGACGCGACTGCTGACCGATGTCGCCCGGCTGTCGACCTTGGCCGACCAGTTGCTCGACCTCCAGCGGGTGGCGCCACACCCAACCCATTTCGCTGCCGTCGATCTGGTCGAGCTCGGCCGGCAGGTCGCCGCCGACCTCGCGCCGCTCGCCATCGCCGCGGGCTTCGACATCTCGTTCGAGGCTGAAGCAGCGCCGACCCGCGTGCGCGGCGACCGGCTTGCGCTCGAGCGGGTGCTGACCAATCTGGTGCAGAACGCTATCGAGCATGCCGGCCGTCGCGGCATGATCACGGTGCGTGTGGCGGGCAACGGCGTCATGGAGGTCGCGGATGAGGGGACCGGGATCCCCGAGCCGGACCGGGCCCGCATCTTCGAGCCGTTCCAGCGGCTCAAGGCGCGCCATCGCGGTGCCGGGCTCGGACTGCATCTCGTCCGGGAGATCGTGCGGCTGCATCGGGGTTCGATCGACGTCCTCGACGGCGTGAACGGCGGGGCTCGCTTCAGGATCACACTGCCGGTGAACGCCGCATAACCCTCCGGCGGCCGGACGCAATGCTCGTGCAATCCGGCCGATGCAGATATGGAAGCACGCCGTGACCCACTGCGCGCCGTCCGCTGCCGACGGTGGCCGCGGTCGCCGCAATGCAAGGAACCTCGCCTCGATATGGCTCACAGCATCACGCCCGACTCGTTCAATTTCCTTCGCGCCTGGACCAGCAATCCGCTCCGCATCGGAGCCATCGCGCCGTCCGGCTCCGCCCTCGCCGATCTGATGACGCGTGGCGTCGGCCCCCAGACGGGACCGGTGCTGGAGCTCGGCGCCGGCACCGGCGTCTTTACGCGGGCGCTGCTCGGCCGAGGCGTGCGCGAGGATGAGCTGACGCTGATCGAGTACGGCTCGGATTTCGCCAGGCTGTTGCAGCAGCGTTTCCCGGCCGCCCGGGTGCTATGGATGGACGCCAGCCGCCTCGCCCAGCATCGGCTCTACGACGGCGCGCCCGTCGGCGCCGTGGTCAGCGGCCTGCCGCTGCTCAACATGAGCCTG
This sequence comes from Chelatococcus reniformis, assembly GCF_014640075.1. Taxonomy (GTDB): domain Bacteria; phylum Pseudomonadota; class Alphaproteobacteria; order Rhizobiales; family Beijerinckiaceae; genus Camelimonas; species Camelimonas reniformis. Next base: position 139,248 of record NZ_BMGG01000003.1, on the reverse strand, counting down.
CGCCACATCGTCGGCATCATGAGCACGGCCTTCGGCTACATCAGGCCGCGCGGCGCCTTCTATCAGTTCACCTACGGCCCCCGCTGCCCTGTGCCGCGCCCGGTGCTCGACCGCCTCGGCCTCAAGGCCACGTTCGTCGGCCGCGCCATGCTGAACATCCCGCCGGCAGCCGTCTACCGCATCACCGCCCGCGGTCCGCTCGGCGGCTCGCCGTTGACGCCCCTTGCCCAGAACGCCGAGGGGCGAGGCGAGGAATCCGGCAAGCGATGAAACGGGCGTGATGAGCGCCGCACCGGATCAAGCTGGCCGGCCGGTGGCGACACGGGCAATGCCCGACCTCAACCGCCGAGGATCGCGGAGGGATGGTATCCGCTCGGGCATGGTGCTTGAGGCTGGCCGCGATATCGTTGAGCCGCGGCGCCTGGGTGGAGACACACATCCGTGACGGGGGGAGGGCCAAGCCGCTGCGCTGTGCCTGCGTCTTGGAACGTAGCGCCACGATCACCTCCTTAGCGACTATTTGCGCGGCCCGAGCCGAAAAGCCGAGGCCGGCGAACTCGGATGGCCCGATCTTGATGGCGCGCGTCAGCCCGCCGCCAGCAGAACCCGCTCCATGATGCCGCTCGCGATCTCCCAACGGCTGGAGATCGGCGACTCCGTTCAAGCGCCGCACGCGAGGCGCGGTCGGGCATTTGATGCTCAACGAATTTCAATTTCGTAGAACATCGCTTATGCTCAACGAAAATGGGACTCGTTGAGCACGTCATTGGTCACGCATCATTCGCCCATCGCACATGCCGCTTATCACGATCTCCTGGCGTCCCTGCGCGATGAGGTCGCAGCGGAAATCCGCGGGACGCCGACGCGGATCGAGCGCCGTGGGCGCGTCTATTGGTACGACACCTATCGCGTCGGATCCGACGTCAAGAAAACCTATATCGGCGACGACGGCGAGGCCCTGCGGGCGCGGATGCGGCGGATCGAAACACTTCGCGAAGGCCGTGACAGCAGGCGGCGAAACCGGTCTCGCCTGATCCGGTTGTTGCGCGCTGAAGGGTTTCTCGGCATTGATGCTGCCACCGCCGGCCTCCTCAATGCCATGGCCTCGGCAGGCGTGTTCCGACTCGGAGGAACTGTCGTCGGGACGCATGCTTTCCGGCTCTACGAAGGAGAGCTAGGCGTTCGCTTCGCCTTCGATCAGACGGCCCAGACCGGCGACATCGACATCGCAAGCTTCGAACGCCTCTCGATTGCGCTCGATGAGACTGTTTCCAGACCCCTCGCGGCGGTTCTCGAGGATTTTTCCTTCGAACCAGCTCCGTCCTTCGATCGCAACAAGACTTGGCGATGGAAGCAGGCCCGCAATGAAACGTTCGTCGAGTTCCTGACGCCCTCCTTCACCGCGGCTGAGGAGCTTCGACCTCTCCCTGCGCTGGGCGTGTATGCTCAATCGCTCCACTATCTGAACTACCTCCTCGCCGAGCCGATCTATGCCGCTGTAACCTATCGCGATGGTGTCCTTGTGCAGATCCCTCGACCCGAACGGTTCGCCATCCACAAGCTCATCGTGGCCGATCGGCGCCTGGAAGGACGCGATCGCCTCAAAGCGGTGAAGGACCGGCTGCAAGCCGAATTCCTGGTCAATGTCCTATGGACCGATCGGCCTGACGATCTTCGCGACGCGTTGGAGGACGCGCTATCCAGAGGGAAACGCTGGCGCGAACGGATCACCGCTTCGATCGAGAGGCTGCCCGGACTTCAGGCAACGATCGGTACGCATCTGTAAAGCACGATGGAGGCATCGACGTCACCGTGTCTGAGGGCGGGCAGCTCGCCCGGTGGCTCGCACGCCCTCACCAACGACGTCGGACTGCGCGGGACGGGCGGGCGCGACGCGCCATGAGGGTCCCCGATCCTTCGGCGCGATGCACCTTGGTGGCAGCGAGCACGGGCGGCGAGGCGTGGCACGTCATCCGGATCGGCCGCTTACAAGACGGCCATTCCGCCGTCGACGATAAGCTCCGCGCCAGTGATGTAGGCCGCTTCGGGCGAGGCGAGGAAGCAGATGGCTGCGGCGACCTCCTCGGGTCTGCCCACCCGCCCGAGCGGCGCGCGAGCGCCCATGTCGACCTCCGCACCGCTGTCCGATTGCGCCGCGAGTGCCTTCATGGTCGCGTGCAGCGCGCGCGTGTCGATCGCTCCGGGCGTCACCGTATTGACGCGGATGCCCCGCGGCGCTCCACGGATGGCGGCCGCCCGGCCCATGCTGATCACCGCCGCCTTGGCGCTGGCGTAGCCGATGTTCTCACCGGTCGGCCGATGGGCCGCAAGGCTGGCCACGTTGACGACGGCGCCGCCCTGGCCGAGCAGGCGAAAGGCTCGGCTCATCCCAAGGAAGACGCCGGTGCTCGTGGCCCGGAAGGAGGCCTCCCAGCCCTCGTCCGTCATGGTGTCGACAGCCCCGGCCGCCCCGGAATAGAAGCTGGTCACGAGCACGTCGAGCCGGCCATGCGCCGCCGCCGCATGCGCGATGGCGGCGTCCCAATCGCGGGGATCCGCTGCGTCGAGGCGCAGGAACTCGATCGCCCCGCCCTGCGCGGCGACGGCGTCGACGACCATGGCGCCCCGCCGCTCGCTGAGATCGGCGCAGATCACGGTCGCGCCCTCGCCGCCCAACTGACGGCAGACGGCGCCGCCGATCCCGCCCGCGCCGCCGGCCACCAACGCGACCTTGCCGTCGAACCTGCGCCCCATTGCAATTCTCCTTCGATCCAAGTTCAGCCTGGCGATTACTTGGAAAAATAGCGCCAACAGCTTCTCCGGCTCTCCGGCGCCGGCGGTCAATCGGTTGTTCGGATGTCATGTTGGGCGCGCGACCTCACCGTCAGGCGATCCAGCCCCGGCAGACGCCGCGGCGGGCCGCCGTTCATGTTCGTGCATGTCCGCCGGCGCCGGCGTTCCTCCATCGTGGCGGCAAGGCAGCCCCGTGCCGTCAGGCGGGGGGCGGCTCAAACGCCTGATGCCGCGCAAGAGCTCAGTTGATGCGCCGCTCCTGCCCCTCCCAATAAGGCTTGCGCAGCTCGTTCTTCTGGATCTTGCCGGCGCCGGAGAGCGGCAGGGGCTCGGCGCGTATCTCGACCGAACGCGGGCACTTGTAGCCGGCGATGAGCTCGCGGCAATGCGCCATGAGGTCTTCCTCGCCTGCCTCGACGCCGTCCTTGAGCACGACGATGGCATGGACGCGCTCGCCCCACTTGGGATCGGGAACGCCGATCACAGCGCACTGGGAGATGGCAGCGTGGGCGGCGAGGGCATTCTCAACCTCGGCCGAGAAGACGTTCTCGCCGCCCGACACGATCATGTCCTTGAGCCGGTCGACGAGGTAAACGAAGCCCTCGTCGTCCATGTAGCCGGCGTCGCCGGTGCGCAACCAGCCGTCCACGATGGTCTGGCGGGTGAGCTCGGGCTGGTTCCAGTAGCCGAGCATGACGCCGGAACCGCGGGCGGCGATCTCGCCGACCTCACCGAGCGGCAATTCCGCCATGTCGGGGCCGACGATGCGGACGTCCACGCCGAGGACGGCGCGGCCGGCGGAGCGCAGATAGGACTTGCCGTTCTCGCCCGGCCGGTGAAACCGCGGCTCCAGCAAGGTGGCGGCCGGCGACAGCTCGGTCTGGCCGTAGCCCTGGTAGAAATTGGCGTTGGGGAACATGGCCATGGCCTCGCCGAGCAGCGTCTCCGAGATCGGCGAAGCGCCGTAGACGACACGCCGCACCGAGGACAGATCGGCCGGTCGCTGCGCCATATGATCGCGGAGCATGCTGATCATGGTCGGCACCAGGACGACGGCGGTGACGCCGTGCGCCTCGATGGCCTGCACCACGTTCTCGGGGGTGAAGAAGGGTACCACAACGTGGGTGCCCCCCGCGATGGTGACGGAGATGATGCAGGCCGCATCCGCCAGGTGGAACATGGGCGGCGAATGCAGGAACACCGGGTCGTCGGGGTAGGGGGCCATCGCGGCGGTGCTGATGGAATTGGAGACGAGGTTGCGATGCGACAGCATCACGCCCTTGGGATGGCCGGTGGTCCCACCCGTGTAGAACAGGCCGGCGAGCTCGTCGTCCGTTCCGCAGGCATCCGCCATCGGCGCAGACCGGGCGATGAGCGCATCGACGGCAGTGAGACCGTCCGGTGCCGGATCATCGTCGAGGAAGACGGTCGCCGCGATCGGACAGGCCGCGGCAAGGGGGGCGGCGAGCTCGGCAAAGGTCCGATCGACCAGCAGAAGCCGCGCGCCGCTGTCTTTGAGGGAATAGATGTGCTCCTGCAAAGCCCAGCGGGTGTTGCCCGGGACGACGACGCCGCCGGCCCAAGCCACGGCATAGTAGGCTTCGACGTAATAGTCGCTGTTCAGCGCAATGACGGCCACCCGGTCGCCGCGCTGAAGACCCAGCGAGACGAGGCCGGCCGCGAGGCGCGAGACGCGGTCCTTGAGCTCGGCCCAGCTGCGCCGCCGCTCACCGAAGATGGTGGCGATCCCGTGCCGATTGACCTGCACCGACCGGTGCAGTCCTTGTGTCAGATACATGGAACCGGTCCTCCCAGAGCAAGGTTTTGTTTTGTATTATTTATAGAAGTACTGAAGTCCTGCCCCCGTTTCTGATGGATAGTCGGGTTACGCCGACCATGACGGGGTAGAGACGAGATGCCTTTATTCTCGGCATCATGGCCGGGCATGACCCGACCATCCATCGCCTTCGATCGCCTATGCCCGTCGCCGCTAAACGCTGATGCCGCCGCCGACGAGCAAGACTTCGCCGCTGACGTAGTTGCTCTCGGGGATGCAGAACAGATAGACGGCGCCCGCTGCCTCGTCGGGCGTTCCGGCGCGGCCGAGCGGCACCAGGCGCGGCAGGGCCTGGCGGGTTGCCTCCGGCACGCCGACCTGGAAGACCCGTCCGTCGATCGCCACCTTGGTATCGGCCTGCTCCATCGCCTGGGTCAGCCTCGTGTCGATGAAGCCGTAGGCGACGCAGTTGACGTTGACCTTGTAACGGCCCCACTCCTTGGCCAGCGTCTTGGTGAGGCCGACCAGCGCCGCTTTCGCCGATGAATAGTTGGTCTGGCCGGCGTTGCCGTTGGTGCCTGCCATGGAGGAGATGTTCACCACCTTGCGGAACACCTCCTTGCCCTCCAGGGCCTCCTTCTTGGTCAGCACGCGGATCGGTTCGGCCGCGGCGCGCAGGATGCGGAAGGGCGCGACGAGATGCACGTCCAGCATCGTCTGGAACTGCTCGTCGCTCATCTTCTGGATGACGCTGTCCCAGGTGTAGCCGGCGTTGTTGACGATGATGTCGAGGCCGCCGAACTTGTCCATCGCGGTGCCGACGAAGGTGTCGGCGAAACCCGGCGCGACGACGCTGCCGACGCAGGCGACCGCTTCGCCGCCCGCGCGCTTGATGGTGTCGACGACTTCCGCTGCCGGCTCGGCGTCGAGATCGTTGACGACGACGCTGGCACCCTCCGAGGCGAGCTTCAGCGCCAGGGCCCGCCCGATGCCGCGGCCGGAGCCTGAGATGAGCGCAACCTTGCCCTTGAGCTTGGACATGTAATCCCCTTGTTCTTTTCCAGAATTTGCTTGGCGGCTGCCGTCTTCGTCATGGCCGGGGTCGAGCCCCGGCCACGACGTGACCCACCGGGCACGACCGCCGTTACGGCAGCGCTACGATGGCGTCGCCGGCCAACGTCTGCTGGCCTTTGTCCGTCGCCGCCGTGATCTCGAGCCGGACGCGCCTCTCGCCGTCGGCCTCGAATTTCTCGATCACCTTGCCCGTGCACTGCACCTTGACCTGGACAGGCGTGATCGAGGTGAAGCGGACGCCCCAGTGCCGGATCTGCTCCTGCGGCACCCATTTGGTCAGCAGCTGCGCCAGGAAGGCCATGGACAACATGCCGTGAGCGAAGACGTCGGGCATGCCGGACGACCTGGCGAAGTCACTGTCCACATGGATCGGATTGTGGTCGCCCGAGGCGCCGCAATAGAGCGCGAGCGTGTGACGGCTGATCGGGGCGCTCGTGTGCGGCGGCAATGCGTCGCCCACGCTCACGCTGTCATAGGTGATGGTCATGGCGCTTCACCCGTTCCTGACGACGATGACGCCGCGCATGCTGCCGACGCTTTCACCGTTCTGGTTGGTGGCGTCGGTATCCTGGACGATGAAGTCGAGCGCGCCGCCTTTCTTCTCGTACATGTCGGCGACACGCGTGGTCAGCGTGATGGTGTCGCCGGCATAGATCGCCTTCGCCGGCGTGAACCGCTGCTCCCCGTGCAGGATCCGGCCGATGCCGACGCCGAGCTTGCCCAGCACGTTCTCGGTGTCCGGCGCGAGGCTCGCCAGGCAGAACAGGAAGGTGGGCGGTGCCGGCAGCGTCGGATGCCCGGCCGCCTTGGCGGCCGTCTCGTCGAAGTAGATCGGGTTGGTCTCGCCGGTCGCGTTGGCGAAGAACCTGAGCTGGCCCTTCTCCACTTCGACCGCGCGCGGCTTCGTGACGGTGCCGATGAAGGACGGATCGAGCATGTCGTCACGCCCGCCCGTAGAGGGTCACGACGCAGGCACCGCCGAGGCCGAGGTTGTGCTGGAGCGCATGGGTGACGCCCTCGACCTGGCGTTTGTCCGCCTGTCCGCGCAACTGCCACACGAGCTCGGCGCACTGGGCAAGGCCCGTGGCCCCGAGCGGATGGCCCTTGGACAGGAGGCCGCCAGACGGATTGGTCACGAATTTGCCACCGTAGGTGTTGTCGCCGTCCCAGATGAACTTCTCGGCGGTGCCTTCCGGCGTCAAGCCGAGCGCCTCGTAGGTCAGGAGCTCGTTGGCGGTGAAGCAGTCGTGCAGTTCCACCACCTGTACGTCGTCCGGTCCGACGCCCGCCTTCTCGTAGACGCGGCGGGCCGCCTCCTTGGCCATGTCGTAGCCGATGAGCTTGATCATCGAGTGATCGTCGAAGGTGCTCGGGCCGTCGGTGGTCATCGCCTGCGCCTTGATGACGATCCCCGCCTCGATGCCGTGGCGCTTGGCGAATTCCGGGGTGCAGACGATCGCCGCCGCGGCGCCGCAGGTCGGCGGACAGCACTGGTAGCGCGTCAGCGGCCCGAAGATGTGCGGCGAGCCGAGCACCTCCTCGACCGAGAGCGGATCCTTGAAGATGGCGAAGGGATTGTGCTGCGCGTGGGCACGAGCTTTGGATGAGATCTTGGCAAAGGTCTCGCGGCGCGTGTCGTATTTCTTGGCATACTCCTGGCCTGCGCCGCCGAAGAACTGGGCGGCGCCAGGCGCCTGCTTGTCGAAGCCCTGCAGCTCCACCATCTCGTGGGAGAAACGCTCCATCGGGTTCGGTCGGTCGGTGAAGATCGAGCCGAGGGCGCCCGGCCGCATCTCCTCGAAGCCCAGGGCCAGCGCGCATTCCACGGCGCCGGTTTCGACCGCCTGGCGCGCCAGGAACAGCGCCGAGGAACCCGTCGAGCAGTTGTTGTTGACGTTGATGATCGGCACGCCCGACAGGCCAAGGCGGTAGACGGCGGACTGGCCGGCGGTCGAGTCGCCGTAGACGTAGCCGACATAGACCTGCTCGACCGCGTCGTAAGGCAGGCCGGCGTCCTTGAAGGCGGCTGCGGCAGCCTTCTCGCCCATGATGTTGTAGGCCTCGCTGGCCCCCGGTTTCGTGAAGGGGATCATCCCCACCCCTGCGATTCTGACTTCGTTCGACATACGACTCTCCCGTACGATTGAGATATATTTCCAGACGTTTAGAGTGTCCGCGCGATCAGAAGCTTCATGACTTCGTTCGTTCCCGCATAAATTTTCTGAACGCGAGCATCGGCATACATGCGGGCAATTGGATATTCGGTCATATAACCGTAGCCGCCGAAGAGCTGCACGCATTCGTCGACAACCCGGCACTGGGCGTCCGTCGTCCACCACTTGGCCATCGCCGCCGTCGTCGGATCGAGCGCGCCGGCGAGCAGGCGCACCATGAGCTCGTCGACGAAGGTGCGCGCGATGACGGCCTGCGTCTTCGCCTCGGCGAGCTTGAGCTGCGTGTTCTGATAGCTCATGAGCGGTTGACCGAAAGCCGTTCGCTCCTTCACGTAAGTGGACGTGAGCTCGACCGCCCGCTCCATGGCGACGGCGGCGCCGAAGGCGCAGGACAGGCGCTCCCAGGCGAGTTGTACCATGAGCTGCTTGAAGCCTTGGCCCTCGACCTCGCCGAGCAGGTTCTCGGCCGGCACGCGTACGTCGTCGAAGAACAGCTCCGAGGTGTCCTGGGCATGCATGCCGACCTTCTCGAGGTTGCGGCCGCGGCGAAAGCCCGGCGCGCTTGCCGCCTCGACGCCGACGATCGAGACGCCCTTGGCGCCGGCCGACGGATCGGTCTTGACGACGACGAGGATGAGGTCCGCCGTCTGCCCGTTGCTGATGAAGGTCTTCTGCCCGTTGACGATATAGGCGTCGCCGTCACGCCGGGCGGAGGTGCGCACGGCCTGGAGGTCGGAGCCGGTTCCCGGCTCGGTCATGGCGACGGCGCCGACGATCTCGCCGCTCCCCATGCCTGGCAGCCAGCGGTGTTTCTGCGCCTCGGTGCCGTAGGCCAGAATGTAATGCGCGACGATGTTGGAGTGGACGCCGTTGCCGGTGCCGAAGCCGCCCGCGAGCCCGGCCCGGCCGAATTCCTCCTGGATCACGACGTCGTGGGCGCGCGTGCCGCCCCCGCCACCGTAGGCCTCCGGAATGCTGGCGCAGAGCAGCCCGGCCGCCCCGGCCTGGCGCCAGGCGTCGCGATCGACGACGCCTTGCCGGTCCCACCGCTCCCGGTGCGGGACGAATTCGCGCTCGAGGAAGCGGCGCACCTGGTCGCGCAGGATGCGCAGGTCTTCCGTCATCCAGGGGGACTCGATGTCGGCCACGGGCGTTTCCATTTTCTACTTTCTGGTCAGTAGAAATTGAGCCGAGACCGTGCGAGAGTCAAGCCTCCCGGCGGCAGCTTTTCGCTGCCGCAGGCGGGGCGATGTCGAGGGGCGTGCAGGCGAGGCGATGGCAGGGCGGGGCAGGCTGAAGGCGGCGCCGGGGCCGCGCTACGAGCAGCGCAAGCTCGAGGTGCTTCGCGCCGCCGCCCGCACCTTCAATCGGCTCGGCTATCATGCCGCGACGCTCGATCACGTGGCCGAAGAGCTCGGCGTGACCAAACCGGCGCTGTATTACTATGCCAGGAGCAAGGACGAGCTGCTGTTCACCTGCGGGCAGATGGCGGCGGAGGCCCTGCGGGGCGTGCTCGAGGACGCCGACGACGCCGACCTGAGCGGCCTCGACCGGCTCGTTCGATTCTTTCGCATCTATGCCGAGGTGATCTGCCAGGACTTCGGCCGTTGCCTGGTGCTGACCGAGCCGCGCGACCTCGCTCCTCCGCTGCGTCAGGAGCACGTCGGCGGGCGCCGGGCGCTCAACCTCTCGGTGCGTGCGATGATCGGGGATGGCATCGGCGACGGCTCGATCCGGCGCTGCGACACGCGCGCCGTGGCGATCGCCCTGTTCGATGCCTTCAACGGGCTCGGGCGCTGGTACGACGCGGAGGGCGCCGCTCCCTTGCAGGTGATCGTCGACGAATACCTGGCGTTCGTCTTGCACGGCATCGCCGCCCGTGCTGACGATGGCGGCGCAGTTGGCAGCAGGATGGGGACATGATCAAGGCCTTCGTGTTCGACGCCTATGGCACGCTCTACGACGTGCAGTCGGTCGCCGGGGCGATCGACGCCGCGTTCCCCGGCCACGGCGACTACATCACCCAAGTCTGGCGGCTGAAACAGTTGGAATACAGCTGGCTACGCTCGATGATGGGCCGCTACGAGGACTTCTGGACGGTCACGCGCCATTCCCTGTCCTACACCCTCGGAACCCTCGGGCTGGCTGCCAACGAGGATCTGCTTGCCGTCGTCGCCGATGCCTACAACACCCTGAGTCCCTACGCCGACGCGGAAGCCGCGCTGGCGGCGCTCGCCGGCTATAGGCGCGCCATCCTGTCCAACGGCAGCCCGGCAATGCTGGCGGCCCTCGTGAGCCAGTCGCGCCTCCAGCCCCACCTCGATGCGGTGCTGAGCGTCGACGGCAAGCGGGCGTTCAAGCCGGATCCGCGCGCCTACGAGGTCGTTCAGGAGCAGCTTGGCGTTTTGCCGGACGAGGTCGTCTTCGTCTCGTCCAATGGATTTGACGTGTGTGGCGCCAAGAGCTTCGGCTTCCACGTGGCGCGCATCGAGCGGGTCACTCCAACGGCGCTGCGGCAGGCGCTGACAGGGAGCGGGACCGTCGGGCCTGCCGCGCTGTTCAAGGCCCTCCGCAGCCAGGCGGAAACCTGCGGGGAGGCGGCCGACGTGGTCATCGGCTCGTTGGCCGAACTGTCCGCCGTGCCGGGGCGCTGGGCCGACAGCCCCTAAGCCTTGCGCCGCGGTTGCAGCGACGGCTCTCGTGCCTGAATTCGTATGATAGATATCATACGAATTGACATGATGGGTATCATGTGGATCGGTAGCGGCCGACCGAGCTGGAGGCGGCCCACATGCGCCGACGAGATGCCAAAGCGAATGCCCACGCCCGCATTCTCGAAGTCGCAGGCGCGAGGCTGCGCGACGACGGTGTCGATGGGGCCTCGATCGCGGAGGTCATGACGGCCGCCGGGCTGACCCATGGCGCCTTCTATGCGCATTTCGCCAACAAACAGGACCTGCTCGTAGCCGCCTTCCAGGCCGCCCTGACGTCGGGTCGGCGGCTCTGGTTCAGGACGTCGCGCAAGGAGACGTGGTCCGAGCGGATCGAGCGCCTGGCGCGACGCTATCTCAACCCCGCCCACCGCGACGACCGCGCCACGAGCTGCGGGTTTTCGGCGCTCGCCAGCGAGATCCCGCGCAGCGAACGGCCGTTGCGGAGGGCTTACGAAGCCGAGTTGCTCCAGACACTCGCGCGGCTCGCGGAGCCGTGCGAGCCGCCCGTGCCGGATAGGGCAGCCCGCCAGGAGGATGCCATCGCCTTCCTGGCGCTCTGCATCGGCGGGCTGTCGATGGCGCGTGGCGTGACCGATCCGGCGCTCTCGGACGCCATTCTCAAGGCCTGCCGCAAAGCCGCGGCGCGGCTGGCGTCCGGCCCGGCGCCGGCGCCGAGCGGTGCATCACGATGAAGCGGGGAGGAGAGCATGCCCATTTCGGCTGAACGTTTCGGCGAGACCAAATACGCGACCGTCCTGGGCCGGCGCATGGCCTACGTCGACGAGGGCGAAGGCGATGCCATCGTGTTCCAGCACGGCAATCCCACCTCGTCCTACCTCTGGCGCAATGTCATGCCCCATTGCGCCGGCCTCGGACGCCTGGTGGCGTGCGATCTGATCGGCATGGGCCAATCCGACAAGCTGCCGGGTTCCGGGCCCGGGCGCTATACCTACCGCGAGCACCGTGAGCACCTCTTCGCGCTCTGGGATCAGCTTGGCCTCGGCGACAAGGTCGTGCTGGTGCTGCACGACTGGGGCTCGGCGCTGGGCTTCGACTGGGCCCGCCAGCACCCGGAGCGCGTGCGCGGCATCGTCTACATGGAGGCGATCGTGCAGCCGGTCACCTGGGCCGACTGGCCGGAGAATGCCCGCCGGGTGTTCCAGGGCTTCCGCGGCGAGGGCGGCGAGGAGATGGTGCTGAACAAGAACGTCTTCGTCGAGCGCGTGCTGCCCGGATCGGTGCTGCGGCCACTGAGCGAGGCGGAAATGGCGGTTTACCGCGCCCCGTTCGCGACGGCGGGCGAAGACCGCCGCCCCACGCTGACCTGGCCGCGGCAGATCCCGATCGAGGGTGAACCCAAGGACGTCGTCGAGGTGGTGGCGGACTACGGGCGCTTCCTCGCACAGAGCCCGATCCCCAAGCTGTTCATCAATGCCGAGCCCGGCTCGATCCTGACCGGCCGGCCACGGGAGGCCTGCCGCACCTGGCCCAACCAGACCGAGGTGACGGTGAAGGGAATCCACTTCATCCAGGAGGACAGCCCGGACGAGATCGGCCAGGCGACGGCTTCCTTCCTCCGCTCATTGGCCTGAGCCGGCCGAGGCCTCGGCACATCTCAGCGCTCCGGGAATACGGCGAACATGTCCTCGGTGACGCGCGCGACGTGGCGGCGATAGGCTTCGTGGCAGGGGGCGTCGGCCGCGACCCGGCCGAACGCCGGGCTGCCCGTCAGCCGGGCCAAGGGCACCAGCGCCAGCGGCACGGCCACCGGCGTCAGCTGCGAGCCGCGGCCGGCCTGCAGCGTCGTCAGGATGCCGTACATGGCGCCCTCGATGGTCGGCCGCCCCAGGATCGCCAGCCGGTGCTGGCCGTGCCGGTTGGTCACCAGGTAGATGTGGCCGGACTGGTGGGGGATGGAAACGAAGCCCACCTGGGTGAAGGCGGCATCGAGCCGCTCCGCCTCGCGGAAGGCGAGGCATGAGGACCGCTCGTCCCAGGTGATCTGGGTGAGGTAGGCGTAGACGGCGCCCTGCATGCCGAACGATGGCCGCAGCGTCAGATAGCTGCCCTCGATCCACGACACCGCGGCGCGCGCATAGGCTCCCAGTTCGTCCGCCGCCAGGCCGACGATGGCGGGTTTGTCCGGCTGGGTGCGGCCGAGGCCGTCGCGCAGCCGCACGCCCAGGGCTTCCTCCAGCCGAATCACCGTGGCGAGCGTGAACGGCCGGCGGCCGGACAGCACCTTCTCCAAGGTCGAGATGCTGATCTTGGCCTCGTCGGCCAGGGTCTGGCGGGAGATGCGGCGCCGTGCCAGCGCCTCGCGCACCGCGTCCGCCAGGGCGCGCCCCTCTGCCTCGGGATAGTCGCCGTCGGGAAAAGCCATTGCCCGCCTCGAACCGCACAAAACCTCACATAAGCGGACGCAACGTGCACCAGCAAGGACTGGCGCGGCGGTGCGCTGCCGAACAAGGCCGAACATGATCGTCGCGCCGATCGGGCTCCGGGCGGAGCATTCCCCGTGAGCAGGCTAAGGCCCGTTCATCCTGGAGAACGAACATGTCCATCGCCCCCAACAGCCCCGGAGCGCGCGCGTCCGCCGCCGGGCTCACCGCGTATCCGGCCCTGCGCCTGGCAAGCCTTGCCTCAGCCGCCGCGGCCGCCGGCATCGCGGTCGTCGCCTTCTTTGCCGCCAGCCCCGGCGCGCGTGCGACCAATCCGCCGCCGCCGGTCCCGTCGATCAGCCCCGACACGGCCCGCAGCGGCTCGCTGCTGGTCAAGACCAGCAAGGGCTACATCGAGGCGATCCGTGTCGATACCGACGTGGACATCGCCGTCAGCGGACCAACGGCGCGTGCCCGGGTCACGCAGGTCTTCCGCAACCCGACCGACGGCTGGATCGAGGGCGTCTACGTCTATCCCCTCTCGGACGGGAGCGCCGTCGACTCCATGAAGATGGTGGTCGGCAAGCGCGTCATCGTCGCCGACATCGCCGAGCGCAAGAAGGCGCGAGAGGTCTACGAGGCGGCCCGCGCGGACGGCCGCAAGGCCGCGCTGACCGAGCAGGAACGGCCCAACATCTTCACCAACTCGGTCGCCAATATCGGACCCGGCGAGAGCGTGGTGGTGCAGATCGAGTACCAGGAGCCGGTGCGGCAGGCCGACGGCCGCTTCTCGCTCAAGGTGCCGCTGGTGGTGGCCCCGCGCTACAACCCGGCTCCGGTCGCCCAGCAGGTTCGCTTCGACGACGGCGGCAGCGGCTGGGGCTCCGATCCGGTGCCGGATCGGGCCCGCATCGAGCCGCCGGTCACCGACCCGCGCACCGATCCGCCCGATAACCCAATCACCTTGCCCGTTACCTTGACGGTGCGCCTGGCGGCGGGCTTTCCGCTGGCGGAGGTCGCGAGCGCCACGCACCAGGTGACGGTCGAGCAGCCTGCGCCCGACACGCGGACGGTGGCGCTCGCCGGCCCCGTGCCGGCGGACCGCGACTTCGAGCTGACCTGGACGCCGACCGCCAGCAAGCTGCCGTCCGTCGGGCTGTTCCGCGAGCGTGTCGGCAAGGACGACTATCTCCTCGCCTTCGTCACGCCGCCGGCCGTCGATGCCGCAGCCGCTCCCAAGGCGCGCGACGTCACCTTCGTCATCGACAATTCCGGCTCCATGGGCGGGCCGTCGATGCAGCAGGCCAAGGCCAGCCTCATCTACGCACTCGACCGTCTGCGGCCGGCCGACCGCTTCAACGTCATCCGCTTCGACGACACCATGACCCGGCTGTTCGACGACACGGTGCCGGCCGATGCCGAGCATCTGGGGCAGGCCAAGGCCTTCGTCCTGCGCCTCGAGGCCAGCGGTGGCACCGAGATGCTGGCGCCGCTGAAGGCGGCCTTGAGCGATACGCGGCCGCACGAGACCAGCCACCTGCGCCAGGTGGTCTTTCTCACGGACGGCGCGATCGGTAACGAGCAGCAGATCTTCGAAGCCATCGCCCGGACGCGCGGCCGCTCGCGCCTGTTCATGGTCGGCATCGGCTCGGCCCCGAACGGCTATCTGATGCGGCGTGCGGCCGAGCTCGGCCGCGGCACCTTCACGGCGATCAGCACCGGCGGGCAGGTGCAGGAGCGCATGCAGGCGCTGGTGCAGAAGCTGGAGAACCCGGCGGTGACCGACATCGAGGCGCAACTCTCGACAGCGGACGCCGACCTGACGCCGGGTTCGGTGCCGGACCTCTACCGCGGCGAGCCGCTGGTGCTGGCGGCCAAGCTCGGCAAAGGGGGCGCCGCCGGCACCCTCGCGATCTCCGGCCGGATCGGCGACACGCCCTGGAGCCTCAGCCTGCCGATCGACAAAGCGGCGGCCGGCCGCGGCCTCTCCAAGGTCTGGGCGCGGCGCAAGATCGACGACGCGGAGGTGGCGCGCGCCATGAACCGCATGACCCAGGACGAGGCCGACAAAGCGGTGCTGGCGCTCGCCCTCGACCATCACCTGGTGACGCGCCTGACCAGCCTGGTGGCCGTCGACAAGACGCCGAGCCGCGCGCTCGACGTGCCGCTCACCCGCGCCGACGTGCCGCTCGAGCTGCCGGCCGGCTGGGACTTCGACAAGGTGTTCGGGCCGGCCGGCGAGCCCGGGCCGGAGCGCAGGGCGCCGGTGGAGCGTCGTGCGGAGCACGGCGATCCGGACGGCATCTTCGATGCGCGCCGGGTGGCTCGGCCCACCAGGCCGCTGCCGCCGCGCGGCGCCGTCGTGGCGGCCGTCGCCTCGCCGTCCCAGGGCGTGGTGCTGCCGACGACGGCCACCGACGCCGAGCTCCGGTTGATGGCGGGCCTCGTCCTGCTCGGTCTCGGGCTGGCAGTCCTGGCCTCCGGTGCCGGCCGGCGGCGGAGGCCGGCGTGACCGCCACCGCTGCCGTGGCGCCGCGCCGCCGCATCAACCCGAGGGTGGCGCTCGCCGCTACCCTCGTCCTGGCGGGGCTGTGGTTCGCCGGTCAGGGTCTGTGGATCCACGCCAAGGCGGCGCTGGCCCAGGTGCTGCTCGAGCGGGCCTTCACCGCCTCGCTCGCCAGCGGCCAGCCGGTCAAGCCCTGGCCCTGGATGGACAGCTGGCCGGTGGCTCGCATCGCGGTCCCGCGGCTCGGCCGAAGCAGCATCGCGCTGGAGAGCGTCAGCGGCCAGGCGCTGGCCTTCGGGCCGGGCCACGTCAGCGGCACACCGGCCGCGGGCGAGCCCGGCACGGCCGTCTACGCCGCCCACCGCGACACCCAGTTCGCCTTTCTGGGGCAGATGCGGCGCGGCGACGAGATCCGCGTGACGCGCCGCGACGGTGTCGTTGCGCGCTTCCGCGTCACCGGCACGCGCGTGGTGACGTGGGACGCCTCCGGCATCGATGCGGCGGCGCCGGGGCACCATCTCGTGCTGTCGACCTGCTGGCCGCTCGACGCCGTCACCCCGGGGCCGCTGCGCTACCTCGTGGAGGCGGAGCGGGCGGACGAGGCGGCGGGGGAATGAGCCGCGCGTTCGATCTCAGGCTTGCGCGGTCGACGATATCGGATCCCAGTTATGCTGCCTCATTTGCATGGAGGACCAATCGGGTCAGAGCCCGGACGAGATCAGTGCGATGATGACGCCGGAGCTGGGGCAGGCGCTGCGTGCCAGCGTCGCGAGCGGCGAGTTTGCCTCGACGAGCGAAGCCCTACGCGATGCCGTAAGGGTACGGCAGCGCGAGCGCGAAGAATATGCAGAGCGCATGGCGTCGATCCGCAACCAAATCTATCGTTCAGTCAATGATGGACGGCCCGTTGTGACCGGCGGCCAGATCCGGAAGCGGCTTTCAGCTCTTCATGCGAAGACTGTGACAGCGCATGAAGCACGGGCATCCCCGCAGCCTGCCTGCTCGACTTGTGCGCGCCACGATTGAAAACGCCGTGGCATGCCGGGCGCAGTTCTGCTCCAGTAGGGACGACCGCTCGACGGGCAGTCCGGCCCATTGGGGGGAGCGGCTGGAGGCGTCATGGCCCGCATCGATACGCAGCAGGATGTGGCGGTGCAGCGTGAGCTGGTGGAGGCGGCCAAGGATGCGGTCGCCCGCCAGAAGGTCGCCGACGCGGCGCGGCTGGCAGCTCAAGTGGCTCCGGCCACCGCCGCCAAGCTCTTCGGCACCGACAGGCCCGACCGCATCGCGGTTCGGCTCGGGCTGATCAGCCGCAAGGATCCGAACGCGCTCGAGCGGGTGATCGGCCGCCGCGACATCGTCAGCGTCAATTTCTTCGCCCGCGGTCTCGCCGCCGCCCACGCCGTGTGCCGCATCAAGACGCTGGGCCTGGCCGGCGGGCCGCCGGACTACGCCACGGGCTTCCTCGCGGCGCCGGGGCTGCTGGTGACCAACAATCACGTGCTGCCGGACGCGGAGACGGCGAGCCGCAGCCTGGCGGAGTTCGACTATGAGCTCGACAGCAATTTCGTCGAGCGGCGCGGCCGCATCTTTCCGCTCGTGCCGCTCAACGCCTTCTACACCAGCGCAAGTCTCGACTTCACCATCGTCGCCATCTCGCCCATGGCCCACGACGGCACGCCGGTCACCGATTTCGGCGTGCTGCCGCTGATCCCGATGAGCGGCAAGGGCATCGCCGGCGAGCACGTATCGATCATCCAGCACCCGGATGGCGGCACCAAGCAGGTGGTGGTGCGCGAGAACCGCATCATCACCCTCGACGGCGCAAAGTTTCCGCACCTTCCGTCGGCCTTCATCCACTATACCGCCGACACCGAGCGGGGCTCCTCGGGCTCGCCGGTGTTCAACGACCAGTGGGACCTGGTGGCGATCCACCATCTCGCGATCGTCGACCGCAACGACCGCGGCGAGCCGCTGGACCGGCGCGGCGGCATCTGGACGGAGGCGGCCGGCGAGGACGCCAAGTCCTGGGTCGCCAACGAGGGCGTGCGCATCAGCGCCATCTGGGCCGACCTCAAGGCGGCCGCGCCCTTCAATGCCGACGCGGCCAAGATCATGACGATGCTGTCGCTCGAGCCGCGCACCGCACTGCCGCCGCGCCGGGCCGCGGCGGGGGCGGCGGAGCCCAAGCCATGGCAGACGCTGCCGGGCGTGCCCGAGGCCGCCGCCTTCGAGACCACCCGCTTCACCGACCCGGCCTTCGCCGATTCGCTCGGCTTCGATCCGGGCTTCCTCGGCGCCGACCTTCCGGTGCCGCTGCCCAAGGCCGGCCGCGGGTTCCGCAGGCCGCTGGCCAAGAACAGCGACACCGGCAAGACCGTCTTCGACTACACCCACTTCAGCCTGGCCATGCATGCCGAGCGGCGGCTGGCGGTGTGGACGGCCGTCAACATCGCCGGCAACGAGCTCACATCGACGAGCACCAGCCCCGGCTGGCGCCGCGACAAGCGGCTGCCGGCGAGCCAGCAGACGCTGGCCGAGGTCTACGGCCAGGTGCCGGGCAAGGGCATCCAGATCGACCGCGGCCATCTGGTGCGCCGTCTCGACCCGGTCTGGGGGCCGCAGGCGGTGGCCGACCGGGCGGCGGCCGACACCTATCACTACACCAACGCCGCGCCCCAGGAGCATGTCTACAACAGCGAGACCTGGGGCAACCTGGAGGATTTCGTGCTGGCACGCGCCGACCAGCGCGAGCACAAGGTGTCGGTGATGACCGGGCCGATCCTGCGGCCGGACGACGATTTCTACGGCGAGGGCCTGCGCGGCGGCCCCTGGCTGATCCCGTGGTCGTTCTGGAAGATCGCGGTGTTCAAGCGCCCGGACGGCACGGCCTCGGTCACCGGCTTCGTCGTCGAGCAGTCGGCGACCATCGCGCCGCTGTTCGAGGCGGCCCGCTACAACCCCTACACGGTCGACGAAGCGCGGGTGTTCCAGCGCCCCATCGCGCTGATCGAGCAACTGACCGGCCTCGACTTCGGCCGGCTGCGCAGCATGGACCGCATGGGCAGCGTGGAGACCACCGCCGCGGCCTCCGCCCGGCCGATCCGGGGCCCGGACGACATCGTCTTCTGAGCCCGCCGGGGCTGCAAGGCGGGGCTCCCGGACGGATGATAGGGAGCCGTCACCGTCACTGAACTCACGACGCGACGATCGCCTCGGCGCGGCTGAAGAGCTCGGGCGGCACGACGATGTCGGAGGCGGCCGCGTTCTCGTCGAGCTGTTCGGGGCGGCTCGCTCCGACGATGGCGGAGGCGACATTGGGCTGGCGCAGCACCCAGGCGAGGGCAAACTGGCTCATCGTGCAGGCCGCCTCGGCCGCCAGCGGTCGCAAACGCTGCACCTTTTCCAGAATCTCGGGCTTCAGCCAGTTCTGCATCGCATTGCCCATGATCTCGTTCGCCGCACGCGTCGCCTCGGGCAGTCGGGCGCCTGGCAGATACTTCCCCGACAGCACCCCCTGCGCCAGCGGCGACCAAACGATCTGCGAGACGCCGTGACTCTCCGAGAGCGGGATCGTCTCGGCCTCGATGCGCCGGTACAACAGCGAATACTGCGGCTGGCTGGACACGAAGCGCTCGACGCCGGGGACCGCGAAGGCGGCCGCGATCTGTTCCGGCTTCCACTCGCTGAAGCCGATATAGCGCGCCTTGCCTTGGCGCACGACCTCGCTCAGCGCCGCCATGGTCTCCTCCAGCGGGACCTGCGGGTCGTAGCGGTGGCACTGATAGAGGTCGACATAGTCCAGCTTGAGGCGCGTCAGCGACGCGTCGATCTGCTTGAGGATCTGTGCGCGCGAGAGACCGCTGTCCGTCTCGCTCATGGGGAAGAAAACCTTGGTGGCGAGCACGTAGGAGTGGCGCGGCCGCCCGGCCAGGATCTCGCCCAGCACCGTCTCGGCCGCACCGCGGCCATAGACGTTGGCGGTATCGATGAAGTTGATGCCGAGATCGAAGGCGCGATCGACGCAAGCGCGCGCCAGATCCCTCTCGATGCCGACGCCGTACGTCAGCCACGAGCCGAGAGAGATCTCGGACACGTCAAGGCCGCTTGTACCAAGCTTGCGATATTTCATGGATCAAAATCCTCAGGAGTGGGAATCGATAAGCCCGATCAGCTCGAAACTGAGCTGGCGCAGGCGCTTGCGCGCGTCGGCGTCGTAGGCCTGGGGATCGGCCCTGGCCTCGGCGAGCACGTTGAAATAGAGGCCGCTGCGGCCATCGAGAGCCGGCCCCGCTGCGAGGTTGAGAATCGCCGCCGCTCCGTCCTCGACCTTGCTCCACGGCTCGACGCCGGCGAGGCGCACCATGGTGGTGTTCATGTAGCTCGACGGGTGCAGGGCGTTGACGGTCACGCCCGAGCCGGACAGCTCCTCGGCGAGATCGATGGTGGAGAGGATCTGGGCCAGCTTACTTTGGCAATAGGCGCGCACGCCGCTGTAGCCGCGCGCCAGCATCACGTCGTCGAAGTCGATGGCCTGCTGGCCGGCGGAGGCCACGTTGACGATGCGCGCCGGCGCGCTCGCCGCGATCAGCGGCAGCAGCAGGCGCGTCAGCAGGAAGCCGGCGAGGTAGTTGACGGCGAAGGTGAGTTCGTGGCCGTCGGCGCTCAACCGTCGCTCGGGCCGGCCGCCGGTGGCGATGCCGGCGTTGCTGACGAGGATGTCGAGCCGCCCGGTCGTCGCCGTGACCGCAGCGGCGAGGTCGCGCACGGCCGCCAGCGAGGCAAGGTCCGCGGCGAGGAAGTCGGCTCGGCCGCCCCCCTGGCGGATGGCGGCCACAACGGCTTCGCCGCGCGCGTGGTCGCGCCCGTGCACCAGCACCCGCAGGCCCTGGGCCGCGAGCCCTTCCGCCACCAGCCGGCCGACCCCGTCGGTGCTGCCGGTGACGAGCGCGGTGCGTGTCGTGTCCGCCATGGCGGCCTCCTTGGTACCTTGTCGGAGACAGTCTATCCGCCCCGCGCCTCCGTGGGAGGGGCCCGGACCGACCTCACAGCCGCGACGGGCGCCCTTCGCCGTATGGATCGGCAATGCGCCGGTAGCAGGAAGGGGCGGCGTTCGAGCCCGCAGCGATAGGCGGGCTCTGGCGATTCGAGGATGAAGCTTCCGGTTGCCGCCACAATTCACAGAAAATGTCCGGATTTAAAAGCCGGCAAATCATGCGCTGCCGAATTATCATAAGTATTTGAATAAACTATATGAAATTTGAGACCCCGGGTGGGACGGACGCTTGGGTCGGCTGCACTATAGGAGAATACAGCTTAGTGGCGGAGCAGGCGCCGATGACCTACGTCCTGCGCTCGCCCGCTGAGGTAGACGGCCGAGATAAAAGCGCGCAAGCTCCCCAAGGTAAGGCTTGACGAAGGGAGCCGGGGGATGGCGATTGCAACACGGGCAACGGAGCTGCTTGGCATCAAGCATCCGATATTGCTCGCCCCCATGGATTTGATCGCGGACGGTCAGCTGGCGGCGGCGGTGAGCCAGGCCGGTGGCTTCGGCATCATCGGCGGCGGCTACGGGGATCAGGCGTGGCTGGAGCGGGAGATGGACGCGGCGGGGAGTGCGCGCGTCGGCGTCGGCTTCATCACCTGGAGCCTGGCGAAGCAACCGCATCTGCTCGACGTCGCGTTGAAGCGCCGGCCGGCCGCCATCATGCTGTCCTTCGGGGACGTCGGCCCGCACGCCCCCAAGGTGAAGGAGGCCGGCGCTCTGCTGATCTGCCAGGTGCAGACGTTGGAGCAAGCGCTCCACGCCGCCGTGCACGGTGCCGACATCCTGGTGGCGCAGGGGGCCGAGGCCGGCGGCCACGGCATGTCGCGCAGCACCATGCCGTTCGTACCCGCCGTCGTCGACACCATCCCCGGCGTGCCGGTGGTCGCCGCGGGCGGCATCGCCGACGGGCGGGGCCTTGCCGCGGCGCTGATGTTGGGCGCCGACGGCGTGCTGCTCGGCACCCGCTTCTACGCCACCCAGGAGGCGGCGGCCTCCGGCGCCGCCAAGGGCTGCATCGTGGCGGCGAGCGGCGACGACACCACGCGTGGCATCCTGTTCGACATCGCCCGCGACCGGGTATGGCCGGCGCCCTACACGGGGCGCGTGCTGCGCAACGGCTTTTCGGAGGCATGGCGCGGGCGCGAGGGCGAGCTGATGCAGCGCCGCGAGGAGGTCGGCGCCCGGTACGACGAGGCGCGCGCGCACAACGACTTCAGCATCGCCGCGCTGATCGTCGGCGAGGCGGTGGACCTCGTCAACGACGTGCCGCCGGCCGCCGAGGTGGTGCGACGGGTGGTGGCCGAGGCGGAGGCGCGGCTGACCAACCGCGCCGAGCGTTTCCGCATCGTCCGCGAGCCGCGTCTGCCGCCCGTCCACACGCTGGCCGCGGCCGAGTGAGGCCAGTGCCCGGCGGCGCAGCCCGGATTTTCTTCAGTTTGATGGGTGGCCGGTCTGAGCCGGCCATCCAACCGCTCGCTCAAGCCGGCGCGTCCGCCATCCAGTTGCCGTGGAAGCCCTGGGGTACGCGGCCCGGCAGCCGCACGCGGGCGACCGGCTTGGCGGCAATATTCTGCGCATCGAGAATGACGAAGTCGCTGGCGGCGCGGGCGCGGTCGTAGACGAAGCCCATCAGCCAGCCGTCGTCCTCGGCCGCCCCGTCGCGCGCGCCGACGTGCACGAATTCGCTGGGCACGCTGCCGGTAAAGACGTGCTCCTGGTAGCCGCCGCTCACCGTGTCGTACTTGCGCAAGGTGTCGAACCCACCGGCGACGAGCCCGCCGTCGTCCGGGCGCCCCGCGTCGATCGCATAGACGAAACGGTGGGGGGCGCCGACAATCCGGTCATCGACGCGCGGAAACTCGACGGCGCGGTCGTCGAGGAACTGCTCGCTGGCCTTGCTCGCGCCCGGGGCGATCGTCCAGCGCTTCAGCCTGGCGGGCTCGAAGCTCACCTCAGACGGGCCGCCGCGCCACAACTCGTCGTACCAGGCGACGTCGACGACGATGCTGCCGTCAGCCGCCTCGAAGGCGTTGGCCACGTGGAAGACGTAGCACGGCTCGATCTCGACCCAGCGTAGCGCCTCGATGCCGGCGCCGCGCGGCAGGATGCCGAGCCGCGCGCCGTAGCTGTCGTTCCAGGCGAACGGCATGGTGCCGCGCACGGCCAAGGCCTGATCGAAGACGACCGGCAGGTCCATGAAGATCAGGTGGCCGCGGGTGAGGGCGAAATCATGCACCATGGTCGCGCCCTTGACTGGGATCTCGACGCTGCGGCGCAGAGCGCCGTCGGCATCGACCACGTGATAGGTCAGGAACGGCGGGCGCAGCGCATAGCCGAAGAAGTGCATCTCGCCGGTTGCCGGGCAGATCTTGGGGTGGGCGGTGAAGGAAGTGGCGAGCTTGCCACCATAGTCCTCGAAGCCGAGCGTCTCCAGTTCCCGGCCCATGAGCATGGGCAGCGCGTTCTCCACCAGCGCCAGGATGCGCCCGGCGTGGGAGACCACGCTGGTGTTGGCCAGGCTGTTGCGGATGTCGAACGGCGACTGCACGGGCTCTCCGGCGAAGCGCGGCGTGCGGACCCAGCGATTGCGGTACCACTCGGCCTTGCTGCCGCGCAGCGAGACGCCGTGCAGCATGCCGTCGCCCAGGAACCAGTGGCCCGAGTGGCCCTCGCGCGGGTTGGCGCCGTTGCGGGCGTAGAGCCCCGTCAACTCGTCGGGAATGGCGCCCTCGACCTCCAGGTCGAAGCTGGTGAGCTCCGCGGTGACGGGGGCGAGGGTGTCCTTGAGCCAATAGGGCGCCGGTGACGGCGCGGCGGTCGCGGTCTGCATCGTCGGTCCTCCCGTGGGCGGCGCGGGCGGAGCAGCGTTTGGACGTCGCTGGCGCCGCCCGTGGATAGGACGCTATGGTGGACAAATCTGTTCGTCAACAAGATTATTAATTTACTGAAATTGTTTATTTTTTTGACATTTTGGCCCATAGGTTTGGGCTGTGTGCAGATTTCGCGGTGCGATGTAGCCCGCTAGGCGGGGCTCAGCCCCCGTGATTGCCGAGGCCGTGCACCAACAGATCAAAGACGATCGCCACCACCTCGTCCAAACTGTCGGGGACCTGCTCGCCGGGGGGGATACGCGAACTGGTCAGGATGGCCGACAGGCCATGCACCAGCGACCACGCGGTGAGCGCGCCCAGGCGCACCGGCTGGCCCGTGTAGTCGGCGACCGCCCGCCGCAGCAGATCGTAGCAGTCCAGGCTGGCATTGGCGGAGGCCGGGTGGCGCTCGCCGTCGAGGAAGCGCGCCTCGAACATGAACTGGAACCTGAGCGGCCGGTGGCAGGCGAACCTCACGTAGGCGCCGAGCAGGGCGCGCAGGCACGCCTCCGCGCCCTCGGCCTGCCGCGCAGCTCCCTTGAGCTCCGCTTCGAGCTCGCGGAATGCGCCGGCGGCGATTGCCGCCAGCATGCTCTCCTTGTCCTTGAACGGGTGCTGCACGGCGCTGGCGGTGACGCCCGCCCGCTCGGCCACACGCTTGAGCGTCAGCGCGCCCGGGCCCTCGGCGTCGATCAACTCGGTGCCGATCGCGAGGAGGGCGCTCTCCAGGCTGCCGTGATGATAGGCGGCCTTCTTGAGCCGGGGGCGGGGCTTGCGGGGGGACACCGGCATGAAGCGAACGGACTCGCTAGAGAATGAGCAAGTCCGTTCTGCCCCGGCCGCGGCCGCGCTCCAACCGCTTTGTGGCGGATCCCTAGGCGGCGGCGCGGTAGCGGGCAGCCGCGCGGGGCTGGCCGAGGTTGGGCAGCATGGCCTTGCGGGCGGCGTCGAAGGCCTCGAACTGGCCGGCGTCCGGCAGCGGCGGGATGGTGACGGCCTCGCGCCGGTCGAAGCCGACGAGGGCCGCGTCGACGAGCTCGCCGACATCCATCAGGTTCTGCACCGTGTTGATGTCGCGGCCCGAGCGCTCCCAAATTTCAGTGCGCGTCGCGGCGGGCAGGACGGCTTGGACGTAGACGCCCTTGGATCCGAGCTCGAGCTGAAGGCCCTGGCTCAGGTAGAGGATGAAAGCTTTGGTGGCGCCGTAGACGGTCAGCCCGAGCTCCGGCGCGAGCCCCACGACCGAGCCGATGTTGATGATGGCGCCCGTGCCCGCCGCGGCAAAGCGCGGCGCGACGGCGGCGGCAAGCCGCGTCGGCGCCGTCACGTTGAGCGCGATGAGGTCGGCGACGGCGCCGGCGCCCTGGGTAGCGAAGGTGCCGGGAATGCTGGCGCCGGCATTGTTGAGGAGAATGCCGATGCGGGCATCGTCGGCGAGCCGTGCTTCCAGCCCCGCCAGATCCGCCGCCGCCGTGAGATCGGCCTTGACCACGTCGACCGCGACGCCCGCCTCATTGCGGAGCCGTTCGGCCAGGGCATCGAGGCGCCCCTTGTCGCGCGCCGCCAGCACGAGATCGTGCCCACGCTTGGCGAAGCGATTGGCATAGACGGCGCCAATGCCCGAGGAGGCACCGGTGATCAGCACGGCGGGACGGTCGCTCATGGGACGCTCCTTGCACCCGGCGGCCGCACCTATTCATGACCGCCATCATGTTTGCGGAGGATACATGATGGATGTCAGGATTGGTGTCAAGGCGGGGACGTGGCTTGCGCGGGCGGCAACCGATTGCTCACCTCCACCAGGTTTCCATCGGGATCGCGAAAATAGACCGACAGGATCGGGCCCGTGGCGCCGGCGCGCTCGCCGGGACCGTCGGTGATGGCGACGCCCTCCCGGCCGAGGTGTTCGATGACCGTCGCGATCGGTGTGTCGGTGATGAGGCAGAAGTTGCCGCTGCCGGGCACCGTGTCGCGCGCGATGGACGGGGCCGCCGCGGCGTCCTGCAGGCTGATCTTGTGGGCGCCGAAGTGCAGGGACCATTTGCCCGGCCGTTCCTGGCGCGGCTCCAAACCGAGGGCGCGTTCATAGAAGGCGCACGTCGCGGCGACGTCGGCGACGCAGAGCACGAGGTGGTCGAGGGTGTGGATGCGCATGGGCCCTCCGGCAAAGGCCACTCGCGCGAGCCTCCCACTCCGCGGACCTGGACGCAATGGGTGTGGCTCGCCCCCGCGGACGAGCCGCGGCCCATCCGTCGCCGCTCACACCCCCAGATAGATCTGCCTGATGTAATCGTCGTCCTTCAGCGCGCCGGCGGTTCCCTCGCGCACCACGCGGCCGTGCTCCAGCACGTAGACGCGGTCGACGATGCCGAGGGTGGACACGGCGTCCTGCTCCACCACGAGGACGGCGGTGCCATCGCGGCGGATCTGCTCGATGGCGCCGAAGATCATCATCTTGAGCTTGTGGGCGATGCCGACGGAGGGCTCGTCGAGCAGCAGGAGGGCGGGGCGGCCCATCAGGGCGCGGCCGATCGCCACCATCTGCTGCTCGCCGCCCGACAGCGTGCTGGCCTGCTGACTGCCGCGCTCCCTGAGGACCGGGAACAGGGTGTGGACGCGCTCCATGTCGGCGGCGATTTCGGCCCGGTCGCGGCGCAGGTATGCGCCCAGCTCCAGGTTCTTGCGCACGGTGAGCTCGGGGAACAGGCGCCGGCCCTCCGGGCAGTGGCAGATGCCGCGGCCGACCACCTCGTGCACCGGCAAGGCGGAGACGTCCTCGCCCTTGAAGGTGAGGCCGCCGCGGGCCGGCACGGCGCGCGAGATGGCCTTGAGCAGGGTGGTCTTGCCGGCGCCGTTGGGGCCGAGCACGCCGACGATCTCGCCGGCCTCGACGGTGAGCGACACCTGTTCGATGGCCAGTGCCTTGCCGTAGCGCACCTCCAGGTCGTGGACCTCAAGCAGCGGCACCATCGCCCTCCGTGCGGCCGATATAGGCTTCGATGACGCGGGGGTGGCGCACGATCTCGGCCGGCGTGCCCACGGCGATGATCTCGCCGAAATCCATGGCGATGACGCGGGACACCAACGCCATGAACTCCCGGAGCTTGTGCTCGATGATGAGGATGGTGAGGTTCTCCTCGCGGTGCAGGCGCTTGATCAGATTGGCGAGCGGCTCGATCTCGCTTGAGCCGAGGCCCGCGAAGGGCTCGTCGAGCAGCAGCAGGCGCGGGTCGGTCGCCAGCGCCCGGGCAATCTCGAGCCGGCGCAGGTCGCCGTAGGGCAGCACCTCGACGGGGGAGGCGGCCTTCTCGCGCAAGCCCACCTGATCGAGGATGCGCCGGGCGTGCTCCTCGCTGGCCATACGGTGGCGCACGCGCGGCGCCAGGCATGCCACCAGCACGTTCTCCAGTACGCTCATGCCCAGGAAGGGGCGGGTGAGCTGGAAGGTGCGGGCGAGGCCGCGATTGACGATGCGGTAGGGCGCAAGCCCCTTGAGCTCATGACCGTCCAGCTTTACCGAGCCGGCGTCCGGCGCGATGAAGCCGGTGAGCAGGTTGAACAGGGTGGTCTTGCCGGCGCCGTTGGGGCCGAGGATGCCGACGATCTCGCCGGCCGCGAGCGTGAAGCTCGCACCCTTCACCGCGGTGAGGCCGCCGAAGCGCTTGCGCACCCCGTCCACCGCGAGCAGGGGGACGCCGGCCGCGCCGCGCACTTGGGCGTCGACGGCTGCTGTCTCGCTCATGAGCGCGCTCCGGTCAGCCGCCGCCACAGCGGCGCGACCAGCCCGCCAGGCAGGAAGAACAGGATCAGCATCAGCACCAGCGTGTAGATCCAGAGCCGGTATTCGCCAAAGCCCCGCAGCATCTCGGTGAGCAAGGTCAGCAGGATGGCGCCGAGAACCGGCCCCCAGATCGAGCCCATGCCGCCCACATAGACCATGATGATGATGGTGATCGAGGTGATGACCGAGAACAGCGGCGGGCTCACCTGCAGCTGATAGTGGGCGTAGAGAGCGCCGCCGAGCCCGGCGAAGGCGGCGCTGATCATCAGCGAGGCGATCTTGTAGAAGGTGACGTTGATGCCGGCCGCCTGGCAGGTGGCCTCGTCGCCCTTGATGGCGCGCAGGATGAGGCCCCAATGGGAGCGGGCGAGCAGCATCAGCACGGCTGCGGTGACCACCATCACCGCCAGCACGAACCAGTAATAGTGCAGCGGCGAATTGATCAGCGGCTCCAGACCGTAGAGGCCCTCCTCGCCGCCGGTCTGCTCCCAGAAGATCAGCATCAGCCGCTGCATGATGGCGGCGGCGGAGAGCATGGCGAGGGCGAAATAGGGCCCGCGCAGGCGCAGGGTGGGGAAGCCGACGATCACGGCGAAGGCCATCGCCACCACGACCGACAGGGGCAGGCTCCACCACGGGTTGGCGAAATAGACGGTGGCGAGGAAGCCGGCGGTGTAGGCGCCGGCGCCGATGAACAGCGCGTGGCCGAAATTTTCGCGGCCGGTGAGGCCCGACATGAAGTCCCAACTCGCCGCCCAGATGGCATAGATGACGCAGAGCGTCAGCACGCCGGTGAGATAGCCGGAGTTGCCGAGCACCGGGGCGAGCGCGAGGAGGGCGACGGCGCCGATGGCGCCGCCGATATCGATGGCTCGGACCTTCACGTCAGAACGCCGCCCGGCGGCCGAACAGGCCCGCCGGCCTGATGATCAGCGTCACCACGATGGCGACCAGGGAGACGAGCTCCGTCCACGACGAGGAGATGAGATAGGCCACGATGGTCTCCGAATAGCCGAGCATGAGCGAGGCGACGATGCTGCCGGGGATGGAGCCCAGGCCCCCGACGATGACGATGGCGAAGGCCTTGACCATGGGCAGCAGGCCCATGCTGGGCTGGACGGTGAGGAAGGGGGCGACGAGCACGCCGGCCAACGCCGCGGTGCCGGCGGAGATCGCCATCACCGTGGAGAAGATGCGGTCGGTCGGGATGCCCATGTAGCGGGCCGCCTCGGGGTCCTGCGAGATGGCGAGGATGGCGGCGCCCAGGCGCGTGCGCTGGATGAACAGCCAGAGCCCCAGCAGCACCAGCACGCTGACGACGAGGGCGAGCAGCCGTTGGCCGGAGATGTCGACGCCGACGACGGTGACCTTGTCGGCGACGAAGGAGGGCACGTTGCGGTATTCGGAGCCGAAGGTGATGAGCAGCGCCTGCTCCACGGCGAGCGACACCGCGAGCGTGATCATCAGCACGGCGAGCTGCGATTTGCGCAGGGGCCGCACCAAGAACCGCTCCATGGCGACGCCGAAGCCGGCGACGAAGAGCACGGCGAGGACGGCCGAAGGCAGCAGCGGCAGCCCGGCGACGGAGGTAAGGAAATAAGCGGCATAGGCGCCCAGCGCATAGAAGGAGCCGTGCGCCAGGTTGAGGATCCGGGCGACGCCGAAGATCAGCGTGAAGCCGACCGACAGCATCGCGTAGATGGCGCTGATGACGGCGCCATAGACGAGGATTTGCAGCATGAGGACCGGCGTGGCTGGCGGGTGGGGCAGCCCGCCGGGGCGGGCGGGCTGCGGCGGTCAGCGGGCGGCGGGCGGCGGGCGGCCTACTGCACCTGCATCCAGGGGGGCGGGATCATCTTGCCGGTGGCGATCTGCTTGGGCCACACCACCTCGCGCTTGCCGTCGGCCTGCCACTGCGCGAACAGCAGGTTGACGAAGCCCGGCCCGGCCTTCACGTCGTGGGTCTCGTCGAAGACCATCTTGCCGGCAACGCCGGTGTAGTCGGTCTTCTCCAGTTCTTTGATGACGGCGTCGGGCTCCAGGCTCTTCGCCCGCTCAACCGCCTCGGCATAGATGTGCACGGCGTCGTAGCCGCCGACGCCGGTGTAGACCGGGGCGGTACCGGCGGCCTTCACGAAGGCGTCCCAGAACGGCAGGGTCTTGGCGGTGAGCGGTGCACGCACGGCGAAGTTGCCCACCGTCTCGCTGATCGCCTTGCCGCCAACGCGGCTGAAGAAGTCCTGGTCCTGGCCCTTCACGTCGATGCCGCCGATCGGGATCGGGAAGCGCGCGTCGTACCACTGCTTGACGAAGATGTCGGACGAGGCGTGGGAGAGGATGACGATCAGGTATTGCGCGCCGCTGTCCTTCACCTTGGCCAGCAGCGGCGAGAAATCGGAGGTCGAGGTGTCGAAGAACTCCGACAGCTTGACATTGGCGCCGGCCTCGGTGGCGCCCTTCTTCAAGATCGGCACCAGATCCTGTACCCATTTGGCGTTCTCGCCGACGATGGCGATGTTCTGGATCTTCATCTCGTCTTTCAGCATGCCGCTGATGAAGTCGACGAGGCCGCGCGCCTGGTGGGCGGCGTTGATGGGGAAGCTGCGGAAGATATACTTGTAATTGTCGTAGTCGGACTTGACACGCTGGGTGATGGCCGGGGAGGCGGCGCCGACCTCCATGTAGATAGTCTTGGAGCGGGCGATGTGGGGCAACTGCGCCAGCGTCACCCCGCTGGTATAGCCGCCGATCATCACGTCCACCTTCTCGTCGGCGGTCAGCTTCTTGATGGCCGCGATGCCCTGCTCCGGGTTCTCGGTCTCGTCGGCGACGACCATCTCCAGCTTGCGTCCGAGCACGCCGCCCTTGGCGTTGATCTCGTCGATGGCCATGCGCACGCCCGTCTGCGTGTCGCGGCCGATCTGCAATTGGATCGCCGTCGGCACGCCGATGCGGATCGGCCCCTTGTCCTGCGCCGATGCGGGCAGGGCGGTTCCCCAGGCCGCCAAAGCGACGGCAGGCATGATGAAGGGTTTGATGAATCTCATCATCAGCTTCTCTCCCATTGCTGCCAGCCACATCTGCCGTGTGGTTTGGTATTTGTTATATTTTCGCACGGGAGAGTGGGCTGCGCGCGGTTGCGCTGTCAAGCGCCTGCGCGTGCTACTGGCGTAAGCTTAAGCGGGCCGTCAGCGGCGAGGCTTCTGCGGCGATTCATTGGCGACAGCGGCGGCCGGCGGCGGCCGTGACCATGCTGTCTTGGTCGAAAGTCTTAGCTGCGGCGTGCAGCCCCTGCATCGGCAGCAATGCCATCGCGATGCGACCTGCCGCGGCTCAGGCGGTGGGTCTTCGGCGCCGGCTCCATCCGCTTCAGCACGGCCGGCCAACGGCCGCGCATGCCGTCGAACGCGGTGCGGCCCACGCACCGGCGTGGCCGCTGCGCCCCTCCCATTTCGGGTAGCTTTGCACCTCCGGCTCGCCTTCTAAGCTCAACGCCATGCACCCGCTCTGCGAGCGGGGCCGCAGGCTTTCGGCCAGAGGGAATGACCATGATCACCAGCCTGTACCGGTTGAAATGCGCAGGGGCAGCGCTCGCCTGCGCCCTGGGGTTCGTCGGCGCCCTCACGGCCACGCCGGCGGCGGCCGCCAAGTCGGACATCGTGCTGTGCACGATCGACGATCTGTCGGGCGACTTCTCGCTGATGTCGACGCCGAAGACCTACGGCTACAAGCTCGCCGTGAAGGAGATCAACGATGCCGGCGGCATCAAGGTCGACGGCGCGGTCAAGAAGATCAAGCTCGTCTCCTACGACGGCCAGTCCGACGTGAAGCGCTACCAGGAGCTCGCCCAGCGCTGTGTCTTCAACGACGAGGCGGACGTGGTGATGGCCGGCTATACCGGCGCCGAGCGCGAGGCCGCCCGCAAGGAGGTGGTGCGCAACAAGGTGATCTACTGGCACAACAACCAGGGCGAAGGCGGCATCGCCGACAAGTATTCGTTCTTCTCGGGGCCGACGCCGGAGCAGCAGGTCTTGCCGGCGCTCAAGGCCATGATCAAGGAAATGGGACCGCGCATGACCTTCATCGGCGCGGACTACAACTTCTGCCGCGCCATCGGCCAGTGGGTGCGCGTCGCCGCCGGGCTGTATGGTGGCAAGATCGAGATGGAGGAGTATTTCCCCTTCGGCGTGTCGCAGTGGCAATCGACCATCGACAAGATCAAGCGGGTCAAGCCCGACTTCCAGGTGCACTGCCTGGTCGGTGCCGAGCACGCGCAGTTCTACCCGCAGGCGCAGGCCGCGGGCCTCGTCACGCCGATGTGGTCGAACGTCACCATCTCCGACGGCTACGAGCATAAGCGCTTCGCGCCGCCCTCGCTCGCCAACATGTACGTGCCGCCCGGCTACATCGAGGACGTGCCGGGCGAGGCGAGCAAGGCCTTTGCCACCAAGATCCGCGCCATGTTCCCGGACGTCGTCTACGTCAACGAGCACGCCGCCTTCGGCTACGTGGCGGTGAAGGCCATGGCTGAGGCCTGGAAGAAGGCCGGCACCACCGCACCGGACGCGGTGATCAAGGCGCTGGAAAGCGACGTGTCGCTGCCCGATGCGCCGGGCGGTCCCTGGACCCTGCGCGGCTCGCAGCACCACGCCGCCATGCCGACTTACCTGTTCAAGGTCGATGACAAGCATCAGCTGCAGCTGATCACCGAGCTCGGCGTCAACGAGCCGACGTTCCTCACCGATGTCGGGGTCGACATGACCAAGAAGGCACCCGGCCGGCAGTTCCTGCCCTCCGACAATCCCAAGTGGCAGAGCTACTTCAAGGCGCCCTGAGGCCTGGACCGCTCCTTGCTCCCGCTGACGGGATGGCCGGGCCAGGCCCGGCCGTGACGCGGGCAGGGGGCGGTTCACGCTGCAATGTCGTGGCCGGGCTTGACCCGGCCATCCATCAGAGAAACGACTCATTGGAAACAGGCATGGAAACGGCAGGCCAGATCGTCAGCTGGATCTACCAATACTTCGACAACTTCGGCTTTCTGCTGCTTGCCGGCGTCGGCCTGATTCTCATCTACAGCATGATGGGCGTCATCAACATGGCGCACGGTGAGCTGATGATGATCGGTGCCTACGTCGCGGTCTCGGCCTTCCATGCGGGCGCGCCGGTGCTGGTGGCGATCGTGCTGGCCGGGCTCGGCGCCGGGCTCGCCGGCGTGATCATCGAGCAGCTCGTGATCCGCCACTTCTACAACCAGCTGCTGTCGTCCCTGGTCGTCACCTGGGGGATCAGCCTGATCATCTCCCAGGGCACGCTGCTGCTGCTCGGCCCGTCGGTGATGAATATGCCGACGCCGCTCGGCAGCTTCAGCGTCGGCCCCTTCGCCTTCGGCGTCTACCGCCTCGTCATGTTCGCCGCCGCGCTCGTCCTCATCGGCGGCGTCTGGGCGATCTTCCGCTGGACCCGGCTCGGCGAGCGGGCCCAGGCCACCATGGAGAACCCGGCCATGGCGCGGGCCCTGGGCATCGACACCCGCCGCGTCTACATGCTGACCTTCGGCCTGGGCGCCGCGCTCGGCGGCATCGCCGGCGCCATGTTCGCCATGACGGCGACGATCTCGCCCTTCTTCGGCCAGAACTACACGCCCATGGCCTTCATCACCGTGGTGGTCGGCGGCGGCGCCAGCCCGATCCTGGGGCTTGCCTATGCCGGGCTCTATCTCGCCGGCGTGCAGACCATCACGTCGAACGTGTTCAACGAATACGTCGGCTACGTCTCGGTGATGGCGGCCGCCTTCCTGGCGCTGCTGGTCATGCCCTCGGGCATCTCCGATTTTCTCGAGCGGCGCCGCACGCGCGCGACGCAGAGGTGAGCCATGCGTGAACCCGCCAAGCCGTTCGGGCGCTTGCTCGCCCCCTTCAACGGCCAGCAGACGCTCGGCAACAGCCGCTTCTTCTGGGCCTGCTGGCTCATCATCGTGGTGGCACTGGTGCTGCTGCCGTTCATCGGCACGCGCTACCAGGTGATCACGGCGAGCAATTTCATCATCTCCGCCATCCTGGCGCTCAGCCTGTGCCTCATCTGGGGCTTCTGCGGCATCCTGAGCCTGGGCCAGGCGGCCTTCTACTGCATCGGCGGTTACGCTTACGGCATCGTCGCGATGAACCTGATCGAGCGCCACGGCAACACCAACGTCGCCATCCTGGCCGGCATCGCGGCGCCGGCGCTGTTCGCCGCGGTCGTTGGCGCGCTGATGTTCTTCAGCCGCCTGAAGGGCGTCTATGTCGCCATCCTCATGCTCGTCACATCGCTGCTGCTCGGCCTGTTCATGCGTCAGACCGCCGATCCGAGCTACACCATGGGCGCCGCTTATCTCGGTGGCATGAACGGCCTGAGCCCGGCGACAGCCAATGATCCGCAGCTACCCAGCATCATCCTCGGCTTCGGCGAGGCGGTCGCCGAGTTCGACGGCCGGGGCGCCAGCTTCTACTGGCTGGTGCTCGGCATCGGCATCGCCGTCTACCTCGCGCTCCGATGGGTCGTGAACTCCAGCTTCGGCTACGTGCTGGTCGCCGTGCGCGAGGATCCGGAGCGCGCCGAGACCTTCGGCTACGACGTGCGTCTGGTGCAGCTCGGCGCATTCTGCCTGTCGGCGGCGATCGCGGGCCTCGCCGGCACGCTCTACACCGCCTGGGGCACCTACATCCATCCGGACGGCTTCAGCGTCGGTGCCAATATCCTGGTGGTGATCTGGGTTGCGGTCGGCGGCCGCAAGGACCTGACGGCCGTCATCGTCGCCACCATGGTGCTCAGCTGGCTCTCGATCGAGCTCGCGACCTGGGGCGAGATCTCGCTCCTGATGCTGGGCTTCATTCTGGTGGGCGCCATGCTGGCGGCGCCGGAGGGCGCCTTCATCGCGCTGGGCACCGGCATCGGTCGGCTCCGGGCGCGGCTGCGCGGCGTCGGACGCAAGGCGCCCGCGGTCTACGGCGTGCAGGAGTTGAAGCCATGAACGCGGTCCCGCGGGCACAGGGGCTGGCAGCGGCGCAGCCGGCTGGAACGGCCGCGCCGCCGATCCTCGACGTGCGCGACGTGCACAAGGTGTTCGGCGGCATCCGCGCCCTGAACGGCCTGTCGATCGCCATCGCCGACGGCGAGATCCATTGCGTGCTCGGGCCCAACGGAGCCGGCAAGAGCACGTTCTTCAAGACCCTCATGGGCACCGACCGTCCGACCTCGGGAACCATCCACTACCGGGGCAGCGACATCACGCGGCTGCCAGCGTTCCGGCGGGCGCGGCTCGGGCTGTCCGTCAAGTTCCAGAACATCCGCGCCTTCTCCGATCTCACCGTCTACCAGAACCTGTTCGTGCCCCTGCGGCGCCACCACGGCGTCGGCGAGATCCCGGGCCGGGTCGCCGCGCTGCTCGCCCGCATCGGCCTCAGCGGCACCGAGACGCGCCTGGTCAAGGAGCTGTCGCACGGCCAGCAGCAGTGGCTCGCCATCGCCATGGCCATGGCCTCCGATCCCACCGTGCTGCTGCTCGACGAGCCGACCGCCGGCATGTCGGTGGAGGAGACCGACAAGTCCGCCGCCATCATCCGCGATCTCAACGCCCACGGGGTGACCATCGTCGTCATCGAGCATGACATGACGTTCATCCGGGCGCTCGCCGCGCGCACCAGCGTGCTCCACTACGGCAAGCTGTTCGCCCAGGGCAGCTTCGACGAAATCGCCGCCGATGCGGACGTGCGCCGCATCTACCTCGGCAGCCTGTGAAGGGGAGCCCCGTGGAGCTCAAGATCGCGTCGCTCACCTCGGGCTACGGCCGCGTGCAGATCGTCAACAACGTCTCGCTCGCCGTCCGCCCGGCGGAGATCACGGCCGTCATCGGCCGCAATGGCGTGGGCAAGACCACGCTAATCAAGACCATCATCGGCGCCCTGCCGGCGGCGTCCGGCAGCATCAGCTTCGGCGCCGCCGACGTCACGCGCCTCGGCCCGGCCGAACGCGCCCGCCTCGGCATCGGCTATGTGCCGCAGGGGCGGGGCATCTTCACGCGCATGACGGTGGCCGCGAACCTGGCCCTGGGCGCCGGCGTCGGCCGGGCCGCCAGTCCCGACCTGGAGCGGGCGCTGGCCTTTTTCCCCATCCTCGGCAAGCGGTTGTCGCAGCTGGCGGGCTCCATGAGCGGCGGCGAGCAGCAGCAACTGGCGATCGGCCGCATCCTCGCCGGGCGCCCCGGCATCATGCTGCTCGACGAGCCGTCCGAGGGCATCCAGCCGAGCATCGTGCAGGAGATCGGCCTCATCGTCCGCCGTCTGCGCGACGAGGTGGGCCTGGCGATCATGATCGTCGAGCAGAACCTGGCGCTGATCCAGGCGGTGGCCGACACCTGCCTGGTCATGGACAAGGGTGCCATCATTGCGCGCATCGCGCCGGGCGAGCTCTCCGACCCGGACGTGGCCCAGCGGTACTTGGCCATCTGAACTAGGTGGCGCGGCTCATGAGCGTTTGCGCGTCGTGGCAGCCGATCGGGCTTTCGAGCGGATGGATGGTCGGGTCAAGCCCGACCATGACGTTGAAAATAAAGGCTCTTCGTCCTGCACTCCGTCATGGCTTGATCCGACCATCCATCGACTCAAGCTCAAAACCGCTGTGAAGTGCGACTAGATCAGGCCCAGATGCACGGCTTTGGCGATGGCCTGGCTGCGGTTGGTGGCGTCGAGCTTGGCGATGGCGTTCTTGATGTGCAGCCGCACCGTTTCCAGCGAGCGGTCGAGGATGATGGAGATGTCGCCGGAGGTCTTGCCGGCTGAGGCCCAGCGCAGGCATTCGATCTCGCGCGGCGTCAGCCGGGTGCAGCGCACGGTCTCGATCTGGTCCTCGAAGCGCATGTCGTGGATCACCTTGGTGAACACGTGCATGAGGCGGAACAGCGACTCGCGCGTCGTGTCGCGGATATCGTCCCAATTGGCGGTCGAGCGGTCGACGATGGCGCTCATCACGGCGAAACGGCCGAATGGCAGATGGACCGGCACCGTGGTGCCGCGCGACAGCCCGAAATCGCCGAGATAGCCGCAGGCCTCCCGTTGGGTGGAGCTGAGTTCTTGGCTCGCCTGCACCTCGGTCCAATCGATCGGCAGCGTTCCCTCGAAGCAGGCGCGATAATAGGGATCGACGGTCATGAACCGGCTCCATCCCTCGTCGAAGCCATCGGGAAAGTCGCGGACGTTGAGCTTCAGCGGCAGCCATTCGCCGTTCGGCAGCCGCGGCCGCATCGGCAGGTAGGCGTAGAGCACCTGGGTGAAGCCGAGATCGCCCGTCAGCTCCCTCAACGTATCCAGGGCGTCACTAAAACACGTCGACGCAGCGACGCGCTCCTTCAGATTATCGGGCAGGCGCGCTGCATTGATCCTGAGCATGACGGCAGACTCCGGCTCCCTGGAGGCCATTCATCGAGCAAGATCCATCGGCGCAGCGGTGACGGTGAGAAGCGGAAAATGTCAGAACTTGGCGCGCATGTGCCGTCTTCTATCCGCCCGTCGACATCTACCGGTTGCACGCGACAAGCCGCTCGCTATGGACAGCCGACAGAATGCAATTCGGGTGCCATTCCTCTGCCGACGCCTGCCGCGGCAGCAGCTCAGCACTTGCGGATCGGCCGGGCCGGCTTGCCGGCAAGATGCGGGCGCAGCGCCCTCCAGCAGCGGAAGACTGCCTCGTGGCAGGCCCAGGCCTCCGCACCCAGGATGCGGCAGACGACGACGTTGCCCATGCGGCTGGCACCGGAGGTGGCGACGGAGCAGGTCGCGAGCGCCTCATCCAGTGTCCGCTCGATGCGGTCGGGCAACTCCGCGCCGACAGCGACCACGGTTGCCAGGTGTGAGGCGCCGCCCCACAGGCGCTGCAGCGCGTCGACCTCCTCGCCGTCCTCGGCGATGAGGCGGTCCAGCACCACGGGCCGGCCGGCCAGGCGAACCTCGAACTCCGAGCGCAGCGCCCTGAATTGGAACGCCTCGCCGGCGCCGTAGTGGACGCGGCCGGCGGCGATCATATCGGTGGCGAACAGGCGCGAGCTCGGCTCCAGGTCGATCACGGTGCGCCGTTCGACGCGCGAGCCGGCAAACAGGATCGCCTCGTCCGGATGATATTCGAGCAGCGCCCGCTCGCCGACCTTGAGCCGTATGGTCTCGCGCGAGGTCGCCCCCTGGGGGCATTTGTAGAATTTGCTCGCCGCCGTCGTGGTGATCAGCGCGCGCGTGCCTGCTTCCATGGTGGCGTAGAGGTCGGCCGCATCCCCCTCCACAAAGCCGCCGCCGCTGTTGATGGTGAGCAAGAACGGCTGGTCGTCGTGATCCTGATAGTGGCAGCCTTGCCACTGATAGGGAATGCGCCAGCTCTTCGGATCGATTTCGGTGCGGCCGTTGCGTTGCACCACATGCAGATTGAGCAACGCATGCTTGCCGATGATCCAGGCGGGGTCTGGAAGGACGACGTCCATCGCTGGTCTCACGCCGCGTCCGACATGAGCACGCTGTGCTCGATCCAGGTGGTCACAGCCTCCAGCCCCGCACCGGTCTTCATGTTGGTGAAGATGTAGGGCTTGCCGGCGCGCATGCGCTTGGCGTCCCGGTCCATCACGGCGAGGTCCGCGCCGACGTGGGGGGCGATGTCCATCTTGTTGATCAGGAGCAGCGGCGAGCGGGTGATGCCCGGTCCTCCCTTGCGGGGGATCTTCTCGCCTTCGCCGACGTCGATGACGTAGATGTGGCTGTCGGCGAGTTCGGGGCTGAAGGTGGCCGCCAGGTTGTCACCGCCACTTTCGATCAGGATCAGCTCGAGGTCGGGGAAGCGGCGCGTCAGCTCGTTGACGGCGTAGATGTTCATCGACACGTCCTCACGGATCGCCGTATGCGGGCAGCCGCCGGTCTCCACCCCGATGACCCGCTCCGCATCGATGGCGCCGCTGCTCACGACGATGTCGGCATCCTCCTGGGTGAAGATGTCGTTGGTGATGACGGCGATCGAGCAGCGGCTGCCGAACTCGCGGCAGAGCTGAATGAGGAGCGTCGTCTTGCCGGAACCGACAGGGCCGGCAATGCCAAGGCGGACGGGTCTGCGCATGCTCTGCTCCTCTTTGGATCGTTCACCGGCGCCGTGTGGTCCCGGTCATGAGATGCACAACCGGGTCGGCAGGCGCTCATGCTGCATCGATGCGGCATCGAGCGCCGCATAGGCCGTGGCCATGGTGGCGAGATCACGCGTGCGGGCGATCTCGGCGCAGCGCTCGATCAGGGGCGCGGCATCGGCGATGATGCGCTGCGCGTCCGCCTGGCCCATGGGCAGCAGGCGCTGGATGACGCCGATCAGGCTCGACAATCCCGACCACAGATAGCTGACCACGCACTGGTCTTCCGTCAGCCGCAACTCGCTGGCGAGCACGCCGTAGACCATCGCGTGGTGGCCCTGACAGGCGCCCTCGCCGATCAGGCGCTCGACCTCGCTCATCCTCGGCAGCGCGAAGACGGCGCGCCCGGCCGCAGCGAGGGCCGCGCCGGTCATGGCCGAGGCCTGGCGCGCCTCGCGGCTGAGCTTCAGGGCGCCCAGTTGCGTATCGACGGCGATGAGCCCATCCCGGTCGTCCATCGCGGCGCAGCGGTGGGCGAGGGCGGCGCCGGCCGCATCGCAGGTCGCCAGGTTGAAACGCAGCCAATCGCGGCAGGAGGTCTGCGCCTGCGCAGCGCTGGCGAGGGCGCCGTCGCTGATCCAGGTCTCGAACCCCAGGCTGTGGGTGAAGGCGCCGGTCGGGAACGCCGCGTTGGTGATCTGCAGCAGCGCGAGGAGCCCGTCGCCGCCGTTGCTGGTGCGGAGCCCCATCACCGCCCGCCCTCAGCCATGCCGGTGTCCGGGGTGGTCGTGAGCGTGACCACCATGGGCATGATCGTGCGGCGTCGCGCCGTCATGGTGATGATCGTGGTGGAGATGGTGGTGGGCGCCGGCGGCTCCGAAGCGGCGGCCGACAAAGGGCACATGGACGCGCTCGGCCGCCAGGCCCAGAGCGCGCAGCATCTGCGCCGCCAGCGGATCGTCGGGGGTGAGGATGCCGTCGGCGAGGAAGCGTGCCGGCCGGTGAAAGTTGCCGAGCTGATAGCAGGCGGCCCACCACAGGATCGGGTCCGTTCCCGGCCGCACCAGCAGCAGGTGCTCCGGCTTGGCGCGAATTGCGATGGCGATGTCGCCATCGACGGCGAGCACGTCGCCATCCTGAAGCTCGACACCACGCTCGAGCGAGACGCGGATCGGCCGACCGGCCTCGGTCTCCGTCACGAAGTGAGCGCTGGCGCGCTCCTCGGAGGTGAGCTCGACCCAGTCGACGGTTTCGGTCCAGCCCATCTCGGGCAGGCGCCCGATGATCGATGTGATGATCACCATGGCCTCACCGGAAGTAGAAGAGCTGGGTCAGCGGCAAGGTCTTTGCCGGCTTCACAGTGATGCGCTCGCCGTCGATGTAGACGTTGTAGGTCTCCGGATCGATCTCGATGTTGGGCATCACGTTGTTGTGGATCATGTCTCGTTTGGAAATCGTGCGCGTGCGCTTCACCGGCATCAGCGTCTGGTGGGTGCGCAGCCGCCCGGCGAGGCCGGCGTCCAGCGCCGCCTGGGTGACGAAGGAATAGCTCGTGCGCGACGGGTTGGCGCCGAGCGAGCCGTATTGTGGCCGGTACTTCAGCGGCTGGCAGGTCATCAGCGAGCCCGCCGGGTCGCCCATGACCGCATGCGAGATGAAACCGCCCTTCACCGACGTCTCGGGCTTGGCGATGAAGAACTTCGGCCGCCACAATACGAGGTCGGCGAGCTTGCCCGGCGCGATCGAGCCGACGTAGCTGTCGACGCCGAAGGTGATGGCCGGGTTGATCGTCACCTTGGCGAGGTAGCGCTGGATGCGGAAGTTGTCGTTGCCGATGCCGTCCTGCGGCAACCGGCCGAAGCGCACCTTGTTGACGGCCGCGAGCTGGAAGGCCCGCTGCGCGCTCTCGGCGGCGCGGCCGACGCCCTGACTGTCGGAGCCGATCATGCTGATGGCGCCGAGATCGTGCAGCACGTCCTCGGCCCGCATAGTCTCCGCCCGCGCCCGGCCCTGGATGAAGGCCATGTCGGTCGGCACCTGCTTGTTGAGGTTGTGGCAGGTGATCAACATATCGATTTCTTCATCGTACGTGTTGATCGAGAAGGGGTTGGTCGGGTTGGTCGAGCTGGGCAGGCAGTTCGGCTCCATCACGCAGCGCATGATGTCGGGCGCGTTGCCGCCGCCGGCGCCTTCCGCGTGGTAAATGTGCATGACGCGGCCGTTGATGGCAGCCAGCGTATCCTCGTAATAGCCGGTTTCGTTCAGCGTATCGGCGTGGACCTGCACCTGGAAATCGAGCTCGTCGGCCAGATCCATGCAGGTCTCGATGGCCGCAGGCGACGACGACCAGTCTTCATGGATCTTGAGCCCGGTGGCGCCGCCGAGCACCACCTGCTCGACCAGCGAGCCCTTGGAGGCCGAGTTGCCCTTGCCGAAATTGCCGAAGTTCAGCGGGATCTCGGCCATCGCCTCCAGCATGCGGTGCAGGTTGAAGACGCCGGGGCATTCGATGCCGACGGTCTTCGGGCCGGAGCCGCCACCGATCACCGTGGTGAAGCCGGCCGACTGGTATTCGTAGAGCTGCTGGACGCTGTCGAAATGGGGATGGATGTCGACGAACCCCGGCGTCACGATCATCCCTTCCACCGACAGGATGTCGGTGTTGGGCGAGACGATCAGGCCCGGCGTGATGTTCATCGTGTCCGGGTTGCCGGCCTTGCCGATGCCGACGATCAGACCGTCACGAATGCCGATGTCCGCCTTGATGACGCCGAGGACGGGATCGATGATGACGGCGTTGGTGACGACCAGGTCGAGCGCGCCGTCGCTCGCCTTCCACTTGGAGGCCTGGCCCATGCCGTCGCGGATGGTCTTGCCGCCGCCGAACACCAGTTCGTCGCCGTATGTGGTGTAGTCGTGCTCGATCTCGGCGACGAGCCCGGTGTCGGCCAGATGGATCTTGTCGCCGGTGGTCGGCCCGTATTGCACGGCGTATTCGGGCCGCGACAGCTTCATGCTCATGGTATCGTCTCCGGGCCGTGCGCTGCGGGCCTTAGGATTTCGACGAGTCGGCCGGCTTCGGCGCGCCGTAGCGCGTGTCCGGCGGCGTCGCGACGGGGAAGCGTTCGCCTTCGAAGCAGTAGCCGGCCGCCTTCAGCCGCTGGACCGTCTGCTGCTTGATGATCTCCGAGCGCACGGTGCCGTTGGTCATGTTGTTCATGCCGTAGGCGACCTGGCGGCCGGTGTAGGTGGTCAGCTGCACCTTGCGGCTCTGGCCCGGCTCGAAGCGCACGGCGGTGCCGCTCGGGATGTCGAGGCGCATGCCGAAGGCGGCGGCGCGATCGAAGGCCATAGCGCGGTTGCACTCGGCGATGTGGTAGTGGGCGCCGATCTGGATCGGGCGGTCACCGGTGTTGACCATCACCAGTTCCAGCGTCGGGCGGCCGGCGTTGATCTCGATCTCGTCCGGACCGAAATCGATGACGCCGCACTTGCCGGGCTCGCCGACATCGAAAGCTTCCGCTGCGATCACCGATGTGGGCAGTGGCGGGCGGGTCCACTTGGCGGGCATGTCCGGGCTCCAGAGGTGCATAGACGGAGGCTGGATCGCGGGACGCGCGATGGTCAGCCGCGGATCGGGTTCATGACGGTGACGAGCTTGGTGCCGTCGGGAAACAGCGCCTCGACCTGGAGGATGGTCAGCATGTCGGCCACGCCCTCCATGACGTGCTCGCGCTTGAGCAGGGTCGCCCCGTATTCCATCATGTCGGTCAGCATGGGGATGCTGCCTTCCCGCGCCCGCTCCAGGATCTCGTCGCAGATCAGCGCCACGGTCTCCGGGTAATTGAGTCGGATGCCCCGCTCCACCCGACGGCGCGCCATTTCGGCGGCCGCCCAGATCTGGATCCGTTCTTCCTCGCGGTTGGTCAAATGCATGGTCTTTGATCCCTCGCGACGTCCGGGGAAGTCCTGCCGGTGACGTCGTCTGGCGGTGCTGTGTTGCGTCGCGTCGCATGATTAAGGGCCCGCCGGGCCCGACTGTGTACCTACCTGTCCGGGTAGGATGACCCTGGGGGCTCCGTCTGCTGTGCTCCTGTTAGGGGCCGGCGCCCGCTCGGATCCCCCGTCCGCGGCCGGTTGCCGATCCCGATTGCGGAGAGCCGCCCTTCGCACCCGAAGCATCCCGGCGCCGGTGCCCGTTCCGAGGCCGGCACTCCATCCGAAATGTGTGTCCATGGCCCCCGCTATGACGATCGATGTCCCGCGGAATCACGCTACAACGCACCTCCTGTGGACACCGCGCATGTTCTTGATATGTTCCGACGAGGCCGGCAGGCGGGTGATGGGAGTAGGGTGGCGGCATGGGGAAGCGAGCCAGCGCTGAGCGCGGGGCAGAGCGGCAGTCCGCCAGTGCCGTCATCAAGACGCTCGACCACGACATCGCCAGGGCGCTCTCACGCCAGATAGCCGAGAGCCACCGTCTCGCCTTCGCGCGCAGCTTTACCCTGGCGGTCGTGCAGGCCTGCCGCGATATCGCCGACCTGCCACAGGCGGCGGGCCGGCCACAGGACGTCGAGCTGTTGACGCTGGCACCGGACGCCCTGAGCGCGGCCATGGCCTACGGCCATTCACTCGCGAAGGCCGAGCCGCGGCAGGCAGGTTTTCTGGCCGGCACCATCTACACCACCGCCCTGCCGGCGGCCTACCGCGCCTCCCACGGCATCTTCTATACGCCCCCGCAACTGGTGGACCGGCTGCTGGCCATGGCAGACGACGCCTCGATCGATTGGCGTTCGGCGCGCATTCTCGACCCCGCTTGCGGCGGCGGTGCGTTCCTAGCGGCGGCTGCGCTGCGCATGGTGGCGGCGCTCGAAGGCTCCGATCCGGCATTCGTGCTCCAGCAGATCGGTGTGCGTCTACACGGCTTCGAGCTGGATCCGTTCGGTGCCTGGTTGGCGCAGGCGAGCGTGGAGCTGGTGCTCGCAGACGTGATCCGGGCGGCGGGACGGCCGGCGCCGAGAATCGTCGAGGTTAGGGACAGCCTCGGGATGGCACCGGGGGACATCGGCCGCTTCGATCTGGTGATCGGCAATCCGCCCTACGGACGCGTGACCCTGGCGCCGGAGCGGCGGGCGTGCTTCAGCCGCAGCGTCTACGGCCACGCCAACCTCTACGGCCTGTTTACCGATGCAGGGCTGCGCTGGACGAGGCCGGGCGGCGTGATCGCTTTCGTGACACCGACGTCCATGCTTTCCGGCCTCTACTACAAATCCCTCCGCGGGCTTCTGGCCGCCCAAGCGCCGCCGATCGCGGTGGCCTTCGTGCATGAGCGCGCAGGCGTGTTCGAGGACGTGCTTCAGGAGACCATCCTCGCCACCTATCGGCGAGGCGGAGCAGCGCGATCGGGCAAGGTCGGCTTCATTGCGCAGGGCGGCACGGCGCTCCATACGGCTGGAGGCTTCGCGTTGCCGGCCGAGCCGGAGGCGCCCTGGCTGCTGCCGCGCCGGCCCGACCAGGTCGCTCTGACGCGGCGGCTGCGCGCGATGCGGCATCGGCTGGCCGACTACGGCTATGGCGTGTCGACCGGGCCGCTGGTGTGGAACCGCTTCAAGGATCGGCTCCAGCACGCGCACAAGGGGGGCTGCTATCCCGTGGTCTGGGCCGAATCGGTGACGAGTAGCGGCCAGTTCGTGTGGCGGAGCGAGAAGCGCAATCACGCCCCTTGGTTCGAGGCCCGGCTGCCTCGAGACAAGTGGCTGATTGTGACCCGGCCCTGCGTCCTCGTGCAGCGCACGACCGCCAAGGAGCAGCCGCGGCGTCTGATCGCGGCGGAGATGTCGGAAGCGTTCATTGGCCAGCACGGGGGCGTCGTCGTCGAGAACCATCTGAACATGGTGCGCGCACTCGGGCCGGACCCCCGCGCGCCGGCAGCGGTCATCGCGGCGCTGCTCAACAACGCGGCGGTGGACGCCGCATTCCGCTGCATCAACGGCTCGGTCGCCGTCTCGGCCTTCGAGCTGGAGGAGTTGCCGCTGCCGGCGCCGACCGTGATGGCCAGACTGGCGAAGCTGGTCGCCGCCGGCGCGCCGGCAAAGGCGCTCGACAGCGTGATCGCGGCGGCCTACGCACGGGGCGATGCTGCCGTCCCTTCCTGATATCGGCGAGATCCATAGGCGCCTCCAGGCGATCTTCCCCGAGGGCACGCCCCAGCGCGGCTACTGCACGCGCGAGATGGCGGCGCGGACCGTGTTCGCGATGCTGTATGTCGGGGCGACCGAGGGCGC
This sequence comes from Chelatococcus reniformis, assembly GCF_014640075.1. Lineage (GTDB taxonomy): Bacteria > Pseudomonadota > Alphaproteobacteria > Rhizobiales > Beijerinckiaceae > Camelimonas > Camelimonas reniformis. The sequence continues at coordinate 94,719 of NZ_BMGG01000003.1, read as the reverse complement.
CGGTCGCTGGATCGGGCCGAAACACGTCTACCGCATGGGCGACGGGCAGGCGGCCCGCCAGGGGGACGCGGATCGGCTGGCCTACACGGTCGCCGTCGAGAAGCCGGGCTTCGTGGCGCCGGCCGATCGCTGGTTCCAGGACAATACGCGCGAGCCCATCCGCGACGAGACGCTGCGCGACGGCCTGGTGCGCATCGGCGCGGTGGTGACGCGGCCTGGCCTTGCCACCACCTCCTCCAAGGGCCGCTACGCCTTGCAGGCCGGCTTTGCCTCGCTCTTCGATCCGGGCCTGGCGGACGAGCCGCTGGCGGTGGCGATCGGCGCCTGGCAGGACCGCTCGCTCTCGGCCGGGGCGCTGGCGCGCGTGCGCCTTCAGCAGCGTTCGCTCGTCGCCGCCCAGTCGAGAGTGCTGGTCACGCTGCCCAACGGCGAGTCGCGGCAGATGGAGGCCGGTCCATCGTCCATCATCACCAAGGCGGTGGTCGAGGTCTTCGCCCCCCGCTTCCTGGGAGATCCGGCGGTGCTGTGGATCTCCGAGAGCGGCAACAAGGTCATCCAGCGCGACGACGAGTTGGCGCAATCCCTGCGCCTCGCCATCCGGACGGACAAGCTGCTGCCCGACACCATCCTCGTCGACCTCGCGCCCGCGGAGCCCCTGCTGACGTTCGTCGAGGCGGTGGCGACCGATGGGCCGATCACCGAGGCGAGGCGAAGCGCGCTCCTCGAGTTGGTGACGTCGGCCGGCTTCAAGCACAGCCAGGTTGCCTTCGTCACCGCCTTCCAGGACCGCAACGCCGGGGCGTTTAAAAAGGCCATGCCCAACCTGGCCTGGGGCTCGTTTGCATGGTGCGTGAGCGAGCCGGAGCATCTGATTGCGCTGGACGGCAAGCGCTCCGGTGGCGCGCGCCTGCTGAGCGAGTTCGGCGGAACCGGCTGAGGCAGCGCGGGGGGAGGGCAGAGATGGGTGCGTTCGTGGCGCTCCTGCGCGCCGTCAATCTCGGCGGCAGCACGACCCTTGCCATGGCCGACCTGAAGGCGATCTGCGAGTCGGCCGGTCTTGCGCACGTGCGCACCTATATCGCCAGCGGCAACGTGGTGTTCGTCAGTAGAGGCCCGGAGCGACAGGTGAGGGCGGCCCTCGAGGCGGGCCTGAAGGCGCACGCCGGGCGCGCGATCGGCGTCGCCGTGCGCAGCTCGGCCGAGATGGCGGCAATCGTCGCCGACAACCCGTTCCCCGATGCGCCGGGCAACCGCGTCGCCGTCATCTTCCTCGACGAGGCGTCGACCCCGGCGATGCTGGACGGCGTCAGCGGCCGCGCGGCCGACGAAGAGCTGTCGCTCGGCCGCCGCGAGATCTACGTGCGCTACGGCGCGGCCGGCATGGGCCGCTCCAAGCTGAAGATCCCGGCCGCCAAGGCTGGCACCGCCCGCAACATGAACACTGTGGCCAAGCTTGCAGCCATGGCGGCGGCGTAGGCAGCTGCCTTATGCGGGCGGCGGCGTGAAGCCCTCGACCAGGACGACGCGGTAGTCGGCGCCCCGCTTGCGGTGCTTCAGCGCCTCCTGGTAGGCGGGCGAGTTGTACCAGGCCTTGGCAGCCGCCATGTCGGGGAATTCGAGGAGCACGACCCCGTCCGCCGCGAGGCCCTCGAGCGTCTCGTGGGCGCCATAGAGGGCGAGCAGCTTGGGCGGATTGTCGCCGCGCGCCTTGCGGGCGAGCTCGGAGTAGGTGGTCATCTCATCCGGGTCGATCATGCGGTCGCGGATGAAGATGGCATAGGCGGACATGGCTTGCTTCCTCCCTCAGGCGAGGCGACCCTCGACGTTGATTGCCTCTTTCATCGCATTCACGCTCGGGAACTTCAAATCCAGCGCAGGCGCGTCCGAGGACCCATGACTCGGCGTTGTGGACGGGAGACGCGGACATGCATGCAAGGTGGATCCGGAGGGTTGGCATCGCAGCGATCGCTCTGGCCATGCCGCTGCTGGCCTGGTGCGGCGTGGCTGCCGGTGCCGACGGGCTGAGGCCGATTGCCGGGCCTCTCGATGCCGAGGGCAGCTTCGCGTTCGAGGGATCGCGGAAGGACGTGCGCGAGTCGCGGCGGGCGCTGAGCGGCATCGCCTGCCCGAGCGCGCGACCCGGTCCACTGGGCTGCATCGTTGTTTTCGACGAAGGCATCGAGGCGCGCGCCGTCACGCTGGGAGAGCGCAGCTACACGGCCGAGCTCACCCCCATCGTCCTGCTGTCGGGCGGCGAGGAACTCGACGCCGAGGCGGCGGCGAGCGATGGCCACTACGTCTACGTCACCGGCTCGCACGCGCGAAAGCGCGGGGGCTGCGAGGTCAACCCGGACAGTGGCCAGGTGCTGCGGTTCCGCGTCGACCCCGTGACCTTTCTGCCGCTGCGCAGCCCGGCGGAGGAGACGCCGACACGCCGGCTCGGCGAGATCATGGCCGCGCTGCCGGCGCTGGCGCCGCACGTCGGCCGCTGCCCGGGCGAGGGCGGTGTCGACATCGAAGGCATGGCTGCCAGGGATGGGCGACTGTTCTTTGGCTTTCGCGAGCCAACAGTGGGCGAGGCCGCCTACGTCTTGTCGGTCGACGCGACGCGGCTCTTCGAGGGGGGCGACGTGAACCCCCTCCTGGCGTCCGTCCGGGTCGGCCGGGGTCGCGGGATCCGCGACCTCGTCGCCGTGAAGGACGGCATCCTGATCCTGGCGGGACCCGATGACGAGAAGAATGCGCGCATCGCCTGGACCGTGTCGCTCTGGGAGGGCTCGGCCCCGGCCGGCGGGCCGGCGGTGCCGAAGTTGCTCGCCGCTCTTGATCTCGGCGATATCGAGCGCCGCAAATGCGACAAGCGGCCGAAGCCCGAGGCCATGGCAGTGCTCGCCGAGACGCCCGACCGCTACCGCGTGGCCGTCTTGTCGGACGGCCTTTGCGACGGCGGCCCGCTGATCTTCGACCTCCGCCGGTGAGGCGGTTCCCGCGCCCGCCGCTTTCCACCGCGGCATAACGTGTTCTAGAAACGAACCCGGCGAGCCGCGCGGAAGAGACGGCAGGCGGAGGATCCATGGACATCATCGAGGGCAAGGTTGCGGTCATCACCGGGGGTGCCAGCGGCATCGGCCTGGCGACCGCGCGGTCGCTGGCGCGTCAGGGCGCCAAGCTGGTGCTGGCCGACATCGAAGCGCCCGCGCTCGACAAGGCCGTGACCGAGCTCAAGGCGGCCGGTGCCGAGGTGATCGGCGTCCGCGCCGACGTCAGCAATCGCGACTCCGTCGCCGCGCTGGCTGATGCCGCCTGGAACCACTTCGGCGCCGTGCACATCGTCTTCAACAATGCCGGCGTCGCCGTCTTCGGTCCCATGCAGGACATGACCCATGCGGACTGGGATTGGACCATGCGCGTCAACGTCTGGGGGCCGATTCACGGCGTCGAGGTGTTCGTGCCGCGCCTGATCGCGCAGGGGCAGGGCGGCCACGTGCTGTTCACCGCCTCCTTCGCCGGCCTCATCAGCAACCGCGACCTCGGGCCCTATTCGGTATCGAAAGCCGCTGTGGTGGCCATGGCCGAATGTCTGGCCAAGGACGTCAAGCGCCACGGCATCGGCGTCTCGGTCCTGTGCCCGATGCGCGTGGAGACCCGCATCGACGAGAGCTTCCGCAACCGGCCGGCGGAGCTCGGCGGGAGCACGCCGATCGTCTATCCGGACAAGGAGAGCGGATCGCTCGAAGGCCGCACGCTTCCGGTCGCGGGCGTGGGCGATCTGGTGGTGGACTCCATCAAGCGGAACGACCTCTACATCATCACCCATAAGGAGACCGAGACGTTCCTGGAGCGCCGCTTCGATCGGCTGAAGGCGGCCATGGCTCACGCCTTGTAGGAGCCGGCGCGTGGACGCAAACGAGATCGCGGCACTCGTCGACGAGCGGGCGCTGGTGGCCTGGCTCGATGCCGAGGGCCTTGGCGAGGGCCCACTCACCGAAATGCGCCGCATTGCCGGTGGCACGCAGAACCTCCTGCTGTTCTTCAGGCGGGGCGGGCGTTCCTACGTGCTGCGCCGGCCGCCGCGCCATTCGGTGATGAACGGCAACGACATCTCGCGCCGCGAGGCGCGCGTGCTCGCGGCGCTGGCGGAGACCGACGTACCGCATCCGCGCCTCATCGCCGCCTGCGCCAGCGACGATGTGCTGGGCTGCGCTTTCTACGTCATGGAGCCCGTGGACGGCATCAACGCCGCCGGCACGCTGCCGGAGCCGCACGCATGCGATGCCGCCATGCGCCACCGCATGGGCCTGGAGCTCGCCGGCGGCATCGCCACGCTGGGCGAGGTCGACCTCTTCGCGGTGGGTCTCGGCGATTTCGGCAAGCTCGATGGCTTTCTCGAGCGGCAGGTCGGGCGCTGGCGCCGGCAGCTGGAGAGCTACAGCAGCTATGAGGGCTGGCCGGGCTACGGCGATATTCCGGGCGTCGACGACGTCGGCCGCTGGTTGGAGGAGCATCGGCCGTCGACGTTCGATCCCGGTATCATCCACGGCGACTATCACCTCTCCAACGTGATGTTCCGGCCCGACGGACCCGAGCTTGCCGCCATCGTCGACTGGGAGCTCGCCACCATCGGCGATCCGCTGACGGACCTGGGCTGGCTGCTGGCCACGTGGCCCGAGCCGTCCGGTCCGACGCCCGGCACGGTGGGAACGGAGCCGTGGGACGGCTTTCCCACCGCACGCGAGTTGGTCGCCCACTATGCGGCGCGGAGCCGCCGCGACACGTCGGGGGTCGCCTGGCACGCGGTGCTCGGCTGCTACAAGCTCGGCATCCTCCAGGAGGGCACCCACGCCCGCGCCTTCGCCGGCAAGGCCGGCATGGACGTCGGCCTGCGGCTGCACAATGCCACCATCGGCCTGTTCGAGCGGGCTCTGGGCTTCATCGACGGCGGCCTGCGGCTATAGCTATAGGCACGGAGGCAAGCCAGGCTGCGGCGGAGCCTGTTCGGCGGCCATTCGATCGACGGCCGAGCGGCCATGGCCCCGCCAAAGGCAACGGCGGCAGTTCAGCCCACGTATTGTCGAATACCGATGGGACGGTCGGATGTCAGCGCGACGAAGGCGCATCAACCGCAAACAGGTCAGCCGCCCAGTCGACGAAGACTCTGAGCTTGTTGGAGAGGTGGCGGTTGGGCGGATAGACCACATGGATCGGTACGCCGTCTGCACTCCAGTCGGACAGCACGGGCATCAACTCGCCGGTTTCGATCAGGCGCTCCGCCATGAACGCCGGCGCCTGGGCGATGCCATAGCCGTGCACGGCCGCGGCGACGAAGGCGTTGCCGTCGTTGGTGGCGACGCGATGGCGGCCGTAGATCTCGATGTGCTCGCCGTCGCGAACGAACTCCAGAGGCACGTTCCGTCCGGTGCGGGCGCTGAAATAGCTGACGGTGAAGTGGTCGCCTTCCAGCTCTCGCGGATGCCGCGGTTCGCCGTAGCGCGTGAGATAGCCCGGGGCGGCACAGGTGACGAAGGCCAACTGGCCGATGCGCCGAGCGATCAGCGACTGGTCGACGATGTCGCCCGCCCTGAGCACGCAGTCGACATTCTCTCCGACGAGATCGACGGCCCGGTCGGTGACGCCGAGGTCGACCTGGATGTCGGGGTAGCGGGCGTGGAAGTTCGGCAGCGCCGGGATGAGGATGTGGACGGCCACCAGCGCGCTGGTGTCGATCCGCAGACGCCCGCTCGGCTTTGCTTGCTGCGATGACATGGTGCTGTCGAGCTCGTCGAGTTCGGTCAGCAGCCGCACCACCCGCTCGTAATAGGCGGCGCCGTCGGGCGTGACCGTCACGCGCCGCGTGGTGCGCGCCAGGAGATGCGTGCGCACGTGCGCCTCGAGGCCTTGGACCAGCTTGGTCAGGGTCGCCTTGGGCATCGCCAGCGACGCCGCGGCCCGAGTGAAGTTGCCCGCTTCGACGACGCGCACGAAGGCGCGGAGTGCCGCCATCTGGTCCATTGATTTGATCCGCAAAGGCAAATGGATGGCTCATTATTCCCACATGGAAACAGTGTGGTCAAAATTGAGCACTTTATTCGCATCTAGACGCGAATTACCTCCGACCTCGTTATCCCGCACCGCACAATGGTCGCGGGTGGGACGAGAGCCGGGCCATGATGATCACGTCCACCGATGAAGAGCTGATCGTCGACGGCATCCCCGTCGGCGCGCGCCTGCATCAGCCCAGCGGCAGCGCCAAATCAACCGCTCCGGTCGTGCTGCACGTGCACGGCGGCTGCTTCGTCGGAGGCTCGGCCGCCGAGGCCGACGGCATCGCTCGGCTGATCGCCGAGGCGGGCGCCCACGTCCTGTCGGCCGACTACCCGCTGGCGCCGCGCCATCCGTTTCCCCAGGCCCTGGAGCATCTCTTCATGGTGTTGAAGATGCTCGATCGCCTGCGCGGGCGCATCGGCCGTCGTTCGTCGCGCCTCGTCGTCGCCGGCGAGGAGGCCGGCGGCAATCTTGCCGCAGCCCTCGCCCTCGTCACCCGCGACCGGCAGGGGCCCCAGCTTGCCGGCCAGATCCTCGTCGGGCCGATGCTCGACCCCTGCTTGGGCACGCGCTCCCTGCGCATGGCCGATGCCGGCCCCGTGGGCTGCTGTTGGGCCGACGGCTGGGACGCCTATCTCGGCGCCCCCGAGCGGGCCGCCCACCCATATGCCGCTCCCAGCAATGCCTCCCGTCTCGGGGGCGTGGCGCCGGCGCTCCTCGTCACCGCGGCCGACGATCCCATGCGGGACGAGTGCCAGGCCTATGCCGAACGCTTGCGCCAGGCCGGTGTCCCGGCCCGGCAGGAGGAGTTCGCCGCCCCTACCGGCTGGCCCTCCTCGCTGCGCGCGCCGTCGCTGACGGCGGCGCCGTTCGCCGATCGGCTGCGCGAAAGTTTCGTTGAGTTCTTCAAGAGCATTGTCCCCACGCCCCGCCGCTCCGCGGCGGCCGCTGGGGCCTGACCGAACGGAGCCCGATCCCATGACAACCAACTCCCGTTTCCGACGTAGCGCCGCACTCGCGGCCGTGCTGGCGGCGAGCTTCGGCGCAGCCCAATTTATCGCCTCGCCCGTCGCCGTCGCCACCGCCGAGGAGCCCGCCACCAAGGCCGAGCCGGCGACGCCGGTCTCGGTCGCCGTGGTCGAGCGGCGTGACGCCGTGACCTGGAGCGAATTCTCGGGCCGCCTGGAGGCGATAGACCGGGTCGAGGTCCGGCCGCGCGTCGCCGGCGCGGTGCAGGCGGTGCATTTCCGCGAGGGCGCCCTGGTCAAGCAGGGTGACCTCTTGTTCACCATCGATCCGGCCCCCTACGCCGCCGAGGTCGACAGGGCGGAGGCGCAACTCGTCGCGGCCAAGGCGCGCGTGACGCTGACGAAGAGCGACCTCGATCGCGGTCAGCAACTGCTCGGCGCCCGTATCGTCACGCCGCGCGAAATCGACCAGCGCGAGAATGCGGCACGTGAGGCGGCCGCCAATGTGCGCGGCGCGGAGGCTGCCCTGCAGACGACCCGGCTCAACCTGGGATACACCCAGGTGCGGGCGCCCGTCTCGGGGCGCGTCGGGCGCATCGAGGTGACGGTCGGCAATCTCGTCGATGCCGGCGCCGGGGCCCCCGTGTTGACCAGTCTGGTCTCGATCAACCCGATCTATGCCAGCTTCAGCGCCGATGAGGACGTGGTGGCGCGCGCCCTGCGGACGCTCGTCGGCCAGGCCGGCGCGCACCCGGCCGACCCCCACCTGGCCGTCGCCCGCATTCCGGTCGAGATGGGCACAGCCGCCACCGACGGCACGCCCTATCGCGGCAAGCTGCAGCTCATCGACAACCAGGTCGATGCGCGCAACGGCACCATCCGTGTCCGCGCCCTCTTCGACAATCCGGACGGGCAGCTGATCCCCGGCCAGTTCGCCCGCCTGCGTATGGGCCAGCCCAAAACCGAGCCCATGCTGCTGGTCGACGAGCGCGCCATCGGCACCGACCAGAACAAGCGCTTCGTGCTCGTCGTCGGCGACGATCATAAGGCCGTCTACCGCGAGGTGACCCTCGGCGCCCCCATCGACGGCCTGCGTGCCATCACCGCCGGACTCAAGCCGGGCGAGCGCATCGTCGTCAACGGCTTGCAACGCGTGCGCCCCGGCGCGCTGGTGAACCCGCAGATGGTGGCGATGGATGCCCGCTTCGCCGCGGCGGCCAAGCCGACCACCGTCGCCCAGCGCTAGCGTCGAACAACTAAGCGAGCGGACGACGGGCCCAGCGGCAAGTCGTCCGCCGAATTCTGCCTGCGTGAAGCAGCCATCGACGCAGCGCCGGTCAGCGCTGCGAACGGGGAAGCTCTGCTTACGCCACCTTCGCAGCTCGAGGCCGCGCCATGAACCTCTCGAAATTCTTCATCGACCGGCCGATTTTCGCCGGCGTTCTTTCGGTCCTTATCTTCCTCGGGGGCCTTCTGGCGCTCCGCGTGATGCCGATCTCGGAGTATCCGGAAGTGGTGCCGCCCCAGGTCGTGGTGCGCGCGCAGTACCCCGGCGCCAATCCGAAGGTCATTGTCGAGACGGTGGCGACGCCGATCGAAGAGCAGATCAACGGCGTCGAGGACATGCTCTACATGTCCAGTCAGGCGACGACCGACGGGCTGATGACGCTGACGGTGACCTTCAAGCTCGGCACCGATCCCGACAAGGCCCAGCAACTGGTGCAGAACCGCGTCAGCCAGGCGGAGCCGCGGCTGCCGGCCGTGGTGCGCCAGCTCGGCATCACCACGATCAAGAGTGCGCCCGATCTCACCATGGTCGTGCACCTGCTGTCGCCCAACGGGCGCTACGACATGACCTATTTGCGCAACTACGCGGTGCTGAACGTCAAGGATCGCCTGGCGCGGCTCGACGGCGTCGGCCAGGTGCAGCTGTTCGGCTCCGGCGACTATTCCATGCGCGTCTGGCTCGACGCGCAGCGCGTGGCCGAGCATGGACTGTCGGCCGGCGATATCGTCCGGGAGATCCAGGCCCAGAACGTGGAGGCGGCCGCCGGCGTCGTCGGCGCCTCGCCCAGCGTGCCGGGCCTCGACCTGCAGCTGTCCATCAACGCGCAAGGCCGCCTGGCGAGCGAGGAGGAGTTCGGCGACATCGTCGTCAAGACCGGCGCCGGCGGCGAGATCACCCGCCTGCGTGACGTCGCCCGCATCGAGCTGGGCGCCGCCGAGTACGCCCTGCGCTCACTGCTCGACAACAAGTCCGCGGTGGCGATCCCGATCTTCCAGGCGCCTGGCTCCAACGCCATCCAGATCTCCAACGAGGTCCGCCGCACCATGGCGGAACTCAAGAAGAACATGCCCGAGGGCGTCGACTATTCGATCGTCTACGACCCGACCCAGTTCGTACGGGCTTCCATCGAAGCGGTCATCCACACGCTGCTGGAAGCGGTGGCGCTGGTGGTGCTCGTCGTCATCCTGTTCCTGCAGACGTGGCGCGCCTCGATCATCCCGCTGCTCGCCGTGCCGGTGTCGATCATCGGCACCTTCGCGGTGATGCACGTCTTCGGCTTTTCCATCAACGCCCTCACCCTGTTCGGGCTGGTGCTTGCCATCGGCATCGTCGTCGACGATGCCATCGTCGTGGTGGAGAACGTGGAGCGCAACATCGAGGCGGGCCTGGCGCCGCGCGAGGCGACCTACCAGGCCATGCGGGAGGTCTCCGGCCCGATCATCGCCATCGCCCTGGTGCTGGTCGCCGTCTTCGTGCCGCTCGCCTTCATCAGCGGCTTGACCGGGCAGTTCTACAAGCAGTTCGCGCTCACCATCGCCATCTCGACGGTGATCTCGGCCATAAACTCGCTCACCCTGTCGCCGGCGCTGGCGGCCCTGCTGCTGAAGGGCCACGACGAGCCCAAGGACGGGCTCACCCGCCTGCTCGACAGACTGCTCGGCTGGTTCTTCCGCCGCTTCAACCGCGCCTTCGCGCGCGCCTCCGGGGTCTACGGAAAGGGCGTGCGCGGGGCGATCTCGCGCAAGACCGTGGTCATGGGCGTCTACATCGCGCTCGTCGGGGTTACCGTGGTGCTGTTCAAGCAGGTTCCCGGCGGCTTCGTGCCGGCGCAGGACAAGCAGTATCTGGTGGGCTTCGCCCAGCTGCCCGACGGCGCCACGCTCGACCGGACCGAGGAGGTGATCCGCCGCATGAGCGACATCGCGCTCGCCCAGCCGGGCGTCGAGAACGCCATCGCCTTCCCGGGCCTGTCGATCAACGGCTTCACCAACAGCTCCAACTCCGGCATCGTCTTTGCCGGACTGAAGCCGTTCGAGGAGCGCAAGACGCCGGAGCTCAGCGGGCCGGCGATCGCCCAGCAGCTCAACCAGAAGTTCGGGGCCGTCCAGGAGGCCTTCATCGCCATGTTCCCGCCGCCGCCGGTGCAGGGGCTCGGCACCATCGGCGGCTTCAAATTGCAGATCGAGGACCGGGCGGGCCTGGGCTATGAGGCGCTCGACCAGGCCACCAAGGCCTTCATGGCCAAGGCAAACCAGGCCCCCGAGCTCGCCGGCCTGTTCTCCAGCTTCCAGGTGAACGTGCCGCAGCTCACCGCCGACATCGACCGCACCAAGGCGCGCCAGCTCGGAATCCCTGTGACCGATGTCTTCGATACGTTGCAGATCTATCTCGGCTCTTACTACGTCAACGACTTCAACAAATTCGGGCGCACCTACTCGGTGCGGGTGCAGGGCGACGCCAAATTCCGGGCGCGGGCCGACGACATCGGCCAGCTCAAGGTGCGTGCCGCATCGGGCGAGATGGTGCCGCTGTCGGCACTGCTGAAGGTGCGCTCCAGCTCCGGCCCGGAGCGGGCCATGCGCTACAACGGCTTCCTGGCGTCGGATATCAACGCCAACGCCGCACCCGGCTTCTCGTCGGGCCAGGCGCAGGCCGCGGCTGCGCGCATTGCGGCCGAGACGCTGCCGAAGGGCTTCGACTTCGAATGGACCGAGCTGACCTATCAGGAGTTCATCGCCGGCAATTCCGCGATCTGGGTGTTCCCCCTGGCGCTGTTGCTGGTGTTCCTGGTGCTGGCGGCGCAGTACGAGAGCCTGACCCTGCCCATCGCCATCATCCTGATCGTGCCCATGGGGCTGCTCGCCGCCATGACCGGCGTCTGGTTGACGCGGGGCGACAACAACGTCTTCACCCAGATCGGCCTGATCGTGCTGGTGGGGCTCTCGGCCAAGAACGCCATCCTCATCGTCGAGTTCGCACGCGAACTCGAGTTCGCGGGGCGCTCGCCGGTCGCCGCGGCGATCGAGGCGAGCCGGCTCAGGCTGCGGCCGATCCTGATGACGTCGCTTGCCTTCGTGATGGGCGTGCTGCCCCTGGTGCTGTCCACCGGCGCGGGCGCCGAGATGCGCCAGGCCATGGGCGTAGCCGTGTTCTTCGGGATGATCGGCGTCACCGCCTTCGGCCTGATCCTGACGCCGGTGTTCTACGTGCTGCTCCGGCGCCTCACCGGCAACCGGCCGCTCACGCAGCATGGAGACGCGAGCCACGCGCCGGTGGTCGCACCCCATGCGCCGACGCGGGAGCTTGAGCACGCGTGAGGGCAGGACCGTGGACGGACCGGCGGATCGTCGCGGCCGCCGGGTGGCTGCCGGCCGGGCGAGCAGGGGCATCGTGGGGGCAGCGCACGCATCGGAAAGGTGGTGGCGCACGCGGGGGCCTAGCCGTGCCCTTCCGGGAACCGCCCCCGCGCCGCGCCGGCACCTCCGCGGCCGCCCTCGGCTCAGAGCAGCAGCACCTGATCCATGACTTGAGCCGCGGTGGCGCCGACGAAGACGACGCCGGTCATGTAGCCGGAGTCGGTGGTGGTCAGCACGGCGTTGCCGTCGACGTCGACGGCGGCCAGCGTGGCCGGGTTCCAGCCTTGCAGGTAGATCAGGTCCTCGCCGGCCTGGAAGTCGGTGACGACGTCGAAGATCCCCACCGCGTTGTCGGCGGCGGCGAGGTAGAAAATGTCGGCGCCGGCGCCGCCGATGAGGGTGTCGGCGCCGGCGCCCCCGGTCAGCACGTCGGCGCCCATGTCGCCCAGCAGCAGGTCGCTGCCGCCGCCGCCGCTCAGCAGGTCGTTGCCGGCAACGCCGGCCAGGGTGTCGGCGCCGTCGCCGCCGAGCAGCTGGTCGTTGCCGATGCTCCCGAGCAGCGCGTCGTCGAAGCTCGAACCGACCACCCCCTCGATTCCCCTCAGCGTGTCGCCGGTGGCATCGCCGCCGAGGCCGGCGCCGATGTCGAGGCGGATGGCGATGCCCGCCGCGGAGGTGTCGTAGAGCGCGAAGTCGAGCCCGGCGCCGCCGTCGAGCCAGTCGCCGTCGCTGCCACCGCGCACGAAATCGTCGCCGATGCCGCCGAGCAGCGTGTCGTTGCTGCCGTCGCCGGAGATGAAGTCCTGCCCGACGCCGCCGTCCATGGCGTCGCCGCCGTCGTTGCCGAGCAGGATGTCGTCGCCGTTGCCACCGGCCATGGCATCGGCGCCGCCAAGGCCCTGGAGCGTGTCGGCCCCATCGTTGCCGACCAGCGTGTTGGCGCCGTCGTTGCCGATCAGGGTATCGGCGAAGGCCGAGCCCACCAGCCCCTCGATGTTGACCAGCGTGTCACCCGCCGCATCGCCGCCCGCGCCCGTGCCGAGGTCGAGGCGGATCGAGACCGCGGCCATCGAGGTGTCGTAAACGGCGTAGTCGGTGCCTTCGCCGCCGTCCAATTCGTCGGCGCCGGCTCCGCCCAGGAGCGTGTCGCGGCCGTTGTCGCCGCTCAGCACGTCGCTGCCGTTTCCGCCCGAGAGCGTATCGTTGCCATCGTTGCCGAGCAGCTGGTTGTCGGCCGCGTCACCGATCAATTGATCGTCGAACTTCGAACCGATGAGACCTTCGATGTTCTCGATGTGGTGCAGGAACTGCCCCGTTCCCAAGGGGCCGATCTCACCGAATCCCCCCAGCTCAGCCGAGACCGCCGCGGAGGCAAAGTCGTAGGTGATGAAGTCGAAGCCGTTTCCACCGTCGAAGTAGCCGTTGGTGCCCCACAGGGTATCGTTGCCATCGTCACCATAGCGATAGCCATTGGCTCCTCCGATGAGGTCGTCGCCGGCTCCGCCATGGCGATAGCCATCGGCTCCTACGATGACATCGTCGCCGGCTCCGCCATAGCGCCAGCCATCGGCTCCTCCGATGACATCATCGCCGTCGCCGCCGTAGCGCCAGCCATCAGCTGCATCGACCAAATCGCCGCCGCCGCCGCCGTAGAGCCTGTCAATGCCGCCCCCGCCATAAAGGGCATCGTCGCCGTCCCCGCCCTCGAGGGTATCATCGCCAACGCCGCCATAGAGGACGTCATTGCCTCCCCCGCCGGTGACCGTGTCGCCCCAAGCGCTGCCATAGATCGTGTCGTCCCCATCGCCACCGACGAGTCTATCGTCGTCGCGGATCGTGACCGTTGCCTTCAATGTCGTGGCCCCGTCCGGGAACTGGGCGCCGCTCGCATCCGAAAGAATTATCTCAAATGTCTCATCTTCTTCCTTGAGTTCATCACTGATGATCGGAATGAATACATCAGCACCCATCGAACCCGCAGGAATAGTGAAGATACCCGATGTGGCCCCGTAGTCCACACCTGCCTTCGCAGTCCCGTCGACGGTCGTGTAGGCGATGGTCGTCGCCGTAGTCGCAGCCTTGTCCAGCCGTGCGACAAAAAGGGTATAGCCATACTGCTCGCTAACGACCACATCAGCGGCCGCGATCGCGCGAGTGGTGTGGACTTCTTCAACTGTTGCGGGCAAAATCTGGCTCCTGGCAGATTAGGCACTTACCGACGCGACGGTTGTCCAAAGCGGTGCCCATGAGTTTTTGGTAAACGTGATTTTTATCGACTTCAACATGACAAAAATTAATACTTTAGTATACTGTCTTATCCAGAATAATGGTAACGTATTAAATCTATCTCCGCCGGCATTTGAAATATTCCAGGATATTTACGTTCCGCGCTAATCGGCGTCGACGCGACCCTTCCGTGTTCCAGGAAGGATCGGGACCATATCGGGCCGCGAGTTGCCGTCAAGGCAGAGTTCGCGTAGCGATTGCCGTGAGCGATCCGTGCGGCAACTCAGTCACAGTCGGGCGAGCGGGGCCGCTTCCACCGGCTGCGGTGGATGATCTTCACGGTCTCAGCTGCCGCTCTCGCGGACGCGAATCGCAGCCGATCCAGACCGCGATGAACCGCGACAGGGCTAGTCAGCGGCTGAGCCTGTCCGGTCGGCTCCTTCGCCAAGCTAGCAGTCTGCCTTGTGCGCGTCGGAGACGGGCTCCTGCACGACCCCGGTCGAGCCGCGCGAAGCGCCGCGGATCGTCGTCGAGGAAGGAGCGGACGGCGAAGCTGCGGACGGTGCTGATCGTTGGCAGTCAGGACGTCGCTGGCCAGGTCGCGCGGGATGCCCTGCCTGCCGCCTACGGCCGCGAGCCGCGACGGACCCAGGCGGCAATGAACAGCGAGAGCGCCACGACGGCGCCGATCTCGGCCCAGAAGAACACCAGCACGTCGGCGCGGATGCCCAGGGGAGGGGCGCCGGGCAACGCGTTGCGCAGCGCCGGCAGCGCAAAGACCATGGCGCCCATGGCCCCGACCAACGTCGCTTCGATCTTGCGGAAGCCGATGAAGACGAGGCTTCCGATGGAAAGGGCACACAGGGTGAGAACGACCATGGCCGCGTAGATGGTGATGCTGAAGAACTTGACCGCGCCGGTCCGCCGGACGCTGAAGCTCAAGTTGAGATCCCGCGGATCGATGGGCGCCGCCTGTTCGCCGTGAACGGTGAAGCCGAGGATGCCCTCCCACATCTTGACGTGAAGGGGCAGTGCACGCTCGCTGCCGCCGGGCCCCTTCTCCACGACGCTCAGGTGCACCGAAGCGGAGAAGCGATCGACGGGATAGAAGCGGATGCTGCCATCATTGAGGTCGAAGTTGCGGGTCAACTCGGGAAGCGGCTGTTGCGCCCGGATCGGGATATGCTCGACGAAGGTGTCGCGGTGCAGCCTGAGCGTGAGGTCGCGCGTTGCGATGGCGGCACGCGGACCGCTTGGCGAGGGCGGCGGCGTCACGCTGATCCGGATCTGCATCGTCTCCTGGGTCGAGTCGATGGCAACGGGCAGCAAGGAGAGAACGAGACCGGCCTCATCGATCGGGGCTCCGAATTGCGCCTCGATCGGCACTTCCGAAATATCGAAGCGCTGGAGCACTAGACCGTAGCCGACGGCGCAGAGCACCAAGAGTGCGACGAGCAGAAGGCCGCGCCGCAGCCTGCGGCGAGCGGGCTTGTCCGCCGCGGCGGGCGGGGCTTCCTCCTCAGGCTCTTCGCTCGCGGCTTCGCGCGTCGCACTTTCCATCACGTCATGCCGTCCGTTGCGGATTGAGGCCGCCGGGCTCCGCTTATCATCTCGCGGCGAGCCTGGCATGCGCTAACCCCGAGGAGGCCGATGCCGTGTGCACGGCGCGATGTGTAGCCATGCTGGGCCCGTCGGCGCCTCGGTTCACGATCATCGCGTTGCCGCTTTGCGAGACCTATCGGCTCCGAGCGGAGCGCGCACGATGCGGCACGCCCGCCTGCATGTCGTCGCGCCGCCCGATCTCCGTGGCACCATGCCTCGCCAGATAGCTGCCGACGATCTCCCGCCAGACCCGATAGAGTTGGGAGAAGCGCTCCTGATCGTTGTCGAGGAAGGAGCGGACGGCGAAGCCGCGGACGATGCTGATCGTCAGGGTCAGCACATCACCGGCGATGTCGGGCTGAATGCCGTGGGCGACGAGCGCGTCCAGCCACGCCGCCTCGACCGCGAACCGGCTGGTGCGGGACGCTTCGTACGCCTCGCGGCGCACGTCGCGAATGTCGGCGTCGCCCATCGCCACCGCCAGCTCAACGAAGAAGAAATCGCTGAAGAAGAAGTGGTGCGCGTCGTCGATGATGCTCGCGATCGGGTCCCGCGATGCCTCCGCCTGTTTGGCCAGTTGCCGGCTGTGAGCGGCAAAATTCTGGTTGAGATGGTTCAGGGCGGCAACGAACAGGTCCCGCTTGGTCGGGAAGTGATGCAATTGCGCGCCCTCGGAGACGCCTGCGAGTTCCGCCACCTTGCTGGTGCGCAGCCCGCCGAAGCCACTCTGGCGCAGCAGCCGCACCGCCGCATCCAGCAGCTTCTTCTGTGTCGCCTCGCTGCGCTCCGCCTGGGTCCGGCGGCGCTTGCGGGTACGCGCCGCCGGCGCCCCGGGGGGCGTTCCCCCGGATTTGGAACCGTTCTCGATACGTCTGGCGGGGTCGACCGACCGGGAGGGGGGAACAGGCTTCTCCGACACGGTCCCAGACTTCGGCATCGACATTCCCGGCGGCCGCCGCGGGTCAGCGGCGGCCAAGCATCATACACCCGCCGCGGCGGTTCGCCCCCTGATGCCAAATCAGGAGGTCGCCTGCAAATGTCATCTGAGCGGCGGCTCGCCCGCACGCCAGCCGGCGCGAGCCGCTCGCTCATCCCGGACAAGTGAAATATCAGGCCTTCACATTGCCTTAGCTTGGATGATGTTGGCCCGCCAATAGTCCACCCGTTCAGCTCTTCGCCCTGTCCGCGGCTGTCGGGAAAGCGCAAGAGCAGTCGCCAAACCGATTTGGACGCCGGCGGCCGTTCGCGCGGGGGCCTATCTCAAGCCGCTTGACGCTCGAGCAGCTGGATGACCTCCTCCCGTTGCTGCGCCGGCGGCCCGAGCAGCTCGGCGTTGCAGCGCGCCCGCTTGTAATAGAGGTGGTTCTTCATCTCCCAGGTGAAGCCGATGGCGCCGAATACCTGGACGTTCCGGTAGGTCGCGTCGCGATAGGCGTCGCTGGCGTAGCTTTGGGCCATGGCCGCTGCCAGGGGAGCTCGTGCATCGTCCTCAGTGAGTGCCCAGGCGGCGTAGTGCACCGCCGCAGTCGCGCACTCCGCCTGGCCGGCGAGCTCGGCGAGCTGGTGCTTGATTGCCTGGAAGGCGCCGAGCGGGCGGCCGAAGGCCATGCGCTCCTTGGCGTAGGTCACAGCGTCGTCCAGCACCACGCGAGTCCCGGCAGCGCTTTCGGCGGCGAGGGTGAGATAGAGGCGATCGCGCACCCAGGGCCAGGTCTGGTCGTCGCTGCCCGTCAGCAGCTCGCCGAGCGCGCCCGTGAGCGTGACGGTGCCGACCTGGCGCGTGATGTCGCGCCAATCGAGCAGGGCGATCGCGACGCCCGCGGCCTTGGCCTCGACCACGAAGAATTTCAGCCGTCCGTCGAGGCGGGCGGCCACGACGATCTGATCGGCGGCGGCCGCATCCACGACGTACCAGGCCGTTCCCGTCAGCCGGTGATTGCTGCCGTCGGCCGTGGCCGCGACGCTCTCGCCTATGGCGCCGTCCATGCTCGTCAAGGCCAAAGCGAGCTTGGCCTCGCCGCCGGCGACGCGGCCGAGCAGCCGCGCGCGCTGGTCCTCCGAACCGGCCCGGAGTATCGCCCAGGTGCCGGCGAGCGTGCCGAAGAAGGGGCAGGGCGCCAATGTGCGGCCCATCTCGCCCACGACCATGGCAAGGTCGATGTAGCTCATGCCGAGGCCGCCGTAGGTCTCAGGCACGATGAGCGACGGCCAGCCGAGCTCGGCGATCTTGCGCCAGAGCGTGTCATAGCCGGCGTCGGTGGCGGTGGCGCCGGGGACGAGCAGGGGCCTCAGGTCGACTTCCTTGTCGAGGAAGGTTTGCGCTGCATCCCGCAGCTCCAGGTGGTCGTCACTGAGCGTAAAGTTCACGGAGCGTCTCCCTCGGAACGTGGTGGCTGTGGCGCTCGCCGGACCGCTACCGCTCGGCGGCCAGGCGCGCGGGCGCCACCTGCGGCCTGTTGATCTGGTTGAAGGGGGTAGCCGCCGTCGGATCCAGATCCCGCGGCAAGCCGAGGATGCGTTCGGCGACGGTGTTCTTGAGAATCTCCTGCGTGCCGACGCCGAGGGTCGCCGCAGGGCTGAACCAGTAGGCGTAGTCCCAGTTGTCGAACAGGCCGTAGTGCTTGTCGGGCAGCGGCAGCACGTCCCTGTTCTTGACCATGCCGGCAGCGCCCTGGCTGCGCTTGGCAAGGTCACTGAGGCGCTGGCCGTGCGGGGAGGCGATCATCTTGCCAAGGTTGCCTTCGACGCCCGCGGGCTTGCCGTTGATCTTGTTGCTCAGGTGCCGGTAGGTGAGCAGGCGCAGCAGCTCGCCCTCGATGAACAGCTTGGCCGCGTCGTCGCGGATCAGCGGGTTCTTGATGCGGCCGGTCCTGATCAGCCCGTCGAGGAGTTCGCGCGCCGTGGGGCCGGAGCCCCAGACGGCGCCTGGCATCGTCATGCCCTGGCGTTCCGTCTGCAGCTGCTCGACCACGATGCGCCAGCCGTCGCCCTCCTGGCCGAGCCGGTGGGCAGCCGGTACCCGCACGTCCTCGAGAAACACCTCGTTGTATTCGTTCACCTCGCCGCTCATGTCGACGATCGGTCGCACGGTCACGCCGGGGGTCTTCATGTCGAGGATGAAGACGGACAGACCCTTGTGCTTGGGTACCGCGCTGTCGGTGCGCACGATGATGACGCCGATCTGCGAGATGTCGGCATGGGAATTCCAGATCTTCTGGCCGTTGATGACGTAGTCGTCGCCGACCCGGCGCGCGGTGGTGCGCAGGTTGCCGAGGTCCGAGCCACCGGACGGCTCGCTGAACAGCATGCACCATCGCTCCTCGCAGGCGAGTGCTGGCGGCAGGAAGCGCTGCCGCTGCTCCTCCGTGCCCCATGTCAGCAGCGACTGGCCGCATTGATTGAGAGCGATCGCGTTGAGCTGATGAGGGTGGCGGATGCCGGCCCGCTCGAGCTCCTCGTCCAGCATGACGACCAGCTCCGGCCCTGCCGACAGGCCCCACGGCGCCGGCCAGTTGGGCGCCGTCCAGCCCCGCTCGGCCAGTTGGCGGTAGGTGGGACTAGGGTTGGCCTCGAGCCAGGCGCGAATCTCGCGGCGACGGGGGTCG
This sequence comes from Chelatococcus reniformis, assembly GCF_014640075.1. Taxonomy (GTDB): domain Bacteria; phylum Pseudomonadota; class Alphaproteobacteria; order Rhizobiales; family Beijerinckiaceae; genus Camelimonas; species Camelimonas reniformis. The sequence goes on along the minus strand of NZ_BMGG01000003.1, from coordinate 75,632 downwards.
TCTTCGCCGGGAAGGTTGAAGTCCATGGTGGCCTCTCGTCGGTTTAGGCGGACAGGGTCTGCACGCGCTCGAGTGCTGCGGCGTAATCTTCCATGAATTCCTGGACGACGGTGCGGGCCGACTTGATGTCGTCCAGTAGTCCGACCCCCTGGCCCACGTAATAGTTGACGAGCTGACGGGCGCTCTCGCTGCCGGCTTCGGCCGCTTTGGTGGCCCGCTGCATAACGGCGGCCGTCAGCATCGGCTGGAACGGCATCTGCAAATAGCCGGGGCTGTCGGGCTGCTCCCAGGCTTCGGTCCAGGCCGAGCGGAGCTGCCGCGCGAGCTTGCCGGAACTCGCACGCGAACGGACCGTGTCGCGCGAGCGCGCCGCGAGGAATTTCTCGCGCATGACCTGGGAGATTTCGGATTCGACGGTCGGCAGCCAGACCGAACCCGTCCAGGCCCCGTCCGCCCCCATGGTCATGGCCGCCGCCATCTGGCGGCCGGATACGATCCCGCCTGCGGCGAGCACGGGCGTGTGCTTGGCGCCGACCCCGGCGACGGCCCGGATGACCTCGGGCACCAGCACCATGGTCGACACCTCGCCGCAATGGCCGCCCGCCTCGGTGCCTTGGGCGACGATGACGTCGACGCCCATCTCCACCTGGCGGATCGCATGCTCGGCCGATCCGACCAGCGCGCCGACCGGGACGCCGGCGGCGCGCCCGCGATCGATCATCGACTGCGGCGGCAGGCCGAGCGCCTGGACGATGAAACGGATCGGGTGCCGGAACGCCACGTCCATGCACCTCTCGGCCGTGTCATGCATGAGGCCGACCGCCCGATCCTCGTCCGAGGGGGCGGCGGAATACGGGTCGATGCCGTGCCGGCGCAGCAGGGCGTCGACGAAGGCGTGATGCTGCGGCGGGATGCGCTGCTTGAGGCTGCTGCTGGTGAGGCCCTGCTCGTATTTGACGGACATGTTCTCGGGAATGGCGAGATCGATGCCGTAGGGCCGGCCGCCGACCCTGTCATCGATCCAGCGCAGCTCCGCTTCCAGCTCGTCGGGGCTGTAGCCGACGGCGCCAAGCACGCCGAAGCCGCCGGCCTTGCTGACCGCGACGACCACGTCCCGGCAATGGCTGAAGGCGAACAGCGGGAAGTCGACGCCAAGCAGATCGCAGACGGGGGTCCTCATGCGTCTCTCCCTTGGCTCGTCGCCGCCGCGAGCCTTGCCCGAATGCTATAAACTTAGTTTCTAGAAAGCAAGTAGATGGAGCTGTCGCGGGGCGCGGCAAATGCTAGGATTTGCCAATGACACAGGTCGATACCCAGCCGCTCAGGCGCCGAACCCAGGCCGCGCGCCGTGAACAATCCGACCGGCGCATGTTGCGGGCGGCAGCTTATCTGATCGGCCGCCGCGGCCTGCATGCGACGACGCTGGCCGAGATCGGGGTGAGGGCTGGATACAGCAGCGGTCTTCCCGTCGTCCGCTACGGCAGCAAGTTCGGCCTGGTCGACACCTTGCTCGCCGCGATGGACCGGTGGTGCGAGACGACGGTGGCGTCGATGACCGGCGGGCGGCGGGGCCTCGATGCACTCAAGGCGCGGGCCGAAGCCTACATCATCGGCGCCCGGACCATCCCCGACGGCGCGGCCGCGCTGCAGACCATCATCGTCGAAGCCCGCTACGCCTTCCCGGAGCTGCAGCCGCGGATCGATGCCTTCCTGGAGCGTTGGCGGCTGGGCTTTCGCGACGACCTTCTCGATGCGCGGCGCTTGGGCGAGGTGCGGAGCGACCTCGATTGCGACGCCTACGCCAACCTGATCCTCGGCGCCATCCGCGGCATGACGATCGGCCGCTTCGGGGAGGACCTGCGCGAGGTGCAGCGCGAGTTGCCGCCGCTGCTCTGCGAGATGGTGCGCCAAGCCCTGGCCCTCCCGTCGGCCTGACACCGGTTACGATTTACCGCTGCCGATGGCGATCGGCGGCCCGAGCGGGCTCCACCCCGTTCCGTTGAACCGGGCGAGCTGCAGCGCGTGATAGGCGAGGTAGTCGGTCGGCGAGTTGTAGACGGGGATGCCGTCGATCACCATGGGCGGCGTCTCGCGCTGAAGATGAGTGGCCTGCTTCAGCAGATTTTCACGGGTGAGATCGTCGCCGCACCGCCTGAGTACCTGCGTGATCATATGGGCGTTGATGTAGCCGGGAACGGTCGTGTTGTCCTCGACGTTGTGCCTGGGCATGTAGCGATCGAGGAAGGCCCTGTAATCCTTCACGTCCCGGTCCGCGGCCGTGATCGGATCGGTCGGGATTTTTTCCCAGCGACAGGTGATGACACCCTTGGAATTGTCGAGGCCTGCCGGAACGAGCGTTGCGCCGATGGACGAGGCGACGCTCGCCAGCACGTACATCGGCTTCCAGCCGATTTCGCCGGCCTTGCGTATGCCTTGGGCGGCAAACTTCGCCGTGGTGAACTGGCAGAACACGTCGGCGCCGGTGGCGCGCAACTCGACGATCTGGTGCTCGATCGTCGGCTCCGTCAGTTCGTGGCTGATCTCCTTGATGATCATCGTGGAGGCCGCCGCACCGAGCCCCTTCTTGAGGCCGCGGACGAAATCGCGCCCCAGGTCGTCATTGATGAACTGGACCGCGATTTTCGCATTCGGCCGGCTCTGCAGGATGTACTTGGCGTAGATCTCGCTCTGATCGACATAGGTCGGATAGAACGGGACGATCCACGGGAAGTTCGCCGGATCGTTGAAACGTTCCGCGCCGGAGGTGAGGAACAGGCTCGGCACCGCCTTGGCATTGAGATATTTCTGCACCGAGGTGTTCGGCGCGGTGCCGAGAAAGCCGGCGATGGCAAAGACGTTGTCGGACTCGACCAGCCGCCGCGTCTGCTCCAGCGCCTTTGGCGGATTGTAGGCGTTGTCGAGCGAGATCAGGTTGATCTTCCGCCCGTTGATGCCGCCGCCGGCGTTGACCATCTCGAAATAGGCGCTTTGGGCCAGTCCGTAGACGCCGAAGCCCGATGCCGGCCCGCTGTAGGGGGAGGTGGTGCCGAGCTTGATCTCCGTATCGGTTACCCCGGGGCCGTAGCTCTTCGCCATCGCCGTGCGCTGTCCCAGGCCGTAGAGCGCAGCTGTGCCGGCACCGAGCAGCAGACCGCGTCTGTCAAGTTTGACCGGCATTTACGTCTCCTCCCTTCAGCGGAACTTGCGTCCGCGTTACGTCGAGCTGGTTGACCGTATCGACCGGGCCGGGCGCGCTCTTGCGGCCGGGACGGCATCTGCCCCGTTGCAGACCGGCCCGCCCCGATCGCGCGAGGCCGGCCGCACCGCCACACCGGGGCAGTGCCGCGCCTATGCAGCTGCGGCTGAGAGCCGATCGAGATAGGCCTGCCGGACCTTGCGTTTGAGCAGCTTGCCGCTGGCCTCGCGCGGCAGGGACGGGTGGAACTCGAATACTTTTGGAATCTTGTAGCGCGCCAGACGCTCGCCCAGGTGAGCAACCATCCTGTCGACCGTCGGCGGGGCACCGGGCTCCGCCTCGACCGCTGCGACGAGCGCCTCGCCGAACTCAGCGTCTGGCACGCCGAAGACAGCGCAGTCCCGTACGCCGGGACAGGTGACGAGCACATTCTCGATCTCGGCGGGGTAGATGTTGACGCCGCCGGAGATGACCATGTCGCGCTTGCGATCGCAGATGTAGAGAAATCCATCCGCGTCCAGGTAGCCGACGTCGCCGCAGGTGATCAGCCCGTCACGCTCGACCTGCGCCCGCTCGTGCGGCAAGCCGTGATAGGCAAAGTCGGCGTAGGCTTGGGTGCGCAGGTAGATCTCGCCGACCTCGCCGGTTCCGAGGGCGCGCGCGCCCTCGCCGTAGATGCGGAGCGTCGTGCCGGCCATGGGTTGGCCGACGCTGCCGCGGTGGGCGAGCCACTCGGCCGAGGTGCAGCCGACGGCGGGCCCCGTCTCGGTGGCGCCATAGGTCTCGTGAATGACCGGGCCCCACCAGTCGATCATCGCCTGCTTCACCTCGGGCGGGCAGGGGGCGCCGGTGTGCGTCGCCCAGCGCAGTGAGGACATGTCGTAGCCGCAGCGCACGCTCTCGGGCAGGCGCAACAGCCGCACGAACATGGTCGGCACCATGGTGAGATGGCTGATGCGGTGGGTCTCGATGGTGCGCAGCAGGTCCTCGGCGTCGAACGTCGTCTGCAAGACGGTGAGCGCGGCGTGCTGGAACGCCTGGCGCGCGAAAGCGCCGGGTGAGGCGTGGTAGAGAGGCCCGCACACGAGGGCGCGCATCCCGGGCTCGGTGCCGTAGATCGATTGCAGGAGGCGGGCGTTGGCCTGTATCTGCGCCGGCGTCATCGGCCCGCGGCACACGCCCTTCGGACGACCCGTCGTGCCCGAGGTGTAGATCATCGTGCCGCGCGCCGCACGCGCCGCTCCCGACCAGGGGGCATGGCGATCGCGAAAAGCGCTCCACGGCTGCGCCGGCGCGGCAGGCTCGGCGTTTCCCTCGCCGGTCGCGAAGGCGGGGACGCGGCCCTCGATCGCGGCGCGTGCCCGTGCGATCAGATCGCTCTCGCCGATCAGCACGCGCGGCGCTGCATCCGACAAGATATAGTCGAGCTCATCGACGGTATTGTGCCAGTTCAAGGGCACGACGTAGGCGCCGAGGGCGTTGGCGGCCTGGAAGATCTCGAAGTAGACGGGATCATTGCGGACGAGCAGCGCGACGCTGTCGTCCTCCCGCACGCCGATGCGATCGAGGGCCGTCGCCGCGCGCCGGCCCCGGTCGAGCAAGGTCTGGCGCGCCACCGACGTGTCACCTGCAACGACGATCTGAGCACTTGCATTCATCGGCCTATCCCGCGATCGCGCGCCGGGGACGCCGGCATTGCTGTCGCCGTCGACCGAAGGCGATGGGGAGGGGCCGCTCCGCCGGCGGCAAGGCACGTCCGCCGGGGCGCGCAGGGGCCATCGGGCCCTGCCATGGGGCACGTCGCAAGGGCAATCCTCCCAAAGGCCGATTCAGGTCGGCTTGAGCAGCTGTCCACGTGGGTACATCGACGACCCGGATACCGCTTTACAAACAAGATGCATTGTTTTTAAGTTTGGTGTCAAGGCGAGTGCGAGCCTGCCGTGGCGGGCTTGCTCCAGTGTTGTGCGGGCGGTGCGCTCGGTCCGGTCGAGGCAGTCGTCGCGCTCCCCGCCGTCCGGGGCGTGCGGCCCCAGGGTGGCCGAAGGAGGAGGGAGGACATCATGGAGCGCGGTGAACAGCCGGCCATCTGGGTCGACGAGGGGCAGCAATTCTTCAAGGTCGCGCGGCGCAACTTCGTCGATCCGGACATCTGGACGGCGGAAAAGGCGCGCATCTTCGAGCGCTGCTGGCTCTACCTCGGCCACGATTCGGAGCTGCCCAAGCCGGGCGATTTCCTGACCCGCTCCGTGGCCGGCCGCAACATCCTGTTCACCCGCGACAGCAAGGGAGAACTGCGCGCCTTGCTCAACACCTGCCCGCACCGCGGCGCCCAGGTCTGCCGCGAGCGCAAAGGCAACGCCAAGTCCTTCCAGTGCTTCTATCACGGCTGGGTGTTCGGCGCCGACGGCCGGCTGCGCAGCCAGCCGGGCGAGGCCTCCTATGCCGAAGGGTTCAAGGCCCGCGAGACATCGAACATGACGCCGGTGCCGCGCTTCGAGTGCTACCGCGGCTTCGCCTTCGTCTGCTTCGACCGGCACGTCGTTCCGCTCGATGAATACCTTTCCGGCGCCAAGGAGTACCTCGATATCGTCTGCGACCATTCCGATGCAGGCATGACGATCGTCGGCGGCACCCAGGAATATTCGATCCGGGCCAATTGGAAGCTGCTGACCGAGAACAGCATCGACGGCTATCACGCGACCACCACCCACGCCACCTACTTCGACTACTTGATGAATACGACCGGCGGCACGACGCAGGTACCCGTGGTGGGTTACGGGCGCGATCTCGGCAACGGTCACGCCGTCGTCGAGGGCACCGCCCCGTGGGGCCGGCCGGTGGCCCAGTGGATTCCTGCCTGGGGCGAGGAGGGGCGCCGGGAGATCGACACCATTTACGGCCGTCTGGTGGAGCTGCACGGCGCGGCGCGCGCCGACCGCATCGCCAAGATGAACCGCAATCTCTTCATTTTCCCGAATCTGGTCATCAACGACATCATGGCCATCACCGTGCGGACCTATTACCCGGTCGCGGCCGATTACATGGTCATCAATGCGTGGGCACTGGCGCCGATCGGAGAGAGTGCTCGGGCACGCAAGGACCGGCTGCTCAACTTCCTCGAATTCCTCGGCCCCGGCGGCTTTGCGACGCCCGACGATGTGGAGGCGCTGGAGCACTGCCAGCGCGGCTTCGCCAACAACAAGGAAGCTGAGTGGAACGATATCTCGAAGGGGATGGGGAAGGAGCGGCCGGCCGCCGACGACGAGCTGCAGATGCGCGCCTTCTGGTCCCAGTGGAACGAACGGATGTTCCCGCCGCCGACCGTGAGCAAGCAGGCAGCGGCTTGAGGTGATGGCGATGCCGAACCCGATCCGGATCGTGCAGCTGTGCTACGTTCGCCTGGGCACCGACGACCTCGAGGCGAGCGCCCGCTTCGCGACTGAGATCGTGGGCTTGCAGCGGGGGGAGGGGCGGGGCGGCGACGTGGTGTTCCGCTCCGACGCGCGGGCCCACACGCTGGCGCTGTCCACCGAGCGGGGCGCGAGCCTCGGCGTCGAACTGGAGGACGAGGCCGCGCTGGAGGCGGCGGCCGGCGCCCTGGAGCAAACCGGCTACGGCTGCCGCGAAGCCTCGGCGGCCGAGTGCGAGCGCCGCTTCGTGCGCCGCGCCCTGATCTGCGCCATCGGCGAGGGGCTCGCCGTCGACCTCGTGCTGCGCCCTGCCGTCAGCGGCCGGCGCTACTTCGGCAGCCGCGATGCCGCCATCACCGGCCTCGCCTGCGTCGGCCTGCGCAGCACCGACCTTGCCCGCGACACGGCGCTGTGGACCGCGCTGCTGGGCGCCGCGGTGAGCGACCGGGCCGGCGAGGTCACCTACCTCGGGTTCGACGACGCCCATCACCGTATCGTGCTCTATCCCGCCGCCCGGCCCGGCATCGTCTACGTCACCTACGCCGTCGAGAGCTTCGATGCGGTGATGCAGAGCCATTACTTTCTCCAGGAGCATCAGGTGCGCGTCCTGCACGGGCCCGGGCGCGAGGCCGCCTCCGGCCAGGTGTTCGTGCGCTTCCAGGGGCCGGGGGGGCAGATCTTCGCCTACGGCTACGGCATGGCCACCATCGACGGGGGCCGGCACCGGGCGCGCCAGTTCGCGGCCGAGCCGGGCTCGCTGTGCGCCTGGGGCAGCACGAGCGAGGTGCCCGAGCTCGCCGGCGCGGCCGGATGAGCGCACAGCAAGGAGACCCTGCCATGATCGAGCTCAAGGACGTCAGCTATGCGCGGCTGGGCGCGCCGGACCTAGAGCAGGCGGAGGCGTTCGCCACCCGCTGCCTCGGTTTGCAGGTGGCGGAGCGCAGCGCCAAGGCGCTCTACCTGCGCTCCGACGACCGGGCCCATACGCTCTGCTATGTGGAAGGCGATCCGCAGGACCAGACGGTGGCCTTCGAGATCGAGGACGAGGGCCAGCTCGACGCCGCGGCGGGCACGCTGGAGGGGCTCGGCCACGGTGTGCATGCGGGCACGGCCGGCGAGTGCGCGGCGCGCAAGGTGAAGGCCTTCATCGCCTTCAAGGAT
>NZ_BMGG01000003.1:10884-67756 GCF_014640075.1 Chelatococcus reniformis | reverse complement strand
CGCTACTTCCCGACGCGCGATGCCGGCATCACCGGCTTCAGCCACATCGGGCTGAACACCACCGATCCCCGTCGCGACGAGCGGTTCTGGACGCAGGTGTGCAATGCCCGGGTCAGCGACCGCATCGGCGACATCGCCCTGATGCGGGTGAACGCCATCCACCACACCATGGCGCTGGCGCCGGCCTCGGGGCCAGGCATCCAGCACATCAACCACCAGGTGGCCAGCAACGACGACGTGCTGCGCTCGTTCTACCATCTGGCGGAGCAGAACGTGCCGATCGTGTTCGGGCCGGGGCGGCACCCGACCTCGGGGGCGCGCTTCCTCTACTTCCTCGGGCCCAACAACATGGTGTTCGAATATTCCGTCGGCGTCGACGCGATCGAGGACGAGGCCAGCCACCGCCCCCGCCAGTTCGGCTTCGAGCCCTCGAGCCTCTGCATGTGGGGGTCCAAATCGACCATGCCGCGGCGCTGAGGGCAGCGTCGGCGGAGTTCGACAAGCGCGATGGCCGCTGCCTGTTGTTCGGTCCGATCCAGACTGCCCATGGGAGGCGGAACCCGGCGGCCGGCAGTGCGATGCCGCTGCAGGGCCGCGCGGCTCGGGTCTCTCGGGTGACTGGGCCGCCGCTGCGGCCGGCTGCGCGCTCGAGGTCGGGCTGGGCGAAATCGACGGTCGCCGCCCAGCGGCAAACCTGCTAGAGCTGGCGCAATGGGACTGTTCCGGCCTCTTATGCGGCTTCTGGCGCTGGCAATCGTATGGGTTGCCGCGAGCTTCGTGCCGGTGACGGCCGAGGCGCATGCGGGGCACGCGGTCGAGCCGTCACACGAGGTTGAGATCAGGCCTATCACGCCGCACGATCTCGTCACGGCTGTGACCGGCGGCTTGACGTCCCGGGGCCTCGTGCTCGCGGGCGCCGACACGATCGTTGTCCAGCATGGCGAAACGGGCTTTCCGCCCACGGCCGTGACATGTCATGGCGGCTGCTGTTCAACCGGCTCGGCCTGCTGCTCGCTCGCCATGCCTCCCGACGCGGCGGGCTTTTGCACACCGGCGCGCCGCGGACAGGCGCTCAGCTGGCCACGCGACCTTGCGCACCCCGGCATCACGCCCGAAGCGCTTCCGGAGCCCCCTCGATCCTTTGCCTGACACCGGCGTCCCGAGGCACCGCATGAGCGGCGCCCCGCTGGAACGTCCTTGTTCAACGGCAAAGGATTCCAGACATGCATGTGAGATTTGCCGCAGCGCTCGGCGCGGCGGCGCTGGCGGCAGCCCTGCTCACCACGGGGGCGCAGGCGCACGAAGGTCATGACCACGGCGAGACGCCCGCCTCCTCGGCGACGCCGGCGGCGCCACGCGGCGAGGCGGCCAGCGCGGAGGTCGAACTCGTTGCGGCGGTGCGCGAGGGTGTATTGTCGGTCTACCTGGACCGGTTCGCCACCAACGAGCCGATCACCGGGGCGAGCGTTGCCGTCGAGGCTCCCGACGGGCCGGTGACGCTCAAGCCCGAGCCCGAGGGCCGGTATACGGTTGCGGTCCCCTGGCTCGGCAAGCAGGGTCGGCATGATCTGCTGCTGACGCTGACCGTCGACGGCGCCGACGACGTATTGCCGGTGACGATCGTCGTTCCGAGTTCGCCCGAGGCCGGAGGGGTGCCGGACGGTGCCGCAACCCATCGCAGCGAGCGTCTCCTCCCCGCGGATCCGCTGCTGTCCGGCGTTGCCCTGCTGGCCTTCGCGCTCGGTGTCGCAGCGACCCTCCTCGTCCGCCGTCGTCGCGCCGCTCCGGCTGTCGCCGTACTCGCGCTCGCCCTCCCGCTCGCAGTAGCGACCGCGCGCGCACATGAGGGCGATGACCATGGCGAGGCTGGCGGTGCGCCGCCGGCGGCCGCAGGCAGTGATCTGGCGCGGCGCCAGCCGGACGGCAGCGTTTTCGTGCCGAAGCCGGTCCAGCGCATTCTCGCCATCCGCACCGTTGTCAGCGAGGCGGAGAGTCACGGCCGCACCACCGAGCTGCCCGGACGCATCGTCCCCGATCCCAACGCGAGCGGCGTGGTGCAGTCATCCGTCGGGGGCCGGCTGTCGGCGCCGAGCGGCGGCTTTCCGCGGCTCGGCACCGCAGTCCGGAAGGGCACCGTCCTTGCCTACGTGACGCCGCCGGTGCAGCGGGTGGACGTGTCGGACATGCGCCAGCGCCAGGGCGAGCTAGATCAGCAGATCGCCACCGTGGAGCGGCGGGTCGCGCGCTATCGACGCCTCGTCGGCTCCGGCGCCGTTTCCCAGGTGCAGCTCGAGGAGGCGACGGACGAACTGCAGGGCCTGCGCGATCGCCGCGCGGCGCTCGACACGGTGCGCCAGGAGCCGGAGCCGCTGGTCGCACCCGTCGATGGCGTCGTCGCCGAATCGACGGCGGTCGCCGGCCAGATGGCGGCGCCGGGCGCCGTGGTGTTCCAGGTGGTCGACCCGGCGCGCCTCTGGGTCGAGGCGCTCAGCTTCGACGCCGTGGCGGGCGCCAGCGCGGCGACGGCCCGCCTGGCGGACGGTCGTGTTCTACAGCTCGCCTACCAGGGGGCGGGGCTGGCCGACCGCAACCAGTCCGTGCCTGTCCAGTTCGCCATCCGCGGCGATACGTCGGGGCTGCGCATCGGCCAGTTCGTCACCGTCCAGGTCGGCACGGGGGGGCGCGAGCATGGGCTTGCGCTGCCCCGCGCCAGCGTCGTGCGCAGCAGCAGCGGCCAGGAGGTCGTCTACGAGCACGTCACTGCCGAGCGCTTCGCGGCCCGGCCGGTGCGGACGACGACGCTCGACGGCGGCCGGGTGCTGATCGAGGCCGGGCTGTCGCCCGGCAAGCGGATCGTCACCCAGGGGGCCGAGCTCCTCGACCAGGTGCGCTGAGGAGGCGGTCATGTTCACCTTCCTGGTCACCCAATCGCTTCGCAACCGCGTGCTGGTGCTCGCGGCCGCAGCTGCGCTCATGGTCTTCGGCGCCCTGACGGCCGCGCGCCTGCCCGTCGACGTGTTTCCCGACCTGAACCGGCCGACCGTCACCATCATGACGGAGGCGGATGGCTACGCACCGCCCGAGGTGGAGCAACTCGTCAGCTTTCCCATCGAGACACGGATGAACGGCGTGCCCGGGGTGACCCGGGTGAGGTCGGTGTCCGGGGTCGGCCTCTCGGTTGTCTACGTGGAGTTCGACTGGGGCACCGACATCTACCGCAACCGTCAGCAGGTCGCCGAGCGCCTCGCCCAGGTGCGCAGCCAGCTGCCGCCGAACGTGGCTCCGCAGATGGCACCGATCAGCTCGATCATGGGCCAGATCGTCATGGTCGCGGTGACCAGCGATCAAGCCTCGCCCATGGAGGTGCGGGAGATCGCCGACTTTGTCATCCGCCCTCGGCTGCTGACGATTCAGGGGGTCGCCCAGGTCATCCCGATCGGGGGCGAGGTGCGCCAGTATCGCGTGAGCCCGCACCCGACGGCCGTCCGCGCCCTGGGGGTGACCTACGGCCAGATCGAGAAGGCTCTCGGTCAGTTCGGTGTCAATGCGGGCGGCGGCTTCGCCGATCAGAATGGCCGTGAATACCTGATCCGCAACATCGGCCGGACCACCCGCCTCGACGACTTGCGCAACATCGTGGTGGCCACCACGGCCAAGGGCCCGGTCTACCTGCACCAGGTGGCCGATGTCGCATTCGCCGCCAGGAGCAAGCGCGGCGATGCCGGCTACAACGGCGCTCCGGCGGTGATCGTGTCGATCGAGAAGCAGCCCGGGGTCGACACGGTCAAGCTGACGGGCGAAGTCGAGCGCGTCCTGCGCGACATCACGGCCACGACGCCAGGCCTGAGCGCCGACAAGATCGTGTTCCGGCAGGCGGATTTTATCCAAACCTCCATCCGCAATCTCGAGCGCGTGCTGGTCGAAGCAGTGCTCGTCGTGGCCGTCGTGCTGTTCGCGTTTCTGCTCAACCTGCGAACTACCGCGATCTCCCTCACGGCGATCCCCGTTTCGGTGCTGGCGACCGCGGTGGTGTTCCATATCGCCGGTCTGTCCATCAACACCATGACGCTGGGCGGCCTCGCCATCGCCATCGGCGAACTGGTTGACGACGCGGTCGTCGACGTGGAGAACATCTTCCGCCGACTGCGGGAGAACCGGGAGCACGGCAACCCTCGCTCCGTCATCGACGTGGTCGTCTCGGCCTCGCAGGAGGTGCGCTCCGGCATCGTCTACGCCACCGTCATCATCGTCCTGGTGTTCGCGCCGCTGTTCGCGCTCTCGGGGATCGAGGGCCGCCTCTTTGCCCCGCTCGGGCAGGCCTACATTATCTCGATCCTGTGCAGCCTGGTGGTGTCCATCACGCTGACGCCGGTCATGGCCTACTACCTCCTGCCGTCGCTCAAGCGGCTGGACGAGCGCGACAGCGGCCTGGTGCGGTGGTTGAAGGCCTGGAACGAGAGGCTCCTGCGCTCCGCCTTCCGCCATCAGGGCCTGTTGTTCGGCGGCGCCGCGCTGGCGGTGGCCACGGCGGCCATCGCCGCGAACCAGCTGCCGCGCGCCTTCCTACCGCCCTTCAACGAGGGCTCGTTCACCATCAACATGACCTTCAACCCCGGGATCTCGCTTGCCGAGTCGAACCGGGTGGGGCTCATCGCCGAAGGGCTGCTTGCCGCCGTCCCCGAGGTGGCGGCCGTCGGGCGGCGCACCGGCCGGGCCGAACTGGACGAGCACGCCGAAGGCGTCCATTCCTCGGATCTCGAGGTGGAGCTCAAGCCCCGCGGGCGGTCCAAGCCGGAGGTGGTCGCCGACCTGCGGCGGCGCCTGGCTGTGCTGCCGGTCTCGGTGAACGTGGGCCAGCCCATTTCGCACCGGCTCGACCACATGCTGTCGGGCGTGCGGGCCGAGATCGCGCTCAAGATCTTCGGCGAGGACCTCGACACGCTGCGCACGCTTGCCGAGGATCTGCGCGGCCGCATGGCGCGCATCCCGGGCCTCGTCGACCTCCAGGTCGAAAAGCAGGTGCGCATCCCGCAGCTCGACGTCCGCGTCGACTACGGCCGGGCGGCGCTCTACGGTGTCCAGCCGGCGGCCGTCGTCGAGCAGCTGAGCAGCCTCTCCAGCGGTCGTGTCGTGTCCACGGTCGTCGACGGCAACCGGCGCTTCGATGTCACCATCCGCCTCCCCGAGCGTCTGCGGACCACGCAAGGCCTCGGCGACCTGCTGGTCGAAACGCCGGCCGGCTGGGTGCCGGCCCGCCAACTCGCCGACATCCGCGAGACCACCGGTCCCAACCAAGTCCTGCGGGAGAACGGGCGCCGGCGCCTGGTCGTCCAGGCCAATACCGACGGCCGCAGCGACATGGCCGCGATCACTGCGCAGATCCGCCAGCAGATTGCCGCGGCGCAGCTGCCTCCGGGCTATTCGGCGAACCTGGAGGGGAGCTTCCAGGCGCAGGAGGAGGCGAGCCGCACCATCGGCGCGCTGTCGGCGCTGTCGCTGGCACTCATCTTCGCCATCCTCTACAGCCGCTACCGGTCGGCGGCGCTCGCGCTGATCATCATGGGCAACGTGCCGCTCGCGCTGATCGGCAGCGTCGCCGGACTCTGGCTCGCCGGTCAGCCGCTGTCCGTGGCCTCGATGATCGGGTTCATCACGCTGACCGGGATCGCCACCCGCAACGGCATTCTCAAGATCAGCCACACCATCAATCTTGCGCTGTACGAGGGCGTGCCGTTTGGCCGCGACCTCGTGGTGCGCGGCAGCCTCGAGCGGCTGGCGCCCGTGCTCATGACCGCGCTGGCGGCCGGCGTGGCGCTCGTGCCATTGCTCGTCGGCGCCGATGCGCCGGGCAAGGAGATCCTGCATCCGGTGGCGGTGACGATCTTCGGCGGCCTGGTCTCCGCCACGCTGCTCGACGCGTTCCTGACACCGGTGCTGTTCCTCAGGTTCGGCCGCAAGCCGCTCGAGCGCCTGCGTTCCACCCAAATCCCGGCGACGGACCGCGCACGCGCCAAGGCGGCGGCCGAGGCGTTCTGACCATGAGAAAGCTTGCCATGAAGATTACGTCGATCACACTAGACCATTTCCGCGTTTCGTTGAATCGCCGAAATGGTCTATCTCTTTGTTTTGGCGCGTTTTCTTCACGCGAACCGGCGTCCACTTCGCTCAAAAGCGCTCTAGCCTCGGCCACGCTTGCCGCGGCGGCCTTCGTGAGCCCGGCATGGGCCCATGACAGCGTCCAGGGCCCAAACGGCGGCCGCGTCGTGGAGGCCGGCGCCTATCACATCGAGCTGGTGGCCAAGGGGCCAGCGCTCGAAGCCTTCCTCACCGACGCGGACGAGAAGCCGCTCTCGCCGGGGAAGTTCAGGGGCGTCGCCGTGCTGCTCGTCGACGGCAAGGTCCAGCGCATCCCCCTGGTGCCGGAGGGCGGTGGCCTGGCCGGCCGGGCGCAAGGTTCGCTGCCGGCCGCTCCCAAGGGGGCCGTGCAGATCACCGCTCCGGACGGACAGGCGATCAGCGCCCGCTTCGATTGAGCGCTCCGATGCAGCTCTGACGAAGCAGACGCCGTCCGGTTATCGTAGCTGGCGGCGGCTCGCAGGCCTCGATCCAGGAGCCCGTTTCGGCACCAGGAGTGATCATGAGTTCAGTACTGGTGACCGGCGGCTCCGGGTTCATCGCCAGTCACACCATCGTGGCGCTCCTCGCCGCCGGCCATCAGGTCCGCACCACGGTGCGCAACCTCGCCCGAGCGGACGAGGTGAGGGCCATGGTGCGGCAGGGCGGCACCGACCGCGGCGGCGAGGTGGCCTTCGTCGTTGCAGACCTCATGGCGGAGGCCGGCTGGCCCCAGGCCGTGGCCGGCTGCGATTACGTCTTGCATGTGGCCTCGCCCTTTCCTGCAAGGGCTCCGGATAGAGAGGACGAACTGATCGGCCCGGCACGGGACGGCACGATGCGCGTGCTGCGTGCGGCACGAGATGCAGGTGTCAAGCGCGTGGTGGTGACGTCTTCGTTCGCCGCGATCGGCTATGGACACGCACCGCGGACGACGCCCTTCGACGAGACCGACTGGACGGATCCGAGCGGACGTGACGTGCAGCCGTACATGAAGTCCAAGACCCTGGCCGAGCGCGCGGCGTGGGACTTCGTCGCCCACGCCGGCGGCCGGCTCGAGCTTGCCGTGGTCAACCCGGTGGCAGTCTTCGGGCCGGTTCTGGGGCCGGATCTGTCGACCTCGGTCACGCTCGTGAAGGCGATGTTGGACGGCGCCGTGCCCGCGACCCCCCGGATTCATTTCGGCATCGTCGATGCGCGCGACGTTGCCGACCTGCATGTCGCGGCGATGACGCATCCCGAGGCCAAGGGGGAACGCTTCATCGCGGCGGCCGGCCCCAACCTGTCGCTGCAGGCGATCGCGCAGGTGCTCAGGGCGAGGCTCGCGGCGCGGGCGCGCCGCGTGCCGCGCCACGACCTGCCGGACTGGCTGGTGCGCCTGCTTGGCCCCTGGGTTCCGACGGCCCGGGCAACGGTGCCGCACCTCGGCATCATCAGGAACGCGACGAGCGACAAAGCCAGGCGCGTGCTCGGCTGGACCCCGCGCTCGTCCGAGGAGGCCATCGTCGCCACCGCGGAAAGCCTGATCCGGCTCGAGCCGGTGAGAGGCCGCCGGGCTGGCGCCTGAGCTGAAGGCCGCCGCGACCGAGCTTGCCAAACGGGGACGGGGACGGGGACGGGGCCGCGGGCCAACTCTGGGCCGAATGGTCCGGTAGCCTCAGCAAAGACGACCGCCCGCCTGAGCGGTAGAACGGACCGTGGATCAACGCGATACGCGCCCAGGTGAGTCATGGTCACGGCTGACACCGACCGCTTCATTGCGGACCTGCAGGATCTCAGACGCATCGGCACCTTCAAGACCGGCGTCGACCGGCCGACCTATGGCGAGGCCGACATGGAGGCGCGCCGCTGGCTGATGGCTCGGATGACGGAGGTAGGCCTGACGCCCGAGATCGACGGGATCGGTACTGTCATCGGCCGTCACCAGGCGCCCGGGCCCAAGCTCCTGGTCGGCTCGCATATCGAGAGCCAGACCGAGGCGGGCTGGCTCGACGGCGCTTACGGCGTGGTCGCCGGGATCGCCCTGGCGCGGGCGGGGCTGGCGGTCGACGTCATTGCCTTCGCCGACGAGGAGGGGCACTACGGCCCGTTCCTGGGCTCACGCTCGTTCACCGGCCTGCTCGGCGACGAGGAGATCGACGCGCTCGCCAACCGCACCCACGGCAAGCCGCTGCGCCAGGCGCTCAGCGAGGCCGGGCTCGCCGGCAAGCCTCGGATCCGGCTCGAGCCGGGGCGATACCGTGCCTTCCTGGAGGCCCACATCGAACAAGGAACGACGCTGGAGACGGCCGATCACCAGATCGGCGTCGTCACCGGTATCGTCGCCATCTGGCAGTACCGCATCCGCTTTCAGGGCCAACAGGACCACGCCGGCGGCACGACCATGATCGAGCGGCGTGACGCGGGCCTCGCCGCGGTGCGCACCCTCGCCTGGGTCGACGCGGAGTTTCCCAAGCATTGCGGCGAGCGCACGGTCTGGACCTGCGGCGGCATCACGCTGAGGCCCGGCGATCCGCACATCATCCCAGGCGAAGCGGAGGTGATCTTTCAGTTCCGCGACATCTCGGAGGACGTGCTGGCTCGGCTCGACGCGCTGCTGCGGCGCGCCGTGCGGGAAAGCAACCGCCGCGACCGCACGGTCGCCACCCTCGAGGTGGTGGGTCAGTCGAAACCGGCGCTCTGCGACGTGGACGTGCAGCGAGCCTTCGTCGCGGCCGCGGAGGCGTTGACGCCCGGACGCTGGACGAGCCTTCCTTCCGGAGCCGGTCATGACGCCCAATACATGGCGCCGCGCCTGCCGACGGGCATGCTGTTCGTGCCGTCGATCGGCGGCATCAGCCACCATTGGAGCGAGGACACCAAGCCGGAGGACCTGGCCATGGGCCTGCGCGTGCTTGCCGCGGCGGCCGGAGATCTGCTGCGCGGGCCGGGCCGCGCGGTGTGAACCGGACGGAGACGCCCCGCCGACGGCCTCCGAATTCGATTCAAGGACGGGGCTTAAGTTGCTGACAAGTTTCGGTTATCCGACAGGTTTTCTCTGATGTTTTGCTTTAGGTGACGCCCTCGATGCGGCGCAGCGCCGGGACGGCGAAGTCGATGAAGGCGCGAACGGCCGGGCGAAGGAACCGCGACGACGGATACGCCAGGTAAAGCTCGGTCGCCTCGATCTCGTAGCGGGGGAGGACACGGGTGAGGCGGCCCGCCGCGAGATCGTCGGCCACGAGCAAGACCTGGGTCGTGCCGACGCCTCGGCCGGCCCGCAGCGCATCGACGAGAACCCGGGCATTGTTGGTCGTCAGCGACGGGCGGACCGGGATCTCGACCGGGGCCTCCGCCGTGCACAGGCGGAGCGTCTTCCGGTCGGAGAGAGCTGCATCCGTGACGATCAACCGATGGTCGCCGAGATCGGCGGGACTGCGCGGCGCGCCGTGACGGCGGAGATAGTCGGGCGAGGCGACCAGGATGCGCTCCACCAGGCCGACCTTTCTGGTGACCAGGTCCTGACCGGCTGGCCGTCCCATGCGGACCGCCAGATCGACATTCTCGTCCACCAGATTGCCCCCCTGATTGTCGAGGATCAGGCTGACGGCGACCTCAGGATGGAGATCCTGAAATGCCATGACGATGCGGTGAAGGTGGCGTTCGCCCAGGCATGCCGGCGCGTGAAGGCGCAGCACGCCGCCGATCGCACCGGCGGCCCCCTGGATCTGCTCCAATGCCGAGTCGAGGGCGGACAGCGCCTGCTGGGAGCTCTCGTAGAGACGCAGGCCCTCGGCGGTGGTGCGCAGGGCGCGCGAGTTCCGCTCGAGCAGCTTGACGCCCACGTGCGCCTCCAGCTTGCGGACAAGCTTGCTCACGGCCGGCTGCGAGATGCCCAGATCGCGCGCGGCGCGCGTCATCGACCTCCTCTCGACGGTTCGAACGAAGGCCTTCAGCGCTGACGTGACGTCCATGAATAACCGGCGGTTATGAGAGTGATGTCGCCACGACCGTAGATGCCTGGACGCTGCTCGACAATCATGCGCGCCGGACATCTCGGGTGGGAGAACATGGACATCAGGCGCCGCGCATTGTGTTTGGGAGCCGCCTCGGCGGCGATTGTCGGACCCGCGCGCTCCACGATCGCGGCGGGCCGCGAAGACGGGGCCGTCCAGGCGGCGCCCTCGCCGCTGCCGGCGGGGGCAGCGAGCCGCTTCGCGCGCATCAACGGCATGGATGCGCACTACGTCATTGCGGGATCGGGACCGCTGGTGATCCTGCTCCACGGCTGGCCGCAGACCTGGTTCGCCTGGTCCGAGACCATCAGGCGGCTGTCGGCGGCGTATACGGTCGTGGCCCCGGACCTTCGAGGCACCGGTCTTTCCGAACGGACGCCTGAGGGATACGACAAGCGCACGATCGCCGAGGACACCAGAGCGCTGATGGCCCATCTGGGCGTGGCGCAAGCCCATATCGTGGCGCATGACATGGGCGGCAAGGCTGCCTACGTGCTGGCCCATGTCGAGCCCACGTGCGTCGCCAAGCTCATCCTGGTCGATTGCCTCATTCCCGGAACGGAGAACACCGACGCGCTGCGCGGCGGCGCCTGGCACTACGGATTCCATATGGCGCCGGACGTGCCCGAGATGCTCACCGAGGGCCGGGAGCGCGCCTATATCCGCGCGCAGGTGCGCGCCTGGTCGCACCGAAAGGACGCGATCTCGGAGGAGGCGATCACCGAATACGCCCGCTTCTATGCGCAGCCGGGAGGAATGACGGCGGGATTCAATTTCTATCGCGCTCTGCCGCAGGACGCAGCGCTGGCTGCGAGCTTCGGCGACCGGACCCTGCCGATGCCGGTCCTCACCATCGGCGGCCAACACAGCGCCGGCTCCAGACTATTTGACGCGCTCCACGGCAAGGCGCCCCGTTTGACCGGAGCGATCGCCGCGGACAGCGGGCATTTCGTGGCGGAGGAAGTGCCCGAGGTCTTCAACGATCTCGTGCAGCGTTTTCTCGCCGGCTGAATCCGACATGCCCGTCGATGCGATCGATCGCACCCGGCCAAGCCCGTGCCGCCTCAGTCGATGTCGAACGAGACGCCCTGGGCCAGCGGCAGCGCCCTGGAATAGTTGATCGTGTTGGTGGCCCGCCGCATGTAGGCCTTCCAGGCGTCGGAGCCGGACTCGCGGCCGCCGCCTGTCTCCTTCTCGCCGCCGAAGGCCCCGCCGATCTCGGCGCCGGAGGTGCCGATGTTGACGTTGGCGATGCCGCAGTCGGAGCCTTCGCTCGCCAGGAAGCGCTCCGCCTCGCCGAGGTCACGGGTGAACACCGAGGACGACAGGCCGGCGGCCACGGCGTTGTGCTTGCGCACTGCATCCTCGAAATCCGTGTAGGGCATTACGTAGAGGATCGGGGCGAAGGTCTCCTCCAGCACCGGGCCCGCCTGCTCGGGCATCTCGACCAGTGCCGGCCGGACGTAATAGGCGTCCGGGCGGCCGAGATCGACGCGCTCGCCGCCGGCGACGGAGCCGCCGGCCAGGCGGGCGGCGGCGAGCGCCTGCTGCATCGCCTCGTAGGCCCCGGCGTCGATCAGCGGTCCGACCAGCGCCGTCGTCGCCAGCGGGTCGCCGACGGCGACGCTGCCGAAGGCGGCCTTCAGGCGTGGCACGAACTGGTTATAGACGCTTTCGTGTACGAAGAGGCGGCGCAAGGTCGTGCAGCGCTGGCCGGCCGTGCCCATGGCGGCGAAGGCGACGGCTCGCACGGTCATGTCCTGGTCGGCGGACGGGCAGACGATGGCGCCGTTGTTGCCGCCGAGTTCGAGGATGGCGCGGGCAAAGCGCCTGGCGAGGCGCGGGCCGACGTCCCGACCCATGCGGGTGGATCCGGTGGCCGAGACGAGCGGCACTTGGGGATGATCGACCAGGACTTCACCGACCGCCCGGTCGCCGACGATGACCTCCGCCAAGCCCTCGGGGGCATCGCTGCCGAACCGCGTCACCGCGCGTGCAAGGATAGCCTGGGTGGCGAGCGCCGTGAGCGACGCCTTCTCGGATGGCTTCCACACCACCGTATTGCCGCAGACCAGCGCCAGTGCCGCGTTCCACGACCACACGGCCACCGGGAAGTTGAACGCCGAGATGACGCCGACCACCCCGAGCGGATGCCAGGTCTCCATCATGCGGTGGCCGGGGCGCTCGGTGGCGATGGTGAGGCCGTAGAGCTGACGCGACAGGCCGACGGCGAAGTCGCAGATGTCGATCATCTCCTGGACTTCGCCCAGGCCCTCCGACGGGATCTTGCCGACCTCGATCGAGACCAACCGCCCGAGGTCTGCCTTGGCGGCCCTGAGCTCCTCGCCGAACAGCCGGACGAGTTCGCCGCGCCGTGGCGCCGGCACGGACCGCCAGACCTGGAACGCCGCGTGCGCCGCCTCGATCTTGCGGGCGGCGTCCGCCGGACCGTCGATGCGGACCCGGCCGATCTGTCCGCCATCGATAGGACTGATGGTGCGCAGCTCGCCGTTCGCGTAGGCCGCCGGGGGCACGCCCAGCCGCCGCAGGATCTCCTGCGCGGGCTCCGCAAGGGGCTCGTGGTGTGCGGCGGCCATCGGCTGCTCCCGATCGAACGGCTGCGGCTCCGATGCAGCCGTCTCCAGACTAGCACGGCGGCGGGCCGGAAACCGCTGGCCCAGGTCGGCTACGGCGGGATGATTGTTTCTTGAATCAGGATCCCGATATAAGCCATTGCTTTAATAATGATATTGTCAAAATCCGACGTCCACTGTTGGGGATCATGCCCTAATGGCGGCTCGCCATGTGCTCGCCGATGACGTGCACGTCGGCGTCGGCGATTGATGTCTCGTAGACGAGTTGGCCGCCGGCCATGACGAGGATGCGGTCGGAGAGCTCCAGAAGCTCGTCCAGATCCTCCGACATCAGCAGCACCGCTGCGCCGCCATTGCGCGCCTTCATGATGCGGGCGCGGATCTCGGCAACCGCGGCGAAGTCGAGCCCGAAGCATGGGTTCGACACGATCAGCAGGTCGACCTCGCCGGAGAGCTCGCGAGCCAGCACCGCCCGCTGCACGTTGCCGCCCGACAGCGCCTCGATGGGCGAGGCGAGCGAGGCGGTCTTGACCTTGAACTGCTGCACCAGCCTGGCCGCGTGGGCCTTGAGACCACCGCTGTTGATCCAGGTGACCGGCCTGCCTTCCGGACCGAGGTCGAAGGTCCGCAGCCCGATATTCTCGGCCACGGTCATGCGCGGCACGCAGGCATTGCGCAGCGGCTCCTCGGGGATGAAGCGGACATGACGATCGCGCGACTGCGCGCGCGTCGCCCCGTAGGGTTCGCCCTTGACCGCGACCTCCCCGGCCTCTCGCCCGCGCTGGCCCGCCAGCACCTCCAGGAGCTCCTTCTGCCCGTTGCCGGAGATACCCGCTATGCCCACGATCTCGCCCGCCCTGACCGTGAGGTCATCGATGCGGATCGACTTGAGGCCCGAGCGATCCTTGGCGCTGAGCCCGGTCACGCTCAGAACCGCCGCGGCCCCTGCGGGGGTGGGGCGGCGGCTATCGATCGGCGCGATCGGCTGATCGCCGATCATCATGGCGGCCAGCGCCTTGTGGTCGAGCTCCGCCACCCGGCCCGTGCCGGCGAGCTTGCCCTTGCGCAGCACGCTGACGTCGTCCGCGAACTGGGTCACCTCATGGAACTTGTGACTGATCATGAGCACCGTGAGCTGGCGCCGCTCGGTCATGCCGCGCACGAGGCCGAGCAGCTCTTCGGCCTCGCCCGGCGTCAGCACGGATGTCGGCTCGTCGAGCACGAGGAAGCGTCGGCCGAGGTAAAGCTGCTTGATGATCTCGAGCTTCTGCTTCTCGCCGGCGGCAAGCTCGCGCACCGGCGCGTCGAGCGAGATCTTGAACGGCATGCGGTCCATGAACGCGGCGAGCGCCTTGCGCTCCTTGGGCCAGGCGATGATCCGCGGCACGTCGGGCCGGGAGATTACCAGGTTTTCGGCGCCGGTGAGCGAGGGCACGAGCGTGAAATGCTGATAGACCATGCCGAGGCCCAGGCGGTCCGCATCCCTTGGGCTGGCGATCGTCGCCTCGCGGCTGCCGACGAGCATCTGGCCCTCAGTCGGCTGGTAGAAGCCCATCATGCACTTGACCAGGGTCGATTTGCCGGCGCCGTTCTCACCGAGCAGCGCGTGGAAGGAGCCCGCGCTCACCTTGATCGAGACGTCGTCGAGTGCCGTGAAGGACCCGAAGCGCATGGTCATGCCGACGGTCTCGACACCGACGGCACCGGCGGATGGCTGGATATCCATGGCAGGTCAGGGCAGTTGCGCGATGAGGGCCCGGGAGTTCGACACGGCGCCGAACACCCCGCCCTGCATCTTGATCATGGCGATCGCTGCAAGGTGGTTGGCGTGATCGGTGGCGCCGCAGCAATCCTCCAGCATGACGCATTCGAAGCCGCGGTCGTTGGCCTCCCGCATCGTCGTGTGCACGCAGACGTCGGTGGTGATGCCGGTGAGCACGATATTCTCGATGCGCCGCTGGCGCAGGATCAGCTCGAGGTCCGTGGCGCAGAACGAGCCCTTGCCGGGCTTGTCGATGACCGGCTCGCCCGCGTGCGGGGAAAGCTCGGGAATGATGTCCCAGCCCGGCTCGCCGCGCACCAGGATGCGGCCGCACGGCCCGGCATCCCCGATGCCGGCGCCGATGCGGCGCGAACGCCAGCGCTTGTTGTCGGGCAGGTCGGCCAGGTCCGGGCGATGGCCCTCGCGGGTATGGAGGATATGGTAGCCCTTGTCCCGCATGGTGGCGAGCACCGCCTTGATCGGCTCGATGGGCGCGCGGGTGAGCGACAGGTCGTAGCCCATGCTGTCGACGTAGCCGCCGGGGCCGCAGAAGTCGGTCTGCATGTCGATGATGATCAGGACGGTGTTGTCGGGCCTGAGATCGCCGTTGTAGGGCCACGGGTAGGGCGCGGCCTCGATGTAGTGCCGGGGGGTGCGGGCGGGGGCATTCATGGCCAAGCTCCGGCTGGGCGAGGGGTTATCGGGTGATGGAGAGCTCGCCCGGCGCCCCGGCGAGAGCACGGCCGGGCGACGAGGTCGCGATCATGATGGCGAGCGTCAGGACGTAGGGCGCCGCGTAGAAGAGATAATAGCCCTGGGTGACGCCGGCCGATTGCAGCGCCGGCCCGAGCGCGCCGGCGGCGCCGAACAGCAGCGCGGCGGCGAGGCAGCCGAGCGGGTTCCAGCGGGCGAAGATCACCAGCGCCACCGCCATGAGCCCCTGGCCGGAGGACAGACGCTCGTTCCAGCTACCGGGATAGTAGAGCGACAGATAGGCGCCGCCGACGGCGGCGAAAGCGCCGCCCACCGCCGTGGCGATGAGGCGGACGGTGGTGGGGTTGAGGCCCATGGCGCGTGCCGCCTCGGCACTGTCGCCGACCACCCGGACGATCAGGCCGGCACGGGTGTTCTTGAAGCACCACCAGAGGGCGACCGCGAGCGCGATGCCGGCCAGGAACAGCACGTTGATGCTGAGGGCTGCCTGGATCTGCGGAAGGTCCGACCAGGCGCCGAAGGGTATGGCGGGCAGGCGCGGGGCGGCGGGCTGGATGTAAGGCTTGCCGAAGAAGAAGGCGAGACCGATGCCGAACAGCATCAGGGCGATCCCGACGGCAATGTCGTTCACCTTCGGGAAGGAGCAGATCCAGGCGTGCAGCAGGCCGAATCCGGCTCCCGCCAGCATGGCGGCGACCACCCCCGTCCACGCCGACCCCGTCTCGACCGCCACGGCGTAGGCCGCCATGGCGCCGAACACCAGGGTGCCCTCCAGCCCCAGGTTGATGCGGCCCGACCGCTCGGTGATGGCTTCGCCCAAGCTGACGAAGATGAACGGCGTGGAGACCCGGATGGCGCCTCCGAGCATGGCGAGCGGAACGCTCCAGAGACCGATGTCGCTCATCGTCATGGCGCCCGCCCCCAGCGATCGGGGTTGAAGATCTTGAAGCGGCCGTAAAGCGTGTCGCTGAGCAGCACGAGGATGAACAGCATGCCTTGCAGCACCAGGATGGTCGCGTCGGGCAGCCCCATGCGCCGTTGCACCAGGCCGCCGGCGGCGGCGATGCCGCCGAGCAGCAGCGATACCGGAATGACGCCGAGCGGGCTTTGGCGCGCCAGGAAGGCGACGAGGATGCCGGTGTAGCCATAGCCGGCAGCGAGCGAGGCGTTGGCATTGCCGTGCACGGCCGCCACCTCGATCATGCCGGCGAGCCCGGCCAGAGCGCCCGCCAGGGCACAGAAGCCGATGATCAACGGCCCGACCGCGAGCCCCTGGATCTGGGCGGCGCGCACATTGCCGCCGGCGACGCGGGCGGCAAAGCCCCAGCGTGTTTTCTCGATCAGCAGCCAGCAGGCGAGACAGGCGACGACGCCCACCACAATGCCCCAGTGCACGTCTGTGCCGGGCACCGCGCCGAGGCGGCCGGCCGCGGTGAGGGGGATGGTGGACGGCTTGTTGAGCGAGGCTGGATCGCGCAACGGGCCTTCGACGAGATGGTTCATCAGCGCGATGGCGATGTAGGCCATGAGCAGGCTGGAGATCGTCTCGTTGACCGCGCGATAGTGGCGCAGCGCGCCGATCGCGCCGATCCAGAGGCCGCCGATGGCCATCGCGGCGAGTGCCATGGCGACAATGACGGCAACGGGGGGCAGACCTGCAACCCAGTGGCCGGCCGCGGCGGCGGCGACGCCGCCGAGCACGATGGCGCCTTCGCCGCCGATGACGACCAGGCCGAGACGGGCCGGCAGCACCACGCACAGGGCCGCCAGCAAGAGAGGCGCCGCGCGCAGCAGCGTGTTCTGGATCGAGAACCAGCTGCCGAAGCCCCCGCGCCACATGAGCTCGATGAATTGCGCCGGGGACTTGCCGAGCGCCAGCAGGAACAGACTGAAGAGCCCGAGACCGACGAGGAGGGCGCCGAGCGGGATGACCAGGCTCTCGGCGCGCCGAGCGAGGGTTTCCAGGGTGCCCCCGGTCGGGGGCGCGGCGAGGGCGGGCGCCGAAGTTGTCGAGGCGGCGGTCACGGAACGACCCGGGCTCAGCCTTGAACACCCTCGACGAGGTAGTTCATGCTCTCCAGCTCGATCGCCGTCTCCGGCAGCGCTTGGCCCGCCGCCACCACCTGATCGCCCTTGTTGCTCTTGAGCGGTCCCTTGATCGCAGCGAATCCGCCCGTCTTCATTTCGGCCAGCGCCGCGTCGAACTGCTTGCGAGCGGCTTCGCCAACAGCCGGGCCAAGCGGGCTCATCTTCACGAATCCCTCGGCAATGCCGCCGCGGACGAAATTGTCGAGCGGCTCGCCTGCGAGCATCTTCTTGGCGAAACCGGTGTAGACCGTCGCCCAGTTCCATTCGGCACCGGTGAGATATTTGTCGGGCGCCAACGGGCTCTGGTTGGCATGGTAGCCGCAGACATACGCACCCCGGCCGGCCGCCGTCTGCACCACCACCTTCGGCCCATCCACGTGGCAGGTGACGACATCGACGCCGCCGTCGACGAGTGCATTGGTCGCCTCCGCCTCCTTGACGGCAAGGGACCATTCGCCGGTGAAGATGACCTGGCAGACGATGGTGGGATCGACGGCACGGGCACCGAGCAGGAACGAGTTGATGTTCATCAGCACCTGCGGAATCGGCTTGGCTGCCACGAAGCCGATCTTCTTCGACTTGCTGGCATGGCCGGCCACAATACCATTCAAGTATTGACCCATACCGATGTAGCCGAAATAGGAGCCTGTGTTCGCTGGATGCTTTGATTTGTCCCACAGCCCGCCGCAATGACGGAACTGGACGTTGGGAAATTTCTTGGCCATGGCGAGCATATGCGGATCGAAATACCCGAACGACGTCGGAAATACGAGCGACGCGCCGTCGAGATTGATCATCGATTCCATCGTCTTCTGGACATCGACGGTCTCCGGCACGTTTTCTTCTTCAACGACCGTCAGTCCAGACAGGCCCTTGACGGCCGCGGCCCCCTCGGCATGGGCCTGATTGTATCCGTAGTCGTCCTTGGGCCCGACATAGATGAAGCCCACCGTGGTCGCCGCTGCGCGCGCCGGCCGGTAGGTGAGGGGCAGGCCGACGGCTCCGAACGCAGCGCCGGCGGCGGAGGTCTTCAGCAGCGAGCGGCGGGTGATCGTGTGCGACGCCTTGATCATCGGAAGCCCTCGTCCAATTCAAACGGTGCCGGACGGCCGGCAGCCGCACTCTGCAAACGGCGGGCCGGCCGCGCGGCGGATGCGGCACGCTCAGGCGGCCCGGTATCGTGGGGTACGCAGCCCTGTGGAACAGCTGGCGAGAGCCAGCTGAGCGTCTCAAGGCCGTCCCGCCGTGCAGCGGTCCGACCTTCCGATGCAGAGATTGCATGCAATTTTCACAAACTGCATGCTCAAATTGGCGACGCGAATGCACAAAGTTTGGGAGCCGAGCGACTAAGGATCGGGCGCCGCGAGTTGCCCATGCGACCCCCGTCCGTTCGGACCGAATGGCGCCGATCCCGCCGGCTGGGCCAGCGGAGCGGCGACGCATCCGCCGAATTGCGTGCACGCGCACCTTCTAAAGGATGAGGTTTGCCCGGCGCCGGTTGATATGTCGCGCCGGCCAGCAGGCGTACTAATGGCGCCGGCCCGGATGCGCGATAAGCCCCCGCGCAACGCGTTCATCCATCGGCCGCCAATCGGGGGAGGATTGCGCCATGACGGCGATCGGCTCGATGAAGGTCCCGAATACTGACTATTCCATATCTCGAACTCTCGACACCCTCTTAGAGGTAAACCGAGATATTTTTAGAAGTAACTTCAATAGAAAATCCTTCAAGTTTAATCATTCGCTCAATGGCGGCGGGCTGTTCGAGATTCCGCGCCTCGTGCAGTTGGCAAAGCGAATGATCGCCGGCGGAACGGCGGCGAATTTCTCTGCGCTGAACTTCAGGCGCGCATCCGTCGACTCAAAATTCACCGCCCTGCCGGAGGAGCAAAGGCTTGCTGAGACCGTCGAGCGGCTCGGCGAGTCGGGATCATGGATCAAACTGACAAGAACGCAGGACTTCGATCCCGAGTATGGGGAGATGCTGACTAGCATCATCGATGAAATTGAAGCGCTCTCCGGGACCCCGCTCAAGCGCGACATAACCTGGCCCACGATGACTCTCTTCCTTGCTTCTCCGAAAATCGCGACACCGTTCCACATCGATCACGAATCCAACTTTCTCTTCCAGGTGCAGGGCGAGAAGGACGTGTGCTTGTTCGATGGGACCGACCGCGAGCTCGTACCCGACCGGGAGGTCGAGCGCTTCTACAACGGCAATGCGGAGGCCGCGAACTACAGGGAGGACCTGCAGGAGCGCGGCACGGTCTATCGGCTCACGCCGGGCACCGTGGTACACCATCCGCCCCTGGCACCTCACTGGGTCAGGAATGCCGACAACATTTCTGTCAGCGTAAGCGTCGGCTTCTGCATGAGGGCGCTGGAGGATCGTGCCCGTGTCTATCAGGCCAACTTCATCCTTCGCATGATCGGGCTGAAGCCGTTGCCGCCCGGACGATCGCCCGCCCGTGACTGGATGAAGACCAGTCTGCTTCGGCCCCTCGAACATCGCCACCCAAAAAACTACGGGGACGTCGTGTTTGCGCCCATGACCCGCCTTAAGGCGCCGCTCAACGTGGCGAGACGGCTGCTCGGGCGTGCCGGCAAATGACCGCGCCATCCTGCGGGCGCGTGGTATCCGTTGAGCGGCGGCCGCGCCGCCTTGCCGGCCGCCTCATGCAACGCCGATCCCCGGCGGGTTTCCAGAACACTCACACGGTTGTTGATTGGTTTCCATGAACAAGCTTATCAGAGCCCTCTTGATGCATAGCGCCCTTGGTACGTGGGTGGGCGCCGTTCCGTTTGCTCAGAGCCTTTATGCCCGGGCTGTTTGGTCGAGGCGCATGAACTTGTTCCAGGGGCTACACCAAAGCCATGGCGAGGCGGAGGCGTTTGCCGCCAGCATGAAGAAAGTCGGCTGGGACGACGAGGCGCTGGCCAAGGTCCTTGTCGGCGATGAGGACCAGTCGAGGTCCGGACCCGAGCTGTCCAAGAGCCTTCAGACGTCGCAGTTCGCCGTCATGCTGTGGCTCACAAAGCTGCTGCGGCCCGGCGATACGATCATCGATCTGGGCGGCGCCGGCGGAACGTTCTACGAGACCTGTACGCGGTACGGGCTGCTGGACATGCCGGTGCTGTGGCACGTGGTGGACATGCCGGAAATGATCGTGCGCGGCCGGGCACGGCACGAGGCGCTCCAGTCGAAAACCATCAGCTTCGGATCGCATCTTGCAGAGGCGCCGGACAGCGACATCCTGCTTGCGCTCGGCGCTATCCAATACATGCCGGATCCCCTGGGCGAAACGGGACCTGGCATTCTGGAATCGATGAAGGCGCTGCCGGAGCATGTGTTGATCAACAAGGTGCCGCTCATCGACGATGATGACGTCTGGACAGTCCAGAGCCATGTGACGACTGCCTGCCCTTACCGCCTCTTCAATCGTCGAAAGTTCATGAGCTACTTCGAGGCGCACGGTTACCGCCTTCACGACGCCTGGCACGTGCCGGAGATCACGGTCGAAATCCCGTTTCATCCGGAACGAGCGTTGCCGGGTTTGGAAGGCGTCTACTTTCGACGTGATGCTAGAACGCGTTCCGATCGGGTGGAACCGGCGGGTTGGAAGGACGCGCTCCAGATCCAATAGGTGGAGTATTTCCTGGCAATCGGATGATGCTCATCCAATTGCGAAAATGCTCAAATCCCCGGGCATGGTGGGGCGGCCCGGAAGCCGCAGGGCACCCTCGGTCGCACGGGAGCGGGCCGACACGCCTCAGACCGCCGACGCGGACGCCGCCTTCGCCTCTTCGGACTGCCCGATCTCGTCGAGCCGGCGCTTGAGGGCAAGGGTGTCGAGTGTGCGAAACGGCAGCGCGGCGAACACCGAGATGCGGTCGTTGAGCATCCGGTGGGCGTCGGCGAAGGCGAGGCCGACCTGCGAGGGGCTACCGGTCTCCCGGGCCGGATCCGGAATCCCCCAGTGGGCCGTCATCGGCTGGCCGGGCCAATAGGGGCACTCTTCCCCCGCCGCGTCGTCGCAGACCGTGAAGACGAAATCGAGATGCGGCGCGCCCGGCTCGGCGAACTCGCCCCAACTCTTCGAGCGAAGCGCGCTCACGTCGTAGTTGAGACTCTTCAGCAGCGACAGCGTCTCGGGCCGGATCTGCCAGGCCGCCTGGCTCCCGGCCGAATAGGCCCTGAAGCGGCCCGCGCCGAGCCGGTTCAGGATGCACTCCGCGATGGTCGAGCGGGCGGAGTTTCGCGTTGAGAGAAACAGCACATTGAACAGCCTGGGTTCGTCCTTCATGCGGGCCTCCCTTGCGCGGTCCGTTGCGTTCGATGCCGCGCCGGATCGAGCGTCCCGCGCCAGGGGCTGACCCGCCCCGGCGGAGCCTTCCCGCACGGCGCGGCGCGACGCCTGGACCCATGCATCGAAAAATAGGGGTGAGGCTGAGGCAATCAACGGCCGAGGCCGAACGCAAAAGAGCCGCCTGCTGCGGGAACAACCTGATCGGGCCGCGGGCCGGGCGGTGCGCGCCCCGCGGCGGCATCAATCACACGAGGCCGCTGCTGATGCGCGTGCGCTCAAAGACCGTCTTCATAGAGTCCGCTGGTCACCGCATAGCGCGCCCAGAAGTCGTCGGGCGTCTGCTCGGCCATGCGCTCGACCAGCATGTCGAGGTGCGCATGCCAGCCGCCGGCCACCTCCCGCATCGCCGCGGAGTCGACGAGACCGTTGTGGGTCATAAGGAGCCGCGTCCCGCTGCCTGTCGCCTCGAGCGTAAAGCAAACCTCGCCGTGATCACCCCAGGTGAAGGCGAGCAACCGCGGCGGATCGTAGGCGGTGACCGCGCCGACGACGCGGTGCAGGTTGTCGCCGCGATAGCGCAGCGCCGCCGCGGCCGGCGGCAGGGACAGGGCGGCATGGTCGAACACGAGCGTGACGCGACCGCCGATCCGCGGTTCGATCTCGCCCGCGGCGAGCCACAGCGCCCGGAACTCCGGCCGCACCAGATAGTCCCAGACGCGCTCCGGCGCGGCGCCGAAATGGCGCTCGGTCCGCACCTCATCGGCGCCGGTACGGTTGATACGGCCGCCGCTCACGCCGGCGGCTCGTAGATCATGATCCAATTGCCGCAGCCGTCGTCGAACATCGCCGTCGTCGGCATCGCCGCGTCGCCGTTACTCGGCTCACTGCGAAAGGTGACGCCGAGGCCCTTGAGGCGCGCGTATTCGGCCCGCACGTCCGCCGCGGCGAAGGCGGTCAGCGGCACGCCGTTCGCCTTCAGCGCCGCCTGATAAGTTGCCACGAACGGAAAGCCGTTAGGCTCCAGCGAGATCTGGGCGCCGTCCGGATCCTCTGGCGAGGCGAGGGTGATCCAGCGCGCCCCGCCCGCCGGGACGTCCGTCTTGAGAACGAAGCCCAGCGTATCGCGATAGAACGCCAGCGCCTTGTCCTGGTCGTCGACGATGATGCTCGACAGCGTGATCCTCATCTGCGCTCCTCCGCTTCGTCGTTCAGCAAGGCCTTGAGCCGGTCGAGACGGTTGTCCCAGAACCGTTGCCACTGCCCGAGCCAAGCCTGCGCTTCGGCCAGTGGCTCGGAGCGCAGGCGGCAGATCTGCGTGCGGCCCACCTTGCGCCGGGCAATGAGGCCAGCGCTCTCGAGCACCTTCACATGCTTGGAGGCGCCGGCGAAACTCATAGCCAACGGCTTGGCCAACTCGCCGACCGAGCGTTCGCCAAGTGCCAGGCTCGCCAACATCGCGCGCCGGGTCGGGTCGGCCAAGGCTTGGAACGTAGCGTCGAGTTGCTCAACCATGCGGTTGAATATGGCGGCGGCGGCCGATTGTCAACCGATCGGTTTAATGATCGATCACCGGAGCCGCCAGATTGGCGAGCGAGCCCGGCGCCGGGCCATGGTGGCGCCGGCCGCACGGGGTGGGCGGCCGCGCGCAAGCGAACCATCTAGTGCATTTCCGCGTTTCTTCGAATCGCCGAAATGCACTATCTGTTTGATTTGTCGCGTTTTCTTCACGCGAACCGGCGTCCACTTCGCTCGAAAACGCTCTAAACGACTCACGGCCGGGCAAACAGCCCGGCCGTGGCGAGGGAAGTGCTGAACTCGGCCTCAGGCGCGCTCGAACACGGCGGCGATGCCCTGGCCGCCGCCGATGCACATGGTCTCCAACCCGTAACGCCCGTCACGGCGCTTCAGTTCGTGCATCAGGTTGGCCAGGATGCGGCCGCCGGTGGCGCCGATCGGATGCCCCAGGGAGATGCCGGAACCGTTGACGTTCAGCCGCTCGTGCAAGGGCGACTGGTCGGGCCACTGCCAGCCCTTGAGCACGGCCAGCACCTGCGAGGCGAACGCCTCGTTCAGCTCGACCAGGTCGATGTCGTCCCAGGTGAGCCCCGTGCGGCCGAACAGCCGCTCGACCGCCGGCACCGGCCCGATGCCCATGCGCGAGGGTTCGCAGCCTGCCGCGGCCCAGGCCACGAACCAGCCCATCGGGTCGAGGTTCAATTCGGCGAGCTTGTCCTCGGCGACCACCAGGCAGGCCGACGCGGCATCGTTCTGCTGGCTGGCGTTGCCGGCGGTGACGACGCCGCCCTTCTCGATCGGCCTGAGCTGCCCGAGGCTCTCCGGCGTCGCATCGGAGCGAATGCCCTCGTCGTGATCGAAGACGATCGGCTCGCCGCGCCGCTGCGGTACCGCCACGGGCACCAGCTCGTCGGCGAACTTGCCCTCGGCCCACGCGGCCGTGGCGCGCCGATGGCTCGCAGCTGCGTAGACGTCGCACGCTTCGCGGGAGATGCCGTAGTCCTTGGCGAGGTTTTCGGCCGTCTCGATCATGCCGGTGATGACGCCGAAGCGGCTGATCGGCTGGCTCATCACCCGGCCGCGCGTCAGCCGGTCGTGCAGCGTGACCGAGCCGGAGCGGGCGCCGCCGCGCATGTCGGTCGAATAATACTCGACGTTGCTCATGCTCTCGACCCCGCCGGCGATGACCACGTCCGCGACACCGGTCTGCACCATCATGGCGGCGTCGATGACCGCCTGCAGGCCCGAGCCGCAGCGCCGGTCGAGCTGATAGCCGGGGACGGAGATCGGCAGGCCGGCGGCCAAGAGCGACCAGCGCGCGATGCAGGGCGCTTCGCCGTTGCCGTAGCCCTGGGCGAAGACGACGTCGTCGATCCGCTCCGGATCGATCTTGGTGCGCTCGACCAGCGCCTTGATGATGACGGCGCCGAGGTCGCCGGCCGACATGCCGGCGAGCCCGCCCTGAAACTTGCCGACCGCGGTGCGCAGCGGCGTCACGATCGCTGCGCGGCGAAGACCTTTGGGCTGAGGATTCATGATCGTGGCTCCCATTCGGGCTGGCCGGAAAGCAACGCCGGCGGCGGACGATATGCCGGGAATCTGTTGCGTTTTCGGCTCGGCTTCAAGGCGAACGCCATCGATCCTGCAGGCGCGAGGCGTACTGCCCGACCACACCGGAGAGGTCAAGCGGTGCCCGCCGGCGCCGCCGCGGAGCAGCCGCCATCCTGGCGTGATAGCATACGTCCGATCGCTCGCAGCCGGAGGTCGGTCATGAGGAACCCGTGGATGAGCGCCTGGTTGAGCGGCGCCAATGCGGTTGCTGGTCGGGCCCGCTCGGCCTGGCTGAGAGAGGCGCGCAAGCGGCAAGCGAAGACGGCGGCCGAGGCGCGCAGGCGCGTTGCCAAATTCTGGGCGTTCGGCAAGGGTCGGCGCTCGAGCTGAACGGCGGGTGTTCCCGAACGTTGCGGAAATGCCGCATCGGGTGATCGAGCCGCGCGTGCGGCATGAATTGGGTTGACGGCGATCTTTCATCTGCAATGTAATAACGTTGCATTTGGAGTAGCCGATGTCATTCAACAGGTCTCGTCGTCTCGGTCTGGTCGCCTCGCTTGGCGTGCCGCTCACCTG
Organism: Chelatococcus reniformis; assembly: GCF_014640075.1. Lineage (GTDB taxonomy): Bacteria > Pseudomonadota > Alphaproteobacteria > Rhizobiales > Beijerinckiaceae > Camelimonas > Camelimonas reniformis. The sequence continues at coordinate 42,540 of NZ_BMGG01000003.1, read as the reverse complement.
CCTTGCAGGGACGGCCCGCGGCGAGGATGTCGCGCTGCCGGAGATCACGGTGAGCGCGCCGAGCCCGATCGTGGCGCCGTCTACTGGTGCGGCGCCGGCCGAGGTGCCGGCGGGCCTGCTCGTCATTCCCAGCCGGACCTTCGCGCCGGTGACGGTGGTCGAGCGCAACGAGATCGAGCGCAATCAGTATCTGACGCTGGGGGATGTGACCTTCAGCAAGCCCGGGACGACGTCGACGACGTTCGCGCCGGGCGCCGGCCGGCCGGTCATCCGCGGCCTCGACAATTTCCGCGTGCGTCTCCAGGAGAACGGGGTCAGCACCTTCGACGTGTCGAGCTTCGGCGAGGATCACGGCGTGCCGACCAATCCGCTGACGGCGGACCGAATCGAGATCATTCGCGGACCGGCTACGCTGCGCTTCGGTTCGCAGGCGATCGGCGGTGTGGTCGATGTCACGAACAACCGGGTGCCGAGCGCACTGCCGCCGGGCGGCATCACGGCGCGTGCCACCGGCGGCGTAAATTCGGTCAACCGGGGCTACGATACGGCCGGTACGATCGATGCCGGGGCGGGCAACGTCGCCGTCCATGCCGACTACTTCGCCCAGAAGGGCGGCGACTACCGCATCCCCGGCGGCACCCAGGCGAATTCGGGCTTCGACACGAGAGGGGTGGCCATTGGCGGCTCGGTCATCCTCGACAGCGGTTTTGCCGGGATCGCCTATTCGCACGTGAACAGCATCTATGAGATCCCGGGCGGCGAATCGGCGGCCAACCGCACGCGCATCGACATGGTGCAGGACAAGGTGGTGGCGAAAGGCGAGATCCGCCCCCCCACGGAATACATCGACGCCATCCGCTTTTGGGCCGGTGCCTCCAACTACCGGCACTTCGAGATCGGCGCCCCGCACACGGAGCACGGTCACGATCACGGGGATGACCACAACCACGACCACGACCATGCGGAAGGGCCGCTTGCGGCTCTTGGGGATCAGATCCACAGCACGTTCAAGAGCCAGGAGCAGGAGGCGCGGGTGGAGGTCCAGCACAAGACCTTCACGACGCCCTTCGGCGCTTTGAGCGGCTCGGTCGGGCTGCAGGTGGCGCACCAGAGTCTGGGCACTTCGGGCGAGGCGGGCGGGCTGCTGGCGCCGGCCCAGACCAAGACCGCGGCCGTCTACCTGTTCGAAGAGCTGGCCTTGAGCGATACCTTGAAGCTCCAGGCCGCCGGCCGCATCGAGCGCGCCAGCATCAGCGGCACGGCCGACATCTTCCCCGGGAGCTATCTGCCCACCAGTGAGGATCCCCTTCAAACATTGCACCGCAACCGCGATTTCGCCCCCAAGAGCATCAGCGCCGGCATCCTCAAGGTGCTGCCCTGGTGGAACATCGTGGCGACGCTGAACGCCCAATACGTGGAGCGGGCTCCGTCCGCGCCCGAGCTGTTCTCCAAGGGGCCGCACGAAGCGTCCGGCACCTTCGAGATCGGTGACCCCAACCTGAACATCGAGCGGGCCAGGACCGTGGAGTTCAGCCTCAAGAAGGGCGACGGCCCGTTCCGCTTCGAAGCGAGCGTCTATTACACGAAGTTCTCGGGCTTCATCTACAAGCGTCTCACCGGAATCATGTGCGGGGAAACCTTCGCCACCTGCGGGGTCGAGGACGAACTCACCCAGATCGCCTACGCGCAGCAGAACGCCACCTTCAAAGGCGCCGAGGTCATCGGGCAGTACGACGTCATGCCGCTTGGCGCCGGCGTCATCGGCGTCGAGGGGCAGTACGACATCGTCCAGGCCAAGTTCGCGGACGGCACCTACGTGCCGCGCCTGCCGCCGCAGCGGCTGGGCGGTGCCCTCTACTTCCGCAGCGACGAATGGTTCGCCAAGATCGGGCTGCTGCACGCCTACGCCCAGAACGACGTGGCGTCCTACGAGACCCGCACGCCCGGCTACAACCTGCTCAAGGCTGAGGTCAACTATACCCGCAAGCTCGCGGCCAACCAGTTCGGTTTGACGGAGGTTAGCTTCGGCGTTGTCGGCGACAACCTGCTGAACGACGACATCCGCAACAGCGTCTCCTTCAAGAAAGACGAAGTGCTGTTGCCGGGCCGCGGTGTGAAGGCCTACGCCTCGGTGCGGTTCTAGAGCATTTCCGCGTTTCTTCGAATCGCCGAAATGCTCTATTCGTTTGATTTGTCGAGTTTTCTTCACACGAACCGGCGTCCACTTCGCTCGAAAACGCTCTAAAGCATTCGTCGATTGGACGAGTTCGTCCAATCGCGCAGAATTACTCCAGGTCCGTCGATCTGGAGTGGTCGGCGTTTGGGTGCTTCGCGGCATCGCCACGTGCCTGGCTTCCGTTCATGCGGCCTTCGCCGACGCGAGCGCGCGGGCAAGGAGCGCGATGCCGCGGTCGATTTCAACCTCGTCCAGCGCCGCGTAGCCGAGCACCAGCCCGGCCCTCGGGGGCGGCTCGACGTAGTAGGAGGTGACCGGATAGATGCCGACGCCGCTCGCCTCGGCGCGAGCCACGACGTCCGGCAGCTCGGCGCTCCCATGCTCGTTGAGCCACAGCATCAGGTGCAGGCCGGCGTTGGCGCCCTGCACCTCGACCCTGTCGCCGAACTCGCGCTCGACGGCCGCGATCACGGCGGCTCTCCGCCGGCCGTTGCTGACGCGGGCGCGCCGCAGGTGGCGCTCGAAGTGACCCTCGCCGATGAAGTCGGTCAGCACGTCCTGCTGCAACGTCGAGGTATGCCGGTCGGCCAGCAGCTTGATCGTGCGCAACGGGCCGACCAGGGTCGGCGGCACCACGAGGTAACCCATGCGCAAGGCCGGATACAGTGTCTTCGACAGGGTGCCGAGGTAGATCACCTGCCCGGAGCGGTCGAGCGCCTGGACCGCCTCGACGGGGCGGCCGTCGTAGCGGAATTCGCTGTCGTAATCGTCCTCCACCACGTAGCAGCCGGTCGCCTTGGCCCAGGCCAGCAGTGACAGGCGGCGCGCCAGGGGCATCACGGCCCCACCCGGGAACTGGTGCGAGGGGGTGACGTGGACCAGGCGGGCGCGTCTGGCGATGGGCGGCAGGCCGTCGAGCGTCAGCCCGTCGGCGTCGACGCTGCCGAGGACAAGGCGGGCACCGGCCGCGCGAAACACCTCGCGGGCGCCGGGATAGCTCGGCTCCTCGATCAGGACCACGTCGCCCGGGTCGAGCAGCGCCCGCGCCACGAGGTCGAGCCCCTGTTGCGAGCCGTTGACGATGATGACCTGCTCGGGAGAGCACCTGACGCCGCGCGACCGGCCGAGATAGCCGGCGATGGCGTGCCGAAGCTCGGCGCGTCCTTCAGGGGGACCGTAGGTGAAGGTGTCCAACTCAGCGTTGCGGGCCCGGCGCGTGAGCAGCCGGCGCCAGACTTCGAAGGGAAACTCGCGGATGCCGGGGAGCCCATAGCGAAAATCGTAGCGCAGGGGACGGGCGCGCGGGGTCAGCGGCGAATGCCACGTCTGCGCCCGTTGGGCGTAAGCGGAGAGGCCGAACTCGGTCTGGTCGGCGGGCACGGGCTCGGCCGCGGCTATGGGTGGCGCGGTCAGGCTGTCGGGCAACTCGTCGGCCACGAAGGTTCCCGCCCCGATCCGGCCGACCACATAGCCCTCGGCCAGGAGCTGCTCGTAGGCCTGGAGGACGGTGTTGCGTGCGACCCCCAGGTCCCGCGCCATGGCGCGGGACGATGCGAGACGGGTACCCGCCGGCAGCGCGTGCGTGAGGATCCTCTCGCGCAGAGCGCGGTAGATCTGCTGATAGACGGGGCCCGCCCCGTCGAGGGCCACGAGCATCAAAATGGCTCCACGCAATAACCGGAAAGCGGATCTTCTCCAGGGCCTGCCACGCCGGCAGCGTCGGCACATCGGAGCCCGCGCCGGTGACGGGCTCTTAGCTGCGATGGTGACCATGACTCGCACCGCAAACAAGAGAGACGGCGAACTCAGGACCGGCAGGGTCACCGTCCGCCGCAGGCCGCAACGGGGTTTCTACGATCACGAGACGGTGGCGGCGATCCTCGACGCGACCTTCCTATGTCATGTGGGCATCGTCGTCGACGGGCAGCCCTATGTCATTCCGACGAGCTTTGGGCGAGACGGGAGGCGGCTCTATATTCATGGCTCGGCGGCCAGCCGCACGCTGCGCCATTTGAGCCGCGCGCTGCCGATCTGCGTGACCGTGACCCTGCTCGACGGCCTGGTGCTTGCCCGCTCCGCCTTCAACCATTCCATGAATTACCGCTCGGTCGTCGTGCTTGGGGAGGCGAGCCTGGTGGAGGGCGAGGAAAAGCTGCGCGCCCTGGAAATCATGTCCGAGCACATCATCCCGGGACGCTGGGCGCAGGTGCGGGCACCGACCGAGGCGGAGATGCGGGCGACGAGCGTCCTCAAGATCGATATTGCCGAGGCCTCGGCGAAGATCCGCAGCGGGCCGCCGCTCGACGACGAGGAAGATCTCGGCTGGCCGTGCTGGGCCGGTGAGCTGCCCTTCACGGTCGAGCGCCAGCCCCCGATCCCGGATCCGAAGCTGCCTGCTGGAGTTGCGGCGCCGGACTACGTCACCGCCGCCGGCCATCGTCCGCGTCCGGACAGCGCTCGATAGCAGGAACATCGCCCGCCGGATCGCCGCCGGCGGGCGATGGCTTCGCCACATCGAGGTAAAGGGGCTGTTGCCCTACGCCTTTTTGCCGATAATTCATAGCTGTTGTGCGGCCGTGCGCCGCGGACGCAAATGTATTATTCTCATCGCCATAATATTTCGACGGATTCTGAAGATCTGAAGTCCGCGAACACCATTTGGGGCAGGAAGATGGCGATGCGGATGATCGCGAGCGCATCCCAATGACGGGGCGTCGCAATGGAATCGCGCTGAAGTGCCCTCGATGTGGCCGTGAGGGCATCGCGCGCTTCTCCCGCGCCGAGGCGCTGGCGTACTTGGAGGGCGACGCGGAGGCGAGCATCGATCACGTCCCGCACGGTTTTCTGATCGTGTTGCGCGAGAGCTGGCAGGTCGAGGTTGACGTGATCTGCGCCGCGCACGACGTTTCGGCCCTCGTGATGCCCCCGCTGGCGGTCGATGAGGAAGCACCGCTGCGCGATCGCCTGCTCCGCAGCTGGAGCGGGGCTGCCCCGACACGAACGAGGCTGCCGTTTTATCTCATTGACTAAGCGTTGGAATCTTCCACACGTCCGGTGTCGCTGCCGGGGCCGAGGCTCTAGCGGCGGGATGCGATCGACGTTAAGAGCGGGCCATGAAGAAGCCCGACTCCACGCGCCTCGACCCGGCCATTTACCCATACGCGATCGAGGTCAGCACCCGCTTCGGCGACATGGACGCCAACCGCCATCTCAACAACGTCGCCTACGCGCGCTTTTTCGAGGAAGCGCGGGTGCGGTTCAATGCTGATCTCCTGAACGGGTCTGACGGTGAGCGGCTTCCGGAGTTCGCGGAGCATCGTATCGTGGTCGCCGCAGTCCAGATCGCCTACCTGCATGAGGGTCGCTACGGACCGCTGGTGAAGATCGGCATCGGTGTCAGCCGCATCGGCAATCGCTCGTTCGAAATGGCAGCGGCGGCCTTCCAGGACGGGCTGTGCATCGCGACCCATGATGTCGTCATCGCGGCGAGCAGCGGCCGCGAGGGCGTGCCGGGGACGCTGAAGGTGAAGCTCGAGGAGCGCATGCTGCGGCTCTAGGAGCGCTGACCGATCGGAGCCTGCCGAAGCCGAAGCCGAAGCCGCCGCATGGGCTCTCGGTCCCGCCATCGACGCGACCTCTCATCGGAGTGAGACGAGCGGTCCCGGCGAGCCGGGATACCAGCCGCAGTGCGCTTGCGCTGGGCCTTCGCCGGCAAAGCCGCCGAATTGCGACTAAATGCGTGGCAAAATATCGCGTGCCAAACTAGGTCCGTCGCCTTACCAGTGACGCTTGCGTGTTGTGGCTGTACTGCGGGGGTTGCTTCCTGCCGCAGGGATGGGGCGTGAATCGCGTAACGGAAAATTTGATTTTGAAGAGTGGGTTCTTCCAACTAGAGGATACCATGGGTTGATTTCTCGATCGTGCCGAGTGTTGCTGAATGGCCACTTCATTTAGAGCGCGCCTCTCGGCGCTCGGCTTGGCGCGTGGCTCCAACGGCTCGGCAAGCTGCACGGCACTGATCGAGGATCGGACCTTTTTTCGCGAGTGTGTTCTCGCCTCGCTCCGGGCGAATGAGCCGGAGCGCGAGTTCGTGGCGTTCGAGAGCGTGGCCGATTGGGCCGGGAGCACTGATGCGGCGCGGACCTCGCTGCTGATCCTGTGGACGTCGGCGCGGCCGGCGGCGCCGGATGCGGTTTTCGATGACCGGTTGCGGCAGGTGGTGGAGCGGCCGGGGTCTCCGCCTGTCGCCGTCATGTCCGATTGCGAGGATCCCGGACTGATCGCGCAGGTCATCGCCGGCGGCGCGCGCGCCTTCCTGCCGACGGGCAGCATGGGGCTTGCGGTTGCCTCCAAGGTGCTGGAACTCGTGCGTTCGGGAGGCACCTTCATTCCCGCAAGCACGCTCATGGGGGCGCCAGCGAGCAATGGGCACGCCCCGGCCGTCTCCGAGGCCTCCCTGCTCCTCTCGCCGCGGCAGCTCGAAGTGGCCAAGGCGATGAGCATGGGGCTCTCGAACAAGATGATTGCCCATGAACTCGCCATGTCCGAGGGCACGGTCAAGGTGCATGTGAAGCACATCATGCGGAAACTGAATGCCAGGAACCGCACTGAGGTTGCCATCCGGATACGCGAGACGGACGGTGGTCTCGCCGGTGCGCCGGTATAGCGGCCGCGGCGAGCCCGGCTAACTGCGGCCCTCAACGGCCAAGGCCGATTGCCAAGAGGCGATGGCTCTGCGCGGAAGCCGGAGCGGGCCGACGGCCCGTCGCCATCGATCTCATGGTTCCCCCGCGCATCAGTGCCGTCATATAGAGGCCATCGCCGCGGATGGTGCCGCTGCCTCCGCCTGAACCCGTTCTGGCTCGCGAACCGTTGTCGGTACAGTCGCCGCCGCCACCGCGATCGCCGCAACAGGGCCTGTACCTCTCAGTTGCCCGGAGGAATCGGGACCCGCTCCGTCGGCTGCCGGGCGCGGCGGGTGGTGCCTCTTTCCTTCGAAGCGCCGCGTTCTCCCCATCCGGTTGGCGGCTTTTGCGCGAGTAGCCATTTGCGGCCGTTCGCTGTCGCGGTCGGGCGAGGCGGGCAACCTCGGGGATAAGTGACTGCATTGATTCGTGCGACAGTGTCACACATTGATGCAGTCATTTATGCATACTACTTGGCTCAATGTGGGTACTTGAATGGATCCTGCCCCAGGCAGTCCTTTCCAGGAGGCCAACCCTTTCCAGGAGGCATCGACGCAGATGGCAAAGTCCGCTTTCCAGGCCGATTGGCCGGTGCTGTCCCCGCTCCAGACGGGCTTGCGCGGGCGCTGTCCGCGCTGCGGAGAAGGCCGCCTGTTCCATGGCTTCCTGAACCTGCGCGACACATGCGACGTCTGCGGCCTTGACTACCGGTTTGCGGATCCAGCCGACGGCCCCGCCTTCTTCGTCATGATGTTCGCATGTATCCCTTCGGTCGTCTTCGCGCTCTGGGTCGAGACGCAATTCGAGCCGACGCTGTGGGTGCATCTGGTGACCAGCCTGCCTGTCCTGCTGATCACCTGCATCCCGCCGCTGCGGCCGTTGAAAGGCTGGCTGGTCGCGAGTCAGTTTTTCTACAAGGCCGAGGAGGGACGTCTGGCCGCGCCGGCGCTCAAGGCGACGGCCGCCGAATAACGCCGGCGCATCCCTTATCCGCGTGCGCGGCGTGAGGTCGGAGAGTGCGAGGCGATGGGCCTGGCGCTAAGGCCTGAGCGACAAGACCCATCCCGAGCCGGCGTTGTGCCAGCGCTAGGCGAGCGCGCGCCGGTCCAGAAGCATCGTGCGCCTGCGGCGCGCTTGTCTGGCAACTGATCGCCTGGCAAAGGGGCGGCTCCGCCAGGGGCCGGTGCCGGCGGCCCGGACCTCGGCAGGCCGAGTTGGCGCCGCCGGCTGAACATACGACGGCAAAGCCGCCCGGGGGCGGCTGACCCGCGCGGTGAGACACGCTCCTGGCGTCCCATTCGAGTAACTCGCCGATCGGGCTGTTTTCATCCGATGGGAACGCGTTCTAGCAAGCGCGGACCAGCTCCAGAGCTCCCGACATGCGCGTGGTGAGGTCGCCGAACGTTGCCTCGATCGTCGTCCTGGACAGCCCGTCCGCCTCAGCCTCGGCGAGGCAGGCGGACACGAGGCGCTGCGCGTCCGTTTCGGCGGGCGCCGGGTCGCGAAACAGCGTGTGGACGTTGTTGGAGATCCAAGTCTCCACGAACTCGGCTGCCTTGTCGCTCATTGCTGCTCCTATTGCGCGCCGGTGTGTCGGCCGGCTCGCCACCTCGCCCAGCGAGAGGCCCGGCCCTGCGGGCGAACTCGATGATGCGCTCGCAATGGCGGCGGCCGGCTTGAACTCCAGGGCGCCAGTTTAACGATAATGCTGCGATGCACAATAGACCGTTGCGGCGCGCAGCTGCGGTCGCCACATCGTAGCTGCGCGCGCGCAGCGGATCCAAGACCCCGAATTCCGGTGTGCGACCACCGATCAGGCGCCACGCCTTCACCAGCCAGACGTCATCTCAGTCCGTCGGCCGGCGTGCTGGTGGCGCGACTTTCGGCGTATTGCGAGGACGTGCTGCAGCGCGCTATCACGTCTCCGTGATGGGAGGGCGCGGCGTGCCGGACCGCTTGGGAGAGATCGCGCTGATCGTGGCGCTCGCGGGTGCCACGCTATTTCTTTACGTTGCCATCTGGCAGCGCCTTCTGGGCTAGGCCTTCCCGTGCGAGCGAGTTCATTCGGCGGGATCGCAACTCCTCTCCGCCAAGGCGCCGAACCATCAAGCATGAGCTCTGCGATAATCGGCATTGCGTAGCCAACAAATGGTTGCGTTGCCTATGATCAATACGTTAGCGTTGCAACGCCAGCAGCGGAGATTGCGGAGAGGAGGTGTAGAATGCAGCGCGTGTCCTATGCGCAGACCGGCCAGGATGTTTTGACCGAGTATCTGCTTAGGAAGCACCGCCGAATTCCTCACGATAAAGACTATAAAGGTACTTACGTCGACGTCGGCGCCTGTTATCCGGTTCGTGTTTCGAATACATACTACTTCTATCAGCGAGGGTGGGACGGGATTTGCATCGACGCAAATCCGGACACCGCAGACGAATTCGCGGAGAAGCGGCCTCGAGATCACTTCGATGCCGTTGCCATCAGCGATCAAGAAGCCGAGCTGCCGTTCTATATATTCCGCAATCCGCAGCTCAACTGCTTCGATCCGAACCGCAAGCGGCGCATGGCCGAGCACTTTGTCAAGGAAGTCACGGTCCGCTCGCGCCCGTTGTCGTCCGTCATCGCCGATAGCCCTCTCCACGACAGGCCGATCGATTTCATGTCCATCGATACCGAAGGCCATGAGCTGAACGTGTTACGCTCGCTCGATTTCGACCGGCATGCCCCCAAGCTCGTGGTGCTCGAGTGCATCGCGGACGTGGGAAAGGCGCCGGGGCTGGCGCATATCAAGTATCTCGTCGACAAAGGCTACAAGCTGATCGCCCACACGGGGCACGACGCCTTCATGCTGCGAGAGCTGGACAGCTGACATCGACGATGACCGGGGCGGCGACGCCCGTCGACGCTTAGTCCGCCAAGATTATCGAAGGACGATCTGAAGACGCCCCCCGCGCTTGTCCGCAGCAGGCGATCAGCCGGCGAAGGCGGGCGGCGTACAACAAGGGCCACCCCACTCACCACCAGGACGCAAAATCCCCCGCCCGCTTGCGCGGACGGGGGAAGTCTGGAAGTCACGCCGGTGACCCGGCACGCGCGGGGTCTTGCGCGAAGGCCTACACTCTGCCTCGGGAATGTCACGACCGCATGACGCGGCGGCAGCAGCGCCGCCGCAGGCAGAACCGCTGCTCATCTCATCCGATCACACCCTGCTGGTGGCAAGCGCGCTGGTGCAGGCCGCGCCTTGGTCAGCGGAGCGACCGCCACCCGCTGTGGCCGTCGGCTCCCGGGTAAGGCACGGCGCCCTCGGGCCAGTTCAGCTGGTTTTCCAATCGTCGCTGACCGCGTCGGCCCGCGTTGCCATCGTCTGACCCCCAGCGCCATGCGGTCAGGCTCCGCCATGTTTATGCCCGCGCCAGGCGGCGGACAAATGACCTAAGGCGGATCTGCGTATCGCAGCGGAACTCCGCCAGCGGCCGAGCCGTTCCTGAACACGAGATCAGGACGGAGGAGGCTTCGATGCCGAGAGGTGACAAGTCCAAGTATACCGACAAGCAGGAGCGCAAGGCCGAGCATATCGCCGAGAGCTACGAGGATCACGGCGTGCCGGATAAGGAGGCGGAACGCCGTGCCTGGGCCACCGTGAACAAGGATGACGGGGGCGGCAAGAAATCGGGATCAGGCCGCGGCAAGCATACGGGCCACCCGGCGGCGCACCGCGGTGGCGAGGCCTCAGCGCACCGTTCCGCAGCCGATCGTTCCGCATCGGCGAAGAAAGCTGCCGCCACGCGCAAACGTAACGCCGAGCATCACGCCCACCGTTGATCGGGCCCAGGGCAGGACACAAGCACGAGCCATCGCGACCGGAAACAAGTCTTCCCTTTCGTGAGGTCCGCTGCCCTCGACACCCTGAGCGGGTCCCCCCTGCCAAGGGCGCGCTTTCGACAGGCCCATACCGGTTGCGGCAACGCCCGACCTTTTCCGCACCTGCAGGGGTTTCTAGACCATGTTGCGTAATAAGGCTCTCGTCGTGGACGACGAAGCGATGATCAGGATGCTAGCGGCCGAGGCTGTACTGGAAGCCGGCCTGGAGGTGATCGAATGTGGAAACGCCGACGGCGCCCTGGACTATCTGTCCAATAGCAGCCGCGCGGACGAGGTCTGCCTCGTGGTGACTGACGTGCGCATGCCCGGCACGCTGAATGGGGTGGAGCTGGCACATTACGTGGCGGAGCATTGCCCCTGGGTCCACATCATCATCACGTCCGGCTGGCACGACGATCTCGGACGTCTGCCGCCCAAGGCCGAGTTCCTGCCCAAACCCTGGCTGATCAACAGGATTACTCAGACTGCGCAACGGGCGCGAGCGGAGTGCTAGATCCGGCCGGTGGCAGGGCTGGGCTTGGGCCATTCTCCGCCGCCCGCTTCTTTGCGCTTCCGCTAATAATGCCGAGTGACGAGAGCGCTTTTCGGCCGAACGGCCCTCGGCGTCACGGGCGGGGAAGGTTGAACGCCTCGGCTAGCGATGGCATACAGGCCCCGGGTGCTTTTCCCTCATCACGAGGAGAGCAGGTTCAGGCGTTGGTCGGGCCGCCGCGCGGAGCGCGCTCATCATGCACCGACGGCCCCTTCGGACTGACCTCCCACGGACGCAGCAACTGGCACAGCGGGCCTTCGCTACGCTGGAGCGCTTCCTGCATATCGAATCCGTCAGCGGCATCACGCTGCTGATCGCGGCGGCGGCGGCCCTGATCTGGGCGAATTCGCCCTTAGCTTACGGCTATCATGCACTTTGGCACCTGCCGGTTTTGATCGGCATCGGCGATTTCGCATTCTCCCAATCCTTGCACTTCTGGATCAACGACGGCCTGATGACCGTCTTCTTTCTGCTGGTCGGCATGGAGATCCGGCGTGAGATCCACGAGGGAGCGCTGAGCAATCTCCAGCAGGCGAGCCTGCCGATCGCGGCCGCCCTGGGCGGGGTCATCGTCCCCGCGCTGATCTATGTCGGCTTCAACGGCGCCCCGGCTCGGCTTCCCGGCTGGGCCATCCCCACGGCGACCGACATCGCCTTCGCCGTCGGCGTGCTGGCCCTGCTCGGCCGGTCGATCCCGGTCAACATTCGCGTTTTTCTGCTGGCCCTGGCGATCATCGACGACGTCATCGCCGTCCTCGTCATCGCATTCGTCTATTCCGGCGGGCTTTCCTACGGGGGCTTCGGGATCGCCGGCGCGGGCATCCTGATGATCCTCGCGCTCCAGCGCGCCGGCATCGGCTCGGCCTATGCCTACGTGCTTCCGGGCGCGGTCATCTGGGCCGGTCTTTGGATGACCGGCGCTCACCCCACGCTCGCCGGCGTCGTGCTCGGGCTGATGACGCCTGTCGTCGCCACCGCGATGCGCGAGCACCCCGTGGACGTGGTGTCCCGCGTCGCGACGGAGCTGCGCAGCGGCGAGGTGAGCAAGGACCCGCACGAGGTGGCGAAACCCCTGCGGCAGCTCCGGCTGGCCAACCGCGAACTGTTGCCGCCGGTGGTGCGGGTGCAGATGGCTCTGCATCCCTGGGTCGCCTATGGCGTAATGCCCCTGTTCGCACTGGCCAACGCTGGTGTCAGTCTCGGCGGCATCGACCTGACGGCCGGGGGCGCGCACCTGGTGACGATCGGCATCGCGCTCGCCCTCATCGCCGGCAAGCCCATCGGTGTGATCAGCGCCACGTGGCTCATGGTGCGCATGGGATGGGGCCGGCTGCCGCCGGGCGCATCATGGGCCGGGATCTGCCTCGTCGGCCTGCTCGCCGGCATCGGCTTCACCATGTCGATCTTCGTCGCCATGCTCGCCTTTGCCGACGAGAACCTGCTGGGCGCGGCCAAGCTCGGCGTCCTCATCGGCTCGGTGGTGGCGGCCTGCCTTGGTCTGTGCTGGGGGGCTGTGTACACGCGGCGGCTGAAGGCGCACGCGCGTCCGTGACGGCTCGCGCAGAGCCAAGCCGCTTCCAAGCGTCACCGGCCTTTTTTAAGCGGCTGCCGCGCTCGCGAGGCCGAGTGCTTCGGCCCGCGCCGCCAGCCTCTCGCGAACGGGCCGCGGCAGCTGCCGCACCGACTTGATGCGCGGCAGCTCGAGTTCCGGCATGTAGGCGCGACTCTCGCCGAACAGCGCCTCGTACTGCGCGTAGTTGTCGAAGCGGCGACGGGTGACGTTGTCGACGAAGGTCTCGGCAGGGGCGCCCTCGGCCAGCACCAGGGCGTGGTCGGCGAGCTCGATATGGTAGTAGGTGAAACGCGCTTCCGGCGTTGCGCCGCGGGTGATGGTGGCGCCGTTGACCAGCGCGCCGGCCTGCACCAGCACGCCCTCCACCAGCAGGGCATGATCGGGCGAGACGTGGAGGTCACGGACAGGCACGCCCTCGGCCAGGGCGCCGGCGGATATGCGGATGGGATGGGTCCGCAGCGGGTCGGCGCAGGCGGTGGCGACGGTCTGCCGGCCGATCCACAGCACGGGGTGGGTTTTGCCCTGCGCGGTCAGCACGATGTCGCCCGCCGTCAGCGTCTCCACTGGCTGCTCGCCCGCCGGCGTGGCGATGCGGGTGCCGCGGCAGAAGCAGGTCACCGTGATGTCGGTGCCGCCGTCCCCGTCGTCGAGCAGCTGGTAGGCGACCCCGCCATAGCTGCCGGCCGGATCGAGCTGCAAGCGGATGGTGCTGCCGTCCTCGACCTGGGTGATCTGCAGGACGTTGCCGGCGAGCAAGGACACCGTGTCGCCGGCGTCGAACTGCACGTTGGCCAGCGTGATGACATCGGCGACATCGTCGAAGTCGTCGATGGTGGCCGCGAAGGCTTGACTGTTGGTGAGCGTGAGGCGGCCGTCGATGACGGCAACGGTCTGCTCGGCGGCGACCGTGCCCAGCGTGACGGCGGCGCCGTCCTCGATCGCGATGGTGCCCGTGCCGGTGAGGGGGCCGGTCAGGTTCGCTTTGCCGCCGGCCACGAGCGTGAAGGTGCCGTTGTTGATGAAGTCTGCGTCGCTGAAGGTACCGGCAGAGCCGACCGTGATGGCGCCCTCGTTGGTGATGTTGGCGTTACTGCCGTCGAAACCGTGGGTGATGTTGACTTGCCCCTGGTTGACGAAACTTCCAAAGAAGCTCGTGAGGCCCGAAACATTAAGAACAGCATTGGCTCCGAATGTGACGACGCTGTCAGAAAAGAAGTACATTCGAGCGGTTCCGGTGTTGAAAATGACGTTGTCGATGGTCTCCGGACCGGGGAAGGTAACAAAATAGCCTCCGCCGCCGGTATTGATGGTGCCGGGCGCCTGACCGTCCACGTCAACCACCGTCAAGCCGTCCACGACGGTCAAGTTGCCCCCGATGGTCAGGTCGCCCTGGTAGGTCATCCCCTGGAACGTTCCGGACCACGCCGACGCACCGCTACCGTCGTCGACGATGGTGCCGTGCGCGATGGTACTGTTGGAGCTATCCAGCCGACCGAAGGCGGCCAGCTCCAGGGTTTCCCCGCCCAACTCGAGCACGCTGCCGGCGACCAGGCCAATCGTCCCCTCGTTTTGCACCCCGGCGAAATCCGCCAGCGTCAGGTCGACGCTGCTGAACTGGAGGGTGGCGCCAGCCGCCACATCGATCGTGCCGGTGTTGGAGAATTCGCCGCCGTTCACAAGGAGAGTGCCGCCGCTCGCCTCGATGTGACCGCCGTTGACCAGACCGGTGGGGTTCACCTGGCCGCCTGATTGGATCGTCAGTGCGCCCGCCGCGCCAATGGCGATCGAGGCGACGGTGCCCACGGAGCCGCTCACGATCGGATTGCCGCTGTCGATGACGACATCATCGCCCGCACCCGGAACCCCCTCCGGCTGCCAGTTCGCCGCCACGTTCCAGTCTCCGCCGCCGCCGGCCCAGTTCTTCGTCGCCATCGAACGCCCCTCAGCTCGCCGTGCCCCGCGAACGGAGCCCCCTTGCGCGCTGCATCATCAAACAGAGGCTCGGCAACAGGCAAGTGACGGAGGGGCCGGCCCCACGAAGACGGCTCCCGGCACCTCGCGATGGCGGCCTTCGCGGCAAATCGCGCCAGCCCTCCAGGGCGATCTCACCGACGGCACGAGGAACCTAAGAGGGGGCGGCGGCGTTGGGTGACCATGCATTCTTCGAGCCCCGGCCCCAAAACCCACATCGTCCTCGTTCTCCGCAAGCCCCCGGGCTTCGGCTATGAGATCAGGCTCTACAGGCGTGCCCTGCCGGTGCAGACCAGCGGGACCTTCGCGACCGAGATCGAGGCGCGCGCCGCCGGGGATGCGGCCCTCTCGGCGCTGCAGCGCGAGCTGGCCATGCCGGACGCACGGTAACGCCAGCGGTAGGCGCTGATCTGCCGAAGATTCCGAGATGCCAACGAACGCGTGGATTGTGGATTGTGGGGGCGCCGCCCATGGCTAATGTCCATCGGATATTGGTGGAAATCGAGGCCGACATCCATGTCGGCGACGTGCAACTCACTCGCCAACGCGAGCTCATCGCCTCACTCGAGCTACTCGGCCGCGCCTCGCCCTTCGCATGCGAGATCCTCAAGGAGCTCGAGGCAATTCAAGCCAAGCAAATTATCCTGCGGGACCGACTGAGGGCGGATCTGGACAGGTCGCGCCCGGCGGTCGGACATGGGCATCCGGCGCCCGATCACCCCGCGGCCAGCGATACGCGCGGGCAGCTCAGCTCGGATGCACAGGCACTCGGGCCGGTTGGGGACAAGCTCTTTTCCCTTGACAGTCCGGACCGAATCTGCTCTATATAACGACGATGAAGATTTGCGCCCGGAGCTATTTCAGCTGCCGGGCGTTTTGATTCCAGGGGGAGAGACGAGGCGAGCCATGCCGGATGCATCTACGCGGTAATTGTTTGCCGATGGAGCGCTCGGCCCTGGAATATGCTCTTGTCGGCCCCATCTCATGGCGTGGAGGAGGAGAGTCCCATGCGCATTCTAGGAACGACGGCTGCAGGTCTGGCTCTTGCGCTGTCCGCCTCGGCCGCCATCGCCCAACCGGCGGCGTGGAACCGGCAGGAGCCCACCCGGTACTCCGACAGTTACCAGCGCACGTACGCCGACGGGCGGATTTGCCAACGGATTTGCCCTGGGGACAACCAGCCGTGCGATCCCATCAACTTCAAGATCGCCGACGCGCGCTGCAACCCCAACTTCCAGGGCCGCTAGGCTTCTGCGACCAGGCGGATCGCCCGATCCGCTGGCGCGCCTTACGGCCGCAGGCCCTCATCCTCGATCTTTGCTGACCAGCTGCAGGGCTGGCGTCGCACCGGCGCCGGCCCTGGTTCGTATCAGACGCCCTCGTTCTTGCGACGCGCCTGATGGCAGCGCCGCGCCGCACAGTCCGCAAAAGCATAGATTCGACCATGCCCGCGCTTCGCAATGCCCGTCACGAGAGCTTCGCTCAAGCGCTGGCGCGGGGAGCGAGTGCGATCGAGGCTTACGCCGAGGCGGGCTACAGCGTGCGGGGACGCCCCGCTGCGATCCTGCGCGCCTCGGATCTGCTGCGTGACGCCGCCATCGCGCGGCGCGCTGCCGAGCTCAGGGACGGGGCTATCGCGCCGGCTGGCGCCGACGCCGCATCGGAGGCCGGAACGCCGGTTACCGTCGACACACTGATCGCCGAAGCCGAGCACGTGCGCCGACTGGCGCTCGAAGCCGGCCGCTTCGCCGATGCGATAGCCGCCATCAAGGAAAAGGGCGTGTTGGCCGGCGTGCGCGTCGACAAGCGGGATGGCGCCACGCCGATCGACCCCAAGACATTGAGCGACGATGAACTCGCCCTTATCGCCCGCGGCGGCGGCGGCGGAGCTGTTGCGCCGCCGCCTGGCCAGGAGGTCCCTGACTGAGTGGTGCCGGGCGTGCGGCTTCGCGCCCGCCGCGCATCACCGGCTGATCATCGCGGAGCTGGAGCGTGTGGCGCGAGGCGAGACCGACCGGCTGGCGCTGTTCCTGCCGCCGGGATCGGCGAAGAGCACCTATGCCAGCGTGCTGTTCCCGCCGTGGTACCTGGCCCGCGAGCCCTCGCGGGCGGTGATCGTCGGATCGCACACAGCCGAGCTGGCCGAGCGCTGGGGCCGCAAGGTGCGCAACCTGGTGGCGCGGCACGGGCCGCTGCTCGGCTACGGCGTCGCCCGTGACAACCGGGCCGCGGGGCGCTGGGAGACCACGGGCGGTGGTGAATACTACGCAGCCGGCGTGGGCGGCGCGATCACCGGCCGCCGGGCCGATCTCGCCATCATCGACGACCCGCTGCGCGGCCGTGAGGACGCCGACAGCCGCGCCGTCCGCGACGCCCAGTGGGACTGGTACAAGTTCGACGTGATGACCCGGCTCAAGCCGGGCGCCGCCGTGGTTCTGATCCAGACACGCTGGCACGAGGACGACCTGGCGGGCCGCATCCTGGCGGAAGAGGGCGGCCGCTGGCGCGTGCTGGCGCTCGCCATGGAGGCGCTTGCGGGTGATCCCCTGGGTCGCGGCGTGGGCGAGCCGCTGTGGCCCGAATGGTTTACCGACGTGATGCGACGCGATGCCAAGCGCGAGCCGCGCCTGTGGTCGGCGCTCTATCAGCAGCAGCCGACCCCCGACGAGGGGGCCTTCTTCAAGCTGGACATGTTCGGCACCGCGCCGCCGCCGGCACGAGCCGAAATGCGCATCTACGGGGCCTCGGACTACGCCGTGACGGCGGACGGCGGCGACTACACCGTCCACGTGGTGGTCGGCCTCGATTCCAGAGGGCGCATGCACTTGCTCGACGTCTGGCGTCGGCAGGCGGCCTCCGACGAGTGGGTGGAAGCCTGGTGCGACCTGGTGCTGAAGTGGAAGCCCATGGCCTGGGCCGAGGAGACCGGCCAGATCAAGGCCGGGGTCGGCCCCTTCCTCGACGGGCGGGCGCGCGAGCGCAAGGCCTATTGCTATCGCCAACAGTTTCCGACGCGCGGCGACAAGGCGGTGCGGGCCCAATCCATCCGCGGCCGCATGGCCATGGACGGATTGCTCATCGATGCGGCGGCGCCCTGGCGGGCGGACCTGGTCGGCGAATGCCTGCGCTTCCCGGCCGGTGTCAACGACGATCAGGTCGACGCACTCGGGCTCGTCGGCCAGTTGCTCGACCAGATGACGAATGGACCGCCGGTCAAACCCGGCGCGGCTCAGCGGACGGACCCGGGCTACGGGCCGCGGCCCTCGACCGGGTCCACTGACATTGGGATCATCTGATGGACATCGCCGAGGATCTCCGCACGCCTGCGGCCGCAGCGCCCCAGGAAGACCTTGCGCCGCTCGAGCGCCTGCGCTCGCAGTTCCAGGATTACGTGGGCCTCAAGGCAGACGAGACGAAGGAGCAGCGCCAGGCACGGCTGTACTATCACGGATCGCAATGGAGCGCCGAGCAACTGCGCGAGCTCAGGAAGCGCAAGCAGCCGCCGACGACCACGCCCGCGTTCGCGCGCAAGATCAACGGCTTCGTCGGCCTGGTCGAGCGCCTGCGCCAGGACCCCAAGGCCTATCCGCGCACGCCCGACCACGATGCGGGCGCCGAGCTGAGCACCGCGGCGCTGCGCTACGCGCTCGACGCGCAGGAATGGCCGTCGCGGTCCCCCCTGATCTCCTGCAACGGTGCCGTCGACGGCATCGGCGGGCTCGAGCTGAGCCTGACCGCGGGCGACGGCGGCGTGCCCGGCGACTTCGACATCGAGATCGACGTTGTCGATCCCGAGACGTTCTTCTACGACCCGCGTTCGTTCCGTCCCGATTTCTCCGACGCCCGCTACATGGGCGTGTCGAAGTGGATGGACGCAGACAGCGCGGCCGAGCTGTTTCCCGAGCACGCGGACGCGCTGCGGGCGCTCTCGGCTGCCTCCGGCTCCGAGTTCGCGATCGAGTCCGAGCGCGAGATCAAGTGGGTGAATACCCGCGAGCGGCAAGTCCGCGTTGTCGAGCACTGGTATCGGCAAGGCACCCGGCGCTGGTGCTATTGCTTCTATACCGGCAATCTGAAGCTCGCTGAGGGCCGCTCCTTCCTGCGCGACGAGAAGGGCCGTGACCAGTGCCGCTTCATCATGTGGAGTGCCTTCGTCGACCAGGACGGCGACCGCTACGGCTTCTTCCGCCACATGAAGTCGCTGGTGGACGAGATCAACCACCGCAACTCCAAGGCCCTGCACCTGCTCAACATGCGCCGCATCAAGGCACCGCGCGGAGCCTTCGACGACATCGAGCTCGCCCGCCGTGAGAGCGTCAGGCCCGACGGTGTCATCGAGTACAACCCGGGCATCGGCCCGGTGGAGTTCGACGACGCCAAGACCCTCGCCGACATGCGCGGCCAGCTCCAGATGCAGGACCGCGCCAGGACGGAACTGGAGAATTTCGGACCCAATCCGGCGTTGGTGGGGCAGGGGGTGGAAGCCAGATCGGGCCGTGCCATCGCGCTGCTCCAGCAGGCCGGCATGGCGGAGCTCGGGCCGTTCATCATCGCCTACCGCGGCTGGAAGATCCGAGTCTACCGGGCCGTGTGGAACGCCATCCGGCAGCACTGGACGGCGCAGCGATGGATTCGCGTCACCGACGACGGCGGCCTGATGCAGCAGGTCGAGGTCAACGGCCGGCAAGTCGACCCGGTGACCGGGCAAATGCAGATCGTCAACAGCCTGGGGGCCCTCGACGTCGACATCATCATCGACGAGGGGCCTGACGCGGTGAACATGCAGGCCGACGCGCTCGACGTGCTGCAGGCGGCGGCGGCACAGGGCCAGCAGATTCCGCCGCAGATCATGATCGAGCTGCTGCCGCTGCCAGACAGCCTGAAGAAGAAGCTGCTCGGGCTGCTGCAGCAGGCCCAGCACCCGGCGCCCGTGGCGGCGCAGGCCCAGCAGATCCAGCTGGCCGGGGCGGCGGCGCAGGTCGACGAGCGGCGAGCCAGCGCCGAGCTGAAGCAGGCCCAGGCGCAGAAGGCCGCACGCGAGGCTGCGCTCGCGCCGCCGGCACCGTGAATGTGACCCTTTGAGCGGGTGGATGGTCGGGGCAAGCCCGACCATGACGGGGTGGGGAACGGAAAGCTTTTTATTCTCAACGTCATGGTTGGGCTTGACCGCCGATCCATCGCCTGGAGAGCCCGCCACCAGCTCTCGTCCGCGCCACGACACGGCGCCCACGCGCATCGCCCCGGCGAGACAGGGGCTCACGTTGCCGCCCGACACGCGGAAAGGACCACCCATGAGCATCGAACCCGCCGCCGTCGGCATGGCCGACGCGGACCTGATGGCGCATGCCCTGGCCGATGATGAGCCGGCCAGGGAGCTTGCCGGCGCGACCACGCCCGATGGCGGTGCGTGGCCGCCCGATCCCTCCGCCGCCGGGCCGGGCGAGGGGCCCGCGCAGTGGCTCCGCGAAGTCGCCGAGGCGCACCGGCAGGCGGAGGAGAGGGCCTATCACCTGGAGGTGCAGAACCGCGCCCTCATGGAGATGATGCAGCGCGCCCAGCCGCAGGCCGCAGCGCAGCCGCCGGATCAGCAGGGCACCGGCGCGGGCGCCGATGCGGCGCCGGCGCCGCCGAACGACCCGGAGGGGGGCGTCGGCAGCCAGCTCGGCGGGGTGGTCGACGCCCTGCTGCAGCAGCGCGAATACTATTCGCGCCGCGATGCCGAGCGGACGCACGGCGGCGACAAGGTGTCCCAGGCCTACGAGGCCTTGCAGCAGATGATCGGCGCCGGCGCCATGGACGGGCCGGCCGTGGTCTCGGCGCTGCGCCAGTCGATGGACCCCTATGGGGAGATCATGGACTGGTACGAGGAGCATCTGGAACACGCCGACCCGGAGCTGGCCGAACAGCGGGCCATGGAACGGCTGCTCGCCGATCCGGCCCGCCGCGAGCGCCTGATGGCGTTGCTCGGCGGAGCGACCCCCGGAGCGGCCCCCGCCGGCGCCAATTCCGTCGTCAAGCTGCCGCCGTCGCTCAACCGCGCCACCTCGGCCTCGTCCGACCGGGCGGGCAGCGGCGGCGACATGAGCGATGCGGCGCTCTTCGCCTACGCCACCCAGAGCTGACCACACCGCCGGGCCACGCGGCAACCGCTGCGCAAGCGGCGCCAGCCTGGCGGGGCGGTTTCACCAACCACGAGAGGATGATCGAACATGGCCGTCACGGCTGTTCAGGACAACAACAAGCTTGTCCAGTATACCAAGCAGATCAATCGCGAATACGTGCGCGAGAACCTGTTCTCGCCGTACATGTCCGCCGACCTCAATGCTATCATCCGGCTGCGCATGGAGTTGAAGAACGGCGGCGAGCAGATGAACATTCCGTTCGTCACCCGCCTCAACGGCAAGGGCCGCGGCACCGGCACGCTGGTCGGCAACGAGGAGAAGATCGACAACTACGGCATGCGCGTATGGCTCGACTGGGCCCGCCATGCGGTGGTGACCAACAAGGCGGAGAAGCACAAGGACAGCGCCGACATCTTCGGCGAGGCCCGGCCACTGCTCAGCGACTGGGGCAAGGAGCTCCAGCGCGACGAGCTGATCGAGGCGCTGCTGGCGCTGCCGAGCGAAAGCTCGCCCACCAACCTGGGCACCGACGACGGCGACCGCGTCAACGGCCTGCGTTACGAGTTGGCGTCGGCGGCGCAGCGCAACGCCTGG
Organism: Chelatococcus reniformis; assembly: GCF_014640075.1. Lineage (GTDB taxonomy): Bacteria > Pseudomonadota > Alphaproteobacteria > Rhizobiales > Beijerinckiaceae > Camelimonas > Camelimonas reniformis. The sequence goes on along the minus strand of NZ_BMGG01000003.1, from coordinate 21,007 downwards.
AACGCGGCGAACGCCGACCGCGTGCTCTACGGCAACGCCGTGGGCAACTACAACGCCACGCACGCGACCGCGCTCGCCAACGTCGATGGCGCCAGCGACAAGCTGGGCTCGACCTCGATCTCCCTGATGAAGCGCGTGGCCAAGACCGCCTCACCCAAGATCAGGCCCTACAAGCTCACCGACGGGCGCGAATACTTCGTGGCGTTTGCCGGCTCGTTCACCTTCCGCGACCTCAAGATCAGCCTGGACGGCGTCAACCGCGACGCCCGGCCCCGCGAAGGCGACGGCATGGAGAAGAACCCGATCTTCCAGGACGGCGACCTCATCCACGACGGCGTCATCATCCGCGAGGTGCCGGAGATCTCGTCCATGGTGAGCGACAGATGGACCTCGCTGCTGACGGCGGGTGCGGCCTCCGCCCGGGTCGAGCCGGTGTTCTTCTGCGGCCAGCAGGCGGCGGTGTTCGCCTGGGGCCAGATGGCCAAGCCCACGTTCCGCAAGGAGGATGACTACGGCTTCGTCGACGGCGTCGGCACCGAGATGGCCTATGGCGTGTCGAAGATGTTCAAGAAGCCGCAGGGCGGCACCAGCCTGGTGCAGTGGGGCCTGCTGACCGGCTTCTTCTCCGGCGCCGCCGACGCGTGATCCTCGGGTCAAGCCCGAGGACGAGCCCTCGGGGCAGGCCCGATGATGCCGGCCGGCCCGACAGCCGGCCGCTCCGCTCCCCCCAACCCAGAAGGATCCTGGCCATGGCCGCAAGGACCGTGCCGGCGCGCGACGTCGGCTATAGCGTCAAGCAATGTCTCGCCAAGCGCATCGGCTTCGGCGACGGCGCCACGGGCGTCGTGACCGTGGGCGTGCTGCCACCGAAGGCGTTGGTGACCGCCGTCAGCGTGGCGATTACCACGGCGTTCAACGCCGGCACGACGAACACGCTCAACCTCGGCACGGCGGCCGACGCGGACGGCTTCGCCAGCGCGATTCCCACCGGCACCGCCGGCCTGATCGCGGCCGACGATCTGGCGACGTCCGACGACCTCTACGCGACGGCCGAGGTGACGGTGACGGCGACGCATGCCCAATCCGGCACCGCCGCGACGGTGGGCGCCGGCATCGTCTGCGTCGAGTATGTGGTGGTAGGCTGATGCCCTTCGGCTACGACGATGTGGCCGCAGCCGCGCTGCGGGACCTCCTGGTCCTGGATGCCGCGGACACGCCCGCGCACGAGGACATGGCCGTCGCGACCGCTCGTGCCGGGACGGTCGCGGCGGAGCTGGTGGCCCGGCGCATCTGGGCCGCCGGCGACCCCGACGCGATCGGCGACGATTGCTTCGAGCCGTTCGTCGCCGTCGTCGTCGAGCATCTGCGGGCGCAGTTCGGCGGCCAGGACAATCCGCAGGCCCGTGCGGACGCCGAGGGCCGGCTGGCGCGCATCGACCGCCTGTCGCGCGGCGGAACGCCGGGCCTCGCCGCAGCGGTGCTGGAGCGCCTGGAGAGCCTCGGCCTGTCCACCGAGGCGCTCGACGCGACGGCCATCGGCGCCATCGTCCCACAGGTGCTTGCCGACCTCGCCGCCCGGCGCATCGCCGCCATAGCCGCGGAAGGCGCGATGTCGGCGGCGCAGCGGCCGCACATCGTCACGCTGGTCGCCGCCCGCGCGCAGCCCAAGGCCTATGACGCGGCGGCGATCGCCCTGGTCGAGGGGCAGCTGGCGGAGCTGACGCGGCGCGACCGCACGCCGGCCTCCGGCCTCGCCAAGGCGGTGCTGGAGCGGCTGGACGCGGCCGGCGCCGGCACCGCCGCGATCGACTACGCCGCCGTAGCCGGGGCCGTCCAGGGCGTGCTGGATGAGCTGGCGGCCCGCCGCATCGTGGCGATCGCCGACGAGGCGGCGGTGAGCGGCGCGCAGACCCCGGCGCTGGTGACGCTGATTGCGGCGCGCATGCTGCCCAGGGCAGTCGATCCGGCCGCGGTGCAGGCCGCCGAGCAGGCGCTGTCCGACATCGCGCGGCTCGATCGCTCGGTCGCCACGGCGCTGGTGCGGGGCATCCTGGGCCGGCTGCGGCTGAGCTATCCGCAGGCGCTGGCGGTGGCCGATGCGCAGTTCGTGGCCGATGCGATGCAGGACATCCTCGACGATCTGAGCGCCCGGCTCGAGAACGTCTACATCCCCGATGTGGACAGTGTGCCGCAGGGTTGGACGGCAGAGCTCACGCGGTTCGCCGCGGCCTCGATCGCCGGCGACCGCGACGGGATGGCCGCGAGCGAGCGGCAATTCAAGCTGATGGCCGCCAAGGCGCCGAGCCTCCTGCCTCTGGAGGACCCGGACGGCGACCGGGCGGATCCGGGCGGCCACTTCTGGGACTATCGCTGATGGCCGCGCTTCCCATCCCGCGCAGCTCGACGCCCGGCAGCCGCCCGGGCGAAGGGCAGGGGCGCCTGATCAACTGCTACTCGGTGCGCGAGGGCGACGTCGACGTCGTTCGCCGCTGCCCCGGGCTGCTGAGCGTGTTCGCCACGACCGGCACGGGCCTGCGCGGCATGATCGAGGCGAACTTCGGCTTCTACGCCGTGTTTGGCGACAAGGTCGCCTACATCAGCTATCCCGGCCCGACGGTGGCCTATCTCGCCGGCACGATCCCCGGCACCGATCCGGTGACGCTGGCCATCAACAACCGCACGCCGGCGGCCGATGTGGTGGCGGTGCGGCGCGACGGCGGCGCCTACGTGCTCACGCCGACGGCGGTGAGCCCCTACCCGCTGACGCAGACGGCGGAGATCACGGCCTCGATCACCGGGACGACCTTGGACGTGACCTTCCTGGCCACCGGCGCGCTCGCCGTGGGTGACGGCATCGTCGGCCCGGGCGTCGCCGCCAACACCTTCATCACGGCGCTGGGCACCGGCACTGGCGGCACCGGCGCCTATACCGTCGGCATCGCGCAGAGCGCGGGCTCTGCCGGCATGGCCGGCTACCGCAGCATCCTGCCGGCGAACGTCAACTCGGTCGCCTTCCTCGACGGCTATTTCCTCTTCACGGTGCCGGACGGCCGCATCTATGCCAGCGCGCTCAACAGCACGGACATCGACGCGCTGTCGTTCGCCACCGCGGAGTCGCGGGCCGACGGCCTGCGGCGCGGCATCGTCTGCGGCGCGCTGTTCTATGCCATGGGCGGCTCGACCATCGAGCCCTGGCAGAACGTGGGATCCAGCCCGTTCCCGCTGCAGCGGGCGCAGACCATCCTGCCGACCGGCATCCGCGCCACCATGGCCGCGGCCGGCGACGGCCCCGGCTGGGACCACGGCCTCATCTTCGTCGCCGCCGACGGCAGCGTGCGCACGCTCGACGGCTATTCCGACGCGGTGATCTCCACCCCGGACGTGGAGCGCTTCATCGCCGCCTCGGTGCCGGCCGAGCTCGACATGATGGCGCACATCGCCCGCGGCCGGCCGCTCGTGACCGTGTCCAGCCCGCTCGGCAGCTGGGCCTACGACGTGCGCGGCCGGGCCTGGCACGAGCGGGTGAGCGCCGGCCTGGCGCGGTGGCGCGCCGGCGGCGCGCTGTTCACCTCATCGGGCGCCTGGCTGCTCGGCGACCGGCTGAGCGGCCACATCCTGGCGCCGGCCGGCGACTTCCGCGAGGCGGGCGCGGCCATGACCGTGGTGATCGAAAGCGGCCCGCTGAAGGACTATCCCGCCCGCCTCGCCATCCCGAGCCTGTTCGCCGACTTTACCGCGGCGGATGCAGGCCAAATCGACGTCTCCTGGTCGCACGACGGCGGCAAGACCTTCTCGGCGCCGCTCAGCCGCTCGCTGGCCATGGCCGATCGCGTGCCCGTGCGCGTCAATCGCCTGGGCCTGTCGACGCACCACGGCCTGCGCGCGCGGCTCGCCAGCTCATCGGACGCCGACTTCGCCTTCATGGGCGCCGGCGTGCCCGACCCGCAGGTGCGGCCGCGCGCCCGCGCCGCCGCGGGGCAATAGCCATGGGCGACCTTCCGCCCGCCATCGACCCCACCGCCTCGCCGGCGGTGATGCCGGTGAGCGTCGCCCGCGTCGACCCGGCCACGGGCAGGCCGACGCAGGCGCTGCTGAACTGGGAGCAGGCGCTCCGCAACTACACCGTCAAGACCGTCGTCGATCTCCAGACCAGGATCACGACGGTGAGCGAGGAGAGCGGCGACAGCGCGGCCAAGGCCGAGGAGCTGATCAAGGCCGTCACCGGCGAGGACGGCGCCTATTCCGCCTACATCCTCGCCCTGCGGGCCGCCACCGATGGCAATACGGCGGCGGCCGACGAGATCATCGAGAGCATCACCACCACGACCGGCGCCTACTCGGGCCGCCTCAACACGGTGGAGGCGACGGCCAACGGCGGCACCGCCCACGGCCAGGTCTACCTGGTGGCCCAGGCGGCGCCGGCGGGCTGGACGGCGGCCTACGGCGTGGAGCTGACCGCCCCCGGCCTCTACGCCGGCATGCAGATCCTGGTGGACACCCCGACCGGCACGGCTGCCATCTCGCTCACGGCCAACCAGCTGTTGATGACCGACCCTTCATGGAACGGGGGCGAGCCGGGCAACGTGTTCCAATACGCCGGCGGGGTCTTCCGCTTCCTGGTGCCGGTGCGCGTGGGGAACCAGGAGATCGAGGACCACGCCGTCACCAACTCCGATGCCGACAGCGGCGCCTCGCCCCAATCCGTGACCCTCGACATCCGCGGGACGACCTCGCGCATCTGCATCATCGGCACGTTCGACGGATCGCCCTCGGCCGGCCTCGGCTTTTCGACGCTCAACATTCTGCGGCTGCGCATCAGGGACACGGCGGGCACGGCGGTGAAGGATGTGCCGCTGGTCACGACAGTGACCAATGTCAGCGGAACGAACTACGCCAACTACTACCCGACGCCGATCATCTATTACGCCGAAGGGCTGGCGGCGGGACACCACACCTACACGATCGAACTCTATGCATCCACGGGGACGATACCCTTGGGGCTGACGACGGATTGTTCGATCATCGGCATCGAGCTTTCGAGGTAAACCATGGCATCTGCTTTTTCCGGCTCGGGCGGCCGCAACGCGGCCATCTGGGGCGCGCAACAGGCTGTGCAGAACGCGCAGCTGATCCAGAACCTGCTCGGCGAGGCCAAGGGCGCGGCGCTGGACGCCATCGCGAGCGCCCAGCCGCAGACCCTTTCGGCGCTCGACCAAGGCTACGCCGCCGGCCGCGGCGCCTATCAGGGCGCGCTCGACCGCTATCAGCCCTGGACCGCCGCCGGCGCCAGGGCGCTGGACCTCTACGGCGACAGCCTCGGCCTCGACGGCGCCGGGGGCAACGCCGGCGCCGTGGCGGCATTCCAGGCTTCTCCCGGCTATCGCTACCAGGTGGACCAGGCCACCGACGCCGTGGCGCGCAAGAACAGCGCCCTGGGCATCCTGGGCTCGGGCAACACCCAGCAGGCCATTGCCGACCGGGCCCGCCAGCTGGCCAACCAGGACTACGGCAGCTGGCAGAGCCAGCTCGGCGGCCTGGCCAACACCGGCTTCCAGGCGGCCGGCGCCCAGGCCGGCCTGCAGAAGGGCATCGGCGATCTCGACGTGGGCCGCGGCCGCGACATCGCCAACATCTACGCGGCGGACGCCGGGCGGCGCGCGAACACCATCAACACCTACGCACAGCTTGGCGCCAACAACCTGTCGGGCATGGGCCAGAGCATCCTCGGCCTCGGCACCAAGGCCTTCACGGCCGGCGACGACGCCAGCGCCAACCGCCTCAACTTCGGGCTGAACACGGCCGGCACGCTGATCAACGCCCTGAAGCTGATCCCCGGCGTCGGCGGCACCGGAGGCAAATGAGCCATGACGGTCTATGATTTTTGAGTGGAGCGCCCTCCAGATGCGCACTGCGCCGGCGTTGATGCCAACCGCCCTGGCAATCAATTCTGCCCCTCAATTAGTTGCCTCACCCAACGGTCGACTCGCATCAGAACCACCACGCGCCCCGCCACCGCGGGTCCGAGCGGCTCTATCCGGGAGGGTCGGGTCTCGTCGCGCAAGAGCCAGGTGACGCCAGCCGTCAAGAACCGTTCCTGCCGGGGCCAGACGCAGGTTATCGATCTGCCGGTCTAGGGTATGAACTTGTTGGTGCCGATGCCGCCCGATCTCAGCCGCACGGTCATCGTCTGGCGGGAATGATTCTGGGCGCCGTCGGCGGTTCCTAGCCAGCGCCTCGGAGCTGGCGATCAGATGGCGTGAGGCAGACGGTTGATTTGGGCCAATGGCAGGAAAATTACCTAACAAAATATATCTATTCGGCAAGTCAGGCCTCGTTTCAGCTTCAAGGGCGCGCCCAGCCTGTTAGATGCTCCAGCACGTCGAGACCGCTGAACCGGCAGTTCAATTGCTAACTTAGAGGCTGTTATGAACTAGCTGCTATGTGAGCGGCGTTTTTGAGCATGATGCAAACGAATGCGATGAGACGCAGGTGTGCCAGAGTTTCGGCACATCGCTCGTAGTCCTTGACGAGGCGTCGGAAGCGCGTGGCCCATGCAAACGATCGCTCGACCACCCATAGGCGGGGCAGAAACACGAAGCCGCGCTTGGCCTGGGGCAGTTTCACGACTTCCAGTTCGATCCCGTGTGCGCAGCCCGCTCTCCCGTATAGCCTTGATCGGCGATGTCCACGCTCTCGTCGGTCGCCGCCTTGATGGCCTCGGCCATGCGGCCGACCTGCGACCGGTCGTCGTCGCTGGCCGGCGTGACGTGGAGCGCCAGCATGTGGCCGAGGGTGTCCACGGCCATGTGGAGCTTAGAACCCTTCTTGCGCTTGGCGCCGTCGTATCCGGCCCGCGCGTCGCTCTCTGGCGTGGAGCGCAGCGTGCGGCTGTCGATGAAGGCGGCGCTCGGCTGGGCCGGCCGCCGGGCGGCCAAGCGCAGCACGGTGCGCAGATCTTCGACCAGCGCCACGAAGCATCCGGCCTGAAGCCAGCGCTGGGCTTGTTGATAGACAATCTCCCAAGGCGGCAGATCGTTGGGCATCCAACGCCAGGGCGCCCCGGCCTTTACGATGTAGCGCAGGCCGTTGAACACCTCGCGCAGCGAATGGCAGCGCTGACCGCTCTCCTCCGGCAGCAAGGTGAGATACGCCGCAAGCAGCGCCCATTCATCGTCCGAAACGTCGGACGGATAAGGTTTGCAAGGCCGTAGTGGGAGGGCTGTGCAGCACGTCGTCCGGGAACATCGGTGCACACCTCCTGTTCCTTCCAGAATATTCGAAAAATATAAATCTCATCTGGCACGCTTTCGCATAGTTAAAATTCATGCAGCGAGGCTCGAGGCATGATTTGCGAAGCAACTGACAGAGCATGCGTCACAACCCTCCCCAGTATGCTCCACCGGAGTGCGGCGCATGCCTGGATATGCGTAAACCCTACGTGGAACGCTCGAGCTAAAGATCTCGGTCAACTCAGTGCGCCGACGGGGCCTTTAGGGACCCAATCAATCTCCCCCCAACGCAGATGATGCAAGAACCATGACCTACCGCACATCTTATCTGCTCCAGCGCAGCCTCGAGAACCCGGCCTTAAGGTACGACCTGCGGCAGGATGTGGTCTCTGGCGAAGACGGCATTCCGCGTGATAGCGATACGGGTGCTGCCGTACCCGCGCTACGACGGACTCCGATGCAGCGCCTCACGGCCGCCGTCCAACCTCAGCTTGGCACGATCGGCTCGACGGGCCGACAGCAGCTGTCGACACCATTCGCGGGGGCCGCGTCAGCAAGATTGAAACAGCTAACTGGGCGCTCGCGAGCAGGCTCGGATCCACTAGGACGTAGCCCGGCACCGAACGGCGCGTGGCACGACGGAGCACCCAGAAAACTTCTTGCACAACTCACTGGACCGGCCCGTGTTGATCGCACCCCGTTTTCGATGGTCGAAAGATCTGGCCGCACATCGCTCGCCATACTCCCAGAATTTTCTCAAGCGGAGACGAGCAAACCACTCGTTATGACAAGCGTACCTCCCGCGGCGGAGAAGACATCATTGTTCGGAAAAGCATATCACGTTTACAAGCTGGGATCGGCCGCCGCAAAGGTAGCGCCAATGGCCGTGGACGCAGCGTGGAGCATGCTTGCTCGGCCAACGGATGCGCGCGCTCCCAAGCCTAGCCCGTCACGCACACCGTATTATGTCGAGCCGACCTTGATGGACAAGCTGGCATATCAACACGGGGCTGAAGGTACAGCTGGAATGGGCTTGAATATACCGCAAGACATAGAACTGCAACAGCGCGACGATGGTGCATACTTGGTCTACAAGGGGACCGACGAGCAGGTTCCTATCGTCCGTCGAAGTGCCGTTCTCCCTTGGTCGTGGACTCCAGATGGGAGTTGGACTTGGACGATGCCGGCTGCGCTCGACCTTCTGCCTCTGCGCGGGGTGAGGGTTCCCCAGGCGGTCCGGGGCGCTATTGAAGTTGCCCCACTAGCCAAAGGTGCGAGCGAAGCCGCTGCAGCGCGAGGTGTAAGCAAGGGCGGACTTAAATCTAGCTGGGGTGTCGCCAGCTCGGCGCAAAACACCTCACATGCCGCGGCCGCCGTTCCAAAGGCTGGCCAGCTCGAAGAGGCTCTGAAAGGCTCGTTCGCCCGAACCTCGGGAGCCTATGATGAGATCTCCGCCACGGCACCACAGATGGCCGCACGAAATATGATGAGACCTCAGAGCGAGTTCCTTCAAGTCGGTGCGAAGAATAATAGGTGGCAAGATGCGCCATACGGACGATCGGAGTTCCAGCGTGGTGCACAGTCACATGTTGAGGATGCGCATAGCGCCGCCAAGACTGCGCAGCAGGCGATAGAAAAATTTGATCGGGCACCATCGCTAGAGCCGTTGACACTTCGCCGGGGTGCCAAAGATTCGCTCTCAAGCTATAATGTAAAGATATACGATCCACCCCCACTGCCACCACGTCCGTTTGAGCATGACTACACAAGTCTATCTCACGTGGCAAAACGTGGAAAAAAACTTACAGTCGATATGGATGATCGTATCCTATCCGCTAAGTACATTGCCGGTAGACGTCGCTCTGGAGGGGCTGATTTTCCGATTCCCTTCAGTGAGCATAGCAACTTAATAAAGCGCATCATAAATAGTAAACCAAAAGCGGTTTCGCGCGATCGATTGCAGCCAAGGTCCATCGGCGCGTACTATCCCCTCGGACGGCCTGACGGTCCCGCAGTTAGATATCTTCGCGATCTGTCGCCGCGCGCCGCTGAAAGGGTGATCGCGCATGAAATAGGGCATATTATTGATCAGTATAGTGGATACAGAATACGGCAGCCCCATATTGAGATTGAGCTATATCAAAATTATGACAATTTGCTCCTAGGTCGACGCCACCCCTACAATGTTCCCGGTCCGTATATGGGCCCAGAAAGCCGCGGATATACCGCCAAGATGATTTGGCCTGAGCTAGTGGCAGAGGCTATTCGCGCTTACATGACAAATCCGAATTACTTCAAAGCAACTGCGCCAAACGCGGCTGCTGAAATAAGGCAAGCAGTCAATCGCCATCCAAAGTTATCAAAGGTGATCCAGTTTAACACTTCAACGCCAGCCGGATCGATAGCCGGAGCTATTGGCCGCGAGTTCGAACACGGGCCGGCCGGCCAATACAACAACCCTTCCACGCAAACTATACCTTAAGCGCGTTCGTGGCTCGGGCTGTCACCCGCGCCATGCAATTCCAACTCGACGAGATCGCCTGCACCTTCAAACGCAGCTCCCATGCCTTGTTGCTTCTCGATCGAGCCGGCTAGGAGCGTGTCTGGATAATTGTCGGCTATGGGCTGATTGATGTGCTTGGGAGGCGGCAGGCTTTGGTCAGGCTGCCGCTGCCGCCAGCTTCAGGAGATTGTGGGCGGTGCAGATCAGCGCCCATTCGCCTCTGACCTTGGCGAGGCCTCTGAGCAGGAACTGTCGGAAGCCTCTGGCCTGCTTGATCTGGCCGAAGACGGGTTCGACGACCTGCTTTCTGAGGCGATAGCGCGAGCGCCGTCCGGCGCGCTTCAGGCTTTGGGCCATGGCCGTCATCCGGGGCTTGTCCTTGAAGCTCCGT
>NZ_BMGG01000003.1:10630-10874 GCF_014640075.1 Chelatococcus reniformis | reverse complement strand
CAAATAGGCCCTGACCTTGCGTTCGGCCATGGCGGCCAGATTGGCTTCGGTCGCAAAGCCCGCGTCGCCGGAGACCTCTTTCAGCTTGCGTCCGAGATTGGCCTTGGCCTGGTCGACCAGCGGGATCAGGGCGCCGTAATCGGCCGGGTTGGTCGCCAGGCGCTGGGCGACGATGATCTGGTGCGCCTGATCGACCGCGATCTGGCCGTTGAAGCCGGCGATGAAGCCGTCCCGGGTGGGCTGC
>NZ_BMGG01000003.1:0-10444 GCF_014640075.1 Chelatococcus reniformis | reverse complement strand
TCCAGCTCGGCCTTGGCCCGGCGGATCCGCGCCAGCCGCTGCTGCTTGTCGGCCATCCAGTCGGGCGTCTCATCGCCGCGCAGGTCCGCCCCGTGCTCGGCGTCATCGGTCCGGTCCGCATCCTCGGCCGCCTTCAGCCAGGCGTCCACCTCCGCCGCCAGCTTCGCTTCGGTCGTCTTCATGCGCCCATAGCTCATCGCCTTGTGCCGGCTGGCGTTGGCCTTCAGCTTGGTCCCATCGACCGCCACGTGCCCCAGCTTCACCACGGTCCCGAAGAAGATCGCCACGACCCTGCTGCAGCCGCGCGCAATCTATCGAGAATACCTGACAATATCTGCGCCTGACCGGGCTCTCCGGCCGCATCTTCGAGCAGCAGCCCCGACACCGACCGGCCCGCTGCCACGGCAGGCACCTGCCTGGCTACCTCTCCTGGAGAAAACCATGACCGCAGCGCCCTTCGGCGCCGACTACGAATTCAGCGTCGGCGCCACCGTCCAGTTTACTGGCCTCTTTACCCAGGCCGATGAAAGCCCCTGGCCGATCGATGAATATCGCCACGAATGGACGGTTTGGAACGCGAACAGCAGCAAGATTTATACTGGCACCCTCGACAACGGCGGCATCATCATCTCGCCAACTGCGCCGGCCCCGGAGAACAGCTGGATCACCTTCAACATGGGGGAGGCCTCCCCATGCCCCGGCATCTACACTCACGTCTACCGCATACAGCACAAGATGACCGGCGAATACATCGTGCCGCTCGACGGCATCCTCACAATCACAGGGAGCCGCTTCTGATGGCGATCACCTCTCGGGCGCCTGCATCCTTCAAGGTACGGGCACAAGTCGGCTTGCGCGGGCCGCGCGGTGAGACCGGCGACGTTACTCCAGAGGCTCAGGAGGCCGTGTCAAAGGCGCAGCAGTGGGCTACGCAGTCCAACGCCGAGGTTGAGCCAGGCCAGGGCTACGGAGCCAAGAAATACGCCGACGCTGCCGCCCTTGACGCAGACGCCGCACAGACGCAGCGGTTCGCCGCCGAAGCCGCCCGCGATGCCGTTCTAGCTGCTGGCCAAATGTATCCGGACATCGCGGCGGGCCGAGCGACCGTTGCTGACGGCGAGTATTTCAAGGTCATTGGCTCGGGTGATGTGTCATTCTACCTCTACCAGCGCCTCAGCTCCGCAACCGAGAGGCTGATTCTGACCCAGCCAAGCAGCGCGGCTATCAACAAACTCGACCAGAAGGTTAACCTCATCGGAGCCAATTTTTTGCTCGCCGACCCGCCGGACACTGCAGTTATTGGTGGCATCGCCGACGCCGCAAATAAAGTACTCGCTTATATCTTCTCGGATGCCTCGCTGGGCTGGCTCCGGGGACTCCGAGCCGACCCCAACTTCGACCCGGACCTCGGCTTCGGCCCTCTCGTACAGTTCAGCAACGGAGGCATCGTCATTGGCGTCGGCAAGGATGGCAAGATCCGCGCCCGGCTAGATCGTGACAGTGCCCAGCGCGCAATGAGTGCCGTCGCGTATACGACCGACGAGGCCCGCGCGCTGCTGCCTGCGACCTATTGGGGCTCTACCGACCTTAGTGGCTTCCAAGATATCAGCAGAACCTTGACACGAGGGCAAGTATACTATCTTAATAGATCAATAAGTGTTTTGATAAATAGAGATTATCGCCGCGCGGCGCTGGACGAGAGTTGTGTATTCATCGAGTACGTGCCCAGCCATGGGCAGTCGCTTAATCAGGGCACAACGAACGGCGCGCTTCAGCCAACGCTCGGCCATCCGGTCGCCCCGCACAATTCCTTCTGCTTCAACACCGGCACGATTGGTGCATTCGCGCTCGCTGGTGACGGAACCCAAGCTGGCGATGAACTAGATGCTAGTGCGATTACGAGCTTCGAGGCATGTCACGAGAGGCTCACTGCCCGAGGGCTTTCGGAGTCAATGGGCACAGCGCTTATGGGCTCGCTTCTTGAACGTGAGGTCGCTGCTGGAGCTCCGAGGGGCGTTCGCTTTTATATTGCGCACGGCAAGGGCGGCAGGGGCATCGCGGAAATCAACAAGGGCACTGGTTGGTGGGACAATGCGCTCATCTATGCGCAGAAGTTCAATGGTATTGCGTCTAGCTACGGGAAGGCGACCGTCCACCGGTCCTTGCATTTGGAGCAGGGGCAGCAGGATCGCAATTATTTGGGTCAGGGCGCGCAGACCCGCACTGACTATCTCAACGCTTTGCGCCAACTCCGCAGCGACTATGACACCGATATCCGCGAAGGCATCTTCGGAAACGCCCGCCCCATCTTGCTCACCATCGGGCAACTGACCGCGAATGGCGAGATCGAGGCCCCGAACCTTGGTGCGTCAGAGATCTCTCTCGCGCAGCTCGACCTTGTGGAGGAGGACGAGGTGGCCGGACGTACCACGGCGGCGGCCCAGCAGGTCTCCATTACCACCGCCGACTACATGCTGAGGACCAATGTATTTGGATACCTGGCCGGCGGTCCGCACCTCTACCCGGCAGGCTACGACATCAAGGGCGAGTACAAGGCCAAAGTTCACGATTGGGTATTTCGTCAGAACAAGTGGTGGACGGCGCTCCGACCGTCCGGCGCCATTACACGCTCCGGTGCTGTCATCACCATCCCATTCTACGTCCCTGTCCCTCCTCTCATCATTGACACCGCGACGCTGCCCGATTTCACTCAGTTCGGCGGCAAGAATGGCTTCGTGTACCGCGACAGCAACGGTACAAGCACCGTCGCCTCGGTGGCGATTGCAGACGACGGCACCGGGACGGCTCCAGGCAGCACCATGGGCATCGGTAGGGTCCAGGTGACACTCTCCGCTATTCCTACGGGCGCGTTGCCAACGCCTGAATATGCGTACGTCGGCGCTATCAACATGTCCGGTCAGTACAGGGCGAGCGCTTGGGGTAATCTGCGCGACAGTGACAATGATACGTCAAGGTATGTCGCCGGCGTGACTCTCTGGAACTGGAGTGTTATATTTAAAAAGGACGTTACGTGATGGTGTCATTTCTCACTATGTCCGGCGTCAGTACGGACGATACGCTACCTGTACTCGCAAATTACGACGAGAGTATCGGCGAAGATCCACGCTTAATCGGATGGTGGAATTTTGAGCTTTCCCGCACTAGTGTTGCGAGCGGACAGGCGAGCGCTGTCATTCAGCGCGCACCTCTGGGGACACCCAACCTGCGCCTCGTTCAGACTATAACGGCCAAGCAGCCGCAGTATGTTTCGGCTCACGCGGCATTCGGCAATCGGCCTGCGATCTATTTCGATCAAGTTGCCAGTGTCGACACGCTCGTATGCGAGTCCAGTATAATTCCGGTTGATCCAAGCAACGCGTTGCCGGGTGGCGTCGGCGGTGTTCCGGTGGCCACCGCCGAGTGGACAAAGGTCATCATCGGGATGGCAAATCTTCAGACGGCAACCTCATGGATGTGCGGCGGCAGTCCTCAGTCGAACGGCCTGCATCAGATGACGGCGGGCATATCGGGAGGAAATTCGACGTTGGGCAGCCGCGTCGGCACTTCGGGGGCTCAGGCCGCCGCGTCCACCCTGTTCCCCGCCGACACGCCATTCATTGGTATCTGCGCGTGGGAAGGCGACACGGGTACTGTCTCCATCAGCGTTAACGGCGGAACGTGGGCGACGAATACCAACTCCAGTGCAGTCTGCATGGACCCCACATTTGCCCTCATCTACCCGAGTGGATCCGGCACGCCTGTGAAGCTGACCGCTGCGGACGTGCTCCTCTTCAGAGTCTCGCTACACAGGCCCGTCCACGCGGACATGCTCGGCCTCGTTAAGCAGTACGGCCGGGACACATCGAAGCTGACAGTCGCGTAGGTGGCACCGAAGACAAGTCAGCTACGACTCCACAGCTCCCAGCGCATATGCTCTCCCCCAGTGTCTCCCCTCAATCGGACACGGCGTCACCATCGAAAAGAGACCGCTGGAAAACAGCTAAATAATTGCGAAGTGGCTCATCCGGCCTAACTATAGAAGGTGTCTCGTCGCTGTCACAAATGTTGCCCCATGCGCGCGCTCGACCAACCTCGGGGGTGCCCCCCGTGAATGCATATTCCAGAAGGGCTAAGCGCTGTGGAATGCGCTCCAAGCGAATTTCGATATGCTCGGGGCCAACTACGGTAACTGTTTCAATCTTCTCGCCGGTTACCCGAAAGCCGAAGTTCCTTGCCCTTGCGAGTTTCGACAGATGTGGGGCGATAGGAGGCTTTGGCACGTATAGCTCAAGTTGGATCGTTCTGCCGTTCACTACCAAAGACCTAGGTCGCAAGCCGGTCCACTTGGCTCTATCCACAAACAGCGCCTTCCATGCTTTCGCCTGATATTCGCCCAATAGAGCGGTCGCCCTCGGGCGTAAATGAACTGTATCTATCAGCCCAAATACGTCTCCGGCGAAGATATACTTCGGTGTACTAAGGTAGAAATTCGGGTCGGTCTCGACCAAATCCAGCTGTGCCAAGGCGATATCGGAAGCATTATACCTGAAGCTCGCCGCCAGCTGGTCTAATAACAGTGCAACGGGCGCGGTTGACCCCGTCACACGCTGAATGACGGCCTCGTAGTCGCAGCGAAGGCGACGAAGGCTCTCGGCATACCCGCGGCGGTCCGTGTTGTTGCGATCTGCCTCGCCTTGAGTCCATAGCACGGCTGGGATATTGATGTCCCGCGACGATTCCTGCGCGATCCGTGCAGCCCCTGCAACTTCACGCTCGAAATTCGAGAAGGGAGGATTCCCTCGCGAGAGACGGGCGATCTCCCGACCGCCCTTCGCGTGGGTTCGATAAAGAACCGTGTCCCACGAGTTCCCGCCGCGGTCTAGTTCTGCAATCAACCACGCCATTAGCGCAGTGCCGGGCGTCTCGCCATTGTATGAGGAATAGCGTTCATGCGCAGCTTCGACGTTCACAAGATCCGAAGGATTTACCAATTCATCGCCGGCACCACGAGTTCCGCTATTGAACATTAGACCTCGGTCCGTGGGCGGTATTTTCGAATAGATCCGATCGTCTACAGGTAGATACTTCGCCCCGGCCCCTGTTGCTAAGGATTGACCGCCGTGCGGAATGAAGTGTAGCGTAGTACGCTTGAATTTCTCAGGAACGCTTCGAAAAGACTCTCCACGGCTCCATGCAATGTTGCTGCGCAGCTTGCGGGCGGGAGCGCCCGCGTAGATGCTCCGTCCATGTAGGCTCCCGGAGGCAATAGAATTCTGGCCCACGACGGTGCCGCCGCCGATGACGCAACCTTTAGAAACACGTGCTGAGTTGCCAAGCCAGACGTGCTCGTGAATTATAACTGAATCTGGACTATTAATCCGATCGCCAGTGGCTAGATTAAATATACCGTGCCCGTCGGAGGTACGAATCATGACCTTGTCGGCAAACATGCAGTCGTTTCCAACAAGAACGTGAACGTTGTTACCAGTGCAGAACAGCATTCCGCCGCGCCAGGCTAGCTTTCGTCCCAGAACAAGTGTACAATTATTGTATCTAATGCCGAATCGAGCGTTTCGAATTGCCGCGCCGTCGCCAATGGCAATTACTCCGGCGTTGCCATCGATGCCAATTTGCGCTTTCTGCAGCAGGACGCCCTTACCAATTACGATCACATTTCCTGAACCCTTAATAGAGACTTGCGCCGGTTCAACGTTTGAGCCTTCGCCGACTAAGAGTAGATTGCCGTCGCCTATTTCGCGGACGGCTTCAGGGATGATTGGAAGGTCCGCTACCACTCCTTGCTCCGAAATCAGTGATCGGGCGCGGTCAAGCATTGCGCGGGCGTCAGCCGTTGTCATAAACTACCTCAACGTTGGTTTATTGGAGTAATGTACCACCATCGAAACTGTCGGCAATACGAGCCTGAGGTCGGCGTGAGGCGGCTTGGAGATAATTGAGGGGACGGCGGCTTCGGTCGCACGAATGGTTAATTGGGAGGACAAGTTCTGGATCCCCCAGAGCCGCAGACTCCGTATCAATGGCTTCATATTACGACAAAATCGTTGCGCCGCCGCATGCCTTCGGTCAAAGTTTCTGTTCACCTTGCCGACGGCCTGAGCGGGCCCTTTGCATAGCGTTGTCTCTCCAGGTATCGACACGTGCGCTGGGCGCCAACGTGCCCTTGACGGTTCATATATGTGCCGTACAGTTACAATGGATTGGCGCGTTGGGATAGCCGTGAAACAAATCATAGGATCTTTCGGGCGCTCGGCGGCGGCCTTGTTTTTTGCGTTCGCGACGCTCGCGCTGGTGCCATCACCATCCTACGGTCAGAAGCCGGCGCAGCAGCAGGTTTCCGGTAGTCAGTCGGCTGTCGAATTCGGAATCGCCTTATTCGACCCTGTGATCAATGCCGCGCTCGGTCCGACGCCGCGAGTCCCCGACAATTTTACCGGCGCGTTTGCCTTGAATCACGATTTCGAGGAGGGGAGGAGATCTGAGCCGCTGTTCTATCAGCAACGGGTTGGCGGGCGGTGGGTTCAATTGGGCTTGGTGCGCAACGATCCGTCGTTGCGCCATGCCGGCTGGAGGGCGCTCGAATGGGGCTTCAACCTTCAGAGGCCCGACGGTAGCTTCGACGATAACCCGGGATCAGTTCTGGGTACTGTCTCAATCGTGGAGAACGGCGGGTTGGGCTTGCTAGCCGAGCGGCAACTGGGCCTCAAGAGTGATGGAGAAGCGCTGCTCGGCAAATTGACAAAGAGCGCGCAGTACGTTGCGGCTCTTGATTTTCGCACGCATAAGGGGATCCGCGTGTTTTCCCGCTACACGCACCGCTACTGGGTCACAGCGTCGGCCCTTGGAATGGTGGCGGAATTGAACGATGATGAAGTGCTTAGGGCGAAAGCGTATTTTTATGCGCGCGCGGGGGGCGCTAAGCAAGCACCTGATGGCATAAACCCTGAGGGGGGCGGGTATGATATAGGTTACCAAGCGGTCGGACTAATTAGCGCTGCGCGATTCTACACCGTCTGTCAGGATCCGGCGATGCGCGAGCTGGTCCGTGCGATGCTTCTAAAAGGAGCAGCATGGTTGGCTGGGTTCGTGCGTGACGACGGGTCGATTGACGCGGGGCATAGTACGCGGGTGCTTGTAGAGTCCAATCGAAGGGGCGGCCTAAAGCGGCTGCCGCCGCTGCAGGTAGCGTCAGCTTTGGCGTGGTCTGCGCTTATTACCGGGCGGCGCGAGTTCCGGTCCGCGGCGGAGCGCATTGTGGCAGCGCAGCGGATCGCGGTAGATGCAGGAGGGCTGAAGCGAGAACCGCAGCCGTAGCGTTTAATGTGGTCAAATTTTCAATCATCGTCTTCGAAAGTTGTTTGCCCCATTACATATACGAAAAAGATGTAAAGCAAAGCTGCTACGAATAGCGCCGCGCCCATATAGTAAAACTTAAGCACCCGCATGCTCCCGAGCTGACCCCACTGGAACTGATAGCATGGATGGGCGTGCAGGGCGAGATCGGGTACGTGGAAATCGCGATCGTAATGCCCTCGGACCCACGACGCGGGTGAGCTGAGTGCGTCAGGATGCGCGCTGCATCGCTAGCAGGTAGTGCGCCGTGAGCTCCTGGCAGTTGCGTTGCAAAAATTGCAAGCGCAAGCGGCGCTGGCATTTGCTCGTCGGCCCTGACGTCGCGGGGGCTCGGCGATGCCTCCAGCGTTGAAGCGGGGCTGAGTTATGTCGCCGCAGTCCTCTCGCCCCGCCATGGCTGCTGCAGCTCGCGGGAAGTCGGCTGGCAGTCAAGTGGGCATTGGTCACCTGAACCCGTAGCGTAGGCCGGGGCAGAGCGGTTTGGCGAGATTCTTGTGACCTCAGTTGCCCCGATGAAGGGGTCTTGGGCCAATTCGGATGGAGGCGCTTGACGCAAGCTGGCTAATTGCTCCAGCATAGCGATATGAGTGAGCAGCCCAATTCGCCTTATGAGCATCTCCCCGACGTTGCCTTCTGGAGGGCGGGCGTCCAGCGTTGTAATCCGCACTCGATGCTCGATTTGTATCGACCGAAAGCTCCGCTCGGTCGAGCAGACCAAATAGTTACAGCGGGGAGCTGCTTCGCTCAGCACATTGCAAAGCGACTTCGCGGGAGCGGGTACTCGGTGCTGGATGTCGAGCCGGCGCCCAAGTTCCTTTCGGTCGATATAGCTCGAGAGTATGGCTATGGGCTATATTCCGGACGATACGGGAATATATATAGTACCCGACAGTTGCTTCAACTGATCGAGGAGGCTACGGGTCGAGTTGTTCCGGCACACCCGGTCTGGGAGCATAGTGGCCGCTACTACGACGCTCAGCGCCCGAGTGTCGAGCCGTCCGGATTGGATAGCGCGGATGAGGTGGTTGCGCATCGGCAGCGGCATTTGGCGGCTGTTCGGCGGATGCTTCGGTTGGTTGACGTATTTGTTTTTACTATGGGCCTCACGGAAGCATGGTTAGACGCAGATAGCGGCACTGTTTACCCAACAGCGCCAGGAACAATTGCGGGCAAGTATGATCCTGAGAGATTTCTCTTTAAGAATTTTACTTACGGTGAGGTAAAGGGCGATTTTCTCAAGGCGAGGAGATACATCAAGAGATACCGCCCGGATTGTCGCTTTATTCTGACGGTCTCGCCTGTACCACTAACTGCTACTGCAACAGGCTCGCACGTTTTGAGGGCTACAACCTATTCGAAGTCAGTGCTACGCGCGGTTGCTGGTGATCTTCACGAAGAGTTCGATGATATAGACTATTTTCCATCCTATGAAATCATCACGAATCCGGCAGCGCGATCGTCGTTTTTTGAGTCAAATCTTCGGAGCGTTAGTTCCGAGGGAGTCGAGTCGGTGATGCGTGCATTTTTCTCTGCGTACGATGCTGGCGTGGACACCAAAATTGATGTTTCAGCGGTCTCGGGTGCGAGCAATGAACCGGAGGCCGACTTCGCTGACGACGTTGTATGTGAGGAAATGTTGCTGGATGCGTTTGCAAGGTGAAGTGGTGAGGCTCTGTTTCATTGGGAACTCTCATCTGTTGTGTATCAAGCAGGCTCTGGAGGGCAGGAGATCTCCGCTCGTGGGGCGTAGTTTTCTGGCCGCCGGCGGGCAGAGGTTAGCGGGCTTTTCAGTACGCGACGGCGTGCTCGATGCCGGCATTCCAGATGCGCAAATCGTAACTTCGTCCGGGTGCGGTAATATCTGTATAGACGATCATGACGCGTTCATTGTTGTAGGCAATGGATTTGGCGTTCAGCGTGCCTTAAAGGCATTTCAAAAATATCGCACGCTCAGATATGAGCAGCCCAAGCTTAGTTTGGTTTCGTCGGCCCTATTCATCGAGATGATCGCTTATCTGTTGCGGGCTACCGTTGCGACAAGAATTGTTGAGCAGATTCGCAACGCGAGCGATAAGCCCATTTTGGTCGTGCCTCAACCCGCGCCGCATACCGGTATCGGGCGACTACCGCCTGCGGGCGATGAGCGGCAGATGACGCGCTACAAAGAGTGGAAAATAATGTTCGAGAGCGAAGTAGCGGGGTTCTTGAGCGAAGCCTTCAATGCGGGGGCGCGGAAGGCAGTAGGGGCGAGCGTCGGATTTATCCGGCAACCTCAAGTGACCTTTGATGGCTATCTAACCGATGAGCGGTTTAGCGCAAAAAGCATTGGTGATATTACTCCTGGAGCCGTCGTCAAGCGGCCGCACGCATCTGATGTGAATCACATGAATATCGATTATGGCGCGCTTATCCTGGACGCTATAGAGCTAAAGTTGGAAGTATAGATTCGGAGTGGCCATGAGGCGGTCTTATACCAAATCCCGTGATGCGTGACTCGGCGGGGATTCCCCCATCGGCGAACATGTGAATCATGGGTGGCGAACGGAGTGATTCGCCATGCCGATCGCGCTGAGAACAGATTTCGACGCTGACAGCTGCTGGGCCGCGGCAAGGCGGTCGAAGGGTGGCCCGCAGGCGCGACGGCTTTTGGCGCTCGCCGCCATCTACGAAGGATCCTCGCGCGGCGAGGCTGCCCGGATCGGAGGCGTCACCGTCCAGATCGTCCGCGACTGGGTGGTGAAGTTCAATGCCCAGGGGCCCGATGGCCTCATCGATCGCAAGGCTCCCGGCCCGTCGGCGCGCCTGACGCCCGAGCACCGCAAGGCTCTGGCCGCGATGATCGAGGCTGGGCCGACACCGGCCATCCATGGGGTCGTGCGCTGGCGTCTGATCGATCTGTGCCAATGGATCTGGGAGGAGTTCCAGGTGAGGGTCTCCAAGCAGACCTTGAGCCGGGAACTGCGCGCCACGGGCTACCGCAAGCTCTCGGCCCGCCCCCGCCATCACGCCCAGCCCAGCGGGGCCATCGACGCTTTTAAAAAGCCTTCCCCAAGCGCCTGGCGCAAATCGCGCG
>NZ_BMGG01000002.1 GCF_014640075.1 Chelatococcus reniformis | reverse complement strand
GAGCTTCTGGAGCTGGTGGAGCTTGAGATCCGCGAGCTGCTGTCGAAGTACGACTTCCCGGGCGACGACATTCCGATCGTGAAGGGCTCGGCGCTGTGCGCGCTGGAGGACCGCAACCCGGATATCGGTCACGCGGCGATCCTGAAGCTGATGGACGAGGTCGACGCCTACATTCCGCAGCCTGAGCGTCCGGTCGACATGCCGTTCCTGATGCCGGTGGAGGACGTGTTCTCGATCTCGGGCCGCGGCACGGTGGTGACGGGGCGGGTCGAGCGCGGCATCGTGAAGGTGGGCGAGGAAGTCGAGATCGTCGGCATCCGTCCGACGCAGAAGACGACGGTGACGGGCGTCGAGATGTTCCGCAAGCTGCTGGACCAGGGCCAGGCGGGCGACAACATCGGGGCGCTGCTGCGCGGTACGAAGCGCGAGGACGTGGAGCGCGGCCAGGTGCTGTGCAAGCCGGGCTCGGTGAAGCCGCACACGAAGTTCAAGGCGGAAGCGTACATCCTGACGAAGGAGGAGGGCGGTCGTCACACGCCGTTCTTCACCAACTACCGCCCGCAGTTCTACTTCCGGACGACGGACGTGACCGGCGTGGTGACGCTGCCGGAGGGCACCGAGATGGTGATGCCGGGCGACAACATCGCCATGGAAGTGACGCTGATCGCGCCGATCGCCATGGAGGAGAAGCTGCGCTTCGCCATCCGTGAGGGCGGCCGCACCGTCGGCGCCGGCGTCGTCGCATCCATCATCGAGTAAGACGCAAGAACCGGGTGCGGCGAGGCCGCACCCCACAAGGCGGCCAGCGCCGTCCCTCGCCGGCATGCATTGGCATGCAGGCATTTCATTTCGGTGCTGTGCCCCATTCACTTGAAGTAGTCGGGCCGGAGGGGTCCTTATGATCAACGGTCAGAATATCCGCATCCGCCTCAAGGCGTTCGATCATCGTATCCTCGATGCGTCGACCCGTGAGATCGTTTCGACGGCCAAACGGACTGGGGCGCAGGTACGGGGGCCGATCCCGCTGCCGACGCGCATCGAGAAGTTCACGGTCAACCGTTCGCCGCACATCGACAAGAAGTCGCGCGAGCAGTTCGAGATGCGCACTCACAAGCGCGTGCTCGATATCGTCGATCCGACTCCGCAGACGGTGGACGCGCTGATGAAGCTCGACCTCGCCGCCGGCGTGGATGTGGAAATCAAGCTCTGACGAGCGGCGCGCCCGTCGGTTGTCGGAGCACGCCCTAGAGGATTGGCAAATGCGCTCAGGCGTCATTGCACAGAAGGTGGGGATGACACGCATCTTCACTGATTCAGGAGAGCACGTTCCAGTGACGGTGCTGAAGCTCGACCAGTGCCAGGTGGTCGCGCACCGCACGGTCGAGCGCAACGGCTATACGGCTCTGCAGGTCGGCTCAGGCCTCGCCAAGGTCAAGAACGTGAGCCGCGCCGAGCGCGGGCACTTTGCCGTGGCCAAGGTGGAGCCGCGCCGCAAGGTTGCCGAATTCCGCGTCGAGCCGGATCATCTGATCCCCGTGGGCGCCGAAATCACGGCCGACCACTTCGTCGCCGGCCAGTTCGTCGACGTCACCGGCACCACGACGGGCAAGGGCTTTGCCGGTGGCATGAAGCGCTGGAACTTCGGTGGCCTGCGCGCGACCCACGGCGTGTCGATCTCGCACCGTTCCATCGGCGGCACCGGCGGCCGTCAGGATCCGGGCAAGACGTTCAAGAACAAGAAGATGCCGGGGCATCTCGGTGACGAGCGCGTGACCACGCAGAATCTGCGCGTCGTGCAGACCGACGTCGAGCGCGGCCTCATCCTCGTCGAAGGCGCCGTTCCCGGAGTCGCCGGCGGCTGGATCATGGTGCGCGACGCGGTCAAGCGGCCGCTGCCGAAGGAAGCGCCGTTGCCCGGTAAGTTCCGGGCGCGTGACGATGCCGACGGGCAGGCTGACGCCGCCGAGGCTCCGGCCGAGGCTCCCTCGACCGACGGTCAGGAGACGACGTGATGAAGCTCGATGTCACCACGCTCGACGGCACGAGCGCGGGCCAGGTCGACCTCGACGAGGCGATCTTCGGTCTGGAGCCGCGCGTCGACTTGATCCACCGCTACGTGCGCTGGCAGTTGGCCAAGCGGCAGGCGGGTACGCACAAGACCCTCGGCCGCGCCGAGATCTCGCGTACGACGCGCAAGATGTACAAGCAGAAGGGCACCGGCAGCGCACGCCACGGCTCGGCCAAGGCGCCCCAATTCCGCGGCGGCGGCAAGGCCTTCGGACCGGTGGTGCGCGACCATGGCCATGACCTGCCCAAGAAGGTCAGGGCGCTGGCGCTCAAGCACGCCCTCTCTGCCAAGGCCAAGGACGATGCCATCGTCGTGCTCGACAGCGCGGCGCTGGCCGAGGCCAAGACCAAGGCGCTGCGTGCGCAGCTCGGCAAGCTGGGCTTCGCCAATGCGCTGATCGTCGACGGCGCCGAGATGGACGGCAACTTCTGCCTCGCCGTCCGCAACATTCCCGATGTGGACGTGCTGCCGGTCACCGGCATCAACGTTTACGACATCCTGCGCCGCGACAAGCTCGTGCTGACCAAGGCGGCAGTGGATGCGCTGGAGGCGCGCTTCAAATGAGCCGCGAATCTCGTCCCACCGACGTCCGCCATTACGATGTGATCCTGAGCCCGGTGATCACAGAGAAGGCGACGATGCTCTCGGAGCACAACAAGGTCGTGTTCCGCGTTGCCAAGACCGCGACCAAGCCCGCCATCAAGGCGGCGGTCGAAAAGCTCTTCGACGTCAAGGTGGCGAGCGTCAACACGCTGGTCACCAAGGGCAAGGTGAAGCGCTTCCGCAACACGCTCGGGCAGCGCTCGGACGTGAAGAAGGCGGTCGTGACGCTCGTCGACGGGTTCTCCATCGACGTGACGACGGGCCTCTGAGCGGACACGGAAAGCTGCAGCTATGGCACTGAAATCCTTCAATCCGATCACGCCGAGCACGCGCCAGCTGGTGCTCGTCGACCGTTCGGAGCTCTACAAGGGCAAGCCGGTCAAGACTTTGACCGAGGGCAAGTCCAATTCCGGCGGCCGTAACAACAACGGTCGCGTCACCGTCCGCTTCCGCGGCGGCGG
This sequence comes from Chelatococcus reniformis, assembly GCF_014640075.1. GTDB lineage: Bacteria > Pseudomonadota > Alphaproteobacteria > Rhizobiales > Beijerinckiaceae > Camelimonas > Camelimonas reniformis. The sequence continues at coordinate 804,101 of NZ_BMGG01000002.1, read as the reverse complement.
CCATAAGCGGACTTATCGGCTCGTCGACTTCAAGCGGCGTGGCAAGGCGGGGGTGAGCGCTAAGGTGGAGCGGATCGAGTACGATCCCAACCGCACCGCCTTCATCGCGCTGATCCGTTACACCGACGACGAGCTCTCCTACATCCTGGCGCCGCAGCGGCTGGCGGTGGGGGACACGGTGGTGGCGGGCGATCAGGTGGACATCAAGCCTGGCAACGCAGCGCCGCTCGGCAACATGCCGATCGGCACGATCGTCCACAACATCGAGACGAAGATCGGTAAGGGTGGCGCGCTGGCGCGGTCTGCCGGCACCTACGCCCAGATCGTCGGTCGCGACCAGGGCTACGTCATCCTGCGGCTCAACTCGGGTGAGCAGCGGCTGGCGCACGGCCAGTGCTACGGCACGGTGGGCGCGGTGTCGAACCCCGACCACATGAACACCAACATGGGCAAGGCCGGCCGCACGCGGTGGCTGGGCTGGCGGCCGCACAACCGCGGCGTCACGATGAACCCGATCGACCATCCGCACGGCGGCGGCGAAGGCCGCACCTCCGGTGGCCGTCACCCGGTGACCCCCTGGGGTCTGCCGACCAAGGGCAAGAAGACTCGCTCCAACAAGCGGACCGACGCCTTCATCGTCTCGAGCCGCCACAAGCGGAAGAAGTAAGGAACGGCACGATGGCACGTTCGGTTTGGAAAGGTCCGTTCGTCGACGGATATCTGCTCAAGAAAGCAGACGCTGTGCGCGCCTCCGGGCGCTCGGAGGTGGTCAAGATCTGGAGCCGGCGCTCCACGATCCTGCCGCAGTTCGTGGGCGTGACGTTCGGCGTCTACAACGGCCACAAGCATATCCCGGTGATGGTCACCGAGGAGATGGTCGGCCACAAGTTTGGCGAGTTTTCCCCGACGCGTACCTTCCATGGTCACGCGGCGGATAAGAAGGCGAAGAGGAGGTAAGCATGGGTAAGGCAGCCGCCCCCCGCGCGCTCGCCGACAACGAGGCCAAGGCCGTTGCGCGCAACCTCCGGGTATCGCCGCAGAAGCTGAACCTCGTTGCCGCGCTGATCCGTGGCAAGAAGGTGTCGACGGCGCTGGCGGACTTGGAGTTCAGCCGCAAGCGCATTGCCGTCGATGTGCGCAAGGCGCTGGAGAGCGCCATTGCCAACGCCGAGAACAACCACGACCTCGATGTGGACGACCTCGTCGTTGCCGAGGCGTTCGTCGGCAAGTCGCTGGTTATGAAGCGCTTCCACGCCCGCGCCCGCGGTCGCGGCGCCCGCATCGAAAAGCCTTTTGCGAACCTCACCATCGTGGTTCGCGAAACGCCAGCCACAGCCTGAGGACGGGACAATGGGTCAGAAGGTCAATCCGATCGGGCTTCGTCTCGGCATCAACCGCACTTGGGATTCCAGGTGGTTCGCCCGCAAGGGCGAGTACGGGCAGCTGCTGCACGAGGACATCCGCATCCGCGATACGCTGCGCAAGATGCTGAAGCAGGCGGCGGTGTCGAAGATCGTCGTCGAGCGTCCGCACAAGAAGTGCCGCGTGACGATCTACTCGGCGCGTCCGGGCGTCGTCATCGGCAAGAAGGGCGCCGACATCGACAAGCTGCGCCGCACCGTGGCAAAGATGACCGACGCCGACGTCGCCATCAACATCGTCGAGGTGCGCAAGCCGGAGATCGACGCCACCCTGGTGGCCGAGTCGATCGCCCAGCAGTTGGAGCGTCGTGTCGCCTTCCGTCGTGCCATGAAGCGCGCGGTGCAGTCGGCCATGCGCCTGGGCGCCGAGGGGATCCGGATCAACTGCGCGGGTCGTCTGGGTGGTGCCGAGATCGCACGCATGGAGTGGTACCGCGAGGGACGCGTTCCGCTGCACACGCTGCGCGCCGATGTCGACTATGGCACCGCCACCGCGTTCACCACCTACGGCACGTGCGGGATCAAGGTTTGGATCTTCAAGGGCGAGATCCTCGATCATGACCCGATGGCGCAGGACAAGAAGATGAACGATGACGGCGGCCGTTCGCAGGGTCGCCGCGGGGCCGACGCGTCCCATTGAGGACGCGACGGTGAGGAGCAGGACACATGCTGTCGCCCAAGAAGACCAAGTTCCGCAAGCAGTTCAAGGGCCGCATTCACGGCGTCGCGAAGGGCGGGACGGACCTCAATTTTGGCGAGTTCGGGCTGAAGGCGCTCGAGCCTGAGCGCGTCACTGCGCGCCAGATCGAGGCCGCCCGACGCGCCATCACGCGCCACATGAAGCGCGCCGGCCGCGTCTGGATCCGGATCTTCCCGGACGTGCCGGTTTCGGATAAGCCGACCGAGGTGCGCATGGGCAAGGGCAAGGGCGCGCCGGACTATTGGGCGGCGCGCGTCAAGCCGGGCCGCATCATGTTCGAACTCGACGGCGTGAACGAAGAGATCGCGCGCGAGGCCCTGCGTCTCGGCGCGGCCAAGCTGCCGATCAAGACGCGCTTCATTCAGCGCATCGCCGACTGAAGAGACGAGCCATGAAGACCACGCAACGGCTGGCCGACCTCAAGCGGCTGTCGAAGGACGAACTCCACGACGAGCTGCTGAAGCTCAAGAAGGAGCAGTTCAACCTGCGCTTCCAGCGGGCGACAGGCCAGCTCGAGAACACGAATCGCGTGCGCGAGGTCCGTCGTGACATCGCCCGCATCCGGACGTTGCAGCGCACCGCTGCCGTCCCCCAGGCTTGAGGAGGCGGGGATGCCGAAGCGCGTTCTCCAGGGCACCGTCGTCAGTGACAAAGGCGACAAGACCATCGTAGTGAAGGTGGAGCGGCGCTTCACCCATCCGCTGCTGAAAAAGACCGTTCGCCGCACCAAGAACTATCATGCCCACGACGAGGGCAATGCGTTCAAGGTGGGCGACGTGGTCCGCATCGAGGAATCGAAGCCGATCTCCAAAACCAAGTCCTGGGTCGCCTTGGCGAGCGACGCCGAGGCCTGACCGATCAATCCAACGGCGAGGGGACGCCAGATCCCCGTCAGACGTAGTCCGGCGCCAGCGAGGCACCGGAAACCGGCTGAGACAGAGAAAGGATCTTTGCCATGATCCAGATGCAGACCAACTTGGACGTCGCGGACAACTCCGGCGCGCGTCGGGTGATGTGCATCAAGGTGCTAGGCGGCTCCAAGCGGAAGTACGCCGGCGTGGGCGACGTGATCGTCGTTTCCGTCAAGGAGGCGATCCCGCGTGGCCGCGTCAAGAAGGGCGACGTGATGAAGGCGGTCGTCGTGCGCACCGCCAAGGACATCCGTCGCGCCGACGGCTCCGTGATCCGCTTCGACCGCAATGCCGCGGTTCTGATCAACAATCAGAAGGAGCCGATCGGCACCCGCATCTTCGGGCCGGTGCCGCGCGAGCTCCGGGCCCGCAATCACATGAAGATCATTTCGCTCGCGCCCGAGGTGCTCTGATGGCCGCGAAAATCAAGAAGGGCGACAAGGTCGTCGTGCTCACCGGCCGTGACCGTGGCAAGACGGGCGAAGTCATCCAGGTTCTGCCGAAGGACGAGCGTGCGCTCGTCCGCGGCGTCAACATGGTCAAGCGCCACCAGCGCCAGTCGCAGAGCCAGGAAGGCGGCATCATCAACAAGGAGGCGCCGCTGCACCTGTCGAACCTGGCTGTGGCCGATCCCAAGGACGGCCAGCCGACCCGCGTGGGCTTCAAGGTGCTGGACGATGGCCGCAAGGTGCGCTTCGCCAAGCGTTCGGGAGATCTGATCGATGGCTGACGTCAAGGACAGCAGGAAGGTCGCCAAGGAGAAGGCTCCGAAGGCGGCCAAGGGCGATGGCGCCCCGAAGAGCGGCTCGCGTCCGCGCCTGCCGGAAGGCTATGCGCCGCGCCTGCGCAAGTACTACGACGAGGTGGTGCGGCCCAAGCTCATCGAGGAGTTCGGCTACAAGAACCCGCTGGAAGTGCCGCGCCTCGACAAGATCGTGCTCAACATGGGCGTCGGCGAGTCGGTGAACGACTCCAAGAAGGCCAGCACCGCTGCGGCCGATCTCGGTCAGATCGCCGGCCAGAAGGCGGTCGTCACTCGGGCCCGCACGGCGATCGCGTCCTTCAAGGTCCGCGAGAACATGCCGATCGGTGCCAAGGTGACGCTGCGCAAGGTGCGTATGTACGAGTTCGTCGACCGTCTGATCAACGTGGCGCTCCCGCGGGTGCGCGACTTCCGTGGCCTCAATCCGAAGTCGTTCGACGGGCGCGGCAACTTCGCCCTCGGCATCAAGGAGCACATCGTGTTCCCGGAGATCGACTACGACAAGGTCGATAGCATGTGGGGCATGGATGTGATCGTGTGCACCACGGCCAAGACCGACGCCGAGGCGCGCGCGCTGCTCAAGCATTTCAACTTCCCGTTCCGGCAGTGAGCAGGCCTGCCTGCTCAGACGCGGACACCGGAGACCACTAGATATGGCAAAGAAGAGTTCAGTCGAGAAGAACAACCGCCGGCGCAAGCTCGTGGCTCGCTATGAGGGCAAGCGCACGCGGCTTCTGGCAATCGCAGAAGACCGCAACAAGCCGATCGAGGAGCGCTTCGAGGCGGTTCTCAAGCTGGCGCAGTTGCCGCGCAACGCCAACCCCACGCGCATCCGCAACCGGTGCGAGGTGACGGGTCGGCCGCGGGCCTACTACCGCAAGCTCAAGATGTCCCGTGTCGCGCTGCGCGAGCTTGGCTCGCAGGGCATGATCCCGGGCCTCGTGAAGTCGAGCTGGTAAGGAGGGACCGATCATGGCAGTGAACGATCCGCTCGGCGATATGCTGACCCGTATCCGCAACGCGCAGATGCGCCGCCGCGGCCGGGTGACCAGCCCCGGCTCCACCCTGCGCGCCCGCGTGCTTGAGGTGCTGCAGCAGGAAGGTTACATCCGCGGTTACTCGACCACCGAGTACGGCAACGGCCGTACCGAGTTCGAAATCGAGCTCAAGTACTTCGACGGCCATCCGGTGATTCGCTCGATCGAGCGCGTCTCCAAGCCCGGCCGCCGGGTCTATGCGTCGGTCGACGCCATGCCGCGCGTGGCTGACGGCCTCGGTATCACCATTCTCTCGACGCCCAAGGGCGTTATGGCCGACCACGCGGCCCGTGAGAGCAACGTGGGCGGCGAAGTGCTCTGCAAGGTCTTCTGACCGGCGGCGCTGAACGAACCACGGGGGACGAAGAGATGTCTCGTATCGGAAAGAGGCCCGTGACCGTGCCGTCGGGCGTGACGGCAACGGTCGATGGGCAGCATGTCAAGGTCAAGGGCGGCAAGGGTGAACTGTCGTTCACCGTACCGCAGGACGTTGACGTGGCGTTGAATGACGGCGCCATCTCGGTGACGCCACGCGACGAATCCAAGCGCGCTCGCGCGATGTGGGGAATGTCGCGCTCGCGCGTCGCCAACTTGGTCGAGGGCGTGACGAAGGGCTTCGAGAAGAAGCTCGAGATCAACGGCGTGGGTTACAAGGCGGCGATGGCGGGCAAGTCGCTGAAGCTGTCCTTGGGCTACAGCCACGATATCGACTTTGCGATCCCGGCCGGCATCAGCATCACGACGCCGAAGCCGACCGAGGTGATCATCGCCGGTATCGACAAGCAGCAGGTTGGCCAGGTCGCCGCCGAGATCCGCGAGTTCCGCGGTCCGGAGCCCTACAAGGGCAAGGGCGTGAAATACGCCGGCGAATTCATCTTCCGCAAGGAAGGCAAGAAGAAGTAAGGAGCGAAGATGGCTGGGAATCTCAGTTCGAGCGATCGCCGCAAGGCGCGCGTTCGGCGCTCCCTGCGGGCGGCGGCCAATGGCCGCCCGCGCCTCTCGGTGTTTCGGTCGTCCAAGCAGATCTATGCGCAGGTGATCGACGACGCCAAGGGCAATACCATCGCCTCCGCCTCCACGCTGGAGAAGGCGATGCGCGAGGACCTGAAGACGGGCGCCACGGTCGATGCGGCCAAGGCGGTCGGCAAGCTCCTCGCGGAGCGCGCGGTTGCGGCCGGCGTCAAGGACGTCGTCTTCGATCGTGGGTCCTACATCTATCACGGCCGCGTCAAGGCGCTGGCCGATGCCGCCCGCGAAGGCGGTTTGAATTTCTGACGGCTGGCCCGAAGCTCGGGCGGCGCGGTGTCCGGCCTCGGTAGGGCCGGATTTGCCGTTGCTGTGAGAGAGCGTGGGGATCAGCCTCGGAGAAGTGTCGTCGTTTTGCGGCGGATGATACGAAACATCGAGCGAGCGGGACGCCGCATCCCGCGGAAGTGAGATAGGCATGGCAAGAGATAGGCAATCGCGCGAGGAGCGCGAGCGCGACAGCGAATTCGTGGACCGTCTCGTCCACATCAACCGCGTCGCCAAGGTGGTGAAGGGCGGCCGGCGCTTCGGCTTCGCGGCGCTCGTCGTGGTCGGCGACCAGAAGGGGCGCGTCGGCTTCGGCCACGGCAAGGCCCGCGAGGTTCCCGAGGCGATTCGCAAGGCGACCGATGCGGCTAAGCGCGCACTCGTGCGTGTGCCGCTGCGCGAGGGTCGCACGCTGCACCATGACGTCGCCGGCCGCTGGGGCGCTGGCAAGGTCGTGCTGCGCGCCGCGCCTCCCGGCACCGGCATCATCGCCGGCGGCCCGATGCGCGCCGTGTTCGAAACGCTCGGCATGCACGACGTCGTGGCCAAGTCGCTCGGCTCGTCCAATCCCTACAACCTGGTGCGCGCCACCTTCGATGCCCTGAAGCACGAAGACAGCCCGCGCTCGGTCGCCGCACGCCGCGGCCTCAAGGTGTCCACGCTGCAGTCCCGCCGCCGTGATGCCGAGGTCGAGGTTGCCGGTGCCGAAGCCTGAGGGAGGACGGCATGACACAGCAAGGCAAGACCGTCACCGTCGAGCAGATCGGCAGCCCGATCCGTCGCATCGCCACGCAGCGGCAGACGCTGATCGGCCTCGGTCTCAATAAGATCAGCCGGCGCTCCACGCTGCCCGATACGCCCGCCACACGCGGCATGATCGAGCGGGTGAAGCACCTCGTTCGCGTCGTGGACGGGGAGTGAACACCATGAAGCTCACCGACATCCACGACAATCCCGGTGCCACGAAGGAGCGCATGCGCGTCGGACGCGGCATCGGCTCCGGCAAGGGCAAGACCGCCGGGCGCGGCGTCAAGGGTCAGAAGTCCCGTTCCGGCGTACGCGTGAAGGGCTTCGAAGGCGGTCAGATGCCGTTGCATCGCCGTCTGCCCAAGCGGGGTTTCTGGAACCCCTTCCGCCAGGACCTGAACGAGGTCAATCTCGGTCGCCTGCAGCAGGCGATCGATGCGGGCAAGCTCGATGCGGCGAGCGCCATCACCATTGAGACCCTGGTGGCCGCGGGCGTCTGCTCGAAGCCGCGGGACGGCGTCAAAATCCTTGGCGTCGGCGATCTCAAGGTCAAGGTGACGCTCGAGGTCGCGCGTGCCTCCAAGACTGCGGTCGAAGCGGTGGAGAAAGCCGGCGGCTCGGTCAAGATCCTGGCCGAGCAAGGCGAGGCTACGGCTTCCGCGTGAGCCTGAACGGGCGCCGCGGAACGGGCTCGCGTCCGTTCCGCGACGCGCGGCCGTTGCCGCTGCATCGGGCGGTGCCGGACGCAGATCCGACGGGCTGACCGTGCTGCCGGTCGGGCGTTCCCAGACCGGGATTGCTCCGGCTGCGTACAGGCGAGGGCCCGCCGAAGCCTCCGGAATGCGGACCAGGGGTTGGGGCGACTTGCCTCGGGCCGACGGCTCCGATCCGGCTGGAAAGCAAGGCTGCCGCAGCCCCATATTGGGGGGCCGACCCGGCGGCCGGTTCCGGGATCGAAGGACACAAGAATGGCATCGGCAGCGGAACAGCTCGCGCAGAATCTCAACTTCGGTGCTCTGGCCAAGGCCGAGGAACTGAAGAAGCGGATCTGGTTTACGCTCGGTGCGCTGATCGTCTTCCGTCTCGGCACCTACATCCCGCTGCCCGGCATCAATCCGGAGGCGGTGGCCGACATCTTTCGACAGACCCAGGGCGGCGTGCTCGGGCTGTTCAACATGTTCTCCGGCGGCGCCGTCGGCCGCCTGGCAATCTTCGCCCTCAACATCATGCCGTACATCTCGGCATCGATCATCATCCAGCTTCTGACCAGCATCGTGCCGACGCTCGAGCAGTTGAAGAAGGAGGGTGAGCAGGGCCGCAAGGTCATCAACCAGTACACACGCTATCTCACGGTGGTGCTGGCGGTTTTCCAGGCCTATGGCATCGCCGCCGGGCTCGAGGGCTCCAGCAATGTCGTGCTCGAGCCCGGGTTGTTCTTCCGGATCTCGACGGTGATCAGCCTGGTCGGCGGCACCATGTTCCTGATGTGGCTCGGCGAGCAGATCACCTCGCGCGGCATCGGCAACGGCTCCTCGCTCATCATCTTCGCCGGCATCGTCGCGGAGCTGCCCCAGGCGATCGCCGGAACCCTGGAGCTGGGGCGCCAGGGCGCGCTGTCGACGGGCATCATCCTGGGCGTGCTGGTGATGGCCATCGTCATCATCGCCTTCATCGTCTTTGTCGAGCGCGCCCAGCGGCGGCTTCTCATCAACTACCCCAAGCGTCAGGTCGGCAACCGGCAATACGAGGGGCAGACGTCGTTCCTGCCGCTGAAGCTGAACACCGCAGGCGTCATCCCGCCGATCTTCGCATCCTCGCTGCTGTTGCTGCCGACCACCATCGCCAGCTTCTCGCAGCAGAGCGGCGGCACCGGCTTCCTGTCGCTGCTGGCGACCTACCTGGGCCATGGCCGCCCCGCGTACATGGTGATGTACGTCGCCTTGATCGTCTTCTTCGCTTTCTTCTACACTGCGATCGTGTTCAATCCGACGGAGACGGCGGACAATTTGAAGAAGCACGGCGGCTTCATTCCGGGCATCCGTCCGGGTGAGCGCACCGCCGACTACATCGACTACGTGCTGACGCGGATCACGGTGGTCGGGGCGGCATACCTGGCAATCATTTGCCTCATCCCCGAAGTCCTGATCTCATATGCGTCGCTGCCGTTCTATTTCGGCGGGACATCGCTGCTGATCGTCGTCAGCGTGACCATGGACACGGTTGCGCAGGTACATGGGCATCTGCTGGCCCACCAGTACGAAGGGCTGGTGAAGAAGGCGAGACTGAAAGGGGGACGCCGTCGATGAGATTGATCCTGCTCGGACCGCCGGGCGCGGGGAAGGGAACCCAGTCCAAGCGGCTGATGCAACGCTACGACATTCCGCAGCTCTCGACCGGCGACATGCTGCGCGCGGCGGTGGCCGCGGGGACGCCGATCGGGCTGAAGGCCAAGGCGGTGATGGACGCGGGTCAGCTGGTTTCGGACGATATCGTGATCGGCATCGTGTCCGACCGGGTCGAGGAGCCCGACGCCAGGCGCGGGTTCATCCTCGACGGCTTCCCGCGCACCGTCGCGCAAGCCGAGGCGCTGGATCGCATGCTCAACGGCAAGGGGCTGGCCCTGGATGCGGTGATCGAGCTCAAGGTCGATCAGGCGGGGCTCGTCGATCGCATTCTCACGCGTGCCGCCGAGACAAAAGCGCGCGGCGAAGCGGTGCGAGCGGATGATGATCCGGAGGTGTTCAAGACACGCTTGGCCGCCTACAATCGCGACACCGCCGTCGTGGCGCCCTATTATCAGGCGCGGGGTCAACTGACTGGGATCGACGGATCGAAGCCCATCGACGAAGTGACCGGCGAGATCATTCGGGTGCTGGAGAAGGTTGACGCCTGAAGCGAAAGCCGCTAAGGAGCCCGCTTCCACTCATGCGACACCGCAGGCCTTCACTGGAAGGGCGGTGCCGCACGTTTTTATTTTGAGCTCCCGCGAGGCCGGCCTCCACCGGATGCGGGTTGTAAAGCAAGCTGCCGCAGAGCGGCAGCACGGTCAAGCCCGGCGGATCTGATCCGCCGGCCACATGGAGACGGACTTGGCTCGTATCGCAGGCGTCAACATCCCCACCAACAAGCGCGCGGTGATCGCGCTGCAGTACATCCACGGCATCGGTGCCAAGAAGGCCGAGGAGATCTGCGAGAAGGTCGGTATTCCGGCCGAGCGGCGGGTCAATCAGCTGACCGACCAAGAGGTTCTGCAGATCCGCGAGACCATCGACCGCGACTACATCGTCGAGGGCGATCTGCGCCGCGAAGTCTCGATGAACATCAAGCGGCTCATGGATCTGGGTTGCTATCGCGGCTTGCGCCATCGCCGGCAGCTGCCGGTTCGTGGCCAGCGGACCCACACCAATGCCCGCACCCGCAAGGGCAAGGCCAAGCCGATCGCCGGCAAGAAGAAGTAAGTCGCAACGGCCGGGGCGTCGATCGCCGCGGCCGGCATTGGTCGGCCGCTCGCCTGCCTATCTACTTTCGTCCCGAGGGCGGCAGGCCGCCGCCTGAGGGGCTGTCTCAATCCCGAGCGCCTGGCACGACGGGCGCGCCTGAAGGAACATACCGAGCATGGCCAAGGAAGCCACACGCGTCCGCCGTCGCGAGCGCAAGAACATCGTTTCCGGCGTCGCGCATGTGAACGCCTCGTTCAACAATACGATGGTGACCATCACCGACGCGCAGGGCAACACCATCTCCTGGTCGTCCGCCGGAACGATGGGGTTCAAGGGTTCGCGCAAGTCGACGCCGTATGCCGCGCAGGTCGCGGCCGAGGACGCGGCGCGCAAGGCGGCCGAGCACGGCATGCGCACGCTGGAGGTCGAGGTGTCCGGGCCGGGCTCGGGCCGCGAGTCGGCGCTACGGGCGCTGCAGGCGGCGGGCTTCACTGTGACATCGATCCGGGACGTGACCCCGATTCCGCACAACGGGTGTCGGCCGCGCAAGCGCCGCCGCGTCTGATCAATTGATGCTCCGGCTTTGCCGGAGCTTTGTCGTTGGTGGCGCCGTCACCGACGCCACGCAATCGAGATCCGCAGAGGTGTGCTCGTGATCCAGAAAAACTGGCAGGAATTGATCAAGCCGAGCAAGCTCGAGGTGACCGCCAGCGACCACCGCAAGTCGGTCGCGACGCTCGTGGCCGAGCCGCTGGAGCGGGGTTTCGGCCTCACGCTCGGCAATGCGCTTCGCCGTGTGCTGCTGTCGTCGCTGCAGGGGGCCGCGGTGACCGCGGTCCACATCGACGGCGTGTTGCACGAGTTCTCGTCGATCCCGGGTGTCCGCGAGGACGTGACCGATCTCGTCCTCAACATCAAGATGATCGCCATCAAGATGCAGGGGGACGGCCCCAAGCGCATGACCTTGCGCAAGCAGGGTCCCGGTCAGGTGACCGCGGGCGACATCAACGCCGTCGGCGACATCCAGATCCTCAATCCGGACCTGCCGCTGTGCACGCTCGACGACGGGGCCGAGATCCGGATGGAGTTCACCGTCAACACGGGCAAGGGCTACGTGCCCGCCGAGCGCAACCGTCCTGAGGATGCGCCCATCGGCCTCATTCCGGTGGACAGTCTCTACAGCCCGGTCCGCAAGGTCTCGTATCGGGTCGAAAATACCCGCGAGGGGCAGATCCTCGACTACGACAAGCTGACCATGGAGGTGGAAACCAACGGCGGCCTGACGCCTGAGGACGCCGTCGCCTACGCCGCGCGCATCCTGCAGGATCAGCTTGCGATCTTCGTCAACTTCGAGGAGCCGCGGCGCGAGGAGGCGGGTGTCTCTGCTGCACCTCAGTTGCCGTTCAATCCGGCCCTGCTCAAGAAGGTCGACGAGCTCGAGCTGTCGGTCCGCTCGGCCAACTGCCTGAAGAACGACAACATCGTCTACATTGGCGACCTCATTCAGAAGTCCGAGGCCGAGATGCTGCGGACCCCGAACTTCGGCCGCAAGTCGTTGAACGAGATCAAGGAAGTGCTGGCGACGCTGGGCCTGCACCTTGGCATGGAAGTGCAGGGCTGGCCTCCGGAGAACATCGAGGATCTGGCCAAGCGCTTCGAGGAGCACTACTGAGGCGCGGCCCCGAAAGAGGGGCTGTCTCTCGAACTTGAAAGATGGGGCGGGACGCCGGTGTCCCGTCTTCAGCGCCGGTCGGCGGCGACAACAAAGCAGCGGCCGTACCGTGGCACGGCGGTCGCATAATCAGGAGATAGCCAACATGCGTCACGGTTTCGCCCATCGGCGTTTCAACCGCTCGTCGGAGCATCGTCAGGCCATGTTCGCCAACATGGCCGCCGCGTTGATCAAGCACGAGCAGATCACAACCACCCTGCCGAAGGCCAAGGACCTGCGTCCGATCGTCGAGAAGCTGGTGACGCTCGGCAAGCGCGGCGACCTGCACGCGCGCCGGCAGGCGGTGGCGCAGATCCGCGACGTCGCCATGGTCAAGAAGCTCTTCGACGTGCTGGGCCCACGCTACAAGGAGCGGCCGGGCGGCTATCTGCGCATCATGAAGGCCGGCTTCCGCTATGGCGACAATGCCCCGCTGGCCGTCATCGAGTTCGTGGACCGTGACGTCGACGCCAAGGGCATCGATTCCGGCCCGACCCAGGAAGCGGCGTAAGCCGTTCAGAGGCGCGCCCGCAGGCGCGCTGCGGCTGCGGAGAAGTGCCTCGAAGGCTGGAGCGCGTCCGCGCAACCGGATGACCTCATCCGGTTGCGTCGTGCTTTTAGCGCCCGGGCGGGCGGCAGCAGGCAGGCGGGTTTGCCCTGACCGACGGTCCGCCTATATGCAGTCGGTCTCCATCTGACGGTTGACCCCATGCGCGCATCACCGCTTCTGCCCCGCCTGTTTCCGGTCCTCTTCGTCGCCGCCCTGGCGCTGCCAGCCTCGGCGCAGGAGCGCGCGACGCCGCAGTCACGCAGTGAGATCCAGCTGTCGTTCTCGCCGGTGGTGAAGCAGGTGGCGCCGGCGGTGGTGAACGTCTACGGCGCCCGCGTCGAGCGGCGTCAGCAGAATCCGTTCTTCGACGATCCGTTCTTTCGCCGCTTCTTCGGCGGCGATTTCGGCGTGCCGCAGGAGCGGGTACAGCGCTCGCTGGGCTCCGGGGTCATCGTCGATCCGTCCGGCATCATCGTCACCAACCACCACGTCATCGAGAACATGACGGAGGTGAAGATCGCGCTTGCCGACAAGCGCGAGTTCGACGTCGAGATCCTGTTGCGGGATCCGCGCACGGATCTCGCCGTGCTGCGGATCAAGGGCACCCACGCGCCTCTGCCGGTCATGGCCATCGGCAATTCGGATACCCTGGAGGTCGGCGACCTGGTGCTCGCCATCGGCAACCCCTTCGGCGTGGGGCAGACGGTGACGCAGGGGATCGTCTCCGCGCTTGCGCGCACCCAGGTCGGCATCGGCGACTACCAGTTCTTCATCCAGACCGACGCGGCCATCAATCCCGGCAATTCGGGCGGCGCGCTCGTCGACATGCAGGGACGGCTGGTCGGCATCAATTCCGCGATCTTCTCGCGCTCCGGCGGCAGCGTCGGCATCGGCTTCGCCATTCCGGCGGCCATGGTCAGGATCGTCGTCGAGTCGGCCAGGAGCGGCGGCAAGTCGGTGAGACGTCCCTATTTCGGCGCCAAGTTGCAGGTCGTTAGCGCAGACATCGCCGAGAGCATGGGCCTCGACCGGCCGACGGGAGCGCTGGTCGCCGGCGTGTTCGAGGCGGGTCCGGCGGTCGAGGCGGGGCTGAAGCGGGGCGACCTCATCCTGGCCGTCGACGGGCAGACCATCGAGGACCCCGATGCCTTCGGCTACCGGCTTGCCACCAAGCCCTTGGGCGGCACGGCGGCGCTCACGGTGCAACGGGGCACCCAGAAGCTCACCCTTACCGTCAAGCTCAGCCCGGCGCCGGAGACGCGGCCACGCGAGGCGGTCAAGCTGCCCGCGCGCTCGCCCTTCGCCGGGGCGACGGCGTCCAATCTGTCGCCGGCGGTGGCGGAGGAGCTCTCTCTGGAGGTGGCGAGCGAGGGCGTGGTGCTGAGCGAGGTGCCCGAGGATACGGATGCGGCGCGCGTCGGCCTGCGCAAGGGCGACGTGATCCTGGCCGTGAACGGCGAGACGATCAAATCGTCAAAGGACCTCGATCGCGCGCTGAACCAGCGTGCCCGCTTCTGGGAGATCACCATCAATCGGGCCGGCCAGGTCTTCACGGCCGTTCTCAACGGCTAGACGCTTTCGAGCGAAGTGGAAGCCGGTTCGCGTGAAAAAAACGCGACAAATCAAATAGATAGAGCATTTCGGCGATTTGAAGAGACGCGGAATGCCTTAGCGCCTCGCGCGCTCGGGTGGAAGCAGCCGATCGCGCTTGAAGGGCGACACGCTCGCGGGCTCTCGGCCTGATCGGGTGAAGGCGAAACCTCTCGATCAAGCCGAAGCGCAGCGCTCTTACGACGAGTATTTGATCGAGCAGCCGTACGAGCGCGTTGCCGACACGGCGACCGGCTTGCCCGTCGTGACCGCGACAAGCGCTTCGTCCACGTAGTTGCGGGCGGTCTTCAGGTCGGCCTGGTTGGTCGACGGCTTGTCGTCGATGGCGCCCATGTAGGCGAGCGTGCCGTCCGGTGTGATCACGTACATGTCGGGGGTGGTGCGGGCGCCGTAGAGCCGCCCGAGCTCACCCTTGGGGTCCATCACCACGTCGGTCGGTGCGGCGCCCCGGTCGACGCTCAGCTTGTTGGCCTCGGTCGGACTGACGCCGCCTTGCTCGCCTGGGGCCGACGACAGCACCGTAAGCCACACGATGCCCTGTCCGGTCCACTTCTTCTGCAAGGCCTGCATGGCGCCGGTGTAGTGCTTCTGCACGAAGGGGCACTCGTGGTTGGACCATTCGAGCACCACCGTTTTGCCCTTGAGGGCGGCGAGGGATACCGGCTTGCCCCTGGCATCGGTGGCGGAGAAGGCCGGTGCCGGCTGGCCGACCTTGGCGGCCGCCGACGGTGTGGCCGCGTAGGCGGCCGAGGCGCCGAGCGCGGCGACGCCGAGGGCGGACAAGACGAGGAGGGCACGGCGCGATCGGGCCGGTGATGCAAAGGTCATGGCAAAACTCCCGGGTTCGTGAGGGGTAACGCGACGCAACGCGGATGTACGAAGCAACTCAGAAGAGCGAGCGGGACGGGGTGGCCCCGGAGGGGCCGTCCGGCGCGCGCTCTGCGGCTCGCGTCGTAACGCGCGCGAACTCCGCCATCACGGTCGCTGGCGTCAGCACCTGTGGCAGCACGATCGGCTCCGCCCCGCGGGTGTAGAGCAGGTAGAGCGGCACGCCGCCGCGTCCATACCGGTCCAGCACCCGGGTGATCTCAGGGTTCTGATTGGTCCAGTCGCCCTTGAGATAGGCGATATCGCGGTCCTTCATGGCCCCCCGAACCGCATCGGTCGCCAGTGCCACGCGTTCGTTGACCATACAGGTGATGCACCAGGCCGCGGTCATGTTGACGAACACCGGCCGGCCGGCGGCCACCAGTTCGTCAAGGCGCGCCTGGCTGAAGGGCTCGACGCCCTGCTCCTGCGCCAGTGCCTGCGGCGCGGCCGGTCCGAGTCGGTCCTCCCTGACGATGTTGACCAGGCCGGCCAACGCGGCAATGGCGAGGAGGGCCACGGCCCGCGTCGCCCAGGCAAGGCCACCGCGCGAGAGCCCGGCGATGCCGATGAGCCAGACGGTGAAGGCGACGAGGACCAGCCCGCCCAGGGCGGCAAACAGCCCTGCGGGACCCACCTGTTGGCTCAGCACCCACACGAGCCAGGCGACCGTCGCGTAGAGCGGAAAGGCCAAAGCCTGTTTCAGCCGGTCCATCCACAGGCCGGGGCGCGGCAGCCGCCGCAGCAGTGCGGGCGAGAACGCGAGCACCACGAAGGGCAGGGCGAAGCCGAGGCCCAGGGCCAGAAACACGGCCATGGCGGTGGCAGCCGACTGCGTCAGCGCAAAGCCGATGGCTGCGCCCATGAACGGACCCGTGCACGGGCTCGCGACCACCGTCGCCAGCACGCCGGTGAAGAACGAGCCGGAGAGGCCCGCCCTCCGGGTGAGACCATCGCCGATGCCGGCGAATGACGCGCCGATATGGATGGCGCCCGACAGGGCAAGCGCCATGGTGAGCATGATGTAGGCCAGGGCGGCCACGACCATCGGCGATTGTAGCTGGAAGCCCCAGCCTACCTCCATGCCCGCCTGACGCGCGGTCAGCAAGACGGCGGCCAGGGCACCGAACGCGGCCAGTACGCCGGCGCCGTAGGCGAGCCCGTGCAGGCGCATGTGGCCGGGTGTTTCGCCGCCACTGTTGGCCAGGGCCAGCACCTTGATCGAAAGGACGGGGAAGACGCACGGCATCAGGTTGAGCACGATGCCGCCCAGCAGCGCCAGCGCGGCGGCGCCGAGCAACGTGAGCACGTCCCCGCCACCGGGGGGCGGCCGGGTCGCGGGCGGCGATCCCTCGCCCGATCTGAAGGCAGGGGCGGCGGTAAGGGCCGGGGCCGCCTTGCCGCCCGTGTCGATGGCGTAGGCGCGGCGCGCGGCGGTGCCGTCGGTGACACTGAGGACGCCGGCGACTGCGGCGGGCGTGGCGCTCGCCAGGGTGCTGCGGGCCATGGTCAGCGTCAGCCCGTCGCCCTCGCGGCTGAACGCCTGCTCGGCCGCGTTGTCGATCAGGCTGTCGTCGATCGGAAAGAAATAGGCCGAGGTGACCGCGTCCCCGGCCCCCAGGCGCTCGAGCTTCAGGGTGAGCGTCTGAGCGGTGGCCTCGAATGTGGCCTTGCCGGGCTGGGGGGTGGGCAGCGCGGCGCGGGCGGCCGCGAAGACCGCGGCGTTGTCAGGGTTCGCTGCAGCGGGGCTTCCGGGGACCGCGAGCGGCAGGTCGAGCGACAGTTGCGCCTCGCCCGGTACGCACTCCTTCTCGCAGACGAGCCAGGTGGCGTGGGCCTGGAGCCCGACCGTGCCGCGAGCCGCCAGGTCCTTGGGCGGCATGACCTGCGTGAGTAGAACGGCTTCGCCGTCGTAGCCGAAGTTGACGAGGGGGCCGACCGGGATGCGGGCCGGCGTCGGCCAGACGATTTCGCCGACGGTGAAGCCGGCCGGCAGCGTCCATTTGATTTCGGTCGGCAGGCCGGAATCACCCGGGTTGCGCCAGTAGGTGTGCCAGTGCTCCTTCATGCGCAGGCGCAGCGCCACCCAGAAGGGCTGCCCGGCCTCAACCGCGGCTGGCTCGGCGAGGAGGTCGGCCTTGACCAGGTCGCTGCGCTTGCCGGCGGCCACCGCGGGCGTGGCCGCGAGGCCCGCCAGTGCCAGCAGGGCCAGGGTGGCTAAGAGCGACGCCCGTATGCGCAAGGCGCGTGTCATTCCGTCTCCCCGCATGGGATCTCCCGGCGCCGCAAAACCCGACGTCTTGCTTAAAAACCGCCTTCGCGGCTGCAATAGGGCGCCATGCCTGCCGTCCGATAGCCATTCGTATCCGATCCGGCGATCGTTACATAATCTCGTACGTGAGCAAGACCATGCTCACGTGAGCCGTCCACGCCGTCCCGCCCCGGTCGGGCGAATGGCGCAGGGAATTGAACGATGACCAATCTCTTTGCTGCCGCGGGGCTGGAGCGCGAGGCGCCGCGTCCGCTCGCGGACCGGCTCCGGCCGGCCTGTCTGGCCGACGTCGCCGGGCAGGATCATCTGGTCGGGCCCGATGGGGCGATCACGCGCCTGCTCGCCTCCGGTGCGCTCGGTTCGCTGATCTTCTGGGGCCCGCCGGGGACGGGCAAGACCACGGTCGCGCGCCTGCTGGCGGGTGAGACGAAGCTCAAGTTCGAGCAGATCTCGGCCATTTTCTCGGGGGTCGCCGACCTCAAGAAGGTGTTCGAGGCGGCGCGTGGGCGCCGCTCGACCGGCCAGGGGACGCTGCTGTTCGTCGACGAGATCCATCGCTTCAACCGCGCCCAGCTCGATGCCTTCCTGCCCGTGGTGGAGGACGGCACCATCACGCTGATCGGCGCCACCACCGAGAATCCGTCGTTCGAGCTCAACGCCGCCTTGTTGTCTCGCGCGCGCGTCATGGTGTTCAAGCCGCTCGATGAGACGGCAATTGAGGATCTTCTTCTAAGAGCCGAGAGAATCGAGACAAAGCCACTACCGATCGACTCGGAAGCGCGGGCCTCCCTGGTGCGGATGGCCGACGGGGACGGCCGCGCGGCGCTCACGTTGGCGGAGGAGGTCTGGCGCGCTGCGCGTCCGGGCGAGGTGTTCGACATCGAGCACCTGCAGGAGGTCGTGCAGCGGCGCGCGCCAATCTACGACAAGACGCAGGATGGCCATTACAACCTGATTTCGGCGCTGCACAAGACGGTGCGCGGCTCCGACCCGGATGCAGCGCTTTATTATCTGGCGCGCATGCTGGACGCGGGGGAGGATCCGCTGTTCGTGGCGCGGCGGCTGGTGCGGATGGCCATCGAGGATATCGGGCTCGCCGATCCGCAGGCGCTCGTGATCTGCAACGCGGCCAAGGACGCCTACGACTTCCTGGGCTCGCCGGAGGGCGAGTTGGCGCTGGCTCAGGCCGCGATCTATCTCGCCACGGCACCGAAATCGAATGCCGCTTACCTGGCTTTCGGCGCGGCGACGCGGACAGCCAAGGCCGCCGGCTCGCTGGCGCCGCCCAAGACCATTCTCAACGCGCCGACCAAGCTGATGAAAGCCGAAGGCTACGGCTCGGGCTATGCCTACGACCACGACGCCCCGGATGCCTTTTCGGGGCAGGACTACTGGCCGGAGAAGCTCGGCCGCCAGCACTTCTACGCGCCCGCGCCACGGGGCTTCGAGCGCGAGATTGCCAAGCGTCTCGAGTATTGGGAGAAACTGCGGCGGGAGCGTCGCGAGGATTAGGCGCCGAGTGCGCTTCGGCGATCGGGATGTCGCGGCCTGGCGATACTTCAACTCGGCAGTGGCCCCGGTCAAAGCGCCTCATGCGCCGGCGGCTTGTCGGCCAAGGGCGCAGCCGGGCGGGCCGCTTGCGCTTTGGCGCGCAGCGAGCGGGCCACGAGCGTGCGCAGTACGACATAGTTGACGAGCCCGGCGAGGACCTTGGCGCCGACGGCGACGAAGGTGATGTAGAAGCCCCACAGGCGCATGTCGCCGGTGAGGGCGATGGCGATGTTGATCAGTCCGAGCGCGAACATGAGCGCCGCCCACGCGTAACCACCGGCGTCGATCGCCGCCGGGTCGAGGTTGTCGCGCGCCGGCCGCGGCAGGTAGCGACCCATCCAGCCTCGCCGCAGCATGACCGCGCCAACGGCGAAATGGCCGATACTCGGCTTGAACATGACGAATCGGCTGTCATGGGTGATCAGGGTGGCGCCGCCCAACCCCAGGACCAGGCCGATGCTCAACCATTGCATGAGGTTGATCGCATGGCCCCTGGCGCGCATCCAGGCGAACTGCATCACGGCTGTGCCGACGGCGAGACCGGTGGCGAGAATGATGTCGCCGGTGACACCGAAGACGGCCAGAAAGATGATGGTCGACAGAAAGTCGCCGAACAATTCGGCCAGGGCGGTCGCCATGGGCAGTCCTTCTTGCGACCGCCAGCGCTGCGCCCGCGGCCGGCCAGCGGCAACGGTGGCTGCTGCACCGACGCGGCTGGGGTGCTAGACACGAAATGAGCGCGGCGGGGCGAAATGCAATGGCCGGTCCTTGCGCCGGCGATCGCGCTGCCCCGGAGGATATCGGATGGTCGGTTTGAGCGAAGGCAAGCTCCTCTGGACGCCCACCGCGGCCTATGTCGAACGCGCGCGGATCACGCACTACATGGCGTGGCTGGCCGAACACCGCGGGCTGGCGTTCACCGACTATCAGAGCCTGTGGGAGTGGTCGGTCGACAACCTCGAGACCTTCTGGGCGACCGTTTGGGATCACTTCGACATCAAGGCGGAGCGCCGCTACGATTCCGTGCTGTCCAGCCGTGAGATGCCCGGGGCGCGCTGGTTCGAGGGCGCGCGGCTCAACTATGTCGACCAGGTGCTGCGTCACCGGGGCGACGACCCCTCCTGCCGCGCCATCGTCTATGCGTCGGAAGGCGTCCCGACCGCCGAGATCTCCTGGGGCGAGCTGCGCGCCAAGGTGGCGGCCATGGCCGCGTCGCTGGCCGAGCTCGGCGTCGGCCCGGGCGACCGCGTGGTGGCGATCATGCCCAACATTCCCGAAACCATCGTCAGCTTCCTGGCGGTGGCGAGCCTTGGCGCGGTCTGGTCGCTGTGCTCGTCGGATATGGGCGAGAACGCGGTCCTCGACCGTTTCACGCAGATCGAGCCGAAGGTGCTCATCGCGGCCGATGGCTATCGATATGCCGGCAAGCCCTTTGCCCGCGGCGCGATGGTCGCCGGTATCGCGCGCGAGCTGCCCAGCCTGAAGGCGGTCGTGATCCTGCCGCGGCTCGAGCCGGCCGTGGACCACGCGCTCTTCCCGGGAGCGCACGATTGGAGCGAACTGGCGGCGCGCCGCGCGCCGCTCGCGATCCTGCCGGTCGCGGCCGACCATCCGCTCTGGGTGGTCTACTCGTCGGGCACGACGGGGCTGCCGAAGCCGATCGTGCACGGCCACGCCGGCATCACCCTTGAAATGGTCGCCATGCAGGCGCTGCACTGCGATCTGGGGCCCGACGATACGGCGCAATGGTACACGAGTTCGGGCTGGATCATGTGGAACGCGCAGGTCGCGGCGCTCGCCTCCGGCGCCTCGATCGCCATCTACGACGGCAACCCGGGCTATCCCGACCTCGGCGTGCTCTGGACATTCGTCGAGCAGGCCAGGGTCACCGTGTTCGGGGCCGGCGCTGCGTATTTCGCGGGTTGTGCCAAGGCCGGTCTGAAGCCCAACGAGCTTGCCGATCTGAGCAGCCTGCGGGCCCTGTCGTCGACCGGTTCGCCGTTGTCGGCGGAAGCCTATGAATGGATCTATGGCAACGTGCGCAGCGATATCTGGCTGTCGCCGATCTCCGGCGGCACCGACTTTGCCGGTGCCTTCATCTGCGGTACCCCGATCCTGCCGGTCTACGCCGGCGAGATGCAGTGCCGCGCCCTGGGGCACAAGGTCGAGGCCTTCGACGAGAGCGGCCACCCGGTGATCGACGAGGTGGGCGAACTGGTGTGCACCGAGCCCGTGCCCTCCATGCCGCTGCAATTCTGGAACGATCCCGGCGACCGGCGCTATCGTGAGAGCTACTTCGAGGTCTTCCCGGGCGTCTGGCGGCACGGCGACTGGATCAAGATCACGCCGCGCGGGGGCGCCATCATCTACGGCCGCTCGGATGCGACCATCAACCGGCATGGCATCCGCATGGGCACCAGCGAGTTCTACCGGCTGGTCGACGAGTTTCCGGAGGTCGCCGACAGCCTGGTGGTCGATCTGGAGTTTCTCGGGCGCGAGTCGTTCCTCTACCTGTTCGTCGTCCTGCGCGACGGGGCCACGCTCGACGACCGGTTGGCGGGCGCGATCAACGTCCGCATCCGCCAGGCGCTGTCGGCGCGCCACGTGCCGAACGCCATCGTCGCCGCACCCGCGGTGCCCTACACGCTATCCGGCAAGAAGCTGGAGGTGCCGATCAAGAAGCTGCTGCTCGGCCACGCGGCGTCCGGCATCGCCAACCGTGACGCGATGGCCAACCCGACGAGCCTCGACTGGTATATCGCCTTTGCCGCCGCGCGCACCGCTGCCGAAGAGCCCGCCGCGACGGGGTAGGATCATCGGCCCGGCCCTTACCCGCGGTCTGCTCGCCGCCCGGGTGTCGTGCCCTCATTTTCGTGGACCGCAGATGATGTTGAGGAGCTTCCCATGACGCGCGCTGGCGGACGGAGCGGCGCAAGGCCGCCGCGCGCCTCCGGCCCGGGTGCCGCCTCGAAGGCGGCCGGCGGCCGGGCCCGGGCTGGCGGCCCGGCGAAGTCCAAGCCCGCTGCGGGGGCCGCGGGCCGCGGAAAGCGGCCGGGCGCGGCCGAGACGTCGCCGCCGCGCCGGGCGGCGGGCGTCGGCCGGCGTCAGGACGAGCGTGGCACGGCCGGCGCCGGCAGTGTGCCGCCCCGCGGCCCGGCCCAGCCGCGGGCGGCGGCCAAGGCGCAGACCGCGGAGACCTTGGCCAGCGGCGTCCAGACGCTCGCCGTGGGACCGGACGAGGCGGGCATGCGGCTCGACCGCTTCCTGGTCGCCCGCTTCCCGCAGCTCGCCTTCACCCACATCCAGCGCATCGTGCGCAAGGGCGAGCTGCGCGTCGACGGCGGCCGCGTGAAGCCCAACGACCGGCTCGAGGCAGGACAGCAGGTTCGCGTCCCGCCGCTGAAGCTCGCCTCGGCGCGCCCGAGCAGCCGCACACCGGCGCAGGACGAAGGCGACGCGGCCTTCATCAAGTCGCTGGTGCTCTACGAGGATCGGGACATCATGGTGCTCAACAAGCCCATGGGCCTTGCCGTGCAGGGCGGTTCAGGCACGCGCCGCCACGTGGACGGCATGCTGGAAGCGCTGCGCGACAAGGAGGGTCAGAAGCCGCGGCTGGTTCACCGGCTGGACAAGGACACTGCCGGCTGCCTGGTCATCGCCAAGACGCGGCTTGCCGCCGCCACGCTGGCCAAGAGCTTCCGTTCGCGTGCGGCGCGCAAGATCTATTGGGCCCTGGTCGCCGGGGTGCCGCGCGTCAAGCAGGGCCGCGTATCGACCTATGTGGCCAAGGAGGAAGGCGAGGAGGGCGATTCGCGCATGGGCGTCGCGCGTCATGGCGACGAGGGCGCCAGCCATGCCGTCACCTATTATGCGCTCGTCGAGAATTCGGCGCAGAAGCTGGCCTGGCTCTCCCTCAAGCCGGTGACCGGACGCACCCACCAGTTGCGCGTCCATGCCGCTCACATCGGCCATCCGATCGTCGGCGACCCCAAATACTTCGATATCGAGAACTGGGAACTGCCCGGCGGCATCCAGAAGAAATTGCATCTGCTGGCACGGCGTATCGTCATTCCCCATCCGCGCACCGGAACGCCCGTCGATGTGACCGCACCGCTGCCGCCCCACATGGCGCAGACGTGGAACCTCCTGGGGTTCGATGCCAGCCGCTACGACCCCATTGTCGATTCGCCCGACGAATAGGTGCCGGGGAATTCCGTCGGCGTCCGGAACCGTCTAGGGAGTCGTCGCCTTTTTCGACAGCGGCTGCGACCGCGTGAGTGCAAGCCATGGCTTCGACCGACCAGGACCCTGATCCGATCCGCATCAGCCAGCGGGCGATGCGGCCGACGCTGCCGCGACGCTTCTACACGGAGGTGGCCGTCACCCAGGACGAGGAGGGCCGCTTCTCGGTCCGTCTCGACGGGCGCGGCGCCCGGACGACGGCACGCCGGCCGCTGGCGTTGCCGACCCAGGCGGCGGCCGAGGCGGTGGCACAGGAGTGGCAGGCCCAGCGCGATGTCGTCGATCCCTCCACCATGCCGATGACGCGTATGGTCATGGCGGCGCTCGATACGGTCTCGGACGACCCGCGGCCGATCGTCGCCGAGGTCGCCAAATACGGCGGCAGCGATCTTCTCTGCTACCGCGCGGCGGAGCCGCAGTCGCTGGCCGACCGCCAGACCGCGTGCTGGGATCCACTGCTGAGCTGGATGCATGAGCGCTACGGGGCGCGTTTCGTGTTGGCGGAGGGGGTGATGTATGCGGCCCAGCCCCAGCCCACGATCGAGGCGGTCGAGACGGCGGTGCGCGCCATGCCGGTGCCGTTCGGCCTTGCTGCCATGCACGTGCTGACCACGCTGTCCGGCTCCGTCGTGCTCGCCCTGGCCGTGGCGCAGGGGCGCTTGACGCCCGAGGCCGCATGGGCCGCGGCGCACGTGGACGAGGACCATCAGATCGAGCGCTGGGGCGCCGACGAGGAGGCGACCCTGCGGCGCAGCCGGCGTTTCGCCGACTTTGCGGCAGCGGCGAAGCTGCTCGCGCTGGCGTGACCGCCTAAGCCTGGCCTCGGCGCTTTCCGGCCGGATTGCGGCCCGATTTCCGGCCCCATCCCGATCCCCAATCGCTTCGTCGCGAGCCCGGGGATGACCATGCCAATTGTTGCGCGTTCAGCGTTCGCCGTGTTGGCGGCGGTACTGCCGGCTGCTGCCCTCGCCGAGGAGGCGGCGGCAGACCGCAAGCCCGTGCTCGCCGTGGAAGGGGTGGGCACTGCCGAGACGGCGCCGGATACAGCTCGATCGCCTCGGCACTAGACTAACATCACGGCGCTGGCCAACACCGGCCTGCTCAAGATCAACACGGTCACTTTCGATGTGAAAAATCGCCGCGCCGTCCTGAACGAAGCGCGGCGCGCGGCGGTGATCGACGCCCGCGAACAGGCCGACGTCTACGCCGATGCCGCCGGGCTGCGGCTGGTCGAGATCACCGATATTGCCGATGGCAACGCGCGACCGCCGATCAGCGGCGAGGCCGATTTGCCTGTAGCGCATGAGGGCGTTCGCACGCTGGCGATCCTGCCGCCCGCCACACTCCGCTTCGACGCCAGCGTGCAGATGCGCTGGCGCATCGCGCCCAGGTGATGCGCGTTGTGCACTGCCGGCCCACATCGCGCGCGAACCCTATTCCGTCCGTGCACGATGCCGTGATAGGGAGCGAGCGACTCCTTGGACAGGTTCGATCGCGAGGGACGGGATGAAGCATATTCTCGAGGCGCTGGAAGAGCGTCGGGCTGCGGCGCGGCTCGGGGGCGGTGAAAAGCGCATCGAGGCGCAGCACGGCCGCGGCAAGCTGACCGCGCGTGAGCGGATCGAGCTTCTCCTCGACAAGGGCTCCTTCGAGGAGTTCGACATGTTCGTGCAGCACCGCTGCGTCGACTTCGGGATGGCGAGCCAGCCCAAGACGCCGGGCGACGGCGTCGTGGTCGGCTGGGGCACCGTCAATGGCCGCACCGTCTTCGTCTTCGCCAAGGACTTCACCGTGTTCGGCGGCTCGCTCTCCGAGACGCACGCGCTGAAGATGATCAAGATCCAGGACATGGCGCTGAAGATGCGCGCCCCGATCATCGGCCTCTTCGATGCCGGCGGCGCGCGCATCCAGGAGGGCGTCGCGGCGCTCGGCGGCTACGGCGAGGTGTTCAAGCGCAACGTCATCTCCTCCGGGGTCATCCCGCAGATCTCCGTGATCATGGGCCCGTGCGCCGGCGGCGACGTCTACTCGCCCGCCATGACGGACTTCATCTTCATGGTCCGCGATACGTCCTACATGTTCGTCACCGGCCCCGACGTGGTGAAGACGGTCACCAACGAAACGGTCACCGCCGAGGATCTGGGTGGGGCCAAGGTGCACACCAGCAAGTCGTCGATCGCCGACGGCGCCTGGGACAATGACGTGGAGGCGCTGCTCCAGGTGCGCCGCCTGCTCGACTTCCTGCCCGCCAACAACACCGAGGGCGTGCCGCGCTGGCCGAGCTTCGACGACCCGGACCGGATCGACAAGTCGCTCGACACCCTCATCCCCGACAGCCCGAACAAGCCCTATGACATGAAGGAACTGATCGGAAAGGTCGTCGACGAGGGCGACTTCTTCGAGCTGCAGGAGGCCTACGGGCGCAATATCATCACCGGTTTCGGCCGCATCGACGGGGCGACCGTGGGCATCGTGGCCAACCAGCCCATGGTGCTGGCGGGAGTGCTGGACAGCGACGCCTCGCGCAAGGCCTCACGCTTCGTGCGCTTCTGCGACAGCTTCGAGATCCCGATCGTGACCTTCGTCGACGTGCCGGGCTTCCTGCCGGGCACCGCGCAGGAATACGGGGGCCTGATCAAGCACGGTGCCAAGCTGCTCTTCGCCTACAGCCAGGCAACGGTGCCGCTCGTCACCATCATCACCCGCAAGGCGTTCGGCGGCGCCTACGACGTCATGGCCTCCAAGCACATCGGCGGCGACGTTAACTATGCCTGGCCGACGGCGCAGATCGCGGTCATGGGCGCCAAGGGCGCGGTCGAGATCATCTTCCGTAGCGACATCGGCGATCCCGAGAAGATCAACGCCCGCACCAAGGAGTACGAGGAGCGCTTCCTGTCACCGTTCGTCGCGGCCGAGCGCGGCTACATCGACGAGGTGATCATGCCTCATTCCACCCGCCGGCGCGTGGCGCGCGCGCTCGCCATGCTCAAAGCCAAGAAGGCGGAGCAGCCCTGGAAAAAGCACGATAACATTCCCCTCTGAGGCTTCGCGGGCCCAGCGCTGCCAGCGGATCCAGTCTCTCTTGGGCGCCGGCCCGGCCCGCGCCCCGTCGAAGGAGCCACCATGAGCAAGACCCCCATGCGCGTCGCCGTCACGGGCGCGGCCGGCCAGATCGGCTATGCCCTGCTGTTCCGCATCGCCAACGGCGACCTGCTCGGCAAGGACCAGCCGGTTCACCTCAATCTGCTCGACCTGCCCCAGGCGCTCCCGGCCGTGAAGGGCGTGGTCATGGAGCTCGACGACTGCGCCTTCCCACTGCTCGCCGGCGTGACCATCACCGATCAGCCCAAGGAAGCCTTCAAGGACGTGGATATCGCCATCCTCGTCGGCGCCCGGCCGCGCAGCAAGGGGATGGAGCGCGCCGATCTGCTCACCGCCAACGCCGAGATCTTCACCGTCCAGGGCAAGGCCCTGAACGAGAGCGCCAAGCGCAGCGTCAAGGTGCTGGTGGTCGGCAATCCGGCCAACACCAACGCCTACATCGCCATGAAATCGGCGCCGGACCTGCCGGCCTCGGCCTTCAGCGCCATGCTGCGGCTCGACCATAACCGGGCGCTGTCGATGCTGGCGGCCAAGGCGAAGGTACCGGTGGCGGAGATCGAGAAGCTCGCCGTGTGGGGCAACCATTCGCCGACCATGTATCCCGACCACCGCTACGCCACCGTCGGCGGCAAGAAGCTCTCCGAGCTGATCGGCGACGAGGCCTGGATCAAGGATACCTTCATTCCGGACGTCGCCAAGCGCGGTGCGGCGATCATCGAGGCGCGCGGCCAGTCGTCGGCGGCATCGGCGGCCAATGCCGCCATCGATCACGTGCGCGACTGGGTGCTGGGCAGCGACGGCAAATGGGTGTCGATGGGCATCCCCTCTGACGGCAGCTACGGCGTGCCGGAGGGCGTGATGTTCGGCGTGCCGGTGATCTGCTCGGGCGGTTCCTACACACGCGTCGAGGGGCTCAGCTTCGACGCGTTCTCCCAGGAGAAGGTCAAGGTGACGCTCGACGAACTGAACGGCGAGCGCGAGGCGATCGCGCATCTGCTCGCCTGAGCGTCGTCAAAGCCGGGCGATGCGGTGAGCGCATCGCCCGCTGGCACGACACTCGAAACACGCTAAACGCGGGACAGGGTTCCCACTTGGGCCCCAACCATTGTCAAGACTCGAACGGAAGCGGGCGGGGCATGTTCAGCAAGATCCTCATCGCCAACCGCGGCGAAATCGCCTGCCGCGTCATCAAGACCGCGCGCAAGATGGGCATCAAGACGGTGGCCGTCTTCTCCGACGCGGACGCCGAGGCGCTGCACGTGGAGATGGCGGACGAGGCCGTGCACATCGGCCCGGCGCCGGCGGCGCAGTCGTACCTGCTGATCGACAAGATCGTCGAGGCCTGCCGCGCCACGGGGGCCGAGGCCGTGCATCCGGGCTACGGCTTCCTGTCCGAGCGGGCCTCCTTCCCCGAGGCGCTCGCCGCGGCCGGAATCGTCTTCATCGGCCCCAACCCCAAGGCCATTGAGGCCATGGGCGACAAGATCGAATCGAAGAAGTTCGCCAACGCCGCCAACGTCTCGACGGTGCCGGGCTTCCTCGGCATCATCGAGGATGCCGAACATGCCGGCACGATCGCCAGCGAGATCGGCTTTCCGGTGATGATCAAGGCCTCCGCCGGCGGCGGCGGCAAGGGCATGCGCATCGCCCATTCGTTGGACGAGGTGAAGGAGGGCTTCGACCGCGCCAAGTCCGAGGCGAAGTCGTCCTTCGGCGACGACCGGGTGTTCGTCGAGAAGTTCATCGTCAACCCGCGCCACGTCGAAATCCAGCTGATCGGCGACAAGCACGGCAACGTCGTCTACCTGAACGAGCGCGAGTGCTCCATCCAGCGCCGCAATCAGAAGGTGATCGAGGAGGCCCCGTCCCCGTTGCTCGACGAGGCGACCCGCCGCGCCATGGGCGAGCAGTCGGTCGCGCTCGCCAAGGCGGTCGGCTATGATTCGGCCGGCACGGTGGAGTTCGTCGCGGGTCAGGACCGGTCGTTCTTCTTCCTGGAGATGAACACCCGCCTCCAGGTGGAGCATCCGGTCACCGAGCTGATCACCGGCATCGACCTGGTCGAGGAGATGATCCGCGTCGCCGCAGGCGAGAAGCTGCGCTTCACGCAGGCCGACGTGAAGCTCGACGGCTGGGCGGTCGAGTCCCGTGTCTATGCCGAGGATCCGACCCGCAACTTCCTGCCCTCGACGGGTCGTCTGATCACCTACCGCCCGCCGGCGGAAGGCACCACCGACGGTATCACCATCCGCAACGATACCGGCGTCTACGAGGGCGGCGAGATCTCGATCTATTACGATCCGATGATCGCCAAGCTGGTGACGCACGCGCCGACGCGGCTGGCGGCGATCGACGCGCAGGCGAGGGCCCTGGACGGCTTCGCCATCGAGGGCATCCGTCACAACATTCCGTTCCTTGCCACGCTCATGCAGCATCCGCGCTGGCGCGAAGGGGCGCTGTCGACGGGCTTCATTGCGGAGGAGTTCCCCGAGGGCTTCTCCAATCCGCCGCCCCAGGGCGTCGTCGCCGAGCGCATGGCGGCGGTGGCGACGGCCATCGATCACCTGCTGAACGGGCGCAAACGGGCGATCAGCGGCCAGCTACCGACGGCAACGCCAGTCAGCTTCGAGCGCGACCGGGTGGCCATGCTCGGCGACGTGGCCCACGTGGTCAGCGTCGAGGGCAACTGCGGCGAGGCGGTCCGGGTGACGCCCGAGGGGCGCGACAGGGCGATCGAGGTCCGGTCGGACTGGAAGCCCGGCAGTCCGGTATGGGCCGGAACGATCGACGGCCAGCCGTTCACCATGCAGGTGCGGCCGATCCTCAACGGCATCCTGATCGCGCACGCCGGCACGTTCGCCGCAGCCCGCGTCTTTACGCAGCGCGAAGCCGAGCTCGCGCGGTTGATGCCGGTGAAGCAGGCGGCCGACACCGGCAAGCAGCTGCTCTGCCCGATGCCCGGCCTGGTCAAGTCCATCGCCGTCGTCACCGGCCAGGAGATCAAGGCGGGCGAGCCCTTGGCCATCGTCGAGGCGATGAAGATGGAGAACGTGCTGCGCGCCGAGCGCGACGGCACCGTCTCGAAGATCCACGCCAAGGAAGGCGACAGCCTGGCGGTCGACGCGGTCATCCTCGAGTTCGCCTGACGGCTCGGGAGCAGGGGCGGCGCGGCGGCGATGCCGCTCCGCTTTGCCTACGGCTCCAATATGGATTTGACCGCCGTGGCGGGCGCTGCCGGCCTCGCGGCCCGTCGGCCCGGCGCAATCGCCGGGGCATCGTTTCATCGTTCACGCTCGAGGCCGGGCCTCGGTCGTCCAGCATTGCCGGTGGCAGCGCGACCGCTATGAGAATGGCGCCGCCGGGCTTTATCGGAGAAGCTGTTGCGCCGCGCGGGTGCTGCAGCGCTCCGGGGCGGGGGAGGGGCGCCGGCCCGTAATTATCGTTTCGTCATCCATGTTTAGTGTGCACGCGCTAACGCTTTGCGCGGCCCGCGTTTGACGAACGTCGAAACAAGCCGAAACATGGCGGTCCCGCGGCTCCCTCCAGCCCGTTCGCGTCCACCCCGCACGAGCCCCCCGATGCAGAAGCTGAGATCCCACCATCTCGATCAGCGCCCGCCGTTCGAGTGCATCGCGCTCCTGCTGCAGGGCGGCGGGGCGCTCGGTGCCTACCAGGGCGGCGTGTATCAAGCCCTGCACGAGTCTGGGCTGGAGCCGGACTGGGTGGCAGGCATCTCGATCGGCGCCATCAACTCGGCGATCATTGCCGGCAATGCTCCTCAGGAGCGGCTGGCGAAACTCAGGGCGTTCTGGGAGGGCATCACCGCGCATCCGGCGTGGGACGCGCTCAGCAGCCTGACCCACCAATTCGCATCCGGCGAAGCGATGCGGTCGTGGCTCAATCAGTCGAGCGCGTCGATGGCCCTGGCGGCGGGCGCGCCGGGTTTCTTCGCACCGCGGATTCCGACGCCGTGGTTCTCGGCCCCCGGCTCGGTCGGGGCGACCAGCTATTACGACACGCGCGATCTCAAGGGCACGCTCGAGCGCCTCGTGGACTTCGATCGGCTCAATGCCGGCGCCATGAGGCTGAGCGTCGGCGCCGTGAACGTGCGCACCGGCAATTTCGCTTATTTCGATACGACCACGGACGTCATCCGCCCCGAGCACATCATGGCGAGCGGCGCCCTGCCGCCCGGCTTCCCGGCGATCGAGATCGAGGGTGAGTGCTACTGGGACGGCGGACTGATCTCCAACACGCCGCTGCAATGGGTGGTGGAGACGAGCGGCGCGTACATGGACACGCTCGCTTTCCAGGTCGACCTGTGGAGCGCGCTGGGCGAGATGCCAAAGGATCTCATCGAGGTCGATGTGCGTGAGAAGGAGATCCGGTTCTCCAGCCGTACGCGGGCCGCCACCGACCAGTTCAAACATCGTCAATTACTGCGCGGCGCCCTGTCGGCGCTGCTCGGCAAGCTGCCCAAGACCTTCGAGAGTGGGCCGGAGCTGGAGCTGCTGCGGCCGTATGCCGGCCACAAGGTCTACAACCTCGTCGAGCTGATCTACCGGTCCAAGCACTACGAGGGCAGCAGCAAGGACTACGAGTTCTCACGGCTGAGCATGGAGGACCACTGGCGCTCGGGCTACGACGACGCCGTCCGGGCGCTTCGCCAGCCGGAGATCTACGAGCGGCCGACGTCGCTCGACGGCGTGTCGACCTTCGATTTCGGCTGAGCCTCGCGTTGGGCTGGCCCCTGTTGTGCCGGCGCGCACCGGGCATCCGCGCTGCCGATGAGTCCCGCCCTGACCTTGCTTGAGACCACGGAGCCGACGATGAACGAACAGGACGTGCGCAAGAAGGCCTACGCCATGCCGCTGACGAGCCCGGCCTTTCCGCCGGGACCGTACCGGTTCCACAACCGCGAGTTCCTCATCATCACCTACCGGACCGACCCGGATAAGCTTCGCGCCGTGGTGCCGGCGCCGCTGGAGGTCACCGACCCGATCGTCAAGTACGAGTTCATCCGCATGCCCGATTCCACCGGCTTCGGCGACTACACCGAGACCGGACAGGTGATCCCCGTGACCTTCAACGGCCGCAAGGGCAACTACACTCATTGCATGTTCCTCAACGACGAGGCGCCGATCGCCGGCGGGCGTGAGCTGTGGGGTTTCCCCAAGAAGCTCGCCAGCCCATCGCTCAAGGTGGACAGCGACCACCTGCTCGGCACGCTCGACTACGGCTCCACCCGCGTTGCCACGGCGACCATGGGCTACAAGCACTATCCCTTCGACATCAAGGCTGTCGAAGCCTCGTTCGCCTTGCCCAACTGGCTGCTCAAGATCATCCCCAATCCGGATGCCTCGCCGCGCATCTGCGAGATCGTCGAGTACGCGCTCGAGGAGGTAACGGTGAAGGGCGCATGGACCGGCCCGGGTGCCCTGGCGCTGACGCCGCACGCGCTCGCCCCGGTCGCCGAGTTGCCGGTGCTGGAGGTGATCTCCGCCATGCACATCCAGAGCGACCTGACGCTGGGCCTGGGCAAGATCGTGCACGACTACCTCGCCGAGCGCTGACCGCTTGGGCCCGGCGAAGTGGACGTCTATATTGCGGGCAGGAGACCACCATGGGCCTGCCCGCAAATATCAGCGAAAGCGTCACGGTTCTGGGCGCCGCGGTCGAGCAGATCGCGCGCACCATGGCGGTTCTTGCGCGCGGCGATCGACCGGGCGGAGGCGCAGACAGCGCCAGCCGAACTGGATGAAGTCGCGAGCGTCCGCAATGCACTTGGGGCGCAGGCCGCCGCGTTAGAGTTGCTCAAGCAGGATCTTGCCAAGTTGGCTATCGTGGCAGCGGAGCTCGACCGCAATCGGCATGACGATGCATTCCGCAGGTCTCTGGCGAAGTATCCGGTGATTACGTCGTATCTGGGCCGGTGAGGCGGTGGAGCCTGTCTGGTTCACCCCCGACCAGATCGAGGAATTGAATGCCATCGTTGTCGAGGCGAGCGGCGAAAACCATTTTGTTCTCAGCCGCTCCCTGCTCGAAAGCGCGGCCGTTCGCCCCTAGAACCTCTTCCACTACGAGCCGATGGACGACCTCATCGTGCTCGCAGTGCGGCTCATCGAGGCGATCGCCAGAAACCACCGCTTCGAGCAGGAAACAAGCGGACCGCGTTCATGCGGGCGTCGCGTTTCTCGACGTGAACGGCGTCGAGGTCGACGTTCCCGACACCGAAGCGAGCGCAATGCTCATCGAAGCCCTCGTCACCGGCGGCGCGAGCGCCGACGACGTGATCGCTCTGTTCCGATCGGGGCGCTTCGGGCCGCATCTGAGGCGCTCAGGTCGCCTTCCTGGCCTCGGGAGCTTCGAGCGGCCCACCCGCATCGCGCCAGGCGCCGAAGCCGCCGGCCATGTGGGCGACGGGTTGGAGGCCCATGTGCTTGGCGGTGGCGGCGGCGAGGGCCGAGCGCAGG
This sequence comes from Chelatococcus reniformis, assembly GCF_014640075.1. Classification (GTDB taxonomy): domain Bacteria; phylum Pseudomonadota; class Alphaproteobacteria; order Rhizobiales; family Beijerinckiaceae; genus Camelimonas; species Camelimonas reniformis. Next base: position 771,410 of record NZ_BMGG01000002.1, on the reverse strand, counting down.
CCGCCGGCGCAGAAGAAGACGAACGTCTTGTCCTCCCCGAACACCGGCTTGTAGTAGCGGCTGGCCGGATCGATCCAGAACTCCAGCATGCCGCGCGTGCAGGAGAAGGCGCCCGGGATCTTGCCTTCGCGCTCGCGCTCGCGTGGATCGCGAATGTCCACGAAGGTGACGTCGTCACGGCCGTGAAGCGCCAGCGCCTGGGCGACCGTGAGGGTCTCGATGGCCCGTTCGGCCTCCTCTACGAGCTGCTGCGAGCTCACAACGATGGTCTGCGCCATGGCGTTCTCCTTGATCGTGCGTTTCCGCCGCAGATTTGATCAATCGCGCGCCAATGACAATGTGGCGAGTGCGCTTGCCGCGCGTCGCGGGCCGGGCGAGAGCCGCTGAGGCTGAGAGCGGGAGCCGACGCATGAATCCGTTTTCGGTAGCCGACTATATTGCAGTCGCCTTCTTTGCCGCGGCCTGGGGTGGCTACACGCTGGCGGTGGAGCGCTGGCGCGGTGCCCACCGCAGCCTCAACATGCGGATGAACGGGTTCCGCCTCGTGTGGATGGAGCGCATGTGGGAGCGCGAGCAGCGGATCGTCGATGCTAGCATCATGGCGGCGCTGCAGAACGGCACGGCCTTCTTCGCCTCGACCGCGCTCCTTGCCATGGGCGGCTCGCTGGCTCTGTTGCGCTCGACCGACGACGTGCTGCGGCTCATCGCTGATCTGCCGTTTGCCGTGATGACCAGTCGGCTCGGATGGGAGATCAAGGTCGTCGGCCTCGTCATCATCTTCGGCTATGCCTTTTTCAAGTTCGCCTGGTCGTACCGCCTGTTCAACTATGCGGCCATCCTGATCGGCGCGATGCCGCCGCCGCAGGAGCGCCGGGAGGGGGCGCTGCACGTGCGCCGCTGCGCTGCCATGCACGTTGCGGCAGGTCGGCACTTCAACCGCGGTCAGCGGGCGTTCTTCTTCGCGCTCGCCTACCTGGGCTGGTTTGTGAGCGCCTACGTGATGATCGCGGCCACGGCGCTTGTGCTGCGGGCCATGTGGCGACGACAATTCTCGTCGGAGGGCCGTGCCGCCCTCGAGCTCACGTCGCCGGCCGAGGCGGGCGGCGACGCGGCAGCCGAGAAGGGGCCTTGACGCGCCTGACCGGGAGCGCGCATCACCCGTGCATGGCTCGCGACGAAACCACCTCCGGCCAGGCGTCGGCGCCCGACGGGGCGCGCTCCGGACCGCCCAGGCCGGCGACCGCCGTCGCCGCCCAACTCGAGGCGGCGGTGTTCGCGTTGATCGACCGCCGCGGTCCCGGCAAGACGCTGGACCCGACCGAGGTGGCGCGCGCCGTCGGCGGGATGCATCCGGAAGGATGGGGCCCCCTGATGCAGCCCCTGCGACGGATTCTCGCGGCCTTGGCGAAGGATGGCCGGATTGTCATCTACCGCAAGGGCAAGCCGATCGATCCCGGCGATATCCGCGGCATCTACCGCATCGGCCGGGCGCCGCCGCCGTAGCCGCGGGCGGCGAGACGGGCCGCGAGACTCCTTGCTCGAGCGTTTTCGAGCGAAATGCTCTAGGCATCGCCGGGCGGCAACGTCCACCCGAGCAGCTTCGCCCAGGCTTCTGCTCCATCCATGATCACGTCGAACAACGGGTCCTTCACATCGTAGTAGCGGTCGGCGTCGTCAGGAAACCAATGGGCGAGCCGCTGTTTGATGAGCTGGTAGGACGCCGCCGTCACCGGGTGGGCGCGCAGATAGTCCCGGCACAGCAGCGGATAGCGCTGATTGAAGCGGCCGTTGATGCGGACGTGCAGGTTCGCCGGCCGTGCCATTCCTCGAAAGAAGCGCTTCTCGAGTTCGCTGGCGGCGATGTGGCGGCCGGCAGGCGCGTGGTCGGACTGCACGGGCAGCTTCGCATAGCTCAACGCGGCCAGACGATCCCCGTCGACATCGTCGAAGCCGCCGACAGTCGCCTGGACGTCGATGATATCCTTGGCGGCCATGCCGGGCACGGCTGTCGACCCGATATGATGAAATTGAGCGGATTCGGGAAAGGCGGACCGCAGGGAGGAAACGATCTCGCGATAATGGTTCAGCCAATCCGCGTTGTAGGCGACGAGAGCGATGCGGCCGAACGGATCGTCCGAACGTGATGCCGTTATCATGCAAGGCCCTCCTCAGTCGTGGCGCGCCGTCTCCTGGGCCGGAGCGGGAAAAAGGGCGTCGGTATAGCCGGCCAGTCGATAGCTGACGAGCCCGATCCACTCCTTGGCGGCGAGATCGGCAAGCCGCAGGCCGCTGGAGAAGGTCGCGAACGGCGACCAATCGGACAGCCGGCGCTTGGTGTGGAAGTCGACCGGGTAGGGGACGACATCGAAGCCGATCTGCCGGAAGATGCCCACCGAGCGCGGCATGTGGAAGGCCGAGGTGACGAGCAGCCAACGCTCGCCGGGCCGCGGCTTCACCGCTTCCTTGCTGAACACCGCATTCTCGCGCGTGTTGCGCGACCGATCCTCGTAGATGACGCGCGGCCCGTCGAGGCCCAGGGAGGCCATCAGCAGCCGCGAGGCGTCGGCCTCGATCTCGTCGTCGTCGAAGCGGAGCAACTGTCCGGTGCCACCGCTGAAGACGATGCGCACATCGGGAAAGCGGCGCGCCAGGGCCGCCGCGGCCGTCATCCGAGCACCGGCATCGTTGAGCTTGGGCTGGCCGCGGGCGAGATGCACGGACCCGCCGAGAACGATGATGCCGTCGATCCGGCCGAGGTCCTCGGCGGTGCGGGCCGGAAACCGGTCCTCCAGCCCCCGCATCATCAGCCGCGGCAGCGGGCTGGCGCCGAGGACGGCGAGGGCGAGCACGGCGGCCGCCGTCAGGCCGCCGCCCAGGCGGCGCCCTCCGAGCCGGCTCACCACCAGGCCCAGGACAGCCAGGACGATGAGCAGGTTCGACGGGGTGGCGAAGAACCAGAAGACCTTGGAAGCCGTAAAGAACATCGTCCGGCCGGTCGCCGCGCCGTCAGCGATGGCCGCTCATGTGTCCCACGTCGGTGCCCATGAGGGGCTGATGGTGCGCCCATCCCGGCGCCGCAGGGCGAAGATTGCGTCCATCTCCGCGGGGCCGAGCTCGAAGTCGAACACGGCGAGGTTCTCGGCGATGCGGGCCGGCGTCACCGATTTCGGCACGGCGACGACGCCCGGCTGTTGGATGTGCCAGCGCAGCACGATCTGGGCTGGTGTTCGCCCGTGCTGCTCGGCGATACGGACGATGGTGGCGTCCTGGAGCAGAGCGCCCCGACCGATGGGCGAATAGGAGGTGAACGCCATGCCGTAGGCGCGGCAGGCATTGATCACCGGCGTCTGGTCCAAATACGGGTGGTATTCGCACTGGTTGGTCGCCAACGGCTCGGCGGCGTGCCGGACGGCCTCGTCCATGAGCGCGACGGTGAAGTTGGATACGCCGATGTTCCGGGCGAGGCCCTCGCGCCGGACCGCGGACAGCCCGGCCATCGTGTCGGCGAGCGTATAGTCGGGGTTGGGCCAGTGGATCAGCAGCAGGTCGATGTATTCGAGGCCGAGCCGCTTGAGGCTCGCCTCGGCCGCTCGCTGCACGTCGTCCTTGCCGATCCGGTCGTACCAGACCTTGGTGGTCAGGAAAATCTCGCCCCGCGGCACGCCGGAGGCGCGCAGCGCCGCGCCGACCTGTTCCTCGTTGCGGTAGGCGGCGGCGGTATCGACATGGCGATAGCCGGTCCTCAATGCCGCCTCTACGGCACGTGCGCCCTCGTCGCCCGACGACTGCCAGGTGCCGAGCCCGAGGCACGGGATCGCGGCGCCGTTGGCGTGCACGTAGGGCTGGGTGTGGACGAGGGCGGCATCGGTCATGGGGCGAGGGCTCCCGGGGTCAGTTGGGCCGGTTGCGGAGGGCTTCCGCCTCCGCATAGAAGCGCTTCTCCCACTCCTTGTGGTTGTCGGCGCCCTCGCGGATGAACGGGGTGAAGACCGCGATGTTCAGGAGCAGCCAGTTGATCAGGTTGGCCGGGAAACGCAACGGCTTGACGAAATCGACGAACAGCACCACCCGCGTCTTGTCGGTGTGGTTCCACGCCTCGTGCTCATAGGCATCGTCGAAAATGAGCGCCTGGCCCTCCTCCCAATGGCACACCTGATCGGAGACCCGAATCGCGAGCTTGTCGCGCGGGCCGGGCACGATCAGTCCCAGATGCAGGCGGAGCACGCCGTTGTAGGGGCCGCGATGCGGGGCCAGATGCTTGCCCGGCTCGAAGATCGAGAACATGGCCGTCTTGAGGCCTGGGATCGTCTGCAGGACGCGCCAGGTCTGCGGGCATTGGGCGATGTTGCGGTCCGACGTGAGCCCGTAGCCGGCCAGGAAGAATGTCTTCCAGCCCGTGTCCTGGCTGATGGATTTCACGTCCGTCGAGATATCCTGGAACGTCGGCAGCTCGCTCTGGCGGACCATGACCTTGTCGAGCTCCGATCGGATGAGGTGCCACTGCTCCTCGATCCCGGCCACCCACGGGAAGGTCGCCTTGTCGTAGACCGGTGGGTTGCCGACCTTGGAGAAACGGAGGTTGAGGCGCTCGACGCGGGAGACCACGGCCATCAGTGCGCGCGTGATCAGGCTGGGCCGCTGCATGGCGGCAATGCCTTCGGTGCCGAAATTCTGCGCCGGTTCGGTCCGGGGCGACGGGGGTGTTGTCACTTGTTGGGTCACTTTCGACCTACATGCTCCCTGGATTGGCTCGGGCCGATGCGGCTAGCTACGACGTGCCTTTGTGGCAAGCAATGGGCGCGTCCCGCTCGCGGATGCTCACGGCCGGGCAAACGTCGCCAGCCAGAGGTCCTGCCGCGCCGTCTCCTGAAGCAGGCAATCGCCGCCCAACGGCCCCATGCCGGTGCCGCCCTCCTGGGAAGCTGCGCGGCGGAGCACTTGGCGTCGCGAAAGGCGATCCAGGCACGCTGGGTGGCGCGGATCAGGTCGGCTCCGGTCGTCGTGCGCACCGCGCCGTTGGGCGCCGTCCGAGTTGCTCGGCGCGCCGCCTCGCTGGTCAGCGCGACCGCGTAGTCGGCGTTGAGACGCTCGTCCCACGCGGCGATCTCGCGGCTGAGGCAGGCATTCATGCCGGCCGTGCTCTGGCCACCCGGCGCAGCCATGCAAGGGTCGGAGACGCGGCCGATGCACGCGTGCGCCTGGCCGACGGCGGCCGCGATGACGCAGGCATCGATGAGGGCCTTGTCCGCGGGCGTTGCGGCATCGCCCGCCAAGACCGCAGGCGCCGCCAGCCCGAGCGAGCAGACGACGCCGGCGCGCAGCAGCAGCTGGCTCATGGAGACCTCGGGGCGCTAGGGCATTTCCCGATCAGATGGAATCATCTGATCGGTTAGAAATGCTTCAGGTCTTTGAATCTGGAGCGCTTCTCCCTGCTCGGGTGGTTCCACCCGATAGGGAGCGCTCTAGGGGCGGCAGTCGGCCGCTGGGCCGAGCCGGCCCACCGAAGGAGGGCCCCCGTCAGCGGTCGACGCGCCGGTGGTGATATACCTTGCCGTGATGGTGGGCGCGCCGGCCGTGGTAGGTCCTATGGCCGTTGTGGCCCCGGTGGCGCACGTGGCCCCTGTCCGGCGCCCGCACGCTGTGCCGGACATGGGTCCGCGGCGAGACGCTGCGAACGCCCCCGACTGGCCGGCTGACGCGGTTGCCGGCCCTGGTGCCGTCGTCGACACCGCGGACGATGCCCTGCGCCTGCGCCGGGCCGGCGATGGGAAGGGCCACGAGAGCGGCGAAGGCCGCGGCGACGAGAATGCCGAATTTCATCAGGGAGTTCCTAGGCCTAAAGCGACGGGAGGACAATCCATGGGCTAATCGCAGGTTCCCCAAAAGCCGGCGGCCTCGGGCGGTCCTGCGATCAGCCTGTCCTGGTGATCAGGCAGCATTGATCAGGCGGACTTGGTGATCAGGCGGTCTTGGCGATCAGGCGGACTTGGCGAACAGCTCGCGGCCGATGAGCATCCGGCGGATCTCGCTGGTGCCGGCGCCGATCTCATAAAGCTTGGCGTCGCGCAGCAGGCGTCCGGTCGGATAGTCGTTGATGTAGCCATTGCCGCCGAGCAATTGGATGGCATCGAGCGCGCATTGCGTCGCCTTCTCGGCCGCGTAGAGAATGGCGCCGGCCGCATCCTCCCGGGTGGTCTCGCCCCGGTCGCACGCTTTGGCGACGGCATAGACGTAGGCGCGGCAGGCGTTCATCGCCACATACATGTCGGCGACCTTGCCCTGGACGAGCTGGAAGGTGCCGATCGGCTGGCCGAACTGCTTGCGCTCGTGCACGTAAGGCAGCACCACATCCAGACAGGCCTGCATGATGCCGAGCGGCCCCGCCGCCAGCACGGCGCGCTCGTAGTCGAGCCCCGACATCAGCACCTCGACGCCGCGGCCGACGGCGCCGAGCACGTTGTCCTCCGGCACCTCGCAGTCCTCGAACACGAGCTCGCCGGTATCGGAGCCGCGCATGCCCAGCTTGTCGAGCTTCTGGGCCGTTGAGAAGCCCTTCATACCCCGCTCCACCAGAAAGGCGGTGATGCCGCGCGGTCCCGCGTTGGGGTCGGTGCGGCCGTAGACGACCAGCGTCTCGGCGATCGGCCCGTTGGTGATCCAGAACTTGGTGCCATTCAGCACGAAGCGGTCGCCCCTGCGTTCGGCCCGCAGCTTCAGCGACACGACGTCTGAGCCGGCCCCGGCTTCGGACATGGCGAGCGCTCCCACGTGCTCACCGGACATCAGCTTGGGCAGGTACTTGCGCTTCTGGGCCTCGGTGCCGTTGCGGCGGATCTGATTGACGCACAGGTTGGAGTGGGCCCCGTAACTCAGGCCGACGGAGGCGGAGGCGCGGGAGATCTCCTCCATGGCGAGGCAGTGCTCCAGATAGCCGAGCCCCGAGCCGCCGTAATCCTCCTCCACCGTGACGCCGAGCAGCCCGAGCTCACCGAGTTTGGGCCACAGGTCGCGCGGGAACGTGTTGGTCTTGTCGATCGCGTCGGCCCGCGGCGCGATCTCGGCCTGGGCGAAGGCGGCAACGGTGTCGCGGATCTGGTCGGCGGTCTCGCCAAGGTCGAAATTAAAGGGCGGTGCGTTGGCGAGCATGGCGAACTCCTCTCCGGATTATAGAGGCCCGGCTCCCGGTCAGGGAGCAGCGGACCCGGCGCGGATGGGGCATGAAAAGCGGGCGGCAGGCAAGCCGTCTGCGCGGCTCAGAGGTCGCCGTTCATGAATTTCGTCCACATCTCGGCGGTGCCGAAGAAGACGTTCCGGTCGACGTTGCCCTTGATGCCGGGGACGCGGCCGGTGGTGGTGTACTGCCAGAAGTACCAGTGCCGGTCGTAGCGCTGCTGGGGCTCGGCGGCGGTGCTGCGGATCCACAGCGGGTATTCCTCGAAGCCGCCCTCCTGGAGCACATCCTTGAAGAAGTTCATGTCGGTGTAGATGATGGGCCGCTTGCCGGAGTGCTGGGCGAGCGCGGAGAGCATGACGCGCATCATCTCCAGCGCCTCGGCGCGCGGCACCCTCCTCGGGCAGGTCTTGGAATGGCCGTTCCATTCCACGTCGAGCACGGGCGGCAAGGCGTCCGGATCGGCCGGCAGATGCTTTTCGAACCAGGCGACCTGTTCGAGAGCCGGGCGGCACCAATAGACGAAATGGTAGCCGCCGCGGGCGATGCCGGCGGCCTTGGCGCCTGCCCAGTTGATCAGGAAGCGGTTGTCGAAGACGTCGCCGCCCTCCGTGACCTTGATGAAGACGAACTCGGTGCCGGCATCGCGGACGGCGTTCCAGTCGATGTTGCCCTGCCACTTGGAGACGTCGATGCCGTGGATCGGCAGCTTCATGGCCCCTGCGACGCCCGGATGCGGCTTGGCATCGCTCATCTTGCCATGCACCATCGGCCGCTCGGCGGCGCAGGCCGCGAGCGCGAGGCAGATCAGCGATGTCGCGATGGCGCGGGAGCGAGCGGTAACGCGGCGGCGGTTCATGCGTCGACGTTTCGGACGGAATGATTGAAGTTTGATTACGAAAGCCCAAACCACAAGGTCGCAATGCCGAGGAAAGCGAAGAAGCCCACAACGTCGGTGACCGTGGTCACGAACACGCCGGAGGAGACCGCCGGATCGGCGCGGTAGCGGTCGAGCACCAGCGGGATCAGGATGCCGCCGAGGGCGCCGGCCAGCATGTTGATCACCATGGCACAGCCGATCACCAGGCCCAGACCGATGCTGTCGAACCACAGGCTCGCGATCGCTCCCGTCAGCACGGCGAAGCCGAAGCCGTTCAGCATGCCCACACGCACCTCGCGCCAGACGACGCGTAGCGCGTTGGAGCGGGTCAGTTCCCGGGTGGCGAGGGCGCGCACCGCGACCGTCATCGTCTGGGTGGCGGCGTTGCCACCCTGGCTCGCGACGATCGGCGCCAGCACCGCGAGCGCGACCATCTGTTGCAGTTGGCCCTTAAACACGTCCAGAACGCTCGCGGCGACGAAGGCCGTCACGAGATTGACAAAAAGCCAGCTGAAGCGGCTGCGTGTAATGTACCAGACCGAGTCAGACAGCTCCTCCTCGCCGCGGACGCCGCCGAGCGCCTTCAGATCCTCGTCCGCTTCGTCCTGGATCACGTCGACGACGTCGTCGACCGTCATCACGCCGACGAGCCGGTCGCCGTCGTCAACAACGGGAACGGAGAGCATATTGTAGCGCTGCAGGAGCCGGGCCACATCCTCCTGGTCGTCGGTGGCGCGCACCCGGTGGCGATCTTCGCTGGCGAGCTCGCCGATGCGGGTGTTGCGCGAGGCGCGCAAGAGCTTGTCGAGCGGCACCGAGCCCACCAGGCGATAGCGCGGATCGACAACGAACAGCTCGGAAAAGGCTTCGGGCAGATCGGCCGTTTCGCGCAGGTAGCGTTGCGTCTGGTCGACACCCCAGAAGGGCGGGACGGCCACGAAGTCCGTCTGCATGCGGCGGCCGGCAGACTCCTCCGGGAAATCCAGAGACCGTTGCAGCGCGACGCGTTCAGGCGACGGCAGACGGTCGAGGATTTCGTCCTTTTCATCGCTATCGAGATCTTCGAGGATATAGACGGCATCATCGATGGGCAGTTCGGCCACACCTTCCACGATCGCATCCTGCGGCAGCTCCGCCAGGACCGCTTCGCGGACCGCATCGTCCACCTCCGTCAAGGCGGTGAAGTCGAAGCGCGATCCGAGCAGGAGGATGAACCGGGGGCGGTCGTCGGGCTCGAGCGCCTCGATGAGGGCGCCGACGTCAGCCTCGTGCAGGTCCTGGATCAGTTGCGCCAGCCCATCGCCGTCACTGCGCGAGACGGCGGCAGCGATCGCCGCGACGAAGGCAGGGTTGAGCTCCTCAGATTCGAGGCGGACGTTCGGAGCTGGAGGACGAGCGGAAGAGGCGGTGTCGACGTCCGTCATGGCCAGTCCCAGTGCGCGAGGTCGCGATCTTTTAGGGACCCCCGGCGACCATGACAAATTCACAGGCGCAGGACGATGCACGCGGAATCAACCGACGCTTGTGAGCGCTTTCCGCGCACGCTATACTATCCTTGACACAAAAAATCAGTGGGAATGGCAGGATTTGGCGGTTGCCACGGCCGATGGCCGGGCAAATGTCGCCGTAAGCGACGAAGTTTATCCTTTGCAAGAGTGATGTCGTATCCCTTATGCTTAGGGTTACACGGGAGTCGTGGGTTGGCATAGGTCACAAGGCCTATTGCTCTGTACCTCTAACGAGGTGATTTTCTTTTTTTCCTGCTTTAGTAATACAGGCCTTTCTCGATCGGCCGATGCGCAGGACTGAGTGACGTAAAGGAACCGTACGGATGCTGGATGACACGGCCGACCGCATCAAGCGTGTCTCGCGGCGACTATTTGCGCAGCGCGGGATTGATGGTGTCTCGGTTCGCGATATCGTATCGGCGGCTGGCGCGCGCAACAACGGATCGGTTCACTACTACTTCGGCTCGAAGGAGGCGCTCGTCCGTGAGCTGGTCGCCGATGGCGCAAAATTGGTGGACGAGCGTCGCCTCCAGGCGCTGAGCGAGTTCGAGCAGAGCGGCAAGGCGGTCGAGCTGCGTGACATCCTCCAGATTCTCGTGATGAGCACCATCGCCGCGGACGGGGAGGGGGACGACCATAGCTACGTCCGCTTCATCACCGTCCTGCAGATGAGCCATCGCAAGCTGTTCGTCGAGGCGTTGGAGAACCGCTGGACGGTCGGCTTCCGTCGCTGCCATGCGCATCTCAAGCGTCTGCTGCCCGACATCCCGGAGCCGCTGCTCAAGCAGCGATTGACGTTCCTCAGCCTGTATCTCGGCGCCGTGATCGCGGAGCGGGAAGCCAATCTCGATCAGCGCAAGCGCGGCAACAAGTGGTGGGGCTCGCGCACGGCGATCGACAACCTGCTCGACACCGCCATCGCCCTGTTGAGCAGCCCGCCCTCCACCGCAACCCTGGCCGAGGCGGCACGGCGCGAGCAAGGCGGCGCAGGAGGCCTGTCAGAGCAGGCGGCTATCAACCCCTTGCTGTTCAGCGCAGACAGCATCTGAGCGCCGGCCCCGATGGGCGCCCGGCCCCGCCTGATCAATCCAAGGCGCTGCCGCTCGGACGATCTCATCGGCGGCAAGCGCCCGGGTGGACACGAAGGCCCGCAGCTGGGATCGGCGTTCAGCCGCGACACGGGATCACGTTTTTTCGTTGTTGAGGCTTGCCCGGCCGTGTCGATCACGTCCGAGCGCGGCGACGATCACGCAAGAATAAGGCCGCCATCCACCGGGATGGTTTGGCCGACGACGTAGGCGGCCAGCGGCGAAGCCAGGAACAGGGCGACGCCTGCCATATCCTGCGGTGTGCCAAGCCGGCCCAGCGGAATCCCTCTGAGCGCGCCCTCGAGCCGCTCGGGGTTGGCCGTCGTAACCTTCGTCATCTTGGTGTCGACGAGGCCCGGCGCGATCCCGTTGACGCGAATTCCGTCGGCTGCCCACGCTTCGCCCAGGGTGCGGGTCAGGCCGAAGGCGCCCGTCTTGGAGGCGTTGTAGGCAGGATTGCCCTTGGTCGAATGGAACGCGGCCGTCGAGCTCACGATGATGAGCGATCCGCCGGCCGCTGCCAGCATGTCGTGGAACTTGGCGCTGCACGCCATCAGGCTGTTCAGGTTGACGTCGACCACCTTGCGAAAGCCATCGGTGGTGAATTCGCCGCGCTTGTAGATAACCTGACCCTGGGACAGCACCAGGACATCGAGCTTCGAGAACGGTGGCTGGTGCCCCTCGATGGCGGCGAAATCGGAGACGTCGACCCGGGCGTAGGTCAGCCCGGTCAGATCGGAGCCGTCGTCCGCGGAATAGTCGGCGGCGCCGGCCCTGGTGCCCCAGACGAAGACCGATGCGCCCCTTGCCCGAAAGGCCTGGGCGATGCCGTTGCCGATGCCGCTCGAGCCGCCCACGACGAGGACGTTCTTCCCGGAATAGTCGAGTTCGCTCATGGGCCGTTCCCTCGTCTGGGCCGGGCGCCAGCGCCCGCTCGGCCAGCCTCTAGAGGATGGCGCGCAAAAGTGAACCCACTCTGCACGTCTACTGGGTCGTGCGAGGCTTGCAAGGTATTCCTATGACCATTCAGGCGGATTTGACCTAACGCTTGTTTCGGTTAAGCATGCCCGCCCAACGATAAGAGCGCGACGGCCCCGCGTCCCGAGCGCTCAGAGGAAACGACGAGGGCTCCAGAGAATGATGATGCGTCCCTTCACGCTGGGCGTTTGCGCCCTTGCATGCGCCGTCGGATCGGCGTCGGCTGCCGAGAAGAAATACGGCCCCGGCGTCACCGACACGGAGATCAAGCTCGGCCAGACGATGCCCTACAGCGGCCCGGCTTCGGCCTACGGCGTGCTCGGCACGGTGGAACTGGCCTACTTCAAGCGGCTCAACGCGAAGGGCGGCATCAACGGCCGCAAGGTCAACCTGATCTCCCTCGATGATGGCTACAGCCCGCCCAAGACCGTGGAGCAGACACGCAAGCTGGTGGAGGACGAGGGCGTGCTGGCCATCTATGGCACCATTGGCACGCCAACCAATTCGGCCATCCACAAGTATCTCAACAGCAAGAAGGTGCCTCAGATCTTAATATCGACTGGCGCCGACAAGTGGAATGATCCAAAGAACTATCCTTGGACCATGGCGCTCTATCCATCCTACACGATGGAGGGGCGTATCTACGGCAAATACATCCTCCAGACCAAGCCCAATGCCAAGATCGCCATTCTCTCGCAGAACGACGATGCCGGGCGCGACTACGTCAGGGGCTTCAAGGAGGGGCTCGGCGACAAGGCCAAGTCCATGGTCGTCGCCGAGACGACCTACGAGGTCACCGATCCCACCGTCGATTCCCAGATCATCAAGCTCAAGGCCTCCGGCGCCGACACCATGTTCAACATGTCGACGCCCAAGTTTGGAGCACAGGCCATCAAGAAGGTGTACGAGCTCGGCTGGAAGCCGACGACCCTGCTGGTCAGCGTCGCGAGCTCGATCGCCGGCGTGCTCGAGCCGGCCGGCCTGGAGGCATCGCAAGGCGTGATCACCGCGGTATCGGCCAAGAGCGTCGGCGACCCGCTGTGGAACGATGATCCGGTGATGAAGGAATTCGTCAGCTTCATGAAGGAGATCGGCCAAGAGGGCAAGCTGACCGATGCCGGCGCGGTCACCGGCTACATCTCGGCCATCATGATGCATAAGCTGCTGGAAGCCTGCGGTGACGACCTCACGCGCGAGAACCTGATGAAGAAGGTCGCGAGCATCGACGAGCCAACGCTGCCGATGCTGCTGCCGGGCATCGGGGTCAAGACCACGCCGACCAATTTCAGCGCCTTTCACACGCTCCGTCTCCAGCGCTTCGAGGGCAAAGGCTACGTCCTGTTCGGCGACCCCATCACCGACTGACGCGGCGGGCGCGGGCCGCTGCGGTGGCTCGCGCCCAAGCCGGCGAGCGCTCGCTCGCGGCGACATTGACTGGCAGGAAAGTGAGGCGACATGACAATTCGTTCCGTGTTGGCCGGCGCCGGCGCCCTTGCGCTGGTGGCGAGCCCGGTGGCGGCCGCGCCCAAGCAGTACGGTCCCGGCGTCACCGACAGCGAGATCAAGCTCGGCCAGACCATGCCCTACAGCGGGCCGGCATCGACCTACGGCGTGACGGGCATGGTCGAGGGCGCGTTCTTCAAGGAGATCAACGACAAGGGCGGGATCAACGGGCGCCGGATCGACTTCATCAGCCTGGATGATGCCTATAGCCCGCCCAAGAGCCTGGAGCAGACCCGCCGGCTGGTGGAGCAGGAGGAGGTCTTCGCCATCTACGGCTCGCTCGGCACCGCGCCGAGCAGCGCCGTCCATAAGTACGCCAACGGCAAGAAGGTCCCGCACATCATGCTGTCGACCGGGGCCGTGAAGTGGAACGACCCGAAGGCCTATCCGTGGACCATGGCGTTCTATCCGCTCTACGACGCGGAGGGGGCCATCCATGCCCGCCACGTGCTGAGCGCGCGGCCGAACGGCAAGATCGCCATCCTGGCGCAGAACGACGATTCCGGCCGGGACTACGTCAGAGGCTTCAAGGAGGGCCTGGGCGACAAGGCCAAGACCATGATCGTCGCCGAGGCGACCTACGAGGTCACCGACCCCACCGTCGACTCGCAGATCCTCAAGCTCAAGGCCTCCGGCGCCGACGTGCTGTTCAACATGTCGACCCCCAAGTTCGCCGCCCAGGCCATCCGCAAGGTCCACGAGATCGATTGGAAACCGCTGCACATGCTGGTGTCGGTCGCCAACTCGGTGGGCGGCGTGATCAAGCCCGCCGGCTTCGACAAGGCGCAGGGCATCGTCACCGTTGCCTATTCCAAGGTGCCGCTGGATCCGCTCTGGAAGGACGATCCGGTCATGCAGGAGTACGCCGCCTTCATGAAGCGCAACGGCCTCGAAGGGCGCATGATCGAGTCGAGCGCGGTGCTGGGCTACATCTCGGCCCACATGATGGCGAAGCTGCTCGAGCGCTGCGGCGACGAGCTGACGCGCGAGAACCTCATGAAGCAGGTGGCGAGCATCGACGAGGCGACGTTGCCGATGCTGCTTCCGGGCATCTCCGTCAAGACCACGCCGGACAACTTCAGCGCCTTCCGCACCCTGCGCCTGCAACGGTTCGCGGGCGAAAGCTGGGAACTCTTCGGCGAGCCGATAACCGACTAGACGGACCGGGTCGCCGACGCACGGCTTCGCGGCCCGGCGCCCGACCGCGCGCACCGTGGATGGAGGACAGAATGGGCGAGATCACCAGCGGCGAGCGGCGGCTCACCACGGAAGAGCTGCAGGACCGGGCGGCCCGAGCGGCGTCCGGCTTCAAGGAACTGGGCATCGGGCAGGGTGATACGGTCGCGGTCTACCTGCGCAACGACCTCGCTTTCTTCGAGGCCAGCTTCGCCGCGGGCCTGCTCGGCGCCTACCCGGTGCCGGTGAACTGGCACTACACGGAAGCGGAAGCACGCTACCTGCTCGAGAACTGCGAGGCCAAGGCGGTGGTCATCCACGCCGACCTGCTGGAGCCGATCCGCGCGGCGATCCCGGCGGGCGTGGCGGTGTTCGTCGTCGAGACGCCGCCGGAGATCGCCGCAGCCTACGCCATTGCGCCCGAGCGCTGCCGGGTTCCGCCTGGCGCGACCGACTGGAGCACGTGGCTGGGCGCCCTTACGCCGCTCCCGCCGACGCCCATCGAGCCGCCGAGCACGATGATCTACACCTCCGGAACCACGGGCCATCCCAAGGGCGTGCGGCGCGCTCCGCCGACGCCGGAGCAGGCTCAGGGCTTCATCGTGGTGCTCGCCAAGGGCTTCGGCTTCGCCGACGACCTGGCGGATCCGAGCCGGATCGTCACCGTGGTGACGGGGCCGATGTACCATTCGGCCCCCAACGCCTACGGCACCATCGCGGCTCGGCTCGGCGGCAACGTCATCCTGCAGCCCCGCTATGACAGTGAAGACCTGCTCAAGCTGATCGAGACGCGTAAGGTGACGCACCTGCACATGGTGCCGATCATGTTCAACCGGCTGGTGAAGCTGCCCGACGACGTCAAGGCCAGGTACGACCT
Organism: Chelatococcus reniformis; assembly: GCF_014640075.1. GTDB lineage: Bacteria > Pseudomonadota > Alphaproteobacteria > Rhizobiales > Beijerinckiaceae > Camelimonas > Camelimonas reniformis. Next base: position 756,229 of record NZ_BMGG01000002.1, on the reverse strand, counting down.
GTCGTCGCTCAAGTTCGTCATTCACGCCGCCGCGCCGGTGTCGCCGCCAATCAAGCGGCAGATGATCGAGTGGTGGGGACCGATCATCAACGAATACTACGGCGCGACCGAGACGGGCATCGTCACCCTGTGCAACTCGCAGGAGTGGCTCGCACACCCCGGCACGGTCGGGAAGGCGCTCGACTTCTCCACCGTCAAGATTCTGAGCGCGGATGGCCAGGAATTGCCGCAGGGCGAGATCGGGGAGGTGGCGGCGAAGACCCACATCATCTCCGATTTCACCTATCACGGCGACGATTCCAAGCGACAGGCCTCCGATCGCGGCGGCCTGTTTGCGCCCGGCGATGTCGGCTACCTCGATGCCGACGGCTTTCTCTACTTGTGCGACCGGGCCAAGGACATGGTCATCTCGGGCGGGGTGAACATCTATCCGGCCGAAATCGAGGCCGAGCTGCACAAGATGCCTGGCGTCGCGGACTGTGCCGTATTCGGCGTCCCCGACGACGAATACGGCGAGGCGCTGCTGGCCGTGGTGCAGCCGCAGCCGGGCGCCGATCTCACCGAGGCCGCGGTGCGGGGCTATCTACGCGAGCATGTTGCCGGCTACAAAGTGCCCAAGAAGGTCGAGTTCCTGGCCGACCTGCCGCGGGAGGATTCCGGCAAGATCTTCAAGCGCAAGCTGCGCGAGCCCTATTGGGAGGGCCTCGACCGGCGCATCTGAACGCCGTCCCTGCCACTGAACTGCCCCCGGTATCGAAGATCAACAACAAGGAGACCCACGTGACAGCCGAAGCATCCACGTCGAGCGCCGTCCTCGTCGAACGCGCCGCCGATCATATCGCGCTGGTGACCATCAACCGGCCCGAGGCGCGCAATGCAGTCAATGCGGCCGTCGCCCAAGGCCTGGAGAAGGCCGTGCGCGAGACCGAGGCGGATCCTGACATCTGGGTGGTCATTCTCACCGGTGCGGGCGAGCAGGCCTTCTGTGCCGGCGCCGACCTCAAGGCCGTGTCGTCCGGCCAGCGCTCCGGTATCTCCACCGAGGCGGGCGGCTTCGGCGGCTTCGTCCATATGCCGCGCAGCAAGGTATGGATCGCCGCCGTGAACGGCTTCGCCCTGGCCGGCGGCCTGGAGATCTCGCTTGCCTGCGACATGATCGTCGCCTCCGAGCGCGCCGCCTTCGGGCTTCCGGAGGTGTCGCGCGGGCTGGTCGCCGCGGCCGGGGGTATCTACCGCCTGCCGCGCGCGCTGCCCAAGGCCATCGCGCTGGAGCTCATCGCCACGGCCGGCCGCCTCGACGTGCAACGCGCCGCTGCCTACGGGCTGGTCAACCGTGTGGTGCCGCACGAGAAGCTCAAGGAGGAGGCGATCGCGCTGGCAGCCGCCATCTGCACCAACGCGCCGGTGGCGGTGCGCGAGAGCCTGAAGGTGGCGCGCCGGGCGTTCGATCTCTCCGATGCCGAGTTGCGGCGCGTGAGCGACGAGGCGTCCGAACGCAACGCCCGCACCGAAGATTTCCGTGAAGGGCCGTTGGCCTTCGTGGAGAAGCGAGCGCCGGTCTGGAAGGGACGCTGACCGCGATGCTCGTCGGCAGCTACATGTTCCCGAAGGCGGACGGAATCGTCTTCGGGAAGCCCTGGGCCGAGGCCATCGCGGAACATGTGGAGCGGCTCGGAAAGCGCCGGGTGCTGGCCGTGGTCAGCGGCTCCCTGGCTGCGGCGCAACCGCTCGAGGCGGGCTTGCGTCAGGCGCTCGGCGATCGGCTGATCGGGCTCACGTCCGGCGTCCGGGCCCATTCGCCGCGCGAGGACGTCGCCACCATCGCGGTCAAGGCGCGCGATCTCGCGGCGGATCTCCTGCTCGCCATCGGCGGCGGCTCGGTGATCGATGCGGCCAAGGTGGCGCAGCTCTGCCTCGCCACCGGCGCCCTCACGGTCGACGCCTTCGACGCGATCCAGGGGCAGGGCAGGGCGGTCCACGCCATGGAACTGCCCGTCCGCGTCCTCGCTGTGCCGAGCACCTTGTCCGGGGCCGAGTTCACGTCGTTTGCGGGGGTATCGGACACGGCCCGGCATCTCAAGCAGATGTACTATCACGAGCAGATGACGCCGCAGGTGGTGGTGCTCGATCCACGCGTCACCGTCGACACGCCGGCCGAGCTGTGGCTGTCCACCGGCATCCGCGCCGTCGACCACGCGGTCGAGGACATCTGTTCGATCAACAGCCAGCCGCTCGCCGACGCGGCATCGGCCCAGGCGCTGCAGCTGTTGGGGGGCGCCTTACCGCGCAACCGGGCGCAGCCGGCCGACCTCGATGCCCGCCTCGAGGCGATGATCGGGGTGTGGCTGTCGATGGTCGGTACCCAGGGCGGGGTGGAGAAGGGCGTCAGCCATGCCATCGGCCACGTGCTGGGCGGCAGCTTCGGCGTGCCGCACGGCATCACCTCGTGCATCACGCTGCCGCACGTGCTGCGCTGGAACAAGCCGGTCGACACGGGCCGTCAGGCCATGGTCGCCGCGGCTCTCGGCCGCGCGGGCGACGATGCGGGCGACGTCGTGGCCGACCTGATCATCGGCCTCGGCCTGCCGCATACCCTGCAGGCCATGGGCATCAAGCGCGAGGACCTGCCGCGCGTCGCCGAGCTGACGATGGGCGACCCGTGGACGCCCACCAATCCGCGCAGGATCGACGGCCCGAGCGACATCATGGCGATCCTCGAGCAGGCGTGGTGAGCCACGCCAACGGGCGCGCAGACGATCTGCGTCGTCCGGAGCCATTGAACGACAGCGGCACGCACAGAAGGATTTCCGCGTGAATCGATTTGCAGGCAAAGTAGCCGTCATCACCGGGTCGGCCTCTGGCATCGGCCATGCCACCGCGCGCCTGTTCGCCGAAGAGGGGGCGCAGATTCTGGCTGTCGACCGCCCCGGCAGCGGCATCGAGGACGCCCATGCGGGGGTGGCCGGGGTGACGGCGCTGGCCAAGAGCGTGGCCGACGACGACGCGCCCGACGCAATCGTCGGCGCCGCGCTCAAGGCCTTCGGCGGCATCGACATTCTGTTCAACAACGCCGGGGTCAGCCACCGCAGCCTTGCGGCGGAGACGGCGGATGCCGATTGGGACCGGCTGTTCGCCGTCAACGTGCGCGCCCCGTTCCGCGTCTGCCGCGCCGCGATCCCGGCGCTGCGCGAGCGGGCCGAGCAGAAGGGCCGGGCCCGCATCATCAACACGGCTTCGGTGATGGCCTTCGATACCGACATCGGGCTTGCCGCCTACACGGCGTCCAAGCACGCGGTCGCCGGGTTGACCAAGACTCTCGCGCTCGAGCTGGGCAAGTTCAAGATCACCGCGAACTTCCTGCTGCCGGGTGCGATTCAGACCGGCATGACGCAGGCTTCGTTCGCCGATCCCCATATCGCCGGGATCTGGGCCAAAAAGTCGGCACTGCGCCGCCTGGGCCAGCCCATCGACATGGCGCGCTCGGTGTTCCTGCTCGCCAGCGACGAGGCGGATTTCATCACCGGTCACGGCCTGATCGCCGATGGCGGGCTCACTCTGCGGACGTAAGATTCGTCGGACATAGGGTTCGGCGGACGTAGGATATGGAGAGGGCTGGTCGGATGCAGTTCAAGGTCGGAGACGCAACTGTGACCCGGGTCGTCGAGCTGGAGGCGACCGGCGGCAGCCGCTTTATCCTGCCCGATGCCACGCCCGACGAGGTGCAGAAGATCGGCTGGCTGGAGCCGCACTTCGCCGACGAGCGCGGCCGCCTCAAGATCGCCGTGCAGACGTTCGTCGTCAGGACGCCGGACGTGCTGATGCTGGTCGACACCGGCCTGGGCAACGGTAAGAGCGGTCGCAAGGTGCCCCATTGGAACGATCGCACCGAGCCGTTCCTGGAGAAGCTGGCCGAGGCGGGCGCCCCGGCGGCCGATGTCGACCTGGTGGTCAACACCCACCTGCACGTGGACCACGTCGGCTGGAACACGACGCGGCAGGGCGAGACGTGGGTGCCGACGTTCGCCAAGGCACGTCACATCATGGGCCGGACGGAGTTCGACTATTGGCGCGACCAGCAGGACGACGCCGAGCACCGCGCGGTCTTCGAGGACTCCGTTCGTCCCGTGGACGCGGCGGGCCTCGTCGACCTGGCCGATCCTGAGGACGAGATTGCGCCGGGCATCTCGCTCGTCGCGACCCCCGGACACAGCATCGGCCATCTCAGCCTGCTGATCCGGTCCAAGGGCGAGGAGTTGCTGCTCGGCGGTGACGTCATGCACCACCCCTGCCAGATCGCCCGGCCGGATTGGTCGTCGTCGGCCGACTACGACAAGAGCCAGTCCGCAGCGACGCGCCGGGCGCTGTTCGATCGCCTCGCGGCAGCCGGCACGCCGTTGCTCGGGGGGCACTTCACCGGCGCCGGCCGCGGCCGGGTGCAGCGGGACGGTGACGGCTTCAGGCTGGAGATCGCCTGAGTACACCGGCGCCGTGACAGGCTGATTCCACCCGGTCACGGCGCGTTCGCGGTCCGCCGTCTTTCGCGCGGCATTGTGATCGGCACGGCCGAGGTTGCGCCGCCAGCCCCATGAAAAGATCGACTTAACCACTTGCGGGGCATGATCGCGCCCGCGGTGTCGCGGTGCGCCAATTGGCGAAAGTGTGGCTTCGCGGGTGGACTGATCTGGCCGGCGACGGCACAAAGGGGGCGTTCCACCCCCGCGCGTGTCGCCGCCGGAGCCTGGAGAAGCGTATGCGTCTGGTGCCCCGAGGTCGCCTCGGCCCGGCACTCATCGGGTTACTGGTCTGCCTCGCTCTCGCTTCGAGCGCGGATGACGCACGGGCGTTCGACTTCTTCGGCCTGTTCGGCAGCGAGGAGCCGCCCGCGCCCACGCCCGACACGCTCTCCTATGAGGTCACCTTCGACACCGGGGGTGATCGGGCGGCGACTTCTGCTTTGCGCAGTGTGTCCAACCTCTATCGTTTGCGCATGGACGCACCGCCCGACGGCGCAGCGCTCGCGCAGCGCGCGGCCATTGATCTGGCGCCGATGGTCGATGCCCTGTGGGCGGAAGGTTATTACGACGCCGCCGTCGTCATCGAGGTGGCCGGCACGCCGCTCCAACTGCCGGTCACCGAGGCGACGGTGGCTGCCGCGGCGCGGGCCGCACAGGCCAACAGGGGCGCGCGCGTCGTGCCCGTGCGTGTCGTGGCGACGTTGGGTCCCCTCTACACGATCGGCTCCATCGAGGTCGTCGATGGCGCGGGCAGCCCGTTCTCCGAAGCCGAGCTGCCGCGCAAGACGCTGAAGCTCGTGCCGGGTGATCCGGCGCGCGCGGCATTGCTGCGGGGCGCGCAGGCGCGGATCGTCGATTATTTCCGCGACCAATCCCACCCCCTCGCCAAGGGCATCGACATCCGCCCGACGGTCGACCACTCGACGTTGCGCATGGACGTGGTGTTTGCCGTGGCTCCGGGGCCCGTGGCGCCGATCGGCGAAGTCGGTGTCAGCGGCACCCAGAATGTCGATCCGGCGGTGGTGCGCTCGTTCGTCTATCTGGAACCGGGCGATCCCTATTCGCCCAGAGCGCTGACGCGGACGCGCAAGTCGGTAGCGTCGATTCCGGCGATCGGGTCGGTGCGGGTGAGCCAGGCCGATGCGCTCGACGCGGAGGGCCGCATCCCGGTCTTCGTCGACGTCGGCGAGCGGCTGCCGCGCGTCATCGGCTTCTCCGCCGGCTTCTCCACCCTCGATGGACCTTCGGTGCGCGGCTATTGGGAGCACCGCAACCTGTTCGGCGGTGCGGAGCAACTGCGCCTGGAGGGGAGCCTGTTCATCGCGCCGCGCAACGATGGGACGCGGCTCCGCAGCTTCCAGGACATTCTGCCGTCCGATGTGGGCGGGCGCTTCCGTGCCACCTTCATCAAGCCGGCGCTCGGCGGCACGCGGAACGATCTGATCGCCGAGGTCATGGCCGAGCGAGACCGCACCGGCGGCGACCGCTTCGGTGGCTACACCGTCCGCGACGTGCAGGGGGCGATCTCGATCCGCCACCGCATCAGCGACACCTTCTTCGTGCAGGGCGGCATCCGCGCCGAGCGCGGCCAGACCAGCGACGTCATCAGCAACATCGACTATTTCATCGTCGGTCTGCCGGTGTCGGTGGCCTACGACTCGACCGACAATCCCCTGGACCCCACACGCGGCGTGAAGATCGTCGGCTCGGCGACGCCCTATCCGGAATTCCTCGGCTCCACCGTCGGCTTCGCCGAGGCGCGGCTGCAAGCCTCCACTTACCTGGCGCTCGACGACGATGCCCGTTTCGTGCTCGCCGCCCGCGCCGCCATCGGCACGCTCGGTGGTCCCGGGCTCGACGAGATCCCCGCCAACCACCGCTTTTATGCCGGCGGCGCGGCGTCGGTCAGGGGTTATCGGCGCCAGAGCCTCGGTCCGACCGGGCCGTTCGGCTTCGTCGTCGGGGGCCGCAGCCTACTGGAGGCGAGCTTTGAAGCGCGGATCAAAATCACCGACACGATCGGCATCGTGCCGTTCTTCGACGCCGGCAACGCCTTCGAATCGAGTTTTCCGAACCTGAAGGACAAGCTCTACAAATCGGTGGGCCTCGGGCTGCGCTATTACACGCCCATCGGCCCGATCCGTGCCGACGTCGCATTCCCGCTCGACCGCCGCCCCGGCGACACGCCGGCAAGCCTCTACATCAGCATAGGGCAGACCTTCTGATGCGCGTATCGCGACGCCTGTTCTGGTCCCGATTGCTGGCGCTGCCGTTCGGATTGGCGTTGCTCCTAGCCGCCTGGCTCGTGAATCCGCTCGTCGGGCACAGCGACGACGCCGAACGCACCGTGCTCGGCAACCTGATCTCACGCGCGCTGTCCACGCCCACGACGCAGGTATCGATCGGCTCGGTCGAGGGGGCGCTATCCTCCGATGCCACCATCCGCAACATCACCATCGCCGACCGTGATGGCGTGTGGTTCAGGCTCGACAGTGCCAGGCTGGTGTGGCGCCGGCTCGCCCTGCTCTCCGGTCGTCTCGATGTCGACCGATTGGAGATCGGCCGGCTTGAGATGCTGCGCCGCCCGCTGCCCGCGGACGAACCGGTTGCGGGGGCCGACGAGCCGCTGCTGCCGGAGCTTCCCGTCGAAGTCGTGGTGCGCGACTTCAAGCTGGCGGAGCTCTCGCTCGGCGAGCCGATCGTGGGGACGGCCGCCCGGCTGACGGCCAGCGGCGATCTACGGCTCGGCGACCCCTCCGAGGGGCTCAACGTGAAGCTCGACGCGCGCCGTCTCGACGCGCCCGGCACGTTTGACGCCCGCCTCGAGTTGGTGCCCCAGACTCAGGCGCTGACGCTGGCGTTGAACTTCGACGAGCCGGAGGGCGGCATCCTGGCGCGCGCGGCCTCCATTCCGGGCCTGCCTCCCGTCAAGCTCGATCTGCGCGGCAACGGCACGCTGCAGGCCTTCGCCGCCAACCTCAATTTCGACGCCGGTCCCGACATCGGTGCGCAGGGTGGTGCCCAATTGCAGCGGGACGGTACGGTCCGCACGCTCGGCCTCAATCTCGACGCCAGGATCGAGGGGCTGTTCCCGGCGGTGGTCGCCCCGGTGTTCGCGGGCACGACCCGGCTCGGCGGCAATGTCATCTTCGGGGACGATGGCACGACCCGCTTGGCCGACGTGGCCATTGCTTCGCAAGTGGCGCGACTGGCCGTCAACGGCACGATTGCCAAGGACTATGGTCTGGACATCAAGGTGCAGGCGGCCGCCCTGCCCAACGACGGCAGTCGCACCCGGGCCGGTGTTGCCGAGATCGACAAGCTCGCCTTCGACGCCTCGATTGTCGGCCCGGCGGCGAGCCCGACGGTCAACGCCACGCTCGAGGCAAGGGATGCCAAGCTGCCGTCTGGCCGCTTCGACAGCGCCAAGGCGACCTTCACCGCGGTCTCGACGGGCGCGCTGAGCGACCGCAACGCCAAGATCACGCTCTCGGGCGACGCGGCCGTCGCCGGCATGAAGCTCGCCGACCGAGGCTACGCCGAGGCCGTCGGCGATCGGCTCGAGGCATCCCTGCACGGCACGCTCGATCGCAGCGGCGTGGCCGATTTTACCGTGCTGCGGTTGCAGAGCCCGACGTTGAGTGCCGACTACACGGGCAGGGCCGGGAGCCGCGAGCTGGCCGGCCGCGCCTCCGTCAAGGTGCCGGACCTGGCGCGCTTCAGAGCGCTGACCGGGCTCGCTTTGCGGGGCACCGCCAATCTGGGTGCAGAGCTCAGCGGCGCGCCGCGTTTCAGCCAGGTGAGGGCGGTCGTCGATGGCCGCACGGCCGCCTTCGGCACCGGGATCGCCCCCGTCGACAATCTGGCCGGCGGCAAGCTCGCGCTCGCCGGCACCATCCGCACCATGCCGCGCGGCGGCTACGGCTTCGACAATCTCGCGCTCACCGGCGTTCACGCTGCCGCCACCGTCAATGGCGAGGTCCGGCCCGAGGGATCGGCGGTCGATGCCAAGGTCACCGTCGCCGATCTCAGCCGCGCCGACAGCCGGTTGACGGGGAAGGGAGAGGCGACGGCCCGCCTCAGCGGACCGCTCCACGGGCTGGCCGCCACGGCGCGCGTTGCCCTGAGCCAGGCGACGGCCCTGGGCCGTCCCATTCCCCAGCTCGCGCTCGACGTCACGGCAAAGGACCTGCTCGGCCCGCTTGCCCTGCAAGCGACTCTGGCCGGCCGGGTCGGCGCTGCGCCGGCCAGCGGTCAGATCCATCTCGCCAAGCGCCAGGAGGGCGGCTGGCTGCTCGACCGGCTCGACCTGGCCGTGGGCTCTGTCAAGATCGATGGCGGCGTCACGCTCGACGGCGCCAATCTCGCCAGCGGCCGCATCAGCATTGCCGCGGGTAACCTGGACGACATTTCGGCGCTCCTGCTGACGCACCTCTCCGGCGACCTCAACGCCGCCCTGGCGCTCAGCGCCGACGGCGGGGGCCAGGGCGTGCGGCTCGAGGCCAACGGCAATCGCCTGCGCTTTGGCGATATCCGCGCCGACCGCGTCGCCGCGCAGGTGGCGGCGAGCGATGTCTACCGGCGGCCGGTGATCGACGGCTCGGCCAGCATCGATCGCGTGGAGGTCGCGGGCCAGCAGCTGTCGCAGATCCGCTTCGACGCCAAAGGCACGCCCGCGGCGAGCGACATCACGCTGCAGGCTCAGGCGGTCGGCTTTACGCTCAGCACGCGCGGCCGGGTGGTGCCGGGCGATGCGACGCGCATCGAGATCGCTTCGTTCACGGCCCGGCGCGGCAATCGCCAACTGGCGCTGGCCGGCCCCGCGACGGTGACCCTCAAGGGCGGCAGTGCCGACATCCGCAACGTAGCCGTTGCCGTCGATGGCGGCCGCATCTCCGCCGAGGGTCTCGTCGGTTCCGAGCTCGACCTGTCCGTCAACGCGCGGGCCGTGCCGCTCTCGGCGGCAGACATCGCCGTGCCGGGCCTGGGGCTCACCGGGACGGTCGATGGCGAGGCGCGGCTCAAGGGGCCTGCGGCGCAACTCGCCGGTGACTGGCGAGTGCGCGTCGCCCGCCTGATGGCGCCTCAGCTCAAAGGCACCGGCCTGCCGCCCATCGATGCGACCGCGAGCGGGCGGTTGGGCGCCGGCCGCAGTTCACTCGATGCCAGGGCGAACGCCGGCCGCGTCCTGAGCCTTACGGCCAACGGCGGCGTGCCGCTCGATACGACGGGGGCGATCGATCTGCGGGCGCAGGGGCGGCTCGACCTTGCGGTCGCCAACGTCATCCTTGCCCCCGCCGGCCGGCGCCTGACCGGCAACGCCAACGTCGACGTCCGCCTCGGCGGCACATTGGCCCGTCCCGCCGCTGACGGTGCCGTCACAATCGCTTCAGGCGCCTATTCAGATGCCAGCATGGGCATGCGCGTCGACCGGATCCAGGGGCGTATCACGGCTCGCGGCCAGGAGGTGGTGGTCGAGCGGCTGACGGCGGCGACGCCTAACGGCGGAACGCTCGCCTTGGGCGGCACCGTGCGGCTCGATCCCGCTGCCGGCTTCCCCGGTTCGCTCAAGATTACCGGCCGCAATGCCCAGCTGATGAACGACGGGACCGTTCGCGGCGAGGTGAACCTGGATCTGGCAGTCACCGGCCCGCTGGCACAGCGGCCGACGATCGGCGGCATCGTCGGGATCCAGACCCTGGACATCAGCGTCCCCGAGCAGCTACCGAACACCCTGAAGCCCATACCTGGCACCCGCCAGATCAATCCGTCACCGCAGGCCAGAGCGCGCCTGGCGGTGGCCGCCAAGGCCAAGACACGCGGCAAGCGCGCGACGCCGTTCGACGCGGTCCTCAATATCAGCGTGACCTCCCCGGGCCGCATCTACGTGCACGGCCGCGGCATCAGCGCCGATCTCGGCGGGCAGCTGATGGTCACGGGGCTGCTGTCGGCACCGACGCCGCAGGGCGCATTCGAGTTGCAGCGGGGGCGCTTCGACCTCGGCTCGCAGACGCTGAACTTCACCAGGGGACGTGTGGTCTTCTCCGGCACGCTCAGCCCCGAGCTCGATTTCATTGCGGAGAACCAGTCTGCCGGTGTCACCGCGCGCATCGCGGTTTCCGGCCCGGCGGCCGAGCCGGTCTTCACCTTCTCCTCGAGCCCAGACTTGCCGCAGGAAGAGGTGATCTCCCGCATCCTCTTTGGTCTGCCGGCCGGCCAGCTTTCGGCCTTCCAGGCAATCCAGCTGGCACAGATCGCCGGACAGTTCTCAGGCGCGGGCGACAGCGCGTTCGACCAGTTGCGGCAGTCGTTGGGGCTCAGCGGCTCGGACGTGTCGGGCAGCGGCGACCGTGGCCCGCTGGGCAACCTGAGCCGCGCGCTCGGCAACCGCGTGCGCGTCAACGTACGGCCGGGCACGAGCCCGGAAACCACAGGCCTCGCCGTCGACGTGGACGTGACGCGCCACATCCGCGTGCAGGGCCTGGTCGGCGCGACGGGCAATACCTCGGTCGGCGTGGGCGCCGAGTGGGAATATTAGCGCTTTTGGCGGATCGCCTCCGTCGCCCAACCCGAGGGCGTCAGCGGCGGGATACCGAGGCGCCCGGGTCTGTCGCTCCGGCGCGACACACCACACGCCCGGCTGGTCCGGAACATGCATGATGCATGCGCATGAAGACGGGAGCAGACACCTTCCACGTGGCAACGACGCTGCACGGCGCGGTGGCGGCGCTGGCGGATCGCGGCCACGCCGGCGCCCCGCTCGCCGGGGCGACGTGGATCATGCGTGCGCCGTTGCGCGGCGGGCCCCAGCAGGACCGCTCCTATGTGGCGCTCTCGCGGATCGACGAACTGCGTCGGGTCGAGATCGGCGAGCGCGACATCACCATCGGGGCCTGCGTCACCCATGCGGCGCTCGCATCGGCCCTCGCGCACATCGACGGCTGTGCCGCCCTGGTGCAGGCGGCCGCCAGTTCCGCCAATCCGGCGGTCCGGCAAGTCGCGACGATCGGCGGCAATCTCTGCGCCTGGGACTTCGCCTCCGCTGATCTGGTTCCGGCGCTGATCTGTCTTGCCGCCAACGTCGAGCTGACGTCGCCTGACGGCGTCGAACGGATCTCGATGGAGCGCTTCCTCGCCCGGCGTTCCGAACTCGCCCCCGGCACGCTGCTGTCGCGCATCGTCGTGGCGCGCACCGCTTGCGGTTCCGCGCACGTCCGCCTCCCGTTGCGCAGGTCCGGCGACTATCCCGTCGCGATCGTCAGCCTGGCCGTGAAGCTCGGGCAGAACAGCACGGTGCTGACCGCGCGCGCCGCCGTGGGTTCGGTCGAGGTCGTGGCGCGCCGTTGGGAGACGCTGGAGGCCGGCCTCGTCGGCCGGCCGCTCGATCCGCAGGCGGCCGCCGCGCTCGCCGGCCGTTGTCTCGACGATTTCGTAGCCCGCGACGGCGTCGAGGCGGCCGGCTGGTATCGCCTGGCGGTGCTGCCCAGCCTTGTGCGGCGCGCCGCGCAAGCCCTTCTACCGCACAGCTGAACGGAGGACGAGGTCAGCCATGGCGCTGCTGCTCACCGTGAACGGCGAGGACCGCACCAGCGGCCACGGCGCCATGACGCCGCTCGTCGATGTCCTGCGCGACGAGTTCCACCTCAAAGGGGCCAAGCCGGTCTGCCGGGAAGGATTCTGTGGGGCCTGCACGGTGTTGCTCGACGACCACCCGGTCATGGCCTGCCTGCTGCCGGCGGGTCTCGCCGTCGGTGCCCGCATACGCACCGTCGAGTCGCTCGCGCCCGATGGGGCGCTCTCGCCTTTGCAGCAGGTGATGGAGGAGCACGACGTCGTGCAATGCGGCATGTGCTTTCCAGGCATGCTGATGAGCCTGAGCGGCTTCCTTGCGGTCACGCCTCGTCCGACGCGCGACGAGGTGAAGGCCGCGCTGAGCGGCAACGTGTGCCGCTGTACCGGCTACGAGCGGATCATCGACGCGGTGCTTTCTCTCTAGAGCGTTTTCGAGCGAAGTGGACGCCGGTTTGCGTGAAGAAAACGCGCCAGATCAAACAGATAGAGCATTTCGGCGATTCGAAGAAACGCGGAAATGCTCTAGCCCCTTCGTCTCAGCATCGATTCATCCCAAGAGCCCGGATTCTTCCAAGAGCCCGCGTTCACGTCTTGGGTCCGATGCTTCAGCCCGCAGGAGCAGCCCATGGCCGAGGTGACCCTCAACTTCCCGCGGCGCGATGCACGCGACAAGCTGCGCGGGCGCACGCGCTATACGATCGACCGGGACGTCTCGGGCGTGCTTCACGCAGCCCTGCTGCGCGCCCCGGTGCCGTCGGCGCGCATTCTGCGCATCGACACGGCGGCGGCGCGCGCCATGCCGGGCGTGCGCGCGGTGGTGACCGCGGAGCATGCGCCGGGCCGGCACGGCATCGGCATTGCGGATCATCCGCTGTTCGCCGCAGGCCGCGTCCGCTACCACGGCGAGCCCATGGCGGCTGTGGCCGCCGATACGCTTGCCCAGGCGCAGGCCGCCGCCGCGGCGATCGTCGTCGAGCTCGAGCCGCTGCCCGCCGTCATCACCATGGCCGAGGCGCTGGGGCCGAGCGCGTCGCTGGTCCACCCGGACTGGCGCGACTACGAGGTGCTGGTGGAAGGCGGTGCGCACGGCGGCAACGTCGCCTGGGAGGCGACCGTGCTCCGCGGCGACCCGGAGGCGGCGTTTGCGCGTGCGGACGTGACCGTGGTCGAGAGCCTGTTCCGCGTGGGGCGGCAGAACCACCTGTCCTTCGAGCCGCGCGCGGCGATCGCCGCCTTCGAGGACGGGCGCTGCCACATCGAGACCTCGACCCAGGCGCCCTGGACGGTGCGCAACGTGACCGCACATCTGCTCGATGTACTGCCGTCGGCGGTGCGGGTGACTGTGCCCGCGGTCGGCGGAGGCTTTGGCCTCAAGTTCGATTGCGCGCTCGAGCCCTATGCCGCCCTGCTGGCGCGCCATGCCGAGGCCCCGGTCCGTCTGGTCAATTCCCGTCAGGAGGAGATGCTGACCTGCCTCAGCCGCGAAAACGCGGAGATCCGCATCCGCTCGGCGGTGACCAAGGACGGCGAGATCGCCGGCCGTGAGGCCGTCGTGCTGATGGATTGCGGCGCCTACGGCGGCGAGCAGATTTTCCTGACGACGATGACCGCGCACACTCTCGGCGGCAACTACAAGCTCGGATCCGTGCGCCTGGCGAGCCGCGCGGTCTACACGAACACCGCCCCCAATGGCGCGTTCCGGGCCTGCAACGGCACCTACAACACCTTTGCGCTGGAGCGGCACACCGACGAGATCTGTGAGGCGATCGGCATGGATCCGCTGGAGTTTCGCCGGCGCAATGTCCTCGGCGACGGCAATCTGGGCGCCACCGGCCAGATCTTCGAAGGCGACGTGCTGGGTCCGATGTTGGACCGCATGGCCGGGTTGCGGGCCGCGCGGCCGTCGAAGCAGGCGCAGGCCGGCGACCGCCTCTATGGGCGCGCCACCACGGTCGGCACCTGGTTCGTCTTCGTCGGGCCGTCCGCCGCAACGGTCAACCTCAATGCGGACGGCAGCGCCACGCTGGTGACGTCGGGGGTCGAGATCGGCTCGGGCTCGATGATGCAGGGCCTGCCGCAGATCGTCGCTCACACGCTCGGCCTCAAGCCGCAGGACGTCGTGGTCCGCGCCGCGGACACGGACGCCGGCGGCTATGACGTCGGCGTCGGCGGCGGCCGCACCACGGTTTCGCTCGGCGCCGCGAGCATGGCCGCGGCGAGCGAGGTGCGCCGAAAGCTGCTGGACGTCGCCTCGGGCATGCTGCAGACGCCGCCAGAAGGCCTCACCCTGGCAAACGGCCGCGTCGAGATCGCCGGGCGGCCGGGAACGGGAGCGAGTATCGCCGAGGTTGCCGTCCAGGCACAGAAACTCGTCGGCCCTATCGCCGGCAGCGGCTCGTTCACCGGGCCGGGCGTCGCCGCCATGCCGGGCTGCGCCGCCGGGCACTTCATCGATGCGCTGGATATCCCGGTCTTTGCCGTGCACGAATGCGAGGTCGCGGTCGACCCCGACACGGGTCATGTGGAGGTGCTGAGCTACGCCGTCGTGCAGGATGTCGGACGCGCGCTCAATCCACGTGCCATCTACGGGCAGATCCAGGGCGGCGTCACCCAAGGGCTCGGCTATGCGCTGCACGAGGAGATCTCGATCGGCGCCGACGGAAGCATCCGCCAGAGCGGCTTTGAGACCTACCGCGTGCCGCTGGCGCAGGACGTGGTGCCGGTGGAGATCAGCCTGTTCGAGGGGGCCCCGTCGATCGGGCCGCTCGGGACCAAAGGCGCCGGCGAGGTGCCGATTCTCAACGTCGCCGCGGCCATCGCCTGTGCCGTTGCCAATGCCACGGGACGGCGCGTGCAGGAGCTCCCGCTGACGCCGCCGCGCGTGCTCGAACTGCTGCTGGGGCGTGGCCTGCCGCTCGACTTTCCGCATATCGCCACCGCCTGGGACGACAACCTGCTGCGCCCGCTCGCCGCCGCGTCGTGGCAGGGCCGTCGCATGGCCGGCCCGGACGCTCCCGGCCCCTAGCGTTTTCGAGCGACGCCGGCTCGCGTGAAGAAAACGCGACAAATCAAACAGATAGAGCATTCCGGCGATTCGAAGAAACGCGGAAACGCTCTAAGTCTTTGTTCGAGCAGAATTTATCCAAGACCGGCGGCCGCCTTTCTTGGAATCATGCGCGAGGGTGCCGGCGCGCCTCAGGCCGCGTGCATGTCCTTGGGAGTGGTGGGGAAGGTGGGCAGCGCGGCGTTGATCACCCCGTAGACCTTGATCTGGTCGCCGCTGGCAAGGGCGGCCGCCAGCGCATCGAGCCAGCGCTCGAGCACGGCGACATCGGGGAAGCTCGGGTCGGCGGCGATGATGCCCGGCAGGTTGACCTGGTGCGTCGCCTCGCTGTCGTCGAGCACGATCTCCTCCAGGCGTTCGCCCGGCCGCATGCCGCTGAACTCGATGCGGATGTCCTCGCCCGGCTTCAGGCCGGCGAGCTCGATCATGCGCGTGGCGAGATCGAGGATCTTGACGGGCCGGCCCATGTTCAGCACGTAGATCGACGTCGCCTTGGCCGGATCGTCGATGGCGTGGAAGGAGGCGACGGCGACCAGATCGCACGCCTCCGGGATGGTCATGAAGAAGCGCACCATGTCCGGGTGGGTGACGGTGACCGGACCGCCCTTGTCGATCTGCTCGCGGAACTTGGGCACGACCGAGCCGTTCGAGCCGAGCACGTTGCCGAAGCGGACGACGACGAGACGGGTGGCCGCCGCGCCGTTGGTCCGGCGCGTGAGCGCCGCATCCTTGGCCTGGACGTACATCTCCGCCAGGCGCTTGGTGGCGCCGAGAATGGAGACGGGCTTCACCGCCTTGTCGGTGGAGATCATGACGAATGCCGCCGCACCGCACGCGACCGCGGCATCCGCCGCGTTCATGGCACCGAAGACGTTGGTGCGGATGCCTTCGCCCCAGTCCTTCTCCAGGTAGTGCACGTGCTTCAGCGCCGCGGCATGGTAGACCACCTGCGGCCCGAACTCGGCGAGGATGGCAAACAGCCGGTCCCTGTCACGCACGTCGCACAGGCGGCCGGTGGCGCGGCAGGTGGGGACGCGCGACAGATCCTCCAGGATGGCGTGCAGCGCCGGCTCCGAATTCTCCAGGATCAGGATGTCGCCCGCGCCGAAGCGGGCGAGGCGGCGCGCCAGCTCGCCGCCGATCGAGCCGCCGCCGCCGGTGATGGCGATGCGGCGGTGTCTGGCGAGCGCTGTCAGCGTGGCCTCGTCGACGGTGACCGTCGGGCGCAGCAGCAGATCCTCCATCGACAGGGGCGCCAGCTGGGCCGCGCCGCTCTCGATCTCATCGGCGTCGAGCGCATTGGTACGCATCACCTGCACGCCGAAGCGCCGGGCCACGCTCAGGACCATCCCGGGGTTGGCCTCCGGCGCCATGGCCGACGGCGCCACGACGACGACCGAGGGCGGCGTTCCGCGCGCCAGATCCTGCAGCACGGTGGCCAGATCGGCGATGCCGCCGCGCACCGTGACGCCTCGGATCGACTGGCCGATGTCGGCAGTGCGGCGGGTCAGCAGGCCGATCGGCCGCAGGCGTGAGAGGGGCCCCGACTCGATTGCCCGCAGCAGCGCCTCGAGCTCCACGCCGGTTCCGGCGAGCAGCGCCGCCTCCCGTGCCTCGCGCGGCACCTGGGCGGCCACCTGCCGCTGCTTGAAGGCGCGGTAGGCCACGCGCGGCGCAGCCAGGAACAGGATCTCCAGCAGCAGGAACAGCAGGATCCAGGCACGGCCGAAGTAGTTGTGGCCGAGAAGCGCCGGGTGCGAGACGACCGTGTCGAAGACGAGGATGACGAGCGCCAGCATGAGCGTCGTTCGCCCGATCTTGATGACGTCCGGCAGCGAGACGAATCGCCATTTGGACTCCGGCAGCCGCACGGCAAGGAAAATGGCGGCCGCCACCGGCAGCAGGACGGCCAGGATGAGCGGCAGCTCATCCAGGTACGCGGCGAGGCGTTCGTCCTGGAAGCGGAGGTAGAACGACGCGACGACGGCGCAGGAGGTGGCCGCTAGATCGGCGATGAGGTTGACCAGTATCGTCCTGATCGCGCGTCGCGATGCCATCATGCTCCTCGGGGCGCTTCGTCATGGTGATGCTGGAAGGCCCGATCCAACGCCACGAACCCGCGCACATCTGCCCTCATCCCGTGCGCTGTCCGAACACCCGAACTCGGCCTTGGACGCGCGAGCACGACCGCCCCGCTGGGGCCGGCGACCATCCTGGCGGAACCTGCTCGAACGGGACGGCGCGAGGAATAGGACCAAATGCCACCACATACAAGCGAGGGCAGGCCTTCGCCGGCGGCATCGGGGGGGTGTATGCGGGCCCCCTGGGCGACGGGTCCGCCGTCCTCCTGTAAGCTTCTCCGCGACACATCGGAGAGCGGGCGTGCCACGGAAGCTGACTGAACAGACGAATGGCGTCTATGCCATCGCGCCGACCCCATTTCGGCAGGACGGGGGGATCGACGATGCGTCTCTCGATCGGCTGACCGATTTCTATGCCGAGGTCGGCTGCACGGGGATCACCGTGCTCGGGATCATGGGCGAAGCGCCCAAGCTCGACGCGGCCGAGGCTCTGGACGTCGCGCGGCGGGTCATCCGCCGGTCGACGCTGCCCATCGTCGTCGGCGTTTCCGCGCCGGGCTTTGCCGCCATGCGCAGCCTGGCCACGGCAGTCATGGAGGCGGGGGCGGCCGGCGTCATGATCGCGCCGCCGCCGACGCTGAGGACGGACGATCAGATCGTCACCTATTTCCGGCAGGCCGTCGAGGCGATCGGCGACGATGTGCCCTGGGTGCTGCAGGACTATCCGCTGACCCTGACCGTCGTCATGACGCCCGCCGTCATCGCCCGAATCATCGGCGACAATCCTTCCTGCGTGATGCTCAAGCACGAGGATTGGCCGGGCCTGGAGAAGATCTCGGCGCTGCGCGCCTTCCAGAAGGACGGCAAGTTGCGGCCGATCTCGATCTTGTGCGGCAACGGCGGCCTGTTCCTCGATTTCGAGATGGAGCGCGGCGCCGATGGCGCCATGACCGGCTACGCCTTTCCGGACATGCTGGTCGACGTGGTGGCGCACGCGCGGCGCGGCGAGCGCGAGGCGGCCCATGATCTGTTCGACGCCCACCTGCCGCTGCTGCGCTATGAACAGCAGCAGGGCGTCGGCTTGGCCGTACGCAAATACGTGCTCATGCGCCGGGGCATCCTGGCCTCCGACGTCCAGCGCAAGCCGGCCGCCGGCCTGTCGGCGGCGGCGAAGGCGGAGATCGAGCTGCTGCTTGCACGGCTGGCACGCCATGACCCGCGTGCGCAGCTGGCGGCGGCCGGGGCCGCTTGAGCAGACCTCGGCGGGCACGCCATGAGCGCAGCTCAGGCCGGCAGCTTGTTGGCGATGATGTCGAGCTTGTAGATCTGCGGTGGCTCGGCAAACAGGTCGCCGTCCTTGACCTTGGCCATCAAGGCCGCGGCGACCTTGCCGTTCAAATGGGCCTCGCGCCCGGCTTCGTCATCGAAGGTGTCGAAGATCGCAAACGAGGAGGGCCCCTCTTGGATCGCATACCAGGAGACGGTGCCGCCCTCGGCGTCCACGAGCGGCAAGGCGGAGCGGAGGAACTCCGCAATCTCCTGTTCCTTGCCGGGCTTGGCCTTCAGCGGCACGTAGAGGGCAAACTTGGACATGGCGCGCTCCGCTCGCGCGGCCGACGGCCGCAGCTCACCCTAGCACCTAGGCCCCAATTCTCGATGTCAAGCTGGGGCGGTGATGTCCGCGTCTCGCAGGCGGCGAGGTGCGTCGGGGGATGGGCCGACATGAACATCCTGTCTCGGACGAGGACAGCGCCGCATGCACGCTCCGCCCGTCAGAGACATTGACCACCCGCAGAGGGGGTGGTGCGGTCGAGAGGATTCGAACCTCCACTGGTGTTACCCAACTAGCACCTCAAGCTAGCGCGTCTACCATTCCGCCACGACCGCTCGTGGTCCCCCGAGGGGATGCCTTGCCGTATTCGTCGGTAAGGATTGTCCGAGGGACGAGCCCATCGGAGCGGCGCGATGTAGCAGATGGTTCGCCGCTCCACAAGGCCGCTGCCGTGTCGTTCCACAGGGCGGTGCGCCGCTGCTGATGGACCGGGCGCGCCTCTCGCGGCGGATGCTTGCGTCGCAGGCCTCGCAGGACGACATGAACGGTCATGACTATGGATGCAGAGATGGCGGCGGGCCGCCGCGTTGTCGCCCCGGGCGGCCGCTGGCCGGCGCACCACTTTCCGGCCGCCGCGGGCTCGCCGCCGGTCGAATGGACGGTCGCCGATCAGCCCATCGCGTACGATACCGCCTTGGCCGCTATGGAGGCCCACGCCGCGGCACTCGCCCAGGGCGATGTTCGCGAGCGCGTGTGGCTGCTGGAGCACCCGCCGCTCTACACCGCCGGCACCTCTGCAAGGGATGGCGACCTTGTCGACGCCGGGGGCTTGCCTGTGTTTCGCACGGGCCGGGGCGGCCAGTTCACCTATCACGGACCGGGCCAGCGCGTGGCCTACGTCATGCTCGACCTGAAGCGGCGGCGGCAAGACGTGCGCGCCTTCGTCGTCGCGCTGGAGGACTGGCTGATCGGCACGCTCGCAGCGTTCAACGTGTCCGGCGAGCGGCGCGCCGACCGGATCGGCGTGTGGGTCCGCCGCCCGGACAAGCCGCCGCTGGCGACCGGTGCTATGGCCGAGGACAAGATCGCGGCGCTGGGCATCCGCGTGCGGCGCTGGGTGACCTTCCACGGCATCAGCCTCAACGTGGAGCCGGATCTGGCGCATTTCTCCGGCATCGTTCCCTGTGGCATCCGCGAATATGGAGTGACCAGCCTCGTCGATCTCGGCATTCCGGTGGCCATGCCTGAGGTCGATTCGGTGCTGCGCGACAGCTTCGAGGCCGTCTTCGGCCCGACGGTGCGCATCTGAAGCGCCCTTGAGGGACGATGCTCCCGCTAGTTGTTGAGCCGCGCGGCCAGGCCGTGACCGAGCAACGCAGCCGCCAGCGAAGCGAGGATGACAGTCGCGAGGTAGATCGCGGCGAGCGGCAGGTCGCCATCGAGGAGCAGGATGAATGCGTCGAGGCTCATGGCCGAGAAGGTGGTGAAACCGCCGCAGAGGCCGCCGATGACGAACTGCCGCCCGGCGGGACCGACGGACAGCCGCCCATCCGGTCCGGTGAGCGTTGCGAAGAGCATGATGACGAACGATCCGACGACGTTGACGAACCCCGTCGCCAGCAGCGCGCTCTGCCCCAGCGTCGAGACGATGACCACGCCCGCCAGAAACCGGAGTAGCGAGCCGATCGCCGCCCCGCACCCGACGGCCAGGTAGAGCCGCAGGGCGGCATCCCGCTTGTCGACCGTCTGCATCGCGGCTCACCCGGCGAGCCGGACGACCGACCAGAAGCCGGCGCCGACCGCAAGAACGCATAGTCCCGCCGATGCGACGATGTTGAACGCGGCCCGTGACATCTCCCCCCCGAACGCCAGGTTCAAGGTCTGGAGGCAGAACGACGACACCGTCGTATAGCCGCCGAAGACGCCGACGACGATGAAGCTGCGCAGCATGTCGCTGGCGACCGGTCCGCCGGCGATCCGCGCCGCTCCGGCGAAGGCGCCGATGGCGAGCGCCCCGGAAACGTTCACCACCAGCGTGCCCCACGGGAACGTCTCGCCGACGCGGCGGCCGACGACGCGCGACACGAAGAATCGGCCCACGCCGCCGAGAAAGCCGCCGAGCAGCACGAGGATGCAGGCTTCGATATTCATGGGCCCACCTTCGCGATCGCTCGGAGGCCAGGGTTGGACCCCAAGCTTGGTGAGATTCCACTATTGAGACAAAGAGTTGAAGCTGACGGGCCGGCTCCGTCAGAACGTCGGCCACAAGGATATCGACCAAAGCGCCCGCGCCGGAGATTGCATCGCGGCGGCTGCGCGTCACCCTCGCGCAGGGATCGCGGCGACGGCGCCGGGCACATCCGAAAGGTGGAGCAGTTGGGAGACAATGGAATCCTACCGCGCTCGATACGCCTGGTAGGAGTCATCAGCCTGTGCGGCGGTTTCGGGGGACCCCATCCCCATCGTCAGGCCGAAGGTACGAGGCTTGCGGGAGCATAGTCAATGAGCCTGCGCCATGTCCTCGAACGCCATCAGGTCTCGATCTACCTCGGCGCGGTCGTCGCGGCCGTGGCCACCGCGGCGGCGGTGCCCGTCCTCGATGGCCTGGCGGCGATGATCAGCCCGGCGCTGGCGGTGATGCTGTTTGCGACGTTTCTCCAGGTGCCGCTCATGGACCTGCGCAAGGCGCTGCGGCAGGTGCGCTTCATGGCAGCGCTCCTCGTGGCCAACTTCATTGCCATACCCGCGCTGGTGAGCGGGCTCATGCCGCTCTTGCCGCCCGATCCGCTGCTCCGCCTCGGCGTGCTGATCGTCCTGCTGGCGCCCTGCATCGATTATGTCGTGACCTTCGCACATCTCGGCCGGGCCGACGCGCGCGCCCTGCTCGCGGCAACGCCGCTGCTGCTCGGGGCGCAGATGCTGCTGCTGCCGGCCTATCTCGGGCTTTTCCTTGGCGAGACCGGCCGGACCCTGATCCGTATCGCGCCCTTCATCCATGCGTTCGTCTGGCTGATCGCCGTGCCCCTGCTGCTAGCGAGTCTGACTCAGGCCTGGGCGCGCCGCAGCGCGACCGGGACGCGCGTGGGCGACTACCTCGGCCTGCTTCCTGTGCCGGCCACCGCGCTGGTGCTCTTCGTCGTCGTCGGCTCGGTCATGCCCCAGCTCGACGCCGCGCGCGCTCACGCCATGCAGGCGCTGCCGGTCTACGTAGCCTTCGCGGCCATCGCGCCGTTCGTCGGCTTTGCCGTCGGCAGGCTGTTCCGGTTGCCGTCGGCGGGCTCGCGCGCCGTTGCCTTCAGCGCCGCGACCCGCAACTCGCTCGTCGTGCTGCCGCTCGGCCTCGCGGTGCCCGGCGCCGGGCCGCTCCTGCCGGCCGTCATCGTCGCCCAGACGCTGGTGGAGCTGCTGAGCGAGCTCGTCTACATGCGTCTCCTGCCGCGCCTGGGTGAGGATCCCTAGAGGGTCTCGCCCCCGGGGCCGAAAGCCCGTTCGGTCGTGGAGCGAGAGGCGTCATTGTCGACGACGCATGCGTTGCGGGCCTTCCCGAAGCGAGTCAGGCTGCGCGTGCCGGCGCTCAAGACGCGGGCACGACAACAAGCGGGAGGACGACCATGCTGAGCCAGTCTCAAATCGATAGCGCGTTGCGTCAGAGGGCTGAGGCCAGGGAGATTCCTGGTGTCGTAGCCATGGCGGCGAGCGGGAGCGAGGTGATCTACGAGGGTGCCTTCGGCCGGCGCGACCTGTCCCAGGAGGCGCCGATGACGCCCGACAGCGTGTTCTGGATCGCCTCGATGACCAAGGCGATCACCGCTGCGGCGGCCATGCAACTGGTCGAGCAGGGCAAGCTGTCGCTCGACGGGCCGATCGGGACGCTGCTGCCCGACCTCGCGGCCCCCCAGGTGCTCGAGGGCTTCGATAGCGCCGGCGAGCCGATCCTGCGGCCCGCCAAGGGGGACATCACCCTGCGCCAGCTGCTGACCCATACCGCCGGCTTCTGCTACGACATGTGGAACGACGCCATGGTCCAATACCTGGCGAAAACCGGCACGCCGGGGATCACCTCGTGCCGGCATGCGGCGCTCAGGACGCCGATCATGTCCGATCCGGGCAGCCGCTGGGAATACGGCACCAGCATCGACTTCGTCGGCAAGGCGGTGGAGGCGGCGAGCGGTGAGCGGCTCGACGCCTACCTGCGCGACCACCTGCTCGCCCCGCTGGGCATGTCCGATACGAGCTTCAAGCTGAGCGAGGCGCAGCGGACCCGCCTGGTTGCCGTGCACACGCGCGGCGCGGACGGGTCGCTGGCGCCCATTCCGTTCGAGATCGAACAGGACCCAGAATTCCACATGGGCGGCGGTGGCCTTTACGGCACCGCCCGGGACTACCTCACCTTCACCAGGATGATCCTGAACAAAGGACGGCACGATGGCCAGCAGGTGCTGAAGCCGGAGACCGTGGCGAGCATGGCGCAGAACCACATCGGCGATCTCGCCGTGACCAAAATGACGGCCGCCGTGGCGTTCGCCAGCAACGACGTCGACCTCTTCCCCGGCATCGTGAAGAAGTGGGGCCTGAGCTTCATGATCAACACGGCCGAAACACCGGAGGGGCGCAGCGCCGGCAGTCTCGCCTGGGCAGGCCTGGCAAACACCTACTACTGGATCGATCCGGCCCGTGACGTGACCGGCGTCATCTTCATGCAGGTGCTGCCCTTCGCCGATCCGGCATGCCTGGAGGCCTTCACCGCCTTCGAGAGTGGGATCTACGCAGGACTGGGTGACGTCAAGCACGCGGCATAGGCACTGCCGCGGGGGAGCACGATGCCCGCGCATTCGCCCCCGCGATCCGCGAGCCGCGCCAGCGGCAAGCGTGCTTCCCCCTCGACCAGCGCACGTCGGCTTGTATAGTCCGGCGCGTCGACCGGCGCGCCGCGCCGTGGGGGGAGGGGCCAGCTTGCCGATCATCGAGACCGCCGTCGATCCACGTTCGGATGAGTTCCGCGCCAATGCGCAAGCCTGGAGCGAGCTGGGCGCGGAGCTTGCCACGCGCCGCAAGGCGGTCTTCGCGGGCGGCCCGGCCAAGGCCCGCCAGCGCCATGTCGGCCGCGGCAAGCTGCTGCCGCGCGACCGGGTTACGCGCCTGCTCGATCCCGGCGCGCCGTTCCTGGAGGTGGGCGCGCTCGCGGCCCTCGGCATGTATGGCGAAGACATCCACGGCGCGGGCCTGATCACCGGCATCGGCCGGGTCGCCGGCCGCGATGTGATGATCGTCTGCAATGATTCGACCATCAAGGGCGGCACCTATTACCCGATGACGGTGAAGAAGCACCTGCGCGCCCAGGAGATCGCCGCCGAGAACCGCCTGCCCTGCATCTATCTGGTCGATTCGGGTGGCGCCAACCTGCCGCACCAGACGGAGGTCTTCCCGGACCGCGAGCACTTCGGCCGCATCTTCTACAACCAGGCCAACCTGTCGGCGCGCGACATCCCGCAGATCGCGGTGGTGATGGGCTCCTGCACGGCGGGCGGTGCGTATGTGCCCGCCATGTCCGACGAGACTGTCATCGTGCGTCGCCAGGGCACGATCTTTCTGGGCGGGCCGCCTCTGGTGAAGGCGGCGACCGGCGAGGTCGTCTCGGCCGAGGATCTGGGCGGCGCCGACGTGCATGCCCGCCTGTCGGGCGTCGCCGACCATTACGCGACCGACGACGTGCACGCGCTGGCCATCGCCCGGCGCATCGTCGGCACGCTGAACAATGTCAAAACGGCCGACATCGACCTCGCCGCGTCGGCGCCGCCGCTCCTCGATCCCTCCGAGCTCGACGGCCTCGTGCCCACCGACCTCAAGAAGCAGTACGACATCCGCGAGGTGATCGCGCGCCTGGTCGACGGCTCGGAGTTCGACGAGTTCAAGCGCCTCTACGGCACCACCCTGGTCACCGGCTTCGCCCGCATCCACGGCATCCCGGTCGGCATCCTGGGCAACAACGGCATCCTGTTCTCGGAGAGCGCGCTCAAGGGCGCCCACTTCATCGAGCTCTGCTGCCAACGCCGCATTCCGCTGCTGTTCCTTCAGAACATCTCGGGCTTCATGGTCGGCCGCCAGTACGAGGCGGGCGGCATCGCCAAGGACGGCGCCAAGCTGGTGACCGCCGTCGCCTCCGCGCGCGTGCCCAAGATCACCGTTCTGGTCGGCGGCTCGTTCGGCGCCGGCAACTACGGCATGTGCGGACGCGCCTACTCGCCGCGCTTCCTGTTCACCTGGCCGTCCAGCCGCATCTCGGTGATGGGCGGCGAGCAGGCAGCCAGCGTCCTGGCGACCGTGCGCCGCGACAACATCGAGGCGGAGGGGCGCTCGTGGCCGACGGAGGAGGAGGCGGCCTTCAAGGCGCCCATCCGCGCGCAGTACGAGGTGGAGGGCAATCCCTACTTCGCCAGCGCCAGGCTTTGGGACGACGGCATCATCATGCCGTCGGAGACCCGCGACGTGCTGGGGCTCGCCTTCTCCGCCTGCCTCAACGCGCCGGTCGAGAAGACCGCCTTCGGCGTCTTCAGGATGTGAGCTCGAAGACGAAGTTGAGTCGCGTGCGCACCAGCAGCTTGTAGCCGGTGTCCTCGATCAGCTTGGGCAGGTCAATCTGCCAGCGGCCCGAGCCGTCCTCCAGGATGATGAGCTTGGGGTAGAGCGATCGCGGCGCGGTGCGGAAGAACGGCTCCAGGATCAGATCCTCCGCACCCTCCACGTCGAGCTTGGCCGCGTCGATATGCTCGAAGCGCTCTTCATAGGCCAGCTGATGCAGCGTCTTCGCCGGCACCCGGATCGGCGTGGCGTCGCTCGAGCCGAGAATCTTGAGGCTCGACTCGCCGCTGTTGTCCGGATCGAGGAACAGGGTGAGCTCACCCGACTTGTCGGCGACAGCGCAGGCGATCGCCTTCACGGTCGGCCACTGGTTCTGGCGGACGTTGAACACCAGCCGCTCGAAGACATCCGGCTGCGGCTCGATCGACAGGATGCGGGCCCGCGGCCCGGCCTTGGCCGCCACGAACACCGAATAGGCGCCGACATTGGCGCCCACATCGAGGAAGTTGAAGCCCTCGTCACGGTCGCGGGCGGCCTCGACACGTCTGGCCAGAATCTCCAGTTCCTCGGCGTCGAAGAACTGCGGCGTGAACAGCACCTTCTTTTCGCAGATGTTCTTGTAGGGGAACAGCCGCATGCGCGCGCCGAGCACCTCGATGTCGACGGGCGCGCCGTCGAGGCGGCGGATGGCGAGCTGCCGCAGTGCCAGCGCCACCCGGCGGCCGAGCCAGGTCTCGGGCAGGGTGCGGGTGACGGCGATGGCCGCGCGTATCAGCGGCGTGGGCGCGAAGGCGCCGAAGGTATCTCGATCCGGGGCGGACGTCTGGGCCATGATCCAAGCAATGTGTGCGGAGGCCGCGTCCATACACCGAGCGCCGCGGGACGCAAAGTCGCGCGGTCCGCAGCGGCCGCCGCCATTGGAAGGCGGCGCCGTTTTCTGGCAGGATGAACCGACAGGCCGATTGCATCGGATCGGTTCGCCGCCTACGTGCGTCGTCCCCGGCCGCGAGCGATCGAGGGCAGCGCGGAAAACAGGGTAACGGCATGACGAACGGCGGGACGGCGGCTACCGAGAGACGGCGCACCGAACACATCAAGCTGCACGAGCCGCAGCATTTCGAAGGCATGCGGCGCGCCGGTCGGGTTGCGGCCGAGTGTCTCGACATGCTGGTGGGCCGCATCGAGCCGGGTACCACCACCGAGCAGATCGACCAGTGGGTGCTCGCTTTCGGGCTGGCGCGCGGCGCCTATCCGGCGCAGCTCAACTACCGCGGCTACGGCTTCTCGTCCTGCACGTCGGTCAATCACGTCGTCTGCCACGGCATGCCGAACGACAAGCCGCTCAGGGAAGGTGACATCGTCAACGTCGACGTCACCTTCATCGTCGACGAGTGGCACGGGGACGCCAGCCGCATGTATGGGGTGGGCGAGATCCCACGCCGCGCGGCCCGGCTGATCGACGTTACCTATGAGTGCCTGCTGCGCGGCCTCGCCGTCATCAAGCCGGGCGCGACCACGGGCGACATCGGCGCCGCCATCCAGGAATTCGCCGAGGGCGAGCGATGCGCCGTGGTCCGGGACTTTTGCGGCCACGGCCTCGGCCGCGTCTTCCATGATGCGCCCGCCATCCTGCATTTCGGCCGCCGCGGCGAGGGCCCGGCGCTGAAGCCCGGCATGTTCTTCACGGTCGAGCCGATGATCAACCTCGGCCGGCCGCCGGTGAAGGTGCTCTCCGACGGGTGGACTGCCGTGACGCGGGACCGCTCGCTGTCGGCGCAGTTCGAGCACACGGTCGGCGTGACCGAGACCGGCGTCGAGATCTTCACCCAGTCACCGAACGGGCTCGACAAGCCGCCGCACACCTCCGGCGCATGACCGAGACGCGGCCAGATCCCGAACCGCCGCACCACGTCGGCCATCGGGATCGGTTGCGCGCCCGCTTTCGTGACGCCGGCGGCGAGGCGCTGCCGGACTACGAGCTGCTCGAGCTGCTGCTGTTCCGCTCCGTGCCGCGGCGTGACGTGAAGCCGTTGGCGAAGGCCCTGATCAAGCGCTTCGGCTCCTTTGCCGAGGTGCTCGCGGCCCCGGTCGCGCGGCTGCGCGAGGTCGACGGCGTCGGCGAGACGATCACGATCGATCTCAAGGTCGTCGAGGCCGCGGCCCGGCGGCTGACACGCGGCTCGATCGCCAAGCGCCCGGTGCTCTCATCGTGGGGCCAGGTGATCGAATATTGCCGCAGCGCCATGGCCTTCGCCGAGCGCGAGCATTTTCGTGTGCTGTTCCTCGACAAGCGCAATGCCCTGATCGCCGACGAGGAGCAGCAGCGCGGCACCGTCGATCACACGCCGGTCTATCCACGCGAGGTCGTCAAGCGCGCACTCGAGCTGTCGGCGAGCGCCATCATCCTGGTGCACAACCATCCCTCCGGCGATCCGACGCCATCGTCGGTGGACGTGCGCATGACCAAGGAGATCGCGACGATCGCCAAGTCCCTGGGGATCGCGCTGCACGACCACATCGTCGTCGGCCGCGACGGCCATGCAAGCCTGCGCGGCCTGCGGCTGCTGGAGGCGTGAGAGCGGCAATGGATGCGCCGGGGTTTGGCGCCTCGGCATCGCCGCGACATCTCATGCAGGCTTTCTGGGCGAGATAAGCGTTTCCAGATGGACGCGGATGGCATCGGCGATGGTGCGCTCGAACGGCGCGGCGAGGGCGGGCAGCGTGGCCTCCACCCGGATGCCCGTCTCGAGGATCGAGATCGTGCCGGAGATCTGCTCCCGGAAAGCGGTCATGCCGAAGGCGAAGACATCGTCGTGCCACTCGCCGCGAGCGTCGCGGACGAACGGCGGCAGGGCTGCCTCGATATCGCTCATGCGCGCGTCGATCAGGCGCCTGGCGGCAGCGCCGCCCAGCGCATGCGGCACGCGGACGTCGAGGAGAATGGCCATCCGGACTTCCTTCATAGGTAGGGGGCCTGCGCGCGGCGACATGCCGTCGATGATGGCTGTCCCTTGCTCGAAGCGGCCGCTGCCGAAAGACGTCAACACAGTCACACCCGACATGCTGCCGTTGGCCGACGAAGGGCCGGTGTTCGCCTGGAGCCGCGCTCCAAGCCATTCAGCGCTTACCTGAGGACGCCGGCCTCATTGAGCTTCTCGATGCGACCGGCGTCATAGCCCAGGAGATCGCCAAGGACATAGCCGGCGTCGCGGCCGAAGTGCGGGGCCGCCCGGTCGTAGGTCGCCGGCGTCTCGGACAGCCGATACCGGCTCGCATCGACGATGCTCTCGCCACCCAGTTCGTGCGGCAGATGCACAAAGTGCTCCCGTGCCGCGAGTTGGGGGTCGGCGACTATGTCGGCGGAGGTGCTCGCCTGGTGCGCCGGCACGCCCAGCGCCTGCAGTGCCCCTTCGACGTCGTGCGCATGGCGACGGCGCGTCCACGCGGCCACGATGGCCTCCAGCCGCTGTTCCTGATCCTTGCGGCCCGCGAGGGTCGCGAAGGCTGCATCCAGCGCGTCCCCCCCCATGAGCGCGGCGAGACGCGACCATTCGGCGTCGGTGCGGGCCACGATCGCCACCCACTCGTCATCACCCTGGCAGGGGAACACGCCGTGCGGCGCGAACTGCGGGTCGCGATTGCCGGCGGCGGCCGGAAAGCGGCCGGTGGCCGCGCCGTGGGCGACCTGCGGCGCCAGGAACTGGACGCCGGCCTCGGCCTGGGAAATATCAAGCCAGCAGCCTTCGCCGGTGAGGCGGCGGTGCTCCAGCGCCGCAAGCAGGGCAACGAGGCCGAACCGCGGGCCGACGAAGTCCGTGTAGGGCCCGAAGGGACCGACCGGGAGGGCGCCCTCACGGCCGACCAGCAGCTGATACCCCGCCATGGCCGCCCCCATGTTGCCGAAGCCGGCAAAAGACCTAAGGGGGCCTGTCTGGCCCATCAGCGATGTGCTGACGCCGATCAGGCGCGGGTTGTCGGCACGGAGGGTTTCGGGGCCCAGGCCCCAGAGGGCCATCCGGCCCGGGGCGAAGCTTTCGACCAGCACATCCGCCCAGCGCGCAAGGTCGCGGACCACCTCGCGCCCGGCCGGCTGGCCGAGGTCGAGGGCCAGTCCCAGCTTGCCGGAATTGTAGGTGTCGTAGAGGGCGCAGCGCTGCGGGTCGCTTTTGCCGCCGGGGTAGGGGCCCATCAGCCGCGCCGTCTCGATGCGCACAGACGACTCCACGCGCACGACCGTCGCGCCGTAGTCGGCCAGCGCGCGGCCGATGGCCGGCCCCGCCACGACCCAGGCGAGGTCGAGCACCTTCAGATCGCCGAGGGGCTTCATCCCGGTCATATCACGCCTCTCTGCCGGAGCCCGGCGAGCGTGGCGCCCTCGACGCCGAGCAATTCGCCGAAGACGGACTCGTTGTCCTGCCCGAGCGTCGGCGCGCCCCTGGGCGGCGCGAACATGTCCGCTGCACCGAAGGCGAAGGCGCCGGGCAGGGTGCGCGGCCGGCCGTCTTCCTCGACGGCGACAAAGAACCCGCGCGCCGCGAGTTGCTCGCTCGCCAGGAGGTCGCCGATGTCGTTGATCGGCGCGAGCAGTACCCTCCGCTTCAGCGCCTCGGCCAGCAGGTCCGCCTTGCTGCGATGGGCGAGGAACTCGGCCACGGCGGCGCGGGCGAGATCGAGGTCGTCCTCGCTGGCCTCGCCCGCCATGATCCGCTGCGGCGCCTTGACCCAGTCCCAGTCGTGCAGCGCGGCCGGGAGGGCGCCTTCCTCTTTCATCCAGGCGAAGAAATTGTTGGCTTTGTCGCCGGCGGCCGGGCCGAGGCCCAGGTGCATCTCGACGAGGCCGTCGCGTACGATCCACTTCGAACGCCGCGTGCGCGCGCCGCTGCCCGAGAGGTCGAGCGCCTTGGGCCCGTTTGCCGGGCGGATGGCGGGCGTGAACGAGAAGTCGGGGTGACCGACGGCGGCGGCCAGGTGACTGGCGAGCGTCGCCTGGGTGACGCTCTGCTGGACGGAGATGTCGACGTGCTGCCCGCGTCCGGATTGCAGGCGGGCAAAGTGAGCGATCATGGCGCCGGCCGCCGCGTCTGCCGCGCCGTGCAGATAGGCCTGGGGCACGCTGATCCGCAGCGGCTGTCCCTCGGCGTCGCGGTTCGGCACCAGCGGGCCGCCGGCGGCCCATAGAATGAGCTCGGCATCGGCATAGTCGCGCTTGGGCCCGTCCGATCCGAAGGGCGTGATCGAGACGTGGACGAGCCGCGGATTGCGGACGCGCAGAATGTCGTAGGAGAGGCCGAGCTCGGCGAGCCGTCCGGGGCGGGCCGTCTCGAACAGAAAATCCGCGCGGTCGACGAGGCGCAGCAGCAGCTCGCGGCCGTCGGGCTGCTCGACATCCAGCGTCACCCCTCGTTTGCCAGCGGCGAAGGCCGACCAGTAGAACGAGCGTCCTGCCTCGTCGAATGGAGCGACCTGCCGGGCGTGGGAGCCCCGCGGCGGCTCGACCTGGATCACGTCCATGCCGAGCTTGGCCAGCATCTGGCCGGCCAGCAGCCCGCGCTCGTCGGTCAAATCAACGGCACGATAGGGGGCGAGCCAACCGCTCATGTCTCCTCCTGGTGACGGGCCGGATTTCGGGCGGCCCTCGGGCCGACGCAGGTCGGACGTTCGGGGCGGCGGCTCCGCGCAATGTGAAGCCCCAGGTCTCGAGCGTCCAGCCGTATTACGACCCGGCCAGGGCCTCGATGCCGGAGACGATCGCGACCACGAAGCTGAAGCTCAGCGCGACACCGAGCGCGCCGAAGGCGATACCCACCCCGGCGATCGCCCCGTCGCGCTCCACCAGCCCGAGCCCGACCAGACAGGCGGCGAAGCCGAGCGGGATCTGGCCGACGAACGGCGGTGCCGCCAGCAGGCCGAGGGCGATCACGAGGAGGATCACGCCCGTGGCGCGCATGCCGATCGGCGTGTTGAAGACGGCGAGGCGCGTGCGCGAGATATGCTCCAGGCGGCGCACGGCCGGCAGCGCTCGATCCACGGCCTTCGCGACATCGGCCCGTGCGACGGTCTTCGCCAGGAGCCGCGGCGGCAGCCAGGGCGTGTGCAGGCCCAGGATGATCTGGATGGCGACGAAGCCCAGCAGGAGGCCGCTGATCAACGGGATCGGCGGCGGCATCGGCAGGCAGTTGGGCAGGGCGAGGACGACGACCAGCAAGGCAAAGGCCTGGTGATGCAGCCTGCTGACAATCTCGCCGACGCTGACCCGATCATTGTCGCCGGCGGCGAGTGCGATCAGGACGTCGGACGTGCGCTGGATATCTGACAAAGACCGGGGCCAGGAGAGCGGGGCGCTCGATCCGCTCTCCTTAACTTACGGCGGCCTCAGGGCCAAGGGGCGGGCGACCCACCTCGGCTCCGGGGGGTCAGTGAATGGCGAAGACTCCGTCGACCGCGCGGTACTCGGTCGCCTTGATGAGCTTTGCATGCGCGACGGTGACCGAATGCACCGGGCCGTCCAGCGAGGCCTGCCAGAATTCCAGGAACTTGTTCAGGATGGGAAAGCGCGGTGCCACATCGTATTCCTGCCAGACGAATGTCTGCAGCAGGCGCGGGTGGTCGGGCATCCGATACAGGATCGTCGCCGTGGTGAGCCCATAGCCCTGAAGCTGTTTCTGAAAGTCCGGCGTCATCGTGCTCCTCCGATCAAGGATCGTCGATGATGGCGATGCAGCGTTGAGTCCCGCAAGCCTCATATTGTTCAAACGCGTGTAATTTCAAGGCATTAGCAGCATATGTGAGAGATTGCTGACAGCCCTTCCGCCGGGGCGGCCGGCGTCGGCCCTCGGGTTGGCCGCCCGGCGGCATCGGCTATGGTGAGCGCCCTGACGGCAACACGGGGAGGGACGGATGGCGGACGACAGGGTTGCTCTGGTGACCGGCGCGGGATCCGGCATCGGCCGGGCCGTGGCCCTGGCCTTCATGGCCGAAGGCTACCGGACGGTGCTGGCCGGCCGGCGGGCGGCGGCCCTCGCGGAGACCGCCCAGCAGGGCGCCGTCGGCGGCGACCGGGTGCTGTGCGTGCCGACCGACGTCGGCGATGCCGGCTCCGTGCACGCCTTGTTCGAGGCGGCCCGCATCGGCTTCGGCCGGCTCGACGTGCTGTTCAACAACGCCGGCATCGGGGCGCCGCCGGTGCCCATCGATGAACTCAGCGTGGCGCAATGGCAGGCCGTCGTCGACACCAACCTCACCGGCCCGTTCCTGTGCACGCGCGAGGCCTTCCGGCTGATGAAGGCACAGCAGCCGCGCGGCGGGCGCATCATCAACAACGGCTCCATATCGGCCTATGCGCCGCGGCCCAACTCGGCGCCCTACACGGCGACCAAGCACGCCATCACGGGGCTGACCCGCTCGACGGCCCTCGACGGGCGCGCCTTCGACATCGCCTGCGGCCAGATCGACATCGGCAACGCCGCGACGGAGATGACCGGCCGCATGGCGGCCGGCGTGCCGCAGGCCGACGGCTCGCTGCGCAGCGAGCCGCTGATGGACGTGGCGCACGTGGCGGAGGCGGTGCTCGCCATGGCACGCCTGCCACTCGAGGCCAATGTGCTGTTCATGACTGTGATGGCGACCACCATGCCGTTCGTGGGCCGCGGCTGATCGCCGACCGTAGGGGCTGCGCGAAAGGCTTATAATCCTTTGAATCTGGAGCGCTTCTTTGCACGGCGGTGTTTCCAGCCCAGGGCGAAGCGCTCTAGCGTCCTCTGCCGCGCTATGGTTTGAGTGTCGTTGCAAGCCGAATGGAAAGTGCCGCGGGAGGGCCCAGGGGTGTTCGAGAGCGTTTTGATCGCCAACCGCGGCGAGATCGCCTGCCGCATCATCCGCACGGCGCGCGAGCTCGGCATGCGCACCATCGCCGTCCATTCGGACGTCGATAGCGACGCTCTGTTCGTTCGCCAGGCTGACGAGGCGGTGTTGATCGGGCCGGCGCCGGCGGCGGAAAGTTACCTGGTCATCGGCCGCATCATCGAGGCGGCCAAGGCCTCGGGCGCCCAGTGCATCCATCCGGGCTACGGCTTCCTGTCCGAGCGCGCGGAATTCGCTGACGCCTGCGCGGCGGCCGGCGTAACGCTCGTCGGCCCGCCGGCTGCGGCCATGCGGGCGATGGGATTGAAGGATGCGGCGAAGGCCCTGGCCGAGCGGGCGGGCGTGCCGGTGGTGCCGGGTTATCACGGGCAGAAGCAGGAGGCCGAATTCCTGCGCCAGAAGGCCTACGAGGTCGGCTATCCCGTCCTGATCAAGGCGATTGCCGGCGGCGGCGGCAAGGGCATGCGCCGCGTCGACAAGGCCTCTGACTTCGACGCCGCGCTCGAGGGCGCTCAACGGGAGGCGCAGAGCGCCTTCGGCGACGCGCGCGTGCTGGTGGAAAAATACATCCTGGCGCCCCGGCATGTGGAGATCCAGGTCTTCGCCGACACCCACGGCAACGTGGTGCATCTGTTCGAGCGCGACTGCTCGCTGCAGCGACGGCATCAGAAGGTGATCGAGGAGGCACCGGCGCCGGGCATGACCGCGGAGGTGCGCGAGGCGATGGGCAAGGCCGCCGTCGAGGCCGCGCGCGCGGTCGGCTACGTCGGCGCCGGGACCGTCGAGTTCATCGCCGACGGGCGGGAGGGCCTCAAGCCCGACCGCTTCTATTTCATGGAAATGAACACGCGGTTGCAGGTGGAGCACCCGGTGACCGAGGCGATCACCGGCCTCGATCTGGTCGAGCTGCAATTCCGCGTCGCCGCCGGCGACGCGCTGCCGTTCAGCCAGGAGGACCTACGCCTCCACGGGCATGCCGTCGAGGCTAGGCTCTATGCGGAGGATCCTGAGAAGGGCTTCCTGCCGTCCACGGGGCAGATCTGGCTGCTGGATTTCCCGGAGGTCGACGGGGTCCGTATCGACAGCGGCGTGGAGAGCGGCGGGCGCGTCAGTCCGTTCTACGACCCCATGCTTGCCAAGATCATCGCCCACGCGCCGACCCGCGGCGAGGCGCTCGATCGGCTCGCGGAGGCCCTGGGCGACACGCTGGTGGCCGGGCCCAAGACCAATCTCGCCTTCCTCAAGCGCATCGCCGAGTCCCACGATTTCCGGGCCGGCCGCTTCGATACGGGCTACATCGACGCACGCCTGGACGAACTGGGCGCGGTGGAGCAGCCGCCCTTCGGCCAGTCGGTGGCCGCGGCCGCCCTGATGCTGCAGCGCCAGGCGCAGCGCGGCGCGACGGCGACCCCCGCGGCCCCCGCCTTCACCGACCCGTGGGCCAGCGAGCACGGCTTCCAGCTCCTGGGCGAGCGCCACGTCGAGATCCCGCTGCTGGTCGACGGCGAGCGCGACGCGGCCGCCCAGTCGTTTCCGGATGGTCGCGTGGCCGTCAGCTACAAGGGCGCCGAGGCGACCGAGGCGGATCTCCTGTCGGAGGTCGACGATATCCCGGCCGCATTCGGCGACGGCACCATCGTCATCGCGGCAGGACGGGCCTTGATCGCGCTCCGCGACGGCCGTCAGGTTACGGTCGCCCCTTTTGATCCCTTCGCCGTCGATCTGGAGCACATCGGGGAAGCCGGTGGTACCGTCAAGTCACCGATGCACGGCAAGGTGGTCGCCATCCTGGTCGCCGCCGGCGAAGCCGTCACCAAGGGCCAGCGCCTGGCGGTGGTCGAGGCCATGAAGATGGAGCACGCACTCGTCGCACCGCGGGCGGGAACCGTCGCGGACGTGCGCGCCGCAGCCGGACAGCAGGTGGCGGAGGGCGCGCCGATCGTGGTGCTGCACGAGGACGAGTAGGGCTTGGGCGCCGGCGGAGGCGGGCGCGGCAAGCTGGGGATGGCCCCGGCGGTGCGGCTTGGCCGGCCGCGTGCGCAACGCTACAACCGGGCATGGCGCTCAATCTGGTCAAACTTTGCGTGGGCTGCGATTCGATCGGCGAACTCGAGCAATGGATCGCCGAGCGGGCGGCGCTCGCCCGCCGCACCGGTCGGGTCTACGAGCAACTGCACACGACGCGCATGGTGCCAAAACGCGTCGGCGAGCTCGACGGCGGCTCCCTGTTCTGGGTGATCCGCGGCCAGGTCGCCTGTCGCCAGCGTCTGGTCGCGGTGCGGCCATTCACCGACGGGGACGGCATCGGACGGTGTCACCTCGTGCTCGATCAGGGTGTCGTGCCGGTGGAGCCGCGGCCGAGCCGTCCGTTCCAGGGCTGGCGCTATCTGGCGGGGGCGGACGCGCCGCCGGATCTGGCTGCCCGCGGCGCCGGCCTCGAGGCGATGCCCGAGGACATGCGGCGCGACCTGGCGGCCCTCGGCCTGCTCTGAGCCGGTGTGGGTCCTGAAGACGGAGGTACGGTCCGGGGGTAAGCCCGACCAGGGTATCGGGAACAGAGGCCCCCCGAGCGCATCGCCGCCATCGGACTTGACCCGAGCGTCCATCCGCTCAAAAGGGTCGGATTCACTCGGTTGAGCTTATAGGATCATGGCTCGTCGACGGGAGCGGTCGCCATGGCGAGATTGGGTTCGGCTGGACGTCTGGTGCTGACGGCAATCCTGCTGTCGGCCGGCGCTGCGACATCGGACGCGGCGTCTGCGCCGTGCAAGGCGCCCGGCACCAGGCAGGAGCGGGGCAAGGCCCTCAGGAATTGTCCGCCAACGGTGTTGCCGCGCGAGCGCCTGGACACGCGGCTCGGCGCCGGACGGGACGTCGGCACCATGCGCTTCGGCGATACCGAGATGCGGATCGGCGGCCGGGCGAGCTTCAGCGCCGGTTACGCCCGCTGATCAGACGGCCATGTTGTCGATCAGCCGCGTGCGCCCGAGACGGGCCGCCGCCAGCAACCGGAGCGGGCCCTCAGCCGTCCCGGAAACCGACGCCAGCGTGTCGGCATGGCGGGCTTCCAGATAATCGACCTCGAAGCCTTCGGCGGCCAGGGTCTGCCGGCCCTCGGCGGCAACCGTCGCAACCGGCTCGCCGGCGCGCAGCCGCCGCGCACTCTCGATCAGCACGCGGGAGATCGCCGGCGCAAGCGCCCGCTCTTCGGTGCTGAGGTAGCGGTTGCGCGAGGAGAGGGCGAGACCGTCGCTCTCGCGCAAGGTCGGCGCGGGCACGATCTCGACGGGCAGGTCTAGATCGTGGACCATACGGGTGATGACCTTGAGTTGCTGGTAGTCCTTCTCGCCGAACACGGCGACGTCGGGCATTGCCTGGATGAAGAGCTTGGACACGACGGTCGCGACGCCGGCGAAATGGGTCGGCCGCACGACGTCATCGAGGCCCGCCGTCGCCGGACCGCCGAGCGACACGGTGGTGGCGAAGCCGTCCGGGTACATGACCTCGACCGGCGGCGCATAGACGAGGTCGGCGCTGGCGCCCGCGAGCTGGGCGGTGTCCTGCTCCAGCACGCGCGGATAGCGGGCGAAGTCCTCATTCGGCGCGAACTGCGTCGGGTTCACGAAGATCGAGACGACAATGCGGTCGGCGCGCGAGCGGGCCAGCTCGACCAGCGACAAATGGCCCTTGTGCAACGCCCCCATGGTGGGCACCAATGCGACCCGTTGGCCGGCGTTGCGCCAGGCGGCGACCGCTTGGCGCAGGGCTGCGACCGTCGTGACCTGCGCGATGTCAACCATTGGCTCCCTCCTGCCGACCTTGCCGCCCGGGCGCGACGCGCCCACGAGCTCCCGCGCGGCCGTGCGCCAGCGCTCTAGCAGACCGCGCGAGAGGCGACAAACAGACCGCGCGCGAGGCGACAAAACCCGCCTTGCCATCGGCCGCCCTGCACGCCCATGTACGAAGCCGGTGACAGGGGAGACGGCCGTGTCGGGATTGACGTCGGAGCATCAAGGGCAAAGCGCGGGGTGCCGACCGTCCTTTGCAGGGATGGTTCGCTAATGGCATTGCTCGCTGGCGTCGTTGCCCTCGCCCTGCTCTGGTGGCTGCTCTCGAACTATACGAAGTCCGATCCCAAAGCTCTGGCGGCCACGTTGCGCAAGGTGGCGGGGGCGACGGCCTTCGGCTTTGCGGGCTTGCTGCTGCTGCGCGGCCGCCTCGACATGGCGGTGCTGGTGGCGGGCGGCGGCGCTTGGCTCTACGGCGGTATGCCGTTCGGGCTGCCCAATCCGTTTCAGCGCGGTCCGGCCCGTGTCGCCAAGGTGCGTTCGGCGATGATCGAAATGGACCTCGATGCCGCAACGGGCGCGTTGCGCGGGCGCGTCCTTGCCGGGCCGCTGGCCGGAACCGAGCTGGACACGCTGGATCGGGGCGGGCTGCTCGCGCTGCTGCGGCAGTGTCGGGCCAGCGACTTCGACGGCGCCCGCTTGCTAGAGGCTTATCTCGACCGCCGGACGCCCGGATGGCGTAAAGACGCTCAGGGTGACGCAGACGCGCGGGCCGGTCAGGCGCCCCCTGGCGCGATGACGGAACAGGAGGCCTACGAGGTCCTGGGCCTTGCTCCGGGGGCGTCCGACGAGGAGGTCGCTGCCGCTCACCGCGCGTTGATAAAGCGGCTCCATCCAGACCTCGGCGGTACGACCTACCTCGCTGCCCGCGTCAATCAAGCCAAGGATGTTCTGCTGGCCCGGCATCGCTAATACTCCACACGCAGGTTCCGGGAAGGGGGCAGGCTCACATTCGGCTGCGTCGGCGGCCATCGCCGGCTCAGCTTTTGATGGCGAAGCAGGCAAAGCCGCTTCGCTTCAGGCTCTTGCACGCGGCCTGAGCGGCGTCCGGGTCGAAGCCGGAGAACCGGGCCCGGTACAGCGTCGCGCTCCCACGCACCACTTTTTCGGTGAAGGGGGATGCGCCCTTGAGGGCTGCCGAAGCGCCCTTTGCACTGGCGAGGAGCTTTTCGGCCTCCGCCTCGTCCTCGGTCGCGCCGAGCTGGATCACCCAGCCGCCTGTCGATCGCCGTCCCTTGTCGTCGTCGGCCCGTTCGGCCGCCTTGGACGCCGTCTTGGCTACGCTCGACTGACCGGAGCCCGACTTGTCGTCGGTCGCCTTGACCAGCTGTCCCAGCGCCCGGACATCGGACCTGGTCTTGGTGTCAGGCGCATAGGCGAGGCGGGCAAGCGCCTGGGATTCGGCGACACGCTCCTGGCGCGGGGCAACC
Organism: Chelatococcus reniformis; assembly: GCF_014640075.1. Lineage (GTDB taxonomy): Bacteria > Pseudomonadota > Alphaproteobacteria > Rhizobiales > Beijerinckiaceae > Camelimonas > Camelimonas reniformis. The sequence goes on along the minus strand of NZ_BMGG01000002.1, from coordinate 717,729 downwards.
CAGCGGAAGGCCGATGGCGTTGTCGTCGACAGCGAATTCGCCGAGGCGACCACCGGGCGGATGTCGGCGCGGCGCGGCGCGAGTTGAGCCCGCGCCGGCTTTGGCACTTCGCGGGTCGCCTCCCTGGGCGCGACCTCCGGCTCCGCATCGCGGGCTGCGGCCGCCATCGCCACGGGGGCGCCCTCACCGACCATCGGCGTCTGGCGGGCGCCTGCATACGCCCGCGGCATGCTGTCCTCGATGAGCGATGCCATGATGCGATCGCGTATGGCGCCCGAGCGTCCGCCGAGGACGATGCCGACGACATGCCGGCCGTTCGCCTTGGCCGAGGTCATCAGGTTGAAGCCGGACATGCGCGTATAGCCGGTCTTGATGCCGTCCACGCCCTCCACGCGCCCGATCAGGCGGTTGTGGTTGCCGATGACGCGGCCGCCGTAGCGGAAGGAGCGGGTGGAGAAATAGCCGTAGTAGCGCGGGAAGCGATCCTGGATGGCCCGGGCGAGGATGCTGAGGTCGCGGGCCGTCGTGACCTGGCGCTCGTCCGGCAGGCCGGATGCGTTGACATAGACCGTGCTCGCCATACCGAGCGCGCGAGCCTTTGCGGTCATCATGCGGGCGAAGGCCGGTTCGGACCCCGCGAGGTTCTCGCCGATGGCGACGGCGACGTCGTTGGCGGAGCGGGTGACAACGGCCTTGATGGCGTCCTCGACCTCGATCGTGCTGCCCGGCCTGACGCCGAGCTTCGACGGCGCCTGGGACGCGGCATTCGCCGAGACGCGCAAGGGGCTGTCGAGCGACAGGCGGCCGCGGTCGAGCTGCTCGAACAACAAATAGAGCGTCATCACCTTGGTGATCGAGGCCGGATACCGGATCTCGTCTTCGCTCTTGGCGTAGAGTGTCTTGCCGGTCTTGACGTCGATGACGTAGGCGGCGAAGGCAGGACGGTAGGGCTCGCTCTTGGCCTGGCGGGCGTGGTGGGACCTGCCGTGCTTGTGCTTGCGGGCTTCGGCCGGGGTGGACAGCGCAAACGTCGCGACCAGCCCGAGCGTGACGAACAGCGCTCCCGATATACGACGACGGATCGGTACGCCACTTGAAGCCATGTTCCTCAGCCCCGCCTTTCTCGATCGCCCCAGTCGATCAGCCGGACGGTGCGGACCTGTCCAGCTGCGGGTGAGACGCTACGGGAGCGGGAGTTACGGATGCGTTAAGTGCGATCCGCGATACCCCGCCCGCGGTTAAGGCGCTGCTTGACTGTTTTGGCGCCGCCGCACTTGACAGCTTATGTTGCAGTGCACAAATTGGCGGTGTGGGGGCGGGCCGCGCTGGGCGCAGTTGCCTGCAATCCCAGTCGTGCGCCGGGGATGAGCTTCTCGTGCGCTGAGAGGAGATCATCATGATGCAGCAATTCGAGTCCGCCCAAAAACTGGGCAAAGATCAGATGGATGCGGCGCTGAGGTCGTTCGGCTCCGTGTCGAAGGGCGCGCAGGCCATCGCTACCGAACTGGCCGACTATTCCAAGCGCAGCTTCGAGCAAGGCACCGCCACGTTGGAGAAGCTCGTGGGTGCCCGTTCGGTGGAGAAGGCGATGGAGATCCAGTCGGAGTACATCAAGACCTCGTACGAGGCGCTGGTTGCCGAGTCGACCAAGCTCGGCGCGCTGTACTCGGACCTCGCCAAGGAAGTCTTCAAGCCGTACGAGGGCGTGTTCGCGAACGCCAAGGCCGCCACCGAGGCCAATATTTCGGCGCTGAACGCCCAGGTCGCCAAGACCGCGGCTTGAGCCGGCGCCGCGCTGGCGCGGCTTCTCCGCCCAAAGAAAACCCGGCCTTGCGCCGGGTTTTTTTCGTCGTCGGTGGGCGAATGGTCGCGGCTGACGCACGGGAGGCGGCCCGGACGTCGGCGGCGGGGAGGCTCAGCCGTTGGCGCGGCGCCAGCCGACGCCCCACATGGCCCCCAAATGGCCATATCGCCACACTGGCGAAGGCTGCTCGCGGACATTAAATTAGCGTGTAAGATCCTCGTGCGCGGGTTTCGCGCCCGCGCTGACCCCGGAAGGTTTGAGACGACGATCGCCGATGTGGACATCATCACCGGACGACCTTGTGGGTGGCGTTCCATCGACACTGATGGCGGAGCGCCGCAAGAGTGGCGCCGGCGACGGCTCGGGTACGGCGCTGCTGACGCGCACGCGCACACGTACGAAGCGACCGAGCATGTATCGGGTGCTGCTTCTGAACGACGACTACACGCCGATGGAGTTCGTCGTTCAAGTCCTCGAGCAGTTTTTCAGCAAGTCGCGCGAAGACGCAACACGGATCATGTACCACGTTCATCAGAACGGCGTCGGGGAGTGCGGCGTTTTCACTTATGAGGTGGCCGAGACCAAGGTCACGCAAGTCATGGACTTCGCCAGAAAGCATCAGCATCCGCTGCAGTGCGTGATGGAGAAGAAGTAAACCGCGGATAGGGGATACCTTTGCCCACATTCTCCCGGAGCCTCGAACAAGCCTTGCACCGAGCGCTCGGCTTCGCCAACGAGCGGCGGCACGAGTACGCGACGCTGGAGCATCTTCTGCTCGCGCTCATCGACGATCAGGATGCCTCGGCAGTTATGCGTGCCTGCAACGTCGACATGGACTCGCTGCGTCGCAACCTGTCCGAGTATGTCGACACCGAACTCATGAACCTGGTCAGCGACGGCCGGGAGGATTCCAAGCCGACGGCCGGCTTCCAGCGCGTGATCCAGCGCGCCGTGATCCACGTGCAGTCGTCGGGACGCGAGGAGGTGACCGGAGCCAACGTGCTCGTCGCCATCTTTGCGGAGCGCGAGAGCCATGCAGCCTATTTCCTGCAAGAGCAGGACATGACGCGCTACGATGCGGTCAACTATATCAGCCACGGCATCGCCAAGCGTCCTGGCCTGTCGGAGCAGCGCTCGCCGCGGGGCGAGGAGGAGGCCGAAATCAGGGGACAAAGCGAGGACAACGACGGGCCCCGCAAGAAAAAGGGTGACGCACTCGATGCTTACTGCGTCAACCTGAACAAGAAGGCGAAGGAAGGCCGCATAGATCCGCTGATCGGCCGCGAGAGCGAGGTCCAGCGGACCATCCAGGTGCTGTGCCGCCGCCATAAGAACAATCCGCTGCTCGTTGGGGATCCCGGCGTCGGCAAGACGGCGATCGCCGAGGGGTTGGCACGTAAGATCGTCACCGGCGAGGTCCCGGAGGTGCTGCGGGGCGCCACGGTGTTCTCGCTCGACATGGGCACCCTGCTCGCCGGCACGCGGTACCGAGGCGATTTCGAAGAGCGCCTCAAGCAGGTGATGAAGGAGATCGAGGCCCATCCCAAAGCGATCATGTTCATCGACGAGATCCACACGGTGATCGGTGCCGGCGCGACCTCAGGCGGTGCCATGGACGCGTCCAACCTGCTCAAACCGGCCCTCGCCTCGGGCACGCTGCGCTGCATCGGCTCGACGACCTATAAGGAGTACCGCCAGTATTTCGAGAAGGACCGTGCCCTGGTGCGTCGGTTCCAGAAGATCGACGTGGCCGAGCCGTCGATCCCGGACTCGATCGAGATCCTGAAGGGGCTCAAGCCCTACTTCGAGGAGTTTCATCGCCTGCGTTACACCAACGACGCCATCAAGGCGGCGGTGGAGCTCTCGTCGCGCTACATCCACGACCGCAAGTTGCCGGATAAGGCGATCGATGTGATCGACGAGACCGGCGCGTCGCAGATGCTGGTGCCGGAAGGACGCCGCAAGAAGGTGATCGGCACCAAGGAGATCGAGACGACCATCGCCCAGATGGCCCGGATCCCGCCCAAGACCGTCTCCAAGAACGATGCCGAGGTGCTCCAGAACATCGAGACGACGCTGGCGCGCGTCGTCTACGGCCAGGACACGGCGATCCGGGCGCTGTCGTCGTCGATCAAGCTGGCGCGCGCCGGTCTGCGCGATGCCGAGAAGCCGATCGGCTCCTACCTGTTCGCCGGCCCGACGGGCGTCGGCAAGACCGAAGTGGCGCGGCAGCTCGCGGCCTCGCTCGGGGTCGAGCTGATCCGCTTCGACATGTCCGAGTACATGGAGCGCCACACCGTGTCGCGCCTGATCGGCGCGCCGCCCGGCTATGTCGGCTTTGACCAGGGCGGCTTGCTGACGGACGGGGTCGACCAGCACCCCCACTGCGTGCTGCTGCTCGATGAGATCGAAAAGGCCCATCCGGACCTGTTCAACATCCTGTTGCAGGTCATGGACCACGGCAAGCTCACCGACCACAACGGCAAGCAGGTCGATTTCCGCAACGTGATCATCATCATGACCACCAATGCGGGCGCCGCCGACCTCGCCAAGTCGGCGTTCGGCTTCACCCGCACGAAGCGCGAGGGCGACGATCAGGAGGCGATCAGCCGCCTGTTCGCGCCCGAGTTCCGCAACCGGCTCGACTCGATCATCTCGTTCGGACACCTGCCGAAGGAGGTGGTCTCCAAGGTCGTCGACAAGTTCGTCCTCCAGCTCGAGGCGCAGCTCGCCGATCGCAATGTCACCATCGAACTGGCCGACGAGGCGCGCGAGTGGCTGGTGGAAAACGGCTACGACGAGACGATGGGAGCCCGGCCGATGGCCCGGCTGATCCAGTCCACCATCAAGACGCCGCTGGCCGACGAGGTGCTGTTCGGCAAGCTGAAGGGTGGTGGGGCGGTCCGTGTCGTCGTCACCAAGGACGAGGCGGGTAAGGAGTCGCTCGGCTTTGAATTCCCCGAGGGGCCGGTGCAGCCCAAGCCCGAGAAGGTGGTCGTCGACGCCGCCAAGAAGCGGATCAAGCGGCGTCCGCGCGTCACGACCGCGGCGGCGCCCAAGCCGATTGGCAAGCCCAAGCCCAAAAGCAGCGAAAGTGGCCGCTCAAACGATGGCTTGCCGGTCCGGACTGTGCCAAAAGTTCCCCTTAACAAAGGGTAAACTGGAGTTCGGGCATGACTACGTGGACCGAGCAGCGTCGCATCCGTCGCCGGCGGCGGCGGCGGATGGAGGAGATCGTCGGCTGGATCGTCGTGCCGCCGATGCTCGTGGGCCTGTGGTGGGGGGGCACCTACGTCTACGATACCTTCAAGGAGCCGGCCATGGCCGTGATCACGGCGGCCAAGGCCATCCAGGCGAAGGGCGTCTCCGGCCGCGAGCCGTGACCCCGGTGGCGATCTGACCGGTTCGGCCGGGCGCGGCGTCGCCACGGGTTTTGACGTGCATGAAGGTCCTCGTCACGGGTAGCGCCGGCCATCTCGGCGAGGCGCTGGTACGCTCGCTGCGCGCCGCAAACCATGTCGCCGTCGGCCTCGATCGCCTGGCGACGCCGTTCACCGACGCGGTCGGCTCGATCTCGGATCGTCGGCTGGTGCGTGAGGCGGTGACCGGCTGCGAGGCGGTGCTGCACGCCGCCGGCCTGCACAAGCCGCACGTCGCGACGCATAGCCCCCAGGACTTCGTCGACACCAACATCACGGGCACGCTGACCCTTCTCGAAGAAGCCGCCGCCGCGGGCGTCAAGGCTTTCGTCTTCACCAGCACGACCAGCGTGTTCGGCCGGGCGCTGACACCGGCCGACGACCAGCCTGCGGCCTGGGTCACCGAGGACGTCGCACCCGTCCCCAGGAACATCTATGGCGTGACCAAGGCGGCCGCGGAGGATCTCTGCCAGCTGTTCCAGCACCGCCACGGGCTTGCCTGCCTGGTGCTGCGGACGTCGCGGTTCTTTCCCGAGGACGACGATAGCGGGGCGGTGCGGGCACGATACGACGCCGACAACGCCAAGGTGAACGAGTATCTCTACCGCCGCGTCGATCTCGAGGACGTCGTGAGCGCCCATCTTCTGGCCATCGGGCGGGCTCACGCGATCGGCTTCGCCCGGTTGATCATCAGCGCCACGACGCCCTTCGCTCCGGCTGATCTTGCCGCCCTGCGCCACGATGCGCCCGCGGTGGTCCGCCGCCTCGTGCCCGGCTACGCGGAGCTCTATGCCAGCCGAGGTTGGGAGATGTTCCCCGCGATCGACCGCGTCTACGTCAACGCGCGGGCGCGGGACCTTCTGGGGTGGCAGCCCCGGTACGACTTCCGCGCCATCATCGAGGCGTTGGCTGCCGGCGGCGCGCCGGCAAGCGCACTGGCGCGCCGCGTCGGCGCCAAGGGCTACCATGCCCAACGCTTCGCCGATGGCCCGTATCCGGTGGACTGATCGTGCTCGAAGGCCGAGGCATTTGGCCCATTGTTGATCGGAGCGCGAGCGACTCGGCAGTCCGGCGCCGCTTGGATCGGGTAGACGTGGTCAGCCTTGCAGCGCCTGGCGCATCTGATCGGCCTGGGCCGCGAGCACGTCCGGCTTCGCCATCTCCTGGGCCGGCGGACGCAGCTCGACGCCGTTCCACCGCGGCAGAACGTGGAAATGGGTGTGGAACACCACCTGTCCGCCCGCGGTCTCGTTGGCCTGCACGATGGTAATCCCGTCGGCGTTCATGGTGTCCTTGGCGGCGAGCGCCACCTTTTTGATCGTGCGAGCCACCGCGGCGAGGTCTTCAGGCTCGATGTCGAGCAGATTGCGGGACGGCGCCTTGGGAATGACGAGCACATGCCCATCCGAGCGCGGCATGATGTCCATGAAGGCGAGCGTCAGCTCGTCCTCATAGACCTTGTGGCACGGCAGCTGTCCCTTGAGGATGGCTGCAAACACGTTCTTGGGATCGTAGGTTGGCATCCGGCATCCCCATCACCCCCGAGTGGGCACGATTGCCCACGGTTTTGCAAGGCGTGGGCAGCAGGTCAACCCTGATCACTCACGAGGCGAGGGATGGCGGGCGTGGAGGCGGAGCCGGCCGATCCCGGTCGGGCTTGCGCCGCCGCCGGGGCACGAGCGAGCTACTCCTTCTCCACCTCCACATGGCGGAACGGAGTCATGCCCTCCAGCTCGCCCTGTACGGCGCCCACATAGGCGGTCTCGCGCTTCAGGTAGTCGGCGACAGCCCGCCTGAGCGACGGATCGGCAATGTCGTGGGCAGAGTAGGTCATCACCGGGCGATAGCCGCGCGCCAGCTTGTGCTCGCCCTGCGCGCCAGCCTCCACCCTGGCCAGGCCGCGGCTGATGGCGAAGTCGATGGCCTGATAGTAGCAGACCTCGAAATGCAGGAATGGGTGTTGCTCGACGCAGCCCCAGTGCCGGCCGTAGAGCACGTTGGCACCGATGAAATTGATGGCGCCGGCGATATAGCGGCCGGCGCGCTTGGCCATGACCAGGAGAACCTGGTCGGCCATGCTCTCGCTGATCTGCGAGAAGAACGCGCGCGTCAGGTAGGGTCGGCCCCATTTGCGCGAGCCGGTGTCCTGGTAGAAGGCGAAGAATGCGTCCCAATGCGCCTCGGTGATGGCCGCGCCCGTCAGCTGCTCGATGTCGATACCCGCGGCGACCGCGTCGCGCCGCTCCCGGCGGATCGCCTTGCGCTTGCGCGAGGCGAGCGCCTCCAGGAAGGCGTCGAAGCTCTCATAGCCCTCGTTGAGCCAGTGGAACTGCTGGTCCTGCCGCAGCAGGAAGCCTGCCGCTCCAAGCTCCTCCCATTCGTCCCTGGGCAGGAAGGTGACGTGTGTGGACGACGCCCCGGTTTGCTGCATCAGCGCTCGCAGCCCGTTGATCAGTGCGCTTCGCGCCAGCGCCGCCTGGGGGCCTGGCCTGACCAGCAGGCGGGGCCCCGTCGCCGGTGTGAACGGCACGCTGACCTGGAGCTTGGGATAATAGCTCCCGCCGGCGCGCTCATAGGCATCGGCCCAGCCCTGGTCAAAGACGTACTCGCCGCGCGAGTGGGACTTGAGATAGCAGGGCGCGACGGCCACGATGGTACCGGCACCGTCTTCGACCGTCAGGTGGATTGGCGCCCATCCGGTTCGCTTCGTGGCCGAGCCCGAGGACTCCAGCGCATGCAGGAATGCGTGCGATACAAACGGGTTGCGCGGATCTTCTGATGTATCGACAGAGCATGGAGCGGGCGCGGGCGTCGTCGCCGGATGCATGGCGCACGCATCCCAGACCGCAGCGGACACAGCTTCGATCGCCGTCGCCACTTTGACGGTCGGCGTAAACGGCGAGGCCTGCGGCGCGTCGCGAGCCATCAGGCGGAGCGTCCCGGCGGGGTGAGCGGCAGCATGGCCCCCAGTGCAGCGCCCCGGTCGAGCCACGTCAATGCGGGGTCTTGGCGCACGGGCCGGGCGGCGGGCACGCTCAAGGGCGGAACCCCTCGAATATCATCTGATCGGCCCCGTCGGCGGCTCGCTCGCGTTCGGCCGTCGTGCGGACCGTCCATGCGAGAACCGGCATGCCGAGATGGCGGGCGACGGTGGTGGGCGGCGACGGCAGATCGCGGACGCGCCAGGCGAGAAAGTCGGGACGCGACCGATCCAGATGGAGCAGCCCGGAGAGTCGTGATCGGCGCGCGGTGGGCAACCCATCCCACTCCTCCTCGTCGTAGTCGGCCTGAGCGACGATGCCGCGCGGCCGTGTCGGTGCCAGATCGCCCAAGGCCGCCACGACGTCATCGTCGAACGACATCAGCGCGACGTTGGCAGGCGCATCTGCCACGATGGCGGCGACGCGGCGGGCGAGCGACAGGTCGCCGTCGAAGCGGCTCTTGATCTCGACGAGCACCGGGACGCGGGCGCCGATCGCATCGAGAAACGAAGCTAGCGTCGGCATGGCCTGATCAGGGGCGTCCCGATAGGCGATGCACCCCAGCTCCGCCGCTGTGCGGTCGCGGACCGGGCCTTCGGCCCGGCACAGGCGATCGAGTGTATCGTCGTGGAAGACGATGGCCTCGCCGTCCCGCGTCAGCTGCACATCGCATTCGATGCCGTAGCCGGCGGCCATGGCGGCCGCGGCCGCGGCCGTCGTATTCTCGAGGCAGCCGCTCGGACGGCCGTGCAGCCCGCGGTGGGCGACGGGCCGTATGGTGAGCCAGTGCGGCCAGCCGGTCATCGCTCAGGCGATCTCGAACATGGCTTCGACTTCGACCGCGGCGTCGAGCGGCAGCTCCGCGACCCCGATCGTCGAGCGGGCGTGCCGACCTCGGTCGCCGAGCGCTGTCACCATCAGGTCCGAGGCGCCGTTCATGACCGCCGCAAGGGCGCTGAAGTTGGGCAGCGCGTTGATGAAGCCGCCGAGGCGGACGCAGCGCGCGATCTGGTCGAGATCGCCGATGGCCGCCCTGGCCTGCGCCAGCACATTGATCGCGCACAACCGCGCCGCCGCCTGGCCATCCTCCAGGGACACCTCGGCGCCGAGCTTGCCGCGGTGCGCATCGGACAGCTTGCCGTCGACGCCGGTGCAGAGCTGGCCCGAAACGATGAGCAGCGAGCCGGTGCGCACGCACGGGAGATAATTGGCAAGCGGCGCCGCCGGTGTCGGCAGCCGGATGCCGACATCCGCCAGTTTCGCCTCGATTTGACTCATTTTCGCCCCCTGCAGTGCATCGGCTGGACAAGCTGTCGCGCGGCCGTTGCAAGCCGCCGAGACGGCCTCTACCTTCGCCGCAACTGAGGAGATTGCATGACGACCGGATCGCGTCGAGTGCGGGGTGAAGCAGGGCCGGGCACGACCCCGGCGCACGTGGCCGTGCTGGTGTGCGCGGCGGTCGCGCTGGCCGTGGGCCCGGCACACGCCGGGACGCCGCAGCCTGCCGCCGTGCCGGCCCCGCCAGCCGTGCTCGCCGGCCACATGGCCGTCTATGATCTGTCGCTGGCATCGAGCAAAGGCGCGCGCTCGGTGATCTCGGTGCGCGGGCGCATCGCCTACGACTTCGGCGGCGACGCCTGCGAGGGCTATCCCCTATCGTTCCGCCAGGTGAGTGTGGTGGAGCCGAGCGAGGGCGAATCGCGCCTCTCCGATCTGCGCAGCACGACCTTCGAGGAGGGCGACGGCTCCGGCTTCAAATTCCGGCAGGAGACGCAGGCCGGAGCCAGAGCCGCCAACCTCGTCGATGGGCATGCCGAGCGCTCTGGCGGCGATCGCACCGTGATCGAGCTGTCGAAGCCCAAGCGCGAGCGTCAGACCGTCGAGGGCGAGGTGCTGTTCCCGTCGCAGCATATGAAGCGCCTCATCGAGGCGGCGAGAGCCGGCCAGAGCACGTTCGCGGTGAAGGTGTTCGACGGGTCGGACGACGGGCGCAAGGTGTTCGACACCCTCTCCATCATCGGCAAGCGCATCGCACCCGGCCGCTCCGACGGCCTGGAGCCGGCGGCGCTCAAGGCGGGGCTGGACAAGATCGCCCGGTGGCCGGTGACGATCACCTATTTCACGCCAGGCGAGGGCGAACGCACGCCGATCTATGCGATCTCGTTCGACATGTTCGAGAATGGCATCAGCGGCGCGCTCAAGCTCGACTACGGCGACTTTGTCGTGAAGGGCGACATGAAGACCCTCGATCTCAAGTCAGCCTCGAAGACCTGCCAGCGCTGACCGGGCCGCCCTATTTGGGCTTTGCCTTCAAGGCCGTGTGGTCCTTGAGCGCGATGCCGCGGATCACCGCCTCGGTGCCGAAGCGGCCGCGCAGCGCATCGATGGCCCGCTCGGTCCGGGCGTCGCGCTGCGAGGTGGTGTCGGCGAGATCGCCCCGGTCGGCGAGTTCGCCCGGGCCAAGGTCTCCCGCGCCGACGCCGATCAGGCGGAAGGCCGTCCCGTCGCACTCCTGGACGAGCAACTCGCGGCCGACGTCGAACAGCCGGCGCGCCAACTGCGTCGGCGGCAGGCCCGAACGCGTGCGGGTGCGCAGCTGGAAACTCGCCGTCTTGAGCTTGAGCGTGATGCTGGATCCGGAATGGCCGGCGGCCTTGAGCCGCGCCGAAACCCGTTCGCAGAGCCGCCACAGGACGGCTTCGAGCTGCTCGCGCGAGCGGATGTCGTCCTCGAAGGTCGTCTCGGCCGACACCGATTTCGCCTCCCGCGCCGGCTCCACGCGCCGCTCGTCGATGCCGCGCGCCAGGCGCGACAGCCGTGCCCCCTCGTTACCGAGGAGCGCCATCAACGCCGCGGGCGACTGCGCCCGCAGGTCGGCGATGGTGTGCAGCCCGCGCTCGGCCAGGCGCCGCTGCGCCGCCTTGCCGATTCCCGGTATCAGGGTGACGGAGCGTGGGCCGAGGAACGCGACGGCGTCGGCCCGCCCGATCACCGAGAAGCCGCGCGGCTTGTCCAGATCGGAGGCGACCTTGGCGAGGAACTTGTTGTAGGAGAGCCCGACGGAGACGGTGATGCCGATGTCACGCTCCACATCGCGGGCAAAGCGCATCAGCGTGGTGGCGGGCGGCGCGTGGTGCAGGCGCTCCGTGCCCGATAAATCGAGAAACGCCTCGTCGATCGAAACCGGTTCGACCAGCGGCGTCAGGTCCCTCATCATGGCGCGCACCTGGCGTCCGACGTCGGCATATTTCGCCATGTCCGGACGGACCACCACCGCGTCGGGGCACGCTTTCAAGGCCTTGAACATGGGCATGGCCGAGTGGACGCCATACGTGCGTGCCACGTAGCACGCCGTGGAGACGACGCCACGGCGCCCGCCGCCGATGATGACGGGCTTGTCGGCGAGCGAAGGGTCGTCGCGCTTCTCGATGGCCGCATAGAAGGCGTCGCAATCGATATGGGCGATGGCGAGCTCCGCCTGCTCGGCGTGCATGACCAGGCGAGGGCCGCCGCAGGCAGCGCACCGCTCGTGATGCGCGGGCGGGGCATCGGCCAGGCAATCGCGGCAAAGCGCATGCCCGCATCCGGTCACGGCTCGTGAGCCTGCCTGCTGCCCGCCAGGAGGCCGTGCGCCTGCGCTATGGCTTCGGGACGGACCTCGGCGGCACCGGCGAAGGCAAGCAGCAGGCTTTCATCGTCGAGCAGATGCTGCAGGACGGCCGCCAGGAAGCCCGGTTCGCCGGCGGCGGCCCGGATGTCGTGCGGGGCGATTCCCGTCAGGGCCAGGAAGCGGCCGATTCGATCGGGCTCCTGCGCCAGGAAGGTGAGGGCGGAGACGGCCAGGTTCTCGGCCCAGGCCTGGTTTGGCGGAGTCCGCGTGCGTCCGGTCTGCATCGGTTTGCGTTTCGTTGACGTCTGAACTCTAGATGTTCAACTGAGGATGCCGCAAGGCAAGCGGCGAGTCGCGGCGATCCCGTTGCAATCGCCGTCAGCAGCGCGTCCCCGGCGGGTGGCGTTACCCGGCGGCAAGCGCCAGTTCGGAACCTGTGCCGATCGGACGCCCCTGTCCCCTCGGTGCCGGTGCCAAGGATCGTCCCATGGCCAAGACTATCCTCATCGTCGAGGACAACGAGCTCAACATGAAGCTTTTCAGCGATCTGCTGGAGGCGCATGGCTATCGGACGCTCAAGACGGCCCATGGCATCGATGCCATGGAACTGGCGCGCGCGGACCGCCCGGACCTCATCCTCATGGACATCCAGCTGCCCGAGGTGTCGGGCCTCGAGGTGACGCGCTGGCTCAAGCAGGATCCGGACCTCAAGGCCATCCCCGTCATCGCCGTGACCGCCTTCGCCATGAAGGGCGACGAGGAGCGCATTCGCGAGGGCGGCTGCGAGGGCTACCTCTCCAAGCCGATCTCGGTCAGCAAGTTCCTGGAGACGGTCCGGAACTACGTCGGGCCGGCTTAGGCGATCCTGTGATCGGGCGAGATCATCCGCTAGATGAGCTCGGATGGCGGTCCGCTGGCGAGATCGGGAATCGCTCGGAGCGGTGACAACCGTCTCTTAACCATACGCCACATTGCCTGTGGGCGGCGCAGGCCGGCGATTGCTTTCGCTGCGAGGCCCGCTAGGTTGGTCGCGACGCAGCGGGTCCACGACCCGCATGCCACGCCCCAGCCCTACGGATGCTAGGTCCGCCGCATCTCCTGGCTTCGTGGGGTTAGGCCGGTCCGGAGGCGTGTGCCTGTACGTCAGGCGCCGCCTCCGGCCGGCCACCTTGCTGCTCCCCGCCGTATGGACGTTGCCGGCGCGACCGCGCCGTACCGCTAAGCCCCGGTTAACCTCGCCCGTGTCGAATGCCGTTGCGATCGCTTCGATTCGCGGCACCCGGACGAGTAGCATGGGCAACGTTGTACAATTTCGGCTGCGGCCTTCCCTGGATCACGACGACGAGATCCCCGAGGTCGATCTCGTGACCGCCGTCGATGTCGCCATTCGCGATCTGCGCGATATCGCGCGCCAGTCCCTGGCGAGCGCCACGCGCGAGCAGGCCAATTCCTGTCGGTTGATGCTGGAGCGTGCCTACGAGGCTGCCGTCCGCCGCTGATGCACGGACGATTGCCCCACCGGGATGCCATTCGTCCGGTCGGGCCGACATCTTCCAAATCTCAAGAATCTGAACGATGGGCGGCTGCACCGATCGGCAGCGTCGACTAGAGCGTTTTTGAGCGAAGTGGACGCCGGTTCGCGTGAAGAAAACGCGGCAAATCAAACAGATAGAGTATTTCGGTGATTCGAAGAAACGCGGAAATGCTGTAGGCATCTGCCGGTCGTCAGCGGCAGCCGAGGGCGCGCTCGTCGGCCTTGATCTGTCGTACGCGGGTGCTCTGGCGCGCCGAGAGTGGCACGTCGGCCTCGTCGTCATAGGCGCAGCCGGCGTTGCCGAAGGCGCGGATGCCCCGGCTGGTTTTGAAGCAATAGCCGGCCGCCTTGAAGATGGCGTTGCGCTGATACCAAAGGTCGTCGCAGACATCCGCCGAAGCCGTGGTCGTGGCGGCGACGACGACCGCGGCGAGCGCCGCGGCGCACACGCCAGATCGCGGGACGAGCTTGCTCACAGGGCGCCCTCCTGAACGACAAAACCGCCCCTCAGGGCGGCTTTTCGAGACGATTCGGGCGGCTGGCACCGCCTTACTTGATCTTGGTTTCCTTGAACTCGACGTGCTTGCGAGCGACTGGATCGTACTTCTTGACGCTCAGCTTGTCGGTCATCGTACGCGTGTTCTTCTTGGTGACGTAGAAGTAGCCCGTATCGGCGGTCGACACGAGCTTGATCTTGATGGTGACGGCCTTGGCCATGATCGAACCTCTGAAGGATCCCGGTGCGCGGCAGCCGGGCCTGTCACGGCCGTGTCACGCGCGCTACGCAAAAGGGCCGGCGAACCGGCCCGAAAGATGCCAAGGGACATGCCGTATTGAGCCGCGCAAGTCAAGCGTCGCGCGGCCGATCACCTGGAGGCGACGCCCAAGCGCACGCCCGCCACCAAAACGTAGAGCGCGAACAGCAAGGCCAGGGTCACGGCAAAGCCGTGTGGCATCATCAGGTGCATGCCGAAGCCAACCAGGGGCGGACCCACCATCAGTCCCACGTTGTAGAGCAGGATGAAGGCTGCATTGGCCCCGGCGAGGTCCTCCGGTGCGGAAAAGCGCTCGCCCAGGTGCGCCAGCCCCACGGTGTAGAGCGCCGTGCCGATGCCGCCCCAGATGACCAGCAAGGCCTCGAACAGGAGCGGCGTACCCGCCGCCCAGGGCAGCAGGCCGGTGGCGAGCGTGCCGACAAGCCCGACGGCGAGCAGCAGCACGCGGCGGTTCATGCGGTCCGACAGCAGCCCGATCGGAATTTGCAGCAGCACGCTGCCCAACGCGACCAGGCTGACGAGGAAGGCCGCGTCCGCCGGGCCAAAGCCCAGCCGCAGACCGTAGATCGGCAGAAGGCTGAAACCGCCGGTCTCGACCGCTCCGAAGACCAGGACGGCGACCGTGGCGGCGGGCGCCGCGAGCACGAAGAACAGCGTGCCGTGTCGGGAATGGGTCTCCAGCATCGGCGTTTCGCCGCGCGCACCGGCGAGCGGGATGGCGGCGACGCCGAACAGCAGGGCGCCGATGGCGTAGGGGGCCCAGCCCGTGGTTCCCACCATCACGAGCACGGCCGGCCCGGCGGCGAAGCCCAGCGACAGCACGGTGGCATAGAGACCCATGAAGAATCCGCGGCGCGAGGCGGGGGCTGCCGTGTTGATCCAGAACTCCGACAGCACGAACAGTGCGCCGAGCGCGGCCGAATAGACGAAGCGGAACAGGAACCAGGCCGGCAGCCAGGGCACCGCCTTGAAGGCGAGTAGGGAGAGCGCCGACAACGCAATCGACGCGGCGATCAACCGCCCGACGCCCAGGCGGGCGGCGAGCCGCGGCACGAACGGCAGCGTCACGATGGCGGCGAGGCCGGCCGTCGCTGTGTTCACGCCGATCATGACGCTCGAGACGCCCATGCGCTCCATCTCGAGCGACAGCAGCGGGATCGACAGGCTCAGGCCCACGCCGACGATCGACACCATGACGATCGCCGCGGAGATGGCGCGGATATTGAGCGGCGCCTCGCCCGCCGCCCCGGGGGACCGTCCCGACAGGCTCGGAGGGAAAGGCGCGGTGCTCGACGGTGGCTCGGCCGGGGTCACAGCTCCTCGCGCTGGAAGGCTCCGCCGCGGGCGTAGTAGAACGGCACCGGCAGAGCGTGCCCGAAGCCTGCCTCGGTGCGCTTGTCGAGCTCCTTCAGTACCACCGTGGTGATCGAGGGCAGTTCCAGCTCGAGGGCCTGATCGAGCTCCACCCAGACGAGCTCGGTCAGCTCGCTGTCCGGCGTGATGATGCCGTCGACCCGGTGCGCGATCTGGTTGGCGTCGACAGCGAAGAAGCGCGTGTCGAAGCGCTTGGGCCGACCCGGCGGGGTGATGGCCCTGGCGACGAAGCGCAGCGGCTCCAGGTCGGGCACGATGCCGTGCGAGATGAACTCGCTCCACGGGCCCTCGGGAACGCGGCTCGGTCGCTCGCCGTCGATGCGCCGGCCGAGCAGCAGCCCGGTCTCCTCGAAGGTCTCGCGGATCGCAGCGAGCGCCAGGGCGCGGCCGCGCGTGAGCGACGGCTTGACGGTGCGGGCCAGCAGCTTCTCGCCCACGGTGGGGTGCAGGGGGTTGCTGGCCGCCATGAAGCGGTCGTTGGTCTCGATGCGCCCGCCCGGAAAGACGAACTTGCCCGGCATGAACCTGTGCCCGGCGTGGCGCCGACCCATCAGCACCTTGGGCTCGCGGCCCGACCGATCGATGATGATCAGCGTTGCGGCGTGGCGCGGCCGGATCGTCGGCCAGCGCGGTTCATCCTTCTCGCTGGTGGTGAGCGCAACCGTGTGTTCCGTCAATGCCTCGATCCTCCCACCCCTGCCGCCGGCGTGTTCGCCGCCGGTTCGGGTCTCGTTGCTTGTGTCGCGCCGGCGCCTCGCCGTCAGTCCGACTTGCCTGCGCGGTCGTGATCGGCCATCAGCGCCTCCTCGTCGACACCACCGAAGCCATGCATGCCATTCGCCCATTGCAAGGCGACGACGGCACCCTTCACCGGCTGGAGGAGGAGGAGCGACAGCACCACGGTCACCGTAGGCCAGAGCGCCATGTGTAGCCATGCCGGCCAATCGGAATAGGTTTCCGCTGCGAGAATACCGGAGCCCACGATGTGGCCCACGATGACGATGACCAGGTAGGGGGGAAGATCGTCGGCGCGATGGTGGTGGAAGGCCTCTCCGCAAGCCGGGCAGTGGTCGTTGACCTTGAGGAAGCGGCCGAACAGGCGGCCGTCGCCGCACGCGGGGCAGCGGCCGGCGAAGCCGCGCTTGATGGCGCTCCACACGCTTCGGCGCCCATGAGAGGTCATGTGCAGGGTCACGATTTGTCCGCCGGTCCAGGCCGGGTGGTGGGCCGCGGTGTCCGTTTCGCGCGCACCGCCGCCTTGAGATCCTCCTTGGCCTTGTCGTCCCGCCGGCCCGGCCCACCACCCTTCGCCGGGCGGCGCTTCGGCTCGGCCGCGCGCCCGGCCGGGCCACCGGGCCTGCGGCGCGCGGAGCGCGCACCGCGCCGGCCCTCGGTCAGCAGTTCGAAGCGGAGGGCGCCGGCGACGGGCGCCGCTTCCACCAGGCGCACGCGCACCGCGTCGCCGAGCCGGTGCATGGCGCCGGTGCGGTTGCCGACCAGAGCGTGCAGCCCTTCCTCGTAGCGAAAGAACTCGTCGCCGACCGTGGAGGCGGGAATGAAGCCGTCAGCGCCGGTCTCCGCGAGCTTCACGAAGAGGCCGGCGCGGGTCACGCCGGAAATCTGGCCCTCGAAGCTGGCGCCGATCTGGTCGGCCAGATGGTGGGCGATCAACCGGTCGACGGTCTCGCGCTCGGCGACCATGGCTCGCCGCTCCGCGGTCGAGATGCGCGCCGCGACCTCGGCCAGGACTTCGGTGGTGGTCGATTCGGGCAGGCCGTCGCGCCCGAGCTTCAGCGCTCGAATGAGCGCCCGATGCACGATCAGGTCGGCATAGCGGCGGATCGGCGAGGTGAAGTGCGCGTAGCGGCGCAGGTTTAGGCCGAAGTGCCCATAGTTCTCCGCCGCGTATTCGGCCTGCGCCTGCGAGCGCAGCACGACCTCGTTGACGAAGGTCTGGTGCTCGCTGCCGGAGACCTGGGCGAGAATGCGGTTGAACAACTCCGGCTTAAGCGCGCCCGCCTTGGGGAGGCGAATAGCGATCGAGGCCATCACCTCGCCCAGCGCCCTCATCTTCTCGATGGAGGGCTCGTCATGCACCCGGTAAAGCAACGGCTGCTGCGTCCGCTCCAGCGTCTCGGCGGCGCAGACGTTGGCGAGGATCATGAACTCCTCGATCAGGCGATGGGCGTCGAGGCGGGGCGGGATGAGGACGCGCTCGAGCCGGCCCTCCCGGTCGAGCACGAGTTTGCGCTCCGGCAGGTCGAGCGCCAACGGGCCGCGCTGGTCGCGGGCGCGGGCGAGCGCCGCATAGGCCGCCCACAGGGGCTTCAGCACCGGCTCGACAAGGGGGCCGGTGACGTCGTCGGGCATGCCGTCGATCGCCGCCTGAGCCTGCTGGTAGGCCAGCTTGGCGGCCGACCGCATCATCACCCGGTGGAACGCGTGGCGCAGCTTGCGGCCGTGGGCATCGATGACGATGCGCACGGCCA
The DNA here is from genome assembly GCF_014640075.1 of Chelatococcus reniformis. Classification (GTDB taxonomy): domain Bacteria; phylum Pseudomonadota; class Alphaproteobacteria; order Rhizobiales; family Beijerinckiaceae; genus Camelimonas; species Camelimonas reniformis. Next base: position 699,742 of record NZ_BMGG01000002.1, on the reverse strand, counting down.
GCGCCGGGCGGTCCTCATGCGGACGCAGAGAGCAGAGATCGTTGGAGATGCGCTCCGGCAGCATCGGCACGACGCGGTCGGGAAAGTAGACGGAATTGCCACGCTCCAGCGCCTCGCGATCGAGCGCGACGCCTGGCCGCACATAGGCCGCCACATCGGCGATGGCAACGGTGAGCACGAAGCCGCCGGCGTTGCCCGCGTCATCGTCCGGCTCCGCGTGGACGGCGTCGTCGTGGTCCTTGGCGTCGACCGGGTCGATGGTCACCAGCGGCAGCTGCCGCCAGTCCTCGCGCCCGGCGAGGCCGATGGGCTCGGCGCGCTCGGCCTCGGCCAGGACCGCCGGCGGAAAGACGTGTGGAATGGCATGAGCGTGAATGGCGAGCAGGCTGACGGCCTTCTCCGAGGTCAGCGAGCCCAGGCGCTCGCGCACCCGCGCCGAGGCGAGGCCCAGCCGCCCGGGCCGCGACACCGCGACGGCCACGAGGTCGCCGTCGCGGGCATCGCCGGTGTCGCCCGCCCGCACGGCGATCTCGCGCCCGAGGCTCTTCTTGTCGATCGGCTCGATGCGGCCACCGCCATCGGGCAGGGACCGAAACACGCCGAGCACCTGAGACTTCGCCTTGCCCAGGATCTTGATGACGCGGCCCGTGTAGGTCGTGCCGTCGTCGCCATCGCCGCGCTCGACCCGCAGCAGGGCGCGGTCGCCCACGCCCGGCGTGGGCTGGCCGGGCCGCGGCCGTCGTGGGGTGGCGATGAGGATGACGGGGGCGTCCCCCAGTTCGTCGGCGTCCCACTCCGCCGGCCTCGCCAGCAGCTCGCCGTCGGCGTCACGCCCGCCGATGTCTGCCAGCACGACCGGCGGCAGCTCGGCTGGCCGGTGCACGATGCGGCCGCGGCGGGCCAGGTGGCCGTCGTCCTGCAGCTCCCGCAGCATCCGCTTCAGCCAGATGCGCTGGCCCCCGCCGATGCCGAAGGCGCGCGCGATCTCGCGCTTGCCGACCTTGCCCTTGGCGGCCGCAATGAAGGCCAGGATGTCATCGCGGCTAGGGGTGGGCACGCCCGCGCGTTCCGGCCGCGGCGCCGCCTCGGCGGCCTGGTCATTGTGGGAGCGTACGGGGGGAGCGTGCTTGCGCGGGCGGCTCGTCAAAACGGATCCAGGGATAGCCGGGGTCCCGCGCACCATCGCCGGGCCTTCGATGGCCAATGCCCCTACATGGGCCCAATCGCCGCCAAAGTCATCCTCCTGCGGCGTGGCCGCGGCCTGTCCGCGGCGCGGCCCTCAACCGGCGGCCGGCAGGGAGGTATCCAGCGTCCCGGCGACGTCGATCTGCCGCGGCAGCACGCCAAAGGAGGCCGCGAGGTCGGCTGCTGCCTGGATCTCCGTCGCCAGTGCCTGGTCGATGACGATCGGCGTGGCGCGCGTGTTGTCGAAGGCGCGCTGCACGATGTCCTCGGGCATGCCCGTCAGCTTTGAATTGTAGGCCGCATAGGCGGCCCGGTTGTCGTCGACCCAGGCGAAGCCATTGTCGACGCGCGCCCGAAACTGCGCGAGCTCGGTCGGGCGCTCGCGGATCGCCTCGGTCGTGGCGACGAGGAACGTCACCGAGGGCGTGAGGCCGCCGCCCTCGACGAGGACACGGGCACCGGCCCGCAGGACCACCTGGGAGACGAACGGTTCCCAGATGGCCCAGGCGTCGATGTTGCCGCTGGTGAACGCCGGGAGCGCTTCGGGCGGCGCCAGATAGCGGATCTTCACCGCATCGGCATCCACCCCCGCCTGCTTGAGCGCTGCCAGGATCAGGAAGTGGCCCCAGCCGCCGCGCGTTCCCGCCACCGTCTTCCCCTTGAGGTCTGCGACCGTCCGGATCGGTGAATCCTTGGGCACGACGATCGCCTGGGTCGCCGGCCCGGAGCGCGTGCCGCCGATGGCGCGGATCGGCGCGCCCGCGGCGGCGACCGTGAGGAACGAGAAGTCACCGGTGTAGCCGACATCGAGGGCGCCGGCGTTCAGGGCCTCCAGGATCGGCGCCGCGCTCTGGAACTCGCTCCAGCGCAGCGCGAAGGGCAGATCGGCGGCCTGGCCGGAGACCTCCAGGAGGGAACGCAGCCCGCCCTTCTGATTGCCGACGCGAAGCCCTTTGTCGGCCAGCGCGTGAGCGCCGGCCAGCGGCAGGGCCGCCGCCCCCAGGCCGCCAAGGACGGCAAGGCCCAGATCGAGCATGCCGCGGCGGGAGACGAACCTGTTCACTGCCGAGCCTCCCGGCGCGACAGCGTGGCCGGTGCGTGATGGGTCCGACGCCGCTGTCCATTGTTCTCGCGATCGGTCGCGAGCGACGTGCGGTCGATTGCCATGAAAGCCTCCCGGCGGCGCTGGCGGATCGGGCCGCGAGGCCGACCGTCCAGGCTCCGCCGAGCGGCGTCAAGACGCTCGAAAGAATAAGGAAATTTCATCTCCCCACGTCAATCTAGACGACAGCCGACGGTCGTGATGGGGCGTGACGGGAGACGTTCGTTCCGCCGCGCAGGCGGGCGCGATGGCGTCGTGCTCGGACTCGCAGGCGATGTGGAACGCAGCCCTGGCTTGCAGCCCGGCGCCTGGGGCGACGCACGCACCGCCTGTGAAGCGAATCGTCGCCGCGAGTGACGCCGTGCCTCAGCCGTCCGTCGACACCTTTGCCTTGGTCTTGGTCGTGGCGGTTTTGGCCGACGCCTTGCGTTTGGCAGGCGCCTTCTTCGGCCCGGCCTTGCCGGTCGACGCCGTCTTGGCTGTGGAGCCTTTGGCGGCGGCGCTTTTGGCGGTGGCGCTCTTGGCCGTGCTGCTCTTGGCTGCCCCGCCCTTGGCAGCGGTGCGGCGCGCCGGCTTCGTGGCCGGGCCTGCGGCGCGGCGGGCCGCAATGAGGGCGATCGCCTGCTCCACCGTCACGGTGTCCTGCGCCATGTCCTTGGGCAGGGTCGCGTTGGTCGTGCCGTCCGTGACGTAGGGGCCGTAGCGCCCAGCCTTCACCGTGATCGTCTGGCCGGACGTCGGGTCGGTGCCGAGCTCGCGGCCGGGCTCGGCCGCGGCGCCGAACCGGCGGCCGCCGCCCTGCTCCTTGGCGACGATCAGATCGATGGCGCGATTGGCGCCAATGGTCAGCACGTCCTCGGTCTTGCCGAGGTTGGCGAAGGTCTTCGCGTGCTGCACGTAGGGGCCGAAGCGGCCGATGCCGGCCAGGATCGGCTCGCCCGAGGTCGGGTGCTTCGCCACTTCGCGGGGCAGCGACAGCAACGCGAGGGCCGTGGCGAGATCGACACTCTGTGGGTCGGTGCCGCGAGGAACCGACTGGCGCTTGGGCTTCTCTCCCTCACCGAGCTGGGCATAGGCGCCGAAACGACCGTCACGGATGGTCACCTCGAGGCCGCTGTCCGGATCGGTGCCGAGGCTGCGCACGCCGGGCCGTGCCCCGTCACCGCCATTCTCCGCGTCGTTGCTCTGGGCGAGTTGGCGCGTGTAGCGGCATTCCGGATAGTTCGAGCAGCCGATGAAGGCGCCGAATTTGCCGAGCTTGAGCGACAGCTGGCCCGTGCCGCACACGGGGCAGCCGCGGGGATCGCTTCCGTCCGCTTTGGCCGGAAAGATGTGCGGCCCGAGATAGGCATTGAGCGCATCGAGCACCTGGGTCGTGCGCAGCCCCTTGGTGTCGTCGACCGCGGCGATGAAATCGCGCCAGAAATCGCGCAGCACCGCCTTCCAGTCGATCTCGTTGTTGGAGACGCGGTCGAGCTGCTCCTCGAGGCCGGCCGTGAAGTCGTACTCGACGTAGCGGCGGAAGAAATTCTCCAGGAACGCGGTGACGATGCGGCCCTTGTCCTCCGGCATCATCCGCGTCTTCTCGATGCGGACGTAGTCGCGATCCTTCAGCACCTGCAGCACGGAGGCGTAGGTCGACGGCCTGCCGATGCCGAGCTCCTCCATGCGCTTGACCAGGCTCGCCTCCGAGTAGCGCGGCGGCGGTTCGGTGAAGTGCTGGGTCGCGGCGATGGACCGCTTGCTCAGCCGCTCGTCGGCCTCCATCGGCGGCAGGCGCCGATTCTCTTCGTCGTCATCTCCGTCGTCGCGGCTTTCCTGGTAGAGCTTGAGGAAGCCGTCGAATTTGACCACCTGGCCGGTGGCGCGCAGGTCGAGGTCGCGGGCGCCGGCCTTGGCGGCGATATCGACCGTGGTGCGCTCGAGCAAGGCCGATTCCATCTGGCTCGCCACCGTGCGCATCCAGATCAGCTGGTAGAGCTTGGCCTGCTCGGGGTCGACCACGCGGGCGACGTCGGCGGGCTTGCGCGACAGGTCGGTCGGGCGGATCGCCTCGTGAGCCTCCTGCGCATTCTTGGCCTTGGCCGTGTATTTGCGAGGTGCCGCAGGCACGTAGGGTGCGCCGTACATCTCGCCGATGACGCTGCGCGTCGCGGCGATCGCCTCGGGCGCCATGTCGACGCCGTCGGTGCGCATATAGGTGATGAGGCCGACGGTCTCGCCGCCGATCTCCACGCCCTCGTAGAGCCGCTGGGCATTGCGCATGGTCACCGCCGGCGCCATGCCGAGCTTGCGCGATGCCTCCTGTTGCAAGGTCGAGGTGGTGAAGGGCGGGTAGGGGTGGCGCCTGGCGGGCTTCGCCTCGACGGTGGCGACCGTGAAGGTCGCATTGTCGAGGTCGTGCCGGAAGGCCTCGGCTTCCGCCGCCGTGCCGACATCCAGGCGCGTGATCTTCTTGCCGTCGGCGCCGACGAGGCGGGCCTCGAACTCGGCTCCCGCCTTGGTCGCCAGCTTCGCCAGGATCGACCAGTATTCCCGCGGGACGAAGGTCTCGATCTCGCGCTCACGGTCGCAGACGAGGCGCAGCGCGACCGACTGCACGCGGCCGGCGGAACGCGCGCCCGGCAGCTTGCGCCAGAGCACCGGCGACAGGGTGAAGCCGACCAGATAGTCGAGGGCGCGCCGGGCGAGGTAAGCGTCGACGAGCGCCTGGTCGATGATGCGCGGAGCGGCCATCGCCGCCTCCACCGCATCCTTGGTGATGGCGTTGAAGGTGACCCGCTCGATCGGCATGCCCTTGAGCAGGCGGCGCTGGTTGAGCGCCTCGACGACGTGCCAGGAGATCGCCTCGCCTTCGCGGTCCGGGTCGGTGGCCAGGATCAGCTTGTCGGCGCCCTTGACCGCGCGGGCGATCTCGGCGACCCGCTTGGCCCCGCGGTCCTCCAACTCCCAGATCATGGCGAAGTCGTCGTCGGGATCGACGGAGCCATCCTTGGCGGGCAAATCGCGGACATGGCCGAAGGAGGCCAGGACCTCGTAGTCCTTGCCCAGGTATTTGTTGATGGTTTTCGCCTTCGCCGGAGACTCGACGACAACGACTTTCATGGGCTGGGATCTGCTCGGTAAGGGGGGCGAAGGCTCGGCCGCGCCGGGTCATTCGGGGCGCGATGAATGGGTCAAAGCCCGGGCGCTGTCAAATGGGCCCCGGTCGGCGATCCGCAAGGGGCCATTTCGCGCTGCGGGGGAGGCGGCATTCGGGCGGTCGCCCTATGTCTTTGCTCGAGCGGCGGAATTTTCGCCGCGGGGGTGCCCGTTGGGTCCGGCGGCCTAGATCGGGGGCAGGGCCCGGTCGATCAGGCGGGGTGCCAGTCCACCCAGATCGTTGGCGCCCCAGATGCGCCTGGGGCTCGCCAGCCGCGTGCGCGCATAGGCGTCGGCGATCTCGGGCGGTGCCGCCTTGCGCAGGGCGGCGGCGGCGGCCAGCGTCGCCAGCCGATCCGTGGCGAGCCGGGCACGCCCTTCCGCGTCTGAACCGCTCACCGCCGCGCCGATCTCGGCCGCCGCTTCGGCCGCGCCGGGCAGGCCGCGCGTCTCCGCCGCGAGGGCGGCTACGACCTCGGCGGCCGCCTGGGGCTCGCGGCCCGCCGCCCGCAGGACGTCGAGCGCCATGACGTTGCCGGAGCCCTCCCAGATCGCGTTGAGCGGCGCCTCCTTGTAGAGCCGCGCCATGGGGCCCTCGTCGACGTAGCCGTTGCCGCCGAGGCACTCCAAGGCTTCGTAGATGAAGCCGGGAGCCGCCTTGCAGGTCATGAACTTGGCCGCGGGGGTCACCACGCGGGCGAACGCGGCCTCGCGCTCGTCGGCGAGCGTGCCGTCGAAGCTCCGCGCCAGCCTGAGCGTCAGCGCGGTGACGGCTTCAAGCTCGAGCGCGAGATCGGCCAGCACCAGCGCCATCGCCGGCTGCTCCGCCAGCTTGCGGCCGAAGACCATACGATGGCGGGTGTGATGGACGGCGAGCGCCAGCGCCATGCGCATCAGCCCGTTGGAGCCGCTGACGCAGTCGAGGCGGGTGAACTGCACCATGTCGATGATGGTGCGTACCCCGCGACCCTCTTCGCCGACGCGCCAACCGAAGGCACCGGTGAACTCGACCTCGGAGGATGCGTTCGACCGATTGCCGAGCTTCTCCTTGAGCCGCTGGAAGCGCAGGGCATTGACCGAGCCGTCGGGCCGGAAGCGCGGCACGAGGAAGCATGTCAGGCCTCCCGGCGCCTGGGCCAGCACCAGGAAGGCATCGCACATGGGCGCCGACATGAACCACTTGTGGCCGGTAATCTCGTAGTCGTCGCCGGTCAGCGGAGCGGCGGTCGTGGTGTTGGCGCGGACGTCCGTCCCGCCCTGCTTCTCGGTCATGCCCATGCCGATATTGACCGATCGCTTCTCCCAGAACGGCAGGAAGCGCTGGTCGTAGGTGCGTGAGCGGACCAGGGGTAACCAGTCGCGCATGCGCTCGGGAGCGTTCGCGAGGCTGGCCAGCGATGCATGCGTCATGGTGAGCGGGCAGACGTGCCCCGCCTCCACGCCCGAGATCACCATCAGCCTGGCGGCCCGGGCCACGTGGCCTCGCGGCCCCCTATTGCTGCCCTCGAGCGCGTCCCACGTCGACGAGTGCAGGCCCGCTTCCATGCTCGCCGCCATCAATGCGTGATAGGCGGGATGAAACTCGACCTGATCGGCGCGCTCGCCGCGGGCGGTGTGAGTCTTCAGCTTGGGCGGGTTTTCATTGGCGAGTCGCCCCAGGTCGAGGCGCTCGGCCGAACCCCACGCTTCACCGAACGATAGGAGGCCGTCCTCGACCGGGTCGACGCCGTTGGCGGCGAGATTGTCGAGCAGGGGTTGGTCGAGCGTGACGAGGTTGACGTCGACGAATGGCGGCGCCTGGTTGAATACCTGGTGCGTGTCGTAGGCGGTCGGGGCGACGGGCTGGGTCACGGCGGTCATCGGGGCGCTTCCTGCCAATGGTTCATCACTAAACCATAGGTCGGCCGGACGCCGACGCAAGCGGCGACCGGCGGCATGCCTGCGAGCGCCTCGCGGTGTAAGAGTGAGGGCCGCGGCGCCGCGCCCGCCCCACGCTCCGGCGGCTCGCCCGGGACCTGGATGCGGGCCCCTTATTGCCAAGCGAGGTTCCCCCATGACCGACACGCCTTCACCTTCGACCGCCGACCACCCTGCCATCGTCGCCGAACGCACCGCCGTCATCACCGGCGGCGCGAGCGGCATCGGGCTCGCCGCCGCCAGGACCTTCGCCGGCAAGGGGCTCGGCGTGGTCTTGGCCGACGTGGACGGCGCGGCGCTGGAGCGGGCGGCGGCGGAGGTGAGGGCAGCGGCCCGCGGGGGCGCCGGCATCCGCGCATTGCAATGCGACGTCAGCGTCGCGGCGGATCTGGACCGGCTGCGCGACCTTGCCTTCGCCGACGCCGACGTCGCCGTGCTGATGAACAACGCCGCGGTCGGCGGGTTCAGCGGCGAGCCGTGGACGGGCCTCGACCGCTGGCGGCGGCTCGTCGACGTCAATCTCTGGGGCGTCGTCAACGGCGTGCAGGCCTTCGTGCCGGCGATGCTGGCGACGGGAGCGCCCGGCCTCGTCATCAACACCGGTTCCAAGCAGGGATTGACCAATCCACCCGGGGCCTACGCCTACAACATGGCCAAGGCCGGCGTGCGGACGTTCACCGAGGCGTTGTCCTACGAGTTCAGCCGCACCCCCGATTGCCGGCTGTCGGCGCATCTGCTGATTCCCGGCTATACCTACACCGGCATGACCAGCTCTTCCGGCAAGCCCGTGGCGGAGAAGCCGCCGTCGGCATGGACGGCGCAGCAGGTCGTCGACTTCATGCTGACGAGCCTTGGCCGAGGCGACTTCTACGTTCTGTGCCCGGACAACGATGTGCCGCGCGAGCTCGACGAGCGCCGCCTGCAGTGGACAGCCGACGACATCATCGAGAACCGGCCGGCCTTGTCGCGCTGGCGCCCGCAGTTCAAGGAGGCGTTCGAGACGTTCATCGGGCAGCCGCGGCGATGACCGCCTGGGTACGCCGACCGGCCGGCGAGGGGTCGCGGCAGCTGTGGACGGGGCCCGGCCACGCTTGCCGAGCCCCGGCATTGCGCCTATAGCCCTCGCTTCAGCATGAGCGCTCCGCAACCACTCCCAGCCTTCCCGCATCGGCATTTGCTCGGGATCGAGGGGCTGTCGCGTCTCGACATGCAGCTCTTGCTCGACATGGCCGACGAGGCCGTCGAGGTGAGCCGCCAGGTCGAGAAGAAGAAGACGACGCTGCGCGGCCGCACCCAGGTGAACCTGTTCTTCGAGCCGTCGACGCGAACGCAGTCGTCGTTCGAGATCGCCGGCAAGCGCCTGGGCGCCGACGTCATGAACATGTCGGTCGGGTCCTCGTCGGTGAAGAAGGGCGAGACGCTGATCGACACGGCGATCACGCTCAACGCCATGCGGCCGGACATCATCATCGTCCGCCATCACCAGGCCGGGGCGGTCAAGCTGCTGGCGCAGAAGGTTGAATGCTCGGTGGTCAATGCCGGCGACGGCGCCCACGAGCATCCGACCCAGGCGCTGCTCGACGCGCTGACGATCCGCCGCAGACGGGGACGCATCGAAGGGCTGGTCGTCGCCATCTGCGGCGACATCCTGCATTCGCGCGTGGCGCGGTCGAACATCATCCTGCTGCAAGCGCTCGGCGCGCGGGTGCGCTGCATCGGCCCGTCCACGCTGCTGCCGGCCGGCATTGCCGGCCTCGGCGTCGAGGTCTTCACCTCGATGCGCGAGGGCTTGGCCGGTGCCGACATCATCATGATGCTGCGCCTGCAGCGCGAGCGCATGAACGGCTCCTTCGTGCCCTCGGTGAAGGAGTATTTCCGCTTCTTCGGCCTCGACGAGGAGAAGCTGTCCTATGCCAAGCCCGACGCCCTCGTCATGCATCCGGGCCCGATGAACCGGGGCGTGGAGATCGCCTCGGACGTCGCCGACGGCGCCCAGTCGCTGATCCGCGAGCAGGTGGAGATGGGCGTCGCCGTTCGCATGGCCGTGCTCGAGGCGCTGGCGCGCCATCTGCCCAATTCGTGAGGCCCCCCGTGCGTCCGCAGCTCCTTGCCAACGCCGAGCTGATCGACCCCGCCAGCGGCCGGCGGGAACGCGGCGCCGTGCTGATCCGGGACGGCGCCATCGCCGACATCGCCTGGGGCACCGCCTCGCCCGCGGCGCCGGAGGGGGCCGAGACCGTCGATTGCGCCGGGCATTGGCTGCTGCCCGGGCTCATCGACATGCGTGCCTTCATCGGCGAGCCGGGCGCCGAGCACCGCGAGACCCTGCGCACCGCCAGCCGTGCCGCCGCCGCCGGCGGCGTCACCACGCTGCTGTGCATGCCCAACACCAATCCGCCGATCGACGACCCGGCGATCGTCGACTTCGTCAAGCGGCGGGCGCGGGACACGGCGATCGTCAACGTGCATCCGGCCGCGGCGCTGACAAAGGGAATCGCCGGCGAAGAGATGACCGAGATCGGCCTGCTCAGCGAGGCCGGTGCGCTCGCGTTCTCGGACGGGGTGAAATCGGTCCGCAATGCCCGCGTCATGCGCCGCGCGCTGACCTACGCCCGCGACTTCGACGCCCTGGTCATGCATCACACGGAAGATGCCGATCTCGTCGGCGACGGCGTGATGAACGAGGGCGAGCTGTCGAGCCGGCTGGGCCTGATGGGCATACCGCGCGAGGCGGAGACCATCGTGCTCGAGCGCGACCTGCGCCTCGTGCGCATGACCGGTGGACGCTATCACGCGGCGCTGATCACGCAGCCGCAGTCGATCGAGCTGATCGAGCGGGCCAAGGCCGAGGGCCTGCCCGTCACCTGCGGTGCCTCGATCAACCACCTGGTGCTGAACGAGAACGACATCGGCGACTACCGGAGCTTCTTCAAGCTGTCGCCACCGCTGCGGCACGAGGACGACCGCCTGGCCCTGGCCGAGGCGCTCGATGCCGGCATCATCGATGTCGTGGTGTCCGATCACAATCCTCAGGACGTGGAGACCAAGCGTCTGCCGTTCGCGGAGGCCGCCGACGGCGCCATCGGGCTGGAGACGCTGCTGGCCGGCGGCTTGCGACTGGTCAACGGCGGCAGCGTGCGCCTCGAGCGGCTGCTGCACGCGTTGACGGTGCGGCCGGCCGAGTTGCTCGGGCTGCCGGCCGGGCGCCTGACGGCGGGAGCGCCCGCCGATCTCATCATCGTCGACCCGGACGTCGCCTACATCCTGGATCGGGCGTCGCTGTGGTCACGCTGCAAGAACACGCCGTTCGAAGCGGCCCGCCTGGAGGGCCGCGTGCTCGCCACCTACGTTGCCGGGCAGCTGGTCTATCAATACGCTTCCGCCTGAGCCGGGCGCAAAGCGGGGCGGACATCGAGGCCGCTCTGGGGCAGTCGTGCGATCGATGGCGTCATCCGATCGGCGAGCAGAGGCGCTGACGACGCGTCGGGGGGAGTGAATGCTAGGCGGAGATGGTTGGCCCTATCTGGCCGCCGCGCTGGCCATCGGCTACGCGCTCGGATCGATTCCGTTCGGCGTCGTGCTGACGCGCCTCGCCGGCCTCGGGGATCTCAGGCGCGTCGGCTCGGGCAATATCGGGGCCACCAACGTATTGCGCACCGGCCACAAGGGGCTCGCGGCGGCAACCTTGCTGGGCGATGCCCTGAAGGGCACGGTCGCCGTCCTCATCTGCGCGCGCTGGGGGACAGGTGCGGCCCTTGCCGCGGCGCTCGGCGCCTTCCTCGGCCATCTCTTTCCCGTCTGGCTCAAGTTTCGCGGTGGCAAGGGCGTCGCCACCTTCCTCGGCTGCCTGATCGCCGTGGAGTTCGTCGCGGCTCTGGGCTTTGCCCTCGTCTGGCTGCTGTTTGCCTTCATCACCCGGTTCTCGTCGCTGGCGGCCCTGGTCGCGAGCGCGCTCACGCCCGTAGCGCTGCTGGCCCTTGGCAGTCCGCACTCCGCCGCCCTGTTCGCGCTGTTGACCGCGCTGCTGTGGTGGAAGCATCGCGACAACATCCGCCGGCTGTTGGCGGGCGAGGAGAGCCGCATCGGTGCCAAATAGAGAGCCCCGCCCACCGGCCGTTCGGGCATGACCGCCCCGCCGCTGCGCCTCGACGACAACCAACGCCGTGACTGGCTGCGGTTGTCGCGCTCCGAGGGCATCGGCCCGCGCAACTTCCGCGTGATGCTCACCCGGCACGGCAGCGCCGCCGCCGCGCTCGCCGCGCTCCCGGAGCTCGCCCGCAGGACAGGGCGGCCGATCAAGGCGGCGGATCCCGCTGCCGTCGACCGCGAGATCGATGCCGCGACGCGGCTGGGAGTGCGATACGTCGCCCTGGGGGAGGCCGACTACCCGCTGGCCCTGAGCGTGATCGATTCGGTTCCGCCGCTGATTGCCGTGCGCGGGCACGTGGCCGCCCTCGCTGGGCCGGCGGCGGCGGTCGTCGGTTCCCGTAACGCCTCCGCCGCGGGACTGACGTTGGCCGAGCGGCTGGCCCGGGCGCTGGGGACCGCCGGCTATGCGGTGGTCTCGGGTCTGGCGCGGGGCATCGACGCGCAGGCCCATCGGTCGAGCCTCGACACCGGAACCGTTGCCGTGCTGGCCGGCGGCCACGACCGCATCTATCCTCCCGAGCACGGCAAGCTGCTGGCCGGGTTGCTGGAACGGGGGGCCGCGATCAGCGAGATGCCGATGGGGTGGGTGCCGCGCGGGCGGGACTTCCCGGGCCGCAACCGGCTGGTCTCGGGCCTGTCGCTCGGCGTCGTCGTCGTCGAAGCGGCGATGCGCTCGGGATCGCTGATCACCGCGCGCTTCGCGCTGGAACAGGGGCGCGAGGTGTTCGCCGTGCCGGGCTCGCCGCTAGATCCGCGCGCGGCCGGCACCAACGACCTCATCCGCCAAGGCGCGACGCTGTGCGCCGACCCCGAGCACGTGCTGTCCGTGCTGGCGCCGCTGCGGGAGGGGCCACGCCCTCACCTGGACGATCGCGCGCCGCAGACCGCGTCGCTGTGGGACGAGGCGGAGGTCTTCTCCGCGCCACCCCCTCGGCCCGACCGGCTGCTGCCCCTGGAGGCGGTAATGCCGACAGCCCCTAGGGCGTCGCAACCGCACGAGACGGTCCTGGCGTTACTCGGCAGCGCGCCGGTGTCGGTGGACGACCTCGTGCGGGCTTCGGAACTGACGGCGCGCGACGTGCAGGTGGCGCTGCTTGAGCTGGAGCTGAGCGGCCGTATCGAGCGCCACGGCGCCCAAGCGGTGTCGTTGGCGCCCGGCCGCCCGGTGTGATGGGCTCCGTCGCGAAGCGGCGCGCTCGCCCGAGGACGTGCCGCGTGCGGCTATCGATCCGTCAAGCGGCCGCGGTCGCCAGCCTCCATATGGGCCAGGCTGAGGAGGTAGGCGAGCAGGTTCAACTCCCCGGCCCGGGCCAATTGGTAGAGCTCCAACGTCATCTGCTCCACGTGGCGTGCGATCTCACCTTGGGTCGGCGCCGGCCGTGGCGGTCCTGCCGGTGGTGCGTCGGTTGTCATCGTGATCAGCTCGCCTTGTCCGTGGGCGCCCGGACGGCCCCGGTTTCGATACGAGTCGAGGTCCCGGTTAGATGCACGCGCGGCCGGCGGTCGGAGCCCGTCAGTCGGCCTCCTCCGGCCGCCGCTCGCGCCGTAACCCTTCGAGGCGGTCCAAAGCGCCCTGCAGAATGTAGGTCGCGGCGATCTTGTCGACGAGTTCGCCGCGCCGCGCCCGGGAGGCATCGGCGTCGATCAGCATCCGCGTCACCGCCACGGTGCTGAGGCGCTCGTCCCACAGGGCCATCGGCACGGCGGTCAGCTTCGCAAGATTGCGCACGAAGGCGCCCGTCGCTTGCGTGCGCGGGCCCTCGGAGCCGTCCATGTTCAGCGGCCAGCCGATGACCAGCCCGCCCACCCCGTGCTGCTCCGCGAGGTCGAGCAGCCGCGCCGCATCGGCCGAGAACTTTGTCCGGCGGATGGTTTCCAGCGGCGACGCCACGCGCCGCGTCACATCGGACAGCGCCAAGCCGATGGTCTTCGTGCCCAGGTCGAGCCCGAGCAGCCGAGCCTTGCCGGGTAGATCAAGGAGATCGGCCAGAGGTACATGGAAGGCCTGCTTTTGCGTCGAAGTCATGGATCGACCCGATTATATTCGAATTTCCCTATATGCTCTATTTTCGCAATTCAGTAACTCACATATCGATTTGCGTACGAAGGCCGGAGAGCTGCACGGCCAAGGCCGCCGGCGCCGCGCAAATGACCTGATGATCGCGGCCGTCCGACCAAACCGCTGCCTGTTGCGATCGCCGCGTTGCGGGGCCGCGACGACAGGGGGGTGACCGTCGCGGCGCCATGCCGTAAAGCTCGCCCGGGTTTCATCAACCCCTCCGCCGCCGCCGCGGCGAGAGTGGGGGCCTCTGGGAGAGCTCGATGCAGATCACGTGGTACGGTCATTCCGCTTTCCGGCTGGATTTTGCAGGTCGTTCGGTGCTGGTCGACCCGTTCTTCACGGGCAATCCGGCCTTCGACGGCAACAAGGACGAGGCCATCGAGGGGGTCTCGCACATCCTGATCACCCACGGCCACGGCGATCATATCGGCGATGCCGTCGACATCGCCGGCAAGACGGGGGCGACCGTCTTCACCAATTATGATCTGTGCATGTATCTGGCGGCGCAGGGGCTCAAGAACTTCAGTCCGATGAACACCGGCGGTACCGTCGATGCGGGCGGCTTCCGCGTGACGCTGGTGCGGGCGGACCACTCGGCCGGCCTGGTCGAGGTGGGCGTCAACTTCCCGCTCGGCAGCGCTAACGGCATCATCGTGCGCGCCGACGGCGAGCCGACGATCTATGCCATGGGCGACACCGACCTGTTCAGCGACATGGCGCTCATCAACGATCTCTACAAGCCGGATGTCGCCTTCGTGCCGATCGGTGACCGCTTCACCATGGGCGCCGAGAGCGCTGCCTACGCCGTCAAGAAGTTCCTGACGGTCAAGACCGTGGTGCCGTGCCACTACGGCACCTTCCCGATCATCGATCCGGATGCGGGCAAGTTCACCGCCGCCATGCAGGGCGCCGGCTCCAAGGTCTTCGTGGCGCAGAAGAACAAGGCGTTCGCGCCCTGAGTTCAAGGGCCCGCCCCGCGGGCCACTTGCTTGCCGTGCGGAAGGGGCGGGTGCTATGAGGCGCCCACCCCATATCCCGACGGGCCCGGACGTTCGCGATCGGCCCTAGCACCGGAGGCGGCATGTCCGTCGATGCGACCACTGTTCGACGCATTGCGCACTTGGCGCGCATTGCCGTGAGCGAGGACGAGGTTCCTCACCTGGCGGGCGAGCTCAACGCCATCCTCGCCTTCGTCGAGCAGCTGAACCAGGTGGACGTGGGTTCCGTCGTGCCGATGACGTCGGTGTCGCCGACGGTCATGCGCCGGCGCGCCGACGCGGTGACCGATGGCGGCTATGGCGACACTGTGGTCGCCAATGCGCCGATGAGCGAGGACGGCTTCTTCCTCGTGCCCAAGGTGGTCGAATAGATCACCGGCCGTCCGCCGCGTGGCGGATCCCCCGGCCCGCAACCGTGATGTGCGACGAAAGACATCGATGTCCGAGCTGACCGATCTCACCCTGGCGCAGGCGCGCGAAGGGCTCCGCGCCAGGCGTTTTTCCTCCGTCGAGCTGACCGGCGCGTACCTGGAGGCGATGGAGGCGGCGCGTGCGCTCAACGCCTACGTCCTGGAGACGCCGGAGCGGGCGCTCGCCATGGCCGAGGCGGCGGACGCGCGGCTGGCGCGGGGCGAAGCGCGGCCGCTCGAGGGCATCCCGCTCGGCGTCAAGGATCTCTTCTGCACCGAAGGCGTGCGCACCACGGCGTGCAGCCGGATCCTGGCGGACTTCGTGCCGGCCTACGAATCGACCGTCACCAGCCAGCTGTGGGCGGATGGCGCGGTCATGCTCGGCAAGCTCAACAACGACGAGTTCGCCATGGGGTCGTCGAACGAGACCTCGGCCTTCGGCCCGGTGGTCTCGCCGTGGCGGCGCAGCGGCTCCGATGCACCGCTGGTGCCCGGCGGATCGTCGGGCGGCTCGGCCGCGGCCGTGGCCGCCCGCCTGTGCCTGGGCGCCACGGCGACCGATACCGGCGGCTCGATACGCCAGCCGGCGGCGTTCACCGGCACGGTCGGCATCAAGCCGACCTACGGGCGCTGCTCGCGCTGGGGCATCGTCGCCTTCGCCTCCTCGCTCGACCAGGCCGGCCCGATCGCGCGCACGGTGCGCGACAGCGCCATCCTGCTGTCGTCCATGGCCGGGCTTGATCGCCGCGACACCACCTCCGTCGACCTGCCGGTGCCGCATTTCGAGGCTGCCGTCGGCCGCGGCGTGGCCGGCCTCACCATCGGCATCCCGCAGGAATATCGGGTCGCCGGCATGTCGGGCGAAATCGAAGATCTCTGGCAGCGCGGCGCGGGCTGGCTCAAGGCCGCCGGCGCCAATGTCGTCGAGGTCTCGCTGCCGCACACCAAATATGCGCTGCCGGCCTACTACATCGTCGCTCCGGCAGAGGCCTCGTCGAACCTTGCCCGCTACGATGGTGTGCGCTACGGCCTGCGCGTGCCCGGCCGCGACATCGTCGAGATGTATGAGAACACACGCGCTGCCGGCTTCGGCCGCGAGGTGCGCCGCCGCATCATGATCGGCACCTACGTGCTGTCCGCCGGCTACTACGATGCTTATTATCTCAGGGCGCAGAAGCTGCGCTCACTCATCAAGCGCGATTTCGACGCGGTCTACGCACAGGGCGTCGATGCCATCCTGACGCCGGCGACCCCGTCGGCGGCCTTCGCGCTGGGCGAGAAGGGTGCGGCCGACCCGGTGGAGATGTACCTGAACGACATCTTCACCGTCACCGTGAACATGGCGGGGCTGCCCGGCATTGCCGTGCCGGCCGGCAGCGATGCCCAGGGATTGCCGCTCGGGCTGCAGCTGATCGGCAAGCCGTTCGACGAGGAGACCCTGTTCGCCGCCGGGCAGGTGATCGAGGAGGCGGCCGGCAGTTTCGTGCCACCATCCCAGTGGTGGCGTTGACGCGCTCCGGGAGGCTGTCATGGCCTATGCGGTGAAGGAGATCTTCAAGACGCTGCAGGGGGAAGGGGCGCAGGCCGGGCGGGCCGCCGTGTTCTGCCGCTTCGCCGGCTGCAACCTGTGGAGCGGCCGCGAGGCGGATCGCGCCACGGCGGTCTGCCGTTTCTGCGACACGGATTTCGTTGGCCTGGACGGGGAAGGGGGAGGACGCTTCGCCTCGGCCGACGACCTCGCCGACGCCATCGAGGCCGTTTGGGAAGGGGGCCTGGAGCGGCGCTTCATTGTCTTCACCGGCGGCGAGCCGCTGTTGCAGCTCGACGAGGAATTGCTCGATGCCGCCCATGAGCGCGGCTTCACCTGCGCTGTGGAAACCAACGGCACGATGGAGCCGCCGGCCGGGCTCGACTGGATCTGCGTCAGCCCCAAGGCGGGCGCTCCTTTGGTGCTGCGCCGCGGCGACGAGCTCAAGCTCGTCTATCCGCAGCCCGAACTGCCGCCCGAGGCCGTGGCGGGACTTGATTTCGCTCACTTCTACCTGCAACCGATGGACGGTGACGCCAGAGCCTCGAACACGGCGGCGGCCGTCGACTACTGCCTGGCCAATCCCCGCTGGCGGCTGAGCGTCCAGACCCACAAGGTGATCGGCATTCCCTGATGTTCGAGCTCTCAAAGCAATTCCGCTTCGAGGCGGCGCACACGCTCCAGCGCGAGGTGGCGGCGGAGGGAAGCCGGCGCATCCATGGCCATTCCTATCGGGCCGAGGTGACCGTCCGCGGCGTTCCCGATCCGGCGACCGGCATGCTGATCGACCTCGGGCTGTTCGAGCGGGCACTGGCCGCGGCGCGCGACGGGCTCGATCACCATTTTCTCGACGAGGTGCCGGACCTGGGGCCGGCCACCATGGAAAACTTGGCCCTGTGGATCTGGCGCAAGGTGGAGCCCAGCTGCCCCGGCCTGGCGCACGTCACCGTGTTCCGGGATTCCAACGGCGAGAAGTGTACCTATTTCGGCGCGGCCGCCTGAGCTGCGCCATTCCATGACCATACGGCTTCGCGAGGGAGCCGGCGAGGACCGCGACGATGAATGCACCCATGCGCTCCGCCAAGCTGATCAAGGGCGCCACCGGCGACTGGGAGGTGGTGATCGGCATGGAGATCCACGCCCAGGTCACCTCGCAGTCCAAGCTGTTCTCCGGCGCCTCGACCGAGTTTGGAGGCGAGCCGAACGACCACGTCTCGCTGGTCGATGCGGCGATGCCCGGCATGCTGCCGGTGATCAACGACGAGTGTGTCAAGCAGGCGATCCGCACCGGCCTCGGCCTCAAGGCGCAGATCAACCTCGCCTCCGTGTTCGACCGCAAGAACTACTTCTATCCCGATCTGCCGCAGGGCTATCAGATCAGCCAGTACAAGCATCCCATCGTGGGCGAGGGCGAGGTCGTCGTCGATATGGCCGAGGGGGCGCAGGTCACCGTCGGCATCGAGCGCCTCCACCTGGAGCAGGATGCCGGCAAGTCGCTGCACGACCAGCACGCCACCATGAGCTACGTCGATCTCAACCGCTCGGGCGTGGCGCTGATGGAGATCGTCTCCAGGCCGGACCTGCGCTCGTCGGACGAGGCGCGCGCCTACGTCACCAAGCTGCGCACGATCCTGCGTTATCTCGGCACCTGCGACGGCGACATGGAGAAGGGATCGCTGCGCGCCGACGTCAACGTCTCCGTGCGCCGGCCCGGCGAGCCTCTCGGTACGCGCTGCGAGATCAAGAACGTCAACTCCATCCGCTTCATCGGCCAGGCCATCGAGTATGAGGCGCGCCGGCAGATCGGCATCCTGGAGGACGGCGGCGTCATCGCTCAGGAGACGCGCCTGTTCGACCCGGGCAGGGGCGAGACACGCTCCATGCGCTCCAAGGAGGAGGCGCACGACTATCGCTACTTCCCCGACCCCGACCTGCTGCCGCTCGTCTTCGAACAGGCGCTCGTCGACGATCTCGCCCGCCATCTGCCGGAACTGCCGGACGAGAAGAAGGCGCGCTTCATGGCGCAGTACGGCCTGGCCGCCTACGATGCCGGCCTGCTGGTCGCCGACAAGGACACGGCCGACTTCTTCGAGGCGACCGCCGGCTATGGTGGCACGCCGCACGACGCCAAGGCCGTCGCCAACTGGATCATGGGCGACGTCTCCGCCTACGCCAATTCGGTCGGCCTGCCAGTCGCGCAGAGCCACGTCACGCCGGCGCAGATCGCCGGCATCGTCGATTTGATCGGCGAAGGCGTGATTTCCGGCAAGATCGCCAAGGACGTGCTCGCCATCATCGTCGCGGAGGATAAGTCGGGCGATCCACGCGCCATCGTCGAGGCACGCGGCCTGAAGCAGGTCACCGACACGGGCGCCATCGAAAAGGTGGTCGACGAGATCATCGCCGCCAATCCGGACAAAGTGGAGCAGGCCAAGGCGAAGCCGACGCTGATCGGCTGGTTCGTGGGCCAGGTGATGAAGGCGAGCGGCGGCAAGGCCAATCCGCAGGCCGTCAACGAGATCCTGAAGGCCAAGCTCGGGATCTGAGCCGGCGACGGCCGAACCATGGTCGGCGCCGGCGGCGGCATCTTCGTTCGCGACCCTGCCGCAGGTCGATCGAGCGGGCTCGCGAATTGCTTCATCAAATTCGTACAAGCTGCTGAAGTCAGAAGTATTTTTTTAATTTGTCGCGATGCTGGAAATGACGCTCCCCGCCGCCGTGCGCGGGGACACATGCAAGCGGCGGGCCGCGTTCCCATATGCAGGCGGTGTTCGAAATGCCTGCCGCCGGGCGCCCATGGGGCGGAAACTGGCCGCTGGGTGAAACGGCTTAGGCGGATCGGGCTCGGGCTGGCACGGGTTGCGCATGTGCGGCCGGGACATACCGTCCGACGATTGCACGCACAGCGGCGCCCGGGGCGGCGGAGCATGCGCTCCGTCCGACGGGCACTCATGTGCGCTAACGCACTTTGCCCGGAGAAAGGCGCTACCTACCATCCGCGCGGAAACGCCGGCAGGAGACAACAATGGTCAAACAAGACAAGCCGATCGAGCTCTACTACTGGCCGACACCCAATGGGTGGAAGGTATCGATCATGCTTGAGGAATGTGGCCTGCCCTATGTCGTCCACCCCGTGAACATCGGCAAAGGCGACCAGTTCAAGCCCGAGTTCCTGGCCATCTCGCCCAACAACCGCATGCCGGCCATCGTCGATCCCGAGGGGCCCGGCGGCCAGCCGATCTCGGTGTTCGAGTCCGGCGCCATCCTGCAATACCTCGGCCGCAAGGCGGGCCTGTTCTATCCCAGCGACGAGCGCCGCCGCGTCGCGGTCGACGAATGGCTGTTCTGGCAGGTCGGCGGTCTCGGCCCGATGGCTGGTCAGGCCCACCATTTCCGCATCTACGCGCCCGAGCAGATTGCCTACGCGGTCGAGCGCTACACCAGCGAGGTGCACCGGCTCTACGGCGTGCTGGACCGGCGCCTCGCCGATCACGCGTTCCTCGCCGACGATTATTCCATCGCCGACATGGCCACCTTCGGTTGGGCCAAACTGTGGGAACGCCAGGGACAGGACATCAACGACTTCCCGCACATGCGACGGTGGCTCGAGGCCATCAAGGCACGCCCGGCCGTGCAGCGCGGCTTGGCCGTCAATGCCGAGGATCGCCAGAAGCTCGACCTGGGCAAGGATCAGGAAGCCCGCAAGCTGCTCTTCGGGCAGGGAGTCCGCTGACACGGGCAGCCGCCGGTCCGCGCCGAGGCCCTGCTCAGATGCCATCCGCCGCGTAAGCGGCCAGGAACACATCCACGGCCGCATCGACCGTGTAGTCGATAGCCTGCGGTGTCGGCTGGGCTGTCACGCCGAAGAACAGTGGCTTGAGAATGCTGCCCTGGCACAACTCCAGGAAATGGCAGGCCGCAAGATCCGCATCCGCCGTCCGTAGGCGGCCCGCCTCGACCTGGGCCTTGATATACGTCGCCAAGCGGTTGATGCCGTAGCCGGGGCCCGCTTCGTAGAAGACGCGGCCGACCTGCGGAAACTTCTCGGCGGCCGCCATGACCATTCGAACCATCGAAATGTGCTCGGGCTCGACCAGCATGTTGACGATGCTGCGCCCGTAGCCGCGCAGCACGCCGCGCACGTCCGGATCGTCAAGCCCCAGCGAGACGATCTGCTCGGCCGCCTGGCGCCGGTCCTCCAGCACGAGATCCCGGAACAGGTCCTCCTTGCTGGCGAAATAGACATAGAGGGTCCCCTTGGAGACCCCGGCCGCCTTCGCGATGTCGCCCATGCTGGCACCGTCGAAGCCGCGCGATCGGAAGATCCGCCGCGCACCGGCGAGGATCTGCTGCCGCTTGGATGCCTGCGGCGGCTCGTCCGGCTCGACGGCCGCCGCTCCGGCCCGCCTGGTGTTGGTCGTTTCCACGTCCACGCCGCGATCCACCGTCCATTCCGACCCCGAGCGCCCTGCGGGGAGGACCCATCCCTCGCAAGCTGAGCGCCGCGGATTCAACGAGTTGGAGCATGTCCCGCGCGACGGGTCCGAGCGGGGCGGGCTGCTCTGAGGGCAAGGTATTCGCGCTGGTGCACGAGCCCTGTCAAGCGCGCATAGGCTATATATTGACTGAACGGTTCGGTCAATCTAGAGGGAAGCGAGCGGCGGTCGGGGCTAGGGTGTGCGTGCATGGACAGGCGAGAGAACGTCGAAGCGGAGCCGGGTGGCGCCGGGGCAGGGCCCGGTGATGCGCCAGGCACCACGATGGGCTTGCCGCGCGCCGCCGTTCTCGCGTCCGCCCAGGACGCCGTCGCACGCGGACCCGGGCCGGCGGCGCCTTCGCCCGGGGGGCGGGCGGATGCGCCGCGCCCGGCACCGGCCGGGGCCGCCGACGCGCCGGTGCCGGCGCGCAAGCGGGGCCGCAAGCGCTTCATCGCCATCGGCCTCGTCATGGCGGCGCTGGGGGCCGGCGGATACTTCGGCTACAACTGGTGGACCGTCGGACGTTTCCACGTCGCGACCGACGACGCCTATGTGCGCGCCGACATGACGATCCTCGCCTCGAAGGTTTCCGGCTACGTCACGTCGGTCAAGGTCGTCAACAACCAGAGCGTCACGGCCGGCGAGCTGATCGCCAAGATCGACGATGGCGACTACGTGCTGGCCGCCCAGTCGGCGCGCGGCAAGATGGCCACCCAGCAGGCCACGGTGGCCCGGATTGCCGAGCAGACCAAGGCCGCCCAGGCGAGCGTCGACCAGGCGCAGGCGCTGATTCCGGCCAATCAGGCCGACCTGGTGCGGACCGCGGCCGAGCTCGAGCGGCAGAACCAGCTGGCCCAGCGCGACTATGCCAGCCAGCAGAAGCTCGAGACGGCGCGGGCCGACCGCGCGCGGGCGGATGCGGGCGTAAAGGGCGCGCAGGCCGGCCTGGCGGCGGCGAAGGCCAATGTCGCCGTGCTCAACGCGCAGCGCGTGGAGGCCGAGCATCTCCTGGCCGAGCTGAAGACAGCCGTCGCCAAGGCCGAGCGGGACCTCTCCTTCACCGAGATCAGGGCGCCGATCGACGGCACCATCGGCAACAAGGCCGTGCAGGTGGGGCAGTTCGTGCAGCCCGGCGTGCGCCTGGCGGCCCTCGTGCCGCTCGACGCCGTCTACGTGGACGCCAACTTCAAGGAGACGCAGCTGGCGCGCCTCAGGCCCGGTCAGGCCGTGGAGATTACCGTCGATGCCTTCCCGGACCGGAGTTTCGCCGCTGTGGTCGAGAGCATGTCGCCGGCCTCGGGCGCTCTGTTCAGCCTGCTGCCGCCGGATAACGCCACGGGTAATTTCACCAAGATCGTGCAGCGTGTGCCGGTGCGCCTGCGGCTGAAGCCGGAGGCCACGGCCGAGCACGTGCTGCGCCCGGGCATGTCGGTGGTCGCGACAGTGTCGGTCAAGGACGGGGAGACCTCGCCGACCGGCCGGCTGGCCCACAACGAGCCCCAGGTTCAACCCAGGGATGAGCCCCCGCCCGCGGCTGCCGACCAGGCGGCGGCGAAGGCGGCACCGTCACCGCCTGCGGCGGAACCCAAGAAGGCACCGGTGGCCTCCCGATGATCGGCCGCGGTGCCAGCTCATCGGCGGTGTCCTGCTGCGGCCGCCCATGAGCACGGCAGCGACGGCCAACGGCCAGGCACCATCGGCGGCTGCCGCGCCGGCGCAGGGCGGGGCCGGCGCCAAGCTCGACGGGCGCAAGTTCTTCGCCTTCATCTGCATGGTGTTCGGGATGTTCATGGCCATCCTGGACATCCAGATCGTGTCGGCCTCGCTGGCGGAGATCCAGGCCGGGCTCGCGGCCAGTGCCGACGAGATCTCCTGGGTCCAGACCAGCTATCTCATCGCCGAGGTGATCATGATCCCGCTCTCGGGCTTCCTGTCCCGAGCGCTGTCGACACGGCTGATCTTCTCGATGTCCGCGGCCGGCTTCACGATCATGAGCCTGATGTGCGCGACGGCCTCCTCGATCGAGGAGATGATCGTCTATCGCGCGTTGCAGGGCTTCCTCGGCGGCGGCATGATCCCGACCGTCTTCGCCTCCGCCTATCTCGTCTTCCCCCCGGAGAAACGCCCGGTCGTCTCGCCCATCATCGGCCTGGTGGCGACGCTGGCCCCGACCATCGGCCCGACCGTGGGCGGCTACCTCACCGACCTGTTCTCCTGGCACTGGCTGTTCCTGATCAACATCGTGCCGGGCATCTTCGTCACCGTCGCCACCTTCGTGCTGGTCGACTTCGACGAGCCGCACTTCGGCCTGCTCGACCGCTTCGACTGGCTGGGCCTCCTCGCCATGGCCGGCTTCCTGGGGAGCCTCGAGTTCGTGCTCGAGGAGGGGCCGACGAAGGACTGGTTCGACGACGAACACATCGTGATCTTCGCCGTCGTCGCGGTGGTGGGGGCGGTCGCCTTCTTCTGGCGCGCGCTCACCCGGGCCGAGCCGGTCGTCGACCTCAAGGCCTTCGCCAACCGCAATTTCGCCGCCGGCTGCGCCTTCAGCTTCGTCATGGGCATCGGTCTCTATGGCCTGACCTACCTCTACCCGGTCTATCTGGCGCGCATTCGCGGCTACTCGGCGCTGCAGATCGGCGAGACCATGTTCGTCACCGGCGCCTTCATGTTCCTGACCGCGCCGATCGCCGGGCGGCTGTCGGCCAAGGTCGATCCCCGCATCATGCTGGCTGTTGGCTTCGCCGGATTCGCCCTCGGCACCTGGCAAGTGACCTGGATCACCAAGGATTGGGACTTCTGGGAGTTGTTCATGCCGCAGGTGCTGCGCGGGGTGTCGCTGATGGTCTGCATGATCCCCATCAACAACATCGCGCTGGGGACCTTGCCGCCGCATCAGGTGAAGAACGCCTCGGGCCTGTTCAACCTCACCCGCAACCTCGGCGGTGCTGTCGGCCTGGCGCTCATCAACACGCTGCTCAACGCCCGTATCGATCTGCACCTCGCCCGCCTGATCGAGCGGGCCAGCTGGGATCGCACCGTCGTGCACGAAACGCTCGACACTCTGGCGCTGGCACTGGCGCCGCTTGGCAGCGATGCCAGCAACGCCGCGCTCAAGCAGGTGGCGCTGATGGTGCGCCAGCAGGCGACCGTGATGGCGTTTGCCGACGTGTTCTACGCACTGACCTTCCTCTTCGCGTCGCTCGTCCTGTTCTCACCGATCATGCGAAGGCCCCAGCCCGGCCTTGCTCCGGCCGACGCCCACTGAGTGCGGCCGGCGGGACGAGACGGGGACGAAGCCGCGGTCGCACTCCGCACGAAAGCGCTTTTCCAAGGGCGGGGACGTGCGGTAGGTGTGCCCCGTCGGGGGGCGCGATGGCGACGAGGAACGAGCACGTGGCCGTGGGAGCGGTGCGCCGCAACTTCGCACCGTGGTCCGAGCCAGGCGCGGAGCCGCTGATCCGCTTCGACGGCGTCACGAAGCGCTACGGCGCCGTCACCGCCGTCGATGCCCTTTCGCTGTCGATCTACGAGCGTGAGTTCTTCTGTCTGCTCGGCCCGTCCGGCTGCGGCAAGACCACCCTGATGCGCCTCCTGGCCGGGTTCGAGACCCCGGACGAAGGCCGCGTGCTGCTTGCCGGCGTCGATCAGGCGGCGATACCGCCGCATCTGCGGCCGGTGAACATGATGTTTCAGTCCTATGCGCTGTTCCCGCACATGAGCGTGGAGGGCAACATCGCCTTCGGGCTGCGCCAGGAGGGCCTGCCGCGGGACGAGATCCGGGCGCGCGTCGACGACATGCTGCGCCTGGTGCAACTCTCCGGGCTGGCCAAGCGGCGCCCCGACCAGCTGTCGGGCGGGCAACGCCAGCGCGTCGCCCTGGCGCGGGCACTGGCCAAGCGGCCCAAGGTGCTGCTGCTCGACGAGCCGCTGGCCGCCCTCGACAAAAAGCTGCGCGAGGCCACGCAGTTCGAGCTCATGGACATCCAGATGTCGCTCGGCACCACGTTCCTGGTGGTGACGCACGATCAGGAGGAGGCCATGGCCATGGCCGACCGCATCGCCGTGATGGGGCACGGCCGGATCGCGCAGCTCGATCCGCCCAACGTCATCTACGAGCAGCCCGCCAGCCGCTACGTCGCGCAGTTCATCGGCGACGTGAATTTGTTGGAAGGGGAGGTGACGGGTCGCGACGGGGATCTCTGCACGGTATCTTGCCCTGCCGTGGGGTCAGCTCTGCTGGTCGCCTCGACCGAGCCGTCGGCACCCGGGCAGGCTGTGGCGGTCGCCATCCGGCCCGAGAAAATGCGCCTCGGCCGCGGCCTGCCGCCGCCCGGTACGGCCAATGCGATCGTTGGCGAGGTGTGGGACATCGGCTACCTCGGCGATTGGACGACCTATGTGATCAGGCTCGCCGACGGCCATCTGTTGCGCGCCTCGCAAGCCAACGTCGCGCGCTTCGTCGAGCAGCCGCTGACCTGGGAGGAGACCGTGCACGCGGTCTTCGCGCCCGACGCGGCCGTGCTCCTGAGCCGCTAGCCCCGATGGCGTCGAGGCGAGGCAGAGGATCGTCCGGCGGGGCGCTGGTGCGCATCTGGCCGTTTGCCTGGCTCGTCGTGTTCTTCGCCCTGCCGTGCCTCCTGGTGCTGCGCATCAGCCTCTCGGAGGTGGCGACGGCGCAGCCGCCCTACCGCCCGGTGATCGACTGGTCGGCGGGGCTCGACGGCGTCCTGGCGGCGGCGGCGGAGCTCAGCCTCGACAACTTTCGCCTGCTGCTCGACGACGGCCTCTACTGGCAGTCGGCGCTGTCGTCGGTGCGGCTGGCGGCGACGGCCACACTGCTCCTGCTCGTCGTCGGCTACCCCATGGCCCATGCGGCCGCACGCCTGGCGAAGCGATGGCGCGAGATCGTCGTGATCCTCATCGTGCTGCCGTTCTGGACGAGCTTTCTCATCCGTGTCTACGCATGGATCGGCATTCTGAAGCCCGAGGGCCTGCTCAACACGGCCCTGCTGAAGGTCGGCATCATCGCGGCTCCACTCGAGATCCTCAATACGGAGACCGCCATCCTGATCGGGCTCGTTTATTCGTACCTGCCGTTCATGGTGCTGCCGCTCTACGCCACCCTGGAGAAGCTCGATGGGACGTTGATCGAGGCGGCGCAGGATCTTGGAGCGACGCCGACCAAGGCCTTCTGGGCCGTCACCGTGCCGCTGTCGTGGCCCGGCATCGTCGCCGGGACCCTGTTGTGCTTCATCCCCATGGTCGGCGAGTTCGTCATTCCCGATCTGCTCGGCGGCTCCGAGACGCTGATGATCGGGCGGACGCTGTGGAGCGAGTTCTTCGGCAATCGGGACTGGCCGTTGGCCTCGGCGGTGGCAGTGGTGCTGCTGGTGCTGCTCGTCGGCCCTATCGTCGTCTTCCGCGAGCTGGAGGCGCGCCGCTCCGCACCGGGGGCGGGCGGGCGCACGGGAGGGAGCTGATGCACCGCGGGAACGCATTCCGCACGGTGGTGCTGCTCCTCGGCCTCGGCTTTCTCTACCTGCCGATCGTGGTGCTGGTGATCTATTCGTTCAACGCCTCGCGCCTGGTGACGGTCTGGGGCGGCTTCTCTATCCAATGGTATGTGGCGCTGTTTGCCAACGCGCCGTTGATGGAGGCGGCCTGGACCAGCCTCAAGATCGCCACGCTGTCGGCAAGCCTGGCGACGGTGCTCGGCACATTGGCCGCTCTGGCGCTGGTCCGACATGGGCGATTTGGCGGCCGTTCGCTCTTCACGGGCCTGATCTACGCGCCCCTGGTCATGCCGGAGGTCATCGTCGGGCTGGCCTTGCTGCTGCTGTTCGTGTCCGTCGGCGCCGATCGCGGATTGTGGACCGTGGTCGTCGCCCATACGACGCTGACCCTGTGCTTCGCCACCGTGATCATCCAGGCGCGACTGGCGAGCTTCGACCGGGCGCTGGAAGAGGCGGCGATGGACCTCGGTTGTCCGCCCGCAAAGACGTTTTTCACCATCACGCTGCCGCTGATCGCGCCGGCCGTGGGAGCAGCCTTCCTGCTGGCCTTCACCCTGTCGCTCGACGATCTGGTGATCGCGAGCTTTACCACGGGGCCCGGCGCCACGACGTTGCCGATGCGCATCTACAGCCAGGTGCGGCTCGGCGTGACGCCCGAGATCAACGCCGCGTGCACCGTGCTCATCGCCTTCGTCGCCGTCGGCCTTGGCCTCTCCTTCATCCTGACGCGGAGCGGGGCCCGGCACCGGGACGAGGCCGCGGGCGAGGCGTCGGCGGATGCCGTCGCCGAGAGGCATGCCGAGGTGCGGTCATGACGAGCGCCGGAGGCGCAGATGCGCCGATTCGTCCGGCCTCCCCTTTGCACGCGACAATGATATAAACCTTACGGTAAGGTTAATGGCGACTTCGGCAACGGGAGCGTTGCAGAAGTGCCTCGCAGGCGGGGCGAAACGCCCGGCCGCTGCACTGGGGGAGTGCATTCGACCTGCGCCGCTTTAGGAAAAAAGGCGCCGGCAACTATCGGGGGGCGCGGCAGCGAGCCGGCTGAACGTCCTGGCCGGGGTTGAATGTTCGCGCGGCGTGCGATTAAGGTTCCTGCAACTAGGACAAATAGCCTTCATATTTGTCATTCTGCTGCTGAGGGTAGGCGAGCGATGATCGGTATTGGACAGCTCCTGAACAAGCGCACCTTTCCGCAGCAGACCGTCTCGACGCCGCCGAAGGAGCGCCTTCGGCTGCCGCAACAGCGTGAGTCCGGCGGCGAGCTGGTCGAGACCCAGGTTGCAAGCGAGGTTGAAGCCGTGCGTCCTGCGCCTCCGCCGCCGGACGCCACGCACGAGGCTGTCCGCTCGCAGCTGGCAGACTTCTCGCAGAGCTTGGGCTTTCTGACGCAGCTGAAGGGCTCGGCGTCGGAGCTCGAGCAGGCGATCGGCTCCATCCTCGACGATTTCGAGCGCACGCGCATCGAGCACGCCGCCATCAGCAAGGAGCTCAAGGCCGAGCGCTCGCATCGCGCCGGCCTTCTGCGCGATGCCGCCAAGGCGCAGGAGGAACTCCAGGCCGCTCTGCAACACCGCCTGCATCTGGAAGACACCGTCGAGCGCCACCAGCTGAATGCGCGGACGCTGGAATCCGACCTGTCGAGCGCGAACGAAGCGGCGACACTGCGGGAGGCGAAGCTCGCGGATGTCGAGCTCCAACTGGCCCAGGAGCACTCGGCCAAGGAGCAACTGACCGAGGAGGTGGCGTCCTACCGGGAGCGCTTTGAGGCAAGCCAGAACGCGCTCGCTCAGATGGAGACTGATCTGCGTAAGGAGACGCAGCAGACCTCTCTGCTCACCGAGGAGCTGGAGAACCTGAAGGTGGCGCTGGACGACGGCGGCCGCAAGCTGGCCAAGCGCGAGCGCGAGCTGTCCGAACTCAACAACGGCCACAAGTCCGCCCTGGCGCGTATCGCGGATCTGGAGGGCACGGCGGCCCAGACGGAGACGGCGCACAAGAACCAGATCAAGGATGTGAGCGAGAAGCTCGAGTTCTTCCAATCCCAGGCGTCGTCGCTCGAGGCCAAGCTGGCCGCCACGGCGTCGCGCGCGCAGGTGGCGGAGCAGTTGCTCGGCCAGGTTCGCGACGAGCTGAAGCAGAAGATAGACGGGCTGGCTGCGGCCGAGCGGCAACTCCTCAAGATCACGCTTGAGCGCAATGCCCTGGACAAGCGCGTCGCCGACTTGAGCAAGGAACGCGACAAGACCGAGGCGCGCTGGCAGGAGACCAACGAGATCAACAACAAGCTCGCCGAACGCAGCCACATGCTGGTCGCCAACTTCAATTCCAAGGAGCGCCAGTACGACACGATCCAGCAGCGTCTCACCGACATGACGCAGGAGCTCACCAGCGCGCGGGCGCAGATCCGCAACAACGAGCAGCGGTTCGATGCGCGTGTCGTCGAACTGACCTTCCAGCTCGAACAGGAGCGCATCGCCCGGCGTCTGGCCGAAAAATCGCTCGAGGTCTCGCGTCAGAACATCGAGGACTTGCGGCGGGACCTGTTCCACGCCCGCAGCCTGCGGAGCGGGTCGCCCCTGTCGGTCGTGCCGATGGACGACGGCGCCGCGCCGGTGGTCGGGCCGACCGCGATGCCGGATGAAGAGCCGGCCGAGACGGACGAGCCGACAGCGCCCAAGTCGGTCGCCGGGCCGGTCAATACCGCGGCCGAATAAGAGGCGCCGGCTCCGCGCCCCCTCCGGCGGTGCGTGCCGTCCTCCGCGGCGTGCCGCGGCGGCCGGGCCCGTCCCCGGCCGCACGCGCGCCGGCGATGCCGCCGGGCCGGTGAGATCGGCGGCTCTACCGCCACGTGCGTGTAGACCAGGGCGGAAAGCCGGCTATAAGGGGATCTGAGCCAGCGGATCATTGTCCGATTGCCGTCGTATGCTGTCCCGGTGACGAGATGATCCCGGTCTCATCAGAGCGAGACAAGAAGCTTATTCGGTATCTGAGCGTTCTTCGGGGTCACACGATCTCGTTCTGCCATGAAGGCAGCCGGAACGAGCAGCCGTTTCATAAGTTGACGGAAGTCTTTCGGCTGTTCGCGACGGAGCCGTGCTTCGTGACGTCGCCACTCATCGAACGAGACGGTCAGCGGTTTTTTCTGACCGAGCGAACGGTCTATTTCTTCAGGGGAGAGGGCGCTCAGGTCATCTCTGTCGTCCAGGATAAAAAGCCGGGAAAACTGTACGTCACTGAGCTGATTTGACCGTTGCGACGCGAGATGGCCCATCGATCGCCTGGTGGGGGGCCGCAACGCCGCGCCCGCTGCCCGACGCGACCGGGCGCCGAAGAAAACGGGCCCGCTATGCCGGGAGGCGGCCGACGGCTTGGCCCGAGCGCTTCGTTTTGCGCTGTGCCGAGGTCCCCGCCGTGCCGGAGCCGGCCGGGGGGCATGCCCTAAGGCGTCTTCTGCTGACTGGCAGGCGCGAGTAGAGGTGCTGCCGCCCCGGACCTGCGGATCAGTGCCTTCACGTCGGGGCCGACGCGCGGATCATCCCAACTGCCGAACAGCTCGAAGGGCAGCTCGGCCGAGGCTGGCCTGAGGCTGCCCGGCTGCGGCGCGACGGTGCCGCTGAGGGCAAGCGTCCGATCGGCGACCGACATCTGTCCCGCGAGCGTCGCCTTCATGCTGGCGGTCGATACGGTGGCATCGTTCAGCTCGATGACGCCGCCGGCGATCGCGAGCGACAGCCCCGCCTGTTCGAACGAGGTCCGGCCGCCACGCCAGTCGGACGCGGCCGACAACGGTCGTCGCTCGGCACGCCGCAGCAATTCGCTGAAGTCGATGCCGACAATTTCGCCCTGCCTGACGACGACGTTGGCGCGCCCGCTCAGCGAGCGGGCCAGATCCATGACGGAGCTGCCGCTCGCCTCGGCAACGATCTGCATCGAGCCGATGCCACCGACCCGCCGCATGTCGAAGGCGTCGCTGAGCGCTCCGGCGAGGTCGACGCGTTCCATCACGCCCTGAAGCCGCGCGTCGATGCCGCTCTCCGCCGGCTGCAGAATCAAGCGGCCCTTGACGTTGCCGCGATAGGCCGAGGCGCGGCTGAGCGTGATCTCGAACCGGCCGCTCCGCAGCATGATGCTGCTTGCCAGGTCCTCCATGGCGAAGCGGCCGAGCGTCGCGCGCGATGCCGAGATCCGCAGATCCAGTTCGCTGCCGAGCATGGCGCTCCGCTCGATCTGATCGCGGGTCCAGGCGCGGTCACTGTCGAGGCGCGGCGTCAACGGGCGGGCAAAGCGCGACAGGTCGAGCGCGTCCGCCGCAAGCGTCCCGGACAGAGCAATGCGCCCACCGTCGACCCGGGCGGACACGGCGCCCTCCATCTGATCGTTGCCCACGACCACGGTCGCCGCCGAGATCGCCAGCCCGCGCGGCGACAGCGTGGTTGCTCCCGAGACCGAGAAGGCATCGACCAACTGGGCGAACGGGAGTCCCGCGCCGATCCAGCGATCGACATCCGCCAGGGAGTCGGTGCCGCAGGTGACCTGGCCGTCGAAGCGCGTGCCGCCCTGGGAGAGCGTGCCACGGCCGACCAGAGAGAGCCCCTCCGCCTTCACCCGCAGCGTGAATTCACTGTCACGGCCTGTGCTCAGCCGAGTGGGATTGAGGCCCGCGAACAGCACATCGACCGCGCGTCCAGCGTAGGAGAATTGGCCCGCAGCGCCGATAGCGCTCGCCGAATCCGGCCAGGCGAAGACGACATTCACATCCTTCAGGCGGTCGCTGGCGCCATTCGACCGCTCGAACGAGACGGTCCCGCCGACCACCACCAGCCGCGGCACGTGGGGATAGCGGCCGACGACGCTGGCCCCCGCGGTCCGCGTCAGGCGATCGAGCCACTGTTGCCACGCCTCGACCGGTTGTGCCTCGCTCATCACGTTCAGCGTCGGCTCGAACAGCGTGACGTCAGAGAGCTCGAGCTCGCCACGTAGCAGCGGCAGCAGCCTGACCTCACCGCGGAACTGGGACGTCCGTAGTCGGACGCGGCCGTCCTCGGAGCGCAGCGCCACCTCTTCCATCTTGATGCGCGGTGCCGGCAAGAAGGCGAGGGTGGTGCGTCCCTCGACCGCGAGGTCGAGGCCGGTGAGCGCCTTGACGTGCTTGCCGATGCGTTGGCTGGCATAGTCGTTCGCAAGCGTCCACGGCGCCATCCCGATGCCCAGGAGCGCGAGGCAGGCGAAGGCAATCAATAGAACGCTGCGTCTTCGCATTTGACCTTGCGGGTTGGCGGCGGCGAGCGGGTGCGACTCGCATCGATGGCGCCACTATGCGGCATCAAGCGGCGCAAAACGTCAGAACTGTG
This sequence comes from Chelatococcus reniformis, assembly GCF_014640075.1. Lineage (GTDB taxonomy): Bacteria > Pseudomonadota > Alphaproteobacteria > Rhizobiales > Beijerinckiaceae > Camelimonas > Camelimonas reniformis. The sequence continues at coordinate 667,902 of NZ_BMGG01000002.1, read as the reverse complement.
TCGGCGCCCGCTTTATCCCACGCTTAGCACACGTTAAGACGGCAATCCCTGTGCAGCGCAACATCGCGGCGGGGGCTGCGCTGTCTCATGGCGCTCGCAGCAAAAATGAGCGATCGTGTCGAGCGCTCCATCCTTGGGAGAAACTGATGCGGAAGGTATATCGGGACGCGGTCGAAGCCCTCGCCGGTCTGCTCAGGGACGACATGGTGATCATGTCCGGCGGCTTCGGCCTGTGCGGCATACCCGATACGTTGATCGACGCCGTCAGAGCCTCGGGCGTCAAGGGGCTGACGGTGATCTCCAACAACGCAGGCGTCGACGGCGCCGGGCTCGGCCTGCTGCTGGAAACGCGGCAGATCCGCAAGATGATCTCGTCCTACGTGGGCGAAAACAAGCTGTTCGCGCAGCAGTACCTCGCCGGCGAGCTGGAGCTGGAGTTCAATCCGCAAGGCACGCTGGCGGAGCGCATCCGCGCCGGCGGCGCCGGCATCCCGGCTTTCTTCACCAGGACCGGTGTCGGCACCATCATCGCGGACGGCAAAGACGTCCGCGAATTCGACGGCGAGAGCTATGTGATGGAGCGCGGGCTGGTGGCCGACGTCGCCCTCGTCCACGCCTGGAAGGCGGATGCCGAGGGCAATCTCGTCTACCGCAAGACGGCGCGCAACTTCAACCCGATGATGGCCACCGCCGGCCGCGTCACGGTTGCCGAGGTCGAGCATCTGGTCGAGCCGGGCGAGATCGAAGCGGACCACGTCGTTACGCCGGGCGTCTACGTGCAGCGCATCGTGCACGTGCCCGACCCCGCCAAGCGCATCGAACAGCGCACCACCCGTCCTCGTCCGTGACCTGAGGAGGCATCATGCCCTGGACCCGAGAACAAATGGCCGCCCGCGCCGCCAAGGAACTGCGCGACGGCTTCTACGTCAATCTGGGCATCGGCATACCGACCCTGGTGTCCAACTACATTCCGGACGGCATGAACGTTCAGCTGCAGAGCGAGAACGGGATGCTCGGCATGGGGCCATTTCCCTATGAGGGGGAAGAGGATCCGGATCTGATCAACGCCGGCAAGCAGACCATCACCGAACTGCCGACCACCAGCTACTTCTCCAGCGCCGACAGTTTCGCGATGATCCGCGGCGGCCACATCGACCTGTCGATCCTGGGCGCCATGCAAGTTGCCGCGAACGGTGATCTCGCCAATTGGATGATCCCCGGCAAGATGGTGAAGGGCATGGGCGGCGCCATGGATCTGGTCGCCGGCGTCAAGAAGGTCGTGGTGGTGATGGAACACACGGCCAAGGCGAAGGACGGCTCGACCGAGGCGAAGTTGCTCAAGACCTGCACCCTGCCGCTGACGGGCGCCGGCGTCGTCGACATGGTCATCACCGACCTCGCCGTGTTCAACGTCGCGCCGGAGGGCCTGAAGCTCATCGAGCTCGCCGAAGGCGTCAGCGAGGCCGAGGTCAGGGCCAACACGGAAGCCGACTACCAGGTCTCTCTGTCGAACGCCTAGGGGCACGATCCAAAAAGCCGGCACCGGCTTTGGGCAAGATCACGCTCAAATCAAAGACTTAGGGCGGGATGCTGATTCAAAGAAAAATCATCCCGCTCTGGAGCGTTTTCGAGCGAAGTGGACGCCGGTTCGCGTGAAGAAAACGCGACAAATCAAGCAGATATAGCATTTCGGCGATTCGAAGAAACGCTGAAATACTCTAGCGCATTTCGCCAGTGGATTGGATCATCCAATGGCGCAAAGATGCTCATAACCTTATGGGTCCGAAGTGCCTGCGAAGAGGGCCCTGGGCGGGCCGACCAGGTCGGGCTCGGCCTCGTACAAAGACACGATCGCGTCGGCGAGCTCGACATCGCGCAGTCTACGCTTTGGGGCGATGGCATCATCCATCACCTGCATCGCATCGTCACCCATGGGATAGCACGCCCTGCGCAAAGGCCGGAACGTTACGGCATGGCCGGGGCGTGCGCGACGGCTTCGCGCGTGCCCGCCGAAGGGCAAGCGCATGGTTCCTTTGGGGACGGCACCAGCGTGAGGAGATTTGACCACCGCGGCTCTCGGCGCTCTCGGTGTTCTCGGCGCATTCGGGAAAGCAGATCGCCCTGGAGGCGGTTCGCCCGTCGCTGCTTGTGGAGCGCTTTGCGATCAGGCGGGCCTCTTCCGCAGCCGAAAGCAAGGCGCTCCGAGTTCAAACGTCCGAGGCATATCTAGCGGGCCAGCGCCTATCGTGGGCTGGATGGCCGCGACGACACGGCGACCAGAATGGTCACCGGAAGCCCAGGAGGGTGCGCGCCTTCGCCCACAGCTCGCCAACGCTCGTCCGATGCGCAAGGGAACGGGCCCGGGCCGCTATCATTTGTGACGTCACGCTGCCGAAATAGTGGCAGTCGCACAGTAGATGGTGGGCCTCTCCGGGGTTCAACATGAAGAAGGTGATTGCGTCGCCGAAGCGATCACCCGCTAATCCGCGGCGGCGCAGATCGGGGTCGGCATAGGCCACTGTCAGGGGTGAATCGTCCGTGCGCATGCGCATGCGCTCGCCGTGTGGGACGAATTCCACGCGCGCGAGTAGCCGGATGGGGCCTTCATAGCTCTCGAGCACGGCGGCGAAGCGCTCGAGACGTTCCCTGCGGATCGCCCACGGAGACTTCTGCGTCTCCAGCTTGAACGCAACGACATTCACCTCGTCCCTGATCTCGTCCAGTGATGTGTGCTTCATCTCTCTCTCCTCGGCGACACAGAGGCCCGCCGCGCGACATCTGGACGGGCCTCTCGACCGTTAGGCCGTCATCGGGCCGCGGTCTGATGCGGCGGGTGGCGCTGGTACATCATCCAGATCTCCGCCGCGGCGAGGATCGTGACCAACGCGCCGATCACGACGTGAACCGTCATGGCCTGCTCCCCGAAGCCCAGCAGCCAGGGCGAGGCGAGCACCCACAGGCCCACGATCAGGTTCAGCCACTCTTCCCACACGGCGTAGGCGGCCAGTGCGGCGAGTGACAGCGCGGCGATCACGATGCCGGCGATGTAGGCGTTCTGCGACGCGATCCCTTCCGGGAAGGCGAACAGCCAGGGTGAGAAGAACAAGATCGCTCCAAGCACCAGATTGGCGACGTCGCACATCTTGGCATTTGTCCATTCGCTCATGGTGTCCTCCTCTCGGCCGCCGGGAACGCGACCCGGCCGGCCGTCGTCATGCCGCCGCGCGCTGGCCGACCATGATGATCATGGCGGCGGGGCCGGTCAGGCATTCTGTCGAGCTTCAGGTATGAGAGCTTGTAGCGCCCGCTCGCCACACGCGCCTCGATCGGCGCGGTAACTTGGCAGGGCGGGCACGAGCCCCCGCGGCTCGCTGGGGCGCTCTGCCTCGGTCCCGGGCGCGGCGACGCCATGCCTGCCAGGCGCGGCGAGACGCGACCGGGTCGGCCGTCGATGCCGGCCCGCCGTCGGAATGCAGCGATATTGCGAACGCTGGCGCTTGTCATGGTGAACGTCCTGCGCACCGCTCTGCGCCAGGCCGGGGCCGATGGGCTCCTCACACACCTGACGCCGCGCGATGCGGCGGAAAGGGTCACCGCTTCTGGCGCTCGGCCCACTAAAACGCGTGGCTCAAGACGCCCCACGGAACAACGAACAGGCCAAGGCGCGGGTTCCCGCCGTCATTTCTTTTTGCTTGGGCGTCAGTGGACCAACAGAGGCGCGCACCGTACGGCGCGCGTCACCGCGCCCTCCGATTGCCGCGGCGGGGTGTGCTTCCCAGGTGTTGGCAAGTTGCGGCGGCTCGGTCCGGAGTGCGGTCGAGCTTACCGCCCGATCAGTGAGATGGCCGATCGGGCAGCGGGCGCCTCCGGGGCGGCAGCCGCCGGACGTGCCGGTGCGGCACGCCGTGACGGGCGCCGCGCCCTCAGGCCACCTTGACGATCCGCTTGCCGCGGTTCTCACCGGAGAGCAGGCCGATCAGGGCCTGCGGCAGATGCTCGAGGCCGACGAGCACGTCCTCCTGGACCTTCAGCTTGCCGGCGGCGACCCAGGACTTCAGGTCCGCCGCCGCGACCGCCGCGTCGGCCTGGAAATCCATGACGATGAAGCCTTCCATACGCAGGCGTTTGACGACGAGCAGCCCGGGAACCCCGCGCACGCCGCGCGGCGTCGCCGTGTCGTATTGGGAGACTGCCCCGCAACAGGCGATGCGGCCCTTCATGTTCATGCGAAACAGCACGGCCTCCAGCACGTCGCCGCCGACGTTGTCGAAATAGACGTCGATGCCCTTGGGCGTGGCCGCCTTGAGCTGCTTGTGGAAATCGCCGGCCTTGTAGTCGACGGCGCCATCGAAGCCGAGTTCGTCCACCAGCCAGCGGCATTTCTCGGCTCCACCGGCGATCCCGACCACGTGGCAGCCCTTGATCTTGGCGATCTGGCCGACGAGCGAGCCGACCGAGCCGGCGGCCGCGGACACGACGACGGTCTCGCCGGCGACGGCACGCGCGACCTTGAGGAGGCCGAAGTAGGCCGTCGGGCCGGAAACGGCGTAGAGGCTGAGCAGATGCGTGAGCGGCTCGACACGCGCGAGCTTGGTCAGCGCCTCGGCCGGCAGCGCGGCATACTCCTGCCATCCCGTATCGGCGAAGACGACGTCGCCTACCGCGAAGCCCGATGCCTTGCTTTCGATCACCTCCGCCAGGGCACCGCCGGCCATGACGGTGCCGGCTTCCACTGCATTGCGATAGGTCGCGCCCTGCATCCAGGCACGGTTGGCCGCGTCGAGGCCGACATACAGCACCTTGAGCAGCACCTCACCGGCCTTGGGCGCGGGGACGGTAGCCTCGGCGAGGTGGAAGTGCTCCGGGCCGAGCTTGCCCTTGGGAGTCTCGACGAGATGAATCTGGCGGTTGGCGACCATGGGTACCTCCGGTTGCAATGGCCCAGCTTCGATGGCTGCGGTCCACATGAAAACGGCAGCGCAATGCGCTGCCGCCTCTTCTTCAAGCGACTAGGGACGCTTGTCGACGAATCCCGACAGCTGGCTCACAGCCGCTCGATGATCGTCACATTGGCGAGGCCACCGCCCTCACACATGGTCTGCAGGCCATAGCGCTTGTTGCGCGCCTTGAGCGCATGCACCAACGTGGTCATCAGCTTGGCGCCCGAGCAGCCGAGCGGATGGCCGAGCGCGATGGCGCCGCCATTGACGTTGAGCCGCTCGGGATCGGCGCCGGTCTCCTTGAGCCAGGCCACCGGCACCGAGGCAAACGCCTCGTTGACCTCGAAGAGATCGATGTCGTCGATCTTCATGCCCGCCTTCTGCAGGGCGAGCTTGGTGGCCGGGAGCGGCGTCTCCAGCATGATCACCGGATCGCCGCCGATGACGGTGAGGTGGTGGATGCGCGCCATCGGCGTCAGGCCGAGCGACTTCAAGCCCTGCTCGTTGACAACGAGGATGGCGGCGGAGCCGTCGCAGATCTGGCTGGAGGTCGCCGCGGTGATGGCGCCACCCTCCTGGAGCAGCTTGACGCTCTTGATCGCCTCGAGGCTGGCGTCGAAACGGATGCCCTCGTCGACCGTGTGCTGCTCCTTGGCGCCCTCGGCCGTGGTGAATTCGAGCGGCACGATCTCGTCGTTGAAAGCGCCCGCCTTGGTGGCGCGGATCGCCTTCTGGTGGGAATTGTAGCCGAACTCGTCGAGCTGATCCTTGGTCAGGCCGTGCTTCTTGACGATCATCTCGGCGCCGGCGAACTGGGAGAAGTGGACGCCGGGATAACGGGCCTCCATCCTGGGGCCCTTGTAGTTGCCGAAGCCGCTCTTCTCCGGCAGCAGCGAGGGCATGCCCATCGGCACGCGCGACATGCTCTCGACGCCGCCGGCGACGACCACGTCCATGGTGCCCGACATCACCGCCTGGGCGGCAAAGTGCAGCGCCTGCTGGGCCGAGCCACACTGGCGGTCCACCGACGTCGCCGGCACGCTCTCGGGCAGGCGCGACGACGAGACGACGTTGCGGGCCACGTTCACCGACTGCTCGCCGGCCTGCGAGACGCAGCCGAAGATCACGTCGTCGATGCGGGCCGGATCGATCCCCGTGCGGTCGAGCAGCGCGTCGATGGCGGCGGCGCCGAGATCGGCGGGATGCCAGTCCTTGAGGCGCCCGCCCTTGCGGCCTCCCGCAGTGCGGGCCGCGGCGACGATGTAAGCTTCAGCCATATCTTCACTCCCAATGGGCGTCGTCGCCCTCAGTAGATGGTGCTGGATCCGATGCGGCACTGAGCCGTCGGGTCTGCGGCGCCTGCATCAACCGGTCGCGCCACTCGTCGCGATCGGGCGTGGCGCCCCACAACCCCGGAGCGCGCCTCGGCCGGATGGAACCGCCCGATCGGGAAGCGCTCGAGCCTCAAAGACTTAGAGCATTCATGTCCGCTCAGATGATGCCATTTGAGCAAGACAAGCTCCGGCGTGTCGACGGGCTTCGGCCGGCCCCTGACGTCGCGTGTAGCTCCACGATCGAGATCTGTCCACCGCATGCACTTGAAATTCTAACGATCGTTTGGTCAATGTTGTCAAGCGACGCCTGGGGGGCCAAAACGGCTCGGCGGATGCCGGCCCCGCGGGGCCGGGGCCGCACGGTTCCCACGGGCGATCCGACGGGTTAGGAAGCGCCAGGCCGATGCCCCGTCGAACCCCGTTCGCGAGGGCCTGGCTGGCAGGAGGAAACGACAATGGATTTCAACATTCCGCCCGAGCTGCAGGCCTATCTCGGCGTTCTCGACAAATTCATCGAGGACGAGATCAAGCCGCTGCAGAACGCCGACGACAACAACCGCTTCTTCGATCATCGACGCGAGTGGGCACGGACCGACTTCGACAACGGCGGCCTGCCGCGCCACGAGTGGGAGGATCTGCTGAAGCAGGCCAAGCGGCTGGCCGACAAGGCCGGGCACTTCCGCTATGCGCTGCCCAAGGAGTTCGGCGGCCAGGACGGCACCAACCTGGGCATGGCGATCATCCGCGAGCATTTCGCGAGCAAGGGGCTCGGCCTGCACAACGATCTGCAGAACGAGCACTCGATCGTCGGCAACCAGCCGATCGTGCTGATTCTGCGCGACTTCGGCACGGCCGAGCAGAAGCAGGATCTCATCCCCAAGCTGCTCGACGGTCGCGCCCGCATCACCTTTGGTCTGACCGAGCCCGATCACGGCTCGGATGCCACCCACATGGAGACCCGCGCCGTGGCTGAGACGCGTGACGGCGTTTCGGGCTGGCGCATCGATGGCCGCAAGATGTGGATCACGGGCATGCACGTGGCGACGCACTGCATGTGCTTCGCGCGCAGCAGCGGCAACGACGGCGACGCCAACGGCATCACCGCCTTCCTGGTGCCGGCGCGCGACCCGGGCATCGTCATCGAAGAGTATATGTGGACGTTCAACATGCCGACCGACCATCCTCGGCTCAGCATCACCAACGTCTGGGTGCCCGACAGCGCCATCCTCGGCCCGCTCAACGGCGGCCTCGCGCTGGCGCAGCACTTCGTGCACGAGAACCGGATCCGCCAAGCGGCTTCCTCGCTGGGCGCTGCCGTCTACTGCATCAACGAGTCGGTGGCCTACGCCCGCCAACGCAAGCCCTTTGGCGAGGCCCTGGCCGTCAACCAGGCGATCCAGTTTCCGCTCGTCGAGCTCGCCACGCAGGCCGAAATGCTGCGCCAGCTGATCCGCAAGACCGCCTGGGAAATGGACCAGATGTCCAAGCCGGACGTCGCCAAGCGGCTCTCCGACAAGGTGTCGATGTGTAACTATTGGGCCAACCGGCTGTGCTGCGAGGCGGCCGATCGGGCCATGCAGGTGCACGGCGGCATCGGCTATTCGCGCCACAAGCCGTTCGAGCACATCTATCGCCACCACCGCCGCTACCGCATCACCGAGGGGTCGGAAGAGATCCAGATGCGCAAGATCGCCGGCCACCTGTTCGGCTTCATGGGGCCGCGCAAGGCCGAGTTCGAGGCTCTCGATCGGGCATCGGCTGCAACCCGCGCGGCAGCCGAGTAGATGACGGACCAGGCTCCGGGCCCGCAGCCGGCGCTGGCGGGCAAGCTCCAGCGCATCGTCGCCCGCCATATCGGCGGGCGCGGCGAGATCCTCAGTCTGCGCCGCCTCACCGGTGGCGCGACCAAGGAAACCTGGGCATTCACCAGTGAGATCGAAGGCGCCCAGCGCGCCTTCATCCTCCAACTCACCCGCGCGGCGCCGGCACATGCGGCGGATGATCCGCGCTCCGGCATGCCGCGCGTGTCGGGGGGCGACGAGACCGCGATGATGCAGGCCGGCATGGCGGCCGGCGTGCCGACGCCGCCGGTACGTGTGGTGCTCGGCGACGATGACGGCCTCGGCTCCGGCCACATCACCGACTTCGTCGAGGGCGAGACCATCGCCCGCAAGATCCTGCGCGAGCCCGATTATGCGCCGCTGCGGCAGCGCTTCGCATATCAATGCGGCGAGGCCGTGGGCCGCCTGCACGCAATCGATCCCAAGGGCCTGCCTTTCCTGGTGCGCTTCGATGCCGAGCCGCAGGTCGCCAAGTACAAGGAGATCTATCGCGGCTACGGCGCCCCCATTCCGGCCCTGGACGTGGCGTTCAGCTGGGCGGAGGCCAATCTGCCGCGTGGTGGCGAGCCGTCGGTCGTGCACGGCGACTTCCGCATGGGCAACATCATCTGCGGGCCGGATGGCATCCGCGCCGTGCTCGATTGGGAACTTGCCTGCCTGGGCGATCCGGTCGCCGATTTGGGCTGGCTGTGCACCAAGACATGGCGCTTCGGCGGCCCCCATCCGGTGGGCGGCGTCGGCTCGCGGGAGGATCTGATCGCCGGCTATGAACAGGCGAGCGGCCGCACCGTCCACCGCGATCACCTGGCCTTCTGGGAGGCCTGGGGCTCCGTGAAGTGGGGGGTGATGTGCCTGCTCAAGGGCCAGGCCCACAGGCGCGAGGCCGCCGAGCGCACGGTCGAGGCGTTCGCCATCGGCCGGCGCATGGAAGAGCCGCTCTACGATTTCTATGACATCCTCACGGGGAGGGCCTGAGCATGCCGTCCAGCCTGCCGCCCGCGGCGGATCTCGTCGCCATTGTGCGCGAGTTCATGGAGCGTGACATCCTGCCCGGTGCCAAGGATGCCATGTGGTTCAATGTCAAAGTAGCGACCAACCTGCTGGCGACGGTCGAGCGCGAGCTGCGCCAAGGCGCGCAGCTCGATGCCGCCGAGGACGTGCGCCTGCGACAGTTCGTCGATGGCGGCAGCCGCGAAGAGCGCGTCGCCGCCTTATCCGAGGCGATCCGTACGGGTCGGCTCGACTGGCAGAGCGAGGGGCTCGCCGAGCATCTGCGCCAGACCTGCGCCGAGGCGCTGGCAGTCAACAATCCGAAATGGGTCGGCTGAGCGCCCGGCCCGAGACGAGAGATAAAGGGAGATCGACAATGGCAGGAACAAGTGGTGCGGCGACGGGTCCGCTGAAGGGCATTCGCGTCATCGAATTCGCCGGTATCGGGCCGGGGCCGTTCGCCGCCGGCATGCTCGGCGACATGGGCGCCGATGTCATCCGTCTCGATCGCAAAGGGTCGACGTTCACCGCCCAGAAGTTCGCCGGCCGCGGCCGCCGGGTCGTCGACGTCGATCTGAAGGACAAGGGCAGCATCGACGCGGTGCTCGAGCTGCTCGCCAGCGCCGACGCGCTGATCGAAGGGTTCCGCCCCGGCGTGATGGAGCGCCTCGGCCTCGGGCCGGACGTGGTGCTGGCCCGCAATCCGCGGCTGGTCTATGGCCGCATGACCGGCTGGGGCCAGGAGGGCCCACTCGCGCTGGCTGCCGGCCACGACATCAACTACATCTCGATCACCGGCGCCCTGGCCGCCATGGGCCCGGCGGCCGGGCCTCCTATGCCGCCGCTCAACCTGGTCGGCGATTTCGGTGGCGGCGCGCTCTACCTCGTCGTTGGCGTCCTCGCCGGCATCGTCGAGGCCCAGCGCACGGGCAAGGGCCAGGTGGTCGACGCCGCCATGTGCGACGGCGCCGTCTCGCTGATGCAGATGTTCTACGAGATGTCCGCCGCCGGCCGCTGGAACGAGCGGCGCGAGGCCAACCTCCTGGACGGTGGAGCGCATTTCTACGGCGCTTTCGAATGCGCCGACGGCCAGTTCGTGTCGATCGGCTCCATCGAGCCGCAGTTCTACGCGCTGCTGCGCCAGATCGCTGGGCTCGAGGACGCCGATTTCGACGCTCAGCTCGACCAATCGAAGTGGCCGGCCCTGCGCGAGAAGATCGCCAAGGTGTTCAAGACCAAGACCCGCGCCGAGTGGTGCAAGCTGATGGAAGGCACCGACGTCTGCTTCGGGCCGGTGCTCACCATGAGCGAGGCGATGACGTATCCGCACCTCACCGAACGCGGCACCTTCGTGGAGGTGAACGGCGTCACCCAGCCGGCACCGGCACCGCGCTTCTCGCGTACCCCGTCGTCGATCCGCCCCGTCGAGACGGCGGCGCTCGGCGATGTCGTGAGCGAGTGGTCGCGCGCCAAGACTGCGGCCGAGTAGGGCCGGCTGCGAGAAGACCTCTCTTGGAGGACGGCTTGCCGCCCCCCGATCCGCTTGCGCAGTGAGGGGGCCGACGGCACGACCGAGGCGGTCGCGTCGAAACCGGCGGTGCGCGGCGCGGGAGCAACCGAACCGGAGGCGGGTGTCGTCGCTCGCCTGCCGGCAACGCTGGTCAGCCCGCGTAGGTGGCCCGCAGCTCCCGCTTGAGCAGCTTGCCGGCGGTGTTGCGTGGCAGATTGTCCACGAAGATGACGCGCTTAGGCACCTTGAACGGCGCCAGGCTCTGGCGCGCGTGCTGGATCAGTGCACCCTCGTCGCCGCTGTGACCGGCGCGCAGCACCACCACGGCGGTGACGGCCTCGATCCATTTGGGATCGGGCAGGGCGATGACGGCTACCTCGGACACGCTCGGGTGGGTGAACAGCACCTCCTCGACCTCGCGGCTGGCGACCATGGTGCCGCCGGTCTTGATGATGTCCTTCACCCGGTCGACGACATAGAGATAGCCTTCCTCGTCACGCACGCCGATGTCGCCGGAATGGAACCAGCCGCCGGCGAAGGCCTCCTCGGTCTCCTCGGGCTTGTCCCAGTAGCCGAGCAGCAGCTGCGGCGAGCGGTGGACGATCTCGCCCTGCTCGCCCGGCTCCACGTCGTTCATGTCCTCGTCGACCACGCGCGTCTCGACGTTGAGCACCGGGCGTCCGGCCGACGACGGTCGCGCATCGTGCTCCTCGGGGCGCAGCACGGTCGCCAGCGGGCCGATTTCGCTCTGCCCGTAGCAGTTGAACACGCGCACGCCGGGCAGCCGCTGGCGCAGTTCCTGCAGCACCGGAACCGGCATGATCGAGGCGCCGTAGTAGAGATTGCGCACGCTCGAGAGGTCTCGCGTGTCGAAATCGGGATGGCGCAGCAGGCTGATCCAGACTGTCGGCGGCGCGAAGAACGAGGTGACCTTGTGCTCCTCGATCAGCTTGAGCACGACGTCGGGCGTGGGTTGCTCGATGAGCACGGTCGAGGCGCCGAGCAGCATGGCCGGCATGGTGAAGCAGTGGGTCTGGGCGGTGTGATAGAGGGGCAGCGCGGCGAGCCAGCGATCCTCTCGCGACAGCTCCAGATCGACGATGCAGCTGGCATACTCCGCCAATTGCGCCCGGTGCGTCATCATCGCGCCCTTGGGCATGGCCGTGGTGCCGGAGGTGTAGGTGATCTGCACCAGGTCTTCGTCGCCCTGCTCCACCTCGACGGGATCGCCGTCGCCGCCCGTCGCCGTCGCCAGGACGTCGATGTCGCCGCCGTCGGCAAAGGTGCCGAGGAACTTGAGCGCGGCGCGGCCGCGCATCTGACCGGCGACCGCTTCGAGCGCCTTGTCGTAGACGAGGACGCTGGCCCCCGATTGGGTCACGATGTAGCCGAGTTCGCTCTCCGTCAGCGCGTAGTTGATCGGGACGTGAGTGAGGCCGGCACGAGTGCAGGCGAGCCAGAGGATGAAATACGCATCCGAGTTGCGCCCATAGCCGCCGACACGGGCGCCGGGGGCCAGGCCGAGGCTTAACAGCTTGCCCGCGACGCGATCGACGGCGCGATCGAGCTCGCCATAGCTCCAGGCCCGATCGGCAAAGCGCAGCGCCGGCTGGGTGCCGTTGCGGACGGCCGATCGGCGAAATGCATCCGAGATCGTGTTGCGGCGGGCTCTGTTCGCCACGCTGGCGTCGACTGACACGGTGATCCTCCTGCTGGCTTCGTGGTTTATTGGGATGCCGGCGACTTCGGCCTCATCCGCGTTCCGTGATGACGACGTCGATGGTGCCGACGCCCTCGACGCCGCCCTGGACGCGGTCGCCCGGCACAAGTGGCCCGACGCCCGACGGCGTCCCCGTGAAAATCAGATCGCCCGGCTTGAGGGCCATGGACCGGGAGATCGTGGCGATCACGTCGGCGACCGGCCAGATCAGCTCGCTCAAATCGCCTTCCTGCCGCAGGCTCTGATTGACCGTCAACCAGATGCGGCCGCGAGCCGGGTGGCCGACGGCGCAGACCGGCCGCAATGGGGAGCAGGGGGCTGAGTGATCGAAGGCCTTGCCCCAGTCCCATGGGCGGCCGGCTTCCTTCGCCTGCCCCTGCAGGTCCCGGCGGGTCAGATCGATGCCGACGCCGTAGCCGTAGATCAGGCTCAGCGCGTCCGCCGGCGCGACATCGCGGCCGGGCGCACCGATAGCCGCGACGAGCTCGATCTCGTGGTGCAGGTCTTTGGTCTCGGGCGGGTAGGGGATGTGGGCGCCGTCGTCGACGACCGCGTCGGCGGGCTTGGTGAAAAAGAACGGCGGCTCGCGGTCAGGGTTGCTGCCCATCTCGCGCGCATGGGCGGCGTAGTTGCGGCCGACGCAGAAGATGCGGCGGACCGGGAAGCGAGCCGGTTCGCCGTCAACGGCGACGCTGGCGATGGGGGGCGGGGGAATGACGAACGCCTGCATCGGGCCTCCACGAGCCTTGGCCAACCCGCGCGGTCACGGGCGTGCCGGCCGCGCTTTCCTGGCTCTACGCCGTCGCACGCTATTTTCATAGCGCCCCTGGCGAAGGCGCTTTGCGGCGGGTGACCGATGCGGTCCGCAGCGATCCGGCCCCGCCGCAGTAGCAGCGCTTGCACCTCACTCGTGGCGCAGGACCTCCTCCACATCGCCCGGCGCGACCACCAGGCGCGGCCAAGCGACCGTCGTGCGCGGGCAATTGCGCAATCGCGGCGCCTGGCAGACGACCGTGGCCAGGGTGGCGAGTGCCAACGCCACCGCCAGCAACTCGGTGATCCGTCCCGACATCGTTTCGTCCGCGCTTGGTGCTAGCTTCGAAGGTTCGGCGGCTTTGGAGCATGGTCCTTCGACAAGAGGGCTCATCTGATCGAGACAAGCCCTGCCGACGCCGGTCGCCTCGCCGCGCTGGCCGGCGACTAAGCTTTTCCAAGTCGTCCCTCGCGGCGCAATGCGTGCCTGGCGTACTCTGCATTTGCACATCGCGAAGGCTCAACCGGTCATTTAGCCAACAAATCGATCGGCGCCGTGAGCCTCGACTCGAGGTCGCGGCTCGTCGCCCGGTCGACTTCATGATGTTGCTGGGCACTGGCTGATTTCCGGCGAGATGCGACGGACCGAGGCCGTTCCTGAGAAAAAGGAGCCAAGACGGCCAGCAAGACTGGTCCAGGTCGGCGGCCTGGCGGCCACCGCCTGCGCCGCTTTGTCGAGTGTTGAAGTGCAGCACGGCGCCTGTTCAAGGGACCAGCCTTGACCACGCGCAGGATCGGCCCGACCTAAGGGGCTCGCGCGGTGGCGCAGCCCATCTCGTGCTGCGAGGCGCGGCCGCAGGTGGCCGCAAGGGAGCAACGATGACCTTCGATCCGCATCACGACCCGGCGACCGCGGCTGACGGAGCGTCGGCCGGGCAGGGCCCGGCCATTCGCGACAATGCGGAGGCGGGACGCTACGAGATGGCGACAGCGGCCGGCCTGGCCTTCCTCAACTATCGCCTGCGCGGCGATGTGATCAGCCTGGACCACGCGGAAGTACCCTCAGCGTTGCGAGGGGCGGGCGTCGCCGGGCCGTTCGTCAAAGCGGTGCTGGACGATGTGCGTCGACGCAGCCTGCACATGGTTCCGCGCTGCGGATACGTAGCCGCCTATGTTCATCGCCATCCAGAATACAGTGACCTGGTCGCCAGAGCGCCATAAAGATCATGTGGACGCCGATCGAACGTTGTTGCGAGCGCGAGCTTTACAGATTGCACGGCATCTGGAACGTTCGGTCGTGGTTGTCGACAAGGAGCAATGTCGCTTGGAAGCTGTTTTACCGGTACCCCGCGAAACCGAACTGAAGTTCGAGCTCGATGCCAACGGGGCCGACCGGCTCCGCGCCACGCCCCTGATCCAGTCCGTGCCGGCAGGCAAGCAGCAGCTCCTGGTGTCGACCTATTTCGATACGCCGGACCGGGACTTGCAGAAGCAGGGCGTGTCGCTGCGCATCCGCCGTCAGGGCCGGCGTCTGATCCAGACCATCAAGGCCGAAGTCGGCAACGGCAGTCTCCTCGATCGCGCCGAGTGGGAGAGTCGGGTGACGAGCAGCGAGCCCGATCGCTCCCAGTTCGAGGGCACCGCACTCGCAAGCCTGGCCGATGCCGAGCTCGTCCCCTTGTTCGTCTCGCGCGTCGAGCGCTCGGTGCATGCGATCCGCCGGGCCGGCGCGCATATCGAGTTCGCCATCGATAGCGGCCGCATCGAGGCTTGTGCGCCGACGCAAGGAGCGAGCGCCGCCCCGGTTTCGTTCGTGGAGGTCGAGCTGGAACTCAAACGCGGCGCGCCGGCAGCCCTGTTCGACGTGGCGCGGGAGCTCAACCGCAGCGTGCCGCTGCGCCTGGGGCTGATGACCAAGTGCGGGCGAGGCTATATGTTGCTCGACGCACAACCGGCGCAGATCTCCAAGGCCGAGGGCGTCGATCTCGACCCGGACATGTCGGTACGCGACGCATTCCAAGCCCTGGCGCGCGAGTGCGTACGCCATCTCGTGGCCAATGCGCCGGCCCTGCTGGAGCGCCGCGAGGTCGAGGCCGTCCACCAGATGCGAGTCGCCATACGGCGTTTGCGGGCAGCCATGTCGCTGTTCCGGGCCGTGTTGCGCGATGGCCAGAGCGAGCACATCAAGAACGAGCTCCGATGGATCGGCCGGCAATTCGGTGAGGCGCGCAATCTCGACGTCTTCATCGCCGACGTGATCGAGCCGATGCTCGAAAGTCATCCCGGCGAGCCGGGCATGGCGGAGTTGCTCGATTATTTCCAGCCGCAACGCGCGACGGCCTATGACAAGGTGCTGTCGATCACCCGGGGCGAGCGCTTTGCCGCAGCGCTCATCGACACGCTCGCCTGGATCGAGGTCGGCGACTGGGCGAACGAGACGGACGAGGCGCATCGGCTCAAGCTGCTGCGGCCGGTGCGCAAGCTCGCCGCGGCGGAACTGTCGCGCCGGTGGCGCAAGATCTCGCGCAAGGGCGAGCACCTGAAATCGCTCCCTGCCGACGAGCGCCATAAGCTCCGCATCGACATCAAGAAGGTTCGCTACGCGGCGGAGTTCTTTGCCACGCTCTACAGCGGCCGCAAGGCGGGCAAGCGGCGCAAGCGGCTCCAGCAACTGCTTGCGGGGCTCCAGGACAGCCTCGGCGAGTTGAACGACATGGCGGTCAATCACCAGGCCGAGGTGCAGTTGACCCGCGTCGAGGGACGTGGCGGGGCCGCCGTCGCGCGCCGTCGCGCCTATGCGGCCGGGATGCTGGCCGGCCACCAGTTCACCAAGGCCGAGCCGCTGCTGCGCACCGCCGTCAAGGACTATGGTCGGTTCCGCAAGGCGGAGCCGTTCTGGGACAAGTGAGGCGCACGAGCCTCGTCGCTACCCCTTATGCCGCAGCAGGGCAGCGCCGATTGTGGTTTCGCCCTGCTGGACAGAGTGGCGGCGTAACGCCATAGTCCCGCCGCTTCGCGAGGGGTAACGCCTTGAAGAACCTACTGCTGCTCATCTTCACGTGGTGGAACGGCGCGACCGCGGGAACGCTGTGGACCACGCGCCGCTACGGCACCCTTGTCGGCGAGGATGAATTCGGCAACCGCTACTACCGGGGCCGCGGCGTCGACCCGACGCTGGGCTTCGAGCGCCGCTGGGTGATCTACGCCGGGCTCGCCGAAGGCTCTGCGGTGCCGCCGGGCTGGAAGGGCTGGCTCAACCACACCGTGGACGTGGCGCCGACGGAGGAAACCTACAAGCCCCGCGAGTGGCAATTGCCCCACGAGCCCAACATGACCGGCACTCCGCACGCCTACCGGCCCAAGGGCTCGCTGCTCGCGTCCGGCGAACGGCCGCCGGCAACCGGCGACTACGAGGCCTGGAGCCCGCGATAGAATGGGGCCTGTTCGCGGGCGGCCGGCGCGCGCCGATGCGGATGAGTCGGAGCTCGTCCGTTCCGCTCCGACGACTGCCTCTGATCGAGACAGGTTTCGGCTCTAGAGCTTTGCCATTGGATGAGGCCATCCAATGGCAGCGAAATGCTCATAGCCTCTTGAAACTGGAGCGAGAAGCGCTCCTGGCGAAGCAGTCCCGCTACAGCACCATCTGGGTCTGGGTGACGATGGCAACCAGCTTGCCGTCGGCACCGGTGATCCGTGTCTGCCAGACCTGGGTACGACGCCCGCGATGGATCGGCGTGGTCTCGCCGCGCACGCGCGTCCCCGCCTGGGCCCCCGACACGAAGTTGGTCTTGCTCTCCAGCGTCGTCGTTCCCTGGCCTTCGCGCAGATTAATGATCGTGGCGACGGCGCCCAGCGTGTCGGCAAATGCCATGATGGCACCGCCGTGCATGATCGCCGGCGTGGTGCACAGCTCGGGCTTGACCTCGATCTCGGCGATGACACGGTCCGGCTCGGCCGACACGATCTCGACGCCGATATGGCTGCTGAAGGGCGGCATGCGTTCGCGGATTGCGGCGATGAGATCCATTGGGTGTCCTCCCTGCTGTGGTCCGGCTGAGCTTACGGCGGTGCCGGCTTCAATCAATTACCCTGGACGTAATGGCTTCGCGGCCGCATCCAAGGCCGATCGCGCGTTCGCTGCGCCGGTCGCGGGTTAGGTCGCGCGTTTCGGGACCTTTTGCCATCGCTCCGAGCATGTTAGGGGGGACCACGGCGAACGGGAGCGATCGAGCGACAGTGCCATTCAGACGTCATCCCCCCCTCGTCGAGGTCCGAGCGCGTCACCGGACCGGCGCCTGTGTTCTGGCCCTGCTGCTGGCGCTGGTCGCTGGGGTCGGGGGGGCCAAGGCCGACCGGATCAAGAACCCGACGGCGGTCTTCTCCGGCCTGGACAAGATCACCGGGCGCATCATCTCGTTCGAGGTCGCCGTCAGCGAAACGGTGCAGTTCGGTGCCCTGCAGCTTACGCCGCGCGTCTGCTACACCCGCCCGGAAACCGAGACGCCGAATACGACGGCCTTCGTCGAGGTGGACGAGGTGACGTTCCAGAACGAGCACAAGCGGATCTTCGAAGGCTGGATGTTCGCGTCGAGCCCGGGCCTGCATGGCATCGAGCACCCGGTCTATGACGTCTGGCTCATCGACTGCAAGGGCGGCAAGGAGGTGATCACCGAGCCGCGCGAGCTGACACCGGCGGAGGAAGCGCTGCGCCGTGATTCGCCGCCGCCGGCCAACGCCCAGCCCCAGCCTCGCAACACGCGGCGCGCGCCGCCTGCCAATCAGCCGCGACCGCGGCGGATCGAGCCGGAGGTGCCGCCGGAGATGCGCGAAGGCGCACCTGACGCGCAGCCACCGCCGCTGGAGCTCAATCCCAATCGCGAATAGAGCGTTTTCGAGCGAAGTGGACGCCGGTTCGCGTGAAGAAAACGCGACAAATCAAACAGATAGAGCATTTCGACGATTCGAAGAAACGCGGAAATGCTCTAGGGGCCGGCTCTCGCCGCCGTGCCCGGTGCCTCAGGAGCGCGACGGCTCCGCCCCCGCGTCCAGCCCGAGAATCACGGCCAGCGCATCGCGGCCGCTGGTGCGGCCGTCTCGGCCGAAGGCGTGCCAGTCGGCATCCTTGGCGACGGCTCCGCGCAGCTGCGCTTGGTAGGCGCGCTGCGAGACCTCGACCGCGCCGAATGAGGCCAGGTGCTCGGTGACGAATTGTGCGTCGAGCAGCGTGAAGCCACCGGCGATGAGGCGTGCGGCAAGGTGGACCAAGGCGATCTTGGACGCGTCGCGGGCCAGATGGAACATGCTCTCGCCGAAGAACGCGGCGCCGAGCCGGACACCGTAGAGGCCGCCGACGAGCCGGCCGTCCTGCCAGGCCTCGACCGTATGGCAGTGGCCGAGGTCAAATAGTTCGCCGTAAAGCCGGCGAATGCGCTGGTTGATCCACGTCTTGTCACGGTCCGGTTGAGGGGCCGCGCAATTGGCGATCACCGCATCGAAGGCGTGGTCGATCCGGATCTCGAAGGGCTCGGCCATCACCGTGCGGCGCAAACGGCGCGGCACGTGGAAGCCGTCGAGCGGCATCACGCCCCGCTTCTTCGGCTCGACCCAGAACAGATTGGGATCGTCGGCGCTCTCCGCCATGGGGAAGACCCCGCAGGCGTAAGCCTTCAGCAGGATCTCCGGCGTGATCTCGATGGGATCGCGATACCGCATGGATGGAATCTAGACCATTGCGCGCCCGGGGACATACCGGCTTTTGAACAAGGTCAGACCCGACAAAATACCGTGGCTGGACGAGCCCGGGGGTCGCGCCCCACGGGCGGCCGGCTCAGGGCTGCTCGTCGCTCATCCCGCCGTCGGCAAGGAAATGCTCGAGCCAATGGATGTCATAGTCGCCGTTCTGGATATCCTGGTTGCGCACCAGGGTGCGGAACAGCGGCAACGTCGTCTCGACCCCGTCGACGACGACCTCGTCGAGCGCCCGGCGCAGGCGCATCAGGCATTCGGTCCGCGTGCGCCCGTGCACGATCAGCTTGCCGAGCAGCGAGTCGTAGTTGGGCGGGATGCGGTAGCCCTGGTAGATGGCCGAATCAATACGGACGCCGAGGCCGCCGGGGGGATGAAAATAAGAGATGCTGCCGGGCGAGGGCCGGAAGGTGACCGGGTGCTCCGCATTGATACGGCACTCGATGGCATGGCCTTCGAGCTTCACGTCGGCCTGGGTGAACGACAGCGGCGCGCCGGCCGCCACGCGGATCTGCTCGTTGACCAGATCGATGCCGGTGATCATCTCGGTCACCGGATGCTCCACCTGGATGCGGGTGTTCATCTCGATGAAGTAGAATTGCCCATCCTCGTAGAGGAACTCGACCGTGCCGGCGCCCAGATATTTGATCTGGCGCATCGCGTTGGCGACGGTCTCGCCGATGCCGTCCCGGGCGTCGGCGTTGAGGGCAGGCGAGGGGCCCTCTTCCCACACCTTCTGGTGGCGGCGCTGGAGCGAGCAATCCCGCTCACCGAGGTGGACCGCTTGGCCACGGCCGTCGCCCATGACCTGGATCTCGATGTGGCGGGGCTTCTCCAGATATTTCTCGAGGTAGACCGAATCGTCGCCGAAGGCCGCCTTCGCCTCGCGGCGGGCGACGGTCAGCGCCTCCGAAAGCTCGTCCTTGCTGCGCGCCACCTTCATGCCGCGGCCGCCGCCGCCAGCGGCGGCCTTGACCAGCACGGGATAGCCGATATCGGCGGCCACGCGCAGGGCCTCGGTATCGTCGGTGATGCCGCCCTCCGAGCCGGGCACGCAGGGGATGCCGAGGCGCGCTGCCGTGCGCTTGGCCTCGATCTTGTCGCCCATGGTGCGGATGTGCTCGGCCTTGGGCCCGATGAAGGTGATGTTGTGCTCGCCCAGCACGTCGGCGAAATGCGGGTTCTCCGAGAGGAAGCCGTAGCCAGGGTGGACCGCATCGGCGCCGGTGATCTCGCATGCGGCGATCAGTGAGGGCACGTTGAGGTAGCTGTCCCGTGCCGGCGGCGGACCGATGCAGACGCTCTCGTCCGCGAGCCGCACGTGCATGGCATCCGCGTCCGCCGTCGAATGCACGGCGACGGTGGCGATGCCGAGCTCCTTGGCTGCCCGCAGGATGCGCAGTGCGATCTCGCCGCGGTTGGCGATCAGGATCTTGTCAAACATGATCTACTCGATGATGAGCAGCGGCTCGCCGTACTCGACCGGCTGGCCATCTTCGAAGAAGATCGCGGCCACCGTGCCGGCGCGCGGGGCGACGATGTCGTTGAAGGTCTTCATCGCCTCCACGAGGAGCAGCTTGTCGCCGACGTCGACCCTGGAGCCCACCTCGATGAACGGCTTCGATTCCGGCGAGGGGCGCCGATAGGCGGTGCCGACCATGGGCGAGGTGATGGCCCCCGGGTGGTCCGCCGGACGTGCCGAGGCCGGGGCCGCTGCCGCGATCGCTGCGGGAATGGGGGCGGCAGGCGCCGGCAGGTAGGTTGGCGTGGCCGGCATGGCCAATTGAGCCGGCGGAGTCCGCGCCACGCGGACGCGCAGATCGCCCTTCTCGACCTCGATCTCGGTCAGGTCCGTCTCCGACATGAGGCGGGCGAGCTCGCGCACGAGATCCTGTTCGACGGCGGCTTTGGGGGAAGTGTCGTTCATGTTGGCTGATGTCCGGTGCGTGCTGCCAGGAGCGGCACGAGTGCCTCGAGTGCGAGTTCGTAGCCCAGTCCGCCCAGGCCGCAGATCACCCCTGCGGCGACCGGGGAGATGTAGGACCGGTGACGGAAGCTTTCACGGGCGTGGATGTTGGAGAGGTGCACTTCGATCACCAGCGCGTTGGCGCCGGTGATGGCGTCGCGCAGGGCGATCGAGGTGTGCGTGTAACCGCCCGGGTTGAAGATGATGCCGGCGCCGGCGAGGCCCGCCTCCTGAACGAAATCGATCAGCTCGCCCTCGCGATTGCTCTGGCGGAAGGTAAGGCCGATACCCAGCCCGTCGGCCCGGGTGCGAAGCTGTGCCTCCAGGTCGGCGAGCGTGGCGGAGCCATAAGTCTCCGGCTCGCGGCGGCCGAGCAGATTGAGGTTTGGGCCGTTGATGACGTGAACGTGTGATGCAACCATCACTTCGAGCTCGGACCCCTGGCTCCAGGCAGGGATGTCCGAGCCCGCTCAACGAGGGGGCTCGGACATCCCAGCAGCACTTAAAACAATCTTAGCCGAAATCTGCGGACCGGAATCGTGCCGCGGTTCGCAAAGTTCGGCTGAGGCGGCGGTGCGTCTTAGCGCGAACTCCGGCAACCTGCCAAGCACGGCCTGCGCGCGCCCACCCGGCACGCGGCTGCACAAGGTCCCGGAGCCGCCGCATCATCGGTGCGCGCGGCCGGCATCGGAAGCATCCAAATGACGACTGCTCATAGCCCTTCGGGCCTGGAGCGCTTCTGAGCGATCGAGTGATCCACTCGATCGCGAGGTGCGCTAGCACGTTGCCTTGCCGCACTTGCGGACGGCGGCAACAGCCTGCTTCAACGGCTCCACGCCCACAGCGCCCGAGACCACCTCGTCGCCGATGACGAAGGACGGCGTGCCGGTCAGGCCGAGCTTGTCGCCCAGGCGCACGCTCTCGTCGATCGCAGACTGGATCTCGGGCGAGGCCTCGTCCTTGGCGAGCCTGGTCATGTCGACGCCCAGCTCCTTGGCGACGGCGACCGCCCGCTCCTTGCCGACGCGGCCCTTGGTGCCCATGAGCTTGGTATGGAATTCAAAGAACTTGTCACTGGCGAGCTGCTGCTTGACGGCGAGCGCGACCTTCGAGGCCTCGACCGATTCCTGTCCGAGCATCGGGAAGTCGCGGACGATGATGCGCAGGTTGGGGTCGGCCTTGGCGAGTTCCGTCACGTCGCCGAGCGCGCGCTTGCAGTAGGGGCAGTTGTAATCGAAGAACTCCACCAGGGTGACGTCGCCCTTCGGGTTGCCGATCACCGTCGCGTGGGGGCTATCGAACAGCGTCGCCTTCTCGGTCGCCAAGGCCTCGCGCTGAGCCGACTGCTGCGCCTGTTGCTGGCGCTTCTCCAGCTCGACCATCGCCTCCTGCAGCACCTCTGGGTGGTTGATGATGTAGCCGCGAACGATGGCCTCGATGGCGGTCTTCTGTTCGGGCGTGATGTCGGCGGCCCGTACCGGATGCAACATCCCGGCCGTAAGCGCGAGCGTCAGCCCGATCCCGGCGAGTGCGCGGGTGAGCCGGGGGGAAAAGAGCCGAGCGCTTCGAATCATGGGATTCCCATCGTCATGAGCGCGCCGCAGGCTGGGCCGCGATGGCGCGGATTGGGGTCCGCCCGCCCCGCTGCCGGTCGGCAGCGACAATGGCGGGCCGCTTACGTGTGACGTATCGTGCGCGCCTTAACAACGCCTTGGAGCGCCGTTTGCCTACGACAGTCGCCCGCCACGACACCCCCCGAGGGGCTGCCGCCGTCGACCATGCCGCCGTAGCGGCAACGCCTCGCGGGGCCCAGGTCGCCTCGCGCATCGCGCGCGTCGCCCCGTTCCTCGCCATGGATGTCTTGTCCGCCGCGAAGGCGAAAGAAAGGCAGGGCGGCGACATCGTCCACATGGAAGTCGGGCAGCCATCGGCGCCGTCCCCGGCGCGTGTCCTGGAGGCGGCACAGGCGGCGCTCGCCGGCGGCCATGTCGGCTACACCGAGGCTCTGGGGCTGCCGTCGCTGCGGCAGCGAATCGCCCGGCACTATCGGGACGCCTATGGCGTGGACGTCAGTCCCGAGCGCGTCGTGGTGACCACCGGCTCGTCGGGCGGCTTTGTCCTGGCGTTCCTGGCCCTGTTCGAGCCCGGCGCCCGCGTCGCCGTCGCACAGCCTGGCTATCCGGCCTATCGCAACATCTTCGCGGCACTCGACATCGAGACGGTAGCGGTCGACGTCTCGGCCACGGACAACTGGGTGCTCGGTGCGCATGCGCTCGGGCGCGCTGATCCGGCACACCGCCTGTCCGGCCTGCTGGCCATGAGCCCGGCCAATCCCACGGGCACCATGATACCCGGCGCCGAACTCGCAGAGCTCGCCGCGGTCAGCCGCCGGCGCGGGCTCTGGTTCATCTCCGACGAGATCTATCACGGCCTGACCTACGAGGCGCCCGCGCAGACGGCCCTGGCCTTCGACGCGGACGCCGTGGTCGTGAACTCGTTCTCCAAATACTATTGCATGACCGGCTGGCGGGTCGGTTGGCTGGTGGTTCCGGAGCGGCTGGTGCGGCCGATCGAGCGGCTGGCGCAGAACCTCTACATCTCGCCTCCATATCTCAGTCAGGTGGCGGCCGAGGCGGCGTTCGACGCCACCGCGGAGCTGGAGGCGGTCCGTGCCGTCTATGCCGCCAACCGGGCGCTGCTGCTCCACGAGCTGCCGCGGATGGGACTCACGGTCGCGCCGATCGACGGTGCCTTCTACGCATACGTCGACGTTTCGCGTTGGACAGATGACTCGCACGCCTTGTGCCAGCAAATGCTGGAGGAAATCGGGGTCGCCGCGACGCCGGGGCTCGATTTCGACCCGGAGCGAGGCCCGCAATTCCTGCGCTTGTCCTTCGCCGGTTCGCACGAGACATGCCGCGAATGCATGCGTCGGCTTCGCGGCTGGCTGCAGCGCCGCTAGCGCGGCGGGCCTGGATGGACCAAATCTCCAGCAATCCATAGAGGGTGTCCGCCGGCGCCGTGCTGCGTCTTTGAACGCCGGTCTTCGCCGGCGAGCCCCGAGGCATTTCCGATCGGCCCGAAGCCGTGGAGCGGAGCCCGTGCGGGGCGCGGCGGACGCTTGCCGAGGCCCATGATGAACGTTCCCCTGCCGAGTTCCGCCGCCCAGCTGCCGCCGCCCGTGCAACTCACCCAGCGCGAGATCCATGCAATTCTGTTCGGCGTGGTCCTGGCGATGCTGCTGGCGGCGCTCGATCAGACCATCGTGGCGACCGCGCTCGCAACCATCGGCAAGGATCTGGGCGATGTCGAGCACCTGCCGTGGGTGGTGACGATCTATCTGCTGTCGTCCACGGTGGTGACTCCCCTCTACGGCAAGGCGAGCGACATCTGGGGGCGGCGCCTCGCCATGCTGGTGGCTATCGCCACCTTCGTCGCCGGCTCCGTGGCCTGCGCGCTGGCGCCGTCGATCTACGCGCTGATCGTCGCCCGCGCCTTGCAGGGGCTCGGCGGCGGCGGGCTGATCTCGCTGGCGCAGACGATCCTTGGCGATATCCTGCCGCCGCGCGAGCGGTCACGCTATCAGGCGCACGTGGCGAGCGTCTTCGCGCTGTCGAGCCTCGTCGGGCCCGTGCTCGGTGGCCTGATCTCTCAGCACCTGCACTGGTCGGTGATCTTCTGGATCAACCTGCCGCTGGGCGGGCTGGCGTTCTGGATGGCGAACTCCCTGCTGCGCCGGCTGCCGCGGCACGAGCGGCCCCACAAGCTCGACTTCGCCGGCGCGGGCCTCCTGGTCGCGGCGACCGTATCGCTGCTGCTGGCGCTGTCGTGGGGCGGGACGCGCTACGCCTGGATCTCGCCCGAGGTGTTCGGGACCTTTGCCGTCTCGGCCGCCCTCTGGGGGCTGTTCGCGCTACGCCAGCGCCGGGCCGCGGAGCCGCTGATCCCGACCGAGGTCCTGGCCAACCGCGTGGTCATGTTCGGCACGCTGGCGGCCTGTTTCGGCATGGGCACCTTCGTCGGACTCAGCATCTACGCGCCGCTCTATTTCGAGCTCGTGATGCATCTTTCGGCGAGCGATTCCGGCGTCGCGCTGATCCCGCTGATGATCGGCACCGTCGCCGGAGCGACGATTTCCGGACGATTCATGATGTATGTGCGCCGCTACAAGCGTGTGGCGCTTGTCGGCCTCTCTCTCGGCATCCTCGCCCAACTCGCTCTGGCGGTGTGGCCGAGCGGGCTGCCGTTCTGGCAGGTCGAGGTGCTGCTCGCGGCCAGCAGCATGGGCCTCGGCACACTGCTGCCCGTCTCGACGATCTCGATTCAGAACGCCGTCAAGGTCCACCAGCTCGGCACCGCGACGGCGACCATGAACTTCTTCCGGCAACTCGGGGCCGCCGTCATCGTGGCCGTGTTCGGCGCTATCCTGCTGGGCGGCAGCGCGCTCGTCGGCGTGCCGGTGTCCTCGCTCGAGACGTTCTCAAGCCCGGCCGCCGGCGGCGATCTCGCTCCGGTGTTTCGTTGGATCTTCGCGGCGGCGGCCCTCGGGCTCGCCATCGCCCTGACGTTTCTGGCGTTCATGGAGGAGCGGCCGCTGCGCACCACCGTGGCCGACCCAGTGACGCCCAAAGCGACGTGACACGGCGGGTCGACCAAGCGGTGGCTTGCCCGCGCAGCCGGATGGTCTCCGGCTGCGCGGCTTTTAGAGCATTTCCGCGTTTCTTCGAACCGCGGAAATGCGCTATCTATTTGTTTTACCGCGTTTTCTTCACGCGAACCGGCGTCCACTTCGCTCGAAAACGCTCTAGGCGATGGCGGCGCCCCCCCGTGAGGAACGCCGGCTCGCTCAGCCGCCGGTAATCGCCGTCTTGGCCCGGGACCACCATCCACTGCGCCGCGGACGGTTGGGATCGATCTGCTGCTCGATAACGATCGTTTCCGGTTCAGACGCGCGCGGCGTCGCCGGCGTTGCAGCAACCTCGTCGGCAACCTGCACATCGGCAGCAGCCTGTGTCCCGAGAGCCTCTGCGGCGGGAACCGCTTCGGCGACGGGCGCAGGGGGCTCCGGCTCGGACGGCGTTGCCTCGGTGATGCCGGGGAGGGACAACTCGTCTGGCTCGACCGCAACCGCGACGTCCTGAACCAACGCCTCTTCAAGCCCCTGCGCGGCCTCAGCGGCGGTCACGACGTCGGGCTCACCCTCGGCGACGAGCGTCTCGCCCTCGGTTTCGCCGTCCCGCTCGCGGCGGCCGCCGCGCCGGCCGCGCCGCCGGCGCCGTCCGGCGCGCGGCTCGTCGGCGTCCTCGTCGTCGCGCACCGGCTTCTCGCCGCCTTCAGCCACCTCCTCGGCCTCGGCCTCGGCCTCGGCCGACTCGGCATCGCCTGGCTCCCCGTCGTCGCCGCCCGGTGCCGCTGCGTCTTCGACGCCCGCGTCATCGGCGGCGGCCTCGTCGCCGCTACGACCCGACCGGCGGCGGCGGCGGCGGCGGCGGCGCGGCGATTCGGCGTCGCCCTCATCGCCCTCGCGACGGCCTTCGTCGGCGCCCTCGGCCTCGGCTTCGGCTTCCTCCTCCACCTCGGCGTCGATGTCGGCGTCCTCGACGAAATCCTCGGGAGGCATCAGCGCGTCGATCCGGATGCCGGTCGTCGGCGCCCGCACGACGCCCGTCGCCGGCTCGCCGCGCTCCAACTGGCAATGGCTTGACCCTGTCAGCTGATCGTCGGCCTGGATCATGACCTCGACACCGAAACGGGTCTCCAGGTCGCGCAGGTGCGTTCTCTTCTGGTTGAGGATGTACAGCGCGACTTCGGTCCGCGTCCGGATGACGAGGTTATGCGTGCTGCTGCGGATCAGCGTATCCTCGAGCAGCCGCAGCACGTGCAGCGCGATCGAGGGAACGGCCCGCACGGTGCCGATGCCGCCGCAGTGCGGGCAGGGAACGGAAGAGCTCTCCAGGACGCCGGTGCGGATGCGCTGGCGCGACATCTCCATGAGCCCGAACGGCGAGATGCGGCCGACCTGGATGCGCGCCCGATCGTTCTTCAGGCATTCCTTCATCCGCTTTTCGACGGCGCGATTGTTGCGGCTCTCCTCCATATCGATGAAATCGATCACGATGAGGCCGGCCAGGTCACGCAGCCGAAGCTGGCGGGCGATTTCGTCGGCCGCTTCGAGGTTGGTGCGTAGCGCCGTGTCTTCGATGGAGTGTTCGCGGGTCGAGCGGCCGGAGTTCACATCGATGGAGACGAGCGCCTCCGTCGGATTGATGACGATGTATCCGCCCGACCGCAGCGTCACCTGGTTGGAGAACATGGCATCGAGCTGGGGCTCGACCCCATACTGGGCAAACAGCGGCTGCGTGCCGCGATAGGGCTGCACCGCCTTGGCATGGCTCGGCATGAGCATGCGCATGAAGTTCTTGGCCTCGCGATACGCCTCCTCGCCGGACACCTGAACCTCGTCGATGTCCTTGTTGTAGAGGTCGCGGATGGCCCGCTTGATCAGCGAGCCCTCCTCGTAGACCAGGGCCGGCGCGGTGGATCGGAGCGTGAGCTCCCGCACGCTCTCCCAAAGCCGCAGTAGATACTCGAAGTCGCGCTTGACCTCGGGCTTGGTGCGCGCCGCGCCCGCCGTGCGCAGGATGATGCCCATGCCCTCGGGCACCTCGAGCTCCTGAGCGATCTCCTTGAGCCGCTTGCGGTCGCCGGAATTGGTGATCTTGCGGGAAATGCCGCCGCCGCGCGCGGTGTTCGGCATCAGCACCGAATACCGGCCCGCGAGCGACAGATAGGTCGTGAGCGCCGCCCCTTTGTTGCCGCGCTCTTCCTTGACCACCTGCACGAGCAGGATCTGCCGGCGCTTGATGACCTCCTGGATCTTGTACTGGCGGCGGCTCGGACGGAAGCGGCGCTCCGGCAACTCCTCGAGGGCGTCGGTGCCGCCGACGTGCTCGACGGTCTCCTCCTCCTCCTCTTCTTCGTCCTCGTCATCCTCCTCGCCGTCACCATCCTTGTCGGTGTCGGCTCGCGCTGCGACGGCCCCGTCCTCCGGTACCTCCGCGACCTGCGCGGCGTCGGGCTCGCTCAGCGCCGCGGCCGGACCGGCTTCGTTCGCAGCAGGCGCCTCTTCCGTGACCACCGGCTCGGCCACGGCGTCCGCCCCGGCGGCCTCTGGAGCAGTGCCTTCGGCGGCGGGGCTTTCGTCGGAAGGGCCTTCGGCGGCTGCAACTGCCGCAATCCCGTCGTCGTCGCGGTCGCGCGGCTCGGCCGCGACCTGCGCCTCGCTTGCTGCGGGCGAATCCGGATCGCCTGGATCGATCTCCGGGCCATGAACGGCCGCGGGCTCGCCCTCGAGAGGCTCGCCATGGTCGGCGTCGCCCGCGGTGAGCGTAGCGTCCGGGGAGCCGTGAGGCGCAGCCTCGTCGATGGCAAGCGGAGCGTCGGCGCTGATCGATTCGCTCGTCCGCGCCCGCATGCCGCGCTCGCGCCGTGGCTTGCGACGGGAGGGGCGGTCGTCGTCGCGCTCCTCGCGCTCGGCGGCTTCGGCGTGCTCGGCGAGCAGCGCCTGCCGGTCCGCGATCGGGATTTGGTAGTAGTCGGGATGAATTTCGCTGAAGGCCAGAAAGCCGTGGCGGTTGCCACCGTATTCGACGAACGCTGCCTGCAGCGAAGGTTCGACCCGCGTGACCTTCGCCAGGTAGATGTTGCCGCGAAGTTGGCGGCGACTAGCCGATTCGAAGTCGAATTCCTCGACCTTCTGTCCGCGCACCACGACGACCCGGGTCTCCTCCGGGTGGGACGCGTCGATAAGCATCTTGTTGGGCATATTGAACTTCCATGTCCGTGGCGCACGGCCAGCGTACGCGCCGTCGGCCTGAGGCGGACGGCGGATTTCGCCTGGCTGCACCACGACGGCTCCCGTTGGTTCCGGGGCCAATGATCAGGGGATGAGGGAAGCAGGATATCCAGACGGGCTGGCCACTGGCGCAGCCCGCGCCTGCCGCGCCGCGGTCTGCGGCGGACGGGGCGAACTGGGCCGGATCAGCGTAGACGCCCATCCAATGAGTCCTCGTGAATTCCGAGACACCGCCAGGGGCGTGCGCGGACGAAAGGTGCTGCAAAGCGGCAGCTCGCAGCCCCGTACCGACGTGCCGACATCCGTCGTCGCTGCCGTCGAACAACCGGGCGAGCGTAAAGAAGCACTGGCTGTGCTTGCCCGCTCGTCGTTCCGGAAGGTGGCGCCGTCCGCCGATCTGGCAGGCGCACGCCACGTCGAAACGGGTCTGTGTTCATTACATAGCCAGCGCCGTGGTTGGCAAGCCGAATGTTGCGTCAGCGCAACGCCACGGCCGCCGCGACGGCGCAATCCTAATGTGACATTAACCGGGCCGGTTCTATGTCCTATACGATGGCCATGGTGCATTCGCGCAGACCCGGATCGTCCCTGCGGCGGCTGATCGGCCCGTGCATCGGGCTTTGCTTGGCGGCAGCTTGGGCGTCGGCACCGCACGCGCAACCGAGCGAGCCGGCCGCCGACGCGGCGCGCCCGGCTCCGGCGGTGGCCGGCGCGGTCGACCTTGTGGCCGACTCCCGCAGCGCCAAGTTGAGCTTCACGCTCTCGCAGGAGGTCAAGGCCAAGGCGTTCCTGCTGGAGCGGCCGGATCGGGTGATCATCGATCTGCCGGAGGTGAACTTCCAGCTGCCGGAAGGAGCGGGCCGACGGGGGGCGGGGATCGTGGGGTCGTTCCGCTACGGCCTGTTCGCTCCCGGCCGCTCCCGTATCGTCATCGACCTGGACGAACCGGCCCTCGTCGTCTCGGCGCAGAGCGTCTCCCGGCCGGGCGAGCTCACCAAGCTCGAGGTCGATCTCACTCGCACCGACCGGGCCCGCTACCGCCAGGCGGCGCTGAAGCCGATGATCGACGTCGGCGACGGCCTGCCGCGGGCCGCCGCGGCGCCCAAGCCGGTTGCGCCGGCCGACGCGCAGAAGCCGCTCATCGTCATCGACCCGGGACACGGCGGGGTCGATACCGGAGCCGTCAACGCAGCCGGGATCGTGGAGAAGAACATCGTCTTTGCGTTCGCGCTGAAACTGAAGGAGCATCTGGAAGCAACGGGCCACTATCGCGTCGGCCTGACGCGGGACAAGGACGTCTTCATCACGCTGCCGGACCGGGTCCGCGTCGCGCAGGACCAGAAGGCCTCGTTGTTCATCTCGATCCACGCCGACATCCTGAATCGGCGGCCCAACGTTCGGGGTGCGACGGTCTACACCGGCTCGAAGTTCGCCACGGACGCGGAGTCGGCGCAACTCGCCGATAAGGAGAACGAAGCCGACAAGATCGCCGGGGTGGATGCGCCCGACGAGCCGGAGGCGGTGGCCGATATTCTCCAGGACCTCACCATGCGTGAGACCCGCTCGTTCTCGGGCCAGTTCGCCAAGCGGCTCGTCACCGAGCTGGGGACGGCGGTCGAGCTCAACCGCAATCCGCACCGGTCCGCCGGGTTCCGGGTCCTGAAGGCGCCCGACATCCCCTCGGTGCTGATCGAGATCGGCTACTTGTCGAGCAGCAAGGATGCCGACCTGATGAACTCCGACACCTGGCGCGACCACACCACCAAGGCCCTGACAGCCGCCGTCGACCAGTATTTCGCGGCTCGCGGCCATACACCGGTGCGCGCCGCAGTTTCTCCATAGAGCGCAGGCATAAGCTGGCCTGCCCAGCATGCCCGCGACTGGCCGAGCCCCCCCGTTCCATGTTATTGGGGCCCGATCAATGCGTTGAGGCCCGGGCGTCGCGCGTGCGGCTTGCCATGCGCTGTGGTTTCATCGTGATAGGGCGGGCTCTGGTCGCATGCGCTTGATTCTCCGGTTTTTCGGCTTCGTGTTCGCGACGGGAGTCGGCCTGGTGGTCGTTGCCTCGCTCGCGCTCGGCTATTTCGTCTGGCATGCCTCCAAGGACTTGCCAGACTACACGCAGCTGCAGAATTACGAGCCGCCGGTGATGACGCGCGTGCACGCCGCCGACGGCACGCTGATCGCGGAGTACGCGCGCGAGCGGCGCCTGTTCCTGCCGATTCAGGCCGTGCCCAAGCTGGCCATCGCCGCCTTCCTGGCGGCCGAGGACAAGAATTTTTATTCGCACGTCGGCGTCGACCCGTTCGGCACGCTGCGCGCGATCATCCAGAACTTCAACCGCAAGAGCTCCGGCCAGCGGGAGCAGGGCGCTTCCACGATCACCCAGCAGGTGGCGAAGAACTTCCTCGTCGGCAACGAGCGCAGCTACGAGCGCAAGATCCGCGAGGCGCTGACCGCCTTCCGCATCGAGAAGGCGTTCAGCAAGGACAAGATCCTCGAGCTCTACCTCAACGAGATCTACCTCGGCTCGGGCAACTACGGCATCGCCGCCGCCGCCCTGAACTACTTCGGCAAATCGGTGCACGAGCTGACTATCCCCGAGGTGGCCTATCTCGCCGCGCTGCCCAAGGCGCCGAACAACTACAACGCCTTCCGGCACCGTGAGGCGGCCACCGAGCGCCGCAACTGGGTCATCGACCGGATGATCGAGAACGGCTACATCACGCGCGCCGATGGTGACACGGCGAAGAAGCAGGCGCTTGGCGTGTCGCCGCGGTCGCTGTCGCCGAACACCTTCGCCGCCGGCTACTTCGCGGAGGACGTGCGGCGCGAGATCGCCGAGCGATACGGCGAGAAGAAGCTCTACGACGGCGGCCTGTCGGTGCGCACGACCCTCGACCCGAAGATGCAGGCCATGGCGCGCAAGGCGCTGGTCGACGGGCTCGTGCGCTATGACGAGGCGCGGGGCTGGCACGGCACCGTGCAGAAGCTGGATCTCGGCACCAACCGCGATTGGGGCAAGGCGTTGGCCGACCTGCCGTCCTATACGGACGTGCAGCCGTGGCGGCTTGCCGTCGTGCTGGAATCCAACGCCAGCTCTGCCCGTATCGGCCTCCAACCTCGCCGCGACGGCTACGGTCAGGTGCCGCGCGAACGCGAGACCGGCATCATCGATGGGGACGGCATGCGCTGGACCCGCAAGGGGCGTGTCTCCGCGCTGCTGTCGCCCGGCGACGTGGTCTATGCCGAGCCGATCGACAGCAAGCCGGGCAACTACCGCCTGCGCCAGATCCCGGAGATCTCCGGCGCCATGGTGGTGATGGATCCCAATACCGGCCGTGTCTTCGCGATGATCGGCGGCTTCTCCTTCGACCAGAGCGAATTCAACCGGGCCACCCAGGCCCAACGCCAGCCGGGCTCGTCGTTCAAGCCGATCGTCTACGCGACGGCGCTCGACAACGGCTATACGCCGTCCAGCACCGTGTTCGACTCGCCGATCGAGATTGAGCAGGGGCCTGGTCTGCCGCCGTGGCGGCCGGAAAACTACGACGGCAAGTTCACCGGGGCGCATACGCTGCGCTACGGCGTCGAGCGTTCCAAGAACGTCATGACGGTGCGGCTGGCACGCGACATCGGCATGCCGCTCATCGTGGAATACGCCAAGCGCTTCGGCGTCTACGACGATTTGCAGATGTACCTGCCGATGGCCCTCGGCGCCGGCGAGACGACGGTCATGCGCATGACCGCCGCCTATTCGATGTTCGTCAACGGCGGCAAGCGCATCAAGCCGACGCTGATCGACAGGATCCAGGATCGCTGGGGCAAGACCATCTACAAGCACGACGAGCGCGTTTGCGAGGGGTGCGATGGCGCGCGCTGGGCCGACCAGAAGGAGCCCAAGCTGATCGACAACCGCGAGCAGGTGCTTGATCCGCTGACCGCCTACCAGGTCGTGTCGATCCTGGAAGGTGTGGTGCAGCGGGGCACCGCGACCGTGCTGAAGGAAGTGGGCAAGCCCGTCGCCGGCAAGACTGGCACGACGAACGACGCCAAGGACGTGTGGTTCGTCGGCTTCACTCCCGATCTGGCAGTGGGCATCTACATCGGTTACGACCAGCCCAAGTCTCTCGGTAGCCAGGTGACTGCTGGCCACCTGGCCGCGCCCGTGGTCCGCGACCTCCTCAAGATGGCCCTCAAAGACAAGCCGGCGACGCCCTTCCGCGTGCCGCCGGGGATCAAGCTGGTCCGCGTCGCTGCGTCGACCGGCCTGCGGGCCGGCGGCAGCGGCGGGCCGGGCGGCGGGGTCATCCTTGAGGCTTTCAAACCCGGGACGGCGCCGCCGGAGAACGTTGCCAGCAGTGAGTCGAGCCGTTCGTCCGGCGGCTCGCGCGGTCGCGAGGCCGCGGGTCCCGGCGGCCTCTATTAGGGCGGGACGACCGCTTCGGTTTCCGTCAGCCACGGTCCGTGTACGGCTCCGCTGGAGCCGTACACGCGCGGACATCGTGCTCAAACGCTCCTTCATCCGCTCCATCAACCAGGGACATCCGAACGTAACCGATCATGCGCGCCGAGATCGAAACGCTGACCGAATCCGCCAAGCAGTCCATTGGACTGCTGAGGAGGCATCTTTGACTGGGACGTTTCCACGAAACGTCTCGCCGAACTCAATGCCCGATCCGAAGATCCCGACCTCTGGAACAATGCCGACGAGGCGCAGAAGGTCATGCGCGAGCGCACGGACCTGGAGGAGCGCATCGGTTCAATCCGACGCATGGAGCAGGATCTTGCCGACTCGGTCGACCTGATCGAGCTCGGCGAGGCCGAAGGCGACGCCGGCGTCGTCGCCGAGGGCGAAGAGGCGATCCGCTCGATCAACACCGAAGCCTCCCGGAGGCAGGTCGAGACACTGCTTTCGGGGGAGGCCGATCAGAACGACTCCTACCTGGAGGTGCATTCCGGCGCCGGCGGCACCGAGAGCCAGGACTGGGCGCAGATGCTCCTGCGCATGTACACGCGCTGGGCCGAACGCAAGGGTCTCAAGGTCGAGGTGATGGAGTACACGGCGGGCGAAGAAGCCGGCATCAAGGGCGCGACGCTGCTGATCAAGGGCCATAACGCCTACGGCTGGCTCAAGACCGAGTCAGGCGTGCACCGCCTGGTGCGGATCTCGCCGTTCGATTCCAATGCGCGCCGCCACACCAGCTTCGCGTCGGCCTGGGTGTATCCAGTGGTCGACGACCGCATCCAGATCGACGTGAAGGAATCCGATTGCCGGATCGACACCTTCCGTTCGTCCGGGGCGGGCGGCCAGCACGTCAACACCACCGACTCGGCGGTGCGCATTACGCACCTGCCGACCGGGATCGTCGTCGCCTGCCAGCAAGAACGCTCGCAGCACAAGAACCGGGCCACCGCCTGGAACATGCTGCGTGCCCGTCTGTACGAGCTGGAATTGCAGAAGCGGGAGGAAAAGGCCAGCGCGGAAGCGGCGTCGAAGACAGACATCGGCTGGGGGCATCAACTGCGCTCCTACGTGCTGCAGCCCTACCAGCTGGTGAAGGACCTGCGCACCGGCGTGCAGTCGACGAGCCCGCAGGACGTGCTTGACGGCGATCTCGATCCGTTCCTCGAGGCGGCACTGGCCCACCGCGTCTACGGCGGCGACGTCGAGGTGGAGGACATCGACTGACGGGCGCGCAAACGCCCGCGATATCGCAACCGATCGGGCCTGCGCCGTGCGCGGCCGCGGTCACAAGCTTCTGGCCGCGGCGAGCACCTCCTCGGCGTGGCCCGGCACCTTCACCTTGCGCCAGATGCGGGCGATGGCGCCGTCGCGGTCGATGAGGAACGTCGATCGCTCCACGCCCATGAACTTGCGGCCGTACATGCTCTTCTCGCCCCACACGCCATAGGCGGTGACCACGTCCTTGGTCTCGTCGGCGCCCAGCGCGAAGCCGAGCTCGTACTTGGCCTTGAACTTGTCGTGACTGCGCGTGCTGTCGGGCGACACGCCCACCACAACCGCCCCCGCCTGCTCGAATTCTGGGCGCAAGCGGTTGAAAGCCAATGCTTCTTGGGTGCAGCCGCTGGTGTCGTCCTTCGGATAGAAGTAGACTACGACCGCGTGGCCCCTCAGGCCTGACAGCCTGATGCGGTCGCCGCCATCGGTTGGAAGGTCGAAATCGGGAGCCTGCTGGCCAGCCGTCAGCGACATGGTCGCCTTCCTTTCGTCGGATTGTCCGTGCTGAAACGCCGTCATCTCACAGCTTGCCGCAATCCTACGCCAGCAAGCAGCAAGATGTTCAGCGGGAAATGGCATGTTTTGGTTGGCGCGCATCCCGCCCGCCGCATAACTGAGTAGATGGTCGCCACCCGCCTGCCTCGGGCTCGGCTTCGGCTGCGCCGCAAGGTCTTCAAGGGCGTTCATGCGCCCGTCCACGGCGCTGTGGCCTCGGCCCATGGCGGCGACTTGCCGTGGCCCGACCGGGCGGCCACGAAGCCCGTCGGCGGCTGCGAGGCGGCAGGGAGCGCGACGCCCCCGGCTCCCGGAGGCCGCCCCCGTCGCCGGCGACGGTTGCGGGCGGCGACCTACTTTGCGGGCGCCGTCGTCGGCATCGCCCTGTTGCTGGTGAGTGGCCTGGCGATCCGCATGCTGATGGGGCCCGTGGTCCTGGAAGGGCTATCGGGCCGCGTCTCCGAGGCGCTGGCACAGCGTCTCGGACCATCGTGGAAGGTCACGGTGGGTACGGCGGCGATCGAGCATGCCGGCCTCAATCCGGCGCTGCGGGTCGAGAACGTCGAGATTCGCAATCCCGAGGGCGTGCGCGCCCTCAAGGCGCCGAGCGCGACGGTGTCGGTCGACCCCTGGGCGCTGGTGCTCGGACGCTTCGTGCCCCGTTCGATCTCCTTCACCGGGCTGGATCTGCGCCTGGCAGTGACCGCCGACGGCACCTTGGCCTTCCGCGTCGGCGCCGATGGCGACATGGTGCAGGCGCCGCCGCCCGACCGCGCCACCGCGGCGCAGACCGGAGAGGTGCCGACGGCGGCCCCCGTCGCGCTCACCCGGGCCATCGCCCGGGCGGCGGCGTCGGCGGTCGATCTGCTGACCGCCAGTGAAGGGGCCTTCGGCGGCCTCGATCGGGCGAGCATCGAGGATGCCAGGCTCACTCTGCTCGGTCCTGACGGGCGGGTGCGCTACCAGTTCGGCGAGGCCTCGCTCCGTTTCGACAAGCCCAAGGACAGCCTGCGCAACTTCAAGTTCGGCCTGACCGGTGGCTCGGGCCGATGGCAGCTGCAGGGCACCGTCGCCGGCCGCGCCGGAGCCGCCCGTGTCGCCTCGCTGACCTTCAGCGACGTGCCGGTGTCGGATTTGCTCGTGCTGGGGGCGGAGAAGCAGGCGGTGACCACCGACATGCCTCTGTCCGGCACCGTGCGGGCCGCCGTTAGTACGACGGGGCAGCTCGCTGCTCTCGACGTCACGATGAGCGGCAGCCGCGCCGTCATCCACACCGATGATCCCGACATGCCGCAGTTCGTCATGGACGAGGTCAGGCTGGCCACCTCCTACGATCCGGCAACGTCGGCGATTCTCATCAATCGCCTCTACGCCGCCTGGGACGGCTCTCATGTGGAGGCCTCGGGCCGGCTGGAGCCGGCCGAAGCGCCTGTCCCCTGGCGCCTCTCGCTGAGATCGAGTGATGCTTTCGCGGCGGCGCCCACGCCCGGTGACAATCCGGTGAAGCTGCAGAAGGTGGCGCTGCTGGCGTCGGGCGTCTCCGGCGGCGGGGTCATACTGGAGAAGGGTGAGTTGACGGCGGAGCGGGGCAGCGCGTTGGTCTCCGGCGAATTCGGCACCGAAGCGGCCGGCCGGGGCGTTCGCGTGAATATCTCCGGCGAGCACACGGACATCCGGGCGGCGTTCGCCATCTGGCCAGCGTTTGCGGCACGGCACGTCCGCGACTTCATGACCGACAACCTGCGTGCCGGGATGGTGGACCGCTTCAGCGTCGCCGTCGACATGACCGATACCGACATCGCCGAGGCCCGGGCGCGGCGGCCACTTCCGGAGCGGGCCGTGCGGAGCGAGGTCGTGCTGTCGGCGTCCGACTACCGCCTCGGCGACAAGCTGCCGATCATCCGAGGATCGGCCACCGTCGTGGTGACCGCCCGCACCGCCAAAGTCGATATCCACAATGCCGAGCTTGTGCCCGGCCGCGGACGGCCGGTGGCGATGCCCTCGGCCTCGATCGCCATCGCCGACACTGCCAGCCCGATGCCGCTCGCCAACGCCACCGCTCGGCTGACCGGGAGCATCGACGCGATCCTCGGCCTGGGCACCGAGGCGGGCATGGCCCAGGTGCAGATCGATCCCAGCACCATCCGCGGCAGCGCCGACCTCAAGCTCGCCCTGACATTGCCGATGGCCAAGACGCTCCAGCTCCAGCAGGTCCATGCCACCGCCACCGGCACGGTCAGCGGCCTCACGGTCGAGCGGGTCATCGGCAAGGATAGGCTCGAGGGCGGCAACTTCACCGTGACGCTCGACCGGACGGCGTTCTCCATGGAGGGCAGTGGCCAACTCGCCGGGCTGGCGACCGACATCGATGTCCGCCAGCCGCTCCAGCAAGGCGCCGTGGGCGAAGCGACGATCACGGCCACCCTGGACGAAGCGGCTCGGACGAAGCTCGGCCTGTCCCTGGGGCGGCAGATCAGTGGCCCGATCGCCGCGAAGGTTGTGGCGCCGCTATCGCGAACGGAAGGGCGCGGAGCGCGCGTCGATCTCGACCTCACCAAGACGAAGCTCGACGACATGCTGCCCGGCTGGTCGAAGCCTGCGGGCCGGCCCGGCCGGGTGACGTTCCAGCTCGCTGACGGACCGGGTGATTCCCACCTCCTGGACGACTTTGCCTTCGATGCCGGCGGCGTCAGCGCCAGGGGCTCGATCGAGATCAACCGCGACAACGGCTTGGAGCGGGCCAAGCTGTCTTCGTTCAAGCTGTCGCCGGCCGACGAGATGCGGGTCGATCTAGACCGGACGGGGCAGACCTTCAAGATAACCGTGCGCGGGGCGGTGATCGATGCGAGGCCCTTCCTCAAGCAGCTCTTCGGCCCCGAGGCCGGCGCCCGCAAGGCGGGACGGAGCAAGGGCGGTGAGGACATCGAGCTGGACTTGAGCTCGCCCATCCTGGCGGGTTTCAACGGCGAATCGCTCACCAACGCAACCTTGCGGCTGACCAAGCGCGGGCCCGAGGTGCGCCAGCTCAACCTGGCCGGGCGATTTGGCAAGTCACCGGTCTCGGTGCAACTGGTGCCGCGCGACAAGGGCAGCGGCACGCTCACCGTCCAAACACGAGATGCCGGCGCCTTGCTGCGCTATGCCGACCTGTACAAGCGCATGACGGGGGGGGCCCTAAGCCTGGAGGTGGCCATGGGCGACGGGCGCCAGAGCGGCACGGTGGCCATCGGCGACTTCGCGCTGCGCAACGAACCGGCGATCCGCCGCATCGTATCGGCGCAGCCGGGCGATGCGGCACGCATCGATGCCGACGACGTGGCGTTCACGGGCCTGCGGGCGAGCTTTACGCGAACGGCGGCGCTGATCGATCTGCGGGACGGCATCATCTGGGGGCCGCAGGTCGGCATCAAGCTCGACGGCACGGTCGATTTCGGCCGCGACAGGGCCGACCTGACCGGCACGTTCATCCCGGCCTACGCCCTCAACAATGTCTTCTCCCGCATACCGCTGGTCGGGCCGATCCTCGGCGGCGGCAGTAACGAGGGCGTCTTCGCGGTGAGCTTCCGCATCACCGGCCCCGCCAGTGGGCCGACGCTGACCGTCAATCCGCTCACGGCCGTCGCGCCCGGCATCTTCAGAAAGTTCCTCGAGGTGTTCACGCCGGACGGTTCGATCCGGCAGCAGCTGGCGCCGACGCAGTCGTTGGGCGACCGCTGAGGTGGATCTGCGGATCCGGCGATCGCTCCCCGTCGTTGGCGCAGAGCGGCACTATTTGAACCTGAGCAGCACGTGCTTCTTGCGGCCGAGCGACAGCTTGATCACACCCTCCACGGTCCTGTCCTTGGTGCCGAGGACGGCCCGCTCGTCGGTCACGGTGACGTCGTTGACCTTGAGCCCGCCACCCTTGATCAGCCGGCGCGCCTCGCTGTTGGAGGCGACGAGCCCCACCGCGCGAGCCGCGATGAGCACACCCAGGCCGCTTTCGAGGTCGCCGACCGGCAGCGACACGGTCGGCAAGTTCTCGGCCAGCGCCCCTTCCTCAAACGTGCGCCGCGCCGTCTCGGCCGCTTCCGCGGCCGTCTCCCGCCCGTGCAACAGGGCGGTAGCCTCCGTGGCGAGCACCTTCTTGGCCTCGTTGAGCTCGCTGCCGGCGAGGGCGGCCAGACGGGCGATCTCCGGCAGGGGCAGCGTCGTGAACAGCTTGAGGAAGCGTTCCACGTCGTCGTCCTCGGTATTGCGCCAGAACTGCCAGTATTCGTAAGGGGTCAGCATCTCGTCCTTGAGCCAGACGGCCCCCGCCGCCGTCTTGCCCATCTTCGCCCCGGACGCGGTGGTGATCAGCGGGCAGGTGAGCGCGTAGAGCTGTGGCGTGCCCATGCGGCGGCCCAGGTCGATGCCGTTGACGATGTTGCCCCACTGGTCCGAGCCGCCCATCTGCAAGACGCAGCCGTGGCGCTTGTTCAGTTCGACGAAGTCGTAGGCCTGCAGGATCATGTAGTTGAACTCGAGGAACGACAGCTCGTGCTCGCGGTCGAGGCGCATCTTGACGCTGTCGAAGCTGAGCATGCGGTTGACCGAGAAGTGCCGGCCCACGTCGCGCAGGAACTCGATGTAGTTGAGGGGCGCCAGCCACTCCGCGTTATCGGCCATGACGGCTGCGCCCCTCGGCGAGCCGTAGTCGATGAAGCGCGAGAACACCGTGCGCAGGCTCAGCTTGTTGTCCTCGATCTGAGCCAGCGAGAGCATCCTGCGGCTCTCGTCCTTGCCCGACGGGTCGCCCACGCGCGTGGTGCCGCCGCCCATCAACGTGATCGGGCGATGGCCGGTCTGCTGGAACCAGTACAGCATCATGATCGACATGAGATGGCCGACGTGCAGCGACGGTCCGGTGCAGTCGTACCCCACGTAGGCCGTCAACTGGCCAGCGCGCGCCTGAGCGTCGAGCCCCTCCAGATCGGAGCACTGGTGGATGTAGCCGCGCTCGGTCAGAACGCGAAGGAAGTCGGACTGGGGGGCACGCATGGCTTGCTCTTTGTCTTTGCTCTTAACCGGCGCCGTGTAACAGCTTTGGCCGGTCAGATCACGGAGGATTCACAATGGGCGTGAAGCGGGCCATCGGCCTCATGAGCGGCACGTCGCTCGACGGTATCGACGTCGCCCTGATCGAAACCGACGGCCGCACGATCACGTCGCTCGGGCCGACCGGCTATCGCGCCTACGGCGACGACGAACGCGATGTGCTGCGCCAGGCGATCGTCGACGCGGCGCAACTTTCCAGCCGCACCGAGCGGCCGGGAAATCTGATCGAGGCCGAAGCCCTGATCACGGAAACCCATGCGGAAGCCGTGGAAGCGTTTCTCGCCGATCATGGCCTGTCGCGGGACAGCATCGACGTCGT
This sequence comes from Chelatococcus reniformis, assembly GCF_014640075.1. Lineage (GTDB taxonomy): Bacteria > Pseudomonadota > Alphaproteobacteria > Rhizobiales > Beijerinckiaceae > Camelimonas > Camelimonas reniformis. The sequence goes on along the minus strand of NZ_BMGG01000002.1, from coordinate 627,612 downwards.
CGGCTTCCATGGCCAGACGGTGCTGCACCGGCCCGAGGCGCGCATCACGGTCCAACTCGGAGACGGCAGGGCGCTCGCCCGGCGGCTCAAGATTCCCGTGGTTTACGATATGCGCGGCGCGGATATGGACGCGGGCGGCCAGGGCGCCCCGATGGTGCCGCCCTTTCACGGTGCGCTCGCCCAGTATGCCGGGCTCGAGCTGCCCGTGGCCATCCTCAACCTGGGCGGCGTCGCCAATGTCACCTTCATCGGCGCCGATGGATCGCTGCTGGCCTTCGACACCGGCCCGGGCAACGCGCTGATCGACGATTGGATGCGCGACCGGACCGGCCATCCGCTCGACGACGGCGGCCGCACGGCGGCCCGCGGGCGGCCGGACGAGCCACTGCTCGCCTGGCTGCTCGTGCATCCGTTCTTTCAGCGCCTGCCCCCCAAGTCGCTCGATCGCAACTGGTTCTCGCATCGCATGGTGGGACACCTGTCGGTTGAGAACGGGGCGGCGACGCTGACGGCGTTCACGGCCCGCTCGGTCGCCCGGGCGCTGGACTTCGCGCATGACACGCCGCAGCGCTGGGTTGTGGCGGGCGGCGGCACCAAGAACGGCGAGCTGCTGCGCCTGCTCAGCTATCACCTGCGGGCCGACATGATCACCGCCGACGGCCTTGGCTGGTCGGCGGCGTTCCTGGAGGCACAGGCCTTCGGGTTCCTGGCCGTGCGGAGCCTGGAGGGGCTGGCACTGACGTTCCCGACTACGACCGGGGTCAAGGAGCCCACGACGGGTGGCGTGTTGGCGAGCCCGTAAGGCGCGTTGCGGCTCGCCTCAGGCGGCGGTCTCCGCCGCGGCCGGGCCCAGACGCCGGTCGAGATACACGTTCACCGTGGCCATCAGGTCGTCGACCTTGCCGTCGAAGAAGTGGTTGGCGCCCTCGACGACTGCGTGCTCGATCTGGATCCCCTTCTGGGTCTTGACCTTCTCGATGACGGCGACGACGTCCTTCACCGGTGCGACACGGTCCTCCGAGCCGTGCACGAACAGGCCGGACGAGGGGCAGGGGGCGAGGAAAGAGAAGTCATAGCGATTCGCCATGGCGGCGATCGAGACGAAGCCCTCGATCTCAGGCCGCCGCATGAGTAGCTGCATGCCGATCCAGGCGCCGAACGAAATGCCGGCGATCCAGCAGGTGCGCGCTTCGGGGTTGACCGACTGCACCCAGTCGAGGGCCGCAGCCGCATCGGACAGTTCGCCGACGCCGTGGTCGAAGGCGCCCTGGCTGCGGCCGACACCGCGGAAGTTGAAGCGCAGCACAGAGAAGCCGCGATTTACGTAGGCGTAGTAGAGGTTATAGACGATCTGGTTGTTCATCGTCCCGCCGAACTGCGGGTGTGGATGAAGGATGACCGCGATGGGCGCACCCTTGCGCTTCGACGGGTGGTAGCGCCCCTCGATACGTCCTGCGGGACCGGCGAAAATGACTTCGGGCATCCTGGAGCCTTGCTGGTGCGACGCCTGCGAGCCCGGGCCGGCATCGAGGGTGCCTTGACTCGGGTCCTGTTCGGACGTCAAATAGGGCTTAGAACCGTTCTAAGCGCATTAAATTATCGGGTTGCCGGGCGCTTGGCCCGCAAGTCGCATGCTGTTTAGCACGGTCGCAGGGGGCGATTGCAAGGTTTGCGTGCGAGCAGGTTGACAGGGTCGATGGCCGACGAGCGCACATACCTGGACTACAACGCGACGTCCGTCGTGCGCCCCGTGGTCATCACGGCAATCGCCCAGGCATTGGCCCGTGGCGGCAACCCCTCGTCCGTTCACGGCGAAGGGCGCGCGGCGCGGGCGTCGGTCGAGGCGGCGCGAGAGCAGGTCGCGGAGCTGGCCGGCGCGCGGCCGCAGGACGTGGTCTTCACCAGTGGCGGCACCGAGGCGGCCAATACGCTGCTCAGCCCGGGCACGCTGGTCGCGACGGCGCCGGGCCCAGCCTTCGACCGCCTCTTCGTGCTGTCCACCGAGCACGCATGCGTGCGCGAAGGCCACGGCTTCGGGCCGACCGGCGCCCGGCTGATCCCGGTCGATGCGCATGGCGTTGCCGATCTGGCTTGGCTCGACACGGCGCTGACAGACGAGGGGCCGGCGCTCGTCGCGCTGCAGGTGGTCAACAACGAGACCGGCGTGGTGCAGCCCATTCGCGCCGCTGCCGAGCTCGTGCACGCTCGCGGCGGGCTCGTGGTCGCCGACGCCGTGCAGGCGGCGGGCAAGCTGCCGCTCGCCATGGCCGACCTGGGCATCGACGCGCTCTTTCTGTCGGCCCACAAGCTCGGCGGACCGCAGGGCGTCGGCGCCATCGTGCTGGCCGGCGACCGCGTGCGGCTGGCGCAGGCGCTGCTGCGGGGCGGAGGGCAGGAGCGCGGCCACCGTGCCGGCACCCATAACGGGCCCGGCATTGCAGGCTTCGGCGCGGCGGCCGCCGCAGCGGCGGCCGACCTTGCGGCCGAGCAGCCCCGGCTCGCAGCACTGCGTGGCCAGCTGGAGGACGTGGTCAGGCGCCTGGCGCCGGACGCGGTCATCTTCGGCGGGCAGGCGGAACGCGTCGCCAACACCAGCGCCTTCGCGGTGCGTGGCCTGACGGCGGAAACACTGTTGATGCACTTCGACAGAGCGGGTATCGCTCTGTCCTCCGGATCGGCGTGCTCGTCCGGCAAGATCAAGCGCTCCCACGTGCTCGACGCAATGGGCATCGACAAGGAGCTCGCGGGAGGGGCGCTCAGGGCCAGCCTGGGCTGGCGGTCGAGCATGGCGGACGTCGTCCGTTTCGGCCAGGTCTTCGAAAAGGCGCTGGAAACCTTACATAGACGGGCAGGGGCGCGCCGCGCCGCCTGAGCCCGGGCGTCGGGCTGCGGGCTCAGCGGACCGCCGCCTGCGTATACCGATCCACGGCCCTTGAAGCCGTGAGAGGAGGGATGAATGCCTGCTGTGCAGGAAACGGTCGAGCGCGTCAAAGCGATCGACGTCGATCAGTACAAGTACGGTTTCGAGACGATCATCGAGACGGACAAGGCTCCCAAGGGCCTGTCGGAGGAGATCGTCCGCTTCATTTCCGCCAAGAAAGGCGAGCCCGCCTGGATGACCGAGTGGCGCCTCGACGCTTATCAGCGCTGGCTGACCATGCGCGAGCCCAAATGGGCGCGGGTCGACTATCCCCCGATCGACTACCAGGACGCCTACTACTATGCGGCGCCCAAGCGGCTTGCCGGGCCCGAGACCCTCGACGACGTCGACCCGGAGATCCTCAAGACGTACGAGAAGCTCGGCATCCCGCTGCGCGAGCAGGAGATCCTGGCCGGCGTCAAGACGTCGCGCGTCGCCGTCGACGCGGTCTTCGATTCGGTCTCGGTGGCGACCACCTTCAAGGCGGAGCTGGCCAAGGCCGGCGTCATCTTCTGCCCGATCTCGGAGGCGATCCGCGAGCATCCGGAGCTCGTCAAGAAATACCTGGGCTCCGTCGTTCCGGTCACCGACAATTTCTTCGCCACATTGAACTCGGCGGTGTTCACCGACGGCTCGTTCGTCTACGTGCCGCCTGGCGTGCGCTGCCCGATGGAGCTGTCGACCTACTTCCGCATCAATGAGCGCAACACGGGCCAGTTCGAGCGCACGCTGATCATTGCCGACAAGGGGTCCTACGTCAGCTACCTGGAAGGCTGTACGGCGCCCCAGCGCGACGAGAACCAGCTGCACGCCGCCGTGGTCGAGCTGATCGCGCTCGATGACGCCGAGATCAAATACTCGACGGTCCAGAACTGGTATCCGGGCGACGCCCAGGGCAGGGGCGGCATCTTCAACTTCGTCACCAAGCGCGGCGATTGTCGCGGGGCGCGCTCGAAGATCTCCTGGACGCAGGTGGAGACCGGCTCGGCCATCACCTGGAAATATCCATCCTGCATCCTGCGCGGCGACGGCAGCAGCGGCGAGTTCTACTCGATCGCCATCTCCAACGGCCGCCAGCAGGTCGACAGCGGCACCAAGATGATCCACCTCGGCAAGAACACGGCGAGCCGCATCATCTCCAAGGGCATTGCAGCCGGCCGCTCGGACAACACTTACCGGGGCTTGGTCTCGGCTCACCGCAAGGCCTCGGGAGCGCGCAACTTCACCAATTGCGACAGCCTGCTCATCGGCGACGGCTGCGGGGCCCATACGGTGCCCTACATCGAATCGAAGAACGCCTCGGCGGTCTTCGAGCACGAGGCGACGACGTCGAAAATCTCCGACGACCAGATGTTCTACTGCCTGCAGCGGGGGCTTTCCTCCGAGGAGGCGGTGGCGCTGATCGTCAACGGCTTCGTCAAGGACGTGTTGCAGCAGCTGCCCATGGAATTCGCGGTCGAGGCGCAGAAGCTGATCTCGATCTCGCTCGAAGGCAGCGTCGGCTGAGCCGTCGGCGGCCTGAGGCCGCCTGCCATCGCGTCACCACAACGATACATCGTCCCGCGGCAGCCCTGCGCTGCGCCGAGCGCGGGATGGCGAACAACCGGATCTGACCATGCTGGAAATCAGAAACCTCGTCGTCGACATCGAGGACAAGCGCATCCTCAACGGCCTGGACCTCACGGTGAACACCGGCGAAGTGGCGGCCATCATGGGCCCCAATGGCTCGGGCAAGTCCACCCTCTCCTACGTCATTGCCGGCAAGGAGGATTACACCGTCGTCGACGGCGAGATCCTGCTCGACGGCGAGAGCATCCTGGAGCTGGAGCCGTTCGAGCGGGCCGCCAAGGGCGTCTTTCTCGCCTTCCAGTATCCGCTGGAGATCCCCGGCGTCGGTACCATGACCTTCCTCAAGGCCGCCCTCAACGCGCAGCGCAAGGCGAGGGGCGAGGCCGAGCTGACGACGCCTGACCTGATGCGCCGGGTCAAGGCGGCGGCGACGAAGCTCGCCATCGACCCGGAGATGTTGAAGCGGCCGCTCAACGTCGGCTTCTCCGGCGGCGAGAAGAAGCGCATGGAGATCCTGCAGATGGCGCTGCTGGAGCCCAGCCTGTGCATCCTGGACGAGACTGATTCGGGCCTCGACATCGACGCGCTCAAGATCGTCGCCGACGGCGTCAATGCGCTGCGCGCGCCGGACCGCTCGTCGCTGGTGATCACGCACTACCAGCGCCTGCTCGACTACATCGTTCCCGACACCGTGCACGTGATGGCGAACGGCCGCGTGGTCCGCTCCGGCGGCAAGGAACTCGCGATCGAGCTCGAGGCAAACGGCTACGCCGACTACCGCCAGCAGGCCGCGTGATGACCGCCGAACTCAGCATCATCCGGACCGCGGCCGAAACGGAACTGATCGAGCGTTTCTCGCACGTGCGGCCGGTGCTGCCGGGCGACGGCGTCGTTAAGCGGCTGCGCGACGAGGCCTTCGCCCTCTTCACGGCCAGCGGGCTGCCGCATCGGCGCATCGAAGAGTGGAAATATACCGACCTGCGCGCCTTCATGCGCGACGCCCCACCCTTGGCGCTGAAGCCGGAAGGCGAGGCTGCGGCACGCCTGCTCGGGCAGGCGCCGCCCCTGGGCGATCTCGCCACCCCGCAGCTGACCTTCGCCAACGGCCATCTCGTTGCGGCGCCCTCCGACCTCGCCGGCATCGAGATCGTGCCGCTGGCCGATGCGCTGGCGAGCGGCCATCCGCTGACCGCCAGAATGGCCGGCCTGGAGATCGCCCGCGGCAACACGGCGCTGGCGCTCAACACGGCGTTCATGGCCGACGGCGCTATCGTTCACGTGCGGCGTGAGGCCGGTGCCGCGCGCCTGGAGCTGCGCTTCGTCAACGGCGCCGCCCAGTCGTTCGCGACGTCGCCGCGCCTGTTCATCGTGGTGGACGACGGGGCGGAGCTCGACCTCGTCGAGACGCACCAGGGGCCGGACGGGCTCGCCTACCAGGTCAATAGCGCGGTCGAGATCGTTGCCGGCGCCGCGGCCCGCGTTTCGCACGTGCGCGTCAACGACGAAGGGCTTGGGGCGCTCGCCGTCTCGACTCTGACCGTGGCGCTGGGCGCCGGCACCGACTTCAAGTCGTTCGCGCTGACCAAAGGCGCGAGCGTGGCCCGCCACCAGATCTTCCTGGGCTGCGCCGGCGAGAACGCGACCATTGCGCTCGGCGGTGCCACCATGCTCCGCGGCCGCCAGCACGCCGATACCACGCTGCTGCTCGATCACGCAGTGCCCCATTGTACCAGCCGCGAGCTGTTCAAGACCGTCGTTGACGACGAGGCGGTCGGGGTTTTTCAGGGCAAGATCATCGTGCGCCCGCATGCCCAGAAATCGGATGGGCGCATGATGTCGGCCGCGCTGCTGCTCTCCGAGGGCGGCACCATGAACAACAAGCCCGAGCTGGAGATCTTTGCCGACGACGTCCAGTGCGCGCACGGCGCCACCTGCGGTGCGCTCGACGATGACCTGCTGTTCTACCTCATGGCGCGCGGCCTGCCGCGTCCGGAAGCGGAGGCGCTGATGGTCGAGGCGTTCCTGGGCGAGCCGCTGGAGTTCGTGGTGCGCGACGATGTGCGCGACGCGCTGGCGGGCCTTGCCGCAACCTGGCTGAGCGAGCGCCGCTGAGCCGGCGAGAGTGCGTTCCCTTCATCGGGCGGACCAGGCCGATTGGCGAGACGGCGCCCGATCAACGCGAAGCGGAGCATGGCGATCCGGTTGGACCGGGTATGCTCCAGGGAGGGCGGCGGCAAGCCGCTCCATCGAGCCATGAACGAACTGAGCCGTGTGCCGCCCGCCGGCGCCTATGACCTGGACGCCGTGCGCCGGGATTTTCCCATCCTGTCGCAGACGGTCTATGGCAAACCACTGGTCTATCTCGACAACGCCGCGTCGGCGCAAAAGCCGCGCGCCGTCATCGACGCCATGGTGCGGACGATGGAGACCGGCTACTCCAACGTCCATCGCGGCCTGCATTACATGGCCAATGCCGCGACCGAGGCCTACGAGGACGGCCGCGAAGCGGTCCGTGCGTTCCTCAATGCTGCCTCGACCGACGAGATCATCTTCACCCGCTCGGCCACCGAGGCCATCAACCTGGTGGCCGACTCGTTCGGCCGCATGGCGATCGGCGAGGGGGACGAGATCGTCGTCTCGATCATGGAGCATCACTCCAACATCGTGCCGTGGCACTTCCACCGCGAGCGCAAGGGCGCGGTGATCAAGTGGATTCCGGTGGACGATGAAGGCAACCTGCTAATCGACGCCTTCGAGGCGCTGCTCACGGAGCGCACCAAGATCGTGGCGCTCACCCACATGTCGAACGTTCTGGGCACGGTCTCGCCGGTGAAGGACATCGTGCGCATCGCGCACGCGCGCGGCATCCCGGTGCTCGTCGACGGCAGCCAGGGCGCTGTCCACCTGGCGCCCGACGTGCGGGACATCGACGCCGACTTCTACGTCTTCACCGGCCACAAGGTGTACGGTCCCACGGGCATCGGCGTGCTGTATGGCAAGAAGCAGTGGCTCGAGGTCATGCCGCCCTTCAATGGCGGCGGCGAGATGATCGAGACGGTGACCCGAGACCGGGTGACCTACAATGCTCCGCCGCACCGCTTCGAGGCAGGCACGCCGCCGATCGTCGAGGCGGTTGGGCTGGGGGCCGCGCTGCGCTACATGCACGGCCTCGGGCGCGAGGCGATCCGTGCGCACGAGGAGCGGCTGTCGGCCTACGCCCACGACCGGCTCGGCGCCATGAACTCGATCCGCATCATCGGCCGGGCCAGGGGCAAGGGCGCCATCCTCTCGTTCGAGATGAAGGGTGCCCACGCCCATGATGTGGCCACCATCATCGACCGCGCCGGCGTCGCGGTCCGCGCCGGAACCCATTGCGCCATGCCGCTCCTGGAGCGGTTCGGCACCACGTCGACATGCCGCGCCTCGTTCGGCCTCTACAATACCATCGAGGAAGTGGATAAATTGGCGGAGGCGCTGATCAAGGCGGAGCAGATGTTTGCCTGACGCTTCGCATCGGTCCGGCGCCCCGAGGAGAGAATCCGTGAACAACCATGCCCCGGTCGACAGTCCGCCGCCGAACGCGCCCGACGTGGCGCCCCCCTCGACGCTCGCGCCCGAGGAGATCGACCGGCTGACCGACGACATCGTCGCCGCGCTCAAGACCGTCTACGACCCGGAGATCCCGGCCGACATCTACGAGCTCGGCCTGATCTACCGCGTCGAGATCGGCGACGACCGGCACGTGACGATCGACATGACGCTCACCGCGCCGGCCTGCCCCGTGGCCGGCGAAATGCCCGGCTGGGTGGAAAACGCCGTGGCGTCCGTACCGGGCACGTCGGGGGTGAAGGTCAACATGGTCTTCGATCCACCGTGGGACCAGAGCCGCATGTCGGAGGAAGCCCGCGTCGCCCTCGATATGTGGTGAGGCCAACATGCCCCCGCCGCCACCGCTGCGCCGTGTTCTGGAAACCGCCCTCTACGTGGACGACCTCGAACGCGCGGAGCGCTTCTACGAGGACGTCCTCGGCCTGAAGCCGCTCGTGGCCGACCAGCGCTTCCGCGCCTATGGGGTCGGCGACACCACCGTGCTGCTGCTCTTCCAGCGCGGCGCGACGCTCGAGACCGTGCATCTGCCGGGCGGCACCATTCCTCCCCACGACGGCCACGGGCCGCTGCATGTGGCGTTTGCCATCGCGGCCGACGATCTGGCGCAGTGGGAGAGGGCGCTCACCGGTCATGGCGTCGAGATCGAAGGCCGGACCGACTGGCCGCGGGGCGGCAAGAGCATTTATTTCCGCGATCCGGACGGCCATCTGCTCGAGCTGGCGACGCCCGGGCTGTGGAACATCCCTGGCGGCTGACGGGCGCAGGCGCGGCGTTCCCATTCGCGCCGGAAAGCTCTACCTAAGGAGCGCCGGGCCGCATCCGGCCGGATCCAAAGGGAGCTTTCGATGGCTGTGGACGGAACCTGGAACATCACCATGCAGACGCCGATGGGCGAGCGCAGCTCGTCGATCACGCTGGCGAGCGACGGCGGCGCGCTGACCGGCACGCAGGCGGCCGAGGGCAATTCGACCGAGATCTTCGACGGCGCGGTTGCCGGCGACGAAGCCAGCTGGAAGATCAAGATCGACAATCCGATGCCGCTGACACTCGAGTTCAAGGGCAACGTCGAGGGCGATACGATCAACGGCACCGTCTCGGCCGGGTTCGTCGGCAGTTGGCCGTTCAGCGGCTCGCGCGGCTGAGGCGAGCGACCGCGGCGAGCGGCGCAATGCCCCATCGATCGGGTGAAATCCAAAATCACCCGATCGGTGACAAGCGCTCCCGGTTCAACAACTCGATTTTGCCCAGGCGCAAGGGGCTCTAGAGGATTTTTGAGCGAAGTGGACGCCGGTTCGCGTGAAAAATGCGACAAAACAGATAAGTAGAGCATTTCCGCGATTCAGAGAAACGCGGAAATGCTCTACCGGAATGCCGCCGCGCCGACGAGCCCGGCCGCGAGGATCATCCAGGCCGGGTTGAGCCGACGGAACAGGCTGAGCACCGCGAACACCGCCACGGCGAGGAGCGCCGTTGGGACACCGCTGATCGCGGTGCGGGCCACCGACACGATCCCGGCGATCATCAGCCCGATCGAGATCGGCCCGAGGGCACGTTGCACGGACAGACGCCAGGGCGAACCGGCAAAGCGATTCCAAACGCGTGATGCCGTCAGCGCAATGACCGAAGCAGGCAGAAAGAAACCGACGAATGCGAGCAGCGCACCTGCGCTGCCGGCCACGTGGTAGCCGATGACGACGACCATCAGCAGGTTGGGCCCCGGCGCCAATTGGCCGAGGCCGTAGATGTCACGGAACTGATCGTCGTCGAGCCAATGGTAGGTGTCGATGGTCAGATGCTTCATTTCGGGAAGCACCGCCGTTCCGCCGCCGATGGCCAGGACCGAGAGCAGCGCGAAGACCGAGAAGATGCGGATACTGTCGTGCATGCGCTAGTCCGCCGGCTTCTTGTCGAGACCGGAGGGCACCGCCGGGGCAGGGACCAGGGCGCGCGGCCGATAGAGGTAGATCGCAACCGGCGTCACGGTCACGAGCACGACCACCAGAGACACGTGGAAGACGCTGATCAACGCCACCACCACCACGACGATGGCGATGTCGAGCGCATGGCCGAGCTGCTTGCGCCCCAATTGCAGCGTCACCGAGACGAGCAGGCCGACTGCCGCGGCGCCGACACCGATCAGGGCCGCGTTGACCGTCGGATCGTGGCGGTTGGCGGCGTAGAGAACCCCGAGGGCGAACACGAGCGAGGCGCCGGGCAGCGTCATCCCGGCGAAGGCGACCGCGGCGCCGATCACGCCGCGCAGCCGGTCGCCCACGATGATGCTCATGTTGGTCGCGTTGAGGCCCGGCAGCGCCTGCGAAATCTCGAGCGCCGTCAGGAACTCCTCGTCGTCGAGCCATCGCTGCCGCGTCACCAGGCTCGACCGCAGATAGGCCACCACGCCTCCGCCGAAGCTGGTCGCACCGATCATCAGGAAGACGCCGAACAGGCGGGCGAGGGGGACCCGGTCGCCCTGCACAGACGGGCTGCCAGCCTGCTCGCCGGGGTCCGTGCCCATGGGAGCCCTACTCCTCCCGGGCCGCGGGCTTGCCGGCGATCCCGTAGACCAGCGCCGTCTTCGTGGTGCCCAGCGCGACCCAGTCGGGGGCCTTCCTCTGCACCGCAAGAAAGAAGTCCTCGGAGAGGCGCTTGGCCTTGCGGTGGATCTCGTCGGCCGAGGCGAACTTCGCCTGAAAGGCGAACTCGCCGATCAGCGAGCGTTCCGAGGCGCGGTTGCGCCACAAGGAGATCGTCGCCTTGGCTTGATAGCCATGGCCGAAGTCGAAATTCCCGGCGTCCACGAGCAGTTCCTCGACGGCGACGTCGTTGACGAGCTCGATCCGCGTCTTGGGCTTGATGTCGATCCGCTTCATCACGGGAAACACCTCGGTGATGTGCTCCAGCCCCTTGTCGAGGACGATGCTGGGCGACCGCAGCACGCAATTGTGGGAGTATAGGCTGCGCATGCCGCCCAGCTCGTTCTTCAGCGGCAGCAGCTCCTCCTTGAACTTGATGTCGGCTTCGCCGGTGAGGTGCGGTGTGATGTCGACGGCGCGGGCGACATCATAGTCGGGGCTACGGAACTTGACGGTCAGCTCGTGCTCCGTGTCGGGCCACCCGTTGGTGTAGAACGTCCGCTTCCGCAGGATGAACGAATTCGCATACAGGTCGTGGCGCAGCGTATCGTAGAACAGCACCTCCCGGATCGCCCGGTGGAACGCGTTCTTGTTCGTGGTGACGCCGACGCCGAGCGCGTCGGCGATGCCGGTCAGAACGTTCCAATAGTCCTCGAAACGCGACGCGGCGTAGAACTGCTCCGGTCGCAGCAGGATCTTGTATTCGCGATAATGAACGTCATCCATGCGCGGGACTCGGCAAGTGCGGGCGGACGGTCGATGGCAACCTGTCGTGCCCCGGAAACGGGCGCACGGCAAGGCCGGCGCGCAACGCCTGCCCGCCGCGAGCGTGGCCGGCGGTATCGCGCGGCCCTCATGATGGGTAGAGATACGCGGCCGATGCCCTCCGAGCCGGACCTTTCGATACGCGTCAAGCCACGTCTTTGCGGAGAGCCCGTTGTCGCCGCTTGCAAATCCCTTTGCCCACTGGTTGCGCCGCAACCACGCATTCGCCTTTCTCGGCGCGAGCGTCGTTCTGATCCTGCTGTCGCCTTTCGCCGTCCGCCGCGAGAGTGTGGCGATGGCGGAGGTCGCTCTGCTGGCCGTCGCCATCATCACCGCGTCGATGAGCTTGTCGCTGTCGGGGTGGCGGTTCCTGACGATCGTGGCGGTCGCGACGCTCTGGCTGCTGCTGCGGTTCCTCGAGCTGAGCTCCCTCATCGGCGCCGCCGCGCCTCAGCTGGTGTTCGCGATCCTGACCGGTGGCATCTTCATTCGCCTGGCGAACGACCTGTTGCGGGCCCGCGCCGCCGACCTCACCACGCTGGCGAGTGCGCTCAGCGGCTTTCTCATGCTCGGAATCTTCTGGTCCCAGCTCTACGGCCTCTGCGTGACGCTCCTGGGCCCCAAAGCGCTGCATCCGGACATAAGCCACGACGATGTGGGCGTGCTCGTCTATTTCAGCTTCTCGACGCTCGCCACCATCGGCTACGGCGACGTGCTTCCGCTGCATCCGCTGGCGCGGATGATGGCCGTCTTCGAGGCCGTCACCGGGCTGTTCTACAACGCCGTCGTCATCGCGCGGCTGGTGTCGCTCTATGGCCGCGAGGCGATCAGCGACCCGGAGGCGTCGATGGGTTCGGCCCGCGATAGCCGGCCGGTTCCGCCCAGACCGGCCCGGCCAATTCATGCGGCGGCTGACGACGACCCGATCTGACGGGCCGGACAGGAGGGGAGCTTCCGGCCACTAATTCGCATAAGATATATTATGGAACTATCACCTGGCCGTCGCATGGGAGGCGCACCCATCGGCCGACCTTGGCTCCAGCCAAGCCAAACGGTAGGCTTGGCGTGTGGGATATGGCTCGGATTTTGATCTGTCGCTCTGGAAGCAAGGGCTCGGCGCCGTGCCCGACGAGGTGTGGGACAGGACCGAAATCCGGACGCTCGTGCTCGCAGACAACGGCCTGACGGAGCTCTCGGAACGCGTGCGCGAGCTGCGGGCACTTCGGATGCTCGACCTGGGTCACAACAGGCTGAGGCGCGTTCCGGACGGCCTGGGCGACCTGATCGACCTGAGCGATTTCCTCTACCTGCACGACAACGCGCTGACCGAACTTCCGCACTCCCTCGGGCGGCTTGTCAAATTGCGCTACCTGAACATCAGCAACAACGCGTTCCAGACCCTGCCCGATGCCGTCACCAACATGTCCGGCCTCATCGAATTGCGCGTCACGGACAACCGCCTGGCCGCGCTACCGGACGCCATCTCGAAGCTGACGCGGCTACGCGAGCTGCATCTGCGCAACAACGGCCTCACCACCTTGCCCGTAGCGATCGGCGCCCTGGGTGAGCTCCGCCAGGTCGACCTGCGGGGCAACCCGATTTCCAGCCTGCCCGCAACGCTGCTGGACCTCCCGCGCCTGGAGAAGGTCGATCTGCGCTGGGTGACGACGCTGACGGCCCCGGCCTGGTTCGCTGAGCTCGAGGCGAAAGGCTGCGCCGTCTATCGCTGAGGCGGCGGCCGGATCACCCCCGTGCATCGAGCCGAGCCGGCGGCTTGTGCCGTGCCGGAGCGCGGCCTAGGCTCGTCCCAAGGCAACTGCGTCGGCAGCGCCAGCAAGAGAAGACGGGAGGATGCGGACATGAAGGCAGCCGTGCTGCACGAGGCCAATCAGCCGCTGGTGATCGAGGACGTCAAGGTGCAGAAGCCCGGTCCCCGCGAGGTGCTGATCCGGACGTCCTGCGCGGGCCTGTGCCATTCCGACCTGCACTTCATGGAGGGTCTCTATCCGCACCCGCTGCCGGCAGTGCTCGGCCACGAGTCGGCGGGCATCGTGGAGGAGGTCGGCTCCGACGTGACCTACGCGCGCAAGGGCGACCACGTCATTACCTGTCTGTCCGTCTTTTGCGGCACCTGCGAGCAATGCACCTCCGGCCGCCCCGCCATCTGCACCGGCACCGACGTGAGGCTGCCGCCGGGCGTATCCAAGCGCCTGACGTGGGATCGCGGAGGCCCGCTGCACCAATTCCTCAACATGTCCTCCTTTGCCGAGCAGATGCTCGTGCACGAGAACGCGCTGGTGAAAATCCGCGAGGACATGCCGCTCGATCGCGCGGCGCTGATCGGCTGCGGGGTCATCACCGGCACGGGCGCGGTCTTCAACACGGCCCGCGTGGCGCCGGGCGAAACGGTCGTCGTGATCGGCTGCGGCGGCATCGGCATGGCCGCCATCAACGGAGCGGCCATCGCGGGGGCCGGTCGCATCATCGCCGTCGACACCAATGCGCAGAAGCTCGCGCTGGCGCAGGAGCTGGGGGCGACGGACATGGTCAACGCCGCCGACGGCGATCCGGTCGCCCAGGTGAAGGAGCTGACCAAGGGCCAGGTCCATCACGCCTTCGAGGCGGTCGGCTCGAAACGGACGGCCGAGCAGTCGTTCCAGATGCTTGGCCCGGCCGGCACCGCGACGATCATCGGCATGATCCCGTTCGGCACCAACATCGAGCTCCACGGCTTCGAGTTCCTGCGTGGCGAGAAGCGGATTCAGGGCTCGACCATGGGCTCCAACCGCTTCCGCACCGACATGCCGCGCCTGATCGACCACTATCTCAAGGGCCGGCTGCACCTCGACCAGTGGATCTCGGCCCGGATCAAGCTCGCCGAGATCAACGAGGGCTTTGCCAACATGAAGTCCGGCAAGGTGCTGCGTTCGGTGATCATGTTCGACGCGTGAGAGCCGGCGGGCGGCGGCGCTCCGCGCGGCTGCGGCTATAGCGTCAGGTAGGTCCGCTGCACGTCGCGGTCGGCCGCGAGCTCGGCAATGCTGCCGGTCCAGCGGATCTGGCCTTTTTCGAGCACGTAGACCCGGTCCGACACCAATTCGGCGAAATGGAGGTTCTGTTCCGACAGCAGGATCGAGAGGCCCTGCCCCTTCAGCTCGAGGATGGTGTCCGCCATCTGCTCCACGATCACCGGGGCGAGCCCCTCGGACGGCTCGTCCAGCAGCAGCGCCAGCGGGTTGCCCATCAGCGTCCTTGCCACGGTCAGCATCTGCTGCTCGCCGCCGGACATGAGGTCCCCCCGGCGGTCCGGCATGGCGCCGAGATTGGGAAACAGGCGGAACAGGCGCTCCGGCGTCCATTCCCGTAGTGCTGGCCCGTCCGCCACCCGGCGAACCGGCTGACGACCGGCGTCGAGGTTCTCCAGCACCGTCAGTTCCGTGAAGATACGGCGATCCCCGGGAACGAAGCCGAGCCCCAGGCGCGCGATCTGGAACGGGGCGAGCTTCGACACGTCGCGGTCGCGGAACACGACCGAGCCGGATCGCCGCGACACCATGCCCATGACCGCCTCCATCGTGGTCGATTTGCCGGCGCCGTTGCGGCCCATGAGGGCGACCACCTCGCCGTGCCCGATGTGGAAGTCGAGGTCGTACAGGATGCGCGCCCCCCCATACCAGGCATTCAAGGCGGAGACGGCGAGGATTGGTCTGTGCATGGGCGTGGTGCCTGATGGCCAGCGGTTCGGCGGCTGAACGTCTTCCCGGTTCCGAAGTAGACCTCCTGGACCTGCGGGTCGTCGCGAATGGCGGCGACGGCTCCATCGGCGATCAATTTGCCCCGCGCCAGCACGATGACACGGTCGGCGTGGGCAAAGACGACGTCCATCGAATGCTCGGTGAACAACACCGCCATGTTCCGCTCCACCACCAGCTGCTTGACCAAAGCGATGAGGTCGTTGCGCTCGCGCGGTGCCATGCCTGCCGTCGGCTCGTCCATCAGCAGCAGCCGCGGCGCGTTGGCGAGCGCGATGGCGAGCTCGACGCGCTTGACGTCACCATAGGCGAGCTCGCGGCAGGCCCGGTCTGCCGCATCGGCCATGCCGACCTGGCGCAGCAGCTCGATCGCCGGCTCCCGGTGCAGCACGCGGGCCGGGCGCCACAGGCCGAACAATTGCGCGGCGTGCGAGATCAAGCCCATCTGCACGTTCTCCAGGACGGTCATCGACGCGAAGGTCGCCGCGATCTGGAATGTCCGCCCGACGCCCATCCGGAAGATGGCCCGCGGAGGAAGGCCGACGATCGATCGCCCGGAGAAGCGGATGTCACCAGCGTTTGGCGCGAGCTGACCGTTGATCATGTTGAAGCAGGTCGACTTCCCTGCCCCGTTCGGCCCGATCAGGGCGAGAAACTCGCCCGAGCGAACCGAGAAGCTCACGTCGTCGACCGCGCGCACGCCGCCGAACAGCTTCGTCAGGTGGCGGATCTTGAGGGTGGTCACCGGCTCGCTCCCGCTGGTGTCTGGGTCCATCGCGCCAGCGCCCCGGCGATGCCGCCCGGGAACAGCAGGACGATGAGCAGGATCACGCCGCCGAGCAGCGCGCGCCAATAGTCGGTCTGGCGCATGACCATGTCCTGCAGCAGGCTGTACACCCCTGCCCCGACGATCGGCCCGATCAGCGATTGAATACCGCCGAGCAGGACCATCACGATGCCGTCGATGGAGCGCCCGACGCCGATGGCTTCCGGCGAGATCGAGCCCTTGGCAAAGACGAACAGGCCGCCGGCGAGCCCGCAGACAAGGCCGCTCAATGCAAAGCCGAGCCACTGCATGCGTCTGACGTCGATGCCGATGGCGCCGGCGCGCAGCGGCGAGTCGCGCCCGGCCCGCAGGGCATAGCCGAACGGGGCGAACAGCAGCCGGCGCAGGACGATCACTGCGACGACCGCGACAGCCAGGGTCAGCAGATAGTAGGCCGCACGGTTGTCGAACGGCGACGGTGGCCAGATTCCGAGCAGCCCGTTGGAGCCGCCGGTCACCTCCTCCCATTGGAAGGCGATCGACCAGACTATTTGCGCGAAGGCCAGCGTCAGCATGGCGAGGTAGATCCCGGACAGGCGGACGGCGAACCAACCGAACAGCAGGGCCCCGGCCAGCGCAGCGAGCGGGGCGCAGAGGAGCGCCGCGCCTAGAGGCAGCGCCAGCCACTTGACGGCCAGCGCCGCGCCATAGGCGCCCAGCCCGAAGTATGCGGCATGGCCGAACGAGTGCATGCCGCCAGGCCCCATGATGAAATGCAGCGACGTAGCGAACACGACCGCGATCAGCACGTCCGTGCCGACGATCAGGGCGTAGGGAAAGCGGGCCTCGAGGAGTGGCAGGGACAACAGGGCGAGCGCCAGCGCCGTCGCAGCGACGAGAAGCGGCCGCCCCGCAGGCCGCAGCGGCATGTCGGCTGCGTCGCCGGCGCTGCGGACCGCGCCCTGCGGCCGGCCGAACAGGCCGTAGGGACGCACGACCAACACCGCGGCCATAACCACGAACTCCGCAACGAGCGTCAGCTGGGAGAAGTTGATGGTCAGCTCGCCGATGGACACGACGCCGATGGCGATGCACAGGGCCTTGATCTGGGCGATGAGGACCGCCGCGACGAAGGCGCCGGTGATCGAGCCCATGCCGCCGATGACCACCACCACGAAGGCCTCGCTGATGACCGCCAGGTCGAGGGAGAGGCTCGCCGGCTCCCTGGCCAGCTGGAGGGCGCCGCCGAGCCCGGCCAGGAAGCTGCCGAGCGCGAATACCGCGGTGAACAACAGCGCCTGATTGACGCCGAGGGCGCCGAGCATCTCGCGGTCCTGGGTCGCCGCACGGATCAGCCGGCCGAAGCGCGAGCGGGCCAACAGCAGATGCAGGGCGACGAGCACGAGCGGGCCGACGACGATGAGGAAGAGGTCGTATTGAGGCAGACGGCGACCGAAGATGGTGACAAAGCCGGAGAGGCCGGGCGCCCGCGGCCCGAGCAGGTCCTCCGCGCCCCACAGCCCGAGGGCGACGTCGTTGATGACCAGCATGAGCCCAAACGTCGCCAGCAGCTGGAACAGCTGGGGAACATGATAGATGCGCCGCAGCAGGCTGACCTCTATCAGGGCGCCCAGCCCGGCCACGGCCATGGCGGCCAGCACGATGCCGCCCCAGAAGCCGAGGGCGCCGCCCATGTACTGGGAAATGGTCCACGCGAAATACAGCCCCAGCATGTAGAGCGAGCCGTGGGCGCTGTTGACGATGCGCGACACGCCGAAGATCAGCGACAGCCCCGCCCCGACGAAGAACAGGCCGGACGCCGAGGCGAAGCCGTTGAGCGCTTGGAACAGAAAGGCGTCCATCGCTGGGCTGTCATCCGTTGGAGCGCGCCTGTCCGACCAGGTCATTCCCATTTGATCGGGACATGCCTTGACGGCGTGCGCGCCCGGCTAACGACGCCGCACCGGCACGGGCTCAGTTCTGCGGCCGGAGTCGGCGGCTCGCCACTTCCGCGCAGGATGGCAGCACGGTGTTGCCGTCGACGAACTTGGCATCGACCATCACGCCCTTGCCGTCCCGCAGGGCCAACTCGCCGACATAGGCGCCCATCGTCGCCTGGTGATCGCAGGCCCTATATTCGAACGGTCCGAATGGGCCAACGACCTTGAGGTTCTCGAACGCCTTGAGCAGCTTGTCCGTATCCGACGATCCGGCCTTGGCGATGCCCGCCGCGATCGACTTGATGGTGGAGTAGCCGATGACCGAACCGAACCGCGGATAGTCGTTGAACTTGCGGCGATAGGCTTCGATGAATGCCTTATGCTCGGGCGTTTCGATCGCGTACCAGGGATATCCGGTCACGATCCAACCCACCGGCACCTCGTCGCGCAGTGGATCCAGATACTCAGGCTCGCCCGACAGAAGGCTGACGGCGAAGCGGCCGTTGAAGGTGCCGCGCGTGTTGCCCTCCCGGGCGAACTTCGCCAGATCGGCGCTGAACAGGGCGTTGAAGATGGCGTCCGGCTTGGCATCGTCGACGGCCTGCGCCACCGCGCCCGCATCGATTCGCCCGAGCGGCGGCGCCTGCTCGGTCACGAACTCCACGTCCGGCTGTGCCGCCCGCAGTTGCTCCTTGAAGATCGCCGCCGCGGCCTGGCCGTACTCGAAGTTCGGGTAGACCAGGGCCCAGCGCTTCTTCTTTGCGGCGATGGCCGCGGGCAGCAGCATGGCGACCTGCATGTAGGTGGAGGTGCGCAGGCGATAGGTATACGCGTTGCCGTTCTGCCAGGTGATCTTGTCGGTCAGCGGTTCGGCGGCGAGGAAGAAAACCTTGCGCCTGCCGGCGAATTCGGTGACGGCCAAACCGATGTGGGACAGGAAGGTGCCGGCGAGGAGATCCACCTTCTCGCGCGTGACGAGCTCCTCCGCGACACGCACCGCGTCCCCCGGGTTGCCCCCGTCGTCGCGCACGACCAGTTCCAGCTTGCGGCCGGCGACGCCGCCGGCGCCGTTGATCTCCTCGACGGCGAGCTCCATGCCCTTCCTGTAGGGCTCCAGGAAGGCCGGCTGGGCCTTGTAACTGTTCAGCTCGCCGATCTTGATCGTCGCTGCACCTTGAGCCCGCGCCCCACCGGCGATGCAAAGCACCGGCACGCAGCAAAGCAGGGCGAGAGCGAAAGCCGTTCGGAATGATGACATCGGAGACCTCTGGCGGACGGCATCACCTAAACCATGCCTCGACGGCGAACGAAAGCCGCCTCGCGCTGGCGGGGCCACGTGTACGAAGCGACATCGATCTCGGACCGGCTGCGCCTCACCGGCCAGCCGATCCGAGCCAGGTCAATTGGAACGAATCGGTGACCATCTGCGCGTCAGGTGCAGAATCAGGCCTTCGCGCCTTCGAGCGCCTGCCGCTCGACCTCATAGGATTCGTAGGAATCCTTGAGCGTGGCGGTATTGAGCAGCATCGTCGCGATCACGTCGCGGCCGCCCGGCTGGTAGACGCGGGTGATCAGCCACGCACTCTCGGTGCGGCGGCTGCCGCTGAGCGCCACGACTTCTCGCTCCATCTCGTAAGGCGCGCCGACGAACAACGGCCCCTTGACCAGACGAATCTCCTGGTCGGCGAAGAGGCCGACCGCCGGCCCGCGGGCGGGGATGCGCCCCTCGAGCGGTGCCGACAGCAGCACGCTGATCATCTCCATGGGGATGATCGGCTGCTGCCACGGCGAATCCGACTCCGACTGGTACCACGATGACGGCTCGGTGATGACCTTGAGCTTGTCGGCCAAGGAGAAGGGATAGAGCGCGCCCATGTTCTGGGTCGGGCCCATCGTCACCGGCACGCGGCCGCTCGTCCAACCCACCTTCACGTCCCGCAGGATAACCAGCAGCTCGGGCGCCGCCAGGGTTTTCAGGCGCTCCTCCAGGGCGGTCGGAGGGTTGCCGGCGCCGACCGAGGCCGAGCCGCGAAGCACCTCGGTGCCGTCCTCCTTCTCCATCCAGACGGTGGTGTGGGTGGCCCCGGCCGCCGGCCTGCGCATGAAGGCCCGCACCTGCTCGCCTTCGAAGCACGGGTTGCGGTAGTGGGCCGACAGGCAGCCCTCCTCGAGCCAGCGGCGGCCCCAGATTGCCTCGCCCAGGGGCGCGAACTGGCTGAAATGCGTGGGGCCCTCGATCGTGCCGCCCTTGAAGCCGAGCTTCTGTGCCGTCGCATCATCGTGGATCGACGCGTGGTCATCGTATTCCTGGGTCGCCAGCATCTGGCGGGGCCCCCGCAGCGGACCCGCAATCGCGTCACCGACCTCACTGATCTCCGTGCTGAATGCGCGGTCCATGCTCTCCTCCCGTATGTCCATTGTCTTCAAGGCGCGAAGAGAGATCGTCCGGCCTCAGGGATAGGCCACCTCGATGCGCAGGCCATCGTAGGCCGGAACGACGTGGGCCGGCGTCTCGGCGGCGAGGACGTCGTAGTCCAGGTCCGTATGCAGATTGGTCAGCACGGCGCGCCGAGGCTTGACCTCGGCGATCAGCGCCAGCGCCTGGTCCAGATTGAAATGCGTCGGATGGCGCGTGTAGCGCAGCGCGTCGATGATCAGCACGTCGAGATCATGGAGCACGGCGACGCTCTCCTGCGGCATGGCGTGCACGTCGCTGGCGTAGGCCAGGTCGCCGATGCGGAAGCCGAGCGCGGTGGTGTCGCCGTGCAGCATATCGAAGGGGAGCGCCTCGATGGATCCGCCGGCACCGTCGATGCTGACGGGAACGCCGATCTGCATGGGGCGCCGGATCAGGATCGGCGGGTAGGAGCTGCCGGGCGGCGTCTCGAAGCAATAGCCGAAGCGATCGTTCAGGTAGCCCGCCGTCTTGTCGTCGGCCCACACATCGAGCTTGCGGCGCATCACCAGGGCGAGCGGCCGAAGGTCGTCGATCCCGTGGATGTGGTCGGCGTGCTCATGGGTCACGAGCACGCCGTCGATGCGGGTGACGCGTTCCCCCAGCAGCTGCTCGCGCAGGTCCGGCGACATGTCGACGAGCACCGTGGTGCGTCCCGCGGCACCCGTGCGCTCGAGCAGGATCGAGCAGCGCCGCCGCCGGTTCTTGGGGTTGTCGGGGTTGCAGGCGCCCCAGCCCTGCCCCACCCGTGGCACGCCGGCCGACGAGCCGCAGCCCAGTATGGTGGCGACCAGGCTCATGCCGCCGGCCGCCCCATGCCCGCGGCCCGGTCCGCCTCGGCGGCCTTGGCGAACAATCGGTAGAAGTTCGCCGTCGTCACACGCGCGATCTCCTCCTCGTCGACGGCGCGAACGTCGGCGAGGACCTTCGCTGTCAGTGCCGTATAGGCCGGCTCGTTGCGCTTGCCGCGGTACGGCTCCGGCGCAAGGTAAGGCGCGTCGGTCTCCACCAGCAGGCGGTCGAGCGGGACCTCTGCGGCGATGCGGCGGATCTCCTCGGACCGCCGGAACGTCAGGATGCCGGAGAACGAGACGTACAACCCGAGGGCGACGCCCGCCTCCGCGAGCGCCGCTCCGGACGAGAAGCAATGCAAGAGCGCCTTGAAGGCGCCCTTCCCCATCTCATCCTCCAGGATGGCGATCATGTCGGCATCGGCGTCGCGCGCGTGGATAACCAGCGGCAGCCCGCTCTGGCGGGCGGCGGCGATGTTTGTGCGGAACACCTTGGCCTGCACGTCGCGGGGGCTGCGATCATAGAAATAGTCCAGACCAGCCTCGCCGATGCCGACGCAACGCGGATGCTCCGCCAGCGCCACGATCTCGGCCGTGGTGACGTCGGCCTCCTCCCCGGCGTGGTGGGGATGGGTGCCGACCGTGAAGAAGATCCGCGGATCACTTTCGGCCAGGGCGCGGTAGGTCGCGGCCTTGCGCACGTGCGTCGAGATCGACACCATCCGTCCAATGCCGGATTGCTCAGCGCGAGCAATAATTTGCGCGAGTTCGTTAGTAAAATAGTCGAGGTGACAATGGCTGTCGACGAGCATCACGGCGCCGTTTCCGCTTCCGGTTCCACATAGCGCGGGAAGATGGGCTGCGGCGGTGGCAACTCGGTCCCGGGCACGAGGCGGCCGGCCTCGCCCAGGTGCGCGAAATCGCGCGCCTCGGCCGGCACGGCCAGCAGGTCGAGCAGCTTGCCGGCCGCCTCGGGCGTCACCGGCTGGGCCAGGATGGCCACGTTGCGCAACACCTCGGCCGTCACATACAGCACCGTCTCCATGCGGGACGGATCGGTCTTGCGCAGGGTCCACGGCTCCTGCGCGGCGAAATAGCGATTGGCGTCGGCCACCACGGCCCAGATGTCCGCCAGGATCGTGTGAATCGCAAAATTCTGGAGCGCCGCCCTTGCCTTCGACAGCAGGCCGTCGGCCGCCTCCAGCAGGGCCCGCTCGGCCGCGCCATCGGCGCCCCGCGCCGGCACGCGGCCAGCGCAATTGCGGGCGACCATCGACAGCGAGCGCTGCGCCAGATTGCCGAGGTCGTTGGCCAGATCTGCGTTGATGCGGCCGACGATCGTCTCGTGGCTGTAGTTGCCATCCTGGCCAAACGGCACCTCGCGCAGGAAAAAGTAGCGCAGTTGGTCGGTCCCGTATGCGGCGACCAGATCCTGCGGCCCGACGACGTTGCCTGCCGACTTCGACATCTTCTCGCCGCGCGACAGCAGGAAGCCATGGCCGTAGACCCGCCGCGGCACCTCGATGCCCGCCGACATGAGGAAGGCCGGCCAGTACACGGTGTGAAAGCGCGTGATGTCCTTCCCGATGATGTGCACATCCGCCGGCCAGTAGCGCCAGCGCGGCGCGGCCTCATCGGGAAAGCCCAGCCCCGTGATGTAGTTGGTCAGCGCGTCAACCCACACGTACATGACATGGCCGGGTGCCTGCGGCACGGGGATGCCCCAGGTGAGGGTGGTGCGCGAGATCGACAGATCCTGCAGGCCGCCGCGGACGAAGCTGATCACCTCGTTGCGGCGCGATTCCGGGCCGACGAAGTCGGGCACGCGCTCGTAGAGTTCGAGCAGCCGATCCTGATACTTGGCCAGGCGGAAGAAATAGGTGTTCTCCTCGGTCCATTCGACCGGCGTGCCCTGAGGCCCGAGCCGCTGGCCCCCATCGGCGAGCGTCGTCTCGCTCTCGTCGTAGAACGCCTCGTCGCGAACCGAATACCAGCCGGCATAGGTGTCGAGGTAGATGTCGCCTGCCTCTTCCATCCGCCGCCAGAGCTCCTGGCTCGACGCAAAATGCGCTGGCTCGGTGGTGCGGATGAAGCGGTCGTAGGATACGCCGAGGCTGTCGCACATCGCGACGAACAGTTCGGTATTGCGGTCGGACAGCTCCTTGGGCGTCAGGCCGAGCTTCGCCGCTGTCTGCGTCATCTTGAGCCCGTGCTCGTCGACGCCGGTCATGAAGAAGACGTCGTAGCCGTCGAGCCGCTTGAACCGGGCGATCGCGTCCGTGGCGACCGCCTCGTAAGCGTGGCCGATGTGCGGAGCGCCATTCGGGTAAGAGATCGCGGTGGTGATGTAGAAGGTCGGACGGGCGGCCATGGATGATGCGGTGTTGGGGACGATTTCGGGACAGACGGGCCGGAACGGCGCGGCTTGGGCGTCGACGGACCTACCGATATCGCTCCTTGATCGCCCCGTATAGCGGCTTGATCGGGCGACGTGTCCTCCGGGCCCGGCGCGCATCCGCGATTTGCGGGCGCCGCCGGCCCTGCGTCAGACGGCTCGCGGCTGCCGCATGGCGTCCGCGAGATCGCAGAACAGCGAGATCACCACCGGCCGGCGATCGAGGTTGAGGGCCTCGGCCTCGCGCGCCGCGCCGGCGTTTTTCTCCCATGCCTCCACTAGAGGGGCGAGCCGGCGAGCCCCTTCGCCCGCCTGGGCGCGGATGCGATCGGCCAGCCAGTCCGCCAGGGTCTCGCGCATGGCCTCGAACTCCGGCGTGCTGTCGCGCCGCGAAACGTCCTCCGCCAGACGGTAGAGCGTATCGAGCTCCAGTTCCGGCAAGCGCTCCAGCAGCCCCTGCACGCGGTGGATCAGCGCGATGCGGTCGGCATCGAGCAGCGACAGCGCGCGTCCGACGGAGCCGCCCGACAGCGTGGCCGCCTCGCTCACCACCGCGTCCGCCGCGCCCGCCCACGGCTCGCCCAGGCTGCGGACCGCCAGCGCGACGTCGTTGGTCCCGAGCGGCCGCAGCAGGAGCCGGCGGCAGCGCGAACGCAGGGTCGGCAGCACGCGCGCGGGGGCATGGGCGATGATGAAGATCACCGAGCGCGGCGGCGGCTCCTCGACGGCCTTGAGCAGCGCGTTGGCGCTGGAGGCATTGAGATCGTCCGCGGCATCGACGATGCAGATGCGGTAGCCACCGGCCGTGCTGCCGAACAGATCGAGTGCACGCCGCACGTCGGCGACGGCGATCTCGGCGGAGAAGCCCTTGCCGTCCTTGCGGGGACCGCGGCGCACCACCGCGAGGTCCGGATGCGACAGTGCCGCCACTTGGCGAGCGATCGCATGGTCCCGCGGCACACCGAGACCGACGGCCGCCGCGGTCGTGCCGGGGTCCGGATGCGTCAGCAGGAAGCGGGCGGCCCGATACGCGAAAGTGGCCTTGCCGATACCGGCAGGGCCGCCGACCAGCCAGGCATGATGCAGCTGACCGGCGCGGTAGGCGCGCAGAAAGTCGGCCTCGGCCTCGGCATGGCCGAACAACGACGTCTGCTCGCGCGGATGGGGCGCCCCCAGGACCTGATCGGGCCCGGGCGCATCGTCGGTTTCAGCCATTGCGGCGGAGCCCTATGACGGGTTCGTGGGGGTGAACGAGCTCCTCGAAACGCTGCTCGACGATGGCGGCGATGGCCGCCGCCACGGCCGTCTCCTCCTGGTCGGCATCGACGACGACGCAGCGATCCGCATGCTGCTCGGCGATCGCCTGGAATGCGCTTCGCAACCGGGTGTGGAAGCCGACGTCCTCGGCCTCGAAGCGATCGGGCGCGGCGTCTGCGCCGCGGCGCGCGGCGGCGCGTGCCAGACCGACCGGGGCGGCGATGTCGAGGACGATGGTGAGATCGGGCCGCATGTCGCCGACCACGACCCGTTCGAGGGCGTCGATCAGGCCCGTGTCGACATCACCGAGGGCCCCCTGGTAGGCGCGGGTGGAATCGGCGAATCGATCGCACAGAACCCAGGCACCACGTTCGAGCGCCGGCCGAATCAGGCGGTCGATATGGTCGAGGCGCGCGGCGGAAAACAGCACAGCTTCGGCTGTGGCACCGAGATCGCGGGCGTGGCCGGCCAGCAGGTAGGTGCGAATCTCCTCGGCGCGCGGCGATCCCCCCGGCTCCCGCGTGATCACGACGTCGATGCCGCGTGCGCGCAGGGCCGCCGCCAGCTGGCGCAGCTGCGTCGACTTGCCGGCGCCCTCACCGCCCTCGAACGTAATGAATCGGCCTCGGCCCGATCTGTTCATATCTTCTTGAACGCGCGCCGGATGAAACCGGTGCTCAGCTCGACCGCGGCGTCGACGGCACGGGCCGGCAGGCTGCCCTTCGGCACCGCCGTCTGCGTGTACAGCGGCAGCTCCAGGGCCTGGATATCGCCCCGCATGACGATCAAGCGCGCGACCTCCTTGTCTGCGGCAACGGGCGCCGCGAGCGGGCCCTTATAGATGATTCGCACAACGACCTTCTCGGTGCTGCCTCGCGGAGCCAGCAGCTTGACGGGCTGCTTGGCGATCAGGGGGACGGCGCCACTGGCCCCGCCGAACACCTCCGCCTCGCCGACCGGCGCGGTGGCCGCGAACAGATCCCGCGACTCGAAGAAGCGGAAGCCCCAGTCGAGCAGCTTGCGGCTTTCGGTGGCCCGATCCTTCGCCGACTTGAGGCCTCCGAGTATCGCGATCAACCGCTGGTCGTTCTGCACGGCCGAGCCGGCGAGGGCGTACCCCCCCTCCTCCGTATAGCCCGTCGATAGGCCGTCGGCACCGATTTCGAGGGTGATGAGCGGGTTGCGATTGAGCTGGCGGATCTTGTTCCAGGTGAACTCCCGCTCGCCGAAATAGGCATACTCCCGCGGGTAATCGTGGATCACGTGCTTGGCCAGCCGCGCCAGATCGCGCGCCGACATGCGCTGGGCGGGATCCGGCAGCCCCGTCGCGTTGACGAAGAACGACTTTGTGAGCCCGATCTCCTGTGCCCGCTTGTTCATCAATCCGGCGAAGTTCGCCTCGCTGCCGGCAATCCCTTCGGCGAGCACGATGGCGGCGTCGTTGCCGGCCTGCACCAGCAATCCGCGCAGCAGGTCATCGACCCGGACACGGCTGCCGAGCGCCGCGAACATGGCCGAGCCGCCTGACGGCGCGCCGCCTTTGCGCCAGGCATTCTCGGAAACGCGGAACTCGGTGTCGGGGTTGAGGCGGCCCGCGCGCAACTCCTCGAACACCACCGCCGCGGTCATGATCTTGGTCATGCTGGCGGGTGCGAAGGGCTCGTCGGCCGCCTTCTCGTAGAGGACGACCCCGGTCGCGTCGTCGACCAACAGGGCGTTTTGGGCGGCAGACTGAAAGTTGGTCTCCTTCGGCTGCGCGGCGGCCGTCGCTATCGCCGTTAGCCCGAGCAGACAAAGCCCCGCGAGCGCCGCCGCCACCGCGCCGCGCCGCCGCTGCCCGGCGCTCGGGCCGGATATGCGAGGTCCCGTCATAGCGCCAATGTGTGGCTGACGCTCGGCGATGGCAACAGCCGCGTCAACGCCCGTGCGTGGGGGCGGTGGGTCCGGCGGCGGCCCGCTTGAGCAGCGCGGCGAATGCGTTGCGATCACTGCGACCGGGCGCCTCGACGGCAGTCGGACCAGCCTTCGCCACCGAGCTTTGCCCGCTGTCCTCGTCCGCGGCTGCCGAGTCCACATCTGTCGGCCGTCGCGGCGGCAAGGGGGCGTTGGCCTGTGGCAGGGCGGCCTGTCCCTCTTCGTCCTCACCGGCCGCATCGACATCCGCCGCAGCCGTCAGGGGCACGAGCGCCGTGCCGGTCGCCTCGACGGGCGGCACGGCGGCGGGCGACGCCTGGCCGCCCGCCAGCTCGGGACTGGCCGGCGCAGCCGCCACCAGCACGGGGGCCGGCGCCGCATCTGTGCCCGAACCGGAACCGTCATCGAGGGTGGCCAACAGCTTGGCGTCGTCGCTGCCGTCGACGTCCGCCGGGCTGAGGTATTCGACCTTGACCCGCGCGGTGCCGACGTGGCGAAACGCGAGCACCTCCGCCGTACGCTGCGAGACGTCGATGATGCGCCTGCCATGAAACGGGCCGCGATCGTTGACGCGGACGACCATCGAGTGGTTGTTGGCCAGATTGGTGACCCGCACGTAACTGGGCAACGGCAGGGTCGGATGGGCAGCGGCGAAGGAGTGGCGATCGAAGATTTCGCCGTTGGCGGTCCGTCGGCCGTGGAAGCCGGGGCCGTACCACGACGCGAGGCCCACGGCGGTGTAGTCCGGGTCGACCGTCGGCGTATAGGTCCTGCCGCCGACCCGGTAGCTGTTGCCGACCATGGAGCGGCCGCCGCCCTTGGGTATGCCCGCGCCCCGATAGCCCGGTGCCACGCCATATTTGGCCTGGCCGCGCTCCGCCTGAAGCTTGACCTGCCGCTCCAGCTGGTTCGCGCAATTGGCCGTTAGCAGCCCGAGGGCCACGGCCCCGAGCAGCTTTGCAGTGGTCGACGAAGGATGGAGAGAGACGGCTGGAATCGATCGCTTCGGTTGGAACGCAAGCCGTTTCGATCGCATAGGTTCGTTCAATCCCTGTTTCGGCACATCGTTGGCGCAGTTGCGCCGTGCAATGGCCGGACCGTCCGAACAGGGCCCGTACCGCTCGCGCTGGGCCTGCAAGGCAAGGCTCTTTTGTGGCAGAATTGCGACCATCCCAGGCGCGGCCGGCGCGCGCCGGCCGCGGGCCGGCCGATTCGGTTTGACCCATTCTAGCCTCGCAGGTAGAGGCGGGAGCCTTCGACCATGAGGAGTTTGCGGTGCATGTAGGCAGCGGCAAGCAGGCTGCATCGGCCGCCAAGCCGGTGCCGCTCCGCTCGGCTGCGACGGCCGACGACCCCCGGGAGCGTCTGGCGCGGGCCGAGGCGCTGGCCAATCTGGCCATTGCGCTCGTGGCGCAACGGCAGGCGGCCGCGCCCACGAGGCTGTCGCGCTGCGAACAGGCGACTGCCTGGGCTCGCCGCGTCGTCGATCGGCTGCGCACGCTCCCGGCACGCCTTCACCGGCCCCCGGCGCGCACCGGGGGCGCCGAATCGAAGGCGGGGATGCAGCGCCCGGCCGCGCGCGGAGAGCCGTCATGAACGGCGTCGATCCGGCCGCGGTGCAGCTCTCCTTCATCGTCGTGAACTGGAACAAGCCGGAGCTCACGCGGCAGTGCCTCGATTCCATCGTCGCGCACACGCGCGACATTCCGTTCGAGATCATCGTCGTCGACAACGGCAGCGCGCCGGAACACCTCCCCTCCCTGCGGGCGCTCGGCGCCCGCGAGGGCGTGCGGCTCATCGAGCTCAATGCCAACCTGTTCTTCGGCGAAGCCAACAACATCGGCGTCGAGGCGGCGCATGGCGACCGCATCGTCCTGATCAACAACGACATCGAGCTGACGGCGGGCTATCTCGGACCGCTGGTCCGCCTGCTCGACGAGGCGCATGCGGCTGGCGCCGTCGGCCCCAAGTTCGTCTATCCCGACGGCCGCCTGCAGGAGGCGGGGGGCTATGTCGACCCGGACGGCTGGACGATCCAGCACGGCAAGGCCGGCGTCGCGGTGGAGCGGATTTCGGCACGCGGCGCTCATATCGTCGACTATTGCTCGGCCGCGTGCCTGCTGCTGCGACGTGAGCTGTTCCTGGCGGCCGGCGGCTTCGATCCGCTGTTCGATCCGGCCTATTATGAGGACGTCGACCTCATGTTGCGCATACGGGCGCTGGGCTACTACACCTACCTGTGCGCCGACGTGACCGTGATACATGACGAGAACTCCACCTCGCGCTCGCTCTGGGACGAGGAGCGGCTGACGGCGCTGATCGCCCGCAACCACGCCAGGTTCGTCGACCGATGGGGCTCCTATGTCGCGCGTCGGCTCTTCGACGACGTCGCCATCCCGGCGATCGAGCCGGTGCGCTGGACGGCGGAGGCGCCCCCGCGCCGCGACCGTCCGCGCGTCGCGTTGCACGGTCCCGGCCTCGTCGCCGACACCCCGGAGTGGCGGGCGATCCTTCGCCTCGCGGGGGAGATCAGTCGAGAGGACCACGTGATCGTGGTCGCCGACGAAGCCTGCAGCCGGTGCCGTATTCTCACCCTGGCGCAGCGGGCCGGAGCCGCCCTGGACGCGTTCTCGGTGGAGCGGGCGGGCGCCGGGGTTCGCCGCCCGGGCGATACCGAGTTGCGGTTGGGGGGCACGCCGGACGGCGGCCTTGCCGTGTTCGCCGCCTCCGGCCCGCGGGCAGCGGAGATCGGGGGCCGGTTCCGCCCGGGGCCGGGCACGGGGAAGGCCTTGTGATGGACCACCCATGCGCCGGCCGCGAGGCCGCATCAATTCCGCGACGTCACCTGGGCGACAAACAGCCGAGGACGCACTCGGGCGCGGCACGCGCCATGCCGCCGCTGCCTCGTTCGTGGCCGTGCAGACCAGAAGGACATTCGTGAATGGCCAAACGCGCCCTCATTACCGGCGTCACGGGGCAGGACGGCGCCTATCTCGCCCAACTGCTGCTGAACAAGGGCTACGAGGTGCACGGGCTGGTGCGGCGCTCGAGCCACGCGGGCGTCGACGACCACCGGCTGCGCTGGCTCGGCATCGGCGGGGCGGTGCGCATCATCGACGGCAACCTGCTCGACCTGTCGAGCATCGCTCGGGCGATCCAGAACAGCGCGCCGGACGAGGTCTACAACCTCGCCGCCCAGTCGTTCGTCGCCACGTCCTGGCAGCAGCCGCTGCTGACCGGCGAGATTACCGGGCTCGGCGCCGTCAACGTGCTCGAGGCGGTTCGGCTGATGAAGCCCGACGCGCGCGTCTACCAGGCATCGTCATCGGAAATGTTCGGACGCATCCAGGAGGCGGTGCAGAGCGAGGCGACGCCCTTCTATCCCCGCTCGCCCTACGCGGTGGCCAAGCTCTATGCCCATTGGATGACGGTCAACTACCGCGAGAGCTTCGGGCTGCACGCCTCCTGCGGCATCCTCTTCAATCACGAGTCGCCCCTGCGCGGCTCGGAATTCGTCACCCGCAAGGTCACCGACGGCGTCGCCCGCATCAAGCTGGGCCTTGCCGGCGAGCTTCGCCTCGGCAACATCGACGCCAAGCGCGACTGGGGCCATGCCCGTGACTACGTGGACGCCATGTGGCGGATGCTGCAGGAGGACGAGCCCGACAACTACGTCATCGCCACCGGGCGCAGCGTGACCGTGCGCGACATGTGCCGCGTCGCCTTCGAGCACGTGGGCCTCGACCCGGATGCGCATGTGGTGATCGATCCCGCGCTGTTTCGCCCGGCCGAGGTCGACGTCCTCATCGGCGACCCGGCAAAGGCGAAGCGCAAGCTCGGCTGGGCAGCGACGACATCGCTGGAAGAGATGATCACCGAGATGGTCGATGCCGACCTCGCCCGCCTCAAGGCCGCAGCGTAGGTCATGGCGCGGCGGATCCTCATCACCGGAAGCGTGGGCTTCGTCGGCCGGCATCTGCTGCGCGCGCTCAGTGCCATGCTGCCGCCGGGCGACGAGGTGATCGCCACCGCGCTTGCGCCCCTGCCCCCGGACCTGCCGTGCCGTCAGCTCGATGTCGGCGATGCGGCGGCAGTGCGCGCCGCGCTGCGCGAGCTCAGGCCGACGCACACCGTGCATCTGGCCGGCCTTGCCTCGCCCCCCGAAGCGGCGCGCCGGCCGGGCGCCGCCTGGCAGGTCAACGTGGCCGGCACCATCAACGTGGCCGAGAGCGTCGCCGCGGAGGCGCCCGGCGGCATGCTGCTGTGCGTCTCCACGGCCGAAGTCTATGGCCGATCGTTTCTTGCCGGCCGCCCCCTCGACGAGGCGGCGCTGCTCGATCCGGCCACGGTCTATGCCCGCAGCAAAGCCGCGGCCGAGGCCGCGGCGCGCGACATTCTCGCCGAACACGGCCGGCTGGTGATCGTGCGGCCGTTCAACCACACCGGCCCCGGCCAAGACGAGCGCTTTGTCGTTCCCGCCTTCGCCGCCCAGGTGGCGCGCATCCGCCTGGGCCTCGCCACGCCGGTGCTGAATGTCGGCAACCTGTCGGCGGAGCGCGATTTCCTGGACGTGCGCGACGTCGTGCGCGCCTACGGCGAGATCATCCTGGGCAGTGACGCCCTGCCTGCCGTCGCCACCTTCAACGTGGCCTCCGGCCAGTTGCGCCGGATCGGCTCGATCCTCGATGACCTGCGCGACGCGGCGGGATGCGCGTTCGAGGTGCGACATGACCCGGAGCGGCAGCGGCCGAGCGAGATCCCCCGCATGGCGGGCGACGGCGCTGCCCTGAGCCGGGCCCTGGGCTGGCGGCCGCAGATCGACTGGCGCGATACGGTCGGGGCGATCCTGGACGATTGGACCCGTCGACTCGCACATGAGCGGGCGGCCGACGGGACCGGACCGCCCGCCGCTCCGGCGAGGGGGGCTTGACCGTGGCCGACGTCCCTTCAGGCCTGGAGGACCCCAAGCGACGCGTTCTCAAGGACGTGTTCGGCTTCGACGATTTCCGTCCCGGCCAGGCCGGCGCCATGGACGCGCTGCTGGGCGGGCGCCACGTGCTCACGGTGATGCCGACCGGCGCCGGCAAGTCGCTCTGCTACCAGGTGCCCGCCCTGGTTCTGGGCGGGCTCACCGTCGTCGTGTCGCCGCTCGTGGCCCTGATGCAGGATCAGGTCGCAGCGTTGCGGCTCGCCGGCGTTGCCGCCGACACCATCAACTCCTCGCTCGACCGCGAGGCCAACGTCGCCGCCTGGCGGCGCGTCGCGGCCGGCCAGACGCGCCTGCTCTACCTGGCGCCCGAGCGGCTCATGACCGGGCGGATGCTGGCGGCGCTCGCCAGGCTCGACGTCCGCCTGATCGCCATCGACGAGGCCCACTGCATCTCGCAATGGGGCCCGGCCTTCCGGCCGGAATACGAGGACCTCGCCCGGCTGCGTGAACTCTTTCCAGTTGTGCCGATCATCGCGCTGACGGCCACGGCGGACGAAGCCACGCGCGCCGACATCGCGGCACGGCTGTTCGCCGACCGCGTCGAGACCCTGGTGCTGGGTTTCGATCGACCCAACATCAAGCTCATCGTCGAACCTCGGCGGGAGGGCCGGCGCCAGTTGCTGCGCTTCGTCGAAGGCCAGGCCGGCCGCAGCGGCATCGTCTACTGCCTGTCGCGCAAGAAGACCGAAGAGACGGCGGCCTTCCTCGTCGAGCACGGGGTCCGCGCCCTGCCCTACCATGCCGGCATGGCCAAGGAGGATCGGGACGCCAACCAGAACCGCTTCATGAGTGAGGCGGGCGTGGTGATGGTGGCGACCATCGCCTTCGGCATGGGCATAGACAAGCCCGACGTCGCCTACGTCTTCCACACCGATCTGCCGGGCAGCCTGGAAGCCTACTATCAGGAGATCGGGCGCGCCGGGCGGGACGGGCGGCCGGTCGAAGCGCACATGCTGTACGGGCTCGACGACATCCGCATGCGCCGCCAGTTCATCGAGGGCGAGGACACCTCCCCCGAGCACAAGCGGCGCGCGCACGGGCGCCTCGATACCCTGATCGGCTTCTGTGAGACGGCGCAGTGCCGCCGCCAGGCCCTGCTGAGCTATTTCGGCGAACAGGCCTCGCCCTGCGGCAATTGCGACAACTGCCTCGACCAGGCCGCCCACGCCGACGGCGCGGCGGAGGCGCGCCTCATCCTGGCCGCGGTCGCGCAGACCGGTCAGCGCTTCGGCAGCGCCCACGTGGTCGACGTGCTGCTCGGCCACGACACGCAGAAGGTGCGGGACAGGGGGCATGAACGGCTCGCCGCCTTCGGCTCCGGCACGGCGCACAAGAAGGACGTGTGGCAGTCGCTGATCCGCCAGCTCGTCGCCGCCGGCTTCCTGCGGCTCGACCTGGAGGGCTACGGCGGGCTTGCGATCACCGAGAAGGGGCAACGGCTCGGTCGCGGCGAGGGCGCGTTCCAGTATCGCATCGACGCGCCGCGCCGCGGCGAACGGGGCAAGGCACGTCCCGCGCCCGGCGCGAGCGCCGGCGCGGACGACGTCGATTCCGGGCTGCTGGCCGCGCTCAAGGCGCTGCGGCTCCAGCTCGCCCGCGAACGCCAGGTGCCGGCCTATGTGATCTTCTCCGACCGCACGCTCATCGACATGGCGCTGCGTCGCCCGCGAGACCTCGACGCCTTCGCCACCGTCAACGGCGTCGGCGCCGCCAAGCTCAAGGAGTTCGGCGAGGTGTTCCTGCAAGCGGTGGCGGCGCACGGGGCCGCCGCCTCGGGCTGACGGGCCGCGCACCGCAGGGGCCGATCGGCTCCAGCCTGCAGGCCATTCTCCGGCGCGTTCTGGTCTGCTACAAGCGCCGAACCGAGCGCGGCAGAGTGCTCGGGACGCGGCCGCAGTGCCCGTCGGATGGGTGGCCGAGTGGTTGAAGGCAGCGGTCTTGAAAACCGCCGTGGGTGCAAGCCCACCGTGGGTTCGAATCCCACCCCATCCGCCATTCTTTCCGTCTAAGTAGCGACGAACGATAATCTTTTCGAATTCGATCCGGCACCTACCCTAATCCCGGGCCACGAATGGCCAGCCCATCCACCCTCGTGAATTTCTGGCGCGGCCTCAGGGGCTCGGTCCATCCCGCGGATGCGCCGGTCTTTGCGGAAACCAGCGACCATACCTTCGATCTGAGATTCCCGCCGCCGGCCTACATCGGCGCGGTCGACACTGCCCCCGTCATCGTTCTCATGTCGAATGGCGGCTTCAACCGGCTGGTCACGCCGCGGGAGTTTGAAGACCCGGGCGCGGCCGAGGCGCATCGAGAGCGCCTGTTTCGACCGGTCGCCGCCGACCCTGCCGTTGCAGCTCCCTACTACTCGCGAACCAGCATCGGGAGGCTTCTGCAATCGGAAGAGGGCTCTATCGTCAACGCTGTCGCCTATAGGTCAGCAAGCTTGAGCAGGGAGCCGTCCAATCAGCGGCTCCTCGAAACACTCCTCTCCGTCGAGCGCATCGCCGCTGGTTGCGGGAGGAACTGATTCCAGCGCCCAGGCGGGCAAACGAATGATCATCTTGAAGCGGGGCCGAAAATGGTGGCAGCTGGAGCAAGACCATCCAAGTGTCACCTTTGGCCGTGTCGCCACCGGGCCGCACCTCGACCGCCTCACAATTGGACTGATACGCTCCTTCCTAGACGATCTGCGGCAATGCGATTAGCCGCGCGATACGCCGTTCTCGCGGCCCTTACGGCTTTGCTCGTCCTGCCGGCGCACGGGGCCGCCTCGGGAACGCCAGGGACAGATGGCCCCATCATCGGCCTGGCATCGGTCATCGACGGCGACACGATCGAGATCCACGGCACGCGCATCCGAGGCCCAGCTCGTACGCCAGCTGGCCCGGACCGCCCAGCCTGAGCTGGAGCGGGCTTCAGAAGGTCCGGGACGCCGTCATTGGCGAGGAGGCTGCCGCACATCGCGGAGCCGATTCGCCGCCCGCTGCCGAAGGTCGCCTGAGCCTGTCGCGTTCGTCAGCCCTTGGCGTCGCTGCTGACGACCGGCCCGAACATCTCCCAGCGGTCATCCTTGAACCGCATCATCTGCATCTGCCTGATCGGATAGAAGTTGGTCGGGCTGGTATTGATCGTTATGCCGGGCAGCAGCATGCCGGTCGTGAAATCTTTCAGGTTTGCCGCCTGTCGCATGACGTTCTCGCGCGTCAGGTCGTCGCCCGCCTGCCTCAGCACCTGGACGAGCGTCTGCACGATGCTGTAACTGGGGACGTGAAGCCAGTTATCCTTGTCGGCGCGCGGCATGTACTTGTCCATGAACGCGTTCCATTCCTTGACGCCGGCATCATCCTTCCATCTTGGGTCGGTCGGATCCTTGCTGTAGTTCACGCTCAGAATGCCCTGGGCGTTCTCGAGCCCCGCCGGCTTCAGCACCGAGCTCACCGACACGGACACGATAGAGAGCATGTGCACGGGCTTCCACTGGATCTCAGCCATCTTGCGGATGGCCTGGGCTGCGAATTTCGGCGTCGACACATTGAAGAAGACGTCGGCGCCGCTCGCCTTCAACTTGAGAATTTCTGCATCGATGGTCGGTGACGTGATTTCATAAGGTATTTCCGTGACGATCAGGCCCTTGGCTTTGTCGCCCAGTGCAGTCTTGAAAGCCTGAAGATAGTCCTTTCCGAAGTCGTCGTTCTGAAAGAGGATGCCGATCTTGGCCGCGGGATGGTTTTCCTGGATGTACTTCGCATAGACCTCGCTTTCCACCTGGTAGGTCGGCTGCCAGCCGATGGTCCACGGGTAGTTCTTCGGATCGCCCCACTTCGTCGCGCCGCTGGTGACGAACAGCTGCGGCACGCGCTTGGCGTTCAGGTACTTCTGGATGGCCGTGTTCGACGGCGTTCCCGCGGCGCCGAACATCAGGAGGACATTGTCGCCCTCCACGAGCTTGCGCGTCTGCTCCACGGCCTTGGGCGGGCTATAGCTGTCATCGTAGGAGAGGAAGTTGATCTTGCGGCCGTTGATGCCGCCCTGATCGTTGATCATCCTGAGATAGGCCTCGTAGGTCGCTCCGATCGCGCCGAAGGCGGACGCCGGCCCGCTATAAGGCATGATGTTGCCGATCTTGATCTCGGTGTCGCTGACCCCCGGATCGTACTTTTGCTGAGCGAGGCCCGGGCCGGCGGCACAACCGAGGCCCGCGAGCGCGATGGCGACCGATGTGACCCGCAATCGATTGAACATGTGTTCCTCCCCTGTTTTGTCTGTCGACGGTCTACCGTCTTTGATTGCAGCGCAAACAACGCCGTCGGCTTCGAGAGGATCACGCGGCCGGCGCGCCATCCATCGACATCCGGAGACGCGAAGCCGGCTCTTCCCTCGCCGCCTCCGCCAGCCCGGCCGGACCGCTGCCGCGCCCGCCCCGCCAGCTTCAGCGCCCCGACTTGCACGTCTGCTCCGGACAGACCGCATTGATGTTGGGCTCCGGACGTCCCCGCCATCAAATTCATTCGAGGGTCGAGCTATTCCCCGCAGGAAGGGGAGCGCGGGTGGCACCCACTGATGGGACCATGACCTCTTTGATCTGCTGGTCGTCGTTGACGTCGAGCACCCACCCTGTCGCGTCCCCGCCGGCGTCGCGGATACCTGCCGTAGCCCTTCACGCGCCGCGGCGACGGCCTGGAGCCGTTCGCGCACGGCGGGGAACTGGTGGAGGACGTCTTCGTTGCCGCGCATCACCGTCCGGATGGCAACGGCATCAGCATCGAGCCCACGGCCGCCGCCTGCCATATCGAGCAGCTGGCCTCTAGAGCGTTTTCGAGCGAAGTGGACGCCGATTCGCGTGAAGAAAACGCGACAAAACAATCAGATAGAGCATTTCGGCGATTCGAAGAAACGCGGAGATGCTCTAGCCGGCCGCCGTCGGCAGGTTGGCCGAGGCGAGCTCGTCGAGGCCCCCTCCCTGACTTGGCTCCGGCAGCGAACTGAGCCCTATGCTCAAGGCGCCGGATCGCAACTAATGGGAGCAAGACCAAATGGGACGGGTACAGCTTGTCCTGCACAATCCGCGATGGTCACGTCTTTATTTGCACCAAGTCCGGCCTGGCCTGGACACGCGCTTCCCTGGAATCGGCGCTGAGTTAGCCCGGCTGCCGGTCGAGAGCGCCGGCGCTCGCCGAAGCTGCTGCCGGAACGATTGATGGTCACGGGATGACATCGAGTGTTAGCGTTTCATGCGCTTACCCAAAGGGCCGAAGTGTAAAGGGGGGGACGACGATTGACCGATTTGATTCGTTCGGAGCGCCAGCGGATTTCGACCCGGAGCGGCTGGGTGGTTGTAGCCGCCGCATTCACCATGATGTTTGTCGGCCTAGGTCAAACATACAGCTTTCCCTCCTTCTTTCAGGAATTCCAGCGAGAGTTCGGGGCTCCACGCGCAGCGGTGTCATGGGCTTTTGGAATATGCGGGGCGATTTACTTTTCTCTGGGTGCTTTGAGCGGAATGCTGGCCGATAAGCATGGTGCTCGACCCGTCATTATGGCAGGCGTTGCGCTGTTGGTCGCTGGGCTCCTGGTGGTCGCGCGGGCAGAGAGCCTCTCTGCCGTTTATCTTGGCTTCGGGATTGTCTTTGGCGCTGGGGTTGGATTCTCATATGTCCCCGCGATAGGAGCTGTTCAGCGTTGGTTCGTCTTGAAGCGCGGTCTCGCATCAGGCATTGCCGCAACGGGTCCAGCGCTAGGCTCGCTCGTGCACCCGAAGATCGCGGAAGCGCTTATCGAGGACCTCGGATGGCGCGGCGCGTATCTAACTCTCGCTCTTGCAACGGGGGCAATCGGACTAGTGGCCGCGTGCTTCGTCGACAACTCGCCCGAGAAGAGGGGCTTCCTTCCGGACGGTGGAGACGCAGGTCTCTCCAGAGCTTCACACGCGGAACTTCCAGGATGGACGATCCGCAACGCGTTGCTCTCTCGACCGTTTTTTGTCTTGTATGTCGCCACTGTCTTGATCTGCCTCGGCCTCTTTGTCCCCTTTGTGCATCTGGCAAATTCGGCGCAAGACATCGGCTTCGATCGCTCCGCCGCGCTGACTTTAGTGTCGCTGATAGGCGTCGGGTCGATAGTCGGTCGCTTTTTTATCGGCAGTATCGCTGATCGCATGGGTCGTAAACGTGGACAAGCAATTATGTTTTCTGGCATCGGCGTAATGCTGATTTGGTGGATTTTCGCCAATAGTTTCTACGAATTGAGCTTCTTTGCTCTGATGTTTGGAGCGTTCTTCGGTGGCTATATTGCACTATCAGCGTCGCTGCTAGTCGACTATTTCGGCCCTCGTAACTCGAGCGCAATTATAGGCTTGAGTTATACTGGCGCCGGGATCGGAAGTCTGCTAGGCCCGCCTCTGGCGGGATACGCGTTCGACACCACCGGGAGCTACACCCTGCCAATCGTCGTAGCTGCGCTTTGTGCGCTCACAGCGTCAGGGCTTCTGATGACGCTTCCGAACCCCTCCGGCGTTGCAGGCGCACGCTGACGGGCATTTCTGCCGTCCGCTTCGCCCTCTAAGCGCTGCAAATTTTAAAGGCCGGTCATCGTGACGATTGACCACGGCGCCGTACGACCAATATCAAGCCGATGACGTGGCCCGCAATAAACGGCTCGCGACTTGAGTTGCGGGCCGTCCTTGACGTCGCGGATCTCCGAAGCCGAACCCTCGGCCCCCTCAAGGGTGACGTTGCCCTCCTTCACCGTTCTCCGTCCGCCATTGGCCGCCTGTCCAGTCCGGAGACATAGGCAACGGTTGGTTCCTATGCCGCCGGTGCATATGTCATCCGCCCGGCAGATCAGCATCCCGCGCGGACGATACGGGTCCTCACCGAACGACTGATCGAGTTGTTCGCGGGAGCGACGCCGCGCTGCAGATTGCGCGTTCCGCTTTCCGCGACACGGCGTGGCACGTTTCGCGACTAGTTGCGGAAGCCGTCGCTCGCTATTTGCCCTGGCGAGGGCGAGGCAGTCCGACAACTCAGAAGAGAATGACACGCATGAGCTGGAACCCAGCGGTTGAACCGGGCTGTCCCGACGAGGTGGGCATCGACGCGATCGAAACCCTCATCGTTCCGCGTGCCCGAGACATCGGCGGCTTCGAGGTTCGGCGCGCCTTGCCGGCGCCGAAACGGCAGATGGTCGGGCCGTTCATCTTCTTCGACCAAGCCGGGCCGGCCGAGTTCCTCACCGGCCAGGGCATCGACGTGAGGCCGCACCCGCATATCGGTCTCGGCACCGTCACCTACCTGTATCGAGGCGACTTCCACCACCGGGACAGCATCGGCTCCGACCAGATCATCCGTCCCGGCGCGCTGAACTGGATGGTCGCCGGTCGCGGTGTTTCTCATTCGGAGCGCACGTCCGCAGCGGGCCGAAGCGGTCCGCACAGCGTGCTGGGGATTCAGACTTGGCTCGCTCTGCCCGAAAGCCATGAGGACATCGCGCCCATGTTCGAACATCACGGCAAGGAGGCGCTGCCGATGATCGAGGACCGCGGCGTCTCGCTTCGGCTGATCCTCGGGAACGCCTACGGCAAAGTCGCTCCCGCGTCGATGTTCTCCGACACATTCTACGCCGATGTGAAGCTCGAGCCAGGAAGCCGGCTGCCCATGCCGGACGATCACGAGGACAGAGGCATCTACATCGTGGAAGGCTCGATCTCGATCGCCGGCCAGGACTACGAGGCGCCTCAGATGATGGTCTTCCGCCCTGGCGACAGGATCACCGTCGCGGCCGGCGGCAGAGGCGCGCGGCTGATGATCCTCGGCGGCGCGACGCTCGCTGGACCACGCTATATCTGGTGGAACTTCGTCGCCTCATCCAAGGAGCGCATCGAAGCAGCCAAGGCCGATTGGCGCGCGCAGAACTGGGGCAAGGGACGCTTCGATCTCCCGGCTAACGACCGGGATGAGCACATCCCCCTCCCGGGTTGAGCGGCACGCATCGGGAGACCGCCTTGACGCGACTTGGGCGTCCGGACGACATGATCAGCGTTGCCTGCCTGTGATGCAGTATGGAGCAAGCGCAATGAGCAACAAGTGGCCCCAATTGGACTACCTCAGCTGGCGCGAGACGTGTTCGGCCCTGCACCTCTACTTGCAGATCGCCGGCAAGTATCGGCTAGCTCATACCCCGTGGCTCAATCATTCCTGGAATGCGACCTTCTATGTCACGCCTAGCGGCCTGACATCCTCACCAATCCCCGACGGCCCTGGCATCGAAATCCTGTTCGACTTTCAAGACCACCTGGTCGTGGGCACGAGCGGCGACGGCCGCAAAGCGTCGTTTGCGCTCGGGCCGTCCACGGTCGCAGCGTTCCACGCCAATTTCGTCCGCTTGGTTTCCGAACTCGGCGGCACGCCGACCTTCAACGGCCAGCCGAACGAAGTGCCCCACCCCGTGCCGTTCAGCGAGGATCATCGCGAACGGCCCTACGACCGCGATGCCGTTCAACGCTTCCATCACGCCTTGATGGCGGTCGACAGGGTGTTCAAGACGTTCCGGACCTCCTTTCTCGGCAAATCCAGCCCCGTTCACCTGTTCTGGGGCAGTTTCGATCTGGCCGTCACCCGCTTTTCGGGGCGGCGAGCGCCTCTCCATGGCGGCGGCATTCCGGCATTGCCGGACGATGTGGCGCAGGAAGCCTACGACCGCGAGGTCTCGTCGGCAGGCTTCTGGCCGGGCGGCGGTGGCATCGACTATCCCGCCTTCTACGCCTACGCCTATCCGGCGCCGAACGGCTTTCGAGGCGCGTCGGTCCGGCCTGATGCCGCATTCTGGCATGACGGCCTGTCGGAGTTCATTCTGCCCTACGATGCCGTGCGGGCGGCAGCCGACGGCGACGAGGCCCTTTTGGCGTTTCTCGTCTCGACCTACGAGGCCACGGCCGAGCTAGGAGGATGGGACCGCGATTTGTTGGAGGGTGCGCAGGGACGGCCGGCGCAGGTGCGGCCGCCGGACGCCGAGCTACCGAAGAATGCCCATTCATCGACCGACGAAGCGGTTGAGCGGGAGGATGGCGCATCGAAGGGGCGCTACCGGATCGTCCTCGACGGCGTCGAAGCCGAGATGACCTATAGCCGGGCCGGCGAAGGGTTGATCATCATCGACCATACAGACGTTCCAGGAGCATTGCGTGGCCGCAAGGTCGGCGAGCGACTGGTGCGCCAGGCGGTCGAGGATGCCCGACGCGAAGGGGTCGCTATCATTCCGCTTTGTCCGTTCGCAAAAGCGCAGATCGACCGTCATCCGGAATGGCAGGACGTGCTGCGTCGGTCATAGGCTGCGGGTGCCTCGCTCCATCCGCCAACGTATCGGCTCTAACCGGCTCCCGCCTGATTGCGGCAAGCCCTTTCGCCTTCACGAGGCTCAGCAGCTTGGGGGAAGCGCCATCGGGGCGCTTCTCGCCACGCTCTCATCTGCTTACGGGGTAGAGGGATCTTCCCTCGGGCGTCGGCACGCGTTGCCTGGGTATCGCTGCGACGATCGTTCCGGTCGAGGAGCGCTGATCCTATTTGGCGCCCTTCGGCGGCTCGGTGAGCTTCCGCTTACGTGCGGCCTTATCGTCAGCCGAAGCCGGCGAGCCTGCGAGCTCCTTGTCCATAGCCGAATAAGCGGCATCTCGGCTCGCCGCCTGCTTCTGCATCCGTTCCGCTGCTGAGCCTTTAGCTTGCGCGTCGCGCCGCTCCATCCTCACGCCGGCCCCCGCACCATTTTCGGGGATGAACTGGACGCCTGCCGCCTCGAGTGCGGTGCGGATGGCGGACATGTTGTTGCCGATCGGTGTTCGACGGCCCTTTTCGAAATCCCGCACGGTCGACAGGCTCACGCGAGCGGCGACGGCGAGATCGGCTTGGGACCAGTCGAGAAGGCCGCGCGCAGCGCGAGATTGAGCGGGGGTCAGCATCCCTCCCATATGGGAGGTCAGCTAAGAATAGCAACGTCAACTAAAAATGTTTACGTTTCCTCGATCCATCCAGATGTAGCGACGTCAACGATTTAGTGGCGGTTCGGAGTAAGGCGATGCGCCAGCCAATCACCAGCGCCATTCGGGGGGACATGCGGCTGTCGCCCCCCGTCGTCCGATCGCCTGCCGATGAAGTCTTGCGCTGCGGTGCAACAATTCCGTTGCTCGGCGACTTGACGTCTGCCCACCGCTCGCGTGGGCCAGAGGAAAAGTAGTGAGATACCTGTCAGATACCGTCGCTCGCCTGTCGGCGTTCAATCGGCCCGCGATCGGAGCGCCAATCCAGCAACGCGCCAGCCGTCTGGGGGACCTTGGTCAGTTCGGTCCAAATCCGGGTTGTCTTGGGGCGAAGTTCTATGTGCCTCCGGGGCTCCCGCCGGGCGCGCCTCTCGTTGTCGTGCTCCATGGTTGCACTCAGGATCCGGCCACATTCGACAACTGCTCGGGATGGTCGCAGGTTGCCGATGAGGGCCAGTTCGCGCTGCTCTATCCCGAGCAGCAGCGCTCCAACAACCCGAACCTGTGCTTCAACTGGTTCTCACCGACCCACATTCGCCGCCAGGGTGGAGAGGCCGAGTCGATCTTGAAGATGATCGACGCGTTCACCGCCCGCTACGGCTTGGATCCGAACCGAACCTTCGTCACGGGGCTGTCGGCCGGCGGCGCCATGGCCATGGTCATGCTAGCCACCTACCCCGAACGGTTCGCAGGCGGCGCCACCTGCGCCGGCCTTCCGTACGGAGCCGCTTCAACAATGCCAGAGGCCTTCGACCGAATGCGTGGGCACGGGTTGCCGGACGCCGCGGCCCTAACGCAATACGTCCGCAAGGCGTCCAGTCACCGGGGACCTTGGCCGAAGCTCTCGATCTGGCAGGGTAGCGGTGACCAGACGGTCTCCCCGTCAAACGCCGAAGCGATTATCGAGCAATGGCGTGGGCTGCATGCGGCGTCTCCTTCGCCCAATCCGGGCATGATCGATGGTTGCGTGCGTCGCTCGTGGGTCGACGTCAACGGCAGGGAGGTCATCGAAGCGATGATCGTGCCGGGCATGGCGCACGGCCTGGCGCTGAACACGGTCGGACCGGGATCGTGCGGCGCAAGCGGGCCCTACATGATTGACGTGGGGGTTTCATCCACGCGACACACGGCCGGATTCTGGGGGATTGCCCCTGAGACCGTGGCCGATGGGCGCCGGCGGATGCCTGCCGCAGCGTCGCCATCCATGTTGACGGCTCATGTGTCGGACCGGCCTTTGCTGCACCCCACCGCGCCGGCAGCGCTTGCGGGCGGGCGCATCGGCGAAATTATCGAGAACGCCCTGAGGTCGGCGGGGTTGATGAAATGACGAACGGGCCTGCACAACCGAGGTCGATAAGCGGCTGAATTGAACGCCAGAATGCTCAGGCGGCTGCCTGGGATCAGCTGCCGGGGCAGGCGGTCCGAGCCGCCGCACCGCCGCCATGTCATGGCTGCCAAGCCACCGGCCCGTGGCTTCGCCACCCCGCCTCAGCATATGCTGATCGCAACGACAGGGATGCGAAACGCTCATGGCCGACCGCGATCACTTCTCCGGAACCGTCGATGAGGCCTGGCTCGCCGGCTACACCGAGGAGATCCTCGAGCCGGCCCTGCCGATCATCGATCCGCATCATCACCTCTGGCGGCGGCCCGGCAGCAACTACATGTTCCCGGAGCTGCTCGCCGACTTGGCCTCAGGTCACAATGTGCGGGCGACGGTGTACGAGGAGTGCGGCTCGATGTACCGGGCCGACGGTCCGTCGGAGCTGCGTTCGCTTGGCGAAACGGAGTTCGTCACCGGGGTCGCCGCGATGAGCGCCAGCGGCGAATTCGGGGCGGCGCGGACCTGCGCGGCCATGGTTGGCAACATCGATCTCCAGCTCGGCGAGGCGGTGGACGGCTTGCTCGACCTGCACCTGGCGGCGAGCGGCGGCCGCTTCTCCGCCGTCCGCTATTCCACGGCGTGGCACCCGAGCGACCTCGTGCCCAAGCCGGCGCCCGGGCCGCACCTCCTCGCCGACACGCGGGTGCGTGCGGGCATGGCCTGCCTGGCACGGCGCGGTCTGACTTTCGACGCCTGGGTCTACCACCATCAGATCGGCGAGGTCGGCGCGCTGGCGGCTGCCTTCCCGTCCATGCCGATCGTGCTGTGCCACTTCGGCAGTCCGATTCTTGGCGGCCCGAACGCGCAGCGCCAGCCTGAGGTGTTTGAGGAGTGGCGCGAGGCGATGGTCGCTCTCGCCCGCCACGACAACGTAAACGTCAAGCTCGGCGCCCTGCCCGTGCGCCGAAAAGGCCCGGGCCG
This sequence comes from Chelatococcus reniformis, assembly GCF_014640075.1. Lineage (GTDB taxonomy): Bacteria > Pseudomonadota > Alphaproteobacteria > Rhizobiales > Beijerinckiaceae > Camelimonas > Camelimonas reniformis. The sequence continues at coordinate 583,521 of NZ_BMGG01000002.1, read as the reverse complement.
CGAGGCCGGCGGCCCGCCGCTGAGCTCCACCGATATCGCTGTCGCTTGGCGGCCGTTCGTCGACGTGTGCCTCGAGTGGTTCGGGCCCGGACGCTGCATGTTCGAGAGCAATTTCCCGGTCCAGAAGCGCTGGTGCAGCTACGCGGCGTTGTGGAACGCCTGCAAGCGGCTGGCCGCCGGCGCTTCAGTCGACGAGAAGGCCGCTCTGTTCACAGGCACGGCGGCCCGCGTCTATCGTCTGCCCGGTGGACTGACGTAGCAATTCCCGCCGGTCCGCAGCGGCCGCGGCAGGGACGGAGAAGGAACCCGCCGCGATGACAGGCCCGTCTCCGCCCCACGCGCCGCCGGCGGGGCGCACCCTGCTCGTCCTCGGCATTCTGTTGGTCGCTGCGGCCTTGCGCGCCCCGATCACCGCGATCGCGCCGGTGCTACCGGCGATCCGTGCTGATTTCGCCCTGGGCACGGCGCAGGCCGGCTTGCTGACGACGCTGCCGCTGCTCACGTTCGCACTGTTGTCGCCGATCTCGACGCTGCTGGCGCGCGGATGCGGCCTGGAGCGAACGCTCTTTGCGGCCATCGCCCTCGTCGGTGGGGGCATCGCCGTGCGCTCGTTCGGCCCGGCCTGGTGTCTCTTCGCCGGCACCATGATCCTCGGGACAGGCATCGCCATCGCCAACGTGTTGCTGCCCGGCCTGCTGAAGCGCGACTTCCCGGACCGCATCGCCACCATGACCGCGGCCTACGCGGTCACCATGGGCATCGCGGCGGCCGGCATGTCGGCCCTCATGATCCCCCTCGCCCATGCCACAGGATCGGGCTGGCGGCTGCCGCTTGCGACGGCCATCTTGTTTCCGGCGGCGGCGCTCGCCGTCTGGCTGCCACAGCTCGGCGGCCACACCACAACAGTGGATGGCTCGCCGCCGCCGCGGGACGGCCGCGTCTGGCGCTCGGCTCTGGCGTGGCAGGTGACGGCCTTCATGGGGCTGAACTCGTTCCTGTTCTACGTTCTCGTCGGCTGGTTCCCGTCGATCCTCGCCGACGCGGGGTTTTCGGCGACCGATGCCGGCGCCCTCCATGGGCTGATGCAGATCTCTGGCGCTGCGCCGGGCCTTCTGCTCGGTCCGATCGTGGCACGCATGAGGGACCAGCGGCTCGTCGCCTGCATCGTCTCGCTTGCCACCGTGGCCGCTCTGTTGGGACTGCTGCTGCTGCCGGGTTGGGCCGTGCTGTGGTCCGTCTGCTTTGGCATCGGCAACGGCAGCACGCTCATCCTCAGTCTCATGTTCATGAGCTTGCGCGCCACCAGCCCGCATCAGGCGGCCGCGCTGTCGGGCATGGCGCAGAGCGTCGGCTACGGGCTGGCTGCCGTCGGGCCACCCTTGGCGGGCTTGCTGCACGATGCCTCCGGCGGCTGGCACGTGCCGCTCGGCCTGTGCGTCGCGCTGTCGGGCGTCATGGTTGTCGCCGGCGTGCTGGCGGGGCGCAGCCGCACCATTGCCGCCCGTCACGATCCCCGCCGGCCGGACGGCCGGCCACGGGCCGCGTAGCAATCCATCTGATCGCCGGGCTCGGACACAGGTTATCCGATGGGCGGCTGGAAGGAGGCTTTCGGAAGGGCTGCAATCCTTGCCTCCAATGGCACGATTATGTGTAACCATAGACTTGGCGTTGCGCGCGTGACCGCGTTGGTGTCGTCTCCCGCCGATCCGATCGGATCGACAAGGTCCTGGGCCGCCGGCACGGCGGACAGGGCCTTGTCGGTTTGCCGGTCGAATCGGCCGCTCCCTGGCGAAGCCCGTGCGAGCGTCAGGCGCCGTGCAACAGTTGGAGATCGGCAATCAACCCGGGCCCCGTCGGCCGCCATCCCAGGCGCTTCCGCGTCAGCGTGCTGGACGCCGGCACATCGCGGCCGGCAAATGCCGCGAGCCAGCCGAAGTGGGCTTCAGCCGCGTCGGCCGCGATGGACGCGACGGGAACGCGCAGGGCCCTGCCGATGACCTCGGCGATGTCGCGGAGCGGCACGCCTTCTTCCGCGACGGCGTGGTAGGTTGCGCTGCGTTCCGCCGCCTCGAGCGCCAGCCTGTAGAGACGGGCGGTGTCGCGCACGTGGGCCGCCGGCCAGCGATTGAGCCCGTCGCCGACATAGGCCGACAAGCCCTTTTCGCGTGCCACCGCAACCGCGTAGGTGATGAGGCCCTGCCTGGTCGTATCGTGAACCTGCGGCAGGCGCACCACCGACACGTTGACTCCCTTGGCGGCGACGGATGCCGCCGCCTCCTCGGAGGCCGCGCGAGGCACCACGGCGGAACCACCCGCCGCATCGTCCTCCGTCGCAGGCTGACCCGGCACGGCATTCGTCATGCCGGTTCCGGAGGTGACGATCAACGGTCTGTCGGATCCGGCAAGCACGGTGCCGAGCGTCTCGACGACGTGGCGATCATCCTCGCAATTCGCCGCATATTTCGAGAAGTCGTGGTTGAAGGCCAGATGGATGACGCCATCCGATCCGGCGGCGCCGGCTTTCAGGCTTTCCAGATCATCAAGCGATCCTCGATGGACCTGCGCGCCGGTGGCGGCCAGAGCCGCGGCCTTCTCGTCCGAGCGGGCGAGGCCGAGCACGTGATGGCCGGCCGCGATCAGGTCCTGAACGACGGCGGAACCGATGAATCCGGTCGCGCCGGTGACAAACACACGCATGAGCAAACGTCTCCGCTGTTGCAAGGGAGACGGATGTGAGCCGCCGGGCTATCCTGGTAAAGTAGTGACGTTATCATGGGATAATGCATAACAGGATGACCGAGCGCTTCGCCAACGAGAGCCCGCTTGGGGCCTATCTGAAGGACCGGCGCGCAAAGCTCGATCCGGCCGCTTTCGGCTTCTCGCCGGAACGGCGCCGCACGCCGGGCCTGCGCCGCGAGGAGGTCGCGCAACGCGCCAACATCAGTCCGACCTGGTACACATGGCTCGAGCAGGGGCGCGGTGGCGCGCCCTCGGCCGATGTGCTCGACCGGATCGCCCGCGCCCTCATGCTGACGGATGTCGAGCGCGAGCACCTCTTCCTGCTCGGACTCGGGCGGCCGCCCGAGGTGCGCTACAGGACCGACGAAGCCGTATCGCCGCGATTGCAGCGCGTGCTCGACGCGTTGGAGCCGAGCCCTGCCCTCATCAGGACCGCTGCGTGGGACGTTGTCGCCTGGAACCGCGCCGTGGCCGTGATGTTGACCGACTACGGATCGCTGCCGCCGGAGCAGCGCAATATCCTGCGCTCCATCTTCCTCGATCCACGCGCCCGCACGGCGCAGTACGACTGGGACAGCGTCGCGCGCTTCGTCGTGGGCGCCTTCAGGATCGACGCGATGCGTGCGGGGGCCGCGGCAGCAACGGAGCCGCTTGTCGATGAACTCAGCCGCCTGAGCCCTGAATTCCAGGCGATGTGGCGCGACAACGACGTCCGCAGCCACGGCGAGGGCACCAAGCACGTCAAGCACCCGGTTCTCGGCCCGATCGCCTTTGAATACTCGGCCTTCGCGGTCGATGGTCGTCCCGACCTCTGCATGGTGGTCTACAACCCAGTGAACCAGGCCGACGCCGACAGGATCGGCGCACTCATGAAGCAGGATAGGGCCGCGCCGGCCTGATCTGGCGCGGCCAAGACGAGGCACACGCTGGCTTGTCGGCCGCCCCTGTCTCAGAGAACCCTTTCGGTATGCTCGACAGCGGGTGGGCTCTCGAAATAGGCGCCGACCAGGCTTCGCCACTCCTGAAAGTCCGGCGAGCCGCGGAAATGGACCATATGGTCCTCGACGGTCGCCCATTCGACGATGAGGCGATAGACATTCGGCCTCTCGATCGACCGCTGGATCTGCATGGCGGTACAGCCCCGCGCCCGCTCGAACAACGGCTTGGCCCGCGCGACGGCAGCCTCGAAGCCGGCTTCTTGCCCCGGCTTGATCGTGAGCTCGGCGATTTCCCAGACCATGGCGCTGTCTCCCGCTCCGCCGCGCGGCTGCGGCCTCGCGACTATCGTCGATCGTGGCGATGCATCCGGCCGCGATCTATCCGCTCATGACACGATTCTGGTCGGTGTCCGACAGACATTGGTGATGCGGCGCGCCCGCCGTCATTGCGCGCAACGATCGGGTGCTTCCACCCGATCGAAACGTGCCCCTCAGAGCCGAAGCTCGCGGACGCCTGTCAATAGCACTCGGGGACGTAGAGCTCCGGCGCAAGCGTGCGGCGCTCATAGTTCGGATCGAAGACGCGATCCGGCAACGTGATCGTCTCGTGGGGCACTTCCTCGTAGGGGACCAGCGAGAGCAGGTGCGAAATGCAGTTGAGGCGCGCGCGCTTCTTGTCGTTGCCTTCCACGATGTACCACGGCGCCTCGGGAATGCTCGTGCGCTCGAACATCGCCTCCTTCGCCTTGGTGTACTGCTCCCAGCGAACGCGGGATTGGAGGTCCATCGGCGAGAGCTTCCACTGCTTGAGCGGATCGTGGATGCGCATAAGAAAGCGCAGCTGCTGCTCCTCGTCGGTGATCGAGAACCAGTATTTCACCAGGATGATGCCGGAGCGCGCCAGCGCCCGCTCGAACTCCGGCACGTCGCGCAGGAAGTCCTCGACCTGCGTTTCCGAGGCGAAGCCCATCACGCGCTCGACGCCGGCGCGGTTGTACCAGCTGCGGTCGAACAGCACGATCTCGCCGGCCGCAGGCAGGTGTGAGACGTAGCGCTGGAAGTACCACTGGGTTTTTTCGCGGTCGGACGGCGCGGGCAGCGCCACCACCCGGCAGGTGCGCGGGTTGACGCGCTGCATGATGCGCTTGATCACCCCGCCCTTGCCGGCGCTGTCGCGGCCTTCGAACAGCACGACGACCTTGAGCTTCTGGTATTCTACCCAGTCCTGCAGCTTCACCAATTCGCCCTGAAGGCGCAGCAGCTCGCTGAAGTAGAACTGACGGTCGATCGTGCTCTTCTCATGCTTGTCGAGCAGTGCCCTGAGCTCGGGCGGGACGCGCGCGTCATCGATCTCCTGCTCGAGCTCTTCGTCCATGTCGTCCTGAAGCTCCTGCTTCAGCCAGGGCCGTGCCTCGCCGTCGCTCCTGACGTTGCGCATCTGACAAATCCTTCTGTCGCCCTTCGGACGGGTACGCGCAAACTGATGCGATTTGCTGACATCGGTCGGCCACCTCAGCGTGGGGGCCCCGAACATATCCTCGCCGGTTCCACCGGTCCCGGCAACGGCGGGGGCACCGTCCGGCAGGGCATCGGACAGCGCGGGGCCGACGCCAGCCGGACAAAAGATGGCCAAAGAAGAAAACATGGCCAAAGAACTTGGCCAAAGAACTTGGCCGAAGGCTCGATGCCGCAGGCCCTGCCCGCATATTGCCCTTGAAATGTCCGGTCGATAGGTCCAAGCGACCGGCCCTGTGCGACGAGCCTTCCCCGGCCAGGCGCCGGCAGCATGATTCCCGGAAATGGACGCCCGTTCCCGAAGGAGGATCGGCCCCGGGCCGCACCCGGACGGGGCGGCCTCGCCTCTCGCGCGCCGGTGCGCCGAGCCGTATGCCTCGCTGGAGTTCCCCCTATGTCCTATGCAGCTCCGACCGCGACGCTCGACGCCGCGCCGGCCAACTCCCGAGCCAGGGTCATCCTGGCGAGCCTCGTCGGGACGACGATCGAGTTTTACGATTTCTACGTCTACGCCACGGCGGCGGTGCTGGTCTTTCCGCACCTGTTCTTCCCTGCGGGCAACGAGACGACGGCCTTGCTCGCCTCCTTCGCGGTATTTGGCGCTGCCATGGTGGCGCGGCCCCTGGGAGCCATCTTCTTCGGCCACCTGGGCGACCGCCGCGGCCGCAAGATCACCCTCGTCGGCGCGTTGCTGACCATGGGCATCGCGACCTTTCTGATCGGTCTGCTGCCCACTTACCCCAGCGTCGGCTGGCTGGCTCCTGCGCTGCTCGTCCTGCTGCGCCTGGCCCAGGGCTTCGCCCTCGGCGGCGAGTGGAGCGGTGCGGCCCTCGTGGCCACCGAGAACGCGCCCGCGGGCAAGCGAGCCGTCTTCGGCACCTTTCCGCAGCTCGGCGCGCCCATCGGCTTCATCATCGCCAACGGCCTGTTTCTGATCATCGCCGCTGTCCTGCCCTCCGACGATCCGTCACGGCCGTCGACGGCGTTCCTGCAATGGGGCTGGCGCATCCCGTTTCTGTTCTCGGCCGTGATGGTCGTCATCGGCCTCTGGGTCCGCCTCAATCTGGTCGAGAGCAGAGCCTTCGAGAACACGGTCAAGGCAGGCGCCGTGCAGAAGCTGCCGCTGGTGTCGGTGTTCCGGACCCATTGGAAGGCGCTGGTGCTCGGCACGTTCTACATGCTGGCGACCTACGTGCTCTTCTATCTGATGACCACGTTCTCGCTGAGCTACGGGCGGGCCGCCACCGGCGCCGCAACGCCGGGCCTGGGCTATGACTACCGGACGTTCGTGCTCATGATGATCGTCGGCGTCGTCTTCTTCGGCATCTTCACGCTCCTGTCCGGGCCGTGGGCTGACCGCTGGGGCCGGCGCAGGACGCTCATCTGCGTCACCCTCGCCATCATCGCTTTCGGCCTCACCTGGGTGCCGCTGCTCGCCGCCGGGCCGGCCGGCGTCATGGCGTGGCTGATCATCGGCTTTGCCCTCATGGGCATGACCTTCGGCCCCATGGGCGCGCTGCTGCCCGAGTTGTTTCCCGCCAACGTCCGCTATACCGGCTCCGGTATCTCCTACAATGTCTCCTCGATCCTGGGAGCTGCCGTCGCGCCCTTCGTCGCGGTGGCGCTGTGGAGCGCCGGCCAGGGCAGCCCCTTCTGGGTCGGGGTGTATCTGTCGGCGATGGGTGTGCTGACCCTGATCGCGCTGCTTGCGGGCTCGGAAACCAAGGACATGGACATCCACAGCTGACCCGATCGTTGCGGGCAGCTCGTCACAGATGCGCTGCTGCCCCTCGTCGGCGGCGCGGCCTCCGTCGAAGCTCGGCGTGGACGCCTGGAATTTGGCCGGGACGTCACGTCACCTCTCGGGCTGAGCGGCAATGCGCTCACGCACGGCGATGCCGCCCGGGCCCTGGTCACCTACCGGGAGCGCGCGGTCGCGGCGCGGCCGGTACAAGCAGGGTCCGATTACCCCGTCCTGACCACGGGCCAGCCGGGTCACGCGTCGAGGGGCTCCAGCAGCGCACGCAGCGCCGAGATGTCGGTCCTGTCTTCTCTCAGGGGCCGGAAGCGGGTCGCGCGGAAGGCCCGGGTGAAGAACGGGCGAATGGGAGGCGTCGTTTCGACCAGCTCGACGCTCTGGTGCCCGTCGAGGCACAAGGACGTCTCGAAATGCGCGACCGTGTAGATCGAGCCCCGGACGATCGGCAGCGGAAAGCCGTCGGCGGCCGGCCGATCGTCGACGCAGACGACCTTCTGCCCGAATTCAAACATCACACTCACTCCGCAAGTGCCCGGCCGCGCGCCGGCGCCGAAATCCCGTGTGCACAATGGCGGCGAGTGATGGCCGGGCGTCTGGACGTGCCTTGCATAGCAATACGGCGAAGCCGCGGCTGCGCGGTCCTAAGCGCGGCGCGATTGGATGCCCAATCGCAAAAGAAAAGCTTCGGATTTAAGATTATGAGCATTTCTGTGCGATTGGATGAACTCATCCAATTGCGAAATCCCAAGACAGCGTACCGGCGCCCGCGCGCTCGCCCTACCTCGTTTGCGCGGGGGCGGCGCTGTCCCTCTGCTGGCGCTCGCGGCGCAAACGGTCGCGGTCGGCGAGGGCGCGCTTCACCTCCCCGTCTCCGCCCAGGTATGAGCGTCCGTAATAGGGGCTGCGCCCGTCCGTACTGGCCGACCCGGCGCGGCAACCGTTGGCATCACAGACCACTCCGGCACGCTCCAGCGGAAGGTGCGTCTCTGCCCGCTGCATGAATGCGGCCGGCATGGCGGCCAGCGGCGACGTCACGCCGGCGAGAGCGGTGGCCATGAACGCGGCGCGGATGGCGTGGGATCCCATTGGACTCTCTCCGGCAAGGTTGGGGTGGCTGGCCGTTCCCTGGACCAGCTCTTGTGGGCGGTTTCGAGGCCCGCCGGAATGCCCGGCGGCTTTTGCAGAACGCAACGGCATTCTCGGTTCGCGCATTGCAAATTGCAAAGCCCGCCTCCACGCCCTGGCGGTACACCCTTGAGTTTGTTGATTTCTCCGTCGCAGAACGAGCCCAGTGATTGGCGCGCCTTCACACCTACCGAGCGGGGCCGGCGGCCACGGCAAGGAGCCCGTCACGATTGCAGGTCGTTCCGGCACGTTCCATTCTGTTTGCAGCGCCGATCGGCTGGGCCGCGCTGGCCATCGCCACCGTCGTGGTGGCGAGCCTGCATGCGTCGGGGGCTCGGGAGGGAGGCGCGGCTATGGATCCCCTCGGCTTCGGCGGGCGCGAGGATCCCGAGTTGAAGGAGCGGGTTGCGCTCTATGATCGCATCCTCTTCGGCCTGGCGGCCGCGGGCGCGCGACCATCGCCTTTGGCGCTTTCCTGTTCGCGTTCTAGCGGCCGGCCCGCGCTCCCCCGCCTTTGTGACCGGCGCAGCCAGTGGCCATGGCAACCAGCCGATTAGACCTTATATTTGCCGCTGTGGTCGTGGAACACTGGCGCGCGGTCGTGTCGGCTCGGCGGCCTGCGGCGCGTACGCGCGCAAATTGCGGTACCGGCAAGGATCACGGACGATGACGAACTTTCGGCGGGAGCGTTACAAGGCGGAGCGCGCTGACCAGCCGGTCATTCTCGAGGCCGACGTCGTCGGCGAGCAGGTGATGATTCGGGACGGCCAGCCGCAGGAGCCGTTCTGGGGGCCGAGCGTGGGCCGTTGGGGCAAGCGGCTGCTGTTCGCGGCGGTCGCCCTGGCGGTCCTGGCCGTGACGATCCCGCTCGCACTGCTGACCGTGGGCATGATCTGGATCGGTGCGCTGATCGGCCGGCGCGTTATTGCGCGCCGGTACGGCGTCGACCCCTGGCCGCGCGCGGCGAGCCGCGCCCGTCCCTGAGATCGCTTCGTCGGCACCGCGTCCAGAGCTCTGTCCAGCCATGTCAAATCCCTTGCTGCGTCCCTGGACGAGCCCACTCGGCATGCCGCCGTTCGCCGACATTGGCGCGGAGCATTTCGGCCCCGCCTTTCAGCGCGGCATGGAAGAGCATCTGGCCGAGGTAGCAGCGATCACTGCTGGCCCCCAGGCTCCGGACTTCGATAACACCGTCGCCGCCCTCGAGCGCTCCGGCGCGACGCTCCTGCGTGTGGCAAACGTCTTTTTCAATCTAACGGGCGCTCACACCAGCCCGGCGCTGCAGGCGATCGAGCGGGAGGTCGCGCCCCTGCTTGCTCGCCACCGCAGCGCGATCTTCCTGAACGAGGCGCTTTACGGCCGCGTGACCGAACTCGCGCGCCGGACGGATGCACCCAAGCTGGCGGACGAGCAGGCGCGCGTCCTGGAGCGCTATGTGCTGGCGTTCGAGCGCGCTGGTGCCGGCCTGGGCGCCGACGCCAGGGCTCGCATGGCGGCGATCGCCGAGCGTAGCGCAGCGCTCGGTACGCAGTTCGGTCAGAACGTGCTCGCCGACGAGGTCTCGTGGACTCTCGTTCTCGACGAGCACGAACTGGCCGGCCTGCCCTCGGTCGTCCGGGCTGCCGCAGCCCAGACCGCGACCGACCGTGGGCTCGATGGCAGCTATGTCGTCACCCTGGCGCGCTCGTCGATCGAGCCGTTTCTGCAGTTCGCCAGCCGGCGGGATCTGCGCGAGCGAGCGTTCAAGGCCTGGATGGCGCGCGGCCAGACCGGAGGAGAGACGGACAACAGGGCCATTCTGGCCGAACTTGTGGCCCTGCGGGCCGAGAAGGCCGCCTTGCTTGGCTATGCCAGCTTCGCCGATTTCCGGCTCTCCGACTCCATGGCGAAGACACCCACCGCGGCGATGGACCTGCTGACGTCCGTCTGGACGCCGGCCCGCGCCCAGGCGCTGCGTGAAGAGGCGGCGCTGCAGGAGCTGATCACCGCCGACGGCGACAACTTCACCATCGCGCCGTGGGACTGGCGCTATTACGCGGAGCGGCGGCGCAAGGCCGCGTTCGACCTGGACGAGGGCGAGCTGAAGCCGTACCTGCAGCTCGACAAGGTCATTGCCGCGGCGTTCTACACCGCCACGCGCCTGTTCGGCCTGACCTTCACCGAGCGGTTCGACCTGCCCGTCTACCACCCGGACGTGCGGGCGTTCGAGGTGTGCGACAGCGACGGCCGCCACATCGGCGTGTTCCTCGGCGACTACTTCGCGCGGACCTCCAAGCGCAGCGGCGCCTGGATGAACGCCTTCCGCACGCAGGAGCGCCTGCGCGGCGACGTGCGTCCGATCGTCGTCAACGTGATGAATTTCGCGAAGGCGGCATCCGGCGAGCCGGCGCTGCTGTCGTTCGATGAGGCGCACACGCTCTTCCACGAATTCGGACACGCGCTGCACGGACTGCTGTCCGACGTGACCTATCCGATGATCGCCGGCACCAACGTGGCGCGTGATTTCGTGGAGTTCCCGTCCCAGCTCTACGAGCACTGGCTGGAGCAGCCCGAGATCTTGGCCCGCTTCGCCACCCACTACCTGAGCGGCGAGGCGATGCCGCAGGCCCTCCTCGCCCGTCTGCTGGCCACGCGCACCTACGGACAGGGCTTTGCCACCGTCGAGTATGTGGCCTCTGCCCTGGCGGACCTGGAGCTGCACCGGCGGCCCCTGCAAGAGCCCTTCGATGCCGATGCCTTCGAGCGCGAGCTGCTGGCCGAGATCGGCATGCCGGATGCCATGGTCATGCGCCACCGCCTGCCGCACTTCCTGCATGTATTTTCCGGCGACGGCTATTCGGCGGCCTATTACAGCTACCTCTGGTCCGAGGTGCTCGATGCGGACGGCTTCGCCGCCTTCGCGGAAAGCGGTGACATCTTCGACCCGGACGTGGCTGCGCGGCTGCGCCGTGAGGTCTATGGCGCGGGCAACCGCAGGGCGGCCGACGAAGCCTATCGGGCTTTCCGCGGCCGCGGCGCCGACCCCGCTCACCTGCTTGTGAAGCGCGGCCTGGACGGAGGCGCCAGCCTCGCCGGCGCCGCCTGACGATCAGGGCCGACGCGGCCCCGGGGCCGGGCCGATGGCACCAAAGGCCGCTACAGCTCGACTTCGATGAGATAGGGGCCGCGGCGAGCGATGCCGGCCTGGAAGGCGCGCGCGAACCCGTCGGCGGTGTCGACGCGCTGCCCCTCGACGCCGAGGCCCTTGGCCAAGCTGACCCAGTCGAGGTCCGGATTGGCGAGGCTCAGCATGTCCAGGGCCTTTGGACCCGGATTGTCGGCACCGACGCCCGCGAGCTCGCCACGTAGGATGGCATAGGAGCGGTTGGACCAGATCACGGTCAGCACGTCGAGGTTCTCGCGTGCCTGGGTCCACAGGCCCTGGACCGTGTACATGCCGCTGCCGTCAGCCTGCAAAGACACCACCTTGCGGTCGGGGCAAGCGACGGCCGCGCCCACCGCCATGGGGATGCCCAGCCCGATCGAGCCGCCGGTGAGCTGCAGCCAATCGTGCGGCGGCGCGGCCGCCGTCGCCGGGAAGAAGCCGCGGCCGGTGGTGACGGACTCGTCGCAGACGATGGCCTGCTCCGGCAGGAGCGCACCGATGACCTGCGCCAGCGCGCGGGCATCGAGTGCGCCAGTCGGCAGCGCCGCCTGCGCCATTGACGGCAAATCCAGCGCCGCGGTGCGCACGCCGAGCCCATCCGCGAGTTGCTCGAGCGCATCGCCCTGGTCTTCATCGACGCCCGCCAGGGTGATGATCCGGCACCCCGGGGGCGCCAGCTCGCTGGGCTTGTTCGGGTAGGCGAAAAAGCCGACCGGCGCGCGGGCGCCCACGAGCACCAGCGTGTCGACCGCTTCCAGAGTCTTCACGGCCGCGTCCACGACGTAGGGCAGGCGATCGACGGGCACCCTCCCCGCGCCGCGCGCCATGCGGGCGTTCGAGGTCTCTGCCAAAAGCGCGGCGCCGGTCGCGTCGGCGATGCGCCGGGCCAGCGCCAGCGGTGCCTCGCGCAACGCCTTGTCGCCCAGCAGCAGCATGCGGCGGCCGCCGCCGCGGAGCAGCGCTGCCACGGCCTCGACCGTCGCAGCGGAGACCGGCCGTGCCGGCGCGGCGGCCCCAGTCGGGGCGATGCCCGCTCCCTCATTCCAGGCGGTGTCGGCCGGCAGAATCAGCGTGGCGACCTGCCCCGGCGCGCTTCGCGCCGCGGCGATGGCCGCGGCCCCGTCGGCGGCCACGGCGCGGGAATCGACCGAAGTTCGGACCCAGCCCGACACCGGGCGGGCCAAGCTCTCGATGTCGGAGGTCAGCGGCGCGTCGAAGCGCCGATGATATGTGGCGTGCTCGCCGACGATGTTGACGACCGGGCTGCGGGCACGGCGGGCGTTGTGCAGGTTGGCGAGGCCGTTCGACAGCCCCGGTCCCAGGTGCAGCAGCGTCGACGCGGGCTTGTCGGCCATGCGCGCGTAGCCGTCCGCTGCCCCCGTCGCCACGCCTTCGAACAGGCACAGAACGCAGCGGATGCCGTCGACGCGGTCGAGGGCGGCGACGAAATGCATCTCGGAGGTGCCGGGGTTGGTGAAGCACACCTCGACACCGCCTGCCACGAGGGTCCTTGCGAGGCTTTCCGCTCCGTTCATCGCTCTCTCCCAAGGCATTCGAGCTGTTGCCGCCTTTGCTGACTGCGGGCGTACATAGCGGCCGCAGCCGCCGCTGTCCCATGCAGAATTCGCGGTTGCGTGCGCCCGCCACTCACGCGGTCCGCCGCGGAATTACCACCGCTGACAACTTGCAGGCGATGAACGGGCCGGGGTGGGGATCATCGCACGTCGAGATGCGTAGATTTGCCGCCGATCGGGAGGTTATCTGCGGTGGCTCGTTCCCGCGGCTTTCAAGTTCGCCGCCGACCGCTCGGAGCCGGACTTGAAATACAGCGGCTGGATCGACCTCATAGCGAGGGACCGCCCGCGGTGGTGGGAGATCGGGCTCGTGGCCGTCGGCTGCGTCGTCGCAGGTATCCTCTTCCGCCTGCTCTTCCATTCCGCGCTGGCCAATAGCGGACCGTTCGTGACCTTCTTTCCCGCCGTCATCATCGCGGCGATCTGGGGGGGCGTGCCGGCCGGGGTGACGGTGGTTCTTGCCAGCACGGTGGCGGCGGTCGTCCTCTATCGCCAGTTGGTGGCACCGGACTGGAGCTTCATCGGATGGGGCCTGCTCGGCCTCTACTGGATCTTCGGCGGCTTGCTCCTGGGGCTCGGCGCCGTGTTCCGGCGCACGCTCATCGATCTGGCGGCCGCCCACGCGCAGGCGCAACTCCTGGCCGCCGAAATGCAGCACCGGAGCAAGAATCTTCTCGCCGTAGTGCAGGCCCTGGTGGCACAGACGGCGCGCCGGACCGAGACCGTCGCAGCCTTCGAAGCCGCCTTCGCGCCTCGCCTCGGCGCCCTGCTCGAGGCGCAGGCGATCATCAGTGAGCGGGCTGCCGGCAATGTGCCCCTGCCGCAGTTGCTGGCGCGCGTCGTCGCTTCGTTCGAGACGGACGGACGGTTCAGGCTCGCCGGCCCCGCGCTGAACGTCGATCATCAAGCGGCGACGCCGCTCGCCCTGATCCTGCATGAACTCGCCACCAACGCGATCAAGCACGGCGCCCTGGGGTCCCATTGCGGACGGATCAGCCTCCAGTGGGAGCGGGCCGGGCGCGGGGTCACGATCGAATGGAAGGAGAGCGGAGGCCCGGCCGTTGCCGTCCCCGTCGCCGTCGGCTTTGGCTCACGGCTGCTGCAGAACGCGCTGCCGCGGCGCCTGGGCGAAGCCAGTCTCGCCTTCGAGGCTGATGGTGTGCGTGCCACGATCCGTCTCAAGCCCGACGCGATCGTCGCCTCTCATCTTTCGAACAGCCCGTGAACGACGCGGTCTCCCGGCTTGGCGCCGATCCGCGCCGCCGTGCCCGCATTCACCTCGAGGACGCTGAGTACGTTCTCGCCCGAGGAAATGATCCGTGTCGACTGCGGTTCGGTGTTCTCGACGATGCGGGCAATGGTGCCGTCCCTGCGGATGAACAGCATGTCGAGCGAAATGAAGGTGTCCTTCATCCACATGGACACCGGCTCGGTGGCCTTGAAGTCGAAGAGCATGCCGCGGTCCGCAGGCAGATAGCCGCGGAACATCAGGCCGCGCTCGCGCTCGTCCTCGCTGCGCATGACCTCGACGGTGAAGCTGTGGCGGCCCGTCGCCGTGATCACCGTCAAAGGCTCGAGCGCCGCGGCACGTGCAACCCCGACGAGGGCGACGACGCCCAATGCGAGGACGAGTGCGAGGGCCCGTCGCAGGGAGATCGTCTTCATGGCCACCATCAGGGAGCAGGCAAGCAGGGCGAAATCAATGGGAGGTCGGCGCCACACGATCGATGGGATGGATCTCCGAGGCCATGAGCCCTTTGGGTCCGTCGCCAAAGCGCACGAAGACGACCTGGCCGGGCTTCAGCTCCATCAGGCCATAGCGGCGCAGCGTTTCCATATGTACGAAAATGTCCGGCGTCTCATCCCCGCGCGACACGAAGCCGAAGCCACGCAGCCGATTGAACCACTTGACGACGGCACGCTCCAGCCCGCTCGTCGGCACGATGGTGACGTGGGTGCGCGGCTCCGGCAGCTCATAGGGATGAACCGCATCGTCCTCGTCCATGGAGATGATGCGGAAGGCCTGCAGCCCGCGGGTACGCCTGACGGCTTCGCAAACGACCCGCGCCCCCTCTTTGGCGGTCTGATACCCGTCCCGGCGTAGACAGGTGACATGAAGCAGCACATCGGGGCCGTCGTCGGCAGCGATGAACCCGAAGCCCTTGGCGACGTCGAACCATTTGATGCGGCCGGAGACTTCGATCAGGTCAAGCGGTCGCCCTTCGGCATCGACAGCGCGGCCGACATCCGCATCCCCGTCAAGCACAGTGGGGGCCCGCCGCCTTGCGCCGTCCGCCCCGAAATCGTCCGACATTCACGACCACCGTCGAATCGCGGCGCGATTCACGCGCTCAGGATATCATCAGGGCGCTGCACAGAAAGCCCGAAAGGTCGGCATGACATATAGGGATTGATCACAACGCCGGTTTGACGAGCGGCTCCTTTTTCATCATCCGGGCAGCGAAGCGCGCGTCAGAACGTCGCCGATATCATCGTTGACGACAAGATCGGCCATGGTGTCGAGCGGCGTCTCGTCACGATTGATGATCACCAGCTTGGCTCCGTTCCGACGCGCAAGCACCGGAAACGAGGCGGCCGGCTGCACCACCAGCGACGAGCCGATGACCAGGAACAGGTCGCAGGCGAGCGTCAATGCCTGGGCCTTGAGCATCGCGCGCTCCGGCATGGCCTGGCCGAACGAGATCGTCGCCGATTTCACGACACCGTCGCAGCTGACACAGCTCGGCGGCTGATTGCTGCCTTCAAAACGTCTGCGCACCTCCACCAATTCGTGTCGAAGACCGCAGTCGAGACACGTGGCGTAGGTGCCATTGCCGTGCAGCTCGACGATCTGTCCGCTTGGCACGCCCGATGCCTGGTGCAGGCCATCAATGTTCTGCGTGATGACGCCGGGCATGCGGCCCTGGGCCACCAGCCGGGCAAGCGCCTGATGGCCGCGCCCCGGCTGCGCGCCGCTGTAGATGTCGTCCATGGCGAACTTGCGCCGCCAGGCTTCCATCCGCGCAGTCGGACTGGCCAGGAACTCGCCGAACTCGATCGGCTGGTTCTTGAGCCAGGGGCTTCCGGGCGAGCGGAAATCCGGGACGCCGCACTCCGTGGAAATGCCGGCGCCGGTGAAGGCAACAATGGCGTCGGCCGCTGCCAGCATCCGCTGCAGCGCAAGGATATCCGTCTCGGTGGCGAACTCGGTGGAGCGATGGTCAGCGGTCACGGCGACGTCCCAGTGGCTGTCCTAAGATAGGCCCCGATCCGCCACGCGCAACGGCGGAGCGCCGCGGCCGTCCGGCTGTCGCCGACCTGCAATTTGAACCACGCATATTGCGCACGCATATTGCGAATGACGCGCGACACCCCTATACGTCCGCTTCCTCCTTGACCGCGCCCATCGTCTATCGGTTAGGACGCCAGCCTTTCACGCTGGAGAGAGGGGTTCGACTCCCCTTGGGCGCGCCAAAAGGCTGCGATGCCGGCCGCTGCCGAACTCTACCTTCGCCGCAGCGCAAATGTACGTTGCAGCTCGTTTTCGAGCCACGACGCGGGTCACGGATCGACGACCTCGACGCGCCGGCACGGAGGTGAAGCGGGACGAATGGCCCGGCACCTCGGCTCCTCGTCTGTCTCTTGCCTCACACTGGGGCTTCCCCTAGACAAGTGGTCGTGTACCTTTCCTGCCGCCTCACCGCAAAGTGAGCCCCGGGTATATCCACGGATGTGAGTCGCATAGCCGACCTACAGCTTCCCGTTGTGAGAGCGAAGGCAGCATGACAGAAGGAAAGAAGCAACCCACGGTGAGTTCGGGCATCGCGGGACTTGATGACATACTACGTGGCGGATTGCCGGCGGCAAATCTCTACATTGTGCAGGGCGATCCGGGGGCCGGTAAGACAACAGCCGCGCTTCAGTTCTTGCGCGCAGGCGTAGAAGCAGGCGAGCGTTGCATCTATGTCAGCCTCTCGCAAAGTGCGGCCGAACTTCAAGCCATAGCTTCGTCGCACGGGTGGACGCTCGAGGGCATCCGCATTGAGGAACTGTCGGCGTCGGAACCGGTGAATGGCGCCGCCGATCAAACAATATTTCAGACGTCGGAACTTCGCTTGGACGAAACCCGGAAGGCGATCGAGAGCGCGATCGAGGAACATAGGCCGCATCGATTGGTCTACGATTCGTTACTGGAGATCCGATTGATCACCGGCGATGCCCCTCGTTTCCGACGTGAGCTCATTGGCTTCAAGGCTTTCCTGGCCCGGCGCGGGATCGTGGCGCTCCTGCTCGACACGCAAACCAGCGGCGGTGATCACAACGGCGAAGAAATTGAGGGTATTGCCCATGGCGTGATTCGCCTCGACAAGGCGCTCGAAGAGTACGGCGCCGTACGTCGTCGCATCGAGGTGAGTAAAATGCGGGGCGTCGCCGTCGTCGACGGCTACCACGATATGGCCATTCGGGAAGGAGATGGCATCGTCGTGTTCCCGAGGATCGTGCCCGGCTCCAGCGGAGAGATCGTCAAGCCGCAACTGATCAAATCAGGGGTTGAGGCCCTCGACGAGATGTTCGGGGGAGGGCAGGAATCCGGAACCATAACGCTTGTCATCGGTCAGTCCGGCACCGGCAAGTCGACGATGTCATCGCTCTATGCGACCGCCGCGCTGCAGCGTGGCGAAGGCGTCGCGCTATTCCTCTTTGAGGAACGGCTCGAGACCTTCTTTCGGCGGTCCGAAGGTTTGGGCATGAACCTTCGTAAGTTTCACGAGGATGGTCAACTCGTCATCCATGATTTCAGCCCAAATCAAGTCTCACCAGGAGAGTTCGGTCAGATCGTCCAGCAGGTCGTCGAGCGCAACAAGACGCGAGTCGTGGTCATCGACAGCTTCACCGGCTATCTGAACTCACTTCCCCATCGCGAAAAGGCGGTGCTCGATATCCAGTCGCTTCTGAAGCATCTCGCGCGCGCGGATGTGTTGACGATGCTCATCGTCGCGCAGCACGGATTGCTCGGACAGAATGTCGGGATCGATGTCGATGTCAGCTTCTTGGGCGATACCGTTCTCCTCCTTCGGATGATGGAGCACGAGGGCCGGCTCCGGCGCAGCATCACGGTCGTCAAAAAGCGTCATGGTCCGCACGACCTGGACGTCCGAGAGCTTTCGATAGCGAGTTCCGGAGTCTCGGTCATTGCCTACAATCCCTTGCCCGACACGTGAGCGACGCCGAGCAGGACGATTTAGGGACCCTCGATTGGGTTCTTATACTGGCTCCATATCGAAAAGATGCTTCCTATACGGAGACACTTCTTCTTGAACACAAGATAAAGGCGCGAGCGACAAGCGCACAGGACTTGGCCGATTTGCTGGCCGAATCTCCGGGCGTGTTGGTCGTCACGCATGAGGCTCTCAATCAGGACGCAATCGCCACGATCGCGCGGTTCCTCGGTGATCAGCCGAACTGGTCGGAGATCCCGATCGTGGTGTTGGTGGACCGGGCCGCCTCGCAGGCTCGGATCCAGGCAACGCTCGGCGCAGCTTGGCCGCGCTCGCGCCAGCTATTCTATCAGCGGCCCGTCGCCGCCCTGGAACTCGTCAGCGGCATCCAGTCGGTCCTCCTGGCTCGGTACAGGCAGCGCGAGGTTCGCGACCATCTCGAGCGGGAGACGGAACTCCGGCTTGAACTCAATCACCGCGTGAAAAACATACTCGCCAGCGTAATGGCGCTTTTTGAGTTGACCCGGCGCAGGGGCGGGACAACTGAGGAATTGTCGGAGGATTTTAGGGCCCGGTTGACGGCCCTGTCCAACGTCCACTCGGCGGTCTTTCTTGCTGGAGGGGAGGAGGTGCCATTGGCGGATATCGTGAATTCCACTCTCGCGCCGTACCGCTCCGAAGAACTGACCCGAATCTTGATCGATGGCCCTCACCTCTCGGTTTCGCGCGAGCCAGCAACAACCCTGGCCCTTTGTCTGCACGAATTCGCTACCAACGCGATTAAATATGGTGCCCTGTCCAGTCCGGAAGGACATGTTCTATTGAATTGGGAGCTGTCCGCCGGCGCGGATCCGGATCTGACGATCAGATGGATCGAAACCGGAGGCCCCGCCGTCGTGGCACCGTCGCGAACTGGATATGGAACCCGCTATATACGCGCTGCCTTGACAGGCCTCTTCGGGCGCCCCCCCGAGCTTGTGTTTGATGCCGCTGGCCTTCAGTGCATCGTGAGCGGGCCACTGTCGCGTCTCTTACCGAACCATTGATCGGCTAGAGCGTTGCGGCTGGACGGCCGGCCGGAGCCACCGCCCCGCCGGTTGCCCCCACCGAATTGACCGTGCCATCCCCCGTGCCGTAGCCTGCACCGCAGCGGAGCAAGCCGCACCCGGACCCGCGGGAAGGGTTGAACCCACTTGCCTTACTGAGCTGGCCATCAAGCCTTTGTGCAGCCGGATTTGCGGGTCGTCGGCGGATCATGCACGGAGGTTGCCATGAAGCGGCTCACCGACAGGCCCAATCTCGACCATTTGAGGAAGCAGGCGAAGGACCTGCTGGCGCGCTACAGGAGCGGCGACGCGGCCGCGCTTGCCCGTATACGCGACGGCTTGCCCGCGGCGGTGGGGAAGGACGATGCCGCAGTCAGGAAGCTCGGCCTACGCCTCCACGATGCGCAATCATGCGTGGCGCGTGAGTACGGCTTTCCCTCGTGGACGGATCTGAAGATCTATGTGGAGGCACGCGTCGCGCGGGCATCCGGCCGCGTCCCCTCTCCTCTCGACTGGCTGCGGCTCGTCTATGCGGGCGATCTCGCCGGCGGAACGAGCCGTGCCAGGCCGCGGGTGGCGGCCATGGTTTTGGACGAGGCCCCCGGCTTCGTCGGTGACGACCCGTATCTCGCATGCGCCGCCGGCGACATAGCCGTCCTGCGCCGTGCAACGGAAGACGATCCGCAATGGGTCAATCGCTCCGGCGGCGCGCTCGACCTGCCGCCACTGGTCGCCGTCACGCATTCCAGCCTCGCGCGGTTGCCCGCCTTCCGCGAACGCCTGCACGCCTGCGCCCGGCTGCTGCTGGACGCGGGGGCGCACCCAAACCAGTCGGCTGGCAGCCGCTCGCCGCCGGCCTCGCTGAGCCAGCCCGCGGAGGAGGTCCGGCTGTCGGCGCTCTACGGTGCGGCCGGGCAGAACCACGATGGCGAGCTGACGGACCTGCTGCTGACGGCAGGGGCCAATCCGAACGACGGCGAGTCGCTCTATCACGCGCTGGAGAGCCTGGACTGCACGCGGCGCCTGCTGGCCGCGGGCGCGCGTATCGCCGGCTCGAATGCCGTCTATCGCATTCTCGATCTCGACAGCATCGACGGGTTGCGGCTGCTGCTGTCGTACGGCGCCAATCCCAACGAGCCGGCCCCGGGTGCGCCGACCGCCCATAGCGGCTCGCCGCTGCTGTGGGCGATCCGGCGACGCCGGTCACCGGCACACATCGCCGCGCTGCTGGCGGCCGGCGCCGACCCGGCAGCTCGCACGCGGGACGGCACCAGCGCCCATACGCTGGCACTCCGGCTCGGGTTGCCGGATGTGGCGGAGCTCCTGCCTTCCGATGCCGGAGGACCGATCTCCGACACCGAGCAGTTCATCACCGCCTGCGCACGTGGCGACAGGGCCCGCGCCCGCCGGCTGCTGGCACGGCGCGGCGGCCTCATGGCCGAGTTCACCGCCAGTCAGCTGCGCGTGCTGCCGGAGCTGGCCGCGCTGGGCTGCGGCGAGCCCGTGCGGCTCATGGTCGAGCTCGGCTGGCCGATCGCGACGACGGGCGGTGACTGGAACGCCTCGGCACTGAACCACGCGGTGTTCCGCGGCGATGCGGCGCTCACGCGGTTCTTGCTCGAGCACGGGGCAAGCTGGCGGGAACGGCATGGTTTCGGCGACAACGCCTGCGGCACGCTCTCCTGGGCCTCGTGCAACGAGCCCGTCGACGGCGGGGACTGGCTCGGCTGCGCCGAAGCGCTCGTCGCCCACGGCATGCCCATGGCGCAGCCCGATCCGGCCGGCGGGGCCGACGTCGTCATTGAGGGGTACCGCAAGCGCTTCTCCGACGAGGTCACGGATTTCCTGCTCCGCGGGCCCGCCTCCGGTCGAGTGTGAACCGAGCCCGGGCCTTCGGCGACGCGGGTGGGCTTCCTTGGCTGCCGCCATGCACGCGGACCGGGCTCGCACTGCGCCGCCGTCGGCGGCGAACAGTGGCCGACCCGCGTCGCCTTGGGATAAGGAACAAGTGCTACGACAACGCAAACGCGGAGGAACGTCACATGGACGATTTGTTCAGCCTGAAGGGGAAGGTCGCCGTCGTCACGGGGGGCTCGCGGGGCTTGGGCCTGCAGATGGTTCGCGCCTTTGCCCAGCGGGGGGCGGACGTGGTCATCGCCAGCCGCAAGCTCGATGCTTGCGAGGCGGCCGCGAAGGAGGTTGAGCAACTCGGCCGGCGGGCCCTGGCGATTTCCGTCAACGCCAGCCGTTGGGACGAGATGGATCGGCTTGCCGACGCCTGCTACGCCCACTTCGGCCGCATCGACATCCTCGTCAACAATGCCGGCATGTCGCCCGCCATCCCCTCGCACGAGATGAACGAAGCGATGTTCGACAAGATCGTCTCGCTGAACTTCAAAGGGCCGTTCCGGCTCGCATCGCTGGTGGCCAAGCGGATGGCCGACGGCGAAGGCGGCTCCATCATCAACATCTCGTCGAGCGGCGCGCTGGTGCCGCTGCCGACGGTGGTGCCGTATTCCGGCGCCAAGGCCGCGCTCAACGCCATGACGGTGTCGCTGGCGCGTGAATACGGGCCGAAGGTGCGGGTCAACGCCATCTCCGCGGGACCCTTCCTCACGGACATCTCCAAGGCCTGGACCGAGGAGAAGCGCACCACGTCCGACAACTCGCTGGGACGGCCGGGGCGGCCGGAGGAAATCGTCACCTCGGCGCTCTACCTGGCGAGCGACGCGTCGAGCTTCACCACGGGGGCGATCCTGCGCTGCGACGGCGGCATGGGCTGAGTCGGCGGGGCACCATCGCCGCTGCCATGCCTGGTGCGGGCGGCCGCCAGCCTCCGCCCCGCGGCCCGCGCCGGTTGCCGATCGGATCGATGCGCCGTATTGCGGCGCATCGATTCCCCCGAGGAGGCAGCAGGCCATGGATACGGTGTTCCGCGTCAACGGCGAGTCCGTTCTGGCCAGCCCGCTGGCGGCTGGTCCGTGGGACCTGTCCATGCAGCACGGCTCGGCGCCCTCCTCGCTGGCGATCTGGGCGGCTGAGCGCATGGAAACGGCGGTGCCGATGCAGGTGGCGCGGCTGACCGTGGATCTCATGCGTCCGGTGCCGATCGGCGAGCTCGAGCTCAAGACCGAGGTGCTGAGAGCCGGCCGCAAGATTCAGCTCTGCGGCGTGCGGCTGCTGGCCAAGGGCGTCGAGGTGGTGCGCGCCTCTGTGCTGAAGATCCGCCGGACCGAGACGCCTCTGCCCGGTGATGCCGGCGCGGTGCCGCCGCTCGATCTGCAGCTGCCGGACGCCTGCGAGCCCATGGATCCGGAGGGCGGCATCGGCAACCCCTTCATCACCGGCCTCTCGGCGCGCACCGCACGGGGCGGTTTCCGCCAGCCGGGGCCTGGCGCGGTGTGGTTCCGTGTCGATCGCACCATTGTCGAGGGCAGCCCGGTCTCGCAGGCCATGCGCGCGGCGATCGCGAGCGATTTCTCCAACGGCGTGTCGTCCGTGCTCGACTTCCGCCACTGGACGTTCATCAACGGCGACCTCACAGTCAGCCTCGCCCGGGAGCCCGTTGGTGATTGGATCCTGCTCAACGCGCAGACCTGGCTCGGACCGGACGGTGCCGGCATCGCCGCCGCCCGCCTAGGGGATGTGACAGGCTATTTCGGCCGCGCCGTCCAGAGCCTCGTCGTCGAGCCGCGCGGCTAGAGAGCATTTCCGCGTTTCTTCGGATCGCCGAAATGTTCTATCTATTTGATTTGTCGCGTTTTCTTCAAGAGAACCGGCGTCCACTTAGCTCGAAAACGCTCTCGCATCGGTGCGCCGCTGGCCGCGGTTGTGCGATCGGGCTGACATCATCCGACCGGGTAATGCTCCAACCTGTCGAATCGGGAGCGCTCCTTCCGTGCGCATGCTGGGCGTGCACGGACGGCGGTTGGCGGGTATCGCCGGCCGCGACATAAGTCCGGGCTGGCAACGGGCAAAAGGTTGGCGTCGGGCGAATGCTCCAGGCGAACGCAGGTTCAGGTCTACAGCGCGTCCCGGCGCACGGCCGCGGCTTTCCGGTCATGCTCGCGGCCCTCGTCTCGTGCTTTGCGCTGAGCCAGGCCTATCGCACGGTGCCCGGCGTGACCGCCGGCGCCATCGCCGCCGAGTTCAGCCTCAGCCAGCAGCAGGTTACCCAGTTCGCCGCCGCCTTCCACCTGGCCTTCGCGGTGATGCAGATCGGCGTTGGCATATCGCTCGACCGCTATGGGGCCAAGCGGACCGCCTGCTGGCTGTTCTCGCTCACCGTTCTGGGCGCCCTGCTCTCTGCGCTGGCACCGACCTATGCCGTCCTCGTCCTCGGCCAGGCGCTGATCGGCTTCGGCTGTGCCCCCGCGCTGCTGGCCTGCCTGGTCTTCATCGGCCGCCACGTCGGCGCCAATCGCCTGTCGGCCGTGTCGGGGCTGGTCATGTCCGTCGGCGGTATCGGCACGCTGATGACCGCGACGCCTCTCGCCTGGCTGGTCGAACTGTGGTCGTGGCGGGCGGGCTTCCTCGTCCTCGCGGCGCTGTCGGCGTTGGCGGTCCTCGCGTGTGGGCTGCTGGTCGAGCGCGATCCCGAGCGGGGCGCTGACGCCACCGAAAGCCTGGGTGCCTCCTTCCGCATGTTGTTTGCCGTGATCACCATGCGGCAGGCGCCGGCCATTCTGATCCTCGGCGGCATTACCTACGCGGTCGTCATGGCAATCCGGAGCCTCTGGCTGGTGCCGCTGTTCACCGAGCGGTACGACTTCAGCCTGGTCAGCGCCGGCAACGTCGTGCTGATCATGTCGGTCGCCATGATGCTCGGCCCGGCCCTGTTCGGCCGGCTCGATCCGGGCCCCCGGCTGCGCCGCCGGGTCATCTTCGCCTGCACGCTGCTGCTGGCTGCGCTGATCGCCGCGTTGGGGCTCTGCCCGGCGGCCAGCCCTGTCGCCGCCATCGCCATCGCGGTGACGATGGCGCTTCAGGGCGGTTTCACCATCCTGCAATACGCGGATACGCGCACCGCCTATCCACCCCAGTCGCAAGGGCGCGCCCTGTCGGCATTGACCATGTCGATGTTCGCCGGCGTGGCCATCGTCCAATGGCTGTCGGGCCTCGCCGCGGCGCTGGCCTCGAACCACGGGGCGGACCCGGTCACCGCGGCCTATCTCTCGCTGGCGGCCATCGCGGTCGCCGGGGCCGCCGCCTTCGCCTTGCTGCCCGGCCCCCGGCGACAGGAGCATGCCCCGGCCCCATGAGGTCACCCGGCAGGGCGGAGCGACACGTGGGCTGCACCTGGCTCCTGCAAAACTGCGCAAGTGTCACATCCCGACACTCGACTTGCCTGCGGCCGGGCGATAGGCAGAAGCATGACGAGTCCGGAGTTCGGATCGGAGCAGCAGTGGAGCCGGTGGCGATGGCGTTGAAAGCGATCAAGGCGTTGGGCGCCCTCGGCCTGCTCGTCGGCCTCTCGGCGTGGACGCCGTTGCTGCCGGGCCACCCGGGGCCGGCGATCCCGGTTTGGGACAACTCCTACGACATCATGCACTGCCGGAAGGTCCGCGTGGTGAGCGAGCCCGTCTACACCGATGCCGCCTTCGACCAGGCGCTCGACGCGATGATCGGCCGGACCGTGGCGCTCGGCGGCACGGATCTCTACCTGCGCAAGAACGGCCACGATTGGTCATCGGTGACCGGGGTGGCGTACCGCTGCGGCAGAGGCCCGGCGCGCCACAACAAGATCATCAAGTACTGATCATCCTGCGGCCGACCGTTCTGCACGCTCCAGACCCGGCGCCCGTCGGGCTGGCCGCGAACCCTGCATCATGACGTCCATCGCAAGTCCGGCTGCCGCCCCATCCTGGCTCGGCTTTCTACGCTGGTTCGGCGCCGCCTGGATTTGCGCGCTCGTCGCGCTGTTCGGCTTCGTCGTGGCGCTCGACCCCTACGGGATCTTCGCCTCGCCCCGCCGGGCGCCGGCCCCGATCATGGATCTCAATCAGCGCTTCATGTATCCGCAGATCGTTCGCAGCGGGCGCTACGATGCCGCCATCTTCGGCACATCGAGCATGCGGCTCGTGGACCCTGCGGCGCTTGGATCGCTGCTCGGCGCCCGCTTCGCCAACCTGGGCATGAACGCGGCGACACCCTGGGAGCAGATGCAACTGGCATCGCTCTTCGTGCGCACCGTCAAGGAGCCGAAAGTCCTGATATTCGGGCTGGACCCCAGTTGGTGCGCGGCGGACGCCGCCGACAACCGGCTGACCTTCCGCAGCTTTCCCCCGTGGCTCTACGACGAGGTGAGCCTTGCCGACCTCGGGCACGAATTCGACCTGAAGAGCCTGGAAATCGCCACCCGGGTCGCCGCACGACGGCTCGGCCTGGCGCGTGAGCGCATCCGCGCCGACGGCTACGAGGTCTTCACGCCGCCGGAGGCGACCTACGATCTCGCCCGCGCCAAAGCGCACATCTGGGCCGGCGCCCCCGACGTGACTCCCGTGGTTCCGGCAATCACGCCGTCGGCCGCCGAGCGCGCCGCGTGGCGTTTCCCGGCCCTCGCCTGGCTCGATGCGCTCCTGACGCAGCTGCCGCCCACCACCCGCGTCGTGCTCGCCTTCCCGCCGGCCCATATTGCCGTACAGCCGCGCCCCGGCTCAGGGGCGCAAGCGCACGAACAGGCGTGCAAGGCAGCCGTCGCGGCGCTCGCGGCGAGGCACGGAGCGGCAGCTGCGGATTTTCGGCTGCGCTCGCCGATCACCATGGACGACTCGAACTTTTGGGACCCCCTGCACTACCGCCTGCCGATCGCAGGTCGGCTCACGCACAATCTTTCATCGATTGCAAGCGGAACTTCTGGCGGTGTTGACAGTTTATTCGACATGTTGACGTATATGTCACAGCGCGAGCGGTAATTCAGAAAAAGACCTCATCGGCGTTCCAGGCGGTTAAAGCAGGCCAAAGGCGGCGAAGCGCATTGCGCGTTCGAGCTTCCCGGCAATGGCTCCCCTCAAGTGCCGCGACCAATGCGGCGGAGCGATGGAACGGAGGCGAAGGTCAGCGTGATTCTCACTCGAGCTGTACGTGTGCGCCTTGATTGATGGAGTTCGGTCCGATGCGTCCGTTCGCTCTGGTGTTCGCTGCTGCTGCGCTGATGGTCACTCCGGTGTTCGCCGCCGACCGCGTTTCCCTCGCCTTTCAGGGTGCGGATGCCGCAAGCGCACCTCGCCATCCGGCTCAGTCAGCGCTCGGGGCCCAGCCGGCTTCGACGCTCGCCGTGCAGAAGGTCATCGCCCGGCAGATCGACGCCGTGCGCCAGGCCGACGCCAAGACAGCGTTTTCGGTCGTATCACCGAAACTTCGCAAGCAATTCACCACCGATACAGCTTACCTGAAGGTCGTTAACAGGCAGTTTCCCGCCATTGCCGATGCGCGCATCGTGGCCTTCGGCGAGCTCAAGAAGACATCGTTCGGCCTCACCCAATTGGTCGAGATCTCCGACAGCTCGGGGCAGCCATGGATGGCCTTCTTCCTCGTCGACGCAGGCAAGGCGGGCCAGTGGCGCATTGCCAACGTCGTGATGATCAAGATGCCCGCCCAGGAGGCATAGCTCCTAGAGCGTTTTTTGAGCGAAGTGGACGCCGGTTCGCGTGAAGAAAACGCGGCAAATCAAACAGATAGAGCATTTCGGCGATTCAAAGAAACGCGGAAATACTCTAGCTCTCGTCGGCCTTTGACCACCCCAAGCGCGTCTGCGCCATGAATGCGTCGAGCCTGCCCTCGGCGACGGCACCGCGCAGGCCCGCCATGAGCTCCTGATAATAGGCTAGGTTGACCCAGGTCAGCAGCATCATGCCGAGGATCTCGCCGGCCTTCACCAGGTGGTGAAGGTAGGCGCGGCTGTAGATGCGCGCCGCCTCGCAGCTCGAGGTCTCGTCCAGGGGCCGTGCATCGTCCGCATGGCGGGCGTTCTTCAAATTGACCTTGCCATGGCGCGTGTAGGCGAGGCCGTGCCGGCCGGCCCGGGTCGGCATCACGCAATCGAACATGTCGATGCCTCGGCTCACCGCGCCGATGATGTCGTCCGGCGTGCCGACGCCCATCAGGTAGCGCGGCCTGTCTGCCGGCAGCAGCGGGACGACGACATCGAGCATCGCCATCATCACCTCCTGCGGCTCGCCCACCGCAAGGCCGCCGACCGCGTAGCCGTCGAACCCCATATCGACGAGGCCCCTGGCGCTCGCCCTGCGCAGATCGGGGACGTCGGCGCCTTGCACGATGCCGAACAGCGCCCGTCCCGGCACCGGGGAGAAGGCCGCCTTTGACCGCTCGGCCCAGCGCAGGCTGAGCCGCATGGCCCGCTCGGCCTCCTCCGGCGTGCAGGGCATGCGCACGCATTCGTCGAGCTGCATCTGGATATCGGATCCGAGCAAGGCCTGGATTTCGACCGATCGCTCGGGCGTCAGCTCGTGGCGCGAGCCGTCCAGATGGGACTGGAAGGTCACGCCGTGCTCGTCGATGCGGCGGAGCTTGGCGAGGGACATCACCTGGAAGCCGCCCGAATCCGTCAGAATCGGATGCGGCCAGTTCATGAACCGATGCAGGCCGCCGAGCGCCGCAATCCGCTCCGCCCCGGGCCGCAGCATCAGGTGGTAGACGTTGCCGAGCACGACATCGGCACCCAACTCCCGCACCTGCCCCGGATACATGGCCTTGACCGTCGCCGCCGTGCCGACGGGCATGAATGCGGGCGTGCGGATCTCGCCGCGGCCGGTGGCGATGCGCCCGGTCCGCGCCGCGCCGTCGGTCGCCGACAACTGAAAGGAGAACGGTCCCTTCACGTCGCACCGTCCGTGCGGCTGAGCAGGCAGGCATCGCCATAGGAATAGAAGCGATAGCCGGTCGCGACAGCATGGCGGTAGGCCGCGTGCATCGTCGTCAGCCCGCTGAATGCGCTGACCAGCATGAATAGGGTGGAGCGCGGCAGGTGGAAGTTGGTCATCAGCCTGTCCACGGCGCGGAAACGATAGCCCGGCGTGATGAACAGCGCCGTCTCGCCGGACCAGGGCTGGAGCTCCGCCCCGTCGGGCAAGCTCGCGGCGGCGCTTTCGAGCAGGCGCAGGGACGTGGTGCCGACCGCGACGATGCGGCCGCCGGCGGCGCGCGTCCGATTGATCGCCGCTGCGGTGTCGGCGGGCAATATGCCCCATTCCGCGTGCATGCGGTGCTCATTGGTGTCCTCAGCCTTGACCGGCAGGAATGTCCCGGCGCCCACGTGCAGGGTGACGAAGCGGAGGGCGATGCCCTGATCGGCGAGCCGGGCCAGCAGGGGCGCCGTCATGTGCAGGCCGGCGGTCGGCGCGGCGACCGCTCCCTCCTGCCTGGCGAACACGGTCTGGTAGTCGGTCTGGTCGCGCTCGTCGACGGCGCGGCGGGAGGCGATGTAGGGGGGCAGCGGCATGGCGCCGACCTGATGCAGGGCCTCGTCCAGATAGGCGCCGGCGAGATCGAAGCGCAGCCGCACCTCACCGCCCTCCCCCTTGCCTTCGACAGTCGCGTCGAGCGTGCCGAGGTGGCAGGCGGGGCTTGCGGTGGCGGCGCCGAAGTGCACCCGGTCCCCGGGCTCGAGCCGCTTGGCCGGGCGGGCGAAGGCGAGCCACGCATCGGGTGCCTTGCGCAGGTGCAGCGTCGCCTCGAACCGAGCAACCTGTCCGGCGCGCTCGCGGGTGCCCGCCAGGCGCGCCGGAATGACCTTGGTATCGTTCAGAATGAGAAGGTCGCCGGGGCTGAGAAGGTGCGGCAGGTCGCTCACCACCCGGTCGTCGAAGGCAGTGCTGCCTGCTACGACCAGCAGCCGGGCCGCCTCCCGCGGCTCGACCGGCCGGAGCGCGATAGACGCCTCCGGCAGGTCGAAATCGAACAGGTCGACCTTCACGAAGATCGCCCGCTCAGGCGACGTCGGCGGCGACCCGCATGGTGATGATCCGGTCGGGATCGCTGACCGGCTCGCCGCGCTTGATGCGGTCGACGTTGTCCATCCCTTCCTCGACCTTGCCCCACACCGAATACTGGCGGTCGAGCCACGGCGTGTCGTTGAAGCAGATGAAGAACTGCGAGTTGGCGGAGTTCGGGTTGCTGGTGCGGGCCATCGAGCAGGTGCCCCGCTGGTGCGTCTCGTCGCTGAACTCGGCCTTGAGGTCCGGCAGGTCGGAGCCACCGGTGCCGGTGCCCTTGGGGCAACCGGTCTGCGCCATGAAGCCGTCGATCACGCGGTGGAAGGCGATGTTGTCGTAAAAGCCCTGCCGCGCCAGCACCTTGAGCCGTTCGACGTGCTGCGGGGCGACGTCTGGCCGCAGCCCGATGACGACACGTCCCTTGGTGGTTTCCAGAATGAGGGTGTTTTCGGGATCGCTCATGATCAGGTCCTTCAAGGTCGCGCAGTGGAGCGCGACCGGTTGTCGTAGGTGAACGCGGATGTGAGCTGGGCGCGCCGCCCATTCACTTGTCGGTGGCGAGGCGCAGCTTGACGATCTTGTCGGGGCTCTTGACGAGCCCGTTCTGGCTGGAGTCGCCCTTCTTGATCTTGTCCACCACGTCCATGCCCGAGACGACTTCGCCGACGACGGTGTAGTTGTTGTCGAGCGATGGCGTGCGGTCGAACATGATGAAGAACTGCGAGTTGGCCGAGTCCTTCTCGCTGGAGCGGGCCATGCCCACGGTGCCGCGCTGGAACGGCGTCGCGGTGAACTCCGCAGGAATGTTCGGAAGATCCGAGCCACCCGCACCGGTCCCGGTCGGATCGCCGGTCTGCGCCATGAAGCCGCCGATCACCCGGTGAAAGACGATTCCATCATAGAACTTGCGCTTGGCCAGCGCCTCGATCTGAGCCACGTGCTTGGGCGCCAGATCCGGCCGCAGCTTGATGACGATGCGGCCGTCCTTGGTTTCGAGATAGAGCGTGTCCTTGAGATCGGCCTTCTGGGCCGAGGCGGAACCGAGCGGCACCACGCTTGCGGCGAGGATCGCAAACAGAACCAACAGGCGCTTCATCTTCGAACTCCCTTGAGTGCATGATTTGACCGGAAGGCCCCGCGCGAGCCATGGCGGACTTTAGCTATTCGTGCGAGCGACTTGTGTCGGTCCGCGAATGCGCGACATGAGCACCGTTGCGCGGCCGCCCGGTTCGGGCCTCCCGACGCGCGGCGCGCTTCCCGATCGGGTGCACAGCCAGGCCCTAGCGCCGGGCTCGCTCTGCGAGCTTGGCCGCCACGCTCGGCGGCACGAACGAGGACACGTCGCCGCCCATGGCTGCGATCTGGCGCACCAAGGTGGCCGTGATGGGGCGGACGGCGGGCGAAGCGGGCAGGAAGACCGTCAGCACGTCCGGCGCCATCGCCCCGTTCATGCCCGCCATCTGCATCTCGTAGTCGAGGTCGGTCCCGTCGCGCAGGCCGCGCACGATGCTGCCCGCGTCCGCCGCGCGGGCGGCGTCAACCGCCAGTCCGGCGAAGGTCACGACGTCGAGGATCGTCCCGGTCTGCGCCGCCAGCGAGCCGCATTCCTCACGGAGCATCGCCGCGCGCTCTTCCACCGTAAACAGCGGCGACTTGCCGGGATGAACGCCGATGGCGATGACGATCTTGTCGAACAGGCGGCAGGCGGCGCGCACCACGTCGATATGGCCGTTGGTGACCGGATCGAAGGAGCCGGTGTAGAGGGCGGTTCGGGTCATGCAGGCTCGGGCTATCTGCGGTTGTAGCGCTCCGCGCCGTGGGCACGGTGGGCGCACAGGTTGTGGCGGTGTAGCAGCAACGGGCGCAGGCGCAAAGTCGCCGGCGCTCGGGCGCTCAACTCATCTCGACATGCACCACGCCCGGCACGGCACGCAGCGCGCTGGCGACCTGGGGCGAGGTCCGATAGCGACCGGGCAGCTTCACCTCGACCTCGCGGCCGGCCTCCTCCAGCAGCAGGATCAGCGACACCTCGCTTTCGCCGCGATCGCGCAGGCGCTGCTCGACACTGGCGACCGGTCGCGCGTCGCGCAGGAAGATGCGCAGGCCCTTCTGGTGCTTGGCAACGGCCTCGTCCAGCGGCTCCACGGTCTGGATGCGCGCCCTCACCTCGTCGCCCTCCAAGGACGCCTGGACGATCAGGACCAAGGGCCGGCCCGGCTCGAGCAGGTCGCGGTAGCGCTGCAGGCCTTCCGAGAAGATGATCGCCTCGAAGTGGCCGGACTGATCGGACAGCGTGACGATGCCCATCTTGTTGCCGCTCTTGGTGCGCCGCTCGCTGCGATCGAGCACGGTCGCCGCCACACGCCCCATGGCGGAGCCCGCCTTGACGGAGCGCACGAAGTCGCTCCAGCGCTGCACCCGGATGCGGTCGAGCAACTCGCCGTACTCGTCGAGCGGATGGCCCGTCAGGAAGAAGCCGATGGCGTCGTACTCCTTCTGCAGCCGCTCCGCCGGCAGCCACGGCTCGTAAGGGGGCGTGCGCAACACCTCCGGCGCGACGCCGCGAGGATCGTCGAAGAAGCCGTGCTGCCCCTCCGCGGCTGCGGCCTGGGTGCGATGGGCGAGCGCCATCACCGCCTCGGCGGATGCGGTGGCGCGCGCCCGGTCGCCTTCCACATCGTCGAGGGCGCCGGCGGCGATCAGCGCCTCCAGCGTGCGCTTGTTGACCAGGCGGGGGTGGATGCGTCGGCCGAAATCACCGAGGTCGGCGAAGGGCCGGTCGCCCCGCGCGGCCACGATCGCCTCCACCGCTTGGCCGCCGACGCCCTTGACGGCGGCGAGCGCGTAGCGGATGGCCGAGCCGCTCGGGCCGTGGTCGACCTCGAAGGCGACGTCCGAACGGTTGATGGACGGCGGCTCGACGCGGATGCCGAGGCGCTCCGCCTCGCGCCGGAATTCGGCAAGCTTGTCGGTGTTATCCATGTCGAGCGTCATCAGCGCCGCCATGAACTCGACCGGATAGTTGGCCTTGAGATAGGCCGTCTGATACGCGACCAGGGCGTAGGCGGCAGCATGGCTCTTGTTGAAGCCATAGTCGGCAAAGCGGGCCAGCAGGTCGAAGATCTCATCCGCGAGGGCCTTCTCCAGCCCCCTCTCCATGGCGCCGCGCACGAAGCGGTCGCGCTGGGCGTCCATCTCGGCCTTGATCTTCTTGCCCATGGCGCGGCGCAGCAGGTCGGCTTCCCCGAGCGAATAGCCGGACAGCTCCTGCGCCACCTGCATCACCTGCTCCTGGTAGATGATGATGCCGAAGGTCTCGCGCAGGATGCCGGCGAGCTTGGGGTGCAGGTACCAGCGCTCTTCGGGCTCGCCCTCACCGTGCTTGCGCTCGCAATAGACGGGGATGTTCGCCATGGGGCCCGGCCGGTAGAGCGCGACGAGGGCGATGAGGTCCTCGAACCGGTCGGCGCGCATCTCCACCAGCGCCTTGCGCATGCCGGGACTTTCCACCTGGAACACGCCGACCGTCTCGCCGCGCCCGAGCACCTCGAACGTCGTGCGGTCGTCGAGCGGGATCGCGGCGAGATCGATGGCGATGCCCCGCCGCTCCAGCAGGTCGACCGCGGTGCGCAGCACCGTGAGGGTCTTGAGGCCGAGGAAGTCGAACTTCACCAGGCCCGCCTGCTCCACCCACTTCATGTTGAACTGGGTGACCCGCATGCCGGATTTGGGATCGCGGTAGAGTGGTACCAGTTCCTCCAGGGGCCGGTCGCCGATGACGATGCCGGCTGCATGCGTCGAGGCGTGCCGGTGCAGGCCCTCGAGCTTCTGAGCGATGGCGAGCATGCGGCCGACCACCGGCTCCTCCGTGGCCGCCGATTGCAGCTTGGGCTCGTCCTCGATCGCCTTCTTCAGAGAGACCGGGTTGGCCGGATTCTGGGGCACGAGCTTGGTCAGTCGATCGACCTGGCCGTACGGCATCTCGAGCACGCGGCCCACGTCACGCATGACGCCGCGCGCCAGCAGCGTGCCGAAGGTGATGATCTGGGCGACGCGCGTCTCGCCGTAGCGCGCCTGCACGTAGGAGATCACCTCGTCGCGGCGGTTCTGGCAGAAGTCGATGTCGAAGTCGGGCATCGACACGCGCTCGGGGTTGAGGAAGCGCTCGAACAGCAGGCCGAAGCGCAGTGGGTCGATATCGGTGATGGTGAGGGCGTAGGCGACGAGCGAGCCTGCGCCCGAGCCACGCCCCGGTCCCACCGGGATGCCCGCGGCCTTGGCCCACTGAATGAAGTCCGAGACGATGAGGAAGTAGCCCGGGTATTTCATCCGCTCGATGACGGACAGCTCGTAGTTCAGCCGCTCGGTATAGTCCGTGTCGGCGAGCCCCGCGGCCGGACCGTGCGCCGCCAGCCGCGCCACTAGCCCCGCCTCCGCCCGCCGTCTGAGATCGACCGCCTCGTCCATGTCCTCCGTGAAGCGCGGCAGGATCGGGTTCGCCTTGCGCGCCCGCACGGAGCAGCGCATGGCGATCTCGACGCTGGAGGCCAAAGCCTCCGGCAGGTCCTTGAAGCTCTCCGCCATCTCGGCGCGGGTGGCGAAGGCATGGCGTGGGCTGAGGCGACGCCGGTTCTCGTCGGAGACCACGCGTCCCTCGGCGATGGCGAGCAACGCGTCATGAGCCTCGTGATCGTCGGACTTGGCGAAATAGGGCTCGCTGGCGGCGACCAGCGGCAGCCCGTGGTCGTAGGCCAGGCGCAGCAACTCCGGCTCGACCCTCCGCTCGTCGGCAAGACCGTGGCGCTGCAGCTCGACATAGAGCCGGTCGCCGAACAGCGGCCGCAGCCGGCCGAGCCGGGCCGCGGCAAGATCGGTGCGTCCCGCGGCAATCGCCTGGTCGAGCGGGCCGGCCGGGCCGCCGGTGAGCGCTATCAGGCCTTCGCTGTGGGCCGCGAGCACCGCGGCACCGATATGGGTCGCCTCCCCCGCCTGGCTGTCGAGGTAGGCGCGGCTGGTGATGCGCAGGAGGTTGCGATAGCCCTCCTGCGTCGCCGCGAGCAGGACGATGCTGGGATGGCGATGCCCGACCATCTGCCGGGCGCCCGGCTCCGGCATCTCGAAGGCCACCGAGACCTGCAGGCCCGCGATGGGCTGGATCCCGGCCCCCGACAGCTTCTCGGAGAATTCCAGCGCGCCGAACAGGTTGTTGGTGTCGGTCAGCGCCAGCGCCGGCTGTCGATCCGCTGCCGCGAGCTTCTGGAGCGTGGCGATGGTCATCGCCCCCTCGAGCAGCGAGTACGACGAGTGCACGTGCAGGTGCACGAAACCGACGTCGCGCAAGATCTTGGCCATGGTCGCTCCCGGAGCCGGTCACAGGCGGGGCCCCTGGCCGAGTATCGGCCGTCCGGGCGCGGCGCTGAAGCTTCGCCAGCGCCTCTCCTGTGGATGGAACCGGGCCACGGCGTCGCGCCGCGCGCCCAGCGCTCAGGCACCGGCAGCGATCCCCGCCCACAAGCCGATCATGGCAACGAACAGCGACAAGGCGGCGAGCTCGGCCGCGCCACGAAGGATGAGATGGGTCATGTGAGGACTCCCGAAAGCGAACAAATGCAATATGTTCTTGTTTTGTTCTTTCGACAAGCGCAAGACGCGCTGCCGCTTCAGGACCGTTAACGAATCGTTTCTGCTGCTCTTGCGTCGCGCTCAGTCGGCCGAGACGATCAACCCGTCGCGAATGGTGACCCGGCGATCCATCTGTGCCGCCAGGGTCAGGTTGTGGGTGGCCACCAGGGCTGCGAGCCCGGTGGCCCGCACCAGCTGCAGCAGTGTCGTGAAGACGTGCTCGGCGGTGCCGGGGTCGAGATTGCCGGTCGGCTCGTCCGCCAGGAGCAGGCGTGGGGCGTTGGCCACGGCGCGGGCGATGGCGACCCGCTGCTGCTCGCCGCCCGACAGCTCCGCCGGGCGGTGGGTGAGCCGCTGCCCGAGGCCGAGGAAGCCCAGCAGCTCGCTGCCGCGCGCCGCGGCCTCCTGCCTGTTCAGGCCGGTGATCATCTGCGGGATGACGACGTTCTCCAGAGCCGAGAACTCCGGGAGCAGATGATGCGACTGGTAGACGAAGCCGATTTCGGTCCGCCGCAGCCGCGTGCGGCCGTCGTCGTCGAGCCCTACGGTCGGCTGCTCGCCGATGTAGACCTCGCCCCCGTTGGGCTTTTCCAGGAGGCCGGCGACATGCAGGAGCGTCGACTTGCCGGTGCCCGAGGGGGCGACCAGGCCGACGATCTCGCCCGGCCAGATGGCGAGGTCGGCTCCACGCAGGATCTGGAGCGCACCTTCGCCTTCGGCGTAGGACCGCTCGATTTTCGACAGGAACAGGGCGGGGGGATCGGACTCGCTCAAGGCCATCAGCCGTAGCGCAGGGCTTCGACCGGGTCGAGCTTGGCGGCCCGCCAGCTCGGATAGAGCGTGGCGAGCAGCGACAGCACGAAGGCGGTCATCACCACGGTGATCACCTCACCCGGATCGACCACCGCCGGGAGCCGGCTGAGGAAGTAGAACTCGGCGGGAAACAGATTGGTCTCCAGCATGTTCGACAGGAATTGCCGCATCGCCTCGACGTTCCAGGAGAGCAGCAGCCCAAGCACCAGCCCGGCCAACGTGCCGACGACGCCGATGGCCGCCCCGGTGATCAGGAAGATCCGCATGATGGCGCCGCGCGTCGCGCCCATCGTGCGCAGGATGGCGATGTCGGCGCTCTTGTCCTTGACCAGCATGATGATGCCCGAGACGATGTTAAGCGCAGCCACCAGCACGATCAGCAGCAGGATCAGGAACATGACGTTGCGCTCGACCTTGAGCACGCCGAAGAAGGTGCGGTTGCGCGTGCGCCAGTCCGTCAGCATGAGCTGGCGGTCGATGCCCCGTTCGATCGCCTGGCGCACGCCGTCCACCTGATCGGCGTCGGCGATGTAGACCTCGATGACGCTGACGTCGTCGGCGCGGTTGAAATAGGCCTGTGCCTCGGCCAACGGCATGTAGACGAAGGTGCCGTCGAACTCCGACATGCCGATCTCGAAGACGCCGTTGACCGGATACGACTTGATGCGCGGGGCGGTGCCGAAGGGCGTCGCGGCGCCGCGTGGCGCCACCAGCGTGATGGTGTCGCCGGCGTGCAATCCGAGGCTGTCGGCGAGTCGCTTGCCGATGATCACGCCGCCCTTGGTATCAAAGCCCTCGATCGTCCCTTCCCGCAGATTGGCCGAGACATAGTCGATATTGTGCAGGTCGGCCTCGCGCACGCCGCGCACCAGCACGCCGTTGGCGCCGGACGGCGACGACGCCAGCGCCTGCCCTTCCACCATCGGCACCACGAGCTTGACGCCGGGTACCTTGGCCAACGCCTCGGAGAGCTGGACAAAATCGGTCAGCGGGCGGTCGAGCGCCTGCACGAAGATATGGCCATTGATGCCGATGATCTTGGCGAGCAGCTCATGGCGGAAGCCGTTCATCACCGACAGGACGATGATCAGCGTCGCGACCCCGAGCATGATGCCGAGAAACGAAAAGCCGGCGATGACGGAGATGAAGCCTTCCTTGCGGCGCGCGCGCAGATAGCGCCAGGCGATCATCCACTCGAATGGCGCGAAGGGACGAGTCGCAGCAGGTTCTCCGGATGGACTCGCCATGCACTCCTCGGTTCAGCTCTGCGCAGCGGCGGACCGGGACCAGGGGCCGCCCGGCTCGGGCCGCGACGCCAGCGGTGATTCCGGCCGGCCCACGGACCGACAGAGAAAGCTAGGACATGACGGCGAAAATACGAAGCCGCCGGGCCGAGCCCTCCCCTAGAGCATTTCCGCGTTTCTGCGAATCGCTGAATTGCCCTATCTGTTTGTTTTGTCGCGTTTTCTTCACGCGAACCGGCGTCCACTTCGCTCAAAAACGATCGAGAGCGCTTGAGGCTTGGGTGGAAGCGCCCCGGCTTCGAAAGACGATGCGCATTTCTGCGCCCTTGGCCGACCTCGTCCAATGGCAGAATGCACTAGCCGGCGATACGCGCCACCGCCTCCTCGATCGACAGCAGCTCGCGCTCGCCGGTGGCGCGGCGCTTCAGCTCCACCTTGCCACTGGCCAGCCCCTTGGGTCCGACCAGGACCTGCCAGGGAATACCGATCAGGTCCGCGGTGGCGAACTTGGCGCCGGCGCGCTCGTCGCGGTCGTCGTGGAGCACGTCGAGGCCGCGCAGCGTCAGCGCCTTGTAGAGCGTATCGCACGCGGCCCCGGTGGCACCGTCTCCGGTCTTGAGATCGAGCAGCATGACATGGAACGGCGCGATCTCGTCCGGCCAGATGATGCCGTCGTCATCGTGGCCGGCCTCGATCAGCGCCGCGGCGAGGCGCGACGGGCCGATGCCGTAGGAACCCATGTGCACAGCCCGCTCCTGACCGTCCGGCCCGGTCACCGTGGCGCCCATGGGAGCAGAATATTTGGTGCCGAAATAGAAGATGTGGCCGACTTCGATGCCGCGGGCCGACACGCGGCTTGCCGCATCGACCGCCTCGAACGCTGCGGCGTCGTGCATCTCGGACGTGGCCGCGTAGCGGGACGTCCAATGATCGACGAGCCCTTGCAGGCCCGCCGCGTCCTCGAAATCCGTGTCGGCCGGCGGCACGGCGAAGCCGAGGTAGTCCTGATGGCAGAACACCTCGCTCTCGCCCGTGTCGGCGAGGATGATGAACTCGTGGCTCAAATCGCCGCCGATCGGCCCCGTATCGGCCCTCATCGGGATCGCCTTGAGACCCATGCGCGCGAAGGTGCGCAGATAGGCGACGAACATGCGGTTGTAGGCGTGGCGGGCGCCGGCCTGGTCGAGGTCGAAGGAATAGGCGTCCTTCATCAGGAACTCGCGCGAGCGCATGGTGCCGAACCGGGGCCGGATCTCGTCGCGGAACTTCCATTGCAGATGGTAGAGGTTGAGCGGCAGGTCCTTGTAGGACTTCACATAGGCGCGGAAGATCTCGGTGACCATCTCCTCGTTGGTCGGCCCGAACAGCATCTCGCGCTCGTGCCGATCCGAGATCCGAAGCATCTCCTTGCCGTAAGCGTCGTAGCGGCCCGACTCGCGCCACAGCTCCGCCGGCTGGATGGTCGGCATCAGGAGCTCGACAGCCCCTGCCCGGTTCTGCTCCTCGCGGATGATGTCCGTGATCTTGTTGAGCACCTTGAGGCCCAGCGGCAGCCAGGCATAGATGCCGGCCGCCTCCTGACGGATCATGCCGGCGCGCAGCATCAGCCGGTGCGAGACGATCTCCGCTTCCTTCGGGGTCTCGCGCAGGATCGGCAGAAAATAGCGGGAGAGACGCATGAGACCTCGGCGCGGCAGAACTCTGGAAACGCGACCGCACACCAACAACGGCTGCGGCAAAAAGACAAGCCGGGCGGTCAGAGCTCGATGGTGACGATGGCCCAATAGGCGACCGCAAACACCGCGGCGGCGACCACCGTGGTGACCAGGGCCTTGAGCCAGAGCCGCGGCGCCGTCGGCGCCCCCGGCTCGGTGCCGCCGACCACCGCATCGACCTCCGTCTGGCTCTTCACGCCGAACGGCAGGACGGCGAACAGCACCGTCCACCAGATGACGATATAGAGCCCGATCGCAAGCGTGACGCTCATGGAACGGCCGGGGGGGTCATGCCTGCTCGAGCTCGACCAGCGTGCCGCAGAAGTCCTTCGGGTGCAGGAACAGCACCGGCTTGCCATGGGCACCGATACGCGGCTCGCCGGTGCCGAGCACGCGCGCGCCCTGCCCCTTCAGCTGATCGCGCGCGGCGATGATGTCGTCGACCTCGTAGCAGATGTGATGGATGCCGCCGTCGGCATTGCGCTCCAGGAACTTGGCGATCGGCGAATCGGCGCCCAGCGGCTCGAGCAGCTCGATCTTGGTGTTGGGCAGTTCGACGAACACCGTGGTGACCCCGTGATCGGGCTGCGGCACCGCATCGGTGACCTTGGCGCCCAAGGTGTTCTGGTAGACCTTCGTCGCAGATGCGATGTCCTTCACCGCGATGGCGACGTGGTTGAGCCGGCCGATCATTGATCCTCTCCCGTGAAGCAGTCCCGGCGTGGGCCGGAGGTATTCCCCTTCTTGCCGCGCACGCGAACAATTCGCAATCGGACGAAGCCGTCCGATCGCAGCCAATGCTCCGACGCCCTGAACCCGGCTGCGCGCGACCGCCGGGCGATCAGTCCTTCACGACCAGCACGTGGCAGAAGGGCCTCTTGCCCCACACTTGGCGCACCTCCGCCCGCACGGCGCGCTCGACGGCGGTGGCGAAGGCGGACGGGTCGCGGCGCTTGGGGCGCGGCAGGTTGTCGATCGCGTCGTCCACCGCGTCGGCGACGATGTCGGCCATGGCCTCGCCCTCCCGGGTCTTTGATGGCAGCCCGCTGATGGCGATCTCCGGCTCGCCGATCAGCGCCCCGCGGTCGTCGACGGCGATGGCGATGGAGATGATGCCGGCGAAGGCCAGCCGCCGCCGCTCGGCAATGGCCGGCTCACCTGCGGCGATGACGATGTCGCCGTCCCGGAACAGGCGCCCGGCCGGGACCTTCTCGACCACCGTGGCCGTCTCGGGCGCGAGCTGCACCATGTCGCCATTGAAGGCGCGCACCACGCGCGGTGTCCCCCACTTGCTGGCGAAATGCGCATGCTCGGTCAGATGCAGCGCTTCGCCATGGGCGGGCACGGCGATGCGCGGCCGCAGCCACCCGTAGAGCGCTTCCATCTCCCCGCGGCGCGGATGGCCGGAGGCGTGCACCAGGTGATCGCGGTCGGTGACGACCTCGATCCCCTGCTTGACCAGGCTGTTGATGATCTCGCCCACGGCCCGTTCGTTGCCGGGAATGGTGCGGGACGAGAACACGACGCGGTCGCCCGGGGACAGGCCGATGGCCGGATGGTCGTCGGTGGCGATCCGCGACAAGGCCGCGCGGGGCTCGCCCTGGCTGCCGGTCAGCAGCGCCACCACCTTATCGCGCGGCAGGTAGCCGAAGGACTCGGGCGAGCGGAACGGCGGCAGACCGGACAGGTAGCCGCATTCCTCCGCCACCTCGATGACCCGCTCCATGCCGCGGCCGACGACGACCACCTCGCGGCCGCACGCCGCCGCCGCCTCGGCGACCGAGCGGATGCGTGCCACGTTCGAGGCGAACGCGGTCACGCAGACCCGCTGCGGCGATTCGCGGATGACATCGGCCAGCGCCTTGCCCACCTCCTGCTCGCTCGGGCTCACGCCCTCGCGCACCACGTTGGTGGAGTCGCTGATCAGCGCCAGCACGCCTTCGTCGCCGAGCGCGCGCAGCCGCTCCTCGTCGGTCGGTTGTCCCACCACCGGCGTCGGGTCGAGCTTCCAGTCGCCGGAATGGACGACCAGGCCGAGCGGCGTGCGGATGGCAAGGGCGTTCGATTCCGGAATCGAGTGCGACATGGCGACGAACTCGATGTCGAACGGCCCGAGCGTGAGGTTGCCGCCCTGCCGGACTTCCTTGAGCGGAATCTTGGGGGCATTCGGCTCCGACAGCCGCCGGGCCTCGAGCAGGCCGAGCGCGAAGGGAGTGGCATAAACG
This sequence comes from Chelatococcus reniformis, assembly GCF_014640075.1. GTDB lineage: Bacteria > Pseudomonadota > Alphaproteobacteria > Rhizobiales > Beijerinckiaceae > Camelimonas > Camelimonas reniformis. The sequence goes on along the minus strand of NZ_BMGG01000002.1, from coordinate 542,889 downwards.
GGCGCCTTGAGGCGGGGCCACAGCTCGACGAGAGCGCCGATGTGGTCCTCGTGCGCGTGGGTGATGATGATGCCGAGCAGGTTCGAGCGCTTCGCCTCCAGGAAGCCGAGATCGGGGTAGATCAGGTCGATCCCCGGCATGTGCTCCTGCTGGGCGAAGCTGACGCCGCAGTCGACCAGGATCCATTGGCGATTGGCCCGCGGCCCGAAGCCATAGAGAGCCGCGTTCAGGCCGATCTCGCCGAGGCCGCCGAGCGGAACGAAGACCAGGCTGTCGTGGGGTGCGGTCATTCTACGATGGATCCTTGGCGGTCGCGGCGGCACCGAAATGCACGTCGCCCGCGGTGATGGTCTTCAGCGATCCGTCCGCCTGCCTGACGATCAGCTGGCCGGCATCGTCGATCGTCTCGAACGTGCCACGAATGATTTCGCTTCCGGTATTGATGGCCACCGCCTCGCCGACACCGGCGGCGCGCGTCAGCCATTGCCGGCGAATCTCCGGCAGCCCATCGCCATTGCGCCACTGCGCGTGGCAGGCGAGCCAGGTCGCCGACAGCGTCTCGAACAGGCTCGGCGCGCTCAGGTGGGCGCCGCTCGCTGCCAGCGACGTCGCCCGGTACGGCGCGTTCTCCGGATAGGCCACCACATTGATGCCAATGCCCACGACGACGATGCGGCGGCCGCCCATCATCATCTCGCTCTCGAGCAGGATGCCGACCAGCTTGGCCCCGTCGAGCAACACGTCGTTGGGCCATTTGAGCCTCAGTCGGCTGCCGTGCTCCAGCGCTGGCAGACTGATGCGCAGGGCCTGCTCGACCGCAAGCCCGGCGACGAAGCCCAGCGTCGCCGCGACCGACGGATCGCAGGTGACGTCGAGCAGCAGGCTCGCGGCGAGATTACCCGCCGGCCCTTCCCACGCGCGGCCGCGGCGCCCCCGCCCGCTGCGCTGGTGGGGAGAGACCACCCACAGTGGCCCCGGCGTTCCCTGCCGGGCCCGGTCGAGTGCTTCGCTGTTGGTCGATCCGATCGAGTCGAACGCGAGAAGGGAGTACCCCGCCGCTTCAGCTTGCGGCGCCAGAGAAAACTGCATCAGGACCCGAGTGTGAAGGATGAAAGGTTCCAACCCTCTCATCGCATCCGCGTTCGGGAACTTCAAACCCGCGATGACACAAATCCCGCCTATCCCGCCGGAAACAGCGATCTCGCCGCCGCCCCGGCCGCACCGACGAGCGGCGCCGGCACGACGAAGAACAGCAGCGTCACGATGCTGGACAGCGCCAGGATGAACTTCACCGTCCCGGGCATCGGCTCGTAGGCCTCGGTCGGCTCGTCGAAGTAGATCAGCTTGACGATGCGCAGGTAGTAGAACGCGCCGATGACGCTGGCGACGACGCCGATGACGGCCAGCGTCGCGAGCCCCGCCTGGATGGCGGCGGCAAACACGTAGAACTTGGCGAAGAAGCCGGCCAGCGGCGGGATGCCGGCCAGCGAAAACATCAGCATCGAAAACAGGAAAGCCAGCACCGGATGGTGCCGCGACAGGCCGGCAAGGTCGCCGACCTCCTCGATCAGCACCCCGGATCGCCGCATGGACAGCAGGCAGGCGAAGGTGCCGAGCGTCATGGCGACGTAGATCGCCATGTAGATCAGCACGCCATTGACGCCCTGCGCCGTGCCGGCCGCCAGGCCGACGAGCGCATAGCCCATGTGACCGATCGAGGAATAGGCCATCAGGCGCTTGATGTTGCGCTGGCCGATGGCCGCGAACGAGCCCAGCACCATCGAGGCGATGGCGATGAAGACCACGATCTGTTGCCACTGCGGCGTGATGCCCGGAAAGGCGCCGACGAAGACGCGGATGGTCATCGCCATCGCCGCCGCCTTGGGGGCGGTGGCGAGGAAGGCGGTCACCGGCGTGGGCGCGCCCTCGTAGACGTCGGGTGTCCACATGTGGAACGGCACCGCGGAGATCTTGAAGGCAAGGCCAGCCGACAGGAAGACGAGGCCGAAGATGATGCCGGTGGATTGCTGCCCCTGGATCGCGGTAGCGATGCCGCTGAACGACACGGTGCCGGAAAAGCCGTAGATCAGCGAGGCGCCGTAGAGCAGCATGCCCGAGGAGAGCGCGCCGAGGACGAAATACTTCAGGCCCGCCTCCGTCGACCGGGTGTTGTCGCGGTCGAAGGCGCAGATGACGTAGATGGCGAGCGACTGGAGCTCCAGCCCGATGTAGAGCGAAATTAGGTCGTTCGCCGAGATCATCACCAGCATGCCGAGCGTCGACAGGGTGACGAGCACCGGGTACTCGAAGGCCGTGAGCCTGCGCCGCTTGAAGTCGTCCGAGGCCAGGATCAGGGCGCCGACGGCGCCGACCAGCGCCAGGATCTTCATGAAGCGCGAGAAATTGTCGACGACGAAGGCGCCGTTGAAGGCGACCGTTCGCTCGCCGGGCTGCATCGCCACGGCGATGCCGGCCGCCACCAGCAGCACCAGCGTCGCCCCGCCGACAAGCGGCGCGGACCGCTCGCCCTGAAACGCGCCGAGCAGGATCAGCCCGAGCACGCCCACCGCGAGGATCAACTCGGGCAGGATGACGTGAAGGTTCGGAAGCATCGCGGCGGTCATACGGACCTCAATGGATGGCGACCGCCGCCGTCTTGACGGCGGACAGCGCAGCTTGGGTGCTCTTGAGGAGTTCGGCGGTCGGCGCCGCGAAGACATCGAGGATGTAGTTGGGCTGGACGCCGTACCAGATGATCAGGGCCACCAGCGGCACGAAGACGACCAGCTCACGGGCGTTGAGATCCTTGATGTTGCGCAGGTTGTCCTTCTCGATGACGCCGAAGATGACGCGCCGGTACAGCCAGAGCCCGTAGGCCGCCGACAGGATCACGCCGCTCGTCGCGAAGAACGCCACCCAGGTGTTGGCGCGGAAGGTGCCGATGAGGGTGAGGATCTCGCCGACGAAGCCGGAGGTGCCCGGCAGGCCGACATTTGCCATGGTGAGCACCATCATCACCGTGGCGTAGAGCGGCATGCGCTGCACCAGGCCGCCGTAGGCGTCGATGCGCAGGGTGTGCATGCGGTCGTAGATCACACCGACGGCGAGGAACAGCGCCCCCGACACCAGGCCGTGCGACACCATCTGGAACATGGCGCCCTGGATGCCCTGCTCGGTCATCGAGAAGATGCCCATGGTGACGAAGCCCATGTGCGCCACCGATGAATAGGCGATCAACTTCTTGATGTTCTCCTGCATGAGCGCAACCAGAGAGGTGTAGATGATCGCGACCACGGAGAGGGCGAAGACGAGCGGGGCGAAATAGACCGACGCCTCCGGGAACATCGGCAGCGAGAAGCGGATGAAGCCGTAGCCGCCCATCTTGAGCAGGATCCCGGCCAGGATCACCGAGCCCGCGGTCGGCGCCTCCACGTGCGCGTCGGGGAGCCAGGTATGCACCGGCCACATCGGCATCTTCACCGCGAAGGACGCGAAGAAGGCGACCCACAGGTAGTACTGCATGTTGGCCGGGAACTTGTGGGCCAGCAGCGTCGGGATGTCGGTGGTGCCCGCTTCCCAGTACATCGCCATGATGGCCAGCAGCATCAGCACCGAGCCGAGCAGCGTGTAGAGGAAGAACTTGAAGCTGGCGTAGATGCGCCTGTCATGCCCCCAGATGCCGATGATCAGGAACATCGGGATCAGGCCGGCCTCGAAGAACAGATAGAACAGCACCAGGTCGAGCGAGACGAAGACGCCGATCATCGTGGCTTCAAGCACCAGGAAGGCGACGAAGTATTCCTTGACGCGGTAGCCGATCGAGACCCACGAGGCGAGGATGCAGAACGGCATCAGGAAGGCCGTCAGCACCACGAAGGGCATCGAGAAACCGTCGACGCCGAGCTTGAACTGGATCTTGTCGGCCAGCCAGGGGTGCGTCTCGATCAGCTGGAACGCGGCGCTGCCGGCATCGAAGCGCGACCAGGCGACCAGCGCAAGCAGCAGGGTGACGACGGTGGTGGCAAGCGCCGCCCAGCGGGCGTTGGACTGCACCGCCGCGTCATCGCCGCGCAGCGTCAGGATGAACGCCGCGCCGACCAGCGGCACCAGGATGAGGCCGGAGAGGATGCCGAACCCGAACATCAGCGTGCTCCCCCCCCGACGAGGTACCAGGTCACCAGCACGGCGACCCCGATCAGCATGGCGAAGGCATAGTGGTAGAGGTATCCGCTCTGCAGGCGCACCGTCCGGTCGGTGACGTCGACGACCCGCGCCGAGATACCGTCGGGCCCGAAGCCGTCGATCAGCCAGCCGTCGCCGCGTTTCCAGAGGAAGCGGCCGAGCCGCTTCGCCGGCCGCACGAACAGGAAGTCGTACAGCTCGTCGAAATACCACTTGTTGAGCAGGAAGTTGTAAGCGAGCGGCTGGCTGGCGGCGAGTTCGCGCGGTTTGCGGGGGTCGGCGAGGTAGAACCACACCGCGATGGCCAGACCGATCAGCATGGCCACCGACGGCGACAGCGCGACCCAGCCCGGCACCTCGTGCATCGCATGCAGGATGTGGTTGTCAGGCCCCGTGAACAGCGCCTCTTTCCAGAAGGCGTCGTGGCCTTCGCCGATGAAGGCGGACCTGAAGATGTAGCCGGCGAAGAGCGCACCGACGGCCAGCACGGCGAGCGGAATCAGCATCACTAGCGGGCTCTCGTGCGGCGTGTGGGCACCATGGCCGTGGCCATGGTCGTCGTCGGCACCGTGCGCGGCACCATGGCTCGCGGCCGCGCCGTGTGCCCCATCCCCGTGCGCTGCGGCAGAGGCAGGGGCCGCGTGCGCCTCATCGGCGCGGGCGTGCGCCGGATCGCCGTGACCGGCGCCGCTCCACAGCGCCTTGCCCTCGAAGGTCATGAAGAACAGGCGCCAGGAGTAGAACGAGGTCAGCGCCGCGGCGACCACCGTCATGATGAAGGCATAGGCCGCCCCGGGCGTGTGCGAGGCGTAGGCGGCTTCGATGATGGCGTCCTTGGAGAAATAACCGGCCGTGAAGGGAAAGCCGGTCAGCGCCAGGTTGCCGATCGCCATCATGGCGGCGGTGAACGGGATGTATTTTCGCAGGCCCCCCATGTGCCGCATGTCCTGCTCATGGTGCATGGCGTGGATCACCGAGCCCGCGCTCAGGAACAGCAGTGCCTTGAAGAAGGCGTGGGTGAACAGGTGGAAGATGCCGGCGGAGTAGGCGCCGACGCCCAGCCCCACGAACATGTAGCCGAGCTGCGAGCAGGTCGAATAGGCGATGACCTTCTTGATGTCGTTCTGCACCAGGCCGATCGTGGCGGCGAAGAACGCCGTCGTGCCGCCGATCACGGTGACGACGATGAGAGCCACCGGCGCGTACTCGAACAGCGGCGACAGGCGCGCCACCATGAACACGCCGGCGGTGACCATGGTCGCGGCGTGAATGAGCGCCGACACCGGCGTCGGACCCTCCATGGCGTCCGGCAACCAGGTGTGCAGCAGGAACTGCGCCGACTTGCCCATGGCCCCCATGAACAACAGCAGACAGGTGATGTTCATGGCGTTCCAGTCGAAGCCGATGAAGTGCACCGTCTGCTTGGCGACGGTCGCCGCATGCGGGAAAATCTGATCGAAGGCCACGGTCCCGAACAGGGCGAACACCATGAAGATGCCCAGCGCGAAGCCGAAATCGCCGACGCGGTTGACGACGAAGGCCTTGATGGCAGCGGCGTTGGCCGACGGCTTCTCGTACCAGAAGCCGATGAGCAGATAGCTCGCCAGGCCGACGCCTTCCCAGCCGAAGAACATCTGCACGAGGTTGTCGGCCGTCACCAGCATCAGCATGGCGAAGGTGAACAGCGACAGGTAGGCGAAGAAGCGCGGCCGCGCCGGATCCTCGTGCATGTAGCCGATGGAATAGAGGTGCACGAGGAACGAGACGGTGTTGACCACCACCAGCATCACCGCCGTCAGCGTGTCGATGCGGAACGCCCAGTTCACCACGAGGTCGCCCGAGGTGATCCACGGGGCTACCTGCACGTGCGTGGTGCCCGACCCGAAGCCGACGTTGACGAAGGCGATCCAGGACAGCACGGCGCAAACCGCGAGCAGCGAGGTCGTCACCACCTCGCTGGCGCGCGCTCCGATGAGCCGGCCGAAGAAGCCTGCGATCAGGAAACCGACGAGCGGAAGGAAGACGATCGCGTGATACATGGCGGCCGTTCGTGCGCGTTGACGGGTGGGCGGCGACCGCGCGCCCAGCGCGGGCGGCGATCGAAGCGGCTGAGGAGGTGGGCACCATCCGCACGCAGGCGCGCGGTTGGCCTGGGCCCGAGGTGCGGGCCGGTTAGCGAGAGGCTGCTCGCGCGGTCGCGCTCAGCCCTTCATCATGTTGATGTCCTCGACCGCGATGGAGCCGCGGTTGCGATAGAACACGACCAGGATGGCGAGCCCGATGGCCGCCTCGGCGGCCGCCACCGTGAGCACCAGCAGCGCAAACACCTGGCCAACGATGTCGCCCATGAAGGTCGAGAACGACACCAGGTTGATGTTGACCGAAAGCAGGATGAGCTCGATCGACATCAGGATGACGATGACGTTCTTCCGATTGAGGAAGATGCCGAACACCCCGAAGGTGAACAGCACGGCGGCGACGCTGAGGTAGTGACCGAGGCCGATGGTCATGGCGCGCCTCCTTAGATGCCGTGGCGGAAGGGAACCTTCCGCACCTCGATGGCGGTGGCCGGCGTGCGGGCCACCTGCCGGCTGATGTCTTGGCGGCGCACATTCGGCTTGTGGCGTAGCGTCAGCACGATGGCGCCGATCATCGCCACCAGCAGCACCATGCCGGCGCCTTGGAAATAGAAGAGGTAGTCGGTGTAGAGCACCCGCCCGAGGGCCGCGGTGTTGGTCACCTGGTCGGCCGGCGGGATCGGCGCCGTCACGGTCCGTGTGAGCTGCGGATCGATCAGATAGGTGGAAATCACCAGCACCAGCTCAGCCAGGAAGACGACGCCGATCAGCGCGCCCACGGGCAGATATTGCAGGAAGCCCTGGCGAAGCTCCGTGAAGTCCACGTCGAGCATCATCACCACGAAGAGGAACAGCACCGCCACCGCGCCGACGTAGACCACCACCAGGATGAAGGCGAGGAATTCGGCGCCGAGCAGGATGAACAAGGCGGCCGCATTGACGAAGGTGAGGATCAGGAACAGGACCGAATGGACGGGATTGCGCGACGCGATCACCATGAACGCGGAGGCGATCGCGACAGCGGAAAAGAGGTAGAAGAACACTGCTGCGCCGGTCATCCGACTTCACCCTCGGCCGCCCAGCGGACGGCGTGCTGTGCCCCTGAAGCGGGCGCCCCCTCGGGCCGGATCGGCGCCGAAGCAGGCCCGCGTCCAAGCGCGCCCTCTATAGCAGCCGCGAACGCCCGTCGAATCGGAAGTCCCGGCCGTGTTGCGTTTGCGCCGCACCGATGCGGCGCGCCTGATCAGCGGTAGGGCGCGTCCATCGCGATGTTGCGCGCGATCTCGCGTTCCCAACGGTCGCCGTTACGCAGGAGCTTCTCCTTGTCGTAGTAGAGCTCCTCGCGGGTCTCGACCGCGAACTCGTAGTTCGGCCCCTCGACGATGGCATCCACCGGGCACGCCTCCTGGCACATGCCGCAATAGATGCATTTCACCATGTCGATGTCGTAACGGGTGGTCCGCCGCGTGCCGTCGTTACGGCGCGGACCCGCCTCGATGGTGATCGCCTGGGCGGGGCAGATGGCCTCGCACAGCTTGCAGGCGATGCAGCGCTCCTCGCCGTTGGGATAACGGCGCAAGGCGTGCTCGCCGCGGAAGCGGGGCGACACCGGCCCCTTCTCGAAGGGATAGTTGAGCGTCGCCTTGGGGCGGAAGAAGTATCGCATCGACAGCATGAAGGCCGACGCGAATTCCATCAGGAACAGCGACGATACGCTCTGTCGGAGTGACATGCTCACTCTCCGTTCATTGATGCGTGCCGACGAGGTGGCCGAGCACGAAACCCGAAACCGGCAGCACGACGATCGATCCTACCAACAGCCGCTTGCGCACCAGGCCAAGCCGCCGCTCGAAATCAGCTTCATCATCGGCCGGCCCCTCCTCGGAGCGCGCCGCTTCGATGATCCTGTCGATGACGATGCGCGCAATCGCATACTGGATCGCGCCCATCGCCAGCCCGATCGCGGCGCCCGTGAGCGACGCCGGCGAGAATACGTCCATCAGAACGGCAGCTCTGACGGCGCCAGCACGGCCGCTCCCCGCCCCGGTCTGCACCCTACCCGTCCCAAAGCCGCCTCCCGTCCTGCCCCCGGACGCTAGTGCCCCGGGGCGAAGCCGGTCAGCTGCAGAAACGCGGCGACCAGCACCACCATGGCGAGCGACAGGGGCAGGAACACCTTCCAGCCCAGGCGCATCAGCTGGTCGTAGCGGTAGCGGGGCACCATCGCCTTGGCCATGGCGATGATGAAGAACATCAGCGTCAGCTTCAGCAGGAACCAGACGATACCAGGGATCCAGGTGAACGGCGGCACCGCGATGGGGGCCGACCATCCGCCGAGGAACAAGATGGTGCCGAGCGCGCACATGGTCAGGATGGCGATGTACTCGCCCAGCATGAACAGCAGGTAGGGCGTCGACGAATACTCGACCATGAAGCCGGCAACGAGCTCGGATTCGGCCTCTGCCAGATCGAACGGGGGGCGGTTGGTCTCGGCAAGCGCCGAAATGACGAAGACCACGAACATCGGCAGCAGCGGCCAGATGTACCAGTTGAGGAAGGTGAGCCACGGCAGGCCGATCAGGGATGCCAGCCCGCGCGTCTCCTGGGCGTGCACCACCTGGGTCAGGTTCAGGGTGCCGGCGCACAAGAGCACGGTGATGATGACGAAGCCGATCGAGACCTCGTAGCTCACCATCTGCGCCGTCGACCTGAGCGCCGCCAGGAACGGATACTTCGAGTTGGACGCCCACCCCGCCATAATGGTGCCGTAGACCATGAGCGAGGAGACGGCGAAGATGTACAGCGTGCTGACATTGATGTCGGCCACCGCCCAGCCGTTGGCCGACGGGATGACGGCCCAGGCCGACAGCGCCAGCACGCCGGTGATCAGCGGCGCCAACAGGAACAGCGTCTTGTTGGCGCCGGCCGGAATGATCGGCTCCTTCAGCACGAACTTGAGCAGGTCAGCGAACGACTGGAGCAGGCCGAAGGCGCCGACCACGTTGGGGCCGCGCCGCAGCTGAACGGCCGCCCAGATCTTGCGGTCCGCCAGCAGGTAATAGGCCGTCAGCAGCAGCAGCACGACGAGCAGCACCACGCTTTGCAGCGCGATCAGCAGGACGTTGAGGAGGCCGTTCCAGAAATCCATGGGGATGCCTCCTACTCCGCGGCCAGCGGGAGGTTGCCGCGCGCCAGCGCCGAGCATTCCGCCATGATGGCCGAGGCGCGTGCGATCGGGTTGGTCAGGTAGAAATCGTCGACAGGGCTCGCCAGTTGGGCGACGTCCAGGGTGTCGCCGGCCCGCGCCGCCACTGCCGGAAGATCGAGCGGCTCGCCCGGCGCGATCTCGTCGATCGCCCCGAACAGCGGCTTGGCCTCCACCAGTTGCCGCCTGAGCGCGCCCAGGTCGTCGAACGGCAGGCGATGCCCGAGATGCTCCGACAGCGCGCGCAGAATGGCCCAGTCCTCGCGCGCATCGCCCGGCGGGAAGGTGGCACGGTCGGCCCGCTGCACCCGGCCCTCTGTATTGACGAACAGGCCCGACTTCTCGGGATAGGCGGCTCCCGGCAGGATCACGTCGGCCCGGTGCGCGCCACGGTCACCGTGCGTGCCCTGGTAGACGACGAACGCGCCGGGCGCGACGTCAATCTCGTCGGCGCCCAGCAGGAACAGCATGTCGAGTGCACCGGCCTCGGCCATGGCGCGGGCATCCAACCCACCCTCACCGGGCACCAGACCGAGATCGAGGCCGCCCACGCGGGCCGCCGCCGTATGCAGGATCGACAGTCCGTTCCAGCCGTCATTCACCGCGCCCGTCGCCTGCGCCAGCTTGGCGACCAGACCCAGGATCGCCGCACCGTCCGGACGGCTGAGCGCGCCCTGGCCGACGATGATCAGCGGCCGTTCGGCCTTCCTTAGCACGTCGGCGAAGCCGTGCGCGCCGTTCACCAGGTCGCCCAGCGTCTGCGTGCCGGCCCCGAGCCGCTCGGCCCGGTAGGTGAGGTCCATCTGCTCGCCGACATAGGCGATCGGCAGGCCGCCAGCCATGCGCCAGCGCTTGCGGATGCGGGCGTTGAGAACCGGCGCCTCCCGGCGCGGGTTGCTGCCGACCATCAGGATGGCGTCGGCCTCCTCGATGCCGACGATGGTGGCGTTGAAGAGATAGCTGGCGCGCCCCAGTTCGGGATGCAGCACCGTCCCGTCCTGGCGGCAATCCAGATTGGGCGACCCCAGCGCATCGATCAGCAGCTTGAGCGCGAACATCTCTTCGGCCGCGGCGAGGTCACCGGCGATGGCGCCGACGCGGTCCGGTGCGGCCTCCTTGACCTTGGCCGCGATCCGCTGGAACGCCTCGCCCCACGAGGCCGGCCTGAGCTGGCCGCCCTCGCGCACGTAAGGCCGGTCCAGGCGCTGGGTCTTGAGGCCGTCCCAGACGAAGCGGGTCTTGTCGGAGATCCACTCCTCGTTCACGTCGTCGTTGATGACCGGCAGGATGCGCATCACCTCTCGGCCGCGGGCGTCGATGCGGATCGCAGAGCCGACCGCGTCCATGACATCGACGGATTCGGTTTTCGTGAGCTCCCACGGCCTGGCCTTGAACGCGTAGGGCTTGGAGGTCAGCGCGCCCACGGGGCAGAGGTCGATCACGTTCGCCTGCAGCTCGGACGCCATGGCGTGCTCGAGGTAGGTGGTGATCTCCATGTCCTCGCCGCGACCGATGGCGCCGAGATCGCCGACGCCGGCGACCTCCGAGGTGAAGCGGACACAGCGGGTGCAGTGAATGCACCGGTTCATCGACGTCTTCACCAGCGGGCCGATGTACTTGTCTTCGACTGCCCGCTTGTTCTCGTGGAAACGCGAGGTGTCGACACCATAGGCCATGGCCTGGTCCTGCAGATCGCACTCGCCGCCCTGATCGCAGATCGGGCAATCCAGCGGGTGGTTGATGAGCAGGAACTCCATCACGCCCTCGCGGGCCTTCTTTACCATGGGAGTCCGGGTGAACACCTCCGGCGGCTCGCCGTTCGGTCCCGGGCGCAGATCGCGCACCCCCATGGCGCACGAGGCCACCGGCTTGGGCGGCCCGCCCTTCACCTCGACCAGGCACATGCGGCAGTTGCCGGCGATCGACAGCCGCTCGTGGAAGCAGAAGCGGGGAATCTCCGCGCCAGCGGCCTCACACGCCTGCAGCAGCGTGTGTTCCGCTGGAACCTCGATCTCCTTGCCGTCGACGATGAGCTTGGGCATCTCGCTGAACCTCAGGCGCCGTTCGGCAGTAAACGGGGACCGCACGGATGAACGACCGTATCGGTCGACGCGAACAACGGGTGGGCTTTCCGTGCCATGGCCTATTCCGCCGCCATCAGCACGGGGTCGCTGTGCGGGTTCGCCGCATAGTTGTCGATGCGGCGCTCGATCTCGCCGCGGAAATGGCGGATCAGACCCTGGATAGGCCAAGCCGCCGCATCGCCGAGGGCGCAGATGGTGTGACCCTCGATCTGCTTGGTCACGTCGAGCAGCATGTCGATCTCGCGCTTCTGGGCACGCCCCTCGGCCATGCGGGTGATGACGCGCCACATCCAGCCGGTGCCCTCCCGGCACGGCGTGCACTGACCGCAGCTCTCGTGCTTGTAGAAGTACGACAACCGCGCGATGGCGCGCACGACATCGGTCGACTTGTCCATGACGATGACGGCCGCGGTGCCCAGGCCGCTCTTCATGTTGCGCAGCGTGTCGAAGTCCATCACGCAATCGATGATGTCGGCGGCGGGCACCAGCGGCACCGACGAGCCGCCGGGAATGACGGCAAGAAGGTTGTCCCAGCCGCCGCGGATGCCGCCGCAATGGCGGTCGATCAGTTCGCGGAAGGTGAGGCCCATCGCCTCTTCCACGTTGCAGGGCTTGTTCACATGGCCCGAAACGCAGAACAGCTTGGTGCCGGTATTGTTGGGTGTGCCGATGCCGGCGAACCAGGCGCCGCCGCGGCGCAGGATGGTGCCGGCGACGGCGATCGATTCGACGTTGTTGACCGTCGTCGGGCAGCCGTAGAGGCCCATATTGGCGGGGAACGGCGGCTTCAGCCGCGGCATTCCCTTCTTTCCCTCCAGGCTCTCGAGCAGCGCCGTCTCCTCGCCGCAGATGTAGGCGCCAGCACCGTGATGAACATAGAAATCAAACGGATAGCCGTGGATGTTGTTAGGCCCGATGAGGTTGGCGGCATACGCCTCGTCGACGGCGGCCTGCAAGGCCTCCCGCTCGGCGATGAACTCGCCGCGGACGTAGAGATAGGCGGCGTGGGCACCCATGCCGCAGCAGGCGAGCATCGCCCCCTCGATCAAGAGATGCGGATCGTGCCGCAGGATCTCGCGGTCCTTACAGGTCCCGGGCTCCGACTCGTCGGCGTTGATGACGAGATAGCTCGGCCGCCCGTCCGACTTCTTCGGCATGAACGACCATTTGAGGCCGGTCGGGAAGCCTGCGCCGCCGCGGCCCCGCAGCCCCGATTTCTTCATCTCGTCGGTGATCCAGTCCCGCCCCATGTCGAGCAGAAACTTGGTGCCATCCCACGCCCCGCGCTTGCGCGCCTCCGCCAGGCCCGGCGAATGCAGGCCGTAGAGATTGGTGAAGATGCGGTCCTTATCGGCAAGCATGACCGTTCACCCTTTCGGCTTGTCGCCGGTGTTGCCGGCGTCCGTTGCGGGCGCCTCGGAGCCGCCGCGCACCCGCTCCTGCTGCTCGGGCGCGGTTGCTGCCGACGCCGCATGATCGGCCGCTGCGGGTACCGGCGGCAGCCCTTCGGCCACGCGCTTGGCCGGCGAGTCGGACGCCTTCTGTTCCGGACGGGTGGTCGCCGGCGTTGCCGGCTGGGCCTTGGCAGCCTCCGCCTCGGCCTGGGCAGCAGCCGCCGCCGCGGCGGCCTCGGCCTTGGCCTTTTCTTCCTGCTCGAAGCGGGTGCGCCAGGCGCCGACGACGGAACCGTCGTAGAGCGTGCTATCGGTCAGCGTAGTGACGGCACCCTCGGGCTCCGACGACACGCGGCCATTCTGCGGCCCGATCTTAACCGGCCGGCCAGCGGCCAGGTCGTCGAGAAGCTTGTCCAGCGACTCGGGCGTCAGGTCCTCGTAGAAGTCGTCGTTGATCTGCACCATCGGCGCGTTGCAGCAGGCACCCAGGCACTCGACCTCGGCCCAGGAGAACTCACCGTCGGCGGAGACGGTCTTCTCAGGGCCAATGCGCCCGACCAGCTGCTTGCGCAGCTCCTGCGCGCCGCGCAGCATGCAGGGCGTGGTGCCGCAGAGCTGGACGAAGTGGCGCCCGACCGGCACCAGGTTGAACATGGTGTAAAAGGTCGCGATCTCGAGCACGCGGATATAGCCCATGCCGAGCACCTCGGCGACATGCTCGATGGCCTTCTGCGGCACCCAGCCGCCGGCCTGCTTCTGGGCGCGCCACAATAGCGGGATCACCGCCGACGCCTGGCGGCCGTCCGGATACTTGGCGATCTGGTGGCCGGCCCACACGGCGTTCTCGGCCGAGAAGGCGAAGCTCGGCGGCTGAATTTCGGCAGGAGCTAGTCGACGAACCGACATGACCTATGCTCGTCCCTTACGCATGCGGACACGGCCGTTCACCGGTCCACCTCTCCGAACACGATGTCGAGGGAGCCCAGCACCGCCGACACGTCGGCGAGCATGTGACCCTTGCACATGTAGTCCATGGCCTGCAGGTGCGCGAAGCCAGGCGCGCGGATCTTGCACCGGTAGGGCGAGTTGGTCCCGTCCGACACCAGGTAGACGCCGAACTCGCCCTTCGGCGCCTCGACCGCCGCGTATACCTCGCCGGCGGGCACGTGGTAGCCCTCGGTATAGAGCTTGAAGTGATGGATCAGCGCTTCCATCGAACGCTTCATCTGGCCCCGGTGCGGCGGCACGATCTTGTTGTCCGGAGTGGACACCGGCCCCTGCCCGTCCGCCGCACGCAGCTTCTCCAGGCATTGTTTCATGAGCCGCACCGACTGGCGCATTTCCTCCATGCGCACGCAGTAACGGTCGTAGCAGTCCCCGTTCTTGCCGACAGGAATGTCGAACTCCAGCTCCTCGTAGCACTCGTAGGGCTGCGCCTTGCGCAGGTCCCACGGCGCGCCCGAGGCCCGCACCATGACCCCCGAGAAGCCCCACGCCCAGCACTCGTCGAGCGTCATGGTCGAGATGTCGACGGTACGCTGTTTGAAGATGCGGTTGCCGGTCACCAGGCGATCTAGGTCGTCGCACACCTTGAGGAACGGATCGCAGAAATCCCAGATGTCGTCGATGAGCTTAGGCGGCAGGTCCTGATGCACGCCGCCGGGCCGGAAGTAGTTGGCATGCATGCGCGCGCCGGAGGCTCGCTCATAGAACACCATCAGCTTCTCGCGCTCCTCGAAGCCCCAAAGCGGCGGGGTGAGCGCGCCCACGTCCATGGCGAAGGTGGTGACGTTGAGCAGGTGCGACAGCAGCCGGCCGATCTCGGAATAGAGCACGCGGATCAACTGACCACGCCGCGGCACCTCGATGCCGAGCAGTTTCTCGACCGCGAGCGAGAAGGCGTGTTCCTGGTTCATCGGCGCGACGTAGTCGAGCCGGTCGAAATACGGGACAGCCTGGGCATAGGTCTTGTACTCGATCAGCTTCTCCGTGCCGCGGTGGAGCAGGCCGATGTGCGGGTCGACCCGTTCGACCACCTCGCCGTCGAGTTCCAGCACCAGGCGCAGCACGCCGTGCGCAGCCGGGTGCTGAGGCCCGAAGTTGATCGAGAAGTTGCGGAGCTGATGTTCGGCCACGGTCAGTTCCCTTCCTTGGCCTGCATGGCTGCGACGACCTCCGCCCCGGTCATCCGATGGGTTTCGTTGGCGAAGGCGTAGCTCACCGGCTGCTCGTCCACGAAGATCTCCTCGGTGAACGCGAAGCGGCTCGGATCATCGAAAGCGAAAGCGGCAACCGCAACGAACCCCCCGCCGGTGAGCCGCCAGAACAGCGCGCCGCCGCAGTTGGTGCAGGAGATTCGCTCCGCCCAATCCGATGAGCGGAACACCCGGAGCTGGCTCTCATCCTGGATGCTCAGCGTGTCCCCGCAGCTCACGCTCATGAACGGCCCCGCCGACCAGCGTCGGCAGGCGCCACAATGGCAAGCGTCGATCTCCATCTTGATAGGGGTCGCCGTGAAGCGGATGGCGCCGCAGAGGCACCGACCGGACATGGGCGATTGAGCTGCCATCATCCGCCCCCCGCCGCGCCGCTCTTGGCCTTCTCGTCGCCGGGCAGCACGTAGTCGGTGCCCTCCCAAGGCGACAGGAAGTCGAAGCTGCGGAATTCCTGGCGCAGCACGACCGGCTCGTAGACCACACGCTTCTGCTCGTCGTCGTAGCGCACCTCGACGAAGCCGGTGAGCGGGAAGTCCTTGCGCAGTGGATGGCCCTCGAAGCCGTAATCGGTCAGGATGCGGCGCAGGTCCGGGTGACCCGAGAAGACGATGCCGTAGAGGTCGTAGGCTTCCCGCTCGAACCAATCGGCCGCCGGGTGCAGGGCGGCGAGGGACGGCACGGGCGTCGTCTCGTCGGTCTGGACCTTGATCCGCACGCGCCGGTTGTGCTTCGGCGACAGCAGGTGATAGACGACATCGAAGCGCCGCTCGCGCTCGAGATAGTCCACGCCGCAGATGTCGATCAGGCAGATGAAGGCGTGCGCGGGATCGTCGCGCAGATGCGCGACGAGCGGGACGATCTGCGCGGGGGTGGCATGAAGCGTGAGCTGGTCGAACGCGACCTCGCTCCCGACGGCCAGATTGGGGCATTTGGCGACGATCTGTTCGCCGTATGCGGCCAGGTCGACACTTGCCTCTGCCATCTCTCGTCCTCTTGCGCCGCGGCCGCGCCGCTCGCGGCCGTCCCGGCACGTCATTCGGATCTTACCATGCGGGCGGGACCGCGCGCGTCGCGGCCCCGTCGTCGGTCGGGCGGGATGCCGCCCCTCGGGCTGTTGTCTCGCCCGACGTTGTCGCGCTCAGCGCTCGATGGTGCCGGTGCGGCGAATCTTCTTCTGGAGAAGGAGCACGCCGTAAAGCAGTGCCTCGGCGGTGGGTGGGCAGCCCGGGACGTAAATGTCGACGGGAACCACCCGATCACAGCCGCGAACGACCGAATAGGAGTAGTGATAGTAGCCGCCGCCGTTGGCGCACGAGCCCATCGAGATGACGTACCTGGGCTCGGGCATCTGGTCGTAGACCTTGCGCAGAGCGGGGGCCATCTTGTTGCAGAGCGTGCCGGCGACGATCATCACGTCCGACTGCCGCGGGCTGGCGCGGGGCGCGAAGCCGAAGCGCTCCACATCGTAGCGAGGCATCGAGACCTGCATCATCTCCACGGCGCAGCAGGCCAGCCCGAACGTCATCCACATGAGCGAGCCGGTGCGCGCCCACTGGATGAGGTCGTCGGTCGCCGTGACCAGGAAGCCCTTGTCAGCCAGTTCGTCGTTGAGGCCGGTGAAAAACGGATCGTTGGCACCGAGCGGCTTGCCGGTGTTCGGATCGATGATCCCTTTAGGCGCCGGGGCGACAACCGGCGTGCGGTTCTCGATCAATCCCATTCGAGCGCTCCCTTCCGCCACTCATAGACGAAGCCCACGGTCAGCACAGCCAGGAAGGCCATCATCGACCAGAACCCGAACACGCCCACTTCCTTGAAGGCCGTGGCCCAGGGGAAGAGGAAGGCGACCTCGAGGTCGAAGATGATGAACAGGATGGCAACGAGGTAGAACCGAATATCGAACTTCATGCGTGCATCATCGAAGGCGTTGAACCCGCACTCGTAAGCCGACAGCTTCTCCGCGTCCGGCTGCGAATAGGCCACCACGAACGGCGCGATGAGCAGAGCCAGTCCGATGACCAGGGAGACGCCGATGAAGATCAGGAGGGGTAGGTAGTCGGCGAGCAAATTGTGCATCCGTCACCCCATCCAACTTGCCCGAACATCAGGCCACCGGTGATAACCGGTCCGAATTGAAGGCGCCATGGCAGCCTCGAGCGGCGCCAGCGCGTCATCACCTTGGAACAGTTCGCACCTGCGAAGGCACGCTTATCCCACGGTTCCCAAGGGCGCAAGTGGCTCCTCCGGGAGCGGCTTCCCGTCCGGCGGCATCGGCGCAGTCCTGCCGCGAACGGCCCCGGCACCGCTTCGCGGCGGCAGCCGGCGGTGTCTACGTACCCTGTGCCTAGCGGCCCTTCCCGGCGGCTGGCAAGCGACCGAGCGCCGCAGGCCCGCAATTGCGGAAAATGGGAGATGCCGAGTCGCCTCCAGTGGCGCCGCCGCATCTTGTATGGGTGCGGCCCCCGCCCCTGGCGCAAGGCCGATCCCTCGTGTCTCGCATCATCCACAGGAGCCGTCGTCGCCATCCACCTTCGCGCGAAACCCTTCTTGACACGGAAGGGGGGCGCCCTTAAACGCACGGTCTCCCACGGGGCCTCGGCCCGCTCGGGGGTGTAGCTCAGTTGGTTAGAGCGCCGGCCTGTCACGCCGGAGGTCGCGGGTTCGAGCCCCGTCACTCCCGCCATATTCCCGACAATCCGCGATATGCATCCAGCTTCACGGCCGGGATGCGCTTGTTCCTCGCCGATGTCAGGGCCTGTCCCATCAGTTGCGCAGCTATGATCGCGGCCCCGCGCTGGCAAGTGCCGTGCGGCTATCGGTACCGGTGGAGCACCCTCTTGCGCGCGCCGGAGCGGCCGGAGGCTGTTCCGCGCCGGGCACCGTAGAGAATCGCGGCCGTGTGGCAGCCCATCCTTCCGGCCAATCCGGCGATTCTGATCGGGCCAGGCGTCATTGTCATCATGGCCATCGGCTTTGTCGGTGCCTGGACGTTCGACAGGCGGCGCTCGCACCTTCTGCTGTTTGCAGGCGCATGCCTGCTATTTGCGATCGGCGTCTGCTCGCAGGTCTTCGCCCTGCCGCGCGGTCGGGCGAATGCGGTCGTCTCGACGATTCCCTATGCGCTCGCGGTGCAGATGGTGGGAGAGGCGCTGCTCCGCCGCAGCGGCCTGCGCGCGGGGTGGTGGTTCCACGCTGCCGCCTTCGCCGGCATGCTCGGCCTCATATGGTACTTCACCTATGTCGAGCCCGCACTGTTGGCCCGCGTCTACGTTCAGAACCTGGGCTTCGGCCTAATTCTGCTGCTCGCGGCGCTGCGGCTGACGGTGCTGCTGCGCGGCAGCATCGCCGACAAAATCCTGTTCTGGACCTTCTTCATCTTCGCGGCGCATTTCATCCCCCGGACGCTGTTGACCGCGGGCGTCGATTTACCCCGCACCGCGGCGGCATTCGCCAGGACGCCCTTCTGGTTTGCCCTGCATCTGTCGCTGAGCTTCTTCGGTGTCGCTCTGGCGCTCGCCGTGCTCGGTGCCACGGCGTTCGACCTGATCGATTCCCTCGAGAAGGAGGGCGAGACCGATCCGTTGACCAAACTGCCTAATCGCCGCGGATTCGACCGTGGCGCGCTCGCCATCTTCGACGGCGACGAGGGGCCGATCAGCGTCATCCTCGCGGATATCGACAACTTCAAGAACGTCAACGATCAACTCGGCCACGCCGCCGGGGACGAGGTGCTGCAGGCGTTCGCAGGGCTGCTACGGTCGAGCGTCCGCAAGGCCGACGTGCTCGGCCGCCTGGGCGGCGAAGAGTTCGCCATCGTGGTCCCCGGCGCCCGTGGCGATCAGGCCCATGCCCTCGCCGAACGCATCAGGCAGACCCTCGCCTCCGCGCATTTGCGTGGTCCGGACGGACAAGCCCTCTCGGCAAGCTTCGGCGTGGCGGAACGCCACCGGCGGGAGCCGCTGTGGGACCTGATCGGTCGCGCCGACAAAAGTCTGTATGCGGCCAAGCGAGCCGGCCGCAACCGAGCCTTGATCGCGTCCTTGCTGCCGGACGGCGGCGGCAACGATGACCGACCCGAGATGTTCTTCTGATGAGGGATGTCCTGGCGCGACGGGGACGCCAGAGCCGTCGCGGGATTTCCCCAAGCGAACAAGAGGCGCTCGGATCTAAGGTAAGGATTACGAGCCTTCTGCCCCATTTGCGATAATCCCATCCAAATGCGAAGCGCTCTAGCGTGGTGGTGGGCGGTGACGGGCTCGAACCGCCGACCCTCTCGGTGTAAACGAGATGCTCTACCAACTGAGCTAACCGCCCGCTGCGCGCCCCCGAGGACCGGGGACGGTCTGGCCGAGCCTGCCCATCGTCGGCGGGCAAGCCGCGCGTCGGCGTCTTTGTTTAGCAGCCCGGCGGACCGGCGCAAGGCGCCGGCCGAGCCGCTGCAGGCATACGCCGCGTTCAGACCCCCAACCGGCGCAACGCAACCAGACGCTAGAGCATTTCCGCGTTTCTTCGAATCGCCGAAATGATCTATCTGTTTGAATTGTCGCGTTTTCTTCACGCGAACCGGCGTCCACTTCGCTCGAAAACGCTCTAGCTGGCGAACGCACGCTCTCGCCGTCGGTCGGCCTGGCGGCCCGGTGACGCGCGGCCATCCGGACCGCGACGTCCGGCCGGGCCCTCCCCGCGTCATGAGCGAGGGTGCGGAGCGGGAAGCCCGCTCCGCCAACCTCGATCAGCCGTTGACCGCGTCCTTCAAGCCCTGGCCGGCCTTGAACTTCGGCGCCTTCGACGCCGGGACGTTGATGGTCTCGCCGGTCCGCGGGTTGCGGGCCGTGCCAGCCGCGCGGTCGGCGACGGAGAAGGTGCCGAAGCCGACCAGCTTCACTTCCTCACCCTTCTTGAGGGCGCTGGTGATCGCTGCGAACGTCGCCTCGACAGCCTCGCCGGCCTGAGCACGGCTGAGATCGGCCTTGTCGGCCACGGCCGCAACAAGATCGCCTTTGTTCATTCCTCGTCCTCCAACTGCGAAGGCTGCAGGTGGGCAGCATTCGTCCGATCGTCTCATCACGACTCGACGCGCCGGTGCAGAGCTGCGGCCGGCCGATCGAGCCAGCGTCCCGGTGCACGCAGGGAATACGCGCAGCCGGGTCGACATGCCCGTTTGACCTGAAGCCGAAGGGAGCGCAACCCCCGAAGTGCTCTGAATCCCAAGAAATACAACGGTTCTCAGCCCTTAAAACGACAAAAAGGGCTCCGGCACGAAGCCGGAGCCCTCCTGGTTTCCTCAGGGCGCTGAAATCAGTGCGCCAGCAGGCCCGAGCTGTCATCGTCGCCGGCGACGGGCGCCGCCGCCACCTGGGACTCGGGGTCCCATTCAATGCGGCTCAACGGCTTGGTCAGCGCGCGCTCCAGCACCTGGTCCATGCGCGAGACCGGGACGATTTCCATGCCGTTCTTCACACTCGCCGGCAGGTCCGCCAGATCCTTGGCATTCTCCTCCGGGATCAGCACGGTCTTCATCCCGCCGCGCAGCGCCGCCAGCAGCTTCTCCTTGAGACCACCGATGGGCAGCACCCGGCCCCGGAGCGTCACCTCGCCGGTCATGGCGATGTCCCGCCGCACGGGCACACCGGTCATCACCGAGACGATGGCGGTCGCCATGGCGATGCCGGCGGACGGGCCGTCCTTCGGGGTCGCCCCCTCCGGCACGTGCACGTGAATGTCGCGCTTGTCGAACAGCGGCGGCTCGAGGCCGAAATCGAGGGCCCGGGACCGCACGTAGGAGGCGGCCGCCGAGATCGATTCCTTCATCACGTCCTTCAGGTTGCCCGTCACCGTCATCTTGCCCTTGCCGGGCATCATGACGCCTTCGATCGTCAGAAGCTCGCCGCCGACCTCGGTCCAGGCCAAGCCCGTCACGCCGCCGACCTGATCCTCCTCCTCGATCTCGCCGTAGCGGTACTTCGGCACGCCGAGGAAGTCGCCCAGGTTGTCGGCCGTGACCTCGACGCCCTTCGCCTTGGTAAGCACGATCTCCTTCACCGCCTTGCGGATCAGGTTCGAGATCTCGCGCTCCAGGTTGCGCACGCCCGCCTCCCGCGTATAGCGGCGGATCAGCGTGAGCAGGGCGTCATCATCGATCGACCATTCGCCATCCTTCAGGCCATGCTTGGTGAGCACCTCCGGAATCAGGTGGCGGCGGGCGATCTCGAGCTTCTCGTCCTCCGTGTAGCCGGCGATACGGATCACCTCCATACGGTCCAGCAGGGCCGGCGGGATGTTCAGCGTGTTCGCCGTCGTCACGAACATGACGTTCGACAGGTCGTAGTCGACCTCCAGGTAGTGGTCGTTGAAGGTGTGGTTCTGCTCGGGGTCGAGCACCTCGAGCAGCGCCGACGACGGGTCACCTCGGAAATCCATGCCCATCTTGTCGATCTCGTCGAGCAGGATGAGCGGGTTCGCCGTCTTCGCCTTGCGCATCGACTGGATGATCTTGCCGGGCATCGAGCCGATATAGGTGCGCCGGTGGCCACGGATCTCGGCCTCGTCCCGCACGCCGCCGAGCGACATGCGCACGAACTCGCGTCCCGTCGCCTTGGCGATCGACTTGCCGAGCGAGGTCTTGCCGACGCCCGGAGGGCCGACCAGGCACAGGATCGGGCCCGTCAGCTTGTTGGCCCGCTGCTGCACCGCCAGATACTCGACGATCCGATCCTTGACCTTGTCCAGGCCAAAGTGGTCGTCGTCGAGGATATGCTGGGCCGCGCCGAGGTCCTTCTTGATCTTCGAGCGCTTGCCCCACGGGATGCCGAGCAGCCAGTCCAGGTAGTTGCGCACCACCGTGGCTTCCGCCGACATCGGCGACATCTGCCGCAGCTTCTTGACCTCGCCGAGAGCCTTCTCGCGCGCCTCCTTGGACAGCTTGGTGGCGCCGATCTTCTCCTCGAGCTCCGCCAGTTCGTCGCGCCCGTCCTCGTCACCCAGTTCCTTCTGGATGGCCTTCATCTGCTCGTTCAGGTAGTACTCGCGCTGGGTCTTCTCCATCTGCCGCTTGACGCGGGTGCGGATGCGCTTCTCCACCTGCAGGACGGAGATCTCGCTCTCCATCAGGGACAGAATCTTCTCCAGCCGCTCGGACACGGCCTGTGTTTCCAGCAGGCCCTGCTTGTCTGCAATCTTGACCGCGAGGTGGGAGGCGACCGTGTCGGCGAGCTTGGACGGCTCCTCGATCTGACCGACGGCTGCGACGACCTCCGGCGAGACCTTCTTGTTGAGCTTCACGTAGCTCTCGAACTCGGTCACCACCGAACGGCCGAGCGCCTCGACCTCCACGCGATCGCCGATCTCGTCGGCCAGCACCTCGGCGGTGGCCTCGTAGAAATCGTCGGAGCGCAGGTAGCTCTTGATCTTGGCGCGGCCGGCGCCCTCAACCAGCACCTTGACGGTGCCGTCGGGCAGCTTCAGCAGCTGGAGCACACTCGCAATCGTTCCGATCTCGTAGATCGCGCTCGTTTCCGGATCGTCGTCCGCGGCGTTGATCTGAGTCGCCAGCAGGATGTGCCGGTCGGTCTTGACGACCTCCTCGAGCGCACGGATCGACTTCTCGCGCCCGACGAACAGGGGCACGATCATATGCGGAAACACGACGATGTCGCGGAGCGGCAGGATCGGATAGTCGGAAACCGTCCCCGGGGCAGCCGGTTGGCGAGGTTTCATGGTGGTCATGGACCCACGTCCTTTCATTGGCATCCAACGCCCCCCTTAAGGCGGGCCGATGGACGGATTGCCAAGCACACGTCCCGTCGTCCGACGGTTGCGGCCGGCACGCTGTCCGGCACCTCGCAATGAGCGTGCCGATGTCGTCGCGTCGACCTGAAGTGGCCCTACACGGTGGCCGTTTCAAGCACACCTGCGGCGACACGGCATCGGACTTGAAACGCGCCGGAACGGCGCATTTCGAGGGACCACCGGCCGCACGGCGCGGCCGGCTCAGCTGCGGGCCGCAGCGCCGCAGACGATCAGGCCGACGCGCTGGTCTCGGCGCGATCGGCATAGATGAAGAGCGGCCGCGCCTTGCCTTCGACCACCTCCGGGCCGATGACGATCTGCTCGACCCCATCCAGGCCGGGCAGCTCGTACATGGTCTCCAGCAAGATGCCCTCCATGATCGAGCGCAGGCCGCGCGCGCCGGTCTTGCGCTCGATCGCCTTGCGGGCGATCAGCGTCAGCGCGTCCTCGTGGAAGGTCAGCTCCACATCCTCCATCTCGAACAGCCGCTGGTACTGCTTGACCAGGGCGTTCTTGGGCTCCTGCAGGATGCGGCGCAGCGCCGACTCGTCGAGATCCTCCAACGTGGCGATCACGGGCAGGCGGCCGACGAACTCCGGAATCAAGCCGAATTTCAGCAGGTCCTCGGGCTCGACCTCGCGAAAGATCTCGCCGGTGCGCCGATCCTCCGGCGCGTGCACCGTCGCGGCAAAGCCGATGGACGTGCCTTTGCCGCGCGCGGTGATGATGCGCTCGAGGCCGGCGAAGGCGCCGCCGCAGATGAACAGTATGTTGGTGGTGTCCACCTGCAGGAATTCCTGCTGCGGATGCTTGCGGCCGCCCTGCGGCGGAACGCTCGCAACCGTGCCCTCCATGATCTTGAGGAGCGCCTGCTGCACGCCCTCGCCGGACACGTCGCGGGTAATCGACGGGTTGTCCGACTTGCGCGAGATCTTGTCGATCTCATCGATGTAGACGATGCCGCGCTGCGCCCGCTCGACATTGTAGTCGGAGGCCTGGAGCAGCTTGAGAATGATATTCTCCACGTCCTCGCCGACATAGCCGGCCTCGGTCAGCGTCGTCGCGTCCGCCATGGTGAACGGCACGTCGAGGATGCGAGCAAGTGTCTGCGCGAGCAGCGTCTTGCCCGAGCCCGTCGGCCCGACCAGCAGGATGTTGGACTTGGCCAGCTCGACGTCGTTGTGCTTGGTCGCGTGGTTCAACCGCTTGTAGTGGTTGTGCACGGCGACGGCGAGCACCTTCTTGGCGTGGTCCTGGCCGATGACGTAGTCGTCGAGCACCTTGCGGATCTCGCGCGGGGTCGGCACGCCGTCACGCGATTTGACGAGCGACGACTTGGACTCCTCGCGGATGATGTCCATGCAGAGCTCGACGCATTCGTCGCAAATGAACACCGTCGGACCGGCAATAAGCTTGCGAACCTCGTGCTGGCTCTTGCCGCAGAAAGAGCAGTACAGGGTGCTCTTGCTTTCGCCGCTGGTCGCCTTGCTCATGGTCCGTCTCCAATCCGACAGGGACCGAATCCGATGGATCCCGTCGTCATCATATGGTCATCGTAAGGACTTGGCCTAGTGGGCGCCAATCCTGAAAAGGGTTTACCCCTTCCCCATCCGCACGGATGCGAATGGGAGTCCTCATGCAAACATGCGGCCATATCATGATCAAAGCGAGCGGGACGGCTTGCCGCAGTCCCGGGCTCGGATGGCCGTATGCGTGGCGAGGCGCCTCCGGGGTCGGGAGGGACCGGCCGGCCGAGGCCGGCCGATCGAGGTGTCCGCTCAACCGTCGTCCTCAGGCCGCCGCCTCGGGACGCTTTTCGAGCACCTGGTCGATCAGGCCGAACTCCTTGGCCGCATCGGCGGTCATGAAGTTGTCTCGCTCCAGGGCCTGCTCGATGTTGTCCATGGTCTTGCCGGTGTGGCGGACGTAGATCTCGTTGAGGCGGCGCTTGAGCGCTTCGATCTCGCGCGCATGGATGAGGATGTCGGTCGCCTGGCCCTGATAGCCGCCGGAAGGCTGGTGCACCATGATGCGGGCGTTGGGCAGGGCAAAGCGCTGGCCGGACTCCCCGGCCGCCAGCAGCAGCGAGCCCATGGAGGCGGCCTGGCCCACGCACAGGGTCGACACCGGGCAACGGATGAACTGCATGGTGTCGTAGATCGACAGGCCGGAGGTCACGACGCCGCCCGGCGAGTTGATATAGAAGGAGATCTCCTTCTTTGGGTTCTCGGCCTCGAGGAACAACAACTGCGCCACCACCAGGGAGGCGGTATAGTCCTCCACCGGCCCGGTCAGGAAGATAATGCGCTCCCGCAGCAGCCGGGAGTAGATATCGAACGCCCGCTCACCGCGGTTCGAGGTCTCGATGACCATCGGCACCAGCGTGTTGGCGTAGACGTCCAGCGGGTCTCTCATCATCACGTGCTCTCCAGTCGGCCGCGGGGATTACCCCGGATCAGGTGTCCCGGATCACGATGATGTGGCTCCGGTGATACCGAAACCAAGATCGTGACCCGGCTGCGCCGGCCGCAACGAGGCCGCCGACGCTGCAAGACATGCCCGACAGGTTGAGAGACCCTTCGAAGCCGTACGACCCACTCCGGACGGAGGGGCGAGCGCACGTGCTTGGGCTCGAGGCCGTCGGCGCACGCTCTAGGCATATCGCCCATCAGATAAGCACATCTCCGGGCAGAGACAGCTTAAAAAACGAGCATAGGTGAAATTGATGCTAAAGCTCGACGGGTGATCGCCGTCAGGCCTTCGCGCCCTCCTTCTCCTCCTCGTCGGTAAACAGCTCCTCCTTCGAGACGGGCTTGTCGGTGACCTTGGCCTGGGTCAGCAGATGATCGACAACCTTCTCCTCGAAGATCGGAGCGCGGACTTCGGCGAGGGCTTCAGGGTTCTTCTGGTAGAACTCCCAGACCATCTTCTCCTGGCCGGGGAACTGGCGGGCCCGCTCCACCAGGGCGCGGGTGATCTCGTCGTCATTGACCTTGATATCGGCCTTGTCGCCGATTTCCGCAAGGACCAGGCCGAGGCGGACCCGGCGCTCGGAGATCCTGCGATATTCGGCCGTGGCCTCTTCCTCGGTGGTCCCCTCGTCGGCAAAGCTGCGCTTGGCGCGCGTCATCTCGCCGACGACGCCCTGCCAGACCCCGTCGAACTCCTGCTGGACCAGAGTGGGCGGCAGATCGAACGTGTAGAGCTTGTCGAGCTGGTCGAGCAGCTGCCGCTTCAGCTTGCGCCGTGACTGGGCGGTGAAATCAACGCCGACACGGTCGCGCACAGCGTTGCGCAGCGCCTCCAGGTTCTCCATGCCGAACGCCTTGCCGAGATCGTCGTCGATCTTGAGCTCGCCCGGAACCTCGATGGCCTTGACGGTGACGTCGAACTCAGCGGCCTTGCCGGCGAGCTGCGCGGCGTTGTAGTCGTCGGGGAACGTGGCCTTGACCACCCGCTCGTCGCCTGCCTTGGCCCCGATGAGCTGCTCCTCGAAGCCGGGGATGAACGAGCCCGACCCGATCTCCACCGGAATATCCTGGCCCGTGCCGCCCTCGAAGGGCTCGCCGTCGATCTTGCCGACGAAATCGATCGTGACCCGGTCACCCGCTTCGGCGGCCGCGCCCTCGTCCCGCGCGGTGAACGAGCGGTTCTGCTTGGCCATGCGCGTCAGCGCCTCGTCGAGCTCGGCGTCGGAAACCTCCGCCACCTCCCGCGTCACCTCCACCGACGACAGGTCCGCCAGCTCGAACGACGGCAGCACCTCGAGCGCCACGGTGTAGGCGAGGTCCGCCTTGGCCTCCATCACGGCCTCGATGTCCTCACGCGCCTCCGGCAGGCTGACCTTGGGCTCCATCGCGAGGCGGAACTGATTATCCGAGACGATCTGCTGGTTGGCCTCGTTGACGGTGTTCTGGACCACGTCCACCATGACCGAACGGCCGTAGAGGCGGCGCAGATGCGACAGCGGCACCTTGCCCGGGCGGAAGCCGTTGATCCGGACCTTGTCCTTCAGTCCGGACAGCTGGCTGGACAGCTTGTCCTCGAGTTCCGCCGCCGGCACGACCACCTTGAATTCGCGCTTCAGCCCTTCGGAAATGGTTTGGGTCGCCTGCATGATGAAACTCTAACGTCCTGCCGCTCGTGATTCGGATATGTAATGTCTCGTGTGGCACGTCTCGGCGTGTGGTGCGGGCGGAGGGACTCGAACCCCCACGAGGTTAATCACTGGAACCTAAATCCAGCGCGTCTACCAGTTCCGCCACGCCCGCCGGCGGACAGCACCCAGCCGTCCCCATGACCGAAGACGCGGCTCTATATCATGCCGCGCGTGGCCGCATCAAAAAAATAAGGCAATCGCGCCAGCCGCGACGGCATGCGACACACACCGTTCACAATCTGCAAGCCACGAGGCGAAAAGGTGGCGGACCTCTCCCCGGCGCCTGCAAAGCACGTTAAGGCAGCGCCGATCGAGCCAGGTCCACCGGACCGGTGGCGCCCGCGGAGACAGCCATGGACGAACAGCGGCAGCAGAGGGTGCAACCCGTTGGCTTCAGCCGCCGCCAGCTCGCCTTCGGGCTCGCCGCGACGGTGATCCTGGCGCCGCGGGGCAAGGTGCGGGCTGAGGAGGTGAGCGAGCCGGACTGGGAGGTGCTGCCGCACGAAGGCCGACCCGCGTCGGCGCCGCCCCCGGCGATTGCGCCCGCGACCGGCCCTGGGGCGCTCGCGGCGGCTCCCGGTACGCTGCGGCTCAAGCCACCGCCGGCGCCCGAGACCGAGGTCTGGTGCTACGGCGGCGCCGTGCCGGGGCCCACGCTCCGAGCCAAGCAGGGCGGTAGCCTGCGCCTCGCCTTCGCCAACAAGCTCGCCCAGCCGACGACGCTGCACTGGCACGGCGTCCATCTGCCCAACGCCATGGACGGGGTCGGCGGGCTGACCCAGACGGCGGTGGCGCCGGGAGCCGTCTTCGACATCGCCTTCCCGACCCCGGACGCGGGCACGTTCTGGTACCGGCCCCTGGTACCCGCCCTGGCCGCCGAACAGACCGAGCGCGGGCTCTACGGGCTCTTCATCGTCGACGAGGCTACGCCCCCGCCGTTCGATCACGATGTCGGGCTGGTGCTGGACGATTGGGCGCTCGATCCCGCAGATCAGGTCCGCACGAGCTTCGGCGATGCGGCGGAGGTCGGTCTCGGCGGCCGCCTGGGCAATTGGCTGACGGTGAACTCCAAGGAGCCGCCGCAGCGGCTCGAGGTGGCCCCCGGGGCGCGGCTGCGCCTGCGGGCGCTCAATGCGGCCAATGCCCGCCCCCTGACGCTTCGCTTCGAGGACCTGCGGGTCCATGTCATCGCCGTCGATGGCCGGCCGTCGGAGGTGTTCCAGCCGGCGCGCGGCGCGATCTCCCTGATGCCGGGCACACGGCTGGACCTGGCCGTGGAGGCGCCCGGCGAGCCCGGCCGGAGCGGCGCCGTGCTCGTGGCGCTGGGGCCTGGCGTCCCGGCGCTTGTGCTGACCACGACCGGCGCCCCCTCGCCGCTCGCCGGCGCGCCGCTGTCACCGTTGCCGCGCAGTCGGCTGCCGGAAGCCATCGCCCTGCAGGCGGCGGCGCGCGCCGAACTGATAATCGAGGGCGGTCTCGATCCGGCGGCGCTGCAATCCGGGGCCGGCCCGTCGCTGCCCGACGCCGCGCGCGCCTGGACCGTCAACAAGGTCGCGTGGCCTGACGCGCCGAAGAAGCCGGTGCTCTCGGTGAAGGCCGGCCGCCCGGTCGCCCTTGCCCTGGTCAACCGGACCCCCTTCGTGCAGGCGATGCACGTGCACGGCCACCATGTGCGGCTGCTGCACAATTTCGACGATGGCTGGGAGCCCTATTGGCTCGACACCATCCCGATTCCACCTCGGGCCACGGCGCGCATCGCCTTCGTCGCCGAGACGCCCGGACACTGGATGATCGGCTCGACGATCTTGGAACGGTTGAGCGGCGGCCTCGCGTGCTGGTTCGAGGTCACCTGAGCGGAGCCGCAAGGCTCGCGCGCGGCCGTGCCGATCCCAGCTAAGAGCCTGTTTGGGAATTGGGCGGCGGAGGGCCGTCGCGGGATTTGCGCTCTGGCAGGAGGCGATCGCAGCCGATATCGGCAAGATCGCCGTCACACCAGAGCGTGAAGAGACCCGTCGGACCGATCGCCCGACATTTCCAGACGGGCTCTTAGAAGGCGGTGCCCAAGCCGACACCGCCGTTGCGCAGCATCGGCTGGAAGGAGGACGGCCCTTTCCGCTCGGTGCCGGTGCCGGACATGTCGATCTCGCTGCGGTCGATCTTTCGCATCGATCCACCGCTCGGCGAAGGTAGCGGCTCCCGCTGAGCGTTGCGCTGCTTGGTGGCCTGGCCTCGCGCGGCCCTGCCTGGGCTCGGCTTAGCCGCACCGTCCCCGGGGGCGATGCCGGCAGGCGCATCCCAGCTCGGGGTCGAGAGCGTCGTCTGAGCGGCCGCCGGGGTAGCGACGGCGAAGACGCCGAGCGCCAGCCAGGCAGGAAACGAAGGAACGCGGGTCATCATAGCTCCACACACGCTGCCGCGCGGCCGGGACGGCGCTCGGCGGTTAAGGACATGGATCGCGATTGCGGCGACGCCATGTACATCACACAGCCCGCGAGGGCTGCACCGTCACGCTGTCGCGCCCATCAGGCGCGACAGGACCTTGGGCAGGACCTCCGCCAGATCTTCGGAGATCAGCCCCGGTCCGAACATAGTAGCCGCCTCGCCGTGCATCCAGACCGCGGCGGCGGCGGCCTCGAAGCCATTCATTCCCTGCGCCAGCAACCCCGCGGCAATGCCCGCCAGAACATCGCCCGAGCCCGCCGTTCCGAGCCAGGCCGGCGCGTTCTCGTTGATGGCGGCGCGACCGTCGGGGGCGGCGATCACCGTATCGGCCCCCTTCAACACCACCACCGCGCCCGTCACTGCGGCCGCGCGGCGTGCCTGGTCGAGCTTGGTGGGCGCCCTGACGACCTCGTCCTCAGCCTTGAACAGAGCGGCGAATTCGCCGCCGTGCGGGGTGAGGATGACCGCCGCGGGGTGGCACGACGCCACCACCTGCCGCAGCCCCGCGGCATTGCCGGCGAAGCTCGTCAGTGCGTCGGCGTCGAGCACCAGGGACCGCTGGCGGCCGCCGGCGATCGCGACGAGGTCTGCTGTCGCCTGGCCGACGCCGGCGCCGGGACCGATCAGCAGGACGTTGAAGCGCCTGTCGTCCAGGAGGCGCGCAAGGCCCGCCGCTCCCTCCATCGGGCGCAACATGATCGCCGTGAGATGCGCCGCGTTGACCATCACGGCGTCCGGCGGCGAGGCGACCGTCACCAGACCGGCGCCGGCACGGAGCGCCGCGCGCGCCGCGAGGCGGGCAGCGCCCGTGGCGGTGGGCCCGCCGGACACGACGAGCGCGTGGCCGCGCTTGTACTTGTGCCCCTCGATCGACGGCACGGGGATGTGGCCCCGCCAAAGCGGCGGGGCATTGGCGAAGGCGTCGCTGGCGCACGCAGCCACCGTGGCATCGGTGATGCCGATGTCGGCCACCTCGACGGTCCCGCAGTACACCCGGCCCGGCAGCAGCAGGTGCGCCGGCTTGCGGCGCGCAAAGGTCACGGTGTGGGTGGCCCTGACGGCCGCGCCGCAGACGGCGCCGCTGTCGCCGTTGATGCCGGACGGGATGTCGACGGCGACGACCCGCCGGCCGCTGGCGTTGATCCGCTCGACGAGGGCCAGGGCCTCGCCGTCGAGGTCGCGGCCGAGGCCCGTCCCGAACAGGGCATCGACGATGAGGCCGGCCGCCTCGACGGCCACGGATCCCGGCGCCGCGACCGGCCCGGTCCACTCCGCCGCGGCGAGGGCCGCGTCGCCGCGCAGCGCCGCGCCGTCGCCGAGCAAGGCCAAGCTGACCTGATGGCCCCGCGCCGCCAGCAAGCGGGCGGCCACAAATCCGTCGCCGCCGTTGTTGCCGGGCCCGCACAGGACCAGAACCCTCTCGCCGGCAGCACAACGCCGCGCGACCGCTGCGGTCACCGCCGCCCCGGCCCGCTCCATCAGCGTGCGGCCTGGCGTGCCGTCGGCGATTGTCATTGCGTCCGCACGTCGCATCTCCGCGTTCAGGAGGAGCTCAAGGCCCATCGTCAGCCCTTTCATGCGGCGCCGGAGCAGGCGCTTCTGGTATTCTCGGCGGTCCTAACCGCGTGCATCTGCTCAAATATCGAACGCATGGCGCCAATTTGTGCAATTGTGAGCCTGCCAACTATGCATTTCATGCGGTGGCAGATCGAGTTGCCCGTTTTCACACGTCCCGCGCCGATGCATAAAGCGTCAAGTGATTGCCCGTCAGCTTGAGCGTGGAGGAGCCCTACGCATGAAGAAAATCGAAGCGATCATCAAACCCTTCAAGCTGGATGAGGTCAAAGAGGCACTTCAGGACATCGGTCTGCAGGGCATCACGGTCATCGAAGCCAAGGGCTTCGGCCGCCAGAAAGGCCACACCGAACTCTATCGGGGCGCCGAATATGTGGTGGATTTCCTGCCCAAGGTGAAGCTTGAGATCGTTCTCGCCGACGAACTGGTGGAGCGTGCCGTTGACGCCATTCGCCGGGCAGCCCAAACAGGCCGCATCGGCGACGGAAAGATCTTCGTATCGACGGTCGAGGAAGCAATTCGCATCCGCACCGGCGAAACGGGCATGGATGCGATCTGAAGGTCGCAGATTGCGTCCGCAGGCCTTTATCCATCAGCGAGCAGCAACAGGGGATTCTGATGACGAAGAGCGCTCATGATGTGCTCAAAATGATCAAGGACGACGACATCAAGTATGTCGACTTCCGGTTCACCGACCCGCGCGGCAAGTGGCAGCACGTCACCTTCGACGTCTCGCTGGTGGACGAGGACATCTTCGCTGAAGGCACGATGTTCGATGGCTCCTCGATCGCTGGCTGGAAGGCCATCAACGAGTCGGACATGGTGCTGATGCCGGACCCGACCACGGCGGCGCTCGACCCCTTCTTCTCCGCTCCCACGCTCTCGATCGTCTGCGACATTCTCGAGCCCTCGACCGGCGAGGCCTATGGTCGTGACCCCCGCGGCTGCGCCAAGAAGGCGGAGGCCTTCCTGAAGTCGACCGGCATCGGCGATACGATCTATGTCGGCCCCGAGGCCGAGTTCTTCGTATTCGACGACGTGCGCTTCAAGGCCGATCCCTACAACACCGGCTTCAAGCTCGATGCGTCCGAATTGCCGAGCAACGGCGACACGGACTACGAGGGCGGCAACCTCGGCCATCGCATCGGCACCAAGGGCGGCTATTTCCCGGTGCCGCCGCTCGACAGCGCCCAGGACATGCGCGGCGAGATGCTGGCTGCCATGGCGTCGATGGGCGTCAAGGTGGAGAAGCACCACCACGAGGTCGCCTCCGCCCAGCACGAACTCGGCATGAAGTTCGACACGCTGACCCACATGGGCGACGGCATGCAGATCTATAAGTACTGCATCCACCAGGTTGCCCACAGCTACGGCAAGTCGGCAACGTTCATGCCCAAACCCGTGTTCGGCGACAACGGCTCGGGCATGCACGTGCACATGTCGATCTGGAAGGGTGGCAAGCCGCTGTTTGCCGGCAACAAATACGCTGACCTCAGCCAGGAGTGCCTGTGGTACATCGGCGGCATCATCAAGCACGCCAAGGCGCTGAACGCCTTCACCAACCCCTCGACGAACTCCTACAAGCGCCTGGTGCCGGGCTATGAGGCCCCGGTGCTGCTCGCCTATTCGGCCCGCAACCGCTCGGCCTCGTGCCGCATTCCGTGGACGGCCAACCCCAAGGCCAAGCGCGTCGAGGTCCGCTTCCCGGACCCCACCGCGAACCCCTACCTCGCCTATGCGGCGATGCTGATGGCCGGCCTCGATGGCATCCTCAACAAGATCGATCCGGGCCAGGCGATGGACAAGGATCTCTACGATCTGCCACCGCGGGAGCTGAAGAAGATCCCGACCGTCTGCGGCTCGCTGCGCGAGGCGCTCGACAGCCTGCGCAAGGACAACGCCTTCCTCAAGGCCGGCGGCGTGTTCACCGATGATTTCATCGAGAGCTACATCGAGCTGAAGATGGCCGAGGTCATGCGTTTCGAGATGACGCCGCATCCGGTCGAGTTCGAGATGTACTACTCGGTCTGATCGGCCGGGCTTTCGGTACGTTTGTCATGGGCCGGGACGCGCAAGCGCCCGGCCCTTTCCTTGCGCCGCAGCCGCCGAACATTGCCGTGAAATCGTATGGCCGGCACCGCTGCGAGCAGGAGCGCATGTGCCATCGTCAGTGCTCCGCGCACTGAGCCCAGCATCGAGCGATCGCTCCCCTCGCGGGGGCGCTACGTGCTAGATCGCACATCCGAGACTTACGCCGCGGGGGGAGGACGCATGGCCGAGGTCGAAGACGTCGTGCTGCGCCTGCTGGCCGCCACCCTGGTCGGTATGGCGATCGGGCTCAACCGCGATCTCAAGGGCAAGCCGACCGGCATGCGCACGTTGTCGCTGGTCTCGCTCGGAGCGGCGGTCGTCTGCGTGTCCGTCGTCCACCTGCCGGGCATCCAGGACAACAGCGATGCGCTGAGCCGCGTCGTGCAAGGCATCATCCAGGGAGTGCTCACCGGCGTCGGCTTCATCGGAGCCGGTGTGGTCCTGCGCCGACCGGATCGCCTCGCGGTCCACAACCTCACCACAGCTGCAACCGTATGGATCTGCGCGGCGCTGGGCATCGCCTGTGGCCTGGCGGCATGGAACATCGTGCTCGTGGGCTTGGCAATCACGTTCGCGCTGCTCATCTTCGGTGGCCCGTTCGAACGCGCGGTCGAGCGGTGGCTCGGCGTGGCCGGGGACGACGGGAACGGCTGAGGCCGTTCGGCAGGGTGCCACTGTTGGAGCGCCCCGCCCGCCTATCTTCGTCGCCCGTTCGCATGCGCAGGCGACGCATCGCGGCGGGCGGTCCGTCGTGGCA
Source organism: Chelatococcus reniformis (assembly GCF_014640075.1). GTDB lineage: Bacteria > Pseudomonadota > Alphaproteobacteria > Rhizobiales > Beijerinckiaceae > Camelimonas > Camelimonas reniformis. The sequence continues at coordinate 508,918 of NZ_BMGG01000002.1, read as the reverse complement.
TAGTCGGTTGGAACGAATCAGGATCAACACATATCGATGGCGAGCAGAGACGATCTTTTTGGGGGCGCGGCGGCCGTCCGCAAGCCGCTGGCGAAGGCGGCGACGCCGCCGCAGGCCAAGCCACCCGCGGTGCCGCAGACAGCCGGTGAAGGCAACTACACGGCGGCCTCCATCGAGGTGCTCGAGGGGCTGGAGCCGGTGCGGCGCCGGCCCGGAATGTATATCGGCGGCACCGACGAGAAGGCCTTGCATCACCTGTTCGCCGAGGTGATCGACAATGCGATGGACGAGGCCGTGGCCGGCCACGCCACCTTCATCGAGGTCGAACTGGAGGCTGGCGGCTTCGTGCGCGTGACGGACAACGGGCGCGGCATTCCCGTCGATCCGCACCCCAAGTTTCCCAAGAAGTCGGCGCTCGAGGTCATTCTCACCACCCTGCATTCGGGCGGCAAGTTCGATTCCAAGGTCTACGACACGTCCGGCGGCCTGCACGGCGTCGGCATCTCCGTGGTCAATGCGCTTTCGGACCGGCTGGAGGTGGAGATCGTCCGCAGCCAGACCGTCTATCGGCAAGCCTACTCGCGCGGTCTGCCGCTCGGGCCGATCGAGACCGTGGGACGGGCTCCGAATCGCCGCGGCACGACGGTGAGGTTTCATCCCGACCCGCAGATCTTCGGCGCCTCGGCGCATCTGAGCCCACGCCGCCTGTTCAAGATGGCCCGCTCGAAAGCCTACCTGTTCGGCGGTGTCGAAATTCGCTGGCGCTGCGCGCCTGCCCTGCTCGCCGGCATCGACAACGTGCCGGCGGAGGCGAGCTTTCGGTTTCCAGGCGGCCTCAAGGACTATCTGTCACGCGAGATCGAGGGCACCGTGCTGGTCGCCGACCAGGTCTTTGCCGGCAAGATTCAGAAGCCCGGGGGCCACGGCTCACTGGAATGGGCCATCGCCTGGCTCGCCAATGCCGACGGTTTCATCCACTCCTATTGCAACACGATCCCGACGGCGGAGGGCGGCACCCACGAGCAGGGCCTGCGCCTGGCGCTGCTGCGCGGCCTGCGCGACCACGCCGAACGCATCGGCCAAGCCAAGCGTGCCGCCCAGATCGCCGCCGAGGATGTGATGGTGTCGTGCGCCGCGATGCTATCGGTGTTCATCCGCGAACCCGAGTTCCAGGGGCAGACCAAGGACAAGCTGGCCAGCGCCGAGGCGACACGCATCGTCGAGGCGGCGCTTCGCGATGCCTTCGACCATTGGCTCGCCGCGGCGCCGCAACAGGCGCTCCGCCTGCTCGACTGGACGATCGAGCGGGCCGAGGAGCGGCTGCGCCGAAGGGCCGAGAAGGAGGTCGCCCGCAAGACCGCCACGCGGCGCCTGCGCCTGCCCGGCAAGCTCGCGGACTGCACGGCGGCGGGCGCCGCCGGCTCTGAGATCTTCATCGTCGAAGGCGATTCCGCCGGCGGCAGCGCCAAGCAGGCACGCAACCGCCAGACCCAGGCGATACTGCCGTTGCGCGGCAAGATCCTCAACGTCGCCTCGGCCGGCCGCGACAAACTCGCGCAGAACCAGCAGCTCGCCGATCTGATCCAGGCGCTGGGCTGCAGCACCGGCACTCAATACCGCGACGAGGACCTGCGCTACGAAAAGGTGATCATCATGACGGACGCCGATGTCGACGGCGCCCACATCGCCTCGCTGCTGATCACCTTCTTTTACCGCCAGATGCCGCGGCTGATCGACAACGGACACCTGTATCTCGCCGTTCCGCCTCTGTTCCGCGTCAGCAGCGGCAGCAAGACGCTCTACGCCCGCGACGAGGCCGATCGCGATCGGCTGATCGCCGTCGAGTTCAAGGGGCGAAAGGTGGAGGTCGGACGGTTTAAGGGGCTCGGCGAGATGATGGCCAATCAGCTCAAGGAAACCACCATGGATCCGGCCCGCCGCACGCTGCTCCGCGTCCATGTGATCGACGAAGAGCGTCCGTCGACCGCCGACACCATCGAGCGCTTGATGGGCAACAAGCCCGAAGCACGCTTTGCTTTCATCCAGGAGCGGGCGGCTTTTGCCTCCGATGAGGAGCTCGACATCTAAGAGGAACAGCTCATTAACCTGAGCGTGCCAGGATGCGTGCGGGGACAGACGCTCCCCTTGGAGCATGACCTTGCGGCTGTTGGGTCGGGCGGATCACGGTGTCGCAGGCACCCTGGCGAAGGCCGCCATGGCCGTCACCTTCGTGTCGCTGCTCGCCGTCGGCTGGCTGTTCTCCACGTTGTCGCCCGGTGATGCGCAACACTGGCTCACGAGCGAACCCCCAAACGCCGCTCAAGGGGCCGGCCGTGCAGCCGTGGCCGCGGCAGGCGGACTGGCCCAGCGGGCCGCCTCGCTGGAACTCAATCCGTGCGGATTGGTTCAGGTCAGGTAGGCTCGCCAGCCGCGGCGTCGCCAGCCAGCATGGGCCGCGCCCTCGTCGCGCGCCCGCAGAACCAGATAATTGACAATCCGCGACTTTTCCCCATATTCCGGCGCGGCGCTGCGCCCTGCCGGCCTCCCTCAGCGGTGGCCCATTTCGTGCTGATCACAACGACGGCCCGCAGACGTACCCGACAGAGCCCATGGCATTTACCGAACTCGGCCTCAGCGACAAAGTCCTTCAGGCCGTCGAATCTTCTGGCTACACCGAACCGACCCCCATCCAGTCGCAAGCGATTCCGCATGTGCTCGCGCGGCGGGACGTGCTGGGCATCGCGCAGACCGGCACCGGCAAGACCGCGGCATTCACGCTGCCCATGCTGACGCTGCTGGAAACAGGACGGGCCCGGGCGCGCATGCCGCGCACCCTGATCCTCGAGCCGACGCGCGAGCTTGCCGCGCAGGTGGAGGAGAGCTTCATCCGCTATGGCGCCAACCATCGGCTCAACGTCGCCCTGATCATCGGCGGCGTCTCGTTTGGTGACCAGGACGCCAAGCTGATGCGCGGCGTCGACGTCCTCATCGCGACGCCCGGGCGGCTGCTCGACCATTTCGAGCGCGGCAAGCTGCTGCTCAGCGGCATCGAGGTGCTGGTCATCGACGAAGCCGACCGCATGCTCGACATGGGCTTCATCCCCGACATCGAGCGCATCTGTCGTATGGTGCCGTTCACGCGCCAGACGCTGTTCTTCTCGGCCACCATGCCGCCGGAGATTCAGCAGCTGGTCGACAATTTCCTGAGCAACCCGGCGCGAATCGAGGTGGCGAGGCCAGCCAGCGCTGCTGCCACGATCACTCAGCACCTGGTGGCCTCGGGTGGCGAGGCGCACGAGAAACGCGAGACCCTGCGCCGGCTCATCCGCGAGGCAGCCGATCTCAAGAACGGCATCATCTTCTGCAATCGTAAGCGAGACGTGGCGCTGGTGCAGCGCTCGCTGGAGCGCCACGGGTTCAGCGTCGTCGGCCTGCACGGCGACATGGACCAGCGCTCTCGCACGCAGGCCCTGGACCGCTTCCGCAACAACGACGTGCAGCTCCTGGTGGCCAGCGACGTCGCGGCGCGGGGCCTCGACATCCCCGACGTGAGCCACGTCTTCAACTTCGACGTGCCTCACCACCCGGAGGACTACGTCCATCGTATCGGCCGCACGGGGCGTGCCGGCCGGACCGGCTGGGCTTACACGATCGTCGCGCCGGGCGACGAGCGCGCGCTGGAGGCGATCACCAAGCTGAAGGGCCAGGAGACGCCGTGGGAGGGCCCGTCCCTCGCCGAGGCGGAGTTTCCGGTAGCCCCCCGTCGTGGCCGCGGCCGCGATCGGGATGAGCGCAAGCCCGCGCGCAAGACCGGCCGGCGCGATCGCAAGGGACGCGACGGTGCCGACGACGGCCTCGATGCTCCCGCCGCACCGACGGCCGCGGCAGCGCCGTTCGACGAACCGCCGCGCAGCAGCCGCAGCGACCGCAGCGAGCGTTCGCCTGGACGGGATCGCGACCGCGATCGCCGCCGGCACGACGACGAATGGACACCGGTCGGCCTCGGCGACCACGTGCCGGCGTTTCTGCTGAGGCCCGTGCGTCTGCCCAAGGCGCCGGCGGACAAGGGCGAGCCCGTCGCCGACGAGACCATGGCCGAGGCCCCGCAGAGCGAGGATACGCTCACCTGAGGGGCGGGCCTGGCGTCTGACGTCGCGGCGTCAGAACTCGAAGACGTCACCGCCATAGCCGGCGGCGGCCGGAATGTGGAGCTGGCGTCCCGTCGGCGTCTTCACGATCTCCGGCTGCACGGTGACGATGTCGGAGCTCCGCGCTGCGGCCAGAAGCTCCCCCGCCGAACCGTGCGGCGCGAGCTTGTACAGATTGCGCTCGGTCGCAAAGACCAGCGTGTAGCGGCCAGCCTTGGCTTCGCTCAACGCCTGGGATGCCGTGATCCAGGTGGAATCCACTGCTTCGCCGCCATCGTGCAGAGCCGCCTGGTCTTCCGGCGCGACGGCCAGGAAGAAATGCGTATCGAACCGCTTCGGCATGCCGACGGGCGTGATCCAATGCGCGAACGGCTCCAGCAGGTCCGTCGCCAGCACCAGCCGTTCCTCGTCGATGATCGCGGCAAAGCTGATGGTGCCCGCGCAGAGCGCCTGACGGTGGGCCTTGTCGATAGCCGCGAGTTCTCCGGCCGGCAGCAGGCTGCCGGCGCCGGCGCGACGGGCAAGCAGCACCCCACACTCCTCGAATGCCTCGCGGATCGCAGCGACTCGGAATGTCATCGCTGCCGCGTCGGCGCCGGGTACGTCCACGCGCCACTCGGCCCGCTCGGCGATGCGCCGGTCATCCGGGTCCAGGCTGCCACCCGGAAAGACCAGGGCTCCCGACGCGAAGTCGATCTGATGGTGGCGGACCACCATGAAGATTTCCGGCCCCTCCTCCGCGTCGCGAAGGAGAATCACCGTGGCGGCCTGTCGAAAGGTTTCGGGAGATGTGCTCATGGAACAGTCATGCCCCGCAGCGAGCGGAGGCGCAAGCGGACTGCGCGGGGGGCAGATGCGTCGACTGGGACGTCCCGCATCGTGCGCAAACTGTCGAGAGGGCCTGAGCGCTCGAGCATTTTGCCATTGGACGAGGCCATCCAATGGCAGAGAAATGCTCATCGTCTCTTGAATCTGGAGCGCTTCCTTGCGATCGGGTGGTTCCACCCAATTGCGAAGCGCTAGCGGCGCGAGGCTCGCCCGGCTGACACCCTGCCGGCGGGCCGGCGCGCAGGTTTGTGTTTGGCCGCCTTGGCGCGCCGCGCCGCGTCCAGCGCGATCCGTCCCCAGCGGGCCGCGGCATCGGGCTCGTCCAGCGCCTCATCCGGCAGACGCCAGAAGGCGAGAGAAACCTCGCGACCTTGGCGCGAATAGGTGAACGGCGTGGACCCCGCGGCCCGGAACAACGCCTCGCTCGCCGCGTCGACCTTCAGGTAGAGCTCGCCGCGCAGCGCCAGGGCGAAACAGGCGTCGCCCACGAAAACGCCGCAGCCGCTGAACATACGCCGCGTGCGAACCTGCCCGATCCCCTCGAACAGATCCTGGATCGCCGCGTCGTCCATGGTCAGGCGGTGGCGGCGAGGGCGTCCGCCTTGGCTGGCGCGATGGCCACCGACTCACCGCAGCCGCAGGCCGAGGTCTGATTGGGGTTGTTGAAGACGAAGGTCGACGCGAGCTTGTCGACCTTGAAGTCCATCTCGGTGCCCAGCAGGAACAGCACCGCCTTTGGGTCGATGATGAGCTTAACGCCCTTGTCCTCGACCACCTCGTCACGCGGCTCGATCGCCTCGGCATACTCCATCGTATATGCCATGCCGGCGCACCCGCCGTTGCGCACGCCGACCCGGAGGCCGACGAAGGGACGGTCGGAGTTCCCCATGATCTCGCGCACGCGGGTTGCCGCTGCGTCTGTCAGGGTCATCAGCTTGAACTTGGTGGCATTGGCCATCACGTACCTCCACGCTGCAAGGTTCAAGGCCTTGCGCGATGGATAGAAGATAGGGGCACGACGGCGGAAGGTCGAGTGCCGTGCAGGAATGCGGTCGAGCCGCCGATGATCAGGGCCGCGTACGAGACATATCAAAACGCCGTCTTCTCCGCAGCCATGCGTTCATCGCAAGCCTGATCCTGCACCAATAGCCCACGCAATGTGCTGCAGCGCACATCTTTTTCCGCACGGTATCACTTATATACGGGCCTCAACCTTGTGTGTGTGCGTATATTTCCGGCTCTGGCTCGCTCCAGCGCCGCAAAAAGGAGCAGGTCATGCTTTTGGGCTTTATCGTCGCAAAGATCAGAAATTGGCGTAGATACCGGGAGACGGTGAACGAGCTGTCCCGGTTGACCGACCGCGAACTCGAGGACCTGGGCATCGCCCGGTGGGACATCCCGTTCGTGGCCAAGCGACAAAGCGTCGCCTGATCGTCGGTCAGCGCACCGATGCCGCAGTAACGCCCGCCCATTGGCGGGCGTTTGCCGTTTAAAGTTTCCGTTTAGCGAGAGGTGAGTGATCGCTCTGACTGAGTGAACCTTGCTTGGACAGCATCCATAGCGCGGCTCGCGGGCTGATTTTCTGAACTCGACTGCGAGCGGGCAACTGGATCCGTCACGATGCGCCGCCAAGCCGCTCGCCGCGCGCTATTGCGCCACGCACTACAGCGTTCTGCCAAGTGTGGCTGCCCCGCTGCCGAAGCTTGCGACGCGGTTCGCGTGATGCTTTCCTGCGCTCGTCCCGTCGGCCCAGCTGGCGCGCTCAATTTCCCTTCCGATAGAGTTTGATGACCGAACCCGGCGCCCTCCCTAGACCTCCGTCGTCCACTTCCCCTGCTGAACATTTGCGCACGGTACACGTCATCGGTGGCGGGCTGGCCGGAAGCGAGGCCGCCTGGCAGCTTGCACAAGCGGGCGTCCCCGTCGTCGTGCACGAGATGCGGCCCGCGCGGACGACGGAGGCGCACCAGACCGAGGGCCTGGCCGAACTCGTCTGTTCCAATTCCTTCCGCTCGGACGACGCGGAGTTCAACGCCGTCGGCCTGCTGCATCAGGAACTGCGGCGGCTCGGCTCACTGATCATGCGCGCCGCCGATGCCAATCAGGTGCCGGCTGGCGGTGCCCTCGCCGTCGACCGCGACGGGTTCTCGGCCGCGGTCACCGCGGCCCTGGCCCGGCACCCGGGCGTGACCATCGCGCGCGGCGAGATCGAGGCGCTGCCTCCGGCGGATTGGGACGAGGTGATTATCGCGACTGGCCCGCTCACCTCGGCGGCTCTGGCCGAAGCGGTCCGGGGGCTCACGGGCACCGACCAGCTGGCCTTTTTCGACGCCATCGCGCCGATCGTCTACCGCGACAGTATCGACATGTCGGTCGCCTGGTTTCAGTCGCGCTACGACAAGCCGGGGCCTGGCGGCACCGGCGCCGACTACATCAACTGTCCGCTGTCGCAGGAGCAGTACAATGCCTTTATCGACGGGTTGATCGCGGGCGAGAAGACCAGCTTCAAGGAATGGGAGGCCTCGACTCCCTATTTCGACGGTTGCCTGCCGATCGAGGTCATGGCCGAGCGCGGGCGCGAAACTCTCCGCCATGGGCCGATGAAGCCCGTCGGGCTCACCAACGCCCATGCGCCGCACGAAAAGCCCTTCGCCGTCGTACAACTGCGCCAGGACAACGCGCTGGGCACGCTCTACAATCTCGTGGGCTTTCAGACCAAGCTGAAACACGCCGATCAGGTGCGCCTGCTGCGCTCGATTCCAGGCCTTGCGGGCGCCGAATTTGCGAGGCTTGGAGGCTTGCACCGCAACACCTACCTCAATTCCCCTCGCCTGCTCGACGGCGCGCTCCGCCTCAAGGCCGAGCCACGGCTCAGGTTCGCCGGCCAGATCACCGGCTGTGAAGGCTATGTGGAAAGCGCCGCCATGGGCTTGCTGGCTGGGAGTGCAGCCGCTGCCGCCCGCTTGGCGCAGCCCTTCACCCCACCACCGGCCACGACCGCGCTCGGCGCGCTGCTCAACCACATCACCGGCGGCCACGTCGAGACGCTCGACCAGGGCCCGCCGTCGTTCCAGCCGATGAACGTCAATTTTGGCCTGTTCCCACCCCTGGAGCGGGCCCCGCGTGCGGACGGCGGCAAACGCTTGCGCGGCAAGGACAAGGCGCGGGCCAAGAAGCAGGCTCTGACCGACCGGGCTCGTAACGACCTGGAAGCGTGGCTGGCGGGGCGCCCGGTCGCGCCGTAGAGCACTTGCCCGTGGATGGATGGCAACCATCCGATGGGCCGAATGCTCATCACCTTTTGAGTCTGGAGCGCCTCACGTTAGGCGATTGCGGAGGTTGCGTCGCCCGCAGCGACGGCCATTCGGCGGGACGCAGCCCCGGTTATCGGGCGGCTCGCCATAGCCGCCACTGGCGACGCCATTGCGGCACCTCGACCACCGTCCCGAAGGGATCGTAGCGCGGCGCCTCCATGCGGTCGAGGTAGAGCGGCGCCACGGCGGCCGGCACCAGCGCCATGCGCACCACCGGCGGGAGGGTCGGCAGCGTCTTGACGTACTGGGCGAAGTGTCGTCGCGCCAGCGTGCGCATGTCGGCGAGCGCCGCGCGCAGGCGATCACTGTCCGTACCGCTCACCACCTCGCTGCGGCTGACGGCGTGGCGATCGAGCACGTCCGCCGGCAGATAGACCTGCCCACGGCGGGCGTGCCAGGGAAAGGCGCGCAACAAGCCGGCGATGGCATAAGCTACGCCGGCATGCCCGGCGGCATCGGCGCCGCCCGGGTCGCGTCCGTCGGCCAGCACGAAGCTGGCGAGCCGCAGCAGCGCCGAGGAGGTCTCGCCGCAATAGCCTTCGAGGCTGGCGACCGTCGGCATCGGGTCGTCGTAGAGGTCGAAGGTCCGCGCATCCAGCAGGTCGAGGAACGCCTGTGGCGGCAGCCTGAAGGCGGCGATGGTGGCGAGCAGCGCGGCGGCGATCGGGTGAGCCGACACCTCCCCCCTTGCATCGCCCATCACCGCGTCGCGCCACCATTGCAGGCGGATCTCGCCGGCCAGCGCCTGCGCGGCGACCTCGCGAATCCGTGCGACATCGAGCGAGAAGGCATACAGCGCGGAGAGATGAGCGCGCTTGTGGGGCGGTGCCAGCAGGATGGCCAGATAGCGGTCCCGGTCACCCTCGCGCAGCAGCGCCTGACAGTGGCCGAATGCCGCCTCCAGCCGCTCGGGCTCAGATGCCGCCGCCATGCGCCCTCGTCACTCCACCGCGATCAGGCCGGCGCCGATCTTGCGCTCCTCGGCCACCAACACGTTGTATGTTCTGGCAGCAGCCGATGTCGGCATTACGTCGACGGCCATGCCGTGCTCGCGGAGCAGTGCCCGCAGCGATGCCGGCAAGGGCACGAGCTCGGTGCCCGTGCCGAACAGCATCAACTCGATCGCGGACGCCTCGGCCAGCACGTCCGCTAGGCTGTGGGCGTCAAGCTCGGCGATAGCTGTGACGTGCCAGGCGCGGACGCCCGAGGGAAGTGCCAGGATCGAGCCGCGGTGCGACATGCCACCGAAGCGGAAGCCGTGATTGCCATAGGCATCAAGCAGATGGCGGCCCGGCAGGAAGCGGCCCTCGTCCGCCCCTGCGCTGCTCAAGGCGCGGCACCGGCGGGCCCCGTGCGCGCCGCGGGCTTCTTCACCGCGCCCTGGTCGGCCTCCGCCGCCACCCGATTGGAGGCCTTCACCCCCAGATAGATCAGCGACGGTGACGAGATGAACACCGCGGAGTACGTGCACACGATCACGCCGAACAGCATCACGACGGCAAAATCACGGATGGCGTCGCCGCCGAACAGCACCAGCGCCAGCAGCGACAGCGCCGTTGTCGTCGCGGTCATGGCGGTACGCGACAGGGTCGAGTTGACCGACAGGTCGAGCAACTCTTCCACCGGCATCGACTTGTAGCGGCGCAACAGCTCGCGCGTGCGGTCGAAGACGACGACGGTTTCGTTCAGCGAATAGCCGACGATGGTGAGGATCGCCGCGATCGAGGTCATGTTGAACTCGATGCGCGTGATCAGGAAGAAGCCGATGGTGAGCACGATGTCGTGCATCGTGCCGATGATGGCGCCGATGGCGAACTGCAGCTCGAAGCGGAACCACAGATAGGCCATGACGGCGAGGATCGACAGCACCACGCCGAGCGTCCCCGACTGCACCAGCTCGCCGGACACGCGCGGGCCGACGGTCTCGACCCGGCGGAACTCGTAATCCTTGTCGAACGCCGCACGCGCCTTCTGCACGACCGCGCCCTGCGCCTGCTCGCCGCCCGGCTGCACCGGCACGCGCAGGGAGACGCCGCCCTCGCTGCCGAACTCCTGCACCTCGACCTCGCCGACGCCGAAGCCGTGCGCGATCTCGCGCACCTGGGCGGCGTTGCCCTGGCCGTTGCGGGCCTGCAGCTCGATCAGCGTGCCGCCGGTGAAGTCGATGCCGAAGTGAAGGCCGGCCGTCAGCAGCAGGATGGCCGTGGCGAGCGACACCAGGGCCGAAAACGGGAAGCTGAACCGCCGAAAACGGACGAAACGAAAGCGCGTGTTGTCCGGGACGATACGTAGCAGGCGCACGATCTTAGGGCCTCTCAGAACCCTCGCCGGCGGCCTGAGCCGCCCGGCGAGAACGCGTCAATGTCAGGTCAGAAGGGCAGCTGTTTGGGCCGCGCGATCCGGTACCACAGGGCGATCATCATGCGGGTCATCGTCACCGCGGTGATCACGGTCGTCAGAATGCCGAGCAGGAAGACCACGGCGAAGCCGCGCACCGGCCCCGACCCGAGCAGGAACAGGATCAGGGCGGCGATCGCCATGGTACTGTTCGAATCGAAGATGGTGGCGAAGGCGCGGTTGAAGCCGGCATCGATCGCCGAGATGATCGATCGCCCGGCCTTCGCCTCCTCGCGGATGCGCTCGTAGATCAGCACGTTGGAATCGACCGCGGTGCCGATGGTGAGGACGATGCCGGCGATGCCGGGCAACGTCAGCGTGGCGCTCAGCAGCGACATCAGGGCGAAGATGAACACCACGTGCACGATCAGCGCGATGTTGGCGAAGAGGCCGAACAGCCCGTAGGTGATGAACATGAACAGCACGACGAACACCGTGGCCACATAGGTCGCGGTCTTGCCGGCCTCGATCGAGTCCCTGCCGAGCCCGGGCCCGACGGTGCGCTCCTCGACCACCGTGAGCTTGGCCGGCAGCGCGCCGGCCCGCAGCAGCAGCGCCAGATCATTGGCCTGCTCCACGGTGAATCGCCCGGAGATCTGCCCCGAGCCGCCGGTGATCGGGTTGATGATGCGCGGCGCCGAGACGACCTCGTTGTCGAGCACGATGGCCAGCGGCCGGCCGACGTTCTCCGAGGTGGCCTGACCGAACTTCTGCGCACCTCTTACATTGAAGCGGAAGTTGACGATCGGCTCGGACGTGCGCTGGTCGAAGCCCGGCTGCGCGTCGACCAGGTCCTCGCCCTCGACGATGACCCGCTTCTCCACCGGCACCGGCTGGCCGTTGTTGTCCTTGGAGGGCAGCATGTCGACCTCGCCGGGCGAGCCGCCGCCTTCCGCGACGAAGCGGAACTGCAGCTTGGCCGTCTTGCCGAGCAGGTCCTTGAGCCGCTGCGGATCCTGGAGGCCCGGCACCTGCACCAGGATGCGGTCGGCGCCCTGGCGCTGAATATTGGGCTCGGTGGTGCCGAGTTGATCGACGCGTTTGCGCAACACCTCAATCGCTTGACCCAGGGCGCGGCTGATGCGGTCGCGCACACCGGCCTCGGTCAAGGTTAGCTGCACCAAGCCGCCGTCGCCGGTCGTCACCTCCATGGTCTGGGTGCCGGTCTGACCGAGGAGCGCGTTGCCGATGGGCTGCGCCAGCTCGCGCAGGCGCGGCAGCACCTTCTCACGGTCGGCATCGCTGGCGACCCGGAACTGGACGCCGCGCGGCGTGGTGGTGATGCCGCCCTGGGGCGTCACCCTCTGCTCGCGCAAAATGCGGCGCACGTCGTCGCGCATGGTGGCGACCTGGGTGCGGATCAGGTCGTTGCTGTCGACCTCGAGCAGCACGTGCGAGCCGCCCTGCAGGTCGAGGCCGAGGACCACGGCCTTGTGCGGCAGGATCCACTCCGGCAACCACGACGGCGTCGCGGCGGCAATCGCGGTCCGCGTCTCCTTGGAGAACAGGTTCGGCGCGGCATAGAGGAAGCCGAGGAACGTCAAGGCGAGAATGGCGACGATCTTGCCGGTCGAATAACGAAGCATGTCTCTGTGTCTTTCGACCTACCGTACTGGAGCTTGGCGGGCGAGGCAGCGCCTGCCCGGCACCATGCCGGCACACTCCATATCGGATCGGCGAGCTCGCGCCGATCCGTTCCAGGTTGCGATCACGCCGCCTTGACCGGCTCGGCCTTGGCCCGCACCTCGCTGATGGTCGAGCGCAGGACGCGCACGCGTACGTTGTCGGCGATCTCGACCTCCACTTCGCTGCTCTCATCGACCACCTTGGTGACCTTGCCGATGATGCCGCCCGATGTGACGACCGTGTCGTTCCGGCGGATGCTCTTCATCATCTGCTGATGCTCTTTGGCACGCCGCTGCTGCGGCCGCAGGATCAGGAAATACATGATGACGAAAATCAGCAGAAACGGGACGAGCTGGATAAGAAGATCGGTGCTGCCGCCAGCAGATGGCGTGGATTGAGCGTAGGCGGGCGTAAACACGAAGGCGCTCCCCGGAACGTCTGGCGGACATTTGCCCGCGTGATGAATGAGAATTGGCGCGGACTATAGCGCCCGAGCCCGCGAAAGCAACGCCGGCCCAGCCCGGTCGACACAACGAAAGCGCATTGCGTCACGGCTCCCCGGCGGACGCCGTGACGGCGGCCGGCTACTCGTCGGCGGCATCGAGGGCCGGGCTCGCGCCCTCCTCTCCCTCGCCATCGTCGCTGACCCGCTCCACCGAGACGACACGTTCGCCCTCTGCGGTGTTGAAGACGATCACCCCTTGGCTGCCGCGGCTGACGATGCGGATGCCATCGACCGGCACGCGGATCAACTGGCCGCCGTCGGTGACCAGCATGATCTGATCGTTGTCTCCGATCGGGAAGGAGGCGACCAGGCGCCCGTTGCGCTCGTTCACCGCCATGGCGACGATGCCTTTGCCGCCGCGCCCGGTGACCCGGTATTCGTAGGCTGAGGTGCGCTTGCCGTAGCCGTTCTGCGAGAGCGTAAGGATGAACTGTTCTGCAGCGCCCAGATCGGTGTAGCGGGCCCCGAGTTCCACCTCCTGCGTCGCCTCCTCGTCCGTGGTGCCGTCCTCGGCCACCTCGAGACCTTCGCCGTTGAGCGCGCGGCGCGCCGCGCCGGAGCGCTTGAGATAGGTGCTGCGCTCGTCCGGCGTGGCCTCGACGTGACGAAGGATCGTCATCGAGATGATCTCGTCGCCCTTGGCCAGGGAGATGCCGCGCACGCCGGTCGAATCACGGCCCTTGAACACGCGCACGTCGGTGGTCCGGAACCGGATGCACTGCCCCTCGGCGGTGGTGAGCAGCACATCGTCGTCCTCGGTGCAGGTCTGCACTCCGGCGAGCGCGTCGCCGTCGTCGAGCTTCATGGCGATCTTGCCGGCCCGGTTCACGTTGGTGAAGTCGGACAGCTTGTTGCGCCGCACGCCACCGCTGACGGTGGCGAACATCACGTCGAGGTTGCCCCAGCTGTCCTCGTCCTCGGGCAGCGGCATGATGGTGGTGATGCGCTCGCCCGCCTGGAGGGGAAGCATGTTGACCAGAGCCTTGCCGCGCGCCTGGGGCGCCGCAAGCGGCAGGCGCCACACCTTCTCCTTGTACACCTGGCCGCGCGACGAGAAGAACAGGATCGGCGTGTGGGTCGACGCCACGAACAGCCGCGTGACGAAGTCCTGGTCGCGCGTGTTCATGCCGGAGCGGCCCTTGCCGCCACGCCGCTGGGCCCGGTAGGTGGAGAGCGGCACCCGCTTGATGTAGCCGGCGTGGGAGACGGTGACGACCATGTCCTCGCGCTGGATCAGGTCCTCGTCGTCCACGTCGGACGACCAGTCGTCGATGCGCGTGCGCCGCGGCGTGGCGAAGTTCGTCTTCGCAGCGATCAGCTCGTCGGTAACGATGGCCTGAATGCGCTCGCGCGATGCCAGGATCGCCAGATACTCCGTGATCTCGTCGGCAATCGTCGTCAGCTGGCCGGCGATCTCGTCGCGGCCCAGTCCTGTCAGGCGCTGCAGGCGCAGGTCAAGGATCGCGCGCGCCTGCACCTCGGACAGCCGGTAGGTGCCATCGTCTTCAAGCCCATGGCGTGGATCGTCGATCAGCGCGATCAGCGGCGCCATGTCCTTGGCCGGCCAACTCCGCTCCATCAGCGCCTCGCGCGCAGAGGCCGGGTCCGGCGCGGTGCGGATCAGATGGATGACCTCGTCGATGTTGGCGACCGCGATGCCGAGGCCCACCAGCACGTGAGCGCTGTCGCGCGCCTTGTTGAGCAGGTGCTTGGTGCGCCGCGAGACGACATCCTCGCGGAAGTCGACGAAGGCGCGGATCATGTCGAGCAGGTTCAGCGTCTCGGGCCGGCCGCCGTTCAGCGCCACCATGTTGGCGCCGAAGCTCGATTGCAGCGGCGTAAAGCGGTAGAGCTGGTTCAGCACCACGTCGGCCATCGCCTCGCGCTTCAGCTCGATGACGATGCGCATGCCGTCGCGGTCGGATTCGTCGCGCAGGTCGCCGATGCCCTCGATGCGCTTCTCCCGCACCAGCTCGGCAATCCGCTCGATCAGCGTCGCCTTGTTCACCTGATACGGGATCTCGGTGAAGATGATCGCCTCACGCTCCTTGCGGATCTCCTCGACCTTCGAAACACCGCGCATGATGATGGAGCCACGCCCCGTGTGGTACGCGGCCCGGATGCCGGCGCGGCCCAGGATGGCGCCGCCGGTCGGAAAGTCCGGGCCCGGGATGATCTCGATCAGCTCGTCGATGGAGATCGCCGGGTCCTTGATGTAGGCGACGCAGGCGTCGATCACCTCGCCCAGGTTGTGCGGCGGGATGTTGGTCGCCATGCCGACGGCGATGCCGCCGGCGCCGTTCACCAGGAGGTTCGGGAACTTGGCCGGCAGGACCGTCGGCTCCTGCTCGCGGCCGTCGTAGTTCGGCTGGAACTCGACCGTGTTCTTGTCGAGATCGTCGAGCAGCAGCATGGTCGGACGCGCCAGCCGCACCTCGGTATAACGTTCGGCCGCCGCCGGGTCGCCGTCGATCGAGCCGAAGTTGCCTTGGCCATCGACCAACGGCAACCGGAGCGAGAAGTCCTGCGCCAGGCGCACCAGCGCGTCATAGATCGCCGGGCCCGAGTGCGGATGATACTTGCCCATCGTATCGCCGGTGACGCGCGCCGACTTGTTGTATGGCCGCTCAGGCGTGTAGTTGCTCTCGTGCATCGAGAACAGGATCCGCCGGTGCACCGGCTTGAGGCCGTCCCTGACGTCGGGCAGCGCACGGCTGACGATCACGCTCATGGCGTACGCCAGGTACGATTGCCGCATCTCGTCGGTCAGGGAGACCGGCGAGATGTCACCGCCGGGCGGAAGGTCTGCGGGCCCGCCGCGGCCCTGCTCGTCATCGTCTGCCAAAGTCTTGTCCGGTCTTGTTGATTAAGTAAGTGCTGACTGATCAGCTCTAGCCGATTCACGGCCGCGGCGCGATCCGCGCCGGCCATGAAAGCTACGGTTCAGGAGGCGGGTAAGCGCCCTCATATAGGGCGTTTCGGCACGGATAGCGAGACGGACCGTTGGCCGCGGCCGGCCGTCCGGTGCCCCGTACCAGGCGCGCCCGAACGTGGCGGGCGCCGGTGGATCGGGGGCCCCTTCCATCGGACAGCGCCCAGGCGCCACGCCGAACGTCTCAGGAGGCAACCGGCTGATCATTCATGAAGGCTGCGATCGCCTCGGCCGCCTCGCCGATGGTCAGCAGCCCGTTCAGATGCCCGAAGCTGCCGCCAATCTCGAGGTGGCGAACGCGGGCGCCGCTGTCGCGCAGGGCCGCCGCCGTCGCGCCGGTCGCCGCGGGTGGAAACACGTGATCGGTCGGCGTCGTGATGTAGAGCACCGGCGCGCGCACGCGGGCCATGGCCGCGCCCAGGTCGTCCGCGCCGCCCGCCACGTAGAGCTGGTTGGCGCGCGCCAGGTAGAGCAGGTGGTTGGCGTCGCAGAGCGCCACCCGCAGCGCGGCGAGTTGCGCCAGGCCGTCGACGATGGCGAAGGGCTGGGCAAGGCCGGCGCGCGGGTTCCCGCCCGCCGCCGGCGAGGTGCCGAAGGTGGCGAGGGCCCAGGGCCGATCGTTGGCGTGCAGCGCGACCATCTTCAATGCCTGGAGCAGACCGGCCGTCGGCGCGGCCTTGCCGTAATAATCGCCGCCGTTCCACTGGGCATCGAGGGCAATCGGCGCCGCCCAGGCGTCGAGCCAGGCGACCAGCCAGGGATCGGCGGCGCCGGCGCAGATGACCGGCAAGATGCGCCCGACCATCTCGGGAAACCGCACCGCCCAGTCGAAGGCCTGGAGGCCGCCCATGGACGGGCCGGCCACCGCGTGCAGCTTCTCGATGCCGAGGCTGCGGACCAGCTCGCGCTGGACGCGGACGAAATCGCCGATCTCGACGATGGGGAAGTCCAGCCCGTAGGGCTTGCCGGACGCCGGATCGATCGACGCCGGCCCCGTCGTCGCGACCTTGGGATCGTGGACGTTGAGGTTGATCAGCGTGTCGGAGGAGAGGACGAAGAACCGGTCGGTGTCGATCGGCTTGCCCGGACCGATGATGGCATCCCAATAGCCCGGCAGCGGATCGCCCGGCGCATAGCGGCCGGCGGCGTGGCTGGTGCCGGAGAAGTAGTGGCAGATGAGGATGGCGTTCGAGCGCTCGGCGTTCAGCTCGCCGTAGCTCTCCCAGCCGACGCGCACGCCGGACAGCACCCGGCCGCCGAGAGTCTCGTAGCGTGGCAGCTCGAAGAGCTGCTTGCGCACGCCGTCGAGCAATCCTGCCATCGCCCAGTCTCCTCTCGTCGCGACCGGCCGCGCCGGCGCATCGCGCTCGCGGGGATCGACCGGCAGGATCAGAACGGAATGTCGTCGTCCAGCATCTGGGCCGTCGACCCGCCGCCGCGCTCCATCGGCGACGACCGGCCGAAATCCCCACCGCGGCTCGGCTGAGCGCGTCCTCCGCCGCCCTCGTCGGCATACTCGCCGGCGCCGCCACCTCGGCTGTCGAGGATGGTGAGCTCGCCGCGGAAGCGCTGCAGCACCACTTCCGTCGAGTAACGCTCGGCACCGCTTTGATCAGTCCATTTGCGGGTCTGCAATTGGCCTTCTATGTAAACCTTGGTGCCCTTCTTGAGATACTGCTCGGCAATCTTCGCCAGGTTCTCGTTGAAGATGACGACGGAGTGCCACTCGGTGCGCTCCTTGCGCTCGCCGGTCGCCTTGTCGCGCCAGGTCTCGGACGTGGCGATGCGCAGATTGACCACAGGCTCCCCGGACGGCAGGCGCCGTGTCTCGGGATCGCGGCCCAGATTGCCGACGATGATGACCTTGTTGACGCTGCCGGCCATGCGACCCTCCATATTCCAGCGCTGTTTGTGCAGGCTGCCCGTGGCGACCACAAGGCATCACGGCCGACCCGCAGGATTGTCCCCAGGAAAGCGGCCGCCACCACCGGGCCAGCGTTCCCAATTTGTTCCAGCATGGCCCGACGACCGAGGCCGGTCAACTGACCACTATTCGACGTACCCGATTTGTTCTAGCCTGCCGGCAGAATCAAGTGCCGCTGCGCAGGCTGGCGTCCCAGTGCCCCACATCCTAGATAGGGAGCGCGAGGCGGTGCGCCGACGCAGGCCCGCCATTTTCGACAACGCTCCTCTGCTACAGCGCTCCTCGGCCCCGAGGCGGCCCAGTCCAGACGACCCATCAGCCGCTGAGGCGTTTCATGGCTCCACTCGACGATTTCTTCGACCGTTCCGCCGCCCGTGACCAGCGCGTGATCGCCATTCGCGGCGCGCGCGAGCATAACCTCAAGAACGTCGATCTGGTCGTCCCGCGCGACCGGCTGGTGGTGTTCACCGGCCTGTCCGGCTCGGGCAAGTCGTCGCTTGCCTTCGACACGATCTACGCCGAGGGGCAGCGGCGCTATGTGGAGTCGCTGTCGGCCTACGCGCGCCAGTTCCTGGAGATGATGCAGAAGCCGGACGTCGACCAGATCGACGGGCTGTCGCCGGCAATCTCGATCGAGCAGAAGACGACGTCGCGCAATCCGCGCTCGACCGTCGGCACCGTCACCGAGATCTACGACTACATGCGCCTGCTGTGGGCGCGCGTCGGCGTCCCCTATTCGCCGGCGACGGGACTGCCGATCGAAAGCCAGACGGTGAGCCAGATGGTCGATCGCGTGCTCGCGCTGACGGAGCGGACGCGGCTCTACCTGCTCGCCCCCGTGGTGCGCGGACGCAAGGGCGAGTATCGCAAGGAGCTTGCCGATTTTCTCAAGCGCGGCTTCCAGCGGGTCAAGATCGACGGTACCTTCTACGAGATCGCCGAAGCCCCGGCCCTCGACAAGAAGCTCAAGCACGACATTGACGTCGTCGTCGACCGCATCGTCGTGCGCGGCGACATCGCCGCTCGTCTCGCCGACAGCTTCGAGATGGCGCTGGAACTGGCCGACGGCATCGCGGTCATCGAATACGCCGACGAGACCGACGCCAAGGGCGAGGCCAAGCGTGTCGTCTTCTCGCAGAGGTTCGCCTGCCCGGTCTCCGGCTTCACCATTCCCGAGATCGAGCCGCGGCTGTTCTCGTTCAACAACCCGTACGGTGCTTGCCCGGTCTGCGACGGGCTGGGCTCGGAGATGCGGATCGATCCGGCCCTCATCGTGCCGGACGAAACGCTGACCCTGCGCGGCGGTGCCATCGCCCCATGGGCCAAGTCGACCTCGCCCTACTACGGCCAGACCCTCGACGCGCTGGCCCGGCACTTCCGCTTCAAGGTCACGGCGCGCTGGATCGATCTCCCTGAGGAGGTGCGCAACATCATCCTGTTCGGCACCGGCGGGGAGGCAGTACGCTTCGCCTACGACGACGGTGCGCGCTCCTACGAGGTGCAGAAGCCCTTCGAGGGCGTCATCACCAACCTGGAGCGCCGCTACAAGGAGACCGAGAGCGACTGGGCGCGCGAGGAGATCTCCCGCTTCATGTCCGCGACGCCCTGCGCCGGCTGCGGCGGTTACCGGCTCAAGCCGGAAGCGCTTGCGGTCAAGATCGGCGGCCGCCACATCGGCGAGGTGGCGGACCTCTCGGTGCGCGAGGCGCGCGGCTGGTACGAATGCCTGCCGCAAGAGCTAAGCGACAAGCAGAACGAGATCGCCGGGCGCATCCTCAAGGAGATCCGCGACCGGCTGACCTTCCTGCTCGACGTCGGGCTGGACTACCTCACGCTGGCGCGCGCGTCGGGCACGCTCTCGGGCGGCGAGAGCCAGCGCATCCGTCTCGCCTCCCAGATCGGCTCGGGCCTCACCGGCGTGCTCTATGTGCTGGACGAGCCGTCCATCGGGCTGCACCAGCGCGACAACGAGCGGCTGCTGGCGACGCTGAAGCGCCTGCGTGACCTCGGCAACAGCGTCATCGTCGTCGAGCACGACGAGGACGCCATCCTGCAGGCCGACTACGTGGTGGATGTGGGCCCCGGCGCCGGGATTCATGGCGGCCGCATCGTCGCCCAGGGGGCGCCGGACGACATCATGAAGTCGCCGGAGTCGCTGACCGGCGCCTATCTGGTCGGCACGAAGAGCGTGCCTGTGCCGGCCAAGCGGCGCAAGCCCGGCAAGGGCCGTCAGCTCAAGCTGGTCGGCGCCACCGGCAACAACCTGAAGGGCGTGACGGCCGCGATCCCGCTGGCGACCTTCACGGCCATCACCGGCGTCTCGGGCGGCGGCAAGTCGACGCTGATCATCGATACGCTCTACAAGGCCGTGGCACGGCGGCTGAACGGCGCCATCGAGCACCCCGCGCCGTTCGAGCGGATCGAGGGGCTCGAATACCTGGACAAGGTCATCGACATCGACCAGTCGCCGATCGGGCGCACGCCGCGATCGAACCCGGCGACTTATACGGGAGCGTTCACGCCGATCCGGGAGTGGTTCGCCGGCCTGCCGGAGGCGAAGGCGCGCGGCTACCAGCCCGGCCGTTTCTCGTTCAACGTGAAGGGCGGCCGCTGCGAGGCCTGCCAGGGCGACGGCGTCATCAAGATCGAGATGCATTTCCTGCCCGACGTCTACGTCACCTGCGACGTCTGCAAGGGCAAGCGCTACGACCGCGAAACGCTCGAGGTGAAGTATCGGGAGAAGTCGATCGCCGACGTGCTCGACATGACCGTCGACGAGGCGCGGGAGCTGTTCAAGGCCGTGCCGGCGATCCGGGACAAGATGGAGACCTTGGCGCGCGTCGGCCTGGGTTATGTCAAGGTCGGTCAGCAGGCCACCACGCTGTCCGGTGGCGAGGCGCAGCGCGTCAAGCTCTCCAAGGAGCTGGCCCGGCGAGCGACCGGCCGCACCCTCTACATCCTGGACGAGCCGACCACGGGGCTGCACTTCCACGACGTGGCCAAGCTGCTCGAGGTGCTGCACGAACTGGTCGAGCAGGGCAACACCGTGGTGGTCATCGAGCACAATCTGGAGGTCATCAAGACCGCCGACTGGGTGATCGACCTCGGGCCCGAGGGTGGCGACGGCGGCGGCACCATCGTCGCCGAGGGAACGCCCGAGGAGGTGGCCCGCGCCAAGGGCAGCCACACCGGGCGCTTCCTGGCCGAGGTACTGGCCCGCCGCCCGCTGAAGCGCACGGCCAAGACTGTCGCCGCCAGGACGGTGGCCGCAAAGGCGGCGGCCGCCAAGGCGCAGGCCGCGGAATGACCGCGGCGAGCCAGGACATGGCCGACCTGCTCGCGATCATGGCGCGCCTGCGCGCGCCCGAGGGCGGCTGCGCCTGGGATCTGGCGCAGACCTTCGCGACCATTGCGCCCTATACCGTCGAGGAGGCCTACGAGGTGGCCGATGCCATCGCGCGCGGCGACCTCACCGACCTTCGCGATGAGCTCGGCGACCTGTTGCTGCAGGTGGTGTTCCACGCCCGCATGGCGGAGGAAGGCGGCGCCTTCGCCTTCGGCGACGTCGTGGAGGCCATCTCCGCCAAGATGATCCGCCGACACCCGCACGTGTTCGGCGACGTGAGCGGCCTCTCGGCCGACGAAGTCTCGGGGCTGTGGGCGGCCATCAAGGCGCAGGAGAAGGCCGAGCGCCGGGTGGCCCGCATCGCCGCGGGCCTGCCCGAGGAGGATGGCGGCCTGCTGGCCGCCGTGCCGGCCAACGTGCCCGCCCTCACCCGCGCCCACAAGCTTCAGGCCAAGGCCGCGACTGTGGGCTTCGACTGGCCGCACACCGCCCAGGTGATCGACAAGATCGCCGAGGAGCTGGACGAGGTGCGCGGTGCGCTCGCCGATGGCGACCCGGCGGCGGTCGGCGACGAGATCGGCGATCTGCTGTTCGCCGTGGTGAACCTGGCGCGGCACGCGGGCATCGACCCGGAGGTGGCCTTACGCGGCACCAACGACAAGTTCACGCGACGGTTCCGTCACGTCGAACAGGCCATTGAATCAAGCGGCAAATCCATGTCGGATGCCGATCTCGATGAAATGGAGGCGCACTGGGTGGCGGCCAAGCGAGGCGAGCGCACGCGCGACTAAAGGATTTCAGCGTTTCTTCGAATCGCCGAGATGCTCTATCTAATTGCAATATCGCGTTTTCTTCACGCGAACCGACCTCCGCTTTGCTCGAAAACGCTCTAAAGCACCATTGTTCGATCAGGTGGAATCATCTGATCGAACACAAGCGCTCCAACTTATCGGAGCGCGATCATCCGCGGCTCATCACACCGAGGCGGGCCGGATCAGCTTGGCGCCTGGCGCCCGGCGCAGCAGCCGGGGCTCCTTTTGCGGCGCGATGCGAACGGCGAACACGACCTGCCCATCCTCGCCGGTACGGCGGTCCAGCACCTCGGCCTCCTCGTAGAGCCAGTTGATGTCGGCGCCGTTGGCCGCGTCCAGGATCACCCGATAGACGGGCCGGCCCTTGGCGAGGCGTTCCTCGACAGCCCCCAGCAGCCTGTCGACGCCCTGACCGGTCAGCGCCGACACCAGCACCGGCTGCGCCGTGGCGGTCCGGCCGGCCGCGAGGTTGCCGAGCCGCACTGTCTCGGCCGCGTCGAGCTGGTCGGCTTTGTTCCACACCTCGATGATGCGGCCGCCATCGGCCGGATCGACGCCGAGATCGTGCAGGATCGAAACGACGTCGGCTGCCTGTGCTTCGGTGTCGCCGTGAGAGACGTCGCGCACGTGCAGCAGCACGTCGGCCTCCATCACGTCCTCCAAGGTCGCGCGGAAGGCCGCGACGAGCATGGTCGGCAGCTCGGAGATGAAGCCCACCGTATCCGAGAGGATCGCCTTGGCTCCGTGCGGCAGCGTGATCACCCGCGCGGTCGGATCGAGGGTGGCGAACAGCATGTCCTCGGCCATCACCCGCGCTTCGGTCAGCCGGTTGAACAGCGTCGACTTACCGGCATTGGTGTAGCCGACCAGCGCCACGGTCGGATAAGGCACCCGCCGCCGGCTCTCGCGGTGCAGGCCCCGGGTGCGCTTGACCTGCTCGAGCTCGCGCTCGATCCGCGCCATGCGCTCCTGGATCAGACGCCGGTCCGCCTCGATCTGGGTCTCGCCCGGGCCCCCGAGAAAGCCGAAGCCGCCGCGCTGCCGCTCCAGATGGGTCCAGGACCGCACCAGCCGGCTCTTCTGATAGTCGAGGTGGGCGAGTTCGACCTGCAGCGCTCCTTCCTTGGTGCGTGCCCGTCGTCCGAAAATCTCCAGGATCAACCCGGTGCGGTCGATGACCTTGGCCCCGAGCTCCTTTTCCAGGTTGCGCTGCTGCACCGGCGAGAGGGCGCAGTCCATGACCACCAGCCCGATCTCGTCGGCACGCGCCGCCACGGCCAGCTCTTCGACCTTACCCTTGCCCAGATAAGTTGCCGGACGGATCTCCCCTAGCGGAACGGCAACGCTCCTGACCACGTCGAGGTCGATCGCGCCGGCAAGACCGGCGGCCTCATCCAGGCGCGCCGCCGCATCACGCAGCGGTGCTGCCGCTGGCGCGGAGCGGCGGGCCCGCTCGGTAAGATAGGGCCCAACCACCATCGTTCGCGTCCGCGCCGCGATCGTCTTCTCTGGTTCGATCGATGGCGGCCGGCCAGCAGCCGCGCCACCGGTCTCCCTGCGTCCCTTCGCTTCGCTCACTGGACCTCTGCTGGTGACGTGTCGGCAATCACCGATGATCCCGCCGAACCATCGTGGACCCGATCGGCCCAAACGCATAACCACGATCGAGGGAGCGAGGTTCGATGCCGCGCCGGGGCGGATCCAGCCACGTATGCGACGGCATACCGCACCGCATCAATAGCAAATCGGGCAAAAACAGCTCTGCCCCGGCGCGGGCGGGCCCGCGCCGGGGTTCAGAATCCGGGGATGCAATGCGCCCGGTGGAGCGACCGGAGCGTCGTTGGCTATGCCTTCTCGGCCTCTTCTGCAGGCTCGAACAACTGGATCGGATGCCCCGGCATGATGGTCGAAATTGCGTGTTTGTAGACGAGTTGAGAATGGCCGTCGCGGCGCAACAACACACAGAAGTTATCGAACCAGGTAACAACGCCCTGAAGCTTGACCCCATTGACCAAAAATATCGTCAGGGGAATTTTATTCTTGCGGACATGATTTAAAAACGTGTCCTGAAGGTTTTGCGCGCGTTCGCCCGCCATTTTTTTGCCTCACGAGTGCGCCGGAACCGGCCGCCGGCGGACTTCGGTTCTATTTTTGCCTCGCTGTTCAGAGTGCGAGGAACGAATGACCGGTCATCGGCCATTACACTGCCACTCTTCGTATTATGCAAGGGTGCCTGCAAGCAAAGGCTGATCTAATTCGTCACTCTGGCGTGAATGTCCGTGAATTCTGCCACGTCGTGAATGTCACGCCTCAGCCTGGTGGCCAGTGGACCGGGCCTGCCAGCTCCGATCGGCCGGCCGTTGATTCGTACAACCGGCATCACCAGCGCGGTCGCGGCCGTGTTGAAGGCCTCCTTTGCTGCATACGCCTCGTCGACATTGAATGGCCGTTCTTCGAGAGCGAGGCCTTCCTCTTCGATCAGCTTCAACAGCGTCGTGCGGGTGACGCCGCGCAGGATGCCCTGTTCCGCCGGACGGGTCCGCACGACGCCGGCCTGGGTCACGATCCAGGCGTTGCTCGAGCCGCCTTCGGTGATCAATCCGTCGGCGTCGACGAACCAGGCCTCGCGGCCGCCGCGGGATCGGGCCGCCTCCTTGGCCAGAACGTTGGGCAGGAGCCCCGTCGTCTTGATGTCGACCCGCTCCCAGCGGTTGTCGGGCATGGTGACGACATTGATGCCCTCGGCCGCCACGGCCTCGGCCGCCGCACGGTCGACGGAGCGGGCGGTGACGACGAGGCTCGGCGCCACGTCCGGCGCCGGAAAGTAGAAATCACGGCGGGCGGCGCCGCGGCTGACCTGGAGGTAGACCAGCCCGTCGCGCACACGGTTCCTCGCCGCCACCTCGACGAGGATGCGCGCCAGCGCCGGGCGCCCGAGCGGCCACGGCATACCGATCGCGGCGAGGGATCGCGCCAGCCGGTCGAGGTGGAGGCGCACGTCGACGATGCGGCCGGCCTTGACCTCGCAGACTTCGTAGACACTGTCGGCGAAGAGGACGGCGCGGTCGTCGATCGACAGGCCGGCGGCCGCATGGGGCAGGTAGCGGCCGTTGACATAGGCGATCCGGCTCACGACCCGATCCCGAGGGACTTGAGCTTCCGGTGAAGGGCGGACCGCTCCATGCCGATGAACTCAGCCGTGCGCGAGATGTTGCCCGAGAAGCGGTTGATCTGGGCCGTCAGGTACTCACGCTCGAAGATCTCGCGGGCCTCGCGCAAGGCAAGCCCCATCAGCTTCTCGCCCCCCGCCCCGGTCGGCGTGGTGGGCACCAGCGTGCCGATCTCGGACGGCAGCATGGAGGCGGTGATCTCCATGTCGGAGTCGCCGCCGGCGAGGATCATCAGCCGTTCGACGTTGTTGCGGAGCTGCCGCACGTTGCCGGGCCAATCGTGCGACTGCAGCACCGCCAGCGCATCGTCGGCAATGGTTCGCTTGGGCAGGCCCGTGGTACCGCAGATCTGGTCCATGAAGAACTCGATCAGCTCGGGCACGTCCTCGCGCCGCTCCGCCAGCGCCGGGACGCGGATCGGGACGACGCCCAGCCGGTGGAACAGGTCCTCGCGGAACTTGCCGGCGGCGATGGCGCTGGGCAGGTCACGGCTGGAGGACGACACGATGCGCACGTCCACATGGACGCGGGTCGCGCCGCCCACACGCTGGAAGTTCTGATCGACCAGGACCCTCAGAATGCGGTTCTGCGTCTCCTGCGGCATGTCCGCGACCTCGTCGATGTAGAGCGTGCCGCCGTGCGCCTCCTCCAAGGCGCCGACGCGGCGGCCCTTGCCGTCGCTGCCCTCCACGCCGAACAGCTCGCTCTCCATGGTGTCCGGCGTGATCGTCGCCGCGTTGATCACCACGAACGGGCCGGAGGAGCGCGACGACATCGCGTGGATGGTGCGCGCCGTCAGCTCCTTGCCCACACCTGGAAAGCCCGTGACGAGCACGCGGGCATTGGTGGGCGCCACCCGATCGATGACCTGGCGCAGTTGGTTGGTGGCCGGCGAACGGCCGACGATGCGGCTTGCCTGGACCGAGCGCGAGCGCAGGTCCTTGACCTCGCGCTTCAGGCGCGAGGCCTCCAGGGCCCGGTCGGCCACCAGGATCAGGCGGTCGGCCTTGAACGGCTTCTCGATGAAGTCGTAGGCCCCGCGCCTGATCGCCGAGACGGCGGTCTCGATGTTGCCGTGGCCCGAGATCATCACCACCGGCAGGTCCGGGTGCTGCTCCTTGATGATGTCGAGCAGCTGGAGCCCGTCGAGCCGGCTGCCTTGCAGCCAGATGTCGAGGAACACCAGGCCGGGACGCCTGGCCTCCAGTGAGGCCAGGGCTTCGTCTGAATTGCCGGCGGTGCGCGGACGGTAGCCCTCGTCCTCGAGCAGCCCGGCGACCAGATCGCGAATGTCACTTTCGTCGTCGACGATAAGAATGTCGGCACTCATCCGGTGAAGCCCCCTGTCTTCTCGTCCGGCGGGCTGGCTTCCGCACCCCCGCTCTTCGGAAACCACATCCTGACCCTTGCCCCCTGCCCGCCCTCGGCCACGGCCGGCGCGTCGAGCAGTTCGATGCTGCCGCCGTGCTCCTCGAAAATCTTGAGGACGATCGGAAGGCCCAGGCCCGTGCCGCCCTCACGCGACGTCATGTAGGGCTCGAGCAGCCGCAGCCGGTGCTCCTTGGGAAAGCCCTTGCCGTTGTCGGTCACCTCGATGGCGACGATGCCGCCCGGCTCCTCGACGACGGAGACGGCCACGACCCCCTTGCCGCGGTCCGCCGCCGGGACGGCCTGGATCCCTTCGGTTGCATTCTTGATGATGTTCTGCACCGCCTGCGAGACGAGGCGGCGGTCGAAACGGACGCGCAGCGGTTGCCGCGGCAGGTGCTCGATGAAGTCGATGTCGGGGTGAGCCACCTGCAGCAGGAAGATCACCTGGCGCACGGTGTCGCCGATATCGTCCGTGTCCAGCACCGGAGCCGGCATGCGGGCGAAGGAGGAGAACTCGTCGACCATGCGCTTGATGTCGTCGACCTGGCGGATGATGGTCGCCGTGCATTGGTCGAAGACATCGCGGTCAGTCGTGATGACCTTGCCGTACTTGCGCCGGATGCGCTCGGCCGACAGCTGAATCGGGGTGAGCGGGTTCTTGATCTCGTGGGCGATGCGGCGCGCCACGTCGGCCCAGGCCGAGGTGCGCTGGGCATGCACCAGGTCGGTGATGTCGTCGAGGGTCACCACGACCCCTTCGTCCGCCAGATCGGAATGTTCGCTGGTGACGCGTACGTCGAGCGTCCGCTCCCGGCCGTCGCGCTCGATGGCGATCTGCCGCTGCACCAGGCGGCGCGTCTCGTGAGCTTCCTGCTTGAGCTCGGCGATCTCCGGCAGCACGTCGTCGATGGGGCGTCCGACGAGCTGGTCCCGGCGCGTCTGCAGCAGGACCTCGGCGGACGGGTTGACGATGGTGACGCGGCCGCGTGCGTCGACGCCGACGACGCCAGCGGAGACCCCCGACAGCACCGCCTCGGTGAAGCGGCGCCGCCGGTCCATGACGTCCGTCGCCGAGACCAGGCCGTCATGCTGGCGCCTGAGCTGGCCCGTCATCTTGTTGAAGGTCTCGCTCAGGTGGCCGAAGTCGCCCTCGGAGCGGTTGATCGGCACCTGGACATAGAAATTGCCGGTCGCAACCTGATCCGTGGCGTGAATCAGGCGACGCACGGGCGACACGATCCGGTTGGCGAAGCCAAGGCCGAACCAGACCGCCGACAGCAGCACGATCAGCGCCACCAGTGCGAACATGGAGGCGAAGGCGATCTGAATGCCGACCTTCTTCTCCTCCAACGCCTGGTAGTAGGCGACCCCCGCCTCGGCCACGGGCAGGAACTCGATGGCCTTGGGATCGACCGGGCGGGCCACGAACAGGACCATGCCGTCGAGCGCCGGCAGGCGCTGCACCGCGCCGAAGATGTTGCGATGCTCCGGGATGAGGCAGACGGCGCTGCTCTCGCCCGCGTCCTTGAGATCCTGCTCGCTGGGCAGCGGCACATTCTCGATCTTGCCGCTGTCGACCCGCTCCACCACGTCGCCGTCGGCGCGCATCAGAATGGTGATGGGAAAGCCCAGGAAATCCGAGCGCGACACGAGGAAGTCGCGGAACAGCTTGCGGTCGGCGTCGTAAAGCACCTTGGCCCGATTGAGATCGGCGGCCATGAGGCCGGCCTCGCGTACCACCGTCCGACATTGGGTCTCGCGATAGGCCTTGGCGATCTCGACGGTATTGCCCATCAGCGCCTTGATCGACGTGATGAACCAGGGGTCGAGGCCGCGCTCCAGCGACACCGAGGCGACGAAGGCGACGAGAATGGCCGGGAAGGCGGCGACCAGGCAGAACAGGCCGACGATGCGGACATGAAGGCCGGCGCCTGCCGCCCCGCGCCGGCGGGCACGGTAGAGGCTCACAGCTTCCCACAGCACCACCGAGAGCAGCGCGAGCACCAGCAGCGCGTTGACGAAGAGCATCCAGACGACGACGAAATGCGTCGGCAGGATCGGCGTCATGCCCGCCAGCACCATGAAGGTGAGCAACGCCGACGTCAGCGCGGCGATGACGAGAACGACCCCGACGACGCCCGACACCCGATGGGACGTCGAATCGGCGCGTGTATCCGGAGCTACGTGGGCGGCGACGGCCAAACAGAACCTCGTGACGGCGCGGGCAGCGCGACTCGATCGCGGTGATGCGAGAAGACAACAGTGTTGTCCAAATAAGACAATCCCGCGGCAGAGCGCACGATGCAACCGCCCGTCCCGGGGGAAATCCACCCCGTCGACAGGAACCGGTCAGGGCATTTCGCCGGCAGACGGGTTCATCAATGGCGCATTGATGATCTCAACGCTTTGAATCCGGAGGGATTCTTGCGCTGGCTGGCACATCTGAGCGCAAGGCGCCCTTGCCAGATCAAAACGGAAAGGCATGCCCGGGCCGCTCGGCGGCGGCGCCGGAATGCCGAGGGCGCGTCGGAGGCGGCCACGACGCACGTCGCCGGAGGCGGGGCCGGCCGAGCGCGGTGTCGCTGTCGAAGCAGCGGCCGGTCAGCGGCTGGTGCGGATCACCTGCAGGTCGAGATCGCGGATCTTCTTGCGCAGCGTGTTGCGATTGAGGCCAAGCAGCTCGGCGGCCTTGATCTGATTGCCACGGGTGGCCGCCAACGCCGCACCGAGCAGCGGCCCCTCCAGCTCGCGCAGGATCCGATGGTAGAGACCGGGCGGGGGCAGATTGTCCTTGAAACCGCCGAAGTAGGTGGCGAGATGGCGCTCCACCGCCGTCGACAGCGTGTCGGGGCCGGGCGCCGCAGAGGCCGTCAGCGAAGTCGGCGGAGTGGGGTCGAGCTCGGCGTCGATGATCGGGCCGGTGATGGTGTCCTGCGGATAAAGCGCCGCCAGGCGCCTGACCAGATTCTCCAACTCGCGCACGTTGCCGGGCCACCGATAGCGCTTGAGGCGGTCCATCGCCTCCGTGTCGACCTGCTTGCGCGGCAAGCCCTCCTTCTCGACGATGCCGAAGAAATGGCGGACGAGGTCGGGGACGTCCTCGGCGCGCTCCCGCAGCGGCGGCAGCCGCAGCGGCACCACGTTCAGGCGAAAGAACAGATCCTCGCGGAAGAGCCCCTGCTGGATCGAGATGCGCAGGTCCTTGTTCGTCGCGGCGATGATGCGGACGTTGGTCTTGATCGGCGTGCGCCCGCCGACGGTGGTGTACTCGCCCTGCTGGAGGACGCGCAGGAGCCGCGTCTGCGCCTCCATCGGCATGTCACCGATCTCGTCCAGGAACAGGGTGCCGCCTTCCGCCTGCTCGAAACGGCCCGCGTTGCGGGCGGTCGCGCCGGTGAACGCGCCCTTCTCGTGGCCGAACAACTCGGACTCGATCAGGTCGCGTGGGATCGCCGCCATGTTGACCGCGACGAACGGCCCGCTCTTGCGCTTGCCGTAATCGTGCAGCGCGCGCGCAACCAGCTCCTTGCCGGTGCCCGATTCGCCGCTGATCATCACCGTTAGGTCGGTCGCCATCAGCCGCGCCAGGGCGCGGTAGATCTCCTGCATGGCGGGCGAGCGGCCGACCAGCGGAATGTCCTCGGGCTCGCCGCCGCCCGCCGCTGTTGTCTGACCGCGCGGGCGCGACAGCGCGCGACCGACGATCGACACCAGCTCCTTCAGGTCGAACGGCTTAGGCAGGTACTCGTAGGCGCCCCGTTCCGAAGCCCGGATCGCGGTCATGAACGTGTTCTGCGCGCTCATGACGATGATCGGCAGGTCCGGCCTGAGCTTCTTGATGCGAGGCAGGAGATCGAAAGCGTTCTCGTCGGGCATCACCACGTCGGTGATGACGAGGTCCCCGTCGCCCTGAGAGACCCACCGCCAGAGGGTCGCCGCCTGCCCCGTCGACCGTACATCGTAACCCGCACGCGACAAGGCTTGGTTCAGGACGGTTCTGATCGCGGCATCGTCGTCTGCGACCAAGATGTGTCCGTGCGCCATGTGGTCAAGTCCCTGCTCCACGCCCGTCTCGGGCCGTAAACATTGGCATCAAAACGCGAAACGTCGTTCGATGCGCTCCTGATTCGCACTCGACCACACCGCCGTGGTCGCCGATCACCTTGGCGACCAAAGCAAGACCAAGACCACTTCCCTGCGCCTTGGTGGTGACGAACGGATCGAACAGATCGGGAAGGATATCGGAGGGCACGCCAGGACCGTTGTCGGTGACACGGAACTCGAGTGGCAGGCTCACCTTGGCGCGCGAGCCCGGCACCTGCATGCGCATGCCCGGGCGGAACGCAGTAGCCAAGGTGATCTGGCCGTCCATGGCGTCCTGGCCAATCGCCTCGGCCGCGTTCTTCACCAGGTTCAGAAACACCTGGATCAGCTGGTCGCGATTGCCGAGCACCGGCGGCAACGACGGATCGTAGATCTCCTCGAGGCGGATATGGCGAGCGAACCCGGACTGGGCGAGGCGCTTCACGTGGTCGAGCACGCCGTGGATGTTGACGGCCTCGCGCTCCACCGGGCGCTCGTCGCCGAAGAACTCCATCCGCTCGACCAGTTTCACGATCCGATCCGCCTCGTCGCAGATGAGCTGCGTCAGCAGTCGGTCGTCGTCGTTGGCCGACTGCTCCAGCAGTTGCGCCGCGCCGCGGATGCCCGAGAGCGGATTCTTGATCTCGTGGGCGAGCATGGAGCCGAGGGCGGTAACCGACCGCGCGGCGCCGCGGGTGGTGAGCTGCCTGTCCATTTTTTCGGCAATTGTACGTTCTTGCAGCATCAAGACTACATTCTCGGCATCGTCACGCAAAGGGGCAGCGAAGACGTCGGCGATGCAGTCACCACCCGGGCGTGGTCGCCCGACGGCCACCCGGTAGCCACTGACGCTGGAGCCGCGCTCGCGGACATCGTCGATCATGCCGAGCACCGGCGAGCCGAACGACAAGAGGTCCGACAGGCGCAGTCGCCGCAGCATGGCCAGGCTCTGCTCGAAGAAGTCCTCGGCGCTGACGTTGGCATCGACGATCACGTTGCCCGGTCCAATGGTCAGGACCGGCACGGGAAGGACGTTGAGAATCTGCGCGCTGTCCACCGCGCCATCCGCAGCGCGGCTGATGGGCGATCGCGCCGAGACACGGCCTGAGTTCATGCGGCCAACTCCAGTTGGGTGCGGTCGAACAGTTGCTGCACCAGCCGCAAGACCTCGGCCGGATCGGCCGACGCAACGAGGGCCTGCCGCAACCGCTCAGGAGCCCTTGCATGGGCGGCGTAGGCCGACAGGTGCTTGCGCGCGTGGCGCACGCCCGTGTCTCTGCCGTAAAGATCGAGGATGGCCTCGTAGTGCTCGCACACGGCCTGGGTCTTCTGCGCCGGCGTCGGCGGCTGCCAGGCACGCCCGGCCTGCGCCGCGGCGATTTCACCCACGAGCCAAGGGCGCCCGAGGGCGGCGCGGCCGACCATCACGGCATCGGCGCCGGAGGCTGCCCTGGCGGCAGCCGCCGAGGCCCCGTCGACGATGTCGCCGTTCACCACCAACGGCAACGCCGTCGCCGCCCGAACGGCTGCCACGGCGTCCCAGTCCGCCGCGCCTTTGTAGAATTGCTGGCGGGTGCGCCCGTGAACGGTCACCAACCCGACGCCGGCCGCCTCGGCGCGGCGGGCCAATTCGGGCGCGTTGCGGCTCTGGTCGTCCCAGCCCAACCTCATCTTGAGCGTCACCGGTACGGTGACGGCTGCGACGACGGCGTCGATCAGGCGCAGGGCATGGTCTAGATCGCGCATCAACGCCGAGCCGGCGAGGCCGCCGGTCACGCTCTTGGCCGGGCACCCCATGTTGATGTCGATGAGGGCCGCGCCGTGCGCCGCGGCGACCCGTGCCGCCTCCCCCAGCCAGTAGGCCTCGCATCCGGCCAATTGCACCGCATGAACGGCGATGTCGGCACCCTGCGCCCGCAGGGACGCCTCCGCCGCGCCGTGAGCGAAGGCGCGCGAGGCGACCATCTCCGACACGACGAGGGAGGCGCCGAAGCGCTCCGCCAGGCGCCGAAAACAGACGTCGGTCACGCCCGACATGGGTGCCAGGACGGCGGCGCCCGACCGGAGGCCGTCCAAGGCACGCCTGCCTAGATGCTGGTCAGCAGACATAATGCTTATCATTTAGCCAATCTGGACGCAGTTAGCCAGCGCCGCTTTGCACTGCAACACGAAGGTCCCCAGGAATCTTCGCTTGAGAATCTCGCTCGCACGTAAAGTTGGCCTTTGCGTGCCCGTCCGGTTAGAGCCTGTTTGGGAATTGGGCGGCGGAGGCCCGTCGCGGAATTGTTGCGCTCCGGCGGGAGGCGATCGCAGCCGATATCAGTCGATATCGGCAAGATCGCCGACCCAGAGCGTGACAAGACCGTCGGACCGACCCGCCCGACATTCCAAACAGGCTCTCAGATCTCGTGCGACCTACCGGGAGGCGCCATGACCGTCGTCGCAGCCATTCTCGTCGCGGCCGGGCGCGGCAACCGTGCCGGCCCCGGCCGGCCCAAGCAGTATCGCGATCTGCACGGCCGTCCGGTGCTGTGGCACGGCCTGAGCGCCCTGCTCGCCGCGCCGCGCGTGGCACACGTGGTCGTCGTGATCCACCCCGACGACCGGTCTGCCTACGACGATGCGATCGCGCTGCTCGACGTCGCGCACGCGGCCAAGCTGGAGCCCCCCGTCGACGGTGGCGAAACCCGCCAGGCATCGGTAAGGGCCGGGCTCGAAGCGTTGGCCGCCCTGCCGGCGCCTGATATCGACGTGGTCCTCATCCATGACGCCGCGAGGCCCTTCGCCTCGGTCGAGCTGATCGACCGGGCCATCGACGCCGCCGTGACGCACGGCGCCGCGCTGCCGACCGTCGCGGTCGCCGACACCATCAAGCGCGTCGACGGCGACGGCCGCGTGCTGGAGACCTACGACCGCGCGCAACTGCATGCCGCGCAAACGCCGCAGGCCTTCCGCTTTGGCGCCATCGCCGAGGCGCACCGCCGCGCCGCCGGCGTTGCCGGCACATTCACCGACGACGCCGCCATCGCCGAATGGGCAGGGATACCCGTGTTCACTTTCGCCGGCGACCTCCGCAACGTGAAGCTGACGACGCCGGCAGACTTCGCGCACGACGGGCGGCCGGCGCCCGGGCTGATCGGCCGGACCGGCTTCGGCTACGACGTGCACGCCTTCGGCGATGGCGACCACCTCATCGTCGGCGGCGTGCGCATCGCCCACGACCGGGGCGTCCTTGCCCATTCCGACGGCGACGTGGTGCTGCATGCGCTCACCGATGCCCTCCTCGGCACGATTGCCGACGGCGATATCGGCACGCACTTTCCGCCGAGCGATCCACAGTGGCGTGGCGCCTCGTCGGACCGCTTCCTGGCCTACGCGGCCGAGCGGATCCGGGCCCGCGGCGGCATCATCGACCACCTGGACGTCACCGTCGTATGTGAACGCCCGCGGATCGGCCCGCATCGCGACGCCATGCGCGAGCGCATCGCCGCCATCGCGGGCGTGCGGCCGGGCGCCGTATCGATCAAGGCGACGACCTCGGAAGGCCTGGGCTTTACCGGCCGGCGCGAGGGCATCGCCGCGCAGGCCGCGGCCAGCGTGCGGCTGCCGGCCACGACCGATCTCGACGAGGAGGGCTGAATGGTGACGACGCGAGAGGTTCCGATCGACATCGCCGACCGAGCGGCCGCGCTGCTGGCCCTCTGCCGCTCGCGCAAGTTCATGCTCGCAACGGCGGAATCATGCACCGGCGGGCTCGTCGCCGGCGCCCTGACCGAAGTCGCCGGCTCGTCGGACGTGGTCGACCGCGGCTTCGTCACCTACTCCAACGAGGCCAAGCACGAGATGCTCGGGGTGCCGATGGACCTCATCGAGCGGTACGGCGCCGTGAGCGAGCCGGTGGCCCGTGCCATGGCCGAGGGGGCGCTCGCGCGCTCGCGCGCCGCCGTGACCGTTGCCATCACCGGCGTCGCCGGACCCGGCGGCGGCAGCGCGGCGAAGCCAGTCGGCCTCGTTCACTTCGCCGCGGCGCGGACCGGGTTCGCGCCGCTGCACGTCGAACGGCGCTTCGGCGACCTCGGCCGCGGCCCGATACGGCTCGCCGCCGTCGCTCAGGCGCTCGAGCTGCTGCGGCAGGCGGCCGAGCGGGATTGAACCGGAGACGGCGCGCTCCGACCGCACCCGCTTAGACCGTTTTCGAGCGAAGTGGATGCCGATTTGCGTGAAGAAAACGCGACAAATCAAACAGATAGAGTATTTCGGCGATTGGAAGAAACGCGGAAATGCTCTACGCCGCCGCGGGGCCGAAGACCTCGCCGGCGCGCCTCTCGAAGGCCTCGGCGAAGCGGCGGAACGCCTTGTCGAACACCGAGCCCATCAGCATGCTCAGCATGCGGCTCCTGAATTCGTAGGTGATGAAGAACGCTACCAGGCACCCCTTCGGAGATTCCTTGAAGGTCCAGCGGTTGGTGAGCTGGCGGAAGGGCCCGTCGACGTACTCGACGACGATCTTCATGTGTGTCCGATCGAGCGTTACCCGGCTGGTGAAGCTCTCGCTGATCGACTTGTAGCCGACGCCCATGCGCGCGACGAGCGTTTCGACGCCGTTCTCGTCCGTCTGCCGGCGCAACACGGTCAGTCCCGTGCACAGCGGCAGAAACTCCGGATAGCGCTCGACGTCAGCCACGAGGTCGAACATCTGGTCAGGTGTATGCGCCACATCGCGCGTGGTCTGGAACGACGGCATCGATTGGGTCCGATTGGCTGTAAGCGTGGTCAGCGGCTCCGCAGCGCCTCGCGCGCGGCCTTCAGCCGGGCGAAGTCCTCGCCGGCGTGGTGGGACGAGCGTGTCAGCGGCGTCGCCGAGACCATCAGGAAGCCCTTGGCATAGGCCGTGGTCTCGTAAGCCTTGAACTCGTCGGGCGTGATGAAGCGGATCACCGGATGATGCTTGCGCGTGGGCTGCAAGTATTGGCCGATGGTCAGGAAGTCGATGGAGGCCGAGCGCAGATCGTCCATCAGCTGCAGGACCTCGTTGCGCTCCTCGCCCAGCCCCACCATGATGCCCGACTTGGTGAAGATGGCCGGGTCGAGTTCCTTCACGCGCTGCAGCAGCCGGATCGAGTGGAAGTAGCGCGCACCGGGGCGCACGGTCAGGTACTTCGACGGCACCGTTTCGAGATTGTGGTTGAACACGTCGGGCTTGGCCGCAACGACCACCTCCAGCGCGCCGTCCTTCCGCAGGAAGTCCGG
The DNA here is from genome assembly GCF_014640075.1 of Chelatococcus reniformis. Taxonomy (GTDB): domain Bacteria; phylum Pseudomonadota; class Alphaproteobacteria; order Rhizobiales; family Beijerinckiaceae; genus Camelimonas; species Camelimonas reniformis. Next base: position 473,212 of record NZ_BMGG01000002.1, on the reverse strand, counting down.
CGTCAGGATCTCGACGGTCGTGCCCGGAGCGCGCCGGCGAATGGCGGCGATGACAGCCGCAAAGTGCGCCGCCCCGCCGTCGGGCAGGTCGTCGCGGTCCACCGACGTGATCACCACGTGGCTCAGCCCGAGCTTGGCGACGGCGTCCGCCACCTTCTCCGGCTCGTCCGGAGCAAGCGGGTCCGGCAAGCCGGTCTTGACGTTGCAGAAGGCGCAGGCGCGCGTGCACGTGTCGCCCATGATCATGAACGTCGCGTGCTTCTTCTCCCAGCACTCGCCGATATTCGGACAACCGGCCTCTTCGCAGACGGTGACGAGCTTGTTGTCGCGAACGATCTTCTGGGTCGCCGACCACGCCGGCGAGCCCGGCGCCTTCACGCGGATCCAATCCGGTTTGCGCTGCACCGGCTGGTCCGGCCTATGCGCCTTTTCCGGGTGACGCGCGCCAGCCGATGTCGCCGCGGACGGGCGCGGATCACGATTGAGGAGGTCGAGCACGACAGCCATGGACAGGGCTCCGGCGCGGCGTCGCCACCGCGCCTCGTTCACCGGGCGCGGTGGAAACCGAAAACCGCGTCCGACGCTATCTATGTGCTTTGGTGCGAGGGCGCAAACGGGCGCGCGGCCGCGCCTCTACGCCGTTCGGCCGCGGATGGCCCGGTAGGCATAGATGATGATGACGGCGCCGATCGTGGCCGCGACGAGGTTGGCCCAGAAGCCGTAGTAGGAGATGCTGAGCAGGTTGGCGAGGATGCGGCCGACGATACCGCCAATGATGCCCATCAGGATGTTGGTGAAGAGGCCCATGTTGGAGCTGGTGATCCTCTCGGCGATCCAGCCGGCGATGGCGCCGACGATGATCGCGACGATGAAGCTCACCCCGGGCTGTCCCAGCGCGCCGTATACCTGATCGTTCATTCCGGTCTCCCCATCCTCTGCAACGCTTGATCAAGCCCCGCCGCGTCGCTGGCGGCGCGTGGCGCGACCCTCGTACAGCAGCCTGTGCTATCGCTGCTACGTATGGATGACACGGCCGAAGGCGTCGAGCACGCTTTCGTGCATCGTCTCCGACAGCGTGGGATGCGGGAAGACCGAGTGGATCAGCTCTTCCTCGGTGGTCTCGAGGTTCATCGCGACGACGAAGCCCTGAATGAGCTCCGTCACCTCGGCGCCCACCAGGTGGGCACCGAGGAGCTGACCCGTCCTGCCGTCGAAGATCGTCTTCACCAGCCCCTCCGGCTCGCCGAGTGCGATGGCCTTGCCGTTGCCGATGAAGGGAAAGCGCCCGACCTTGATGTCGTAGCCGCCCTCCTTGGCCTTGGCTTCCGTCAGGCCGACCGAGGCGACCTGCGGATTGCAGTAGGTGCAGCCGGGGATCATGGCCTTGTCCATCGGATGGGTAGGCAGGCCCTTGATCGCCTCGACGCACAGCACGCCTTCGTGCTCTGCCTTGTGCGCCAGCATCGGCGGCCCGGCGACGTCGCCGATGGCATAGACGCCCTCGACATTTGTCCGCCCCAGCCCGTCGGTGACGACGATACCGCGGTCCGTCCGCACGCCGAGCTCCTCGAGGCCGAGGTTCTCGATATTGCCGACGACGCCCACGGCCGAGATGACGCGCTCGGCCTCGATCGTCCGGGAGCCGCCCTTGCCGTCGTCGACGGTGGCGACGACGTGGTCGCCGGCCTTGTCGAGCTGGTTCACCTTGGCGCCCGTGAGGATGCGGATGCCCTGCTTTTCCAACCGCTTGCGCGCAAAGGCCGCAATCTCGGCGTCCTCTACCGGCAGGATCTGCGGCAGCACCTCGACCACCGTCACCTCCGCACCGAAGGTACGATAGAACGACGCGAACTCGATGCCGATGGCGCCGGATCCGACGACGAGCAGCGACTTGGGCATGGCCTGCGGCACCATGGCCTCGAAATAGGTCCACACCAGTTTGCCGTCGGGCTCCAGCCCGGGCAGGACCCGCGGCCGCGCCCCGGTGGCGACGACGATGTGGCGGGCGGCGTAGTCGCCCGGCCCGAGGGCGCCCTTGGGCAGGGGCGGCTGCGGCTGCATCGGCACTTTGCTCGGCGCGGCGACCGCGACGGTGCCGGCGGCCTCGCCCCTCGGGGCCTTGGCGATTCGCGCCTCGCCCCAGATCACGTCGACCTTGTTCTTCTTCATGAGGAAGCCGACGCCGGCGTTGAGCTGCCGCGACACGGCGCGCGAGCGCTCCACGACCGCCTTGGCATCGAACGAAACGTTCTCGGCCGTGAGGCCATAGTCGCCAGGGTGCTGCAGATAGTGGTAGATCTCCGCGGAACGCAGCAGGGCCTTGGTGGGGATGCAACCCCAGTTGAGGCAGATCCCGCCCAGGTGCTCGCGCTCGACGATTGCCGTCTTGAAGCCGAGCTGGGCCGCGCGAATGGCCGTGACGTAGCCCCCCGGCCCGGAGCCGATGACCACGACGTCATAGGTGTCAGTCAAGGCAATCTCCGCAGGATGTCCCCGGACGGGGCGGATGGGCGCTGCTCTCGCACGGGTCCGGAAGCGTGCGCCATATCAGGACGGCTCGTGCCCGGCGAGATCGCGCCGGACCCGGACGAGGCAGGCCTCGAAGGCAGTGAGGTCATCGAACTCCTGGCCGGGCTCCACCTCTGCGGTGATCAGGCAATGACCGAAGCCGGCCAGGGCCTCGTCGATCATCAGATTGTCGGCGTGTCCGAAATCTTCAACCATGAGATCGTCGGCACCAAAGAGGCGCCCGTCGGCACCGGCCCGCACCGGCCCGAACACCGCCGCCACCCGCTCACGAAACGGTATCGCAATGTTGGAATAGCCGTAGAGCCGCTTGCCCAGCGCCGCCATGAAGCCCAGTTCGAAAGCCGTGCCGACGTCGGCGCTGAGACCGCGATAAGGGGTCAGGTTGGCGACGATGGCGTCGGCGGAACGCATCAGGGCGACGTTGGCGGCAAAGATGCGCGGGGACGGAACGTCGATCGCTGCGCTCGGCTCCTCGGTATCGAGGGGCACCAGACCATCGAGGCCGTAGGCCTCGCAGAGTTGCTGCTTGCGGCGAGTGAGCTCGCGCGCGTGCTCCACAAACACGTCCGGTCCCGCAAGATAGATGCGCGGCATGGGCCCTTCATTCCTACGCGCGAAGCGTTTCCTTCGTGCGCGCCAATCCTCTCGTAAATGGCGCCTCGCGCCGGAGCGGAGCGCCGGCCGCTCACACCAGCATGGCCATCGGGTGCTCGATGAGCTGCCTGAAGGCACCGAGCAGACGGGCGCCGAGCGCGCCGTCGACGGCCCGGTGGTCGGTGGACAGCGTCACCGTCATCAGCGTGGCAACCGCCGGCTCGCCGCCCCTGACGATCACGCGCTTCTCACCCTCACCGACCGCCAGAATGGTGGCATGGGGCGGGTTGATGATCGCGGCGAAGTCACGCACGCCGAACATGCCGAGGTTCGAGACCGCGGTCGAACCGCCCGTGTACTCTTCGGGCTTCAGTCGACGGTTGCGGGCCCGTCCGGCCATCTCCTTCATTTCATTGGAGATGGCCGATAGCGTCTTCTCATCCGCCCGGCGCACGATGGGGGTGATCAACCCGCCCGGGATGGAGACGGCCACGCCCACGTCCGCGTGCTTGTGCTTGAGGATCGCCGTCTCGGTCCAGCTAACGTTGGCATCCGGCACCCGCATCAGCGCCATGGCCATCGCTTTGATGATGAAGTCGTTCACCGACACCTTGTAGAGCTTGTCGCCGTCCTTGTCGGTCGGGGCCGTTTTGTTGACCTCCTCGCGCAGCGCCAGCAGCGCATCGATCTCGCAATCCATGGTCAGATAGAAGTGCGGGATCGTCTGCTTGGCTTCGGTGAGCCGGCGCGCGATGGTCCGTCGCATCGCGTCATGCGGCACCTCCTCGAAACTGCCCGGCGCGAACATGGCGCGAACGGCATCGTCGCTCGGCCCGCGGGCCAGCGCCGGAGCGGCCGGCGCGGCAGCGGCCGCCGCGGACTTCGGCGCGGCCTTGGCGCCGCCCTCCTGGGCCGCCGTGACGTCGCGCTCGACAACCCGGCCATGCGGGCCGGAGCCGGCGATGGCCGACAGATCGATACCCGCGGCCTTCGCCAGTCGGCGCGCCAGCGGCGAGGCGAAGACGCGGCCCCCGTTCCGGTCGTGACCGTTGCCGGCGCGTGCCGGTGGCGCCGCCGCCGCGGGCTCCTGTTTCGCGGCCGATGTCGGCGGCGCAGCAGCGGCCTTTGCTTGCGGGGCGGGGGCGCCGGCAGCGGCCGCCTGGATGTCCTCCCCCTCGCCCGCGATGATTGCGATCGGCTGGTTGACGGCGACGTCCTGGGTGCCGTCGGGTACCAGAATCTTGGCGAGCACGCCTTCGTCGACCGCCTCCACCTCCATGGTCGCCTTGTCCGTCTCGATCTCGGCGAGCACGTCGCCGGACTTGACGGCGTCCCCCTCCTTCTTGAGCCACTTGGCGAGGGTGCCCTTTTCCATCGTGGGCGACAGGGCCGGCATCAGGATGTTGGTGGGCATGGCGTCCTCGCGGCTCAAACCAGGATCGCAGACAAGGGAGCGTTCCGCGTCCGCCTAGCGGTAGCAGACGGCCTTCGCCGCCTCGACGACGTCGGCGACCGAAGGCAGCGCCAGCTTCTCCAGGTTCGCGGCGTAGGGCATCGGCACGTCACGGCCCGAGACGCGGGTGACCGGCGCATCGAGATAGTCGAAGGCTTCCGCCATCAGGCGAGCCGAGATCTCGGCTCCGAGGCCGGCCTGCGGCCAGCCCTCCTCGACGGTCACGCAGCGCCCGGTCTTCTTCACCGATTCGACGACCGTGTCCGTGTCCATGGGGCGCAGCGTACGCAGGTCGATCACCTCCGCCTCGACGCCGTCCTTGGCCAGTTCCTCGGCCGCCTTGAGCGCGTAGGTCATGCCGATCGACCAAGCGACGATGGTGACGTCGCTGCCCTGGCGCACGACCTTGGCCTTGCCGATCGGAAGCACGTAGTCGTCGAGCTTCGGCACCGGGAACGAGTGGCCGTAGAGGATCTCGTTCTCCAGAAAAACCACCGGGTTGGGATAGCGGATGGCCGCCTTGAGCAGGCCCTTGGCGTCCGCCGCCGAATAGGGGGCGATCACCGTCAGGCCGGGCACGTGGCTGTACCAGGAGCTGTAGTCCTGGCTGTGCTGCGCGCCCACGCGCGCCGCCGCGCCGTTCGGCCCGCGGAACACGATGGGGCAGATGATCTGGCCGCCGGACATGTAGTGGGTCTTGGCGGCCGAATTGACGATCTGGTCGATCGCCTGCATCGCGAAGTTGAAGGTCATGAACTCGACGATGGGCTTGAGGCCTGCGAAGGCGGCGCCGACGCCGAGGCCGGCAAAGCCGTGCTCGGTGATCGGGGTGTCGACCACCCGCCGGTCGCTGAACTCCTGCAGCAGCCCCTGGGTGACCTTGTAGGCGCCCTGGTACTCGGCCACTTCCTCGCCCATCACGAAGACGTCGCCGTCACGGCGCATCTCTTCGGCCATGGCATCGCGCAAGGCCTCGCGCACGGTCATGGTCACCATTTCGGTGCCGGCCGGCACATCCGGCTCGGGCTGCACCGCGGGGGCCGGCGGCGTCGCCACCGCGGACGCGGCCTTGGCCGGCGCCTTCGCGGCTTGCTCCGTCTCGCCCTTGGCGGGCGTTTCTGGCTGCTCCGCTTTCTCGACCTTCTGCCGGGGAGCCGACGCCTCAGCCACGTCTTCGCCGTTGGCGGCGATGATGGCGATCGGCGTGTTGACCGCGACGTTCTCGGTGCCATCGGGCACCAGAATCTTGGCGAGCACGCCCTCGTCGACGGCTTCCACTTCCATCGTCGCCTTGTCCGTCTCGATCTCGGCGATGACGTCGCCGGACTTGACGCTGTCACCCTCCTTCTTGAGCCACTTGGCGAGTTTGCCTTCCTCCATGGTCGGAGACAGGGCGGGCATCAGGACGTCTGTCGGCATGGCTCAGCTCTGAAGGTCGGACGGGACGGCACGGTGCCGGCGCAATCAGGCAGTTTCGTAGATGACGTCGGTCCACAGCTCGGCCGGATCCGGCTCCGGATCGTGAGTGGCAAAGTCGGCGGCTTCGTTGACGATCTGACGAACCTCGGCATCGAGCCGCTTCAATTCGTCTTCGGCGACCTTGTGCTCCTCCAGCAGCCGCTTGCGCACCTGCTCGATCGCGTCGTGCTCGGTGCGCATGCGTTCGACCTCGTCGCGCGTGCGGTACTTGGCCGGATCGGACATGGAGTGGCCGCGGTAACGGTAGGTCTGCATCTCGAGGATGTACGGGCCTTTGCCGCCGCGGGCCCAGGCGATGGCCCGCTCGCCCGCGGCCTTGACCGCCCGCACGTCCATGCCGTCGACCTGTTCGCCGGGGATGTTGAAGGAGGCGCCGCGCTTGGAGAAGTCCTGCTGGGCGGAGGAGCGGGCGACAGAGGTGCCCATGGCGTATTTGTTGTTCTCGATGATGTAGACCACCGGCAGGCGCCAGAGCTCGGCCATGTTGAAGCTCTCGTAGACCTGGCCCTGGTTGGCGGCGCCGTCGCCGAAATAGGTGAGGCAGACCGCCTCCTCGCCGCGGTAGCGATTGGCGAAGGCGATGCCGGTGCCGAGGGGTACCTGCGCGCCGACGATGCCGTGCCCGCCGTAGAATCGCTTCTCGACGGAGAACATGTGCATCGAGCCGCCTTTGCCCTTGGAATAGCCGCCGCGGCGCCCCGTCAGCTCGGCCATGACGCCCTTGGCGTCCATGCCGGTGGCCAGCATGTGGCCGTGGTCGCGGTAGCCGGTGATGACCTGGTCGCCCGGCTTCATCGCGGCCTGCATGCCGACGACGACGGCCTCCTGCCCGATGTAGAGGTGGCAGAAGCCGCCGATCAGGCCCATGCCGTACATCTGGCCGGCCTTCTCCTCGAAGCGGCGGATGAGCAGCATGGCGCGATAGGCCTCCAGCTCCGCCTCGCGGCTCAGACCCGGGGGCGGGGCGGATTGAGGCAGGGCCGCGTTCAGCGCTGCCTCGGCCTTGGCCGCCGCTGTCCGGCCGGATGCGGCTGCTGCCTTGCGGCGGGCCGGGCCCGCGGCGACTTTGGAATCCGAACCGGATGCAGCGGTCCGCTCCGAACCGGCCTGTCCAGACCTGCGCGGCTCACGAGCCATGGTCGCCCTCCCTCGCTTAGGCAGCCACTACTAGCCGATAGGCAGGCCGGAATCGAGCCCCCCGGACACGGTTACGATTGCAACCGCTATCAGCTACAACGTATTGATATAAGGGTACTTTTCGGCTCAATACAAGCGCCGGGACGGGCCTAGCGCGGCTCGCCGCGGCCGTCCGCCCCTGTCATGACCACGAGGTCCGCCGGATTGACCCACCCGAGCTGGCCGCGCACCCGCTCCTCCAGCAGATCGCGGTCGATGCTCGAATCCTGCAACAGGCTGACGCGCCGGTCCCAGTCGTGGTGGTCGGCCTTCAGGGTGGCCAGCTCGGCATTGAGGTTGAGGATCTGCGCCTTGATCTCGCGCTTGGCCTCCAGGCCACGCTGTCCCGTCTGAGCATGGAACAGGAAATATGCGGCCACCGCTCCCGACACCGCATAGAGTGCGAGCGGAACCAGCACGGAGCGAAGACGCTTGCGGACGACCATGAGGCACGATGGCCGTCCGCCAGTTAAGATGTGGTTAGGGACGTGCGAAAAGCCCGCGCGCCCCACTGCGTGGCGCGATCAGATCGGCGCGCGCCTGGCAAACCATGGCCGCGCCCGCTCCAACTGGCCCGCAAGCGACAGCAGGAGCTCTTCCTCGCCCAGGCGCCCGGCGAAATGGATGCCGATCGGCGTCCCCTCGCTGGACATGGCGAGCGGCACGCTCATCGCCGGCTGCCCTGTGATGTTGTAGGTGGCGGTGAATGGCGAGTATTGGCGGATCAGCGTGCCGTATTCGGCCGGCGGCCGGTCGAGGGACAGCATGCCCAGCCTCACCGGCGGCGCACCCAGGGTCGTGGACAGAATGACGTCGTAGGTCGACAGAAACTCCGCCATGGCGATGGCCGTGCGCATGAAGGCGTTGTCCGCGGCCACGATGTCGAGGCCGGTCAGCGTCCGGCCTTTCGCAGCCGTCAGCGCAGTGATCGGCTCGACCTCGTCGTCGGCCAGCGGCCGCCCGAGCTCCTTGGCGCGCAGGTCCAGGCTCATCGCCGTGTGCGTGGCAATGACGTTGAGCAGATGGTCGCCCAGGGCGTCGGGCAGGTCGGGGCGGGCCTCCTCGACCCGATGGCCCAGGTCCTGGCAGAGCTTCGCCGCGTCCCTCACGGCCGCCAGGCACTCCGGATGGACCTCGGTGCCGCCGAACGGCTCGAGCTGGAGGGCGATGCGCAGCGGACGCGGGTCGCGGGCGGCGGCGGCGACATACGTGCCCTTCGGCGGCGGCGCCACGGAGCGGGCGCCGAACGGGGCTCCGTGCGTCGCATCGAGGATGGCGGCGGAATCGCGGACCGAGCGGGTCACCGCATGGCTGACGCCCAGGCCGTTCCAGCCCTCGGTGCGGCCGACGCCCACCGGGGTGCGGCCGCGCGACACCTTGAGGCCGAACAGCCCGCAGCACGACGCCGGGATGCGGATCGAGCCGCCGCCGTCGGTGGCGTGGGCCGCAGGCAGGACGCCGGCGGCGACCAGGGCCGCGGCGCCGCCCGACGAGCCGCCAGCGCTGTAGGTCGGATTCCACGGGTTGCGCGTCGGGCCGAAGAGCGCCGATTCGGTGGTGACCGTGATGCCAAATTCCGGCGTCGTTGACGTGCAGAAGGGGATCAGTCCGGCCGCGCGGGCGCGCGTGCAGGTCTCGGAGTCGACTGGCGCGACATAGTCGCGGAAAGCGCGGCTGCCGCCGGTCACGCGCACGCCCGCGATCGGGTGTCCCAGGTCCTTGATGGCGTAGGGCACGCCCGCCAACGGGCCGGTTGCCTTGTCCTGCGCGGCCGCGCGTGCCGGCTCGTAGAGCCGCTCGACGACGGCATTGATCGTCGGATTGACCGCCTCTGCCCGGGCGATGGCCGCCTCGATCAGCTCGGTCGGCTTCACCTCGCCCTTGGCAACCAGCGACGCCAGGCCAACCGCGTCGTGGCTCACATACTCGTCGAATGTCAGACCGCTCACCGGACCCCTCCTCGCCACACGCCGCGCGCCACCGTGCAGGCGGCCCCGACCGACGCCGATTGCAGTCCACTTCGCGATGGCGATCAAGCCGCTATTGCGCGCCGGCGGCGGAAGGGCCCCACGCGGCCCCGTTCCAGAGGCGGGGCTCGACCGTGGCGCGGCCGCGCGCGATGGTGATCACATTGAACGCATTGGGTTCACCGCGCAGCCGCGTGGAAATCGCGGAGCCGGCCTGCACCACCATCAGCCGCCGGCTCGCCGTCGCACCGCTGCTCTCCTTCACCCCTGCCACCTCCTCGCCGACCACCTCGGGCTTGACGAAGCGCGAATAGCCGCGGTGCAGGTGGCCGGACAGGATGAGGCCGACGCCCGCGCGCTCGAACACGGCGATGGCGCGCTTGGCCCGCATCACCACCCGCGCGTCTTCGTCCCAGGCGGGGGGCAGGAACGGATGATGGCCGACGACGATGCGGTACAGCGAGGCGGGGGCGGCGGCCAGGATGCGTTCGACGCCGTTCATCTGGCCCTGGCTGATCCGGCCGTAGGACCAGTTGAGCTCGGGCGCCATGCGCCGGGCCGTGTTGATGCCAATGACGATCAGCTCGTCGTCCTGCCAGACCGGCTCGATTCCCGGCTGGATGTAGCGCCGAAACCGGGCGTAGGGGTCGAGAAAGCGCTCCAGCAGATGGTAGGGAGTGATGTCGTGGTTGCCCACCACCGCCAGCACCGGCGCCGCCAGCCGCTTGAGAAACGCGGCGGCCTGCCGGAACTCGCGGCTGCGAGCGCCCTGCGTGAAGTCGCCGCTGGCGACGATGAGATCGGGCGCCATGCTGTTGAGCTCGTCCACGAGCGCCTCGGCGACGGCCATGTCGGCGCGGCCGAAATGCAGATCGGAGATATGGGCGAGCCGTCTCATCGCGCCGCCGGCGCCGCCGCGGCGCCGGCGCCCGACCTGAGCGCCGGGCCTGGCGCCGCCCGGGGCACGATGACGCTCAGGGCCCTCTGCCTGATGCGATACTCGAGCGGCGGCGGCAGCCGCAGGATCTCCCCGTCGTTCATCAAGCGCAGCGAGGAGCGGCGCGAATGGACGGACAGGCCGGCCGTCCGGTACCGCTCCAGCCCCGGCGTCTTCCTCCAGTTGCCGATGGCCATGCCCAGCGCCAGCCGCATGATGCGCCAGATGCCGAACGGCCCTGTCACATAGACGGCCAGTTCTCCGTCATCCAGCTTGCTGCGGCTCATGATCTGACCCACCCCCTCGTCATAGTCGTTGCTGGCCACGGCGAGCGCCCAGGTGCGCACACGCCGCGGCCCGTCGCCCATGTCGATGGCGATGCGCAGCGACGGATAACGACCGAAGGCACGGGCGCCCGCCACCGCCAGCCGCCAATAGGCGGCCGGCCCCATGCGGCCGCGCTCGCGTTCGCGCAGCCGCGCCAGCCGGGACGGTATGCCAAGCACGGAATTGCAGAGGAAGACGTGGCCGTTGACGGTGCCGACGTCGATCTGGCGGACGCCGCCGTCCGCCAGCGCGCGGCAGGCAGTTGCGGGATCCAGCGGGATGCCCAGATCCTTTGCCAATAGGTTCATCGTGCCGAGCGGGATGATGCCCAGCGCCACGTCGCGCCCGTACAGCAGCTGAGCGGCACAGGCGATGGTGCCGTCGCCGCCACCGACGACCACCGCATCGGCACCGACGGCCAGCGCCGCCTCGACGCGCGCCGGCAATGGCCGATCGTCGGGAACGAGTGTCGCATCCACGCCTGCCTCGGCCAGATGCTGAGCGATTCGGTCAGCCAGCGGCGTGCCGATCAGGCTTCCCGACGACTTGTTGATCACCACCGCCACATGTCTGCGCACTGATCTACTCACCGTGTCCCTCGCGTTGCAGCACACGCTCGAGCATTTGAATCTGGAGCGCTTCTCAGCGATCGGGTGATTCCACCCGTCGCGAAGCACTCTAGTTGCCCATAAGTACCGAGATCGGCACCATTCGGCCCTCTTGAGGCCCTCCCGACGTGTTGCATTTACATCGGCGCAGGTTCGAGAAGCGCCCCACCAGTATCCCAAAGCGAAACTGGGGGCGGCCGCGCCGACGGTAAGATTTTCTTTACTATAGCCGTCGCTGCAGACAACGCACGCCGAACGGACGCTACGTCAGCCCTGACGCCGGACAGACCCGCGCAAGCGGCCCCTCGCCCAAGCACGACCGCAGCCGCAACGGCGCCGCTCATGCGTTGGCACGGGAAGCAGGCGCTCCCGCCAAGGTCGCACCGGCTCGCACCAGCGCCCGCTCCAAGGCTCTTTTGTAGCCGCGATGCTGCCAAACTACGCTGATTGGGCACAAGCGTTGCACATTGGCCACGGACAGGTGCCGCGACCTATGCTACTCAACCATCAAGCCGCTTCGGCGGGGTTGTGAATTCCGATTGAATGGGGAGCCAAGATGCTGCGCAAAGTTCTTCTGACCACCGTTAGCCTGGTCGCTCTGGGCGGCACCGCCCTCGCTGCCGATCTGCCCTCGCGCAAGTACGAGCCGGCCGCACCGGTCGTGATCGTTCCTGTGTTCACCTGGACCGGCTTCTACGTCGGCGTGAACGCCGGCTACGCCTGGAACACCAACAACGACGACAATGCCGGCCTGTACGGTTATCCCGGCTACTATGGCTACGGCGGCTACCCGGGCTACGGCTACTACGGTGACGGCGGCAGCGACGGCGGCTTCGCTGGTGGTGGTCAGATCGGCTACAACTACCAGATCGGCCAGTTCGTGATCGGCGCCGAAGCGGACATCCAGTACGCTGACCTCGGCGGCAAGAACAACTACGGCTACGGCAACCAGGGCATGGATTGGTTCGGCACCGTGCGTGCCCGCGCCGGTTTCGCCTTCGACCGCGCCCTGATCTACGCCACCGGCGGTTTCGCTTACGGCGGCGGCGGCAACAACAACAGCGCCTACTTCGGCAACAACTACGGCTACGGTGGCGCCTACTACGGCGGCAACGGCGACAACACCGCGACCGGCTGGACGGTCGGCGGCGGTCTTGAGTACGCCTTCACCGACAACATCACTGCCAAGATCGAAGGCCTGTATGTCAGCCTCGACCGCGGCAACAGCGACGTTTACCTGCCGGGTCTGCCGCTGGCCACCGGCTACTACAGCAGCGGCAGCAAGAACAACGAGTTCGCGGTCGTCCGCGTCGGCCTGAACTACAAGTTCTAAGGCACGAACGAGCTTCAGAGCACACCGCTCTAGCCTACGGATGGGCCCGGCGACGATGTCGCCGGGCCCATCTGCTTTGGCGTTGGCGTTCGGGCTCCATGACCCGCCGCTCCCGCGACTGCGCTACGAAAATGCTGCAATTGCCGTTCACACGGCGCACCTTCGCCGCACCTAGCTCCAGACGATCGCATGAACGCTCCCGCCCGCATCTCCTTCGTGTCCCTCGGCTGCCCCAAGGCGCTGGTCGATTCCGAGCGGATTGTCACGCACCTGCGCTCGGAGGGCTACGAGCTCAGCAAGACTCACGAAGGCGCGGATCTCGTCATCGTCAACACCTGCGGCTTTCTCGACTCCGCCAAAGCCGAATCGCTCGAGGCGATCGGCAAGGCCATGGGTGAGAATGGCCGCGTGATCGTCACCGGATGCATGGGCGCGCAGCCTGAGCCGATTCGCGCGCGCTTCCCGGACGTGCTCGCCATCACGGGCCCGCAGCAGTACGAAAGCGTGATCGGCGCAGTCCACGCGGCGGCCCCACCGCGGCATGACCCGTTCGTCGATCTGGTGCCGCCGCAGGGTGTCAAGCTGACGCCACGGCACTACGCTTATCTAAAGATTTCAGAAGGTTGCAACCATCGCTGCAGCTTCTGCATTATCCCCCACTTGCGCGGAGACCTGGTGAGCAGGCCCGCCGCCGACGTAATGCGCGAGGCCGAACGGCTGGTGGGCGCGGGGGTCAAGGAGCTGCTGGTGATCTCGCAGGATACCAGCGCCTATGGCGTCGACCTGCGTTATGCGACGAGCACCTGGAAGGGACGCGAACTGCGTGCCCAGTTCGCGGATCTCGCCGCCGCCTTGGGTGAGCTCGGCGTATGGGTGCGTCTCCACTACGTCTATCCCTATCCGCACGTCGACGCGGTGCTGCCGCTGATGGCCGACGGCAAGGTGCTGCCCTATCTCGACATCCCTTTCCAGCACGCGTCACCGCGGGTGCTCAAGGCGATGAAGCGCCCGGCCCACCAGGACAGGAGCCTCGATCGGATCCGTGCCTGGCGGGAGATCTGCCCGGACCTCGCCATCCGCTCGACGTTCATCGTCGGCTTCCCCGGCGAGACCGAAGAGGATTTCCAGCTGCTGCTGGCGTGGCTGAAGGAGGCGCGGCTCGATCGAGTCGGCTGCTTCAAATACGAGCCGGTAGCCGGCGCCCCCGCCAACGATCTGCCCGATTCGGTGCCAGAGGAGATCAAGGAGCAGCGCTGGCATCGCTTCATGGCCGCCCAGCGGGCCGTCAGCGCCGCGCGTCAGAAATCCAGGGTCGGCCGCCGCATCCCGGTCATTATCGATGCCGGCGGCGCCCAGCAGGCACGCGGACGCTCGCCGTGGGACGCGCCGGAGATTGACGGCGTCGTCCATGTCACCGGCCGGCGGCCGATGCGGACCGGCGACGTCGTCACCGTCCGCATCGACCGCGCCGACGAGTACGACCTGTTTGGCAGCCTGGTCTGATTCCCATCGACCGCGCGGCGGATGCCACGCGGGTGATACGGGCGCGGGGAGGCCTAACCCGTGCTTCTCCTTGATGGGCTCACGCCGGCAGCAGCACCGTGGCTCCAGTGGTCGCGCGCGCTTCGAGCGAGTGCTGGGCCTCGGCCGCGGCGGCCAGCGGATAGCGCGCGCTGATCATGATCTTGATGATCCCGCTCTCGACGGCCTCGAAGAGCTTCGTCGCCATGTCGACCAGGCTGGCGCGATCGGCCGTATGGGTGAACAGGGTCGGCCGCGTGGCGTAGAGAGAGCCTTTCTGGCCGAGGAGGGCGACGTTGAAGCCCTCGATCGGTCCCGACGCGTTGCCGAAGCTGACGAAAGTGCCGAAGGGTTTCAGGCAGTCGAGGGACGCCGGGAAAGTCGCCTTCCCGACACTGTCGTAGACGACGTCGCAGCCCGCACCTTCGGTGATCTCTCGGACTCGGGACGCAAAATCCTCCTCCCGGTAAAGGATGACGTGGTCGCAGCCGTGTTGACGGGCGAGTTCGGCCTTGTCGGGCGAGCCGACGGTTCCGATGACGCGGGCGCCCAAGTGCTTGGCCCACTGGCAGGCGATAAGGCCGACTCCGCCCGCAGCCGCATGGAACAGGATCGTGTGCCCGGGGCCGACCTTGAAGGTGCGGTGCAGCAGGAACTCGGCAGTCATGCCCTTAAGCATCATCGCCGCCGCCACCTCGAAGTCGATGGCACCGGGAAGTTTCACCACGACCTGCGCGGGAAGGATGCGCTCCTCCGCGTAAGAACCAAGCGGCCCGACATAAGCGACGCGATCGCCCGGCGCGAACTCGGAGACGCCCTCCCCGACGGAGACGATCTCGCCTGCCCCTTCGTTGCCGGGTGTGAACGGCAACGCCATCGGGTAGAGCCCGGTACGATAATAGATGTCGAGGAAGTTCAGCCCGATCGCCATGTGCCTGACGCGGACCTCGCCCGGCCCCGGCTCGCCGACGGTTACGTCCTCATAGGAGAGGACGTCGGGACCGCCGGTGCGGTGAACGCGAATGGCCTTGGTCATGGGAGTTGCCTTCGGTTGTCAGTTGGCACGGGTGTCTTCGCCCACCGCATGCGGCGCCCCCGTTCCGGGGCTCTTGCGCTTGCGTCCGGCCAGGATGTTGATCGCCTCCACCGCGGCTGCGAACGCCATCGAGCAATAAATATAGGCGCGCGGCAGGTGAAATCCGCTCCCCTCGGCAACTAGCGAGACGCCGATCAGGATCAGGAAGGACAAGGCCAGCATCTTGGTGGTGGGATGCGCGGCAATGAAGCGGCCCACGACGCCGGAGGCGGCGTACATGACGATCATGGCGATGACGACGGCGGTGACCATGATCGACACATCGTCGGCCATGCCGATCGCGGTCACGATCGAATCGATGGAGAACACCAGATCGATGACGGCGATCTGGGCGATGGCGGCCAGGAACATGTTAGGCGCCTGCCGATGCGCCTCGACACCATGATCACCCTCCATCGAGACATGGATCTCATGGGTCGCCTTGACGATGAGAAACAGGCCGCCGGCGAGGAGGATGATGTCACGCCAGGAGACGCCCTCGCCCAGGACAGTGAAGACCGGCTCGGTGAGCTTCATGATCGCCGTCAGCGTGAACAGCAGCGCCACACGGAAGACGAGCGCCAAAGCCAGGCCGATGCGCCGGGCTCGCTCGGCCTGGGCCGGCGGCAGCCGTGCAACCAGCACGGAGATGAAGACGACGTTGTCGATGCCGAGCACGATCTCCATCGCGCTCAAGGTCAGCAGCGCCGCCCAGCCTGCCGGCTCGGCCATCCATCCGAACATAAGTCCTCCCGTCAGAAAATCCGCCTGAACATGGGCGAGCGGATTGCTCTTGAAAAGGGCGTCCGCCACGGTCGGCTTCCGCCGTGACGGGAAAATCACTATGGCTGAGCCCATGAACGAGCGACCTGCGCATATCGCTGTCGTCGGCGCCGGCGCCACCGGCCTCGCCGCCGCCATCACCTTCGCCCGCGACGGCTTCGATACGGTGCTGATCGGCCGGCCGAGCGGGCAGGCGGATGGCCGCACCGTGGCGCTGCTGGACGGCTCCGTCACCTTCCTCGCCGCCATCGGCGCCTGGCGCCAGTTGGCGCCGGCAGCAGCGCCGATGACATGCATGCGCATCGTCGATGCGACCGGCAGCCTGTTTGCGCCCCCCCCCCTCACCTTCCATGCCAGCGAGATCGGGCTCGACGCATTTGGCTACAACATCGAGAATGCGGCGCTCGTCGACGGGCTGGCCCAGGTCGCGCGAGCCACGCCGCGGCTGACGATCCGGGATGCGCCGTTGGCCGCTGCCGATTCACACGCAGCCGGCCTCAGGCTTACGCTGGCGGACGGCGACACGCTCGAGCCGCCCCTCGTGGTGGGAGCGGACGGGCGTCAGTCGCTGGTGCGCCACGCGCTCGACGTCGCCGTGCGGACCTGGACCTACCGGCAGACGGCGCTGACGGCCATCTTTGCGCACGCGCGGCCGCACCGCGACACCTCGACGGAGCTGCACACGCGCGGCGGCCCCTTCACGCTCGTGCCGCTGCCGGGCCGGCGTTCCAGCCTGGTCTGGGTCTGCCCGCCCTACCAAGCCAGGCGCCTGCGCCGGATGACCGCCGATGAGCTTGCATCCGCAGTCGAGCGCCAGGCGCAATCCATGCTAGGCGCCATGACGCTGGAGGGGCACTGCGGCGTCGTGCCCATGCAGGGGCTGTCCGTGGCCCGCTTTGCCGGCCACGGCGCCGCGCTCGTCGGCGAAGCCGCCCACGTGTTCCCGCCGATCGGGGCCCAGGGTCTCAACCTGGGCCTCCGAGACGTTGCCGCGCTGCGCGATGTGATCGTCGACGCCCGGTCGCGGGGGCAAGCGATCGCCGACGCCACCGCCATGTCCAGGTTCTCGCGCGGCAGGCTCGTCGATGCGCGCACGCGCACAGGCGTCATCGACGCGCTGAATCGCTCGCTGCTGTTGGACATGCTGCCGCTCGATCTGGTGCGCGGCGCGGCCATGCTGACGCTCGATGCCGCCGGGCCGCTGCGCCGGCTGGTGATGCGCGAGGGGCTGGCGCCGCGGCTCGGCCTGCCCAGCCTGATGCGGCGCGCTGGCGCGGGTTTTGCCTCGTAGCCGCTTGGTTGCGGGCAGCGGCACGCCCGCTACAGGCAGCGCTGCCGGCTGCGGACGGCGCCACGCCGGCGAGCGGGCTGGACTGCGGCCTCGACCTCGCCTATCGCACACCTCGATCGATCACACCGCGGGCCGTCCGCCCGCGGCGACAAGGGAGCGCTCCATGAAACTGCCGCGCCAGTTCTACCGTCCGTTGGCGATCGGAGCGCCCGAGCCGTTCCGCGAACTTCCCGTGCGGCTGGAGCGGATGATCCATTTCGTCCCGCCCCACAACGACAAGATGCGCGCCAAGGTGCCGGAGCTCGTCCGCCAGGTCGACGTCGTGCTCGGCAACCTGGAGGATGCCATTCCCGCCGACGCCAAGGAGGCCGCGCGGGCCGGCTTCATCAAGATGGCGGAGGAGACCGATTTCGGCACGACCGGTCTGTGGACGCGCATCAACTGCCTGAACAGCCCGTGGGTGCTCGACGATATCACCGAGATTGTCGCGGCCGCCGGTAACAAGCTCGACGTCATGATGCTGCCCAAGGTAGAGGGGCCCTGGGACGTCCACTATCTCGACCAGTTGCTGGCACAGCTGGAAGCCAGGCGCGGCGTCACCAAGCCGATCCTCATCCACGCCATCCTCGAGACCGCCGAGGGCGTGAAGAACGTAGAGGCGATCGCGCAGGCGTCGCCGCGCATGCACGGCATCAGCCTCGGCCCGGCCGACCTCGCCGCCTCGCGCGGCATGAAGACGACACGCGTTGGCGGCGGCCACCCAGACTACAAGGTGTTGTCCGATCCCGGCGGCGACGCGCCGCGCCAGTCGGCTCAACAGGATCCGTGGCACTACACCATCGCTCGCATGGTCGACGCCTGCCAGGCCAACGGCATCAAGGCCTTCTACGGCCCGTTCGGCGACTTTGCCGACCTGGACGCCTGCGAGGCGCAGTTCCGCAACGCGTTCCTGCTCGGCTGCGCCGGGGCTTGGAGTCTGCACCCGACTCAGATTTCAATCGCCAAGCGCGTGTTTAGCCCTGACCCGGGCGAGGTCGACTTCGCCAAGCGCATCCTCGCGGCCATGCCGGATGGAACGGGCGCGGTGATGATTGACGGCAAGATGCAGGACGACGCCACCTGGAAGCAGGCCAAGGTCATCGTCGACTTGGCGCGTCTGGTTGCCTCCAAGGATAGCGACTACGCTGCCCTCTACGGGCTTTGATTTGGGCGCGTCGCAACGGCGCCAATCGCCGGGAACGCCTTCGGCGTCGCCCGGGACCTGCGCGTAAGATATGATTCGAGTGTGGCTTGTTCGATCTGAAGGTCCTGCGCGCCGAGGCCGTGCGAGGGCCCGGACCTTCAGACCCGCCGCGCTGGTTCGGACAAGAGCGGAGATTAGGCGATGAAATTCGGCGCCGCCAAGTTTGCCATCGGGCAGGTGGTCCGCCACCGCGTCTACCCGTTCCGGGGCGTGATATTCGACGTCGACCCGGAATTCAACAACACCGAGGAATGGTGGCAGTCGATCCCCGAAGAGGTGCGGCCGCGCAAAGACCAGCCCTTCTACCATCTGCTCGCCGAGAACGCCGAAACCCAGTACGTCGCCTACGTCTCCGAACAGAACCTGCTGCCCGACACCACCGGGAATCCGGTGCGCCATCCGCGCATCGATGAGATGTTCGAACGCGACAACGACGGCTCCTATCGGGCACGCTCCAACCACGCCCATTGACGGCGCGACGCCCCGGGGCGTCCATAATTGACGATCATGATCTAGCGCGCGCTCCCGGTTGGGGAGGGACTACTCGATCGGAAGGGGCGGGCAAAAGTTCGGTTAGATGACGACGTCTGAGCGGGCGATGCGCCGGGGAAGCGCCAGGGGTGCGGCAGTGACACATGCTCTCAGCCACATCAGAACCGGTCGCTTCGCGATCATCCTGATACTGCTCGCCCTGGCCGGGCTGCCCGTTGCGGTCTGGCTCGATCTGCGCTCCCTGTCGGAGAACATGCTGCGCCGCCAGGCCGGCGAGGTCGGGCGGGTCATCGACGATATGCGCGCGTTCTACGCCAGCGATGTGGTGGCCCGCATCCAATCCGCCCCCGGCACCGTGCGGATCACTGAAAACTACAAGGACATCGATCACGCTATCCCCATCCCGGCGACCCTGTCGATCGAGCTCGGCCGCATGATCAGCAGCCGCGATGGCAACGTCCGTTACGCCTTCATTTCCGACCTGCCGTTCCAGGGCCGCAAGCCCTACAGCCTCGACGCATTCGAAACAGATGCCCTCGCCGAGCTGCGGCGCCATCCCAAGGAGACCGTTTCCGAGGTCAGCGGCTCGGTGTTCGACCGCCAGGTGCGGATCGCCACCCCGATCATCATGGGGCAGGCCTGCGTCAACTGCCACAACGCGCACCCGCAAAGCCCCAAGACCGACTGGAAGGTCGGCGACGTCCGCGGCATTCAGGAGATCACGGTCGTCCAGCCGATCGAGGCCAACATCTTCGCCTTCAAATACCTGCTGGTCTACCTCGTGGCCGCGGCGGCGGGCGGCATCGTGCTGCTGCTCATGCAACAGCGCGACCAGCGCGAGCTCAAGCTCGCCAAGGACAAGGCCGAGGTGGCGCTGACCGGTCTGCAGGCGGCACAGGCCCAGCTGGTCACCCGCGAGAAGCTTGCCTCGCTCGGCCAGCTCACCGCCGGCATTGCGCACGAGATCAAGAACCCGCTCAATTTCGTCAACAACTTCGCCGACCTGTCGGCCGATCTGGTGCGCGAGCTGCGCAGCCTGCTGACCGGCGTAAAGCTCGACAAGGAAACCAAGACGGAGGTCGACGACATCGGCGACATGCTGGAGGGCAACCTCGCCAAGGTGGTCGAGCATGGCAAACGCGCCGATTCCATCGTCAAGAACATGCTGCTGCATTCGCGCGAGGGCGTCGGCGAGCGCCGCGCGGTGGACCTCAATGCTCTCGTCGAGGAGAGCCTCAACCTGGCCTATCACGGTGCCAGAGCGGAGAAGCAGGGTTTCAACGTCACGCTGGAGCGCTCCTTCGACGCGACGATCGGCGCCGTGGAGCTCTATCCGCAGGAATTCATCCGCGTTCTGATCAATCTGATCGGCAACGGCTTTTATGCGTCGCAGCAGCGCAAGAAGGCGGCCGAGCCCGGCTTCGAGCCGGCGTTGCGGGTCGCCACGAAAAATTTAGGTGACCGGGTAGAGATCCGCGTGCGAGACAACGGCGTAGGCATACCTGCGGAGGTTAAGGCTAAGATCTTCAACCCGTTCTTCACGACGAAGCCGGCCGGTGAAGGAACGGGCCTCGGGCTTTCGCTCAGCTATGATATCGTCGTGAAGCAACACGGCGGCACTCTGGAGGTCGAAACCGAGCCCGGCTCGTTCACGGAATTCGTCGTCAGGCTGCCGCGCGGCGCCGCAGCGCAGCCGCAGGCGAGGAGACGCAAGTGAGCGCGTGTATCTTGATCGTCGATGACGAAAAGGACGTGGAGATGCTGTTCCGGCAGCAGTTTCGCCGCGAGCTGCGCGCCGGGCGGTTCGTCATGGATTTCGCGCTGTCGGGCGAAGAGGCGCTGCGCAAGCTCATCGACGCCGACGGCGAACGCCCCGTCCTGCTCGTCTCCGACATCAACATGCCCGGCATGAGCGGCCTGGATCTGGTCCCCCGCGCGAAGGAGGTCCGGCCCGATCTGCCGATCGTAATGATCACCGCCTACGGCGACGCGCGCACGCGGGAGGTCGCGCTGGCGCGCGGTGCCGACGAGCTTTTGACCAAGCCGATCGACTTTCTGGCGTTGCGCAGCGAGATCGACGCACGGGTAGGTGGAAGCGGACAGCTGCCGTGATCACGATCCTCGTCGTCGACGACGAGCCGGACCTGGAGCCCCTGTTGCTGCAGCGGTTCAGGCGCCAGATCCGCGCCGGCCAGCTTGCCTTCCTGTTCGCGCACGATGGCGTCGAAGCGCTGTCCCTGATCGAGAGCCACGTCGGCATCGATGTGGTGGTGAGCGACATCAACATGCCGCGCATGGATGGACTCGCCCTGCTGGAGCGCCTGCAGCAGACCGACGAGGATGTCTCGACCGTCATCGTCTCCGCCTACGGCGACATGGCCAACATCCGCTCCGCCATGAATCGCGGTGCGTTCGACTTCGTCACCAAGCCGATCGACTTTACCGACCTCGAGACGACGATCGACAAGACGCTGCGCCATATCACCCGCATCCGCGAGGCGCGCCAGCGGCAGCTCGACGCCGAGCGCGCCCATGCCGCGCTGTCGCGCTACTTCTCGCCCAACCTTGCGGAACGCCTCGCCATCGACGCCCAGCGGTTGAACGGCGGCGAGCGCCGCGACGTCACCTCGCTGTTCACCGACGTGACCGGCTTCACCAAGCTGGTCGAAGCGATCGATCCCACGGTGCTGGCGGCGCTGCTCAACGACTACCTCATCGGCATGACAGACATCGTCTTCGCGCACGAGGGCACCGTGGCGAAGATCGTCGGCGATGCGTTGCACGTGCTGTTCGGAGCGCCCGGCGATCAGCCCGATCACGCCAGCCGTGCCGTCGCCTGCGCTCTCGAGCTGGATGCCTTCGCCGAAGAGTTCCGCAGGCGCTGGTCGTGCGACAAGGGGATCGATGTGGGCGCCACACGGATCGGTGCGCATGCGGGACCTGCCATCGTCGGCAACTTCG
Organism: Chelatococcus reniformis; assembly: GCF_014640075.1. Lineage (GTDB taxonomy): Bacteria > Pseudomonadota > Alphaproteobacteria > Rhizobiales > Beijerinckiaceae > Camelimonas > Camelimonas reniformis. The sequence goes on along the minus strand of NZ_BMGG01000002.1, from coordinate 451,443 downwards.
GCGGCGGCCGGTTTTTCGACTACACGGCCTACGGCGACACCATCAACACCGCGGCGCGGCTCGAATCGGCCAACAAACCGCTCGGCACGCGCATCTGTGTCAGCGCCAACCTGGCGGATCGGGTCGACGGCTTCGGCGGGCGTCCGATCGGCGATCTGTTGCTGCGCGGCAAGGCGGAGGCATTGCGAGCGTGGGAGCCGCTGTCCGAGGCGGCGCTCGCCGATCCCGCGACCCGCAGCTATCATGAGGCCTTCGCCAAGCTCGAGCGCAACGATTCAGGCACGATCGCCGCCTTCGCCGCGCTGGTCGGCCAGCGGCCGCTCGACGGCCTCGCGAGCTATCACCTCAAGCGGCTGCTCAATGGCGCCACCGGTCCCCGGATCGACCTCGCGGGCTAAAGCTTCGCCATGGGATGGATGGCCGGGTCAAGCCCGACCGTGACGTTGAGAATAGAAATGGTCGGGCCTGACCCGACCATCCATCGACTTGAAAGCAAAAACCCGTCGCCAAGACCCGAGCCGCACGATCGTGCGGGCGCGGCCGGCAGTGGCGCCCCGACGCCCTATCGGCCTCGGAGCGCGGTCGCCTTACTGCTTGGGCGCGGGAGCCGGGACGGTCGGAGCCGGAGCGGCGCCGGCCGCCGGTGCTGCCTGGCCCGAGGCCTCCATCTTCTTGCGCATCTCTTCGCTGCGCTTCTGCAGCTCTTCCTGCAGCTTCTTCTGCTGCTCCTCGAGCACCTTCGGGTCGATCGCCGCCCCGTCGAAGCCCTTCTGGAATCCGGCCAGCGGCACCTGGAAGGTGACCACGTTGGCGACCTGGTTCTGGACGCTGACGTTGACGGTCGTCGCCTTCTTCAGGGCGGTGATGTCGGCTTCCTTGATCGGCACCTCGGCGAAGCAGCCGTTGGGGAAGCAGAGCGCGAAGCGGCCTTCGGTGGCCTGGCCCTGATCGACGGTGACGCGGATGCCCGGCTGGATCAGCAGGCCGAGCGGGAGCAGGAAGCGCATCATCTTCGCCGGCTCGCCCTTCACGTCATAGACGGCGACGGCGAGGACGGGCTGCCCCTGGTCGGAGACGAAGTCGCGTGTGGTGTAGCAGATTTCCTTCTGGTTCGACGGATCCTTGCCGCACACCTTGGTCCAGTCCGGCTGCGACGGCTCGGACTTCACGGCAACCACGGTCGGGCCGGAGGGGGCGCCCTGCTGCTGCGCCGGGGCCGGCTGCTGGGCGGGGGCCGGCTGCGCCGCCGGCTTCTTCTGCTGCGCGAATGCTGCGGCCGGAGCCAGCGCGGCCATGCTGGCGGCGAGCAGTCCCACAGCCGCGCGGGCCGCGCCGAGGCGCGCAGACCTGTTGATGAATGTCATGCAAGATATCCCTTCGATCACAGCACGGACCCCGGTGCGCTCTTGTTTAATGCGCAGGCATGCGCCGTCGAGCGCCTTTACACATGTCGTTGATGTCGATCATTGCCAGAGGAAGAGCCCGTTTTGCGGTATGCCGCGGTATTGACCCGAAGAGCGCCTCTGCGCCCTGCTCGCCCTCGATCGGCACGACGTGCTTCGGTTGCGAATAAGGCGGATGAATGACCGACAAAGTTGGGGTCCCTTTACCCCCTAACCCGCCCCGTTTCCAGTCCCTTCGGCGCTCGACCCTGCCCGCGGCCTCGCGCGCCAAGGCGGTGGCCGCCCGCGCGCTCGACCGCTTGACTGCCGGCGTGCTCGCCCCGCCCCGCCCGGGCGCGTTGCCAACGCGCGACACGAAAGGACTTGATCGGATTCGGGCGACAAGAAAACGCTCAGGTTCGCGGCCACAGAGGGCCGTCCCTGATTCGCCCAGCCCGGTGCCGTCCTTGCGGAACCCTCCTTCCATCCGTCCATGCTGATACTTGGCCGCTTTTCGTACCGCGCCGGCCTCGTCGCACTCGCCCTGGCGATCTCGGCTGGAGCCGGCGCGCGCGAGAGCAACGGCATCGCCATGCACGGCGAACCCCGGCTGCAAGCCGGCTTCGACCGATTGTCCTACGCGGCCCCCGACGGCGCCGGCGGGGGCCGGCTGACGCTCGGCGTCCCGGGCACCTTCGACAGCCTCAACCCCTTCCCGGTGAAGGGGCTCACAGCCGCGCTCGGGGTGGCAACGCTCAGCATCGACTCGCTGATGAAGCGCTCGCTCGACGAGCCCTTCACGCTGTACGGGCTCATCGCCCGGTCGATCGAGACGCCGGACGACCGCTCCTACGTCACATTCCGGCTCGACCCCCGCGCAAAATTCTCCGATGGTGTCCCGATCACCGCCGACGACGTGAAGTTCAGCCTGGAGCTGCTCAGGAAAAGCGGCCGGCCGAACTACCGCAACTCCTACGCCAAGGTCTCGCGCATCGAGATCATCGATCCGCATACCATCCGGTTCGACCTCAGCCAGGCCGACGACCGGGAGCTGCCGCTCATCCTCGGCCTGATGCCGGTGCTGCCCAAGCACGCGACGGACGCGGCGCACTTCGACGCTGCCGGGTTCAAACCGCTGGTCGGCTCCGGGCCCTACATGGTCGACACGGTCAAGCCCGGCGAGAGCATCACCTACCGGCGCGACCCTGCGTACTGGGGCGCCGAGCTTCCCGTCAACCGGGGCACCATCAACTTCAACGAGATCCGCTACGACTATTACCGCGACGCCAACAGCCTGTTCGAAGCGTTCAAGGCGGGGCTCTACGACGTCAGGGTTGAGCACGATCCTGCCCGCTGGACGCAGGCCTATGACATCCCGGCTGTCAATGACGGGCGCATTGTCAAGGAACATCCGCGCTCGTTGTTGCCCAAGGGCATGTCGGGATTCGTCTTCAACACGCGCCGTGCCAAGTTTACCGACATCCGCGTCCGCGAAGCTCTATCGTACCTGTTCGACTTCGATTGGGTGAACCGTAATCTCTACTACGGGCTCTACGAGCGCACGAGCAGCTACTTCGCGGAATCACCGATGGCCTCCACGGGACGGCCGGCCGGTCCGTTGGAGCGCAAGCTCCTCGCGCCGTTTCCAAACGCCGTGCGGGCGGACATCATGGACGGCAGCTGGCGTCCCGCCTCGGCCGACGGCACGGGGCGGGACCGAGAGGCCTTCCAGCGCGCGCTGACGCAGCTGGAGGCCGCCGGCCTGCGCCTCGACGGCAGCGCCCTGAAGCAGCCGAGCGGCGAGCCGCTGACGATCGAGATCATGGTGGTCACCCGCGAGCAGGAGCGGCTGGCTCTCAACCTGGCCGACAGTCTGCGTTGGATCGGCATCGCGACGCGCGTGCGGCTCGTCGACACGGTTCAGTACGAGCGTCGCCGCCAGCGTTTCGACTACGACATGATCATCGCGTCCTGGCCGGTGTCGCCGTCGCCGGGCAACGAACAGTACTTCCGCTGGGGCTCGCAATCGGCGGATCGGGAGGCGTCCTTCAACTTCGCGGGCGCCCGCTCGCCGGCGGTCGACGCCATGATCGCCGCGCTGCTGGCCGCAGACAGCGCGGAGGCGTTCGACGCGGCGGCCCGCGCGCTCGACCGCACGCTGCTCTCCGGCTTCTACGTCATTCCCCTCTTCCACCTCTCGGACTTCTGGATCGCCCGCACGAACCGCATCGGCCGGCCGGCGCAATTGCCCCTCTACGGCCCCTACCCGGAGCAGTGGTGGCAGGCGCGCGACACCGCGCCGGTCAGCCGCTAGAGAGCCTTTCCGCGTTTCTTCGAATCGCGAAAGGCTCTATCTGATTGTTTTGTCGCGTTTTCTTCACGCGAACCGGCGTCCACTTCGCTCGAAAACGCTCTAGAACATTTCGCCAGTGGAGAGGATCATCGAAGGCGCGGAACACGCTCCAATGTGGTGGATCCGACGGTCTATCCGGCCGTTGCCCCACGCGGGCTTGCCGCAGGCGTGAGAACCATCGGGCGGTCCGGACTGCTTCGCGCTTTACCCCTCGGTCGGGCGGCGCATAATGCCGGCGCCCGACCGCCACGTGGAGATGCCCCCGTGTCCTCAGCCCAAGCCCTGCCCATCCATGTCGATGTGGTCTCGGATGTCGTCTGCCCGTGGTGCTTCATCGGCAAGCGCCGCATCGAGCATGCCATTGCTCTGGCGCCTGATGTCGCCGTCGCGCTGACCTGGCGGCCGTTCCAGCTCGACGCGACTATTCCCCGCCAGGGGCTCGACCGCCAGGAGTATATGCAGCGCAAGTTCGGCAGCCTCGAGAAGGTGCGCTCCATCTCCGAACGGCTGACGGCGGAAGGCGAGAAGGAGGGCATCGGATTCCGCTTCGACCGCATCAAGCGCTCGCCCAACACGCTCGATGCGCACCGGCTGATCCGCTGGGCCGGGGCTGCCGACGTCCAGGGCGCGGTGGTGGAGGCGCTGTTCACCCGCTTCTTCATCGAAGGCGACGACATCGGCGACGCGACCGTGCTCAAGGCGATCGCGGCCGAGGCCGGCATGGATGCCGACGTCGTCGGCGAGTTGCTGGCCGGCGACGCCGATGTCGGTCGCGTCCAGGAGGAGATCGGCTACGCGGCGGAGGGCGGGGTGACGGGCGTGCCCTGCTTTATTTTCGCCGAGCGGCTGGCCATTCCGGGCGCGCAGGAGCCGGCGACGCTCGCCCGTTACATGCAGCGCATCGCGGCCAAGATCGCGGGCGAGAACGTCGCCACCGCAAACGCCCCGGCCTGAGCCGGCGGCAAGTCCGGCCGATCGGACGATCGCATCCGATCGGGACGGGCGCCTAGAGCATTTCCGCGTTTCTTCGAATCGCCGAAATGCTCTATCTGTTTGTTTTGTCGCGTTTTCTTCACGCGAACCGGCGTCCACTTCGCTCGAAAACGTTCTGGCCCTCACGCTGCCTTCTTGCGCTCGGCGATGCGCACGAGATCGCGCAGCAACCGGGCCGTGCCCTTGAGCCTGGCCTCGGGCGTATCGAAGTCGTCGATGAAGACGATGGTCATGTCCGGCCGCACCTTGGCCAGCGAGCCCTGCTCGGCCACGTAGCCGACCAGCCCTTCGGGATTGGCGAAGCTGTTGTCGCGGAAGGAGACGACGATGCCCTTGGGTCCCGCCTCCACCTTGGCGACGTTGGCGCGCAGACACAATGCCTTGATGGCGACCAGCTTCAGCAGTTGCTCCACCTCCTGCGGCAGCGGCCCGAAGCGATCGATCATCTCGGCGCCGAACGCCTCGATCTCCTGGTCGCTCTCCAGCGTCGACAGGCGCTTGTAAAGGCCGAGCCGGAGCTGGATATCGGGGACGTAGGGCTCCGGGATCATCACGGCCGTGCCGATGGTGATCGTCGGCGACCATTGCTCGTCGCCGACCGTGTCCTCCACGCCGGCCTTGAGCTGCGCGACGGCCTCCTCGAGCATCTGCTGATAGAGTTCGTAGCCGACCTCGCGGATGTGGCCGGACTGCTCGTCGCCCAAGAGATTGCCGGCGCCGCGGATGTCGAGGTCGTGGCTGGCGAGCTGGAAGCCGGCGCCCAGGGTGTCGAGGCTCTGGAGGACCTTGAGCCGCTTGTCGGCGGTCACCGTGATGGTGCGGTTGGCCGGCACCGTGAACAGGGCGTAGGCGCGCGTCTTCGACCGGCCGACCCGGCCGCGCAGCTGATAGAGCTGGGCCAGGCCGAACATGTCGGCCCGGTGCACGATCAGCGTGTTGGCGCGCGGGATGTCGAGACCCGACTCGATGATCGTGGTGGACAGCAGGATGTCGAACTTGCCCTCGTAGAAGGCGGTCATGACATCCTCGAGCTGCCCGGCGGGCATCTGGCCGTGCGCCACGGTCACCTTCGCCTCGGGCACGTGCTCGTCGAGGAAGGTCCTGACCTCGGCCAGATCCTCGATGCGCGGCACCACATAGAAGGATTGACCGCCGCGGTAGCGCTCGCGCAGCAGCGCCTCGCGGATGGTCAGCGGATCGAATGGCGTGACGAAAGTCCGCACCGCCAGGCGGTCGACCGGCGGGGTGGCGATGATCGACAGCTCGCGGACCCCGGTCAGCGCCAGCTGAAGCGTGCGCGGGATCGGCGTTGCCGACAGCGTCAGCACGTGCACCTCCGACCTGAGGGCCTTCAGCCGCTCCTTGTGCGCCACGCCGAAGTGCTGCTCCTCGTCGACGATGATGAGGCCGAGATCGCGGAACTTGATGGTCTTGCCCAGCAGCGCGTGGGTGCCCACGACGATGTCGACCTGGCCGTCGGCCAGCCCCGTCTTGACCTGCTTGAGCTCCGCGGCCGCAATCAGCCGCGACGCCTGCGCCAACTTGACCGGCAAGCCCTGGAAGCGCTGGACGAAGCCCTGGTAGTGCTGGCGCACCAGGAGCGTGGTGGGGGCGATGAGCGCCACCTGCTGGCCGGCCAGGGCGACGGCGAATGCCGCCCGCAGCGCCACCTCGGTCTTGCCGAAGCCGACGTCGCCGCAGATCAGCCGGTCCATGGGCCGGCCGCGGGCGAGATCGTCCATCACCGCGTCGATGGCGGTCTGCTGGTCCTCGGTCTCGTCGTAGGGGAAGCGAGCGGCGAACTCGTCGTAGAGGCCCGGTGGCGGCACCACCTTGGGCGCGTCCTGCAGCGCACGGGCGGCGGCGACCTTGATGAGCTCGCTCGCCATCTCGCGAATGCGCTTCTTGAGCTTGGCCTTGCGGGCCTGCCAGCCGACGCCGCCCAGCTTGTCGAGAACGACCTCGGTGTCTTCCGAGCCGTAGCGGGACAGAAGCTCGATATTCTCGACCGGCAGGAACAGCTTGTCGCCGCCGGCATAGTGGAGCTCCAGGCAGTCGTGCGGTGCGCCGCCGACGGTGATGGTCTGCAGGCCGACGAAGCGGCCGATGCCATGGTCGACGTGGACGACGACGTCGCCGGTGCTGAGGCTGCCGACCTCGGCGATGAAATCCTGCGCCCGCTTGGATCGGCGGGTCTGGCGGATCAGCCGGTCGCCGAGGACGTCCTGCTCGCAGACGACGGTGAGATCGCCGGTCTCGAAGCCCTCCTCCATGCCCCAGACCGCCATGCCGATCTCGGCTTGGGGCAGGGCCACGGCCCGGGCGAAGTTCGGCACCGGGCGCAGCCCCTTGACGCCGTGATCGGCCAGGACATGCGACAGGCGCTCGCGTGAGCCGTCCGACCAGGCGGCCACGACGACGCGGCGACCCTCGGCCTTGCGAGCCGCCATATGGCCAACCGCCGCTTCGAACACGTTGACCGTCTCGTCGGCCCGCTCCGGCGCGAAGCTGCGGCCCTGGCGCGCACCGAGGTCGATGACGGAGCGGCCGCCGCCCTCGGGCTGGGCGAACGGGGTGACCCGCGCGAAGTCCGCCTTCTGCAGGTATTGCGACCACTCGTCCGCTGCGAGGTAGAGCGTTTCGGGCCGGACCGGCTTGTAGGGAGCGCCGGCGCCGCTCACGCCCATGCCGGCGACGCGCGCCTCGTAGTAGTCGTTCACCTGGGCCAGACGCTCGCCGGCCACATCGTCGACGCGCTCGTCGAGCACCAGCGGCACACCCGGCAGAAAGTCGAGCAGCGTATCGAGCTTCTGGTGGAAGAGCGGCAGCCAGTGTTCGAGACCGGGATGGCGCCGGCCCTCGCTCACCGCTTCATAGAGCGTGTCGTCCCGCGTCGCCGCACCGAACGCGGCGACATACGCCTGGCGGAAGCGGCGGATGGTCTCGGTGGTGAGTTGCACCTCGCTCATCGGCACCAGGTCGAGCGAACGCAGCTGGCCCGTCGAGCGCTGCGTCTCCGGATCGAACGGGCGGATCGACTCCAGCGTGTCGCCGAAGAAGTCGAGGCGAATCGGCTGCGGCATGCCGGGCGCGTAGAGATCGAGGATGCCGCCGCGCAGGGCGTACTCGCCGGTGTCGCGCACCGTGCCGGTGCGGCTGAAGCCGTTGATCTCCAGCCACTGGATGAGCCCGTCCATGGCGATGGCGTTGCCCGGAGCGGCCGAGAAGGTTTCGGCGGCGATGCGCGCCCGCGGCGGCACCCGCTGCACGAGCGCGTTGACGGTGGTCAGCAGGATGCGCGGCCGCTCGGCCGACGATCGGGTGCGCGCCAGGCGCGACAGCACCGTCATGCGCCGCGCGGTGATGGCGCTGATCGGCGACACGCGATCGTAGGGCTGGCAGTCCCACGAGGGGAAGGTCAGCACCTCCACATCGGGCGCGACGAAGCTCAGGCCGCTTTCCACCAACGCCAGGCGCTGCCCCTGGCGGGCCACATAGGCGAGCGCGGCTGGCGCCTCGCCGGCCTGCGCCAGACCGCGGGCGAGGTCGGCGAGCACCAGCGGAACGAAGCTGTCGGGAACGCTGGAAAAGGTCGGCCGGTCGCCGCGCACGAGGGCGTCGAGCGCTTTCTTGAGGGACGCTGTCATCGGTCAAACATGATCATGCGGACGCCGGCGCGGAGACGCGCAAGCCGCCCAGGGGCGATTGAGGGCCGTGACGTCGCGGCCAAGAGCGGACGTGCTCCGACGACCTGCATCCGGAGCGGTTCTCCGCGCGCAGGAGGCTCCGCCCGCGCGGAGGGATATACTCAAAGGTGGACAGGGGCGGAATGGCTGTGAAAGGCGCGCAGGCGCTCGAGCACGGCCGAGCGGTAGTTGCCCGGCGTCTCGTTCTCGCCCGTGACCCAGCCGAAGACATCGCGATCCGGCACCTCGATCAGGCGCTCCAGCTCGTCGAGGTCGCCGTCCGACAGGCTCTCGATCTCGGCATCGACGAACTGACCCATCAGGAGATCCATCTCCCGTGTGCCGCGATGCCAGGCGCGGAAGAGAATGCGCCGGCGCCGGATGTCGAGGTTTGCGCTGGTGCGAGTTGAGCCGCTCATGGGTGCCTCCGTAGCGTCACGGCGAGGTGATCCGGACGGAGCGTCGACGGGGGCGCATCTCGTGTCGCGGTCGTGGGCTGGTATATAGCGTTGGGTCCCGCCCATGTCAGCCGTCACAAAGGGATCAATGCGGCCGTCCGTCCTCGATCCGCTCTTCGCCACCGTCGCCGTGATCCCCGGGATCGGACCGCGGCTGGCGCAATTGTTCGACCGCTTGCTCGGCTCGTCGACCCAGCCCGCGCGCCTGATCGATCTCCTGTTCCACCTGCCGACCGGCGTGATTGATCGCAGGTCTCGGCCTCTCGTTGCCGATGCGGTGCCCGGCGAGGTGGTCACGCTCGATGTGCGCGTCGCGCGCCATCAGCCTGCGCCGCCGCAGCGCGCGCGCAGCCCCTACCGCATCCTGGTCGAGGACGACACCGGGGACGTGACGCTCATCTATTTCGGCGGCGGCCGTCAGCGCCTGGAGAAGCTGCTGCCGGTCGGCGAGCGGCGCATCGTCTCCGGTCGCCTGGAGCTCCGGGACGGCCATCGGCAGATCGTGCACCCCGATCTCGTGCTGCGGCCGGACGAACTCGCGGGCGCCAGCTTGGTCGAGCCGGTCTATCCGCTGACCGAGGGGCTGAGCGGCCGCATCGTCGCCAAGGCCACGGCCGAGGCGCTGCGGCGCGTTCCGCAGCTGCCGGAATGGCAGGACATGGAGCGGCAAGGCGCCCTGCCACCGTTCGCCGCCGCGCTGCGCTCGCTGCATCAGCCTCCGGACGCGGAGGCGGCCGACCCGACAAGTCCCGGCCGGGCGCGCCTGGCGCTCGATGAGATCCTGGCGACGCAGCTGGCGCTGGGCCTGGTGCGCAGCCGGCGGCGGCGCACGCGCGGCCGCGTTCACCAGGGCGACGGCACACGCGTTGCGGCCATCCGCGCCGCCCTGCCCTTCAAGCTGACGGCTGCGCAGAGCACCGCGCTGGCGGAGATCGACGCCGATCTCGCCGCGCCCGACCGCATGCTGCGCCTGCTGCAGGGCGACGTCGGGTCCGGCAAGACGGTCTGCGCCCTGCTGGCCATGGCGCGGGTGGTGGAGGCCGGGCGCCAGGCGGCGCTGATGGCGCCGACCGAGATCCTGGCGCGGCAGCACCATGCCCGCATCGCCCCGCTCGCCCGGGCGGGCGGCCTGGAGGTGGCCGTGCTCACCGGCCGCGACAAGGCGGCCGAGCGCGCCGCCGTGCTCGACGGGCTGGCCTCCGGCCGCGTCCACGCGGTGGTCGGCACCCACGCGCTGTTCCAGGAGAGCGTGGCGTTCCGGGACCTCGGTCTCGCCGTCGTCGACGAGCAGCACCGATTCGGCGTGCACCAGCGGCTGGCGCTCGGCGCCAAGGGCGACAGCGTCGACCTCCTGGTGATGACGGCGACGCCGATCCCGCGCACCCTGGTGCTGACGCTGTTCGGCGACATGGACGTCTCCCTGCTGACCGAGAAGCCGGCGGGGCGCCAGCCGATCCAGACCCGCGCGGTGCCGCTGGAGCGGCTCGACGAAGTCGTAGGCGCCGTGGCGCGCGCCGCGGCCGGCGGCGCGCGCGTCTACTGGATCTGCCCGCTGGTGGCGGAGTCGGAGGAGCTCGACGTGGCAGCGGCGCAAGAGCGCTACGGCAGCCTGAACCAGGCGCTCGGCGCGGGCGTCGGGCTCCTGCACGGCAAGATGAACGCGCGCGACAAGGATGCCGCCATGGCGAGCTTTGCCGCGGGGGACACCCAGGTGCTGGTGGCAACGACCGTCGTCGAGGTGGGCGTCGACGTGCCCGAGGCGACGGTCATGGTGGTGGAGCACGCCGAGCGCTTCGGCCTCGCCCAGCTGCATCAGCTGCGCGGCCGCGTGGGGCGCGGCGGAGAGGCGTCGAGCTGCCTACTGCTCTACCGGGCGCCTCTCGGCCCGGTCGCCGAGGCGCGCCTCAGGATCATGCGCGAAACCGAAGACGGCTTCCGCATCGCCGAGGAGGACTTGAAGCTGCGCGGCCAGGGCGAGATCCTCGGCACGCGCCAATCCGGCGTGCCCGACTTCCGCTTCCTGCGGCCCGACATCGATGCCGACCTGATCGCCGCGGCGCGCGACGAGGCGCGGCTGGTGCTCGAGCGTGACCCGGAACTCACCAGCGCACGCGGCGAAGCGCTCCGGCTGCTGCTCTATCTGTTCGGGCGCGACGAGGCGATCCGCCTGTTGCGCGCGGGTTGAGGTCTCTCTGTCGCCGCGCGATCAGGCCGGCTCGCGCGCCTGGGCGGCGAGCGCCTGGAGCCGCTTCTGCTGGTCCTCGGGCTGGATCAGGCCGGCCGACATGACGAGCTTGGCCGCATCGTCCACCGAAACCGGCACGTCCAGCACGTCGCGACGCGGCAGGTAGAAGAAGAAGCCCGTCGTCGGGTTGGGCGTGCACGGCAGAAAGACGCCGACATACTCTCCGACCGGGGGCAGGGCTTCGGCCATGTCGCGCGGCGGGGCAGCGGCGATGAAGACGATCGACCACGTGCCGGGCGTCGGGAACTGGACCAGCCCGACCCTGCGGAAGGTGGTGCCGGACGGCGAGAACGCCGTCTCGAAGATCTGCTTGATGCCACGGTAGAGGCCGCTGACCACCGGCATGCGCTCGAGCAGGGTCTCGCCGGCCTCCACCAGGGAGCGGCCGACCAGATTGGCCGTGAGGAAGCCGAGCAGGGTGAGACCGACGAAGGCGACGATCAGCCCGAAGCCCGGGATCGACACCGGCAGGTAGGTATCCGGCCAATAGGCGGCCGGCACCAGCGGCTTCACCCAGGCGTCAACCAGGCCGACGATCCACCAGGTGATGTAGATGGTGAGCGCCAGCGGGCCGGCCACGATGAGGCCCGTGAGGAAATAGTTGCGAATCCGCGCGCGGGCCGAGATGCCCCGCTGGCCGTGCGTCGCAACGGCATCCGGCGGCGGCAGGCCCGCAGGCTCGGGATTCGGAGGATCGGTCTTGCTGCTCATGCCGCGCAATCAGCCCAACGACGATAACTGCATGCTCCGCCGATTCCACGGGCCGCACGGACCATCGGTTGCGCCGCAGCCCGAGCTTACTCGACCGTGACCGACTTTGCCAGATTGCGCGGCTGATCGACGTCCTTCCCCATGAAAACCGCGGCGTGGTAGGCGAGCAGTTGGACCGGCAGGGCGTACACCAGAGGGGCGACGATCGGATCCACATCCGGCATCTCGATGGTGGCGAAGGTATCGAGCGCCGCCTCGTGGGCGGCACGCGCGTCCCCCACCAGGATGATTCGCCCGCCGCGCGCCGCCACCTCCTGGATGTTCGAAACGGTCTTCTCCATCAGTTCGCCCGGGGGCGCGAGGACCACCACCGGCATGTGCTCGTCGACGAGCGCGATCGGGCCGTGCTTGAGCTCGCCGGCCGCATAGCCCTCGGCATGGATGTAGGACGTCTCCTTGAGCTTGAGCGCTCCTTCGAGCGCCAGGGGGAAGGACGTGCCGCGGCCGAGGTAAAGCACGTCGCTCGCCTTGGCGAGTTCGCGAGAGAGATGCTCGATATCGACCTCACGCTTCAGCGCCTCCGTCATCAGGCTCGGCACGCCGATCATGGCCTCGACGATGCGCCGCTCCTCGTCCGCCGAGAGCACGCCCCTGGCCCGCCCGGCCGCCACCGCGAGCGCCAGCAGCACGGCCAGCTGACACGTGAACGCCTTGGTCGAGGCGACGCCGATCTCCGGCCCGGCCAGCGTTGCCGCGGTCGTGTCGCTCTCGCGCGCGATCGTCGACGTCGCCACATTGACCACCGAGAGCACGTGCTGGCCCTCGCGCTTGGCGTAGCGGAGCGAGGCCAGCGTATCGGCGGTTTCGCCTGACTGCGAGATGAACAGGGCGAGCCCCCCCGGCGTCATCGGCACCTCCCGGTAGCGGAACTCGGAGGCGACGTCGATGTCCACCGGCAGTCGCGCCAGCTTCTCGAACCAGTAGCGCGCGACATAGCCGGCGAGATAGGCAGTGCCGCAGGCGCAGATGGTGAGACGCGACAGCGACTTGAAGTCGAAGGGGAACGGATCGGCGAAGGCGACGCGCAAGGCCGCCATGTCGACGTAGTGGGCGATGGTGCGGCCGACGACCTCGGGCTGCTCGTGGATCTCCTTTGCCATGAAATGGCGGTGGTTGCCCTTGTCGGCGAGGAAGGCGCCAGGCTGGATCTTCTGCCGGGCGCGAGTGACGGGGAAGCCGCCGGCATCGTGAATGATCGCACCCTGCCGATCGAGCTCCACCCAATCGCCCTCGTCGAGATACAGGATGTCGTCGGTGAACGGCGCGAGCGCCAGGGCGTCCGAGCCGAGGAACATCTCGCCGTCGCCATGCCCGACGGCCAGCGGCGCGCCGTGGCGCGCACCGATGAGCAGGTCGTCGTAGCCGGCGAAGAGGAAGGCGAGCGCGAATGCCCCCCGCAACCGCGGCAGCACGGCGGCCACCGCCTCACCGGGCAGCTTGCCGCGGGTGAGCTCGCGGTCGACCAGCCGCACCACCACCTCCGTGTCGGTGTCGGATTCGAACGCGGCGCCGTCCGCCTCGAGCTCGGCGCGCAACTCGCGAAAATTCTCGATGATGCCGTTGTGGACCACCGCCAGCCGCGCCGTGGCGTGGGGGTGGGCATTGGACTCGTTGGGCCGGCCGTGCGTCGCCCAGCGCGTGTGGCCGATGCCGGTCGCGCCGGGGAGTGGCCGCTCGCCCAGCCTGGCTTCCAGGTTGCGGAGCTTTCCCTCGGCGCGCCGCCGGCCGAGCGCGCCGTTCTGGACCGTGGCCACCCCAGCCGAATCGTAGCCCCGGTACTCGAGCCGCTTGAGCGCGTCCACCAGTTGCGCCGCTACATCCTGCTTCCCGAGAATGCCGATGATTCCGCACATCCGATCGCGTCTCCTGAGGGGCTTCTCTAGAGCAAAATCCCAAAAGGCGGACCCCGGCCTTTGGACAAGATCATGCTCAAAACAAAGGCTTGGAGCGAGATGGTGATATCATCCCGCTCAAGCCGCCGTAGACCGCCGGCGGGCCAACCCGGGGTGCGCGACCGCCGACGTCGTGGCCACGGCCTGGCCATCCGTGCGCCAACTCCGAAGATCGGCTTCGCCGTCAGCTGCGGGCGGAGCCGGTCGCGAAAGTGCCGCAGGCCCGGAGCAACGTTGCGCCGCCGCTGCGAGGCCGGGTCGAGCGCAGCCACGAGGGCCGAGGCGCACAGTCTTGACCGGAGCGGTACTAGTACGACAGGCGCAGCCCACTCCAATCACTTTGGGTGACCGATTGTGACGCCGCGGGCAGGTTCAGCCGCTCTTCCCCTTCAGCGCCGGCTGCCGGGCGCGGAAGGCAGCGGCCCAGTCGGCCTTCACGGTCTGGCGTGCGCGCGCCACCGCGAGCGCATCGGCGGGAACGTCGTCCGTGACCACCGAGCCGGTGCCGACATAGGCCCCGTCGCCGATGCTGACGGGCGCCACCAGAGCGGAATTGGAGCCGACGAAGGCGCCGGCGCCGACGGTCGTACGGTTCTTGCGAAACCCGTCATAGTTGCAGAAGATCGTGCCCGCACCGATGTTGGCACCGGCGCCGACCGAGCCGTCGCCGAGATAGGCCAGATGGTTGGCCTTGGCGCCCGGGCCCATGCTGACGTTCTTCAGCTCGACGAAGTTGCCGACACGGGCCCCCTCGCCCACGTCTGCGCCGGGTCGCAGCCGCGCGTAGGGGCCGATCGCCGCGCCCCGGTGCAGGCGTGCGCCCTCCAGGTGCGAGAAGGCGTGAATGACGGCGCCGTCCTCGACGACGACGCCGGGGCCGAACACCACGTGGGGCTCGACGACGACATCCCGGCCCAAGCGTGTGTCGGCGCTGAGGAACACGGTCTCGGGCGCCTGCAATGTCGCGCCCGCCAGCATCGCCTCGCGGCGCAGCCGGGCTTGCAACGCCGCCTCCGCTGCAGCGAGCTGCAGCCGGTCGTTGATGCCCAGGACCTCGTCCTCCGGCGCCACGACCACCGCACAACCCAGGCCGCGCGCGCGGGCGATCTCGACGACGTCGGTCAGGTAGAACTCGCCCTTGGCGTTGGCGTTGCCAATGCTCTCCAGCAGCGACATCGCGTGCGCGCCGGAGAGCGCCATCAGCCCGGCATTGCAAAGGCGAATGGCGCGCTCGGCGGGGCTGGCGTCGCGTTCCTCGCGAATGGCCACGAGCGTCTCGCCGTCGCGCACCAGGCGTCCGTAGCCGTGCGGATCGGCCGCCTCGAAGCCGAGCACGGCAACCGCCACGTCGCCGTGGAGCTGAGCCCTGAGCCGCGCCAGGGTTTCCGGATAAATCAGGGGGGTGTCACCGAAGGCGACGACGAGGTCGGCTGCGCCCGCCCCGATGTCCTCGCGGGCGGCCAGGACCGCATGCGCGGTGCCGCGGCGCTCGCGCTGCACGTGGATATGCGCGTGCGGCGCGTAGGCCAGCACCTCCGCGGCGACATCGTCGCGGTCCGGCCCGACGACCACCGACACGTCGGCAGCGCCGGCCGCCGCCAGGGCTGTCAGCACATGCCCGACCATGCTCCGGCCAGCGACGTGATGCAGCACCTTCGGCCTGGCGGAGCGCATCCGCGTGCCCTCGCCTGCCGCCAGGACGACGGCCTTGAACGCTTGCCGATCCTCGGATGACTGCTCTGTCATGGCGCTGCCCATTGCTGCCCGTGCCCACGATGGCCGGCCGACCCGCGGCCACGGGCTAACCACCTCAAAACCATGCGCCTGTCAAAGTCGGTGCGGCTTTTATCCGTCGTTCGCGCTTCCAGACCCCGATGGCCTCCCATCACGGCACCGGGCCGTGCTAGTCATGCTCATTCCTCTCACCAGACAACCTGCTTCGATGGCCTTGCCCCGCGTTCACTCATCGTCTGCCGTCCGCCTCGCCGTCTCGCCCCTCGCATGCCCCGTGGGGCCGGTGCGGCCATGATGGACCGCAGACAGCTGCTGCGCACCGGTGCGGCGACGGCGGTGCTGGGGACGACCACCCGGGCGGCGGCCCAGGACACGCCGGCCCCCGCCCCCGCCCCCGGTGCCGCGCCGGCGGACGCGCGGGCCGAGAAGCCGCGCTTCGAGGCCTCTCAGGTGACCGAGCTCGCCCGTCAGCTCGCCAAGCGGCCCTTCGCCCAGCCGGCCAACGACCTTCCGGATGCGTTCTCGTCCCTGAGCTACGAGCAGTATGTCGGCATCCGGGCGCGGCCCAACGGCCTGCTCTGGTCCAACGCGAACCGCGGCTTCGTCATCGAGCCGCTGCACCGCGGCTCGCTGTTCCGCGACCAGGTGGTGCTCTACATCGTCGAAGAGGGCATCGTGCGACGGCTCGGCTACGATGCGGCCGCCTTCGACTTCGGCCGGCTGTCGGTCCAGCCGCCCACCCAGGACATCGGCTTCTCGGGCTTTCGCGTCTTCAGTGGCAGCGAGCGCCCCTATGAGGTCGCCATCTTTCAGGGCGCGACGTTTTTCCGCGCCATCGCGCGAGGCCAGACCATGGGCGTCGTGGCACGGACGCTGACATTGCGGCCCGGAGAGACGCGAGGCGAGGAGATTCCGGCCTTCCGCGCCTTCTGGATCGAGCAGCCCGCCCCGGCGGCCGATACGCTGACGATCCATGCGCTGATGGATTCGGAGAGCGCGTCGGGCGCGGTGCGGTTCACTGTGCGGCCCGGCGACGTCACCATCATCGACGTCGAGGTGACGCTGTTCGCGCGCGTCAACCTCGACCACGTCGGCTGGGGCGGCATGGCCGCGACCTACGTCTTCGGTGCCAGCAGCCGGCGCAACACCGACGACGTGCGCGCCGCCGTCTACGACACCAACGGCTTGCAGATGTACAACGGCAAGCAGGAGTGGCTCTGGCGGCCGATCAGCAATCCCCAGGCACTGCAGATCTCCGCCTTCGTCGACACCAACCCGCGTGGCTTCGGCCTGCTCCAGCGCGACCGCGACGCTGCCATCTTTCAGGACGACGACCAGAACTACGAGCGCCGGCCGAGCCTGTGGGTCGAGCCGCTGGGGGACTGGGGCGACGGCTCGGTGCAACTCATCGAGATTCCGACCGATTCGGAGGTCAACGACAACGTCATCGCTTATTGGCGGCCGCGGCAGGCCCTGCCCGCGGGCAGCGAGACCTCGTACGTCTACCGCCAGTTCTGGTGCTGGAAGGTGCCGGACCAGCCGCCGCTCGCCATGGTGGTGCAGACGCGCAGCGGACGCGGAGGCGGCGGACGGCGCCGCAAGTTTCTCGTCGAGTTCGTGGGAGATGTCCTTGGCGACGCGCGCACGCTGGTGGAGATCAAGCCCGCTCTCTCCGCCGCCACCGGCACGCTCTCCAATGTGCGCGTCTGGCCCTATCCGGAACGAAAGGCCCTCCGCGTCGGTTTCGAGCTCGACCCGGGCAATGAACAGAACAGCGAGTTGCGTCTCGTCTTGGAGGCGGGCGGCAAACCCTTGAGCGAGACATGGCTCTATCGATGGACGCCCTAGACCTGCCCAAGCCCGACCGCGGCGCCCCCGCCGGGGCCGAACCGGCGACGCCGCCGGAATCGCGCCTCGACATGCCGGTGCAGTCCCTGCGGCACTGGGAAACGCGCCATGAGCGCAGCCCGGCGGGGTCCCGGCGGTCGCTCGGCATGTACCTGGCCCGCGCCATCGTGTTCGGCGGCGGCATCGCGCTCACCGCCTATGGCGCGCGCGAGATGTATGCGGTCGTGTCGGTGAGCCGCACCACCGTGCTCCAGTGGGCCCTCCTTGTCCTGTTCACGATCAACTTTTCCTGGATCGCGATCGCCTTCACCAGTGCGCTGGTCGGCTTCTTCGCGCTGCTGTTCGCGTCGCGACGGCCCTCCCCCATGCCGGGGCCGCTGACCTCGCGCACCGCCGTGGTGATGCCGGTCTACAACGAGGAGACGGCCCGCGTCTTCGCCGCCCTCTACGCCATCCGCGAGAGCATCGAGGCAACCGGCCAGGGCGCCGCCTTCGACTATTTCGTCCTCTCCGACAGCACGAGGCCGGACGCCTGGGTGGCGGAGGAGCGCGCCTTCGACGCCATGCGCAGCCGCATCGGTCCCAACGCACGGCTCTACTACCGGCATCGCGCCAAGAATACGCACCGCAAGGCCGGCAACATCGCCGATTTCGTGACCCGCTGGGGAGGCGCCTACGAGCACATGCTGGTGCTCGACGCCGATAGCCTGATGACTGGCGACTGCGTGGTCAGGCTCACTGCGGCCATGGAGGCCGATCCGGACGCAGGCATCGTCCAGAGCCTGCCCCTGATCGTGAACCGCAACACGTTGTTTGCGCGCGTGCAGCAGTTCGCCGCTCGCATCTATGGCCCGATCATCGCCAAGGGCCTCGCAGTCTGGATGGGCCATGACGGCAACTACTGGGGCCACAACGCCGTCATTCGCACCGCGGCCTTCGCCGCCCATTGCGGCATGCCCGACCTCGCCGGTAAGCCGCCGTTCGGCGGTCACATCCTATCTCACGACTTCGTCGAGGCGGCGCTGATGCGCCGGGCCGGCTGGTCGGTCTACATGCTGCCCGACCTGCCCGGCAGCTACGAGGAGAGCCCGCCGTCACTGATCGATCTGGCGACGCGCGACCGGCGCTGGTGCCAGGGCAACCTCCAGCACATCCGCGTCATTGGCTCGTCCGGATTCAAGTGGCCGACGCGCCAGCATTTTGCCACCGGCATCTTCTCCTACATCGCCTCGCCCCTGTGGCTCTGCCAGTTGATCATCGGCATCATGCTGGTGCTGCAGACGAGCTACGTGAGGCCCGAGTACTTCAGCAAGGAATTCTCTCTGTTCCCGGTGTGGCCGCGCTTCGATCCCGAGCGCGCGCTCGCGCTGTTTATCCTCACCATGGGCATCCTGCTGGCACCCAAGGCATTCGGGCTCATTCTCGCGCTGGTGCGCGGCCCGCTCCGCAGGCAGTGCGGCGGCGCCCTGCGCCTGATCGCGTCGACCATTTTCGAAGTGATCCTGTCGGCGCTGCTCGCTCCCATCCTGATGGTGATCCAGTCCGGCGCGGTGTTTCAGATCCTGCTCGGCCGCGACACCGGCTGGAACCCGCAGCGCCGCGACGACGGTTCGATCTCCTTTGGCGACATCGTGCGGCGGCACTGGCCGCACATGGCACTCGGTTTCGTCGCCGGCCTCACCGCCTTCCTGATCGCCACCTCGCTGTTCCTGTGGATGTCGCCCACCATCGTCGGCCTGATGCTGGCCATCCCGATCTCATGGATGAGCGGGCAGCGGGCGGTCGGCCTGGCGTTGCGCAAGCTCGGTCTGCTGCTGACGCCCGAGGAGAGGCAACCGCCGTCGATCCTGCCGCGGGCCAACGCCCTTCAGGGCGAGTTCGCACTCGCGGGCTTCGACGACGCCGACGCGTTGCGCGTGATCCACCGCGAGCCCGGCGTGCGCGAGCTGCACGAAGGCTTGTTGCCCGCCGCTGCGGAGCGGCGGCGTGGCCAGATCGATCCCGACCGGGCGGTGGCCGAAGCAAAGCTGGCCGACGCGGAGACGATCGACGATGCGCTGACGTGGCTGCAGCCGCGCGAGCGCATGATCGTGCTGCAGGATCGGTCGCTGATCGGCCGACTGTCGCGCCTGCCGCTGCCGCATCAGCCGGCGAGCTGACGGCGAGAACCGGCGTCGCCGAACGCCGTTCCGATCGGAACAAAGCGATGGGGATCGCGTTTAGCGCGGGAGTGGTGGGTCCCTTGGGGGATGAAGCGGCACGCCCGCACTCGAGCACAACACGGCTGAAGCTATAGAGAGGTCGGTTCGAAGATGGCCGGCCGAGGTTCCGCAGGCGCGGAGCCGCGGAGGAGCGTCAGATGTTGGCCCCCTTGCTCTGGTCCTGCGCCGTTCTGGCGCTGTTGACGGCTGCCGCGCTGACGGGCGTGGTGCCATTCATCGCGATGGGCGACGGCGCGGTGATGCTGCTGGCCGCCTTCGCCGGTACGGCAGTTGTCTGCGCCCTCGACGGCTATGTGACGGAATAGCTGGCCGCGGAGCGCCGGCGTGCCGGGCGTGCGGCTCCGGCGCCCGTCTGTCGGTGCGACGATCCCGCGCTCGTCATCAGCCCGGTGATGCGCAAGCGATCTCGCCGAGCTCGGCGATCGAGTTCACCACGAAGTCCCAATCCTGAGTGGGCGCCAGATCGGTGGTCTGCCGGGGGCCATGTTCGTGCGGGCGGAGCACGAACGCCGTGCGCAAGCCGCAGGCCCTGGCGGCAGCGAGATCGTCGTTGTGGGCGGCCACCATGCACACCTGGTCGGGCCGCAGCGACAGCAGCTCCGCGGTGCGAAGGTAGGATTGCGGCACGGGCTTGTAGGCGCCGACCACCTCCGCGCCCAGGATCGCGTCCCATGGCAGGCCGCCGTGCTTGGCCATATCGAGGAGCAAGCGGAGATTGCCGTTGGAATGCGGTGCGATGACAAATCTCGATTTGAGGAGCGCCAAGCCCCGGACCGAGTCGGGCCATGGCGGCAACCGGTGCCAGGCGTGGTTCAGTTCCGTGAGCGCAGCCTCGGGCAGTGCGAGCGGGTCGACGCCGAATTCGAGCAGGGTCTCCAGGAGATTCTCGAAGTGCAGCGCGTCCAGCTTTGCGAACGGGCGCCGGCCGCTGTTGACCTCGATGAACGACGGCACGTACCGGCGCCGCCAGGCATCGGCGAACTCGAAGGCGCGTTCCGCGTCGGGCCCGATGAGGCCGCTGGCCGTCACCTCCTGGGCGATGCCGGAGCGCCAATCCACCACTGTGCCGAACACGTCGAACACGAATGCTTCCAGTTTTGCCGTCAACGCACGACCTCCCGCGGCAAGCGCGCCGCCAATTGCCGGCGGACCTCGTCCGCGGTCGCGAGCTGCCGCCCGGCGTCGCGGATGAGGCCCGCCATCTCCTCGACGAGCTCGAGGTTCGTGTGCGGGCTTCCCAGCGGCGCATCCTCCAGCCCGACCCGCACATGGCCGCCCAGGGCGACCGCGTCGCGGGCCAGGGGCCGCACGTCGACGCCGAGGCCGCTCACCATGAACGGCTCGCCCGGCGCGACCTCGTCGAGCAGCGCCTTGTAGGCGCGCAGCCCCTGGGGCCCGGGCGGAAAGCCGAAGCTGAAGGTGGAGGAGAACATCAGGCGATAGACCGGCCGCGGCACAGCGGGCTGGCGCCGGCAGTAAGCGGCGCCGGCGCGCACGAAGCCGGGCTCGTAGCAGGCGAAGGCCGGATGAAAGCCGTGCCGCGCGGCGAGATCGAACCCGCGCTCCAAATTGGCCGGCGTGTTGACGTAGGTGAAGCTGGGCAGGCCGGCCTCGCCCGGATGAAGCGGCTCGATGTTGACGCTGCCGGGGTCGACGACCGCCCACTCCAGCAGGCCTCTGGCGGCCAGTTGCTCGATGATCGCATAGCGGTCGTCGCCGGACGCGATCGTCGGGTAGACGATGGCTCCGGCCCGCTCGCGGATTGCCTCGATGATTCGGGCATAGGTGTCGGCGCAATCGACCTGCTGGCGACCTTCCGCGTCGTAGGCGTGAAGGTGCACGATGGCCGCGCCAGCCTGCACGCAGGCCACCGCCTCCCCGACGATGGCGTCGACGGACACGGGGGCCAGCGGCTGAAGCCCCCGCCCCCACGGACCGTTGAGCGCCACTTCCAACCATACCGGCTGCGACAACGCCGTCCCTCCCCGCCGGTTGCGCCACGTCCGCGGCAGCACGCCTATTTGCGCTCGATCATAGTCACTTGCCGCTGATCAGACCACCGAACGGCACGAACCGCGTTCCATCGAACCGGGTCATCTGAAGCTGCTCGATGGGATAATAGTCATCGGGCGCCGTCTTGATGCGGATACCCGGCAGCAGCATCCCCGGCTGAAAATCCAGGTTGGTGGCCTGCTTCATGATATTGGCGCGAGAGAAATCCCCGTCACACTGCTCGAGCACCTTCTTCAACGTCTCGCCCTGCAGGTAAGAGATGACGTTGTAGATCTCCCGCCGATCCCCTTCCGGGAAATAGGTCTCCATGAAATGCGTCCACGCCTTCAGCGCCGGGTCGCCGGCCCACTGAGGGTCGTTCGGATCCTTGAAGAAGGTGGCCGACATCACACCGACGGCCTTGTCCGCCCCGACCGGCGTGATCGTCGCGCCGATCGAGGCCGACGCGGAATAGATGAAATGGGCGGGCTTCCACCCCAGGGAATCGAGCTTCCTGATCGCCTGGGCGGCGTATTTCGGCGTGCTGATGTCGACCAGGACCGACACGTCGGCGGCCTTCAACGATATGATCTGGGAATCGATCGTCGGGTCTCCGACCTCGTAGGTCATTTCCCTCACGATGTCGGCCGCAGCCGGACCGAGCGACTGTTTCAAGCCCCTGATGTAGTCGCGGCCGTATTCGGCGTTCTCCGACAGGATGCCGATCTTCTGGCCCTTGAGGTTCTCGGCGATGTAGGTCCCGACGGCGCGTCCCTCCGAGACGATCGTCGGCGGCCAGCCGATGGTCCACGGAAATTCCTTGTAATCGCCGAAGGCCGCGGCGCCGCTGGACACGAACAGCTGCGGAATGCCCTTGCTGTTGAGGTACTTGCGGGTGGCGAGGCCCTGCGACGAGCCGAAATAGGAGAACATGAACAGCACGCCGTCGCCCTCAACGAGCTTGCGCGTGTTCTCGACCGCCTTGGCGGGCGTGAATGCGTCGTCGAGCGAAATGAACTCGATCGCCTTGCCGCCGATTCCACCCTGCTGGTTGAGCATCCGCACGTATGCCGCCTGCAATCGGGGAATGGTCGAGAAGGCCGAAGCGGGCCCGCTGTAGACCGACGACTGGCCGATCTTGATGGCTTCTTGCGCCGCCGAGGCAGGAAACGCCGGACCTGCTGCCAGGCCGATGCCGGCCACCAGCGCCAAGCCGATGCCCAAGGGCCTTCGCCCCAAGGGCCCTCGCCCCAAGTGTCCTCGCCCCAAGTATCCTCGCCCCATGAGTGCCCCCCGCTATCGTTGTGCAGGCGCTGCGGCAGCACCGGCGCGCTTGCGCCGGCCGCCGCCGTGCACCTCCGTTGCGATCATTGTGCACGCGGCGACGGCGTAAACTGTCAAGTTGGCGACACTCTCGGCCCGTGCGGCGCGGCCGCCGCGCCAAGCGTCGATGCCGCCCAGCCGGCTGACCGCGCCAGCCGGCTGACCGCGCCATGGACGCACCAGTTGACCCGGCAGCCCCCAGCGCCTATCAAGCCGCGGAGCGAGCGCGTAGCTCAGCCGGTAGAGCAACTGACTTTTAATCAGTAGGTCCAGGGTTCGAGTCCCTGCGCGCTCACCAAGATTTCCAGAAAGCCAATGCTTGAGTGGAAATGTCCGCCGCCCGGCCGGCTTGGCGGTCCCCAAGGTCGACGCCGCGATCGCCAAACCCCGTTCCTGGGCCGTTCCGCCTGAGGTCGGAGCGAAGGCTCGTTGACAGCGCCGTGCCATGCTCCCGCCATGACAGCTCCTCCCAGACTCGCAGCCCAACAGCGGGCCGCGCCGCCGCAGTATTCCCGGCTGGAGGCGGAGAAAGGAGACGAAGGCTGAGCGTTCTGGCTCGTCTCGGGGGACGGTATGCGTTCCGATCTCGGCGAGCCGATCAATCCCAGTTTCCCGACGCGAAAACGACGGACGTCGGGGAGGCTGCCTACTTGATGATCAGCATCGCCTCGTAGAAGCGGACAAGGCCGCGAAGCTTTTAGGCGCTCGCTATCGGAGTGCGTGGCCCGGACGATGATCGAAGGAACGGTCCCCCACTTGCGGATCATGTAGCGGGCGAATACCTGCCCGCAAGCTGACGTGGTTTTCCGATTTCCCCGTCGGTCAGGGCCGGGCAGAGCCTGCCATTACCTCTGCCCGGCTCGCCACTTTATCTAAGCCGCCG
Source organism: Chelatococcus reniformis (assembly GCF_014640075.1). Classification (GTDB taxonomy): domain Bacteria; phylum Pseudomonadota; class Alphaproteobacteria; order Rhizobiales; family Beijerinckiaceae; genus Camelimonas; species Camelimonas reniformis. The sequence continues at coordinate 427,661 of NZ_BMGG01000002.1, read as the reverse complement.
CGACCGCTTCAAGCCCCGGCGCCCCGGTCCGAGCCTCCAGCCACCCGCTGCAGCCCTTCTCAACGAGAGCGCGGGCGACCGCCTCCGCTACCGCGGAGCTACACCAACGGGACACGACCGGTCCTCGAGCTCCGCTTTCGCCCAGGAGATCCTGAAGGCGATCAGGGCGATCCAGGCCGAGCCGATCCGTCCTGCGCGGCGCGTTGCGGAGGTGGCGCGTCGCGCATCGTCGAGCCAGGAGCTGCGCACTGCCGAAAGCTGCGCGCGAGCGGGCAAGCAGGCTAGCTTCTCGGTCCGAAATTCGCTTTGGAGAACGCTGGAACATCGGCCGCGCCCTTCCGTTTAGCAGGAGTTCGCAGAGATCGGAGTTCCCTCATGCGCCTGCTCCACCGTAGCCAGGATGGTGACCAATGGCTGTTGGTGAAGGATCGGTCGGGACAGGTTTGCGTCGAGCATCGGACCGCCGACGCTCGCCATCGTGTGGAACTCGGCGCGTTTTTGAACGACGAGAGCCCACCCCGGCGTGAGTTCATGCGCCTGCTCGGCACGCTGGTGGACGACGGTCTCGCGGGCCCGGAGACCACCTAGCTCGGGGCGCTCGTCTATTGCGGTACCGCGAGATTGGGCGGGGCTACGCGCCGTCAGCGCGGACATGCGGCGTGAACCCAGACCGAAAAGCGCCACCGATGAGACGCTGAGCCTGAAAGGGGCCGACAGGCGCGAGGAGATGCGGGCTACGCCGCCGCTTCGGACACGAAGCCCGCCGTCTCGGCGCGGGCTGCAAGGTGCTAGCCACGGGAGACACTGACATGGAATCGACAATCACCGGTGAGTTTTCCACCCGCCGCAGCGCGGAGCTTGCGATCGAGCATCTCGTCCAGGAGCTCCACGTCGAACGGACGGACATATTCGTCCACGCCAAGGGCGAAGCGAACTCCGCTGGTTCGGAAATCTCAGGCGCGGACGCCGAAAGCGGACACCCGGGAGTTGGAAGGACCGGGACGCCGGAGTTGAACGGAGCTATCGAAGTGTCCGTCGACTGTCATGGCCCCGGGCGCGACGCCATCGAGCATGCTCTGTCACGAGCGGGAGCCCGTCAGGTTTCGACGCTGTAGCTCGCCGATGTCCAAAAAGGCCTGGGCGCGCCCCCAGGCGGAAGGCTTGCAGTGGCGCTTTGGGCATGTCGCGGACCCGCCCGGTCCGAATCGTGTGCATCAAGGCCCCGCCGGCACAAGCCGGCGGGGCCAACGCAATACAGGCTTTAGGCGGCTGCCTCGACCAGGAAGCCCAACGCCGCGGCCCGGGCCGCCAGTTGATCGCGAAGGACCCGCGACAGCTGACGCGCCGACTTCACCCGCGGCAGGTCGAGCTCCGGAATACGGGCGCGGCTGTCGCCGAACAGCGCATCGTACTCCGCGTGGTTGTCGAACTGGCGCCGGCTGACGTTGTCGACGAAGGTCTCCGCGGCGGTGCCGTTGGCGAGCACCAGAGCGTGGTCTTCCAGTTCGATGTGATAGTAGGTGAACGTCGCCTCCGGCTGGGTGACGCGGGTGATGGTCGTGCCGTTGACCAGCGCGCTGGCCTGCACGAGCACATCGTCCACGAGGACCCCGTGGTCGGGCGACACATAGAGGTCGCGGGTCGGAACGCCTTCAGCGAGCGCCCCGGCAGCCACGCGGACGGGATAGCTGCGCATCGGGTCGGCAAACACGGCGGCGACAGTCTGTCGGCCGACCCACAGCACCGGCCGGGTCTGGCCGCTGGCGGTCAGCACCAGATCGCCCGCCGCCAGCGTCTCGACCGCGCGCTCACCTTCCGGCGTCGCGATCATCGTCCCGGCGAGGAAGCAGTAGGCGTCGGGGGCAAACGGCGGCACCGGGTCGCCCGGATCGAGGGCACCGTCGGGCGACAGAAAGATATGCGTGGTGCCGTCCTGGCTCTCGAAGAACGGCTGACCTGTCGCGCTGATACCCTGATAGACCCAGGAAGCCGTCGTGCCTTGGAACGTGATGTCGGCCGAGTCGCCGACGCCCAGCGCGGTCGGGGGCTCCGGCGCATCGAGCACAGCCGGGTCGGCCGCGGTGCCTTGTTCAGAGGTGATCAAGCCCGTTCCGTCATTGTACGTGTAAAAACGCGCGTAGGACACATCCGCCATAATACGCTCCATATTGCCAGAAAGATGATTTCAGGACGAATGACCGCCCACCGCCTGCTAGTTAGCCGGCGGCACTATCGCGGTCTGGTGATTGTAGCTGCGAAGTGCAAACCACCTGGGAACAGAGCTCTCACCGGCGCCCAAGGTGGCCTTTGCACCCCAACGTTTTTCTTTCGAAACTCGTCAGGGGCGAGGCTCGTCGGGAAGCGCCGACCGGTGGCATCAGAGCTCGCCAATTTTGCAGATCCCCACGTGAAACTGCGCCCTCCGCAAATCTACGCGGCGCGCAAGCGGAGACTAATCAAAAATAGTGCAGTGCATCAACCTAAATTATTATACGACTTAGGTCGCGCGGATTAGAATTCGATACGACTATATGTTTATTATCAATAAGCCGTTGGCGGTATGATACTACGTGCAGGACGTTCTAATCACCTAGAGTGGTATCAATCCGACCCGCAAAGGGGACTGACCCGAGACCGGATGGATTCGCGAAGACTGGTCTCCACGATCGAAATTCCCGCAGCCCCTTGCCTTACCAGCCGACACTCAGAACGGCTCCGTTCTACCACTTTTGGATAATTCAACCGTCCGCCACATCCGTTTTAGGTATACGCCAGTCAAACGAAATGTGTAGCTTCGGCGAGAAAGTCGTGCTTGGCAATAAGAACAGCGTCGGCAGCGACCATGCGACGCGCAGTATGCAAACTGTTTGTCGTTGACGATCTAATCCGCTCAAGGCTCAGTTCGCTAGGCTCGGCCAGCGGCTCGGTTACTCCGGGTGGATAGCCAGGGCAAATAGAAGCTGGCGTGCAGGGAAGGCGGTGCTATGGCGTCGAGTGGAGGCCCGGCAAGATCCTCGGCCAAGACCTTTTGGGCCGTCCTCGAGGAGCGCCCATTTCAACGTGAATGCATCGTAAAATGCTTGGATGCGAAAGGGCGCGAAGTCGTTGGCTTCCCGAACCTTTCGGCCTGGCTGAAAAGCGCATTGTCGAAGCAGACGTCCCTGATCGTTCTGTTGGATCAACCTTACAATACATATGACCTGGCGCGCAGCATCAAGCTGATCCGATCGGTCGAGGGCCCACCACGCATCGCAGCTATTACGCGAGAGAAAAGCAGGGAAGCAGCCTCCGCAGCGCTTGCCATCGGCGTGTCCGGATACATCTCCGACCACACGGATGTCAGCAATGTCGCCATCGAGCTGGAGTTCGTCGCAGCTGGCGGGACCTTCGTGAGCCCGGACATATCGCTGGCGGCCGAGTCAAGATCTTCCCGCGCCGCTCACGCGCCGGAGCAGAAAGCGCTCACACCCCAGGAGCTATTGATAATATCAAAACTTGCTTCTGGAAAAAGCAACAATGGAATTGCAATCGAATTGAACATTTCCCCAGCCACAGTCAAAGTTCATATTCGCAATATTATGAAAAAACTAGGCACAAAAAATCGGACGGAAGTAGCGATACTGGCGAACGAGATCATCGGCGCGTCAGTAACGAGAGCTTCCGACGGAGGCTATGGCGAACCTCGCCCGGAACCGAGCTCGATCGATCCTGTCGCGTGCACGTAACAGTTTCAGGGCACTTCGCGCTTGATGGATCACCCGTCACACCGCGCATGATGCGACGGCTGCACGGCTAACGCTTGGCGCCTCTACAGCGTGCGCGAAGGGCCCCCACGCCTGCCGCAGTCGCCGCAACGTACATCGCGGAGCCCGCGGCGATGCCAATGCCGCGTGAGGCCGCGGGTCCCTCCGCGGGGCCGAACGGGATGCGGCAAAGAAGGCGGACAACTTTGGCCAAATTTTCGGCATACTCCCGGGGTGGAGACGACGATCCGCCTAGGCGAAGGGCCGGGCTCTTCGACTGGCGATCGCTCCATTGTTCGCTGGATTGGACGCCGACGGGTTCTGATGCCGTATACAACCGAGCAGATCGGGCCGATCGATGTGCGGCCCTTCACGACGAGCACCAGGCAGCGCTGCGCGATGGTGCTGATCCAACATTCCGACGCGCCGCCGCACGGCGAGAGCCCCGTGACGGTCATCGCCCCTTGTGCGTGGCAGGATGGCCGCCAGCGCACCCTTGAGATGCTCGCCGGCGGGGTCGATCTCCGCGATATCAGGTTCGCGCAGGTCCGGCGCAGCTACGAAGGTGATGGTGCGGCTGCCTGGGAGGGCAGACCCCTGCGCTCGGCGATCGAGATGCTGTGGTGGACGACGGACGACGACGACAGGGCCTCCAAGCTCGGCCTCACTACGCGTGCCTACGCGTCCCAACTCCTGACCGCCCGGGCACGGCGCAGAACCGCGTGAGACGCCGCGCGCCGGGGCATGTCCCGGTCGATCGCATCGGCACGACGGCCCTGTTCCTTGTCCCAGGCTGATGGCCCAGCTCCAAGCCTTTGCTACCGAGCCGATTTCAGGTCCGGCGCGTCCACGTGATCGAGCCCGGAGGCGGCGCAGCTGACACCCCGGCGCCGCGGCCTGAGCTGCGCGATGATCCTCCCCGTATCGCTCACGATCGCGCGCGTGACGAGCGGCGCCGCTCGTAGGGCTGGCCCGGTAGCGGTATACGTCCCAGCCCTGGGGGTATGGCATGCGTATCGAGATCGATTTTTCGCCCGCGCTCATCGAAGCACTGGACCGGTTCATCGACCAACAGTCCGTGGCGGTCTCTCGGGCCGAAGCCGTCGAGCTGATGGTCCGCGACTGGCTGATCCACAACGCAGGCCAAATCTGGCGCGCCATCGGCGAAGGCGATCACGAACGCCCTCGGATGGGTTAGAGCGCTCTGCGTTTGAGGGAATGGCCCAAGCAAGTGAAACGCTCCACGCCAAGGGAGCGATCCAGCAGCGAAGCAGGCCTCGGGAGCGGCTTTCCCCCGACGCCTGCCCGCGCGGGCCGCGCCGACGATCAGCGCGGCTTACTCGGGTGCGGGCAAACCAGCGTTGACCTTGGCCTTCATATCGGCCGAGCAAGTCCCGGAGGCTCCGAGCGCGCGTGAGACCCTCGCCTGCTGCATGCCGTGCAGCAACCCCATCAGGGCCATTTGCCGCTCATTCATCTGAACCGCCTTGCGGTGATAGACCATCATCGGAACGAACGTGCGCCGGTGCCAGTCCAGTCCACAATGCTCGGCGATGCCGGATACGATTCCCGCCTTCATGGCGGCCCGCGCCTCGGCGATGGAAATGGGCGGGTGCGCCTTCTCATCGGCCGTTGGGGCGGCGCATGGCTTGAGATCCTCGCACTTCGCCCTGGAGATGTTCGTCAGGGCGAGGTTCAGCGCCGCTTTGACCGCTCCGTCGGAGACGTGTTTGTCCAAGGGGGATTGCCCCGAGGCCGTGGACGCAACCAGCGCCGCACCTAGGCCAAGGGCCGCGGCAGACAGCCGTCTCATGACATTCTCCATACGAGTGGTCGACCCAGTGAAGCTGACCCTCAGAGCGGATGGATGGTCGGGTCAAGGCCGACCATGACGGGGCGAAGACGGAAGGCCTTTTATTCTCAACGTCATGGTAGGGCTTGACCAACCATCCATCGATTTGAAAGCCCAAAGCCGTCGCTAGCCCGCCATGAGAAAAGGTCGGGGCGCACCGAGGATTCGGAACTTGCCGGCCCGGGAGCCGCGCGCCAGCTTCCCGTCCACAAGCGCGCCGACGCGGGGCACCTACGCCTCCGGCGCGATCGCGGGAGGAGACATGCGCGTGTTCAACACCATCACCACGATTGCGGCTGGCATCGCGCTGGCGTTCGGGGCGTTGGCCGCCCCCCAGGCGGCGCGGGCCGAGATTGGCGACGGCACCGTCCGCATCGGCGTGTTGACGGACCTGTCGGGCCCCTATGCCGACAACGTGGGCAAGGGCGCCATCCTGGCCGCGCAGATGGCCGTCGAGGATTTCGGCGGCAAGGTCGCCGGCGTGCCGGTCGAGGTCGTCTCCGCCGACCACCAGAACAAGGCCGACGTCGGCTCCGCCATCGCCCGCAAATGGTACGACGTCGACAAGGTCGACATGATCACCGAGGTGGTGTCGTCCGCCGTGGCATTGTCGGTGCAGCAGATCACCCGTGAGAAGAACAAGGTGTTCCTGGCGACCGGGCCCGGCACGCCCGACCTCACCGGCAAGGCCTGCTCGCCCAACGGCGTGCACTGGGCCTACGACAACTATGCGCTCGGCAATGTGGTCGCCGGCGCCGTCGTGCGTCGCGGGCTGGGCAAATGGTTCTTCCTGACCGCCGACTACAGCTTCGGCCACGCCCTGGAAGAGCAGGCGGCCCGCGTCGTCAAGGCCAACGGCGGCACCGTGCTCGGCTCCGTCCGCGCGCCGCTCGGCACCGCCGACTTCTCCTCCTTCCTGCTGCAGGCACAGGCCTCGGGCGCCCAGGTGATCGGTCTCGCCAACGCCGGCGCGGACATGATCAACGCGCAAAAGCAGGCCGCCGAGTTCGGCATCGTCGGCGGCGGACAGAGCATCGCGGCGCTTCTCGTCAACCTGCCCGACATCAATGCGCTCGGCCTCGCCAGCGCCCAGGGCCTGCTCCTGGCGGACAGCTTCTACTGGGATATGAACGACGCGACCCGCGCCTGGAGCAAGCGCTTCATGGCGCGCTTCGACGGCCGTGCCCCCGGCAGCCTGCAGGCCGCGGTCTATGGCGCCGTCAGCCACTATCTCAAGGCGATCGAAGCGGCCAAGAGCGACGATGCCGCCGCCGTCACCGCCGAAATGCGCAAGCTGCCCATCAACGACTTCTACACCCACGACGCCAGGATTCGGGCCGACGGCCGGGTCATTCGCGACATGTACCTGCTGCAGGTGAAGAGCCCGGACGAGTCGAAGTATCCGTGGGACTTCTACAAGCTCCTGGAGACGGTGCCCGGCGACAAGGCCTTCCGTCCTCTGGCCGAAGGCGGCTGCGCGCTCGCGCTCAAGGATCAGTGACGCGGCGGGTCGCGGCGCGGAGGCGCATGCCTACGCAGACGGCGGCGCGCCGGCGCCGTCCGCCTCCTGCTTCAGCCACGACACCAGGAGCCGCATCTTGCGCGACGGCTCCCGGTCGGCTGGCCAGACGACGTAGTAGGCCAGGTTGCGGGTCACCGGATGGGCAAAGGGACGGACGAGACGCCGGTCTGCGAACTCGTCGGCCAGCAGGCGGTTCTGGCCGATCGCCACGCCGAGCCCCTCGACGGCGGCCTGATAGGTCAGGGTCGAGCTCTCGAAGACGAGCGAGCGGCCATGCTCCACCTCTGGATGACCGGCCTCGGTGAGCCAGTCGGACCAGTCGCGCCGCCGGTAGTAGGAGTGCAGCAGCGTATGCCCCGAAAGGTCCTCGATGCTCTCGAGCGGCGGCCCTTTGCGCAGCAGCGCCGGGCTGCAGATCGGCTCGATCTCGTCGGCGAAGAGAAGGTGCGCCGCAAGGCCCGGCCAATCGCCGCTGCCGAGCTGGATCGCCAGATCCACGTTCTCCCGCTCGAAGTCGACGGGCTTCACCGTGTTGCTGACGAAAATGGAGACGCCGGGGTTGAGCAGGCGGAAAGCCGGCAGGCGCGGAATGAGCCAGCGGGTGGCGAAGGTGGTGTAGGCGCGCAGGCGCACCGGATCGGTCTTCTCGCGCTCGGCGAAGCGGCCGCCCGCGGCAGCGAGCCTGGCGAAGGGTTCGGCGATCTCCACCGCCAGGGCACGCCCCGCCTCGGTGAGGCTGGCACCGCTGCGGTCGCGCTGGAACAGGCGCTGGCCAAAATAGCTCTCCAGCACCGCCACCTGCCGGCTCACGGCAGACTGGGTGACGTTCAGCTCCTCGGCCGCGCGCGTAAAGCCGCCCAGCCGCGCGGCGACTTCGAACACGTGCAGGGGGTTGAGCGGCGGCATCCGCCTGGACATGGGCCTGGCCATTTCCGACTGCGCGGCCCGGCCGGCCGCTTGGGCCGACATATGCTCATAGCCATGAGCAGTGCGACCCCACAAATACTCATGCAAAGCTAACATCTGGTCGGTTGCGCAGCAAACCGTCCAGGCAAATCATGCAACGACATCAAGGGGCTTAGCCCGGGAGCAGGTCTGCCGATGGATTTCACACTCAACGAGGAGCAGCGGCTGTTCGCCTCCTCCGTGCGGCGGCTGGCGGACGACAATCTGGCCGCGGCCGCCCGCGAACGGGCCCATAATCCCCGCTTCCCCTTCGACGTGGCCGCGCTGTTCGGGGCCCAGGGCCTGCTCGGCATCACCATGCCGGCGGCGGACGGTGGCCAGGGCGGCACGCTGATGGATGCCGTCATCGCCATCGAGCAGGTGGCGTCGGTCTGTCCCCGCAGCGCCGACGTGGTGCAGGCGGGCAACTTCGGCCCGATCCGCACCTTCGCCGAATACGCGAGCCCCGAGCAGAAGCAGCGCTTCCTGCCCGATCTCCTCGCCGGCCGAAAGGTCATCAGCCTCGGCATGAGCGAGCCCGAGGCCGGATCGGCCGCGACCGACCTCAAGACGAGCGCGCGCCAGGACGGCGCCGGCTACGTCATCAACGGCACCAAGGTGTTCTCGACGCATAGCCCGGACGCCACGCTGTTCCTGATCTATGTGCGCTTCGGCCCGGGGGTCGGCGGCATCGGCTCGGTGCTGGTGGAGCGCGACACGCCCGGCTTCACGGTGGGCCGGCCATCGGCGTTCATGAGCGGCGAGGAATGGTCGCAGCTCTATTTCGAGGATTGTCGCATCCCCGCCGAAAACGTCCTGCTCGGGCCCGGCGGCTTCAAGAAGCAGATCGCCGGCTTCAACGTCGAGCGCATCGGCAATGCCTCTCGCGCCCTGGCCGTCGGCCGCTACGCCTTCGAGCTGGCCCGCCGGCACGCTCTCGAGCGGCAGCAGTTCGGCCGGCCGCTGTGCGAGTTCCAGGGGCTGCAATGGAAATTCGCAGACGCGTATCTGAAGCTGGAGGCAGCGCAGATGCTGCTCTACCGCGCGGCGTCGGCACCGCCCGGGGAGTTGCCCACGGCGATCGACACCACCATGGCCAAGCTCGCCTGCAACCAGGCCGGCTTCGACGCCGCCAACGAGGCGGTGCAGGTGATGGGCGGCATGGGCTACAGCACCGAGGCCCTGGCCGAATACTGCATGCGGCGCACGCGCGGCTGGATGATCGCCGGCGGCTCGACCGAGATCCTCAAGAACCGCGTCGCGGAGCATATCTTCGATCGTCGATTCGAGCAGAGAGCGCCCCATGCCGCAAAGGTCGGCTAACATCGTCGGAACAGAGGCCGGCGGCCGTCGCTTCATCGATGCGCTGCTGGCACCGCGCAGCATCGCCCTCGTCGGCGCCTCGGACGAAGCGGCCAAGACGGCCGGCCGGCCGCTGCAATTCCTCCGCGCGGCCGGCTACGAGGGAACGATCTTTCCCGTGAACGCCCGGCGTGACAGCGTGCAGGGCGAGCGCGCCTGGCGATCGCTGGCCGATCTGCCGGAGGCGCCCGAGCATGCCTTCATCCTGACGCCGACCGATGCGGCGGTCGCCGCCGTAGCCGAGTGCGCGGCGGCCGGCGTCAAGGTCGCCACCGTGCTCGCCGCCGGCTTTTCCGACGCCGGTGCGGAGGGGCAGGCCCGGCAGGCCAGCCTGGCGCGGATCGCCGCCGAGACCGGCCTGCGCATCCTGGGGCCGTCGAGCCTCGGCGTCGTCAACGGGCGCGCCCGCCTGGTGCTAACCGCCAATGCGGCTTTCGCCGAGCCGGGCCTGCCGGCAGGCGGCACCTTCGTCGCCTCCCAGAGCGGCAGCCTCATCGGCGCCCTGGTGTCGCGCGGCAAGGCCCGCGGCATCGGCTTTGCCGGCCTGGTGTCGGTGGGCGGCGAGGTCGACCTCGGCATCGGCGAGATCTGCACGGCGACACTCGACGACCCCGGCATCGACGCCTACCTGCTGTTCCTCGAGGGCATCCGCCGCGCCGACGACCTGCGCGCCTTCGCGCTGGAGGCGGCGCGGCGCGGCAAACCGATCGTGGCCTACAAGCTCGGGCGCTCGGCCGCGGCGGCGGAGCTCGCCGTGTCCCATACCGGCGCGCTCGCCGGCGAGGACGCGGCCGTCGACGCCTTCCTCTCGGACCTCGGCATCGCCCGCGTCGACACCTTCGAGGGCCTGCTGGAGGCGCCGGCGCTGCTGCGGCGGACGCAGCCGCGCCGCGCGGCAAGCCGCGTGCCCACCGTGGGCGTGGTCACCACCACGGGCGGCGGCGCCGCCATGGCCGTCGACCAGCTGGCCCTGCGCGGCATCGATGTTGCGGCCCCGAGCGAGGAGACGTTTCGGCGCCTGGCCGCAGCAGGAGTGGAGGCGGCGCACGGCCGCATCGTCGACCTGACGCTGGCCGGCACCCGGCCGCCGGTGATGAAGGCGGCGCTCGACACCCTGCTGGCCGCCCCGGAGTTCGACCTGGTGCTTGCCGTCGTCGGCTCGTCGGCGCGTTCGCGGCCGGACCTGGCTGTCGCCCCGATCGCCGCCAGCCTCGGCGCCACCAAGCCGCTCGCCGCCTTCATCGTGCCGGAGGCGCCGGAAGCGCTTCGCCGGCTCGAGGAGGCCGGCGTGCCGGCCTTCCGCACCCCCGAGAGCTGCGCCGATGCGGTCGGTGCCGCGCTGCTGCGCCGCCCGCCCACGGCGATCGCGCGGCCGGCCGTGGCGCCGGCCCTCCCCGGCTCGAGCCTCGACGAGCTCGAGGCCTACGGCGTGCTCGGCCGCCTGGGCGTTCCCCATGCGCCCGCCGTCGCGCTGACCATCGGCGAGCCCGTCCCGGCCGAGCTGCCGTTCGCCTACCCTGTCGCCGCCAAGCTGCTGTCGCACGCCGTGACCCACAAGTCGGACGTCGGCGGTGTCGTCCTCGCCATCACCGGACGGGAGGAGCTGGATCGCGCCATCCGCGATATCGCCGCCGCGGCGGCGCGCCACGGCGTGAGCGCCGAGCGGGTGTTGGTGCAGCCCATGCGCGCGGCCCTCGGCGAAGCGCTGGTCGGCTACCGGGTCGATCCGCAGGTCGGCCCGCTCATCATGCTGGCGGCCGGCGGCGTGCTGACGGAGCTCTACCGCGACCGGTCGCTGCGCGCCGCTCCCATCGACACCGAGACGGCGTGGGCGATGATTGCCGAGGTGAAGGGCCTGCGGGCGCTGGAGGGGTATCGCGGCCGGCCGGCCGGCGACATGGAGGCGCTGGCGCAGGTGCTGGTCGCCATGTCGCACCTGGCCGGCCTGGCCGATCCCGGCATCTATGAGGCCGAGGTCAATCCGCTGCTGATCGGCCCGGTCGGACAAGGCGTGGAGGCCGTCGACGCGGTCGTTCGGCTCAAGGACAACACCACCACCCGGGGCGACGAGGAGGGAGACCGATGATCGACAGATTGGTCGAGACGGTGAACGGCAAGGCGAGCCTGGTGCATCGGGGGCGCTACCTGACCACCCGCTTCCTGGTCGAGTTGGGGCCCGAGGCCTACCTGGTCGACGTCGTGCAGGGGCGCATCGCGGCGGTGACGAGCGGGCCTTTCGTCATGCCGAGCTGGAGCTTCGCGCTCCGCGCGCCGAAGGAGGCCTGGGAGCAATTCTTCCAGCCGGTGCCGCCGCCCGGCTACCAGGACCTGTTCGGGCTGCTGAAGCAGCGGCTGCTGCGCATCGAGGGCGATCTCCAGCCGCTGATGGCCAACCTGCGCTACATCAAGGAGGCCTTCGCCTCCCTCCGGCCGCTGGAGGCCAAGCCATGACTTTGCAACAAGCCATGATCCCGCACTTCGATCCGATCGTCGGCCGCTATCTCAACCTCGACCTCTTCGGCCGGCCGCACCGCATCTATGTGGAGGAGGCCGGCCAGGGCATCCCCCTCCTCTGCCTGCACACGGCAGGCTCGGACGGGCGCCAATACCGCGGCCTGATGACCAGCGACGACATCCTCCAGCGCTTCCGGGTGATCTCCTTCGACATGCCCTGGCACGGCAAGTCGTCGCCGCCGGCCGGCTGGCACGAGGAGGAGTACCAGCTGACCACCAAGGCCTACGTCGAGATGATCCTCACCGTGGCCGACGCGCTCGCGCTGGACCGGCCGGTGGTCATGGGCTGCTCGATCGGCGGTCGCGTGGTGCTCAACCTCGCTCTCGACCACCCCGAGCGCTTCCGCGCCATCATCGGCCTCCAATCCGGCGCCCACGTCGACCCCTATTACGATATTACCTGGGCGCACCGGCCGGACGTGCACGGCGGCGAGGTCTGCGCCTCCATCGTCTCCGGGCTCATGGGACCGGCGTCGCCCGAGGCGGAGCGCTGGGAGACCCTGTGGCACTACATGCAGGGCGGCCCCGGCATCTTCAAAGGCGATCTGCACTTCTACAAGATCGACGGCGACATCCGCGGCCGGGTCGGCGCCATCGATACCAGCCGCTGCCCGCTCTACCTCTTGACCGGCGAATACGACTATTCCTGCACGCCGGCCGACACGCTCGATCTCGTGACCCGCATCAAGGGTGCCGACGCCACCATCATGAAGGGCCTCGGCCACTTTCCCATGAGCGAGGACCCGGCCGCCTTCCTCGGCTATCTCAAGCCCGTCCTCGAGCGCATCGAGGCCGGCACGCGCGCCGCGTGACGCGGCAGGACCTCCCATGAGAGCCACGCCATTGCCCGCCGCCGCCTATCCCGCCCTGGCGCTGTTCATCGCCGGCCGTTTCGTCGCCGCCGGCGGTCGAGCGACGACGCCGGTGCTGAACCCGGCGACCGAGGCCGTCCTCGGCGCGCTGCCGCACGCCACAGCGGACGACCTCGCCGCCGCGATGGCGGCGGGTGCCGACGGCTTCCGCCTCTGGCGGGGAACCTCCCCGCTGGAGCGCGGGCGCGTGTTGCGTCGGGCCGCGGACCTGATGCGGGAGCAGGCGGAGGCCATCGCCACCCTGATCACGCTGGAGCTCGGCAAGCCGCTCGGGGAGGCGCGCGTGGAGGTCGAGACCGCCGCCGGCCTGTTCGAGTGGAACGCCGAGGAGGGCCGGCGCGCCTACGGCCGCGTCATCCCGGCGCGGCAGAGCGGCATCCGGCAGCTGGCGCTGCGCGAGCCCCTCGGGCCCATCGCCGCCTTCGCGCCCTGGAACGCCCCGGCGATCACACCGGCGCGCAAGATCTCCAGCGCCTTGGCGGCCGGCTGCTCGGTGATCATCAAGCCGGCCGAGGAGACGCCGGCAACGGCGCTCGCCATGGCCCGCATCCTCCACGAGGCGGGCCTGCCACCCGGCGTCCTGAGCGTCGTCTTCGGCAATCCCGCCTTCATTTCCGAGACGCTGCTCGCCTCTCCCATCATCCGCGGCGTCACCTTCACCGGCTCGACCGCGGTCGGCCGGCAGCTCGCCGCCCAGGCTGCGCTCGGCCTCAAGCCGATGACCATGGAGCTCGGCGGCCATGCGCCGGTGCTCGTCTTCGGCGACGTGGACGCCGAGGCGACGGCCCGGGCGGCGGCGGCGGCCAAGTTCCGCAATGCCGGCCAAATCTGCACGTCGCCGACGCGCTTTTACGTGCACCGCTCGATCTACGATCGCTTTGCCGATGCGTTCGCGGCCGCCGCGGCGTCAATCACCGTCGGCGACGGCTTCGACCCGGCGACGCGCATGGGGCCGCTCGCCACGAGCCGCCGGATCGACGCCATGGACCGGCTGGTCGCCGACGCGCGGGCGCGCGGCGTTACCATCGCAGCCGGCGGCAAGCGGCGCGGCAACCACGGCTTCTTCTATGCACCGACCGTGCTGCGCGACGCACCCGACGATTGCCTGGCCGCCAACGAGGAGCCCTTCGGCCCGCTCGCCCTGCTCAAGCCATTCGACGATGTCGACGAGGCGCTCGCCTTGGCCAACCGCCTTCCGGTGGGCCTTGCCGCCTATGCCATGACCCACGACAGCCGCCTGGCCGAGCGCGCGGCGGCGGGGATCGACGCCGGCAACGTCGTCCTCAACCACTGGCAGGCCTCCTTGCCCGAGACCCCCTTCGGCGGCGTGCGCGACAGCGGCATGGGCCGGGAAGGCGGCATCGAAGGGCTCGAGGCCTTCCAGCAGGTCAAATACGTCAGCAGCCTGGGCTGACGTCGCGGTGCGGCCGCAGCCGCACCGCGCGATCACGGATCCGCCCAGCCATCGATGTTCCCCTTCCGACGGAGAACGCGTCGGCGGCAGGCCGACATCGGAGGCACGCCCGTCCCGGCGCCGACCGGCGCTACTTGTAGACGCGATGGCGCGGCTGGTAGGCGACGACCGGACAGTCCCTGCGAACCGCAGCCTCCAGCTGGCTGTCGCAGTTGCTGCACGCCAGGTCGACGTCCGGCTCGACCCGCGTGTTGTAGTGCCGCAAGTTGAAATCGGTGATGCGCCGCTCGCCGGAGGCGGGCGGCAGCCCGAAGCGGTAGGTGGTCATCTGCGGTGTCAAGAAGTCGGTGATGAACTGCACCTTCAAGGTGCAGTTGCGATAGCCGACCGGATCCGGATTGCGGACGTAGATCGCACTGTGGCCACTCTTGCCGATGGCGATCCGGTATTGCGGATCGGCCGAGGCCGCGGTCGCCCCCATTGCACAAACCAGCGTCGTGACAAGGGCGAGGCACCGGTTGAGCTTCATGCAGGGCTCCTGAGCAAGGCGATCCGGAACGGGTAGTGCCCTTTGCACTCCGCCGCAAGATGCGCCGAGACCCGACCGCCGCAGTGCAGCGAATCATCCATGTGCGCCCGAGCACCTCAGACGGAACAATAAATCCTTAACGATGTTTTAACACGCTGAGGGCTCGACGATGATGGTCACTTCAACTCCCGAACTTGTGATGGCAGCCAGCGCCGGCGCCGCCGAGGATGGACGCCTGGCCGCACCCGAGGTGGACCTGCGCGCCGGCGACGTGGTGATGCTGCGCAGCGGCAGCCAGGAAATGGTGGTGCTCAAGGTGGTCGGAGACGTGGTCTTCGCCGCCTGGGACAACCAGTCCTCGTACAGCTCGTGCGCTCCCTTCGCCAAGCGCGATCTCATCCGCCTTCAGGTCGGATGACCCTGGCTCACGGCTGCGGGAGCCGCAGACGTCCGGCCACGCCAGGGCACGCTGGCCGCTCGTCGGTTTCGATGTCATAGCTCCGTCGGCATCCGAGCGGAGCGGACGTTGAGCCAAATCGAAGACATCAAGACCGTCTATCAGGGCTGGGGCCGGCTGCTGCTCGCCCAAGTGCGCCTGGCCGATGGCACGCTGATCAGCCGCGAAATCGAGGATCACGGCGTCGCGGCGGTGGTGCTGCCCTATGACCGGCAGCGGCGCGTCGCCATCCTGGTGCGGCAGCTCAGGACGCCCGTCCTGCACAGTGGCGGCCCGGCAGAGTTGCTGGAGGCCCCGGCGGGACGCATCGAGAGCACGTCGCCGGAGGAATGCGCACGCCGTGAGGGCATGGAGGAGGCGGGGCTGCGCATCGGCGAGCTCGTCCCCGTGTCGACGCTGTGGACGATGCCCGGCATCTCGACGGAACGGCTGCACCTCTTCCTGGCGCCGGTGACCGCGGCCGACCGGGTGGCGTCCGGCGGAGGGCTGGCCGACGAACACGAGAATATCACCGTGGTCGAGATGCCGCTCAAGCTCCTGCTGCAGCAGCTCGATTCCGGCGCTCTCGATGACATGAAGACGGCCTTCCTGGTGCAAGCACTGCTGCGCCGCGAGCCTGAGCTCTTCGCCTGACAATCGTGACAGCCCCGCCAGCCGATCCCTGGCCGCAGTGAGCCTCGCCATCTTCGCTCGCACCGCGGCACGCGCTTGGCTTGTGACGCCTCCGAAAAGACGTTACGCGTCGGTGCCCAACAGGACTGCGCAGCTGGGGCGTCGTCGCGGTTCGCGGGCATAAGGCAACAACGAGGCAATTGTCATGCGAACTGCGTTCTCCTTGAGTTCCCTTCCCCTCGCGGCCGCTCTGGTCGCGGCGCTCGCCGTGGGCGCCTGCCAGTCCACCACGACGCGTAAGGAGGACATGATGGCGGCGGCCGGCTTCAAGATCCGCCTGGCCGATACGCCCGAGAAGCTCGCCAACCTGCAGAAGCTGCCGCCGAACACCTTCGTTCCGCGCACCGTGAATGGCCAGACGGTCTTCGTCTACGCCGACCCGCTCGTCTGCAAGTGCCTCTACTACGGCAGCCAGCAGGCCTTTCAGACCTTCCAGGGCCTCAACTTCGAGCAGCGTATCAGCTCGCAGGACCTGCTCGCCGCTCAGATGAACGCGGACGCGACGTGGGACTACGGCGTGTGGGGCCCCGGCTGGTGGTATTGAGCGTCAGGTCAACGCCGCCGGCGACGTTGCCCTGACGGGCTTGAGGCTCGGCGCTCGGGTGGAACCATCCAAGCGCCGAGACGCGCGCCCGATTTAAAAGGCTACGCGTATTTCAGCGCCATGGGATGCCTCCGTCCAATGGCCAAATGCGCGATGTGTCGGACGAGAAGGCCGGGCTCGCTGCCCGGCCATTCCATTTTGGCCGAGGCGCTCGGCCCTCGTCATAGATCTGATCTCCGATCTTTCCGCCGGCACAGCCGAGAATAGGCGGCCGCACTCACCGGATCCAACAGGGAAGATGCAGTATAGATGCGCCTTCCTCGCTCTCGGTCGAATTCATGCGTCCCTGCATGACGGCTGGGAGGTCGTCGCCGGCATCGCCCGGTCCGACCGAGCCGCTGCTGCCCGTTCCGCGGGCACGACCGCGGCCGCCATGAGCCGGCTCCCCCGGTAGTCACACTGGAGCGAGCTGAGCCTGCCTGGCGCAACCAGGGCTGACGTCCACCGAACGGTGGAGCCGGACGCGCCGATCGGCG
Organism: Chelatococcus reniformis; assembly: GCF_014640075.1. Lineage (GTDB taxonomy): Bacteria > Pseudomonadota > Alphaproteobacteria > Rhizobiales > Beijerinckiaceae > Camelimonas > Camelimonas reniformis. Next base: position 410,699 of record NZ_BMGG01000002.1, on the reverse strand, counting down.
GAAATTACCGCGTTACGAGGTCCGTCATGCTGGCGTAGCGGTCGATGCGACGATCCATCATATCGATCAGCTTCTGATACACTTCGGCAATCGTCTTGCCGCGAAGCTTGCGCTTCTTCTCGCGTGTATAGAACAGGTTCGTGTTGGCCCGCGCGGCACTCGGAAACGCCTTCGCGGCATTGTCTTCGGGGCTGTCGTTCAGCAACTGCATGAAGCGTGCCGCTTGCTCGAAACCGAGAAAATGACACAGGTAATACTCGGGCTTGCTCAGGTCGCGGCCGATCCTGGTCGACACGTCCGCCCGGTCCCGCTTGAGCAACTCGGCCGCCATGACGGCCGACAGATACGGATCGCGTCGAATGGCCAGGATACGTTCCCGCTCCGCCGGTTCGACCTTGATCTTGTCGTCCAGCACCTCGATCTTGGCGGCCTCCTCGCCCAGTCCGTGAATCGGCCCGAACTCCTTCACCGCCCTCAACCAGGTCTTGTCGATGAACTGAAACATGCCCTCGGCGCTGGACGTCGGCGCCTTGGCATGGGCGGAAAAGCTCGATTCCTTGTCGGCAAGCGCCATTAGATAGACCGGGTCGACCTCGGTCCGCGACCCGGCGCGCCAGACGGTCTCGACCACGTCGCGGCGCACTGCGACCGAGCCGAAGCGCAATGTCTCGCTGGGATCGGGCGGCGACCGCAGCGCCAGCAGAGGCTGATCGACAACGGTTGTGGGCAGCGGCAGCATCGCCTGCACCGATGGCGGAAGCGACAATCGGATGATGGACGCGAGCTCGACCTTATGGTGGCCCGGCGCCGCATCGTCGTAGGAGTCATGGGCGGCGGCCGACGTGGAGGGCGCGCTGGAGCCGACGCCGGCGGCGAGGCCGATGGAGACCATGGTGAGCGTCAGCAGCTTCAGCGATGGATGTCGCCTGCCGCGTCGCCGCTCGCGCTTATGTCGTGAGTTGGTAGGTTTACCCTTGTTGGCCTCGAGCCAGATGATGTCATCGTCATCGCGGGCGATCGCGGCAAGTGCCGCATCACTCTTCTTCCACGTCAATCCTTGAAACCCCACTGCTTGCGGCGTCGCGCTACTTCACGACGTGCTGAGTTGCAGGGCCCATGGAGGAGGGATGTGGCAAGAATGCGCCGCGTTAACCATTCCGTCATTTGAACTGTGCGGTGCGTTGGCGCACTCCCCGCGCCCGTGGTGTTGAGGGGGCCCCCTAGGCACCGGCTCCGGCGCAAGATCGACTCGTGCGCGGGATTGTCCCGCTTCTCCCTAAAGGACACGGCAATCCCCGCAGCCGGGTTGCCACGTAGCCATCGGCCCGACCGGTTCCTGCACGCGCGACCGACCGACGCAGCGATGCCATGGCGGCCCGCTCGAGACACGGTGCGCATCCAAATCTTCGGCCGTACCGCCTGGGGGACCGGCCGCGTGGGCAGAACGGTCAGTGTCGGCCGCGATGCGCCCCGGAGCGTCCCTCGGACCGGGTGCCCCCCGCCGGTTGGATGGGCGCCGGGTGTGTGGCCCGCGCGGATGCCGCATGGCGGAACAGCGCGTCGCACAACAAGTAGAGCAGCAACGCGTTGAGAGCGTGCCACAGGAAATGGGTGCCGACGGGAAGGGTGGCGCACACCGCCTGGTCGATGGTGCGGAACGCCAGCGATACGCCAAAGACGGCAGCGGCCGTGAGCAGGCGGTAGCCGCTGGCGGCCGCGGCCGGCCTCGCGATCAGCAGACAGCCGATGACCAGCATGGCGAGGGCGGCCGGCAGATAGTCGAACGAGCCGTTGAGCGGATCGCCACCTCGCCCCCGCGCCCAGCCGCCCCACAGCATCCCCACCCCCGCAGCGACGGCCTCGTAGAGCAGGGTTGCCGCCACCGCGGCGCCCCAGCCGAGGCCGAAGAAGGTGCGCATGGCGAGGGCGAAGTAGACGAGAATGAACAGGGCGATCGGAATGACGTCGGCTAGCAGCGACCAGCGATTGGCGAAGGTGTGGAAGAGGAAGCTGCCAATGCCGATGACCACCAGCAGCCCGACGAGGACCGCAGCCCGGGGGCCGGCCGCTCCCGCGGCGATCGCGCGGCGCGCGACAAGGGCTGCGGCGACCAGAAAGGCCGCGTTTGAGGCCGCGTTGAATGGCTCGGCCCAGAAATCCGGGCTACAGCGCTCGCAGTAGGCGTCGGTCGGCGTCCACCAGCCCGGATCCATGCCCCCTCCCCGCCACGGTGCTTCGGTTTCGTGCCCTGGGGTGCTATGCGGCCCGACGCAGCGAGACCGACTGGCCCGCTCTCGCCGCCCGGAGCCCCGAGACTTGATGCGCATCGCCACCTGGAACGTCAATTCGGTCAAGCAGCGCCTTGATCACCTGACCGGCTTCCTGAAAGAGGTTCAGCCCGATGTGCTCTGCCTCCAGGAGATCAAGTGCGTCGACGAGGCATTCCCGACGGCCGAGGTGGCCGATCTCGGCTACAACGCCGCGGTGCACGGCCAGAAGGGCTTCAACGGCGTCGCCCTTCTGTCCCGCCTCCCCCTTGAGGATGTCCGGCGCGGGCTGCCGGGGGACGAGAGCGACAACCAGTCGCGATATATCGAGGCGGTGGTCTCGGTGCCGTCGGGCGCGGTGAGGGTCGCTTCCATCTACCTGCCTAACGGCAATCCGCTGGGGACGGAGAAATTCGCCTATAAGCTGGCCTGGATGGAGCGGCTCGGCGAGCATATGCGCGCGCTGCTGGCGCTGGAGGAGGCGGCCATCTTCGGCGGCGACTACAATGTGATCCCCGATGAGCGGGACGCCAAGGACCCGGCGGCCTGGATCGGCGACGCCCTGTTCCAGCCCGAGAGCCGCGCCTTCTACCGCGCTTTTCTCAACCTTGGCCTTACCGACGCGCTGCGCGCCTGCCGCGACGAGGGCGGGCTCTACACCTTCTGGGATTACCAGGCGGGTGCCTGGCAGCGCGATTTCGGCATCCGCATCGACCACTTGCTGCTCACGCCGCGCGCCGCCGACCGCCTGCGTGCCGTGGAGGTCCACAAGTCCCTCAGGGCTCTGGCCAAGCCCTCCGACCACGTGCCGGTCGCCGCCGATCTCGACCTTTGACCGAGCCGCGAGCGCCAGCGATGCGTGGTGCATGCTAGCATGCGGGCACTGGAGCGCTACACGATCGGCTGGAATCACCCGTTCGCGTAGCGCTCCAGATGCGAAAGGCTATGAGCGTTTCCGTGCCATGGGATGACCCTCGTCCAATGGCACGGACATACTCTTGGGCAGGCGAGGCCGCCGATGGCGAGAACCTGGAGGCTCGGACAGAAGCTGATCACCGGCACCGCGACGGGGCTCGTCGCGGCCGCGCTGGCGATCACCCTGATCCTGACCGACTCGCCGCAGGTGCGCGCCCTGCGCAACCTGGTGTTCGACAATTACCAGCGGCTCGCTCCGCGCGCCTACGAGCCGGCGACGCCGGTGCGCGTCATCGCGATCGACGAGGAGTCGCTCGCCAAGGTGGGGCAGTGGCCATGGCCGCGCGAGACCGTGGCCAAACTGGTGAACCGCCTGGGTGAGGCGGGCGCGGCGACGGTTGCGCTCGACATGATCTTTTCGGAGGCGGAGCGCGGCGACGACACCGAGGGCGACAAGGCGCTGGCGCAGGCCATCGGCCGCTATCCCGTGGTCATCGGCCAGGCGCTGGCGAATTCCGGCACGGCACCGGTGGTCAAGGCGGGGCTCGCGTTCGCGGGCGACGATCCGCTTCGCTTCGTGCCCCCGTTCGCCGGCGCGATCGTACCGCTGCCGGCGCTGGCGGAGGCCGCGCAGGGCGTCGGCGCCTTGAACTGGGTGCCCGACCGCGACCTGATCGTGCGCCGTGTAGCGACGTTCTTCAACGTCGGCGGCCACCTGGCGCCCTCGTTCGCCATCGAAGCGCTACGGGTGGCGCAGCGGGCGTCGGGCGTGGTCATCAAGGCGTCGAACGCCAGCGGCGAGACCAGCCTCGGGCAGCACACCGGTATTATCGCCGTCAAGGTCGGTGCCTTCGAGATCCCCACCGAGAGCGATGGCTCGGTGCGCGTGCGCTACGCCGGCACCCACGCCGAACGGTACCTTCCGGCGTGGCGCGTGCTCGACGAGACGACCGACCTCAGCGCGCTCGAGGGCACGATCGTCTTCGTCGGCGCGGCGGCGGCGGCGCTTGCCGACATCCGCGCCACGCCAATCGACGCAGTGGTGGCGGGCGTCGACGTCCATGCCGAATTGGTCGAGCACGTGCTGACTGGAGCCCGGCTCAGCCGCCCGGACTATGGGCCGGGACTGGAATCGCTGCTGACCCTCGCGGGGTGCCTGGCGGTCGGCATCGCGGCCGTGCTGCTCGGCCCTTTTCCCGCCGCGGCCGCAACGATCCTGCTGCTCTCGGCCACCGTCGGGGGAAGCTGGTTCGCCTTCTCCCATCGCGAGCTGCTGATCGATCCGGCGCTGCCGACGCTCGCCATGGTCGGGACCTTCGCCGCCGCCGCGGTCGGCGCGCTCAGGCGCTCCGATCTCGACAAACGGCAGATCCGCGAAGCCTTCGGGCGCTATCTATCGCCGAGCATCGTCGAGGCCCTGGCCGACGACCCGAGCAAGCTGAAGCTCGGTGGTGAGATCAGGCCGCTGACGGTGCTGTTCTCCGACATCCGCGGCTTCACGGCGCGCTCGGAGCGGCTCAGCGCCGAGGATGTGCTGCGGTTCCTGAACTCGGTGCACGCGCCGATGACCGAGGAGGTGCTGCGGTCCGGCGGCACCCTCGACAAGTTCATCGGTGACGGTCTCATGGCCTTCTGGAACGCCCCCATCGACGTGCCCGACCACGTCCGCGCCGGCTTGCGATGCGCCCTCGCCATGCAAAGGGCGCTCCTGATCATCGAGGAGGAGTACCGCAAGGAGAGCGCCGCAGCCGGGCGAGATCATCACCCCATAGCCATCGGCATCGGTCTGCATACGGGACCCGCGTGCGTCGGCAACGTGGGATCGATAAGACGCTTCGACTATTCCGCCATCGGAGACACGGTGAACACTGCCGCACGCATCGAGCCGATGTGCAAGACCTACGGCATCCCGATCCTCGTCTCGGAGGAGGTGACCGAGGCTGCGCCCGGCTTCGCCTATCTTCCCGTCGACGAGGTGCAGTTGCGCGGGCAGCAGAGGGCGTCGCACCTCTACGCCCTGCTCGGCGACGAAACAGCGGTCACGGCTGAGTTCACCGCCTTCCGTGCGCTGCACCAGATGGCGCTGGCGGCGTGCCGGGACGGCTCGGCCGACGCCGAGCTCCGGCTCGCCGTGTGCGAGCGCCACGCCATGGGGGCGCAGTTCGCCGTGATCTACCGGCTGCTGCGGGACAGGCTGGCGGCCAAGCGGCTCGTGGTCGATACGATCCTGGATGCGGTTTAAAGCCTGATCCCCAAAAGTGGCTACAGCTTTAGGAAAAAAGCAAAGACTTAGAGCGGGGCGATGACTCGAGGAAAATCATCCCGCTCTAAGGCGTTACGAAACCGATCGCCGGCGCGTCAGCGCTGCATATGCTGTTCGAGATAGATCAAGGCGACCTGGCGATCGTTGTCGCTCACTTGCGCGAACGCCTTGTCGTGCATCTCGACGATCCAGCCCTCTTTCTGGGGATCGGCGGCGTCACGCGCCAGCGTCAGCCACATCAGGCCGCGGGCAGCCTGGCGCGGCACCCCCTGCCCGTTCACCAGCAGGTGCCCCAACAACGCCTGCGAGGGCGCATGCCCCTTCTCGGCGGCGAGGTTGAGCCAACGGGCCGCTGTCCGGGAATCCTTGGCGCCGCCCTGCCCGTCGAGGTAGAGCCGCGCCAGATTGTACTGCGCGTCGGCATCGCCGTAGAACGACGCCGCATACTGGAACATCTCGCGCGCCCGAGCGACGTTGGGCTTCACGTAGGTGTTGGGGATGCCGTCCACGAAGTAGCCGCCGAGGACGACGAAGGCATTGGAAACGAAGCGGGCGTTGGGCGAGTCGGGACCGTCGTCGGCGTGGGCATCGGCGATGCGCGAGAAGTACTCGAACGCCTTGAGGTCGTCGTGGGCAACCCCGTCACCGTCCGCATACATGCGACCAAGCTTCCACAGTGCCGGCGAATGGCCCTTCGTCGCCGCGTACTCGAGGGCGCGTACCGCGCCGGCCTTGTCGCCCGAATTGTAGTTGCGGATGCCGCTGCGGAAGGCGTCCCGTTCCGACTTGAAGCTGGGCCCGGGCACGGGGATGGTGACGGCCGCGGCACCGCTTTGCGGCCGCGATGCATCGAGCGCGAAGCCGGGTCCACCCCCCGCCAGCCCAGCGCACAGTCCGTATGCGAGGAGACTAAATGTCCGCATCGCGTCGTTTTTCACCTGGACCGACCGGACGGGCCGCAGCCCCGGGCTTCTCCCGGGTAACCGCCCGCGGCAGACCCCTCCTAGGGCAGCTGGAGCGGCGCGGTGCGCGACGGGACCGGTCCGTCCCATGACGGCTCGGCAGCTCGGCCCCGTTGATCGCGCATACGTTCATCCACCAGCTCCCAGCGGCATGTCTGACTGCTCCTCGGACATGCCACGCACGGGTTAAGAAGCAACTGCCCCTCAGGCGCGCCGGGCTGCGCATTGCCCCTCCTCGCCGCTGCATGAGGGATGCGCAAAAGCCAGCGGTCTCAAAGGCTTGCCTTCAAGTTCATTGACTGATCCCGGTTTATGGCGGCTTCGCGGCACATCGTGGCCCGGGGTGAGGCTTATACTTGTTCTTAATTTCCTGTGACCTTCGGGCCACAGTCTTTGCGGCCCGCTAGACTCGGCAGAGCCGCATGTGCCGTGGCGGCCTTTGTCGCTTGACCTTGCAGTGCAGCGAGGGCAGAGTTAAATGCAAATCGTTCTCATTTGCGGTAACGCGCCGCGCCGGCGCCCTCAAGCCCCACGGGTCCTCGATCATGGATATGGTTCACGCGGACGCGACCGACGGTGCCGTCAAGCCGTCCCGTCTCATCGATGATCGTCGCAGCCTGGGCCCACTGAACGCCAGCATCCACGTGCCGCCCGCCGGGCTTTGGCTGCGCCGCTTCCTGGCCTTCGCCGGCCCGGGCTACATGGTCTCGGTCGGCTACATGGACCCGGGCAACTGGGCGACCGACATCAGCGGCGGCTCGAAGTTCGGCTACACCCTGCTCGCCGTCATCCTGATCTCCAACGTGATGGCGATCGTGCTGCAGGCGCTGGCGGCGCGCCTGGGCATCGCCACCGACAAGGATCTGGCGCAGGCATGCCGTGACTACTACTCGCGCCCAGTCAGCTTGGCCCTCTGGCTCGCGTGTGAAGCGGCGATCATCGCCTGCGATCTGGCCGAGGTGATCGGCACGGCGATCGCCCTCAAGCTGCTGTTCGGCATTCCGCTGCTGTGGGGGGCGCTGCTCACCGCCCTCGACGCCTTCCTGATCCTTCTGCTGATGCAGCGCGGCTTCCGCTACCTGGAGGCGTTCGTGGTGGCGCTGCTGGTCATCATCTTCGTCTGCTTCGCCGCGCAGATCGCCATGTCGTCGCCGCCGGTGGCCGCCGTGCTGCAGGGCTTCATTCCGTCCTCGACGATCGTCACCGACCCGCTGGCGCTCTACATCGCGATCGGCATCATCGGCGCGACGGTGATGCCCCACAACCTCTACCTCCACTCCTCGATCGTGCAGACGCGCGCCTATCCACGCACCGAGCAAGGCCGCCGCGGCGCGCTCAAGTGGGCGGTGACCGACAGCACCATCGCGCTGATGCTGGCGCTGTTCGTCAATGCCGCCATCCTCATCACCGCCGCCGCCGTGTTCCACGACAACGGACGGACCGACGTGGAGGAGATCGAGCAGGCGCATGCCCTGCTGTCACCGATGTTGGGCGTCGGCATCGCCTCGACCCTGTTCGCGGTGGCTCTGCTGGCCTCCGGGCTCAACTCGACGGTCACCGCCACCCTCGCCGGCCAGATCGTCATGGAGGGCTTCCTCCACCTGCGCCTGCCGGACTGGATGCGCCGCCTGATCACGCGCGGCATCGCCATCGTCCCGGTCGTCATCGTCACGGCGCTCTACGGCGAGAGCGGGACCGCCAAGCTGCTGATCCTGAGCCAGGTCGTGCTGTCGATGCAGTTGCCGTTCGCCATTATCCCGCTGGTCACCTTCGTGTCCGATCGCCGCCTCATGGGAGCGCTCGCCATCCCCGCGTGGCTCAAGGTGGTCGCCTGGGCCATCGCCCTCGTCATCGTCGCGCTGAACGTGAAGCTGCTGGTGGATGTCGTTCTCGGCACCTGAGCGGATCGCGATCGTGCCGTGGCGTAGACATGCGCCGCGGCTTGGAGCCCTTGGAGCCGCCTCTCAGCGATTGGTCGGTTCTACCCGGTCGCGAAGCGCGATCGCGGGCAGACGCCGCATGCCGGCGCGCTGCTCCAGATAAAGGGCGAGCCCCGCCGGCAGGATGGCCAGCAGCGGTGCGGTGGGCACCCCCGCGGCTCCGACGAGGCGGGCGGTCCAGTGATTGCACACGTTGAACAGGTTGAACGTGCCCGTAGCGCGGAAGAACAGGCTAGGGCCGTAGACACCGGCGCCCAGCGCCAGCGGCTGCCCCTGGGCGTCGCGCCCGAACGAGCGCTCCAGCTCGGTGATGAGGCCGAGAAAGCCCTCGGCCGAGAGGGTGAGCGCGCCGAGATCGTCGTCGGGAAAGGCGGCACGGGGATCGTCACCCACGCCGACCACATGCAGCACGGCGGCATTTCCCGGCCGCAGCAGCGCGCTGAGCGCGAGCCTCCAGTCGAGCCGGTCGATGCTCGGCACCTGCCTGTAGAAGCGCTCCTCGCCCCAGCCGACCTCGATCCAGGAATAGGCGGCGAAGCGTGTTGCCACCGCAGTCACGGCCGGAAAGGCGCCGTGACGGGCGGCCTCCAGCAGCGCGGCCCGCGGCAGCAGCAGGCCGGAGTGGTAGGCGCGCCCGACGACGTAGATGGTGACGGCGCGCTCGTCGGCCGCCGGATAGAGCGCCGGATTTGCCGGGGTGCTCGTGAGCCAGCCGAGAAACACCAGGCCGGCGCCGACCAGGGCCGCCGCCGCCGCAAGCCGGCGGACGAGCGTCAAGGCGCGCCCAGACGCTCCAGAGCCTCCTCGATCTTGGCAATGCGCGTGCGGGCCTCCGCGAGCCGCTCCTTCTGCTCCTCGACGACCTCTTCGGGCGCGCGGGCCAGGAAGTCGGGGTTGCCGAGCTTGGTCTCGACCTTGGCGATATCGGTGCCGAGCTTGTCCATCTCCTTGCGCAGCCGGGCGCGCTCGGCCTCGAAATCGATCACACCCACCAGCGGCAGGGCTGCGAGTTCGCCGCGCACCACGAGCTGGATCGAGCCGCGATCGAGCGCCTCGGCCTCGGAGATCTCCGCCACCCGTGCCAGACGCTTGATCGTGTCGCCCCAGCGCGCCGCGTGAGCCCGCACCGTGGCGGAGGGCTTGACCAGCACCAGCGGCACTTGAGCACCCGCCGGCACGTTGGTTTCCGAGCGGGCAGAGCGGATCTCCGAGATGAGGTCGACGACCCAGCCGAGCTCCGTCTCTGCTTGGGCCGACGCGACGCCGAGCGGCGCCGGCCAGGGCGCCAGCGCCAGCAGGGTCGAGCGCCCGCCGCGCATGGGCCCGGTGGTCCGCCACAGCTCCTCGGTCAGGAACGGCATGAACGGATGCAGGATCTTGCAGATCTCGTCGAGCACGAAGGCGACCGTGGCGCGCGTCTCGTCCTTCGCGGCACCGTCGGCCCCCTGCAGCACCGGCTTGGTCAGCTCGACATACCAGTCGCAGAAGACGTTCCAGACGAAACGGTAGGCCGCATTGGCCGCGTCGTTGAAGCGGAAGGTCTCGATGGCGCGGGTGACGTCGGCGACGGTCCGTTCGGTCTCGCCGAGCACCCACAGGTTCAACGTTTCGCGCACGCCGCCCGGTGCGAATCCCGGCGGCAGCGCACACTCGTTCAACTCGGCGAAGCGGGCCGCATTCCACAGCTTGCTGGCGAAGTTGCGATAGCCTTCGACGCGCTGGGTCGACAGCTTGATGTCGCGCCCCTGGGCAGCCATGGCGGCTAGCGTGAAGCGCAACGCATCGGTGCCGTAGCGGTCCATCAGCTCGAGCGGATCGATGACGTTGCCCTTCGACTTCGACATCTTGGCGCCCTTCTCGTCACGGACGAGCGCGTGGATGTAGACGTCGCGGAACGGCACCTCGCCGGTCGTGTGCAGGCCCAGCATCATCATGCGGGCCACCCAGAAGAAGATGATGTCGAAACCGGTGACGAGCGTGCTGGTGGGATAGAAGCGCTTCAATTCCGGCGTCTCGTCCGGCCAGCCGAGCGTCGAGAACGGCCATAGTCCCGACGAGAACCAGGTGTCGAGGACATCCTCGTCCCGCACCAGGAAACCCTCGGCCTTCTCCGGCGCGGAGGCCAACGCCTCCGCCTCGGCCTCGCTCAGCACGTCGTTCTCGACCGCATGGGCGAGCGCCTGGGGCAGCACCTCGTCGAGGCTCTCGCCCACGAACACGGCGCCGTCCGGCGTGTACCAGGCGGGAATCTGGTGGCCCCACCACAGCTGCCGCGAGATGCACCAGGGCTCGATGTTCTCCAGCCACTGGAAGTAGGTCTTCTCCCAATTCTCCGGGATGAACCGGGTCCGCCCGTCACGCACCGCCTCGAGCGCCCGTTCGGCGAGCGGCTTGACGTTGACGTACCATTGGTCGGTCAGCCACGGCTCGATCACCACGCCGGAGCGGTCGCCGTGAGGCACCATATGCGTATGCGGCTCCACGGCGACGAGTGCACCGCGATCCTCCAGCATGCCGACGATGGCCTTGCGGGCGGCGAAGCGGTCCGCGCCCTGGAGTGCCAGCACCGCGGCGAGATCCGGCCCCTCCGCATCCGCGAGGAAAGCGGCGTTGGTCGCCAGGTCGAGCCGAGCCTCCGCGTCGAAGATATTGATGAGCCCGAGCCCGTGGCGCTTGCCCACCTCGAAGTCGTTGAAATCGTGCGCCGGCGTGATCTTGACCGCGCCCGTACCCTTCTCGGGATCGGAATAGGCGTCCGCGACGATCGGCACGAGGCGGCCCACCAGCGGGAGCTGCACCATGCGGCCCACGAGGTCGCGGTAGCGCTCGTCGTCAGGATTCACGGCGACGGCCACGTCGCCGAGCATGGTCTCGGGGCGCGTGGTGGCGACGACGACGAAACGATCCGGCTCGGCGGCCAGCGGGTAGCGGATGTGCCAGAGGTTACCCTTGGTCTCGATCTGCTGGACCTCGAGGTCGGAGATCGCGGTCTGGAACCGCGGATCCCAGTTCACCAGCCGCTTGTCCCGGTAGATGAGACCGTCGCGATGGAGCTGGACGAACACCTTGAGCACGGCGCGCGACAGCCCCTCGTCCATGGTGAAGCGCTCGCGCGACCAGTCGCACGAGGCGCCAAGACGCCGAAGCTGGGTGCCGATGGTGGAGCCGGACTCGGCCTTCCACGCCCACACCTGTTCCAGGAAGGCGGCCCGCCCCATCTCGCGCCGGCCCGGCTGCTGCCGCTCGGCCAGCTGTCGCTCCACCACCATCTGGGTGGCGATGCCGGCATGGTCCATGCCCGGCTGCCACAGCACGTCCCGCCCGCGCATGCGTTCGAAGCGGACGAGGATATCCTGCAGCGTGTTGTTGAGCGCGTGGCCCATGTGCAGGGAGCCGGTCACGTTGGGTGGCGGAATGACGATGCAATAGGGCTCGGCTCCCGCCCGCTCGGGCCGGCCGGCGCGGAACGCGCCCGCGCTCTCCCAGAGGTCGGAGATGCGTCCCTCCACCGCGGAGGGCTCGAAGGTCTTGTCCATGTGCTTTGCTTACCGTCGGCTGGGAGATCGTTGCATCGGCCTGCGCGAGATGCAGGGAGCGCTGCGTTCGCTTAGAGCATTTCCCGCCCGGATGTAATCATCTGATCGGATTCCCGAAACCCGGACGGCCACGCCAGCGCCTGGCGGCCATCTCGGCGGGCAGAGGCGTCACGCCTGCAAAGGTCTCGTCAGGCTCGCATGGGCCTCGCGGCGGCTCGCCGGAACATGCCGGCCGCGAGCGCAGCGCGACGGGTGGGGAAGGCGGCTGCAAGCTGCAGGACGAAGACAGGTACCGGCCGCGCGCCCCGTCTAGTCGCGCCGACCGCCGCGGACCACGCGCTCGATCTCTTTGCGCACGAGCTGCTCGACGAGGTCGGGCAGGTTATCCTCGAGCCACTCACGCAGCATCGGCCGCAGCATTTCCGCGACCACCTCCTCCATCGTGCGTGCACGATGGGTGATGCTCGCGGTCAAGGCGTCGAAGGCGCTGCCGACCGATGCGTCGACGCTGCGCGAGGTCAAGCGGTCCGCGTCCGGCGGCCGGCCGGCCGCCAGCGGAGCCGGCTCCGCGTAGCGCAGACGGGGATCCGGAGCCGGGCGCGTGACGTCATGCGGCAGTTGGGCGGCGTCCCGCTGATCGAGATGGCTCTCACGCCCGCCATGGTCCGCGCCTCGCCCAGCGCGGTCGTCGTCCAGCTCGAGCTCACGGGCACCCCGCTCATGCTCGTCTTGCGCCATCACGGCTCTTACCGGCGCCTGCGACTCCGCCAACTCGTCGTCGTCCGGGACGCGCGGCCGGATCGAGGTGAGGCGCTGCAGATCGCGATCGATGGACGGACGCAGGCGGGGCAACTCCTCGTTCGTTCGGCGAGGCGCGGGGCGCGCGGGATGAAGGTCCCCCAGGCCGAGGGCGCGCTGATCATCCGAGATGATGCGCCGGATCGAGGCGAGGATGTCGTCCATGGCCGGGTCGCGGACCGGCTGGGCCTCTGTCGCGCCGTTCGTCTGATAGGCCCTGGAGCCGCCAGCGCTCATCACATCCCCCGATGCGGCCCGTCCGATTCCGGGCCACCCGAATCAAGAACGCGCTCGCGCGTTAGTATTTCATGTGAGCGCGCACGAGCAATCGCTCTACGGCGTTGTCCCAAGCCGATACGGCCGATCGGCAATCATGGTTAACGCTACCGCCCCCTGGAGCGTGGCGCCCCCGCCCGACCGCCGCTAGCCGATCCAGCGATCGCAAACAGCCGGACGGCCGCACTGGGCCGTCCTGCCATCGGGTGGAATTCGCGATCGCGAACGACGCGCTCGCACATGCGCACGGTTGGAGCGCCTGCGGTCAGAGGATTGACCTGCTCGGGACGAGCCTTACCGGCCGCCCGGCGTGTCCAGGCCGATCCACTTGTCCTTCACCTGCTTGTAGTGCGTCTTCGAGTCGTACTGGGTGACGCTGAGCGCCAGCGTGCGCGACGACAGTTTGCCGATCGACGACAGCACCGAGTAGGAGTTGACCACCCGGTCACGCTGCGCCGACACGAGCTGCACGCGCGAGTTGAGCAGCAGCTGTTGGGCGTTCAACACGTCGAGGGTCGTGCGCTGGCCGACCTTCGCCTCCTCGCGCACGCCGGCAAGCGCGATCTCGTTGGCCTGCACCTGGGCCGTGGCCGCGTCGATCTGGGCCTTCGCCGCCTCGAGCGCGCTCCAGGACGAGACCAGGGCCTGACGCACCTGATCGCGCGCGACGTCGACGTTGATGCGTGCCTGCCCGGCGGTCTCCTTCGCCTGCCGGGTCTGGGCATAGACCTGCCCGCCCTCGTAGATCGGCACGGTCAGCTGCGCCACGACACTGGCGCTGGTGCGCGCATCGCCGGGCGTCAAGGAGTTCCAGGCCCGCGCGAGGCTGGAGGTGAGACCGAGCTGAGGAAGCAGGGCGCTCTGCGCCACCTTCACCTGCAGCTCCGCCGCGTCGACGCCGTGCATCGCCGCGTTGATGGCGGGGTGCTCGGACAGCGCGAGCACGATGCTGCGGTCGAGCGTCTTGGGCAGCAGGTTCTCGATCGACCGGCCCGGCGCCAGCTGCCTCGGCTCGATGCCGATCACCTGACGGTATTGGGCGATGCTGGTCTTCAGGTTGGCCTCGGCAACGCTGAGCTGCGAGCGCCCGCTCGCCAGGGCGGCCTCGGCCTGGGCGACGTCGGTGCGCGTCACCTCGCCGACGTTGAAGCGATCCTGGGTCTGGCGCAGCTGCTCCTGGAGCACCTCGACGTTGTTGCGCTGCAGGTTGACCGTCGCCGTGTCGCGCAACACGTTCATATAAGCGGTGGCGCCGCTGAGCAGGGTGTTCTGCTCCTGGTTGCGCAGGTTCTCGCGCGCGCCGAACACGTTCGATTCGGCCTGCCGCACGGAGTTCTTGGTGCGCTGGCCATCGTAGATCTGCTGCGTGACGCTAACGCCGATGCTGCCGGGCCACAGGTCGGACGAACCGCCGCCGTTTCCCTGGTTGTTGAGGTAGCTGTAGCCGATCGAGGACGTGGCATTGACTTGAGGCCGCATCCCCGCCTTGGCGATCGGCACGGTTTCGTCGGTGGCACGCACGCCGGCGCGCTGTGCATTGAGAGTGGGGTTGCCAAGATAAGCTTTTGCGAGGGCTCCATTCATTGTCTCGGCCGCAAGCCCGGTCGGGCACAGAAGTGCCAAACCCAGGGCTCCAGCCGTACCGAGCAGCTTGGCGCGGCGCGAACTGCACAATCGAGTCACCATCCACCTATCTGCCGGATCGGGCCCACGGCCGACCCGATCGCTTTTTGTTAAGCGGCCCCCGCTGCGGTCACGATAGCGACCGAGGGCGGATGCGAAAACGTCTACGGCACCTCTGAACCCGTTTCTCGGCGCAGGTGCCGTAAAAATGCGACAGGCCGATCGCCCTAGGCACCTCCCAAGCGATTGATTCCGGGAGTGAACCCGGGGAAGAGCCCTCGGAGACGGCGGCAAGCCGCCGGCGCTCCTGGCGAGCGGGTCTGGAAAGAGGGAAATCGCTGTCCCGGGCAGCGCACGCGGGGCGCGCTCGGGAACGGCGTCAGAACACGAACTTGGCCGGCGCCTCGAGCCCGTCGACAATGGGTGCGGAGGCACCGAACAGCGGCTGCCGGCTGAGCGCCGTGCCGCGCTTCACATAGAGCGAAGCGGTGGCAACCGCCTCGGTCGCATCGATGCCGACGAGGCGACCGCCGTCGACCAACTGGTCGAGCAGCGCCTGCGGCTGCACCTCGAAGGCACTGTTGAGCAGAATGGCGTCGTAAGGCGCCCCCTTGGCATAGCCAGCGGCGATCGGGCCGACGGCGATCTCGACACCGCCGGCGCCCGATTCGGCGAGCGCCTCGCGCGCCGCCGCGGCCAGCGCCTCATCGGGTTCGAGCCCCGTGACGCGAGCACCGAGGCGGTGCAGCAGCAAGGTGGTGTAGCCGGTGGCGCAGCCCGCGTCGAGAACGGCCTCGCCTTCGCTCAGGTCGAGCGCCTGGAGCATCCGTGCCACGATCATCGGCGCCAGCAGGCAGCGCCTGGCGAAGGGCGCCGTGCTATCGAGCGGCACGGCCACGTCGCTGTAGGCCAGGGCCTCGCGGCCCGGGGGCACGAATTTTTCGCGCGGCGCCTCGTCGAAGGCGGCAATGATGGCGAGGTTGGTCACGTCGAAGGTGCGCACCTGGCGATCGACCATGGTGCGGCGAGCCGCGGCGAAATCGAGCATGAACCCCTCGGCGATTCGGACGACGCGTGGCGCCGGAACCAGCCCGGCGAACTGGAGGCCTCGGAGGGAATCGAACCCCCGTACAAGGATTTGCAGTCCTCTGCGTAACCACTCCGCCACGAGGCCTCGGCGCGGTTCTTAGCCCAGGCGGGGGCCCAGGGGCAACTCATGCACCGCGATATTCTCGCACGCTGCCCACAGCCTTGGCGGCGAGCCGCCTTGGCGCCGCCGTTTCCCGCCGCGAACAAGCTTGCGATGCCCCCTTCCGCGCGACCGCCGCCGACGCCCTGTCGCGCTGCCCCATCAAAGGCCTTGCGCACCGGATCGGGTTGGGCTAACACGCGGCCTCCGCTGTTCCTCGGTAGCTCAGTGGTAGAGCAACCGGCTGTTAACCGGTTGGTCGCTGGTTCGAATCCGGCCCGAGGAGCCACCTTCCCCAAAACGTTCCATTAGAGCCCCCAGCGCAACGATTGCGCGTCGAAGAGCGGCTCATGTTGCACGTTTCTTGCCATTCCAGCCGGCGAGCGGCGGACGCTTCGATCCGTTGGCATCGCCGTGCCATGCTTCAGCCAAGGCCGCTCCGCCTCGCCGGCCACGTACGCAACAGGGCGCCGGCCGCAGTGACGGCGCGCAGCCGCGCCCTGCAAGCGGGGCAAGCGCCAGCCCGAACTGTTTGAGGCGCCCCTCCCCGCCTGGATACCGCCGTGCCTGGCGACGCTCGTCGCCCGCCCGCCGTCCGCCGTCGGTTGGACGCGCGAGATCAAATGGGACGGGTATCGGGTCGGCGGCGACGTCGAGGAGAGTCGCGCCATTGTCTGCACGCGCAACGGCAACGACTGGACGCACCGGTTCCCGTCGATCGCGGCTGCGGCTGCCGCGCTGCCGATCAGCAACGGCGATCATCGACGGCGAGGCGGCGATCCTCGACGAGAGCGGCATCTCGCATTTGGGTCTGTTGCAAGAAGTTCTCGGCCGCGGGTCTTGCGACAAGGCCGCCGTCAGCGCGCCTCTGGCCGCGTTCGACCTGCTGTTCCCGGACGGGCACGACCTGCGGGGCCGGGCGCGCGACAAGCGCCGCGACGCGCTCGTCACGATCCTGCCGGCGACGCACGATTGGATCCGGCTGAACGAGGCCATCGAGGGCGATGGAGCAGCGATCATGCGCGGCCGGCCATGGCCGGCGCGAACGAACCCGATAAAATCGGGGCTGCGCAGCGTCCGCAGGACAGGGTGACAGCCCGATGAGAGCCGTCGGGCTCCGGCGCCGTGTCAATGGGGCAGACCGTTGACGCCCAGCGCTTCGCGCCGCATCCCCCAAAGAGTGGCGCCGGTTTAAATTTCAGCGGGCCTGAGCGGTAAAAATAGGAGCGGTGATGGACGATGCTGCCGAGCAGCTTATCGACCGAGCGTACGAGGCCAGCATCGTCCCGGATCGATGGCCACAGCTCTTGCACGACCTCGCCGTGTTCATGGGAGGGGCCGGCGGGGCGATGTTCACGATCGGAAGCGCCGGCATGGCGTGGACAGTGTCAGAGTCCTTTCGGGAGGTGATGGAGATCATCAGCCGGTCGCACACGGACAACGCCCGTTTGCGGTCCGCGCTCGCCCTGCGCCACCCCGGCTTCGTCTCCGATGCCGATCTGCTGACGCGGGAGGAGATGAGCCGTTCCCCCTTCTATCGCGACCTCTTACGGCCCCGGGGCTGGGGCTGGGTTGCCGGCACGGTCATCGACATCCCGAACGGTGACATACTGGCCTTCAGCCTGGAACGTCGCCTTGAGCGCGGCCCCGTGGAATCGCGTTACATCGCCGCCCTGGACGGTCTACGTCCGCATCTGGCTCGGGCCGCACTGCTGACGGCGCGCCTCAATCGGGAGCGTGTTCTCGCCGGGATAGAGATCCTCGCACAGCTTGGACTGCCGGCCGTGGTGCTCGACGCGTCAGGCAAGGCGCTGGCTGCGAACGGACTGCTCGAGCAGATCCCTCGGCAGATCAGGATCGGCTCCTTCGATCGATTGTCGCTCGGCCACGCGAAAGGCGATGAACTGCTGCAAAGCGCCTTGGCCGAGATTCGAGCAGGGACCGGCCACCGCGCCGTCCGCTCCATCGGCATTCCGGCAATCGACGAGAGCCCGGCGCTGGTGGTGCACCTGGTGCCGATCCGCGGGGCCGGGCAGGACCTTTTCACGTTTGGTGCGGCCGTACTGGTGGCGACGCCGGTCACAGTGCCAGCCGCACCCGGCTCCAACTTGCTGTCGGGCCTGTTCGACCTGACGCCGGCTGAGGCGAAGCTGGCGCGGGCTCTGGTCGGTGGCCACAACCTGACCTCCGCCGCGCAGGCGCAAGGCGTCTCGCGCGAGACGTTGAAGACCCACCTCGAGGCTGTACTGGCCAAGACCGGCACGCGGCGACAAGCCGAGCTCGTCGGCCTGCTCGCCGGCATCGGCGCAACTCGCCCCCAGACGTCGGATCTGTGACTGGGAGATATCCGGCGCCCAACGTATCACTCGTTCGGCCCATCCCCCGTTTGGGGGAGGTGCAATCCCCGGCCTCGCATTAGCTTGGTGCCCAATGCTCCCTCGGGAGCGGGCCGTCGCGCGTGCAAACGCGCTTGCCGCCGCGCCGCGCAATTCGCCAGGCTCCGCCGCCGTTTTCGGGTTTGAATGGTGACATCTCTAAGTACGCCTCTCGCCGATGCCCGGCGTGACTAAGCGCACCAGTTCGTCGGGAGAGTGCACAGTTCTGATCGAAAGTCGGACCTTCTTTCGCGAATGCGTGCTCGCCTCGCTGCAGGCGATCGATCCCACGCGCGAGTTCGTGGCCTTCGAGAGCGTCCCCGAATGGGCACAGAGCCACGTCGCCACGCGGACGTCTCTGCTCGTGCAGTGGGCTTCGGGAAAGGCGCCGCAAGACGAGGTCTTCAGCGAGCGGTTGCGGCAGGTGGTGGAACGACCCGGGTCGCCTCCGGTCGCGGTCATGTCCGACTGCGAGGATGCGGAACTGATCGCACACGTGATGAATGGCGGCGCACGGGCATTCCTGCCAGCAGCCAGCATGGGAATCGAGATCGTCGCCAAGGTCCTGGAACTCGTTCGCGCCGGCGGGACCTTCATTCCCGCGAGCACGCTCGCCGCGGCGCCGGCGGCTGACGAGGTCCATGCACTGACCGCCACTGAACAGGGCCCGTCGCTCTCGCCGCGTCAGCTAGAGGTGGCGCACGCCATCAGCCGGGGATTGCCGAACAAGCTGATCGCCCACGAGCTCGATATGTCAGAGGGCACGGTCAAGGTGCATGTGAAGCACATTCTGCGGAAGCTCAACGCCAAGAACCGCACGCAGGTCGCTATCCGCCTACGGAAGATGGAGGACCGTCCCTGACGAGGAACGAGTGAACCGGCTCTTCTTCATCTCCGTCACCGACGGAGACCAATTCAAACCGAAGGCGCTTCGCGGGCAACGTCGATAGGAGGCCACTTTAGGGCTTGACGTGGAAGGCTCGAGACACCGGCCGAGATGCTCGCCAAACGAATTGTCCCTTCTGGATAAGGGGCTGACGCTGCACCCCTTTTTTCCAGAGGTCGAAGGGGAGACATGCCGCCTCACGCGTGCGAGCGTATTCTCCTCAGGCAGCCTATTCACCGCCCGTCGTGCGGTGAATAGGGCCATCAAACTCCGCAAGGCGCTCGCACGCACGTCAGCTCCGAGCGATTGGGAAAGCTCTCGCGCTTGGCATCTGCCCACTCGCGGCATGTCACGACGAGGTGAGAGGGACAGCGCCATGCTTAGCTGCTGCCAGCTGCGTTGCTTCGCTCTCATCGAAGAGCATTTTCGATGTCGGTCCGCCTAAAATCCTCTCCCACATAGAGCAGGGGACATCCGTGCTCCTTCGCCACCTCATAGGCGAAGCAGTCCCCGAAATTAAGCGTCGCCGGGTGAACGCCCTTCCCCCATTTCTCGTAGGCATCGGCGATGCGTCGTGCCGAAGCCGGCGTCACACTGACGATCTCGAACCCGAGCCCATCGACCAGGCGCCCCACCTCTTCGCCGACATTACGTCGTCGGGCGACGATCAGAGCTTCAGCAACCGTGCCGGCGGAGATCAGCAGACGTTCTTCGGCTTCGAGCACGGCGGCGCAGGCTTCCGCCTCCGTGTCATTCAGCGCAATCGCCATGAGCGCGGACGTGTCGACGGCAATCATCCGGGAAGGCCGTCGTCACCATAGAGGAAATCCTGGCTGCGCGCCGCGCTCGGTCCGGCAGTCGCCTTCGCCGCAGCAGACGCACGGACCGCATCGAGCAACGCCTTGCGGGATTTCGCGTCGACCACGGGCTTAACTGGAACAAGCCTCACGGCGGGATGACCGTGACGCGTGAGGATGACCTCGTCTCCCGCCTCGGCGCGTCGTACCAGCTCAGTGAGTTGGCCCTTCGCTTCGGTCACCGAAATCTGCATCGCACCGCCTTGGCCTGAACTTTCGCCGTCCACACATTTAGACCATTTAGTGGTCCATTTCAATGGTCGGATCGCTCACGCCGATGCCCCTGCGCCGCGTGATGTTGCCCCGCGCGGCTGCGCCAGCTCAGGAGGGTGTCGTCGTTCCCGGCGTGTCGGGCGACGAGCCCGCCGAACCGCGGCATCACGCGCCGTCCGGCGACCGCAGACGGCCGGGTGGAATGCCGGACCGAACCGTCCTAGGGCGCTTTCGAGCGAAGTGGACGCCGGTTCGCGTGAAGAAAACGCGATAAAACAAACAGATAGAGTATTTCGGCGATTCGAAGAAACGCGGAAATGCTCTAACGCTCGGCCCGCCATGGCGGCGCGGTCCCGAACGTCTCGGCCAGGTGGTCGACGATGGCGCGAAGCTTCATCGGCATCGGCTTCACCGGGGGCCAGACGGCCGAGATCGGCAAGGGCACGGGCGTCAGATGGTCGACCAGGCGAACCAGGCGGCCGTCGGCGAGCGCGTCATGGGCGATGAACAGAGGCACGATCGTCACGCCCAGACCGGCGATCGCCATATCGCGCATCGCTTCGCCGTTGTTGGCGGATATCCGCCCCTGCATGGGCACACCGACCACGCCGCCCCTGTCGTCCAGAAATTGCCAGAGCTGCGCCGACTGGATGTTGAAATAGCCGATCGAGGGATGCTCGGTCAGATCGGCGAGGCCGGTCGGGGCACCGCGGCGGGCGACATATTCGGGGCTTGCGCAGACGACGCGGGGGTCCTCGCAGAGCTTGCGCGCAATGAGGCCGGAATCGGGCATCTGGCCGATGCGCACCGCCAGGTCGAAACGGCCGCGGGCCAAGTCGATGAAGCGATCATCGTAGTCGATCAAGATCTCCAGGTCCGGATGGCGGCGCGCGAAATCCGCGATCGCCGGGCTCAAATGGCGGATGCCGAAGCTCATCGGCGCGGAAATTGAAAGGCCGCCACGCAGGCCCGCCATGCCCCACGCCGCGCTCTCGAGCGTGTGCGTGATCTCGGCCAGTGCGGGACGCAGCCGCGAGGCGAGCTCCGCGGCGGTCTCGGTCGGCGTGATCCGCCCGGCATGGCGTTGGAACAAAGCCGCCCCGAGGGCCGCCTCGAGATCGGCGATGCGCTTGCTGACGACGGATTTCGACAGATTCGCTCGCGCGGCCGCCGCGGATACCGTGCCAACCTCCATCACGTCGAGGAAGGTTCTTAGCTCTTCGACGGTCCACTTCATGGAAAATCCGATGGTGTTCGCTCGAAATTAAGACCACGCGCCTGTTCGAGAATCGCGAACGCCAGGTCCAGCCGCACCGCTCTAACCCCATGCGTCGAGGTCGACGACATTCGCCCGAAGAGACAAGGAGTGGTCCCCATGCAACTGACCGGCATCCATCATCTGACGGCAATCACCGCGAACGCCCCGGACAACAAGCGGTTCTACACTGAAACGTTGGGCCTTCGGCTCGTCAAGAAGACCGTCAACCAGGACGACACGAGCGCCTATCACCTGTTCTATGCCGACGGCGAAGCGACGCCGGGCACGGATCTCACCTTCTTCGATTGGCCGGCGGCGCGGGAGCGGCGTGGCACCCATTCGATCAGCCGCACCGGGTTGCGGGTCTCGGGCGAGGAGAGCCTGGAATACTGGGCCGCGCGTCTCAAGGAAGCCGGAACGACGGCGAGCGAGATCGCCGTGGTCGACGGGCGCGCCGGGCTCGACTTCGAGGATCCGGAAGGCCAGCGCTTCCGGCTTGTGGACGACGGCGGGTTCGGCGCGGCTCGCCCTTGGGCACGCAGTCCCGTCCCCTCCGCCCGGCAGATCCGAGGTCTCGGCCCCATCACCATCTCGGTGCCGGATCTCAAGCCGACCGAGGCGATCCTGACCCCCGTCCTCAACATGGAACGGATCCGCGACTATCCCGCGCCGGACGGCAAGGGGCAGGTGCACGTCTTCAGCATGGGCCAAGGCGGCCCGGCAGCAGAGCTGCATGTCGCGGTCCAGCCGGGCTTGCCGGCGGCGCGCCAAGGCGCAGGCGCCGTGCATCATGTGGCGTTCCGCACGCCCGACGTGCCGGCGATCCACAACTGGGCCGCGCGGCTTTCGGAGCTCCGCGTTCCGAGCTCCGGGGAGGTCGAGCGCTATTATTTCCGCTCGCTCTACTTCCGCGAGCCGAATGGGATCCTGTTCGAGATCGCGACCGACGGGCCGGGCTTCGCCGTGGACGAGCCGCTGGAAACCCTTGGCGAGCGCCTCTCCCTGCCGCCCTTCCTCGAGGACCGGCGCGCATCCATCGAGGCAGGTCTGCGACCGCTCAGTTGAACGAAAGCCCTCCGGAGACGAAGGCTCCGGAGGGCTCCCAGCCGAGCGCACGACCGCCAGAAGTAGACCCGGATCGGAACAGGATTAGGCTCAGGTCAAATTCTTTTATCTTGATGACTTGCTAAAGAGACTGAATTCGGCGCGGCGGTTACGCTCCAGCTCCGCTTCTCCCTGGCAGCGTTGGGGCTCGCTGGCATGAACGGTGCCGCTCGTTCAGTCGCTCGCCCGGCGCGGCGCCCGCGCAGTGCGGGCGCGATATTCGCAGGAGGGCCGGTCCTCCCGGCCGCCCGGCATGGCGCCAGTTCCCTGATCGTGCCTGCGTCAGGGGTAGAACACACCTCCCGTAGCGCGCTGCGGGGGATCCTTCTTGTCGGGCAGCGGTATGAACTCGGCCTCGTCGCCGGGGACGGTATCGAAGCGTCCGCGCGCCCATTCCTCCTTGGCGGCCTCGATCCGCTCGCGCCGCGAGGAGACGAAGTTCCACCAGATGTAGCGCGGGCCGCCCAGCGGCGCGCCGCCGAACAGCATGAAGCGCGCGTCCGACCGGGCCTTGACGGTGATCGCGTCCCCCGCTCGCAGCACGAGGAGTTGCGCGGCCCCGAAGCTGTCGCCCGCCACATCGATCTCGCCCGAGATGGTATAGAGCGCGCGTTCTTCGTAGACGGCATCGATCGGCATTGACCGGCCTTGCGCCAACTGAACGTCGGCATAGAGCGTCTCGGACGCCGTCTGCAGCGGTGAAGTCTCCCCTAGCGCACTGCCCGCGATCAGACGCGCCGTCACCCCGTCGGCCTCGATCAGCGGCAGGGACTCGGCGCCGTGATGCAGGAACGCGGGATCATCTTCCTCGCGATCCTCGGGCAGCGCCATCCAGGTTTGGATGCCGAACAGGCGCTGACCATTTCGCCGGCGCTCAACGCTCGTGCGTTCAGAATGGACGATGCCGCGGCCGGCCCGCATCCAATTGACCGCGCCGGGCCGGATCGTCTGTTCGGTGCCAAGGCTGTCGCGATGCAAGATCTCGCCCTCGAAGAGGTAGGTCAGCGTCGCCAGATTGATATGCGGATGCGGACGCACATCGATGCCCTGGTCGGTGAGGAACTCGGCCGGTCCCATCTGATCGAAGAAGATGAAGGGTCCGACCATCTGGCGCTTGATCGACGGCAGGGCACGGCGGACCTCCATCTCGCCGAGATCGACGGCGCGCGGCACGATCAGGATTTCGACCGCCTCGGCTGTCGCGCGATCGCCGAGTGTGGGGTCGGGGCATGGGCTCCAGCTCACGGTCTGTCTTCTCCTCGATGAACGTCGCGGCGGGCCATGCGTGGCCCTCGCTGATCAGTTTGCGGAACCCTCCGTCGCGGTGGCGGAGGCGATGCAGAATATGTGGAGGCCGGCATCCCGTGCGGTTCAGTCCAGCGCCGCGCGATCACGCGAAAGCGCACCCAGATGCTCGCATGCTTTGCGCCGCGCCCCCAACCCGGTGCCAGGAAATCCGGCGTTCTGAATCTGCGAACGGAACATGGCTTGCGCAGCGGACGCGCCTGGTGACGTTCCACCACGCGCCGCGCGAAAGCCGGTCGTCCCCCGCCGCACCGAGGTCGAGACGAAGCCTGGGCGCGCCGCGCATGCCTCGCCCAACCGACATCACCGGCACCCGCCCCGATGACCTCGCTCGCCGTCGCGGACCGTCCCGTCGCCGCGGCCCTGCCCTTGGGGTCAAGGGCGCATCCGGTCGGCGGCGAACAGCGACCAGACGGCGATGAACAAGGCGGCGATGAGCGGGCCGAGGACGAAGCCGTTCATGCCGATGGCCGCGATCCCGCCGAGCGTGGAGACGAGCACCACATAGTCCGGCAGCCGGGTGCCCCTGCCGACGAGCGGCGGCCTCAGCAAGTTGTCGATGGTGCTGATGATGAAGATGCCAACCGCGAAGAGGATTGCGCCCTTGAGGTAGGCGCCCGACAGCAGCAGATAGAGGGCCACCGGACCCCAGATGAGAAAGGCACCGACCGCAGGCAACAGCGACAGCACCGCCATGAGGACGCCCCACAGCAACGGCGCATCGACGCCGAGCAGCCAGAACGTCACGCCGCCGACCGCGCCCTGGATCATCGCGATGATGACGTTGCCCTTGACCGTCGCCTTCACGACCTCCGCGAACTTGGCCAGTATGTGGTCGGTGTGGTGCCGGCTCAGCGGACTTGCGTTACGGATCGTGACCGCCAGCCGTGTGCCGTCGCGGAACAGAAAGAACAGGACGTAGAGCATCACGCCGAGGCTGATGACGAACTGCGCCGTGTTCTGGCCGATGGCCACCGCCCGCGTGGCGATCGCCTGAGCGGCCTGGCCGAGGAAGGATGTAAGCCGGCTCTGGATCTCCTCGATGCTGCCCAGGTCGAGTGCAGACAAGGCATCGATTACGAAGGACGGCAGTGCACCGCGGATCTGATCCACCATCGCGGCCGCATCGAATTCCCGCGAGCTGACGCGGCCGTACAGGCTGGTGGCCTCCGTGGCGAGGGAACCGAGCACCAGCGAGCCCGGAATGACCACGATGCAGATGCAGGCCAGCACGCTCACCGCGGCGGCCAGGTTGGCTCGGCCGCCGAAAGCCCTCTCAAGCCTGCGCTGGAGGGGATGGAACAGGATCGCCAGGATGACCGCCCACAAGATCGCGCCGTAGAACGGCAGGAGCAGCCAGACGAAGGCCGCCGTCACCAGGACGATCAGCGCGACGAAGCTTGCTTTCTGGATGGTGGGTGCCTGCATCAGGCCGCCGTCCGCGCTGTCACGGTCTCACGCTCCCCTCGCCGAAAGCAGACGCCGACGGACGGTGGCAGGGCCCCCACCGGCGTTCGTCGGTTATGCCACACCCATCATCCCATCGGCATTCGTTGTCCAGAGGGGCTTGCGAGCGCCCAAGGCCGGCGCGGCGCCAAGGAGAGCATGCCGCGAGGTCGCGTATCGGACGATCGTCGATCGTGGGAGAAGCCCGAGCGGCGGTCGCCGGACGGCCCTCCCCGCCCCACCCCATGACCGGCCCCGGCCCTGGCGACCTACTCTGGTTGCGGCCCGCCGCCGCGATACTCGTCGTCGGAGACCTTGTTCATCCAAGTCACCACGCTCCCGTCGCGCGCTTCAGCAACCGCGAAATGCACCATCGGGCCGTCAGCAGCCGCACCGCCTCGTCCGCGTCCTCGAGGACTGGTGTCCGCCCTTTCCGGGCCACTATCTCTATTATCCGAGCCGCCGGCACACGTCCCCTGCCTTCAGGCTCCTCGTCGAGGCCCTGTTCTACCGGCCGTGAGCCGCGCTCGCGCCGTTTCTCGCCCTGCCCGCCGCGCGCAGGTTCATGAAGGCGTCGTTCGCCCCTGCCAAGCTGTCGCCCGCATCTCCCCGACCCCAGCCAAGCTTTTCGTCCGCGCCGTGGATGCCCTAAATTTTAGTCACTAGCTATCTTGAATTAGTAAAATTAGAAGCTATGCTGTAGCTATGCAGCAGTCACCGGGCCATCCCTCCCACGACGATGACTGGGCGCAAACCCTGAGAGCCAAAGGGCTGCGCGCCACGGCTCAGCGCATGGCGGTGCTCGAATTTCTGCACCATCATCCGCACACGGACGCCGAGGCCATCTTTCAGGCCGTCCGGTGCTCGCTGCCGACAATTTCCCTTCAGGCCGTCCATCTCATCGTGCTGGACCTTTCAGGCAAGGGCCTGATCCGTCGGATCAGCCTGCCGGATTCGGCCAGCGCCCGTTATGAGACACGCATTGAAGATAACCACCACCACATTCAATGCATCCGATGCGGGCGTATTGAAGACGTTGACTGTATTGTTGGGCACGCTCCGTGTCTCGAGCCACATGACAATCACGGCATGCGGATTATCGAAGCCAGCATCGTCTTTCGCGGCGTTTGCCAAAGCTGTGACGCTGAATTCGAAGAAAAGGATGAACATCTGTGACGACTGAAGCCAAATGCCCGTTTTCTATCGCCGGCGGCACTCAGAGCAGCGCCTGGTGGCCCAAGCGGCTGCACGTCGAGTTGCTGAACCAGCATTCGACCAAGTCCGACCCGCTGGACACGACCTTCAATTACCGCGAGGAGTTCAAGAAGCTCGACTACGAGGCGCTGAAGAACGACCTGCGCAAGCTGATGACCGACTCGCAGGACTGGTGGCCTGCCGACTTCGGCCACTACGGACCCCAGTTCATCCGTATGTCGTGGCACGCCGCGGGCACCTACCGCCTGGCCGATGGCCGGGGCGGCGGCGGCCGTGGCCAGCAGCGCTTCGCTCCGCTCAACAGCTGGCCTGACAATGTCAACATCGACAAGTCACGCCGCCTGCTCTGGCCGATCAAGCAGAAGTACGGCCAGAAGATCTCCTGGGCGGACCTGCTGATCCTTACCGGCAACGTGGCGCTGGAGACCATGGGCTTTCGCACCTTCGGCTTCGGCGCCGGCCGCGAGGACACGTGGGAGCCGGACCTGGACGTCAACTGGGGCTCCGAGACGGCCTGGCTGACCCACCGCACGCTCGAGAGCTTCGATGCGCCGTTGAGCGCCACCGAGATGGGCCTGATCTACGTCAATCCGGAGGGCCCCGGCGCCAACGGCGACCCGCTGTCCGCCGCCAAGTTCATCCGCGAGACCTTCGCGCGCATGGCGATGAACGACGAGGAGACGGTCGCGCTGATCGGCGGGGGCCACACCTTCGGCAAGACCCACGGCGCCTCGGCCGAGTCCCACAAAGGACCCGATCCGGAAGGCGCCGGCCTCGAAGCGCAGGGCCTGGGCTGGATCAGTGCCTATGGCTCCGGTAGCGGCGCCGACGCTATCGGCAGCGGCCTGGACGTCACCTGGACACAGACGCCGGCCCAGTGGAGCAACTTCTTCTTCGAGAACCTGTTCAAGTACGAATGGGTGCAAACGCGCAGCCCGGCCGGTGCCATCCAGTGGGAGGCCAAGGACGCCGAGGCCGTCATTCCCGACGCGCACGATCCGTCGAAGAAGCGCAAGCCGACCATGCTGACGACCGACCTGTCGCTGCGCGTCGACCCGATCTACGAGAAGATCTCCCGCCGCTTCCTGGAAAACCCGCAGGCCTTTGCCGAGGCGTTCGCGCGCGCCTGGTTCAAGCTGACCCACCGGGATCTCGGCCCGCGCGAGCGCTATCTGGGCCCGGAAGTGCCCAGGGAAGTCCTCGTCTGGCAGGATCCGGTGCCCGCTGTCGATCATCCAGTGATCGACGAGGCGGACGCCGCCGCGCTCAAGGCCACGATCCTGGCCACGGGTCTCACCGTGTCCGAGCTGGTCGCCACCGCCTGGGCCTCGGCCTCCACCTTCCGCGGCGGCGACAAGCGCGGCGGCGCCAACGGTGCGCGCATCCGCCTGGCGCCCCAGAAGGACTGGGAGGCCAACCAGCCCGAACAACTGGGCAAGGTGCTGGTGGAGCTGGAGCGCATCCAGCGCGACTTCAACTACAAGGCGAGCGATGGCAAGAAGGTCTCCCTGGCCGACCTGATCGTGCTGGCCGGCAATGCCGGTGTCGAGCAGGCGGCGAAGTCGGCCAGCTACGATGTGACCGTGCCGTTCACGCCCGGCCGCACCGATGCCTCGCAGGATCAGACGGACGCCGCTTCCTTTGCCGGGATGGAGCCGGTCGCGGACGGCTTCCGCAACTACCAGAAGGCGGGGCTCGCCGCGCCCGCCGAGGTGTTCCTGATCGACAAGGCGCAGTTGCTCACCCTGACGGCGCCCGAACTGACCGTGCTGATCGGGGGCCTGCGCGCGATCAACATCAACGCCGACGGGTCAGCCCATGGCGTGCTCACCGACCGCCCCGGCGCGCTGACCAACGACTTCTTCGTCAACCTCTTGGACATGGCGACGCAGTGGAAGCCCGTCTCCGACGCCAATGACGTGTTCGAGGGGCGCGATCGCAAGACCGGCGAGACCAAATGGACCGGCACCCGAGTCGACCTCGTGTTCGGCTCGAACTCGGTGCTACGAGCCCTGGCGGAGGTTTACGCCAGCTCGGATGCGAAGGAGAAGTTCGTCAACGACTTCGTCGCGGCCTGGACCAAGGTGACCAACCTCGATCGCTTCGATCTGGCGGCCTGACCAGCTCGGGGGGTCAAGCAGCCGCCTCCGGGCCGGGAACGGCTCGGAGGCGGCTCGATCTGCTGAAGGTCTCGCACCAACCTCAGGCTGACCTGAAGCTGGCGCGGTACTGCGCCGGCGACACGCCGAGCCGTTCCCCGAATACGATGCGCATGCGGTCCGCCGACCCGAAGCCACACGCATGGGCCACGGCCTTGAGCGGTTGATCGCTGGCTTCCAGCAGATACCGCGCCGCGTCGACCCTGGCGCGGTCCACGAACTCGTGCGGCGTGACCCCGGTGGCCTGCGCGAAGTGACGCGCGAAGTTGCGCGTGCTCATGCCGACCTCGCGAGCCAGAGACCGGAGCGTGTGCCGGTCACCCACGTGGGCCATCACGTAGGCCTGCGCGCGGGCGATCGGGGATTCGCCGTGGACGGGCGCCGTCAGGTAGGGGCTGAACTGCGACTGGCCGCCCTGCCGCTGGGCGACGACGACCAGCCGCTTGGCCACGGCGACGGCGACCTGCGGCCCATGCCGCTCGCCAATGAGCGCCAGCGCCAGATCGATCCCCGCGGTGATGCCGGCCGAGGTCACCAGCCGGCCGTCACGGATATGGATACGGTCGTGCTCCACCAGGGCGGCAGGAAACCGTGATGCAAGCAGCTGCGCATTCTGCCAGTGGGTGGTTACCCTGTGGCCGTCCAGCAGTCCGGCGTCGCCGAGCGCGAAGGCCCCCGTGCAGACGGAGCCGTAGAGGCCGGCACGCGTTGGGGCGCCGCGCAGCCATTGCGTCAACCCCGGCTCCGGCGCCGACTGCGGAAGGGCGGGGCCTCCGGCGACCAGTACAATCGCGAATTCGCCCTGCGCCTCCGCGAAGCTGGTATCGGCGGCGATGCGCATGCCGTTGGAGGCGCGCAAAGGCTCCCGGCCGGGCCCGACCAACACGGTCTCGTACCTGTCATCGGGCGCAATGAACGCGTTGGCTTCGGCGAACGCGTCGAGCGGACCAGCCACGTCGAGCGCCTGGACGCCCTCGTGGATCGCGACCGCCACTCTCTGAACCGCCATGCCACCCCCCAATCCGCCGCTGGCGCGAATTGCCGTGCGGTTGGCGCGATCCGGCGGACAGACCGCGTTGCGACGGCGGCTGCGAACAACCACAAAAGGACCGGCAGATCGAGCTTCGTCCCCTGAGCGCGACGCCGATGAACCCCGGACGACGGCAGCCCCGTGCGCGTGGATTCACGCCGCGGCCCCGTCTTGCCAAATGAAGGAGTGTCGTCAATTGACCGAGATCATCGCCGGCATACGTGTCCCCGACAGCGCCCTGACCCGGGCCGCGACTCAACTCGTCCGCGATAGCGAGGACGATCTGCTCTACAACCATAGCCGCCGCGTGTTCCTGTGGGGCGCGCTGGCCGGCGAGCGACGCGGCCTCAGCTATGACCCGGAGCTTCTCTATGTCGGAGCGATGTTCCACGACATGGGGCT
Organism: Chelatococcus reniformis; assembly: GCF_014640075.1. Classification (GTDB taxonomy): domain Bacteria; phylum Pseudomonadota; class Alphaproteobacteria; order Rhizobiales; family Beijerinckiaceae; genus Camelimonas; species Camelimonas reniformis. The sequence goes on along the minus strand of NZ_BMGG01000002.1, from coordinate 380,680 downwards.
GACGGAAGCTTACGCGAGCCCTGACCTGCGCTTCGAAGTCGACGGCGCCAACGCGGCCCGTCAATTCCTAACGGGCTATGGCGTGGTGGAGCGCGACATCGAGGACGTGTGGGCGGCGATCGCGCTTCACACCACGCCCGGCATACCCGAGCACATGCGCCCCACCGTCGCGCTGCTGACGGCGGGCGTGGAGATGGACGTGCTCGGCATGGCCTATGACGACTTCACGCCGATGCAGCGTGACCACGTCTGCGCCCACCACCCGCGCGAGCACAATTTCAAGGAGAACGTCATCGATCACTTCGCGAACGGCATCATCAAGAAGCCGCTCACGACGTTCGGCAACGTCAAGGCCGACGTGCTGGCGCTCAAGGACCCGAGCTACAGACGGATGAACTTTTGCAACATCATCCTGGGGTCGCCATGGCCGACGTGACGCGCTTCTCGCCGTGCTTCGCCCCGCCGCGCGTCACCAGAAACACCCGCGCCTGCGGCAGGTAGGCCGGCAGCGGCGTGGCCGACAGCTCAGGGAAGGCGGCGAGAAACTCGTCGAACGCCTCTTTCTGGCCGATCTCGCCGATGTCCGATCGCCATCCCCAGTCATCGAAGAAGATGACGGCGACATCGCCAATCAGCGGTTCGCAGAAGAACAGGGCGTCGCGCGATGCCGAATAGATGTCGCAGTCGACCATGATGAGGCTGGCTTGCTCGAGCTTCAGGGCACGCCGCGTCTGCGCGGTGAGCGTATCCTTGAACCAGCCTTTCACCAAATTGACCCGGCGCAGATCGACACCCTTGCGCTTGAGATAGGTGCGCGTGGTGCCGAGCGCGGAGCCATAGGCGCCCGGCTCCCACATGCTGCCGCCCTCCTCGGCTGCCTCCGGCGGCAGCCCCTCGAACGAGTCGAAGCCGATGAGGCGGACATCCCCCAGCTGTTCCGCCGCCAATGCGTGATGCATGCAGGCGAGCGACGTCCCCCGGCTGACGCCGAACTCGAGATAGTCGCCGATGATCCGACCCGAGCCGCGCAGCTTGAGCTCGTTGATGGCTTGCCGGCAGCACGCGGTGAAATCGTCCTCCGGGACGAGCGGCGCCCAACGCCACAACACCCGCGCCTTCACGGCACGTTTCAGCCGCCGCACCTGGACGTTCAATGCCTCGCGGGAGCGCCGTACGCTGCCGCCGAGGACTGCTCCCCACGCCTCGAAGCCGTCCACAAGGATCGAAGCTTCGTCGAAGAACAAGACCCCTTCGATCATGCCGGCGCCTCTACCGATCGATGTTGGATCCCATCATGGTTCGATGAGGTCGGCCCGCATCCTAGGGCGCAAAGGTCGCACCCCGTTCCGTCATAAGACGTACGCATCATCGCCAAAGAGACAGAGGCCGGCGGCCAGACCGCCGCTGCCGCCCTTCCGCCCGCGGCCAGAACCGCCGGGATGGTCGGGTCAGGTTGCCCGCGCGCCTTCGACGAAGCTCAGGAAGCCGGCGAGGAAAGCCCGCAGCCGCTCCCGAGTCGGCTCGTCGGTCAGTTGCCCGTCATGGTCGAACAGGCTGCCGGCCCGCGAGGCGAGCAGCCGGCCCTCGAACCACGGGCGGGTGCCGAGGGTCCTGAGCACGCCGAGCCAGGCGTCCTGCGCCAGTATGGTGCCGAAGCCGCCAGGCGAAGCGCCGATCACTGCCACCGGCTTGCCGCCGAAGACCCGGCCGATGTCGTCGGCGGGGCGCGAGGCCCAGTCGATCATGTTCTTGAACACGCCGGGCAGGCCATTGTTGTATTCCGGCGTCGCCAGCAGCACGCCGTCGGCCGCGACGACGGCGTCCTTCAGCGCCACGACCGCCGGCGGCAGGCCTTCGGCTGCCTCGACATCGGCGTTGTAGAGCGGGATGCCCTCGGGTGTGAGCACCGACAGGCTTGAGCCCTCCGGCACGAGAGGTACGGCCGCCCGCAGCAGGCCGGTGTTGAACGACTGGCGCCGGAGGCTGCCGGAGAGGCCGAGTATGTGGACCATCGTCGTCCTCCTTGCGATGCGGGCCGCCAGGCCACGCTGGCGGCGTCCGCCGTTATCCGCCGCCTCGCTTCCAGGCGTCCTGACTGCTTCTGGTACTGCGGCGGCGGTGGCGAGGCCAGCGTCTCGATTGGGCGGCGCAGGCGGACGGCCTGCTGAGCCGGCCCCGCTGGAGATCGGCCAGACAGTGCCGGCCGCGCCGCCGTGTTGGATGATGCCGGGCGGCCTTCGCGAGCGCGCCCCGTGCTCACGGCAAGCCGACCTTTTACCGAACGCTTGGGCGGGAAGGTCGTCGTGCCCAGGGCTCGGGGCTCGCCAAGGCTCCGCAAACCGGACATGCTGCCGACCACCGAGATCGACGCCGCCATTACCCGCGCCGTCGACGAACGGCGGCGTCCCGGCGACAGCAGCTCGGCGGCGCCGTCTCGCGCCTGTTCGGCTTCTCGGCCATCCGCACCCGGCTCCGCACGGTCCGTTCCGACCGGATGGATCACCAAGCGGAGTTGGGCGTCTGACCCTCGAGGGCGACCTCGTCGTGCGCGGCGAGGCCCCCGCATGAGGTAGCCGACGCGGCCGTCGGTGGAACGAGGCCGCCGTCTCTGGAGCTCACCATGTGCCGCAGCATCCGCACGCTCTTTAACTTCGAGCCCGGCGCGACGGAGGACGAGATCCGCGCCTCCGCGCTGCAATTCGTACGCAAGTTGAGCGGCTTCGCACGGCCCTCGAGGGTCAACGAAGAGGCCTTCGACCGCGCCGTCGACGAGGTCGCGGAGGCGGCCCGCCGCCTGCTGGCATCGCTGGAGACCTCCCAGCCGGCCCGCGACCGCGCCACCGAGGCCGCCAAGGCGCGGGCCAAAGCCAGGGCGCGCTACGCCTGACGTGCCCGACGCGCTCGCGCCCTCACCCTGGGCTGGCGGGAGCGCCGCGTTATCAACAGCGAGGCCCTCGCCGGCATCGGCCGGCTCAAGGCACAACCCGGTTTCCGCGTCGCGCCGGATGCTCTAAGACGGCGCCTCCGGCACGCGGCTGCCGCGGCTGGCAATGGGAGGACCACAGATGTCGCAACAAGGCCCGGGCTTCGCCACGCTCGCAGTCCACGCCGGCGCCCAGCCGGATCCGACGACCGGGGCGCGGGCCACGCCGATCTACCAGACCACCTCGTTCGTGTTCGACGATGTGGACCATGCGGCCTCGCTCTTCGGCCTGCAGGCGTTCGGCAACATCTACACGCGCATCGGCAACCCGACCAATGCCGTGCTCGAGGAGCGCGTGGCGGCGCTGGAGGGCGGCACCGCGGCGCTCGCCGTCGCCTCCGGCCACGCCGCCGAATTTCTCACCATGCACGCGCTGATGCAGCCCGGCGACGAGTTCATCGCCGCCACCAAGCTCTACGGCGGCTCGATCAACCAGTTCAACCACTCCTACAAGAATTTCGGCTGGAACGTCGTGTGGGCCGATCCCGACGATCCGGCCGCCTTCGAACGCGCGCTCAGCCCCCGCACCAAGGCGATCTTCGTCGAGTCGATCGCCAACCCGGGCGGCGTCATCGTCGACATCGAGGCGATCGCCGTCATCGCCAAGAAGGCCAAGGTGCCGCTCATCGTCGACAATACCATGGCGACGCCCTACCTGTGGCGGCCGTTCGAGCACGGCGCCGACATCGTCGTCCATTCGGCCACCAAGTTCCTCGGTGGCCACGGCAATTCGATCGGCGGCCTGATCGTCGACGGCGGCACCTTCGATTGGGCCGGCGACGACCGTTATCCCATGCTCTCGAAGCCGCGTCCGGAGTACGGCGGCATGGTCCTGGGCGAGACCTTCGGCAACTTCGCCTTCGCGATCGCGACGCGCGTGCTGTCGTTGCGCGATCTCGGCCCGGCGCTGTCGCCGTTCAACGCCTTCCAGATCCTCACGGGCATCGAGACCCTGCCGCTGCGTATGCAGCGCCAGTCGGACTCCACCCTCGTCGTCGCCGAGCATCTCGCCCGTCACCCGGCGGTGTCCTGGGTCAGCTATCCCGGCCTCGCCAGTGACGCCTACCACGAGCTCGCGCGCAAGTACGTGCCCAAGGGCGCCGGCGCCGTGTTCACATTCGGCCTGAAGGGTGGCTACGACGCCGGGGTCAAGCTGGTCGGGGCGCTGGAGCTGTTCTCCCACCTCGCCAACATCGGCGACACCCGCTCGCTGGTCATCCATCCCGCGTCCACGACGCATCGGCAGCTGGCCGACGCCCAGAAGATCGCCGCAGGCGCCGGCCCCGACGTGGTCCGGTTGTCGATCGGCCTGGAAGAGCCCGCCGACCTCATCGCCGACCTTGACCGGGCGCTGAGCGACGGCTGATCTCCGACGGGGGAACTCCCCTTCAGTCGCCCGCGATTGGATGGAACCCCCTTGCGCTCGGAAGCGCTCGAGATTCAGTGAGCTAGAGCATCTCTGTGCCATTGGATGGTCTTATCCAATGGCGCAAAGCTCCAGGCAGATCACACGCGGCGGCGATTTTGCGCCACCAGACGCTGTTCCTGCGCCGGGGCCTTGAACAGGTGGCGAAGCACCGCCGCTGGCGAGGATTTCTGGGCGACGGTCGCCGACACGATTGCCGTGGCGACAACCCCGATCGGAACGCCAGCCGGCTGGATGATCGTTACCATGACGTGCTCCAAGCACATGCGTTCAGGCGAACCCTAGCCCTCGCGCAGTTGCAGCTCGGTGTAGCCGGCTCCTCGAAGCCTGGCCTCCCCTTGCCGGCGCCGCCGCCGACGCACCCGAACGATGGCACCGCGCCGGCCCCGTTGCGGTGTCCGAGCACACGCGAAGGGCCGGAGCGTTCCTCTAGGTTCCCCGTACTGTTAGAACTAGGTCGAAAAGCTCAGCGGGCCACCGCCGAGCAGATGGGCGGGGATCGACACGTGACCATGCATGATGGATGGAGCCGGCGCGGTGCGCGGCGAGGGCTGGCTGCGGCCGCAGTGCTGACATTCGCCGCGACATCAGCGCTGGGACAGCCGATTCGACCGTCCGATCGCGTCGCCACCGTGCACGAGCTCTACGTCGGCCCGGCGACGGTGCAACGCACAGCAGCTTCCGCGCCCTGCCCGACGAGGCCGGTCCGCGTCGTCTACGCGGGCTACGGCGAGCCGACGACGGTCTGCCCCGACAGCTATGCCAACGGCAATCTCAGTCAGCCCGGCCCGGACAACCGCTGAGCCACGGTCAAGGCTGCCACCGGCGCACAACCGCGGATCAAGCTGCTCCGCGCACGCTGAATGGCGCGCCTTTCAACGCGCCAGCGCGGCCGACGCGCGCAGCGGAGCGGCGGCGAGACCGATGCGGCGTGCGTGGATCACCGCCACCGCCAGCACCGCCACGGCGCCGAGCTGATGCAAGAGCCCGGCCCAGAGCGGCACTTGGAGCAGCAACGTCAAGATGCCGAGCACCGCCTGGAGGCCGACGATCACGGCGAGCATTGCCGCCCGGCGAGCCGCCGGCCGGCCGCCGGCGTGGCGCGCGGCATCGACCGCATGGGAAAGCGCCAGGGCCAGCAGTGCGTAGGCGCCAACCCGATGGTCGAACTGTACCGTAGCCACGGTGCCGAAGAGGTTCAGCCACCAAGGGGTGAGCGGCCACAGCACCTGCGGCCCCGGCACCAGCTGGCCGTCCATCAGCGGCCAGGTGTTGTAGATCAGGCCGGCGTGCAGACCGGCGACGAGCGCGCCGAGCCCGATCTGGATAAAGCTGAGCCCGACGAGCAGCCAGGCGGTTACCCGCAGGCGGGTGGGTGCCGCCGGCTCGGCGCGCGGCCGCAGTCCGACCCACACCGCCAGCACCGCGGCGAGCACCAGGCAGGCGGCGAGGAGGTGCAGCATCAGCTTCACCGGAGCGACGGCCGTCATGCCGGGCTGCAAGCCCGAATGGACCATGATCCAGCCGATCGCCCCCTGCAGCCCGCCGAGCATGCCGATACCAGCCAGAATCCAGAGCAGTCGGCCGCGAACCGTGCCGCGCACGGCGAAGACGACCAGCGGCAGGATGTAGACCAGCCCGATCAGGCGCCCGAGGAGGCGATGCGTCCACTCCCACAGGAAGATGAACTTGAACTCGGACAGGGCCATGCCGGCGTTGAGCAGCTTGTATTGCGGCGTCGCCCGGTATTTGGCGTACTCCTCGGCCCAGGCGGCGTCCGACAAGGGCGGGATGGCGCCGGTTACTGGCTTCCACTCGGTGATCGACAGGCCTGATCCGGTGAGCCGCGTCGCCCCACCGAGGATCACCATGGCGACCACGAGCAGCGCCACCACGGCAAGCCAGGCGCGCACCGCCGCCATCCGATCCGCGGCGGGAGCTGCGGCAGCGGGCGCCGCGGGCGGCTGGGACAGGGCGGAGATGGTCATGCGCCCGACTTAGGTCTGTGGCGCACCCAGGGCAACGCGTGCTACCGCCGCAGCCGGATCGGAGCGGTTCGAGGCAGCGGCCCGGCGCGCCAGCAGCATCAGCAGGAGAAGCCATGCCCCGCAGCCAGCGCAAACTCATCGGCTCGATCGGAATGATCATCTTCGTCGTGGTCTACGCCCTGGTCGTGATGGTGGTCGCCCAGGGCCGCATCCAGGAGGCGCCCAAGCTGGCACAGACGGCGTTCTTCCTCGTCGCCGGGCTCATCTGGATCGTCCCGCTGCTGCCGCTCATCCGCTGGATGGAGCGCGCCGACCGCGACGGATGACGCGCCGAGCCGCAGTGGCACGGCGGCCGCGGATGCCTGCCGCAGCCGCTCGGGACAGAGGCCCGAAACGGCCCGCCACATGGCCCCTTGCCGCCTCGGACAGGCCCGATTTCTGCCTGAAAGCTCGGCAGAGTAGCGGACAACCCAACGTGGTATCCGCTTGCGAGGCCCCGTGCTCGAACTGGCACGCCGAATTCAGGTTGAGACGCCGCGGTTTGCCGTGCACCTGTTCATCGGCGCCTCGGCGCTGTTCGCGGCCGCCATGGTGCAGCACAACCTCGCCCGCGCGGGAAAGCCGCCGCGGACGCTGCCGTCGTTCACCTCGGTTGCGGCCGACGGCAAGTTCGAGGCCCGCTCCAACGGCACCTTCGCCTTCGACGTGGGGCGGGGCCTGAACCTCCTGCCCCAGCCACCGACCACGTTCAGCTTCGCCGGCGATCTCGGGGGCCGAGATTTTCCCGCCCAGGCCGTGCGGGTGGCGGTGGCGAGAAGGTCTGTGGAGGCCGCGGCCGTGTCACTGGGCCCCAAGCCCGCGCCGGCGCGGGCGCCTGCTGCGGCCCCGGTCGTCGCCTCATCGCCGGCGCTGGCGCCGCTTCCCCCACAGCGGACGCCGATATCGCCGCCGGCGCCCGAGCCCGACAGCCTGACCAGCTTCAGCGATCGCATGCTGGCGATGATCGACGACCAGATCGGCTCCGGTAAGCCGGCGCCGCAGCGGGCAGTCGAGCCGACCCGGATCACGCTCGGGAGAACGAATGCCGCGCTCAGGCCGCCGCGGCCGATCCCCAGCCCGCTCGCCGTCGCCGAGCGGGAGCGCCCCCGCGACGGCGGCTTCCGGGTGAACTTCGATGCGGTGTCACCCCGCGCGCTCGTCGATTCCGGGCTGGCTACGCTGCGCGAGGTCGGCAAGACCTCGGATCGGCTGATCGCCGGGCTGCTCGACTGATCGGCTTGTGCGCGTCGCGATCGGATCAAGCCCCTCGATTTGAGGGACGCACCGGGCGGGCACGACACCGTCAGTCGGACAGACCGGGGACGGCGCCGTCTACTGCCGCGCCAGGCGGGCGTTGGTGCGCTCCAGGCGCTTGGCGAGCTCGCGCATCACGGCGATGGCCATTTGCGGGAACTGGCTGAGCAGCTCGATGAAGACGTGCTTGTCGATGCGCAAAGCGATGACCTCGCCCTGGGCCGTCACCGTCGCCGAGCGAGGAGTTTCGGCCAGCACCGCCATTTCGCCGACCAGGTCGTTGCGGCCGAACTCGGCCACCTTGAGCTGACCGTTCGGCGTTTCCAGCAGCACGTGCGCGACACCGTCGAGGATCACGTAGGCGGCATCGCCCGCATCCCCCTGCGAGAAGAAGCGCTGGTCCGGGGCGAAGTTCACCCGCTCACTGGTGAAGGCGAGCAGCTTGAGGCGCGCGGCATCGATGTCCTTGAACATCGGCACCAGACGCAACGTCTGCACTTCCGTTTCGAGGGTCATATCCGATTCCCCACAATGGCGGGCTCGCGCTCGGCGCCCCCCCGCTCCTGCCCGTCCTGATCATCGGGCTCGCTCTGCCCGTTCGCGCCGGCACGGCCTCCGCGGACGATATGCGGCTGTGTCCCTTCGAAGCGCACGAGCATCTCGAAGTGACGTGGATCGGCCTGATCCTCGCGACGCAGCACGGCGACGATCGACCTGTCGCGGAAACGCTCCACGATCGCCTCGAGCATCGGCTTGATCTGTGTATCACCGAAAGCCGAGAACACGCCGTCCAGGATGAGCACGTCGGGCTGCTTGGCAAGGCAGCGGCCGAGATAAACCGCAGCGCGCTGTGGCTGCGACAGCAGCCGGCCGGCCGGCCCGATCTGATAGTCGAGGCCGACGCGCTCCACGTCGAGCCTGAGCCCGAGCTCGTCGATCAGGGTGGTCATCATGGCCGTCACGCGCGGCTGGGCGTCGGCGACGTTGTAAGCGGCGCGGCCGAACAGCAGATTGTCGCGCAAGGGCGCGGCGCCGCAGACGGCCTGGTCGTCGTAGAATTCGACCATGCCCTTCCAGATGCTGTCCTCGAGCGCCTCGTGGAAGGCATGGCGGGCCTGGAGCATGCGCTCGCGCAGGCCGTCGTCGAGCATGCCGAGACGGTGGCGCGGCTCGATATAGTCGAGCGGCAGCGCGATCAGCCGGCTGCGGTCGTCGCCGACGAGGCCAGCTTCGCCCCGAACCGTCCAGCGGCGCACAATCTCGTCATACTCGTCGAGCTCGTCGGCGGCGATGAACGAGAACTGCTCGAACAGCGGATGGCCGGGCGGCAGGTCGCGGAAGATCTCCGACATGGTGGTGGCGATGCGAGCGCCGATGCGCAGCAGGTCCGGGGTCAGCCGACCGGCATCGAGGACCTTGCGAACGACCGGATTGGCGGCGAGGCCCCGTCCCTTGAACGGCTGCCCGAGCGGCACGCCGAAGAGCAGGTTCTCGCCGATCGTCGCCTGCGTGTTGTAGCGGTCGATATCGAACGTCTCGACGAGATGGGCGACGCCGGCGTCGGCCATCTGGTCGCGCAGTTGATGGCGCGCCTCGATCAGGCGCTCGGCAAGCTCGGGATAGCGGTGCGGATCGACCCGGCCGAGCAGACCGAACCGGAACAGCGTGTCGTGCAGCCCGACCATGCTGAGGATGTTGATCAGATATTGGTCGAGCTCCTCCTCGTCGGAGACGCCGACCGCGGCGAAGTCGACCCATTCCGCGCCGGGCGTAGGCAGAGGGTTGCCGGTTCGCAGGGCCTCGCTGCGGCGGATGCGCTCCGCCGCGCTGTCAGCGTCGCCGCCGGACTTGGGCTGGCGGCGCAGGCCGTAGATCAGGTTGTCGCGGAGCGATCCGGGAAACAGCACCGGGTCGGGACCGGCATAGGCCAGGCGCCGGCCGATGACCGATTCGGGGATGCGGGAGAGATCCTGACCGCCATAGAGGATGCGGCCGCGGTAGTCGGTGATGCGCCGCGCCAGCACCCTCGCCACGGCACTGGCTGCCAGCGTCCCGTCACCGACGAGGGCCAGATGCACGGGCAGTTGCTGCTCGAAGCTCAGATGCTCGAGGATGGGAGTCCCGTGCGCATCGGTGATCTGGAGGTCTTCGGCCTTGACCGGGCCGGTGAGGTGTGGCGCCTCCTCGGCGGGCTCGAACATCTCCGTCGGGAACAGCCGGTCCGGCGAGAACTGCTGGACCACCTGGTCGTATTTGATCTGGACGTCGAGACGCTGCTGATCCCAGTCGATCAGCTCCTTGAGCGGCGGCGGCAGATCGCGATAGGCGGCGATGACGGCGACGAGCTGGCCGATGTCGAGCGTGCCCTTGAGCGCGAAGTAACCGCCGACCGCGTAGAAGAAGAACGGCGTGATCTGCGCCAGCAGGTTGTTCAGGAACTTGACCAGAAACTTCCATTTATAGATGCGGAAGCGCAGGTCGAAAAGCTCATAGAGGCGCTGCCCCATGTCCGCCTTTTCCCAGGCGGTGGCATCATGCACGTGGACGGCCTCCAGCCCGTCCACCACTTCGCCGACCTTGCCGGCAAGGCGCCGCGAGAGCAGCTGCCGCTGCTTGCCGAGGCGCAGCTGGATGCGGCGCATCCGCGGAATGACCGTGAACTGCACCGCTACGATGCTGCCCGCGATGATGCCGAGCCAGAGGTTCTGCATCAGGATGAAGGCCATCGCAGTGAGCGCCTGCGAGCCCAGCAGCATGGGCGCCACCAGGGCATCGCCGATGAAGCCGCCGACTGGCTCCACCTCGTCCTTGATCATCGTCGCCGTTTCCGACGACTTGACCGTACGCAGCGTCTCCGGCTGAAACCGGAGCGTGATGGCGAACAGGTCGAAGCGCAGCCGGCGCAACATGCGCTCACCCAGCGCGCCCTTGGCGACGTTGATCCAATACTTGAACGCGCCGTTGATCAGCACGAAGAACAGGAACAGGCTCGACAGGCCGAACAGCAACCCGAGCTGGCCCACGTCGAGGCCGTGAAAGAGCTCGACGTGACGGCCGCCGAGAAACCCCGGGAGATCGAAGCTGATCTCGAAGAACGTGGTGGAGGTCTTGCCGCTCTTGAAGGCGCCGCCCTGAATCGCCTCGTTGACGATGCGCTTGGGCAGATCCAGCGACCAGTAGTAGAACGGCAACGACGCGAGCACGACCGCGAAAATGACGAGCTGATCGCGGCGGGAGTGGCGCCAGATGTACCGGAACAGGCTTCGCTCCAAAGCCCTCTCCGCGGGTTTCGACAGCCGACTGGCTGAGTTAAAGGCAAAATGGGCGAATGCAAAGGGGGCCCTGTCGGGGGGATGCGCCGGTCGGGAGACGTGCTAACGTGGAGCGTGAGGGAAGCCGATGCTTCCACGATCCGAACACACGCGGGGGGCGCGATGACGGACGGCCGACAAGGAGCGCTTGCGCTCGGGTGGACGTGTCCGAGCCATCGGACATGGCATATGCCCTGCCATGCCGAAGCCGGTGCGCTCGGACCCGCAGGGCCCGGCCCGGTCTTTCATGCGGCGGCGATCATGCGTCGACATGCACGCTTGCGTCCGGTCCGCACGCCGTAACCAAAGAGCTCCGTTCGTCTTGCCCGAAGAGTTTCCCGTGGATGCAACGAGTCTTGCCCGCGTTCTGATCTACAGCCACGACACCTTCGGGCTGGGCCACCTGCGACGCTCCCGTGCCATCGCCAATGCGCTCGTCGCGGGCCAACCCGACGTCTCGGTCATCATCATTTCCGGCTCGCCGGTCATCGGCAATTTCGAGTTCCGCTCGGGTGTCGACTATGTCCGCATCCCGGGCGTCGTGAAGCTCGCCAACGGCGACTACCGCACGCTCAACCTCGGCATGGGCATCGACGAAGCGGCCGCGCTGCGAGGCGACATCATTCGCCAGACGGTGGAGAGCTTCCGGCCCGACATGGTGATCATCGACAAGGAGCCGACCGGCTTCCGCGGCGAGGTCATGGGCGCGCTGGACCGGGCCAAGGCGCGCGGCGCCCGTATCGTGCTCGGCATCCGCGACATCATGGACGAGCCGTCGCGCCTGGTGCCCGAATGGGAGCGCAAGGGGGCGGTCGAGGCGCTGAAGGCCTATTACGACGACATCTGGGTCTATGGCCTCAAGGACATCTACGAGCCGCTCGCCGCCTTCGACCTGCCCCGGCATATCCTCGACCGCATCACCTACACCGGCTATTTGCGCCGCGGACTGCCGCGCGACCCCGAGCTCAACCCGCACCCGAAGATCACGAAGCGCCCGTTCATCCTCGTCACCAGCGGCGGCGGCGGCGACGGCGAGGACATGCTGGACTGGGTGATCAGCGCTTACGAAGCCGATCCCCGGCTCTCCGTGCCCGCCCTCATCGTGTTCGGCCCGTTCATGGCGCGGGAGCGCTGCAAGGCGTTCATGGAGCGCATCGCCAGGCACCCCTGCCTGGAGGCGTTGTCGTTCGACAGCAAGCTCGAAACCCTCATGAACAAGGCCACCGCCGTGGTCGCCATGGGCGGCTACAACACCTTCTGCGAGGTGCTTTCGTTCAACAAGCCGGCCCTGATCGTGCCACGATGCAAGCCGCGGCTCGAACAGTACATCCGCGCCGTGGCGGCCGAGCGGCTCGGCCTCGTCAGCATGATCGTCGAGCAGGGCGGGCGCCGCGACCCCCTGCGCATGGCCGAGGCCCTGCTGCGGCTGCCGAACCAGCGCCGCCCCGGCGATGCCATCGTGCCGGGGCTGCTCGACGGCACCGACGCGGTGCGGCGGGACTTCGCCCGATGGCTCGACCATCGCCAGCCGCCGATCGCGCGCAGCCACGCGGCGGAGTGACCCAGCCGATGGGGCGGAGCCGACATTCGCTTGGCGCGCGGGCCGCACACTGAGATGCGCACACCAGCCGGGGCGCACGTCGCCGTCGTCGTCAAGGGCTATCCGCGCCTGTCCGAGACCTTCATCGCCCAGGAGTTGCTCGAGCTGGAGCGGCGCGGGCTGGCGCTGGCGATCTGGTCGCTGCGACGGCCGACGGACAAGGCCGTGCATCCCATGCACCGCCAGATCACAGCGCCCGTGACCTACCTGCCGGAGTACCTGCATCGGGCGCCCCTGCGCGTGCTGCGCGGGACGGCCTGGTCGGTCCGCCGGCCCGGCTTCGGCACGCTGCTGCGCACCTTCCTCGCCGACCTGCGGCGCGATTTCACCGTCAATCGGGTGCGGCGGCTCGGACAAGCCTTCGTCTTCGCCCGCGAGTTGCCGGCGACAGCGCAGCACGTGCACGTGCACTATCTGCACACGCCCGCCTCGGTGGTTCGCTACGCAGCCCTGCTGCGCGGCTTCGGCTGGAGCTTCTCGGCCCATGCCAAAGACATCTGGACCACGCCGGACTGGGAAAAGCGGGAGAAGATTGCCGCCTCGACCTTCGGCGTGACCTGCACGGCGGCCGGCCACCGCGTGCTGGCCGCGCTGGCGCCGCAGCCGGAGCGGGTTGCGCTCGCCTATCACGGCCTCGACCTCACGCGTTTCCCCGCACCGCCGGAGGCACGGCCGCCGCGCACGGGCGCGGAGCCGGCCGATCCGGTGCGGATCGTGTCGGTGGGGCGAGCGGTCGCCAAGAAGGGGTTCGGCGACCTGCTGAGGGCGCTCGCGGCCCTGCCGCCCGACCTGCACTGGCAGTTCGCCCATGTGGGCGGTGGCGAGATGCTCGGCGAGCTCAAGGCACAGGCCGCGGAGCTCGCCATCGCGGGCCGAACGGCGTTCCTCGGGGCGCGCCCGCAGCCGGACGTGGTCGCCCTGCTGCGCGAGGCCGACATCTTCGTGCTGCCGGCCAAGCGCGCGCGCTCCGGCGACCAAGACGGCCTGCCCAACGTCGTCATGGAGGCGGCGAGCCAGGCGCTGGCCATCGTCGCCACCGCCTTTGCCGGCATTCCCGAGTTCGTGCGCGACGGCGAAGACGGCGTGCTGGTGCCGCCCGAAGACTGGGAGGCGCTCGCCAACGCCGTCAATCTCCTGGCGCGCGAGCCCGAGCGCCGCGAAGCGCTCGGGCGCTCGGCCTTCGCCCGGCTGGAAGGCCGGTTCGGCATGGCCGAGGGGATCGACCTGATCGAATCCAGGCTCAGGACAGCGCTGGGATCGCCGGCCGCGGCGGCACCGGCGGCGCGCCGCGCCCATGGCGCCGCGCCGTGACCGGGCCGATCCCCATGGCCTTCTATGCGCCGCTCAAGGCGCCGGACCATCCGGTGCCCTCCGGGGACAGGACGGTGGCGCGCAATCTCCTGCGTGGGCTCTCGGCGGCCGGCTTCGCTCCGGAGGTCTTCTCGCGCCTGCGCTCGCACGATCCGGCCGGCGACGGGGACCGGCAGCACGCCATCCAGGTCGAGGCGGAAGCCGAGGCGCGAGCCATCGTCGCCCGCTGCCGAGCGGCGCCGGAGCATGCCCGGCCGCGGCTGTGGTTCACCTATCACGTCTACTACAAGGCGCCTGACTGGATCGGCCCCGCCGTGGCGCGTGCCATGGCGCTGCCCTACGTGGTCGCCGAGGGGTCTCGGGCCGGCAAGCGCGCAGCCAGCCCCTGGCGACTGGGCCACGCTGGCGCCGAAGCGGCGCTCGATCAGGCGGCGCTGGTGTTCGTGCTCAACGAAGCCGACCGCGACGGCCTGGCGCGGGCCCGGCCGCCGGGCCAGCGGCTGGTCGCGCTGCCGCCGTTCGTCACTACCCTCCCCGCCGAGCCGGTGGCCCGAACCGCGGCGGCGGGGCCGGCGCGGCTGCTCGCGGTGGCGATGATGCGCGAGGGCGACAAGCTCGCTTCCTACCGGCTGCTCGCCGATGCCCTCGGTCACCTCGAGCCCGCGAGCTGGACCCTCGACATCGTCGGCGATGGACCAGCCAAGCCCGAGGTGGAACGCCTCTTTGCCGCCTTCGGCGCGCGCGTCGCGCTGTGCGGGGCGATGAGCGGTGCTGCGCTCGATGCCGCCTATGCAAGCCACGACCTGCTGCTTTGGCCGGCGGTCAACGAGGCCTTCGGCATGGTGCTGCTGGAGGCCCAGGCGGCCGGATGCCCGGTTGTCGCCGGGCACTTCGGCGGCGTCGCCGGCGTCGTCCGCGACGGCATAACCGGACGGCTGACGCCCCCCGGGGACGCGCCGGCCTTCGCCGCCGCCACGGCGGCCCTCATCGCCGCGCCGGCCCAGCGGCGAGCCATGGGCGTCGCCGCGCGCCGCTTCGTCGTCCAGGAGCGCAGCCTCCAGGCCACGGCCGGCATATTGCGCGAGAGCCTGCTCGGCCTCCTCGGCGGGAGCCCGTCATGAGCCTCCGGATCCTGATCGCCGTCACGCACCTCCTCGGCGTCGGTCATCTGACCCGTGCGGCGGCCATCGGCCGGGGACTCGCCGGTCGCGGCCATGCGGTGACGCTGGTATCGGGCGGACGCCCGGCGCCCCTCGTGCGCACGGACGGGCTGCGGCTGGTGCAGCTCGAGCCGGTGCAGGTCCGCGGCACCGCTTTCGCCACTCTCCTCGACGCGGCGGGTACCCCGCTCACGGCCGCCGCGGCCGCGCGCCGGCGTGCGGTGCTGCGGGCCACCTACGACGCCGTGCAGCCCGACGTCGTCATCACCGAGCTATACCCATTGGGCCGGCGCGTGCTTGCCGACGAGTTCACGGTTCTGCTGGAGGCGGCGCGGGCATCCGCCGTGCGCCCGCTGGTGCTGGCCTCTGTGCGCGACATCCTGGCGGCTCCGAGCAAGGCCGCCCGGCTGGTCCAGGCCCACGACATTCTGCGCAGCTTCTACGACGGTGTCCTCGTTCACGCCGATCCGGCGGTGGTGCCGCTCACCGCGTCCTGGCCCGTCGCCGCCGATCTTGCCGAACGCCTGCGCTACACCGGCTATGTCGACGACCCGCCGCCGGGCATGGCCGCAGAGCCGGTGCCCAGCGGCGAAATCGTCGTCTCGGGGGGCGGCAGCGCGGCGGGGCAGACGCTCTTTGCGACGGCGCTCGCGGCGGCGGCGCGCGACCCCGCCCGCCGCTGGCGCCTGCTCGTCGGCCAGGGGGTCGGCGCGGATCTCTTCGCCGCCTGGCAGGCGCAAGCGGCCAACGTCGCCGTCGAGCGCGCCCGGCCGGATTTCCGCGCCCTGCTGGCACGTTGCGCCGTCTCGGTAAGCCAGTTCGGCTACAACACGGCACTGGACCTGATCGCCACCCGCGCCCGGGCCGTTGTCGTGCCCTTCGCCGACGGTGGCGAGACGGAACAGAGCGAGCGCGCCGCTTTGTTCGCCGCGCGGGGCCTGGTGACGGCGCTCGATGGCGCCAGCCTCGACCCGGGGACGCTGCTTGCTGGCGTCGATGCGGCGCTGCGCCGTCCTGCCCCCGACGCCTCCGGCATCGCTATCGACGGCGCCACGCGTACGGCCGAGATCGTGGAGAAATGGGTCGCCGCCCGCCCGGCCCGGGCGCCGGCGCGCCTGCGCCGCTTCGACTTTACCCCCCTCGTGGCGGCGATCGAGCGCCATCCCGGCACCGGCCCGCTGCCGTTCTGGTGGCGCGACGACGACGCCATCGTGACCACCCGGGCGCTGACGCGGCTCATTGCGGTCGCCCGGCGCTACGCCGCGCCGCTCGCCGTCGCCTCGATCCCGGGCCGTGCGCAGGCGGAGCTAGCCGAGGCGCTCGCCGGGAAGCCCATGGTGACCGTGCTCGTGCACGGGCTGACCCACGCCAATCACGCGCCCCCCGATCAGAAGAAGGCGGAGTTCGGCGCCCACCGCGGCATCGACGAGCTCGCCACCGAGGCCGCCGGCGCCCTGAACCTGGCCCGCCGGCGCTTCGGCGCCGCCCTGCTGCCGGTGTTCGTGCCACCGTGGAACCGGGTGGCGCCCGCACTGGTCGAGCGGCTGCCGGGCCTCGGCTACGGCGGGCTGTCCACGGCCAACGATCGCACCGCGCCCGAGCCGGTGCCGGGGCTGCGCCAGGTCAACACCCACATCGACCCCATCGACTGGCACGGCACGCGCAGCCTGGCTGACCCCGAGCGGATCGTCGCCGATCTGGCGCGGGCCGTCGCGCACCGCGCCGGCGCCGCCGAGCCTGAGCCGATCGGCCTGCTCACCCACCATCTGGTGCACGACGATATGATCTGGTCCTTCGTCGAGGAGTTGCTCGCCACCCTCGCCGGTCACGCTGGCGCGCGGATTGCTAGCGCCCCGTCCATGTTCGCGGCGCCCCTGCCCGGACCGGGCCCTGTCGATGACGGCCGGAGTAGGCTTTTTTGATGATCCATCTTGCGGATAGCCGATGTAGTATGGCGCGCGTCCGGTCGACCGGCGTGACGGTGCTCGGCCGCTCGGAGCGGCGGGCGGCAACGACAAACGCGAGCACGCGGTGGTGGCCGCGCGCGCAGGACAAGAGAAACGACGCTGCGGGCTGCGACGGCCGGCGGCATGGTCGGTCAGGGAGAGGCCCATGGGTGTGAGCGGCCCCGCGCTGCTTGCCGTCAGCGATCTTGCGGTCAATTTCGCGAGTCACGGCACGACGACACGGGCCCTCGACGGCGTGTCCTTCACCATTCCGCGCGGCAGGACCGTGGCGCTGGTGGGCGAGTCCGGCTCGGGCAAATCGGTGACCGCCCAGGCCATCCTGCGTATCCTGCCGAAGGCCGCGACCATCGCCGGCGGCTCGATCGTCTTCCAGGAGACGCAGGATGGCGAGGCGGTGGACATCACGCGGCTCGACCCCTCCGGGCGTCAGATGCTGGGCCTGCGCGGCGGCAGCATCGCCATGATCTTCCAGGAGCCGATGAGCTCGCTGTCGCCGCTCCACACCGTGGGCGACCAGGTCACGGAGGCCTACCTGCTGCACAAGGGCGGCTCGCGAGCCGAGGCGCGCCGGGCGGCCGAGGCGGTGTTCGCCCGCGTCGGGCTGCCCGATCCGGCACGCGTCTTCGTGACCTATCCGTTCGAGCTGTCCGGCGGCATGCGCCAGCGCGCCATGATCGCCATGGCGCTGATCTGCCAGCCGGCCCTGCTCATTGCCGACGAGCCGACGACGGCGCTCGACGTGACCACGCAGGCCCAGATCCTCGAATTGATCAAGGACCTGCAGGCCGAAACCGGCATGTCGGTGCTGCTCATCACCCACGACCTGGGCGTCGTCGCCAACATGGCCGACGAGGTCGTGGTGATGTACCGCGGCCGCATCGTCGAATCGGGGGAGCGGGAGGCCATCTTCCGCGACCCGCAGCATGCTTATCTCAAGGCGCTGATGCGGGCCGTGCCGCGCTTCGACATGGAGCCGGGGGAACGGCTGACGCCGCTGCGCGAGATCGCTACCGCCGACCTGATCGCCGCGGCCCCGATCACCGTCGGCCCCACCCCGAAGGGCCCGGTGCTCGACGTCACCGGCATCTCCAAGGTGTTCACGCTCCGCGCCGGCTGGTTCTCGGGCAACCTGCGCCAGGTGCGCGCCGTCTCCGACGTGAACCTGACACTGATGCCGGGCACGACGCTGGGACTGGTGGGCGAGTCGGGCTGTGGCAAGACCACCGTCTCGAAGATGATCATGCGGGCGCTGAAGCCGGACGAGGGTCGCATCCGCTTCGACGACGGCACCGGCCTGCGCGACGTCCAATCGCTCGAGGGCGAGGATCTGCTGCGCTACCGGCGTGCCGTCCAGTTCATTTTCCAGGACCCGTTCTCGTCACTCAATCCGCGCATGACGGTCTATCAGCTGCTGACCGAGCCGCTGCGCATCCACGAGCAGATCAGCGAGGCGGAGAAATTCGCCAAGGCCAAGATGCTGATCGAGATGGTGGGTCTCGACAAGCGCCACCTGCGCCGCTACCCGCACTCCTTCTCCGGCGGCCAGCGCCAGCGCCTCGGCATCGCCCGCGCCCTGGCGCTGTCGCCCAAGGTGCTGCTCTGCGACGAACCGGTGTCGGCGCTCGACGTTTCGGTCCAGGCACAGATCCTCAACCTGCTCAAGGACCTGCAGGCGGCGTTGGGGCTTTCCTACCTGTTCGTGTCGCACAACCTCGCAGTCGTCGACTATATCGCCGACACCATCGCCGTCATGTGCCGCGGCCACATCGTGGAGCAGGCGCCGAAGGCGCTGCTGTTCCGCAACCCGGTGCACCCGTACACGCAGGCGCTGCTGGCGGCGGTTCCGGACCCCGACCTCGACCATCCGCTCGACTTCGACACCCTGCGCACCGGCCGCTTCTCCGATCCGACCGCCTGGCCGCACCCGTTCGGCCTCGGCAATGACAGGCCGAGCCAGATGGAGGAAATCGAGCCCGACCACTGGGTCCGCACCACCACCAGCGAAAGGGCCGCCGCATGACCCGTGTGCTCAACCGGCGCGAGCTTTTGCTTCAGGCGGGTGCCACGCTCGCGGTGCTGCCGCTGGCGACCCGGGCGCTGGCCGACATCGCCTTGCAGGAGGCGCCCCTGTTCGCCGAGCAGGTCGCGGCCGGCAAGCTGCCGCCGATCGCCCAGCGGCTGCCCAAGCAGCCCTTCGTCTCCGATCTGGCCGCCAACGGCCGCGTCATCGGCAAGCCGGGGGGCTCGATGACCACCCTGATCGCCAAGCTGCGCGACGTGCGCTACCTCTCGGCCAACGCCTACACCCGCCTGGTGGGCTACACCGACAAGCTCGTGCTGCGGCCGGATATTCTCTCGGCCCTCGACAACGAGGGCAACCGGGTCTTCACGCTGCGTCTGCGTGAAGGCCATCGCTGGTCGGACGGGTATCCCTTCACGGCGGAGGACTTTCGCTACTATTGGGAAGACATCGTCAACAACAAGCAGCTCAGTCCGGCGGGCGTGCCGACCTACATGCTCGCCGACGGCAAGCCGCCGACCTTCGAGGTGCTGGACGAGCATACGGTGCGCTACACCTGGGCGACGCCGAACCCGCTGTTCCTGCCGACGATGGCCGCCCCGCAGGACCCCTTCATCTACCGGCCGGCCCACTTTCTCAGGAACTACCACGGAAAATACGCCGACAAGGACAAGCTCGACCAGTTGGTGGCGAAGGCCAAGGTGCGCTCGTGGGCCCCGCTTCACAACCGCATGGACAGCATGCTGGAAAACTCCAATCCAGAGCTGCCGACGCTGTTTCCCTGGCGCGCCGTGCCGGCAAGCTCGGGCGCCCGTATCGTGTTCGAGCGCAACCCTTATTTCCATCGCATCGACACCGCCGGCCAGCAGCTGCCTTATGTGGACCAGGTGCTCGCCGACGTCGCCTCCGCCAGCCTGTTCGCGGCCAAATCGAACGCCGGCGAAGTGGACTTCCTCGCCCGCGGGCTCGTCATGAACGACATCCCGGTGCTGAAGCAGGGCGAGGGGGCGCAGGGCTACAAGACGCTGCTGTGGCGGCTGGCCCGGGGCTCCGAGGTGGCGCTTTATCCCAATCTCACGACGGTCGATCCGGTCTGGCGCCAGCTGAACCGCGACGTGCGCTTTCGGCGCGCCCTCTCGCTCGCCATCGATCGCCACACCATCAACAATGCGCTGCTCTTCGGTCTCGGCCAGGAGGGCAACAACACCGTGCGCGAGGGCTCGGCCCTGTTCGAGCCGTCGTACCGCAGCAAGTGGGCGCAACACGACAGTGCCGCGGCCGCCAAGCTGCTCGATGATGTCGGGCTCGCCAAGGGGAGCGGCGGCATCCGCAACCTGCCCGACGGGCGCCCGGCTGAAATCGTCGTCGAGGTCGACGGCGACACCGGGCTTGCCGTGGACACGCTCGAGCTGATCACCGAGTTCTGGCGTGAGGTCGGCCTCAAGCTGTTCATCAAGCCTCAGGACCGCACCATCCTGCGCAATCGGGCCTACGAGGGGCAGACGGTGATGGTGGCCAGCCAAGGGCTCGACAACGCCATCCCGACCGCCGGGATGGTGCCGGGCGAGCTCGCGCCGGTGCATCAGGACAATCTCGCCTGGCCGCGGTGGGGCCAGTACGTCGAGACGAAAGGCACCAGCGGCGAGCCGGTGGACATGCCGGAGGCAAAAAAGCTCCTCGAGGCGTACACCGCCTGGCTTCGCTCCACCGATTCCGCCCAGCAGGCGGCGGCCTGGCATGCCATGCTGGCGCTGCACGCCGACAACCAGTGGATCATCGGCACCGTCGCCGGCGCCCTCCAGCCGATCGTGCTGCGCGACGGCCTCGCCAACCTGCCGGCCGAGGCGCTCTACAGCTGGGCCCCCACGTCCCTCCTCGGCATCTACCGCATCGACGAAATCTTCTGGGATCGCCAGGACCGCCGGATCGCCAAAGCCCCATGATCGCTTACATCGCTCGCCGCCTGCTCACCATGGCCGGCACGCTGCTGATCATCAGCGCGCTGGTCTTCGTCATCATCAAGTTGCCGCCGGGCGACTTCCTGACCAACCAGATCGCCGAGTTGCGCTCCCAGGGCGGCGAAGCCGCCGCCACCAAGGCGGCGTTCCTCATCAAGCAGTACGGCCTCGATCTGCCGGTCTGGAAGCAATACCTGGTGTGGATCGGCGTGTGGCCCGGCCCCAACGGCTTCTCTGGCCTGCTGCAAGGGGATTGGGGCTGGTCGTTCGAATTCGACAGGCCGGTCAACGAGGTCGTCGGCGACACACTCTGGCTGACGCTGCTGGTCAACATCGCCGTGCTCATCTTCGTCCACGTCGTGTCGATCCCGATCGCCATCTTCTCGGCCGTACGTCAATACTCGTGGGGCGACTACCTGGCCACCTTCATCGGCTATATCGGCCTTGCAATGCCGAATTTCCTGCTGGCCTTGATCCTGCTCTATTATACCAACCGCTGGTTCGGCATTTCCATCGGCGGTCTTTATGACCCGCAATACGCCAACGCGCCGTGGTCGTGGAACAAGGTGGTGTCGCTCGGCCAGCACCTGATCGTGCCGACCCTCGTCATCGGGCTCTCCGGCACGGCCGCCATGATCCGACGCATGCGCGCCAACCTGTTGGACGAGCTCAGCAAGCAATATTACGTGACGGCCAAGGCCAAGGGCGTGCCGCCGACCAAGGCGCTGCTCAAATACCCCTTCCGGATGGCGCTGAATCCGTTCGTCGCCGACATCGGCAACATCCTGCCCCATCTCGTCTCGGGCTCGATCCTGGTGTCGCTGGTGCTGAGCCTGCCCACGGTGGGACCGATCCTGCTCGGCGCGCTGCGCAGCCAGGACCAGTTCCTGGCCGCCTTCATCCTCATGTTCGTGGCGATCCTCACCGTGATCGGCATGCTGATCTCCGATCTGCTGCTGGCCTGGCTCGATCCACGCATCCGGCTCGGGGCACGGTAGGTCGCGATGAACGTCATCACCCACACCAAAGCCCCGGCGGACGCCGGCAGCACGCCGCACTTCGTCGACCCGCGGCCATTCGATCCCGGCGCCAGCGAGCCGATGGCCAATGAGGACGAGCGCTATTGGCGCGCCTCGGCCCTCACGCTCATCTGGTGGAAATTCAAGCGCCACCGCGTCGCCCTCGCCTCGGCCATCGTGCTGCTGGTTTTCTATGCGATGCTGCCGTTCGTCGAGGTCGTGGCACCCTACCCGCTCACCAAGCGCCATGGCGACTTTCTCTATGCGCCGCCGCAGCCTGTGCACCTGATGCACGAAGGCCGCTTCGTGGGGCCTTTCGTCTACCCCTACAGCTTCAAGTTCAACCTCGACACCTTCACGCGCGACTACGAGGTCGACCGCAGCACGCCGCAGCCGATCCGCTTCTTCTGCAAGGGCGACACCTACAGCTTCTGGGGCCTGTTCGACGCCAGCTTCCACCTGGTCTGCGCGCCGGAGGGCGGCACCATGTTCCTCGCCGGCACCGACCGCCTGGGCCGGGACGTGCTGTCGCGCATCATCTACGGTGCGCGCATCTCGCTCACCGTCGGCCTGCTGGGCATCGCGGTGTCGTTCGCGCTCGGCCTGCTGTTCGGCGGCCTTGCCGGCTACCTCGGCGGCTGGGTCGACAACGTCATCCAGCGCGTCATCGAGATCCTGCGCTCGCTGCCCGAGCTGCCGCTGTGGCTGGCGCTGTCGGCGGCACTGCCGGCGAACTGGAGCCCGTTGCTGGTCTTCTTCGGCATCACCATCATCCTGGGCCTGCTCGACTGGCCGGGGCTGGCCCGGGCCGTGCGCTCCAAGCTGCTGGCGCTGCGCGAGGAGGATTTCGTCAAAGCGGCGGAGCTCATGGGCGCCTCACGCGCCCGCATCATCGGCAAGCACCTGATCCCGAATTTCATGAGCCACCTCATCGCCTCGGCGACCCTGTCGATCCCGTCGATGATCCTCGGCGAGACGGCGCTGTCGTTCCTCGGCCTCGGGCTGCGGCCACCGATCACCAGTTGGGGCGTGCTGCTCAACGAGGCGCAGAATCTGGCGTCGGTGAACCTCTATCCTTGGCTGCTGGCGCCGATCGCGCCGGTGGTCATCGTCGTCCTGGCGTTCAACTTCATGGGCGACGGCCTGCGAGATGCGGCCGACCCCTATCATTAGAGCGGGAGGATGGGCTGGCGAGGCCCGGCCATCATCCCAGCGACATCTAACCAGCGGCCCGGGCGCCTGCACCGGGGCGTCCCAGCCGATGCCGTGCCCATGCGGCCACCGCTTCCATGGTGCTCACCGTCTCCGGCAGGAACGGGAAGATCGTGTAGACGTGGACGGAATCCTCGACGAGTCTGAGGGTCACGTCGACGCCCGCTCGGCTCGCCTTCTCCGCCAGCCGCGTCGTGTCGTCCAGCAGCACCTCGCCCTGCGCCGCCGTCAGGAACAGGGGCGGCAGCCCGCTCAAGTCCCCGAACAGCGGCGAGACCAGGGGATCGGTCGGCTCGTGGCCCTGGAAGTAGGATGCGGCCATGAAGGTGAGCAGGTCGCGGTTGGCGGCGGGGTCCTCCCCGCTGAACGCGCGCACGCTTGCACCCGACAGTGTGAGGTCGGTGAAGGGGGCTGCGGCGACGATCCCCGCCGGGAGCGGATCGCCGGCGGTGCGGAGCGCAAGCGCCAAGGCCAGTGCGAGGCCACCGCCGGCCGATTCCCCCGACAGCAGGATCGACGCGCCCCCGATCCCCTGCCGCAACAGCGCCCGATAGGCAGCGACTGCATCGTCGATCGCCGCCGGGTAGGGATGCTCCGGAGCCAGCCGGTAGTCGACCGTGTAGCAGGTACCATCGATCGCTGCCGCCAGACGGCTGGCATATTCGAGCGAGCCCTTGGCCGAACCGATCAGATAGCCGCCCCCGTGGAAATGAAGCACCACGCGCGCGCTGTCGGCGCCGGGGCTTGCAACCCGCCAGGCCCTCACGTCGCCGAGTTCAAGCTCCGTCGCCCTGACGGCGTCCGGCAGCGGGAAGTTGGTGGCCAGGAACCGGTCGTAAGCCTCACGCAGGCCGTCGTGCCCGCGCGCGACATCCTCCGGTCGGAACGCGTACTTCCAGAGATCGAAAGCGCGCTGCGCCTCAGGGCGGCGCAATCGCTTGCCCTCGCGCAGGCCGGTCACGTTGAGTACTTCGCCCGGAGGCCCTTCCGTCGCCCTGACGACATCGTAGTCCCAGGCGAGCCCCCAACTGGTCTCGGCCATCGGGTCGATGCGCGCCATGCCCTTCCAGCGGGCGTTGCGGTCGCGCAGGCGCCGCGGCTCGCTCTCATGCACGAGCTTGACGACCGCGCGCGCGCCGGCCTGGATGCGGGTGGTGCGCGGCAGGCGTCGACGCTCGTACTCCAGCAGCGCGCCGGGGACGTCATTCTGTCGCCGCGACAGCACGCGCGCCAGCGTCCAGGCGTCCTCAATGCTCTGGCCGGCTCCTGCGGCCAGAAAAGGCACCATCGGATGCGCCGCATCGCCGAGCAACGTGATCCGCCCCGCGGTCCAGCTGTCGATCGGGTCCCGGTAGTACATGCCGGTGACGAACGCGGTCTGCGCCTGCTCGAGCATGGCGCGGGCGCGGGGCTCGGCGTCCTCGAACGAGCGGAGCATCTCCTCGATATCTCCGCTCTCGCTCCATGATTCGCGGTGGACCTCGTCGGCCGGGACGGACGCGAGGATGCTGTAGAGATTCGCCGGCCGTACCCAATACGTGATCAGTGTCCGCCCCGGACCGAACCAATAGTTGCCCCGCTCCTCGAGCCCCAGGCCATCCAGGCGCGCGGCCGGAATCAGCGAGCGCCACATCAGGATGTTGGCGAAATGCTTCTCCTCCGGCCCACGCAGATGCTCGCGCACGAGGGAATGGATGCCATCGCAGCCGACGAGCGCATCCGCCCGCAGCGTCTCGCCGGTATCGAGGCGGACCTCGACGCCGTCGTCGGACTGTGAGACGCCGACGCATCGTGCGCCAAATCGCACCGCTCGCGCCGGAAGCGCGGCGGACAGGATATCGAGGAGATCCGCGCGATGAACATTGTACATCGGCGCGCCATAGCGCGCGGCCGCCTCGTCGCCGAGCGGAGCCTGGTAGAGCAGGCGACCGCTATGCAGGTCGCGGTAGTCGTACGACAGCGGCTTGACGCCGACGGCACGGATCGCGTCCTCGACGCCGATCTCCCGCAGCACGATCGCCGCATTCGCGGCGATCTGGATGCCGGCACCGACTTCGGCCATGACCTCGGCTTGTTCCAGCACCAGCACGTCGATACCGTGGCGGCGCAGTGCAATCGCAGCGGTCAACCCACCAATGCCACCGCCGACGACCAGAACACGCATGTCGTATCTCCTCCCCGATTAAGTGATTTCGCTTAAACTGGACGGGCGCCGAAACCATGTCAAGCAGGGGCCGATCGGCCGCGCGTGCTGCGCCGGCGGACACCAAGAGTCAGATCAAGACGGCGGCCCGGCTGCTGTTCGCGCGGCACGGCGTCGACGCGGTGACGATCCAGCAGATCGTCGCCGCGGCCGGCCAGCGCAACAACGCCGCGCTGCACTACCACTTCGGCTCGAAGGAGGAGCTGATCCGCCAGCTCGTCGTCGACGGTGCGGCCGTGCTCGACGAGCGCCGGCAGGAGATGCTGCGCGTGCTCGATGCGCGGGGCGGCCCGGCGACCGTGCGCGAGGTGCTGCTCGTGTTGGTGATGCCCGTCGTCGAGCTCAGCAACGACGAGCGCTGGCGTGGCTACATCCGCTTCATCGCGAGCCTCCAGGCGTCCCACCGGGAGGCGCTGCGCGAAGCCCTGGGCGGCCGTTGGAATGCGGGCTACGTCGCCTGCTTCGATCACCTAAAGCGCCTGCTGCCCCTGCCGGCGCCCTTGGTCGAGCAGCGGCTGTCGATCGTGTCGATCTACGCCAACGCCATCCTCTCGGCCCAGGACGCGGCCCTGGAGGCGCGCCCCCGCCGGCGCAACCGGCTGTGGGACCAGCGCTTCACGGTCGAGAACATCCTCGATACCTTGGAAGGCACCATCACGTGTGCACCCTCGACCGAGACTCTCGCGATGCTGAACGCGAGCGAACCCTGAGAACGGTGTGCCCCTGCACCCTCAAACGAACGCCCGCAGTGCCAGGGCGACCACCCCCGTAAGGCCGATGATGAGGACGGCGGCGAAGGCGAGGCCGAACAGATGGGCACGCAAGGCGTCCCCCTCATTGATGCACGCCTCCCGAGTGGCACTCCGCAACGCGGCCCCATGCGTCGATCGACAACTGTGGCCAGCAAAAGTCATGGCTTCACCTCCTTCACTCAAGGGGAAGGTAGGCCGCCATTGATCATGAAAAAATCAGATGCGAGGATATTTCAGCGATCGCAAACGTAAATGGTAGATCGATGAAGGCCGTCGATACGGACTCGGTGCAGGCATTCGTGCTGGTCGCCGACCTGAAGAGCTTCACGCGGGCCGCCGAGGCGATGGCCACGACGCAGTCGTCCATCAGTCTGAAGATCAAGCGCCTGGAGGATGCTCTCGGCCGCCGCCTGTTCGAGCGGACCCCGCGCCTGGTGCGGCTGTCTGCCGATGGTGCCGTGTTCCTCGGACCGGCCCGGGCGCTGGTTGCGGCGCACCAGAGCGCCGTGGCGGCGTTCGACATCGAGCAGCGGCGCCTGATCATCGGCATCAGCCACCACATCGTCGGCGCCGAGCTGCCCCTCCTGCTGAAGCGCATGAGCCAGGCCGAACCCGGCCTGGTGGTGGAGCTCCACGTCGCCACCTCGCGCGAGGTAGTGGCGGATTTCGAGCGCGGCGGCCTCGACGCGGCGATCGTGCTGCGCCACGATCATGACCGCCGCGACGGCGAGATCGTGCTCCAGGAGGCGTTTGGGTGGATGGCCGCCCCCGATTTCGAGCGCCGGCCGGGAGAGCCCCTGCGCCTGGCGACGCAGGCCGAGCCCTGCAGCGTCCGCGCCATGGCCGTCGCCGCGCTCGACGGCGCCGCCATCGCGTGGACGGAGGTGTTCGTCGGCGGCGGCGTCGCGACGATCGGCGCTGCCGTTTCGGCCGGTCTCGCGGTGGCGGCACTGGGCCGGCGCGTAGCGCCGCGGGGAACGGTCGACGTGGGGCCGCGGCTGGGTCTGCCGCCGCTGCCCGAACGGGACGTGATGCTCTACACCAACCTCGCCGATCGGCAGGCCCGCAGTTCGCTCAGGACGCTGACCGCCGCCATCCGCGCGACCGCATCGCCGTGACCCCATGCCTTCGGGCGCCTACACCGCGGGCTCGATCACGACGTAGAAGCTGCCACCGCTGTAGGTGCTTTCGCTCCGCCGCACGGTCAGCACGCCGCCCTGCAGCAGGATCCTCAGACGCTCGGAGCCGAACGGCGCGTCGAGTTCGACCGGCTGCTCGATGACGGTTTGCCGGCCGGCGGACTCGCCCGCACGCTTCTGGATCGCGGGGATGAGCTCGAAACGAGCGCTGCGGCCGTCACCTGCCGTGACCGTCACCGTCTTGCCGTCGGTGCTGGCCGTGATCCCACCGATGCTTCGGGCGACGTCCTGGCTGCCGAAACCGATGCGGAACGGCCCGAGAACGCGCACCGCGCCCGCATGCAGCACCGCCGGCTCCTGCTTGATCGAGAACACCAGGGTGGGATCGGCCGCCGCGTCGGCCCGTCCCGCATCGTTGGGAAAGCCGGTTATGCGGCGCTCCACGTCGGCGGCGGCAACCTCCTTGCCCTGCCTGAACGGATCGTCGCCGCGCCCCGCAAACAAGGGTGCCAGATAGGTCAGGCCATGATGGCGGCCCAGGTAGCGGATGATGGACATCGCCTCGACCCTGACCTTGGCCCCGAGCATGCCGTCGCCAGCCTGCCGAATACGGCCGCCCTCGATCATCCCCTCGCGCTCCAGCACGGCCGTCAGCCGCGCCGCCTGATCCCTGTTGCCCAGCGCAACGAGGCCGAAGGGGCCCGCCGCGAACACCACGGACAAGACGAGCAGCACGCCGGGGATCAGACGGATATCGCCGCGGCCGAGGCGCGGTGCGAACAGCGCGACCAGCACGACGAGCCAAACGGTGAAAACCAACAGGATACCACGCCGCTCGGTGAGTCCGAGCGGCTCGATGCGGTGCCCCAGCGCGATCACCAGCAAGCCGACCGGGATCACCAGTGATGGAAACCAGAGCCGGCAAAACCAATCGGCTACCCGTTGGCCACGATCGCGCTCCCGCTGCAAGCCCAGGAAAACGACGGTGCCGATGGCACCAAACCAGGGCACGATGGTTCCGATCTGCCCTTTGGGAAGTGAGCCTGCCACGGCCAGCCGGCCGGCGTAGGCGAGCAGCACCAGCGCATACACTGCAAGCACGGGCACCAGCACCCATTTGGCGATGACCACCGGTGCGGTGAGGGGCAGCGACGGAGCGGGCTGCGCATCGTGGCGCGGCAGCGTCCGCAGCCAGCCCATCTGCGCCAGCGCGAGGAAGACCGGTATGCCGAAGCGCGTGGTCGTCGAGCCGAAGCGCAACACGCCGTCCAGCAGCAGGACGCGGATCGCCTGCTCGATGGCGAAAGCGCCGGAGACGAGGACCAGAAAGCCGAGCAGCGCGACAACGGCGCCGCTCGCGGCGCCCGCACCGAAGGCCCACACCGCGGACCCGTCGGCGCGCCGGACACCGAACGGGGCGACCACGACCGCAAGGCCGAAGCCCACGAAGACCAGGACGCGCGAAGGCTGCGTCGCCTCGGAAAACCAGAGCAGAGCGAAAGTGGCGGCGGCCGCCACCACCGAGACGGCGATGCGGCCCGCCGCAGGCCAGCCGCGCCCCTCTGCCCAAAGGGTCGATGCAACAGTGGCCAAGAACGCCGCCTGGTAGTCGCTCGGAAATCGGGCGGCGAACAGCTTACTCCATGGCGCCCCGACGCCGCCCGACCAGCCCGCCTCGCGCGCAACGGCGGCGGCGGCAAAGGCGGCGGCGATGAGGATGGGAACCGGAAAACGGATGGCTGCGTCGCGCGCACCACGACCGAAGGAGGAGAAGCTGAGCACCGGCACCCTCTGCGCCGCAGATCGACGTGACGCGGCTCAGCTGCCTCTTCGCAGCCCTTTCGGCTTTGCGCAACCTGGCCGCGCGGCTGTCCGAGACGCATCTGGCGTCTCAACCTACCGACTTGATTCCGACGTGAATCGACGCACAATTGTGGTTCAAGCAGACGGCGCGGCGTCAGGCCGGCGGCGGGAGGACTTATGAAGCGTTCCGATTTCACGTTCTGGCATCCATTCCGAATCCGCTATTCGGAAATCGACGGCCAGATGGTCGTCTTCAACGCCCACTATCTGACATTCTTCGACACCGCCATCACTGAATACTTTCGTGAACTCGACCACGACATCACCGGTGAAGCGCGGGAGACTGGCATCGACTTTCATACCGTCAAGTCGCTCGTGGAGTACAAGGCGCCCGTCGTGTTCGACCAGGAGATCGACGTCGCCGTGCGCACGGGCCGCATCGGCCGCTCCAGCCTTAGCTTCGATCTCGCCATCTTCGGCAAGGGCACCGACGACCTCTACACGACGGGAGAGATCGTCTGGGTCTATACCGACCAGCGCACCCACAAGACAGTGCCGGTCGGCGAAGCCCTGCGCCAGGTGCTGATCGAACGGGAGCCTCACCTGTCGGAGGCGTTGGCGGGCGCCTGACGCCGGCCGGGCGCGTGTGACATCCTGGCATTCGGTGGCGAGCGGGGATCACGGCTTTCGCTTTGGTTCGTCACCACGGGCACACTGCCCGTTCCGAAGCCCGAAAACCAGCCTCCGAGGATGACCGAACCGAAGGCGGGTCGCCGCGTTGTCCTCTGCCCCGGCATCGTTACGTTCCCCGGCGCAGCATCGAGGTCACGGCATGTCCGACAGTGCATTTGCTGGCACCACAGAGGCGACGTCTCGGCGTCGCGGCGTTCCCCCAGCCCCGAGCCGCGACAGCGCCTCCGCCCGAGCGCGCAAGAATCTCATTGCCCGGCTCGCTGCCGCGGCCGGCCTAAAACTCGTCACGCCCGGAGATCTGACCATCGAGCGGCTCCGCGACGGCGATCGCTTCGTCTACGTGCTGAAGTCCGGGCGCCATCTGGGCGATGCGTCACTTAAGGACCGCTCGGCCCGCCGGCGCCTCGACAAGCTCGCCGTGCCGCCGGCCTACACCAACGTATTCTATGCCGCAGATCCGCGCGCCCATATCCAGGCCATCGGCACCGATGCGGCGGGACGCCTACAATACCGTTACCATGCGGATTGGACCGACGTTCGC
The DNA here is from genome assembly GCF_014640075.1 of Chelatococcus reniformis. GTDB lineage: Bacteria > Pseudomonadota > Alphaproteobacteria > Rhizobiales > Beijerinckiaceae > Camelimonas > Camelimonas reniformis. Next base: position 350,301 of record NZ_BMGG01000002.1, on the reverse strand, counting down.
GAAGCCCTGAAGGCCCGCCGCCTCGTGCATTTGGTCGAGGCCTTGCCGGCGATCCGCCGGCAAATACTGCGTGATATCGCTGACATCAGGCCAAGCCGCGAGCGAGCCTTGGCGAGCATCGTGCGACTGGTCGAGCGAACCGCCATACGTGCCGGCAACCAGAGCTATGAACGCCTCAGCGGTAGCCGAGGCGCCACGACCCTATGCAAGTCGAACATCCGGCTGCGCGGGCAGCGCATCAGCCTCAGCTTCAGCGGCAAGGGCGGCAAGGCGACGGAGCGCAGCTTCGAGGACGATGTGCTGGCGGCCTCACTGCGCGGCCTGATGCAGCTGCCAGGCGAGCGCATATTCCAATATCTCGACGATAGGGAGCAAGTGCGCCCGCTAGACCCCGGCGACGTGAACACCTATCTGCGCCAGGCCGCGGGCCGCGTCATCTCGCTCAAGGATTTCCGCACCCTGATCGCGTCCTCCGAGGCGGTCGAGGCGCTGTCCGAGATGGCTCCGGCACCAAGCGAGCGGCGCCGGAAATCGCAGATCCTTGAGGCGGTGCGACAGGTGGCCGATGGGCTGTCCAACACGCCGGCAGTGGCGCGCAAGAGCTATATCCACGCCAGCGTCATCGACGCGTTCGAAGCCGGCCGCCTGATGCGGCTGCGAAAGCGCATGAAGGCCAAGCCATTTTCGCCGCGGCGCGAACGGCTGCTGCTCTGCGTGGTGCGCGCCGCCGCCCAGAGCTAGCAATCACGCAAGCCCACAATAAAAGAGGCCCGCCGGAGCGGGCCCCTTCACGCCGATCGGATATTCCTTCGATCGGACACCAATCGAAGCGGCCGACTTATTGCGCCGGGCGCGTCGAGCCCGTCGTCATGCCGGAGGAGTCGGGCTTGGCTGCCGACCGGGTCGCGGCGTTCTTCTCCGCCATGGTCTGGAAGGTCGGCGCGTTGTTCAGCTCGTCCTTCGTCATGCCGAGGGTGATCTTGTCGATCTCACCATTGCCGTCGCGCGCCACCTGGAGCTGCGAAAACGGCACGGCGACCCGCTTCTCGCCGACGCCCAGGAAGCCGCCGACCCCGATCACCGCCGCTTGCGCGGAGCCGCTCTGCTCGAGCACGATATCGTTGATGTCGCCGACGGTCTTGCCGTCCGGGCCGACCACCGACGCGCCGATGACCTTGGATGCCATCCATTGGCTGGCCCCCTGCTCCGACATATGACCGACGCCGGCCTTCGGGCCCGGCGCCGCAGGGGCCGTGCTCGGCTCAGCCGGCTTGGGCTCGGAGGGAGCCGGCGTCATCGTCGTCTGAGCGAACGCAGGAGCGCCCGCTAGCGTCAGCATCGCCGTTGCCAGAATCAGATGTTTACGCATGTTCATGCTCCGTCGAATGCAAAATCGTAAGCGCAGGGTCACGCTTGCAGAAATAATCCACGAGTTCGCGCAATTGTTCCGCATAGCTTGTGGTGGCCATCGGCCGTTTATGGGAGATACGGCGAACCATTATTTTAGGCGAGTGACATTATGCTTCAGCCTCCGCTTGATGCGGACGATTGCGCTTACCGAGACTGCTGACAGGCGGCTGCGGCCGACCGTTGCGGCCGGCTCAATCGATCCGCACCGAGACGCTGTCGGTGAGCCCGCGGGCATCCATGACCGAGACGCGTGCGAACCCAGCGCCGTCCGGCATCCATTCCGATCGACGCCGCGGCTGCGGCCCACCCACCGGAACGCCGTTGACGAGCCAGATCAGCGGCGGAAGACCACCCGTCGCCTTGAGCGCCAGCGCCGCCACGTCACGCCCCGGACGCGATGCCCCGAGATCCACGCGCGCCCCGTCGGGCGGGAAGGCGATGCGCAGCGGCCCCACCAGCGACGCGCCGGCGGACTTCGACTCGTCCTTGCGCAGGCTGCGCAGCGGCGGCGGCAGATTGGCGTTGGTGGCAATGAGCGCGCCCTTCGGCGCGGGGATCGGCTCCGGATCGCTGCCGATGCGGGAGAACGCGTCGAACAGGACCGGCGCGGCGACCAGACGGCCCACCAGGCCGGGAACGGCGCCATTGTCCGGCCGGCCAACCCAGACGGCGATGGTATGGCGACGGTCGAAGCCGGCCGCCCAGGCGTCGCGGTAGCCGTAGGACGTGCCGGTCTTGTAGGCGATGCGTCCGGGTGCGGCGTTGAGCGGCGGCGGCGCACCGCGCAGGATGTCGGCGACGTACCAGGCGGACACCGGATCGCATAGGCGCCTCTCGGTCCCCGGCTCGGCCACCCGGTCGGCGCGCCAGCGCAGAGGCGGCACCGACCCGCCACGGGTAAACGCCACGTAGAGGCGGGCCAGGTCGACCAAGCGAATGCCAACCCCGCCCAGCCCGATGGCCAGTCCCGGCGCGCTGTCCTTGGGCACGGCGACGGCCGCGCCGCTGCCCCGCAGGCGCGCCAGCAGCCGGGGCGGCCCGAGTTCCGACAGCAATTCCACCGCCGGCAGGTTGAGCGACTGCTGCAATGCCTTGCGCGCCGTCACCGTGCCTTGGAACGCCATGTCGAAGTTCTCGGGCACGTAGCCGCCGTAGCGCGAAGGCCGATCGTCCATCATGGTTTCCGGATGGGCGATGCCGTTCTCGAAGGCGAGCGCATAGATGAACGGCTTCAAGGCCGACCCCGGCGAGCGCAGGGCGCGCGCAGCGTCGACCGCGCCAGCTCGCTCTGCGGCGAAGTAATCGGGCGATCCGACGTGAGCCCGAACCTCGCCGGTCGCGTTGTCGATGACGACGATCGCGCCCGACAGCAGCGGGCCGGCGGCGGCGACCCGCTCAGAGAGCAGCGCCTCAAGGCTCGCCTGCAGCCGGCCGTCGAGCGTCAGGCGGATCACCCGGCTCGTGGGGTCGGCGGCAAGGGCCTGCTCGCTCAGGTGCGGCGCCAGCATGGGCAGCGGCCGGCGCGCCCGCGGCACCGGCTCGAGCCGCGCCGCCGCAGCTTCCGCCTCGCCGAGTACGCCGGCACGGACCGCCCGCGCCAGCACCCGGTCGCGCGCAGCGCGGGCCAGACGGGGACCGCGGTCGGGCCGGCGCGTCTCGGGCGACTGCGGCAGCGCCACCAGCAGCGCCGCCTCGGCCACCGAGAGCCGCCGCGGCTCCTTGCCGAAATAGACGAAGCTCGCCGCTCGCACCCCCTCGATGTTGCCGCCGTAGGGCGCCAGCGTGAGATAGGCGGAGAGGATTTCGGTCTTCGAAAGCCGCCGCTCGAGCTCGACGGCGCGCACCATCTGGCGCAGCTTGGCCCCCAGCGTGCGGTCCTCACGCGGCTCGAGCAGGCGCGCCACCTGCATCGTCAGCGTCGACGCTCCGGACACGACGTGGCCATGGCTCAGCCATTGACCCGCGGCGCGGAGCAGCGCCAAGGGATCGACGCCGGGATGAGCGCGGAATCGGCCGTCCTCGAAGGCCTCGAGCATGGCGAGATAACGCGGGTCGACCTCCGCCGCCGTGACCGGCAGGCGCCAGCGCCCAGCGGCGGTGGTGAACGGCCGCAGCAGGCGCCCATCGCGGTCGAGCACCACCGTGGAGCGCTGTTCCAGCGCGACGAGGTCGAGCGGCCCCATCGCCTCGACGAAGCGGGCGAACGTCAGCGCCGCGGCGATCGCGCCGACCACGAGGAGGCCGGCGCCGCCAAGGACAAGCCACCGCCAAGGCCGTCGCGGCCGCGCGCCGGGCGTCGGTGCGCGCGGCTCGACCCCGGTCATGGCGCCTTCGCCACCTCGACGACGCCGAAGCCGGTCCGCCCATAGCGGTCGGGCCGGTACATGTCCTCGGCAGTCGCCGGCGGATGCATGAACCGTCCGGGCGAGACCACGCGCACGATGTAGGCCACGTTGATGAACGCCGGCTGCCCCTTGTCGCGGTTGTAGGCCGCGACGAAGCGATCGTCCCGGTATTCGGTGGCGACCGGCGCAACCCCGTCCTGCTTGAGCCAGGCGAAGGCCTCCATCGAGCTGCCGTCGACCAGGTTCGGATTGTCGATCTCGAAGCCCGCCGGCAGGTGATCGACGACGAGCAAGCGGGCATAGGCGGCCGTCGCCTCGGTGATCTTCAGCGCCACCACAAGCCGGTCGTTCTGCTGCACCTTGGTCGGATCGACCTTGCTGCCGTCGAGCCGATAGTAGCTGCGCTCCACCGTATAGCCCTGGGCGGCCGGGCCCTCCGGCGTCGCCGGGTTGCCGCCGACCGACATCACCAGTTGCGCCGGCTCCTGGCCCGCGTTGGCGATCGTCACCGGCTTGGCGAGGTCGCTCTCACCGAAGCTGCGGAACAGCGGCCCGGAGTTCGCCTGCCCGTCGACGGCGACCGACAGGGCGTTGGCATCGCGGCCCGCGGCCTCGGCCGCGAGCACCATCCAGGCATTCTCCTGGGTGCTCGTGTGTTGCACGGCCGCGCGCGCCTGCTCGACGACGAAACTTGCCTTCTGGATGGTATCACGCGCGACGCCGGCCTCGGCGCCCAGAGCAATCAGGGCGGCGCCGTCCCGCAGGCGCGAGCCGTAGTCGGGCCGTGAGACGCCCCCGTCGCGCGCCGCAGCCAGGGCGTCGGCCGCCGCCCCGAACGCCGTCTGCGCCCGGCCGCGATCGCCGAGCAGCGCCAGCGCTGCGCCGATCTGGGCGCGCGCCAGGGGCGTCGCGAAATCGCCGAGCTTGGTGTCGGCGAAATAACGCAGGTCCCCCATCACCGGACGGCGGTTTCGCGCCAGCACGTAGACCGCATAGGCCAGCCCTTCGGACTGGCTGGCCGTGAAGTCGCCCGCGTTGGCCACGGTGTTGCGCAGCCGCTCCAGCGCCAGGTCGAGCGACCGCTGCGGCACGGCGAACCCCCGCTCGCGCGCCCGCGTCAGGAAATCGCCCACGAAGGCATCGAGCCAGATGTCGTCACCGCCCACCGACCACAGGCCGAACGAGCCGTTGCCGTCCTGCCGCGACAGCACGCGGGCAATCGCATCCGTGATGCGGGGGGTGACGTCCGGATCGATGGCGAGTTGCTGGGCCTGGGCCAACTGATTGACATAGAGCAACGGCAGAGCGCGGCTGACCGTCTGCTCGGTGCAGCCGTAGGGATAGCGGTCGAGCGCCTGAAGCAGCGCCGGGACGTCGAAGGCCGCGTTTGAGGCGACCGTCACCGACAGGCGGCCGGAACCGGGGATCATATCGGCGAATAGGTCGCTCGACAGGGCAACGCTGGCGCCGGCCGGCAGCGGCCGCACGGTACGGCGCACCAGCGCGGGCGTGCCGGGATGTACCCTGAACTGAACCGTCTGACGGGAGTCGACTCCGTTGCCGCTAAGACGCGCCTCGAAGCTCGCCGTACCGGTGCCGGCCGCCGTCAGCGGAATGGCGATCGCGGCCCGGCCGCCGGCGGCGAGCCTGATCTGCTTGTGCGCGGCGTCCGCCGGCACGACGATCGGACCGCGCATGTCCAGGTCGAATGTGTAGTCGCCCGCCGGGCCCTCCACATTGTCGACCTGCACGAAAAGGCGTGAGCGATCGCCGATAGCCATGAAGCGCGGCGCCGTCGGCGTCAGCACCACCGGATCGCGCACCGTCACGTCCTGCGTGCCGCTGCCCACTTTCCCACCGGCCCAGGCCGTGGCCATGATGCGGACGCTGCCGTTGAAGTCGGGGATGTCGAACGAGACGGTGGCCTTGCCGTCAGGCCCGACCTTGACGACGCCGGAGTAGCGGGCCAGCGGCGGCTGGGTCGGCGCATCGCCCGACAGGCTCATGCCGGAATCGCCGCCGGAGCGGATGGCGCCGCGGGCGCCCTGCATGCCATCGATGAGGAAGCCGTAGAGGTCTCGCACGTCGGTCGCGAGCTGGCGCTGCCCGAAATAGAACTGCTGCGGTTGCGGCGCCTCGTAGCGGGTCAGGTTGAGGATGCCCACGTCAACGGCGGCGACGGTGATGAAGGCCACCTCCCCCGGAGCCAGGCCCGTGACGCTGACGGGGATGGCGAGCTTGCCGCGCGGGCGCATGGTGGCCGGCGCATCGAGCGCCACCTTGAGCTCGTGCGCTTCCCGGTCGATCGAGAACCACGACAGCCCCATGGCCCGGCCCGGCATGCGGTTGGCGGCCCTGTCGAGCGGTCGGTAGGCAAAGGCCATGGCATAAGCGCCCGCGCCCCAGCCGGCTTCGACCGGCAGGCTCACCGTCGTGCCTCCGGCCGCAAGCGCTACGGTACGCTCCTGGTAGACACGATCACCCACGATGGCGACAGTGGCGCTGCCTGAAAAGCGCGAGTTGATGTGCAGGGTGAGGTCGTCCCCCGCCCGGTAAGCGGCCTTGTCGAGCTTCACGTCGAGCACGTCGGGGGCATCGGCCGCCACCTCGCCGGAGTAGCCGACCGTGAACGAGACGCTGGTCAGCGCCGGTTGCTGACCCGCCATGGCCACATCGAGGCGGTAGGAGCCCCACTCCACCGGGCTGCTGATGCGGGCCGGCGCATCGGCTGGCGCGTCGACGGTGCCGTCGGCGACGCGCCGGCGCTGCTCGGTCGGTTCGGAGGTCCAGCGGCCGTCGCTGCTGTACCATTGGTAGCGGCGGTCTATTCGGTAGAGGCTCCATTGCAGGGGCTTGGCCAGGCGCCGGCCGTCCGGATCCGCCACCACGACGTCGAAGCTTGCGGCGCTGCCCTCGGCCAGTTGCGAGAACAGTTTCTTGACGCCGATGACCGGATCGCGCGGCAGGATCGGCAGCGTCACCGAGCGCGCCACGGCACGGCCTCCCTCCTCGCCGACGCGCAGCGTGAGGGTCGCCTGGAAGGGCCTGTCCTGCGGCAGTTCCTCCATCGGCACGTCGATGGAGGCGTGCCCCTTGGCATCGGTCTTGACGCCGGCCTCGATCTCGGAACTGCCGTCCTCGTAGTCCTCGTCGGCAACGCCGACCTCGTAGCCGTCGAGGCCGGGCACCGCCGTCCCGTCCGCCTCGGAGACCGCCACCTCGCCGCTCACCGCCAGGTCCGACCCGGCGGCGCCGAACAGGTAGCGCGCCTCCACCGCGATGGTCGCGGGCTCGCCCGGGCGCAGCACCGCCGTTTTGGGCGTCAGCTTCACCTCCAGGCGCTCCGGCACGTAGTCGTCGACCAGGAAACTGGTCTCGCCGACCGGCTTGCCCTTGGGATCGGTGTAGGCCAGCACGCGCCAGGTGCCCGACTGTGAGCCCGACAGCAACGGTATGGAGAGTGCCCGGCCGCCGAGCCCCTGGTCTTCGACCTGGGAGCGCCGGTACTCGACCCCGTCCGGACGCCTGACCACGAGCGTCAGCGGCACCCGGGGCACCGCTATGCCCTTGCCGTCGCGCAGCAGGCTGGTGAGATGGACGGTCTCTCCCGACCGGTAGACGCCCCGCTCGGCGAACAGGAAGGCATCCAGCGCCGCCGGCGCCGCCCGGCCGCTGACGCCCCGATCGGTGAGGTCGAAGGCGTTCTGCTGCAGGTCGAGGAAGCCGTAGTCGCTTTCGGGCCCGCTGGCGACGACGAGGCCGGGCGCCAGACCTCCCTCGCCGCGCGCCAGCCCGGGATCGAAGCGCACCCGGCCGGCCGTGTCGGTCGCCCTGGTGGCCAGCACCTCGTTGTTACGAGCCACCAGCTTGATCTCGATGCCCGCCAGCGGTTCGGCGCTCGCCAGCGACCGCGCGAGGACGTCGACGCCCTCCTTGCCGCTCATGGCCGTGAGACCGATGTCGGAAACGACGAACCACTGGGTGGCGCGCTGGCTGTAGTCGTCGCCGCCGTCGGCCGTGCCGTCGGCGTTCGCCGGCAGCGCCGTCATCACGTAGACGCCCGGATCGAGCTTGCCGTTGACCGCCTCCACGATCGGGAAGGCGGTGACGACGTCCTTGTTCAGCTCGGACTTCGCATCGAGGGTGCCGCTCCAGACCTTGAAGCCCTTCTCGGTCAGGATGGCGTCGATGCCCTGCTGGCTGAGCTGGGCGAGGAAATCCTCGGAGCGCACGGTCGGCAGCAGGCTGCGGTCGCCGATGCGGGCGATGTCCAGTTTCACCTTCGGGGTGTTGACGGTGATGACCGGGATGCCCTCCTGCCCGGCTCGCGGCAGCACGTAGTTGCGGCCTGTGAAGCGCACCTGGGGCGAGCGGTCTCGGACGTAGATCTCGTAGTCGGCGCTCTTGAGCAGGCTCTCGCCGACGGACGACGGCAAGCCCTGGCGCAGCACGATGGCGTAGCGCTCGCCGTGCTTGAGCCCGTCGACGCACAACTGCCGGTCCTCGCCGGAGACGGCGGCGTTGGCAGCGCCCGAGAGAGCCACGTAAGGCGCAAAATCGGTCTTGCGCGCCAGGGGGTCGGAGAACTCGAAGCAGACGCGGGGGCTCGCCGAGTCGGAATCGACTTTATAGTCGGTGATGCGGAAACCGTATTTGGAGCGCAGCTCCTCGTAGGTGGTGCGCAACCGGCCGTTGTCGGCCAGAGCCAGCGACGCCGCGTAGGCATCGAGCGACGGGCGCCAGATCTCGCGGGTCTCGAAGGCGGCGCCCAGTTGGGCGAGCGCCGCGGCCTCGTCCGCCTTGGTCGTCGCGGCCTGATAGGCGGCATAGGCGGCGATGGTGGCCCGTTCGCGCAGCAGATAGCGGTCGCGGACGCCCTCGCGCTGCACCTGGAGCGCGGCCTTGCTGTAGGCAATCCAGGCGCCGGGATCCTTGCCGGCCAGCGCGATGGCTTCAGACGCCCGCGTTAGGGCGACGCGGGGATCGCGTCCGAGCTGCGCGGCGGACTCGCGCTTTAGCAGATCCGCATCGCGGCCGGCGGCGAGCGCGGCTTGCGCGGTGCGTCCGCTCTCGCTCCTGAGAGTCGTCTCGAGGCGCACGGCGCCGCTGGCCAGCTCTTCGCGGACGAAGCTCTTCTCCGCGCGCGCCTGCTGGCCGAGGAGGCAGGCAAAGGCCAGGGCCGCGGCGGCCGCAACGGCTCGAACAGCCGGGCCGTTGAGACATGTGAGACGCAGGCCGCGCATCGAATCCTCCCGCCGGCAATCGGACGACGCGAAGCGTCCGGGACCTTCGGCGGATCATACGCGAAGCGACCTGGACCGGCCACACGCGCGCGTGTGAGGCGGATGAGGACGCCCGCCCGTGACGGGCGGGCGTCCTCCGCCCACCTACTTCCTAGCGAATGGGATCCTTCGAGATCTCCCAACCGGTGCCGTTGAACACACCCATGTAGAACACCGTGACGGGCTCGTAGTCGCTCGGGGACGTATTGAGGGTGATGCCCGGCAGCAAAATCGGGCTCGTCTGGCCTTTGAGGTTGGTGGCGTGCTTGAGAATGTTGGCGCGCGTCAGGTCATCGCCGCAGGCCTCGAGGATGCGATGCATGATCACCGCGCTGGAATAGGCATAAAAGCCCACTTCCTCTTGCGCCGGGATGTCGGCGGCATACTTGGCGCGGAATGCCTCGTAGGTCTTGACCTCCGGGTCGTTGTTCCATTCCGGGCTGGCGAGGCGCTTCACCGTCTGGACGGTCATCAGGCCCTTGGCGTTTTCGAGCCCGGCCGCCGCCAGCAGCGAATAGGTCGCCGAGGCGCTCATCAGGTAGTGCAGCACCGGCCAGTTGAGCTCCTTCACCTTGCGGACGGACTGGGTGACGAACTTGCCCGTGGTGATGTTGAAGAAGACGTTTGCCCCCGACTTCGACAGCGTGACGATCTGGGAGTCGACGGTCGGCTCGGTCAGATCGTAGGTCTGCTCGGCGACGATCATCGTGGCAGCCTTGTCGCCGAGACCTTCTTTGATACCGCGCAGAAAGTCGCGGCCGAGGTCGTCGTTCTGGGACAGGATGCCGAGCTTGGCGTCGGGCTTGTTGGCCAAGAGCCAACGGCCGAAAATCCGCCCCTCGGTCAAATAAAGCGAAAGCGCGCCGGTCGACCACGGGAAGGTCTTGGGTTCGTTCCAGCGCGATGAGCCCGAGCCGATCAGCAGTTGCGGGATGCCCTTGCTGTTGAGGTATTTCTGGACTGCCGCCTGGGTCACGGTGCCGTTGGAGGACATGGTGGCGAGAATGCCGTCACCCTCGACCAACCGGCGCGTCGCCTCCACGGTCTTGGCCGGATTGTAGGCGTCGTCGAGGGAGATCAACTCCACCTTGCGCCCGTTGATGCCGCCCTTCTCGTTGATCATGCGGAAATAGGCCAGTTGCGTGCGGCCGACCATGCCGACATAGGAGGCCGGGCCGCTGTAGGGCATGGTCTGGCCCAGCTTGATCTCCGTATCGCTGGCGCCCTGGTCGTATTTCTTTTCGGCGGCCGCGGCAGGGCCGGCCGCGCCGATCGTCAGGGCGACGGCAACGGCAAGAGCGTGTGCGCGCATATTCGTGTTCCTCCCGGCTGCTCCGCCCTGTTTCGTGGCGGACGGTTGGGGGCAACCTATAACACGTTATAGCGATTGTCATGGATCGAGCGCGATCATGGCAGCGTCGCGGCGCCGCACCCGGTACCGAACCGGGCGTCAATAAGGAGCTGCTCTCTGTGCAACGGGGGCCTCATCCATCGCCGAGATAGATCCCCCAACTATTTGAACCTCAACGGTTTATTCTTTCGCCACCGCGAGCTGGCGCAGATCTGCGCTGCACGCTACTTACCGTCCCGCATCAGCGCGTAAGCCGTCTGTGCCAGTGCCACCGGTTTCCGGTCCCCGTCGGCAGCCGTGATGGACACGCTGCCGAACGCCATGGTGCGGCCCAGGCGGACGACCTGCGCAGCGGCGAGGAGGTCGACCCGGGCAGCCGGCCGCAGGAAGTGGATGGTCTGGTCGACCGTGGTCATCGGCAGGTAGCCGCCCGCGGCGGCCGAGATCGCCAGGACCATGGCCGTGTCGGCGAAGCTCATCAGCGCCTGGCCACAGACGACGCCGTTGTCGCGGCACAGCTTGTCGGAAAACGGCAGGCGCAGCACGGCACCATCCGATCGAAGCTCTTCGACCGTCAATGCCAGATCCTGCACCCAGCCGGCAAACACCGTCGCCAGCAACTCGTCGCCGGCCGCCTTGTCGAAAGCCCCCATCAACATCCCCTCGCCCTTCGCCCCATTGATGTCGATCACGCCAGCCGCGCGGGCAGCGCGACGAAGCCGCGAAACCGTGCCCTCCGCGCCCGCCGCCCCGGCGCCGCGGCGGTGAAGGCGGGGAAGCGCGCCAGAAACCGTCCGATCGCCACCCGCCCCTCGAGCCGGGCCAGGTTCAGCCCGGCGCAGACGTGTGGCCCCGAGGCGAAGGCGAGGTGGCGGTTCGGCGTGCGCCCGACATCCAGCCGATCTGCCGCGGCGAACTGCTCCGGGTCGCGATTGGCGGCGCCGATGCAGAGCGTCACCAGCGTGCCTTCCGCGACGGCGGTGCCGCCGATCTCGGCTGCCTCGACCACGCGCCGGTTGCCGAGCTGGTTGGAGCTCTCGAAACGCAGGAATTCCTCGATGGCGGTGCGGATCAGGGCTGGGTCGTCGATCAGGCGCTGCCGTTCGCCCGGATAGCGCAGCAGCAGCTCCAGCCCGTTGCCGATCAGGTTGGTCGTCGTCTCGTGGCCCGCGTTCAGGATGAAAATGCAGTTCTGCAGCAGCTCGACCTCGCTCAAGCGGTGGCCGCCATCGCTCTCGCCGGCGATGAGGCGTGTCAGCACGTCGTGCTCCGGATCGCCGGGACGGCGGCGGCGGTCGGCCACCAGGCGGCGCAGATAATCCAGAAAATCTGCCACGGCGCGCTCCCCGCCCTGCTGCACCTCGTCGCTCAGCACCGGCTCCAGCGCGCCCAGGATGGCCAGCGACCAGCCGCGCAGGGGGCCTCGCTCCTCATGAGGGATGTTCAGAAGATTGCCGATCACCTCCACGGGGATGGCCGCCGCGAAATCCTCGATAAGGTCGACCTCGCCGCGCGACTGGATGCGATCGAGCAGCCGGTCGACCAGCTCGGTCAGGCCCGGCTCCATCTCGGCGATGGCCCGCGGGCTCAGCGCGCCGGCGATCAGATGGCGCACGCGGGTGTGCAGCGGCGGGTCGTTGAAGACCAGCGAGGTGGTATGGTGTTCGAACAGCCGCGAGCCCACCCCGTATTTCGGGGCGAACTCGACCTTCTTGTCGGAGCTGAACCGGACCGTATCCTTGTAGATCGCCTCCAGGTCCCGGTAGCGGGTGAGGAACAGCGTTCCGTCCGGCATGCGGTGGACCGGGTCGTTCTCCTGCAAGGCGCGATAGGTCGGATAGGGATCATCGTAGAACGACGCAGGCAGGTCCTGCAGGGAAAAGGCCGCCGACGCGGCACCATCGCCCGAACCCGCCCGAACTGCGGCCGAGGCGGAATGTTGCTGCGGGATCATGAGCGTTGCCTTCACATGAGCGACGTCATGGCCGGGTCAAGCCCGGCCACGACGGCTGAGGCGGTCTCGCCGCCGCCAGATTCGCCATGCGCCACTAGCCGACGACGTCGTTGATCTGGACAACGGCCTGGCCGTCGGTGAACTTTGGAATATCCGCAAAGATCTCGCGGCCGTGAGCCTTGCCGGCATTCTTGAAATCGTCAAGTGAGCCGAAGGTCAGCAGCGCAATCACCCGATAGTCCAGCGGGCTGCCGTCGGGCTTGCCGGCGCCGCGCAGCACCTGCACGTTGCTGAGCCCGAATTCGGTCCAACGCTCCTTGAGCAACGGAATATGTGTCTTCATGTAATAATCGAGATCGAACTTGGTCTTATCGTCGGCCGGGTACATCACCGTTACCTGGATCATTGCTTCCTCCTTGTAAATTATGTGTTCTATGCACCACTATCGACCGCCGCCGCATCATTCTTTCGGCCGGCGGTCGACGATCCGCTTGGCTTTGCCCAACGAGCGCTCGATGCTCTCGGGATCGAGCACGCGCACGCTCGCCGAGACGCCGATCGTGTCCTTCACCATGCGTTCCAGCCGACGGGCCGCCGCCTCGCGCGCCGCGAGCTCGATGGCCTCGGGCCTGGCTTCGACGTGCACCTCCATCTCGTCCAACCGCCCGGTGCGCGTCAGCACGATCTGATAGTGCATCGACAGCTCCGGTATGCCCAGGAGCTTTTCCTCGATCTGGGTCGGGAAGACGTTGACGCCGCGGACGATGATCATGTCGTCGGAGCGGCCGGTGACCTTCTCCAGGCGGCGCAGCCGGCGCGCCGTGCCCGGCAGCAGCCGCGTCAGGTCCCGCGTGCGATAGCGCACCACCGGCATCGCTTCCTTGGCCAGCGACGTGAATACCAGCTCGCCCAGCTCGCCGTCGGGCAACACGTCGCCGCTGATCGGATCGATCACCTCGGGGTAGAAGTGATCCTCCCACACGTGCAAGCCGTCCTTCGTCTCCACGCACTCGCTGGCGACGCCCGGGCCCATGACCTCCGACAGCCCATAGATGTCGACGGCATGAAGATCGAACGCCTCCTCGATTTCCTCGCGCATGGCGTTGGTCCACGGCTCGGCCCCGAAGATGCCGACGCGGAGCGAGGACCGGCGCGGATCGAGCCCCTGTCGGCGGAATTCGTCGAGGATCGCGAGCATGTAGGACGGCGTCACCATGATGATGTCCGGCTTGAAGTCGTTGATCAGCTGCACCTGCCGTTCTGTCATGCCGCCGGAGACCGGCACGACCGTGCAACCGAGCCGTTCGGCCCCGTAGTGGGCGCCGAGCCCGCCCGTGAACAGCCCGTAGCCGTAGGCCACGTGCACGATCATGCCCGGCCGGCCGCCGGCCGCCCGGATGGAGCGCGCCACGACGTCGCTCCAGGCATCGATATCGGCGCGGGTGTAGCCGACGACGGTGGGCTTGCCGGTGGTGCCGGACGAGGCGTGGATGCGCAGCACCTGCGAGCGCGGCACGGCGAACATGCCGAAGGGATAGTTGTCGCGCAGGTCCGCCTTGCTGGTGAACGGAAACCGCTTGAGATCATCCAGCGACCTGAGGTCGTCGGGGTGGACCCCGGCGGCATCGAAGGCGGCGCGGTAGTGCGGGACGTTGTCGTAGGCGTGCCGCAACGTCCACAGCAGCCGCTCGAGCTGGTGGGCCCTGAGGCGGTCCACGGACGAGATCTCGAACGGATCGAGGTCCACGGGGCGCGGCGCCAGCTCCTCGAGCTTGCGCAGAGGAATGTCCAACATCTCATCCTCCCGTTTGTCTTGTTGTTCTTCTGCTTTGGCTTGGCGTCAGCCCTCCCCGGCCAAGCGGCCGGCAATGGTGCGAGAATGGCCGCGGAACTCGGCGACGGTCTCGCCGCCGCCATCGCGCACCGTGACGTCGTAGATGCCGCCGCGCCCTTGGCGCGACCGCTCGACCGCGTGTGCGCGCAGCAATTCGCCGCCCATGACCGGCCGGATGAAGGTGACCGCGCAATGCTGCGCGACGGTGCGCTGGCCATGGGAGTTGCAGGCGAAAGCGAACGCCGAATCCGCCAGCGTGAAGATGAAGCCGCCGTGGCAGATGCCGTGGCCGTTGGTCATGTCCTCGCGCACGGGCATCGCCATCACCGCCTCGCCAGGCCCGATGCGCTCCAGCGTCATGCCGAGGGCGTGGCTCGCCCGGTCGCTCGCCCACATCTCGCGGGCGCTGCGCTGGGCCGTATGCGCGAGAGTCGCTTGCGGCTCGGGCGCATCAGTCATGGCGTCACGCGCCATGCCGCAGTCCTCGCGGCCGACCGTTCAATTCCGGGCGCAAGCAGCGCGATCGCATCGGGCATCTCCTCGGGGCAAAAAGGGCCGGCCGGCGCTCACATCTGGTCGAAGTCGACGAGCACCCGTGCGCTGCGCGGCCGCGACTGGCAGGTCAGCACGAAATTGGCCGCCAGCTCCCACGGTTCCAGCGAATAATTGACGTCCATCTCGATCTCCCCCTCGGCGAGCCTGGCGCGGCAGGTCGAGCACATGCCTCCCTTGCAGGCGAAAGGCATATCGAGGCCGGCGCGCAGGGCCGCGTCGAGGATCGTCTCGCCGTCCGCGACCGGCACGCTGCGGCGCTTGCCGTCGATGATCAGGTCGGCGTGCCACTTCGCCGGCGCGTCCGGCCGCAGCGGCGCGTGCGCCCGCGCCTGCCCCCCGTAGGCAGAGACGAAGCGCTCCACGTGAATGGCCTCGGGCGACATGCCGAGATCGGTCAGCGCCGTGGTCAGATCGTCGATCATCGTCTCGGGGCCGCAGAGGAAGGCGTGGTCGACGGCCGCGGCAGGCACCAGCGCCGTCAGCAGGCGACGCGCCTTGTCCGCATCGAGCCGGCCGCTGAGGATCGGCAGGTCCTGCTCCTCCTGGCTCAGGACGTGGAACACCGACAGGCGGCCGAGAAAGCGATCCTTGAGCTCCTCCAGCTCACGGCGAAACAGCACGTCGGCGGTGGAGCGGTTGCCGTAGAACAGGAAGAAGCGGCTCGTCGGCTCGCAGGCGAGAACGCCACGCAGGATCGACAGCACCGGCGTGATGCCGGAGCCTGCCGCGAAGGCGATGTGGATGCGGCCGTCGCCCGGAAGGGCGGCGAGCCCGAAGCGGCCGGCCGGGCTCATCACTTCGATCGCGTCGCCCGTGGTGAGCTCCCCGTTCGCCCACGCCGAGAACAGGCCACTGTCGACGCGCTTCACGGCGATGCGCAATTCGCCGTCCCCCGGGCCCGAGCAGATGGAATAGGACCGCCTCACCTCCTCGCCGTCGAGGGTGGTGCGCAGCGTGAGATACTGGCCGGGAACAAAGCGGAAGGCATCCGCGAGAGGCGGCGGCACGTCGAAGGCGATGGAGACGGCGTCGGCCGTCTCCCGCCGCACGTCGGCGACGAGGAGGCGGTGGAAGCGCGGGGCGGCGCTGGCCGGCAGGTGCGGGGGAGGCGGGGGCTGGTCCGGCGCTGCGGTGACGAACTGGGGGGTCATGGCCTCACCTGTCGATGCGCCGGTCAGTGGCATTTGAAGGCGTCGAACGGCTCGCGGCAGGCCCGGCAGCGCCAGAGCGACTTGCACGAGGTCGAGCCGAAAGCGGCAATCTCGGCCGTGTCCTCGGACCCGCAGCGCGGGCAGGCAACCTCCTCCACGCCGAACAGGGCGCGGCGGCCGGCACCCCGGCGCGGCGGCGCAATACCGTAGTCCCGCAGCTTGCGCCGCCCCTCCTCGCTCATCCAATCCGTCGTCCAGGCCGGCGCCAGGATGGTGTTGACCTTGACGGCGGCAAAGCCCGCACGCGCCAGCGCAACCTCGAGCTCCAGCGCAATCATGTTCATGGCCGGACACCCCGAATAGGTCGGCGTGATGTCGACCTCGACCCGCTCGTCGCCGAGCCGCACGTCGCGCAGCACGCCGAGGTCGGCAATGGTCAATACCGGGATCTCCGGATCGACGACGGTCGCCGCCGCGC
Organism: Chelatococcus reniformis; assembly: GCF_014640075.1. Taxonomy (GTDB): domain Bacteria; phylum Pseudomonadota; class Alphaproteobacteria; order Rhizobiales; family Beijerinckiaceae; genus Camelimonas; species Camelimonas reniformis. Next base: position 333,941 of record NZ_BMGG01000002.1, on the reverse strand, counting down.
GCCGGGCCGCCGTCAGCCGAGCGGACGAGGCGGCGGCCGGGGTCGGCGGCGGGGATCGACGGACCGTCACCAGGCCGCTCCCGGGTTGGAGCGCTGCAGGTGCTGCATCTCGGCCAGCAGATGGCCGAGATGCTCGCTGTGCCGCCCGCTACGCCCGCCGCGGCGCATGAAGCCCGCCGGCGGCGCCTCGAGGGTCGCCTCGGCGAGGACCTGGATGACCGTGCGTTGCCACGGCTCGCGGAGCGTCTGCGGATCGACGGCGATGCCGGCGGCGATGAGCGTCCGGTCGGTCCCATCCACCTCGAACAGCTCGCCGGTGAAGGGCCAGAGTTCGGTGAGCGCCGCTGCCGCCCGCGCCCGGCTCTCGGCAGTGCCGTCGCCGAGGCGCACCACCCACTCGGCGCAATGGCGCACGTGGTAGGCCATCTCCTTCTCGGCCTTGGCGCCGACCGCGGCCAGGGTCGCGTCGCCCGAGGCCATCATGGCGCGCCAATAGGGCTCGGCATACGCAGCGTAGAGGAACTGGCGCACGATGGTGACGGCGAAATCGCCGTTCGGCTGCTCGACCAGCAGCAGGTTGCGATAGCCGCGCTCGTCGCGCCAATAGGCGAAGGCGTCCTCGTCGCGGCCGCGGCCCTCCACCTCGCCGGCGTGGGCATAGAGCATCCGCGCCTGGCCCAGGAGATCGAGGCCCATGTTGGCGAGCGCCATGTCTTCTTCCATGGTCGGCGCCCGCCCCGCCCATTCCGACAGGCGGTGGCCGAGGACCAGCGCGTCGTCGGCCCGTCGCAGCAGGTAGGACACCAGCGGCGTCTCGGCGACACGGATAGGGCCCGGAGCCATGGCGTTCTCCTCCCGGGGCGCGCGGCCCGCTCACATGTGTCCGACCTCGTCGGGCACGTCGTAGAAGGTCGGATGGCGGTAGATCTTCGAGGCGGCAGGCTCGAACATCATGCCCTTGTCCGCCGGATCCGAGGCGGTGATCGCGTGCGACGGCACCACCCAGATCGACAGCCCCTCGCCGCGGCGGGTGTAGAGATCGCGCGCCGCCTGCAAGGCCAACGTGGCATCACTCGCGTGCAACGACCCGACGTGCTTGTGGGCGAGGCCGTTGCGCGACCGGATGAACACCTCCCACAGCGGAATCTTCGGTTCGGTCATCAGCACCCTCCCCCTCAGGCCGCCTGCTTGGCCTGGCGCTTCGCGGCAAAGGCCAGGGCTGCCTCACGCACCCAGGCGCCGTCCTCGTGCGCGCAGCGGCGGGCCGCGATGCGGTCGGCGTTGCACGGCCCGTCGCCGGCGATGACGCGGCGCAGCTCATCCCAGTCGATGGCGCCGAACTCCCAGTGCCCGCTGTCGGCATCGAAGCGCAGATCCGGATCCGGCAGCGTCAGACCGAGGAAATGGGCCTGCGGCACCGTCGCGTCGACGAACTTCCGACGCAGCTCGTCATTGGAGAAGCGCTTGATCTTCCAGCGGGTGGAGGTGTCGGAATGCTGGCTGGCGGCATCGGGCGGACCGAACATCATCAGGCATGGCCACCACCAGCGGTCGAGCGCGTCCTGGGCCATCGCCTTCTGCGCCGACGTGCCGCGCGCCAGCGTCAGCATGATCTCGAAGCCCTGGCGCTGGTGGAACGATTCCTCCTTGCACACGCGGATCATGGCGCGCGCGTAAGGCCCGTAGGAGCAGCGGCAGAGCGGAATCTGGTTCATGATCGCCGCCCCGTCTACCAGCCAGCCGATGGCACCGATGTCGGCCCAGCTCAGCGTCGGGTAATTGAAGATGGACGAATACTTGGCCTTTCCGGTGAGCAGCTGGTCGACCAGTTCCTCGCGCGCGATGCCGAGCGTCTCTGCCGCAGCGTAGAGGTAGAGGCCGTGCCCGCACTCGTCCTGCACCTTGGCAAGGAGGGCCGCCTTGCGCCGCAAGGACGGGGCACGGGTGAGCCAGTTGCCCTCCGGCTGCATGCCGATGATCTCGGAATGAGCGTGCTGCGAGATCTGCCGGATCAGCGTGCGGCGGTAAGCCTCCGGCATCGCATCGTTGGGCTCGATGCGTTGGTCCGCGTCGACGCGCTCCTGGAAGCGCGCCAGCAAGGCCGCATCCTCGCCAGGCGGTTGGCCCGCTCCGACTGCACCGGCATTGAGAGCCTGCGTGTACATCGGCTCCTCCCACATTTTGAATGATTATATGTAACACAAAACTGGATGACAACAAAATTCTGTAACATGTTGCGCTGCACAGAGAGCGACGAGCGGCGCTGACCTTCCCCTTCTACGCGCCGTCCTGGAAGCGCCGGAACACCGCGGCGGCGGCCGGCAGCGGCGCACCCGTCTCGTCCACGGCGTGGGCGTCGAGCCAGCGCTCGGAGGGAGCGACGAGGTCCCGATAGAGGCTGGCGCACAATGTGCGGGCCGTCTCGCCGGGCCAATCGGCCGGCAACACGTCGGCCGGCAGCAGGGGATCGCGCAGCACCACACGGCGGTACTCGTGGATGAGCAGCACGCGCGCTACCAGGGCATCGGCATCGGTCAGCGCGGCGTCGCGGCCGAGGGCTGCGCGCATGGGCGCGAACGTGGCGACGAACCGCCGGTAGGCGTCGGCCGTCGCGGCCAGCGGCCAACTGCGGGCGGCGAGCCGGCGCAACGTGTCCAGTTCCCCATGGACCTCGAGCCGCAGCGCAGCGTCTGCCGGCGCGGGCAGCGGCTGCCCGGCCAGGGCCACCCAGACGCCGGGCGCCGGCGTTCCGAAGCCGGCCTCCTCGAGCGCCGCCCTGACCGCCCGTTCGGCGCCGTTGCCGAGCAGAGCGAGATCGAAATGGCCGGCGAACGGGCGCGGGCGCGCGCCATAGATATGGCGGGTCGCCTCGGCGAAGGTCGCCCGTCCCTTGTCGGCCAGTCGATAGAAGCTGTTGCGCCCAACCTTCCGCCGCTCCAGCCAGCCGTCGGAGGCCAGGCGCGACATGGCCGTCCGCACCACCCCCTCGCCCACGCCGAGAGCCTTGAAGAAAGCGAGCAGCGTGCCGAGCCAGACGCTGCCGCCGCGCGGCACGATGGCATCGCCATAGACGGTGATGATGATCGACCAGGTGCGCGAGGGCGCAGCCCGAAGCTGCGCCAGAATCGGGCCCAGCGCGTCCGGACCCGCTGCATCGTCGGTGAGAAGAGGCGGCATAGCGACTGTTTAAGGCCAGCCGTGCCGCGCGCAAACCCGCCTCGCCGCGACGATTTCTGGAAGTTCGTCGGCAACCCGCCTACCATTGCCCCCGAATGGGCGTGTAGAGGGGGCCCCGCACATGACGGTGATCGCATGATGACCGCCCTCGCCGCACAGGCCGGTGCCGGCCGGCCCAGGCGCACCGTCGCCAGGGGCGCCCTGGCCTGCGCCATGCTGGTTCTCGCCGGCGGCGTGGCGGGGGCCCAGATCCCGGCGGCAGCCCCGACGGGGCCGAACCCGAAGCTGGAGGCGTCTCGCAAGGCCTTCGAGGCGCTGCCCGAGACCGAGCGCAAATCGATCCAGGATGCGCTGGTGTGGGCCGGCACCTACAACGGCGTCACCGACGGCTCGTTCGGAAAGCGCACCTACGACGCCATCACGACCTTCGAGACCCGCGCGAAGTTGACCGCCGACGGCATCCTCGCCCCCCAAGAGCGCGCCCACTTGGCCCACGCCGCAACGCGGGCGCGCGAAGCCGTCGTCTTCAGGCTGGTGACCGACCCGGTGAGCGGCATCCGCATCGGCCTGCCGACGCGGGTCCTGGACAAGTCATCCCAGGCCAGATCCGGCACCGTCTATGCCAGCAGCCGCGATCGCACGGCGCTCGCCCTCTTCGTCGCAGACCCCGCGGCGACCCTGCCGGAGCTATTCGACAAGCTGGGCGTAGACGGGCCGCCGACGCGCCGCGTCAGCTACAAGGTGCTGCGGCCGGATTTCCTCGTCGTCACCGGGACCGACTCCGGTCGCCGCTTCTTCACCCGCATCGCCAAGGGAGAGGCCGGTCTGCGTGGCTTCACCTTCACTTATCCGGACGACGCGGGTGCCGCCTTCGATAAGCTGACCATTGCCATCACCAACAGCTTCGACCCCTTCCCGGCCCGCCCGAGCGGGGGCACGGCGCCCACGCCCGCCGCGCCCCCGGCGCCGGTGGCGCAGACGCCTGCCGGCCCGCGCCTCGTCGGCACCGGTCTCATCGTCGCGCCCGGGCGCGTGCTCACCACCGCCGCGGCTGCGGCCGAATGCCCTGCCCCGCTGATCGGGCGCGCCAGGGCGCAGATCCTCAGAAGTTCCGCGGAGAGCGGCCTCGCCCTCCTGGAGGCGGGCGCGGCCAAGGCCGCGCCGGTGGCACCGGCCAGCCGCGAGCCGGCGGCCGGCGACAGTCTCGCCGTTGCAGGCTTCGCCGAAGCGCCGGCGGCGGCGAGCGGGGGCCCTTCGGTGCCGACGCTCGGCGTCGCCAGCGCGACCGTCGCCACCGAGCAGCCGGCGCTCCGCATCATCGCCCCCCTGCAGGCCCAGGCCGGCGGCAGCCCGGTCGTCGACCGCAGGGGGCAACTCGTCGGTATCGTCGCGGCCGCGGCTGCGCCGCGGCGCATCGCCGGCGTGGTGCCGCAGACGAGTTATGCGGTGGTGCCGGCGGCCACCATCGCAGCCTTTCTCACCGCCGCAGGCGTAGCGCCCGCGGCTGCGGAGGCCACCGCGGACGGGCTCACCGCCGGCACGATCGCGGCCGCATGGGCGCCGGCGCTCGTCGCCGTAGAGTGCGGGCCGACAGGATCGCCGTGAGCGGCGCCGCTCGCGGTTGCGTTTTCCTAGTGCATTTCCGCGCTTCTTCGAATCGCCGAAATGCTCTATCTGTTTGATTTACGCGTTTTCTTCACGCGAACCGGCGTCCACTTCGCTCGAAAACGCTCTAAGGTACCGGCGCAGGACGAGCGGTGCGATGCAACATCAGCCTTGACTTCGCCGCTTTGAACGCGCACATGCCGCCACGGCGGTCGAGAAGATCGTTCGGGAATCGGTCACTCCGACCCGGACGGACAGGCGCGCCGATGGCGTGCGTGCCGCGCGTGCGGAGCGACCAGCTCCACCCCGCCGACGCCCAAGAGAACCTGGGGGCCCCGACACGCAGGGCGCTCCGCAAAGGCCGGCGTCATCGTCCCGAGCCGGCGGCGAAAGTATCCATTTTGACACAGTTTACCGAACTCGGCTTGTCCGCGCCCATCCTCACGGCGCTGGCCGACGAGGGCTATACCACGCCCACCCCGATCCAGGCCCAGGCGATCCCGTTCGTTCTGGCCGGCCGGGACCTCATGGGCATCGCGCAGACCGGCACCGGCAAGACGGCGGCATTCGCGCTGCCGATCATCCATCGGCTGGCGGAGGAGAACGTCAAGGCCCAGCCGCGCACCTGCCGCACGCTGATCCTGTCGCCCACCCGCGAGCTCGCCGGCCAGATCGCCGATTCCTTCCGCACCTATGCGCGGCATGTGAAGCTCTCGGTGTGCGTCGTCTTCGGCGGCGTCTCCACCGGGCCTCAGGCGCAGCAGCTCAACCGCGGCGTCGACGTGCTCGTGGCGACCCCGGGCCGCCTCCTCGACCACATGTCGACCGGTGCTCTGCGCCTCGACGGCGTCCGCATCCTGGTGCTCGACGAAGCCGATCAAATGCTTGACCTCGGCTTCATCCACGCGATCCGCCGCGTCGTGCGGGCCCTGCCCCGCGCGCGGCAGACGCTGTTCTTCTCGGCCACCATGCCCAAGGAGATCGCGGCGCTGGCCGGCGAGATGCTCGACAAGCCCGAGCGTGTCGCCGTGACGCCGGTGGCGACGACGGCCGAGAAGGTCGCGCAGCGCGTGGTCCACGTCGAGACGGCACAGAAGCGCAACGAGCTCGCCCACGTACTGGCCCACGACACCGACGGCCGCACGCTCGTGTTCACCCGCACCAAGCATGGCGCCGACCGGGTGGTGAAGCACCTGGAGCAGGTGGGCCTGACGGCCGCCGCCATCCACGGCAACAAGAGCCAGTCCCAGCGTCAGCGCGCCCTCGACGGCTTCCGCGACGGCTCGACCCGCATCCTGGTGGCGACCGACATCGCGGCACGCGGCATCGACGTGGACGGCGTCACCCACGTCGTCAACTTCGACCTGCCGAACGTGCCCGAGACCTACGTCCACCGCATCGGCCGCACGGCACGGGCTGGCGCCAGCGGCGCCGCCATCTCGTTCTGCGCCAGCGAGGAGCGGTCGCTGCTCACCGCCATCGAGCGGCTGATTCGCCAGAAGATCGACGTCGTGCCGCGCCAATCGTCCGGTCCGGACGCGCCGGCCGAGCCGCCCCGGCAGCCCCAGCAGCAGCAGCGTCGCCCGGCGCCGCGCGGTGCCCATCCGGCCCGGCAGCACGACGGCGAGCAGGCCAGGGGCCGCGCCCGCCCGCCAGGCCGGCGTCCGGCGCAGCGCCCGCACGGTAGCGCTCCGGCCGAGGCCGGCAGCGCGGACCTGTCGCAGGTGTCGTTCATGCGGGCCGGCCGAGGCCGTCCGCCGCGGTCGCGGTAGGCGCGCGCCGCACGGCGTGTCGGCCGTGCGGCCTTGAGCCCAACTCGATCGGGTAGCCCGTCCGATCGCATGAACAGGCTCATCCATCCGCCTCGGGAGCCGTCTCGCCGATCGGGTCGTGGCACCCGATCGGCGAGCGCTCCCGATGTCTCCCTGGGCCGTTGTCGCCCTGGGGACGCAATTCCACGGTCGCCGGCGCGGGCCCCTCACCCCGCAGATGTGCGGCAGACGGCCTCGATGTTGTGTCCGTCCGGGTCGAGCACGAAGGCGCCGTAGTAATCCGGGTGATATCGGGGCCGCAGCCCGGGGGCACCATTGTCGACGCCTCCGGCCCGTAGCGCGGCTGCATGGAACTGGTCGACGGCTGCGCGATCACGGGCCGCGAAGGCCACATGCACGCCCGATCGCCCTCCCCGCCGCCGCAGCCCGATCCAGAAGAACGCCCGCGGCCCGATCCCATAGCCTGCCGACTCGTCGTCGCCGGCCAAGCGCTCGATCCCGAGCGGGCGCAATGCCGTGTCGTAGAACGCCTTGGCGCGCTCCAGGTTGTCGACGCCGACGGTGACGTGATCCAACATTCCCGCGCTCCAAGTTCGGGAAACACGTGGCGTTGATCAAAAGGCGTTCTGACGATCCACGCAACCTCGTGAAGCAGCGGCGCGTCTGCCGGAGCCGGCCGCCGCTTGACGGGCCGCCTGCACCGCACCGATGACGCTGTCATCGCCGATGCACGCGGCGGCACGATCATGGCCCAATGTTCAATTCGGCACCCGGCAGGAGCGGCATGAGCAGCAAGACGATCAGACTGGGCACCGACGTTGCCACGCTCGTCCTCTTCCACCCCGAGGATCTCGCCCACCGCGACTCCGATCCCATCGCCTGGTACAGCTACGATTTCATCTACCGCAAGGAATCGGCCTCTGGCCGCCTCGTCGCCTTCGGCACCGGCGCCGATGGCGGCTACACGGTGCGGCTCACCACCGGGGCGCTGACGCCGCGAGAGGCGGCGTATGCCTGCCCGCCGTGGGACTTTCCGCTGATCGTGCGCCACGGCCGCGTCCTGCTCGACAACACCGACGCACTGCCGGGCCAGGAGCAGATGACCGATCCGGCGTCGTCCGACGACTGGTACGAGGTCGCCAACGGCCCCTACCGTGTCACGGTGCACCCCCTCGAGTGGGCCGCCGAGCCCGACGCAGTCGACAACGGCAAGAGCTCGCCCGCGGCGCTGCCCAGCTATGTGGTCACCTTCGCGCCGGTCACCGACATCGCTAGCATCGCCGTTGCCCACGCCCCCCCGGATCTGCGCGGCCGACGGGATTGGACCGCGCGAATGCTGCCGGCGAGCGATGGCGACCGGGCCTTCACCTGGCCGGCCACGGCGCCGGAAGCGGCGGCCTCGCTGCCGGTCCTCGTCGTCGAAGAAACGGTCGCCCTTCTGCCCGGCCAGCAGGTGCGGCTGCCGGTCGCCGAGGCGGTGGCGGAGGTGGCGTTCCCGTCGGACCGGAGCGCCCGGCAGCAGCGCAGCGAAATGTTCGTGGCGGCACCATCATTCCGCAGCAACGGGTTCGCCGCCCTCGGCAGGGCGAACGGCCTCTCTCGCATGCGCGACCAGGCGCGGCTCGGTCTGCAGGCCAAGCACGTCGTCCGCATCGTCAAAGGCGGCCAGCGGCAGACACTCGAGCCGGTCGCGGTCGTCCCCATCGCCAAGCCCGACATGGCGTGCGCGCCCGGAGCGGCAGACGCGCTGAAGGAGAAGCTCGCCCGCTATTTCGAAGACAACGCTGCCGCGCGCGAGCGGCTGCGATACGCGGCCTTCGATCTGGAGCAACTGGCTTGGCTTCGTTCGCCGGAGGCGATCACCGCGTGGGCGCTGATGAACCTCGACTGGCCCTTCGCCGAGCGGCTCGAGACCTATGCGAGCCCGGCGGCCGTGCGCATGGGCCGGATCGAGCGGCTTCTGGGCGCTGAACCCACCGCGCCGCGGCGCCCCTCGCTGCTCGATCGCCTCTGGCGTCGCTGACACGCCTTTCTCGGCCCGTGCGTGCCCGCTTGCCTGCGCCGGGGCGTGTGGCCGACCCGCCGCGAGTAAGGATATCCGCGGAAGCTTAGAGAATACAGGACGTTTTTCTCTGTTGCTAACGAAAACGGGTGATAGATAACCCGAGCTCCATCTATTGTGGTTATTTATTTCTTTCGAATGCTGACGCGTTGACAAGCACAAGAGCTCCATCGTATTCATCGTTACGTTAATGCGTGACGATCGTGGCCGCAAATAAATATAACGGCGGCCAATGGCGAAATTTCCGATCTATTTTACTTTCAATATCAGATAATTCTGCCGGAAAATAGCTATTTTTGACGCGGATAGGCGTCTTCAATACTATTTGGTCCGATAGATTAAATTGTTATTTGGTCAGCATACGCATATCGAAGAAACCGAGGTGAGACGCGAATGGCCCGGCAGATCCACTTCAACGCCTTCGACATGAATTGCGTGGGCCACCAGTCCCCCGGCCTGTGGGCCCATCCGCGCGACCGATCCTGGACCTACAAGGACCTGGATTATTGGCAGGATCTGGCGCGCACGCTCGAACGCGGCGTCTTCGATGGGATCTTCATCGCCGACGTGATCGGCTACTACGACGTCTACAAGGGCTCGAACCACCACGCCATTCATCAGGCCGCGCAGATTCCGGTCAACGATCCGCTCCAGCTCGCCGCTCCGATCGCGCTCGCCACCGAGCATCTGGGCATCGGCATCACCGCTTCGACCTCGTTCGAGCACCCCTACACTTTCGCCCGGCGCCTCTCGACCGCCGACCACCACACCAAGGGCCGGGTCGGCTGGAACATCGTCACGTCCTACCTGGAGAGCGGCGCGAAGAACATCGGCCAGGGCGGCCTCAAGCAGCACGACAACCGCTACGACGTTGCCGCCGAATACGTGGAGGTCCTGTACAAGCTGTTCGAGGGCAGTTGGGAGGACGGGGCGGTCGTGCGCGATCGCGCCCGGCGCATCTTCACCGACCCTGCCAAGGTGCACGAGATCGGCCACAAGGGCCGCTACTTCGAGGTGCCCGGCTACCACCTGTGCGAGCCCTCACCGCAGCGAACCCCCGTGCTCTACCAAGCCGGCGCGTCGGGACCGGGCAAGGCATTCGCGGCGGGGCACGCCGAATGCGTGTTCGTTGCGGCGCCGATCAAGCCGGTATTGAAGTCCTATGTCACCGACATCAGGCGGCTGGCGGAGGCCGCCGGGCGCGATCCGCGCAAGATTCTCACCTACAACCTCGTCACCATCATCGTCGACGAGACCGACGCCAAGGCTCAGGCGCGGTTCGAGGAGTACAAATCCTACGCGTCCTATGACGGCGCACTGGTCTTCATGTCCGGTTGGACCGGCATCGATTTCGGCCAGTATGCGCCGACCGACCTGGTGCGGCGGGTGGAGACCAACGCCATCGTCTCGGCTGTCGAGCATCTGGCCGGCGGCGGCAAGGCGTGGTCCATCGAGGAGCTGGCGCAATTCGGCGGCATCGGCGGATTGGGACCCGTGTTCGTCGGCTCGCCCTCGACCGTCGCCGACATCCTCGAGGAATGGGTCGACGAGACCGACGTGGACGGCTTCAACTTGGCCTACGCGGTCACGCCGGAGACCTTCGAAAGTATCGTCGGCCTTGTGGTCCCGGAGCTCCAGAGGCGCGGCGTCTACCCGACGGCCTATCGCCCCGGCACCCTGCGGGAGAAGCTGTTCGGCGCGGGCGCCCATCTGCCGGCGAACCACCCGGCCGCCCTCTTTCGCGACATCGAGGCGGTCAAGCGTGCCGAGGCGGTGGCGCGCCAGGTGGAGCCCCGTCGGCTCGAGGCCGTCGGCGAGTGAGCGCTTCATCGGCCGGGCCGATCCTCGAGCTGCGCGACGTCTCGCTGTCGTTCAAAGGGGTCAAGGCGCTCAACGCCCTGAGCTTCGCCGTTGCGCGCGGCGAGATCTGCGCGCTGATCGGCCCCAACGGGGCCGGCAAGAGCTCGCTGCTCAACATCATCAACGGGGTCTATCGCGCCGACGAGGGCGAAGTGGTGTTCGACGGTGCCCCGTTTCGGCGCATTCGCCCGCTCGAGGCGGCCCGGCGCGGCATCGGCCGCACCTTTCAGCACAATGCGCTATTCAAGCGGCTGAGCGTCATCGACAACGTGCTCGCCGGACTGACCCGCCACAGCCGCACCACCCTCGTCGAGCACGCCTTCGGCCTGCCGCGGGACCTGGCCGAGTCGCGCGCGCTCCGGGCGCGAGCCGAAGACATCATCGAGCATCTCGAGCTGACGCCCCACCGCGGCACGGTGGTGTCGACGCTGCCCTACGGCGTGCAGAAGCGCGTCGATCTCGCCCGTGCGCTCGTCGGCCGCCCCTCCCTGCTCCTGCTCGACGAGCCGATGGCCGGCATGAACCAGGACGAGAAGCGCCAGATGAGCCGGTTCGTCACCGAGGCCAATGCGGTGCTCGGCGCGACGGTGGTCCTCATCGAGCACGACATCGGCGTGGTCATGGATCTCTCGCACCACGTCGTCGTGCTCGACTACGGCCGAAAGGTCGGCGACGGGACGCCCCGGCAGGTGCGCAACGATCCGGACGTCATCGCCGCCTACCTCGGCACGGTCCATTGAGCCGGCCATGGCCTTCCTGATCGAAACTCTGATCGGCGGCCTGCTGTCAGGCGTGATGTACGCCCTCGTCGCCATCGGTTTCGTGCTGATCTACAAGGCGTCCGGCGTCTTCAACTTCGCCCAGGGCGCCATGGTCCTGTGCGCCGCGCTGACCTTCGTCACATTGCGCGACCAGGGCCTCGCCTTCTGGTTTGCTGCCCTCGTCACCCTCGCCATCATGGTGGTTTTGGCCATCGCGGTGGAGCGCGTGGTGCTGCGCCCGCTCATGAACCAGTCGCAGATCACGCTGTTCATGGCGACGCTGGGCTTGAGCTTCGTCATAGAAGGCATGTCGCAGCTTGTGATGGGCGCGAGCGTTCACGAGCTGGATCTCGGCATCGTCGACACGCCCGTCGAGGTCGGACCGATCCTGGTCAGTCAGTTCGACCTGGTCGCCGCCGCGGCGGCTGGGATCCTGGTCCTCGCCCTGTCGGTGTTCTTCAACGTGACACGCATCGGCATCTCGCTGCGAGCGATCGCCGACGATCCGCAGGCGGCTCTGTCCATCGGCATCCGGCTCCAACGGCTGTGGCGCATCGTCTGGGGCGTCGCCGGCTTCGTCGCTCTCGTCGCCGGCCTGCTTTGGGGCTCCAGGCAAGGTGTCCAGTTCTCGCTGACCTTCGTGGTGCTGAAGGCCTTGCCGGTGCTGATCATCGGCGGCTTCACCTCCATCGCCGGCGCGATCGTCGGCGGGCTGATCGTCGGTGCGGCGGACGCCCTCGCCGAAATTTATGTCGGCCCACTGCTCGGTGGCAGCGTCTCCACCTGGTTCGTCTACGTGCTCGCCGTTGCCTTCCTGCTCATCCGCCCTGCCGGACTGTTCGGCGAACGCGCCATCGAGAGGGTGTGACCCATGTCGTCGGCCGAAACGGAAGCCGCCGCGGATTTCGTCGCGCCAGGTGCCGCACGCGACTGGCGCGGCCTCAGACGGGCGCTGCCGCTTGGCTTGCTGCTGGCTGTCGCCTTCGTCATCGTGCCGCTGGCCGGCACCGATTACTGGTTCAACGCCATCCTGATCCCCTTCCTGATCATGGCGCTGGCCGGGCTGGGGCTGAATCTGCTCATGGGCTATGCCGGGCAGGCGTCGCTCGGCACCGGCGCCTTCATGGCGACGGGGGCCTACGCCACCTACAACCTGCTGCTGCGGCTGCCGGATATCCCACTGCCGATCAGCCTCGTGCTCGGCGGCCTGATCGCCGGCGCCGTCGGCGTCGTCGTCGGGCTGCCGAGCCTGCGCATCAAAGGCTTCTACCTGCTGGCGTCGACTCTGGCGGCTCAGTTCCTGCTGGAGTGGATCTTCAACCAGTACGGCTGGTTCTCCAACTATTCCACGTCGAGCTCCATCTCGGCACCGAAGCTGGCGATCCTCGGCCAGGACCTGTCCTCGCCGGTCGGCCGCTACCTCATGACGCTGACCGCCGTGGTGGCGATCGCCGCCGTGGCGGCACGGCTGGTGAAGAGCCAGACGGGCCGCGCCTGGAGCGCGGTCCGCGACATGGATACGGCGGCTGCCGTCATCGGCGTGCCCGTGGCGCGCAGCAAGCTCAGCGCCTTCTTCGTCGGTGCCGCCGTCTGCGGCGTGGCCGGCGCGCTCTGGGCTTTCGCCTACCTCGGTACCGTCGATGCGCGCAGCTTCGGCCTCGATCGCTCCTTCCAGGTGATGTTCATCATCATCGTCGGCGGCATGGGCAGCATCGCCGGCAATTTCATCGGCTCGGCCTTCATCGTGCTGCTGCCGATCCTGCTCTCCCAGGTCTCCGACCGCCTGTTCGGCGGCACCGTCGACGCGGGCCAGCTCGCCAATCTCCAGCGCATCGCCTTCGGCGCGCTGATCATCTGGTTCCTGATCAAGGAGCCGGCCGGCCTGGCAGCGCTGGCCGAGCGCGGCTGGCGGCGCCTGCGCCCGAGCGGAACCGCCGGGCCGGAACGCGGCTCTCGTCCGGGAAATACAGGAAAGATCTTCTGAATATTCCGTTGTTCCAAGAACGTGCATCAAATTGACTGAGACATCCTGCTGATCACGACATCTTCACGGGGCTTTTTCGAGGGGACACATCCATGAACATTCTGAGACAGAGGATCAGGCGAGCGGCAGCGCTGTTCGCCGTCGCGGCCGGCGTCGGCGCAGCCCTCCCAGCCGCAGCGGACGATGCCAAGCAGCAATACTTCCCGCTGGCCACGTTCCGCGTCGGTGCCTATGCGTCGAGCGGCATTCCGGTGTGGGCCGGCACCATCGACTACCTCCGCTACATCAACGAGGTCGAAGGCGGCATCAACGGCGTCAAGCTGTTCTGGGACGAGTGCGAGACCGAATGGGCGGTGGAGAAGGGCGTCGAGTGCTACGAGCGCGTCAAGGGCGGCAAGAACGGTTCGCCGGTGCCGATCTTCCTGCCGCACGGTGACCCGATCACCAAGGCGCTGACGGAGAAGTCGGTGGCCGACAAGATCCCGCTCGTCACCATCGCTCACGGCCGCACCGAAGCGATCGACGGCCGCGTCTTCCCCTACAGCTTTCCGGCCGTGTTCACCTTCTGGAGCGAGGCCTCCTCGGCCATCAACTTCATCGCCGAGCGGGCGGGCGGCAAGGACAAGCTCAAGGGCCTCAAGATCGCCACCGTCTATCACGACAGTCCCTACGGCAAGGAGACGCAGACGCCGCTGGCGCTGCTCGCCAAGACCTACGGCTTCGAGGACATCCAGATCCCCGTGCCGCACCCGGGCAACGACCAGTCGGCGCAATGGGCGCGCATCCGTCAGCTGAAGCCCGACTGGGTGTTCCTGCGCGGCTGGGGCGTGATGACGCCGGTGGCGATCAAGACCGCGGCCAAGGTGGGCTTCCCCGTCGACCGCATCATCGGCGGCGTCTGGTCCGGGTCCGAGGAGGACGTGCGGCCCGCCGGCAAGGTGGGCAAAGGCTATCTCGCGATCACGCCATTTCCCGCCGGGGCCGACTTCGAGATCCTCAAGAAGATCAAGGAGCACATCGTCGACAAGGGCAAGAGCGACCTGAAGGACCTCAAGAGCTTCGGTTCCGTCTACTACAACTCCGGCGTCAACGAGGCGATCATCGCGGTGGAGGCCATCCGCACCGCGCAGAAGAAGTTCGGCGCCCGTCCGATCAACGGCGAAGAGGGCCAATGGGGCCTCGAGAACCTCAACCTCGACGACGCGCGGCTGAAGGAGATCGGTGCCTACGGCCTCCAGCAGCCGCTGAAGCTCTCGGTCCGGGACCACGAGGGCGGGGGCGCCGGCAAGGTGCTGCAATGGGACGGCGAGGCGTGGGCCATCGTCAGCGACGGCTGGGTCAAGTCGGACCGTGAGTTGCTGCTGCCGCTGATCTACGAACGGGCGGCCGCCTACGCCAAGGAGAAGCGCATCACGCCCCGGCCCGACCCGACGTCGAACTGAGCGCGCAGGGGAGATCGCCATGGCCGCTGCGCCTTTCCTCGAGGTCGACGACATCGAAGCCACCTACGAGGACGTCATCCTCGCCCTGCGCGGGGTGTCGCTCCGGGTGGAGGAAGGTGCGATCGTCGCCCTGCTCGGCGCCAACGGCGCCGGCAAGACGACGACGCTCAAGGCGATCTCCAACCTGCTGGCGTCCGAGCGCGGCGCCCTCACCCGCGGCAGCGTCATCTGGAAGGGCAGGTCGACGGCACGGCTCGACCCGGCCGAGCTTGTCGCCCGCGGCATCGTGCAGGTGCTCGAGGGACGGCGGGTGTTTCCGCAGTTGACGGTCGAGGAGAACCTGCTGACCGGCGGCTATCTGCGCCGCCCCAGCCGCGCCGAGGTCGGCAACGATCTGGCGCGGATCTACACGTGGTTTCCGCGCCTCAAGGAGAAGCGCCGGATCCGCGCGGGCCTTACCTCGGGCGGCGAACAGCAGATGATCGCCATCGGCCGGGCCCTCATGACACGCCCCACGCTGGTGCTTCTCGACGAGCCGTCCATGGGCCTGGCGCCGATCATCGTGCAGGAGATCTTCGAGATCATCCGGACCCTGAACGAGGACGAAGGGGTGAGCTTCCTTCTGGCCGAGCAGAATGCGGCGCTGGTGCTGCGCTATGCCGACCATGCCTACGTGCTGGAGACCGGCCGCCTTGCCGCCGCCGGCACGGCGGCGGACCTCGCCGCCCAGGGGGTCGAGGCGCTCTACCTCGGCGACGCTCCCGGCGCGGCAGCCGCAACCAGTAGCTCTGCACAGCAATTTTGACAGGTTGGTTCGTCGCTAGTGCGTTTTCGAGCGAAGTGGACGCCGGATCGCGTGAAGAAAACGCGATGAATCAAACAGATAGAGCTTCGGCGTTTCGAAGAAACGCGGAAGTGCTCTAGCCGTTGCGTTCCCTGAGTGGATGGATGGCCGGGTCAAGCCCGGCCATGACGTTGGAGGTTAAGGGCTTTTCCGTTCCAGCAGCGTCATGACCCGACTCTCCATCCTACTCAAAGACTCAGAATATCTGCACAGCAAAACCAATAGATAATATTATGCTAAATTTTCTACATAAACGAAATTGACAACGTTTTATAATATAATCAACTTTTATAAAAGTATAGTATCCGGTCGCCCTTACCATGCGGCATCGGTCAGCGGCCGGCATTCGATCAACGATCCAGCGGGAGCTCCCATGACCGTCCACGATCTGCACAAGGCGCCGCGCGTCAACACGCCCGATGTAGCGTTTCCGGCCCGGCCGCGCCCCGCCATTCCCGCCCATGTGATCGAGACCGATGCGGAGGCGATCCGCATCGCCCATCAACTGGCGGAGGAGTTCGCCAAGGACGCCGCACTGCGCGACCGCGAGAGCCTGCTCCCGCTCGCCGAACTGGACGCCTTCTCGCAGAGCGGGCTCTGGGGCATCACCGTGCCGAAGGCCTACGGTGGCGCTGGCGTGTCCTACGTGACCCTGACCGAGGTGATCAAGATCATCTCGGCCGCCGATCCCTCCCTTGGCCAGATCCCGCAGAACCACCTCGCCATTGTCGAGCATATCGTGGCTGACGGCACCGATGAGCAGAAGCGCTTCCTGTTCGGCGAGGTGCTGCGGGGCGTGCGCTTCGGCAACGCCTTTTCCGAGGCGGCCAGCCGCGTGGTCACGGAGTTCGAAACCAAGCTGACGAAGAGCGGCGACGACTACGTGGTCAACGGCCGAAAGTTCTACGCGACGGGCGCTCTGCTCGCCCATATCGTACCGATCGTGGCCGTCGACGCGCAGGGCCAACCCCACCTCGCCTTCGCCGATCGCGATGCGCCGGGCCTCACCATCGTCAACGACTGGTCGAGCTTCGGCCAGCGCACCACCGCATCCGGAACGGTCATCGTCGACAATGTCCGCGTGCCGGCCGAGCGGGTGCTGCCGGCCCACCGTGCCTTCGACCGGCCGACGGCGGCCGGGCCGATCTCGCAGATCATCCAAGGCGCCGTCGACACGGGCATCGCCAAGGGCACGATCGTCGACACCATCGCCTTCGTGCGCACCACCGCGCGGCCGTGGGTGGATTCTGGGCAGAGCAAAGCGTGGGAGGATCATTTTACCATTGCTGCCATCGGTGATCTGGAAATCCGCCTGCACGCAGCCGAGGCCATTCTCGAGAAGGCCGCACGGCTGATCGACGCCGCCCTCATCGCTCCCGACGAGCAGACGGTGGCCGAGGCGGCCGTGGCGACGGCGGAAGCCAAGGTGCTCTCCACCGAAGTCGCCATCCAGGCCGCCAACAAGCTGTTCGAGCTGGGCGGCGCCCGCTCGACCCTGGCCGCGCACGGTCTGGATCGCCACTGGCGCAATGCGCGGACCCATACGCTGCACGATCCGGTGCGCTGGAAGTATTTTCACGTCGGCGACTACTACCTGAACGGGATCAAGCCGGCCCGTCATCCCTGGCTCTGACGGCGATGACGAGCCTCGACCGCGAGCGGCACCAGGCCGCGGCCCCCGAGCGGGGCCGGCCGCCGCCGCATATTCCGCCGCGACGCGAGCCCGCCCTGCGCATCGGCTCCGACGAGGCCGCCATCGCCGCGGCCCGCACGCTCGCCGCCGAATTTCGCGTCGGCGCGGCCGAGCGAGACCGTGAGCGGCGCCTGCCGCTGGCCGAACTCGACCGCTTCTCTCAGAGCGGACTCTGGGCCATCACGGTGCCGAAGGAGTTCGGCGGCGCCGGTGTCTCCAACGTCACGCTCGCAGAGGTCGTCGCCGTCATCTCGGCGGCGGACGCAAACCTCGGCCAGATCCCCCAGAACCATTTCTACATGGTGGAGGCGCTGCGGCTCGGCGGTTCGCCGGAACAGAAGCGGCGCTACTTCCGGCGCGTGCTCGATGGCGACCGCCTCGGCAACGCCTTCACCGAAATCGGGACGCGCACGCCCGTGGACTACCAGACCAAGCTCGGCAGGGCTGGCGACGGATTTGTGCTGAACGGCCAGAAATTCTATTCGACCGGCGCACTCTTTGCCCACGTGATCGTCGTCGTGGCGATCGACGACGCGCGGCGCCAGCACATCGTCTTCCTGGAGCGCAATACCCCAGGGCTGACGCTGATCGACGACTGGTCAGGCTTCGGCCAGCGGACCACAGTCTCTGGTTCCACCTATTTCGACCGCATCGAGGGGTCCGCGTTCCAGGTGGTGCCACATGAGCAGGTCTTCGAGGCACCGACGCCTCAGGGGCCCGTGGCCCAGCTCATTCATGCGGCCGTCGATGTCGGCATCGCACGAGCGGCACTCGATGACACCGTCGCCCACGTGCGCGGCTTCGCGCGGCCGTGGTTCGAAACGACCTACCAACACGGCTATGAGGATCCGCATATCATCCACGCGGTGGGCGAACTCGCCATCCGCGTGAACGCCGCAGATGCACTGCTCGCCAGGGCCGGCCGCTTCACCGATATCGCCGGCGCCGATCCAACCGAGGACAGCGTGGCCGAAGCATCGATCGCGGTGGCCGAAGCGAAGGCCTATGCGACCGCCACGTCACTGCACGTCGCGAGCAAACTCTTCGAGCTCGCCGGCTCCCGCTCGACCTCGCAAAAACTCGGACTCGACCGCCACTGGCGCAACGCGCACCCACACGCTGCACGATCCGGTGCGCTGGAAGTACCACCACGTAGGCAATTTCTATCTGAACGGCGTCAGGCCGCCCCGTCACCGGGCGCTGTAGGCTCGGCAACCGGGCCGCGCCGGCCTACAGCGCGAACAACGTGCGGATGTTGTTCACCGGCGTGGCACGGGGCCGAGCGTCCTCGAGCGCCTTCAGGAAGCTCTTGGCCCAGCAGTCGATGTTGTTGGCCAGCAGCGCCCGCATCATGCGGGCGTGGCGCACCTTGCGCTCTTCCAGCGGCATCTCCAAGGCTCGGCGAATGGCTGCGGCCATGCCCTCCGTCTCGTGCGGATTGACCACAAGCGCACCATCCCTCAGCTCGGACACCGCGCCAGCGAAATGCGACAGGACCAGCGCGCCGGGATCCTCCGGATCCTGCGCGGCGACGAACTCCTTGGCCACCAGGTTCATGCCGTCGCGCAGCGGCGTCACCAGCGCCACGCGGGCGAGGCGGTAGAGACCGGCCAGCGCCGTGCGCGAGTAGGTCTGATTGATGTAGCGGATCGGCGTCCACGACACGTTGCCGTAGGTGCCGTTGATCTGCCCGACGCGGGTGCTGACCATCCGGTCCATCTCAATATACTCGGGTATGTCCGAACGGCTCTTGGGCGTGATCTGGAGGTAGCTGACCCGCCCCAGCCAGTCCGAATTGTCCTCCAGGAAGGTCTCGAAGGCGTCGAGCCGATTGCCGATACCCTTGGAGTAGTCCAGGCGGTCGACGCCCATGATCAGCTGCGACTGGCCGAGGCTCCCCTTCATGGTGGAGATGAACTGCGAGCGGCTGGCTCGCCGGGCCGTCTTGGCATAGCTCGCCGTATCGATGGCAACGGGGAAGGCGCCGAGCGACACGCTGCGGCCATGCACGTCATAGGTGTTGCCGTCGGGACTTACCGTGCCCCCGTTGACCATCAGGTAACGGGCGAAATTGTCGCGATCGTTCTCCGTCTGGAAGCCGACGACGTCATAGTCCGCCATGGCACCGACGATCTCGGCGTGGTGGGGCAATGCGCGCAGAATGTCGGGCGGCGGCAGCGGAATGTGGAGGAAGAAGCCGATCTTGTTGGTGTGGCCTCGCGCCCGCAGGTACCGGGCCAGCGGCATCAGGTGGTAGTCGTGCACCCAGATGACGTCGTCCGGTTCCAGGATGGTGGAGATCTGGTTGGCGAACGTCTCGTTGACGCGGATGTAGCCGGACAGATCGGAGCGCGTGAACTCCGCGAGGTCGACCCGGTAGTGCAGGATGGGCCACAGCACCCGATTGGCGAACCCGCTGTAATACTCCTGGAGATCGGCGGTGGAGAGGTCGGTGACGGCATACGTAATCTCGCCGCGCGTCAGCAGCCTCGGCCGCGAGTCCGGCGGATCGACGACGTTGCCGCTCCAACCAAACCATATTCCCGATCTGTGCTTGAGGGCTGCGTTGACGGCAACGGCGAGACCGCCGGCCTGAGGCTTGCCCCGTGAGGGCATTGCGACGCGATTAGACACCACGATGAGGCGCGACAATGCCACTCTCCTGTCCTGCGACGGGGGTGGCCAGCCTGCGTTGCCTCGGATCGGACCAGCCGCCGAGGCTCACCGAGCCTGTGCGCCGCCCACCCCTCCACGATACCAACGTCGTCTCGCGATCAAAGTTCCACCGCAATGCAACATCGGAGTGACGCGATGATGCCCCCGTTGTGCCGTCATTGTCACGGGCTTCCTTTCGGCGGCCCCATCCTGCACGATTTTCGTCAAGCGGCCTCGGCCTTTCCGACGGTGGCGCCGATCCAGGCGCGCACATCGGCCGGGGTATCGAAGCCGCGCTTCACGCCCGGATAGTCGCGGCCCACCGAGTATGCGAAGCCCCCCGCGGCCTGGGCTGCGGCGAATCCTGCCTGGTCGGTGACATCGTCGCCGATGAACATCGGACGCCGACCGTGGAACGGGGGTGTCGCCATGAAGGCCCGGACGGCTGTGCCCTTGTCGTGGCTGACGTGCTTGATCTCGTAGACCAAGCGGCCGGGCAGGATGCCGAGGGTGCGATCGCCGAGGCCGTCGAGGATGGCCGCCAGCTCCAGATGGAGCGCCGTACCGATCGTTGGCTCCTCCCGATAATGCACGGCGATGCACACCCCCTTGTCCTCGACCATCACGCCCTTGTTTCGCGAAGCCAGTTCCTCCAGCTCCTCCCGCACGGTGTCCGGCACCGGCTCGGTCGCGAGCTCGACGTGTCCGCCCGGATTGGCGCGCAATTCAGCTCCGTGGCCGCCCGATGCGCGCGGCCTCAGTGAGCCGAACAGCGAATCGATGTCGGCGATGGTGCGGCCGCTGACCAGTGCCAGTGCCCCGTCCAGCTGCTTGGACAGGGCCGCCAGGTCGGCGACCAGCTCGTCGGGAACGACCACTTCGTGCGGCTTGGCAGCAATATCCAGGAGGGTGCCGTCGATATCGAGAAACAAACCGACGGCATCCATGTCGTAGGCAATCTGCGTCATGCAGCCTCTTCCAGCGTCTCACAGACTCGCCGCCAGGGTGCCCGGACAGGTCCGGGCGCCCCTTGCGGCGACGGGCGGAGCATCGCCGATCGTCGACGATCGCACAACGCCCCGCCTTGCGCGCCGCCGCCGGTCAGGCTGCCTTCTTGTTGACCTTGGTGGTCGCCAGCTTCGTCAGCGTCGCATCGGCATTCTTCTCCTCCTGGAGCGTCTGGCCGAGTAGCGCCTTGATGTCGGTGTGGCCGAGTTGGGCCGCCCACTCGCACAAGGTGCCGTAGCGGGCGATCTCGTAGTGCTCGACCGCCTGGGCCGCGGCGACAATGCCCGCGTCGCGCACAGCGGGATCGTCGGCCTCGTCCATGACGCTCTTGGCCTCCTCGATGATGCCCTGGATCGCCTCGCAGGGCACGCCGCGGGCGCGCTTGTCTAGGCTCTCGAAAACCTGCTCCAGGCGTTCGACTTGGCCCTGGGTCTCCTCCTTGTGATGTTCCAGCGCCTTCTTCAGCTCCGGCGACGCGGCGGAACGCGCCATGCGGGGCAACGCCCGCAGGATCTGCTTCTCCGCGTAATAGATGTCCTTGAGCGTATGCAGAAACAGTTCGTTGAGATCTTTCAAGTCAGCCTCCTCGTTTGACCGGTTTGACAAGCAGGACCACGGGCGCAACCGCCTGCAACGCGACACTGCGCGGTGCCGCGTGTGAAACGACGATCAAGGACGGCGGCAGCGGCGCGACCTGTCGGCCCGCCCTATCCTGCCCGGGCTAAAGCGACTGGGATGGCTTATGTTCCGCGTAGGATGGGCATGGCGCCCGGGCCGCGCGCGAACGCGGCGGGACGCGTCAACGAGGCACCAGGGTCCTCGCCGCCTTGCCCGGCCGACGGCGTCCCCGGCCCGGGCCCGGGCGCAGGTCCCGGACCCGGCACGGCCGGGGGTCGGTCCGGCTCAGTCGCCGGCACCTCGACCGGCTGTGGCGCTGGCACCTCCTGCGGCGTGTGGCCGGGCGGAGACGGTGGCGGCGTCGGCTGAGGCGGCACCGGCTGCGGGTCGTACGGGGAATTAGGCTGAGGGCTCATCGCGGTCTCCATTGTTTGGACCAACGATGGGCGGAGAGCGCGGTTCCAGGTCGGCTCTCGACGGGCAGAGCTGCCTGGAGCTAGCTCAGCCTCGTGGGTTGACCTTTGACCTCATCCAACTGAAAGCCCGAGCGCGTCGCGAGGGCCCACACGGGCGCCGTCTCTGTGCTGCGCCAGGACCTATGCACCGTGCGGCAGCCCCCGCACGTGCCTCTCGGCCGCCGCCAGGGCTTGCTTGGCGACCAGGGCAGGATCGTAGACACCACCGGCGATCCTCTGAAGCGCGGCGCTGTAGAGCAGCATCTGCTCGGACGCATCCAATCCCGGTGGCACGTTATTCACATTTTCGGCCAGGGGCACGCTGGGTTCAAGGTCGGCCATATCGAACTCCTCACCCGGCGCGTTGCGCAGCCCGGCGCAGGTATCCAACGGCTGCCAACACCGGCTTGTTCCTATGAGCCTGTTTGGGAATTCGGCGGCGGACGGCCGGCGAGGGATTTTCGCGGTCCGGCGGCAAGCGATCTCAGCCGGTATCGGCAAAGATCGCCGACGCACCAGAGCGTGAAAGACCCATCGGACCGACCCGCCCGACATTTCCAATCTGGCTCTCAATACGTCGCCGCATCGACGGTCAGGTGGGCGCCCCATGCCATGACACCCACGCGCTGGGCGGACCTGGATCGTTTCTCGCGCGTTATGAGCGAGCCCTCAACGACAAGGACACGCCCCATGGGTCTCGGCACCATCCTCCTTATCATCCTCATTCTTCTGCTGGTCGGCGGCCTCCCGTCGTGGCCGTACTCGGCAGGATGGGGATACTATCCGTCGGGCATCATCGGCGTTCTGCTGGTCGTCGTGCTCATCTTGCTCCTGATGGGCAGGCTATAGGAGCGGCGACCATGCAGGACCTGACCGAGCACATCCGTGCGGCCGAAGCTGCCGCTGAAGCCGCGCCCGCGCCCAGGCCCGAGCCGGCGCTCGTCGACGTCATGGCCGAACTGGCCGCGTTGCGCGAGCAGCTCACGGCTATTGCTGCGCTGCTCGATCGACAGACGATCGCGCCCGCACCGAGGAAGACGCAAGACGACGCCCGCGTTCATGGCCCCATGCCTGGCGCGCGAAACGGGTGACGGCCCAACTACGGCGAAGGGCGGGTCCACCCGGCGAGCAGGGTGGACCAAAACAGATCGGGCGTGGTTGGGCGGCTGATCGCCCCTCCCGCCTCAATTCTTGAAGTGGACGCTGGCCGGCGCGTTGGAAGGCGTCGCTTGCCTGACCGCGCAACACGCGACGAAGAACCGCCGCAGACCGTCCTCGGCTGCCTCCATCGCGAGCTGCATCAGCTCGCCCGGAAGACCGGACAGTGAGCCGCTTTCACCGATCTGCGCGATAACGCGGGCTTCGATATGGCCAATTTCCGCGTTGGTCAGGGGCCCCCGCAATGCGGCGGCGGCCAGGTCGCTGTAGGCGTGGAGCAGCCCTGCGTTGACCATGGTTCCGATCGTTTCTGCCAAGCTCTGCTGTTGCAAGCTCTGCTGTTGTATGTCTCGCCGCAACGCCCTTTGCCTCGCGTCCCGCCACCTGTGCGCAGATCGGCCGGCCTGAGCGGAAGGGGCTGCCGATACACCCAAGCGGCCTGCCGGAGCACTGCCGGCCTCGCAGATGTGCTCAGCGTCAGCCACAACACTGCCCGGCCGACCAGTGGGTCGTCGTCGCAGACGACCAGACCCGCCTTTCCCCGGCGGCCACGCGCATCCCGTCCGCGCGGGGCTTTAAGGCGCCAGGATGAACAACACGCCGCCAGCGGCCCGTCGCCGCCGATTCCGCTGAGGTTTAGGTTCTATTTATATCGTCTAGATCTGGCCCCTTTGCCCCTTTTTGCAAATCTTATTCTTCCTGTTATTCATCAAGCGCGGCCATCCGTTCGAACATGACGGAGATACAGTTAAGAATACGATCTTCGTGTGATCCTTTTAGGCGGTGCTCGGAACAATGGGATCGAGGAGCCGTTCTCCCGCCATCACAAGGAGATCGTTATGACCAAGTATGCGCTGCCATTCGCCGCGGCTCTCCTGGCTGCCACCACTACACTCGCATCGGCGCAGGCGCCGGGCGGACAGGGCACGTGGGGCGGAAGCGCCAACAGCCCGACGTCCGACGGGACCAATCAGGGAGGCCCGCTCCAAGGTTCGCCGGTCATCGCGCCCGACGATCGCACGGGCTCGGTCGTCATCATCGAGGACGACGCCGGGCGGCGCATGCAGCCGGACGGTCAGGGCATCGACTCGAACGCGGCCGGCCGGCCCGGGGCTCCGCGGGCCTACCCGAACAGGTGATAGCCAGGCGCTCGCTCCTGACGCCCCGAGTCAGGGCGCGCGTGCGATCGGGCGATTCCGCCCCATCGCACGGCTCCGGCTCGTCCCGCACAGGTGTGAATCTCCGCGCGGGCGTTGCCTCAGGTGGGGTGACCGGCCACGTCGTAGATCAGCGTGTCCCCCGCCTCGGCGCAGAACTGCCGGACCCGGCACGGATCGCCGAGATCGGTGATGCGCAGGTCGGCCGGGATGCCAAGCAGCGCCGTCAGTTCAGCCCGCCATTGCGGCACGTCGAGGAACCAGATCGCGGCCCGCGTATGCCGTAGATCGTCCGAAACGGTGAGGGCGATGTCGAGGTCGCTGTCAGGACGGTGGACGCCCTTGCAGCGGCTTCCGAACAGCCTGACCTGTTCCACCCGCCGCTTGGAGCGCGCCCACGCGCGGATGATCCCGATCTGCCGTTCGGTCACGGCGAAGCCAAGAGGGCGAGGGGCGCGACTCATGATCCCGCTCACGTTCGACGCCCGTGAGCCCGAACGCAAGACGTGCCGGCTGCGGCGAGCGTTCACGCCACGCCGCGGCTCGTCGAAATCTTCCTCGACCAAGGGGCGCAATCCCGTGGGGCGGCGCTCGCCCGGCTCAGGGCATCGATGTCACGGAAAAGCGGGCCGTCAGCTCGGCGAGTGAGCTGCCGCCGACGAAGGCATCGAAGGCGCCGGGCTCGACCCGATAGATTCCGGCGTCGTCGTGAAAGCCGAGCGCTACGACCGGCACCGAGAGCACCACGTCCCGGCTCTCGCCCGGGGCGAGAGCGACCTTGGCGAAGGCCTTGAGTTCGCGCACCGGACGGCTGCGGCTCGCCACGGCATCGTGCACGTAGAGCTGGACCACCTCCCGAATGGTCCTACGCCCCGTGTTGGTGACGGTCACGGTGGCGCGCAGGGTGTCCGCACCCGAGAGCTCGCTCTGGTCCAGGTGCAGCTCGCCATAGCGGACGGCGCCGTAACTCAGACCCCAGCCGAAGGGGAACAGCGGTGTATGCTCGCCGTCCAGGTACTGCATGGTGAAGCGATTGCCTGGCTGGTAGGGCCGGCCGCTCGGCAACGCGTTGTAATAGATCGGCGACTGCCCCACGTGCCGCGGCCAGGTAAGCGGCAGCTTGGCACTGGGCGCCACGTCGCCGAACAGGATATCGGCGATGGCGTTGCCCGCCTCGGAGCCGAGGAACCACGTCATCAGCAGGGCCTGGATCCGGTCGGCGGCGCGACCCAGCTCCAGCGGCCGGCCGCCTGCCAGGAGCAGCACCACCGGCCGGCCGGTGGCGATCAGGCGATCGAGCAGCTCGGCTTGCCGTCCCGGCAGGGCGAGCGTCGTGCGCGACGCCGCCTCCCCGGTCATCTCCTGCGGCTCACCGAGCATGGCGACGACCACGTCGGCAGCCGCGGCCGCGGCGACGGCTGCGTCGAAGCCGTCCGTCGAGCCGCACTGCGGATCGCAACCCGGCGCGTAGGCGAGCGCGGCGCCCGCCGTCTCGGCCCGCCGCCGCAGGCCCGCGAGCGGCGTTACCACGTCCTCAGCACGCCCGTCGGCCCCATGCGGGCCGATCTGGTCGACAGCACTGGCCGCCAGTCCACCGATGAGCGCGATCCGTCGCCCGGCGAGGCCGCCGTCCCCGCCGAGCGGCAGCGTGGCGCCCCGGTTGGCCAGCAGAACGATCGCATCGCGCGCCGCCTCCCGCGCCAACGCCCGGCCGGCCGCCGTGAGCTGAGCCGGCTGGCCCGGCGGGTTCTGGGCCGCGACCGGATGCTCGTCGAGAAGCCCCAGTCGTTCCTTGACGCGGAGCACGCGCCGCACGCTCTCGTCCAGCGCTGCCTGCGGCACGCGGCCGGCCGCGACTTCATCCGCCAGATGCCGGTCGTAGAGCCCGCTCGCCAGGTCCATGTCGACGCCGGCGAGGATCGCCTTGCGCGCCGCCTCGGCCCCGTCGACGGCGACGCCATGGGCAATCAGTTCCCCGATCGAGTTCCAGTCGGACACGACGAAACCATCGAAGCCCCAGCGCCGGCGCAGGATGGTATCGAGCAACAGCGGGTTGGCGGTGGCGGGTACGCCGTTCAGCGCGTTGAGGCTGGCCATCACGGTCTCGCTGCCCGCCGCGACCGCTGCCGCGAACGGCGGCAGATAGACGTCCCACAGCAGGGCCGTCGGGATCTCGGCATTGTCGTAGTCGCGGCCGCCGACGGGCGCACCATAGCCGGCGAAATGCTTGACCGAGGTGGCGATGCCCGCAGCCCGCAGCCCGCGCACGCGCGCCGCCGTCAGCGCCGCGCCTAAAAGCGGGTCCTCGCCGAAGCCTTCGACGGCGCGGCCCCAGCGTGCATCGCGCGCCAGGTCGGCCATCGGTGCGAAGGTCCAGCGGATGCCGACGGCCCGTGCCTCGGCGCCGGCGAACGCGGACACGCGCTCGGCCAGATCCGGATCGAAGGCCGCGGCCTCGCCCAGCGGCACCGGAAACATGGTCCGAAAGCCGTGCAGGATATCGAGGCCGGCCAGCACGGGGACGGCGAGCCGCGCGCGCCGGGCCGCCCGTTGCACCGCGGCAATGGCATCGGCCCCGTCGAAGTTGATGACTGCGCCGACGCGGCCGGCCGGGAGCATGGCGGCGTCATAGCCGGGGCCGGCCGACACCAGGGTCAGCTGGCCGACCTTCTCGGCCACCGTCATGCGCTCGAACAGCGCCCGGGCACGGGGGCCGAGTTCGACCGCCGCTGCCGAGGGCGGCCCCAGCCCGAGCGCCAGCAGCGCGACCGCGCCGGCAGTCTGCCCCCGCACCGGTCTACCCCCGCGCCGCATCGTACCCTCTCGTGTTAATCACCGCTCAACTCGAAGCGAGCTTCTCGGGAACATTTCAGAAGTGCAATGGCTTTTGTCCGCATGCGGGCATGTGGGGGCTGCTCATGGCGATGGAGGAACACGCGCGCCGGCGGGCAGCCGCGGCGCGGGCGTGGCGCTGTGCCGTGGCGGGAGCCCGGGCCAAGTGCTATGGGGCGGACGCGTCTTACGCAGGCAGCGCCGTGACGGCGCCCGCCGCGCCCCCTCCCCCCACGACGGCTGACCGCGCCGGACACCCTGCGGCGGTCCGTTTCTCACGTCGAGATCAATAGCCATGCACGACCTTGAGGACGGCTCGCCGCAGCCGCTCGGCGCGACCTGGGATGGTCGAGGCGTCAACTTCGCGTTGTTCTCGGCCCATGCGACGGGCGTGGAGCTGTGCCTGTTCGACTCCCAGGGGCGGCGCGAGATCCGGCGCGTCAGGCTCCCCTGCTGCACCGACCAGGTCTGGCACGGCTACGTCGATGGCCTCAGGCCCGGACAGCTCTACGGCTACCGCGTGCATGGCCCCTACGACCCGGCCCAGGGGCACCGCTTCAACCCCAACAAGCTCCTGCTCGACCCCTACGCGCGCCAATTCCAGGGGAGCATCCGCTGGCACGACGCCGTGTTCGGCTATCGTACGGGCGCCCAGCGCGGCGATCTGACGGCCGATCGCCGCGACAGCGCGCCGATGATGCCAAAATGCGTCGTAGTGGATGCCTCCCACGACTGGGGTGATGACCACCCACCGCGCCACCTGTGGCGGGACACGCTGATCTACGAGGCCCACGTCAAGGGGCTCACCCAAGGTCATCCGCGCGTGCCGGAGATGCAGCGGGGCACCTACGCGGCCCTGGGTCATCCCGCGGTCGTCGAGCATCTGGTGAAGCTCGGCGTCACCTCGCTGGAGTTGCTGCCCATCCACGCTTTCGCCGACGACCGTTTCCTGGTGGAGAAGGGGCTCAAGAACTACTGGGGCTATTCCACCTACGGCTATTTCGCCCCGGATGCCCGCTATCTCGGCGTCGACGGGACCGTCGGCCTCAAGGCGGCGATCCGCACCCTGCACGACGCCGGCATCGAGGTGATCCTCGACGTGGTCTACAACCATACGGCCGAGGGCAACCACTTGGGACCGACGCTGTCGTTCCGGGGCATCGACAATGCCAGCTACTACAAGCTCTCGCCGGACAACCCGCGCTTCTACTGGGACACGACGGGGACGGGCAACACGGTCGACGTCAGCCATCCTCGCGTGCTGCAAATGGTGATGGATTCGCTGCGCCACTGGGTCGAGACCTACCACGTCGACGGCTTTCGCTTCGATCTGGCGCCGGTGCTGGGCCGCGATCCGCACGATTTCTCCGAGCGCGCCGGCTTCCTGCGCGCCATCGGACAGGATCCGGTGCTGTCCCGGGTCAAGCTCATCGCCGAGCCATGGGACGTGGGCGCCGACGGCTACCGCCTCGGCGGCTTCCCGCCCGGCTGGAGCGAGTGGAACGATCAGTTCCGCGACGTGCTGCGCAGCTTCTGGAAGAGCGATACGGGGCAGTTGCCCGCCCTCGCCCGGGTCATGGCCGGCTCGCGCGAGCTGTTCGAGCATACCGGGCGGCATCCCTGGGCGTCGGTCAACTTCATCAGCGCCCATGACGGCTACACGCTGCACGACCTGGTAAGCTACAACGAGCGCCACAACGAGGCGAACGGCGAGGACAACAAGGATGGCCATTCGCACAACCTGTCGTGGAACTGCGGGGTCGAAGGGCCGACCGATGACCCTGAGATCAACGCCCTGCGCGCCCGCCAGAAGCGCAACATGCTCACCACGGTGATGCTGTCGCAAGGCGTGCCGATGCTGCTGATGGGCGACGAGCTCTCGCGCACCCAGGACGGCAACAACAACGCCTATTGCCAGGACAACGACATCAGCTGGCTCGACTGGCGTCGCGACGCCAAGGTCGATCCGGACCTGCTGGCGTTCACTCAGGCACTCGTTCGCCTGCGCCGGCAGAACGACGCCTTTCGCCGTCGCAAGTTCCTCACCGGCGAGCCGGTCGCCCGCAACCACGGCTTGCGCGACGTCTACTGGCTGGCGCCGGACGGCCGCGAGATGACGCTCGACGATTGGAACGACGGCCTGCGTCGCACGATCGGCATCCAGCTCGGCAACGATGCCCGCGACGGTAAGCGCTTCCTGCTGCTGCTCAACGCCGACGAGCGCGAGATCCCCTTCACGCTGGACGAGACGTTGCCGGGTGAACGCTGGGTGGGCATCTTCGACACCATGGTCGCCACCGGCCTCGTCAAGGAACCAAAGATCCTCGCTGCCGGCGAGACCATCAAACTACCGCCACGCTCGTTTCTCCTGATGCAGCACGCGGCCGGCGAGACGCACTGATGTACCGCACCCACGCCATGCCCTTCGGGGCCGAGCTGTCCGACGAGGGCGTCCGCTTTGCCCTGTGGGCGCCGAACGCCGCCAAGGTCGAGCTCGTCGTCGACGGTGAGGCCCAGGAGATGACGGCAGCCGAGCAGGGCTGGCATCGTCTGGCGTCCGCCCGCGCCGCAGCCGGCAGCCGCTACGCCTTTCGCATCGACGACCGCCTCGAGGTGCCGGACCCCGCCTCGCGCTTCCAGCCGGACGACGTGCACGCGGCGAGCCTCGTGGTGGACCCCCGCGCCTACACCTGGACCGACGCA
Source organism: Chelatococcus reniformis (assembly GCF_014640075.1). Classification (GTDB taxonomy): domain Bacteria; phylum Pseudomonadota; class Alphaproteobacteria; order Rhizobiales; family Beijerinckiaceae; genus Camelimonas; species Camelimonas reniformis. The sequence continues at coordinate 304,155 of NZ_BMGG01000002.1, read as the reverse complement.
CGCTGGACCGGCCGGCCCTGGAGCGAGACGGTGCTCTATGAGGTGCACGTCGGCACGGCGACGCCGGAGGGCACCTACGCGGCGCTCATGCCCAAGCTCGCCGAGCTCAAGGAGCTCGGCATCACCGCAATCGAGCTGCTTCCCATCGGCGATTTCGCGGGTCGCCGCAACTGGGGCTACGACGGCGTGCTGCCGTTCGCCCCGGATAGTGCCTACGGCGGCCCCGAGGACCTCAAGCGCCTCGTCGACCACGCGCACGGGCTCGGCCTGATGATGATCCTCGACGTCGTCTACAACCACTTCGGGCCGAGCGGGAACTACCTGCACGCCTACGCCGAATCCTTCTTCACGGACCGGCACCGCACGCCCTGGGGCGCCGGCATCAACTTCGATGGTGCCACCAGCGGCATCGTGCGCGACTACTTCGTCCACAACGCCCTGTACTGGCTGGAGGAGTACCATTTCGACGGGCTTCGCTTCGATGCGGTGCACGCCATCCTGGACGACGGCCGGCCGCACTTCATCGACGAGCTGGCGAACCGCATCCGCGACGCGATCCGCGGCCGTCATGTGCATCTGGTGCTGGAGAACGATGCCAACCAGGCCCGCTGGCTCGAACGGGATGACCGCGCCCGGCCGGTGCTGCACACGGCGCAATGGGCGGACGACATCCACAACGCCTGGCACGCGCTGCTGACCGGCGAAGCCGAGGGCTACTACGAGGACTACGCCGACCGGCCGCTCGAGCGGCTGTCGCGGGCGCTGGCCGAAGGCTTCGCCTATCAGGGCGATCCCTCGGCGCACAAGGGTGGCGCAGCGCGCGGCGAACCGTCCGCCCACCTGCCGCCGACGGCGTTCGTGGCCTTCCTGCAAAACCACGACCAGGTTGGCAACCGGGCCTTCGGCGAGCGCCTGTCCCGCCTCGTCCCCGAGGAGAAGCTGGCGCTGGCGCGGGCTGCGCTGCTGCTCGGCCCGCAGGTGCCGCTGCTGTTCATGGGCGAGGACTGGTCGGCATCCACGCCGTTCCAGTTCTTCGTCGATTTTGCGGACGATCCCACCCTGTCGGACGCGGTGCGCGAAGGCCGGCGGGCCGAGTTTGCGAAGTTCAAGGCGTTCAGCGATCCCGATGCGCGCGAGCGTGTGCCTGACCCGACGAGCGAGGACACCTTCCACCGCTCCGTACTCAACTGGAGCGAGGCGGACCAGCCCGCCCATCGGGCAGTGCGAGAGGACGTGCGGGAGTTGCTCGGCCTGCGGCAGCGGCATGTCGAGCCGCTCATCGCCTCGGGCTTCCGCGGTTCGCAACAAGACCTCACCGTGCCCGACATGCTCGACGTCACCTGGCGTTTCGACGCCGGGATGCTCCGCCTCCTGGCCAATGTGGGCTCGTTTCCGATCACGGTCGCCGTGGGCACCGCGAGGCCCATCTGGTCGCGGCACGCGACGACGACGCCCGGGCACGGACACAATCTGACGAGCAGCACGATGGCGCCCTGGGGCGGACTCGTGCTGGTGGAACCGGCGGCATGAGTGACGCCATCGTCGCGCAGCTGGCGCAGCTCGTCGGCATCTGGCCGCAATACGACGACGCCTTCGGCCGATCCAATGCCGCACCGGTCGAGACGCAGCGCGACATCCTGGCGGATTTCGGCCTGCCGACGGCAACCGAGGCGCAGGCGCGCGACAGCCTGGCGCGCGCCGAACAGCTCCTGCGCGGCCCGCTGCCGGCGCTGATCCCCACGGTGGCGGCCCGGCCCACGATGGTGCGGGTGCGCTATGCGGCCGGCACCACCGTGATCTGCCGGCTGACTGACGAGCGCGGTGCCGTGCACGAGGTCCGCACCCTTGTCGGCGGCGGTGCCGGAGGCGGGACGCTCACCCTGCCCGCGCTCGCCAGCGGCTACTGGCATCTGGCCGTCGACGTCGCGGACACACGCCACGAAGCCACGGTGATCTCCGCGCCGCGCCGGTGCTTCGAGGCGCCGGACCTGGCCGACGGCGCCAAGCTGTGGGGCATCACGGCCCAGATCTACAGCCTGCGCTCGGAGCATGACCTGGGCATCGGCGCGTTCACCGATGTGGGCGATGCGGGCTCCGCCGCGGGCAAGCTCGGCGCCTCGTTCCTTGGCCTCAGCCCGCTGCATGCCCTATTCGCCGACGACCGCAGCAAGATCTCCCCCTACGCGCCGTCGTCGCGGCTGTTCATCGACCCGCTCTACATCGACCCGACGGCCATCGAAGGCTTCGTCGGCTCGGACGCCGCACGGCTGGCCGCCGAGCCGGACATGGCCGCCGCGATCGCCGCCCAGCGGGCCGCGCCGCTGATCGACCACGCGGCGGTGTGGGCGATCAAGGCGCCGCTCCTCGAGGCCCTGTGGCGCGAGGCCGGCCCGCGCGCGGGCCCCGGTGCCCGCGCCTTCGCGACCTTCCGGCGCGCCCAGGGCGAGCTGCTGGAGGCTCACGCCACCTTCGAGGCCATTTTCGCCGCCCGTCTCGCGGCGGGCGAGATGTGGTCGGGCGAGTGGCCGCAGGGCCTTCGCACCGCCGCCTCCGAAGAGGTCGCGGCCTTTCGCCGCGAGCACGCGGACGAGATCGCCTACCGGGCCTGGCTGCAATGGCAGGCGGACCTCCAGCTCGCCGATGCGGCCGAGCGAGCGCAGGCCGCCGGCATGGGCATCGGCCTCTACCGGGACCTGGCCGTCGGTGCCGATCGCGGCGGCTCGGAGGTGTGGAGCGCGCCGGAGCGCTTCGGCCCGACGCTGTCGATCGGCGCACCGCCCGATCCGATCGCCGTCGGCGGTCAGAACTGGGGCCTGCCGCCCTTCGATCCGATGGCGCTCGCATCGCAAGGCCTTGCCGCCTTCCGCGCCCTGGTCGCCGCCAACATGCGCCACGCCGGTGCCATCCGCATCGACCACGCCTTCCAGCTCCGGCGCCTGTTCCTCATCCCGCAGGGGGCTCCGTCCTCGGCGGGCACCTACGTCGACTTCCCGTTCGACGCGATGATGGCGGTGCTGCGCCTGGAGAGCCATCGCCATCGCTGCCTGGTGATCGCCGAGGACCTGGGCAACGGCCCGCCCGGCTTTTCCGACGCCATCATGGACGCCGGTATCTTCAGCTACCGCGTGCTGTGGTTCGAGCGCGAGGGCGAGGGGCGCTTCTGCCCGCCGCAGGACTACCCGCCGCGCGCCCTCTCGGTGCTCACCACTCACGACCTGCCCACCTTCGCCGGCTGGTGGCGGGGGCTCGACATCGACCTGCGCCAGACCCTGGCGCTCTTCGACCGCGACACCGCGGAACAGGCGCGGGCCAGCCGCGACAGCGAGATCAGGGCCTTCGCCCAGGCGCTGGCCGAAGCAAGACTGCTGCCTGACGCCGAGCCGCCCAGCGAACCGCCGATCGAGGCGGCGGTGCGCTACCTGGCGCGCACCCAGTCGTCCCTGATGGGCGTGCAGCTGGAGGATGTGGCGCTCGAGCTCAATCAGGCCAACCTGCCCGGCCTCGATCAGGGGCATCCCAACTGGCGGCGCAGGCTGGCCATCGCCGTCGAGGCGTTGGCCGGCCCGGGCGGCGAACTCGCCAAGCTCGCCTCGGCCATCGCCGCCGAGGGTCGCGGGCCCAAGCCCCGCCCGGGCGTGCTCGCCGCGCCGCCGCCGCGCGCCACCTACCGCCTCCAGTTCCACAAGGGCTTCACCTTCGACGATGCCGCCGACATCGTCCCCTACCTTGCGCGCCTCGGCATCAGCCACGTCTACGCCTCGCCGATCCACACGGCCCGGCCCGGCTCGACACACGGCTACGACATCGTCGACCACGCCACGATCAACCCGGAGCTTGGCGGCGAGGCGGGCTTCGTGCGGCTCACCGACGCGCTGGCCGCGCACGGCCTGGGGCTCGTGCTCGACATCGTGCCCAACCACATGGGCGTCGGCGGCGCCGACAACGGCTGGTGGCTCTCGGTGCTGGAGTGGGGCGAACTCTCGCCGCACGCGGACAGCTTCGACATCGACTGGCAGCGGCTCGGGGCTGGCGGCCGTCTCGTCGTGCCCTTCCTCGGCGACCGCTATGGCGAGGCGTTGGAAAAGGGCGATCTGAAGCTCGCCTTCGATGCTGGCGAAGGCAGCTTCAGCGTCTGGCACTTCGAGCACCGCTTTCCCATCCGGCCCCTCGACTTTCCGGTGATCCTCGACCGTGCGTTGGCGGCCGCGGCCGGCGAGGTGCCGCCGGACATGCTCGCCATCAGCGAGCGCCTGCGCGCCATGGGCGAGGAGAGCGGTACGGAGCGCCGCCGTGCCTTTCCGGCGGAAGCGGAGGAGCTGAAACAGCGGCTCGCGGCCGCTGCTGCCGCCTCGCCCGCGCTCACCCGGGCGATCGGTCGCGCCGTGACCCTGATCAACGGCGTCCCCGGCGTGCCGGAGAGCTTCGGCACCCTGCACCGGCTGCTGGAGACGCAGTCCTACCGCCTCGCCCACTGGCGGGTAGCCGCCAGCGACATCAACTACCGCCGTTTCTTCGACATCAACGGCCTGGCAGGGCTCAGGATCGAGAAGCCGGACATCTTCGAGGCAACACACGCCACCGTCTTCCGCTACATCCACGAAGGCCGCATCCAGGGTCTGCGCATCGACCACATCGACGGGCTCGCGGACCCGGAAGGCTATGCCCGCGCGCTGCAGCGGGCGGTCGGACCGGGCTTTTACATCGTCGTCGAGAAGATTCTCGAGCCTGGTGAAAGCCTGCGCCCTTGGCCGATCGCCGGCACGACCGGCTACGACGCGCTCAACGCGCTCGACGGCGTGCTCGTCGCGGAGGCCAACGGCGAGCGCTTCAGCCGGATCTACCGTGCCCATTCGGACCTGGAGGGGCCCTACGACCGGCTGCTGCGCCGTGCCAAGCGCGAGGTCATCCAGAACTCGTTCGCGAGCGAATTGGAAGGCCTGGTCTCCGACCTGAAGCGCACCGCCGACGCGGATCGGCGTACGCGCGATTATCCGGCGACGGCCCTGCGCCTGGCGCTGACCGAGATCATCACCCGCTTTCCCGTCTATCGCACCTATCTCACCGACGAGGAGCCGACGCCCGACGACCGGGCCTTGATCGACGACAGCGTCGATGCCGCCAAGCGCCGTAGCGCGCTCCCCGACCGCTCGGTGCACGACTTCGTGCGCTCGGCCCTGCTCGGCGAGATCGACGTCGAAGGACCGGGTCGGCCCGATCCTGATCTGATCCGCCGCTTTTGCCTGCGCTTCCAGCAGCTCACCGGCCCGGTGATGGCCAAGAGCCTGGAGGACACGCTGTTCTACCGGTACGGGCGGCTGCTCGCCCTCAACGAGGTGGGCGGCGATCCCGGCCATTTCGGCATCAGCGTGGCGAGCTTCCACGAGCAGAACCGAGACCGGGCCCGCGCCTGGCCGGATGCGCTGGTGGCCACGGCGACCCACGACACCAAGCGCGGCGAGGACGCACGCTCCCGGCTGCTCGCCCTGTCGGAGCTGCCCGAAGCCTGGGAGCAGGCGCTCGCCGACTGGCGGGCCATCGCCCGGCCGTTCGTCGCCGAGACCGACGAGGGCTCGCAGCCCGACGACAATGATCAGGTGCTGCTGCTCCAGGCGCTGCTGGGCGCCTGGCCGCTGGAGCTGCTGGCGCCCGCACGCGGAAGCGGCTCCGAGGCCTGGGAAGCCCTTCGGGAACGCCTCAGCGGCTTCATCGTCAAGGCGCTGCGCGAGGCCAAGCGTTACACCAGCTGGGTCAACCCGGACGAAGACTACGAGCGCGCCGCCCTGGAGCTGATGCGCCGCGTCGTCGTCCCCGACGGCCCGTTCGTCCGCGCCTTCACCCCGCTGCTGACGCGGCTCGCCGCCATCGGCATGGTCAACGGACTGACGCGGACGGTCCTCAAGTGCGCCGTGCCGGGAGTGCCCGACATCTACCAGGGCACGGAGTTCTGGGACCTCGCTCTGGTCGACCCGGACAACCGGCGGCCGATCGACTACACGGCCCGCCTGCGGGCGCTCGACGCGCTCGAGGAGGGCGCCGATGCGGGTGCGCTCCTCGCCGATTGGCGGGACGGGCGCATCAAGCAGTGGCTGCTCGCCCGCCTGCTCGCCGATCGGGCCGCCGCCCCGCAGCTCTACGCCGACGGCGACTATCACCCGTTGCCGGCGACCGGCGCCAAGGCGCGCCACTGCCTCGCCTTCCGCCGCTCGTCGGGCGGCCACCATCGTGTCGTCGTCGTGCCACGGCTGGTCGCCACACTGACGGCGGAGGGCACGCTGCCCCTTGGCACCGACGTCTGGAGCGACACGCGGCTCATCCTGCCGCCGGGTCGCTGGGGCGACGTGCTCACCGGGCGTGAGGCCTTGCCGGGCCCGGACGGCGGCATCGCCGTCGGGGAACTTGTCCAAACCCTGCCGATTGCTGTGCTGAGGACGATCGATGAAGGCTGAGCCTGCCATGAACATCAGCAGCGACATCCGTCCCGTCGGCCGCGACCGGGCGGCCGCCTCCCCATCCCCCGGAGACCGGAGGGCAACAGCCGTAGCCGCATGCACGCCCGCCGGGCCGCGCATCTACAACCTGTTTCCGCTGCTCGTCGGCACGGTCCAGGCCTGGCGCGGCGAGCTGCCGCGCATCGCCGCCATGGGCTTCGACTGGGTCTATCTCAACCCCTTCCATCAGTCCGGATCCTCCGGCAGCCTCTACGCCATCAAGGACCCCCGGCGCCTCGACGCCCGCTTCCGCGACGCGGACGGCGCCGACGACGACGCCCAGATCGCGCGCTTCGTTGCCGATGCGGCCGGCCAGTCGCTCAAGGTGATGATCGACCTGGTTATCAACCATACGGCCAGGGACGCGCTGCTCACCCAGGAGCTGCCGCATGCCTTCCGGCGGACCGCGGACGGCGAGCTGGTGAGCCCGTTCGCCGTCGATCCGGTCGATCCGAGCGTGCGCACCGAGTGGACGGATCTGGCCGAGCTGGACTACGAGAACGAGGCCGCCCGCACCGACCTGCTGACCTATTGGAAGCGCTATGTGGCCCATATGCAGGGCCTCGGCGTCACAGGCTTCCGCTGCGACGCGGCCTACAAGGTCCCCGCCGAAGTCTGGGCCGAGCTGATCGCCGACGCCAAGACCCGCGATGGAGCCGCCGTCTTCGCCGCCGAGACGCTCGGCTGCACGTTCGACGAGACCAGGCGGATCGCCGCCGCCGGCTTCGACTACCTCTTCAACTCGTTCGCCTGGTGGGACCTGCGCGAGCCTTGGGCGATCGAGCAGTACCAGGCGCTGCGCACGCTCGCGCCATCCATCGCCTTTCCCGAGAACCACGACATGGCGCGGCTGGCGAGCGAGCACGATCCCGGCGACATCGCCGGCATCGCACGCTACCTCAAGCTCCGCTATGCGCTGGCCGGCTGCTTCTCGACCGGCGTGCTGATGCCCATCGGCTATGAATGGGGCTATCGCCGGCCCCTGCACGTGGTCGAGACCCGCCCTGGCGATGCGGAGACTACGGGCATCGACATTTCCGCCTTCATTCGCGCCTTCAACCGCCTGCGCCCGACGGTGCCGGCGCTCAATACGGAGGGTGCGCTCGTGCGCCTCTCGGCGCCGGACGAGCCGCTGCTGGTGCTGGCCCGCTACGAGGGCGCCCATCCGCTGGTGGCCGAAAGCGTCGCCATCATCGTCGCCAACCCGGGCGGGCAGGAGGCTCATGCCGGCGTGGGGCCGCTGATGAGCCGCGTCGGCGGCGTCTTCTCGCGCTTCACGGCCCTGCGCTTCGCCGAACCGGCGGCCGCAGCCGAGGCCGTCGACGCGGCGCAGCAGCTCGTGCTCGCGCCCGGTGAGGTGGTGGTGCTCAGCGCCGCCAAGCCGGCGCGGTCGGCGGACGCAGGCGAAGCGCCCGACGGCGGCGGCCGCGTGATCATCGAGCGCGTGGCGCCGCAGGTGGACGGCGGCGCGACCCCGGTCAAGCGCGTCGTCGGCGAGGTCGTCGAGGTCAGCGCCGACATCTTCAGCGACGGCCACGACAAGATCGCCGCCGAGGTGCTCTTTCGGACGGCCGCTGAGGCGGAGTGGCGGCGCGCGCCCATGGCCTTCGTCGACAACGACCGCTGGGCCGGCCACTTCCCGGTCGAGGAGAACACCCGCTACCTCTACACGATCGAAGCCTGGCGCGACCCCTTCGCTTCCTGGCTGTGGGAGGTGGAGCGCAAGCACGGCGCCGGGCAGGACGTGCGGCTGGAGACCATCGAGGGCGTGCACATGGCCGAGCACGCAGCCGCCGCGGCGGCTGCCGGCGGCAGCGCGGACGCGCCAGCTCTGACCGCCCTGCTCGCCGAGCTGAAGCGGCATGCGGACGGCGCGCCGGCGCAGCTCGCCGCCCTGACGGATGAGCGCAACGCGGCCCTGGTCGCCCGCAACGCCGAGCGCGCCCAGCTCTCCACTCACCCCACCCTCGAGCTCATTGGCGACCGCCTCGCCGCGCGTTTCAGCTCCTGGTACGAGCTGTTTCCGCGCTCGCAATCCGGCGACCCCGGGCGCCACGGCACCTTCCGCGACGTCATCGGCCGCCTGCCCTACGTGCGCGACATGGGCTTCGACGTGCTGTATTTCCCGCCCATCCACCCGATCGGCACGAGCCATCGCAAGGGCAGGAACAATTCGCTGACGGCCGTCGAGGGCGACGTCGGCAGTGTCTATGCCATCGGCTCGCCCGACGGCGGCCACGACGCGGTACACCCGCAGCTGGGCTCGATCGAGGACTTCCGCGCCCTCGTTGCCGCGGCCTTCGACCACGGGCTGGAGATCGCCCTCGATTTCGCCATCCAGTGCTCGCCCGACCATCCGTGGATCAAGCAGCATCCCGAATGGTTCGACTGGCGGCCGGACGGGACACTGAAATACGCCGAAAACCCACCGAAGAAATACGAGGACATCGTCAACGTCGACTTCTACCGCGCCGGCCTGCCGTCGCTGTGGGTCGCGCTGCGCGACGTCGTGCTGTTCTGGTGCGACCAGGGGGTGCGCATCTTCCGCGTCGACAACCCCCACACCAAGCCCCTGCCGTTCTGGCGCTGGTTGATCCGCAGCGTCAACGACCGGCACCCGGACGCGATTTTCCTGGCCGAAGCGTTCACCCGGCCCAAGATGATGCGCGCCCTCGCCAAGGCCGGCTTCCAGCAATCCTACACCTACTTTACCTGGCGCACCGGCAAGCAGGAGATCATCGACTATATCGTCGAGTTGTCGACCAGCGAGATGGCCGAGTATTACCGGCCGAACTTTTTCGTCAACACGCCCGACATCAATCCATTCTACCTGCAGACCAGCGGACCGGCCGGCTTTAGGGTGCGGGCGGCGCTCGGCGCCCTCCTGTCATCGGTGTGGGGCGTGTATTCGAGCTTCGAGATGTGCGAGGCCGAGCCGCTGCCGGGCCGGGAGGAGTATCTCAACAGCGAGAAGTACGAGATCAAGGCGTGGGACCTGGCCCGGCCCGGCCACATCCGCGACTTCATCACCCGCCTCAACGCCATCCGGCGCGACAACCGGGCGCTGCAGGATTTCCGCAACGTGCTGTTCCTGAACGCCTGGAACGACAACATCCTGGCCTTCGCCCGCATCACGCCGGAGCGGGACGACTGCGTGCTGGTGCTGATCAACCTCGACCCGCACAACCGACAGGAGTGCACCTACGAGGTGCCGCTGTGGCAGTTCGGCCTGCCCGACGACGCCTCGATCGATGCCGAAGATCTGTTGGCGGGTGGCAGCTTCACGCTCTACGGCAAGACCCACCGCATCGCGCTGGAACCGGACAGCCGGCCCGTCGTGGTCTGGCGCCTCAAGCCGCCGGCGGCGGCTTGAGGCGCCGCCCTGCGCCGCGGCCGGCGCAGCGGACAAGGCGCCGGTTTTCCGCACCTTTCCGCCGCTCTTGTGCCCGGAAGCTTGTTCCCCTTATGCGTCACTGAGCGGGTTCGCCTAGCCGGATTCGCCGGCAGCGCGCAGACCCGCACCGGAGCCGCCGCCCCTCATTCGACGAGGTCTCCATGATCGACCGCAGCGACACCCAGTGGTACCGCGACGCCATCATCTATCAGGTCCACGTCAAGTCGTTTTTCGATTCCGACGACGACGGCATGGGTGATTTCATCGGCCTCACCGAGAAGCTCGACTACATCAAGGAGCTCGGCGCCACCGCGATCTGGCTGATGCCGTTCTATCCCTCGCCCCTACGGGACGACGGCTACGACATCGCCGACTACCGCAGCGTGAACCCGAGCTACGGGAGTATGCGCGACTTTCGCAAGTTCGTGCGCGAGGCGCATGAGCGCGGCATCCGCGTCATCATCGAGCTGGTCATCAACCACACGTCCGACCAGCATCCCTGGTTCCAGCGCGCCCGGCGCGCCAAGCCGGGCTCGGCCGCCCGCAATTTCTACGTCTGGGCGGACACCGACCAGCAGTATGCCGGCACGCGCATCATCTTCCTCGACACCGAGAAGTCGAACTGGTCGTGGGACCCGGTGGCCCAGGCCTACTACTGGCACCGCTTCTACGCGCACCAGCCCGACCTCAACTTCGACAATCCGCGCGTGCTGGAGGCGGTGGTCGACACCATGCACTTCTGGCTCGACATGGGCGTCGACGGCATGCGCCTGGACGCCATTCCCTACATCATCGAGCGGGAAGGTACCAATTGCGAGAACCTTCCCGAGACGCACGACGTGATCAAGAAGATCCGCGCCGCGCTGGACGAGCGCTATCCCGACCGCATGCTGCTCGCCGAAGCCAACCAGTGGCCCGAGGACACCGCTCCCTACTTCGGCGACGGCGACGAGTGCCACATGGCGTTCCACTTCCCATTGATGCCGCGCATGTACATGGCCGTGGCTCAGGAGGAGCGGAACCCGATCACCGACATCATGCGGCAGACGCCGGACATTCCGGCCAACTGCCAGTGGGCCATCTTCCTGCGCAACCACGACGAGCTAACGCTCGAGATGGTGACCGAAAAGGAGCGCGACTACCTCTGGAAGTTCTACGCCGCCGACAGCCGCGCCCGCATCAACCTGGGCATCCGCCGCCGCCTGGCGCCGCTGCTGGAGAACGACCGTCGCAAGACCGAGTTGCTGGTGAGCCTGCTGCTCTCCATGCCGGGAACGCCCGTGCTCTATTACGGCGACGAGATCGGCATGGGCGACAACATCTACCTGGGCGACCGCGATGGCGTGCGCACGCCCATGCAATGGTCCCCCGACCGCAATGGCGGGTTCAGCCGCTCCGATCCGGCCCGCCTGTTCCTGCCGGCGATCCAGGATCCGATCTATGGCTTCAACGCCGTCAACGTCGAGAGCCAGCGGCGCAGCCCGTCGAGCCTGCTCAACTGGCTGAAGCGCCTGATTGCCGTGCGGCACAACAGCCGTGCCTTCGGGCGCGGCACTTTGCGTTTTCTCTATCCGGAGAACCGCAAGATCCTCGCCTACGTTCGCGAGCTGGATAGCAACGACCGCGTGCTGTGCGTCGCCAATCTGTCGCGCGGCCCCCAGGCGGTCGAGCTCGACCTGTCGGACTACAAGGGCATCCGCCCCGTCGAGATGACCGCGGGCTCCGTGTTCCCCCGCATCGGCGATCTGTCCTACCTGCTCACCCTGCCTGGCTACGGCTTCTATTGGTTCAAGCTGGATTCGCCGAGCACGGACGAGGATCGCTTCGGCCCGCGGGCGGCGCCGGAGCTGTTCACGCTGGTGCTGGCAGGGCCGCCGGAGGACGTGCTCACGGGACGGGAGCGGGTCGCCTTCGAGCGCAACGTCATGCCGCCTTACGTTGCCAGCCGGCGCTGGTTCGGCGGCAAGACCACACGGATCGTCTCTGCCACCATCGCCGATACCGCCGTGATCGACAGCCGCGACGGGAAGGACAAGTTCCTGCTTCCGCGCCTCGACGTGAAGCTGCGCGATGGCCAGACCCAGGACTATTTCACCCCGCTGGCGATCGACGAGGACGACGAGGACGAGGCGCTGCTGCCCTACGCGGTGGCGCGACTGCGGCGCGGCCCGCGCATGGGCCTGCTCTTCGGCGCTGCCTCCTCGGCGGAATTCGCACTGACGGTCGTGGCGGCCATGAAGCGCGGCCAAACCGTCGCGACACAGCAGGGCGGTGAGATCCGCTTCGTTGGCACCCGGCGGCTCGAGGCATACGGCTCGATCGATCCGCTCGATGTGGCCCGGCTCGGCGCCGAGCAGAGCAACACGTCCATTGCGCTCGGCTCGCGCATGGTGCTCAAGCTGTACCGGCGGCTGCAGGATGGGCCCCATCCGGAGATCGAGGTCGGCCACTTCCTGACCGACGTAGCGGGGTTCGCCAACACCCCGGCCCTGCTCGGCTGGATGGAGCATATCGACAGCGAGGGCACGACGACCGCGCTGGCCGTGCTACAGCGCTTCGTGCGCAACCAGGGCGACGCCTGGCGCCTGGCGGTCGAAGCCACCAAGCGCGAGATCGACCAGCTCGTCATCCTGCCTCCCGACGAGATGCCGTCGATCACCCAGGCTTTCGGCATCATCGGCCACTATGCGGTCATCATCGGCCAGCGCACGGCTGAGATGCATCTTGCGTTCGCCACACCGACGACGGATGCCGCCTTCGCCGCTGAGCCGCTCGCCGGGGACGATGTGAGCGCGATGGCCGCCGACGCCCGCGGCCAGGCCGCCCGCGCCTTTTCCGCCCTCAAACACGCTTTGGCCGAGGCGGCCGACCCCAACGCCGACCGCCCCCTGAGCGACACGGCGATTGCGCTGATCGAGGCGCTGCTGCAGCGCGAGGCCGATTGCTTCGCGCTGATCAGCCGGCTCGACGTGGCGCCGGTCGGCGCCCTCAAGACGCGGGTTCATGGCGACTATCATCTGGGTCAGGTGCTCATCGTCGCCGACGACGTGACGATCGTCGACTTCGAGGGGGAGCCGTCGCGCCCAGCGGATGAGCGGCGGCGCAAGACGACGCCGCTGCGCGACGTTGCCGGCATGCTGCGCTCGTTCTCCTACATGGCCGAAACGGCGGTGCGTCAGTTGGCCACCACCCTCCCCGAGACCGGCGCCCGCGCCCGCGCCATCGCTGCGGAATGGGAACAGCTCGGCAGCCGCTCGTTCCTCGATGCCTATGAGGCCGCCTGTCGCGGCAGCCCGGTGTGGACGGAAGACGCGGCGACGCAGCAGCGCCTTCTCGCCCTCGCGCTCATCGGCAAGGCGCTCTACGAGATCAACTACGAAGCCAACAACCGGCCCGACTGGATCGAAATCCCGATCCGAGGCGTTCTCTCCATTCTCGACCAGGAGACGAACGCCCAATGAAGACGGACCAGGCACCGCCTCGCAACGAAACTGCGCCGCCGCCCCCCGCGAGAGCGGCGCTGGCCCAGGCGGTCGTGGACGCCATGGTGCGAGCCGAGCACGGCGACCCGTTCTCGGTCCTCGGCCCGCACCGCATCGCCCCGGGGCTTTGGGAGATCCGCGTGCTGCTTCCCGGCGCCCGCACTGTCACGCTGATCGAGCGGGACCGCGATGCCGACATTAAGGCCATGGAACGCCGCCACGACGCCGGCTTCTTCGTTGCGCGGCTGTCGGCGCGGGAAACGCCCGCCTACCGCCTGCGCGTCGAGACCGACCAAGGCAGCGTCATCCGCCATGATCCGTATCGCTTCGGCCCCGTCTGGAGCGACGCGGATCTCGCCGGCACGCGGGACGTCGGCGGCGACGCGGTCGCGGCCGTCTTCGGCGGCCATGCGCGCACCGCCGAGGACGTCGCCGGCATCGTCTTCACGGTCTGGGCTCCCAACGCGCGCCGTGTCAGCGTCGTGGGGGACTTCAACGGCTGGGACGGGCGGGTCCATCCCATGCGGCTGCGCCACAGCGCCGGCGCCTGGGAGCTGTTCGTGCCGGAGCTCGGCAACGGGCAGCGCTACAAGTTCGAGATCAAGGGGGCCGACGGGGGCCTGCGCCTGAAGGCGGACCCGGTCGCCCTCGCCGCCGAGCGGCCGCCGGCCACCGCCTCCGTGCTGAGCGGCACGTCGCTGCCCGCCTGGCGCGACAGCGAATGGATGGCGGCGCGCGCGCGCGCCGAGCCGCGTCGCGCGCCCATGACCATTTATGAATGCCACCTGGGCTCGTGGGCCCGAGTCCCCGACGAAGGCCACCGGTACCTGACGTACCGGGAGCTCGCCGACCGGCTGATCCCCTACGTCAAGGACATGGGCTTCACCCATATCGAATTGCTGCCGATCACCGAATACCCGTTCGACGGCTCGTGGGGCTATCAGCCGGTGTCGCTCTACGCGCCGACCAGCCGTTTCGGCACGCCCGAGGATTTCGCGCATTTCGTCGAGGTGGCGCACCGGGAGGGCATCGGCATCCTGCTCGACTGGGTGCCGGGGCATTTCCCGAACGATCCCCACGGCCTTGCATTGTTCGACGGCACCCATCTCTACGAGCACGCTGATCCGCGCCAAGGCTTCCACCAGGACTGGGGCACCTACATCTACAACTTCGGCCGCCAGGAGGTCGCGAGCTTCCTCATCGCCAACGCCCGCTTCTGGCTCGAGCGCTACCATCTCGACGGGCTGCGTGTCGACGCAGTCGCCTCCATGCTCTACCTCGACTATTCGCGCCGGCCCGGCGAATGGGTGCCGAACCGCTATGGCGGCAACGAGAATCTCGACGCCATCGACTTCATGCGTCGCATGAACGAGGTAACCTACGGCCACAATCCAGGCGTCATCACCGTCGCCGAGGAATCGACAGCCTGGCCGGGTGTCTCGCACCCGACCTATACGGGCGGCCTGGGTTTCGGCTTCAAGTGGAACATGGGGTGGATGCACGACACTCTCCGCTACATCGGCTACGACCCCGTGCATCGTCGCTATCACCACGACGACCTGACCTTCGGCTTGCTCTACGCCTTCTCCGAGAACTTCGTTCTGCCGATCTCCCACGACGAGGTCGTGCACGGCAAAGGATCGCTCATCGGCCGCATGCCCGGCGACGCCTGGCAGCGCTTCGCCAATCTGCGCGCTTACCTCGGCTTCATGTGGGGCCATCCCGGCAAGAAGCTCCTGTTCATGGGCTGCGAGTTCGGGCAGGAGCGCGAATGGAACCACGACGCCAGCCTCGACTGGCATCTGCTCGATCAGCCCGAGCACCGGGGGGTTCAAACGCTGGTGCGGGATCTCAACCGCGTCTACCGCGACTACCCTGCCCTGCACGAGCGCGACACCGAGCCGGCCGGCTTCCAATGGCTGGTGTCCGACGACCGCGACAATTCGGTGATCATCTGGGCGCGCAAAGGCATGGACCCGGACAAGATCGTCCTCGTGGTGTCGAACTTCACGCCGGTGCCGCGCGAGGGCTACCGCTTCGGGGTGCCGCTGCCAGGCTTCTACCGGGAGATCCTGAACACCGATGCCGCCGTCTACGGCGGCAGCAACGTCGGCAATCAGGGCGGCGTCACCACCGACACCATTGCCAGCCACGGCCAGCACCAATCGCTGGCGCTGACGTTGCCGCCGCTGGCGACAGTGATCCTCGCCCGCGAGCCGTGAGCGGATTGGAGCCGGGCGCCTCGCTGCCGCCCCGCGGCTCCCCATAGGGGCACTTGGCGCGTTGATCCCTTGCAGCCCATGCGGCGAGCCCCGCGCCACACGCCCGCTGACGGCTTCACCCGGCCGTGAGCCGAAGCCCCTGGTCTGAAGCAGCGCCCCTGGTGTCCCCCACTGCGCGACACGTGGGACACCAGGTCGGGCGGCCGCGACCCGGAAAGATTGCGCCAAAAGGCCCTTGCAGCGAGATCTCGGCACTCCGCCACCGCGGGCCCGGGCAGCCCTCGACCCTACGGCCTGCGGACGGGGCTCACCAACGTCCGTCTCTACAAGTAGCAAAGATCCTATCCGCCGCTGATCGGCCGGACGCAACCGAACGAGCCCGTCGCGCGGTCCGCGCTGCCCATCGGCCTAGAGCATTTCCGCGTTTCTTCGAAACGCCGAAGTGCTCTATCTGTTTGATTCATCGCGTTTTCTTCACGCGAACCGGCGTCCACTTCGCTCGAAAACGCTCTAATGAAGCGTTCGATCGCCGGCGCACATCGAATTGATGGTTGAAGCTTTCCAGGGAGTCCTATTAGATGGACGCAGGAAAGTTCTGGGGCGCGAACGTTGCGGAATGGCAACGTAGTCGGCTCTGCGCGCACCCGTGAACACCTCGCTGCGGATCACGCCAGCGTAAAATGCGAGGTCTCGTCGATGGACAGACTCACGGGGGACGTCAGCGCATACGTTCCAAGATGGGTTAGGACCGCACGCGGAGGCCGCCGCTTCCCTTTCAACGAACCCGTTGTCGAATCTGCGGTTGCCGCAGTGCTGCTGTTGGACATCGCCGGATTCGTCGAGATGACGAACCGCATGGCGCGACACGGCCCGGGCGGCGCCGAGGAAGTATCAATTCTTCTTAATCAATGTTTTGGACCGCTTACCGACATTATCGACAGATACGGGGGAGATATAATCGCATTTGCCGGGGACGCAATACTGGCAGTCTGGGACGATGCATTCGAGATGGATGAGGCGGCCCGACTTGCGGCCCAGTGCGCTCTGGCGCTGAAACGCGAGATGAACGAGCGGGCGGGGTCGGCGCAGAAACTTCACTTGCGCATCTCGACTGATATCGGTGAAATTCATCGCTGCAAACTGGGCGGCCTTTACGGTCAGTGGTGCTTCGTTGTTGTCGGATCGCCGTTTGAGCGGTTGGGCGATGCATACCGGAAGGCAAAAGTCGGCGACGTGGTGCTGTGCAGCGCATTGCACAATGTCGTCCGACATCATTGCGAAGGTATATTTTCCAACGGACTATTCATCCTCGACAGGATGCGGAAAGATATACTGCCGTCCCAAATGCCTGCTGGCCAGATGCCAGCCGATCTCAATATTGAAGAGCTAATTCCCAGCTTTGTCGTCGATCATCTGCGCCTCGGCGAGCGAACGTGGCTGGCCGAGTTTCGTAATGTAACGATCGTGTACATTCAATTGGTCGATCTCTCCTTTGACGAAACCTTTGCGAAAATACTTCAGGCTGCAGTTCTAGAGATCCAGCGCGTCGCCCATAGATTTGATGGCGTGGTCCACAAAGTCCTGATGGATGACAAGGGTTTCAGCATATTTCTCGCCTTTGGCGTTCCGCGATTGGCGCATGAAGAAGACCCGCAACGAGGCATCGAGGCCGGTCTTGCCATAGCCAGGCAGCTCAAAGCCGCGGGCGTGAGGACGTCGATTGGCATTGCGTCGGGCAAGTTATTCTGTGGAGATTACGGTGGAGAGCGGCGCCGTGAATATTGCCTTATCGGCCCGGCTATCAATATTGCCGCGCGACTGATGGAGCTGGCAGCTGGCGACATCCTTTGCGACGCCGCAACGGCGACGGCAGTTCGGGATCGCGTCAGCTTCTCTGTTCTGCCCCCGCAGCAGGTCAAAGGGATTGAACCCCATGTGGCAGCATTTCGCCCCGTGACCGTCTCAACAGGCAGTCGCGACCATGGCGATAGCGAGATCGTCGGTCGGGAGGACGAACGACGTCAGCTTCGCGATGCGCTACAACGGGGACAGGGCGGTGCGATCATCGTTCAAGGCGAACCGGGCATCGGCAAGTCCATTCTTCTCGACGATCTCGCGGAATTTGCCAGGGCGCAGAAATACCGGGTCTTGCGCGGCTTCGCGACTGCAATTGACAAATCGACGCCGTATTTTGCGTGGCGAGGCGTCATCCACGAAATCCTCGGCGGGGATTCGCCCGAACAGACACGGCGGATTGCCGAGGAAAGGCTGAAGCACGATGAAATGCTCGCGTCATGGTTACCCTTGCTGCGCGAGATCATCAACATCGATCTTACCGAAACCGCGCTGACCAGTCAGATCACCGGCTCGGCAAGGGCCGCCTGTCTTGAAGCCCTAACCATTGCGCTGCTTGCCGAACGTGAGCAGGCCCCGGGCGCATTGATCTTTGAAGACCTGCACTGGTTCGACAGCGCGTCTATTCACCTCCTGGCCGCCGTCGCCCGGAAGTTGCCCCGTCTGCTGTTGGTTGCGAGCCGCCGACCTGCCGCTTCCGCCCCGGCCCGTGCCGGGCCCGCAGACGAGCTCGGTCATGGCATCGAGATCAGCCTCTCCGCGATGTCCGAGCGCGCGATCGAGGAACTCATTCGCCGAAAGCTGCGCGCCAGCGAGCTTCCGGAGCGTCTGGTGAAGTTTGTCTATCAACACAGTGAAGGGAACCCGTTCCATTGCGAGGAACTCGCGCTCGCGCTGCGCGATACCGGGGCAGTTGCCGTGGCTCGGGGTGTTTGCGAGGTATTGGCTGATCTGGACGACCCGGCAAAACGATCGCTGCCCGCAAGTCTCGAGGGAGCGATCGTCAGTCGTGTCGATGCACTTCCCCTCGAAACCCAGCTCTTGCTGAAGGCCGCGAGCGCAATCGGCGGAACTTTCACCGCCGAGACCGCGATCGCGGTCTATCCGAGGAAGACGGCTCTGACGGACATCAAGGCCATGCTCCGCCAACTGATGGAGCAGGACTTTCTCTTGATGGAGGACGACGGATCGGCACCCCGCTACTCGTTTCGCCACGCCATTGGCCAGGAGGTCACGTATAGGCTTCTGTCGCTGGCACAGCGTGTCACGCTTCATAAGTTGATCGCTGTCGCAATCGAGCGCCAACATTCTCAATGGTTGGAGCCCTATTATTCTCAGCTCGCACAACATTGGGAACACGCAGCCGAGAGCGATCGCGCCATCGGTTACTTCGAGCTTGCGGCAAGGCAGGCGTTGAGGAGCCATGCGAACCGGGACGCCATACGCTACATCGAACGAGCCTATGGTCTGACCGAAGGCAGTCGGACCGTGGACAACGACGCCCGCCTATCGGAATGGGAGGAAATCCTCGGAGACGCCAACAACGAGCTGGCGGACTATGAGGAAGCGTTTCTCCACTATGGCCGGGCCATGGCCTTCCTGCATCAGACCTCTCCACGAGGGCCTGCGGGTCGGCTCGCGCGGGTGATGACCAACGTGGCCCGCCAAATCCGCATGCGGGCCTGGGCCCCGCGGCTGGCGGGACGCCCGGCCGTTGATCTGCGGACGCTCCAGCGGACGGCGCACATGCGCGAGCGGCTGGCGGAACGGCATTTCTTTTTGAATGAGTCACTGGCAGTCCTCGACGAGACCCTCTCTGCGCTCAATCTGGCCGAGCGCTGCGGCGCCACGACCGAAGCCGTCAGCGGCTATAGCGCGCTGGGGCTGGGCCTCGGAATGTCCGGACTGCACCGCATCGGGCGCTTCTATTGCGCACGCGCCCTGCGCGTCGCCGACGAGGTGGACAGCTTGCCTGTCGCGGCCCGGGCGCACCTCCTCGCCGCGGTCTTCGGCTACGGCATGGGCGACTGGGACTTCACGGAGCGTTGCGCGCGACGCGCGCTTTCGCTCTACCGTCAGCTGGGTGACCGGTCCCGCTGGCATG
This sequence comes from Chelatococcus reniformis, assembly GCF_014640075.1. Lineage (GTDB taxonomy): Bacteria > Pseudomonadota > Alphaproteobacteria > Rhizobiales > Beijerinckiaceae > Camelimonas > Camelimonas reniformis. Next base: position 284,611 of record NZ_BMGG01000002.1, on the reverse strand, counting down.
CGCCGGTGACGATCCTGGCCTTTTCATCGATCTTTCGTGGCGATCTGGGAACCGCGGAAACGCTGCTGTCGGATCTGGAAACGATGGTTTCGTCCGAGTCGACGCGCCAGGCAGCGGCATGGCACGCGGCGGCGACCGCATTGCTCAATCTGATGCGCGGTCGGACAGACACGGCGCAGCTGCGGCAGCTCAATGACCTCTCCCAGGTCCGGATGGGCCGCGCCGATCGACTGCTTTGCCTTGGGATTTTGTCTTCGGCCCTTCTGCAGCGGCAGGAGACGGCGGACGCCATGGAGGCGGCCGAGCGCGGTCTTGCCGTTCTTCAGGAGGTGGATGTTGTCTGGGGCAGCTACGTCTATGGAGTGGTGGGCGTGACGGAGGTCCTTCTGGCGAGGTGGGCCGAGGAGAAGGACGGCCGGAATGTCGGCCCGGCCGCGCAAACGCGTGCATTGCTCGCGTGCCGGCACGCGGCGCGAGCCACCAGAATGTCTCCCGTCTGCCGGCCACAGGCCTTGTTGTTGGGGGGGCGCTCCGCGCTTCTCGCGGGCCGGCCGGCCAAAGCGCAACGCCTCTGGAACGCTGCCGCGCAGGCGGCGAAGGAACTGCGGATGCCGCGCGAGCTCGGCCTCGCCCTGTATCAGATCGGCCAGACGAAGTCCCACGACGATCCGGACAGGTCGTCAACTCTCAGCCGAGCTGCCGACATTTTTGAAGGTGTAGGTGCCCAGCCCGATCTTGCTGCCGTCCGCAGGGCATTGTCAGTGTGAGGACCGAACGCGCGGAGTACTTGCATGACACGGCAACGAATCGCGATCGTCGGCGGCGGCATGGCCGCGCTCACTGCCGCCTTTGAGCTGACCCAGCGCGCTGAACAGCGGGAGCGCTTCGACATCACGATCTACCAGATGGGCTGGCGCCTCGGAGGGAAAGGCGCGACAGGCCGCGACGAGCGCGGCCGCGTCGTCGAGCACGGTCTGCATATCTGGTTCGGCTGCTACGAGAATGCATTCCGCATGCTGAGGGCAGCCTACGAGGAGTGGGAGCCCCTGGCGGACCAGAAGATCGTGTGTTCCGATGACGCTCTGAAGCCCCAATGCAATTCCGCGATCGGCGCCGGGGACCGGCCGGAGATTATTGGCCTGCGGTGGCCCAGCATCGATGGCACGCCAGGCGTTAGCGCCCCCGACCTCACGGCGTTCTCATCGTTCTCACAAATGCTCCATGTCATGCAGGAGTTCTTCCGTCAGCTTGCACCCCCTGGTGAATTCGCCGATTCCCTTCCTCCCGACCCGATTCTCGGCACCACTACGATCGCGCTTCTGCGGCTCGCAGGCGTCGACGCCTCGAAATATGCCACGTCGGCATCGGCGGAAGCCGGACGGGGCGAGCGGTCGCTTGCGATTCAAGCCGAAAGAGTGCTTGAGCTCGCGAGTGACTGGGCAGGGATGCTCGCTGCAAACGACAGGCTCCGGAACGAAGCTCAGCTCCGAGCCTTCATCAGCGTGATCCGAAGCTTTGCAAGGGCCGCACTCGACACGGAAGCCTTCGTGAAGCGGCCTTCCGGAAACTTCCTCGCTCAACTTATCGATGTGGGGACGGCCGCGATCAAGGGCGTCGTCGTCGACATGATGCTTGGGGGCGCCACCGTCGGCGATCTCGACCTCATGGATTTCCGCGAATGGCTTGCGGTCTGCGGAGCGGATCGGAGCTCGATCTATGGCTCGCCGATCGTGCAGGCGCTCTATGATTCCATGCTTCAATACTGCGAGGGGGACAAGCGGCGCCCGAGCTACGGCGCCGGAACGGCCACCCAGGCCGTCATTCGCCTGTACGGCACCTACAGGGGCGCGTTCGCATTCGAGATGCAATCGGGAATGGGCGAGGTCGTCGTCGTGCCGATATACGAGGTCTTGAAGAGACGTGGAGTCAAATTTCAATTCTTCATGAAAATGAACCGCATTGCATTGGACCCCTCCAAAACCGCCGTGGAGTGGATCGAATTTGATCGGCAGGTCAATCTGATAAGCGGAGAATACATCCCGACGATCGCTCCCGGCCCCGGCAACGGGTTCCTCCAATCCTGGCCAAGCCGGCCACTATGGGACCAGATCCACTGCGGCGAACAACTCGCGACGCAGAACATCGATCTTGAATCGCATTGGTGCACTCATTCCGTCGGCAAGGTCATGCTCCGGCAGGGCCGTGAATTCGACAATGTCATCCTCGCCGTTCCCCTCGGCGCCTTCAAGAAGCTGAATGCGGCGCCAGGACCCTGCGACGCGCTCATCGAAGCCAATGCGCAGTTCCGTGCAATGACCGAGACGGCAACCCTGGTTCCGAGCATTTCGGTTCAGGCATGGTGCAGCGTCCCGACGGCCGGATTCCGATGGCCGCCCGAAGGGGCGGTGCCGCCGGACGCACCGGAGAAAACGGTCATCTCGACCGGACCGGATCCGCTCGGCATCTGGGCCGACATGTCGCAGGTCCTGCAGTTCGAGCCCTACGGCTCCGGCCCCGTTGGGCCGGAATCGCTCCAGTATCTTTGCGACGCGTTTGCGTGCGAACTGTACCGCGCCCCTCCCGAAGAAGGTCACGTTCCCGCGGATGCCAAGGCGCGCGCGCGCTCCGAGGCGATCGATTGGTTCAGCAGAAAGGCTCGCTGTATTTGGCCGGGAACAAGTCCGCACGGATATTTTGATTGGACCGTTCTGTTCGACCCCGACGGGGCCGCAGGGTCCGACCGCATCGACGCACAGGTGTGTCAGGCGAACGTCGATCCGTCGAGTTGCTGCGTCGCCTCGGCCGCCGGCTCGACGCGATGGCGTCTGGCGACCGACGCCTCCGGGTTCGGCCATCTCTACCTCGCCGGCGCTTGGATTGACAGCGGCTTCAACACCGAATGCATCGAGACGGCGGTCATCTCCGGCATGCAGGCGGCCCGCGCCATCTCAGGGACCAGCTTCGCCATTCCAGGCGAGGACTTCCTGAGATTTGGCGACGGCCTACCCGCTCCGCTCAGCCTTGTGGCGGAGGGCGCGATGCTGCTGTGGGAAGCTCTTGTCGACGCGGCATGGGAAGGCAGCGCGCCGAGTTCGGTCGGCGGCATGCCGCGCCATCCACCGTGAGGGAGGGCCGGAGATGATGCAAAGGACACGCGTTGCAATCTTCGGCGGCGGTATCGCCGCCCTCACCGCTGCTTTTGAACTGACCGAGCAGGATCCGGAGCAGACGCGCTACGATATTGCCATCTATACGCTCGGCTGGCGCCTCGGAGGCAAATGCCTGGTCGGTCGAGATGCGCATAGAGATTGCCGCGCGCTCGAGCACGGCCTTCATGTCTGGGCCGGATTTTATGACAACTCCTTCGATTTGGTGCAGCGGCTCTACGCGCGCCTCGGGCGTCCGAACGATGAATGGCGCGAAAAATTCGAAGGCCTGAACCACTTCACCGCCATGGAGCTCGTCGACGGCGTATGGAAGCCCTGGCTGCTGAGCGCGCGCCCGAACGCCCGGGATCCGGGTATCGACGGGAATGGCGGCTTTGCCCCGGTCACCCTCCTGAGAACACTCCTGACTTGGGTGGAGGAGAGCTTTCTCAACTCTCCGCTCGCGCAGTTCCTGGAGCCGAACGCTCAAGTGAGCATGCACCGGGAGATCGCCGCGGTCATGGGGGTGCCGCATGACGTCGTCTTTCCAACGCCTTTGTCCGCCATAGCGGCATTGCTGGACCGGTCCGCTGCGGAACCCGCGAAAATCGAGGCCGGCGATAGGGACAGGCTTGTCGGGGCCTTCCGCAGGCAGGTCACTAGCGCGGTCGGCGCCGCTCCCGACGGTGATGAGGCGCGTCGTTTCGACATCCTTTACGACTTGGCCGGTGGGCTCATCCAAGGACTCCTGTCCGCCGACGTGTTGTCGAGCGGATTCGACGCCATCGACGATCTGGAGTGGTCCGCGTGGATGAAGCAGAACGGCTGCCGCCAGGACAGTTTGGAGTCGGCGATCGTTCGGGGATGCTACGACTATGTCTTTGGCTACGTTAAAGGAATCCGGGAGGTCAGTGCAGGTGTCGGCACGCTCGCACTACTTCGGCTCTTGTTGACCCATAAGGGCTCGATCTTCTATACCCTGCGCGAGCCGATGGCCGATTTTCTATTCGCCCCACTTTACAAGTATCTTTGCGGGCGGAAGGTGAAGTTCAATTTTTTCCATAGACTCGATGCGCTTCACCTATCGTCCGACGGAAGCAGGATCGAGAGAGTTGCGCTCAGCCGCCAGGTCGACCTCAAGGACCCGCGAGCCGAATACGAGCCGTTGATCGATGTACCGGGACGCGACTTCAAGAGTTGGCCAATTCATCCTGACTATTCTCAAATAAAAAATGGCCACCTGTTGGAGGGGCATGACCTGGAGTCGGCGTGGACCGATTGGGCCGGCACGAACAACGAGGTCACGTTGCGCCTGCGATCCCCCGACGTTCAGGGTTCGGCCATCGACACCTTCGACATCGCGATCCTCGGAACCGGTTTCGGAGGACTTCATTCGATTTGCCACGAGCTTCGGGACTTTTATCCAGACACCTGGGGCAGGTGCCTCGACGAGGTCAAGACCACCCAGACGTTGGCCGTGCAACTCTGGCTGAACAAGGAGACCGCACAACTTGGCTGGCACGACCCCGGAACCGTTCTGGTTGGCTTTGGGGATGAGCGTAGGGATTGGAGCCATTCGCCTCTCCAGTCGTGGCAAGACAATACGCCGCTGCTCGCAGCCGAATATGCCGGCGGCGGGCGGATCGCGCGGTCGTTGGCCTATTTTGTGGGCGTTTTCCCCGATGCGGAGGTCATCCCTCCGCCGTCGCCCTATCCTCAGTTCCCCAAGGCCGAGATCGAGAGGGCCAAAGCGGCGATCGTGCCTTGGATGAACCGGCAACTGCCGGTGCTCTGGCCGAATGCCCGCGATGCCTGCGGTTCGGGTTTCAATTGGGGGCTGCTCCAGGCTCCTCCAGGGACGGCCGGCGCGGCTCGCCTCGACGCTCAATACGTGCGGGTAAATATAAATCCGTGGGAGCGATATGTGCTGTCGACACCCGGCAGTCTCCGCTCACGCCTTTGGCCGGATGGGACCGGAGTTTCCAATCTATTTCTCGCGGGCGACTGGGTCCGGACCGGATTAGACGCCGGCTGCATTGAAGCCGCGGTCATGTCGGGCCGAGCGACGGCAAGAGCGATAACAGGAGGGAGCATGTCCATTCCAGGTTTCGGCAACTCCGGCAGAATCCCTATTCCCGTCACGTTGCTGCCGGTCGTCAGCCTTCTCAAACAACTGAAAGCCGGCGCCGCCGGTGGCGTTGGCTCGATGGAGGGCTATTGTGTCACCATCTGGCGCGACTCTGACGCTGTACAGCGTTTGCTGCCGGCGGGGCTGGCTCTCGACCCGCCGCTTGGCCTCGGGCCGGAGGCATCGTCAAGGCGTCGGCATCCAATCGTATTTCTGTTCAGCCGCCAGAAAAATGTTCGTCCCGGCTTTGTCCCGATTGGCGGCATGCGATATCATGAGGTAATTGAGCTTATACCTTTTGTAAAACAGAACAGTATTAATGCTCCAAGCGGCGGCCCATTCAATTATATGCCGCATCTTTTTCTTGACGAGATTGCACCCGTATGGATCGGCGTCAACCTGTATGGCTTCAACAAGCGGCTCGCCCGGATCACGTCGCGCGACGGATCCTTTCAAGTTCAATGCGATCTCGGGGAGATCGGCACCGATTTGTCCGAACGGGGATTGCCGGGACAAGCCGCCAATCCCCGCTTCTCTCGCCTGAAATCGGTCCGACGGCTCCTTGAACACCCGCTTATCTCGCTTACGACGAGCGGCGCCTTCGTTTATTCGCATCTCGACTTTCGCTTCGACTCTGCAACATTTCAGGGCGCGTACGGCCAGGTCGGCCTGGGCGCTCCTTTCGATCCAGAGCCCTGCCCGACCGGAACGCTCGATATTCCCAGTATCGTCGACGAAGATTTTGGTGCGTTCCGGTTTCAAACCAACTGGCACCTGAGTGTGCCTTTGTCGGCGGGCATCGAACCGGCCAGCGTCGTCCCCCCTGACCTTCAGGCATTCGCCGCCACGTTGCTTTCCCGGCGTCGACCCTGAACGGCAGCCATCGGGCGTTCGCGCTGTTCGTGTCGCGGGCGTCTGCCCGAGGTTGCCGACCAGCAACCGGCAGGCCCAACGGAGAATTTATTTCTCCATGAGCATGCAAGAACGGAAGTCTGTCTCATCGACACCTCTGGGGCCGTGGAAGATGCTCTGCGACGATGCGGCGGGCCCGGGCGGGCGGCCCTATGCTCCAGGAGCGGCACGTTGACTTTTCAGCACATGAACGAGCGCCGATCGGCGACAGCCGCGCGGGCGCTGACGGGCCTGCGGACGATCCTGGGCACGCTTGCCGTCGCCCTCGCTTTGGTAACCACCGCCGCCGCCCAGCCAGCCGACACGCTTCGCATCGGCTTTCAGAGATCGTCCACGCTGATCGCCATCCTGAAGGCCAACGGGGAACTGGAGAAGGCGCTGGCGCCGCTCGGCACCAAGGTCAGCTGGCACGAGTTCACCAGCGGCCTGCCGCTGCTGGAGGCGCTCAACCTCGGGAACGTGGACTTCAGCGCCGACGTCGCCGACACCGTGCCGGTCTTCGCCCAGGCGGCGGGGGCCGACCTGGTCTACGTTGCCGAAGAGGGCCCCTCCCCGGCGGCCCAGGCGATCCTCGTGGCGAAGGATGCGCCGATCGCTGCGATCCCAGATTTGAAGGGCAAGCGGGTGGCCGTGACCAAGGGGGCCGGCAGCCACTTCCTGCTGCTCGCCGCGCTAGCCAGCAAGGGCCTCAGCTTCGCCGACATCAGGCCGGCTTATCTGCCGCCGGCCGATGGCCGGGCAGCGTTCGTCAGTGGCCACGTGGATGCCTGGGTGGCGTGGGACCCGTTCCTGACCAGCGCCAGGCGGCAGACCGACGCCAGGATACTCGCCGACGGCGAGAGGCTCGCCAGCTACAAGCGCTACTACCTGACCTCGGCGGCGACGCAGGACAAGCGCGGCGCGGCGCTCGCCGTGACCTTCGCCAAGCTCAAGGAGACCGGCCTCTGGGTCAAGCAGCATCCGGCCGAGGCCGCCAAGCTGCTGGCCGGGCTGTGGGGCATCGATGCCGCGACCATCGAGGAGGCCAACAGCCACCGCTCCTATGCGGTGGGCCCAGTGACCCGGGCGGGCCTCACCGAACAGCAGACGATTGCGGATGCCTTCACCAAGGACGGTCTCATTCCCAAGCGGATCGACACCTCTGCCGCGCGGATCTGGCAGCCGCCCAGTTAAGGCTCCGACCTTCCAATGGGCCGCGGCGTTGCTTACATCCGCCGCAGCCTTCACCGGCGGCGCAGCGCCGCCGGGCCGGCGTCCTCCGCGCGCGTGGCGGAAGGGCCGCTCGGCAGAGCCCTTCAGGTGATCCCATGGCCTCAGCCCGTCAACTTCACCTCGGCGCCTTCATGCGGCCCACGACCATCCACACCGCCGCCTGGCGCTATCCCGGCGCCTATCCGGACGCGAACTTCAATTTCCGCCATCTCAAGGCATTTGCGCAGAAGCTCGAGCGCGGCAAGTTCGATGCCTTCTTCATGGCCGACCACCTGGCCGTGCTCAACATGCCCATCGAGGCGCTGAAGCGGAGCCATACGGTCACCTCGTTCGATCCGCCGACGCTGCTGCCGGCGCTCGCCGCGGTCACCGAGCACATCGGGCTCATCGCCACCGGCTCCACCACCTTCGAGCAGCCCTATCACCTGGCCCGCCGATTCGCCTCGCTCGATCACCTGAGCGAAGGCCGCGCCGGCTGGAACATCGTCACCACCTCGAACCCGGACGCGGCCCTCAACTTCGGCCTCGATGACCATGTCGGGCACGACGAGCGCTACCGCCGGGCTCGTGAATTCTACGATGTCGTCACAGGCCTTTGGGACAGCTTCGCCGACGACGCCATCGTCCGCGACATGGAGACGGGCATCTATTTCGACCCCGCCAAGATGCACGTGCTGAACCATAAGGGCCCCTACTATTCCGTGCGCGGCCCGCTCAACGTGGCGCGACCGATCCAGGGCTGGCCGGTCATCGTGCAGGCCGGCGCCTCCGAGGCCGGCAAGCAACTCGCCGCCGAGACGGCGGAGGTGATCTTCGGCGCCGGCGGCAGCCTGGCCGACGGGCAGCGCTTCTACGCGGACGTCAAGGGGCGCATGGCAAGGCTCGGCCGCGACCGCGATCACCTGAAGATCCTGCCCGGCGCCTTCGTCGTGGTCGGCGAGACGGCCGCCGAGGCGCGCGCCAAGCGTCTCAAGCTCGACAGCTTGGTCCACTACGACAGCGCCATCGCCGCCCTATCGATTGCCCTCGGCCACGACGCCTCGGCGTTCGATCCCGACGCCCCGCTGCCGGAGGTTCCGCCGAGCAACGCGAGCAAGAGCGCGCAGGACCGGGTGATCCAGGTGGCGCGCCGCGACAACCTGACGGTGCGGCAGCTGGCGCAGCGCCTCGGCGGCTATGCCGGCCTGGCCTTCGTCGGCACGCCGCAGACCATCGCCGACGGCATGGAGGAGTGGCTGATGACGGAGGCCTGCGACGGCTTCAACGTCATGTTCCCCTATCTGCCGGAGGGGCTCGACGACTTCGTCGACAAGGTGGTGCCGGAGCTGCAGCGGCGCGGGCTGTTCCGCCTCGACTACGAGGGACGGACCCTGCGCGAGAATCTGGGGCTGCCGCGCCCGAGCAACCGCTTCTTCACCGAAACAAGCCATCCGCAGGCCGCAGGTTGAGCTGGCCACGGGAGCCCGGCGACCGTCCGGGTCGACCCGGACGATCGCCGCGCATCGTGGGACCCGAGCCGCTTAGCGACAGACCTTGACGCCGCCGCGGAACCAGCAGGCGTTCGCCCCCCGCGGGCCATAGGCCGCGGTGTTGCGGCGGCAGCCGCCGTATGGCCCGCGATGAAAGCCGGTCCCGCAGCCTCCACGGACCTGCTGCACCATCGCATTGTCGCTCTGGAGGGCCGGCGCCCCCGGTAACGCCTGGGCCTCGACAGCGCCGAAGAGGCCGCAGGCAGCCGCGACGGCAGCGATCGCAAGTGATTTACGCATTGGGTATTCTCCCCTGACATGAAGCCGATCTAGAACGATCGACCCAGCGCAACCCCACTAGTGCAAATCCCGATCACGCGAAATCACCCGATGGGGTAATGTGCTTCAAGCGTTTGCATCTGAAGCATTTTTCCGGCTGACCGGCTCCCCCACCCGATCGGACAGCGCGGCCGGTAGCGCCTTAGTTGCAGACACGCACCGGCCCCCACGGACCCGGCCGCCACCAGCAGCGGGGGGCCAGGACGACTCCGCCGCCCCAATAGGGACCGGGACCGCCCCAGACGGCGCGGGGACCATAGAAGCCGTTGGCACGGCAGCCGCCCCACGGCCCGCGGTGCCAGCCCCAGCCACAGCCGCCGGCGGTCGGCTCGGCCGGAGCCGCCAAGGCCGGGCCGCGATCGACCGGCATGGCCTGCGCCGCGGGGGCGCCAGCGAGCAGGGCCGCCGCAGCCGCCCACACCAGCAGTATCATCTTGCGCATGGAAGCTGTCCTCCCTCGATTGCCGAGCGCGTCAGGATTGATCGTCTTCTTCCTCGAACAGCCAGATCTGCGCGCTCGGCTGCGGGCCGCCGGGATGGTCGGTCATGCCCAGGAAGGCCGGCACGCGACGCTTCTGCGCGTCGCTCAGCGACGCGACGAACGGCTTGGCGGCCTCGACGAAGCGACGCAGATCCTTGCCGCGGGTCTCTTCCGCGTCGGCGATGCGGCCAAGCACGTCGAGGAACGTCGCCGGAGGCGGCTGCTGACTGCGTTGCGCGCGCCGCTGAGCGGCATCCTTGACGATGTCGCGCACCGCCGTCTCCAGAGCCGGCCAGAGCTTGTCCTGCTCGGGGGTCAGCTCGATCACCGCCTTGAGCGCGGCGAGACGCGCGTTGAGGATGGCGCGGGCATCCTCCGCACTGTACGGCGGCGGCGCGCCCGCGTCGGCCTGTCCGGCCGCCGGAGCGGCCATCGTCTGCCCCGCAGGGGGCGCTGCGGCGGGCTGCTGCGCCCAGGCCGGACCCGTGACCAGTGCGGCGCCGATCGCGGCCGCGCCCAACAGTGACCAGGTGTGCTTCATGTGGCGATTCCCCCCTTCGCCGAGATGGAAGCAGATCGCGCCGGAAACCGAGCCGGCTACAGACCGGCGCCCTGCCGGACTCCCCTAGCGCGGATTGGCGCGAGACGCAGCTCCTATTTGCCGCGTGTGCAAGTTTTCGCAAGACATTGGGCTGGTTGACCAGCTCACAATAGTGCGAACGGCAGTCGCAGTTCTGGAATCCGTCTAGACATCCGCCGATTCGGCGCTGCGATGCCGCTGCCACAGGTAGAGGGCCGCAATGGCGGCGATCGAGATGGCAGCCGCCGTGATGAGCAGGGCCGCCTGTTCGAGCCAGGCGATCGCCGGGATGCCGAGCGCCAGCAGCAGGCCCACGAAGCCGATCTGCCAAGCGCCGATATGAATGCCGGCGAGCAGCGTGCCGAGCGCGAGCACCGCGAGCACCGCAAGGCCGATGGCATCGGAGTTCAGCATGTTGGCGACGTCGTGCACGAACAGCACGCGCATGGCGATGAGGATCACCGCCCAGTGCAGGAGCTGCGCGATGGCCATCCGCCATCGGGGCCGGCCGGGGGGATGCCGTCGCCATTCGCTGAGTATGCACATGACGGCGAAGACGACAGCGATGAGCTGCCAGTAGACGGAGGTCAGCGACGGTAGCAGGCTGGTGAGGGCGATGCCGCCGAACACCAGGAGCAGCATGGCGATGTAGGGAGCCTGCGCGAGCAGGAAGCTGCGGCGGCCCGAACCGGATTGATCAGTGATGTCGCTCATCGCCCACCCCGTCTTGCCTGCCGCCCGGCCCCGCGCCGCGCCCCTCCCTCGTAGACCATGTCTCCTGCACGAAAAGAAGCCCGTCGCTCGGCCGAGCGACGGGCTGTCGAAAAGCGTGGACTGTGTATCCGATCAGGCCACTTCGAACAGGCCTGCCGCGCCCATGCCGCCGCCGACGCACATGGTGCAGACGACGTATTTGGCGCCGCGGCGCTTGCCCTCGATCAGCGCGTGCCCGACCATGCGGGCGCCTGACATGCCGTAGGGATGGCCGATGGAGATCGCGCCCCCGTCGACGTTGAGCAACTCGTCCGGAATGCCGAGCTTGTCACGGCAATAGAGTACCTGCACCGCGAAGGCTTCGTTGAGCTCCCACAGGCCGATGTCCTCGATCTTGAGGCCGTTGGCCTTGAGCAGCTTCGGCACGGCGAACACCGGGCCGATGCCCATCTCGTCCGGCTCGCAGCCGGCCACCGCGATGCCGCGGTAGATGCCAAGCGGCTCCAGGCCGCGCTTCTCCGCGAGCCTGCCCTCCATCAGCACCGCCGCGGAAGCACCGTCGGAGAGCTGCGAGGCATTGCCGGCGGTGATGTACTTGCCCTGCTTGATCGTCAACCCATCCTTGAAGACGGGCTGGAGGCTGGCGAGGTTCTCGTACGTCGTGCCGGGACGGTTGCCTTCGTCCTTGTCTAGGGTGATCGCCACGTCCTTGACCTCGCCCGTCGCCTTGTCCTGCACCTTCATGGTGCTGGGGAGCGGCACGATCTCGTCGGCGAAGCGGCCGGCCTGTTGGGCGGCGGCGGTGCGAGCCTGAGACTGCACCGAATATCGGTCCTGGGCCTCGCGCGAAACATTGTAGCGGGCGCCGACCGTCTCGGCCGTCTCCAGCATGGACATGTAGATGGCCGGCAGGTGGTCCACCAGCCACGGATCGCGCGCGCGATAGGTGTTCTGCTTGTCGTTCTGCACGAGCGAGATCGAGTCGAGGCCACCACCGACGGTCACGTCCATGCCGTCGGAAATGATCTCCTTGGCGGCGGTGGCGATGGCCATCATGCCGGAGGCGCACTGGCGGTCGAGCGACATGCCCGCCACCGAGGTCGGCAGGCCGGCGCGCATGGCCGACTGGCGGGCGATGTTGAGCCCGCTGGAACCCTGCTGCATGGCCGCGCCGAAGACGACGTCCTGGATCTCGGCCGGGTCGATCTTGGCACGCTGCACCGCGTGCTTGATCACGTGGCCGCCCAGGGCCTGGGCCTGGGTGTCGTTGAAGGCGCCGCGATAGGCCTTGCCGATCGGCGTGCGGGCCGTGGAGACGATGACCGCTTCTCTCATGGGGATCCTCCCGTGGATCTGCTGCGGAGCCGGCGCGAAGCCGCCGGCCCCCGACGTCGGATAACTGATATCAGCGCGCGGGCAGCTTGATGCCCTGCGCCGCGGCCGCCTTGCTGACGAAGTGCCCGGTCTGCTCGAAAGCGCCCTGCAGCTCCCGTTGGCCGGCTGGATCGGAGATGCGCGCAAACTGGGCGGCGACGCCCTCCGGCGTATTCTCGGCCGGCGGCAGATAGGCGCCCTCGGTCTCATAGATATGGGTCTGCGCGTAGACGCCCGCCCCAGCGCCCAGAATGACACGCGACGGGCCGTTCTCGCTGACCAGAAACAGCACGCCGGGCGAGATCTTGCCGGGCTCCAACAGCTTCAGCACCTCCGGCGGCATCAGCTCCTCGGTCATGCGGGTCGCGGCCGCTGGTGCCAGGGTGTTCACGTGGATGTTGTTCTTCTGCCCTTCGATGTGCAGCACGTTCATCAGGCCGACCATGGCGGCCTTGGCGGCAGCGTAGTTGGCCTGGCCGAAGTTGCCGTAGATGCCCGACGACGACGAGGTCAGCACGATGCGGCCGTAGTTCTGCTCGCGCATGGTGTCCCACACGGCCTTGGTGCAGTTGACCGTGCCCATGAGGTGCACGTCCACCACCTTCCAGAAATCGGCGATGTCGAGCTTGGCGAAGGTCTTGTCGCGCAGGATGCCGGCGTTGTTGATGAGGATGTCGACGCGGCCCCACTGCCCCTTGGCGCGGTCGACCATCGCCTTGACTTGCTCGGCATTGGCGACGTCCGCGCCGTCGGCGATCGCCTCGCCGCCCGCCGCCTTGATCTGCGCTACGACCTTCTCGGCCGCCTCGGAGCTGCCGCCGGTGCCGTCGCGCGCGCCGCCGAAATCGTTGACCACCACCTTGGCGCCACGAGCCGCGAGGCCGAGCGCATGCTCGCGGCCCAGGCCGTTGCCGGCGCCGGTCACGATGGCGACGCGATCATCGAAACGAATGCTCATCCTGTTGTCCTTGAAGTTGGGGTGGCGCCGTCGGCGTCGGGGACGGGTTCCGCATCGGCCGCAGCCGGGCCGACGCACCCCACGTCATACCCGAACGATCAGGCCAGGAAAGACATGCCGAGCCACTCGGCGACGAGGGCGGGCTTGGCTTCCCCCTCGATCTCGACGGCCACCTCGTGCTTCAGCAGCAGCTCCTTCGGGCCCTTCTGGGTGAATTCCTTCAGCGTGAAGCGACCGCGGACGCGCTTGCCGGAGCGCACCGGCGAGATGAAGCGCAGCTTGTCGAAACCGTAATTGACGCCCATGGCGCGGCCGGCGATTCCCGGGAGCGCATCGTAGGCCATGGGGGCGAGCAGCGATGTGGTCAGGAAGCCGTGTGCGATGGTGCTGCCGAACGGCGTCTTGGCGGCCGCCGCCGGATCGACGTGAATGAACTGCCAGTCCTCGGTCACGTCGGCGAAGGCGTCGATGCGCTTCTGGTCCACCTCGAACCAGCGGGACACGCCGACCTCCTGGCCGACCTTGGCCTTCAGCTCGTCGACGGTCAGCTCGACCTTGGCCTTGGAATTGTCGGCCCGCTCTGCCGCAGCACTGCTCATGTGTTCGCTCCCTCGACGGCCCGACGCCCGCCACCTCCGCCCGGTTCGTCTTCTCCCGAACGAGGCGGCCGTCTCTGCCCGGCCTCGGTCAAATGTGTATATGCATCTTGGCCACAGGGCCAGACCCGCGATGTGATATTCTATACAAGACGGCAGGTCCAGCCGGGGACACCAACCGCCGGCGCCGGCGGGGCGCCGGCTTGATCAGCCCGATGCCGCACGCCGTGCAGACCCGTCGCCTTGCGAAGGACCTGCACGGCCGGGGTCGGTCAGCTCTTGACGAGGGGGCAGCCCCCCTCCTTCAGCGGCCGGAAGGCCTGATCGGCGGGAATGACGGTCAACGTCTTGTAGAGGTCCCACGGCCCCTTCGACTCGTCCGGCTTCTTCACCTCGAACAGATACATGTCGTGCACGGCGCGACCGTCCTCGCGCAGCACCACCTTGCCGAACAGCTCATCCTCGATCGGCGCGCTCCGCAGCTTGGCCAGCACCTTCTCCGGGTCCTTGCTCTTCAGCTCGGCGACCGCCTTCAGGTACTGCAGCACGGAGCTGTAGACGCCCGCATGCACGCTCGTCGGCATCTTGCCGCCATTCTTCTCGGCAAACCGCTTGGAGAATGCCCGTGTCTTGTCGTTCAGGTCCCAATAGAATGCCTCGGTCAGCACCAGGCCTTGCGCCGTCTTGACCCCCAGCGAATGGATGTCGCTGCTGAAGATCAGCAGGCCGGCAACCGCCTGGCCGCCCTGGGTGATGCCGAACTCGCCGGCCTGCTTGATGGCGTTGATGGTGTCACCGCCGGCGTTGGCGAGGCCGATCACCTTCGCCTTCGATGACTGCGCCTGCAGCAGATAAGACGAGAAGTCGCTGGTGTTGATCGGATGCTTGACCGAGCCCAGCACCTTGCCGCCGGCCTTCGTGACGACCGCGCTGGTATCGCGCTCCAGGGCCTGGCCGAAGGCATAGTCGGCGGTGACGAAGAACCAGGTGTCGCCGCCGCGCTTGACCATGGCGCCGCCCGTGCCGTTGGCGAGCGCCCATGTATCGTACGTCCAGTGTACGGTGTTGGGCGAGCACTGCTTGCCCGTGAGGTCGGACGAACCGGCCCCCGAATTGAGGAAGATCTTGTTCTTCTCGCGCACGACCTGGTTGACGGCCAACGCTACGGAGGAGGTGGGCACGTCGGCGATCACGTCGACGCCGTCCTGGTCGATCCATTGGCGGGCGATGGAGGAGCCGACGTCCGGCTTGTTCTGGTGGTCGCCGGCGAGCACTTCGACCTTGATTCCCTTGTCGGCGACCTTGGCGTCTTCCACGGCCATGCGCGCCGCGATGGCCGAGCCCTCACCGGTGATGTCCGAATAAAGCCCTGCGCGGTCGTTCAGCACGCCGATCTTGACCTGAATGGGAGATTGGGCCTGCGCGGCCGAGGCCAAGACAAGGCCGAGCGCTGCACCGAGCGCGAACTGTTTCTTCTGCAAGGGCGTTCCTCCGGTAGGATCGGTCAATTGCGTTGGCGCACGTCCGGCCGGCCGATTTCGGCCAACCAGGATTCAGCTTTTGAATTCAAAGAGTTGGAGCACATCTGCGCAACGGATGGGTTCATCCGAGCGGGTATGCGCTCTAAGGCGCCGTCCGTTGCGGCAGGCGCGGATCCGGATTGCGGCGGTTGCATTTGAGATTGATCGGTTCAGTTTCCTCGGTCAACGTCGCCAATCGTTGTAGACGCGACTGACGTAAGGACGTCATGAATGGCTGCGACCTGTCGCACTCGTCTGCGCGGCGGCCACGGGGATCCGAAGGCCGCAGCGGCCGCAAGACGGAACGGCAAGCCGCGCGCGAAGACGCTCGCCCGCTCGGGCGCACCGGGATAGAAGTCCGCCAGGAGACCGCCATGAACCCGTTGAAATCCCTTCCCGACCATGGCCAGGCCGCCTGGCTCGACTTTCTGGCCCGCGGCTTCATCGACAAGGGCGACCTCGCCCGCCTGGTCGCCGAGGACGGGCTGCGCGGAGTGACCTCCAACCCGTCCATCTTCGAGAAGGCGATCGCCGATACCGACGAATATTCGCAGGCGACGGCCGACCTTCTCGGCCAGAGCGACCTGTCGGTGATGGGGCTCTACGAGCACCTGGCGATGGCTGACATCCGCAAGGCAGCCGACGTGCTGCGTCCGGTCTACGACGCGACTGGCGGCGCCGACGGCTACGTCAGCCTCGAGGTCTCGCCTTACTTGGCGCTCGAGACCGAGCCGACCGTCGAGGAGGCGCGCCGCTTCTGGAAGGAGGTCGACCGTCCCAACCTGATGGTCAAGGTGCCGGCCACCAAGGCCGGCATTCCGGCCATCCGCACGCTGATCGGCGACGGCATCAACATCAATGTGACGCTGCTGTTCTCGCAGGAGGTCTACGAGGAGGTGGCCAAGGCCTACATCGCCGGCCTCGAGGCGCTGGCCGCCAAGGGGGGCGACGTCTCCAGGGTGGCGAGCGTGGCGAGCTTCTTCATCAGCCGCATCGATGTCGCCGTCGACAAGCTGCTCGACCAGGCCATCGCCAAGGCCAACGATCCGGACGAAAAAGCGCGGCTGGCCGGCCTCAAGGGCAAGGTCGCCATCGCCAACGCCAAGCTCGCCTACCGGCGCTACCAGCGCCTCTTCAACGGCGGCTTTGCGCAGCTCAAGGCGAAGGGCGCCCACGCCCAGCGTCTGCTGTGGGCCTCGACCGGCACCAAGAACAAGGCCTACAGCGACGTGCTGTATGTGGAGGAGCTGATCGGGCCCAACACGGTCAACACCATGCCTCCGGCCACCATGGACGCCTTCCGCGATCACGGCCGGTTGCGCAACTCGCTGGAGGAGAACGTCGGCGAGGCCGAAGCGATCATGGCCGCCCTGGCCAAGGCCGGCATTTCCATCGAGGCCGTTGCCGACGAACTGGTCAGCGACGGCGTCAAGCTCTTCGCCGATGCGGCCGACAAGCTGCTCGGTGCGGTGGCGCGGCGGCGCATCACCGTGCTGGGCGCGCAGCTCAACACGCAGACGACCGCCCTCCCCCAAACGCTGGCCGACGGTGTCGCGCACGCCAGCGAGGCCTGGCGGAGCGAGGGATCGCTGCGCCGCCTGTGGCATCGGGATGCGGCTGTCTGGACCGGCAAGGACGAAGCCAAGTGGCTCGACTGGCTGACCCTGGTGCCGGAGGAGCTCAAGCGCGTCGACGAGCTCGTCGCCTTCCAGCGGGAGGTCGCCGAGGCCGACTTCGACCACGTGCTGCTGATCGGCATGGGCGGCTCGAGCCTGGGCCCGGAGGTGCTGGCCGAGACCTTCGGCGCCGCCGACGGCTACCCGGCCCTCACCATCATCGATTCCACCGATCCCGAGCAGATCGCCGCCACCGAGGCCAAACTCGACCTGCGCCGGACATTGTTCATCGTCTCGAGCAAATCGGGCAGCACGCTCGAGCCCAACATCCTCAAGGACTACTTCTTCGACAAGGTGGGCAAGGCGCTCGGCCGCGATGAGGCTGGCAGCCGCTTCGTGGCCGTGACCGACCCCGGCTCCTCCATGGAGAAGACCGCCAAGGCCGACGGCTTCTGGCGCGTCTTCTACGGCCTGCCCGGCGTCGGCGGCCGTTACTCTGTGCTCTCGCGCTTCGGCCTGGTGCCGGCCGCCGCCATCGGCATCAATGTCGAGGTCTTCCTCAAGACCGCGCAGGAAATGGTCTACGCCTGCGGGCCCGACGTGCCGCCCGCCGACAACCCGGGCGCGACGCTCGGCCTCGTGCTGGGCACCGCCGCCAACGCCGGCCGGGACAAGGTGACCTTGATCGCCTCGCCCGGCATCGCGACCTTCGGCGCCTGGGCTGAGCAATTGCTCGCCGAGTCGACCGGCAAGCAGGGCAAGGGCCTGATCCCGGTGGACGGCGAGCCCGAGGTGCCGATCGATGCCTACGCCGGCGACCGCGTCTTCATCTATCTGCGCCTGACCGACGGCTCCAGTGGGACGCAGGACGCCTTCGCCGAGACGCTCCGGGCCGCTGGCCATCCCGTGGTGCGCATCGACCTCGCCTCGCGTGATCGGCTCGCCGAGGAGTTCTTCCGCTTCGAGATCGCCACCGCCGTCGCCGGCGCGGTCATCGGCATCAACGCGTTCGACCAGCCCGACGTGGAAGCGAGCAAGATCAAGACGCGCGAACTCAGCGCCGCCATCGAGCAGACCGGCCACCTGCCGCAGGAGACGCCGACGGCCATCACCGGCCCGATTAGCGTCTTCAGCAGCGAGGCCGATCGCGAGCAGTTCGATCTGGCCGCCGAGGCGGGCGGCCTGGCAGAGGTGCTGCGCGCCCACCTGGGCCGGGCCAAGGCGGGCGACTATGTCGCCATCCTCGCCTATGTTGCCCGCAACCCGGCCCATCACGAGGTGCTGCAAAAGGCCCGCAAGGCGGTGCTCGTCGAGCGGCGGGTGGCCACCTGCCTCGGCTTCGGCCCGCGCTTCCTGCATTCGACGGGCCAAGCCTACAAGGGCGG
Organism: Chelatococcus reniformis; assembly: GCF_014640075.1. Taxonomy (GTDB): domain Bacteria; phylum Pseudomonadota; class Alphaproteobacteria; order Rhizobiales; family Beijerinckiaceae; genus Camelimonas; species Camelimonas reniformis. Next base: position 266,181 of record NZ_BMGG01000002.1, on the reverse strand, counting down.
ACCGAACAGCGGCGTCTTCGTGCAGATCACCGCCGATGCGGCCCACGACATCGCCATACCAGGCCGCAGCCTGAGCTTCGGCCAGGTCGAGGCGGCGCAGGCGGCGGGCGACCTCGGCGTGCTCGCCGAGCGGGGCCGGCGCTACCTTCGCCTGCACATCTCAGGCGACGTCGCGCACGGGCTCGCCACCATCGCCGAAGCGATCGAGCAAGCGGTGGCGCGGGCCTGAGAGCCTGCGCCGAGCCGCGCCGGCCGCGCAACATTCGTATCATTGACCGGTGGCACGCGGCCGCCGGCCGGTCCTCAAGGCAGGAAAGGCACCACAATGCAGCTCGGCATGATCGGCCTCGGACGCATGGGCGGCAATATCGTCCGGCGGCTACTCCAGAACGGCCATCAGGCAGTCGTCAGCGATCGTGCCCAGGCGGCGATCGATGCGCTGGTCGGCGAGGGTGCGGTCGGCGCGGGTGACCTCGCCGCCGTGGTGGCCAAACTCGACGCGCCGCGCCATGTGTGGGTGATGCTGCCGGCCGGCGCGGCGACCGAGCAGACGGTGATGGAACTCGGCAACCTGCTGTCGCCGGGCGATACCATCATCGACGGCGGCAACAGCATGTGGCGGGACGACATCCGCCGGGCTCAGGCGCTGGCGCCCAAGGGCATCTCCTACGTCGACGTCGGCACCAGCGGCGGCGTCTGGGGCCTGGAGCGCGGGTATTGCATGATGATCGGCGGTGACAAGGAGATCGTCGACCGGCTCGATCCGATCTTCTCGACCCTGGCGCCGGGCCTCGGCGACGTGCCGCGCACGCCGGGCCGCGAGGGGCGCGATGCGCGCGCCGAGCACGGCTACATCCATGCCGGGCCGAACGGTGCCGGCCATTTCGTCAAGATGGTGCACAATGGCATCGAGTACGGCCTGATGCAGGCCTACGCCGAGGGCTTCGACATTCTCAAGAACGCCGGTGGCAAAGACCGGGTGGCGGCCGAGCAGTTCGACCTCGACATCGCCGACATCGCCGAGGTCTGGCGCCGCGGCAGCGTCGTCAGCTCCTGGCTGCTCGACCTGACGGCGGACGCGCTGGCGGAGGAACCGACCTTGGCGAGCTATTCGGGCTTCGTCGAGGATTCGGGTGAAGGGCGCTGGACCATCCAGGCCGCGATTGAGGAAGCCGTCCCCGCCGACGTGCTGTCCGCGGCCCTCTACGCCCGCTTCCGCTCGCGCCAGGAGCACACCTTCGCCGAGAAGATCCTGTCGGCCATGCGCAAGGGCTTCGGCGGCCACGTCGAGCCCGGCCATGGCGCGCCGTCTCCCGCTGCTGCGTCGAGCAAGGTGGCCCGATGATCCAGACGGACACCTCCGGCGTCCGCCGGCCCGACCCTTGCTGCTTCGTTATCTTCGGCGCCACGGGCGATCTGACGCAACGGCTGCTCGTGCCCGCCCTGTACAACCTAGCGGCGACCAACCTGCTGCCGGACCATTTCGCCGTCATCGGCGTCGGCCGCGCCGATCTGACGAGCGACGATTTCCGCAACGGCCTCGTCGAAGCCCTGGGAAAATTCGCGACACGGCCGGTCGATCGCGAACTCGCCAAGAAGCTGTTCAACAACCTGAGCTACGTCCAGGCGGACCCGAGCCTGGACGGCAGCTTCGACACGCTGTGCGCCCGGCTGCTCGACGTGGAGGACCGCTACCGCACGCAGGGCAACCGCATCTTCTACCTGGCGACGCCTCCGGCGGGCTTCGCCCCGATCGTCAAGGCGCTCGGCGCCGCCAAGCTGGTGGGCGAAGAAGATGGCGGCCCCTGGCGGCGGGTGATCGTCGAGAAGCCGTTCGGGACCGACCTCGGCTCGGCCCGCGCCCTCAATGGCGATCTGTTGAGCGTCCTCGACGAGGATCAGATCTACCGGATGGACCACTATCTCGGCAAAGAGACGGTCCAGAACATCACCATGCTGCGGTTCGCCAACGGCGTGTTCGAGCCGCTATGGAACCGCAACCACATCGACCACGTGCAGATCACGGTGGCCGAAACGGTGAACGTGGAACGGCGCGGCGCGTTCTTCGACGCCACCGGCACCCTGCGCGACATGGTGCCAAACCACCTCTTCCAGCTCCTCTCGCTCGTCGCCATGGAGCCCCCGTCCCGCTTCGAGGCAGGCGCGGTGCGGGCCGAGAAGGCGGAGGTGCTGGACGCCATCTCCCACTATACGGACGAGCAGGCGCTCGCGAACTCCGTGCGCGCCAGCTACGGTGCCGGCACCGTGAACGGCGAGACCGTCGTCGGTTACCGGGAGGCGCCCGATGTCTCGCCGACCAGCACGACCGAGACGTATGTCGCGCTGAAGCTGCACATCGATAACTGGCGCTGGGCGGGCGTGCCCTTCTACCTGCGCACGGGCAAGGCCCTCTCCGCGCGTAAGTCCGAAGTGGCGATCAAGTTCAAGGCCGCCCCCTTCAGCATGTTCCGCGAGACGCCGGTGGAACGTCTGGCACAGAACTTCATGGTCCTCGGCATCCAGCCGGACGAGGGCATCCGGCTGCACTTCAATGCCAAGGTGCCCGGCCCCGCCATTCGCATCGGCGGCGTCGACATGCGCTTCAAGTACGCCGACTTCTTCGAGGCGGCCCCGTCGACGGGCTATGAGACGCTGATCTACGACTGCATGATCGGTGACGCCATGCTGTTCCAGCGCGCCGATGCAGTGGAGGCCGGCTGGTGCGCAGTCGAGCCGTTCCAGCGGGTCTGGCGCGAGACGAAGGGCGCAGGCCTCGCCACCTATGCTGCCGGAACGAACGGCCCGAGCGAAGCCGACGCGCTGCTCGGGCGCGACGGCCGCAGTTGGCGGCATCTATAGAACGGCAGGGCTTGCACAGAGCGGCAAGGCTTGGCCCGGCTGATTCGACGGAGCACGCGAGGCGGCGATGACGACGATCGAAACCATCGTTTCCAAGGATGCAGAGGCGCTCCGTCAATCCGCCGCCAGTTGGCTGCTGGAGGAGATCGAAGCGACGCCGGGTGACGTGTTCGTCTGCCTCTCCGGCGGCTCGACGCCTCAGAAACTGTACGAGGCTCTGGCCAGGCCGCCGTTCCTGGAGACGCTGCCTTGGGGGCGCATCCGCTGGTTCTTCGGCGACGACCGCTTCGTGCCCCCGAGCGACGAGCGCAGCAACGCCCGCATGGCGCGGCTCGCCCTCTTCGACCACGCGCCCATCCCGCCGGACCGCATCCACGTCATCCCCAATCTCGAGACGCCCGAGGCGAGCGCCCGCGCCTATGAGGCGACGCTGCAGCAGCTCTACGGAGCCGAGATCCTCGACCCCAACCGGCCGCTGTTCCACGTGATGATCTGCGGCATCGGCCTCGACGGCCATACGGCCTCGCTGTTTCCTGGGAAGCCGGCCCTCGCGGAGGAGACGCGCTGGGTTGTCGGTGTGCCGGAGGCCGGGCAGACCCCCTACGTGCCGCGCGTCACCCTGACCCTCCCCGCTCTCAACTCCAGCCGATCGACGGCTTTTCTGGTCGCCGGCGCCGACAAACGGGCGATCCTGGCCCGCGTGCTGGCGGGCGAAGACCTGCCGGCCGCGCGCGTCACCGCCCAGGAGCAGTTGAGCTGGCTGGTGGATCGCGCCGCCCACCCGGACGACGTCGATTGACCGGCTCGGCGCCCGAGCACGCGCCGGCGACCGTGATCGTCATGGGCGTCTCGGGGTCCGGCAAGACGACGATCGGAACGCTCCTCGCCCAGCGGCTCGGGTGGGATTTCCTCGATGCCGACGCGCTGCATCCGGCCGCCAACGTCGCCAAGATGCGCGCCGGGGTGCCGCTCACCGACGCCGACCGCGCCCCGTGGCTCGCCGCACTGGCGGCTTGGATCGACCGGCAACGGGACACCGGCACCCCATCCGTGCTCGCCTGCTCGGCGTTGCGGCGCGTCTACCGCGATGCCCTCGTTCGCGGGGCGGCCGAGGTGCGGGTCGTGCATCTCACCGGCCCCGCCCCGTTGATCGCCGCGCGCATGGGTGGCCGCAGCGGGCACTTCATGCCCGCGAGCCTGCTCCAGGATCAGCTCGACACGCTCCAGGCGCCAAGCCCGGGCGAGCGCGCGCTGACAGTTTCCGTGGAGCCGGCGCCCGACGAGATCGTGACCGACATCATCCGAGGCCTCGGCCTGCGCGAGCGCACCGAAATGCCACCCGGGAGCCTGGCTTGAGCGACACGGAGCCCGCCGCCAAACGTTCGCGGCCCGAACGCATCTCGTTCGTCCTCTCCGACGTGGACGGCACGCTCGTCACCGACGACAAGCGGGTGACGCGCGCGAGCCAGGCCGCGGTGGCGCGCCTCAAGCAACAGGGCATCGGCTTCAGCGTGACGAGCAGCCGGCCGCCATTCGGCATGCGCTACATCGTCGACGCGCTGGGCATCACGGACCCGGTCGGCGGCTTCAACGGCGGCACCATGGTTCGGCCCGACATGAGCGTCATCGAGCAGACCCTCATTCCCGAGGAGGCCGCCCGCGTCGCGATCGATCTGCTCGGCAGCGAGAGGATCAGCACCTGGTTCTTCACGGCCGGCCAGTGGCTGATCACCGATCCGGATGGGCCCCATGTGGAGCACGAGCTGCGGACGATCCTGACCGAACCGACGGTGGTATCGGATTTTACCCCCTACCTCGCCCAGGGCGGCAAGATCGTGGGGGCGAGCGACGATCATGAGCACCTTGCCGCCATCGAGGGAACCTTGGCCCAAGCGCTGCACGGCCTCACCCACTCCGGCCGCTCGCAGCTCTACTATCTCGACGTGACGCCGCCCCACGTGGACAAGGGCACCGTGGTGGCGTTCATCAGCCGCAGCATGGGCATCCCGGCGAGCGAGATCGTCACCATCGGCGACATGGACAACGACATCCCCATGTTCCGCAAGGCGGGCTACGCCATTGCCATGGGCAACGGCAGCGACGCGGCCAAGGCCGCCGCCGACATGGTGATGGCGGAGGGCAACGAAGCAGATGGCTTTGCTGCGGCCGTGAACCGGCTGCTCGACGACGAGCGCATGAACTGAAGCAGTGGACCGCTTTTCGACAAGATCATTTTAAAATCAAAAACTTATAGAGGGATGTTGATTTAAGGAGAAATCGTCCCGCATCGCGCGCCACGCTCTCAGCGCGCGATCGCGCCTTCCGTCGATCAGGCGGTGGCCTTGGTCTGGGCACACGAATCGCGTCACCTCCTCCCAACACGAAAACCATCGCCTGCGGGAGGGTGACAGGATGCGAGACCGCGAGGCGGCGCGCGCGCCGCGTAGCTTTCCCGGCACCGATGTCATCGTCAGCGTCCTCGTTTGCGGGCTCGCGCTCCTCTACTTCTACCGCGCCCATCTCTGGCATGGGCCCGACATCTATACGGGGGACCGCTTCGATCCGGTCATCCAGGCGGCTCGGCTCGAGCATTGGTACGGCGTGCTCAAAGGCTGGTATCGCTGGCGCGACCCGATCTTCTTCTATCCTTATCCGCATGTCCTCGGCTTCAACGACGGCTACTTCGTCTACGGCGTGATCTATTCCGGCTTTCGCCGTCTCGGCGCGAGCCAGCTCGCCGCCATGGAGCTCACCGTGGCCGTTGTCCGCGCCGTGGGCTTCTTTGCCGCCTGGGTGCTGATGCGGCGCTACTTCCGGCTGTCGCTGTGGGCGACGGCTCTCGGCGCCCTCCTGGTCATGTGCTCCAACGCCTTCTACATCGGCACGGCACACACCCAACTGGCGACCGTCGCCTTCGCGCCGCTGCTCGGCTGCCTGCTTGCCCGCGTCCACGAACTGCTGGTGGCCGAGCGGCGAGCCGCCGCGGCGCTGTGGGGCGGAGCCCTCGGACTGCTGCTGACGGCGTGGGCGATGACGGCCTTCTACACGTTCTGGTTCACCGGCCTGTTCGCGCTGATCGCGCTGGCCGCCGCCGCGGTGATCGACTGGGCGGTGCTCATTGCGCTGGTGGGAGATTTCGTGCGTGGCGGCCGCTGGCGGGCGCTGCTGCCGGGCGCGGCCGCCTTTGCGCTCGGCCTGATTCCCTTTGCGCTGACCTACGGGCCGACCGCGCGCTCGACCGGCATGCACCGGCTGGCCGACGTCTATCAATATCTGCTGGCGCCGATCGATCTCATCAACGTCGGGGCCGGCAACCTCCTCTGGGGTGGCCTCGCCAGCTGGAGCGTCGGCGAACTGGCGCGCGGCTTCACGCCGCTCGTGCTGGTGACGCTGCTGGCCGCATTGGTCGCCGCGGTCCGGCAGAGCGGGCGCCCGCATGCTCTGCCGGCGCTGGTCTACAAGAGCCTGCTGGTGGCGATCGTCGCCGGCATGCTGTTGGAGGTGCAGATCGGCGGCATGACGCTGTGGACGCTGATCTATCACACGGTTCCGGGCGCTCGCGCCCTGCGCGTGGTGGCCCGCCTGCAATTGGTCCTGGTGACGTTCGGCGCGATCCTGACCGCGGTCGCCCTGGACCGGCTGGCGCATAGCGCGGCCAGCCGCGGCCGGGGCTGGCGCCCCCTGGCCGCTGCGCTCATCGGCCTCGCCGTGCTGGTCGAACAGCACAATCTCACGCCGACCGCAGGCTTGAGGACGGCCGATGTCGCCGTGCTGCGCCGGCCGCCGGCGACCGCGCCGCGCGAATGCCGCGCCTTCTACGTCGTCCACCCGACGGTGGCGCCGACCGATAGCGAGGCGCAACGCCGCTTCTACGTCCACGCGGTGGAGGCGATGCTCTACGCCACTTCGTCCGGGCTGCCGACGGTACTGGGCGTGGACAGCTTCCTGCCGCCCGGCTGGGACCTCGATGATCCCCTGGGCGGCGCCTATGAGACCCGCGTCTACGACTATGCTCGCCGCCGCGGAGTGGCGGACGGCCTGTGCGCGCTCGACCTCGCCTCGTCGACCTGGCGGCACGTCACCAGCCGGCCGCTGCCCGGCCCGCCGGTGCAGCCGCTCGCGGCCGGAGAGACCGTCACCTTCCGCGCCGGAGATCGCGGCGCCGGCATGCTGTCGACCGGATGGTGGCAACCGGACGACTGGGGCACTTGGGCGCTCGACACGCGCTCTGAACTCACCGTCCGGCTCGGCGCCGCCTCACTCGCGGGCGGCGATGCCCGCCTGCGTCTGGCCATGTCGTCCGTCCTGCCGGACGCGGTGGCGAGCAAGGCGGTGCGTGTTTTGTTGGTGGGTCGGCCACTGGCCGAGCTCACGCTGACCGCTGAACGAAGCGAACAGACGGTCTGCATTGCCGCCGCCGACATCCCCGCCGACGGCATCATGCGCCTGACGTTCGAGACGGATCGCTCCTACTCGCCGCGCGAGCTGGGCCGCGGGCGCGACCCGCGGCGGCTTGATTTTGCCCTGACCTCCCTGTCCTTAGAGGCGGGCTCGTGCCGCAAGGAGATGCCGGATGCAGGCGCGCCCGGCTGAGCTCCGCCACGCCGCGATGAGAAGAGCTTGCCGATGAACCAGCCTCTCGCCTCACCTGGCATCGCCGGCACCGGCCGGGCGGCGCGTCCACGCATCGCCGTGCTGGTCCCCTGCTTCAATGAAGCGGCGGCCATCGGCAAGGTGGTGCGGGACTTCGGCACGCACTTGCCGGACGCGGCCATCTACGTCTACGACAACAATTCCACCGACGACACGGCTGCCATCGCCAGGGCGGCTGGCGCGATCGTCCGCCGCGAGCCACGGCAAGGCAAGGGCTACGTGGTCCGGCGAATGTTCGCCGATGTCGAGGCGGACGTCTACATCCTGGTCGACGGCGACGATACCTACGATGCCGGGGCCGCCCCCGACCTGGTCGCCCGGCTGCTCGCCGAGCGGGCCGACTTCGTCAACGCGGCGCGGGACGCGGCGGACGGCGCCGCCTACCGGCGCGGCCATCGTTGGGGCAACAGGCTGCTGAGCGGCATCGTGCAGTCCGTCTTCGGGCGACAGTTCGAGGACATGCTGTCCGGCTACAAGGTGCTGTCGCGGCGCTTCGTCAAATCGTTTCCGGCCACCTCGGGCGGCTTCGAGACCGAAACGGAACTTGCCATTCACTGCCTCGAGCTGCGCATGCCGTCGCTCGAGCTGCGGGCGCGCTACAAGGAGCGGCCGGAGAACTCGGAGAGCAAGCTGCGCACCGTGCGGGACGGCACGCGCATCCTGTGGCTCATCGCCCGCCTGGTGAAGGACGAACGGCCGTTGCTGTTCTTCGGCACGGCCGGCCTGCTCGCGGTCATCGCCGGCATCGTCATCGGCGTCCCGGTGATCTACGAATTCCTCGAGACCCACCTCGTCCCGCGCCTACCCACGGCCGTCCTCGCCACGAGCCTCGTCCTGGTCGGCGTGCTGAGTATTGCCGCCGGGCTGATCCTCGATATGGTCACCAAGACGCGGCACAACATGATGCGCCTCGCCTATCTCGCCATTCCGGTCTTCGATGACGGGCTTTGACGTCACGGCCCTGGTCCGCTCCGGCGAGGCCCGGCGCTTCCTGCGGTTCTGTGTCGTCGGCGGCCTCGGCTTCGTCACCGACCTCGGCGTGCTCCTCGCCGCCGTCTGGCTCGGCGCCGGCCCCCTCGCCGGCCGGGGGCTATCGTTCGGCATCGCCGTCGTAGTGACGTGGCTTCTGAACCGCACGCTGACTTTCAAGGCCGGGACCCGGCCGAGCATGCGTGAATTCGCTTCGTATCTGTCGGTGCAGATCGTGGGATTGCTGGTCAATCTGACGGTGTATGTGACGCTGATCGCGTTTGGCCCGGGCGTACTCGCGTCGCCTGCCGTTGCGCTCGCCATCGCCTCGGCGATTGCGCTTGTCGTGAACTATTCCGGTGCCCGGTCATTCGCCTTCCATGGCAAGTGAACGGGGGAACGCGACTGACCTCAGTACAACCGAAGTGTGGGAACAGATGCCGCCAATCACTGCGGCCGAGGCAGAAGAACGTTGCCGAGGGCCAAGGTTTCTATCGGCGCAATCGCGCGGCTTGTCTCGGATAAGAGCTGAGGCTGCGGCAGAGGCATCGTGTGCCGGTCACGCCCGCAGCCAAGCCTCCGGCAGCTGCGCCGCGAGCCATCGGGCGAGCGCGGCGTTGACCTCCACCGGCTTCTCCTGGGCCATCCAATGCCCGGACGCGACGGTGCCTTCGACAAGGTTGTCGCAATGCGCCCGCATCGGCCCGGCAAGTCGCGAGTCGATCGTCTCGCAGACATAGTCGTGGGCCGCGTGCAGGAACAGCACGGGCATGGACAGGTGCCAGCTGCCCCTGGCGCGCGCGGCGTAGGCCATGTTGGCCTCGCCGTTCATGTACCAGCTGTCGGGGCCGAAGAAGCCGTTGCGCAGCAGCGCAGCGGTGTAGCGGTTCTCGTCCTCCTCGGTGAGCACCCGCTCGTCCCGCGGCAGGTCGGGCGCAGCCCGCCCCGGGCCGAAGAAGCCCCCGCTCGCGCGCACCGACGCGAGGCGCGCGGGCTTGCCCCGGTCCTCGGGGCGGCCGGCACGGAACAGCGCCTTGACCGTTGCCCGTACGTCGCCCTCGAAGGCCTCGCAGGCCGCCGGGAAATTCTCGCGATAGAACAGCTGATAGTCCCACTGCGCCGCCGGATACTGCTCGTCCGGGTAGACCGAGCGATCGGCCAGCGGAACGATCGTTTCCGGCGCGAAGCCCTCCGGCATGTAGGGCACGCAGAGGCTGGCGACGCCCAGGCAGCGATCCGGATGGTGCTGGGCGATGGACCAGACCACCGGCGCGCCCCAGTCGTGGCCGACCCAGATCGCCTTCGGCGCGCCGAGCGCATCGAGCAGCTCGACCATGTCGGCGACGATCTCTTGCAGCGCGTAATCCTCATGCCGGCTGTACACGCCGGAGCGGCCGTAGCCGCGCATGTCGGGCGCAATCGCGCGGAAGCCGAGGCCCCCGAACACCGGCAGCTGGTGTCGCCACGAGATCGACAGCTCCGGCCAGCCGTGGACGAAGATGATCGGCGTGCCGGCCGGCGCGCCGCACGCGAGGTAGAAGGTGGCGTGGCGACGGCTCTTCGTCACGTGCTCGGCGATGGCGATGCTCAAGGGCTCGTCTCCCTCCAGGCCGCCAGGCGTCCCGCCACTCCCGATGGCCGGACGAGCGGGGCTCGTTGACTTTGCGCCACCCCGCAGGAGGCGCCTATGACAGGCGCATCCTGCCGGCATAGGGGTGCGATGCCGACAGGCCGCCGTCGACGGCGAAGGCCTGGCCGTTGACGTAGGAAGCTTCATCGCTGGCCAGGAACAACGCCATGGCGGCGATCTCGGCCGGCGCGCCGGCGCGCTGCAACGGGTTGATCTGGCCGATCTTGTGATCGGTGCCGCGCTCACGGGCGCTGTCGAAAATCGGCCGGGTCATGCCCGTCTCGATCAGGCCCGGGCAGACGGCGTTGACGCGCACCCCCGTGCCGGTCAGCGAATAGGCGCTGGTCTGCACCAGCGAGACCACTCCCGCCTTGCTGGCGCTGTAGGGGTTGCCGCCGGCGTTGGCCCGGATGCCGGCGACGGAGGCGGTGCAGATGATCGAGCCGTGCTTCTGCGCCACCATGTGCGGCGCACCGTGACGGATGGCGAGGAACGGCCCGATCAGATTGACGCGCAGGATCTCCTGCCATTGCTCGACGGTCTGCTCGAACAACGGCACGACGCCGCCGCTGATGCCGGCATTGGCAAAGAGCACGTCGAGTCCGCCCAGCGTCTCGACCGCTTCGGCGATGAACGCCTTGACTTCAGGCTCGGAGCCGCTGTCGGCCGCCCGCGCATGGGCCACGCCGCCGGCCTGCTTGATCGCGGCGACGGTCTCCTCGACACCGGCCTGGTTCTTGTCGATGGCGAAGACGCGGGCGCCTTGCTCGGCGAACAGGATCGCGCTGGCACGACCGATGCCGCTCCCCGCGCCGGTCACGATCGCGCGCTTGCCTTCGAGGCGTCCCATAGCCCTCTCCTCATCTCTTCTTGATCTGCTACTACGGCGGCATAGGTCCTGATGGCCCCCAGGACAAGGGGCGTGGCCGGCGCGACGCTTTCCACATGCTGAGCGCGGGTTTGCTGATTTTCACTATCGTGTGCCGAAAAAGCTGATAGGTCCGACGCTCACCATGGAGGATCACCGCGTGTCCCGTTTCCCGTCGCTCGCCGCCCGATTGACCCGCCGTGCCGCAGGCGCCGGGGCAGCTCTGCTCCTGGCGACGGCGCTGGCCGCCCCGGCCCGGGCGCAGACCGTACCCGTGCGCATCGGCTATATCCCGATCATCGGCGCCGCCCCGGTGGTGGTGGCCGACAAGCAGGGCTGGTTGAAGGACGCGGGCCTCGCGCCCGCCTTCACCGTCTTCGAGTCAGGCCCCAACATGATCCAGGCGTTGGCCTCGGGCACCATCGACGTTTATGTGGCGGGCGTCGCGCCGCTGGCGGTGGCACGCTCCAAGGGCATCGACGTCAAGGTGGTGGCCGCGACCGCTATCGAGGAGATGACTTTCGTGGCCTCGCCCAAGCTCGCTCCCTTCTTCGAGGGCGGCAAGCCGGCGGCCGAGGCGTTCAAGGCCTTCAAGGCAGCCACCGGCAAGCCCGCGCGGCTCGCCACCCAGCCGCCGGGCTCGGTGCCGGAGACGACGCTGCGCCACTGGCTGGAGCGCGTCACCAAGACCGACAAGGCCGATGTCGAGATCGTGCCCATGGGCATCGACGCGACCCAGCAGGCGCTGCTGGCGGGTGCCGTCGACGGCGCGACCATCCGCGAGCCCGCTGACACCATCGTCATGGAGCGCAATCCGGCCATCAAGCTGATCGCGCTCGGCGGCGCCATGTTCCCGACACAGCCCGGCACGGTGATCGGCGTCTCCGGCGCCTTCCTGGCCAAGCACCCGAAGGCGGTGCAGGCGCTCGTCGATGCCAATATTCGCGCCATCGACTTCATCAAGAAGGATCCGGCAGCGGCCGCCCCGCTGATCGGCACGGTCCTGGGCAAGGGCATCGTCAGCGACGAGACGATCAAGAAGGCGCTCGCCTCGCCGGCGACGAAGCTGGAAGCGGATCCGCGTGTCATCATCGAGCCGACCCGCCAGATGCAGGCCTTCCAGCTCTCCATCGGAACACTCGACAAGGAGCTGCCGCTGGACGGCCTGTTCGACACGACCTTCTACGAGACCGCGGCCAAGGCCCGCTGACATGCCCGCACCAACGGGTCCGGCAGCCGCGCCGACGGGGGTGCTGGCATGACGCGGTCGCGGCCGCTGCTGCTCGGCGCGGCCGGCCTCATCGCCTTCCTGGCGCTCTGGGAGCTGGTGCCGCTGATCGGCCTGATCAACCCGATGCTGCTGCCGCCGCCGAGCGCGCTGCCGGCGGCCTTCGGCCGGGAGCTGACGTCGGGCCTATGGTTCAGCGCCCTCTTGAGCAGCTTGTCGCACTACGTCCTGGGCCTCGCCATCGGCGCCGGCTGCGGCGTCGCCCTCGGCATCCTTACCGGCATGTCGCCGCCAGCCGAGGAGGCGATCGCCTGGGTCGTGCGGCTGCTCCGGCCGATCCCGGGGCTCGCCTGGGTGCCCTTCGCCATCATCTGGTTCGGGGTCAATGCGCCGGCCGCGATCTTCATCATCGCCATCGGCGTGTTCTGGATCGTCTACTTCGCGACCCTCGGCGCCGTGCGCGCGGTCGACCGCGACCTGCTGGAGGTCGCCGAGGCGTTCGGCTTCCGCTCCGGCCCGGCTCGACTGGTCAAGATCGTGCTGCCGGCGGCAACGCCGGGCATCCTCGTCGGCCTCAGGACCGCGCTCGGCCAGGCCTGGATGGCGGTGGTGGCGGCCGAGATCTTCGGCGTGTTCGGCCTCGGCCAGCGCATGATGCAGGCCTCCAGCCTCCTCGCCACCGACATCGTGGTCGTCTACATGCTGACCATCGCGGCCCTCTACGGGCTCATCGACACCGGCTTCGTGCGCCTGCAGAACTGGCTGCTGCGATGGAAAGCATAATCGAGATCAGAGGCCTCGGCCTCGCCTTCGGGCAGGACGGGCGCACCACCGAGGTGCTGCGCGGGCTCGACCTCACCGTGGCGCGCGGCGAATTCGTCGCCATCGTCGGCCCCTCGGGGGTCGGCAAGTCGACGCTGCTGCGCGTGCTGATCGGGCTCGCTAAGGCGAGCAGCGGCACTGTCAGGCTGGCGACCCGCGGCGACGCGCCCGTGCCGGCAGCGCTGGTGTTCCAGGACGCCCGCATGCTGCCCTGGCGGCGCGTGCTGTCGAACGTGGCATTCGGGCTCGAGCACGGCGGCATCACCGCCGCCGAACGCAAGCGCCGGGCGCACGAGGCGCTCGACTTCGTCGGCCTCGGCAACCTGGCGGGCCGCTGGCCGCATCAGCTTTCGGGCGGCCAGCGCCAGCGCGTCGCCCTCGCCCGCGCCCTGGCGGTCGGCTCCGACATCCTGCTGATGGACGAGCCGTTCGGGGCCCTCGACGCGATCACCCGCGAGAATTTGCAGAACGAGCTGCTGCGCGTCTGGCAGGCGACCGGACGGACCATCCTGTTCGTCACCCACGACATGGACGAAGCGGTCTATCTCGCCGACCGGGTGGTCGCCATCGTCGGCTCGCCCGGCGAGGTGCGCTCCTCCATCACCGTCGATGTGCCGCGGCCGCGCGAGCGCGGCGATCCGCGGCTCGAAGCGGTGGTGAGGCGGCTGCGCGCCGACCTCGCGGCCGGATCGGCCGCCCTGTAGGGACTTTCACGCCATGCTCAGCCGTCGTTCCTTTGCCGCCGCCCTCGCCTCGCTCGTGGCCACGAGCGCCGGATCCGGGTCGGCGCGGGCGCAGGGCACGCGCACGCCGGTCCGTGTCGGCTTCGTGCCGGTGATCGGCGCCAGCGCGCTCTACGTGCTCGACAAGGCGGGTTGGGCCGCGGACGCAGGGCTCGCCATCGTCACCACCAAGTTCGACTCCGGCCCCGCCGCCATATCGGCGCTGGCCTCGGGCACGCTCGATGTGCTCGCCATCGGCGTCGCACCCGTGGCGGTCGCCTATGCCAAGGGGATCGACGTCAAGGTCGTCTCGGCCGCCGGCATCGGTGGCTCGATGTTCGTCGCCGGAGACCCCCTGGCCAAGGCCTTCGCCGCACAGCGGGACCCGGCCAAGGCCTTTGCCGCCTTCCGCGCAGACCAGGGGCGCAAGCCGAAGATCGCCACGCTGCCGCCGGGCGCGGTGCCGACGACGGCCTTCAAATACTGGCTGAAGCAGCACGCCGTTGTCACCGACGATCTGGAGATCGTGACCATGGGCATAGAAGCGGCGCAGCAGGCCATGCTCGCCGGCGCCGTGGACGGCGGCCAGGTGCTGGAGCCGGCGGCGACCATCGTGCAGAGTCGCGATCCTCGCTTCAAGCCGATCGTCACCGCCCCGCAGATGTTTCCGGACATCCCGGGCGTGGTGCTGGCAGCCACCGGCGCCTTTGCCCGCAGCCACGCCGATGCGCTCGATACGCTGCTGCGGCTGGCCATCCGCGCCACGGACCTCATCCGTGCCCGACCGGGTGAAGCCGCGCCCTACGTGCAGCAGGCCCTGGGCGGCGGCCTCGTCGAGGTTGGGGTCATGGCCCGGGCGCTCGCTTCGCCCGCCATCAGCTTCCTGATCGACCCGCGCGCCATCGTTCCGACTACCCGCCACATGCTCGCCTTCCAGGCCGAGCTCGGCGACTTCCCCAAAGCTCCCGAGACTGACGGTCTGTTCGACTTCGCGCCCTACGACCGCGCCGCAGCGGGGAAATAGACGCCTGCGACGCGCCAGGCTTCCTTGGCGTCGGTGAAGCCCATCAGATGTCTGGCGTCATCCCTTGCGGGTTGCCCGGCCAAGCTGGCACCGTGGTTCCGTGAACCTAGGGAGAGAACGAAATGCCCGCGTCGAGCCTGGTGGAAGACATCCTCGAGCCTGAGCTGCCGATCTGCGACCCACACCATCACCTCTGGGATTATCCGGCTGGTCGATATCTCCTGCCTGAGCTGCTGATCGACCTGGAGTCGGGCCACAATATCGAAAGCACGGTGTTCGTGGAATGCGGGGCGTTCTACCGCGCCGCTGGTCCCGAGGAACTGCGCTTCATCGGCGAGACCGAGTTCGTCAACGGCCAGGCCGCCATGGCCGCGAGCGGGCGCTACGGCAAGCTCCTGGCCTGCGAAGGCATCGTCTCGCGGGCCGACCTGACGGCGGGCGCCGCGGTTGGCGGTGTGCTCGACGCACATATCCGGGCCGGCAATGGCCGCTTCCGCGGCATACGCCACGCCGCGGGCTGGGACGCGAGCCCCGAGGTCCGCAACAGCCACACCAATCCGCCGCAACACCTCTACGCCGTGCCGAGCTTTCGCGACGGGCTGAGGGAGCTGGCAAAGCGCAGGCTGTCGTTCGAGGCGTGGCAGTATCACCCCCAGCTCCCCGACCTGGTCGCGCTGGCACGCGCCGTGCCCGAGGCCGAAATCGTGCTCAACCACGTCGGCGGACCGCTCGGCATCGGTCCCTATGCGGGCCGGCGCGACGAGATTTTCGCCGGCTGGGCGCGCGATATTAAATTGCTGGCGAGCTGCCCCAACGTGGTCGTCAAGCTCGGCGGGCTCGGCATGGCGATCTGCGGGTTCGATTTTCACAAGCGCGACGTGCTGCCGGGGTCGCTCGAGCTCAGCAACGCGTGGAGGCCGTACCTGGAGACCTGCATCGAGGCATTCGGGCCCAAACGCGCCATGCTGGAGAGCAACTTTCCGGTCGACGGCGTGTCTTGCACCTATGCGACGCTCTGGAACGCTTTCAAACGCGTGACCAAAGGCGCGAGCGCCGCGGAGAAGGCGGCGCTCTACCGCGATACCGCGCGACGGTTCTACCGCCTGGATGGCTGATCGAATGCCCGCTTCGCCAAACGTGTCGGCCATCCTTCGCTGACGCGGTGGCGCCGGCGCCGCTGTCCTCGAGCCGTCCATCGCGCCTGTTCACGGCCGGCCATGCCCCCAGGGCGTGCCCGGCCTTTGCCTGCGTCGGTGGATGGCGTATGGCGACTGCAAAATTGGCTTTCGCGAAGATTGCCGTTTTGCCCATTCCTTTTCGCGGAGATCACCCCATGGCGCTCGACCCCGAAACCTTCAGCCAGTTGCTCGACACGGTCGAACGCTTCGTGCGCGAGCGGCTGATCCCGGCCGAGGAGCAGGTGGCCGAGACCGACGAGATTCCGGCGGAGATCCTGGCGGAGATGCGCGAGCTCGGCCTCTACGGGCTGTCCGTGCCGGAAGCCTTCGGCGGGCTCGGCCTCTCCATGAGCGAGGAGGTCGAGGTCTGCTTCCGCCTGGGCCTCACCTCGCCCGCCTTCCGCTCGGCCATCGGCACCAACGTGGGCATCGGCTCCCAGGGCATCGTCATCGACGGCACCGAGGAACAGAAAGCGTACTGGTTGCCGAGGATCGCCAGCGGCGAGACCATCGCCTCCTTCGCGCTCACCGAACCTGAGGCGGGCTCCGACGCCGCTTCGCTGCGCACCACCGCCCGCAAGGACGGCGACCATTACGTCGTCAACGGCACCAAGCGCTTCATCACCAATTCGCCCCATGCCGGCGTGTTCACCTTGATGGCGCGCACCGGGGGCGCCGGCGCCGGCGGCATCTCCGCCTTCCTGGTGCCGGCTGGCACCCCCGGCATCCGCATCGGCAAGCGCGACCGCAAGATGGGCCAGCGCGGCGCCCACACCGCCGACGTGATCTTCGAAGATTGTCGCGTGCCGGCCTCCGCCATCATCGGCGGCAGGGAAGGCCAGGGCTTCAAGACAGCCATGAAGACCCTCGACAAGGGTCGCCTGCACATCGCCGCCATCTGCGTGGGCGTGGCCGAGCGGCTGATCGAGGAGAGCGTGCGCTACGCCCGCGAGCGCAAGCAGTTCGGCCAGGCGATCGGCGAGTTCCAGCTGATCCAGGCCATGCTGGCCGACAGCCGCACCGAGACCTACGCCGCCCGCTCCATGGTCAAGGACGCCGCCCGCCGCCGCGACGCGGGCGAGGTGATCTCGATGGAAGCCTCGTGCTGCAAACTGTTCGCCAGCGAGATGGTCGGCCGCGTGGCCGACCGCGCCGTGCAGATCTACGGCGGCTCCGGCTACGTCGCCGACTATCCGGTCGAGCGCTTCTACCGCGACGTGCGCCTGTTCCGCCTCTACGAGGGCACCAGCCAGGTGCAGCAGATCGTCATCGCGCGGCAGATGCTGAAGGAAGGCTGAGTCGCCATCCCTGATGGATGATCGGGTCAAGCCCGATCATGACGTTGCAATGGAACGCACTTCGTCATGGCCGGAGTTGATCCGGCCATCCATCCACTCAAATGAGTTTCACCCCATGCCGGGCAGCTTGAGCCCCGCCGGGCGGCCGTCCTCCTCGATGTCGACGTCGAAGGTCTCGAGGAATCGGCTCACCATCATGTAGTAGCCGATGGCCATCACCAGGTGCTGGGTCTGCTGGAAGCCGAGCTTCTCCACCAGCGGCTTGAAGGTGGCGTCGCAGGCGCGCACGTTCGCCACCACGTCGTCGGTGAAGCGCATGACCAGCCGCTCCAGTTCGTTGAAGGCAGCCGCTTCCGGCCCCTCGTGGATGGCCTTTATCTTCTCCTCGGACATGCCGTATTTCCGGCAAATCGCCTCGTGCTGGTAGACCTCGTAGGAGGCCTTGGACAGCACGCCGACACGGACGATGGCGATCTCGCGCAGCACCGGATCCAGGTCCGAGAAGATCAGGATCTGGTTCCCGAGCTTGACGAACTTATCCATCATCGGCCCGGCATGGCCCATCATCCGGAAGATGTTGAGCGGCGGCAGCTTCTTGTAGGTCTCGGCCAGCGGACCGGTCGCCGTGGCGGGGTCGAAGTAGGGGATACGGGCCATGGGGTCCTCCTTGGGGTTTCTGGGAGCTTCTTGGATTGCGGCTTCAGACGGGGGGATAGCGGTGGCGCCGGCCGGCCGGATCAATCACCTCGACCGGGTCGTCTACCGCCTCGGGCGCGTCGCACAGGTAGGCCGGCCCGATCGGCACCTTGCCGTGGCCGCCTGGAATATCGAGCACGTAGACCGGCTGGGCGATGCCCGACAACCGGCCGCGCAAGGTCCGCATCAGCGCCTGGCCGGTGCCGATCGATGTACGCAGGTGCGACGTGCCCGGCGCCAGATCGGCATGGTGCAGGTAGTAGGGCTTGACGCGGTTCTCGACGCAGGTGCGCAGCAGCGCCTCGAGCGCCGCGGGCTCGTCGTTGACGCCCTTGAGCAGCACGGTCTGGGCGAGCAGCGGGATCCCCGCATCCGCCAGCGCCGCCAGGGCCGAGCGCCCCGCGGGCGAGAACTCCCGGGCATGATTGGTGTGCAGCACCACATAAGTGGTCTTCCCCGTCGCCTTGAGCGCGGCGATCAGCTCGGGGCCGACCCTGTCGGGCGCCACCACCGGCACGCGCGTGTGAAAGCGGACGACCTTGACGTGATCGATGTCGCGCAAGCGCGCCATCACCGCGGCGAGCCGGCGAGGGCTGGTGATAAGCGGATCGCCGCCGCTGACCACGACCTCCCAGATCTGCGGGTCGGCGGCGATGTAGGCCACGGCGCCATCGAGCTCCGCCTCGGACAGCATGCCAGCCCCGCCCGGCCCCACCGTCTCGCGGCGGAAACAGAAGCGGCAGTACACCGGACAGACGGCGACGAGCTTGAGCAGCACGCGATCCGGGTAGCGGTGCACCAGCCCCTTGCGCGGGCTCATTGCATCATCGCCGATCGGATCGGCCCGCTCCTGCGGGGTCGTCACGAGCTCGGCCGCGTCGGGCAGGAATTGCCGCGCGATCGGATCGGCGACATCGGTCGGGTCGATCAGGTCCGCCACGGCCGGCGTCACCGCCACGGCATACCGGGCGGCGACGGCCGCCAGCGCCGCGTCCCGCCCCGGCGTCACCAGCCCAGCCGCGGTCAGATCCGCCGGCGACGTCATCGAGCGCTGCGCCCTGCTCACGGCGAGGCCGCGTCCGCCAGCGGCGTCCAGATCACATCGGCGACCCGCTCGGCCCCCACGGCCAGCATGACCAGCCGATCAAGGCCGAGCGCCGCGCCGCTCGCCGGCGGCATGAGCGCCAGCGCCGCCAGAAAGTCCTCGTCGAGGGGATAGCGTTCCCCGTAGATGCGCATCTTCTCGTCCATGTCTGCCATGAAGCGGCTACGTTGCTCCACCGGATTGGTGAGCTCCCCGAACGCATTGGCAAGCTCGACCCCGCAGATATAGAGCTCAAATCGTTCGGCGAACCGAGGATTGCTGGGCTTTTGCCGCGCCAGTGCCGCCTCCGAGGCCGGATAGTCGAGCAAGACCGTCGGCGTTCCCAGGCCCAGCCTGGGCTCGATGCGCTCCGATAGCACGCGGCTGAACAGATCGGGCCAGCTATCGTCAGGGACCGTCCTGATCCCCGCCGCGCGAGCGGCCGCGCCAAAGCGCACGGTCGCCCCCTGCCCCGCCGCCAGCGATTCCCCGGCTTCGGGCAGCAGCGGCAGCAGGTTCATGTCGGCATGGCGGGCAAAAGCCTCGACGACCGTGAGCTGTTCCGGCACTGCGCGCGGATCGGCGCTGCGGCCCCGGTAGCGCCAAACCGAAGAGCCGGCCGCGTCGGCGGCCAGCGCCAGGATCGCCGCGCAATCGGCCATCAACGTCCGGTAAGGTTCCCGCGCGCGGTACCATTCCAGCATGGTGAACTCGGGATGGTGCAGAGGGCTCACCTCTCGATCGCGGAAGACATGGGCAAAGGCGACGAGCCGCTCCTCGCCGGCCGCCAGAAGCTTCTTCATGGCGAATTCGGGCGAGGTGTGCAGATAGGCGGGCCCGCCGTCGTCCCGCTCGACCCGGAACGCATGCAGATGGGTCTCATTGCCCGGGGAGACCTGTAAAGTTGCAGGATCGACCTCCAAAAAGCCGTGCCCGTCGAAGAATCGGCGCAGCGCTGCGACGATGCGCATGCGTGCGAGCAGCCGCGGGCGGCGGGCTGCATGATGCTCCGGCTGCCACCAGCGAGGTTCGCTCATGCGACATCTCCAGGCGCCCGCAGCGCCGGACAGGCAGACGACGGATCGTAGAGGCTTCTCATTCTCGCCAAGTCCACTATGGTGCCGACGCATCCGGCGCAACCGCAGGAATGCCGCCAAGCGACATGCGAACCTCGATCCCACCGGCGCCACGCGCCCCGGACCGCTAAGGCTCGACATCCCATATTGACGGAGCGGCGCCCGATCCGGCAGGACGGAGCGCCCAAGGCTAGACGAGGTTTGGAACGTGAAGGTTATCGCGAGCTCGGTCCGTAAGGGGAACATCCTCGAGGTCGACGGACAGCTCTATACGGTGCTCTCGGCGGAAAGCTTCTTTCCCGGCAAGGGGACCCCGACCACGCAGATCGACATGCGCCGTCTCTCGGACGGCGTGAAGACGAGCCAGCGCTACAAGACCACCGAACAGGTGGAGCGCGCCTTCGTCGAGGACCGCGAGCACACCTACCTCTACAAGGAGGGCGAGTCCTATATCTTCATGAACACCGAAAACTACGAGCAGATCCCCGTGCCGCCCGACGTTATCGGCGACCAGGCGATCTACCTGCAGGAGGGCATGGCCTGCCAGGTGTCGGTGTTCGAGGGCCAAGCCGTCGCGATCGTGCTGCCGGCGCGCATCGTCGTCGAGATCGCCGAGACCGAACCGACGACGAAGGGCCAGACCGCCTCCTCGTCCTACAAGCCGGCCATCCTGACCAACGGCGCCCGCACAATGGTGCCGCCGCATATCGACGTGGGCACCAAGATCGTCATCATGACCGTCGACGGCTCCTACGTGGAGCGCGCCAAGTCGTAACGACGCCCGGGGATGGATGGTCGGGTCAAGCCCGACCATGACGGGGCGGCGACGGAGCGCCTTGTATTCTCAAGGTCATAATCGGGCGTGACCCAACCATGAAAGCCCAACCTCTGACGCTAGGCCAAACGGGTCACGATTTCCGTGCTGTACCTCTGGCCAAGGACCGGGACAAGTTCCGGCCCTGAGCTGTCCGCACGCAACGGCGAGCGCGAGCTCTGGCACGTGCCTCACGGAATCGGGATCGCGGTCTCCGACTTGAGCCGCTCCAGCGCAAAACGCGCCACCACGTTCTTGAGATTGCCGGCGGCGATGATGCGCCGATAGACGTCGTCGTAGGCGGCCATGTCGGGCACCACGACGATCGCCATGTAGTCGATGTCCCCGGCCATGCGGAAGAAGCCGGTCACCTCCGGCAGGGCGCCGATCGCCGCCGCGAAGCGGTTGATCTCCACTTCCGAGTGCTCGCCGAGCTGAATCGACACGAACACCGTGATGCCGATGCCCAGCATGTCCTGGTCGAGCAGCGCTACGCGCTTGCGGATGACGCCCACCGCTTCCAGCCGCTGGATCCGTTTCCAGCACGGCGTCGGCGACAGCCCCACGTCGTCGGCGAGCGCTGCGATGGTCACCGTCGCATCCCTCTGCAGGCCGCGCAGGATCTTGCGGTCGATGGCGTCGAGCTTGACCGACCGGTCGGCCGTACCAGGCTTGAGCCGCTCCAGGGTGTTCGCAGTCATGGGGGACCGCCTCGGGTCAGAGAAATTAAACGAGATAAAAATGTGATTTAATAAAAATCACATCGAACCTTGTTTTAATCGAAATGAACCAGGCGGGCAATCGCCCGCCGCAGTGAAAATCGCCCCTGGTGCACGCGGCCGGCAGAATTCACGTCATCGGCAAGCGGCGCCGCACGGCGACGCGCGTCCGCCGAGAGAATTCCCTGCGGTCGGTCCCGCGGCCATGAAGGGTCCCGGCGGCCATGAACGATCGTGTGCGTGGTGGGCCGCCGCGCAGTGGCGCGGGCGAATCGCGGCATCTCGCGCTCGGATGCTCATCCGGACCCGAGGCGCACGGCCGGCGCTCTCAGAGCGCGTCAGGCTCCTGGCAGCGCGGCCTCGGCCGATCGGCGCGCCACGACGGCCGTGATGAAGCCGCCATAGCTCCACGTTAGATTCTTGGCGGAGGCCGGTGCGCCGGTGGTCTGGTCGACCTGCTCGGCCATGGAGCCGTCCGGCGGCGTGAAGCGGCGGACGGCGTTGAGGATACCGTCGCCGCGGCCGATCAGCGCCTTCACCACGGCGGGCGGGCCATCGACGGCTCCGAGCGCTGCCGCCAGTTCTCCATGCAGGCTGCTGTCGGCGGCCGGCCCTCCCGCCCCCACCGTCGCCGCCAGCCGATAATAGAACTCGGCCGCAGCGAGCGTCGTCATCAGGTAGGCGCCACCGGCATAGTAGCGATCGTTCCTGTAGCGGCCGAGCAGAAGGCCGCAATCGGCCGGACGATCGCGGTTGACCGCGTAGTCCTCGGCGAACAGCGCCTCGAGCTTCAGCAGCGTCGCCTGGGTGCGCGGATCGAGGACGCTGCAATCCCCCGCTGTCCGCTCGGCGTGGACGGTGCCGAGGATCACTGCGGCGTCGAGCGCCTTGTCGGCGCTGGTGTCCGGGCCCGGCAGGCGGCTCAGGTAGAAGCCGTCGCGCTCCGACCAATAGCCCGGCAGGCTCGCGGACAGCACCTGCGCTGCCGCCGCGTAGCGATCGGCGCGCGCGGCGTCGCCACGGGTGCGGGCCCAGCCGACGCCTGCCTCGAGCGCCGCGCACTGGATCAGGCGGGTATAGAAATGATGACCGATCTCCTCTTCCCAGAGATCGAAGCACGGCTCTGCCGAGCGCCGCGCCGTGCAGTCGAGGTCGATGCCCACCAGTTCATCGATCGCGGCCCGATTCGCCGCCGCGCACGGCAGCGCGCGGTAGCGCAGCAGGCCGAGCGGCCGCATCGCCGTGCCGTCGAACTGCGGCCGCGGCCAGGAGATGGTGTCGAGCGTGCCGTCCGGGTTGTAGCGCGTGTCGCCGAGGACATAGTCGCCCTCGGCCTTGGCGATATCCTCGGAGGCCCGCACGAATTGCAGGAAATCC
Organism: Chelatococcus reniformis; assembly: GCF_014640075.1. Taxonomy (GTDB): domain Bacteria; phylum Pseudomonadota; class Alphaproteobacteria; order Rhizobiales; family Beijerinckiaceae; genus Camelimonas; species Camelimonas reniformis. The sequence continues at coordinate 243,164 of NZ_BMGG01000002.1, read as the reverse complement.
GGCCTGACGCCGTCGCGCGGGTCGCCCTGGGCCAGCCGGGCTGCGCCGCTCAGCCGCGTCAGTCCCAGGGAGAAGCCGACGTAGTCGGCAAAGGCCGTCCGCGCCGCCTCCCCGTGCGCCGGGTCGTCGACGAGGTGGCGCAGGGCGTCCATGGTCAGGGACGAATCGCGCAGCCAGTGGAAGAAATAGTCCGGGTCGGGATCGTAGGATGAGAGCTCCGGCGAGGCGAGCACCGAGCCCTTCACCGGCCGCATCGTGCGGCCGAAACCGGGGCGCTCCTTGAGCAAGTGCGTGGCCGAGATGGCCCCGAAGATCTTCGCCGACGCGCGCGCGTATTGACCGTCGATCCAGGCTAGGAGGCCGTCGTCGGTGCGCTGCGCGCCGCCGGATGCCACTGCTTGGTCCGCCATGCCGCCCTCACGCCGCCTTGGTCGAAAAGCCGAGGAGCCCGAGGCCCTGCCGGACCTCCGGGCAACTCATGAACAGCTCCCACAGCAGGCCCGAGCGGCCGTTCTCGATCATGCAGACGATGGGCCCCTGGTCGATGGCGATGTGGGTCGGCGAGACCCACTTGCGTGCGTCGCTGAACGACGAGACGAAGCCGTACTCGGTCCACAGGTCCCGGCCGCGCTCCTCGTAGAAGTAGCGCATCGCCGCCAGCGACTCGTCCGGCACATAGGGGTAGCTGCCGATCGCAGCCGTCGGCGCGATGACGCCGAGGTCGGAGGTCGGCGACATCGCGCGGTAGCCGTCGTCGGTCTCGCTGGCGGTCAGTCCCCAGCAATTGGGGCCGTAGCCGGCGTAGCCCTGCGGGTTGCGGATGCAGTAGGCGCGATTGACCTGCGAATGGGCGACGTTCTGGCGCCAGTAGTCGGCATACTGGTCGGTGAGGCCGCGCGGATCGATGCCCATGAAGGAATAATGGGCGAAGAACAGGGGGCCGCCGTAGTCCGGGCCGAGCGGCACCTCGATGCCCTCGTAGCTGCGGCGATTCTCGAACACCCGCGCCTCCGCCCAGCCGCGATGGTAGGTGCGCGGGTCGGCCGGATAGCGCGGCGCCGAGGCGGCCAGCACGTAGGTGATCAAGCATTCGTTCCAGCCACGGATCTCGTGATCGAGCACGAAACCCTGGTTCGGGCTCCAATGCCAGAACAGCACCGCGTGGCCGCCCTTGGCGTACCAATCCCACTCAGCCTCGCCCCACAGGATGTCGATGGTCGAGCGGATTTCGCTTTCGGCCGGATTGGGCCGCGAAAAGTACTGACGGGCGGTGAGCAGGCCCATCATCAGATAGGAGGTCTCGACCAGGTCGCCGCCATCGTCCTTGCGGCTGAACGGAATGGTTGCGCCTGTCGCGCCGTTCATCCAGTGCGGGAAGACGCCGTGGTAGGTCGGCGCGGTGAGGAGGAAGCGCACCATCTTGAGCACGCGCTCGGCTGCCTCGTCGCGGCTGATGAAGCCGCGCTCGGCCGCCACGATGATGGCCATCACGCCCATGCCCGAGCCGCCGATGGTGACGAGATCCGGCCGGGTCGCCACAAAATCCGTGCGCTCGCGGATCAGGCCGCTCACCGGGTGGGCGAAATCCCAGAAGTAGCGGAAGGTCTGCCGCTGCACCTCGTCGAGCAACGCATTGTCGGACAGGTTCGGCGTCGTCTTGATGGCGGTCATGGCTCCCCTTTCCATTATCGCCACGCCCAATAGGCCGTCGATCGCGTCGGATTGGTGACGGGCCCATGGCCGGACGTCGGCTCGCGGGCGAGCCGCAGCGCCGGCCGTGCATAGCGCCTGTGTCGGGGGATGGCTAGGCCGGCACCGCCCGAGGGGAGATCCGCCATGTCCGGCGAAAGCTCACGCGCGGGCCTGCAGCGACCCCGCTGCGCCGGACCGTGGCCCTGGCGTCACCATGTGAAGACGCCCGGTCAAATCTGATGGAAACGTGCATGTTTTCCGGCACTTGGCGCGCCATGCTGAATCGGCGTGCGAAGCGGCGGGGCATCAGCTCCGGGGCCGAGGGCCGGAGGGCGGGTCGAGCCCGCCGTCCGGCGACGCGGGCGCTATCAGGGCAGGCCGGCGACCACCTTGTCGGTGTCGGTGACGAACCCGAAGCAGCGCTTGACGTTCCAGATCGTCGCCTCGCGGCAATAGTCCGGCGACGTGGTGCCGCAACAATCCTCGACCAGCACGCAGTTGTAGCCCAAAAAATGGGCATCTGTCAGCGAATGCAGCACGCACTGGTCCGTGTTGACGCCCGCGAAGAACAGCGTCTTCACCTCGAGGTTCTTGAGGATGCTGTCGAGCGGAGTGTCCCAGAAGCCGCTGATGCGAAACTTGTCGACCTTGATGTCACCGGGCAGCTGCTCGAGCTCGTCGACGACTGCCGCCGACCAGCTGTCCTTCTCCAACAGCAGAGAGCCATTGGGCAGCGGCTCGCCCAGGCCGATCCCGTTGCCGTCGGGGTTGAAGACGTAAAGGGTCGTCGGTGGCAGGTTCTTGCGATCGGCCCGGTTGCCCCAGTTCAGCCAGATGATCGGCACGCCGCGGGCGCGCAGCGCCGGCAGCAGCCGCTGCAACGGCTTGATCGGCGCGCGCTCGGGGCTGAGGTCGGCGCCCAGCCAGTCGACCCAGCCGCCCGGCGCGCAGAAATCGTTCTGCATGTCGACCACGATCATGGCCGAACGCGCCAGATCGACGGTGATCGTCTGCGGCTCGGCGGCAATCGTCGCGGGCAGCGGCACCGGCGGCGGCATCGACAGGTCCACGTGAGTGGGGCTGACCTTCCACGCATAGGCGCCGGTACCGAGCCGGCTGCGATCCACATCCGGTTGCGGCGCGGCCTTGGCCATGGCGGTTGTCGACATGTCGCGATCCTCCTGAGCTGCTGCCGCAGCTTTGAGCAAGCGGCATGCCATCACGGCAGCTACTCCCGCTCGATGGGCATGTGGCGCCGGCCGTCTAGGCGGCCGCTTTCGTACTCGATCCGGCAGAATTCGGAGAAGGTGTGGGCGGGCACACTCAGCGGCCGATCACCCGCCCAGGCGACGCCGGTGTTGAGCGTGGGGATATTCGCCGCCACCTCGCGCACCTCGATGCGGTCCCCCTCCAGCGACCAGGGGCGGTACATCATATCGGAGAGGATGGTGACGCCATTGCGGAAGGCGATCAGGCTGCGGACGGCCTCGACGGATTCCGTGCGCATGACGATGTTGGGCCTGAGCTTGTGCGCCTGCCAGTAGGAGTTGGTGGACGCCTCCGCATCGTCGATCAGCAGTTGGACGTAGGGCTCGCGCGCCACGTCGGCGAGCGTGATGATGTCCTCTTTCAGAAGCGGGTGCTTCGGCGGCAGCCACAGGCGGCGCATGGACCGAACCAGGGTATGACTGGCGAGATTGACCCGGTCGGCGAGGTTGGACACGAGCAGCAGGCCGAGGTCGAACTCGCCTTTGAGGAGACCCGCCTCGATATCGACCCGCTTGGCCTCGCGGATCACCACGTCGACGTTGGGAAAGCGCTGCCGGAAGCGCGACAGCAGCGGCGCCAGGAAATAGCCGCCGACGGTGATCGACACCGCCAGCGTGATCGTGCCGGCGAGATCGTTGTTTGGCCGCGTCAGCGCGTATCCGGCGCTCTCGACCGCCGACAGGATGTTGCGGCAATGAGCGAGGAAGCGATGGCCCTCGTAGGTCAGCGCCAGCCCCCGCGGATGCCGCTCGAACAGCTTGATCCCCGAGACCGCGGCGAGTTCCCCGACAGCTTCGGTGACCGCCGAGGCCGAGATGCCGACCATCGCGGCGGCCGTGCTGATCTTCCCCGTCTCGGCCACGGCGACGAAATAGCGGATCTGCCGGAAAGTGACGGCAGTGAGGAACCGGTCGGAGCCGAGCGGGTTCTTGCCACCCTGAACCTTGTTGATCATCTGCTTAAACAATCATCAGACATCTGAACTTCTGCATATTTCCCAGTCGATCTGTATTCGGAGTTTCCGATATCACAATTCACTAAATGCAGGTTTACAATATTTTATCTTCCCGCCAAGTTCGGCTCCGAGATGTCGCACGCCCACTCATGAACTCTTGGTTGTATTATACATCGCGCTGAAACTCCCGTGCATGCATCGGCAGCCTTTACTGAACCATCGACTTAGGCCGGAATCCGAACTCATGGCGATGGCACGAAGGCTGCACGTGGAACGCAGCCGCGGGCCGTGCTCGCGCCATCCCGCTGAGCCGCCGGACCTCGGCCGGACGCAGCAATGTCATGGTCCGCGGAAGCTGGACCGCAGAAAGGGAACCGAATGTCCGAGCAGCCTGTGAAAGCGAAAAGCCGCCCTTCGACCAGGTGCATGCTCGCAGCCGTGCTCGGCGCCGTGATCGGATGGGCGGGCGTCGCCGTGACCGCGCGGGCCGCCGAAATGTCGCCGGCGGCGAAAGCGGTGGTGGACTACGACAAGGCGTTCCAGACGCCCGCCAAGACGTTCCGTATCGCCTATCTCACCGAATGCGTCGACAACCCCTATTGCCTGGCGCGGCTCGCCGGCCTGAAGGCGGCGGCAGCTAAATACGGCTTCGAGTACAAGATCTTCGACGCGAATTTCAGCCCGGCGACCCAGGCCAAGGTGGTCGAGAATGCGGTGACCGAGGGCTTCGACGGCTACCTGTTCGGGCCGGCGGCGGCCCAGCCCGGCTGCGGCCTCTACAACCGCCTGCTGAAGCCGACCGGCAAGCCGGTCGTCTCCATCGACATCGCCATGTGCGGCGACCCGGACTACACCCCCGGCCTCGCCGCCACCCTGACCATGCAGGGGCCGGCGCACTTCGACAACTTCCTCGACAACGCCTTCAAGTCCTGCACGGGCACGTGCGAGGCCGCGGCCGTCGGTGGCTTCGTCGGTTCCGACCTGTTCACCTATTGGGAAGCGGCGATCAAGAAGGCGGCGGCCAAGTATCCCAATGTCAAGGTCGTTGTCGACGAGCCGGCGAATTTCGACCCGCGCATCGCCCTCAAGAAGATCCAGGACGCCCTGCTCGCCCACCCGAAGATCAACTTGATCGTGTCGTCGTGGGACGACATGTCCCGCGGCGTCGAGCAGGCCATCGTCGCCGCCGGCAAGGTGCCCGGCAAGGACATCATGGTCTTCTCCGGCGGGGCGACGAAGGTCGGCGTCGACAAGGTGAAGTCCGGCAAATGGGCGGCGACTTACGCCTACCTGCCCTACCAGGAATCCTACTACGGCGCCGCGGCCCTGATGATGGCGCTCGAGGGCAAGCCGATCAACGCCTACATCGACGAGGCCCTGCTGCCGGAGATCGTCAACACCACCGGCACCGTGATCATCACGAAGGAGAACGCCGACAAGTACACGCCGAACTATTGAGCGCCCGCGAGAGCTGCCGGATGTCTCCATCACCGGAACGCCTCGTACCCCGGCCGGGCGCCCAATGGGCGACGGCCAGCGAGCCGGCGCCGACCCTCCGGCGCGACCTGAAGTCGACAGTCGCCATCCGCGTGCGCAACGTCTCCAAGGCGTTCCCCGGCGTCCAGGCGCTGCGCGGTGTCAACTTCGAGCTGTTCGCCGGCGAGGTGCACGGCCTGGTCGGCGCCAACGGCGCCGGCAAATCCACCTTCATCCGCATGCTCTCGGGCGCGAGCCGGCCCGACACCGGCGATATCGAAGTGCAGGGCTCGCCACTGTTCTTCGACAACCCGCGCCAACAGCGCAGCGTCGGCATCGCGGCAATCTACCAGGAGCTGACAATCATCCCCGAGATGTCGGCGCTGTCGAACGCGTTCCTCGGCGCCGCACCGTCGCGCTTTTTCTTCACCGACCGGCGGCGAATGGAGCGACGCTTCGCGGAACTCGCCGAGTGGATGGGGCTCAAGGTAGCGGCGCATGCCAAGGCGGGAACACTCTCCGTCGCCCAGCAGCAGATGCTCGAGATCATGCGGGCGGTGCAGGCCGACCAGAGCGTGCTCATCATGGACGAGCCGACCGCTCCGCTCGGCCCCTACGAGCGGTCGCGGCTCTACGACCTGATCGGCCGGCTCAAGGCGAGCGGCGTCTCGATCATCTTCATCTCGCATGATCTCGACGAGGTCCTGCGCCTCTGCGACCGGGTCTCGGTGATGCGCGAGGGACTGCTGGTGGCCACCAAGCCGGCGGCCGGCTGGAGCAAGGACAGCCTGGTCGGGGCCATGCTGGGCAATGTCGAGATCACCGCTGCGCCCAGGCGCGCCCGGGCCGGTTGCGATGAGTTGCTGCGGGTCAGCGGCGTCACCCTGGGCGACAGCGTCGCCGACATCTCGTTCATCCTCGGCGCCGGCGAAGTGCTCGGCATCGCCGGGCTGGTCGGAGCCGGCCGCACCGAACTGCTCCGTGCCATCGCCGGCGCCGAACCCGGGGCCCGCGGCGCGCTGCGGCTGGCCGGCGTCGAACGGGCACTCCCGTGGACCGTGCGGGATGCGATCCGTCTGGGCGTCGTGCTGGCGCCGGAAGACCGCAAACGCCAGGGGCTGGTGCTGTCGCGCGCGGCTTTGCCGAACCTGATGCTCGCCGACCTCGGCGGCGTCGCCGTCGGGCTGGTGATCGACCGGGCTGCGACCCGCGCGCGCGGCACGGCGCTCGCCCGTCAGCTCGGCTTCGACCCCAATCGCCTGGGAGTCGAGGCCCTGACGCTGTCGGGCGGCAACCAGCAGAAGCTCGTCCTCGGCAAATGGCTCAACCGCAAGCCGCGCGTGCTGCTGCTCGACGAGCCGACCCGCGGCATCGACCTCGGCGCCAAGCAGGAGATCTTTCAGACCATCCGGCGGCTCAGCGCCGAGGGCATGGGCGTCATCCTGGTCTCGTCGGATCTGGAAGAGGTCGTCGAGCATGCCGACCGAGTGCTGGTGATGGCCCGCGGCCGCCAGATCGGCCTGCTCGAGGGCGAGGACGCCACGGTGGAACGGATCTTGAACCTGATCTTCGCGGTCGAAGACCGTGCAATCGCGACCGGGGCCAATTGATGAGCAACGCCGACGCCCTTCCCACTGGCGGCGCGCCGCAGGCCGTGCCTGCCTGGCGCGCGCAGCTGCCGACGCTGATCCGCGTCTACGGCATCATCCTGACGCTCATGCTGCTGCTGACCGTGGTCACCATCGGCAACCCCGCCTTCATGTCGCAGCAGAACGTCTTCAACATGGCGTCGCAGTGGGCGCCGGCCGGGATCATGGCCGTCGGCATGACCTTCGTCATCCTGACCGGCGGCTTCGACCTGTCCGTCGCCTCGGCCTATTCGCTCTGCGCCGTCGTCGCCGCCTACGTCGGCCAGGCTCATGCGCCGCCGATCGCCTTCGCCGCGGCCATCGCTGTCGGCCTGCTGTTCGGCCTGGCGAACGGCATCCTCGTCGCCGTGGTGCGCATCAACCCGTTCATCACCACGGTGGGCAGCGGCTTCATCATCAATGGCGTCGCCCTGGTGATGACCCAGAATGCCGCCTTCCTGGTCGACGACGAGGCCTTCGGCATGCTCGGGGCCGGCCGCTGGCACGGAATTCCCTATTCCGGCATGCTGCTCGTCAGCTTTCTCGTCATCTTCGGGCTCGTCCTCGCCCGTACCGTCTACGGCGAGGCCGTCTACGCGGTGGGCGGCAACTATGAGGCGAGCCGCCTCTCCGGCATCCGCGTCCGGGCCGTGGTGGCGAGCACATACGTGCTGCTCGGTGGCTGCGTCGGCCTGGCGGGCAGCATCGCGGCCTCGCAGCTGAGCTCGGCGCAAGCCAACCTCGACCCCGGCATCATCTTCGACGTGCTGACCATCGTCGTCGTCGGCGGCACATCGCTGTCCGGCGGCTCCGGCGCCATGTGGCGCACCGCCGTGGGTCTCGCCATCATCGCCACCATTTCGAACGGCTTCGTGCTGCTCGACATCAGCCCCTACTATCAATCGATCATCAAGGGCTCCATCATCGTCGCGGCGCTCGCCCTGGACACCGGCCTGAGCCGCCTCGTGCGCGCCAGATGACCGGCCAGTCGACCACCAACCGAACGGCCGGCGAGCGCCCTGTTCGCGTGACCAGCATCAGGTGACCCCATGAGCTTTTCCCTGGAAGAGACCACCATCCGCGACATCCACGCCGCTTACGTGGCGGGAACGATGACCTGCGTCGAGCTGGTGCAGGGCTATCTCGACCGCATCGCCGCCTACGACCAGAGCGGGCCGGCGCTCAATTCCTTCGTCAAGCTCAACCCGAACGCCCTGGCGGAGGCCGCGGCCCTTGACGAGGCCTTCGCCGCGAGCGGGACGCTGAGCGGCCCGTTGCACGGCATCCCGGTGGCAGTGAAGGACCAGGCCGAGACCAAGGGCATTGAAACGCGCTTTGGCTGCGTCGGGCTCTCCGGCTACGTGCCGGAAGAGGACGCGACCGTGGTCGCCAAGCTGAAGCAGGCCGGTGCCATCATCCTCGGCAAGACAGCGATGCCGGACTTCGCCACCTCATGGTTCGGCTATTCCTCGGTCAACGGCGAGACCAAGAACCCGTACGACCTGGACCGCGACCCGGGCGGCTCGAGCGCCGGCACGGGCGCGGCGATTGCCGCCAATCTCGCCACCGTCGGTATCGGTGAGGACACCGGCGGCTCGATCCGCCTGCCGTCGAGCTTCGACAACCTGGTCGGCGTGCGTGTGACGCCGGGCCTGATCAGCCGCAGCGGCCTGTCGCCGCTGGTGGTGTTCCAGGATACGGCCGGGCCGATGGCCCGCACCGTCACGGACGCGGCGATCCTGCTCGACGCCATCGTCGGCTACGACAGCAAGGACACCTACACCACTGCCTACGTCATCGCCGGGCACACGGGCAGCTATGCGCAGAACCTGGATGCCGGCGGCCTGAAGGGTGCGCGCGTCGGTGTGCTCAAGGAGGCGTTCGGCAGCGACGAGGATCCCGACTGCGCCCAGGTGAACGCGGTGGTGCGCGCGGCCATCGGCGAGATCAAGTCAGCCGGCGCCGAAATCATCGAGGTGAGCCTGCCCAACCTCATGGACTTCGTGGTCGAGACCTCGCTCTACATCACCCACTCGCGCCACGACATCAACGCCTTCCTGGCCTCGCGCCCGGCCCTGCCCTATGCCTCGCTCGACGCCATCTACAAGGACGGCCAGTACCACAAGGGCATGGACCTCATCGACGCCATCATGACGGGACCGCTGCACCCGGCCGAAGACCCCGAGTACTACCGCAAGCTCGCGGCCCGCGACGCCTTCCAGCGCGCCGTCGTCAAGATCATGGCGGACAACGGCCTGGTGTCGATCTGCTTCCCGCCGTCCCAGGTGCTGCCGCCCAAGCGCGAAGAGCTACGCGCCGGCAAATGGCCCGTGCTCGCCTTTCCGACCAACACGTTGATCGCGGCGCAGACCTGGCTGCCGTCGATCTGCCTGCCGGCCGGGTTCACGCCGGCAGGCGTGCCGGTCGGCATCGAGATGGTGGTGCTGCCCTACCACGAACCCGAGTTGTTCAAGCTCGGCTACGCCTTCGAGCAGGCCACCGCCCACCGTCGGCCGCCCGCCAGCGCCCCGCCGCTATGAGCGCGTCGCAGCGCCAGGCCGCGCGACGTCAGGCCCCACGCCCGGCCACGAGACGGAGTGGGTTATATTCGATTACGACTTCGCCGCGCTGGTTCACGACGCGGTTCATCGTCCGCACCTTGCCGCGGCCCGAACGCGACGCCGGCTCGGCCGAGATCACCTCGACCTCCACGTGAATGGTGTCGCCGGCCACCGTCGGCTTCAGCACGTTGAGCTCCGTGTGGAGGAAGGCGAGCCCGGTGGCCTGGGCCGTCGCGTTGAGCACCAGGCCTTCGGCCATGGCGTAGACGAGGGCCGCAGGGACGAGCCGTCCACTCGTCGCCGCCTTTGATGCCCTGTACTCGGCATCGATGAAGAGGGCCTCCAGCATGCCGACGCAGGTGATGAAGTTCACCAGGTCGGTCTCGGTGATGGTGCGGGCCACCGTCCGGAACTCGTCGCCGGGTGTGAAGTCCTCGAAGCGGAAGCCTTCGCCGATGATGCGCATATGGGCCTGTCCCCTTTGACTGATCGTTGGACGGCCGGGTCGCAGCCCGACCATCCATTCTCTTAAGCGAGGAAGCCCGCAACGCTAGAACGTGAGCCCTTCGCTGACGACCTCCCAGCGCCCGTCCTTCACCTGCTGGATCTGGGTGACCGTGGAGCCGAGATGATTGGTCGGCGAGAATGCGATCGGCGGCGAGCGGAAGATGTCGGCGTAGGGCTTGCCCGACTCCAGCGCCGCCAGGAGCGAAGCCCCGTTCAATTCCTTGCCGGCGAGCCTGGCGTAGGTCGCAAATGCCATGACGGCGTTGTAGCCGAGGATGGCCTGGGTGTTGGCGGGTATGCCGAACCGTTTGTCATAGGCCGTCAGCCAGTCCTTCAGCGCCCCGGTGGCGGTCGCCGCGTCCGGCACCTGAAGGTAGCCGGCTGCGTAGAGCCCCTCGACATTCTCCTTGCCGAGCTGCGGCACCTCGGGAACGTTGGTCGGCGTGGCGCCGAGGACCGTGACGTCCCATCCCGTCCGCTTCGCCTCGGTCATGACGGCGATGGTCTCGCGGATGACCGTGCCGAGCACCAGGAGGTCGCATCCGGTCGCCTTGAGGCGCGCCGTCTGGGCGCTGAAATCGGAGGCGCCGCGCTTGTACGTCGCGACCCCGACAGGCTGGATCTTCATGGCCTCGAGCTGCTGAGTGAGCCCGTCGAGGACATTACGCCCGTATTCGTCATCCTGGTGCAGCAGACAGGGGCTTTTGTACTTTCCTGTCTGCATCATATACTTGACGGCCGCTCGGGTGCTTTCGACATAGGGCAGCAGGTTCGCGAACTTCAGACGATCCTGTGCTGCTCCCGGCGCCAGCTTGAAGGTGAACTCGGCGGCGGTGAACGGAAACAGCTGGAACACGCCGGCGTCGAGGAGATAGCCCTGGGGGGCGAGCACCGTGGGCGAACCCATGGCGCCCACCATGGCAAAGATCTTGTCCTTCTCCACCAGCTTCTGGGTCGCGAGCACGGCTTTCTTGGGGTCCGACCCGCTGTCTTCCACGACCAGACGGAGCTTGCGCCCGTCGATGCCGCCGGCCGCGTTGACCTCGTCGATGGCGAGCCTCATGCCGTTGACGACGGGGACGCTCCAGCCCTTGAGCGGACCTGACATATCCTGATGCGTGCCGAGGACGATCTCGGCCCCCGACACGCCCTGGTCGGCAAACTTCACCTCGGCTGCGATGGCATGGACCGACAGCACGGCGGCCGCAGCAACCACGCCCGGGATCAGCATCCCCGCGAAGCTTCGTTTCATAATCTCCTCCCTGCGTTCCCGGGCCTCGTACAGCCGGGCCCGGTGAGCTCTTTGAGCCAGGCGCTAGTCGCGGCGCGCTTCGGCGAGATCGAAGATCGCGCCCGGCAACGCCAGCAGGTCGCGGCGGATGACCTTGGCCGTCTCGGTCTTGGGCAGTGCCGCGACGAACTGCACGTAGCGGGGCAGCATGAAACGGGCGACGCGCCCTTCCAGGAACCGCCTGACATCGCGCGCAGCGATTTCGCGGCGGGCGACGACGACGGCCTTGATCTCCTCGCCGAAGATCGGATCGGCAACGCCCACCACCGCCACCTCGTCGATGTCGGGATGGGCCAGGAGTGCCGCCTCGATCTCGGCCGGTGCGATGTTCTCGCCGCCGCGCCGGATCACGTCCTTGAGCCGGCCACGAAACGACAGGAAGCCCTCCGCGTCGAACACGCCGAGGTCGCCGGTGTGGAACAGGAAGTTGCGCGCGGCCTGCCAGGACGCGTCCGCGTTGTCCCAATAGCCGAGCAGGAGCGTGAACGGCTTCTTCGGGCGCACGACGATCTCGCCTGGCGTTCCCGGCGCCACCGGCTCGTCGTGCCCATCGACGATAAGGACCTCCATGTCTGGCCGCACCCGGCCGCAGGTGTCGAAGCGGTAGGCCTCGGTGCTGTTGCCGGTGACCCAGCCGCCGACCTCGGTCATGCCGTAGAGCTCGTAGGGCGTGATGCCGAAACGGTCCTGCATGGCCCGCCAGACCTCGGGCGGGCAACCGCCGCCGACGCAGCGCGTCAGGCGGTGATCGGTATCCCGTTCGCGCACGCGGCTGGCCAGCATCGCGAGCAAGGTGCCGACATAGGTGAACATCGTGCAGCCGAACCGGCGCGCGTCGTCGAAGAAGCTGCCGACCGAGAACTTGGGCCGGATGACGACGGCGCAGCCGGTTTCGAGCGCCGACATCAGCGCGTACATCTGCGGGTTGGCGTGAAACAGCGGCAGGCAGACCATGATGCGGTCGGCGGCCGTGATGGCGAGCGACGCCGCCATCCACCGGCCGCTCGCCAGGTAGGCTTCGTGGCAGTTGAGCACACCCTTGGGCAGGCCCGTCGTGCCGGAGGTGTAGATGATGCTGAGCGGCTCGGAGCCCGGCCCGCCGTATATGGCGTCCGGCGCACAGGCGCGGGCTGCGGCAAAGAGATCGGCCTCGCCGCCGAAGGCCAGGAGGCGCCGCTCCCTCAGCACCGGCGCGATATCCGCCGCGACCTGGTCGAGGAGGCCCTGCTCCGCGAGGACCGCGCGCGCGCCGGACTGAACGATCGAATGGCGCAGTCCCTCGCCGACGAGCCCGGTATTCACCGAGACCGTGACGGCGCCCAGGTTGGCCAGGGCGTAGAAGGCGACGACGAAGGCAGGCCGGTTGCCGCACAGCAGCGCGACGTGGTCGCCGGGCCCGATCCCGCGGCCTCTTAGCCAGGCCGACGTGCGCAGGACCAGGTCGGCGAGGTCAGCCCACGTGATCGTTTCCTCGTCGAAGACGAGCGCCGGCGCCTCGGGCCGGGCCTGCGCCTGGTGGATGAGCCGGCCGGGCAGCGTCGCCGTCATGTCAGCCGCGAGCCTCCACCGAGGCCGGCGACCGGCAGCAGGAATTTGGCGATGGTGTTCTTGAGGATCTCGGCCGAGCCGCCGGCGACCTCATAGGCCTTGGCATCGCGCAGGAAGCGGCCGAACGGGCCGGACTCCATGATGCCGTAAGCGCCGCAGATCTGGGCGGAGCGGGCGGCCACCTCGGTCGCCACCGCGCAGGCCTTGTATTTGGCCTCGCTGCCCCAGCGCGCGATCTGCTCGCCCTCGCCCAACGCGCCGGCGGCCCGATAGATCAACAGCCGCGCGGCGTCGATCTCGGTCAGCATGTCGGCGAAATACCATTGGATGCCCTGGAATTCGAGCACCCGCTGGTCGAAGGCGACTCGGTCGCGGGCGAAAGCGAGCGCACCCTCGAAGGCCGCCCGCGCTACGCCCAGGCTGATGGCGCCGGCGAGGGTGCGCGAGTGGTTGAGCACCACCACCGCCTGGCGCACCCCCTTGCCCTCCACCCCGATCAGGTGGTCGGCCGGCAGGCGCACGTCGTCGAGCACCACATTCATGTGCGGCCCGTTGCGCAGGCCCCAGGTGGCGGAGTTGGCGCCCTTGTAGATCGATAGGCCGGCGACGTCCCGCGGCACCGCGAAGACCGACACGCCGTTCTCCGTCTCGGCCAGGATGATGAAGAACTCGGCCGCCGAACCCGAGGTGATGAAATGCTTCTCGCCGCGCAGGATCCACTCGCCGCCCTGGGGCTTCGCTTTGGTGTCCAGGCTCCGGATGTCGCTGCCGTGGCTCGCCTCGGTCAGCGCGTAGGACGACAGCAGGCCTTCGGCGAAGGCCGGAAGGTAGCGGCGCTTCAGGCTCTCGGCACCGAAGCTGCGGATCATCGTCTGCGCCTGGAAGATGGTGATCAGCGAGATCCCGACGGCGGCGCTCGCCACCGCCAGTTCCTCGCAGACCGCAACCGCGTGGGCATAGGTGAGACCCGCCCCCCCGAGCTCGCGCTCAAGCACCACCGTGCTGAAGCCGTTGCGGGCCAGATCCTTCATGATCTCGACGGGATAGATGTCCTCCCGGTCGATGCGCTCGCCCTCGGGCGCCACCACCTCCCGGGCATAGGCACGCAAGCGGTCGACGTAGGCTTGATCGACGTAGGCCGACCAGAGTGCCGAGGTATCGATCGAAGGCGCGATGGCGGTCATGCCGGTGCTCCGTGCGCGAGGGGGCGAACAGGCTGCGATCGGTGAACCATCACCGGCTACCGTGTGGACACGTGGGGGCATTTGCTCTCGGACAGGGGCGCAAACGCCTTGTCGCCGGGAATCGTCGCCTCGAGCTTGAGCAGATCCCAGGGCTCCCGTGACTCCGCCGGCGTCTTGACCCTGAAGACATAGAGGTCGTGCACCATCAGCCCGTCCTCCCGGATCCGGCCGTTGGGCGTGAACATGTCCTGCACGGGCGCGGCCTTCATGGCGGCGACGACGGCCTTGGCCTCGGCGGTCTTCGCCGCCTTGACCGCTTTCAGGTAGTGCAACGTGGCGGAATAGAGGCCGGCCTGCACCATCGTGGGCATCTTGCCGTGGCGGGCAAAGAAACGGCGCGACCAGGCACGGCTGGCCTCGTTCAGGTCCCAGTCGAAAGCCGAGGTCAGGTACATGCCTTGCGCCACCGGCAGGCCGAGGCTGTATATGTCGGTGATGAACAGCAGGGCCGCAGCCAGTGTCTGCGTCTTGCTCATCCCGAATTCGTGAGCCTGCTTGATGGTGTTGACGGCGTCGGCGCCCGCATTGGCGATGCCGATGACCTTCGCGCCGGAGGCCTGTGCCGTCAGCAACTGCGACGAGAAGTCGGTGCCGGAGGCCGGCGGATGCTTTGCCGCGCCGATCACCCTGCCGCCTCCGGCCAGCACGCCGGCCGTGGCACCGTCCTGCATCGAGCGCCCGCCGGCGTAGTCGGCGGTGACGAAGAACCAGGTATCCTTGCCGGCGCGCGTGACGATCTCCGCGGTCGAACGGCCGATGGCGTAGGTGTTGTAGGTCCAGTGCAGCACCGTCGGCTGGCAGTCTTCGCTGGTGAGGCTGGGCTGGCCGGAGGAGGTCATCAGGATGACCTTGTTGTAGATCGGCGCCAGCTTGGAGACGGCGAGCGCCGCGGAGGCGCCCGTGACGTCGGTGACCATGTCGATCTTGTCCTCGTCGAACCACCGGCGAGCGATGTTGGACGCGATGTCGGGCTTGTTCTGGTGATCGGCGGAATAAAGCCGGATCTTGAATGACGGCTTGTCCTGCGCCTCGAAATCCTCGATCGCCATCTGCGCGGCGATGACCGAGCCCGGGCCCACCAGATCCGCGTAGGCACTCACCATGTCGGTCAGCACGCCGATGCGGATCTCCTCCGGCGTGCTCGCCGGCCCCGCGCTCGCCTGACCTGACGCCAACAGCATGGCCGCCAGGGCCGCGCCCCATCCGACCCGTCCAGAGCCTCGCATGTCCGTCCTCCCGAGCGAATTGCTTGATGCGAGCGTCGGTCTGCGCCGCGTCCCGCTTGCTCGAAGCCTCCGTCAAATGCGGCGTCGAGTCAACAAAATGAAAATCGGTTCATTTTTCATAATATGATTGACTCGGTTCGCGAGCCGCCCATACTTGCGGGAACGACAAGATCAAGATGGGTGGGAGGACATGAATCTGACGAGCTCCTTGGAGCGAGCCTTGCAAGTCAACGCCACGGGCGTTGCAACCATCGACCATGGAAAGTCCCGAACCTGGCGCGAATTCGTCGGACGGGTGACGCGGCTCGCGGCAACGTTTCTGGATACAGGCCTTGAACCGGGCGGACGTGTCGCGATGCTGGCATGGAACGGAAGCACCTATCTCGAATACTATTACGCGACGTTCTGGGCTGGCGGCGTCGCCGTGCCCATCAACACCCGCTGGGCCATCCCCGAGATCAGCTTCGCTCTGACCGATTCAGGCGCGCGGATCCTGATCGTCGATGATCACTTCGCCGCGCTCGCGCCCGACCTGCTGGCCGCAGCGCCGGACGTTCGGGCGCTGATCTTCGCCGGCGACGGTCCGGCACCCGCCGGCGCTTTGCGCTGGGACGCGCTGATCGCCGGTGCAGAGCCCGTGCCCGACGCGGGGCGCGGCTGGGACGATCTCGCCGGCATCTTCTACACCGGCGGCACCACCGGGCGGTCCAAGGGTGTGATGCTGAGCCATGGCAACCTCATCACCAACGGGATGGCGGAGGCCATCTGGCTCAACATGCGCCAGAGTTCGTCCTACCTGCATGCGGCGCCGAGCTTTCACCTGGCCGACGCCGCGGCGGGCTTCGCCATGACAGCAGTCGCCGGCACGCACGTCTTCGTCGATGCCTTCGATCCGGCCGAGGTCCTGCGCGCCATCGCCGACAGCGGCGCCACGCACCTGCTGCTGGTGCCGACCATGATCCAGATGCTGATCGAGCATCCCGGTTTCTCGCCGGACCAGGCAGCCTCGGTGGAAACCATCTTCTACGGCGGCTCGCCCATGTCGGAGGCGCTGCTCGAGCGCGCCCTCGCGGCGCTGCCCCGGGCCCGCTTCGTCCAGGCTTACGGCATGACCGAGACGTCGGCCATCGCCACCATCCTGGAGCCGGATTTCCACGTCACCCATGGGCCCAACGCGGGCCGGCTGCGCTCGGCCGGGCGCCCGGCGTCCCATGTCGGGCTGAGGATCGTCGATGCCGAGGACCGGCCGTTGCCCGCCGGCGAAGTCGGCGAGATCCTCGTGCGCGGCCCCAACATCACCGCAGGTTACTGGAACCAGCCGGACTTGAGCGCCTCTGCCCTGCGCAACGGCTGGATGCATACCGGCGACGTGGGCTATCTGGCGGACGACGGCTTCCTTTATGTGGTCGACCGGCTCAAGGACATGATCATCTCGGGCGGCGAGAACGTCTATTCGGCCGAAGTGGAGAACGCCATCGCCCAGCATCCCGCCGTGCGCATGTGCGCCGTGATCGGAATTCCCGACCCGCGCTGGGGCGAGGCGGTCCATGCGGTCGTCTGGCCGATAGCGGACGCCGAGGTTACGAGCGACGCCATCATCGCCCATTGCCGCCGTCACATCGCCGGCTACAAGTGTCCGCGCAGCGTCGACGTCACCGATCAGCCGGTGCCCTTGTCGGCGGCGGGCAAGATCCTCAAGAACGTGCTGCGCGAGCCTTATTGGCGCGGCCATGACAAGCATGTGCACTGAGGGGGCGCGACATGGCACGGCCGATCTTCCGCGAGGAGCACCAGACCTTCCGCGACTCCGTCCGCCGCTTCTATGCGGAGCACGTCACCCCCCACCGCGACCGGTTCGAGGAGCAGGGCTATGTGGACCGCGGGGTCTGGCGCAAGGCCGGCGAGCTCGGTTTTCTCTGCATGGCGATCCCCGAGGCCTACGGCGGCGCCGGAGCCGATCGACTCTATCCCGCCGTGATGCTGGAGGAGCAGGGCCGCGCCGGTGACAGTGGTCCGGGCTTCTGGGTCCATTCGGATATCGCCGCGCCCTATATCCTTGCCTATGGCACGGAGGCGCAAAAGCGCCAGTGGCTGCCGCGCCTGGCCAGCGGCGAAGCCATCCTGGGCATCGCCATGAGCGAGCCTGGCGCCGGCTCGGACCTGCAGGCCATCCGCACGACGGCGGTCCGGGACGGCGGCGACTTCGTCATCAACGGCTCCAAGACGTTCATTTCCAACGGCTGGAACGCCGACCTCATCATTCTGGTCTGCAAGACCGCTCCGGCGGCCGGCGCCAAGGGCATCTCCCTCGTCCTAGTGGAGACCGACCGGCCGGGGTTTCGGCGCGGCAAGCTGCTGAAAAAGTTGGGCTTGCGGGCGCAGGATACGGCCGAGCTGTATTTCGACGACCTGCGGGTACCGGCGGACAACCTGCTCGGCGAGGAGGGCAAGGGCTTCGGCTACCTGATGAAGGAGCTCGCCTGGGAGCGCATGCAGATGGCGATCCTGGGGCTCGCGGTCTGCGAGAAGGCGATCGACGATGCCCACGCCTACGCCACCGATCGCCGCGTCTTCGGCAAGGCCGTGGCCGACTTCCAGGTCACCCAGTTCCGGCTGGCCGAGCTCGCCACCGAAACCAAGGTGGGGCGCGTCTTCGTGGACCATTGCCTGGCGCTGGTGACCTGCGACGAACTCGATCCGGTGACCGCCGCGATGGCCAAATACTGGTGCACGGACCTGCAAGGGCGCGTCGTCGACGGCTGTCTCCAGCTCTACGGCGGCTACGGCTTCGTCTGGGACACCCCGATCGCCCGCGCCTATGCTGATGCCCGCGTGCAGCGCATCGCCGGCGGCACCAACGAGATCATGAAGCAGATCGTCGCCCGGGCGCTGCCCGATATCATCGCCAAGACTCGAAGCTGACGACACCGAACCGACAAGACGCGAACCCGAGAGGACGCCGCCATCCCTGCCCAGCCCATTCAGAAGCCCCGCCGCCAACGCGTGAGCCGCGAGGAGCGGGCGCGCCAGAACTGGGATGCCCTCATCAACGCCGCCGCCGAGATCGTCGGCGAGGATGGCTACGGGGGCGCCAATATCGCGCGCGTCACCGCCCGCGCCGGCCTCGCCCTCGGCACCTTCTACCAATACTTCGAGAGCCGGCAGGAGCTGTTCGACAAGCTGCTGCCCGAGGTGGGCGGCCGCATGCTCGGCAGCTTGGGCCAGGAGATCCGCGGCGCCAGCTCCGCCGTGGAGGTGGAGGAGCGCGGCACGCGCGCCTACTTCGACTACGCCAAGGCCCATCCGTCGACGCTGCGGGTGTTCACCGAGGCACAGGTGTTCGCCCCCGACGCATACCAGCAGCACATGGGCAACGTGCTCGGCCATTACGCGGACTCGCTACGGGCCAACAAGGCGAACGGCGAGTTCGCGGACTTCAGTGCGCGCGAGCTCGAGGTGCTGGCGCTGATCCTGATCGCGGCGCGCACGCTGATCTACGAGCACTACAGCAACCGCGGCGACGTGCCGAAGTGGGTCCTGCGCACGTATCTCAAGATCGTGCGCGCCCTGGCAGAAACGCCGGCGGCCAAAGCGCCGGCGCTCACCCCCGAACCGGATAAGCCGCCCAATCCCTGACCCGGGCCACGAGGCCGCGTCTGCGCGCCCCCGGGCCGCCCTTCCGATGCTGACGAAACCGGCCGCGCCCACCCGTGCGGGCGAACGGCCGAGGCTTGCCTATCCCCGATGGAGTTGACATGGACGGACGAGAGGTACCGGTGCCCACACCGGAAACCAAACACTTCTGGGACGGGACCGCACGCGGCGAGCTGCTGCTGCAGCGCTGCGACTCTTGCCGCGCGGTCTATTTCCCGCCACGGCCGTTCTGCCCGGCCTGCGCCAGCCGCACCGTGTCGGTGTTCAAGGCGAGCGGCCGCGGCCAGCTGCACAGCTACACGATCAGCCATCGCGACGTTCCCGGCTACAAGGCCCCCTATGCTATCGCCGTGGTGGAGCTTGAGGAAGGGCCGCGCCTGATGAGCAACATCGTCGACTGCCCGCAGACGCCGGAGGCGCTGCGGCTCGACATGCCGCTCGAGGCGACCTTCCGTCAGATCAGCGAGACGATCTGGCTGCCGCAGTTCCGGCCGGCCGGAGCGCGGCCATGAGCAAGCATCGCGCAGCCATCGTCGGCGCCGCCGAGACCACGCTCATGGGTACCGTGCCGACCATGTCGCAGCTGCAATTGCACTGCGACGCGGCGCTGAACGCCATCGCGGACGCGGGCCTCACCCCGGCCGACATCGACGGCATCGCCTGCGCCGAGGAGATGCCCTGGCTCGTGGCCAAGCACCTGGGCATCACCCCCGTATGGGTCGACGGCACCGACGTGGGCGGCTGCTCCTACATCATGCACCTGAGCCACGCCGCGGCCGCGATCGCTGCGGGGCTGTGCACCACGGTGCTCATCACCCATGGCGAGAGCGGGCGTTCGCAGGTCGGCGTCGGGCCGCTCGACATGAAATGGACGGACATGCACCGGCAGTTCGAGCTGCCCTACGGCGTGTGGGGGCCGCCGAGCCTGTTCACGATCCCGGTGCTTCGCTTCATGCAGACCTACGGGCTGACCGAGGAGCAACTCGCCATGGTGCACGTGGTGCAGCGGCAATGGGCAGCGCTCAATCCCCGCGCCACCCTGCGCGACCCCATCGACGTGGACGGCGTGCTGAGCTCGCGCATGGTCTGCTACCCCTTCCGCAAGCTGATGTGCTGCCTTGTCACCGACGGCGGCGGCGCGCTCGTCGTGACCTCGGCGGATCGCGCCAAGGACGCGCCCGGCCGACCGGTCTACCTGCTGGGCAGCGCGGAGGCGCTCGAGATGCCGATGATCAGCCAGATGGAGGACTTCACGTCGAGCAAGGCCTTCCGTGTATCGGCCAGCCGCGCCTTCGAGCGGGCCGGCATCGGCCATCGCGACGTCGATCATTTGATGATCTACGACGCCTTCGCCCACCTGCCGATCTACGGCCTGGAGGACCTGGGCTTCGTTCGGCCCGGCGAGGCCGGGGCCTTCATCGCCGAAGGACATACGGCGCCCGGCGGCGAGCTGCCGACCAACACCAACGGCGGCGGCCTCTGCTACATGCATTCGGGCCGCTACGGCATGTACGCGCTGCAAGAGGGTGTGCGGCAACTGCGCGGCACCGCGGCGGCCCAGGTGCCCGACGCGCAAATCTCGGTGGTGCACGGCGTCGGCGGCATGTTCGGGGCCGGTGCGACCGCCGTGCTCACCAACCAGTAGATGATGCACACGAGCCGACACCATCCGCCGCCCGGCGGTGGCCGGACCGGCTGGTACCAGGACGCCGCGCACTGTCCCCAGATGGTGGTCTTGCCGGCCGGTCGCTTCACTTTGGGCTCGCCGCCCGACGAGCCCGAGCGCGAACCTTGGAAGGCGGGCACGGAGAGCCCGCCGATCGAGATCGCCATCGCCCGCCGCTTCGCCATCGGCCGGCTTGCGGTGACCCGCGGCGAGTTCGCTGTGTTCGTTGAGAGTACAGGCTACGCCGTCGAGCCGGGCGCGCGCCGCTGGGTCGACGATGGCTGGGAGGTCGATCCGCACGCCACCTGGGCGGCCCCGGGCTACCCGCAGGGCGACGATCACCCGGTGGTGGCCGTGAATTGGCACGACGCCATGGCCTATGTGGGCTGGCTCGCGGCGCACACCGGGCGGCCCTATCGGCTGCCCAGCGAGACGGAGTGGGAATACGCCGCCCGCGCCGGCACCACGACCGCTTTCTGGTGGGGGCCGGCGATCTCGCCGGCAACGGCGGCCTATCGCGACAGCCGCGAGCCCGGCACGGTCGCGGCGGACGCCTTCGCGCCCAACCCGTGGGGGCTTTACAACGTGCACGGCAACGTCTGGCAGTGGTGCGCCGATGGCTGGAGCGACACCAACGCCGGCAATCCCGGCGACGGCCGCGCGCGCGACAATGGCGACGGCCGCCGCCGCATGGTCCGCGGCGGCTCATGGGGCAGCGCGCCCAAGTACCTTCGCAGCGCCTACCGAAGCAGCCTGCCGGCCGGCCACCGTTTCATCTACACCGGCTTCCGCGTCGCCTGTGCGCTCGAGTGACCGCGAGCCATTGCCCCGAAGATGCGCGGTCTTCGCCGGTGCAGGTCACTTCCATCGTGGAAGCGATTGACTCGTAACTTCCATCATGGAAGTTAGGTCTGCCGCCGGATGCAATGCGATGCAGCGCAAGAGCTTCCAATCGATGTCCTGCCCGATCGCTCGCAGCCTGGAAAAGGTGGGCGAGTGGTGGAGCATCTTGATCCTGCGCGATGCCCGGCGCGGCAGGACGCGCTTCGACGAGTTTCAGAAGAGCCTCGGGATCGGCTCCAACACGCTGACGCGGCGCCTCAACTGGCTGGTCGCGCAGGGCCTGTTGGAGCGCCGTGAGTGCCGGGATCATCCGCAGCGGCGCGAATACGTGCTGACCGCGTCCGGGCGCGATTTCCAGGCCGTCCTGGACGCGTTCATCGCGTGGGGGAACCTGCATGCGCCGCAGGCCGAGGCAGCTGCGCGCGACGGCGCGGCCGCATCCCCCAACAGATCAGCCGGCCGGCCGCGGATCGCCGTGACCCCGGACCACTCCCCGCGAAAAGACCATCCTCCCGCAAAAAGGTAGATCGATGCCCACGCTGTTCGACCCGGTCCAGATCGGCGCTTTGAGCTTGCCCAACCGCATCGTCATGGCGCCGTTGACCCGGATGCGCGCCTTCGACGAGCGCAGCCCCGGCCCGATGACCGTGAAGCACTATGTCCAGCGGGCAGGTGCCGGTCTCATCCTGGCGGAGGCCACCTCCGTCAGCCCGCAAGGTGTCGGCTATCCGAACACGCCGGGCCTGTGGTCCGACCGGCAGGTGAGCGGCTGGTCGGAGGTCACCGCCGCCGTCCACGCTGCTGGCGGACGGATCGTGTCGCAACTCTGGCATGTGGGGCGTGTGTCGGATCCGATCTTTCATGACGGCAAGCCGCCCGTGGCTCCCAGCCCCATCGCGCTCGACGGTCACGTCAGCGTGCTGCGGCCCCAGCGGCCCTATACCGTGCCGCGCGCCCTGGAAACGGAGGAGATCCCCGCTATCGTCGAGGACTTCCGCGTCGGAGCGGTCCACGCGCTGCGCGCCGGCTTCGACGGCGTCGAGTTGCATGCGGCCAACGGCTACCTCTTCGACCAGTTCCTGCACGACGGATCGAACAAGCGGACCGATCGCTACGGTGGCGCACCCGAGAACCGGGCGCGCTTCCTCCTCGAAGCAATCGACGCGCTGCTGACGGTCTGGCCGGCGGACCGGATCGGCGTCCACCTGAACCTGATGTCGAGCTCGCATTCGATGCACGACTCCGATCCCCGCGCCCTGTTCTCCTACGTCGCCGAGCAGCTCAACGCGCGTCGCCTCGCCTTCATCTTCGCCCGTGAGGAGCTCGACCGCGGCGAGCAGCAGATCGGCCCGCTCGTGCGGCACCTGTTCAAAGGCGCATTCATCGTCAACGAAGGCCTTACGAAGGAGACCGCGGAGCAGGCTATCGTTCGCGGCGAAGCGGACGCAGCCGCCTTCGGCCGGCTCTACATCGCCAATCCCGACCTCGTCGAGCGCTTCCGCCACGGCGCGCCGCTCAACCCCGTCAATGCCAAGACGATCTACACGCCCGACGAGACGGGCTACAATGATTATCCCGCGCTGGAACAGACGGCGAGCTGAGCGGCGATCGTCCGCCCCGTGGGCGTCGGCCGGCGCGATGTCAGCCGGCGGTCCGGGCACCCGCGCCACCCACCCGCGCGATTGCCGCTCAGGCGACCGCCGCCGGCTCCTCCGCCTCCTCCCTCACCCGGTCCAGCCGGTACTTGCGATCGTAGAAGTCCTGGTGCTCGGCGTGGGTGGTGATGTTGACGATGGCGGAATCGTTCAGCTCGTCCTCGAACATCGAGACCACGTCGTTGCGATAGCGGATGTCGATCTGCTCGATCGCCTCGTCGATGATGATCCAACGCGGCTTCTGGATGAGCGCGCGGGCGAAGGCGAGGCGCTGCTGCTCGTCGTGCGGCAGCTCACGGTCCCATTCGCCGTAGCGGTCGAGGTTGGCGGCGAGGTGGTCGAGCTTCACGCGCAGTAGCGCGGCCCTCAGCTTGTCGTCGTGGGCCGGCTCCTGCGCAAGGTAGAGCAGCGTTTCGCGCAGCGTGCCCGGCGGCAGGTAGGGCAGCGTCGGCATGAACATGATCTCGCTGCGCGGCGGCAGGCGGATAGTGCCGCGGCCAATCTCCCAGAGACCGGCGATGGCGCGGAACAGGCTGGTCTTGCCGACCCCCTGCTCGCCGGCGATGAGCACGTGGTCGCCCGGGCGCAGGGTGATCTCGGGCTTGTTCAACGCGGCGCGATGACTGTTACAGTCGATCTGAAGGTCGGAGAACGACAGGGTGTCGTTGCCGCTGAGCTCGCGCAGGATCTGTTCCTCGCCCTTGGTCGGGGGCGCCTCGTCCATGCGCAGCAGCGCCTGGCGGAACGACACGACGCGGAACAGCGTCGCCTGCCAGTCGGCAATGACGGCGAAGTTGTCCACGAACCAGCGCAGCGCCTGCTGCACCTGGTTGAATGCTCCGACCGCCATCATCAGCGCGCCGAAGGTGAGCTTGCCGCTGAAATAGGCGGGTGCGGCGACGATGATCGGCGCCACCAGCGCGAACCAGCCGTAGCCCGATGTCACCCAGGTAAGCCGCGCCAGCGCGGAGACCAGGCGCCGCATGGCCCCGAGCACATTGTTGAGCGGCGCATCGAGCCGGCGGCGCTCATCCGCCTCGCCGCCGTAGAGGGCCACCGCGTCCACGTGCTGATTGACGCGCACCATGGCGACACGCAGGTCCGCCTCGCGCGCGTAGCGCTGGCCGTTGTAGGCGATCAGGCGGCGGCCGAACAGCCAGCTCAGCCAGGACGCGGTGCCGGCGTAGAACAGCGCCGACCACACCATATAGCCCGGGATCGCGAATTCGGTGCCCTTGTAGGAGAACACCACGCTCTTCGACAGTCCCCACAGCACGCCGACGAAGCTGATCAGGAGCAGCGTCGACTGGAACAGGCCGATGGCGAGCTGGGCCGAGAGCTCGGTGAGATGGCGCGTATCCTCGGCCAGGCGCTGGTCCGGGTTGACGCCGATGTTGCCGGCCCGGCTGATGCGGAAGGCCCGGCCCGGGGCCAGCCACTGGTCCAAGAGGTCGCGGGTCGCCTGCTTGCGCAGCACCAGCTTGAGCATCTCCTGCAACCAGGTCTGTGCCACGACCAGGCACAGCAGGACGCTGGCGATGATCGCGAAGACGCCGAGCTGACGCATGAAAGCCGAGAAGTTGCGGGCCGACAGGGCGTCGTAGAACGGCTGGTTCCAGGCGTTCAGCACGATCTGCATGTAGGCGACGCCGGCGACGACGATGACGACGCCGGCCAGCAGCAACCCGAGCTGATTGCGCTCCGGCGAGGCGATGGCCGCGCGCAGCAGCATGTTGACGTCGGCGGCCATCCGCCGGTTCGAATAATCGTGGTCGGCGCCCTCGGGCCCGCTTGCGCCGCTCATCCCACCCTCATCCGCTGGACGCACCGGGCCGCCAGCGCGCCCGCGGGCGCGGCGCCACCGCCGTCAGGGAGCTCTATCTTCATACCGATCCCGGCCTTCGCGCCTTGGCATGCCAACCGCAGTCTCCCTCCAACACTCAAATCGCCTTCCGGGCCGATCCGGTCGGGCCCCCGAAGGTTCGCCCGATCCGGGCAGGCGCGATAGACTCCGGGCTCGAACGCATTCATGCGTGGGGCCATCGTCATCTGTCCAGAGCCGCCGGAGCCTCGTGTGTCCAAACTCGCGTCCTTCTTCTCCCGGTTCCCTCCCGCCGCGTCCGACCGGCCCGCAGACCGGCCGCGTGCGCTGCTCGCGGCCATGACCGTCGAAGAGAAGATAGGGCAGCTCAATATGGTAAGCGCCGACGCGGTGATAACCGGGCCGGCCGGCGCGCCGGATGGGCTCGAGGGCCTCGACCGCGGCGGCGTCGGCAGCGTCCTCAACATCTGGGGTGACGACGCCCGGGCGCTACAAAGGATTGCGACCGAGACGACGCGGCTGGGCATCCCCCTGATCTTCGGCCTCGATGTGCTGCACGGCCACCGCACGGTATTCCCCATCCCGCTGGCGGAAGCGGCGAGCTTCGACGACGAGGTCTGGCGGCAGACGGCGGTCGAGGCGGCGCGCGAAGCGGCGGAGGACGCCATTGCCCTGACCTTCGCGCCGATGCTCGACGTGTCCCACGATCCGCGCTGGGGCCGCATCAGCGAGAGCTGCGGCGAGGACCCGCTGGTCACCGAGCGCGTCGCCCGCGCCAAGGTGCGCGGCTACCAGGGAAGCGATCTCGGCGATCCTCGGACTCTGGCCGCGACGGCTAAGCACTTCGCAGGCTATGGCGCCGTCGCCGGTGGCCGTGACTACGACGCCGCCGACATTTCCGACGCGGCCATGCGCACCGTCTACCTGCCACCGTTCCGAGCCGCCGTGGAAGCCGGCGTCGCCGCCGTGATGCCGGCGTTCATCTCGGTCGCCGGCATCCCGATGACCGCCCACCTGGCGCTGCTGCGGGGCGAATTGCGTGATCGTTGGGGCTTCGAGGGCATCACCGTCAGCGACTACAACGCCGTCGCCGAACTGATCGCCCACGGCGCCGCCGAGACCGGGCCGGAGGCGGCTGCCCTGGCGCTCGCCAGCGGCAACGACATCGACATGGTCTCCGGCCTCTACGTGTCGGGATTGCCCGGGGCGCTGAGCCAAGGCTCCGCTGCCATGGAGGACCTGGACGAGGCGGTGCTGCGGATCCTGCGCCTGAAGGAGCGGCTTGGGCTGTTCGACGATCCCACCCGCCCCTGCCCGCCCTCCTCCGCCGACGACATCGACCGCCGCCGGCAGATCGCACGCGAGGCGGCGCGCCGGTCTGCCGTGCTGCTGACCAATCCGGGCGATTTGCTGCCGCTGCAGGCCGACCTTCGCCGCATCGCCGTCGTCGGCCCCCTCGCCGTCTCCAAGCCCGATATGCTCGGGCCTTGGGCGGGCACCGGCGATCCGTCCGCCGTCGTAACCTTCGCCGAGGGTATCCTCGCGGCCTGGCCAGACGCTGAGGTCGAGATCGTCGGCGTCGGCGACCGGGCGCGGCTCGAGGCGGAGGCTGTGGAAGCCGCCCGCGGCGCCCAGGCCGTCATTCTGTGCCTGGGGGAGACCGCGGCCATGAGCGGGGAGGCGGCGGCCCGCGCCGACCCGTCGCTGCCCGCAGGCCAACAGGCCTTGCTGGACGCCGTGCTCGCCACCGGCACGCCGACGGTGGTGTTGCTGTCGTCCGGTCGCCCTCTGGTGGCCCCGGCCCTGTTCGCCGCGCCGTGCGCCGTGCTCGCCACCTGGTTCCTCGGCAGCGAGGCTGGCCACGCGGTGGCCGACCTGCTTTCCGGCGCTGCCGGTCCCAGCGGCAAGCTGCCTGTGGCCTGGCCGCGGGCGGTCGGCCAGATCCCGGTGCACTATGCCCACCCCGCCACCGGCCGGCCGCACGAGGCCGGCAACCGCTACACCGTGGGCTATGCGGACCTTGCGATCGAACCGCAGTTCCCGTTCGGTCACGGCCTCTCCTACGGACGCGTGCGCTACCACGGGCTCAGCGTCGCCGCCCATGGCCGGTCGCCGGATGATCCGGTCGAGGTCGAGGTCGGCGTCAGCAACGACGGCGCCCGCCCGGCGCGCGAGACGGTGCTCGTGTTCGCCCACGTGCGCGTGCAAGGGACAGCCAGGCCTCTGCTGGCGCTCAGGGATTTCGCCGGGGTGGAGGTGCCGGCGGGCGCGTCGACCACGGTCACCTTCCGCACCAGCCGGCGGGCCCTCACGGGCTGCTGCGGCGACGAGCCCTACGTGAGTCCCAGCCGGCTGGAGGTCGTCGTCGGCCCCTCGGCGGCGCCGGAGGGCCAGTTGCGGGCGCGCGTCGAGGTGCCGGTCGGCTGAGGAAGCCGGTGTTGCCGGAGCGGG
This sequence comes from Chelatococcus reniformis, assembly GCF_014640075.1. GTDB lineage: Bacteria > Pseudomonadota > Alphaproteobacteria > Rhizobiales > Beijerinckiaceae > Camelimonas > Camelimonas reniformis. The sequence continues at coordinate 215,676 of NZ_BMGG01000002.1, read as the reverse complement.
CGAGCCGAGTGGCGCGTCGGCCCGTCTATCTCATGCGGCTCAACCGAAAATACATACTCCGGCCGCCATTCGACCATGCCTGCGCCCATCCGGACGATCGGCCGCCGGAGTGGCCCGCGACCGGTAATGCCACATCGACACTGCGGAGGGTTGCGTCGCTTGAGCCCTGGAAGCCCTCTCAATAGAAGAGCACACGGCCGGCGGGTCGCCCCGACGATGTTGCGCGAGGCGGGAGACAGCGGATGCGCCTGCTGATCGCGAGCGTTGCAGCCTTCGCAGCCACCGCAGTCCATGCCGAGGGCTTTGCCGTGCGGAATCTGTCGGCCGTCGCGACCGACGTCCGTACCGCGCTTGGAGCCGGCTTCAGTCACAGGGCCGATGCCAGGCGCGTGACGCTGAGCTGTCCAGGCTGCAAGGGGCACCCGGTCGTCGACATCCAGATCGGCCGCCAGAACGACGGCACGGAACAGCGCGTGCGCTCGGGTCAGACGCCGATCGCCCGGCTGGAACAGCTGTGCCGGGGGAAGAACCCGTCGTGCAGGTTGGCGCGGCTGGAGGTCTCGCCCGCCGTCGGCTGGATCAGCAGCTACGCGATCGGGTCCACGGCCGCGTCCACCGCGGTCGTGCTTCGCGACGGCGACCTGCTGACGGTCCGATGCCTCGCCTCGGATCCGGGCACGGCCCGGAGCTACGCGGAGCGAACCGTGGCGGCCGTCTCGCAAAAGGTGATCGGCCCATAGGGGGTACGCTGCGCTTCGATCCGCGCGAAAGCGACCACTCCGACCCGAGGGCCGCAGCCCGCCCCGGCCCTACAGAGCATTTCCGCGTTTCTTCGAATCGCCGAAATGCTCTATCTATTTGATTTGTCGCGTTTTCTTCACGCGAACCGACGTCCACTTCGCTCGAAAACGCTCTACCCCACCCGCCACTGACGCGGCGTGCCCTCCACCACCATGGCGACCTCGGCGCCGGCGAGCGCCATCGGGCGCGGCACGGTCTGCCATGCGCCGTTGCGGCGGCGCAGGCCGAGCAGATCGCCGATCAGGAGGTTGAGGTAGAGGCCCGGGCCGCTCGAATAGATGCGCCAGCCGCCGTCGGCGGCGACCGAGCCGTCCTTGACGCGGAACCACTCGGCGCTCGCCTGAGCCCGGTCGCGGAAGGCCGCGTCGCTGCTGCTGAAATAGGTGTTGCGCTGGCGCAGCGACGCGTTCGGTACCACGTCGGTGACCCCCACCGGATTGACCTGGGCCAGCGCCCTCAGGAGCGAGGCCGCCGCCTGTTCGGCCAAGGGGCTGCCGGGGACGCCGGCCTCCACGAGCGCGGCGAGCGCCTGGCCGAATTGCAGGTGGGCATGGGTGTACATGAGGCCGATCTCACGGCCGAAATAGGCCGAGGATTCTGCCCGGCGGAAGATGGTCTCCAGCCCGCCGTGGTAGGGCAGCGGCTTGTCCATGAGGCGCACGCCGTCCGGGAACGTGAGGTGTGCCGCGATGAGGTCGAGATGGCCTTCGGTCTGCTCGGGCGTGAACAGCCCCGCGGCGATGGCGCGCACCATGGGGAGCAGCGAATAGCGCACGCCGGTGTGATCGTCGCTGGGATGCAGGATGAGCCGTGGCGCGGTCCCCGGAGCGCCGAAGATGCCATATCCGGCGACGACCCCGTCGCGCATCAGGAGTTCGTTGAATTCGCGCCGCATGGTCTCGGCCATGGCGGCGAGCCCGGCGGCCTTGGGGTCGCCCAGGCCATCGAGGATGGCGGCGTAGCGGCTCACCTGCTGGAACAGGAGCGCCACCGTCCAGCTCGACACCATGTGCTCCTTGAGCGCCGCGTCGGCCGGCTGCAGCGAGTCGTTCCAATCGCCCTCGCCCAGGCGGATCAGGTGCGTGCCGGGCAGGAAGCGCGCCTTCACCGTGGCCAGCAGCACGTCGATATGGCCGGCCAGCGTGTCGGTCGGCTCGCTCGCGGCCGCGTCGTCGTAGCGCCGCCAGGGCACCGCCTCGTCGAGGCAGGCCACGTCGCCGGTGGCCTCGATGTAGTCGCAGACCATCTTGAGCGGCCAGACGATGACGTCGCCGTGGCTGGAGCGATCGCGGATGAAGGAATAGGGCGGCAGCATGAACCACTGCGACCAGTCCCCCCGGCCCTCGTATTGCTCGGCGAACACCTTGAGCATGACGGCTCGCGCGGCAGCATCGTGGCCGAGCGCCAGCAGCATCTCGATCGGGCCCTGGCAGACGTCGCGCGTGCCCCAGGCGGCACCCGTGTATTGCTCCAGCCCGTGCGGCACCGACACATGGACGATGGCATCCTGCACCAGCCAGGGCAGGACGAGCCCGAGATCGTCGTAGACCGGCGCGCCCGCGAGACCGGCGGCGCCGGTGAAGCGCGACCAATGGCCGGCGGCCGCGGCCTGCGCGGCCGCCTCATCGAAGCCGCCGGTGAACAGATCGGCCGCCGCGTCGGCGGCCGCCGCGTCGCTCAGGTCGCCGGTAATGGCGAAGGCGAAGGCCGTCACCGGCTGCGTCTCGACCGCGACGAACGGTGCCTCGAAATCGCCGGCACGCCCGAACAGCAGATCGGTCGCTCCCATCGCCGCGACGGCTTCCGGCGCATCGACGGCCAGCACGTAGGCGGCGTGCGGATAATGATTGCCCCAGAGCGAGCCCGAATCTGGCCGGAAACCGATGCGGCCCGCCGCGATGTCGAAGGTGATCTCGGCCGTCTGCCCGAGATCGCGCTCGCCCATCACCAGGGCGCCGACCAGCAGGAAGCGGCAGGCCACGTCGGCCTCGATGCGCCAGCGCATGCCCGGCCCGTCGACGGCGGCGAAGGCGTCGATGGTGATGCGGCCCGCTTCGGTCTCGTAGATCCAGCGGCAGGCGCTCAGGCTCATCTCGAAGGCGGACGGCACGGCGAGCAACCGCCAGCCCGCGCCCTGGTCGACATAGATCCGCAGCCCGCTGGAGCGGGTGATGTTGAACGGGTCGCGCGAGACCGAGAACAGCTTGTGGAAGGAGGTGTTGCCGAGCGTCAGCTGGGCGGCGAAGACGCCGTGCATCCAGCAGGTAGCGCAGAGAATGTCGTCGTCGGGCAGGACGCCCCGGCCGGTGCGCAGGATCAGCCCGTGGCGTCGCTCCACCAGCTCTTCCTTGGCCTGGAGCACCACGTGGCGGTTGAGGCTGCCGTCGCGGACGAAGAACGAGAGCAGGCGACCGTCGACGATCTCCTCCGCCGTGCGCTCGGGATAGAGAGCCTCGATTGCGGTTGCCGGGAGCGGGCCGGTGGCGAGTGGGGCAACGCCCTGGACGATGCTGCGGGCGGCCGGGGCCATGGCGATGGCGGGCGCGGCGGGGGGCCGCGTCGCGAGCGCAGCGTCGATCGTCGCGAGATCGCCTGGCCCGGAGGCCCCCGGGTGGTCCGGCACGAAGAGGCCGAAAAAGGTGACGGAGCCCCCCGCCCCTGGTGCCAGCGTCAACGGCGCCGATTGCAGCGCCGGGCAGGCGACCTCGCGCTGCAGGCGCGCGCTGGGCAGCGCCGCGCCGGCGGGCAGCGCGACCGCCGCCGCATCCCGGTAGCCCGGCCCGAACACCTGCGCCGCGTCGGTGGCGTAGGCCACGGCCCCGCCGAGGCAGCCGTGCGCCACCCACGGATGGCGGCCGCCCTGGTCGAGGTTCTGCCGGTTGAGGATCACCGGGCCGAACGACGGGTGCTGCTCGATGCAATGGTCGATATACTGCGAGGCGTAGGCCTCGTTGTTCATCAAGAAGCCACGGTCGCCGAGGCCGAGATCCTGCAACAGCAGAACGTCCAGGCTGATGGGTTCGGTTCCGGCATTGGCGAGTTCGACGCGCCAGAGCCAGAGGGCCTCGGCCTCCCCCAGGCTCAGGACCACGCGGTGGCGCACGCCTGCCGTCTCCCCCGCCCAGGCGATCGCGTTGCCGGCGGTACCGACCTCGACCGTGGCGGCCGGGCCGACGATCTCGATCGGTGAGCCGCCGTCGTGGCCGAGGCGCAGCAGGATGCGCCCGATCGGGCCATCGAGCGGCGAGCCCAGAATCTGGTTGATCATGATGCGCCCCGCAGCGCCCTCATGCTCGAGCGCGAACAGGGCGCCGTTGGGCAGCAGCGCCGCCCGGAGCCCGCTCGCCGATTGGATGCGCGCGAGGCCCAAGCCCTCCTCGGTCGGCAGGGACCAGCGTCGCAGGTGCCGGGCAGTCGGGCTGGCGGTCATGAACGAACTCCCCTGATGCGCAGGCGCCTCTCGGCGCCGTCATGCCACCGCGGCGCGCTGCCGTCGACTGGCGGGACGGCGACCGTCGCCTGGGCGCGTGACGCCAAGGCGACGCGCCGGCGGCGGGATGGGATCAAAGGGCTTCCTCGAGCCGGTCGGCCACGGTGCGCAACACCTCGACGCGGGCGAACTTCTTGTCCTCGGCCGAGATCAGGGTCCACGGCGCACGCCGGGTCGAGGTGCGATCAACCATGTCGGTCACCGCTCGCTCGTAGAGATCCCACTTGCCCCGGTTGCGCCAATCGTCCGGCGTGATCTTGAAACGCTTGAACGAAGTCTCCTCCCGCGCCTGGAAGCGCCTCAGCTGCTCCTCCGGGCTGATGGCGAGCCAGAACTTGACGACGATGTAGCCGTCCTCGACGAGCTGGCGCTCGAACTCGTTGATCTCCTCGTAGGCCCGCAGCCAATCGTCCTCCGAGCAGAGGCCCTCGGCCCGTTCGACCAGCACGCGGCCGTACCAGCTGCGATCGAAGATCTCGGTCCGACCCTTGCGCGGAATATGGCGCCAGAAGCGCCAGAGATAAGGACGGGCCCGTTCGTCGTCCGTCGGCGCGGCGATGCCGTGCACACGGAAGTCGCGCGGATCGAGGGCGGCACGCACGCGGCGGATGCACCCCCCTTTGCCGGCCGCGTCGTTGCCCTCGAAGGCGCAGATCAGGCCGCGGTCCTTGAAGTCGTCGGACGAGGTCAGCTCGAAGATGCGCCGCTGCTCCAGCGCCAACCCCTCGTGATAGGCGTCCCCATCAAGCGTCCGGCTGAGATCGATGGTCGACAGGATGGAGCGATAGGGCAGCGCCACCGTCTCGGCCGGCGTCGGCGGGGCGGCCGACGTCGGCGGCCCCGCCGGATCCGACACCGGCTCCTCCAGGGCTCGCGCCAGCGCATGGGCCAGGGCCCTGGCGACGGCGACGTCGCGGTAGCGCCCGTCCGCCGCCGGGACGACGATCCACGGCGCGTTGCCAGTCGAGGTCATCTCGATCGCCTCGAAGGCGGTTGCCGTCAGCGCCTTGCGCTCCTTGGTGGTGTCGGCGTCGGGCCATTCCTCGACCAGGGGGCGGCCGAAGCCGCTTTCGTCGCGGGCCTGCTTCAGGCGCCGACGCCCCTCCTTCTCGTCGATATGCAGCCACAGCTTGACGAAGCGCACGCCCTCCGCATGCAGCATCGTCTCGTAGCTCTTGACGCGGGTCAGCGCCTGCTCGAATTCCGCCCGTCCCGTCGCGCCAGTGAGGCGCGCGCGGATCGTCTCGTGATACCAGGAGCCCAGGACCAGGCCGATGCGGCCCTTGGGCGGCATGTCGCGCCAATAGCGCCAGGCCGGTGGATGCCTGGAGCGATCCTCGTCGCGCGTGTCGTAGCTCAGGGTTTCGAGGAAATGGTCGTCCATCCACTCGTACAGACGATTGAGCACCTCGCCCTTGCCGGCGCCGTCGGCGCCGTTGATCAGCACCAGGACCATGTGGGACTTGCGTTCGGCGACCTCGGTCTGCAGGCGCAGAAGGTCGTCCCGTAGCGGCCCGACGAGCTCCTTGTATTGCTCCTTGTCGAGCGTGTGCTCCAGCGCCGTCGAATCGAACACGTCAGTTAAGCCCTTGATGAAGCGTTGGGACTGCACCCGCCCGACTTTCGAGCTGCCCGACATCCACCCGATCAAACCGGTGGTGTGGCGGAACCTAGTGACCGCCGCGAGAGCGGGCAAGGAGGGATGACGGGCGCCGGGTGCCGGCCCCTCCTCTCGGGAGACACGGGGAGGCGGCTTTCCGACGCTCTCGTCCTCCACAAGACGAGGCATGCGCCCCGCGCGACTCCGCCTCCTCGAAGGGAACGCCAACGCGCTCGCCACGCACGGCCCGTCCGCACGTTGCCCGCGAACGAAAGCGGCATCGCGCTAGGGGCTGGCGCAGCCGAGCCTCGCGGTGGCCCAAAGCGCAGAAAGACCCCGCCGGCGCGGACCGGCGGGGCCTTTCTGGTTCCGAGCGAGTGCCCAAGGCACCTATGCCGCGGCAGCGCTCACAAAGCCCAGCGCCGCGGCTCGGGCCGCAAGCGTTTCGCGGACAGCGCGCGGCAACTGCCGGGCCGACTTCACCCGCGGCATCGCCAACTCGGGGATGCGGGCCCACGACGGGCCGAATTGCGCTTCGTATTCAGCATAATTGTCGAAGCGGCGGCGTGTGACATTGTCGACGAAGGTTTCGGCCGGCGCACCTTCGGCGAGCACCAACGCATGATCTTGGAGCTCAATGTGATAGTAAGTGAAGGCGGCCTCGGGTTTCGTCCGGACAATCGACGTGCCGTTGACCAGCGCGCCGGCCTGGATCAGCACACCGTCGATCATGAGTCCGTGATCAGGCGAGACGTACAGGTCGCGGGTCGGGATATTCTCTTCAAATGCGCCGGCCGCGATCCGGATCGGGCTGCTGCGCAGCGGATCGGCGAACAGAGGAACGATGGTTTGCCGGCCGATCCAGAGGACGGAGCGCGTCGACCCATCCAGCGTAAGGACGAGGTCACCCGCAACGAGCGTCTCGACCGCCTTTTCGCCCCCCGGCGTGGCAATCAGCGTCCCTTCCGCGAAACATACGACAAAAGGGTCATCCGACGGCGTGAATATCGTTCCGGCGGGTAAAGGTGACGTCCCGATATAGACACCATTTTCAGCCGAGACGTTGACAATGATGCCACCTGGTATCGTCCCGATCACCTCCAGGTCTGCCGAATTACCGTCCGACGTAACGGTCACGATCTCACCGACGACGATCTCATCACTCCCCGCGTCGTTGTCGGTGACCGTCGCCGTACTCGCGCTCGTACCGGTGAACTCGTAGGTGCCATCGTTGTTATTGATTAAGACCCACACGGGCGCCGTAAAAGTCGCCATATCGCCCCCTCACACTGGTTCACAGCTGCGGAATATCCGTCTGTAAGCTGCGAAAGTTCCTCTTACGGTACCTTGCTACAGGAAAATTGCCAAGGGACTTGGGGTCTCGCGCGCCCGAGGGGCAAGGGAAGCGGCCTGCCCCTCCCAAGGTCGCCCCTCGCCCTATGCACTGGATGAATGGCCACGCATTCCAGTCGCACCGCGACGAGCTTAAAGGTCGCGGCTGCTGCCGCGTAGGGCTTCCGGCGTTCGCCGCCGGCGCTGCCGGGATGCCCTTGTCTCGAGCCGTCGCGCCCGGCTCGCGTCGCGATCGCCGGCCATCGTTCAACCGCAGCCGCCCCCCCCTCCTCGGCCCGCGGTCGCGACGCGGCGCCGTGCCTGCAATTTCAGTTGCAGATCGTCTATGGGAATGCATTCCGTCGGGCGCAAGCCGAAGCCAGAGCCTCGATCTCCTCCGATGATCTCCATCAGCGCATTTCACTCGTTCAATATCGCCGTGATCCTGCTGATCGTGGGCAAGGCGTTGACCATGAACGTGGCGATGCTGCGCAAATACTCCATACCGGAGCCGGTCGTCGGCGGCTTTCTCTGCGCCGCCGCGGTCGGAACAATCTACGGTCTCTTCGGGCGAAAGGTGCAATTCGAGCTTGGCGCTCGTGATTTCCTCCTGCTCCTCTTCTTTGCCGGCATCGGCCTGAAGTCGGACGTCAGGACACTCCTGCAAGGCGGCAGGCCGCTGATCGTCCTGACCGCGCTCGCCACCCTGTTCATGGTCTTCCAGAACGTCACCGGGATGGGTGTCGCTTCGCTGTTCGGCCTCGACCCCCGAGCCGGCTTGCTGGCGGGCTCCATCGCGTTGACCGGCGGGATCGGCACCACCGTCGCCTGGGTCCCCACCTTCGTGGAGAGGCTCGGCATCGGCAACGCCATGGAGCTCGGCGTCGCCAGCAATACCGTCGGGCTGATCGCCGCGTGCGTGATCGGCGGCCCCATGGCGGCTTTTCTCATCAGGCGCAACCGGATCGCCACCTCGACCGGCGCGGATCTGGACATCGGCGCCCCCCATGGCGAAGCCGAGCCGCCGTTGGACTATTTCTGCGTGCTGTGGGCGATCCTGATCCTCAACGTGACAGTCGTCGTCGGCACCGGCCTTGCGTCCCTGATCGCGCTGACCGAGTTCAATATGCCGACCTTCGTCAGTTGCCTGATGGCCGGCATTCTGATCCGCAACCTCACCCCGTTGGCCGCGGGAGATGCCCTCCGGCGTCTTTGGCCGGGGGTGGGCCGCGGGCTGTCGCTGATCTCGGATCTGTCACTCGGTCTGTTTCTGACCATGGCGCTGATGGGCATGCAGCTCTGGGCGCTCGGCGGTGTCTTTGCCTTCATCGTCACCGTTCTGGCCCTGCAGATCGTGATGACCATCCTCTTCACCCTGCTCGTCGTCTTTCCGGCCATGGGGCGGGACTACGAAGCCGTCGTCGTCGCGGCCGGCTTCGGCGGCATCACGCTGGGCTCGACCGCGACGGCCATCGCCAATATGACCGCCGTCGCCCAGCAATACGGTCCGGCTCACCGCGCGTTCATCATCGTGCCGCTGGTCGCCGGGTTCTTCATCGATATCATCAACGCCGTCGTGATCTCGCTCTTCGTCAGCTGATCATGCCGCCGCGCGCGGCCGATCAGCCGGATGCCGCCGGGTCGAGCACCGGCCGCGTCGATACCGCGTCGGGGCCGGATCGCAGCGGCAGCTCGACGATCATGACCGAGGGGTCCGTCACGTCGGGCCGGATCGAGAAGCCGAGCTTGCGGCACATGGCGAGCATGGCCGTGTTCTCGCGCAGCACCTGGCCCTCGACGACGCGGATGCCCTCCGCGCGGGCCCAGTCGATGATCAGGTGCATCAGCTCCCAGCCGAGACCCGTGCCCTTGAGGTCGGAGCGGATCAGCACCGCGTATTCGCCGCGCTCGTGGTTGGCATCCGCATGCAGACGAACGACGCCGGCCATCTCGCCGCTGTCCCCGTCGATGGCGACGAAGGCGATGGCCCGCGCGTAGTCGACCTGCACCAGGCGCGCCATGAAGGCGTGATTGAAATCGCGGATGGGCGCGAAGAAGCGCAACCGGACGTCGGCCTCGCTGACGCGCCGCACGAAATCGATGAACAGTCCTTCGTCCTCAGGACGTACCGGACGCACGAAGAATGTGCGGCCGCTGCGACCGCTGATCGTGCGCTCCCAGGCCTTCGGGTAGGGACGGATCGCCATGCGCGGATGACGGGTACCCGAGCGGATCCGCTCGACTGGGGCCACGCGCACCCGCACGTCCAGCGCCATCACCCCGTCGGCGTCGGCCAGCAATGGGTTGATGTCGAGCTCGCGGACCTCCGGCAGGTCGGTCGCCAGTTGCGAGAGCTTCACCAGCACCAGGCGGATGGCGTGCTCGTCGGCCGCCGCGGTATCGCGGAAGGCGCCGAGGATGCGGACCACCCGGGTGCGCGCGATCAGCGTCTCGGCGAGCTTCATGTCGAGGGGCGGCAGGGCCAGGGCCTTGTCGTTGATGAGCTCGGCCGCGGTGCCGCCGCGGCCGAAAACGACGACGGGCCCGAAGGTCGGGTCGTCGGCGAGACCGGCGATCAGCTCTCGGGCACCGCGCCGGCGCACCATGGCCTGCACCATGACGGCAGCGCCCTCGACCGGCACCTCCGGCGTGCCCCGAAAGGCGAGCAGCTCAGAGGCGGCCTGCCGCACCGCCGCCTCGCTGGCGAGGTCCAAGTGAACGCCGCCCACGTCGGACTTCTGCATCACCTGCGGCGCCAGCAGCTTGACGGCGACGGTGCCGCCGGCCGCGAGGATCGGACGGGCCGCGGCCACCGCGGCATCGGCCGTGCAGGCGATCGCCGCCGGCGGCGCCGGGATGTCGTAGGCGGCGAGCAGGTCCTGGGCCTCGGCCATGTCGAGCCACGCGCGGCCCTCACCGAGCGCCCGACGCACGATGCGCTGGGCGGCCCCCGTGTCCGGCACGAAGTCGCGCGGCAGCGCGTCCGGAGTCTCCATCAACAGCGCCTGGCCCTCGCGGTAGCGCACCAGATGCATGAAGCCGGCGAGCGCCTCGGCCTCCGTCGCGTAGTGCGGAATGCCGGCCGTATCGAAGATCCGCCCGGCCTCGTCGTTCTGCCCGAGCCAGACGACGAAGACCGGCTTGTGCAGCGCGCGGCCCCGGCGCTGGGCGGCGACCGCGTCGACGGTGGACCGGGCCAGGGCCACCGGATCGGAGAAGGCGGTCGGAATGTTGACCACCAGGAGCGCGTCGGTTCCCTTGTCGTTGAGCAGCGCCGTGAGGACGGCGGCATTGGTCCGCGCATCGGTGAAGCCGGTGATGTCGACCGGATTGGCGCTGGCGGCGCCGGGCAGCAACGCTGCCAGGGTGGAGCGCGTCGCCTCCGACAGCTCGGCGAGTGTGCCGCCGAGATCGACGAGGCGGTCGACGGCGAGAAGCCCGACGCCGTGGTCGTTCGCCATGACGGCAAGTCGCCGGCCGTGGAATGGCCGCTGCCGGCTGAGCGTTTCCGCCGCGGCGAACAACTCGTCGAGGTCCAACACCCTGAGCAGCCCGGAGCGTCGGAAGGCCGCGTCATACACGGCGTCGACGGCGGCCAGCGCGCCGGTGTGGGTGGCGGCAAGCTCGGCCGTCTGGGCATGGCGGCCGGACTTGATGACGACGATGGGCTTGACGCGCGCCGCGGCGCGGGCGGCCGACACGAACTTCGCGGCGTCCGCTACCGTATCCACATACATGAGCAGGGCGCGCGTGTGCTCGTCGCCGGCGAAATAGTCGAGACAGTCGGCGATATCGACATCGACCTGATCGCCCAGCGCCACGATGCCGGAGAAGCCGATCTGACGGCGCGTGGCCCATTCGACGATGGCGGCAGCAATCGGACCGGACTGCGAGACCAGGGCCAGATCGCCGGGCCGCGCCAGGCGCGCGCCGAGCGAGGCATGCAGGCGGGCGTGCGGCGTGATCACGCCCATGCACTTGGGGCCCACCAAGCGCAGCCCATAGCGGCGGGCCTCACGGCGCGCCGCCTCGGCGATGGAGCCCTCGCCGGCGCCCAGGCCCTCGGTCATCAGCACGGCGGCGGCGGCGCCCGCCTGCCCTGCCGCCGTGACGATCTCGACGACCGTCGGCGGCGGCGAGACCACCACGACGAGCTCCGGCGCGGGCGCAATGGCGCCGAGCTCCGGCACGCAGATGACCCCGTCCCGCGCCAGATGCTGCGTGGGATCGGCGAATCTCGGATTGACCGCATAGACCGGCCCGGCGAAGCCGCCCGCCTCAAGGTTGCCGAGCACGGTGCGGCCGAGCGAGCCTTCGCGGCCGCTCGCGCCGACCACCGCGACGCTCGCCGGGGCGAATAGCTTGTCGAGGCGATAGATGCTCATCGACAACAACCTCGCTCTGGCGGTCCCCCGCCGCCGCTGCACAGTGTTGCGATCCGCGCTCCCTTGGCAACCCCCGCAGGCCGTCGTCGCACGCCCGGTCACGACGGCGTCACGCGACTTTCGTGTGCTGGCCGTCGAGCCGGACGTCGCCGTGCCGCTGTGCGTTGCGCGTGAGTGGTGCTCTGGCCTATCGATGGGGGCGCGAGGCGCCCATGCTTCGCACCGCCGTTGCCGGCGCCGTGCCCAGGGGAGAGAGATCCATGTCTGACCTCGTCGTCATCGTCTATCCGTCCGAGACCCAGGCCGAGGCCGTGCGCAAGCGCCTGTTCGAGATGCAGAAAGAGTATCTCATCGAGCTCGGCGACGCCGTCATTGCCACCAAGTCGGCGGAAGGCCACGTCAAGCTGAACCAGCTGTTCAACGCCACCGCGGCCGGCGCGCTCACCGGAACGTTCTGGGGTACCCTGATCGGCACCCTGTTCCTGGTGCCTGTGGTCGGTGCCGCGATCGGCGCCGCGTCCGGTGCGCTCGGCGGCGTGCTGAGCGACTTCGGCATCAACGACAAGTTCATGAAGGAGCTTGCGGCCAGCATCCAGCCCGGCAACGCGGCCCTCTTCGTCCTGATCAAGAAGATGACGGCCGACAAGGTGCTGGACGAGCTCAAGGGCACCGGCGGCGTCGTGCTGAAGACCTCGCTCGACCACACCAAGGAAAACGCCCTGCGCGACGCGCTCGCCGCACATGCGGCGCGCGAGGCGACCGGGGCGCCTGCGGCGAGCCCGGCTGATGGCGCACCTGCCACCTCGGTGCCGTCCACCTCGGCGCCGGCGAGCTGAAGGCGCGCGGACCCACATCGCTGGCGGCCCCACGCGGCCGCCAGTTACCTCCGACCGGCCAGCTCAAGGGGCAATGATCGCCCCTGGGCCGTCGCCGTTCCATCCCCCGCGCTCAGCTTTGCCGCGCGGCGCGCTGGCGGGCGTACCACTGCCACCACTCGAAGAAGCGCGCGAGCCCGCTGGCCAGGTCCGTGGTCGGACGCCAGCCGAAATCCCGCTCGATCGCCGACACGTCCGCAAAGGTCGCCGGAACATCCCCGGGCTGCATCGGCTCCAGGATCTTCTCCGCCTCGACGCCGACCAGCCCTTCGAGGATGCGGATCATCTCCAGCAGGGGAACCGGCCGACTGTTGCCGATATTGTAGAGCCGATGGGCGGCGGCCTGCGGTGGCGAGGCCAGCACGGCGAGAACGCCGGCCACGACATCGTCCACATAGGTGAAGTCCCGCTCCATGTGGCCGCCGTTGAACAGGCGGATGGGGGCCCGTTTCTGCATGGCCTCCGTGAAGATCCAGTAGGCCATGTCCGGCCGGCCCCAGGGACCGTAGACGGTGAAGAACCGCAGGCCGGTGATCGGCAGGTCGTACAACCTGGCATAGACCGAACTCATCAGCTCGTCCGCAAGCTTGGTCGCCGCATAGAGCGATTCGGGATGATCCGTCCGGTCCCCCTCGCGGAACGGCCCGTCGGTGCGTGAGCCGTAGACGGAGCTCGTCGAGGCATACACCAGGTGCCTGATGCGCCCCGCCGCCGCACGCGCGCCCTCGAGCACGGCGAGATGGCCGGTGACGTTCGCCGCCGTGTAGGCGAAGGGTGCTTCCAGCGACCACCTCACGCCCGCCTGTGCGCCCAGATGGACGATCCGATCGATGTCGCTCTCGGCGATGAGCGAGATGATCTCCTCCGCCTTGCTCAGGTCGGCCTTGACGAACTGGAAGCGCTCGCCCTGCGCGGTGGCCCGGATGGCCCCCAGCCGATCGTACTTGAGGGCCGGATCATAATAGGCGTTCAGATTGTCGATGCCGACGACGTCCTCGCCACCCTCCAGGAGACCCCGAACGACGTGGGATCCGATGAACCCGGCCGCACCCGTCACAAGGACTCGCCCCATTCCGCCTCTCCCATCCGCGCGGCGACATTCCCGGTCGCGATGCCGCCGGCCATCATGAACACCTCGCCTCGCGACCGCGTCTGGCGGCAGCCAGGCGTTCGCTCGCGCCGCTCGTCGTCGGCGGCCGCACAACCTATAGCAGCGATAGGCCCGTGCGCCGCGCCCCCCCGCAGGCATCAAAAAGGACTAGGACGCTCGGCTCAGGGTTAGCCGCACCAGATTCGTGCGAAGCCAACCCAAGCTCAACGACCTGGCGTATTTCAACGCGATCTGACGAGCCCATCCGATCGAGACACACAGGGGCGCACCGCGATCGACAGGCGTCATTCGATCGCGACATACGTCAAGGGAAGGTGGCTGCGGAAGGTCGCGCCGCGGTCCCATCCGGTACGAGGCGCGGCCGTCCGGCCCCCGACATCATCGATCCAGGCAAGAATGAGGCGCGCTCCCGCTAGGACGGGATGATCTTTCTTTGAATCACCATCCCGCGCTGGTCTTTATTCTGCCTGCCAAACAAGGCGGTGCCCGCCTTTTTGGAGCTGTGCGCTAGATCATTTCCGCGTTTCTTCGAATCGCCGAAATGCTCTATCCGTTTGATTTGTCGCGTTTTCTTCACGCGAACCGGCGTCCATTTCGCTCGAAAACGCTCTAGCCCGCGATACCGAGCAGGTATCGGCCGTAGGAGCTCTTGCCGAGGGCCGTGCCGAGGGCGACGAGTTCCTCCCGCGAGATCCAGCCCTGCTCGAAGGCCACCTCCTCGGGGCAGGCGATCCGAAATCCCTGGCGCTTCTCCAGTGCGCGCACGAATTCACCGGCTTCCAGCAGGCTGTCGGGCGTTCCGGTATCGAGCCAGGCGAAGCCCCGTCCCAGCAGCTCCACGTCGACCGCGCCGCGCTCCAGGTAGATGCGATTGACGTCGGTGATCTCCAGTTCGCCGCGGTCCGAGGGCCTGAGCCGGGCGGCGATATCCACCACCTGCGCGTCGTAGAAGTAGAGTCCCGTCACCGCCCAGCTCGACCGCGGCTGGGCCGGCTTTTCCTCCAGCGAGATCGCCTTGCCGTCAGCGAATTCGACCACGCCGTAACGCTCGGGATCGTTGACGTGGTAGGCGAACAGCGTGGCGCCGCTGCTACGGCGCGCCGCCGCCTTGAGCACGTCCGTCAGGCCGTGGCCGTAGAACAGGTTATCGCCCAGGATCAGCGCCGAGCGCTCGCCATTCACGAAATCGGCGCCGATGATATAGGCCTGCGCCAGCCCCTCCGGCCGCGGCTGCTCGGCGTAGCTCAGCTTGATGCCCCAGCGCTCGCCGCTGCCCAGCAGCTCACGGAAGCGGGGCAGGTCGTGCGGCGTCGAGATGACCAGGATGTCGCGGATGCCGGCGAGCATCAGCGTCGACAGCGGATAATAGATCATCGGCTTGTCGTAGACCGGCAGCAGCTGCTTGGAGATGACGCTTGTCATCGGATGCAGGCGCGTGCCGCTACCGCCCGCGAGTATGATCCCCTTCATGTGCTCCTCATCGATGCGCGCGGGCTCCCAGCCTTGCTGCGCTAGAGCATCTCGCCGCTGGATGAGGTCATCCAAGGGCAGAAATGCTCAACTCACTGAATCGGGAACGCCTCTCGCGATCGGGGATTAGGCCCCGATCGCGAAGCGCTTCCGGAGCATTTCCCGCTCGGATGGAACCATCCGATCAGGCTCACGCTCCAAGTACTTGAATTCAGCGACTTTCCCCGATTGGGAGGGGCCGCTCCGTCGCGACGCTCTAACGAATTTCGGCCAGCAGGCGCTCCACGACACTCGGCACAGATTCGCGCCAGTCCGGCAGCGTCACGCCGTGGACCACCTCCAGCTTGCCGCAGTCGAGCCGCGAATAGGCGGGCCGTCGTGCCGGCGTCGGGAACTCGGCCGTGGTGATACGCTTGACCTGGGCCGTAGGTCCGCCCGCGGCGCGCGAGGCAGCGAAGATGGCCTCGGCGAAATCGGCCCACGAGGCACGCCCGGCGGCGCTCATGTGAAAGACGCCGCGCAACCCGTCGTCGCCGGGCCGCGCCACCAGCTGGGCCGCCACGGCCAGGATAGCGTCGGCGATATCGAGCGCCGAGGTCGGCGCGCCGATCTGGTCGTCGACCACGGCGACCTCGTCCCGCGTCCCGGCCAGCCGCAGCATGGTCTTGGCGAAGTTCTTGCCGAACGGGCTGTAGACCCAGGCGGTGCGCAGCACGACGCTGTTCGCGTTGGCCGCCTGCACGGCCCGCTCGCCGGCGAGCTTGGAGCGCCCATAGGCCGAGACCGGGCCCGTCGCGTCCTCCTCGCCATAGGCCCGCTCACGGCTGCCGTCGAAGACATAGTCGGTGGAGATCTGGACGACCGGCAGACCGCGACGGGCAGCGGCGGCCGCCACGGCACCGGCACCGGCACCGTTGATGGTGTCGGCCAGCTCCGGCTCGCTCTCCGCCTGGTCGACGGCGGTATAGGCGGCCGCGTTCACGATCACGTCGGCTCCCACCGGATCGAGCGCCGCCGCGACCGCTTCCGGCCGCGCCAGATCGAGTGCCGGCCGGCCGACCGCAACGACCTCCACATCCGTCAGGCGCCCGGCCCGCTCGGTCAAGGAGCGCACCACCTGGCCCTCGGTGCCGGTGACGAGGATACGCATGCCGTCTGCCCCGCCGCTCAATCGAAATAAGCCGGCAGCTCGGCGAAGCGCGGCTGCGCCGCGTCCTTGGCCGACAGCAGGGCCGCATCGCCAGCGACCGGCCAGGCGATTCCCAGGTCCGGATCGTTCCAGCGCATCCCATGGTCGTGCGCCGCCGAATAATAGCCCGTCACCTTGTAGACCACCTCGGTGTCCGGTTCGAGCGTGCAAAAGCCGTGGGCAAAGCCGACCGGCACCCACAGCTGCCGCCAGTTCTGCGCCGACAGCTCCACCGCCACGTGCCGCCCATAGGTCGGCGAAGAGCGACGGAGGTCGACGGCGACGTCGAGGATGGCGCCGCGCACCACCCGCACCAGCTTGTCCTGGGCAAACGGAGCCGACTGGAAGTGCAGCCCCCGCACCGTGCCCACCGGCCCCGACAGCGAATGGTTGTCCTGCACGAAACCGCCGGCAATCCCCCCCTCCGCGAAGTCGCGCAGGTTGAAGGTCTCGCTGAAGAAGCCGCGATGGTCGCCGTGGCGCTTGGGGGTCACGACCTTGACGTCCGGGATGGCCGTCGCCTCAATGCTCACCATCGGCTCCTCTCCATGCGGCGCTATCGGGGGATGCTCGCGGCCCTCGGGCTCGCGCGCGTTGGACCTCGCCGGTCCGTCAGACGGCGATGCCGAGGCGTTCGCCCCGGTACGTGCCGGAGCGAACGCGCTCCCACCACGTGCGGTTGTCGAGATACCACCGCACGGTCTTGCGCAGGCCCGTTTCGAAGGTCTCGGCGGGCCGCCAGCCGAGCTCGCGCTCGATCTTGGCTGCGTCGATCGCGTAGCGCAGGTCGTGGCCCGGGCGATCGGTGACATAGGTGATCAGGCGCGACCGACTCTCGTTGCTGCGGTCCGGCGCCAATTCGTCCAGCAGCGCGCAGATCGCCGTCACGACGTCGATGTTGCGCCGCTCGTTCCAGCCGCCGATGTTGTAGCTCTCGCCCAGCCGCCCGCGCTCGGCCACGAGGATGAGGGCGGCGGCGTGGTCGTCGACGAACAGCCAGTCGCGGACGTTCTCCCCCTTGCCGTAGACCGGCAGCGGCTTGCCCTCGATGCCGTTGAGGATCATCAGCGGGATCAGCTTCTCGGGGAAGTGATACGGGCCATAGTTGTTGGAGCAGTTGGTGACCACCGTCGGCAGGCCGTAGGTGTGGTGCCAGGCCCGCACAAAGTGGTCGGACGCTGCCTTCGACGCCGAATAGGGGGAGTTGGGCTGGTAGGGCCACTCCTCATGGAAGAGGCCGTCGGACCCCAGCGTGCCATAGACCTCGTCCGTCGACACGTGATGGAAGCGGAAATCGTCACGCTTGGCGCCTGTCAGCGTGCGCCAATAGTCGAGCGACGCCTGCAGCAGCGCGAAGGTGCCGACGACGTTGGTCTCCACGAAGGCTGCCGGGCCGTCGATGGAGCGGTCGACATGGCTCTCGGCGGCCAGGTGCATCACCACGTCGGGCTGAAAGCGCTCCAGCGCGGCACGCATGGCGACGGCGTCACAGATGTCGGCCCTGAGGAAGCCATAGCGCGGCTCGTCCGCCACCGGCTTCAGCGAATCCAGATTGCCGGCGTAGGTCAGCTTGTCGACGACCAGCACATGGTGATCGGTAGCGCCCAAAAGCCGCCGTACCACGGCCGACCCGATGAAGCCCGCCCCGCCCGTCACCAGAAAACGCTTCGACATCATTGCTCCCGTTCGCGGGTCGCGGCTGAAGAGCCGCGACGGCGCGGTCGGCCAAAGAACGCGGATTGGGGTAGCTGAAAGCCTTGAGCAGCGCAACATCCGGGCCACTGCACCATCTCCATCCCCGCACCGCCCGAGCCTTGCCCCGCCGAGCCTTGCCCCGCCCGTCGGCTCCGTGCCCGCCGCTTTCGCCCTGCGGAGCTCCGGCCGCGATGCCGGCCCGTCCCGCCGCTCCCCGACCGGTCGCGCGTTGCGCGGCCGAAGCCGGCCATGCCGCGCACCCTCCGAATCCCTCGTCTTTGCGATGTACTTCAAAGGAGGTATGCCAACTTAAGTCAAATAATCCATCCGCTTTATTCAAATATGTCCTATATCGATAAAGCCGTAATACCTCAGTAGACGTGACGTTTACTATCTGCATACGTGACCCCGCATCGATATGCAGGCTACGCTCCGGTCTCAACTGAACGGCCTGCACACGGCGCGGTCGAAGAAGGGCCCATCTCCCATGCAGATTTGTGAACCTGGTGACCGCGCGCTGGTCGTCGGCGCCGGCTTCGCGGGCGCGGTCCACGCGCGCGTCCTCGCCGAAGCCGGCCTCGACGTGACCGTCATCGAGCGGCGGCCCCATGTGGCCGGCAACGCCTATGACGGCCCGGACGACCGCGGGGTGCGCGTCCATTGGTACGGTCCACATCTGTTCCATACGAACAATGCCAAGGTCGTCCGCTGGCTGGAGCGCTTCGGATCCTTCGTCCCCTACGAACACCGCGTCTCCGCCCGCGTCGATGACCGCCTGATCTCGTTTCCGGTCAACCGGCGGACCCTCGAGGAGATGTACGACGTCTCGCTGCCCACCGACGCGGCGGTCAGCAGCCTCCTGGACCGGCTGAGCATCGCGCACCCGTCGCCGCGCAACGCGGGCGAGTATCTGGAAAGCCGGCTGGGCCGCGAGATCACCGATCTGTTCTTCCGCCCCTACACCAAGAAAATGTGGGGCATGGAGCTCGAGGAGCTCGACGCCGCGGTGGTGAAGCGGATCCCCATCCGTCTCGACGGCGACGACCGCTACTTTCCCAATGATCGCTTCCAGCTGCTGCCGGCGCAGGGGTACACGCAGATCATCGCGCGCATGCTCGATCACGAGCGGATCAACGTCACGCTCGGGGCCGCGTTCGCGCCGGGGCAGGAGGACGCGTACGACTGCGCCTTCCTGTCGTGCCCGATCGACGAATATTTTGGATTTCGCTTCGGCGAACTGCCGTATCGCTCGATCCGGTTCCACCATCAGGCGTGGGCCGGCACGGCGCCGCCGACATCGGTCGTCAACTACACCGACGACGGCCCGCTCACACGCGAGACCTATTGGCACCTCCTGCCGGGCCACGACGCCGCGGGTTCAGCCACCAAAACACGGACCACCGAGGAGCCTTGCGACTACAAGGACAACGGGATGGAGCGCTACTACCCGGTGCGCGACGCCAAGGGCGAATTTGCAGCTCGCTACCGCCGCTACGCCGCCCTTGCCGAACACCGCCCCAGCGTGCGGTTCATCGGACGGTGCGGCACCTACACCTATCTCGACATGCACCAAGTCATTAACCAATCGCTGATGTCGGCCCATCAGGCGCTGGGCGCGGGCTACCAGAGCGACGCGGCCTAGGGCGCTTGCCGATCGCATGGCCCGCCCGATCGGAGGGACGCGCTCTAGATCAAAGGACTTGGAGCAGTAGCGGACGCTCCGTCCGGGCGCCGCCGCCCCACGCGCCCGCGGCCTGCGCACAGCGCAGCTTCCCCGATCGGGCACGCGCGCTATCATGGCAGCCGAAAACGGGAAAGCCAGGAGCCCCCCATGACCGCTACGGTCCGGCCGTCGCTGTTCACGCCGTTTCGCATCGGCCCCTACGATCTCGCGCACCGCATCGTCATGGCGCCGCTGACGCGCATGCGCGCAGGCCCAGGCAACGTGCCGCGTCCGCTCAATGCCGCGTATTACGGCCAGCGCGCGACCCCGGGTGGCCTGATCATCGCCGAGGCCTCTCAGGTGGCGGCGCACGGCCAGGGCGCGCCGGCCACGCCTGGCATCCACTCCCACGAGCAGCGCGATGGCTGGAAGGGCGTCGTCGACGCGGTGCACGCCAAGGGGGGCGTCATCTTCCTGCAGCTCTGGCACGTGGGGCGCATCTCGCACCGCTCCCACCAGCCGGGCGGCGGTCTGCCCATCGCCCCCTCCGCCGTACGGCCGGAGGGCAAGGGGATGAGCGCGGACTGGACGGCGCAGCCGTTCGAGACGCCGCGGGCGCTGGAAGGCGACGAGATCCCGGGCATCGTCGCGGCCTATCGAACAGCGGCAGACAACGCCAAGGCGGCCGGCTTCGACGGCGTCGAAATCCACAACGCCAACGGCTACCTCCTGGAGCAGTTCCTGCAATCGCGCACCAACCTGCGCACCGATGCCTACGGCGGCACGATCGAGAACCGCGCTCGCCTCCCGCTCGAGGTGGCGCGCGCCGTCTGCGACGTGTGGGGCGCCGACCGGGTCGGCATCCGCCTGTCGCCGTTCGGCGTTGCCAACGACAGCGGCGAGGCCGAGCCGATGCCGCTCTATAGTTACGTCATCGGCCAACTGGCCCCGCTCGGGCTCGCGTATCTGCATCTGATCGAGCCCCGCGCCAGCGGCGCCGGGCAACGCGAGGTGAACCATCAGAACGTGCCGCCGGGGGCCGAGACCTTCCGGCCCCTGTGGCCCGGCGTGCTGATGACCGCCGGCAACTTCACCGGTGACGCTGCGGAGGCCGCCGTCGCCCAGAACCACGCCGACGCCATCGCCTTCGGCCGCTATTTCATTTCCAACCCGGACCTGCCGGAGCGGCTGCGCATCGGCGCGCCGCTCACGCCCTACCATCGGCCGACGTTCTACGGTGGGGACGTGGCCGGCTATACCGACTATGCCGCCTACGCGGCCGAAGCAGCGGAGTAGCGCGCCGGCCGGGAGCCTGCTTCGGGCCCGGCCATGGACGCAAGCGTGGCTGTCGGCTCGGGCGGCGCCGCTGCCCGAGCCGTCTGTGGGCTGCGCTTTTTGCGGCCTAGCTGAAACAGTGCCGACTCCTGGCGCGTTAATCTCCCAAGGCGTACTCAACAGGGAGATAGCCATGGCCCACGCTCATATGGGCGGTCACGTCGCCGCCGACGAGACCGCCAACCTGATCGCGGCGAGCAAGGTCGAAGGCACAAGCGTCTACAACAGCGACGGCGATAGCATGGGCTCGATCTACGACGTCATGCTCGACAAGAGCTCGGGCCAGGTCGCCTATGCGCTCATGTCGTTCGGCGGCTTTCTGGGGATGGGCGAGAACTACCACCCGTTGCCCTGGCAGAAGCTGCACTATGATACCGGCCTCGGCGGTTACGTGGTCGACGAGAGCCCCGACCGGCTGAAGAAGGCCCCAACTATCACGCGGGACTATGCGCACGATCCGGGCTGGAGCCGCCGTGTCAACGACTACTACGGCGTGCCGATCTAGACACCGCCGGCCCAGTGGTTTCCCGCCCGCGTAGGGCGAGTGGACCTGCGCGCCAGCTCCGATGCTGTCGGAGCTGGCGTTCGCGCGACCGCGTCCCTCTGCGCCGCGTCGCGCCGATCCGCTTCCGCAAGTCGGCGGCGATGCCTATGCTGCGCCGCCGTTCCAGATGAGACGAGACTTCGATGACCCGATCCACCGCTGACAAGCGCGCTGCGTTCCGTGCCCTCCACGCGGCCGGATGCTTCGTCCTGCCCAACCCCTGGGACGTGGGCAGCGCGCGCATGCTGCAGCACCTGGGCTTCGCCGCCCTCGCCTCATCCAGTTCGGGCTTCGCCTGGACCGCGGGGCGCCCGGACTACGCCGTGACCCGCGCCGACGTGCTGGCGCATCTCACCGCGCTCTGTGCCGCAGTCGATCTGCCGGTGAACGCAGACTTCGAGTCCGGCTTCGCCACCGCTCCGGAGGGGGTGGCGGCGAGCGTGACGCTCGCCGTCGAGACAGGTGTCGCCGGCCTCTCCATCGAGGATCGCGATGTGGACGCGCCGGCGCAGATCTACGACAGGAGCTTGGCCGTGGAACGGATCCGTGCCGCTCGGGCCGCCATCGACGCCTCCGGCGCCGACGTCCTCCTGGTGGCGCGCACCGAAGGCCTGCTGCGCGACCCCAAGGCAATGGCTCCTGCCATCGACAAGCTCGTCGCCTTCGCCGAGGCCGGCGCCGACTGTCTCTTTGCGCCGGGCGTACGCGACAAAGCGGATATCGCGGCCATGGTTCGCGCCGTGGCGCCCAAGCCGCTCAATGTGCTGGTGATGGGCCCGGAGCTCGGGGTGGACGAACTGGCCGAGCTCGGCGTGCGCCGTATCAGCATCGGCGGAGGCCTCGCCCGGGTCGCCTGGGCCGGCGCGATCGCCGCAGCCGAGCAGATGAAGGCCGGCTCCTTCGCCGGCCTCGCCGGAGGCGCGTCGGGCAAGCGGCTGAACGACATGTTCGGCGGCCTCATTTAACGCTGGCTCAGCCCAGCAACTTGTCCAACGTGATCGGCAGGTCGCGCACGCGCTTGCCGGTCGCATGGAAGATCGCGTTGGCGACGGCCGCCGCCGTGCCGACGATGCCGATCTCCCCGAGGCCTTTCACCCCGAGATGGCCGAGCTTGTCCTCGTGCTCGTCGACGAACAGCACGTCGATGTCGCCGATGTCGGCGTTGACCGGCACGTGATACTCGGCATAGTTGTGATTCATCAGCCGGCCGAGATCGTGGTCGAACAGCCCTTCCTCGTGCAGCGCCATGCCCAGCCCCATGACGACGCCACCGAGGATCTGGCTGCGCGCCGTCTTGGGGTTGAGGATCTTGCCGCCGGCGACGGCGCTGACCAGACGCGGCACGCGCAGGACGCCCAGTTCCTCGTCCACGCGCACCTCGGCGAAGACCGCGGCGTGTGAATAGCTCGCATAGCGCCCGGCGAGCTTCTCGTCGGGGGTGAAGCTGGCTTCCTCTTCAAGATGGCCGAGGTCGCTCGCCCGCAGGACATCGGCAAGCGAGACGCCGCGGCCGGCATCGCCCGCGAGCGCGATCCGTCCGTCTGTGAAGGCGACCTCCTCCATCGCGGCCTGGGCCAGGGGCGAATTGGTCATCCGCCGCGCCCGGGCAAGCGCCTGCTCCTTCAGCTTGGCGCAGGCGAGGCTGACCGAGGCGCCGGCGGAGGCCGCGGTCCACGAGCCCCCTTCGACCGGATGAGCGGAGAGAGCGGAGTCGCCGATCCGCACGGTCACGCGCTCGAGCGGCAGGCCGAAGGCGTCCGCGGCGATCTGAGCAAGGATGGTGTAGGTGCCGGTGCCGATGTCGGACGATGCCGTGGACACCTCGAGCGCGCCGTCGGCCGACAAGATCGCCTTGGCCGTCACCGGCACCACCATCGCCTCCCACACGCCGGTCGCCATGCCGAAGCCGACCAGTTCGTTGCCCTCGCGCATGGAGCGCGGTGCCAGCTGCCGCCGCGACCAGCCGAAGCGCGCCGCGCCCTCCCGGTAGCAGAGCATCAGCGCCTTGCTGGAGTAAGGCTTGTCCGTGTTGCCATCGCGCTCCGAGAAGTTGCGGATGCGCAGCTCTAGCGGATCGATGCCGGCAGCATGGGCGAGTTCGTCCATGGCGGCCTCGAGCGCATAGACGCCGCTGGTTGCCCCCGGGGCGCGCATGTCGCAGGGCGTATTGGTGTTGAGCTTGGCGAGGGCGTAGCTCAACTTGGTATTGGCGCAGGCATAGAGCATGCCCGACCAATTGACGACCGCCTCCTGGTAGTCCTCGAAAGGCGACGTGCCCGAGACGGCATCGTGGTGCACGGCAAGCAGCTTGCCGTCGCGCCCACACGCCAGGGACACGGTCTGCTCCATGTGCGGGCGGTAGCCGAGGGCGAACATCTGCTCGCGCGTGAGGGTGACGCGCACCGAGCGCTCCAGTGCCAGGCTCGCCATGACGGCCAGCACCGCGCTCATGTTCGGCCGCAAGGCCGTGCCGAAGGCGCCGCCGACGTAGGCGTTGACCACCCGGATGTCGCCCTCCGGCAGGCCGAACACGCCGGCGAGATAGGCTTTGACGTTTTGGGAGCCTTGCGTCTTGTCGAAGACGAGCAGCTTGCCATCGTCGTTGCGGACCACGGTGGTCCCAAACATCTCCATGGGATTGTGATATTCCGGCGCCAGCACGTAGTCGGCGCTGATCTTGACCGGCGCGTCCGCGTAAGCCTGGGCGAAGTCGCCGCGCGGGGCTGGCGGCGGCGGGATGCCGGCGCGCTTCTCGGGGGGATCGTAGGCCGTTGCGCGCTCGCGCTTGAGATCGACGCGATGCTGCGTCACCTCATAGCGCGCCGTCACCAGCGAGGCGGCATCGCGCGCCGCTTCATAGGTCTCGGCCACGACGAGCGCGATCGGCTGCAGGGCGAAGTGTATCTCGTCACTACCGAATGGGCGGAACGGGTGGCCGGGCGGCGCCACCTCATCCTGCCAGGCCTTGTCCGCGGTCGCCGTGGCCGGCCGGTCGGCGTGGCTAAAAATGCGGATGACGCCCGGCATCTGGAGTGCCGCATCGGCCTCGATCGCCAGCACCCGACCGGCGGCGACGGCGCTCGACACGATGTAGCCGTATGCCAGCCCGGGCGCGTCGTATTCCGCCGCGTATTTCGCCCGTCCGGTGACCTTGAGGGGGCCGTCGACGCGCCGTGTCGGCCGGCCGACGAATCCGGGGGCTTGGCTGATCGCCGTGGGCGGCATGACCATTTCCTCCGTGCTGGTCCGCAGCGTTCAGGCGACGCGCTTGTCGCTCTGCGATTGAGGGGTACCGGCAACCGCCTGCGTCAGCGCCCTGACGATGGCGCGGCGGGCCAGCCCGAGCTTGAAGTCGTTGTCGCCGAAGCCCTGGGCGCCAGCGAGCAGCCGGTCGGCGAAGGCTTCGTAGGCGCGCCGCTCCGGCGCAGCCCCCGCAAGCAGCCCCTCGGCCTCCAGGTTGCGCCACGGCTTGGGGGCGACCCCGCCGAGCGCCACCCGCAGCTCATCAATACGGCCGGCATCGAGGCGCACGGCGGCCGCGACCGACACCAGCGCGAAGGCGTAGGACAGCCGGTCCCGCAGCTTGAGATAGGTGTAGTGGCGGCCGAAATCGGAGAACGGCACCTCGACGGCGGTGATCAGCTCGCCGCGCTCCAGCGTGTTGTCGAGGTCGGGGCGGTCGCCCGGCACGCGGTGGAAGTCGCTCAGGGCGATCTGCCGCTCGCCCGCCGGGCCGGTGACGTGCACGACGGCATTCAGAGCGGCTAGCGCCACGCACATGTCCGAAGGATGAGTCGCGATGCAGTGCTCGCTGGTGCCCAGGACCGCCAGGTTGCGATTGACCCCTGTCCTGGCCGGACAGCCGGTACCAGGCTCGCGCTTGTTGCAGGGCACGTGGGGGTCATAGAAGTAGAGGCAGCGCGTGCGCTGCAGCAGGTTGCCGCCGGTGGTAGCCGCGTTGCGCAGCTGCGCCGATGCGCCTGCCAGGATGGCGCTGGCGAGCAGCGGGAACCGTTGCGCGACCCGGACGTCATAGGCCGCGTCGGCGTTGGTCACGAGGGCGCCGAGCTTGAGGCCGCCGTCGGCGGTGTCCTCGATAGCGCGGAGCGGCAGACGATTGATATCGATCAGCCGCGACGGCTTGGCCACGTCGTACTTGAGGAGGTCGACCAGATTGGTGCCACCGGCGATCACCTGCGCGCCCGGCTTTGCCGCAAGCGCCTTCACCGCATCCGGCACGCTGGTGGGGCGCACGTAGTCGAAGCGGATCATCGCCCGCCCTCCCCGGCCGTGCCATCGCGGAGGACCTGCCAGACGGCGTCGGCAATGTTGCTGTAGGCGCCGCATCGGCAGAGGTTGCCGCTCATCAGCTCTCGCACCTCGTCCCGGCTGTGGGCGTGGCCCTCCGCGATCAGCCCCACCGCCGAGCAGATCTGGCCGGGCGTGCAATAGCCGCACTGGAAGGCGTCGTGATCCATGAAGGCATCCTGCAGCGGATGCAGCCCGCCGCCCGCCGTCGGCTCCAGGCTCGCGACGCCCTCGATCGTCGTGATCGCCCGGTCGTCGCAGGTCACCGCCAGCAGCAGGCAGGCGTTCACGCGCATTCCATCGAGCAGCACGGTACAGGCACCGCACTGGCCGTGGTCACAGCCCTTCTTGGTGCCGGTGAGACCCAGCCCTTCGCGCAGCAGGTCGAGCAGCGTCACCCAGGGCGCGACCTCGACGTCGTGCGGCGCACCATTGATCGCCAGTTTGACCCGGTACAATTCGCCTCGCTGCGAGGCATCGGTTCGCTGCAGCATGGCACAATCCTATGATGGGCATGGTGGCCGGAGGCGCGCGACATAGTTGATAATGATTCCAACGTCGAACCCGCGAGCCGCGGGTAAGTTCCGGCCGCGGCCGAGCAATCAGGGGGAGTAGATGACGACCGATGCGATACGCAGGATCGTGCTGATCACCGGAGGCTCGCGCGGCATCGGTGCGGCGGCGGCCGTGCAGGCGGCAGATGCGGGCTTCGATGTGGCCCTGTCCTACCGGAACGATGCGGACGCCGCGGGCCGGGTTGCCGCCGCCATCCGCGCCAGGGGCCGGCGGGCGCTGGCCGTGCAGGCGGACACCGGCCGGCCGGCCGACATCGCGCGGCTGTTCGCCGAGGTGGACGACGGCCTAGGCCGCATCACGGACCTCGTCAACAATGCCGGGGTCACGGGCCATGTCGGCCCGCTGGCGACGGCCGCGCCCGACATGATCGCCGAATGTATTCAGGTGAACGTGACCGGCGCGATTCTGGTCGCGCGCGAGGCGATCCCACGGCTGTCGATGCGCCAGGGCGGCGCCGGCGGCGCCATCGTCAACGTAGGGTCCGTGGCGGCCACGCTCGGCAGCCCCGGCGAGTTCGTCTGGTACGCGGCGAGCAAAGGCGCCATCGATTCCCTCACTATCGGGCTCAGCAAGGAGCTCG
The DNA here is from genome assembly GCF_014640075.1 of Chelatococcus reniformis. GTDB lineage: Bacteria > Pseudomonadota > Alphaproteobacteria > Rhizobiales > Beijerinckiaceae > Camelimonas > Camelimonas reniformis. Next base: position 188,722 of record NZ_BMGG01000002.1, on the reverse strand, counting down.
GGCCCGACGGCATCCGCGTCAACGCGGTGGCGCCGGGGCTGATCGACACGGAGATCCATGCGGCCGCCGGCGCTCGCGATCGGCTGGAGCGGCTCAAGAGCAGCGTTCCCATCGGCCGCGAGGGCAGCGCCGACGAGGTGGCGCGCACGATCGTGTTCCTGCTGTCGGACGCGGCGAGCTACGTCTCCGGCGCGGTGCTGCGTGTCGCCGGAGGGCGTTAGGGTGCGAGCAGCAGGAGCGTGCAGCGGTTCTGTGTCCGCAATCGCGTCGGAGCAACGAGAGAGGGCATGTCCGGCGAAAGGAATTCGCCGGACATGCCCTACCTAGACGTCGGCGAGGCCTAGCGCGCGCCGCACGAACCGGACCCGCTCCGCGACCGGCGTGCGCGGCAGCGCCAGCAACTCGTAGCCCAAGCGACCGTAGACCGCGGCCATGGCGTCGTGCGTGCGGGCAGCCTCGTCGAGGGACTGCTTGCGCTCGCCGTCCTGGACATAGATGTCCGCCCAGGGTGGCGCGATGAACACGCGGGCGTTGTACCGGTAGAGCTCACCCGCACGGCCCACATGGGCCGGCACCGGAAGGCCGCACAGTTCGAGATAGCCGATGACGTCCGGTACGCCGCGGTCGAACAGCACGGGGTGGGGCAACCGGTCTGCCTCGCGCCAGGACCGCATTTCCCAGGAGAGCATCAGCTCGGCGAATGCCGCGGAGTCGGCCCAGGGCAATGCTGCACCACCGATCGCCACCTGATCGCGGATGATGGCACGTCCGGCCTCCGGCATGACGGCGACACCCTCCGCGGCCAGCGCGTCGAGTAGCGTGCTCTTGCCGGAGCCGGGGCCCCCGGTGACGACAATGAAGCGCTCTGACCCGTTCACGGTTCCTCCTTGGCGTTGCGGCCTGACGTCCGATGGCTCGCGCGTCCGAGCCTGACTGGATGGGGATGGCTGCTCCATATCCTGCAGCGGCGCTCGCGCCGAGTGCATTTCCCGATCGGATGGAACGATCTGATCGGGATGTTCCAAGTCGTTCGATCTGGAGCGGCGCTCGGACAGGAGCGATGTGCGCCGGCCAGCCCCCAGCCAGAACATCGGATACCGCTCACCTCGATAAGTATTCATCTACCCGATGCGAAGCTGTAGCTTACATTGAGCGGGACGGCGCGAAGGGCGCGGTAGCGAGCAAGGCGGTGGTCGTATAGCCGCAGCTCTGAGCGTCGCGCGCGGGCCTGTCATCCGCCTTGCCGGCACGTCACCTTCCTGCCTGTTCAACGTCCGAACGAGGTGCGCCGCACAGGGTCGGGACGGTCCCTCGTCAGAAGAGATGCGCCCGCGGGCCGCGCACTTGCCGTTGGACAGCCAACGAGCACTTTGCCATACTGCCAAGATAAAGTTTTCTGCCGTCGGAAGGCAGGCCTTTCGTTGGACAGAATTGAGACGATTTGGCATGCTGTCGAGATAAGAATGGCTCATGAAGTGAGCGTTGTTGCGCGACGGCACGCTGTTCGCGGGAGGGACCAAGCTGTGCGCACGCAGATGCTCATCTGGACAGGCGGGCTGGTGGCACTCCTCTCTCTTGTGGGGGTGCCGACCGGCTCGACCGCGGCGGAATTTCAAGGTGCCTGGCTCGAGCAGGGCGGCACCTGCCAAGACGTCTTCGTGTCCACTGGCAAGGGGCTCGCCTTCAAGCCGAGTGCGAGCGCCTTCACCGCCGCTTTCATCATCGCCGGGAACCGCCTCCAGACGCCGCTCGCATCGTGCGCAATCAAGGCGACGAAACGGTCGGGCGACCGGCGCGTGCTTGATCTCGCTTGCACCAACGCCGTCGCCAGCGAAGAGATGAAGGCCATCCTGGCGTCTCGTTCCGCTGCCGAATTGCGGCGTTACACAAGCCTCACGGACACTGTCGGGAGCAGCTATCGAAAATGCGGTGCTGCGGATGTGCGGCGCTAGTCTGGAAGCGGGCAAATTAGCCTCTGCAATAAGAAGGAGGGGAAGCGATGTCGTCGCAAGCAGTTGAGCATCACGATCTCGGCGACGAGACCTTCATGTCAGCCGATGACCTCCGTCACTACATGCAGGAAATGCAGATGGCGAAGGCGGCCCAGTTCGTCTCCGCCATGGATCGGGCCGACAGGGCGCGGGCCGAGCTTGCGAAGACCTTGGCACAGCCCATCGACGCGACGCCCGAGCGACTGCGTGAGATCGTGCACAATCTGATGGCGCGCCTGCGCAGCGCCGCCCAGCGCGGCGACACCGAGCTCATGGTGATGCGCTTCCCCAACGATCTGTGCTCGGACAAGGGGCGTGCCATCAACAACTCGGAGTCTGGCTGGCCGGACACGCTGACGGGGCGCCCGCGCCAGGCCTATGAGCTCTGGCGGGACCAGCTGCAGCCCGCGAACTTCAAGCTGAAGGCGATCATCATGGACTGGCCGGGGGGCCTGCCCGGCGACATCGGCTTCTTTCTCCACTGGGACTGACGGCCTACTAAGGGAGGGCGCGCCATGGACATGCCGGTGCCACTGTCGCGCAAAGCCTATGCGCGCAAGCTCGAGGAGCTCCATATCGAGCTGGTGAAGCTGCAACTCTGGGCGAAGCACACGGGCGCCAAGGTGTGCATCGTCTTCGAGGGGCGGGACGGCGCCGGCAAGGGCGGTGTCATCAAGGCGATCATGGAACGGGTGAGCCCCAGGGTCTTTCGCGTGGTGGCGCTGCCGCCGCCGACCGACCGGGAAAAGTCCCAGATGTTTATCCAGCGCTACCTGCCGCTGTTCCCGGCCGCGGGTGAGATCATGATCTTCGACCGCTCCTGGTACAACCGCGCCGGTGTCGAGCGCGTCATGGGCTTCACCAGCGACGAGCAGGTGCAGAAGTTTCTCCGCGGAACGCCCCTCGTCGAGCGCGCCGCGGTGGAGTCGGGCATCATCATGCTCAAATACTGGCTCGAGGTTTCGGAAGAAGAACAGACCCGGCGGATGAAGGATCGCATCGACGATCCGCGCAAGGTGTGGAAGCTCTCGCCGATGGACCTGGAATCCTACTCACGCTGGTACGACTACGCGCGGGCCCGCGACGAGATGTTCGCGGCAACCGATACGGAGTGGGCGCCCTGGTTTGTGGCGCGATCAGACAATAAGAAGCGCGCGCGGCTCAACATTATTTCGCATCTCCTTAGTCACATTCCATACAAGGAGGTGCCGCGCGAGGACATCAAGCTGCCCAAGCGCCAGAAGCCTGGGGGCTACAAGGAGGCGGACTACGCCAGGCACAAGGTGCCGGAATTGTATTGACGGCCCTATCGCCCGGCTCCAGGTTCTGGCCGGTCGCTAAAGCCAAGTTCAAGCCGCCCGCTCGTGGCCAACAAGGAAAATCCCATGTCCCGCGAATGGACTGCCGCCGGGCTAACGACACTGTTGACGGCTCTCCTCATATTGGCGCCGGGGCTCGAACGCGCGCTGGGTCAGACGCCTGCCAGCGTGCGCGTCGGCACGGTGATCGCGACCAGACAGCCGGTGACCAAGGCATTGGACTTCGTCGGGCGCGTCGAAGCGGTGGAGCGCGTCGAGGTCAGGGCCCGGGTCACCGGCTTTATCGACGCCGTGTTGTTCAAGGAAGGCGACAAGGTCGAGGCCGGCGCCTCCCTCTACCGCCTGGAGAAGCCGCCGTTCGTGGCGGCCGTCGAGCAGGCGCAGGGCGCACTGCTCAAGGCCAACGGCCAGGTGATGAACGCCTCGGCCCAGCGCAAGCGGGCCGAAGAGCTGCTGCGCAGCCAGTCGGGTTCGGCTGCCGTGCGCGATCAGCGGGTGGCGGAGGAGGAGACCGCAAAAGGCGATGCCGCCATCGCCCAGGCCTCGCTCGAAACGGCGAAAATCAACCTCGGCTACACCGACATCACGGCACCGATCGCCGGCGTCATCGGCCGCACCAAGGCAACCAAGGGCAACGTCGTCGGGCCCGAGAGCGGCCCGCTCGCCACCATCGTCAGCCAGGATCCGATGTATGTCGTCATTCCGGTGAGCCAGCGGGAGTTTCTCGACATCCAGGCGGACGAGCGGCGGGCGGCCGGCGAAGCGCTCGGCGTCAAGATCTCGTTCTCCAACGGTGCGACCTACGACAAGCCTGGCCGGATCAACTTCATCGACACCAGTGTCGATCGCGGCACCGATACGGTCGCCGTGCGGGCCAGCGTGCCCAATCCCTCGGGCACGCTGATCGACGGCCAGCTCGTGCGCGCCCAGATCGCTGGCACCAAGGCCGAGGAAGCCGTCCTTGTCCCGCAGGCTGCGTTAATTGCCGACCAGCAGGGCGTCTATGTATTCGTCGTCGAGGACGGCAAGGCAGTCGTGCGGCGGGTCGCGCTCGCCGGCGAGCGCGGCGCCAACGCTATCATTCAATCCGGATTGAACGGCGGCGAGCAGGTCGTGGTCGAGGGCGTGGAGGGCCTACGGCCCGGCACGCCGGTGACGGCGAGCCCCGTCACCCCCCTCGCCTCGCGGAGCTGACGCCTTGCTCTCCTCCGTCTTCGTCGACCGGCCTCGGCTCGCGGTCGTCATCGCGCTGGTCACCGTCATTGCCGGCATCGTGTCGCTGCTGTCGATCCCCATCGCCCAGTATCCGGACATCGTGCCGCCGCAGGTGTCCGTGTCGACGACATACCCCGGCGCCTCGGCTGCCGTCGTCGAGTCGACCATCGGCCAGCCCCTGGAGAGCGAGGTCGTCGGCGTCGACAAGATGATCTACATGAAGAGCGTCAACGGCAATGACGGCAGCTATTCGCTGCTCGTGTCGTTCGAGCTCGGCACCGACCCCGACATCAACACGGTCAACGTCAACAATCGCGTGCAGGTGGCGCTCTCGAAGCTGCCGGAGGACGTGCGGCGCCAGGGCGTGCGCGTCAAGAAGCAGTCGTCGGCGCTGCTCGGCGTGATCGCGCTTTATGCGCCGAAGGGCAACTACGACGAATTGTTCATCTCCAACTACGCCACCATCAATCTGCTCGATGACATCAAGAGCACGCCCGGCATCGGCGATGCCAAACTGTTCGGCGCGCAGGACTATGCCATCCGCGTGTGGGTGCAGACCGACCGGCTGACCGGCCTCGGGCTCACCAGCAGCGACATCACCAATGCCATCGGCGGGCAGAACGTGCAGGCGGCGGTCGGCCGCATCGGCGCCCGGCCGATCTCCGACGATCAGCAGCTCCAGCTCAACATCCAGACCAAGGGACGACTGACCTCGATCCCCGAATTCGAGAAGATCGTCGTCCGCACCAACCCGGACGGCTCGGTGCTGCGGCTCTCCGACGTGGCCCGCGTCGAGCTCGGCGCCTCCAACCTCGACCGTTCGACCCGCCTCAACGGCCAGGCGGCGACACTCATCGGCATTTACCAAAGCCCCGGCGCCAACGCTCTCACCGCCCTGGATGCCGTGAAGAAGCGCATGGACGAGGCGGCCAAGTCATTCCCGGACGGCCTCGCCTGGAAGGTCACCTACGACCCGACCACGTTCGTCAAGGCAACGATCGAGGTGGTCCAGCACACCCTGCTGGAAGCCTTCGCGCTCGTCGTGCTCGTCGTCTTCCTGTTCCTCGGCAACTTCCGCGCCACGCTGATCCCCACCGTCGCGGTGCCGGTCAGCCTGATCGGCACCTTCGTCGTGCTCAACGCCATCGGCTATTCGGCCAACACCGTGTCGCTGCTCGCCCTGGTGCTGGCCATCGGCATCGTCGTCGATGACGCGATCGTCGTGGTGGAGGCGGTGGAGGCGAAGATGGAGGAGCGGCCGGACCTCACGCCGGCCGAAGCCACCAAGGAGGCGATGAAGACCATCACCGCCCCCATCATCGCCATCACCCTCGTGCTGCTGTCGGTGTTCGTGCCGGTCGCCTTCATTCCGGGCATCTCCGGGGAGCTCTTCCGGCAGTTCGCCGTCACCGTCGCCGTCGCCATGTTCCTGTCGGCGATCAACGCGTTGACGCTGTCGCCGGCGCTATGCGCCATCCTGCTGAAACCCCACCATGGGCCCCGGCGCGGGCCGATCGGTGCCCTCATGCGCGGCATCGACTGGGTGCGGGACCGCTATGGCGCCGTCGTCGCCCGGCTCGTGCGCATTTCCATCCTCGGCCTGGTGCTGGTCGCGGCCGCGCTGGGCGGCACCTATGCCCTCGCCCGCATCACGCCCACCGGCTTTCTGCCGGAGGAGGACCAGGGCGCCTTCTTCGTCGTCGTGCAGTTGCCTGACGGCGCCTCGATCGGCCGCTCCGGCGAGGCCATCGCGCAGGTCGAGGCGATCCTCAAGCAAGAGGAGGCCATTGCCGATTACTCCTCGATCATCGGCCTCAACTTCGTCGACAACTACTCGCAGCCCAACGCCGGCTTCATCATCGTCACCCTGAAGCCGTTCGCGGAACGGGAGGATCCCTCCGCGACGGCGCCGGCGGTGATCGCCCGGCTCGGCCAGAAGTTCGCGGCAGTGCGCGGGGCCCGCGCCCTGCCGTTGGCGCCGCCACCGATCATCGGCCTCGGCACCGGCGGCGGCTTCAGCTACGTGGTGCAGGACGTCGCCGGCGGCGATCCCAAGGCCATGGCCCAGGCGTTGCGCGGACTGTTGATCGCCGCCAACCAGGATCCGCGGCTGACGCGCGTGTTCAGCACCTTTTCCGCGACGACGCCGTCGGTGTTCCTCGACATCGACCGCGACAAGGCCCAGATCCTCGGGGTCTCCACCAGCAGCATCTTCCAGGCGCTGCAGGCCTCGCTTGGCGGCATCTACGTCAACGACGTCAACCTGTTCGGCCGCACCTGGCAGGTGCAGGTGCAGGCCGAGGCACAGGACCGCAAGTCGGTCGACGACATCAACCGCATCAACGTGCGCAGTGCCTCGGGCGAGATGGTGCCCATGCGCAGCCTCGCCGAAGCCCGCGTCATCGTCGGCCCCCAGGCCTTGATCCGCTACAACAACCGCCTCGCGGTGACGGTGCAGGGCAGCCCTGCCCCGGGCGTCTCGTCGGGCCAGGCCCTGCGGGCCATGGACGAGGTGGCGGCCAAGGCGCTGCCTGCCGGCTACCGCGGCGCCTGGACGGACGTCTCCTTCCAGGAGAAGCGGGCCGAAGGGCAGACCACCGTCATCCTCGGCTTCGCGCTGCTCTTCGCGTACCTGTTCCTCGTGGCGCTCTACGAGAGCTGGACCATACCCGTGCCCGTCCTGCTATCCGTCGCCGTCGGCATCGTCGGCGCGTTCGCCTCGATCGTGCTCGCCGGGCTGACGCTCGATCTCTATGCCCAGATCGGCATGGTCGTGCTCATCGGGCTCGCTGCGAAGAACGGCATCCTCATCGTCGAGTTCGCCAAGGAGCGGCGCGAACACGGCGTGCCGCTGCTCGAGGCGGCGACCGAAGGTGCGCGGCTACGCTTCCGGCCGGTGATGATGACGTCGTTCGCCTTCATCCTCGGCCTGCTGCCGCTGGTCATCGGGACGGGAGCGGCCATGCTGGCGCGACGCAACGTCAGCACGCCGGTGTTCGGTGGCATGATCGCCGCGTCGTTCATCGGCATCTTCGTCATCCCGGCGCTCTACGTGACCTTCCAAAGCCTGCGCGAGCGGCTCAAGGGCAAGCACAAGCAGATCAAGCCCGAGACGCCGGCTGCGCCCAGCACGCCACACTGAATCCGAATCCACCCTCACGTGCGGGCAATTCCGCGTTTCTCCGAATCGCGGAAATGCTCTACTTATTTTTTTATCGCATTTTCTTCACGCGAACCGGCGTCCACTTCGCTCGAAAATGCCATAGGGGCGCAAGACGACAAAGGAACGTGTTGTCGTTTTTCGGAGCCGGCCGTAGATTATATCAACGAGCACCGCCTCACCTTCCCAGGGATCGGAGCGCAGCAGCGTATCGGCACCGCCCGTACCGTCGCCGGCGTCTTCCACGCAGAGGTGTATGCGATGAGCGACGGCGATGACCACGGCATCCGCTTCGGGCGGATCGCGGCGATGTTGCCTGTCAAGGACATCCAGAGGGCGCGGGACTTCTACACGAGCGTGCTCGGCTTCACCACGACCTTCCAGAACGGAGACCCTGTCGGCTTCATGATCCTGAAACGCGACCAAGCCGAGTTGCACCTCACCTTGCAGCCCCGGCACAGGGCGCCGCCGTTCAATGTCGCCCACATGATGGTGGGCGATGTCGACGCGTTCTATGCCCTGTGCGAGCGCCATGGGCTCCGCATCATCAAGCGACTGGCGAACAAGGACTACGGCCTGCGGGCCTTCGTGTTCGAGGATCCCGACGGCAACCGCATCGACGTCGGCCAGCCGCTCTGACCATCTGCGCGCATAGCCCCCGTCTGGGTGCCCCGCTTCCAGGATCCACGTGCATTCGTCGAAAGCCACGTGGATGCGCTCCTGCCCCACGACGCGCCGAGCCCCGTCGGGCGTTCGATCCTGCGCTGAAGCGTTTTGCGCGAAGCGGACGCCGGTTCGCGTGAAGAAAACGCGACAAATCAAACAGACAGAGCGTTCGGCGATTCGAAGAAACGCGGAAGTGCTTCTAGACGATGAAATCCACAACGCCGCCGTCGACGCGCAACGCCGCACCGGTCGTCGCCGACGCCTGTTTGGATGCGACGTAGACCACCATATTCGCGACCTCCTCGACGGTGGCGGGGCGCTGAAGGATGGAGGTGGGCCGATGCGTCTTGACGAAGTCGATGCCGGCCTCTTCGAGCGACCGCTCGGCCGTGACGCGGTCCTTGAGCATCTCGGCAACGCCCTCGGAGAAGGTCGGGCCGGGCAAGACCGAATTGACCGTCACCCCTGTGCCGGCCATGCGCTTGGCAAGTCCGCGTGCGAGAGCCACGTCGGCCGTCTTGCTGACCCCGTAGTGAATCATCTCGGCGGGGATGTTGAAGGCGGATTCCGAGCCGAGGAAGATGAACCGGCCCCACGCCTTGTCGGCCATTCTCGGCAGGTAGGCGCGCGCGAGGCGCACCCCGGCCATGACGTTCACCTGCCAATGGCGATCCCAGACGGCATCATCGGTCTCGAAGAAATCGAGCGGCTGGAAGATGCCGAGGTTGCTGACGACGATATCTGGCGCGGGTTCGGCCCCGATCAGCGCCGCGCACCCCTCTGACGTCGCGAGATCGATGGCTTGGCCGCGCGCGCGATCGCCGAGCCGTGCCACGGCCGCGTCGACCTTCTGCCTGGTGCGACCGTTGACCACCACCGCGGCACCGGCAGCGTGAAGTCCGCGGGCGATGGCGAATCCGATGCCCTCGGTGGACCCGGTGACGAGGGCGACTTTGCCTGAAAGGTCGATGTTCATCCTGCTTCCCCTGCGAAGGTTGCACCGTCGGAGCGAGCCCGTCGAAGCCCGGCCCCGGGCGATGCGACGAACTCCTCGACGGTCATCGGCGGGCCACCCGCCTCTCGGCGATGATCTGGTCGGCGCCCGAAATGCCGGTCTGATCGTCGACGGCCCTCAAGCGCGGCGCGGCCGAGATCTTTCGCTTGGCGTTGGCCAACGACAACCATGGGCATCAACGCTCCCCGGCGTCCAGGATCCACGTCCTGTCGGCGAATGCCACATAGATGCGCTCCTGCCCCAGGGCGGCGCCGAGCTCTGTCGCGAGCTCGTTCAGCATAGCCTCGATCGTCGCGTCGGGCAGATGGCCGAGATAAGCGTGCACGGCCTCGCCGGTGAACAGCGCCACGGGCTCGCGATCGGAGCCGACGGTGCCGTCGCGGCGCGGCCATGCATAGGTCACCTCGGCGCGGGTGAACATCCCGGACAGCGCCGGCCTGCCCGCCTCGACCCGGCGCCTCATCCAGGCGCGGGCGGTACGCACCGCCTCGGACACGTCGAAGACGCGACCCTCCGGGTCCCAGCCCTCGCGCAGGCCGACGCTGATGCGAAAGTCGCGGCGCGGCCCGAGCGAGCCTGGGACGACGGCGTAGTCGCCCGCCGTCGGCGCGCGGGGGCGAGAGGCTGAAGCTTCGGTCATCGTCATGCTCGCGTCTTGACGGTCCTGGACGGCTATCCACGGCGCATATGTTCGCCCGAAGATGTGGGGAGCGAGATAGGGGACGTCAGCCCGCCGCGATCGTGATTCCACTTCCTCGCCGGTCTGGCGGCGTTCAGGAAGGTCTTCTACCGGCTGTCGCTCGACAGACACTCGCGGAGCCCGGGACCACGGCCCGCCGTGCTTGCCGCTCGCCCCCAGGTCGCAATTGCTTCGATTCGACCCCTTGGGCCGTACCCGTCCGATCGGATGACCTCATCCGATCGGAATGCGCTCTAGCGGGACCTGGGCGGGATCGTGTACATGTCAGGCAACAAAACAGAAACACGGAACGGGAGGAATCTATGCTCGCAATGGATCGCCGCGCGCTGCTCGCGGGATCGGCCTCGTCCGCCCTGGCGCTGCTGGCGCCGCGGGCCGCGCGCGCCGACGACATGACCGGAGTCAGTGCCACCGAGATCAAGATCGGCTCGACGACTTCGCTCAGCGGCCCGGTGTCGGCACTCGGCGTCCAGGCGCGTTGCCAAGACGCGTTCTTCCGCATGATCAACGAAAGCGGCGGCATCGCCGGGCGCAAGATCACCTACATCTACTATGATGACGGCTTCAGTCCGCCCAAGACGCTGGAACAGGTACGCCGCCTGCTCGAGCAGGACCAGGTCTCGTTCCTGTTCAACATGCTCGGCACCGCGCCGAATTCGGCCGTGGTCAAATACGTCAACGCCAAGAAGGTGCCGCACCTGTTCCTGTCGGTGAACGGCGACAAATGGGGGAACTACAAGGAAAATCCGTGGACCATGGGCTTTGCCCCGAGCGCGCGCATCGAGTCCCAGATCTATACAAAGTATATGCTGCAGCAGAAGCCGGACGCCAAGATCGCCATCCTTTATCAGAACGACGATCTCGGGAAGGACTACGTCGGCGGCGTGCGCGACGTGCTCGGATCGGACTTCGACAAGCGCGTCACCGCGATCGCCCACGAGGCCGCCGATCCCACCGTGGATTCCCAGCTCGTATCGCTGCGCGCCAGTGGCGCCGACATGCTGCTGTCGGGAACCACGGCGAAGTTCGTCGCCCAGTCGATCCGCAAGGCCTACGATCTGCAATGGAAGGCGACGCATTTCATCGCCAGCGGCGGCGCCTCGATCACCGGCGTCCTCATCCCGGCCGGGCCTGAGCGGGCCGTCGGCGTGATCTCCTCGGCCTACGTCAAGGACGCCAGCGACCCCGCCTGGGCGTCAGACCCGGGCATCGGCGACTACCTCGCCTTCATGAAGAAATATTTTCCGGACGGCAATCCTCACGAGTCCTACAACACCTACGCCTACACCGTCGCCAAGGTGCTGATGCAGGTGCTGACGCAGTGCGACGGCCACTTCTCGCGCGAGAACATCATGAAGCAGGCGAGCAACCTGAAGGACATGCAGGTTCCGACCATGCTGCCCGGCATCAAGGTCAATACCAGCCCGACCAATTATCACCCCCTGCGACAGGTGCAGCTGCAGCGCTTCGACGGCACCGGCTGGAAACGCTTCGGCAACATCATCGAGGGCGCCGACATCTAGGAACCCTGCGCGCTCGGCTGAAACTGAGCCAAGCGCTCTAGAAGCGCTCCAGCTTCAAAAGAGGATGAGCATGTCTGCGCCATTGGATGACCCGTCCAATGGCGCCATGCTTTGGGCCGGGACGCCGTCCAAACTCGAGCGCAGCGGCCCGCGTCGTGCACGACGGCCACTGGCACGCCGACATCACGCGCAGCAGCTTGAGCTCGGGCACCCAGGCCGCACGGCACCACGCCGGGCTGCGTACGAAGCGCCGCCGCGCGGCACGGTCGACGAGGTGCCGGCGGGGAAGCGCAGCTCCGGCCTGGACGAACACCCCCTCGCCCACTGCATGCTCCAACGTTTTGAATCCGGAGCGTTGCTTCGCGACCGGGTGCCCCCCACCCAATCGCGAAGCGCCTAGGCCTGATCAGCGAACACGGGGGATGCAGTCCGGGTGACTGCGCCGCGGCGGTCGGCCGGCCCATCCAGAGGACCGGACGATTCTCACCGCCGGCGGTCGGCACCAGCTCCCGGAGGCCAGGATTTCCATGCTAGCCATGCAAAAAATGCATAACTTTGATGCGTAAGTGAAGCGGCGGACACTATTGACAAGCCCGCCCTGAACCAGGGGCGCCAGAGCCATCCGGCGCGACCAATCGCGCGATCACCTGGCGCCATGAAGGGCCGGCTCCCCATACCACCTCTGCCGCAGCGGCGATCGCGCAACAGCTCTCCGGCGCCTCCAAATCACGTGTCAGCATTAGCTTAGGCTAAAGCGGAGGACGCCCTATTTCCGCCTCAGCATCAAACAGGATGTCGCTCGGCGTCACGGCGCCTCTATCGCGATCGACATTCTAACGTTACATTGCCTCCGTAATCCTATTCCACAGATGTACTTGTCATTTTGGCCTACCGCGTTCATACGGCGGCAATTTAGCTTGTTGTATACTTGTCTAGATTTCAACCGCAACGCGCATGATGTCGATCGACGGCGCTGTGGGCCAAGTCGTTAGGGCGCTGCACGAGCTGGAGCAGGCCGTAGCGAGCATGGTGGGAGTAAAGCGCGCGCTCCCGCCGCTGTGCGAACCCGCGCGCTGGAGGCTGAGATGACTGCCATTGACAATCAGACCCTCGAAGAGATCGCCAACAACATCACTGCAAATTCCGCCCATGTTTTCGAATTGGTCGATGAAGTGACCGATAACTGGAATGATTTCTTGAGCGGCGTCACCGAAGACGTTGCAAACATCGTTGACAGCGTGTCGGACGCACTCCCACCCGTGGCGAACACCATCCCAGAGACCGTGGACTCGGTTCCGGATCTGGCGGGAGGCATCTCCGGACCGGACGGTCTTATGGGCGGCACCCTGGGTGGCGCTTTTGACGGCCTGGAGAATCTTCTCGACAGTCTGGGCGGCCAGAACAACGCGTAGCAGCGCCGACGGTGGGGCACCTTCGGGTGTCCCACCACCCCTGCCCCGCGCGGGCCGCTGCTCCGCACACTACTGCTGGAAGCGCTCCAGATTCAAAAGACTATGAGCATTGGATGGCCTCATCCAATGGCAAAACGCTCGAGCGGCGCCGGTCGAACGCCGAAGGCTTCGTCATCCTCCAGGCCCCGCAATTTGTCTTGCGGCTGTTCTATCGCCCGCCCAGATCCGCCGTGATGCCGGCCAGGCGAGCTGCGGTCCGAGCGACGAGGAGGGCCGGATCGTCGCCATACCAGGCCTGTGCCGTCGGCGCGAAGGCGCGGCACGCCGTGGCGATCTCATCGCTGCGAGCGTGGCGAACGCAGTCGACCAGCCAGCCGGTCGTGGCCAGCGCCACGTCCTGGTAGGCACCGAGCCCGCGGTCGCGGACATAGGCCCCGGTGAGGTGACCTTCGTCGGCCTGCGCCAGGATAACCTGCGGCACGCCGGCGGCCAGGCAGGCGCCGGCGAGCTCCGGGCCGCCGTGATGAACGAGAACTCGGGAGCGTCGCAGCAGCTGCGGCAACGGTGCGGGCGCGTCGCCGATGACGGCGCCGCCCTCGCCGAGCAGGCGGCGCTCGCGCTCGGGCAGGCCCGGGATGCCCGCGCGGACCGGCCCGTCCATGCGGATCAGCCCGGCCACCACCTGCGGCGTCGCGGCGATGCGCCCGTCGAGACAGACGCTGCTCTCGCTCGCATCGGCATCGCGGCTCGCCAGCCCGCCCGGCGCATAGGCGGGCAGGCACGGTGCGCTTCGCCAGGGCGCGAAGATGTCGAACGCGTCGGGGCCGAACGGCATCACCTCCTCCGCAGCGAGCACGCTGCCGAGCTGCTCGAGCGGGAAGCGCCCGGCCAGCGCGAGGCCCTGGTTGATGGCGTCGAGCACATCCGGGAACGGCCAACTCGGGACGGCGGCCGGGCCGCGAAACAGCACGGGAACACCGGCGACGATCGGGGGCAGTTCCTGCGCGGTACCGCAGGCGACGACCGGCATCCGACCCTGCGCCGCCAGCAGGCCGCCGAAGGCGCTCGCGCAGACCACCACGTCCGGTTTGAACAGCCCGAACAGGGCTTCATAGTGGCCGATCGCGCCGGCGAGGCTGGCCGGATCGGCCAAACCGTGGTTGGCGAGCCGATCGGTCAGGCCGAACACCGGACGCTGCGTCCAGGCGACGTCGGCGCCGCGCGCGGCTGGCCAGGCGACGGTCTGCACCGTGCGGATGCCGAGCGGCAGGAAGTGCTGATCGTGGCGCGTGTCGGCCAAAGCCGCCAGGCATTCGATGCCGGCGGCGCGCAGATGCGCCGCCACGCCGAGCAGGATAGCGACGTTACCGCGGCTGCCGAGCTCCCACGCCAGCAAGGCCCGCGGCCGGCGTGGCGTCTGGCGGCGCGACGATCTGAACACGGGTCCCATCGTTTCCTCGCGCGTTTCGGATTCGCCACGGGCGTGCGCCTGCATGTAGATTCGCCAGGTGCAGCCACCATAGCGGACCCGCCCGATTGAGCATCCCGTCAGCCGATCCGGCCGCCCAAGCCGCCGTCCGCCACGAGCTGCATCCGACTCTGGAACTGATCGCCTACGCGACCGGTTCGGTCGAGCACCTGTCCCTGGTGCCGGCCAGCGTCGAACGCGCCTGGATGAAGGCGACTCCCCATCAATTTGCCCAGCGCTGCCTGCCGCTGCTCATCGCCAACCAGGCGGGCTGGTTCATCGTCGCCCATCAGGAGTTCGAGATCTGGTGGACGGGCGGCGCCGCGCCGGAGGACCTCTTGGTACGCCAGCGCATCGGCACCGGGCCGCCTATGGCGATGAGCCACTTCGGCTCGGGCATCCTGACCTTCTCGATTCCCTATCTGTTCCGCACCCCGCCCGGCTACAATCTGCTGGTGCGCGGGCCGCCGAACTGGCCCAAGGATGGGGTGACAGCGCTGGACGGTATCGTGGAGACCGATTGGGCCACCGCGACCTTCACCATGAATTGGAAGGTGACCCGGCCGCTGGAGCCCATCGTCTTCGCCGCAGGTGAGCCGGTCGCTTTTATCGCGCCCATGCGGCGCGGCGAATTGGAAAGCTTTGCACCGCGGGTCGCGCCGCTGGTGGACGAACCGCAGCTCGCCGCCCAGCACGGCGCCTGGGCGGACTCGCGACGCAGCTTCAACGAGGCCTTGAGCGAGCGCTCGGACGCGCCGTGGCAGCGCGATTATTTCGCCGGCCGCGACGTCGCCGGCGACGCGGCCTTCGAACGGCACCAGACCAAGCTCAACCTCAAGCCGTTCAAACCGCAGGGATGACGGTAAGCGACTCCTGCAGCGTCAGCGCAGCGGCTCCCGCTCGCCGCCGCCTCCGCCCACTCCCGCCGCGGCCAGCACCGCCTCCAGGTGCTTCACCTCGGCCTCGAGGGCGATGATGCGCCGCTCGCGCTCGGTGAGCGCCGCCGCCACGTCCGCCGCGTCGAAGCGCTGCGGGATATGCTGCGGGCAGTTCATGTCGTACGCCGCCACGCTGAACAGGATCACCTGCTCGGGCCTCGCCTTGTAGCCCTGCGGCATGAGCCGCGCCATCAGATCGCCGTCGCCTTCGACCACCCTCGCCTCGCCCCAGATCTTCACCCGCTGGCGGTTGACGTAGTCGATCAGGAACAGGAAGGCCTTGGGATTGTCGGTGAGGTTGCCCAGGGTAATGTACTGGCGGTTGCCCGAAAAATCGGCGAAGCCGATGGTCGAGGGATCGAGCACCTTGAGGAAGCCCGGCGGGCCGCCGCGGTGCTGAATGTAGGGCTGCCCGTCCCCGTTGGCGGTGGCGAGGAAGACGCTGATCTGGCTTTCGATGAACTGGGCCAGATCAGGCTCGATGCGCGTCTGCCAGGAGCCGCGCTCCTCCATCTTTGCATAGCCGGCGCGCGACCCCCTGCGCGCCTGCACCGCCTTGACCGTGGGCGTGAAGGCGACGTCGCTGGCGTAGCCTGGCCCCGGGGATGCGTCGGCGTCAGCAGCACCGTCTGGTCGCGGAAAATGGTCCATGGGGCGGAACTCCATCTGCGAGGGTCTCGCAGCCACACATGTAGATCTTGTCAGACGAGGCCGTCATAGGCTTCGATCGGGAGCTACCCTTCCATGGAATGGAAGGGTATGCAGGCGCAGCTCCTCGCTCGGATCCCAGGTCGGATGGACCGCCTCGATGCCATGGCCGTGCTGCTCGCCGTCGTCGAGGCCGGCAGCCTGTCGGCGGCCTCCCGCCGGATGCGTATGCCGCTCGCCACGGTGAGCCGCAAGGTCTCCGAGCTGGAGGCGCACCTCGGTACCCGGCTCCTGGCCCGCTCCAGCCGCTCTCTCGCCCTCACCGACGCCGGGCGCTCCTACGCCGCCGCCGCCAAACAGATCCTGGAGCAGGTGCAGGAGGCCGAGCGCGCGGCCGCCGGCGAGTACAGCGCACCAAGGGGCGACCTCACGGTCACGGCACCCGTCGTGTTCGGGCGTCTGCACGTACTGCCTGTCGCGATCGCCTTTCTCAAGGCCTACCCAGAGATCGCCTTGCAGCTGATGCTGTCGGACGGTTTGGTGGACTTGACCGAGGACCGCATCGATGTGGCCGTCCGCATCGGCGCGCTGCCGGACAGCGGGCTGATCGCGGCGCGGGTCGGCCTGATCCGCCGCGTTGTCGCGGCGAGCCCCGCCTACCTCGCGGAACGGGGCACGCCCGAGCGGCCGGAGGATCTGGCAGCCCACGACTGCATCACCTACGAAGGGCTGGCCTCGCCGCGCACCTGGCGCTTCGCGGGCGACCGGGGCGACATCACCGTAGCGGTCCGCTCGCGCCTCACCGTCAACGCGGCAGAGGCGGCCATCGATGCCGCGATCGCCGGTATCGGGCTGACCCGCGTGCTCTCCTACCAGGTCGCCACGACGCGGCGGGCCGGCCTCGTCACGCTCGTGCTGGAGCCGTTCGAACTGGCGCCATGGCCCGTCCACCTGATCCATGTCGGCCAGGGGCTGCTGCCGGTGAAGCTGCGCGCCTTCCTCGATTTTGCGGCGCCGCGCCTCAAGGCCCGTCTCGCCCTCGGCGACAGTGACGGCGACGGCGCCACCCTTTCGCCAGCGACCTCGGGACCATAGATTGGGAGGGACGAAGCAATGGCGAGCGCGAGGCCAGGTGGCGTGAGTGATCGAACGGACATGGCGAGACGAATCCGGACCGGCGGTGCGGCGGCCGCGCTCCTGGCCCTGGCGTTCGCCGCACCGCCGGCACAGGCTGCGACGAGCGACTGCCCCGGCGGCACCACCACCGTCGAGCGCGGCGACACGTTGAGCAGCATTGCCGCGCGCTGCGACGTGGCGGAGGCAGTGATCATCGCCGCCAATCCGGCGATCCTCGGCTCCGGCGACCTCCAGATCGGTTCGACGGTGCGGGCGAGCGGGCCGCCCGCGGCGGCGCTGAAGCTCGCCAAGCAGTTCAACGACCTGGCCAACGACACCGCAACGGCGCTGGGCCGCATCGCCGGGGCGGTCGACACGTCCCTGCGGGATCTGGTCGATCGCAACCCCGACCTCAAGTCGCGTCTCGAACGCTTCGCCGGCCAGCTCGGGGTCGGCGACGCCGCGCCGGACGCGCCCCGCCCCGAAGTGACGGCGAAGGCCGCCGACGGGGGCGCCGGATTGGTGCGGATCGCCGCCAAGGGCTTGCCCAAGGAGAGCGCCATCGTCATCGGGGCCGGGCCGCCGCAGGGCGCCTATGCGGTGCTGACCGCCGCGCGCACCTCCGCCGCCGGCACGCTCGACGAGGCCGTGCGGCTCCCCGACTGGATGGCCGGCCCCGTCGTCTTCGTGCTGCGGGACGATGCCAACAACATCACCGCCCGCTCCGATCGCTACGCGCCCGGACGGTAGGTCACTGCCAACCGAATGGCGGGGAGCTTCAACGCAACGGCCAGACCAGCATGATCAGGGGAACGCCGAGGAGGATGACGAGCAGCGACAGCGGTGCGCCGAGCCGGGCGTAGTCGCCGAAACGGTAGCCGCCCGGTCCCATCACCAGGGTGTTGCACTGGTGGCCGACGGGCGTCAGGAAATCACAGGCGGCCCCGATGGCAACGGCCATGAGAAAGCCATCCGGCCGGTAGCCGAGGCTCGTCGCGAACTCGGCGCCGATCGGCGCCATCACCAGCACGGTCGCCGCATTGTTGAGAAAGGGCGTGACCGCCATGGCGGCGGCCAGCAGCAGCGCCAGGGCGCCCCAGGGCGGCAATAGTCCGCCGACGGAGGCAAGCGATCGCGCCAGCGTATCGGTCATGCCCGTCGTCCGCAGGGTCTCGCTCACCGGGATCAGCGCGCCGAGCATGATCAGAATGGGCCAGTCGATCGCCTCGTATGCGTCCTTGGCCGCGATGGCCTGCACCGCGATGAGGATGACGGCCGCGCCGAAGAACGCCGCCGCGACCGGCACGACGTCGAGAGCGATGGCGAGCACCGTGGCGAGCAGGATGAGGCCCGTGAGCCACCGCTTGCGCTCGCTGCCCAGTGCCAGGGAGCGCTCGACCAGGGGCAACAGGCCGAGATCGCGGAGCCGATCGGGCAATTCCTTCTCATTGCCCTGGACGACGAGCACGTCGCCACTGCGCAGCACGATGCTGCGCAAGCTCTGCTTGAAGCGCTCGCCGGCACGGCTGATGGCCAGCAGGTTGACGCGGTATCGCTCCTTCAGGTCGATGCTGCCGACCGAGCATCCGACGAGCATTGAGTTCGGCGCGACGATCGCTTCGCTGACTTTGATCTGATCCCGCAGCGCCGCGGCGTCCGCCGGCGGAGCCTCTCCCTCGAGTTGCAGCCTGCCCTCGGCGACGACGCGCTCGAGCGCCTTCGGCTCGCCCCGGAGCAGCAGCGTGTCGCTTTCCCGCAGGCTGGCGTCGGGCAGGGGCGCCGACAGTTGCGCGTTCTGGCGCAGGATGGCGACGACGTCCGCCTCGCCCTGGGCGATCGCCTTGAGGTCCGCGATGGTCTTGCCGGCCAAACGCGAATCCGCCGGCACGCGCACCTCGGTCACGTAGTCGGCAATGTCGAGCGCCTGGTCCAGGGTCTCCGCGCCGCGCCGCTCGCGCGGCAGCAGCCGGTAGCCGAAGCAGAGGAACAGGCACCCGGCGACCGCCAGGCCAAGGCCGACCGGCGTGTAATCGAACATGGTGAAGGGATGGCCGGTCAGTTCCTCGCGGACACGCGCCACAATGATGTTGGGCGATGTGCCGACGAGGGTGACGATGCCGCCGAGCAGCGAGGCGAAGGCCATCGGCATCAGGAACACCGACGGCGATTTTCCGTCGCGCCGCGCGAGCTGGTAGGCGATGGGGAGCATCATCGCCAGGGCGCCGATGTTCTTGATGATGGCGGACATGACGGCGACCGCAAAGACCAGCAGCACCACCTGCATTTGCGTGGAGCGCACGTGCGGCGCCAGCCGTCCCAGGGCCGTCTCGATCAGGCCGGATCGCGATACGGCCGCACTGACGACGAGCGCGCTGCCGACGATGATGACGATGTCGTCCGAGAAGCCCTTGAAGGCGTCCTTCACCGGCACGAGGCCCGCGGCCACGGCGGCGAGCAGAGCCAGGCCGGCGACGATATCGTAGCGCAGCCGGCCGTGCACGAAGAGCGCCATCATGGCGACGACGATGGCAACGGACAGAATTTGCTCGAGGGTCATGAAGGCCTGGAACGTGGGATCAGCCGGGCTGTCATCGACAACCGCGGCGGACGGCTTCGGTTCCGGTTGCGAGGCTCGGTGAGCGGGGCGAGGTTTGATGAGGCCTTTGCCGGCCGCCCGACCCCACCTACATAACGTTATGGCCGCCGCAAAGGGTCGCCGCGGCCGGTGTCTCTCGGGAGAGATCTGGTTCATGCAGGACGTGCTTTTCGACAACAGCTACGCGCGCCTGCCGCCGCGCTTCTACGAGCGTGTGGCCCCGACGCCGGTCGAGGCGCCGCGGCTCATCCGCCTCAACCGCCCTTTGGCGCGCGAGCTCGGCCTCGATCCCGACCTGCTGGCGCAACCCGAATGGGTCGAGGTGCTGGCCGGCAAGCGCATCGCCGGCGGCTCCGAGCCGATCGCCATGGCTTACGCCGGCCACCAGTTCGGCCATTTCGTGCCGCAGCTCGGCGACGGCCGCGCCCACCTGCTGGGCGAGATCATCGACATCAAGGGCCGACGTCGCGACATCCAGCTGAAAGGCTCGGGCCCCACGGCATTCTCGCGCCGCGGCGACGGCCGCGCGGCGCTCGGGCCGGTGCTGCGCGAATACATCGTCAGCGAAGCCATGGCGGCGATGGGCATCCCCACCACGCGCTCGCTCGCCGCCGTGACGACCGGCGAGATGGTGGCGCGCGAGAGCTTCCTGCCGGGCGCGGTGCTGACCCGCGTCGCGGCGAGCCACATCCGGGTCGGCACCTTCCAGTATTTCGCCGCGCGCGGCGACGTCGAGGCCCTGCGCCTGCTGGCCGATCACGTCATCGCGCGGCACTATCCGGCCGCCGCCGCGACATCGGCGCCCTATCGCGCCCTGCTGGAGGCGGTGATCGCCGCCCAGGCCGACCTGGTGCCGCGCTGGCTCCTGGTCGGCTTCATCCACGGCGTGATGAACACCGACAATACCTCGATCGCCGGCGAGACCATCGACTATGGCCCCTGCGCCTTCCTCGACGCCTACGATCCGGCCACGGTGTTCAGCTCGATCGACGAATACGGCCGCTACGCCTACGCCAACCAGCCATCGATCGCGCTGTGGAATCTGGCCCGTCTGGCCGAGACCCTGCTGCCCTTACTGGCCGACGACGACAAGGAGGCGGTCGCCATCGCCGAGGGCACCCTGGACGCCTTCACCGGCCGCTTCCAGGCCAACTACCTGGCCGGCTTTCGCCGCAAGATCGGACTCGCCACAGCCCACGAGGACGATCTCGACCTGCTCAACGGCCTTTTGACCGCTCTGGCCGAGAACAAGGCCGATTTCACGCGGACCTTCCGCGCCCTGAGCCACGCGGCCGGTGCGCCCGAGGGCGACGCCGCCGTGCGCGATCTGTTCATCGACCCGACCGCCTATGACCGCTGGGCGGAGCAGTGGCGCCGGCGCCTGGCGCAGGAGCCCACTGACGAAGCAACGCGACGGGCGTCCATGCTGGCCGTCAACCCGGCCTACATTCCGCGCAACCACCGCATCGAAGCCGCAATTGCCGCAGCGGTCGGCGGCGACTTCGAGCCCTTCGAGGACCTGCTCGCGGTGCTCGCCACGCCCTTCGAGGAACAGCCGCGCTTCGCCGCCTACGCCGATCCACCGACAGCCGACGAGCGGGTGCTGCGGACCTTCTGCGGCACCTGAGCATCCTTGCTTGGAACCGTGGTGATCTTATCTCTCTAGCAGCACGCAGAGGGAGGGACGTTATGCCCAACGACCCCAACGCTCGCCAGCCCGAGCGCCACATGCCGCCGATACGCCGCGAAGGCTACGAGATCAGCTATCTCGCCAAGCGCCACGGCATCACGCCGTCGCAGGCCCGCGGCCTCGTCAGCGAATATGGCAGCGACTGGACGAAACTCGACCAGGCCGCCCGGGCCTTGAAGAAGAGCTGACGAGCTAGAGCCTTTCCGCGTTGCTTCGAATCGCCGAAATGCTCCATCTGTTTGATTTGTCGCGTTCTTCACGCGAACCGGCGTCCACTTCGCTCGAAAACGCTCTAGTCGGAGCCTTATTGCCGCAGCACGTCGGTCAGCCGCAGTGCCTGGGCGGCGACGAGATCCACGTCGTCGTCGTAGCCGCGGCCGATCCAGGTCAGCGCGATCTGGAACACGCCGCCGACCACGCCGGCCCGCAGCAACGTGCGCGCGGCGCCGTCATCAATTGCCATGCCCGGATTGATAGTGCGCTCGAACAGGGCGCCGAAGCTGTTCACCGCCCAGGCGACCATCGCGTCGACCTGGACGTCGATGCCCACGATCTCGACGAGGAACACGCGCGCGCCGCGCGGGCGCTCCTTCAGCAGGCGAAAATAGGCCAGCAACACGGCTTCCATGCGGGCGCTGGAGGTGCCCGGCTGGCCCGCGCCGGCCCGCTCGATATCGGCCAAGGTCTGCTCCGTCACCGCCCGGAAAGCGGCGACGAGCAACGCCTCGCCATTCGCGAAGGATTCGTAGAAATAGCGCTCGGTCAACCCAGCCGCTTCGCAGATCGCCTTCACCGTGGCGTTGCGGTAACCGCGCGCGCCGTAGACCTCGACCGCCGCCCGGACGAGCGCCTCGCGTCGCTGGGCCCGGCGCGCATCCAGAGGGACACCGCGGTAACGCCGCGCCCCGCCGCCCCGCTCCGCCGCGGCCTCCCCCGAATTGTTGCGTCGCGTCACCTTGCGCTCGCCCATGGGGCGCATGCTTGACATGACGCATTGTCAGAGGCAACGGTGACAACCGCGATTGTCAAAAAAAGCGGGATCGGCAATGACCGGCGGCACGGGGACGGTGCCAGTACAGGAAGGGCGGACGGCAATCCCCGATGAGCATGTCGACGTGCTGATCGTCGGCGCCGGGCTATCCGGCATCGCAGCGGCGTGGCACCTCAAGGCCCGCCACAAGCGCAAGGCCTACGCGATCCTGGAACGGCGCGGCGCTATCGGCGGCACCTGGGACCTGTTCCGCTATCCGGGCGTGCGCTCCGATTCCGACATGCACACCCTGGGCTACAGCTTCCGGCCGTGGCCGAACGAGGTCTCCATCAGCGACGGCGCCTCGATCGCCGCCTACGTCGCAGATACGGCGGCGGCCGCCGGCATCGACCGGCACATCCGTTTCCGCCACAAGGTCGTGCGCGCCGCCTGGTCATCCGCCAGGGCGCTGTGGAACGTGGATGCGCTGCGCGGGCCGCAGGGAGTGCCGGTGCGTTTCACCTGCCGCTTCCTGTTCATGTGCAGCGGCTACTACGACTACGACGCCGGCCACCTGCCCCATTGGCCCGATATGGACCGCTTCGCCGGTACGCGCGTGCATCCCCAGCATTGGCCGACGGACCTGGCCTATGGCGGCAAGCGCGTCGTGGTCATCGGCAGCGGCGCCACCGCCGTGACCCTGGTGCCGGCGCTGGCCGAGACGGCCGCTCACGTCACCATGCTGCAACGCTCGCCCACTTATATCGTGGCGCGGCCCGCGCGCGATCCGACGGCGGCCCGCCTCTATCGGCGGCTGCCGAAGCGGCTCGCCCATCGGCTGGTGCGCTGGAAGAACCTGCTGCTCGGCATGTATTTCTACAACTACGCCCGGCGCCATCCCGAGCGCACCAAGGCCGGGCTGATTGCCATGGCGCACCAGCAGATCGGTCCCGATTTCGATGCCGCGACGCATCTGACGCCCAGCTACGCGCCCTGGGACCAGCGACTCTGCCTGGTGCCGGATGGCGACCTGTTCGCCGCCATCCGCGCCGGCAAGGCTTCGATCGTCACCGATGAAATCGAGCGTTTTATCCCGACCGGGCTTGCGCTACGGTCGGGCCGCACGCTGGAGGCCGACGTCATCGTCACCGCAACCGGCCTGAAGCTCGGCCTGATGGGCAGCATGGAGGTGGCGGTGGACGGACAGCGCGTCGACTTCGGCCAGACCATGGCCTACAAGGGCATGATGTTCAGCGGCGTGCCCAACTTTGCGCTCGCCATGGGCTACGTCAACGCGTCGTGGACGCTCAAGGCCGAGCTTTCCGCCCGCTACGTCTGCCGGCTGCTCGCCCACATGGACGCGAAGGGTTTTGCCGCAGCGACGCCGCGCTGGCGCGGCGCCGTGGTCGACGGCCCCACCGCATTCGCGCTCACCTCCGGTTATATCAAGCGGGCGGCGGGGCTTTTGCCCAAGCAAGGTGACACGGCCCCCTGGCGGGTCCACCAGAACTACGCCCGTGACCTCGTGGCGATGCGCCTCGGCGCCATCGACGACGGCGCCGTGGAGTTCACGCCGGCGCGCGCCCCGGCGGGGATAGCCTGATGCCCGCGGCCACGGACCTGAAGGGCCGTACCGCGGTAATCACAGGCGCCGCGAGCGGCATCGGCCGCGCCATCGCGATCTCGCTCGCCAGGCGCGGCGCCAATCTCGCCCTCGCCGACCTCGACACCGCGAGGCTGGCAGAGACGGAGCAACTGCTGCCGAGAGGCCCGCACGGTCCCGTCAAGGTCAGCCGGCATCGGCTCGATGTCGGCGACCGCGATGCCGTCATCGCCTTTCCGGCCGAGGTGCTGGACGAGCACGCCGGCGTCGACGTCCTGGTCAACAACGCCGGCGTCGCGCTCGGCGGCTCCTTCGAGCAGGTCAGCGAGGCGGATTTCGAATGGCTGTTCGCCATCAACTTCTGGGGCGTGGTGCGCATGACGCGCGCCTTCCTGCCGACCCTGAAGGCCAGCGACGACGCCCGCATCGTCAACCTCTCGAGCATCTACGGCATCGTCGCACCGCCCGGCCAGACCGCTTATTCGGCCAGCAAGTTCGCGGTGCGGGGCTTCAGCCAGTCGCTCGCCCATGAGCTCGCCGGCACCTCGGTGGGGGTCACCGTTGTGCATCCGGGAGGCGTCGCCACCGCCATTGCCCGCAACGCCCGCTCCGCCCAGTCGAACACGCCGGAGCAGATCGCGGCCGGCCAGGCGCGTGCCGCCCGCATGTTGCGGCTGCCGCCGGAGATCGCCGGCGAGACCATCGTCGGCGCGATCGAGCGGCGGCAGGCGCGGGTCCTGGTCGGCACCGATGCGAGGATCGTCGCCGCCTTGGAGCGCGTGACCCCCGTGGGCTATTGGAAGCTGCTGTCCAGACTGGGGTCCCGATGACATCCTGGCTGGTCGGCATCGTGGTGGCGGTCGCCGTCATTGCCGGCGGGCTGGCCTTGTTTTCCTGGGTGATCCAGCGCGGGGTCGAGAGGGTGGCGCCGCCGCTCGGCCGCTTTCTCGACATCGACGGCCAGCGCATCCACTACCTGGACGTGGGCAGCGGCCCGCCGATCCTGATGATCCACGGCCTGGGCGGCCAGATGGGCAACTTCACCTACGCCCTGGCCGGCCGCCTCGCCGACGACTTCCGCCTGATCATCGTCGACCGGCCCGGCTCGGGCTATTCGACGCGTCCTCGCGATGCCCGCTGCAACGTGCGCGCCCAGGCGGCGACCATGGCCGGCGTCGCCGCGGCGCTGGGGCTCGAACGACCGCTCGTCGTCGGCCACTCGCTCGGCGGCGCCATTGCCCTGGCCCTCGCCATCGACCACCCACAGACGGTGGGCGGCCTGGCCCTCATCGCACCGTTCACCCAGCCCCAGGACGAAGCGCCGCCGATGTTCCGGGCGCTCGACGTGCGTTCCCCGCTGCTGCGCACGCTCATCGCCTGGACGGCTGCCGTGCCCATGGGCGTGCTGCGCGCCGAGCAGATTGCCGACGCCGTCTTCGCGCCCGAGCGGCCTCCGGACGATTTCGCGCGCAAGGGCGGCGGCGTGCTGTCGCTACGGCCCAAGAGCTACTGGAACTCCTCGGCCGACATGGTGGTGGCGGGCGACGATCTGCCCACCATGCTCGAACGCTACGGCTCGCTCGCCGGCCCGGTCGGCATGCTCTACGGCACCGGCGACAATCTGCTCGATCATTGTGTGCACGCCCTGAAGGCCAAGGAACAGATCCCCGGGCTGGCACTGGAGCTCGTGCCCGGCGGCCACATGCTGCCGGTGACCCAGCCGGACGCGGCGGCACGCATGATCCGCAGCGTGGCGGCGGCGATGCCGGCGGTCGTGCCGGCGCGGCCCGCGTCGGCGTGACGGCGGCATGATGCTCGAGATCCACGCGGATGATCTGTCGGGTGTGCAGACGCGGGCCCTGCTCGCCCTCATCTCTCGGGCATGCACGCGGTCTCACCGCCGGGTCAGGCTTTCGCGCTCGATCTCTCGGGCTTGCGGTCGCCCGGCATCACGGTCTGGAGCGCTTGGGACAGTGGCATCGTCCTCGGCGTCGGCGCCTTGAAGGAGCTCGGCGATCGTCGGGGCGAAATCAAGTCGATGCGCACCCACCCGGACCACCTGCGCAAGGGCGTCGGCACGGCGATCCTCGACCATCTCATCGCCGAGGCGCGCCTCCGTGGTCTCACATGCCTCAGCCTGGAAACCGGCACTGGGCCGATCTTCGAGCCGGCGCTGGCGATGTATCGCAGCCGCGGCTTCCGGAGTGGCGCCGCCTTCGCCGACTATGACGCCAGCGCCTTCAACCAGTTCATGCACCTGTCGCTGTAACAGGGGTCGACCGCGGCCCCGTCCGACCGATCGAACGCCCAACCTCCCTCGAGGCGCGGGCTTAACGGTGCTAAAATACAGTTAAGCCAACAGGTTGGAGCGACACATTGAATCAGGTCCGCAGCCCGCCGGCCGCAGCGCGCCGCCGCCCCAGCACCGGGATGGCGGCGATGAGCTTGCGCGTATAGGCGTGCTGGGGGTCGCCGAACACGGCCGCGGTCGCGCCGCTCTCCACCACCTTGCCCTTCAGCATGACCAGGATGCGATCGCTCATCAGCCGCACCAGATTGAGGTCGTGGCTGACGAAGATGTAGGTCATGCCCATGGTCTGCCGGAGCTGCATCAGGGTCTGCACCACGTGGGCCTGCAGCGAGGCGTCGAGCGCCGAGGTGGGCTCGTCGAGGATCAGCAGCTCGGGTTCCAGCACGATGGCGCGGGCGATGTCGACTCGGGCCCGCTGGCCGCCGGAGAGCTGGTGGGGGTAGCTCGCCAGCAGCGCCGGCGGCAGGCCGGCGCGCTGGGCCGCGCGCTCCACCAGGGCGCGGGTGTTGCCCCGTTCGTCGGCGGTGCCGAGCTGCCGCACCGGATCGGCGATGGCGGCGAAGGCCGTGAAGCGCGGGTTGAGGCTCGCCAGCGGATCCTGGAACACCATCTGCATCCGCCGCCGGGCCGGCTGGCGGCTGAAGCGCACGCCGGTGAGGCCGCTCACGTCCTCGCCACGGAAGATCACGTTGCCGCTGCTCTGAGGCATCAGCCGAGCCGCGATGCGGGCGAGCGTCGACTTGCCGCTGCCGGACTCGCCGACGATGCCGACGATCTCGCCCGGCATGACGTCGAGGCTTACCGCGTCGACGGCGGTGAGCCGGGCGCCGCCGCCGAAGTCGAAGACCTTGCTCACGGCGCCGAGCTCGAGCAGCTTGGCTGCCATCACATCGCCCTCGCGGCCGAGGCTCGCGGCGCCGCGGCCAATGATGGCTCCAGCGGATGTTGGCAGCGCACGATGTGTGTCGGCCCGAACCGGCGCTCCGGCAGCGGCAGGCCGCGGCAGGCGGGCTCGACCTGCGGGCAGCGCTCGGCGAAGCGACAGCACGGCAGGTCGTTGCGGCGCAAATCGGGCAAGCCCCCACCCATGGCTTTAAGCTGGCCGATGTCGTCCTTGCCGTAAGGCAGGCTGTCGAGCAGCATCCGGGTGTAGGGATGGCGCGGACTGGTCAGCACCTCGCTCACCGGCCCCTGCTCCAGCACCTGGCCGGCGTGCAGCACGACGGCACGGTCGCAATACTCGCTCGCCAGCGCCAGGTCGTGGGTGATGAAGATCGCCGCCACGCCCCGTTCGCGGCACAGCGTCATGAGCAGGTCCATGACCAACTGCTGGGTGGTGACGTCGAGCGCGCTGGTCGGCTCGTCGGCGATGATCAGGTCCGGCTCGCAGGCGAAGGCGGCCGCGATCATGATGCGCTGGCACATGCCGCCCGATAGCTCCGAGGGATAGGCTCTGAGGCGCTCGGCTGGCTCGTTGATGCCGATGCGGTCGAGCAGCGCGACGATGCGCGCCCGGGCCGCAGCGCGCGAAAGGCCGTGGTGGTGGCTGCGCAGGATATCGACGAGGATGTCGCCGACGGTCTTGATCGGGTTGAGGCTCGCCTTGGCGTTCTGGAAGATCATGGCGACGCGCTTGCCGCGCGTCGCCTGCATGGCCTTTTCGGAGAGCGTCAGCAGATCGGCGCCGTCGAAGACGATGCGCCCGGCCTGAACGAGGGCCCGGCGGCCGAGCAGCCGCATCACGGCGAGGCCGGTGATCGACTTGCCCGAGCCGCTCTCGCCGACGAGAGCGACGCATTCGCCCCGGCCGATGGCGAACGACACATCATCGAGGGCATGCACTGTGCCGGTCGCCGTCTCAAAGCCGACCGTCAGCTGCTCGATGGCCAAGAGCGGGGTCGAGCGCTGCGGAGTCGAGCGCTGCGGGGCCGCAGGCTGCGGCATGGCGGGTTCCGAGGCCATCAGCTGCGGCGCCTCGGATCGATGACGTCGCGGATGCCGTCGCCGAGAAGGCTGAAGCAGAACACCGACAGCACCAGGGCGAGGCCGGGAAAGACCACCACCCACCACTCACCCGACAGCATCAGCGCCGCCCCCTCTTGGATCATGATGCCCCATTCGGGCGTGGGCGGCGCCACGCCGAGCCCGATGAAGGCGAGCCCGGAGGCGTTGAGGATCGCCCAGCCCAGGTTGAGCGAGACCTGCACGATCACGGGCGGCAGCGAATTGGGCACCAGGAAGCGGAAGATGACGTTGGTTGCGCTGTTGCCCGTGATGACGGCCGCCTCCACGTAGCCGATCGACCGGCGCGCCATGATCTCGGCGCGGATCAGCCGGAAGTAGAACGGCAGGTTGATGATCGCCGTCGCCAGCACGATGCTCTTCACCGAGTTGCCGAAGACGGCGACCAGCGCCATGGCCGCCACGAACAGCGGAAAGGCCATCATCACGTCGACGACACGGCTGAGGACCCGGTCGAGCGCGCCGCCGACATAGCCGCTGACGGCACCGATCGAGACGCCGACCACGGCCGAGAGCGCCACGGCGGACACGGCGATGGCGATGTCGAGCCGCGCCGCCACGATGACGCGGCTGAAGATGTCGCGCCCCAGGCCGTCGGTGCCGAACCAATGGCGGGCCGACGGCGGCATCAGCACCTCGGTGGCGCTCGTTGCCAGGGGGTCGTAGGGCACCAGCGCCGGCCCGACGATGGCGATGACGACGAGCAGCACGATCAGCACCGCGGCGACGGTGGTGATCACGTTGCGCCGGACGATGAAGGCCAGGGCATCGCTCCGCATCGCGTTAGCCCTGGCCGTAGCGCGGATCGACCGCGGACGAGATGAGATCGATGGCGAGCGTCATGAGCACGAACAGCACGGCGACGATCAGCACGAAGGCCTGCACCGGCGCATAGTCCAGCCCGATCAAGGCATTGATCGCGTAGGCGCCGATCCCCGGCCAGGCGAACAGTTTCTCGATCATGATGTTGGCGCCGATCATGGTGGAGAGCACCATGCCCATGGTGGCGAGCACCGGCAGCAGCGCGTTGGGCAGGGCATAGCCCAACAGCACCCGCGTCCGGGACAGGCCGAAGGCGCGCGAGGCGGTGACGTAGTCGCTGTCGAGCGCATCGATCATGCCGCCGCGCATCATGCGCAGCAGCGGGGCGATGGCGAAGATGGCCATGGACGCGGCCGGCAGGATCATCTTGCCGAGCGCCGCCCAGAACAGCTCGACGTCCCCGGCCAGCAGGCAGTCGATGGTCATGAAGCCGGTGACGACCGGTGGCGGGAGCGCCCAGCCGGGCAGCCGCCCGATCGGCTCCGGCGCCACCCCGGCCAGGAAATAGAAGAAGTAGATCAGGATCAGGCCGAAGAAGAAGCCGGGCATCGCGGCCGCCGTCGACGACAGCACCCGGCAGAGCTGGTCGATCCAGCCGTCGCGCTTGACGGCGGCCAGGATACCGAGGGGAATAGCCGTGCCGACGCCCATGGCGAAGGCCAGGATGGCGAGTTCGAGCGTCGCCGGCAGTCTCTGCGCAAAGTCGGCGAGCACCGGCTGGCCGGTCTGGAGCGAATTGCCGAACCGGCCGGAGCCGAGCTCGACGAGGTAGCGCCAGAACTGCTCGACGAGGCTGCGATCGAGGCCGAGCTGGCGGCGCACCGCCTCGATCTCCGCCGGCCCTGCGCCGGGGCCGCTGGCATAGTAGACGGCCGGATCGCCGGGCAGCGACCGGATCAGCGCGAAGGTGACCACGACGACCCCGAACAGAATGGGGATCGTGGTCGCGATCCGCGCAAGGAGGATCCTCAGTCCCTTATGGCGCATGGAACGATCCGGAGCGGTAGGGCCCACCTCATGCCTTGGTCAGGTGCCTGAGCTCGAGCGCGTTGTGGAACATGTAGGTGTAGCCGCTCATGGCCTTGCTCAGAGCGGTATCCTGGAATGGCGACCACAGGGTGATCATCGGCACGTCGGCCTTGGCGATCTCGATCATGCGCTGGACCTTGGCCGCATAGACGGCGGGATCGCTCTCGAAGCGGGTTTCGGCCACCAGCTTCTCCATCTCGGCGTTCTTGAAGTTGCCGTAGTTCCAGCGCGATGCCCCGTTGTAGAAGACGCGGAAGAAGTAGTCGGGGTTGCGCAGCCAGGCGTTGCCGACGCCGATGAACATGGCGAGCTTCTTCTCGGCTTGGAGGGTGCCCATCTGGCCGGCGGGCACCTTGTTGATCGACGCCTTGACGCCGACCTTGCCGAGCGCTTCCTGCATCAGGATGCCCATGGGCTCCGATAGCGCCGCGTCCCCCGCATCGATGGAGAACGTGGTCTCGAACCCGTCGCCCAGGCCGGCCTCGGCAAGCAGTGCCTTGGCCTTGGCGAGATCGGTGACATAGGGCAGCGGTGTCGGCCAGGCCGTGCTGTCGGTCGAGGCCGAGCCGCCGAACAGCGCCCGGCCGCGCTTGTAGAGCACCGACTCGAACATCTGCTGGTAGGGCGTGGCGTAAGCCATGGCCTGACGCACCTTCACGTTATCGAAAGGCGCCAACTGCGTGTTCATGGCGATGAAGGTGATGCCATTGGGATTGGGGATGCCGAGCACGCGCGTCTTGCCGCCCGCCAGCAGGCTCTCGATATCGCGGCCGGCGAGGCCGCGCACGATGTCGGCCTCGCCGCGTTGGGCGGCGGCACGGCGACTGGAGGCGATCGGCACCACCTGGCAAAGGATGCGCGCTTGGCTCTCGATGGGACCGTTCTTCCAATCGGCAAAGCGTTCCAGCACGAACTGCTGGCCGGCCTGGTAGCTGGCCAGCTTGAACGGACCGCCGCCGGCAGTGTTGGTCTTCAGCCATTCCTGCGCCCACGGATCGCTGTCGGTCGCGTGCTGCTTGGCCAACTTGGAATTGAAGATCGCGGGAAAGACGATGGCGAGGTTGGGCAGCGTGAAGCGGTCGGCCTTCTCCGTGTCGACGCGGATGGTCATGTCGTCGATCACGACGAACTGCGCCGGATCGCGCAGCGAGCCGGTGCCCAACTGCGCTTTGGCGGTCGGTACCGTCATGCAGCGGTCCAGCGACCATTTGACGTCCGCGGCCGTGACGGGACTGCCGTCGTGGAAGGTGGCGCCGGGCCGCAGCTTGAAGGTGATCGAGCGCCCGTCCGGCGACACTGTGTAGCTCTCGGCCGCCTGCCCCACGATGGTGCCGTAATCGTAGGTGAAGGCGCCGGGTTCGCCCTCGATGGGCGCGCTGGCGAAGCTCACCAGCCGATCGTAGACATTCCAGGTGATGCTGACGGCCGCGGTATTGTAGCCGGTCCCGGCCGGATCGAAGGTGTTCGGGCCGTCCTCCAGCAGCACGCGGATGACATTGCTGCGCCCCTGCGCCAAGGCCGGGCCCATGCCGGACCGCAGACCGACCATGGTCGCACCGGCGGCGATGGTGCCACCCAGGAACTCACGTCTCTTCATGTTTGCGCTCCCCTCGTTGTGGTTGGACCGCTCGTCAGTGCTCCGGTGCTCGCCCGTAGCCGCCGCCGCCGCAGGTCTCGGCGATGACCAGATCGCCGGCGTTGATGCGGATGTTCTGCTTGCCGCCCAGGGTCTGTTCCTGGCCGCCCGCGGCGATCAGCTTGACGGTGAACGGCAGGCCGGCATCGCCTCCGGCCAGGCCGTAGGGCGGCACCACGGCGCGTTCGAACATGGTGGTCAGCGAGACGTCGTCGGCGCGCATGCGGTAGCCGCGGCGGATGCCGTCGCCGCCCCGATGGGCGCCGGCGCCCCCGGAGCCGCGCCGGATGGCCTGAAACTCGACGGTGATCGGATATTCCATCTCGATCACCTCCGCCGGCGTGTTCATGACATTCGCGAGGTGCACGCGGGTGGCGGCCATGCCATCGCGGTCGATGCGGGCCCCCTCGCCGCCCGAATGCACTTCGTAGAAGGTCGACCAGGCGCCGTCGGGACGCTGCATGCCGAAGATGAGCAGGCCGGCGGTGGTGGGACCGCCCGCGCTCATGCGATCCACCGCGACCGGGATCAGGCTGTCGAAGACGGCATCCGCCACGCGCTGGCAGGTCTCGTGGTTGCCACCGACCACGGGCGCCATGGGGCCGGCGTCGAGGATCGATCCGGGCCGGGTGATCACCGTGAGCGGCCGATAGCAGCCGGCGCTCGCCTGGATCTCGGGCCCGAACAGCGCGCGCATGACATAGAACACCGCCGCCCCCGCGATGAAGCGCGTGGTGTTGAGGGGCCCGGGCACCGCGTCGGCGCTCGCGGTGAAATCGAAGGTCGCCTCGTCGCCGGCGACGGTGACGGTGACGCGGATCGGCACCGGCGCGCCGCCGTTGCAGTCATCGTCCATATAGTCGACGCCGGTGTAGCTGCCGTCCGGGATCGCCGTGATGGCCTCGCGCATCTGCCGCTCGGCGCGGTCGTGAATGGCGTCGAAGGCGGCGATCAGAAAATCGGCGCCGTATTGGCCGTCGAGCTCCTCGAGCCGGCGCGCCGCCACCCGCGTGGCGGCAACCTGGGCCAGGATGTCGCCTCGCCGCTCGTCCGGTCCGCGCACGTTGGCGAGGATGAAGCCCATCTTCTCCTCGTCGATGGCGTCGCCCGCAACCAGGCGGACGGGCGGTATGCGGAGACCTTCCTGCCAGGCGTCGCGCGCCGCCGCGTAGTAGCTGCCCGGCATGGCGCCGCCGATGTCGGCCCAATGCGCCAGGCTGATGGCAAAGGCGTAGAGCGTCGCGCCCGAGAACACCGGCCGGATCAGCTTGACGTCGGGCAGATGGTTGCCGCCCACCTCCGGCGTGTTGACGATCCAGACGTCGCCGGGCGTCAGCTTCCCGGCGGGCACGACCCGCAGAAACTCACGCACGGTGAAGCTCAGCACGCCCAGATGTACCGGCACGTCCTGGCCCTGGGCCACCAGATAGCCATGGCGGTCGGTGAGCGCCGAGGAGTGGTCGCCCGCTTCGCGCAGCAGCGGCGAGCGGGCCGCCCGCATCACCACCATCGACATCTCTTCGGCGATGGCGGCGAGGCCGTTGCGGATGACTTCGAGCGAGACGGGATCGAGGCTCATCGGGCGAGGCTCACGGCGATGTGGAGGTTGCCGCGTCCGTCCATCCAGGCGGTGTCGCGGGGGGGCACGATGACCGTGGACCACTCGTCCTCGATCACCAGCGGGCCGGGCATGCGCACGTGAACCGGCAGAGTGTCGCGGTCGAGCACCGTTACGCTGGCGCTGGTGCCGTCCTCGAAGGTGACGATGCGCGGCGGTGCGGCGGCCGCCGGTGGAGCATCCGTGCCGACGATGACATGGGGTTCGCTCGGCCGCTCCGGCGCCGACACCTCGGTGCGCACCGAGACGAGCTCCCACGGCTCGCCCGTGGCGTAGCCGTAGAGGGCGCGGTGGGCCTCGTCGAACTGCTGCCCCAACACCTGCGGGTCGTGGAGGGCGGCCGCGGTGATCGGGGTCTCGTAGCTCTGGCCGCTGTAGCGGATGCCGGCGGTGTGCACCACCGCGAGGGTCTCGCGGCCGTGGCCGGCGGCCGTGAGAGAGGCGGCGAGCGCCTCGGTCTGCCCCGCAAGCAACCCGTCAAGACGCGTTTGGTCCCACGCCAGCGATTTCATGTTTACAGTGAGCTGGCGCGCATATGACATTGTTGCATCGACACATCCGAGCGCCGAGAAGCCGCTTGAAAAGGCCGGGATGACGAGGCGGCCGATGCCGCAGAGGCGTGCCACCTCGGCCGCGTGCATGGGCCCCGCGCCACCAAAGGCGATCATGTCGAACTGGCGGATATCGAGGCCGCGCTCGACCGTCGCGCGGCGCAGGGCGCGGGCCATGTTGGCGCTGACCACGCGTGCGATGCCGACCGCCGCGTCGACGAGGGTGAAGCCCATGTCGGCGGCCAGCCGGCCCACGACCTCCGCGGCGCGCGCGCTGGACAGCTTCACGGACTTGCCGAGGGTGCGATCCGGGTTGAGGTAGCCGAGCAGGAGATCGGCATCGGCGACGGTCGGCCGCTCACCCCCCTGTCCGTAACAGGCCGGGCCGGGGCTTGCCCCGGCGCTCTGCGGCCCGACCACGAGGGCGCCGCTCACCAGCCGGGCGATGGAGCCGCCCCCTGCGCCGATCGAGTCCACCGCCACCATGGGCATGCGGATGCGCTGGCCGCCGAGGTCGCGGTTAGCGGCGATCTGAGCCTTGCCGTCGACGATCAGGCAGACGTCCGTGGTGGTGCCGCCCATGTCGAAGGTGAGCGCATGGGCAATGCCGAGCTCACGGGCGCTGCGGCAGCTGGCCGAGACCCCGGCCGCCGGGCCCGACATGGCCAGCATCAGCGGCCGCTCGGCGATCAGCTCGGGCGAGGCCATGCCGCTCGCCGAATGCATCAGGTGGACGCGGCTGGCCGGCGGCTTGCGCTCGGCGATGCGGGCCAGGTGCTGCTTGATCTTGGCCATCATCATGGCGTTGAGCACGGTGGTGCTCATGCGCTCGAACTCGCGGAACTCCGGGCTCAGCTCGTGCGACAGGCTGACATTGGCGATCCGCCGCCGCAGCGCCGCCCCGAGCCGCACCTCGTGCTCCGGATTGGTGAAGGCGTGCAGCAGGCAGACCGCAACCGTGTCGAGGCCGGCCGCGCGCACTTCGGCGACGACGCGCTCGATCTCGGCTTCCGTGAGGTCCACGACAACGCGGCCGCCAGACGCCATGCGCTCCTCCACCTCGAAGCGATGCGCGGGCGCCACGAGCGGGGCGGCGCGGGGCGGCAGGTCGAGCCGATAGAGATGGCGGCGCGAGCCCCGGCCGATCTCGATGGTGTCGCTGAAGCCGCGGGTAGCGATCAGGGCGCAGGGGCGGAAGCGCTGCTCGACGATGTCGTTGGTGACGATGGTGGTGCCGTGGACGATCTCCTCCACCTCGTCCCAGGAGAGGTCGACCGCCGCGATGGCGTCGACGATGGCCCGCACCGGCTCGGCCGGCCGGCTCGGCACCTTGGCGGAGCGGCGCGCCGAGCCGTCGCCCGCCACCGCGATCACGTCGGTGAAGGTGCCGCCGATATCGATTCCCAGACGCCAGCCAGCCAACCGGATTTCTCCACGCGATTTCGAAAAACGAGAACTTATCTCTTTTTACGGAAAATCTGTTGATCGGGTCAAGTCCCTACGTGTCGCCTCGCGCTCGCAGGCGACCGACTGGCAAGAGGGCGACTTGGCAGAGGGCGACTGGGCAAGAACTCCCATCGGCGAGAGACGCGCCAATGTGAGGCCGCGCGGCAGCACCCGTGCGATCACCACCGTTTTGGCCGTTGAACTTGGGAGGCGTAGCGCTCAGCCGCGGTCGCGCAGGGCACGGCCCAGGCGCTGGCAGGCGCTGAGCAAGCGCGTCTCGACCGTCGCCGGACTGATCTGCGAGAAGCGATCGGCGAGGCCGAAGATGGTCAGCGCGTAGGATAGCCCCGTGCGACGATCGTGCACGGCACCGGCATAGCTCAGGATGCCGGGGTCGAACTCGTTGTCGCAGATGGCCATGTGGCGCTTGCGGGCGAGCGCGATGTCGGCCCGAATCTCCGCCTCGTCGATCTTGGTGTTCTGCGTGTAGGCCTGCCGCGGCAGCTTCAGGTAGCGGTCGACGAACTCGTCGCTCTGCAGTGCCAGCAGGATCTTGCCGGAGGCGGCGGCGTGCAGCGGCATTCCGCGTCCGGGCTGCACGTAGGACTGACCCTGGGTGTCGGGAATGCCGATGGCCAGGATCTCCACCTGGCTGCCGATCAGCCGCGCCAGAAAGGCGGTCTCGCCAAAGGCCTCGGCGAGTTCCTTCAGGACGGGCTTGGCGGCGGAGGTGACGTCGGCATCGCCCGTCATCACCGCCGCGATGCGCCACATGCGCTCGCCCAGCGCGAAGGAGCGCGCGTTGATCTTGCGCACCAGGCCGACGCCGGCGAGGGTTGCGAGTTGGCGATGGACGGTGGCGACGACGAGGTCGGTAGCGGCGGCGATCTCGCTCAGGCTCAGGCCCTCGGGCGCGCCCGCGAGAACCTCCAGAATGCGGAACGAGCGGCCGAGCGGCGAATCGTCGGCTTCATCGGTCATGCGGACGTCGACCTCCCGGACCGGTTCGTTTCCATGAGGGTGGATGGCCGGACATGCCCGGCCATCCAGCGGCCTTCAGTCCAGCGTGTGCCAGAGCTTGGAGACGATTCGCCAACGGCCGTCGACCCTGAGGAGCGACAGGTCGGTGACAAAGTGCATGGGCAGGTAGCAGTCGCGCACGCGCACGAAGGCCGTCGTCGGGCTGGCAACGGTGAGCAGGACGATCTCGTCGTCGCGCGCATCGCCTCGCGAGGCGGACGAGGGCCGCCCCGCGACGCGCGCCATGTAGGGCTCATAGTCGAGGGTGAGGAGCTTGCCGTCGCTCAGGGTGAACAGGCGGCAGGCCGGATGGAAGACGTCGCGGAACTTGGCGACGTCGCCGTCGTAGAGCGCGTCGAAATAGTCTTGCACGACCTGCCGTACGGCGGCCTCGTCGGGTGCGATGTCGGGCATGGCGGATCTCCAGATCGTGGCGCCGTCAGCCGGCGCGGCGGGCGAACTCTTCATCGGCGACGCCGAGCGCATCGTCGAGGACATCGAGCAAGAGCTCCAGTTCGGCCTCCTCCATCAGCAGCGACGGCGCGAGGAACAGGGAGGTCTCCTCGCCGCTGGTGCCGATGACGACATCGCGGGCGAGGGCCCGGGCGGCCACCCTGCTGGCGACCGGCTCCGCCGCCGTGTCCGCTCTCCAGTCCTTCCAGTGCGGGCCGTGCAGCTCGACGGTCCAATGGAAGCCACGGCCGTCGACCCGTGCCACGCTGGGATGAGCCTGGGCAATGGCGACCAGCCGCTCGCCCACGCGCGCGCCGAGCCGGGCGACCCGCTCGAGCAGCTTGTCGCGGGCGATGATGCGCAGGTAGGCGCGCACCGCGGCCATGGCGATCGGGTGCCCGCGGAAGGTGCTGTAGGCCTGCCAGCTCGTCCGATCCAATCGCTCCACCAGCTCCCTGGACAGGATGACGGCGCCGATGGGCGCGCCGCCGCCGGCCAGCGCCTTGCCCATGGTCACCATGTCGGGCCGGCTTTCGCCCCCCTGGAAGGCGAACCAGCGACCGCTGCGGCCGGCGCCCGTCACCACCTCGTCGGCGATCCACAGCGCCCCCGCCGCCCGGGCGGCGGCCGCGACCCGATCCTGGTAGGCGCCGTCGTGATAGATGCCGCCCTGGGTGTAGTCGATGATGACGGACGACACGTCGGCCAGCTTGGCCCGCATGGCCTCGGGCGAATCGTCCGGCAACTCGACGACGCGCTCGCCGTAGAGCGAGCCTGCAGGCGCCGACAGCACGCGAACCGGCGCGCCGGCGGCAGCGCGGCTGACGCCGCCGTCCATCCGCGACAGCCCGCCGTGCCAATGCGGCTGGACCGTCACGTCGCGAGCAAGGCCGGTGAGGCCGTGGTAGGCGCGCTCGCGCGTGGCGATCGCCGCGCGCCCGGTGAGCGCCTGGCCGAGGGACAGCGCCAGATCGTTGACCTCGCTGCCGCTGAGGCCGAAGCGCACGGCGCCGACCCAATCGTGCTCGCCGCCGAAGGCGACATCGATCAGGTCCTCGGCTGCCTTCTCACGCTCGCGCCAGGACCAGCCCTCGCTGACGGCCGGATAGGCCGCCGCCTCGCGAATGGCGGCGACGATCTCTGGATGGCCGTGGCCGAGGGCGCCGGCCGAATTGCTGCCGTCGAGGACGCGGCGGCCGTCGTCCAGCTCGAAATACGACCCCTTGCCGCCGAGGACCGAGACGACGGTTTCCGAGCCGGCGTTGAGGCCGGTGCTGAGCAGACGCTTCATCGGATCGGTGCTCCCTGGACCGCAAATTGCATGGCCCGTCCGGCAGGCCGGGCGGGAAGGTCGAGCTGTTCAGACCATGGAATTCAGTTTTTTGCAATCATATTCCGAAAATCGCTATCCCGGCGTGCGGGTCAGCGCTAGCCTGCCTTCGCGCCTTCCCATCCGCCCGCGAGGTCCGATGCCGCAAGCTCTATCGCCCTATCCGCAGCGGGGCATCGACGAGAACCTGGAGCTCCAGGCCCGGGTGCGCCCCGCCCACACCGCCATCGTCTTCTACGGACGGGAGCTGAGCTACGCGGCACTGTGGCGGGACGTGGAGGCTCTGGCCGGCTTTCTTGCGCGCGAACTCGGCGTCCGGCCCGGCGACCGGGTGGCCGTCGACCTGCAGAACAGCCCGCACTACGTCATCGCCTTCTACGCCACGCTGCGCGCCGGCGCCGTCGTCGTGCCGCTCAACCCCATGTACCGGGCCGACGAGGTCGGGGCGATCCTGACGGACAGCGGCGTCACCGTCGCCATCGTCGCCGCCGACCTCGTCGATCGCTTCTCGGGATGGGCCGGCGCCGAGCGCCTGCGCCTCGTCGTCGCCCGCTATGCCGATGCGCTGCCGCCCGAACCGGTGGCGCCCACGCCCGCCTTCATGCACCTCCCCGCACCCGACCTCGCAGCCGACCCGCGGCTCGTCTCCTGGGCGGAGGCCGTGACGACGGACTGCCGGACGATCCCTCGCAACCAGCCCGGCTCGCTCTGCGTGATGCCCTACACGTCCGGCAGCACCGGCCGGCCGAAGGGCTGCCCGCACACCCA
The DNA here is from genome assembly GCF_014640075.1 of Chelatococcus reniformis. Taxonomy (GTDB): domain Bacteria; phylum Pseudomonadota; class Alphaproteobacteria; order Rhizobiales; family Beijerinckiaceae; genus Camelimonas; species Camelimonas reniformis. The sequence goes on along the minus strand of NZ_BMGG01000002.1, from coordinate 149,686 downwards.
CGCCAGCGTCATGCACACGGCGGCGCTGCAGGCGGAGTGGTACGAGCTATCGCCGGCGAGCGTCGCCACGGCCGTGCAGCCGCTGTTCCACGTCGCCGGCATGCAAGCGACCCTCAACGGCGGCATCTACGCCGGCGCGACCCTGCTGATCATGGCGCGCTGGGATGCCGCCGCCGCCGTCGAGCTGTTCAGCCGCTACCGGCCCACTTTCTTCAACGCGCCGCCGACCATGGTGATCGACCTGCTGGCGCAGCCCTCGTTCACCGACCGCGCGCTCGACAGCGTCAAGGTCGTCTCCGGCGGCGGCACGGCCATGCCGGTCGCGGTGGCGGAGCAGCTCGAACGCCGTTTCGGCCTCGTCTACATCGAGGGCTACGGCATGAGCGAGACCATGTCGCCCACCCACCTCAACCCGATCGCCGCGCCCCGGGCCGGCAGCGTCGGGGTGACCGTCCCGCAGACCGTCGCCTGCATCGTCGACCCGGAGACCCTGGCACCGCTGCCCGACGGCGAGGTCGGCGAGATCCTCGTCGCCGGCCCGCAAATGATCAGCGGCTATTGGAACAACCCGGACGCCGACCGGCAGGCCTTCGCCGTCGTCGGCGGGCGGCGCATGCTGCGCACCGGCGACCTCGGTCACCGCACGGCGGACGGCTACTACCACGTGGTCGACCGCCTGAAGCGCATGATCAACGCCAGCGGCTTCAAGGTGTGGCCGGCCGAGGTGGAGGGCCTGCTGTTCGCCCATGAGGCGGTGGCGCAATGTTGCGTGATCGCCGCGCCCGACGCCTACCGCGGCGAAACCGTGAAGGCGCTGATTGTCCTCAAGCCCCAAGCAAAGGGCAAGGTCGGCGAGGCCGACATCATCGGCTGGGCGCGGGAGCGCCTCGCCGTCTTCAAGGTGCCGCGCCAGGTGGAGTTCGTCGACAGCCTGCCGCTCACCGCCTCGAACAAGGTCGACTGGCGGGCGCTGCAGGCGCAGGCGGCGGCCCACGCACCGTAGGGCGCGGCCGCCGCCTACCCCGCTCACGCCGTGGCTTCGGTGATCCTGCCCGCATACTGCCGCCGCGCCGCGACGATCGACTGATGGTGTGTGTCCGCCCAGCGGACCAGACCGCCCATCGGCTCCAGGAAGGAGCGGCCGAGGTCGGTCAGCGCGTATTCGACGCGGGGCGGCACCTCGGGAAAGAGCGTCCGCAGCACGAAGCCGTCCTGCTCCAGCCGCTTCAGCGTCTGCGACAGCATCTGCTTGGAAATATCGCCGATCTCGCGCATCAGCTCGTTGAAGCGCTTGGTGCCCCCTTGCAGGGCGGCGAGCACGAGCAAGCTCCATTGATCGCCGATACGGTCGAGGACGTCCCGGATCGGGCACTGCTGGTCGACCACGCGTTGATCCATCTCGATCATAGCCCTGCCCCTCAGGCGCTGCTCGTGCCCTGCGCCGCGCCGGTCATTGCCGCCTGACCTGATCACGCGAAGATGACTCCTTGCGGAGCGTCCGCATAGGTCCAATACCTAGACCATGTCAGGATCACATACCAAGGAATGACCATGGCGAGAGTTGCGCTGATCGGCGCGTCCGGCAACGCCGGCGCCCGCGTCCTCCAGGAGCTTGCGGACCGCGGCCATGTCGTGTCCGGCATCGCCCGCACACCCGAGAGGATCGCCAAGCTGCCGCACGTGACGGCGTTCAAGGGCGATGTGTTCGACAAGGACGGCCTCGCCTCGCTGCTGCGCGGCCACGATGCGGTGATCAGCGCGGTCCACTTCACCGCCAGCGACCCTGAGTTGCTTGTCGCCGCCGTCCGGGCATCGGGCGTGAAGCGCTACCTCATCGTCGGCGGCGCCGGCAGCCTCGAGGTGGCGCCGGGGCAACGGCTCGTCGACCAGCCCGATTTTCCGGCCGCCTACAAGGCGGAGGCGACGGCGGGCGCGGCCTTCCTCGATCTCCTCAAGGCCGTGCAGGATCTCGATTGGACCTTCCTGTCACCGTCCGCGCTGTTCGTACCGGGTGAGCGGACCGGCCGTTTCCGGCTCGGCACGGACCAGCTCCTGACCTCCGAGAAGGGCTCCAGCATCTCCTTCGAGGACTATGCCGTCGCGCTCGTCGACGAGCTGGAGAAGCCGGCGCATCTGCGCCAGCGCTTCACCGTCGGCTACTGAGCCCAGCAGGCTGAGCAAACGCGCCGCAAAGCTGGCAGACGCCCGCTCAGTCGCTCGCGCGCGACCGGCGCCGGACGGTCGGATTGCCGCTGCTGCGACGGTCCGGCTGGGGCCGGCCACGGCCTGAGGCCGGGCTTGGCGCCGCCTCGGCATCGGCGGCACCGCGCAGGCCGTAGGAGATGAACTTGCGGTAGGTCCCCACCGCTTCTTCGAGGGCGGCAGGGATGTCGCTGCTGCGGCCCACGTGCTGCGAATAGACGTAGTCACGGGCCGAGATCAGCAGGTAGGCCAGGGTATCCAGCTCCTTCTCGGCGTAGCCCGGCAGCTCGCCGCGCTCCCAGCTGCGGCGCAGAGCCCTGCGGAAGCGCGCCATGATGTTGTCGATGTGCTCCCGGTAGGCCCGCGGCGCCGCCACCTCCGCCTCGTGCAACAGGCGGAAGAACCAGGGATGGGCATTGGCGTATTGCAGGAAGCCCATGAAGCCCCGGTACTCCATGTCGACCAGATCCGCCGAGCCCTTGACGTGGCCGTGCAGGACATCCAGCACCTCCAGGCCCTTCATCGGCAGGAGCTGATCGAACAGCTCGGCGCGGCTGTCGAAATAAGCGTAGAACGTGCCGTGGCCGAGCCCGGCCCGCTCCATGATCCTTGCGATCGAGGCCTCGCGGTAGCCGTACTCGCCGATGATCTCCGCTGCGGCCTGGAAGATCGCCTGCCGGGTCAGCTCCGATTTCTCGACCCGTGTCAGCTTGCGCCGCGGCTTGCGCGGCGCGGCGCCTGTTGCTGCGGCAATCGCCGTCTCGCCGGGCGCGGCCGCCACGGCCTTGCTCACGTCGTCCGGCGCCGCCGGCAGCTTGTGGCGCTGAGGCGCGCCCTTGCGAACCAAATCCATTCGTCCTCTGCAGCTCGAGCCATGCAGCCGCTGCCGCCGCATTAGGGCAGGCGGCGACCGCAGTCAAAGTCGATAGCGCACCTACGGCAGCAGCGGGCACGCCCTCTCGCTGGCGGGCCGGAACGCCTGCTCCGGCGGGATCTCCGACAGTATCTCATAGTAATCCCAGGGCTCCTTGGACTGCGCAGGTGTCTTCATGCGTGCCACATAGGCTTTGCGCATCAACCGCCCATCCTCGCGTAGCCTGGCCCCGTCCGTATAGAAATCCGTGACCGGCAGCTCGCGCATCTTGGCCATGACGACGTCGGCCTTGGTGGTGCCGGCGGCCCGCACCGCCTTCAGATAGTGCATGACGGAGCTGTAGGTGCCGGCATGGGCCTCCGCCGGCATCGCCTTGTTGCGGGCAAAGAAGCGCTGCGACCAGGCGCGCGCCTCCGGGTTGAGATTCCAGTACCACACGGTGCTGAAGGTGATGCCCCCCGCCGTCGCGGTGCCGAGCCCGTGCGCATCCGTCAGCAGGAAGGCGAGCGCGACCAGCTGCTGTTTGCCGTCGGCTCCCAGGCCGAACTCGCGGGCCTGCTTCACCGAATTGGACAGGTCCTGCACGGCGTTGAGGAAGGCGACCACGTCGGCCCCGGAGTTCTGCGCCTGCACGAGGATGGAGGAATAGTCGACCGTACCGGGCGGATGCCGGACGCTGCCCACAATCTGACCGCCGCCGTCGCCGATGACCTTGGTGAGGTCGCGCTGGAGGGCGTGGCCGAAGGCCCAGTCCTGCACGATCAGGAACCACTTCTTCTTGCCCTCGCGCAGCAGCTGGGCCGGCAAGGCATTGGCCCAGAGATAGCTGTCCTGGCTCCATTGCGCCGTGTTGGGCGAACAGGCCTTGCCGGTCAGGTCGGAACTCGAGGTGCCGACGAACAGGGCGACCTTGCCCTGGCTCTGCACCAGCTCGCGGACGGCAAGCGCCACGGCCGAATTGCCGACGTCGGCGATCACGTCGACGCCGTCCTGATCGAACCAGCGCCGCGCGACAGCGGAGCCGATGTCGGGCTTGTTCTGGTGATCGGCGAAGACCAACTCGATCGGCTTGCCGAACATCTGGCCGCCGAAATCCTCGATCGCCATGCGCGCCCCATCGACCGAGCCTGCGCCAAGGCCTGACGACAAGATCCCGGTCATGTCGGTCAGCACGCCGACCTTCAGCGGCTTGGTCTCCGATTGCGCCCATCCGGGCGCCGTGGCGAGCAACGACGCCGCCACGGCAAGCGCCAGACCTGAGAACTTCATGACGTCCCTCCCCTCCCTGCGCCCGTGAGCGGCGCTTCGCCCGATCGATACGAAGGGGGCTTGGCGGCGTCAACAAAAATGATTATCGAGTCGAAAATCGAATATGACCATCTGGTCACCCGACGACCAATCGGGATAATGGAGCCAGGGAGAGTTGGGAGTGGCGCAATTCACGTTGCCTGACGAGATCGTGGGCCGGACCGTCATCGATATGGTGGACGAGCGCGCGGACCGGCGGCCCGACGCGCACGCCCTCACGGCCGCCTCGGCCTACGGCGGCGAACATCGCCTGACCTATGAGCAGTTGCGCTGGCGGGCCGCGACGCTGGCCGATGCCCTGCGGAGCCAGGGGTTCGGCCCCGGCGACCATGCCGGTCTGATGCTGGGCAACGAAGCCGGCCTTGAAGCGGCGGTGACCATGCTCGCCCTGCACCGGCTCGGCGTGGTGGTCGTTCCCGTCAACACCCGTTTCGCGCCGGAAGAGATCGTCTACGTGGTGAACAAGGCCCGCTGCCGGGTGCTGTTCGTCATGGCCGAATTGCTGGACCGGGTGGCCGCGGTGCGCCCTCGCCTCCTCGGCGTGACCGCCGTCGTGGCGGTCGGTGCGTCATCCGGCGCGGACGTCCTCGACTGGCGCGAGGTCTTCGGCCGCGGCCGGGCCGCGAACGGCGGCTGGCCGCAGGTCTCGCCCGATGCGATCTCGGAGATCCTGTTCACGTCGGGCACGACGGCTCATCCCAAGGGCGCCGTGATGACCCATACGCGCAGCCTCGTGGCGGCCTACGGGTTCGCCGCCGCCCTGTCGCTCGGGCCGGACGACGTCTACCAGAGCTTCTTTCCGTTCTTCACCACGGCCTCGCTGCACTGCCTCCTGCTGCCCGCCTGGTGGGCCGGCGCCGCCGCCGTGCTCGACCCGGAGCTGAAGATCGGTGAGGTGATGGCGCGCATGGAGCGCGAGCGCACCACGAAATACATCGGCGCCCCCTCGTTCTACATCTTTCTGCTTGAGGCTTACGATGCGGCGGCGAACGATCTGTCGCGCATTCGGCTGTTCGACTATGGCGGCGCCTCGATGCCGGTCGAGGTCATCCGCCGCCTCGCCGCCGTCTTTCCCCGCGTGGAGCTGCGCCAGACCTTCGGGATGACCGAGAGCGGACCGGCCGGCACCGTCGCCCGCGGCGACGATCCGCCGGCCAAGCTCGGCTCGGTCGGCCGCCCGTGGCCGCTGACGGACGTGCGGGTGGTCGACGAGGAGGGCCGTCCGGCCGCGCCCGGCGCGCCAGGTGAGATTCTTATCCGCAGTCCGAGCGTCATGCGCGAGTATTTCGACGAGCCCGAGTTGACTGCATCCGCCCTGCGCGACGGCTGGCTCTACACCGGCGACATCGGATACTTGGACGACGACGGGTTCCTCTATCACGTCGACCGCAAGAAGGACATGATCATCCGGGGCGGCCACAACATCGGCTCGCTGGAGATCGAGGACAACCTGTTCAAGCATCCTGCCGTGCAGGAGGCGGTCGTCGTCGCCGTACCGCACCCCAAGCTCGGGGAGGACATTCACGCCTTCGTCGTGCTCCATCCCGGACGGACCGTCACCGTCGACGGCCTGCGCGCATTCCTTGCGGACAAGCTAGCCGACTACAAGGTGCCACGCCGCATCACCTTCACCGCCGACTTGCCGCGCGGCCCCATGGGCAAAGTGCTGAAGGCCGAACTGCGCCGTCAAGCCACCACCTCCGAGCCACCACCTCCCTTGCCATAGCGAGCTGACCATGAAGCAGAGCGATTACCGATCCATCGAGATCACCCGCCGGGGCCGGGTGCTGACCCTGACCATGAACCGGCCCGCGAGCCTCAACGCGGTCAATGCCGAGCTCCACGAGGAGCTGTCCCGCGTCTTCACCGACGCCGCCAAGGATGCCGAGTCCGACATCGTCGTCCTCACCGGCGCCGGCCGGGCCTTCTGCGCGGGCGGCGACGTGGAATGGATGCAGGACGCCATCGACAACCCCGATAGCTTCGAGACGACGGTGGCGGAAGCCAAGGCGATCGTCTTCTCGCTGATCGATTGCGAGAAGCCGACCATCGCCCGCATCAACGGCCCGGCCGTCGGTCTGGGCGCCACGCTCGCCCTCTTCTGCGACATAAGCTTCGCTGCCGAGAAAGCCTATCTCGCCGACCCCCACGTCTCCATCGGCATGGTCGCCGGCGACGGCGGCGCGGTGATCTGGCCGCAGCTCATCGGCTTCGCCCGCGCCAAGGAGTTCCTGCTCACCGGCGACCGCATCGCGGCGCCGCGCGCCGCCGAGATCGGCCTGATCAACCACGCGGTGCCCGGCGATGAGCTCGATGCCGCCGTCGATGCCTTCGCCGACCGGCTCGCCGGCGGCGCCACCAAGGCGATCCGCTGGAGCAAGGTGACCACCAACATCGCGCTCAGGCAGCTCGCCACCGCGATGATGGATGCCGGCCTCGCCTACGAGGCGCTCACCAACGTCAGCGCCGACCACCAGCGGCTGGTCAACGAATTCCGCGAGGCGGCGGCCCGGAGGCGGACGTGACGGCCCCGCTCCTCGATCTCAACGGCCGCACGGCCCTGGTCACCGGTGCCGCGGGGGGCATCGGTCTCGCCATCGCCGCCCGGCTGCAGAGCCTCGGCGCCCGCGTCGCCCTCGCCGATCGGGACGAGAGCCGGCTCGCGCGCGCGGCCGAAAGCCTGGGCCCATCGGCGCTCGCCATCACCGGTGACATCGCCACCGAGGCGGGCGCCGCCGCCCTCACGGCCCGTGCGATCGAGGCGCTCGGGAGCATCGACACGCTGGTCAACAACGCCGGCGTCGCCGAACCCATCGCACGCACGGTCGACCAGCAGTTGGCCGATTGGCAGCGCGTCATCGACGTCAACCTGCGCGGCACCTACCTCATGTGCCGCGCCGTGGCCGCCCATATCCTCGCTCGCAAGATCCCCGGCGCCATTGTCAACATCGCCTCGGTCGCCGGCCTCGGCGGCATTCCGAGCTCGAACGGCTACGGTGTGTCGAAGGCCGCCGTCGTCCACCTCACCAAAAACCTGGCGTGCGAGTGGGCCCCGCGGGGACTGCGCGTGAACTGCGTCGCGCCCGGCTACATCGACGCACCGATGGCGCACGAAATGTTCGCCGATACGCGGGTGGACCGCGCCGCCATCGAGCGGCGGCTGCCCATGCACCGCCTGGGCGAAGCCGGCGAGATCGCCAATGCCGTCGCCTTCCTGGCGTCCGACGCCGCCTCCTACATCACCGGCGTCACCCTGCCCGTCGACGGCGGCTGGTGCGCCTATGGCGGCCCGTGAGGTGAACGCGATGACAACCGACGAGACCACAGCCGGCGCGGCCGAGCTGGAGGCGCTGCGGGAGACCGCACGCCGCTTCATCGCGCGCGAGATCGCGCCGCACTATGCCGATTGGGAGCGGGCCGGCGCCGCGCCCCGCGATCTGTGGCGGCGCATGGGCGCCGCCGGCCTGCTCTGCCCGAGCATCCCCGAGGCCTATGGCGGCCCCGGCGCCGGTATCGACCACGCCCTGGTGGTGATCGAGGAGTTCGCCCGCGCCTTCATCGCCCTTCCCGGCTTTTATACGCACTCGGAGATCATCGCCCCGTACATCCTTCACTACGGGACGGAGGCGCAGAAGGCGCACTGGCTGCCCCGCTGCGTCAGCGGCGACACCGTCCTGTCGGTCGCCATGACCGAACCGGGTGCGGGGAGCGACCTCAAGGGCACGCGGACCGTGGCGCGCCGCGACGGCGACGACGTCCGGATCAGCGGCCAGAAGATCTTCATCACCAACGGACTGCACGCGGATCTGGTGGTCGTGCTGGCCACCCTCGAGGGCGACGATCCGGGCCGCAAGACGCTCTTCCTGGTCGAGACCGACCGGCCGGGCTTTGCCCGCGGGCGGCTGCTCGACAAGGTCGGCCAGAAGGCCCAGGACACGGTCGAGCTCTTCTTCGACGACGTCCGCGTCCCGATGACGAACCGGCTCGGCGAGGAAGGCCAGGGTCTGCGTCACCTCATGGCGCAGCTGCCGCGCGAGCGGCTGATGGTCGGCATGGCGGCCGTCGCCGGTGCCGAGGCCGCCTTCGCCGAGACCCTGGCCTACGCCAACGGCCGCTCGGCCTTCGGCCAGCCGATCGCCCAGTTCCAGCACCTGCGCTTCCGTCTGGCCGAGCTCAAGACCGAGATCGCGGTCGGCCGCGCCTTCCTCGAGCGCAGCATCGCTCGCTTTCAGGCCGGCGCGCTGGCCGCGGACGAAGCGGCGATGTGCAAGTACTGGCTGACGGAGCTCGAGGGCCGGGTCGTGGACCAGTGCGTCCAGATGCACGGCGGCTACGGCTACATGCGCGAATACAAGGTGGCGCGCGCCTTCGCCGATGCCCGGGGCCAGCGCATCTACGCCGGCACCAATGAGATCATGAAGGAGATCATCGCGCGGCATCTGTGATGCCCGCGCGCTGCAACCGCGCAGCCGTGAAGGCCGGCCATACCGCGACAGGAACAATCACAATGGGAGGGATCGACATGAGACGACTGACTGCGGCGGCCGGTTTGGCCGGACTGATACTCGCGGCGCCCGCGCACGGGCAGGAGGCAGCTCCCGGGGTGAGCGCCAGCCACATCCGGCTCGGCAACACCGCGCCCTACAGCGGCCCCGCCTCGGCCTACGGCACCATCGCCAAGGCGGCCATCGCCTATTTCGACATGGTCAACGCCAACGGTGGCATCCACGGCCGCAAGGTCGAGATCGTCAGCCTCGACGACGGCTTCACCCCGCCCAAGGCGGTGGAGCAGACGCGCAAGCTGGTGGAACGCGACGACGTCCTCGCCATCTTCCTGCCGATCGGCACTCCGACGTCGTCGGCGACGCAGCCCTATCTCAACGCCAAGAAGGTGCCGCAGCTGTTCGTCTCGTCGGGCGCCTCCAAATGGAACCAGCCAAAGAAATACCCGTGGACCGTCGGCTGGAACGTCGATTATCCAACGGAAGGCCACATCTACGCCAAGTATATCCTCGCCACCGTCAAGGATCCGAAGATCGCCGTGCTCTACCAGAACGACGACTATGGCAAGGATATCCTGGCCGGCCTGAAGGAGGGCCTCGGCGATCAGGCCAAGGCCATCGTCGACACGGCGACCTACGAGCTTTCCGATGCCACGGTCGACTCGCCGATCTCCAAGCTGCGCAGCAGCGGCGCCAACGTCTTCATCAGCGCCACGACACCCAAATTCGCCGCACAATCGATCCGCGCCGTCGACGCGCTGGGCTGGAAGCCGCTGTTCATCGTGCCGAGCGTCAGCAATTCGGTGGACCCGGTGCTCACCGGTGCCGGCCTCGACAAGTCGGTGGGGATCATCTCCACCTCCTACGTCAAGCAGCCGACCGATCCGCAATGGCAGGACGCCCCCGACTTCAAGGCCTGGTCCGCCTTCATGGACAAGTATTATCCGGCCGGGGCCAAGAACGACTGGCTCAACCCCTACGCCTACGGCATGGCCTTCGCCATGCACCAGGCGCTCGACAAGGCCGGCCCCAATCCGACCCGCGAGACGCTGATGGCGGCGGTGGAGAGCATCCGCGACCTGGAGGTGCCGATGCTGCTGCCGGGCATCAAGGTCAGCATCTCCAAGGACGACCACGGCCCGATCAAGGCCATGCAGATGATGCGCTTCAACGGCAAGTCCTGGGAGATGCTCGGCGACCTGATCACGGGACGCTGACGCACCGGTCGATGGTTGGCCGGGCCAAGCCCGGCCATGACGGGGGCGTGAAGTGAAGATCCTTTGACTTCAACGTCATAGCCGGGCTCGACCCGGCTATCATCGACTTGGAAAGCGGGCAACTTGGAAACGCGGGCCCGGCCGGGGTCGTCGGCCCGCCGATCCCCTCAGGCGACCAGCTTCCAGGCCTCGATGGCACGGCCGCGGGCGCCGTCGCGGGACTTGATCGCTTCCGGCGAGGAGGCATTGCCGTCGAGGCCCCGCTTGTAGACGCCCTGGGCGATGGCGGCGAGGCGGAACAGCGAGAACGCCACGTAGAAGTTCCAGTGCTCGATCTCGCTGCGGCCGGTGCGGCGGCAGTAGGCCGCGACATATTCGTCCCTGGTCGGGATGCCGCTGGTGGCGAAGTCGATGTCGGCGAAGCCGTGCGGGCGCGTCTTCATGTAGTAGCCGACGCAGTTGTAGGCGACGTCCGCCAGCGGATGGCCCAACGTCGACAATTCCCAGTCGAGCACGCCGACGACGCGCGGCTCGGTCGGGTGGATGATCAGGTTGCCGAGCCGATAATCGCCATGGGAGATGGTGGTCGGATCCTCGTCCGGGATGTGCTGTGGCAGGTAGGCGATCAGCTTGTCCATCTCGGGGATGTCGTCGGTCTTCGCCGCCTCGTACTGGCTGATCCAGCGCTTGATCTGGCGGGCGATGTAGCTGCCCTCGCGCCCGTAGTCGCCCAGGCCGACGGCCCGGTAGTCGACCTGGTGCAGTCGGGCCAGCACGTCGTTCATCGAATCGAAGATCGCCGCGCGCTCGGCGGGCGTCAGGCCGGGCAGCGCCGCATCGGTGAAGATGCGGCCCGGCACCGCCTCCATGACGTAGAACATCGTGCCGATCACGCTCTCGTCGGTGCAGAGCACGACCGTGCGGGGCACCGGCACGTCGGTGTCGGCCAGCGCCGTGATGACGCGATATTCACGGTCGACCTGGTGGGCCGATTGCAGCAGCTTGCCCGGCGGCTTCTTGCGCAGGACGTAGTCGCGCCGGCCTTCGCCCTTGGTCTCCAGCGACAGGAAGAAGGTTGGGTTCGACTGGCCGCTACCGAACTGCGACAGCGTGAGACCGCCGGCGTAACCGGGCATGTGCTCCGCCAGATACCGCTCGAGCCTGCCGGCATCGAAGCGATGCTGCGGCAGGACGTCGGTCGTCTCCGCGTATGTTGCCACCCTCTTGCCTCCCTCGTCTTCCGGCTCTGCCGGCCTGTCCGGCTGCCGCGTGGATCGGGCCGGATGATGTGACGCACGCGCATCATGCGCCAGCCGGGCTGTAAGCCGGCGCGGCGTTCTCCACAAATGCAGTCGCCAGACTTTTATATCGTGTTATAAAAATCGCAACGGCGGACCGGAACGGCTCCGCGCCGCCGACACAGGCTGCACAGGCAGCCAAGCCGCCGCGACCGGGAGGAACGCATGGGAACGAGACACGTGTGCTTGGGAGCCGCTTTGGCAGTGATGGGCCTGCCCGGCCTGGCCGCCGGCGCCGCCGCGGCCGACAAGGTCACCTATGCCATCCCGACGGCGATCACCCAGCAGTATGCCGACCTGACATTCGGCATCACGCTCGGCTTCTTCGCCGATGAGGGGATCGATCTGCAGCTCGTCTCGCTGTCCAATACGCCGACCGTCCCGCAGGTCGCCAACAAGTCGCTGGTCTTCGCCAACAGCACGGCCGACGGACAGCTGCAGGCCCTGGCGAAAGGCGAGCGCATCGACGTACGCTTCTTCTACAACTACTTGCGCGGCTCCGTTTACACCTTCTCCGTCAAGGACGACAGCCCGATCGGGACGATCGCCGATCTGAAGGGCAAGAAGCTCGGCATCGGCGCGCTCACCTGGGGCAACATCCCGATGTCGCGCGCCATCCTCGCCGAGGCGGGCATCGCCTGGCAAAAGGACATCACCGTCGTGCCGATCGGCGTCGGGCCGGCTGCCTGGCGCCAGCTCCAGACCGGCCAGGTCGATGTCATGAACTATTACATCTCCGAGAACGAGAAGATGCGCACCGCGGGCATTGCGGTTCGCACCCTGCCCTACCCCGATCGGTACCGGCACATGTTCTCGTCCGCCCTGGTGGCCCACGTCGATATGATCCGCGACAAGCCCGATCTGCTGGCGCGCTTCGGCCGGGCGATGGCCAAGCTGTCGGTCGCCTGCAAGGCGGCCCGGGAGGCCTGCGCCCGCTCGTTCTGGCAGGTCTATCCGGCGACCAGGCCCACGCCGGACAAGGAGGCGGAGGCCCTGGCCCTCGGGGTCCGCCTGCTCGACGGCAACTACCAGTCGATCGGCTTCTTCCCCGACGGCAAGGAGGAGTGGGGCTCGTTCAAGCCGGACTCGTGGAATATCCACGTGCAGGTACTCGCCGACGGCGGCGTGCTGCCGCGCGCCGACCTGCCGGTCGAGACGCTCTACACCAACCAGTTCGTGCCCGAATTCAACAAGTTCGACCGGGACGCCGTGATCGCCAAGGCACGTGCGGCCGAGGCCAAGAACGACTGACAAGAAGGACTGACATGGCTGTCGCGGCATATGAACAGTTGCGTCCCACCGTGGTGCGTGCGGCGCCAACGCACCTGGAGGTCGCCGACGTCTCGTTGACCTATGAATCGCGCCGCGGGCGGGTGCCCGCGCTCGACCGGCTGTCGTTCGACGTGGCACAGGGTGCCTTCGTCTCCGTGCTCGGACCGTCGGGCTGTGGCAAGTCCACGCTGCTCAAACTGGCATCGGGCCTGCTCCGGCCCATGGCAGGCCGCATCCGACTGGCTGGCGAGCCCGTCACCGCGCCGCGCCGCGACGTCGGCATCGTCTTCCAGCAGCCGACTCTGCTGCCGTGGAAGACGGTGCTGGAGAACGTCCTGGTGCCGATCCGCGCCATGGGGCGCGACGCGTCCGCCGGCCGGGAGCGCGCCCTGGAGCTGCTGCGCCTCGTCAAGCTGGAGCCCTTCGCGGCCAACTATCCGCACGAGCTGTCCGGCGGCATGCAGCAGCGCGTCGGCATCGCCCGCGGGCTGATCCACGACCCGGCGCTGCTCCTCATGGACGAGCCGTTCGCCGCCCTCGACGCGATGACGCGCGAAACCATGATGGACGAGCTGCAGCGGATCTGGATGAGCACCGGAAAATCGGTGCTGTTCATCACCCACTCGATTCCGGAGGCGGTCTATCTCTCGGATCGCATCCTGGTGCTGTCGCCACGGCCGGGCAGATTATTGCATTCGGTCGACGTCGACCTGCCGCGGCCGCGCACGATCGAGACCATGGCCGATCCACGCTTCGTCGCGCTGGCCAGCCGTCTGCGCCAGGCCTTCGTCGCGATGGCGGAGCCGGCATGACGGCGGGAGGGATGCCGCGACGCCTGGCGGCCCGCATCGCCGGTCCCCTGGCCGCGCTCGGCCTGACCGCCGCTGCCTGGATGGCGCTGAAATGGCTGGGAGGTTTTCAGGACACGGTCCTGCCCGGCCCCGGGCAGGCGGTCGCCGCCTTGGCCGACGGGCTCACCTCGGGCGCCTATTGGCCTCACATCGGCTCCACGCTCGGTGCCGTCGCCATCGGCTATGCCGTCGGTGCCCTGATCGCCCTCGGCGTTGCCGCCCTGCTGGCGGTGTCGGCGACGGCCGAGCGCTTTTTGATGGTGCCGATCATCGCCTTCCAGTCGATCCCCAAGATCGCGCTCGGGCCATTGCTGTTCATCTGGGTCGGCTACGGCATGGGCGCGTCGGTGACGCTGGTCGTCCTGGCCTGCTTCTATCCCATCTTCGTCAACGCCTTCATTGCCCTGCGCGGCGTCGATCCCAACCTGATCGATCTCTACCGCGCCTGCGGGGCCGGGCGGCTGCGCATTCTGCTCGCGGTGCGCTTTCCCACCGCGGCGAGCCAGATCATGACCGGCCTCGAGGTCGCCGTCGTCTTCGCGCTGCTGGCCGCGGTGGTCATGGAGTTCGTGTCGGCCACCTCCGGGCTCGGCTTCCTGATCCAGAACGCGACGACGACCCTCGACACGCCGACCGCCTTCGCCGCCATCATCCTGCTGGCCCTGTCCGGCGTCCTCGCCAGTTCCCTGGTGCGCGGCGCCCGGCGCATCGTCGTGTTCTGGGAGACCGAGCGGCGCGACACGCACATGGAGGGCGCATGATGGAGCCCCGCCACGCGCTCGATGTCGTGAAGGCCGTCGTCCCACCGCTGGCGACCGGCGTCGTCATCGTCGCCGTCTGGGCCTGGGCGACGCGGCCGGGCGGCCTCGACGCCTTCGTGCTGCCGAGCCCGATGGCGGTGCTGCGCGCGCTCTATCAGGGCTGGATCGGCGGCACGTTGCTGCCGCACGCGCTGGCGACCGGCAAGGCGGCGCTCGGCGGCCTCGTCATCGGCGCGCTGGCCGGCCTGGCGAGCGGCGCGCTCATCGTTCTGATCCGGCCGCTCGAATACCTGATGATGCCGCTGGTGACGGCCTTGCAATCGGTGCCGAAGATCGCGCTCGCCCCGCTCATCATCTCCTATTTCGGCTTCGGCTTGGAATCGAAAGTTTTCACCGTCGCGCTGCTGTGCTTCTTCCCGCTGTTCGTGGCGGCCGCGACCGGCATGCGGGCGGTCGACCCGCGCCTGCTGGACATGTACCGCGCCTTCTCCGCCTCGCCCCTCCACATCCTGCTGCACGCACGCCTGCCGGCGGCAGCGCCCTACGTCTTCGGCGCGCTGCAGATCGCCGTGGTGCTGGCGCTGATCGGCTGCGTGGTGTCGGAGTTCGTGGCCTCGACCGAGGGGCTCGGCTTCATCATCAAGTCCGGCTCCGGCGAACTCGACATCGCCGGCATGTTCGCCGCCATCCTCAGCCTCTCGGCAATGGGCGTCGCCGCGGGGCTGCTGGTGAAAGAGGCTCAGCGCCGCATCGTCTTCTGGTCGTGAGCCGCCGGCGTTTAGAGCGATTTCGAGCGAAGTGGACGCCGGTTCGCGTGAAGAAAACGCGACAAAACAATCAGATAGAGCACTTCGGCGATTCGAAGAAACGCGGAAATGCTCTAGTTGGCGCGGCCCAGCGATCGTGACCGTGGGACCTGGCCACGGGTTCGTGGCATTCAAGGCGCTGGACGGTCGGGTCAGGCCCGATCATGACGTTGAGAATAAAAGACTTTCCGTCCCAATCTCGTCATGGTCGGTCTTGACCCGACATCCATCAGCTCGAGGGTCAAATTCGCCGCCACAGCCCCTTGCCGCGTCAGCGGAACAGCACCAGCGACTTGGATAGCGTGATCCACACGCCCCACAGGATCGGGATGCCGACGGCCGCCCAGGCCAGCGCCGCTTTGGCATCGAGGCCGCCGCGGCCGATGCCGAACGAGCCCGTCGGCCCGAGCGCCGCGCTCGCGCCCTTGGTCTGCAGCGCCGCCACCTCGGCGTCCTTCATGAACCAGCGCGCGGCCACCGGCCGGACCAGCAGGTTGCAGATGAAGCCGAGCACCAGCATGCCGGCCAGGATGTACATGGTGCGGTCGTAGACCTGGGCCCGCGGCACGCCAGCGGCGATCTGCGCCTCGCGGATATAGTTGACGACGACCGGCCCGATGATGCCCGCCGTCGACCAGGCGGTGAGCAGCCGGCCGTGGATGGCGCCGACGAACTGGGTGCCGAACATGTCGGCGAGGTAAGCCGGTACCGTGGCGAAGCCGCCACCGTACATGGACAGGATGATGCAGAAGAAGGCGACGAACAACGCCAGCGAACCGGCGTGCGCAGCCCACGGCGACAGCGCGTAGAGCAGGATGCCCAGGCCGAAGAAGGTGGCATAGGTCATCTTGCGGCCGATCTTATCGGACAATGACGCCCAGAAGAACCGGCCGGCGATGTTGAACAGCGACAAGAGGCCGACGAAGGCGGCGGCGATCGTCGCCACCATCCTGCGCTGGTCCGGATCGAGCGCGCCGAAGGTCACCTCCGGCCGGCCGATCAGCGAGCCGGCGAAGATCTCCTGGAGCATCGGCGAGGCCATGCCGATGACGCCGATGCCCGCCGAGACGTTGAGGCACAGCGCGGCCCAGATCAGCCAGAACTGCGGCGTCTTGTGCGCGTCCCTCAGATGGACGTTGCCGGTGGTGATCATGGCCTTCTGCGTCGCCGGTGGCGTCCAGCCCTCAGGCTTCCACCCGATCGGCGGAACGCGGTAACCGAAGGCGCCGGCCAGCATGAAGACGAAGTAGATCGCCGCCATGACCACGAACGTCTCCCAGACGCCGACCGAGGTCGGCGACTTGAAGGCGTTCATCAGCATGTCGGCGAGCGGCGAGCCGATCATGGCGCCGCCGCCGAAGCCCATGATCGCCATGCCGGTCGCCATGCCGCGCCGGTCGGGGAACCATTTGACCAGGGTCGACACCGGCGAGATGTAGCCGAGCCCCAGGCCGATGCCGCCGATGACGCCTGAGCCCAGCCACATCAGCCAGAGCTGGTGGAGATAGACGCCGAGGGCGGAGACCAGGAGGCCGCCGCACCAGCACAAGGTCGAGACGAAGGCCGCCTTGCGTGGACCTACCCGCTCCAGCCAGCCGCCCCAGATGGCCGCCGATGAGCCGAGCAGCACGAAGAACAGCGTGTACATCCAGCCCAGATCCGCCACCCTCCAGTCGCAGGCGGTGGTGAACAGGGCGGCGGCGAGTCCCATGTCGGCCGGACAGGCGACCGATTTGGTGATGCCGATGGCCTGGCCCAGCGGCAGCCAGAACACGCTGAAGCCATAGGCCATGCCGATGCAGAGATGGATGGCGAGCGCCGCCGGCGGCACCAGCCAACGGTTGAAGCCGGCCTTGGCGATGGTCCGCTCGCGGTCAAGCAGCCCCGGCTGCGGGGCGACCTGCCCCACACCTTGTGCAACGGTCATGATGGCTTCCCCCTTACGCTGATGGCCGGCCTAGAGCATTTCCGCGTTTCTTCGAATCGCCGAAATGCTCTATCTGTTTGTTTTGTCGCGTTTTCTTCACGCAAACCGGCGTCCACTTCGCTCGAAAACGCTCTAGACGCCCGGCTCCGGCTTGTGTCGTCCTCTGACGAGCGGCAGGGCCTTGCGAACCAAGGGCTGCAGCTCGCCGTCGTTCGCGGTGAAGGCGGCGAGGAAATCCTCGCGCATGCGCCAGCCCCAGAATTGGTTGATGTGCTCGGCGATGGACGACACCGCCTGCTCCTGGGGATAAGCGGCGAAGAAGCCGGCAATCTGAGCGGCCATGCGCGCCAGCTTGGCGCTGTCGTTGGCGGCCCCTGCCCGGCCGGGCCCCGTTGCAGCCGCGGTGCGATCGCTCATCGCTGCATCACCCTGCCCATTGTCGCCCGCGCAGTTGGCCCGGCCTCGCTGCTGCCGCCGTCCGGCGCAGCCAGCGCGCCCGTGAACACCACGGCGCCATCGCTGCGGGCGATGGCCACGAGGGTGAGGCCGAGGCGCTCCGCCCGCTCGATGGCGAGCGACGTCGGGGCCGAGATGGCGACCAGCGTGCCGGCGCCGAAGATCGCCGCCTTCTCCACCATCTCGAAGGACGCACGACTGGTGACCAGCACGAAGCCGTAAGCCGGGTCGATGCCGGCCCTGAGGCTCGCTCCGATCAGCTTGTCGAGGGCGTTGTGCCGGCCGACATCCTCGCGCGTCGCCAGGATGGCACCGTCGAGGCCGCACCAAGCGGCGGCGTGGACGGCATGGGTGAGCGCGTTGAGCGGCTGAAGGCGGGCCAGCGCCTCCAACGCCGTCGAGATGGCGGCGGCGGCGACGGGGGGGCCGCCGACGGGTCGCTGCTCGGCCATGGGCAGCTCGGACCTGTCCTCGACGCCGCACAGCCCGCACGAGGTGCGGCCCGTGAGGTTGCGCCGGCGCGCCAGGTGCTGGCGAAACCGGTCGGGCGCGAGGTCCACGGTGACGACCACGCCGTCCCGCTGCGGCTCGATCGCGACCTGGCGGATTTCGGCGGCCGAGCGGATGATGCCCTCGGTCAGGCTGAAGCCCGTGACGAAATCGTCGAGGTCGGCCGGGCTCGCCATCATCACCGCATAGGGCACCGCGCCGTAGACGATGCTGACCGGTATCTCGACCGCCACGTCCGCGGTGTGGGCCGCCGCGCCACGCGTGCCGGCCCATGCCTGGCCAGCGAAGCCGATCGGCTCGGCCGAGACCACGACGGACGCCGGGGGCTGCACGGGCGCGCTACTCTGCGGCATCCGCCAGGCGTCCTGCGATGCGCCGGAGCGAGACATCCTCTTCGCGGTTGCGCTCCTGCCAGGGGGAATAATGGTTGGTGCGCCGCACCTCGACCGCCGTCACCTTGTATTCCGGGCAGTTGGTGGCCCAATCCGAAAAGTCCGTGGTGATGACGTTGGCGCCGGTCACCGCGTGGTGAAACGTGGTGTAGACGACGCCCGGCTGCACGCGTTCGCTCACCTCGGCGCGCAGCGAGATGTCGCCGGAGCGGCTGGCCAGGG
The DNA here is from genome assembly GCF_014640075.1 of Chelatococcus reniformis. Classification (GTDB taxonomy): domain Bacteria; phylum Pseudomonadota; class Alphaproteobacteria; order Rhizobiales; family Beijerinckiaceae; genus Camelimonas; species Camelimonas reniformis. The sequence goes on along the minus strand of NZ_BMGG01000002.1, from coordinate 131,088 downwards.
CCACGAGATCGCCCGTCCGGATGCCGCGGTTCTCGGCGTCGAACGGGTGGATCTCCAGCACGTCCTCCTCGTGCCAGACGTTGTTCATGGTGCGCCGGGTCTGGGCGCCCACGTTGTACTGCGAGAGAATGCGCCCGGTGGTCAGCAGCAGCGGAAAGCGCGGGCCGGCGCGCTCCTCGGTCGGCACGAACTCGGTGATCATGAAGCGGCCCTTGCCGCGCACGAAACGGTCGACGTGCATGAGCGGCGTGCCGGTCGGCGCCTTGTCGTTGCACGGCCACTGCACCGAACCCAGCCGCTCGAGCTTGTCGTAGGAGACCCCGGCGAAGGTCGGCGTCAGCCGCGCGATCTCGTCCATGATCTGGCTGGGGTGGGTGTAGCCCATCTCGTAGCCGAGCGCCCGGGCAAGGTCGATGGTCACCTGCCATTCCGACTTGCCCGCGAGCGGGGCCATCACCTGCCGCACACGGTTGATGCGACGCTCGGCGTTGGTGAAGGTGCCGTCCTTCTCCAGGAACGACGAGCCCGGCAGGAAGACGTGGGCGTATTTCGCCGTCTCGTTCAAGAACAGGTCCTGGATGACGACGCATTCCATGGCGGCGAGCCCTGCCGTGACGTGCTTGGTGTTGGGATCGGACTGGGCGATGTCCTCGCCCTGCACGTAGAGGCCCTTGAAGGTGCCGCCGACCGCCTCGTCGAGCATGTTGGGGATGCGCAGGCCGGGCTCGACGTCGAGCGGCACGCCCCACATCAGCTCGAACACCTGGCGGGTAGCATCGTCCGACACGTGCCGATAGCCGGAGAACTCGTGCGGGAACGAGCCCATGTCGCACGAGCCCTGCACGTTGTTCTGGCCGCGCAGCGGGTTCACGCCGACGCCGTCGCGGCCGATGTTGCCGGTCGCCATGGCGAGGTTGGCCATGGCCATGACCGTGGTCGAGCCCTGGCTGTGCTCGGTGACGCCGAGGCCGTAGTAGATCGCCCCGTTGCCGCCGCCGGCGAAGAGGCGGGCCGCGCCTCGCACCTCGGCGGCCGGGACGCCGGTGAACTCTTCCGTCGCCTCCGGCGAGTTGCGTTCGTCGGCGATGAAGCGTGCCCACACCTCGAAGTCGGCCAGGTCGCACCGCTCGCGCACATAGTCCTCGGCGACCAGCCCCTCGGTCACCACCACATGGGCGATGGCGTTGATCAGGGCGACATTGGTGCCGGGCTTGAGCTGGAGGTGATGGTCGGCGGCGACATGCGGGGTCTTGACCAGATCGATGCGGCGTGGATCGGCCACGATCAGGCGGGCACCCTGGCGCAGACGCTTCTTCATGCGCGAGGCGAACACCGGATGGCCGTCGGTCGGGTTGGCGCCGATGACCAGGATCACGTCCGCCTTGGCCACCGACTTGAAGTCCTGGGTGCCGGCGGAGGTGCCGAGCGTAGTCTTGAGCCCGTAGCCGGTGGGCGAGTGGCAGACGCGGGCGCAGGTGTCCACGTTGTTGTTGCGGAAGGCGGCGCGCACCAGCTTCTGCACCAGGAACACCTCCTCGTTGGTGCAGCGCGAGGAGGTGATGGCGCCGACCGAATCCTTGCCGTACGCCGCCTGGATGCGCCTGAACTCGGCGGCGGCGTAGTCGATCGCCTCCTCCCACGAGACCTCGCGCCACGGGTCGGTGATCCGCTCACGGATCATCGGCTTGGTGATGCGATCCTCATGGGTGGCATAGCCCCAGGCGAAGCGCCCCTTGACGCAGGAATGGCCCTCGTTGGCCTTGCCATCCTTGTAGGGCACCATGCGCACCACGCGGTCGCCCTGCATCTCGGCCTTGAACGAGCAGCCGACGCCGCAATAGGCGCAGGTGGTGACCTTGGAATGCTCGGGCTGGCCGAGCTCGATGACCGACTTCTCCATCAGCGTCGCGGTCGGGCAGGCCTGCACGCAGGCGCCGCAGGAGACGCATTCCGAGCCCAGGAAATCTGTGCCGCCGGCGGAGACGCGGCTATCGAAACCACGGCCGGAGATGGTGAGCGCGAAGGTGCCCTGCACCTCTTCGCAGGCCCGCACGCAGCGATTGCAGACGATGCATTTGGACGGATCGTAGGTGAAGTACGGGTTCGACGCGTCCTTGCCCAGGAACAGCGGGTTGGCTTCGGCCAGCGCCGCACCAGGGACGACATGGTTGGCGCCGTCGTAGCCGTAGCGCACCTCGCGCAGGCCGACGGCGCCTGCCATGTCCTGCAGCTCGCAATCGCCGTTGGCCGAGCAGGTCAGGCAGTCGAGCGGATGGTCGGAGATGTAGAGCTCCATGACCCCCTTGCGCAGGCCGCGCACCCGGTCGGTCTGGGTGCGCACCACCATGCCCTCCTCGGCGGGCGTGGTGCACGAGGCCGGCGTGCCGCGGCGCCCTTCGATCTCCACCAGGCAGAGCCGGCAAGAGCCGAACGGCTCGAGCGAATCGGTGGCGCACAGCTTCGGGATCCTGGTGCCGAGGCTCATGGCCGCCGCCATGACCGAGGTGCCGGCCGGCACGGTGACGCTCTCACCGTCGATGGTCAGCGTCACCTGCTGCTCCGCGACCCGGATCGGCGTGCCGAAATCGATCTCCTTGATCAGGCTCATGGCGCCTTCCTCACTCGGCCGCCGCCGACAGAGCCGGCGGGTCGAAATCTTCGGGAAAATGGGTCAACGCGCTCATCACCGGCATGGGGGTCAGGCCGCCCATGGCGCAAAGCGACGCATCGGTCATCAGATGGCTCAAGTCGCGCAGCACGTCGATGTTCGCGGGCCTGTCCTCGCCGGCGATGATGCGATCCATGGTCTCGGCGCCGCGCACCGCGCCGATGCGGCAGGGCGTGCACTTGCCGCAGCTCTCCTTGGCGCAGAAGGCGAAGGCGAAGCGCGCCTGGTGGGCCATGTCGACGCGGTCGTCGAAGACGACGATGCCGCCGTGCCCGAGCATGCCGCCCACGGCGGCGAGCGCCTCGTAGTCGAGCGGCGTGTCGAGCAGGTGCTCCGGCAGATAGGCGCCGAGCGGGCCGCCGACCTGCACGGCCCGCACCGGCCGGCCCGTGAGCGTACCGCCGCCGAAGCCCTCGACCAATGTCCTCAGGCTCACGCCGAACGCCAGCTCGATGAGGCCGCCACGCCTGACGTTGCCGGCAAGCTGCACCGGCATGGTGCCGCGCGAGCGCCCCATGCCGACCCCGGCATAGGCCTCCGCACCGTGCGCCAGGATCCACGGCACGCTCGCCAGCGACAGCACGTTGTTGACCACCGTCGGCTGGCCGAACAGGCCCGCGAGCGCCGGCAGCGGCGGCTTGGCGCGCACGATCGCGCGCTTGCCCTCCAGGCTCTCCAGCAGCGAGGTCTCCTCGCCGCAGATGTAGGCGCCGGCGCCGACCCGCACCTCGAGCCGGAAGGCGTGGGGCGAGCCGAGCACCGATGCGCCCAGCACACCGCCCCGTTCCGCCGCCACGATGGCGCGCCGCAGCGTGCGGGCCGCGTGGGGGTATTCGGAACGGACGTAGATGTAGCCCTGGGTGGCGCCGACGGCGACAGCGGCAATCGCCATGCCTTCGATCAGCACGAAGGGGTCGCCTTCCATCAGCATGCGGTCGGCGAAGGTGCCGCTGTCGCCCTCGTCGGCATTGCAGACGATGTACTTCCGCTCCGCCTCGGCCGCGAGCACCGTCTTCCACTTGATGCCGGTGGGGAAGCCGGCGCCGCCGCGGCCGCGCAGGCCCGAGGCGCGCACGGCCTCGACGATCTCCGCCGGCGCCATGGCGAGCGCCCGGGTCAGGCCAGCGAGACCGCCCTGGGCGCGGTAGTCGGCAAGCGACAAGGGATCGGTGACGCCGACGCGGGCGAACGTGAAGCGCTCCTGGCGCGGCATCCACGCCAGCGCATCGGTCGGACCGAGATGGAGCGGATGCGCCCCGCCGGCGAGAAAGTCGCCGTCGAACAGCGCCGCCACGTCGCCGGCCGCGACCGGCCCGTAGGCGATGCGCCGGCCGGCGACCTCGACCTCCACCAGGGGCTCCAGCCACAACATGCCGCGGCTGCCGGTGCGGACGATGTCGACGCAGAGGCCGCGGGCCGCCGCCTCCGCTGCAATGGCGCAGGCCACGGCCTCGGCGCCGACCGAAAGCGCGGCCGCATCGACGGGCACGAAAACGCGCGTCGTCGCCGCGCTCATGGCGCCGCCCTCCCGGCCGCCCCCGGTGGTAGCTCCTGCACGCGCGCCGGCGCGGCGCCGTCGCAAAGCGCCATCAGACGCGGTGCATCGAGCCGGCCGATCAATTGGTCGCCCACCAGCGCCGCGGGCCCCAGCGCGCAATTTCCCAGGCAATAGACGGTCTCGACGACCAGGTCGGCCGCGCCGTGCTGGTCAACGACAATGCCGCGGCTGCGGGCGAGCTCTGCCACCAGACTTTCGCATCCCAGCGCCTGGCAGGCCTCGGCACGGCAGAGCTTTATGATTCGCGCGGGCGGTGGCCCCTCGCGAAAATCGTCATAGAAGGTGATGGCACCGTGCACCTCGGCGCGCGAGACGTTCAATGCGTCAGCGATCAGCGGCACGGCCGCCGAATCGATGTAGCCGAACTCCTCCTGAAGAGCGTGCAGCACCGGCAGCATGGCGCCTTCAAGCCCGCTGAGGCGCGCAACGAGCTGCTGCGCAACATCCGCATTCCAAGGCGCGTAGCCGCCCATTCTACCTCCGCCGGCACGTCCGTCCCGTCCAATTTGGGCGGGCAATGCCCGTGTTTCAAACGACCCGCCCCGTGGGCGAGGCACGTGAGCCCCGCGATGGGATCGTGCCCGTCTTTGGAATGAATTCAAATTGATTGTTACTAATATTTGATAGCCCCTGCCTATCACAAGGGCGCCGGGCGACGCCTATGCGACAAAGGTCGAAGCGACGGCAGGGCCGGTTCGCGGCCATTGCCAGACAGGCCGCGTTCGTGACGGCCAGCGCGCGGCGATATAGGGAGGCTATCAGATGTCGGCCAACGAGGCGCCGACGAGCCCCCGAGCCGCCAGCCGGCCAAGCGTGTCCAGCCGACGGGCGACCGGGCGCGACGGGGCCGATCGGCCCCCATACGGCGACGGCGAAGGGCGACGGCACATAGTTGAGGACAGTCGGATTCGAGAGCCGGCGATATTCACATACCTGTCATCCCGGCTGGTTAACCATCGGCTCGACCAGTCCTAGGCGACGGATGGCTTTGCCTCAGCAATGCGCCTGCGCTCTCCTGAGGACGGCTCAGATGCGTTCGCTGAAGTGTTGAGAGTTGCCTTGCATCTCGCGAGGCAAATCGCCCCTGCCCGTCCCATGACAGCAAGAGAGGATGCGATGTCTGACGTGTACTTCGACGAGACCGGGCCGCAAGAGGACCTGATCGCGGCGAGTGTCGCCGGAGACGCAGCGGACATCGGGGGCGATGACTTTACCCGGATCTATACGATCCAGGGCAGTGGTCACCTTTCCGCGCTGGACGGCTCGACCGTGACCACCCGCGGCGTCGTCACCGCCATCGACAGCAACGGCTTCTACATCCAGGATCCCACGGGCGACGGCGACGCTGCGACCTCCGACGGTGTCTTCGTGTTCACGAACTCCGCGCCGACCGTCACGGCCGGGCAGTTCGTCCAGGTCACCGGCCGGGTCGACGAGTTCATCCCGAACGGTGCGGCAGCGGGCAGCCTCTCCACGACGGAGATCGTGGCAACCGGCGCAAGCGCAGTCCAGGTCCTCGCCGAGGCGGCCTCCGCACCGGCGATCCTGCCTGTCCAGATCGGCGGCGTTGACGGCCTCCTTCCCCCGACCGAGAGCCTGGTGGCCGGGGCCAAGTTCTTCGAGAGCCTCGAGGGCATGCTGGTGACCGTGAACGAGGCGGTCGTCGTCGGCCCCACGAACGGCTTCGGCGAGATCTTCACGGTGGTCGACGACGGCGACGCCACCAACGGCACCAGCGCCACCGGCGACACGGATGGCGGCAACCTCCTGCTGACACCGGGGTTCGGCGACTTCGGCGATCAGAACACCTCCGGCGGCGACTTCAATCCCGAGCGCATCCAGATCGACGACGATTCGGGCGTGCTGGCAGGGTTCGTGAGCCCGGACGCCGACGTCGGGGCTCAGCTCGCCGACGTCACCGGCGTCGTCAACTACGACTTCGGCAGCTATCAGATCACCCCCACCCAGGCCTATTCGGTCGCCGTGGAGAGCACGCTCGAGAAGGAGAGCGGCACGCTCGAGGGCAGCGCCAGCAAGCTGCTGGTCGCAAGCTACAATGCCGAGAACCTCGATCCCTCGGACGGCGCGGCGCGCTTCCAGCTGATCGCCGAGGAGATCCTCGGTTCGCTGAATGCGCCCGACATCGTGGCGCTCCAGGAGATCCAGGACAACGACGGGCCCGGCAATGCCGCCGGCTCGGCCGTAACCTCGGCCTCCGCCACGCTGGGGATGCTCGTCGATGCGCTCAACGCGGCAGCGCCCGCCGGCGTCTCCTACGCCTGGATCGACAACCCCTTCATCGGCGACGACACCAACGGCGGCGAGGGCGGCGGCAACATCCGCAACGCCTTCCTGTATCGCACCGACCGCGTCGACTTCGTCGACGGCTCGCTTGCCACGATCGCGGCCGACGGCAGCGCGATCTCGGCAGCCGACGTGGGACAGCAGACCAATCCGGACAACCCCTTCTTCGACTCGCGTCCGCCGCTGGTCGCCACCTTCACGTTCAACGGGGAGGACGTGACGCTCGTCAACAACCACTTCACCTCCAAGGGCGGCAGCGGGCCGCTGCTCGGCTCCGACCAGCCGCCGCTCAACGCCGGCGAGGTGCAGCGCGCCGCCCAGGCCCAGGCCGTGAACAACTTCGTCGACAACCTGCTCGGGCAGGACGCGGATGCGAAGGTCATCGTGGCCGGCGACCTCAACGAATTCCCGTCGGAAGAGCCGATGCAGGTCATCAAGGGCCTGGCGAATGTCTCAAACTACGACGTCCCCGGCAACGCCCCGATCGATGCCATGGCCGACTACGTGCCCGGCGGCACGCAGGTTCTGTCGGACCTGATGGATCTGCTGCCCGAGGACGAGCGCTACGACTACGTCTTCGAAGGCAACTCCGAGACGCTCGACCATCTCCTGGTGACGCAGGGCCTTCAGAGCGGCGCCGCATTCGATGTCGTGCACATCAATGGGGAGTTCGCCGACCAGACCAGCGATCACGATCCTCTTCTTGCGAGCTTTACCATCATGCCTTCCGAAATCGACGGAATCGACATCCTGGACCAGGCCGACTCGACCCTGACCGGCTCGACCGGTGCGCTCGAGGCGACGAACGAGCTCGATACGAGCGTCCTCGGCACCTACGCTACCGGGAGCGGCTCCGGCTCGGCCGAGGTGATCGCCTTCGAGGCGTCCACCGACCGCCTGTTCGTCATGAACAACGTGACCGACCGGGTCGAGATCGTGAGCATGGCCGATCCCGCCAACCCGACCAAGGTCGGCGAGATCGATGTCGCCGCACTCGTTGCCGGCTACGACGCGAGCGAGGACGGCAGCGGCATGAACTCGATCGCGATCGCGAACGGCATCCTGGCCGTCGCCATCGAGGCGCCGACGAAGTCGGATCCGGGCACCGTCGCCCTGTTCTCGACCGCGGACGGCAGCCTGCTCAAGACGCTCACCGTGGGGTCCCTGCCGGACATGCTGACCTTCACGCCGGACGGTATGAAGCTGCTCGTCGCCAACGAGGGCGAAAACCCGGACGAGGGCGAGGTGGAGTCACCCGGTTCCATCTCGATGATCGACCTGTCGGCCGGCGCCGCCGCTGCGACCGTCAGCACCGTAGGCTTCGATGCGCTCGACGGCTATGAGGATGGCCTGCGCGAGGCCGGCGTGCGGATCTATGCGGGGCTCTCCGCCTCGACCGCTTTGGAGCCCGAATATATCGACATCTCGGCCGACGGCACGACCGCCTTCGTCACGCTGCAAGAGAACAATGCCGTCGCGACCTTCGATATTTCGGGCTCCGCGCCCGTTCTGAAGTCGGTCCTGCCGCTCGGCTACGTGGACCATGCGCTGGCCGGCAACGAGGGGGATTTCTCCGATCGGGACGGCGCCGGCACCGGGGGCGACAGCGAAGGCGCGGTCAACATCGTCACGGCCCAGATCAAGGGCCTGCTGATGCCCGATGCGATCGCGACCTGGACCCTCAACGGCGTCACCTACTTCGCGACCGCCAACGAGGGCGACAGCCGCGTCGACGGCAGCGACGAGGCGCGTCTCAGCAGCCTCGACCTCAACGACGACGTCTTCGGCGCGGATGAGGCGGCGCTGAAGAGCGAGGATCTTGCCGGGCGCCTCACCGTCTCAGCGATCGACGGCGACACCGATCCGACCAAGGCCGGCTACGAGGACATCTACACCTTCGGCGGCCGCGGCATGACGATCTTCCGGCAGAACGACGACGGCACCATCACCAAGGTCTCCGACACCGGCGGCGAGTTCGAGAAGATCATCGCCAAGCTGGCGCAGGATCCGAACTCCGGGGTCGTGTTCAACACCAACGGCGAGGACGAGGAGCCGAGCTTCGACAATCGCTCCGACAACAAGGCCGGCGAGCCGGAGGGCATTGACGTCGCTCAGATCGGCGATCAGGTCTACGCCTTCGTCGGTCTCGAGCGTCAGGGCGGCGTGATGATCTACAACGTCACCGATCCCGAAGAGCCCACCTACGTGAAGTACCTGGCGCCCACGACGAACGACCGGGGGCCGGAGATCATCAAATACGTGGCGGCCGCCGACAGCCCGACGGGCGAGGGCATGCTGCTCGTCGCCAACGAGTACAGCGGCACGGTGACCTCCTACGCGGTCGACCTGCCGGCGACGGAACCCGAGACCTTCCGGCTCCAGATCCTGCACGCGTCCGACTTCGAAGCCGGCCTTGACGCCGTCGACCGGGCCGGCAACTTCGCCGCGATCGTCGACTATCTCGAGGATACGCAGGAGAACTCGATCACGCTCTCCTCGGGCGACAACTTCCTCCCCAGCCCGTTCTTCAGTGCCGGCGGCGATCCGGCCCTGAAGGAAGTCTACGAGACGGCGCTGGAGGACTATTACAACCTGGCGCCCGGCACGCTGAACATCACGCCCGGTTTCGGCACCGCCGACATCTCGATGCTCAACATCATCGGCGTGCAGGCCTCGGCGATCGGCAACCACGAGTTCGACGCGGGCACCAACCCGCTCGCCGCGATCATCCGGCAGAACGCCGGCTACCCGGGCGCTCAGTTCCCGTACCTCTCGGCCGATCTCGACTTCTCGGGCGACGGCAATCTCAACCCGCTCTACACGAGCGAGATCAAGGGTGCCGAGACGTTCAACGCCATCGGCGCCAAGATCGCGCCGGCCGCCATCATCACCGAGAACGGCGAGAAGATCGGTGTCGTCGGCGCTACGACCCAGATCGTCGAAAGCATCTCTTCGACCGGCGGCGTCGAGGTCATCGGGCCGGACGAGGACGACATGGCCGCCCTCGCGGCCGTCCTTCAGCCCACCATCGACGCGCTCCTGGCCCAGGGAATCAATAAGATCGTCCTGGTCTCGCACCTCCAGCAACTGAGCCTCGAGAAGGCGCTCGCGCCCCTCCTGCACGGTGTCGACGTCATCGTGGCGGGCGGCTCGCACACGCTCCTCGCCGATAGCGAGGACGTGGCGCGCGGCCTGCACCCCGGCGATACCGCCGTCGACACCTACCCGCTCGTGACGACCAACGCCGACGGCAAGACCACCGTCATCGTCAACACCGACAGCGAGTATTCCTATGTCGGGCGGCTGGTGGTGGACTTCGACCAGAACGGCGACGTTATCGCCGACAGCATCGACGCCAATGTGAGCGGCGCCTTCGCGACCACCGACGCGGGAGTCGCTGCCCTCTATGCCAATGCCATCGACATCGACGGCGACGGCGAGGTGGACACCGATCCCTTCGAGGAGGGGAGCCGCGGCGATCTCGTCAATGACATCGCCCAGGGCGTCGGCGCCATCATCGACCAGCAGGACGGGAACACCTTCGGCCGGACCGACGTCTATCTCGAGGGCCGTCGCGGCGAGGTTCGGACCGAGGAGACCAATCTCGGCAACCTGTCGGCCGATGCGAACCTCTGGTACGCGCAGCAGGTCGACGAGGCCGTCCTCGTCTCGATCAAGAACGGCGGCGGCATCCGCGACTCGATCGGCATGATCAACGCCGACCCGAACAATCCTCAGGAATTGCCGCCGGCGGCGAACCCGGACGTCGGCAAGGAGCAGGGCGACGTCTCGCAGCTCGACATCGCCAACTCGCTGCGCTTCAACAACGCCCTGTCGCTGATCACGGTCACGCCGGAGCAGATGCTCGAAGTGCTCGAGCATGCGGTCGAGGCGACGGCGGCTGGCGCCACGCCCGGCCAGTTCGCCCAGATCGGCGGCATCTCCTACAGCTTCGACAAGGACCTGCCGGCCGGCGAGCGTGTCGTGTCGGCCGCGCTCATCGACGACAACGGCGTCCCGACGACCGTCATCGTGCGCGACGGCGAAGTGGTCGATGATGCCCCCGAGGCCATTCGCCTCGTGACCCTGAGCTTCCTGCTGGAGGGCGGCGACGGCTATCCGTTCCAGGACTTCATCAACGCCGATCCGACTTTCGCCAATGTCGTCGACCTGACGCCGGACGTCGTGCCGGACGATGGCCAGGTGGCCAGCTTCGCCGCGGAAGGGACCGAGCAGGACGCCCTCGCCGAATACATGGACGAATTCTACACCGAGACCGCCTATGCCGAGGCGGACACCACGGCCGCCGACGACACGCGCATCCAGAACCTCGACGTCCGCGAGGACACGGTGTTCGACGGCATCGACGAGGGTGGCGGCGGCCTCAATTCGGTCATCGGCACCGACGAGAGCGAGCTGCTGATCGGCGCGGACGGTGCCGACCGCGTGGACGCGAAGGGTGGCGCGGACGTCGTCCAGGCGCTCGGCGGCAACGACGGGATCTACGGCGGGACGGGCGACGACGTGCTCCTGGGCGGCGCCGAGAACGACACCATCTTCGGCGGCACCGGCGGCGACAGGCTGCTGGGGGGCGCCGGCGATGACCGCCTGGTGGGTGGGGCCGGCAACGACGTGCTGTACGGTGATCTGGGCAACGACACCTTCGTCTTCCGGGTGGGCGACGACTTCGACACCGTCCTGAACTTCCAGGCCGGCGGCGATGTGGTCGAGCTGGCGGCCGGCGAGTTCAGCGACTTCGCCGCGCTCCAGGCGGGTGGGCTCCAGGACAGCTACATGGGCGCCCAGATCACCTATGACGATGGTTCGACGATCACGCTCATGGGGGTCAAGGCAGCCAGCCTCGGCGCCAGCAACTTCCACTTCGCTTAGATGTGAGCGGTCCTGACGGCAGCGCTGACGCCGCGTCGACAGCTCTACGAAGGCGCCGCCGGCACGTACCGGCGGCGTTTTCATTTTCGTCCGGATGGCTGACGAAAGGGCACCCCCTCCGCCCCGCGCGGGCGTTTCATCGCACGGGACCGAGCACGCCGATGGGGCCCGTCATCATCAGGAGGTTTCGCGCCAGCGGTGCGATGGGCTGGCGATCCGCGACGATGAGGCCGATGGTGCGCTGCGCCTCCGGCTGGACCAATTTGACCGCCCGAGTGCCGATGGGAATGCCGAAGAACTCCAAGAGCTGGCGGGAGACGATGCTGGAGATGCCCAGCAGGCCGGCGTGCGAGCACAGGTTGAAGATCGAATTGGTCTCCATGGCCGGTACCGGCGCCTGGCCGACGGACCGGAAGATGCCGTCGATGATGCGCCGGTTCTGCATGTCGGTGGTCAGCAGGCAGAGCTTCTGCCGCGCTGCCTCCTCCCAGGTGATCTCGTTGCGCTCGGCCAGCGGGCTGTCGTCGCGCATCAGCAGGACGTACGATTCCTGGTAGATGGGCTTGGAGATGACGCCGTCGAGCGGCTCGTTGTCGAGATAGGTCAGGCCGACGTCGAGCTCGAACTGATCGATGCGGGTCTGGATCTCCTGGGAGGTCAGGGACAGCACGGTCAGGGACACCGCGGGAAAGCTCTGCGAGAACGGCGCGGTGATGTGCGCCACCATGGGCAGCGCGGTCGGGATGGCGCCGAGGCGCAGGCGCCCGCTCACGCCCTGGCGCAGTTCGGCGATCGATTGGCGCAGCAGCTCGGCCTCGGCGAGAATGCGGCGGGCATGGGCGACCACCACTTCGCCCTCTTTGGTCAGGCCCTTGAACTGCCGGCCGCGCTCCACGATGAGGACGCCCAGCTCCTCCTCCAGCTGCAGGATGGCGGTCGACAGAGTCGGCTGCGAGATGTGGCAGGCGTCGGCGGCGCGGCGAAAGTGCTTCTCACGCGCCAGCGCGTCCAGATAGATCAGTTGCTTGATGACCATGCGGCTTGGCTTCCCCCGGTCGCGCGCGCATGGCAGGGCCGGGTCGTGAGGCCCGCCTGGCCACGGGTGCCCGACCTCACGATGACGAGCCGCCGGAGGCGTTGAGGTATTGCTCGGCCGTCCGGTGGCAGTCCTCGATGAAGTTGAGGCCCGCCCGGCGCACGATCAGGAAGCCGAGGCCGGCCGAGACGGCCATCCCGAACACCGGGACATAGCGGCCCACCTGCTGGATCAGCGCCGGCCCGCCGGCCGCCTTGAGCAGGGCGACCACGCCGCCGGACGCCAGCGTATGGACCAGGCCGCGGGCTCCGAGCAGCCACGTGGGCGGGTCGCCGAGCACCTTCATCTTGGCGATCTGATCGATGTCGTAGGCCGTCGACACCCGGTTGAGCATGGCCGTGACGTTGGCGATGTCGACCGCCACGTTCATCCCCGGCACCGGGTTGATGCCGTTGGCGGCGGCGATCAGCGAGTGCATGGTGACCATCTCCTCGACCGCCTCGCGCTTCTTCTTCAAAAAGCTGTCGGTGAAGGCCTGGAAGTCGCGGTACACGATCTCGGCCTTGGCCTTGCCCGCCTCTCGCGCGTGATGAACGATGGCCTCGGTGAGCTTGGCGAGGCGCTCCCGGAATTTGGGATAGCGACTGTTCGCGCTCACGAACAGCAGGTCGACGCGGCGCTTGAGCAGGCGCTGGAGATCCTCCGTGATCTCGGCCTCCAGCTCCTCGTCCGACTTCTCCTCGTCGTAGAGGGTGTCGCAATGCGTGCGCACGAAGATGATCGGCTTGCCGGTCTTGGCGATCGTCTCGTGGATGGAGAGGTCCTCTTCCAGAAACTTGCCGCTCGCGCACCACAGAAACATGTCGAATGATTCGACCCCGAACTCAGTCATCACCCGGTCGAGGGTGAACTCGCGGGTGCCGTAGCCGGGCAGGTCGATGAAGATCACCTGGCCCCACTCGTGCCGGTGCGCGGCTTGCGTCTTGTCGGTCGACACTCCGACCTCGCACACCTTGCGACCGACGAGCTTGTTGATCAGGGAGCTCTTGCCCGCGCCGCCCCGCCCCACGAGCGCGATCGTCAGGCGCTCGCGCTCGCGCTCCTCCAGCCGGCGGCGTGCGAACTGTGCAGCCTCGGCGAGGGACACCTGACCGATCAAGGTGCTGTCGACCATCTGAGCCTTCCCCTGTGCCGCCGGACGGCTAACGGCCACGGCGTGTCCCGATCGGGCCGGACGAATGCGCCTCGGACCGGCGTGCTGCCAGGCGCCGTGACGCTCATGATCGCGCTTCTCCTGCCCCGTACAGCATCGCCAAGCCTGTGAGCACATTGCAAGAGCGCTCCTTGGTCAACAGCGCCTCTTGGTAAGGAGCGTCGCAATTCCCAGTGTAAGGGCGGTTGCCCGGTCGGCGGATCATCGCATCCGCCCGGCGAGCTGCGATCGCACCACACCTGCCCAAGGGGCGCGGCCTTGCGCCGGACCCCAGCCAGCCATGGATCTAGGATCATGCCCCTTCCTTACAAGACGGCTCTCATTGTCGGCGCCGGCGCGGGCATAAGCGCCTCGGTTGCGCGGCAGCTGGCCGGGGCCGGCGTCAAGGTCGGCCTGGCGGCGCGAACCACCGCCAAGCTGGCGCCGCTCGCAGCCGACATCGGTGCGGCGACATTCGCCGTCGACGCCGCCGATCCGGTGGCCGTCGAGCGGCTCTTCGATGAGGCCGACGCGCAACTCGGCGAGCCCGATGTGGTGATCTACAATGCCTCCGGCCGCCTGCGCGGCCCCATCGCAGAGCTGGATCCCGCGCAGGTCGCGCAAGCGCTCGCGGTCTCGGCGTTCGGCGGCTTCCTCGTCGTCCAGCAGGCCGCACGGCGCATGATCCCGCGGGAGAGCGGTGCCATTCTGCTCACCGGGGCCTCGGCGAGCGTCAAGGGCTTTGCCCAGTCGGCGCCGTTCGCCATGGGCAAGTTCGCTCTGCGCGGCCTGGCGCAGAGCGCCGCGCGTGAGCTCGGCCCCAAGGGCATCCATGTGGCGCACGTCGTCATCGACGGCGGCGTTCGCAGCGCCGGCCGCCCGGACCCGGCCGAGCGTCCGGACAGCCTGCTCGATCCCGACGCCATCGCTCAGACCTATCTCGACGTGCTGCGGCAGCCGCGCAGCGCCTGGTCGCTGGAGGTCGAGGTCAGGCCGTGGGTCGAGACATTCTGACCAGGACCGCTCACCCCTGCGGCAAGCGGCCGGGGACGAGCCGCACCTTGCGCGGCGCAGCGATCCAGATCGCTGCGGCCGATATGACGCAGCAGGCGATAGCCAGCATGAAGGCAGGGCCATAGCTGCCGGTCACGTCGCGAATGACGCCTGCGACCCACGGGCCGGCGGCGCCGCCGCCGATCAGGGCAACGGTTATGGCGCCGAAGATGGCGCCATAGTGCGGGCCCTCGAAGATCTCGGCGACGATGGGGCCCATGACCGAGGTCAGCGCATAGCCCAGAAATCCCTGCGAGAAGACCATCAGGTACAGCAATGCGACCGACGGCGCGCGCTCGAGGCCGATCAGCGCGGCATAACAGATGGCGAAGCCGCAGCAACCCACGCTCCACACCCACTCCCGGCCGATGCGGTCCGACAGGGCCCCCAGGCCGATCTGACCCGGTATGGCGACGGCGCTGACGATCCCCAGCCCCCAGGCCGCGGCGAATGGCGTGAACCCGACCTCGACGAGATATTGCGTCTGGTGGACCTGAACCGCGTACCAGGCAAACAGCGCGCAAAAGTATCCCAGAACGATCCACCAAAAGCGGCTGGTGCGCATCGCCCGGGCCAGAGTCCATTCGACCGCGGTCCAGGCGGGATCGACGACGTTCGCCATCGTACGGCCCGCATCGGGCGCGGCGCTGCGCGATGCCCCGTCCGGCAGCAGGCCGATATCCTCGGGCCGCCGCCGCACGAACAGATTTAGCGGGCCGACAACCAGGAGCACGAGAAGCCCCATGGCCCAGCACGACGCGCGCCAGCCGTCGCGGCCGATGATCGACTGGAGCCAGGGCAGCAGTACGATGGCCCCGACGCCGACCCCGGAGAAGGCAAGGCTCATGGCCAGGCCGCGGCGGCGCACGAACCAGTGCGGCAGGAACAGCGACTGCGCCGTGAAGCTCATCAAGTTGGCGCCGCCACCGACCAGGACGCCGAGCGTCGCATAGAGCTGCCAAGGCTTCTCGATCGCAGCCGCCGCAAGGAGGCCCGCGGCGAGCAGGCACATGCCGCTCTCGATCACGACGCGCGGCCCGTGTCGGTCCATGAGCCGGCCGACGATGGGGCTCAGGGCTGCGGAGACCAGGAAGCCGAACGAGAATGCGCCGGCCGCAAGGCCGCGATCCCATCCGAACTCGTCGATGAGCGGCGGCAACAGCAGCGAGAAGGCCGTGCGCGCACTCACGCTGATCGCCATCGTCACGAAGGCGATGCCGATGATCACCCAGCCGTAGTAGAACGGCAGGCGCGACGACCAGTGGCGGGAGACGGTCTTGCTGTCGTGCATAGGGGTGCGTCACTCGTCGTCGGAGGCGTGGACGAGCCCCCTCGCGAGGCCGTCACACCCGCCACTCTACGCGGGTGAGCGCGGAACGACCGCTTGAATTCTGCCGGTCAGGGAATTGTCCCGCGGGAGCGACGCAGCTCAAGTGCCGCATCGAGAGGCCATTGACCAAGCGCAAGGCTCAAGCAGCCGTCTCCCGTCCCGACGCCGGCCGCCTCCCTCGCTCAGGTGTGCGGCCTTCACCATGCTCGATCGCCGCTTGCAGCAGCGAGCTCGCCGCCCGCAGAAGCTGAAACTCGTTCAGCGTCTCACATCGGCTTCGCAGATCGGCCAGCGCAGTGCGGTCGAGTTGATCGGTCGTATCGCTGACCTTGACGATCGCCTCCATGATCGCCGCCGCCGGCCCGTCCACCAGGACAACCTCATTCAGATCCATCTCCATCGTCGGCTCCTTCGTTAGGGGCGGACCCCGTGCCCGCGAAGGGCAAGGCCCGCCGTGTCGTGGCCGGCGCCAGCGGAGCGGTGGCGAGTGCCGCCGGAGCGATCGCCAGGGCGGTGGCCGAGGTCGTCGCGCCCCATACCGCTGTGCGCCATCGCGCCTTTGGCTCGTGTCGCAAAACTCATCGTCTCCCCGGATCGCGCCGACCCGCGGTCCCATCGGCGGGCGCGGCGGGAGCAGCTCCTTCCGCCGAGGCGTGACGACCCGGACGCGGCATAGCATGGGCGCCGCCGCCGCGATCCTCATTCCGTCTCATTTCAAGTGCCGCGCCGTCTCCGCCCCAGCGAGCAGCGTCTCGGCCACGCCGACGCCGACCGCACTCAGCGATCGCGCAGCCGCTGCGCATAGGCTGCGAAGTGCTCCTGCAGGTCGACCAGCGGCTGACCCGCGAGCGCGAGCGCCATCCCCTCCCGGCGTGCTTCGCTGGGGGTCATGGCAAAGCGGGCGCGAAAGGCGCGCAGCAGCTGGCTGCTGCTCGAAAATCCGAGGCTCAAGGCGATGTCCGTGATCGGGCGGCGCCGGCCGCGCAGGAGCTCGCGGCACGCCGCATCCAGGCGCCGTTCGCGCACGAGCCTGGCCACGCCGCCCTCGGCGGCGAACATCCGGTAGAGATGCGCGCGCGAGATACGGAAACGGCGCATGAGCTCTGCGGGTCCAAGGCCGGGATCGGCCAGGTGAGCGTCGACGAAGGCCAGCACGTGCCGCCGTAGCACGGGGAGCAGCGCCGGGTCGGCGGCCAAGCCGGGCGGAGCGTGCCGAGCAAGGCCGGACGCGATCAGCTCGATCGCCGCCTCCTCGATGGCGAGGGCATCTTCTCGGTCGAGCTCCGCCGCCATGCTGGACAGGCTGACGATGAAATCGGCGAGCACCTGCGTCATGGGAGACCGCGCATCGAGAACGAGGCCATGCAGACTGCGCCCGCCCGCCGCCTTGTCGACTTGCTGGCGTGGCAACACGACCGTCATCCGCGAGCCGGAGCTGACATGGGTCAGCAGCGGTCGGGCGAGATCCAGAACGAAGATGTCGCCGGGCGCCGCTGCGACCGGCCGGCCATCGCAATCGCCGTGGAGCGAACCGGCGACCAGCAGCTGAACCAGATAGTGATCGAGGCCGCCTTGCGCGATCACGCGGCGGTCGCGGCGATAGCGCTGGGCGTTGAAGCTGGTCCGGCCGATGAGCAGCGAACCGAGCGGGCGCGACCGGACAGAACCCCGCAGCACGGTATCGCGCCCGTCCGGGTGCAGCGTAGTCTCGAAGACGGGCTGGGTGATCGCGCGCCAGACCTCGTTGCGCAGACGGGGCTCCACCCCATCCGTCGTCAGCAGAAGCTCGTCCAACAACCCAGCCCCCCGATCACCCGCCCCCGCGGAGAGGCGACAATATCGGCGATCGATCGAACCAGGGCTAGCTGCGCGACGGCGGCGCGCCACGGGATCTCTTGTTCTGGTCCCGAATGGGGCCGCCGCGAACGGCGGCGCGTCGCCAGGAGCCTCAGCTCGTCTCGCCGGCTCCGGCAAACCAGGGCGGGCGCGGGATCGTCCACTGATCGCCCCAGACCTGGTTGCCACCGTCGACCACCAGGACCTCGCCGGTGATGAACGAGCCAGTGGGACCGGCCAGGTAGGTGACCGCGTCGGCGATGTCGGTGGCGGTCCCGAAACGCTTGACCAGATTGGTGCCCGGCATGTCGCGGCGCGCCTCGTCCGGGTAGACGTTCATGCCTTCGGTGGCGATGATGCCCGGCGCCACGCAATTGATGCGAATGCCGAGCGGCGCCCATTCGATGGCGAGCGTCTTCGACAGATAGATCACGCCCGCTCGCGCCGCGCAGGTGTGGGCGACGCCGGGCATGCCGCGCCAGACCACGGCGACGATGTTGACGACGGAGCCCGTCTGCTCCGCGTCGCGCCAGTGGCGAGCAGCCGCCTGCATCATGTACCAGCTGCCGTTCAGGTTGGTGTCGACGACGGCGTTCCAGCCCTTCACCGAGAAGTCGATGGCGGCCTGCGGGAACTGGCCGCCAGCGTTGTTGACCAGCACGTCGAGGCGGCCGTAACGCGTAAACACCTCATCCATCAGGCGCTCGACCTCGGCGGCATCGCGGATCGACAGTGCGTGGACGAAGGCTTCCGCGCCGAGCGAACGCAGCAGCCGAGCCGTCGCCTCGAGCTTCTCTACCTTGCGCCCGCACAGCACGACGGTGGCGCCGAGCCTGCCGAACTGAGCGGCGATCGCCTTGCCGATGCCGGTGCCCGCACCCGAGACCAGCACCACCTTCCCCCGGAAGAGATCCGGCGCGAAGCTCAGCGGCGTGGTGGCAAGCTGCTCGTCCGTAAGCCCGAACTGCATGGATCCTTCCCTCCGCCGCAGCGGCCTCCCGGCTGGTACACAAGGTTCGCAGCGACGTCTTGTTGAATTTTATTCATTTTGGCTGATGACGGCGAAGCACGCAAGCACCGAAGTGCCAGGTCGACCGATTAACCGGGCCGTTTGCCCCACGCGAGGAGATGCCTGTGCCCGCCAGGGCGTCACCGCCTTCGCCGCAAGCCCACACTTGGGCACCGCGAGGCTGGACGGCCGCGTGCTCGACCTGCCGTGCCTGAAGCACGCGCGGGCGTGCGTTGAACGCGGCGAGCGAACAGGCCGGCGCCTTCCGGGGCGATCGAAACCTCGCCCGAATCAAAGATAATTCTCTCTGTGTTCTCCGCGAGAGAAATTCATCTTCCATTTGCGATAGAATATGAGAACGATATCTGTATAACGGGTCATCACTGCGGTGATATATCAGTTGGCGAAGCATGGCTCCGCCGTCCGTTACTGGGCGCCGCGCGTCCCAGCCAGCGCCGATATCACCAGGGGGAGGCCGTGTCTGATCGTGCCGAGACTGCGACCATTGTGAGCCATCCCCCGGTGTCCTGGACGGCGACCGCCGAGGCGGTCGCGGCAGAGCTGCGCGCGACCGCGGTGGCGCGGGAGGGCGCCGGCGCTGCGCCCATCGCGGAGATCGAGCTGCTGCGGCGGGCAGGCCTCCTCACGCTGCTCAATCCGACCGAGCATGGCGGCGGCGGTGGCCGCTTCGTCGATTCCTTCCGCGTCGTCCGCGCTCTGTCGCAGGCCGACACCAATGTCGGCCAGTTGCTCAGCTATCACTACCTGCTGTCCGCCAGTGCCTTCACCCGGGCCCTGCCCCATCAGCGCGACGCCCTGATCCGGCGGTCGGTTGACGAGCAGTGGTTCTGGGGCGGCGCTTCCAACCCACGCGATGCGATGCCGGTTCTGTTGCGTGACGGCGAGGGCTTCCGCCTCAACGGCCGCAAGACCTTCGCTTCGAATGCAGCCGTCGCTGACCGCATCACCCTGCGCGCGCAGCTCGGCGACAGCATCGTCTTCATCGCGGCTCCCGGCCGGGCCGCCGGCATCACCCACGCCCACGACTGGGACGCCTTCGGGCAGCGCCTGACGGAAAGCGGAAGCGTCGAGTTCCGCGACGTCGCCATCGCCCGCGGCGACGTGCTGGGGCCGCTGCCGCCGCCGCCGGCCAAGGACGTTTCACCGGCAGCCGCGCTGGTGGTGCCGACCCACCAGCTCTACTTCGTCAACTTCTATATAGGCACCGCGGAGGGGGCGCTGGCCGAAGCCAAGGCCTACATCCTCTCCCACGCGCGCCCCTGGCAGAGGTCTGGCGTGGCAGCGGCGCACGAAGATCCCTACGTGCGCGAGCACTACGGCCTGCTCTATGCCGACCTGCGCGCCAGCCTGGCCCTCGCCGACGAGGCCGGCCTTGCGCTGCAGGACGCCCACGACCGAGGTGCGGCATTGACGCAGGGCGAGCGCGATGCGGCGGCGGCGACCGTCTATGCGGCCAAGGTCCACAGCACCCGGATAGCCCTCGACGTGACCTCCCGCATCTTCGAACTCATGGGAGCGCGGTCCGCGGGAGCGGCCTACGGCTTCGACCGGTTCTGGCGCAATATCCGCACGCATACGCTGCACGATCCCGTCGCCTACAAGGCGCGCGAGGTCGCCGAATATGCCTTCACCGGCACCATCGCGCCAAACCCGCTCTACAATTGATCGATTTCGGGCACGCATGGCACAACCGACGCACGGACCGAAACTCCGCCGTTAGCATGACTTTTCATTTTTATCTTATTTTTCGCAACTTTCGTTCGTCCGACTTTCTGTATTGAGACGTCTTTTTTCTTGCGACATCTCGATGCGCTCTTTAGTTTTCCGCTCTTCGACGATTGGAAGCCCACCACATTCCGCCTGCCGACGTCCACGCAAGGAGTCATTCCCAGGATGATCGCAAGACAGCTGCACCTGGGGGCCAATCTGCACGGGCCCGGCGGACACGAAGGGGCCTGGCGCTGGCCATCCGCGGACCCGAACGCCTTCATCAACATCAAGCACTACATTGCCGGCGCGCAGATCGCCGAGAGCGGCCTGTTCGACGTGCTCTTCGTGGGCGACTCGCCGGCGGTGCAGCCGGACCTCGCGGTACAACCGCCGACGACCGGCTTTGAGCCGACGGTGCTGCTGTCGGCCATCGCGACGGCCACCTCCGCGATCGGCCTCATCGCCACCGCCTCGACCACCTACAACGACCCCTACAACCTGGCACGACGCCTGCTGTCCCTCGACGTGATCAGCGACGGGCGGGCGGCCTGGAACGCGGTCACCACCTACAACCCCGCAGCCACGGCTAACTTCGGCGGCTACGAGCTCGATCGGGAGGCCCGCTATCGGCGCGCCGAGGAGTTCGTCGAACTGGTGCGCGCCCTTTGGCAGAGCTGGGAAGACGGGGCCATCGTCGCCGACAAGGCGTCGGGCCGTTACTTGGACACCGCACGGCTTCGCCCGGTGGAGCGGCCTGGGGAGCACTTCTCCGTGCGTGGGCCGCTGACTCTGCCGGGCTCACGGCAGGGTTATCCGGTCATTTTGCAGGCAGGCGGCTCGGATGCCGGACAGCGGCTGGCCGCGAAGAGCGCCGACGTGGTGTTCTCAGCCGCCGTGGAGCTGCCATTGGCGCTCCGGGAAGCCGAGAAAGTGCGCGCGGCAGCACGGCGGCTCGGCCGCGAGCAGGTGCCGCTGATCATGCCCGGGCTCGTCACCATCATCGGCGGCACGGAGCGGGAGGCCATTCAGCGGCGGCAAGCGCTCGATGCGCTCATCGATGGCGAGACCGCGCTCCGCTCGCTCGCCGCCAAGTTGGGCGTGTCGGCGGAGGCGCTGGCCCTCGACGAGCCGGTGCCCGCGACGCTGCTGCCGGCGCTGGACGATGTGAAGGTGCCGCACGGTTTCTTCCAGACCATCGCGCACCTCGTTCGCGAGCGACGCACGGTGCGCGAGATCGCCAGCGCCGCCCAGGGGCGCGGCAATGGCCATCGCGTCATCTGCGGCACGCCCGAGCAGATCGCCGCATCGATCGCGGAGTGGTTCGAGGCGGGCGCCGCGGACGGCTTCAACATCATGCCGGACGTCCAGGCCGACGGTCTGCCGGCGTTCGTCGACATGGTCGTGCCGCTGCTGCAGCGGCGCGGCATCTTCCGCACAGCCTACGCCGGCTCGACCCTGCGCGAGCACCTCGGCATCGGCCGGCCCGCAGCCCGCTCGGCCGCCGCATGACAGCGGCGCGGTCTCGCCCCCGACCAGAGCATTTCTCTGCCATTGGAAGAGGCCATCCACTGGCAGAGGAATGCTCATAGTCTTTTGAATCTTAAGCGCTTTTCAGAGATCGGGTGATTCCACCAATCGCGAAGCGCTCTAGCCACACAAAGGATCAACACCCATGCTCGCCGTCATCGCGCGTGCAAGCCGGCCGTTCCCGGCCGCGATCGCCGCCACCCTTGCCCTGCTCGCACTCCAGCTCTTTGCGGCCATGCAGGCGCACGCCGCCGAGCCGCTGAAAATCGGCACGACGAGCGGTCCGATCGCCGACATCATTCGGCATGCGGCCGCCCGGGCCAAGGAGAAGGGCCTTGCCGTCAAGATCGTCGAGTTCTCCGACTGGGTGACGCCCAACGAGGCACTGCGCAACGGCGACATCGACGCAAACCTCTTCCAGCATGTGCCCTTCCTCAACGCCGCCGTTGCCGCCCGGGGCTACGATTTCAAGCCCGTGGCGCCGACTTACGTTCTGGCCGTGGGCCTCTACTCGAAGAAGATCAAGAAGCTCGACGACGCCAGGAGCGGCTCGACCGTCGCCATCGCCAGCGATCCCGTCAACGGCGCCCGCGGCCTGCTGCTGTTCGAGAAGGCCGGCCTGATCAAGCTGCGCGACGGCGCGGGCGAGAAGGCGACCGTGACCGACATCGTCGCCAATCCCAAGAAGCTCAAGTTCATCGAGGTCGAGGCGCCGCAGCTGCCGCGCGTGCTCGACGACGTGGAACTCGCTCAGGTCAGCATCAGCTATCTCATCGCGGCGGGCGGGGACCCGGATGCGGCGTTGATCACCGACGGCTTCGGCGATGCACGCTACGCGCTGCAATTCGTCGCCAAGACCGCTCATGCGGACGATCCGCGGCTGAAGGACTTCATCGCCATCTATCGATCACCCGAGGTGAAAGACTATATCGTCAAGACCTACGGCCGCTACCTCGTGCCCGTATGGTAACGGCGAGTGCCAAGCGGATGATGTGAGATGGCTTTGCAGGGACTTTGGGGGCAGGATCCGACCCCGCGCTACGCAGATCTGGCCGCGCCATTCCGGCCGATCTTCGCCCACATCGCGGAGGGGGCGCTGGAGCGCGAGCTCGGCCGGACCCTTCCGCACGAGCCGCTGGCCGGGCTCAAGGAGGCCAAATTCGGGGCCCTACGCCTCGCCGGGGACGAGGGCGGTCAAGGCGCCGGTTTCGCCGAGCTGGCCGCGCTGATCATCGAGCTGGCGGAAGCGGATTCCAACGTCGCGCAAGCGCTGCGTGGCCATTTCGGTTTCGTGGAGGACGTCATCAACCGGCCGACCGGTGCCGCCCGACGGCGCTGGACCGAGCGCTTCGCGCGCGGCGAGATCACCGGCAACGCCTGGACGGAGATCGGCGACGCCCGCGTCGCCGCCTTCCTCACTCGCGTCACCGAGCGCGACGGGCAATTCTTTCTCGACGGCGCCAAATACTACACCACGGGCTCGCTCTTCGCCGATTGGATCGACGTCGGCGCCACCAGCCCCGCCGGCGAGCGCATTGCCGTCGCTGTGCCGCGCCACGCCGCGGGCGTCGCCATCGAGGACGACTGGGACGGCTTCGGGCAGACGCTGACCGCCAGCGGCACCACGGTCTTCACCAACGTGCGCGTCTCGCCCGACGATATCGTCGCCGCCGACCAGCGCTTCCGCTATTCGCCGGCCTTCTTCCAGTTCTATCACCTGGCGACCCTGGTGGGCATCGGCCGTGCCCTCACCCGCGACCTGTCGCAGGCGGTGGCGGCCAGGCGGCGCACCTACACGCACGCGGCGGCGGCGCGCTCCAGCGACGATCCCCAGGTGCTCCAGGTGGTCGGCCGGGTGCGCAGCGCGGCCTATGCCGCGGGCGCCATCGTGTTCCACACGGCGCGAGCCCTGGACCGCGCTTTCGCCGCGCGCCTCTCCGACGACGCGGCCGAGATCGAGGACGCCAACGCGACGGCGGAGCTGGAGGTGGCCCAGGCCCAGACCGTCGTGTCCGACCTGATCCTCCAGGCCGCGACGATCGCCTTCGACGCGCTCGGCGCCTCGGCCACGAAGAAGTCGGCGGGCCTCGACCGCCACTGGCGCAATGCGCGCACGCTCGCCTCGCACAACCCGCGCATCTACAAGGACCGCATCGTCGGAGATTTTTCCGTCAATGGCACCCCGCCGCCGTACCAGTGGCGTACCGGAGAGGCATAGCGCGACCGCCGAGCCAGCACGATCGTTTGCCGCGAGGGAACTCGCCCTGCCCGTCGCGGCGAGATGACATCGGCGCCGATGCCTTCGTGTCTGCTCCCGTCGCGCAGGCCGCGCCGATCCTGTGATCTCCCGCGTTGCACCAGCGCGTTTCATCACCAGCGAGCGCGCGACGCGCGCGTGATTGCCGCGTTGCCTCGGCCGGCGCTCGGCCGCCGGTACGCGCCGAGGATCGCGCCCAACCCCAAATGCGGCAGTGGCGCCTCCGCACGCATGCGCATCGCGGCCCATTTTGGCGCACAAATCAGCTAGCCGCTTACTTTTACGCCAGATTTCGCGTGTTCGGCTTGATTCACGTTTCAAATTAGGGAATGAAGCGGCATCATCATTTCCGATTTGGGAATTTCATGGACCTGTCGTCACTCGAGATCCTGTGCGCCGTCGCGGCCGAGCGCAGCATCACACGCGCCGCCAAGGCGCTTGGGCGGGCCCCTTCGAACGTGACCATTCGCGTGCAGCAGCTCGAGCGGGATCTCGGCGTCGAGTTGTTCAGCCGCGACGGCAGGCGCATGACCTTGACGCGGGAGGGGGAAACCTTTCTGTCCTACGCCAAACGCCTCCTGGGGTTGGCGCGGCAGGCGCGCGAGGCGGTCCGGCCCCTGGTGCCGGCCGGCAACCTGCGCCTTGGCAGCATGGAAAGCACGGCAGCCAGCCGGTTGCCCGGCGCCCTGGAGCGCTTTCACGCGCGTTGGCCATCCGTGACGGTCAAGCTCGCCATGGGAGCGACGCGCGAGCTCATTCGCGACGTGCTCGACGACAGGCTCGACTGCGCGCTCATCGCGCGGCCGACGGACGAAATGCCCGGCTTTGACGACGTCGATATCGAGCGGGTGTTCACCGAGGAGCTGTTGATCGTCCTGCCAAGTGATCATCCCGATATCAACGACGCCGCAGACCTGCGGGTCGATACGCTGGTGGCGCTGGAGCCTGGGTGTACTTACCGCCGCATCGCCGAGGGCTGGGGGAGCCGATCGCCGGGGCTACACACCGCCGAGGTGACCTCCTACCACGCCATCCTGGCCAGCGTCGCAGCGCGGGAAGCCGTGGGCGTCATCCCGCGCTCGGTCCTCGACCTCATGCCCGGGTCGTCGCCGCTCAAGGCCCATAGTCTTGGCGATGTCGACACGCTGTTCATCCGTCGCCGCGACAGCCGCCCGCCCGCCTTCGACGCGTTTCGCGATGCCCTGACCGCAGGAGCGTGACGGCTCATACCCGGCCGTCGTCACTCCGCCCTGCCCCTCCATCCTCACCATGACCTGCCGTGCGGCCCCCGGACGGCAGGGAGAGGTTGCCTCATGCCCGAAGCGCCCGAACCGACGCCCTCCGCCTCCCCTAAAGCGCCTCACGATCGGGTGGACTCACCCAATGGTGAGAGAAGCGCTTCAGATTCAAAAAGTTCGAGCATATCGCAATTGGAGGATCCCCATCCAACCGTGGACGCCGGTTCGCGTGAAGAAAACGCGACAAATCAAATAAATAGAGCATTTCGGCGATTCGAAACGCCGAAATGCTTTGGGGCCCGCTTCCGCCTCTTTGCGCCGATCCTTGCGGGTGCGACGCTGCGCGAGCGCATCTTCTCCTGCCTGGGGGCCCTCATCGGCATCGGCCTGACCGGCCTGCTGTGCGGCTTGATCCTCGGCAACGGCCCCCACGTCCCGCTCCTGGTGGCGCCCATGGGCGCATCGGCCGTGCTGCTCTTCGCGGTGCCATCGAGCCCGCTCGCCCAGCCGTGGTCGATCATCGGCGGCAACACGCTGTCCGCGTTCTGCGGCTTCATGGTCGCAAGCCTCGTGCACGATCCGGTCGCCGCGGCGGGCATTGCGGTGGCCGTCGCCATCGCGGTCATGTCCGTCACACGCTGCCTGCATCCGCCGGGTGGAGCCGCCGCTTTGACGGCCGTCTTCGGCGGTCCGGTCGTGGCCAGTTGGGGCGTGCTGTTTCCGCTCGTCCCGGTTGCGCTGAACTCCTGCATTCTCGTCGGGCTCGGCCTGCTGTTTCATCGCCTGTCGCGGCGCAGCTATCCGCATGTGGCGCCCTCACGTCCAGGCAACACGCACGGAACCGCCGACACGCCGCCTCCCTTGCGCGTCGGTGTCCGCAACGAGGACATCGACGCGGCGCTCACCAAGCTCGACGAAACCTTCGACATCGGCCGAGACGACATCGAGCGCCTGCTGCGGGAGGTAGAGCGGCAGGTCCTTGCGCGCGAACACGGCGAGCTTACCTGCGCCGACATCATGTCACGGGACGTGATCACCATCCCGTTTCACGCGACCCGGGACGATGCGGTCTCGCTCCTGATCCGCCACAACGTGCGCATTCTGCCGGTGACGGACGAGGGTGGACGGGTCGTCGGCACGGTCGGCCTGCGTGAGCTGATCAGGCCCGGCGACGGCCTGGGCGACGCGCTCTCCGCGCCCGCCACGGCTTCCCCCGCCTCGCGGGCGATCGATCTGCTGCCGGTGCTCACCGACGGCAGAACCCACGCGGTCATCATCACCGCTATGGATCGTCGCGTGCTCGGGCTGATCTCGCAGACGGATCTGCTGGGCGCCATGGGCCGCCTGTCCCTTACCGCCCGCGGGCCTGCCGGGGAACTGGCGGCGGCGGCCTGAAGCGCGGCGGGAGGCAGCCCGGCACGCCCTCCCGGTGCGTCGGCATCGCCGCGGCCGCCGCGCCTCACGCCGACGTGGTCCGCCCAGCGGCGCCCGCCGTTGGCGCAACCATGGCCGCGTCCGAGCTATCCTCTGAAACAACCCCCTCGGAAATAATGCATCTACTACTTCATTAAAATTTGGAATTCAATTTCAATCGCGCTCCGATACATCATGATAGAGTAAAAACTGCGAGTTTCATGACGTGAAGGGGGTAGTTGCTTAAGTCTCGACAGGCGATCTCCGGGCGAACGGCGTCTGGCGAGATCACGTCGCCGATCGCGGAAAGCTTGCCTCGGCAAGCTCCCTGGCGGTCGCGCACGGGCACGATCCGGGCATCGGCGCTGACAGCTTCGGCCGCGGCCCCTGTCGGACGGCGCGCCGGTCGGCGCGTGTGCACGTCCTCCCTGCTCGCCGGGAGCCCAAAACTCGAGAGGGGCAATCAACAATGATCAATCGACGCAATTTTCACGTGCTGGCCGCCGGATTTGTTCTCGGCAGCGCCGGCATGGCCGGACGCGTTCAGGCCGACAACAAGACGTTCCGCATCGCCTACCAGAAGGGCGGCGGCAACCTGATCTTTCTGAAGGAGCGCGGCATCCTGGAGCGCAAGCTGGAGCCCTTCGGCTGGTCGGTGAAGTGGACGGAGTTCCAGGCAGGCCCGCAATTGCTCGAAGCCCTCAACATCGGCGCCGCCGACTTCGGCCCGGTGGGCGAAGCGCCGCCGATCTTCGCGCAGGCGGCCGGTGCCAACATCGTCTATGCCGGCTATGAACCCGCGTCCCCTAAGAACGAGGCGATCATCGTTCAGAAGGACAGCCCCATCAAGTCCGTGACGGACCTGAAGGGGAAGCGGGTGGCACTCAACAAGGGCTCCAACGTCAACTATCTCCTGGTGCGCGCGCTCGACGCCAATGGCCTGAGCTACGGCGATATCGTGCCCGCCTATCTGCCGCCGTCCGACGCCCGGGCGGCATTCGAGCGCGGCTCCGTGGACGCCTGGGTGATCTGGGATCCCTATTACGCCGCTGCCGAGATCAGCCTCGGCGCCAAGACCGTGGTCGACGCCACCGGCCTCGCGCCCAACGTGGCGTTCTACATGGCCTCACGGCCGATCGCGGAAGGCAATTCGGACGTGTTGAAAGCCGTCTTGGCGGCGATCGACGAGATCGACGGTTGGATCAAGAACAATCGCAAGCAATACGCGATCGAAATGTCCGCCAAGACCGGGCTTCCGGCCGAGGTGGTCGAGCGTGGGATCAATCGTGCCAATCTCGGCGCCCGCCCCGTCACGCCCGAGATCCTCGAAGGGCAACAGAAGATCGCGGATGCCTTTGCGAAGCTGAAGCTCATCCCCAAGCCCGTGAACGTCGCCGACGCTGCATGGAAAGTCGGGCAGTGAGCCTGTCTCGCCTCACCGCGCCCTCGATGAAGCAGGATCTCTGATATGAAGACCCACAAGGCACGGTCGCTTCTGGCCGCGATCGGCATCGCCGCAGGCATCATCGGCGCGGGCTCCGCGGATGCCGCCGACAAAGTGGTGCGCATTGCCCACCAAAAGCTCGGCACCCTGGCGCTCCTCAAGTCGACGGGCGCTCTGGAGGACAAGCTGAAGGCCCTGGGCTACAAGGTGACCTGGACGGAGTTTCCGGCCGGCCCGCAGCTCCTGGAAGGGCTCAATGTCGGCGCGGTCGATTTCGGCCACACCGGCGAGGCGCCGCCTATATTTGCGCAAGCTGCCAACGCGGCGCTGCTGTATGTGGGCCACGAGCCGCGCTCACCGGCGAGCGAGGCCATTCTCGTCCCCGGCAACAGCGCCATCCAGTCGGTCGCCGACCTCAAGGGCAAGCGCGTGGCGCTCAACAAGGGCTCGAACGTTCATTACCTCTTGGTGCAGGCGCTCCAGCAGGCGGGCCTGAAATACGGCGATATCACGCCGGTGTTTCTCACGCCGGCCGACGCCCGTGCCGCGTTCGTGTCGGGCTCCATCCACGCCTGGGTGATCTGGGAGCCGTTCCGCGCTGCGGCCGAAGCAACCGCCGGGGCGCGCACGCTCAAGGATGGTGCGGGGCTGGTGGCAAATCACGAGTTCTATTTGGCATCGAGGAAATTTGCCACGGAGAACCCCGAGGTGATAGCCACTATTCTGTCGGCCGTGGGCGACGAAGGCCAGCGCGCCAATCGCGATATCCCCGCGGTCGCGGCCCAGTTCAGCCGCTCCGTCGGTATTCCCGCGCCGATACTGGAGACGGCGTTGAAGCGCACCTCGTTCGGCGCCAAGCCGATTACCCCGGAAGTCGTCGCCGAGCAGCAGAAGATCGCCGACACGTTCTTCAGCCTCGGCCTGATCCCGAAGGCGATCAAGATCAGCGACGCGGTGCAGCCGGTGCCCGGAAGCGGGACGAAATAGACCGCCCACGTCATCGGCGCGGCGAAACGGGCCGCCAGCGCATGTCCGATCGGGCGGCTCCACCCGATCGGGAAAGGCGCCCCGTTACGCCGCGTCACCCCATTCATAAGGCGCGAGCCGAACTACCACGTCGGCAGGATCGTGCCCTTGAACTTCTCGGCGATGAAGAGCTTGACCGGCTCGGACCGGTAGAGGGCGATGTACCGCTTCACCGCCGGATCGTCCTTGCGATCGGCGCGCGCCGCGAACACCAGCGACCAATCCGAGCTGGCGGTCTCGAGGGCGAGCGCCTTCTTCTGGTCGAGCCCGGCCAGGAAGGCGTAATTGTTCGACACGAAGGCCGCGGCCACATCGTCGAGCGAGCGGGCGAGCTGGGCCGCATCGATCTCCGTGAACTTCAGTCCCTTCGGGTTGTCGGCGATGTCGGCCACCGTGGCATCGGCGCCGGCGCCGGCCCGGAGCTTGATCAGGCCGGCCTGCTGAAAGAGGAAGAGTGCGCGCGCCGCATTCGACGGATCGTTCGGGATCGCCGCGGTCGCGCCGGCGGGAATATCCGTCGCCTTGGCATACTTGGACGAGTAGATGCCGGCCGGCACGACGATCGACGGATCCAGCGCCTCGATCCCGTAGCCCCTGGCCTTGATCTGACTGGCCAGATAGGGCCGATGCTGGAAATTGTTGAGATCGATGTCACCCGACTGGAGCGCCGCGTTCGGCTGGTTCCAGTCGGAGAACTCGATCACCTCGACCTTCAGGCCCTGCCCCGCCGCGAGCTTGGCCGCCTCGCGCAGGATGTCGCCGTAGGGGCCGGCGGAGACGCCCACCCGCAGCACGGCGGGCTGCGCGGCCACGGCCGCCCCCTGCGGCCCCGCCTGCTCGGCGGAAGCGACGCCGCTCAGCGCCACCGCGATGGCAAGAGCAAGCGGCGCGGCGCCGTAGGGACGACGCTCGCCACGCCGGCGGACGACGCCGCGCAACAGATTGGACAGGGCGGAAAGGGTTGGGCTCGTCAACGCAGGAACTCCGGAGATTGCGATGCGCGCGGGCCTGGCCTCGGCGCGGTCGATGCGGGAGGAACACTGCGGGACCGCAGCTCCGATCTCTAGTAACATCGCCGCAACATCAAGACATACAGCTTAAAATTATCATTTCCGTCGAACCGGAAAAAGATATACCTATTTGAAACTACATTCTGAAATTCCTATTCAGGGCTCTACATTGTCGCGAGTCCGATTGACGGAACGCGGCCATGCTTCTCAGCGCAGCATACCCCAGCGCCGGACCGTCAAGCTCTCGAGGCCGCGGAACACCACGGCTTCCACCAGGAGCCCGATCAGGATCACCGTGGCGAGGCCGGCGAACACCAGGTCGGTGAGGAGTTCGTTGCGCGCGCGGAAGATGAACCAGCCGAGCCCGCCGGAGCTTGAACTGATGCCGAAGACCAGTTCGGCCGCGATCAGCGTGCGCCAGGCGAAGGCCCAGCCGACCCGCATGCCCGATATGAGGGACGGCAACGCGCTGGGGGATCGGGGAGCGAAGCGGCGGCCGTCATCAGGTCAGCTGCCCGGCTGTCCGTGCAGCTCGGGGAACGTGTAGTCCTTCCAGCTCGCCGCCCTGGTCTTGATCGCGCCGCTTCGGAACATGAAGTCCGCGAACGTCTCTGTCCGGAGCGGCGTCAGCGTGAACTGGACCTCGGGATTGGAGATGACCTCCTCAACGAAGGCCGGATCCAGCTTGGATTTCTCGATCTTCACGTAGGTCTCGGCGGCAAGCTTGCGATCCCGGCCTGCGATCTCGGTCGCCTCGGTGAAGGCCCGATAGAACGCCTCGCAGGTCTTCGGGTTCTCAGCGCGGAACTTCACGGTCGTATAGGCGAATGTCGGCGTGGCCGGTCCGCCCAGGACATCGTAGGACGACCAGATCTTGTGGATTTTGGGATCCTTCAGCGCCTGCTCCTGAAACGGAGAGTTCGACAGGTGTGCCGTGATCTCTGTGGCGCCGGAGAGCAGAGCCGCGGTCGCGTCCGGGTGCGGCAGCGACACCTGAAGCGCATCGAGCTTGCCCTGATTGCCCTGGCCGAACTCCCGTTCGGCGGCGATCTGCAAGGTCCGCGCCTGCACCGAAACACCCGCCGCCGGCGTGGCGATGCGGTCGCTGGGGCCGAAGTCCTTCAGGCCGCGGATGTTCGGCTTGTTGGTGAGGAGGTAGTTCGGCTGCGCGCCGAAGGCGCCGATGATCTTCACGGCGCCGCGGGTGCGGTCCCAGATGGTGAGGAAGGGCCCGATGCCGGCAGACGCGATGTCGACCGTCCCGGACAGCAGGGCATCGTTGACGGCGCTCCCGCCCGACAGGCGGTGCCACTGGACGCGAATGTCGAGCCCGAGCTCCTTGCCGTGCTTCTCGATGAGCTTCTGATCCCGCAGAATGTGGAAGGGGATGTAGAGCGTGCCGAACTGCTCGGAGATGCGGACAACGCCTTCGGCCGCTGCCGGAACGGTGGTTGCGGCGAGCGCCACCGCCGCCACCAGACTGCGAAACAGGCGCTTCATCGTTCACTCCCGTGTCGGCCTGCCATCTCCGGCAAGCGTCTATGCCGGCCGCCGCCCCCTCAGATGCCGTCACCGAAGAACTGGTCCATACTGAGCGCCGGGTCCTCGCCCCTCTGTGTGCGGGACACCACCTTCGCGGGTACCCCGGCCACCGTCGCGTGAGCCGGCACGTCGTGCAGAACGACCGCCGCCGCCGCGATCTTGGCGCCCTCGCCCACCCGCACGTTGCCGAGCACCTTGGCGCCCACGCTCAGCAGCACGCCGCGCTCGATCTTGGGGTGACGGTCGCCGCGGTCCTTGCCGTTGCCGCCCAGCGTCACCGACTGGAGGATCGACACGTCATCGGCCACCACGGACGTTTCCCCGATCACGACGCCTGTCGCGTGGTCGATGAACACCCCCGCGCCGATCCGCGCCGCCGGATGGATGTCGGCGCCGAACACCTCGGAGATGCGGCTTTGCACGTGCAGGCTGAGCGTCACCCGGCCTTGCTGCCACAGCCAGTGGGCGACCCGGTAGCCCTCCAGCGCCGCCAGGCCCTTGTAGAACAGGAAGGGGTCGAGGTAGCGCCGGCACGTCGGATCCCGCTCGCGGATGGCGACGAGGTCACGGACGGCGTGGGCTCCGGCCAGCGGATCGGCCTCGAAAGCCGACAGACACAGGTCGCGCATGGCAAGGCGCGACAGGTCGCCGTCGCCCAAGCGATGCGCGAGCCGATAGGCGAAGGCGTGGGCGATGCTCTTTTGATCGAGGATGGTGGCCTGGACGAGGCTGGCGTAGAGCGGCTCCTCGATGAGGGCGGCTTCCGCCTCGCCCCTCAACTCCCGCCACACCTCGGTCTCGTCGTTGCTGCGGCTCAGGTCGCGCAGGGGCACCGCCCGGGCAAGCTCGCCCAGGCCGGCAGGGCCGCCCGCCCCGTAAGGGTTGATGTCCGTCGTCATCGGTTCGCGCCCTGCGGTCGAGATCCGCGTGTCAGAACCCCAATGATACCTTGGCCCGGCACGAATAAATTCCAATGTTCTGCGCGCGACTAGAAATAATAACTCGCATTGATGTATTGCTCTGCGAAAGCCTATCTTCCTTGTCGCCGTCCACCGAGATAGGCATCGATCACCGCCGGATTTTCCCGGATCTCGGCGGCCGGGCCCGACAGGCGTATGCTGCCATTCTCCAGGACGTAGGCGCGGTGGGCGATGCGCAGCGCTTGCACCGCCTGCTGCTCCACCAGAACGATGGTCACGTCTTCTTCGTTGATCTGGCGGATCACCTCGAAGATGCGCTCGATCACCAATGGGGCGAGCCCCATCGATGGCTCGTCGAGGAGCAGCAGGCTCGGCCGCGCCATCAGGGCACGGCCGATGGCCAGCATCTGCTGCTCGCCGCCGGACAGGGAGCCCGCCGGCTGGCCATGACGCTCCTTGAGCCGCGGGAAGATGCCGTAGATGCGCTCCAGGTCGACATCGGTGTCGCCGCGCCGCAGGTAGGCGCCGATGCACAGGTTCTCCTGCACGGTCAGCTGCGGCACCACCTGGCGCCCCTCCTGCACCAGGCTCATGCCGCGGCCGACGAGCCGCTCCGGCGGCTCCCCGGCAATGGCCTCGCCGCGCAGCGCGATCGAGCCGGCCCTGGGCTTGAGCAGGCCTGCGATGGCCGACAGCGTCGTCGTCTTGCCGGCGCCATTGCCGCCGATCAGCGCGACGATCTCGCCCTCGTGCACGGTCAGATCGATGCCGCGCACGGCCGCCACCTGACCGTAGCCGACCTCCAGCCCGGTGAGCGCCAGCAGCGGCAGGGCGGAGCCCTCAGGTGCAGGCTCAGGCATCGGCCGCCTCGGGACGGCCCAGATAGGCCTCGATCACCTGCGGGTCCTGGCGCACGGCGGCCGGGGCCCCAGCGGCGAGCGTGCAGCCGAAGTTCAGGGCGATCACATAGTCGCTGATGCCCATCACCAGATCCATGTCGTGCTCCACGAGCAGGATGGTCTTGCCCAAATCGCGGATGGTGAACAGAAGCTCGCCCAGCTCGATCTTCTCGGTCGCGTTCATGCCCGCCGCCGGCTCGTCGAGGATCAGGATCTCCGGCTCCGTCGCCAGGGCGCGTGCGATCTCCAGCCGCCGCTTGTGCCCGTAGGGCAAGGCATCGGCCTGCTGCCGCCCGACGGCTGCGAGCCCGACCACCTCGAGCGCCTGCTCGGCACGCCGGCGGGCGTGGCTTGTCCCGCGCCGCTCCGCCGCCACGTGCACGTTGTCGAAGACGGAGAATCCTTCGAACAGACGGATGTGCTGGAAGGTGCGCGCCAGCCCCAGGCGAGCGATCCAATGCGGCGGGCGCCCGGCGATCTCGGTGCCGTTGAAGCGAACGCTGCCGCGGTCGGCCTCGTAGAAGCCCGTGACGACGTTGAGCAGGCTGGTCTTGCCCGAGCCGTTGGGGCCGATGACCGCCGTGATCGTGGCGCGGCCGACGCGGGCCGACACGCCATCGAGGGCGACCACGCCATTGAACCGCTTGGCCACGTGGCTGATCTCGAGCAGCGCAGTCATTCGGCGGCAACCCCCTGGCCGGCCGCGAGTTTGCCCCGTTGTCCGCGGCGCCGCGGCAGCCAGCGCCGCAGCGGCAGGTTCAGCGAGATCAGGCCGCGCGGCATGAACAGCACCGCCAGGATGATCACCAGCGACAGCAGGATCTCGCGCGCCTGCGCCGAGAAGCGCAGCATCTCCGGCAACACCGTATAGACCAGCGCCCCGACGACAGGGCCCAACACGCCGCCCAGGCCGCCGAACACGGCGTAGACGATCGCGTCGATGCTTCGGATCATGCCGAAATCGGACGGGCCGATGAAGAAGTTCAGGTGCCCAGCAAAGGCCCCGGCAACGCCGCAGATGGCGCCGCTGGCAACGAAGGTCAAAAGCCGGGCGCGCGCCACGTCGATGCCGATCGCGGCGGCGGCCATCTCGTCACCGCGGATGGCGGCCAGGACCCGGCCCGCGGCAGAACGGTGGACGGCGAAGACCGCTGCCGTCAGGGCGGCGAGCGCCAGCGCGAGCTGCCAGATCTGCGTCTCGGTGGGAATGCCGACGATGCCCAGCGCTCCACCCGTGACGCTCTCCCAGTTGAGGGCGATGATGCGGACGATCTCGGTGAACGCCAGCGTCGCCAGAGCGAAATAGTCGCCCTCGATGCGCAGCACCGGGGCTCCGAGCAGCAGCGCCATCACCGCGGCGGTGACGCCACCGAGCACGAGCGTCAGCGCGAACGGCACGCCGAAGTTCATGGTGGCGAGCACGCTGACATAGGCACCGATGGCCATGAGGCCGCCCGTCGCCAGCGAGAACCGGTTGACGATCAGCATCAGGTAGGCGGCGATGCCGAGGATGCCGTTGAGCAGCACCAGCGCAACGACATTCTCATACGAAGCGAGCCACTCGCTCATGCGCGCTGCCTCGTCGTCAGGCCGAACAGGCCGTGCGGGCGGACGAGCAGGATGATGAAGACTAGGCCGAAGCCCACCGCGTCACGAAAGGACGAGCTGAGATAGCCGACGCTGTAGACCTCGGTCAGGCCCAGCAGGAGGCCGGCAAGGGCCGCGCCGGGCACGTGGCCGAGGCCGCCCAGGATCAGCACCGTCAGGCCCTTGAGCAGGATGGTCTCGCCCATGAAGGGCGACACCGCGTTGTAGAGCACGCCGAGCTGGACGCCGGCGGCGCCGGCGAGCGCTCCGGCGATGAAATAGGTCAGCAGCGTCATGCGCTGCACGGGCACGCCAACGAGCCGTGCTACGTTGGGGTTGAACGCCATGGTGCGGATGGCGCGGCCGGTTTGCGTCGCCCGCAGCAGCACCGCGAGAGCCGCCATCACCAATAGCGCCGTGGCCAGAACGATCAGTTGCAAGCCCTGGATCTGAACGCCGGCGATGGTCCAGCTCGCTTCCATCCAGGGCTCGGAGGGGTAGCGCAACACCTGGGTGCCGAAGACCTCCTGGGCGATGGCGACGAGGAGCCGGGCAACCGCGAGGCTGGCGATCAGCCCCATCCACCGGTGGCCGCCGCGCCGCTCGAGCGGGCCGAATACGGCCACCTGCGTCAGCACCGACACGGCTCCGGCCGTCACCATTGCGACGAGGAAGGCGAGAGGCAGCGGCAGCTCGACGAGCCGCACGAGCTCGAGGCCCGTGAAGGCACCGACCATGAACACCGCGCCCTGGGCGAGGTTCAGTACGTTCAGGACACCGAACAGCAGCGTGAAGCCGACGGCGAAGACCGCATAGGCGCTGCCCAGGGACAAGCCGTTGACGGTCTGCTGAAGGAAGACGCTCATCTCGTGTCCCGTGATGCGTATGGGGCGGGCGGTTGCAGCCGCCGGCCCCACCGGCCGTGCAGCTGCTCACCTCGCCCCGCTTGCGGGGAGAGGAATGCCCAGCGGCTCCGT
The DNA here is from genome assembly GCF_014640075.1 of Chelatococcus reniformis. GTDB lineage: Bacteria > Pseudomonadota > Alphaproteobacteria > Rhizobiales > Beijerinckiaceae > Camelimonas > Camelimonas reniformis. The sequence continues at coordinate 94,641 of NZ_BMGG01000002.1, read as the reverse complement.
CGGCGCCGGACGATCGCTGAATGCGTGCGTGCTGAGCGAACCATCGCCGACGCTCCGGCTACTTGAAGATGACGAAGCGACCGCCGCTCGCGACGAGGATCTTCGGATCGATGACCGGCTCGCGCCCCGCGTCGAATCCGATCGGGCCCAGCACGCCGGGGAAGTTCTTGGTCTTGGCCAGGTTGTCGCGGACCGCCTTGCGGTCGCCGGAGCCGGCCTCCTTGATGGCGTTGATGACGAGCGAGGCCGCGTCGTAGCCGTAGGCCGAGTAGATGTCGGGTTTGCGGCCGAAGCGGGCCTCGTACTTCTTGACGAATTCCTGGTTCTTCGGCTCGGGCGAGTCGATGTACCAGGCGGTTCCGGCGATCAGCCCTTCGGCCGCCGGGCCAGCCAGCTCGAAGAACTTGCTCGAGATGGACGATTGCGTTCCGACGAACACCACCTCCTTGGGAATGCCGAGCTGCCGGGCCTGCCGCAGGATGCCGGCGGACTCCTCCGCCAAGCTGCCGAGGACGATGAGGTCCGGCTGGGCCGCCTTGATCTTGGTGAGCTGGGCTGCGAACTCGACGTCGCCGCGTTGGAAGGTCTCGGTGGCGACGATCTCGACGCCCAGCGCTTCGAGCGCCTTCTTCTGCGTGTTGTAGGCCGACTTGGTCAGTTGGTCGTCGATGCCGTAGATCTGCGCGACGCGCTTGACCTTGAAGCGGTCGACCACCGTCTTGAGGACCCCGGGCGTGACCCGATCCTCCGGCGGGCTGACGCGGAAGATGTAGTCGCCGATGTCGGTGACCCCGGATGCGGTATTGGATGCGGCGACAACCGGCACGCCGGCCTTCTGGGCGATCGGATCAGCGGCAAAGGCCCCGGTCGACAGCGTGGGCCCGATGATCGCGACCACCTTGTCGCGGCCGATCAGGCGCTGGAAGACGTTGACCGTCTGGCCGCGGTCGGCGCCGTCGTCCAGGTGCACCAGCTGGATCTTGCGGTCGCCGAGGAGCTTGGCCGCATTGGCTTCGTCCACCGCAAGCTCGGCGGCATTCTTCTGCTCGATGCCGTAGAGCGCCGGCGAGCCACCGGTGATCGATTGCGCCAGGCCGATCGTCACCGTGTCCGCCGCCGCGGCCGAGGGGCCGAGCCCGAGCGCGCCCACCACGAGAAGGGCCGCGAGACGCTGATAGGGGGACGACATGTCAATGCTCCTGTTGCGTGGCCGACCGGGCAGTGCGAACGGCCCGGTGTCAGCCGGCCGCCTCATTCCGCGGCCGGCTTGACGGCGACGGTCTCGATCTTCATGCGCTCACGCACCGGCAGGCTGGACACGGCGACGCAGGTGCGCGCCGGTCTGTGCGGCGCGAACGCGGCGTCGTAGACGCGGTTCACGCGCTCGTAGTCGGCCATATCCGTGAGGTAGACCGTGGCCTTGACCACGTCCGCGAGGGTGCAGCCGGCGCCCGCCAAAATGGCTTTGACGTTGCGGATCGCCTGCTCGGACTGGGCGATCACGTCATCCGAGACCACCTGCCCGGTCGCCGGGTCGAGGCCGCCCATGCCCGACGTGAAGACGAAGGGGCCGAAGGTCGCGGCGTGCGAGAACGGCCCGGGCGGCTTGGGCGCGGCTATCACGTCGATCAACTTGATGGTCATCGTGCACGGGCCCCCTCGGCGGCCGCCGCAACGGACGGCGCACCGGCATGCGCCACCCAGCGCCGCAGCTCCGCCGCGGTCGAGAAGCCAACCTTGCGACCCACCGCCTCGCCGCCGCGAAAGAGGATCAGCGTCGGCACGCTGCGGATGGCGAAGCGCTCTGCGAGCGCCGGCAGCCGCGCCGCATCCGCCTCGACGATCGATACCGGCGCCTGGGCCGCCGCCGCCTCGAGCATCGGCTTGAGCTTGCCGCAGATGATGCAGTTCGGCCCGGTGAACTCGACGAGAACCGGCCCCGGCCCCGCAAGCACGCGTTCGAACTCCGCCTCGGAGGCGATGGCGGGGATGCTCATGCGGCAGCCGATCCGTGTTCGGTCAGGAAGCGCCCCTCTTCCAGCGAGTAATTCAGGAAATCGTCGGCGCCGACGTTGAGCGCGCCGGCGAACAGATTGAAGCTGTTGCCCGTGTTGACCGTCTCGAGCACCTCGACCAGGTCGGCGTCGCTGGCGCCCACGGCTCGCACCGCCGCGACATCGGCGCGCGTGATGCCATGCGGATCACCGTTGGCCTTGAGCGCGAACTCGAACAGCGCCGTCTCTTTTTCGGACAACCCGAGACGATCCGGATCGAAGCTGCGCGCCGCCGAGATCTCGTCGAGCGAAGCGCCATGGGCCTGCATCGCCGTGGCGTGGAAGGCGACGCAATAGGTGCAATGGTTGATCTCGGCCAACGCCACCATGACCGCCTCCTTCAGCTTGTTGGAAAGCTGCCCCTGGCCGAGCAGGATGTTGAGGCGCCGGAAGTTGGCCTCGCCGAGCGCCGGAAACTTGCCGTAAGCCTTGAACAGGTTCGAGACGCGGCCCTTGCCCCTCACCCGCTCGAGGTCGTCGTAGAGGCGCTTGAGATCCCCTGTCGCGTCCTCAACCGGCGTAAGATCGATGTAGGGGGCGGTATCGGCCGACATAGCTGATCCTCGTTGCTGCGCTGTGGAGGGTGGACGCTGCGGCTGGAGGGGCCGTCTTCAGGCGACGCTCTTCCAGGCCGCGTCCCGGTCCTTGGTCCAGGCCGACGTGATGCTCCGGTCGGCGCCACGCCGGTCGGCGATGCGGGGCAGCACCAGCTCGGCGAAGCGATAGGCCTCCTCCAGCAGCGGCATGCCCGAGACGATCAGCACGTCGATGCCGGCCGCCCGGTAGTCCTGAATGCGCTCGACCACCTGCTCGGGGCTGCCGACCAGCGCCGTGCCCGGCCCGTGCCGCACCAGCCCGATGCCGGACCAAAGATTGGGCGCGATCTCCAGTTCGCGCAGGTCCGCGGGCTTGCGGCCGCCGTGCAGCGCCGACATGCGCTGCTGGCCGATGGAATCGATGCCGGCCACGTAGGCTTGCGCCCCCGCAATGGCCCTCTCGTCCATGTGATCGTAGAGATCCTGAGCGGCGGCCCAGGCCTCGGCTTCCGTCTTGCGGACGATGACATAGAGGCGGATGCCGAAACGCATCTTGTCGGCGCGGCCGTAGCGCGCGGCCAGGGCCTTGACGTGCTTGATCTTCTGCTCGGCCTGGGCCGGCGTCTCGCCCCAGGACAGGTAGGTGTCGATATGCTTGGCCGCGACCTCGTGGGCCGCCTCCGACGAGCCGCCGAACCAGAGCGGGATGCTCGGCTGCTGCGTGGGCGGCAGCGGCAGCCCGGCATCCACCACATGGATGAATTTGCCCTTGAAGTTGACGGTCTCGCCGCGCAGCAGCGCTCGCAGCACGGTGAGGTATTCGTCCGTATAGGCGTAGCGCTCATCATGGCTGAGATGCACACCGCTTTGGGCCATCAGCTTGGCATCGCCATTGACGATGTTGACGCGCAGCCGCCCCTTCGAGAACTGGTCGAAGGTCGTCATCATCTTGGCGAGCAGGGTCGGCGACAGCATCGGCGGATGGGCCGCGATCAGGTGCTGGAAGTTCTCGGTATAGGGAATCAGAGACGAGCCCTGCACCCAGGCGTCGTGCGAGCCCGTCGCCAGCAGGGCACCGGTGAAGCCGAGGTGGTCGACCGCCCGGGCCAGCTGCTGGAAATAGGGATAGCTGAGCTCGCGCGCTCCATCCGGCCGCCAGGGATAGTGGCCATCGGGGCCGGTGAGGTACCAGAGAACGTCCATGACACAGTCCTTCGTCGATCAGGTCCGCGACGTGCCCAGGAACGATGCATCGACCGTGGGCCGCGCATCGATTGGTGCCGGGATGAGGCCGAAGCGGGCGAAGATGTCGGCATGCGCCTGCTGCTCGGCGAGGAACCCGGCATCCGGTGCATCGACACCCCACGGCCGGGAGGTGATGGCCGGCAACCATTGGTCCGCCGTGTTGCCGTTGACGCCGTCGAGCAGCGCCGCGGCCTCGCGCGGGTCCTCGGCCGTCGCGCGGTCCGAGGCGATCAGCGCCTCCAGAAGCGCCCGCACGATATCGGGATGATCCCGCAGGAATTGCCGCCGCGCCCAGTAGACGGAGCGGTTGGAGAAGCTCTGGCCAGGCGATGCCAGAATCCGAACCGGGGCGCGGGCGGCGATCTTGGCGTAGAGCGGATCGGTGGCGACGATGGCGTCGAGCAGACCGTGGACAAAGGCGTCGGCGGCCGTCGCCGGTATGATCTCTGCGGCGCGCACCTCGCCCCAGCCGATGCCGGCCGCATCGAGCTCGGCGGCGAGGAATTGCGTGTGCCAGGAGATCGGCATCAGCCCGATGCCACGCCCCCGGATGTCAGCGATCGACTGCATTGCGGAATCGGCGCGCACGATGAGACCGCCGCGTTCCGGCCGGGCGCCGGACATGCCGAACACGGCCGTCGCCAGGCCCTCCGCCTCGGCCAGGATCGGCGGCGTGGCGCCGGTGCCGGCAATATCCAGGACGCCCGTCTTCAGCAGCGGTATGGTCTGCGAACCGGCGTCATAGTTGAAGAACTCGATCCCACGCTCACGCAGGGCTGCCACAACCCGCGAGCGCCTGTAGAGAATTGACAAGGATAGGTTCTGCGGGTGCGCCCCGACTACAATACTCATGAGATACATTCTCGACGCCGATCGACGCCAACGGTGATCGGCGCTTCAGTCAAAGCCGGTCTATGGATATCTATTTGTCGAACGCGTCGACCACGAAGCAAAATACGTCCGCATCAGACCGTCCGCAATAGAACGCTATTTCCGAATATTTCAGCTTTGAAGGAGTATCTATTCGCCTGAGCGGGGCCGCGAAGAAAAGTATTCGCTTCCACCCGCCACGATTGCAATCGCGTTATCCTGCGATTGCTGCGCGGCCCGGCGTCGTTCGCGAGCGGCGTCTCGAGCCACGGCGGCCGGGCTGGCGTCCAACGTCGCTCCCTCCCCTTACGCGCCTGCTGAGGTCGGGCCGCGGTCAAGCGGCAGTGGCGCCCGTCGACGCAAGGCGGCACCTGCCGCTGATCCATCATCGAGGCCGGGGGCGGGCTAACTCGGAAGGCGGCGGCCCGGCTCGGCCAAGAACGCCGACGGGGGCCACGGCGTCGCGGCCCCCGGGCGCAGGACATGATCGGCGGATCGGGCGGGCGACGTCGCCTCGTCCTCAGTCGAGCAGGTCGGGCTCGGCCGCGACGATCCAATCCCACAGCGGCTGGAAGCTGAAGTAGCCACCCTTGTGGGTGCCGACCTGAGATGCGGTGAGCCGCGCTACGTCAGGGGCGATCAGCTTGGGTTTGCCGGCGGCCTCGGCGAGCAGTTGCGCATGCGCCGTGTTCTCCATGCTGATGAACCACCACGCCGTCGCCTCGATGGTCGGGCCGACCGTCAGCAGACCGTGGTTCTGGAGGATCAGCGCCTTCTTGCTGCCGATGGTCTCGCCGATGCGCTTGCCCTCGTCGGCATCGAGCACCACGCCGCTGAACGGATCGAAGACGTCATGGTCCTCGTAGAAGGCACACGAATCCTGGGTGATCGGATCGAGCTTGCGGCCCAGCGTCGACCACGCCTTGCCATAGGTGGAGTGGGTGTGCGCGGCCGCGATGACATCGGGACGGGCGGCATGGATCGCCGAGTGGATGACGAAGCCGGCCTGGTTGATTGGCCGGTTGCCGACGAGGATCTGGCCGTCGTGATCGACGAGCTGGAGATCCGACACCCTGATGTGACCGAAATACTGGCCCAGCGGATTGATCCAGAAGCGGTCGGAGAATTCCGGATCACGCACCGTGACGTGCCCGGCGAGCCCCTGGTCGAAGCCATAGCGGGCGAACAGGCGGAAGGTTGCGGCCAGGCGCTGCTTGCGATGCAGCCGCTCCTCCTCGAACGTCGCCGCCGGCGGCCGCGCGACCAGAGAATACTGCTTGGGGCGCTGCGTGATCTGGTTCATGAGCGATTTCCTCGATTGCGGGCTATGCTGCCCCTAGTGGTGCTGCACTGAGGTCTTGAGTCTTTGAGAAGATGGATGGTCGGGTCAAGCCCGACCATGACGATGGAAGGGAAACCATTTATTCTCAACGTCATGGTCGGGCTTGACCCGACCTTCCATCCTCTAGGAGCCCGGCCCGCTGCCACCGCCCAGCAGTCAAAGTCTCGGTGAGACGGTACTAGCCGACGGGCCTGTCCAGCAGGTCGGCATAGTGTCGGCGCGCCACGTCCGGGTGGGAGCGCAGCCGCCCCTTGAGATAGTTGGTGCCAACCTGGTGGAACAGCGGGTTGGCCGGGTCGCTCTCCGGCCCGTGCGCCTCGGCCGCGAGGGCCGGGGGAAGCGCGAGCAGGGGAACCTCGGCATCGTGGCGCGCGCCGAGGAAGAAGGCAACGGATAGCCGCTCTGCGCCCGACGGAGGCGTCACCACCCGGTGCACGGTGGCCTTCAGGTAGCCGTTGGAGGCGAGTTCCAGGAGCTCGCCGATGTTGACGACGAAGGTCGACGCCAGCGGCACCGCCGGAATCCAGCCGGAGGCGCTTTCGACCTCGAGCCCCCCTTGCGTATCCTGCAAGAGCAGGGTGAGAAAACCGCTGTCCTTGTGGGCGCCGACGCCCTGCCCGGAACCTGTCTGGTCCCGGCCGGGGTAGCGGATCAGCTTGATGTGCTGGTTGGGCGCATCCGCATAGATCGGCTCGAAGATGTCGTCCGGCTGCTCCAGCGCCTCGGCGAAGGCGCGCAGCAGGCGCACGGCGACATCCGTCACCGCGGTCTGCCAGGCCAGCAGCGCCTGCTTCAGCTCCGGCAGGGTGTCGGGCCATTGGTTCGGGCCCTGGAGGCGCGTCCACGGCGGGGCCGCCGGATCGCGCGCCAGCGCCGGCCGCTCGGCCCCGATGTCGAGTTGCTCGCGCCAGTCGGCTTCGCCGCGGGTGATCTCCAGGCCCGCACGGGTGTAGCCGCGGAAATGAGGGGAGTTGACCATCTCGATGGCCAGCTTGTCGGCCTCCGGCAGCGCGAAGAAGCGGCGCGATAGCTCGAGCACCCGTTCGATCTGGTGATCGGGGATGCCATGCCCGGCAATGTAGAAGAAGCCGACGTCGCGGGCCGCGCGCCTGAGATCGTCGAGAAAGCTGTCGCGCTCGGGCTGGCCCTGCTCCAGCCGCGACAGGTCGAGCAGCGGCAGGCCGTTCAGCGTGACGACGCGCAGATTCATGGATGCTTGTCCTCGTTCTCAACTTCGAGGCCGGCGCCGTGGCGCCGGCCTCGGATCGGTGCGCCCGCCGCGCCCCGTCACGCCGCTTCGGCCAGCCGGCCGGCGGCATCGAGGCCGCGCTCGATATCGGCCAGGATATCGGTGATGTGTTCGATGCCGACCGACAGACGGACATAGCCCGCCGACACGCCGGTCGAGAGCTGATCCTCGACCGACAGTTGGGAATGGGTGGTGCTGGCCGGATGGATGGCGAGGCTGCGGGCATCGCCGATGTTGGCGACGTGGTAGAGCAGCTCGAGGCTGTCGATGAAGCGCCGCCCGGCGGCATGGCCCGCGGCCAGCTCGAAGCCGACCAGGCCGCCGTAGCCGCCCTTGAGGTAGGCGTCGGCGCGGGATCGCGCCGCGCCCGTCTGCAGGCCCGGATAGATCACTCGGCTGACCTCGGGGCGCGCGCTCAGGAACTCGGCCACGGCCCTCGCATTCTCCGCATGGCGCTCGATACGGAGCGGCAGCGTCTCGAGCCCCTGGAGGATCTGGAAGGCGTTGAAGGGCGACAGAGCGGCGCCGAAGTCGCGCTGGAGGCGCAGGCGTGCCCGCAGCAGGAAGGCGATCGGCCCCAGCGCCTTGGCCTCCTGGACCCACACCGCGCCATGATAGCTGGGATCAGGCGTGTTGAGTGTGGGCTGCCGCTCAGGAAAAGCCTCCCAGTCGAAATTGCCGCCGTCGATGATGACGCCGCCGATCGAGGTACCGTGCCCGCCGATGTATTTGGTGGTGGAGTAGACGACCACGGCAGCGCCGTGATCCAGCGGGCGCGCCAGGATGGGCGCCGCGGTGTTGTCGACGATCAGCGGAATGCCCAGCGGCCGGCCGATCTCGGCGACCTCTGCGATGGGGAAGACCGCGAGCTTGGGGTTCGGCAATGTCTCGGCATAGTAGGCGCGCGTGCGCGCGTCTGTCGCCCGGGCAAAGTTCTCCGGGTCGGTCGGGTCGACGAAGCGCACCTCGACGCCGTGCTCGCTCAGCGTGTTGGCAAACAGCGCCCAGGTGCCGCCATAGAGGTCCGTCGCGCTGACGATGTTGTCCCCGGCCCGCGCCAGGGCGAAGACGGCGAACGCCGAGGCCGCCTGGCCTGAGGCGACGGCGAGCGCCGCGGCCCCACCCTCCAGCGCAGCGAGCCGCTCCTCCAGCACCGCCGTCGTCGGGTTGGTGACGCGCGTGTAGATGTTGCCGAGCTCCTTGAGGCCGAACAGATTGGCCGCATGCTCGGTATCGCGGAACTGGTAGGAGGTCGTCTGATAGACGGGCACGGCGACCGCACCGGTCGCCGTGTCGGCGCGCCACCCGGCGTGGAGGACAATGGTCTCGGGGCGTTGGGAGGGCGGTGCGGTGGTCATGGCGTGTCCTGCAAGTTCGGGAATATCGGGCGGCTGCGTCAGGCTGCGCGAGACGCGGCCCGGGGAGTGTGACCTTCGGCGCCGGGCACATGATGGGCGACGGATCCGGCGATGCTCTGCGGTTTGCGCAGCAGGTTGAGAATCGGGCAGCTGCGCTCGACCCTGTCTTCGAGCGCTGCGATCTCCTCCCTCGAGACCGGCGAGGTGATGTGGACGACGTAAGAGATCTCGTGCGGATGGACCGGGACGTCGGGGTGGTCGGCGTGCGCGCCCCTGGCATCGATCTGCCCGGAGACCTCCACCTCGATCGCCTCGATGGGCACGTGCAGGAGAGCCGCCTGGATCAGGAAACTATGGGTCAGGCAGCTGCCGAGAATGCCGAGCTGAAGCTCGGGCGAGCTCGGACCCAGGTCGTAGCCGGCGAAGTCGGGCGGGCTGTCGGTGATGACCTGAAAATCGCGCACCCGAATGCGCCGGACGCCTGAGCGGCCCTCCACGCGCACGGTTGCGGCAAGCGGCACGGTCGCCAGCGTGCCGTCGGCTATCCGCGTCGCCCGTTCGCCGAGCGCGGCGCGCTTCTGCACCAGATAGGCATTGAGATCCGACGCGTCCGACATGCCACCCTCCTCGACCGGTCTGTTAAATCTCGGACGATCATCTCCAATCGACTCAGTATTCGTCAATGACATCGATTGTCTATTACGATATAATTACTAGATTATTATGCCATCACAACGCATAGGCGTGGAATTTATCGCCACGCAACAGCCCTTCCGCATCCGGGACCCAGCTCGGTTGTCCCGCTCCGGGCGCGCCGCCGTCAGTAGGCTTCGTTGAGCACAAACCAGCCGCGCGAGGGCGCAAAGCCTCTGGCCACCGCCTCCTCGAAATAAGGCACGATCGTCTCGGTCGCACGCTGCAGGGCCCCCTCGGCCGAGGCGTCGTGCGCGCGGGGCACGACGACCGGGGTGCGATGCAGGGGTGTCTGGATGTAGTGGCTTTGGGAGAAGACGAACTGGCCGGACGGATCCTCTTCGATTCGAATTCTGACCTGCTGCACGTCCTGTTGCCACTTCATGAAGAAGCGATATTCAGCAACGAATTTATAGAAGACGTTGACCCGACAGGAATCGAACGCTTTCTGCTCGGAGAGATCTATCATGGCAATGCTCGCCCCGATGCGCCCAAGTGCCGATACATGCTAACGCGCGAGCGCAGGCGCTGTCATGCGCGCTGTTCGGAAAAACATACCAAATTGCAGAGGAATTGAGAGGATCTTTCTATCATTGGCATCGGCACCGCGCTGCAACATGAGGGTTGCCGATCTCTGCGTTGCAGCATTTATGCTCGCCCTGCTGCTCTCAATAGGGGTGCCAATTCAGTCAGCGCCGGCATTCAACTTCCGGCGGTCTTGCCGCCATCGATCGGGATCACCGTTCCGGTGATGAAGCTCGACGCGCCGGAGGCGAGCAGGATGGCGAGACCCTTGATTTCCGCCGGCTCCCCCAGCCGGCGTTGCGGCACGGTCGCTGTTTCGATCGCGGCGTCGACCGGATCGTGGAAGCGGCGGTCATTGATGTTGGTCTTGAACGGGCCCGGCGCCAGCCCGTTCACCTGGATGTTGAACTCGGCGAGTTCGAGCGCCAGTTCCTTGATGAGGCCGACCAGGGCGGTCTTCGAGGCCGTGTAGGGATAGCCGATCGCCGCGTTGGCGCGCAGGCCCGCGATCGACGCCGTCACGATGATCTTGCCCGCCTTCGCGGCCTTGAGCGCCGGCACGGCGGCCCGGAGCGTGTGGACGACACCGGTCAGGTTGATATCGAGGGTCCGCTGCCAGAGGCCGAGATCCAGGCTCTCCAGCCGCCCCCTGCCGCCCTGCCCCGAGATTGGCCCGTAGCCGCCGGTGACGCCGGCATTGGCGAAGATGATATCCAAGCCCCCTTGCTTCTGCACGGCACCGGCGACCGCTTCGCCGATGGCGTCCGCATCGGCGACGTCCGCCTTCAGGGCTTGGATGGTCAGGCCGCGTTCCCGCAACGCCCGGTTCTGCTCCGCCAGGCTCGCCTCGTCGCGATCGATGATGGCGACGTGGGCGCCGTTTTCCGCCAGCCCTTCCGCGATCGCGAGACCGATGCCGCTCGCCCCGCCGGTCACGATGGCGCGCTTGCCGCGCACCGAGAAGATGTCTTGAATCGTCATGATCAGCCCCGCGTCGTGATGGATCAGGTCGAGATCGGCCGCTGCGGATCGGTGATCCAGTCCGACCACGAGCCCGGGTAGAGGGTCACGCCGATGCCGAGCGTGGCGAGGACCAGGGTGAAGTAGGCCGACGCCACGCCCCCCGCCGCAGTAGGCGGCGATCGGCCCGTCGAGCGCCACGCGGCTGTCCGCGAGGCGCTGCCTGAGCTCGGCCGCCGGCAGCAGCAGACCGTCCCCATCCACCAACCCGCCGATGGGGACAGTCTTGGCGCCCGGGATGTGGCCGGTGCCATAGGCCGCTGGCGGTCGTGTATCGACGAGCGTCCCCTGGGCCACGAACGACGGGACGGCCGGCCGCCGGCGAGTTCCACCGCCAGTTCGTCGGCGCCGATGAAGGGGCTGGGGTCACGCGCGGTCATGCCGGCCTCGTCGAGACGTCTGCGGGAAAGCCGGCGCGATCAATCGTCAGCCGCGCCGAGGGTCCGCCATCGGGTCAGCCGGCGGTCGAGGAGCAGGAACAGCGCATTGAGCGCATAGCCGACGATGGCGATGGTGAAGATGCCCGCGAACAGCGCCCGCACGTTGAGCACCTGCTGGGCCTGCAGGATGAAGTAGCCGACACCGCTGTTGCCGGCGAGCATTCCGGTGACGACGGCCATGACGAGCGTCATGCCGAGGGCTTGCCGCATGCCGACCAGGATGAACGGCAGCGCGGCGGGGATGCCGATCTCCACCTGTGTCTGCCACCACGTCAGGCGGAAGGTCTGCGCCGTCAGCCGCATGGTGCGCGAGAGGCTGCGGGCTCCCGCGAAGGCGTTGAGCAGGATGGGAAACGTGGCCACGATGACCACGACGGTCACCCGGAGCCGGTCCTCGATGCCGAGGTAGAGGATCAGCAGCGGCAGCAGCGCGGAGACCGGGATCTGCCTCGCCAGTTCGACGACCGGCTCGGCCAGCGCCCAGACCACCCGCACGCGGCCCATCAGGAAGCCCAGCGCAACCCCGACCAGCGTCGCGATGACGAAGCCGATGGCGGTGATGCGCAGGGTTTCGAGCAGCGCCGACAACAGCTCGCCGTTCTCCACCTGATCCAGCCACTCCACGGCGATGGCGTCGAGCGGCGGCAACTCGGGCATGGTGCGCACGGTGGCGACCACCTGCCAGACGACCAGGAGGGCCAGCACGGCGCTCCAACCCAGCGCCCGGCTGCGGACGAAAGCGCGTCCGAACGCCTTCACCTTAAGTGGTGCGGATGGGGCGACATCGGGGCTCTCGCGCCCCCTCGCGGCCTCCAGGTAGTGCGCCGTCATTGCAGGGCCCTCACCCCGCGCGAGGCATCTTGCGCGCCCATGACGAGATCGAAGATCTCGCCCCGCAGCCTGAGGTATTCGCGGTTCGATCGCGTGGAGACCTGATGGCGGGGGCGCTCGAGCCGCACGGCCGCGTCCGCGTCGATGCCCCGGCCGTGCGGCCCGAGCACAATCACCCGATCCGAGAGGTAGATCGCCTCGTCGATATCGTGGGTGACGAACAGCACGGTCAGCCCGTGGCTGCGCCAGATCTCCAGGACGAGGTCCTGCAGCATGGCCCGGCTGAGCGCGTCCACTGCGGAAAAGGGCTCGTCGAGCAGCAGGATCTTCGGCCTGGCTGCCAGCACGCGGGCAATAGCCACCCGCTGCTGCATGCCGCCGGACAACTCCGACGGATAGCGCTCGGCGACGCCGGAGAGCCCGACCTCGCGCAGCTTCGTCTCGATCAGGGCATCCCAGTCGCGCCGGCGCGCTTCGCGCTCGGTCAGGGCATAGGCGTGACGAAGGCCGAACCGGATGTTGTCGCCGACGGTCTTCCAGGGCAGCAACGACTGGCCGTAGTCCTGAAAAACGTAGCGCACGCTGTCGGGCGGCCGCGTCACACGCACTCCGTCCACCTCCACGGCGCCGAGCGAGGGCTGCTCCAAGCCGGCGATGAGGCGCAGCAGCGTGGACTTGCCGCAGCCGGAGCGGCCGACGATCGAGACGAACGCGCCATCCTCGACGGCGAGGTCGACCGGCGAAAGGCCCGTCACGGTTTCCCGGCTGGCGGACAGATAGCGCTTGCCGACGCGTGTGGCGCGAACCGTGGTCATGAGCGCACCGCGGCCGGTCAGGCCGGAATCTTGACGCGCGCCGGCGTCTCGCGCCGCGCCGCATACCGGTTTGCCGGGATGGGCAGGCCGAGATGACCGCGCAGGGTCGAGGCCTCGTACGCCGTCTTGTAGACGCCCAGGCGCTGCAGCTCGGGCACGACGAGATCGACGAACGCATCGAGCGGCGTGCGCGCATAGGGCGGAAACAGCTTCACGCCGTCGAATGCCCGGGCCTCGAAATTGTCGGCGATCCAGCGGGCCACCTGCTTGCCGCTGCCGACGACGGGCGGCTGGTTGAGGTGGCCCTTGTTGGAGATGTAGTGAAACAGATCCTGGAGCGTCACGGTCTCGTCGCCGAAGGCGGCGAGCGCGGTCCCCAGCCACGGATGCCTGGTGAAGACCGCCTCGTCGAAGACGCTGACGATCTTCTCCCTGGGCGGGATCGAGCGCACGTCGACGCCGACGAGGTCGCCGACCTGCGCCGGTGCGTATTGGGTGACGACGAGGTTCTGCACCTCGCGGAACTTGGCATGCGCCTCCGCCGCGGTGCCGGCGACATAGAAGGTGATGCCCGGGATGATGAACTGGTCGTCCGGATCACGGCCGTACTGCGGCAGCAGGCCCTTGACCCGCTTGTAATAGTCGCGGTTCCAGTCGGTCGACACGAAGGGACTGAAGCGGATATCGGCGTGCCTGGCGCCGTAGGCGAAGGACTGCTCCGAGCTGCCGGCGTGAACGATCGGCACCTGGCCCTGCGGCGGGCGCGGCACGTTGAGGGCACCCTTGACCGTGTAGTGCTGGCCCTCGAAGCCGATCGGATGTCCCTTCGTCGCGTCGATGAAGACGCCGGCCTCACGGTCGTCGACGAAATAGTCCGACTCCCAGCTGTCCGAGAGGCTCTGGATGATCTCGAGGAACTCCTCCGCCCGGCCGTATTTGTCGGCCCGGCCGAGGTGCTTGGCCTGACCATAGTTCTGGGCCGGAGCATCGATGCCTTCGACGCCGGTGACGATGTTGAGGCCGGCGCGCCCGCCACTCAGATGGTCGAGGGACACGATCGCGCGGGCGGTGTCGTAGGGCTCCGCATAAGTGCTGTTGACGGTGACGACCAGCCCGATGTGGCGGGTGATCGCCGCCGCGTACGAGGCCAGCGTGAAGCCCTCGATCTTGAAGACGTCGTTGTGCCAGCTCCGCTGCGCGTCGGCCGTGCTCGAAATGGCGTTGCCGGCGAAGTAATAGTCGAACAGGCCGCGCTCGGCGGTGCGGACGGTGTCGGCGAGATAGACCGGATCGACGGTGCCCCCGTTGAACGCCTCGGGCAGGCGCCAGGCGCTGGCGTGACGGCCGGTCGGCCATGCCGAATAGGCGATCTTGAGGCTGCGCGTCCTGCTGCTCATGACAATGTTCCCGATGCGGCCCTGGCGAGCGACGGCGGCGCGCGGCGGCCGGCGCTGCGCCGCGGCCCTCGCTCTGCCGGGCTTCAGTTCAGCGATGTCTCGAAGATGTGCTTGTCGAGATCGACGCCCGTCGGCACGTTGGCGTATTCGTTGCCGGTGCGGATCCAATCTCGCAGCCGTGCCAGATCGACCGGCTTGCCGAAGCCGAAGTAGACGGTGGCGGCGGCGAGCACGCCGGGTGTCTGCTTGTCGAGCGCCACCAGGTCGATCTTCGTCTGCTCCTTGACGAAGGCGGCGCGTTCCTCGTCGCTCAGCGTGGCGTACCAGCGAATCGTCTCGCGCAACGCGTCGCGGAAGCGGATGGCGACGGGCTTGTTGGCGGCGAACCAGGCGCTGGTCGACCACCACCCGGCGATCGGACTGTCCTTTGTCAGCTCGAACTTGGCCTTGTCGGAATCGCCGATGGCATGGAGCTTGTACTGGTTCAGCCACTGATAGGCGTTGACGGCGCTCGAGGTCGAGATGACGTCCGCCTGGCGGCTTTGCAGCACCGCGCCGAAGGTGGTCTGGTCGGGCACGATGGTGAATTTCACCGTCTTGGGGTCGACGCCCTGCGAGGCCAGCACGGCCGAGGTGATGGCCTTGAACTGGGGCGGCGCGCCGAGCGCGATCGTGGCGCCCGGAAGGTCTTTGAACGCCCTGCGCTCGCTGTCCTGGCGCACGAGCAGGAACTGGTAGGGACCGGCTCCGTTGTGGGGCGCGACCAGACCGATGTCGAAGCCGTTCTTGATGGAGGAGAGGCCGGCGAAGATATCGGCGTAGGCGATGTCGGCGCTGCCCTGCACCGCCGCGGTGATGTTGTTGGTGCCCGTGGCGAGTTCGGTGATCTTGATGTCGAGCCCGTGCTTCTTGAAGAAGCCCTTCTGGATGCCGGCCCTGAAGTCCTGCGGCATCACCGAGCCGGACACCGCAGCGATCCGCACCACGGCCAGCGGCGCCTCGTCCGGCCCGGCGGCGTCCACCCGATCCACGAGGCCTGCAACGAGCAGCAGCCCGAGCGCCGCCGAACCGGCGGCAGCCGCGGTCATCCTGGAAAGCATAGCGAAAATCTCTTGCTCGATTTTACGTATATTTAGGTCCCGAATTGGAACCTAAGTCATAGATACGACGTGCAGTTTATGAAGGCGCACTATCCCCAGCAAGGGATGAATGTTGCTAATTGGGGCGCGGACGCAGAATGAGCCTGCCGCGCCGGAGGGCGGCGCGAGCAGGCTTTTTTACACGACATCGCTGGGTTGAGGCTTGGACGGCCGATCGCGCGTGGCGACGATGCCCAAGGCCGGGCGCGGCGCAGCCACCGTCGCCCGAGGCGCGGTGCGCCTCAGCGCTTCAGCATCTCGCCGCCGATGATCAGCTTGCGGATCTCGGTGGTGCCGGCGCCGATCTCCAGGAGCTTGCTGGCCCGGTAGAGACGGTTGATCTCGGTCTCGCGCATGTAGCCGGCGCCGCCGAAGATCTGGACGGCATCGGAGACGACCCGGGTGCAGCCCTCGGCTGCAAACAGGATCGAGGCGGCGGTGAGGGCGTGGATCTCGCCGCGGCCGCCCGCATCCCCGGCCATGTCGTTGGCCTCTGCCAGGGTCTGATAGCATAGCGCCCGCATCGCCCGGATCGTGGTGTACATCTCGGCAAGCTTGCCTTGCACCAATTGAAACTCGCCGATGGGCTTGCCGAACTGCTGGCGCGTGCGCGCGTAGTCGAGGGCGAGGTCGAAGGCGCGCTCGGCCATGCCCAGGTTGATCATGGCGACGATGGCGCGCTCCAGATCGAGCCCGCTCATCACCACCGCGACACCGCCGTTCTCGCGTCCGACCAGGTTGGCCGCCGGCACGCGGCAGTCGTCGAACAGGAGCTCGGCCGTGGTCGACCCGCGGAAGCCCATCTTGTCCAGCTTCTGGGCCACGGCGAAGCCGGGCGTCTTGGTCTCGACCAGGAAGGCGGAGATGCCCCTGGCGCCGCGCTCCTTGTCGGTCTTGGCATAGACCAGCACGACATCGGCCACCGGGCCGTTGGTGATGAACAGCTTGCGGCCGTTGAGCACGTAGTGGTCGCCGTCGAGCCGCGCGGTCGTCGCCATCGAGCCCAGCGCGTCGGAACCGGCACCCGGCTCGGTGAGGCCGAGGGCGCCGATGCGCGAGCCGTCGCACATGCCCGGCACGTAGCGGTGCTTCAGCTCGTCGCTGGCGTGGCGAACGATGTTGTTGAGGCAGAGGTTCTCGTGCGCCACATAGCTCAGCGCCACGGCGTGGTTCCACCGGCTGAGCGCCTGGGCGATCAGCCCCGAGGTGAAGAAATCGCCGTCGAGGCCGCCGTACGCGGCCGGCGCGGTAACCCCGAGCAGGCCCATTCCGGCGAGCGCCGGCATGACATGGGGCGGCCACCACTCCTCGTCGTCCATGCGCTGCTGCAACGGCAGCAGTTCGGCCTCGCCGAAGCGCGAAACCTGTTCCAGCACCTCGCGCTGCTCCTCCGTCAGCGCGAAGCTGGTGGACCGAATATTCGACTGCCGTTCTGCAACCGCACCCATGCCGCCTCCTCCCACCGGCCGTGCCGGCGCCCCTTCGGGCTTAAATGAAGCATATTCAATATGGATCGGAAGGCAAGCGGGGCGCAAATCGGCCGGTGTCGAGGTCGCGCAGGCACTGGCGTCGCTCCCGACGTCGCGGCCGCCGCAGCGAAGGCCCGCCCGCTCAGTCCCCGGCAGCCTCGCCGAGCCGCGCGGCGAAATCGGGGGACGCGATCACCTGGAGTGCCGCCCGCAGCGCCGCGGCCTGGTCCGGCCCGAAGGTCGCCTCGAAGCGGTGCTGGGCCGCGGACCAGAGCGCGAACGTTTCGTCGAGCTTGGCCCAGCCGGCATCGGTCAGTCCGACGATGCGGTTGCGCCGATCTGCCGGGTCGATACGGACGACGACGTAGCCGTCCCGCTCGAGCGGCTTCAGGTTGTGGGCCAGGGCGGAGCGGTCGAGCACCATGGCTTCGGCAAGGTCGCCGATCGTCGGCGTTCCCGACCGCGCGATCTGGGCGAGGACCGAGCGCTGCGTCGACCGAATCCCGCTCGGCGCCATCATCGCATCGTAGATCTGCGATACGCGCCGGGTCGCCCTGCGCAGTGCCGCCGCGTTGCACACGTCCGCCGGCCGGGGCTGCGCGCCTCGGCCGCCCTGTGCCGCGCCGCCGCGTTGCCCCGTCCCTGCCGCCCCTCGTCTCACCATCCTCCCCTCCGTCGATCCCGGCTTGACGAATATTAGCATATGCCCCTAATCAATAATATCGGCATATGCCGATAATTGTCCCTGCCCGGAGACCCGACATGGCGACGCTCCCCACCGACCGTCCCGGCGCTTTCGCCACCTTCCGCGTGCTGCTGGTCGCCTCGCTGGTCTCGTCGCTGATCATGCTCGATTCCAACATCGTCGCCGTCTCGCTGCCGGCGATCGCACGATCGCTGGCCGCGACCTTTGCCGAGATCGAATGGGTGGTGAGCGCCTACATCCTGAGCTTCGCGGCGCTCCTCATGGCGGCCGGCTCCTTCGCCGACCGGCACGGCCGCAAGCGCGGCATGCTGATCGGGCTTGCGCTCTTCGGCGCCGCATCAGGTGCTTGTGGGCTCGCCAATTCGTCGCCGATGCTCAATCTGGCGCGTGCCGCCCAGGGCGTCGGCGCCGCGCTGCTGCTGACGGCGTCGCTGGCCGTCATCGGCCACGCCTTCACCGGGGCCGCCCGGGCGCGCGCCTACGCCTTCTGGGGCTCCTGCCTGGGCATCGCCATCACCGCCGGACCGATCGTCGGCGGCGTCATCACCGACGTCGTGGGTTGGCGCTGGGTATTCCTGGTCAACGTGCCGCTCTGTGCCGCGCTCTTCGCCGCGACCGTGCGGGACGTTCCGGAATCCTCGGATCCCGAGGCCAAGCGCCTCGACGTTGCCGGCATCGTCACGTTCAGCCTGGCGCTCTTCCTGCTGATCTGGGCACTGATCGACGGCAACGCCACGGGCTGGTCGAGCTCCGCCATCCTGCTGCGGCTCGCCGGCGCCGCAGCGTTGTTCGCGTGCTTCGCCGTCGCAGAACTGAGCCAGCCGCGCCCCATGGTCGACCTGGGCCTGTTCAGGCGGCCTGCCGTCGTCGGCGCTGCGGCCGCCATGATCGGCTATGCGGCGGCCGCCCAGGTGATGATCTTCTACTTGCCATTGTTCCTCCAGAATGCCTACGGCTTCGCGCCCATGGCAGCCGGGCTGGCGATGCTGCCCTTTGCGCTGCCGATGTTCCTGGCGCCCCGTGCCGGAGCGGCGCTGGCGAACCGCCATTCCGGCCGTGCCCTGCTCACCGCCGGGCTCGCCGTGACGCTCGTCGGCAACGTGCTGTTTTGGGCTCTGGCACGCGCCGGAGCGCCCTACCCGGCCCTCGCCGCGGCCAT
Source organism: Chelatococcus reniformis (assembly GCF_014640075.1). GTDB lineage: Bacteria > Pseudomonadota > Alphaproteobacteria > Rhizobiales > Beijerinckiaceae > Camelimonas > Camelimonas reniformis. Next base: position 75,793 of record NZ_BMGG01000002.1, on the reverse strand, counting down.
GCTGGTCGCCGGCAGCGGAGCCGGGCTCCTCAACAGCGAAACCACGAAGGCGATGATGAGCGCCGTGCCGTCCCAGCGGGCGGGCATGGCGTCGGGCCTGGGCGCGACGCTGCGCTTCGGCGGCCTGCTCATCGGCGTCGCCGGCTTCGGCGCGGTGCTGAGCCACGTGGCGGTCGGCCACTTCGCCGACGCCGCCAGCCGCGCCGGCCTCTCCCCCACGCTCGCCTCCCTGGCGGCGCGGCGCATCACCTCCGGCGACACGGTGGGAGTCCTGGCGCAGATGCCGGAGGCCCTGCGGGAAGGCATCCGTACTGCCGGTCAGGCCGCCTTCAGCGACGGCTTCGCCGCGGCGAGCCTGCTGGCGGCGCTGGTCGCCGCGGCCGCAGGGCTGGCAACCTTCCTGCTGGTGGACCACGGCGAAGCCGCTTCGACCACCGCGGGCGAGCCGGCGGCGGCGATCGATTGAGAGGCCGCCCGCGCGATCGGCCCGTCCGGCGCGAGAGCCGCCTAATCGCCGCAAATCCGGTGCTCTGAGGGAGCAAAGGGCCTATCGCCGCCACGCGCGCCGGCGGCCAACGGAGGAGCTCGGCATGCGCGTCGCCATCCTGGACGATTATCAAGGCGTGGCTCTGGAGTTGGCCGACTGGTCGCCCGTCGCCGCCCGCGCCGAGATCAGCGTGTTCCGCGATCACCTCGCCGAACCGGACGCGGTGGTCGAGCGCCTCGCTCCCTTCGACGTCGTCTGCGTCATGCGCGAGCGCACGCCGCTGCCGCGCTCCATCCTGGAACGGCTGCCACGCCTGCGGCTCATCGCATCGACGAGGCGCCGCAACGCCTCCATCGACACCGCGGCGGCGACCGAGCTGGGTATCGCCGTCGTCACCACCGGCGCTTCGTCCTCCTCCACGGTGGAACTGACCTGGGCCCTGCTGCTGGCGAGCGCCCGCTCGCTCGTCGAGGAGGCCGCCGCGGTGCGCAGCGGCGGCTGGCGGCGTACGGTCGGCACCGGGCTCAGGGGCAAGACGCTCGGCGTGCTGGGGCTCGGCAACATCGGCGGCGAAGTCGCGCGGATCGCTCAGGCATTCGGCATGCACGTCATCGCCTGGAGCCAGAACCTGACCACCGAGGCCGCGGCGGCGGCCGGTGCGGCCCGCGTCGATAAGGAGGCGCTGTTTGGCCAGGCGGACTTTCTCACCATCCACCTGGTCCTAAGCGCGCGCTCGCGCGGTCTCGTCGACGCCGCGATGCTGGCGCTGATGAAGCCGACCGCCCATCTCGTCAACACCTCGCGCGGGCCGATCGTCGACGCGGCGGCCCTGCTCGATGCATTGCGCGCCGGACGCATCGCGGGGGCCGCCGTCGACGTCTTCGACAGCGAGCCGCTGCCGGCGGATCACCCGTTCCGCACCCAGGAGCGGCTGCTGGCGACGCCGCACATCGGCTACGTTTCGCAGGAGGTCTACCGCAGCTTCTACGGCGAGACGGTCAGCAACATCGCAGCCTGGATGGCACAGCGGGCGGCGAGCGGACGCTGATCCGGGGCGGTCGGCGCCGACCGCCGGCTCGCTTTCACAGCGGGTAACCGACGAGGCGCTCGCCGTCGAGGCGTTCGATGTATTCGGTCATACCGTAACCGGTCACGCCGTCCCAGGTGAAGCGCGTGTGCCCCTCTGCGATGCGCGAGGTCACCGTGCGGCCGCCGATCTCGCGCCGATTGCGCAGCGGCGCCAGCGAGACGATCTCGCCGGAAATAACCGCACGACGATGGGCCGTTCGCACCGCGAGCCGCACCATGCTCGGGTCCTGCCGGGCATCCCAATCGGTGATCAGGTCGAACTCCTCCACCTCCTCGTACTGTCCGTCGACCAGCAGCACGCCGAGACGGCGGGTGCGGCCACCGGCATCGGTGATCTTCAGCAGCATGAAGCCGCGGCCCTCGCCCAGATTGGCGATGAACAGCCGGTAGTAAAAGATGTTCTGCCACAGCCGCGGCCCCCACGAGTGGTCGCGCCAGCCGGCACCCACCAGCGGGAAAGTCTCGCCGCCGCAGCGAATCTCGCCTGTGACGCGCGTGTGCTGATTGAAATGGCCGAGCGAGAAGTCCCAGCCATACATCGGCTCGTGCACGGCGGAGGCCGGCACGCCGCCGTGAACGGGTGAATCGGCCTCCTGCGCCAGCCGCACCGAGCCGGGCACGCGCTTGGCCACGGCGAACATGCGCTTGGGGTCGCGCAGCGCATCGCGGTCGTCCAGGAGCAGCAGGTCCCCCTCGTAGGTCATGCTGACCCTACGGAACGGCTCCTCGACCCCATAGCGCAGCCCGCCGGCGTCGAAGCGGTCGTTGGCGGTGATGGCAGGGCGCTGGAACTGGCAGGCGATGCGCCCGTCGGGCAAGTAGAGGCAGACGGACAACTCGGCGTAGCCCTCGTTGACGCGGTTGCCGAGCCGCATCCAGCCGCCTACGCCGGTGCCGAAATCAAAGCCGTTGGCATAGACGCTTTCATTGAAGTGCGGCTCAGCCGTCGGCTGATGCATGTATTCGTCGTCGCGACCGAGCTCATACCCCACCTTGTTCCTCCATGGTGTGCGAGGCGCGTGGTGCCGCCGCCGTGCCCGTTCCGCTTTCGGACGTTGCCGACGCGTTTTGCGCTTGCCCCGTTATTCGCGTTGACATACCGTATGTCCAAAGTGAATAACATTCAATATGGAGGAACCCGATGATCGCGGCCCGTGCGAGGCCCCTCGCCCACAGCTAGAGCGCGTCCGCTCGGGCGCACCGCTCGAGCGATACAAGCGCCTGTTTTCAAGTCGCGGTGCTGCACGGAGATCTTGAGTCCTTGAAAGGATGGATGGTCGGGTCAAGCCCGACCATGACCGCTGCAAGGCAAAACCATTTGTTTTCAACGTCCTGGTCGAGCTTGGCCCGACCATCCATCCCCTTGGGAGCCCAGCCGGCTGCCACGGCCCAAACCGTCAAGATCCCTGTGACGCCCTTCACGTCATCGCCAAAGGATGGGACCTGTGGTCGATAGCAAGCAGATGGCAGAGGCAGCGGTCCGGACCGACCTGCGCATGCCCGCGGTGGCGGACTGCGTGCTCAGGGCGCTGCTCGAGGGCCGCGCCGCCGCCAGTCCCAACAAGATCTTCGCATTATTTGCCGATGGCAGCAGCTGGACGTATCGCGACACGCTGGATGCCGCCATCCGCACCGGCAACGCGCTGCGCTCGCTCGGCGTGAACCAGGGCGACACCGTGCTGTCGTGGCTGCCGAACGGGCCGGAAGCGCTGCGCCTCTGGTTCGGCCTCAACATGCTCGGCGCCATCTACGTTCCGATCAACCTGGCCTATCGCGGCGCTCTGCTCGAGCACGTCGTCGGCATCTCCGGCGCCAAGCTCCTGGTCATCCACGGCCAGTTGCTGGAGCGCCTGGCCGAGATCGAACGCGCGGCACTGGAGACTGTCGTCGTCGCGCTCGGCGAGGCCGGCGAGCCGGTGCCCGGTCTCACCATTCGAGGGCCGGACGCGCTCCGTTCGGACGACGGGGCTGCGCCGCCCCTGCTGCGCCCCATCGCCCCCTGGGACACCCAGGCCATCATCTACACGTCGGGAACCTCCGGGCCCTCCAAGGCCGTACTGTCGTCCTACGTTCATCTGCACGCCACGGCCTCGGGCCTGGATTACCTGACCGCGGACGACCGCTTTCTCGTCAACCTTCCGTATTTCCACGTGGGCGGTCTGTTTCCCACCTATGCCGTGCTGATCAAGGGGGGCTCGATCGTCGTCACCGAACGCTTCGATACGGCGAGTTTCTGGGCGACGGTCAGGGCGCACGAGGTCACGACCTGCATCGTCCTCGGCTCCATGGCGAGCTTCCTGCTGGGCCAGCCCGCGGCAGCGGACGAACGGCACCACCCGCTCCGCCATGTGCTGATGGTGCCCTACGGCCAGCCCTCCTTCACCTTCGCCGAACGCTTCGGCTGCGCGGTCTATACGCATTTCAACATGACGGAGATCTCCGTGCCGATCCGCTCGGGGGCCAATCCGGGCCTTCCCGGTGTCGCCGGCCGCAAGCGCCCGGGCGTCGACCTGCGCATCGTCGATGCCAACGATTGCGAGGTGCCGGTTGGCGAGTCGGGCGAGCTCATCGTGCGCACCGACTGCCCCTGGGCGATGAACCACGGCTACCGCGACGCGCCCGACGCCACGGCCGCCGCCTGGCGAAACGGCTGGTTCCATACGGGCGACGCGTTCCGCGTCGATGCCGAGGGCAACTATTATTTCGTGGATCGCCTGAAGGACGCCATCCGCCGGCGCGGCGAGAACATTTCGTCCTTCGAGGTCGAGGCGGAGCTCGGCGCGCATCCGGCGATCGAGGATGCCGCCGCCATCGCCTATCCGAGCGAGCACGGCGAGGACGAGGTTCTGGCTGTGGTGACCCTGCGCGAGGGCGCCCGCCTCGATCCGCTCGAGCTGATCCACTTTCTGCTGCCGCGGATGCCCGCCTACATGGTGCCCCGCTTCGTCTGGGTGGTCCCCGAGCTGCCGCGGACGCCGACCCAGAAGGTGCAGAAGGCCGTCCTGCGCTCCCAAGCCGCGCAGGGCGAACTCTGGGACCGCGAGGCCGCGGGCCTTCGCGTCAAGAGCGAGCGCCTGTTGAGCAAGCGCACGGGGTAACGACAAAAACGGGGGAGGATCACGATGAAGAGATCGATGGCCGGGCTACTCGCTGCCGCCCTGACCGCCTGGGCGGCCCCCGCGGCCGCCCAGATCAGCGACGCCATGGTCAAGATCGGCGTCATGGGCGACATGACGTCGTTCTACGCCGACATCGCCGGCCCCGGCTCGGTCGTGGCCGCCCGCATGGCCGCCGAGGATTTCGGCGGCACCGTCCTCGGCAAGCCGATCGTCATCGTCGCCGGCGACCATCAGAACAAGCCCGACATCGGCTCCGCCATCGCCCGGGCCTGGTATGACGCCGAGCAGGTCGACGCCATCGCCGACGTGCCGAACTCGGGTGTCGGCATCGCCGTGCACGAGATCACCCGCGAGAAGAAGAAGGTGCTGCTGGGCTCGGGCACCTCGCTGACCGACCTCACCGGCTCCAAATGCTCGCCCAACAGCGTCATCTGGACCTTCGACACCTGGTCGCTCGCCAACGGCACCGGCCGCGCGCTGATGGAGGCCGGCGGGCGGACATGGGCATTTGTCACCGCCGACTACGCTTTCGGGCACCAGTTGGAGCGCGACACGGCCCGCGTCGTGCAGGATGGCGGTGGCCAGGTGCTGGCCACCATCCGCCACCCCCTCAATACGCCTGATTTCGCCTCCTTCCTTCTCCGCGCCCAGGGCACCGGCGCCCAGGTGATCGCGCTGGCCAACGCCGGGGCCGACATGGCCAACGCTGTCAAGCAGGCGAGCGAGTTCGGCATCGAGCAGAAGGGGCAGAGGCTGGCGGCGCTGGTTGCCTTCATCACCGACGTGCACGCCCTGGGGCTGAAGGCGGCCCAGGGCCTGCTCCTGACCGAGGCCTTCTACTGGGACCTGAACGACGGTACGCGGGCCTGGAGCAGGCGCTTCGCCGAGCGCAACGGCGGCAAGTATCCGACGATGGTACAGGCCGGGGTCTACGCGGCGGTGCTGCACTATCTCAAGGCGATCGAGGCGGCGAAGACCGACGATGGCACCACGGTCGTGGAGGCGATGAAGGCCATGCCGAGCAACGATCCGCTGTTCGGTGAGGGCCGCGTTCGCGCCGACGGTCGTCACATTCACCCGATGTATCTCTTCCAGGTGAAGAAACCCTCTGAATCGGCCGCACCATACGACTATTACAAGCTGGTCGGCAGTATTCCGGCCGACAAAGCCTTTCGCCCGATGGGTGAAGGCGATTGCTACCTCGTCAAGTAGCGCCATGCGTCAGCACGGTGTCGAGATCCGTGGGAGGACAGCATGAGTGATCGAGCCGCCTCCCGCGTCGCGAGCGCACCATGGAGGTAAGCGCCAACATCGACGAGGGCCGTGAGAAGCTGGCCCAGGTGCTGGCGCGCCATGCCGGCGCGTCCGCATCGATCGAGAATATCGTCGTTCCGACGCTCGGCGGCAGCAACCGAACGATCATCTTCGACCTGGTCGAGGGAACGAGCCGCCGGCGCATGGTGTCGCGCCAGGCGACCTACGCCGGCGACGACAATCCCTTCCTGCCGGCTGCCGCACAGTTCGCCGTCATGCGCCTCGCCCACGCGCACGGGTTTCCGGTGCCCGAACCGATCCTGCTGTTCGAACCGGCCGACGGTCTGGGCGAAGGCTTCGTCACCGCTTTCGTCGCGGGCGAGACGATGCCGTCGCGGATCGTTGCGGGACGGCAGTTCGAAGCCCTGCGGCCGCGCCTCGCCGCCCAGGTCGGCGCCCTGCTGGCGCTGCTGCACGGCATCGATCCGGCGCAGACGCCGCAGCTGGCGACGACCCGCGACAGCCTCGACCCGCTTGCGGCCCAGGTCGGGCGCTACGATCTCTACGACGAGCCGCACCCGGCCATCGAGCTGGGCCTGCGTTGGCTCGAACGCAACCGGCCGGATGCGGGGCCCCACGCCCTGCTGCACGGCGACTTTCGCACCGGCAACCTGATGGTGGGCCCGGCCGGCATCACCGCGGTGCTGGATTGGGAGTGTTCGCATCTCGGCAGCCCGGCCGAGGATCTCGGCTGGCTCAGCACGCGCTCATGGCGGTTCAGCCGCCCCGACCTCGTTGTCGGCGGCTTCGGACACCTCTCCGACCTGCTCGCCAGCTATGCCGATCACGGCGGCCGAAGGATCACGCCGGACGAGGTGCGCTATTGGCAGGTCTTCGGCCTCGTCCGCTGGGCCATTCTCAACATGATGCAGGCGCACGGCCATGTCTTCGGCGGCCGGCGCGACGTCATCTTCGCCGCCTGCGGCCGCAACACCAGCCTGATCGAATACGATCTGCTGATGACGCTGCGCAACGCCTACGCGTGAGGCCGACATGAGCCAGTATCGACCGGCGATCGACGACCTGCTGGCCAGCGTCCGCGAGGCGCTGGACCAACTCGTCCCGCAACTCGACGGCGAGGCGCGCTACCAGGCGCAGGTCGCCGCGCACCTCGTCGGCATCTGCGAGCGTGAGCTCGGCACCGGCGAGAGCCATCCGAAAGCCGACGCGACGGTCTGGGCCGGGCTGCTGGGCAAGGCCGGCGGCGAGCCCGGGCCCCTGGCGCGCGAGCTCTGCGCCGCGATCCGCGCCGGGCGGCTCGATGATCGCTTCGACGCCGTCGTCGAGGCGGTTCTGGCCCGCACGATCGACGACGTCCGCGTCGTGCGGCCCCGCCATCTGGAACGGAGCGGGCCAGCCGGCCGGCAGCCCTGATCGTCACAAGCCCGGGAAGACCGCCGAAGGCGGCGCCCGCACCACGGCGCGATCGACGCGCCCGGCCGGCTCACGCAAGGGGGGAACCATGGTCAAGATCGCAGCACTGTGCGCTGCCGTGCTGGCAGCCTTCACGACGACGGCCGGGGCGCAGGTCTCCGTCAAGCTCGGCGTCCTCAACGACCGCTCGGGCCAGTTCGTCGACCTTGCCGGCGACGGCTCGGTGATCGCCGCCGAGATGGCTGTAGACGACTTCAAGGCCGCGTCGAAAGGCATCAAGGTCGAGGTCGTCTCGGGCGATCACCAGAACAAAGCGGATGTGGGCGCCGCCGTGGTACGCAAGTGGTTCGATCAGGACAACGTCGACGTCGTCCTGGACGTGCCGGTGTCGTCGGTGGCACTCGCCGTCAACCAGATCGCGCGCGAAAAGAACAAGATCCAGATCAACTCGGGCGCCGGCGCCGCCGAGCTCACCGGCACCCAATGCACGCCGAACACGATCCAGTTCACCTACGACACCTACGCTCTGGCGAACGGCACGGCGACGGCATTGGCCAAGGCCGGCGGCGACAGCTGGTTCTTCATCACCGCCGATTATGCCTTCGGCCATTCGCTCGAGCGCGACGTCACGGCCTTCGTCGAGAAGGCCGGCGGACGCGTGGTCGGTGGGGTCAAGCATCCGCTGGCGACGGCGGACTTCTCCTCCTATCTGCTGACGGCGCAGAACTCCAAGGCCAAGGTCGTGGCGCTCGCCAACGGCGGCGGCGACACCATCAACGCCATCAAGCAGGCGGCCGAATTCGGCATCGCCCAGGGCGGGCAGAACCTGGCCGGCATGCTGATCTTCATTTCCGACGTGCACGCGCTCGGCCTCAAGGCCGCCCAGGGCCTGGTGCTGACCTCCCCCTTCTACTGGGACCTCAACGACGGCACGCGGGCGTTCGCCAGGCGCTTCGCCGAACGGCGGGGCGGGCGCATGCCGACGATGATCCATGCCGGCGTTTATGCCGGCGTGCTGCACTACCTGAAGGCCGTCGAGGCGCTGAAGGGCAAGGACACCGCCGCCGTCCTCGCCTGGATGAAGTCCAACCCCACGGACGATCCGCTGTTCGGCAAAGGCCACATCCGGCCCAACGGCCGCAAGATCCACGACATGTACCTGTTCAGGGTGAAAAGGCCCGAGGAGTCGAAGGGATCTTGGGACTACTACGAGCGACTGGCCACCATCCCGGCCGAGCAGGCCTTCCGGCCGGTCGGCGAGACCGGCTGCGCCCTGGAGCGCAGGCCGGCCGCGACCGCGAGGACGCAGCCATGACGCGGGCGCCTTCCACCGACGCCCTGCTCGTGGAGCGGCGCGAGGCCGTGGCCTATCTCACGATGAACCGGCCGCGCGTGCTGAACGTGCTCGACGAGACGCTCGCCGCTGCGATGGCCACGGCCTTCGCGAGCGTCGCCGACGATCCAAGCGTGCGCGCCGTGGTCTTGGCGGGTGCCGGGCGCTCGTTCATGGCCGGCGGCGATCTTGCCCTCTTCCACGCCGACCTCGCCGCGGCGCCGGCAACCGCAGCTGAACTGATCGACCGCTTCCACGCGGTGATGCGGTCGATCAGGCGCATGCCGAAGCCGGTCATCGCCGCCATCCACGGCCCGGTGGCGGGCGGCGGCGTCGGGCTGGCGCTCGCCTGTGACCTCGTCATCGCGGCCGACGACACCACCCTGCGCTCGGCCTACACCAAGCTCGGCACGAGCCCTGACGGCGGCACCACATGGTCACTGACGCGCCTGCTCGGCCCGCGCCGCGCCGTGGAGCTCATGCTTCTCAACGAGCCGATCGATGCAGCGGACGCCCTGCGCCTCGGGCTCGTCAACCGGGTGGTGACCAAGGCCGACCTGATGCCCGCCGCGACGGCGCTCGCCGAACGGCTGACGCGGACCGCCGCCGGCGCCGACGCCGCCGTCAAGCGCCTCGTGCAGCAGGCCGTGGAGGGCAGCTTCGACCGCCAGTTGGACTTGGAAAAGGACAGCTTCGTTGGGCTCGCCGGAACGGCCGACTTCCGCGAGGGTATCAGCGCCTTCATCGAGAAGCGTGGCGCACGCTTCAAGACGGGCTGACAGATTCGCGGTGCATCGCGTCGAACAGGAAGGTGATGTTGATCCGCTGGCGCCCGTAGCCCGGCGCGAACCGCCCCTGCCCGGTGCGATGGAAGAGGTTGGCGTCGAACAGAACCAGGCGGTTGCACCGGTAGGGAATATGGACCGGCCGCGCCGTGGATCCCGCCAGCATCGTGCGAATGCTGTCCCGATCCACGTTGGCCTTGTGAAAGTCCCACCCCGGCGGCATCTCGACCGGCCAGATCTCCAGCCCTCCGCCGTCGGGCTCCAGGCAATCCTCGTCGGGGGTGATCCACAGGTTGGCGCTGACCCGGCCGATGTCGGCGTGGTAGTCGGTACCGCTGCCGCCCTGCATGTGCTTGTAGGCCCACAATTGCGCCAGCGAGAGGCCGTCCAGGCTGCGCGGCAGCGCCCGGGACAGGGCACGCGTGATCTCGACCAGCAACTCGCAGCCGAGGCCCTCCTCGAAATAGGCGCCGAGATGGCCGCCGTGATCCTTGACCTCGAACCAGATCGTCGCCTCACGGCAAAAGCGCTGCAGGGCGGCCAGGGCATGGGGGTGCAGGGCATCGTCGATGACGACCGGCTGCGGGTGGGCCTCGACGAAGGCCGCATCGGCGCGCGCGAAGTCCGTGCCTTGCGAGAGCACGGCCCCCGGCGCCGCGGCGCAGGCGGGCAGATGGAGCAGCCGATTGTAGGCGAAGGAGGTGGCAGCCAGCGCGGGCTCGCCCAGCTCCGCGATCGCCGTGTCGCCCCGATGACGCGGCAGCTCGTCGGCCAGCCGCTCGTAGGCCGCAGCGATGTCGAGATAGTCAAGGCCGAGCCGTCCCTGGCCGCAGAGGTACTTCAGCTGCGCCGCATCGTGCGCAAGCTTGACCCGATTGGTTCGCCGCATCTCCTGCGCATCGGCGGGATCGAGCTCGCCCGGCGGCTGCACCACGCCCGGCCGCCACGACCGGCGCAGTTCGAGCGCGCGGCGTGATGCGGCCAGGGCCTCGTCGAGCCGTCCCAACCGCTTCAGCGCCAGCGCCCGCCCCGTCACCGCGGCCACCATGCGCGGGCGCTGGACCTCGGCGCGCACGTAGGCCGCCAGGGCCGCCTCGAAGCCGTGGCGCGCCATCTCCTTGTTGCCGAGCGCGACCAGCGCGGCGGCGGGCGGCGCCGTCGCTTCGGCGCTGCGCCGCAGATGGTCGAGCGCCAGCGCGCCCTCACCGCGTTCGTCGGCGATGAGGGAGGCGAAATAATGTGCCCACGCATGGCCGGGCTCGGCCACGAGGACACGTGCATAGCCCTGCTCGGCTTCGGCCCAGCGCCCCGCCCGATGCGCCGCCACGGCGGCGCGCAGCAGGTCCTCGACGGCGCCGCTCACAGCGCACCTCGAACCAGTTCCGGCGCGCGCACGCACGCCGCGAAATGGGCCCCGCCCATGTCCGCCATGCCCGGCATCGCGTCCCGGCAGACCGGAATGTGAATGGGGCAGCGGCCGACGAAGGGGCATTCGTCGCGCGGATTGACGGCACTCGGGATCTCGCCCTCGACGACGTGAGGTGGAATCGGCTTCGTCGGATCCGCGTCGAGAACGGCCGACAGCAGCGCGCGGGTGTAGGGGTGATCCTGCTGGCGCATCAGGGCGCGCGTGCTGCCGATCTCGACGAGCCGGCCCAGGTACATCACGGCGATGCGGTGGCTCAGGCGCTCCACGGCGGTCAGGTCGTGTGAGATGAACAGATAGGAGACGCCGAGCGCGGCTTGCATGCGCTCCAGCACGTCGAGGATCTCGGCGCGCATGATGGGGTCGAGCGTCGATGTCGGCTCGTCCAGCACGACCAGATCCGGGCGCGTCACCAGCGCCCGCGCGATGCCGACGCGCTGCTGCTCGCTCGCGGTGAGCTCGATCGGGTAGCGATCGAAGCGGCTGGCGTCGAGGCCGACCTCACGCAGCATCTCCGCCGCCGCGGCGCGGCAGGCGGCGGCGCTCTGCCGGGTGTGCAGCCGCAGCGGCTCGGCCACCGTCTGCCCGATCGTCCGGCGTGGGTTGAGCGAGGCGAGCGGATCCTGGAAGACCAGCTGCAAGCGCGGGCGCAATGCCCGGAGCTCCGCGGCGGATGCGCCGGTCAAGTCGGCGCCCGCGAAGGTGATGGAGCCGGCGCTCGGCTCGATCAGCCTGAGCAGGCAGCGCCCGACGGTGGTCTTGCCGGAGCCGCTTTCTCCCACCAGGCCCAGGGTTTCGCCCTTGCCGATGGTGAAGCTGATGTCGTTGACGGCACCCACGTAGTGGTGCCGGTCGAGGCGAAAGCGCTTGCTCAGATGCGCCACCTGGACGAGCGGCGCGAACGTCATGCCGTCTCTCCCCGGCTCGCGGCGATGAGGCGGTGCGTCACGGCGCTCGACGGCGCCGTCAGCACGGCGGCCACCGGGCCCATCTCGACGAGACGGCCGCCCTCGAGGACGGCGACCGTATCGCAGTAGTGGGCGACGATGCCGAGATCGCGCGTGGCGACGATCTGGGCCACATTCTGCTCCTTCGACAGCTTCAGCATGAGGTCGAGGACCTGACGCTGCACCGTCACGTCGAGGCCGGCCGTCGGCTCGTCCGCCACCAGCAGGCGCGGACGGTGCAGCAAGGCGATGGCGATGCAGACCCGCTGCGCCATGCCGCCGCTGAGCTCATGGGGATAGGCGTCGAGGCGTCGCTCCGGATCGGTCAGCCCCACCGCCACCAGCATCTTCGCCGCGCGGCGGCGGGCCTCGGCCTCCGAGCAGCGTACGTGCGCCCGGATCTGCGCGGCCATGAAGTCGCCGATCCGCACTAGCGGGTTCAGCTGCGCCTTGGCGTTCGGCAGGATCGCGGCGAGCGTCGCGCCGCGCAGCCGGCGCAGCTCCGCCGCCGGCAGGGTCTCGAGATCGCGGCCCTCGAACCGGACCCGGCCACGCACCGTGGTGCCGGGCGGCGGCAGCGCCAGCACCGTCCTGAGCAGCAGCGACTTACCCGCGCCGGCGACGCCGACGATGCCGAGCCGCTCGCCGGGGCGCAGGGACAGGGACATAGTCTCCAGGAGCGGCGCCTCCGGATCGTCGCCGATCAGCGACAACCGGTCGACGGCAAGGAGCGCCTGCGGGTCGGCGGCCGGCGCATTCGTGGCTGCGGCAGCCGCGGCGAGCGGTGGCGCCCGCCGACGCCGAGGGGCTGAGGAGGCCCCCGGCTCGAGCGCGCGGCCGATCACCTCGCCGAACAGGCCGCAGACGAAGACGATCGCGCCGAGGGCGAGGCCCGGGAACAACGACACCCACCACTGCCCCAGCGCCATGAACTTGGCGCCGCCGGCGATCATGGCGCCGAGCTCCGGTGTCGGCGGCCGGATGCCGGCGCCGACGAAGCTCAAGCCGGCGGTCAGCAGCACGGCGAACCCCACCGTCACCGATAGCTGCACGACCACCGTCGGCAGGGCGTTCGGCAACAGGTGGACGAACGCCGCGGCAAGGTCGGACCTGCCGATCGCGCGAGCCGCCTCCGCGAATGGCCGCTGCCTGAGCGACAGCAACTCGGAGCGCACGAGCCTCAGAAACACTGGAAAGTTCACGAATGCGACGGCCAGGATCACGTTCTCGGTGCCGGGACCGCGGATGGCCACCAGCACCATCGCCAGGATGAAAACAGGGAACGCCTGCAACACGTCCAGCAGACGCAGCATGCCCTCGCCGGTGAGCGACAGCACACGGCGGGGATGGGACTCGAACAGGCCGGCGAGCACGCCGAGCGGCGCGCCGACGAGCACCGACAGGAGGGTCGCGACCAGCGCAATGGTGACGTCGGTGCGCGGCGCAGCCAGCAGCCGCGAGAACACGTCGATGCCGTTGTCGTCGGTGCCGAGCCAGTGCTCCAGGCTCGGCGGCAGCAGCCGTTGGGCGGGATCGGCCGTCATGGTCGGATGGGGCGCGAGCCATGGCCCGGCAATCGCGACGGACACGATCAGCGCGAACAGCAGAACGACGATGCGATCGCCCGCGGACAGGCCGGCCCAGACGCGCCGCACGCCGTGTAGCCGGCGGGAAGGCCCCTTCGACGCCACGAATGCCATCACCGCGTGGCTCCCCGTGACACGCGCGGATCAAGCGCGAAATAGGCCAGATCGACGAGGAGGTAGACCAGCATCGTGAAGACCGCCGAGATCAGCACGAAGGCCTGAATGGGCGCATAGTCGGCTGTCGTGACCGCCTGCACCGCATACTGCCCGAGACCATTGAGGTTGAACACGGTCTCGATCAGCACGGCGCCGCCGAGGAGGTAGCCCGAAACCACGCCTGCCATCACGATCGAGGGGGGTGCGGCATTGCGCATGGCGTAGCGAAGCACGGTCGTGGGCCGCAGGCCGACGGCCCGCGCATAGAGGGTATAGTCGGCCTTCAATGCACTCTCGAGGCTCGACCGGACCATCTTGAAGACCGGCGCGCCGTAGACGAACGCCAGCGTGATGCACGGCAGAGCCAAATGGGCGAGCGCGGACCAGAAGGTCGCCAGATCACCGGCGATGAGGGCATCGACGGTGTACATGCCGGTCACGTGGTCAGGCGACACGTCGAGAATGCCGAGGCGCCCCTCCGGCCCGGGCGCCCAGCCGAGCAGGCTGAAGAAGACGAAGATCAGCACCAGCCCCAACCAGAAATCCGGAAGGGCGCCGGCCAGCAGGCCGTAGCCGAACGACACCTTGCGGGCGAGCTGGCCCGCGATCCCGCCTCCCGGCATGGCCGAAACCATAGCCAGGGGCACAAGGACCACGGCGACAAGCAGCATGCCGCCGATGATCAGCTCGAGCGTAGCGGGCAGTCTGACCGCGAGATCGGCCGACACTTCGGTCGATCCAACCCAGGACCGTCCCAGGTTGCCCTGCGCCAGCCGCTCGACATAGGCGAGATACTGCTGCGGCAACGGCTGATCCAGCCGCAGCTGCCGCCGCAGTTGGTCGACGCCTTCCTGGGGCGCAAGCGGCCCAAGTTCCAGGCGCGCCGGATCACCGGGCAGCGCGCGGATCAGCACGAAGGTGGCGATGGAGATCAGGAGAAGCTGCGGAACCAGCAGCAGCAGGCGACGGCCGATGTAGATAAGGCTGCGCACTGGCGACCTCGCTGTGCATCGTGGAGCGAGTGCCGGCCCGGCCGCATCGCCGGCCGACAAGCGCGGCGGACCGCGAGAGCCGCCGCCTGCCCCGAGATCGGACGAACCCATCGGTTCGGGACATGCGCTGGCGCGGCACCACCTTCTCGCCAGGCAGTTATGACATCGTTTGCGTGTACCGGCATGCCTTGGCGCTCCAGTCCAACGTTTTGGTCGGGCCTGTCGCGGCGGCCTGCCTATAATTCCGAAACATGCCGTCACGTCGCAGGCTCCGCTCGATTGCGGCGCGTCAACGGTGCCCCGCCGGGCCGCTGGCCGTCTGTGCGTCGGCGCGAGATGGAAAAGGACGCCAAGACATGGCCAAGCGCTCCCCCTTCCTATCCCTCGCCATTCTGGCTGCAGGTCTTGCCGCCGGTGCCGGCGCCGCCGCCGCCAAGGACACCATCGTGATCGCGATCCCGGGCACGCCGCAGGGAATCGATCTCGACCGGCAGGCCGGGCCGCAGAGCTGGTCGATGGCGGGACAGGTGATCGAGCTGGGCGCCGAATGGTCGCCTGTGCCCTATCCCTACAAGGGCGTGGCGGGCGCCGACCCGACCAAGGTGCCGGGCTTCAGCTATCCCAACTTCGCCGAGCAGGCGATGACACCGGGCATCGTCGAGACGTGCGAGCTCGCAACGGACGGGCTGTCGGCGACCTATCATCTGCGCAAGGGCGTCAAATCGGCGACCGGCAACGAGTTCACCGCCGACGACGTGCTGTGGCGGGTACAGCGCGCCCAGGCGTTGAAGGCCATCGGAGCCTTTCTCCAGACGGCCGCCAACGCCAATGATCCGGCCCAGTGGACGAAGGTCGACGATCACACCGTCAAGATCTCGTCCGGCAAGCCGATGCCGCTGGTCTGTAAGATCCTGGCCAATCTCTACTGGTATTGGTTCGACTCCCGCGAAGCCAAGAAGCACGCGACAGCGGACGATCCTTGGGCGACGAAGTGGGTGCCGACCGCGGGCGTCGGCTTCGGCCCCTACGTCATCGACAGCTGGGAGGCCGGCAAGCGCGTCGTCATGAAGGCGAACGCCAACTACTGGAAGGGCGCCCCGGCGATCAAGCGGATCATCTACCTGGTGGTGCCGGAATCCACCAACCGCGTGGCGCTGCTCCGCCAGGGCAAGGTCGACCTGGTCGAGGGCCTGTCGCCGGACGAAGCCATGGCGCTCGCCTCCGATACCTCCCTGCGGGTGGCGGCCGTGCGCGGCAATCAATCGATCTACGCCGTCATGAACAACACCAAGCCGCCGTTCGACGACCCGCTCGTCCGCCAGGCCATCAACACGGCGATCCCGCGCGAGCAGATCGTGAAGGACATCTACCGCGGCCTCGCCGAGCCCTGGCAGGGGGTGATGCCCAGCACCTATCCCGGTTACGTAGCGATGAGCCGCTACGGCTTCGACATCGAGAAGGCAAAGCAGCTTCTGGCGCAGTCCAAGTCGCCGAACGGCTTCAAGACCACCCTCGCCTTCAGCGCCGGCGACCCCGTGCAAGAGAATATCGCCATTCTTCTCAAATCGGTGCTGGCGCCGCTCAACATCGACGTCGGCCTCCAGAAGATGCCGGTCGCCGCCCAGTCGGACCTCGTGCAGTCGAAGCGCGCTGATTTCGCGCTCTGGATCGATTTCCCGATCCAACCGGACCCGAACTACTCGCTAGGCCTGCTCTACGGCAGCGGCAATGCCGTGAACTACCAGAACTACCACAACCCCGAGGTCGACCGCATCCTGGCGGAAGGGGCGGCCATCGTCGACAGCGCACAACGCAACGCCTTCCATGCCCCCGCCGAAGAGCAGATCAGCAAGGATGCGGCGATCGGCTGGATCGCCGAGCCCTACTATGTGAACGCCATGTCGGCGAAGCTCTCCGGCTGGAAGTGGTTCACCACCCAGTATTACAAAGTATCGGAAATCAAAATCGCCGACTAGTGGTGAGTTTTATCTAATATTTTAGGATATCCGCACCGAAATTTGAGCCTTGATCGGATGGATGCCGGATCAAGCCCGGCCATAACGTTAGGACAAAGGCTTTCCGTTCCCACTCGTCATGGTCGGGCTTGACCCGACCATCCATCGACTTGGAAACCCAAGCCGTCGCCATCAGGCACATTCAGTGCAGTTTAGCTAAAGCGCGCCGCGAGTTTGCAAGTCCGCGTCGCCCGTCACCGGCGCTGCCGTCCACGCGCCGCAGCCCGCGGCCACGCGCCGCCCACTCACATGCGAGCTGCTTCATGAATTACCGGATTTCCGTCGACACCGGCGGCACCTTCACGGACGTGGTCGTAGCCGATCCTGGTGGCCGGTTGCACATCGGCAAGGCGCTGACGACGCCCGCTCGCGCCTACGAGGGCTTGTCGGCGTCGCTCGACGATGCCGCCCGGGCGCTGAGCTTGACGCGGACCGATCTGCTGGCCCGCACCTCGCTTTTCACCTACGGCACCACCAGGGCGACGAACGCCATCGTCGAGCGCAAGGCCGCCAAGACGGCGCTTCTGGTAACGCAAGGGTTTCCCGAGATCCTGGTGCTCAAGGAGGGCGGCCGCTTCGACCCGCATAAATGGGACACGGATTACCCCAAGCCCTATGTGCCGCGCCGCTACACCTTCGAGGTGCCGGAGCGCATCACGTCCGAGGGGACCGTGGACGTTCCGCTCGACGAAGCGTCGGTACGCACGATCATCGAGCAGATGGGGCGGGACAGGTTCGAGGCGGTGGCGGTCTGCTTCCTGTGGTCGATCGTGGAGCCGCGGCACGAACAACGTGTCGGCGAACTCCTGACGGAGCTGCTGCCGGGCGTGCCCTTCTCCCTGTCGCACAAGGTCAATCCGATCCTGCGCGAATACCGTCGCGCGTCAGCCACCGCCATCGACGCCTCGCTGGCGCCGATCATGCGCCGTCACCTGCGCGATCTGGAAACGGACCTGCGCGGCGATGGCTACCAGGGCGAGCTCCTGGTCTCGACCTCGTTCGGCGGCGTCATGCACCTCGACGACATCGTCGAGCGCACCGTCTACATGACGAAGTCGGGGCCGGCGATGGCGCCGGTGGCCGGCTATACCTATGCTGCGGCTGAAGGGCTGGGCGACAGCGTCATCGTCTGCGACGCCGGCGGCACCACCTTCGATGTGTCGCTCGTGCGCGGGGGCGACGTGAAATACACCCGCGAGACATGGCTCGGCGGCCAGTTCACCGGCGACTGCCTGGGCCTCTCCTCGGTGGACGTCCGTTCGATCGGGGCCGGCGGCGGCTCGATCGCGTGGATCGATTCCGGCGGGCTATTGCGCGTCGGCCCTCACTCGGCGGGATCGGCGCCCGGGCCCGCCTGCTACGGCCGTGGCGGCACCGAGCCGACGGTGACCGATGCGGCGCTGGTGCTCGGCTATATCGATCCGAACTATTTCCTCGGCGGCCGCATGCAACTCGACATGGCCGCAGCCACGGCCGCGGTCGCCAAGCTGGCGGCGGCGCTGGCCAAAGGCGTCGAGGAGACGGCCGCCGGAATCATGTCGCTCGCCGGCGAGCACATGGTCAAAGCCATCCAGGAGCTCACCGTCAACGAGGGGCACGATCCCAAGCGCAGCACCATCGTCGCGGGCGGCGGCTCGAGCGGCTTCAACGCGGTTGAGATCGCACGCAAGCTGGGCTGCGCCCATGTCATCCTGCCGCGCACCGCGGCGGCGCTCAGCGCCTGTGGCGCCCACTACTCCAACATCGCGTTCGAGCACGGCGGCAGCGCCGTCGCCCGCACCGACGCCTTCGACTACGACAAGGTCAACGCAACCTTGTCGGCGATCGAAGCGGAGGTGGGTCGCTTTGCCGCCAACGCGGCGCAGCGCGGCGTCGATCGCTCCAGAGTCTCGTTCTTCGTCGAGGCGCGCTATTTGTTTCAGGTGTGGGAGCTGGAGGTACCGCTCGCCAAAAGCCGCTTCGACAGCCCGGCCGACGTCGCGGCGCTGGAGGAAGCCTTTCACGAAGTCCACGAGCGCGCCTTCGCCGTCAAACAGGCGGGACAGCCGGTCGAATGCCTCAACTGGAAGGCCCGCTACAGCGGCGAACTGCCGACCCTTCCGCCCGAGCGCGTCGACATCGCGGGCGCAAGCCGCCCCGAGCCTCGGCACAGCCGGGAGGTCTATTTCGCGGGCGTCGGCCTCACCCAGGCGCCGGTTCACCTGGGCACCGAGCTGCCGCGCGGTGCCGTCGTCGCCGGCCCGGCGGTCATCGAGGAACCGACGACGACGCTGGTCGTCTATCCCGGCTCCGTCGCGCGGGTCTCGCCGTCGGGCAGCTACGTCATCGATGTCTTCGGCGACCAGGCTCAGGCTGCGGCCGGCGGAGTGATCGCGGCGCCGGCGGCGATCTCCTCCGACCTCGACGCCATCACCCTGGCGGTGATGGCGAACCGTCTCGACGGCATCGTGCGCGAAATGTCGAACACGCTGCTGAAGGCCGGCCGCTCCGCCGTCATCAACCAGGCGCGCGACTTCTCCAACGCCATCGTGACCGCCGACAACCGGCTGCTCTCGGTCGCCGAGGGCCTGCCCGTGCACATCTTCGGCGCCCACCTGCAGGCCGCCTCGATCCGCCAGTTCCATGTGCCCAGCGAGGGCGACGCCTACCTTCACAACGACGTCTACCTCGGCAACACGCACCCGGCCGACCACACGATCCTGGTCCCAGTCTTCGTCGACGGTGTCCACCTGTTCACGACGTCGGCCAAGGCCCATCAGGCCGACATCGGCAACTCCATCCCCACCACCTACTTCGCCGAGGCGAAGGACGTCTACCAGGAAGGCTCGCTGATCTTCCCCTGCGTCAAGGTGCAGGAGAACTACGACGACATCGCGGATGTGATCCGCATGTGCCGCTCGCGCATCCGCATCCCCGACCAGTGGTTCGGCGACTATCTGGCCGGCGTCGGCGCGGCCCGCATCGGCGAGCGGCGCCTGAAGGAGTTCGTCGCCGCCTATGGCCGGCTCGCCGTGGAGAAGTTCGTCGAGCAGTGGTTCGACTATTCCGAGCGCCGCATGAGCATGGCCCTGGCCAAGCTGCCGAAAGGGCGCGTCGTCAACACGACGGCGCACGACCCGACCCCGGCTGTTCCGGACGGCATCCCCGTCAAGGTGGTGGTGACCACCGATCCTGAAGCGGGACGCGTCGAGATCGACCTGCGCGACAATCCCGATTGCCTCGATTGCGGGCTCAACCAGTCCGAGGCCTGCGCAGTCAACAATACGCTCACTGGCGTGTTCAACTGCGTCGACTGGGACGTGCCCAAGAACTCCGGCAGCATCCGGCGCATCGACATCAAGCTGCGCGAGAACTGCGTCGTCGGCATCCCGCAGTTTCCACACTCGTGCTCGATGGCGACGACCAACCTGGCCGACCGCATCATCAACGTCACGCAATCGGCTTTCGCCGAGTTCGGCGAAGGCTTCGGACTGGCTCAAGGCGGCAACGCCATCGGGGCGCCGAACGCCGTGGTGTCGGGCCTCGACGCCCGGTGCGGCGATGCGCCTTACATCAATCAGCTGTTCCTGGGCACCAACGGCGGGCCGGCGAGCCCGCAGGCGGACGGCTGGGTGACCTACCTGTTGCCGTGCTGCAGCGGCCTCATCTACCGGGATTCGATCGAGCTCGACGAGATCAAGCACCCGCTCGACATCCGCTATCAGCGGCTGGTGCCCGACTCCGGGGGCGCCGGACGCCTGCGCGGCGCGCCGGGCAGCGAAGTGATGTACGGCACCAAGGGCTTGCCGATGACCATCGTGGTGCCCTCCGACGGCCAGCACAATCCGCCGCGCGGGGTGCGCGGCGGCCACGACGGCGCGGCCGCCCGGACCTACAAGGTGCATGCCGACGGGCGGCGCGAGCGGATGCCCAACGTCGCCATGTTCGAAATCGCCCCCGGCGAGCATGTCATCGGCGTCGACAACGGCGGTGGCGGCTACGGCGACCCGCTCGATCGCGATGTGGAACGGGTGCGCGAGGACGTGATCGAGCGCTGGGTCAGCCGCGCCGCAGCCGAGAGCGTGTATGGAGTCGTGTTCACCGGCGACGTCGCCGACGAGACGCTCGCCGTCGACCGGGAGGCGACACGCCGACGGCGCCAGGACCTGCGCAGATCGATCGCCGCCGGATAGCGGCGGCGAACCCTCGGCCCGAAGCCTCAGCGGGCCCGCACGGCCTCCGTGCCGGCCCAGCCCTCGGCGATCGGCGTATTGAAGTTGATGAAGAAGTCGATACTCCGGAACAGCCAGACCCCGTTCTTCCGGACATATCGCTCCTCGTAGTCGCCGAGGATCAACCGGCTGACGGGCTTGCCATCTTCATTCATCGTGCAGGGCATCAGCATCCGCCATTTCCCCGTCGCGGTGTCGCCGTCGACCTCGATGATGTCGTTGAGCGCCAGATGCGCTGCGAACATGATCTGCGCGGAGACGTCGGCGAAGAACGCCTCGATGGCAGTCCGCCCTTCGTGGCGACCGAACAGCTGGGTGTTTTCCCAGACTGCGTCGTCGGTGAACATCGGCCCCAGATTGGCCGGTGGATAACCGTGGTCGCACTCCAACATATAGCGGTGCTTGAGCATCCGAATGGCTTGAGCCGACTCCAGATCCGCCAGCCTTGCTTCGATTGAGTTCACGCTCGTTCTCCCGCATTTGCGCATCGAGGAGCGGCCCCGGCCGTCCGATCAGGGACCGGGCGCGCCAGGCTCGCTGCGGTAGGCCGCAGGGCTCTGTCCGGTCTCCTTGAGGAACACGCGGCTGAAATAGGCGGGATCGGCAAAGCCGACCTGATAGCCGATGGCGGCGATGGAGCGACCCCGCGCCTTGGCGCTGCCCAGGAGCCTGCAAGCCTCCTCGACGCGGCGGCGACGGATGACGGCGCTCACCGTCTCGCCACGCTCGGCGAAGATCCGTTGCAAATGCCGCTCGGACACGCCGACGACGTCGGCCACCCGCGACGGCGTGAGGTCGTACTCACCCAAATGGTTCTCGATGGCCCGCAAGGCCCGCTGCCGGTGCGCCTCGCGCACCGCAGTCTCCTGGCCTTCCCCGATTTCGTTCGAGCTGGTCAGCGCCAACGTCAGCAGGTCCATGAGATGGTGGGCCATCGACAGCCCCTCCTCGCCGCTGAGCTTGGGACCATGGCGGCAGAACGAGCGGGCGAAATCGAGAAACATGGCGACGGAGGGCTGCCGCGCCGAGAAGCTCCGGGCGGTCCAGTCGTCGATGCCCAGCACCCGGTCGCGCAGCATCGCGCCCGGAATCCGCAGCGTGCTGGAGGCGCTACGCGTCCGCTGCTCGTAAGTGTAGACGTCGCTGGTCCCGACGATGCCGAGGCTGGCGGGGACCACCAGCGCCTCACGGCCGCGCTGATGCAGCCTCAGCGGCGCATCGACCGGCATGGGAATGAGGTAGTAGTCGCTTGCGCGCGTGCACACATGCGTGCGCCGGCGGTGGATCAGCACCGGATCGGAATCGACGGTGCCGACCCGCAAGCCCCCCACGTCGGTGCTGAAGAGATAGCCGATCGAGAAGTCGGTGCCCGGATTCTCGGTGTCGAGCGGGTAATACAGTTCGTTGAGCTTGTCCGTCCAGGCGGACAAGCGCTGTCCCGCGGCGACGGTCTTCGCATCGAACGCGGGCAGGGAGCGCGTCAGTATGGCCTGCATGTGAACGTCCACCCCAGGAGAACCTCGCCGAAGGCGCGGCTGCTCGTTCTTTTGGATCGACCGGCGACGCGAGCGGCCACGCGTGTCCGCTTCTGCAATTCGCAGGCCAAGCCGCCTCTTGGAGCGGCCTTTCCAGGCTGCGCGCGTCGCTGCACCGATGTCAAATCGAGCGTAAGGACACGGGGGCGAGGCGCCTCAACCCGGACGCGCACCAAGCCGTCGAGCAGCACCGACGCGGCGACTGGGATGTCGGCACCCCATGCCGACCGGAACACCCGCGAGCGCCACGATGGCCATGCGGTGCGCGGACTCCGCCGGCGGTTGACAAGCTTAAATGAATGATATTCACTATGACTATGGCTAGCGCGGCAAACAACGCGCGGAGGGAGGACGTTCGGCGGGCCAAGCAGGTCCATTCCCATAATAGACGGTAGCTATGCCTGTAATCAGCGCCAAGCGGATGCAGGATCGAGCCGACTCGATTCTTCGTGCCGCCAAGACTGTCTTCTCCGAAAAGGGCTACGAGGGATCCTCCATTGCGGATATCGCACGCGCGGCAGATGTATCTGACGGTCTTGTCTACCGTTATTTCCGCAACAAGCGGGATCTGCTTTACCACGTCCTGCGCGTCTTCTATGAGCGCATCCTCGTCGATCTCGAGCGGTCCGTGATGGCCGAGACCACCTTCGAGGCCCAGCTGCGTGAGCTGATCCGCCGGCACCTCTCGGTGTTCGTCGCCGATACCGACCTGTGCCGCCTGTTCATTTCGGAGGTGCGCGTCGCCAGCGATTATCACGGTTCGGCCATCCAGGAGCTGAACCGGGCCTACACCTCGGTGCTGATCAAGATCGTCGACCAGGCCGTGGCGGCCGGCACGGTGCGCGGCGACATCAACCCGCGCCTGCTGCGCGACATCATCTTCGGCGCCATCGAGCATCGGGCCTGGCGCTTCGTGAACAGCCGCGGCGCGCTCGACGTGGAGGAGACCACCGACGAGCTGACCGCTCTGCTCACCCGCGGCCTGCTGGCGCCGCCCGCCAGGCGCCGCGCCGGCGCCAGGGCCGGCTGACATGGGCGCCCCGGCCTTCCCCTTCGATACGGTGCTGATCGCCAACCGCGGCGAGATCGCGCTGCGCATCCTGCGCACGGTCAAGGCGCTCGGCCTGCGCGGCGCAGTCGTGTACCACGCCCTGGACGCCGAGGGGCCGGCCGTCGCCGCTGCCGACGTGGCGGTCGAGATCCACGGCCCGACGCCCGTCGCCGCCTATCTCGACGGTGCCCAGATCATCGCCGCCGCGCGGCAGGCCGGCGCCGGGGCAGTGCATCCGGGCTACGGCTTCCTGTCGGAGAACGCCGGCTTCGCCCGCGCCTGCGCCGACGCCGGGCTCACCTTCGTCGGGCCGGCGCCGCAGACCATGGAGCTGATGGGCGACAAGGTGCGGGCGCGCCGCTTCGTCGCCGAGCACGGCTTTCCGGTCGCGCCGTCGGCCGTCGAGGACGACGACCCCCAAACCTTCCTGGATCGCGCCCGAGCGCTCGGCGCCCCGCTCTTGATCAAACCGTCGGCCGGCGGCGGCGGCAAGGGCATGCGCATCGTGCGCGACATGGCGAACCTCGCCGACGAGGCGGCGCGCGCCCGCAGCGAGGGCCAGCGCTTCTTCGGCGACGGCAGGCTCTACGTCGAGCGCTACGTCGAGCAACCCCGGCACATCGAGGTGCAGGTGCTGGGCGATGCGCACGGCTCCCTCGTGCACCTCCATGAACGCGAATGTTCGGTGCAGCGGCGCTTCCAGAAAGTGATCGAGGAGAGCCCGTCGCCGGCCCTATCGGCTGAGCAGCGCCACAGCATCTGCGAAGTGGCGCGCGGCATCGCGGCGACGGCGGGCTATGTCAACGCCGGCACCATCGAGTTCATCTGGGGCAATGGTGATTTCTACTTCCTGGAGATGAACACCCGGCTGCAGGTCGAACACCCGGTGACCGAAATGGTCACCGGCCTGGATCTGGTGGAGCTGCAATTGCGGATCGCCGCCGGCGAGCCGTTGCCGTTCCGCCAGGACGAGGTCACGCCGCGCGGCCATGCCATCGAACTCCGTCTCTATGCCGAAGCGCCGGCCCGCGATTTCGCGCCCACGACGGGCCGCGTCCATGTGCTGGCGCTGCCCGAAGCCGAAGGGCTTCGCATCGACTGCGGCGTCATGGAGGGACAGGCGATCACCACCGCCTTCGACCCTATGCTGGCCAAGGTCGTCGCCCATGGCGGCGATCGCGACGGCGCCATCGCCATCCTGGCGGCCGCACTGAAGCAGCTGGCGCTGCTCGGCTGCGAGACCAACGCCACCTTCCTCGGCCGGGTACTGGCCGACACCGGCTTCCGGTCCGGCGCCGTTCACACCGGCTATCTCGATGGCAACGCCGCGCTGACCGCGGAGCCGCCGCTCGGCACCGAACAACTGCGCGCCATCCTGGCCGCCGCGGCGCTGGCGAGCCGGACTGTCACCGACGCGGCCGACGCGGTGCCGCCCCTCCACGGCGTCATCGGCGGGTGGAGGAACTGATGCGGCACCGTTTCGACATCGAGGGCGCTGATCATCGCCTCTGGCTGGCGCCTGGCGACGGGCAGCCGGGCGCGTTTCGTCTGATCCTCGGCGACGCCAGCCACACCGTGCGCCTGGAGCCGCGTGGCGGCCACCATCACGATCTGGTCGTCGACGGCGCAAGCCATCCCGTGGTCCTCGCCGCCGTCGGCGATACCGTCCATGTGTTCATCGACGGCGCGGCCCACGCAGTGCGCCTCCACGACCCGATCCAGGCCGGCGGCGCGCCGGAAGCGGGCGGGCACGCGCTGATCCGGGCGCCGATGCCCGGCACCGTGCTCGAGATCGCGGTGGATCCGGGAGCGGTGGTGCAACCGGGCGATCGGCTGATCGTCATCGAGAGCATGAAGCTGGAGACCACGATCCGCGCCACCGCCTCCGGTTCGGTGGACGAAGTGCGTGTGCGCGCCGGACAGAGCTTCGACCGTGACGCAGTCCTGGTCACCCTGACGCTCGCCGGCGAGGAGGCCTGAGATGCGCCGCATCAGAAGCCTCCTGGACACGCGAAGCGACGAGTTCCGCGCCAATCAGGACCACAACCGGGCGCTCGCCGGCGAGCTCAGGGAGCGCCAGCACGCCGCGCGCCATGCCCGCCCGGTCCGCGACATCGAGCGGCTGCGGCGGCAGAACAAGCTCCTGGTGCGCGAGCGCCTCGAGCAGTTGCTCGACCCGCAGACGCCCTTCCTGGAGCTGTCGACGCTCGCCGCCAACATGGCCTACGACGGCGAGGTCCCCGGCGCCGCCCAGGTCTCCGGCATCGGCGTCGTCGCCGGCCGCGAGGTGATCATCCATGCGGACGACGCCAGCGTGAAGGGCGGCGCCTGGTATCCGCTGTCCGTCAAGAAGATCATCCGCACGCTCGACATCGCCATCGAGAACCGGCTGCCGGTGGTGCACCTCTGCGACAGCGCCGGCGGCTTTCTGCCGTTGCAGGCGGAGCTGTTCGCCGACCGCTATTACGCCGGCCGCATCTTCCGCAACCAGTCGATCCTGTCGAAGATGGGCGTGCCGCAGGTCGCAGTGGTGCTCGGCCATTGCACCGCCGGCGGCGCCTACGTGCCGGCACTCAGCGACTACAGCGTCATGACCCGTGGCACCGGCGCCATCTTTCTGGGCGGCCCGTCGCTGGTGAAGGCCGCCACCGGCGAAGACGTTTCCGCCGAAGAGCTGGGCGGCGCCGACATGCACACGTCGGTCTCGGGCACGGCCGACTATGCCGCCGCCTCGGAACTGGAGGCGCTGGCCATGGCGCGCGAGATCGTCGGGTGCTTCGAGCGGCCGGCCAAGGCGATCGAGCGCAGCACGCCCGAGCCCCCGGCCTACGACCCGGACGAGCTCTACGGCATCCTGCCCCGCGACACCCGGGTCCAGTTCGACATGCGCGAGATCATCGCCCGCATCGTCGACGGCAGCCGCTTTCATGAATACCAGCCGAACTACGGCAAGACGCTGGTCTGCGGCTTCGCCAACCTGCACGGCTACCAGATCGGCATCCTCGCCAACAATGGCGTGCTGTTCAACGACAGCGCGCTCAAGGGCGCCCATTTCATCCAGCTCTGCGACAAGAACCGTACGCCGCTCGTCTTCCTGCAGAACATCACCGGCTTCATGGTGGGCCGCGACTACGAACGCGCCGGCATCACCAAGGACGGCGCCAAGATGATCATGGCTGTGGCCGGCGCTGCGGTGCCCAAGTTCACGGTGGTGGTCAACGGTTCCTACGGCGCCGGCACCTACGGCATGGCGGGGCGCGCCTTCGATCCGCGCTTCATGTTCTCCTGGCCCCAGGCGCAGGTGTCCGTCATGGGCGCCGAGCAGGCGGCCGGCGTGCTGACCGACGTCAAGCTGCGCCAGATCGCCCGGGACGGCCGCAGCCTGAGCGCCGCTGAGATCGCAGCGATCCGCGACCCTATCCTCACCGATTACAAGCGCCAGTCGAGCGCCTATTATGCCACCTCGGAGCTGTGGGACGACGGCATCCTCGATCCCGTCGATACGCGCAATGCGCTCGCCGTGGCGCTGAGCGCCGCGCTCAACGCCCCGATCCCGCCGCCGCACTACGGCGTCTTCCGGATGTGAGGGGATCAGATGCCGCGCCTCGCCCCAACGGACGCTCCCGCCCTCGCCTGCCGCGGCATCGAGCGCTCGTTCGGCGGGCTGAAGGCGCTCAAGGGCGTCGACCTGGAGGTTCGGCCGGGCGAGATCTTCGGGCTCGTCGGCCCGAACGGCAGCGGCAAGACCACCATGGTCAACGTCATCACGGGCTTCTATCCGCCCAATGCGGGCCGCGTGGCGCTGTTCGGCGACGACATCACCGGCCTTGCGCCCCATGCCATCACGCGGCGCGGCATCGCCCGCACGTTCCAGAACCTGGCGCTGTTCAAGGGCATGAGCGTGCTCGACAACATCTTGGTCGGCCGCCACATCCACATGCATCCGAGCGTGCTCGGCACGCTGTTCTACTGGGTGGCGGCGGTGCGCGAGGAGACCGCGCACCGCACCGTGGTCGAGGAAATCATCGAGTTCATGCAGCTCCAGGAGATCCGGCACGAACCGGTCGAGGTGGTGCCGCTCGGGCTGCAAAAGCGCGTCGAGCTGGCCCGCGCCCTCGCCGCCGAGCCGCGCGTGCTGATCCTCGACGAGCCCATGGCCGGCATGAACCAGGAGGAGAAGGAGTATATCGCCCGCTTCATCCTGGACGCACGAGACGAGCGCGGGGTCAGCGTGCTCGTCATCGAGCATCACATGGACGTGGTGATGGCGATCTGCGACCGCGTGCTGGTGCTCAACTACGGTGAGACCATCGCCGCGGGGCCGCCCGCCGAGGCCATGGCGTCGCCCAAGGTAATCGAGGCCTACCTCGGCCACAGCGCGGCGCGGCGCCAGCTGCGAGCCGTGTCGTGAACGCCCGTGCCACCCCTGCCGCCGTGGCTCCGGAGGCAGCCGGAACGGGTCCGCCAGCGACGCTCATAGCCGCGCTGGCGCGCAACGCCCGCGACCATGGCGGCACCACCGCCATCCGCGAGCGTGAGCTCGGGCTGTGGCGCGAGCGCAGCTGGCACGACCTTCACGGCGAGGTGCTGGCGCTGGCCGCGGGGCTGGAGGAGCTGGGCGTCGGCCCAGACACCGCCGTCACCATCATCGGCGACAACAGGGCCAGCCTCTACGCCGCCATGCTGGCCGCCAACGTGCTGCGCGCCTTCTCCGCCCCGGTGTTCGCCGACGTACCGCCGGCCGAGCTGGAGCTCTACACTCGCCACGGCGAGCCGGCCGTCGCCTTCGCCGAGGACCAGGAGCAGGTCGACAAGCTGCTCGACCTGCGCAGCTCCATCGGCCGGCCACGGCATATCGTTTACGACGACCCCAGGGGGCTCGCACAGTCCACGGCAGCCGGTCTCGTCCCGTATGCCAAGCTCATCGAGCAGGGACGCGCCCGGCTGGCCGCAGTTCCGGGCCTGGCGGCTGACCTGGAGGGCCGTAGCCGGCCGGACGACATCGCCATCCTGATGCATTCCTCCGGCACGACGGGAACGCCCAAGGGCATCGCCATCCGCCAGCGCAACGCGGTGGCCGCCGCCTGGAGCGGGGGCTGCGCCGGAGCCTTCGCCACCGGCGAGGACACCTTCGCCTATCTACCGATTGCCTGGGTCGGCGACTACCTGCTGAGCATCGCCGCGGCGCTGGTGATGCGCTTCACCATCAACATTCCCGAGCGCCAGGAAACGGCGATGCTGGATTTGCGTGCTGTGGCGCCCACGCTGTATCTCGCCGCCCCCCGCGCCTGGGACGCCATGCTGACGCGGGTGCAGGTCGGCATCGCCGATTCCACCCCGCTCAAGCGCGCGCTGTTCAACTTCTTCATGCCGCGGGCCATCGCCATGGAGCGGCGGCGCCTGGCCGGCGAGGCCCCGTCGGCGCGCGACGAACTCGTGCGCCGGGTGGGCGAGGCCGTCATCTTCGCCCCGCTGAAGGATTACCTCGGCTTGTCGCGCGCCAGGCACGCCTTCACCGGCGGCGAGGCGCTGGGGGAGGACACCTTCCTGTTCTTCCGTGCCCTCGGCATCAAGCTCACCCAGCTCTACGGCCAGACCGAGACCTGCGCCATGACCGCCATACAATTCGCAGACGACGTCCGCCTCGACACGGTCGGCCGCCCGCTGCCGGGCGTCGAGATCAAGCTCGGTGACGACGGCGAGATCCTCGTCCGCTCCCAATCGACCGTCGATGGCTATTTCAACGACCCGGCGGCGACAGCGAAGGCATTCACCGGCGACGGCTGGCTGCGCACCGGAGATGCCGGAGCGATCGAGCCGGATGGACAGCTCGTCGTCTACGGCCGGGTGAGCGAAGTCGTGCACACGGCGGCGGGGGATCGCTACATCCCCAATTACCTCGAGAACCGCATCAAGTTCAGCCCCTACATCCGCAATCTGGCGGTGCTGGGCGCGGGCAAGCCGTGGCTCGCCGCCATCGTCTGCATCGATCGGGAGGCGGTGGGCCACTGGGCCGAGCAGCGCGGCCTCGCCTATTCGTCCTTCGCCGAGCTGTCGCAGCTGCCCCAGGTGTGCGAGCTCGTCCGCAACAGCCTCGACGACATCAACCGGCAGCTGTCGGCGCCCCTTCGCATCCGCCGCTTCGTCAACCTGCACAAGGACTTCGATGCCGACGACGGCGAGATCACCCGCACCCGCAAGCTGCGCCGCACCGTCGTGGAGGAGCGCTATGCGCCACTGATCGCGGCGCTCTATGCGGGGGCCGAGCACGCCGACGTCGAGATCACCATCACCTACGAGAATGGCACCACCGGCGCCTTCGCCCGCAGGCTGGCGCTGGCCGACGTCGCCGATGCGGCATTCGAGGACCGGGCCATACCCGTTCGCCTCGGCAACGGTGCGCAGCGGCAGGCGATGGAGGGCCGGTGATGGATCTCGCGCTCTTCGGCGAACTGATCATCAACGGCGCCCTGGTCGGGCTGATGTATGCGCTGGCAGCGCTCGGCATCGTGCTGGTGTATCGGACCTCCGGCCTCGCCAACCTGGCCCAGGGCGCCATCGCCATGCTCGGCGGTTACCTCGGCTGGATCACCATCGCCTGGCTCGGCCTCCACCCGATCCTCGGGGCGCTCGTCGCCATGGTCGTGATGTTCGCCATCGGCCTCGGCATCGAGCGCACCACCTTGCGCCCGCTGATCGGCCAGCCGGTGATCATGATCATCATGGTGACGATCGGCCTGGAAATCCTGATGCGCGGCCTGGTGCCCGGCCTGCTCGGCTCCGGCGTCAAGCGGCTCGACCTCGGCATCTCGGACGCGCCTCTGTTTCTCGGCGACATGCTGATCAACCGCACCTATCTGGTGTCGGCGGGCATCGCCCTCATCATCATCCTGGCGACCCTCGCGCTGTTCAACTCGCGCATAGGCATCATGTTGCGCGCGGTTTCGGACGATCAGACCGCGTCGTGGTCGGTCGGCATCCGCGTCGAGTGGGCCATCGCCTTCGCGTGGGGCCTGG
Source organism: Chelatococcus reniformis (assembly GCF_014640075.1). GTDB lineage: Bacteria > Pseudomonadota > Alphaproteobacteria > Rhizobiales > Beijerinckiaceae > Camelimonas > Camelimonas reniformis. The sequence goes on along the minus strand of NZ_BMGG01000002.1, from coordinate 45,356 downwards.
CCGCCGTCACCGGCACCGCCGCCGGCATCCTCTGGGGCGGCTCCCAGGGCGTCGACTGGACCCTGTCGCTGCTTCTGATCAAGGCGCTCGCCATCGCCATCCTCGGCGGCCTCGACAGCATCGTCGGCGTCGTCGTCGCCGGCCTCATCGTCGGCGTCGCCGAGGCCATCGCGTCCGGGCTCTTCGACCCGCTCGTCGGCGGCGGCACGCGCGACATCGTCGCGTGCGTCATCATCCTGGCGACGCTGCTGGTGAAGCCCGAGGGCCTCTTCGGCCGCGAACACATCGAGCGGGTGTAGCGATGTTCTACCGCCAGGCCGGCATCCGCTACACCAGCTACCCGGCCGAACGGCAGCTGTGGCCGCTCGGCATCGAGCGCGTGCTGATGGGCCTGATCCTGGCGCTGGCCCTGATCGCGCCGGCGCTGCTCAGCCCCCTGCTGCTGTCCAGCTACCTGCTGCCCTGGGTGATCTGGTCCATCGCGGCGCTGGGCCTCAACCTGCTGATGGGCGGCGCCGGCCAGATTCACCTCGGCTACGCCGCGGTCATGGCGATCGGCGCCTACAGCGCCACCCACGCCGCCCGCGCCGGCCTGCCGTTCGAGCTGAGCCTCCTCGTTGCGGGCCTCGCCAGTGCCGTCATCGGCGTCATCTTCGGCGCGGCGGCGCTGCGCATCCGCGGCCTCTATCTCGCCATCGCCACGCTGGCCATGCAGTACATCGTCGACTTCGCCATCGGCCACATCCCGGCCATCAGCGGCGGCACGCAGGCGACCGTGGCGACACCGACGCCGCGCATCCTCGGCATCCCCGTCGAAGGCCCGGTCGGCGGCTATTACATCGCGCTGGTGGTCTGCATCGTGGTGACGCTGTTCATGCTCAACCTGCGGCGGACCAGTTTCGGGCGGGCGCTGGCGGCCATCCGCGAGAAGGACTATGCGGCCGAGATCCTCGGCATCAGCGCTTTCCGCTACAAGCTGATGGCGTTCTGGACCAGCTCGTTCATCGGCGGCGTCGCCGGCGCGATCCTGGTGTTCTGCTACTACCGCAGCGTCTCGCCCGAGCAGTTCCACCTGGAGACGTCGGTCCAGCTCGTCGCCATGGTCATCGTCGGGGGCCTTGGCAGCGTGCTCGGCACGTTCCTGGGCGCAGCGTTGATCCTGCTGGCGCCGCTGGCGCTCAGCGCGTTGGTGGCGAGCCTCGCCAGCAGCGGGCTGCCCATCGGCAGCGACCTGCGCGCCCACCTGCCACTTGTGCTCTATGGCGCGCTCATCGTGGGATTTCTGATCGCGGAGCCGCTGGGCCTCGCCAAGCTCTACGACAACGCTCGCAAGTATCTGCTGGTCTGGCCGTTCCGCCACGCCCGCAGCTAACCGGCCTCCCGCGCCACAAGAAGCGCGGGGCCGAACTCGGAGGAGACACCATGCTCACGACCATCCGTGCAGCCGCATGCGCCGCGCTTGCCGCCTTGCCGCTGCTGGCTCAACCAGTCATGGCGCAGGACAAGGTGCTGAAGTTCGCCACGCCGCAGGATTTCACCGTCGTCTATACCTTCGTGACGGCCGAGTACAACCAGGGCTATCGGGACTACATCACATTGATCAACGAGCGCGGCGGCCTCGGCGGGATCAAGATCGACGTGCTCGTCTCCGACCACGGCAACGCCATCCAGCGCGGCATGGAAGCCTTCGAGCGCTCCACGCGCGACGGCGCCATACTGGTCGATCCGCTGTCGACGCCGGTGAGCCGAGCGCTGGTGACGCGCGCCCTGCAGGACAAGGTCAATCTGATCACCACCATGTCGGGCCGCAGCGACGCGGCCGACGGCACCGTCTTCCCCTACGTGCTGCCCATGTCGCCAAGCTACTGGTCGCAGGTCGCCCGCATGGTCGACTATATCCGGCAGGAGGAGAAGGACCTCAAGGGCAAGAAGCTCGCCTATGTCTATATCGACACGCCGTTCGGCCGGGAGTCGTTGCCCCTATGGGAGGCCTTGGCCAAGAAGGACGGCTTCGAGCTGCAGACCTACCCCTACGCGCCGCCGGGCAACGAGCAGTCGGCGGTGTGGACCCAGGTGCGCCGTTTCCGGCCCGACTGGGTGTTCATCGGCGGCGGCGGCGTCGGCCAGCCCGTCTCGATCAAGGAGGCGATCCGCAACGGCATCCGCGTCGACCGCATCGCCTCCTGGGTGTGGCTGTCGGAATCGGACATGGACGTGGTCGGCCGCGCCGAGGCAAAGGGCGTGCTGAAGTTCGCCGTCACCGAGCAGGGCGCCGACAGCAAGGTGATCAAGGACATCATCGCCGAAGTCGTCGACAAGGGTAAGGGCGCCGGTCCCAAGGACAAGGTCGGCACCTCCTACTACAACGTCGGCGTGATGGCCGCAGCGCTCGCGGCCGAGGGTGCCCGCAAGGCGCTGGAGAAGAACCCGACCGGCCCCTTCACCGGCGAATGGCTCAACGCCGGTCTGACCAGCATCTCCAAGTTCGACCTCGGCGGCTTCCTGCCGCCCATCACCATCACGCCGGAGGACCACCAGGGCGGCGGCCAGGGCAAGGTGGCCCGCTGGGACGGCGTCAAATGGGTCGCCGTCACCGGGTGGGGCGCGGCCAACCAGGACATCATCTGGGAGATGATCCGCAAGCAGGCGGCCGAGTTCAAAGCGACGGGCAAATAGGCGGCGGGTCGATGGGCGACATCTCCACGGCGGCCGCAGGCTCGCCGCCGATCCTTTCGGTGAACAACATCGAGGTGGTCTACGACAACGTCTTCCTGGCGGTGAAGGGCGTTTCGCTCGACGTGGCGGAGGGCGGCGTCGTCGCCCTCCTCGGCGCCAACGGCGCCGGCAAGAGCACGACGCTGAAGGCGATCAGCGGCCTGCTCAAGCCGGAGCGCGGCGCCGTCACTCGCGGCGACATCGCCTTCCGAGGCGAGAGCCTCCTCGGCCTCGACCCGCCGGACCGGGTGCGGCTGGGGCTGGTGCACGTGCTCGAAGGCCGAAGGGTGTTCGAGCACCTGACGCCGCGCGAGAACCTGATCGCGGCGACCTCCATGCACCGCGACCGACGCGGCGTGAAGGACCTGATCGATCGCACCTTCACCTGGTTTCCAAGGCTCGCCGAGCGGGCCAAGGCCAAGGCCGGCTACCTTTCAGGCGGTGAGCAGCAGATGCTGGCCATCGGCCGCGCCTTGATGACCGAGCCCAAGCTGCTCATGCTGGACGAGCCGAGCCTCGGGCTTTCGCCGCTGCTCGTCGACGAGATCTTCGACATTCTGCGCAAAGTGAACGCAGAGGCCGGCGTCGCGGTGCTGCTGGTGGAGCAGAACGCCGCCGCAGCCCTCGACTTCGTCGATCAAGCCTATCTGGTCGACAACGGTCGCGTCGTGATGGGCGGCGCGGCTGCCACCGTGAAGGCTAATCCCGACGTGCAGGCGGCCTACCTGGGCGGGGGGCATCAGGTCGACTACGCCGCGGTGAAGCACTACCGGCAACGGCGGCGGTGGCTGTCGTGACAGAAGCGTGCCAACTTCGGAAAGGCGGTTCGCATCGCCATTCGTCGTCCTGGCGATGCGGCAGGTGGCTCAGCCGCCGACGCATGCGGTCTGGAACTGATGGGCGGCCGGACGGCTCGGCCGTCGAGCCCGTATACGCTGGGATCGCGACCCGACGGCATTCAGACCCTTAGAGCATTTCCGCGTTTCTCTGAATCGCGGAAACGCTCTACTTATCTGTTTTGTCGCATTTTTTTCACGCGAACCGGCGTCACTTCGCTCAAAAATGCTCTAGATCGGGCGAACCTTGCACTTGCTGTCCGCTTCAGACTTGAAGGATTGGCCCGCAGGTGAAGTTGCCACGAGCTTGAGACAATCCCAGCGTCCCTTGGACTCGGATGGCTTCTTAACCTCGGCGAGATACATGTCCTTGTACAATCGTCCATTGCGTCCAATACGGCCCGGCTTCGCAAAGAAATCCGTCACCTCGTTATTCGTCATCCAGCGAACAGCGTCTATGCCGACCGGCCCGGCAGCCTGCACGCCCTTCAAGTAGTGCGTCGTGGCCGAGTAGAGGCCGGCCTGGACGTCGTTCGGCATCCGCCTCATGCGCTCGAAGTATCGCTTCGACCACGCGCGGCTACCTTCATCGGCGTCCCAATAAAAGGATGTCGCGAAGAGACTCCCCTGTGCCGCATCAAGCCCGAGCGCATCAATATCGGAGAGGAACAGGAGGAGTCCCACAAGGCGCTGGCCACCGTTGACCAAGCCGAACTCCTGCGCCTGTTTGATAGCATTGACCGTGTCGAGACCAGCGCTCGCGAATGCAACAATTTTGGCCTTCGACATCTGTGCCTGCAGGAGAAACGAAGAGAAATCGACGGTCCCCAGGGGCGCCCTGACTGCGCCGAGTATCTTGCCTCCGCTCGCCGCGACAACCTCACTGACCGATTTTTCCAATGCGTGACCGACCGCATAGTCCGCCGTCACGAAGAACCATGTATCACCCCCATCGGCGATGGTCGCCTTGGCGGTCACATGGGCGATCGAGTAGGTGTCGTACACATACTGTATGCCGGTGGGTGAGCATTCCTCGTTTGTCAGGCTCTCCGACGCAGCGGTCCCGTAGATCGCGACGACGCCCTTTTCCCGGGTCAAGGCCTGCACGGCGAGCGCGACCGACGAGGTGGGTACATCGAGAATTGCGCCGACACCCTGCTCGTCGATCCAGCGCCGAGCGATTCCTGATCCCACATCCGGCTTGTTCTGATGATCACCCTGGAGCACCTCGATCTTGAGATCGCGAACCCGCCCGCCGAAATCCTCCACGGCCATGCGAACGGCTTCCACCGATCCCGGCCCTCCGATATTTGAATAGAAGCCTGTCATATCCGTCAGGACACCGAGCCGCAAAGGCCGGGTCCGCGCTTGAGCGCCGGCACCCGCCGGAAGACCGAGCGCGCCCGCAGCGCCGAAGCCAACCCCGGCCCGCAGCAGATTGCGCCTTGAAATACTTGGCATGCCATTCTCCCCTGTAGATCTTGGGTTCTTTTTGTCTATTTGGCTTTACGTTCGACTATGCGACTCCAAATCTATCGGTTTCTGTTATTTATTATTATCACGAACGATCTTCATGCTTCATGCGCGAATGTGAGCTCAGCCGGCCCGTTCCTGTCAAATAGTTGACATCTGCCCTCATTCAGCATGGCGATCAGATGCCTGTCCTGCGGCTTCTCGGATGCGGTCTTGGGAATTTCGGCGACCATCTGCACGAAGTTGGGCACGCCCGTCGAACCCAGTTTGCTCGCGCAGTCGGCGAAGATTTCCCGCGGCTCGACGAGGCCGGGGCTGACGACCAGCGCGGCAACCACCTGCTTTTCGCCCGGCGTATTGGAAGCGGTGGCCACCCCATAGACGTAGGCGTCCAGGACACCTGGTATGTTGGCAATGGCCGCCTCGACCTCGCGAGCATCGATGAAATCGCCGTTGCGGCGGATCGACTGTCCGGCCCGATGCGAGAAGAAGAGCCAGCCGGCCGCGTCCTTCCAGCCGATATCGCCCGAGCGAAACCAACCGTTCCTGGTCTTGACGGCGGATGCCTGCTCGTTGCCGAAATAGGTGACCGGTGTCACGGAACCGTCTGCGTTGCGGAAGCAAATTTCGCCGAGCGTGCCGGCACGTGCAATGCTGTCGTCCGGGAGCAGGATCTCGCAGACCAGGCCGGGTTCGGCTCTGCCGATCGAGCCGACCGGCCCCGCCGCGGGTGGGTTTAGCGTCAGGCCACCTTCCGCCGTGCCAAAGAACTCGAAGATGCGGGTTCCAAAGCGCTCCTCGAACGGTCGCCACATGGCCGCCGGCATGCCCGCGCTGAGCACGAAGCGAACCCGGTGCGCGCGGTCCAATGGGCCGGGCGGCTCGGCAAAGATCGCGGTCGCCATGCCGCCCAGCAGATTGAAGGTCGTACAGTTGTATCGGGTGACGATCTCCCACAGGAGCGACTTGGTGAACTGCCGGCTGATGACGAGCGGTACCTGCATCGCCAAGGCGCTGCTGAGCGTGATGAACTGCGCGTTGGCGTGGGTCAGTGACAGGCCGGTATAGAGGCGATCGTCCGGCCGGAGCCCGAACATTGGGCCGAGAGCTGCAACGCCCGCGAAGCGGGCATGTGACGCCACGATGGCCTTGGGGTCGCCGGTCGTCCCGGAGGTGAACAGCAACTGCATCGGATCGGCGAGACGCCGCGGTGTCATCGCCGTTGCCGGTGGCGATGCTCTGACGACATCGGCGAACGACTCGAAGCGTCCGTCCGCCCCACCCACGCCGATCACCCAGACCCACTCCAGATCGGGCAGATCGGCGAGCAACGGGCGAAGGTTCTCCACCACCTCGGGCGACACGATGGCGCCCCGGCAGCGGGCGAAGCGCAGCATGTACGCCAGCTTGTCGCCCCGGGTGCGGGGATCGATCGGCACGAACACCGTGCCGGCGACTTCGGAGCCGATCATCGCGTCGACGAATTCGGGATGGTTCCTCATCACGATGGCGAAGGCATCGCCCGCCGCCATGCCGGCCGCCTCAAGAGCTCCCGCGATTCGACATCCATTGTCCAACAGCTCAGCGTAGCTCCGCCGCTCCTCGGCGAGCGAGCCGTCGTGCTTCACCTCGACGAAGGTGAGCACCGGTTCCGCGCGGACGGCGGCGCCGTCGACTACGATCTCGAGCAAGGTTCGAAGCGGCGGGCTCATCGGGCGAGCACCGTCATCGCAAGAGCCGCCGCGTCTGTGCCGATGAACCCGCCGCCGTTCTCGGCGAGCGTCAGCTTTGCATCTTCGACCTGGCGGGCTCCGGCGCAGCCACGCAGTTGCTGCACGAGCTCATGGATCTGGCCCAGCCCGGTGGCCCCGATTGGATGCCCCTTACGCACGAGGCCGCCCGAGGGGTTGACCGGCACGCGCCCGCCGAGCGACGTGGCGCCGCTTGCGACGAGCGCCGGTCCTCCGCCCGGCCGGCAAAGGCCCAGCGCCTCGTAGTAGATCAACTCAGCCGGCGACGTCGCGTCATGCAGCTCGACGCAGTCGAGATCGTCGGGGGCGACGCCGGCCGCCTCGTAGGCTCGGGTCGCGGTGGCGGCCGTCACGCTCGGCATGCCCGGCGTGGCGTCGAACCCGCTCGCCAGTACCGCGCTCAGCACACGGACCGGCCTTGCGATCCCGAGCTCGCGGGCGACCTTGGGCGACACGATGACCGCCGCCGCGGCGCCATCGCCGATCGGCGAGCACATCGGCAAGGTCAGGGGCGGTGAGATGGGGCGCGCCGCGAGCACATCGTCCGCCGTCAGGACGTCGCGAAACTGAGCGTTGGGATTGAGGCTGCCATGACGCGAATTCTTGGCCGAGACCATTGCAAAGTCGCGCTGGGTCGCCCCGCTCGAAGCCATGTAGTCGCGCGCCATGCGGGCGTAGACATCCATGAACACGGACCGCCTCTCTCGCGGCGCCGCCGCGAGCTCCTCGGCCGACCGGTCTCCGGTCACATAGGCATCGAGCTGCTCTGGATGCTCGGTATCGGTGCAGCCCGCATAGACGTGCATGGGCCGCTCCTTGTCCATGTGGTGGAGTTTTTCCATGCCGAAGGCGAGGACGACGTCGTAGGCACCGAGCGTCACCATAGTGCAGGCTTGCTGGAAGGCGGTCGACGCAGTGGCACAGGCGTTCTCGACATTGACGACCGGAATGCCTCCCAGGCCGAGCTGGCGCAGAACCGTCTGGCCTGCGATGCACACCTGGCCGGTGACGATGCCCGCGCCGGCGTTGCCCGCCCACGCCGCCTGGACACGCGCGAGCGGCAAACCGGCGTCGGCGAGGGCTCCCTCTATCGCCTCGTGCGCGAGGCTGGATAGGCTGCGGTCGAGATGCCGACCGAATGGCGTCATGCCGACACCGGCGATGATGGCATTCTGCTTCACAAGGCGCTCCTCGGGATAGAATGGTCAGGCGAGCCGGCTCGGACGTCAGCGTCAGGCCGTCACGCGCGATCGTTTGTCGGACTGGGTGGCAAGATGCTCGGCGTCAGTCAGCCGGCGGACCGCACGAACCAGCGGCAGAGATCCCGATCGGGCGACGGCCGTCGAACCGACGGGGCGACACCATGTCGACATCCGCGGCGCGGCACATTCCTGAACGCTTTCGGCCCGCGGCCAGCACAGTAGAAGATACCGCGCTCAGCGTGCGCGCCGAGCCGGCTGCCGATTCATGGGCTTCCTCCCTCATATCGAAGCGGCTCTTCGGCCGTATCCTCGTTCTCCCTTCTTGCGCAGGCCTTGATCTTCTGGAATGTTCAAATTCGCCACTTTTTTGATTTTAGCTGCCAGATTTTCTAAAGCTGCCGTCGGAGAGCGGATGAAGAACGAGCTGCTCGATACGGTTCGGCTCTCGAACCAGAGCATCCGGATCATGGTGTCGATGCTGCGTGAGGCGGCGATCGATCCGGCCCCCGTGTTCAGACGGGCCGGCGTCGATTTGTCGGTCGCTGACGCGCCGCAGGCCGATGTCAGCGGCACGGACGAATTGCGCTTCCAGCAGGCCTTCGTCGGCGCCACGCGCGATATCCCCGGCTTGTGGATGCGAACCGGCCTTCGCTACCGCATCATGTCCTATGGTCCCTTGGGCCTTGCGGTGCTTGCCGCAGCGAATGTCGCTGAGGGACTGCGCGTTCTCGACGGCTTCCAGGCGCTGACATTCTCCCTGATGCGCTATCAGTTCGAGTACGAGGACGGGCTGCCCGTTGCGCTCGTCGCTTACGATGACGATGCTCCTGCGGAGTTGCGCGAGTTTTTGCACGAGCGCTCGCTTGGCTCGGTGACGACGTTTCTCAATGACATGTGCCAGCCGGCCTTTCCGCTGGTGCGAATCGAGTCCGCCCTGTCCCGCCCTCGCGATTGGCAGCAATGCGAGCGCCTGTTGGGCGTGCCCGTGATGTTCGGCGCGGAGATGACGCGCTGGGTCTTTGCGCCAAACGCCGGAGCGGCACCCCTGCCGATGGCGAGCCCGCTGCTGGAGGAGACTTATCAGTCGCTGTGCAGCAGGCTGATCGGCGCCGCCGGTGCCGGCGACGCGTTCCTCGGCAGGCTCTATCAGGTGATGGTGCGGTCCGGCCGGGGTTTTCCCTCAGCTCGCGCCGCAGCGGCGCTGCTGTCGATGTCAGAGCGAACCTTGCACAGACGGCTGGCGGATCGCGGGATGGGCTTCAGCGCGGTGCTCGCCAAGGTCCGCAATCAGCGCGCGACCGAACTCCTGGAGAAATCCACGCTGTCGGTCGAGCAGATCGCCGACATGCTCGGCTTCGCCGAGACTGCGAGCTTCTCACGCGCCTTTAAGCGTTGGACCGGCTTCTCTCCGCTAAATTATCGAAGAGGAAGAGCGGTCGCGTCGTCGCCATAGCGCAACCCGCCGTCGAGGAAGGCGCGCCGCCGCCTCTCATGGGCCTTTCCTCACGAGCTAAGCCAGCCGGACACCCGGGCAGCGTCGGCCAGATTGCCGGCCAAAGCCCGGCTGGGCTTCGGCCGCGGTGTGTCTCTCGCCGAGACGCAGCGCCGTGATCTCGCGCGCCCGGAGGGCGGCGCCCCGTCGCCTTGACTCCCCCAGTCTCAGCAGCCATTGGCGCGGACAACCCGCACGGCCTTTTGGCCGGTCCGCGGGCCAAGTTTTGTCGAAGACCAGAGGGAAGCAAGACGTAATGCGGAGTTGGAGTGGACGCACGCTCGCCATCAGCGCGAGCGCGGCAGCGATCGCCTTGGCACTGGTTGGCCAGGCCTCGGCGCAGAAGGCCTACGGCCCCGGTGCCAGCGATCAGGAAATCAAGGTGGGCAACTTCGTGCCCTATAGCGGCCCCGCGTCGGCCTACGGCATCGTCGGCAAGGTGGAAGCGGCCTACGTCCGTATGCTCAACGACAAGGGCGGCATCAACGGGCGCAGGATCAACTATATCTCGTACGACGACGCCTACAGCCCGCCCAAGGCCGTGGAGCAGACCCGCAAGCTCGTCGAAAGCGACGAGGTGCTGTTCCTGTTCCAGACGCTGGGGACTCCGTCCAACAGCGCCATCATGAAGTACACCAATTCCAAGAAAGTGCCGCAGATCTTCGTATCGTCAGGCGGCAGCAAGTTCGGCAACGACCCCAAGCAGTTCCCCTGGACCATGCCGTTCAACCCGTCCTACGAGACGGAAGGGCGCCTCTATGCGCAGTACATCCTCCAGACGCTGCCGAACGCCAAGATCGCGGTGCTCGTCCAGAACGACGATTACGGCAAGGACATCTACAAGGGCTTCAAGGAGGGCCTCGGCGACAAGACGTCGATGATCGTGGCGGAGGCGCCCTACGATCTCGCCGAGCCCACGGTCGACTCGCAGATGCTGAAGCTGAAGGCCTCGGGCGCGGACGTCTTCGTCAACTTCGCCACGCCGAAGTTCGCGGCCCAGGCCACCCGCAAGCTCGGCGAACTCGGCTGGAAGCCGGTGCACCTGCTCAACAACGTGTCGGCCTCCGTGGGCGCCGTGCTCAAGCCCGCCGGCTTCGAGAATGCCCAGGACGCCATCACCCTGACCTATGTCAAGGACCCAACGGACCCTGCCTGGGCGAGCGACCCCGGCATCAAGGCGTGGTCGGAATTCATGGACAAGTACGTGCCGGACGGGGACCGCACGAACGCCCTCACCGTCTACGGCTTCGCGGCCGGGCAGACGCTGGAACACATTCTCCGTCAGGCGGGCGACAACCTCACCCGCGAGAATATCATGAACGTGGCGACGAGCCTCAAGGACTTCTCGCCGACGGTTCTCTACCCCGGCATCGTGATGTCGACAAGCAAGACCGACCATTTCCCCATCGAGCAGATGCAGCTCATGCGCTTCAAGGGCGACCGCTGGGAGGCCGACGGCCCGCTGCTGTCGGCCCAGGGCAAGCACTGACGCAAGCCCCTGCGGCCCGGCGCAAGCCGGGCCGCTCCGCTGTTGGGTAAGGCGCCCGACCCGGCGACCGGGCGAGCGCGCCGGCTGAACCCCGACGGCTCTTGCCCAGCGGTGGCGCGGTGGCGCAAACTCTGCTTAGGACTGCGATCTGCCGCACCAGCGGTCAAGGACAGCTTCTGAGAGGAAACGACCGCATGTACCCTGGAGTGTACGCGACCCGGAACGCGGACCGCCCCGCCATCATCATGGCTTCGTCCGGCGAAACGGTGACCTACGGAGAGCTGGAGAAGCGCAGCAACCGCCTGGCGCATCTGCTGCGCAATCGTGGCCTCAAGCGCCTCGATCATTACTCCATCTTCATGGAAAACAACGTTTACTATATCGAATGCTGCGCGGCAGGCGAGCGAACAGGTCTTTACTATACATGTATCAACTCGTTCCTGACGGCGGACGAACTAGCCTATATCGTCAACAACAGCGAATCACGAGCGCTGATCTTCTCGCAGGCGAAGCGGGAGATCGCGATCGAGGCGCTGCGTCAATGCCCCAAGGTGGAGTTCGCCATCGTCGTGGATGGGCCGGGCGACGGCGACAGCATCCTCAACCTCGAGGAGGCCTCTGCCGGGTTGCCCGACACGCCGGTGGCCGACGAGGCGGCCGGCACAGCGATGCTCTACTCCTCCGGCACCACCGGGCGACCCAAGGGTATCGTGCGGCCGCTGCCTGAACAGCCCCCGGCGCAGCCACTGCCGCTGTTCGAGTTTCTGGTCAAGCTGTGGCACTACCGGGAGGGCATGACCTACCTGTCGCCCGCGCCGCTCTATCATTCGGCGCCCCAGGGGGCGGTCAACCTCACCATTCGCCATGGCGGCACGGCCATCATCATGGAGCGCTTCGATCCGGAGCAGTATCTCCAGCTCGTCGAGCGCTATCGGCCCACACACAGCCAGCTGGTGCCGACCATGTTCTCACGCATGCTCAAGCTGCCGGATGACGTGCGCCGGAAGTACGATCTATCGTCGCTCGAAGTGGCGATCCATGCCGCCGCGCCCTGCCCGCCCCAGGTGAAGGAGCAGATGATCGAATGGTGGGGCCCGATCATACATGAATACTACGGCGCCACCGAAGGCCTCGGTTTCGCCACCTGCGATAGCGCCCAGTGGCTTGCCCATCGCGGCACGGTCGGGAAGATCGTCCTGGGCGACCTCCAGGTGCTGGACGAGGAGATGAAGCCGTTGCCGAAGGGGACGCCCGGCACCCTGTGGTTCAAGACGGCGACACAATTCGAGTATTTCAACGATCCGGCCAAGACCGCGGAGACGCGCTCCGCCGACGGCTCCATGAGCACCGTCGGCGACGTCGGCTACGTGGACGACGACGGCTACCTCTATCTGACCGACCGGGCGACGTTCATGATCATTTCCGGTGGCGTGAACATCTACCCGCAGGAGTGCGAGAACCTGCTGATTACCCACCCGAAGGTGGCGGACGCCGCCGTCTTCGGCGTCCCCAACGAAGACCTGGGCGAGGAGGTGAAGGCGGTCGTGCAAGCCATGCCAGGGATCGAGGCCGGCGACGAACTTGGCCGCGAGCTGATGGCTTTCTGCGCCGAGCACCTGGCGCGGCAAAAGTGTCCGCGCTCCATCGACTTCGAGGAAGAGCTGCCGCGCCTGCCCACCGGCAAGCTGTACAAGCGCCTGCTGCGCGACCGCTACTGGGGCAACCGCACGAGCCGCATCGTCTGATATTACAGCCGCGGGAACCGCGGCCTCGCGAGACAGATGGCCGATGCCCGGCCATTCACCGCCCCGGATCTCGGCCCTGCCACCCCAGCGACTGAGAACCTGCAAGAATGTGTTGCCAGGAGCCGGCCCCGTCGGCTGTCCTGGCCGCCGAACACGATACCGTTCAACGCGGATCGAACCCATCGGAGAGGAAACGCCACCATGTATCCTGCACCTTTTGCCCGTCAGCATCCTGACGCGCCGGCCATCATCATGGCCTCCTCCGGCGAAACGCTGACCTACGGGGAGTTGGAGAAGCGCAGTAACCGCCTGGCGCACCTGCTGCGCAGCCGTGGCATCAAGCGACTTGACCACTATTCGATCTTCATGGAAAATCACCTTCGCTATGCCGAATGTTGCTGCGCGGGCGAGCGCACGGGGCTTTATTATACCTGCATTAACTCATTCCTCACCGCCGACGAGGTTGCCTATATCGTCAACAACAGCGAGTCCCGCGTGCTGATCTTCTCCCAGGCGAAGCGGGAGACCGCGCTGGCGGTGCTGGGCCAATGCCCGAAGGTCGAGTTCGCCGTCGTCGTCGACGGGCCGGGCGACGGCGACCGCATCGTCAACCTCGACCAGGCGACGGCAGGGCTGCCGGACACGCCTGTGGCAGACGAGACGCTCGGCACTGCGATGCTCTATTCCTCCGGCACCACCGGCCGGCCAAAAGGCATCCTGCGGCCACTGCCGGAGCAGTCCCCCGCCCAGCAGCTCCCGGTTTTCGACTTCCTGCAGGCGACCTGGCAATTTCACGACAGCCCGATCTATCTATCGCCGGCCCCGCTCTACCATTCCGCCCCGCTGGGGGCGCTGACGCTGTGTATCCGCAGCGGCGGCACCACGATCATCATGGAGCGGTTCGATGCGGAGCAGTTCCTGGCGCTGACGGACAAATACAAGCCGACGCACACCCAGATGGTGCCGACCATGTTCTCGCGCCTACTCAAGCTGCCCGAGGCCATCCGGCGGAAGTACGACGTGTCGTCGTACAAGATCGCTATCCACGGGGCCGCTCCCTGCCCGCCCCAGGTCAAGCAGCAGATGATCGAATGGTGGGGACCGGTGCTGCTGGAATACTACGGTGCGACGGAAGCCAACGGCCTGGCCATCTGCGACAGCGCCCAGTGGCTTTCGCACTACGGCACCGTCGGCCAGATCGTGTTCGGCGACGTCCACATCCTCGACGACGACATGAAGCCGCTGCCAAAGGGCACGCCCGGCACCATCTGGTTCAAGACGGCGAGCCCGTTCGAATATTTCAACGATCCGGAGAAAACGGCCGAGACCCGCTCGACGGACGGCACTATGACGACCGTCGGCGACGTCGGCTACGTGGACGACGACAACTACCTCTACCTGACCGACCGGGCGACGTTCATGATTATCTCCGGCGGCGTGAACATCTACCCGCAGGAGTGCGAGAACCTGCTGATTACCCACCCCAAGGTGGCGGACGCCGCCGTCTTCGGCGTCCCTAACGAAGACCTGGGCGAGGAGGTGAAGGCGGTCGTCCAAGCCATGCCGGGGATCGAGGCCGGCGACGAACTTGCCCGCGAGCTGATGGCGTTCTGCGCCGAACACCTGGCACGGCAGAAGTGCCCGCGCTCCGTCGATTTCGAGGAGGAGCTGCCGCGCCTGCCCACCGGCAAACTCTACAAGCGCCTGCTGCGCGACCGTTACTGGGGCAACCGCACCAGCCGCATCGTCTGAGAGCGCGCGCTCGAATACCGGTCATGCCATATGATGCCCCGCCGTGACGTCACGGTCGGGCATCATCGGCCTTGGCGCGGCGGACCTGTCGATGCGGTGACTGATTGTGCCGCGTTGCCGGTTACCGCCGCGTCGCTCGACGTGCGAGGGGGCGGAAGGGATGATGAAGAGCGCCGGCATCCTCATGTACAGACGTGACAAGGGGGACACGCAGGTGCTTCTCGTCCACCCGGGCGGACCTTTCTGGCAGCGGAAAGATATCGGCGCGTGGACCATTCCGAAGGGATTGCGCGCCTCCGGAGAGAGTGCCGAAGCGACGGCGCGCCGCGAGTTCGCGGAGGAATTGGGGGTGACGGTCGATGGCCCCCTGCGGCCCCTCGGCAGCATCCGCCAGCGCGGCGGCAAGGAGGTCGAGGCCTTTGCACTCGAGGGCGACATCGACGCCAGCCGATTGCGCAGCAACACATTCGAAATCGAATGGCCGCCGCGGAGCGGTGAGCGGCAGACATTTCCGGAGATCGACCGCGCCTGCTGGTTCACCTTCGCCGCCGCGCGCAATAAGATCCTGTCAGGCCAGCAACCCCTGCTCGGCCGGCTCGCAGCCCTTCTCGAAAATGAGGTATAGCGGGGTTCGGCCTTCCGTCTCGCGGCACCTATATCTCCCTCATGAACACCGATCTGGCGCTCAAGCTCGCGCTGGCGCTCGGTATCGGCCTGATCGTCGGCCTGGAGCGCGGCTGGCGGCAACGGGACGAGGCGGCTGGCAGCCGTACCGCAGGCATTCGCACCTTCAGCTTGATCGGCCTACTCGGCGGCGTCTTCGGCGCGCTGAGCAACGCGAGCGGCGGCCCCGCGCTCATCGGCATTGGCTTCGTCGGGTTCAGCGCCGTCTTCGCGTGGTTGAGCCGCGCGGAGGCGGAGCATGACCGGGACTACAGCGCCACCGGCACCGTCGCGGCCATGCTCGTCTACGCCCTGGGGGCGTGCGCGGTGGTCGGTGACATGCAGGTCGCCGCAGCGCTGGCCTGCCCCTCGTGCTTCCCGCACTCGCCGCGGCGGCCGTCTTCCTGGTGCCAGCCGCCCTTACCTTCTTGAGTCCCCCTAAAAGCGCCGCAGCCGACATGAAGCTGGGCAATCCATTCGACTTGGTGCCCGCTCTCATCTTTGCCCTGCTCCTCGCGAGCGTGAGCCTGGTTGCGGCCTGGGTCAACAGCCGCTTCGGCGCCGCCGGCCTCTACCCCTTCGCCGCGGTGACAGGGCTCGTGGATGTCGATGCGGTCTCCGTCTCCACGGCCCGTCTCGCCAGCAAGAGCATCGAGATCGCGACAGCGGCCACGGCCATCCTGGTGGCGCTCGCCTCCAACGGGATCGCCCGCGCTTGCTACGCCGGCTTCATCGAGCGCGGCCCGTTGGCGTTGCGACTGGCAATCGTGACACTCGCCGCGTTGGGCGCCGGATCACTCGGCCTGGTCGTGTCGAATGTCGGGTCGGCTTGACCACGGGCTGAGCGGACCGCCGCGTCATGCGCACGGTCGACGCGGCCTGCGAGGTCGAGGGTCGACTTGCCGCGCACGCCTTGGGCCGGTCAGAGCCTCAGTGGGCCAGGAACAGCGGTGCCGGCGGTTCCGCCAGAAAGGCCTGGGTGACGCCGCCCAGCGTGACCTGGCGCCACCAGGAGTGAACGAAGGCGCCCATGACGATCAGGTCTGTGCGATGTGCGTGGGCCTGCTCGCGCAATGTGCCGAGCGCGCCGTCAACGCCCGCCTTCAGGGCCAGCATCTCGGCCTTGACGCCGTGCCGTGACAGATGGAGCGCGATCTCGGCGCCGGGCAGCGCGTCGCCCTTGGCGTCCTCGGCAATGCTGACCACGTTGACCGTCCGCGCGGCAGCGAGGAACGGCAGGGCGTCGTTCAGCGCCCTCGTCGCCTGGGCGCTCCTGTCCCATGCCACCATCACACGGTCGAGGCGGAACTCCGTGCGGTCCTCGGGCACGACCACGACGGGCCGTCCGCAGTTGAACAGCACCTCCTCGGTCATCGCGCGCTCCAGGGACAGCCGGTCCGGTCGGCTGTCCAGGATGACGAGCCCGTGCACCCGGGCGTGCACGCCAAAAGTGCTCACGGCGTCCGGAAACGGTCGCTGCACGGCCTGCGCCGTGCACGGAACGCCTTGCGCGGCGGCATCCTGGCGCGCGGCATTGCAGGCGGCCTCGGCCGCGAGCATCCTGTTGACGTTTTCCTCGCGGATCAGCCCCGACCCGAAGTTGCTGAAGATGGAGTGCGAGACGGGCAACTCGCACGACACGGCCTGGAGGGTGGCATGGGCTTGCGCCTCGCGGGCGAGCCCGAGCCCGTAGGGCACGGCCGAGCTCGGCTTCTTGTCGTCCGCGCTGAAGCCGATCAGCAGATTCTTCAGATTGGCGATCATCAGGCTCTCCCAGGCTGCCGCGCCGATAGCGTAGCCATAGTGACTCGGTATTCCTCGGTCGTCGAACGCGATGCGAAGAAAGCGCCAGTGGCGGCCCGGGCCACTATCCTCAACCCGCCCCACGCCGCGCACGACGGGCCATGTGGAGGCGAGTATGTTCGAGGAGTGCCCGAAGCCGATCGGCTCACCGTTCGCCTCCGCACGCGACGCGCTTCGTCTCCTGCTGCATCAACAATATTTCTACTAGAATTCTATAGTGCCCATATCGCGCCGGCCGCAATAGTACTTATCGCGACGTGGCTTAATTACTGATTATATTGACCAGCCTTCCGCGCCGAACGGCACGTATTCGGCAGCCATCGACGATCCCATACGAGACGTCGTTGAGCACGCCCGACGGCAACCCTGGGCTCTAGGATGCTAGGACCAGACGGCGGGACGCGACGCGCATTTCCATATTCGATGGCACTGGCCACGAGGGCTGATCAGGCCGCCGGTCAACTGGATGCTGCCGAGACAGCGGCGCCGTGCTCACGCCCAGGGAAAGACGATGGGGATGACCTCGATCCGGTTCGCCACCTGCCCGACTCCTGCCACGTTCTCGGCCACGACCTGGGCGGCATCGCGCACCCGGTCGTCGCCGACTGTGCCCGTCAGCTCCACCTTGCCGCCGCGGACGCTGACGTCGATCGCGTCGATCGCGGCCCAGCCGCCGCGGTCGACCTCCTCGACGATGCGGCTGCGTATGCTCAGGTCGTCCTGAATCGGCTCCGGCAGGGCCTCGAGCCGCCGCGCCAGCGCGGCCAGGAGGTTGGCCCGGCTGACGATTCCGATGATTTTGCCATCACGGACGACCGGTAGCCGCTTGAAGCCACGCCGCTCCATTAGGTCCGCGACCTCTCGCAGCGGCGTCTCGCGGGCGATGGTTTCCGGAGCACGGGTCATCACCTCCCCGACCGTGCGGCCGTGGGCGCGGGTGTACTCGTCCGCCCGCAGGCCCGGATCGGTCAGGAACTCGAGCCAGCGCGCCCGATGCCGCTCGGTGCCGAGCTCCACGCGGCGGATCAGGTCACCCTCGGTGACGATGCCGACGAGCTGGCCGTCCGTCTCGACGACCGGCAGCCCGCTGATGCGGTTGCGGAGCATGAGCTGCGCCGCCTCCAGCACGGTCGCGTCGGGGTGGACGGTGGCCGCCCCAAGGGTCATGACGTCGCCCGCCTGCATGGTTCTGCCTCCCGCTTCGGTGAGCTCTCCAGCTCTGCTACGGCTTCCATCGATCCACGAACTTGATCGCGATCAACGCCTGATGCGCCATGAGATAGCAGAACGGGCGGTCCCGCGGCAGGTCTCGCGTGTGACCCCCGCCGTTGATCGATGCGCAAGCCCGGCTTGGCGGTGGGCACCCGCCCCACGCCCCCGGCTGGCACAGCCCTCGGCACAAAGACTGGAGACACGCCGCAGGGGCCGCCTATCGGTGCTAAGACAAGCGGGCTAGGCGACGGCTCCGATTCGAACGCGGCCTTCGTCGGTCCAGCGATATAGGGGGCATATTGGACGCCGCGCTGACCTCCGGGTGCCTGACCATTTCCGCCGGCCTTCGGCGCGCACCCCTCGCCCGACCGACGGCGAGCTCGGAGACCGAGACGGCCAGGCCTCGGTCCGGATGTGCGCGGCAGCGCCGCGCCGCCGGTAGTCCCCCCCGGCGGGACCGCCGGTAACGGCGACCGCGCCGCCTTTCCCCAGCAGAGGACGGCTTAAGCAATGACAGCATCGAGAGCGCTTCGCCTGCTGGCGATCGTCGCCATCCTGGCAGCGATCGGCTACGGCCTCTGGACGCGCCTGCGCCCCGCCGATCTGCCCGACGGCTTCGCCAGCGGGAACGGCCGCATCGAGGCGACGGAGATCAACGTCGCCGCCAAGATCGCCGGCCGGGTCGCGGAACTCCTGGTGCGGGAAGGCGAGTTCGTCACCACCGGCCAGGAGCTGGCCAGGATGGACACCGCCGTGCTGAGGGCCCAGTTCGCGGAGGCCACGGCCAATTGGCAGCGCGCGCAGATCAGCGTCGAGACCGCGGGCTTCGCCGTCAAGCAGCAGGAGGCTCAGCAGCAGGCGGCCACGGCACTCGTGGCCCAGCGCCAGGCCGAGCTCGATTCGGCCGAGAAGAACCTGTCCCGGGCCAAGGAGCTGGCAAGCAGCGGCTCCGGCTCGATTCAGCGCCTGGACGACACCACGGCGGCGTTCCAGGGTAGCAAGGCGGCGCTCGCCGCCGCCGAAGCCCAGGTCGCCGCCGCCAACGCCGCCATCAGCAACGCGCGCGCGGAAATCGTCTCGGCGCGTGCTGCCGTGGAGGCGTCCAAAGCCACGATGGAGCGCATCAAGGCGGACATCGACGATAGCACGTTGCGCGCCCCGCGCGACGGGCGCGTGCAGTACCTGGTCGCCCACCCCGGCGAGGTGGTGAGCGCGGGCGGCGTCGTGCTCGACCTCGTGGACCTGAGCGACGTCTACATGACCTTCTTCCTGCCGACGCGGCAGGCGGGGCGCGTGGCGCTCGCGGCCGAGGGCCGCATCGTCCTCGACGCCGTGCCGCAATACGTGATCCCGGCCGAGATCTCCTTCGTCGCCGACGTCGCCCAGTTCACCCCCAAGACGGTCGAGACCGAGGAGGAGCGTGAGAAGCTGATGTTCCGCATCAAGGCGCGCATCAAGCCCGAACTGCTCAAGGAATATATGAAGTACGTCAAGACCGGGCTGCCCGGCACCGCCTATGTGCGACTGGACCAGAACGCCGCCTGGCCGGCACGGCTGAATGTGAGCCTGCCCAAATGAGTGGCGAGGCGGGCAGCGAAGGCGCGTCGCCGGGGCGGCCGGTCGCGCGCTTCGCCGAGGTCACGGTGCGTTACGGCGAGGTGACGGCGCTCGACCGCGTGACCCTGGACCTGCCGCGAGGCTGCACCGTGGGCCTGGTCGGACCGGACGGCGTCGGCAAGTCGAGCCTGCTTTCCCTGCTCGCTGGCGCGCGGAGGATCCAGGAGGGCACCGTCGAGGTTCTCGGCGGCAACATGGCGAGCGCGAGCTTCCGCACCGACGTCTGTCCGCGCATCGCCTACATGCCGCAGGGTCTCGGCAAGAACCTCTACCCCGTCCTGTCGGTGGCGGAGAACATCGACTTCTTCGGCCGCCTGTTCGGCCACGACAAGGCCGAGCGCGAGCGGCGCATTGCGGCGCTGACGGCGAGCACGCGGCTGTCGCCCTTCCGCGACCGCCCCGCCGGCAAGCTCAGCGGCGGCATGAAGCAGAAACTCGGCCTCTGCTGCGCACTGATCCACGACCCGGACCTGTTGATCCTCGACGAGCCGACCACCGGCGTCGATCCGCTGTCGCGCCGCCAGTTCTGGGAGCTCATCGACACCATCCGGGCCGAGCGGCCCGGCATGAGCGTAATCGTCGCCACCGCTTACATGGAGGAAGCAGCGCGCTTCGACTGGCTCGTCGCCATGGATGCAGGCCGGCCGCTGGCGAGCGGCTCGCCTCGGGAGCTCCTCGCACGCACCGGCACCGACACGCTGGAGGCGGCCTTCACCGCGCTGCTGCCGGAACAGAAGCGCGGCGGCGACGGACCGCTGGTGATCCCGCCGCTCGCCCTGGATGGAAGCGAGGAGGTCGCCATCGAAGCCCGGGGCCTCACCATGCGCTTTGGTGACTTCACCGCCGTCGATCATGTGGACTTCCGCGTGACGCGCGGGGAGATCTTCGGCTTTCTCGGCTCGAACGGCTGCGGCAAGTCGACGACGATGAAGATGCTGACCGGCCTCCTCGCGGCAAGCGAGGGCCAGGCCTGGATCTTCGGACAGCCCGTCGATTCCACCGACCTCAGCAGCCGCCGCCGCGTCGGCTACATGTCCCAGGCCTTCTCCCTCTACGGCGAACTCACCGTCCGCCAGAACCTCGAGCTGCACGCCCGCCTGTTCCAGCTGCCGGCCGACGAGATCCCCCGGCGCGTCGAAGAGATGATCGACCACTTCGATCTCACATCCATTGCCGACCAGTTTCCCGAGGCGCTTCCCCTCGGTCACCGCCAGCGCCTCTCGCTCGCCGTGGCGCTCGTGCACCGCCCGGAGATCCTGATCCTGGACGAGCCGACGTCCGGGGTCGATCCCGTGGCCCGCGATGCGTTCTGGCGCATCCTGGTCGAGCTGTCGCGCAACGATGGGGTGACCATCTTCATCGCCACCCACTTCATGAACGAGGCCGAGCGCTGCGACCGCATTTCGCTCATGCACGCCGGCCATGTCCTGGTCACCGACCGGCCGCAGGCGCTTGTTGCACGGCGCGGCGCCAAAACACTGGAAGACGCCTTCATCCTCTACCTGGAGGAAGCTGGCGCGGGCGACCCGCCCGGCGGAGCGGATGCCTCCGCGGCGACCGCGCCCGCGGCAGCCGCTGTCACGCCTGCGCACGCCACGATGCGGCGGCGTTTCGATCCGCGCCGCATCGCCAGCTACGCCAATCGCGAGGGGCTGGAGCTCAGGCGCGACCCCGTGCGCCTCACGCTCGCCCTGCTCGGCAGCGTCATCCTCATGTTCGTGATGGGCTTCGGCATCAGCCTCGACGTGGAGGACCTGACCTTCGCCGTGCTCGACCGGGACCAGACCACGACCAGCCGCGATTACGCGCTCAACATCGCCGGCTCCCGCTATTTCGTCGAGCGCCCGCCGATCACCAGCTACCAGGACCTGGATCGGCGCATGCGGCGGGGGGAGATCAGCCTCGCCATCGAGATTCCCCCGGGCTTCGCGCGCGACGCCGCACGCGGCCGCAAGCCCTCGATCGGCGCCTGGGTCGACGGCGCCATGCCGACCCGCGCCGAAACGATCAACGGCTACGTCCAGGGCATGCATGCGCAATGGCTGTCGGCGCAAGCCACGGCGAGGGGGCAGGACAAGCTGGTGCAGCCGCTGGCGACCATCGAGACGCGCTTTCGCTACAACCCGGACATCAAGAGCCTGGTGGCCATCGTGCCGGGCGTCATTCCCGTGCTGCTGATGCTGATCCCCGCCATGCTGGCGGCGCTCAGCGTGGCCCGCGAGAAAGAGCTCGGCTCGATCGTCAACCTTTACGTCACGCCGACGACACGGCTGGAGTTCCTGCTCGGCAAACAGCTACCCTACGTCGCCCTGTCGTTCCTGAGCTTTTTAACCCTGGTGCTGTTGGCGGTGGTCGTCCTTCAGGTCCCGCTGAAGGGCAGCTTTCTCACCCTGGCGCTCGCCGCGCTCTGTTACCTCACGGCAGCGACGGCCGTCGGCCTGCTGATGTCGACCTTCCTGAAGAGCCAGATCGCCGCCATCTTCGGCACCGCGGTCCTCACCATATTGCCGGCGGTGAGCTTCTCCGGCCTGATCGATCCCGTGACCTCGCTGGAGGGCGCCGGCCGGCTCGTCGGTGAACTCTACCCCGCCACCTACTTTCTCATCATCGCCCGCGGGACCTTCTCCAAGGCGCTCGGGTTTCGCGATCTCGCCGTCTACTTCGTCCCGCTGCTGATCGCCATTCCCGTGCTGCTCGGGCTCGCCGCCGCCTTCCTCCCGAAGCAGGAGCGTTGAGATGGCCAACATCTTCAATCTCGGCATTAAGGAGTTGCGCAGCCTCTGGCGCGATCCCGCCATGCTGCTGCTCATCGCCTATGCCTTCACCTTCGCCATTTACTCCGGGGCCAAGGCGGTGCCGGAAACGCTCAACCGCGCCCCCATCGCGATCGTCGACGAGGACCGTTCGCAGCTGTCAGAGCGCATCGTGCGTGCCTTTCACGAGCCCTACTTCAAGCCGCCGGAGCTCATCACCTTCGCCGGCATGGACAAACGCATGGATGCCGGCAGCGACACCTTCGCCGTGGTCATCCCGCCCAACTTCCAGCGCGACGTGCTCGCCGGCCGCAATCCGGCGGTGCAGCTCAACGTCGACGCCACGCGCATGTCCCAGGCCTTTACCGGCGGCGGCTACATCCAGACCATCATCTCCGACGAGGTGCGCGAGTTCACCAAGCGCTACCGGTCCGTGCAGGACCTGCCGGTGGGTCTGGTCATGCGTTCACGCTTCAATCCGGAGCTGAACCGCACCTGGTTCGGCGCCATCAATCAGGTGATCAACAATATCACCATGCTGGCGATCGTGCTGACGGGGGCCGCGCTGATCCGCGAGCGCGAGCACGGGACGCTGGAGCACCTGATGGTCATGCCCGTGACCCCCTTCCAGATCATGACCAGCAAGATCTGGGCGATGGGGCTGGTGGTGCTCGCAGCTTCTGCGGTCGCACTCCTCGTCGTAGTGCAGGGCCTGCTCGCCGTGCCGATCGAGGGATCGGTCGTCCTGTTCCTGGCGGGCGTCGCGCTGCACCTGTTCGCTGCCACGTCACTCGGCATCTTCCTCGCCACCATGGCACGGTCCATGCCGCAGTTCGGGTTGCTGCTGGTGCTGGTGCTGCTGCCCTTGCAGATGCTGTCCGGCGGAACGACGCCACGGGAGAGCATGCCCGACTTCGTGCAGACGATCATGCTGGCGGCGCCGACCACGCACTTCGTCACCCTGGCGCAGGCGATCCTGTTCCGCGGGGCGGGGCTCGACGTGGTCTGGCCGCAGCTGGCGGCCATCGCCGCGATCGGGGCGGCGCTGTTCGCCATCGCCCTCGCCCGCTTTCGCAGCACGGTCGCGGCGCTCGGCTGATACCGGAGCAGGCTCCTGCGACCGGACCAATCCTCCACGTGCAGAGAATGCTGCGATTCTTTGAATCTGGAGCATTTCTCGGCCATCGATAGGGCTCCGATCGCGAGCGCGCGGCGGCGGTCGCCGCGATCTGCCCCGCTCATACGGCCGTCAGCAGCCGCTCGATCTCGTGGGTCGGATGCCGGGTCAAATCCTTGTCCACCTCGGCCAGCACCGCGGAGCCGAGCTTGCTGCCGATGGCGGCCCGGAGCACCGCCAAGGTCTTCGGCGGCGCCGCGAGAACGAAGCCACGGTGGCTGTCGGCCGCGTGCCGCGCCTCGATCTCGCGGGCCGTCTCCTCCGCGAAGGCCTGCTCCGCGAGCGTGTGCCAATCGGTGCCCTCGACGGCGCTGGTCGGGCCGCGCCCGTTCTGCAGGCGCCCGGGCCGATCCGTCCCCAACGCAGCGGTACGGTCTTTCTCCGCAGCCTCGCGCACGCATTCGACGGTGAGGTTCGGGTAAGTCGCATCGCCCGCGTTGCGCAGAAACAGCGCCTTGCGGCCGTCGCAGACGACGATCCAGGCATCGTGTGGAATTCTGAGCTTCATCTTGCGTCTCCAAGCGGCGGACTGGGGCGGCGCCCGGAGCGCCTACCGATCGGGTCAAACCACGGGTCGGGCGGGCCGCTCCAGGCTGAGAGACTTGGAGCATGTCCACGTGATCAGATGATCCCTATCTGGTCGGGACGTGATCGAGGCCCTCCCAGCCCGACGCGCGGCGACCCCGACCTGTTCCGCCAGCCGGCCGATGACTCCTCGAACTGACGCAAGCGAACACAGCGTTGCGGGCGCACCGCCGCTCGGCAATGGCGACGGCTCAGCCGCGCCCGTCGTCGGGCCGCGCGCCGCGGGTGATCAGACGCACCGCCTCGCGGCGCAACAGATCGAAGGGCGGTGAGCCCTTCAGCTTGCCGGCCATCTCCAGCACGATCAGCCCGTGCAGGGCCGCCCAGTAGACGCGGCTCAGGATCTCGGGTTCGCCCTCGAGCAGGCCGGCGCCAACCATATCCTCCACATAGCTCGTGAGCGTACGCCGTGAGCGCGTCTCGGCCCGCGCCAGATCGGGAAAGGCCGCATCGGAGGGCTGGTCGAGGGCGAACATCAGCTTGTAGGCGGCCGGCTCCGCGAAGGCGAAGTCCACATAGGCCTGGCCCAGCGCGCGCGAGCGTTCCCACAGGTCGCCCGGCTCGGCGTAGGCCCTCTCGATCCGCTCGGAAAAGCGTTCGAGCGCGGCGGCGCGGGTGGCGGCGAGCAACGCCTCCTTGTCGCGGAAGTAGCGGTAGAGGGAGGCCGCGCTCCAACCGAGCTCGCCTGCGATCGAGCGCAGCGAGGTCTTGGGAAAGCCGCGCTCGGCGAACTGCCGTTCGGCGATGGCGCAGATGCGCCCGCGGGCATCCCGAACCTGATCGTCTGTCAGCAGCGGCGGCACCCCCTTGTCATACCGAACAGCGTTCAGTAGGCAAGTGCTGAACACTGTTCAGCAGGATGGGACCCATGACCAGCGCCTTCAAGGACGACCTTCTCGCCGGCAAGACCGCCTTCGTCGCCGGCGGCACCAGCGGCATCAACCTGGGCATCGCCAAGCGCTTCGCGGCCCTCGGGGCCAAGGTCGCGGTGGTCGGCCGCAACCCCGAGAAAGCCGCAAACGCGGCCCGCGAGATCGGCGGCGGCGCGCTCGGCCTATCGGCGGACGTGCGCGAGTACGGCGCGATCCGCGGCGCCATGGAGCAGGTCGCACAGGCGTTCGGGCCGCTCGATATCGTCGTGTCCGGCGCGGCGGGCAACTTCCTGGCGCCGGCGAACGGCATGTCGGCCAATGCCTTCCGCACCGTCGTCGATATCGACCTCAACGGCACCTTCAACGTCTTCCGCGGCTGCTACGACCTGTTGCGGCGCCCGGGCGCGTCGCTGATCGCCATCACCGCCGGCCAGGCCGTCAACGCCATTCCTCTCCAGATTCACGCTTGCGCGGCCAAGGCCGGTATCAACCAGGTCATTCGCGTGCTCGCCATGGAGTGGGGTCCGGACGTGCGGGTGAACGGCATCTCGCCCGGCCCGATCGCCAACACCGAGGGCATGTCCCGCTTGGCGCCCGATCCGGCAACGCGCGAAGCCCACTACGCCCGCATCGCCATGGGCCGGTGGGGCGAGGTTGACGAGGTGGCCGAGTGCGCCGTCTTCCTGTCGAGCCCCTCTGCCTCCTACATCAGCGGCACGATCCTCGATTGCGATGGCGGCTCGCAGTTGGGCGATGCCTCGCGCCGCAATCTCGGCACCGGTCTCGCCTGACCCTGAGGAAGCAAGGCGGTGGGCCAGTTCATGAGGCCTGCCGCCAAATTTCGTGAATTGATCGACGACCCGGTTCCGTTTGCCGCTCGGTTGGCGCTATCTATCGCAACCCGTCAACGAGGCTTACCCGAATGTCCCTGTCGATCGGCCGCTCTTCCAGACCCGCCAGGATGCATCGGGCCTGGCGGGGCGGCGTGTATGCCGGCTCCATCGTGACGTTGCTCTTGCTCGCGGGTGCCGGGCCGGCCATCGCGCAATACTACGCTGGCTCGTGCCCACGCGGGCAGAAGTTCGCGGCCGGTGCCTGCGTCACCTCCTGTCCGGCCGGCTACTCGGACCAGGGGACCTATTGCCGCCTGCGCAACATGGGTGACTAGAGAGCGCTGTTGGAGCTGCTGAGGGCGGCTGCGGGGACGTTACCAGCCGCTTGTACCTGGAGCTTTCCCTTGTCGCGCCCGGCCAATCGGGACGCGCGCTCGCCGCGGCAGCGCTGGTCCGCGTCGCGAGCGTTGGCCGCAGCCGCCTTGCGAAACGGCGGCCAAGCGCTGCGCTTTTTTCGCATTTGCAGTCGATGGGCGCCGATGCCATGAACGCGTTACAAAACTCAAGCCGAACGCAAGAGGAGCGCGCCCATGACCGCCCAGGCCCCATACGAAACGATCCGCGTCGAGAAGCGCGGCCAAGTGGACTGGGTGACGCTGAACCGGCCCGATTCGCTCAACGCCATCTCCACCCGCATGGTGCGCGAGCTCAGCGCCTATTTCGGCGGGCTCTACGATGACGCGCAGACCCGCATCGTCGTGCTGAAGGGCGCCGGCCGCGCTTTCTGCGCCGGGCTCGACATCAAGGAACGCAGCACCCGCGGCAACGAGGAGGTGCCCTTCGGCGGCGGCTTCGGCTTCCAGGGCTTCCTGGCCGAGGTCTACATCAAGATGCGCCGCGCCCCGCAGCCGATCGTCTCGCTGGTCCACGGCCCGGCCTCCGGCGGCGGCTTCGCCTTCGTGCTGGCTTCGGACATCCGCATCGCCGGCGAGAGCGCCCGTATGAACGCCGCCTTCATCAAGCTCGGCCTGTCGTCCTGCGACATGGGCGTGAGCTACTTCCTGCCGCGGCTGGTGGGCGTGTCGGTCGCCTCCGAGCTGATGCTGACCGGCCGCTTCATCAACGCCCAGCGAGCCTTGGCCACCGGCCTCGTCTCCGAGGTGGTGCCCGATGATCAGCTGGAGGCCGCGGCGCAGCCTTATCTCGACGAGATGCTGGCCACCTCGCCGATGGGCCTGCGGATGACCAAGGAAGGTCTCTCCATGGCGGTCGACGCGGCCAGCCTGGAGGCGGCCATGGCGATCGAGAACCGCAATCAGGTGATGTGCGCGCGCTCCAACGACTTCGCCGAGGGGCTGAAGGCGTTCCTCGAGAAGCGCAAGCCGGTCTACACCAACAGCTGACCATACCACTGGCCGCCGCCCCGGACGGAGATCCGCGGCGGCGGCATCGCGGAGCCCGCCGCTCCGCCCATGGGAGACCAAAGATGGACACGACCCCGGCCGGGCTGCCCGCCGAAACTGAGAGCGAGACCCTCGAAGGCCTGCTCAACCGCCGCTACAGCTGCCGCGGCTTCCGCCCCGAGCCCGTCGGGCGGCCCGTGATCGAGCGCATGCTGACGCTCGCCCAGCGCACCGCCTCCTGGTGCAACGCCCAGCCGTGGAAGGTGATCGTGACCTCCGGTGCGGAGACCGAGCGGTTCCGCACGGGGCTCGCAGCCTATGCTGCGGCCAATGCTCCCAAACCGGACATTCCAGCGCCGCGCGAATACCGTGGCGTCTATCAGGAGCGGCGGCGCGAATGCGGCTTCCAGCTCTACGAGAGCGTCGGCATCGCGCGCGGCGACCGCGCCGGCTCGACAGTCCAGGCCATGGAGAACTTCCGTCTGTTCGGTGCGCCGCACGCGGCCATCATCACCAGCGACGAGGCGCTCGGCCCCTATGGGGCCGTCGACTGCGGCGCCTTCGTCAGCACCTTCTGCCTGGCCGCCACAAGCCTCGGCGTCGCGACGATCGCCCAGGCCGCCCTCGCCTCGCATTCGCCCTTCATCAGGGAGTTCTTCGCCCTGCCGCCCGATCGGTTGATCGTCTGCGGCATCTCATTCGGCTACGCCGATGATGCCCACCCGGCCAACGGCTTTCGGACGACCCGCGCCAAGCTGCCGGAGGTCGTGACCTGGGCGGAGGCGTAGCGCCGGAGGCTCACGCCCCTCAAGGCCGCCGGTGAAACTGAAAGCGGCATCTGTCGGCGCCGCTGGAGAGCACCGACGGCCGCTCGAAGGTGACGTTATAGGGGCCCGCGTTCAACTCGTCGGCCCAGACCGTATCGAGCGCGCAGAATACCGGCGTCACTTGCGGCGCGCCGTTGCCGCGGAAGAAGTCGTTGAAGAAGCAGCGCTCGACGTTAACGAAGCTGCGCTCGCCGTCCTGCACCTCCTGAACGTAGGCAAAGCTCTCGCCGAACACCGCTTCGCCGCCCGATTTGAAATTCTCGGCGGCACGCTCGAAGGCGTGCCCGGCGTCCTCGCGGGTGATCTTCATCCGGCTTGCGAGCCACTCCCGCACATGGGCACGGCGCGGCTCGACGAAGCTCTGCCGCAGGATGACCAACGCCCGCGCGTCCGAGCCCAGCGCCTCGCGCAGGGCCCGCCAACACGCGAGCACGATACAGCAGAGGGAGAGCAGGAAGGCATCCTGCTCGGTGCGCTGCCGATACGCATTGCTGCGATAAGCGACGTCGTATCCATCGCGTACCCGCTGCGATAGCCGCGCGGCATCGACCGCCGGCGCCACGGCACGCACCACCGCCACCATGTCATCGATCTGCCGCTCGATTTCCCCACCCAGGAATGCGCTCATGACGCCCTCACGACGGCTCCTCCCGCCTCCGGCGGCGGCTCGGGCGCGCCGGCCGCTCCAATGGCAAGACGATTTCGTGCGATGATCTGCGGGAGCGGATCATACCCACGTACGTCATCACAAGTCGATCGTGCGGCCGCATGGTGTGACCCATCGCGAACATTTGGATCGGCCAGTAGATGAGGTTGGCGCCATGACTGTCTGCCCTGGAAACGCTGCCATGCGGCGTGAGCTGTTGTGTCCCGGCGCGCCGAGGGTGTCGAAGGTCTTCGCCGCAGCTCTGGTGCTATGGGGGCTGACGGGAGGTGCGGCCTATGCGCAGCTCTCATCCAACTGCCCATCGGGGCTGAAATTCGCGGCCGGCGCCTGCGTCCAATCCTGCCCGGCAGGATATGAAGACCGCGGACGCGTGTGCGTCTATCGCAGTCTGGGCAGCTGAGCCTGGCGAGAAGGCGGCGACAAGCGTAGCTCGCCAGGCGGTATCGACTCGCGCTAGCCTCATGCGCGACGACGACGGCGCTTCTTCCTTCGGCACCCTCCCGGCGGACGGGCCGGCATGGTCCATCGGCCGCGTCGCCGCCGCTCGAATCGCAGGGAGCGCCGCCATGGCCGACAAGGTCGAGACATCAGCCCGCCCGCTTCGCTCCAAGGCCTGGTTCGACAACCCCGACAACGTCGACATGACGGCGCTCTATCTGGAGCGCTACCTCAATTTCGGGCTTAGCCAGGAGGAGTTGCAAAGCGGCCGACCGATCATCGGCATCGCCCAGACCGGATCCGACCTGTCGCCCTGCAACCGCCACCATCTGGAGCTGGCGAAGCGGGTGCGCGAGGGCATCCGCGAGGCGGGCGGCATCGCCATCGAGTTCCCGGTCCACCCGATCCAGGAGACCGGCAAGCGCCCCACGGCCGGCCTCGACCGCAACCTCGCCTATCTCGGGCTCGTCGAGGTGCTCTACGGCTATCCGCTCGACGGCGTCGTGCTGACCATCGGCTGCGACAAGACCACCCCGGCCTGTCTCATGGCCGCAGCGACGGTGAACATCCCGGCCATCGCGCTGTCCGTTGGACCGATGCTGAACGGCTGGCACAAGGGCGAACGCACGGGGTCCGGCACCATCGTGTGGAAGGCGCGCGAGTTGTTGGCGGCCGGCGAGATCGACTATGCGGGCTTCGTCAAGCTGGTCGCCTCCTCGGCGCCGTCGACCGGCTACTGCAACACCATGGGCACGGCGACGACGATGAACTCGCTCGCCGAAGCGCTCGGCATGCAGCTCCCCGGCTCCGCCGCCATCCCCGCCCCCTACCGGGACCGCCAAGAGATCGCCTACCGCACCGGGCTGCGCATCGTCGACATGGTGCGCGAGGATCTGAAGCCGTCGGACATCCTCACGCGCGAGGCCTTCATCAACGCCATTCGGGTCAACTCGGCCATCGGCGGCTCGACCAATGCGCCGATCCATCTCAATGCGCTCGCCCGCCACGTGGGCGTCGAGCTCACCATCGACGACTGGCAGACCTATGGCGAGGATATCCCGCTCCTGGTCAACCTTCAGCCGGCGGGAATCTATCTCGGCGAGGACTACTATCACGCCGGTGGCGTGCCCGCCGTCGTCAACCAGCTGATGACGCAGGGCCTCGTCCACGAGAAGGCCCTCACTGTCAACGGTCGCTCGATCGGCGACAATTGTCGCGGCGCCGCGATCGCCGACGAGGCGGTCATCTGGCCCTACGATCGCCCGCTGAAGGAGAAGGCTGGTTTTCGCGTGCTGCGCGGCAATCTCTTTTCGTCCGCCATCATGAAGCTCAGCGTGATCTCGTCGGAGTTCCGCCTTCGCTACCTCTCGAACCCGGACGACCCTGAGGCCTTCGAGGGGCGCGCCGTGGTGTTCGACGGGCCGGAGGACTATCACGCCCGCATCGACGACCCCGCCCTCGCCATCGACGAGACGACCATTCTGTTCATGCGCGGCGCCGGACCGATCGGCTACCCCGGCGCGGCCGAGGTGGTGAACATGCGCGCGCCCGCCCACCTCATCAAAGCCGGCATCCACGCCCTGCCCTGCATCGGCGACGGCCGCCAGTCGGGCACGTCGGGCTCGCCGTCGATCCTCAACGCCTCGCCGGAGGCTGCCATTGGCGGCGGCCTGGCGCTGCTGCGCACCGGTGACCGCGTGCGCATCGATCTCACGCGCGGCACCGCCGACATGCTGGTGCCGGAGGACGAGCTCGCCGAGCGCCGGCGCGCCCTCGAGGCTGCCGGCGGCTATGCCTACCCAGCGCACCAGACGCCCTGGCAGGAAATCCAGCGCGGCCTCGTCGGACAACTCGAGACCGGAGCCGTCCTGGAGCCGGCGGTGCGCTACCAACGCCTTGCCGAGACGAAGGGGATACCCCGCGACAACCACTGACGCGCCCACGCGATTGATGCGGTGCACCGACGCGAGATCCGACGGGGCGCCGAGAGCATTTCGCGATGGGATGGATTTGTCAACGCGGGCCGGGCATCCGCTCAAAGGCCTCAAGTTCATTGCGCTGAGCCGCTAGAGCATTTCCGCGTTTCTTCGAATCGCCGAAATGCTCTATCTATTTGATTTATCGCGTTTTCTTAACGCTAACCGGCGTCCACTCCGCTCGAAAACGCTCCAGGCGGGTCCAACCGACGGCTGATACCGTTCGAAGCCGACCGGGCGTGCGCGGCTCCATGTTTCAGGCTAGGCTTCGCGGCGGTTCGGCGCGTGTCACTGGTCGATCAGGAGAGTGCGGCGACGCCGCGACGGGCGGGCGAATGCGCGGGAACCGGCGAGGATGTATCGCCAGTCGACGTCCATCACTCGCCAGGGTGCATGCGCTCACGGTCGCGGCCCACATACAGCGCGTAGCCCACGCCGACGGCCGCCACGGCGAGTGGCATCACGATCCAGGCAAAGACCTCGTAGCTCATCTCAGCCCCCTTAGGGCAAGGCGCGCTGCGAAATCTAGCACGCCACCCGCGACCAACCAAGCAATCGGCCCCAGCATATGGACCCGATCGAATGGGATCGCGTTCGGTGAATATAGGCGGCGATCGGCGCGACAGTTCCGACCGTGATGAAGCCCGTCGAGCATCGATCCAGGGCGTTCGCGGCCAGCCTCTTGCGTTCGTTCTCGACCAGGCTCACGGCGCTCTCCCTGACGATCGGCAATCGTCCCATAGAGCGAAATGGTTGGCGGGTGGTGTCATACGGCAGCTTCGAGCGGGCTGTACGCCTTGAAGCTGGTGCGGTTCCGGGCGCGGCTGCGACGGGCGATCTCGCCCTCGCGCGTGGCACGACGCAGCCGTTCCAGGTGGCGCCTCCGATTCCAGCAGCCAGCGTTCCCAAGCCGCGACCGCCTCACGACGGCGAAGTATTACGTCAGGCGCCGATCAAAACGAACTGGATCTACGTGATAATCGGGATGCGCTGGGGCGCCAGGATTCGAACCTGGGAATGACGGTACCAAAAACCGTTGCCTTACCACTTGGCGACGCCCCAATGCGCCGCGGACCATAGTGGCGTGAACGTCGGCTTGCAATGCGTGGTGCGAACGGCCGGCGGGGCTGTGCACATCCTCGAGGAGGCGCACCGCCCGACAGCGGGCGGCCGCCCTACTCGGTGATTTTCGTCGATGGCGCCGTCGACGGCGAGATGGCGAGCAGATCCAAGGAGCGAACGATCGACACCAGCGCCAGCACGACGACCACGACTCGCAGAATCATCTTGATGCGGCCGTCGAAGGGCAGGAAAGCGATGAGCCAGATGATCAGGCCCGCGATGAGAAGCGTCACGAGCGCATGGGTCAGCACGGTGATGATCAAGCCTTCGGCCTCCGCGGTTGGCGGTCGCGGGGGCGACGGCCGTGTCCTCTCCAGTCTACCTAGGGCGGCCAAACCGTCGGGTGAAGGCATCCGATCGCAAAGTGTGCCGATTTCAATGAGTTGGAATATCTGGCCTGCGATTCGCCGGCTTTCGATGGGGCCCGTGCCCGAGCGGCGGTCGAGGCGCCTAGACCTGGGCTCGCCCCTCAAGCCGTGGCAAGCCGTGGCAAGCCAAAGGCAGGGTCGCGCATCATCTCTCGCCTGAGCCGCGTCAGGCATAGCGCGACAGCGCGGTTCAACCTGTCCGCAGGCCTGCCGGCATCAGCAGGCCAATCAACTAAGATATTGAGGGAATTGGCTTAGTGGTCGGAGTGGCAGGATTTGAACCTGCGACCCCCTCGTCCCGAACGAGGTGCGCTACCAGGCTGCGCTACACTCCGACAGCGCCGGGAATGGCCCGGCGGAGGCGGACTTATAGCGGCGTCCCTTCGGCACCGCAAGCCGCTTAACGGACAAGTCGAAGCTCTTGTGCACAGCCCAGGAGGGGGACCCCGGCGACACCGCGCCACAGCCCGAGTGCGGCGTGTTCGCGCTGCCGCACATATCCATCGGGCTTCGCGCAGGATGCGGGATGTCTGCGCTCAGGCTGAGACCGGACGAGCTCCCGCGAGCCTACGCGGTGGAGGCGGCCGCTGCCGCCGCAAGCGCCGGGTCTGGCGCGTCGACCGAGGCCGCGGACGTCGGGCGCGGCGGCTCGGCCATCGTCGGCTTGTCGGCAGCCGGCTCCTGCGGTGTGGGCTGGGCGGGTAGCACCCGCGCGGCGGCCGCCTGTCCCGGCAAGGGGCGTTGGGCCGGCGCGCGGTCGGGCGTGCCCTTGTCAGCCGTCGGTCTGTCGGTCGTCCCGGCCGGCGCGGGGCCGTCCGAAACAGGCCTGGCCGGCGCGGGTCTCGCGGCTGCGGCGGGGCGAGCCGGCCCTTCGGGCGGCCGGCTCGGCGCCCTGCCCTGCTCGCCCTCCGGACGACCGCTGAGGTCTGCGGGCACGGGCCGCACTGGCTGCGGCCGCCTGGGCGCTGGCCTCTCGGGCACGCCCTCGACCGGAACCGTCCGCTCGACCGCGGCGGCGGCCACGGGTCCGTCTGCGGCGGGCCGCGCGGGCGCTGGCCTCGCCGGTCGCGGACGCTCGGCCGGCGCCGTCTGCGGCACCCCCCTGTCCGCCGTTGGTCGGTCGGGCCGGCGGTCCGGCGGCGCGGCGGGCCGCGCCGGTTGCGGCCGGCCCGGCGGCGATCCCTCGGCCGGCCTATCGGCGGCCGGCTGCTTCATCACCAGGGGTACGCCGAGGCCCTGCTGGGGGGGCCGCTTGGGCAGGCCCTGGTGGAATTCGACCAGCCCGCGCTTGGAATTCTGGTAGAAGTTCTCGGCATGCATGCGGACATCGCGCGTCGCAGCCTTGGTGGGCGCGATCAGGTCCCCCAGCGCGACGGCGCACACCACATCCGGCAGCATCACGACCTCGCAGGGCCGCCCGAGGAACGACAGCATGGCCGGAACGTTCCAGATCGCGTCGACGAGCAGGTTTGCGTCGTGAAAGGCGATGATGACGTCCTTCCCGACCAGTCTCAGCACATTGACGAAATCTGCAAAGGCCGCCCGATTGGTGTGCTCGCCGTCGATGAGCACTAGCCTGGTGTCCATCCCGATCGCGGCAGGCGTGAGCTGCGCCGACGTGCCGTCGATGGCCCTGATCTTGCCGAGATCGGCTTGCGGCGCGGCCTTGGCCAGGGTGCCCATCATCGCCGCCGTGGTATTCTCCTTGTAGCGGAAGGAGACACCGCGCTCGTCGGGCTGCATGGGCGTGCGCGCATCGAGCGACACGATGCCCTGGCACCGCTCATCCAGCAGATGCGGCAAGATACTGCCGCCGAGATGGGAGCCGATCTCGAAGTACTTGTAGCCGCGCTCGCCGTAGTATGACGCAACGATGTTCTGCAGCAGCAACAGGGATCGCCTGTCGTGCGGCGAGGTTTGCGTCTCCACCGAAAACAGCGACACATCGCCCGACGCTACTCTGGTCGCAATACTCATGACGCCCGCCAGTTGAGATCAGCCCGCGGCAAGGTAGTCCGCCGCCGCCCCCGCCGACAAGATGTCTTTTTCGCGGCCGGCCCGAAGGCGAGCCGTGAGGCCCGCATCGCACGGCGGAAGCGATCCGGACCGGTGCACAGAATGTCGCGGGAAGGCCGGATTGAAGCCCTGTCGTCGCCGTGGGGACACGCATCGACGGGCTCGTCTCGATCGACGCCGCCGCGGCGCCTCCGGCGCCGTCAGCCTCCCGATCGCGGCTGTTGGTCCAGCACCGCGCCGCCGGACCGCTGCCCGCGGCCCGCGGCGGCGGCCTCAACAATTCGAGCAGATGCCGTTGACCTTGCGTTTGAGCTCCGCATCACGCTTCTGGAAGCTCCGCTCTTCGGCGTCCTTGAGCGCCTTGTTGCGGGCGATGAAGGCTTCGATATCGCGCTCACCGGTCTCGCTGGCCGCGGCCTGCGTCGGCTTCTCGGGCTTCTCCAGTTTGGCGGCCATGCCGCTTCCGGACGATGCGGCCACGGCCGCCAGCGCCCCGGCGAAAACCCAAGCCTTCAACACGCGCATCGCGTTCTCCTGCCTCCACCAACGCCCGCATGGGGACGATTCCCCAACGGGCCCGATCCGGTTAGCCAGCCTTCTTGTCGCTCCGATGGGTTAACGCGAGCGAAAGGAAGGCAAGCCGGTCACCGCGACACCATGTCCCCAAACGGCGGGGCCTGCCGTGCCGCGGCGCGCCTGCGCCATGGTCATAGCAGATTACGACCTTGCTGGATAATCGAGGGCTCGCGTGCCCACACCCCCTCCGCAGGTCGCTCCTTCCGAGGCTTGAGCGCGCAGCGCCACCGCTCCGGCGACGGCCAGCCCGCGCGGCGCGACGAAGCTCAGCCGTCGCTCACCGGCTGCTCGCGCGGGGCCGTGTCGTGCTCGGAGAGGTGCGCCTCCAGAACCTGCATGTACTGCTGGGAGGCGCAGGACATCTTCACATGGAAGCGCTTCCGCTCCGTCGCCCGCGACGGCTCGTTGGTATCGACCACGCCGGTGACTTGGACATGCTCGGAGCCGAGGCCGGAGACGTCCGCCTCCGCGTGGAACTTGGCGAGGCCGGGCGACCGCAGCAGCGCCATGACGGCGCCGCGCGCCGATTTATGCGCCATGTCGTGGCTCGTGCAGACGGATGGGATGCGGGAATAGACCACCGCGGCGATGGCCAGGATGACGCAACCGAAGGCCGTCGACTTGATGAATGCGTCCACGCTTGAACCCGCTTGTTTGCATAGCGATGATCGCAGCAAAGCCGCCCGGAGACAAGACTCACGGGCCGCGATCGCGCCGTCGGCGCCCCACCTCGGCGGGTAAAACGCGCCGATTGCAGGGGCTTGGGGGACGGTGATCAGATCAGGCGACCGGCCGTTCGGCGTGGCCTCAGTTCGGCCGCTGCCCCGATGTGCTCTGGGCCGGTTGCACCGCCGCGTGGTCCGACAGCCGGTCGTCGATCCACTCGATCGTGTGTGCGCCGGGATTGCATTTGAGCTTGACGACGAAGTCCTTCTGCAACACCGCGCCCGGTTTGTCGTGGATATCGACGCTTCCTGTGACCTGGATGTCCAGCGTGCCTACGCCGGTGATGGTCATATCGTCGCCGAACTTCGCCATCTCCGGAAAGATCGCGTGCGCCTTGACCGCCCCCTGTGCCGCCGACTTGATCTGGGGGACGTTGTCGCACGTGGATTTGACGCTGAAATACGCGGCCGTGAGGATGCCGGCGAACGGCACGGTGAACAGCGCGCCCATAAGATACTTGTTCACGACCTGCCCTGCCTCGTTTGCGCCCGCTGGCCATCCCGGTCGCCCCTCGGGTGGACCGATCGCACATGCGTCGGCGCCCAGCTCGCCGCTGCTTCGGCCGCGCTGAAAATCGCAGGGCTTCACCGCGCTGGCAATGGGGCCGCACTGCGACGCGCGAACGCACGCCGATCGCCGCCCTCGGCCGCGCGAGCCGCCACGGATCGCGCCCGAGTGATCGATTGAAGCAATCGCTCTTGACGGACCCATCGACCCGTTTACGCGTTCCGGCCGTGAATTCTGCGGCCGAATCGGCCGCGGCCGATGCGGGCGGCCATGCCTCCTGCCCGCGCCGGCGCCTTCGCCAGTTGTCAGGTTTGCGCGCCGCCGGAGGTGAGCATTGAAGGGTAAGCAGGTCGCGGCACTCCCGTATCGCGCCCGCAAGGGAATCGAGATCCTGATGCTCACCTCGCGCAGCACGCGGCGGCCGGTGATCCCCAAAGGCTGGCCGATCAAGGGCATGAAGGACAGTGCGGCGGCCGCCCGGGAAGCGCTGGAGGAGGCTGGGCTGACCGGCAAGATCGGCAAGCGGCCGATCGGCACCTACGGCTATTGGAAGCGGCTCGACGATCACTTCCGTTTCGTCGAGGTGAAGGTCTATCCCCTGCGTGTCACCCGGCAGCGCAAGCGCTGGCCGGAGATGGGGCAGCGCCAATGCCGCTGGCTCTCGGCCGCCGATGCGGCGCTGATCGTCGACGAGCCGGGCCTGGCCGCCCTGATCGAGAGCTTTACGAGCCTCCTCGGCAGGAAGGCAGGCACGCGCCGCCGCAAACGCCGCGTCAAGAAGCAAAGCAAGACCCTGGCACTCCCGCCGGCGAGCAATGACAATGTCGGCCGCGGCCGGTGCCGGTCGACTGAGCGCGCTCGCGCCCCCGGGCGAGGCGAGACTCGCCGCGCCTCGGCGCGAGCGCCGGACTGAAAGCATGACCCGATCGGACGGCATCGTCTGATCGGGTCGAATGCTCCGGCCTACTGAACGTGGAGCGCTTCTTTCCGCACGGGCGGTTCCAGCCGATCGGCGGGAAGCGCTCTGACGGCCGTCGCGTCGCCTGCCTGGCGCCCCGCGGCAGCGCGCCGCCGGTAGCCCGGCCCGTCGGTGAGCCGCTGCCCCAGGGCCCGCCCCGGCGCTTCGACGTAGCGGTAGGTGGCGGTGGAGACGAGCAGGACCACTGCCAGGTAGACGACCATGAGAACGTCGCCGATGGCGGGGTTCGCCAGCATCAGCAGCCGGCCGTCCGGCAGCGGTGAGAAGCTGCCGCTGCCCGGCAGCCGCTTCAAGGCGAAGGTGAAGGGAATGACGACGAAGACGTGCACCATGTACACCGAGTAGGAGATGCGGCCCAGGAACTGGGCCGTCGCCGTGGTCAAGGGCACGGCCAGCGGGCCGACGTCGCCGACCAGGAGGAGGAGGGCTGCGCCGAACAACGGCACCACGGCGAAGGCCCAGGGGCCGCTGACGAAGGCGAGAATCGCGAGCACCGTCGCGGCCACGGCCAGTTGGGCTGCGGCAAGGCCGCCGGTGCCGACCCCGTCGGCAAGCCGGCGCCACGACGGTCGGCGCACCAAGCCGGCGATGCACGCGCCGAGCGTGAAGCCCGCGGCACAACGCGCCGAGCCGCTGAAGGTGCCGAAGGCGCCGACGGCGATCGGCCAATAGAGGGCCAGGGCCGCCAGCGCGGCCAGCGCCAGCATCAGCCCGCGCGCGCCCACGCCCGGGTCCCGAGGCTGGGGAGCCGCCGCGGGGGCCGCGCCATGGCCGGCGGCGCCGCGGCCGCGCGAGGCGGCCGCCAGCGCAAGCAGGCCGAACGCGACATAGGCGGCGAACTCGCACGAAATGCTCCAACTGGGCGCGTTCCAGCCGATGGTGCCGTTGAAGCCCAGCCCCTGCACCAGGAAGAGGTGGGCGGCGACGAGATCCAGTCCCCGCTCGCCGGCGAACGGCATCGGCCCGTTGGGCGGGTGCCCCAGGCCGACCCACACCGCCCGCGCCGTCTCCAGCGCCAGGAAGCACGCCAGCACGAACAGATGCAGCGGGTAGAGCCGGAAGAACCGGCGCAGCATGAAGCGGGTGAAATCCAGCCCGTCCGCGATGCGGCGGCCGTAGACGGTCGCGATCACGAAGCCGGACAGCACGAAGAACAGGTCGACCGCCAGGAAGCCATTGGCGATGAACGTGCTACGCGAGAGGTGCGTCTGCCAGTTGACGTGGAAGAGGACCACATAGACGGCCGCCGCTCCCCGCAAGCCGTCCAGAGCCACGAAGCGCTCGCGCGATGCCAAACCAGCCCCCGACCGACGAAAAATCGATGAGCCGGTATTAGACCGGAGCTAGCGGCCCCAAGGCAAGGTCTTGCGAGCAACACTCCCCGGCCGTCGCTCCGCCCGGTCAGCTTCGGCCGCGGCGCGCCTCGCGCTCGGCCCGCGTGCGCTCCAGGGCCGAATGGGACCGCTGCGCCGCGCTCTCGCAATGCGCGTGCAGTTCCTCCAGCTCGGCGTCGGTGAGCCGCTCGATGCCCATGAACTCGTCCTCCGCCGCGGACGAGCGGATCAGCTCGTCGAGCTTGGTCTGCACGGCCGCGCCATCGCGGTTCTGGGTGTTCTGGATCACGAACACCATGAGGAAGGTCACGATCGTGGTGCCGGTATTGATGACTAGCTGCCAGGTCTCCGAATAGCCGAAGAAGGGCCCCGACGCTGCCCAGCCGACGACGACGAGAAGGCTGACGAGGAACGTGGCCGGGCTGCCGGCAAAGTGGGCCGTCATGGTGGCGAACTTGGCGAATGTCGCGTTGAACCACGATGCCTGGGTCAAGGAGCGCTCCCTGATGGCGGCGGCCTGCATGGATGTGCCGCCTGTCTCGCCGCAGCCGAACGCCGTCCCGTTGCAAAGGTTCCGCTCACCGCATCCGGAGCGATGGCGCGAGGCGCGCGCGGACGGTGCGTGGCTGCCCGCGGAGACCCTGGACGCGTCAGTCGCCGGCGGGGCATGCGTCACCATGTGATGCCCCTCGCGTGCCGCCGCCGGCGCGGGCGCGCGCCCGCGGCCGGTGATGATCGGTGTGCTACACGAAGCCGTCGCCCATCGATTCCGCGGAGCCGGGCCCGGTGGCCGATCGCATTCTTGACCGTTTTGACACCAATCAACATGGCAGAAAGCTGGAGACTGCTGATGAAATTGCCGGATACCGTCGACTGGAAGGAAGAATGCCGGCGCGTGACTGACACAATGCGCGAATATACCAAGGGTTGCGTGACGCCGATTTGCAGCAACATCAATGAGCGCGAGGGCGCCTTGCACGGCACGGGCGCCTACGTGTCGGCCCTGGGCCAGACCATGCTCGTCACCAACGACCACAACTTCGATTTTCGGGGCAGATCATGCGCGCCGGACGACCTGGCCATCATGTTCGCCGGCAGCCCGCTGTTCTACCACGTCCACAACTCGCTCTACGCGATCGGCTATCCCATCGATTGTGCGCTGTCGCGCATCGCCCCGGAGGTGTGGACGCAGGCCGGGGGCGACGCCCCCGCCGGCGCCGCCATTGCGGAAGCCCAGCTGGCGCTGGCCCACGACCCGGTGGAGAACGAACTGCTGTTCTTCGAGGGCTACCTGGGCGAGGGACAGACGTTGGCCTACGCGACGCTGCCCGACAGGATGGCCGCCCACGTCACCCAGGAGGCCCCCGTGCCGCCCGAATACGGCGACGAGCGCTTCCACTTCGCACTCCAATATTGGGGCGATCTGGACGCGGAGCCCAGCGCCGACCAGGGCCTGCCGGCGCCCAAGGGCTTCAGCGGCTCCCTGGTGTGGAACACGGGCTACACCGAGGCGCGCAGCCGCGGGCAGCTCTGGACGCCGCAGGATGCCAAGGTCACCGGCGTCGTCTGGGGCTGGTCCTCGTCCAAGGCCTGCCTGATCGCCACGCGAATCGAGTTCATCCGCAGCTGGCTGATGCGCTCGCTGGAGGTGATGCAGGCGTCGGCCGAGATCCGCGTGGAGTGAGATGAACTGCGGAGGCGCACGCGCGTGTTGGCGCTCCGCCCCCGTGACGGGACCATGCCGCGACGTGCTCGCCAGCACCTGGGGCCACTCGCCGGCGCCGCCGCCCCCGGCCCGGGCCTTGCGGCAGGCGCGCCCGCGCACATCCGTTCGTGCGGCCGTCCTGTTGGATGCCCCTGCGCCGTTCCACCGGCGCACGGTTCGACGGGAGGGCAGCCATGAGCACCCAAGCTACTGCAACCGACCGCCTGCGGCGATCGGTGAGCTCCACGACAGGCGCGGCAGCGCAGCCCGCGCGGTTCGACGCGGTGCGCGCGTCCGCCGCGCCGGTCGGGGCCTGCACGGTCATGATCGAGGACAGGGTCCTCTACCGGGAGTGCGTCGGCGCCGCGCTGCAGGCCATGGACCCCGGCCACCGCTTCCAGGTCTTCGACAGCGTGGGCGCGTGGGCGCAGAGCGCCGAGGCGCGCAGGACGGCGCTGCTCATTCTCTGGATGTCGGCGTCGGATCAGCCCACGGCCGTCGACGGCGTCTTCGCCGGCCGCCTCAAGCAGGTGCTCGCAGCGCCTGCGCCGCCGCCCGTGGCCGTGATGTCCGATCTGGATCGTCCTGATTGCGTCGCCCACGCGATCGACAGCGGCGCGCGCGCCTTCCTGCCCACGAGCATGGGCGTGGATGTGGCGGCCAAGGTGCTGGCCATCGTGCGCGCCGGGGGCAGCTTCATACCCGCGAGCGCGCTCGCGGCGATGGCCCCGGCCGGCGACGGGCCGGCGCGGCGCGCGGCCGAGCTGGCAAGCCTCCTGTCGCCGCGCCAGCTCGCCATCGCCAGGGCCATCCGCCGGGGCGGCTCGAACAAGGCGATCGCCTACGATCTGGCCATGAGCGAGAGCACCGTGAAGGTCAACGTCAAGGCCATGATGCGCAAGCTCAACGCGAGAAACCGCACCGAGCTCGCCCTGGCGACGCGGGCCCTGGATGCGGCCGGCTGAGGGGCCCGGCCCCCGCCTTTTGCCCTTGAGGGGCTCGACGGCACCCGCCCACGCGTGCTGACATCTCCCCGACGGGAGGTTGCGTATGCCAAAAGTCGAATTCCGGGCGAGTCCTGCCAACGACCGCCGTTCCGCCGCGCTCGCGACGTTGGTCGACGACCAGGCGGTGGCCACGGCGAAGCTCGACGCCGATCAGGTGTCCCAGTTCATCAAGACCTTCGCGGCGCTGAGAGCGCAGTTGCTGGAGCCCGTGCCGAAACGCCCCGACGCCCTGCCGGCCCCGGTTGACGATCCGGCCATCCAGCTCGAGCGGCTGCCGACCGGGGCGATCGCGCTCAACATCCGCCATCCCGGCTTCGGCTGGATCGCGTTCCAGCTCGCGCCGGGCTCGGCCAGGCGGTTGACCGAATGGTTCCGCACCGGCTGAGGAGCGTGGTATACCCTCGGGCCCGATCCGCCCGTCCGATGAGCTGGTTTGCGTCGCGGTGGGGACGCCCGTAAGATTTCCGCGGCCGCCGGGCTCGAGCCGGCGGCCTTTCATGGAGGGCCACAGCGCATGTTGACCGTCTCTGCCATCGGAAGCTGTCGCGTCTTCACCCCGCTGAACTTGGTGCGCCGCCGCAAGGAAATCTTGACCGGACACGCCTCTGCGGAGTGGTATACACACTCGACCAAGGACGTACTCCAGAAGATCGATATCGGCTGATACTCAGCTTTGCCGCATAATAGTACGTTGCCATAGGAACACTCCCGCAGCTCGAGCTTCGCTAGACTAGGAGGGAGCGTCCGGCCGGGCCATGCCCCCTAGGGGGAGGAGGGGCGCGCGCCGCGGTGATGCCGGGTGCGGTCAATGCCGCGCGGCCTGGTCGAGCCTGGCCTTGATCTCCCGCAGGATGTCGGTCTGCAGCCGCACCTGCTCCTCGAGCCGCACGATGCGGTCCCGATCCCGGTCGAGACTGTCGAGCCGTCCTACGCTGCGTGTGCGCTCCGCATCGAGGGCATCGATGCGGGCTTCGGATTTGGCGGCGAACCACATGCCGCCGCCGATCTGGGCGACGACGGCGGTCGCGACCAGGAACGATACGCGCTTGGGCAGCACGACATAGCCGCCGCCGTCGCTCGGCAGTTCATCCTTGCTCATGCCGCCCGTCCTCCTCAGCCTTGCCTGACCCAACGCGCACCGCACCGGCGCTCGCCGAAGTCGTTGTGGGCCCAGAGGCGGCGCAGCTCGGCATCGGACAGGCCGGCCCGAGCCGCGGCCGATAGCTTGATCGGCCTCGCCGTCTCGCAGAACGCCCCGCCAGCGCCGCCGCCGGCGAGGCTGGCGCAGCCGCCAAGCGCGAGCAGGCCCAGCAGCAGCGCCGGCTTGCCCCAGCGCTCAAAATCCCGCTCCAGCTCCGCTCGGGGCTTGCCGGCCGCCGTCCGGTCAGCCGCGTCCCGCGCCCGTGCCGCGGCGCTGTTTGCCTGCTCGAGATCCCGGCTCTGCGCCTCGCGGCCCGCCTGGAACACGCGCGCCCCCTGCAGCAGGGCAGCGACGAGCGCCCCGGCCGCCGCCGCCAGCCGCCAATCCCGCGTCGCCCGGGCCACGACGGCGAGGACCGCGATGACCGGCAGGGCCATGGCGAGCCAATGCCAATAGGCCACGACGAAGGCGATCATGCCGGCATCCCCGGCGCCTCGGCCGCGGCGGTCGCCGCCGGCACCGGTGCTGCCACCACTGGCAGGTCGAGCGCGTCGACGAGCTCGTCCTGCCGGCGGGCGGCCCACAGCCGGTAGGCGACGCCGCCGGCCACCGCGAACGCCCCTGCTGCCG
Organism: Chelatococcus reniformis; assembly: GCF_014640075.1. GTDB lineage: Bacteria > Pseudomonadota > Alphaproteobacteria > Rhizobiales > Beijerinckiaceae > Camelimonas > Camelimonas reniformis. Next base: position 1,964 of record NZ_BMGG01000002.1, on the reverse strand, counting down.
TCAGCACGGTGACGACGACGGCCATGGCCGGCAGCCGGTCGGCCAGCGGGGTCACCGCGTCGGTGATCTGCGTCAACGCAGTGGTGACTACGCCGCCGCCTGCTAGCGCATCGGCGACGCCCTTGGGCGGCGCGCTCCTCGCCGCCTCGATCGGCGCCTTGGCGCTGCCCGCCGCCGAAAACACCGGCCCCGGGCCACCCGCACCGGACGCCAGCGCCTGCCCCGCAGCCCTGACATTGCCGACCCGGCTCGTCCAGCCCCTGCCGAACACGGCCCAGGTGCGCAGCGCCCTGAGAAAGATCATGCGGCGCTCGCAGATGTCGGCAATCAGCCGATCATGATCGGGGTGCTCGCGCGCGCCCTGCAAGGTCACCGCGCCGACGATCCCGTCGGCCTTCACGCCGAGGCAGCGCTGCAGCCACTTGACCGCCTGCACAGGTCCCGAGTTCACCGCGCCGTCGAAGACCACCAGGTCGACGCCACCAGGCAGTTCGTCGCCCCTGATCTTGTCCCAATACTGGCCCTCGTAGACCTCGGCGACCTCCCCGCCTGTGATCAAATAGACATCTCGGTTCGCCAGACCCTTGCGCCGCCGGAAGGCATTGTAGACGCGCTGCGTCACGCCGCGATTGGTGCGCCCGCCCGGATCGCGCGGATCGTCGACCCGGCCGCCCTCATACACGAGGACGCGCACCAGGGCACTGGCCTGGTTCTGTTGCATGCTGGTTCTCCGCTTGGATTGGATCTGCGAACTGAGTGAGTGGCCAAGACCGGCTTGCCTCACCCCAAATGCACTCTCACGCTACACAAGAACCACGCGGACGGCGGCCGCGGCCCGTCTTGTCGCGTGCCTCGCCGCTCCGTGGCCGCAGCCGCTGCGGCTCTCCGCCGTATCGCTTGGCGCAATTTCCGGCGGCTGCAGGCGCATGCGGATAAGCGGCACGTCGTCATAACGTGCCGCTTACAGCGGAAAGCAACCTCGTCACGGCTATGGCACTCGCCGCATGCCCTGGGAAATCGCCCAAGCACAAGGGTCGCCTCAAGCGCATCAGCGGCATACGTCGACAGCACTTGTGAATGACGGGGGACAAGTCTATCCCCTCCCAGCTGTCACCACCGAAGGACGCGGGGTACTGGATTTCTTCAACCACGTGTTTGGAGGCGCGACGAAGGTAAAATGCACGTCCTCGGCGGACTGGGCGTCGGCGCACCGTTCGTTGTGATTGTGATTTTCGCGCCGGCGGCTTATTTTAGTCGGAGGTCACCGAGCTACCTTCTCCGACGTTGAGTTCTACTCCCATCAGGCCATTACCGCACGCATTTGCGCAACCCCCTCGACCGGCTAGCAATTCTCACTGCTCAGCCGCCCAATCGGAGCCTCCGGCCCCAGGGATCGCATAGCGGGCTATGCTCCTATCCCGCAATCACCTTGAAGTGATAAAATGAACCTAAACTCTCTAATACTTCCCGGATTCGTCGCCACAGTGTCACTTGCAATCTTACTATTGGTACTCTTCTATGCAAAACAATTAAATGACGAAGACTAGTAAATTTGTCGAATAAATAAGATATAACGGAGAGCAAAAGCGAGAATAGCCAACAATAATACATCATTGCTTAAATCATCGCTTATACCAAGTCCCGTTGATCAGTACCGGTGAGCCCATTCGCGCACGCCGATTGTCATGATCTTCCACGGCTGATCGACGAGGCGGTTCCAGGCCTCACAGCAGTGGTCGACGAGATTGTCGTAGGACTGGAAGACGCGGTTTGAGAGCCAGTTGTCGCGCATGAACTGCCAGACGTTCTCTACGGGGTTCAGCTCGGGGCATTTGGGTGGGAGAGGCATCAGTGTGATGGTCGGCGGCACCACGAGGTGGCGGGAGAGGTGCCAGCCGGCCTGATCGAGAAGAAGAACGGCATGCTTGCCCGGCGCGATCTCGGTCGCGATCTCGGCCAGGTGG
>NZ_BMGG01000001.1 GCF_014640075.1 Chelatococcus reniformis | reverse complement strand
GCGCACCTCGGCCTATGGGCACTTCGGCCGCGCGCCGGAGGCGGACGGCGGCTTCTCGTGGGAACGCACGGATCTGGCCGAGGCCATCCGCTCGGCCGCCGGCTGAGCGGCAGCTTCAGCGACCCGTCGGGTATCGTCGGGGCGCTCGACTGGAGCATGTCCCGATCGGAAGCATCATCCGATCGGACAAGGGCTTAGAGACCCGGCGGTAACTGCGGACGCGCCATCATGACCACTGGCTTGCCGCATGCCGGCGCCTTCCATGGCCGCCGCAAGGGACACCGCCTGCGCGACCGGCAGGCGGCCTTGATGGCCGACGTGCTGCCCCGGCTGCGCCCGCCCCCGGCGGGCGCCGTCGCGCCACGCACGCTCTTCCGGCGCCCGATCGGCGAAGTCTGGCTCGAGATCGGCTTTGGCGGCGGCGAGCATCTCGTCGCTCAGATGGGCCGCCACCGCGACGTCGGCTTCATCGGTTGCGAGCCGTTCGTCAACGGCGTCGCCAAGCTCCTGGCCAATGGCGAGGCGGACCTGGATCGCCTCATCATCCACGACGGCGACGCCACCGAACTCCTGCCGCGGCTGCCGGCCGCCTCGATCGACCGGGCCTTCATCCTCTATCCCGATCCCTGGCCCAAGCGCCGGCAGCGCAAGCGCCGCCTCGTCTCGCCGGCGACCCTGGCGCTGCTCGCCCGCGTCCTGAAGCCGGGCGCGACGCTGCGCTTCGCCACCGACATCGACGACTACGCCGCCTGGACGCTGGCGCGCGCCGCGGCTTCGCCCGATTTCGACTGGCCCGCAGCCTCGGCCACGGACTGGACGCGCGCTTGGCCGGACTGGCCCGGGACGCGCTACGAGGCCAAGGCCTTCCGTGAAGGCCGCGTGCCCAGCTACCTCACCTTCGTGCGCACCGGCTGAGAGGGTCGCGGCAGGGCACGCGCCGAGCCGCTGGCCGCTGAGGCCTCGGTGAATTCACGCATCCGACCTTAAGGCCGCTCGAACGTCCTGACCTCGGAGGGCGAGCCGTCGGCGTAGGTGAGCGCGACGGAGACGCCGGTCACGTCGGCCGGCACGGGCACCGAGACGCGGGCGTCGGCGGGCACCCCATAGGGCTTGATCTCGTCGCAGGGCGGCAACGGCAGCGCCATGTCGATCGGCCCATCGCCGAAGCCGATGCGCGCCTCCTTGAGCGCGCAGCGGTAGACGATGAGGTGATTGAAGTAGACGAGGTCGCGGTCCGCAGCCCAATCCAGCCACGAGCCGGAGGTCAGCTCCAGGACTTGGCGCTGGTTCGCCGCCAGCGCCTCGCGCGGGTCGAAGGGAATCGGGAATGGCCCGGCATGTCCGCCGGACAGGTCGTTATAGGACAGGTAGACCGTCGTCCGCGTCTGGTCGGCCGGCAGGTTGAAGTTCGCGGTGGCCGTCGGCTTGCGGCTGCCGCTGTCCGCGCTCTCGGCCGCGGCGACCGGAACGAAGGCGCCGCTGTCGCCGATCCGATAGGCGATTCCAGTCGCCGGCTCCGGCAGCGTGACGGCCGCCAGCCAGCCTTGATCGCCGCGGCGGAACGAGGCGGTCGGCCGCGTCGATGCTCCGTTGAAGCGTGCCTCGATGGCGGCCTTGCGGCGCTTGGCGTTGTCCACCCATTCCGCGCGCATGCGCTGGTCGAGGAAGAAGGGCGCCAGCTTGCCGTCCTCGTCGGCGCTCAGCACCCGATCCAGCGCGTCATATTCGAGCCGCCGCTCGGTCAGCGTCGGCACGCTGCCGGATTCATCACCATAGACGCCCGCGAGCGCGTACCAGCCGGGAATGAAGCCGGGATCATCGGCGACCAGCGCCTCAATCTTGCTGCGCCGCTCGGCCGGCGGCAGCTGCTGGACATAGACCAGTTGCACAGCCCGCGCCGGATTGCTGGCGGCGAGATCGGCGTAGACCTCGCGCGCCCCGGCACGTCCGTCCTGGATCCGCAGCAGCGCCGCCAGGCGCAGCTGCGGATCGATGAACTCGCCGGGCAGCCGCACCAGGGTGAGATAGGCGCGGCGGGCACCCAGCGCGTCGCCCTTGGTCTCCAGCACCCGCGCATTGTGATAGAGTTCCGCCACGGTCGACGCGTTGGCGACCGGCTTGGGATCGCGGGCAAGCTGGGCGAAGGCAGCGGACGGGTCTGCCGGCAGGGCCGGCTTGGCGGCCTTGGCTGGCCCGCCCCCCGCGGGCTTGCGGTCGGTGGGCTTGACGTCCACCGGTTTCGTCTCGGGCGGCTTGGCGCCGCCCCCTTCGCCGGCGGCGCGCGGCGGCACGACGATCTCGCCGCTGGCCAGCATGCCGCCTTCCTTCTCGATGGTCCGGCGAACCAGGCGCAGCGTCGGCAGCACGATGAAGACGATGGCGAGCGCCACCAGCATCCAGCGCAGCGCCCCCCACGGCATCCGGCCACCCCCGCGCCTGGCCGGACGGCCCGCTGTGGCGGTGGGCGCCTCCACGCGCTCGCCCGGCCAGGCCACCATGTAGGCGTGGACCGGAGTGGGTATGTGTTTCAGGGTCTGCGGACCGAGGTCTCGAAACGAGACCGGCACCTTTGTGGTCACCGCCTCGTGCACCGTGCGCGACACGCAGATGCCGCCCGGTGCCGCCAGGCTTTGCAGCCGTGCCGCGATGTTGACCCCGTCCCCCAGCAGGTCGCCGTCGCGCTCGACGACGTCGCCGACGGTGATGCCCATCCGGAATTCCAGCCGGCGGCCGGGGGCGAAAGACAGGTTGCGACTGCGCAGCGTCGTCTGGATGTCGACGGCGGCGCGCACCGCCTCGACCACCGAATCGAACTGCGACATGACTGAGTCGCCGGCGGTGTTGAAGATCCGCCCGCCGTGCCGTGCGATGCAGCCGTCGAACAAGGTGCGGTATTCGGCCAGTCGCCGCAGCGTGCCTTCCTCGTCTTCGGCCACCAGCCGGGAATAGCCGGCGACGTCGGCAGCGACGATCACCGCCATCCTGCGCTTGAGCGTGCCGGCCCCCTCGCGCGGCTCGGGCCAGGGCGCGGCCGTCGGCTTGATGACGCCCATGGCTAGTGCGCCTCGCCGGGCCGGCGGCCACCGCGCAGGCGCCACGGCAGGCCGCCGATGTGCGGGAAAAAAGCATGTGTCATGGTTCGTGACGAGGCTCTGTGCGGCGGCGGGCGGCGAATGCTCCGGGCGGCGTCCGGCTCTGTCTGTGATCCAGCGCACACCGCGGTCCAGCCACCCATAGCCTTGCGCATCGATTCGGTCATTTCGAAGTCCGCCGCGGCGCGGCGGTCCCGTCCACCGGCCTCCGCGGCCGATGGTGCGCCCGACGGCTGGGGAGTTGAGCGGAGGCTCGTTCGCAACCATATTCCAGGGCAAGCGGACATGGCCACACTGCCAGACTTCGAGGAGACGACATGTACACCGCAGCCTCCAGCCAGAGCAAAGCCTATCCCGTCAGCCACACGGACGAGGAGTGGCGCCGCCTGCTCACGCCCGAGCAGTACGAGGTGCTGCGCGGGCACGGTACCGAGCGGCCAGGCAGCTGCGCCCTCAACTACGAGAAGCGACCTGGCAGCTTCGTGTGCGCCGGCTGCGGCCAGAAACTCTTCACCTCGGGAACCAAGTTCGACAGCGGCACCGGCTGGCCGAGCTTCGACAGCCCCGAGCCCGGTTCGGTCGAGACCAGCAGCGACACAAGCTACGGCATGGTCCGCACCGAGGTGCATTGCGCCAACTGCGGCGGGCACCTGGGTCACGTCTTCCCGGACGGCCCGCCGCCCACCGGCCTGCGCTACTGCATCAACGGCGTGGCGACCAACTTCGAGCCGGAGTAGAGCACCCCTCTCGTCGATCGCAAGCCAGCGATCGGACGGCGGCTTCATGCGCCACGGCCGGAGCGGGTCGGCCGTGGCCCGCGGACCTCAGAACCCCAGCGCCATGCCGTCCTTGCGATGATCGGAGGCGCCCAGCAGCAGCCCGCGTGCAGCGTCGATCATGATCGCCTGGGAGCCGCCGATCGGCGAGGCGACGATCTCCAGGTCGTGGCCACGCCGCGCCAGATCGGCCAGCACCGCGCTCGGCACGGTGGGCTCGACCTGCAGGCGGCCGGCAGTGGCGAAGCTGCGCGGCGCTTCGTTCGCCTGCTGAATATCGAGCCCCTCCTCGAACACGTGGGCGAGGAGGTGCGCGTGGCCGGTCGCCTGGTACTGGCCGCCCATGACGCCGAAGGGCATCAGGGCTCGCCCGTTCTTCATCACCATGCCGGGGATGATCGTGTGCAGCGGCCGCTTGCCCGGCGCGATGGCGTTGGGATGGCCGGGCGTGGTGCGGAAGGCCGAGCCGCGGTTGTGCAACAGCACGCCACAGCCGGGTGCGTAGATGCCCGAGCCGAAGCTGTGGAAGATCGAGTTGATGAAGGAGACCGCGTTGAGGTCCCGATCGACCACCGTCAGATACACCGTGTCCTTGTGGGCGACGTGGTCCCAGGCGCCGAAGGCGCTGGCGCGGTCCATGCGGATATGCGCGCTCACCCGGTCGAGCCAGGCGTCCGAGAGGAAATGCTCGACCGCAACGTCGATGTGATCGGGATCGCAGAGATAGGCGTCGCGGGCGTGGTAGCCGGCCTTGGTGATCTCCGCCATCAGGTGGATGCGGTCGGCCTCGCCATGGGCATCGCCGGCGAGGCGCTCGTGCAGCCGCATCATCATCAGCGCGATCAGGCCCTGCCCATTGGGCGGGCATTCGTACACCTCCACGTCGCGATAGCGGGCGTGGATCGGCTTCACCTCCAGCGAGGCCTGCGCCGCGAAATCCGCGGCCGTGTGCAGGCCGCCCAGACCGCGCAGCTTGCCGACGATCTCCTCGGCCACCTCGCCCTCGTAAAAGGCGGCGCGGCCGCCCCGGGCAATGGCCGCGAGCGTGCGGGCCAGCGCGGGCTGGCGCACGAGGTCGCCCGCCACCGGCGCCCGCCCCCCCGGCAGGAACTGCGCCGCCGCGTCGCCATCGCGCCCGAGCTTGTCCACCGATCCTGCCCAGTCGAAGGCGACGCGCGGGGTGACCCGGTATCCCTCCTCGGCCGCGCGGATAGCCGGTGCCAGCAGCAGGTCCAGGCCGCGCGTGCCGTGCGCCTGGTTGAGCCGGCACCAGGCATCGACGGCGCCCGGCACGGTGACCGCGTGGGGCGACAGCGGATTGATCTCGGTGACGGCGCGCTCGGCGAACCAGGCGCACGTCGCCCCGGCGGGAGCCCGGCCCGAGCCGTTGAGCGCGATCGGCGGCCCGCCGGCGCGGCTGTAGAGCATGAAGCAGTCGCCGCCGATGCCGGTCATGGCCGGTTCGACGACGCCCTGCACGGCGACCGCGGCGATGGCCGCGTCCATGGCGTTGCCGCCGTCCCGCAGGACGTCGATCGCCGTCAGCGTCGCCAGGGGATGGGAGGTCGCCGCCATGCCGCCGCTGCCCATGGCGAGCGAGCGGCCGGGGCTGATGAAATTGCGCATCGCTCAATCCTCGTGTGCGAACGGCGGCGGGCTCGCGCGGTGCCGACCGGCAGGTGCCGGCGGACCCTCGCGGATGAACAGGACGCTAAAAGCGCTTCGCGATGGGGCGGAATTACCCAATCGCTGACAAGGGCTCCAGGTTCAATGGTCCGGAGGCTCCCATCCAACATGCAAAATCGCGACCGGTCGCGTCGCAATTTGCAAAGCCGCTTCGAAGACGCGTACCGACGTTTGCCCCAACAACGGCGATGAGCCCTTGAACTGTGGGGTTTCTGCCACCTGGCCCAATTGCAAGACGGTTGCACATAGGGGCATGCCCAGCGCGGCGACGACGACCGGCGGGCCAACGCGGTGATCGTGTCCCGGCTCGATTTCCGCAGCTCGATCGCCGACGTGCGCCTGCTCAAGGTGGCTGGCGACGTGGTGGTCTGCGAGTTCCGTTCCGCCTACGAGGGCGTCGACCCGATGGTCATCGAGCTGCCGGTCGCCGCGATCGGCGGCATCGTCGGCTGGCCGAGCGGGCCGCGGCGCCGGGCAAGGCCGCGGCGGCGCCGGGGCCCGCGGCCGAGCGGCGGATGCCGGAGCTGCCCCGGTGCGCCACGCCGCGGCCCCGATCGGGACCAGCCCGCGCCGCAGCCGCCGATGGCCTCGAGGCGTCAACGCCGAGGATTTCGTGCTAACCGAGGAAGAGCTCGCCTGGCTGATGCAGCCGGTGTTGGACAAGGCCGCCTGAGGTGCCTCAGCTGTCCATCTTCAGGGCGGCGATGAAGGCCTCCTGGGGGATGTCGACGCGGCCGAACTGGCGCATGCGCTTCTTGCCCTCCTTCTGCTTGTCCAGCAGCTTGCGCTTGCGCGAGGCGTCGCCGCCGTAGCACTTGGCGGTCACGTCCTTGCGCAGCGCCCGGATGGTCTCGCGGGCGATGATCTTGCCGCCGATCGCCGCCTGGATCGGGATCTGGAACAGGTGCGGCGGGATCAGGTCCTTCAGTTTTTCGCACATGGCGCGGCCGCGCATCTCGGCGCGCGCGCGATGCACCAGCATGGACAGCGCATCCACCGGCTCGGCGTTGACCAGGATCGACATCTTGACGAGGTCGCCCTCGCGGTAGCCGGTGATGGCGTAGTCGAACGACGCGTAGCCCTTCGACACCGACTTCAGCCGATCATAGAAATCGAACACCACCTCGTTCAGCGGCAGGTCGTAGACGACCATGGCGCGCTTGCCGACGTAGTTGAGGTCGATCTGCTCGCCGCGCCGGTCCTGGCAGAGCTTCAGAATGGCGCCGAGGTAGTCGTCGGGCGTCAGAATGGTGGCGCGGATCCACGGCTCCTCGATCGAGGCGATCTTCATCACGTCCGGCATGTCGGCCGGATTGTGCAGCTCCATCATCGTGCCGTCGCTCATATTGAGCCGATAGACCACCGACGGCGCCGTCGAGATCAGGTCGAGGTTGAACTCCCGCTCCAGCCGCTCCTGGATGATCTCCAGGTGCAGCAGGCCGAGGAAGCCGCAGCGGAAGCCGAAGCCCAACGCCGCCGATGTCTCCATTTCGAAGGAGAAGCTGGCGTCGTTGAGACGCAGCCTGCCCATGGCGGCGCGCAGGTTCTCGAAGTCCGCCGCATCGACGGGGAACAGGCCGCAGAACACCACGGGCTGAGCGGGCTTGAAGCCGGGGAGGGCGTCGGTGGTCGGGCGCCGGTCGTCGGTGATGGTGTCGCCGACGCGGGTGTCGGCCACCTCCTTGATCGACCCGGTGAGGAAACCGACCTCGCCCGGGCCGAGCGCGGCCACATCGCGCATCTTGGGCCGGAAGACGCCGACCTTGTCGACGCCGTAGGTGGCACCGGTGCCGAGCATGCGGATGGTCATACCCTTCTTGAGGACACCATCGACGACGCGCACCAGCACCACCACGCCGAGGTAGGCATCGTACCAGCTGTCGACCAGAAGCGCCTTGAGCGGGGCCGCCTCGTCGCCCTTGGGCGGCGGCAGGCGGGTGACGATCGCCTCGAGCACGTCGGGGATGCCGAGGCCGGTCTTGGCGGAGATCGCGATCGCCTCGGAGGCGTCGATGCCGATGACCTCCTCGATCTGCTCCTTGATGCGGTCCGGCTCGGCCGCCGGCAGGTCGATCTTATTGAGCACCGGCACGATCTCGTGGCCGGCGTCGAGCGCCTGGTAGACGTTGGCCAGCGTCTGCGCCTCCACGCCCTGGGACGCGTCGACGATGAGCAGGGAGCCTTCGCAGGCGGCGAGCGAGCGCGACACCTCATAGGCGAAGTCGACGTGGCCGGGCGTGTCCATCAGGTTGAGGACGTAGGTCTTGCCGTCCTTGGCCGGGTATTCCAGCCGGACGGTCTGCGCCTTGATGGTGATGCCCCGCTCGCGCTCGATATCCATCGAATCGAGCACCTGCTCGGTCATCTCCCGCTCGGAGATGGCGCCGGTCGTCTGGATCAGGCGGTCGGCCAGCGTCGACTTGCCGTGATCGATGTGGGCGACGATCGAGAAGTTGCGGATGTTGTCGATGGAATGCGAGCTCATTGCGACGAGATAGCAGCGCCCTGCGGCAACGCCAAGGCGGCATCGAAAGCCTCGAGAGCCTTGTGTCCCCTTGGCCGACGGCGGCCCGGCCCCGCCGCAGAGACCGCTGGAGCATGTCCGACAGATGGAATCATCCAATCGGTTAGAAATTCACCAAGTCTTTGAATCCGGATCGCTTCTCTTGCGATTGGGTGATTGCAGCCAATCGCGGCGCGATCGAGCGCCGATTTGGGGGCAGGCCGCCCCTGCACCAGCCGCACGCGGCGCCTGCCCGCCTTGTGCTAGAGCGTTGTAGGGGCGGCTGGAATTGCACACGAGCGCGCTCCGATGGCGTCGGCCCGGGCTGGCAAGCGGGTTAATGCGGACCGCCGTGCGCCGTCCGCGCGGGATCAGCCAATGCGTCTCTTGGACGAAGCACAGCCGCCGCCGGTCCGCCAGACCCCGGCCGAAGCGCCGCCCGACGGCCTGCCGCAGCGCGAGCGGCTGCCGGCGCTGCTGGCGATCCTGATCTCCGTGGGCATGGCGACGCTGGACACCGCCATCACCAACACAGCGCTGCCGACCATCGCCGCCGATACCCACTCCGATGCGGCCGCGACGATCTGGGTGGTCAATGCCTACCAGCTCGCCATGGTCGCCACGATCCTGCCGCTCGCCGCGCTGAGCGAGATCGTCGGCCACAAGCGGGTCTACATCGCCGGCCTCGTGGTCTTCACCGTCACCTCGCTCGCCTGCGGCCTGGCCTGGTCGCTGCCAACCCTGGTCGGCGCCCGCGCGCTACAGGGGCTGGGGGCTGCGGCGATCATGAGCGTCAACGCCGCGCTCATCCGCTTCATCTATCCGGCCCGCATGCTGGGCCGCGGCGTCGGCGTCAACGCGCTGGTGGTCGGTCTTGCCTTCACCGTCGGGCCCACCGTCGCGTCGGCCATCCTGTCGGTCGCGACCTGGCACTGGCTGTTCCTGATCAACGTGCCGGCGGGCGTGATCGCGGTCGCCCTGTCGCTCCGCGCCCTGCCGCACACGCGGCGCAGCGACCGACCCTTCGACGTCGTCGCGGCGCTGCTGTCGGCAGCGGTCTTCACGCTGCTCATCCTCGGCCTCGGCACGGTCGCCCACGGCGGCGCGTGGCTGCTCGTCGCCGCACAATGGGGCACGGCGATCGCCTGCGGCTATGCGCTGCTGCGGCGCGAATCCGGCCGCGCGGCACCGATCCTCGCCGTCGACCTGTTCCGGCGGCCCGCCTTCGCGCTGTCGGCCGCCACCGCCGTCTGCTCCTTCGCGGCGCAGGGGCTGGCCTTCGTGTCGCTGCCCTTCCTGTTCCAGAACGTGCTCGGCCACAGCCAGGTGGAGACCGGCTTCCTGATGACGCCCTGGCCGGCGGTCGTGGCGCTCATGGCGCCGATCGCGGGTCGCCTCTCGGATCGCTATGCGCCCGGCCTGCTCGGCGGCATCGGGCTCGTCTGTCTCGGCGCCGGCATGGCGAGCCTGGCCCTGCTGCCCGCCGACCCGGGCTTCGGCGACATCGCCTGGCGTCTGGTGCTGTGCGGCGCGGGGTTCGGCTTCTTCCAGTCGCCCAACCTGCGCGCGCTGATGACCAGCGCCCCGCGCGAACGCGCTGGCGGCGCCAGCGGCATCGTCGCCACGGTGCGGCTGCTCGGCCAGAGCATCGGGGCGGCGCTGGTCGCCCTCTGCCTGAACTCGGCCGGTCTGCTGGGGCCGGAGCTCGCCCTCTGGCTCGGCGCGGGCTTTGCAGCCGTCGGCAGCCTGATGAGCTTCCTGCGCCTGCACCCGGCCTCGCGGCGGTAGCGGGATATCTCACGGCGGCCGTTTTCGGGGAGGGGGCGCCGAGGCACCCCGGTGGCGGTCGATGTGAGACGGTGTTCCCCGCGCAGGGAAATCCTGACACTCCCGCGGGAGCGCGCCGCCCCCTCCACCGCCTTCGGCGGTCCCCCTCGCCCGCTGCGCGGAGGAGGAACAGCACGTTGTCCTCACCCGCGAAGCGGGGGAGGGGGACCATGCGCAGCATGGTGGAGGGGGCAACCGCCCGTCCCCGCCATGCCGGGCCACGGCGCCTACGAACACAAAGCCGGCGCGGTCGGCTTCGCACCGCGCCGTCGTCGCATCAGCAGCGCGCCGGTGCCGGATGTGATCGCCGAGAGCCGCTCAAGCGCCGGCTGCGCCCTCCATCTTCCAGCTGCTGCCCTCGAAGCCGCCCTTGCCGAAGGCGATGCCGCCGTCGACGGTGATCGTCGAGCCGACCACGTAATCGCCGGCGCGGGAGGCGAGGAAGATGGCAGCGCCCGCCATGTCCTCCTCGGTGCCGACGCGGCCGGCCGGCACGCGCTTGGCCACACCGTCGGCATTGTCGCGCGCGTCGATGTTCATGTCGGACTGGAACGGGCCGGGCGCGATGGCGGTGACTACGATGTGGTCGGCGATCAGCTTGGCGGCCATGCGCCGGGTCAGGTGGATCAGGCCGGCCTTGCTCGCCGCGTAGGAATAGGTCTCCAGCGGGTTGACGAAGATGCCGTCGATGGAGGCGATGTTGATCACCTTGGCCGGCCTCGCCGGGCTCGCCGCCTTGCGCAGCGGGGCGGCGAGCGCCTGAGTCAGGAAGAACGGCGCCTTGAGGTTCAGGTTCATCACCTTGTCCCAGCCGTTCTCGGGAAAGGTGTCGAATTCCGCCGCCCAGGCCGCGCCGGCGTTGTTCACCAGGATGTCGAGCTTGGACTCGCGCTCGCCGATCGCCTTGGCCAGGGTGCGGGCGCCCTCGACCGTCGAGATATCGATCGGCAGCGAAATGCAGGTGCCGTGCTGCGACAGCTCGGCCGCCGTCGCGTCGCAGGCGGCCGCCTTGCGGGCGGTGATGTAGACCTTGGCGCCGCTCTCGACGAAGCCCTTGGCGATCATCTTGCCGATGCCGCGCGAGCCGCCGGTCACCAGCGCGACCCTGCCCGCGAGCGAAAACAGATCCTTCATGGACGCTCCCACCGATTGTCTTGCAGATACACTTATCGTTGTGCGACGGGCCGGGGCTCGAGACAAGCACCTGTCGCGCCGACCTCGGAGCCTGTTTGGGAATTGGGCGCGGAGGGCTGTCGCGGGATTCTTGCGCTCTGGGGCGTCGGACCGGCCCGCCCGACATTTCCAAACAGGCTCTCAGCGCCCTTCGTAGAGGATCGATACCAGCCGGGCGGTATAATCGACCATGGGAACGATGCGCGCGTAGTTGAGCCGCGTCGGGCCGATGACGCCGACGACGCCGACGATGCGCTGCTGGCCGTCGTGGAACGGCGCCGCGATCATCGACGAGCCGGAGAGCGAGAACAGTTTGTTCTCGGAGCCGATATAGATGCGCACGCCTTCGCCGCCCTCGGCCCGAGAGAGCAGCTCGATGACGTCCTTCTGGGTTTCCAGGTCGGCAAAGAGGAGGCGCACCCGCTCCAGTTCCTCGCCCAGGGTCACGTCTTCCAGGAGGTGTGCCTGGCCGCGCACGATGAGCTGGCGGGCATCGGTCGAGGAGCCGACCGCGATCGCCAGGCCCATGTCGACCAGCCGCGCGGTCAAGGCGTCCAGCTCGCGCTCCATGTCGGAGCGGCGGTGGCTGAACTCGCTCTTGAGATCGGTCAGCGTCTTGCCGCGCGCCCGCGCGCTCAGGAAATTGCTGGCCTCCACCAACGCCGACACCGGCAGCCCCGCCGGCAGGTCGACGATACGGTTCTCGACATTGCCGTCCTCCGCCACCAGCACCACGAGGGCGCGCCGGGGGTCGAGGCGAACGAACTCGATATGCTTCAGGCGGACGTTGCTCTTGGTGGTCACCACCACGCCGGCGCTGCGGGCCAGTCCGGAGAGCATCTGCGTCGCCTGAGTCAGCGTCCCCTCGAGCGACTGACCGGCTGCGGCGGCGCGCAGCTCCGTCTCCATCCGCCCCTGCTCGTCGGCACCGAGGTCGCCGATTTCCAGCATGGCGTCGACGAAGAAGCGCAGGCCGGACTCCGTCGGCAGACGGCCGGCCGACGTATGCGGGGCGTAGATCAGGCCGGCATGTTCGAGATCCGCCATGACGTTGCGGATCGACGCCGGCGACAGCGTCATCGGGATGATGCGGGACAGGTTGCGGGAGCCCACCGGCTCGCCGGTCGCCAGATAGCTCTCGACGATCTGCCGAAAGATCTCGCGGGACCGCTCATTGAGCTCGGCCAATGCAGACGCACGGTCCGGACCGGTCCCGGCGCCGAAAGGAGCTGTCATCCACACCCTCGCACGACATGCTAAACATAAGTGGTGTTGCGCCTTTTTTTCAAGCGCCGGCAGCCGAGCGGAGCGCGGGGGCCCGGTTGCGGCGGCACGCTTCGACAAATAGCGCTTCACAGCCCTCTTCGTCCCGCTCTAGAAGCGCACTCCGGCATCGGTAACCAGGACCTGTTCATGCGGCCCTCCAAACGCCCCTCCGACGAAATGCGCAAAGTGACCCTCGAACGGGGGGTGGCGCGGTATGCGGAGGGCTCCTGCCTCGTCAAGTTCGGCGACACGCACGTGTTCTGCACGGCCTCGCTGGAGGAGCGGGCGCCGCCGTGGCTGCGCGGCCAGGGCCGCGGCTGGGTGACGGCGGAATACTCCATGCTGCCGCGCGCCACCCTCGAGCGCACCCGGCGCGAGGTGAATTCCGGCAAGCCCTCCGGCCGCACCCACGAGATTCAGCGGCTCATCGGCCGCTCTCTGCGCGCGGTCGTCGATCTGCCGGCGCTCGGCGAGCGCCAGATCTCGGTCGACTGCGACGTGCTCCAGGCCGACGGCGGCACGCGCACCGCTGCCATCACCGGGGCCTGGGTCGCCCTGCACGACTGCATCGCCTGGATGAAGGCCCGCTCGATCGTGTCGGGCCAACCGCTCAAGGACCATGTGGCGGCGGTCTCCTGTGGCATCCACCAGGGCGTTGCGGTGCTCGACCTCGACTACGCCGAGGATTCGACGGCGGAAACCGATGCCAACTTCGTCATCACCGGCACCGGCGGCATCGTCGAGGTGCAGGGCACCGCCGAAGGCAAGCCCTTCTCAGAGGCGGAGCTGATCGAGCTGCTGCGCCTTGCCAAGCTCGGCACGGGCAAGCTGGTCGACCTGCAGAAGATGGCGGTGACCTGATGGCCGGCCCGTCGCCCGCGCCGACCGCGCGCCGGCTCGAGGGGCGCGTCGTCATCGCCACCCACAACCCCGGCAAACTCCGGGAGATGCGCGACCTGCTCGGCCCCTTCGGGGTCGATGCGGTGTCGGCAGGCGAGCTGGGTCTGCCCGAACCGGAGGAGACCGGCACCACCTTCGCCGAGAACGCCGCCATCAAGGCCCGCGCCGCGACCGTTTCGGGCTGGCCGGCCCTGGCCGATGATTCCGGTATCTGCGTGGATGCGCTCGACGGCGCGCCCGGCATCTTCTCGGCCCGCTGGGGGGGCCCGGCGAAGGACTTCGCCGCCGCCATGGCGCGCATCGACGCCGAGCTCAGCCGCCGCGGCATCGGGCGCGACCGGGCGCGCACGGGCCATTTCGTCTCGGCGCTGGTCGTCGCGTGGCCGGACGGCGAGGACGCGCTGTTCGAGGGGCGGGTGTTCGGCGATCTCGTCTGGCCGCCGCGGGGCGGCCAGGGCTTCGGCTACGATCCGATGTTCCGGCCGGAGGGCTTGGCCCAGACGTTCGGCGAACTCTCTGCCGAAGCCAAGCACGGCATCGACTGGACCAAGGCCGCGGCGGGCGGCGAGCCGCCCGCGCTCTCGCACCGGGCCCGCGCCTTCGTCAGCCTCGCACGGAGCTGTCTTGGCCTGTGATGGCCGCCGTTGATGCGCTGACGCCGTTGATTCTCTGATGTGGCGCAAAGCAAAAGCCAATGGCCGGACCACGGGGGACCGGCCATTGGGCAGGATACGACCTACAAGCGAAGCTTACGCCTCGCGGGTCGGCTCGGCGGCTTGGCGCCGACGCATATAGGCGTCGAACTCCTCGCGATCCTTGGCGCGCTTCAGCTCCTCGACGAAGGCAGCAAAGTCGCGCGCCTCCTCGTCGAGGCGACGGCGCTCGGCCTCCAGACGCTCCAGCTCAGCCCGACGGTATTCGTCGAAGTGGCTGTTGCCCGTCGGCGCGTGGGCACCATAAGCGGGGCGCAGCGAGCCTTCCGAGAGGAAGGCGAAGTTGCGCTCGACGAACTCCCTGAGGTCTTTTGGCACGGGGTAGCCCATGACCTTCCAGACGATATACGCAACAGCCAGCGGCCAGAACCAGATGAAGGCGAACACGATGCCGACGATCTCGAGGGCGCGCTTGGGGGGACGGCCGCAGCGTTGGCCGGCCGCATTACCGTTCCAGGCGGAGGCAGAGGTAGACATCAACGTCTCCAAAAAGTGAACCAGACCGTTATGTGGGGGGGCGATCCCAACGCTTTCAAGAAGTGACGGAGTCGATTTCGTCGGGTGTTCATGGCAAGGCGAGTTTTGACGAGTCGAAGGATGACTTGATGCACCCGGGCCAGACGTTTCGCCCTGATGATGCTGCAATGCACCGCTCCGCCGACGCGGGCCTCTCCGCGCGGCCGCCGTTCGCGGCGGGCTTCGCCGTCTACGTGCACTGGCCTTTCTGCGCCTCCAAATGTCCCTACTGCGATTTCAACAGTCACGTGCGGCGAACGCCCGTGGACGAGCCCCGCTTCGTCGCCGCCTTCGAGCGGGAGCTCGCCCACCGCGCAGAGCTCGCCCCCGGCCGCACGGTGACGAGCATCTTCTTCGGCGGCGGCACACCCTCGCTCATGCAGGGCCGGACCGTCGGGGCGATCCTCGATGCCATCGGCCGGCACTGGGCGGTCGACAGCGACGCGGAGGTCACGCTCGAGGCCAATCCCACGAGCGTCGAGGCCGGCCGGTTCCGCGACTATCGGGCGGCCGGCGTGAACCGCGTGTCGCTGGGCGTGCAGGCGCTCGACGACGACGCCCTCAGGCAGCTCGGGCGGTTGCACACGGCGGCCGAGGCCCTGTCGGCGGTGGGGGTGGCGGCCCGACACTTCGAGCGCTTCTCGTTCGACCTGATCTACGCCCGACCTGCGCAGAGCCCGGCGGCCTGGCGCGCCGAGCTGGAGCAAGCGCTGGCGCACGCCGCCGAGCATCTGTCCCTCTACCAGCTGACCATCGAGCCGGGGACCTGGTACGAGCGTCTCTACCGCGCCGGCAAGCTCACCATCCCCGACGAGGACCTCGGCCGCGCCCTGTGGGACGTGACCCAGGAGGTCTGCGGGCGGCACGGCCTGCCCGCCTACGAGGTCTCCAACCACGCCCGCCCCGGCCGCGAATGCCGGCACAACCTGGTCTACTGGCGCTACGGTGAGTATGCCGGCGTGGGTCCCGGCGCCCACGGGCGTCTCGTCGGCCCCGCGGGGCGCCTCGCCATGGCCACCGAGCCGGCGCCGGAGGCCTGGCTGGCCGCCGTCGAACGGCAGGGGCACGGCCTGATCGAAGCCGAGCCGCTCACCGCCGAGGCCCAGGGCGACGAGTTGCTGGTGATGGGCCTTCGGCTGGCCGAGGGGGTCGAGACCGGCCGCTACGCCCTGTTGGCCGGGCGAGCGCTTCGGCGCGAGCGCATCGATGAGCTGGTTGGCGCCGGCCTGATCACCAACGAGGCCGGGCGGCTGGCACTGACGGCAGAGGGCTTCCCGCTGCTCGACGCGGTCATCGCGCGCCTCGCCGCTTGACGGCGGCACTGGCCGCGACTCGCGGGGCGGCGCATCTCGCCCCGCTTGCGGGCGAGGGGTCGGCTTGCGCGGCGGGGCAAGCCGGATGAGAAGAGCGCCAGGCCGCTCGCGGCGCGCGGCCGGGCGTCGGTCACGGTACGACTAGAGCGTTTTCGAGCGAAGTGGACGCCGGTTCGCGTGAAGAAAACGCGCCAGAACAAGCAGATAGAGCGTTTCGGCGATTCGAAGAAACGCGGAAAGGCTCTAGCTGCCGAGGCTCTTGGGCGCGGGGCTGATCGCCACGCCGTCGCCCGCCCTCACCTCGTAGACGGCGAGGGCGCGATCGTTAAGGCCGTCGCTGCGGAAGCGGAACACCCCGTCGGCGCCGCTGAAGCCGGACGGGTTGGTCAGCGTCGCCTCGGAGAAGCGCGCCGCCCCCTGGGTGCGCTCCAGCGCCGCGACCAGCGAGACGGCATCGTAAGTGAGGCTGGCGATGCGGGACGGCTCACCGCCGTACTTGGCGCGGTAGCGGTCTGAGAAGGCATAGAAGCCCGTCGACGGCGGGGCCGCGAACCATCCCCCCTGGAGGGCGGGGAGCCGCAGGAGTGAACCCTCGTTCCATTGGCTGGTGCCGAGGGGCTTCACCTTGGCCTTGTCGAATCCCGCGCCCGGCAGCGCGCCGGCAGTCGACGGCAGGGCGGCGCCGTCGGGCAGGAACAGGGCGTCGGCAGCGGCGAGGACACCGGCGAGCCGCCGCACCGCGTCGGCCCCGTTGTCGCCGGAGAAGCGCTCCAGGCCGACGATACGGCCCTGCCGGGCCGGCACCACCTGCTGGAAGGCGCCGGCCGTCACGTTGCCGTAGGGGGTCTCGGAGATGGCCGCCGCGAAGGCCGTCCGGCCCTGCGACGCGGCGTAGCTCACCACCCGCTGCACGTCGCTCGCGGGCAGGAAGCTCATGAGGTAGACGCCCGGGGAGGCGACCGAGGCGTCCGTGGAGAAGGCGATGACCGGCCTGCCCGCGGCCTTGGCCACCTGGCCCGCCGCCGCCACGGCCGGCGCCAGCAGCGGCCCGAGGATCAGCTCCACGTTCTGGGCCACGGCCGCCCGGGCCGCCGCGCGCGCCCCCTCCGCCGTGCCGCCGTCGTCGAACACCACGATCTGGATATTCGCCTTGCCGAATTCCGCGAGGGCGAGGTCGGCGGCGTTGCGCATCGACGCCGCCGTGTTGGCGACGCCGCCCTGTGCCGACAGCGGCAGGATCAGCCCCACCTTGACCGCCCCGCTGCCGAGCGTTGCGGCGGGCTGGACCGGTTCGCCCGTCGTCAGGCCGCCCATGTCGTTGGTGCAGCCGGCGGCGAGGCCGAGCACCGGCGCCGCGACGCCGAGCTTGAGGGCTAGGCGCAGCATGTCGCGGCGACTGGGAGGATCGGTCAAGAACGGCACAGGCTACTCCCCGTTCGTCGCGCCGGAAGGGCTCTCGCTCTACGCCAATACAGCCGCCATGCCGTGCGCAGAGCACAGTAGAGCGCAAATGTGTGGTTTCCGATTCATTTGTGGCGCGGCCGCCGATGCGCTCGCGGTCATCTTGCGCGGCATCGGTAAACGCCGGGTTTCGAGAGCCCTCGACCGAAGCGCTTGCCGAACGGCTGGAGCCGCCGGGATTCATCGGCTCGCCGCATGCCATTCCGCTCGCCGTTCTGATCCGCCACGCCGGCGGGCGACGCTTCCGGTTGACACCTGTTCCATGCCAGGGTGCGGCACGGGCAGGGGGTAGAGCGTGACGAAGGCACCGGAGCAGCGGGCGGCGACAGGAGCGGAGCCATCGCGCTTCACCGCCTTCGGCATGGCGGCGGAAGCCGATCGAATCGCGCCAGGGCTGCACCTGGTGGCGACGCCCATCGGCAACCTGAAGGACATCTCGTTCCGGGCGCTCGGCACGCTCGCGGCTGCCGACGCGGTCATCGCCGAGGATTCGCGCGTGACCAAGGGCCTGCTCGCCCACTATGGCATCACCACGCCGCTGCTGAGCTACCACGAGCACAACGCCGCCCAGATGCGGCCGAGAATCATGGCGCGCCTGCACGAGGGCCAGGCCCTGGCCCTGGTCTCCGACGCCGGCACGCCCCTCGTTTCCGACCCCGGCTACAAGCTGGTGGAAGACGCCCTGGCCGCCGGCATCGAGGTGACCAGCGTGCCCGGCCCGTCGGCGGTGCTGACCGCGCTGGTGGTGTCGGGCCTGCCGACCGACAGCTTCTTCTTTGGTGGCTTCCTGCCGCCCAAATCCGCGGCACGGCGGGCGCGCCTGCTCGGCCTCGCCCAGGTGCCGGGCACGCTGGTGTTCTTCGAATCGGCCCAGCGCCTGGGCGACATGCTGGCCGATGCCGCCGCCATCCTGGGGCCGCGGCCGGCGGCGGTGGCGCGCGAGCTCACCAAACTCTACGAGAGCGTCGTGCGCGGCGATCTTCCCTACCTCGCCGGCCACTACGCCGAGGCGGGGCCGCCGCGCGGCGAGATCGTGGTGCTGATCGGCGGCCCGATCGCCGCAGCCGTCGCGGAGGACGACCTCGACGAACGGTTGCGCCGTCTGCTCGCCGACCATTCCCTGAAGGAGGCGGTGGCGCTGGTCACGGCGGAGACGGGCCTGCCGCGGCGCGACGTCTACGCCCGGGCGCTGCTGATCGGCCCGAAGGACCGCGGGGAGCCCGAATGACGGCCGCGCCGGCCGCGCCCGACACGGCGGACGACGCCCGCGCGCGCCCCGCGATCGTGTTCGAGGCCGTGACCAAAGCGCTCGGCGGCCGCACCATCCTCGACCGCCTCGACCTCGAGGTACCGCCCGGCCGCTTCGTCGTGCTGATCGGCCCCTCGGGTTGCGGCAAGACGACGACTCTCAAGCTCGTCAACCGGCTGGAGAGCCCCGACGGGGGCCGGGTGCTGGTGGACGGCGAGGACATCGCCCGGCGCGACGCCGTCGAGCTCAGGCGCGGCATCGGCTACGTGATCCAGTCGGGCGGCCTGTTCCCGCACTGGACGGTTCGCGACAACATCGCCACCGTGCCGCGGCTGCTGGGCTGGCCGCGGTCGCGCATCCGGGCTCGCATCGAAGAGCTCGTCGGCCTGCTGCGCCTGCCGGCCGATCACATCGGCCGCTACCCTCACCAGCTCTCGGGAGGTCAGCAGCAGCGCGTGGGCATCGCGCGGGCGCTCGCCGCCGATCCGCCGATCCTGCTGATGGATGAGCCGTTCAGCGCGCTGGACCCGGTGACACGCCTCGAGCTCCAGGACGAGATCAAGGAGATTCAGCAGCGCACGGGCAAGACCGTGGTGTTCGTCACCCACGACGTGGACGAGGCGATCAAGCTGGCGACCGACATCGCCCTGCTCAACGCCGGCCGCCTCGCCTGCTTCGGCTCCCCGCGCCAGGTGACGGCGGCGCAGGCCGGCTCCTTCACCTATGATTTCCTGGGCGGCGGCGCGATCGGCCTGCGCCGGCTGGCGCTCGAGCAGGTGGCCGACCGGGCGCGGTCGCCGGGCCCCGGCGCCCCTGGGCGCGGCGGACCGCAGGTCGCGGCCGACGCGAGCCTGCGCGAGGCGCTCTCGGCCATGCTGGAGCATGGTGCCGACCGCCTGAGCGTCGTCGACGCGGCGGGACGGCCGGTAGGCACCCTCGGCTGGTCGGACCTGGCGCCCCGATGAGCGCGGCCGAGGCGGGCGGCGGCGGCCGGCTCGGGCGGGCCGCCATGCTGCCGGCGCTGCTGACGGGCTGGCTCGTGCTGCTGTGGGCCCTGCCCCATGCAGGGCCACTGTTCGCGGGGCTGGCGCCGGCAGGCGCACCCGCGGTCTACACACGCTCGCCGCTACTGATGCTGGCGCTCAACCACCTGCTGCTGGTTGGCGTCGCCTGCACCATCGCGCTGGGCCTCGGCCTGGGCACCGCCATCGCCGTGACGCGCGGCGCCGGCGCGGCCTTTCGGCCGCTGGTGGAATCCCTGGTGGCGCTGGGCCAGACCATCCCGCCGGTCGCCGTGCTGGCGCTGGCGGTGCCGATGATCGGCTTCGGCGCCGTGCCGACGATCGTGGCGCTGGTGCTGTACGGGCTGCTGCCCGTGCTGCAGACGGCGCTCGCCGCCTTCGACGGCACGCCCCCGCAACTCAAGGAGGCGGCGGCGGGCATGGGCCTGAGCTCCGGCCAGATGCTGCGGCAACTGGAATTGCCCTTGGCCGCCCCGCTCGTGCTCGCGGCGCTGCGCACCAGCGCGGCCACCGCCATGGGGACGGCGACGATCGGCTCCGTCGTCGGCGCCTCGACCTTGGGCGATCCGATTATCGCCGGCCTGGTCGGTTCGAACCCTGCCTTCGTGGTGGAGGGCTGCATCGCCGTCGCCGCCACCGCCATCGCGGTCGATGCGGTGCTGCGGCAACTGGAGCGCGCCAGCCGCCGGCGATGATGGCGCCCCGCGGGGATGGGCCCTGTCGGCAAGATCTTGCGGCGCGCCGTCTTTTCGATTACATGTGCGCTATTCCTACATTCCAGACGGGTCCTTCATCGGACTAATCCGGAGAGTGGTCCTTCTCGTGGGGGCCGCTCTTTTCGCACTGGCGCATCACATCGGCCTGATTTGGCATCGGGGACTGGCGGCCCATGACAGTGGAAGCATCCGACAGACGCGTCGTCGGCGAGAGCGGTGTGGCGGCGCGTGTCGCGACGATCGTCGAGCCGGTGCTCGCCGACCTCGGCTACCGGCTGGTGCGCGTGCGCGTCACCGCCCTCAACGGCTGTACGGTGCAGATCATGGCCGAGCGGCCGGACGGCACCATGGGCGTGGACGACTGCGAGGCCGTGAGCCGGGGCGTGTCGCCGGCGCTCGACGTGGATGATCCGGTCGGCCGTGCCTATCACCTTGAGGTCTCGTCGCCGGGCATCGACCGGCCGCTGGTCCGCCGCTCGGACTTCGAGCGCTGGTCGGACCACGAGGCCAAGCTCGAGCTGGCGGTGCCGGCCGCGGGCCGCAAGCGCTACCGCGGCATCATCCGCGGCGTGGACGGCGAGGAGGTGCTGCTGGAGCGCCCCGACGCCGGGCCGGACGAGGAGCGCCTGGTGCGATTGCCGCTCAGTGACATCGGCGAGGCGCGCCTGGTGCTCACCGACGCGCTGATCACCGAAGCCCTGCGCCGCGACAAGGCGGCACGGCGCGCGCGCGCCGAAGCGGTGGATGACGATGACGACCATGATGTCGATGTCGATGAGGACGAGGGTCCGCTTGAGCGGCCGCACTAGTTGATGTTCGGGCGTTTCTCTCGCGGTTGGGGTCTTCCGATCGCCGGGCGCTCCGGAGCGATGATTTTTGAGTTGCGTGCGGGCGGAGGGCCGAAGGCCGCGCCCGCGGCGGTGGTTGTAGAAGGAGAATTCCATGGCCGTCAGCGCCAACAGGCTTGAGCTCTTGCAGATCGCCGACGCGGTCGCCCGCGAGAAGGTGATCGATCGGCAGATCGTGCTCGCCGCCATGGAGGACGCCATCCAGAAGGCCGCCCGGTCCCGCTACGGCAGCGAGACCGACGTGCGCGCCGAGATCAATCCCAAGAGCGGCGAGATCCGGCTGTCGCGGCTGCTGCTGGTTGCCGACATGGTCGAGAACGACGCGACGCAGATCGCTGTCGAGGATGCCCGCCGCCGCAACCCGGCGGCGCAGATCGGCGACTACATCGCCGAGACGCTGCCTCCCTTCGACTTCGGGCGCATCGCCGCGCAGTCGGCCAAGCAGGTGATCGTGCAGAAGGTGCGCGAGGCTGAGCGCGACCGACAGTACGACGAGTTCAAGGACCGCATCGGCGAGATCGTCAATGGCCTGGTGAAGCGGGCCGAATACGGCAACGTCGTCGTCGATCTCGGCCGCGGCGAGGCGATCGTGCGGCGCGACGAGCTGATCCCGCGCGAGACCTTCCGTCCGGGCGACCGGGTGCGCGCCTATGTCTACGACGTGCGCCGCGAGACCCGCGGGCCGCAGATCTTCCTGTCGCGCACCCATCCGCAGTTCATGGCCAAGTTGTTCGCGCAGGAGGTGCCGGAGATCTACGACGGTGTCGTCGAGGTGAAGGCGGTGGCACGCGATCCCGGCTCCCGCGCCAAGATTGCCGTGATCTCCCGCGACAGCTCGATCGATCCGGTCGGCGCCTGCGTCGGCATGCGCGGCTCGCGCGTGCAGGCGGTGGTCGGCGAGCTGCAGGGCGAGAAGATCGACATCATCCCCTGGTCGCCCGACCATGCCACCTTCATCGTCAACGCGCTGCAGCCGGCCGAGGTGGTCAAGGTGGTCCTCGACGAGGACAATGAGCGCATCGAGGTGGTGGTGCCGGACGACCAGCTGTCGCTGGCCATCGGCCGCCGCGGCCAGAACGTGCGGCTCGCCTCCCAGCTCACCGGCTGGGACATCGACATCATGACCGAGGCGGAGGAATCGGAGCGCCGTCAGAAGGAGTTCGCCGAGCGCACCACCGCCTTCATGGACGCGCTGGACGTCGACGAGGTGGTCGGCCAATTGCTCGCCTCCGAGGGCTTCAGCTCGGTCGAGGAGCTCGCCATGGTGGAGCTTGCGGAACTGGCCTCGATCGAGGGCTTCGACGAGGACACTGCGCTGGAGATCCAGACGCGCGCGCAGGAATACCTGGCCAAGGTGGAGGGCGAGCAGGATGCCCGTCGCCGCGAACTCGGCGTCGCGGACGACCTGCTGGAGATCGACGGCGTCACCATGCCCATGCTGGTGGCGTTCGGCGAGAACGACATCAAGACGGTGGAGGATCTCGCCGGTGCGGTGACCGACGACCTCGCCGGCTGGACCGAGCGCAAGGACGGCGAGGCGGTCCGCCACAAGGGCGCCCTCGATGGCTTCGACCTGTCGCGGGCGGAGGCCGAGGCGATGATCATGGCGGCCCGCGTCAAGGCCGGCTGGATCGAGGCGCCGGCGCCCGCCGAGGACGACGGGGTCGAGGACGATGGCGGCGAGGAGCAGCCGGAGGCCTAGGGCATGTCGCCGTTGGATGCGGTCATCCAAGGCGCAGCAATGCTCATAAGCTTTTGATCGGGCGGAGCCCGCCCCGATCGCACGGGACGCACTCCTGATCGGGAGGGGTGGAGCAATTTTGTGCAGATGGATGATCTCGTTCATCTGCGAACGCGCGATCGCCCGTCGATCGCCGTGGCCGGGGCGCCGCAGCCGGCTATCCATTGCAACGCGAAAGGACGACCTGATTGGCGCAGCAGCAGCGCAGCAGGAACGAGGACGGGCCCGAACGATCGTGCATCGTATCGCGTGAGGTGCGCGCGCCACACGAGATGATCCGGTTCGTCGTCGGCCCGGACGGCGTGCTGGTGCCGGACCTCAAGGCTCGTCTGCCTGGCCGTGGCGCCTGGGTGACGGGGGAAGCCGACGTGGTGCGCGAGGCGGTTCGGCGCAAGGCGTTCGCCCGCCGCCTGAAGACGCAGGTCACCGTCCCGCCGACGCTGGCCGAGGACGTCGACCGGCTGCTCGAGCGCGACGCGCTGCAGGCGCTGTCCTTTGCCAATAAGGCGGGGGAGGCGGTCTGCGGCTTCACCAAGGTGGAAACCGCGATCGGCAAGGGCCATGTGGTGATGATGCTGCACGCCCGCGAGGCGGCTGCGGACGGCGTTCGCAAGCTGGAACAGGCGGTGCGGCGGCGCGGCGACGCGGCGGTAGAGCGAATAATTATTGCTCATGCCTTTGCCGGCGACGATTTGGGTTTGGCATTAGGGGCCCCACATGTGATACATGCGGCCCTTATTGCTGGCCCGGCGAGCACAGGCTTTCTGGCTCGCTGGCGACGGCTATCTTGTTTTCGGGGTCCGCGGCCGGCCGAGTCGGCCGGCGGGGCCGTTAGGCCCAGCGCCCCGGAAGCGGATGAATTACACCCGTCGCAACGCAGTGCCTCCGGGCACGACGGCTAACGCTCCGGCACGTTCTGGGGCTGCGCGTGGGGCCGAATACGGCCGCAACGGAACATCAAGGGTCGGGTGACCCGCCGGAGCATGTCTTGATCGGATGTTTCCGACCGGTGGAAATGCTCCCACTTTTGAGTCATGAGCACGCGTCGGACGGGAGGGACCACCCGATCGACGAGGCGCTGAAGGGCGAGCGGCAGGAACGGAATGAGTGAAAGCAAGAACCCGGGCGACAAGACGATCAGCGTCGGACAATCCAAGACGTTGACGCTCAAGCGTCCGGTCGAGCACGGCACGGTACGCCAGAGCTTCTCGCACGGCCGGAGCAAATCGGTCGTGGTCGAGAAGGTGAAGCGTCGTGCCCTGGGCCCCGGCGAGCTGAAAGAGGCGCCGCCGGCCCCCATCGTGCGCCAGCCGCCGCCGCAGACCGTGCCCAGCCGTCCGCCGCCGCCGCCGCAGCGCCCCACCGGGGTGGTGCTGCGCACGCTGACCGAGGACGAGCGCGAGGCGCGCATCCGCGCCCTGACTCAGGCCAAGGGCCGCGAGGAAGAGGATCGCCGCGCCGCGCTCGAGGAGGCGCGTCGCCGCGCCGAGCGGGAAGCCATCGAGCAGGCCGAGCGCGAGGCCGCCGAAGCGCGCAAGCGCGAGGAAGAGGATCGCCGCCGGCGCGAGGACGAGGGCAAGCGGCGGGCGGAAGACGAAGCCAGCCGCCGGCTGGGTGACACCCGCCCCGCAGTGGCAGGGCGCGAGCCCACGCCGCCGCTGCCCCGCGGCGAAGCGGGGCCCGGGACGCCGACCGCCATCGTGGCGCGGCCGCGCCCGTCCGGCTCGCGGCCGCCGGTGCTGCTGTCGCCGACCCCGCCGGCATCCGCCACCCCGAAGCCGACAACGACCGCACAGCCGTCGACGCCCGCCGCCGCGCGGCCTGCCCAGACGTCCGAGGACGAGACGCCGCGTCCCCGCCGGCCGCTCGGCGCCGGTGCGCCGGCCCGGCCCGCACTCGCTCCCAAGCCCACCAAGACCGCCGGCGACGCCCGCCAGCGCGGCCGCCTGACGGTGTCGACGGCGCTGACGGCCGGCGACGAGCGCACCCACTCGGTCGCCGCCTTCCGTCGGCGCGTGCAGCGCATGAACCGCGGGAACGCCAACGAGCCGCGTGAGCGCCTCTCGCGTGAGGTCGTGGTGCCGGAGACGATCACCATCCAGGAGCTCGCCAACCGCATGTCGGAGCGGGCGGTGGACGTGATCCGCATGCTCATGAAGCAGGGCCAGATGCATAAGATCACGGACGTGATCGATGCGGACACGGCCCAGCTGATCGCCGAGGAGCTCGGCCACACCGTGCGGCGCGTGGCCGAGTCGGACGTCGAGGAAGGCCTGTTCAGCTCCGACGATCCCGACGACACGCTGGTGCCGCGGCCGCCGGTCGTGACCATCATGGGCCACGTCGACCACGGCAAGACGTCGCTGCTCGACGCCGTCCGCAAGACCAACGTGGTCTCCGGCGAGGCCGGCGGGATCACCCAGCATATCGGCGCCTATCAGGTGACCTCGCCGCTCGGCGGCAAGATCACCTTCATCGACACCCCCGGCCACGCGGCGTTCACCTCCATGCGCGCCCGCGGTGCCAAGGTGACCGACATCGTCGTGCTGGTGGTCGCCGCCGACGACGGCGTGAAGCCGCAGACCATCGAGGCGATCAACCACGCCAAGGCGGCCCGGGTGCCGATCATCGTGGCGATCAACAAGGTCGACAAGCCGGACGCCAACCCGCAGCGGGTGCGCACCGAGCTGCTCCAGCACGAGGTCGTGGTGGAGTCGATGGGCGGCGACACGCTGGAGTTCGAGGTCTCGGCCAAGGTCGGCACCAACCTCGACAAGCTGCTCGAGGGCCTGCAGCTGCAGTCTGAGATCCTCGACCTCCGGGCCAATCCCGATCGCTCGGCCGAGGGCAACGTCATCGAGGCCAAGCTCGATCGCGGCCGCGGCCCGGTGGCGACCGTGCTCGTCGATCGCGGCACGCTGCACGTGGGCGACATCGTCGTGGCCGGCAGCGAATGGGGCCGGGTGCGCGCGCTCATCGCCGACACAGGCGAGCACATCAAGGAGGCGGGCCCGTCGATGCCGGCCGAGGTGCTGGGCTTCAACGGCACGCCGGAGGCCGGCGACCGCGTGGCGGTGGTGGAGAACGAGGCGCGGGCTCGCGAAATCACCGAGTTCCGCGCCCGTCAGCGGCGCGACCTGGCGGCCGCGCGCGGCGCCGCGAGCGGCCGTTCGCTCGCCGACATGATGCGCGACCTCAAGGAAGGTGCCGGCAAGAAGGAGTTCAATCTCGTCGTCAAGGGCGACGTGCAGGGCTCCGTCGAGGCCATCCGCGGCGCGCTGGAGAAGCTCGGCAACGACGAGGTCACCGCCCGTATCCTGCATGCGGCGGTCGGCGGCATCACCGAGTCCGACATCACCCTGGCGGAGGCCTCCAAGGCCGTCGTGGTCGGCTTCAACGTGCGCGCCAACAAGGAAGCCCGCGAGGCGGCCGACCGGGCCAGCGTCGAGATCCGCTACTACAGCGTGATCTACGACCTCGTCGACGACGTGAAGCAGGCCATGTCCGGTCTCCTGGCGCCGACGCTGCGCGAGCATCGCCTGGGCGAAGCCCAGATCCTGGAGATCTTCGACGTGTCGAAGGTCGGCAAGGTGGCGGGCTGCCGGGTCGTCGACGGCGTCGTCGAGCGCGGCGCCTTCGTTCGCCTGATCCGCGACAGCGTGGTGATCCACGAGGGCAAGCTCTCCCAGCTCAAGCGCTACAAGGACGACGCCAAGGAGGTCGGTGCCGGCCAGGAGTGCGGCATGTCCTTCGAGAGCTACCAGGACATGCGCAAGGGCGACGTCATCGAGTGCTACCGCGTGGAGGAGATCCGGCGCAGCCTGTAAGGGCGGCACGGATCACGCCACTGTCCGCCGGACAGAGGGCGGACCGGCGCGCGGACATGCGCCTGCGCGATCCCGCCGACCGCAAGCGGGATCGCTCCCGGACACACCTGTCCAGCGCCAGAGCATTTCGCCACTGGATGAGGTCATCCCATGGCACGGAAATGCTCATGACTTTTGAAACTGGAGCGTATCGCTTCGCGACCGGGTGACCCGCCCCGTCGCGGAGCGCCCTGACCATCGCAGCCGGACGGGCCTTGCCGGCCGGCCGCCGATCCTTTCGCAAGACGGTCGCGACAGCACGGCTGCGCGGCCACAGCCCGGTCCGAGCCCGGGAGAACCCAATGAAGAAAACAACCCCCACCGCCGGTCCATCCCAGCGCCAGCTGCGCGTGGGCGAACTGGTCCGCCACGCCCTCGCCGACGTGCTGGCGCGCGGCCATATCGCCGACGACGTCCTGGCACGGCACGTCATCACCGTGCCCGAGGTCCGCATGTCGCCGGACCTGAGGCTCGCCACCTGCTACGTCATGCCCCTCGGCGGCAAGGACGAGACGGCGGTGGTCGCCGCGCTCGAACGCAACAAGAAGGCCCTGCGCACCGAGGTCGCCCACCGGGTGAACCTGCGCTATGCGCCCGAGCTGCGCTTCCGGCGTGACGAGACTTTCGACGAGGCGAACCGCATCGATCGCCTGCTGCACTCGGACAGGGTGCGGCTCGACCTCGACCGGCCGCAGGCCGAGGCCGACGACGAGGCCCAAGAGGCCGAGCCCCAAGAGGCAAAGCTCCAAGACGCCAAGCCCCAAGACGACGAGTCCCACGACAAGCCATGACCCGCGACCTTCCGCCGGTGCCGGATCCGGCCGCCCAGCGCCCCGCCCCGCCCGAGGCCGATAGCCCTCCGCCACGCCCGCCACGCCCCAAGAAGCGCGACATCAGCGGCTGGATCGTACTCGACAAGCCGGTCGGCATGACCTCGACGCACGCGGTCGCCGCCGTGAAGCGGCTGTTCCATGCCAAGAAGGCCGGCCACGCCGGCACCCTCGATCCGCTGGCGTCGGGCCTGCTGCCGGTGGCGCTGGGCGAGGCGACCAAGACCGTGCCCTTCGTCATGGACGGCCGCAAGGCCTATGCCTTCACCGTGGCCTGGGGCGAGGAGACCGACACCGACGACGCGGAAGGCAAGGTCATTGCCCGCTCCGACGAGCGGCCGCAGCCGGAGATGATCACCGAACTGCTGCCGCGCTTCACCGGCACGATCCTGCAGGTGCCGCCGCGCTTCTCGGCCATCAAGATCGACGGCGAGCGGGCCTACGACCGCGCCCGCGACGGCGAGGAGGTGGAGCTGAAGCCCCGCGCCGTCACCATCGACCGGCTGACGCTGGTGTCGCACATCGACGACCGCTCGCTGTTCGAAGCCGAATGCGGCAAGGGTACCTATGTCCGGGCCATCGCGCGGGACCTCGGCCGCGGGCTCGGCTGCTACGGCCACGTCTCCGCTCTGCGGCGCACGCGGGTGGGCCCGTTCGGCCTTGCCCACGCGGTCACGCTGAACGCCATCGGCGAGGCCGCGGCCAATAGCGGTGCCTTGAACGATGTGCTCCTGCCGGTGGCGGCGGCGCTCGGCGAATTGACCCACATCGACGTGAGCCGTGGCGACGCCGCGAAGCTCGCCCGCGGCCAGGCCATCCTCATCCGTGGCCGCGATGCGCCGATCCACGCCGGCACCGTGGCGGTTACCGCACTCGGCCATCTCGTGGCGCTGGGCGAGCTGGAAAACGGCGAGTTGCATCCGCGCCGCATCTTCAATCTCCAGCCGCGCAGCTAGCGCGTCTTCGAGCGAAGTGGACGCCGGTTCGCGTGAAGAAAACGCGACCAAACAAATGATCTAGCGCGGGATGATCTGACCCGGACGAGCGACCAATTCCTCCGCCATGTGCGCTGCCGCCCGTCGCCGGGCCGCAGCCCGAGCCATCGTGGGACGGCTGCGTCGGGCAGCGGTATCACATGATGGACCGGCACGCCGGGGCCTCCCCAGCGAGCGCCCGTCGTTTCGGCTGGAGGAACCCATGCGTCTTCGGATCGCGGTTGCGAGTGCATTCATCGTCGCCCTGGCCGCTGCGCAGGCCCAGGCGGCAGGCCGCTGTGCGGTGACCGATCCCACAGGCACGCCGCTCAACCTGCGCGCCGCGCCGAACGGGCGCATCCTCGCCACGCTCAGCAACCGCCAGACCGTGCAGTTCCTCGACCAGGTCTACGACGACCGCGGCCGGCCCTGGGCGCTGGTGCGGATGGCGGGTGGCGGCGGCACCGGCGTGCGCGGCTATGTCTACCGCGAGTTCGTCAGCTGCTATTGAGCAGGCTGCGCGGCGCACGGCGAGGCCCGGAAACGCAAGGCGGTAGCCAAGGCACCCGGTTTCGTGCATAAGGGTCCGCTCCGCATGGAGCTGATGGCTTCAGACGGATCCACAGCGCACGACCGCGTCCCTCGCCGCCGGGCACACCGCCTGGCGACTCGGCGTTTGTCGACGTTGCCCCAGACCTTGCTGGACGACATCCCGGCAGGGCCAATTCTCTCGACGAAAGGACTATCGATGTCGATCACTGCCGAGCGCAAGCAGGCGCTCCTGTCCGAGTATGGGCTGAAGGCCGGCGATACCGGCTCACCCGAGGTGCAGGTGGCGATCCTGACGGAACGCATCGTCAACCTGACCGAGCACTTCAAGACCCACGCGAAGGACAATCACTCCCGGCGCGGCCTGCTGAAGCTCGTCTCGCAGCGCCGCTCGCTGCTCGACTACGTCAAGCGGAAGGAAGAGGCCCGGTACCGCTCGCTGATCGAGCGCCTGGGCATTCGTCGCTAGCGGCTTCGGCCGCGTCATGGCATGGCCGGGCTCGAACCCGGCCATTCGTTCATCCGGGCCGCCATCCGGATCACGTCGCGGGGGCGGCGATGCGGCCTGCCACGCGGAATGGGCCGGCCGCCGGCGAGGCCGGCGGAGATCATGGGGATGGCGGGGCCGCGCCCGGCCATGACTGACGTGGGGAGGACAAGGCGCCCTCCCCGACCCGGCGGCGAACCAGTCGCCGCCTCGGATGCCCGATGGTCGGGTGTCCGGTCCGGCGCCCGGGCCGACCAGGGCAGGATAGCCGGATGCTCGCGGCTCGAGCGCTTCGCGATCCGATGAACCATCGATCGGGAGGGTGCTCCGGCCACCAGCATCCCGCCGTCTTGCTCATGGCGCGCACGGGTGCGATGCATGAGAAAGTAGAGCAATGTTCGATATCCAACGCGAAGAACTGATCTGGGCGGGCACCAAGCTCACCCTCGAGACCGGCCGCATCGCGCGCCAGGCGGACGGCGCGGTGCTCGCCACCTACGGTGAAACGACCGTGCTGGCGACCGTCGTCGCCGCCAAGGAGCCCAAGCCCGGCATCGACTTCATGCCGCTGACGGTCAACTACCAGGAGAAGGCGTTCGCCGCCGGCCGCATTCCCGGTGGCTTCTTCAAGCGCGAGGGGCGCCCCTCCGAGAACGAGACGCTGGTCTCCCGCCTCATCGACCGCCCGATCCGTCCCCTGTTCATCGACGGCTGGCGCTGCGACACCCAGGTGATCGTGACGGTGCTGTCGCACGACCTGGAGAACGATCCCGACATCGTGGCGATGGTGGCCGCCTCGGCGGCGCTGACGCTGTCGGGCGTGCCCTTCATGGGCCCCATCGGCGGCGCGCGCGTCGCCTACAGCAAGGGTGAGTTCAAGCTCAACCCGACCCTCGCCGAGCAGGAGACCTCGGAGCTCGACCTGATCGTCGCCGGCACCCAGGATGCCGTGCTGATGGTCGAGTCGGAGGCCAAGGAGCTCGGCGAAGATGTCATGCTGGCCGCCGTCATGTTCGGCCACAAGCACTTCCAGCCGGTGATCGAGGCCATCATCCGCCTGGCCGAGCGCGCCGCCAAGGAGCCGCGCGACATCGCGGCGCCGGACAATTCCGAAGTCGAGAAGGTGGTGCTGGAGATCGCCGAGGCGGATCTGCGCCAGGCCTACGCCATCACCGACAAGCAGCAGCGCTACGCCGCGGTCGACGCGGCCAAGCACAAGGTCGTCGCCGCCCTGCTGCCGGCCGGCGCGGAGCCGCGCTTCCCGGCCGAGACCATCAAGGCCGTGTTCAAGGACGTCCAGGCCAAGATCGTCCGCTGGAACATCCTCGATACGGGCGCCCGCATCGACGGCCGCGACGTCAAGACCGTGCGTCCGATCGTGGCCGAGACCGGCTTCCTGCCGCGCACGCACGGCTCCGCCCTGTTCACCCGCGGCGAGACGCAGGCCCTCGTGGTCGCCACCCTCGGCACCGGCGACGACGAGCAGTTCATCGATGCGCTGGAAGGCACCTACAAGGAGACCTTCCTGCTGCACTACAACTTCCCGCCCTATTCGGTGGGTGAGACGGGCCGCATGGGCTCGCCCGGCCGCCGCGAGATCGGCCATGGCAAGCTGGCCTGGCGCGCCGTCCGGCCGCTGCTGCCGGCGCACCACGAATTCCCCTACACGCTGCGCGTCGTGTCGGAGATCACAGAGTCGAACGGCTCCTCGTCGATGGCGACGGTGTGCGGCACCTCGCTGGCGCTGATGGACGCGGGTGTCCCCCTGCGCCGTCCGGTGGCCGGCATCGCCATGGGCCTGATCCTGGAGGGCGAGCGCTTCGCCGTGCTGTCCGACATCCTGGGCGACGAGGATCACCTGGGCGACATGGACTTCAAGGTGGCGGGCTCGGAAGCCGGCATCACCTCGCTGCAGATGGACATCAAGATCGCCGGCATCACCGAGGAGATCATGCGCGTCGCCCTCGACCAGGCCAAGGGCGGCCGCGAGCACATCCTCGGCGAGATGGCCAAGGCGCTGACCTCGGCGCGTGCCGAGCTCGGCCAGTATGCGCCGCGCATCGAGACCATGAAGATCCCGCAGGACAAGATCCGCGAGGTCATCGGCTCGGGCGGCAAGGTCATCCGCGAGATCGTGGAGAAGACCGGCGCCAAGATCGACATCGGCGACGACGGCACGATCAAGATCGCCTCGGCGGATCTGAAGTCCATCCAGGCGGCGCAGAACTGGATCAAGTCGATCGCCTCGGAGCCCGAGGTCGGCATGGTCTATGACGGCACCGTGGTGAAGACCACCGACTTCGGCGCCTTCGTGAACTTCTTCGGCGCCAAGGACGGCCTCGTTCACATCTCCCAGCTCGCGCCGCAGCGCGTGCAGAAGGTGACCGACGTCGTCAAGGAAGGCCAGAAGGTCAAGGTCAAGCTGCTCGGCTTCGACGAGCGCGGCAAGGTGCGCCTGTCCATGCGCTCGGTCGACCAGACCACCGGCGAGGACCTGGAGGCCAAGCCGAAGGCCGACACCGACGAGGGCGGCCAGGCGGCGGAGTAATCCGCGCCCCGAGCGTCCGTTTCGGGATGGCCGGACTTGGTCCGGCCATCCCGGCAACGACCAAGAGGCCAGCCCGTGAGGCTGGCCTTTTTTGTGCCGCCCGCCCCGAGGGGTTGGATGGTCCGCCCACGACGGGCGGACAGGGGCGCGCTGCGCCCCCTATTCAAGAGCTGTGAGCATCGCGCCGTTGGATGTCACATCCGATGGCGCGGAACGCTCCAGGCCCTCGGTGGACTATGGATTACTCGTCCTCGCCGAAGCGCTCGGCCAGCAGCCGTTCGATCGCCGCCAGGCAAGGCTCTGCGTCGCTGCCCTTCGCCGTCACGGTGATGCTGGTGCCCTGCGCCGCCGCCAGCGTCAGCAGACCCATGATCGAGGTCCCGCCGACCGTCTCGCCGCAGCGCGTGACGGTGACGTCGGACTCGAAGCGGTCGACGGTCTGGACGAACTTGGCCGAGGCGCGCGCATGCAGGCCTTTGCGGTTGACGATGGGCAGCACACGCACCAGCGCCCCCTCGGGCACCGGCGCGGGCGGGCAATCCTCCTCCAGCTCCTGCACGAACGTCTCCCCTCCCCCTAGCGTACGATCCCAAAAGGTGGACACCGGTTTTGGGACAAGATCATGCTTAAAAAGCCTTAGAGCGGGATGATGATTCAAGGAAAAATCGTCCCGATCGGCGCGATAGCATCTCGCAATCGGATCAAATCATCCAATTGCACCAACATGCAGCAAATCTGTGAATCCGGAGCGGCTCGTTCAGCGGTCGGGTGAGGCCACCCGTCGCGAGTGGCCCGCGCGCCTACTTACCGGCGAGCACCCGGCTCGCCACGTTGATGTACTTGCGGCCGGCCTCCTGCGCCTGCAACACCGCATCGGCGAGGGGCATATCTTCGCGCACGCTCGCCAGTTTGATCAGCATGGGGAGGTTGATGCCGGCGATCACCTCGACCTTGAGGCCGTTCATGCAGGAGATGGCCAGGTTCGACGGCGTGCCCCCGAACATGTCGGTAAGGACGACGACGCCCTCGCCGGTGTCGACGCGCTTGACCGCGTCGAGAATGTCGCGCCGGCGGCCATCCATGTCGTCATCGGGACCGATGGTGACGGTCTCCACCTGTTTCTGGGGGCCGACGACGTGCTCGAGCGCGGAGCGGAATTCCGTCGCCAGACAGCCGTGCGTCACGAGCACAAGACCGATCATATGGGTGTCCGAGCGGGACGCTTCAGGAGCGTCGCCGAAGAGGGCTCATTTTGTGCATTGCGGCGCGAAGCGCAAGCCGGATGCGACCATTTAGTCACGACCATGTCACGCTTGCCGCACATTGCCCAAAAGGGCGTAGGGAGGATGAACCGGACATACCCCGCATTGGTCCGCTCACCGGTCCAGAACCTGCTCGAGCACGGCCCAAACGACAGCCTCGACGCCGTCGTCGACCCGCACCTGGAGCCGGTCGATCACGATGCCCTCGATGGCGGCGGACCGGGACGCTGCGGCCGGCAGCCGCTCCGGCTGCTCGTGGCTGCAGTCGACGACCAGCCGCACGACGGCCGCGCCCTCATTGACGAGCCCCACGATGCCTACCCCGCGAATCTCGCATCGGCCGGCGATCGCCGGCACGGGCCGGGCGATGAGGCGGCCGCCGTTGACGGCGAGGCGCGTGCGATCGTCGGCGACGAGACTGGCGAACAGTCCACGGCCACGGGCGGCGGCCATGAGCCGGAGCCCCAGCTGCGACTTGCCGGTGCCGCTGTCGCCGCGGATCAGGACGCCGGCCTCGCCGACGAGCACGCAGCCGGCATGGACGGTCGTCCCGTTCATGGAGCCGCCGCCGGCAGGCGGACGACGAAGCGCGCGCCCAAACACCGCTGGTGGCCGTCCGCATCGCGCGTGGCCAGCCGATTCTCGGCGCGGATGGAGCCCTGGTGGGCCTGGACGATCTGCCGCGAGATGGAGAGGCCGAGGCCGGAGTTCTGGCCGAAGCCCTCGGGCCGGTCGGTGTAGAAGCGCTCGAAGATGCGCTCCAGCGCATGCTCGGGGATGCCCGGGCCATCGTCGTCGACACGGATCTCGATCTCGTTGCGCACGCGGCGCAGGTTGAGACGGACGCTGGCCCCCGGGGGCGAGAACGAGCGGGCGTTGTCGAGCAGATTATTCACCACCTGGCCGAGACGGCCGTCGTGGCCGACCGTGAAGTAGGCGTCGCGGCCCTGGGCATTGGGCTCGACGGTCACCCCGATCGGGGCCTGGCCGTCGCGGCGGACCTCGTTGGAGATGGCGGCCACCGCCTCCGCCAGGCGGGCCAGGTCGACGGGCTCGGCGTCCTCACGCGACAGCTCGGCATCGAGGCGCGAGGCATCCGAGATATCGCTGATCAGCCGGTCGAGGCGGCGCACGTCGTGCTGAATGACCGCGAGCAGGCGCCCTCGCGACTCCTCGGTTCGGGCGAGCGGCAGCGTTTCGACGGCAGACCTGAGCGAGGTCAGGGGGTTTTTCAGCTCGTGCGCGACATCGGCGGCGAAGCTCTCGATCGCGTCGATCCGGTTGTAGAGCGCGCGCGTCATGTCGCGCAGGGCGCCCGACAGGTGCCCGATCTCGTCCGAGCGGCCGGTGAAATCGGGAATCTGCGGGCGCGAGCGCGTGCCGCGGCGGACCCGCTCGGCGGCCTCGGCCAGACGCCGCATCGGCCCGGCGATGGTGCCGGCCAGGAGGAACGACAGCACGACCATGACCAGCGCGGCGACGCTGAAGACCTGCAAGAGGCTCATGCGCTCCTTGGTGAGGATCTGATCGATATCGCCGCCCTGCGTCGACAGCAGCAGGGCACCGCGCACCGTCCGCAGCCGCTGGATGGGCACGGCAACCGAGACGATCGTCTCGCCGGCGGCGTTGACGCGCACCACCGTGCCGGGCGTGCCGGTGAGGGCGCGCGCCACCTCGGGCAACGAGCGGCCGCTGATGCTGCTGAGCTCCTCTGGCGTCAGGCCCTTGCGCTTGAACAAGCCCTTGGCATCGGCCCACAGCCGCTGCAGCATCGTCGGCGGCTCGCGCGGGATGGGCGGCAGATCGAGCCGCAGCACATCGCCGCGGCTGTAGAGCGAGCGCGAATCCAGCAGCAGCAGCCCGTCGCGGTCGAAAACGCGCGCGCGCGTGCGCGTCGGCGTCACCAGGCGGCGCAACAGCGGCGCCACCCGCTCCGGATTGATGGAGAACTCCAGAGGCGACAGCGTGTCGTCGTTCAGGCCCGAGCTTTCACCCGCCTGCAGCTGGAGCAGCTTGTCCGGATCGATGGTGATGGTGTCGGTCTCGACCGTGGCCGAGGAGGCGATGGCGCCGGCGATGATCTCGCCCTGGGTGAGCAGGCTCTGCACCCGGGCGTCGATCAGGCCCTCGCGAAACTGGTTGAGATAGCCGAAGCCGACGAGCAGGGCGACCAGGCCCACCAGGTTGAGGATGACGATGCGCCGCGTGAGGCTCGATGATCCGCGGGCCAGGATGGCCCGGCCGAGGCGGCGCAGCCGCCGCGCCAATTTGCGGCCAATCCCACGCGCCACCGCCGGATGCGGTGGGCAGGCCGCGCCATCCTCCTCCGCGGGACCGATGGCCGGCTCGGCGGCTTGCGCCGGCACGCCGTCATCGCGGCGCGGCGCCAGGCGCGCCACCGCGTCGGCGCGCCCGTCGGCGCCGGCTGCCGGCCCATCCGCCACAAGCGCCGCGGCAGGCACCTGCGGCTTAGGCCTCCTTGAAGCGATAGCCGACACCGTACAGGGTCTCGATCATGTCGAAGGCGTTGTCGACCACCTTGAACTTCTTGCGCAGCCGCTTGATGTGGCTGTCGATGGTGCGGTCGTCGACGTAGACCTGGTCGTCGTAAGCGGCGTCCATCAGCGCGTTGCGGCTCTTGACCACCCCGGGCCGCTGAGCCAGCGCCTGCAGGATCAGGAATTCGGTCACGGTCAGCGTCACCGGCTCGTTGCGCCAGGTGCAGGTGTGCCGCTCCGGATCCATCTTGAGCGCGCCGCGCTCCAGCGCCTTGGCGTCGGCCTCCTTGACCGCCGCCTGGTCGCGCGGGCTGGCGCGGCGCAGCACGGCCTTGACCCGCTCCACCAGCAGGCGCTGGGAGAACGGCTTCCGGATGAAGTCGTCGGCGCCCATCTTCAGGCCGAACAATTCGTCGATCTCCTCGTCCTTGGAGGTGAGGAAGATGACCGGCAGGTCGCTCTTCTGCCGCAGACGGCGCAGCAGCTCCATGCCGTCCATGCGCGGCATCTTGATGTCGAGGATGGCCAGATCCGGCACGTTCGTCTTGAGACCGTCGAGCGCCGAGGCGCCGTCCGTATAGGTGAGGATCCGGTAGCCTTCCGACTCGAGGGCAATCGAAACGGAGGTCAGGATGTTGCGGTCGTCGTCAACGAGGGCGATAGTCGGCATGGGCTTCTTCGATGTTCCTGGCGCTCCCGGGGCGAACCCGAGATTCGCATGACCTTGGAGCAGCGCAATGGGTGAATGTCGGATTCGCCACGCTAAAAGATCATAGAATCCAGTTGGAGCTCGGGGCTCAAAGACCCGAGCGCGGAGGTCGGTGCCATCCGCGCCGGCGCGGATGGCTTGACAGCACCGCACGCTGTTAGGGTTCAGTGCGGCCGAATCATGACGTTCGGCCGGCGCGCAGGGTCGTATTTTAACCCCACACCGGGCGGAAGACCACCGCCGTTCGCCGGCTCGACATCGTTTGGAAGGATAGGCCGTGAGTGAGTTCGACCCCAAGCTCGTCGCCAAGGCCCTGCTCCGCCGGGCGCGGATCGGAACCCTGGCCACCCTGGGACCGGACGGCGCTCCCTACGCCTCGCTGGTCAGTATCGCGACCGATCTGGACGGCGTGCCGGTGACGCTGATCTCGGACCTCGCGCTGCACACCGGCAACCTGGCGCGTGACGCGCGCGCCTCGCTGCTCGTCGCCACCATCGGCGCGGGCGATCCGCTGGCCCATCCGCGGCTGAGCGTCGCCGTCGTGGCCGAGCGCAGCGCCGGTGAGCGGCCGCGCCATCGCTTCCTCGCCCGCCACCCGGGCGCGGCGGGCTACGCCGACTTCCCCGATTTCTCGTTCCGCCGCCTGGTGCCGACGGGCGCCCATCTGGTCGCCGGCTTCGGCCGCATCGTCGACCTGTGCGCCGCCGACCTGCTGACCGAACTCGGCGACGCCGACGAGCTCGTCGCGGCCGAGGCCGGCGCAGTGGCGCATATGAACGAGGACCACGCGGATGCCCTCCTCCTCTACGCGACCCGGCTGCTCGGCGAGGGCCGCGGGGACTGGACGGTGTCGGGGCTCGACCCGGAGGGCCTCGATCTCGCCTGCGGCGACCGCACCGCCCGGCTGCCGTTCCCCCGCCGCGTCACCTCCCCCGGCGCGCTGCGCGGTATTTTGAAGGAACTCGCCGACGCGGCCAGGGCCGTCCCCGCCGCCGCGGCGCCCTAGGCTCCCATGGACGCGGCAGCTGCCCTCGTCGCGCGTCTCGCCGCCGCCGGGTTCCTGGTGGACGTCCAGGCGCCCGGACGGCCCATTGCCCATATCAACGATGCGTTCGCCCGCTTCACCGGTCTGGCTGCGGGGCGGCCGCTCGCCGCAGTGCTCGGCCCCCACGCCAACGCCCGCGACCGGGCCCGGCTGGAAGCTCTCGTCGCGGCCGGCGAAGCGTTCGCCATGACGGTCAGCGGTGCGCGGCCGGACGGCGCCATCTGGCGCGCCGCCATGCAGATGACGCCGGTCACGGGCGATCGGGGCGAGCCCCGCTGGCTCGGCATCCTGGTCCCCGCCGAGCGGTCCGAGGCGCCGGCCGTGGCGCAGCTCCGACACGGCTATCAGAACATCATGCAGACCATGACGAGCCTGGTGAGCCTGCACGCCCGGCACGCCCCGGAGCCAGCGACCGCGGCCGCCATGCGCGACCTCGCTGCCCGCTGCGAGGCGCTCGCGGGGCTCTACGGGCCGGCGGACTCCGCCCCGGGCGAGTTGATCGATCTCGGTGACTTCCTGCACGGGCTGGCCGATCGCGTCGCGGCCGTCTGTGATCCGGGCCACCACCGGCCGATCAAGCTCACCGCCGACGCCGTCCTGACCGCACGGCGTACGGCGGCCGTCGTCGGCCAGCTGCTGGCGGAGCTCATGATCGTCATCTGCGGCGAGCGCCGCGCCGGTCCCATCGGCATGACCCTGCGCGCCCATGGCGGCGATGCCGAGCTCGTCGTCCGCGCCGGACTGCCGGATCGGCACGACGACGCCGGCGCCGAAAGACGGCTCGGCGGCACGCTCACCCGCGCGCTGGTGCGCGGCCTGTCCGGTCGCCTGAGCGAGGAGGCGGCCGATGACGGCGGACGGAGCTGGCGCTTGACGTGGCCGATCCTGTAGAGCGGCAGCGGCCGCTTGGATGGCTGCGCGAGCTCGGGAAAGCTTGCGGGCTACGACCGTGGCCGGTACTTCTGGGCTCGCTGCCACGCAGCGGGTGAGCGGCAGCCCCGTCCTGCGGGATCACCCGATCGGATGGCCGCCCTCCGCCCATTTTGAATCTGGAGGAGCGTCATCGGAAGGGGTAGATTCCTAGCGAGTGGGCGTTCCGACGGGCGGCGGCAGGCGGTCGCGGAGAGCGCGCCGGAACCGCGACCGTTGGACGCTCGCGGCGGCCAGCCAACCCCAGCCGCGCGCACGTAGCATGTTTGCTATTTTTCTGTCATAGGACTTTTGTGGGATCGACAGGACGCCGCCGGTGAGGACGTTTCGCGTGGCGCGGTGGCGGCCGAGGGAGGACGTTTCGTGGAGAACGTAGGCGTATTCAACGGGGCAGTCGGTGCGGAGGCCTCCGGGTTCCGCGGGCTGAAGCGGGTCTACTGGAACTTCGAGACGCCGCGTCTCTACGAGGAAGCGCTGAGGCGCAACGAAGCGCAGCTGGTCCGTGGCGGCGCTCTGCTCGCGGAGACGGGCGTCCACACCGGCCGGTCGCCGAAGGATAAGTTCGTCGTCCGCGATGCCTCGACCGAAAACGAGGTGTGGTGGGACAACAACGGCGCCATCTCGCCGGACCAGTTCAAGACGCTGCTCGACGATTTTCTCGCCCATGCCCAGGGCAAGGAGCTGTTCGCCCAGGACCTCTACGGCGGCGCCGATCCGGCGCATCGGGTCAAGGCGCGGGTGTTCACCGAGTACGCCTGGCATTCGCTGTTCATCCGCAACCTGCTGATCCGCCCCGAGCGCGCCGAAGTCCCGGGCTTCGCGCCCGAGCTGACGATCATCGACCTGCCGTCGTTCAAGGCAGATCCCGCCCGTCACGGCGTCCGCTCCGAAACGGTGATCGCCATCGACTTCTCGCGCAAGATCGTGCTGATCGGCGGCACGAGCTATGCCGGCGAGATGAAGAAGTCGGTGTTCACCTATCTGAACTACGTGCTGCCCGCCGCCGGCGTCATGCCCATGCACTGCTCGGCCAACAGCGGCGGCGATGGGGACGTCGCCATCTTCTTCGGCCTGTCCGGCACCGGCAAGACGACGCTCTCGGCCGACCCGCAGCGGACTCTGATCGGCGACGACGAGCACGGCTGGGCGCCGACCGGCGTCTTCAACTTCGAGGGCGGCTGTTACGCCAAGACGGTGCGTCTGTCGCGGGAGGCCGAGCCCGAGATCTACGCGACGACCGAGCGCTTCGGCACGGTGCTGGAGAACGTGATCGTCGATCCGCTCACCCGCGAGCCGGATTTCGACGACATCTCGAAGACCGAGAACACGCGCTGCGCCTACCCGCTGGACTTCATCCCCAACGCGTCCAAGACGGGCCGCGCCGGCGTCCCCAAGAACATCATCATGCTGACGGCCGACGCGTTCGGCGTCATGCCGCCGATTGCCAAGCTGACGGCGGCGCAGGCGATGTATCACTTCCTGTCGGGCTACACGGCTAAGGTCGCGGGCACCGAGAAGGGCGTGACGGAGCCGCAGGCGACCTTCTCGACCTGCTTCGGGGCGCCGTTCATGCCGCGCCATCCGTCCGTCTACGGCAACCTGCTGCGCGAGCTCATCGCCAAGCACGATGTCGACTGCTGGCTGGTCAACACCGGTTGGACCGGCGGCAAGCACGGCGTCGGCCGGCGCATGCCGATCCGTGCCACGCGCCGCCTGCTGACGGCGGCCCTGGACGGTTCGCTCAACCGTGCCGACTTCCGCACCGACCCCTACTTCGGCTTCTCCGTGCCGACCTCCGTGCCGGGCGTCGAGCCGCATATCCTCTATCCGGTCAAGACCTGGGCGGATAAGGCCGACTTTGCGAAGACCGCGACCCGGCTGGTCGAGATGTTCCACGAGAATTTCACGAAGTACGAGGACCACGTGGACGCCGACATCCGCGCCGCCGCGCCCGAAGCGCAGCTCGCAGCCGAGTAGCGCGGCAGATCCCGGCGGCGCGGCCCGTTCCGCACGGGCCTATCCGCCGCATCGTGCATCGCCAAGCAGAATGCTCCCCGGCCCGGGTGGACACCCGAGCCGGGGAGACGCGTTTTAAGAGGGCTTGCCGCCTCCCTCCACGCTCGCCGGACTGGCCGCGAGCGTACGTGCCAGCCCGACCTCCGCGGCGAACACGCCGAGCGCCGGGCTGAGTGGTGCACGCGCCCCGGCCGGATCCACCCTTCCGATCGACCAACGCCCAGCCCCACACCGGACATCGTGCCGGGGCGCGTGCGCAGGCCGCTCCCGCCGGCCCATGGCCCCCG
This sequence comes from Chelatococcus reniformis, assembly GCF_014640075.1. Lineage (GTDB taxonomy): Bacteria > Pseudomonadota > Alphaproteobacteria > Rhizobiales > Beijerinckiaceae > Camelimonas > Camelimonas reniformis. The sequence goes on along the minus strand of NZ_BMGG01000001.1, from coordinate 1,038,682 downwards.
GCGCCTCGAAAAAGATCTGTCCACATATTGGTCCGCCGGCTGCGAGGCCGCTCACGGGATCACGGGCGGTGCGCCGTCGCGGGCGGCTCTGACGTGCCGCTCGACGGCCTGTGACATCCCGCCGCCGGCGAACGCGCCGCGCGCCGTCGCTGACGCGTCCGACCGCTGCATAAGAATTAATCACAGCGACGTGGCGCTGAATCGCGAGGCAGGCCTCCGAAAAGGGCCGGCCGGTGACCGCGCATATGCGATCCCGCCTAAAGTTCGATCAACTTTATTGCACGATTGCGCATAAAAACTGCACTTTCAAAATGCAAATCTGCCCGATGCCATGCACATCTGGGCGTATCGGCCACCGGCCCTGCTCGCTAAGACTTGACCTCAGGGGGCACTGAGCACGTTCATGATGTCGCAAAGCTTGAGCAGGGATACCGCAGCGCGAACGCTGCAATATGCAGCCGGTCCCGTGTTGCTCGTGGCGGCATGGTGGGTCGCCTACGCGACCGGCGCTGTAAACAGCGACCTGCTGCCGTCGCCTTTTCTTACGATCGCCGATACCGTCAAAAATATTCAGTCCGGACGCCTCGGCGTGGACTTTGGCGCGACCTTGATGCGGGTCGGCTACTCGATCCTTATCGCCGTCGCGGCGGGCGTCCCGGCCGGCATCGCGCTCGGCGCCAACGCCTCCGTCTACCGGTCGGTCGAGTTCTTAATCGACTTCTTCCGCTCCACCCCGGCGACGGCGCTCTTTCCGCTCTTCCTCCTGCTGTTCGGGCTGGGCGATCCGGCCAAGATTGCCGTCGCGGCGTTTGCCGCCTGGCTCGTCCTCGTCTTCAACGTGGCCTACGGCGTGTTGAATGCGCGCCAGACACGCATCCTCGCGGCGCGCTCCATGGGCGCATCGTCGCTGCGTGTGTTCCGCGACGTCACCTTCTTCGAGACGCTGCCGCAAACCTTCGTCGGCCTGCGAACCGCCGTGTCGATTGCGCTGGTGGTGATCATCGTCGCCGAGATGTTCATCGGCGCCTCCGACGGGCTCGGCCATCGCATCATCGACGCGCAGATCTCCTACAACCTCACGGACATGTACGGCTCGATCGTCGCCACCGGGGTCATGGGCTACGGGCTGAACCTGCTTCTCCTGCTCGTCGAGAAATCCGTCATCCACTGGTCCGGTCGCTGACCGGCCCGAACGCCGAGGTCCGAATCATGCTCAAGCTTGCTCCTCTGCTGACGGCGGCCGCCCTCGCCGCCTCCACCGTCCATGCCCAGGCGGCCTGCGAGAAGACGGACAAGGTCGTAGCCGCCTGGCTGCCGATCATGCAGACCACGGCCTATTACGTCGCGCTCGAGGAGAAGCTGTTCGAGAAGGCGTGCATCGAAATCGACTCCCAGAAGATGGAGTCGCCCAACCACATCATCGACGCGCTCGTGGGCGGACGTGCGGATTTTGGACCGCCCGGTGCAGCAGCCGGGATCGCGATGCTGGCCGAAAGCAAATTCCCAGGTAAATTCAAGGTCTTCGGCCTTCAAGGCGGGGGCATCCGGGCGGGTCGCATCAACGACGGCCTGATCGTCAAGGCCGACAGCCCGATCGCCGGCTTCGCCGACCTGAAGGGCAAGACGCTGGGGCACGTGCCCGGCATCCAATGGCGGACGATCGCCCGGCATATGGTGCGCTCGGCCGGCCTCGATCCCGACAAGGACGTCAAGCTGGTCGACCTTGCCGTCGCCATGCAGGTGCCGGCCGTGCTCGGCGGCACCGCCGATGCCGTGCTGGCGCTCGAGCCCGTCGGTTCGGTCGCCGTAGCGACCGGCAAAGCCAAGCGGGCCATCACCAACCCCGTGGCAATGACCATCGCCGACCCCTTCTACTCGGGCGCCTCGGTCATGACCACGAAGTTCCTGACCGAGCGCCCTGACGTGGCCCGCCGCGTGGTCGACGTCATCGATCAGGCGACCGATCTCGCCAACGCCGACTTCGACAAGTACAAGTCCGTCATCCCCAAATACACACCGGTCAAGGACGATCAGCTCGCGTTGCTGGCGCAACCTTACCTGCGCGGCTTCAAGGATCTCGATGAGACCGATCTGAAGTCCTACCAGGCGCTCGTCGACGTCTTCGTCGCCGAAGGCGTGCTCAAGGGCCCGATCGACGTGCGCTCGAAGATGCTCAAGCCCGCCGACGTCGGGCAGTAGAGGGACCATCGCCATGCATGCGCCTCGACAAGGGGTGGCCGGGGCCGACGTCGTCAGCCCGCGCAGCTCGGGGCGCACGCGCCTGATCACCATCCGGGGACTCGACAAGACGTTCGGCGGATCGACGATCTACAAGGACTTCTCGCTCGACCTGCCGCAGGGCCGGTTCATCTCGATCTTCGGTCCGAACGGCTGCGGCAAGAGCACCCTGATCAATATGATCTCCGGCCTTGCCCCGATGGATGCCGGCGAGGTGCTCTACGATGGCCAGACCATTCAGGAGACCCGCATCTCCTACGTCTTCCAGAACTACCGCGAAGCGCTGTTTCCATGGCTGCGGGCCATCGACAACATCCACTACCCGCTCAAGGTCATGGGCGTGCCTGCCGCCGAACGAAGGGCCCGCGTGGACAACCTGCTGGCGGAGTTCGAGGTCAAGATCGACCTCAACGCCTATCCCTATACGCTCTCGGGCGGGCAGCAGCAGACGGTTTCGATCCTGCGGGCCCTGGTCACCTCGCCGGAAGTGCTGTTTCTGGACGAGCCGTTTTCGGCCCTCGACTACGAGATGACGCTGTTCATGCGCGAACAGCTGCAGAAGATCTTCATGAAGACGCGCACGACCATGCTGCTCGTCTCGCACGATCTGGAGGAGGCGATCCAGCTCGCCGACAAGGTATTGCTGCTGACGCGGCGGCCGACACGGGTGGCGGAGATCGTCGACGTGGACCTGGCGTGGCCCCGTACCGCCGCGGTTACGACGAGCGAACGCTTCACCGGCCTGAAGCGCCATTGCCTGGATGTGTTCTGGCGCCAGGTCAAAGGCGAATAGTCCCTTTACACGACGAGACTGACTTATACTGGAGACAATCATGACGAAGCGACGCTTCCGCGCCGCGGCCGTGCAGACACTCGCGCGCCTCGGCGACCTCGACCACAACATCGCCATTGCCCGCGCCTACGTCGAGGACGCCGTGCGGCAGCAGGCGGAACTCATCGTGTTCCCCGAGTGCATGGACACCGGCTATCTGTTCGACTCGCCGGCGCACTGCCGGGACCTGGCCGAGACCGTCCCCGACGGCCGCTTCGTGAGCGCCCTGGCGCAGATGGCCCGCGAGCACGGCGTCTACATCGCCAGCGGCATCACCGAATGGGATGCCGCCAAATCGAAGATCTTCAACAGCGGCGTCATGTTCGGACGCAACGGCGAAGTCGCGTGCCACTACCACAAGCAGTTCCTGGCCACGCACGATCAGAACTGGTTCGAATTCGGCGAGCGCGGCTGCCCGGTGGTCGACACCGACCTCGGGCGCATCGGCCTGCTCATCTGCTTCGACGGCCGCATCCCCGAGATCTTCCGCTCGATGGCCATGCAGGGTGCCGAGGTGATCGTCGACATGGCGAACTTCTTCGCCATGGACCAGGCGGACATGTGGGGCCCCGCCCGCGCCTACGAGAACGGTGTCTGGCTCGTCGCGGCGACCAAATCCGGCTACGAGCGCTCCATCTACTATCCCGGCGGCAGCATGATCGTGGACCCGCGCGGCCGCGTCTTGTCGAAGGTTCCCTACGACACGCACGGCCTGGCGATCGCGGACGTCGATCCGGCGCTGGCCGGCGACAAGTCGATTTACGCCGCGAACGACAAGATCGCCGACCGTCGCCCCGATACCTACGGCATTCTCGCCGCCCCCTATGAGGCGACGCCGGTCTACCGCATCGCCGACAAACCGCTGATCCCGTCGCAGTCTACGGCGAAGGTGGCGGCCGTCCAGATGCATGTGGCGGCCGATACGTCCGCCGACGACGTGTTCGACATGATGGACCACACCGCCAAGCTCGGCGTGAAGGTCATCACGCTACCGGAATACGCCTTCTGCACCTCCTGGCTGCCGAACGCGGCGGTGGCGCGGGCGCTCGCGGCGCAGACGCCGGCGCACGCGCTGCGCGCCGCCGCCATCGCGCGGCGCTATGGCAGCCTGATCGCCCTGCCGGGCGTCGAGGCGGCCGATGGCCGGCTGTATGTCACGACCCTGCTCATCGGGCCGGACGGGGGCGAGATCGGCCGCTACCGCAAGACTCACCTGACGGCCGAGGAGCGCCCCTGGGCCACCGCGGGCGACACCTATCCGGTGTTCGAGACGCCGTTCGGCCGCATCGGCGTCATGTCCGGCTACGACGCCGTCTTCCCCGAGACCTCGCGCTGCCTGGGCGTGGCGGCGGCCGACATCATTCTGTGGCCCGCGGCCTTGCGCGAGCCGTTCGAGCGCGAGTTGCTGGCCGTGCCCCGGGCGGAGGACAACCGGGTCGCCATCGTGCTCTCCAACCGGGTCGACTGCGCCTACCCCGGCGGCAGCGTGGTCATTCCGCCGAACGGCTTCCCGCACTGGGACATCAACGTCGTGGCGCCGCGCAGCCTGAAGATGGGCGCTGTCATGCCCAAGCACATCGACCTGGCGCTGTGCCGGCAGAAGCTGATGATCCCGAAGGTGGACATGTTCGCCAACCGCCTCACACAGACCTACGCGCCGCTCGTGGCGGCCTAGCGCGTTTTCGAGCGAAGTGGACGCCGGTTCGCGTGAAGAAAACGCACTAAATCAAACAGATAGAGCACTTCGGCGATTCGCAGAAACGCGGAAATGGTCTAGTCTGGAGCACATAATCTTTTGAAACTGGAGCGCTTCTTAGCGATCGGATGATTCACCCGATCGCGCAGCGCTCTGGGCGCGCACAGCCACCTGCCGCCGCGACGGCGGGTGGCTGCCCCCACCGGAACGGGTAGATTGGTCATGTCAATTGCGCCGCCCGAGACCTCCGTGAGCCCGTCATCGAAGCCAAGATACGACTGGAACGACATCGTCTATTTCCTGGAGCTGGCGCGGCAGCGAAATCTCGTCCGCGCCGCCACCGCGCTCAAGGTGGACCATACGACCGTCGGCCGGCGGATCCGGGAGCTCGAGCGGAACCTGGGCTGCACGTTGTTCAACCGCAGCAAGCATGGCTTCACGCTCACCGAGGAGGGGCACCGCCTGCTCCAGTATGCCGAGGGCATGGAGAACCAGGCCAACCTGATCGCGGAGGCCATCGGGCTCGGCGCGGAGGCCGGCGGAGCCGTGCGGGTCGCGAGCCTGGAGGGCATCGGCAGCTTCTATCTCACCCGCTGCATCGCCGACTTCAACCGCCTGCAGCCGGCAATCCAGATCGAGCTGATCACCGATAGCCGCATCCTCGACCTGAGCCGGCGGGAAGCCGACATCTTCGTCAGCTTCTTCAACCCACGCGGCCGCCGCCTCAGCACCAGCAAGGTTGGAGAATTCAAGGTCTCGCTGTTCGCATCCCCCGCCTACCTGCAGACCAGGGGGCCGCCGCGCAGTCTCGCCGACCTCGACAAGCACGATTTCATCGACTTCATCGACGAGCATGTCCACATCAAGGAGAATCTCTGGCTCTCCGATATCCTGCGGCCAACCAGCGTCGTCTTCCGCTCCACCAGCCTGCTGGCCCAGTACATGAGCGCCATGGCGGGGCAGGGAATCGTCATGCTGCCCTCCTTCGTCGCGGCGCACGATAAGGCCCTGATCCCGGTGCTGCCGGAGATCTTCACGGTCCGCGACATCTGGATATCGGTGCACGAGGATCTGCTGCACATCTCCCGCGTCCGCGCCGTCCTGCGCTTCTTCGAGCGGCGCATCGCCGCCGACGGCGCGCTGCTGCGCGGGGCGTGACGAGGCCGGCCGCGCCGCAGCTGGCGCTGCGGTCACCCGAGCGCGCGCGCCATCAGCAGGGCGCCGGCCGTCGTCCCGTCCGGCCGGGCATAATAGCCGCCGCGCTGGCCCACCTGGCCGAAACCCAGCGAGCGGTAGAGCGCCAGCGCCGGCTCATTGCCGTCCTCGACCTCCAGATGCAGCGTCCGCACGCCCAGCGCCGCCAGCCGCGGCATGTGGGAGACGAGCAGGGCGCGCCCGTAGCCGCGGCCGCGGCAGCGGCGGGCGACGGCGATGGTGAGGATCTCGGCTTCGTCCAGCACGCGCCGCGACAGTACGAAGCCCGCGGGCGGGACGCGGCCGGGCGCCCGGACGCCGTCGGCGACCACCGCCGGATCGGTCAGCATCTGCTCGAAATCTGCCGCCCCCCAGGGCCGGGCGAACCCCTCGGCGTGGATCGACGCGAGGGCCGCCGCATCGACCGGTGCGAGGCGCCCGACGCGTCCGGTCAGATCCCGGTGCCACGGCCACTTCATCGCCGGCCTCACTGCCGCGGCAAGGCGCCGTGGTCCTGCGGCTTGGCGTCGGGCGCGCGCAGGTAGAAAGGCTTGGGTGGCGCCTGGGCCGGATCGGCGAGGGCGCCGAGCCGCGCCACCCACTGGGGATCGGCATAGAGTGCCTCCGGCGCAATGGTAGCGCTGACGCCCAGGGCGCTCGCCTCCGCCGCCAGCAGGCCGGCGCCGGACCCGGCGATCATGACCGGGCTCGTGCCGAGCAGGCGCACCGCCTCGCGGGCCGCCAGCAACCGCGGCGCCACGATGACGCGGCCGCCCGGCGCCAAGGCCTGGAGGTAGACGTGGCCGTTGCGGGCATCGACAGCGGCCACCGCGACCCGGTCCACGTTGCCGGCGACCAGTGGGCCGAGCAGCGCCGACAGGGTGGTCACTCCGACCACGGGGACCTCGAGAGCGAGGCCGATGGCGCGCGCCGCCGCGATGCCGATGCGCAGGCCGGTGAAGCTGCCCGGCCCGACCACCACCGCGACCCGGTTCAGCGACGGAAAGCCGCCGGGGGTGTGGGCGATGACGCGCTCGATCAGCGGCAGCAGCGCCTCGGCGTGGCCCCGCTCCATGGTGATCGTCTCGCGCGCCAGCGCCTCGCCGCCGCCGCTGTCGGCAACGCACGCGGAACAGGCGCCAAGCGCCGTATCAATCGCCAGAATACGCACGCGGCTCGATCATGCTCCCGGGTGAAGCGAAGAGATTCGCAACGCCTGTTTAAGCGTGATCGGCTCGCCGCTCCAGCCCCTCTGATTCCGCCATGCCCAATGGCCTGGTGCGCGCCGAGACCAGCCGAGCGGGCGCGCTCCGCGCGCGCGTCAAATGGCTTAGTTGGCTTAGACGGCTTCGACTTCCCGGACGTCCGGCAGGAAGTGGCGGAACAGGTTCTCGATACCGTGCTTGAGGGTCGCCGTGGACGACGGGCAGCCGGCGCACGAGCCCTTCATCGACAGGTAGACGACCCCGTCCCGGTAGCCCGCAAAGGTGATGTCGCCGCCGTCGCCGGCCACCGCCGGCCGCACCCGCGTCTCCAGCAGGTCCTTGATCGTCTCCACCAAGCCGGCGTCCTTCTCGTCGAAGAACTCGTCGCCGTCCTCGCCGGCAGCGTCCCGGTGCTCATCCACCACGATCGGCGCGCCTGACTGGTAGTGCTCCATGATCGCACCGAGGATGGCCGGCTTCAGGTGCTGCCACTCGCCCCCCGACTTGGTCACGGTGACGAAATCGTGCCCGAAGAACACCGCGGCGACGCCGTCGACGGCGAACAGCCGCTCGGCCAGCGGCGACTTCTGGGCCTGCTCGCCGTCGCGCAGGTCCAGGGTGCCCTGCGCCATGACCACCCGGCCGGGCAGGAACTTCAAGGTGGCGGGGTTGGGCGTGGCTTCGGTCTGAATGAACATCTCGTCCTCCTCGCGTGCCGGTTCAAGGCCGGCCGTTCGGTCGTGTCACCGTGCATATGGATGAGCAGCGGCCGCAGATCAACGCAGCGCGACGTTGCGGGCGGGCCTGGCGGCGGTCAAGCCACCGCGTCGATCTCGCCGTCGCTCAGGCCCCCGGGCACGATGGCGACGGGGATCGGAAAGACCGGACCGGACGAGCTCGCCAGCAGCGACACGAGCGGCCCCGGGCCGCTGCTGTCGGTGCCTGCGGCGAGCACCAGCAGCGCGATGTCGGTGTCCTCCTCGATCAGCCTGAGAACCTCTTCGGACGCGAGGCCGGCGCGGATGATGCGCTCGGGCGCGGCGCCCGTGACGGACCGCACGCAGACCTCCGCCTCGTCGAGCAGGCTATTGGCGTCGTCCTCCGCCTCGGCCTTGAGCGCCTCACCGACGCCGAGCCAGGTCTGGAACTCCGCCGACGAGATGACGCACAGGAGGGTGACGCCGACGCCGGTGCGAAGTGCCCGGCGAGCCGCAAAATAGACGGCCCGGTCGCATTCGGCCGTCTCGTCCACGACGACGAGAAACTTGGCCCGATGCCCCGGCTCGTAGGCGGTGCGCCGTCGGCTGCTGCTCATCGCCTCTCCAACGTCGTCGCCGGATTCTTGAGGCGCGCGAGCGGCGGGTCAAGCCCCGCCACCGATGTCAGCGCTTGCGGATGAAGCCGACGATGTCCTTCACGTCGTCCATGGTGCTGCGCGCGATGAGACGCGCGCGGTCGGCGCCGTCGGCCAGGACCTGGTCGATGTAGGCGGGATCGCCGACCAGGCGCTGCATCTCCGAGCCGATCGGCCCGAGCTTGGCGACCGCGAGGTCGACCAGCGCGGACTTGAAGGCCGAGAACTGGGCGCCGGCGAAGTCCTCCAGCACCGCGCCCTTGGTGGTGCCGGCGAGCGCCGCATAGATGCCGAGCAGGTTGTCCGCCTCCGGCCGAGCCGCCAGCCCCGCCTCCTCGCCCGGCAGCGGCTCCGCATCGGTCTTGGCGCGGCGAATCTTCTGGGCGATGGCGTCCGGCCCGTCGGTCAGGTTGATGCGCGAGTAATCCGAGGGATCGGACTTCGACATCTTCTTGGAGCCGTCGCGCAGGCTCATGACGCGCGTCGCCGGGCCCTGGATCAGCGGCTCGGTCAGCGGGAAGAAGGCCTCGCCGAAGCCGTGCGCGGCGATGCTGGTGGCGAAGTCGTTGTTGAACTTCTGGGCGACGTCGCGCGTCAGCTCGAGGTGCTGCTTCTGGTCCTCGCCGACCGGCACGTGCGTCGCCCTGTAGACCAGGATGTCGGCCGCCATCAGGCTCGGATAGGCGTAAAGACCGAGCGAGGCGTTCTCGCGGTCCTTGCCGGCCTTCTCCTTGAACTGGGTCATGCGGTTGAGCCAGCCGATGCGGGCCACGCAGTTGAACACCCAGGCGAGCTCGGCGTGCTCGCTGACCTGGCTCTGGTTGAAGACGATGTGCCGCTTGGGGTCGATGCCGCAGGCGAGGAACGCCGCCGTTACCTCGCGGATGTGCCGCGTCAGCTCGGCTGGATCCTGCGCCACCGTGATCGCGTGCATGTCGACCACGCAATAGATGCAGTCGAACTGGTCCTGGAGCGACACGAACCGCGTGATGGCGCCGAGGTAGTTGCCCAGGTGCAGGTTGCCGGTGGGCTGAACGCCGGAAAAGACGCGCTGGCTGAACATCGCCATGGTCACTCCCCTAGAGCATTCCGCAGACATGCTCCAAGTCTTTGAATTACGATCGCTTCTGCCGTCAAAGGCGAAACCGCCCGCTGGCGGGGCGCCCTGCCGGAAAGCGGGGGTTATGGCGGCCCGCCGCCGCGCGCGCAAGACGCCTGTTGCACGATACGCGTCGGAGCGATCCTCACCCCGTCAGGCGGCCCGCCGGCGGGCCAGCACGCGACGATCGATGCCGCCGAACGCCAGGGCGGCGACGGCGTAGACGGCGAGACCCGTCAGGCACAGGCCGGCGAGCGCGGCGGCGCGGAGCAGGAGGCTTTCGGCGGCGAGCGCCGGCGCCCCCCATCGCGCCAGCGCGGCCACGACGAGGCCCATGACGGCGCTGGCGGCGAGCAGCCCGGCGAACCGGCCCGCCAGCACCCCATCCGGGCGCCACCAGTGGCGGGCGGCGAGGATGCCGCCGAGCAGAACGGCCTGGACGGCAAGCCCGGCCGTCACCGCGGCGGCGAGGCCGGCAACGCCGAGCGGCCCGGCCAGAAACAGGGCCGCCAACCAGGTGACGGCGAGCGCAGCGAGACCGGTCACGAGGGGAAGGACGGCGAGCTCGCGGGCGAAGAACGGCTGCAGCAGCACCTTGGTCACGACGCCGCAGGGCAGCCCGGCAGCCAGGCCGGCGAGCGCCGCCGCTGTGCCCGCCGTATCGCCGGCCGCGAAGGCGCCGCGCTGGAACAGGATGCGCACGATGGGCTCGGCCAGCACCGCCAGGGCCACCGCTGCCGGCAGGGCGAGAGCCAATGCCGCCTCAAGCGGGGCATTGAGCGGGTCGCGGCCATCGCCGCCGCGGCGCACGGCCGGACCGGCCGCGCCCGCCATGTCGGCGAGCAGCACGGTGCCGGCGGCGACCCCGGCGAACGACAGCGGCAGCTGGAACAGGCGGTCGGCATAGTAGAGCCAGGACACGGCGCCGGCCTCGGCGGAAGCGACCCCGGCCGCCACCAGGACGAGCATCTGGGCACTGGCGCTGGCGACGAGCCCCGGGGCGCCGAGGACCAGGAGGCGGGCGAGCCCGCGCCAGGGCGGCGGTCGCAGCAGCCGGAAGGCATGGGGCAGGCGCCGGGCGGCGGCGAGCACCACGCCGAGCTGGAGTGCGCCGGCCAGCGCCAGCGCCGCCGCCATGGCACCGGCGACGGCCGCATCGCCGGTCACCCATCGGGGAATCGCGGTGTAGGCGGCGAGCAGCAGCGCATTGACCGTCGCCGGCGCCGCGGCTGCGGCGAGGAACCGCTGTTCGGCGTTGAGCCAGGCGCCGACGAGGGAGGCGAGGGACGCCAGACCGACGAACGGCAGCATCAGCATCAGGTAGGTGCGCGCCGGCGCGAGCCGCGCGGGATCGCCGGCGAAGCCCGGCGCCAGCGCCAGCATCAGCGCGGAGGCGGCGAGCATGGCGAGCGCGGTGAGCACCGTCAGCCCGAGCCCGGCCGCGACGATCGCGTGGCCGGCGAAGCTGGCCGCCTGGGCGGAGCCGTGCTGGCGTCGCAGCCGCGCGTAGATCGGCACGAAGCCGGCGTTCAGGGCGCCTTCGCCGAGCGACCGCCGCAGCGCATTGGGCAGCCGGACCGCCGCCAGGAAGGCGTCGGCCACCGGCCCGGCGCCGAGCAGGCCAGCAACCGCGACATCGCGGGCGAAGCCCAGCAGCCGCGAGGCCGCGGTGGCGAGGCCGACGATGAGGGCGGGACGAAGCAGGGACATGCGGGGCGGCGGCTCGAACGGGAGGCGGGAGATCGGGCCACCTGCCTGCGCCCGGCGCACCAGCGGCCGTCGCGGCAGCTGGAGGCGACCCCGTCAGCCCTTCCGCTACGCGCGCGCCCGCGTTCCCACAAGGGGGAAGGCGGCTCCGTCGGTCGCGCCGCGCCGCCGGGCACGGGGGCATAACCGTCACGAAAAGCGGTCGTCCACTTTTCGGCGTCATGCTCTATGGTGGCCTCGACGCCCGGTGCGCGCCGCCCACCATCCTGCCGGGCCTTCAGCCGAAGCCGCCGATGAACCTCACCGTCAGCCCGATCGAGCCGCCGCCCGATCGCGAGCTCGCCGCAGCGCCCGTGGTGCCGCGGCGCTCCATCCTCCTGCTCGGCTTTGCCGCCTTCGTGTCGGCGGGCACGGCGCGCGTCGGCGATCCGCTGCTGCCGAGCATCGGTCACGCGTTCTCGGTGACCACCGGGGAGGCTGCCGCGGTCATGGCGGCATTCTCCATCGCCTATGGGTTGCTGCAGGCGTTCTACGGGCCGATCGGCGACAGCCTGGGCAAATACCGCATGGTGGCGCTGACCGCCTTGCTGTCGTCCGTGGGCGTCGGCGCCTGTGCGCTCGCCGACTCGCTCGAGGCCCTCGCCGCGGCGCGCCTGCTCTCGGGCGCGACGGCGGCGGCCATCATCCCGCTCAGCATGGCCTGGATCGGCGACGTGGTGCCCTACCAGCAGCGCCAGCCGGTGCTGGCCAGGTTCCTGTCCGGACAGATCCTGGGGGTGGTGCTGGGCCAGGCGGGCGGCGGCGTGCTGAGCGAGATCATGGGCTGGCGCCAGGTCTTCGTCGTGCTCGCGCTGCTCTACCTGGTGGCGGCCGTCGGTCTCGGGCTCGAGCTGCTGCGGCCGGGGCACCGCCGCAGCGTTCCCGGCACCGGCGGCGCGCTGGCCGGCATGCGGCAGATGTTCGGCCTGCTCCGCCGCCCCTGGCCCGCCACGGTGGTCGCAACCGTGTTTCTGGAGGGTGCCGTCGTGTTCGGCGCCTATGCCTATGTGGGCGCCGAGCTGCAGCACCGGTTCGGGGTCGGGCCGGGTGCCGCCGGCATCATCCTCGCCGCCTTCGGCATCGGCGGCCTCGCCTACGCCTTCAGCGCCAGGCGGCTGGTGGCGCGGCTCGGCGAAGGCGGGCTCGCCCGGCTCGGCACGGCCGGCCTCGGCGTTGCGCTCCTCGCCATCGCCTTGGCGCCGGCCCTGTGGCTGGCGCCGCTCGCAACGGTCCTCTGCGGGCTGTCCTTCTACATGTTCCATAACACCTTGCAGACCAACGCCACGCAGATGGCGCCGGAGGCACGCGGCTCGGCCGTGTCGCTGTTCGCCGCCGCCTTCTTTCTCGGCCAGACCGCCGGGGTCGCCGTGATCGGCCCCTTCTTCGACCGTCACGGCGGCGTGCCGCCGCTGATCGTCGCAGCGATCATGATACCGTTGCTCGGCCTGTGGTTCGCCGCGCGCCTTAAACGCAGACCGTTGTAGCCGTGGCGGCCCGTCCGCGTTATGGGCGTGTCGTGATTTGCAGGACAAGGTGAGCCGCACCGCCGCCGCCACGCGGCGGAGCGGACAGCGATCGCGGCCGAGAGCGCTTCACGATTGGGTGGAACCACCAAATCGCAGGTGAAGTGCTCCAGATTCAAAGACTTGGAGCATTCCTACCCAATCAGATGACTCCATCTGATCGGAAAATGCCTCGCCGTGGACCACGTCGTGCTCGCGACGCGGCCCGCGGAGCGGACGATTCGTTGGACCAACGAGCTTCGCATCCACCACACGAAACTCCGCACGGAAGGGGCGTGCCATGAACATTCGGACTGGTGGCGGACAGGGTTCGCCGGAAGCGATCGCCATGTCGGCGCGCTTGGGCAAAGAGCACGTCGGCGACATCGTCGAATACCTGAACCAGCGGACGCCCGATGAGGCCGCGGAGATCATCTCCCACATGCCCGACGCCTGGGCGGTGGAGGTGCTCGACCAGCCGGATTTCGAAGCTGCCTCGGAGGTGGTCGAAGCGCTGCCGGACGAGAAGGCGGCGAGCCTGCTCGAAGCCATGTCGGCCGACCGCGCCGCCGACGTGCTGCGCTGGGTCGATCCGGAGGCCAAGGCACGCCTGGAGAGCCGCCTCAGCCCGGAGACGCGCTCGTCGCTCGAGCAGCTGCTGGCCTATCCCAAGGACAGCGCCGGCAGCCTCATGACGACCGAGTTCGTCAGCGTCCCCGCCACCTGGACGATCGGGCGCACGCTCGACCATATCCGCAGCGTCGAGCGCAGCCGGGAGACCGTCTATTCGATCTACGTGCTCGATCCCGCCACCAGGAAGCTGGTGCAGTCGGTGTCCCTGCGCCGGCTGATCTCCGGCGATTCCGACGCCCCGATCCTCTCCGTCGCACCCGAGCACCCGCCCATCACCACCGGGCCGCTGGCCGACCGGGAGGCCGTCGCCCGTCAGATCTCCAAATACGACCTCCTCGCCATACCCGTGGTGGATACGACCGGGCACATCATCGGCATCGTCACCGTCGACGACGCCATCGATGCCCTGCTCGCCGAGACCAGCGAGGACCTTCAGAAGCTCGGCGGCATGGAGGCGATCGACGAGCCCTATCTGCAGATCGGCTTCTTCAGCATGCTGAAGAAGCGCGCCGGCTGGCTGTGCGTGCTGTTCCTGAGCGAAATGCTGACGGCCAGCGCCATGCAATACTATGCGGACGAGCTGGAGAAGGCCATCGTGCTCGCCCTGTTCGTCCCGCTGGTCATGAGCTCGGGGGGCAATTCGGGCTCGCAGGCCACCTCGCTGATCATCCGGGCGCTGGCGCTGCAGGAGGTGAGGCTGAGGGATTGGTACCGGATCGCGCTGCGCGAACTGCCGACCGGCATCGCGCTGGGCGCCATTCTGGGCGTCATCGGCATCCTGCGCATCACCATCTGGCAGCAGATCGGCCTCTTCGACTACGGCGAGCACTGGAGGCTCCTGGCGATCACCATCGCGCTGGCGCTGATCGGCATCGTCACCTTCGGCTCGTTCGCCGGCTCGATGCTGCCGTTCATCCTGAAGCGCGTCGGCTTCGACCCGGCCAGCGCCTCGGCACCGTTCGTCGCGACCCTGGTCGACGTGACCGGCATCGTCATCTACTTCAGCATCGCCTGGGTGATGCTGCACGGGACGATCCTTTAGTCCAGGTCGGCGACGACTGGTCGGTCGATGCCCGACCAGTCGTCGAAACTCAAAGAATGAACCGGCTCAGGTCGGCGTTCTTGGCGAGTTCGCCCACATGGGTGCGCACGTAGTCGCCGTCGATGGTGACGGTCTCGCCGGAGCGGTCGGCGGCGGTGAACGAAATGTCGTCGAGCACGCGCTCGACCACCGTCTGAAGACGGCGCGCGCCGATGTTCTCGACCGACGTGTTCACCTCCACCGCCACCCGCGCCAGGGCATCGACGGCATCGTCGGTGAAGGCGAGCGTCACCCCTTCGGTCGCCATCATGGCCACCGATTGGCGGATCAGATTGGCCTCGGTTTCGGTCAGGATGCGCCGGAAATCGGCCTCGTCCAGGGAGGTGAGCTCGACGCGGATCGGCAGGCGGCCTTGCAGCTCCGGCAGCAGGTCCGAGGGCTTGGCGACGTGGAAGGCGCCGGAGGCGATGAACAGGATGTGGTCGGTCTTCACCGCACCGTGCTTGGTCGACACGGTGGTGCCCTCGATGAGCGGCAGGAGATCGCGCTGCACGCCCTCGCGCGACACGTCGGCGCCGCCGCGCTGCTCGCGCGCGCAGATCTTATCGATCTCGTCGAGGAAGACGATGCCTTCCTCCTCGGTCTGGCGGATCGCCTCCTGCACCACCTGGTCCTGGTCGAGCAGCTTGTCGCTCTCCTCGGCGACCAGCGGCTCGTAGGCGTCGCGCACCTGCGTGCGGCGGGATTTGCGGGCACCGCCCAGCGCCTTGCCGAAGATGTCGCCCAGCGAGATGGCACCGACCGAGGCGCCGGGCATGCCGGGCAGCTCGAACATGGGCAGGCCGCCGCCGCCCGCCTGCACCTCGATCTCGATCTCCTTGTCGTCGAGTTCGCCGGCGCGCAGCTTCTTGCGGAACGATTCCCGCGTGGTGCTGCTGGCCTGCTGGCCGACCAGGGCGTCGAGCACCCGCTCCTCCGCGGCGAGGTGCGCGCGGGCCTGCACGTCCTTGCGCTTGGCCTCCTTGACGAGGCCGATGGCGACCTCGAGCAGGTCGCGCACGATCTGCTCCACGTCACGGCCGACGTAGCCGACCTCGGTGAACTTGGTCGCCTCCACCTTGAGGAAGGGGGCGCCGGCGAGCTTGGCCAGGCGGCGGGAGATCTCGGTCTTGCCGCAGCCGGTCGGGCCGATCATCAGGATGTTCTTGGGCAGCACCTCCTCGCGCAGCGGCCCGGTGAGCTGCTGCCGGCGCCAGCGGTTACGCAGCGCGATGGCGACGGCACGCTTGGCGTCGCGCTGGCCGACGATGAAGCGGTCGAGCTCGGAGACGATCTCGCGGGGGGAAAACGTGGTCATCGCGGCAGTTCTCGTCCTTCAGATCCGGTGCCAGGCATGATCGGAGACGCCCACGCGGCGCAAACGCGCACGCCGGCGCGGCTGCGAGCCGCGTCGCCGAAGGTGGTCATGCGCCGATGCTCTCGATCACCAGATTGCCGTTGGTATAGACGCAGATCTCGGCGGCGATCGCCATCGACTTGCGGACGATTGCGTCCGCATCGCCCTCGCCGTCGAGCAGCGCCAGCGCCGCGGCCAGCGCATAGTTGCCGCCGGAGCCGATGGCCATGACGCTGTGGCCGCCCCGCACCTCGGGCTCGACCACATCGCCGGTGCCGGAGAGCAGCAGGCTCACGTCCTTGTCGGCGACCAGCATCATCGCCTCCAGGCGCCTGAGGTAGCGATCGGTGCGCCAGTCTTTGGCGAGCTCGACGCAGGCGCGCGTGAGCTGCGCCGGGTACTGCTCGAGCTTGGCCTCGAGCCGTTCGAACAGGGTGAAGGCATCGGCGGTGGCGCCGGCGAAGCCGCCGAGCACGCTGCCGCCGGCGAGCCGGCGCACCTTGCGGGCGTTGGCCTTGATCACCGTCTGGCCGAGGCTGACCTGGCCGTCGCCGCCCATGACGACGCGGCCGCTCTTACGGACCATCAGGATCGTGGTGGCGTGAAAGGTCGCCGGATCGTTTGACTGCATGGGCTCCATCGCGTGCGAAGCCCCAGATGTAGGTGGCTTCGCGCCGCTGTGCCAGACGCCGGCGGCGCTCGACCCCGCCCACGCCCCCGGCCGAGCTCGCGTCGCCGCCGATCGCGGCATCGACAGCGGCCCGGCGAGGCTGCGAGTATGCCTCGTTTCCTGGTGGATCGGATGACCGGGGCGCAGCCGCGGTCCGACCGACCTGGGCGGGCCCGGCGTCGGACCGGCTCGTGCAGTCCTGTGGATTACGTGGATAAGTGTGGGAGCGGCACGATGAGTGGCTCGGATTCGTCAGCCGTGGCTGCGGCCAACGGCCCTGTGCAGGACCCCGGCGACCTGCGGCCTGGGGAGGAGATCGTTGATTTGCCGGCTCATCACGATGCCGGCCTCTATTTCATCGGCCGCATCCGCACGCCCTGGCCCGCACGGAGCGCCTGCCCGCGCCAGGGCGACATCGCGCACGGGCCGCTTTGCCGCATCGCGGTCGACGGGCGCTGGGCCCGCGCCCTGACCGGCATCGGCCGGCATTCCCACCTCCAGGTGCTGTACTGGATGGACCAGGCCCGGCGCGACGCCGTGCTGCTCAGCCCACGCGGCGCGGCCGCGCCGAGCGGCGCCCTGGCGCTGCGGGCACCGCTGCGGCCCAACCCGATCGCCAGCTCGACCGTGGCGCTTGTCGACGTCGACGGCTACGTGCTCACGGTGCGCGGGCTCGACTGCGTCGACGGCACCCCGCTCCTCGACATCAAGCCCGTGCGCTGCCCGATGGCCTCGGAGGAACCCATCACGACCTGATGGCGGCGCTCGCTGCGTCACAGCCGCGCGTCATCGCAGGACTTGATCCGGCCATCCATCGACAGGACCATGCCAGCCCGGTGGGGCCGCGCATGCGGGGCCGTTCATAGCGAATGGGGCTCAGGCCCGGCCATGATGGGTGTTCCGCGCCGCCAGCGATTCAGCCGAACTTCGAGAAGTCCGGCGGGCGGCGCTCCAGCACGGCGGCCATCGCCTCGCGGGCCTCGGGGGTGTGCAAGCGCTCCTCGAACACCTTGCCCTCCTCGCCCATGCGCTCGAGCGTCGTCACCGACGCGGTGCTCTTCATCAGCGCCTTGGTCGCCCGCACCGCGCCCGGTGGCTTGGCCGCGAGGCGGCCGGCCACCGCGCGCACCGTCTCTTCGAGCGCGGTCGCGGGCACGACGGCATTGACGATGCCGAGCCCGCGCGCCTTCTCGGCATCGAAGAAGTCGCCCAGCAGCAGCAGCTCGGCGGCGGCCTGATGGCCGGCGAGGCGAGGCAACAGCAGGCTGGACGCCGCCTCCGGCACGATCCCGAGACTGACGAAGGGCAGCTGGAACCTGGCCGTATCGGCGGCGTAGACGAAGTCGCAATGCAGCAGCATCGTCGTGCCGACGCCGACTGCCAGCCCGTTGACCGCCGCGACGAGCGGCTTGGAGAACGCCGGCAGGGCCCGGACGAAGCGAAAGGCGGCGCTCTCCTCGCCGGGCTTGGCGGCGAGGAAGTCCTTGAGGTCGTTGCCGGCGGTGAAGCTGTCGGCGGTGCCGGTGATGACCAGGACGCGGACGTCGGGCGAGCGGTCGGCCTGCGCCAGCGCCTCCGTCATGGCCTCGTACATCGCCTGGGTCAGCGCATTTTTCTTGTCGGGCCGGTTGAGCCGGACGGTCACGACGGCGCCGTCGCGGCTCAGGACGACCGGCTCGTTCACGAGATCCGTGCTCACGCCGGCCTCCTTACGCTGCTGCCGTGGTGGACGACCGGTAGGGCGCGCCGAGCCGGCTGACCTCGTCGAGGGCCTCCAGATACTCGCGCTTCAGCCGCGCCACCAATTCACCGGCGCCGACGATCTCCTTGACCGCACCGATGCCCTGGCCCGAGCCCCAGATGTCGCGCCAGGCCTTCACCTTCTTGCCGTCGTCGCCGAAGTTCATCTTCGAGGGGTCGGAGGTGGGCAGGTTGTCCGGGTCGAGCCCGGAGCGAATGATGGAGGCGCGCAGGTAGTTGCCGTGCACGCCGGTGAACAGGTTGGAGTAGACGAT
The DNA here is from genome assembly GCF_014640075.1 of Chelatococcus reniformis. GTDB lineage: Bacteria > Pseudomonadota > Alphaproteobacteria > Rhizobiales > Beijerinckiaceae > Camelimonas > Camelimonas reniformis. The sequence continues at coordinate 1,020,060 of NZ_BMGG01000001.1, read as the reverse complement.
CTCCTCGCTGTCGGCCTCGACGATGCCCTGCTTGTACTCGGCCGTGGCGTTCGCCTCGCTGGTGGCGATGAAGGCGGAGCCGATGTAAGCGAGATCGGCTCCCATGGCCTGGGCGGCGAGGATGGCGCGCCCGGAGGCGATGGCGCCCGAAAGCGCCAGCGGCCCGTCGAACCACTCGCGGATGTCCTGGATCAGCGCCAGCGGCGAGATGGTGCCGGCATGGCCGCCGGCGCCGGCCGCCACCGCGATCAGCCCGTCGGCGCCTTTCTCGATCGCCTTGCGGGCGAAGCGGTTGTTGATGATGTCGTGCAGGGTGATGCCACCGTAGGAATGGATCGCCTGGTTCAGGTCCTCGCGCGCGCCGAGCGAGGTGATGATGATCGGCACCTTGTGCTTGACGCAAAGCTCGACGTCGTAGTCGAGCCGCTCGTTGGAGCGGTGCACGATCTGGTTCACCGCGAAGGGTGCCGATGGCCGGTCCGGATGCGCCGCGTCATGGGCGGCGAGCTCTTCGCGGATGCGGTGCAGCCACTCGTCCAGGAGCTCCTTGGGCCGCGCGTTGAGGGCCGGAAAGCTGCCGACGATGCCCGCCTTGCACTGGGCAATGACCAGGTCCGGGTTCGATAGGATGAACAGGGGCGAGGCGATGGCCGGCAGCGAAAGACGCTCGCTCAGGATCGGCGGGAGGCTCATGCAGTCAAACTCCTTGGGGGTGCGGCCGGGCGTGGCCGGCGCTGTCGATGCGCGATTACCTTCACCCGCCGGTATCAACGCAAGTGTAGATGCACGATCGGCGACCTGACAAGCCGATCGTGGCCGCATGCCGCCGCGGCGGCGGCCCGCTGGTCGGCGCGCGCCCGGCCGCTCGGGACATGCTCCGGCGGCACCCCCACCCCTCGCCCTGCCGCGTTGCCGGCGGCGTCGAAAGCCGCGACAGTCGGCGGGCCCGTGCGCATCTGCGACGCTGGCCCGCAACGAGACACAAGGGGGGAAGATGCCGACATCGACGCGCTGGACGCGCCGTCCCGAAGGATCGACCTGGGGCGATTTCGGACCCGACGATCAACTCGGGCGCCTCAACCTGCTGACTCCCGAGAAGGTGCGCCAAGGCGCGGCAGAAGTGACGGAGGGCCTTGCCTTTTGCCTGAGCCTGCCGCTCGAATATCCCGGTGGCAACGTGCTCAGCCCGCGCCGCTTTCCGCCCGTGGTGCGCCCCACCCTGCGCGGCGACCATCCCAACATGAACGTGCGGCTCGGCAAGGACATCAAGGGCGCGACCGACATCGTCAGCGACGATCTCGTGGTGCTACACCTGCAATATTCCACCCAGTGGGACAGCTTCGCCCACGTCGGCTCATTGTTCGACGTCGACGGCGATGGGGTGCCGGAGGCGGTCTACTACAACGGCTTTCGCGCTGGCGAGGACGTGGTCGGGCCGGAGAGCGCGGCGGATGCCGGCGTGCCCATGGGACCGGGCGGCGCCTCGACCTCCCAGGCCAAGCGCCTCGGCGTCGAGAACATGGCCGTGAAGGGCATGCAGGGACGCGGCGTGCTCATCGACCTCGCCGCCCACGTCGGCCGCGCCCGAGACTACATCGGCTACGATGAGCTGATGCGCATCATGGCGGCGGACCGGGTCGAGGTGGAGACCGGCGACATGGTCCTGCTGCACACCGGCTTCGGCGAGTTCCTGCTCGAACAAGGCGGCAAGCCGACCCATTTCGGGGTCGAGAACACCTGCGCCGTGCTCGATGGCCGCGACCAGCGCCTGCTGCAATGGATCACCGACAGCGGACTGGTGGCCCTGATGGCCGACAACTACGCCGTCGAGGCCACGCCGTCGCGCCCCGGCGGCGACGTCTGCGCCATCCTGCCCCTGCACGAGCATTGCCTGTTCAAGCTCGGCGTGCATCTGGGCGAGCTCTGGTATCTGACGGAGCTTGCCACCTGGCTCAGGGCGCACGGCCGCAACCGCTTCCTGCTGACCGCCCCGCCCCTGCGCCTGACCGGCGCCGTCGGCTCGCCGGCAACGCCGATCGCGACGGTGTAGGGGATGACGCCAGCCCCTCCCGGCCCCGACCAAGCGCGAGCCTGGCAGCTGGAGCGCCTTGCGATGGGGTGAACGACCCGATCGCAAGGCAAGCGCTCCAGCTTGAAACACTTGAGGCATTTCCAACCGATCAGATGCATCTGGTCGGGATAGGCTCTAGAATATGGTCTAGCTCACCAACTCGTGGGGCGCGGCGGGGCGGGCCTGCTCGCCATCCGGCGCCGCGCCCAGGTCGAAGGCGCCGGGGTCCCTGAGATAGGCGAGCAACGGCTCGGCGTTGATGCGCACATCCTCCTCGACGCCGCGACGGGCGGTGGCGCCGTCGCCGGCGCGCAGACCGTCGAGGATGGTCCGGTGCGGGTGGCGCCGCGGCAGGTTGGTCGGCCGGCAGACGAGCAGCGCGTTCATCAGCGGCCCGATCTGCAGCCACAGCGTCTCGGCGAAGCGGTAGTGCAGCGGCAGGTCGGCGAGCGCGCACAGGGCCGAATGGAAGCGCTGGTTCTCGACCAGCGACGCCTTGATCTCGCGCCCGTTCTTGAGCGCGGTCAGGCGCGCATGGATGGCCTCCAGCTCGTCCACCGCGGCGGGTGTCGCCCGTTCGGCGGCCCGCTCGGCGGCACGGCCCTCCATCTCGGCGCGCAGCAGGCAGATCTCGTTGAAGCGCTCCACGTCGATGTGCGGCACCCGCACCGAGCGATGGTCGAGCTGCACCACGGCCATGTCCGAAACGAGCCGGGCCAGGGCCTCGCGCACCGGCGTCGGGCTGACGCCCAGCTCCTCGGCGATATCGCGCAGCTTCAGCTTTTCGCCGGGATTGTAGCGGCCGCCCATCAGGTCGCGGCGCAACCTGTGATAAGCCTGATAGCTCAGGCTCTCGCGAGCGAGGGGGGCGTCGGCGGGGCGGTCGGATAGCAGAGACACGGAGTCAATCTAACCCGCGGGCCAGCTCCTGTCGAACTGTGATTTCGTATATGTGATGCGCTTATTGCGGTCGGCGGGCGTTTGTGCTGCAAAAGATCCCACTCACGACGGCTTGGCCCGAGCGCCCCCGCCGCGATCGCGGACGGTGACCCGGCAGACAAGTCCAGAAAGACAAGGCGGCCACCAGCGCACGCCGTACCAATCACGCGGAGGAGAATGCCATGCGATCCCTCGTCATTGCCGCGTCGCTCGCGCTTGGGGCCGCGGCCGCCTTTGGGGCCTCACTCGCCCAGGCCGACAACCTCAAGATCGGCTACATCGATCCGCTATCCGGCGGCGGCGCTTCGGTGGGCGAGGTCGGCCTCAAGCACTTCCAGTTCCTCGCCGACGAGATCAACGCCAAGGGCGGCGTCAACGGCCAGCAGATCGAGATCGTGCCGTTCGACGGAAAGACCAATCCGCAAGAGAGCCTGATCCAGGCGCAGAAGGCCATCGACCAGGGCATCCGCTTCATCACCCAGGGCAACGGCTCCTCGGTCGCCGGTGCGCTGCTCGATTTCGTCGCCAAGTACAATGACCGCAACCCGGGCAAGGAGGTCCTCTACTTCAACTACGCCGCGGTCGATCCCGTGCTCACCAACGACAAGTGCAGCTTCTGGCACTTCCGCTGGGACGCGAACTCCGACATCAAGATGGCGGCGCTGACCAACTTCCTGAAGCAGCGGCCGGCGGTGAAGAAGATCTACCTGATCAATCAGGACTATTCCTTCGGCCAATCGGTGCGCACCCAGGCGCGCGCCATGCTGAAGGAGAAGCGCCCGGACATCGAGATCGTCGGCGATGAGCTGCATCCGCTGCTCAAGATCACCGACTTCAGCCCCTACATCGCCAAGATCAAGGCGTCCGGCGCCGACACGGTCATCACCGGCAACTGGGGCCAGGACATCGCGCTGCTGCTCAAGGCCGCGGCGGATGCCGGCCTGCAGACCGACTTCTACACCTACTATGCCGGCGGCGCCGGCGGACCGACGGCGATCAAGCAGACCGGGCTTTCCGACCGCGTCTTCGACATCGTGGAAGGCAACGCCAACGACGCCCCGGCGTCGGCGCAGAAGACCGAGCAGGAGTTCCGCGACAAGTACGGCGTCACGCTCTGGTATCCGCGCGCCGTCAACGAGATGCGCATGTTCGCCAAGGCCGCGAACGAAGCCAAGAGCAACGATCCCAAGGCCGTGGCCGCCAAGCTGGAGGACATGAAGGTCGAGGGCTTCGACGGCGGCGAGATCGTGATGCGCAAGGACGACCACCAGCTGTTCCAGGACATGTTCGTGCGCAGCTTCGGCCCGCTGAAGCCCGGCCAGAAGTTCGACGAGGAGAAGACCGGCTGGGGCTGGACCACGCAGGGCCGCGTGGCCGGGAAGGACACCCTCCTGCCCACCACCTGCAAGATGGAGCGGCCCTGATCCAGGGCTTTCCGACGCCGATGGATGGCCGGGTCGAGCCCGGCCGTCCATCTACCCGGTTCTGACCCGCGGGGCTCTGCCGCATGCTCGAGCTGATCACCTTCTCGACGCTCAACGGCCTGCTCTACGGCATGCTGCTGTTCATGATGGCGAGCGGGCTCACCCTCATCTTCTCGATGATGGGGGTGCTGAACTTCGCCCATGCCAGCTTCTACATGCTCGGCGCCTACTTCGGCTTCGAGATCAGCCGGCGCATCGGCTTCTGGCCCGGCTTCGTGGTGGCGCCGCTGCTCGTCGGCGCCGTCGGCGCGCTGGTCGAACGCTACGGCCTGCGCCGCGTGCACCGCTACGGCCACGTCGCCGAACTGCTGTTCACCTTCGGTCTCGCCTTCGTGCTCGAGGAGCTGGTCAACATGTTCTGGGGCAAGCTGCCGGTCGACTACCGCGTGCCGCCCTCGCTCGACTTCGTCGCCTTCCGCCTCTTCGACACCACCTACCCGGCCTACCGCATGTTCATGCTGCTGGTGGCCGTCGCCATGTTCGCCTTCCTGATCGCCGTGCTGACGCGCAGCCGCGTCGGCCTGATCATCCAGGCGGCGCTGACCCATCCGGACATGGTCGCCATGCTCGGCCACAACGTGCCGCGCATCTTCATGCTGGTGTTCGGCGTGGGGGCGGCCCTGGCCGGGCTCGCCGGCGTCATCGCCGGCCCGGCGCTGGTCACCCAGCCGTCCATGGCGGCGCTGCTCGGGCCCATCCTGTTCGTCGTCATCGTCGTGGGCGGGCTGGGCTCGCTGGCCGGCGCCTTCGTCGCCTCGCTGCTGATCGGCCTGGTGCAGACCTTCGCCGTGGCCATCAACGTGTCGCTGGCCGACGTGGTGGGGGCCGAGGCGGCGGCGCGCCTGGGCGACCTCGGCACCGTCACCGTGGCCCAGATCGCACCGGTGATCCCCTACCTGCTGCTGGTGCTGGTGCTGATCTTCCGGCCCAAGGGCCTGATGGGGACACGCGAGACATGAGCGAGGGCGCAATCCTGTCCTGGCGCAGCTGGGCCCCGTGGGTCGCGCTGGCGCTCGCCCTGGTGCTGCTGCCGCGGCTGCTGAGCTCGGGCAGCTCGCTCACCATGATGAGCCTCATGGGCATCATGATCATCTTCGCGCTGAGCTACAACATGCTGCTCGGCCAGACGGGGATGCTGTCCTTCGGCCATGCCGTCTACTACGGGCTCGCCGGCTTCGTCGCCATTCACGCCATGAACGCGATCGCCCAGAACAAATGGGCGATCCCGTTGCCGGTGATCCCACTGATCGGCGGCCTCGCCGGGCTCGCCTTCGGCATCCTGTTCGGCTCGGTGTCGACCCGGCGCGGCGGCACCGTGTTCGCCATGATCACGCTCGGCGTCGGCGAGCTTGTCGCCTCCAGCTCACTCATCCTGCGCAGCTTCTTTGGCGGCGAGTCCGGCATCACGGCGAACCGCACCAAGCTCATGCCCCTGTTCGGCTACAAGTTCGGCCCGCAGATCGAGATCTACTATCTCATCGCGGGTTGGGCCTTCATCGCCATCCTGGCCATGTACGCCATCACCCGCACGCCCTTCGGCCGCATGTGCAACGCGGTGCGCGAGAATCCCGAGCGCGCCGAGTTCATCGGCTATTCGACCCAGACGGTGCGCTTCATCGCCTTTTGCCTGGCCGGGTTCTTCGCCGGCATCGCCGGGGCGCTCGCCGCCATCAATTTCGAGATCATGAACGCGCTGTCGCTCGGTGCCGCCCAGTCGGGCACCGTGCTGCTGATGGCCTTCATCGGCGGCATCGGCCTGTTCTGGGGACCGATCCTCGGCGCCATCCTGGTCACCTTTCTACAGGTGACGCTGTCGGATCTCACCGGTGCCTGGATGCTCTACTTCGGCCTGCTGTTCATCCTGGTGGTGATGTTCGCGCCCGGCGGCATCGCCGGCTGGCTGGCGCTGCACGGGCCAGCGCTGCGCAGCGGTCGGCTCGGCAGGCTGCTGCCCGCCTACGCGCTCGCCGCCGTGCCGCTGGCCATGGCGGCAGCCGGCGCCATCCTCATCGTCGAGCTGGCGCATCACATGCTGGTCAAGGCGAGCAGCGACGGCAGCCTCGTCCACGTCTTCTTCACCACCCTCGACGGGGCGTCGCCCTGGCCGTGGCTGGCGGCCCTGGCGCTGCTCGGCGTCGGCGCGGCGCTGACGCGGCTGGCCTGGGGTCCGGTGCGCAGCGCCTGGGCCGCTGTCCATGCCGCCAGCGCCCCGGTCGACGGGCCGGCAGAGGCGGCCGTCGTCCCGCCGGCGGCGCAGGGAGTGCTGCCCACATGAGCGCCGTCCTGTCCCTCGCCGACGTGCATAAGAGCTTCGGCCCCACGGCCATCATCCGCGGGGTGACGCTCAACGTACCGACGGGCGAGCGCCACGCCATCATCGGGCCTAACGGAGCCGGCAAGTCGACGCTGTTCCACCTGATCAGCGGCCGCTTCCCGGTGTCGTCCGGCACCGTGTCGCTGCACGGCCGGCCCATCACCGGCCTGAAGCCGTACGAGATCTACCGCCGCGGTCTGTCGCGCAGCTTCCAGGTCACCAACATCTTCCCGCGCCTGTCGGTCTACGAGAACATCCGCTGTGCCGTCTTGTGGGCTCTCGGCTACAAATACGCCTTCTGGCTGGGCGTCGACGCCCTGCGCAGCGTGCGCGAGCGCGCCGAGGCGGTGATGACCTCGATCGGGCTGACGCGGCGCCGGGACGTGCAGGCCGGGGTGCTGACCTACGCCGAGCAGCGGGCACTGGAGATCGGGCTGGCCATCGCCGGCGGGGCCGACGTGATCCTGCTCGACGAACCCACCGCCGGCATGAGCCGGGGCGAGAGCGAGCAGGCGGTGCAGCTGATCCGCACGGTGACGCAGGGCAAGACCCTGATCATGGTGGAGCACGACATGAGCGTCGTCTTCGGCCTTGCCGACCGCATCTCGGTGCTGGTCTACGGCCAGATCATCGCCAGCGACACGCCGCGGGCCATCCGCGAGAATGCGGCGGTGCGCGAGGCCTACCTCGGCCAGGCGGTGCACTGATGCGCAACCCGGCCGAGCCCATGCTGCAGGTGGACGACCTGCACGCCTTCTACGGCAAGAGCCACATCCTGCACGGGGTGAGCTTCACCGTCGGCCGCAGCGAGATCGTCAGCCTGCTCGGCCGCAACGGCGTCGGCCGCTCCACCACCATCAAGGCGATCATGGGCGACGTGCCGCCGCACGGCTCCATCCGCTTCAAGGGGCACGAGATCGCCGGCCTCAGGCCGCACCAGGTGGCGCGCCTCGGCCTCGGCTACGTGCCCGAGAACCGCGACGTGTTTCCCTCGCTGACGGTGGAGCAGAACCTGCTGCTCGGCTGCAAGTCATCGAAGCCCACGGGCCGCTGGTCCTACGAGGACGTCTACCGCATCTTCCCCCGCCTCAGGGAGCGGGCGACCACGCCGGCCGGCGTGCTCTCCGGCGGCGAGCAGCAGATGCTGACCATGTGCCGGACCCTGATGGGCGACCCCGACCTCGTCATGATCGACGAGCCGACCGAGGGCCTGGCGCCCATGGTGGTCGAGCTGGTCGGCAACCTGCTGACCGAGATCGCCCAGCGCGGCGTCTCGATCCTGCTGGTGGAGCAGAAGCTCGCCATCGCCCTGCGCATCAGCCACCGGCTCTACGTCATGGGCCATGGCCAGATCGTCTTCGAGGGCACGCCCGACGACCTGGCGGCCAACGCTCAGGTGCGCCGCGACTGGCTCGAAGTGTGATATCGTAAGGCTTTGTTTCGATAGCTCAAAGACGCGGGAGCCGAACGGGCCCGAGGCAGGCCGCCGTGCGCGGGGCTTGGCAGGGCGCGCAGCCGAGCCTAGACATAGTTCACACATAGACCATTCGACAGCTGCGGCAGGACACGACCATGGAACTGAGCTTCACCGCCGACGAGCAAGCCTTCCGCGCGGAGGTGCGCGAGTTCTTCCGGACCTCGTTGCCGGAGCCCATCCGCAAGAAGCTCGAGTCCGGGCACCACACCACCAAGGAGGAGCTGGTCGCCTGGCAGCGCATCCTCAACAAGAAGGGCTGGGCGGTGCCACACTGGCCGGTGGAGTGGGGCGGCACCGGCTGGGATCCGGTCAGGCAGTACATCTTCCGCGAGGAGCTGATGATGGCGCCCGCGCCCGAGCCGCTCGCCTTCAACGTCAGCATGTGCGGCCCGGTCATCATCGCCTTCGGCAATGAGGAGCAGAAGAAGCGCTTCCTGCCGCGCATGGCCAACCTCGACGACTGGTGGTGCCAGGGTTTCTCGGAGCCCGGCGCCGGCTCCGACCTCGCCTCGCTCAAGACCACCGCCAAGCGGGACGGCGATACCTATGTCGTCAACGGCCAGAAGACCTGGACCACGCTCGCCCAGCACGCCGACTGGATCTTCTGCCTGGTGCGCACCAATTCGGGCGCCAAGCAGCAGGAGGGCATCTCCTTCCTGCTCATCGACATGAAGACGCCCGGCATCACGGTGCGCCCGATCATCACCATCGAGGGCGGCCATGAGGTCAACGAGGTGTTCTTCGACGACGTGAGGGTGCCGGCGGAGAACCTGGTCGGCCAGGAGAACCGCGGCTGGGACTATGCCAAGTTCCTGCTCGGCAACGAGCGCGTCGGCATCGCCCGCGTCGGCGCCTCCAAGGAGCGCATCCGCCGCATCAAGCAGCTCGCCTCGGTGCAGCGCGACGGCGACGCCCGCATCATCGACAACCCGCGCTTCCGCGAGAAGCTCGCCGCCGTCGAGGTGGAGCTGAAGGCGCTGGAGATGACGCAGATGCGCGTCGTCGCCAACATCAAGAATCTGGAGAAGGGCAAGCCCGATCCCGCCTCCTCGATCCTCAAGATCAAGGGCTCGGAGATCCAGCAGGCCACCACCGAGCTGCTGCTCGAGGTGGTGGGGCCGGACGCGATCGCCTACCAGCCCGAGCAGGGCGAGGCGGGCTGGAACGAGCCGGCCGTCGGCCCCGACTGGGCGACGACCGCGGCGCCGAACTATTTCAACTACCGCAAGGTGTCGATCTACGGCGGCTCCAACGAGATCCAGAAGAACATCATCGCCAAGGCCATCCTCGGCTTCTGACCGCCGGAGCGCGTCGCGGCCGGGCGGTTCGCCCGCTCCGGGAGAAGCGTTCCAACAAGACGTGTCGGGGCATGTCGGTGCGATCGGATGAGCTCATCCGCCGGCGGCATGCTCCAGGCGGGCCCGGACGGGCCCGCGGCCCCGCCCTTCCAGCACCAAGGTTTTCGCCATGGACTTCGACCTTACCGACGAACAGCGGCTGCTCAAGGACAGCGTCGATCGGCTCGTCGCCGACCGCTACGACTTCGAGGCCCGCAACGCCATCCGCAAGCAGCCGGAGGGCTTCAGCCGCGAGCTGTGGGCCCAGTATGCCGAGCTCGGCATCCTCGGGCTGCCCTTCGCCGAGGAAGACGGCGGCTTCGGCGGCGGCGCCGTCGAAACGATGATCGTCATGGAGGCCCTCGGCCGGGCGCTGGCGCTGGAGCCCTATGTCGCCACCGTGATCCTGGCCGGCGGCGTGCTACGCCGGGCGGGTTCGGCCGCGCAGCGGCAGGAGCTGGTGCCGCAGATCGCCGGCGGCGAGCGGCTGCTCGCCCTCGCCCACGGCGAGCGCCAGGCCCGCTACAACCTGGCCGACGTGGCGACGACGGCGCAGAAGGACGGCGACGGCTGGGTGCTGCACGGTACCAAGAGCACCGTCCTGCACGGCGACGCCGCTGACACCCTGATCGTCAGCGCCCGCGTCTCCGGCGGCCAGCAGGACGCGGACGGCGTCACGCTGTTCCTCGTGCCAGCCGACGCCGCCGGGCTCAGCCGGCGCGGCTACCCGACCCAGGACGCTCAGCGCGCCGCCGACATCACCCTTGCTAACGTGCGCGTCGGCGCCGACGCCGTGATCGGCGCGCCGGGCCAGGGCATCGAGGTGGTGCGCCGGGTCGTCGACGAAACCATCGCCGCGCTCTGCGCCGAGGCGGTCGGGGCGATGGAAGCGACGCTCCATCTCACCGTCGACTACCTCAAGACGCGCACCCAGTTCGGCCGCCCGATCGGCAACTTCCAGACGCTGCAGCACCAGTCGGTCGACATATTCGTCGCCCTCGAGCAGGCCCGCAGCATGACCATGTACGCCACCATGATGGCCCGGAGCGACGATGCGGCCGAGCGCGCCCGCGCCGTTGCGGCGGCCAAGGTACAGATCGGCCGGTCCGGCAGGCTCGCCGGCCAGAAGGCCATCCAGCTGCACGGCGGCGTCGGCATGACCCAGGAGTACAAGGTCGGCCACTACTTCAAGCGGCTGACGATCATCGACCTCATGTTCGGCGACGCCGACCACCACCTGGCGATCCTCGCCCAGCTCGGCGGCCTCATCGCCACCGAGAAGGCGGCGTAGCGCCGCAGTCGCTTGGTTGGGTGGCCGGGTCAAGCTCGGCCATCCATCATACGAGGAAATGCGCCTTACGCCCCCATCAGCTTGATCGCCGCCGCCGGGGCGCTGCCGGCGGCCCAGGGGCGGTGGTTCACGCTGAGCACGCGCCAGTGGTAGGCCTCGGGCGCCCCGCCGAGATGGTCCAGGCGGGTGATCGAGCAATTGTCGATGGTGAAGGTGAGCGCCGCCTCCAGGTCGAGCCGGAGCGCGGCGGCGATCGCCGCCTTGATGGTGCCGCCGTGGGCCACGGCGACGATGTCGCGCCCGGCATGTTCCACCGACAGTTGCTCCACCGCGCCGCGCACGCGGTTGGCCAGATCCTCGAAGCTCTCGCCGTTCGGCGCCCGCACGCTCGGCGGCGAGAACCAGAAGGCGTGGGTGCGCTCGGGACTCGCCATGAACTCCGCGCGGTTGCGGCCCTGCCAGTCGCCCAGGTGCTGTTCCGCCAGCGCCGGTACCGCCACCGGCTGCCAGTGGGCGCCGTAGTCCTCGGCCGCGTGCGCGATCGCCTCGGCGGTCAGGCGGGTACGCTGGAGGTTGCTGGTCAGCCAGACGGCGTCGCGCGGCAGATCGCGCGCCAGCGCCTGGAAGACGATCTCGTCGGTGCAGTCGCACGGCAGGTCGCGCTGTCCGTAGATGTAGCCACCGTCGTCCACGGGCGCGTGCCGCACCCACCACCAGCGCGTCGTCGCTCGATTGCTCGTCGCCGCCATGCTTCGCTCCTCCATCGCCGTCCATGTCGCCGGCCCGCCGGCACCGGCCTCACCAGCGCGCCCCGCGCTCCGGGCACTTTCCGCTGGCACGGAATTCAGCGGGCGGCAACAATCGTTCCGCGTGCCGGTTGCCATTGCCGCGGCTCGTTTGCCGGCGGAAGCTATGGACGGCAGGCGGCACGGATCCTGCTCGTCCGGCGGCTGGCGGCAGGCAGGCCCGGTTCGGCCGTCATGAGGAGAAGCTCGCGTGGTCCGCGGCATCATTGCCAGCATCATGCTCGGGGTCGCGATCGGCAGCGGCATCATCTACCTCGGCCTGCAGCCGACGACGCTGAAGCTCGCCATCGCGGCGGAGGACAAGGTCGACCGCGCCATCTTCGAGGCGGCGGCGACGGCCCTGAAGGACAAGCGCCGCCAGGTGCGGCTCGCCATCAAGCTCAAGCCGACCAACGAGGATGTGGCGGTCGCGCTCGGTGCCGGCACCGCCGACCTGGGCGTCCTGCGCTCGGACGCGACGACCCCGACCGGCGTCGAGGCGGTGCTCATCCTGCGGCGCGAAGCCGTCGTGCTCGTGGCGCCCGAATGGGCCGAGGTCGGCAGCTTCACCGATCTCGCCGACAAGCGCGTCGCCATCGTGCGTCACGGCGGCCCGGCGGGCCACAACATCAACATCCTGCGCGACTACTATGGCTTGGCGGCGGCCCGGGCACACGATGCCGTCATCTCCTTCGAGGAGCTCGAGGAGGCGCTGGCCGCCAAGCGCTTCGATGCCTACGCGCTGGTCGGCAGCCCGACCTCCGGGCCCCTGTCGGCCAGCGTGCGGCGCATCGCCAACGCCTCCGACGGCAAGATCGTGTTCATCAACATCGACGAGGCGGAAGCCATCTCGCGGCGTGGCCCGGACGCGGAGGCGCTCCGCATCCCGGAGGGCACTTTCGGCGGCCGGCCGCCGCTGCCGCGCAAGGAGCTGCTGACGCTCGCGGCGCCCGTCCGGCTGGTGGCACGGCCCGATCTCGATGACCAGCCGATCAGCGAGCTGGCCCGGCAGCTCATCGCCATGCGCTCGGTGCTGCGGCGGGTCGCGCCGGGGGCCGAATCGCTCGAGACGCCGGACCCGGACACCTCGCAGATGCTGGTGCAAGCCGGCGCCCGCGCCTTCCGCGACGGCGACGAGCAGACCTTCCTCGACCGCTACAGCGACTATCTCTACCTCAGCCTGTTCCTCGTCGGCGGGCTGGGCTCGATGGTCACCGCCGTCACCGGCCGATTCCAGCGCCGGCAGCGGCAGACTGTGATGCGGGTCCTGGAGGAGGTGATGCTGACGCTCGACAAGCTGCCGCGAACACCCTCGCTCGCCCAACTCGACGAGGCGGACCTGCACATCGCCGACGTCTACCGCCTTGCCATGCAGCAGGCGGCGGAATGCAACCTGTCGGCCGATGACATCGCTGCCTTCTCCCTGGCGCTCAGCCACGCCCAGACGCGGATCGACGTGCTGCGCACCCGGGCCGAGCTGGCGGCCGCGCAGCCGCCGCGGCCGGTCGCGGCGGTCAGAACCGGTCCCGCTCCGATCTGACCCTCTGATCGCAGGCGCGCTGTCCACGCCCACAACCGCGGCAAAACGGCCACATCCGACAGACCGCTTGCATGGGACGGCTTGCGGCGCAGCCACGATGCAGAAATAGGATAGCGCGGACCCGATGCCCTAGCTTGGCCGCTTGCCCGTGGAGACGACGATGCGCAGCCTTCTGTTCGTGATGCCCTTCCTGTCGGCAGGGCTCCGCTTCGCCCCGGCCCCGGCGCTGTTCGGCGGCCTGCTGCTGGCCGGCGGCCTCATTGCGCCGGCCGCCGCGGAAGGCGTGCCGAGCCTCAACGTGAGGCCGAGCTGCGAGGCGGCCGCCCAGCTGGAATCGCTCGACAAGAAGCAGTTGCAGGCGTGCCTCGACGACGAAGCCACCGCGCGTCAGCAGACCGAAAAGGAATGGTCGACGTTCTCGGCGTCGTCGCGCCGGGAGTGCGAGGACGAGACGAACTTGAACGGCACGCCGAGCTACGTGGAGATGCTCGAGTGCCTGCGGCTCGCCCGCGACGCCAAGAAATACCCCGCGCAATAGAGCGCCCGACGTCTCAGCCCGCGGCCGAGGCATCGGCCGCGGCCTTGTTCGCTGCCAGCATGTTCTGGGCGGCAGCCGCGGCGGCGTCTCCGCCGCCGCCGGCCACCTGGACCGTGGGAAAGGCGAACTTGATGCCGTTCCTCTCGAAGGCCTCGCGGATCATGACGTAAGCACGGCGGCGAATCATGAACTGTTCGCCGGGCTTGGTCATTATCTTCGTCTGAATCTCGATGGCGAACTCGCCGAAGGAATCGATGCCCTGCAGCTTGAGCGGCTGGAGGATATGCGGGGCGAACTCCGGATCCTTGGCGAGCTCCAGCCCGATCTCCTTGATGAGCTTTTTCACCTTGTCGAGATCGCTGTCGTAGGTGACGCGCACGCTCATCTTGTCGATGACCCAGTCGCGGCTGAGATTCTCGACCGCTCCCAGCTGGCCGAACGGCACCGTATAGATCGGGCCGCGGTGGTGGCGCAGCTTGATCGAGCGCAGGCTGAACGATTCCACCGTGCCCTTGTAGCGGCCACAGACGATGTATTCGCCGACACGGAAGGCATCGTCGAACAGATAGAACATGCCGCTGATGACGTCCTTGACGATGGACTGGGCACCGAAGCCGACGGCGACGCCGACCACGCCGGCACCGGCAATCAGCGGGCCGATCTCCACGCCGAGGGCCGCCAGGGCGGTGAGCACTGCCATCGCCGCCAGCACGACGAAGATGATGTTGCGGAAGATCGGCAGCAGGGTGCGCAGCTTGGCCCGCCGGGCTCGCTCGGCGTCGTCATGGCCGGGACCGGCCTGGCTCTCGGCTAGCTTGCGATCGATGAGCGACTTGACGAGCTGCCAGAGCAGATCGGCGACGAGCAGGATGACGACGCCGCTGAGCAGCCCGCGTATCAGCCGCGTGACCATGTTGTCGCGATTGGTGAGGGCGACGAGGTCGATGTTCCAGATATAGGCCATGAACACCGCGGCTCCGGCGATCAGCAGGGCGCGCACACCGCGCTCGGCATAGATCGCCGCGACCGGCTTGGCAGCCGGCTCCTCGTCGCCCTCCGCCGGCGGCGCCGCGACGATGGCGTCGGTGATCTGTCCGGAAAGCTGGATGGCCTTGGGCAGCAGCAGGGCAAGAGCGCCGAGGCAGAACAGGCCGATGAGGCCGCCGACCCACAGCAGCCAGAGTGCGATGCAATAGAGCGACAGCAGGATGTTGACGAAGGTGTGGCCAGTGGCCCGGGCCGGGCCGGCCGCATCGGCCATCCCCGGACGGGGGCGCCGCCACACCACCTCCAGGGCGATGGCGAGCAGGCCGAGGCCCAGCATGTAGGCGATCAGCGCCCGCGACGGCTGGCCGAAGCCGAGCGGGGCGAGGTTGTTCACCGTCGCCCAGCCGAACATGAACCAGGCGACGAACAGCACGATGCGTCGGTACCAGAATGTGGCAGCCCCATCGGCGAGCGGTACCAGGCGCCGGTGACCCTCGTAGGCGGCCAGGCGGGCGGGCACCAGGACGAAGCGGCTGATCGCCAGCACCAGGCGGAACACCACCGCGGCGATCAGGTATTGCAGGACGATCTGCTTGAACACCGGCGGCCAGGCGAAGGCCAGGAAGGCGGCGACGCTGCCCAGCGCGAACACCGCCACGAGCGCGAGGTCGAAGCCGAGCCGTACGGCGATCGCCCGCAGCCGCTGCCAGGGCGTGGCAGTCGGCAACGCCTCCATGAAGCGGCGCGTGCTGGCCGACAGGCGCCAGACCAGCCGCTCGACGCCCCATCCCAGCGCCAGGAAGCCGACGACCAGAATGAGGATGCCGATCGGCCGACGATCCTGAATCTCCGAGCGGAGCACCGTGCCGGCGTGCGCAAGTTCGGGGCCGAGCAGCGGCACGGCGGCCGCCAGCCGGGCGAAATGGGCGCGCAGTTGCTCCATCCGCCGCGTCGCCTCTGCGCCCGCCGACATATCCTGGGGCGCCGCTGCCGCCTCCGCCGTGGCGGACGACGCTTCGGCCCCCTTGCCGTCCTGCGCGGCGAGCCACGTCCTGACGGCCGGATTCTGCAGCAGGCGAACGAGCTCCTGCACGTCGGCCGGGGGCGCGGCGGGCGCGGGCGCTTCGGCCGCCGCGGCGCCCGTCCCGACGCTCATCAACAACGCGAGCAGCGCAGGGGCGAAAGCCCTGGCAAGCATGCGCAAGCCACACTGGATCATTGTCACCCCCTCGACACTGTCTGCATACGGTCCGGCCGGGGCGCTTGCAATGGATCGGCGCGGGGCGCCAATTCCGGCAATACTGCGGACGACCGGTGGCGTGGCGGCATCCGTAAGAGCGTTCCTTCTGTCGGCTATCCGACATTACTGCAACGACAGTAAAGGCAACAAAAAAGATCTCGGCGTGTTGCGATAAATGCCCTAGACGAGTCCGCAGGCTGTCCCGAAGCGTTTGTCGATCCGGGCGGGCCCCTATTGGCTACCGCTCCGGCAGGAGCGACTGGCAAAGTCGAAAGCAACCGCATTCATGTCCATGACGTCCGGATCGTTCGGCCGGAATATCCTTCTGCTGATGATCGCCGGCTTCGCCGCGCTGCTGGTCACCGGCGCGACGGCGATCTGGCTCGTGCGCAAGACCGCGGCCGACACCGAGCTCGTCGTGCACTCGCAGACCGTGCAGAACCTGATCCAGCGCATCTTCAGCTTGGCGCAGGACGGTGAAACGGGCCAGCGCGGCTATCTTCTCACCGGCGACGCCGCTTATCTGGGACCCTACGAACGCGCCACCGCCGGCATGCCCGAAGCGCTGCAATCGCTCCAGCGGATGACCGCCGACAACCCCGCCCAGCAGGCTCGCATCAGCGATCTGACGAGCGCCGTGCAGGACAAGCTCGCCGAACTGGGACAGACCATTTCGATCTACAGGAGCGGGCGGCAGGCGGAGGCATTCGCCGCGGTGCGGAGCGGGCAGGGGCGCGAGGCCATGGCGCGCGTGCGCGCCGCCGTCGGAGAGTTGAGCCGGGCGGAGAGCGAATTGCTCGGGCGACGCTCGGCGGATTCGGCTGCCACGGTCAGCTGGCTGCTCGGCGTCAGCTTGGCGGCGCTCCTGCTGATCGCCGGGGTCGCCGCCGGCTCGTTGTTGGTGGTTCGCCGCTATACGAGCGAACTGCACCGGGCCCAGGCGGAACTGGCGCAGGCCAACACCGGCCTGGAAGAGGTCGTGGCCGCGCGCACCGCCGAGCTGGTCCGGGCGAACGAGGAGGTGCAGCGCTTCGCCTACATCGTGAGCCACGACCTCAGGTCGCCGCTGGTCAACATCATGGGCTTCACCAGCGAGCTCGACGCGTCGCGGCAAGCCATCGCGCGGCAGTTCGAGCGTCTCGCCGAGACGGCGCCCGGCCTCGTCGGCGAGGAGGCGAAGCTCGCCGTCGAGGAAGATCTGCCGGAGGCCATCGGCTTCATCCGGGCTTCGACCACCAAGATGGACCGCCTGATCAACGCCATCCTCAAGCTGTCGCGGGACGGCCGGCGCACGCCGACGCCCGAACGCATCGCGGTCGGCGACATGGTGGCGGCCATCGCCGCCACCTTGCAGCAGCAGACCAGTGCTGCCGGGGCCGAGATCGAGATCGGCGCGCTGCCCGCCCTCGTGTCCGACCGGCTGGCGCTTGAGCAGATCTTCTCGAATCTCATCGAGAACGCCGTCAAATACCTCGATGCGTCCCGCCCCGGGCGCATCGCGGTGCGCGGCCGGGCCGCCGGACCGCGCATCGTCTACGAGATCGCGGACAACGGGCGAGGCATCGATCCCAAGGACCATGAGCGGATCTTCGAGCTGTTCCGCCGCTCCGGCGCCCAGGACCGCCCGGGCGAGGGCCTGGGCCTGAGCTTCGTCCGCAACAGCGTGCGCCGCCTGGGGGGCACCATCACCGTGGCATCGGCCCCCGGCCGCGGTTCGACCTTCACCCTGGACTTCCCCAGAGTCCTGCAACGCAGCAACGAAAGCCTAGCCGCATGACGACACAGCAGCCGGTCCTCATCGTGATGGTGGAGGACGATGACGGCCATGCCCGCCTGATCGAGAAGAATATCCGCCGCGCCGGCGTCAACAACGAGATCCGTCATTTCCCCGACGGCACGTCGGCGCTCGCCTTTCTGTTCGGGCCGCAGGTCAGGGCCGGGATGCCGATCCTGGTGCTGCTCGACCTCAACCTGCCGGACATGACCGGCACCGACATCCTGGCTCAGCTCAAGGCCGACGAGCACACCCGACGCGCGCCCGTGATCGTGCTGACCACCACCGATGACAAGGTGGAGATCCAGCGCTGCTACGACCTGGGCTGCAACGTCTACATTACCAAGCCCGTCGACTACGACGCCTTCGCTACGGCGATCCGGCAGCTGGGCCTGTTCCTCACCGTCATGCAGGTCCCCTCCGCATGAGCGAGGCCGGGGCGGCGGAGGCAGCTCGACGCGTGTTGTATGTGGACGACGACGCGGCCCTTGCCCGCCTCGTCCAGAAGGATCTGCGCCGGCACGGCTACGACGTGACCATCGCCCTCGATGGCCCTCGGGCGCTCGAGCAGGCCCGCCACGGCCGCTTCGACGTCATCGCCCTCGACCACTACCTGCCGGGCACGACCGGCATCGACCTGATGCCGCTGCTGCGCGACCGGGACGATCCGGTGCCGGTGGTCTACGTCGCCGGAACGGACGAGGGCCGTGTCGCCATCGCGGCCCTGAAGGCCGGTGCCTCCGACTATGTAATCAAGGATGTGAGCGGCGAGTTCTTCACGCTTCTCCGCGCCGCGATCGAGCAGGCGCTCCTCCAGGACAGGATGCGCCGCGACAAGGAACTCGCCGAGCGCGAGACGCGCGAGGCGCGTGACCGCGCCGAGATGCTGCTGCGCGAGGTCAACCACCGCGTCGGCAACAGTCTCCAGCTCGTCTCCTCCTTCGTCCGCCTGCAGGCGTCGCACACGGCCGATCCCGGGGCGCGCGACGTGCTGTGGGAGACCGAGGCCCGGATTGCCGCCGTCGCCCAGGTGCACAAGCGCCTCTACACCTCCGACGACATCCGCTACGTGCGCATGGAGGAGTATCTGGAGGGACTGCTCGACGAGCTGGCTGGCACCCTGAGGACCAGGGACCGCCCTCACCGCCTCCTGATCGATGCGGAGCGCATCGAGCTCGCCACCGACCGTGCCGTGTCGGTCGGCATCATCGTGACCGAGCTGGTGACCAACGCCTTCAAGTATGCTTACCCCGACGGCGTCGCGGGCGACGTGCGGGTCGAGCTGAGGCGCGGCACGGACGGCCGCCTTGTTCTGACAGTCGCCGACGACGGTGTCGGCAGCACGGCCGACGCGGCGGTGCGCGGCACCGGCCTGGGCCGCAAGGTCATCGCGGCCATGGCGCAGAGCCTGCGCTCCGACATCGTCTACGACACGGCCCACCGGGGCACGCGCGTGCTGCTGACTTTCGCGACGCATTAGAGCGGCGTGATTCTTCTTCGAAGCACGCCGTGCAAGGTCGTTGTCTGAGCATGATCCGACCCCGCACCGAGGGGCTCCCTTGGGATCATCCTCTGGCCCCAGCGCACATTCATGCGACCGCTGCCGGGCGGCCGGCGCTTGCTTGGGCAGCGGCACGAACGCGGCGCGGTGGGCCGGGCGGATGGGCCGGCATGGCAGGATCGCGAGGCGCTTCAGGGATCGCCGAGGGTAGAGGCCGGCAGCGGGGGTGCGCGGTGGCTGTTCCCAAGCCGTTGAAGTGGGGGCGGTTTTGCGCCAACTCCACATTCCATCCAGCGCGGATTCACTCTAAGAACGGCGTGGGACGGTCGGCGTCGCGGCGGCCGGCGGCCGGAGCGCTTGGCCATCGGGTGGAATCACCCGATCGCTACGAAGCTCCGGATCCAGGGAGTTGGAGCGTGTCTCCGCAATGGGATGGCCAGATCCGATGGCCGAGGCGTGTTCCTGGGAGTTGAGCACATGCGTGTGGGCGAGATAGCGCGCGGGACATCAGAGACCGACATTGCGGTGCGCCTCGATCTGGATGGCTCGGGCACGGCCGAGATCGCAACAGGCGTGGGCTTCTTCGACCACATGCTCGACCTGTTCGCCCGCCACGGCCTGTTCGACCTGACGCTCAAGGCGACGGGCGATCTGCACATCGACCAGCACCACACGGTGGAGGACTGCGGCATCGCGCTGGGCCAGGCGTTCCGCCAGGCGCTGGGCGACAAGCGCGGCATCACCCGCTACGCGGACGTGCACTTGCCCATGGACGAAACCCTGAGTCGCATTGCCGTCGACATCTCGGGGCGGCCCTTCCTGGTGTTCCGCACGTCGTTCAGCGCGGCCAAGATCGGCGACTTCGACACCGAGCTGGTGCGCGAGTTCTTCCAGGCCTTCGCCATCAACGCCGGCGTCACGCTGCACGTGGAGACGCTGTATGGCGAGAACAATCACCATATAGCGGAGAGCTGCTTCAAGGGGCTGGCGCGCGGGCTCCGCAAGGCCGTTGCGATCGACGCTCGCGAGGGCAGTCGGGTGCCGTCCACCAAGGGCTCGCTCTAGGGCATCATCCCAAGAAGTGGACGCCGGTTTTTGGAGACTATGATGCTCAAGACGACAGCTTGGAGTGGGATGATGTCTCGCAGACGAATCATCGCGCTCTAGGCCACCCCGGGATCTGCGCCGATGACTCCGTATGTGCTCTACGTGCCCGAGGATGCCCAGCCCGGCAATGCCGCGGCACTCAAGCGGGCCGAGGTGGTGAAGGACGGCATCGCCTGGTGGGCGGTGCTGTTCCCCCTGCTCTGGTTCATCTGGCACCGGCTCTGGCTCGGCACGCTGGCCGTGCTCGCGGCCGGCGCCGCCCTTAGCCTCGCCTGCTACCTGCTCGACGTCGACCGCTCGGCCGCCAGCCTGGCGCATCTGGCCCTCGTCGTCTTCTTCGCGCTGGAGGCCAACCAAATCCGTGGCTGGACGCTGCAACGACGCGGCTTCGCCGCGGTCGACGCGGTGCTCGACCGCAGCCGGGCGGGCGCGGAGACCAAGCTGTTCGCCCGCTGGCTTGCCGGCGAGGCCCAGGCCGTAGCGGCACCACGGTCCGCGAGCCCGACGCCGCGCGTCTCCGCGCCGGGGCCGGTCGTCGGCCTGTTCCCCGAACCGGGAGGCGGCCGATGACCGTCGCGATCATCGACTACGGTTCCGGCAACCTGCACTCCGCGCACAAGGCGCTCGAGCGCGCCGCTCGCGAGGCTGATCTCACCGCGACCATCGAGGTCACCTCCGATCCCGAGCGGGTTCGCGCGGCCGAGCGCATCGTGCTGCCGGGTGTCGGCGCCTTCGCCGACTGCCGGCGCGGCTTGGATGCGGTGCCGGGCATGATCGAGGCCATGACCGATGCGGTCCACGGGCGCGGCCGGCCGTTCTTCGGCATCTGCGTCGGCATGCAGTTGATGGCCACCCGCGGCCTCGAATACGAGACGACGGCCGGCCTTGACTGGATCGCCGGCGACGTGGCGCCGATCGCGCCCGACGAGCCCGACCTGAAGATCCCGCACATGGGCTGGAACGATCTGGAGCCTCGGCGCGAGCACCCGTTGCTCGCTGGCATCGCGCTCGGCCGTGGGGGCCTCAACGCCTATTTCGTGCACTCTTACGCGCTCACGCCGGCGGCGTCCGCCGATCTGGTGGCGGTGACCGACTACGGCGGTCCGATCACGGCGCTCGTCGCCCGCGACAACATGGCCGGCAGCCAGTTCCATCCCGAGAAGAGCCAGACCCTGGGTCTTGCTCTCCTCGCCAACTTCCTCAGGTGGCAACCGTGATCCTGTTTCCCGCGATCGACCTGAAGGAGGGCCGCTGCGTGCGGCTCGTGCAGGGCGACATGAGCCAGGCGACGGTGTTCAACGAGGACCCGGCCGGGCAGTCGGAGGCGTTCCGGGATCAGGGCTTCGCCTGGCTGCATATCGTCGATCTCGACGGCGCCTTCGCCGGCCGTCCCGTCAACGCCGCGGCGGTGGACGCCATCCTCGCGCGCGTGCCGACCATGTCCGTGCAGCTCGGCGGCGGCATCCGCGACATGCGCACGGTGGACGCCTGGCTCGCCAAGGGCGTCCACCGCGTCATCATCGGCACCGCCGCGGTGCGCGATCCCGCCTTCGTGCGCGAAGCGGCCCGCCGGCACCCGGGCCGGATCGCCGTCGGCATCGACGCGCGCGACGGGCGCGTCGCCGTCGAGGGCTGGGCGCGGCTGTCGGAGATGAACGCCGAGGACCTCGGCCTCGCCTTTGAGGACGCCGGCGTCGCCGCGCTCGTCTTCACCGACATCAGCCGCGACGGCGCCATGCGCGGGCTCAACATCGAGTCCACCCTGAAGCTGGCCCACACGGTCAGCATTCCGGTGATCGCATCCGGCGGGCTGGCCTCGATCGAGGACGTGCGGCGGCTGACGCAGCCCGACTGCGCCATTCTGGAAGGAGCCATCTCCGGCCGCGCCCTCTATGACGGGCGGCTCGACCCGGCCGAGGCGCTGGCGCTGATCGCCGCGCGGGCCGCGAGCCCTGCCTAACCGAGGTCCACGATGTTGAAGGTCCGCATCATTCCCTGCCTCGACGTCAAGGACGGCCGCGTCGTCAAGGGCGTCAAGTTCCTCGACCTCGTCGATGCCGGCGACCCGGTGGAGGCGGCGAAGGCCTACGATGCCGCCGGCGCGGACGAGCTCTGCTTCCTCGACATAACCGCCAGCCACGAGGCCCGCGCCACGCTGCTCGACGTGGTGACGCGCACGGCGGAGGCCTGCTTCATGCCGCTGACAGTGGGCGGCGGCGTGCGCACGGTGGAGGACATCCGCCGGCTGCTGCTGGCGGGGGCCGACAAGGTGTCGATCAACACCGCCGCGGTGACCAACCGGCGCTTCGTCAAGGAAGCGGCCGAGAAGTTCGGCGACCAGTGCATCGTCGTCGCGATCGACGCCAAGATGGTGTCGATCGGCGACGAGCCGGAGCGCTGGGAGATCTTCACCCACGGCGGTCGCCAGGCGACGGGGCTGGACGCCATCGATTTCGCCACCGAGGTGGTCGAGCTCGGCGCCGGCGAATTGCTGGTCACCTCGATGGACCGGGACGGCACCAAGGCCGGCTACGATCTGGCGCTGATGAGCGCCATCGCCGAAGCGGTGCCGGTGCCGGTGATCGCCTCCGGCGGGGTGGGGTCACTCCAGCACCTGGTCGACGGCGTGCGCGACGGCCGCGCCAGCGCGGTGCTCGCCGCCTCGATCTTCCATTTCGGCGAGCACACCATCGGCGAAGCCAAAGCCTATATGGCAGACGCCGGCCTGCCCATGCGGATGGCATGAGATGAGCACCTTCTCCCTCGACGACCTGGCGCGCATCGTGGCCCAGCGAGCGGACGCCAGCCCGGACACCTCCTACACGGCGAAGCTGCTCGCCGGCGGCCCGCTCAAGGCGGCCAAGAAGCTCGGCGAGGAGGGCGTGGAGGCGGCGCTGGCGGCGGCGACCGGAGACCGGGTCGGCCTGACCGCGGAAGCCGCCGACGTGCTCTACCATCTGCTCGTCGTGCTGCACGGCGCCGGCATTCCCTTGCGGGACGTCATGGACGAACTAAATCGTCGCACCGCACAATCAGGTCTGGACGAAAAGGCTTCTCGCCGCTCCTGATGGGAGGCAGAGATCTGCCATGAACCATATGCTCACCGACGCCCTGAACCCCATGCCG
Organism: Chelatococcus reniformis; assembly: GCF_014640075.1. Lineage (GTDB taxonomy): Bacteria > Pseudomonadota > Alphaproteobacteria > Rhizobiales > Beijerinckiaceae > Camelimonas > Camelimonas reniformis. The sequence continues at coordinate 996,549 of NZ_BMGG01000001.1, read as the reverse complement.
ACGCTGGAAGCGCATCTGTCGCCCTTCCGCGTCTTCCGCCGCGAGGACTGGGCGAAGCTGCGCGCCGACACGCCGCTCACCCTGACCGGCGAGGAGGTGATGCGGCTGCAATCGCTGAACGACCCGATCTCGCTCGAGGAGGTCGTCGCGATCTACCTGCCGCTGTCGCGCCTGCTGTCGCTCTACGTCGCGGCGACGCAGGGGCTGTTCAAGGCAACGCAACGCTTCCTGCTGGCCGAGCAGGAAAGCAAGGTGCCTTACATCATCGGCATCGCCGGCTCGGTGGCGGTCGGCAAGTCGACCACGGCACGCATCCTGAAGGCGCTCCTGGCGCGCTGGCCCAACACGCCGAAGGTCGACCTCGTCACCACCGACGGCTTCCTCTATCCCAACGCCGAGCTCGAGCGCCAGGGTCTGATGGAGCGCAAGGGCTTTCCCGAGAGCTACGACACGCAGACGCTGCTGCGCTTCCTCGGCGACATCAAGGCGGGCAAGCGCAATGTCTCGGCGCCGGTCTATTCGCATCTGGTGTACGACGTGGTGCCGGGCGAGACGACCGTCGTCGACCGGCCGGACATCCTCATCGTCGAGGGCCTCAACGTGCTCCAGCCGGCGCGGCTGCCGCGCGACGGCAGCGACATCCCGTTCGTCTCGGACTTTTTCGACTTCTCGGTCTACCTGGACGCTGCCGAGGACGTGCTGCACGAATGGTATGTCAGCCGCTTCATGCGGCTGCGCGACACCGCCTTCCGCGACCCGCAATCCTACTTCCGCAAATACGCCTCGGTGAGCGAGGGCGAGGCGTTACAGATGGCCGAGCGGCTGTGGAGCCGCATCAACCTCGTCAATCTGCGCGACAACGTGCTGCCGACGCGCCGGCGCGCCAGCCTGATCCTGCACAAGGGCGAGAGCCACCGCATCGAAGAGGTGGCGTTGCGACGGCTGTAGCCGCTACGGCAGGATGGGGCCGTCGGGCTGCGGCGACGGCTACCCCACGGGGTCCTTGCGGCCGGGCTTGAGCCGCCCGTCACCGGACGGATCCGTCATTGAGAAGGCGTAGATCGCCTCTCCCGCGGCGCCGCGCAGGATCTCCGCCTCCACCGCGAACACCTCGCGGATGCGTGCCGCGCTCAGCGCCTCCTCGGGTCTGCCGGCGGCGATGAGCTGGCCGCCGCGCAACAGCACGACACGGTCGGCCACCGCCGCCGCCAGGTTGAGGTCGTGCAGCACCGCCAGCACCGCGACGCCCTCCCGCGCCAGCCGGCGGGCCTCGTGCATCAGCAGCAGTTGATGGTGGATGTCGAGGCTGGCGGTCGGCTCGTCCAGAAACAATGCCTGCCGCCGCGGCGCGCCGGCAGCCAGGCGGCCGGCCGCGAGCTGCGCCACGGCCCGGGCGAAATGCACGCGCTGGCGTTCGCCGCCCGATAGCGTTTGGTAGCTGCGTCCGGTGAGGTGGCTGACATCACCCCGGGCGAGCGCATCGCGCACCATCTCCTCCCGCCGCCGTGCCGGCAGGGCCCGCCCGACCACGTCGAGGCCGAGGCGCACGACCTCGCCGACGGTGAAGGGGAAGGCGAGGCCGGAGGCCTGCGGCAGCACGGCCCGGGCAGCGGCCAGGCTCCAGGCCGGCCAGCGGCCGAGCTCCTGCCCCTCCCAGAGGACGCGCCCGGTGGTCGGCGCGAGCTCGCCGCAGGCAAGTTTGACCAGGGTGGACTTGCCCGCCCCGTTGGGCCCGACGACCACCAGCAGCTCGCCCGGATCGAGCGCGAGCTCCACCGCGTCGACGAGTTTGCGCCCGCGGACGGCGTAGGATGCGGCATCGAGGGTGAGCAGGGTCACGACAGCGCCCCGAAGCCACGCCGCAGCAGCAGCCACAGGAAGAACGGCGCACCGACGGCCGCCGTGAGGATGCCGATCGGCAGCTCGGATGGGGCCACCAGCAGGCGGGCCAGGATGTCGGCGCCGAGCAGCAACGCGCCGCCGAGCAGGGCGCTGGCCGGCAGCAGCAGGCGGTGATCGGGCCCGGCGACCAGGCGCACCAGGTGCGGCACGACGATGCCGATGAAGCCGATGGTGCCGCAGCTCGCCACCGCGGCGCCGACCCCGAGCGCGGTCAGGAGGATGGCCGCCGTCTTCACGCGCTCGACGGCGATGCCGATGTGAAAGGCCTCCGCCTCACCCAGCAGCAGCGCATTGAGGCCTCGCGCCAGAAACGGCATGAGGACGAGGACCGCCGCCACAGCCGGAGCGACGGCCACGACCTTGGCCCAGGTGGCGCCGCCCAGGCTGCCGAGGGACCAGAAGGTCAAGTCGCGCAGCTGGCGGTCGTCGCTGATATAGACCAGCAGGCCGGTCAGCGCGCCGGCGAGGGCCGCCAGGGCGACACCGGCCAGCAGCATGGTCGTCACCGACGTGCGGCCTTCACGCGTCGCGATCACATAGAGCGCCAGCGTCGTCACCAGCCCACCGGCGAAGGCGGCCAGCGGCAGCAGGGCAAAGGGCACGCCGGTGCCGAGTGCGGCGAGCAGCCGATCACCGACGACGATGGTGGTCGCCGCCGCCAGCGCCGCGCCCGCCGACACGCCGACCAGGCTCGGATCGGCCAGGGGGTTGCGAAACAGGCCCTGCATCAGCGCGCCGGAGACCGCGAGCGTGGCGCCGACCATCAGGCCCAGGACCGTGCGGGGCAGCCGGATGTCGTAGAGGATCAAGGCCTCGCGTGCGCTGGCCGGCGCGTCGGCGAGGCCAAGCCAACCGGCGATGATGGACACCACGCGACCGGGCGGGATCGAGACGGCGCCCGCGCCCATCGACACCACGGCGATGGCGGCGCAGAGCATCACCAACGCGGCGAGGAGCGGGATGGCGCCCGGACGGCGCACGCCCGCGTCGGGCCCGGCGCGAAGCGCATCGGCAGAAGTCAACGGACAATCCCGGTCATCGTCTGCCCCCGCGCCTATTTCGCGCCGGACGGCGGCGCGGCGAGCTTGGGATAGAACGCGACCATCAGGTCGTGCGCCGCCTCCGGCGCCCGCGGCCCGAAGCCGAGGAGGTAGAGGCCCTCCATGGTGACGAGGCGCTTGCTCTCGCCGGCGGGTGTCGCCCCCAGCGCCGGCTGCTTGAAGACGTCGGCCGGCGCCAGCGGCTGGCCCTGGCGCTCCATCATGACGATCACGTCGGGCGCAGCAGCCACGACCGCCTCCTCCGTCATCGGCTTGTAGCCCTCGAAGGCGTCGGCGACATTCTCGCCGCCGGCGAGCTTGATCATGCCGTCGGCGCCGGTGCCGCGGCCGGCGACCAGCGGCCGGCCGTTCTGAAGGCTCATGACGAACATGGCGCGCACCGGCTTGCCGGCGCTGCCGCGGTCCTCGGCCAGTTTGGCGAAGCGCTCGCGGGTCGACCGGGCGAGTGCTTCGGCCTTCGTCGCCTCACCGGTCAGAGCGCCGACGCGGATGATGCGCTCGACGACGCCCTCGGGCGTCGGCTGGTCGGTGATCCGCTCCACCCTGACGCCCGCCTGCTCGATGAGCTTCAGCGCGTCGGGCGGCCCGGCGCCCTCCTGCGCGATGACCAGATCGGGCTGCAGCGACAGCACGCCCTCGGCCGAAAGCTGGCGGACGTAGCCGACGTTCGGCTTCTTCGTCGCCTCGGCCGGATAAAGGCTGGTGGTGTCGACGCCGACGATGCGATCGGCCAGACCCAGGTCGTACAGGATCTCGGTCAGCGCGCCGCCGGCGACCACGATTCGCTTGGCCTCGTCCGCCGCGGCGGCGGCGGGCAGCAGCCAGGCCACTGCGCAGAGGACACGGAGCGTCGTGATCCAAATGTCACAATTGCCGAGATTCAGGACGTCGGAGCGCCTCCACGGACGGGAGCGGCGGGGCGCGGTGCGGGAGTTGGAGGTGCTGTTCGTCATCGATCGCTCTGTGCCGGAAGCAGGGCGGCGCGGCCGCATGGGGCGCCCCCGCGGGTTCATTTGGTGAGTATGAGCTTGCCTTTGGAGGTCACGCGCAGCCGGTAGCGTTCATCATTGTGCACGATGATGACCTCGCGGCCATCGGTAAATAATTCCCGCGCCTCGATAATTCGAGGTTCTGTCGGCTCCTTGCCGGCGGGCGCCGCCGTCGTCGCCGGGGGTCGTGGCCGCTGCTCCATCGGTTCCACTCTTTGTAGCCAATCTAAAGTACAACTTGGATCCGCTCTAAAGAACGGCGACCAACGCATGTATTTGTCACTTTAGAAGACCTAAAAACTACGCCTCCCAATGATTTGACTTGAGTAGGACAAGTATCTAGGGAACGCAAACAGCCGCGCTCTAGAGCGCCGGCGCGACAACAATATAGCCAGCCAGCCACGCGGGCTCCCCAGGGCCCTCAAGCCAGCCAGCCAAAACACCAAAAAATCGAACCCGCTGGGGGCTTACTCGTCATGCGCATCTGGTCAGGCGCCGCACTCTTTATTTCGGTCTCCGTCCTCGCCATCACGGCCGCCCGAGCCGAGGACGTCGTGCTCGACACCATCAGCGTGACGGCGACCAAGACCGAGGAGCCGGCGATCGACGTCATGGGCGGCGCCAGCATCGTCAACCGCGCTCAGATCGAACGCTTCCAGCCGAGCCGACTGTCCGACACCTTCCGCGACGTGCCAGGCGTCTGGGTGCAGGAGAACGCCAACGACCCGGCCCAGTCGATCAACATCCGCGGCCTGCAGGACTTCGGCCGCGTCAACGTGATGATCGACGGCGCCCGGCAGAATTTCCAGGTCAGCGGCCACAACGCCAACGGCCAGTTCTATCTGGACCCCGAATTCGTCAGCCAGATCGACGTCACCCGCGGCCCGATCGCCAACATCTACGGCTCTGGCGCCATCGGCGGCGTGGTGCTGTTCAAGACCCGCGGCATCGACGACCTGCTGAAGCCGGACGAGAAGGTGGGCATCTCCCAGAAGGGCATGCTGGGCACCAACGGCGCCGGCTTCCTCAGCAGCACCATGGCCGGCGCCCGCCTCGGCCCCAACGTCGACGTGTTCGGGCAGTTCCTCACGCGCGAGACCTATAACTACAGAGATGGGCGCGGCACCGTTATCGGCGACACCGGCAGCGAAATCGTCGGCGGCCTGTTCAAGGTCAACGTCCGCCCCGCCGACGGCCACGAGGTCTCGCTCACCGCGTTCCGCCAGAAGTTCGAGTTCGACAACAACGGCTCGAGCAACCAGGGCGCCCGCTTCGCTGATGCGCTCAACACCGAGACCTACACGCTCGGCTATCGCTTCACCCGGCCGGACACGCCGCTCCTCGACTTCAACGTCAAGCTCTACGACAACAAATATCACATGTCGCAGCGCTACCTGGCGGACTCGCCGAGCGGCATCTACAGCACGTTGGGTGCCAAGCCGGGCCTCAGCCGTATCGTCTACGACCTGGAGAGCAAGGGCTTCGACGTCTTCAACACCTCGCGCTTCGATACCGGCGCCTTCTCGCACGCCGTGACCTACGGCGCCGACGGTGTGTGGGACAACGTCAAGAACTTCGACACCGCCGGCGGCTACGGCTCCACCTTCACCCCGTCCGGCGAGCGTCAACTGAACGGCGCCTACATTCAGGACGAGATCCGCTACGGCGGCTGGCTCCGGGTGCTGGGCGGCGCGCGCTACGACTATTACAAGCTGTCGAGCCCGGTGAACACCAGCGACGGCAGCCGGGTTTCACCGAAGATCACGCTGGGCATCACGCCGATCACCGGCATCGAGTTCTATGGCACCTACGCGGAGGCCTACCGCGCGCCGACGATCACCGAGACCCTGATCCAGGGCGTCCATCCGTTCCCGGCCTTCCGGTTGCTGCCCAACCCCAACCTTCGCCCGGAGACTGCCCACAACCTGGAGGCGGGTGTCAACATCAAGTACAACAACGTTTTCACCGCAGGTGACAGCTTCCGCGCCAAGGCGACGATCTTCCGCAACGTCATCGACGACTATATCGAGCTCGAGAATGCCGACACCTCAACGTTGGTGATCTTCATCCCGGGCGCGCCCACCTCGCTCTGCAATCGCATTCCCGGCGCCTTCCGCAGCGGCCTGTGCATGTTCATGCCCGACCAGCAGTACCAGAACATCGCCAAGGCGAAGCTGACAGGCGCCGAGCTGGAAGCCGCCTACGACTGGGGCTGGGGCTTCATCTCGGCCGCGGGCACCTATGTCGACGGCAAGAACGAGGAGACCGGCTACGGCCTCACCACCGTGCCGCCGAACCGCGTCTCCAGCACCATCGGCTTCCGCCTCCTCGACAACCGCCTGACGCTCGGCGGCCGCGTCACCGGCGTCGCCGCGAAGACCAGAGGCGACCTGCCGCCCGGCTCGGCCATCCTGCCGACCAAGGCTTACGGCCTCGTCGACCTCTTCGCCTCCTACAACTACAATGACTGGCTGCGGGCCGACATCAGCATTCAGAATCTGTTCGACAAGCAGTATGTGCAGTATCTGAACTACGTGGCGAGCGCCGGATTCCAGGCGAAGTTCGGCCTTACGGTCAAGTTCGCTTCCAAGTAAGGTGACCGCGATCGCGGTACGGGTCGAAGCCCGCGCCGGCCGCCCGCGCTCGCGAACCCTGTAAGGAGAGACGCATGTTCATCGCCATGAACCGGTTCAAGGTTCTGAAAGAGGCCGTGAAGGATTTCGAGAACGTCTGGCTGACGCGCGAAAGCTTCCTCACCGAGCTTCCCGGCTTCATCGAATTTCACATGCTGCGCGGCCCCGAGAGGGAGGACCATATCCTCTACGCCTCGCACACCGTGTGGGCGTCGCGGGCAGATTTCGAGGGGTGGACCAAGTCCGAGCAGTTCCGCAAGGCGCACCACCGCGCCGGCGACAACAAGCCGATGACCACCGGCCACCCGGAGTTCGAAGGCTTCGAGGTGTTCCAGACGGTGAACAACGTGCCCAAGGCGGCGGAGTAAGCCAGAGCTCGAACCCGGACGGCGCAAGGGTCTCGGCCGGCGCCGGTCTGGTGAGGCAGCCAAAGAGGGAGCCGCCCACCAGCTCCCTCCGCTTCGCTCAAGAGCGCTTGGCGTTCTCTATTCGGGAGACGGAGCATGTCCACGGACATGCTCCCGACTGTTCGCCGCATCCCGTGACAGGATCAGGGTTTACGGGTCCCCTCGCCGACCATTCAGCCGAGCAGGCCGTTCTCGGTGGCGAGGTCCTTGAGGCCGCGCTCGGGCCGGGCACCGAGGTGCTGGATGACCTCCGCTGCCGCGAGCGCCCCCAGCCGGGCGCAGGTCACGTCGTCGGCGCCCTGGGCGAGGCCGACGAGAAAGCCCGCCGCGAACAGATCCCCCGCTCCCGTCGTATCCACCAGCCGGTCGATGGGACATGCAGCGACGGCCCTGGTCTCGTCGCGGCTCACCAGCAGCGAACCCTGCTCCGACCGCGTGACCACGCCGAGCACCGGATTGCGTCGCAATGCCGCGACCGCGGTGTCGATGTCGGCGGTCTGGTACAGGCTCTTCAGCTCATGCTCGTTGGCGAACAGGATGTCGACGACACCGTCGCTCACCAGCCGCAGGAACTCGTCGCGATAGCGATCGACGCAGAAGGCGTCGGACAGCGTCAGCGCCACCCGCCCGTCGCCCGCATGGGCGATCTCCGCCGCCTTGAGGAAGGCGAGCTTGGCCTCGGGCGGATCCCACAGATAGCCCTCGAGGTAGACGATCGCCGACGCGTCGACGACGGCCTTGTCGATATCGGCCGGACCGAGGCCCTGGCCGGCGCCGAGGTAGGTGTTCATGGTGCGCTCGCCATCGGGCGAAACCAGGATGAAGCAGCGGCCGGTGGCGGGCCCTTCGCTCGCCGCCGCGGTCTCGAAAGTGACGCCGATGGCATGCAGATCGTGCGCGAAGACCTTGCCGAGCTCGTCGTTCCGCACCTTGGCGATCAGCGCGCCGCGCCCACCGAACGAGGCAACGCCGGCGATGGTGTTGGAGGCCGAGCCGCCGGACACCGTGACCGTCGCTCCCATGGCCGCGTAGAGCGCCTCCGCCCGTTCCTCGTCGATGAGCTGCATGGCGCCCTTGAGGACATTCTGGGCAAGGAGGAAATCGTCGTCCGCAGGGGCCAGGATATCGACGAGGGCGTTGCCGATGCCGAGGACGTCGTGGCGCTTCAGGGTCATGCGAGGGTTCCGGCACTGGGAGGGGGGTCGGCCCGCTTTACCAAACCCGGCGCCACAGCCAAAGCGTTCTGCCGCGCTTTTGCGATGCATGAGGGCTAACGGTACCGACCCGATGGAGGGGCAGGAATGGAGGTCTGGCCACGGGACAACCTGACCCGATCATAGGCGCGGCCGGCGCAGCCGCACATAGAGGGCGCCGCTGCCGCCATGGCGCTGCCCTGCCTCCTCGACGCCAGCGACGAGGCCCCGCAGGTTGGGCTGCGCCAGCCAATGCGGCACCAGGCGGCGCAGGACGCCGCGCTCGCCGGAGCGGGCGATGTCCGGCTCGACGCCGCCCTTGCCGGTGATCACCAGGACGATGCGCTCGCCCCGGCGCCCGGCATCGACGAGGAAGCGCGTCAACGCGCGGTGCGCCTCGTCCTGGCGCATTCCGTGCAGATCGAGCACGGCATCGATCGGCAGGGCCCCGCGTTTCAGCGCCAGGCGCAGCCGGCGCTCCAGGGGCCCGGGCGGCGCAGCCACCCGGGGCCGCGCCACCTCTGCGCGCGGCGCATCGGCCGTCGGCGCGGGCGGCGCGGCCTGGGCCGGGGCCGGCTCCGGTTGGGGCTCGGCGAGGGGCGGCCGGCCCGGAAGCGGCGTCACCGAGCGCATCACGAGCGCCCAGAGGGCCAGCTCATCCCGCCGGAGGTTGCGGCTGCGTCGCCCCGCCATCGTCGCCGCTCCCGCTCGCTGCCGTCAGTTCGCGCCGGCGGCGGCCGGCAGCAGCACGACGAGCCGCGCCGGCTCCCGCACCAGCCCGGCGAGCAGGCCGGCGACGGCGCCGCTGCCCATGAAGATGTCGCCCCGCGCCGGTCCCTGAATGGCCGAACCGGTGTCGTGGGCGATGAGCAGCTGCGCGAACGCCCGGCGCTCGCCGCTGGGCAGGGGCAGGACCGTGGTCACGAACATCGGCAATCCGTAGCTCCAGATCGATCTGTCGACGGCAAGGCTGCGCAAGGGCGTCAACGGCACGCCCGCGCCGCCCACCGGGCCGTCGTCGGGCCCGAGCTCGTCCGCCGGCCTGAAGAAGATGTAGGACCGGTTCTGCCGCATGATGCGCCGCCCCTCCTCCCGGTTCGCCCTGAGCCAGCCGTAGAGCTTGTCGGCGGTCATGGCGGCGGGCGCAATGCCGAGCCTCTCCACCAGCAGCCTGGCTGCCGACGTGTAGGGATGGCCGTTGCGGCCGGCGTAGGCGAAGCGCCGCACATGGCCGTCGTCGAAGCGCACCCGGACCGAGCCCTGCACATGCGCCATGAACAGATCGACGGGGTCGAGAAAGGCGAGCGGCGCCGCAGCGGCGCCGAGCGCCCCGTCCTCGATCGCCGCCCGGTCAGGATAGGGTTCGAGCGCTCCCCCGCCAGCCACCGCCGGTCGAGAGCGGGCGGCGCTCAACGCCGGATCGAAGACCGCCGGCCTGTTGGCTTCGGTCACCGCGACGAGATCGGCGGGACGGGCCAGCAGGGGCACGGAGCGGATTGCCGTCGGCCGGGTCGAGCCCCCGATCTCCGGTTCGAAATAGGCGGTGACGAAGCCCGCCGCGCCGATCACAAATGGCCGGAAGTGGGCTTCGAAGAAGCGGCGGGCCTCGGCACCGCCCGGCGCGACGAGCGCTGCCCGGCAGATGTCGGCGAGGCCGGGAGGACCCGGGCGCGCCGCACGGACCCCGGCAGCGTCCGCGGCAATGGCCGGACAGGACTTGAGGAAGGCGGCGAAAGCCGCCGCGTGATCGTCCCTCGCCCATCCCGCCAGATCGGCATAGGCGACGGGCTCTAGCGCGACGTCCGGACGCTGCGCGGCCATGCCCGGGGCCGGGCCTAGGACCTGGCCGGATCGGAAGCGAGCATTCGGCCGGATGCACGCGCTCCCGGTGGCTGCATCGGCCGCGCGTCGCCTCGGCTCATTGTCCGGATTCGGTCGCCACCAGCTGCCAGTTCGGGTCCTTGGCCCCGAGGGTGCGGGCGAACGTCCACACGTCGGTCACGTCGACGACAGTGTCGGGGCTGCCGTCGACGACGGCGCCCGAGGCGTTGCGCGTCACCGTGATCAGCTTCGACGTGAAGCGCACGGTGACCTGCGCGTTGCGGGCTTTCACCTCGACCCCCGTCACCTCGGCATTGTCCACCGAGACGAACGTGGTTTCGGCGCGCTCGCCGCGCTTCTCACGCTCGGCGATGGCCCCCTCGAAGCCGTCGAACACCTCCCGGGACAGCAGACCCTTCAGGGTGCGTCGATCGCCCGCGGCAAAGGCGGTCACGATCGCCTCGTAGGCGGCCTTGGCGCCCTGGACGAAGCCGCTGCCGTCGAACGACGGCTCCTGAGCCACGATGGAGTCGAGGCCGGCCGCCACCGGCGAGCCAGGTTCGGCGACGCCCTTCCAGCGCTCCTCCGGCGCCATCTCCATCGCTGGCGCCGTGCTGGTGCCGGGCAGCTGCACCACATTGTCGTCACGCCTGTCGCCCGCCGCCTGCTCGGGCTTGGGCAGGGGCGGCTCACGCCGGGCGAAAGGATCCGTCGGCGGTCGCTCGCTGCCGGTTCGCTGGCCGAGCACCGAGCGCAGCCGCCAGATCACGAACACCGCGAGGGCGAGGAATATGATCGTCGTCAGATCGAAGGAATCTTGCATGGTCGAGAACGTTTAGAGCACGGTGGCAAGGCGGGGCCGTTGATCCCCGCGAACACGAACCTGAGGTGGGGACGACTTCATGCCCTAACTCTCTGAAATCGATCACGTCCATCCGCCTGGACCGGTCGGCCCCACTCGCGGCGTGATCTGGGTGATCGTACAGGAGATCGCAACGTGCCGCCACCGCGGCCATTGGTTCCATACCGTTGCGGCTCTCCCCGCGGGGATCGACGCCCGGTCGGCTGACGCTCCGGCGCGGGCACGGATAGTCCTCGCCGAAGAGCATATAGTCGTTGCCGGGCCTAACATCCACCGGCGCCGGCGACAAGCGCCTGTGACCCGCAGCATGGGAGCCGCGGCGGATCGCACACCGATGACGGGAGGATGGAGATGGACGAGCGTGCAATCGACGATCTGGTGGCCCTGCTGCCGCCGCTGCTCGAGACGCTGGACGCGCTCGGCTTCGTGGCCCGCCACCTCCACCCCCCAGACCTGTCCGCCGTGATGGAGGCGGCCGGCAGCCCGGACGAGCCGTTGCGCGGCGCGCGCACGCAGCTCGCTGCGTGGCCGGACGCCTTCGCCCGCGTGCGCGCCATGCTGGAGGCGGCCAGCGATGCGGCCATCGCCGCCTTTGACGGCCTGCGCGCGGCAGAGGCTCAAGGGGACCTGACCGCGGTCTACCGGGCGCTCCGCTACCTGCCGCGCGCCCAGGAGGCGCTCTACCCGCTCGCAGCGCGCCTGCCGCCGGTCAGTCGCTTCTTCCTGGATCCGGCCGTGCGAGACGACGCTGGTCTTGCGGCCCGCATCGCCGGCAGCGGGCCCCGCGACGACACCGGCATCGCGCATGTGGACAACGAGCCCGGCTCCCGCGGCGGCTTCTCCCTGTACGTGCCGGAATATTATACCGCCGACACCGCCTGGCCGCTCGTCGTGGCGCTCCACGGCGGCGCCGGTAATGGCCGCGGCTTTCTCTGGAGCTGGCTGCGCGATGCCCGCAGCCACGGCGCGATCCTCCTGGCGCCGACGGCGACGGGACCAACCTGGGCGCTCGCCGGCCCGGACACCGACACGCCGAATCTCATGCGCATCATCGCGCGCGTTCGCGCCACTTGGAACATCGACGCCGATCGCCTGCTGCTCACCGGCATGAGCGACGGCGGCACCTTCACCTATGTCAGCGGGCTGGAGCCGGGCTCGCCGTTCACCCACCTGGCGCCGGTCGCCGCCGCCTTCCATCCGATGTTGGCACAGATGGCAGACCCGGCGCGGATCCGCGGCCTGCCCATCCACCTCGCCCACGGCATGCTGGACTGGATGTTTCCGATTCAGATGGCGCGCGAGGCGCAGCAGGCGCTAATGGCCGCTGGTGCAGCCCTGACCTACCGGGAAATCGACGATCTCAGCCACACCTATCCGCGGGAGGTGAACACGGCGATCCTGGACTGGCTGCGCTCGACCTGAGGCGCTGCGGGGGGCTGAGCCCACCGGCCGACGCCGTGCTTGTCGGCCATCCCGTTCCGTGTTAGCCGCCGACCGCCTTCGACGCCTGCAACGCGCGGCGTCTGCGACGACCGCGGGCAGCCCGCACCGAAACGAGGACTCCCATGTCTGAACCCTCCACCAACGGCGCACCCTTGTGGCAGGGCGATCCGAACGGTCCCGCGCTCAACGCGCTGGCGCAGTACACGCGCGACCTCTCGTTCGAGAACCCCAACGCGCCGCGCTCGCTCACGCCCCAGAACAAGCAGCCCCAGATCTCCATCCAGGTGAACGTCGGCGCCAAGCAGCTGGCCGATGCCGACTTCGAGGTCGAGCTCAAGCTGGAGGGCGGTGCGGCCATCGACGGTGAGACGCTGTTCGCGTTCGATCTGACCTATTGCGGCATCTTCCGCGCCCAGAACATCCCGCCGGAGAACCTGCACCCGGTCATCATGATCGAGTGCCCGCGGCTGCTCTTCCCGTTCGCCCGGCAGATCGTCGCGGATGCGGTGCGCGGCGGCGGCTTCCCGCCGCTCTACGTCGATCCGATCGACTTCGCCGCACTCTATCGCGACCGCGCCGGCCAATTCGCCCAGGCCCCGGCACAGGCACAGTAACCCCGTCCCGCCCAGACGAAAGGCCGGGCTCAGCCCCGGCCTTGGCCGCCAGGGACAAGGCGTCGGCCGCCTTGCCGTAGCGTCAGCTCAGCTCGATGTACTCGCGCCAGATGGCGGCGTCGCCCAGGCTAGCTACGAAGGCCGCGTGAACGGCGAGTTCGTCGGCGTTGACGAGCGGCGCCAGCGGGACCGGCCGCTGCAGCGTTGGCGCCCGCCCTCCCCGAGACCCCGGGCCATGGCCGCCCACCAGAATCGGCATCAGGTCGAGCCCCGCCTGGCGACCACCGATCAGCTCGATGTAAACCTCCGCCAGGATCTCGGAGTCGAGCAGCGCGCCGTGCTTGGTGCGACGGGAGTTGTCGATCCCGTAGCGCGCGCACAGCGCATCCAGGCTGTTGCCGGCGCCGGGATGACGACGGCGGGCGAGCGCGAGCGTGTCGAGCACGCGCATCGCCGCGACCGGCGGACGTCCGACCCGGCCGAACTCGGCGTTGATGAAGCCGATGTCGAAGGCCGCGTTGTGGATGATCAGCATGTCCTCGCCGATGAATTCAGCGAATTCGGCGGCGAGGTCGGCGAAGACCGGTTTGTCCTTGAGGAAGTCGTCGCCCAGCCCGTGCACGGCGAACGCCTCCTGGGGCATGGGCCGTTGCGGATTGATGTAGAGATGTAGGTTGCGGCCCGTCGGGATATGATTCAGCAGCTCGACGCAGCCGATCTCGACAATACGGTCGCCGTTGGCCGCGTCGAGGCCGGTGGTCTCGGTATCGAGCACGATCTCACGCGTCACTGACCCGCCCTCCGCCTGGCTTGCCTCAGGAAACGATCGTCACGACGCGTCCTGTGCGGCCGGCGAGCGCCCGCAGAATATCGTCCACTTGGCGGCGAGCGGCAGCAAAGCCGCGACCGGTGTCCACAACGAAATGCGCCCGCGCGCGCTTGATCGCATCGGGCACCTGTTTCACGTGAATCAGCTCGAACTTCTCGGCGGTCATCCCCGGCCGGGCGAGCACCCGGGCACGCTGCACCGAGGCCGGGGCGCTCACCACCACCACCGCGTCGCAACGCCGCTCACCGCCGGTCTCGAACAGCAGCGGAATGTCGAGAACCGCGACCGGCCGCGACCGCCGGGCCGCATCGGCGAGGAACTCGGCTTGAGCGCCGCGCAGAAGAGGGTGAACGATCTGCTCCAGCTGCTTCAGTGCCGCGTCGTTGCCGAGCACCGCGGCACCCAGCTTCTGGCGATCGACGACGCCGTCCGCCGTGGTGCCGGGAAACGCCGCCTCCACCAGCGGCGCCGCGACACCGCGATAGATCGTATGGACGGCGGCGTCCGCGTCATAGACGGGGACGCCGCGCGCCCGAAACATGGTCGCCGTGGCCGATTTGCCCATCCCGATCGAGCCGGTGAGGCCAAGCAAGAAGGTCATCGCGTTCCCTCGATGTCGGCAACGAGCAAGTCCCGCAGCTCCTTGGTCACCTCGGGCCTTACGCCGAACCAGCGCTCGAAGCCCGGCACCGCCTGATGCAGCAGCATTCCAAGCCCGTCCACCACCTCGAGGTCCCGCGCGCGCGCCTGTGCCAGCAACGGCGTCTCCAGAGGAACATAGACGATGTCGTAGACCGTAGCGCCGGCCGGCAACGGCGACAGGTCTAGGGCGAGCGACGGCTGTCCGGACATGCCGAGCGACGTGGTGTTGACCAGGAGCCCGGAGCCGGCCAAGGCGTTCCCGACCTTGTCCCATGCCGCCGGCCTGACGCGTGGACCGAACGCCTGCGCCAGTTGCGTCGCCCGCTCCACAGACCGGTTGACCACGTGGACGGTGCCGACGCCCCGCTCCAGCAGACCGTGGACCGCGGCGCGCGCCGCGCCGCCGGCGCCGAGCACCGTGGCCGCCCCGGCGCGCGCGCGCCAGCCCGGCGCGGCCTGATCCAGGTTGTCCATGAAACCGGCCACGTCCGTGTTGTCCGCCCGCAGCCGACCCTCCTCCAGCCACAGCGTATTGGCTGCGCCGAGCCTTGCCGCCACCGGCGTCAGCTCGTCGACCTGGGCGGCCACGGCCCCCTTATGCGGCACCGTGACGTTGCAGCCGCGCCAGCCGCCGGCCCGCAGCTCGGCAATGAAGGCCGGAAGAGCTGCCGCGGTGATGTGCTGGCGCTCATAGCTGCCGGCGATGTCATGCTGCGCCAGCCAATAGCGATGGATCAGCGGAGACCTGGAATGGGCGATCGGATCGCCGATGACGCAGGCGCGCGGGCTCATGGCGGTTCCTGCCGCAGAACAGTGACGATGTTATCCACCACAGCGCCTCGCGGGTCATCGGGGAGCTGCATCGGAGCAGCGATAGAGATGGGCCCCCGCGACGCAGGCGCCGCATGGCCGGCCCTGTTCTTGTCGCGATGCGAAGCCTGGTCAAGTCCAGCCGGAGCGGCGCCTCACCGCGCCAGCGCACCGAGGCGGCGGAGCGCCTCCAGCAGCGGCAGCAGCGGCAGGCCGAGGATGGTGAAGTGATCGCCGCGGATGGCCTCGAACAGCTGCACGCCCAGACCCTCGACCTGATAGCCTCCGACGCTGCGGGTCGCCGCCTCGCCGACGCGGGCGATGTAGCGCGCGATGAAGGCGTCGGACAGGGGCCTCACCACCAGCTCGGCCTCCGCGTTCAGCTCGGCCAGCACCCGCCCGTCTCGCGCCAGAGCCGCCGCCGAATGCAGCGTGTGAGAGCGGCCGGCAAGCGTCGCGAGCTGCACCGCCGCAGCGGTCGCATCGGCCGGCTTGTCATAGACGCGGCCGGCGCAAGCCAGGGTCTGGTCGGCGCCAAGCACCAGGCGCTCCGGATGACGGCGCGACACCGCCAGGGCCTTCTCGCGCGCCAGCAGGGCGGCAATGCCGGCCGCCGGCGTGCCGGCCGACCGGGCGGGGCCGTCGATGGCGCGCTCGTCGACCAGCGGCGCCGTGGTTTCGACGGGGAGCCCGGCGGCGCGCAGCATGTCGCGCCGGGTAGCGCTGGTGGAGGCCAGGAGCAGAGGCTCGGCATCGAGCCAGAAGGGATCTGTCACGGGATCAGGTCGCGATGAAGGTGAACTGGTGCTCGCGGTAGAGATCGAGGATCGCCGCCGCTGTCTCCTCGATGGAACGGCGCGTCACGTCGATCACCGGCCAGCGGTTGCGCATGCAGATCCGCCGCGACTCGGAGATCTCCTCCGACACCGCCTCCCGGTCTACATAGGACGAGCGATCGTTGGCGTTGAGGCTCAGCAGCCGGTTCTGGCGAATCTGCACGATGCGCTCTGCGCTGGCCACAAGGCCGACGACGAGCGGCCGCCGCACGTTCTCGAGCTTGGCCGGCAGCGGCGCCCCGGGAACGTAGGGGACGTTGGCGGTCTTGATGCCGCGGTTGGCGAGGTAGATGCCCGTGGGCGTCTTGGAGGTGCGGCTGACACCGAAGAGGACCACATCGGCCTCGTCGAGGTCCTCCTGCAGCTGGCCGTCGTCGTGCAGCAGCGTGTAGTTCATGGCGTCGATGCGCTTGAAATACTCCGCGTTGAGCACGTGCTGGGCGCCGGGGCGCGCCTGCGATGACGCCCCGAGGTACGACTGGAACATGTTGACCACCGGCGCCAGCACCGACAGGCAGGGTGAGCTGGTCTCCCGGCACACCTCCTCGAGCGCCATGGCCAGTTCCACATCGACCAGCGTGTACAGCACCATGCCGGGCGCCGCCTGAATGCCGCCGATGGCGCGGTCGAGCTGCTGGCGCGACCGGACGAGCGGATAGACGTGCTCGATGGCAGCGACGCCCTCGTACTGGGCCGACACCGCGCGGCTCACCGCGATCAGGGTTTCGCCGGTCGAGTCGGAGACCAGATGGAGATGGAAAAAGCTGCGGTTCACGGCGACATCCGAAGGCGCTCGGGCTCCCGACTTCGGCATCGCGGCGGTCCGGATGGCCACCTGCGGCTGCGATGCATCCGCCCCGGAGCGGGGGACAACTCTGCGCGTCTGTGGACGGCACCGCGAACCGAAGCGATCGAGGCGCTCCACTCTGGCGCGGCCCGGGACGGCGATCAACAGGGGCGGGGCTGTGGCGCCCTGGCCTGGGGATCGCGGGACGAAGCGGGATGGCGCGCCGCGGACACCGGCGCGCAGGTTAACAAATCGTTAACCGGCCTGCCTTTCGTTTACGGATTGCTAACACCCCCGGGCCGCCGGGTTGACGCAGGCGGCTGGGGAGCGATTGTGGACAGCCTTGCGCCGCGCTAATCCGCAGCTCAACAGAAACTACAGACTACCGATTCAAAGAATTGTTTAGGAGAAGGGTCGCCTGTGGCTAACGTCGACGAGACGTCACCGTTCATGCGGGCGCTCCGCGGCGAACGGAGCGCGATACCGCCGCTGTGGCTGATGCGGCAAGCCGGGCGCTACCTGCCGGAGTACCGCGAGCTTCGGGCCAAGGCCGGCGGCTTTCTCGAGTTCTGCTACACGCCCGCGCTCGCCGCCGAGGCGACCTTGCAGCCGATCCGGCGCTTCGGCTTCGATGCGGCCATTCTGTTTTCGGACATCCTCGTCATCCCCGACGCGCTCGGCCAGCGTGTCCGTTTCGTCGAGGGCGAGGGACCGCGACTCGATGCGGTCACCGACCCGGCCGCCCTCGCCTCGCTCACGGGCGATCCCAGCCGGCTGGACGCGGTGCTGGAGACCGCCGCGCGGGTGCGTGGTAGCCTGGGACCGGAGACGGCCGTCATCGGCTTCTGCGGGGCGCCCTGGACGGTGGCGAGCTATATGATCGCCGGCAAGGGCACGCCCGACCAGGCGCCGATCCGGCTGACCGCGTATCGCGACGCGGATTTCCTGCAGGCGATGATCGACCGGGTGATCGAGGCGTCGGCCCGCTATCTCGTCGGACAGATCGACGCGGGGGTCGACGCCGTGCAGATCTTCGAGAGCTTCGGCGGCGCCCTGCCGCCGGCCCTGTTCGAGCGCTGGTCGTTCGAGCCGATCATGCGATTGGTGCGGCACGTGAAGCACGAGCGGCCAAGGGCCCGCGTCATCGTCTTCGCCCGCGGCGTCGGCGACCGGCTGACGCAGTTCGCGGCCGCTGATGGCATCGACGCCATCGGCCTCGACTGGTCGATCGATCCGGCCTGGGCGGCCGAGACGTTGCAGCCGCGGCGGACGGTGCAAGGCAATCTCGATCCGCTGGCCTTGATCGCCGGCGGGGATGCCCTCGATGCCGCCGTCGCGCGTATCCGCGGCGCCTTCGGCGAGGGCCCGCATATCTTCAACCTCGGTCACGGCATCCTGCCGGAAACCCCGCTCGCCCATGTGGAGCGCCTGGTCGCGCGGGTACGGGCGCCCGGGAACGGCTGACCGGCTGCGCCGCCGGGCGATGGAGCCAGGCTAAGGCCCGGCCGTTTGCATCCCCCACGCTCAAACGCCTCGGGAAAGGACGGATCAGCCATGTACGACTGGTTCAAGGCGCTGCACGTGATCGCGGTGATCGCCTGGATGGCGGGCATGCTCTATCTGCCGCGTCTGTTCGTTTATCACGCCGGCGCGGCGCCGGGCTCGGAGGCGTCGGAGACCTTCAAGGTGATGGAGCGCCGCCTGCTGCGCGCGATCATCACCCCGGCGTCGATCGCGGCGCTGGTGTTCGGCCTCGTCGTGCTGTTTCACGGGGAATGGTGGCGGTTCGGCTGGATGCACGCCAAACTGACGCTGGTGCTGGCAATGTTCGCCGTGCACGGATTCCTGGCGCGCACCGTGCGCGCCTTCGCCGCCGACGAGAATCGGCGAAGCGCTCGATTCTATAAATTCGTCAACGAGGTACCGACCGTCCTAATGATCCTCATCGTGCTCCTGGTGGTCCTCAAGCCGTTTTGACGCGGTTTTGGCTTGAGCGGCCGGGCAAAACGAGGTATCGAGAACGGGTCTTTCCCCAGACGAGTCGGCGTAAGCGGCCCATCCGCTTCATTTTCGTAACGCCGACTGTGGTCGCGCTCGCGCGCTGATTCCACGATTTACCCATCACATATTCGCCGCGCTCGGGCCCCGACGCGGCCCATCCGCGAGAGTCATCCCCCATGCGGGAGATCAAACTACAGGACCTTAAGTCCAAGACGCCGACCGAACTGCTGGCTTCGGCCGAAGAGCTGGAGGTCGAGAACGCCTCGATCCTGCGCAAGCAGGAGCTGATGTTCGCCATTCTCAAACAGCTCGCCGCCCGCGAGACGGATATCATCGGCGAGGGCGTCGTCGAGGTGTTGCAGGACGGCTTCGGCTTCCTGCGCTCGTCCGATTCGAACTACCTGCCCGGTCCCGACGACATTTATATCTCCCCGTCCCAGATCCGCCGCTTCGGGCTGCGCACCGGCGATACCGTGGAGGGGCCGATCCGGGGACCGAAGGAGGGCGAGCGCTACTTCGCCCTGCTCAAGGTCAACACCATCAATTTCGAGGACCCGGAGAAGATCCGCCACAAGGTCCACTTCGACAACCTCACGCCGCTCTATCCAGACGAACGGCTGCGCCTCGAAGGTGAAGACCCGACGCGCAAGGACTTTTCGGCTCGCATCATCGATATCGTCTCGCCGATCGGCAAGGGTCAGCGCGGCCTGATCGTGGCTCCGCCGCGCACCGGCAAGACCGTCCTGCTGCAGAACATCGCGCAGTCGATCACCAACAGTCACCCCGAATGCTACCTGATCGTGCTGCTCATCGACGAGCGGCCCGAGGAGGTCACCGACATGCAGCGCTCGGTGAAGGGCGAGGTGATCTCCTCGACCTTCGACGAGCCGGCGGCGCGCCATGTGCAGGTCGCCGAGATGGTGATCGAGAAGGCCAAGCGCCTGGTCGAGCACGGACGCGATGTCGTCATCCTGCTCGACTCGATCACCCGCCTCGGCCGCGCCTACAACACTGTCGTGCCGTCGTCCGGCAAGGTGCTGACCGGCGGCGTCGACGCCAACGCGTTGCAGCGGCCCAAGCGCTTCTTCGGCGCGGCCCGCAATATCGAGGAAGGCGGCTCGCTGACCATCATCGCCACGGCGCTGATCGACACCGGCAGCCGCATGGACGAGGTGATCTTCGAAGAGTTCAAGGGCACCGGCAATTCGGAAATCATCCTCGATCGCAAAGTCTCCGACAAGCGCACCTTCCCGGCCATCGACATCACCCGCTCGGGTACCCGCAAGGAAGAGCTGCTGGTGCCGGCCGACATCCTCAAGAAGATGTACGTGCTGCGGCGCATCCTCAACCCGATGGGCACCGTCGACGCGATCGAGTTCCTGCTCGACAAGCTGCGCCAGACCAAGTCGAACTCCGAGTTCTTCGATTCGATGAACACCTGAGCGAGAGACGGCGCTCGACAAAGCGGGAAACCGGACGCGCGCACCCTGTGGCGTAGCCGTTCGCGTAAGATGCGCAGGCGGCCCGGCCTTGAGCGTTCGGGCGAGCCTACCGGGGCCGCCGGTTGCCAGCGCCGATGCGCAAACTTGCCTGTCCGCAGGATGCCGCATTGAGCGGGCGTGGTCGCATTGGGCGGCTGGTCGATTCCTTCCCTTGGGGGCTAGGTGTTTTCGAGCGAAGTGGACGCCGGTTCGCGTGAAGAAAACGCGACAAAACAAACAGAAGAGCATTTCGGCGATTCGAAGAAACGCGGAAATGCTCTAGACTCCCTGCTGTCGCTTCGGCCGGCCACGTTGGCGTCAGGCACATGTACTTCTCCGCGGCGGTGATTCACGTGAAACACACTGTAGCCCACGGCGGGGATACGATCTGCGCGCTGGCCACGGCCCCGGGACGGGCGGCCCTGGCGGTGGTCCGGATTTCGGGTACGCGGACTCGATTCGCTCTCGAAACGTTAGCGGGCGCGCTTCCGCATCCCCGTCAGATGAGCCTGCGCCGCTTGCGGGATGGCCAGGGTAACGTGCTCGACACGGCGCTGGTGGTACTCTTCCCGTGCCCGGCCAGCGCTACCGGCGAGGACTTGGCCGAACTGCATCTGCACGGCGGCACGGGCGTCAGCGCGGCCGTGATGGCGGCGCTGACGTCGCTATCGGGCATCCGGTTGGCAGAGCCGGGGGAATTTACGCGCCGCGCCGTCCTCGCCGGCAAGCTCGACCTGACCGAGGCCGAGGCGATTGCCGATCTCGTGGAAGCCGAGACGGAAAGCCAGCGGCGGCAGGCAGTTCGGCAGCTCGGCGGTGAGCTCGGCCGGCGGATTGGCGATTGGCGCGAGCGGCTGCTCGGAGCGCTGGCCCTGGTCGAAGCGGATCTGGATTTCTCCGACGAGGGCGACGTGGGCGATGATCTCCTCGGGCCGGCGCTGGCCGAGGCGATTTCGATTCGGATCCAGATCGAGTCGACCTTGAACGACAATCGCATCGGCGAGCGGCTCCGCGACGGCTTTACGGTCGTCATCGCTGGCCCACCCAATGCGGGCAAATCCACGCTGCTCAATCACTTGGCGGGCCGCGACGTCGCCATTGTCTCTCCCTTTCCCGGGACAACGCGTGATGTGCTCGAGGTGCGGTGCGATCTGGGCGGTCTACCGATCACGCTGATCGATACGGCTGGCGTGCGGGATTCCCACGAGCCAATCGAACGCGAGGGGATCCGCCGAGCGGCCGCTCGTATGAGCGAGGCGGATCTCGTGCTATGGCTGGCAGCTGCCGGGGAGGCAAGCGCGGACTCGCCCTCGGGTGCGCTTAAGGTGCGAACCAAGAGCGATCTGGTCTCAGCCTCGCCCTCACTCGGGGAGATCTCGGTATCGGCCTTGACCGGCGCCGGGGTGACCGACTTGCTCGGAGAGATCGAACAACAGCTACGGGCGCTGGTCGGGGCCGAGCCGGCTTTGATCACGCGGGACCGGCACCGACGGGCGCTTGAGGATTGCCGGGCCGCATTGCTTCGGGTGTGCGAGGGGCGCGTGAAGGCCGCTCGCGAGTATCCGGAGCTGTTGGCCCAGGACCTGCGCGATGCGGTGCAGGCCCTGGGACGTATCACAGGTCATGTGGGAGCGGAGGAGGTTCTCGATCGGATCTTTTCCTCCTTCTGTATCGGAAAATAGCGGACAACATGTTTCACGTGAAACCTGCCAACTTCGATGTGATCGTGATCGGTGGTGGCCACGCGGGGACGGAGGCTGCTGCGGCCGCGGCTCGGCTTGGGGCGCGCGTCGCGCTGGTGACGCAGCGCGCCGCGACCATCGGAGCCATGTCATGCAATCCGGCAATCGGCGGCCTCGGCAAGGGTCACCTTGTGCGCGAAATCGATGCTCTCGATGGTCTGATGGCTCTTGCAGCGGATCGGGGCGGCATCCAGTTCCGCCTGCTGAACCGTCGCAAGGGTCCCGCCGTGCGTGGTCCGCGGGCCCAGGCCGATCGCAAGCTCTACGCCGCCGCCGTGCAGGATCTGTTGGCTCAGCAGCCGAACTTGTGGATTGTCGAGGCGGAGGCGGCAGAGATCGACGTCGTCGATGGCCGGGTGACCGGCCTGCTGTTGGGCAACGGCGACCGATTCGGCTGCGCAACGCTTGTCATCACGACCGGCACGTTCCTTAACGGCCTCACCCATGTCGGCGAGGTCAAGGTGCCCGCCGGGCGCACGGGAGAACCGCCAGCCCTGCGGCTAGCCCGTTCGATTGGCGGGCTGAGCCTGCCGATGGGACGTCTTAAGACCGGGACCCCGCCGCGCCTCGACGGTGGGAGCATCGACTGGGCGAGCCTCGATCGGCAAGAAGGGGATGACCCGCCCGAACCGTTCTCGGCAATGACCGAGCGGATCACCAATCCGCAGGTCGCTTGTGGTGTGACGCGGACGACGGCGGCTGGCCACGACCTCATCCGCGCCAATTTGCATCGGGCCCCCATGTACTCCGGTGAGATTTCGGGACGTGGCCCGCGCTACTGTCCCTCGATCGAAGACAAGGTCGTGCGCTTCGCCGATCGGGCCAGTCATCAGATCTTCCTGGAGCCCGAAGGCCTGGATGACCCAACCGTCTACCCCAACGGCATCTCGACGTCGCTTCCCGAGGACGTCCAGCGCGCCTTTCTGGCCACCATTCCCGGGCTGGAAAGGGCGCAGATGCTGCGTCCCGGCTACGCCGTCGAATACGACTTCGTCGACCCCCGTGCGCTCGATCCGACGTTGCAGGTGCGCACGGTCCGGGGCCTGTTCCTGGCTGGGCAGATCAACGGCACGACCGGTTATGAGGAGGCGGCGGCGCAGGGGATCGTCGCCGGGCTCAACGCAGCTCGCGTCGCGGGCGACGCGCAGCCGGTGGTCTTCGATCGGACCGAGTCGTATCTGGGTGTGCTCATCGACGATCTTGTGACCCAGGGCGTGACGGAGCCCTACCGCATGTTCACCTCACGCGCGGAGTATCGGCTGTCACTCCGCGCCGACAATGCGGACGAGCGGCTCACACCGAAGGGCATCCAGCTCGGTTGCGTCGGCAGGGCACGACGGGACGCATTCGTTGCCAAGGCGAACGCGCTGGAACACGCGCGCGCTCAACTGCGCGCGCTCAGTCTCACGCCATCGGAGGCCGGGCGTCATCAGCTGACGGTCAACCAGGACGGGGTGCGGCGGTCGGCGCTTCAGCTGCTATCCTACCCAAGCATCACGATCGAGCGGCTGGGCAGCATCTGGCCCGCGCTG
Organism: Chelatococcus reniformis; assembly: GCF_014640075.1. Lineage (GTDB taxonomy): Bacteria > Pseudomonadota > Alphaproteobacteria > Rhizobiales > Beijerinckiaceae > Camelimonas > Camelimonas reniformis. Next base: position 972,964 of record NZ_BMGG01000001.1, on the reverse strand, counting down.
GCAAGCATCCCCGGGCATCTGCGTGAACGGCTAGAGACCGATGCCATCTACGCCGTCTATCTCGATCGGCAGGCGTCGGACGTCGAGGCGTTCCGGCGCAGTGAAAGCGTGGCGTTGCCTGCTGGATTGGATTTCAACTTGCCCGGCCTGTCCGCAGAACTGCGGGTGAAGCTCGAGGCGACGCGACCCGCCACGCTCGGCCAGGCGTCGCGCATAGAGGGGATGACGCCGGCCGCCCTCACCTTGCTCGCCGCGCTGGCGCGGCGCGACCGCTCAGTCGAGCCAGCTGCGTGAAGCGGGATCGCTCGGGGGCGGATCCGTTCGGCGACCGCGAGCGGGCGTTGGCCCTCCGCCCGGTTTCACGTGAAACAGAAGAGCGCTTCGCCCTCCTGGAGAGCGAGTTGCGGCGCTGGCAAGCGGTCAAAAATCTGGTCGGACCGGATACCCTCAACCGCGTCTGGACGCGCCACATCATCGACTCGGCTCAGTTGCTCGACATCGTCCCGGGCGCCCGGCATTGGCTCGACCTGGGCTCCGGCGGCGGCTTCCCCGGCCTCGTGCTGGGAATCCTGCTCGCCGACAGCGGCGGCCATATCCATCTCGTCGAGTCGAATGGTCGCAAATGTGCTTTCCTTCGACATGCCGCGCGAATCACGGGCGCGTCTGCTACAATCCACGAGGCCCGCATCGAGGACTGCGTCATACGCTTCGCGGGCCAAACCGATGTCGTCACGGCGCGCGCTGTCGCCCCGCTTGACGTCTTGCTCGGCTGGACCAAAGACTTGTTGAGAACCGGCACGGTTGCGCTGTTTCCTAAGGGTCAAGATGTAGAGTCTGAGTTGACGCAGGCCACTAGATCTTGGAAAATCGACGCAACCTTGGTCCAAAGCTTGACGGATTCAGCAGGCCGCATCGTGTTCGTCCGGGGCCTGGAGGGCTCTTAAAGATGTCCATCTCTGCCACCTCGTTGCCGCGCGTGCTGGCGCTGGCTAACCAGAAGGGCGGCGTCGGCAAGACGACCACCGCCATCAATCTCGGCACCGCGCTCGCTGCCATCGGCGAGCGCGCGTTGATCGTCGATCTCGACCCGCAAGGCAACGCCTCGACGGGCCTCGGCATCGATCGCAAGAGCCGGCGGCTGTCGACCTACGACGTGCTGATCGGCGAGTGCCGACTGGTGGACTGCGCGCTCGAAACGGCCGTGCCCAACCTGTCCGTCGCCCCCTCCACCCTCGATCTGCTGGGCGTCGAACTGGAGATCGCGAGCGAAAAGGACCGGGCCCACCGGCTGCGGCGGGCGGTGGAGGGTCTCTGCCGCGACGGCGAGGAGCGGGCGTTCGACTACATCCTCGTGGATTGCCCGCCATCCTTCAACCTGCTCACCATCAATGCGCTGACCGCCGCCGATTCGGTGCTTGTGCCGCTTCAGTGCGAGTTCTTTGCATTGGAAGGCCTCAGCCAGCTGCTGAAGACGGTGGAGCAGGTCAAGGCGGCGCTCAACCCGCGCCTGACCATCCACGGTGTCGTCCTGACCATGTTCGACCCGCGCAACAATCTGTCGAACCAGGTGGTCGACGACGTCCGCAAATATATGGGCAGCAAGGTCTATGATACCGTGATTCCGCGCAATGTGCGGGTGTCGGAAGCGCCGTCGCACGGCAAGCCGGCGTTGCTCTACGACTTCAAATGCTCGGGGTCGCAGGCCTATCTCAAGCTGGCCTCCGAGGTCATCGCCCGGGAGCGGCAGCTCCGCCCGGCGGCCTAGCGTGGGACGATATTTGGTTCAATCATCATCCCGCTCTAGAGCGTTTTCGAGCGAAGTGGACGCCGGTTCGCGTGAAGAAAACGCGATAAATCAAGCAGATAGAGCGTTTTGGCGATTCGAAGAAACGCGGAAAGGCTCTAAGTCTTTGTCTTCGGACGCCTGAGCGCCTAGCGGTCCGGTGGAATCGCCCAATCGCCGGGATGCGCTCTAGTTTCACAGGCTGTGCGCAGCTCCGCGTCATGCGGGGGCAGAAGGCGCGGACCAGCGCGGGCCGTCGGTCCGCAGAGAGAACACGGGGAGAGGATCATGGCCGACGAAACGCGGCCCCGATTGGGCCGGGGGCTCGCTGCCCTCATCGGCGACGTGAGCGACGAGATGCAGGCGACTGACCGGTCGCGGGCGCCGCAGCGCCGCGTCCCGATCGAGCTGATCAGACCCAATCCGCGCAACCCGCGCCGGCACTTCATCGAAGAGGACCTGGACGAGCTGGCCGCCTCGATCCGCGAGCGTGGAATCATCCAGCCCATCGTCGTGCGGCACATGCCGAACCTGCCCGACGTGTTCGAGATCGTCGCCGGAGAACGGCGGTGGCGGGCGGCCCAGCGTGCCGGTCTGCACGACATGCCGGTGGTGGTGATCGAGGCCGACGACCGCACCGCGCTCGAGCTCGCCATCGTCGAGAACGTGCAGCGCACCGATTTGAACCCGCTTGAGGAGGCGGCCGGCTACCATCAGCTCATCGGTGATTTCAACTATTCGCAGAGTGACCTGGCGCAGATCATCGGCAAGAGCCGCAGCCACGTGGCCAATACGCTGCGGCTGCTCAAGCTGCCCGACAGCATCAAGTCGCTGGTCAACGACGGAGCGCTGTCCGCGGGCCATGCCCGGGCCTTGCTGTCGGTCGCCGAGCCGGACGCCGTGGCGCGGCGCATCATCGACAAGGGCCTGAACGTACGCGACGTGGAGCGCATTGCCCAGGAGGAGACCGAGCACGAGGTGAAGAGCTCGGTCGCACGCCTGCGACCCGAGAAGGACGCCGATACGCGAGCCCTGGAGAAGGCGCTGGAAGACGTGCTCGGCATTCCCGTGCGCATCGATCACCGTGGCGAGCGCGGCGAGCTGCGGCTGCGCTATACCTCCCTGGAGCAGCTCGATGTGCTGTGCCAGCGGCTGCGGGGATAGCGGCCGCGAGCCAGATCGACGGCGATCGAGAGCCGGCAAAAAAACTGTCTGTTGGCGCCGGCGCCGATGGCGCTAGGTCTCGCGCGTATGCCAGCATACGCAGGCACTTGGACGATACGAAGCCGGCTACTTTAGTCTCAGCGTAGACGAGCCGCAGCGCGCCGCGCCGCGGCCCCGATGCTCCAGATCGTCGTCTCGGCCGTCGGCGCGCCTAGAGCCGGCATGCGGCGAGCGCGGCCCACCGCTTTCCCGCAATCCTGGACGACCTTGGCCAAGGCCGGAGAGGTCCACAGCCTGAGGTGCCGCTCGACCCGGGCCTTCCGCTTGAAATGGACGCGCATGCGCTCCACCGCCCCTTCCGGTGTGCCGCCACGGTCGATGGCGATGCGGCTGGCAGCGAGCGCCAGGGCATGGCGCAGCAGGAAGCCGACGACGACGCCCGGGTCCATGCCCTCGCTGCGCAGCTTGGCATAGGCCTGGTCGGCTGCCGGGAGGTCGCCGGCAAAGACCGCGTCGACCAGTTCGTCGGCAGCGATGGTCGACACGTCGCCCACCGCAGCGGCGATATCGTCCTCCGTCACCCGGGTGCTGCCATGGGCATAGAGCACCAGCTTCTCGAGCTCGTTGCGGCTGGCCAGGCGGTCTCCGCCCAGCAGCGCCACCAGTTGCTCCTTCGCCTCCCGGTCGATCTGGAGCCCGGCGTCACGCATCGTGGCGTCGACGAGGCCTGCCAGTTCGCGCGGTCCATCGGCGTAGCAGGGTATGGCCAGGGCAGCGGGGGAGCGCTCGCACAGGGTCCGTACGGGTGAGCTGCGGGCCAGGTCGCCCGCCTCGACGACGACGACGGCATCCTCGGGTCGCGTCGCCAGCACGGGCGTCAGCGCCGCCACCAGGCTGCGGGAGGAGGGCTTGATCCAGATGGCGCGGCGGCCGCCGAACAGGCCGATGGTGTTGGCCTCGTCCGCGAGCTTCAAGGGATCGGCCGCGACACCGTCGCCATCGAGGCGCACGAGCTGGAACGGGTCGCCGGGGTTGTCCACGGCGTTCTCGGCGATGCGGCGGGCGCGCTCGGCGACGAGTCCGCTGTCGGGCCCGTAGACTAGCACGACCGCTGCCTTCAGCCGCTTCTGATCGAGGATGCCGGCGATATCGCCCGGCTTGACCGCAACCATCGGGGCGCCTCGCAGCCGGGCCCTTAGGGGCGGCTGGCGAAGTGGGCCGCGAGCTTGGTCTTCAGTTGCTCGGCCAGCACCTTGGAGGCGCGGATCTGGGCATCGCGCGCCGCGCGCACGTCCTGGAAGCGTTGCGGCGTGCGGTCGTAGCCCGCCGACGCCCTCGCCTGGCCCGAGATCAGCGTCGCGCCCGTGGTGGATGACACCAGCTTATAGTCGGCGATGATGGTGAGGATCGCCGCGACGGCCTGGCCCGTGGTTTGGTTAACACTCGACGTGACGAGCTGCTCGGTCAGCGTCATCTCCAGCCGGTATTGTTTCGTCGCCGCGGTGCCGCTGCCGTTCAGATCGAAGTTAAGTTCGTTTTCGACGTAGTGGATCAGGCGTTCCTGGCTCGCCCGCGGGGTGATGACCACATCGACCGCCGCCAGCTGATCCTGAACGGTGACGCCCGACGCAGTGGGGCCGTAGAGCGGACGGAAGCAGCCGCCCAGCAGCAGCGCCGCGGCAAGCACGGCAGCGGTGGCGACGAACCGGGAGCCGCGGTGGCGGCGCGGGCGGCTGGATCCGCCGAGATCAAGCGACGACATTCACGATCCTCTGCGGGACAACGATGATCTTCTTGACGGGCGCATCGCCGACGGCGCGCCGGACGGCGTCGAGGCTCAGCACCGCGGCCTCGATGGCGGCCCGGTCGGCATCACGCGCGATGGTGATGTCGGCGCGGCGCTTGCCGTTGACCTGCACGGGCAGGGTGATCTCGTCCTCGACCAGCAGCGAGCGGTCGGCCTCGGGCCACGGTGTCTCGGCGACGAGGTCCTCGTGCCCCAACTGCTCCCAGCAGGTCTCGGCCAGATGCGGCATCATCGGCGCCACCAGTTGCACCAGCACATCGGCCGCCTCGCGCAGGGCGAAGCCCATGTCGGCTGGCACCGCGTCCGCCTCGCGCGCGCCGGTGAGGGCGGCCTGCAGCGCATTGGCGAGCTCATAGATCTGGGCGACGCAGCGGTTGAAGCGCAGCCGCTCGATGTCGTCCTCGACGCCCGCCAGCGCCCGGTGCGTCGCTTTGCGCAGCAGCAGCGATTCCGGCCCGAGCGTGCTTTCGGCGCCGGCCTGCGGCGCGGCCACCACCTCGACCAGGTCGTTCACCAGGCGCCACAGGCGCTGCACGAAGCGATAAGCTCCCTGCACACCCTCCTCGCTCCAGATCACGTCGCGCTCGGGCGGCGAGTCGGACAGCATGAACCAGCGGGCGGTATCGGCTCCGTAGGCCGCGATGATGTCGTCCGGATCCACGGTGTTGCGCTTGGACTTCGACATCTTCTCGATCGAGCCGATCTCGATCGGTGCGCCGGTCTCGGCGTGCACGGCGCGGCGGCCCTCGCCGCTGCCCTCGATGCGCACGTCCGCCGGCTGCACCCAGCCGCCGTCCGCGTCCCGGTAGGTCTCGTGCACCACCATGCCCTGGGTGAACAGGCCGGCGAACGGCTCGTCCAGCCCCACATGGCCGGTGGCCCGCATGGCCCGCATGAAGAAACGCGAATAGAGCAGGTGCAGGATCGCGTGCTCGATGCCGCCAATATACTGGTCGACGGGCATCCGCCGTCCGGCGATCGCCGGGTTGCTCGGTGCCGCTGCATCCCACGGATCGGTGAAGCGGACAAAGTACCAGGACGAATCGACGAAGGTGTCCATGGTGTCGGTTTCGCGCCGGCCCGGACCGCCGCAGGTCGGGCAGGCCACGTGCGTCCACGTGGGGTGCCGGTCGAGCGGGTTGCCGGGCACGTCGAAGGCGACGTCCTCCGGCAGCGTCACTGGCAGCTGCTCGGCCGGCACCGGCACGACGCCGCAGGCCTCGCAGTGGATCACCGGGATCGGGCAGCCCCAGTAGCGCTGGCGCGAGATGCCCCAGTCGCGCAGGCGGAAGTTCACCTTGCGCTCGCCGACCGGTCGGTTGCCGAGGCTTGCCGCCTCCAGCCGCCGCGCCACCTCCTCCTTGGCCGCGCCGATGCTCATGCCGTCGAGGAAGCGCGAGTTGATCAGCCGCCCGTCGCCGTCGTAGGCGGTGTCGTCGATCTTGAAGGTGGCCGGGTCCACATCCGGCGGGCACACCACCGGCGTCACACCGAGGCCGTGGGCGCGCACGAAGTCGAGGTCGCGCTGATCGTGCGCCGGGCAGCCGAAAATGGCCCCGGTGCCGTAATCCATGAGCACGAAGTTGGCGACGTAGATCGGCAGCTCCCAGGCGGGGTCGAAGGGATGGACCGCCTTGAGACCGGTGTCGAAGCCCTTCTTCTCGGCCTTGTCGATGACCTCCTGGGCGGTGCCCGCGCGGCGGCATTCGGCCGCGAAGGCCGCCAGCTCGGCGTTGTCAGCGGCCAAAGCCTGCGCCAGCGGGTGGTCCGGGGCGACGGCGATGAACTGCGCCCCGAACAGCGTGTCGGGCCGCGTCGTGTAGACCTGGATGTCGGCGGGCGCTGCCACGCCGGGCTGGCCGCGGACGGCGAAGCGGACCAGCAGGCCCTCCGACCGGCCGATCCAGTTGCGCTGCATCAGGCGCACCTTCTCGGGCCAGCGGTCGAGGTGGTCCAGCGCGCTGTTCAGGCTCTCGGCATAGTCGGTGATCTTGAGGAACCACTGGGTGAGCTCGCGCTGCTCCACCAGCGCGCCCGAGCGCCAGCCGCGCCCATCGATGACCTGCTCGTTGGCGAGCACGGTCATGTCGACCGGATCCCAGTTCACCTTCGCGGTCTTGCGATCGACCAGGCCGCTGGCCAGGAAATCCAGGAACAGCCGCTGCTGGTGCTTGTAGTAAGTGGGATCGCAGGTGGCGAACTCGCGCGCCCAGTCGAGCGACAGCCCCATCGACTTGAGCTGCTTGCGCATGGTCGCGATGTTGGCGTAGGTCCACTCCTTCGGGTGCACCTTGTTCTGCATGGCGGCGTTCTCCGCCGGCATGCCGAAGGCGTCCCATCCCATGGGATGGAGCACGCTGAAGCCCTTCGCCCGCTTGTAGCGGGCCACCACGTCGCCCATGGTATAGTTGCGCACGTGACCCATGTGGATGCGTCCCGACGGGTAGGGAAACATCTCCAGCACGTAGTAGCTCGGGCGGGGGTCATCGTTCTTCGTCGCGAAGAGCTTGTGGTCGTTCCAGGCGGCCTGCCAGCGGGGTTCGGCGTCCTTGGGATTGTAGCGCTCGCGCGTCATCGTGCCTGTTGTCTTCTTCACCAAGCCGGAGCGGGATCGCGGCTTGCATCTTCAAGTCGGCGCGGACTAGGACACGATTGCTCGGTGCGGTCAATGCGGGGCGCCGCCCCGATAGGGGCTCAGTTTCGTTGCGATTCCGTTGATGCCGGGCCGGTGCCGCGACGGCCCGGGCCGTTCCAGGATCAGCTATCCCAGGAGGGACGAAATGACCGTGTCAGGGCGGCCGGAGCCGGCCGCCATCGCCGATCGCGTCGCGGCTTGGGCCGCAGTGCGCCAGGCTTGCGCCCGCGACGCGGTCGAGAGCGGCCGCGACCCAGCGACCGTGCACCTCGTCTGCGTCTCCAAGACATTCGGCGCCGACGCCATCGAGCCGGTCCTCGCCGCCGGACAGCGCGTCTTCGGCGAGAACCGCGTGCAGGAGGCGCGCGACAAATGGCCGGCCCTGCGCGAGCGCTATCCCGGCGTCGAACTGCACTTGATCGGGCCGCTGCAGACCAACAAGGTACGCGAGGCGCTCGCGTTGTTCGATGTCATCGAGACCGTCGACCGGCCGTCGCTCGCCGAGGCGCTGGCCAAGGAGATCGCTCGCCTGGGGCATGCGCCGCGCCTGTTCGTGCAGGTCAACACGGGCGAGGAAGAACAGAAGGCAGGCGTCACGCCGGGCGAGGCCGACGCCTTCATCGCCGCCTGCCGCGAGCGCCATGGCCTGGCCATCGAGGGGCTGATGTGCATCCCGCCGGCCGACCAGCCGCCGAGCCCTCATTTCGCGCTGCTCGCCAAGATCGCCGCACGCAACGGGCTGGCCAACCTGTCGATGGGCATGAGCGCCGACTACGAACAGGCCATCATGCTCGGCGCCACCCACGTGCGCATCGGCAGCGCCATCTTTGGCGCCCGGCCGCGGCCGTAGGGGCTGCTGGGGTCGCCGCCCCGCCGCGCCTCCCACCGGCGGGCCGCTGTTCGGCTCACGGTGCGAAGAGGAACAGGATGTAGGCGGCAAACACCACCAGGTGGACGGCGCCGTAAAGGATGTTCGTGCGCCCGGTGCCGAAGCTGATGATGCTGATGGCGAGCACCAGCAGGAGCATCATCATGTCCCGCACCTCGAGCCCCAGGGTCATGGCGCGGCCGCTCACCAGCGCGACGACGACGACCGCCGGAATGGTGAGCCCGATGGTGGCCAGGGCCGAGCCGAGCGCGATGTTGAGGCTGGTCTGCAAGGCATTGCGGCGCGCCGCCCTGATCGCCGCCAAGCCCTCCGGCAGCAGCACCAGCACGGCGATGATGAGCCCGTTGATCGCGTCGGGCCGGGGCAGCCCGAGGCCCCAGGTCAGGTCCTCCAGGCGCTGGGCCACGAACTCGGCGAGCAGGATGACGCTGAGCAGGCTCAGCGGCAGCCCGGCGAGGCTGGCGAGGAAGCGCTCGCGGGCCAGTTCCGCGGCATGGCCGTGGGTGTCGCCGCGCGTCTCCACCTCGGCGAAATCACCGGGATGGCGGATGGTCTGCGCGAACACGAAGGCGCTGTAGAGCAGCAGCGAGACGACCGCGGCGAACAGCAGTTGCTCGCGCGAATAGGTCGGATCCCCCGTCGTGACGGTGAAACGCGGCAGCACCAGGGTGAGCACCGAGAGCGCCACCAGCACCGAGAGATAGGCGCTGGTCGCCTGGGTGCGGTGTTCCTGGGTGTGGTGACGGACGGCGCCGATGAACAGGCAGATGCCGACGAGGCCGGCGCAGACGACCATGATCACCGAGGTCACCGCCTCCCGCGCCAGCGTCGGGTTGGGATCGGCGTAGAGCATCATCGAAGCCACGATGGTGACCTCGATGGCGGTGACCGAAATGGTCAGGATCAATGTGCCGAACGGCTGGCCCAGCCGCGCGCTGACGATCTCGGCGTGATAGAGCGCGGCAAACACCGCGCCCATCATGACGATGAGGCCGAAGACAGGGAAGGCGATCTGCAGCCACTCCGGCGCGATGCGAAGCGAGCTGACGAAATGGTGCGAGAGCGCCGCCGTCAGATACGCGGCGAGCGGACAGAGCAGCGCGTAGAGCGGCATGCCCAACCTGGCGCGCAGCGAACGAGGGTCGCGGCGGCCGGGGAGGTCGTCGCCCGCCTCGCGCTTGCTGCGGTCCAGGTCGGTCATCGCATATCCGTCGGTTCAGGGCCCTGATTCCGTAAGCTCGCGGCTCGGCGTGGCGCCTCGGCGGTGGCAATTCGTCGAGAGCATGGTGGCCGCGGGTGACGGCAGCCGTGTTGGCGGACCCGTCGCCGGTTCAATGAATCACGATGCGTGTGCGCGGCCCGATGCGCTCCAGCAGCGTCCGCAATCGGCCCGGCGGCAGGGCGACGCAGCCCTCCGTCGGCGCCAGGCCGCGGCCGCCGGCCCCCGGCTTGGCCATGTGTATGAAGATGGCGCTGCCGCGCCCGCGCACCCGCGGCCGCGCGTTGTGGTCGATCTCCACGACGACGTCGTAGAGCCCGTCGTCACGCCACATGCGCTCGTGGCCGCCGGCGAAAGGGCGTTTGACAGCCCGGTTGTAGCTGCGGTGAGCCACGTCGTCGCACCAGCCGTCGTCCGGCGCCAGTGGCCGCATCGGTAGCGCCGCTGCCGGCCGGCGCCCGCGATCGGGTCGATAGAAGGCACGCAGTGGCCGGTAGCGGCCCGCCGGCGTGGCGCCATCGCCTTCGCGCTTCGCGTCCGCCCGTCTCACGCCAGCGCGACCGAGGGCGCACGGGACGCGCACGGGGCCGGCGACCACCAGGCCGCGGCTGCGATGCAAGGGCGACCTGTAGACGTGCAGGGCCTCGAGAAGCTTACGTTGGGTCACCGATCGATCCATTTCCCGCACGAGCGCAGCCGCTCGCGGCGCCGTCCGATCTCGCGAAAAGTCACAAGATCAGCAGCGTCAGCGTGCAAATCACCACAAGTGCTTGTTGCACCACAGGCTTTGAATGGTCTACCTCTCGTCGTAGACGAGTTCTGGGGGGAGATTCGCGCGGATGCCACATCGCAGCCATATCCTGATCGTCGACGACGAGATGGATCTGCGCGATACACTGACCGAGCAATTGGTGCTGACCGAGGAATTCGCCGTATCCGGCGCAGAGACCGCCGGCGAGGCGTTGGCGGCGCTCAATTCGGACCGCATCGATCTCGTGGTGATGGACATCGGCCTGCCGGACATGGACGGCCGCGAGGCGGTGAAGCTGTTGCGTCGCGGCGGTTTCCGCAGCCCGATCATCATGCTCACCGGGCACGCGGGCGACGCCGATACCATTCTCGGGCTGGAGGCTGGCGCCAACGACTACGTCGTCAAGCCGTTCAAGTTCGCCGTGCTGCTGGCGCGCATCCGCGCGCAGCTGCGCCAACACGAGGCGAGCGAAGATGCGGTGTTCAGCATCGGGCCGTACACGTTCCGGCCGAGCGCCAAGCTGCTCGTCAACGAGCGCGGCTCGAAGCTCAAGCTGACGGAGAAGGAAACCGCCATCCTGCGCTTCCTCTACCGGGCCGACCAGAAGGTGGTGGGGCGCGACGTGCTGCTGCAGGAGGTCTGGGGCTACAACGCCACGGTCACCACCCACACCCTCGAGACGCACATTTATCGGTTGCGCCAGAAGATCGAGGACGACCCGACCCATGCCCGTATCCTGGTGACCGAAGCCGGCGGTTACCGGCTCGTGCCCTGATGGGGCGCGGATGTCGCTGGATGACGATATCGACCTTCTGACGAACGTCCCCACACTCGCGCTGTTCGAGCCGGACGCTCTACGGCTGCTCGCCTTTGCCGCGCAAGGTGTGCACGTGGACAGCGGCGAAGTGCTGTTTCGCCGCGGCGCACCGTCCGACGGCGCCTATGTCGTCCGCACCGGGTCGATCGCCCTGACGGCCCAGGCCGACGGCGCAGCCTTTCTGGCCGGAACCGGCACACTGATCGACGAGCTCGCCATGTTCGTGGAGGTCGACCGGGACGCCGACGCGGTGGCGCGCGAGCCCTCCGAGGTCATCTATCTGTCGCGCGAACTGGTGCGACGCGTGCTGCGGGAGTTTCCGTCCTCGGCCGTCGCCGTTCGCGACGGCGTCGCCCGCCGGCTGAGCGAGCTGACGCGGGAACTGGCCGACGTGGGCGACCGGCTGCAGCGCCTGGGGTGACGGCGGTTCTGCGCGCACCTCCCGTTCCTCCGGTCGGGCAGGCTCGTCGCCCGTGAACCGGCAAGCGCCCTTGGCCTTCTTGATCCTATTGGAAGGCCGGTGGCTATTTTAGACCTGCAGCGTGACGGTCACCGGGACGTGGTCGGACGGCCGCTCCCAGCTGCGCGCGGCGCGGTCGACCTCGGCCGCTCGCAGTGCCGGCACCAGGTCCGCCGACAGCCACACATGGTCGAGGCGGCGGCCGCGGTCGTTGACGGTGAAATCCGGCGAGCGGTAGCTCCACCACGTGAAGACGCGCTCCGGCTCGGGCCGCAAGTGGCGCACCGCATCGACGAACCCCGCGGCTCGGCGCACGCGCTCGAGCCGCTCGGTCTCGGCCGGGGTGTGGCTGACGACGCCGAGCAGCGCCTTGTGGCTCCACACGTCGCTCTCGTAGGGGGCGACGTTCAGGTCCCCGACCAGAATGCTGCGGTTTGCCGCCGGCTGCGTCCTGCTGCCCCAGGCCTGCATCTCGTCCAGGAAGGCCAGCTTGTGGGCGAACTTGGGGTTGAGCTCGGGATCGGGGATGTCGCCGCCGGCCGGCACGTAGAAATTGTGGATGACGACGCCGGCGGCCGCGCCGTAGCCCAGGCGGACGGCGATGTGGCGACAGTCGTTCCTGTCGCAGAAGCCGATGACGTCCGTGCTCGCGAACGGCAACCGCGAGAGCACCGCAACGCCGTGATAGCCCTTCTGCCCGTTGACGGCGATGTGGTGGTAGCCCGCGGCCCGGAGCGGCGCGAGCGGAAAGCGGTCATCCGGGCACTTGGTCTCCTGCAGGCACAAGACATCCGGCGCGACCTCGTCGAGGTGGCGCAGGACGTGCCCGATACGGGCCCTGACGGAGTTGATGTTCCAGCTGGTGACGACGAGACGCACGGGGCCGCGTTCTTGGGGAAATGGGTGCTCGCGTCAAGCCCGGCCGTGACGCTGCGCACAGGTCGGGATCCGGTAATTCCGCTCCAGATTCGCGATGATGAGCATTTCAGCGCTTTTTGGATGCGCATCCAATGGCGAAGGGCCCTAGCGGCGGTTCATCCTGACATTGTAGAGCGCGACGGTGGTGCGGTAGCCCTGCGCGTCGACGATGTTCCACTGCTTGAGCTGGTTGGCCTTCGAATCGAAGATGAGCGTCAGCCGTGACGTGCCGCCCAGTGTCGAACTGTCCTCCACAGTTACGCGCACGATGCCGGCGGCATCGGTGGCGACGTTGAGCAGCTTGGTGTCGCTGGCGAGATCGACACGCTCGCGCAGCAGGAACTTGAGCGGCGTCTGGCCGATCGAATAGACGTCGTTGGTGCCGAGCCGTTTGTCGCGCACGGCCACCGAGCGCCCGTCGGCCACGACCTCGAGCGTGCTGGGCGGATCGTACTTGAACATCAGCTGGCCGGGCCGCTTCACGTAGAGCGACCCCTCGGCCTTCTGGCCGTTGGGATTGTGCTGGATGAAGTCGGCCTGGATGGCGTCGTAGCTGTTGAGGTAGGCGTTGACGCGCGCCAGCGCCGCCGCCGGCGTCGTCGGAATTGCACTGGCGGCCTCTGCCGCCGCGGCGACCTTGGTCGCCGCCGCGGCGGCAACCGGCGCTCCGGCCGCAGCCGGTGCGGCGGCAGCCGCCGGAGCGCCGGGCGCGTCCTCGGCGGTGCGTGTCGCCGGCGCTCCGAGGTCGCTGGGCCGCCGTGGTGGCAGCGGCGCCTTGGTGACGACGGGCCTGTTGACGTCCGGCTTGGGCGCGACCGGCTTATCCGCAGCCGCTTTGGGTGCCGCGGGTCTCGCGGCCGCCGGTGGGGGGGCGGCTTCCGGCGTTGGGGCCGGCGCCGGTTGTTCCGGGGTGCGGCCGAAGTTCGGCTTGAACGGGTTCCACTGAGCGAAGGCCGGCGGCGCGAGGAGCAGCGGAACGGCAGTCAGGCAGGCAATCGCCCACGGGCGCATTCCGAACGGGGGGCGCCGCCCGATCGCAGCAAGCGCGCCGGGTTCGACGGCCTGGAGCATTTCCATCCGATCGGAAAATACTCTAGCCGGCCAGATCCGCTCGTGCCGCTCGGTCGTCTTGGCCACACCATCAATCCGGTTGGGCGGGCCAGCGCCCGCATGGGATGTATTTAGGCGCGCGGCGACCCGATTGGGAGCCCCGGCCGCGCCGCCGGCTCGAATCGCCGCCCGTCGCGGGCTCCGCCCCAGCCGGCGCACCTTTCGGCGCCAAAACCTTTCGGCACCGGGACAAGATAACGCCGAAAAGGCCAACTTTGGGGCGCAGTGATGACGAACTGGCGGGACGCCCCGTTCGCCTCACTCGTCTCCGTCACTGCCGCCCCCGGATTCCAGCAGGATCTCGCGCTTGCCGGCGTGGTTGGCGGGCCCGACGATGCCCTCCTTCTCCATGCGCTCCATCAGGGAGGCAGCCCGGTTGTAGCCGATCTGCAGCCGGCGCTGGATGTAGGAGGTGGACGCCTTCCTGTCGCGCAGCACCACGGCGATGGCCTGATCGTAGAGATCGCCGGAGGGCGCGCCGAAGGCGCCCTGGTCGAACACCGGCGTGTCGCCGCCCTCGTCCAGCTCGCCGTCGGCCGCGGTGACCGCATCGAGGTATTGCGGCCGCCCTTGCGCCTTCAGGTGGGCGACGACCTTCTCCACCTCGTTGTCGGACACGAACGGCCCGTGCACGCGGGTGATACGGCCGCCGCCGGCCATGTAGAGCATGTCGCCCTGGCCGAGGAGTTGCTCGGCGCCCTGCTCGCCCAGGATGGTGCGGCTGTCGATCTTGGACGTGACCTGGAAGGAGATGCGGGTCGGGAAATTGGCCTTGATGGTGCCGGTGATGACGTCGACCGAGGGCCGCTGCGTGGCCAGCACGACGTGGATGCCGGCGGCGCGCGCCATCTGCGCGAGACGCTGGATGGTGCCTTCGATCTCCTTGCCGGCGACCATCATCAGGTCGGCCATCTCGTCGACGATGACGACGATGTAGGGCAAGGTCTCGAGATCCATGATCTCGTCTTCGTAGACCGCCTCGCCCGTCTCCTTGTCGAAGCCGGTCTGCACGGTTCGCGTGATGACCTCGCCCTTCGCCTTGGCCTCGCCGACGCGCACGTTGAAGCCGTCGATGTTGCGCACACCGACCTTGGACATCTTCTTGTAGCGCTCCTCCATCTCGCGCACCGCCCACTTGAGCGCCACGACCGCCTTCTTGGGATCGGTGACGACCGGCGTCAGCAGATGGGGGATGCCGTCGTAGACGGAGAGCTCGAGCATCTTGGGATCGACCATGATCAGCCGGCACTCGTCCGGCTTCAGCCGGTAGAGCAGTGACAGGATCATGGTGTTGATGGCGACCGACTTGCCCGAGCCGGTGGTGCCGGCGACGAGCAGGTGCGGCATGCGGGCGAGGTCGGCGATGACCGGCTCGCCGCCGATGGTCTTGCCCAGGCAGAGGGCCAGGCGCGACTTGGATGCCTCGAAGTCCTGGCTGGCCAGCAGCTCGCGCAGCACCACCATCTCGCGGCTATGGTTGGGCAGCTCGATACCGATGGCGTTGCGGCCGGGAACGACCGCGACCCGCGCCGACACCGCGCTCATGGAGCGGGCGATGTCGTCGGCGAGCGAGATGACCCGGGAGGACTTGGTGCCGGGCGCCGGCTCCAGCTCGTAGAGCGTCACCACCGGCCCGGGCCGGACATTGATGATCTCGCCACGCACGCCGAAGTCGTCGAGCACGCCTTCGAGCATGGTGGCGTTCTGCTCCAGCGCCTCGGCCGAGACGAGGCTGCCGGCCGGCTGCTTCTTCGGCTCGGCCAGCAGCGTGAGCGCCGGTGGTGTGTACTGGTCGGTGTCAAGGAACGACGGCTGCGCCTCGCGGGCGAGCCGCCGGCCGAGCTTGGGTGCGCTCGGCACCGGTGCCACCCGTGGCGCCGGATCCTCGTCGTCCGCCGGGACCACGGCAGCGTCGGGCGGACGTCGCGCCGAAGGCTCGGCATCGACGGCCGGCTCGCTGCCGCGGCCGCGGGCGGCTTGGCGCACGCGCGAGGCGAACCGGGACGACAGGTCGGCCGCCGCCGCGATTGCCGCGGCGGTCGGGATCACCTTCGACAGGCCCGGCACCGCCGTGCGGCCCGCCCGTGCGGCCGCTTCCTCGGCGGCCACGATGGCGGCCGCCTCGAAGGAGAAGTCAGGCTCGTCCGCCGCGGCCGGCTGTGCCGGCAGGGTGACGCGCGCCGGGCGCGCCGGGGTCACCGGCTGCGGCTCGCCGCGCCGGCGCGGCTCGAGCGACGGCTCCACCTTGATCCGGCCGAGGTCGTGCCCGCCGGCTGCGGCCATGGCCGGCTCGGCCCCGCGGCCTCGCGCCGCCGGCCGCGCCGCCAGGCGGCGGGCGATCGCCGCCTTGACCATCATCAGCCCATGCACCAGCGCGCCGAGGGAGATGATGCCCCAGCCGGGCTCGTCGGCGTCGTCCTCGGTCTGCCGGTCGTCTTGTCGCTCGTCTCGCCGCGCGGCGGCCTCCGGCTCGTCCGCGCCGTTGTCGAGGCCGAAGCCGCAGGCGGCGCTGAGCGCCAGGATGGCGATGCCGGCGAAGATGAAGCCGGCGAGCGCCGCCGCGAGATGGCCGAACAGGCCGAGCACGGTGCGGGCGATCGACAGCACGGCGTCGCCGAGCACGCCTCCGAGGCCCGTGGGCAGCGGCCAGCGCTCGGTCGCCGGCAGCGCGCTGAACACGGCCGAAGCGGCGATGGCGCCTACGACGAGCAGCGGCAGCCGCAGCTTGAGGCGGCCAAGCCGGTGCCCGGTCAACAGGGCGAAGCCCCAGACGGACAGGGGGACGAGCCAGGCGACCGTACCGATGCCGAACAGCTGCATGGTCAGGTCGGACAGGATGGCGCCGGGGCTGCCGAGCCAGTTGGTGACCCGCCCGTCGGTGGCGTGGGTCAGGCTCGGGTCGTTCACCGACCAGGTGGTGAGGGCCACGGCGGTCGCGCCAGCCAGCGCCATGAGCGTGAGCCCCAGGAGCTCGATCGCTCGCCGGGCTGCGAAGCGCCGCAAGGCGTCGGAGACGTCATCGGCGGTTGAGGAGGTCCGTCGGATGGTGCGCATGCCGTCCAGCGTTTCGAGGGTCGCCAAAAAGCCTAAACGGATACGGTTAAGGCGCGCTTACCTCGCCGCCGCTCCGGCAACCGCGGGCCGCGGCGGCTCCCGGACCGCTCTTTGGGGCCCCGGCCGCCCACGAAAAAGCCCCGGCCGAACGGGCCGGGGCTTGTATCCTCCGGGGCGGCCGGGAGGGACGGCCGCCGGTGCGGAGGCTTAGTAGTTGTAGGCGCGCTCGCCGTGGTCGGTGACGTCCAGGCCTTCGCGCTCCTCTTCGGGGGTCACCCGCAGGCCGACGATGAGGTCGACGACCTTGAAGAGGATGGCCGAGCCGATGCCGGAGAACAGCAGGGTGAAGACGACGGCCTTGAGCTGGGCGACGACCTGCGTCGCCATCTCGTAGCTGCCGGCCACGGCCTCTCCAGGCTTGGAGATGTAGTCGGTGAGCCCGACGCCGCCGAGCGCCGGCGCCACCAGGATGCCGGTGGCGATGGCACCGGTGATGCCGCCAATGCAGTGCACGCCGAAGACGTCGAGCGAGTCGTCGTAGCCGAACGCGTTCTTCACCGACGAGCAGAAGATGAAGCAGAGGAACCCGGCGACGAGGCCGAGGACGATCGACCCCATGGGACCGGCGAAGCCGGCAGCCGGGGTGATGGCCACCAGACCGGCGACCGCGCCCGACACCAGGCCCAGGAGCGAGGGCTTACCCTTGGCAGCCCATTCCACGAACATCCACGACACCGCGGCAGCGGCCGTGGCAACGAAGGTGTTGAGGAAGGCGAGCGCCGTCGTCCCGTTGGATTCCAGGTTGGAGCCGGCGTTGAAGCCGAACCAGCCGACCCACAGGAGGGAGGCGCCGATCATGGTCATCGTCAGCGAGTGCGGGGCGAGCAGATCCTTGCCGTAGCCGATGCGCTTGCCGAGCATCAGGCAGCCCACCAGGCCGGCGATACCGGCGTTGATGTGCACGACTGTGCCGCCGGCGAAGTCCAGAGCGCCCCACTTGAAGAGGAGCCCCGCATCCGCGGTCACCTCATCGAGCTTGGCTTGTGCCGCGGCCTTGGCCGCGTCGCCGGAGGCCGCCGCCACGGCCTTGGCAGCATCACCCAGCACGTCGGGACCGCCCCAATACCAGACCATGTGGGCCATCGGGAAGTAGATGAACGTCACCCACAGCAGCACGAACAGCAGCAGCGCCGGAAAGCGGACGCGCTCCGCGATGGCTCCGACGATCAGCGCCGGCGTGATGCAGGCGAAGGTCATCTGGAAGGTGAGGTACGCCATCTCCGGGATGACGACACCATTGGAGAAGGTGGCAGCCGTGCTCGACGGGGTGACGCCGGCCAGGAAGGCCTTGGAGAAGCCGCCGATGTAGTCGTTGAGGCCGCCACCGTTGGTGAAGGCGAGCGAATAGCCGTAAACCACCCAGATGATGGCCACGAGCGAGACGATCGCGAACACCTGGGTGAGAACCGACAGCATGTTCTTGGTGCGCACCAGGCCGCCGTAGAACAGCGCCAGGCCCGGGATCGACATCATCAGCACCAGCGCCGCGCTGATCAGCATCCAGGTCGTGTCACCCTTGTTCGGCACCGGTGCGGCCGCGGCGACCGCCTCGGCTGCCGCAGGCGCCGTCGTCTGCGCGAGCGCCGGCGCCGCAACGAGCAAGGCGAGTCCGAGACCCGTCAAGCCCACCCCCATTTTGCGCATGAGCGTCATCAGTTTCTTCTCCAGTTCCAGTATTACGGTGGCTCAGAGGGCGTCGATATCGGTTTCGCCGGTGCGGATGCGGACGGCTTTCTCGATGCTGGAGACGAAGATCTTGCCGTCGCCGATCTGGCCGGTGCGAGCCGCCGCGGAGATCGCGTCGATGACCTTGTCGACCATGTCGCTGGGCACGGCGACCTCGATCTTGATCTTGGGCAGGAAGCTCACGGCGTACTCGGCGCCCCGGTAGATCTCGGTGTGACCCTTCTGCCGGCCGTAGCCCTTGACCTCCGTCACCGTGAGCCCGTGGACGCCGATGGAGGTCAGCGCATCGCGGACCTCCTCCAGCTTGAACGGCTTGATCACCGCCATCACAATTTTCATCACTGGCATCCCCCGTTACGCCGTCTCCGCCGTGGCGGGCGATCGGCCTGGTGTTGGTGAACGGGCTTAGGCTGGCTCCGACCCGCTCATTTCCGCGAGGAGCAAAACAAGCTGCGTGCCAAGTCGAGGCGGATGCGGCGGCTTCGTGGCCATGCACAGCGATCCGACCTTGACGATAAGAAATGAGGCTCCGCGCCAGGCGAATCGGAGCTTACAATTGATGCAAAAGATTAATAATTATGCATTGTGTCTTAGGCTTGGGCAAGATCTGGCCGCGGCCGGATAAGGCCCTCCTGCGCCACCGAGGCGATCAGGCGTCCTGCGTGGGTGTAGATCAGCCCGCGCGTCAGGCCGCGCGCGCCGGTCGCCACCGGGCTGTCCTGCACGTAAAGGAGCCACTCGTCGGCCCGAAACGGGGCATGGAACCACATGGCGTGATCGAGACTGGCGCTTTGGATGGTGGGCTCGATGACGCTGCGGCCGTGCGGCAGCAGGCTGACATCGAGCAGCGTCATGTCAGAAGCGAAGGCCAGGACGCACTGGTGGATCGCCGGGTCGTCGGGCAGCCGGTCCACGGCGCGGATCCACACGCACGACGGCAGCGCCGCCGGCTGCCGCGAGAAGTAACGGGCGTAGTAGTGCTGGTAGTCGACGGGCTTGATCTCGATGGGCCGCTCGCTGGAAAAGAAGCGGCGCACGTGCTCCGGCATCGCTGCGAGCAGCTTCGGCTCGATGTCGAAATGGCTCGGCAGCTGGTCCGGCCCGGGCACGTCGGGCATCGGCGTGGCGTGCTCCAGCCCCTCCTCGGCGACGTGGAAGGAGGCGGTGAGGGCGAAGATCGGACGACCGTGCTGGATGGCGACGACGCGGCGTGTGGTGAAGCTGCGGCCGTCGCGGATGCGGTCAACCTCGTAGATGATCGGCACCCGCGGGTCGCCGCCGAGGAGGAAATAGCAATGCAGCGAGTGGGGCGCACGATCGTCCACGGTGCGGCAGGCGGCGACCAGCGCCTGGCCGATCACCTGCCCGCCGAAGACCCGCTGCCACCGATCCTGCGGGCTGCGGCCACGGAACAGGTTCACCTCGATCGGCTCGAGGTCCAGAATCGAGAGCAGGTTGTCGACGGCTTGGCTCATGCGCGATCTCCGTTGCGGTCCGGTGGTGCCTCGGAGCAGGGCCCCGTCGGATGTCGATCCGATCGGCGAGGCAGGCTCCAACTCCGCCGATTGTTGCCCTTGTCTTGCGATGGGCTGATTCCCCCCGATCGCGAAGCATTCTAGGCTGTCGTTGCCCCGCCCGGCCCGTCCGGGCAAATCCTCTCTCGCCGCCCGCAACTTCGCAATGGAGCACGACGTGCCGCACAGCAGCCGCTCGATCCTGATCGCCGGCGGCGGAGCGGTCGGCCTCACCCTCGGCCTCGCCCTGAAGCAGGCGCTCGGCCGCCGGGTCGAGGTGACGGTCGCCGATCCGGCGCTCGCCTCCGGCGGACGCGATCGCCGCGCCTACGCTTTGTCGGCCGGCGCCCGCCGCATGCTCGAGGTCCTCGGCGTCTGGGACGAGCAGCGGCTCGCGGCGGAGCCGATCCGCGACATGGTGGTCACCGACAGCCGGCTCGACGAACCGTTGCGGCCGGCGCTGCTGTCGTTCGGCGGCGAGGCCGCGCCCGGCGAACCCTTCGCCCACATGGTCGAGAATGCCGGGCTCACCGCCATGCTGCGCGAGCGGGCCGAGGCGGCGGGCGTCGCCCTGGAGCCTGTGCGCGTCGAGCGCTGGAGCGCCGCCGCGGCCGACGGCGCCGTGCAAGGCCCGGGTCTCGCCCGCACCAGCTCCGGGTCGCGGCCCGCGAGCCTCCTCGTCGCCGCCGACGGCGCGCGCTCGGCCTTGCGTGACCAGGCCGGCATCGGCTGGGTCGGCTGGCGTTACCGCCAGTGCGGGCTGGTCGCCACCATCGGCCATGCGCGCCCCCATCGCGGCCGGGCCGTGCAGCATTTCCTGCCGTCGGGCCCATTCGCCATCCTGCCGCTGACCGGCAACCGCTCGTCGATCGTCTGGAGCGAGCGGCGCGACAATGCCGACGCCCTGTTGACGCTCGACGCCGACGACCAGCTGATCGAGATCGCGCAGCGCTTCGGGCTGGAGCTCGGCGCACTGACCCTCGAGGAGCCGCTGCATGCCTATCCGCTCAGCTTCGGCATGGCCCGCCGCTTCGTCGGCGAGCGCCTGGCCCTGGTCGGCGAAGCCGCCCACGTCATGCACCCGCTCGCCGGCCAGGGCCTCAACGTCGGGCTGCGCGACGTGGCGGTTCTTGCCGAGGCGGTCGCCGATGCCGTGCGGCTCGGTCTCGAGCCCGGTGACGCCGGCGCGCTCGCCGCCTATGAACGGGGCCGGCGTGTGGACGCGCTGTCCATGGGCGCGGCGACCGACGTCCTCAACCGTCTGTTCTCCAACGACGACCTGCCCTTGCGCCTCGGTCGCGAGCTCGGCTTGCGCCTGGTCGACCGCCTACCGCCGCTGAAGCGCTTCTTCGTCCGCGAGGCCGCGGGCCTGATCGGAGCACAACCCCGCCTGATGCGCGGCAAGGCGCTGTAGGCGCCGCTCGGGCCGCTCAGCGCGGTGACATCGACCTTGAGCGGATGGATGGTCGGGTCAAGCCCGACCATGACGCGCTGGGAGACGAAGAGCCTTTGTTATCAACGATATGGCCTGGCCTGACCGGACCATTCTAGTTACAGACCGCGCAGGGCGGCGGCGGCGCCGACCGAGCCGGCCACCAGCGCGAGCAGCGACAGGGCGACGAGGACGAGGAAAGGGGTCAGGAACGGCACCGGTCCGCCGAGCGCGGCGTTGGTGGCCGACACCCCGAAGATCAGCGTCGGCACCATCAGCGGCACGACGATGATGGCGAGCAGCAGCCCGCCGCGGCGGATGCCGGCCGTCAGCCCGGCCCCGACGGCCCCGACGCAGGTCAGCGCCGGAGTGCCGACCAGGAGCGTCACGGTCACCGCCGCCATGGCCTCCGGGGTGAGCGCCAGTAGCAGGCCGAAGAGCGGCGCGGCAAGCGCCAGCGGCAGGCCCGTGGTGAGCCAATGGGCGACGACCTTGGCGACGACGATCAGCTCCAGCGGCGTGCCGGCGAGCCGCATCTGGTCGAGCGAGCCGTCCTCCTCGTCCGCCTGGAACAGCCGGTCGAGCCCGATCAGCGTCGCCAGCACGGCGGCGAGCCACAGGATGGCCGGGCCGATGCGCGCGAGCAGCGCCAGGTCGGGCCCGATGGCGAAGGGCACCAGGGTGACGATCATCAGGAAGAACAGCAGGCCAAGGCCGCCGCCGCCGCCGCCGCGGGCCGCCAGCTTGAGGTCGCGCCCGACGATCGCCGCCGCCGCCCGGAGCATCAGGCCGGGTCGTCGGTGCGGGGACGCGAGCCGTCGGCATGCCGCTCGGCCGGGCCGGCGTCGAGCGGCCAGCCCAGCTCTCCGTCCCAATCCTCCTCCAGGAAGGGGTCGTCCGGCTCCGCAGCCCCGGCCGGGCGTTCGAGCCGCAGGGTGCGGGCCCCCTCCAGGCCGAGCGGCTGGTGGGTGGCGGCGAGGATGATGCCGCCGGCGGCCAGGTGATTGCTCATCATGGCAGCCAGCATGCGCAGAGATGCGGCATCGAGCGCCGCCCCCGGCTCGTCCATCAGCCAGATCGGCCGGTCGCAGGCGAGAAGCCGGGCGAGAGCCACGCGGCGGCGCTGGCCGGCGGACAGGATGGCGACGGCCATGTCCGCCGCGTGGCTCATGCCGACACTCGCCAGGGCCTCGGCCACCGGGCGCGCCGAGGCGCCGAGGAGCTCGCGGGCGAACACCAGATTCTCGGCCGCCGTCAGCTGCGCCTTGAGGCCGTCGCGGTGCCCGACGAGACCGATCAGTTCGTCGAGCGGCCGTCCGCCGCCGCCCTCGAGCGAGACGCGTCCGGCGTCCGGGGCGAGCAGGCCGGCGACGACGGCGATCAGGCTCGACTTGCCGGCGCCGTTGTCGCCGGTCACCACCAGGGCCTCGCCTGCCGCGAGGCGGAAGCCGACGTGGCGAAAAACCGTCCGGCCGCCGCGCCGGCAGGCGAGATCGTGGGCATCGAGGATCATCCCCGTCCTCTGCCACGGCGCCCGGCGCCAGCGCAACGGCGGCGCGCGCCGGGCAGCCGCAGCGCTACATTAGAATCGCTCAGGCCTATGGCGATCGGGCGGGAAACGCTCTATAGACATCGCGGCTGCGCCGCGCGCGTGACGCGCGGGGCCTGGGCACTCCCGGGGCGGCGTGCGCTTACTTGAGCGCTTGGGCCAAATTCTTGCTTGGTTCCCCGCATTCACGCCAGGATCTGCCATGACCTCTCTCGACAGCTTCAAGAGCCGCCAGACTCTCGATGTCGGTGGCAAAAGCTACGCCTATTATTCGCTCAAGGCCGCCGAGGCGAATGGGCTGCCCGACATCTCCCGGTTGCCGTTCGCCCTCAAGGTGCTGCTGGAGAATTTGCTGCGCTTCGAGGACGGCCGTTCCGTCAAGAAGGACGACATCCTGGCGATTGCCGCCTTCCTCAAGAACCGCGGCGCCGATGAGCGCGAGATCGCCTTCCGGCCGGCGCGCGTGCTGATGCAGGACTTCACCGGCGTGCCGGCGGTGGTCGACCTCGCCGCCATGCGCGACGCCATGACCTCGCTCGGCGCCGATCCGGAGAAGATCAACCCGCTGGTGCCGGTCGACCTCGTCATCGATCACTCGGTCATCGTCGACGAGTTCGGCACGCCCCGCGCCTTCGGGGACAACGTCAAGCTGGAGTATGAGCGCAACGGCGAGCGCTACCGCTTCCTGCGCTGGGGCCAGGAGGCGTTCGACAATTTCCGTGTCGTGCCGCCGGGTACCGGCATTTGCCACCAGGTCAACCTGGAGTACCTGGCGCAGACCGTCTGGACGCGTAACGAGAACGGCCAGGAGGTCGCCTATCCCGACACCCTCGTCGGCACCGACTCGCACACCACGATGGTCAACGGGCTGGCCGTGCTCGGCTGGGGCGTGGGCGGCATCGAGGCCGAGGCAGCGATGCTGGGCCAGCCGCTCTCCATGCTGATCCCCGAGGTCGTCGGCTTCAAGCTCACCGGCAAGCTGAGGGAAGGCATGACCGCCACCGATCTGGTGCTGACGGTCACCCAGATGCTGCGCAAGAAGGGCGTCGTCGGCAAGTTCGTCGAATTCTACGGGCCCGGCCTCGACGGCATGACCATCGAGGACCGTGCCACCATCGGCAACATGGCGCCCGAGTACGGTGCCACCTGCGGCTTCTTCCCGATCGACCAGGCGACCATCGCCTACCTCACCAAGTCGGGCCGCGCCGACGACCGGGTCGCCCTGGTCGAGGCCTATGCCAAGGCGCAGGACATGTTCCGCACCGCGGCCACGCCCGATCCGGTGTTCACCGACGTCCTCGAGCTCGATCTCAATGACGTGGAGCCGTCGCTGGCGGGGCCCAAGCGGCCCCAGGACCGGGTGCTGCTGAGCGGCGCCAAGAGCGGCTTCGCCGCCTCCATGGAAAGCGAGTTCAAGAAGGCGGCCGAGATCGCCAAGCGCTGGAAGGTCGACGGCAAGAATTTCGATCTCGGCCACGGCGACGTGGTCATCGCCGCCATCACCTCGTGCACCAACACGTCCAACCCCAGCGTGATGATCGGCGCCGGCCTCTTGGCCCGCAATGCCGCCGCCAAGGGCCTCGCCTCCAAGCCGTGGGTGAAGACCTCGCTGGCGCCGGGCTCGCAGGTCGTGGGCGAATACCTCGCCGCCTCCGGCCTGCAGGCCGAGCTCGACAAGCTCGGCTTCAACCTGGTCGGCTTCGGCTGCACCACCTGCATCGGCAACTCCGGCCCGCTGCCGGCCGAGATCTCCAAGGCCATCAACGACAACGATATCGTGGCGGCGGCCGTGCTGTCGGGCAACCGCAACTTCGAGGGCCGCGTCAATCCGGACGTCAGGGCGAACTACCTGGCCTCGCCGCCCCTGGTCGTCGCCTACGCGCTCGCGGGCTCCCTCCAGGTCGACCTGAGCACCGAGCCGCTGGGCACCGGCTCGGACGGCAAGCCCGTCTATCTCAGCGATATCTGGCCGAGCAGCGCCGAAGTGCAGGCCTTCATCGACAAGAACATCACCCAGGCGCTGTTCCGCACCCGCTACGCCGACGTGTTCGCCGGCGATGACAACTGGAAGCAGATCAGCATCTCGGGCGGCAAGACCTACGGCTGGGACGACAAGTCGACCTACGTGCAGAACCCGCCGTATTTCTCGGGCATATCGATGACGCCCAAGCCGGTCGCCGACGTGGTCGGCGCCCGCGTCCTGGGGCTCTTCCTCGACTCGATCACCACCGACCACATCTCGCCGGCCGGCTCGATCAAGGCGGCGAGCCCGGCCGGCAAGTACCTCCTGGACAACGGCGTGCCGGTGGCCGACTTCAACCAGTACGGCACCCGCCGCGGCAACCACGAGGTGATGATGCGGGGCACGTTCGCCAACATCCGCATCAAGAACCAGATGGTTCCGGGCGTCGAGGGTGGCGTCACCGTCCACTATCCCGGCGGCGAGCAGCTGTCGATCTACGACGCGGCCATGCGCTACCAGGCCGAGGGCGTGCCGCTGGTGGTCTTCGCCGGCAAGGAGTACGGCACCGGCTCGTCGCGCGACTGGGCGGCGAAGGGCACCAACCTGCTCGGCGTGCGTGCCGTCATCACCCAGAGCTTCGAGCGCATCCATCGCTCCAACCTCGTCGGCATGGGCGTGCTGCCGCTCGTCTTCGAGAACGGCACCTCCTGGCAGACGCTCGGGCTCAAGGGCGACGAGACGGTCAGCATCCGCGGCCTCGGCGAGAGCCTCAAGCCGCGCCAGACGCTCGAGGCCGAGATCACCTACACGGACGGCAAGGTGGCCAAGGTGCCGCTCATCTGCCGCATCGATACGCTCGACGAGCTCGAGTACTTCCGCAACGGCGGCATCCTGCACTACGTGCTGCGCCAGCTGGCGGCCTAGGGCCGCCCGCGAGTCGCACTCTGCGCCAGTGAGATGGGAATGGCCGGGCCACGCCCGACCACGACGGAGCGAGAGTGGAGGCGCCTTCGCTCCAGCGTCATGGCCGGGCTTGACCCCGGCCATCCATCGACTCAAGAGTGCGGTGTGGAACCCGGATCGATGCACCGCAAAGTGACGCCCGTGATCCTGTGCGGCGGCGGCGGCAAGCGCCTGTGGCCGCTGTCGCGCGGGCAGTATCCCAAGCAATTCCTGAAGCTGACCGGCGCGTGGAGCCTGCTGCAGGAAACGGCGCTGCGGATCAGCGATCCGGCGCGCTTCGAGCCGCCGCTGGTGATCGCCAACGAGGACTACCGCTTCATCGTGTCCGAGCAGCTGGCCGAGATCGGGGTGCCGCCGCACGCCATCCTGCTCGAGCCGGCCGCGCGCAACACCGCGCCGGCGCTGGCGGCGGCGGCGATGCTGATCGGCGAAACCGCGCCGGACGCGCTGTTGCTGGTGCTGCCCTCCGATCACCTCATCGCCCGGTCGGACGCGTTCAGCCATTCGGTGGCGACGGCCACGGCGGCCGCCGCCGGGGACCGGCTGGTGACCTTCGGCATGAAGCCGACGGCACCGGAGACCGGCTACGGCTATATCGAGGCAGGCGCGTCGCTGGCGCAGGCGCCGGGCGCCCACGCCGTCGACCGCTTCGTGGAGAAGCCGGATCTCGCGACCGCGGAGGGCTACGTGGCCAGCGGCCGCTATCTCTGGAACAGCGGCATGTTCATGTTTCCCGCCGCGCTCCTGGTGGAGGAGCTGTCGAGCCTGGAGCCGGATCTCGCCGCGACGGTCGCCGAGGCGCTGGCGGAGCGGACCGTGGACGGGGACTTCATCCGTCTCGGCGCGCGCTTCCGCGATGCCCGGGCGGTGTCCATCGACTATGCCGTCATGGAGAAGACCAGCCGCGCGGCGGTCGTCCCCGGCGAGATGAGCTGGACCGACGTGGGCTCATGGAACGCGCTCTGGGAGGTGTCGGAGCGTGACGGGGCGGGGAATGCGGTGGCCGGTGAGGCCGTGCTGGTCGAGACCCGCGACAGCTACGTCAAGTCGTCCGGGCCGCTGGTGGCCCTGCTCGGCGTGTCGGACCTGGTCGTCGTCGTCACCGACGACGCGGTGCTGGTGACGCCGCGCCGCCTGAGCCAGGACGTGCGCAAGGTGGTCGAACGGCTGGAGGCGCTCGCCCGGCCCGAGGCCGAGCATCCGCGGCTGGTGTACCGGCCGTGGGGGCACTACGAGGGCATCCACGCCGGCCAGCGCTACCAGGTGAAGCGCATCTTCGTGAAGCCCGGCGCGCAGCTGTCGCTGCAAAAGCACTTCCACCGCGCCGAGCACTGGGTGGTGGTGAACGGCACGGCGCTGGTGACACGCGACGGCGAGCAGATCCTGCTGCGCGAGAACGAGTCGACCTTCCTGCCGCTCGGCTGCGTCCACCGCCTCGCCAATCCGGGCAAGATCCCGCTGACCCTGATCGAGGTGCAGTCGGGCGCCTATCTCGCCGAGGACGACATCGTCAGGCTCGAGGACAGCTACAACCGGGCTTGACCCGCGGTCCGCAGTTCTCAGGCGTCGATCGTCTCGGTCCGCTCAAGCGCCTCGTCCAGCGACCCCTCGAAGTCGATCCGGCCGTGGCTCATGATGATGCCGCGCGTGCAGTATTCGCGCAGCGTCTTGGCATCGTGCGAGGCGAGCACCAGGATGCCGGCCTTCTCCATCATCGTCTCGATGCGGCGGCGGGCCTTGGCCGAGAAGCTCGGATCGCCCACGCCGATCAGTTCGTCGAGGAGCAGGATATCGGGCTGCACCGCCGTCGAGATGGCGAAGGCCAGCCGCATGTTCATGCCGGATGAATAGGTGCGCATCGGCAGGTCGATGAACGAGCCGATCTCGGCGAACTCGTCGATCTCCATCACCCGCTGGCGCGCCTCGCGGATGGACATGCCGATCAGGGTGCCGCGCAGGATGATGTTCTCGGCGCCGGTCAGCTCCGGGTCCATGCCCATGGTGATGTCGAGCAGCGAAGAGACGCGGCCGACGATCTCGGCCGTCCCCGACGAGGGCTCGTAGGCGCCCGACAGCACCCGCAGCAGCGTCGACTTGCCGGCTCCGTTGTGGCCGATGATGCCCAGCCGGTCGCCGTCGCGCAGGCTGAGGTTGATGTTCTTGAGCGCCGCCACCGAGACCACGTCGCCCGTCGAATCGACCGAACCGCCGACGCGGGCGAACAGGCTCTTGCGGATCGAGCGGCCGCGGGCGTTGTAGATCGGGAACTCGACGCTCGCGTTGGCGAGAGTGACGGAAGCCATGGCGCCCCTCAGAGCCAATAGACGATGCGCGCGCGGAACCGCGCCATGAACGGCGAGGCGATGGCGTAGAGCACGAGCGTGCAGATGATCGCCGCGACGTAGGTCCAGACGCCGGGAATGCGGCCGTACAGCGGCTCGGAGACGATCCGCAGGTAGACGGCGAAGGGATTGAGCCCGACGACATAATTGCCGGCTGGCCCGAGCTGCTCGGGCCGCCACATCACCGGCGTCAGGAAGAACGCGACCTGGAGCAGGTTCTGAATGATCAGCGGCATGTCGCGGAAGCGGGTCGAGATGGCGCCGATCAGCATGACGGTCGGAAAGGCGGCGATCACCAACAGCGCGACGCCCGGGATCGCCATCAGGATCGTCCAGGACGGCGTGACGGCGAAAATGAGGAAGACGAACGGCACGATGACGAGGTTGTGCGCGAAGGTGATCAGGTTGCGCAGGATCAGCCGCATGACGAACGTCGTGCGCGGCATCGCCTCCTGGCGCAGATAGATCGACGAACTGGTGAACACGGTCGTCGCGTCCGCCACGATGGACTGGAGCGTGCTCCAGACGACGTAGTTCGCGGCCAGGAACGGCAGGTAGCTGCTCATCTCCTGCTTGAAGAGGGCGGAGTAGACCACGCCGATGCCGCCGACGAAGAGCGCCATGCTGAGCGTGATCCAGAACTGGCCGATGCGTGAGCGCGTATAGCGCTGGCGTATGTCGGTCAGCGCCAGCAACCCCCACACCTGCCAGTCGAGAAGGCCTTTGCGGACGTCCCGGGCCGCCAGGCTCCAGTCACGTGATGAGGGAAGAAGCGTCATGAAGGCCCTGGTTGTCGTCATCGCCATCCGGCGATTGCGGCGAGCCGCAGGCGTGCGCTTCGGCCGGGGCGGCGCGGCGCCGCCATCACGCCTCCGGTGCGCGGGCGGCCAGATCGCGGCCGTTGCTCTACACAGCGGCGTGGGCGAAAGCAACCGAACGGGCGCGCGCCGCTCGCCGCCGCAGCGGTCCGGCAGGGGGAATCGCGGCGTCGCCTCGTTTCGACGTGGTGCCCTGCGGACGCCTCGAAATTCATCATAACTAATTGATTATGATATCATTTCTATGATTTCGACGGCCCCGTGTCAGGGGCGTGGGCACTTGCGGCAACGCGGCTCAGGGCATCGGCCGCGAAGGCGATATCGGGCTCGGCCCAACGCGCCCCCGCTACCCCGTCGTAGAGGTGCTGGTCGTCGACGACGGCGACCAGCGTGGACGGCACGGGGATGAACAGCCGGTGATCTGCGATGGCATCGCCCAGGCTCCAGCGTGTGCCGATGACCGGCAGCCCCATGCTGAGCGCTTCCGCCAGATTGAGGCCGAAGCCCTCGCTGCGGTGCAGGCTGAGATAGACATCGCACGCCAGGTAGGCGTCCTCGATCGAGCTTTCCTCGCGCCCGATGGCAGCGACGCGGATGCGTGCGTCGCCGCTCGCGGCCGCCTGCATGCGGGCGAGCCCCTCGGGGAACGCCGCATGGTCGAGGCAGCGGATCAGATGGGTGGCGTTGACCTCGGCTGGAAAGGCCCGGCGGAACGCCTCGATCGCGGCGATCGGATTCTTGCGCGCCAGCGTCGACTTCATCGAGAACGACGTCAGGACGAGGAAGGTGTCCGGGTCGACGCCGAGGCGCGTGCGGGCGGCGAGCCGCGCCGGCATGGTGCGCTGGGCCATCGGATCGAGGTCGACGGCATAGGGCCGCACCCGCAGCCGGTCGGCGAGATCGGGGAACGTGGCCGTGATCGCCTCGGCAATGAAGACGGAGGGCGTCCAGACCTGATCGCAGCTCTGGATGGCCTCGCGCCAGTCCCGCGGCACCCGGTCGAGCTCCCACAGGAAGACGCCGATGATGGGCACCTGGAAGAGCTCGGGCGCAAGCTGCGTCCTGAGCTGGCCGAACTCCGGCGGGTTGAGGTGGACGATGACGAGGTCGTGGCCGCCCGCCCGCAGCTCCGACACCGGCCGTACCTCGGTCCGCACCAGGTTGCCTGGCAGCCCCAGCTCGCCCGCCACGTCGATGCGGTCGACCAGCGCTCCCTGCGCCGTGAGCTGGCGGGCCAACAGCTCGGCGCCTTGGCCGAGCCCCATGCGATTGGAGAAGATGCCGAACAGCGCGACGCGCAGGCCCAGCAGATCCTCAGGGCCGCCGGGCGGCCGGGCCAGCGCGGCGAGGCGGTGCCTGAGCCGCCGCTCGGCCAGGGGGCGCAGGCCATGGCTGAGCAGATCGCGCATCCATGGCGGCAAATGACTCCCGAGACCTGTCCCTAGCAATCCACCTCTCCGGCGCCGCCCCCGCCGTCCGCTCTACAGGCACCGCGCCGGCTTTCCAAGGCCGGCACGTCCACGATCGCGCGGTGGCGGCGTTCGTCGGTGGATGTCGCCGCCGCGGCGGGCTAGACCCGGGCGGGCTTCGCCCCGGGCAACCCGAGCTGCGGACGAGGCGCCCGGATTCTTTCGAATCGGCGGCGCCTTGGTCAAGCCCGGTCGCGCCGGCCCCTGGTATGAGAGCAGAGGGGAGCGATCACCCCAGGAGATTTCATGCCGCTGTCGCGTCTCGCCCATCAGCTGCGTCGGCTGCGGGGTATCGCCCACGAGTTGCAGGCGCGTGGCTTTCGCCGCGCGGCGCGGCGGCTTTTGCGCGCCGTGCGCCCGCCGCCGGTCCTCGGTTACGACGCCTGGATCACGCGCTTCGACGCCGTGGGCCCGCGTGAGGCCGCCGCCGTCGGCCGCCTGGTCGCCGCGCTCCGGCCCCAGCCGCATATCACGGTCATCGTCTACGGCGAGGCGGACGCGGCGACGACCGCGGCGAGCCTGGACAGCCTGTCGGCTCAGCTCTACGGCGCCTGGTCGGCGCTAGTCGTTGAGCCCACCGCCGCGGGCGCAACGACAGGTGTGGACGCGCGCATCGGCCACTTGGCGCCGGGCGCCCTGCCGCCGGCGGTGGGCGACGCCGTCGCCTTCGTCGCGGCCGGGGACCGGCTGGCGCCGCACGCCCTGGCGGTCATGGCCGTGGCCATGGTCCGCCACCCGGGCGCGGAGGTGCTCTACTCGGACGAGGATCTGATCGACACCGCCGGCCGCCGCAGCACGCCGTACTTCAAGCCGGACTGGAACCGGGAGCTGGCGCGTCACCAGGACTATCTGAGCCGCCTGGGGGTCGTCGTCGGCCACCGCGCCGGCCGGCTGTCCCGCGTGCCCGGCTCGGCCGCCGAGGTCGCGGCGCTGCTCGGCCAAGCCGCGGCGGCGAGCGTCGCCCCTGTGGTCCACGTGCCGCACGTGCTCTACCACCGGCGCGCCGCCGCCGGCGCGATCGGTCCGAGCGTATCGCTGCCGACGACAGCGCTGCCGGGGCCGACCCGCTGGCCCCGGGTCACCGCCGTCATCCCCACCCGGGACCATGCCGAGCTCCTCGCCACCTGTGTCGCCGGCCTGCTCGAGGCCACCGACTATCCGGACCTGGAGATCGTCGTCGCCGACAACGGCAGCGTCGAGCCGCAGACCGCGGCCCTGCTGGCCGAGCTCGGCGGGCGCGGCGTCGTCGTGGTCGATGCGCCGGGGCCGTTCAACTACGCCCGCATCAACAATTCCGCGGCGGCCAAGGCGACGGGCGAGATCCTGCTGTTCCTCAACAACGACATCGAGGTGGTCGAGCCGGGCTGGCTGAAGGCAATGGTCGCCTACGCCTGCCGGCCCGGCATCGGTGCCGTGGGGGCGAAGCTGCTCTATCCCGACGGCACGCTTCAGCACGGCGGCGTCGTGCTCGGGCTGCTGGGCGTCGCCGGGCATGTCCACCTCGGGGCGGCGGGCGACGCACCGGGCCATGGCGGCCGCCTGCTCGTGCCCCAGGACGTCTCCTGCGTCACCGCCGCCTGCCTGGCCATGCCGCGCGCCGTGTTCGCCGCCCTCGGCGGCTTCGACGAGACGCATCTGGGCGTCGCCTTCAACGACGTCGACCTCTGCCTGCGCGTGCGGGCCGCAGGCTACCGCATCATCTGGACGCCCACCGCGCGGCTGGTGCACCACGAATCGAAGAGCCGGGGCAGCGATCGCCGCGGCGCCAAGCTGATCCGCTTTCAAGATGAGATGCACTACATGTACCGACGCTGGGGCGGATCGCTCGACAACGACCCGTTCTGGAGCCCCAATCTGTCGCTCGATGCGACCACGCCGCGCCTTGCGGTGCCGCCGCGGATCGCCCGGCCGTGGCACCGCCGCTGACGCAACGGCAACACCGGCCGCCATTGGACAAGGGGGGACGGTGCTGTATAGGAGCGCCTTTCATCGTGGCGCCAAGGCGCGCGCCAACCGCCTCAGCCCGCTTCCTCGGTCGCGGCCGGGGACCGATATCAAAACAGGAGCACGCGATGGCGTCTACGTTCGAGACCGTCGCCAACATCATTTCGGAAACGTGCGATATTCCGCGTGAGCAGATCACCCCGGAAAGCCACGCGATCGAGGATCTCGGCGTCGACTCCCTGGCCTTCCTCGACATCGCCTTCGCGATCGACAAGGCTTTCGGCATCAAGCTGCCGCTGGAGCAGTGGACGCAGGAGGTGAACGAGGGCAAGGTTCCCGCCGAAGAATACTTCGTGCTCAAGAACCTGTGCGCGCGGATCGACCAGCTCGTGGCCGCGAAGGCGGCGTGAACCGGTTCGGCCCGCGGTCTGGGGCCCCGGGCGACCGTCCTTGAAGGCGCCATAGATCCCGATGCGTCTCGAATATTTTCAAATGATCGACCGCGTCGCCTCGTTCGATGCGGCGGCGCAGGTGCTCTCGGCCACCTCCACGGTTCCCGACGACAGCCCCGTCTTCGAAGGACACTTCCCGGGCCATCCGCTGATGCCCGGCGTGCTGCTGACCGAGACCATGGCGCAGGCGTCCGGCTATCTCGTGCTCGGGCTGCTGAAGTTCTCGCACATGCCGTTCCTGGCCGGAGTCGAGAAGGCGAAGTTTCGCACCTTCGTCGGCCCGGGCGCCGGGCTCGCCATCGAAGCCCAGCTCGTCCACCACGGCTCGGGCTACGCGGTGACCAAGGCCAAGATCCGCAGCGACGGCAAGGCCGTGTGCGATGCGGAGCTGATGTTCCGCCTGATGCCCTTCCCCAATGACATGGCCACGGTGATGCGCGCGCAGGCGCAGGCGATCGGCCTGGTGCCGGAGGCGGCCTGAATGAGCAAGCGCGAGGTGTGGATCACCGGCATCGGGCTCGTCTCCTCCCTGGGCGAAGGCACCGAGACTCACGTCGCGGCTCTCGGCGGTGTCACTCCCTCCGTCGACGGCGAGCGGTTCGCGCCCCACCGGCTCCACCCGGCGGTGCCGCTGGCGTGGGAGCAGCAGATTCCCAAGAAGGCCGATCAGCGCCAGATGGAGGCGTGGCAGAAGCTCGGCGTCTATGCCGCCGGGCTGGCGCTTGCCGATGCCGGCCTCAAGGACGACAAGGAGCGCCTCGGCCGCATGGAGCTGGTGGTGGCTGCCGGCGGCGGCGAGCGCGACTACGTCGTCGACGGCCAGATCCTGACCGGGCTGCCCACGGCCAACGACGCCGGCGCGTTCCTCAACGAGCGACTGATGAACGACCTGCGCCCGACGCTGTTCCTGGCGCAATTGTCCAATCTGCTCGCCGGCAACATCTCCATCGTGCACGGCGTCACCGGCGGCACGCGCACCTTCATGGGCGAGGAGCAAGCCGGGGTCGACGCGGTGCGCATCGCCGCCGCGCGCATCGCTGCCGGCCAGGGCGACACCTTCCTCGTCGGCGGGGCCTATAACGCCGAGCGGCCGGACATCCTGCTGATCTACGAGATGGGCGGCTTCCTGTGGGCGCACGACTTTGCCTCGGTGTGGGACCGGCCGGGCCACGGCGGCGGCTTCATCCCGGGCAGCGGCGCCGCCTTTCTGGTGCTGGAGGCGGCCGACACGGCCGGGGCCCGCGGCGCCCGGCCGCTGGCGCGGCTCGACGCGGTCGCCGCCGACCTGACGCGGCGGGCCCCCGGGTCTGTCGACCGTTCGCTCGCCCGGCTGTGGGCCCAGGTGAGCCCCGGCGCCCCGCGCAGCAAGGGCGCCATCCTGTCGGGCGCGACCGGCGTGGTCGGCATCACCGAGGAGGAGCGCGGCGCGCTCGCCCGGCTCGCCCAGGGCGTGCGCGTCTATGCCACCGGCGACCTCATCGGCCACATGCTGGAGGCGCAGTTTCCGGCCGGCCTCGCGCTCGCCGCCGCGGCGCTCGCCGCCGGCAGCTTCGAGGAGGCCACGGTGACGAGCGTCGGGCACACGCGCGGCGAAGGCCTGGCGCGCATCACGCGCATCACTTGATCGACGGCGCGCGCGGCCCATCTGCGGCTGCCGGGCATGACCTGATCCGCCCCCGGCGGCCGCTGCGGCCGGCCGTCACGACGCACTGGAGGGGACCATGACGACACCCCATCGGGATCGCTCCGGCCGGCCGCTGGTGGCCGTGACCGGCCTCGGCATCGTCACCTCGCTCGGCGAGGGCCGAGACGACAATTGGGCGGCGCTCACCGGCGGCCGCTCCGGCATTCACCGCATCGACCGCTTCGCCACCGACAACCTCCGCACGACCATCGCCGCGACGGTCGATTTCGTCGCCGCCGAGCCGTTCTGCGCTCCGGCTCTGTCGCAGGAGCTGGCGGTGCGCGCCGTTGCCGAGGCCATCGGGCAGGCGGCGATCGGCCAGGCGGGCGACTTTCCCGGGGCGCTGTTCATCGCCGTGCCGCCGGTGGAGATGGAGTGGCCGCAACGCCTGGCCCTGGCGCAAGCCTCGGGCGCGGCGGGCGACGTGACCTACGCCGACCTCATCGCGGCGGCCAGGAGCGGCCGCTTCAAGACCTGGCACGACCTGTTCCTGTTTGGCAGCGTCGCCGACCACGTGGCCGAGCGCTTCGGCACCAAGGGCTCGCCGGTGTCGCTGTCGACCGCCTGCTCGTCCGGCGCGACCGCGATCCAGCTCGGCGTCGAGGCGATCCGCCGCGGCGAGGTCGAGGCCGCGCTCTGCGTCGGCACGGACGGCTCGGTCAATCCGGAGTCGCTGATCCGCTTCTCGCTCTTGTCGGCCCTGTCCACCCAGAACGATCCGCCGGGCGCGGCGTCCAAGCCATTCTCGAAGAACCGCGACGGCTTCGTCATGGGCGAGGGCGCCGCTGCCCTGGTGCTCGAGGACTACGACCATGCCCTGGCGCGCGGGGCCACGGTGCTCGGCTTCGTGCTCGGCTGCGGCGAGAGGGGCGACAGCTTCCACCGCACCCGCTCGAGCCCCGACGGCGCGCCGATCATCGCGGCGATCCGCGAGGCGATCGACGACGCCGGCCTCACGCCCGACGCCATCGACTACGTGAACGCCCACGGCACGGCGACGCCCGAGAACGACAAGATGGAATCGCTCGGGCTGATGGCGGTGCTGGGCGAGCGCATGAGTGGCGTCCCGATCTCGTCGAACAAGTCGATGATTGGCCACACGCTGACGGCGGCGGGGGCGATCGAGGCGGTGGCCTCGCTGATGACCCTCCAGACCGGGCGCCTCCCGCCCACCATCAACTTCCAGGTGCCGGATCCGGCCATCGCGCTCGATGTGGTGCCGAACGTCGCCCGCGACGCGTCCGTCACGCGGGTGCTCTCCAACTCCTTCGGCTTCGGCGGACAGAATACCTGCCTGGTGTTCGGCGCCGAGCCGGCCTGAAACAGACGCCCCACGCAGCAACAGCGGGAGTAGCTATGACGCGACGGGTTCTGGTGACCGGGGGCGGCAAGGGCCTCGGCGCCGCCATCGTGCGCGCCCTCGCCGCCGCCGGCTTCGACGTCGATTTCACCTATCGCGCCTCCGGACGGGAGGCCGAGGACCTCGTCGCCGAGCTCGCCGATGCCGTGCCCGGCCGCAGGGTGACCGCCCTGGCGCTCGACCTCGCCGATGCGACCGCGGTCGAGGCCTTCTGCGCGGCGCACGAGGACAGCGGTTACTACGGCCTCGTCCACAATGCCGGCCAATCCTACGACAGCTTGGTCGCCACCATGGCGCGCGACAAGGCGGAGGCGGCCATGCAGGTGAACTTCTGGTCGTTGACGGCGCTGGTCAAGGCGCTGGTCCGCGGCATGATCCGCCAGCGCGCCGGCCGTATCGTGGCGATTGGCTCGGTGACGTCGTTCCAGGCCAACCCCGGCAACGCCGCCTATGCCGCCTCCAAGGGGGCGCTGACCTCGTACCTCAGGACCCTCGCCCTGGAGACGGGCAAGCGGGGCGTGACGGTGAACACCGTGGCCCCCGGCTTCATCGATACGGACATGATGGCGCGCTACGCCGACCATCGGGCCGGCCTCGAGAAGCAGATCCCGGTGGGCCGCTTCGCGCGGCCTGACGAGATCGCGGCGGTGGTGAACTTCCTGATGAGCGACGCCGCCACCTATGTCACCGGCGCCGCGATTCCCGTCGACGGCGGGTTGATGGCGCAGATCAGCGCCCACCGCTGATTGCGTTGCCGCGCCCGCTTTTGGTGGGACAATTGCTGCGCAGCCGCCGCCGAGGCGATTAGAACGCTCGCTGAAACATGCTTGACATGGAACCAAGACTATCCTTTGAACGATGGACCTAATCTGCGGCAGGACCTTGTGGCGCCCGGATCGGATGACATGCTGGCGACGACGCTCCTACAACCGCACGGTGTGCCAGGCTTCGCGACCAGGGGGACCGGCGGTGCGCGATCCGCTGCGCGTGACGCATGGCCCGCTCTTCGCCGTCTGACCGTGGCTGCCGTGGCCTGCCTCCTCGGCCTTGCCGCATTGGCGATGCCGGCGCGCGCCGCCGACAACGCCGGCATCTACGAGTTCCTGTCCGGCAACAACGGCCGCGCGGCGGCCCGCCCGCAGGTGCCGCGGGCCGCAGCGCCGGCACGCTACGCCCCCTACGCCGCCTACGCAGTCGGCACCCCAACCTATGCCCCGGCCCAGAACACCATCCGCGTGCAGGGTCGCCGGTCGATCCGCAAGACCCCGCGCGGCTCCGCGGCGGCGGGGGGCGGCTCCGCGCCGTCGGGAAAGGTGTTCGCCAACCCCGCCAACATGGCCGATGGCGGCCAGTTCGCGCCCGTCAGCCGCGGCAAGGTGTGCGTGCGTCTGTGCGACGGATTCCAATATCCGGCCGAGAACCTCGGCAGCAGCGACGACGTCACCGAGATGCTGTGCCAGGCGCGCTGCCCGGATTCGGAGGTGCGCATGTTCACGGTGCGCGACGCGGACAGCCTCAATTCCGCCACGGACCGTGACAAGCGCGCCTACCGTGACCTGGCGACGGCATTCTCGTATCAGCGGGAGCGTCCGGCCGCCTGCAGCTGCCGCAATCCCTCCAAGCTCGGCAAGACGCTTTCGCCGCTGGAGGATCCGACGCTGCGGCGGGGCGACACGGTGATCACCGAGGAGGGCGCCAAGGTGTTCAGGGGCTCGCCCGGCCGGGCCCACCACGAGCGCGAATTCGCCGACGCGACCAAGGTCGGCTACCTGTCGCCGTCGCAGAAGGCCGCCTTCGGCATCGCGCCGCTCAAGTCGTTCGTGTCGAAGACCAGGAGGCGCGACGCGCGCATCCTGGCGAGCGAGGAGTACGGCCCGGCGATGCCCGGCGCGGTCGTCGCCCAGCCGTCCACGGCCCAGGACGTCGGCTCCCGCGGCGACCCCCGCGTCATCCTGGCCTCGCCCTTCGCCGACGCGGATGCCTTCAGCAGCCCCAAGGAAGCGCCGCCCCCGGTGGTGGAGCCCACGGCCGCCGACGGCGAGCAGCTCGGCGCGGTCGGCGCCACCGCCGTCGGTACCGGCACGGTCTCCGCCAGCACCGCCACCGTGGCCCGCTGACCGCCGGCATCGGCGCCGGCGCTCTTGTGCTGCCCCGCGGCTCCCTCTAGATCGCGTCGATGACGCGGATCCAACCGATCCGCAGCGCGATCCGGGACACAAGTCATGCGTGCGCTCCAGCTCTTCGGCGATCGCGACCTGCGGTTGACCGACATCGACCCCCCGTTACCGCCGGCGGCGGGCGAGGTTCAGATCCGCACCCGGGCCATCGCACTCAACTACCTCGACGTCTGGGGGTTTCGCGGCATGGCCTTCGCCCGCCGCAAGATGCCGCAGATCGCCGGGGTCGAGGCGGCGGGAGAGGTCGTCGCGCTCGGCTCCGGGGTTAGCCGCTTCAAGGTCGGTGACAAGGTGGTCATGTACGGCGCCGAGACCTGCGGCACGTGCAAGGCCTGCCGCGAAGGGCGTGACAACCTCTGCGAGAACGTGGCCGGCATCCTCGGCTTCCACGTGGACGGCTTCGCCCGCGAGCTGATCAACCGACCGGAGCGGCTGGTGATCAAGGTGCCGGAGGGGGTGAGCTTCGATGACGCCGCCTGCGCGCCGATCGGCTTCGGAACGGTGCAGCACATGCTGTTCGACAACGCCCGGCTGGAGCCGGGCGAGAGCATCCTGGTGCATGCCGGCGGCTCCGGCATCGGCACGGCGGCCATCAAGATGGCCAAGGCCATCGGTTGTACGGTCTACACCACGGTGGGCGACGACGAGAAAGGCGCCAAGGCCAAGGCGCTCGGCGCCGACGTGGTCATCAACTACCGCACCGAGCGGTTCGAGGGCGAGGTGCGCAAGCTGACCAAGCGCAAGGGCGTCGACGTCGTCTTCGAGCACGTGGGCGTCGACACCTGGAACGGCAGCCTGCTCTGCCTCAAGCGCGGTGGCCGCCTCGTCACCTGCGGCTCGACCTCGGGCATCTCGACGACGATGAACCTGATGCAGCTGTTCCAACAGCAATACCGCATCTTCGGCTCGTTCGGCTGCGCGATGCGCAACATCCGCGAGTCCCTCGAGAAGATGGCTGCGGGGATGAGCCCGGTGATCGACACCGCCTACGAGCTCGCCGACTTCCAGAAGGGCCTTGAGCGGCTGGAGGGACGGCAGGCCTTCGGCAAGATCGTCGTGCGGTTCTAGCGGATGGCCGGCCGGGCTTGACCCGGCGGGCCATCGCCTCAAGAAAGAGCCATTCACCTAACGGTAACAGGAATGGCGATGACCGCTTCCAGCAAGTCCGGCAGCAAGACGGACGCCGGCCGCTTCTTCGAGCACTTCCGCATCGGCGAGACCATCCGCCATGCCACGCCGCGCACGGTGACCACCGGCGACGTGGCGCTCTACACGGCCCTCTATGGCCCGCGCGTGGCGGTGCAGTCGTCCGATGCCTTTGCCCAGGCCGTCGGCTATCCCCGGAGCCCGGTCGACGACCTGCTGGTCTTCCACGTGGTGTTCGGCAAGACGGTGCCCGACATCTCGCTCAATGCGGTCGCCAACCTCGGCTATGCCGAGGCGCGCTTCCTGAAGCCGGTGTATCCCGGCGACACGCTGTCGACGGTATCCGAGGTCATCGGCCTCAAGGAGAACTCCAACCGCAAGACCGGCGTGGTCTATGTGCGCTCCACCGGCTCCAACCAGCACGGCGAGCCGGTGCTCCAGTACGTGCGCTGGGTCATGGTGCGCAAGGCGGACGAAGCCGCCGCGCCGACCGGGGAGGGCGTGCCGACGCTCGCCAAGGTGGTCGATCCCGCAAGCCTCGGCGCCGCGGTGCCGGTGCTCGATCGCGCCAGGTGGGCCGACGACCTCGCCGGCGGCCCCTATCGCTTCGGCGACTACGCTGCGGGCGAGAAGATCGACCACGTCGACGGCATGACGGTCGAGGAGGCCGAGCATCAGATCGCCACGCGCCTCTACCAGAACACCGCCAAGGTGCACTTCGACGGGCACGCCGCCCAGGAGACGCGCTTCGGCAAGCGGCTGATCTACGGCGGCGTCGTCATCTCGCTGGCGCGGGCGCTGTCGTTCAACGGGCTCGCCAACGCCTTCCACGTGGCGGCGATCAACGGCGGCCGCCACGTGGCGCCGCTGTTCGCCGGCGACACGGTGTACGCCTGGAGCGAGGTGCTGGATGTGGCCGAGATCCCGGGCCGCGCCGACGTGGGGGCGTTGCGTCTGCGCACCATCGCCACCAAGAACAAGCCCTGCGCCGATCATCCGGACAAGGTGGGCGCCGAGGCCGACCCTGCGGTGATCCTCGATTTCGACTACTGGGCCCTGATGGTGCGGTAGACCAGCCCCGAGCATTCCATCCGAAGGACCACACGCTTAAGCTTGAACGATCCCGTCGTGCGCCGCGCCGCCGGGTCCATGCACGCGCAGGTGCTCCACCAGCTGGCGCGCGTAGGGCAGCAGCCCACCGAGGCTGCGGATGGTGATGGTCAGGTCGCGCTCGGCCCAGGGGTCGCTGAGCGGCACGATGGCGATCGCCATCGTCTTGGCGGCGCGCTCGGCGCTGGTCTCCGGCACGATGCCGACGCCGACGCCGCATTCCACCAGCCGGCACACGCCGTCGAAGCTGCGCAGCTGCACGCGCAGGCGGATCGGGCGGCCGATGCGGGTCGCCTTGCCGGCGAGGAAGCGCTGCAGCGCGCTCGCCCGGTCGAGCCCGATGAAATCGTGGTCCAGCACCTCGGCGAAGGAGATCGCCAGCGGCTGCCCCCCGGCGTCGAGCGGGCGCGTCGCCAGCGGATGGCCCGCCCCGACCACCAGCACGAAGCGGTCGCGGCGGAACGGGAACGTCTCCAGCGCACCCGGATCGACGGTGCCGGCGACGATGCCGATCTCGGCGGCGCCCTCGGCGATCAGGCCGACGATCTCGTCCGACAGGCGCTCCTCCAGATCAATCGACACGTGCGGGTGGCTGGCGAGAAACGACGACAGCGCCTCCGGCAGGAACTCGGTGAGCGCGTTGGTGTTGGACAGGATGCGGATCTGGCCGGCCTGGCCGCCGGCGAAGGAGCTCATTTCGTCGCGCAGCAGATCGGCCTGGGCGAGGATGGTGCGGGCATGCTGCAACAGGGTGCGGCCGGCCTGGGTCGCCGTCACGCCCTGGCGGCCGCGCACCAGCAGGGCGGCACCGAGCGCCTCCTCCATGTGCCTGATGCGGGTCGAGGCCGCCGCCAGGGCCAGATGGCTGCGCTCCGCGCCGTGGGTGATCGAGCCGGCCTCGACGACGTTGCGGAACAGGGAGAGATCGGTGAAATCGAAGCGCATGTCTTAGTCCCTTCGCGGACCGCGAAGGCAGCCTACGTGAAAAGCCAATTGCTCACGAGCCCGCAAACATTACCTTCATTCTAAACCGGACGAAAGCTGTTTCAGAGATGCGGACTTGCCTGCCTGCTGCCTTACCGCGTCCGATCCGGGCCGCGTGCAGAGCCGGAAGCAGACCTGCGGAGGGCGGCCGCGCAAGGCATTGTCGTTTCGCAGGTGGCGAAGTAAGCACCGCTTCGGCAAGGCCAGAGGGGCCTGCGGGCACCATTGCGGGCCGCGCCGACTTTGGATAGGAACCGTTCCAAACTAGCGCGGGCTCGGCATGCCTTGCCGGACCCGGGGGCACCACGGGCGGCGTCGGACGCGGCGCGCCGGGCGGCCCAGATCACCGTTGCCTGCCCAGCCGGCGGCAAAGTGGAGAGCCAAGGATGTCGGAAGTTCGGGCCAGGGCGCCTGGCGCAGGGGTAGAGCAGGCCCGGCCGCTGTCGCCGCACCTGCAGATCTACCGGTGGACGTGGACCATGGCCATGTCCGTCGTCCACCGCATCACCGGGTGCGCCCTCTACGGGGGCACGCTGCTCGTGGTGTGGTGGCTCGTCGCGCTCGCCGCAGGCCCTGGCCCTTACGCCACCGTGCAATGGGTGATGAATTCGATCCTTGGCCGGCTGGTGCTCATCGGCTTCACCTGGGCGCTGTTCCACCACATGCTCGGCGGCATCCGCCATTTCATCTGGGACCTGGGTTACGGCTTCGAGCGCGAAGCCCGCATGAACCTGGCCCGCTTCACGCTGTTCGGCTCGCTCGCCCTGACCGTCGTCGTCTGGGTGATCGCGCTGGCGCTCGCCTGAGGAGATCC
This sequence comes from Chelatococcus reniformis, assembly GCF_014640075.1. Lineage (GTDB taxonomy): Bacteria > Pseudomonadota > Alphaproteobacteria > Rhizobiales > Beijerinckiaceae > Camelimonas > Camelimonas reniformis. The sequence goes on along the minus strand of NZ_BMGG01000001.1, from coordinate 930,890 downwards.
GCCATGGCCGAGCCCACGAGAACGTTGCGCACGACACTGTCCAAGATCCAGGGTCTGGGCGCCGCCCATGCCGGCACCGAGCATTTCTGGCGCCAGCGCCTGACCGCGATCGCCAACCTGATCCTGATCATCGCCTTCGTCGGCATCCTATTGGCGGCCGGCGGCCGCGACTATGCGACGGCTGTGGCCATCGTCTCGCATCCGGCGGCGAGCATCGTGCTGCTGCTGCTGGTCATCTCCGTCGCCATCCACATGCGCATCGGCATGACGGTGGTCATCGAGGACTACGTGCACGACAAGGGCATGAAGCTCGCCGCAGTGATCCTCAACACCTTCTTCGCCGCGGCCGTGGCGGCGGCGGCGCTGTTCGCCATTCTCAAGCTCGGTCTCGGCCGCGTCGTTTAGGGCGGGATGATCCTTCCGCGCATCATCCCCTCAAAGTCATTGATTTGAGCATGATCTGTCCCAAAGACCCGCAGCCGCTCTTTGGCATCGTGCTCTAAGGAGGCTCGCATGGCATCCAACGGATCCACCAACGGCGCTGCAGCTCCGGCCGTCAACGGCCGCGCCTATCCGATCACCGATCACACCTTCGACGTGGTCATCGTCGGCGGCGGCGGCGCCGGCTTGCGTGCCACGGTCGGCTGCTCCCAGGCGGGTCTGCGCACCGCCTGCATCACCAAGGTGTTCCCGACGCGCTCGCATACGGTCGCGGCCCAGGGGGGCGTCGCCGCCTCCCTCGGCAACATGGGCGAGGACAACTGGCGCTGGCACATGTACGACACCGTCAAGGGGTCGGACTGGCTCGGCGACCAGGACGCCATCGAATATCTCGTCCGCAACGCGCCGGCGGCCGTCTACGAGCTCGAGCACTGGGGCGTGCCGTTCTCGCGCACCGAGGACGGCAAGATCTACCAGCGGCCCTTCGGCGGCATGACCACCGACTACGGCCGCGGCCCGCCGGCCCAGCGCACCTGCGCCGCCGCCGACCGCACCGGCCACGCCATGCTCCACACGCTCTATGGCGAGGCGCTGCGCAACTCGACGGAATTCTTCATCGAGTATTTCGCCATCGACCTGATCATGGAGGACGGCCGCTGTCGCGGCGTCGTCGCCATCAAGCTCGACGACGGCACCATTCATCGCTTCCGCTCGCATCTCACTATGCTCGCCACCGGCGGCTACGGCCGCGCCTACTTCTCGGCGACCTCGGCCCACACCTGCACCGGCGATGGCGGCGGCATGGTGCTGCGCGCCGGCCTGCCGCTGCAGGACATGGAATTCGTGCAGTTCCACCCCACCGGCATCTACGGCGCCGGCTGCCTGATCACCGAAGGCGCGCGGGGCGAGGGCGGCTACCTCACCAACTCGGAAGGCGAGCGCTTCATGGAGCGCTACGCCCCCTCGGCGAAGGACCTGGCCTCGCGCGACGTCGTCTCCCGCTCGATGACGGTGGAGATCCGCGAAGGCCGCGGCGTCGGCAAGGGCAAGGACCACATCTTCCTGCACCTCGACCACCTCGACCCCAAGATCCTGGCCGAGCGCCTGCCGGGCATCTCCGAGAGCGCCAAGATCTTCGCCGGCGTCGACGTCACCAAGGAGCCGATCCCGGTGCTGCCGACGGTGCACTACAACATGGGCGGCATCCCCACGAACTACCACGGCGAGGTGCTGACGAAGGTCGGCGGCGATCCCGATGCGGTGGTGCCGGGGCTGATGGCGCTGGGCGAGGCCGCCTGCGTGTCGGTGCACGGCGCCAACCGTCTGGGCTCCAACTCGCTGATCGACCTCGTCGTCTTCGGCCGCGCCGCGGGTCTGCGCGCCGCCGAGATCGTCACTCCCGGCGAGAAGCACGCCGAGCTGCCGACCCATTCGGCCGAGCTCGCGCTGTCGCGGCTCGACCGCTTTCGCTACGCCGACGGCAGCATCCCGACGGCCGATCTGCGCCTCGACATGCAGAAGACCATGCAGACCAACTGCGCCGTCTTCCGCACCGGTGAGGTGTTGGAGGAGGGCAAGAAGCTCATCCACGAGGTCTGGGGCCGGGCCAAGGACGTACGCGTCACCGACCGCTCACTGGTGTGGAACTCCGACCTGATCGAGACCCTGGAGTTCGACAACCTGATCGTCCAGGCCGTGGTCACCATGGATTCGGCTGTCAATCGCACCGAGTCGCGCGGCGCCCACGCCCGCGAGGACTATCCGGACCGCAACGACAAGGAGTGGATGAAGCACACGCTGACCTGGGTCGACGATCTGGCCAAGAGCGTGACCATCGATTACCGGCCGGTCCACACCTACACGATGACCAACGAGGTGCAGTACATCGAGCCCAAGGCCCGTGTGTACTAGAGCGCTTCGCGATCGGGTGGAACTCTCTCGCAAGAGAAGCGCTCCAGTTTCAAAAAGTTATGAGCATTCTCTGCCATTGGACGACCTTATTTAATGGCGAGATGCTCTAGGGAACTCTGACCATGGCCGAATTTACCCTGCCCAAAAACTCGCGGATGACCGAGGGCAAGACGTGGCCGAAGCCCGCGTCGGCCCAGCGGGTCACCACGTTCCGGGTCTACCGGTGGAACCCGGACGACGGCAAGAATCCGTCGATCGACACCTATTATGTCGACCGCGACGATTGCGGGCCGATGGTCCTCGATGCGCTGCTGTGGATCAAGAACAAGGTCGACCCGACGCTGACGCTGCGACGCTCCTGCCGCGAGGGCATCTGCGGCTCGTGCTCGATGAACATCAACGGCGCCAACACGCTCGCCTGCACCATGGGCATCGACGAGTGCAGCGACGGCAAACTGGTCAAGATCTACCCGCTGCCGCACATGCCCGTCGTCAAGGACCTGGTGCCGGATCTCACCACCTTCTACACCCAGCACGCCTCCATCGAGCCCTACCTCAAGACCGTGACGCCTTCGCCGGAGAAGGAGTGGCGCCAGTCCCCGGAGGACCGGCAGAAGCTCGACGGCCTCTACGAGTGCATCCTGTGCGCCTGCTGCACCACCTCCTGCCCCAGCTACTGGTGGAACGGCGACCGCTATCTCGGCCCGGCCGCCCTTCTGCAAGCCTATCGCTGGCTGATCGACAGCCGCGACGAGGACACCGGCGAGCGGCTGGACCGGCTGGAGGATCCCTTCCGCCTCTATCGCTGCCACACCATCATGAACTGCGCCAACGTCTGCCCCAAGCACCTCAACCCGGCCAAGGCGATCGCCGAGATCAAGAAGATGATGGTGACCCGCCAGCTCTGAGGCCGGCAAAGTTCGCTTTACCATTCCGCCTTAGTGTTTCCCGCGGGGCAGCGCGGCATCCGGGACACACCCGGCGCGAAACGGCAGCCGGTGCCTCGAAAGCGGCGGGCTTGTGCGCTAGACCTTGAAGCTGGACGCAAGCCCTTGGGCTCTCGGGATCCGGGGGCGTCGGACGACGATGGCCGTCCCGGCGCACCCCCAGCAGCGGTGTCGGATTACACGATGATGCAGGTCGCCGTCGAACGTGCCCCCCAGGCATCCGCCACGCCTGCCGGCCGCCGGCTTCGCGCGGTGTGGGCGCTTCTGCCCGTGGCGCTCGCCGTCGCCGGCTGCCAATCGAGCCGGTTCGATTCTGGCTCGTCCGTCTATGGCAGCCCACAGCGCCGCGTCGCCTCGGCTCCGCCGCTCGAGCCGGACGTGACGGCCCCCGGGCCGACGTCGCGGGTGGACGCGAGCCCGCTGCCGCCGGCCCCGGGCACCTCCATCGCACCTGTGGCGCCCGGCACCCCCGTGATCGACCCGGCGACCGGCCAGCCGGCCGTGGCATCCCTCGGCACGACGGCGACCCCGGCTCCGGCTCCCGCCGCACCGCCGCCGACCCGGGCGGGCGCGGTCGGCCGCTGGACGGCGAAGGAAGCGGCGGGCTCGTGCGGCGTCAACCTCTCCTCGACGCCGGCGCTCGACCTTTACAAGGCCAACACGTCGGGTTGCGCCAACAAGGACTTGCAGAGCGTCAACGCCTGGGAGCTGCGGGACGGAGAGGTCTACCTCTACGCCCGCGGCGGCGTGGTGGCGCGCCTGCGCGATTCCGGCGGCCAGTTCGCTGGCGTCATCGCCAAGTCCGGCGCCCCGCTGACTCTGAGCAAGTGAGCGCGGCCCAAAGCGCTGCTGCGGCTTTGGGCTTTTAAGTCGATGGATGGTCGGGTCAAGCCCGACCATGACGCGGGTGGCCGCCTCAAGCAGCCGGCCGGGCCTCGTCGCGGCCGGTACGCCAGATGCGCCGCTGCAAACTGATGGCCGCCTTGGTGAAGTCGATGGCGTCGTTCATCGCCTCGTTATAGAGCGTGAACAGCGTCGGCGCCTCGGCGTCGAGGTGCGCCACGGTCTCCCACCGGTCGAGCACGAGCTCGGCCTTGAACTTGCGGGCGAGCGCCTGCATGGCCCGGTTGTGGGCAAGGCAGTTCATACGCAGGTGCCGCACCCCGTAGGCGCGCGCACAGCGGATCAGATGCGCGAACAGCTCACGGCCGACGCCCTGGCGGCGCAAGCCCGGCTCGACGCTGAAGGCCGCCTCGGCGGTCGCCGAGTCGCCTTCGTCGGTCGGGTGCAGCTCGGCCGCGCCGCGAACCTCGCCGTCGACGATGTAGCCGAACACGACGGCGCCGCGGGAAAAGCAGCGTGCAGCGTAGCGAGCGATGAACTCGTCGCTGACGCCGCCGATGAAGCGGTTGCGCCGGCTGTCCGCATCGAGCCGCAGCAGGTGGTCGCGAAACAGCGGAAGGTCCGTCGCGAACAGCTTTCTGATCGCGCCGGTGGCGGGGGGAGTCCGGGCCATGGCCAAGTCCTTATTGTTCTTTCAGCGGCGGCTCCCTAGACCCGCGGAATATTGTGCATCGCAACAATGAGGGCAAGAGCTACCTCCTCCGCCATGTGCTCCGGCGCACTCGACACCGGCCGTCGCCGCCGGCAGCCGAGCGCGCCGCGATTGTCGCAATGCGGTAAAGACGCTAAAGCGTCTGCGTGACATCCCTGCCGTCCGCTTCATCCCTCAGCTCCGCTCATCGGCGCGGCCCGGTCCAGGTCCGCTACGATGCCCTCGTCGCCAATGGCGCCATCGAGCGTGACGACGCCCAGGAGCTGCTGGTCGAACGGCTCGACGAGCTTGCCGCCGAGCTCGCGGTGCCCAAGCCGGTCGGGCGCCCGGGCGTGCTCGGCCGCCTGTTCGGCGCGGCCTCCAAGTTCGGCTCGGCCTCCAAGTCCGCCTCCGGTCCGGGCGCCAGGGGGCTCTACGTGTGGGGCTCGGTCGGCCGCGGCAAGACCATGCTGATGGACCTGTTCTACGACGAGGTCACGGTCGCGACGAAGCGGCGCGCCCATTTCAACGCCTTCATGGCCGACGCCCACGAGCGCATCTTCCAGTTTCGCCAGGCGGTGAAGCGCGGCGAACGCAAGGACACCGACCCGATGCCCTTCGTTGCCGCCGAGCTCGCGGCCGAGGCCACGGTGCTGTGCTTCGACGAATTCACCGTCACCGACATCGCCGATGCGATGATCCTCGGCCGCCTGTTCAAGGTGTTGTTCGAGAAGGGCGTGACCGTCGTCGCCACCTCCAACGTGGAGCCGGACAAGCTCTACGAGAACGGACTCAACCGGGCGCTGTTCCTGCCCTTCACCGCCCTGATCGAGACGCATATGGAGGTGTTCCGCCTCGACTCGCGCACCGATTTCCGGCTGGAGAAGCTCGGCGGCTCGCCGGTCTACCACGTGCCGGCCGGCCCCGCGGCGCATGCCGCCCTCGGCCGGATGTTCCAGCGGCTCTCCGGCCTGACGCGCGGGCGGCCGCGCACGCTCATCGTCAAGGGACACGCGGTGGACGTGCCGGAGGCGGGCTCCGGCGTTGCCCGCTTTTCCTTCCCGGACATCTGCGGCAAGCCCTACGGCGCCTCCGACTACATGGCCGTCGCCCAGAACTTCCACACGGTGATCCTCGAAGACATCCCGATCCTCGACATCGACCGCCGCAACGAAGCCAAGCGGCTGATCACGCTCATCGACGTGCTCTACGATAGCCACGTCAAGCTGCTGGCCTCCGCCGCGGCGGAGCCGCCGGAGCTCTATGTCGGCACTAGCGGCCGCGAAGCGTTCGAATTCGAGCGGACGACCTCGCGCCTGATCGAGATGCGCTCGGACGCCTACCTCGGCACGCCGCACGGCCGCGCTCGCGAGGCCGGGGACGGCGCCACCGGGGTGGTCGAGACGTGATGCGCCCTTGGCGCGGCCGGCCACCCTCTCCCCGCCAGCGGGGCGAGGCGCGCTACGGGGCCTGAGCCGATGCGCGCCGCGCCGCAGCCCCGCGGCAGCCGGGCGCCGCGCAATCGGCTGATCGCCATCGCCGCCGACCACGTGCACCGGGTCGGTGCCAAACGGGTGCGCCTCGTCGCCGTCGCCGAGGACGCCGGGATGACCCATGCCAACGTCTACCGCTACTTCGCCTCCAAAGACGATCTGCTCGACGCCGTGGTCGGCGCGGCGCTCAGTCCGATCGAGGCGTTGCTGGCCGACATCGCCGGGGCGCCCGATCCGGCGGACGACAAGCTGGAGCGCATGATCCTGGCGCTCGCCCGCGGCTACCGGGACGTCCTGGAGCGGGAGCCGGAGCTGTTCGCCCTGTTCGCCGGCGCTGTCGAGGCGAACCGCCCGGTGGCGCGGCGGCACCTGGGGCGGGCGCGGCGGCTGTTCGGCGAGGTGCTCGACGACGGCGTCGCCACGCAGGTGTTCGACCTGGAGGATCGCGAGGCGGGGCTGTCGCTGCTGATCGACGCGCTGCATCGCTTCACCCACCCGATGTCGATCCGGCTCGACGCGGACCGCGTGCGCAGCAGCCTCGACGGCCGCCTGCAGGCGACGATGGCGACCGTGCTGCGGGCTCTCAAGTCGCGCGGGGTGTGATCGATTTATAAATTACATAATTTGAAATTTGTCCCATAAAGTCGGGCGAGGTCCGTGTCGTTCCTCGCTTCCGCCACGCAAACGACTTGATGGGCGGGAGAGATTGAGTCAGACAACGCCCGCTCACCGGGGGTCGCCGTGCCCCTCTCGCCCCGAGGTTTCCGCTCCCATGGCCCGCAAGAAGATCGCGCTGATCGGTGCCGGTCAGATCGGCGGCACGCTGGCCCATCTCGCCGGCCTGAAAGAGCTGGGCGACATCGTCCTGTTCGACATCGCCGAGGGGGTGCCCCAGGGCAAGGCGCTGGACATCGCCGAGAGTGCCCCGGTCGACGGCTTCGACGCTACCTATCGCGGCACCCAGTCTTATGCCGACATCGCCGGCGCCGACGTGGTCATCGTCACCGCCGGCGTGCCGCGCAAGCCCGGCATGAGCCGGGACGACCTGCTCGGCATCAATCTCAAGGTGATGGAGGGCGTGGGTGCCGGCCTGGCCCGCTATGCGCCCGATGCGTTCGTGGTCTGCATCACCAATCCGCTCGACGCCATGGTGTGGGCGCTGCAGAAATTCTCGCGGATCCCCCACCACCGCATCGTCGGCATGGCCGGCGTACTCGACTCGGCCCGCTTTCGCCGCTTCCTCGCCGACGAGTTCCAGGTGTCGGTGAAGGACGTCTCGGCCTTCGTGCTCGGCGGCCACGGCGACGACATGGTGCCCCTGGTGCGCTACTCGACCGTGGGCGGCGTGCCGTTGCCGGCGCTGGTCGAGATGGGCTGGACCAGCTGGGAGCGGCTCGACGCCATCGTGGCGCGCACGCGCCAGGGCGGCGGCGAGATCGTGGCCCTGCTCAAGTCGGGCTCCGCCTTCTATGCCCCGGCCGCCGCGGCCATCGCCATGGCCGAGAGCTATCTCAAGGACCAGAAGCGGGTGCTCCCCGCCGCCGCTTTTCTCGACGGGGAATATGGTGTTGAAGACACCTTCGTCGGCGTGCCCGTCGTCATCGGCGAGCGCGGCGTCGAGCGCATCGTCGAGATCGCCCTCGCCAGCGACGAGAAGGCCATGTTCGACAATTCGGTCGCCTCCGTCCAATCCCTGATCGAAGCCTGCAAAGGCATCAATGGAGCGCTGACCTGATCAGATCGTCATCGTAGGGTTTGACGCCCCTGACATACCACCATCACCGCCCCGCCCGCAGGACCACCGGCGCAGAGGAACGTTCCGCATGAATATCCACGAATACCAGGCCAAGGCCGTCATCAAGGAGTTCGGCGCCCCCGTCTCCCGCGGCAAGGCGATCTTCTCGGCCGCCGAAGCCGAGGCGGCTGCGCGCGAGCTCGGCGGCCCGCTCTGGGTGGTGAAGAGCCAGATCCACGCCGGTGGCCGCGGCAAGGGCAAGTTCAAGGAGGCGAGCGCCGGCGAGAAGGGCGGCGTGCGTCTCGCCAAGTCGGTCGAGGAGGTCAAGCAGTTCGCCGAGCAGATGCTCGGAGCGACGCTGGTCACCATCCAGACCGGCGAGGCCGGCAAGCAGGTCAACCGCCTCTACATCGAGGACGGATCCGACATCGACAAGGAGTTCTACCTGTCCATGCTGGTCGACCGTGCCACCGGCCGCGTCGCCTTCGTCGTCTCCACTGAGGGCGGCATGGACATCGAGCAGGTGGCCCACGACACGCCCGAGAAGATCGTGACCTTCGCGGTCGATCCGGCCACGGGCGTCATGCCCCACCACGGCCGCCAGCTGGCGCAGGCGCTGGGCCTCGTCGGGGATCTCGCCAAGCAGGCCGACAAGCTCGCCAGCGTCCTCTACAAGGCCTTCGTCGAGAAGGACATGGCCATGCTCGAGGTCAATCCGCTGATCATCACCAAGGATGGTCACCTGAAGTGCCTCGATGCCAAGGTGAGCTTCGACGACAATGCCCTCTACCGGCATGCCGACGTGGTGGCGTTGCGCGACATCACCGAGGAGGACAGCAAGGAGATCGAGGCCTCCAAGTACGACCTCGCCTACATCGCGCTCGATGGCACCATCGGCTGCATGGTGAACGGCGCCGGCCTCGCCATGGCCACGCTCGACATCATCAAGCTCTACGGTGAGGAGCCGGCCAACTTCCTCGACGTCGGCGGCGGCGCCACCGAGGAGAAGGTCACCGCGGCCTTCAAGATCATCACCTCGGATCCCAACGTGAAGGGCATCCTGGTCAACATCTTCGGCGGCATCATGAAGTGCGACGTCATCGCGCGCGGCGTCATCGCCGCGGTGAAGGCCGTCGGCCTCCAGGTGCCGCTCGTGGTGCGGCTCGAAGGCACCAATGTCGAGCTCGGCAAGCAGATCCTGCGCGAGTCGGGACTGAACGTCATCCCCGCGGACGATCTCGACGACGCGGCACAGAAGATCGTCAAGGCGGTGAAGGGCTGATCACATGTCCATTCTGATCGACAAGAACACCAAGGTCATCTGCCAGGGCTTCACCGGCAAGAATGGCACCTTCCACTCCGAGCAGGCGATCGCCTACGGCACCAAGATGGTCGGCGGCACCTCGCCCGGTAAGGGCGGCGCCACCCACCTCGGCCTGCCGGTGTTTGACACGGTGGCCGAGGCCCGCGACGCCACCGGCGCTGACGCCACGGTCGTCTACGTGCCGCCGCCGGGCGCAGCCGACGCCATCTGCGAGGCGATCGACGCCGAGATCCCGCTGATCGTCTGCATCACCGAGGGCATCCCGGTCCTCGACATGGTGCGGGTCAAGCGCTCGCTCTCGGGCTCCAAGTCGCGCCTCATCGGGCCGAACTGCCCGGGCGTCGTCACCGCGGGCGAATCGAAGATCGGCATCATGCCGGCCAACATCTTCAAGCCCGGCAGCGTCGGCATCGTCTCGCGCTCCGGCACGCTGACCTACGAGGCCGTGTTCCAGACCACCAACGAGGGCCTGGGCCAGACCTCGGCCGTGGGGATCGGCGGCGATCCGGTGAAGGGCACCGAGTTCATCGACGTGCTGGAGCTGTTCCTGGCGGACCCGCAGACCAAGTCGATCGTCATGATCGGCGAGATCGGCGGCTCGGCCGAGGAGGAGGCGGCGCAGTTCCTCAAGGACGAAGCCAAGCGCGGCCGCAAGAAGCCCATGGTCGGCTTCATCGCCGGCCGCACCGCGCCTCCCGGCCGCCGCATGGGCCACGCGGGCGCCATCATCTCCGGCGGCAAGGGCGGGGCCGAGGACAAGATCGCCGCCATGGAGGCCGCGGGCATCCGCGTGTCGCCGTCGCCGGCCCGGCTCGGCACGACGCTGGTCGAGGTGCTCAAGGGCTGATGGTGGCGAGCTTTGGCCGCCATGCACATATAGTGGCGGTTCGCCGCTCTCTGCTGCAGGTGCCGACGCCAGGATCGTTGTCCTGGCGAGTGCTCCCGGAGCGCTCGGCGATGGGGCGGGCTCGCCCAATCGCCAAAGAAGCGCTCCAGATTCAAGCAGCTGGAGCATTCTTCGGCCGTTGGATGGTGTTCATCCCATGGCGAATGCTCCGGCCGCGGCGCGGCGGACGGGCCGGCACGGCTCATCGCCGTACCGGCGACTTCGTGGCGCGGAAGCGCTCCGGCACACCGCACGGATGCCGCGATCTGCGCCCATGTGAACGACCGCGGACCAGCAGGTCCGCTCGACCCGGAGCCCACCGGAGGGCCGAGGGACGAGGCTCGACGAAGCCTTTCTAGCGGCGCCCGCGATTGCGACGAGCGGGCGCCGGTTCCGGCAGGGACATGACTGATGGCACGCCAGGACGCCAACGCGCTTTTCGCCGACACCGCCTTCCTGTACGGCGGCAATGCGGCCTACCTCGAGCAGCTCCAGGCCCGCTACGAGCGAGACCCGCGGTCGGTCGACGCCGAGTGGCAGACGTTCTTCGCCGCGCTGAAGGACGAGCCCGCCCTCGTCGCCAAGAACGCAAAGGGCGCCTCCTGGACGAAGCCGAACTGGCCGGTCGCCGCCAACGGCGAACTGGTGGCCGCGCTGGACGGCAACTGGCCGGCCGAAAGCCCCATCGGCGACAAGATCAAGCGCCAGGCCCAGGGCAGCGGCGTCGACCTGACGGACAGCCAGGTGGCCCAGGCGACGCGCGACAGCGTGCGCGCCATCATGATGATCCGCGCCTACCGCATGCGCGGCCACCTGCACGCCGACCTCGACCCGCTGCATCTCCAGCCGCGCGGCGACCACATCGAGCTGCACCCTTCGTCCTACGGCTTCGACGAGGCCGACTACGATCGCAAGATCTTCATCGACAACGTGCTCGGCCTCGAGTTCGCGAGCGTGCGGGAGATGCTGACCATCCTCGAGCGCACCTATTGCCAGACGCTCGGCTTCGAGTTCATGCACATCTCCGATCCGGTCGAGAAGGCGTGGATCCAGGAGCGCATCGAAGGCCCGGACAAGGAGGTCACCTTCACCGACCAGGGCAAGCGCGCCATCCTCAACAAGCTGATCGAGGCGGAAGGCTTCGAGAAGTTCATCGACATCAAATACACCGGCACCAAGCGCTTCGGCCTCGACGGCGGCGAGGCGATCATCCCGGCGCTGGAGCAGATCATCAAGCGCGGCGGCGCCCTGGGCGTACGCGACATCGCGCTCGGCATGGCGCACCGGGGCCGCCTGAACGTGCTCGCCCAGGTCATGGGCAAGCCGCATCGCGCCATCTTCAACGAATTCAAGGGCGGCTCCTCGAAGCCCGATGACGTCGAGGGCTCCGGCGACGTGAAGTACCACCTGGGCGCCTCGTCCGACCGGGTGTTCGACGGCAACGAGGTGCACCTGTCGCTGACCGCCAACCCCTCCCACCTGGAGATCGTCGATCCCGTGGTGCTGGGCAAGGTGCGTGCCAAGCAGGACCTGATGGGCGACTCGGTCGATCGCACCACGGTGATGCCGCTCCTCATCCACGGCGATGCGGCCTTCGCCGGCCAGGGCGTGGTGGCGGAGTGCTTCGGCCTGTCCGGGCTGAAGGGCCACCGCACCGGCGGCTCGGTGCACTTCATCATCAACAACCAGATCGGCTTCACCACCAACCCGCGCTTCTCGCGCTCCTCGCCCTACCCGTCGGATGTGGCGAAGATGGTGGAAGCGCCGGTGTTCCACTGCAACGGCGACGACCCGGAGGCGGTGGTGTTCGCCGCCAAGGTGGCGACCGAGTTCCGGCAGCGCTTCCACAAGCCCGTCGTCATCGACATGTTCTGCTACCGCCGCTTCGGCCACAACGAGGGCGACGAGCCGGCGTTCACCCAACCGGTGATGTACCGCAAGATCCGCCAGCATCCCTCGACGCTCGAGATCTACGCCAAGAAGCTGGTGGCCGAAGGCATCGTCACCGAGGAACAGGTGGAGGAGCGCCGGGCCGAATGGCGCGCCCACCTCGATGCCGAGTTCGAGGTCGCCCAGGACTACAAGCCCAACAAGGCCGACTGGCTCGACGGGCGCTGGTCCGGCATGAAGGCGGTGCGCGAGGACAGCGACGATCCGCGTCGCGGCCAGACCGGCGTCGCCGCCGAGACGCTGAAGGAGATCGGCGACCGTCTGACGCGGTTGCCGAAGGGCTTCACCGCCCATCGCACCATCCAGCGCTTCATGGATACGCGCCGCAAGATGATCGAGACCGGCGAAGGGCTCGATTGGGCGACGGCGGAGGCGCTGGCGTTCGGCTCGCTGATGCTGGAAGGCCATCCGATTCGGTTGTCGGGCCAGGACGTGGAGCGCGGCACCTTCTCGCAGCGCCATTCCGTCCTCCACGACCAGGAGACGGATCGCCGCTACAAGCCGCTCAACCACATCCGTGATGGCCAGGCGCGCTACGAGGTCATCAACTCAATGCTCTCGGAAGAAGCGGTGCTCGGCTTCGAGTACGGCTTCTCCCTGGCCGAGCCCAACGCGCTCACCCTGTGGGAGGCCCAGTTCGGCGACTTCGCCAACGGTGCCCAGGTGGTCGTCGACCAGTTCATCTCATCAGGCGAGCGCAAGTGGCTGCGCATGTCCGGTCTGGTGATGCTGCTGCCGCACGGCTACGAGGGCCAGGGGCCGGAGCATTCCTCGGCGCGCCTGGAGCGTTATCTGCAGTCGTGCGCCGAAGACAACATGCAGGTCGCCAACTGCTCGACGCCAGCCAGCTACTTCCACATCCTGCGTCGGCAAATGAAGCGGGACTTCCGCAAGCCGCTGGTGCTGATGACGCCCAAGTCGCTGCTGCGGCACAAGCGCTGCGTCTCGACGCTGTCGGAGCTGGCGGAAGGAACCACCTTCCACCGGGTGCTCTACGACGACGCCCAACGCAACCCCGAGGCCAGCGCCGTCAAGCTGGTGCGCGACGACAAGATCCGCCGCCTCATCCTGTGCACCGGCAAGGTCTACTACGACCTCCTGGAGGAGCGCGAGAAGCGCGGCATCGACGACGTCTACCTGCTGCGCGTCGAGCAGCTCTATCCGTTCCCGGTCAAGTCGATCGCCAACGAGGTGTCGCGCTTCCCGAACGCCGATCTGATCTGGTGCCAGGAGGAGCCGCGCAACATGGGTGCCTGGACCTTCGTGCAGCCCTACCTCGACTGGGTGCTCGAGCACCGGGACGCCAAGATCAAGCGGCCGCGCTATGTCGGTCGGCCGGCGGCGGCGTCGCCCGCCGTGGGCCAGATGTCGAAGCATCTGGCCCAGCTCCAGGCCTTCATGGACGACGCCTTCGCGGCGTGAGGCCCCTTCCTCGCCCCGCTTGCGGGGCGAGGGCGTGGGCGGGCGCAGTCGATGCCATCGGCCAGCGTCACCGTGCAGAGGCGCTCGTCTAGCCAATTTATCGCCGGCGGCGGCTGCGGCGGCCGGCGGTCAAAAGCGGCGATCGGGAGGGCATCGGATCCATCGGATCCGCGCCGCCCGTTCGCTTCCGACAGCTCAAGGCGGGCGACCGCCGCCGACATTTCCGATGCGAAGGGGGCCCGTAAGGGCACATCACCATGGCGACCGAAATCCGTGTTCCGACCCTAGGCGAATCGGTGACCGAGGCCACCATCGGCCGCTGGTTCAAGAAGGCCGGCGACCCGGTGAAGGCGGACGAGCCGCTCGTCGAGCTGGAGACCGACAAGGTCACGCTGGAGGTCAACGCGCCGTCGAGCGGCGTGCTGTCCGAGATCGTCGCCAAGGACGGCGACACGGTCGAAGTGGGCGCCCTGCTCGGCTCGATCGGCGAGGGCAACGGCGCGGCCAAGGCTGACGCCAAGCCCGAGCCCAAGGCGGCCAAAGCGACGGAAAAGAGCGCGGACAAGGTGGCCGAGAAGCCGGCGGAACCGGCCGTGGCCCAGGCGGGAGGCCCGGCCGCCGTGACCGGCAAGCCGGGCGCGACCGGCGACAAGACTGGCGCCGTGCTGGGCGGTGCCGAGGAGATCAAGCCGCGCACGGCGGCCGACAGCGGCCCGGCGGTGCAGCGCATCGCCGTCGAGAGCGGCGTCGATCCGGCTGGTGTCGGCGGCACCGGCAAGGACGGCCGGGTCACCAAGGGCGACATGCTGGACGCGGTGGCGCGCATCGGTGCCGCGGCGGCCAAGCCCGCCGAGGCACCGGTGCAGGCGCGGGCGCCCTCGCCGGCCGACGACGGCGCCCGCGAAGAGCGGGTGCGCATGACCAAGCTGCGCCAGACCATCGCGCGCCGGCTCAAGGAAGCGCAGTCGAATGCCGCCATGCTGACGACGTTCAACGACGTCGACATGAGCGGCGTCATGGATCTGCGCAGCCAGTACAAGGATGCCTTCGAGAAGAAGCACGGCGTCAAGCTCGGCTTCATGGGCTTCTTCGTGAAGGCCTGCGTGCAGGCCCTCAAGGACGTGCCCTCGGTCAACGCCGAGATCGACGGCACCGACATCATCTACAAGAACTACTACCACATCGGGGTCGCCGTCGGCACCGACCGGGGCCTGGTGGTGCCGGTGGTGCGCGATGCCGACCGGATGTCGATCGCCGAGGTCGAGAAGTCGATCGCCGAGTTCGGCAAGCGGGCCCGCGACGGCCAGCTCAAGATCGAGGAGATGCAGGGCGGCACCTTCACCATCTCCAACGGCGGCATCTACGGCTCGCTGCTGTCGACGCCGATCCTCAATGCGCCGCAGTCGGCCATCCTCGGCATGCACCGCATCGAGCAGCGGCCGGTGGTGGTGAAGGGGCAGATCGTGGCGCGGCCGATGATGTATCTCGCCGTCAGCTATGACCACCGCATCGTCGACGGCAAGGAGGCGGTGACCTTCCTGGTCCGCATCAAGGAGAATTTGGAGGATCCGGCGCGCCTGGTGCTGGACCTCTGACGGCGGGCGGGCTGCGGCGCGCTCTCGACCGGCAAGGGCTTGACCCGGCCATCCATCGGCACGAGGACATGCAAGTCCGACAGGACGGGCCGGTTGTCGTGCCTGAGTTAGGGGACGGCCGGAGCGGCCGGGCCACGACGCGGGGAGCGGGCCAATGGCAAGCACGCTGGTGGAGTACCTGACGCTGATGTCGGTGTTCGGCCTTGCCGCCGTGGCGCCGGGGCCGGGCTTCGCCATGGTGGTACGCCAGAGCGTCGTGCACGGTCGCCGCGCCGGTATCATGACCAGCCTCGGCGTCGGTGCCGCGCTGCTCGTTCACGCCGCCTACACGCTGGCCGGGCTCGGCTTCCTCGTCGCGCATTCGCTCATCGCCTTCAGCATCCTGAAGTGGGTGGGCGCCGGCTATCTCGTCTATGTCGGTATCAAGACGTGGCGGGCGCCAGCGCCCGGCGAGCCGCCACCGGAGAGCGCGGAGGCACCGGCCACGCGCGGGCTCCCGGATGCCCGCAGCTTCGGCCTCGGCTTCCTCACCAACGCGCTCAACCCCAAGGCCGTCCTGTTCTTCCTCGCGCTGTTCACCACGCTGGTCAGCGCCACGACGCCGCTGGCCGTGCAGGCGGGCTACGCGGTGTCGATGGCGGTCCTGCTCGTGGGCTGGTTCACCCTGGTCGCCTTCTTCTTCACCGGCCGCGCGGTGCGCGAGCGACTGCACCGGCTCGGGCGCTGGTTCAACCGGGTCACCGGCGCGCTGCTCGTCGGCCTGGGCATCAGGCTCGCGGTGCAGCGGGCGGTCGGCTGATGCTCGCGCGGGCTTGACGCAAGGGGGTCGACCTTCCCACCTGGAGCTAGAGGAGAGGAACTGCCATGGCCGCCGGTCCCCATGCCCCGCCCATCCAGGCGCATATCTGCGTGAAGGGCGGCACTGACGCGATCGCCTTCTATGAGAAGGCCTTCGGTGCTACCTGCGTGTTCCAACAGCTCGCCGACGATGGCAAGCGCGTCCTGCACGCGAGCCTGCAGCTGTTCGGCGGCGAGGTGATGCTCAACGACGAGCTTCCGGAGTTCGGCCGCGACGTGCTCTCGCCGCCGAGCCTGGGCGGAGCCAGCATGGCCGTCGCCATCGCCGTGGCGCAGCCGGCCGACGTCGACGCCGCAATCGCGCGGGCCGAGACTGCGGGGGCCACCGTCGTCATGCCCGCTTGCGATGCGCCCTGGGGCGCGCGCTACGGGCGCCTGCGCGATCCCTTCGGCCACGTCTGGGAATTCAACGCGCCGCTTCCGTCCTGACCGATCCGTTCAGATTTGCCGTGTGCCGCAGGGTTCCGCCGGAAAACCGCGGGGCACCCCGAAACTTGCTTAGGAACAACCCTGCATGTCCTACGACCTCATCGTCATCGGCTCCGGGCCGGCCGGCTACGTATGCGCCATCCGCGCGGCCCAGCTCGGGCTCAAGACCGCCGTGGTCGAAAAGGAGAAGACCTTCGGCGGCACCTGCCTCAACATCGGCTGCATCCCGTCGAAGGCGCTGCTGCATGCCTCCGAGCTGTTCGAGGAAGCGGGCCACGGCTTTGCCGCCTTCGGCATCGGCGTCGGTACGCCGAAGCTGGACCTCAAGCAGATGATGGCCCACCGGGCCGAGACGGTGGCGGCCAACGTCAACGGCGTCGCCTTCCTGTTCAAGAAGAACAAGATCGACAGCCACATCGGCACGGGCCGGCTCACCGGGCCGGGCAGCGTCGAGGTGACGGCGGAGGACGGCACCAAGACCACCATCGAGGGCAAGGCGATCGTCATCGCCACCGGTTCGGAGGTGACCCCGCTCAAGGGCGTCGCCATCGACGAAAAGCGGATCGTATCGTCCACCGGCGCGCTCGAGCTCGACAAGGTGCCGGGCAAGCTGGTGGTGATCGGCGCCGGTGTCATCGGCCTGGAGCTCGGCTCGGTGTGGCGCCGTCTCGGCGCCGAGGTGGAGGTGATCGAGTTCCTCGACCGCATCCTGCCCGGCATGGACGCCGAGGTCGCCAAGCAGAGCCTGCGCCTGTTCCAGAAGCAGGGCATGAGCTTCCGCCTGTCGTCGAAGGTCACCGGCGCGGCGCCCACCGACACGGGCGTGACGCTGACTGTCGAGCCCGCCGCCGGCGGCGCGGCCGAGACCATCACGGCGGACATCGTGCTGCTCGCCATCGGCCGGCGGCCCTTCACCGCTGGGCTCGGCCTGGAGGAGGCCGGCGTCAAGCTCGATGGGCGCGGGCGGGTCGAGACCGACGCGCACTACCGCACCAGCGTGCCCGGCATCTATGCCATCGGCGACGTCGTCGCCGGGCCGATGCTGGCCCACAAGGGCGAGGACGAGGGCATGGCGGTGGCCGAGATCATCGCCGGCAAGGCGGGCCACGTGAACTACGAGGCCATCCCCGCCGTGGTCTACACCTATCCGGAGATCGCCTCCGTCGGCCGCTCCGAAGAGGAGCTGAAGGAAGCCGGCATCGCCTACAACGTCGGCCGCTTCCCGTTCACCGCCAACGGCCGCGCCCGCGCCAACCGTACCACCGAGGGCTTCGTCAAGGTGCTGGCGGACAAGGAGACGGACCGGGTGCTCGGCGTCCACATCGTCGGCGCCCAGGCCGGCGAGATGATCCACGAGGCTGTCGTGCTGATGGAGTTCCGCGGCTCGTCTGAGGACCTCGCCCGCTCCACCCACGCGCATCCGACCATGTCGGAAGCCGTGAAGGAGGCGGCCCTTGCCGTCGACAAGCGGGCGATCCACATCTGAGCGGCCGCCCGCCGCGTCGACCAGGCCGCGCGCGTGGTGCCGAGGTCAACGATGCGCCGTCTGCTCAAGCCGCTGTGGTTCCTGCTCGCGGTCCTCTTCCTGATCGAGGCCTGGTTCTGGGACCACCTCCAACCGGTGTTCGCCTGGATCGGGCGCGTCGTGCCCTGGCAGCGGGTGCGGCGTGCGCTCGAGGAGGCGGTACGCCACCTGCCGCCCTACGCGGCGCTGGTGCTGTTCGCCGTGCCGCTGGCGCTGGTGGAGCCGATGAAGCTGCTCGCCCTCTGGCACCTCGCCGAGGGGCGGCTCATCACCGCAGTGATAATCTTCGCGGTCGCACAAATCCTGGCGCTCGGTCTGAGCGTCTTCTTGTTCGACCTGGTGAAGCCGAAGCTGCTCAGCATCGCCTGGTTCGCGCGCCTCTACGCCTGGGTGATCCGGCTCAAGGACTGGGCTCACGCCCAGGTCGAGCCGGTCAAGCGCCAGCTCGCCGCGATGGTCCGCGCCCTGCGCCTCGACAGCGGCCGCTTCGCCCGCCGCTGGTCGCTGCTGCGCAAGCGCGCCCGTGCCGCCTCGGTGCGCAACTCTTAAGTTGGCCAGCGGATGGTCGGGTCGAGCCCGACCATCGCTCAAGACGGCGCGATGGCGCGCGGGTGCGCCTCGTCGTAGGCCTTGAGCAGGCGCGCGGCGTCGATCTTGGTGTAGCCCTGGGTCGTCGACAGCGAGGCATGGCCGAGCAGCTCCTGCACGCTGCGCAGGTCGGCGCCCTTGCCCAGGAGGTGCGTGGCAAAGGAGTGGCGGAGCGCATGCGGGGTGGCGCTGTCGGGCAGGCCGAGGGCGCCGCGCAAGGTCTCCATGGCGAGCTGGATGATGCGCGGCGATAGTGGGCCGCCGCGGGCGCCCACGAACAGCGGCCCGTCGGCCGGCAGCGGCCAGGGGCATTGGGCGACATAGTCGCCGACCCGGGCGGCGACCTGGGGCAGGATCGGCACGCTGCGCGTCTTGTTGCCTTTGCCGGTGACAGTGAGGCTGTCGGTGCCCGGCAGCGGTGCATCGCGCCGTCGGATCGATAGCGCCTCGCCGAGGCGTAGCCCCGCGCCGTAGAGCAGCGACAGCACGGCGGCATCGCGTGCCAGCACCCAGGACGGCCGGTCCTCGCCGGCGCGCGTCTCGCTTGTGCTCACCGCCCTGGCGGCTGCGGCCGAGACCGGCCGCGGCAGGTTGCGCGCCAGCTTGGGGCCGCGCACCGCGGCGATGGCGCTCGCCACGCCGAGCCCCTCGCGCTCGCAGAAGCGGGCGAAGGAGCGCAGCGCCGCAAGCTGGCGCATGAGCGAGCGGCCGTCGATGCCGTCGCGGCGCCGCGCGGCCAGGAAGGCGCGCACGTCAAGCGGCTTCAGCCCGATGAGAACGGCGAGCGACGGCGGCGCGCCCTGGTGCAGGGTGAGGAAGGCGAAGAATTGGCGCAGGTCCCGGCTGTAGGCCTCCAGCGTCAGCGGCGACAGCCGGCGCACCGTGGCGAGATGGTCGAGCCAGCGCTGGAACGCCTGGGCGAGATCGGCCTGGGTCATGGTGCCATTGTGCGGCGCAAGGCTTAATAGGGGGTGACGTTCCGGCTTGCTCGCTTTTGAGCGCGTCGCTCCCCAGCGTCATGGCCAGGCATGACCCGGCCAGCCATCTCACTGGAAACGCTACCATGCGTCCAGCCCTTGCGGGCTGAAGTCTGCCGCGTCGGTGGGTGGTCGGGTCAAGCCCGAACCATGACGTTGCGACGGTGGATCGTCACCCGGGCTCGCAGAGCCCCGAATCGATGTTATCTGCCGCCCGATGATGCAGCGACTAGACCGACCCGACGAGGCGGGCCGCACCGCGGCCGCGCCGGCTGGCGCGATCGCCGACGTGCTGGTGCCGCTCGCGCTCGACACCGCCTACTCCTACCGGGTGCCGCCTGGCCTGGCGCTGGCGCCCGGCGACGTGGTGCAGGTGCCACTCGGCCCGCGCGAGACGCTCGGCGTCGTCTGGAACCTGCGCGCCGGTGACGGCGCCAACCTCAAGGCGGTGAGCGGCTGCTTCGATGCGCCGGCGCTGCCGCCGGCGCTGCGCGAACTGCTCGACTGGATCGCTCGCTACACCCTGGCCCCGCGCGGCATGGTGCTGCGGCTGGCGCTACGCGACCCCGGCCGCGGCGGGCCGGAGCCGCTGCGGCTCGGCGTGCGGGCGACCGGGCGGCTGCCACGGCGCCTCACGCCGGCGCGCCGGCGGGTGCTCGCCGCGGCAGAGGGCGGCCTCCCCCATATCAAGCGCCAGCTCGCCGAGGCGGCCGCCGTCAGCGCCGCGGTGATCGACGGCCTCGTCGACGAAGGCTCCTTGGAGCCGGTGGTGCTGACGCCAGAGACGACGCCCCTCCCCGATCCCGACTTCGCCCCCACCGCGCTGTCGGTCGCGCAGCAGGAGGCCGCGGCGGCGCTGCGCCGATCCGTGGCCGCCGGCGGCTTCGGCGTCACCCTGCTCGAGGGCGTCACCGGCTCGGGCAAGACCGACGTCTATTTCGAGGCGGTGGCGGCGGCCCTGCAGGCCGGCCGCCAGGCGCTCATCCTGATGCCGGAGATCGCGCTCACCGGCCAGTTCCTGAGCCGCTTCGCGGCGCGCTTCGGGACGCCGCCGGCCGAGTGGCACTCCGGCGTCGGCGGGCGCCGCCGCGAGCGCATCCACGCCGGCGTGGCGAGCGGCGCGATTTCCGTGGTGGTCGGCGCCCGCTCGGCCCTGTTCCTGCCTTTTGACCGCCTGGGGGCCCTCGTCGTCGACGAGGAGCACGAGGCCGCCTACAAGCAGGAGGACGGGGTGCATTATCACGCCCGCGACATGGCCATCGTGCGCGGCCGCATCGAGGGCTTCCCGGTCGTGCTGGCGTCGGCGACGCCGTCCATCGAGACCCGCGTCAATGCGGAGCGCAGCCGCTTCGCCCGGCTGCTGCTGCCGGAGCGTTTCGGCCAGCGCGCCCTGCCGGCGGTGACCACCATCGACCTGCGCCGCGACCCGCCGGCGCGCGGACATTGGCTGTCGCCGGTACTGGTCGAGGCCGCCCAGGCGACGCTGGAGCGCGGCGAGCAGGTGCTGTTCTTCCTCAACCGCCGCGGCTACGCGCCGCTCACGCTCTGCCGGCGCTGCGGCCATCGCTTCCAATGCCCGAACTGCTCGGCCTGGCTGGTGGAGCACCGCTTCCGCCGGGCGCTGGTCTGCCACCATTGCGGTCACGCCGAGCGTCGTCCGGACAGCTGCCCAGCCTGCGCCGCGGCCGACACGCTGGTGCCGGCCGGGCCCGGAGTGGAACGGCTCGCCGAAGAGGTGGCCGAGCTGTTCCCGCAGGCCCGTTCCGTCGTTCTCTCCAGCGATTTTCCCGGCGGCACCGAGCGCCTGCGGCACGAGCTGGCGGCCGTTGCGGCGGGCGAATTTCCCATCGTCGTCGGTACCCAGCTCGTGGCCAAGGGCCACAACTTCCCGCACCTGACGCTGGTCGGCGTCGTGGACGCCGACGTCGGGCTCACCAGCGGCGATCCGCGCGGCAGCGAGCGCACCTTCCAGCTGCTCCAGCAGGTGACCGGCCGGGCCGGCCGCGGCGCCAGGGCCGGGCGGGCGTTGCTGCAGACCTATCAACCCGAGCATCCGGTCATCGCCGCCCTGGTCTCGGGCGAGGCCGAGCGCTTCTACGCCGAAGAGACGGCGGCGCGCCGCGCCGCGGGGCTGCCGCCGTTCGGCCGGCTGGCCTCGCTGATCGTCGCGGCACCCGATCGCGGCGAGGCCGAGGCGCACGCCCGCGCCCTGGTCCGCGCCGCCCAGGCCGTCGCAGGCTTTCCTGACGACGTTGTGGTGCTCGGCCCGGCCGAGGCGCCGCTGGCGCTGCTGCGCGGCCTCCACCGCTTCCGAATCCTGGTGAAGACGGCGCGGGCCACCGACATGCAGGGCTTCCTGCGTGCGGCGCTCGCCGGGGCACCGCGGCCGCCGCAGCGCATCCGCGTTACCGTCGACGTCGACCCGCAGAGCTTCTTCTGAACCGAGCGGCGGTGGGCGGCGCGCTGCGGCCAAACGCAGCATGCGCGCGGAATTTGCCGCCGCCCGGCGCGCCTCGACGCTCAGGGGCGCGCCGGGCGGTAAGGGGAATTGTGACGCCGGCCCGCGGCGCGCCGCAACGTGGCGCGACTGTGACCGTTTCGCGACTTTGCCGTGGGCTGCGCTGGTTGCGCACCCCCCATCACCATGCTAGGGAGCCGCCAATGGGTGGCGGCTGCCGCCCTGCTCCCTAAACCCTGTGCTCGCAAGACTTGGCGCATTGCACCCGGTGGTGTCTGCGCGACTGGCGAGGCTCAACGTGAGACGCCGAGGTGTCCGACAAAACTTCCTCGTCCGGTCCTGTATCAGGGGTCGCCAACCGTTTCGCGTCAGCGCTGCTGGAGACCGCGGATGAGTCCGGCCCCGGCGCCATCGATCAGGTGGAGCGCGATCTCGACCGGTTCAATGCGCTGATCGCCGAGAGCCCAGATCTCGCGCGCCTCGTCCGCAGCCCGGTCTTCAGTTCCGAGCAGCAGTTGGGCGCGATCAAGGCGATCCTCGACAAAGCCGGAATCGGCGGCCTTGCCGCCAACTTCCTCAAGCTCGTCGCCAGCAAGCGCCGCCTGTTCGCCGTGCAGCAGATGATCTCTGCCTACAAGGCGATGGTGGCCACCAAGCGTGGCCTGGTGCATGCCGAGGTCACCGTCGCGGAGGCGCCGTCGCCGCGGGTCGTCGACGACATCAAGGCGGCGCTCAAGGGCGTGGCCGGCGACAAAGTGGTGCTCGACGTCAAGGTCGACCCGTCGATCATCGGCGGGCTCATCGTCAAGCTCGGCAGCCGCATGATGGATGCCAGCCTCCGCACCAAACTCAATTCAATCCGCCTTGCGATGAAAGAGGTCGGCTGATGGACATTCGGGCCGCAGAAATTTCCGCCATCCTGAAGGAGCAGATCAAGAACTTCGGCCAGGAAGCGGATGTCACGGAAGTCGGGCAGGTGCTGTCCGTCGGCGACGGCATTGCTCGCTGCTTCGGGCTGGATCAGGTCCAGGCCGGCGAGATGGTGGAGTTCGAGTCGGGCGTGCGGGGCATGGCCCTCAACCTCGAGCTCGACAACGTCGGCGTCGTCGTGTTCGGCTCCGACCGTGAGATCGCCGAGGGCCAGACGGTCAAGCGCACCGGCGATATTGTCGACGTGCCGGTCGGCAAGGGCCTGCTCGGCCGCGTCGTCGACGCGCTGGGCAACCCGATCGACGGCAAGGGCCCGATCGCCGCGACCGAGCGCCGCCGCGTCGACGTCAAGGCGCCGGGCATCATCCCGCGCAAGTCGGTGCACGAGCCGATGGCCACCGGCCTCAAGGCTATCGACTCGCTGATCCCGATCGGCCGTGGCCAGCGTGAGCTGATCATTGGCGACCGCCAGACCGGCAAGACTGCGATCGCGCTCGACACCATCCTCAACCAGAAGCCGCTGAACCAGGGCGACGACGAGAAGCAGAAGCTCTACTGCGTCTACGTCGCCATCGGCCAGAAGCGCTCCACCGTCGCCCAGTTCGTGAAGGTGCTGGAGGAGAACGGCGCGCTGGAATACTCGATCGTCGTCGCCGCGACGGCGTCCGATCCGGCCCCCATGCAGTTCCTGGCGCCGTTCTCCGGCTGCGCCATGGGCGAGTTCTTCCGCGACAACGGCATGCACGCGGTCATCATCTACGACGACCTGTCGAAGCAGGCCGTCGCCTACCGCCAGATGTCGCTGCTGCTGCGCCGCCCGCCGGGCCGTGAAGCCTACCCGGGCGACGTGTTCTACCTGCACTCGCGCCTGCTCGAGCGCGCGGCCAAGATGAACGACGATCACGGGGCGGGCTCGCTGACGGCGCTGCCGGTCATCGAGACCCAGGCCAACGACGTTTCGGCCTACATTCCGACCAACGTGATCTCGATCACCGACGGCCAGATCTTCCTGGAGACCGACTTGTTCTTCCAGGGCATCCGCCCGGCCGTAAACGTCGGCCTCTCGGTGTCGCGCGTCGGCTCCTCGGCCCAGACCAAGGCGATGAAGAAGGTCGCCGGCAAGATCAAGGGCGAGCTCGCCCAGTATCGCGAGATGGCCGCCTTCGCCCAGTTCGGCTCGGACCTCGACGCCACCACCCAGCGCTTGCTCAATCGCGGCGCGCGACTGACCGAGCTGCTCAAGCAGCCGCAGTTCTCGCCGCTCAAGATGGAAGAGCAGGTGGCGGTGATCTACGCGGGCGTGAACGGCTACCTCGATGCGCTGCCGGCCGAGCGCGTGAAGGACTACGAGAGCGGCCTGCTCGGCGCCCTGCGGGCCCGTCATCCGGAGATCCTGGAGGCGATCCGCAGCTCGAAGGACCTGAACGACGACGTCGCCGGCAAGCTGAAGAGCGTCGTCGACGAGTTCACCAAGACGTTCGCCTGAGGCGTGCAGTCGTCAGGCGCGGGCCGATGGCCCGTGCCTTCGCCGTCCCGACCCCCACGGCGGACTGGTCGGGCGCGTCCGGGACGGACAGGGGCCCTGAATGCCGAGCTTGAAAGACCTTCGCAATCGCATCGCCTCGGTCAAGGCGACGCAGAAGATCACCAAGGCCATGCAGATGGTGGCCGCGGCGAAGCTGCGGCGCGCCCAGCAGGCCGCCGAGCAGGCCCGGCCGTTCGCCGAGCGCATGGGCCAGGTGCTCGGCAACCTGGCGCAGGGCGTCGCCGGCCAGCCCGGGGCGCCGCGCCTGCTCGCCGGCACCGGCTCCGACCAGACCCATCTGCTCATCGTCTGCACGGGCGAGCGCGGCCTCGCCGGCGCCTTCAACTCCGCCATCGTGCGCCTGGCGCGTGAACGCGCCCTCGCGCTCAAGGCGCAGGGCAAGACGGTAAAATTCTTCCTCGTCGGCAAGAAGGGCTACGACGCGCTGCGCCGCCAGTTCGAGACGGACATCGTCGAGCGCATCGAGCTGCGCAGCGTCAAGACCATCAGCTTCGATACGGCCGAGGACATCGCCCACAAGGTGCTGCGCATGTACGAGGAAGGCGCCTTCGACGTCGCCACCTTGTTCTTCTCGCACTTCGGCTCTGTCATCCAGCAGGTCCCCACAGCCCAGCAGGTCATCCCGGCGGAGGTGCCGGAGGGCGGCAACGGGGCCAGCGCGAGCCTCGGCGGTGCCGTGTACGAATACGAGCCGAGCGAGGAGGAGATCCTGGAGAGCCTGCTGCCGCGCAATGTCGCCGTGCAGATCCTCCATGCGCTGCTCGAGAACAACGCCTCCTTCTACGGCGCCCAGATGAGCGCCATGGACAATGCCACCCGCAACGCGGGCGACATGATCCGCAAGCAGACGCTGCTCTACAACCGGACGCGCCAGGCGATGATCACGAAGGAACTGATCGAGATCATCTCCGGTGCCGAGGCACTCTAGCCCCGGCTGACGTCTCTTCGCGTCATGTTGCTCTCAGGACTTGATTTGAGCCCGATCTTCTCCAAAAACCGGACTCGACTCTTTGGGGATATCCTCGAGCGCGGAGGTTCGTGATGACGGCGGCATACACGACGACGGCAACGGCGGAAGGCGGCCGGGATGGCCGCGCCGCACTCACCGAGGGCGGGCTGGCGCTCGCCTTCGCCATCCCCAAGGAGATGGGCGGGGCCGGCAACGGCAGCAACCCCGAGCAACTGTTCGCGCTCGGCTACGCCGCCTGCTTCAACTCGGCGCTGCTGTTCGTGGCACGCGCCAAGAAGGTGGACGTGAGCAAGGCCAAGGTGACGGCGCAGATCGGCATCGGGCCCAAGGCGGGCGGCGGCTTCCAGCTCGAAGCGGCGCTCAAGGTGCACATCCCGGGCGTGCCGACCGACGAGGCCAAGGCGCTCGTCGATGCGGCGCACCAGGTCTGCCCCTATTCCAACGCGACGCGCGGCAACATGCCGGTGTCGCTCGACATCATCTAACGGCGAGACCCGGACGGGGTCGGACGGGAGCTTCCATGGCCAACGGACTTTCACCCAACACCAACGGACGCATCACGCAGGTCATCGGCGCCATCGTCGACGTGCAGTTCGATGGGCACCTGCCCGAGATCCTGAACGCGCTCGAGACCACCAACCAGGGCAATCGCCTGGTGCTCGAAGTGGCGCAGCAGCTCGGCGAGAGCACCGTCCGCTGCATCGCCATGGACATCTCCGAGGGTCTCGTGCGCGGCCAGGAAGTGGCCGATACCGGCAAGCCGATTCAGGTGCCGGTGGGCCCGGGCACTCTCGGGCGCATCATGAACGTCATCGGCGAGCCGGTGGACGAGGCCGGGCCGATCGAGGCCGAGAGCCTGCGTGGCATTCACCAGGATGCACCCGCCTACACCGAGCAGTCCACGGAAGCGCAGATCCTGGTCACTGGCATCAAGGTCGTCGACCTGCTGGCCCCCTACGCCCGCGGCGGCAAGATCGGCCTGTTCGGCGGCGCCGGCGTCGGCAAGACCGTGCTGATCCAGGAGCTGATCAACAACATCGCCAAGGCCCACGGC
This sequence comes from Chelatococcus reniformis, assembly GCF_014640075.1. Classification (GTDB taxonomy): domain Bacteria; phylum Pseudomonadota; class Alphaproteobacteria; order Rhizobiales; family Beijerinckiaceae; genus Camelimonas; species Camelimonas reniformis. Next base: position 904,317 of record NZ_BMGG01000001.1, on the reverse strand, counting down.
GGCTACTCGGTGTTCGCCGGCGTCGGCGAGCGCACGCGCGAGGGCAACGACCTTTATCATGAGATGATCGAGTCGAAGGTCAACGTCGATCCGCACGAGAACAACGGCTCGACGAAGGGCTCCAAGTGCGCCCTGGTGTTCGGCCAGATGAACGAGCCGCCGGGTGCCCGCGCGCGCGTCGCGCTGACCGGCCTGACGGTCGCCGAGAACTTCCGCGACCAGGGCCAGGACGTGCTGTTCTTCGTCGACAACATCTTCCGCTTCACACAGGCGGGCTCGGAAATGTCGGCGCTGCTCGGCCGCATTCCGTCGGCGGTGGGCTATCAGCCGACGCTGGCCACCGACATGGGCGCGCTGCAGGAGCGCATCACCACCACCAACAAGGGTTCGATCACGTCCGTGCAGGCCATCTACGTGCCGGCCGACGACCTGACCGACCCGGCGCCGGCAACGTCGTTCGCCCACCTGGACGCCACGACCACGCTGTCGCGCTCGATCGCCGAGAAGGGCATCTACCCGGCGGTAGATCCGCTCGACTCGACCTCGCGCATGCTGTCGCCACTCATCGTCGGCGAGGAGCACTACGCCATCGCCCGCTCGGTGCAGCAGGTGCTTCAGAAGTACAAGTCGCTCCAAGACATCATCGCAATCCTGGGCATGGACGAACTGTCCGAGGACGACAAGCTGACGGTTGCCCGCGCCCGCAAGATCGAGCGCTTCCTCAGCCAGCCGTTCCATGTGGCCGAGGTGTTCACCGGCTCGCCCGGCCAGCTGGTCTCGCTCGAAGACACCATCAAGGGCTTCAAGGGGCTGGTCGAAGGCAAGTACGACCATCTGCCCGAGGCGGCCTTCTACATGGTCGGCACCATCGAGCAGGCGGTCGAGAAGGCCCAGCGCCTGGCCGCCGAGGCCTGAGAGGCCTCATAGCGGGGTGGTTCTTCGTCGAGGCATCGCCCCGTTCCAAGTCTTTGCCGTGAGCATGGTCTTGCCCAAGAACCGGTCTCCGCTTTTTGGCATCATGCTCTAGAATCCGGAGTGTCGCACTCCGGTCGGGCGGGTCCGCCCGGCTGGAGTGGACGCCAGGGTTGGCCGCCGCGGCCGCCCGCCGATTGACGATTGCGGCTGAGGGCGGGCACCGTGCGCGGCCGCTCGAGCCGCCTGGAGCAGGTCCCCATGCCCGAACCCTTTCCCTTCGAGCTCGTCGCGCCCGAACGGCTGCTGTTCTCGGGGCCCGTCGAGGCGGTCATCGTCCCGTCGGTCGAAGGCGACATGACGGTTCTCGCCCACCACGCGCCGGTGATGGCCGTGCTCAAGCCGGGCCTGATCACGGTGGAGGAGGGCGGCCGCGCCCAGCAGATCTTCGTGCGCGGCGGCTTTGCCGACATCCGCCCGGACGGGCTGACGATCCTGGCCGAGCATGCCGTGCCGCGCGAGGAACTGTCGCCCGCGATGCTCGACATCGCCATCCAGGACGCGCAGGAGGACGTGGACGACGCCACGACCGACCAGCAGCGTACGGTTGCGTTGCAGCGCCTCGGCCAGCTCAGGGAAGTGCGCGGCGTCCTCAACGTCTGAGCCCGCTACCGCGGCTTCGACGGACGCCAGACCCCGCCACGCGGCCATGATCCCACGGTCGATCGGCGCACACGTCCTGCCAGCGGCCGAAGGACATATTGTATGGCGCGGCGGCGCGATCTAGATCTGGCCGCATGATCCGCCTCGCCAATCCGACCCGCTTCATGGCCTTCGCCGGCGCCGTGCTGCCCTGGCTCGCCGCCGCGGCCGCCGCGAGCCTCGCCGTCGGGCTGTGGCTAGCGCTGATAGTGGCGCCGCCCGACTATCAGCAAGGCGAGACCGTGCGGATCATGTTCCTGCACGTGCCGGCCGCGTGGCTTGCGCTCATGATGTATTCGATCATGGCGCTGTCGGCGATCGGCACCCTGGTCTGGCGCCATCCGCTGGCAGACGTATCGCAGAAGGCGGCGGCGCCGATCGGGGCCGCCTTCACGCTCGTCTGCCTGGTCACCGGCTCGCTGTGGGGCAAGCCCATGTGGGGCACCTGGTGGGTGTGGGATGCCCGCCTCACCTCGGTGCTCGTGCTGCTCCTGATGTATTGCGGCATCCTGGCGCTGTGGGCGACGCTGGAGGAGCCGAACCGGGCGGCCCGCGCCGTGGCCATTCTGACCCTGGTCGGCTTCGTCAACATCCCGATCGTGAAGTTCTCCGTGGACTGGTGGAACACCCTGCACCAGCCGGCCTCGGTGCTGCGCGTGGGCGGGCCGACGATCGACCCCTCGATGCTGTGGCCGCTCCTCGTCATGGCCGTGGCCTTCACGCTGCTGGCGCTGGCGCTGCATCTGTCCGGCATGCGCACCGAGATCCTGCGCCGTCGCATCCGCACCCGCCGCATCCTGGCGGCAGAGCGGCTCGACCGCGGAGCGCCGGCGTGAGCGAGGCCGCCCACTGGGCCTATGTGGCCGCCGCTTACGCGGCCGGCCTCATCATCGTCGGCGCACTGGTCATCCATGCGGTCCTCGACGCGCGGGCCCAGCGCCGCACGCTGGCGCGCCTGGAGGCCCCGCCGCCGCCGCGCGGGGCCCGTGCGGGCACGCCGCGGACTCCGGCGTCCCCAACGCCCGCGGCCGGCAGCACGGAAGCGCGCCCGTGAGCGACAACCCGCAAGTCGATCCATCCGCCCCCGTCGAGGGACCCACCGCAGGGCCCCGCCGCCGCCTGGTGCTCATCCCGCTCCTTGTCTTCCTCGCGCTCGCGGCACTGCTGCTGGTGCGCCTCTTCGGCGGCGGCGACCCGTCGGCCGTGCCGTCGGCGCTGATCGGCAAGCCGGTACCAAGCTTCGATCTGCCGCCTCTGCCCGGGCTCGGCCAGGACGGCGCCGCGGTGCCCGGCCTCAAGGCTGCCGACCTCAAGGGCCACGTGACGGTCGTCAACGTCTGGGCCTCGTGGTGCGCGCCGTGCCGGATCGAGCACCCGCTACTGCTCCAACTGGCGCGCGATCCGCGCATCCGCCTGGTCGGCATCAACTACAAGGACACGCCCGAGAACGCGCGCCGCTTCCTGGGCCAGCTCGGCAATCCGTTCGCCGCCGTCGGGCAGGATCTGAGCGGGCGCACCGGCATCGACTGGGGCGTGTACGGCGTGCCGGAGACGTTCGTCGTCGATGCGAGCGGCATCATTCGCCACAAGCACGTCGGCCCCCTGACGCCGCAGTCGCTCAGCACGACCGTCGCGGCAGCCATCGGCGCCGCGCAGGATCCGCAGCCGCGGTGAACGTGCCCTCCGCGCGAGGGCCTGTCATCCGCGTGTAGCATTTGCGCGCCCTATGGACGGCGGCCCGAGCTGCGCAGAAGATGAGCCGGCGTAGGCGCACCCCGTTGCGCCCACCCCTGACCGCCTATAAGCGTAGCCTTGCCTGTTCAAACAGCCGCCAATTGCGCATCCGGAGGAGCGATGAGGTACCTGCAAGCCGCACTGATCACCGTGGGGCTCCTCGCCCCCGGCCTCGCCCAGGCGCAAGTCGCCATCGACATGTCACGCGTGACCTGTGGCCAGCTCCTGGCCCTGCCTGCGGACGATGCCCGCCTGTTCGGCGCCTGGATGGGCGGTTACTTCAGTCAGAAGCGCGGCTATGGCTCGGTCGACCTGGAGAACCATGCCAAGAGCGTCGCGAATGTCTCGGCATGGTGCGCGTCCAATCAGAACGCCACGGTCATGTCGGCCCTCGAGCGCTTCACCGCGCCGCGGCAATGAGTGGGGGTGATAGAATGACGTACAAAGCACTGATCGCCGCCGCAGCCTTTGGCATGGCGGGCGCAGCGCCGGCCAGCGCGCAGGTCGTGGTGGACATGACGCAGATCACCTGCGGCGAGTTCCTGAAGGCCACACCCGACCAGCAGGCCACGGTGGCCGCCTGGATGAGCGGCTATTTCAGCGCGTCGCGCAACATCGACATGGTCGATCTGCGCTATGTCGAGCGGAATGCGAAGGTCGTCGGCGGCTATTGCGAGAAGCATCAGAGCGAGCGCCTGCTGAGCGCCGTCGAAAAGAACGCCAAGTAGCGCGGCGCGCCCCGGCCCTTCCGCCGGCGCCGTTGCCGTCCTGCAAGCCCTGTGCGGGAACGGCTAGAGTATTTCCGCGTTTCTTCGAATCGCCGAAATGCTCTATCTGTTTGACTTGCCGCGTTTTTCTTCACGCAAACCGGCGGCCACTTCGCTCGAAACGCTCTAAGGCCGATGGGACTGCCCATCGGCCTTTTTCGCGGCCTCGCGACGGCGCGAGGCCGCCACCCGGTGGCTGCAGGCCTGTCCCGCCTCCCGCGCCCTTGACCTGCGCTCACCATAAAACCGATTATGGAGCGAAGGCGGCTGACAAAGCCTCCGCTGCGGGAGAGTTTAATGGCCAGGGAATTCGATTTGGTCATCCGTCACGGCACGGTGGTGGATGGCAGCGGCGCGCCCTCCTTCGAGGCCGACGTCGCCATCCGCGACGGGCGCATCGCCGCCATCGGGCGGGTGGCGGGAGCGGGTGTCGAGGAGATCGACGCCAAGGGCCAGCTCGTCACCCCCGGTTTCGTCGACATCCATACCCACTACGACGGCCAGGCCGTGTGGGACCGGCACCTGGCGCCGAGCGCCTGGCACGGGGCCACCACGGTGGTGATGGGCAACTGCGGCGTCGGCTTCGCTCCGGTGAAGCCCAACGACCGCGACAAGCTGATCGCGCTGATGGAGGGTGTGGAGGATATCCCCGCGCCCTGCCTCGCCGAAGGCCTTGACTTCAACTGGGAAAGCTTTGCCGACTATCTCGACGTCGTGGCGGCCCGCCGCCGGGACGTCAACGTCTGTGCCCAGCTGCCCCATGCCGCGGCGCGCGTCTACGTGATGGGCGAGCGGGCGCTCGCCCTCGAAAACGCCACGCCGGCCGACGTCGCGCGCATGCGCCAGATCGTGGCCGACGCGGTGCGCGCCGGCGCCTTCGGTGTCGCCACCTCGCGCACCATCAACCACAAGACGCTTGCCGGCGATCCGACGCCGACCCTGAGGGCACAGGAGGACGAGATCCTGGGGCTGGCCATGGGCCTGGCCGACGCGGGCAGCGGCAACCTCCAGCTGGTGTCCGACTTCAATCAGCCGGACGCCGAGAGCGAGTTCGCCATGCTCCGCCGGGTGGTCGAGCGCTCGGGGCGGCCCTGCCTGTTCTCGCTGGTGCAGCGCCACGACCGGCCCACGGAATATCGGACGCTGCTCGCCCTGGCGGACCAGGCGAGCCGCCAAGGCCACATCATGCGGCCGGTGTTCCCGCCGCGGCCGATCGGCATCCTGTTCGGCCTCAACGGCAGCCAGAACCCGTTCTCGGGCACGCCGAGCTACAAAGCGATCGCCGACAAGCCCCTGGCCGAGCGCGTCGCCATCATGCGCGATCCCGCGTTTCGCGCCCAGCTGTTGAGCGAGGATCCGCGCAAGGGCAGCAACTTCCCGCTGCTGCGGGCGCTCAACTATGGGCGGCTGTTCCCCCTGGGCGACAACCCCGACTACGAGCCGCCGCGCGAGAGTTCGATCGCCGCCATCGCCGAGCGGGAAGGCCGCACTCCGCCGGAGGTCGCCTACGACCTGCTGATCGCCAACGACGGCACCGATTTCCTGCTGTTCACCCTGGTGAACTATGCGGACTACTCGCTGGCGGCGAGCCGCGAGATGCTGGGGCACGCGAACGCCATCATGGGGCTGGGCGACGGCGGCGCCCACGTGGGCTTCATCTGCGACGGCAGCTTCCTCACTTACCTGCTGAGCTGGTGGGGTCGCGACCGGCCGAACGATCGGCTCGCCGTGGAGGAATGCGTGCGGCGGCTGACCAGCGATACCGCCGGCGCCATGGGGTTGCACGACCGCGGCCTGCTGCGCGTCGGCCTGCGCGCCGACGTCAACGTCATCGACTTCGGCCGCCTTGGCATCGAGAAGCCCTACATCAAGGCCGACCTGCCGGCCGGCGGTCGGCGGTTCCTGCAGAAGGCGCGCGGCTACACCGCCACGGTCGTTGCCGGCGAGGTCACTTACCGCGACGGCGAGGCGACCGGGGCGCTGCCGGGGGTGCTGGTGCGCGGACCCCAGTCGGCGCCGGTGCCACAGGGGGTCGCCGCGGAATAGTCCGCCCGGCCACCCCACGCGAGCGACAAGGTCGGGCCGCAGGGCGGCCCGACCTTCTGCGGGGATCCGGAGGTCGATGGACGGCCGGATCGACCCGGAGTCGTCACAGGCTTTGGGCGAGTGTCTCCAGCTGGCTCGCGCACTGGCCCCAGCCGTCGTGGAAGCCCATCTGCTCGTGCGTCTCGCGGTCCGCGACGCTCCAGTGGCGCGCCCGCGCGGTGTAGCGGGTGCCGCCGTCCTCGTCGGCCATCGTCAGCTCCACCACCATGAACGGCTTGTCCGACGGCTGCCAGGCGGCAACGAAGGCGTCGGTGAACACCAGGCGCTCGCCGGGCACCACCTCCAGGTAGAGGCCCCGATTAGGGAATTCGTCGCCATCCGGGCTGCGCATGACGACACGGCTGGTGCCGCCGGCGCGCACGTCGAGCTCGGCATCGGCCGTTGTCCACGGCAGCGGCGCAAACCATTGCTTGAGCAGCTCGGGCTCGGTCCAGCAGCGCCAGACGGCAGCGCGCGGGGCGGCGAGGCGCCTGTCGAGCACCAGCTCGCGGTCGTTGGCGGGGATGGCGGCGGGTGCCGTCGCGGTCATCTGTGTCTCCTTGGTGAGCCCGGTCGCGCCGGCCGGGCAGTCCGCGGCCGGATCGATCATGGGCTGAGGACGATCGCCGAGCGCGCGCGCCGACAAGAGGCCGCGCTTTCTGCCTCAACTGGCCATATATGGGTCGTGGATCCACGGAGGACGACGCGCTTGCTGACGAGACGGCAATTTGCGGCTGGTGCCGCCCTCGCCAGCGGCGCGGCCGCGGCGGCACCGGCTCTGGCCGAGACGGCGACGGCCGACCTGCTGACCGTCGAGCTGGAAGGACTCGAGCGCGGCAGCGGCGGCCGGCTCGGGGTTGCGCTGCTCGATACGGGGACGGGCCGCGTGGCAGGATACCGCCTCGACGAGCGCTTCCCCCTGTGCAGCACGTTCAAGGTGCTGGCTGCCGCCGCTGTGCTGGCGCGGGTCGACGGCGGCGTCGACGACCTCGACCGGCGCGTGGTGTTCCAGGCGGCCGACCTCGTCGATTACTCGCCGGTCACCAAGGAGCGCGTCGGCGGCGCCGGCATGACGCTTGAGGAATTGTGCGCGGCGGCCATGACGCTCAGCGACAACACCGCCGGCAACCTGCTGCTCGCCGCCATCGGCGGCCCGCCCGCGCTGAACCGCTACGTGCGCTCGCTCGGCGACGATCGCACGCGGCTCGACCGCATCGAGCCAGAGCTCAACGAGGCGCTGCCCGGCGACCCGCGCGACACCACCACGCCGGCCGCCATGGCGCGCAACCTGAACGCGCTGGTGTTCGGCCCCGCGCTCAAGCCCGCGTCGCGGGCCACGCTGACCGGATGGCTGGAGGCGAACAAGACCGGCGACACGCGGCTGCGTGCCGGCCTGCCGGCGGGCTGGCGCCTGGGCGACAAGACCGGCTCGGGCGAGCGCGGTACGGCTAACGACGTAGCGGTGGTCTGGCCGCCCGGCCGGCCGCCCATCGTCGTCGCCGCCTACCTGACCGGCGCCGGCGGCTCGGGCGACGAGCGCAGCGCCGTCATCGCTGGGGTGGGCCGCAGCATCGCCCGCGCTGTCGCGCCTTGAGCGGGATGACGTCGTTCAATCATCATCCCGCTCTAAGTCTTTGTTTGAGCATGATCTTATCCAAAAGCCGGTGCCGACTTTTTGGGATCGTGCTCCAGGCGGCAGCGCGATCGACGAGGCTCAGGCCGCCTTGACGCCGAGGTGGCGGAACATGTGGTTGCGCGCCTCCTCGTCCATCTCGGCCTTGAAGGCGTGCCGGTCCTTGAGCGCCTGCGCCGCCTGGGCGGCCGGCCGCGTGCCGATCTCGTCCATCAAGCGCTTCAGGTTGGGCAGGCCGGCCCAGGCGTCGTCGCCCAGGATGAACGGGACCATGCGGGCCCAGCCCCACACCGCCATGTCGACGATGGTGTAGCCGTCGCCCAGCATGTAGCGGTTCTGGGCCAGCCGCGCGTCGAGGATGCCGTAGTGGCGCTTGGCCTCGTAGATGTAGCGGTTGACGGCGTATTCCTTCGGCTCCGGCGCGAAATGCTTGAAGTGCACCGCCTGGCCCGAGTAGGGGCCGATGCCGGTCGCTACGAACATGAGCCACGAGAACAACTCCCCGCGCGCCGCGGGCGTGGCAGCGGGCATGAAGCGGCCGGTCTTTTCGCCGAGGTAGAGCAGGATGGCGTTAGAATCGAACACCGTCGCGCCGGTATCCTGGTCGACGATGACAGGCACCTTGGCGTTGGGGTTGAGGGTGGTGAAGGCCTCGGCGTGCTGCTCGCCCTTGCGCGTGTCGACCGGCCTGGCATCGTAGGGCAGCCCCATCTCCTCCAGGCACAAGACGATCTTCATCGGGTTCGGCGCCAGGCTGTAGTAGAAGGTGATCATTCGCATCTCCTTCACGAATGAATTCGTGGAGGCGCACGTTAGAGCATGCGGATCCGCTCTGAGAAGGCCATGCCGGGAGCGGCGAGCGCGCCGGCAGCCGCATTGACTTGCTACCGGCCTGTCGCTAGTGGCGTTCGATAGGGGGAAGGACGAGCTGTCCGGTAAACCTTAGGCCGCGCACGGATTTACCCGGGCGTTGCCGCTCCGGACCGAAAAGGGCGCGCCTCGTCCGATTGGATAGTGCCATTGCGACGTGAAATGCCCTAGGACGGTAAACGACACGTGGGGATTGCGCGGCGGAACGTCGTGCACGGGGAGGGACGATGCATCTGGAGCGCCGCGTTCTGGTCACGGGAGGCGCTGGCTTTCTCGGCTCGCACCTCTGCGAGAGGCTCGTCAGCGAGGGCTTCTACGTCATCTGCCTCGACAATTTCTTCACGGGCACGCACAAGAACATCGAGCACCTGATCGGCCATAAGTCTTTCGAGGTCCTGCGGCACGACATAACCCACCCGCTGTTCGTCGAGGTGGACGAGATCTACAACCTGGCGTGTCCGGCCTCCCCCGTGCACTATCAGCGCGATCCGGTGCAGACCACCAAGACCAGCGTGATCGGCTCGATCATCGTGCTGGGACTGGCCAAGCGCCTGCGTGCCAAGGTGTTCCAGGCGTCGACCAGCGAGGTCTACGGCGATCCCTCGGTCCATCCGCAGACCGAGGCCTATTGGGGCAACGTCAATCCCATCGGGCCACGCTCGTGCTACGACGAGGGCAAGCGCTGTGCCGAGACGCTGTTCTTCGACTACTGGCGCCAGCACCGCATTCCGATCAAAGTGGCCCGCATCTTCAACACCTATGGGCCCCGCACCCACCCCAACGACGGGCGCGTCGTCTCCAGCTTCATCGTCCAGGCGCTGATGGGCCGCGACATCACGGTGTTCGGCGAAGGCCAGCAGACCCGCTCGTTCTGCTATGTGGACGACCTGATCGAAGGCTTCGTTCGCCTGATGGCGACGGAGGAGCAGGTCACCGGACCGATCAACCTCGGCAACCCGAGCGAGTTCACCATCGTCGAGCTGGCGACGATGATCATCGACATCATCGGCTCGAAGTCGAAGATCGTGAATCGCCCGCTGCCGCAGGACGATCCCAAGCAGCGCAGGCCCGACATCTCCCAGGCGAGGGACGTGCTGGGCTGGGAGCCCGCGGTGCCGCTGCGCCGGGGTTTGGAGAAGACCATTCCATACTTCGAGCAGCTCATCGCCCGCTCCGGTCCGGACCGCATCGGCGGCTTCTCCTGGGCCGTCAACGGCTACGCTCCGCTCGCCCGCTGAAGCAAAGATGGAGACCGAGATCATGGCCAGCCAGAGCATCCTGGTCGTCGGCGGGGCGGGATACGTGGGCGGCCATACCTGCAAGGCGCTGGCCACAGCAGGTTTCCGTCCCGTCGTGTTCGACAATTTCACCACGGGCCACCGCGACTTCGTGCGGTGGGGCCCGGTGGTCGACGGCGATATCCGCGACGCGGTCGCGGTCGCCGACGCGATCAGGAGCCACGACATCGCGGCCGTGCTGCATTTTGCGGCCTGCGCCTACGTGGGCGAGTCGGTGACCGATCCCCAGAAATACTACGACAACAACGTCGCCGGCACGTTGTCGTTGCTGCGCGCCATGCTGAATGCCGGTTGTTCACGACTTGTCTTCTCCAGCACCTGTGCCATCTACGGTCAGCCCGACGAGGTACCGATCGGCGAGGCGACCGCGCCCAATCCGGTCAACCCCTATGGCGCTTCCAAGCTGATGGTGGAGCGCATCCTGAGCGACTACGCCCGCGCCTATGACATCCGTGCCATCGCGCTGCGCTACTTCAACGCCTGCGGCGCCGACCCGGACGGAGAGATCGGCGAGCTGCGCGATCCCGAGACGCATCTCATTCCGCGGGCGATGATGGCGCTGCAAGGCTACATCGACGACTTTCAGATCTTCGGTTCGGACTACTCGACCGCGGATGGCACCGCGGTGCGCGACTACATCCATGTCAGCGATCTCGCGGATGCACACGTCGCCGCCCTGCGCCGGCTGCTCGACGGCCAGGCCGGCGGCGCCTACAACCTGGGCACGGGCCAGGGCTTTTCCGTCAAGGAGGTGCTTGACGCGATCGCCGCGGAAGCCGGCGAGGCGCTGCCGGAGGCGCGCGGACCGCGCCGCGAAGGAGATCCCGCGGCCCTCATCGCCGACGCGCGGCAGGCGCAGGACGTGCTCGGCTTCAGCCCCAAGTATTCGGATCTTCCGACCATCGTGCGCACCGCTTGGGCCTGGCACCGTCGCGCCCATCCCCGGCGCAACGCGGAGCCGGAACAGCGATAGAAACGTTTAAAAACTGAAGTTGCCGTTAGCTATTCAACGGATCAGAGTCGCCGCAGGCCGACATCACAATACATGACGTAAGCAAGAGCAAAATAGATCATTTCCCAGCCGTGCTTGACCATGAACTCGTTCGTGGCCTGGATGACCCCGTAAGGTTCATTGCTCAGCCCGGTCTCGGCTGGAATATAGTCGTTCATCACGATCCAGCCGTCCGGTTTGACCTTCGGCAATATCGCTTCCAGATCGCGCCAGACACCCTCGTACGTATGGTCTGCGTCTACATAAAAGAGGTCGACGCTCGCGTCCGGCAGGGTCGAGATGACCGCCGCGCTGTCCCCTTTGAGCAAATGCACGAGACCCTGCTCGATCTCGGTCGAAAAACGCTTTCGATAAAATTCGGCATGGGTCAGATTACCGAAGTGATCGGTGATGGGAGCGCCCCAAAGCTCTGGAAGCTCATGCAGGTCGAAGCGGTCGATGGCCAGAAAGCGGCTCGGTCGACACGTCGTCAAAATGGCCTCCGAGAAGCCGCCGAGGGCAACGCCGACCTCGGCGATCACTGCGTTCTTCGGCCACAACGCCAAAGCCGCATTGCGATCAGATACGACCCGCGACCGGCGCAAGTGGCTCTCCGGCAAAACCGGGTAGCGCCGCAAATCGAGAACAGAATTGTCGGAAGACGTGCTCATGCGTCAGCTGCCCGTAGACCAGAGGAAGATCAACTATCAACCGCAAGCACAAATTTGCATAGGACCGGTAACCTTTCAAGACACGGAGATCGTGCCGTCACGCGCGGCCGTAGATCGCCGTCGGCGACGAATCGGTGGTTCGCAAAAGCCGCTCCACGAGCGCCAGGTCCAGCAACCGACCGATGTCCTTTCAACCGGTGCATATGACGGATGGATCTGCATGGCGCAACGATGCTGGAGCCGGTCAAATAGAGAAGAAATCCTTGGGTTAAGCTTGACGGGTCTTTGACGGAGTGTGACGTCCATGTTGATGCCGCTGCGACGGAAAATGTGGCCGTGCGACGCCCGCCGGGAGGCCGCGGCCGCCGCTCCGGGCCCGCTACTCACCGTGGGCGGCTTCTGCCGCGACGGCTCTGTCTAGACTGGTGGGATGGCAAGCGCGAGCGCAGGGGGGAGGCGCCCGGCCGGGTTGGGCGACGGGACGCGATTTCGCGCCTGATGCGCGCGGCGCCTCGATGATCGCAAATCCGGCTCGGCGCCCGGCTCGATCCTTCCCACCGCCGAGTGCCGGCGGCACTTAAAAACGCCGCGCTGGCTTTCCCTTGCCCCGGTCACGCCTCATGATAAGCACCATTGCGGACTTGCGTTTTCGGCCCCTGCGTGCGAGACGACGGCCGTATTCGCGCGAGCTGTTGGCCTGGGCGCCAGCGGCCATGGTCACGAAGTCGTCTCGAAGTATCCGACGATACGGGCCTAAGGTGTTAGTTGATCGAAATGTCGGAACAAGCTAATTTAGACATGGGCTCCGACGCTGGGAGGCAGCTCTCCGCATTCCCGCCTTGCCTCGATGCTGCATCGTTCTGGACGCCGCGGCGAATCGTGACGTCGGCTTGGCTCGAGCACGCGCCGTTTGCGTTCTGGCTGATCCACGCCCTGCGACCGAACGTCGTGGTCGAGCTCGGCACGCACAACGGCTTCTCATTCTTTTCATTCTGCCAAGCCGTCGAGCAGTTGGGGCTGCCGACCGCATGTTATGCCATCGATACCTGGCGTGGCGACGAGCATGCGGGATTTTACGGCGAGGATGTCTTTCATGATGTGAGTGCCACCAACGAGCGGTACTACTCTGGCTTTGCGCGTTTGCTGCGCTCCACGTTCGATGATGCTCTGCAGTATTTTGCCGACGGCTCTATTGATCTTTTGCACATCGACGGCGCGCACGATTACGAGTCAGTGAAGCACGATTACGAGACCTGGTTTCCCAAGCTTTCGTCAAGAGCGGTGGTGCTGTTCCACGACACCAACGTCAAGGAGCGGAATTTCGGGGTGTTTCGCCTCTGGTCCGAGCTGACCGAGCGGTATCCGTCATTCGAGTTTCTCCATGGCAACGGCCTCGGCGTTCTCGGGGTCGGCGAGGCGCTCGCACCTGCGGCGTGGCGGCTGCTCGCGAGCGACGAGGCCGACCGGCAGCTGGTTCGCGCCGCCTATGCCTCGTTGGGCGCCGCGATCACCAGCCGCCAGCATACCGACACCGCCAGACAGCAGGTCGATCAGCTGGAGGCCGCGCTGCGGGCTGCGGCGCAGCAGCGCGATGCGGCCGGGGCCGAGGTCGCGGCCCTCGCCGCCGACAACGCCGCGGCGAAGGCCGAGCTCGCGGCGCTATCTGCCCATCACGACACGGCGCGGCGGGAAAGCGTGCGCCTGAGCGAAGAGCTTGCGGCGTTGCAAGCGGAGGCGACGACGGCCGGCGAAGACAAGGCAAGGCTGAGCCGTGAGCTGGCTACCTTCCGCGACGCCGCGACCGCGGCCGAACGGGAGAGGCAACGGCTGAGGGGGGAGTTTTCCGGCCTGCGCCAAGCCTTCGACAGTGCGAAGGACGATGCGGATCAGCACCGCAGAGTCGCCTACGAGGCGTCTCACCAGCTGGCGCTCGTCACGGGCAGTACCTCGTGGCGCATAACCTATCCGCTGAGGCTTCAGCTCGAGCGCTTGCCGGGGTTGCGCCGCTTCGCGCGGCGCTCGGCGAAGCTCGCGTGGTGGACGGTCACGTTCCGGCTTCCCGCCAAGCTGCGGGAGCGGGCGCAGCAGCAGCAGGAGGCCTCGGCCGCCGTACGTCAGCTGCAAGCTGTTGCGTGGCCAGCCGCCGTGCTTCAGCCGCAGGCTGCTGTGTTGCCGGCAGCCACCGACAGGGAGCCGGGATCCGCGTCCCGCGGTGATGCGCTTGCCCACCGGGGCGCGGCGCACGCTCCAGTGGTGGTGTTCATCTCGGGAGAAGCGCACACGCCCGGCCATCTGTACCGCATCAGGCGGCCGGCGGAGGCCGCGCGAACAGCCGGGGCGCAGGTGTTCGAGATGCGGATCGAGGATGCCCGCCATCAGCTGCCCACCATCCGGAGCGCCGATCTCGTCATTCTGTGGCGGGCCGCCTGGGACGAGAAGGTGGAGGCGGTCGTGCGCGCGGCGCGCAGTGGAGGATCGAAGCTTGTCTTCGATATCGACGACCTCATGTTCGACCCGAGCCTCGCCAAGGTCGAGATTATCGACGGCATCCGCTCCATGGGGCTCAGCGAGGAGCCGGTGCGCCAGCATTACGAGCAGGTGCGGGCCACGCTGGGGCAGGCTGACTACTGCGTCGCGCCGACGGCGTTCCTCGCCCGCCGGCTGCGGCTGTGCGGCAAGCCGACCTTCCTGTTGCCGAACGGCTTCGACGAAAGCGTGCTCAATGCGTCTCGCCTGGCGGTGCGTCACCGCGCGCAGCAACCGACCGACAGCCTCGTGCGGATCGGCTACGCCACCGGAAGCAGGACCCACCAGAAGGACTTTGCCCAGGCGGCCGAGGCGGTTGCGGGTGTGCTGCGCGATCGGCCGCAATGCCGGCTCGTGCTGTTCCAGCACATGGGCGATCCGGTCATGCGGGTCGACGAATTCCCCGCCTTGACGGGCCTCGCGGAGCAGATCGAATGGCGCGAGATGGTGCCGCCCCCGCAACTGCCATCGGAGCTGGCACGCTTCGACGTCAACCTGGCGCCGCTGGAGGTAGGCAATCCGTTCTGCGAAGCAAAGAGTGAGCTGAAATACTTCGAGGCGGCGCTCGTCGGCGTTCCGACCGTTGCCTCGCCGACCGAGCCGTATCGCGCGGCCATTCGGGACGGCGAGACCGGCTGCCTCGCGCGGACCGCCGACGAATGGCGCGCCGCGCTTGTGCGGCTCGTCGACGACGCATCCATGCGGACCGCCATGGCGGAGGCGGCGTACTACGACGTGCTCGGCAAGTTCGGCCCCGAAGCCCGCGTCGAGGCGGTCGGCTCCATCATCGAGCAGATCGGCTTTGGCGGGCGTCGGGGGGCGCGGGCCTTCGAGCTGGAGCTGGAGCGTGCGGCGAGGCCGCCGCGGCCCCATCCGCACGTGCCGAGCCACGAAGTCCTGTTCAACGTGGATCAATTGGGCCTGGCCGAGGTGACCGTTGTCGTTCCGCTCTACAACTACGCCCATTTCGTACTCGAGGCGCTCGAGTCGGTGCGGGAGCAGACGCTGGCGGAGATCGACCTGATCGTCATCGACGATGCCTCGACGGACGACTCGCAGGCGATCGCCAAGTCCTGGCTTGCCGAGCATCATCAGCGCTTCAACCGGGCTATGCTGGTCCAGAATACGCCGAATGCGGGCTTGGCCTTTTCGCGCAACGTCGGCTTTGCCCTGGCCGAGACGGCGTATGTTCTACCGCTCGATGCCGACAACCGGCTGATGCCGCGCTGCGCCGAGCTGTGCCTGGGGGCGATCAAACGATCGGGCGCCTCCTATGTCTATCCTCAGATCCAGCACTTCGGCGACAGCCGCGATCAGATCGGGCTCGATCCCTATGAGCCGGTGCGCTTCGTGCCTGGCAACTACATCGACGCCATGGCGTTGGTCCGAAAGTCGGCCTGGGCGGCCGTCGGCGGCTACGAGCGCCAAGTCAAGTCGGGATGGGAGGACTTCGACTTCTGGTGCAAGATGGTCGAGCAGGGCGGCTTCGGCGAGCGGGCTCCCGAGGTTCTTGCGGGCTACCGCGTGCATGCCCACTCGATGCTTCACTACGAAACAAATCTGCCGGACAACAAGGTGCAATTGATCGATCAGATGCAGGCGCGACATCCCTGGCTCCAGCTGCGATAGCGGACGTCGTGCCTGAGGGGAGCCAAAGGCTCCGTCAGTTTGTTTTCATCTGGCGCAGATACTGTCCCCGGCGAGGTTGACGTGTCGGGGCCGCCATTGTGGCGGCCTCCCGGGCCCCCACCGCGGCCCGGGGCCCTGTGCAGACCGCCTCACGCTATTATGGATCAACCTTGGCCTGGGCCGCTGCTGCCGCCCAGCTCCCCTTGATGTTGGACTTGGGGATGCTATACGCCTGCCGAGGGCTGCATTCGACACAGTGCCGCAGGGGAGCGACCAAATTGGGCGTCAAGGCAAACAGCTATCAGCTCGCGCGCGTGGGACCCGTGCACTTCCAGCCCCTCCAATACGAGCTGGATCAGGTCAAACAATACTTCAGCGGCAAGGTGATGAACGCCGGTTGCGGCAACCGCGACCTGACGGGCATCATGAAGGACTACGGTGCGGTCGAGGTCATCAACTATGACATTGCGTCGACCATCCCCGGGGCCATTATTGGTTCGTTGGTAAATACGCCGTTCGAGGACAATACCTTCGACTCCATCATCTGCAACGCCGTGCTCGAACATGTACCGCGGATCGACGACGTCATGAAAGAGCTGGCGCGTACGCTGAAACCCGGAGGCTTCCTGGTGGTCGGTGTGCCCTATCTGCAGCCCTACCATCTCAGTCCGACGGACTTTCGGCGCTACACCCGTGATGGGCTGGTCGAGCTGGGCGAGCTGCACGGGTTGAATACCGTCGAGGTGCTCCCTGTCCACACAATTGCCCAGACCTTGGGCTGGATCGCCTGGGAATACGCCCAAGAGCGTGGCGGCGTGCGCCCCTATATCGTCTATCCCATCGTCTGGCTGGCGACGCGCCTGTTCCACCGGACCGACATGGCGCTGAAGAACAACGCCAATACGTTCCAGGCCGTGTTCACTAAGGCCGAGGCCAATGCCCGCGGCTGATCGGAGCAGGGCGCAGCCGGTGGTGCGGGATTTCGCGGCGTTCGCCGCGGCGACCGGCCCGCTCCCACGGACCTGCATTGTCACGGGCGAGCTGGTCGGGCCGTTCAAGAACGGCGGCTTGGGCACATCCATGACCGGGCTGGCGGAATTCCTGGCGGCGCATGACGCTGAGGTGACCGTGCTCTACACCGGCGAGGTGACGGGCAGTCTGGAGGAGTGGCGAGCCAAATATGCCGCCGCCGGGGTGACGTTGTGCGCTCTGGACGAGTTCGAGCGGCCGGCCCTCGTCGGGCCCCTGGCCGATATCGGCTGGACCAATGCCTGGCCGGTCTATAGGGCGCTCAAGTCCCTGAGCTTCGACGTCATCCATTTTAACGACACGGTTGGCGAAGGCGTCTACTGCCTGCTCGCCAAGCGGATGGGCCTCGCCTTCGGCGAGACGCTGCTCTGTCTGGCGCTCCACTCTCCGACAGAATGGATTCTCGAGGGCAATGGCCACCCGGCCAACTGGGCCGGCTTCTGCTTCTTCACCTCCTCGGAACGCCTGTCGATCCGCAACACGGACTTGCTGTGGGGGCCGAGCCGCTATCTCATCGATTGGCTGACTCACCGGCGCTACGACCTGCCGGAGCAGATCTTCAACCAGCAATACGTCATCCCGACCGACGACCTGTTTGGGCCGGGGCTGGAGAAGACCGCGCGGGCCGCGGCCGTGCCGGTGCCGGTGCCGCCGCGCCGGCCGAGGGAGATCGTCTTCTTCGGCCGCCTGGAGGAGCGCAAGGGCATCCGCCTTTTTGTCAACGCCATCACCAAGCTGGGCCCGGAGCTGGCGCGCCGCGGCGTGTCCGTCACCTTCATGGGCAAGCCGAGCTCGGTGAACGGCGTTCCGGCCGACGAGTTCCTGGCCACGCGGTCGGGCCAGTGGCCGTTCCAGTGGCGCATCGAGAGCGGCCTCGATCAGCGCCATGCCGTCGCCCATCTGCGCGAGGCGGACTGCGTCGCAGTCATGGCCTCGCCTGTCGACAACTCGCCATGCACCGTCTACGAGGCGCTGCAATTCGGCTTTCCCTTCATTGCGGCGCGGACTGGCGGCATTCCGGAGCTGGTGCATCCGGACGACCATGCGCTTCACCTCTTCGACTACAAGGTCGATGCGCTGTCAGCTCTCTTGCTCAAGGTGCTGGACGTCGGCATCGGCAATGCCCGCCACGCCGTCCCGGTCGCCACCAACCAGGCGTGCTGGCTGGGCATGCACCGCAGCTGGCGGCAGCTTCTGCCGCCGCCGCCAGCGCCGGCGCCCGAGCGCACTTGGGCCCTGGTCGTGGATGCCACGGCCGGCACCGATTTCGACCAGGTATCGGCGACGCTGGCGAGCGCGCGAGCCTGCCTCGACGGCTACGGCTGCAAGACCATCGTGGTGCAGCACGGGGTCGCTTCCGCATCGGCCAAATGGCCCGCAGGCATCGAGGTGATCGACGAGCTCGATGACACGATCGGCGGGGAACTGATCGGCCGACTGTCAGCCGCAGGCGCGGACACGGTCCTCCTGATCCGTGCCGGGATCACCATCGAGCAGGGAGCCCGCCCCATTCTCGAGCGTGCCTTGGCGGCCGGGCCCGAGGCCGTCATCCCCATGACCCATGTCGCGCCCGCGGCCGCGACCATGTTGATGATGCCCGGCAGTGCGGCGCTCACCATGTTGGAGGGGGAATACGACAGCGGCGCCGTGGCCCTCTCGTTGCCTCAGGCGCTTGATCGCCTGGGCGCACGCGTCGGGCAGCTCGATCGCGATCGGCCTTACTTCGGCGTTGTCGATGAGCTCCACGGTGCGGGCGGCGAAGTGTGGCCGGTGCCGGAGGTGTTGCTGACGGCGCAGGATGCATCCAGTGTTGTCGTGAGAGGACTCTTCGAGAGCCGGCGCAACCGCAGCTTCGCCACGATGGACGTGGCCGAGGTCTACCAAACGATGAGCGTCGGCCGGCATTTCTACCGTGCCGTGGTCCCCGTGAAGGTGCCGGCACCGCCGACGGCGCCGGCGGCTCCAGCTCCAGTTCCGGCCCCGGTTCCAGCTCCCGTGGGGCGTTCGGCGCCGGAATCGACGTCAAAGCTGGGAAAAACCGCCCACAAAATCCTCCTCACCGTTTATCCGAGCCGCGGGCAGGCGATGTTCGAGCAGCTCAGGCAGACCTTCAGGCGGCTTTGACGGCGGCAATATCGCCGTTATCCGTGGAGGCGCCGCGCCAGGCGGCCGACCAGTGTCCCGAGCACGCGTTCGGCTCGGGTGAGGCTGTCGCGCAGCTGTCCCGCCTCCTCCTCCAGGTGCCGGATGAGGCTGGCGTGTGCGTCGATCAGCGCGGCTTGACCCTTCGTCGTGGCCGCGAGCTCCTCGATCCGCCGTTCATGTTGCCGCCGCTCGCCCAGCAGCGCCTCCTGTGCCGAGCGGAGTTTGGTGATGATTGCCGCCTGTTGGTCCGCGATCTTCTTTTGCTCGACGAGGGTCCGCTCGAGCTGCGCCTTATCGTCCAGCAAGGTCTCGCGCACCGCCTGGAGTTGCGCCAGTTCGGCAACTTGGCGCTCCGTTACCCTTCCGTGTTCATCGACGGCTTGATGGAGCTGCTGCTTTTCGCCCTCGAGACGGCCGCGCACCGACCAGTGGTCCTCGATTTCCGCGACATAGCGGCTGGTGAGGACCCGGTAGTCGTTGTTCGATGCCTCGTAGGCAGCGACGCTGTCGCTCAGCTGTTTCACCCGCTCGCTGAGGCTGAAGTTCTCCGTCTCCACCCGGCTGCGTACGGACCAGTGATCTTGGATCTCCGCCGCATACCGCTCCGTGAGCGCCCGGTAGTCCTTGTTCGACGTCTCGTAAACCGCCACGCTCTCCGTGAGTTTGCGGACCTCCTGGGCGAGGCGCAGATTCTCTTGCTCCAGTCGCTCACGCACCGATCGATGCTCGGCGATCTCCGCGGGATAGCGTTCCGTGAGGCACAGATACTCTGCAACCGATGCTTCATCGGCTGAAGCGGACGCAGTGATCGATTCCAATTGCTTGAGGAGCTCAGCATCAGGCGCGTGACGCGCGGACAGCTGGCCGAGTTTGACCCGCAATTCGAGAAGCTTGCCTAGCAGTGCTTGGCGGTCCCCCGCCAAATGGGCAAATCCGGACGTCGGCCGCGGAGGAGCGGCAGGGATTGCGACTGCCTGCGCAATCGGGCGTGCCCGCTTCTCGAAGACAACCATGTTATGGAATACGTACGTTCCGAACAACGACGTGTTCCAAATACTTGCTGCCGGTTGCGCCGCATTCGCCGCAATGCCGGATCGGATCGTATGATATTGCTCGATAGCGTCTTCCCTGAAGAAGGTCGACTCCATGGCAATCGTGTTCGCGTAATCGAGGAAATCGCGGAACGGCAGTGTGCCTGAATTCCACTGCGGGAAGCGGGAGCAGGCGATATCCTCGACGAAGTATAGGCCGCCCATCGCCAGCCGCTGCATCACGTGCTCAAAGACGACGATTTGGTCCTCGAGAACGTGGCTGCCATCGTCGATGACAACGTCGACCTCACGCTCGGCGAAACGATCGACCACGGCGTCAAGGAATTGCCGGTCGGTCGCATCTCCGATCGCGATCGTCGCGCGTTCGAACCGATGCTCGATGAGGTCCGGCGTCTTCTCGATCCCGACAATGGTGGCGTTCGGAAGGTAGTCCTCCCACATCCGGAGCGAACCGCCCTTCCAGACGCCTATCTCAATCACCCGGAGCGGACGGTCGCGCAGCGGCTCGAGGAAACGCTCATAGATCTCGGTGTAGTGATGCGCCTCACCAAAGTCGCCGGGGTCGGTACCCTTATCCGTGCCGTGCCGATCCGCCAGCTCTGTCAGCGTCAAGCGTCTCATGATGTCCTCGGCGGAACCCGCACCGGGTTCCGCGGCGGCTGCGCCGGTATGGTCCCTGAACCACTAAGCGTCGGGTTGTGCCCCAGTTGATCGTGCGCCGCAAGGTCTCTGGGTCGGCTAAGAGCGTTGGCTGAGCAGGGCTGCGCGTGGTTCTGGCGGCGCCGAGACTAGGCTGACTCGATGCGCGAGACGGTGGTGCAGGACAGGAACGAGCAAGCATCTCGGAGCGGTCTTGGCGTCCATGAGTCCGCGCGTTTCGATTCCGATCGCGAAACTGTTGGTAGCGGATTTTCGGCAAGGCCGCCAAAGTACATGGCGGCGTGTACGTTGGCGCACGTCCACGAAGGTTTGTAGCGGACACACTAAAACACTGCCCTTTGGCAGGACCTCGGAACCGCAGAACGGAGCTGGCTGATAACTCGGTCACAGATCGGCCGTGCCGGCGTCGCTCCCCGAGGGTAGCAACTAGAGGAGGAGCTCATGACCTACTACGGTGGCGATGGTAACGACTATCAACACAACAACGCAAACTTCTATCAGTATGGCGGCGAGGGCGATGATCGCCTCGACAAAGACAATGGTAGCTTCGTTACCTATGGCGGCGGGGGCAACGACACGCTCTGGCAGGCCGGCTCGGGTTACATGGACGCCTTTGGCGGATATGGTAACGACTGGCTCCTGCTCTACGGCAACGCGTCGGGCTCCTACCTCTACGGCGAAGTCGGTAACGACGTCATCGATGGCGGTGGCGGCAGCGACTACATCGAAGGCGGCCAAGGTACGGATTCGCTGCGCGGCAATGCCGGCAGCGACACCATCTATGGCGGTGGCGGAGACGACACCAACACCAATATCACGGCCGGCGCCAATATAGCGGGCTGGAACGTGACGCGGGCCGGCGGCCTCTACGGTGGCGACGGCAACGACTATCTCGATGGCGGCCAAGGCAACGACTATCTCAGCGGCGATGCTGGCAATGATCGCATGCTGGGCGGCGACGACAACGACAGCCTGTATGGCGGTATCGGCGACGACTACATGGATGGCGGCGCGGGCAACGACTATCTGTCCGGCGCCGATGGAAACGACACTCTGATCGGCGGACCGGGGCTCGATTCGGCCTACGGCGGCAACGGTAACGATTTCGTCTATCTGACCGGCACCTCCGGTTCGCTGGGGGATGGCGGTGTCGGTAACGATCAGGTCTACGCGGCCGGCGGCGGCAACTTCAGCCTCTACGGCGGCAGCGGCGACGACACGGTCGGCTCCCAATCGGGCAACGACGCCCTTTACGGCGGGGATGGTGCCGACCTGCTGTACGGCTTCTTCGGCAACGACACGCTCTACGGCGGCTCGGGCGTCGACCGCATTATCGGCGGCGATGGCAATGACACGCTCTACGGCGGTGCTGACCAAGACTACTTCATCATGAACGAGGGCTTCGTCTCCGGCCAGCAGGACAGGATTCAGGACTTCCAGGACGGTATCGACCTGGTCGGCCTGCCGACCGGTGTGCAGGGCCAGATCGCCCTGTCGAACACCGGCGGCGGCGCGTTGCTCTCTTACGACTTCGGCAACGGCTCCTACAGCGTTCTGTTCGCGGGCGTAACCGCCGCCCAGGTGAGCGACCAGATCTACTACTACGGCTGAGCTCAGCCTCTAGGGGCAGGAGGGGCCGCTGCGGCGGCCCCTTTTTTTGGGCAGGGAAGGGGCTTCATCCTGAACCCCCGACGGCTACGGGCGCAGTCGCCCGAAGATTGCGATCTCAACTGACTCGCTATCCATAATTGTCTGAAGCGACATGATTTGTAGAAGAGCTGAATGCTGTTAAACGCGTACAGCCTCGGGAGCCACCGGGAAGCGCTCGGCATCGTATTGGCGGGCGCATTCGGTTGATCCCGACGGACGTGACCGGGGCAGATGCGATGCAAGAGACATTGACGGACCGGCCGGCCGTGGGGCCCACTGCGGGGCTGCGCGATCCGGCGGGGGACCCGAAGTCGGAGGTCGAAAGGCTCGCCGCCGAGCTCTCCGATCAAAGGCAGCACTACGAGGGCCTGCTGGCGCAGCTGTGGCAAGCCATAATCGATTTCCGCCGGGACCGTGCCTCGCTGACCGCGGAGATCGAGGCGCTGCGGCTTCGGGCCGAGAGCGCGAGCGCCGAATTCGGCCGGGACCGGGCCTTGCTGATCGCAGAGATCGAGGCGTTGCGTCACCGGGTCGATAGCGCCGACATGGCGCGGCACTCGGCCGAAGCCGGACAGGACCACGCCCGGGCGGCTCACACGCAAGCCGCCGATATTCTTCATGCGCTCTACAAGTCGACCTCCTGGCGCGCCACCCGGCCGATACGCGGCCTGAAGAAGCTGCTGGCTGGCCAGTGGCTCCGCTGATTCAACGTCCTCGCGCTCTCATGCGGATCTGCCTCGTATCGAACGAGATCCTCGGCGCTCACAAGAATGGCGGCATCGGTACCGCGACGTCGCATCTGGCTGTGCTGCTCGCCCAGGCAGGCCATGCGGTGACCCTGTTCTACGTCGGCCAATCGCCGCTGGTGGAGACCGACCGGTGGGCGGCCTACTATGCCGTCGCCAAGATAGAGCTCTGTCACTTCCCCGCCTCTCTCGCTCGGTTCGGCCCCTGGTGGATCAAGCAGCCCACCGAGGTCTTCGAGCAGCTTTCGCATCGGGACTTCGACGTCATTCTCTTCCAGGAATGGATGGCCTTCGGCCATGGCTGCATCGTCGCCAAGCGGTGCGGGCTGGCGTTCCAGCGGACGGCCCTGGCCGTCATCACCCATTCCAACACCGACTGGATCTATGAAGCGAACCGGCTTCCTTTGCCGTCGCACGAGCAGCTCGGCATCGCCTTCATGGAGCAGCAGGCGATCGAGCTGGCCGACGCGCTGGTCTCGCCATCGGCCTATCTGGCCGGCTGGATGCGGGACGCGCAATGGACGCTCCCCCGCGACGCGGCGGTCATTCCGTATTTTCTGGCTGCCCCGGAGCTGCTGGGGGCAGAGGCTGGCACCGACCAGCGGCGCGTGATCGAGCAACCCCGCCACATTGCATTCTTCGGCAGGCTCGAGGAGCGCAAGGGCGTCACCATCTTCCTGCAGGCGCTCGCCTCCGAGGCGCTCCGCGGCCGCAGGTTCAAGCTCACGTTCCTGGGCAAGCCGGGGACCGTCTCGGCCGAGACGGTCATGACTTTCATCGGCGAGAAGCGGCCCGATCTTCTGCCGCATGCCGAGATCAAGAGCGATCTGTCCTCGGACGAGGCGCAGGACTTCCTGCGCGAGAACGAGTGCATTGCGGTGATTCCCTCGCTCGTCGACAACTCACCTTGCGTTGTCTACGAGTCGCTGAAGCTCGGCCTGCCGTTCATTGCCGCTGGATCGGGAGGCATTCCCGAGCTGCTCAGCCCGGAGGATCACGCAAGATGCCTCTTCGAGCCGACGGCGACGTCTCTCGCAGCCAAGCTTGCCGAGGTTCTTTCGGCGGGCAGCTGGACTGCTGCCCGCCCCGCCTACGATCAGAAGACGGTGGCGACCACGTGGCTGGCGTGGTTCGAGCGCGTGCACGCGGCGGCTCTGGACGCGCGTTCCGCAGGGGCGGCCAGGAGCCCATCGGTCGGCAACTCGTCGCCGGCGGTCTCGATCGTCGTGGCGCACCGCGACCGGCCGGTACATCTGGAGCGGGTGCTCCGCTCCCTCGCGGCTCAGACCGAGCAGGATTTCGAGACGATCGTCGTCGACGACGGCAGCAGGACCCAGGCGGCTGCGGACTATCTGGCCCGGGCCGAACAGGGCGTCGGCGGCTTGCGGGTGCGCGTCATTCGGCAGGACAATCGTCAGGGGCCGGCGTGGAGCACGGGAGTCGGCGCCGCCGGCGGTGATCGCATCATTCTTCTGGACGACGACGACATCGCGTTTCCCAACCTGGTCGAAACCCTGCTGCGGGCGAGCCGGTGTTCGGGCGCCGACATCGTGACGGCTCAGATGCAGCGGTTCGAGCAGACGGATGGTCCGCCCGATCCGGCGGAGCTGATCTACGGCGAGCGCTGCGCTTTTTCGGGCGGGCCTGTCGCGCTCGGGCTATTCCGCAATTGCTTCGGCGACGCGGCCGCGATCTTCCGCCGGCCCGTCCTCGATCTCGCCGGCCTCCACGAACAGCCCGGGGGAACCCATGCGGACTGGCAGCTCCACTTGAGGGCGGTGCTCGCCGGTGCACGCCTGCTGTCCCTGCAGATCCCGTTGCTCTGGCAGCGGACCGACCCGGACGGCAAGATCGCCACAACCGACGCCTACGAGAATTGGAGGGCGGTCGCCTCCCTGTTCGAGGCGCGGATGGATCCCGCCATTCGAAAGCTCATCAGTGCTCTGGGTGCGCACGCGGCGCACGTCAAGTGAGGCGGCCCGAGCAGGGCGGCCCAGTATAGACGGGTACCGTCGCCGGCGATCGCCGCCACGACCGCTTCTGCTCGGCCGACCGCCGCTCCGCATCACCGCACCCGAACCGGCGGCAAAGTGCGCGCCGATGTCGACGCTGTTCGTCGCCCACCGCCGCCGCTGGCGTCCATCACAACTTCCGTGAGCACGGAATAGCGGCCTGCCGCCATCGTCTTCCATGCGCAGACATGCTCAGGGAGAGACCCATGCTGAATTCATTCGTCCGGCCGATGCTGCTGGCGCTTGCCGTCGTCGGCACGGCAACCGCCGCACTCGCCGCGCCCCCGCCCAAGATGGGCGAAACCGCCAAGGGCAAGGCGCTGGTCGATGC
Source organism: Chelatococcus reniformis (assembly GCF_014640075.1). GTDB lineage: Bacteria > Pseudomonadota > Alphaproteobacteria > Rhizobiales > Beijerinckiaceae > Camelimonas > Camelimonas reniformis. Next base: position 878,874 of record NZ_BMGG01000001.1, on the reverse strand, counting down.
CAAAGGCATGACTCTCTACACTTTCGCCAAGGACTCGGACGGAAAGTCGGCCTGCAACGGCCCCTGCGCGACCAACTGGCCGCCGCTGATGGCCGACGCGGGCGCCAAGCCGGAAGCCGGCTACACGATCGTCACCAGGGACGACGGCTCCAAGCAATGGGCCTACAAGGGCAAGCCGCTGTACACCTGGGTCAAGGACAGCAAGCCCGGCGACATCACCGGCGACGGCTTCCTCAACGGTGCCTGGCACATCGCCGCGCCCTGAGCGCTGCCCGAGGCCGAGGGCGTGGCCGGCCCGCCCCGGCCTGCGCCCACCCCGGCAGTGACGCTAAAGCGCTCCGATTGAAAAAGGTGGAGCATTTCTCTGCGATTGGATGATGCTCATCCAGTGGCGAGATGCTCTCGCCGCTGAGCGGCTCCGCGCGGCGGGGGCGCGGGCAGCCCTTGGCCGCAAAGGTGAAGGCGCATGGCGCGCGATGACACCGCTGCCCTGCTGGAGCAGCAGATTCCGGCGCTGCGACGCTACGCCTATGCGCTCGTGCGCGACCCCGACGCGGCGGACGATTTGGTGCAGGACTGCCTCGAACGGGCGCTGTCGCGTTGGTCGCTGCGGCGGCCGGACGGGGAGCTGCGCGCCTGGCTCTTCGCCATCCTGCGCAACCTCTATCTCGACCGCTATCGGCAGCTCGTCCGCCGCGGTCGGCACGTGGAGCTGGATACCGACATGATGGCGCAGCCGGCGACCCAAGAGGCGGGTGCCGAGATGGGCGACGTGCTCGCCGCCCTCCAGCAGCTACCGGAGGAGCAGCAGAGCGTGCTGCTGCTCGTCGGCGTCGAGGATTTCTCCTACGAGGAGGCGGCCCGCGCCCTCGGACTTCCGGTCGGGACGGTGATGTCGCGGCTGTCGCGTGGCCGCAGCCGGCTCCGCGCGATCCTGGAGAACGGCCGCGGGCCGACCCTGCGGAGGGTGAAATGACGGCCGGCGAAGCGCCGATCGGCGAGGATGACCTGCAGGCCTGGATCGACGGCCGACTCCTGGGACCGCGGCTGGCACAGGTCGAAGCCTACCTCGACGAGCAGGGCGGCGTGCGCGAGCGGGCAGCCACGGACCGGCGCCTGCGCGAGGCGTTGCGGACGCGCCTCGCCGCCCGGGCGGCGGAGCCGATCCCCGCGCGGCTGCGCATCGCCCATCTCCGCGCCGCCCGCCACGCCGGCCGGCTGCGCCGGCTGCGCGCTGTGGCCGCGGCCGTCGGCCTCTTCGCGCTCGGCGGGGCAGCCGGCTGGGGCGCGGCGGCCTGGCGCGGCGCGCCGGGCGGAGCGCCGCAGCCGCCGTCCGCCGCCGTGGCCCGCGATGCCGCCCGGGCCTATCGGGTCTTCGTCGTCGAGGTGGCGCACCCGGTCGAGGTCGCCGCCAGCAACGAGAAGCACCTGCTGCAATGGCTGTCCAAGCGGCTCGGCCGCCCGTTGGCCGCGCCGGATCTCACCCGCTTCGGTTATCGGCTGATGGGCGGCCGTCTGCTGCCGGGCGGCGCGGGCGCGGCGGCCCAGCTCATGTACGAGGATGGCGGTGGCCGTCGGCTGACCGTCTACGCCCAGGCGGCCAAGGGCGATGAGACGGCGTTCCGCTTCCGCGAGGAGGGCGGGGCGGCGACGTTCGTCTGGATTGATCAGGGTTTCGGCTTTGCGGTGACGGCGAGCCTCGACCGCGACGAGCTGCTGCCCATCGCCGAGGCGATCTACAAGCAAGGGTGGCCGGAGCGGGCCCGGTCCTGATGGCCGGTACGAGCGCCATTACCCCGGGGGTAATTGGACGGGCGCGGGTGTCGCCCTAAGCTGCGCCCATGATCCAAACCCAACGCACCGTCGGTGACCATCTGCGCGATTGGCGGCAGCGGCGCCGGCTCAGCCAGCTGGACCTGGCGCTGGAGGCCGAAATCTCCACCAAGCACCTGAGCTTCCTGGAGACCGGGCGCTCGCAGCCTTCCCGCGACATGCTGCTGCTGCTCGCCGAGCACCTCGACATCCCGCTGCGCGAGAGGAACGTGCTCATGGTCGCCGCCGGCTTCGCCCCCGTCTTTCCCGAACGGGCGCTCGACGATCCGGCGCTGACCGCGGCACGAGCCGCGGTCGACCTCGTCCTCAGGGGCCACGAACCCTATCCGGCCCTGGCCATCGACCGGCACTGGACCATGCTGGCCGCCAACGGCGCGGTGGCACCGTTGATGGCCGGTGTAGCGCCGGCGCTGCTCAAGTCGCCGGTCAATGTCATGCGCCTGGCGTTGCATCCGGACGGGCTGGCGCCGCACACGGCCAATCTCCCGGAGTGGCGGGGCCACTTGCTCGCCCGCCTGCGCCACCAGGTCGAGGTCTCGGCCGATCCGGTCCTGATCGAGCTGCTCAGCGAACTCAAGGCCTATCCCACATCCAGCTTTTCAAGTCCGCGCCTGCCGCCGCCCGAGGTCGACCACGCGAGCGTCGTGGTGCCTTTTCAGCTCGTCGTCGACGGCACGGTGCTGGCGTTCATCAGCACCACGACCGTGTTCGGCACGCCCGTCGACATCACCCTGGCCGAGCTCGCGCTCGAGACCTTCTTTCCCGCCGACGCCGCCACGGCGGACGTGCTCAAACGGATGGGCGAGGCCCGCGCCCGCTGAGAGGGGCGCCTGCGGCGGCGGCGCTGGCCTCCGGCGTCGGCTTGGCGCTTAATGGGGCAAGGGCTTGCCTTGCGGAGACGTTCCTGGGCTGCCGATCGCTCGCACAGAGTTACAGCCGACTCGAGGCCGCCCATGACCACCGCCCTGTCCGAGACGCTGGTCGACCCGGCGGTGCCGGGCGCCGCGCCAGCCCGGATGGTGCTCGACGAACGTACCCGCCGGCTGCTGGAGCGACCGGTGCTGCCGACGCTCGTGCGTCTGGCCGCCCCCAATGTCTTCGAGGCGGCGGCGCGCATCGCCTTCATCACGGCCGATGCCTTCTTCGTCGCCTGGCTCGGCAACGATGTGCTGGCCGGGGTCTCGGTGGTGTTCCCGTTGCTCACCCTGATGCAGACGATCACGGCGGCGGGCCTGGGCGCCGGCGTCGCCGCCTCGGTGGGCGTGGCGCTCGGTGCCGGGGACCGGGAGCGGGCGCGCTCGCTCGCCGGAACGGCCATGGGCCTGGCGCTCGCGGGTGCCGCCCTCTCCAGCGTGATCCTGGTGCTCGCCGGGCCATCGCTCTACCGGGCAATGGGGCTTTCCGGTGCAGCCCTGGCCGCCGCCAGCGAGTATGGCGCCATCGTCTTTGGCGGCTGCGTCACCGTGTGGCTGATGAATACGCTCGCCAACATCTCGCGCGGGGCCGGCAACATGCTGATCCCGGCCTCCGCCATCCTCATCGGCGAGGTCTTCCACCTGCTGCTGTCGCCCGCGTTGATCGTGGGCTGGGGTCCGTTCCCGCGCATGGGCGTGGCGGGCGCCGGGGTCGCCGTGCTGGCGGCCTACGGTGTCGGCGCGCTGGTCATCGGCAGCTACCTTGTCTCGCGCCGGGCGCTGGTGCGGCTCGATGGGCGCCACCTGCGCATTCGCCGTGTCGAGGCGGCCGCCATCCTGCGCATCGGCCTGCTCGCCTCGGGCGCCATGGTGGTGTTCCAGGCGAGCGCCTTCCTCGTCACCGGGCTCGTCGGTCGCCTCGGCAGCGAGGCGATCGCCGCCTACGGCGCCGCCTCCCGGCTCGAGCTGCTGCAGGCGCCGGTCACCTTCGCCTTCGCCTCGGCGGTGATCACCATGGTGGCCACGGCCATCGGCGCCGGCGACCGGCGGCGCGCCCGCCAGGCGGCGTTGACCGGCATGGCGGTTGCCGCCGCCATCGGCGTGGTGTTCAGCGCCGTGGCCTTCCGGGGCGAGATGTGGATGGCGATCTTCACCAGCGATCCGGCCATCGCCGCCCAAGGCGCGCTCTACCTGCTGTGCCTGGCGCCGCTGTTTCCCATCATCGGCGCCGGCATCGCCGCCTATTTCGCTACTCAGGCCATCGGCGAAGTGGCGCGGCCATTCGCCTGCATCGCCCTGCGTTTCGTCATCGCCGTCGTCGGCGGGCTGGTCGGTCTCAGCCTCTATCCGGGGGTGCTGTCGATCTACCTCGCCAGCGCCCTGGCGGCGCTGGTGAGCAGTCTCGGCCTGATCGCCGTTGCCCTCAGGCGCTTCTGACCGAGCGGCTGCCGCCCCGCACCGCCGTCAGCATGTAGTTGACCGCCATGTCGGCGGAGAGCCGCCAGCGGTCGGCAAGGGGATCGAAGGCGACGCCGGTCCGTGCATCGACGGCGAGGCCCGCCTGGTCGATGGCTCGCGTGAGCTCGGCCGGGGTGACGAAGCGGTTCCAGTCGTGGGTGCCGCGCGGCAGCCAGCGCAGCACGTATTCGGCCCCGACGATGGCGAGCGCGAACGACTTCATGGTGCGGTTGAGGGTGGCCATGACGAGGAGCCCGCCGGGCTTCACCGCGTCGCAGCAGCCCTGCACGAACCGCGGCACGCTGGGCACATGCTCAACCACCTCCATGGCGGTGACGATGTCGAAGCGCTCGCCTACGTCCTCCACCGCCTCATCGGTGTAGGCGATGGCGAGCCCGCCGGCCGCCGCGTGGCCGCGGGCCACGGCGATGTTCGCCGGCGCCGGATCGATGCCCTTCACGGTGGCTCCGAGCCGCGCCAACGGCTCGGCCAGCATGCCGGCGCCGCAGCCCACGTCGAGCACGGTCAGGCCGTCGAGCGGCGCCTCCGCCCGCGGGTCGCGCCCGAAGCGGGCGCAGGCCTCGTCGCGAACGAAGGCGAGCCGCATCGGGTTCATGCGGTGCAGCGGCTTCATCGGGCCCTGCGGATCCCACCAGTCGCGTGCCAGGCGGTCGAAACGGGCGACCTCGGCAGGATCGGCGCGGCGATCTCGGGACGGCTCGCTGTGCTGCATCGACCCCTGCTCCTCGTCCTGACGCTTCATCCGGCTCATATCACGTCCCGCCGCATTTCCCGATCCGCCTTGATCGTCCGCGCGGATAGAATCGCTCCAGGGTCTTGACCCCGATCTCCGCATCCCCGATGCAGCCCCAGCCTTTCGTTGTCCCCAGTCCTGCCGGTCGAGTAGTTGCGCCCCCGTTCCCTCCTCCACCGCGTCAGCGAGCGCATCGCCGACGTGACCATGATCGGCGTCGTGCGCGCCGTCTTTGCCATCCTGCGCCTCATCGGCCCGGACCGCTCGAGCGCGGCCGGCGGCGCGCTCGGCCGCCTCATCGGCCCGCTGCTGCCGGTGCACAAGGTCGCGCTGGCCAATCTGCGCGCGGCCTTTCCCGAGAAGAGCGAGGCGGAGCGCCGCGCCATCGCCAAGGGCTCCTGGGAGAATCTGGGAAGGACGGGCGCCGAATACGCCCATCTCAGCCAGATCTTCGACTATGACCATCTCGACCCCAAGCCGGACGGGCGCATCCAGGTCGAAGGCATCGAGCACTTCATCGCGCTGCGCGACGATGGCCGGCCCGGGCTGGTGTTCTCCTCGCACCTGGCCAACTGGGAGCTGCCGGCCATCTGCGCCGCGCGCTACGACCTCGACGTGACGGCAGTGTTCCGGGCGCCGAACGATCCGGCCGTGGCCCACGCGGTGCAGGAGGTGCGCAGCCAGACCATGGGCGGCCTGGAGGCAGCACGCCCGGGCGCGGCCTTCGCAATGGTCGAGGCGCTGGAAAAGGGTGGCCACCTCGGCATGCTCATCGACCAGCACTTCACCCGCGGCGTGGTGGCGCCGTTCTTCGGCCGGCCGGCGCTGACCAATCCGATCATGGGCAAGTTCGCCCGCCGCTTCGAATGTCCGGTGCACGGGGTCCGTGTCGTGCGCACCGGCGGCGCGCGCTTCAGGCTGGAGCTGACGCCGCCGCTGGAGCTGCCGCGCGACGCGGGCGGCGAGATCGACGTCCAGGGCGCCATGGCGATGATGACGGCCGTCGTCGAGGACTGGGTGCGCGAGCGCCCCGACCAATGGCTGTGGATGCATCGGCGCTGGCGGCCGGAGTTCATAAAGCCGGCACCGGCCAAGGAAAAGCCCGGTGCTGGCGCACCGGGCTTCGATCGTCCGCCGTCCTGACGCGAGCGAGCCTTACTCGGCTGCTGCCTGCTTGGGCATACCGAGCACCGCCTTCACCTCGAGGAACTCGCCGAAGGCGTGGTCACCCCACTCGCGGCCGTTGCCGGACATCTTGTAGCCGCCGAACGGGGCCATCAGATCCGGGTTGGCGCCGTTGAGGCTTACCTGGCCGGCGCGCAGCTGCTTGGCCACGTCGAGTACCTTGCCGGTATCGGTGCCGGACACGTAGGCGGCGAGGCCGTACTCCGTGTCGTTGCCGACGTCCACCGCCTGCTCGACGCTGTCATAGCCGAGGATCGAGACCACCGGTCCGAAGATCTCCTCCTTGGCGATGGTCATCTCGTTGGTGACGTTGGCGAACACGGTCGGCTTGACGTAGTAGCCCTTGTCCAGGCCCTCGGGCTTGCCGGTGCCGCCGGCGACCAGGGTGGCGCCCTCGTCGATGCCCTTCTGGATCAGGCCCTGGATCTTGGTCCACTGGGTCTCCGACACCACCGGGCCCATGGCGACGTTGCCGCTGGGGTCGCCGACGATGGTGGCTTCCGCCGCCGCCCGGGCGATGGCGATCACGTCCTCCATCTTCTTGCCCGGCACGAGCATGCGCGTCGGCGCATTGCACGACTGACCGGAGTTCAGCATCACCGCCTTGACGCCGCCGGTCACCGCCGAATTGAGATCCGCGTCCTCCAGGATGATGTTGGGGCTCTTCCCGCCCAGTTCCTGGTGCACGCGCTTCACCGTCGGCGCCGCGTTGCGCGCCACCTCGATGCCGGCGCGCGTCGAGCCGGTGAACGACACCATGTCGACCTCCGGGTGCGAGCTGATTGCCGCGCCCACGGTCGGCCCGTCGCCGTTGATGAGGTTGAAGACGCCCGCCGGTACACCCGCGGCCTCGAGGATCTCGGCGAAGATATAGGCCGAGAACGGCGCGATCTCCGACGGCTTCAGGATCATGGTGCAGCCGGTGGCGAGCGCCGGCGCGACCTTGCAGGAGATCTGGTTCACCGGCCAGTTCCATGGCGTGATGAAGCCGCACACGCCGATCGGCTCCTTGAGGAGCAGCGTCGTGCCGCGCGGCTCCTCGAACTTGTAGCTCTTGAGCACGGCCGCAGCCGTCTGCAGGTGGGCGGCGCCCATGGCGGCTTGGGCCCGCTGGGCGAGCCACACGGGAGCGCCCATCTCCTCGGTGATCGCCTTCGCCATGTCCTCATGGCGCTTCTTGTATTCGGCGACAATGCTCTCCAGGAGCTCGATGCGCTCCTCGCGGCTGGTGCGGGAGAAGGACTTGAAGGCCTTGCGCGCGGCCTTCGCCGCACGGTCGACGTCGGCCGCCGTGCCGAGCGCGATGCGTCCGGCAACGGCTTCGGTGGCCGGATTGATCACGTCGAGGGTTTTGGCCTGGCCCGGCTCGACCCATGACCCGTCGATGTAGAACTTGGTGTAATCGCGCATCTGGCATCCTCCATCATCGGTCCGTCGGTTTCGCTGTCCGGCGGTCGTCGGCGCCGCTGCGGCGCCACAACCTGTCGGCGCGCAGCCGTTCGCGGCTGCGTTCGAGGGGCCGGCCGTGGAGGGTTATCTCATTGTCGTCGCACCGAGGGAAGGCCCGTGCGGCACCGCCTGTCGCCCCCATTGGCCCGGTTGCCGGACCAAAAGGCCGCAGGCGCGGCAAAGGGCCCGCCGCCTGCCGCGGACCTGCCGTCAGCGGCGGTAGACGCCCACGCGCATGCCGAGCACGCGCAGCCTGAAGCCCACGAGCCTGACGGCGATGGCGGCCCGGGCCTTGAGCGGCAGGGAGATGCGAGGCGTATCGTGGTTCATGGTGGTCGAAGTCTCCGGCGCCCCGCGCGGCCGTGCGCCACGGGGAAGATGGTGATCGGGTGATCGAGGAAGCGGCCACCCCATCCGGATCCCCGGACCATGTGCGCCAGCTGGGTGTCAAACGCGCTTCGCGGCGGGCTGGTCTCACCCAGGCTGCGAAAGCGCCGCTCCAGATCCGAGGAACGGGAGCGTTTCACGGTCGGATGGGCGCATCCGACGGAGACAGCCTCTAGCACGAAGCCGGCGCTTTCGGGGCGAAAACGCACCCGATACCCGCCGGGCGAGCCCTAGACATGCGGTGGTCGGCAGGTTGTGAAACGCCCGTGCCGGCCCCGCGGTGCGGCGGTCAGGCCAGGGCGATGACGACGACGAGCACCACGGTAAGGCCGCTGAGCCAGGCCAGCACGAGCCCCATGTCCATCGATGCGAGGCTGCGCCGAGGCGCCAGCCGATGGGGATGTTTCAACCGCTCCACCTCCGTTCCGGACAAGTGTTGCACGGGCGAGCACCGTGGCGGCGATGCGCCAGCCTCAGATGCCGGCACCGCGCATGGCATTGGCGGCGATCAGCGCTGCGGCCTTCAGCGACCAGCCGATCGGCATGGCGACCAGCGACGCGGGATAGGAGGCGCCTCGCAGATCGGAAGTACTCCCGATCCGGACATGCGCCATCCGGCCGAGAATGGGCTTCGAGCGACCGTCCCGCTCTAAGTCGCTGCCATGAGCATGATCTCTTCCAAGGTCCGGCGTCCCCCTTCTTGGGATCATGCTCCGGCCCTAGCTCAGCCCGCGGCGGATCAGCCGGCCGAGCCGGTCGGAGAAGCCGCGCGTGTCCGCCGGCGGAACCCCGTCGAGAATACGGGCTTCATCGAGCAGTATCCGTGCGGCGTCCCGGCGGAAGTCCGCCTCGTCCTCGCCGAGGGCCGCCAGCGCCGCCACCAGTTCGTGGCCCGGGTTGATCTCGAGGATGGGCTTCACCTCGCTCTTCAGCTGGCCGGCGCCGGCCAGCAGCTTCTCGAGCTGGCGATCGGGGCCGTGCTCGGGAGCGGTCAGGCAGACCATGCTGTCGGTGAGGCGGTCGGAGGCGCGCACGTCGGCGACCACGTCGCCGAGCGTCTCCTTGACGAAGGTGATAAAGCGCGTCACCGGCTCGCTCGCGGCCGCCGCGGGCTGGTGCGCCTCGTCGAGCAGCGGCACCAGCGCCAGATCGGCGCCGCCCTGGGTGACCGACTTGAACGGCTTGCCCTCGACGTCCGGCGCCGCCGTCACCCAGAAGCTGTCGATCGGCTCGGCCAGCAGCAGCACCTCGACGCCGCGGGCGCGGAAGCCCTCGAGCTGAGGCGAGGCCTCCAGGCGCGCCTGATCGTCGCCGGCGATGTAGTAGACGGCGGTCTGGTTCGGCCTGAGGGCGGCCGTATACTCCTTCAGCGTGCGCCATTCGCCGGGTGCGGCCGTGGTCTTGAAGCGGGCAAGGCCGAGCAACTGCTCACGGCGCTCGAAATCCTCGTAGAGGCCCTCCTTCAGCACCGAGCCGAACGTGTCCCAGATCTTGGTGTAGGCCTCCTTGTCGCTCTCGGCGAGCTTCTCCAGGTCGCCCAGCACGCGGCCGGTCACGCCCTTGCCGACCGCCTTCAGCAGCGTGCTTTCCTGGATCATCTCGCGGGAGATGTTGAGCGGCAGATCGGCGGAATCGACGATGCCCCGCACGAAGCGCAGGTAGCGCGGCAGGATGTCCGCATCGGCGGTGATGAAGACGCGCTTGACGTAGAGCTTGACGCGTCCCTTGCGGTCGGCGTCGAACAGGTCGAAGGGCCGCGCGCTCGGCACGAAGACCAGCGCGGTATACTCGTGCCGCCCCTCGGCCCGCATGTGCACGATCAGCGCCGGTTCGTCGAGGTTGTAGCTGACGCTCTTGTAGAAGTCGGCGTATTCCTCGGGCCCGATCTCGCTCTTGGACCGTGTCCACAGGGCCGCGCCGTCCACGATCTCCTCGGGCTCGGCGCCGGGCTTGTCGATCACCGAAATCGGCACCGGCACGTGCCCGGACTGGGTGCGGACCAGATTCTCGATCTTGTAGCGGTCGGTGTAGGTCTTGGCGTCGGCGAGCAGATGCAGGGTGACGCGCGTGCCCCGCTCCGGCGCCGTCTGCGCGCTCGCGGCCTCGATGGTGTAGGCGCCCTGGCCGTCCGACGACCAGCGCGTGGCGGCGTCTGTGCCCGCGCGCCGGGAGATCACCTCGACGCGATCGGCGACCATGAAGGCGGAGTAGAAGCCGACGCCGAACTGGCCGATGAGCTGGGCGCCAGCCTTGCTCTCGCCGGCATCCTGGGCCTTGGCGGCCTCGATGCGCTCCAAAAACGCCTTGGTGCCGGAGCGGGCGATGGTGCCGAGCGCCTCGACCATCTCGTCCGCGGTCATGCCGATGCCGTTGTCCTCGACGGCGAGCGTGCCGGCTTCGGCGTCGAGGGCGATGGTGATGCGGGCCTTGGCATCGCCGCCCAGGAGTTCCGGCGTGCCGATCGCCTCGTAGCGAAGCTTCTCGCAGGCGTCGGCGGCGTTGGAGATCAGCTCGCGCAGGAAGACGTCCTTCTCGGAATAGACCGAGTGCACCATCAGGTGCAGTAGCTTGGCGACATCAGCTTCAAAGGCGCGGCTCTCGGGCGCGGATGCTTCGGCGGTCATGGAACGCAAACCCTCTCATCCCAAAGCATATCCCGATCCGCTTGAGCATCGGCGCGGGACATGCTCCAACTTTCTTAGATCTGGGGCGCTTCTTCTGCGACGGAGACGTCACCCGTCGCAGAAGAAGCGACTCGGAGATCGGCGACCACCAGATGGCGGAAGGTGGCTGGGATTTCAAGCACGCGGCGCGCCTCGACAACTGCCGCTGGCGCGCGGGCAGGCCGCTGGACGTGCGGCCGGGGGACTAGAGCATTTCCGCGTTTCTCCGAATCGCGGAAATGCCTATCTATTTGTTTTGTCGCATTTTCTTCACGCGAACCGGCGTCCACTTCGCTCGAAAATGCTCTAGTCGTTCGCCACCGGGTGCGGGCGGCCGCGTCAGGAGCATTCCTTGCGGGCGCGCTCCAGCGCCTGGGTGAAGCCGCGCAGGGAGTATTCGTCGGAGAGCTTGTTGCCGCGCGCCGACTGCACCTTCAGGATGAGCTTCTCGCCCTTGCTCATGGCCGCGACGACAGGGCTCTCCTGGGCCGGATCCTTGATCCAGCCGTTGGCGCCCTTGGTGACGACCGCAAAGCCCGTGCCGTCGACGACCGCTTCCGCGTCGGTGCTGTCCTTGGCGCCGAAGCCGAGCACCCAGCTCACCTCGTTGCGCACGCCGTCGGCGGGCCGCATGGACACGAAGAGATACGCCGGGTCGCGGTTGAGCTGCTTGGGCAGCCGCTCCTTCGGTTGCGAGAGGGCGTAGCAGACCTTGTTCCTGCCCTGTGAGGCGTAGGCGCCCCAGTCGCCGAACGCGCCGATCTGCTGGCCGCCGCCGGGCGCGGCGGGCTTCCCCGTCGCAGGCTTGCTGGCCGGCCGGGCCGTGGCGGGAAGGGTGAGAAGGGACGCGGACAGCACCATGCCGGCGCAGGCCAGCGCGCGAAAAGCGACCGAGCTGGGGCGAATCATGGCGTGATCATAGTTCCTTGCGGTGAGACAGGAAGGGGCCGGCACGGCCGCCCCGTTTGCCGCACGAGAACATGAAACCGTTAAGATTCCGAATCCCGGCCGCCGCGCCTGCCCTCACGCGTGGGCGGCGCGATCCTCGCCGTCGAGCGCCACCTTCGCCTTGCGGCGGTGGGCGGGCGTGATGGCGTTGGAGACCGCCGCGAGCGCGAGCGCGAGGACAGCGGCATCGTCGGTGAAGCCGACCAGGGGCAGGAAATCCGAGACAGCGTCGACCGGCAGGATGAAATAGGCGAGCGCGCCGAACAGGATCATGCGCACGCGCGGCGGCGTCGCCGGATCGGTCGCGCAATAGAACGCCGACACCAGGTCCTCGGCGAACGGTACGTTGCGGGCCACCCGCTTCAGCGCGGTCCAGAAGGTCTTCCGAACATGCGCCTCGTCGCCGGACGCGCCCTGGGCGGCGTGCCGCATGGCGCGCATCTCCTCCGGCGTGAACGGCTCGGCAATCCCCATCGTCTTCTCCGCGTCGCGGTCCCCCCATCCTACGCGCGGGGGCGGCCGGCGCTCAAGACATGGTGCAGCTTCGGCCCGTCGCAAGCCAAGGGCGGGGCTCAGCCGAGAGGGTAGGCCGCCTCGATCACGTAGGGCCCGCCGCCCACCGAGTCGCGCGAGGAGAACAGCACGAAGCGGTAGGCGGTGAAGCGCATGGTCGGAAACGCGCCGCGCAGGGCGAGATAGTCGGCGACATCCATGGGCGAGGCGTCGCGCAGGCGGGCCAGCGTCACGTGCGGCGTGAACTTGCGCCCCTCGGGCGGAATGCCGGCGCTGCGCACCCTGCGCTCCTGGTCGGCCTGCAGCTCGGCGAGGGCCGCGGTCGGCGCCACGCGCGCGATCACCGCCCGCGGGCGGCCGCCGCCGAACGCCGACAGACTGTCCAGCGTCACCGCCACCGGCTCCCGGTGCACCTCCCCGAGCGCGGCATCGATGTCGCGCGCCGTGGCGTGGTCGATATCGCCGATGAACCGCAGGGTGATGTGGTAGTTCTGCTGGTCGATCCAGCGCGCGCCGGGCAGGCCGCCGCGCATGCGGGCGAGCGCGTCGCTCATGTCGGAAGGGATCTCGAGGCCGGTGAACAGACGGGGCATCGTTCTCCTCCTTGCCGCCGGCCGGCCGGCGCCACGACGACGACGGGACAACCACGAAGCGTGCCAAATGTGGCTCGAATCAGTCGATGTCCGGTGGGGCAGTCCTTACAATGACACCATGACGGCCATCCGAAACGGGGCGCCAATTGCCGCGATCCATGCTCTTGCGGTGGTCGTGGATCCTCATCCGGGCACCGGCGCCCGGGCGGCGGCTCCCGGGTCCGGCAAAGTCCTCGAGCCGACGAAGGATCGCAGCCATGCCGATCGCCGCGCTTCCGCCGCATGACGCACCGTTCACGCCGGCCGAGCTCGCGCTGGCGCGGCGGGCCTACGCGCGGCAGATGCTGGCGATCGCCGGTATCGAGAATGCGGCGATCGCGCGGGGCTTGGCGGCCGTGTCGCGGGAGGCCTTCGTCGGCGATCCGCCGTGGCGCGTCTCGACGGCGTTCGGCACCGATCAGCCGCTCGCGGGCACCGATCCCGTCGTGCTGTACCAGGATGTGGTCGTCGCCCTCGACGCGGCCCGCGGGGTGAACAACGGCAGCCCGTCGCTGCACGCCAAGTTGTTGGACGCGCTCGGTCCGCGCGCCGGCGACCACGTCGTTCATATCGGCGCCGGCACGGGCTATTACAGCGCGATCCTGGCCGAGCTGGTCGGGCCGGCCGGCCAGGTTACCGCGGTCGAGGTCGACCCCGCATTGGCCCGGCGCGCCACGGCGGCGCTGTCCGGCCGCACCAACGTGCGGGTCGTCTGCGGCGACGGGGCGGTGTGGCCGCAGACGCCGGTCGACGGCATCTACGTAAACTTCGGCGTGATCCGGCCGGCCGACCCTTGGATCGAACATCTGGTACCCGATGGCCGGCTGGTGTTCTGGCTGGGCGGTCCCGGTCCCGAGCGGCCGGCCATGGGAGGCCGCCACAGCGATCGCGGCGCCGCCCTGTGCGTTCAGCGGCAGGCCCGCGGGCGGGCGGCACGGGCGGTGAGTCCAGCCTATTTCGTTTGCGCCGAGGGCGGCTTGGCCGCGCACGACGAGGCGCAGATCGCCGCTTTGGCCCGGGCGTTCGGCGGGGGCGGGCTCGACCGCGTGCGGAGCCTGGTCTGGAAGCGACCGATCCGACCCGATCGCTGCTGGTTCGCGGGCAACGACTGGGCGCTCAGCACCGAGGTGCCCACCCCTTGAGTGCCATGGCGACGCCCCTTCAGCCTTGGCGCGGCAGGCCGCCGAGGAAGCGCTCCACCGTCGGCAGGATGCGCTCGACGATGGTCCGGACGCCCGCCGCATTGGGGTGCAGCCCGTCGGGCAGCAGGAGCTCACGGTCGCCGGCGACGCCGTCCAGGAAGAACGGGTAGAGCATCAGCTGGTAGCGCTTGGCCAGATCGGTGTAGATGCCCTCGAATTGTGCAGCGTAGGGGCCGCCGAGATTGGGCGCCGCGCGCATGCCGGTGAGCAGCACGGGGATGCCGCGCTCCTTGAGCTTGGCGATGATGCCCTCGAGCGCCGTGCGCGGCACCGCCGGGTCGATGCCGCGCAGCATGTCGTTGGCGCCGAGCTCCAGGATCACCGCCTGGGTGCCGTCCGGCACCGACCAGTCGAGCCGTGCCAGCCCGCCGGAGGTGGTGTCCCCCGACACGCCCGCATTGGCGATGGTGACGTTGTGGCCCTTCGCCGCCAGGGCCTTCTGCAGCACCGCCGGAAAGGCATCGGGCTGCGGCAGGCCGAAGCCCGCAGTCAGGCTGTCGCCGAGCGCGACGACGCGCAGCGGCGCCGAGCCGGGCCCCGGCTCGGCGCCGGCGGGTCGGGAGACGATTGACGACATGACGCACGCAACCACCATCGCGGCGATGGTGACCACGCGCTTAAGATGCGACGGGCCAGCGGTCGAGCGCTTGGGCGGCGGGGCGGGCTGCGGCAAAGCGACCGGCCGTTGGCCGGCTGCGCGCGGCTCCCCATATGCGTCGCGGCGACAGACGAGAGCGGACAAGGACATGGAGCGATCCGTGGGCGGCAAATCCGGCCCCGATATGGCGATCTCGCTTGCGGATGTGCAACTGTCGCTGGGGGCTGGCGCCGCCCGCGTGCACATCCTGCGCGGTATCTCCCTCGACATTGCCGCCGGCGAGGCCGTCGGTCTGGTCGGTCCCTCCGGTTCCGGCAAATCCACCTTGCTGATGACGCTCGCCGGCCTCGAGCGGCCCGACAAGGGCCGCGTCAGGCTGGCGGGGCAGGATCTCGGCGCCCTAGACGAGGACGGGCTCGCCCGCTTTCGCGGCCGTCACGTCGGCATCGTCTTCCAGTCGTTCCACCTGGTGCCCACCATGACGGCGCTGGAGAACGTGGCGCTGCCGCTGGAGCTGGCGGGGGCCGAGGACGCCTTCGCGCGGGCCGAGGCGGAGCTCGCGGCCGTCGGGCTGCGCGAGCGCGCCGGGCACTATCCGGCCCAGCTGTCGGGCGGCGAGCAGCAGCGCGTGGCGGTGGCCCGGGCCATCGTCGCCGGCCCCGCCGTGCTGGTGGCCGACGAGCCGACCGGCAATCTGGACGAACGCACCGGGGCGGGCATCGTCGACCTGCTCTTCGGCTTGCGGCGCGACCGCGGTGCCACCCTCGTGCTCGTGACGCACGATCTCGGTCTGGCGCGGCGCTGCGACCGGGTGGTGCGGCTGCGCTCCGGCCGCATCGTCACGGACGCGGAGGCCGATACGCCCCCGTCCATTCCGGCCACGCCCGCGCTCGGGGCCGCAGCCCCATGACGGAAGTCACCGCGGCCGGCGCGATGCCGGCAGGGGGCCGGCGCTGGCGCGGTCCGTTGGTGCTGCGGCTCGCGCTGCGCGAACTGCGCGGCGGCCTCAGGGGCTTCGGCATCTTCCTCGCGTGCCTGATTCTGGGGGTCACCGCCATCGCCGGTGTCGCTAGCGTCTCGCGCAGCCTGAGCGACGGGCTTGCCCGCGAGGGGCGCCGCATCCTCGGCGGCGATGTCGCCGTCAGCCTGCTGCAGCGCCCGGCGACCCCCGAGGAGCGACGCTTTCTCGACAGTGCCGGGTTCGTGGCCGCGGTCGCCAACCTGCGCGCCATGGCGACCGGTGCCGGCGGCGCCGCGCTCGTCGAGCTCAAGGCAGTGGACGGCGCCTACCCCCTGGTCGGAGCGGTCGAGACCAAGCCGGAGGCGCCGCTGGCGAGCCTGCTCGCGGCCCACGACGGCACCTTCGGCGCGGTGGCCGATCCAGCCCTCTTCGCACGGCTTAATCTCGCGGTCGGCGACCGCGTCAGCATCGGCAACGCCACGATCGAGCTCAAGGCCGAGCTCGCCGGCGAGCCCGACAAGCTGTCGGGCGGTGTCGGCTTCGGCCCGCGCCTGATCCTCTCGCAGCAGGCACTCGCCGCCACGGGGTTGATCCAGCCGGGCAGCCTGGTGCGCTGGACCTATCAGGTCGTGCTGCCGCCGGCGCGCGCCGGCGACGCGGGGCTCGCCCGCAGCATCGACGAGCTGGAGCAGGCCTTCCCCAAGGCCGGCTGGCAGATCCGCTCGCGCGTCAGCGCGGCGCCGCAGTTCGAGCGCAACGTCGAGCGCTTCACGCAATTCCTGACGCTGGTGGGGCTGACGGCGCTGGTCGTGGGCGGCGTCGGTATCGCCAATGCAGTGCGCGGCTTCGTCGAGCGACAGCAGCCGACGATCGCCACCATGAAGAGCCTCGGCGCGCCGGGCCGGCGCGTCGTCGCCATCTACCTCACGCAGATCATGATCATCGCGGCGCTCGGGGTGCTCATCGGACTGGCGTTCGGCGCCGCCTTTCCGTTCGTCGCCGTTGCGCTCGCCGGCTCCATCCTGCCGATCCCGGTGCAGCCGACGCTTGCGCTCTCCGAGCTCGCCGTCGCCGCGGTCTACGGTCTGCTCACTGCCTTCGTCTTCGCCATCGGGCCGCTCGGCCGCGCCCACGACGTGCCCGTGTCCGGCCTGTTCCGCGATCTGGTCGCGCCGAGCCGCGCGTGGCCCCGGCCGGTCTACCTTGCGGCCCTCGCCGTGGCTCTCGCGACGCTGATCGCTGTTGCCGTCGGCTTCGCCTACGAGCGGCGCATCGCCATGATCTACGTGGCTGCCGCGGCGGCCGCCTTCCTGATGTTGCGGGCGGTGGCGCAGGGCCTGATGGCGCTGGCGCGGCGGCTGCCGCGGCCCCGCGCCTTCGTGCCGCGCCTCGCGCTCGCCAACATCCATCGGCCCGGTGCGCTGACGCCGTCGCTGGTGCTGTCGCTCGGTTTGGGGGTGACGCTGCTCGTCACCCTGGCGCTCATCGACGCCAACATCCGCCAGCAGCTGACGCGGACCCTGCCGGCCCAGGCGCCGGATTTCTACTTTCTCGACGTGCCGAGCAGCCGCGCCGCCGAGTTTGCCGCCTTCGTCGCCCGCGAGGCGCCGAGCGGGCGCTTCGAGACCGTGCCGATGATGCGCGGTCGCCTGGTGTCGCTGAAGGGCATCCCGGTCGACAAGCTCTCGGTGGCCCAGGACGTCGCCTGGGTGCTGGAGGGCGATCGCGGCATCACCTATGCGGCCGAGCTGCCCGAGGGCTCGCGGGTGACCGCAGGTGAATGGTGGCCCTCCGACCATGCGGGGCCGCCGCTGGTGTCCTTCGATGCGGAGGTCGCCAGGGGGCTCGGCCTCGCGGTCGGCGATGCGGTCGTCGTCAATGTGCTCGGCCGCGACGTCAAGGCGACAGTGGGCAACCTGCGGACGGTCGAGTGGCGCTCGCTCGGCATCAATTTCGTCATGGTGTTCTCGCCCGACAGCTTCCGCGGTGCGCCGCACACCGACCTCGCCACGCTGCGGCTGGCGCCGGGGGCCGGCGCGGCCGCGGAGGCGCAGGTGGTGCGCGCGGCGGCCCAGGCGTTTCCCATGGTCTCCAGCGTGCGCGTCAAGGACGCCCTGGCCGCCATCGACGACATCGTCAGCGAGCTGGCGCTGGCCATCCGCGGCGCTAGCTCCATCGCCCTGCTGGCGAGCGTGCTGGTGCTGGCGGGCGCCCTGGCCGCCGGCCACCGCGCCCGCCTCTATGACGCGGTGGTGCTGAAAACCCTGGGGGCGACACGCGCGCGCCTGATGGCGGCCTACGCCCTGGAATACGGCGCGCTCGGGCTCGCCGCCGCCGTGTTTGGCCTGGCTGCCGGCACGCTCGGCGCCGCCGTCATCGTGACCCAGGTGATGAAGCTCGCCTTCGTCTTCTCCTGGCCGGGGCCGCTGTTCGCCGCGGTGCTCGCCGTCGTGGTGACGGTGGGGCTCGGCCTCATGGGCACCTGGCGCGTGCTGGGCCAGCCGCCGGCACCGCACCTGCGCAACCTCTGAGGCGCCCGTCGGACGCCGAGGCTCCCGGTCCGGCAAGGGCCGTGCAGCGCACCCGGTCCAACGACACCAAGTTCAAAGACACCAAGTTCAACGAAAAATAGCCGATCCGCGCATCAGGTTGTCTTGGGTGCTTCGACGGGGAAGCGGCGACGCAAAGCCGACTTGCGGTGGCGGCGGGAAACACAAACGCGACCGTGCCGGCCCGCTGTTGCAGGCCGCGAGTCCGGAGCTCAGCTTTTTATCGGGTCCGGCCCGGCGCGGCGGCAGTGTTACCGAAGATTAATCGACCTCCGCCGTCTTTCTCTTGTAAGCTATCCCATATCGGACCATATTTGTGACGATGCCGGGAGAGGGCATCGAGGGGACTATCCAACCGTCTCGAGAGGAATTGATGTCAGACTGGAATCGCGGCGCCCCTGGCTATGGCCCGGGCTACGCTCAGACCGGGACCGTCGCGCTCGATCAGGGCCTGCGGTCCTACATGCTTGGCGTGTACAACAACATGGTGGTGGGCCTGGCCATCACCGGCCTGGCGGCGATCGGCACGTACATGCTGTCGGTGACGGGCGATCCGTCGAATGCGGTGGCGCGGGTCGGCAGCCTGATGCTGACCGAGTTCGGCCGCACGCTGTTCGTGAGCCCGCTGAAGTGGGTCGTCATGCTCGCCCCCCTCGGCTTCGTGTTCTTCCTGAGCGCCAGGATGGACCGGATGTCGGTGCAGACGGCGCGGCTCACCTTCTTCGCCTTCGCGGCGCTGATGGGCCTGTCGCTCTCCTCCATCTTCCTGGTGTACACGCATGCCTCGATCGGCCGCGTGTTCTTCATCACGGCGGCGGCGTTCGGTGGCCTGAGCCTCTATGGCTACACCACCAAGCGTGACCTGTCGGCCATGGGCTCGTTCCTGGTGATGGGCCTGATCGGCCTGATCATCGCCTCGCTGGTGAACCTGTTCCTGGCCTCCAGCGCCTTGCAGTTCGCCATCTCGGTGATCGGCGTGCTGGTGTTCGCCGGCCTGACCGCGTGGGACACGCAGCGCATCAAGGAGATGTACTACGAGGGCGACAGCCACGAGACGGCGGCCCGCAAGTCGATCCACGGCGCGCTGTCGCTGTACCTCGACTTCATCAACATGTTCACGATGCTGCTGTCGCTCTTCGGCCAGCGCAACAACTGATCGGCAACCGCCTGATCTCAGACGAAGGCCCCGGGCGACCGGGGCCTTTTTCGTATCTTGCGCCGACCGCGGTGATGGGGCATTCGCCCAACCGCGCACCGCCTCGCCGGCTCAGCCGCCCACCAGGCGCAGCGGCGCCTCGAGCACCTGCAGTACGCGCGACAGCTCGTGACCACGTTTGAGGATCAGCCCGGTGGCGCTCACCACCGCGTAGACGCCCTGGCGCTTGGCCAGCCGGGGGACCTTTTCGATGCGATAGAGCGGCATCTCCGACGAGCGGCGAAACACCGAGAACACCGCCCGGTCGCGGAGGAAGTCGATGGCGTAGTCGCGCCACTCGCCTTCGGCGACGCGGCGTCCATAGAGGTTCAACAGTTGGCTGAGCTCGCGGCGGTCGAACGAGACTTGCAGGGGATCGGGAGGCCGTTGGCCGGTCCCTACGACGGGCGGTGATGCGCGCCGAAGCTCGACCACCGCGTGATGTGCCGGCGCCTCCCCGGCGGCCCCTCCGTCACCCTCGCTCATCGCGCCTCCTACCGGATCCAGATTCGAAGACTCCGGGCATGTCCGCTCGATCCGCTTCGATCTGGTCGAGCACAGCCGTAGGGGGTTCGCCTCGATCTGCCGGGGCGGGGCCCAACTCCGCGATCCGGTGCGTCTCGCCACGGCCGGCACTGCCGCCGACTGCGGACGTGCCGTCTCGCCACAGCTTCGAGCCCAAGGTCATGCAGCCGTCATGATGGAGCGCCGGCGGCCGGCGCGCAAGGGAATCGGGACGCGCGATGCTGTCGGTGCGCGGCCGCGCCGACAGAAACAAAGAATCTCACTTTCGCCTAAAACGCGCCTTCCGACAGCCCCAGTGGGGCGCGACAAGACCGATGTTGCCTCGACGGCCTGGTCGCTTGTCGCTGCGGATCGTCAGCCCCCCAGCCCCCTGCGGCTTCCGGCGGCCAGGCCTCGGGCAACGCTTCTCTCTCCACGCCAGATCCCAAGGACAGGGCCGCCTCCGCGGCCCTTTTTGTCATGCGTCGGCGGCGCTCGACGGTTTGGCCCGAACGCTTTCCCATTGCGTGGAGCCACTCCTTCCGACGAGAAAGAGCTGCAGCCGCCGGGCCCGCCGACTGTGGCGCGGCAGCAGCAGGGAACCGGGACCACCGCATATCCGTTTATTGTGATGCGGCAGGAGCTTGTACTCGGCCATCGATTGCATCATGTAAGCTGAAGCGGACAGCCAGCCGGTGGGGGATCCTATGCGATACGCCTTCGTTACAGTGACGGCCCTCGCCCTGGCGGGGATGACTCTCGCGACCGTCGCCGAAGCACGCGAGGCCAAGCGTACGCCGCAGCGCTACCGCGAAATCACCGTGACGGGCCGCAGCTTCCTAGATCCCGGGCCGGTGGTGCCGGTCGGCTCGACCAACAGATATGTCACCGCCGGCCAGTATTACGCGGTGCGCCCGAACTTCGCCGGGCCGCAGCAGCAGTCGCCGCTGCCGCAGATGCCCTTCGACGTGCCGGGCCGCCCGTTCTCGCCGCCAGCGGCGCTGACGCCGTAACCTTCTCCGGCGCACGTCATGGCCGGGCTGGGCTCGGCCATCGATCCGCTGTCCGAATCTCGCTCGGCCCCTTCCGCCGCGCTGATTCCTTTATTCTCGATGGATAGCCGGGTCAGCTGAGCAGGCCCGTAACCCACGGGCGGCCGAGGCCGTCGGGCCTCGGCCAGTCGGGTGCCTCACGCGGCTTTCGCCAGTGCGGCCACGACGGCATCGCCCATCTCGCCGGTCGACACCGCATTGGCGCCCGGAGCGGCGATGTCCCGGGTGCGCAGGCCGGCGGCCAGTACGCTGGCGATCGCGGCCTCCAGCCGGTCCGCCGCCTCGACCAGCCCGAACGAATAGCGCAGCGCCATGCCGAACGAGCCCAGCATGGCGATGGGGTTGGCGAGGCCCTGCCCGGCGATGTCGGGCGCCGAGCCGTGCACCGGCTCGTAGAGCGCCTTGCGCTTGCCGGTGGCCGGATCCTCGGCGCCGAGCGAAGCCGATGGCAGCATGCCGAGCGAGCCTGTGAGCATCGCCGCCACATCCGAGAGGATGTCGCCGAACAGATTGTCCGTGACGACGACGTCGTATTGCTTTGGATTGCGCACCAGCTGCATGGCGCAGTTGTCGGCCAGCACGTGCTCCAGCCGGGCGCCGGGATACTCGTCCTTGTGGACGCGGGTCACCACCTCGTTCCAGAGCACGCCCGTGCGCATGACATTGCGCTTCTCCGCCGAGGCGACGTGGTTGCGACGCCGGGCGGCCAGCTCGAAGGCGACGCGGGCGATCCGCTCGATCTCGTGGGTGGTGTAGAGCTGGGTGTCGACGGCGCGCTTCTCGCCGTTCTCCAGGGTCACGATCTCCTTCGGCTCGCCGAAGTAGACGCCGCCGGTGAGCTCGCGCACGATGACGATGTCGAGCCCCTCCACATGCTCGCGCTTGAGCGACGAGGCATCGGCGAGCGCCGGGTAGCAGATCGCCGGGCGCAGATTGGCGAACAGGCCGAGGTCCTTGCGCAGGCGCAGCAGGCCGGCCTCCGGCCGATGGGCATAGGGCACCCCGTCCCACTTCGGGCCGCCCACGGCGCCGAACAGCACCGCGTCCGCCGCCTCGGCCCGGGCCATCGCCGCGTCCGAGATGGCAGCGCCGTGCGCGTCATAGGCGGCGCCGCCGACGAGGTCGTGCTCGACCTCGAACCTGGCGAGGCCCTGCCGGTCGAACCACTTCACCAGCTTTTCCACCTCGGCGGCAACCTCGGGGCCGATGCCGTCACCCGGGAGGAGGAGAAGATTGAACGATGCCATGGCTATCCCTGCGCGGTTGCGCGTGCGCCGGCCAGCGCATGCGAAAAGGAGGAGCTGAATGGCGCGGTTTCTAGAGCATTTCGCGATCAGATGGAATCGCCTGATCGCATAGAGCTGCGCCAAGCGCCTGAATCTGGGGCGCTTCTCTGCGGGCCGCGCTTGGCGCTGACCCGGTCCAAGGGCGGTCACCGGGCAGGCTGCGCAGGAACACGCGATGGCGACGCTGACGGCGAGGGCCGATTGGCAAAGACCACTCGAAGTTAATCGGGCGGATAGCGGACGGCAGATGCCCATCTACTGGTTTGGAAAATGCTCGACGTGGGTTTCGGCGGTACGACCGATATAGAGAGCGCGGCGGCCGGAGAGCGACACGATATAGCCGGCGCACCCGGCCGCAACGGCCCTCTCGCAGAATCGCTTGTAGGTATATCCAGGCACCAGGTGCTGCGCTTCCCTGATCGCAGTCTGCATCAGCGCGACATCGAACGTCGGCGCGACGGCGGCGTCGACGCGGTGGGTCGCCAGTTCGATGCTCTCGCTGCCAGCCAAATAGTAGGTCGCGGTGGCCCGCCGGAAGTCGATGCAGTAGCTTTCGAATCCGGCTTCAATCAGTCTTCCGACGATCTGGGGAAAGGTCATGGTATTGCTCTCGGCGCCGTCGAGACAGGACCGGGCAATTGCTTTCTGCCGATCGTTCATAAGCTGCTCCGGGATGTGGTTCGATCGTCTTCATCCGATCGGGAATGCAGTCATGCGGCGGCGTCGGGCCAGGCTCCTCAGGAGACGCTCGAGCGCTTTCCGTTCATCTGCATCGAGACATTCAAAGAATTCGGCATCATTGCGGTCGGCAAGCGCGGCCAGGTCCGGCACGAGGTTACTGCCGCGATCCGTCAGCGTGAGTGTCTGTGCGCGGCCGTCCCTCGCGCTGGCCTCGCGCGCGATCAGGGACTTCGCGATCAGCCTGTCAGCGAGCTTGGTGATCGCTCCCCGCGTCATGCCCATCTCGTCCGCGAGCCGGCTGGGCGGCGTCGGCTCCTTGCCGTAGAGCGCGCGCATCAGGCTCCATTCGGCTACCGTCACCCGCTTGTCGGCCAGTTTGTCCGCGAAGGCATGGGACACGTGGTTGGATACCATGCGCAGCCAGAAGCCAATATGTGCGGTGAGGTCCGAGACGGGCTGGATCGACGACATGGCAACCTCGTTCATTGACTAGGAAACTATATCGGTATGATTTCCTAGTCAACTAAATCGCGCATCGGTGTATCGGCAGGTTCGCGCAGCCCGGGGCCGCGCGCGTCATTTTCGGTTCAGCCGGGGTCCTCGCCCTGCCGTGCCGGCGATGCGGCCGTCACCGCCGCGGCCAGCAGGGCGGCGGCCGCCATCAGGCCGGCGGCGAGCAGCACCGCCAGCCCCGGCAGCGCCTGGCTGGCGTCGCCTCGAATCGACCAGGCGAAGGCAAGGGTGAAGAGGCCCGGTCCGATGAGACCGGTGAGGCCGATGATGCTGGCGCTGGCGCCCTGCAGCTGGCCCTGCTCCGCTGCGCCGACCCGCCGGGTCATCAGCGCCATCACCGCCGGCTGGATCAGCCCGACCAGGGCGAAGACGGGCAGGCCGAGCCAGTATACGAGAGCGGTCGGCGCCAGCCCGTAGATGGCGAAGCCGAGGGCGCCGCAGGCCAAGCCGGCCAGCAGGGCGCCCCGGTCGCCGACGGCGCGGCTGATGGGCCCGACGAGGAGCGCCTGCACGACGATGTTGGCGACCCCCGTGGCGGCGAGCATCAATCCCAGCTCAGAGGTGCCCCAGCCGTAGCGGTAGGACGTGTAGAGCACGAAGATGCTCGGCAGCACGTGATGGGCGAGCTGGAACAGGAAGGTGACTGCGGCAAGCCCCAGCAGCTCCGGGTGCGAGCGCAGCAGCGCCAGCGAGCCCAGGGGATTGGCGCGCCGCCAGCGGAAGGGGCTGCGCCGCTCCGGCGGCAGGGATTCAGGCAGGACGAAGAGCCCGTAGAGGCCATTGACGAAGGCGAAGGCGGCAGCCGCCCAGAACGGCACGCGCGGCCCCCATTCGCCGAGCAGCCCCCCGATGGCGGGCCCCAGGACGAAGCCGACGCCCCAGGCGGCGCCGACCAGGCCGAAGCTCTTGGCCCGGTCTTCCGGCTTGGTGACATCGGCAATGTAGGCGCCGGCGGCGGAGAAGCTCGCGGCGGTGATGCCGGAGATGACGCGACCGACGAACAGCCAGGCGAGCGAGGGCGCCAGCGCCATCATCACGTAGTCGAAGCCGAAGCCGAAGATCGACAGCAGCAGCACCGGCCGCCGGCCGTAGCGGTCCGACAGCAGACCGAGCACCGGGGCCGCCACGAATTGCATCAGCGCCCAGGCCGTCCCGAACAGCCCGAGCATCTCGGCGGCCCGCGCCGTGTCGCCGGTGAAGCCCTCGACCAGCTTCGGCAGCACGGGAATGATCAGCCCGAGCGACATCACGTCGATCAGCACGGCGACGAAGATGAAGCCGAGCGCCGCATTTCGGCGCGGGGGCGCGGCGGAGGTCGCGACGGGGGCGGGCATGGATCGGACGGGCCCGGATCTGGCTTGGCGGGAGCTCGCGGGAGCGCTGTTTAGGCCGTCCGGGCGGTGCTGCCAACCCGCCGGCCCTGATCCGGGGCGACAGGCGCGCGGCGCGACTTGCCGAGGCGCCCCCCGGGTGGGCACTGTGCGCCCATGCGGCTCGCCGTCGTCCTCCTTGCCCTACCGATCGGCGCCTGCGCGGCGGCGCCCGCGTTTGACACCCCCCGGTGCCCGCAAGGGACACGCGCCGGCACCGTCATCGAGATGGTCTTCGGCCGCAACGTCGGCCCGGCCGAGGCGGTGGGCGAGCGCGCTTTTGCGCGCTTCATCGACGACGAGGTGGTGCCGCGCTTTCCAGGCGGGCTGACGGTGCTGGACGCGGCCGGCTACTGGACCGATGCTGGCCGCCCCGCGCGCGAGCGGTCCAAGGTGGTGGTGATAGCGGTTCCGACCGACCCGCCGCTGGCGGCCGACGCCGACAGCCTCCGTGCCGTCGCCACGGCCTATAAGGCTCGCTTTCGGCAGAAGTCGGTCCTGACCATGACGCGCCGCAGCTGCATCGGCTGGTGAGCCATCGCCCTTCTTGAGCGCCATGATGTCTCGTCGAACCATCAACCCGCTCACCGCCCGCGGCGCAGCGCGGTCACCTCGATCTCGATCTTCGTGGCGGGCTCGAGAAGGCCGGCGACGACCAGCAGGGTCGCGGCCGGGCGGATCTCGGCCGGCCTTTCTCCGCAGACCCGCAGCAGCGGCTCGGCGTGCGACCCGTCGGTCACATAGTAGGTGGCGCGGACGATGTCGTGCAGGCTGAAGCCGACACTCTCCAGGACCTCAGCGATCGTGGTCCAGGCGTTGCGCGCCTGCTGCTCGGCGTCGGCCGGCAGGGTCATGGTCGCATAGTCATATCCGGTCGTGCCGGCTACGAACACGAAGGGTTCGTCCACCAGCGCGCGCGAATAGCCGAACGTCGCCTCCATGGGCGAGCCGGTGGAGACGAGGTTGCGCGGCATTGCGATGGTCCGGGCTGGAGCATTTTCGCGTTTCTCCGAATCGCCGAAATGCTCTATCTATTTGTTTTATCGCATTTTCTTCGCGCGAACCGGCGTCCACTTCGCTCGAAATGCTCCAGAGGGCCGGGCCTGACGACCCGGCCAGGACGACAGCGTGGGGCGGCGCTAGTTGCCGCCTTCGATCAGGCGCCGGGCGATGACCTGGGCCTGGATTTCGGCGGCGCCCTCGAAGATCGACAGGATGCGGGCGTCGCAGAGCACGCGGCTGATGGCGTACTCCAGCGCGAAGCCGTTGCCGCCGTGGATCTGGAGAGCGTTGTCCGCATTGGACCAGGCGACGCGGGCGGCGAGCAGCTTGGCCATGCCGGCCTCCAGGTCGCAGCGCTTGCCCTCGTCTTTGGCGCGGCCGGCGAAATAGGTGAGCTGGCGGGCGATCATCAGCTCCGCCGCCATCATGGCGAGCTTGTCGGCGACGCGCGGGAAGTTGACCAGGGCCTTGGCGAACTGCACGCGCTCGAGCGCGTAGCGCAGGCCAAGCTCGAGGGCGCACTGGGCAACGCCCACGGCGCGCGCCGCGGTCTGGATGCGGGCCGCCTCGAAGGTCTGCATGAGCTGGCGGAAGCCTTCGCCCTCGACGCCGCCGAGCAGGTTCTCGCCCTTCACCTCGAAGCCGTCGAAGGCGAGCTCGAACTCCTTCATGCCGCGGTAGCCGAGCACCTCGATCTCGCCGCCGGTGAGGCCGTCGACCGGGAAGGGGTCCTCGTCGGTGCCGCGCGGCTTCTCGCCGAGCAGCAGCGACAGGCCGCGGTAGCCGGGCGCGTCGGGCTTGGTGCGCACCAGCATGGTCATCAGGTCGGCACGGACCGGATGGGTGATCCAGGTCTTGTTGCCGTAGACCTTCCAGACGTCGCCCTCCTTCACCGCGCGCGTGCGCAGCGAAGCGAGGTCGGAGCCGGTGTTGGGCTCGGTGAACACCGCGGTCGGCAGGATCTCGCCCGAGGCGATCTTGGGCAGGTAGTGCTGCTTTTGCGCGTCGGTGCCCCCGCCCAGGATCAGTTCGGCGGCGATCTCGGAGCGGGTGCCGAGCGAGCCGACACCGATATAGGCGCGCGACAGTTCTTCCGAGACCACGCACATGGAGACCTTGGACAGGCCCATGCCGCCGTATTCCTCGGGGATGGTCAGGCCGAACACGCCGAGCTCGGCCATGTGGGCCACGACCTCGAGTGGGATGTAGGAATTGGTCAGGTGCCACTCGTGCGCATAAGGCACCACCTCCGCATCGGCGAAACGCTTCATCTCCGAGCGGATCGCCTCCAGCGTCTCGTCGAGCCCGGTGGCGCCGATGCTGGAGCCGCCGTCCATATCGCGCATCAAGGTCACCAGGCGGGCGCGTGCCGCCGGCGTGTTGCCGCCGGCGATCAGCTCCTCGATGGCGGCGGTGCGGCGGGCGGCGACGGTGTGGCCGTCGAGGCCGAGGTCGGCCAGCCGCACGATCTCGTTCTGGCTGATCGGGATGCCGCCGAAGATCTGCGCCGTGTACTCGCCGGCGGCGATGGCGAGCAGCAGCTGCTCCACCTCGCCGAATTGGCCGTCGGCGGTCAGCCGCTCGGCCCAGTGCACCGCCTCGCGCACGCCGGTGACGTAGGTGGCGAGCCACGACAGGCCGTGGGTCGCGTGCTGCTCGGCGTCGAGCTGTGCCGAGGAGACCTTGCCGCCCTCGCTCACCCGGTCGCGCACGGCCGCCGTCGCGGCGCTGAGCAACGATTCCAGATCCAGCGACGCCTGGCGCGCGAGCGCGATGATGTCGGTCGCGGGCTGGGCTGTGGCGGTCGCCGCGGAGCTCATGGCAATGTCCTCGAAATCGGTGCTGCGTGGACCGGTTCTGAACCGTCTAACTGCGTCGCAACATAGCCGAGCCACGGGGCGAGGCAACGGCGATATGCGTGGCGGCGGCTCAGCCGCGGGCGAGCGCGACGCCGGCCACGGCGATGGCCATGCCGGCGATCTGCACGAGCCCCAGCTGTTCGCCGAAGAGGGCGTAGGCCATGACCGCGGCCACCGGCGGGACGAGGTAGAACAAGGCGGAGACGCCGGCCACGGCACCACGGCGGATGAGGCCGAGCAGCAGCAGGATGCCGCCGGTCGACAGGCCGAGCACCGCCCAGGCGAGCCCGACCCAGACCTCGGCCGAGGCATCGAACTCGAGGTTCTCGGTCAGCAGCGCCACCGGCAGCGTCACCACCAGGGCCGCGGCGAATTGCACCGCGGCCTGGGTACGCAGGTCGCCGCCGCCGGTGCGCTTCTGCCAGAGGGTGCCCAGCGTCACCGCCAACATCGACACGATGCAGGCGAAGAGCGCGGCGAGGGGAAGGCCGTCGCTCACGCCGAGCTTCGGTGCGAGCACAAGCGCTACGCCCACGACGCCGGCCACGAGGCCGACCCAACGGCGGACGGTCACCTTTTCGCCGAGCAGCGGACCGGCGAGCAGCCCCGTCAGGATCGGCTGCATCGAGGTGATCAGCGCGGCGATGCCCGCCGGCAGGCCGTGCCTCACCGCCCAGAAGACGCCGCCGAGATAGATCGCCTGCAGCAGGATGCCGGCCACGATGGCGTCGAACCACGCCCGGCCGGTCGCGGGCCATGAGGCGCCGGCGATCAGGGCCAGCAGCGTCAGCAGGGCCGTCGTGCCGACGTAGCGGGCGGTCAGGAAGGTCAGCGGCTCCGCGTGCGGCGCCACGAGCCGGGCGACGATGAAGCCACTGGCCCAGATGAGGACGAAGGCGGGTGGCGCGAGGCGGTCGGGAAGCGAGCGGCGCATGACGGCGCCCAGCAACCACGGCGGGCCCGCCGACGCAACGGCGGCTCGTGCAGGCCGGACTGTGCAAGCGGCGCTGCGACGCCATTCGATTGCCGGCTCAACAGATTGTCTCGACACGCCACGGCCCCCGCCGCGCCATTGCGTTGCCGGCCCCCTTCGGCAAACTGCGCGAGTTCGCCCGAATCCAGCGGCGCTCGCTCTGCCGTGCGGCAGATGGCTCAGCCGACGAAGGAGGCCCGGTGTCCCGGATCGCGTTGGTGTTCCGCACCGTCTACACGGCGGCGCTGCGCTTCCTCGAGCATGACGGCTGGGCGCTGGCGAGCCATATCGCCATGTCGATCCTGATGTCGCTGTTTCCGTTCATCATCGTCATGGCGGCCGTGGCGAGCCTGCTCGGCTCGGCCGAGCTGGCGGACAAGGCGGCGGGCTTTCTCTTCGAGGTCTGGCCGGTCGAAGTGGCAGAGCCCATCGCGCGCGAGATCAGGCATGTGCTGACGGTGACCCGCAGGGACGCGCTGACCGTCGGTGCGCTGTTCGCGCTGTATTTCTCGTCGAGCGGGATCGAGGCTCTGCGCGTCGGGCTGAACCGCGCCTACCGCTGCTACGAATGGCGGCCGTGGTACTGGACGCGGGTGGAGTCCATCGTCTTCGTGCTGTTCGGCGCCATCGCCCTGCTGGTGTTCGCCCTGCTCGTCGTGCTCGGGCCGGTGCTGTGGGCGACGCTGACCAGCTACGTGCCGGCGCTCGAGCCGCTCGGCACGCTGGTGGCGCTGGCACGCTTCCTCATCGCCGGCGCCGTCATCTTCGTCGTGCTGCTGTTCGCCCACATGGCGCTGGCGGCCGGGCGGCGGCGGCTGCGGGACGTGCTGCCCGGCGTCTTCGCCACCATGATCCTGTGGCTCGCCGGCGGCACGATCTTCGGCTATTATCTCGAGGACTTCGGCAGCAGGGGCTACGTCACCACCTACGCCGGCCTCGCCTCCGGCGCCATCGCGCTGGTCTTCCTCTACCTGCTGGCCGCGATCTTCCTGTTCGGTGGCGAGCTCAACGCCGCCCTGGCGGACGCCGAGAACGACGGCATCAGCCCGGGATGAGGCGCGTGCGGCGCCCGAGCTGCCATGGCCAGGAGGCCCGGCGATCGCGTAGAGCACGCGACCGCGGGAGCGGGCCGGCCGATAGGTGCCGACGGCCTCGCTGCCGTCCGCCTCAGCCGGCGGCCTCGACCACGTCCTCGAAGGTGCGCAGGCCGGTGCGCGGGGCGTTGACCAGCACCGACATGTTGCCCGGCGCGTGCTGGTTCTTCCACATCTTGGTGTGGGCGAGGGGGATCTCCGCCCAGGGGAAGACCTCCGACATGCACGGGTCGATGCGCTGGTCGAGCACGAACTGGTTGGCGGCGGCCGCCTGCTTCAGGTGCGCGAAGTGCGAGCCCTGGATGCGCTTCTGCCGCATCCAGACGTAGCGGGCATCGAAGGTGATGTTGAAGCCGGAGGTGCCGGCGCAGAACACCACCATGCCGCCGCGCTTCACCACCAGCGCCGACACCGGGAAGGTCGCCTCGCCCGGATGCTCGAAGATGATGTCCACGTCCTTCTTGCCGGTGATGTCCCAGATCGCCTTGCCGAAGCCGCGGGCGTTCTTGAGCCAGGCGTTGTACTCGGGCGAGTTCACCTTGGGCATCTGGCCCCAGCAGTCGAACTCCTTGCGGTTGATCACGCCCTTGGCGCCCAGCTGCATGACGTAGTCGCGCTTGGACTCGTCGGAGATGACGCCGATGGCGTTGGCGCCCGAGGCGGCGCACAGCTGCACGCCGAAGACGCCGAGACCGCCGGAGGCACCCCACACCAGCACGTTGTCTCCCGGCTTCACCGTATGCGGCGCGTGGCCGAACAGCATGCGGTAGGCGGTGGCGAGCGTCAGCGTGTAGGAGGCCGCCTCTTCCCAGGTCAGGTGCCGGGGCTTGGGCATCAACTGGCGCGACTGCACGCGGCAGAACTGGGCGAACGAGCCGTCTGGCGTCTCGTAGCCCCAGATGCGCTGGGAGGGCGAGAACATGGGGTCG
This sequence comes from Chelatococcus reniformis, assembly GCF_014640075.1. Lineage (GTDB taxonomy): Bacteria > Pseudomonadota > Alphaproteobacteria > Rhizobiales > Beijerinckiaceae > Camelimonas > Camelimonas reniformis. Next base: position 848,370 of record NZ_BMGG01000001.1, on the reverse strand, counting down.
CCGCCGTTGCACTCCTCGTCGTCGCCGTCGTCCTGATTGCAGTGGACGACCACCTCGTCGCCGACCTTCCAGCGCTTGACCTTGCTGCCGACGGCCCAGACCACGCCGGACGCATCGGAGCCGGCCACGTGATAGGGGATCTTGTGCACGTCAAGCGGCGAGATCGGCTCGCCCAGCGCCGCCCACACGCCATTGTAGTTGACGCCCGCCGCCATGACGTAGACGAGCACCTCGTCCTCGCCGATCGACCAGGTGGGGATGGTCTCGATCTGCATCGCCGTCTCCGGCGGGCCGTGCCGGTCCTTGCGGACCACCCAGGCCGTCATCGTCTCCGGTACATGGCCGAGCGGCGGCACCTCGCCCATCGCATAGTGGCCCTTGGCGGCATCGGATTTCAGCTTGTGGACGGCGCTCATAGAAATTCCTACTCGTTTCCGGCTGCCTTCAAGCCGGCATCATAGCCCAATGTTGCGGTGCGCAAAACCGGCCCATCCGATTTGTTACATTTGCGACTTCCGCGGGTCGCCGTGCTACTCTCACGAATGGGAGCCAAGGCCAAGACCCCAAATGGCCGCTTAGGCATATGTGATAGCAAGCGCGGCCGGGGCGGCTCGTCTAAAAGCGCGAGGCGAGACAGGACCCACCATTCCCGTCTAGAATGGTGCAGAGCAACATGACGGCGACGAGCAGAAGGTGGACAGCGACATGACCGGAGCGAAAGCGGGCCAGGCGCCCCACTCCTCGGCGCCCGGGCGCGACAAGCCCTGGATCTTCAGGACCTATGCCGGCCACTCCACGGCGGCGGAGTCCAACAAGCTCTATCGCAGCAATCTCGCCAAGGGCCAGACCGGCCTGTCCGTGGCCTTCGACCTGCCGACGCAGACCGGCTACGACCCCGATCACGAGCTGGCGCGCGGCGAGGTCGGGAAGGTGGGCGTGCCGATCTCGCACATCGGCGACATGCGCGCGCTGTTCGCCGACATCCCGCTCGCCACCATGAACACGTCGATGACGATCAACGCGACGGCGGCCTGGCTGCTGGCGCTCTACATCGCCGTGGCCGACGAGCAGGGCGCACCGCGCACGGCGCTGACCGGCACGACGCAGAACGACATCATCAAGGAGTACCTGTCGCGCGGCACTTACGTGTTCCCGCCGGCACCGTCCATGCGGCTGATCAAGGACGTGGCGCTGTTCACCACGCGCGAGCTGCCGAAGTGGAACCCGATGAACGTTTGTTCCTACCACCTGCAGGAGGCGGGAGCGACGCCGGTGCAGGAGCTGTCCTACGCGCTGGCGACCGCGATCGCCGTGCTCGACACGGTGAAGGCCAGCGGCGAGGTCGACGAGGCGACGTTCGGCGAGGTGGTCGGCCGCATCTCCTTCTTCGTCAACGCCGGCCTGCGCTTCATCACCGAGATGTGCAAGATGCGCGCCTTCGCCGAGCTGTGGGACGAGATCTGCACCGAACGTTACGGCATCACCAATCCCAAGCAGAAGCTGTTCCGCTACGGCGTGCAGGTGAACTCGCTCGGCCTCACCGAGCCGCAGCCCGAGAACAACGTCTACCGCATCCTGATCGAGATGCTCGCCGTCGTGCTGTCGAAAAACGCCCGCGCCCGGGCCGTGCAGCTGCCGGCGTGGAACGAGGCGCTCGGCCTGCCGCGGGCCTGGGACCAGCAATGGTCGATCCGCATGCAGCAGATCGTGGCCTACGAGACGGACCTGCTCGACTACGGCGACATCTTCGACGGATCGGCCGAGGTGACGCGCAAGGTCGAGGAGCTGAAGGCCGCCGCGCGCGCCGAGCTTGCCCGCATCGATGCCATGGGCGGCGCCATCGTCGCCGTCGAGAACGGCACGATGAAACGGGCGCTGGTGGAATCCAACGCCGAGCGGCTGACCGCTATCGAGGCCGGCACGCTCACCGTTGTCGGCGTCAACCGCTGGACCGAGACCGAGCCGTCGCCGCTGACCGCCGGCGAGGGCGCCATCCTCACCGTGCCCGAGACGGTCGAGATGGAGGCGGTGGCCCGCATCAAAGAGTGGCGCAGCAAGCGCGACCAGGCCGCGGCCGATACCGCTCTGGCCGAGCTCGCCGCGGCCGCCAGGGAGGGCCGCAACGTCATGGAGCCCTCGATCGCCTGCGCCAAGGCGGGTGTCACCACCGGCGAATGGGGCGAGACGCTGCGCGACATCTTCGGCCAGTACCGGGCGCCGACCGGCGTGACGGTCGAGACCAAGTCGCCCGAGATGGAGCGGGAGGTCAGGCTGCTGGTCGCCGACCTCGCCGCGCGGATCGGCGAGACCCCGCGGCTCGTCGTCGGAAAGCCGGGCCTGGACGGCCATTCCAATGGCGCCGAGCAGGTGGCGCTGCGGGCCCGCGACGTCGGCATGGACGTGACCTACGACGGCATTCGCCAGACGCCCGGCGAGATCGTCGCCAAGGCGCGGGAGACCAACGCGCACGTCATCGGCCTGTCGATCCTCTCGGGGTCCCACGTCCCGCTGGTGCGGGAGGTGAAGGCGCGCCTACGCCTCGAAGGCCTCGACCACATCCCCGTCGTCGTCGGCGGCATCGTGCCGCCGGAGGACGAGCTCGTGCTCAAGAACATCGGCGTCGCCGCGGTCTACACGCCGAAGGACTACGAGCTTGACCAGGTGATGAAGGGCATCGTGCAGGTGGTTCATCGGTCCATCGACAACCACAGGGCCGCCGCCGCCGAGCCACCGGCGGGTGAGCGCCGGCCGGGCGGAGCGGGCCGCGCCGCCAGCCGCGGCTGACTCCCAGGCTGTGCAGTAACTCGCAGCACCTCGAACGCGGGCATGACCCAGATCGGAGCCAACGTTACCGGTCTCCAGCGCTCCGGGTCAGGATTGCGCGTTCGCGATGTGATTGGTCACCGTGGTGATGAAGGCTCGCAGACGGTGCAGACGCCTCATGTCACGATGATAGCCCATCCAGATATCCCGTCCGGGTGGCTCGGCCGGCAGGTTGAGCCGGCGTAGGCCCGCCATCTGATTGCCGACGACTTGTGGCAGAACGGCGATACCGATGCCTTGGCTGCACATGCGCCCCTGCACATTCCGATTGTTCGAACGCAGGACGGGCCTCGCGTTCGGGAACCTCTCCGTGAGCCAGGCGATATCCGGGAACTGGCCCGTCGACGTGTCATGGGTAATGAGCCGAAAGCCAGCTCCATCGCCGTATGCCGGCTCGGGAGAGTCCGCCGCGACGTAGGCGCCATAGGCCAGTCGGACCAGCCGTCGCTGTACGACATCGGGCGTGTCGAACGGGACGATCCGGAAGGCGATGTCGGCCTCCCGCTGGGCGAGGCTGAACAAGCGTGTACCCGTCAGGACCTCGACATCGACATGGGGATACGTCTTTGCATAATCAGCGATGATTGGCGGCAGGACGTAGGCGCCGAACCAGTCGGCAGATGATATGCGCAGGCTGCCCTGCAGCTTTTGCTCCTGCCCGGCAAGCCGCCGCTCCATGGCCAGAGCGCCTTCTTCCATCTGCTCCGCCAGGGCGATGATGGCGGTGCCTTCGTCGGTCAATACGAAACCGTCGGCGGTTCTCTGAAACAGCGTATGGCCTGTGGCCTGTTCCAGCGCCCTAAGCCGGCGCCCGACCGTCGGGTGGCTCAGGTGAAGTAAGCGGGCGGCGGCGCCCAACGTGCCGGATCGGGCTATGGCCAGGAAAATTCTGACGTCGCTCCACTCCACGGCATGACCCCACAAAAATGAACGGCAGAAGTACAATGTTGTCGGTACTAGAACAAATTTAATCGCCTAGATCCTCCTCGTGCCGGTTCGGATTGCGAGCCGTTCGGGTCGCGTTGCGCCGGACTACGTGGCGCTCGACCATCGCAGCGAGGAAGTACAAGATGAAAACTTGGCTGATTACAGGGTGTTCGGCGGGTCTGGGCAAGCAACTCGCCGAGGCCGTCGCAGGGCGTGGCGATCGCCTTGTCGCCACCGCGCGTTCCACCGATCCCTTGCAGACGCTGTGCGAGCGTTACCCCGATACGGTGCGCAGCATGTCGCTCGACGTCACCCGGCCTGGCGATGCCGCAAAGGCGGTCGCGCTGGCCGAAAGCGCGTTCGGGGGGCTCGATGTCCTCGTCAACAATGCCGGCTTCGGCTTGATCGGGGCGATCGAGGAGGGGGAGCCCAGCGAATATCGACCGATGTTCGAGGTCAACGTGTTCGGCCTGATCGAGACGACCCGCGCCGCGCTGCCGGCGCTGCGCAGGCGGGAAGGTGCCCGCATCGTCAACCTCTCCTCCGGCGCCGGTATCGCCGGTTCGGCGGGCTCCGGCTTCTACGATGCGACCAAATTCGCGGTGGAAGGCCTGTCCGAAGCGCTCGCGGAGGAGCTTCGCCCGCTCGGACTGAAGGTCATCATCGTCGAGCCCGGCCCCTTCCGCACCGAGTTTCTCGGTCGCTCGATCGTCACCGCAAGGCGAGAGATCGCCGTCTACGCCGACACGGCGCACGCGAGGCGGCACTATCGTGAAACCAATAACGGGAGGCAGGCAGGCGATCCCGCCAAGGCCGTCACCGTGATGCTGCAGGCCATCGATGCGGAGCATCCGCCGCTGCACCTGCCGCTAGGGCCGATCGCACATCGGATCGCGGAGCGGAAGCTGGAATCCTTCCGCGCCGACATAGCCGCCTGGCGCGACATCTCCGTCGCGACCGACTTCGACACTGACAACCGGCGCGTTCAACCATGATCACCATGTATGTGACCTACGCCGGGACTGCCGATACGCCATTCGACCGCGACCATTGGATCGACGTCCATCTCCCGCTCGTGCGCGAATGTTGGGGCCCCTATGGACTGGAACGCGTCAGCGGATTTTTTCCGCAAGGCGACGGCGGCGGCCTGATCGCTATCGCGCCCTGCGCCTTCCGCGACGAGGGAGCCATGGAAGCGGCGTTGGCATCGCCAGAAACGGCGCGGGTCATGGCCGACGTGGATCTTGTCACCGCCGTCAAGCCGCAACGCAGCCTGGCGACTCCCCTCTGAGCGGCGGCAGGACAGCCGCGTAAGTTCAATGGAAGGCCGGGGATATGGATATCGGCTTTATTGGCTTGGGCTCGATGGGCTCTGCCATGGCGCGAAACGTCGCGGCCGCGGGCCATCACGTGCGGGCCTGGAACCGGTCGGGGGGCTCGGTCGAGGGCGTCACCATGCTTGGCGTGGCTTCCGAAATCTTCGACGCTGACGCGGTCCTGACGATGCTCTCGGACGACGCGGCGATACGCAGCGTGATCCTCGACGCGGATCTGCTCGCCGCCGCCCGCCCCGGTCTGATCCATGTCGTTGCCTCGACGATCTCGGTCGCATTCGCACAAGAGCTTGTTGCCGCCCATGACAAGGCCGGAATCGGCTTCGTATCGGCGCCGGTGTTGGGACGGCCGGATGTCGCTGCAAAGGGCAACCTCAACGTGCTCGTCAGTGGCGCGCCGGCGGCGATCGACCGCGTGCGGCCGCTCCTCGAGGCAATAAGTGGCCGCATCTGGCGGATGGGCGACGAAGCACCCGCGGCAAACGCGGCCAAGATAGCCTGCAACATGATGATCGCGATGGCCATCGAGGCCATGGCGGAGGCGGTGGTGCTGACGGAGGCGAACGGCGTGCCGCGAGACAGCTTTTTCGAGCTGATCCTCGGTACGCTGTTCGGCAGCAGACCTTACCAGACCTACTCCGCCAATATCTCCGCAGACACGTACGAAGCCGGATTCAGGGCCAGATTGGGCCTCAAGGATCTTCGCCTGGCGAGGGAAGCGGCCGGCGGGGCCAATCGCGTGCTGCCGATGCTTGATGCCGCTCATGCCCGCATGGGCGAGGCGGTCGACGCCGGATGGGGCGACTTGGACTGGTCGGCGATAGCGAGGTTCACGATCGAGAACGGCAGGTGCTCGTGAGCACGACAACATCTCAAGCAGGGACCTTGCCGGCCGTCATGTCCCGGGCCGATGGTGCCCCACTCGAACCGCGTCGCTGGGCGATGTTCGTGATTCTGCTGGTCGGCGCGTTCCTGCCACCGCTCGATTTCTTCATCGTCAATGTCGCACTCCCCTCGATCCGGAGAGAATTGGGCAGCTCGTCTTCTGCCGAGCAGCTCGTCATTTCATCTTATGCTGCGCTCTACGCCCTGACGCTGATCACCGGCGGGCGGCTTGGTGATCTGTACGGTCGCGGCCGCGTGTTTTTCCTCGGCCTGATCGGCTTTGCCGCGGCGTCGGCACTGTGCGCCTTCGCATGGTCGCCCTGGGCGCTGGTCGCCGGGCGCGCATTGCAGGGCGTGACGGCGGCCGTGATGGCGCCGCAGGCGCTCGCCTCGGTACAGGCGATCTTCCCTGAATCGGAAAAGCCGCTCGCGCTCAGCCTTTATGGCGCGGTCTTCGGCTTGGCCGCCGTCGTCGGGCAGGCATTGGGCGGCATCCTGATTTCGCTCGATCCGCTCGGCATGGGGTGGCGGGCAATCTTCCTCGTCAACCTGCCGGTGGCGATCCTGGTTGCGCTGTTCGGCATTCCCCTGCTGAAAGAAACGCGCGCGCGCCACGCGCACAAACTGGACCTTGGCGGCATGGCGTTGTCGATGGTGACACTGGGCGCGTTGATCGTGCCGCTGATCGAGGGGCGAGAGGCGGGCTGGCCCTTATGGGCCTGGCTGTCGCTCATCGCGGTGCCGGTGCTGGCGCGGCTCTTCTGGCGTTATGAAACCCGACTGGCTCGCGCGGGCGGCGCCCCCCTGCTCGATCCGGCCGCCTTGCAGGCGCCGGGGCTAGGCCGCGCGCTGCTGGTCGCATTGCTGTTCTACGCGATCGGCGCCTTCTTCCTGCTGTTCTCGGTCTATCTGCAGGGCGCGCTGCACGCGACCGCGCTGAGCGCCGGCCTCGTTTTCCTGCCGTTCGGCGCGGGGTTCCTGCTGGGGCCGCTGTCGACGCCGTTCTGCAGGCGGTTCCTCGGCGCCTATGTCAATCCGGTCGGCATGGGGCTGGAGACCGTCGGGCTCCTCGGCCTGGTCTGGCTCATCGTGGCGACACCGGCCGGCCTGCCCCCTGCGTCCGTGCCGCTTGCCGCCATCCTGTTCGTCATCGGTTTCGGACAAGGGATCGCGCTGCCGACCTTGATGCGGATGGTGACGGGCCGCGTCGCGCCGGCCTTTTCCGGCATGATCGCGGGCATCGCCAGTTCGACCCTGCAGGTCAGCACTGCGCTCAGCGTCGCGGTGATCGGTGGGATCTTCTACACCGTCCTTGGCGCGCGCACCGATCCGGCGGCCATCACGCAAGCCTTCATCGTCGCCATCCTCTGCATCGCCTGCTGCCTCGCCGCCGGCGCGGGTCTGAGCATCGGCCCCGCCTCCCCCCTTCGAGCGGAGAGCACGGCGACTGACGGAGCTGATGCGGCAGCCCGGCGGGCGTGATAAGCGCTGGATGGAGTGCGATGCGAGCGCTCCCGGTTCGAGGGACGCCGCTCCGATCACGCGAGCCCGTCTGGTCGAGGCGTGCTCGAGGGGGAGGTGCATATATGTCTGGCAGCCAGCTGTTCTCCGGCTACCGTCTGCGTGACGTCCGGCTGAAGAACCGCATCGTCGCGTCGCCCATGTGGCAGTATCGCGGCGAGCGGGGCTTCGCCACGGACTGGCACCTGATGCACCTGGGACGCCTCGCCGACGGGGGCGCCGGCCTCGTCTTCCAGGAGGGCACCACGGTCGAGCGGCGCGCCTGCGGCACCGTCGGCGATATCGGCATCTGGGACGACGCATTCGTGCCCCAGCTGGCCCGCATCGTCAGGTTGATCCGCGCCAACGGCGCCGTGCCGGCCATCCAGCTCATGCACGCCGGCCGCAAGGCCCGCACCAAGCGCCCCATCGACGGTCCGGGCCTGCTGGAGCGCACCGCCGACATCGACGATTGGGACGCGTGGGACGTGGTCGCGCCGAGCGCCGTGCCGTTGAAGGAGGGGCTGGCGCCGCCGCGGGAAATGACGGCGGGCGACGTCAAGGCGGTGATCGACGCCTTCGTCGCCGGCGCGCGGCGGGCAGACGAGGCCGGCTACGACGTGCTCGAGCTCCACGGCGCCCACGGCTATCTGATCCATCAGTTCCTGTCGGAGCTGACCAACTGCCGCGGCGATCGCTACGGCGGCGGCTTCGACAATCGCATCCGCTTCCTGACTGAGATCGTGGAGGGCGTCCGCTCGGTGTGGCCCGCCGCCAAGCCGCTCATGCTGCGGCTGTCGTGCATCGATGGCGCCGGCTGGACGCTCGAGCACACGATCAAACTTGTCGAGCGCGTGAAGGCGCTGGGCGTCGACTGCATCGATTGCAGCTCCGGCGGGCTCGTCGGCTCGCCGATCCCGTCGGGCCAGCCGCTCGACTACGGCTATCAGGTGCCTTTCGCGGCCGAGCTGCGTCGCACGGCCGACATCCCGACGGCGGCGGTCGGCCTCATCGTCCACGCCCGTCAGGCCGAGGACATCCTTGCGGCGGGCGCGGCCGATCTGGTGCTGCTCGGCCGCGAGCTGATCTACAATCCCAACTGGCCGATCGACGCGGCCCAGAAACTCGGCGTCGACCCGGCCTTTGCGGCCCAGCCCGCCCATATCGGGCTTTGGCTCGGCAAGCGCGCATCGACCTCGCCCAGCCTGGTGCCCTCCACCTTTCCCCAAGGTCGAGCCTCGGCCTGAGCCTGACCGCGTCCGCGCATCGCCCGATCGGGAGTTTCCATCCGATCGAGCTCTGCCAGCGGCTCCCGTCAGGCCTTCTGCTTTGCCCGCTCGATCGCCTCCACCACGAACTGGCGCGCCTCGTCGGCATCGCCCCAGCCGCGCAGCTTCACCCACTTGCCCGGCTCCAGGTCCTTGTAGTGCAGGAAGAAGTGCTCGATCTGCTTCCAGGTGATCTCGGGCAGGTCCGTATAGCTGTGCACCTTCTCGTAGCGGCGAGTCAGCTTGAGCGAGGGCACGGCGATGATCTTCTCGTCGCCGCCGCCGTCGTCCTCCATCTTCAGCACGCCGATCGGCCGGCAGCTGATCACGGCGCCCGGGATGATCGGGCGGGTGTTGGCGACCAGCACGTCGATCGGGTCCCCATCGTCGGACAGCGTGTGGGGCACGAAGCCGTAGTTCCCGGGATAGCGCATCGGCGTGTAGAGGAAGCGGTCGACGAAGAGGGTGCCGGCGGCCTTGTCCATCTCGTATTTGACCGGCTCGCCCCCCATCGGGACCTCGACGATGACGTTGACGTCGTGGGGCGGGTTCTTGCCGATCGGGATGGCGTCGATACGCATGAGATGAGGCTTTCCAGTCCATCTGTTGGAAGAAGGCGCCAGAGCGCTTCGCGATCGGGGTGGACATAGCCGATCGCAAGGAAGCGCTCCAGATTCAATAAGTTGGAGCATTCCCTATCCGATCGGATGAGCATTCCGATCGGGAAATGCTCCAGCGCGCCGGCGACCGCGACTGTTTATGGCGAGATGCGTCGGTCAACAAGCTTGCGAGCTGACCAAAGTTTTGCCGGGGTTGGCGATTTTGGCGCGGCCGGTCGTCGCGCAGTCAGCCGAAGGCGAAGGCGATGCGGTCGAGCGGCACACCGCCGAAGCGGGTCTCGCCACGCGTGACGGGCTTGCCGCCCAAGCCTTCGTAGAACCGGCAGGCGCGCTCGTTGTCAGCCAGCGACCAGACCACGAAGGTCTTGAAGCCCTGGGTGGCGAGGTCGCGCCGCACGGCCCCGAACAGGCGCCGGCCGAGCCCGATGCCCTGGAACACCGGATCGAGGTAGAGTTCGTCGATCTCGCCGCCCTGCGGCAGCCCGAGCGAGCGGCTCTGCCCATAGCTGGCATAGCCGCCGATGCGCTCGCCCATGTCGAGGACCACGAGCGGCCGCGCTCGCGCTGCTGCCGCGATGCGCCACCAGCGCGGCCCGCGCTTGGTGATCATGCGCTCCAGGACCACGCCGGGGATGAGGCCGCGGTAGGCCTCGCGCCAGGCGGCGTCGTGCACGACGGCAAGGCCCGCGGCATCGGAGGGCTTTGCACGACGGATGCTGGTAACGAGTTCGCGCACGAGGTGAAGGTTAGGAGAGGCCGCAGCCCGGCACAAGAGGAAACGCATGTGACGAACACGTGATGGAATGCCGCGCATGTGCGGACGGGCGCACGGCCGCCACCATCACCATGTTGGCCGTTTCGGCACCGATTTGGGAATCGGTGCCGCCTTTGTTAAACAGCCCGCGCGCCCGCGCCGGGGGCGACATGCGGATGACGACGAGCGTCGATGACTTTCAGCAGGGACATGAGGGACGAAGCGCGTTACGCGCGGCGCATGGCGCGTATCGCACGGTGGGACCGTCCGGTGGGAGGCGCAGGCGACCGGCTCGGTGCCTGGGCCAACATGCTGCTGGTCGACCACGGGCTGTTCCGTATCGTCTATCTGAACCGCGTGCGGGTAACGCCGAAGTTCTGGCGCGCCGCCCAGCCGGCCCCGCACCAGATCGGCGCGCTGGCCCGGGCCGGCGTGAAGACCGTCGTCAACTTGCGCGGCGGCCGTGAATACGGTTCCTGGCCGCTGGAGCGGGAGGCCTGCGAACGCTACGGCGTCGCGCTCACCGAGTTCGTCGTGCGCTCGCGCGAGGCGCCGACTCGGGACACCATCCTGGCGGCGAGGGCCTTCTTCGACGAACTCACCTATCCCGTGCTGGTGCACTGCAAGTCGGGCGCCGACCGGGCCGGCTTCATGGCGGCGCTCTACCTGCTGCTGCACGAGCGGCGGCCGCTTGCCGAGGCCATGCGCCAGCTGTCGATCCGCTACGGCCACTTTCGCTTCGCCAAGACCGGCATTCTCGATGCGTTCTTCGAGGCCTATGCGCGGCAGGGCGAAGCCAAGGGCATCGATTTTCTGACCTGGGTGGAGACGGTCTACGATCCCGACGAGCTCCAGCGCAGCTTCAAGCCCGGCCTGCTGTCGGACCTGCTGGTCGACCGCGTCATGCACCGGGAGTGATCCGGCCGAGCCGGTTGAACCGGATCGCGCCTTGGGTAGGCAACGGCGGTTGCACCGGAAGTCCCACGAGCCCCTTGAAAATGCTCTCGCGGTCACGCCCGCCGGGCATCGGCGTGAGCCGCGAGGTCGACGACCGGCCCGTCGTCGGTGAGCTGGAGCCGGCTCAGCTTGGCATACACGCCGCCGCGGGCGATGAGCTCCTCGTGGTTGCCGACCTCGGCCACGCGGCCATGGTCCATGACGACGATGACGTCCGCATCGCGCACGGTCGATAGGCGGTGGGCGATGACCAGGGTGGTGCGCCCCTTCATCAGCCGGGCCAGGGCCACCTGCACCAGGCCTTCCGATTCCGCGTCGAGCGCGCTCGTCGCCTCGTCCAGCAGCAGGATCGGCGCATCCTTGAGGATGGCGCGCGCCAGCGACACGCGCTGGCGCTCGCCGCCTGAGAGCCGCGAGCCGCCGGGGCCGACACGGGTCTCGTAGCCTTCGGGCAGCCGCGCGATGAAGGGATGGGCCGCCGCCGCCTCAGCCGCCGCCACGATCTGCGCCTCGCTGGCGTCCGGCCGGCCGAAGGCGATGTTGGCCTTCACGGTGTCGTCGAACAGCACCACCTCCTGGCTCACCAAGGCGATCTGGGCGCGCAGGCTGGCGATCGTCGCGTCGCGGACATCGATGCCGTCGATGCGCACGGCGCCATCGGTCACGTCGTAGAGCCGCGGCACCAGCGCCATCAGCGACGACTTGCCCGAGCCGGAACGGCCGACCAGCGCCGTCGTCTTGCCGCCGGACACCGTGAGGTCGATGCCTTCCAGCGCCGGTGCGTCCTCGCGGTAGCGGAAGCGCACCTTGTCGAAGGTGATGGTGCCGGCGGTGACCGCGAGCGTGCCGGCGCCCGGCCGCTCGACGATGGTCGGCGCCTCGTCCATCAGCACGAAATAGCGCTTCAGGGCAGCCATGGCCTCCTGCACGATGGCGTTGAGGTTGCCGATCGAGCGCATCGGCTGGGCGGCGAGCAGCAGCGCCGTGACGAAGCCGGTGAAGGCGCCGACCGTCGACGTGCCGCCCGAGATGCGCAGGCCGATCAGCACCAGCACGCCGGCGACCGCGATGCCGCCGCCGACCTCGAGCAGCGGGTCGAGACGACCGCGCGCGTTGGCGGCCTTCATCTTCAGCCGGCGCACGTCGTCGAAGGCCTTGCTGGCGCGGCCCTTGAGGTAACCCTCCAGCGCGAAGGTCTTGGCGACGCGGGCACCGGCCAGGCTCTCGGTCACGAGGCCGGCCATGGCGCCGATCTGCTCCTGCGTGGAGGTGGCGACGCGGCGCAGCTTGCGGCCGATGCGACCGATGGGGATCGCCGCGAACGGCACCACCAGCCCGGCGACGATGGTCAGCACGGGGTCGATCCACAGCATGGCGCAGACCAGCGCGATGATCTGCGCCACGTCGCGCAGAAACACCGTCGACAGCCGCGTCAGCGCTTCCTTGATGAAGGCGAAGTCGGTGGTGAAGCGCTGGGTGAAGGCCGCCGGGCTCTCGCGGCCGAGCTGGGCGAGGTCGGCATCGATCAGGTGCGCATAGAGCGCACTCTGCATGTCGGCCTCGATCTGCGTCACCACGCGATTGGTGAGGATGGTCTGCGCCAGGAGCGAGAAACCGCGCACCGAGGTGACCGCGATGACGAAGATCGGCGCGTACAGGATCGCCTGGGTGTCCTTGGCGGTGAAGGCGTCGTAGGCGTGGTTGATCAGGATTGGGTAGAGGCCGGTTGCCCCCGCCACCAGCGCGATGCAGGCGAGCACCAGGAGCAGCGTCGGCCAGTGCGGCTGCATCCAGCCGTGCCACAGCCGCCGCAGCGTCGGCAGCGTGTCGCCCGAGAGGTCAAGAGGGGCCTTGCTCATGGCAGGGGGCTAGAGCGCTTCTCGATCGGGCGCAAGTGCGATCGGATCCGCCCGTGCGATCGGGCATGCGCCGGCTGCGCGCGCCCGCCCGGTCAGACGTCGTCGTGGGCGGCAAGAGGCCGGGCGATGCTCTCGAGCGACTTGCGCTCGGCGGCGATGCCCCAGCGCCACATGACCGCCGCGGCGCCGATCATCAGCAGCGCGCCGAACACGTAGCCGCCGAACACCGCCTGGCGCGAGCCGGTCTCGACCAGCCCGGCGAAGACGGCCGGCCCGGCGACGCCGCCGATGCCGGTGCCCACGGCGTAGAAGATGGCGATGGCCAGTGCCCGGATCTCGAGCGGAAAGGTCTCGCTGACGGTGAGGTAGGCGGAGCTCGCCGCGCACGAGGCGAAGAAGAAGATCACCGACCAGCAGAGGGTCTGGGTCGTCGCCGAGAGCAGGCCGGCGGAGAACAGGGCGCCGGTGGCGATCAGCAGCAGGCCGGAGATGAGGTAGGTGGCGCTGATCATGATGCGGCGGCCGACCGTGTCGAACAGACGCCCAAGCAGCAGCGGGCCCAGGAAGTTGCCGGCGGCGAAAGGCAGGATGTACCAGCCGATGTGCGCCGCCGGCACGCCGTAGAAGTCCATCAGCACCAGAGCGTAGGTGAAGAAGATGGCGTTGTAGAAGAAGGCTTGCGCCGCCATCAGCACCAGGCCCACCAGGGCGCGCCGGCGATGGATGACGAACAGCGCGGTAAAGGCCTCTCCTATGGGCGTATGCGTGCGGGGGCGCAGGCGAATGGGCCCGCCTTCGGGCTCCGGCAGCACCTTGCCTTCGGCCTCCAGCGCGGCCTCGATCTCGGCCGCGATGCGGTCGGCCTCGGCCTTGCGGCCGTGGGTGATGAGCCAGCGCGGGCTCTCCGGCAGCCAGGAGCGCAGCACCAGGATGACGAGGCCGATCGCCGCGCCGATGAAGAAGGCGAGGCGCCAGCCGAGCTCCGGATCGATGATCGCTGGATCGAGCAGCACCAGGGAGCCGGCGGCGCCGAGCGCGGCGCCGACCCAGAAGCTGCCGTTGATGACGAGATCGGTCTGGCCGCGGTAGCGCGCCGGGATCAGCTCCTGGATAGTGGAATTGATGGCCGTGTACTCGCCGCCGATGCCGGCCCCGGTGAGGAAGCGGAACAGCATGAAGCTCCACAGGTTCCAGGCGAAGGCCGTGGCCGCCGTGGCCGCGATGTAGACGGCGAGCGTGATGAAGAACAGCTTCTTGCGGCCGAGCCGGTCGGTCAGCCACCCGAAGCCCAGGGCGCCGAGGACGGCGCCGAGCAGATACGCGCTGGCGGCGAAGCCGACGTCGGCGTTGCTGAAGGCCAGCACCGGGCTGCTCGTGAGCGCCCCGGCGAGGGAGCCGGCGAGCGTCACCTCCAGGCCGTCCAGGATCCAGGTGACGCCGAGCGCCACCACCACCAGCGTGTGGAAGCGGCCCCACGGAAGCCGGTCCAGCCGGGCCGGGATGAGCGTCTCCACCGAGGCGGGCGGGGGCGGCGCCTGGCGGTCCGGCGCGAGGACTCCGTCGCTGCTCACTGCGGGCGCCCCGCCATCCACTCCCCCCGCCTTCAGACACCGTTCACCCGGCGCACGCCACATTTCCCGCTGCTGAATCGCTGCTCGTCCGGCAGCGATTCGATCGGAGGAGGGCTCCGGCCACGCCCACATCAACCGGGCGGGCGCCCGGCGGTTCCGTTATGTGGCCGCCCGTGGCAGACTTGCGCGATGAAACGGATCGACGAATGGCTGATGTGGCGTCCCGGAAGGGAATCGAACCCCTGACCCCAGGTTTAGGAAACCTGTGCTCTATCCTGCTGAGCTACCGGGACCTTGCTGCCATCTACCCGCTCGAGCCGGCGCGGAGCCGGACCGTGCGCCGCCTCCCCGCCGGGGAAGAGCCGCCCCGGCGATCGCCGCCCGCTGACGCGGCCGGGGGCGCCGGTTTGGCGTGTTTACCACATCGACGGCGTTTTGGTAGCGCCGAGACACGGGCTCGTGCGTCTGCGACGGTCGCGGGCACGGCGTGCCGCGCCTAATGATGATGCCGCTTCGCCTCACGGGCGCCGCAGCGCTCGCCTGCATCTTTCCGGCGCCTGCGCGCGCCCAGGCGCCCCCCGCGCCGGCATGCCTGGCCGAGGCGGAGCCGGCCCGCGTCGGCGCGGTCGCTCCGGCGGGCGAGATCACCCTGACGGACGGGCGTCAGCTCAGGCTGCCCTGGATCGACATCCCGCCCGAGCTGCGGGCGGAGGCGCAGCCGGCGCTGGCGGCCTTCGTGGGGCGGGACGTGCTGGTGCTGCCCACCGCCGCCGAGGACCGCTGGGGGCGCGTGCCGGCCGAGGTGGCGGCGCTGCGGCCCGATGGGGAAGCCGATGAACGGCTGGCGACGCTGCTCGCCGGGCGCGGCCTGGCGCGCCTGCGGCCCGATGCGGGTACCCGGCTGCCGGCCGCCTGCCTGGAGCCGCTTCGCCGGGCCGAGGCGCTGGCTCGGACCCGGCGGCTCGGCCTTTGGAGCCAACCTCAGTCTCGCATTCATCAGGCGCGTGAGGTGGAGGAACTGCGCGCGCTCGCCGGCCGCTTCGTGGTCATTGAGGGCCGGCCGGCCAGTGTCGGTGAGCGCAAGGCGTTCACTTACATCAATTTTGGCCATCGTTGGACCGACGACACAACGGTTACGGTCCCGAAACCTGTCTGGCGTATTCTCGTCGATCGTGGCATGTCCGCGTCCGTCCTGCGACAGGGTCGGATCCGCGTACGGGGGATCGTCCAGGACCGCGGGGGTCCGCTGATCGAGATCGTAACGCCGGATGAGGTCGAGCTCAGCGGCATGGAAGAGACGCGTTGAGCGTAGGCTTGGTGTTTCATTTCCGGAACTTGCCAGGCGCCCGGACACGGGCGATCGCCCTGGCATGCGTGGCGGCGCTCGGCGGCTGCACGACGGATCAGCAGGGTGGATCCTCCATCGCGCTGCCGGAGGCGGCGCCGCGCATCCTCGGCATCGAACGGGCGGCCGACCGCGAGCACAACCGGCTGGTCGCCACCTTCGGCGGCCAGTATCGCTCGCCCGCCCTCGAGCGGGACCTCGACGACATCGTGCGGCGGGTCGCCGCCGCGAGCGAACAGTCGGACCAGACCTACAAGGTCACCATCCTCAATTCGCCGGTGGTGAACGCCTTTGCGCTGCCGACGGGCCACGTCTACGTCACGCGCGGCCTGCTGGCGCTCGCCAACGACAATTCGGAGGTGGCCGCGGTCCTCGCGCACGAGATCGCCCACGTCACGGCCAAGCACGCGCTGGCGCGCGCCGAGCTGGAGCAACGCTCCGAGCTCGTCAGCCGCGTCGCCTCGGAAGTGCTGAACGACCCAGGAGCCGGCCGGATCGCGCGCAGCGAAGGGCGGGTTACCCTCGCCAGCTTCTCGCGCACCCAGGAGCTGGAGGCCGACCGCATGGGCGTGGCCACCATCGGCCGGGCCGGGTTCGACGCCTACGGTGCCTCTCGCTTCCTGGTCTCGCTCGGCCGCAACGCCGGGACGCCCTCCGGTCAGCGCCGCCGCGGCATGGACTTCCTGTCCTCGCACCCGTCGACGCCGGAGCGTGTGGCTGCCGCCATCGCCGCCGCCCGCCAGATCGGGCCGCCCGGCTCGGGCGACAGCGAGCGCAACCGCTACCTCAGCGCCCTCGAGGGTCTCGTCTACGGCGACGACCCGGCGGAGGGCATGATCCGCGGCCGCCGCTTCGCCCACCCCACCCTGGCGGTGGGCTTCACCGCGCCGCCGGGGTTCACCCTGGAGAACACCGCCGAGGCGGTGCTCGGCGTCAACCATGCCAACGGGCAGGCCCTGCGTTTCGACAACGTGCAGGTCGCCGAGACCGAAAGCCTGGAGTCGTTTCTTGCCTCGGGCTGGATCGATGGCCTCCTGAACGACAGCGTCCAGTCGACGACGGTCGACGGCATGCCCGCCGCCACCGCCGTCGCCCGCGGCAAGGAATGGTCGTTCCTGCTGGGAGCGGCGCGCTCGGGCAGCCGCGTCTTCCGGTTGCTGTTCGCCACGCGGGCGCTGACGCCGGAGGCGCAGGCGGCGTTTCGCACCGCCTTCCATAGCCTGCACCGGCTCAGCCCGGAGGAGGTCGCGGCGATCAGGCCGATGCGGATCGAGGTGCTGACCGCGAGCGAAGGCGACACGACCGAGACGATGGCAGCCCGCATGGCCCCCATCGACAACGCCTACGAGCGCTTCCTGGTCCTCAACAGCCTGAGCCGGGGACAGGCGCTGAAGCCCGGACGACGCTACAAGGTCGTCGCCGAATAGCGGACCGGGCCGACCGCTCTTTAGAGCATTTCCGCTATTCTTCGAATTGCCGAAATGCTCTATCCGTTTGATTTGTCGCGTTTTCTTCAGGCGAACCGGCGTCCACTTCGCTCGAAAGCGCTCTAAGTCTTTGCTTTGAGCCTGATCCCACAGCGCCGCGCGGGCCGTGGGCGTCAGGCGTAGGCCGCCTCGGCGACGGGCTGCCAGTCGCAGAGCGCGGCGCGCAGCTTGGCCAACGCCCGGTTCTCGATCTGCCGCACGCGCTCCTTGGAGATGCCGAGCCGCTGACCGAGCGCCTCGAGCGTCGTCGATTCCTCGGTGAGGCGACGTTCGTAGACGATCTTGAGCTCGCGTTCGTTCAGCATCGACAGCGCTTGGCGCAGGCGCGCCAGCCGGCGCTCGCCGTCGATGGTGTCGCCGACACGCTCGTCCGGTAGCGGCTCGCCGTCGACGAGGAACTCCATGTGCTCCGCCTGGTCGGGCCCCGCGACGGGGGCATTGAGCGACAGGTCGGGCCCCGACAGTCGCGCATCCATTGCCTCGACGTCCCGCCGCGACACCTTGAGCGCGGTGGCAATGTCGCCGTACATCGCGTCGCCGATGCTGTCGCCGTTGCGCTCGGCCCGCGCCTTGACGCGGCGCAGATTGAAGAAGAGCGCCTTCTGCGACGAGCTCGTGCCGCCCCGCACGATCGACCAGTTGCGCAGCACGTAGTCCTGCATCGATGCACGGACCCACCACGCGGCGTAAGTGGAGAAGCGGATGTTGCGCTCCGGCTCGAAGCGCAGCGCCGCCTCCAGCAGGCCGACGCTACCCTCCTGCACCAGGTCGGAGGCCGACAGCCCATAGCGACGGAAGCGGGCGGCGACGGACAGCACCAGGCGCAGGTGGGCGGACGTCAGCCGGTGCAGGGCCGCGTCATCGCGGTGGTCGCGCCAACGCAACGCGAGCTCGCGCTCCTCGTCGTGCTCGAGGTACGGGGCTTTCGTTGCGGCATGCATGACGTGGCGCGCCACCCCAGCGATCTCACCCATCCCCGCTCCCATCTCCGGTCCGGCCGGTCAAGGCGGCGTCGCGAGCGCCTCGTGGCGGGTGGAGGCCCCGGCCGCGAAGGATGCATGATCACCCGCTCGGATACCGCATCCGGACGGGGCCCTGCACCGGCGGCGCTCAGGCCGCGACCCGATGGCCTAAACGCGCCAACCTGACGCAGGTTCCCCGTTCGTGGCGGCACGAGATGGTGTGCGCGCAAAAAAGCCCGGCCTGGGGCCGGGCTTTTTGCAGCGTAGTCTGGAGAGCAGGGCCGCTAGAGCCTTTCCCGCTCAGAACCAGGAATCGGATCGGGAGGAGACGCTCCAGGGCGACCGGCCCGCGCCCGTGCGGCGCTCAGGCCGCCTCTTCCTGCAAGTCGTCGCTGTCGGCGTCGCTGTCCGCGTCGGCCGTCGCTTCGGCCTTGCCGGTATTGCGCGGGCTCTTCGCCAGGTTCTGGTCGACGAGCTTGCGCGCTTCCGTATCGGTGATGCGGTTGACGGCGGCGAGCTCGCGGATAACCCGGTCGAGCGCGGCCTCGTAGAGCTGGCGCTCGCTGTAGGACTGCTCGGGCTGCGCCTCGGACCGGTAGAGGTCGCGCACCACCTCGGCGATGGAGACCAGGTCGCCGGAATTGATCTTGGCCTCGTATTCCTGCGCGCGGCGCGACCACATCGTGCGCTTGACGCGCGCCCGTCCGCACAGCGTCTGCAGCGCCTTCGACACGATGTCCGTATCGGCCAACTTGCGCATGCCCACGCTCGCCGCCTTGGCGGTCGGCACGCGCAGCGTCATTTTGTCCTTCTCGAAACTAATGACGAACAGCTCAAGCTTGAACCCGGCAACCTCCTGTTCCTCAATCGACTGGATGTGTCCCACGCCGTGAGAAGGGTAAACAATCGCTTCGCCTGTCTTGAAACCTAGCCGGTGAGCTGTTTTCTTTGAAGTCATGATTCGGAACGCCTCCTGATCACGGTCCGTGAAGGACACAGCCGACGCCAAAATGTCATCAGGCGTCGCTATATGCCGGCCGACAGCCTTCGCTGCCGTCCGCCGAACAGTCGATGAAGTCAAAAACCCATCGCTGCGGCCGGACAGCGCATCCGAGCCGCGTGTTGGGGTATCAATCTTCTGGAAACGCGAAGGCCCTCAGATGCCACGCATTGGGCACGCTCGACTGGAAGGCTTTATATATCACAAATTCGCGAAGAATCAAAGCAGGCGCGCCTGACCGCGCCCCCGCCGGGTATGCTGGGGGGTGCCGCTACGGCCTGCCGAATCGGCTTCGCGGGACGGGTGCGCGCGCGTGGCCGCCCCCGCTGGGGGCGGCGAGGCTCAATCGCCGTCGCCGGGCTCCGCCGAGAACAGCTTGAGCTTGTCCGGCTTGCCGTCCCATTCCTTGGCGTCGGGCGGCGCGTCGCGCTTCTGGGTGATGTTGGGCCAGCTCTTGGCGTAGTCGGCGTTGAGCTTGAGCCAGTCCTCAAGCGACCGCTCGGTGTCGGGTTTGATCGCCTCGGCGGGGCATTCCGGCTCGCAGACACCGCAGTCGATACATTCGTCCGGATGGATGACCAGCATGTTCTCGCCCTCGTAGAAGCAATCCACGGGGCAGACCTCCACGCAGTCCATGTACTTGCACTTGATGCAATTCTCGGTGACGACGTAGGTCATCGGTGCCTCTCGGAGACCTTTCCGGTGCCGTGATAGGACGATCGGCCGTTGCGATCGAGGGGGTTGCTGCCGGGGCAGGGGATCCACTCGCGCGGGGCACGCGCTCGGGCGTCGCCTCGCCCGACGGGCTGTTGCGAAAGGGCGCTCTAGCGGCTCCGATCTGGCGGCGCAAGCGTCGCCGCGTCGCAACGGGTCGAAACGCCTGGCGGCCGAGCCGATGGACCGGCCGGGCGGACGCTCGCGGCTTCAGGCCCCTGGAGCGCCACATCCCAACCCGACTGGCTCCCGGCCGCTGCGTCAATCACCGCTTCCCCCGATGTCGTCATAGAGCCCCGCGGCTTCAAGGGCCGGTCCGCGCCGCTCGCCGAGGTCCCGGATGGCGACCACCCGGGTGGCATGCGGCAGCGCCAGCGTCAGCACGTCGCCGACCTTGACCGCGCGCGCCGGGGCGTCCGCGCGCACGCCGTTGACGCGCACGGCGCCCTCGCTGACGAGCCGCGCCGCGGCGCTCCGCGTCCTGGCCATGCGGGCATACCAAAGCCACTTGTCGAGGCGCTGGCGGGCCGGCGCGGCGTTCACCGCTCGCCCGACTCCATGCGCTCCTTCAGGATCAGCAGCTTTGCAAAGGGCGAGTTGGGATCCGGCGCCTTGTCGGGCTTCGGGCCGCTGCCGCGCCGGTCGCCCCTGTTGTCGGACCGGAAGTCCGGCCGCCGGTCGCCCCGGCCACCGTCGTGCCGGCCGCCGCGGCCGGGCCGTCCGTCGCGCGGCTCGCCGCCGCCCGCCTCCGCCGTCCGCTCGGGCCTCTGGTCACGCCCGTGCTCGGGCCGCTGGCCGCCGCGGCCACGGCCGGGACGTCCCGCCCCGCTCCGCGGTCCATCGGCCCGGTTGTCGGCATGTTGGTTGCCCTGGCTCTGTCCGCCCTGATTCGGGCCCGCAGGGCCTTGGCCGTCATGACTCTGGCCGCTGCGGCGCGGCTCGCCCTGACCAGCTCCGTCGCGGCGAAAGCCCCGGCCCTGAGGCCGCGCGCCATCGTACCGCCCCCGGTTCTGCCGCTGGTTCTGGTGGCGGTGGGGACGCCACACCTCGATCTCGTCGGGCTCGGCCGGCGGGGCGGCCGCCGCCGTCTCCGCGTCAGCCACGGGCTCGCCGTCGGTTGCCTCCGCTTCCGCCGTCTCGGCGGCCGGCACAGGGTCCGCCGACGCGGCTTCGGCGGCCACAGCGTCGGGCGCGACGCCGCCGGCGTCCGCGGCCTCGCCGGCATCCGCGTCAAGCGCCGTCAGGTCGCTATCACCGGCCGGGGCTGGCGTCGGCGCAGCGATGATCGTCACCTCGGCGACGGGCTCGTCGGCCGCCGCGGCCGCAATCTCCTCGATCACGGCGGCCTTTGCGACTTCGTCAGCCCCGTCGGCGGCCTCTGTCGTCTCGACGAAGGCCTCGGCCATGGCCGCAGCCGCAGCCTCGGCGACCTCCGAGACCTCCGCCGGCGTCTCGGGCGCCACGGTCGCGCCCGCATCGAAGCCATCCGCGGCTGTCGTGCCGCTCGGCAGCGTGTCGTCCGTGGCGGTGCCGGCGAGCGTTTCCACGCCGCCGTCGACCTCCGGTTCCGTCTCGCCCTCCGTATCGGAAGCGGGCGGGGCCTGGGGCGCCGCGGCCGGCGTCACGGCCGCCTTGGGCACCAGCGGCACCGTGATGGCCGGCCCGCGCCGCCGGTCGGCGACGTAGCCGAGGGAGCGCAGGATCGAGCCGAAATCCTCGCCGGAGCAACCGACCAGCGACGTCATGGATACGGTCACGACGAAGCCGTCGCCGTCGGCGGCGCCGGACGGCGGATCGCCGGGCGTCACGCCCGGGCGGTAGGTCACGGCCGGGCGGATGAGGTCCGCCAGCCGTTCCAGCATGTCGACGCGCACGGCCCGATTGCCGCAGACGCGGAAGCCGGCTGCGCGGTAGAGCTGGCGGTCGATCTCCGGATCCACCGGGATCGACGTGCGTCCGGAGGCGGCGAGGTGCGGCAGGTCGTCGACGCCCTTGGCGACCGGACCGCCATGCTTGAGCGCCCACAGCTGCACCGACAGCGCCCGCGGCGCCGGCTTTAGCAACTGCGGCGCATAGATATGGTAGGCGCCGAAGCGCAAGCCGTGCTTGCGCAGCTGCGCGCGCCCCGCCTGGTCGAGCGCCTTGACGTCCTGCACCACGCGCGACCGTTCGAGCACGCCGAGCGCTTCGACGACCTGAAAGGCGATGCCGCGCGCGAGGCCGGTCAGGTCGGCGGCCTCTTCGAGCGCGAACAGCGGGCCGAGCAGCTTGGCGACATGGGCTTTGAGCCACAGCTCGAGCCGCGCCTGCACCTTGTCGTGGGCCGCGCCGGTGAGCTGCTCGTCGGCGATGAGGATGAAGCGCGGCGCCAGCAGCTTCTCGCCGGCCGCCAGCTTGGCGACGGCGTCGCCGAGCCAGCGGATGGTGCCGTCGTTGGACAGCACCAGCGCCTCGTCGGCGGCAGCCGCCAGCCGCTCGGCGCGCGCCTCGATCTCGCTCGCCAGGGCTTTCTGGGCGGCAGCGCGCAGCGCCTTCATTTCGGAGCCGCTCGCCTCCGGGTCGGGCGCGAACTGGAATCCGCTGAGGTGGCCGATGTGCTGGCCCTCCACGCTCACATCGCCCGCCGGCGTCACTTCTGCTTCCATGTGCGCATTCTCTCTGAGGCGGCGCATCAGAACGCTGGTCCGCCGGTCGACGAAACGGCTCGCCAACCGCTCGTGTAAGGCATCGGAAAGCCTGTCCTCTACCTGACGGGCGCGCCCCTGCCAATGCTCCGGATCGATCAGCCAGTCCGGCCGGTTGGCCACATAGGTCCAAGTCCGCACCTGGGCGATGCGCGCCGACAGCGCATCGATGTCGCCGTCGGTGCGGTCCACCTGGTCGATCTGGCGCGCAAACCACGTATCGGCAATGGCTCCCTCGCGCATCAGCGCGCGGAACAGGGTGCCGACCAGATCGGCATGGGCGTGCGGCGAGACCTTGCGGTAGTCCGGCACCTGGCAAACGTCCCAGAGGCGCATGACCTCGGCCGGCCGCTTGGCGTAGTCGCGCACCTCGGCATCGGCGGCGAGCTGCTCGAGCACCGCCACGTCGTCGGCGACGGGCGCGCGGGTGAGCCCCTCCTCCCTGGGCACCACCGACAGGCTCGCCTGCAGCGCGCGGATGGAAC
Source organism: Chelatococcus reniformis (assembly GCF_014640075.1). Lineage (GTDB taxonomy): Bacteria > Pseudomonadota > Alphaproteobacteria > Rhizobiales > Beijerinckiaceae > Camelimonas > Camelimonas reniformis. Next base: position 825,195 of record NZ_BMGG01000001.1, on the reverse strand, counting down.
GCATGTCGAGGCTGGCGTTGCGCCATTGCAGCTGGCGCAGCGGGTCGAAGCCATGATCCTCGAGCGCCTGCACCAGCTCGGGCTCGAAGGGCGGGCAGCGGCCGGTGGTGCCGAACGTGCCGTCGCGCATGTGCCGGCCGGCCCGGCCGGCGATCTGACCGAACTCGGCCGGCGTCAGGCGGCGGTAGCCGAAGCCGTCGAACTTGCGGTCGCCGGCGAAGGCGACGTGATCGAGATCGAGGTTGAGGCCCATGCCGATGGCGTCGGTCGCCACCAGGTAGTCGACGTCGCCCGACTGGAACAGCTCCACCTGGGCATTGCGGGTGCGCGGCGACAGCGCCCCGAGCACGACCGCGGCGCCTCCCTTCTGGCGCCGGATCAACTCGGCGACGGCATAGACCTCCTCGACCGAGAAGGCGACGATGGCCGAGCGCGGCGGCAGGCGCGTCACCTTTTTCTCGCCGGCGAAGCTCAGCGTCGACAGCCGCGGCCGCGACACGATGTTGGCGCCCGGCAGCAAGCGCTCGACCAGCGGCCTGATGGTCGCCGAGCCGATCACCAGGGTCTCGGCGCGGCCGCGCATGTTGAGCAGGCGGTCCGTGAAGACGTGGCCCCGCCCGAAGTCGGCGCCGAGCTGGATCTCGTCGATGGCGCAGAAGGCCACGTCGATGTCGCGCGGCATCGCCTCGACGGTGGCGATCCAGTAGCGAGGGCGTGGTGGCTTGACCTTCTCCTCGCCGGTGACGAGAGCCACGGCCTCCGGGCCGACGCGCTCGACGACGCGCTGGTAGACCTCGCGCGCGAGCAGCCTGAGCGGCAAGCCGATCATGCCGCTCTCGTGGGCGACCAGGCGCTCGATGGCGAGGTGCGTCTTGCCCGTGTTGGTCGGGCCCAGTACGGCCGTCACGCCGCGGGCACGCACGGAGGCGGGAAGTGTCGTGAAGGTCATGAGCCGGGGCGGGGCGCGGATGGCGCCATGAGAAAGACCGTCTGGGGCGGCGCCGAGCGCGCCTCGCCATCGAGCTGATCCACCGATGGCAGAGAAGCGCTCCAGCTCCAACAGCTTTGAGCATGCCCCGCGGAGTGAACACGCCGGGCTGACCGGCCTGCGGGACATCGTCCGCCGTCGCTACAAGCGGAACGAGTCCCGAACGAAACGCGGCCGAATCGATGACTCGGACGGAGTCACGTTCTGTTCACCGCTAGATATGGGACCGGATTTGCGATCCGCCACAACGCCACCGGCGGCCGTTCACCCCTGGCGGGCGGCGATGGCGTCGGCCACGGCCACGATCCGCTTGCCGATCTCGGCGTGCAGGATCTCCACCATGCGGCCGTCGAGCGACAGCACGCCCTTGCCGGCGTTCTCGGGCAGGGCGAAGGCGGCGATGATCTTACGGGCGCGCTCCACCTCCTCGGCCGGCGGCGAGAAGATGTCGTTGGCCGGCTCCACCTGGCTCGGATGGATCAGCGTCTTGCCGTCGAAGCCGAAGTCGCCGGCCTGCTCGCACTCGGCCTTGAAGCCGTCCAGGTTGGCGATGTCATTGTAGACGCCGTCGAGGATGTCGAGACCCTCGGCTCGGGCCGCGGTCAGGGCCAGCGACAGCCACGGCAGCATCGGCGCCCGGCCCGGCACCAGGCGCGCCCGGGTCTCCTTGGCGAGGTCGTTGGTGCCCATGACGAAGCAGGCGAGCCGGCTCGCGCGGTCGCGCGCCGCCGCGGCGATCGCCGCGATGTTCAGCATCGCCGCCGGCGTCTCGATCATCACCCAGACGGCGAGGCCTGCCGGCGCGCCGGAGAGGCGGCTGCCGACGTCGGCGAGCACCGCCGGGCTCGATACCTTGGGCACCAGGATGGCGTCCGGGCCGGCGACGGCCGCGGCCGCCAGATCGTCGGCGCCCCACGGCGTGTCGAGGCCGTTGATGCGGATGATCACCTCGCGCGGGCCGTAGCCGCCGGCCTTGACCGCCGCGCATACCTGCTCGCGGGCCGCCTGCTTGGCGTCGGGCGCCACCGCGTCCTCCAGATCGAGGATCAGCGCGTCGGCCGGCAGCGTCTTGGCCTTCTCGAGTGCCCGGGCGTTGGAGCCCGGCATGTAGAGCGCGCTGCGGCGGGGGCGGATGGCGGTCATCTATGCGTTCTCCTACCTGTGGCGATGCGGCATCGTCATCCGTTGACCGATGTCAGCGCACGGCGCAAGCGCTATAGCAGGCGCGTCGTGGTCGCGCGGCGCCCGCCCCCGGGCGCGGCGGCCCCCACGGCGTTGACGCACATTAGATCGGGCGTGCGCATCCGCTCTAGAAGAGCGCCCGCGGTCGTCCCGTTCGCTTTGGTAGAGGAGACGTCATGGCGAGAGCGCTCATCTCATCCGACTTCCCGGCCCAGCTCACCCAAGGCTATCGCGCCTTTCTCGACAGCCGCTTTCCCGGCGAGCGCCGCCGCTTCGAAATCCTTGCCGAGAGGGGCCAGAGCCCAGAGGTGATGATCATCGGCTGCTGCGACAGCCGCGTCTCGCCGGAGGTGATCTTCGACGCCAGCCCCGGCGAGATGTTCGTTGTCCGCAACGTCGCCAACCTGGTGCCGCCGTTCGAGACGGGCGGCGACTATCACGGTACGTCGGCGGCGCTCGAGTTCGCCGTGCAGGCGCTCAAGGTGAAGCACATCGTGGTGCTGGGCCACCAGAGCTGCGGCGGCATCAAGGCCTTCGCCAACAAGGCCGATCCGCTCTCGCCCGGCGACTTCATCGGCAGCTGGATGACGCTGATCGCGCCCGCCGCCGAGCGCCTGGACGAGAGCCTGACCGATGCGCAGCGCACCGCCGCCGACTACGTGACACGCCTGGAGCTGGCGGCGATCGAGCTCAGCTTGCGCAACCTGCTGACGTTTCCGTGCGTGCGCACGCTCGTCGAGCGCGGCCAGCTTGCCCTGCACGGGGCCTATTTCGGCGTCGCCAACGGGGTGCTGATGATACGCGATCCGCAGACCGGCGCCTTCGCCCCGGCGGTCGAGGGTAGCGCGACGAGCCCCGGCCAGGCCATGCGGTGGAGCTGATGCGGCGTCCGCCGGGCGCGATGGCGCCGCGACGAGACATCATCTCGCGCTAGTTTGATGGATGGCCGGGGCTTGACGGCCACCCATCGCCCGAGACGACGAAGCGGCTCAGGCCGCCTTGCGCTTGGCCTGGATGAGCTTGCGGTTGATCAGCGCCTCGGCGATCTGGACCGCGTTCAGGGCCGCACCCTTGCGCAGGTTGTCCGACACCACCCACATGGCGAGTCCGTTGTCGAGGGTCGGGTCCTCGCGGACACGCGAGATGTAGGTGGCGTCCTCGCCGGCCGCCTCGTGCGGGGTGATGTAGCCGCCGGGCTCGTGCTTGTCGATGACGACGCAGCCCGGCGCGTTGCGCAGGATGGTGCGCGCCTCCTCGGCCGTGATCGGGTTCTCGAACTCGATGTTCACCGCCTCCGAATGGGAGACGAACACCGGCACGCGCACGCAGGTGGCGACGAGCTTGATCTTGGGATCGAGGATCTTCTTGGTCTCGACCACCATCTTCCACTCTTCCTTGGTAAAGCCGTCCTCCATGAAGACGTCGATATGGGGAATGAGGTTGAAGGCGATGCGCTTGGAGAACTTCTTGGTCTTCAGCTCGCTCGCCGTGAACACGGCGCGAGTCTGCTCGAACAGCTCGTCCATGCCCTCCTTGCCGGCGCCGGAGACCGACTGGTAGGTCGAGACGACCACCCGCTTGATCACCGCCTTGTCGTGTAGCGGCTTCAGCGCGACCACGAGCTGCGCGGTCGAACAATTGGGGTTGGCGATGATGTTCTTCTTGCCGAAGCCGCGGACCGCCTCGCCGTTCACCTCCGGCACCACGAGCGGCACGTCCGGATCCATGCGGAAAGCGGAGGAATTGTCGATGACGACGGTGCCCTGCGCGCCGATGCGCGGCGACCATTCCCTGGACACGTCGCCGCCCGCCGACATGAGGCAGATGTCGACGTCGCCGAAGTCGAACGTCGCGAGGTCCTTCACCTTGAGCACGCGGTCACCGAAGGAAACCTCCTGGCCGATGCTCCGGCGCGAGGCCAGCGCCACCACCTCGTCGGTGGGGAAGGCGCGCTCGGCGAGGATGTTGAGCATCTCGCGGCCCACGTTGCCCGTGGCGCCGGCGACTGCGACCTTGAAACCCATGACGTCGATCCTTTACGGCGTATGTCGATGATCCTCCTCGGCCGCCCTGCGGCGGGGGCTTCCTCGCCCGGCGGAGGAAGCGGGGAGGACGTGCGTCAGCGTTTCGCGGTTTTTTGGGCCGCGGGCGTCGTGGTCAACGCGTTCGTTCGTTCGCTGCGCATCGGACGATGCATGTCGTCATGTCCCGTGCGCGGGTCAAGCCCGGCAATCGCCCCAAAAACACCCGGCCGGCGCCCGTGTCAATGCGGATGTCACGGCCGCGAGAGCGCAGGGCGGAGCGGTCGCCGTGGCTCGCCGGCACCCGTGCGTTGACCGGCGGTTAACCATGATTTCACGGCGGCCGTCTCGGTAACGGAGAGGACACTCCTTTGCGGCACCTTACGTAACGCAAGACGCCAGCCGCAGCCGAGGCCGTACCCCGGCTCCGCGCGGGGCGCCTCAGGCAGACGAGCCTCCGAGAACGCAAGGAAATCGCGTCGATGAACCGTCACGGCCTCGCCCGTCCGGCGGCCGCACGTATCATGGCCGAGCGTCCGCCCGCGCCGACCGCCGCCGCGCCGGTGCCGCGCGGGCGCCCGCGGCGGCCGCCCGCGCGCCGCTCGTCCTGGCGGTCGATCCCCTATTTCATGCTGCTCCTGCTGGCCGGATTGGGCCTGCTGATGCTGTACACCTCCCGCAAGCCCGGCGACGCGGCGGCGACCGCCGCCCCGCAACCGGCGGCCGGCGCGGGCAGGACGGCGGCGGAGCGGCCTGCAGCCACCGCGGCCGGCGCCGAACATGCCCGCTCGCCCGCCACCACGACCGACGCGGACGCAACGGACGAGCCCGCGGCCGGTACCTGGGAGCGCCTGGCCGATGCGCCCGCCGCATTCACCCTGAGCGCCCTGCCGGACGACGGGGTGACCGCCGGGCTGGTCGAGCTGCCACAGCGCGACGAGGCGGTGCAGCACAGCAGCGGCGGCGGCCGCGACGACGCCGTCAGCCTGGGCACGCTGGAGGGCGAGCCGCTGCTGCGCCTGTCGATCTACCGCCCGGGCCACGAGGAGGTGCCGGCGCCGTCGTTCTACATCGACGTGGCGCGGCGCGCCGGAGAGGCCGGCCTGTCGGTGCGGCGGCTGGCGGCCACGGCCGACATCGACACCCGGTTCGGCCCCGTCGCCGCGGCCGACGTGGTGTTCGGGTCGCGGCAGGGGGATCGCGCCTGCATCGTCTTTCGGCGCCTCGGCGCCGAGCCGATGGTGCGGATCTCCGGATGGCTCTGCGGCGCCGGGCTGAAGCAGCCGACGCCGGGTGAGCTCGCCTGCGTGCTCGACGGCGTACGGTGGGCGCTGACGGAGGAGCCCGGCCTCGCCTCGATCTTCAACGGCAAGGTGAGCCGCCCCGGCTGCAAGCCGGCTGCGCCGGCGACGACCGGAGCGATCGCCGCGACGGTGGACGACAGCGCCCCTGTGGTGGCGCCGGCGGCCAAATCGCCGCCGCGCAAATCCAAGCGTCGCCGTCACCGGCACCGGTGAGGCGGCGTTACCGGCCCTGGGCGTGGTACTCGCCGTTGGGCCGCATATCGACGGCCGACGCCATGCGGTTCGACATGTTGAAGAAAGAAGCGACGGCACCGATGTCCCAGATGTCGCGGTCGCCGAAGCCGGCCGCCCGCAGGCGCTCCCGGTCGGCTTCGACGATGGTCGCCGGCTGCTCGGTGAGCTTCACGGCGAAATCCAGCATGGCTATATGCCGCGGGCTCAGGTCGGCGGCACGGTAGTTCATCACCATCAGCTCACCCAGCGCCGGGTCCTCGGACAGCTGCCGCACGGCGGCCCCGTGGGCGGTGAGGCAGTAGAAGCAGCGGTTGATGCTCGACACCGCCACGGCGATCATCTCGCGCTCCAGCTTCGACAGTCCGGACGGCGCCAGCATCAGGTCGTTGTAGAAGGCGGCGAACGCCTCCAGCTTGGTATTGTCGAAGGCGTAGGCGCGCAGCACGTTCGGCACGAAGCCGAGCTTCTCCAGGCATTTGTCGAAATACGCCTGCATCGCCGGCGACAGTTCGCCCTGGGCGAGCTCCACCGCCATCAGCCCCGTCTCACGCTGCGGCGCCGGCCTGTTGGGGTCGGCCTTGGCGGCCGGCTTGGTCCCCTTCGTGCGCTTCCTGTTGTCAGCCATGGCACTCCTCCCTCGTCGCGCTGCTCTGCGGGCCACGGGCAGTGAGCCGGCCGGCCCGTGAAGCGAATGACCCCGGCCTGCGAGGGCCGGCATAATGCATGTGTTTCTCAAGGTGGTGCAGGGCCGGGTCAAGCCCGGCACGGGGCCGGCGAGCGCCGCGACCGGCGGGCGCCGCTGTCGGCGGGGCGACCGTCGTCATAACCTTGCCGCGCGGCTTCGGCTATGAGAGGGCCCGAAGGCGAGCGAGGGAGGACGAGCATGGATCTCGGCGAGACGAGGGCGGCCGATGCCGCGAGCACCGAGCCCGGCCTTTCGCCTGCGATGGCCGACGGCTTCGCGTCCCTGATCTACGGACGCTCGGCCGGCGAGGACAGGGCGCACTACGCCGGCGAGGGGCTGGACCAGCTGGCCCTGAGCGCGTGGCAGCACCTGGCGGCGCCGCGGGTTCCGGGCGAGGCGCGCATCCGCCTGCTGGACGCCGAGGTGCAGCACGCCGGGCGCCGGCGCGCCATCACGGTGCTCGAAGTCGTCAACGACGACATGCCGTTCCTGCTTGATTCGACGCTGGCCGAGCTCGGCGAAGAGGGGCGCGAGCCGTTGCTCGTGGCCCATCCCATCGTCGACGTGGTGCGCGGCCCCGACCGCGCGGTCACACGCTTCGTCGGCGCGGCCAACGGCCCGCTTCCCGCAGGCGTCGAGCGCGAGAGCCTGATTCAGATCCACCTGCCCCGCATGCATGGGCAGACGGATCGCGACCGCCTGACCGAGGCGCTCGGCAAGGTCTACGCCGACGTCGCCCATGCGGTCGGCGACTTCAAGGCCATGCGGGCCCGCGTCAAGGATGCCGCCCGCGACTACCGGGGCGGCCGGGCCAAGAAGCTGCCGCTGCCGGACGACGAGGCGGAGGAGGCCGGCAAGTTCCTGCGCTGGCTGGTGGACGACAACTTCACCCTGCTCGGCACCCGCCACTACCGCTACCCGGAGGGCAACGTGGCGGCCGATCCGGTCGAGGGCAGCGGCCTTGGCATCCTGCGTGATCCCGATGTGCGCGTGCTGAAGCGCGGCAACGAGCTGGTCACCATGACGCCGGAGCTGCGCGCCTTCCTGCTCAAGCCGGTCGCGCTGATCATCAGCAAGGCCAACGTCAAGTCCCGGGTGCGCCGGCGCGTCCACCTCGACTACATCGGCGTCAAGCTGTTCGACGAGCAAGGGCGGCTCGAGGGCGAGCTGCGTATCGTTGGGCTGTTCGCCTCCAACGTCTACACGCGGGCCGCGAGCGAATTGCCCTACCTCGGCCACAAGGTGGCCCGCGTCATGGCACTGGCCGGCTTCGATCCGCAGAGTTACTCCGGCCGCGCGCTGCTGCACGTGCTCGACACCTACCCGCGCGACGAGATGTTCCAGATCGACGCGGACGCGCTGCACGGCTTCGCACTCGAGCTGCTGAAGCTCACCGAGCGGCCGCGGGTGCGGGCGTTGGTCCGCGTCGACGAGTTCGACCGCTTCGTCTCGGTGCTCGTCTTCGTGCCCAAGGATCACTACGACACCTCGGTGCGCATCCGCATCGGCGAGCTGTTGGCGGACGTGTTCAAGGGGCAGATCTCGGCCAGCTACCCCGCCTATCCGGAGGGGCCGCTCACCCGCACGCAATACATCATCGGTCGTAGCGGCGGGGCGACGCCGAAGGTCGACACGGCGGAGCTCGAGACGCGCATCGGCGCCATCGTGCAGACCTGGAGCGATGCGCTGGCCGACCTGGCCGAGGCCGAGCTGGGCAGCGACAAGGCGCACGAGATCCTCGCCCGCTACGGCGGCCAGGCCTTCAGCGCCGGCTACCGGGAGGGGGCCGGCGCCGAGGTCGCGCTCGCCGACATCCGCATCATCGAGGGCCTCTCGGCCCACCAGCCGCGGGCCGTCGATATCTACCGGCGGGCCGGCGATCCCGATCACCGGGCCAATCTCAAGGTGTTCACTCGCTCCAAGCCGATGCCCTTGTCGGAGCGCGTGCCGCTGCTGGAGAACCTGGGCTTCCAGGTCGTCAACGAGCGCACCTTCCGCGTCTTTCCGGCCGGCGTGCCCGAGGACGGACGCGTCTGGCTGCACGACATGACCCTGGAGCGCCCGGCCGGGGAGCCCATCGATCTTGTCGCGCTGACACCCCTGCTGGAGGAGGCGCTGACGCACCTATTCGCCGGCGCGGCGGAGTCGGACCGGTTCAACACGCTGATCGTCGAGGCGCGGCTGCCCTGGCGGGACGCCGCGGTGCTGCGCGCCTACGGGCGCTACCTCCAGCAGATCGGCACCACCTACGCACAGAGCTACATCGCCGCCGCGCTCATCCGTCACAGCGCCATCGCCGGCCTGCTCGTGGAGCTCTTCCATGCCCGCTTCCGACCGACCGACGAGGCGCCGCGGCCGGAGGAGGGGCGCCTGCGCGGCGAGGTCGAGGCGCGGCTGGCCGATGTCGCCAGCCTCGACGACGACCAGATCCTGCGCCGCTTCCTCAACCTGATCGGGGCGACGCTGCGCACCAACGTCTACCAGCGCGACGCCGCCGGCGGCGAGCGGCGCACCATCGCCTTCAAGATCGCCAGCCGCGAGGTGGACCAGCTGCCGCTGCCGCGGCCGCTCTACGAGATCTGGGTCTATTCGCCGCAGGTGGAGGGGGTCCACCTGCGCTTCGGCAAGGTGGCGCGCGGCGGCCTGCGCTGGTCTGACCGGCCGCAGGACTTCCGCACCGAGGTGCTGGGGCTGGTCAAGGCGCAGCAGGTCAAAAACGCGGTCATCGTGCCGGTCGGCGCCAAGGGCGGCTTCTTTCCCAAACGCCTGCCGCCGGCGTCCGACCGCCAAGCCTGGATGGCCGAGGGCGTCGCCAGCTACAAGACCTTCGTCTCCACCCTGCTCGACCTGACCGACAACATCGTCGGCGATGCCATCGCGCCGCCGGCGGTGACGGTGCGCCACGACGGCGACGACCCCTACCTGGTGGTGGCCGCCGACAAGGGCACGGCGACCTTCTCCGACATCGCCAACGGGCTCTCGGCCGAGCACCACCACTGGCTCGGCGACGCCTTCGCCTCGGGCGGCTCGCAAGGCTACGACCACAAGAAGATGGGGATCACGGCGCGCGGCGCCTGGGAGGCGGTGAAGCGCCACTTCCGCGAACTCGACGTCGATATCCAGGCGGAGCCGGTCACCGTGGTCGGCGTCGGCGACATGTCCGGCGACGTCTTCGGTAACGGCATGCTGCTCTCGCGGGCGATCAAGCTGATCGCCGCCTTCGACCACCGCGACATCTTCATCGATCCCGACCCGAATGCGGAGGCGGCCTTCACCGAGCGCCAGCGCCTGTTCGATTTGCCGCGCTCGAGCTGGCAGGACTACGACAGGAACCGGCTGTCGGCGGGCGGCGGCGTGTTCTCGCGCCAGCTCAAGTCCATTCCGCTGTCGCCGCAGGCCCGTGCGGCGCTCGGCATCGCGCGGGCCGAAGGCACCCCGCAGGAGATCATCAACGCCATCCTGAAGGCGCCCGCCGACCTGCTGTGGTTCGGTGGCATCGGCACCTATGTGAAGGCGAGCGAGGAGAGCAACGAGAGCGTCGGCGACAAGGCCAACGACGCCATCCGCGTGTCGAGCGCCGAGCTGCGCTGCAAGGCGATCGGCGAAGGCGCGAACCTGGGAGTCACCCAGCGCGGCCGCATCGAGGCGGCGCGGCAGGCCGTCCGGCTCAACAGCGATGCCATCGACAATTCGGCCGGCGTCAATACCTCCGACGTGGAGGTGAACATCAAGATCGCGCTCGCCGGCCCGGTGCGCGACGGCCGCCTCGCCGAGGAGGCCCGCAACGCCCTGCTTGTCGATATGACCGACGAGGTTGCCGCCCTCGTTCTGCGCAACAACTACCTGCAAACGCTGGCCATCTCGCTGGCGCAACGCGGCGGGGCGGGCGAGATCGGCTTTGCCCGGCGGCAGATGCAGACGCTGGAGCAGGCGGGCCGCCTCGACCGGGCGGTGGAGAATCTGCCGGACGATGCCGCGCTCGCCGCCCGCGAGGAGCGCGGCGAGCCGCTCACCAGGCCCGAGCTCGCCGTGCTGCTGGCCTACGCCAAGCTCGACCTCTACGACCAGATCCTCGACAGCGCGGTGCTCGACGAAGCCTATCTGGCGCGCGAGCTCTCCCGCTACTTTCCCCCGCAGCTCGTCGAGCGCTTCCCGGCGGACATCGCGGCACACCGGCTGCGCCGCGAGATCATCGCCACCCAGCTCGCCAACGCCATCGTCAACCGCGGGGGCGCCACCATCGTGACGCGGCTGGTCGATCAGACCGGCGCCGACGCGGCGACCATCGTGCGCGCCTACGCCGCGGTGAATGAGGTCTACCGTCTCGACCACCTCAATGCCGACATCGATGCCCTCGACGGCCGCATCGAGGGCCAGCGCCAGCTCGCCCTCTACGCCGAGGTACAGGAGCTGCTGATCGGCCGGATGATCTGGTTCATCCGCAATGTCGATTTCGCCCGCGAAGACCTGGCCGAGATCATCGCCCTCTATCGCGACGGGGTTGCGGCGGTGGCCGCGAGCCTCGCCCACACCCTGCCGGCGGCCGAACGGCAGGATCTGCGCCGCCGTGTGGCGGCGCTGGCCGAGGCCGGCGTTTCGTCGGGGCTCGCAGAGGACGTCGGCGCCATCTCCTCGCTCGACGAGGCGCCGGAGATCGTGCGCATCGCCCGGCGCGCCGGCGCTGATATCGCCGAGGTGGCAGCCACGCATTTTGCCGTCGCCGGCAGCTTCGGCCTGGAGCACCTGACCGAGGCGGCGCGGCAGATCGCCGTCGGCGACTACTACGACCGCCTGGCGCTCGGCCGCGCCGTCGATGCCATCGCCGCCGCCCATCGGCGACTGACGGCGGAGGTGCTGGCCGACGGGGGCCGTGGTGCCGACGGTGTCGCTGCCTGGGCGCAACGGCGCGGCAGCGCCGTCGACCGCATCCGTGCCACCGTGGACGGCATCGCCAGCTCGGGGCTCAGCCTGTCCAAGCTCACCGTGGCGGCGAGCCTGATGGGGGATCTGTCACGCGGGTGACGGCGCCCGCTGCCCGGCGCCACCTGGATGCCGGATGTGGTAGGATGGGCGATGTACGCATCCCATCCCGTCCCGCCTACCTTCGGCGCCGAGTTCCGTGAGCAGCTGGACGAGCTGCTGTGTTGGCGGCGCGACGTGCGGCGCTTCCGGGCAGACCCCGTCGACGACGATCTGCTGCGCCGTCTCCTTGCTTCGGCACAGCACGCCCCCTCCGTCGGCAACAGTCAGCCATGGCGTTTCGTGGCTGTCGACAGCGAGCCGTTGCGCGAAGGGGTGCGGGACGAGTTCCAGCGCTGCAACGCCGAGGCGCTCGCATCCTATGCCGGCGAGCGGGCGGCGAAGTATGCCACGCTCAAGCTGGAGGGCCTGCGGCAGGCGCCGGTCCATCTCGCCGTGTTCACCGACCTCGCCACCGCCGGCGGCCACGGCCTTGGTCGCGCCACCATGCCCGAGACGCTCAACTATTCCACGGTGACCGCCGTGCATGCGCTCTGGCTCGTGGCGAGGGCGCACGGCATCGGCGTCGGCTGGGTATCGATCCTCGAGCCGGCGCGCGTCACGGCACTGCTCGGTGTGCCCCAGGGGTGGGACCTCGTGGCCTACCTGTGCATCGGCTGGCCGGTGGAGGAGCACGTCGATCCGGAGCTGGTACGCCACCGCTGGCAGGAGATGCTGTCCCTCGATGCGGTCTTCAGCCGGATTTGATCCGGCATCGCCTCAATGCCGGAAGTGGCGGTGGCCGGTCAGCACCATGGCGAGGCCTGCAGCGTCGGCGGCGGCGATGACCTCGTTGTCGCGCATCGAGCCGCCCGGCTGGACGACGGCCGTGGCGCCCGCCTCGGCCGCGGCGAGCAGGCCGTCGGCGAAGGGGAAGAAGGCATCCGAGGCGACCACCGAGCCCACGGCCAGACTTTGGGGCAGCCCCGCGGCCCGCGCCGCCTCGGCCGCTTTCCAAGCGGCGATGCGCGCCGAATCCACCCGGCTCATCTGGCCGGCGCCGACGCCGACGGTGGCACCGTCCTTGGCGTAGACGATGGCGTTGGACTTGACGTGCTTGGCGACGCGGAAGGCGAAGCGCAGGTCGGCGAGTTCCTGCGGCGTGGGCTGGCGCTTGGTGACCGTTCTCAGCTCCATGTCGTCGACCACGGCGTTGTCCCGCCCCTGGACGAGGAACCCGCCGGCGACCGTGCGCAGCGTCAGGCCCGGCGCCCGCGGATCGGGGAGGCCGCCGGTCAGCAGCAGCCGCAGATTCTTCTTGGCCGCGACTAGGGCGATGGCTTCGTCGCTGGCGGCCGGGGCGATGATCACCTCGGTGAAGATCTCGACGATGCGCGCCGCCGCGGCGGCGTCGAGCGGCCGGTTGAGCGCCACGATGCCGCCGAAGGCCGACACCGGGTCACAGCGCAGCGCCCGCTCGTAGGCCTCCAGCAGGGTCGCGCCCTCGGCGACGCCGCAGGGGTTGGCATGCTTGATGATCGCCACCGCGGCAGCGCGGGACGGATCGAACTCGGCGACGCATTCGAAGGCCGCGTCGGTGTCGTTGATGTTGTTGTAGGACAGCTGCTTGCCCTGCAGCTGTCGGGCGCTGGCGACACCGGCGCGCCGCGCGCCGGTGCGATAGAAGGCGGCCCCCTGGTGCGGGTTCTCGCCGTAGCGCAGCTCTTCCGCCAGGGTGCCACCCAGCGCCCGGTAGGGCGGAGCCGTCTCGCCGAGCGTGTCGGCGAGCCAATTGGAGATCGCCGCGTCATAGGCGGCGGTGCGCGCATAGGCTTTCTGGGCCAGGCGCCGGCGCAGCTCCACGCCGGTGGAGCCGTCGTTGGCGGCGAGCTCGGCCAGCACCGCCGCGTAGTCGGAGCCGTCGACCACGACCGCCACGTCCACATGGTTCTTGGCGCCGGCCCGGATCATCGCCGGCCCGCCGATGTCGATGTTTTCGATGCAGTCGTCGTAGGAGGCGCCCTTGGCCACCGTCGCCTCGAAGGGGTAGAGGCTGACCACCAGGAGGTCGATCGCGCCGATGCCGTTGGCGAGCATGGCCGCCTGGTGTTCCGGATTGGCGCGAATGGCGAGCAAGCCGCCGTGCACGGCGGGGTGCAATGTCTTGACCCGCCCGTCCATCATCTCGGGAAAGCCGGTGACCTCGGAGATGTCGAGCACGGGCAGGCCGGCGTCCGCGAGCGCCCTGCGCGTGCCGCCCGTCGAGATCAGGTCGATGCCGTGCGCAATGAGACCGCGGGCGAAGTCGATCAGGCCCGTCTTGTCGGAAACGGACAACAATGCGCGGGTGACGCGCCGAAGTTCAGTGGTCATGGTGTGTGAACCGATGCGTGCCGCGGCTCTCGAACGACGGTCGGCGGAGCGGGGGCGAGGACGTGCCGTCCAGTCGGCCGGCGGGGTTTCCGGGCGGCGCTCTAGCACATCCAGACGCCGGCCGACAAATCGGTCGCGAGGGGGATAAACTGGAACGCGAAAGACGCGCTCCAGATTCAAAAGTCTATGAGCATTTCTCTGCCATTGGATGGCCTCATCCAATGGCAAAACGCTCTCTCGAGTATTTCCGCGCTTCTTCGAATCGCCGAAATGCTCTATCTGTTTGATTTGTCGCGTTTTCTTCACGCGAACCGGCGTCCACTTCGCTCGAAAACGCTCTAGGCGCGCTGGCGCGGCTGGTGGCGACCGAGGCGGGCGAAACGCCAGATGATCTCGTCCACCGGCTCGCGCTCGACGGCAACGACGATCTGCTCGGTGCGCCGCGGCCCTTCGGCGGCGGCAAAGTAGACGCTCTCGTCCAGGTCCGGGTTGTAGCCGGGCGCCTCGAAGCTCCACGCCTCCCCATCCGGCAGCAGCAGCATGATCTTGCGGCCGTCCTGCGAGCGGCTGGCGCGAACGCTCGGATGCAGATGAAAGCGCAAGGCGAAGGACAGCGGCCGGCTCGTCGTGGCGAGCAGGCGGTCGGCGCCGTCGAGCCGCTCGCCGTTGTCCGCCAGCACCAGCCGCCGCTCGTGCACGATGCCGAAGCGCCTGAGGTAGCCGTCGTGGGAGGCGACCAGCGTCTGGCCGGCCTCGTCCACGCCCCGGTGCGCCTCCACGCGGGTCGGGCCGGACAGCACGACCGGGCCGAGCCAGCGCCCGAGCCGTTCGCCCAGGGCATCGCCGGTGCCCTCGCCGGCGAAGTGGCAGGAGGAAGCGTCGTTGACCACCAGGGTCGAATGCGCCGCCGTGGAGCGGGCGGCGAGCTGCGCCGTGGGCCGTTCCGCCGCGGCGGCGCCGCAGTTCACCACGAGGTGGCAGCGCGCCGCGGACAGCTCGAAGGACAGGCAGCCGGCATGCGTTTCGCGCGAGAAGGGGCGCGGCGGCGGCTTGCCGACGTCGACGAGCATCAGCGTGCCGCTGGCGGTCAGCCGCTCGTAGCCGCTGGTGGGGGCATGCTCCAGGGGCTGCGCGCGAGCATCGTCATAGGCGAGCAGCGTTGCCAGCAGGTCCGGCGCCGAGACGCCCATGCCGTTGAACAGAGCGAGCTCGCCGTCGCCGTGGCGGAAGAGGCGCAGCATCGGCATCATGCGGTCGATCGCCGTCAGCAAGGCGATCGGCGGCTCGATGCCGCGGGCCGCATAGGTCTGGCGCAGCGGCAGCAGCTCGCTGAGCAGTTCCGTCAGACGCCGGGGGTTGCGGCTGATGTGGCCGCCGTCAGCGAGGATATGGGCGGCGAGCGCGTCGCTGAGCAGGGCGTTGACGCGCGCCTGCAGCCGCTGGGGATCGTGCAGGCAGAGGCCGGCATAGGCGAGCGCGATGGCGACCAGCAGCCGGTCCTCTTCGGCGCTCCTGGCCAGGATGGCGCGGCGCAGCTGCGTGACCGAGCGACCCAGCGCCCGCATGAAGCGAAGATAGAAGGCGCGGTCGGCGCCCTCGAGCACCAGCGGCGCCTGCGACAGGAACGAGATGAGCCGGCGGGCGACGATGCGCGGTTCGGCGCCGATGCCGCGGCGGTCGCCCTCGTGGCGGAGAAAGTCGTCCACCATGGCACGGCCGTTGGCGCGGGCGATGGCGCTGTCGGCGGCGCGCAGGTGGCGCAGCCAGCTGAAGCCCATCAGCGCCTCGGCCCAGGCGACGCTCGGCGGCACGATGGTGAAGGGGGAGCGGCCCTTGGCCTCGACCAGGCGTCCGGCGAAGACGAAATAGCCGGCATAGATGTCGCCCGCGACCGTCGGGTCGCTGGTCCTCAGGTCCTGGGGTGCCACCAGCAGCCGCTCGGGCGCGCGGACCGGCATCGGCCAGACGCCGATCGCGGCCTTGCGTAGTCCCGCCACGAGACGCCGGAAGCCCTCGCGAACGACCAGTGCATAGAGGCTCAGCCTTTCGCCCATGGCCCTCTTTATCCATAGCACCGGCATGAACGCGGGGTTCGCCGGAACCTTTAGATATTTTATGCGGAGATGGTTAACGTTTCGGGCGGGGTTGTGCGGGGCAGCAAGCGCCGCGGCCGAAGCCGCGGCCCGGCCGACGCGAACCCGGCGCCGGCCCACGAAGGGCCGGGCACCGCGCTCGTCGGTCCACGGGATCAGCCGGCGCGTTGCAGGCGGGCCATGAAGAAGCCGTCGAGGCCCGACAGGCGAGGCTCGGCGTCTGGCAGCATGGACGGCAGGGTGCGCACGTCGCCCCGCGGGGTGATTGCGCCTGCAAGCGCGCCGAGCTCGTCCGCCGCGATCGGCAGCCGCTCGAGGCCGGGGGCGCGCGCCAGCAGCGCCTCGATCTGCCCCTCGCCTTCCTCGGGCTCCAGCGAACAGGTGGAGTAGACCAGCCGTCCACCGGGTCGCAGCAAGGAGACGGCCTTGTCGAGCAGCCTGCCCTGCAGCTCGACCAGGCTGGCGATGTCGCCAGGGCGCTTGACCCAGGCCACGTCCGGATGCCGGCGGATGGTTCCGGTGGCCGAGCAGGGCGCGTCGAGGAGGATGGCGTCGAAGGGGTCCGTCTCCAGCGCGAGAACGTCGGCGACGACCTGCTCGGGCGCCAGGCCGAGCCGCTCCATGTTGGCGGCGAGCCGCCCCATGCGCTCCGGCGAGCGGTCGACGGCGACGACGTGGGCACCCGCGGCAACGAGCTGGGCGGTCTTGCCGCCCGGTGCCGCGCACAGGTCGGCGACGCGCTCTCCGGCGCTGACGCCGAGCAGCCGCGCGGGCAGGGCGGCGGCGGCATCCTGCACCCACCACCGGCCTTCGTCGAAGCCGGGCAGCGCGACGACCGGCCGGCTGTCGCGCAGGCGCACCGTCGTGGTCGCGGCCGGCGGTCCGAGCGGCAGCACGACGGCGTCGAGTTGCTCGGCCCACGCGGCCGCATCGCCCACCACGCTGAGGTCCAACCCCGCTTCGTGGCGATGGGCCGCCGCGATGGCCCGGGCCTCGTCGGCGCCGTAGGCACCGGTCCAGCGCGTCGCGAGCCAGGCCGGCGTGTCGTGCGCCAGTGGATCGCCTTCCGCTTCGTCCCCTCCGCGCGGCAGCCGGCGCAGCACCGCGTTCACGAGGCCGGCGAAGGGGGCGGCGTTCCGGTCCGCCTTGGCCAGCGACACCGCGATGTCGACAACGGCGTGGTCGGGCACGTCGAGGTAGAGGATCTGCGCGGCGGCGGTCACCAGGATTGGCTCCAGGCTGCCGCATTTGCGCGGATAACCGCGCTCCAGCCGGCGACCCAGCAGCGCCCGGATCGATCCGAGGCGGCGCAGGGCGACGGTGGTGATGGCGCGGGCCAGTGCCCGATCGCGGTCGGCGAGCCCCTCGCTCGCTTCGGCCAGCGCGCCGTCGATGCCTTCGCCGCCACCGAGCACGGCGACGAGCGCTGCCACGGCAGCGCGGCGCGGCGCCACGCCCGCGCTCTCGGGCGGTCGCCGCGCGCTGGCCCCGCCGCGCGGGTCCGCTCCCCGCCGCCGCGGCGGCGCCCCCTGCCTCAGCCCCATGGGCCGGTCCGGCGCGACCACGGATTGCGCGGGGCGTTACCGATGAAGCCGCCGGGCTCGTGGCCGCCGATGGCCGGCGGCTTGCCCCAGGCCGCGGCGAGCGCTTCGAGCTGCGCGATCCGGTTGGCGGTGGATGGGTGGGTGGAGAACAGATTGTCCATGCCGCGTCCGGACAGAGGGTTGATGATGAACATGGGCGCCGTCGCCGGGTGGGCTTCGGCCCGCTCGTCGGGGATCTGCGCGACGCTGCGCTCGATCTTGACCAGCGCCGAGGCAAGCGCGCCCGGTTCGCCGCAGATCTCCGCACCGATGCGATCCGCTTCGTACTCCCGCGAGCGGCTGATCGCCATCTGTATGATCATGGCCGCGAGCGGCGCGACGACCGCCAGCAGGATCGATCCGATCAGGCCGGGTCCGTTGCCCTCCCGGTTGCTGCCGCCGAAGAACATGCCGAATTGGGCGATGGATGAAATGGCGCCCGCAACGGAGGCGGCGATCGTCATCGTCAGCGTGTCGTGGTTGCGAATGTGGGCCAACTCGTGGGCCATGACGCCGGCGAGCTCTTCGCGCGTCAGCGCGTGCATGAGGCCCGTTGTCGCGGCGACCGCCGCGTTCCGCGGATTGCGCCCGGTGGCGAAGGCGTTGGGCTGCGGGCTGTCGATCAGGTAAACCCGCGGCGGCGGCAGCCCGGCTCGGCGCGCCAGGTCGTGCACCAGGCCCACGAGCGCCGGCGCGCTCGTGCTATCGACCTCTTGAGCGTCGTGCGCGGCGAGCGCCAGGCGGTCGGAGTTCCAGTAGGTGAAGAGGTTCATGGCGATGGCGATGGCGAGCGCGATCACCATGCCGGTGGTGCCGCCCAGAAGCAGGCCGACCACGCCGAACAGGGCGGTGAGGGCCGCCAGCAGCAGGCCGGTCTTCACGTAGTTCATCACGTCCTCCGCAGGCCCGGGAGCGGCTGGCATCCGCTCGCGCGAAGCGCCGGCTCCCCATTCCCGGGCTTTGTCCCGCCGTCCGCCGCCGGGCCGCGCGTCTCGCACCGGGATTGTCCCGCACCTATGTGGGGGGCATAGGCAGGTCGCCGCAAGCATGATGTGCGGCCCGTCCAGGCCCGAGACGAGGAGTTCGCCAGCTTGAAGCCCGTACCGCAGCCACCGCCCGCCGCGGCGACCGAGCCAGGGGTGCCGAACCAGGTGCTGAGCCCCGCTGCGCAGCGCGCGCTGGCCGAGGCGGCCGAGCGGCGCAGTGCCCTCGACCGGAAGGCCGAGGAACTGGCGAGCGCCCGGGAGGTCGCCGGCCGCGGCGGCCCCGACCCGGTCCGCTACGACGACTGGGAGGTCCGGGGCATCGCCAGCGACTTCTGAGCCCGCGCCGGGACCGCCTGGCCCACGTTCGGTTGCCTTGGGGTTGACGCTCGCCGTCCGAGCGGGTTGAAAGCCGGCTGCGCCGTAGCTGGCCCGCCGGTCGCGGACGAGCCCGCATGCGGGCGCCGGGTGAAGGAAGTTGCCATGGCAGACAAGCGGCTCGCGACGCTCAAGAAGCTGCTCGCCCATGTCCACAAGGAGATGGGGCTGGAGTTTGGCTTCTACCTGTGGGACGGCTCGACCGTGCCGGCGACGCTCGCCCCGGGCGCGCTCGGGGTCTGGCTCGGTGACGAGGGCGCCGTCGCATCGCTGATCCGCCGGCCCAATGCCGAGACGCTGTCCAACCTGTGGGCATCCGGGCGCCTCGACATCCGCAACGGCACCATCTTCGACATGGTCGAGAAGAAGCCGAAGGTCCGCACCCGCGACTTCCGCAAGAGCCTCAACCGCCTGCTGGCGCTCCGCACCGCCAGCAAGTTCCTGTTCGTGTCGCGCGGCGGACCCTGGCCGCTGGAGGAGATCTCCGAGGAGAAGCCGAGCTCGGGCGACGCCGCCGAGAACAAGAAGAATATCGGCTACCACTACGACGTCTCGAATGCCTTCTACGAGCTCTGGCTCGATCCGGAGATGGTCTACACCTGCTCCTACTATACCGATTGGGACAACAGCCTGGCACAATCGCAGCTCGACAAGCTGGAGATGGTCTGCCGCCGGCTGCGGCTGAAGCCCGGCGAGAGCGTGCTCGACATGGGCTGTGGCTGGGGCGCCTTCTCGATCTACGCGGCAAAGCATTACGGCGTGAAGACCTACGGGGTGACGCTGTCGGAGCAGCAGGTCGCCTACGCCAACGACAAGATCAAGCGGCTCGGCCTCTCCGACCAGTGCACGATCGAGCTCAAGGACTTCGCCCACGTCGAAGGCCACGATCGCTTCGACAAGGTGGCGGCCATCGGCATGATCGAGCATGTCGGACTTGCCAATTTCCCAACCTATTTCGGCACCGTGCACCGGGTGCTGAAGCCGGGCGGCCTGTTCCTGCACCACGGCATCGTGCGCCCCGGCAAGCATGCCACCAAGAAAAAGAAGCGGGCCGAGTTTGCGGCGCTGACCAAATACATCTTCCCGGGCGGCGAGCTCGATTCGATCAGCGGCAACCTGACGGCTCTCGAGCGCCACGGCTTCGAGGTGCACGACGTGGAAGGCTGGCGCGAGCATTACATGCGCACCTGCCGCCAATGGCACGACCGGCTCTACGAGAACCGCGAGGCGGCGATCCGCGAGGTCGGCGAGGTGAAGTACCGCATCTGGCTCATGTATCTCGGCGCCTGCTCGATCTCGTTCGACCGCAACAACGTCGGCCTCTACCAGACGCTGGCGTCCAAGCGCGTGCGCGGTTCGGTCGGCCTGCCGCCGTCCCGTGCCGACCTGTACCGCGAGCCCTGGCAATACAAGGGCCGAGCCCCCGACCAAGCTTCATAGCCAGGCGCGAGCCGGACCCATCGATCGGCGCCGAAGAACACGTGCGCCGAACGCGCGCAGGCCGCCCTCAGCCGTCCTGCCCCGCGCGCCGGGCGGCGACCTTGGCCAAAGCAGCGAAGTCGCGGGCGCCGTCACCCTGGGCGATCGCATCGACCAGCTGGTCGCGCAACACGCTTGCGAACGGCATCGGCGCATGGACGGCCTCGGAGGCGGCGAGCGCCAGCTTTATATCCTTGAGGCCGAGGCTCAGGGCGAAGGCGGCCGGCTCGTAGCTGCCGGCGGCAATGAGGGCGCCGTAGTTCTTGTAGACGGGCGCTGCGAACAGCGTGCCGGTAAGCATGTCCAGCAGATCGGCCGCCGCGACGCCATGGCCGCGGGCCAGGGCCGTGGCCTCGGCCATGGCCTCGATGGCGGAGCCAAGCATGAAGTTCCCGGCGATCTTGACCACGTTGGCGCGGTAGGGCTCGTCTCCGAACGGCCAGGTCCTCTGGCCGATCGCGTCGAGCAGCGGCTGCACGGCCGCGAGCGCTTCGGGCGCGCCGGCCGCTACCACGTGGAGCTTGCCGGCGGCGGCCACGTCAGGGCGGCCGAAGACGGGGGCGGCCACATAGCCGACGCCGCTGGCGCGGTGGATCTGCGTGAGCTCGCGGGCAAGGTCGACCGAGATCGTCGCCAGGTTGACGTGGACCGGTGGCTTGCCGCTCCCCGCCGCGGCCGCCAGCGCGCCGCTGTCGAGCACCACCGACCGTACCGCCTCGTCGTTGGCGAGCATCGAGAGGACCGCGTCACCGGCGAATGCGTCGGTCACCTGCGCCACGAGGACGGCACCATCCGGCGCCGCGCCCGGGCGCGGCGAGCGGTTCCACACCCGCACCCGGTGGCCGGCCGCCACCAGGTTGGCGGCGATGCCGCGTCCCATAGTGCCCAATCCGATGAAGCCGACCTCCATGGCGGTCTCCGTTCGAAGGCTGTGACCGCCCCAGGCATCAGGGCGATTCCGCATTCCACTGGCACCAAGCTCAAGTGCCGGCGCGCCGGCGTCAGCCGGCGACGGCGTCCAGCTTGCCGAAGCGCTCCGCCAGCAGATAGTAGAACGTCAGGCGCGACTTGGTGCGGTCCGCCTTCATGGCCTTGCAGGTCTCCTCGACGGCGGTGTCGAGATCGGGGCCCGACAGGCCGAGCTTCTTCTTGAGGAAGTTCTCGCGCACCCGCTCACGCTCGCCCGCGTCGTCGCAGGCTACATAGCGGGAATCGGGCTTGCTCAGCACGAGCCGGTAAGTCTTCAACAGACCGGCGACGGCCGCTTCGTTGACCGGGCCCTTGGCATATTTCTTCACGTCGTCGAGGTGTTCGGTCATCGCTACTCCCCCAGAGCATTTCGATCCGGTCAAAATGATCATTGCAGCGGATAGAACTGCTCCAACGTCTTGAACACGGAGCGCTTCTCTTGCGATCGGGATGATTCCACCCACTCCCGAAGCGCTCCCACGGCAAGCGATTCTATCATTTTCCGGTGTCTTCGTCACCTATTGCCACGCGTAAGCTTGGAACGCTCGGCCTGTGATCGGCCGCCCCCGGCTAGGACCGGGCGTCGTGGTTGACGCCGCCTCTACCGCAGGGCACAGAGCCGCAGTGTCGAACGCCGCCCACCGCCTCAACCCGCTGCTGAAGTTCGTCCTCGAGCTCGGGCCCCTGGGCGTGCTACTGCTGGCCAACGCCCGCCCGGCCCTGTTCACTCCGCTTCTCGGCCCGCTGCTGCCGACGAACCTGGCGGCCGACCAGCTCGGCATCTTCACCGCCACCGCTGCCTTCATGATCGCGACCCTCGTGGCGCTGGCAATCCACTACGCGCTGGTGCGGCAGCTGCCGATCATGCCGCTGGTGTCCGGCGTCGCCGTGCTGATCTTCGGCACGCTCACGCTGGTGCTCAAGGACGAGCTGTTCATCAAGCTGAAGCCGACGATCGTGAACTGCCTGTTCGGCACAGCTCTGCTGGGCGGCCTGGCGTTCCGGCGGCCGCTGCTGCCGGTGCTGTTCGATGCGGTGCTGCGGCTGACGGACGAAGGGTGGCGCAAGCTGACCTTGCGCTGGGGCATTTTCTTCTTCGTGCTGGCGGCGCTGAACGAGATCGTCTGGCGCACGCAGTCGAACGACGTTTGGCTCAGCTTCAAGTCGCTCGGGGTGATGCCGCTGACGATCGTCTTCGCCCTGGCGCAGACGCCGCTGCTGATGCGCTACGCCGCGCCGGAGGGCGTCGAGCCGGAGCAGCCCAAGCACCCGGATTCGCTGGTCGAGTGAGCGCAGCCGGCGCCGCGCGCGCCGTGCTGCCCCGCCGATTTCGCGCTTGCGGCATACGCTGCCATCCTCCACGACGGGTCCGAGCCGTTCCGACTGGAGTGCAGACGCGATGACCACCCAAACCTCCGCCCCCGGCCAACTGGACGAGGCCGCGCTCGATCTCGTCTTCCGTAATGCCCGCACACACAACGGCTGGCTGGACAAGCCGGTGCCGGAGGCGCTGCTGCGTCAGGCGGTCGATCTGGCCAAGATGGGCCCTACGAGCGCCAACGCCTCGCCGCTGCGCCTGGTGTTCGTGCGCTCCCCGGAGGCGAAGGAGCGGCTGAGGCCGGCGTTGTCGGCGGGCAACCTCGAGAAGACCATGGCCGCGCCGGTCACCGCCATCGTCGCCTACGACACGCAGTTCCACGAGCTGCTGCCGCGGCTCTTTCCCCACGCCGACGCGCGGGCCTGGTTCGCCGGCAACGCGGCGCTGATCGAGGAGACCGCCTTCCGCAACGGTTCGCTCCAGGGCGCCTACCTGATCCTGGCGCTGCGCGCGGTGGGGCTCGACACCGGTGCGATGTCGGGCTTCGACAAGGCCCAGGTGGACGCAGCCTTCTTCGCCGGCACCAGCGCGAAGTCCAACTTCCTCGTCAACATCGGCTACGGCGACGAGAGCAAGCTGTTCGCCCGCAGCCCGCGCCTCGACTACGACGAGATCGCCACCACGCTCTGACCCCGACGGCCGGCCCGGCACGGTCCAGCCGTCACTTGCGTCCCGACCGGACGGATTCGTCCGATCGGAATGCGCCTGAGCAAAGCCGTCTCAGGCCGCCGGCGGGTCGCGGTAGTAGACGATCTGGTGGGTGCTGACGAACAGCGTGCCGTCGGCGCCCCACAGTTCGGCCGACTGGTCGTGGAAGCCGCGGTCGAAGACGCGGCTGTCCGCCCGGGCCCGCAGCGGCTCGCTGCCCTGACGCGTCAGATCCGCCTCGGTGGCATGGAAGAAGATGCTCATCGACACCGTGCCGGCGGGCACGAGCGCGCCGCGCACCACGAAGATGCGGGCGAAGAAGGTGTCGGCCAGCGCCGCCAGCGCCACGAAATCAAGCGGCCGCGGCGGCGCGTCGGCAATCCAGAGTTCCTGCGCCGCCGGCAGGGGCTCGACGCGCGGAACCCGGCCGAGCGGCTGGAGCTGCGCGAAGCGGAAATCGTAGTTGCGCAGCCAAGCGGAGCCCGCCAGATGCGACGGGAACGGCACCAGGCTCTCGCGCGGCGGCAGTGCCGGCGGCGTGGCCGGGGCGTGCGCGAAGGTCTCCGGACGGGCGCCGAACACGGCGGTGGCCGTGGTGGAAGGCGGCTCGCCGTCCTGCGTGATTTCGAGCGACCAGTGCTGCGTGGAGCGGTTGGTCCGGGCCAGCCGAGGGGTGATGCGGAAGGCACCTTCCGCCACCGGCGCGCAATAGTTCACGGTGAGCGAAACGGGGCTGCCCTGGCGCCGCGGGTGGTCCAGCAGCGCCCGCATCAGACAGGCGGCGGTGACCCCGCCGAACGGCCCGGTGAAGTTCCAGTAGGCCGTGCTGGTGTGGCCCTCGTAACTGCCGTCCGGCCGCGCGGTGAGCTGCGTCGCCGCATCGAGCGGGTGCGGGACCCCGGCTGCCGGTCGGTCGAGGTCCACAGGGGTGGGTTCGGTCAGGCTCATCGGTCTTCCTGGGATAGGTGACGACACGGTCCGTCGATCGGCTTACCGACCGCGAAAGAGGGCTCCAGGCCGGGCAAGCTCATTGGAACGATGAACGCTCCGCCAGGCCATTACCGGCCACGTAATCGACGCCGCGCGGCCGCCGCGCATGATGGGCTCAGGCGCTGGCCGATCAGCCGCCGCAGCAAGGAGCTCAGCCATGACCGACACGACCGCGATTGTCGACCGCTACATCGACATGTGGAACGAGACCGACGATGGCCGCCGCCGGGCGATCATCAGCAGGACCTGGACCGACGAGGCGAGCTATCGCGACCCGATGATGAGCGGCGACGGCCCGGATGGCATCGACGCGATGGTACGCGGCGTGCAGGAGCGCTTTCCCGGCTACCGCTTCCGCCGCGTCGGCGCCATCGACCAGGTAGGCGACGCCCTGCGCTTCAGCTGGCAGCTGGCGCCGGAGGCTGGCGACGCGCTCGCCGGTGGCACCGATTTCGGCGTGCTGGCCGCCGACGGCCGCTTCAGGGCGATGACCGGCTTCCTCGATCAGGCGCCGGCGGCGTGATCGCCGCGGCCAAACCGATACTCTAGCCCCCTGCCGTGGCGCCGGCCGAGACCGCGGGCCGCGCAGGGACAAGGACAGACACCATGCATATGATTGTGCCCTCCGCCTTCCTCCGCCGCATCCTCATGGTCAACGCTTTGTCCTGCGCGGGCCTCGGCGTACTGCTGTTCGGGCTCGGCGGCCTGCTCGAGCCGCTGCTCGGCATTCCGGCCTGGCTGAGCCAGCCCCTGGGCCTCAGCCTGGTCTGCTTCGCCGGCATGGTGGGGCTCGTCGAGGTGCAGGAGCGGGTCCCGCCGGCTCTGGTCTGGGCGATCATCGCCGTCAACGCGGTCTGGGCGGTGGATTGCGTCGTCGCGCTGGCGGCGGGATGGATCACCCCGACGCCGCTCGGCGTCGCCTTCGTGCTAGCGCAGGCCGTCTGGGTCGCCGTCGCCGCCGAGGTGCTGGCGCTCGGCCTCACTCGAACGCCGGCGCAGCCGGCGTAACGCGCCCCGGTCGCCCGACGGCCCTCTCGACGACCATGGCCGGGCTCAGCCTGGCCATGTGTCGTTCCGGTTCTCACGACGATGGATGATCGCGCTTGACCCGACCATCCATCCGCGCCAGGCCAAAGCGGCGGGCTAGTTGCGGTCCTCCGGCAGGATCGGCACCGGCAGCACCTCGATGCCTTCGTCGATCAGCGCCGCGATCTCGTGCAGCGGCGCTTCGCCGCGGATGGCCCGCTTCTCGATCTCGCCCGCGTGCATGGCCCGCGCCTCGTTGGGGAAGCGGCTGCCCACGTCGTCGGAATGCGACTCCACGTAGTGGCGGACGGCCCGCATCATGGCGCGGAGCTCGCGCTCCTTGTCGCTCATCAGCGCCACCGGCGCCGCGCCCGTGGCGGGCGTTTGCGCTGCGGACGCCTCCGGAGCTGGGTTACCGCGCGCGAGCGCCGGGGCCATGATGGACTTGCTCACCTTGGCCGAGCCGCAGGCAGGGCAGCTCACCAGCCCGGCTTCGACCTGCGCCGAGAACGCCTCGCTGTCGCGAAACCAGCTCTCGAAACTATGCTCTGCCTCGCACACCAGCGAATAGCGAATCATATCGGGACGATCTCCTCGTCGTCGCAGGGTCTCATTCCATCCGTATGCAGGAGGCCGCCTCCTGCCGGACATCTCCATCGTCGCCCTGTCGAATATATGTGGCCGGATCGGGCTCGATTCACGTCCGCCCTCGAAAACGATGCCGCGACGGCCGGGGCGTGCCGGCGGTGCAATTCCGAGACGGGCTCCCGCACCAGGCGCGAAAGGATCGACATGATCGAAGTTATGGACGCCGTCAACGCGCCCGGCGCCGTGATCAACGAGGACCGCATCGGCCACCGGACGGCGGGCACGCCGGCCGCCTGGGTCATCGACGGGGCGACCGGCGTCGCAGAGCGGGAGCACGTGCTCGGCGGGCCGGGCAGCGACGCGGCGTGGCTGGCGCAGACCGCCTGTGCCCTGCTCGTTAGGCGCGATCCGGGCGCGATGCTGGTGCAGGACTATTTCGCCGCCGTCATCGCCGAGATTCGGGCCGCCTACGCCGCCGCCGTGCCCAACCTCGCGGCGCTGCCCGCCTACGCCCTGCCGTCTGCCACGATCACCTGGATGCGGCCGGTGCCCGGCGCCATCGAGTTCGCCTATCAGGGCGACTGCACGGCGGTGGTCGTCGTCGGCGGCGTGGCGCGCGTCGTCGGCATCCGCGCACCGGGCTCGTGGGAAGCGCTGATCGACGAGCGCGACCGCGCGAAACTCGCCCGGCAGAGCGACGACAAGGCGCGCATCGCCGCCGTCATCGACGAACTGAGGGGAGCCCGCTCCCGGCTGAACCAGCCCGGCGGCTACTGGATGCTGGGCATCGAGCCGGCGGCGGCGAGCGGCATCGCCGTCGAGCGCGTGCCGTTGGCGGGGGAGGCGACGGTGCTGCTGGCGTCGGACGGCCTGTGGCGACTGGTCGATGCCTTCCGCCTCTACGATGCCTCCGGCCTGGTTCAGGCGGCCCGCGCCAGAGGCTTAGCGGCCCTGCTGGCGGAACTGCGGCAGGTGGAGACGGAGGATTCAGCCGGCACGCGGGCGCCGCGCGTCAAGGAGCACGACGACGCCAGCGGCATGCTGCTCAGAGTATTGGGCCGATAGAGCATTTCCGCGTTTCTTCGAATCGCCGAAGTTCTCTATCTGTTTGATTTCATCGCATTTTCTTCCCGCGAACCGGCGTCCACTTCGCTCGAAACGCACTAGACCAGAAGCGTCGCACGCAAAAAGTCCGATCGGCGACGCGGGTGCCTCACGCCTCGGCCACTTCGGACATCACCGTGCCTGCGTGCCGAACCTTCACCGGCCGCGTGTGCTGGAGCGAAGGGATGCGCTGGCGCGCCTCGGCGACCGCGGCCGGGTCGATTTCGGCCAGGATCACCCCGGGCTCGGTGCCGCCTTCGGCCAGCACGCGACCCCACGGGTCGACGATCAGCGAGTGGCCATAGGTCTCGCGCCCGTCCGCGTGCAGCCCGCCCTGCGCCGCGGACAGGATGAAGGCGCCGTTCTCGATGGCGCGTGCCCGTTGCAGCACGTGCCAGTGCGCCTCCCCGGTCTGCCGCGTGAAGCAGGCCGGCGCGGTGAGGACGGCGGCGCCGGCGGCGGCGAGCGCCCGGTAAAGATAGGGAAAGCGCAGGTCGTAGCAGATGGTGACGCCGAGGGCGCCGATCGGCGACGCCACGACCGGGGCTTCGGCACCCCCGACGTAGGTCGCCGATTCGCGCCAGCTCTCGCCGCCGGGCAGGTCGACGTCGAATAGGTGGATCTTGGTGTAGGTGGCGACGATATCGCCGGCGGCGTCGACGACGAATGCGCGATTGGCCACCTTGTCGCCGTCCTTCAGCGCCAGCGAGCCGATGTGGACCATGAGGCCACGGGCGCGCGCGACGTCGCGGACCGCGGCGATCAGCGGATCGTCGGCCTCGCTGCGGATGTTCTCCATCAGGCTGCGGCGCGAGCGCTCCACCAGCCCGGTCATCTCGGGCGTCTGCACATAGGTCGCGCCGGCATCGGCCGCCTGGCGGATCAGCGCCACCGCATCATCGCGATTGACTGCGGGGTCGCGGCCCGAGCGCATCTGCACACAGGCGGCGACGACAGGAGCGGGGGACACCGGCCCGTCCTCAGCCGGCCACATTCGCCCCACCGGCGAGCAGCGGGTCGAGCTCGCCGCGGCCGTCGAGGGCGTAGAGATCGTCGCAGCCGCCCACATGGCGGTCGCCGATGAAGATCTGCGGAACGGTGCTGGCGCCGTTGGATCGCTGGATCATGACCGCGCGCTCGTCGGGCTTGCCGGTGATCTCGATCTCGTCGAAGGCGACCCCCTTGCGGCCCAGCAGCTCCTTGGCAGCCGAGCAATAGGGGCACCAGGACTTGGTATAGATGGTGACGGGCGCCAACGCGTGTCTCCTTTGCAGTCGCTCATCATCATATAGGCCGGCTTGGCCGCGCCGCTATCTTTGATCTGCGCCGCGAAGGCGCTCCGCGCCGGCACGCATGCGCCGGTTCACACGCCGTCGCGGACCACGCGGGCGAAGGTCAGCACGTCCACCGCTACGGCACCGCCGCGCAGCAGGGCCCGAGCGGCGGCGTTGACGGTCGCGCCGGTCGTCAGCACGTCGTCGAGCAGGATGGCGCGTCGACCTTCGAGCCGCGGCCTGGCCTCATCCGGCACGCCGAAGGCGCCCTGCAGGTTGGCGCCGCGCTCAGCACGGGTGAGGCCCACCTGGGCGCGCGTGCGCTTGCGCCGCACCAGCACCGCAGGATCGCTCGCCACCCCGGTGAGACGGCTGACCACGGCGGCGAGCAAGGCGGCCTGATTGAAGCGACGCGACCACAGGCGCAATCGGTGAAGCGGCACGGGGACGATGAGGTCGGCGTCGGCGACGAGCTCGCGCCCGGCGCTGGCCATCAAGCGGCCGAGCAGGCGGGCGAGCTCGGGCCGGTCGTTGTACTTGAGCTCGTGCAGCAGGTCGCGGGCGATGCCGTCGTAGCGTGCCGCGGCGCGGGCGCGCGCGAATACCGGCGGGTCGGCGATCGCCGCCGGCGATAGCAGCGGCCCCCCGTAGTCGACCGCGAAAGGCGTGCCAAGGCGCTCGCAATAGGGCCGCTCGATGAAGGCGAGGCCGCCCCAGCACGCGGCGCATAGCGCATGCGGCTCCGCCGTGGCGCCGCGGCAATGCACGCAGGCTGGCGGATAGACGAGATCGAGCGCGCCGCGGCCGGTACCGATGAGGACGGCCGCCGCGCGCGCCAGCGCTGCCCGAGCCGCGGGGCGCGACCTGGGCGCCTCATCGACCGGCATGCGGCCGTGTCCCCCGTGCTGCGCGTTCGAGCCTCATTGAACCCGCCATCGCCGATGGCCTAACTTACAGGAAAACCGGACTGCGTCCTCTACGCAGTCGGCGTAGGCTTGATCGAGGATCGGAGCTGCCGCTCCGCGTCGCTCGGCGTGTCGGCGCTCCCCCTTGCCGGGGCCCCCCGCGGCCCCCTGAAGCCCATGGCCGCACCGCCTCTCGTCTTCGATCGCCCGCTCGCCCGCCGTCGCCTCCAGCGCGCTCACGCGGGCGGCGGCTTCGTCGATTTCCTGGCCCACCGCGCGGCCGAGGACCTGGCGTTTCGCCTGTCCACGGTCAAGCGTAGCTTTGCGACGGCTCTCGACCTGGGCAGCGTCACCGGGCATGTCAGCGAGACCCTGGCGCAGGCGGGCGGCCTGCGCATCGTGCGGGCGGCCCCGGGCCCCGGCCTCGGCGGCGACGTGGTCGCCGACGAGGAGGCGCTGCCCTTCGCCGCCCAGGCCTTCGACCTCGTCGCCTCGGTGCTGGCGCTGCAGGGGGTCAACGACCTGCCCGGTGCGCTGGTGCAGATTCGCCGCGCGCTCAAGCCCGACGGCCTGTTCATCGGCTGCCTGCTCGGCGGCGGCACGCTGGGCGAGCTGCGGCAGGCGTTCACCGCCGCGGAGGCGGAGGCGGAGGGCGGCGTCAGTCCCCGCGTCGCGCCGTTCGCCGACGTGCGCGACATGGGCGGCCTCCTCCAGCGCGCCGGTTTCGCGCTGCCGGTGGCGGACACCGAGACGGTCACGGTCCGCTATCCCCACGCGCTGGCGCTGCTGGCCGATCTCAGGGGCATGGGCGCCACCAGCACGCTGCTCGACCGCCGGCGGCAGCCGCTGCGCCGGGCCACCCTGATGCGCATGGCGGCGATCTATCACGATCGCTTCGCTGCGCCCGACGGCCGCATCTCCGCCACCTTCGACATGATCTGGCTGTCGGGCTGGGCGCCGCACGACAGCCAGCAGCGGCCGCTGCGGCCGGGCTCCGCCAAGGTGCGGCTGGCCGATGCGCTCGGCACACGCGAGATCAAGCTGCCGCCAGGCGAGGGTTGATCGGGGGGACGGGCGACGGCGGCTTGCGCTCGGGCCACCCCGCATAGCAAAACTGGCGCAGCGCCCGGCGCAGCGGCGAGGAACGAGCGATGCACCCCTTCACCTTCAACACCGCCAAGTCGATCGTCTTCGGCCCCGGCACGATCGGGCAGATCGGCGATATCGCCAAGGCGCAGCTTGGCCAGCGCGTCATCGTCGTCACCGATCCCGGCATCATTGGCGCCCATTTGCTCGAGCCGGCCGTCGACGCCCTCAAGGCCGCCGGCGTCGCCTTCACGGTCTACGACCGCGTGGTCGCCGACCCGCCCGAATCGATCGTGCTCGAGGCGGTGGCCGCGGCCCGCACCTTCGGCGCCACCGGCGTCATCGGCTACGGCGGCGGCTCCTCGATGGACACGGCCAAGCTGGTGGCGTTGCTGGCGTGCGGCGAGGAAGCGCTCGCCGACATCTACGGCGTCGGCAACGTCAAGGGCGCCCGCCTGCCGCTGGTGCTGGTGCCGACCACGGCCGGCACCGGCTCGGAGGTGACGCCGATCTCGATCGTCACCACGGGCGAAGCGGAGAAGAAGGGCGTGGTGTCGCCGGTGCTGCTGCCCGACGTGGCGCTGCTCGATCCGGAGCTGACCTACGGCTTGCCGCACCACGTGACCGCCGCCACCGGCATCGACGCCATGGTGCACGCGATCGAATCCTACACCTCCGCCAGCGCCAACAACAATCCGCTGTCCAAGCTGCTCGCCAAGGAGGCCCTGCGCCTGCTCAGCGACGGCATCCGCTCGGCGGTGCGCGAGGGCTCGCACCTGGAGGCGCGCGGCCAGATGCTGCTCGGCGCCATGCTGGCGGGCCAGGCCTTCGCCAACTCGCCGGTGGCGGCGGTGCACGCGCTCGCCTATCCCATCGGCGGCCACTATCACGTGCCGCACGGCCTCTCCAACGCGCTGGTGCTGCCGCACGTGCTGCGCTTCAACTGCGAGGTCTGCAACAAGGACTACGCGGCGCTGGCGCCGCACGCCTTCCCGTTCCTGGCGGAGGTGGCTGTCGGCAAGCGCGGCCACGCCTTCGCCGACGCGCTGGCGCACCTCTCGGCCGAGATCGGCCTGCAGACGCGACTGCGGGAGGTGAACATCCCGGAGCACGACCTGGCGCGACTCGCGGCCGACGCGATGAAGCAGACACGGCTCCTGGTCAACAACCCACGCGCGTTGACCGAGGCCGACGCGCTTGCGATTTATCAGGCCGCATGGTGAGTTAGCGGACTGGATCGGCTCCCGTGGGGGCCGCCAACCTCGGTCGACTTGCGGTCGCGAGCGGCCATCCCGTATAGAACGAGGCAAGCAACAGGCGGCTGCTTCGCCGCCTTCCCCGACGTTTCGGTTGCCCCTCAAGGCCACCGTCTATTGGACATCCGGCTCATGCGTGGTGCTCTTGGTGGCCCCCGCGTGCTCCTGCGCCGCCTCCGGGAGGTTATGGCGGAGCCGGTCAGCGCGCAGGAGAAGCTCGACAGGATCGTCGTCCTGATCGCCGGCAACATGGTGGCCGAGGTGTGCTCGGTCTATGTGCTGCGCGCCGACAACAACCTCGAGCTCTACGCGACGGAAGGTCTGAAGCCCGAAGCGGTCCATCGCACCGTCATCTCCACCGACGAGGGTCTCGTCGGCCTGATCGCCTCCAGCGCCGAGCCGCTCGCCCTCTCCGACGCCCAGAGCCATCCGGCCTTCTCCTACAAGCCGGAGACGGGCGAGGAGATCTATCACTCCTTCCTCGGCGTGCCGGTGCTGCGGGCCGGCAACACCCTCGGCGTGCTGGTGGTGCAGAACCGCGCCTACCGCGTGTATACCGAGGAGGAAATCGAGGCGCTGCAGACCACGACGATGGTCATGGCCGAGATGGTCGCGTCGGGGGACGTGCAGGCTCTCGCCCCGCCGGGACAGGACATCGCCGTGCGGCGCCCGCTGGCGCTCAAGGGCGTCAGCCTGGCGGACGGCATCGGGCTCGGCTACGTGGTGTTGCACGAGCCGCGCATCATCGTCCAGCGGATGATTGCCGAGGACGTCAATCAGGAGCTGGTGCGCCTCGACCGGGCGGTGCAGGCGCTCCGCGCGTCGATCGACCGGCTGCTGGAGCGCGGCGACGTCGCCCACCACGGCGAGCACCGGGACGTGCTCGAGACCGTTCGCATGTTCGCCAACGACCAGGGTTGGCTCCGCCGCATCCGCGAGGCGGTGATCAGCGGCTTGACTGCCGAAGGCGCGGTCGAGCGCGTGCAGTCTGACACGCGCGCGCGCATGCTGCGCCAGACCGACCCCTACCTGCGCGACCGCCTGCACGATCTGGACGAGATCGCCAACCGACTGCTGCACAGCCTGGCCGGAACTTCCTTCGGCGGCCACAAGGGCGCGCTGCCCGACAACGCCATCCTCGTCGCCCGCTCCATGGGACCGGCGGCGCTGCTCGACTACGACCGCTCGCGCCTGCGCGGCCTGGTGCTCGAGGAGGGCGGTCCGACCAGCCACATCGCCATCGTCGCCCGCGCCCTGGGCATTCCGGCCGTCGGCGAGGTCGCCAACATCGTCGGTATCGTCGAGACCGGGGATGCGATCATCGTCGACGGCACCAGCGGCGACGTGCAGGTCCGGCCACAGGCCAACGTCGAGGCCGCCTACGCCGAGAAGGCGCGGCTGCGCGCGCGCCGCCAGGAGCAGTACCGCAGGCTCCGGGACCTGCCGGCGGTGACCAGGGACGGCGTCGCCGTCTCGCTGAGCATCAACGCCGGCCTCATCGTCGACATGCCGCATCTGACGGAGACCGCCGCCGAGGGGGTCGGGCTGTTCCGCACCGAATTGCAGTTCATGGTCGCCGAGCGGCTGCCCTCGACCAGCGAGCAGCAGGCGCTCTACGAGCAGGTGCTGGCCGAGGCCAACGGCGCGCCGGTGACATTCCGGACGCTCGACATCGGCGGCGACAAGATCCTGCCTTACATGGAGATCACCGACGAGGAGAACCCGGCGCTAGGCTGGCGGGCGATCCGCATCGGCCTCGACCGGCCGGCCCTGCTGCGCTCCCAGGTGCGGGCGCTGCTGAAGGCAGCGGCCGGCCGCGAGCTGCGCATCATGTTTCCCATGGTGGCGACGGTGGACGAATTTCTGCGCGCCAAGGCCATCGTCGGCAAGGAGAAGGCCTACCTCAAGCGCCATGGCTACCCCAAGCCCTCCGCCGTCGCCCTCGGCGTGATGATCGAGGTGCCCTCGCTGCTCTTCCAGCTCGAGGAGATCTGCCGCGAGGCGGACTTCGTCTCCATCGGCTCCAACGACCTGATGCAGTTCCTGTTCGCGGCGGATCGCGAGAATCGCCAGGTTGCCGGGCGGTTCGACCCGCTCAGCCCGGCCGGCCTGCGGGCCTTGCGGATGATCGTCACCCAGGCCAGGCAGCACGAATGCAGCGCCACCGTGTGCGGCGAGATGGGCGGCCGGCCGCTGGAGGCGATGGCGCTGATCGGCCTCGGCTACCGCGGTCTGTCGATGCCGCCCGCGGCGGTCGGGCCGGTGAAGGCGATGATTCTCGAGCTCGACGTCGGCGCCCTGACCAAGACCCTCGACGAGGCCTTGCGCAAGGAGGGCAGCGTCACCAGTCTGAGGGCGAGGCTCGAAACCTTCGCGGCCGACAACGCCATACCGATCTAGCCGCGGCGCGTTTCTCCTGCCATTCAACGTCCGATGAACGGTTTCACGCCCCCTGAGGATCGGTTGGACGCCATCCTCGCCCGCCACGCCCTCCTCACCGCGACTCTCGCCGAAGGGCCGGACGCCCAGACCTTCGTGTCCGCCTCGCGAGAGCTGGCGGACCTCGAGCCGGTTGCCGCCGCGATCCACCGCTACCGCGCCGCCCGTCGCAACCGCGCCGAGCTCGACGCGCTGGCGGGGGACGGCGCCGCCGACGCCGAGCTCAGGGCACTGGCGGAGGAGGAGCGCTCGGACGCCGCCGACGAGGAGGAGCGGCTTGCGCGCGAGGTGCGGCTGATGCTGCTGCCGCGTGACGCGGCGGACGACAAGAGCGCCATTCTCGAGGTGAGGGCCGGCACCGGTGGCGACGAGGCCGCACTCTTCGCCGGCGACCTGTTCGCCATGTACTCGCGCTACGCGGCGCTCAAGGGCTGGACCGTGGACCTGCTGTCGGCCAGCGAGGGCACGGCCGGCGGCTTCAAGGAGATCATCGCCGAGATCCGCGGCGGCGGCGTGTTCGCCCGCCTCAAGTTCGAATCGGGGGCGCACCGGGTGCAGCGCGTGCCGGCGACCGAGGGCTCCGGCCGCATCCACACCTCGGCGGCCACGGTCGCGGTGCTGCCCGAGGCCGAGGACGTCGACGTCGCCATCGACGAGAGCGACCTCAGGGTCGACACCATGCGCGCCGGCGGCGCCGGCGGCCAGCACGTGAACAAGACCGAATCGGCCATCCGCATCACGCATCTGCCGACCGGCATCGTCGTCCTAGTGCAGGAGGAGCGCTCCCAGCACCGCAACCGTGCCAAGGCGATGGCCCTGCTTCGGGCCAGGCTCTACGACGCAGAGCGCGGCCGCAAGGATGCGGAGCGGGCGGCCGACCGCCGCGCCCAGGTTGGCTCCGGCGACCGCTCCGAGCGCATCCGCACCTACAACTTCCCGCAGGGGCGCGTGACCGACCACCGCATCGGGCTGACGCTCTACAAGCTCGAGGAGGTCATGGCCGGCACCGCGCTCGACGAGCTGATCGATGCGCTGACCGCCGAGCACCAGGCGGCGCTGCTGGCCGCCGACGGATGACCCCGGCCGCGCCGACGCCCGGGCCGCCGGCTGGCGCGATCACGGCGGGTACCGGCCGGGCGGAGGCGCTGCGCTGGCTGGGCGGCGCCTTGCGTGCCGCCGGCATCGCCAACCCCGAGCTCGACGCCCGCATCCTGCTGACCGAAACCCTCGGGGTGCCGTTCGCCGCCGTACTGGCCGAGCCTGCCGCCCCGCTGGGCGGAACGGCCGCCGCCGGGCTGACGGATGCCGTGGCGCGGCGACTCGCCGGCGAGCCGGTGGGGCGCATCCTCGGCATGCGCGAGTTCTGGGGCCTGCCCTTCGCGCTGTCGCCGGCGACCCTGGAGCCGCGGCCGGATACGGAGACATTGGTCGCTGTCGCGCTGGCGCACGCGCGCGGCCAGGGCGGGGGCGCCCCGCGCGTGCTCGACCTGGGCACCGGCACGGGCTGCATCCTCGTCGCCGTGCTGAGCGAATTGCCGCAAGCCTGGGGCCTCGGCGTCGACCGCGCCGCCGGCGCCGCCGCGACCGCGCGCCACAACGCCAGGCGCAACGGCGTCGGCGAGCGCGCGCGCTTTGCGGTGGGCAATTGGGCCGAGGCCGTGGGTGGGCCTTTCAATCTGGTGCTGTCGAACCCACCTTATATTGCAAGTGATGATATCGCGGCGCTGGCTGGCGAGGTGCGGGACCATGACCCGCGGCTAGCCCTCGACGGCGGCCACGACGGGCTCGATGCTTACCGCGCCCTGGCAGCGGACCTGCCGCGCCTGCTGGCGATCGGCGGCTTCGCCGGGCTGGAGGTCGGGCAGGGTCAGGCTCCGGCCGTCGCGGAGCTGTTGCGGCGGGCCGGGCTGCGGGACGTCTCGGTCACCCTCGACCTCACGGGTGTCGAACGTGTGGTATCGGCGACACGATGACGCTGGGCTGGCGCGCCGCGTTCGGAAAATGTGCTTGGCGATAGGGGGCGAAGCGAGTAATGTCCGGGCCATACGGCGCGATTATGAGTGTGAATCGGCGTTCCCCGGGCTGGGACACGCGGTTCGCGGCGCGACGAGGGACAGCAACAACAGCGCATGTGGCGGCCGATGGGCAGGCAAGCCGGACGAGCTGCAATGCGTGGATAACCCTGCGAACCGATGCAAGTCGTCAAAAAATGAGCGGCGGAGGTGACGCTGGTGCGCTCAAACGTGGAGCGCCGAGGCTCGCTTCGCCATGGGTTGTCGACATAGGTTTGGCAACGGCGGGCTTCATTTCGCGAAAGTGAAGCGTGTTGCCCCGGAGAGGTGCGGTGCGCCTTTTCGGAATGTGAGCGCCGGGCAAGATCTGCACGAGGCGATTTGTTGCAACGATCATGCTCCACGCACGTGAACGAAGGCGGCTGGGTTCAGTCCCGAAGCGACGCCTTCTCGTCGGACCGTATCGATCCCTCTTGCCGGTCAGCGCATGAAGCCAGCGCGGGACGGGGATCCGTGTAACCAGGACGATGGCTTCACAAGAGAGACAGATGAGACCAGGCCAGAACAGGCGCATGCGGGGACGCAACCGCAAGGGCCCCAATCCGTTGACGCGTAGCTTCGAGTCCAACGGGCCGGATGTGAAGATCAGGGGAACCGCCCAGCACATCGCCGAGAAGTATGCTCAGCTCTCGCGCGATGCTCAGGTCTCCGGAGACCCGGTCGCCTCGGAAAACTACCTCCAGCACGCTGAGCACTATTACCGAATCCTCGCGGCTGCGCAGGCGCAGTTCCAGCAGACCTACGGCACCTTCCCGCGCCCCTTCGAGGACGGTGACGACCTCGATGGCGACGAGGAGGGGGGCGGCTTCGGCGGCTTGCCGCTCGGCGAGTCGAATGGCCGGGGCGGCTATGGCAACTACAACGGCCAGGGTGGCGACGACGCCTATCCCCAGGGCGCACCGCAGCCGCCGGCCGCGCCGCAGGGACGGCAGCCCTATCGCGACCGCGGCGAGCGTCAGGATCGGTCCGATCAGCCGCGGGGCGAGCGGCAGGGCCGCGGTGACCGGCCCGAGCGCCAGGAACGCGGCGAGCGCCAAGAGCGTGGCGAGCGCCAAGAACGCGGCGAGCGCCAAGAGCGCGGCGAGCGTCAAGAGCGTGGCGAGCGGACCGAGGCCGGCGAGCGCCAGGAGTTTGCTCCGGAGGGCCGCCGCGAACGGCGCGAGCGCTTCCGCCGCGACGACAACCATGACAATCACGGTAACGCAGCGCCGGCGCACGACGAGGCGACCCAGCCCGAGCTGCCCGCGTTCCTGACCACGCCGGTGCGCACGCCCGTCGCCACGGAAGAGGCGAGCGCAGCCGAGCGGCCCGAGGCGGCGCCGCCGGCCGAGGGCGAGACGGCGGAGCGCTTTCCGGTGCGCACGCGCCGCCGTCGCACGCGCGCGCGGGCCGACGAGAGCGCCGCCCCCGATCAGGCCTCCGAGCCGAGCGCGGCGGCGGAGTAGGCCTTTGCCTGCGGCATCCCACGCGGTGGGGTGCCCGAGGCCGAGTCCGGCTGCCGCCCCGTCGGCGACAGCCTCAGGCGGAGGGCCGCAGGATGTTGCCTTCGGCCAGGCGGCCGGCCGTCACCACCTCGGCGTAGACACCACAATCCATGTGCCCGTAGGCGCGCATCAGCGCCCGCGGGATGTCGAGATCGCGCTGTGCCGTCTGCGGGTCGACGTTGGTGGCCGCGCAGCGTACGATTCGCTTGACCACCTTGAGACGGGCGCCGGTGGCTGTCTCCAGGGTCGCGCCGACCATGTCGAGCTCGGCCCAGGCCGGCAGACCGTCGACGGTGAGGTTGCCGCGAAAGCGCCGTGGATCGACCGACGTGCCGACCAGGGCCGATATCTCGGCGACGCTCGCCAGGTTGATGATCGAGACGACCTTGGCGGCGACATCCGAGAAGCTGAACGGAGCAGGCGCGCGCGCCGCTTCCAACACCTTCGGCGGCCCGCGCAGCTCGTCCGCCATGTGGTCCGCGAAGAACGCCTCGACGGCGGCGCGGCCGGCGGCGGCGGACAGATCGGCCGAGACGAGCACGCGGTCGCTGGCCCGATCGCGGATGGCGAGCGTCGTGGTGGCGTCGTCGAAGCGCGTGTCGAGGGCCGCCAGCCGCTCGTTGCGCATCAGCATCAGGAACTTCACCTTGGGGTGATAGCCCGGCGCCGCCGGATCGAAGCCGGATGGCCCGTTCTCGATGGCATAGCGCCGGTCTCCGGCGATCACCCGGCCGGGTTCCAGATCGACGGCGGTCAGCCGCTCCGCGGACAGACCCTTGATGGGATATCGGGAAATGGTGACGACGCGCATGGGGCTCGATAGCAGAAATTTGCCGGCGCGTTGATAGGGGAACGGAATGGCCGGGCTCGACCCGACCATTCCATCCGCTCAAAGGATCAAATTCACGGGGCCGAGCTCCCTAGAGCATTTCTCGATCAGATGGAATCATCTGATCGGTTAGAAATGCTCCAAGTCTTTGAATCTGGAGCGCTTCTCCCTGATCGGGTGGTTCCACCCGATCAAGAGGCGCTCTAGCGCGTTTTCGAGCGAAGTGGACGCCGGTTCGCGTGAAGAAAACGCGATAAATCAAACAGATAGAGCATTTCGGCGATTCGAGGAAACGCGGAAATGCTCTAGATCGCCTTCGCTTCCCGCAGGCGGTCGATGTCGGCCGCAGTATAGCCGACGTCGAGAAGGATCTCCTCCGTGTGCTCGCCGACGGTCGGCGCGCGGTGGCGGATCTCGCCGGGGGTTTCCGACAGGATCATCGGGCTCTGCGGAATCGGTGCGGGCGTGGCGAGACCGGGGAAGTCCACCGGCTTCAGGTAGCCGGTGGCCTTGACGTGCGGGTCGTCCAGCGCCTGCTGCGGCGACAGCACCGGTCCGGCGGGGATGCGCGCCTCCTCGAGCGCGGCGATGGCCTCGGCCGTGGTGCGCTCGGCGCACCACTCGCGCATGCGGGCGCTGATCAGCTTGCCATTGTCGCCGCGCGCCAGGTCGTCCTTGAAGCGCGGGTCGTTGAGCCAGAAATCGGTGTTGCCCATCAGCTTGGCCCAGCGCACGTAGAGCGGCTGGCCCACGACAGCGACCAGCACGTAGCCGTCCTTCGTCGGCAGGATGTCGGCGGGCGCCGATGTCTGGCCGCGGTTGGCGGTCGGCACCCGGTTGACCTGGAGCACCGCCTGCTCGATCAGCGTCGGCCCCATCATGTTGATGGCGGTGCGCAGCAGCGCGCCCTCCACCACCTGGCCGCGGCCGGTGCGGCTGCGCTCCATCAGCGCCGCCAGCGTGCCGAAGGCGAGGCCGAGCGCCGTGCCGAAGTCCACGTAGGAGGCGAAGCAGCGGTAGGGCTGGCCCGGTTCGCCCGTCATGTAGACGGCGCCGGACATGGCCTGGCCGATGGTGTCGAAGCCGACGCGCTCGGAATAGGGTCCCTCGGCGCCGAAGGCCGAGGCGGTGGTGAGGATGACGTCCTCCTTGACCGCCCGCAGGCTGTCGTAGTCGAGCCCCATGGTCTTCAGGGTCGAGGCGGGCAGGTTGGCGATGACCACGTCCGCGCTGGCCACCAGCCGGCGCACCACCTCGGCCCCCTCCGGCCGCATCGGGTCGAGCGTGAGGCTGCGCTTGTTGCGGTTCATCTGCATGAACATGCCGCCGTCGCCGCCCTCGGAGATCGGCGCGACGAAGCGATCCTCGCCGCCGCCCCGCCGCTCGATACGGATAACGTCGGCGCCGTAGTCGGCCAGCAGGGCCCCGCAATACGGGCCGGCGATGTAGCGCCCGAAATCCAGCACCCGAATGCCAGCAAGTACCTTCGACACGTTTGACCTCCCTTGTCCCGCCCGCCGCATCCGGCTTTCCGGCGCAGGAACGTGCTCCTGCCCCGGCGGCCGCCGCGGATCCGACCAGGGGGAGCTATGAGCCTCAATTTAGAACGCGTTTCGGCAAAGGGGAAATCCATCCGGGCATGGACATCCCGCGCGCGATGGGGGAGGGGCCCCCACAAAAATCTGGCCGGCCGACCTTGCTGTTGCCGTGATGCAACACCTACATAGGCTGTGCGGCGGCCCCCGAGGCGCCGGAAGGTTTTCGCGGTGCGGCGAATCTAATGGACGCCGCACCGTTTGTGCGAGGTTGCCTCATTCGAGGGACCACATCAGGGTGCGCCTTCATCGGCGGCCCGTAGGAGTGCCATCCATGAACATCGAGAAGTACACCGACCGGTCGAAAGGGTTTCTTCAGTCCGCGCAGGCGCTGGCGCTGCGTGAAGGCCATCAGCAGTTCTCGCCCGAGCATCTTCTGAAGGTCCTGCTGGACGATCCGGAGGGCCTGGCGGCGGGCCTCATCGATCGCGCCGGCGGCCAGTCGCGGCTCGCCCTTCAGCTCACGGAGCAGGCGCTCGCCAAGCTGCCCAAAGTGCAGGGCGGATCGGGTCAGATCTATCTGTCGCCGGCGCTGGCACGCGTCTTCGATGCGGCCGAGAAGGCGGCCGAAAAGGCTGGCGACAGCTTCGTCACCGTCGAGCGGCTGCTGCTGGCGCTGGCCATCGAAAAGGACAGCGAAGCCGGCAAGGCGCTGGCCGCCGCCGGCGTGACCGCGCAGAATCTCAACGCGGCGATCGAAGCGCTGCGCAAGGGCCGCACCGCCGACAGCGCCTCCGCCGAACAGGCCTACGACGCCCTGAAGCGCTACGCCCGCGACCTTACGCAGGCGGCCCGCGACGGCAAGATCGATCCGGTCATCGGCCGCGACGAGGAGATCCGCCGCACCATCCAGGTGCTGTCGCGGCGCACCAAGAACAATCCCGTGCTGATCGGCGAGCCCGGCGTCGGCAAGACCGCGATCGTG
Organism: Chelatococcus reniformis; assembly: GCF_014640075.1. Taxonomy (GTDB): domain Bacteria; phylum Pseudomonadota; class Alphaproteobacteria; order Rhizobiales; family Beijerinckiaceae; genus Camelimonas; species Camelimonas reniformis. The sequence continues at coordinate 784,365 of NZ_BMGG01000001.1, read as the reverse complement.
GAGGGCCTGGCGAAGCGCATCGTCGACGGCGACGTGCCCGAGAGCCTCAAGGACAAGCGCCTTTTGGCGCTCGACATGGGGGCGCTGATCGCCGGCGCCAAATACCGCGGCGAGTTCGAGGAACGCCTCAAGAGCGTGCTGGAGGAGGTGCAGTCGGCGGAAGGCGGCATCGTCCTGTTCATCGACGAGATGCACACCCTGGTCGGCGCCGGCAAGGCGGACGGCGCCATGGACGCCTCCAACCTCTTGAAGCCGGCGCTGGCACGCGGCGAGCTGCACTGCGTCGGCGCTACCACGCTCGACGAGTACCGCAAGCACGTGGAGAAGGACGCCGCCCTGGCGCGGCGCTTCCAGCCGGTGTTCGTCTCCGAGCCCACGGTGGAAGACACCATCTCCATCCTGCGCGGCCTCAAGGAGCGCTACGAGCAGCACCACGGCGTGCGCATCCAGGATTCGGCCCTGGTGGCGGCGGCGACCCTGTCCAACCGCTACATCACCGACCGCTTCCTGCCCGACAAGGCAATCGACCTGATCGACGAGGCGGCGGCGCGCCTGCGCATGCAGGTGGACAGCAAGCCCGAGGAGCTCGATTCCATCGACCGCGAGGTGGTGCGGCTGAAGATCGAGGCCGAGGCGCTGAAGAAGGAAAGCGATGCCGCTTCCAAGGACCGTCTGCAGCGCCTGGAGAAGGAGCTGGCCGATCTCGAGGAGCAGTCGGCGGCGCTGACCAGCAAGTGGCAGTCCGAGAAGGACAAGCTCGGCCGAGCCGCCGAGCTCAAGAAGAAGCTGGAAGAGGCCCGCAACGAGCTCGCCAACGCCCAGCGGCGCGGTGAGTATCAGCGCGCCGGCGAACTGACCTACGGCATCCTCCCGCAGCTCGAGAAGGAGCTGGCGGACGTGGAGGCCAACGAGAATTCGGCGGTGGTGCAGGAGGCGGTGACGCCCGACAACATCGCTCAGGTGGTGTCGCGCTGGACCGGCGTGCCGGTCGAGCGGATGCTCGAGGGCGAGCGGGCCAAGCTGCTCAAGATGGAGGAGGAGCTCGCCAAGCGCGTCGTCGGCCAGCACGAGGCGGTGGTCGCGGTGGCGACGGCCGTGCGCCGGGCCCGCGCCGGATTGCAGGATCCCAACCGGCCGATCGGCTCGTTCATGTTCCTGGGCCCCACCGGCGTCGGCAAGACCGAGCTGACCAAGGCGCTCGCCTCCTATCTGTTCGACGACGACACGGCGCTGATCCGCCTCGACATGTCCGAGTACATGGAGAAGCATTCGGTCGCCCGGCTGATCGGCGCGCCCCCGGGCTATGTCGGCTATGACGAGGGCGGCGCGCTGACCGAGGCGGTGCGGCGGCGGCCCTATCAGGTGGTGCTGTTCGACGAGATCGAGAAGGCGCACCCGGACGTGTTCAACGTGCTGCTGCAGGTCCTTGACGATGGTCGGCTCACCGACGGCCAGGGCCGCACGGTCGACTTCCGCAACACGCTGATCATCATGACCTCCAACCTCGGCGCCGAGTTTCTCGTCGCCCAGAAGGCCGGCGAGGACAGCGAGGCGGTGCGCGAGGAGGTGATGGCGGTGGTCCGCAGCCACTTCCGGCCGGAATTCCTGAACCGGGTGGACGAGATCATCCTGTTCCACCGGCTCAAGAAGGAGCAGATGGGCGCCATCGTCGACATCCAGCTCAAGCGGCTGGCGAAGCTTCTGGAGGAGCGCAAGATCGTGCTCGACGTCGACCCGTCGGCGCGCGAGTGGCTGGCCGACAAGGGCTACGACCCGGCCTACGGGGCCCGGCCGCTGAAGCGCGTGATCCAGAAGAACGTGCAGGACGTGCTGGCCGAGCTCATCCTGTCGGGCCAGATCCGCGACGGCGAGCGCGTGCCGGTGACGGCCGGGCCGCTGGGCCTGATCATCGGCAACGAGCCGGTGGTGGCGGACAAGCGGCCCGCCGGCGCGGCGCTCAACTGACGCCGTCGGGGGGGGGAGGCGCGCCTCCCCCCGTCAGCCATTCCCTCCCGTCGCACGGTATCCTGGAGCCGGCATGAGAGGGTCATCGCCGACGACGGAGGCGGCAAGGCTCTCCTTCACGAGGCGCTGCAACGAGAGCTTGAAGAGTTCCCGGCTAATGAACACCAGGCGTCCTTCGCGGGGCGGCCGGCCCTCGTAGGGTTCGATCGTCAGCCGCGTGCGGACACGCTGGATCTCGCTCCATTGGCCGTCGACCCGCACGATGCCCTTCATGCGGAGCACCTTGGCGCCGATCCTCTCCGACAGCGATCGAAGCTGCCGTTCGGTCATGTCGCCCACCGTGCGGGAGACGCTCACGTAGCCGTGCGCGGCGTGCGCCGACGGCGCGTCGCCGTCCGCCTCCGCTCTCGACGACGACAGGAGCGTTGCGAGCGTCGCCTCGCACTGGCGGATGTCCAGCAGCAGGGCTCGCGGATTGAAGCTCGCCGCGAATGCGCGCCAGCCCGAAATGCGGGCCGTGTCGGCGATGTCGCTCTTCGACAGCGCAATGATCCCCGCGCTCGCTAGCGCGTTGCAATAGCTGCGATCGCGCGTCGCCTCGTCAGCGGCCAGCGTGCAGTCGCCGATCACGATGTGCGCTCTCAGGCTGACGACGGGCGCCAGCAGGCTGATCTGGCGAGCGACAGGGGTCGAATCGGCCGCACCCGAAGTTTCGATCACGATCACATCGACCGCGTATCTCGTGGAAACCTCGCGGACCGCAGGCACCAACTGGTCTTGGGTGACGCAGCAGATGCAGCCGTTGCGGATCTCGACGATGTCCGGGACATACGGGCTCAAGAGATCGCCGTCGACGCCGACCTCTCCGAACTCGTTGACGACGACGCCGAACCTGACGCCCGGATTGTCGCGCACGAGGGTGCGGACATAGGTGGTCTTGCCGCAGCCCAACGTGCCCGACACGAGAATTACGGGCGTTTGCATCGTCATCACAGCAGCTCCGGAAACGCCTCGATGGCGCGACTGCGCACGATCACGTCGGCCACAGCCCTTCGATACTCCTGCGCGTCGAGGTGAGTGCCGCACAGGCCGAGCGCGGCGGGGAGATCGGCGTCGGCCATCATGGCAAGGCTCGACAGGACGGCAGGAACGCGGTCGCCGGGCGCGCCGTCCGGCGACAGGAGGATGTCGGACAGACGGATCGTCATGTCCTGCGAGTGGCGACATTCGGCGAGCGATTCGGCGCGCCTCGTCGTGGATTTGGCGAGCGCGGTCTCGCCGCGCAGGGCGTAGGTGCGCGCCAGAACCACGAGAACATCGTCGCGCAGCGCGTATTCGTCGGCCGACAGACGCGCAAGATGATCGCGACTGAGGCTGGCGCTCTGGCCCACCGCGGAGAGCAGGCGCTCGGCCAGGATGCTGCGGACGGCGGCGGGCATCGCCAGCAAGGCGTCGAGCAGCAGGTCGATCTCGGCGGACGACACTGCCACGCTTTCCCCAAGCCGGCTGATGAGGATGGTGAGGATGCGAAGTCGCCGATCGAGATCGATCCTCGTCCAGGACGAGCCGCGAAGGCGGCGGACGTCGCCATCCGCCAGGCGAGCCGCAGCGATCTCTGCCGCGAGATCGGCGTGGCGCAGACCGAACGCGAAGGGTGAGACGGGCATCTTCAGGGTGAGCGCACGACGCAGGAGCACGAGCTGCGCCTCGCGGCGCCAGGTGGGACGCGTCAGCGCCGATGCAGCCTGGACAAGCGCCGGGATCTCGTCCGGCTCCGCCCGTTCGGCACGCCTGCACAGGCGATGTGCCGGATTGGGTGCATCATCGGACGGCTTGGCGGCGTCGGGCGGGCGAGACAGCTTGATGTCGGCATCGGCCGCGGCGACCCCTGCCGCCTCGCGCGTCGCCAGATAGATCCGCGCGCCGCCCGTGGAAAGCTCGATGGCGCGGCCGCGAACGCTTCTCTCAAGGTCGCGCCACGCCGCGACGGCGAGGCGGCCCGACGCGGCGGGAAACTGTTCCACGTAGCGTCCGCACAGGAGCCCGAAGCAGAATGCCGTAAACGCGCCGGCGTCCACACCCCCTTCTTCTTCTCCTAGGAAATCGGGGGCCGGGAGGCCGTCGTTGCGTCCCGCCCGTTCGGCTAGCGCAACGGCAAGCCGCTTGCGTGCCGGATCCAACAGGACCGGCAGGCAGGCGTGGCTGCCGGCGACGACGCTGCTCGCGAGGGCTAGAGCGACCTGGTGGTGGAACCACGGGTCGCGGGATTCGGCAAGGAGGCCGCTCAGGCAACCTGCCCCCAGTATGCGCACCGCCATCTGCTGCTGGACGACGAGCATAGCACGAGCCAGATCAAGACGGGCATGCGGCCGCAGCCCCGAGACGAACAGGCGCGCGCGTGCGCCGTCGAGCCGCGCCAGATACGCAAGCGCGACGGCGGCGGCGGCCGGATCGCCGGCGTCGCTTTCGACCAGACGGGCGATCGCCACTTCTGCCGATTCATCGAGAGCACCGGCCGCGGCCAGCGCCTCGATCTCGACCGCAAGCTCGATGATCCGTTCCGACGATCGGGCCCGCACCGGCATGGGTCAGGCTTTGGTGCTGGTGACGATGCGTTTGCCCAGCGCGCCGTTGTCGTAAGGCGAACGGTGGGTGAGCAACTCGTCGAGGGTCTCCAGCTTCTCGAGCTGGGCCATCATGCTCTCGCGCGAGACAGGAACGGCGCGGTTGTTCTCGGCCGACAGCTTGCCCTCGAGATACACCTTCTCGATGGCGCCGGGCGTGCTCAGCACCGCGATATCGGCGAGCGGATCGGCCCCCAGCACGAGGACATCGCCGCGCTTGCCGACCTCGATGGTGCCGGTCCGATCATCGATCCAGAGTGCCTTTGCCGCCCGCCCGGTGGCGGCCTGGATCGCCTCGCCCGCCGACATGCCGAAGCGGACGAAAAGACGGAGCTCCCACGCTGCATCGCCGTGGTAGGTGAAGGGCATGCCGGTGTCGCTGCCCAGGACGATCGGCACGCCGGCCTCGTGCGCGAGGCGGAAGTTGCGCTCGATGCTCTCGCCGACGAGCTGGGCGCGGCCGACGATGAACGGATTGATCTTGCGTTGAAATTCTTCCCAGTGTTCGAAGTAGATCTTGTAGAAATAACTCAGCGTGGGCGCCCAGAACGTGCCCTTCCGCGCCATCAGGTCGTAGTTTCCCATGTAGTCGGTGTTTTCGAATTTGCCGCCGTCGATGCGCCGCTGCAGCTGCCAGCTTCCTTGGGCGAGGTTCGGCTCGAACTCCCAACCGATGGGTGCTCCGTGGACAATGAGGTCGACGCCATTGTCGACCGCCAGCTTGACGCCGGGGCCACCATACGCATGGCAGTGCACGGGGGCGCCCGCCTTGTGGGCTTCGTCGACCATGGCCGCGATCTCTTCCGCGGTGAGCTGGACGCGGCTCTCGACATGGCCGGTGAGCATCTCGCTCGTGGCCATGATCTTCACTATGTCGGCGTTGCGATAGATGCTGATCTGCTCGCGGACGGCACGGCGTGCATCGTCGACGCCGGTGATCTCGCGCGGCCCGAAGAACATGCCGCGCGCGCCGGTGCCGACGATGGCGGGACCGGATACGAGCAGACGAGGGCCGGCGATCACGCCGTCGCGAAGGGCGCGGCGCATCTCGAAGGGGAGGTCGCGGCGGGCGAGCGGTTCAAAGATCGTCGTGAAGCCGTTCTGGATCCACCACTGCAAGTACGTCGTGGCCCGCATCGCCAGATATTCGTCGGGAATGTCGAGAATGTTGCCCCAATCGACCTCGCCCGCCCACATCGCGATGTGGACATGGACGTCGATCAAGCCCGGCATCACCACCTTTCCCGTGCAATCGACGATGTCCGCGCCGTCCGGCGGCAGGTTCCTTCCGATCTTCGAGATCACGTTACCGTCGATCCGCACGGACACATGCTCGAGCACGTCGCCGTTTCCGACAATGACCTTGGCGGCGTCCTTGAAAAGCGTCGGCATCCCAATCTCCTCGTGAGCTATCTGGGCATGGCGCGGGCAACGGCGCCGGCGGGTTCTTGCGCGTCGCCGATATCGTCTTCGAACGGATCGATCAGCGCTTCGAGCTTCCTTTGGGTATCGGCGAAAGCCGGCGAATAGCGATCCTTCAGCGCTGGCGAGGACGCGTCGAGATCCTCGACGATCCTGGAGGGCCGCCCGCCGAGCACGACGATCCGCTCGGCGCACAGGAGCGCTTCCTCGATGCTGTGCGTCACCATGACCATCGTGGTCCTGCGGGTTTCCCAAAGGCTGCGGACGAACCGCTGCATGCGCCGCCGCAGAGCGACGTCGAGGGCACTGAACGGCTCGTCGAGCAGGAGCGCCTCGGGCTCGGTCGCGAGAGCGCGAGCGATGGCGGTACGCTGGCGCATGCCGCCGGAGAGCTGGTGCGGATAGCGGGCGCGCGCTTCATGCAGGCCGACGGTCATGAGAAGGTCGTCGATCCGGGCGGCCGTGCCGGCTCGATATCTCCCCGACATCCGCGGACCGAACGCAACGTTCCTCTCGACGGTGAGCCAGGGGAACAGGTTCGGCTCCTGAAAGATCATCACCAATTGAGATGTCGGCGCAGCGAGCTGTTTGCCCCGATATAGAGCACCGCCCAGGCTCGGCAGCTGGAAGCCTCCAAGAATTTTGAGGAGCGTCGTCTTCCCGGAGCCGGACGGGCCGAGCAGACAGACGAACTCGCCGGCCGCGATCTTGAGATCGATACCGTCGAGGGCGACGATCTGCTCCCCCTTGGAGCCCTCGTAGGCGACGGTGACGCGGGACGCTTCGACGAGCGGCGGCCCTCGCTCGTTGACCGGAAACGTCATACGCGCCACCAGAAGACATACTTACCGATCGTCTTCAGGACGACGTCGATCAGGAAGCCGCAAAGGCCTATGACGAGCATGCCGAACATGATGAGCTGACTGTTGAAGAGGTTGCGACCCATCATGATGATGGTGCCGAGACCGTCGCGCAGGCCGATCATCTCGGCCACGAGCACCGCCATCCACGCCGCGATGAAGTTGATCCGCAGAAGGCCGAAGACGCCCGGCAGCACGGCCGGAAACACAACGAACACCCAACGCTTCCAGGTCGGGGCTCCGAGATTCTCCGCGATGATGTGATATTCGGGCGGGAGCCGCTCGATCTCCGCCAGAGTAGCGATCGTCAAGATGAAGTAGACGCCCATGAAGACGATGAACATCGCGGTGAAATTGTTGATGCCGAACACCACGATGGCGATTGGAATCCAGGCGATCGGCGCGATCGGCGCCATCAGACGGAGGATGGGGGAGATCAGCATCGTCACGGTCCGGGACATCCCCATGCAGACGCCCGTCACGACGGCTGCAACGAACGAGATTGCCATTCCGCACATGACCCGGAACAGGCTCGACATGACCGCCTGCCAGATCGGGACCGCCTGGGAGCCAAGCCCGACCTTGAACGAGCTTTCCGCCAGCGAGCTCAGGAACACCGACGGCGGCGGGGCGACCGCGGCGATTGCAGTGCCCTGCTGTCGGCCGATGTATTCCCAGGCGGCCAGAACCGTGCACACCGACAAGGTTCCCAGCACGACGGCGCGCATACGCTCGCCGCCACGCCGGGTCGTCGCAGAGACACGCAGAGGAAGCTCGCTCACTTAGCGTTCTCGAGCTTCTTGATCATGTCCATCCGATAGATGTCGGTGGCCTTGATATTCCCCTTCATGTAGCCGAGAGCGGTCAGGTCATCGACCACCGACTGGATGGCCCCGATGTCGACGGTGAAGGAAATCGGCTCCGGCGCGTTCTCGAAGGCCGACAGCAGAACGTCGGGGCTGACGCGATAATACTGGCTGTCCTTCTTCGTCAGGAGCGATACCGCTTTCTTCGGGTCGCCGTTGATGATGGCGGCCCCGCACATCGCGCCCTTCAGATAGGCCTCCACGATCTGCGGCTTGTCCGTCAACGTCTTCTCAAGGACGCTGACCACCGTGTTGGGGGTGTGGGGCGTCCACACCGCGGCGTTGTCGGAGATGAGCGTCGCGCCCTTGTTGACGATGAAGTCGGTCGTATAGGGCTTGATGTGGCTGAGAACGTCCGCCTGGCCGCTGCGGAAGGCGTCGACCATCGCGAGCAGGTCGTCGAAATTGATGATTTCGACCTTGTCCGGCGCGATCCCATGCTCCTTGAAGATGCGTGTCAGGATCAACTCGAGCGTGTCGCCCTGGAGCGAGGCGAAACGTAGCTTCTTCTGCGGATGGCTGTCGATATACGACTTCAGATCGGCGATCGACTTGATGCCGAGGGAGCCATCGGCAATGACCTGCATGATGCCCCAGCCGCCGGCGCCCGCGATGGTGCGGATCGGCACACCGGCGTTGGCTGCGAAGAACGGCAGCGTGAACGGATTGATGCTGAAGTCGATTTCGCCGCCTGCCAGCGCGGCGTTGTTGTCGCCGGGGTTGGCGAAGAACACCGTCTCGACGTCGAGCCCTTGCTTCTCGAAGCATCCGGCTTCTTTGCCCACGAAGAGGGGCGCCATGTCGAGCGCGACGAGATGGCCGACCTTGATCTCGGTCAGCCCGGCGGCGGCCGGGGCCGTGGCGAGCATGAGTGTGGTGGCCGCGACGAGAGCATGCCGCGTGAGCTTCCTGAGCGTCGACATTTGTGGCTTTTCCCTCTGTCGCTGCAACTCGCGGCGGACATGGCCGATCAAGCGGCGTCATATCGGGATAAATGGATCTGATTGAAGTAAGCCGCGCCAGTCCATATTTCAGACTGATCTTGCATTCACGCAGGGCAGCCGACTCATAATGTCGAGATTAGCAGCGCTAATTGGCAGTTCCGGGCGCTGGATCGGGCCCGAATTTTGGAGGCGGCGTCTGTCTGAACTTGATCCAGTGCAAATTTGCACGTTGCCGTGCAATAATCATCCTTTTTTTCTGATCCGCTGGCACACGATATCTGCATTCTTCTCGGCGATGTCGAGCGTGAACACGGAGAAGCTTCACCGCAGGATGGATCAGTACGCTGGAGAGTTATAGTCTAAATTCTGTTCGGGACTGTGCCCGAGAAAGAAGCGTACCGGACTAATAGCGACATTAGCATTCTTAATCGAAACGTTTGTTTTCGGTAGTAGATTGTTATTCCCCGCGCGGCGGAAGTGATTGGCACAGGTATTGCTGGGCATGGGCACGAACCCATCCCTTTACGGGGGCCGCGATATGGTCGATTCAGATCACCCTCATAAGCTCAGTCGGCGCTGCGCTTGCGGCTGCGGCGCGCTCGATGCGCACCGCGAGCCGCCCGCGCAGACGGCGGGCGGCCGTGCCTGTGAGGGGATCGACAGCCGGATCGGTCGGATGGTCGAGACGGCCATGCTCGCCGCGATCGCGCCGGAGCCCATGTTCCGCCGTGCCTTCCTGAAGGCCGTCGGTGCCTCGACGGCGCTTGCCGCGCTCACCCAGTTCTTGCCGATCTCCACCGCCAAGGCGATCGCGGAGGAGGCCGCCAAGCCCGAGAAGGCCAAGCTCAATGTCGGCTACGTGCCGATCACCTGCACGGTTCCGCTCCTGCTCGCCCAGGCCATGGGCGAGTACGGCAAGGAGGGACTGGAGGTGAACCTCGCCCGTACGCCCGGCTGGGCGATCGTGCGCGACAAGCTGCTCTCGGCCGAGTTCGACGCCAGCCATCTCGTGCTCGCGATGCCGATGACCATGTCGATGGGCATCGGAGGGCCGGCCCTCAATACTTACGTGTCCACCGTGCAGAACGTGAACGGCAACGCCATCACGCTGAGCGTCCGGCACAAGGATAGACGTGACCCCAAGGGCTGGAAGGGCTTCAAGTTCGGCGTTCCGCACCAGCATTCGATGCACGCCATGCTGCTGCGCTATTATCTCGCGGAGCACGGCCTGGATCCCGACCGCGATGTCGAGCTCAGGGTGTTCCCGCCGCCCGACTCGGTGGCGAACATGGCCTCGGGCAATCTGGATGGCATGCTGTTCGCTGAGCCCTGGGGCCAGCGCGCGGTGTTCGAAGGGGTCGGCTTCCTGCATATGCTGACGCGCGACATCTTTCCGAACCATCCCTGCTGCGTGGTCTCGGTCACCGACAAGCTCATCGGGGACAATCCGAACAGCTATGGGGCGCTGTTTCGCGCCGTCGCCCGCGCGACCGAGTTCGCGGACAAGCAGGAAAACCGCAAGCAGGTGGCCGAACTGCTCGCGCCCGCGGCCTATCTGAACCAGCCCAAGACGGTGCTGGAGCAAGTACTCGTGGGACGCTACGCCGACGGCCTCGGCGGCGTGGTCAGCGAACCCGACCGCATCGGTTTCAAGGCGCTTCCGCATCGGTCGACGGCGATCTGGCTGCTGACGCAGCTGCGGCGCTGGGACATGGTACCGGCCGACACCGATTACCAGGCGGTAGCCAAGCAGGTGTTTCTCGCGACCGACGCTGCAAAGCGCATGCGGGATATCGGCTTCGAGGCGCCGACGGAGGACCCTTTCAAGCCGGTCGTCATGGGCAGGACGTTCGATCCATCGGCGCCCCAGGCCTACGTCGACAGCTTCGCCATCAAGCGCATTTGACGGAGGCGCCTCATGACACGCGGCTACCACGACATCGGCGGGAATGCCGCCGGTGCCATCCCGATCGTCGAGCTGCCCTGGCTGCAATGGGAGAAGCAGGTGGAGGCGATACGCAACCTGCTGGGCGACGGCACACGCCGCATGATGTCGCTCGACGAACTGCGCCGGGGCTTCGAGTCCTTCGGGGAGGACAAATACAAGAAGCTGTCCTTCTACCGCCGGCGTATCGAGGCGATGATCGACGTTCTGATCGAGAAGGAGGTCTTTACGCGCGAGGAGCTCGATGCGGCGATCGCCGATGCCCGCGCCCGCTGGGAAACGCCGGTTCCGTGCCAGCCATGATACCCCGCTTCGATGCCGGGGACAGGGTGCTGGTTCTCGATCTGGGCAAGTCCGGGCACGTCCGCACCCCGTTCTACGTGCGGCGGCACAGCGGGGTGGTACTGCATCGCTGCGGTGCGTTCCTGAATCCCGAGGACCTCGCGATCGGCAACGTCGCGGGCCCGGTCGTCCCGCTCTACCGGGTCGGCTTTGCAATGACCGACCTGTGGAAAGACTATCGGGGCTTGCCGGCCGACATGCTTTGCATCGAGCTCTACGACCACTGGCTTAATCCGGTGGAGGCCGCCGTCCGTGCGGACTGACAGACTCGCCGAAGCCATGCCCCGGCCCAATCGCCGGCCCGACCGGTGACGGATGCCTTGAGCTTGTTCCTGCCGGCGTCCCGCTGATCGAACGCTGAACCGCCATTCTCGGGAGGCCACCATGAGCGACCAAGAGCACACGCACGACCACGCCCATTCGCATGATCACGCGCATGACGGCCATGAGCCTCTCGTCGTCGAGGACGAGGCGGGCAACATCGAAGGACAGATCCTGGTCGACGCGTTGCAGACCCTGCTCGTCGAACGAGGCCTGGTCTTTCCGGGCGAGGTGCGCCGCGAGATCGAGCGGATCGAGGCGCCCGGCGTTCATCTCGGCGCAAAGATCGTGGCACGTGCCTGGGTCGACGACGATTTTCGCACAAGGCTGCTCGCCGACGGCAAATCGGCCGTCGCCGAGCTCGGCATCGGCGTCGGAGAGGCACAGCTGATCGTGGTCGCGAACGATGCCGACACCCACAATTTCGTCTGTTGCACGCTTTGCTCATGTTATCCGCGTTCGATCCTCGGGCAGCCGCCGGCCTGGTACATCAGCAAGGCCTACCGCGCCCGCGCCGTCCGCGAGCCGCGTGCGGTGCTCGAGGAGTTCGGCCTGGTTCTTCCCGACGGCGTCCGCGTGCTGGTGCACGACAGCAACGCCGACATGCGCTACCTCGTGCTGCCGCAGCGGCCCAAGGGAAGCGAAGGGCTCGGCGAAGATCAACTGGCCGGGCTGATCACCCGCGACTGCATGATCGGGGTGTCGGTGGTCGGCCCGGTGGCGTAGCCGGCCTCACCGTCCTTGAGATGCACCGGCGTGTAGCGCATCAGCTCATCGGCCATGCGAATGTCCTCCGCGACGTCGATGAAGGCCCGCACGGCCGGCGGCTGTGGCTCCCGCTCGAGCACCATCATGCCGATCGAGTTGGTGATCTCGGGCTCGACGAGGGGGATGGCGCGGGTCTGGCTCCAGTCCCCGACCATCAGGAAGAATGTGTTCGGAACGACAGCGAACCAGTGACCAGGCCGCACGTGAGAGCAGAGGGCGAGTGCACAGTTGGTCTCGAGCACCGTGCGCGGCGAAGCCCCGACGCTGGAGAAGACAAGGTCCAGTATTCGACGGTTCTGCATGTCGGGCGTGAGCATGCACAGCGGCAGCCGGCCGGCCTCCGTCCAGGTGACAGAGTTTTTTCCGGCAATGGCGTGTTCGGCCGGCGCGATCAGGAAGTAACTCTCGTCATAGAGGAAATAGGGTCGCAGACCCGTCGATGGGCCGTGGTCCAGGTAGTTGATGCCGACGTCGATATCGAAGTTCTCTAGTCCTCTCTTGAGATTCGTGAAGTTGAGCGAGGTCACGGAGACGCTGACGTGGGGATGGAGCTTGTTGAACGCCGTCGTTATGATCGAGATGCCGGGCATGGCGACCGGGATCACACCGATGCGCACGTGGCCGCCCAGTCCGTCGCCAGCCGACGTGATGTCCTGAACAAGATGTTCGTGGTGATCCAGCGTCCGTCGCGCGAAGTCGAGCACCATCGCGCCTTGCGTTGTGAATCCGCCGAAGCCCTGATTGCGGCGGTCGATGATGGGGACGTCGAAGTCTGCCTCGAGCTGCCGCAGGGCCTGCGAGAGCGCCGACTGCGTGATTCCGCATTCGGCGGCGGCCCGGCCGAAATGGCTGTGGCGCGCGAGGGCGACGAGATAGCGGAGCTGCTTCAAGTTGAGAGCCATGCTTGGGGACGTCCTCGGTGCGGCCGCGGGTGGCCTGAGCGGCGTGTCGCAAGCTGAGAGCGCCCGGTTCATAGGATGCCCTCGCCCGACGGCACGGACACGCTCTCGCTTTCGAACCTGGAGCGCCTCTCCCCGCTCGGGTGAAGGCCACCTCCGAGCGGGCGGCGTTACGACGAGCGGCTATTTTTATAACAGGCGTTCAGTGGGAGAAGCTACGCTTCGCTGCGGCGGCGACCCGCGACCATCCGCCGTGGCCGGTCGTCCGCCCCGGTGCGACGCCGGGCCACGGCGTCTCCCTCGGACCGACGGCGATCCGCGATGCGAGCCGGAAGGCGCGCGCGACCGGGCGCGCGGCATGTCCAGGATCCGTTCGGCGGTCGCCGGATCGAGGTTGGTTCGCCGCGCCGGGCGTGATGTGCTCGACGATCCCGGCGGCGCCTTCAGCCTCGCGGTCCATTCGGACAGCGTCGGACCCTGCCTCGCCGCGGGTGCGGACGGCCCGCTCTTACGCTGCCGTGCGCACCAGGTCGGTGACGACGCGTTCCAGGTCGCGCAGCGAGGCGCAGGTGATGGTGCGGCTGCAATAGGGGGCGTAGCGTGGCATCTCGCTGTCGCCGGAGCCCCAGCGGGCGCGGTGCTCGGGGTTGAGGAACAGCACGCGCTTGGCCCGGTCCTGGATCTGCTTGAGGATGTCGGCGCGCGGATCGCCGTAGTTGGAGCGCGCGTCGCCCAGGATGATCACCGTGGTGTGGCGGTCGATGTCGGCCATGGCCAGGCGCTCGAAGTCCATGAGCGCGTGGCCGTAGTCGGTGGAGCCGCCGTAGCGCTGCATGGTGCGGCCCATGGCGACCTCCACCGGCGCCGTCTCGAACAGCTCCGTCACCTCGCCCAGGTTGCTGGAGAAGGCGAAGGAGCGCACGTCCGGCAGCACCTCGTGCAGGCTGTGCAGGAACATCAGCAGGAAGCGCGACACCTGGGCGACCGAGCCCGAGACGTCGCAGATCAGCATCACGCGCGGCCGGTCGACCTTGGTCTTCTTCCAGATCGTGTAGAACGGCACGCCCTCGAATTCGATATTGGCGCGGATGGTACGGCGGGCGTCGAGCTGGCCGCGGCGCGCCTTCACCCGCCGCCGCGAGTGCAGCGAGACGAGGCGCTTGGCCATCTTGCGCACCAGCCCCTGCATGACCTTCATGTCGGAGCGGTCGAGCTGGCCGATGCGTTGGCGGGCGAGCACGTCCTCGCGCAGCCGCCGGCCCTCGTTGCCGGCAAACAGTTCCATCTGCCGCTCGACGTAGTCGCGCACCTCCTCGTGCAGCTTGGTGCGGAGGCCGCGCAGGCGGCGCGCGCGCGCCGCCACGGCCGGGTCGGCCGCGCCCTCGCCCTGCTCGACCAGGCGGCCGAGCTCCTCGCTGCCCATCAGCTGGAGGATGCGCCACTGGTACATGCCGCGCTGGGTGAAGAAGCGGATGTCCGAGAGGCCCGCCTGCTGGGCCGCCTCGGCCAGCCTCAGCGCGAGCTGGGCGGCGTCGCCCTTCTCGAGCAGGGCGGCCAGCTGCTCGCCCAGGCTCGCCGGCTCGGCCTCCGCCGCCGGCGCCTGGCCGCCGCCGTCGGCCTTGTCGCCCTGGCTGTCGGACTGGCCGGTGGCCTTGCCCGCGCCCTGGCCGGAGCCGCCGGACGAGGCCATGCCGGAGACGCCGGCCTCTTCGCTCTCGCCCTCCTCGCCTTCCTCCGGGCCGTCCTGCCCCTGCGCCGTTTCCTGCTGCTCTCCCTCGTCACCGGCGGCGCCGGCGGGCGGCGGCTGGTCGAACGCTGCGAAGGCGAAGAACTGGTCGAAGGTGTCCCAGAAGGCGGCCTTGTCCTCGCTCGACTTGGCCAGCGCCTGGGACAGGCCGTTGGCCAGCAGCGCCCGGTCGTCGTAGCCGACGAGCCCGAGCACCGCCTCGGCATCGATCACCTCCGAAGGCGAGATGCGCACATCGGCTTCACGCAGCGCCTTGATGAAATCGCCGAGGACCTGGGTCATGACGGGCTCCGGCTCATAGGGGGCGCAACGGTCCTAACGTCATGGCCGGGCTTGACCCGGCCATCCATCCACTGGTGAGCGCGCCATTCGGCCAGCCCTGCCGGGCTGATGTGAATGCGACGGTGGATGGCCGGGTCAGACATGCGGCACCTCACCGCGCTTAGCGCGTGGCCGATGTGGCCTTGCTCAGCAGGTCCGTCAGGCCCTCGTTCACGCGCTGTATGTCGTCCTGGAACTTGAGCAGCACGTTGAGCGTGGTCTCCACCAAGGTGCGGTCGAGCTCGCGGGCGTGCAGCAGCACCAAGGTCCGCGCCCAGTCGATGGTCTCGCTGATCGCCGGCACCTTCTTGAGATCGAGCTGACGCAGGTTCTGCACGAAGGTGACGAGCTGGATCTGCAACCGCTCCTCCGCCTCGGGCACGCGCGAGCGGATGATGGCCCGCTCCAGCGCCTGATCGGGGAAGGGGATGTGCAGGTGCAGGCAGCGCCGCTTCAGCGCGTCGCTCAAATCGCGTGTGTTGTTGGATGTGAGGAACACGATCGGCTTGACGACGGCTGCCACGGTGCCGAGCTCGGGGATCGAGATCTGGTAGTCCGACAGGAGCTCGAGCAGGAAGGCCTCGAACTCGTCGTCGGACTTGTCGATCTCGTCGATCAGCAGCACCGCCCCGCCCGGATGCCGCAGTGCCTTGAGCAACGGCCGCGGCTCCAGGAACTCCTCGCTGAAGAAGGTGTCGTCGAACTCGTGCAGCCGCGCCAGGGAGGCCTTGAGGCCTTCGGCGCCGCTCAGCACGTCGGCGAGCTTGTCCTTCAGCACCTGGGTGTAGAGCAACTGCTTGGAGTATTTCCATTCGTAGAGCGCCTTGGCCTCGTCCAGGCCCTCGTAGCATTGCAGCCGGATCAGCGCCTTGCCGGTGACCGCGGCGGTCGCCTTGGCGAGCTCGGTCTTGCCGACGCCGGGCGGCCCTTCGACCAGCATCGGCTTCTCCAGCCGCTGCGACACGAACAGCGCCGTCGCGATGGCCTCGGAGGAGATGTAACCCTGCGCCCGCAGCCGGTCGTGGATGAGGGCGACCTCATCGGCCGGCCGCCGTGCTGCGGGCTTGTCGGCGACCGGGCCGGGCGCCACGCGGAGGGATTCAAGCGTCATAGCGGATGTCCGTGTCTCGTATGCGTGCGATCCAGCCATCCCGGATCTTCATGTGGATCGACGCTGGAGCAAATGCTCAAGCGCGTAGAAGCGCCCTAGGCTTGGTGGCGTTTGACGAGCGCCGTCGCCAGCCTCTCCTGATAGGCCAGGCGGGCGCGGCGCGCCACGTTCTCCATCGCCTCGACCTCGGCCAGCAGCTTGGCGACTGCCGCCCCATCGGCGCCGCCGCCCGGCAGCGCTTTGATGCGCTCCACCACGTCGGCGGCGAGCAGGCGCACGCCGACCAGCGCCGCCGTGTCGTGGCCGTTACCCGTATCAAGCGCGGCGGCGGCGGCCTCGGCGCCGCGGTCGAGCAGGGACGACAAGCCGACGAGGGCGCCCAGCTCGCTCATGGACTCGGCCGGCACGGCCGGCGCCACCTGTTCGAGCACATGGCGTAGCGCTGCGGCCTGGACGCTGGCCGCGATCGAATCCTCCAGGGTGCGGAACGGCAGCGCCAGCTTGGCATAGGCGTCGCCGCCGGGATCGAGCAGCGCCTCGTCGGGCACCACGCAGGCCTCCAGGGCCACCGGGCAGTGGGCACCGTGCTTGCCCGCGTCGGCGCCGGCCTTGATCACCAGGCCCGGCGTGTCGCGCGGCACCAGAAAGGCGCCGTAGCGCTTGCGGCCGTTCTCCTCGCCGACGATGGCGACGACGACGATCAGCTGGGCGACCGGAGCGTTGGTGACCCAGGCCTTCTCGCCGGTGAGGCGCCAGGCGCCATCGATGCGCTCGGCTCGCGTGGTGAGCAGCTTGGGGTGGGCGCCGGCACCGGCCTCCGAGATGGCGATCGACGTGGGCACGTCGCCGGCGGCGAGCCGCGGCAGCCACCGCGCCTTCTGCGCCGCGGTGCCGCTCTCGGCGATGAAGAAGCGGCCGACCAGCTGGCGCACCGCGAAGGACATGGCGATGCCGGGACGGCCGCTCTCGGCCATCAGGTCGCGTGCCGTCGCCGCGATGGCCCGGTAGCCGCCGTCGCTCCCATAGGGCGCGGGCAGGCCGACGCGGAACAAGCCGCGCGCCTTGGCCTCGGTCAGCCATTCGGCGGTCGAGCGGTGCACGGGTGGTGCGGCGGTCGGTGCCTGCATGACGTTTCCTCGCGTCGGAGCCATCTCACCTTGATGGAACAGCTGTGGCGGATGTCTAGTCCACGGCGATAGACCACAAGTCATGATCTCTGATCATGACTTGTCATGATTGCGGGGCATGGCGTGCGCACGCCATGCCCCATTCTCGTTGAGGCTACGGCGACCTGCCCCCCGGCCTTGCGAATGCCTACGCCGCCCGTCGGTCGAGCAGCCGCGCCGGGACGGCGACCGGCAGGTCGAGCAGCTGCTGCGCCTTGCCCTTGGCCAGCGGGTCGAGCCGGAGGCTGGCGAACTGGCCACCCCCCAGCGCATCGAGACAGTGGAAGTTGAGGGCCTCGAGGCCCGGCAGCTCGTAGCGCTTCACCGCCGGGTGGCGACCGCCCTCGAACTCGTGGGCATAGAAGGCGAGCAGCTTGGCTTCGCTGAGCGCGGCGCGGATATAGGGCATGAACGCCGGGTCGCGGGCAATGACCCCGACGTTGAAGGCGTCGCCCTTGTCGCCCGAGCGTGCCCAGGCGACGTCGACGAGCGGCACCTCGACCATGTCGCCGTCGGCGGGGGCGTCCCCGTCGACGACGGGCCGCACCAGGCGCGCCGCATCGAACGGCTCCGCGGACGGCCCCTCCTGCACGATGATGGTGGCATCGCCGATCGACACGGTGGGCTTCACTTCGGCGCGGTCGATCAGGAACGAAAACACCCGCGCCACTGGCGAAACCGCCGGGCGCCCGCCGAACCAGCCGGTGGTGCCGACCGACATGGAGGTCGTCGGCGAATCGAACTCGCGCAGGAACACATCCATGGCCGCGCGATCGTCGTGCTCGACGCCGACGCGCGTCACCACTTCGCGCGTGTCGCGGGTGCGGGCGTGGGCGCCGTAGCTCGCCTCGGCGCCCAGCACCTCGATGCGGGTGGCGCGAAAGGGCCCGAGGTTGCGGGCCCGCAGCATTTCGTCGACGCGGGTCAGCACGGCCTCGGCCTGCCGCTCGGCCTTGCGCACCGCGTCGCGGCCGACGACCGGCATGGCGGCGATGCAGCGCCAGCCGTCGGTATGGGTCACCGACACCTTGTAGCGGCCCGAGGGAGCATAGCCGCGCGTGCCGTCCACCTTGACGCGGTCCTTGCCGACGGCGGTGACGGCGACGCCGGTGAAGTCGCAGACCACGTCCGGCAGCGCGTAGGCCTGCGGGTCACCGATCTCGTAGAGGATCTGCTCGGCCACCACCGCGGGGGACACCAGCCCGCCGGTGCCGGCGGGCTTGGTGACGACGAAGCTGCCGTCGGCCGCGCACTCAATGATGGGGTAGCCGATATGAGCCCAATCCGGCACGTCCTCCCAGTCGGTGAACAGGCCGCCGGTGGCCTGGGCGCCGCACTCGATGACGTGGCCGGCGAGGGAGCCGGCGGCGAGCCGGTCGACATCGTCACGGCTCCAGCCGAACTCGTGGATCAGTGGCCCGAGCGTCAGGGCCGAATCCACCACGCGGCCGGTGATGACCACGTCGGCGCCCTCGGCCAGCGCCCGGGCGATGGGGAAGCCGCCGAGATAGGCGTTGGCGCTGAGCACCGTCTTGGGCGCGGGGAAGGCGTTGCCGCTGAACATCTCGGTTTCGGTGCGGGCGGCGAAATCGGGCACGCGGGCGAGGAGGTCGTCGCCCTCGACGATGGCGATCTTGAAGGTGAGGCCGGCTTCCGCCGCAAGCGCCTCCATGCGCGCCCGGCAGGCCCGTGCGTTGACGCCGCCGGCGTTGGTGACGATCTTGACGCCCTTGGCCTTGATCGCCGCCAGATTGTCCTTCCACACCCAGTCGGTGAAGTCGTGGGCGTAGCCGAGGTCAGGCCGCTTGGCCCGCACCCGGCCGAGGATCGACATGGTGGCTTCGGCGAGATAGTCGAGGATCAGGTAGTCGAGGTTGCCGCCGGCGATGAGCTGGGGCGCGGCGACGGATGAATCGCCGAGAAAGCCGCCCGCTCCGCCGACCCTGACCGTTCCGTCCTGACGCATGTGCTCCGCCCTTTGACCAATCGTTTGATTGACCGGGACGTTACAGCCGATGCACCGGTGGGGCAACGCGCCCGTGCGCATGGGCGGTCCGGTCGTTCGTCATGGCGGGTCGAGCCGGGATCCGACGCTGGCCGCAGCCGCGGACTATTCCGCCGCCAACCGGGCGCCGATGATCGGCGTCTCGCTGAGCGCGTCGGAGGCGAGCCAATGGTCGAGGAAGGCGGACAGCCACCGGGCGACCGCGCCGTCGTACATGAAGCGGCCCTGGTGGTGCAGCGCCGCGGGCTGGGCGCCGGGCAGGCCCATGCGCTCCGCCGCGCGCGTCGTCCAGCGGTAGACCATAGCGTGGGTGACCTCCGGGTGAAACTGGAAGCCGAAGGCGTTGGGACCGGAGCGGATGGCCTGCACCGGGAAATCGTCCCCCTCCGCCAGCGCGACCGCGCCGCGCGGCGTGTCGAAGCCTTCGCGGTGCCAATGGTAGACATGGGACGGCCAGGGCGCGCCCGCCTCCCGGGCGAAGGCGTGGCCGGCCGCCGTCGGCCGGATCGGGTAGTAACCCACCTCGGCGCGTCCGTCCGGGTGCGCGCAGACGCGGCCGCCCAAGTGCTGCACCAGCATCTGGGCGCCGAGGCAGAGGCCGAGGAACGGCTTGCGCTCCTTGAGCGCGACGCCGATCCAGTCGATCTCGCGCCGCAGCCAATCGTCGCCGTCGTTGGCGCTCATCGGCCCGCCGAAGATCATGGCGCCGGCGTGCAGCACCAGGCTCTCGGGCAGCCGCTCGCCGTAGCGCGGGCGGCGGATGTCGAGCGGATGGCCGCGGTCGACGAGCAGGCGGCCGACGCGGCCGGGCGTGGAGGCTTCCTGGTGAAGGACGATCAGGATCGGACGCTTGTCGCCGCGCGGCGGCTGTATCATGTCGAGCTACCTGCGGTTCCGCCCGGGGCGAGCCAATCTCCGTGGGTCAATCGGCACCGGCGACTCGCTCGAATCGAGCACGTTCCATGCCAGGGCGTCATGGTTTGGGGAAGATTATGCTCTAAATGAGGGCATTCGCGAAAGCTAAACCTCCAGCAGGTGCAGGCGTGCCATGCGTCGGCGCGGCGGGCGCACGGGTGCCGGAGCACCCGCGGCACGGCGGCACCGTCAAGGCGCTGCATCTGCGGCGCGACCGTGATATCCCGGGGCAGAGCGTTTGATTATTGGATGGGGATCATCCAATGGCGCGGAAATGCTCTTAACCTTTGAGTCTGGAGCGCTTCTCGGCAATTGGGTGATTCCACCCGATGGCGAAGCCCTCTAGGGGGTGGCCGATGTCGGACTTCATACTGACGCGTTTCGGTTTCAGCGACGTCAGCAACTGGACGCTGCTGCTCGTCGGCGCCGCCGGCGCCGCCGTGGCGCTGCTCGTGCTGCTCGGGTTCGCGCGTTACGTCAGCCGCCGCTACGGCGACGCGTCGGACGAATAGCCGGCGGGCACGCCGTGGCGCATCCCTTCCTCGTTGGCGCGGAGCTAAACTCCTCGCCCGGCCACGAGAGCTCTGGCAGGGGCGCATAGGAGCACGCGCATCGCCGGTTGAGGCCGCGCTTTCACGGCGCGGGACCCAATCCGCAAGTCTGAAGCGTGGTGGAACTTCGCACAGGATGAGCGGCGATTTTCGAAGAGACATCGCGGCCTATCGGGCTCGGACTCGAGTATTTGCCGCCCGTGGCGCGGCGCCTTCATCACTGGCGCGCATTGGGCGAGCCCTTCGATTTCCTGACCTGGTTCGAATACGCGCTGGCGGACGCCGATGTATTCGAGACGATGGTCGTCGTCTCCGGCGGATGAGGGAATGGTCGTTCGTGAAGCGAGAGGTGGACATCCCGCTGAGCCGCGATGCTGATTTCGTTGCTAGAGCCTATAAGAGTTGCGCGACGAAGATCACTATTGATTTTCCCTCATAATCATCTCGCTCTCAGTCTTTGTTTTGAGCGTCATCATGCCCAAGAACCGGTAGGCTTTTCCGGGGTCATGCCCCAGACTCGATGCTGTCGCCACAAGTCAGTGTGGGGGCGACCATTGCGAATGAACGTGCTCCCTTCAATTGAGGCATGTTTAGGTGCGAGCGCTGGCGCGGGCGCCCGATCGGCACGGTGCAGGCGCCGATCGGAGCGCCGAACGACGCCTGATCGCGGCGCCGTCAACGCCCGCTGCGCGATCGCGTAAAATTGGCGACCAAGGCGTCCAGCGAAATCCGCCCTGCACCGTGCGCCATGATGGCGAGCGCCGTGGCCGCCCAGGTCAGATGGATCGGCCAACCGTCCGGCACCGTAAGCTGAACGACCAGCGTCATGCCAAGCAGGCCGAGCGCGGCGAACCGCGTGCCCATCCCCAGCACCAGCAGGACAGGAAGGACGATCTCGGCGCATCCCGAAAGAAACGCCATCGCGGTCGGCGCCGGGAAGGGATAAGGGCCGCCCGGCAGATGCAGCATGAACTCGTCGCTGAACAGGGTCACCGCCGTGTCGTTGAGCTGGAGGAAGCCATCCCATTTGAGAACGCCCGAGCGCCAGAACGGGACGGCGAGCGCCAAGCGTAGCATGAGCTCTACGAAAGAGGGCTGCGCGACGGCACGGACGAGGCGGTCGGCCTGGGCGACGACGTCGGTGATCCTGGACGTCAGTCCCTCGGTGGTCTTGCCGTGTTCCACAGTGGTCATGACGCGCCTTTCAAATAAAGCGTCGCAAAGGCGCCTGCCTCCGTCATCGCGGCGATGGCAGCGCCAATATCGAAATCGGGGACCTGTTCGATGGCGGCGGCTGCGGCGATGCCGAGCGGCTGAGCCTCCATCAGGGCGGCCAGGAAGATCGCGCCTCCGGGCGGCAGGTGGCGGACGGCCACGTCGTGGTCGGGGCGGGTGATCAGCACGTCTTCGGCCACGCTCGCGTCGATG
Source organism: Chelatococcus reniformis (assembly GCF_014640075.1). Lineage (GTDB taxonomy): Bacteria > Pseudomonadota > Alphaproteobacteria > Rhizobiales > Beijerinckiaceae > Camelimonas > Camelimonas reniformis. The sequence continues at coordinate 762,165 of NZ_BMGG01000001.1, read as the reverse complement.
GCGCCGGAGGGTTCCTCACGGCGATTGGCCGCAAAGATGGTCGCGGCCGCGAAGGGCGAGCGCATAGTGCGCGCCGCCGGATGGGGGCTGAACACGACATCCGCCAGTCGCTCCGGCGGGACCTCCGCCAGCGCACCATTGCCGAGCGGCTCGGTGTCGGCGGCGTGGTAGGCGTCGAGCCAGGCCCGCTCGATGCGGGCGACATCGGCAAGCCAAGGCATGGCCTGCGCGTATTCGTAAGCCGCGATGAAGGCGGGAAAGTCCCGGCCGTACTCGAACAACAGGGGCGATGTCGGCGGCGTCTTGCGGATATGGAATCGCGCCATGGCACGGAAGAATTCAGCGCCCGTGATCCGCTGCACTGCCGGATAGATCGACGCCAAGGCGTTGATCAGGCTGACCGTGACGTTGTTGCGATAGACGTTGTAGCGCTTGACGGCCGCCTTGCCCCGGGGGCCCGCGACATTGTCCGGCGTCGCCCGCGCGGGATCGGTGAGGGCGGGCGCAAAACGCGCCGGGTAGTCGGGCACGAGCGCGTGGACGACCGGATCAGGCTGCATGGCTCTCGTCCGATGAGCGCCGGCCGGCATAGCGGTCGAGGATCGCCTGCGCCGCGGCCGCTTCCCCCTTCAGCGCCGCCCACTCGGGGATGTTGCTGTCCCATTCGATCAGGGTAGGCACCGCGCCGCATCGACCGATGACGATCTCGTAAAGCTTCCACACCGCATCCGCGACCGGCCCGTCATGACTGTCGATCAGCAGCAGCTCGCCCTCGTCGTCCTCCTGCTCGGCATGGCCGGCGAGATGGATCTCACCCACGCGCGCCAGCGGGAAGTCGGCTAGATAATCGAGCGCCGAGAAGCCGTGATTGGTCGCCGAGACGAAGACGTTGTTGGCATCGAGCAGCAGGCCGCACCCGGTGCGCCTCGCAATCGCACGGATGAAGTCGGTCTCGCTCATCGTGGATTCGGGGAAAAGAACGTAGGTCGACGGGTTCTCGAGCAGAATCGCGCGTCCGATTGCCTGCTGGACCTCGTCGATATGGTCGCAGACCCGGGTGAGAGACGCCTCAGTATAGGGCAACGGCAGGAGATCGTTGAAAAAGGTGGTCTCGTGCGTCGACCAGGCGAGATGCTCGGAGACCAGTGCCGGTTCATAGCGCTCCACCAGCCTCGTGAAGCGCGCGAGGTGGGTCTTTTCGAGCGGCTGCGGGCCGCCGATGGACATGCATACGCCGTGCAGCGAGACGGGATTGTCGCGGCGGATGGTTTCAAGGGCGCGATGGGGAGGACCGCCCGCACCCATGTAGTTCTCGGCATGCACCTCGAAGAAGCCTTTCGGCTTACCGTCGGCGAGGATCGCCGCGAGATGTTCATGCTTGAAGCTGGTGCCGGCCTGTCCGGCGACGGGATGCACGGGAAGGCGCCGAGCCTCGGCCGTGGGCGCGGCGGCTGGATGGGCGTTGGCGTTCATGGCGGGCACCTGCCTTCCGGTGGTATCGCTAGAGCATGATCCCCGAAAGTGATCAGTAGTAGTATGGAGATAATGCTAACAATAAAAGAACTTAGGGGGCGAAAATTCAAAGAAAGATCATCACTTTCTTGAGCATGTCCGGCGAAATACGATTAGCCGGACATGCTTTATCTCGTTGTTCTCTAGCAAATCCGGACACGGTATCACTGCATACGTCTGCTGGAATTGCTTCAGTTCGGTCGGGCGAAGATCAGATCGGCTTGAGCGAGCCGTGCTTGCCGTTCGGCAGGACTGCGGATTCGCAGGCGTCGGCCCGAACGAACTTCCACGCGTTGCCTTGGTAATCGACCGTCGAGGTGCCCTGGCAAGTGGTGCCGGGACCGGCGGCGCAGTCGTTCTGGCCCTTTAGAGCGACGCCGTAGCACTTCACCTTCTTGGCGGCGATGGCGGCATCGGCTTCGGCCTTGGTGAGAGGGGCGGCGCTCGCCATCGTGGCGAGAGCAGTGGCGAGGGCGCTGGTGAGGACGGCCGAACTCACGAGGGTCTTTGCGGACATACGGTGTCTCCGGGTGGGATTGTGTTGCGTGTATCCAGAGCGGACACGACGGTACTACGGAGCCCGCGGCGGGGGCGTTACACCGGTTTGAAATTTTTTCTTCCGGCCACATGGCGGTGGCGCGCCGCATCTGTAGCCGGCATCTGGAAAATCAGGCGCAATACTGACGGCGGAAGCACAGTGCTCCAATCCGCGGGGAGGAAATTCTCAGCGGCAGGTCGGCACCCCCGATCGCAGAGGAGCGCCTCAGCGCGCCGTCTCGGCGGCGAGCTGCTCGATCACGGCGTAGGCCGCGGTGATGCGTGCCGGAATGGGGATGTTCCGGTTCGCCAGCATGACGATGCCGATCCTCTTCTCGGGCACGAACGCCACGTAGGCGCCGAAGCCGTTGGTCGAGCCGGTCTTGTTGAACAGAGTCAGCCCCGCGAGAGGCTGGGGCGGTGCAAGCCGCGTCGCCGCATTGGCCTCCCAGATCATGGCGGTCGAGTTGCCGGCCAGCAGCTTGTCCAGCGCGACGGGATAGGGATATTGCTCCCAGCCGAGGCCTTGCACCATCCCGCCGACCTTGAAGTAGCCGATGTGGGTCGCTTCGACGGCGCGCCGCAGCGGCCCTTCCAGCGTCTCCGGCCGGATGTTTGCCTCGACGAAACGGATGAGGTCGGCGGCCGTGGCCTTGACGCCGTAGGTCTCCGCCGCGAAGACCCCCGGTCTCACCCGCATTGGCCTGTCCGCATGGCCGTAGCCCCAGGCATAGTTTCCCATCTCTCTCTGGGGGACGCGGATGTAGCTGTGGCGGAGGCCGAGCTTGGACAGCACCTCGCCTTCCATCAGCTCGGCGAAACTGCCGCTCATCGCCCGCGCGGTGGCATGCCCGAAGAGGCCGAGGCTCGGGTTGGAGTAGCGCCGCTGGGAGCCCGGGGCGGCGGACGGCTTCCACTGCTTGAGATAGGCGAGCATCTTGGCGTCGCTTGTGACGGCGCCGGGGAACTGCAAGGGCAGGCCGCCGGCGGTGTAGGTGCCAAGGTTGAGCAGGCTCGCCGCGTCGATGGGGCTGCCGCGCAGCTCCGGCAGGTAGCGGCCGGGACGGTCGTCCAGCGAGAGTTTGCCGAGCGCCTGTGCATGGGCGGCGAGCGTGGCGGTGAAGGTCTTGCTGACGGAGCCGATCTCGAACAGCGTGGCATCGGTCACCGGCGCGTTGCTCGCCTTCGAGGCGACGCCGTAGTTGAAGACCGCGGATCGGCCGCCCACCGTCACGGCCACGGCCATCCCCGGCACGCCATGGGCCGCCAAGAGCGGGCGGACGACGCGCTCCACCACCGCGGCGATCCGGTCCGGACCTTCGGCCGCGCGGACCGGGGCCGCGAGCAGGCCGGATGAGGTGAGGGCCAGGGCGAGCAGCCCGGCCGCGCGGGGGATGACAGCCATTGCATGTCCTTCGTGACCGGGGACGGCGACTGGCGTGTAGTCGTAAGCAACGGCGCCGTCACGTCCCCCTCACTCCAGCCGGCGGCGGAACAGCCAACCGGCGGCGCTGAGCGCCACCAGAGCGATCGCCATCAGCGGGACGGTGTTTCGCACCACCTCCGCCGCCGGCAGGTCCTTGAGGAACACGCCCTTCACGATGACGAGGAAATAGCGCAGCGGGCTCACCGCCGTGACCGGCTGGAGCCACGCCGGCATGTTCTCGATCGGCGTGGCGAAGCCGGAGAGCAGCATGGCCGGCACCAGGAACAGAAAGGCGCCCAGAATGGCCTGCTGCTGCGTCGCCGCCAGCGCCGAGATGAACAGGCCGATGCCGACCACGGCGAGCAGGTAGAATACGGCGCTGCCGTAGAGCAGCACGAGCGAGCCCCGCAGCGGCACGCCGAACACGAAGACCGCCGCCAGGATGTAGACGGTGATGTGGAAGGTGCCGATCAGCATCGGCGGGATCGTCTTGCCGATTAGGATTTCGTGGGTCCGAAGCGGCGACACCATCAGCTGGTCGAAGGTGCCGAGCTCGCGCTCGCGGGCGATGGAGAGGGCGGTGACGACGAGGCCGATCAGGAGCGCGATGGCCGCCACCAGGTTCGGCACCATGAACCACTGGAACTCCAGGTTAGGGTTGAACCAGTTGCGCGCCGCCACGGCGACGGCGCCACCCTGCGTCGGGCGGCCGGCAGCGATGTCGGCGGCGAGCCCGGCGACGATCTGGTTGAGGTAGCCGGCGACGATCTGCGAGGCGTTGGAGCGGCGCCCGTCGAGGATGATCTGCAGGTCGGCCGGGTGCGCGGCGGCGATGTCGCGCGAGAAGGTCTGGCCGATGTGGACGGCGGCGATCGCCCGCTGCCGGTCGATGCCCTCCCTCAGCTCGCCGGGCCCCGCGGCGCGGATGAGGCGGCCGACGGTCGGCGTGCTGGCGAGGCGCTGCACCAGCTCCTGGCCCCAGGGTCCGGCGTCGCGGTTGAGCACGAGAAGGTCGACGTTCTTCACCTCCAGGGTCGCCGCGTAGGAGAAGACGAGGAGCTGGACGAGGGGCGGCCCGATCAGGATGAGGCGGCTGCGCGGATCCCGCAGCACGGCCAGCAGCTCCTTGACGATCAGCGCCTTGAGCCGCGTCCACATGTCAGGCGATCCGCTTCGCCGTGCTGCGCGCGGCGAGCACGAACAGGAGCGCGCCCATGGCCAGCATCACGCCGATGGCCCGCAGGAACATCGGCCAGATGTCGCCGGCCAGGAAGACGCTCTGGAGGCTGGGAATGAGGTAACGGGCGGGCACGATCCAGGTGACGAGCTGGATGGCGCGCGGCATGGAGCCGATCTCGAACAGGAAGCCCGACAGCAGGAAGGCGGGCAGGAAGGCCGAGAGCAGGGCGAGCTGCGAGGCCAGGAACTGGTTCTTGGTCGCCGCCGAGATCAGCAGCCCCTGACCCAGCGCCGGCATCAGGAAGCTCGCCGACAGGGCGTAGAGCGCCACGATGGAGCCGCGGAACGGCACGCCGAAGACGAAGACGGCGGCCAGGACGCACAGCGTCATGGCGGCAAGGCCCAGGGCGAAGTAGGGCAGGATCTTGCCTGCGAGCAGTTCGGCCGCGGTGACCGGCGTCGCCATCATCGCCTCCATGGTGCCGCGTTCCCATTCCCGAGCCACCACCAGCGAGGTGAGCAGGGTGCCGACCAGGGTCATGACGATGGCGATGGAGCCGGGCACCAGGAAGTTGCGGCTGGCGAGCTCCGGGTTGAACCAGAAGCGCTGCTCGACGGCGATGGGGGACGACGGCCGCGCGGTCTCGGCGCCGCGCTGCGCCGCCCAGGTGGCCACCACCCCTTGCGCGTAGTTCTGCACGAAGCTCGCGGTGTTGGGCTCGGAGCCGTCGACGATCACCTGGATTTGCGGCACGCCGCCGCGGCCTGCCTCGTCGCCGGCGAAGGCGGCCGGGATGACGACGATGCCGCGCACGCGGCCGAACACCAGGTCTTCTTCGAACTGGCGGCGGTCACGGCCGGGCACCACGTCGAAGTAGCGTGAGGCCCGGAAGCTCGCGGCGAGGTCCTGGGTGACGGGCGTCGCGGCCTCCACCACCAGGCCGACGCGGGTGCGGACAGCGTCGAGCGAGACGCCGTAGCCGAAGATGAACAGCAGCACGAGCGGCAGCACGAAGGCGATGAGGATGCTGCTGGGGTCGCGGACGATCTGGTAGCTCTCCTTGCGCACCAGCGCCGCAAAGCGCCGCGCCCGGCCGGAGGGCGGCGGCCCGGACCGGGGCCTGTCGGCGGCGCTCATGCCGCCTCCGCCGCGTCGGAGCGGCGCACCAAGGCGACGAAGGCATCCTCCATGGTCGGGGTCGGCGTGTCGGCGTTCGCCGCGCTCGCCTTCAGTTCGTCCGGCGAGCCGAGCGCGATGGAGCGGCCGCGGTAGATCAGCGAGATGCGGTCGCAGTATTCGGCCTCGTCCATGAAATGGGTGGTGACGAGCACGGTGACGCCCTTCTCGACGAGGCCGTTGATGTGGGTCCAGAACTCGCGCCGGGTGATCGGGTCGACGCCCGAGGTCGGCTCGTCCAGGAACAGCGCCTCCGGCTCGTGCATGACGGCGCAGGCGAGCGCGAGGCGCTGCTTCAGGCCGAGCGGCAGGTCCCTGGCGGACTGGCCGCGGCGGGCGCCGAGATCGAAGATCTCGGTCATCAGGCCGATGCGGCCGGCCTTGCGCGCGCCGGTGAGGCCGTAGACGCCGGCGAAGAAGGCCAGGTTCTGCGCCACGCTGAGGTCGCCGTAGAGCGAGAACTTCTGGGCCATGTAGCCGAGGCGGCCGCGCGCCGCCGCGGTATCGCGGCGCAGGTCGAAGCCGGCCACCCGGCCCTCGCCGGCGGTGGGCTTCAGCAGGCCGCAGAGCATCTTGAAGGTGGTGGACTTGCCGGCGCCGTTGGGCCCGAGCAGCCCGAAGATCTCGCCGCGGGGGATGGTGAAGGTGATGCCGTCAGCGGCGGTGAAGTCGCCGAAGCGCTTGGTCAGCCCACGCGCCTCGATCACCGGATGCGCCGGATCGGCCATCCGCGCCGTAGCGGCCTCGGCGAGCTTGGAGCGTCCGCCTGGGCCGCCGCCCAGCATATCGACGTAGGCGTCCTCGAAGCGCGGCTCCGCCGGCGCGATCGCGCCGGCGGAGGCCACGCCGCGGGCCAGCGCTGAGGGCTCGGCGCCGGGCGCCAGCATCAGGCGGATCGCCTCGCCCTGGATGACGCCGTCCACCACGCCCGCCTGTTGGAGCGCGCGCGCGAGCAGCGGCCGGCGCCGGCCCGCCAGGCCGGTCAGCTTGAACACCCGGCCGGCGGCGCGACCGGTCAGCTCAGCCGGTGGCCCGGTGAACATGAGCCTGCCGCGCTCGAGCAGCAGCACCCGGTCGCAGGCCTCCGCCTCGTCCAGATAAGCGGTCGACCAGACGACGCCGACGCCCTCCCGCGTCAGGTTCTGCACCATGGCCCACAGGTCGCGGCGCGAGATCGGGTCGACGCCGACGCCGGGTTCGTCGAGCAGCAGCAGACGCGGCTTGCGCAGCAGCGCGCAGGCGAGGCCGAGCTTCTGCTTCATGCCGCCGGAGAGCTGGCCGGCGAGACGGCCGGTGAAGCGCTTCAGGTCGGTGAAGCCGAGCAGTTCGTCGAACGTGCCGGCGCGCTCGGGCATGGGCAGGCCGCGCAGGTCGGCGTAGAGGTCGAGATTCTCCTGGACCGAGAGGTCCTCGTAGAGGCCGAAGCGCTGCGGCATGTAGCCGATCGCCGCCTGGATGCGGGGGGCTTCGCGCCCGGTGTCGAAGCCGAGCACGGTGAGCGCGCCGCCGTCGGGCCGCATCAGGCCGGTCACCAGGCGGATCAGGGTGGTCTTGCCGGCGCCGTCCGGCCCGACCAGGCCGGTGATCTCGCCGCCCCCGATGGTGCCCGACACCGCTTCGAGCGCCGGCGGCGCGCGCCCGAAGCGCTTGGTGACGTCGGCCATGTGGACGACGTCCTCAGCCATCGCGCGCTCCCGCCTGCGGCACGCGCACGGTCACCGGCATGCCCTGGCGCAAGGCCGTGTCCGGCTGCTCCACGACCACACGCAGGCGATACACCAGGTCGGTGCGCAGTTCCGGCGTCTCCACCGTCTTGGGCGTGAACTCGGCGACCGGCGAGATGAAGCCGATGCGGCCGCGGTAGGGCCGCTCCGGCGCGGTGTCGGTGGTCACCTCCACCGCGAGGCCGGGATGGATGCGGCCGAGGTCGGGCTCGGCCACATAGGTGCGCACCCAGACCGGCTCGGCGAGCGACACCACGTACACCGTGTCGCTCGGGGCGACGATGGCGCCGGGCTCGCGCACCCGCGACAGCACCACGCCTGAGGCCGGGGCGTGCAGCTGCGCATCGGCGAGCGAGGTCCTCGCCGATGCCAGGTTGGCTTGCGCCGCCTGCAGGCTGGCGCGGGCGGCGGCGATGTCCTCGGCCCGGGTGCCCTGCTCGAGCAGGCGCAGCGCCTCGCGGGCCGAATCGACCCGGGCTGCCGCCATGTCCTTGGCCGACTGGTTCTGATCCAGGACCGCCTGGGACACGGCGCCTCCCGGGCGCAGGCGCCGGCTGCGGTCGAAGGCGAGCGCTGCGTTGGCGAGGTCGGCGGTGCGCTCGGCGAGCTGGGCCCGCGCCTGGGCGATCTCCGCCGGGCGCGGCCCCGCTTCCAGCTTCGCCAGGGTGGCGGCCTGGTTGGCTACCTGGGCCTCGGCGGCATGAACCGCGTCGAGGTAGGGCTGGGCGTCGAGCCGGGCGAGCACCTGCCCGGGCGCGACCGCGTCGCCCTCGTCCACGGTCATCGCCGATATGCGGCCGCTGACGCGGAAGCCGAGCTGCACCTGGCGGATGTCGACGTTGCCATAGAGTGTGAGCCCGCCGCTCGCCGTCCGGGCGAAGCCGAGGCGAGTGGGCAGGTCCAGCCACCACGCCGCGCCGGCGGCGATCGCCAGCACGAGGAGGGCGGCGAGGGCGCGTTTCATGATCCGCCCTCCGTCCGGGGCACCAGGGCGGCGACCAGATCGGCGGCCAGGTCCCGCAGCGCCCCGATCTCGCGCGGTCCGACGTCGGTCCAGGCGAGCTGCCGGAGCGCCGCTGCATGCGCCATGCGGAACACCATCACGCTGCCGAGCAGCGACAATGTCCGCAGACGCACGTGCTCGCTCGACGGCTCCTCGTCGAGGAGCCTGCCGACCAACCGTCCGGTGAGGCGCAGCATCGGCTCCATCAGGCCGCCGTAGACGCGGGCGAAGGCCTCCGTCGGGGCCATCTGCTCGCGGATGAGGAAGCGGGCCCAGGCCTCCGCCTGCGGGCTGACGAACAAGGCTGCCATGGTCTGGAGGATATCGGTGAGCAGCACCCGGGCCTCGTCCCGCCCGAGCGGCGGCCCGCCACTCTCGGCTGCCGCGATGCGTGCGAGGGCGCGCCCTCGCGCTTGGCCGGCGTGAGCGCCGATCTGGGCGGCGATATGCTCGGCGGTGGCGACGTAGAGGCCTTCCTTGCCGCCAAAGTAATAGGGGATCGCTTGCAGATTGACGCCGGCCGCATCGGCCAGCGCCCGGGTGGTGGCGCCGTCGAAGCCGACGCGGCCGAACACGTCGGTTGCCGCCAGCAGCAGCTTCTGCCGTGTGGCCTCGCCGCGCTCGGCCGCGGCGTCGGCGGGTTCTGGACGTGAGGATTTTCGCGCCATGGGCCGGACCATAACCCGGAAAGGGTTATAATTCAATCGAATGAATTAATGTCGAGCCCAAGCCTGTCGGACAGCGGTCACACGCCGTCATGTCCGCCCATGAGTCCGCCAGCACGCAGGACCAGTCGCTACAGGGGTGGGCGTCGCCCGCGAACCTCGCTCGCCGCCTCCACCAAGGCGCCGAGCCGCAGGATGGTGGCCTCGTCGAACCAGCGGCCCACCAGTTGCACACCGATCGGCAGCCCATCGGCGCTGAAGCGGAAGGGCACCGCCAGTGCCGGCAGGCCGGTGAGGTTGAACGGCGCGGTGGCGCGCATGACGTGGTGGGCGGGCACCGTGACGCCGTCGATGACGTGCGCGGCGCGGCCGTGGGGCGGCGCAGGGATCGGCATCACCGGGCACAGCAGCGCGTCGAAGCCCTGGAAGAAGCTAGCGAAGGCGCCCTTGAGCTCCTCCACCAGGGCCTCGGCGGCCACGTAGTCCGCCAGCGCCGGCAGCGGCCGTTCGATCGAAGCCGCCATCACCGGGCCGAGCTCGGCCTCCCGTCCGGCCGCAAGCTCGCGGAAATAGGGCAGCAGCCGGCCCGCGATCAGAGGGGCCATCACCTCATAGAAGCTGTGCCGCTCCAGCAGCGGCAGGCGCACCTCCTCGACGGCGCAGCCTTCGTCGCGCAGCGCCTGCGCGGCATGTCTCACCGCGGTCATCACATCCGGGTCGATCGGCCCGAAGCCCGGCTCGATTATCATGCCGATGCGCGCCGGACGGCTGCCGGCCGCGGCTGCTTCGGCCCGGCTGTCGCCGTGAAAGACGGCGTAGCCGTCCCGATCGTCGGGGCCGGCGAGGAGGGCCAGCCCCAGGGCGATGTCGCGCACGCTGCGCGCCATCGGGCCCACGTGCCAGATGCGCCCGAACACCTCGGGAAAATGGCCTGTGTAGGGGATGCGCCCATGCGTGGCCTTGAGCGCGGCGATGCCGGTGCAGTGCGCGGGGCCGCGCACCGAGATGGCGACATCGCTGCCAAGCCCGATGGGCGACAGCCCCGCGGCGATGGCGGCCGATTCGCCGCCGCTCGAGCCGCCCGGCGTGCGCTCCGGGTTCCAGGGGTTCAAGGTCCGCCCGGTGAGCGCGTTGTCCGTCTCCCACCAGGTCGAGAACTCCGGCAGATTGGTCTTGGCGAGAGCAATGCCGCCGGCCGCCTTGAAGCGCGCCACGCTCGTCGCGTCCGTCGCCGGCACGCGGCCGGCGAACAGGCGTGAGCCGCGCTGCGTCGCCACGCCGGCCGTATCGAGCGAATCCTTGATGGTGAACGGCACGCCGTGCAGAGGGCCGAGGGCGGCGCCCGCCATCAGGGCGGCTTCCGCCGCAGTGGCGGCGGCGAGCGCCGCCTCGGCGGTCACCGTCACCATGGCATTGATGCGCGGATTGATCGCCTCGATGCGGGCGAGATGCGCTGCCACCACCTCGCGCGGCGACAGGTGCCTGTCGCGGATCAGAGCCGCGAGCCCGCTCGCGTCCAAAAAGCAGATGTCGTCCCGGTCCATATCCGCCTCGTCCTGCGTGGGCGATGCGGACGGTCTTAGGGGTCGCGGTGCGCGGCCACCATTGAGTTCGCGGCGCGCATCCTTGCAGAAACTGCAAGGCGGATCGGTGCTAGAGTATTTCCGCGTTTCTTCGAATCGCCGAAATACTCTATCTGTTTGATTTGTAGCGTTTTCTTAACGCGAACCGGCGTCCACTTCGCTCGAAAACGCTCTAGTCTAGGCTGGCGGCGCCGTCACGGTCGCGCGTGCCGCCTCGGCCAGCAGCCAGGTGCGGAAGATCCGCGCGGGCCGGCTTGATCGGCGGAGGCGGGGCGACAGCAGCCGGAAGCTGCGCGAGGAGCGGACCGGCGCCTCGAAGGGGCGCACCAGCCGGCCGCTGGCAAGGTAGGGTGCGACCACCGCATCGAGGGCGATGGCGACGCCCATGCCGCTGGCTGCCGCCTCATAGAGGAGGAGCCCATCGATCCGGCGGATCGGTTCCAGGGCGGCCGGGTCGAGCGCGTGGGCGCGAGCCCACTCCGGCCAGAACTCCGGCCGATGTCCCGGCCCGAGCAGGGCTTGATGCGCGAGGTCCGCTGGCGTACGCAGCGCCCCGCTTGCGGCGAGCGTGGGGTCGCAGACGGGATGGACGTGCACGTCGAGCAGCGGCTCGGAGGGGATGCCCGCCGGCGCCAGTTCGCCGAGCCGAATGGCGAAGTCGAAGGCCCCGCCGTCGAGATCCGCATAATCCTGCGACGGGTCGAGCTCGACCTCGATCGATGGGTGCAAGGCGTGGAATCGGCGAAGGCGTGGCATCAGCCAGCTGGTCGCCAGCGATGGGATGAGGCTGACGCGCACGCGCGGGCGCTCGGGCCCCTCGCGCAAGGCGTGGGTGGCGGCCCGCAACCGGTCGATGGCCTCCCCCGCGTCCGTCAGGTACGTCGCCCCGCGCGGCGTCGGCGTCACCCCGCGCGGCAGTCGCCGCAGCAGGGGCTGGCCGAGGTCCTGCTCCAGCGCCTGGATCCGTCGGCTCAGCGCCGGCACCGACAGGCCGAGCTCGGCCGCTGCGGCGGTGAGGCTGCCGGCCCGCGCCGCGGCCACGAACGCCTCGATGGAGCGGAATGGCGGCAAGGGTCTCACCAGCGCAGCATAGGCGGTACGGCGAGCCGGCGAAAGACGTTGCGGCAGGCGCACGCGTGGTTTCGTAACGCGAGCCAGGGGGCTATGCTGTGGTTCACTTGGCGGGCGATGCTGGTCGGAAGGAGAGACGACCTTGCGTTTCATGCCCTCTGCGTTTGCCGCCCGCGCTGATCGGATGAGGCGGCGCGAAGTTCTTGGGCTCTTCGCCGGCGCGGCGGCATGGCTGGTTCCGCCACGCGCGCGGGGGCAGGGTATGCCCGTCATCGGCTATCTCGGCTCCGAATCGCCGGATCGCTACGACAGTCGCCTCAAGGCCTTCCGGGAGGGCCTGGCGCAGGCCGGCTACGTCGAGGGACGCGACGTCATGATCGAGTTCCGATGGGCCGAGGGCAATTACGAGCGGCTGCCGAGCCTGGCACGCGACCTCGCCGCCCGCAAGGTGGCCGTGGTCGTGGCCCCGGGGGGCGCCGAGGTCGCCCTCGCCGCGAAATGGGCGACGACGACGATTCCGATCGTCTTCGAGATGGGAGGCGACCCGGTGGCGCTCGGCGTGGTCGACAGCCTGTCTCGGCCCGGAAACAATCTCACAGGCGTGTCGAGCCTGAGCGTGGAGGTGTCGCGCAAGCGCCTGGAGTTCATGCGTGAGGTCCGCCCGCACACCAAGGCGTTCGCCGTTGCCGTCAACCCGACGAGCCCGACCGCCAACTCGCAGTTGAAGAACCTGCATGCGGCGGCGGGCAGCCTGGGGTTGGACATCACCGTCCTGGAGGCCAGTCACGAGCAGGAGTTCGGCCGCCTGTTCAGCACGGCGCGTGAGATGGGGGCGGGCGGGCTCGTTTTCAGCTCCGACCCCTACTTCGCCTACCGGAGCAGGGAGCTGGCCGCGCTGGCGGTCCGTCACGGCGTCCCTGCGATCACCCAGTCGCGCGATTTCCCGCTCGCCGGCGGCCTGATGAGCTACGGCGGTGACTTCAGTCAATCGCACCGGCACAGCGGGCTGTACGCCGGCCGCATCCTCAAGGGAGAACGGCCCTCGGAGCTGCCGGTGCAACGGGTCACCAAGGTCGAGCTGTTCATCAATCTGAGGGCCGCCCACACCCTCGGCATCACGTTTCCGCCCTCGCTGCTGAGCAGCGCCGACGAGGTGGTCGAATGACCAGCCCGGCCTGCCGTCGCGCGAGCTGACGCGGTGGTCGATCCGGTCGTCGCCCCGCGCAACTCGCTCTTCAAGAAATACTTCAGCGCTCTGTTCGCGGCCGTCGTCGTGCCTCTCTTGATCGCCGGCGGCGGCGATGCCTGGTTCGGCTATTACGACCAGCGCGCCCGGCTCAACGACCTCCTGAACGCCGAAGCACGGCTGGCGTCGGTCAAGATTCAGGACTTCCTCGACAGTATTCGCGATCAGCTCGGGTGGACGCTGCAACTGCCATGGACGGAGGAAAGCGCCGACAGACACCGGGTCGACGCCCTGCGCCTGCTCCGCCAGGTTCCCGCCGTCGTCAGCCTCAGCCTCGTCGATGCGGCGGGGCGGGAGCGCTTGTTCGTGTCGCGCATCGGCCTGAACCGGCTCGCCAGCCTTGATGACCGCTCGGCGACCGCCCCCGTGCTGGGCGCCCGCTCCGGGCGTGTCTGGTACGGCCCCATCACCTTTCAGGGCGGCTCGGAGCCCTTCATGACCATGGCCGTCGCCGGCAACCGCTCGGCGCTGGGGTCGGCGGTCGCAGAGATCAACCTCAAGTTCATCTGGGAGGTGATTTCGGCGATCCGAGTCGGGCGCAGCGGCGAGGCGTTCGTGCTCGACCGGCCGGGTCGCCTCGTCGCCCATCCCGACATCAGCCTGGTGCTGCGGGCGAACGAAGCCGAGCAGCGGCCGCTCGGGACAGTGCGGGAGGCCATCCTGGCCCGGCCCGGGCAGGCGGCCGCCGCTCAGGACACCACCGGCAAAATGGTGCTGGCCGCGATGGCGCCGATCCCCGGCGTCGACTGGAGCGTCATCGTCAAGCAGCCCCTCGCCGAGGCGTTCGAGCCGATCTATGCCGCGCTGTGGCGCACCGGGGCGCTGCTGGTCGCCGGCGCCGCGCTTGCCGCCGCGCTCGCCTACGGGCTGACCCAGCGCATGATCGCGCCCATCCGGCTGCTGGAGGACGGGGTCGCCCGCATCGGCGCGGGCCAGTTCGACCACCGCATCGACCTGGCCACGAGCGACGAGTTCGAGCGGCTCGCAACCCGCTTCAACGAGATGGCCGGCGAGCTCTCGCTGTCGCAGGAGCGTTCGGAGCGCATCAATCGACTCAAGCGCTTCCTGGCGCCCCAAGTGGCGGAACTGGTCGACCGCACCGGTGATGACAGTGTTCTCGATGGCCGGCGCGTGGAGGTGGTCGCGGTGTTCTGCGACCTCAGGGGCTTCACCGCCTTTTCGGCGCGTGCCGAGGCCGAGACCGTCCTAAGCGTGCTGCGCGAATATTATGACGCCCTGGAGAGGGTGGTGGCCGCTCACGGGGGAACGCTGCTGGGCTTTTCCGGCGATGGCGCCATGGTGCTGGTCAACGCCCCGGTGCCTTGTCCCGAGCCGGCATTGCGCGCCGTCGAGATGGCGCGGGACATGCAGGCGGGCGTTCAGGCGCTTCTGGACGGTTGGCGCGCGCTGGACCACCGGCTGGGCTTCGGCGTCGGGCTGGCCATGGGGCCTGCCACCGTCGGGCAGATCGGCTCGGAAGGGCGCCTCGACTACACCGCGATCGGCACCGTCGTGAACCTTGCCTCGCGCCTGTGTTCGAGCGCTGATGATACCGAGATCCTGGTCGATCGCGTCGCCGCCTGCGAGGTCGGCGGGCGTGTGCCATTGGTGCAGCTGGATGCCCGTGCATTGAAGGGGTTCGACGAGCCGGTGCCGGTGTTCGCGGTCATAGCGGGTCCCGGTCGCCTGGAGGACACGGGGTAGCCGGGCGCCAGTGACGGGCTCGATGTCGAGGTCGATGATGAGGCTCATGCGTGCAGAGCCTCGCTCCCGCCCCCCCTCCACCGCCTTCCCCGGTCCCCTCCCCGTCGCGCGGGTGAGGATCAGGCGCCGCGCAGCGGGACCCTGCGCGCCATGGTGGAGGGGGCCGCGGACGTGCACCGACCAAGACATTCCGGCGACGGCGCGTACAAGCACAGAGCCGGCTTTGCGCCCGCCCGTGTCCATCTTGCGGGTCAGTCAGGGCGCTTGTTAGCTTCGGTCGTCCCCGAGGGGCGTCACCTCGAGGCCGCGGTCGGCACATCGAAGCGGGCGTGCGCTCACCTGAAGGTTGTGGAGCATTCAAAGTGTTCACCGATGCGGTCTCGGAGTTCTCGATCACCGATCATTTGGATCAATTGCTTCAAAGCGTTGGACTGGGCCGCGCCGGCGCCGCCTGCCAGCTGAGCTTTGCGCACGCGGATCCACTGGTCCGAAGCCCGCACAGGCTGGGTGCCGCGACCGCCATCGTTCTCGCGGCGCAAGCTGTGGGGATATGCGAAATCTGGCGCATGCGGACCAAGAGGACGCAAACGATCGCGGTCGATCTCGCCAAGGCCCTGCAAAGCCTCACGTCGCTCTACCTGATCACGATGAACGATCACGCGGTCGACTATCGCATGCATCTCGGCCCGATCGGTGGCCATTTCGGGCAGACGGGCGACGGCCGTTGGATCTTCCTGGTGGGCGCCTATCCCCATCATCGCGACAAGCTGCTCTCGCTGCTGCGCTGCTGGAACGAGCCCGAGTCCATCCGCGATGCCTTGCTCAAGTGGAATTCGCTTGAACTCGAAGACGCTGCAAACGAGCTCAAGTGTCCCGCCGCGGTGGTCCGGTCGGCTGAGGAGTGGAGGGCTCATCCCCAGGGTGGATGGCTCCAAGCCAAACCGGTCGTCGAGATTCGAAAGCTCAATGACACCGCCCCGGTCCCCTTCGATGCGGGGCAGAGGCCGCTGAGCGGGATCCGCGTCCTCGACATGGCCTACGTGCTGGCCGGTCCGCTGGTCAGCCGCACGATGAGCGAGCAAGGAGCCGAGGTGCTGCATCTGCAATCGTCGATGCTGCCGGACCTTCTGGGCATCTACCTCGACGGCAACGTCGGCAAGCGCTCGGCCTTTTTCGATCTGGGCAACGGCGAGGACGAGGCGAAATTCGGCGAGCTGCTGGAGCGCACCGACGTGGTGGTCGACTCCTATCGGGCCGGTTCGCTCGCGCGGCGCGGCTACAGCGCAGAGGATCTGGCCGCCCGGCGGCCCGGCCTGATCCATGTCTATCTCAACTGCTATGGAGCGGAGGGCCCGTGGGCTGCACGCGGAGGCTTCGACCAGCTGTCTCAATGCGTGAGCGGAGTGGCTGCGACCGAAGGCGGTTTCGCCACGCCTCGCCTGGTGCCCACCTATCTCATCAACGACTATCTGGCCGGATATCTGGGCGCCCTGGGGGCCCTCGCGGCGCTGATCCGCCGGGCCCGCGAAGGCGGTTCCTATAGTGTGCGCGTATCGCTGGCGCGCAGCTCCATGTGGATGCAGGACCTCGGCCTCCTGCCCGGCGGACAGGTGCGGCAAGCGCCCGAGCGCGCCGCGCCGCCTGACTTGATCTCGACGGCTACGCCGTTCGGCCGGATGCAACACGTCGGACCCGTTACGGCCTATTCGGACACGAGAGCATATTGGGAGCTCCCCGTAGCGCCTGTCGGCGCCCATCCCCTTGCCTGGACCTGAGCCCTGCGGCTGGGCGACCGGCGGATCCACCGGCCAGGAACCTCGCGCCGGCAGGACGGCGCGAGGCAGGTTCGGCAGCACATGGGTGCCAGCGAAGCCCTTGTCTCGGGTGGCTCAGTCTCTGACTTCGCCCGAGATGAGCCCGCCTTCCATGATCCAACGGTCGCCCTTGAACACCATCAGTTGCAGCTCCTCGATCGGGAAGT
Source organism: Chelatococcus reniformis (assembly GCF_014640075.1). Classification (GTDB taxonomy): domain Bacteria; phylum Pseudomonadota; class Alphaproteobacteria; order Rhizobiales; family Beijerinckiaceae; genus Camelimonas; species Camelimonas reniformis. The sequence continues at coordinate 745,357 of NZ_BMGG01000001.1, read as the reverse complement.
GGTCGGTGGCGCTGGTCTTCATCTTGATACCCGGCATGAGCATCGTCGGCGCGAAGCCGTCGATGCTGTTGGCGACCTTCATGACGTTTTCCCGCGTCAGGTTATCGCCCGCCCGCCGTAAAAGGTACTCCAGCGTTTCGCCCGCAGCGTAGCCATAGGCGTTGAGCGAGTTGTTCCGATCACCCTCCGGATAATACTTGTCCATGAAGGCCTTCCACTTCTGTACGCCGGGGTCGTCCGCCCAGGCCGGGTCGGTCGGGTCCTTGATATAGGTGGCCGTCATTGCTCCCTGGGCGTTGGCCAGTCCCGCCGGAATGAGCACGGCCCCGACTTGGGCCGCCACATTGTTGAGGATATGAACGGGTTTCCAGTTGAGCTCGCCGAGCTTGCGCGTTGCCTGCGCGGCAAACTTCGGGGTGGCCAGGTTCATGAACAGGTCCGCGCCCGAGGCCTTCAGCTTGACCATCTGGGAATCGACCGTCGCCTCGGACAGATCGTACGGCGCTTCGGCGACGATCATCGACACCTTGTCGCCAAGACCGTCCCTCACGCCCTTGTAGATGTCCTTGCCGTAATCGTCGTTCTGAACAAGTACCGCAATCCGAGCATCGGGATACTTCGTCTTGATCAGATTTGCGTAGGCACGGCCCTCGGTTTCATAAGAGACATTGAAGGGTATGGTCCAGGGGAACTGTTTCGGGTCGTTGCCGAACTTCGTGCCGCCCGTCGATAGAAAAAGATGCGGGACCTTTTTGGCATTCACATACTTCATGATCGCCGAATTCGACGCGGTCCCGAGCGTCTGGAACAGGAACAGCACCTCGTCGCTCTCGACCAGCTTGCGCGTCTGCTCAACAGCCTTTGGCGGGCTGTAAGCGTCGTCGTACGAGATGAAATTGATCTTGCGCCCGTTGATCCCGCCCTGCTCGTTCAGCATTCGCACATAGGCGGCCTCGACCTTGCCCACCGTGCCGTAGGCCGAGACCGGGCCCGAATACGGCACGAAGTTTCCGACCTTCACCTCTGTATCCGTCGCCCCGGGACCGTTCTGCTTCTCCGCCAGTGCCGGAGACGCGGCCGCCAGGGCCAAGCCGCCCGCCACCCAAGCGCTGCCAACGGAATGCCAGCCCCTCATACATCTATTCATCGTAAGCGTTCCTCCTTATTGCGATTATCATGTCGATAGTCGAGCCCGCTTAGACCGATCCGGCCGAGGTCAAATATAAACTTGACCAAACTAGAGCTTCAACCGCTTCGGTCACGACCGTCACTCGCGACTAATCGCTTCGGCGAACGCTGTTGCCGGAGCCGTTGGGACCGGGGCGACTCGGCGCGTCCGGGGGCGAGCGCCCCCGCTGTCGCCCTGACCTGTGCGACTTGATCCAGGATGGCGGAAATCCAGCAGCCCCGCTCTGTCAGATCATCGGGTCGCCTCCACGAGGCGGAAGACGGCGTCCGCTGACCCAAAACCGGCATACGCGAGATAGTTCGCTCGACGGCGCTCCCTTCGCGTTGAAGACAGGAACCTCCGCAAAGCGACCAGTTTGGCGGGAACGATCTTCGACCGTTCGGACCCGATCTTAATGCGCCTTCGAAAGCTGATGCCACCACCAGCCGCTGAGATCCGGTCGTGCCGCGAAGAACGGGCGCCAGTCGTCGACCCAATCCGACGGAATGCAGGGCTTGGCGCCGACGTAGGGCCGGTGCCGGTCGGCGGCCCCGTGACCTCCGGAGCGACCGTACACATGCGGCTCGCCCGGACCCGGCACCGTGAAGGTGGCCGCATCGGCGCCTTCGATCAGCCGCTTCTGCTCCAGGAACCAGACCGCTGCGCCGTCGGTGGCATAACCGTGACCGAGATCGCGGAAGCTGTCCGGCCGGGCTCCCTTCAGGCGGGTTCCGTAGAAGTAGACCGCCTCGCGGTCGCGCGCGAGGATGCTGATGTCGCCGAGGAGATCGCAGGTGCCGTCCCGATAGTTCAGCCTCAGCTCCGGCACCACCTCGAACGCGTCCGCGCTCTTGGTGCGGATCGTCTTGCCGGTGATGTAATAGGCGCGCGCCTGGTCGCGTGCGTAACGCAGGTTCAGGGCCTCGAACGTCGCCGGATCGGCGCCGTCGACCGGGTACCAGTAGAACGTCGGCTTCGCTCCGGCCTCGCCCTGCCCATAGATGCGATGCTTGTCGCGCAGCCAGCGCCCGCCGACGGGCGCGAAGCTCTCGGCATCCACCTCGAGCCGCTCGCCCTTGCGGCCGGAGAGCGGCTTGCCGTCGAAATAGACCGTCTGTCCGTCATGCGTATAGCAGCAGAGCGTGGCCTCGGCGTGGGCGGCGATCCAGGTGATCGGCCAGCCGCAACCGGCGAAGGGGCCGATGTGGGGGGTGCGCCGCACGGCTTCGCGAATATGCCAGGTCGCGCGCAGGTCCGGCGCGTCGCTTCCCTTCAGGCTCCAGCGCGGCCCCAGGACGAGGCGGAGGATGGCGCTGTCGTCCAGCCGCCCGAAATAGGCGCGTCTCTGGCTGTCACCGAAATGAGAGGGAAACCAGCGGTAGGCTTCGCGCAGCCGCGCCCATTCGGCGGGGCTCACGCCGATCAGGGGCAGGACCTCGCGGGATGGGCGGCCGGTGGCCAGGAACAGGTTCGCGGCCTCGAAGGTATCGTAGGGGATGATCGGCACGGTGCCGTCACCCGTCGGATGATCAGATCGCTCGGTCATCGGGGGTCGCGCCCTGAGCGCCCATGGCGGATCAATAGACACCCCGGGCTGCGGACGCACGCGGCGGTCCTGCGGGTCGCCGCCGCGATGACGCGCACCGGGCGCGCCCCTCCGCCTCGGCGAGGCACGGGTCCCGAATGAACGGGCTCCGGGAAAGGGACTTTGGGAGGTGGTGCCGCGGAAGGGATTCGAACCCCCGACCTACGCATTACGAATGCGCCGCTCTACCAGCTGAGCTACCGCGGCAGGCGGCGCCTCTTTGCCCCAAACGCGCGGCTTTGGCAAGGTTGGCCGACGATTTTTGACGGGATGGCGGGTGGGGTCAAGCGGCAAGGCGGCGGCCGCCTGCCCTGCGCCTGCGCTTGCCGGAGATCGAGCGCCGGCTGCGCGGACGATCTGGAGCGCGCTCAGCCGGCCCGGTCGGGCCGGCGCGGGCGCGGGCGCCGCAAGGATCCCTCAGCCGTGCATGCGCGGCCGGGGCGGATTGTCCGCCTCCGGGCCCGGGTCGTCGGGCGGGTGCGGCACCGGGAAGATCACCGGCGTGATGGTGCCGGGCTGGGGGCCCACGGCCGCGCGGCCTGCGCCGGCCGCCGTGGCGGGGGCCGCCGTCGTGGCGCCGCTCGGTGCCGGGGCCGCGATGGGCTCGGCCGCCGGCCGGTCCACGCCGTTGCCGGCTGCTGCCGGCGCCGAGGGGGCCGGGTCTGCCGGCGCGGCTTCGGTTGGAGGCGCGGTCGTCGCCGCCGCCTCGATCGTCGATGCAGCCGGCTTCGGCTCGGGCTGGGGTGCCGGCGCCGGCAGCGGCCGCCACGCCGGCGCCTCGTTGCCGTCCGCGAGCACGTCATCGGGGTGATCGGCATCGACCGTGTGGGCGATCAGCTCGGTCGGCGTCGTCCACACGTAGGCATCGAGCCGGCCGGTGACCGGCGACACCGGCGACCAATGGTCGGAGATGACGCCGTCGGCGATCCAGGCCGGGTCGCGCGGTGCGCGCGAGGCGCGCGCCAGCCACTCGCGCACGGCGCCTTCGGCGGCGTGCTCGGCCTCCTCGAGCTCGGCCATCAGCAGGCACACGCGCACGGTCGGCCGGTCGTAGAGCAGGGGGCTCAGCACCCGCCGCGCCGTGCCGAACTCGCGCGCGTCCAGCGCCGCACGGGCGACGGCGATGCGTCCCTCCATCTGGCCCGGGACGAGTCGCAGCAGGGTCTGCGCCCGCTCCAGCCGATCGAGGGCCGAATCGCCGGCGCGCAGGTCGACATAGGCCACGGCGAGGTCCGGGTGCGGCGTCGCCTTCCAGCTCGCCTCCAGCAGCCTGGCGGCCTTGCGCAGGGCCCCCTGGCGCGCCAGCAGGCGGCCGGCCAGCGCCGCGGCGGGCACCAGGTCCGGGGCCAGCTTCACCGCCTGCTGGGCCGCATCAAGCGCCCCGTCGGTGTCCTTGTCCGCGCGGTCGAGGGCATCGGCGGTGAGCAGCACGGCCCGCTGGCGCCGCGCCTCGTCCTTGTCGACGTGCCGGAGCGAGGCCCGCCGCTCCAGGGCACCGAGCGCGCCCTGCCAGTTGTGCTCGGCGCAGAGATACTCGAGCACCGCCTCGTTGGCCCAGCCGACGGTGGGGGCGAGCTGGGCGGCCTTGGCGGCGTGGCCCCGCGCGGCCGTGTCGTCGCCCTTGCGCTTGGCCTCCACATAGAGGCCGCGCAGGCCCAGCACCCGCGTCTCGGGCGATTCGAGCATGGTGTTGAAGGCGGCCTCGGCGCCGGCGCGGTCACCGTCGATCTGGGCCGCCTGGGCTTTGAGCAGCAGCGTCAGCGGCTCGCGGCCGAGCAGTCGCTCGGCGTCTGCCGCATAGCGCCGGGCCGAGGCCGGGTCACCGGCGCCGACCGCCACCATGCCGCGCGACAGGGCGGAGAAGCCCTTGCTGCGCCGCCGGTTGCGCGAGGCGAGCGTCATGACGTCCGGCACCCGGAAGATGAAGCGTGCCAGCGTCCACAGCAGCATCAGCACCACCGCGATCGCCAGCACGGCGACGAAGGCGACGGCGACGGAGGTCTCGATGCGGTAGCCTTGCCAGACGACGGCGACGTCGCCCGGCCGGTCGACGAGCCAGGCCGCGCCGGCGGCGAGGACGGCAAGGGCGGCGAGGAAGGCGAGGACGCGGATCATTGCGAGCGGCCCTCCGTTGCGGGCTTGCCGCCGAGGGAGGCGATCGAGGCGGCGAGCACAGCCCGGGCAGCCCGCTCGGCGCCGACTCGGGCGGCGAGCCGGGTGCCGAAGGCGGACGAGAGCTGGCGGGCCCCCTCGGGCAGCGCCTGCCAGGCGGCCAGGGCCGCCGCCAGATCGCCTTGCGCCAGCGCCGTTTCCACCCGCGCCACGGAGCCGGCCGGGGCGTCGACGGGGTGGCCCTGGCTGTCGACCGGCTGGATGCGGACGATGCGCGCGGCGCTGGCGGCCAGCCGCTCCATGAAGCCATTGTCCCGGACGGCCGCGGCGGAGAGCTTGTCGGAGAGGCCGGCGAAGCTGCGCCGCAGCGCGTCCGTGGTGGCGACGCCCGTCGCCGCCGAGGCCTCGAGGGCCGCCATGTTCACCGCCGGGTCTGCCGGGCCGGCCTGGCCGAGGGCCGCGAGCTCTGCGCCATAGGGGCGCCCCTGTTCGATGGCGCCGATCAGGTCGCGGGCCACCGTGGCGCGCGCCAGCGCCGGCACCCGCGGATCGTTGGGCCGACCTTCGACCGAGCTGATGCGGCGGCCGAGGGCGTCGACCCGTGCCAGCGCCTCGCTCGCGGTCTTGCCGGCTCCCGCGTCGAGGGTCGAGACGGCCGATCGCAGTTGCTGGAGCTGCTGGCCGAGTTCCGGCATGGTGGCGATGCGCCGGTCGAGGGCATCGAGGCGCTCGCGCAGCTGCTCGACGGCCTGGGGATCGACGCCCGGCACCGGGGCGGCCGCGGGCCCGGCAGGCGCTGCCGCCGCGCCGTCCGCGGCGGGCGCCGGGGTCTGGACTTGGCCGAGGGCCTGCACGCGCTCCTGCGCGGTCTTGACGTCATTGCCCAGCCCCGAGACGGTGCCGTCGAGGTCCGCCATCCGGCCGCCGAGGCCGCCGAGCTGCTGGCGCAGCTGGTCGACGTCGCTCTTGGCCGCCGTTCCCGCCAGCCGCTGGCTCACCGTCTCGTTCAGCGCCGCCAGGCGCGCCTCGCCATCCCCCGGCGGCGACAGCGCGAACACCACCGCCAGCGCTCCGGCGACGCCGGCCAGCCCGCCGGCGATGGCCGCGAGCGCCAGCCCGATGACGCCGAGGTGGCTCGGGCGCGCGGGCGGCGGGGGGGCGTCGGTTGCGCGCGGCGGTGCGCCCGCCGCGCCAGCGGGCGGTACGGTCGTCCTCGGCGGCTCGGGCTTTGCCTGCACCGGTTTGCCCTCATCGGCTTTGGCCTGCTCCGGCTTGGCCTGCTCAGCCCTGGCCTGCTCAGCCCTGGCCTGCGGTGATTTGGCGCCCCCGGCGGGCGTCGCGGCTTTCGGGTCGACGCCGCTTGCGGCCGGTCGTGCCTCGGTCACGGTGGGCTTGGTCGGCGCGGACGCCTTCCCGCCGTCAGTCGGTTTGGCCTCGCCCGCGGCGCCCCTGGGCTGGTCTTTGACCTGGCCCGAGGTGCCCTGGGCCGCGCCGCCCGTCGCGGGAACGCCATGGGTTGCCACCGGCGCCGTTTCCTCGACGACCTCGCTGGGCGTCAGGTCGATCGTCGGCGGCTCGCGATAAGGCTTTCCGGGGCGCGGCGGTTGCCCGCCGCCTTTGGTCGTGTCGGCCATTCACCAGTCCTCGCTGAGCGCCTGCGCGCCAATGAACGCAACGGAATGATCGGGCGGCGCTCCGCAGCGGACCATCCTGAGCGCAGTCCCGTCGCACGTGGAGGTCCCACTTTCGTGGGACCCGCGGCTGAGCGCATCGCGCCGATCGAGAGGGGTCGGCCCGATCCGCAGGTGCCTGGAGCATGATCTCAAGGTCGTCATCCCAAGAGCCTTATCCCAAAAGCACCTTCCCAAAAGCACCTTCCCAAGAGCGGACACCGGTCCCTGGACGAGGCCATGCTTAAAGCAAAGACTTGGAGAGGGATGATGGTTCAACGAACGATCACCCGCTCGAGGGCTGTGTACGCCGTCAACCGTGAAGAAGGACTTTGGCCCGGCCGGGACACATCCCCAGTCGTGCTCGCGTCCGACGCACCTCCGTGTAGGCGGACATCACGATACCAGAATGGGCCCCGGTGAAGGGCGGCCCCAGGCGCTGCCGTGGAGCTCCCGGCCTCACGCCCGGGGCAACAGGGCGAGCATGGCATCCTCGCTGGGGTGGCCGGCCACCAGGATGGAGGCGGCGCCGCAAGCTCGCACCGGCTCCGCCGCATCCTCCGAAATGCACACGTGATTCAAGCTGGACAGAACCTGATCCAGGCCCTCCTCGCGCGCCAGCGCGACGCAGATGGAGGCGCTGCGCCGGGAGTAGTGCAGCACGTGGCCGGCGCTGCGATCGGCAATGGCCTGCCGCGCCGCCGCGGGCAACTGCGTCTCGGCCTCGGCCACGTAGGCCGTCCAGACGTGCGCCTCGTGGCCCGCCTCGTGCAGCAGCCTGTCGAGATCCTCCTTGCGGTCGCGGCCGGCGGCGACGAGCAGCCGCTGGTGCGGCGGCAGCGTCTCGCGGGCGAGCAGGGCCAGCGCCTCGCGGTCGCCGGAGGCCGAACGCACGTCCTGGAAGCCGGCCTCCTCCGCCGCCTCGGCCGTGCGGTCGCCGACAGCGAACACGGGCACCAGCGTCGGCGGTTCGGGGAAAGCGATGAGCGCGCTGGCGCTGGTCAGCACGATGGCATCCCATTCGCCCCGCGGCATGGGCTCGCCGCTCGGGGCGATGCGCAGCAGCGGGGCGACGAGCGGCTGGTGGCCTCGCGCGGCGAGCAGGCGCGCGGTGCGGTCGGCGAACGGCTGCGGCCGGGTGACGAGAACACGCATCGTACCGCTCCCATTCTCATGTCATCGGCCCGGTTCTCACTCCGGGGTCATCCACCGGGACAACGCGCCGGCCCGGGCCCTGATCTCGGCCGCCGCATCTTCGCCAAGGCGCGCGGCGTCGGCAACCGCGCCCTCGCGCGCCACTTCGAGCGCGGCGCTGCCATCCGCGGCCACCAGCAGGCCGCGCAAGCGCAGTCGGTCCGCCGGCCCGACCGTCGCCAGCCCCGCGATCGGCGTGCGACACGATCCGTCGAGCCCGTCGAGAAAGGCGCGCTCGGCGGCGAGCGCCGCGCCGGTCGGCGCATGGGCGACGGCCGCCACCGCGGCGCCGACGGCGGCGTCGCCTCGCCGCGCCGTCACGGCGATGGCGCCCTGGCCGACCGCGGGCAGCATGATATCGGTGTCGAGCACGGCGCTCGCCAGGTCCGCGAGGCCGAGGCGCTTGAGGCCGGCCAGCGCCAGCAGGGTGGCGTCGACCTTGCCGTCCTTGACGCGGGCGAGGCGGGTCTCGACGTTGCCGCGCAGCAGGCCGATGGCGAGGTCGGGACGCAGCCGCCTGACCTGCGCCGACCGGCGCAGCGAAGCGCTGCCGACCACGGCGCCCGCCGGCAGGTCCTCCAGGCGCGTGACGCCGCGGCTGATCAGGACATCGCGCACGTCTTCGCGTTCGAGGTAGCCGGCGATGACGAGCTCGTCCGGCAGGCGGGTCGGCAGGTCCTTGGCCGAATGCACCGCGAGATCGATGTGGCCGGCGATGAGCGCCGCATCGAGCTCCTTGGTGAACAGCCCCTTGCCGCCGGCCTGGGCGAGCGCGCGGTCCTGGATCATGTCGCCGGTGGTCTTGATGATCTCCAGGCGCACCGTCGCGGGTTCGATCGCGAGCGCGGCGGCCAGGTGGCGGCGCAGCAGGTCGGCCTGGGCGAGGGCGAGCGGGCTGCCGCGCGTGCCGACGACGAGGCGAGGGATGGTCATGGGCGTGATCCGAAGGGCATGCCTGCGTCTAATCCGTCCGGCGGCGGATGGGAACCGCACGGCCATCTCCATCAGATGGGGACGCGGGACCGGCTCGGCAGGATCCACCGTGTTTCATCGGCGGCATCGCGCCACGAGCGGCCGCGAGGCGGCCGACCGGCCGATGCTTGCGCGGCCGCTATGCCGCTCGCCCGTTGCTTCGGCGCGTGCGGTATGCTCACCCTGCGTCATGATGCAACGGCTTTTGGGACCATGATGCGCGTTCTCGGCATCGAGACGACCTGCGACGAGACGGCGGCGGCGGTGGTGGAGACCGACGAGACCGGCCGGCCCTTCATCCGCTCCAACGAGGTCCTCAGCCAGATCGCTGCGCACGCGGCCTATGGCGGCGTCGTGCCGGAGATCGCCGCCCGTGCCCACGTGGAGGTGGTCGACCGGCTGGTGGCGCGGGCGCTGGAGCAGGCCGGTCTCAAGCTCGCCGACATGGACGGCGTCGCCGCGGCGGCCGGGCCCGGCCTCATCGGCGGCGTCATGATCGGCCTCACCACCGCCAAGGCCCTGGCGCTGGTCGCCGGCAAGTCGCTGATCGCCGTCAACCACCTGGAAGGCCATGCGCTGACGCCGCGGCTGATCGAGCAGGTCAACTTCCCTTACCTGCTGCTGCTCGCCTCCGGCGGTCACACCCAGCTGATTGCCGTGCGCGGTGTCGGCGACTACGTGCGCCTCGGCACCACAGTGGACGATGCCATCGGCGAGGCCTTCGACAAGGTCGCCAAGATGCTGGGCCTGGGCTACCCCGGCGGTCCCAAGGTGGAGGCCGAAGCGGCGGGCGGCGATGCCCTGCGCTTTGCCTTGCCACGGCCGATGCTCGGCCGGCCGGTCGCCGATTTCTCCCTCTCCGGCCTCAAGACGGCGGTGCGGCTGGAGGCCGAGCGCATCGTGCCGCTGCGCCCGCGCGACGTCGCCGACCTCTGCGCCTCGTTCCAGGCAGCCGTCGTCGACGTGGTGGTCGACCGCACGCGCACGGCGCTGCGCAGCTTCCACGAGAAGGCGGGCTATCCGACCGCGCTGGTGGTGGCGGGCGGGGTGGCCGCCAACCAGGCGATCCGCCGCGGGCTGACGCGGCTCGCCGCCGAATCGGGTCTGCGCCTGGTGGCGCCGCCGCTGCCGCTGTGCACCGACAACGGCGCCATCATTGCCTGGGCCGGCCTGGAGCGGCTGCGCCTGGGGCTCGTCGACGACCTCACCGTGGCAGCCCGGCCGCGCTGGCCGCTCGACCAGAGCCGCGATACGGTAGCCGGCGCCAAGGCATGAGCGGGCCCCTCGCCGTCGTCGGCGCCGGCGCCTGGGGCACGGCGCTGGCCAATGCCGCGGCCCGCGCCGGCGGCGGCCGCGTGCTGCTGTGGGGGCGCAATCCTGACGCCATGGCGGTGCTGGCAGCGACCAGGACGAACGAGCGCGCCCTGCCGGGCGTGGAACTCGCCCCGGAGATCGAGCCGACCGCCGATGCGGCGGCCGTGGGGGCGGCCTCCGCGGTGCTGCTGGTCGTGCCGGCGCAGGCCGTGCGCGGCGCGCTCGCCGGGCTCGGCTCCGTGCTGGCTGCGCCGGATCTGCCCATCATCGTCTGCGCCAAGGGCATCGAGCGCGGCAGCGGCGCCTTTCCCTGCGACATCGTCGCCGAGCTGTGCCCCCGCGCGGTGCCCGCCGTGCTCTCGGGGCCGAGCTTTGCCGCCGACGTCGCCCGCGACCTGCCGACGGCAGTGGTGCTGGCATCCGCCAAAGCAGGTCTTGCCCGGAAGCTGGCGGCCAGGCTCTCCGGCCCGGCCCTGCGCGTCTACCACGGTACCGACGTGCGCGGCGTCGAGATCGGCGGCGCGGCCAAGAACGTGCTCGCCATCGCCTGCGGTATCGTGGCCGGCCGCGGCCTCGGCGAGAGCGCCCGGGCCGCGCTGGTGGCGCGCGGCTTCGCCGAACTGGCGCGCTTCGCCCGCGCCCACGGGGCCCGGGCGGAGACGCTGATGGGCCTGTCGGGCCTCGGCGACCTGGTGCTCACCTGCGGCTCGGCTCAGTCGCGCAACTTCGCCTTCGGCGAGGCCCTCGGGCGTGGCGAGGTGCCGGCCACTGCCGCCGCAGGCAAGCTGGTGGAGGGCGCGTTCACCGCCCCGGTGCTGGTCGACAAGGCCGCCCGCGCCGGCGTCGACATGCCGATCGCCCAGGCGGTGGCGGCGATCCTCGACGGCGCCATCACCGTCAACGAGGCGGTCGACATGCTGATGATGCGCCCGCTCAAGGCGGAGGCTTAAGGATCCGCGCCCGGTTGTGGACGACGGGCAAGGGGGCGCCGGACTTTTACGCGACCGATCTGTCCAGTTCATAGGGCTGGATCAGGAGATCTGCCGGGATCTTCCAGGCTTCGACGAGCTTGTGGACCTGGCGCAGGTTCAGCAGCCGCTTGCGAGCGAGAATCTCGGATGCGCGCGAGCGAGAGCCAATGAGCTCGGCGAAATCGGCCTGGGTGTGTCCAGCCATCTCCATATGAGCCTTGATCGTCGCAATGGGATCGAGGCGATCGAAATGGTGGTGCTCGGCCTCATATGCGTCGACGAGCGTCGCAAGGATATCCAGCGTGTCGCCCTGGGGCGAGCCTTTCGGGGCATTCCACAGCCGCTCGATCATCCGAAGTGCCTCGGCATGGTCCTCAACGCTGCGAATCGGGCGAATATCCATCTGCCAATCCTCTAGAACCACGACACGGTGAAGGCAATCGATCCGATCATACTCGGCGTGGCTGCCAATAAATTTAATGAACGCAATTTGATGCTCGAAATTGAAAGCAACGACGAGTCGATAGTTCCCGCCCGCTATCTCAAAGCGAACCCGCTCGGCATTCAACGTCTTTGCCTTTGGGAATACTGACTGAATGTCGCTACACGTTTGCCACTTGGCTGCCTTGGTCACCGCACGCCAGTGCGCCAGTGACGGCGCTGTTTCCGGATGCTGCGGGACGAACTCGATCAGGTTCTTGGCAGCGACAATCCGCATCGACTATCGTATATCACGTTCCATATTTGGGAACAAACGTATCCGTCGTCGCGGCCCTGAGGAGGGGAGGACATGGCGCACTGGCTGTTCAAATCGGAGCCGTCGACCTGGTCGTGGGAGCAGCAGGTGGCGGAGGGCGACAAGGGCACGTTCTGGAACGGCGTGCGCAACCACCAGGCCAAGGCCAACATGAAGGCGATGCAGGTGGGCGACCGCGGCTTCTTCTACCACTCGGGCGAGGGCAAGGAGGTCGTCGGCATCGTCGAGGTGATCAAGCCCTATTACCCCGACCCGAGCGATGCCTCGGGCGCCTTCGGCATGGTCGACATCAAGGCGGTCGAGCCGCTGCCCAAGCCTGTCACCCTCGTCGCGGTCAAGGCCGAGCCCCGGCTCAAGGACATGGTGCTGGGCAACAACTCGCGGCTGTCGGTGCAGCCGGTCAGCGACGGGGAATGGGCGGTGATCCGCGAGATGGGCGGGCTCAAGGGGTAACTCTGGGCAATGCCGCCTCGGACGTCAGGGCCGCCGTCCGCGAAGCGCCTGCGTCACGTTCGACCTTCCCGCCCTCCCTGATTGCGGCCCCGGCGCCGCCGACTTAAGTCGCGCTGCCAAAGTTTAGGCGCCGCCGCCTTGCCTCTGCCGGCCCCGGCTCGATAAGTTGCCGGCGACATCGGCGCCGGCCATGCGGCGGCGCCGGCGTGGGCCGCTCGCCGGCGCGTGTGTGGGAGGACGAGGACATGGATGGGAAAGTCTACGAGGTGCCGAGCGAGTGGGCCTCGCGGGCCTTTGTCGACGCCGCCGGCTACAAGCGGCTCTACCAGGCGTCCGTGGCCGACCCGGCGGCCTTCTGGGCCGAGCACGGCCGGCGCATCCACTGGTTCACGCCCTACGCCAAGGTCAAGAACACCTCGTTCGCCCCCGGCGCGGTGTCGATCCGCTGGTACGAGGACGGCACCACCAACGTCGCCTACAACTGCATCGACCGCCACCTGGACACGCGCGCCGGTCAGGTCGCCATCATCTGGGAGGGTGACGATCCCTCCGAAGCCAAGCACATCACGTATCAGGAGCTGCACGACGAGGTTTGCCGGCTTGCCAACGTGCTGCGCAATCGCGGCGTCGAGAAAGGCGACCGCGTCACCATCTACATGCCGATGATTCCCGAGGCCGCCTACGCCATGCTGGCCTGCGCGCGGCTCGGCGCCGTCCACTCGGTGGTGTTCGGCGGCTTCTCGCCCGATTCGCTGGCCGGCCGTATCGAGGACTGCGGCTCCAAGATGATCATCACCGCCGACGAGGGTCTGCGCGGCGGCCGCAAGGTGCCGCTCAAGGCCAACGTGGACGCGGCGATCGAGCGGCTGGGCGGCGGTGGCGTCGAGCACGTGGTGGTGGTGCGCCGCACCGGCGCCGAGGTCGCCATGGATCCGGTGCGCGACGTCTACTACCACGACGCCCGCGAGATGGTGACGGCCGAATGCCCGTGCGAGGAGATGAACGCGGAGGATCCGTTGTTCATCCTCTATACTTCGGGCTCGACCGGCAAGCCCAAGGGCGTGCTGCACACCACCGGCGGCTACCTCGTCTACACGGCGATGACGCACCAGTACGTCTTCGACTACCACGACGGCGACATCTACTGGTGCACCGCCGACGTCGGCTGGGTCACCGGCCACAGCTACATCCTCTACGGGCCGCTGGCCAACGGCGCCACCACGCTGATGTTCGAAGGGGTGCCGAACTATCCCACCAACTCCCGCTTCTGGGAGGTGATCGACAAGCACAAGGTCAACACCTTCTACACGGCGCCGACGGCGATCCGCGCGCTGATGCAGGCGGGTGAAGGGCCGGTGAAGGCGACGTCACGCGCCTCGCTCCGGCTGCTGGGCTCGGTCGGCGAGCCGATCAATCCGGAGGCCTGGGAGTGGTACCACCGGGTCGTCGGCGACGCCCGCTGCCCGATCGTCGACACCTGGTGGCAGACCGAGACCGGCGGCATCCTGATCACGCCGCTGCCCGGCGCCATCCCACAGAAGCCCGGCTCGGCGACGCTGCCCTTCTTCGGCATCAAGCCCGAGGTGGTCGACGCGGAGGGCAAGGTGCTCGATGGCGCCGCCGAGGGCAACCTGGTGCTCGCCGACAGCTGGCCCGGCCAGATGCGCACCGTCTACGGCGACCACCAGCGCTTCATGGACACCTATTTTTCCGCCTATCCGAACAAGTACTTCACCGGCGACGGCTGCCGCCGGGACGCGGACGGCTATTACTGGATCACCGGGCGCGTCGACGACGTCATCAACGTCTCGGGCCACCGCATGGGCACGGCAGAGGTCGAATCGGCGCTGGTGGCTCACGCCAAGGTCTCGGAAGCCGCCGTGGTCGGTTATCCGCACGACATCAAAGGCCAGGGCATCTACGCCTATGTCACGCTGATGGCCGACGAGCAGCCGTCGGAGGAGCTGCGCAAGGAGCTCGCCGCCTGGGTGCGCCGCGAGATCGGCCCGATCGCCCAGCCCGACCTGATCCAGTTCGCGCCGAGCCTGCCCAAGACGCGCTCCGGCAAGATCATGCGCCGCATCCTGCGCAAGATCGCCGAGGACGAGTTCGGCAATCTCGGCGACACCTCGACCCTGGCCGATCCCGGCGTGGTCAGCGACCTCATCGACAACCGCCAGAACAAGCAGAAGGGGTAGTCCGCGGCTCTGTCACGCTGAACGCGTGACAGAGCCGCGGCGGTCGGCTAACGGTCGCGCTCGCGCTAACGGAGGCGAGGTCGATCGTGTCTTGGAAGGTGGGAGTGGCCGGCGCCGTCGCGTTGCTGTGCGCGGGGTGCAACACGTCGTCGCAAGATGGCGGTCTGAGCGTCGTCAAGCTGACCGACGGCGGTCGGCAGGTGGTCGAGCTCAAGGCGGGGGATGGCCAGCTCGCTGCCTGCCGCAAGCTGGGTGAGGTCAAGGCGTATCCGCCCTACGTGCTGCCGGACGATGGGCGCTTCAATCTGCGCAACGCCGTCGCGCAGCAGGGCGGCAACGTTATGGTCGTCACCAACTACTTCATCGCGCCGGCGACGGCCGACGCGTATCGGTGCGGATGAGACGACGCGCCGCCCACCCGCGCGGCGGCTGTTTCGTGCCGCAGCGCTGGGGCTCACGCTCGCCCTGACGGACTTGCGCAAGTAGGGCGCCTCCCGCCCGTCCGCGCCTAATCCAGCCCGGCGATGGCCCGGGCGAAGTCGGACGCCTTGAACGGCTCCAGGTCGTCGACGCCTTCGCCGACGCCGATGAAGTGGACCGGCAGGCCGCTCTTGGCGGCAATGGCGACGAGGATGCCACCGCGGGCGGTGCCGTCGAGCTTGGTCATCACCAAGCCGGTGACGCCGGCGATCTGGCCGAAGATCTCCACCTGGCTCACCGCGTTCTGGCCGGTGGTGGCGTCGAGCACCAGCAACACCGCATGGGGGGCGGTGTCGTCGAGCTTCTTCAGCACCCGCACGATCTTGTCGAGCTCGGCCATCAGGCCGGCCTTGTTCTGCAGGCGCCCGGCGGTGTCGACCAGCAGCACGTCGGTCGCAGCCTCCCGCGCGGCCTTCAGCGCATCGAACGCCAGCCCCGCAGCGTCCGAACCTTGCGCACCGGCGACCACGGCGGAGCCGGTGCGCTCGCCCCACACCTTGAGCTGCTCGATGGCGGCAGCGCGGAAGGTATCGCCCGCCGCCAGCATCACCGAGCGGCCCTCGTGCCGGAACTTCTGGGCGAGCTTGCCGATGGTGGTGGTCTTGCCGGAGCCGTTGACCCCGACCATGAGCATGACGAACGGCTTCTTCGCCGTATCGACGACGAGCGGCACCGCGACCGGCGTCAGCGTCGCCTCCACCTCGCGCGCCAGCACCGCCTTCACCTCCTCCGGCGCGATCTCCTTGTCGTAGCGGCCGGTCCCGACCGCCTTGACGATGCGCCCGGCAGTTTCCAGGCCGAGGTCGGCCTGGATCAGGATATCCTCCAGATCGTCCAGCGCGGCCGCGTCCAGCTTGCGCTTGGTGAACAGATCGCCGATGCCGGCACCAAGCGAGGACGACGTGCGCGACAGACCGCCCTTGAGCCGCTGCCACCAGCTGGCGCGCGCCGCCGCCTTCGGCGGCTCGGGGGGCACCTCGCTCAAGGCAACTGGTGCGGTCGCGGATTCGCGGGGCTCCACAAGCTCGGCCGGCTCCGCCGGCACTTCCGGTGCGCCTTCGGCGGCGTCGGCCGCAGCCTCGCGGTCCGTCACGTCCTGCGGCTGCGGCTGCGCCTCGCCGCCGAAGAGGCGTGAGAAGAAGCCCTTCTTGTCGCTCGTGCTCATGGCGTCCTCGGGGTCACCGGCGCGGTCCCTTGCGCCGATACCTAAGCCCGGCTAGCAGCAAACGCCATGACCGAGGACGAGTTGCGCACCACCTTGCCCCAGCGGCTGCTGTACCGCGACGGGCTGATGCTCATCGTCGACAAGCCGGCCGGCATCCCGGTGCACCGCGGCCCCAAGGCCGCGGACTGGCAGAACGGGCCGGCGCTCGAGGCGGCCTTCGATGCGCTGCAGTTTGGCCTGCCGCGGCCGCCGGCGCTGGCCCATCGGCTCGACCGCGACACCTCCGGCTGCCTCGTGCTCGGCCGGCATCGCAAGGCGCTGGAGCAGCTGTTCCACCTCTTTCGGCAAGGGCGGGTCGACAAGACCTACTGGGCCGTCGTCGAGGGCATGCCTGACGGCGACGAAGGATTGATCGATCTGCCGCTCGGTCGGCGCGATCCCAGCCGCGGCTGGTGGATGAAGGTCGACGCGGCCGGGCTGCCGGCGCAGACGCGCTGGCGCGTGCGCGGCCATGCCGAGGTCGACGGGGCGCGGCGGGCCTGGCTCGAGCTGATGCCGCTCACCGGCCGCACCCACCAGCTCCGGGTGCATTGCGCGGCCATGGGCTGGCCGATCGTCGGCGACGCCGTCTACGGCACGGCCCCCCGCTTCGGCGGCCCCGGCCTGCACCTGCATGCCCGCGCCATCGCCGTGCCGCTCCAGCCGAGCAAGCCGGCGGTCGCCGTCGAGGCGCCGGCACCCGGCCACATGGCGGAGCGACTGGCGGCGTGCGGCTGGGGCTGAGCCGGGCCGCCGCGCCCCCGTGTCTACACGCATGGCGAGTTTGTCATCGACAAGACTATATTTTAGATTGTATTTATCGGCGATTATTCCGCGCGCGTGGCTTCCGCCGCGGCGATGTGGCGTCGCACGCCCTTGTGGCAGCCGGCCGGCGCAGGTAGATGAGGCTGCAATCCTCGCAGCCTTCACCTTTGCAGCAGGTCGACCGATGCGCGCTCTTCTCGACGTCCTGATGCTGGTTCTGAACCTCTACGTCTATGTGCTGATCGCCTCGGCCATCCTGAGCTGGCTGATCGCCTTCGACGTCATCAACGTTCGCAACGACTTCGTCCGCGGCATCTGGAACTTTCTCGTCCAGATCACCGAGCCGCTCCTGAGACCGATCCGCAACCTGCTGCCGAACCTCGGCGGCGTCGACGTCTCGCCGGTGATCCTGCTGCTGATCATCTTCTTCATCCAGAAGCTCATCAGCTACTACATCTATCCCGCGGTCTGGTGAGGCCGCGCCTCTGACCGGCGATCCCTGGGCCCTCGAACAGGGGCGGTTGCGGCTCCTCGTGCGCCTGACCCCGAAGAGCTCCCGCGACGGCCTTGTCGGCATCGAGCACCTGTCCGACGGGCGCCGGGTGGTGAAGGCGCGGGTGCGCGCCGTGCCCGAGGATGGCGCGGCCAACACGGCGCTGATCAAACTCGTGGCCAAGGCCGCGGGCGTTGCGCCCTCACAGGTGACAATCGCGTCCGGGCCTACCGCACGCCTGAAGACGTTGCTCATCGCGGGCGATCCGCCCGCCATACGGACGGCCCTGTCGGCCGCAGTCGGAGGGACCAGACCATGACCGCCACCATCATCGACGGCAAAGCTTTTGCTGCGGGCCTGCGCCAGCGCATCGCGACCGCGGTGACCGGCATCGGCGGTCGTGGTCTCGTTCCGGGCCTCGCGGTGGTCCTCGTCGGCAGCGATCCGGCGAGCGAGGTCTATGTCGGCAGCAAGGCCAAGATGACCGTGGAAGTCGGCATGCGCTCGTTCAAGCACGTGCTGCCGGCCGACGTGCCGCAGGCCGACCTCATCGCCCTCGTTGCCCGCCTCAATGCCGATCCGGAGGTGGACGGCATCCTGGTGCAGTTGCCCCTGCCGGCCGGGCTCGATCCGGATCCGGTGATCGCCGCGATCGATCCGGACAAGGACGTGGACGGGCTGACCAACACCAATGCCGGGCGCCTCGCCAATGGGCGTCCGGGGCTGGTGCCCTGCACGCCCCTCGGCTCGATGATGCTGATCCGCTCGGTCATCCCGGATCTGGCCGGCGCCGAGGCGGTGGTCGTGGGCCGCTCCAACCTGGTCGGCAAGCCGATCGCTCAGTTGCTGCTGGCCGCCAACGCCACCGTCACGCTCGCCCATTCCCGCACGCGCGATCTCGCCGCCGTCTGCCGCCGCGCCGACATCCTGGTTGCCGCCGTCGGCCGGCCGCAGATGATCGGCGGCGATTACGTCAAGCCCGGCGCCGTGGTCATCGACGTCGGCATCAACCGCATCCCGGCGCCCGAGCGGGGCGAAGGCAAGACGCGGCTCGTCGGCGACGTCGCCTTCGACGAGGCCGCGGCCGTGGCGTCCGCCATCACGCCGGCACCGGGCGGCGTCGGGCCGATGACCATCGCCTGCCTGCTCGCCAACACGCTGACGGCCGCCCACCTGCGCCGCGGCCTGGAGCCACCGGTCGTCTGATGGCCGCGCGTGGGGCGCGTCCCGCACGCCATGGCCGCCTTCGGCCGTCCATGGCGGGTTGACGGCCGGCGACCGATGCCGTGAGATATGCGGGTCCGACGACCGTCGCTCGCCGGTTCCCGCCCAACAGCTTGCGTGGCCATTTGGATGTTCGCTTTCCGTATCGCCTCGGCCTTCTTCCTCGCCTGACGCGCGTTGCCCGCTTCGCGCGGGCGAGAGCCGGGTGGGACCCCACCCGCGTCAGTGGCCGATCGTCAGCCGCGCGCCGGCACGCGTGCGCACGCTGACCCGATATCGAAAGTCATCATCATGCCTCATCAGGGCACAGGCACGCGCGCGCTGACCGCCGCGCAGATCGATCAATTCATCGAAGACGGGTTCGTCAGAATCGACGAGGCCTTTCCGCGCGCGCTCGCCGATGCCGCCCGTGAGATTCTCTGGCGGGACACGGGCTGCGATCCCGACGACCCGGCGACCTGGACGAAGCCGGTCATCAGGCTGTGGGACTACGCGCAGGAGCCGTTTCGGCAGGCGGCCAACACGGCCGTGCTGCACGACGCCTTCGACCAGCTCGTCGGCGCCGGCCGGTGGCTGCCGCGGGGAAGCCTCGGCTCGTTCCCCGTCCGCTTTCCCTCGCCCGACGATCCGGGCGACACCGGCTGGCACATCGACGTGAGCTTCGGGCTCGACAGTCCCGACTTCATGGAGTGGCGGGCTAACGTTAGCTCGCGGGGGCGGGCGCTGCTCATGCTGTTCCTGTTCTCGGACGTGGGCGCGCTCGATGCGCCGACGCGGATCAGGGTCGGATCGCACCGGGATATGGCGCGCCGGCTGGCGCCGGCCGGCGAGGCGGGCTGCGCGCTGCGCGAGCTGGCCGCCACCGACTTCGCCGAGTCCGCTCGTCGGCCGGAGGTGCAGGCGGTGGGCGAGGCGGGAACCGTGTATCTGTGCCATCCCCTCCTTGTCCACGCCGCGCAGCCTCACCGGGGCGTCACGCCACGGTTCATGGCACAGCCTCCGTTGCTGCCCCGGCAGCCGTTGCAGCTCGCCAGGGCGGACGGCGCCTATTCGCCCGTGGAAAGGGCTATCCGGCAGAGCCTTTCGCGATCGGATGGGGCCATCTAATCGCGTGAAATGCGCCGGGCCCTCGGATCTGGAGCGCTTCACCGCGATCGTCTCGCCCAGCCGATCGCGAAGCGCTCCAGGCGTCGAACGGAGCGCTCCGAGCCGCAAAACTGGCAAAGTGGCCACGGCTCACCACATGTCGTAGAATAGCTCATTGACGCGGCCGTTTCGGCCGCGCTTTGCTTTGGATCACCATGACTCTATCGCTCGATCAGGCCCGGCCGCCCCTGGCGGCAGGAGCCCTTCAGGCGCCGGTCCGGCCGGCGGGGCTCGCCGCGGCGCCGTCGCGCCCGTCGCTCGCCGGCATGACGCGCGACGAGATGCGCGCCGCGCTCGAGGCGATCGGCGTGCCCGTGCACGAGCTGCGCATGCGTGTGTCGCAGCTCTGGCACTGGGTCTACCTGCGCGGCGCGACCGACTTCGCCGCCATGACGACGATCGGCAAGGGCCTGCGCGCGACGCTGGCCGCGGCCTTCACGCTCGAGCGGCCGCAGGTGGTGTCCGAGCAGATCTCCAGCGACGGCACGCGCAAATGGCTGCTGCGCATGCCACCGCACGGCGCGCAGGATCGCGGCGCCGAGATCGAATGCGTCTACATCCCCGAGACCGATCGCGGCACCCTGTGCGTGTCGAGCCAGGTCGGCTGCACGCTGACCTGCTCATTCTGCCACACCGGCACGCAGAAACTGGTTCGCAACCTCTCCGCGGCCGAGATCGTCGGCCAGCTGATGGTCGCCCGCGACCGCCTCGGCGACTGGTCGGCGGCGGGGCCCAACAGGGCGGCCGCGCGGCCCGGCACGGCGGGCGACGAGGATGACGGGCCCACGGGCCGGCTCGTCACCAACATCGTGCTCATGGGCATGGGCGAGCCGCTCTACAATTTCGACAACGTCAAGGCGGCTGTCGACGTCATCGCCGACGGCGACGGCATGTCGCTGGGCAAGCGCCGCATCACCCTGTCGACGGCAGGGGTGGTGCCGCGGATCCCCGAGGCCGGCGCCGAGATCGGCACCATGCTGGCGATCTCGCTGCACGCCACGCGCGACGAGGTGCGCGACGTGCTGGTGCCGCTCAACCGGAAGTATCCGATCGCCGAGCTGCTGGCCGCCTGCCGTGCTTATCCCGGCCTCTCCAACGCCAAGCGCATCACCTTCGAATACGTCATGCTGAAGGGCGTCAACGACAGCCCGGCGGAGGCGCGCGAACTGGTGCGGTTGCTCAAGGGCATCCCGGCCAAGATCAATTTGATCCCGTTCAATCCGTGGCCCGGCAGCCGCTACGAGTGCTCGGACTGGGATACCATCGAGACCTTCTCGGAGATCGTCTTCAGGGCGGGCTATGCGAGCCCGGTGCGAACGCCGCGCGGTCGCGACATCCTGGCCGCCTGCGGGCAGCTGAAGAGCGAGACGGAGAAGCTCCGGGCGCGGGCGCGGCTGATGGTCGAGGCGGACGAACCGGCGGCGGAGCCTCGCCCCGGCGCGCCCTCCGATGCGGTGGACGCCGCCTGCCGAGAAATGCCCTAGTCCATGCGGGTGATCGGCCGCGCCTTCGTCATCCTCCTCGGCCTCTGCGTCGCCCTTGCGGCCGGCTCGATAGTCCTGATCGCGGCCATGGTGCTGGAGCCCTCGTTCGCCCGCATCATCGCCTATGTGGCCCAGAGCGGCCTGGCGGCGGCCTTCGATGCGATGTTCCAGGCGGAGACGCCGGACGAGATCATGGGCGTGCTCTTCGCGCTGTGGAGCATGATGGCGACCCTGCTGGCCGGCCCGCCGACGCTGATCGCCCTGATCGGCGAGGTGGCGCGGGTCGGATCGTTCGTCTGGTACGGCGGCGCGACGGGGCTGGCGACGGCGGCGCTGCCGTGGATCCTGCGTGGCGGGGTCGGCGCGGCCTCGCCGGCCGAGATCCGGGTGACGCTCGGCCTGTTCCTGGTGGGCGCCGCCTCGGGCCTTGCCTACTGGCTCGTGGCCGGCCGCTCGGCCGGCGCCCGCCCGGTCCCGATCAGCGGCCCTGCATCGCCAGCACCTTGATGGCGAAGGCGCCGAACAGGCCGGCGAAGAGGTAGTCCAGGGCGCGCACGATCAGCGGCCGGCGCTTGAGCGCGCCGACCACGCGGTGGGCCGCCGCGATCAGAGCGACGCCCAGCGGCAGCGTCAGTCCGACGAAATAGACCCCCAGGAAGGCGAGCTTGGTGGCGGCGTGCGGGTCGTCGGCGCTGACGAACTGCGGCAGGAAGGTCACGAAGAACAGCACGATCTTCGGGTTGGTGAGGTTGATCCCGAGGCCCGTCAGGTAGGATTGCCACAGGGTGGAGCGCCGTCCCGCGGCGTCGCGCACCGTGAGCGCCGAGCCGTGCCGAATGGCGCCGACGGCGAGCCACAGCAGGTAGATGGCGCCGACGACCTTCAGGAAGGTGAAGGCGACGGGCGAGGCGGCCAGCAGCGCCGAGACGCCGACCGCTGCGAGCAGCGTATGCAGCAGGCAGCCGGTCGACGTGCCGAGGCAGGCGGCGACGGCGGCGCGGCGGCCCTCGCCCAGGGTCTTGGCCAGGAACAGGCTCATGTCCGGCCCCGGCGTGATGAACAGCACCAGGCAGGCAAGGGTGTAGGAGGCGAGGA
The DNA here is from genome assembly GCF_014640075.1 of Chelatococcus reniformis. GTDB lineage: Bacteria > Pseudomonadota > Alphaproteobacteria > Rhizobiales > Beijerinckiaceae > Camelimonas > Camelimonas reniformis. Next base: position 723,072 of record NZ_BMGG01000001.1, on the reverse strand, counting down.
CGGCGAAGTCGGGGACGGCGTGCATGGGTTGATCCGGGTCGGGCCCGGTTCCGGGCCGTCATCGGGACGACGGGTTCGACGCCGGGCCTGTCATTCCTACCCGATCTTCGCCCCGGGTTCGACGTCGGCATGGCGAGTCGCATGAGCGGAGCGCATACGGGGGACCTGCACTGCACATCTCCCGGCCCCGGAAAATTGACGACGCGGGTGCCCCGCTGCGCCGTTGCTCAAAAAACTGTCAGCCCAGCCTAGGTTTTCAAGCCTATTTGGGCTATGTCGGACGGGTCCGTCCATCCGGCGGCCCCGAGGTCGCCGCTAGCTGACCAATCTTCGTTCCGATCGTCAATTCGCCGCAGGAGGTAAGCCGTGTTCAAGCTGCCGCGTCTCCAGGTGGTCCTGGCCGCCGTCATGCTGTCGCTGCCGCTGGCCGGCTGCGGCGCGATCAACGCCGTGCCCACGATGGAGCAACAGGCCAAGGCGGCGTGGAGCGAGGTGCAGAACCAGTATCAGCGCCGGGCCGACCTCATCCCCAATCTGGTCGAAACCGTGAAGGGCTATGCCCAGCAGGAGCAGGAGACGCTGACCCAGGTGATCGAGGCGCGCGCCAAGGCCACCCAGGTGCAGGTCGATGCCTCCACCGTCACCGACCCGGCCAAGTTCAAGCAGTTCCAGGATGCGCAGAACAACCTGAGCGGCGCGCTGAGCCGCCTGCTGGTCTCCGTCGAGCGCTATCCCGACCTCAAGTCGAACCAGAACTTCCTGGCCCTGCAGTCGCAGCTCGAGGGCACGGAGAATCGCATTGCCGTGGCCCGGCGCGACTACATCGAGGCGGTCCGCGTCTTCAACACCGAGATCACCACGATCCCCGGCGCCTGGATCGCCAAGATCCTGTATCCCTCCTCCAAGCCGATGGAGACGTTCGCGGCGACGACCGGGTCGGACCGGCCGCCGTCGGTCAAGTTCTAGAGCGTTTCCCGACCAGATGGGTTCATCTGATCGGATAAGAAGTGATCCACCCCCCCTTGAATCTGGACCGCTCCGATCGGAAAGGCCCGATCGGCCGCGCTCCAGGGTATCGCGCGACGGTTCTCGTTCGGGGAGCAGGCTGATGCTCGACCAAGTCGCCGGCCCGGTCGTTCTGACAGCGTCAGAACGCGGGCCCCGCTGATCTCGCCCGGGCGCCCGATGCGCGCCACCCCGCCTCGCGGCCACTCCGGGTCGCCCGCGGCCGGGCTTCTGGCGGCCGCCCGCGTCCTGGTCATCGCCTGGACCGCACTGCTGCTTGCGGCCGCGGCCCAGCCGGCCTGGGCGGCCGATCCGGCTTTTCCGGCGCTGACCGGTCGCGTTGTCGATGCGGCCAACGTCCTCGATCCCGCCGCCCGGCAGAAGATCTCCGACACGCTGGCCGCCTATGAGGCCAAGACCACCGACCAAGTGGTGGTTGCAACCGTGCCGACCCTCGGCGACCTGACGATCGAGGACTATGCCAATCGCCTCTACCGGCACTGGGCGCTCGGCACCAAGGACAAGAACAACGGCGTCCTGTTCGTCGTGGCGCCCAACGAGCGCAAGGTGCGTATCGAGGTGGGCTACGGCCTGGAAGGCGCGCTGACCGACGCCCTGTCCAAGGTGATCATCACCACCGCCGTGGCGCCGCGCTTCAAGCAGGGCGATTTCGCCGGCGGCGTCGAGGCGGGCGTCGGCGCCATCGTCAACATCCTCGACGGGGATGCCGAGGAGTGGCAGCGGCGCGCACCACCGCCGCGCGAGCAGGCGCAGGCCGACGAGCAGTTCATCCATGCCCTCATCTACATCGCCGTCATGCTGGTGATCTTCTGGATCGTCTCGCGCCGCGGCGGGGGCGGCGGCCGCGGCGGCTCCGGCATGCACCGGCGCACCAACGGCAACTGGGGGCCCGTCATCCTCCCGCCCATCGGCGGGGGCTGGGGTGGCGGGGGCGGCGGCTTCGGCGGCGGCGGAGGGTTCGGCGGCGGTGGCGGGTTCTCGGGCGGCGGCGGGTCCTCCGGCGGCGGCGGCGCCTCCGGCGATTGGTGAGGGCGGAGCATGCTGGGCCAGGCTGAGCAGGATCGCATCTCGGACGCCATCGCGGCGGCCGAGCGGACGACCTCGGGCGAGATCGTCTGCGTGATCGCCCACCGGGCGAGCTCCTACCGCAGCTTCGCCGTGGCGCTGCCGGCGGCCATCGGCTTTGCCGTGCCGATCCCCCTGCTGCTGCTCACCAACATGAGCGCGGAGCGGATCTATCTCATCCAGCTCGCCGTTGCCGCGCTGGTCGCCTTCGCCTTGATGTGGATGCCGTTGCGCCTCGCCCTGGTGCCGCGGCCGCTGGGCCGGCTGAGGGCGCGGGAGGCGGCACACCGCCAGTTCGCGGCGCGCGGCCTGGCTCAGACGGAGCACCGTACGGGAGCGCTGATCTTCATCGCCGTTACGGAGCACTACGCCGAGATCATCGCCGACGACGGCATTGCCTCACGGGTCGAGGCGGAGGTCTGGCGGGAGACGCTGACCAAGCTGGTGGAGGACATCCGCTCCAGCCGTGCCGCCGACGGCATGGTGGCCGCCGTGCAGCAGGTGGGGGCCATCCTGGCCCAGCACCACCCGCCGCGCCCCGGCGACAGGAACGAGCTGCCGAACCACGTTATCGTCCTGTGAGCGTAGCGCGCGCCGGCGCGGCGCCATGGCGGGTTGGCGCCAGCGCGCCGACCTGTGAGACTGCCCCTATGCAGCTCCTCAAGAGCATGATCGCGGCGGCCGTCTCGGTCGCCCTCACCATGTCCACGGCGCTGGCGCAGGATGCGGGCCGCGCCCCGGTGCCGGGCGGCCGGGAGGCGCCCCCCGCACGGGCGGCGCAGCCGTCTCAACCGATCCTGTCCCAGGGGCCGCGCTTTCTGCCGGCGCTGGCGAGCCACGGCATGGTGGCGAGCCAGGAAAGCAAGGCGACGCGCATCGGCGTCGATGTGCTGCGTCGCGGCGGCAACGCCGTCGACGCGGCGGTGGCGGTCGCCTTCGCGCTCGCCGTCACCCTGCCGCGGGCCGGCAACCTGGGCGGCGGCGGCTTCATGCTGGTCCACCTGGCCAAGGGCGGCGCCGACGGCCGCGGCGAGACGATCGCCATCGACTACCGGGAGACGGCGCCGGCGGCCGCCACCGCCGCCATGTTCCTCGACGATCGCGGCGAGCCGGTGCCCGAGCGTTCGCGCTTCGGGGGCCTGTCGGTCGGCGTGCCCGGCACCGTCGCCGGCCTCGATCTGGCGCTCGCCCGCTACGGCTCCGGCAAGTTCAGCCGGGCCGCCCTGATCGCGCCGGCCGTTGCCCTCGCCCGCGAGGGCATCGTCGTCGACGAGGATCTCGCCGACACGCTGCCGCGCGCCTCGGCCCGGCTCGGCCGTGATCCGGCCGCGGCGGCCATCTTCCTGAAGGATGGCAAGCCGTTCGCGCGCGGCGAGCGGCTGCTGCAGAGCGATCTGGCGGCGACCTTGGCCGCGATCGCCGCGGGTGGTTCCGACGCCTTCTATAAGGGCGAGATCGCCGAGAAGATCGCGGCCGGCGTGCGGGGCGCCGGCGGGATCATGACCGCCGCCGATCTGGCCGGCTATCGGCCGGTGGTGCGCGAGCCCGTGCACGGCACGTACCGGGGTTACGACATCGTCTCGATGCCGCCGCCGAGTTCGGGCGGCGTGCATCTGATCCAGATCCTGAATGTGCTGGAGACGTTCGACCTGGGCCCGCTGGGCGCCGGCTCGGCCGCCGCGCTGCACCTGATGGCCGAGGCCATGAAGCCCGCCTACGCCGACCGCGCGGCCTGGCTCGGCGACCCGGACCGGGTCAAGGTGCCGGTGGCAGGCCTCACCTCCAAGGCCTACGCCCGGAGCCAGCGCGCCCGCATCGATCCTGCCCGCGCCCGTCCGGCGGAGGAGGTCAGCGCCGGCGATCCGCTGGCCCACGAGCATGACGAGACGACGCATTTCTCGGTGGTCGATGGCGACGGCAACGCCGTTTCCAACACCTACACGCTCAACCTGTCCTACGGCGCCGCCTTCGTCGCCCCCGGCACGGGCGTGCTGATGAACGACGAAATGGATGATTTCGCCGCCCGTCCCGGCGCCCGCAACGCCTTCGGGCTGGTCGGCGGGGTGCAGAACACGGTTGCGCCGGGTGCGCGCCCGCTGTCGTCCATGACGCCGACGATGGTGTTCAAGGACGGACACCTGGTGCTCGTGACCGGCAGCCCCGGGGGCAGCCGCATCATCACCACCGTGCTCCAGGTCATCGTCAATGTGATCGACTTCGGCATGAACATCGCCGAGGCGGTGGCCTTTCCGCGCGTCCACCACCAATGGCAACCGGATGCGTTGTTTGCGGAGACGGGGCTGTCGCCCGACACGCTCCGGCTGCTCGCCGATCGCGGCCACAGGGTGGCGGTCGGCGCGACCTCGGGCTCGGCCAACTCGATCCACATCGCCGACGGGCTGCTCTACGGCGCCGCCGATTCGCGTCAGCGCGGCACACTCGCCGAGGGCCTCTGACCTCGGCGAGCGACCACCGGTCCCCGTCGGGAACCGGCGGACCGCCTACTTGCGGCGCGCCTTGCGCGCGGCGTAGCGGGCGTCGCGGGCGGCCTTGCGCTCGGCCTCGAGCGCAGCCTCGCGCTCCAGCCGCTCCTGGTAAGCGCGTTCCTCGTCATCCTTGCGACGAGCCTCCTCCTCCGCCTCGCGGGCAGCGCGCTCGGCCGCCTCCGTGGCGGCGCGGGCTTCGCGCTCCGCCTCACGGGCGGCGCGGGCCTCGAGGATGGCTTGCCGTTCGGCTTGCCGCGCCAGTATGGCGGGGTCGTCAGCCGTCGGCCGCGCCTTGAAGCGCTCGAGCATCGCCTGCTTGGCGCGCTGGGAATCATCCCGCCTGTCGGTATGCTTGTTCTTGAAGCCGCTCATGGGTCCCGTTGAAATTGCCACGCGTGTCCACCGAAGCTCTGCCGTACGGCGCAGGCCTCAAGGTGTCAGAGCCATGCGCTGCCGCGGCTTGGACTTCGGTGCGATGTCGACACCAGACGCCGTCCTGGCGGACGGCTCAATCCTGGTGGAGCTGAGCGGAATCGAACCGCTGACCTCTGCAGTGCGATTGCAGCGCTCTCCCATCTGAGCTACAGCCCCGTCCAGGGAAGGCGCCTTTTATGCGGGGCTCGCGCCCGTGTCAATCGGGTTTCGCGCCTGAATGCATGTCCTGGCCGTATGACTTGACCGGCCCCTGGACGTCGTCCCGATGTCTTGAATCCGGGGCGCTGCGGGCGAGCCGTCAGGCCGCCGCAAGGGCGCGGCCATCGTGGCCGGCGATGGCGACGTCGATGATGCGGCCGTAGGGCTCCGGCCGGGCCAGCCGCACCGGCGTGAACGCCTCGGTACGCGCCAGCCTGCCCTCGACCAGCACCGCCCGCGTCCGCCCCACCTCGCGATCGAGGTGCCGTCCGAGTGCGTCGGCGCCCGCCTGGCGCAGCCGCTGCGCCCGCTCGCGGATCGCGGTGGACGGCACTTGCGGCATGCGCGCCGCCGGCGTGCCCGGCCGCGGCGAGAATGGGAAGACGTGCAGGTGCGTGAGGCCGCATTCTTCCACCAGCTCGAGCGAACGGCGGAACATGGCCTCCGTCTCGGTCGGGAAGCCGGCGATGACGTCGGCGCCGATCACCAGGTCGGGCCGGAGCGCCCGCAATGCGCCGCACAGGCGGATGGCGTCGGCGCGCCCGTGCCGCCGCTTCATGCGCTTGAGAATGAGATCGTCGCCCGCCTGCAGCGACAGGTGCACGTGCGGCATCAGCCGCGCCTGCGTGGCGAAGGCGTCGAGAAGATCGCCGTCCACCTCGACGGCATCGATCGACGACAGCCGCAGGCGCGGCAATTCGGGCACGTGCCTGAGGACCTGGCGGACTAGCGTGCCGAGGCGCGGCCGGCCCGGCAGGTCGTCGCCGTAGCTGGTGATGTCGACGCCGCTGAGCACGATCTCGGCAGCTCCGGCGGCCGTGAGCCTCCGGATCTCGTCGACCACGGCGCCCATCGGCACCGAACGAGACGGGCCGCGGCCGAATGGGATGATGCAGAAGGTGCAGCGGTGATCGCAGCCGTTCTGCACCTGCACGAACGCGCGCGCCTTGACGGCATGGCCGGCGGCCAGGTGACCCGCCGTCTCGCGCACGGCCATGATGTCGCCGACGATGGTGCGGCCCAGCTCGGCTCCCGCGGGCTGCGCGAGCGCCCGCCACGTCTCCGGCTCGAGCTTCTCGGCGTTGCCCACGACGCGGGCGACCTGCGGCATGGCCGCGAAGGCGTGGGGCTCGATCTGGGCGGCGCAGCCGGTCACGACGATGGTTGCCGCCGGCCGCTCGCGGGCCAGGCGCCGAATCGTCTGGCGCGCCTGCCGCGTCGCCTCGCCGGTCACCGCGCAGGTGTTGACGATCAAGAGCTCGCCGCCGCGGTCGGCCGCAGCCGTCATCGCCTGATGGCGGATCGCCTCCGATTCCGATGCGTTGAGCCGGCAACCGAAGGTGATGACCTCGACGGTCACTCCTCCACGCTCTCGCGCTGGCGCAGCAGCGAGGCCGGCAGCCGCCCCTCCCACTCCAGCTCGACCGGGCCGGTCATCAGCACGTGCCGGTCGCTCTCGCGCCAGAAGATGTCGAGGTCGCCTCCCGGCAGTGTGATCGTCGCCTCGCGCTCGGTCAGCCCACGGCGGGCGGCCGCCACGGCCGTCGCGCAGGCGGCGGTGCCGCAGGCCTTGGTGGGCCCGGCGCCGCGCTCCCACACGCGCAGGTCGACGTGCGTCGGCGACATCACCTCCGCGAACGAGACGTTGACGCGTTCGGGAAATAGGGGATGGCGCTCGAGCAGCGGCCCGAGGGTGTCGAAGTGATAGCTCATCGGGTCGCGGATGAAGAAAATCAGGTGCGGGTTGCCCATGCTGACGGCAGACGCCCGCCCCAGACCCGGCCAGCCGGGCACCTCCAGGTCGAAGAGCGAGGTATCGCCGACGTCGCGAGCCAGGGGAATCTCCCGCCAGTCGAAGCGCGGCTCGCCCATGTCGACGGTGAAGAGCTCGGGCGCGATGCGGCTCGACGCCAAGGCGCCCGAGGCCGTCTCGAGCACGAGCTCGTCCGGCGCCCCCTCGCGGGCCAGCGCCCAGGCGACGCAGCGCGTGCCGTTGCCGCAGGCGGCCGAATCGGAACCGTCGCTGTTGTAGATGCGCATGAAGGCGGCCGCCCGCGACGTCACCGGATCATGCAGGACCATGAGCTGGTCGAAGTGCGAGTCGGACCCGCCGGCTATGGCGCGCGCCTCCGCGGGGGTTACCACGTGCGCCGAGCCACGCAGATCCAGTATGACGATCTCGTTGCCGAGGCCGTTCATCTTCAGGAAGGCGTGGTCGTCGAGAGCGCTCATTGATCTGACATGCAACCGTCTTGCGGGACCTCATAACTATATATGTTCGCAACCGCAAAAAAAGCCCTGCAGGCGAGGCCGCTGCCGGTGGGCGATGGCGTCAACGGAGGCTCGCATCGGCAAGCGATGCGCCATAGATTGGTCCCATCGGCCTGCCGTCACGCCCGGCAGGAAACGGCAGCGCCCATCGATAGAACAGCGGAGTTCGCATGGTACGTCGGCGGCTTTCCAACGGGGCGATCACAGCCCTCGTCGGCTCGGCACTGCTGGTCGGTGCGCTCGCAGGCCCAGGCGGCGCCTCCGCCCAGACCATGCAGCCGGCGCCCACGGCAGGCGAGGGTGCCCCCAAGCCGGCGGACGCGGCTCCTCCCCCAGCCCCTCCGGACACCGGCCAGCCGGCGGCCCCCGCGCCGGCCCCGCCAGCGGCCGGCGGGACACAAGCCGTGGGCGGCCTGCCGACGCTGGTGCCGGGCCCGACCGATTCGGGCAATATCGACGAGGTGGTGTTGCCGGCAAAGCCAGCGGCGGTGCTCTCGGGCAAGACGACCTGGGACGAGGGCTTCAAGACCATCTTCGCCTCCTTCAAGACCATCGAGTCGGAACTCGTCAAGGCTGGCATCAAGCCCGCGGGCCGGCCTCTGACGATCTTCGTCAACACCGACGACACCGGCTTCAGCTTCGAGGCGATGGTGCCGATCGCCGCGGTGCCGGAGGGCAAGAGCGAGCTCACGCCCACCATCAAGTTCGGCCCTACGCCGGCAGGCAAGGCGCTACGCTTCACCCATCGCGCGCCCTACGACGACATCGACAACACTTACGAGGCGATTACCGCCTATCTCGACGCCAAGGACATCGCGGTGAAGGATTCCTTCATCGAGGAGTACGGGACCGATCCCAAGGACCCGAGCGACCCGGACCTCCAGATCAACATCTTCGTCCAGCCGAGCGAGTGAGGCGCTGCGGGCCGCGTCTGGTTGTCGATGGCCGGGTCAGGCCTGGTCAAGCCGGGTCATCGCGGCGCAAGCGAGCGGCACGTGCCTGGCCGCGTCAGGGCCGGGCATGCCCCGGCGATCCATCCTCCAAGGAAGCCGTCCCGTTCTCCAGCGCCGGCACCTCCATGACCTCGCCGGGCCGGAGCGCCCGGAAGCGCTCGGGCGCGATGCCGGCCGCGGGGAGCGCCCGCGCCAGCGCCTGCGGCGGCCGCTCGATGCCCTCGGCGGTCAGGCGGAAAGTGCCCCAATGGTGGCCGGCGGCCGAGGCCGCGCCGCACGCCTGGAAGATCTTGACGGCCTCCGCCGGCTCGACGTGCTGGTCGCGCATGAACCAGCGCGGCTCGTAGGCGCCGATCGGCAGATTGGCGTGGCGGATGGGGCCGAAGCGGCGGCCGACGTCGGCGAAATGGCGGCCGTCGCCGAAGCCGGTGTCGCCGATGTGGTAGATCGCGCCGTCCGGGGTTTCGATCACGAAGGCGGCCCACAGGGCCATGCGCCGGTCGCGGACGCCGCGGGCGGACCAGTGCACCGCGGGCATCAGGGTGACGGCCACGTCGTCCGACAGGGCAACGCGGTCGCCCCAGTCATAGGCCTCGGCCTCGAGCGCGGCGCCGCGCGCCATGATGGTGTCGTTACCGAGCGGCGTCACGATGCGCGGCCGATGGCGCCGGGCGATCTCGGCGAGCGTCGGCAGGTCCAGATGGTCGTAGTGGTTGTGGGTGACGAGCACGACGTCGATCGGTGGCAGCTCGTCCAGGGCGATGCCGGGCGGGTTGACCCGCCGCGGGCCGGCGAAGGGAAACGGCGAGGCGCGCTCCGACCAGACAGGATCGGTCAGGATGTTGAGCCCGCGGGTCTGCAAAAGCAGGGTGGCGTGGCCGACCAGGGCGACCCGCAGCCGTCCGCCGTCGACGCGCGCCGGCGGCCGGTCCCGGAACGGGCTCGGAAACGCCCCCGGCCAGGGTTCCCTGGGCGCCAGGACCAGAGCGCGCATCGCCTGGACGAAGGTTTTGCTCCAGGGCTGCTCGGGGTTGAAGAAGCGCTCCCCGTCGAAGTGGTCCGAGACCGCGCCCCGGTAGTAGGGTGGGACCGGCGCCGCGCGCTGTCCCGACGGATTGCTGTTCTCCAAGTTCCGCCGTCCACTTTCTGGCGTCGTGCTCCAGATACAAAGGCCTGGAGCGGCGTATGAGCGAGAGCCCGCCGGCGCCGGTCAAGCACCGGCCCGTTCCTATAAGGTATGCGGGGGCGCCTCAGGCACAAGACGGGGAGGATCGCCGGTGATCCGCGTGAAGCGTGTCTATGCTCAGGCCGTGCCGGAGGACGGCGCGCGCATCCTCGTCGACCGCTTGTGGCCACGCGGCTTCACCAAGGCATCGGCGCCCTGGGAGCGCTGGATGAAGGAGATCGCGCCCTCAAACACGTTGCGCAGGCGCGTGCATGCGCTCTCCGAAGCCGGACATCAGGAGCAGGCCTGGGCCGAGTTCGTCGCCGCCTACAGCGAGGAGCTGGACGACCTGCCCGCCGCCGTGGAGGAGTTGCGGACGATCGCCGCCGAAGGGCCCGTGACGCTGCTCTATGCGGCCAGGGACGAGGCGCACAACAATGCCGTTGCATTGGCGGCCTATATGAAGCGGAAGGGGGGAGCCAGCGGCTGACCGGCGAGGGCCGGCCCGTCGAACGAGGGAGCAAGCGCATGTCGGACAGCCAAGGCCATTTCGTCTGGTACGAACTGATGACCACCGACCGGGCCGCCGCCGAGGCCTTCTACCGCAAGGTCGTCGGCTGGGACGCGCAGCCGGCGGCCAATTCGGAGGTTCCCTATGGGCTGCTCAAGGTCGCGGACACGCCGGTTGCCGGGGTGATGGACCTGCCGGAGGAGGCCCGCGCCATGGGCACGCCACCCGGCTGGATCGCTTACGTGGGAGCCGACGACGTGGACGCGATGACCGCCAAGGTCGAGCGCTTGGGCGGAACGGTGCACGTGCAGCCGCGTGACATCCCGGGCGTCGGCCGCTTCTCCATGGTGGCCGACCCGCAGGGAGGTGTCCTGGGCCTGTTCAAATGGGCCAGCCCGATGCCGTCGCAGCCGGCTACGGTGGGCACGCCTGGCCAAATCGGCTGGCACGAGCTGATGGCGACCGATTGGCCCAAAGCCCTGGCCTTCTACGGCGAGCTGTTCGGCTGGACCAAGTCGACGCCGGTCGACATGGGGCCCATGGGCACCTACCAGCTGTTCCAGATCGCCGGGGCCGATGCCGGCGGCATGTTCAACATGCCCGAGGGCGTGCCGCGGCCGTTCTGGCTCTACTACTTCAATGTCGACGACGTCGGCGCGGCCGCCGCGCGGGTGACAGACAGCGGCGGCCAGATCGTCAACGGGCCGATGGAGGTGCCCGGGGGCGGCTGGATCCTGCAAGGCAGCGATCCCCAGGGAGCGATGTTCGCGCTGTCCGGGCCCAAGGCGAGCTGAGGCGGCCGCGTGACCGGCGAGGACGACGATGCCTGCGCCCCCTATCTGGCGCGTTGGGGGCTGCGGCCCGACGGGGCTTCGGTCGCGACGGCGAGCAGCCGGCTGCTGCCGGTCACGCGCGACGGCGAGCCGGCCATGCTCAAAGTCGCCGTGGCGGCCGAGGAGCGAGCCGGCAACGCCCTGATGACGTGGTGGAACGGCGCCGGCGCGGCCCACGTGCTCGCCGCAACGGGCGACGCGCTGCTGCTGGAGCGGGCCACCGGCGCTGGCTCGCTCGCCCGCATGGCGCGGGACGGACGGGACGACGAGGCGACGGCCATCATCTGCGCGGTGGCGGCGCAGGTGCATGCGCCGCGACCCGCGCCATGGCCGAGGCTGGTGCCGCTGACCCAATGGTTCCGGGCCCTGGAGCCCGGCGCCAGGCGCCACGGCGGCATCCTGCCACGGTGTGCCGCGGCTGCCGGCGACCTTCTGGCGGCGCCGCGCGAGGTGTGCGTGCTGCACGGCGACATTCACCACGGCAATATCCTCGACTTCGGCCGGCGCGGCTGGCTGGCGATCGATCCCAAGGGGCTCGCGGGCGAGCGCGCCTTCGATTTCGCCAACCTGTTCTGCAACCCCGACCATGCCGTCGCCACCGATCCGCGGCGCCTGCGCCGTCGCCTCGACATCGTCGCGGCCGCCGCCCGGCTCGACCCGTATCGCCTGCTGCAATGGCTGCTCGCCTGGGCGGGCTTGTCGGCGGTGTGGTCCATGGAGGACGGCCTGTCGCCGGCTACCGCTCTCGCCGTAGCCGAACTCGCGGCCGCCGAACTGGCGTGCTGATCACCCTTGAAGTGCAGGCGCTGCTTGACTTTGACAGCGGAGGCCTGCATAGAGCGCGCATATTTGCCCGAACTTGCCGTTCGCGAGCCGCCGACCGGTTTGGCCATAGGCCGACCGGAGGTCAACGTCCGACAGCGCGTTGCGCCCTCGGGCGCGATCGGTGTTTGGGCTGAGCGTGCCCCGATCGGGTGGTTCCAACCCGATCGGCAGCGCTCCATGGCACATGGTTCTCGGCCCGGGCATGCGCGGCCGGTGCCGAGGACCTATATGCCGGTGCGAGAGGTCGGCGAGGCGCCAGCATGGACACGACGTCGGAACTGCGGATCGAGGATGCCGTGAACGAGACCTGTCCGTGGTCGGGTCGCCCGATCGCGGCGGATTCACTCACGCGCTACCGCGGCGCCGTCGTCGGCTTCTGCAATCCAGGCTGCCGCGACAAGTTCGAGGCGGCCGTGCGCCATTTCGAGGACTCGCTGGCCGCGCGCCGGGCCGAGACGGCAGGGAACGCCGAATAATGTTCGAAAGCCTTTCCGAGAAACTGTCGGGCATCTTCGATACGCTGACCCGTCGGGGCGCGCTGACCGAGGACGACGTCAACGCCGCGCTGCGCGAGGTGCGCCGCGCCCTCTTGGAGGCGGACGTCGCGCTCGAGGTCGTGCGCTCGTTCACCGACCGGGTGCGCAGCCGCGCCGTAGGCGCCGAGGTGGTGCGTTCGGTGACGCCCGGGCAGATGGTCGTCAAGATCGTCCACGACGAGCTCGTCGCCATGCTGGGGGCCGACAGCGCCACCATCGACCTGGACGCCGTGCCGCCGGTGCCGATCCTGATGGTCGGCCTGCAGGGCTCGGGCAAGACGACCACCACCGGCAAGATAGCCAAGCGCCTCACCGAACGCGGCAAGCGCAAGGTGCTGCTCGCCTCGCTCGACACCCGCCGCCCGGCCGCCATGGAGCAGCTGGCGGTGCTGGGCAAGCAGGTGGGCGTCGATACCTTGCCGATCGTCGCCGGCCAGTCCGCGGTGCAGATCGCCCGGCGGGCGCTGGAGGCGGCGAAGCTCGGCGGCTACGACGTGGTGATGCTCGACACCGCCGGCCGCGTCACCCTCGACGAGGCCCTGATGGCCGAGGTGGCCGAGGTCAAGGCCGTGACCCAGCCGCACGAGGTGCTGCTGGTCGCCGATGCCCTGACCGGCCAGGACGCCGTCAACACGGCGCGGGCCTTCGAGGACCGTGTCGGCCTCACGGGTATCGTGCTGACCCGCATGGACGGCGACGGCCGCGGCGGCGCCGCACTGTCGATGCGCGCGGTGACCGGCAAGCCGATCAAGCTGGTCGGCACCGGCGAGAAGCTCGACGCGCTGGAGGAGTTCCATCCCTCGCGCGTCGCCAACCGCATCCTGGGCATGGGCGACATCGTCTCGCTCGTGGAGCGGGCGGCGGAGACGATCGACGCCGAAAAAGCCGAGCGCATGGCGCAGAAGATGCGCAAGGGCGCCTTCGACCTGGAGGACATGGCCGAGCAACTGGCGCAGATGGAGCGCGTCGGCGGCATGAAGGGCGTGCTCGGCATGCTGCCCGGCATCGGCAAGATCAAGGGGCAGCTCGACAACGCCAATCTCGACGACCGTCTGTTCAAGCGTCAGCGGGCCATCATCATGTCGATGACGCCCAAGGAGCGGCGCAATCCCGATCTGCTCAAGGCCTCGCGCAAGAAGCGCGTCGCCGCGGGCTCCGGTACCAAGGTCGAAGACGTCAACCGCCTGCTCAAGATGCACCGGCAGATGGCCGACATGATGAAGGCGATGGGCAAGGGGGGGCGCGGCGGCCTGGGCGCGGCGCTCGGCAACATGTTCGGGCTCGGTGGCGGTGGCATGCCGCAGCCGACGCCGGAGATGCTGGAGCAGGCGCAGCGGGCCATGGGCAAGGGCGGGCTCCCCGGCGGCCTGCCGGGCGGCGGCGTCCCGCCGATGCCGCCCGGGTTCGGCGGCAAGGGGCCGGGCCTTCCGGGTCTCCCCGGCCTCGGCAAGGCGGGGCTGCCGGGCCTTGGCGGCTTCCCCTTGGGCAAGAAGAAATAGGCTTTTGGGATCCGCGGCCCGCGTTGCCGCCGACCGTCCATGCAACCTCGAACGCGATTTCCAAAGACACCGAAGGAGTAACCCATGTCCCTGAAGATTCGCTTGGCCCGTGGCGGCGCCAAGAAGCGTCCCTATTACCGCATCGTCATCGCCGACGCCCGTTCGCCCCGTGACGGCCGCTTCATCGACCGCATCGGCGCCTACGATCCGCTCAAGGCCAAGGACGACGCGGCGCGTGTCGTGCTCGATGTCGAGAAGGCCAAGGACTGGCTCGCCAAGGGCGCCCAGCCGACCGACCGCGTCCTGCGCTTCCTCGACGCGGCCGGCCTGCTGAAGCGCCCGGCGCGCAACAATCCCAAGAAGGCCGAGCCCGGCGCCAAGGCCAAGGAGCGCGCCGCTGCGGCCGCCAAGGCGGCCGGCGAGGAAGCCGCGGCCTGATAGCGGCGGCGCTCGTGCGCTCCCGCCGTCCGCCGCCCGGCCCGGCCGGGCGTGCCGCCGCTGACCCGCGGCAGCGGCCGCCCGTGCCGCCGGCGGAGCGCGGCGCCGCAACGCGGCCCGCCATCGACCTCGCCGGCCACGTGGTGGTGGCCGAGTTCGGCCGCCCGCACGGGGTGCGCGGCGAGGTCAGGCTGAAGTCGCATACGGCCGACCCGGCCGCGGTCAGCGGCTACGGCCCGCTGCTCGGGCGGGACGGGCGCAGCTTCGTCCTGAGCGATTGGCGCCCGGCGCCCGGCGGCGACGGCAACATGTTCGTCGTCCGCGTCGACGGCGTCGCCGACCGCACCGCGGCAGAGGCGCTGGCGCGGCTGATGCTGCACCTGCCGCGCCAGCGGCTGCCGGCGCTGGCCGACAGCGACGAGTTCTACCTGGCCGATCTCGTGGGGCTCACGGTCGAGCACGCGGGCATCGCCCTTGGCCGGGTGCTGGCGGTGCACGATTTCGGCGCCGGCGACGTGCTCGAGATCGCCCCCGCCGATGCCGGCGCGGATGCCCGTCAGGCGAGCGTGATGGTGCCCTTCACCAGGGCCGTCGTCCCGTCCGTGGACATCGCGGCCGGCCGCCTGCTGGTGGCGGCGAACCCGTTCGCGGATGCCGAGCCGGCGGAACGCGAGTAGGCCTTTCAAGCGCTCGAGATTCACGAGAGCGTTTCCGCGTGTCTCCTAATCGCGGAAATGCCCTACTTATCTGTTTTGTCGCATTTTTTTCACGCGAACCGGCGTCCACTTCGCTCGAAAATGCTCTAAGCTGGCGCAGAAATGTGCTCGGGGCCGCAGATCAGCGCGATTCCCGTCTCGACGATGGCCTCGAGCTCGGCCCGGCTGTCGCCGGCGCGCGAGCGCACCGCGAGGGTGTGGAGGATGGCGGAGGCGATCCTGGCCAGGCTCGCCGGATCCGCCGTCGCGGCGATCTCCCCCTGTTCCCGCGCCAGCGCCAGCCGCCGCTCGAAGCCACGGTCGAGCTGCCGCAGGGCATCGCGCAGGAACGTGCGCACCTCATCGTGCTGGACCGCCTCCGTCGTCGCCGTGCCGATCATGTAGCAACCCAGAGCCGGGCTGCGGTGAAAGTAGAGGTCGAGCGCGTGCCCATAGACGCGGCGCAGGCCCTCGCGCAGCGGCCGCGCCGGCGCCAACGCGGCGCCCATTCCCACGGCCGCCTGATCACGATAGCGCTCCAGCGTCCTGAGATAGAGCGCGCCCTTGTCGCCGAAGGCGCCGTAGAGGCTCGGCCGGTTCAGCTTCGTCGCGGCGCTGAGATTGTCCAGCGAGGTGGCGCCGTAGCCGCTGCTCCAGAATGCCGCCGTGGCCTCCCCGAGGACGGTGTCGGGGTCGTAGGCCCGGGGCCGGCCGCGGCGGCCTTTCTGATTTTGTACCATATCGCATAAAATCCTTGACCAGCTATTTATGTGCGATACGGTACAAAAATGAAAGAGGAGGATCCCATGGAGCTGTTCTATTCGCCGCTCGCCTGTTCCCTGGCCAGCCGCATCGCGCTCTACGAGGCCGGCGCCCAGCCGACCTTCACTGCGGTGGATCTCGAGGCAAAGCGCACGCGGACGGGCGAGGACTACCTCGCCATCAATCCCATGGGCCAGGTTCCGGCGATCCGTACCGACAGCGGCGAGACCCTCACCGAGAACCCGGTGGTGCTGCAATACGTCGCCGACAGGCATCCGGATGCGCACCTGGCGCCGACCGACCCGGTGGGCCGGGCGCGGCTGCAACAGTGGCTGAGCTTCGTCGGCACCGAGCTGCACAAACTGGTGTTCTCGCCGCTGCTCGATCCGGCGGCGCCGGAGGACGCCAAGCGCTACGCGCGGGCCAAGGCCGGGCCGCGCTTCGCGGTGCTCGACCGGCATCTCGCCGGGCGCGACTATTTGCTCGACCGCTTCAGCGTCGCCGATGCCTATCTCGCCGCGATCCTCAACTGGGCCTCTTTCGTCAAGATCGACTTCGACGAATGGCCGGCTCTCAAGGCCTACCGCGATCGCCTCATGGCGCGCCCGGCGGTCGCCAAGGCCCTGGCCGAAGAATACGAACAGTACAAGGCAGCTTAGGGCGTCTCCCGATCCGAGTGGATGGCGCAGCCGCCGGGTGCGCCGCGGTTTGACCGCGGGCGCCCGGCGCGCCACAACGCGGGCATGAACGGCGACGACATTCCCTCTACCGGCAACGACGCACCGGGCGCGGCCGTGCCCTGGCAGGTCACTGTACTGACCCTGTTCCCCGAGATGTTTCCCGGCCCGCTCGGCCATTCGCTCGCCGGCGACGCGCTCCAGCGCGGCGTCTGGCGGCTGGACGCCCGCAACATCCGCGATCACGGGCTCGGCCGTCACCGCGCCGTCGACGACACGCCTTTCGGCGGCGGCCCCGGAATGGTACTGCGGCCGGACGTGGTGGCGGCGGCGATCGACGCAGCCTGCCCGGAGGGCGATACGCGGCCACGGCTGCTGATGACGCCCCGGGGGCGGCCGCTGACGCAGGCGCGCGTGCGCGAACTCGCCGCCGGGCGGGGCATCGCCATCGTCTGCGGCCGCTTCGAGGGTGTCGACGAGCGCGTGGTCGGCGCCCGCGCGCTCGAGGAGGTGTCGATCGGCGACTATGTGCTTTCGGGCGGCGAGGTCGCGGGGCTCGCCGTGCTCGATGCCTGCGTGCGGTTGCTCCCCGGCGTCATGGGCGCCCGTGCCTCGGGCGCCGAAGAGAGCTTCGAAGGCGGGCTGCTCGAATATCCGCACTACACGCGGCCCCGCGACTGGGACGGACATCCCGTGCCCGAGGTGCTGATGTCCGGCGATCATGGCCGCATCGAGCGCTGGCGGCGGCAGCAGGCCCTGGCGGTCACGCGCGCGCGCCGGCCGGATCTGCTCGCCGGCGAGGGAACTGGCGGGGCCTCGTTCGACGCGCCTTAGCAGGATGTTGAAATAGGTTTTCGAGCCCTGCTGAAACGGCAAACCTGGCGAAAATCCCTCGCCGGCCCTCCGCCGCCGAACTCCCAAACAAGCTCTGAGATCGACCGACCGTTGCGCCGGGAACACGCCGGGCGGGAACCTGGCAGACGGGTTGCGACTGCGCCCGATTATTTACCGATCCGACATTTCTCGGCGCTACACGCCATGGCATTGGACGGGTGCGGACGCTGCCGCGAACGTTCTCCCGAGACAGCGATCTGCCCAACAAGAGAGCGCCTCAATGGCCGTCAACGCCGCCTGCTTTGCCCTGATCACCCTCGTCACCCTCGCCCTGATCCTCGTCCCGCGCCTGCTCCCGGCTCTCGGCTGAGCTGCGCAGTCCCTTCTCTCATCCACACCCCCTCCCGACGCGGGGAAGCGTCCGCCGGTGGCCTGGCCGCCGGGGCGCTGCTCCCGCGCCGCTTAAGCAGCGGCACGCAAAAACCGGGCGCCGGCCTTGCGGTTCGGCCCCCGCACAGCAACATAAGGGCGGCCCGCGAACGCCGTCGGACTGCCTCGCCCCAGGCAGCACGCGAATTCCACCGCGGCGTTTGTTGCAGTGCGGCAATCCGCAAATCCGTGCTATCGTCTGACCCATGAAACAGAACCGCAAGAGCCCCGAAAATCTGCCGCCGATCAAAGTCCGGCACGAGCCCCCCACCATCGAGGAGGCCCTGGCCGCGGCGAGCGATCTGAGCGACGATTTCGAGCAGCGCATCGAGATCGCCGCCGGGCTCATGGGTATCTCGATGGACGATGTCCGTCCCCATGCTGCCGTGCTGAGGCGGCCCAAGGCGCCCACCGTCACCATCGCCCATCGCACCTCGGTTCGGCAGGTGGTGGTGGAGCGCAAGCCCAGCCGCTCGATCGCCTCGCGCCTGCGCTGAGCGCCTCGCGCCTGGCGCGTCCCGCCGGCCCGACCCCACCGGTGGTCTGCGCTCCCGTCCTTCCCGTTGCCAGGAGGGGCCATTGACCGGCCGGACGACAACCACGGCCACGACTGCGGCGGCGCCGCCTGGCCAGCGCATCTATGCCATCGGCGACGTGCACGGCCGCGCCGATCTGCTCGTGCAGATCCTCGGCCTGATCGAGGCCGATCTGCGCCGCGCGGGCAAGCCCGGTCTGATCATCCCGCTCGGCGACTACATCGATCGCGGCCCGGCCTCGGCCGAGGTGCTGCGCCGGGTCGTCGAGGGGGACTTTCCCGCCCCGGTCCATCCCCTGCGCGGCAACCACGAGGAGATGCTCCTCGCCTTCCTGGATGACGCCGCGGTGCTCGACCATTGGGGACGCAACGGCGGGCTCCAGACGCTCACGTCGTTCGGTGTCGACGTCGAGCGCCCATCGCGCGGCACCGGCTACGAGGCCGCCCGCCTGGCGCTGCGCGATCGCCTGGGAGCGTCCGCCATCGCGGTGCTGCAAGGGCTGCCGACGAGCCTCTGGCTCGGCGACTATTTCTTCTGCCACGCGGGCGTCCGGCCCGGGGTGCCGCTGGAGGCCCAGCAAGCGGACGACCTGGTGTGGATCCGGCATGAGTTCCTGCTGTCGACCGAGCCGTTCGGGGCCGTCGTAGTGCATGGCCATACTCCCGCGGCGCGTCCGGAGGTGAGGCCCAACCGCATCAACATCGACACCGGTGCCTTCGCCACCGGGGTCCTGACCGCGCTGGTGCTCGACGGAACGGACCGCGCCTTCCTCTCCACCGCAAATCTGTGAGCCGGCCCCGTGGGGGCACGCGCCAGGAGCGTTTTCGAGCGAAGTGGACGCCGGTTCGCGTAAAGAAAACGCAGCAAATCAAACAGATAGAGCATTCGGCGATTCGAAGAAACGCGGAAATACTCCAGACCGGGCGATCTTCCCCACCTTGAGGTGCGTCGGCGCAGGCCGGCGTCGCTCCCGCCGCCACCGGTACCGACCGGACATGCCGATGCGATGAAGCTCGCGCGTGGCGGATCCCTCCGATCGGTTTCACCCTGCGCGCCGGCGGTTGAATGCCCGCTCAAGCACGACAGATCGATCGACTTACATGCTATGCTTGTGGAGCACCGGCCCGGATGATAGGCGACGCTATACGGTAGCGCTCACGCCTGCGGCCGGCGGTGCCGCCTGGTCAGCGTGGCGAGCGTGGGGAGGGGGCGTCATGGTCTATCTCGTGGCAGCGGTCGCGGGGCTGGCAGGATTCCTGTTCGGCTTCGACGAAGGCATCATTGCCGGCGCGCTCGGACTGCTCCGCGGCCAGTTTGGTATCACGCCCTTCATGGAAGGAATGGTAACGTCGGCCGTCCCCTTCGGCGCCCTGTTCGGGGCGCTGGTGGCGGGCTCTCTCGCCGCCTCCCTCGGCCGCCGCACGTCGCTGCTCATGGCCGGCCTCATCTTCGTCGGCGGCGCCGTGCTGGCCGGCGCCGCGGGCGGCGTCTGGACACTGACCGCCGCGCGCATCATCCTCGGCTTCGCCATCGGCCTGGCGGCGATCGTCGCCCCCCTCTACATTTCCGAGAATGCGCCGGCTAAACACCGTGGCATGCTGGTCTCCATCTACCAGCTTGCCATCACGCTCGGCATTCTCGGCGCGTATCTCGTCGGCTACGCCTTTTCCGAATCTTGGCGCACCATGTTCATGCTCGGCGCCGTGCCGGGGCTGGCGCTGGCGCTCGGCATGTTCGCCATGACCGACACGCCCCGCTGGCTCGCCTCCAAGGGGCGTTTGGGCGAGGCCCGCGCCGTCATCGCCCGTATCCGCGGCAGCGATCCCCGCGACGCTGCCGTCGAGGCGGAGATGAACGCGATCACGCAGACCGTCCAGGCGTCCGCTGCGGAGGGAACGTGGGCGGACCTCTTCGCTCCCGTGGTGCGTCCGGCGCTGGTGGTCGGCATCGGCCTCTTCCTGCTCCAGCAGGTGAGCGGCATCAACGCGGTCATCTACTACGCCCCCACCATCTTTCAGGCGGCCGGCTTCACGTCGAGCTCGTCGCAGCTTCTGGCGACCGTCGGCATCGGCATCGTCAACGTGCTGATGACCTTCGTCGGCATGGCCCTGATCGACCGCGTCGGTCGCCGCCGGCTGCTGTACCTGGGCTTCGCCGGCACCGCCCTCGGGCTGGGCCTGATCGCCGTGGGGGCCCTGACCGACATGCAGGCGCTCGGCCCGCTGGCGCTCGCCGGCCTCGCCCTGTTCATCGGCTCGTTCGCCGCCAGCATCGGCCCGCTGCCCTGGGTGATGATGTCGGAGATCTTCCCGCTCAAGGTCCGCGCGCTCGGCATGAGCGTCGCGTCGCTGGCCAACTGGGGCATGAACTTCGTCATCGTCTTCTCGTTCCCGACCCTGATCGCGACGCTTGGGCTGGGCGGCGTCTTCGCCATCTACGCCGGCGCCTGCGTGCTCGGGCTGATCTTTACCCGGCTGCGGGTGCCGGAGACGAGCGGTGTCACGCTCGAGGCGATCGAAGCGCATCTGCGCTCGGGCCGGCCCTTTCGGGACCTGGGTGCCACACCGCAAGCGCATCCGCCCGGCGGCTCGGCGCTTGCGCCCAGGGCTTGAGCGGCAGAGGAGCCGACGATGCTTCGCCTGATCCTCGCCATCGCGGCTGCCAGCGCCGCGGCGCTCGCCTCCGCGTCCGCGCATGCCGAAAGCCCGACGCAGCTCCTAGGCGACTGGGGCGGCCTGCGCAGTGCCTGGGCGCAGCGCGGCGTCGAGTTCCAGATCGGTTACACGGAGGAAGGGGCCGGCAACGTGAGCGGCGGCGACCACCGCTATGTGCGCGGCGCGGGCCAGCTGGCGCTCGGCACGACGCTCGATTTCGGGCGGCTGTTCGGGATTGCGGGCGGCACGCTGCAGGTGACGTTGACCAACCGCAACGGTCGCAATCTGGCGTCCGACGCGGGCCTCGACACCCTGCAATTGGTGCAGGAGGTCTACGGCCGCGGCAACATCTGGCGCCTCACGCAGATGTGGTACGAGCAGCAGCTCCTGGGCGGCGCCGTATCGTGGAAGCTCGGCCGCATGACCATCGGCGAAGACTTCGCCGCTTTCTCATGCGACTTCCAGAACCTGACGTTTTGCGGCGCGACCCCGGGCAACCTTGTCGGCAATTATTGGTACAACTGGCCGGTCAGCCAGTGGGGAACACGCCTGCGCGTGGGTTCGGCCGAGGCCTATGTGCAGGTCGGCGCCTATCAGGTGGATCCCAAGAACATTGCCGAGGATCATGGCTTCTTCCTGGGCGGCAGCGGCACGACGGGCGCGCTGATGCCGGCGGAGATCGTCTGGCAGCCGACCTTCAACGGCCTGGCCGGCAGCTACAGCGCCACGGTCTGGTACGACAGCTCCCACGCCGACGACGTCTACTACAACCGCGTCGGGCTGCCGCTGGCATTGGCCGGCGGGCCGCCGCTGCTGCGGCAGGGCCGCTACGGCATCAGCTTCCACGTGCTTCAGCAGGTGCTGCGCACCTCGGCCGACGACCCCAAACGCGGCCTCAGCGCCTTCGTCAACTTCACCCAGACCGACCGGCGCACCTCGCAGATCGACAACCAGGTCGCCTTCGGCCTCATCTACACCGGCGTCTTCGACAGCCGGCCGCGGGACGTCATCGCCGTTGCCCTCGGCCGCACGCAGGTCAACAGCCGCTACGCCCAGACCGAGGCCTTCACCAACCTGCGCCAGCCCGGCAGCGTCCAAGTGCAGCGCGCCGAATACGTGCTGGAGGCCTACTACAACGTCGAGGTTACCGGCGGCCTGGAGCTCCGGCCCAACGTGCAGCTCATCCGCTACCCCGGCGGTGTCACCAGCGCCAAGGATGCCGTGGTGCTCGGCATCAAGGCGGTGGTCAATTTGTGAGGGCTTTCGGTCAATAGAGCATTTCCGCGTTTCTTCGATTCCGAAGCGCTCCATCTGTTTGACTTATCGCCTTTTCTTCACGCGAACCGGCGTCCACTTCGCTCGAAACGCTCCAGCAAGGTCGTCGCTGGCCGTCCGGGCCTCGGGCCGGCCGGCCTTGCACCTGGCCTGCCCTCATCTCGGCAAGGCATGTTCTGCTGGCGTTGATCCGGCGAAGCCGACCCCCACCAAGCCCTCCGCCGGCTCTGGCCAGCCTCCCACGAGGGGAAGGCCGATCGGTTGGCCCCTGCCCCAAGGCGCCACGTCTGCACGCGAGGCGCCTCCCTCCCCATGCGGTGGTGGGGAGGGACAGGGGCGGGGGCCGCGTCGTCACGCACTCAGAATGATCTCTGATGCTGAAGACCGGGAGCCGTCAGTTCTTCTTGGGCGGCGTCGCCGGCCACGACTTGATCAGGGTGTCGTAGTCGATCGTCTCGCCCTTCGGTTTCTCGTTGGCCAGCTTGGGCTGAGGCGCGACATTGCCGTCGGCCTTGGACTTGGCGAACCACGCCTCGGCCGTCTGCTTCGGGTTCAGCTTGGGCCCGCACTCGCCCTGCACGCCGGAGCGCTCCAGCCGCTCGAGCACCGAGTCCTGGGCGGCGGCGAGCGAATCCATCGCCGCTTGCGCCGTCTTGGCGCCGGAGGAGGCGTCCCCGATATTCTGCCACCAGAGCTGGGCGAGGCGCGGATAGTCCGGCACGTTGTTGCCGGTCGGCGTCCACTGCACGCGCGCCGGTGAGCGGTAGAACTCGATCAGTCCGCCGAGCTTGGAGGCCCGCTCGGTGAAGCTCTTGTCCCAGATGTCGCTCTCGCGGATGAAGGTGAGGCCCACATGGCTCTTCTTCAGGCTCACCGTCTTGGCGACGATGAACTGCATGTAGAGCCAGGCCGCCTTGCGCTTCTCGACCGGTGTCGAGTTCAGCAGGGTCAGCGAGCCCGCGTCCTGGTAGCCGAGCTTCATCCCGTCTTGCCAATAGGCGCCCTTGGGGGAGGGCGCCATCCGCCATTTCGGCGTGCCGTCGGGGTTCACCACCGGCAGGCCGGGCTTCACCATGTCGGCGGTGAAGGCGGTGTACCAGAAGATCTGCTGGGCGATGTTGCCCTGGGCCGGCACGGGGCCCGATTCCGAGAAGGTCATGCCGCGCGCCTGCGGAGGCGCGTATTTGTTGAGCCAGTCGACATATTTCTGCACGGCATAGACGGACGCGGGCCCGTTGGTGTCGCCGCCGCGCTCGACGGAGGAGCCCACCGGCCGGCAGCCCTCCATGCGGATGCCCCATTCGTCGACGGGCTTTCCGTTGGGAATGCCCTTGTCGCCGTTGCCCGCCATGGAGAGCCAGGCATCGGTGAAGCGCCAACCGAGCGACGGGTCCTTCTTGCCGTAGTCCATGTGGCCGTAGACGCGAACGCCGTCGACCTCCTTGACGTCGTTGCTGAAGAACTCAGCGATGTCTTCGTAGGCCGACCAGTTCACCGGTACGCCGAGTTCATAGCCGTATTTGGCCTTGAACCTCTCCTTCAGGTCGGGCCGCGAGAACCAGTCGTAGCGGAACCAGTAGAGATTGGCGAATTGCTGGTCGGGCAACTGGTAGAGCTTGCCGTCCGGCGCCGTGCCGAACGACTTGCCGATGAAGTCGTCGACGTCGAGCATCGGATTGGTGACGTCCTTGCCCGGACCGGCCATCCAGTCCGTCAGGTTGGTCGTCTGCTTGTAGCGGAAATGGGTGCCGATCAGGTCGGAATCGTTGATCCAGCCGTCGTAGACGTTGCGGCCGGACTGCATCTGCGTTTGCAGCTTCTCGACCACGTCGCCTTCCTGGATCAGATCGTGCTTAAGCTTGATGCCGGTGATCTCGCTGAAGGCCCGGGCCAGGGTGCGGGCCTCGTACTCATGGGTGGTGATCGTCTCGGAGACGACATTGACCTCCATGCCGGCGAAGGGCTTCGCTGCATTGACGAACCACTCCATCTCCTTGAGCTGCTCGTCTTTGGTGAGCGTCGAGGGCTGGAATTCGCCGTCGACCCAGCGCCGCGCCGCCTCCATGTCGGCGAAGGCCGGCGCGGCGCCGAGCACGAGGCACATGGCGGTGGCGGCCAACAGATGCTTCTTCATCGTTTCCTCCAAATGTGTCCAAGTGTGTCGTGTGTCCAAGTGTCATTGTTGTCCTCCAGGCCTTGGCGGCTCTTGTTGCGGAGGGCGGTCGGCTCCCGGCCGCCGTCCGAGATCCCGTCAGACGAAGCGGAAGACCGCCGCGGCGTAGAGAAGCGAGAGGGCTGTCGCCCACCAGAGCGGGCCGCCGGCGAGGCCCAGCCAGGCGAGATGGATGAAGGCCGTGCCGAGCAGGCTCAGGAACAGCCGGTCGCCGCGGGTCGTGGCGATGCCGAGCGCGCCGACGCGCTCCAGCTCGGGCCGCCGCACGGCAAGGGTCGTCATTACCAAGAGCAGGCCGATGATCGTCGCGAAGAACAGGGCTGTCTGCGGCGTCCATGCCATCCAGGTGAGATCGGGCATCATACCCTCCCCAGCGCGAAGCCTTTGGCGATGTAGTTGCGCACGAACCAGATCACGAGGGCGCCGGGGATGAGGGTCAGCACGCCCGCCGCCGCGAGCAGCCCCCAGTCCATGCCGGCGGCCGAGACCGTGCGCGTCATCGTGGCGGCGATCGGCTTGGCGTTGACCGTGGTCAAGGTGCGCGCCAGCAGGAGCTCGACCCAGGAGAACATGAAGCAGAAGAAGGCCGTGACGCCGATGCCGTTGGCGATGATCGGCGTGAAGATCTTCACGAAGAAATGCGGGAAGGAATAGCCGTCGAGATAGGCGGTCTCGTCGATCTCGCGCGGCACGCCCGACATGAAGCCCTCCAGGATCCACACCGCCAGCGGCACGTTGAACAGGCAATGCGCCAGCGCCACCGCCAGCGGCGTGTCGAACAGCCCGATCGCCGAGTAGAGATTGAAGAAGGGCAGAGCGAAGATGGCCGGCGGCGCCATCCGGTTGGAGAGCAGCCAGAAGAACAGGTGCTTGTCGCCGAGGAAACGGTGGCGCGAGAAGGCATAGGCCGCTGGCAGCGCCAGCAGGATCGAGATCGCCGTGTTCATGACCACGTAGGTCAGCGAGTTAATATAACCCGAATACCAGGACGAATCGGTGAAGATCGTCCGGTAGTTGTCGAAGGTGATCTCGCGCGGCCATAAGGTCATGCCGGCATTGATCTCGGCATTGGTCTTCAGGCTCATGATGAACAGCCAATAGATCGGCAGCATCAGGAAGATGAGGTAGAGACCGAGCGTCACGCCTGCGCCCTGGAAGCGGAAGGCGACGCGCGCCTTCCGCATCGCCCCCGTGGCGGGCAGCGGCGCGGTCGCCGGCATGCTCTCCGCGGTCATCGGCGGCTCCTCACCGGTCCGCCGGCAGGCGCCGGCGCTCGACGTCGAGATTGGTCATCACCGTGTAGAAGACCCAGCATACGGCGAGGACGATCAGGTTGTAGACGATCGACATGGCGGCGGCCTTGCCGAGGTCGAACTGGCCGAGCGCCAGCTTCACCAGCTCGATGGAGAGGAAGGTGGTCGAGTTGCCCGGCCCGCCGCCGGTGACGACGAAAGGCTCGGTGTAGATCATGAACGAGTCCATGAAGCGCAGCAGGACGGCGATGATCAACACGCGCCGCATCTTCGGCAGCTGGATGTAGCGGAACACGGCCCAGCGGCTGGCGCCGTCGATGCGTGCGGCCTGGTAGTAGGCGTCCGGGATCGACTTCAGCCCGGCGTAGCACAGCAGCGCCACCAGCGAGGTCCAGTGCCAGACGTCCATCACGATGATGGTGATCCAGGCGTCGAGCGGATCGGCGACATAGTTGTAGTCGATCCCCAGCCGGTTGATCGCATAGCCCAGCAGGCCGATATCGGCGCGGGCGAAGACCTGCCAGATCGTGCCCACCACGTTCCAGGGCACGAGCAGCGGCATCGCCATCAGCACCAGCGTCGCCGCGACCTTCCAGCCGTGGCGTGGCATGGCAAGCGCGACGGCGATGCCGAGCGGTACCTCGATCGCGAGAATGATCGCCGAGAAGGCGAGGTTGCGCCACAAGGAGTCGAAGACGCGCCCGCCCAGGTCGGTCGACGGGTCGAGCAACTCCCGGAACCAGCCGGTGCCGTTCCAGAAGAACTGGTTGTTGCCGAACGTGTCCTGCACCGAATAGTTGACGACCGTCATCAAGGGGATCACCGCCGAGAAGGCGACGATGGCGAGCACCGGCAGGACGAGAAGCCAGGCGCGGTTGTCATACGGCTTGTCCATCACGCCCTCCCCTCCAGGCGTTTGCCGTCGGCATAGACATGGACCTGAGCGCGCTCAAGGACGACGCCCGCGGCCGTGCCGATGTCCGCAAGCGCCTCGGGCACGCTCGCTGCGAAGGGGTGGCCGCCGAGCCTGAGCCGCGCCAGTCGAGCCCGGCCGAGGTCGTCGATGCGCTCGACCGTGGCCGCCAGCCCCTCGCCCGGCGGCGCCAGGCTGGCGAACTCCGGCCTGACGCCGATCTCGATGCGTCTGCCGGAGGGGACGTCGTAGCTGCGGCTGAGCTCGATCGTGCCGCCCCCCACGCGGGCGCGGCTGCCTTCGATCTCGGCCGGCAGCACGTTCATGCCGGGCGAGCCGATGAAGTAGCCGACGAAGGTGTGGTCCGGCCGCTCGAACAGCTCGTCCGGCCGTCCGGCCTGCACCACGCTGCCGTCGTACATCACCATCACCGTGTCGGCGAAGGTCAGTGCTTCGGTCTGGTCGTGGGTCACGTAGATCATCGTGACGTCGAGTGCGCGGTGCAACGCCTTGAGCTTGGAACGGAGCTCCCACTTGAGCTGCGGGTCGATCACCGTCAACGGCTCGTCGAACAGGATCGCCGCCACGTCCGGCCGCACCAGCCCGCGGCCGAGGGAAATCTTCTGCTTGGCGTCCGCGGTCAGCCCGCGCGCCTTGCGGTCGAGCTCTCCGGAGAGGTCGAGAAGTTCGGCGATCTCCCGCACGCGCCGGTCCGCCGCCTTGCCCGCCATGCCGCGGTTGCGCAAGGGGAAGGCGAGGTTCTCGCGGACCGTCATGGTGTCGTAGACGACCGGAAACTGGAAGACCTGCGCGATGTTGCGCTGCTCCGTCGGCAGGCCGGTTACGTCGCGCCCGTCGAACAGCACCTGGCCATGAGATGGTGTCAGCAAGCCGGAGATGATGTTGAGCAGCGTGGTCTTGCCGCAGCCGGAGGGGCCGAGCAGCGCGTAGGCGCCGCCCTGGCGCCAGGTCAGGTTCATCGCTTTCAGCGCGAAATCGCCCGGCTCCGACGCGCCCGGCGTGTAGGAGTGGGCCAGATTGGAGAGCTCGATGCGGGCCATGCTCTCTCCTCAGGCGGCCGTGCGGACGGCGGGCGCGTGGGCAAGCCTGTCGTCGGAGGCGAAGACGAAGACGTGAGCCGGATCGACGTGGACGGTGATCGCCGCGCCGGGCTCGAGCTCCTGCACGCCCGGCACGAGCGCCACCCAGCGCAAGCCAGCGCATTCGACGTGGACATAACTCTCCGACCCGGTGATCTCGGCCACCGTCACCGTGCCGGCGAATGCGAGGCTCGGCGCCGGGCCGGCGCGCAGCGCCAGCTGATGGGCCCGAAAGCCGAGGCGATAGTCCCCGTCGGCCAGCGCGGCCAGCGCTCCGCCCGCGGGGATGCTCGCGCCGCCGGGCAGCTGGATGACGGCTTCGCGCTTGCTCACCGGCAGCAGATTGAGCGGCGGGTCGGAGAAGATCTGTGCCGTGGTCAGGTCCGTGGGGCGGCGGTAGACCTCGGCGCTGGGGCCGTATTGCGTCACGCGGCCCTGCCAGAGCGCGGCCGTGTAGTCGCCGAGCAGCAGCGCCTCCTGCGGCTCCGTCGTGGCGTAGACCACCGTCGCCCGCGAGGCGCGCACGATCTTCGGCAGCTCTTCACGCAGCTCCTCGCGCAGCTTGTAGTCGAGATTGGCGAGCGGCTCGTCGAGCAGCACCAGGTCGGCGCCCCGGATCAGCGCGCGCGCCATGGCCGTGCGCTGCTGCTGGCCGCCCGACAGGCTGAGGGGCGGGCGCTCCAGGAAGGGCTCGAGCTGCATCAGCCGCGCCATGGCACGGACCTTGTCGTCGATCTCGGCTTTGGGCAGACGCTTCACCCGGAGCGGCGAGGCGATGTTTTCGAAGACGCTGAGGTTCGGATAGTTGATGAACTGCTGATAGACCATCGCCACGGAGCGCTCGCGCACGGCAACCCCGGTGACGTCGGTCTCCGACCGGCCGTCGGTGGTGAGGATCCGCCCCGCGGTCGGCCGGTCGAGGCCCGCCATCAGCCGCATCAGCGATGTCTTGCCGGCGAGCGTCGGGCCGAGCAGCACGGTCATCGTGCCCGGCGCAAGGCGCAGGCTGGTCTCGTGAATATACGTCTCGGCGCCGACGTCGCGCCGCACGCGGTCGAGGATCAGGCCCAAGCGAACCTCCCTTGCGCCCTCCATCCCGCCGACAGCAGCCGGATCGAGCGGCGCTCATTCGCCATCGAGCCTGCCTTGGCCCGCAGGAGCGACCGTCACTCCTGCGCGGCAGGCCCTGGCGCACGTCCACGTCGGGCGTGATCCGACGCAATCGAAACGCTCCAACGCCTTGGATCTCCGGGGCCTCTGCCGCGATTGGGCGCCTCCGTCTCCTCCCGCGGGGCTCCAGACGTCCTCGTCCCGTGCGGCCGCGATGCCGTCGCGCCGTCCACTGTCCGCATGAAATCGTCCAGCGCCTCCCGCTGCGCCACCGACAATCGCAATCCGAGCTTGCCGCGACGCCACAGGACGTCGGCCGCCCGGCGCGCGAATTCGGCGCGCATCAGGTATCGAACCTCTGCTTCGTAGAGATCGGCACCGAAGTGCCGTCCGAGCTCCGAAA
The DNA here is from genome assembly GCF_014640075.1 of Chelatococcus reniformis. Lineage (GTDB taxonomy): Bacteria > Pseudomonadota > Alphaproteobacteria > Rhizobiales > Beijerinckiaceae > Camelimonas > Camelimonas reniformis. Next base: position 694,017 of record NZ_BMGG01000001.1, on the reverse strand, counting down.
CCGACCGGGCACCGGCGAGCATTTCGTGGGCCTTCGTGCCATAGGCGCGTGCCAGCCGCGCTATCGTGGCGCCTCCCAGCCAGGGCTGCTCGGCGCCGATCGCCGCGGCCAGCGCATCGAGGCCGTCGACCGGGAAATCGCCCCCAGGCAGACACGCCTCCTTTGTCCAGGCCGGCCGTCCGGCCCACGCGGCGTGGGGAGCGAGCTTGTCGATCGCAGCCTCGGCCAGGCGGCGGTAGGTAGTGATCTTGCCGCCGAACACGGAGAGCAGCGGCGGCTCGCCGCCCGGCGCGTCGAGCGTGAGCACGTAGTCGCGCGTCGCCTCCTGAGCCCTCGAGGCGCCGTCGTCATAGAGCGGGCGGACCCCGGAGTAGGTCCAGACTACCTTGTCGCGGGTCACCGGCTCACGGAAATACTCGCTCGCCGCCGAGCAGAGATAGTCGACCTCCGCCGCGCTGATCGCGACCGCCGCCGGATCGTCATGGAAGTCGAGGTCCGTGGTGCCGATCAGCGTGAAGTCATGCTCGTAGGGAATGGCGAAGACGATCCGGCCGTCGGCGTTCTGGAAGATGTAGCAGCGGTCGTGTGCGAAGAGCTTGCGCACGACGATGTGGCTGCCCTTGACCATGCGGACCGACGCCTTGGCGCTCGAATGGACGATGCCGCTCAGCACGCTGCCGACCCAGGGCCCGGCCGCATTGACCAGCACCCTTGCCTCGACGCTGGCGCGCCGGCCGTCCTGCTCGGTCTCGATCCGCCACAGCCCGCCCTTCCGCGCGGCCGAGACCACTTTGGTCTGCGTTCGGATGTCGGCCCCATGCCCCGCCGCATCGGCCCCGTTCAGCACTACGAGGCGCGAATCCTCGACCCAGCAATCGGAGTATTCGAACGCCCTCGCCCGACTGTCCTTCAACGGCTCTCCGGCGGGGTCATGCGCGAGGTCGAGCGAGCGCGTCGGTGGCAGCAACTTGCGGCCCCCGAGATGGTCGTAGAGGAAGAGGCCGAGCCGTAGCAGCCAGGCCGGCCGTAGTCCCTCGTGGTGAGGCAGGACGAAGCGCAGCGGGCGGACGATGTGCGGCGCCATCCGCCACAGCACCTCCCGCTCCGTCAATGCCTCGTGCACCAGACGGAACGCGTATTGTTCGAGATAGCGCAGCCCGCCATGGATCAGCTTGGTGGAGGCGGAGGATGTGGCGCTGGCGAGATCGTCCTGCTCGAACAGGACGACCGAGGCGCCCCGCCCGGCTGCGTCGCGCGCGATGCCGCAACCGTTCACGCCGCCGCCGATGATGCCGAGGTCGAACACGTTGCCGGAATTGCGGGGGGCAGCGTCCACGACCTCTCCTCGGCGGCCCTCAAGCGGCCTGAATTTTCGTTTGATGCGTCAAGATAGAATAAACGAAATGAAACTCGAAAGCAATCGCAGGTCCGGCCAACGCCGCCGGCCTGGCGCGGTCTGGCTCAGTCCCGGCGCCCCACCTCGACGAGCTCCACGGCGTCGGTCCTGCACAGTGTGCGCAAGGCCTGAGAGCGCAGTTCGTCCGTGACGAACACGTCCACCTCGCTGAGATGACCGATGCGGATGGGCGCTGCGCGTTCAAGCTTCATCCGGTCGGCGACGAGCATCACCTTGCGGGCATTGTCGATGATGGCGCGGGACACTCTGACCTCGCGAATGTCGAAATCGAGCAACGCTCCATCCTCGTCGATGGCAGAGGCGCCGATCACGGCGTAGTCCACCTTGAACTGCTTGATGAAGTCGACCGCGCTCGAGCCGATCAGCGCTCCGTCCGACCGCCGAACCGGGCCGCCGGCCAAGACCACCTCGATCTTCGGCTGGCGGTAGAGCAGGGTGGCGACATTGAGGTTGTTGGTGATGACGAGCAGCCCCTCATGCTGAACCAGAGCGCGCGCCACTTCTTCCGTGGTCGTGCCGATGTTGATGAACAGCGAGGCATTGTCTGGTATCAGCCGGGCTGCGGCTTCACCGATGGCCCGTTTCTCCGGCTGGGCGATGAAGCGCCGCGCCTCATAGGCCACATTCTCGACGCCAGAGGCGATCACGGCGCCACCGTGGACGCGCGTCATCAGTCTGCGATCGCATAACTCGTTGAGATCCTTGCGGATCGTCTGCGGCGTGACGTCGAAGCGGGTCGCCAGCTCATCGACGTTGACCTTGCCTTGCGCTCTGGCCGTGGCGAGGATGTCCGCTTGCCGCGGTGTGCTGAAGTCATCCATGATCGCTCACCTCCCTGCGCACGCTTTCGATTTTGTATCAAATTCGGGGCAGGAGTGAATGTGAAATCAAAGCGGTGGTCCGCGCTCGCCCCGATGTAGGGCGCCGGCGGGTCGCGTGCACGCCCTGCGCCAGGGCGGCTGCCTGCGTTCCGCGGCGGCCGGACGGCTCACTCGATCACATGATCCAGGAGCGCCCGCAGCCTCTCGCTTAGCTGCGGCAGGTCGAACGGTTTGACGATCAGGTCGGTGCCGTCGCCCGCCAGATCCGGTCGGTTGGCTGTATCGCCTGCGTAGCCGGTCGCGAACAGGACCCTGAGCTCGGGGTGGAGCATACGCGCTCTCCTCGCCAGCTCGCCGCCGTTCATGCCCGGCAGGCCGACGTCGGTGAGCAGCAGGTCGACCCGCTCCTCCTCGAGCAGGGCCAGAGCGGCGATAGCCCCGTCGGTCGCAAGCACGCGATATCCGGCCTCCCTCAGGTGATCGATGATCAGCATGCGGACGGCCGGTTCGTCCTCGACAAGCAGGATCGAGCCCTTGCCGCTCGTCACGTGTGCCGGTGTCCGCGGCGCCTCATGATCGGTGACGCCGCCCGCCCGCGGCAGCAGCAGCGTGACCGTCGTTCCCTCGCCCAGTTCCGAGGTCAGGCGGATCTGGCCCTCGGTCTGCGCCATGAAGCCGTAGATCATCGACAGGCCCAGCCCGGTGCCCTGGCCGAGGGGCTTGGTCGTGAAGAACGGATCGAACACCTTTGCCTTCACGTCCGCGCTCATGCCGGCGCCGTCGTCCACCACATCGACGGCGACATACTCGCCGGGCTTCAGCCCTGGCGCCGCCTCCGACGGGCCGATCGAGAGGTTGCGCGTCGCGATGACGAGGCGCCCGCCGTCGGGCATCGCGTCGCGCGCGTTGATCGCCAGGTTGAGCAGCGCGCTCTCGAGCTGGTTGGCATCCGTCGAGGCCGGCCACAGGTCGTGGTCGAACGTGATCGTCAGCTGGATCGAGCTGCCGATCGTGCGATGCAGGAGATCCTCGAGCGAGGCCACGAGCGCGTTGATATCGCTGCCGCGCACGTTGAGCGTCTGGCGGCGTGAGAAGGCCAGCAGCCGCTGCGTCAGCCCGGCGGCCCGCTTGGCGGACATAACGACCGCATCGAGGTACCGTTCGCAATCCTCGAAGCGGCCTTCGGCTAGGCGCCGCTGGATCAGCTCCGCGCCGCCGAGAATGCCGGCCAGCATGTTGTTGAAGTCGTGGGCGATGCCGCCGGTCAGCTGGCCGATGGCCTCCATCTTCTGCGACTGCCGAAGCGCCTCGTCCTTGTCGCGCAGCTCTTCGGTCCGCTTCAGGACTTCGACCTCAAGGACGTGCTTGGTGACGCGCGCCTCGGTGATGTCGACGGCGCAGCCGGTGTAGCCGAGAAAGCGCCCGGCATCGTCGTGGCGGGGACTGCTCTGGCATTTCAGCCAGCGTACCTCGCCGCTGGCGCAGCGCACCCGCATCTCGTCGGCGAAGACCTCACGCGCCGCGATGGCGGCCCGGCGCTTTTCCGCAAATGCCGGCCAGTCATCCTCGTGCAGCAGCGCCGCCCAACCCTCCCGCAGCATGCGTGCCGACGGCACGCCGAGCTCGGTCTCGAAGCGCCGGTTGGCAAAGGTCATGGTGCCGTCCGGGCCGACCGACCAGATGAGCGCCGGTGCGCTGTCCGCCATGTTGCGAAAGCGCTCCTCGCTCTCGCGCAGCGCCTGCATGGCCCTTTGGCCCAGCCGTCGCTCGAGCGCCTCGCGCAGCGCGCGCTCGGTCACCATGGGCAGGCGGCCGAGATCGCGCTTGGTCACGTAATCGGTGGCGCCCGCCCGCAGCGCCTCCGTGGCCCGTTCCTCGCCGAGCACACCGGACACGAAGATGAAGGGCACGTCGGGCTGCGCCGCCCGCGCCACCTGGAGCGCTTCGATGCCCGCGAAGTCCGGCAGCGAATAGTCGGAGAGGATCGCATCATAGCGGCGTTGCGCGAGCCGCTGCTGAAACTCGCCGCGCACGGCGGCGCGGTCGACCTCGACGTGGCGGCCGAGCTTGGCCAGCTGATGGGCGATCAGCTCGGCATCGATGTCACTGTCCTCGAGCAGGAGCAGCCCGATGGCATCGCCCGACATGCTCACCTCAGAACCCTCCCGGCAGCGGCTCGTTGATGACGGCCCAGAACACGCCGAGATCGCGGATCGACTCGAAGAAAGCCTTGAAGTCGACGGGCTTCACGACAAAGGAGTTCACCCCGAACTCGTAGCTGCGCACCACATCGCTTTCCTCGCGCGAGGACGTCAGCATCACGATCGGAATAGTGCGGTACTTCGGATGCGCCTTGACGCGCTCCAGCACCTCGAGCCCGTCGACCTTGGGGAGCTTGAGGTCGAGCAGCACGACGGCGGGCGGCCCAGGTTCCCGATCGGCGAAGACGCCTTCCCGGAAAATATAGTCGAGCGCCTCGACGCCGTCGCGCACGACGATGACCGCGTTGGCGAGGTTGGTTTTCTTGAGCGCGGCGAGCGTCAGGTCGATGTCGGCGGGATTGTCCTCGACCAGCAGGATCGGTCTCAGCGTGGCCATGGGCTAGGCCTCGGGCCGCCGGGGAAGCGAAAAGCTGAAGGTGGCGCCCTGACCAACCGTTCCGCGGGCTTCGATCGTGCCGCCGTGGCGCTCGACGATCCGGCGCGTGAGCGCGAGGCCGATTCCCGTGCCTTCGTAATCCTCGGGCCGGTGCAGCCGCTGAAATACCTGGAACAACTTGCTGGCATAGGCCATGTCGAAGCCGATTCCATTGTCTTCCACCGCATACAACACGTCGGCGGATCGTTCGATGCCGGTGATGCGGATGCGGGTCTCCGGCTGTTTTCGGGTGTATTTGACGGCGTTCTCGGCAAGGTTGAACAGGGCTTGACGCACGAGCGACGGGTCCCCCCAGCAGTCCGGCAGGGGGCCGATGTCCCAGGAGATGGGGCGCTCCTGCGATTCCAGGTCGAGGCTTCGCCTCACCTCATCGGCCACCTTGCGCATGTCGATTCGGCTGATGCGCAGATCGGCCCGGCCGAGCTGGGAAAAATGCAGCAGATCGTCCACCAGTTGCCCGGCCGAGAGGGCGGCGTGCGAGATGCCCTTGAGATAATGCCGGGAGATGTGCTTGAGCTCAGGCTCCTCCTCGGCCAGCAATTCGGCGTAGCCGGCGATGTGTCGGAACGGGGCGCGCAGATCGTGGGAGATCGAATAGGAAAACGCCTCGAGTTCTCTGTTCGAGCGCTGGAGCTCCTCGGTCAGTTGCGCGCGCTCTTCGGCCCGCTTCAGCACGAAATCGACGGCGGCGGTGCGGAAATCGACGGCGCTGAGCCGCTCGGCTTCCCGCCACGGCCGCGAGCGGCCTCGCACTTGCTCGGTCCAGCTGGCGAACGAGGCGCGGGGGTGAAGGCGGCCCGTTTCGGCGGACACCTTGGCGGCGGGATCGCCGCCCCAGGTCACGGTCCGGATGATCTCGGGTCTGAACCACATGATGAAGCTCGCGTGGATGCGCGAGATCGGCACGGCGACGACGCCGCTCGCGACGTCAGTGAACGCCGCGCCTTCCGTCCACTGCGCCGACAGGCAGTCGGTGGCATAAAGCTGATCAAGCCGGCGCTCGTGCATCCATTCGGCAAGTCGCAAGATGGCGTCGATCGGCGGCGTCGAGCCGGCAGTCAGCGCGATGCCGTCGGTGATCACGGCGGCCCCGTCCGCGTTCACCAGACCGAGCCAGTGCGAAGCGCGCTCGACGAGGCCGGACTGAAACGTCGGCGCGCGGGCGAGATGCGTGACGAGCTCCGTTTCGACCTGCTTCAGCCGCAGGCGCTCCTTGTCCTCGGCCGCGCGCTCGCGTGCGTCGATCTGCTGGGCGACCAGGCGCCCGAGGAAGTCGCAGGCGGCGCGCAGCTGCGGATCAATATGCCTCTCAGCGGCGTGATGACAGGAGATCAGGCCCCACAACCGGTCGTCGACGACGATCGAGATCGACATCGAGGCCACGGTCCCCATGTTACGCATATATTCGAGATGGACTGGCGAGACGCTGCGCAGAGCGGCGAAGCTCATGTCGAGGGGCGCGCCGTCGACCGGGCAATGCGCGGGCACGATCGGCACCGGCTGGTAGTCCGCCGTCGGGATGAGGCGCAGCCGGTTGAGGCGATAGAGCTCGCGGGCCTGGGCGGGAATGTCGAACGCCGGGAAGCGCAGGTCGAGATAGGTCGGCAGGACGCCGTCGCCACGCTCGGCAATGACGGTGCCGTTCCAGTCCTCGTCGAACCGATACACCATGACGCGATTGAAGCCGGTCAGGCCGGCCACCTGCTCGGCGACGCGGTCGCTGAGTTCCCCGACGTCGGCCAAGCGCTCGGTCCGCTCCAGGAACCGGCGCAGCATGGGATAGAGCGCCGCAGGCGGTGGGACGCGGTCGTCCGCGGGCTCGAACTCGACGACGATGCCCTGTGGCGAGCGATGCGCCGACACGGTGAATGCCTGCTGGCCCAAGCGGTGGCTGCGCAGGTAGAGCGGCTCCGGTCCTTCGCACCACTGGGCAAGCTCGCGGCAGAATGTGTCCGAGCCCCAGCGAAGCTCGGCTATCGGGCGCCCGCAGCTCCCCTCGGCGTCGGGGCCGACGACCACGCCGAAGTTGGCGCTCGCCTGCAGCACACGCAGGTCAGGCCGGGCGAGCAGGATCAGCGCCCCGTGCGGTTGGATCGCGCCGGGAATGCGGATTGGTTCACGCTCGCATGCCGCGAGAAAATCCGCCTGGGCCGCAGCGGGCGTCGATGCCGGTGAGGCCGTCATGCTGCGCCACCTCCTTGCAAGAGATCGACCGCGAGGACCCGGGTTGGCCGGTAATGCTGGCAACGTCTGGGGAGACCGCGGGCGCGGCCGGAGAGCCGCACGCCCCATTTAACGGCACAGTCTCAGCAATGTTCCTCACCGCTGTCGAGCAGGCGGAGGCGAGAATCAGCGGCGTACCGGGGGAGGACGCTTACGCGGCAGCGAGCTCGGTCGCCGTCAGGAAGGTGCGAAAGGCCGCCTCGGCCCCCCCGATCACCTCGTCGTCGGCGATACCGGCGGACGATGCCAGCTCGAGCGCGGCCAGGAACGTCGGCCACAGCCGACGGCCGCGACCGTGACCGAGAAAATGGATCGGCAACTGGCCGCCAGCGTCGCCGATTCCGTGCTCGCGCAACAGCACCTCGGCGCCCAGGCGCGACCCCTCGAGCACATAGAGGGCCCCGAAGACGGCTCCCGCTCCTTGCAAGGACGCGACCGGCACGGGCGGTGGTGACGCCGCACCGAGAGCGGCGAGATCGGCGAGCAGCGCCCGGCTGCGACTTCGCTCGGGCCAATCGTCCACAACGTCCGCGACGCCGGCCTGTTCGAGGCGCTGCTCAAGCGGCAGCAACGCTGCGGCCTGGGCGCGTAGAAACAGGGTGTAGTCGCGGCGATTACCGAGATCGAGCGCGGAGAAACGGCCGTCGAGCTCGGCGTGCAGCGCGGAGGTGGCGTGGCGGAGGGCATGGCGAAGGTTCATGCTGGCCTTCATAGAGCACTTCGCCGTGCCGGGGAAACCGTGGTCGAAGCAACGCGCCGATCCCCCCCGCCGGTCTTATCAGCGGCGCGGTCGGCGAAGAACACGTCCGTCTTCGACCGACCGCGACGATCGCCGACCGAAGAGGATCACAGCAGCCTTCTCCCCTGTGCGGTATAGGCGGCGGCGCGGCGGATCCAGCTCAAGCGATATGGCGGGATCTGAGCTTCATCCGCAAGGCGAGCCGACGAACATTTGCTCGTCTACACAGCAGCTCGTACGTCGCGGCCCGGCGTGCGGCAGACAATCGCCTGAGCCAACTGTTTTGTGACTTGGCGAGCGGACGCCCCGGAGCCTACGCTCTTAGCGCGCAGTTTTCCGGGACGGTTCTTACCGCGCGAGTTCGATACCTTCTGAAGGCGATAGTTGGCAGGAAGCGAGCGAGAGGGTTGAGGGTGTAGCAGTTCGCGCTACCCTGCCTTCCAGCGAGATCGCCTGCCGATGTCGGCCGCGCATCGAACGGCGCGGTTCTGGCCGTGACGAGACCTTCTGCCGATCGCCATCGTAGGAGACCGACAAGATGCCCAACTACAATGCGACAAACAGCAATGGCGTCAATTACGACCTCACCGAAGTCGTCAATACAAGTCCTCTTCCCAATACATACACGCTCGTCATCACTTCTCCCAATGGGATCGAGACCATCTCCGGTATACCACTCGGGAATGTGCTGTTGACCGATGGCGGCACAATGACCGTGGCGTCCGATCCGCTCGCACCCGCCTTCTACGTCGTCCCGCCGGGCATTGAAAATGTCACGCTCAACTATCCGGCAGCGCTAACCAACGACGTGGTGCTCCACATTGGCGGCGAGGCGACTCTGAACGTCGGTGCCAGCGGAGGAAGCGGGCTGACTGCCTATGTCGACGGGGGGCAGCTCGATCTCACCAGCAGCGCTGGAGCCGGGCTCTCCGATGCGGCCGTCAACCTCAACAACGGCGGCGGCCTGCTCGTGGCTGACGCCGATGCGCTGGCCGGGGCCACGGTCGATTTCGGCGACGGCGGCGGACGGTTTTCCGCCGATGCAGCACTGGCCTTCATCGATCTCTCCTCGGTGACCTTCGAGGGCTACGACGCCAAGAAGGATGAGATCGGTTTCTTCAACTTGCCGATGGGCAACCGGCTCGACAAATACTCCATCACCACCAACCCGGACGGCTCACAGACGGTCGTGGGATACGTGAGCGGGCCGCTCAACATGTTCAGTTTCACCGTGGCCGACGGCACCTTTCCGCAGGGCGAGTTCGATCCCGGCCTGCCGCCGGGCCCCATGGGCTTCGTCGGTGGCCTCGACGGCTACTCGATCATCGTCTCAGCGTGTTTTCTCGCGGGCACGATGGTCGCCACGCCGGACGGCCCCGTCGCCATCGAGAAGCTGAAGCCCGGTGACCTCGTGTCGACCTCGGACGGCGCCGTCAAGCCCGTACGGTGGCTGGCCGTCCAGACCGTTTCCAGGCGTTTTCGGGCAGATCCGCTGAAAGTGGTGCCGATCCGTGTCTTGGCGGGCGCCCTCGGCGGCGGTCTTCCGGCGCGTGATCTCTTCGTTTCCCCGGACCATGCGCTGCTGGTCGACGGGTGCCTGGTGCAAGCCGGGGCTCTCGTCAACGGCACGAGCATCACTCGTTACGTGCAGGTACCTCAGACGTTCCTCTATTACCATGTGGAGCTCGACGACCATTCGTTGATCCTCGTCGAGGGGGTGCCGGCGGAAACCTTCGTCGACCACATCAGCCGCCGCGCGTTCGACAACTGGCAGGAGGCACCTCAAGCGCCCATCGCCGAACTGGACAGGCCGCGTGTCAAATCCTGGCGGCAGCTGCCGCAGCCCATCCGTGACCGGCTCACGCAGCGGGCGGCCGCACTCGCAGCGGGCGACAAGGCGGCCTGACCCGCCCAGGGGCGAACCCGGGGCGTGCCGCTCTTGCTTGTGGACGCGCTCCGCATTAACTCTCGGCCATGACCGTGCAGTTCGCCTCCCCTTCGCGAATGACCCGGCCCGACCGCAGGAGGTCCGGCCGGAGAGGGTGACGCGCGTCAGCGCGATCGAGGCGAGAGCGCCGAACCCAGCCCTTCCGTGCCGTGCGGGAGGGCTTTTTCTTTGCAGCGGGTTCGGCGCGCCCACCGTTCAGCACGGGACGCACCCCCATGTCACACCGCATCCTCATCACCAGCGCGCTGCCCTACGTCAACGGCGTCAAGCACCTCGGCAATCTCGTCGGCTCGCTCCTGCCCGCCGACGTGCACGCCCGCTTCCACCGTCAGATCGGCAGCGACGTGCTGTTCATCTGCGCCACGGACGAGCACGGCACGCCGACCGAAATCGCCGCCGCGGCGGCCAGCCAGTCGCCGCACGCCTTCTGCGATGTCCAGCACGCCCGCCAGGCCGACATCTACCGGCGCTTCGGCCTGAGCTTCGACCATTTCGGCCGCTCCTCGGCGCCGTCGAACCGCGCCCTGACCCAGCATCTCTACCGCCGGCTGGATGGCGCCGGCCTCATTGCCGAACGCTCCGTGCCGCAGATCTGGTCGCCGGCGGACGGGCGCTACCTGCCCGACCGCTACGTGCTGGGCACCTGTCCGCACTGCGGCGACACCGGCGCGCGCGGCGACCAGTGCGACGCCTGTGGCCATCTGCTCGATCCGCCGGATCTCATCGCGCCGCGGTCGGCCCTCTCCGGCGACACGCGGCTCGAAATCCGCGAGAGCCGGCACCTCTTCCTCCGCCAATCGGCCCTCCTCGACACCCTGAACGGCTGGCTCGACACCCGCGCCGGCTGGCCCCCCTTCGTGCTCTCCCTGGCGCGGAGCTGGCTCACGGCAGACCTCAAGGACCGCTGCATCACCCGCGACCTGGCCTGGGGCGTGCCGGTGCCGCGGCCGGGCTTTGCGGGCAAGGTCTTCTACGTCTGGTTCGACGCGCCCATCGCCTATATCGCCGCGACCCAGGACTGGGCCGCCGCCCGCCCTGGGCGCGACTGGCGGGCGTGGTGGTGGGGCGCGGCGGCACGCGATACGCAGTATGTCCAGTTCCTCGGCAAGGACAACGTGCCGTTTCATACCGTCAGCTTCCCCGCCACGCTGCTCGGCTCCGGCGAGCCCTGGCACACCGCCGATGTGATCAAGGGCTTTCACTGGCTGACGCACGCGGGCGGCAAGTTCTCGACGAGCCAGGGCCGCGGCATCTTTTGCGACAAGGCGCTCGAGGCGCTGCCGGCCGACCTCTGGCGCTGGTGGCTGATCGCCAATGCGCCCGAGAGCGCCGACACGGACTTCCAGGCCGCGCGCTTCGTCGCCGACGTCAACAAGGATCTGGCCGATGTCTTCGGCAATCTGGTGCAGCGCACGGTGCGCTTTGCCCAGGGCGCCTTCGCGGGCCGGGTGCCGGACGGCGGCGAGATCGGTCCGGCGGAACGGGCGGTGGCCGCGGACGTTGCCGGGCACGTCGCGCGGCTGCGCGCCTGCCACGAGGCCCGTGAGTTCCGGCGCGCCGCGGCGGAGACACGGGCGATCTGGTCCCGGTCCAATGCCTATGTGCAGGAGAGGGCGCCGTGGAGCGTGCTCGGGACGGACCGGGCGCAGGCTGCGCTGGCGACCCGCACGGCGCTCAACCTCGTGCAGCTCGGGGCGACGGTGGCGTGGAGCATCGTGCCGGACGTTGCCGCGCGCGTGCTGGGCGCGTTGAGCGCGGTGCCGGCCAGCGGCATTCCCGCCTGGCCCGAGGATGTCGAGCGGACGATCCTCGACGGTGGCAGGGCGGGCCGCGCCCTGTCCCTGGCCGCGCCTCCCGTCACCAAAGTGGAGCCCCAGCAACTCGCGTTCGCGGGGTAGCTGGGCTGCCGCCATGGCCGGGTCGAGCCCGGCCATGGCGCGGTGGGCGTTGTGCCCGAGGCCGCTCGGTCTATTGCTGCTGCTGGTTCTGCCCCGACAGGAGCGGCGTGATGCGGCGGACGGTGACGCGGCGGTTCGCCTCGGAGGGTCCCTGCGTCGCCACCTTCAGGTTTTGCTCGCCGTAACCCTGTGTCGTCAGGTTCTCCGGCGGGATCTGGAAGTTCTGCGACAGGATCTCCGCCACCGAGGTGGCCCGGCGGTCCGACAGCGACAGATTGTCGACCGGCGGACCAACCGCATCGGTGTGGCCCTCGATCAGGAACACCTCGTTGGCATTGGCCGCCAGCGCGCGGCGGATGCCCTCGGCGATCCCTGCCAGCTGCTGCACCTGGTCGGGCCTCACCGCCCAGGAGCCGCTGTCGAAGCTGATCGAGTTCACGTCGACGCTCGGCATCTGCGCCCGCAGGTTGGGGCTGTAGCGGATCTGGTCGAGGGTGTAGCGCCGGTCGATGCGAGCGACCGGCGGGGCGACCAGCACCTCGTCGATCATCTCCTGCGGCGCGCTGCCGGCATCGACGATGTAGCGCTCGCGCGGCATGCGGACGACCGGCGGGGGCACATCGACGTAGTAGCCGCCCACCGAGCCCACCGGCCGGTCGAACGCATTGTCGATGATCACCACCTCACGGCCGTCCCGGTAGCGCCGCGAGCGCCGCAGCAGATTGCCCTCGGGGCCGATCGTGGTGATGATCTGGGTGCCGTCCGGCCCGTCGTAGACGTTGACGAGGTCGCGCCCCCGCCGTTCGCTCCGGTAAGCGCGGCCGGGCGAACGGAACCGCTCGGTCTCATCGTGGCGGATGATGGTGCGGCCGCCCTCCTCGATGATGACGCGACCAGGCTCCTGGATGACGGTGCGGTCACCCTGCCGGAAGGTGCGGCGGTCACGCTGCACGTCCTCCAGGCGCCGCGCCGGCAAGGGATCCGCCTGTCCGGCCGGCCTCGGCTGGCCCGTGGCGCCGGGCGGCAGGTCCGGCCGCTGGCCGCGCGAGGGCACGCCGGGCGACGACGGTTGTCCGGGTGGGGGGACAACTGGCGGCAGCACGCCCGGCACGCCGGTGCCCGGCGCCGGCATGGCCGGTGGCGCGGCAACCGGCGCCGCGGCGGGAGGCTGTCCGGGCTGGGCAGGGGCGCCCGGCGCAAGCCCGGGCGCGCGTCCTGCCCCCGGAGCCGGTACCGGTGTCGGGGTCCCCGTGCCGGGTGGCGCGGAGGGGGCCGGCGGTGCGGGCGGCTGTCCGGCTGCCGGCGGGGGCACAGGGCGCCGAGGCGCCCCCGGCTCCGGCCGCGGTGCGGGGGCCGCACCGGGCGGTGTTCCCGGCGCGGGCGGGATCGGAGGGCGCGCCGCGGGCGGCGCGGATGGCCGCTCGCGCGGTTCTGCCGGCTGTCCGGCCGCCGCCGGGGGGCGGCGGGGTGTGCCCGGCTCCGGCTGGGGCGCCGGGGCGGTCGCGCCAGGCGGAGCCGCGGGCGCGGGCGGCCGCACTGCAGGGGGCGCGGGAGGCTGGCCGGCTGCAGGCGGAGGCGGCGGGCGCCGGGGCGTGCCCGGCTCGGGCGCCGGGGCAGAGGTGCCGGGCGCCGGTGTCGGCCGCGCCGCCGGCGGCCGCTCGGGCGCTCGCGGCGGGGTGGCGCCGGCGGGCGGCGGGGCTGTCGGCCGCTCCGGCCGGCCTTCGTCCGGCATACGCGGCCGCCGCTCCGACGGTGCGGGCGGGACGGCGGACGGCTCCGGCGGGCGCGGCTGGGCCGCTGCGGGCGGCGGGCGGCGGGGGGCCGGCTCGGCCGCGCCGCCGCGCTCCTGGCCGGGGCCACGCTCCGGCGCCGGCCGGGGGGCGTGCTCGCCGCCGGGCGGTCGCGGTGCGCCGGGCGGGCGCTCCTGCGCCGGTCCACGCTCCTGGCCCGGCGGCCGGCGGCCGGGGCGGGGCTCGCCGTCTCCCGGTTCCTGGGCTGGCGCCTGGGCCAGGCGATACGCGGACGCGGCCGGTGCGCTGCCGTCGATGTCGGCGAGGGGACGGGGCAGAGAGGGCCCATCGGCCATGGCCATCGTCGATGACACCAGGACCGGCAGGACCGTACTGGTGAGCAAGAGCCGCTTGCGCGTCATGATCTCTCCTCTTTGCCCCCGTCGCCCCAGCCCCCCGGAGACCGTCCGGGGGGCGCCGCTTGTTCCCGCCAACATGGTCAGGAAGATGGCGGATCGCCCTTCGCAAAATGCGAAGGCCCGTCGCGATACGGCTTCGCAAGTCGGCGGGCGAGGCGGCAAAGCACGAGGTCGGATTGAATTCGCTGGCCTTTTCAGCGTGCTCGCTTGGCCCCCCGTTTGCATTTGGTGTGGTGACCCGCCGGTACCGCGCCGGGGCACATCCCCAAGGACCACCCTGATGACCGCTCTCCACTCCGCCTTCTCCATCCTCTTCGCCACCCCGATCGGGTGGTCGGCCATGGCCGTCGGCGCACTCGCGCTCACCTCCATTCAGGCCGTGCGGGTGTGACCATGATTTCCGACGACTGGATCGCCGACGCCCGGCGCACGCGCCTCATCCGCTACTATGACAAGGCGGTCGTCGCCGTCGTCATAGTGGCAGCGACCGGGGCGAGCGTCGCTGCCACCCTGCTTCTGGCGAGCTGAGCCCGGCGGCGCCGAGGGGCGCTGGCGATCTCTCGAGAGGGAGCAGGATTTTTCAAGCAGGCGACGGTGAAAGGAATAGAACTCTCGCCAACTTGACCGGGCCTACAAATATGCCGCCCAGCGAAAAATAATCCTCTGGCGTCGCGCGAATACGCAAAGCTGTTCGCCTTGACCTTCCCGGCCGGCCACTCCCATCATCGGCGGATGAACAAGCCTGTGGCCTCTCTCGTGTCGGTCGACGCCCTCGCGGCGGAATTTGCCGGCGCGGCGGCGCAGCACGATCGCGAAGGGTCGTTCCCCATAGGCCATGTCGATCGCCTCTGGGAGGCGGGGCTGCTGACCTTGGCGACGCCCAAGGCGTTCGGCGGCCGCGGCGCCGGCCTGGCCGAGGCGAGCGCGGTCATCGGCCGGATTGCCCGCGGCTGCCCGGCGACGGCGCTGGTGCTGAGCATGCAGTATCTCCAGCATTCGCGGCTGGCGGCGCCCGACTGGCCGCGCCATCTGGCGGTCCGTGTCGCCGGCGATGCCCTCGCCGGGCCGGCGCTCATCAACGCGCTGCGCGTCGAGCCGGAGCTCGGCTCGCCCGCGCGCGGGGGGCTGCCGCAGACCACGGCGCGGCGCGACGGCGAGCGCTGGCTGATCAGCGGCCACAAGATCTACGCGACCGGCATCCCGGTGCTGCGCTGGCTCGCCGTCTGGGCTCGCACCGACGAGGCGGAGCCGCGCGTCGGCACCTTCCTGGTGCCGGCCGATGCGCCGGGTATTCGGACCGTCGAGAGCTGGGACCATCTGGGCCTGCGAGCCAGCGGCAGCCACGATGTCGTGCTGGACGAGGTGGCTGTTCCCCTCGATCACGCGGTGGACGTGCGCCGGCCGCAGGACTGGCTGGCCCCTGAGCCCGAGGCTCAGGCCTGGAGCGCGGCCATGCTGGCCTCGCTCTATGACGGGGTTGCGCTCGCCGCCCGTGATTGGTTCGTGGACTTTGCCAAGACGCGGACGCCGGCCGGGCTCGGCGCGCCGCTCGCCACGCTGCCGCGCTTTCAGGACGCGATCGGCGAGATCGAGCGGCTGCTCGCGGTCAACGAGCGGCTGATCCGCAGCCTGGCCCAGGATGTCGACCGGGGCGCGCGGCTGGCGGGCGTCGACAGCGGCATCGTCAAGATGACCGTCTGCGCCAATGCCATCGCTGCCGTCGAGCAGGCCGTTGTGCTCGCCGGCAACCCGGGGCTCGCCCGCGCCAACCCGCTGGAGCGCCACCTGCGCGACGTGCTGTGCGCCCGCATCCACACCCCTCAGGACGACAGTGTGCGGACCGCCGCCGGCCGCCGCGCGCTCGGCCTCTGACGGGACGCCAAGGGAGATCGCCATGAGCATCGACTTCATCGGCTTCATCGGCTCGCGACACGGCTCGGAGATCCATCCGGCCGAGGGGCCCGTCGTCGACAAGGCCTACATCGGCAAGCTGGCGCAGGCCCACGAGGCCGGCGGCTTCGACCGGGCGCTCATCGCCTTCCACTCGACCAGCCCGGACTCTCTGCTCGTGGCCGCCTACGCCGGTTTCGTCACCGAGCGGCTCGGGCTGATGATCGCGCACCGACCGGGCTTCATCGCGCCGACCGTCGCCGCCCGACAGTTCGCCACCCTGGACCAGCTCACCGACGGCCGCGTGGCCGTGCACGTCATCACCGGCGGGGACGACGCCGAGCTGGCCCAGGACGGCAGCTTCATTGGCAAGGACGAGCGTTACGCCCGCACCGACGAATATCTCGAGGTGCTCAAGCGCGAATGGACGGCGGAGGCGCCGTTCGACCACGCCGGGCGCTTCTACCGCTTCGACAAGGCCTTCTCGAGCGTGAAGAGCGTGCGGCCGCCGCGCATCCCGCTCTACTTCGGCGGCTCGTCCGACGCGGCGCTCGAGGTCGGCGGCAAGCATGCCGACGTCTATGCCCTGTGGGGCGAGACCCACGAGCAAGTGCGCGAGACGGTGGAACGGGTGCGTGCCGCAGCGGCAAGGCACGGTCGCCAGGTCCGCTTCAGCCTCTCCATGCGGCCGATCCTGGCCGATACCGAGGAGCAGGCCTGGGCTCGGGCGCAGTCGATCCTCGAACAGGCGCGGGCGCTGCAGAACGTGACCGGCTATGCCCGGAGCAAGGAGCCCGCGAACGCCGGCTCCCAGCGCCTGCTCGCCGCCGCCGCCCAGGGCGCCCGACTCGACAAGCGGCTGTGGACGGAGCTTGCCGCGCTGACCGGCGCCAAGGGCAACTCGACAGCGCTGGTCGGCACGGCCGAGCAGGTCGCCGAGGCGCTGCGCGATTATTACGACCTCGGCATCACCACCTTCCTGATCCGCGGCTTCGACCCCTACGAGGATACCGTCCAATACGGCCGGGAGCTCTTGCCGGCGACGCGCGAATTGATCGCGCGGACGCGGCCGGCCGATGCGGAGGCGGCATGAGGCGCTTCGCGCTCGCGCTCCTGCTGACGCTGGCGATGGCCGCGCCCGCCGCGGCCGAGACCGTGCTGCGCGTGGGCGACCAGAAGGGGAACGTGCAGGCGGTGATGGCCGCCGCCGGGGTGCTGGACGGTGCGCCCTATCGCATCGAATGGCGCGAGTTCGCCGCGGCCGCGCCCCTGCTCGAAGCCCTGAACGCCGGGGCCATCGAGACCGGCGTGGTGGGCGATGCGCCCTTCACCTTCGCCGCCGCGGCGGGCGTGCCGGTGAAGGCGATCGCGGCCATTCGCTCCAACCAGGCGGGGCTCGCGGTGCTGGTGCGCAAGGACAGCCCCGTCACCACCTTCGCCGACCTCAAAGGCAAGTCCATCGGCACCGGCAAGGGCTCGATCGGCCATCAGCTCGTGCTGGCCTGGCTGGAGAAGGCCGGGCTTGCGCCCGCCGACGTCAAGCTGGTGTTCCTGTCGCCGGCCGATGCCAAGGCCGCCTACTCGACCGGCTCGATCGACGCCTGGTCCACCTGGGAGCCCTACGTCGCCCAGGAGGAGATCCTGTTCGGCGCGCGGCGCATCGCCACCGGCGAGGGGGTGACCCCCGGCCTCGGCTTCCAGGTGGCCCGCGACGACGCGATCGCCAACAAGCGCGAGGCGCTCACCGACTTCATCCACCGCTACGCCGCGGCCCGTGCCTGGTCCGTTGCCAATGTGGAGAGCTACGCGGCCACCTGGGCCAAGCTCATGGGCCTCAAGCCCGAGGTGCCGCTGCTGTGGCTGAGCCGTGCTCGGCCGGTGCTGGCGCCGATCGATGCGAGCGTCGTCGGCGACGAGCAGACCACCATCGACCTCTACGCGCGCAGCGGGCTGATCTCCAAGCCGCTGAAAGCGGCCGACGTGCTTGACAGCTCGTTCAACGGGGCGATCGCTTCGGGGCAGGCCAGCCTCGAAGCGAAGCGAGAAACCCGATGAGCAAGCAGTCCCCCTCCGCCCATGGGCACGATCACGGTCACGACCATGCCCAGGGCGAGCCGCGCTGGAAGCACGACGGCGTGCGCGTGATCCCGGGCGACAAGCTCGACCCCAACACCGCCCAGACACCCGGCATGTTCCGCCAGGCGGCAATCAATCAGGCCCGCGTCGGCGCGCAGAAGATCTGGGCCGGGACCGTATCGATCGACCCCGACGCCAAGACGGGCGTGCACCATCACGGCGAGCTTGAGAGCGTCATCTACGTGGTCAGCGGCAAGGCGCGCATGCGCTGGGGCGACCGGCTGGAGTTCGTCGCGGAGGCCGGGCCAGGCGATTTCATCTTCGTGCCGCCCTTCGTGCCGCACCAGGAGATCAACGCCGACCCGGACCAGCCGCTGCAATGCGTGCTGGTGCGTTCCGACAACGAGGCGGTGGTCGTCAACATCACCGACGTCGACCCGGTGGAGAAGCCGGAGGCCGTCCACTGGGTGGACCCGATTCATCGTCACCCCGGCAAGCCGTAGGCACCGGGGGCGCGAACGTTACCGAGCGTGAGAAGATGAGATCAGAATAGCTCGCCGCGCTCCCCACTACCCGCCGGCCAGCCGCAATGGTCTGATCGGCAGGAAGCTGACGAATACGTTGACGCCGGGGCGTCTCGCTCCGATCGGGTGAAATTCATCTGATCGGCCGGCTTCCCTGTGCCTCGATCAGCACTGTTGAGTTCGAAACCGCGGATCATCGCTTCCGCGAGCGCCCCGTCTTGTCCGCAGGAGTCTATGTCATGTCCAGCGCCGACCCACACCAGCCCGTTCGCCCCTCCTCCGCTCCCGCGATCAGCCGCCGCCACCTCCTGGCCCTCGGGGTCGGCGCGGGCGCGGCACTACCCCTCGGCGCGATCGCCGCGCTGGCCGTCCCCGGCGGTCGGCCGCCGCTCGATTTCCCCATCTGCGACAGCTCGCTCAAGCTCGCGGCGGTGGAAGGGCCGGCGCAGCGCACGGCGTTGACGGTGGCGTGGAACCCGACGGCGATCTGCACGGCGGCGGCGCCGGTCGCCAAGGAGGCCGGCTTCTTCGAGAAGAACAATCTCGACGTCAGCTTCGTCTCCTTCGGCAGCTCCACCGAGCAGCTCCTGGAATCGATCGCCACCGGCAAGGCCGACGCCGGTCTCGGCATGGCGCTGCGGTGGCTGAAGCCGCTGGAGCAGGGCTTCGACGTCAAGATCACCGCCGGCATCCATGGCGGCTGCATGCGGCTGATCGGCTCGCAGCAGGCGGGCACCACGACGCTCCAGTCGCTCAAGGGCAAGGTCATCGCCGTCAGCGACCAGGCCAGCCCCGACAAGAACTTCTTCTCCATCGTGCTGGCCAAGAATGGCATCGACCCGATCAACGACGTGGAGTGGCGCCAGTATCCCCTCGATCTCCTGGCGCTCGCCGTGCAGAAAGGGGAGGCGCAGGCCCTTACCGCCGGCGACCCGCTCGCCTTCCTCTGGCGCAGGGACCCAGGGCTGGTCGAGATCGCCAACAATCTGTCCGGCGAATATGCCCACCGCACCTGCTGCGTCATCGGCATCCGCGGCAGCCTGCTGCGCAGCAACAAGCCCGCCGCCGCGGCGCTGACCCGAGCCTTCCTGGAGGCCGGCAACTTCGTCGCCGAGAAGCCCGACGAGGCGGTCAAGATTTACGCCAAGTACGGCATGAAGGGCTCGCCCGAGGATCTGGCCGCCATGCTGAAGAGCCACACGCACCACGATCATCCGCTCGGCGCCGACCTGAAGGGCCAGATCGCCGACTACGCCAAGGAGCTCAAGACCGTGAACGTGTTCAAGCCGAGCACGGATACGGCTAAGTTCGCCGACCGCGTCTACGCGGACGTGCTGAGCTGAGGGCCCTGGCGGCGGCATCAGAACCGGCATGACCCTGTGCGTGCGCCGGCGGGCGGCCCGGCCACGGGCAACGAGCCACGGCCGTCGCGCGACGCTCCCGCGTCATGGCCGGGCTCGACCCGGCCACCCATCCGCTAAGTAAACGCCGTGTATAGGCGCCTCAGCGGGTCGTTCTTCAAGTTGATGGATGGCCGGGTCGAGCCCGGCCATGACGGCGGGGCCGCAATCCATCGGTCACCACGGAAGGAAGCGAGATGAGTGCGGTCGGAGACGATCACACGGGGAGCCTGACAATGACGGCCGCGCGGCGGCCGTCTTGGCGCCTCGACACCATCGCCCTGATCGCCGGGCTCGGCTGGATCGCCGTCGGCGTCTTCACCCTGCAGTGGCCGGAGGAGGGCGACTTCGCCCGCACGCCGGAGTTCGGCAACGCCGCCATCGGCTTCGGCGCGCTCCTCGCGCTGCTGAGCGTGGCCGCCGGCTGGTCGCCGGTGATCGCGACCCGGCTCAAGGCCGTCTCGCGCTGGCTGGTGGTGCTCGCCGTCTGGTTCGGCGTCTGGGAGGCGGTGACGGCCAAGTACGCGCTGCTGCCGATGCCGTTCTTCCCGCCGCCGCAGGCCATCCTCGAGGTGTTCCTCGACGATTGGCGTCGGCTCGGCGAGAGCGTGTGGCGGTCCTTCGCGCTGCTCGGCGGCGGTTACCTCGTCGGCGCCGCTGTGGGCTTCATCACCGGCGTCGCCATCGGCTGGTCGCGCGCCGTCGGCTATTGGGTGCATCCGCTGCTGCGCTTCGTCGGGCCGCTCCCGGCGACCGCCTGGCTGCCGCTGGCCTTCTTCCTGTTCCCGTCGAGCTGGAGCGCCAGCACCTTCCTGATCGCGCTGGCCACCGGCTTTCCCGTCACGGTGCTCACCTGGTCGGGCATCGCCGGCGTCAGCAAGGCCTACTATGACGTCGCCCGCACGCTCGGCGCCAGCGAACGCTTCCTCATCCTCAAGGTGGCGATCCCGGCGGCCATGCCGCACGTCTTCGTCGGCCTGTTCATGGGGCTCGGCGGCTCGTTCGCCGTGCTGGTCGTGGCCGAGATGCTGGGCGTCAAGGCCGGGCTGGGCTGGTACCTGCAATGGGCGCAAGGGTGGGCCTCCTACGCCAACATGTATGCGGCGCTGGCGGTGATGGCGCTCTCCTGCTCCGGCCTGATCACGCTGCTCTTCAAGCTGCGCGACCGGTTGCTGTCCTGGCAGCGGGGGCTGGTGCAATGGTAGCCTCCGCCCGTGTCCGCGACGCCGGTGGAAGCGCCGGTAGCACGCTCGACGTGCGTCACGTCAGCCACGCCTTCGCGCTCGAAGGCGCGCCGCTGCCGGTGCTCGAGGATGTGAGCTTCACGGTCGAGCCGGGGCAGTTCGTGGCGTTGCTCGGCCCCAGCGGCTGCGGCAAGTCCACCCTGCTGCGCCTGGTCGCCGGCCTGGAGCCGCCCTCGTCCGGTGGCCTTGTCACCGACGGCCGCCCGATCGCCGGGCCGCATCCCTCGCGCGTCGTGGTGTTCCAGGATCCGACGTTGTTCCCCTGGCGGACCGTGAGGGCCAACGTGGCGCTCGGCCTGGAGGCGCAAGGCCTGCTCAAGACCCAGGCGTCGCGGATCGGCGAGGCCCTGGATCTCGTCGGCCTCTCCGGTTTCGAGAACGCCTATCCGCACCAGCTCTCCGGCGGCATGGCCCAGCGCGTGGCGCTGGCCCGCGCGCTGGTCAACGAGCCGAGCCTGCTGATCCTCGACGAGCCTCTGGGCAAGCTCGATTCCCTCACGCGCCTGGCCATGCAGGCGGAGCTGGTGCAGCTCTGGCAGAGGGCCCGCTTCACCGCCCTCCTGGTGACGCACGACGTGGAGGAGGCCCTCATCCTGGCCGAGCGCGTCATCGTCTTCAGCGAGCGGCCGGCCCGCATCAAGGCCGATATCCGCTTCGACCGGCCCTACCCCCGCCATCGCGACGACCCGGCCCTGATCCAGGCCCGGCGTGAGATCCTGGCCCTGCTCGGGGTGCCGGATTAGAGCGCTTTCGAGCGAAGTGGACGCCGGTTCGCGTGACGAAAACGCGACATATCAAACAGATAGAGCATTTCGGCGATTCGAAGAAACGCGGAAATACTCTAGGGCGTGGGCCGCCCCTTTGGGCGGCCGCGACAGGGGCTCCGTTCGCCGAGCACGAGGTCGACCGTGTGCGCGGCGATCCTCCGAAGCTGGGCTTCGTCGGCAAAGGCGCGTTCGACCACGGCCAATCCGCGCGCAACGGTCGCAATGTGGAGCGCGGCGACCTCGGCGGCTCCCTTGAACTCGCCGCGCGCGGTGCCTTGCGACAGGGCGTCCCGGAGCCGCGCGATGATGCGGGTCATCAGCGCCGCGAAGGCCTGCCGGGCGTCCGCGTCGCGGCCTTGACCTTCGGCCGGCGCCAACTCCATCAGGCCCCGCGTGGTGGGGCATCCGCGCGGAGGCGAGCCGGAGCGGAAGTTGCTGATGGTGAGCTCGAAAAAGGCCGTGAGGCGCTCTCGCAGCGTCCCGGAGCCGAGCGCCGCTTCGACAGATCCCAGATACTCGGCGGAATAGCGCTCATAGGCGCAGAGAAACAGGGCCTCCTTGCTGCCAAACGCGTTGTAGAGGCTGCCGCGTTGGACGCCCGCGTCACGCGCGATGTCCGAGAGCGACGATCCGCGGATCCCCTTGCGCCAAAAGTGATCGAACGCGATGCGCAGGACGTCGTCGTGGTCGAACTCTCGCGGTCGCACGGTCCCCCATTCCCTCCTCGGCCGGACCCGCCTCCGGATACGGCGCGAAAAATATTTGACGCTATGTCATTAATATGATTTTAGACGTGATGTCAAGAATTGGCGGAGTTGCCCGTTCATCGCCGCCGTGAGGTGAAGCATGGCCGCATGGCGGCCGCGTCACGAAGGCACCAGCCATGACGATCGACGCCATCCGGAAGCTGAGCGACAGCAGAAGCGATGTCCGTAAAGAGCTGATCACGGCACTGGGGCTGTCCACGGGTGCGGCGGTCGCCCTGGGGTTCTCGCGCTTCGCCTATGGCCTGCTGCTGCCCCCGATGCGCGCCGATCTGGGGTGGACCTATGTGGAAGCCGGCGCGCTGAACACGGCGAACGGAGCCGGCTACATCGTGGGTGCGCTCGCAGCGGCCTGGACAGCCAAGCGCTGGGGCACGGCCCGGGCCTTTCTCGCGGGCTTCGCAGTCAGCGTCCTGGTTCTCCTGCTGACGGCGGCCTCCGCCAGCTTCTCGGTTCTCATCGCGCTGCGGACCGTTGGTGGGATCTCGACCGCGGTCACCTTCATCTTGGGCGCCGGGCTGGTCGCCGCCATCTGCCCCGCGCAGAATCCGCGCCGGCGCGGCACGCTGGTCGGCCTTTATGTTGCCGGCGTCAGCATTGGCCTCCTCCTAGCGGGCGCAGTCGTCCCGATGGTTCTGCAGAACGGGGTGCAGCGGTGGCCCGCGGGATGGATCGTGCTGGGTCTCATGGGCGCCGCGGCGCTGCCGGTTGCCTGGTGGGCCGCGCGCGGCGTGCCCGAGCCGGTGGGCGGCAGCACCGCCGTGCTGAAAATCCGCGAACTTCGTCAGCTGGCGCCCACGTTCCTCGGTTACGGGCTCTTCGGCGCCGGCTACGTCGGCTATATGACGTTCATTATCGCCCTGTTGCAGAACCAGGGCGGCAGCAGTGAACAGACGATCTGGTTCTGGTTCGTCCTCGGGCTCGTCTCGGCCGTCTCGACGCTGCTATGGGGACGCGTTCTCGGATCGTTTCACGGAGGCCGCGGGCCGGCCGTAGTCTTCGCGACGGCCATGCTGGGGGCTCTGCCCGTCCTCGTCCACCCGGGCCCGGCGGCGATGTTCGTGTCCGCGATCCTGTTCGGGGGCAGCTTCCTCGCCGGCCCGACATCGATCACGATCGTCGCGCAGCGCCAGTTGCCGGTCGCGGCGTGGACGGCGGCCATCTCTCTCCTGACGGTGGGGTTCGCATTTGGTCAGACCGTCAGCCCGATTGTGGCGGGCGCGATTTCGGACGCGACGGGCAGCATCGCTGCGGGCTTCTGGGTCTCGCCGGTGCTGCTCGGCATGGCCGCGTGCGTGAACCTGCTGCAACGTCCGCCGCAGCCGGACGTAAGCGTGACGTGAAGTCCAGGCCCGCGCCCGGTGATGGCCGCCTCTTGCCGCGTGCCGCCGAGCGCATAGTCTGCCGTGGCCCGACGCGCGCAACGCCGCGCTCGGCGCGCAATCAGCGCCGGGAGGAGACCGCGCCATGAGCACACTCGAGCATCCCCGCCCCGAAGGGCTGCTGCCCAACCCGGCCTTCTCGCAGGTCGTCGCCGCGTCCGGGTCGCGCACGATCTACACGGCCGGACAGGTCGCCATCGACGAGCACGGCGCGCTCGTCGGCGCGGGCGACCTCGCCGCACAGACCAAGCAGGTGATGCGCAACGTCGGCCTGGCCCTCGCCGCCGCCGGCGCCGGCTACGCCGACGTCGTCAAGATCACCACCTACGTCGTGAACTACAGACCCGAGCACCGGGTCATCGTGGGGCAGGCGCGCGCGCCCTTCTTCGCCGACCGGCCGCCACCGGCGAGCACCCTGGTCGGCGTCAGCGCGCTGGCGCTGCCGGAGTGGCTCGTCGAGATCGAGGCCATCGCCGTCGTGGACTGAGGCCCACCGCCACCATCCGGCTCCGGCCACGAGCGCTTCTCCCCGATCGAGGAGTTCTGCCCGATCGGAGAGACTTGCTTCGGCAATCGATGGCCCGACCCTCCGGTCCGGCCATGCCGTGGGAGCCGGCGCTCAGCCGCCGAAGACCAGCGCCCGGATCTCGATGCTCTCGCGCGGCTTGGCGACGGCCGGGATGTCGGGCGCGATGAACGCCGTGTGCGGGGCGAAGCGCGCGCGTCCGTCGACGGCGCTGTCGTAGCACTTCAGCAGCAGCACCTCGTCGGGCTGCATGGCCGAGACATAGAACCAGGCCTGAGCCGGATTGAACTTGACCGAATAGGTCTCGCCGACGCGGTCGGGATAGATCAGATCGGTGGGCACCAGGTCGTCCGCGGCGACGCTGCGCGCGTCGGCGACGGCGAGCGGCCGATCGAGCACCGGGCCGCGGATCGGCCGCCACAGGTTGACGATGCGGACGCGGCCGCGTGACAGCGCCTGCGCCTCGTCACCCAGATGCAGGAAAACCCGCGCCGCGCCCGACTTGGGCGTCTGGTCGACGTGCACGCGCGTCACCGGCTGGCGCGGCCCGTCGGCCCGCCGATCCGGGCTGCCGGGGATATGCCGGCGGATGGTGTGGTCGAAGATGAAGACGCGATCGGCGCCGGTGGCCGCCCGCAGCAGCGCCTCGCTCTCACCGTAGTACGGCCCGTGGGTCACGCTGTCCTCCGTGAACTCGCGCTCCACGCTGGCGTGCCGCACCACTGCAAAGCCTTCGCGGTCGAGCGTCGGGTCGGTCTCGCGCCCGCGCAGATCGCGGATCTCGACCGCATGGGCTTCGTTCCCATAGTTGGGGCCCGGGTCGCCGCCGGGCGGCTGGAAGGTGTAGTTGCGTGGCTTTTCGCCGGTCGGCTGAATGAAGTTCAGCTCGGCGGTGACCGAGCGCGCCGGCCCGGAACCCACTCCGTCGATATACATGCATGATCCTCCTGCACCGGAGCACGCTCCGATCCGAACGGGATCCGGACGGCCATGCCTCGGCCTCGTGATGTTCAGCTCACGTCCCGACCACTCGGCTGTTGTTTGCGGTGATGTTAGTGGTCTGCCACGCGGTTTCAACGTTCAACGCGACGTGGAAGTACACATTGGAAAATTCATCTCGGCGTGCGCCGGAAATAGAAAAGAATTACTTTAAGTTGATCTCTGGGTGACAATTGAGCGCTGCTTGCTCTTGGCCCCGCATTGCCCGACCCGCTGCTTTCGAGTGGCCAGCCGACGGCAGCCGCCGCCGGCTGCGGGTATCGCGGCCGGCTTCGGAGGGCTTATCCGCCGCCCGCCCGGTTCTCAGAAGTGATAGGCGACGCTCATGAACGGGCCGTGCTCCGTCACTTTGTAAACGAAGCCACCGTCCTTGTAGTCGGTGTAGATGGCGCGGTAGCCGAGCGCCGTCGACAGCTTGGCCGTCCACATGTAGCCGACCGAGCCGAAGCCTTGGGCGGTGAGCCGCGATCCGGCGCCGAAGCCGCCGACGTCGCCGAGCGCGTTGACGAACCAGCGATCATTGATGCGGTAATGGGCGAGCAGGCCGAACACCGGGTCCGCCCATTGCTTGACGCTGCTTCGATCGATCGACAGGGGCAGAAAGCCCGGCTGGATCTTCGTCGTCACGGTGAGCCGCTGGTAGCGCACCCCGGCCGTGAGGCTGAGCTCGAGGTCGGGCGCGCCGATCGGCAGGCGGTAGCCGACGAGCGCGCTGGCGATGAGCTGGCGCATGCCGAGCTCGACACCGGTGCCCCCGCCGGCGTTGATCACCGTCTTGTCGGAGAGCTTGGCCCAGACCGTATCGGTCATCACCGTCCAGGTGCCGTTCGTCGCCCGGAACGACCCCATCAGGCCGCCGTCCAGATGCTTCAGGATCTTGGAGAAGGGCACATCGACCTGCGCCGGCGGCAGGTGCTTCACGCCGACGTCCCCTGTCATCGACGTGGCCCAGCCGTAGCCGGTGAGCTGAAAGCGCCATTCCGGCATCAGCGGCGCGGGGGCCGGCTCGGCGGCCCATGACAGGTCCGCGGCGGTTGCCGCGACGGGCTGCACGGTCCAGGCCAGCATGGCACAGCCGGCAGCGGCCAGCGCTCGTCGTAGGAAGCGCGCAGTCATGCTCTGGTTGTCCATCGGCCCAGCCTCCCTCGCGTATAGGCCCCAACCAATCGCCGGTTACAGACCTCGAATGCGGGCGCGCCGTCTTCGATCTGGTCACCGGCCGGGGAGGAGACCGCCCCAGCCCACAGTACCAGTTGGCCCATCGGGCATTTGAGCAAATGCGCCAAGTTTTCGACATCATCTGCCAGGCGATGCGCGAAAGACACAGGTGCCGACGCGAGGGCGAGCACGCGGGGTGTCGGCTCCGCCCCCGGCACCGTATCGCATTTGGCGCGCGTCTCCGGCGAACGCCGAACAGGGCTCGACAAGCTCATCCATGTGTGGCCTGAGGGACGGGCCATAATGCCCAGCCACAGCTTGGCGTGCGCCGGAACGCGAACGCGGGCCTACGCATCCCCAGCGCTCCACCGCGCTTCAGGCCGAAACGAAGCGCTCCAGGTCCAGGAGGAGTCCCATGATCAAGCGTATCCTGTTCGTCGCCGCCGCGGCCGGCCTCATCGCCGGGTGCCAATCGTCGGGCCAAAGCCGACAGCAGCAACTCGCCGCGCTCTGCGCCGACCCGAGCAACCGCGCGCCGGGCAGCGACTACTTCATGGAATGCCAGTCGCTCTATCCCCTCACCAATGCCCAGCGTGCGAAGCTCTATCAACAGACGGCCCCGCAATAACCGCATGGGTGTCTGTTCCAGTCGGATCAGACGGCCTGGCGGAGGCGGCGCGCGCCTCCGCCCGCCGCCGCCCGTCAACCGGCCGGGGCGAACATGGGCACCGGCTGGCCGTCCTCGCTCGGCTTGAAGACGACGCGCACGCGCTGGCCGATGCGCACCTCGTCGAGCGGGATGTCGACGATGTTGCTCATGATCGTCGGTCCTTCCTCCAGGGTGACGAAGGCGATGGCGTAGGGCGGCGCCGCCTTGCGCGTGATGCTGAAGCTGTAGATGCGGCCGTTGCCGCTCGCCTCCTCCCAGGCGGTCTCGCCGTAGCAGAAGGGGCAGAGCGCGCGGGGGTAGAAGTGGAGCTGGTGGCAGGCGATGCAGCGCTTGAGCAGCAGCCGGCCTTCGCGCGCCGCGTCCCAGTACGGCTTGGTCTCGACGTTCGCCACCGGGGCGGGAATGGTGCGTTGCTGATCGGACATCGGTTCACTCCCGCTCGAGGATGACGGTGGCGGCGCCGTGGCGGGTGCCGAGCGAGCCGCCGGTGCCGTTGGCGAGCGCCAGGTCGCAGTTGCGCACCTGCACGGCGGGGTGGGCCTCGCCGCGCAGCTGGCGCACCGCCTCCAGCACCTTGGTCAGCCCGCCGCGGTTGGCGGGATGGTTGCTGCACAGGCCGCCGCCGTCGGTGTTGAACGGCAGCATGCCGACCCCCGAGATCAGGTTGCCGTCGGCGACGAAGCGGCCGCCGGCGCCCTTGTCGCAGAAGCCGAGGTCCTCGATCTGCAAGAGCACGGATATGGTGAAGCTGTCGTAGATTGAGGCATATTTGATGTCGGCCGGGGTGACGCCCGCTTCCGCAAACGCGATGGGGCCGCTCACCGCCGTGCCGGTGTAGGTCAGGTCGACGCGTCCCCCGTTCAGGTGCTTGGGCGCCTCGCCCGCACCGCGCACCTTCACCAGCGGCCGCTTGAGGCTCTTGGCGATCTCCGGCGTCGTCACCACGATGGCGCCGCCGCCGTCGGTGATGACGCAGCAATCGAGCCGGTGCAGCGGGTCGGCGATCAGGGGCGAGGCCAGCACGTCCTCCACCGTCACCACCTCCCGTCGCAGCGCGTGCGGATTGTGCTGGGCATGGTGCGAGGCCGCCACCTTGATCCAGGCGAGCTGCTCGGACGTGGTGCCGAACTGGTACATGTGGCGCATGGCGCACATGGCGTACATGTTGGCGATGACCGGGCCGTAGGGCGTCTCGAACTGAGCGTCCGGCACCACCGGCGGGAAGGCGAACGGCCGCGTGCCGGTGGCCATGCCCTCGGCCTTGGGCCGTCCGGCAAGCGTGATCAGGGCGACGCTGCACTTGCCGGCGGCGATGGCCTGCGCCGCATGG
Organism: Chelatococcus reniformis; assembly: GCF_014640075.1. Classification (GTDB taxonomy): domain Bacteria; phylum Pseudomonadota; class Alphaproteobacteria; order Rhizobiales; family Beijerinckiaceae; genus Camelimonas; species Camelimonas reniformis. The sequence goes on along the minus strand of NZ_BMGG01000001.1, from coordinate 665,434 downwards.
GACACGTGCACGCCATAGGACGAGCCGCCGGTCTCCGTGGAGTCGACATGACGCAGCTTCAGGCCCAGGTACTCGGCCATGGACAGCGGTCCCAGGCCCGGCGCGTCTCCGGCACAGAAATAACCGTCCACGTCGGCGCGCGTCAGGCCGGCGTCGTCGAGCGCGCCCTTGGCCACTTCGGCATGCAGCTGGGCCACGGTCTTGTCCTGGGCCAAGCGTGTGGGATGCTCGTAGATGCCGGCGATATAGGCCGCTCCGTTGATGCTCAAGCTGTCTCTCCCTGTCGCGCTGCCGTCCGGGGCGGGATGCCCGGCCACTGTTTGGCGGGCCAGCCCCCGGGTCAGCGAGGAGCGCCCCGGCCGGCGGATCTGAACGCGTTCTAGTGAGTCGCACGGCGGCGCGCGAGCGCAAAGCGCTCCCGGCGGCGCTCGGGGGTTAGCTGGCGCCGCCTCGGCGATAGCGGCCGTGCTCCGCGAACCGAATGCGGCGTCACTCGCCCCCGCAACGCTTCGCACGCGAAGCTTCGGTCATCGAGGGCCGCCACGATCGTGTGGAGAACGACTCGATGCCCTGCAACACCTCGCGATTCCAGAATTGCAGCACGCGATAGCCATCCGCTTTCAGGGCCATGGTCCGGCTGACGTCGTGCCCCGCTTGGGCAGCGGTCTCATGATGGCCTCCGTCGAGGTCCACCACGAGTTTCGCTTCGTGGCATACGAAATCGACGACGAAGCGCCCGATCGGCGCCTGGCGGCGAAAATGCGAATGCGCCAAGGGTATGCGCTTAAGATGGTGCCAGAGCTTGCGCTCGGCGGGTGTCATCTGACGGCGCAATGTGCGTGCCCTGGTGACGGGCATGGGCACCATCTACGGATTTCCAAGGAGAGCGTAGGCTTCGGCATACCGCATTTCGTAGCGTCGCAGCAGCTGAAGCGCCCCCCGCCAGTCCCTCCGCGACGCTCCCGGAAGAGTGCGACGTCGACGCAACGACCCTAGCTCGTCGTCAGGACGTGGACGGGGCCGCTGCGGTCGAGGACGTCGACGATCACCTGCGCGCCGGAGCGGCGCAGCTCCACGTCGGCGGTGCCCTCACCGATCGATAGCCGGCGCAGCACGACGCGGTCGAGGAAGGCCGGCAACACCGGCTGGTCGAAGGCGATCCGCCCTGCCTCCGGCGTGAAGCTGAGGCCGAGGCACGATTGCAGCACGGAGAGTGGCGCCACCGCCGCCCAGGCCTGCGGGCTGCAGGCGACCGGATAGAATGTCGGGCCCTGGTTGCGCTGGCGGGGAAAGCCGCACAGCAGCTCCGGCAGACGCCGCAAGTCGATGTAGGTGGAGGCGTCGAACAGCCCTTCGAGAATGCGAGCCGCCTCGCGCCGGAAGCCGTAACGGGCGAAGCCTGCGGCGATGAGGGCGTTGTCGTGCGGCCAGACAGAGCCGTTGTGGTAGCTCATCGGGTTGTAGCGGGCCTCGGTCGCCGCCACCGTGCGCACGCCCCAGCCGCAGAACGAGGACCGCGCCATCAGCGTCTCGACCACCGCCTGGGCGCGCTCGGGCAGGGCGAGCCCGGTGGCGAGCACGTGCCCCGCGTTGGAGGCGCGCACGCGGCACGGCCGCTTGGCGCCGTCGAGGGCGAGCACATAGGTGCCGAGCGCCGGATCGAAGAACCGCGCATCGAACTGCTCGCGCAGCCGGGCCGCCCGCTCGGTAAGGACGGCCGCATAGGCGGCATTGCCGATCTGCGCTGCGATCGACGCCGCCGCCCGCCAGGCGCCGTAGACGTAGGCCTGCACTTCGGCGAGGGCGATCGGCCCCTGCGCCAGCGTGCCGTCGGCATGGAAGACGGAATCGTGGCTGTCCTTCCATCCCTGGTTGATGAGGCCGTCCTCCGTCTGTCGGCCGTATTCGACGAAGCCGTCGCCGTCGCGGTCTCCCGAGGTGTCGATCCAGCCGAGCGCCGCCTCGATGTTCGGCCACAGCTCGCGCACCGCCGCGATGTCGCCGGTGCGATCCAGGTAGGCCCCAGCCAGCAGGATGAACAGCGGCGTCGAATCGATGCTGCCGTAGTAGCGTCGGAACGGCACTTCGCCGAGTTCCGCCATCTCGCCGCGCCGCACCTCGTGCAGGATCTTGCCCGGTTCTGCGTCGGCCGCGGCGTCGAAGGCGGTGGCCTGGTTGGCGGCGAGGTGGCGCAGCACGCCCAGCGCGATCGCCGGGTCGAGCCAGAGCGTCGAGAGGGCGGTGAGCAGTGCGTCGCGCCCGAACACGGTGCTGAACCAGGGAATGCCGGCGTAGGGGTAGGGCCCTTCCGGCGTGTCGGTGATCAGCATGGTGAGGTCGGAGACGCTGCGCCTGAGTGCCTCGTTGAAGATGTCGTTCGAGCTGGTGACGGCGGCGCCGCGCGCGGCCGCGGCGCGCAGGCTGCGGCGGGACTCGCGCAACGCGCTGAAGAAGGCGCGCCGCGGCGGCTGGTTGTCGCCTTCCACGGCGCAATTGGCCTCGACGAACAGCGACACCGGCTCGCCCGGTGCCACGTCCAGCACGAACGTCGCCTCGCTCCCGGTCAGGCGCGATGGGGCCGGATCGAACGCGAGCGTGGTGGCCCGGCGCCTGTCGTCGAGCCCGGTGTAGGCGAGCACCACCCGCTGGGTCTCCACCTCCGGCCGGTGCAGGGTGCCGCGTCGCTCCCGCCGCGCGCCGCGCACCTCGAACAGGTCCGCGAAGTCGGCCGCGAAGGCGATGGTGATCGTCGCTTGCCGCGGCTGCGTATCGAAGTTGCGCACCACCAGGCGCTCGAAGCAGGCCGCCCGCCACAGGAAGCGGGATCGACGCAGATGAATGAGATCGTGCTCGAGCGTGAGCGTGCCGGCGCCGTCCTCGATGTCGGGATTGGTGAGATCGCAGGTGATCGCGGCATTGTCGTCGCGCACGGTGGAGCTGAGCAGCATCGGCCGCGCGCCGTCGAGCGTCAGGTACAGGTGGGAGAGGTGACGCGTATCGAAATGGAAGATGCCTTCGGGGCTGCCCGGCCCCGACAGGGCGTCGCCGTTGTGGTCGAACAGGGCGAAGCTGTCGCCGTGCTTCAGCGTCAGCGGCCGCCGTTCCTGCAGGGAGGTGGAAGCCGGGATGACGAAGGGCGCGGCAGGCGCCGCGTCGAACATGGCATCGGTGCCGGATGGCTGCATCGATCGACCCCCAGGGCTGTCGCGAGGCGCCGAACTTAACGCCGAAGGGTGATTCGCTGTAACCCCGGGGGCGCATCGAGGAGCAATCGCCCCTCGGGCCGTCCTCAGCCGTGCGTTGTCCCGCCGTGGCGGGCGACGAAGGCGGCCACCGCCGCCAGCGCCTCGTCGCCCTTGCGCAGGATCGGCCAGTACAGCTGCCAGACGTGGAACACGCCGTCCCAGACCTCGAGCTCGGTGCTCACGCCCGCCTCGCGCAGGCGCGCGGCAAAATCCTCGACGTCGCCGCGAAAGACCTCGTCGGCGCCCACCTGGATCAGCATGGAGGGCAGGCCCGCGAGCTCGCCGCGCAAGGGCGAGACATAAGGCTCGTCGCGGCGCTCGGCCGGCGCGTAGTGGTCTGCGAAGAAGTCCGCCGTCGCCTTCGACAGCAGCGGGTCGACATGCGCCAGGGTGTCGAAGGTGCGCCCGTCGGAGCGCAGCGTGACCCAGGGGCTGAGGGCGACGACACAGCTCGGCGGCGGCAGCCCGCGGTCGCGCGCCGCCATGGCAAGGGCGAGCGCCAGGCCGCCGCCGGCGGAGTCGCCGGCGACCGCGACCGGGCCGGGAGACTGCGCCGTCAGGGCTTCGTAGGCGGCCAGCGCGTCGTCGAGTGCGGCCGGGTAGGGCGCCTCGGGCGCCAGCCGGTAGCCCAGGTTCCAGACCGTGCCGGTGAGCAGCACGGCGAGCCGTTCGGCCAGGTGGCGGTGCGACTTGGGCGAGCCGATGACGTAGCCGCCGCCGTGCAGATAGAGCACGGTGGCTGCCTCTCCGGCGCTCACGCGTTCCGCCGCGACGCCGCCGAGCGTGGTCTCGCCGATTGCCGCATCGAAGCCGCTCGGAAAGAGCTCGGGGAAGCGGTCCATCCGGCTCCTGAGCTCGGCGAGCGGGGTCGCCTGGGCCGGCGGCCGATTGGCAAAGAGGGCAAGCAGGTCGGCAAGCTCGCGATCTGGCGTCGTCGTCTCGGTCATGGCGTCCCCCGCACGCGGCCGGCGTCGTTCGCGCCGGCGCGCTCCCGCCGTAAGGTAGACGGTCGGAGCGCGAAAGGCCCCCCTCAAGATACGCAGGGGCCGGCCGCATCGCCGCATGGTAGCGGACGGCGCGGCGGCGACGCCCGCCGCCGCGTTCGCGGGCGTTGCCGTCGGATGATGTTCATCCCATTGGCGGCTGGCAGCAGGGAGGAAGCGATGAGCGAAGCCAAGGCGGCCCGCTACACCGAGGGCGCGGCCATCGTCGCCGGCGGATCGGGAGGCATCGGCCGCGCCATCTGCCGGACGTTGGCCGCCGGCGGCGCCGACGTGGTGCTGACCTACAACAGGAATCGAGAGGCCGGCGAAGCGGCAGCCGACGAGGTGCGCGCGCTCGGCCGCCGGGCGCTGGCGCTGCAGCTCGACCTGCGCGACGGGGCGGCCGTGGCGGCGGCGATCGCCGCCGGCGTGGCCGCCATGGGCGGCATCCACACGGCCGTCTATGCGGCCGGGCCCTACATCGACATGCGCCACGTCAGCCGGCTGGAGCCGGCGCTGTTCGAGCGGACGGTGGCGACCGACGTGTTCGGCGCCTACAATTTCATCCATGCCGCGCTGGGCGAGTTGCGCCGCCACAAGGGCACGGCGATCGCCCTGGGCACGCCGGCGATCCGCCGCTATGCGGTGAAGGACGTGCTGTCGGCCGCGCCCAAGGCGGCGATCGAGGCGGTGATCCGCGCCGTGGCGGCGGAGGAGGGGCGCTTCGGCGTGCGCGCCAACTTCGTCGGCGTCGGCGTGATCACCGACGGCATGTACCACCAGCTGGTGGCGACCGGTGATTTCGACGAGGCCTTCTTCGAGGCGACGCGCAAGGCGGTGGCCCTGCGCCGGCTCGGCGCGGCGCAGGACATCGCCAACGCGGTCGACTTCCTCGCCTCGGACGCCGCCGGCTATATCACCGGCCAGAGCCTGATGGTCGACGGCGGCTACGCCCTGTGACGAGGGCATAGCCGATCGCCGACCGCGGCGGCTTCACGCACGGGCCGCTTCGCCGGCGGCGGAGGCAGCCGCTTCCGCCTGGACGCGGCTCAGCATGCTCTGGGCCGCGGCGCCCGCCTGGGCGCCGTTCGGGCCGCCGATGGTGTGCACCGCCACGGTCGCGTTGGCGAATTCGATGCCGCCGGCGGCGAACGCCGTCACCATGCGCCGGACCGCCTGCCGCTGCACGAAGCTCGGCTTGCTCGGCCGCACCGTGAACTTGAAGCGCACGATCAGAGCGTTGTCGGCGATGTCGGCCACGCCCTGCATCTTCAGGGGATCGAGGAACTCGTCCTTCAGCTCCGGATCCTCCAGCATCTCCTGGCCGATCCTCTTGACGAGCTTGCGCAGCTTCTCGAGGTCCGTGTCGCGGGCGAAGCGCAGATTGAATTTCACGGTCGTCCAATCGCGGCTGAAATTGGTGATCTGGCCGAGCTGGCCGAACGGAATGGTATGCACCTGGCCGTTCTGGTGGCGCAGCCGGATCGAGCGCAGCGTGAAGCCCTCGACCGTACCCTTGGCCTTGCCGCAGTCGATGTACTCGCCCACGCGGAAGGCGTCGTCGGCCAGGTAGAAGATGCCCGAAACCACGTCGCGCACCAGGGTCTGGCTGCCGAACGACAGCGCGAGGCCGAACACGGAGGCGCCGGCCAGGAGCGGCGTGATGTTCACGCCGAGATCCGACAGGGCGACGAGCAGCGCGATGGCGGCGATCACGATGGCGACGGCCATGCGCAGCAGCGGCATCATCGTCGCCAGGCGCGAAGCGCTCTTGCCGGCGTCGGCGTCTTCGTCGACAGGCAGGCCGCCGGGCTTGGTCACGTGCTTGTCGGTGAAGAGCTTCACCGCTTCCCAGGCGGCGAGCGCGACCATCAGGATGAGTGCCGCCCGGGACCAGGTGCGGCTTGCCGCCGGCCACTCGGCGGCGGCCACCAGCCCGGCCACGTCGACCAGCCACACATGCGCGAGAATGAACAGGGTGACGAGCAGCATCGCCATGCGAGCCAGGCGGGCCGCAGGCCGCAGCAGCCGGCCGAGCAGGCTGCGCCCGTTCGCTGCCGCCGGATGGCGTGCGACATAACGGACCAGCGTCTCGCCGAGCAGCACGCCCAGCAGCGTCGCGACCGTGGTGATCGTGCCGACGGGGATCTCCGGTCGGCCGGACAGCGCCCCGTAGATGCGCGTCAGGGCGAGGATCGCGATCACCGGCATGGTGATCGCCAGCCAGAGACGCGTGCAGGGCGGCGTTGCGGCGGCCCGCGCCGGGGCGGCGCTCTCGGCGAGACCGGCCAGCCAGGCGCCGAACGCGTGCCGGGCGTGGAGCGCGACCACGGCATAGCATCCGGGCACCACGAAGGCGTTCACCAGGAGGCCGGCCTGGACCACGACGGACGGCACCAGGATGGCAATCCACGCGCGGCTCGCGGTCACCAGCGCGACGGCGAGCACGATGTCGTGGCGCAGGCGCACCGCGTCCGCATCGGACACCGGTGCGATCCGCGCCGCCGGGTCTTGCGGCCGCACGCAGATGGCCAGCAGGCAGATGGTCGATGCGACAATGGCCATCCCGTCGAGCACCAGCACCGCGACCATGGTCTGGGCCCCGGCGCCAGCGAACAGGGCGCCGAGCACGATGTGCGTGACCAGCCAGAACAGGGCCAGAGCCAGCAGATCCAAGGCCGCGAGGAGGGCCACGCGCGCCAGCGGTGCCGGACCTTCGCCAGGCTCCAGCAACTGCCGGCGCATCGATCTGGACCCATGGCGCAGGCCGAGGCCGACGGCCGCCAGACCGCCGCAGGCGACGCCGAGCCAGGCCAGGAACGACACCGCCGAGCGACCGCCGGCGGCCGTACGGTCCAGGCGGTCGAGGATCCGCAGGGTCTGCGCCGGTAGAGCCGGCACGGCGCCGATCACCGCCGGAAGGCGGTTGACCACCTCGGCCGCGCGCTGGGCGACGAGGCGCTCCGTGCCGTCGCCGTGGGCAAGCGCTGTGGCTTCCGGCGGGGCCTTGGGGCCGAAACCGCGCTCAGTCAGCGTGCGCGCGACCGTCTCGCTGACCTCCGCCACCAATTGATCGAACTGCTGACGCGACATTCCTGGCGGCGGCTCGGCGGCGCCAACCGGGACGGAATGGAGCAGAAGCACAAGCAGAAGGACAAACCACGGGCCCGCGGCGGGCCGGCGATGGCTTCGGGGTGCCGCAAGATATCGCCGCGCCGCTGGACCGCTCATCCGCGCCTGATCCCTGGTCCGCCACGCGCTCGCCCCCGGGCGATCGACAACGCGCAACAGCCTCGCTCGTGTTTATGTCACGCCGCCGACCAAGGTAAATAGCTGCTCGTGCGCACCCTCGTCAGCCGCTGCTCGTGGCGATCCACCAGGTGTTGCCGGCGGGATCCTTCACGCCGCCGCGGCGGTCGGGATCGTCCTTCTGCGCCGGCTCCTGCACGGGCTCGGCGCCGGCCGCGAGCGCTGCCCGGAAGGTGGCATCGACATCGGGCACGTAGAGGTGCAGCCAGACCGGGAACGGCGTGTAGGTGTCGTTGCCCTGCGCCACCATCACCACGCTGTCGCCGATGCGGAACTCCGCATGCCGGATCGCCCCGTCGGGGTGCTCGATCCGCATCAGCTCGGTGGCGCCGAACACCTGGGCGGCAAAGGCCAGCACCGCCTTGGCATCGCTGGCGACCATGTAGATCGAAATGTCGGAATGCCCTTCGGGCTTGTAGGTCATGGCAGCTGTCTCCTCCGGTTGCCGCAACTCATGTAGGGCCGCGGCGCACGCCGGCGAAGGGCATTGGTGGCGACATGCGCTGCCGCTGCGGCGTCAGCGTCGCGCCGCGGTGCGGCGGGGCGCGACGCTGCGCTCGACCTGGGCGTTGATGAGGTCCGTAAGCTCTTCCGCGCTCGCCTCGAGCTTGGCGCCCGAGGTGTCGAGCACCGCCCGAGCCCGGGCGTAGAGCGGCTCGCGGCTGGCCAGGATCGCCCGCAGCTCGTCCATGGCGAAACGATCGTTGCCCATCGGCCGGAGGTCGCCCTGCTGGCGCACCCGCCCCATGTGCTCGTCCGGCCTCGCCTTGAGCCAGATGGTGAAGAACGACGACAGGACGAGGTCGAAGGTGAGCGGCTCGGCCACGATGCCGCCGCCGGTGGCGAGCACCATCGGGCCGGTGCGCAGGGTGAGCTTGCGCAGGGCGTCCTGCTCCATGCGCCGGTATCCCTCCTGGCCGTACAGGGCGAAGATCTCTGGCACCGAGAGCCCGTTCTCGCGCTCGATCTCTCGATTGAGCTCGACGAAGGGCCACCCGAGCCGTTCGGCGGCCATGCGCCCGAGCGTCGACTTGCCCGCGCCGCGCAGCCCGATCAGCGCCACCCGCAGCGGCGCGGGCGCCGCCCCCTGCCCGTCGTCCGAGAGGATGCTCTTGATGCGGTCGAGCTGCTCGGACGACGCTTCCCGCAGGCGATCGCGGATGAGCGGCCAGTCGGGCGACACGTCGGCGCTCGGCAGGAGATCCTGGAGCTTGGTGCCGATGGCCATGGCGACGCGGCGCAGGAGAATGATCGAGACATTGCCGTGGCCGCTCTCGAGCTGGGCAATATAGCGCTCCGACAGCCCGGACACCTTCGAGAGCGTCTTGCGGGACATGCCGTGCACGGCCCGCATGTTGCGCACGCGCTGCCCGAGCTCGGCGAGAAATCGCTCCTCCGACTCCTCCGTCTCCGCCATGCCGATCCGGTCTCCGCATCCTGCCCGAGGCACTCCGTCGGCAAAATCGCGAGTCTTGTCCAGCATCGTCTCCTGTCCATCCGTCGATCTGAAACATAATGCAAAACCGGATTGACACAACATCGCCCAATGCCCTTTATATGCATTATAATTCAAGAATGCCGGGAGGATTGGATGAGCCAGCCGAGGTCGCGGCCCAGGGCATTGCCCGGTTGGATGCGGACATCCCGGCGGAACGCGCTCCACTATTTTGGACGTGCACCGCGGCCCGGCGAACGGCTGGTCTTCCCAGCCACGGGCCACCCCGTCCACACCTGCCGGAGCGCGCCATGAGCACCCCGGCCCGCTACAACGCGGTGACCGAGCTGCTCGACCGCAACATCACGCTCGGCCGCGCCGGCAAGATCGCCTTCACCGACCCCGCGCGGCAGCTGAGCTACGGTGCGCTCCAGGGCGACAGCCGGCGGCTGGCGAACCTCCTGGCGCAGCTGGGCGTGCGCCGCGAGGAGCGGGCGGCGCTGGTGATGCTGGATACGGTCGAGTTCCCGATCGTGTTCCTGGGGGCACTGCGCGCCGGCGTCGTGCCCGTGCCGCTCAATACGCTGCTCACACCCGAGCAATACGCCTATGTCCTGGCCGACTCGCGCGCCAAGGTGCTGTTCGTGTCGGCGGCGCTGCTGCCGGCGCTCGAGGCTGTTCTCCCGAGCCTGCCCGAGTTGCGCGACGTGATCGTCGTCGGCGCCGGCGGCGCGACGCACCACCACGATTTCGCCGCCGCTTTGGCCGGCGCGCCGGACGCGTGCGCGACGGCCGACACCCATGCGGACGAGCCCGCCTTCTGGCTCTATTCGTCGGGCTCCACGGGCATGCCCAAGGGCACGCGGCACGTCCACGCCAGCCTGATGGCGACCGCCGACACCTATGCGCGCCAGGTCCTGGGCATCCGGGAGGACGACGTCTGCCTGTCGGCCGCCAAGCTGTTCTTCGCCTATGGGCTGGGCAATTCGCTGACCTTCCCGATGGCCGTCGGCGCCACCACCATCCTCAATCCCGAGCGGCCGACGCCCGCCGCCATCTTCGCCCTGATGCAGCGCTTCGAGCCGTCGATCTTCTACGGCGTGCCGACGCTGTTCGCCGCCATGCTGGCCGACCCGGGCCTCAAGGCGGAGCGCCGCCTGCCCAGCGTCCGCATCTGCACTTCGGCCGGGGAGGCGCTGCCCGAGCCCGTGGGGCTGGCGTGGCGCGAGCGCTTCGGCGTCGACATCCTCGACGGCGTCGGCTCGACCGAGATGCTGCACATCTTCCTGTCGAACGCGCCCGGCGACATCAAATACGGCGCCGCCGGCCGGCCGGTGCCAGGCTACGAGGTGCGCCTCGTGGGCGAGGGCGGCGCGCCCGTGGCGGATGGCGAGGTCGGCGAACTCCTGGTGCACGGTCCCTCGGCGGCCGAGGGCTACTGGAACCAGCGGGAGAAGAGCCGCGATACCTTCGAGGGCTGCTGGACGAGGACCGGCGACAAATACATCCGTGACGCGGAGGGTCGCTTCACCTACTGCGGGCGCGCCGACGACATGTTCAAGGTGTCCGGCATCTGGGTGTCGCCTTTCGAGGTCGAAAGCGCCCTGATCAGCCATCCGGAGATCCTCGAGGCGGCCGTGGTTCCGGCGCTGGACGCCGACGGGCTGACCAAGCCGAAGGCCTATATCGTCCTCAAGGACCAGCCGCACTGCGCCGACCTGAACGGGGCGCTCAAGGAGCACGTCAAGCAGGCGATCGGGCCGTGGAAGTATCCGCGCTGGATCGAGGTGGTCGACAGCCTGCCCAAGACGGCGACGGGCAAGATCCAGCGTTTCAAGCTGCGCGAGCCGGACGGCAAGAGCAACTGATCAAGGGCAGCCGAGGAGACCGTGGTGGCCAAGCTTCAATCATCGGGAATCCTGGAGATCGGCCGAGCCCGGCTCGAATACCGCATGATCGGCCCGCCTCCGAAGGAGGCGCCGACGCTCGTGCTGCTGCACGAAGGGCTCGGCTGCGTCGGCCTGTGGAACAGTTTTCCCGACCGGCTGGCCGCGGCCACGGGCGCCGGGGTCTTCGTCTATTCGCGGGAGGGCTATGGGGCGTCGAGCCCGGCCGCGCTGCCCCGGCCGCTGACCTACATGCACGACGAGGCGCTGCAGGTGCTGCCGCGGGTCCTCGACGCCATCGGCTTCCGGCGCGGCCTGCTGGTCGGCCACTCGGACGGGGCGTCCATCGCTGCCATCTATGCCGGCAGCGTCCAGGACCATCGCATCCGCGGCCTGTCGCTGATCGCCCCGCATTTTTTCGTGGAAGGCGTGACGGCGGCATCGATCGAGGCGGCGCGGGAGGCCTACGAGGGCGGCGGCCTGCGCGGCAGGCTCGCGCGCTGGCACAAGGATGTGGACCTTGCCTTCCGGGGCTGGAACGACGCCTGGCTGCATCCGGGCTTCCGCGCCTGGGACATCTCGGAGGCGCTGGCCTATATCCGCGTGCCCATCCAGATCATCCAGGGTAGCGAGGACCCCTACGGCAGCCGGCGGCAGATCGAGGTGGCCGAGGCGGAGTGCTACTGCCCGGTGGAGGTGAGCCTGCTGCCCGCCGTCGGCCACGCCCCCCACCGCGAGGCGTCGGACGAGACCGTCGCCACCATGGTCGCCTTCGCCGACCGCCTCCTCAAGACCCACGGCGAAGGTGTGTTGTCCCGCGCCGCCTGAGCCCGGCGAGCGGCCGGACGCCTGGCCCCTGCCGCGCTGGGCGCACCTTCCCGGCCGCACGGCGGGGCCCGACCGGGAGCCGCTGGAGCGCGCCAAGCGTGCCTTGCCGGCACGCTTCGCGGCCTTCGTGCCGGCCGACGACGCCGGCCTCCGCTACGGGCTGAGCCTGCACGACGCTGGCTTCTTCTGGGAGGCCCACGAGGTGTGGGAGGCCGTCTGGAAGGCCGCGCCCATGAACGGCCGTGACCGGCTGGCGCTCCGCGCCGCCATCCAGATCGCCAATGGGGGGCTGAAGCGGCGCCTGGGCCGGCCGCGAGCGGTCCGCCGCCTCGTCGCCGAGGCCATGGCGCTGCTCGACGAGCTCCGCCTGAGGGAGCCGGGGGCGGCCCCCGCGAGCTATGCGGACAGGCTCGACGCGGCCAGCCTGTGCCGGGCGCTGGCCGCGTGCGGCGCCGGCTGCGCGCTGGCCGCGGACGCGCCACTGGTGCACCTCGATGCATTCCAGAAACATGCATGAAAATGCATAGTCGCGATGGTTCTGCTGTGGACCCTCGTCATGGAATATGCATTATGTTGCATATAAGCAGACGGAGGACGCCGGCCATGGCAGGAGATGGACCCCAGCTCGCCGACGGCAAGCAGTGGGTGGACTTCGAGACCGACCCGAGCCGCTACCGGCACTGGAAGCTGGCTGCCGACGGCGAGGTCGCCACGCTGACCATGGACGTCGACGAGAACGGCGGCCTGTTCGAGGGCTACCAGCTCAAGCTCAATTCCTATGACCTGGGTGTCGACATCGAGCTTGCCGATGCGGTGCAGCGGCTGCGCTTCGAACATCCCGAGGTCAAGACGGTGGTGATCCGCTCGGGCAAGAACCGGGTGTTCTGCGCCGGCGCCAACATCCGCATGCTGGGCGGCTCCTCGCACGCTCACAAGGTGAATTTCTGCAAGTTCACCAACGAGACGCGCAACGGCATCGAGGATGCAAGCGCCTGGTCGGGCCAACGCTACATCAGCGTCATCGCCGGCACCGCCGCCGGCGGCGGCTACGAACTGGCGCTCGCCACCGATCACATCATCCTGGCGGACGACGGCTCCTCGGCCGTATCCCTGCCGGAGGTGCCGCTGCTCGCCGTGCTGCCGGGCACCGGCGGGCTGACCCGGGTGGTCGACAAGCGCAAGGTGCGGCGCGACCATGCGGATTATTTCTGCACCACCGAGGAGGGCGTCAAGGGACGCCGGGCGGTGCAGTGGCGCCTCGTCGACGAGACGGTGCCGAACTCCCGGCTGGAAGCCCGGGTGGCGCAGCGCGCCCGCGAGTTCGCCGACGCCTCGCAGCGCGCGGCTAGCGGCGCCGGCGTCGCGCTGACGCCGCTCGACCGCCGCTTCGAGGCGGATGGGGTCGGCTATGGCTTCGTCAGCGTCGACATCCAGCGCGCGGAGCGCATCGCAACCGTCACCGTGCGTGCGCCGGAGGCGGGGCCGCCGGCGGACGCGGAGGCCATGGTCGGGCAGGGTGCGGGCTTCTGGCTGCTGCAGGTGGCGCGCGAACTCGACGACGCCATTCTCCACCTGCGCCTCAACGAGACCGGCATCGCCGTCGTGCTGTTCAAGAGCCTGGGCGACATCGCCACGGTGCTCGCCTACGACGACCTTCTCGAAGCCAGCCAGGGCCATTGGCTCGCCAACGAGATCCGCCACTACTGGAAGCGGGTGCTGAAGCGCCTCGACGTCACCTCGCGCACCATCGTCGCCATGGTCGAGCCGGGCTCGTGCTTCGCCGGAACGTTGGCCGAGCTCGTCTTCGCCGCCGACCGCTCCTACATGCTGATCGGCGAGAGGCGCGGTGACAACCGGCCGCCGCCGGCGCTGGCGCTCAACCGGATGAACTTCGACGCCTATCCCATGAGCCAGGGGCTGACCCGGCTCGAGGCGCGGTTCCTGGCCGATCCCGGCGACGTGGACCGGGCGCGCCAGCGCGTCGGCGAGACCCTGGACGGAGCGACGGCGGAAGACCTCGGCCTGGTGACCTTCGCGCTCGATGACATCGACTGGGGCGACGAGGTGCGCGTCTTCCTGGAGGAGCGCGCCAGCTTTTCGCCGGACAGCCTGACGGGCATGGAGGCCAATCTGCGCTTCGTCGGGCCCGAGACCATGGAATCGAAGATCTTTGCCCGGCTCACGGCCTGGCAGAACTGGATCTTCCAACGGCCGAACGCCGTCGGCGAGGAGGGCGCCCTCAAACGCTACGGCACCGGCCAGAAGGCCGCCTTCGACATGCAGCGGGTGTGACGCAAGCGCCCCAGGGCAAGCCGGGCCCCGCGCCGTGGATTGCGCGCTGCGCCCGTGTCGTCACACACGAAGATGAATGGTCATACTACTAGAACAAGGGAGGTTTAAGCCATGATCGACCTCATGAATGTCGACTACACCACAAAGATCCCCAACAACGTCGATCTCGCCTCCGACCGGCAGGTGCTGAAGGCCCTGGAGGGCTGGCATCCCGGCTATCTCGACTGGTGGAACGACATGGGCCCGGAGGGCTTTCAGGAATCCCTCGTCTATCTGCGCACCGCCGTTTCGGTCGATCCCAAGGGCTGGGCCAAGTTCGACTATGTGCGCATGCCCGAATACCGCTGGGGCGTGCTGCTGGCGCCGCAGGAGGAGGGGCGCAAGGTCAATTTCGGCGAGCACCTCGGCGAGCCGGCCTGGCAGGAGGTGCCGGGCGAGTACCGCGCCATGCTGCGCCGGCTGATCGTCATCCAGGGCGACACCGAGCCGGCTTCGGTCGAGCAGCAGCGCCACCTCGGCAAGACGGCGCCGTCGCTCTATGACATGCGCAACCTCTTCCAGGTGAACGTCGAGGAGGGACGGCATCTGTGGGCCATGGTCTATCTCCTGCAGAAATACTTCGGCCGCGACGGTCGCGAGGAGGCCGACGACCTGCTGCGCCGCCGTTCCGGCGACGAGGATGCGCCGCGCATGCTCGGCGCCTTCAACGAGGCGACGCCCGACTGGCTGTCGTTCTTCATGTTCACCTTCTTCACCGACCGGGACGGCAAGATGCAGCTGGAGAGCCTGGCCCAGTCCGGCTTCGACCCGCTGTCGCGCACCTGCCGCTTCATGCTGACGGAGGAGGCGCACCACATGTTCGTCGGCGAGACCGGCGTCGGCCGCACCATCCAGCGCACCTGCGAGGCGATGCTGGCCGCCGGCATCGAGGATCCGTCCGAGACGGCGAAGATCCGGGCGCTGGGCGTCATCGATCTGCCGACGATCCAGAAGAAGATGAACCTGCACTTCTCGCTGTCGCTCGACCTGTTCGGCTCGGAGGTCTCCACCAACGCCGCGAATTTCTACAATGCCGGGATGAAGGGGCGCTTCCAGGAGACCAAGATCGACGACGATCACCGGCTGACCCGCGACACCTATGCGGTCATGAAGATGATCGACGGCCGGCTCCAGCTGGTGCAGGAACCGGCGCTGACGGCGCTCAACATGCGCCTGCGCGACGACTATGTCGTCGATTGCGCCAAGGGCGTGGAGCGCTGGAATAAGATTATCGAGAAGACCGGCGTGCGCTTCCGCCTCGAGCTGCCGCACGTGGCGTTCCATCGCCAGATCGGCGAATTCAAGAACATCAACGCGACACCCAAGGGCGTGCTCGTCGACGACGCCACCTGGCAGAACACGCATGACCAGTACCTGCCGTCGACCGTGGACGGCGACTTCATCGCCGCCCTGATGCAGCCGGTGGCGGAGACCGGCCAGTTCGCCAGCTGGATCGCCGCGCCCAAGGTCGGCATCGACAACAAGCCGGGTGATTTCGAATACGTGAAGATTGCTGCGTGAGAGGGCGAACGGCGCGCCGGGACGGACGACTTGGGCGTGCTTCCCGCGCGCTGCGCGCCATTCCGCAGGTGCTCCGCAAGCCTCGGGAACCGCGTTCATGGCCACTGCCACGCTGATCAAGCAGCACGTCATCGATCCGGAGATCTGCATCCGGTGCAATACCTGCGAGGAGACGTGCCCGATCGATGCCGTGACTCACGACGACAACAACTACGTCGTCAACGCCGAGATCTGTAACTATTGCATGGACTGCATCGCCCCCTGTCCCACCGGCGCCATCGACAACTGGCGTGTGGTGGAGCAGGCCTATACGCTGGACGAGCAGTTCTCCTGGGGCGAACTGCCGGCTCAGGAGGAGCTGGGCGAGCGCGCCGACGGGGCTATCGAGGCGCTGGAGGACGAGGTCAGCGCCCTCCTGGAGGAGGCCCGCCGGGGCCTCGGCGGCAAGCCGGTGGCGCCCTCGTCGGCCAGCAAGCCCACGGTCAACCTCTACAACAGAGGCAAGCCGGCGCGCGCCACGGTGGTCGGCAACTATCGTCTCACGGCTCCCGACGGCGAGACCGACGTGCGCCACATCATCCTCGATCTCGGCCAGCTGCCCTTCGCGGTGCTGGAGGGGCAGAGCATCGGCATCGTGCCCCCCGGTGCGACGGGCGCGGGCGAGCCGCACGCCATCCGCCTCTACTCGATCGCCAGCCCGCGCGACGGCGAGAAGCCGAATGCCAACAACCTGGCACTGACGGTGAAGCGCGAGCCGGGCGGCGTGTGCTCCAACTTTCTCTGCGACCTGCCCAAGGGCGCCGGCGTCGAGGTGACGGGCCCGTTCGGCGCCACCTTCCTGATGCCGAACGACCCAGCGGCCCACATCGTCATGATCTGCACCGGCACAGGCTCGGCGCCGTTCCGCGGCTTCACCGAGCGCCGGCGGCGCGCCATGCCGCAGGCCGCCGGCGAGCTGCTGCTGTTCTTCGGCGCCCGGCGCCCGCAGGAGCTGCCCTATTTCGGCCCGCTGCAGAAGGTGCCGGAGAGCCTGCTCGCCCGCCACCTCTGCTTCTCGCGCATTCCCGGCGAGCCGCGCACCTATGTGCAGGACAAGATCCGCGCCGATGCCGAGCGGATCGCCCGCCTGCTGCGCGATCCGCACACCCACGTCTATCTCTGCGGCCTCAAGGCCATGGAGAGCGGTGTCGACGAGGCGTTCGCCGACGTCTGCCGGGGCGCCGCCCTCGACTGGGCCGTGCTCAAGGCCGACATGCGCGGCGGCGGCCGCTACCACGTGGAGACGTATTAGCTGGCGGTAAAGCCGCGCGGCAAGCCCCTCTCCCCTCCCTCTCCCCGCACGCGGGGCGGGGGTGCGCAACCGCTCTGCCGGCGCCATACCGGCGTCGTCGAGTCCGGCCATGACGGGGCGCCTCAAATGCCGACATAGCGTTCCAGCAGGCCGGGTGTCGCCGCAAGCGCTGCCGGGCGGCCGGCGAGCACGATCTCGCCCTTGGCGAGCACGACGATGCGGTCGGCGAGGCGCGCGATGGCGCGCATGTCCTTGTCGACGACGATCACCGCTGCGCCCTCGCCGCGGATCACGTCGAGGGTGCGCCAAATCTCCTGCGCCACCAGCGGCGCCAGCCCTTCCGTCGCTTCGTCCACGAGGATCAGCTCCGGGTTGGTCATCAGCGCCCGGCCGATGGTCAGCATCTGCTGCTCGCCGCCGGACAATTGCTGGCCGCCGTGGCGGCGGCGCTCGGCGAGGCGGGGGAACAGGGCCAGGACGCGCTCCAGCGTCCAGGTGCGGCGCCCGCCGCAGCCCGGCCGCGCCGCCATCACCAGGTTCTCGATCACCGTGAGCGAGCCGAAGATGCCGCGCCCCTCCGGGACGTAGGCGATGCCGCTGCGGGCGATTGCCTCGGGCGGCGCGCGGGCGATGTCGCGGCCGTCGAGGCGGATCGACCCGCGCCGGTCCGGCACCAGCCCCATGAGCGAGCGCAGCAGGGTGCTCTTGCCCATGCCGTTGCGGCCGACGAGGCCGACGGCCTCGCCGCGCCCGACCTCCAGCTCGATGCCTTTCAGGACCTGGCTCGCGCCGTAGAAGGCCTCGAGCCCCGCGACGGCCAGCAGCGGCGTCATCCCGGATCTCCGTGGCCGAGATAGGCGGTGCGCACGTGCTGATCGCGCCGCACCTCCTGCGGCGAGCCGCTGGCGATCACCCGCCCGTCGGCCATGACCGTCAGCCGGTCGGCCAGCGCGAACACCGCGTCCATGTCGTGCTCCACCAGCAGCACGGCGCGCCCGGCCTTGAGCGAGCGGATCAGCGCGGTGATGGTGCGCGCCTCCTCGGTGCCCATGCCGGCGAGCGGCTCGTCCAGCAGCAGCACGTGGGCGCCGCCGGCAACCACCATGGCGATCTCGAGCTGGCGCTGCTCGCCGTGGCTCAGCCGGTCGGCGCGGATGCCGCCTCGCGCCGCAAGGCCCGCGGCGGCGAGCGCTGCCTCGGCCAGCCCGTCGGTCGCCTGCTCGGCCCGGCGCCGCGGCCACAGGGCAAGCGGTCGGCCGGCGCGGGCCTGGACGGCCAGCCGGGCGTTCTCGAAGGCGCTCGAAGCGCCGAAGATGGTCGTCTTCTGGTAGGCGCGCCCGATGCCCAGCCGCCCACGCCGATCCGGGCCGAGGCGCCGCAGCGAGCGGCCGTCGAGCAGGATGTCGCCGGCGGTGACGGCCAGATCGCCGGACAGCAGGTTGATCAGCGTCGATTTGCCGGCTCCGTTGGGGCCGATGACCGCGTGGATCTCGCCGCGCCGCACGTCGAGGCTGACACCGGCCACGGCGCGCAGGCCACCGAAGCGGCGCTCCAGGTTCTCGGCCCGCAGTGCGATGTCAGGCATGGCGGATGGACCTGTCCGTGGCGGTCGTGTCCTCGGCCGTGCTGCGCGGCGGCGCGGCGAGGTGCTCACCCCCGCTGGCGGATGCGCCGAAGGCGGCCGTGGCGAGCCGGCGCAGCCCGGCCGGGGACACCAGGACGATGCCGATGATCGCCAGCCCCTCCACCAGCTTCCAATGCTCGGTCGCGAGCTTCAGCACCTCTTCCAGCCCCATCAGCGCCGCCGCGCCGAGCAGCGGGCCGGCGACCGTGCGCAGCCCGCCGAGGACGACCATCACCAGGAGGATCGCCGACAGGTGCCATCCCAGCATCTGCGGCGCCACGAAGCCGAATTGCGCGGCGGCGAAGTAGCCGGCCAGCGCCGTGAGCGCGCCCGACAGCACGAAGGCGCCGAGCTGGAGGCGGTAGATCGGAAAGCCGAGCGCGCGGGCACGCCGCTCGTTGTCGCGGGCGGCCCGCAGCGCCCGCCCGAACGGCGCCGCGAGGAGATGGCGGAGCAGGAGGATCACGCCTGCCGCCAGCGCCAGCACCAGCCAGAAGAACTGGGCCGGCGCCTCCAGGTCGACCAGCGTCAGCCCCGCCACGGCGAGCTCGGGCTTGTAGTGGATGAAGGTGCCGTCCGAGCCGCCGGCGAAGCCGGCGTCCTGGAACAGGTAGAACAGCATCTCGCCGAAGGCGAGCGTCACCATGATGAAGTAGAGGCCGCGCGTGCGCAGGGACAGCGCGCCGATGACGAGCGCGACCAGGGCGACGGCGGCGACGGCGAACGGCAGGCTCCACCACAGGGCCGCCGGGTCGTAGCGCGGGGCGGTCAGCGCCAGCACATAGCCGGCGAGACCGAAGAAGGCGCCGTGGCAGAGGCTGACCAGGCCGCCGAAGCCGACGACCAGGTTGAGGGCCATGGCGGCGATGCCCATCAGCAGGATCTTGGTGGCGAACTGCACGTAATAGCCGGGCGCCAGCAGCGGCAGCGCGGCGAGCACCAGCAGCAGCGCGAGGACGAGCCAGGAGTGCCTGTCGGCGGGGGCGGTCATCACGCCTCTCGCCGGCCGAGGATGCCGGTCGGCCGCCAGATCAGGACAAGCGCCATGACCACATAGATCAGCATGCTCGACAGGCTGGGGAAGAACACCTTGCCGAAGGTGTCGGTCAGCCCGACGAGGAGCGCACCGATGGCCGCGCCGGCGACCGAGCCGATGCCGCCGAGCACGACCACGACGAACGACAGGATCAGCATGCCGTCGCCCATGCCGGGGAAGACGGTGGAGATCGGCGCCACCACGAGGCCGGCGAGCGCGGCGAGCGCGATGCCGGCCGCGAAGACGGTGCGGTTCACCGTGTCGAAGGGGATGCCGAGCGCCCGCGTCATCTCGCGGTTCTCGGCGCCCGCCCGCACGATCATGCCGATGCGGGTGCGGTGGATGAGAAGGAACACGCCGACCGCGACCAGCAGGCAGAAGATGCAGACGGCGAGGCGATACACGGGGTAGGTCTGGAGGTCCGTCAGCCGGATGCCGCCGGCGAGCAGCGCCGGCGCGGCCACCGAATGCACGTCCTTGCCGAACAGGATCTGGCGCGCTTCGTCGATGACCAGGATGAGCCCGTAGCTCATCAGCACCTGGGTGAGGTGGTCGCGGCCGTAGAGCCGCCTGACCAGCAGCTGCTCCAGCGCGAGGCCGAGACAGAAGGCGATGGCGACGCCGCCCGCCAGCGCCAGCCAGAAGCTGCCCGTGGCCGCCGTCAGCCAATAGGCGAGGTAGGCGCCCAGCATGTAGAAGGCGCCGTGCGCCAGGTTGATGACGCCCAGGATGCCGAAGATCAGCGTGAGTCCGCTGGCCACCAGAAAGAGCACCAGCCCGTACTGGACGCCGTTCAGCAATTGGACGGCGAAGGTCTGCAAGTCCATGGAACCATGCCCGGGCAGGAGAGGGCGGGGCGTTTCGCGCTGGGGTGGACCGCCCATCGCAAAGACGCGCTCCGGCCGATGACGACAGGGGCCGCTCTGGCGCGCGCCACCTCAGGTGGCGATGCGGCAGCCGCGGGCCGGATCGTCGACGTTGGCCTGGGCGACCGCCACATAGGCGTTGATGCCGTTGCGGACGTCGCGCAGATAGATGTTCTGGATCGGGTTGTGCGCCTTGTTGAAGGTCACCGGACCGCGCGGGCTGTCGAGCCGGGCCGCGCCCATGGCCTTGACCAGGCCATCGCGCTGGCTGAAGTCGCCGCCCACGGCGCCGAGGCCGACCGCCAGCAGGGCGGCCGCGTCGTAGCCCTGCACCGCATAGATGTCGCCGACCTGGCTGGTCTTCTTCGCGAAGGCGGCGAGGAAGGTCTTGTTGGCGGGATTGTCGAGGTCGTCGGCATAGTGGAGCGTGGTGCGGATGCCCTCGGCCGCTTCGCCCTGCGCCTTCAGGGTGCCGTCGGTCAGGAACCCCGGCCCGTAGAGCGGGATCTGCCCCTTGAGCCCGGCCGCTGCATAGTCGCGCACGAACTTCACTGCGCCGCCGCCGGCGAAGAAGGCGTGCACCGCGTCCGGCTTGATGGAGGCGATGCGGGTGAGCAGCGCCTGGAACTCGACTTCCGGGAACGGCAGGGCCAGCTCTTCCACCACCGTGCCGCCCGCTTGGGCGAAGCCTTCCTTGAAGGCGGCCATCATCTCCTGGCCGGCGGTGTAGCGCCAGGTGATGGTGACCACCTTCTTGTGCCCTGCGTCGGCGATCACCTTCCCCATGGGGAAGTTGACCTGCCAGTTGGAGAACGACGTCCTGAAGATGTTGGGCGCGCACAGCGGGCCGGTGGCATCGTTGGCCCCGGCGTTGGGGATCAGCAGCAGGGTCTTGGTGTCCCGCGCTACCTTCACCATGGCCATGGCGACGCCGGAATGGACGGTGCCGACCACCACGTCGACCTTGTCGCGGGAGACCAGCCTGTTCATGTTGTCGGTCGCCGTCTCCGGCTTCGACTCGTCGTCGACCTGCACGAAGCTGATCTCGCGGCCGCCGAGCTTGCCGCCGTTCATCTCGACGAACAGGCGGAAGCCCTGGTCGCAGAACTGGCCGAGCTTGGCATAGGTGCCGGTGTAGGGGAGCATCAGCCCGACGCGCAGGGGAGCGGCCTGGGCCAGGGCCGGCTTGGCGAGCGGCCCCGCCACGCCCAACGCGCCCCACGCCGCGGCGCCCTTCAACAGCCCACGCCTGGTGCTGCGCAGCCGGCAGCCGTCCTCGGCCTTCATGCGATCCTCCCTGGCTTGGTCCGCGCGAGCTTGCCGCCGCGCACGCCTTGGCATGCAGCATAATGCGTATAATTTTTGAATTGCAAGAATTATAATGCATAGTGCGTACAGCCGCGGATGCATTCGCCGCAAAGGCCGAATGGTCGATCGGCGCGCCTGGCGGGCTACCTGGAGGAAACAGATGCAAAGCGAGGGCGCCGCCGTGTCGGTTCCATTGAGCAGCCCGGCTGTGCCTCCCGGCTCGCCGGAGAGCCCGTGGCCCTCCGCCCATTTCGCGCCGGCGCGCGTCGACATCGAGCGCCGGCCCGACGGCGCCCTCGTGCTGCGCTCGCCGCTGCCGCTCAACGCAGGGCCGCGCAGCCTGGGCGGGCTGCTCGACCGGTGGGCGGACGAGGCGTCCGACCGGCCGTTCCTGGCCCAGCGCGCCGGGGCGCGGCCGGGCGAGGACTGGCGCATCCTCACCTACGGCGAGGCGCAGCGGCGGACCCGCGCCGTGGCCCAGGCCCTCCTCGACCGCGGGCTGTCACCGCAGCGGCCGATCCTGATCCTGGCCGAGAACGGCATCGACCATGCCGTGATGATGCTCGCCGCCACCTATGTCGGCATCCCGGTGGCGCCGGTCTCGACCGCCTACGCGCGGCTCAGCCGCGATTTCGCCAAGCTCCGCTACATCGCGGAGTTCGTGGCGCCCCAGCTCGTCTTCGTCGACGACCCCCGGGCCTACGCCGCAGCGCTCGAGGCGGTGAGCTTCGGCGGCGCCGAGACCGTCGTGGCGGCCGGGCCGGCCGCCGGCCCCGCCGGGACGCCATTCGCCGCCCTTTGCGCCACGGCGCCGACGGAGGCGGTGGCCCGCGCGAACGCCGCCGTCGGGCCCGATACGATCGCCAAGATCCTGTTCACCTCCGGCTCCACCGACCTGCCGAAGGGCGTCATCAACACCCAGCGCATGCTCTGCTCCAACCAGGAGAGCACTGCCCAGATCTGGCCGTTCCTGGAACGGGAGCCGCCGGTCATCGTCGACTGGCTGCCCTGGAATCATACCTTCGGCGGCAACTATAATTTCAACCTGGTGCTACGCAACGGCGGCACCTTGTTCATCGACGAGGGCCGGCCGGTGCCGGCGCTGTTCGCCCGCTCGGTGGCCAATCTGAAGGCGGTGGCACCGACCGCCTATTTCAACGTGCCGCGCGGCTATGCCTGCCTGCTCGACGCGCTCGAAGCCGACCCGGCCTTCAACAGGCATTTCTTCAGCCGGCTGAAAATCATTTTCTATGCCGCCGCCGCCCTGCCGCAGCCCCTGTGGCAACGGCTCGAGGCCTGTTCGCGGTTGGCGCGCGGCCATGTCGTGCCGATGCTCTCGGGCTGGGGCATGACAGAGACGGCCCCCTGTGTGACCGGCGGCCATTTCGAGGCCGACCGGGCCGGCATCATCGGGCTGCCGCTGCCCGGGTGCGAGCTGATGCTGGCGCCGTCCGGCGAGCGCCTGGAGATGCGGGTGCGCGGCCCCAACGTCACGCCGGGCTATTGGCGCCGCCCCGACCTGACCGCGGCGGCCTTTGTTGACGGCTGGTTCAAGACCGGCGATGCGGCGCGCTTCGCCGATCCGCAGGTGCCGGCCAAGGGCATCCTGTTCGACGGGCGCGTGGCCGAGAACTTCAAGCTCAGCACCGGCACGTGGGTCAATGTCGGCATGCTGCGCATTGCCGTGCTCGCCGCGGCCGCCCCGTTCCTCGACGACGCCGTCGTCACCGGCCACGACTGCGACGCCATCGGCCTGCTCGCCTTCCCCAACCTCGCCGCCTGCCGGGCGCTCGCCGCCGACCTGGCTGCCGACGCGCCGGCCGAGGCCGTGGTGGCGCATCCGGCGGTGCGCGCCGCGCTCGCCGCCGCGCTCGCGCGCCACAACCGCGTCGCGCCGGCCAGCTCGACGGCGGTGGCGCGCCTCATGTTCACCCTGGAGCCGCCGTCGATCGACGCCAGCGAGATCACCGACAAGGGCTACCTCAACCAGCGGGCGGTGCTGCTCAGGCGCGTCGGGCAGGTGGAGCGGCTGCACGCGGATCCGCCGGACGCCGCGGTGATCGTGCCCGCCCAGGCCGGGTAGGCCGCGCGACCTAGGTTTCCAAGTGGATGGATGGCCGGGTCAAGCCCGGCCATGACGCTGGGATGCCGGCACCTCACGGCCATACCGTCATGCCCGGGCTTGACCCAGGCATCCATCCGCTCGAAGGGTTAGAGGCGACCGTGCTCGCTTGACATCTGCAACAGGAGAACTCAAGGCGTCGCGGACCACGCGGTGGATGCCGTCCGTCAATCATGAAGGCAAGGAATGTCTCTTGGTATATCGACAGATGGATCAGACCAATTCTTAGTGAAGCCGTTACTTTTCGGTATATTGTTGTTTCCAGCCTCGTTCGTCGTCTCCATATTTTTGAACGAACCGCTGGAGGCGCCAGTAATACTTTTGACATACATGTATATCTTAACCGAAGTGGTCGGATTTGTTTTAATTTCAAGAAGACTGTATGTCGTTGGTAAAAGGCGCATGGCATTTTCGTTTGCCGCCGGTCTGGTCATAGCTGGATTGCTCGTGCCGTCTCTGTCCAGGTTGAACGAGCCGGTTGTTTGGGCCGGGCAGTGTATTGGGCAGGTGTTGAAGGCGCGCGACTGCAGTAGCCAGTTGCCGTAGACTGTCGGCGCCAATATGCAATTTGGCTTCCCGGCGGATGGCGGTGTCGGCTGCAGGGCGTTACGGCCGGATGGCCCCGCCGTCCGGAGAATCAATCAGCCCATGTCCGGCAGCGTCTTCGCCATCATCCTGTTCGCGGCCGCCCTGCATGCCACCTGGAACGCCATCGTCAAGGGCGCCGGCGACAAGCTGATGATGACGGTGCTGGTGGCCGGCGCCGCGGCGCTCATGGCCGCTGCGGGATTGCCGCTGCTGCCGGCGCCAGCCGTTGCGAGTTGGCCCTTCATGGCCGCCTCCGCCGTCGTCCAGGTGGGCTATTACCTGCTGGTGGCGCGCGCCTATCACGTCGCCGACATGAGCCAGACCTACCCGCTCATGCGCGGCGCGGCGCCGTTGCTGGTGGCCCTGGTGGGCGTGCTGTGGATCGGGGAGGCGCTGTCGCCGCGGGCCTGGCTCGGCATCGCCGTCACCTGCCTCGGTGTCCTCGCCATGGCGGCGGGCGGCGGTGGCGGCAGCCGGCAGGGCGTCGCCGTCGCGCTCGCCAACGCGGTCGTCATCGCCGCCTACACGCTCATCGATGGCGCGGGGGTGCGGGCCTCGGGCGCGCCGGCCGCCTATACGCTGTGGGTGTTCCTGCTCACCGGCCTGCCGTTGGTGGCGTGGGCGCTGCTGCATCGGCGGCCCGCTCTGGGTGCGGCGATCGCCCGCCGCTGGCGGCTCGGCCTTCTCGGCGGCGCCTGCACGCTGGTCTCTTACGGCCTCGCCCTTTGGGCGATGACGGCGGCGCCGGTCGCCGTCATCGCCGCCTTGCGCGAGACCTCGATCCTGTTCGGCACAGCGATCTCCGCCCTCGTGCTCGGCGAGCGCGTCGGCGCGGCGCGCCTTGCGGCGGTGATGGTGATCGCCGCCGGCGCCGCCGTGCTGCGGCTCGCCTGACGCGCGAGCGCGGGGCTCGCAGCGGTGGCGCGGTTCTTGCCGACAGCCCGGCGGCAGGACTAGCTTGCTCACCCATCTCCAGCGGGCGTCGCGGCATGGCATGTGGCAACGAGGGCGCAGCGTTGAACTCCATCCGCCCGGGTGGGCCTGCGCCGGCGCGGCAGGCGGCGCCCGTCGGCGCCTTCGACGAAGCACTGCTGGCGCTTCACGCGCAGGCGGACATGGCCCTTTCCAACGTCTTCCTCGATGACGCCATCGGCCGCTTGTCCCTGAGCCTCGGCTTCGATGCCGCCTGGCTCGGCCATGCCAGCTTCGACGGCGCGGGGCTGCCGCTGCTGCTCGGCGAATATCGACACAAGCTGCCCAAGGGCTTCGCCCAGGAGTGGCGGCGCATCCGCGACCTCGACCCCCTCGCCGCGGAGTTTGCCCGCCAGCACGACCATGCGGTGGCGCAATTTGGGGAGGAGACGCCGGCCGCGCTCCGCCGCCTGCTCGACCGACACGGCATTTCCGCCGCCGCGTCGGTGACGACGTCGGGCCTGGTGCGGGACGGCTTTCTCTTCCTGTCGCTCTACCGCGGCGGGGCCGGCGCGGCCTTCACTGCCGGGGACGTCGGCCAGGCGCGGCTGTTCCTGCGTCATCTCGCCGTGGCGCTGCGCAACCGGCTGGCGGCGAATGCCTGGGGGGCGGGCCCGTCGACGGCGACGCTCACCCTCGACGGGCGCCTCGAGCACGTGTCGGGCGCTTTCTTGAAGCGGCTGGCGGATGCCGGCATCGATGTGCCGGGCGGCCGCCTGCCGGCCCGGTTGACGCAGATGCTGGTCGCCCGCGGCCGCTACGGCGACGACCAGATCCGGCTGCGGCTACGGGAGCTGTTCGGGCTGGGGCTGCTGGAGATCGACGAGGCGGAGCGCCCCCGGCCTCTGACTCCGCGCGAGCGGCAGGTGGCGCAGGCCTATGCGCGCGGCTTGAGCTTCCGGGACATCGCCCGGGCCCTCGGCGTCTCGCCGCACACGGCGCGCAACCACATCCGGGCGGTCTTCGGCAAGCTGCGCGTCACCAGCAAGCTGGGCCTCGCCGCCACTCTCGCTCTTCGGCCGGATCAATAGCGCAGATGCGCTATCGGGGCCGCATCCCCGTCGATGCAGGCTGATGCCGTCAACGACGAGGGAGCCAGGTCTCATGAAGCTGTCCGAATATGCCGCGCACGATGGCGTTGGCCTGAGCGAGCTGGTGCGCAAGGGCGAGGTCACCGGAGACGAGCTGGCTGCCTGCGCCAACGCGGCCATCGATGCGGTGAACGACCGCCTCAATGTGATGGCGCAGCGGCTTGACCAGCCGCTCGCCGGCGAGGCGGACGGACCATTCGCCGGCGTCCCGTTCCTGGTCAAGGATATCGTCCTGCACCTCGCCGGCGTGCCCCATCGCATGGGCACCCGCCTGCTGGCCGCGGGCCAATACGTGCCCGAACAGAACTCCGAGCTGTTCGCCCGTTTCCGCAAGGCGGGGCTGATCACGGTGGGCGTCACCACGACGCCGGAGTTCGGCTTCAACGCGACAACCGAGTCCCTGCTCTACGGGCCCACCCGCAACCCCTGGGACGTCACGCGCTCGCCCGGCGGCTCGTCGGGCGGCAGCGCCGCCGCCGTGGCCGCCGGGGTGGTGCCGATGGCCCATGCCAACGACGGTGGCGGCTCGATCCGCATCCCCGCCGCGAGCTGCGGCGTCGTCGGGCTCAAGCCGACCCGCGGGCGCACGCCGATCGGCCCGGACTACATGCTGCCGCTGATGGGGATGGGCATCGAATTCGCGGTGACGCGCAGCGTGCGCGACGCTGCCCTCCTGCTCGACTGCGTCGAGGGCCCGGAAATCGGGGCGATGTTCGACATCCCGCGTCCCGCCGAGCGCTACGCCGCGGTCGTCAGCCAGCCGACGCGTAAGCTCAAGCTCGCCCTGGCCGCGCATCTGCCGGGGCTGCCGGAACCCGATCCGCATGTCGCCGAGGCGGTGCGCGCGACGGCCCGGCTGCTGGAAGGGGAGGGACACGTGGTCGTCGAGGCCGCGCCCACCTTCGACCGCGAGGCCTGGCGCCGGGCGACCTATGTCGCCTGGATGGGCTTCCTGGCTTCCGGCGCCTTTGGTCTCGCCGACATGCTGGGCGTCGCGCCGTCAGCCGACAACCTGGAGGCGGCGACGCTTGCCTGCGCGGAGGCCGGCGCCAAACTCACGGCCATGGATTACGAGCTGGCCTTCGTGCAGATGAACGCCGTCAACCGCGCGCTCGGCCAATTCATGGCCGGCTACGACGCACTGCTCATGCCGTGCCTGCGTCATGCGCCGGTGGAGATCGGCTTCCTCGACCAGAACGCGCCGCTCAGCGCCGAAGGCTGGTTCAACCACCTCTTCGACACGGTGCCCTACACGGGCCTGTTCAACATGACCGGACAACCGGCCATCAGCGTGCCGGCCGGATGGCATGCGGGGCTGCCGCTCGCCGTGCAGATTGTCGCGCCCATGGGCGACGAGGCGACGCTGCTGCAGCTCGCCCGCGATCTGGAGGCCGCCCGGCCGTGGGCCCAGGTGCGGCCGCCAGTGTGCGTGGCCTGAGCCGCAAAGCGGTCGCGCTCCGACGCTTCAGCGCATGATCCCCGAAAGTCGGTACGGCTTTGGGGCAAGATCATGCTCAAGGCAAACGCTTGGCTCGGGCTGATTCACGATCATCCCGAACTAACGGGCCGGGTCGGCAGGCCCGTCCTCGCCGGCGTCCGCTCGCGCGAGCCGTTCCGCCTCCGCGCGGATGCTGCGGCGGACCGACACGTGCTGGACGGCGATGGCGGCGCTCACGCCGCGCAGGGCCCGGCGCAGGTCGTGCACCTGGTCGACGAGATCGAGGATCACGCCGATGCCGTCGTCGTTGACGCCAATCGGCCCGGTGAGGTCTCGGATCAGCTGCGCCCGCGCCACGTCGACCCCCGCGTAGCCCGGGCCTCCGGTGGCGCCCGCCGGGCGCACCCAGCCGGTGGCCACCCACACGTCCAGCATCTGGGGTTCGATGCCGGCCTGGCGGCAGAGTTCCTTTGCATCGATGCTCATAGTCCCGTCTCCTCGCGCGGATTGTGGGCCTTGCCAGCCGCCCAGCCTTCGGCGAAGGCCTCGAGCTCGGGATCAGGCGCGTCGGGCAGCATCACCCGCAAGGTCAGGTATTCGTCGCCGCGCCCTGCCACCCCCTTGCCCTTGAGCCGCAGCACCCGCCCGGTGTTCGAGCCCTTGGGGATGGTGACGCTCACTGCGCCGGTGGGCGTCGGCACCGTCACCTTGCCGCCGAGCACGGCCTCCACGAGCGAGATCGGCACCTCCAGGCGGATGTGGTCGCCGTCCCGGGTGAAGCGGGGATGGGGCTTCACCGCGATCTCGATCAGTGCGTCCCCGGCTTCGCCGCCTTCGGGCGCCGGCTCACCCTTGCCCTTGAGGCGGAGCGTCTGTCCATCCTCGCTGCCGCCGGGAATGGTGACGTCCAGCGCCGCGCCGTCGGGCAGCACGATGCGCCGGGTGGCACCGTTCACGGCGTCAAGGAAGTCGACGTCCAGGTGATAGTGCCGGTCACGCCCGCGCATGCGGAAGCCGCGCCGGCCGCCGCCCCGGGCAAAGAACGAGGCGAGGATGTCGTCGGCATCGCCCATGTCGGCATAGCCGGCGCCGCTGCCGTAGGCGCCGGTGGCCTCTCCCGCGTCGGCGAAATCGCGGTAGTAGCGGCGCTGCGGCCGCTCGGCGCCCGAGGCGTCGATCTCGCCCCGGTCGTAGCGGCCGCGCTTGTCCTCGTCGCCGAGGATGTCATAGGCGGCCGCCGCCGCCTGGAACTTGCCCTGAGCGTCCTTGTCCCCGGGATTGAGATCCGGGTGCAGCTTCTTGGCCAACTGGCGGAACGCCTGCTGGATGTCCTTCTGCGAGGCGTCCCTCGCCACGCCAAGCAACTCGTAAGGGTCGGCATCCGCCATTGAATCCGGTCTCCCGCGCACCACGCCCGCCAGCATCGCCCAGGCGGGGCGCGCGATCCAGCCTGGCCGCGCATGGCCGCGACAGGCGGTGCGCTAATCCTCGTCCGCGCCCGAGGCGAGCGCGGCCGTCAGGTGATCGCGCAGGGCACGCACCCGCGGCACCGCCGCCTTGTGCCGCGGCCAGACGAGGTAGATGCGGGCGCGCGGCAGCGTGATGTCGTGGGCTACCGGCCGCAGCCGCTCCGCGCGAAGGTCGTCGTCGATCAGGTAATCGGGAAGGCCGGCCACGCCCAGGCCCGCCAGCGCCATGGCCCGGACGGCCTCCACTTCGCTCAGGATCATCCGCGGCCGGATCTGCAGGCGCCGGGTCACGCCGCCGAAGCGCACCGGCCATATGGTCCGCGGCGCATAGGTGCGCTGCACGATGCAGCGCTCGGCGACGAGATCGTCGGGGCCATGGACCGGATTCTGCGCGAGGTAGGCGGGCGTGGCGCAGATGGCGACGCGCATGCGGCCCACCAGCGTCGCCTCCAGCCCCGATTCGTGCGGCTCGGCCAGCCGCACGGCCAGATCGTAGCCTTCCGACAGCAGGTCGGCGTAGCGATCGGACAGGTCGATGTCGAAGCGCACCAGCGGGTGGCGCGCGCAGAAGGCGGCGATGGCCGGCAGCACCACCAGCCGCCCGAAGCTCGACGGCAGCGTTATGCGCAGCGGCCCCTGGGCTGCGTCATCGTCGTCGTTGAGGTCGGCCTCGGCCGCGGCGAGGCCGGCGACCAGCGCCCGCACCGTCTCGGCGTAGCGCTCGCCCGCCTCGGTGAGCATCAGGCGGCGCGTCGTGCGCTCGAGGAGCCGGCGGCCGAGGCGGCGCTCCAGCTCGGCGACGCGGCGGCTGACCGTCGACTGGGTGATGCCGAGCTCCCGGGCCGCGGCGGTGAACCCGCCGGCCTCGATCACCTTCAGGAAGGCCGCGACGTTCTGGAGGTTGGAGCCATTCATCGACATAGTCGATAAATGAAATCCCGGGCTGTGGGGAAGTCCCTCGCCTACCGAGACCCTAAGTTCGCGCGGCCGGCGGCGCGACGGTTGTTCCCTGAGCCTTGCGCGGCCACCTACCCGGAGCAGCTTCATGAAGACCGTGCGGGCCGAATCCATCGACTCCATCGATGACTATCGCCTGATCGAGGTGGAGACGCCCGCGCCCGCGGCCGGGCAGATCCTCATCGAGGTTCATTCCTGCGGGATGGGCTACGTCGATGCCCTCGTGGCGCTCGGTCGCTATCAGGTGAAGCCGCCGACCCCCTTCACCCCCGGCCTCGAGATCGGCGGCGTCGTCGCGGCCGTCGGCGCCGGCGTCTCGCAGTTCAGGCCGGGCGACCGGGTGATGGCCTCGGCCTTCGGCGGCGGCCTCGCCGAATATGCCGTCGCGGCCGAAGAGACGGTGCGAGGCATTCCCGCCGCCATGAGCTTCGCGCAGGCGGCGGGCTTCCGCACCAACTATGTCACCGCGCTGCACGGCCTCACGGATCGGGCGGCCTTGCAGCCGGGCGAGCGTCTGCTGGTGCTCGGCGCCGCCGGCGGCGTCGGCGTCGCGGCCGTGCAGGTCGGCACGCTGCTGGGCGCCGAGATCATCGCCGCCGCGTCCACGCCGGCCAAGCGCGCCTTCGCCCAGGAGCACGGGGCGCAGCACCTCCTCGACACCGAGCCCGAGGGCTGGCGCGAGCGCCTGAAGGCCGCCTGCGGCGGGGCGGGGCCGGACGTGGTCTTCGACCCGGTGTGCGGGCCGCTGTTCGAGCCGGCCTTCCGCTCGCAGAGCTGGCGCGGCCGCCATCTGGTGGTGGGTTTCGCGGGCGGGCCGATCCCCAAGCTGCCGGTCAACCTGCCGCTCATGAAGGGCGCCGCCCTGGTCGGGGTCGACGTGCGCCAGTTCTTCCTGTTCGAGGCCGAGCACGCCCAGTCCCACCTGGCTCAACTGCTCGCCTGGGTGGAGGACGGCCGGCTGGCGCCGCCCGTCGGCCGCCGCTTTCCGCTCGCCTCCTTCGCCGAGGCGATGGAATTTGCCCTCTCCGGCCAGGGCTGGGGCAAGACCATCATCGACATCGCCGATTGATTGCCGGCGGGCGGCCGATTGACGGCAGGCCCGCAGCTCCGCTGAATGAAGAACGATAACAAGAGGGAACGCAGGATGGGTGTGTCGAACGCGCAATTGATGGCCAAGGTCGCCGAGCAGCGGACCTTGATCCCCGCGCTCTACGGCCAGGTCGACTTCTCCATCACGCCCGAGCGCTACACCGAGGACGAGCACGTCCGCAGCGCCCTGCAGGGCCCGCGCCGCCGGCGACGCAACGCGCTGCTGGCCAATCGCGAGCTGGTCGGCCGCATCCGCGCCTATACGATGCTCGGCGACAACGTGGCCGATGCCTATGCCGCGCTGATGCCGGAGTACGGCTTCCGGCGCCTCGTCGCCATGCTGGCGGAGGCCTGCGAGCGCGGCGTCGACACGGTGGCCGGCGCGCCGCCCGAGCTCGTCGCCTTCATCCGCGACATGGAGCGGATTCCCGCCTGGCTGGACATGCGCCTGGTGGAGGAGGGCGCGCGGGCCCAGCGCAACGCGGCGGCCCACCTGGGCCCCTACATCCTGCGCGGCGCCTTCATCGCCACCTTCATGAACAAATATGCGGCCCTGCCCATGGCGCTGACCGGCACGCTGTCGAACCAGACGGCGGCGCGCCGCGTGCACGAGACCGCGACCTTCTTCACCACCACCGTCATGCCCGGTGCGCTGAGGCGCCATGGCGCCGGCTTCAAGGCCGCGGCCATGGTGCGGTTGATGCATTCGATGGTGCGCTTCAACGCGCTTCGCAAGGGCAGCCGGTGGGACGTTGCGACCTACGGCATCCCGATCCCGCAGGTCGACCAGATGCCGGCCGGCCTGATCGACACCTACCTGCTCGCCGAGAAGGTCCTGGGCGAGGGCCGCACCGTCTTCACGCGGGCCGAGCGGGCCCGCGTCGAGCTCGCCCGCTACCGCTGCTTCCTGCTGGGCCTGCCCGAGGATCTCCTGCCGGCGACGCCGCAGGAGCTGGTCGACGTGCTGGCGACGCGCTCCGCCACTCTGCGCGCCGCCTATGACGACGCCACCTGCGGCGAGCTGCTGCGGGCGACGATGGCGGCCGATCTGGCGCCCGCGCAAACCCTGCGGGAGAAACTCTCCGTGCGCATGGAGCGCGGCATCTCCAAGCTGTTCTTCGTGCGCAACTTCATGGCGGGGGACAAGACGCGCGCGGCCAAGCTGGGCGTGGTGGTCACGCGCGGCGATCTCGTCGCAGCGGCAGCGGCGGGGGCGCTGATCAGCGGGCGGATGAGGGCCTATCGGCTGGCCGCGCGCGTTCCCGGTCTCGACGCGGTGGCTGACCGGTGCCTGGTGGGCAAGCTCACGCGGCTCCTGGCGAGCTACGGGCACGCGGAATTCACCTCCGATGCCGAGTCCTATCGGCCCAAGCACATCAAGCCCGAGGGCACGCAGGCTTGAGCAGGCGCTCCGGGTTCGAAGATCCGTAGCGCTGCCTGACGACCTGGCGGGGCAAGCTTGCTAGCGCAGGATGACTTTCCCTTGAATAATCACCCTGCCCTAGTTTTTTCCTTCTTGATCTTGCCCTGAAACCGGTGGCCCCCTTCTGGGATCATGTACTAGAGCATTTCCGCGTTTCCTCGCGTTTTCTTCGCGCGAATTGGCGTCCACTCGCTTGAAAACGCTCTAGTGATGGCTGCTGCTCGCCGCATCTTGGAGCTGCACCAGCACTGCATCCAGATTGAACGCGGCCGGCTTCTGCCGCGGCGGGAATTTCTCGAACGCCTCGATCTGCTGGGCGACGAGCGCCTGCATGCCGTAGAGCAGATAGGCGTGCGAGATCACCCAGTCCCAATAGGTGTTGGAGTTCTCGTCGGCTCGCTCGAACGGGTCGCGGCGCAGGTTGAACATCTTGGGGGCCCTGAGCTTCACGAAGGGCTCGAACCAGCACATCAGCTGCCTGGCGCGCTGCTCCATCAGCACCAACTTCCAATCGTTGATCCGCAGGCCCAGAATGTCCCCGTCGTCGCTCATATAGAAAAAGAACGTCCGTGGGCCCTCCTTTGTCTCGCCGGTCAGGTAGGGGAGCAGATTATAGCCATCGATGTGAACCTTGTAGGTCCTGTCGCCGATCGTGTGACCCTCCAGGAGCTTCTGGTTGATCTCCGGCTCCCCGGCGGCGGCGAGAAGGGTCGACAGCCAGTCCTGATGCGAGACGATGTCGTTGAAGACCGAGCCCGCCTTGATCCGGCCCGGCCACCGCACAAAGGCGGGCACGCGCCAGCCGCCTTCCCAATTGGTGTTCTTCTCGCTGCGGTAGGGTGTGATGCCGGCGTCCGGCCATGAGTTATAGTGAGGGCCGTTGTCGGTCGAATACATCACGATGGTGTCCTCGGCGATGCCCAGCTCGTCGAGCTTGGCCAGCATCTTGCCGATGTTCTCGTCGTGGGCGACCATGACGTCGTTGTAGTCTCCCTGCCCGCCGCTCTTGCCCTTGTGCTTGTCGGCGCAATGGGTCCTAAAGTGCATGGCCGTCGTGTTGTACCAGAGGAAGAAGGGCTTGCCGTCGGCGTGGCACCTGTCGATGAAGCCGAGCGCGTGGTCGGTCGTCTCGTCGTCGATCGTTTCCATGCGCTTCCTGGTGAGCGCACCGGTGTCCTCGATCTTCTGTCCGCCCTTGCCGTCGGCCCAGCAGTGCAGGACGCCCCGCGGTCCGAACCGCTTCCTGAAGGCCGGGTCCTTGGGATAGTCCGGATCCTCGGGCTCTTCCTCGGCATTGAGATGATAGAGGTTGCCGAAGAACTCGTCAAAGCCGTGCAAGGTCGGCAGGCATTGATCCCGATCGCCCAGATGGTTCTTGCCGAACTGGCCGGTGGCATAGCCCAAAGGCTTCAGCAACGCCGCGATGGTCGGGTCCTCGGCGCGGAGCCCGACATCGGCGCCCGGCATGCCCACCTTGGTCAGGCCGGTGCGGATCGGGTTCTGGCCGGTGATGAAGGCGGCGCGGCCGGCGGTGCAGCTCTGTTGACCGTAATAGTCGGTGAAGGCCGCGCCCTCGTGGGCGATGCGATCGATGTTCGGGGTTCGGTAGCCCATCTGGCCCCGGCTGTTGTAGCTGATGTTCCACCAGCCGATGTCGTCCCCCCACAGTATTAAGATGTTGGGCTTCCCGGATTTGGCCATCTTTCCCTCCCTGAGCTTTGGTCACTTCGGTATTGTTTGGCGCTCCGCAAGGGGCGCGGGGGCTGCGTCGCTCAGACGGCGTTCAGCAACACGGCGCCGAAGGCGAACAGGCCGATGAGGATCAGGAGACTTGCGACCGCCACGATCGGAGTCCGCAGGCCCTCGCGCGTCATCCCGGCGAGGGGCGCGAAGCTCCCGCCCCACAGGTAGCGCACCGTCCACCGATACTGCCACAGCGAGATGACGAGTCCGGCGATGCCGCAGAATATGAGCGACAGGCCGAAGTACCAGGCGGCATCGGGAAACCGCAGCGGCCGCACACCTGTCATCGCCTGCAGATGATCGAAGAACTG
This sequence comes from Chelatococcus reniformis, assembly GCF_014640075.1. Taxonomy (GTDB): domain Bacteria; phylum Pseudomonadota; class Alphaproteobacteria; order Rhizobiales; family Beijerinckiaceae; genus Camelimonas; species Camelimonas reniformis. The sequence goes on along the minus strand of NZ_BMGG01000001.1, from coordinate 630,568 downwards.
AACGATGGTGAAGCCGAACCCGATCAGCGAGACCGAGGTGCGCACCCATGACATCAGCGTGCGCTCGACGGCCAACCGGGTGCGCAGCCACGCGAAGTGGCTATCGGCCGTGACCCGGACCTCGAAGCGCCCGTGGGGGGCGTCGTCCGGTTGCCGGTTGCCGGGCGCTGTGCCCTCCGCGCTCGGGCGAGCGCTCATGGCCGACTCCCTTGCGCAGTATTCCACGGTCGCGGCCGACGCCTGCCGCTCACCGGACTTCGCCCGACGGGTCGCCCCGCCACCGGCGCGCAATGATCGTGGCCGGTCCGCGGATCAGCAGGTATGGAGCGAGACCCAAGAACAGCGCGATGATCGGCGCCTCGGCCGGGTACAGCCTCTTGAGCACCAAGAGTTGATACGCCAGGTCGATGACGATCCCGAGAAGGATGATCCTGGCGGTCGCGGTCAACGCCTCGCGCATCATGAGCGCGCGCTCCCGTCGGTTGACGGCGAATGTCCAGAAGTAGGATCTGTGCGCGGTCCGCTCGTCCTTGACGCCGTCGTGGATCGCGGCGATTGCGGCCATGGTCGGTTGTAGGACGAAGCGGAACGACATCGGCCCGTCCGACCGGGCCACCAGCTGATACCAGACACGCTCGATGACTTCGCCGGACACACCGTATAGAACAACCCCCGTCAAGGTCAACGCGATCGCAAATACGATCACGAGCCTTGGCAATAGGCCGAAGTGTTCGGGCGGGGCGCCGCTCATGGCGGGACTCGCGCGTCCGATCCGCCGGCGCAGAACGGGACGATGCTCATCTCATCACCCCTCGTTGCTGATTTAAGAAAGCTACCGCCGCGGTCCACAGCGTATCGTCGTCCCGACCGAAAGCGACGGCAATCATCACACGGCGTAGAGTTTCGGCTTGCCAGCGCTCGTCGCGGCATAATCCTAAGCGCATCGGCGCCGGGTTGTCCATGGCCCGATGCAGTTCATCGAGAGGGCAATGCCTGCGAACGGGTTTCCGCGGGGTTATGAACATTCCACATTCATTGGAACGTATTCCGCGGTTGCAACACCGGTCGATGCGTTGTTTGGCCGGGATGCAGATCGTTGCGCAAGAGCGGGACCCCTTGTTCCTTGCGGGATGATGACGGTTCGATTCATCCGTCGCCGGCAACTGAAGCTGGTAAGCTGGAGCGCTCCGGGCCGGCGCGATCGTGCCGCGGCCGGGTCGGACCGGGCACGGAAGTCATGATCGAACTTACGGATATCAGGGAGGCCGCCGTCCGCATCGCGGGCCGGGTGGTCCGCACGCCACTGCTGCGCGCCAGCGTGCTGTCGGACATGACCGGCGCCGACGTCTTCATCAAGTTCGAGAATCACCAGTTCACCGCCTCGTTCAAGGAGCGCGGGGCGCTCAACAAGCTACTGACCCTCGATCCGGCGGTGCGGGCGCACGGCGTCGTCGCCATGTCGGCCGGCAACCACGCTCAGGGCGTCGCCTTCCACGCCAGGCGGCTGGGCGTGCCGGCGATCATCGTCATGCCGCGGGCGACACCCCTCACCAAGGTGGAGAACACCCGCACGCATGGCGCCGAGGTGGTGCTGGTGGGCGACAGCCTCGCCGACGCGGCGAGGCGAGCGGCCGAGATCACGGCCGAGCGCGGGCTGACGTTCGTCCACCCCTACGACGACCGCCAGGTGATTGCGGGCGCCGGCACCGTCGGCCTCGAGATGCTTCAGGATCGGCCCGGCCTCGACACGCTGATCGTGCCGATCGGCGGCGGCGGCCTGATCTCCGGCATCGCCACCGCGGCCAAGGCGCTCGACCCCGCGGTCCAGGTGATCGGGGTCCAGGCGGCCCGCTATCCCGCCATGCACTGCGCGTTCAACGGCGCCGCGCTCGCCGGCGGCGGCAGCACCATCGCCGAAGGCATCGCGGTCAAGTATCCGGGCGAGCTCACCCAGGCCATCGTCCGCGCCTGCGTCGACGAGGTGCTGCTCGTCGACGAGCAGGCGTTGGAGGAGGCGGTGGCGCTCTATCTCAACATCGAGAAGACGGTGGCCGAGGGCGCCGGGGCCGCGGCTCTCGCCTGCCTGCTCAGCCACCGCGAGCGCTTTCGAGGCCGCTCCGTGGGCCTGGTCCTGTCCGGTGGCAACATCGATCCGCGCCTGCTGGCCTCGATCCTGGTGCGCGAATTGATGCGCGAGCGCCGCATCGTCAAGCTGCGCATCGCGATCGCCGACCAGCCCGGGCTCCTGGCGCGCATCAGCACGACGCTCGGCGAAGCCGGGGCCAACATCCTCGAGGTGCAGCACCAGCGCAGCCTGCTGGCGCTCTCGGCCCGGGATGCCAACGTGGAGGTGACGTTCGAGGCCATGGACGCCGGCCACGCCGACGTCATCGTCGCCGCCGTGTGCGCCGCCGGTTTCGACGCTGCTGTCGTGTCGTCCTGAGGCGGGCCCGTCGCCCCGCCAGGGAACTTCGGTCCCTCCCGCGCTGCGAGGCGACCTCGCCCGCGGGCGCACATCTCACGCGCATACCTCCCACGGCCGATTCGGCTACCGCAAGTTGTCGACTTGGCGCGAGCGCGGGGTGGCTCGACGATGGATGGGCTGCCGCGTGGAGACGCCGATGCTGACCAAGGCTTCTGCCCTGCCGGGCGACCACTGGGCCACCCTGGAACCGGCCGACGAGTGCCGGCGGAGCCTGCACCGGAAAGCGTTTGCCGTTCGCCATCCGCTCGCCGAGCATCCGCTGTTCACCGTCGAGGCGCTCACCGCCGTGGCCGAGGAGGCTGCGGCGCGCAAGGGCGACATCTATGTCGACGTCGGCGACCTGTCCCTGACCGACAAATGGGGCACCACCCCCAAGCCCGACATGACCATCCCCGAGATCATCGACCGCATCGAGACGGCCGGCGCCTGGCTCGTGATGAAGCATGTGGAGAAGAACCCGGCCTACAAGCGGGTCCTCGACGACTTCGAGGCCTTCATCCGCGATCTCGCCGGGCCCGAAGGATCGAGCCTTCTGAGCAACGCCGAGATGCTGGTGTTCATGACCTCGCCGCGGCGCAAGACCCCCTATCACTTCGACGCGGAGGTCAATGTCCTCGTCCAGATCCACGGTTCCAAGGATCTATGGGTGTGCGACCCTCTCGACCGCAGCATCACCACTGAAGAGGAGATCGAGCGCTACTACGCCGTCGACATCACCGCCGGCACCTACAAGCCGCACGCCGAACGGGCCGCGCAGAAGTTCACGCTTCATCCCGGCGATGCGGTGCATATCCCCACGCACGGCGCTCACTGGGTGCAGAACCACGACGAGGTGTCCATTTCGCTCAGCCTCAATCTGGAGCTGCCGAGCTGGATGCATGCGGACGTCTACCGCGCCAACCACCTCCTGCGCCGGCTCGGCCTCACGCCGCGGCCGCCAGGACGTTCGGTGGTCGCCGACCGGTCCAAGGCGGCGGCAGTCGGCGGCCTGCGGCGGGCGAAGCGCCTGGTCAAAGGCTGATCGTCGCCGCCTACTTCTTGACGAGGGGACAGGCCGAGCTGGCGAGCGATTGGAAGGCCTGATCGCCGGGAACGGTGTCGACGATCTTATAGACGTCCCACTTGCCGCTCGATTCCGCCGGCGACTTCACCTGCACCAGATGCATGTCGTGGATCATCTGGCCGTCGTCGCGGATGTGACCGTTCTTGGCGAAGAGATCGTTGATCGGCGTCTTCTTCATCTCGGCCACGACGGCCTTGGCCTCATCGGTCTTGGCCGCGGTGACCGCCTTGAGGTAGTGGCTCACGGCGGAATAGATGCCCGCCTGCATCATCGTCGGCATGCGCCCGATCTTGTCGTAGAAGCGCTTGGCGAAGGCGCGGGTCTCATCGTCCTTGTCCCAGTAGAAGGCATCGGTGAGCATCATGCCCTGGGCGATGTCGAGGCCGACGCCGGGCACGTCGGTGATGCCGAACAGGAGGCCGATCAGCTTCTGGCCGCCGCTGACCAGGCCGAACTCCGCCGCCTGCTTGATGACGTTCTGGGTGTCCTGGCCGGAATCGGCGAGCGCCACCACTTTGGCCTTCGAGGTCTGCGCCTGAAGGACCTGCGAGGCGAAGTCGGCGTTGTTGAAGGGGTGCTTGGCGCTGCCCAGCACCTTGCCGCCGTTGGCCTCGACCACGGCGGTGGCGTCGCGCTCGAGCTGGTGGCCGAAGGTGTAGTCGGCAGTGATGAAGAACCAGGTGTCGTCACCGCGCTTGGCCAGCGCCTTGCCGGCGACGTTGGCCAGCGCATAGGTGTTGTAGACCCACTGGATGCCGTTGGGCGAGCAGGCCGCGCCGGTCAGCTCCGAGGAGCCGGGGCCGGCCATCAGGAACACCTTGTTCTTGTCGCGGGTGAGCTGCTGCACGCCGAGCGCGATCGACGACACCGGCACGTCGAGGATGACGTCCACCTGCTCCACATCGTACCAGCGCCGCGCCGTGGCGAGGCCAATGTCGGTCTTGCTCTGGTGGTCGGCGAAGGTGAGCTCGACCGGCTTGCCCAGCACCGTGCCGCCGAAATCCTCGATGGCCATCTGCGCCGCCACCACCGAGCCCTTGCCGGTGCCGTCGGCGCTGGGACCGCTGAGATCGGTGAGCACGCCGAACTTGACGACGCCATCGGAGACCTGGGCGGACGCCGGCGCTGCCGCGAGAGCGCAGGCGAGGGCGGCGGCGGCAATGACGATGGCTCTCTTCACGCGGTCGTTCCTTCCCGATCGATGCAGCGCCGCGCCGGCGCGGCCGCCGCGAGTATTTGCGCGGCAGCCTGCGTCGCCGCGCCCGGTTTGCGCAACCCGGCCTTGAGCATGGCCGCCCGCGGTTTTTGCAGCGCTGAAAAGCGTCGCGATCGGCATCAGCCCGTCGCTCGCTTTGGTTGAACCGCGCGGATGAGCGGATAGAGTGACAGCGTGGGCTGTACTAGGTTGGTCGGATGAATACTTCGTCGCTGGTGAGATCCGGGGTGATGGCGGCACTGCTGGCTTTGGCGGGACCGGCCACCGCCGCGCCGGGGCGGGCACCGGCGGGATTCGAGGCAGCCCGGTTCAGCTTCGAGACCCAGCTCACGCTGGCGCAGCGGCTCGATATCCAAGTGCTGCTGATCGCCGCCGGCTATCTCAACGCAGTTCCGATCGAGGGGTTCAGCATGCGCACCTTCGCCGCGCTGCAGCGCGCCGCCGTGACCTACGGCCTGCCGCCGACAGGGGTCGTCACGGCTCAGTTGCTGGCGGGCCTGCGCAGGGCGGCCAACCCCATGTTCGACCTCTGGGGCTTCGAGAGGGTGCGCCATCCCTGGCGCCCGGTATCCATCTGGGTGCCGCTCGGGCTCGGCCTGGAGGTCAACCGGAGCGTGGATGGCGTCGTCTATCATGACCGGCAGAGGCGGCTCATCCTTGGCTTCCTGGCGCTGCGGGCGGGCATCGGGGATGCTTATGCGGCCGCGAACGCGGAGCTGGCCCGCGATGGCGCAACGGTTCACTACAGGGTCTTCAAGGATGGCTGGTATGTGATCTCGGCGACGAGCCGAGGCGGGCTCGACCAGTATCAGCGCTTCCACCAGGACGGGCCCTATGTCACCGGCTTCCGGCTCACCTGGAACAATGCCAACGGCAATGTATCAGGGGAACGGATCGCCATTCTGACCTCGGCGTCGCTGTGGTCGCGCATGACTGGTGCGCCCTTCGTCGAGCCGCCATATCGCCAGCCGCAGATGGTAAGCCGGCCGGAGCCTCCGGCAGTGCCGACGCCGCCGCCCGCTGCGTCATCGCCTGTCGTGCCGCCACCCGCTGCCAGCCCGGCGCCACCGGCTCCATCGGCGGCCGCGACGAAGGAGGTGGAGCGGCTGCAGAGCGGCACGGGCTTCTTCGTCACCGCCGACGGCAGTCTCGTCACCAACGCTCACGTGGTGGAGGGCTGCACAGCGATCCGGGTGCGGACGGACGACGGCGCGGTGCAGGAAGGCCGCTTGATGGCGTTGGACGCGGCCAACGATCTCGCTCTGCTCAAGGTGGCGACGGCGCCACCGGCCAAGGTCGCCTCGCTTCGCGCCGCCGTGCGGCTCGGGGAAGGCGTTGCCGCCTTCGGTTTCCCGCACGCCAATCTGCTCTCCACCTCCGGCAACTTCACCCTGGGCAACGTCACCGCGCTGAGCGGGCTCGCCGACGACATTCGCTTCGTCCAGGTCTCGACGCCGGTGCAGGCCGGCAACTCGGGCGGCCCACTGCTCGACCAGTCCGGCAACGTGGTGGGCGTCGTCACCGCCAAGCTCAACGCGATCAAGGTGGCTCTCGCCAGCGGTGACCTGCCCCAGAACGTGAACTTCGCGCTGAAGGCCTCGATCCTGGGGACTTTCCTCGAAGCCAACCGCGTCGTCTACGACGCTGGCAGCGTGGCGCCCAAAGCGCTCGAACCCGCTGACATCGCTGAACGGGCCCGCGCCATCAGCGCCATGGTGAGCTGCCGCTGAACGAACGGACGTGGGCGCCTTTCACGAGCAATTCGATCGACCGGTTGGCGCGCGGAGGCCGGCCTGAAGCGACGTTTCCATATCGATGGATATCCAGGTTACAGGCCGGCTTGGGCGCTCAGCCTACTGTCCAGATCGCACGGGTGGCAGGCGCCTGCGCCGCGACGCCACGGCGGCGTCGGATCGACGAGGCTGGCGGGAGGCGATAGGCTGAATTCACTCAAGTGCCGCGCTAGATCGGCCCGCGACTATATCTGCTTGCAGCGGCTAGGGAGATGACGATGAAGGTTCACGAAGCTCTAGCCAGGTCTATACTCGACCAAGACGTCGAGGTGATGTTCGGGCTGATCGGCGATGCCAATCTCTACATGGTGGACAGCTTCATCAAGCAGGGGCGGGCCCGCTACGTGGCCGCCGCCAACGAGGCCGGCGCCGTGCTCATGGCCATCGGCTACGCGCACGTGTCCGGCAGGGTCGGGGTGGCGACCGTCACGCACGGACCGGCGGTGACCAACACGCTGACCGCGCTCATCGAGGCCTGCAAGGCCTCGCTCCCCATCGTGCTGCTGGCGGGGGATACGGCGGTCGCCGACCGTTTCCACATCCAGAACGTCGACCAGCGGGAGTTCTTTCTCGCCACGGGCGCCGGCTTCGTGCAGCTGCGCGCACCCGAGACGGTGGCCGAGGACGTCGCCACCGCCTTCCGGCGGGCCCTGGTCGAGCGGCGGCCGGTGGTCCTCAACATGCCGGCCGATTTCCAATGGATGGAGACGGATTACGTCGCGCGCCGCCACTACGCGCCCGACCGGAGCGCGCATATCGTCGACGGGCCGGAGATGGACAACGCCGTCGGCATCATTGCCGCCGCCCGCCGTCCCGTCGTACTCTGCGGCCGCGGCGCCTGCGAGCCGGCGGCACGCGCGCATATCCGCGCCCTGGCCGATCGCATCGGCGCGCCTCTGGCCTCGACGCTGAAGGCCAAGGGCGCCTTCGACGACCACCCCTTCAACCTCGGCATCTTCGGCACCTTCAGCACGCCGGTGGCGCTCGACGCCATCATGAAGAGCGACTGCGTCATCGCCTTCGGCGCCAGTCTCAACCAGTATACGACCGCGCAGGGCAGCCTGCTGAAAGGCAAGCGCCTCATCCACGTCAGCGCCGAGCCGGCTGATCTCGGCCGCCACGTCGCCCCCGATGCCGGCCTGGTGGGCGAGCCCGGGCGCACTGCGCAGCGGATGGTCGAACTCCTGGACGAGGCCGAGATCGCGGCCTCCGGCCACCGCACGGAGGAGTTGCGCGAGGCGATCGCCGGTTTCAGCTTCGGGCCGCTCGCGGTGCCCAAGCCCCGCCCCTCGACCGTCGACATCCGCCAGGCGCTGCGCGCGCTGGATGCCGCGGTCGCCCCCGAGCGCACGCTGGTGACCGATGCCGGCCGCTTCCTGATCGAGGCGTGGCCGCTGATGACCGTTAGGGATCCACGCTCCTTCGTCTATACGGTCAATTTCGGCTCGATCGGCTTCGGCGTGGCGGAAGCGGTGGGCGCCGCGCTCGCCTCGGACGGCCGCCCCACACTGCTGATCACGGGCGACGGCGGCTTCATGCTGGGTGGCCTCACCGAGTTCAACTCGGCCGTGCGGGCGAAGGTCGACCTGGTGGTCGTCGTCTGCAACGACGGCAGCTACGGCGCCGAGCACATCCAGTTTCGCAGCAAGCAGATGGACCCGGAGATCTCGCTGTTCGACTGGCCGGATTTCGCGCCGGTCGCCGAGGCGCTCGGCGGTACCGGTGTGACGGTTCGCTCCGAGGAGGATCTGGCGCGGGCAGTCGAGGCGATCAAGGGCGGAGCGCGGCCGTTGCTGATCGACCTCAAGCTCGACCCCGACAGCATGCCGTCGATCGGGCACTAGTCTAGTCTAACGGGGCGTGGACCCACGACGCGACCGTTGGGTCGCAGCTCACCTCGCCCCACTTGTGGGGAGAGGTCGGATCGCGTGGAACGCGATCCGGGTGAGGGGGCTCGCAGAGAAGGCTCAAGGCGGTCACGGCGCGATACCAAGCCCCCTCACCCCTCCCTCTCACCACTAGTGGGGCGAGGGTGCGCGCTGGCGCCATCCGCCGGTCGGCAAGCTGCCGCCGCCCCTCAAAACCCCGAGGTCACCTGGCTTTCGGTCAGCCCGGCCCCCGCCCGGGCGCTGCGCTCGCCGCTGATGCGGCGGCCCGGCCGGTCCTGGTCGTTGGAGCGGGCGGTGGCGAGGCGCAGCACCGCGGGGTAGCTCGGCTGCACCTCCATGCGGCCGGCGTGCGGGCCCTTCGACAAAATCTCGTGCACCCGCCGCAGGTTATAGCAGGGTACATACATCATCAGATGATGCTCGAGATGGTAGTTCACGTAGTAAGGCGCGATGAACAGCCGCTCGAGGACGTTGGCTCGCGTGGTACGGGTGTTGCGCAGGGGATCGTCGTTGTCGGGCACGACGGCATGCTCGGCGATGTTGCGGATGCGGGTGATGACCATCATCCAGGTGAGCAGCGGCAGGAGCCACAGCAGCGGATAGGCCCACCACACGCCGGCCGCGGAGAAGCCCGCGAGCAGCACCAGGTTCACCACCAGTTGCGGCCCGAGCTTGCCCCAGAAACGGGCGAGTCGCTGCCGCCACGGCATGGCACCCTCGCCCAGCGCGTTCAGGAGCTGCGCCTTGCGCTGGGAGAAGCCGGTCTGCCCGCTGATGTCGCGCCAGAACTTGCGGCGGTAGCTCACGGGCGTGATCGGGAAGGGGGCGGACAGCACCAGGTCCGGATCGTCGTCCTGCTGCGTGCGGGCGTGGTGCTGGAGGTGGTAGGCGCGGTAGGCGCGTGTCTCCGAGAACACGGGATAGGCGCACAGCCACTGGCTGAGCCACAGGTTGAGCCGGGCCCCGTTGGCGAGGCTCCCATGCGCCCCGTCGTGCATGAGGATGGCGAGGCCGAGCTGGCGCGAGCCGATGATGCCGACGGCCACGATGAAGGTCAACGGGTTGGGCCAGAGGGCGACCATGGCGACCGAGCCGAGGATCAGCGCCCAGGCATGCGCGATGAGCGCGGGTCCTTTCCAGCCCGACCGGGTGCGGACTTCGGCGAGCTCCGCCTCGCTCATCAGGTCCTTGGCGCGGATGCGTGGGGTCGTCATGGCGCTTCCTCGATCTTATGGTGTTGTGTCTTCACCCCGCCGAGGCCTACCTGCCGGGACCATCGGCGCGAACCAAACGCAGGCGGCCGTCGCTCGCCTCTCCGGCCATGGGTGCGATCAGGCGCAGCATCTCGATGACGAGGTCGCCGGGCGCGCGCCCCATGGCCTGGCCTTCGACGGTGACACCGACGGCCACCGCCCAGAAGCGGCGGGCCACGGTCTCCGGATCGGCCGGCGCCTGCCAGCCGCGCGCGGCGATCTCGGCGGCATAGGCGCGCAGACCTTCCGCGTGCAGCCGCGCGATGGTGCGCTCGACGAAGGGGGCGAGATCGGGCCTGCGGCGCGTCAATGTCATCGCCTCGACGAAGAAGCCGAGGCCGTCCGCCGCAAGCACGCTTTCCACCAGCGCGCGGGTATAGTCCTGCGCCGAGCGCGCCCGGCCGGCCTGTTCCTCCGCGGCGCGCGCCAGGTGCAGCACGTCGCGGCAGGCGGCCTCGACGAACAGCGCTTCCTTGGTGCGGAAGTAATAGGTGATCTGGCTCGGGAACGCGTCGGCGGCTGCCGCGATGTCGGCGATGGAGGCGCCGGCGAGCCCCCGCCGCTTGAACAGCCCGCTGGCGGCGTCGAGCAGCAGCGAGCGCGTCTGCCGGCCGGCCGCCCGCGTCGCCCGGATGGCGTGCTTGGGATCCGACGGGTTCACGAGGCGGGGGCCACCCTTCATGCCGGGCTCCAGGCGCACGGCCGCAATCTGCGACCTTCTTTGTTTGTATAGCATACAAGAATGACCGTCAACGCCGAGGCGAGGCGACGGCTGCCGCGGACGGCCCGGCCGCCTGCGGGAAAATCGAGCTTGCGGGGGTGCGGCGGCACGGCAGCCTCGCCGCGACCGGCATCGATCGATAATGTAGCCGGGCCCGCCGGTCGCGGCACGGCATGGGAGCGAGACGTCGATGAAGCAACAGATCGGCATGGTGGGCATCGGCCTCATGGGCCACGGCCTCGCCCGCAACATCGCCAGGCACGGCTACCCCCTCACCGTCATGGAGCACCCCGGCAACCGCCCGCTCGACGAGCTGCTGGCGGCGGGCGTGCGCACCGCCGCCGGCCCGGCGGAGGTGGCGCGGAGCGCCGACGTCGTCATCCTCTGCGTCACCGGCACGCCCGAGGTCGAGGCGGTGCTGACCGGGGCCGGCGGCGTGCTCGAGGGGCTGCGCCCCGGCGCCGTCGTCATCGACTGCTCCACGGCGGTGCCGCAGTCGACCCAGCGGATGGCCGCGGCCGTCGAGCGGGCCGGCGGCCGTTTCGTCGACGCGCCGATGACCCGCACCGCCAAGCACGCCCACGAGGGCAAGCTCAACCTTCTGGTCGGCGGCGCCCGCGACACCGTGGAGGAGGTGCGGCCGATCCTCGCCTGCTTCGCCGAGAACATCACCCATGCCGGGGCGGTGGGGGCCGGGCACCAGCTCAAGCTGCTGCACAATTGCGTGTCGCTCGGCTTCGTCGCCCTGCTGGCGGAGGCGGCCGCGTGCTCGGCCCGCGCCGGCATTGCGCCGGAGGTGTTCGTCGAGACGCTCGCCATCGGTGGCGGCGGCGGCGCGGCGCTGGAGCGGGTGAAGCCCTATCTCGCCAGCGGCGACCCCTCCGGTCTCCAGTTCTCGGTGGCCAACGCCTTCAAGGACATGACCTATTACGCCGAGATGGCGCAGGGCCTGGGGGCGGCGCACGCCATTGCCGACGGGGTGGCGGCGACCCTCAAGGGCGTCGTCGAGGGCGGGCACGCCCAGGCGATGATGCCGGAGTTGGTCGGCCTGCTGGGGGCGAAGGCCGGGAACTTGGGCCGCACGGAGTAGCTCCGCCGCCTACATGCTGAGGATATATCTTGCATAGGGCGCCCGCTTCTCCGCTTGCAGCCGGTCGAGGGGGCCGTAGAGCTTGGCGGCACCGTCGCAGACGGCCTTGTCGTCGGTCCGCGCGTTGAGCGCCGTGCGGTCGGCGTCGCCGAAGCCGAGCGCGTCGAGCGCTTGGTCGGCCTCCTGGTCGGTGTCGACGCGCGCCTTGGGCTTGCCCCGGCCGCTCACATAAGCCTGCTCGAGCGCCTCGAGGCTGCCGGCGAACAGCCGCCGTGCCTCGCCGTCGAGGCTGCCCGCGTCCTTGATGCCGGTTAGCCCGAACTCGGCGCAAAGCGACGGATTGGTCTTTTCCAGATAGCCCACGAGGGCGACATGGGCATTCCAGGCGGCCAGGATGGAGCCGTCGTCGGCCGCCTGCAGCGCCGGCGCCACATAGCGCGCCCGCCACTGTGCGATCACGCGGCGGCCATCCTGCCCGCTCTCGACCGCGGTCTTGAGCTCCGTCTCGAGGGCGGGATTGTCCTGCATCACCCGGCCGAACAGCGGCGTCGCCGCAAGCTGGGCGATCGTCTTGTCGAAGCCGTCGGAGGGCGGCTTAGCCGCGCCGCGGTCGTGAAGGGCGAACGCGACGATGCCGGCTGCCAGCGCCCCGCCCAGCACGGCGATCAACGTGGTGAGCTGCCGACGTCCCGGGCTCGCCGCGGGATCGTTGAGGAGAGCGCGCACTCCCATCGCGGCGCCGATGCCGACGAGCACATAGAGCAGGCCGTTCACGAGCATGAGAGACCCCCTGAAGGGGCCGCATAGCACATCGCCCCCCGGGGGCGACAGCTGCCGACCGCCGCTCACGCCGGGGAAGAGTCCTGCTCCGCGGCTCGCTTCCGCATCGGCGTCTCGCCCGAGCCACGCGCATCTGGCTCGGCCGCGTCCGCGGCGGCGGCCTCCGCCCGTGCCGCCATCAGGGCGACCGGATGCTGGCGAGAAAGGCGCGCAGCGCATGCTCGGGATGATACAGCGACGCGCCAGTCTTGCCCTGAAGCTCCGGCGCTCCGTTCCAGCCCGGCTCGATGCCCGTCATGTCCGGCAGGAGGTGGGCGATGCCCTTATGGCAATCGATGCAGGTCTTCTCCTTGGGGATCAGATATCGGCTGTGAATCTCGGCGGCGCGCCGCGTCTGCTTGGTGAAATCCATCGCGGCCGCGGAATGACAGTTGCGGCACTCCAGCGAGTCGTTGGCCTTGAGCCGTGCCCATTCGTGCTTGGCCAGCTCAAGGCGGTGTTCGAGAAATTTTTGACGCGTGGAGATCGTGCCGAAAATCTTGCCCCAGACCTCCTTCGAAGCTTGCATCTTGCGGGCGATCTTGTCGGTCCAGTTGTGCGGCACATGGCAATCGGGGCACGATGCGCGCACCCCGGATCGGTTTGAGAAGTGCACCGTCTGGGTCAGTTCCTGATAGACGTTGTCATGCATCTCGTGACACGAGACGCAGAATTTCTCCGTATTGGTGATCTCCAAAGCCGTGTTGAAGCCACCCCAGAAGAGCACACCGCAAATGAACCCGCCGAGCGTCAGAAAGCCGAGGCTGAGATAGGCGCTGGGCCGGCTGATGATTCGCCAGAACCAGACGGCCCAATTCCAGACCCAAAGGAGCAGAGCCTTGGCTTTTCTCATCGATGCCCCCGCTATCGCTTCCGGCCAAAAGCGTTGGCATCCTGGAAGGTGTTAGGCACCAGGGGGCGCGCATCGGTCTGCTGAACATGGCAAGCGGTGCAGAAATAACGGCGCGGCGTCACGTCCGACAGCACCTGTCCGTCGCGATCCTGAAAATGGGTCACGCTGATCATCGGTGCGCCCGAACCTTCGGTGAACTCTCGCTTGTGGCAATCGAGGCACCGGTTCGTGTTGATGGTGAGCTGATAGCCGTCGATCGCGTGCGGGATGATCGGCGGCTGCTCGGGATAGTTTCGCATGCGCCGGATGTCATCGACGACCGGCCGATCGAGCGGCGGAATCCGGTGATCGGCCATGGGCGGCTCATCGCCCGTCAGCCGTGGAACGATCTTCGGCGATGCGCCATCCTGTGACAGAGCTCCGAAGCTGATGACGACGAGGGCTGCCGCCACGGCTCCGAGGACGGTCGAGCGGCGCGTCGTGTTCAGACCGCCAGGATCTTGACCGCGCATTTCTTGAAGTCCGTCTGCTTGGAGATGGGGTCAGTGGCGTCGAGAGTCGCTTTGTTGATAAGTTGGCTCGCGTCGAACCAGGGAACGAAGACAACGCCTCGCGGCATCCGGTTACGCCCCCGTATCTCGACCCGGGTCAGCAACTCGCCGCGTCTCGACACGAGCCTGATCTCGGCGCCCTGATTGAGCCCGCGGGCACGGGCGTCTTCCGCATGCATGAAGCAGCGCGCACCGGGAAAAGCCTTGTAGAGCTCCGGCACCCGCATGGTCATCGACCCCGAGTGCCAATGCTCCAGTACGCGTCCTGTCACCAGCCACAGATCATACTCCGTGTCGGGGCTCTCGGCGGGTGGTTCGTAGGGAACCGCGATGATGCGGGCCTTGCCGTCCGCATTGCCGTAGAACTCGACGCCTTTACCCGGCTTCACGTAGGGATCGAGACCCTCACGGTAGCGCCACAGCGTCTCCTTGCCGTCGACCACCGGCCAGCGCAGCCCGCGCACCTCGTGATAGGTGTCATAGGGCGCCAGATCGTGCCCATGGCCGCGGCCGAAGGAGGCGTATTCCTCGAATAGCCCCTTCTGCACGTAGAAGCCGAAGTCTTTGGCTTCGGCGTTTTCATAGGCCGGGTTGAGCTCACTCAGGGGAAAACGATCGACATGCCCATTCTTGAACAGCACCTCGAACAGGGTCATGCCGGCATAGTTCGGATTGGCGTCGAGGATCTCGCGCGGCCAAACCTCGTCGGTGGTGAAGTGCTTCGAGAACTGCATCATCTGCCAGAGGTCGGAACGTGCCTCGCCCGGCGCCTTGACGAGCTGGTGCCAGACGTGGGTACGGCGCTCGGCGTTGCCATAGGCGCCCTCCTTCTCCACCCACATGGCGGCAGGCAGGATGAGGTCGGCGGCCATGGCCGTCACCGTGGGATAAGCATCCGAGACGACGATAAAATTGTCCGGATTGCGATAGCCGGGATAGGCCTCCTGGCCACTGTTGGGTGAAGCCTGCAGGTTGTTGTTGACCTGAATCCAATAGAAATTGAGCTTGCCGTCCTTGAGCATCCGGTCCTGCTCGACGGCATGATAGCCGGGCTTGTCGGGAACGATGCCAGCCGGCACACGCCAGATCTCCTCCGCGCGCTCGCGATGCGCCGGGTTGACCACCGTCATGTCGGCCGGCAAACGATGGGCGAAGGTGCCGACCTCGCGCGCCGTGCCGCAAGCCGACGGCTGGCCCGTGAGCGAGAATGGGCTGTTCCCCGGCTCCGATATCTTGCCCGTGAGCAGGTGTAAATTATAGACGAGCTGGTTCGCCCAGACGCCGCGGACATGCTGGTTGAACCCCATGGTCCACAGCGAGACCACCTTCCGCTTCGGATCGGCATAGAGTTCCGCGAGCTGCTCGAGGAAGCCGGGTTCCACCCCCGCGAGAGCGGAGATCTTGTCGAGCGTGTAATCCTTGACGAAGGCGGCATAAGCCTCGAAGTCGATCGGTGACGTTGCGGCCGGATCGGTCGCCTTCCTCGCTGCGAGTTCGCGCGGATCGTCGGGCCGCAGCCCGTAGCCGATATCCGTAGCGCCTTTCACGAAGGTGGTGTGCCTATTGATAAAATCCTTGTTCACCCGACCCGTCGAGATGATGTAGTTAGCAATATAGTTGAGTATCGCAAGGTCTGTTCCAGGCTTGAAGACGATCGGGATGTCGGCGAGGTCGGCGCTGCGGTTGGTGAACGTCGAGAGCACTGCGACCTTGACATGAGGATGCCCCAGCCTGCGGTCGGCGACCCGGGTCCACAGGATCGGGTGCATCTCCGCCATGTTGGAGCCCCAAAGAACGAAGGCGTCCGCGGCCTCGAAGTCGTCGTAGCAGCCCATGGGCTCGTCCATGCCGAACGTGCGCATGAACGCGTATGCCGCGGATGCCATGCAATGGCGGGCGTTGGGGTCGAGATTGTTGGAGCGAAAGCCGGCGCGCATAAGCTTTGTCGCGGCATAGCCTTCAAAGATCGTCCACTGGCCGGAACCGAACATGCCCAGCGCGGTCGGTCCCTTCTCGCGCAGCACCTGCTTGGCCTTCTGCGCCATCACCTCGAACGCCTCCTCCCAGGAGACCGGCGTGAACTCGCCGTCCTTGGCGTAGACGCCGCCCTTCTTGCGCAGCAGCGGCTGAGTCAACCGGTCGGCGCCATACATGATCTTGGAGAGGAAATAGCCTTTCACGCAGTTGAGCCCGCGGTTGACCTCGGCCTTCATGTCGCCGTGGGTCGCGATGACCCGGCCCTCCTTGACCCCGACCATCACGCCGCAGCCGGTGCCGCAGAAGCGGCAGGGCGCTTTCGACCACGTGATCTCGAGCGCATCGACCCCGCCGGCCACCGGTTGCGCGCGGGCCGGCAGGCTCACGTTGGCCGCCAGCGCGGCAATGGCCGCCGCCTGGGTCTTGAGTATCTCGCGGCGGGAGGGTTCCATCATTCAGCTCCCCAGTCGTCGACGGGTTCGATCTGCTCGAACACGAGATTGGCCGAGAAAACCCCATCCATGAGAGCGATCGCCGTGAGCCGGCTGCCTATCTCGCCCGTGTTCCGGCCTTCCATGACGATGACGATCTTCGACCCTTCGATGCCGCTGATCTCCGTTGCCGGAAGCATCGCGATCTGGCGGGCGATATCCGGGCATCGCTCCGGACGGGCGGTCACGACGGCACTGGAGATATGCAGGGATCGCGCAGGCCCGGATTCGCGCCCCTGAGCTTCGGAATGAAACCGCCCTGTCAGGAAGCCGCGTCGGTCGACGTTGCGGTCATTGCTGGACATCATTGCCCCTTACCGCGGTGGCCCGGGAGGCCCGAAGATCACTTGCAGCATCCAGATGATGAAGCCATAACCACCAACCACACCGACCGCGAGAATCGGCCAGATCAGAATGGCGAGTACAAAAAAAGCGAAGATCTCGCCTCTTTTTGTTGCGTCGCTTGCAACGCTCTCACCCGCCTGATCTTGCATGATTGATCCTCCCCAAGCAACGGAGCTAGCCGAAGGGCAGGTTAAGATCCTTGCTTGCGAGGCTAGCGCTTGGCGCACCGGCCGTCCAATTAAAATTGAGAATTGTTCTAACGAAGTTATCACAGGAATTTGATGTGCTCGCCAGCACTGGCTGGCACGCGCGGGCTTGGCGCCGTCGTCCGGCTATCCATCGCCTCGGACAGGTCCTAGCGGGCGGCCTCGAACAGTGAGCAATAGGGCAGCACGCCGGTCCGCGGATGGCAGTTCACATATTCGAAGCTCGCCGCCGCCGGCATGACGAAGAGCTCGTGCCAGGTCACCACCTCGCGCTTCGCCTTGAACTTGCGGTTCATGGCGATGGCGTGGTGGTAGATGTCGAGGTGCGTCTGGTGCGACCTGGCCCAGGCTTCGAGCTGCTCCAGCGCCAGGAAATAGGCCAGCACCGAGGTCTCGGCCCGCCCCGCGCCGTCGGCGTCGATGTTGGTCATGACACGCAGGGCCAGCGTGCCGGTATCGCCCTTGTGGCCCGCCAGGTAGTCCATGCCGCGCATCAGCTTGGGCTCGAGGTTCTCGCGGTAGTCGCCGAGCTGCTCGGGGCCGGCGTCCTCCCAGAACTGGCCCGAGCGCAGCACGCACATGTTGTGCGGCGTGGCAGCGGTGAGCCGCTTGCCGCGGCTCGCCACCGGCCGGGCCTCAGGCGGCGCGGCCGCGAGCGGGCTCTCCAGCGCATCGATGGCCGAGAGCGGGATGCGGTCGCGCGCCGCGCCGAAATAACCGTTGGTGGTCATCGCCACGATGGCCGCGCCCGCCGTCCGCGCCAGCCCGATGCGGTAGCCGGGCGCCGAGTAGATCGTCTCGTGCCGGTCGTAGGGCACGGCGATGGCCTCGCGCCAATAGCCGATCCCCGGCTCGGCCAGCCGCGCATCGTCCGCCAGCCAGCGGGCGACCGTCGAGCCCCGCGACCAGCGGGCGTAGGCGGTGGTGTCCGTCCAATAGCCCACGGCGACGGCGTTGGTCTCCCCCGCCTCGTCGACGAAGCGCATGACTTCGTGCGCCGCCGGCCCGTCGGCCTCGCCGAAGCCCGTGGTCAGCCGCTCCAGGAAGCCGGCCTGCCGCTCGGGCGGCAGCCCGTGCCCCTGCATGGCGAAATAGGCCGAGATCAGTTCGCCCACCGGCTTGTCCCAGCGCAGCGTATAGCGGGGCGCCGCCGGCTGGTGCCCCTCCGGCCGGCGCGCGGGGACAGTGCGCGGATACTCCACATGGAAGGTCATACCGGCTGCTCGCATATTCGATATTTCGAATTAAATTCGATAAGAAGAATAGATGGCAATTGCTCGGAGGGTCAACCCAGCGGGGAGCGCCGGCCTGGCGGCCGCGTTTCCAGGCGGATGGATAGCCGGGTCAAGCCCGGCTATGACGTTGCACATGAGGGCGCCTCGCCCCCCAACCGCGTCGTGGCCGGGCTTGACCCGGCTATCCATCCACTTAGGAATCCGGCGCCCCGCTCCCCGCGCTTGACAGATGGCCCGGTTCCGTCGACTCCACACGCTTCGATATATCGAAGCCCCCGCCCGGAGCCGCCCATGCCCGCACCCCAGGCCAAGGCCAAGAGTGCCCCCGCGCTGGTGCGCGGCCTGCGCGTGCTGGAGATGATCGCCGCGGCGCCCACGCCGCTCAACCTCACCGCCATCGCCGCCGGCCTCGGCGTCGCCATGAGCTCGGCCCATTCGATCTGCGTCACGCTGATCAACGAGGGCTATATCGCGCGCGCCGGCGACGGCCGCTTCGGCCTCACCCTGCGCGTGCTCGATCTCGCCCGCGCCAAGATCGCCAGCTACGAGCCCGCCGACCACTTCCATGCCGCCTGCGACGAGATCCAGCTCATCCGCGAGAACGGCGCCACCATGAGCGTGCTCGACGGGCCGGACGTCTATTTCATCGCCGCCCGCAACAGCCCTCAGCCCCTGGGCGTGACCTTCCGCCCGGGTGCGCGCATGCCCGCCTGCTGCACGGCGAGCGGCCGCGCGCTGCTGGCCGCCCTCACCGACGAGGAGGTGTGCCGCCTCTACCCGCAGGAGGCGCTACCGCAGCTCACCAAGGACCACCCGAAGCACCGCCGCGAGCTCCTCGCCCTCCTCGCCAAGGCGCGCCGCGCCGGCTATTCGACGGAGATCAAGGGCACCCGCCCGCACATGTATTCCTACGGCGCCCTCGTCGCCCCGCCCTCCGGCCGGGCGCAGGCCGGCGTCGCCATCACCATGTACGAGGGCGACATCACGCCCGCGGTGGAGCGGCAGGCGATCGAGGCGATCCGGACGCTGGCGGAGCGGCTGGCGCGGTTTGGGGATCTGGTGGGGTAGGGTGGAGCGTCATGGCGTGGCTCCACAGCGCCATCAACTGACATTGTTGGCCCGGCTGAAGCTGGATGTTGGCGTATTGGTTGGCGGAGCCCCGCGTCCTGCGCGTCACCCCTGGCTTGCGCTTGGAACTCAAGCTAAACTCGTCGCGAGAGACACATCGAACGAATTTGTGGCGACAGCCCAACATGAGCGTTCACCCAACCGAGGGGCCAGACCGTAGGAGCGGCCGCGTGGCTTATGCTTTCGCAGGCGAATTGCTGCCCAGCTCATTGCCGTCGGCCGGCACCCTAAGGTCGGGCGAGCCGCGATTGCTGCATGACGAGTTCATTCGCGAATTGCTCGAAAGCCGTGCAATGCGGCGACTCCTACGCATCGGTTTCCTGGGTGCAATCGACCACGTCAGGAGGGGCTCTGGGCGCGCGCCTCATCGGCGCCGCCATAGCCGACACGAACACAGTGTTGGCGTAGCGGAGCTCGCTGACATGTTCTCCCGCAGAAGTCCGAAGGAACGGATTGACCACAAGCTGCTTCTTGCAGCGGCGCTTCTGCACGATGTTGGCCACGGGCCGCTATCGCACACCCTGGAACCCGTGTTTGAGAGCGAGTTCGGGATCAATCATCACATAGCGACCGAGCTTATGGTCCGCGGAGAGATCCGGCTCGGGCTTGAGATCGCTGCGACGCTTAAGAAGCACACAATCGATCCGAATGAGGTGATTGCGCTGATCAACGGCCGGCACTCCGGTCCGATGAATTTTCTATTCGGCGGCCAAATCAACCTCGACACGCTGGAAGGCATTACGCGAAGCCGAGCATTCTTTAAGAGGACCGCTCCCACGCGCATCCACGAGACCGTTGCCAAGATGGCCGCTAGCGGGCAGTTGCCCACGGCCGAGCTCGACGAGTTTTGGAACACGAAACATCACGTCTACCACTACTTTATCCATGCCAACGATGGTTTGATCCTTGACCAGCTCGCGCAAGCCTACATGCGCGATAACCTGGCCAAGTTCAGCGCCGATGACTTTTTCAGATCGGAAAGGCAGCTGCGAGCCAGGCACCCGTTCCTTTTCACTCTGTTCAACGTTGCGAGGGATGCTCCGGAGAAGCTGAAAGAATATATACCGGCTGCCTGGCTGAATGTCGAAACGGCTGTGAAAAGAAGAGCATTTCATATTGATTGTTCCGTGGCGCTTGATAGCGTGGATGCGATCAATTCTCGGTACTCACAAACGAAGGCCCAGGTCCGGGTTTCGCTCGGAGAGCTTATAATCAAGAAGTAAATTGCTCGTACTGGATGGTTAATATGCGCTTCCAAGACGTAATTAAAGGCGTCCGTGAAAGATCGGAATCGCAGCTGGAGAGTCTCCGAAAGGTTGCGGCAAGCGAGCTTGGCGACCGAAGCGACCTTATCGTCGGCGTCAACGGTAGTCTTGCTAGGCGCGAGCTTACCAGCGGATCGGATATCGACTTGTTTTTCCTAACAACAAATGGAGATATTGAATCCGCTGCCGCTGCTCAGAGATCGTATCGCAGCGCTCTTGAGGCGGTCGGGGTCAAAATGCCAGCGGAAGGCGGAGTCTTCGAGAATCCGCTACCCATCGCGGATCTCGTCAAGGTCATTGGTGGTTCGAAAGATACCAACGAGCTCATCACGAGGCGGATGCTGTTTCTTCTCGAGGGTGAGTGGATCGTGAATGAGGTAGAATTCAGGTGTATTCGCGAGAGACTGATTGATCGCTATGTCGAAGAGGATCTCGACGAGCATAAAATATGCCTCTTCCTCCTCAATGACATCATCCGATATTGGCGCACGATCTGCGTTGACTACGAAAACAAGGTGCAGGGTGGAAAGCCAAAAGCGATCCGTCTGATCAAGCTGCGTTTTTCCCGTATGATGCTGTACTTTGGTGGTGTGGTGGCCGTCGAGGGCACCGGCGAGTTGACGACCGCGCACAAGCGAGCGACGCTAGTATCCAGACTTTCTCTCTCTCCTATTCAACGCATCCAGAATAGGTTTGGGCGGAGGGCGGATGCTGCGCTGACGATCTACGCTGAATTCCTGGAGAAAATCGACAGTGTCTCGACACGCCGGGCGTTGGATCAGCCGGGAGATGTCGGCTTGAACAGCGACGAATTCAAATTTCTTTCCAATAAGGCTCGTCTCTTTAAAGATGAGTTGGCCAAACTTATTCTTGATGATTTTGGTTCGAGCAATCCCGTCGTCAGAGCGATTCTGCTTTAATGCGGAAATATATTCGAGTTATAGAGGATTGCTTCGGCGCTTCGGCTTGTCGATTCCTCGGTAAGAGGTCCTGCTGTCGGTAGCGCCCGTCCGGTCATCGCAGCTAGTTTGGCGGCGACGGCGCGGTGGAATATAGCGACGCGGTTCGGACCGATCGGTCGAGGTAAGTATAGAAAGCCGCGCAACGCCTCCATGGTCGTGGATGTATTAAGAAATATCGAACCTATTCAGGTGATCGACTAAGGTGTTGACGGGCGGGTCTAGACTGAGATGGCCTATGCATCAGCTCATCCACTCGACATGCTGCCCTAAAGATCATGCTGCGCCTACCGCCCTCCGCGGCTGAAGGCCCCATTGACCTATCGATGCAGCTCGCCAGAGCCTCTCTGATAGTGTCCAGATTAGGCGCGCCATCCATCAGTCCCATTACGGCATTTGCGAACCGTGAGATGTCCTGCGCGGTGGTTAGATCGAATGCACCACCTTGCTGCAGCGTCTTGCACAGCTCTGTGGGTCGGCCGGGGTGAATCTTGTATGCCTCATCACCACGCTGCAACCGCTTTACAACCGCATCTCGGCTTGATGGCTGGTTGGCGACTATCTTGATCATATCATTCGTGATCTCCTCCAGGGTCATGCCGGTCTGCTCGACATAGAACCAGAGAGGCATCCAGCGCCGGGGGTAATGCGCCTGCGCGTGGATGTACTGCATGGGGTCCGCAACCCTCTCCTGCCGAAGAAAGTTCCGCAGGATCGCATCCGGCGTGACCGTGTCCCTTATGGTTTTGATTCGCTCTTCCTCTTTCGCATTGACCGGCTTAACTTCACCAATGAGCTTGAGGGCTGGAGCGCCTCTGGTCTCAGAGAACTCGCCCTCCTTTATGAATTGGATGTTGGAGAGCAGATCCCTGTCGATTACAAAGCCGCCGGTTCTGCCAGCGACCTCTCCTGTTTCCAAGTTCAAGGTCGCCGCGGATCCGGCCTGCACCATGTTCATCTGACGTACGAAGGCGCCGACGGCGCGCCGTTCGCGCGCGGCGATGATCTCCCGCAACTCACCTGGCTTGATGGCGCGGGATTCGCCAACATAGCGATAATAGATGTGCCCCTCCTTGACGGAATCGCCAATCATCTTCAATGCCATCACGGGGGCGTACGCGTGCTTCTCGACGTGAAGGACGCCAACGGTGGCCAATCCGACTTGCACAGTAAGCTTCGTGATGATTGGCACCGGATCTAGGGCGCTCGCCAGTAACCTGTTGATTTCCGCCGGGTCCGCTTGTGCGAAAAATTCGGCGGCAAGTCCCTGCGCCGCTAGCGTGGCATTGTGAACGCCGAATAGGAGATAGCCGCCGCTGTGGTTGGCGAAAGCTGCAATCGTCTTAACGGCATCCGCGAAAAGCCGTTCCGGGGACAGCCGGAAAGAAAGTTTGCATTCCGCCCGATGAGTTTCTCCTGCCCGTAACGTCCAGTGAGGGTCACCCCTTTCGAACAGTGCCAGCACCGCATTTGCGTGGTCTGGCGCCACCCTCTCCGTTCCAGAAAGCTGGCGGCGCTCCCACTCCACGATGAATGTATCCAGCTCCGCCGGCGTGGCCTCCGGTACGCTTGCCCCGTATTTTCCTTGTTTGATGTACGTGATGCGGCCGGAGCTAATGAGCCGGTCTGCTCGGTTGAAATAGAAGTGGGCCTGCTCGTTTTTGATGCCGCGAGCGAGCATGGCCTTCACCAAGCCAATCTCCTCATCGGTCATCGAGCGCTCCGACCGCCTCGCCACGTCCCCCCCCCAGAATTGAGGCGTATACCTCTCCATCGATTCTACCATGGCGGGAAATCGGCCGATGCCAGGCTCAGATTTTTTTCCACAGGCAGCTAAGCGGCTTGGATCACTTTCCTCAGCTGGACGCCGCCAACGTCAAGGGGACCAATTCTGGTTGCTTGGCTCGCGACATCGCCGTAGTGCGGCGAGCAGGCTTTCCTGATCTCGGCAATGGGTCAGCACCCGACCTCCCGACGCCTGCCCCGCCCTCGCACCCCTCACCCCCGCCGCGCCGCCTCGATCGCAGCGACATCAATCTTCGTCATCTCCATCATTGCCGCGAAGGCGCGCTTGGCTTCATCGCCGCCCACCGCCAGCGCCTCGGTGAGCACGCGCGGGGTGATCTGCCAGGAGACGCCCCATTTGTCCTTGCACCAGCCGCAGGCGCTTTCCTGGCCGCCGTTGCCGACGATGGCGTTCCAGTAGCGGTCGGTCTCCTGCTGATCGTCGGTGGCGATCTGGAACGAGAAGGCTTCGTCATGCTTGAACGCGGGGCCGCCGTTGAGGCCGAGGCAGGGGATGCCGGCGACCGTGAACTCCACCGTCAGCGCGTCGCCCGCCTGGCCGGCCGGGTAGTCGCCGGGCGCGCGGTGGACGGCACCGACCGTGCTGTCGGGAAACGTCTCGGCGTAGAAGCGCGCCGCGGCCTCGGCGTCCTTGTCGTACCACAGGCAGATCGTGTTCTTGGCAATGGCCATGGCTCGTCCCCTCCCTGGTGAAGCCGGTCCCGACCGATGTTTCACGTGCCCGGCGATGGTTCAAGCCGGCCTGAGGGTAATTGGCCGCGCCATCCGGCATTTCGCCAAATTTCGGCACGGGCGGCCTTGCCGGCCTTCGCCATCCCCCGTCCGTGGTCGCCTCGGTCCGACAGGCCGACCTCATGCAGCGCGCCGGCTCCGCGGGCGCGGCGCGAGAGACCGGCTAATCCACCGCCACCGCGCGCTCCTCCCGCACCCCCAGCATCAGCGCAAAGCCCGCCAGGAGCAGCACGAGGATGCCCGTCATGCCGGCGCGCTGGCTGTGGAACGCCGTGGTCAGGCCGGCGACGACGAAGGGGCCGACGAAGGCGGTCGCCGTGCCCGAGAGCGCATAGAGGCCGAAGAACTCGGTCATGCGGCCGAGCGGCGCGATGCGGGCCAGCATGGTGCGGCTGTTGGCGTAGGCCGCGGTGATGAAGACGGCGACGATGATGGTGAGGCCGAGATAGATCAACTCCGGCCACGAGCGGAAGAAGGGCAGGTCGTGCACCGGCGGGCTCGCCGGATCGTATGGGATGAAGAAGAGGATCGTCGTCGGCGTCATCGACATGGTGAGCAGGAGGCCGAGCGCCGTACCGCCGATCGAGACCAGAATGGCCCGCTTGGAGCCGAGTGCATTGTCGAGCCAGCCGCCGAACACGCCGCCGAAGGTGCCGAAGCAGGACAGGATGATGCCGAAGGCCAGCATGGTCAGCGGCCCCCAGCTGAACACGCCCGCCGCATAGAGGCCGGAGAGCACCAGGGTCGCCGTCTTGCCGTCCGTGTAGATCATGCGCGCCAAGAGGTAGAGCGCGACGTTGCGGTAGCTGCGCAGGCTCATCAGCGTGCGCTTGAGGCCGCCCAGGCCGCGCACCACCGCGTCCCTCGCCGCCAGGCCGGAGCGCACGCGGTCCGGCACGAAGAGAAACAGCGGAAGCGCAAGCAGCACCAGCCAGATGGCGGCGATGGGGCCCGACAGCCGCTCCGGCTCGTGTGCCGCCTGGCTGATGCCGAGCCAGGGGGTGGAGGGAATGAAGCTCCAGGCGACCTGGCCGGGTAGCGTGAAGGCGATCAGGATGAACAGCAGCAACAGGATCGCCGAGAAGTTGCCGAACGCCAGCGCCAGGCCGGAGAGGCCCGCCAGCTGCTTGGGGCCCGCCACCGACGGCAGCATCGCGTTGTGAAAGGTCTCCGTATAGGAGACCATGATCCCGAGAACGATGACGAGGGCGCTCACGGCCGCAAGCGACAGCCCCTGGCCGCCGGGGGCGGCGAGCCACAGCATGGCGCCGGCGATCACCATGACGGCGGTGAAGACACCGAGCCACGGCTTGCGCGCGCCGCCCTGGTCGGCGATGGCGCCGAGCACCGGCGCGGTCACGGCGACGAAGAGGCCGGCCAGGCCGTTGATGGTGCTCCACAGCGCCTGGCCGCGCACCGGATCGCCGACGAGCACGTTGGAGAAATACGGGCCGAAGAGATAGATGGTGATGAGGATCACATAGGGGTCGCGCCCGCCCTCGAAGAGGGCCCAGGACAGCTGGCCGAGCCGCGAGGCGGCGGCGCCGCCTTCCGTGGCGGCTTCCCCGTCCTTCGGTGGGGCGAGCCACCAGGCTCGCATGCGCCCGTTGCCGGCATAGACCGAGGTGCCATCGCTCATCGGAACGTCTCCTCCAAGGCAGGGCGCCAGTTGTGCGCCGTCTTTGTTTGGCCGTCCGGTCGCGCGCTCGCCTCGGGTGGCGGCGCGCGGCACATGTCGTTCGCGGGCGCGCTAGCGCCTCATCCCAAGGCCTCGATGCCGGTGGTCGGACAAGCTCATCCCAAGACAAAGCCCGGAGCAGGTCGATGATCCAAATAAAGATCACCCGGAACCAGAGCATTTCGGCGTCTAGCCCTTGGCGCCGTCGAAATGCGCCGTGAAGCCGGCCGGCGCGTAGGGGCCGATGCAGACCTGCTCCAGCACGCCGATGCCCGCCCTGGCGCCGTCGCCGGCGCGCACCACCTGCTGCACGTGGATGTTCTCCGGCGCGAGCATGTTCAACTCGCGGGGGTCGAACGACTCGTGGCCGATCTCCAGCTCGCCCTTCCACATGCCTTGCGCCCAGGTGGGATGGGCATAGCCCAGTCCCTTCATCTGGAACCTCAGAATGGGCGCGAGCGCGATCGTCCGCGTGCGGCCCTCGTGATCGACGAGGTCGATCTCGGCGGATTGGGCGAGCCGTGTGCCCGGCACGTAGACGACGCGGTGGCGGGCGTCGGCCATGCGCCGGTCCAGGCCGTCTTCCACGCCCGGCACCTCCGCCTCGCTGGCGTAGAGGGGGGCGACGATGCCCTCGCGCACCAGGGCTTCCCCGCGCGGGCCGTCGAAGAAGATGGCGTGGGAGATGTGGTCGTCCCAGACCAGCGGCGCCCACAGGAAGAAGGCCCCGCCGGGCTTGGCGGGGGAGCCGCCCTGTTCGGCCTTCCCCACCCGCCGCACCCCCCAGGAGCGGTCCTTGGTGCCGAGGCAAACCTCATCGTCGACGGCGATGGTCCCGTCGGGATGGCGGATGGCGCCGCGCCAGCGGCCGAACTGGTCGAAGCGGGTGGCGTCCATGGCCCGGCGCCCGCCCGACCACAGGGTCTGCCGCGCCTCCTGGATCGCCGCCGTGCGGGCCGAGAAGGTGAGGTCGCAACCAAGCCCGCTCGCATTGTCGTCGAGCACGACGCGGGCCCGGCGCATGGGCTCGATCACCTCCAGGCGGAACGGGCCCACCTGCATCTCCGTGCGCTCGCTCGGCGCCCGCCGGGAGGCGTAGAAGCAATGCTGGCGGCCGCCCGGCTCGACGACGCTGAAGGCGCAATCCAGGATGCCCCGATGCGGATAGATCGCCATGCCGATGCCGAAGTAATAGGAGCCGTCCCGGGCATAGCCGTTGAACCAGGTCCGGTCGTAGACATTGCGGTCGCTGGTCGCCGGCACCGCAATCGGCTCGGGCGTCTGGTGGACGGGGAAGTCGTCGAGCTTGTTGAGCATGATCGGGCCTCCGAATGCGGTCGACGTGCGGGCTTGGCGAGGCTCAGCGACGGCATGTCGTCATCCGTCCATCTGGTAGGTTCGTCGTGCCACGTAGCGCGCGAGATACGCCCAGATCCTGCCGTTGAGCCGGGCGGCCCAGGGCAGGCCGTGATCCTCGAGGTCCTCAATCGCTGCATGCAGCTCGATCAGCACGCGCAAGGCCGCATCGGTTCGCGTGCTCTGGTCATGGACGCGCAAGCTCGGAGCGTTCAGGCCGACCACCGATTCCATGCGGCTCGCAAGTGCAGCGTCGTCCAGATGCGGCAGCGCTTCGTGAAAGATCTCGCAAATGTCGTTATAGTCCGACACGAGCACATCGGCCACGCGATCATAGTCCTGCGCGACCATGGTGACGAGCAGCGCCATCATGTTAAGATCGGCCGATGTATAGCTGTCACCCGCCCGCGGCGCGATGTCAGCGACCAGGCGCGCGGCCAGATGCCTGATGCCGTCGGCGCCGCGCGGAATCATTTCATCACCTCATGGAAGCGACGCGTCGGGGCGGGCCGGAGGTAGTCGAGCAGGATCTGCTGCTGACGATCGGTCATCAGCCACCCGGCGATGGCAAGAATCGGATCCTTGCTGGCGCCGTTGTGAAAGTCTTCGCTGGACGAGATCCAGATGCCCATCCCCTTCAGCGAGGCGAAGATCCGCCACCAGCGAAAGGCCTCGACATCGAGCTCGATGCCGCTCGCCTCTTCCCAATGGCGGACCGCCTCCGCGTGGGGCAGCAGCCGGCCGGCGAGTTCGGGCTGCTGCCAGTGCCAGAGCGGGTCGAGCGACCAGGCCAGATCCTCCAGCGGGTCGCCGATGTGGGCCATCTCCCAGTCCACGATAGCCTTGATGGTGCCGTCGGGCGTGTAGAGGAAGTTCCCGGTTCGATAGTCGCCGTGCACGAGACTGAGCTTCTGCGGCGGCGGCGGCGGATGCTTCAGCAACCAGCGGACGGCCGCGTCAGCCACGGGATTGGGGTGTAGTTCATCGTCGACGATGACTTTGCGCCAGTACTCCAGCTGTTCCATGGCACAGGTTGCGACGGTCGGCAGGGACATGAAGCGGTCGAGCCCCAGGGCGAGGGGGTCGAGGCGCGCGATCTCGCCCAGCAAGCACCAGAGCTGTCGACCCATCGTCACTCGATGCCCGGCCGGAATGCCCTCGGGGGAGGCCTCGCAACCCGGCACTTCCGCCGAAATGGAGAACGGCCGTCCCAGCCAGCGACTGTCCTCCTCGAGCAGAAGCGGCTCGGCGACGGGTAGCCCCGCCCGGTACATCGCTTCCATCGTCAAGTATTCGGTGCGCCGATCCGTGTCGATCAGGCTGGACAAGGGATCGATCCGGACGATCAATCCGCGGGCGGTGCCAGCGGCCCGCGCCACGCATCTCCATGTCTCGCGCGAGGCACCACCCGGGATGCGGGCCAAATCGGTCACGTCGGTCGGGGACTGCCACGTGTGGTGAAGGTAGTCGCTCAAACAGCGGCTCAAGGTCTGCGCGCGCGTGGTCACGGGAGCCGCCCCACGTCCGCGGCGCAAAGCGCATCGGCCGATGTTCCGCCGTCCGGCCCGGGCGACGGCGTCATCGCCATGAGGTCCGGCGGACTCGCGTCGCCGACGGCCCGGTCATCACCGCTCCGTGCGCCAGATGGTGCAGCAAACGCGCTCCTCCCGCCGCGCCTCCGGTGCGTGCCGGACGCGTCACCTGACCGATACAATCGGCCGAGGGCGCCGCTCAATCCCTACAAAGAGGGGGAGAAGCGCCAGCGGTCATTCGAGACCGATCTCGCCGCGGCGAAAGGCGATCGAGACGAGTTGGGGAAGGTTGCGGGCCTCGAACCGCCGCATGGCGTTGCCCAGGTATTCGCGGACCGTGAAGGGCGACAGCGAGAGGGAGCGCGCCACCTCCTTGACCGTGCAGCCGCTGGCGACGAGGCGCACGCAGTCGCGCTCGCGCGCGCGGAGCCCCGGTCTCCCCTGCGGCTCGCCGCGCGCGGCCTGCATTCGCTCGAGCGCATCGATGAAGGCGTAGGCCACCGCCTGGAGGCCGAAGTGGGCATCGCCGACCAGGGGGGACGAGGCTGTACCGCGGGTCGCGCTGCTCCAGCCCACATAGGCCGTCCCGCCGTCGGGCAGGTGAACCGGCACCCCGATGCACGACGAGATGCCGAGGTCGTGCTGCTGCTCCCGGATGACCTTGTCGCGGGGCGACAGGTCCGCTTCGTCGCCATCCATGAGCCAGCTTCGGAACGGCAGACGTTCGCGCAGGCCGCGCCGCACATCCAGGTGAATGCGGCCGATCTGGTTTGAGTGCCACCAGTCGAGCAATTCTTGCGGTTCGCCCAAGGCGGCGCAGATTCGATCGAGTCGGCGCTCCAGCAGGACATTGTCGACAAGGACGGGGTTCGGCATCCCGATGATCTGCCCCGCGGCCAGAACGGCGTCCGCGGCAGCGTCGAGCGAGGACGCCGAGCGGATATCGCTTGCCAGCCTCACCAACTGTCCGACGACGTCGCTGCCGTTCTCGGACACCATGCAGAGCCTCCTCGAGCGCCGCCGCGCCGGACGTCCCGAGGCCGGCTGACGGTGCTGAACGCGCCTGCTGAACGCGATCTCTTATGGAACCGGGCAAGGCCCAGGCCCAGGCCCTTGATTGATTTGATCATCCTGTTGCGCCCCCCGCGGGCTGTCAATCTGACGCACGGCTGGCCAGCCCCGCGCCACACGCCGGCGCCGAACCGCAACGGCCAGGTGGCGGCCGGCTCCTTCCGGACGTGCGGTGCACCGGGCGCGAGCGGCGCCCGGCCGCCGTGGCGCCGCCGCGTCACCCGTCGGCCGGAACCAGCAGGATCCGCCGCTCCGTCGCCGCCTCCACCGCTGCCGCGGAGTAGAGGAACGGCACGTACTCGCCCCTGGCCCACAGCGCCGAGAGGTCGCGATAGTGAGGCGAGCGGCTGTCGCCGGACTGGCCGGGGGTGTTCACGCAGACACTGGCGTCCCAATTGCCCACGTCGAGCACGAAGCGCACCGAGGCGCCGGTGGTCACACGGAAATCCTGGGGCCGGTAGGCCGCGAGCATGACGGTGGAGCCGCCGCCGCCCTTGGCGAGCGGCCCGACGTCGAGGGCCTGGGCGGCCTTGGCCCCGGCGACGGCGCTCAGCGCGTGCTCGAAATAGCCGTGGTGCAGGGTGCCCCACTGCCAGCGGGCGGGGTCGGCGCCGAGGCGCTGGCGCGCGTCGCGCACGGCGGCGGCCAGTGTCTGCGCCAACAGCCCGTCGCGGGCGGCGGCAGGGTCGGTGCCGAAGTGGTGGTCCGGCTGCTCCAGCGCCTGCAGGATGCCCTCCACGTCCCCCGGCGCCAGCAAGGCGCGCAGTTCGGGGTCGGGCACGAAGCGAGCGAACAGAGCCGGCTTGAGATGGGCGGTGAACCACAGCTCCGATAAGGCCGCTGCGGCCGATTGGGGGTCGAGCGCGTTGTCCCAGCCGAGCAGCAGGGCGCGGCCGGCGGCAAAGTCGGCGTCCCCGCCCGGTGGGATGACCTGGAGCAGCGCCGCCAGCCGACGGGCCGGCACCGACACGGTGTCCGTCTGCAGCGCCGCGGAGGCGGCGACCGAGTGCGTGGCGTCGGCCCCGAGCGCTTCGCGGATGCGCATGGAGCGGCTGGGATCCAGCCACTCGTAGCCGATGCGCGGCTGGTCGGAGGTCCAGCCCGGCGGGATGTTGTACTCGTTGGCGCTGGCGACGAAGCCCTCGGGCGGATTGACCAGGCTCGGCATGGCGTCGAGGGGAACGAAGCCGTCCCACTCGAAGCGGCCGTCGCCGGGCACGGGCAAGAGCCCGTCCCAGTTGCGGCGGATCGGCGTCATGCCGAACGGCAACCAGGCGATGGTGCCGTTCACGTCGGCGTAGACGTGGTTGAGCGAGGGCGTGGCGAAGCGAGCGATGGCGGCGCGGAACTCGTCGAGGGACTTCGCCCGCATGGACGACAGCCCCGCCAGATAGGCGCCGGCGCCCGGCTCGAACCAGGCCGAGCGTATGGCGTAGGCGATCCGGCGCTCGGGGTCGGCGTAGAGCACCGGCCCGTGGCGGGTGAAGCGCAGGGGGCGCATCTGGTCGGCCTCGCCCTTCACCTGGAAGCACTCGTCGCGCACCTCCATGTCGACCCAGCGGCCCTCGTAGCGGTAGCGGTCGGGGTGTCCGGGCTCGGTCTCGTAGACGTAGATGTCCTCCTGGTCCGAGCCGAAGATGGTCTGGGTGAAGGCGATGGTGCCGTTGTGGCCCATGGAGATGCCCGGCATCGACGGTTCGCCCGCCCCGATCACGTCGAACTCGGGCGCGGTGAGATGGACGAGGTAGCGCAGGGACGGCACGCCGTGGGTACGGTGCGGGTCGCCGGCGATGACTGGTCGGCCGGTCGTGGTGCGGCCCGGGCCCACGGCCCAGTTGTTGGAGCCGGTCCAGGCGGCGTCGGCGACCACCTCGGCAAGCGCGTTCACCTGGCGCCAGCGGCCGGCCTCGGCCAGCGGCGCCGCCAGCCGCTCCTTGGAGAAGCCGACGGGGGCGGTCGCCAGCTTGAACAGGTCGAGCACCTCGAGCGGGATCGCCGTGAGGTCGAGGCCGCCGGGGTTGGCCGGGTCGATGCGCGGCGTCAGGTCGGCGCGCAGCAGGTCGGTGGCGGCGTCGGTGCGGGAGGCGAGGCGGGCGCGCAGCACCTCGGAGAGGGCGTTGCGGGTGAGCGCGTGGCTGCGGATGCGCACCACGTCCTCCGGCGCCCAGGTCGCCGGGCGCGTGCCGGTGATGCCGAACTCGACCGGCAGGCGGGCGGGCTCGCGTTCGGTCAGCGCCACATAGGCGTTCACGCCGGCGGCGAAAGCGGTGCAGATGGCGCGCGCGTCCGGCGCGTAGCTCGTCCACTCCCTCTCCATGTCGCCGCGGAACAGGAAGGCGCGGGCGGCGCAGTCCTGGGCGAGATAGCCGGGGCCGAAATCGGCGGCGAGCAGGCCGAGGCCGCGCTTGCGCCACAGGTCGATCTGCCACAGCCGGTCGCGCGCCGCGTTGAAGCCCTGGGCGAAGAACGCGTCGGCAGCGCTAGCCGCCTTGATGTGGCAGATGCCCCAGCGGTCGATGCGGATCTCCGCCGGTGCCGTGAGTCCCTCGAGCGTGATGGTGTCCGTGGCCGAAGCTGCGGCGTCATAGGCCATTGGCTGTCTCCGGGGCGACGAGGAAAGGCGCGCCGCGGCGGTGGGCGCGGGTGAGACGCGTCGGCCATGGATAGCATCGTCTCGCGCCGATCGCTCCGCAGCATTAGTTCAGCCTCACCCGCAGCAGGCGCAGAGCGTTGAGCGTCACCAGCACGGTGGCGCCGGTGTCGGCCAGGATGGCCGGCCACAGGCCGGTCAGGCCCAGGATGGTGGTGACCAGGAAGAGCGCCTTGAGGCCGAGCGCAATGACGATGTTCTGGCGGATATTGGCCATGGTCGCCCGCGACAGGCGCACCATGCGCGCGACGTCCATGACACGGTTGTGCAGCACCGCCGCATCGCCGGTCTCGAGCGCCACGTCGGTGCCGCCGCCCATGGCGATGCCGACGTCGGCGGCGGCGAGCGCCGGGGCGTCGTTGATGCCGTCGCCGACCACGGCGACGACCCGGCCGTCCGCCTGGAGCGTGCGGACGATGGCCTGCTTGTTCTGCGGCAGCAGCTCGGCGTGTGCTTCGATGCCGAGGCCGCGGGCGATCGCCGTTGCCGTGCGCCGGTTGTCGCCCGTCAGCATCACCGCCGACACGCCCGCCGCCTCGAGGGCGGCGAGGCCGGCTGCGGCGTCCTCGCGCGGCTCGTCGCGCAGCGCGATGAGGCCGGCCACATCCCGGCCGGCGACGAGGACGGAGACCGTCTTGCCCTCGTCGTTGAGCGCGGCGATGCGTTCGCTCTGCGCCGCCGTCAGTGCCGCCCGCTCCGCGGCGGCCTGCGGCGAGCCGAGGAACAGGGGCGTCCGGTCGAGCACGCCGCTCACGCCCTTGCCGGGCACCGCCTTGGCGTCGGCCGCGGCGCGCACGGGCGCGCCCATCGCCTCGGCGCGTGCGACGATGGCGCGGGCGAGCGGATGGCCCGAGTCGCGCTCCAGCGCGCCGGCCAGGGCCATCACCTCGGTCTCGGCGCGGGCAAATCCGATGACGTCGGTGACTTCAGGCTTGCCCGCCGTGAGCGTCCCGGTCTTGTCGAAGGCGACGGCCGTCACCTTGCCGACCGTCTCCAGCGCAGCGCCCCCCTTGATCAGCAGGCCGCGGCGAGCGCCCGCGGAGAGCGCCGCGGCGATGGCCGCAGGCGTGGAGATGACGAGCGCGCAGGGGCAGCCGATGAGCAGGATGGCGAGCCCCTTGTAGACCCATTCGCTCCAGCTGGCGCCGGCCAGCAATGGCGGCAGCACGGCGACGAGCACGCCGAGCGCGAGCACGGCCGGTGTGTAGCGGCGCGCGAAGCGGTCGATGAAGCGTTCCGTCGGGGCCTTGCTCTCCTGCGCCTCCTCGACCAGCTGGATGACCCGGGCGATGGTGTTGTCGGCGGCCGCGGCGGCGATGCGGACGCGCAGCACGCCGTCGCCGTTGATGGTGCCGGCGAACACCGCCTCGCCGGCCCCCTTCAGCTTTGGCGTGCTCTCGCCGGTCACCGGCGCCTCGTCGATGGCGCTCTCGCCGTCGACGATCTCACCGTCGCCGGCGATGCGGTCGCCCGGCCGCACGACGATGACGGTGCCGAGAGTGAGGCGGTCGGCCGGGACCTCCTCGGTGCGGTCGCCGCGGTCGACGAGCGCGGTCTTCGGCACGAGGGCGGCCAGCTGCTTGATGCTCGCCCGCGCCCGTCCGGCGGCGACGCCCTCCAGCAACTCGCCGACCAGGAAGAGGAACACGACGGCCGCGGCTTCCTCGGCGGCACCGATGGCCACGGCGCCGACGGCGGCGATGGTCATCAGGGTCTCGATCGAGAGGGGCGAGCCCAGGCGGGCGCCGGCCAGGGCCCGGCGGGCGATCGGCACCAAGCCGGCGAGCATGGCCGCGAGGAAGGCGTAAGGAGCGATCGGCGGCGCGAGGCGGCCGGCCACGTAGGCCAGCACCAGGGCGGCGCCGCAGGCGATCGTGAGGCGGCCCTTGCGGCTGCGCCACCACGGGCCCTCGGCGCCGGCGTCGACGTGCAGGTGGCCATGCAGGTCGGCCTCCGCCGCCGCGTCGTCCGGGTGTGGCGCCGCATGGGCATGGCCGCTGCAGCCGTGATCGTGCGCATGGGCGTGGTCATGGCCATCATCGTCGTGCCGGTGGCCAGGCGCGGACGCGCCGTCATGCCCGGCTGCCGGGCGGGCGGCGGCGATGCCGTAGCCGAGGGGGGCGAGCTGCGCCTCCAGCCGCGCCAGCAGCTCCGGGGTCGGGCGATGGTGCACGGTCATCGTGCCCGCCGTTGCGGAGACGGAGACCTCCTCGATGCCCGGCAACCGGCGCACGGCGGCATCCACCTTGGCGGCGCAGGCGCCGCAATCCATTCCCGTCACGCGATAGCGCGTGCGCACAGCCTCAGCCATGGCCGACCCTTTCCTCTCGTCGGCTCCCGTCCTACATCCTCTAGCGACTAGAGGTTCAAGGGGGATGTGATGGATTTGTCGATTGGCGAGCTGTCGCGCCGCACCAGCGTCAAGGTGCCGACGATCCGCTACTACGAGCAGGTGGGGCTGCTGTCCCCGCCGGCGCGCACGGAGGGCCGGCAGCGGCGCTACGGCGAGGCGGAGGCGGCCCGGCTCAACTTCATCCGCCACGCCCGCGAGCTCGGCTTCGAGCTGGAGGCGATCCGCGAGCTGCTGGAGCTGAGCGGCAGCCCCGACCGCTCCTGCGCCGAGGCCGACGCCATCGCGCGCCGGCAGATGGAGGCGGTCGAGCGCCGCATCGGCCAGCTCACGGCGCTGCGGGGCGAGCTGGAGCGCATGATCACGGAGTGCGGCCACGGCCACGTGTGCGAGTGCCGCGTTATCCAGGTGCTGGCCGACCATGGCCAATGCGCGCACGCTCAGCACTGAGGCGGATGCCGCGCGGGGGAGGAGCGCCGCGGCCCGAGCCATGCGCGGGGCGAGGAGGGGCGTGGAGGCCGGGGTGATCGGCAGCGCGGGCGAGACCGGCTAGAAACGACTGGCGGCTCTCGGCGCGAGGCCGCGCGAGCCCGGTCGTCCGTCCACGGCCGGCGCCGTGCTTTCCGGTCCGCAGGAGATGATCCCATGGCCGACAGACGCTATCGCATCGCCGTCATCCCCGGTGACGGCATCGGCAAGGAGGTGATGCCGGAGGGCATCCGCGTGCTCGAGAAGGCCGCCTCGCTGTATGGCTTTTCGCTCGACCAGAGCTGGCACGACTTCGCCAGCTGCGATTGGTACGCCCGCCACGGCAAGATGTTGCCGGAAGACTGGAAGGAGCGCATCGGCAAGGCCGACGCCATCTTCTTCGGCGCGGTCGGCTGGCCCGACACGGTGCCCGACCACGTCTCGCTGTGGGGCTCGCTGCTGCTGTTCCGGCGCGAGTTCGACCAATACGTCAACCTGCGGCCGGTGCGGCTGATGCCCGGCGTGCCCTCGCCGCTCGCCGGCCGCGTGCCGGGCGACATCGACTTCTGGATCGTCCGCGAGAACACGGAAGGCGAATACACCTCGATCGGCGGCCGCATGTATGGGGGCACGCCGCGCGAAATCGTCATCCAGGAAACCGTCATGTCGCGCCACGGCGTCGACCGCGTCCTGCAATATGCCTTCGAGCTGGCGATGCGGCGGCCGCAGAGGCACCTGACCTCGGCCACCAAGTCGAACGGCGTGGCGATCACCATGCCCTACTGGGACGAGCGGGTCGACGCCATGAAGGCGGCCTACCCGCAGGTGCGGACCGACAAATACCACATCGATATCCTGACGGCGCAGTTCGTGCTCCACCCCGACCGCTTCGACGTGGTGGTCGCCTCCAACCTGTTCGGCGACATTCTGTCCGACCTGGGGCCGGCCTGCACGGGGACGATCGGCATCGCGCCCTCGGGCAACATCAATCCGGACCGGACGCATCCCTCGTTGTTCGAGCCGGTGCACGGCTCGGCGCCGGATATCGCCGGCAAAGGCATCGCCAACCCGGTGGGCCAGATCTGGTCCGCCGCCATGATGCTCGACCACCTGGGCGAGACCGCCGCGGCGGCGGCGATCGTGCGGGCGATCGAACGGGTGCTGGTCGATCCCGCCGGGCGCACCGCGGACATCGGCGGCAGCGCGAACACCGTCGCCTGCGGCAAGGCCATCGCCGCCGCGCTGGAGTGAGGCCACGGGCGATCGAGCCGCGCGGCCGAGACATGGTGGTTGCGGGGACACGACTTGGACTTCGCTCAGACGGATGCCATGGAAGGCGAGAACACCTTCCCCGATTGTCGACCGGGAGCGAAGATGACCCACAACCGGTGGCTGGCTTTCTATGGCGCCATTCGCGGCGAGGCGATCAGCATCGAGGTGGCGGGGCCGCCGCTCGCGCCTGGCGAGGAGCTCGTCCTCGTCGACAGGAAGCCCAGCGGCACGCGTGAGGCAGCGGCTTGCATCCGCCGGATCGAGCAGATCGAGCCCGACGGAGCCGAGCGGGCTCGCCACTACTTCATCGAGCAGCCGCTGGCCGATTTCGCACCGCCCCTGTTCGGCATCGCCGTCGTGGCGCGCTCCTCCGCCGCGGAGGTCGCCGTCGACGCGGGGCCGGGCTACGCGCTGGCCAACCTGTTCCCGACGAGCGAGCACGACTTCATCTCCCGCTACACCTGGGAGCGTCAGCGCATCCCGGACAGCGAAACGCTGGTGTTCGCCTGCCATCAGGTCATCCGCTACTCGGATTTTCCGGCAGCCCGAAAGATCGCCGCCGCGTCCATCATCGCCTATCGGGCGCTGGAGCAGTTCGATCTGCCAAAGTGCGAGATCGCCCTTGGCCTCATCGACGACGCCCTGGCGCGCGTGCCCGAGCTCAAGCCCAGCCGCCACCTTCGCAACGACCGGGCGCACCTGGCCGTCTCGCTCAACATTATTCGCTGGCACCTCTGCCTGATGCTGGGCCGCTTCGATGAGGTCGCGTCGACCTTGGAGACCGGCTTCGCGCTGCTGCTGCCGATCGAGAATGCGGCGTCGATCAGCTACAACGGCGCCAAGACGCTGCTGTTCTGGGGGATGGTGCTGTGGCGCCGGGGCGACCACGTCCGCGCCGCCGAGGTGTTCGACTTTTCCTTCACGTTTTACCAGCGCGCGGCACTGTCGGCCACGATCGACAACCCCACGATGTTCTATGATCAGCGGGTGGCGCACCGCGTCGCCTACCTGTCGGCCTACGCCAAGCGGGCCATCAAGGGCGAATTGAGCGCGCGCGACCTGGAGATCACGCCCCGGGTCGTTGGCGAAGAGATATTCAGGGTACGCAACGCGCGGGCGCAGGCGCGCCTCAAAGCCCGCCTCGACGAGATGATGACGGCGCTGCAGCGCTGAGCCGGCTTGTCGACGAGGCAGCTCGTTGATCGGGTGGAACCACGCGACCAGGAGAATCGCTCCAGATCCAAAGACTTGGAGCGTTTCTAACCGATCGAATGATCCCATCTGATCGAGAAATGCTTTAAGTCACCCGGCGCTTCTCCAGCTTTCGCGCCAGCGTCCGCCGGTGCATGCCGAGGCGTCGGGCGGTTTCGGAGATGTTGAAGTCGGTCTCCACCAGGGTCTCGTGGATGCGTTCCCATTCCAGCGTCTTGATCGATGAACGGCGGGCGGTGAGCGGCACGCTCGCGTCCCCCTCGGCCCGGCCGAAGGCCGCCTCGATGTCGTCGGTGTTGGAGGGCTTGGCAAGGTAGTGGCAGGCGCCGAGCTTGATCGCCTCGACGGCAGTGGCGATGCTGGCAAAGCCGGTGAGCACCACGATCTTCATGCCCGGGTCGTGGTGGTGCAGGGCCTTGACGCATTCGAGGCCGGATTCGCCGGTGAGCTTGAGGTCGACGACGGCATACATGGGCGAGACCGTGCCGAGCAGACCCTGCACGCCGTCCAGGCCCCCACAGACATGGACGTCGTAGTCGCGGCGCTCGAACGAGCGCCGCAACGTGCGTGCAAACGACGGATCGTCCTCGACGATCAGCAGCGAGGGCCTCTCATCCATGCTCGGCCTCCTGGGACAGCGCCGCGAGCGGGAAGGTCAGCGTCACGCGCGCGCCGCGACTCGGGGCGTTGGCCGCCGCGACCGTTCCGCCCAGCTTGCGGACCACGTTGACGACGAGGAACAGGCCGAGCCCGCTGCCGGGCCGGCCCTTGGTCGAGCGGTAGGGCTTGCCCACATGCTCGACGATGTCGGCCGGAAAGCCCGGGCCGCGGTCGTTGACGGTGATAATCAGGCGCCCGCCTTGGCGCTCGACCATGACGCCGACCCAGGCGGGCGAGGCCTCCAGGGCATTGTCGAAGACGTTGAAGATCACCTGCTTGAGGGCGAGGTCGGAGACGATCGCCTCGTCCGGGCTGAAGCGGTTCACGTAGTCGAGCAGCGCCGGATTGCGCAGGGCGCGCCAGTCGGCGACCAACTCGTCGATGAACGCCCTGACGGTGGTCCTGACCGTGCCTTCTCCACGCGCCTCGCCCGACGACAGCAGGATGCCGGTGACGATCGACTTGCAGCGGTTGAGCTGCGTCTTCATCTCGTCCAGGTCGTGCAGGATCTCCGGATCGCCGGCGAGGGCCGGCACGCGGCGCCAGTCGTTGACGATTACTGACAGCGTGGACAGCGGCGTGCCAAGCTCATGCGCCGCCCCGGAGGCGAGGAGGCCCATGCGGACGATGTGGTGCTCCTCGGCCGACTGCTGGCGCAGCTCGGCCAGGCGTAGGTCGCGGGCGCGCAGGTTGCGGTTGATGCGGGTGACGAAGAAGACGAGCAGGCTCGCCGCCAGCACGAAGCAGATGAACATGCCGCGCGTGTGGAGGCTGAAGAGCTCGTCGTCCGCGCCCCGCTGGCCGAGGATGGCGAGGGGGCGGTAGACCACCGTCAGGCCGATGAAGCAGGCGCTCGTCACCAGCAGCAGCGCCCAGGTCGACCAGTCCTCGAGCAGCACCGCCCCGATGATCACCTGCAGCAGGTAGAGCGACACGAAGGGGTTGCTGGCACCGCCGCTCAGGCAGAGCTGGACCGTCAGTGCCGCGACGTCGAGCAGCAACTCGACGAAGAGCTCCACGTTGCCGACGTCCCGTGTGTGACGGAGCCGGATGAGCGTCAGGACGTTGAGACCGACCAGGAAGGCGATGACGCTGGCCATGGCGGGCAGCGGCAGGTCGACGTCGAGCCAGGAATACACGATGGCGATGGTCGCGACCTGGCCGACGACCGCCACCCAGCGCATCTGCACCAGGAGCAGCAGGTTCTTCTTGTTGGCCGTGTCCTGGGCGAAGATCGTCGTTGCTCCTCGGCTGGTCTGCGGGCGCGCCTCGCGGTTGCCGGCCGTCCCCCGTCCGCGACGCGATATAGTCACTCATCTTGCCCGGGAGGGGGCGGGTGCGCCACCGGGCGGTTCCCGTTTGAGGGGACGATGTCCCGGCTCAACGCATCCCGTCGGCGCGGGAGCCGGCCCGGGCGGCGTGGCCCGTCCGCAGCCGCCACTCGCGCCGTCCGACCATGGCGACGCCAGCCAGCGGCAGGACGCTCAGGGCGAACCAGGTGAGCGCGTAGACGAGATGGCTGTTGGCGAAGCGGACCACCGTCAGGCCGCCCACCGGCAGTGTCTGCGGGTCGGCTCCCCGGCCGGCGTCGACGAAATAGGGTGCCGCGTGCGAGAGCCCGCGCCGCTCGGCGATGGCGGCCACGTCGCGCGAATACCAGCGCTCGCCGTCCGGATCGTTGGCGCGCAGGAAGGCGCCGCCAACCTCGCTCATCCGCAGCAGGCCGGTCACCGCGGCCGGGCCGCCGGCGTGCGCCGGCCGATCGGCGGCCGCCTCGCGCGCGCCGGACGGGATGAAGCCGCGATTGACCAGTACGGTGAAACCGCCCGCGGTCTCGAGCGGGGTCAGTATCCAGGAGCCGCTGCCGAGCGCCGTGGAGGCGAACACGCGTGTCTCGCGGTCGTAGAGGTAGTGCCCGGTCAGCCGGACGTGGCGGTATTCGTCGCTCTCCGCGCTGATCGCCGGCCACCGCTCCGGGCCGGGCGCGGGCGCGGGCGGGGCGCCGATGCGTGTCTCGACCCGCTCGATCAGGGCAAGCTTCCAGTGGAGGCGATGCACCTGCCAGACGCCGAGCGCGAGCAGCCCGGCCGCCAGGGCGATGGCCGTGAGGCCGAGGACGAGGAGGGCCCAGGCGGGAAGCGGACGTCCGTCCGAGGGCGCCGCGCCGGCCGAGAGGACGGGACGGGCGCGCGTGGCCCCGCCCGCAAGGCCGCCCGCCGCGATCACTTCATCTGATCCATGACGTGGGGCGGCATCATGTTGGCGTTGAGGTGGTACATCACCCACAGCGAGCCGCTGAGCACGATCACCAGGATGATGATCGTGAAGATGAGGGCCATCATGGTCCACCCCTCGTCCGAGTGCGTGTTCATGTGCAGGAAGTAGACCATGTGGACGACGATCTGCACCGCGGCGAAGCCCATGACGGCGAAACCCGCCACCTGCTTGCTGGCGAACGGCTCGGCCATGACGATCCAGAACGGGATGGCGGTGAGCAGCACCGACAGCCCGAAGCCGATGAGATAGCCCCGCAGCGAGCCGTGCGCGTGATCGCCATGGTGCGCCGCCGCGCCGTCGGCGTGGACCTCCGGTCCCGTGTGCGCTTGTGTGCTCATCGCAGCATTCCCATCAGATAGACGAAGGTGAAGACGCCGATCCAGATCACGTCGAGGAAGTGCCAGAACAGGCTGAGGCACATGAGGCGGCGCCGATTGGCGGGAACCAGGCCGCGCAGCCCCACCTGGACCATCAAGGTCACCAGCCAGATCAGGCCGAAGGTGACGTGCAGCCCGTGCGTGCCGACGAGCGCGAAGAACGACGACAGGAAGGCGCTGCGCTGCGGCGTCGCGCCGATGTGGATCAGGTGTGCGAACTCGTAGAGCTCGATGCCGATGAAGGCGAGGCCGAACAGGCCGGTGACGGCAAGCCAGGCTTGCGTCGCGCCCGCCCGTCCCTTGTCCATCGCCAGCATGGCGAAGCCGTAGGTGATCGAGGACAGGAGCAGCATCGTCGTGTTGAGGGCGACGAGCGGCAGCTCGAACAGGTCCTTGGGCCCGGGCCCGGCGGCGTAACTGGCGCCGAGGACGCCGTAGGTGGCGAACAGGATCGCGAAGATGAGGCAATCGCTCATCAGGTAGATCCAGAAGCCCAGCATGGTGCTGTGGCCCTCCGGATGCTCGTGCTCCTGCGCGAGGTGGAACGTCGGCGCCTCGGCCGGCGCGATTGTCGAGGCCATGGTCATCGCTAGCCCTGCACTGCCAGTTGCCGGGTCCGCGCATCCTCGACCCGCACGACCTCGTCGGCGGAGATGTGGAAGCTGCGGTGGTAGTTGAAGGTGTGGCCGATGGCGACGGTGAGCAGCGCGGCGAAGCTCAGGGCTGCCAGCCACCAGATGTACCAGATCAGCGCGAAGCCCAGCGCGACGCTGATCCCCGCCAGGACGATCCCGGCACCGGTGTTGCGCGGCATGTGGATCGCCCGGTAGCCGGTGAGCGGCCGCTCGTAGCCGCGCGCCTTCATGTCCCACCAGGCATCGCCGTCATGGGCGACCGGCGTGAAAGCGAAGTTGTAGGCGGGCGGCGGCGACGAGGTCGCCCACTCCAGCGTCCGCCCGTGCCAGGGATCGCCCGTGAGGTCGCGCAGGGCCTCGCGCCGGCGGATGCTGACGTAGATCTGCACCAGGAAGGCAGCGATGCCGGCGACGATGAGCGCTGCGCCCAGGCCCGCGATGACGAACCAGATCTGCAAAGACGGGTCGTCGAATACCCGCATGCGCCGCGTCACGCCCATCAGGCCGAGGATGTAGAGCGGCATGAAGGCGAGCCAGAAGCCCACCACCCAGCACCAGAAGCTGATCTTGCCCCACGTCGGGTCGAGGCGGAAGCCGAAGGCCTTGGGGAACCAGTAGGTGATGCCGGCGAAGAGGCCGAACAGCACGCCGCCGATGATGACGTTGTGGAAATGGGCGACGAGGAACAGGCTGTTGTGCAGCACGAAGTCGGCCGGCGGCACCGCCAGCAGCACGCCGGTCATGCCGCCGACGACGAAGGTCAGCATGAACGCCAGGGTCCACATCATCGGCAGCTCGAAGCGGATGCGGCCGCGGTACATGGTGAACAGCCAGTTGAAGATCTTGGCGCCGGTCGGGATCGAGATGATCATGGTGGTGATCCCGAAGAAGGAATTCACGCTGGCGCCCGAGCCCATAGTGAAGAAGTGGTGCAGCCAGACCAGGTAGGACAGCACGGTGATGACCACGGTGGCATAGACCATCGAAGT
The DNA here is from genome assembly GCF_014640075.1 of Chelatococcus reniformis. Taxonomy (GTDB): domain Bacteria; phylum Pseudomonadota; class Alphaproteobacteria; order Rhizobiales; family Beijerinckiaceae; genus Camelimonas; species Camelimonas reniformis. The sequence continues at coordinate 588,164 of NZ_BMGG01000001.1, read as the reverse complement.
ATAGCCGAACAGGCGCTTGCCCGAGAAGGTCGACGCCACCTCCGAGAAGATGCCGAAGGCCGGCAGGATAAGAATGTAGACCTCGGGGTGACCCCATATCCAGATGAGGTTCACGTACATCATCGGGTTGCCGCCGAAGTCGTTGGTGAAGAAGTTCGTGCCCAGGTAACGGTCGGCCGACAGCAGCGCGAGCACGACGGTCAGCACCGGGAAGGAGGCGACGATGAGCACGTTGGTGCACAGCGACGTCCAGGTGAACACCGGCAGCCGCATCATGGTCATGCCGGGGGCCCGCATCTTGATGATCGTGCAGATCAGGTTGACGCCGGACAACGTCGTGCCGACGCCGGCGACCTGCAGCGCCCAGATGTAGTAGTCCACCCCCACATCGGGGCTGTAGCCGATGCCGGACAGGGGCGGATAGGCGAGCCAGCCGGTGCGCGCGAACTCGCCGACGAACAGCGACATCATCACCAGCACCGCGCCGCCGACGGTCATCCAGAAACTGAAGTTGTTGAGGAACGGAAAGGAGACGTCGCGGGCCCCGATCTGCAATGGCACCACGTAGTTCATCAGCCCCGTGACCAGCGGCATGGCCACGAAGAAGATCATGATGACGCCGTGCACCGTGAACAGCTGATCGTAGTGATGGGCGTTGAGATAGCCTTCGCTGCCGTTGAACGCCATCGCCTGCTGGAGGCGCATCATGACCGCGTCGGAGACGCCGCGGATCAGCATGACCAGCCCCAGCACCATGTACATGATGCCGATGCGCTTGTGGTCGACGCTGGTGAACCACTCGCGCCACAGATAGCCCCACAGGCCGTAACGCGTGACCGCGGCGAAGAGCGCCAGCCCGCCGAGCGCCACGACGGCGAAGGTGACCACGAGGATCGGCTCGTGGATGGGGAACGACTCCAGCGTCAGGCGGCCGAAGATGGCGTGGAGGGCAGGCGAGCCTTCAGACATATGCTCTCACCTTCTGTGGTCCAGGGCGCCGGGCCCGGGAGCGGAGGCGCCCGGGCCGGTGCGGCGCAAACGAGACGTGGAGCGGCGGTCGCGACGTGCCGCCGCGGAGCGCTTGGGGCGGCGGAGGCGACCCGATCGAGAGAAGGGTGCTCCGGATTGATTGGCGGCCCCGTGGGGCCACCGGGCGGGCTCGTTCGACGGGCCCACCCTAGGAATTGCTCGGCTGCCGCACTGGCAAGGTCGACAAACCCTGCTGCGCGTCGCGCGGCTGTTTGCGTGCGGGCCGCGGCAGCCCGGCCCCCTGCACGGGCTCGGCCGCGGCCGGCGGCGCCGAGGCCGTGAGGTTGCGGTTCGCCTCCTCGATGCTGCAGACGCTGGGGAGAAAGGCAGGCGTGGCGCCGAAGACGGCGCCGCGGCGCGCCTGCTTGTCGTAGGTCAGCGGCAGCAGGTTGTTGATGCCGGCCAGGCCCATCCCGCCCTTGGCATCCAGCGCCATCCGCTCGTTCATGCACATCTTGCCGGGCTCGACGCACATGTTGAGGATCGCGCCGAAGAGATGGGCATCGACGCGCGCATAGTGGCGCACCGGCTCGTTCTCGCTCGGCCGCTCCAGCGCCAGATAGCCCTGCCGGTCGAGCTCGCCGCCGCTGGCGCGCACGGTCGCGACCCACTTGTCGAAGTCGGCTCGCGCCATGCCGTGGAAGGCGAAGCGCATGCCGGAGAAGCCGGCGCCACTGTAGTTGGCGGAAAAGCCGCGATAGGTGCCGGGCGTGTTGATCACCGCGTGCAGCTTCGTCTCCATGCCCGGCATGGCATAGATCTGGCCGGCCAGGGCCGGGACGTAGAAGGAGTTCATCACCGCCGATGAGGTGATGCGGAAGTTGATCGGCCTGTCGATGGGAGCCGCCAACTCGTTGACCGTGGCGATGCCGAGCTGCGGATAGATGAACAGCCACTTCCAGTCGAGCGCGACGACGTTCACCTCGATCGGCTGGGCATCCGGTACGATGGGCCGGCTCGCGTCGATGCGGTCCAGCGGCCGGTAGGGATCGAGCAGGTGCGTCGCCATCCAGGTGACGGCACCGAGGCAGATGATGATCGCCAGCGGCGCCGACCAGATGACGAGCTCCAGCCGGGTCGAGTGGTGCCAGTCGGGATCGTAGGTCGCCGCGGTGTTGGAGTGGCGGTAGCGCCATGCGAATAGGATCGTCAGCGCCATCACCGGCACGATGATGATCAGCATCAGCAGCGTCGACACCAAGATCAGGTCGCCCTGCTGGCTGGCGATGTCGCCGGAGGGTTTCAATACAACGAAGTTGCAGCCGCCCAGAATGCTTATAAGCGGCAGCAGGGCAGCAATCCGAAAGCGTCGCACGACACCACCTGGGAATGGGCACTGTTGTTGGGCGCTATGGCTACCCCCAGGAATACGGGACCGGCATTGGACAATTTGCCCAATGCCCAGGCCCGGGCGGACGGCGCAAGAAGGACAGGAGACAGCGGCGCCTGCCGAACGGGGCGGCGGCCGTGCGGAACAATCAAGCCGACAGCGCGTGATCCGACTGCCTGGTCCGGCCGGGCGGCGCGCGCGAGAGGCCCGTTGATCGGTGTAGAGTTGATGGTCCAAACGTCGACGCTGGAGCGGGATGCGGCCAACATCCATGGGGATGAGGAGGTGGACGCCGGCGACATCGCCGTCGGCGTCATCATCGGCCGCACGTCGGAGTATTTCGACTTCTTCGTCTATGCCATCGCGTCGGTGATCGTATTCCCGCGGCTGGTGTTTCCCGAGCACGATGCGCTGACCGGGACGATCTACTCCTTTGCCATCTTTGCGCTGGCCTTCATCGCGCGGCCGTTCGGCACCGTCATCTTCATGGCCATCGACCGGGCCCACGGGCGCAGCGCCAAGCTGACCTCCGCGCTGGTGCTGCTCGGCACGTCGACCGTCGCCATCGCCTTCCTGCCCGGCTACGTGCAGATCGGCGTCGCGTCGGCCTGGTTGCTGGCGCTGGCGCGCATCGGCCAGGGCGTGGCGCTCGGCGGCACCTGGGACGGGCTGGCGTCGCTGCTGGCGCTCAACGCGCCGGCGCGCCGGCGCGGCTGGTATGCGATGATCCCGCAGCTCGGCGCGCCGCTCGGGCTGATCATGGCGAGCGCCCTGTTCGCGTTCTTCGCCGCCAACCTGTCGTCCGACGATTTCTACAGCTGGGGCTGGCGCTATCCGTTCTTCGTCGCCTTCGCGATCAATGTGGTGGCCCTGTTCGCCCGCCTGCGCATGGTGGTGACGCCGCAGTACCAGCAGCTCTTCGCATCGCTCACGCTGCAGCCGGCGCGGGTCGGCGAGACGCTGCGGGCGGAGTGGCGCAACGTGCTCATCGGCGCGTTCACGCCGCTGGCGAGCTTTGCGCTCTTCCACATGGTGACGGTGTTTCCGCTCTCCTGGGTGTTCCTGTTCACGCGTGACGGCCCGGCGCGCTTCCTCGGCATCGAGACCCTTGGCGCGGTCGCCTGCATCATCGCCATGGTCGTCTCCGGCGCCATCGCCGACCGGGTGGGCCGGCGCGCGCTGCTCGGGGGCTCGGCCGCGGCGATCGCCATCTTCAGCGGCTTCGCCCCGCAGCTCCTCGATCTGGGCGTGGGCGGCGAGGCCATCTTCATGGTCCTCGGCTTCATTCTCCTCGGGCTGTCGTTCGGGCAGTCTTCCGGCGCGCTCGCCTCGCGCCTCCCCACCCGCTACCGCTACACCGGGTCGGCCCTGACCTCCGACCTCGCGTGGCTGTTCGGCGCGGGATTCGCGCCGCTGGTGGCGCTGCTGCTCGCCGCCAACTTCGGCCTGATCGCGGCCGGCGCCTACCTGCTGTCCGGCGCCGCCTGCACCCTCGCCGCCCTGTGGCTGAGCCGGCCGCAGGGAGAGGGCGAGTAGCGGGCGGGACGCGGGGCGAGCGGCCTGCCGCCAACCACGGCCCTGCCGCCGCGCGGGAAGGCCGCACGGCGGGCCGGGGATCCCCGGCCGGGCGCCAGGGGCGTTACGCGCCGCGCCCGCCGGCGGTCGTCATGGGATCAACCACCTGAACGCACGCCGGATGAATGCCTGGCCGTCTTCGGTCACCGGCATTCCGTGCGCCATCAGCACCTTCTCGACGGGCCAGGCGCGGATGCGTTCGAGAGCAGCTCGCGCAGCCGCGCGATCGGTGAAGGTTGCGCGAAACTTCCGCGGCACCGACGGCTGAGGCTCGAGCAGCAGGTCCCACTTCGCCACGACGGCCCGCCAGCCGGAGAACCAATCGGCTGGCAGTTGCTGGATGAGATCGGTGAAGATCGCGGTACTGCTGTCCCGATGGAAGAACACCACTTCGCTCGTCAGCGCGTTGCCCCGCACCAAGACCTGGTCGATCTGCGCGGCCCAAGCGCAGACCGGCGCATCTCCCAGATCGCCGTCGAAGGCGATGTCCCTGCGCTTCTCCCGCAGCCCGGGTGCGGCATAGACCTGCGCCGTCGGGTAGGCCCGTTTCCAATCGAGGATGAACATGTGGTGAAGGGAGTTGGGGGCGGCGAGGTAACACACGTCCCCCAGAGCCGCGATCGCGGTTCGCAGATCATCCGTCAAGGCGACCGGCGAGCAGACGAAGAGGCGTCCACCGGACAATCGCATCAGCACCATGCGCGTGGGGTAGTGGAACCCCATCATGGCGACGACTGGGGGTCCGTCCGCCGTCCAGATCCCGGGGCCGAATTGCGTCAACATGGCCGGCCGCCGCCCTCCAAGGCGAGTTGCCGCCAGCGCGGACGGCCGGGCCGACTGCCCCGGCCGCCGCAGGCGGCGCCTGCCGGCACTTACTCCGCCGCGACGCCCTGCGCCAGGGCCGCGGGGGCCGGCTGCGGGCCGCGCACCAGCGCGCCGGGCAGCAGGCCCGTGGCCTCGCCGTTGCGGTAGGTGACCTGGCCGGCCACCACGGTCGCGGTGTAGCCGCGCGCCCGCTGCAGGAAACGGCGACCGCCGGCCGGCAGGTCGGCCCTGATGAACGGCTTCTCGATGGCGAGCCGGTCGAAGTCGATGACGTTCACGTCGGCGCGCAGGCCAACGCGGAGCAGGCCACGGTCGTGCAGGCCCACGGCGTGCGCCGTGTCGCTCGTCAGGCGGCGTACGCATTCCTCGACCGGCAGGCGGCCGGACGGGCGGTCCCGGCCCCACCAGCTCAAGAGATAGCTTTGGAAGCTGCCGTCGCAGATGAACCCCACATGCGCGCCGCCGTCGCCCAGGCCCATGATCGCATTGGCGTCGCTCAGCATCTCCCGGCTCGGCGCCAGGTTGTAGTCGGCGTAGTTCAGGATCGTGAACAGCAGGAAGTCCGTGCCGTCGCCGCCGACGATGAGATCATAGGCGACTTCCGGCGCGCTGCGCCCCTCGCGCGCGGCGATCGCGGCAATGGAATTCTCCTCCGCCGGCTCGTAGTTGGGATTGTCGTCGAGCAGGAACAGACGCTTATAGTTCAGCGCGCGCAGCAGCGGCACGTTGCCCTTGCTCAGATCCTCGCCGAGCACCTTGGCGCGGAACTCGGGATTGCGCATGGTGGCCAGCCGCTCGGCGAAGGGCTTGTCCGCAATCGTCTTGTAGGCCTGCGTGCCCGAGAATGGATTGAGGCTGCTGGTGAGGCCGAACAGGACGCTGATCGGTCGCGGCGGGAACACCGGTCGCATGATGTGACCTTCCCGGCTCGCCTCGCCCGCAAGGGCCAGCAGCTTGCGGAAGTCTTCCGGGCGGTCGTGCTTCTGGAACAGCGAGAACAGGCACGGGCGCCGCGATTTCTCCACCACGCGGCGCAGCATGGCGAACTCGGTTTCCGCGTCGGGCTGGTTGAAGTCCGTGATCAGCTGCAAGTGGCCGCGGCCGGCGTCGGCAAGGCCCATGGCGAGGCCGAGGATCTCGTCCTCCTGCGCCTTGAGCGTCGGCGTGGGATCGCCCGCCAGCGTCTTGTGATTGATCGTGCGCGACGTGCTGACGCCGAAGGCGCCGGCGCGGATCGCCTCCGTCACGATGTGGCGCATGCGGGCGACATCGGTCGGCGTCGCGTTCTCGAGTCGAAGCGCCCGTTCGCCCATGACGTAGACGCGCACCGCCGCGTGGGGTAGCTGCGCGCAGACGTCGATGTCGCGCTGGCGCGCCGCCACCACATCGAGGAAGTCGGCGAAGCTCTCCCAGTTGAAGTCCAGCCCCTCGGCCAGGCAGGGCGCGGGAATATCCTCGACCCCTTCCATGAGCGCGATGAGCTTGTCGCGATCGTTGGGCTTCACCGGCGCGAAGCCGACGCCGCAGTTGCCCATCACCACGGTCGTCGCGCCATGCCAGGCGCTGGGCGCCAGGTGACGATCCCACACCGCCTGGCCGTCATAATGCGTGTGGATGTCGACGAAGCCGGGTGTCACGAGCTGGCCTTTGGCGTCGATCTCCTCCGCGCCGGCGCCGGTCACCCTGCCGACCTCGGCGATGCGGCCGCCGCGGATGGCGACGTCGGCCTCGAAGGCAGGTCCGCCGCTGCCGTCCACCACGGTGCCGTGACGGATCACCAGATCGTAGTCCTTGGCCATGTCTTTCTCCCATGGGCGGCGCAGCGGCCACCTTTTGCTCCATAATCCGTCTTATGGAGTGCATGGGTCAAGTGCTGCCGGCTTTGCAGCCGTGATGTGGCGCTGCCTGTGCACGGATGTTAGCCTGGGCCGACGGGTGCAGGCGCCCGGGACCTCGAGGCAGCCGACAGGTTGGCTCCAGTCCTGCGGCCTGCTAGCGGTTGCTTCCGGTCGGAGGCTGGGGGTCTCAAGCGGAGCCGAAGAGAGCCTTCCCTCTGACGTAGGATGCGAGATTTGGCTGATCGGTCCTTGGGCAGAAAGGACGACGGGAGCGACGCGTTTCCCGGCCTGCGGAGCGGCCTGCGCTATGGCGGGATCCTGCTCCTTCTCCTGTGCCTCGTCTTTGCCGCCTTGGCGCTGCTTATCGGCGGTGACATGGGTGAGATGCGGAGGGTCGTGGCCAGTTTGCCGGCGGCCTTGGCCGTGTCCGCCGGGGTGCATATCCCCCAGATCGTGTTGACGGCCTGCGCCTGGCGCTGCCTCCTGCCGAAAGCCGGTCGGCCCTCCGTTCCAGCCATGACGATGCTGCGCTGGTTTCGGGAGACCGCAAGCACGCTGCTGCCGGCCGGCGCTCTCGTCGGGCAGGTGGCTGCTGCACGGCTGCTGACCCGCTGGGGCGTTCCGGGGAAGCTGAGCGCCGCAACGGCCACCATGGACGTGACGTTGGAATCGGTGTCGCAGGGCCTCTTTACGCTTCTCGGATTGGCGCTGCTTGTCGTGATCAATCGACAGGCCGATCTCCTCGGCGTGGCCGTCGCCGGAGCGGGGCTCGGCGTCGCCGGCATTGTCGCCCTGGTGCTGCTGCAGGGCGGCCGCTCTCTGCGCTGGGCGGAGAACCTGCTGCTGCGTCTTTTTCCCAGATTGAGGCTCGAAGCGTTTCACAGCTTCCGGCTGACGATGGCCGAGGTGCGCAGGGCCCATGGCTCCCTCGCGTGGGCCATGCTCTGGCACAGCATCGCCTGGGTGCTCGGCGCCGTGGAAATCTGTGGCATCCTGGCGCTCCTCGGCCACCCCATCGATCTGAGCCGCGGCCTCATCATCGAAAGTCTCAGCCAGGCCATGCGCATCGCCGGCTTCATGTTGCCCGGTTCCGTCATTATCCAGGAGGGCGCGATCGTGGCCGCGGCGGCCCTTGCCGGTGTGTCGCCGGAGGCGGCGGTCGTCGTCGCGCTGGTGCGACGGGCCCGCGAACTCGCCATATCCCTGCTCGGTCTCGTGGCCTGGGCCGGTGTCGAGCGTGCCGACGCTCGCCAACGGCTCGCCACCCTCTCTCAAGGACGATGACATGCCCGGCCTGTCCGATCTTCTGCGTCTCATCCCGTCAGGCGGTCCGGCGGTCTGCAACATCTCCGTCACCAACGTCTGCAACGCGACCTGCGACTTCTGCAGCTTCGCCCACGACAAGGGGCTGGTCACGCATCGCCGCTGGCTCGACGCGGCGCGCTTCGGCGCGGCGCTCGATCTTCTCCACACGCGCGCCAACGTCAGGTTTCTCACCTTTATGGGGGGTGAGCCGCTGCTGCATCCCAAGATCATCGATATGGCCAGGATGGCCTCCAGCGCGGGCATCCAGGCCACGCTCGTCACCAACGGCTGGAACCTGCTCGACAAGCTCGATGCCATCGCCGACGCGGGTGTCGGGACGATCTTCATCTCCATCGACAGTGCCGATCCCGCCGTCCACGAGAAGAACCGCGGTCTGAAGGGCGTCTGCGCGCGCATCAAGGAGGCCAACGGCCGGATGGCGAAGCGCGGCATGACACCGGTCGCCTCCGTGGTGATGAGCAAGCTGGTCACGGATTATCGCGCGCTTGGCGCCTTTCTCCGGGAGCTGGGGTTCAAGGCGGTCACCTTCTCCTATCCGCGCAAGGCTGCCTATGGCTCCTCCTCGATGGTCTTCTCGGAGGACAGCGATATCGTCGACGTCTCCGCGGAGGAGCTGATCCGCTCCTTCGCTGCGGCGGACGGCATCCGTGACATCATCCCGGTGCAGAACCCGCGCGCCTCGATGGCCGACATGGTCCGCAGGCTGCGCGGCGAGAAGGAGCGGTTCGTCTGTGTCGCCGGCTACAAGTATTTCTATCTCGACTGGAATTACGATCTCTGGCGCTGCGAGGCCTGGGACAAGCCGATGTGCTCGCTGTGGGACTTCGACGGCGCGCAGACGATCCGCGACGGCTGCCAAGCCTGCATGACGGACTGCTATCGCGACGCCAGCGTGATGCTGCACCTGGCGGTCGCGATCGGCGACGCATTCAAGCGCCTTTCGGAGGCACGTCCGCTCGCGGCCGCCGCCGCGCTGGCCAATCGCCAAACCATCGGAGCGCTGGGCGCGGTCGTCGGACAAGGCACGCATCTGCAGGGATTGTCCGGCATCGGGCGCAGCCGCCGGCCGGCCAAGGCCGCTCCGTGATGGCGACCCGGTTCTTGAAGCCCGAGCGCCTCACGCCCGTCGGGTGATTTGATTCCACCTGGTCCGGAGAAGCGCTCTCGAAGCGAGGGTTGATGAGCATCTCTGCGCCATTGGATGATCCCATCCAATGGGAAGGGCGCTAGCCGATGCCCAAAGCGGCTCCGGGCTCAGCACGCGGCTGAGCCGCCGCGCGCTCCGGCTACCCGCCCCGCGGAGCGCGCATCAGAAGTGCCGCTGCCGAAACGCGGCGCGCCCGCCGCCATAATGCCGATGCCCGTAAGCGGCCCTGCCGTAGGCCCGTCCCCGATAGCCGAAGCCCGGCCGTCCGTATACGCCCCTGTTGTAGTAGCGCGCGCCGCGGTAGTAGCCGCCGCCGCGATAGAGGCCGCCACCGCGGTAGTAGCCACCGCCGTAGTAGCCTGCGCCCCCATAGTAGCCGGGTCCCCCGGCATAGTAGGAGCCCGGGCCGGGCGATACGCAGCCGGCCAGGAGGGACATCCCGACCACTGCAACGAGAAGGGAAAGGGTGCGGCGTAGGGTCATTTTACTCGCAACGCTCTTCGTCGCGGGCGGCCGCCCGCATCTCAACAGCAATTAGAGCGCTGGACCGGCGGGTCAATAGCGGGCCCGCTGGCCGCGGCCAAGCCGCGAAGGATCTGGGAGGTCCCCGTGCGAGGACCGGGCAGGGGGTCTTGCGTCCGCCTGCACGCCCGACGCGAAGGTGCCCGGACGGATCGTCCGCATGAAGCTTCGTGTGTCTCGCCCCGCCCAGACATCCATGATGCTGCCGATATCGAGGGCGATGCCGCCCGCCTTCTTGATCGCGGATGCGTAGATCTTGCCGCACGGGCCTGCCCCGACGAAGGTGACGCCTTCGAAGTCGCCCTGCTCGATCAGGTCCATGATGCGATTGAACACGTCCGGAAAGTGAGGCTCGGCATCGTTCCAGCTGTCGCGCACCGGTTCGAATTTGTACTCGGTGGGCACCCGGTACTGGACGATGCGCGTGGTCGGAAACGCCGCTTCGAGCTTCTCCTTGATGTCGTTGCCCGTGATCACGTTCAACCGATCCGCTTCGGCCGCGATGGACTTCAGCAGCCCGGATTCTTCCATCTTGATATGGATGTTCGATGTGGTCCGCAGGCACTGCTCGAGGATCAGCGGCCGTGTGAGGTGGTCCAGCAGACGCCACTCGATCCCGTTGATCTCGACCTTCTGGTCGTCTGTCAGGACCCGGAGAGCGCCCAACCCCAGCGCCGCTTGCCGCGCCCGCTCGATATCGCCGATCTGCTCACGAAAGGTGCCGACCACGTCCGCGCACGATACGGCCCATTCGAGCCACTCCCGCAGCGACCTGAACACCTCCGGACGGTCCGCATGCGGCCCGAAGAAATTCCGCATCCACCCCATGAACCGCGTGTCGTGCACGAACTCGGGGTAGCCGAGCACGACGGATTCGCCGTCGCCGCAGCGGATCAGGCTGAATGCGTCCTTCCGCTCGATGGCCGAGCGCACGATCTGCTCGACGGACGACGGCGCAACGAGGCCGGCGGTTCGTTCAAACTTGAGGGCGTCGTCGTTTGGCATGGTCGCGGCGGCGGAGGCTCGACAGGGGGCAGGCTCGGCATGAGAGGATCTAGCACGCGCCGGCGCGGCTCAATATGACGTCTTCCGCGCAGGGGGACGTCCAGGCACGTGCCGCATGGGGGGCGAGACGGCCGGCCCGTTCCGCAGGCCGACTGGTATCTGCTCGTCGGCGAGACGGCGCTGCCAGCCATCGCGAGAACCCTGGAAGCGCTACCGGCACATGCCAGCGCCACGGCGCTGATCGAGGTCGCGGACACGGGCGAGGAGCAGGCGCTGCACTCGAAGGCGAAGGTCGACCTGCGCTGGCTGCACCGCAACGGTGCCAGCGTCGGCGCGACGTCCTTGCTCCCGGACGCGGTCCGTGAGGTACCGATGCGACCGGCTGACACCCCCATCCACGCCATGGCGGGCGTCGAGTTCACGGCCTTCCAGGCGATTCGCCGCTACTGGCGCGATGAGCTGAGGCTCGACAACAAGGACACGCTCGCCGCCGCTTATTGGCGCAGGGGCCGCGCGGAGGGCAACTTCAATCACTCGGCCGACGACTGAGCGAGGAGTTGAGCGATCACCACGCGTCCCTTAGCCTTGAGGTCTCTGCGCCTGCACAAGGCGACGATGGCCTCTCTGGGACCGGCGAGGAGACCACACCCCACTACGGCACGGCAGCCTCGCTGACGGGGTGCCCGGCAATACGGCTGTGCCACATCACGCGCGGCTCGGCCAAGTTCCACGGCGTGGCGCGGTGCAGGAGGCAGCGATTGTCCCAGATCACGGTGTCGCCCGGTCGCCAGTCATGGTGATAGATGCGCGGCTCCTGGCAGGCGAAAGTGATCAGGTCGGCGAGCAACTGCTCTGACTCGGCGGGATCGAGGCCGGGGATGGCGTGGGCATGGCGGCCGATCAGCAGCGACTTGCGCCCGGTTTCCGGGTGAACCTTCACCAGGGGGCGCAAGGGCACGGGACCGTCGTGGAAGCCGTAGCCGCCGTATTCGTCGCCCTCCTTGTGCTTGTGGTCCAGCTTGGACTGGCTGTAGTGCAGGGAGTGGTAGGCGGACAAGCCCTCAATGCGGTCACGGGTGGCATCGTCGAGCGCATCATAGGCGGCGCGCATGTCGGCGAAGCCGGTATGGCCACCGGTGGTCGGCACGATCTCCGCGCTGAACACGGCCCCCTTTGCCTGCAAAGGCATATAGGTGCTGTCGGCATGCCAGCCCATGTTGCCCTTCAGGATCTTGACGACGCCATCGGTGTCGACATCGCCGCGCACCGTGCCATCGGCCTTCACGTTGCTGATGGGTGCCATGTCGAACTCCAGGTCGCCGAACCTGCGCGCGAAGGCGACCTGCTGGTCGCGGCCGAGGTGCTGCTCCGGAAACACCAGCAGGGCGTAGTTGAGCCAAGCCTCGTACAGTTCGCTCCATTGGGCGTCGTCGATTTCGGCCAGCTTGACGCCGGTGACGGTCGCACCGAACGTGGCGTCGAGGGGTTGAACCCGGATGGTGTTTGTCATTACCGGCCTCCCTGTAGTTCGAAATAAGAGCGAAAGCGCTCTAGACGTGCAAACGAGCTTCCTCTCGTGTTCGTTGCAGCGCGGCGACTGCCGCTACTGCCCCGTCGCTCGCGGCATTGACGACGTAGCCGGCAAAACCCGCTCGAATATCGCCAATCGCAAACAAGCCCGGGATCGTCGTCTCCATGTCGGCCGTGGTCACCACGTGGCCGGTGGATGTCACATCGACCAGAGGCGCGAGCAACTCGGTGTTGGGCTGAAGGCCGACATAGATGAAGACGCCCGACACAGGCAGGTCGAAGGTATTCCCGGCCGAGGCGTCACGCAGACGCAGCGCCGTGACGGCGTTGTTCTGGCCCACGATCTCGACCGGCTCGTGCGCGTTCATGATGCGGATTCGGGAGGCGCCCTGAAGGCGCGCCTGGGTGGAGGCCGCCGCATGGAGCTTCCCCTCGCGCGCGACGATGACGACCTCTGCGGCGGACTTCGCAGCGACCAGGGCGCCATCGGCGGCGGAGTCGCCACTGCCGATGACGGCGACCGTTTCGCCGCGAAAGAACCCGGCATCGCACGAAGCACAATGCGAAACCCCGCGGCCCGCATACTCCTCCTCGCCAGGAATGCGCAATGACGCCGGTGTGGAACCCGTGCCCACGATAACCGAACGCGCTGTCAGCTCTGCGCTATCGCTGCCGACGCGGAAGCGGCCGCCCTCGTGAACGATCGAGGTTGCTCGCTCATAGTTGAATGTCGCTCCAGCGGCGAGCGCCTGTGCTTCGATATTGGCGCACAGATCTACGCCGGAAATGGGAGTGGGCATCCCCGGGTAGTTGATGATCTCTTCGACGTCGAGGACCTGACCGCCAAGGATCATGTCTGTCGCAACGACCGTGCGCAGCCCGTGCTGCGCAGCGAAGAGCGCCGCGGTCAGCGCTCCAACCCCGCCACCTATTACGACGACATCGAAGTCGGATCGCGTCAAGCTGCCCAGCTATCCGCGAGGGCCGCAGCCTCGCTCTTGTTGAGCTCGTCGTCGGCACAGACGATCGAAACGACTTGCGAAACGGCCTCCTTGGCGCGCTCGCGCAGCTCGTCGATCGTCAAGCTCGAGAGCGGATGCTCGATGGTCACGAACCGGAGATTGGGCAAACCCTGACGAGCCGCCATCGCTTGACCGGACTTGAGGAACGGCGTCGTACAGATCGCCACCGCCGGCACGCCGGCGCGTTCGAACTCCGCTGCGACCTGAACGCTGCAGGCGCTGCAGGAGCCGCAATCCCCGAGGCCGACCAGCACCATATCCGCCTTGTCGGCGACGTCCTTCAGCTGCTCCTCCGTCGGCAGGTAGATGCCGGCCGTCTTCACGGGCGGAAGCACCGCCTTCGCATCGTGCTGCTCGCGCAGCAGGTCGCCGATCGCCGACAGGAGTTCCGATCCGTTCTGCTTGATGTTGAACATGATGCCGACGGTGGAACCCTTGACCGACGGCAGGCGTGTCGCCCCCTTGCTTGCCGCCACTTTGTCGGACGGCACAGGGATGATGGTCGTAATGCTCATGCTGCGCTCCTTATCGGTGAAGTCGTGATCGGCTTGATGAGATATTCGCCGAGTGGAATTGGAAATGCCCAATTCGTGATGACAGAGGAGACACCCGCGTTATTTCCGCCGGCGACGACGAGGAGGACATCCTCGGGTCCGCGACTTCCCCTCATCCAGTCCACGCCGTCCTGGCTGAACACCGCGGGCGACTTACGCAGAACCGCTGGATCGAGGCCGACGCGCTCCAGGTCCGCGACGGGGCGCCGCCAGTTCTCGAACAGGAACTGCTTCACGTCGGCTTTCGACCAGCCGCATTTGCCGCCGATGATTCCGGCATGTTCCGGCCCCATCACGACCATTGCCGGCCCGCGTATGCCGAGCATGGCGCCCAGACGCGACATGGTATCGGCAATGGTGATGAGGATTCCTTCGGCCGAGCCCGCCACCCGATTTTCCACCGGCTCCGGCGAGCGCCCGCAAAACACCATGACGGTGCTCTGATCCGGCGCAAAGCCGCGCTCGACATGCAGAGGCGCCCAAGGGCTCTCCTCCTCATTCTCCGCGATGCAATAGCTGAGCTTGCCGGGATGACCCTGGCTTGCGTGATCCTGGAGGCCCGGACGCATGCCGAGGGCGTTGCGAACGATCAGGCGCAGCGCCCGCCCGATCGTGAGATTGGCGACACTCGTGCCTGAATAGACGTTCGCCCGCGAGTTCACGCCGATTTCGTTGCGGATGGGTCCATTCACGAGGGTGAGCTGGGCACCGCCACCCGTGCTGCTGTTGCTCATATAGAAGAACGTCCGGTCGCCATTGCCCCAGCGCGGGTCTGCCCAGCCTTCGATGGCGGCAACGATCACCGGGAAGAATTCGGGCCGGCACCCGGCCATGACCGCATTCACCGCGGCGAGGCCGACCGTCACGTCGCGCTTGTTTTCGGGGACGGAGAGCAGGATTTCATCCGGGTCCCGCCCGGCGACATCGAGAAACGCCTTCACGCGCTCCGCTGTCGGCAATACGACGGGCAGGCCGTCGGTCCACTCCCGGTCCGCATAAGCCGCGGCCGCTTCCGCCTCATCGGCGGACACCATCTCTTCCAAGGACCTACTCCCTACCTTCTTAGATTTTGGGAAACCGTAGGTCTGATCTCCTCCGCAAGTCAATGAACGGGAAGCTGACGCAGCCCTGCTGTGCGCCAGGCGGAAGGGCACAGGTGACGTCGTCATCTTTGAGCACGGCCGTCCGGCGAACGTTGACGGCCGGCGAGTTGAAGGGGTCGCGATCGCCGGGATGTGCGCACGGCGTCGGGACCAAGCGCCGGTCAAGCCCAGCGGGACCGAACCGAAAAAGGTCGAGCCCGACGCCCCTGCAAAAAGGGGGTGGGGTGAGCACGACCCGAGTTAT
The DNA here is from genome assembly GCF_014640075.1 of Chelatococcus reniformis. GTDB lineage: Bacteria > Pseudomonadota > Alphaproteobacteria > Rhizobiales > Beijerinckiaceae > Camelimonas > Camelimonas reniformis. The sequence continues at coordinate 573,114 of NZ_BMGG01000001.1, read as the reverse complement.
CGCCGAAGCACTACTGATGATTCGCTCGAGGTCTGGAAGCGCGAGCATGAGGAATAGAAGCGTCTGGCCGAGAACGGTTGGTGCGCTACTCAAGAGCGGCCGAGAACGACCGGCCGCGAGGCGGCCCAGTTTACTCACCGTCGAGTTGGCAATCGCTGAGTTTCCCAAGATCATCCGGCGTCGGCACATCTTCTGTTCGCACGGCTCTCGCTGCCGCGCGCTAGCGCGGATCGCCTGTGCGCCATTCGCCGCAGTCGTTCGCGGCGCATGGGCCACGCTCCCGGTGCTCGCCCGCGAAGCTAGCCGGGTATCGTTACGCGTGGAGACAGGAATTCGCCTTTCGTCCGTCGACAGAATCGGCAAAATGGGCCGTATAGTCGGTGTGCGGGGGGCGTCCCGTCGGGTTAGGGGCATGCCCGGGTTTTGCCGATAGGGGGGAGCGAGAACCTGACCGTGGCTGGAGCGGAAGGAGCTCGTGGGCGGAGGAGCCGGATGGTGTGCTCGAAGGTTGCGCAGCGGCGCCAGGGTGCCGCGCGGCAAGGCCGCGCGGGCGCGTTTCGTCTGGCGTGCGCGCTGGCTCCGCTATTCTGGCCGGTCTGCTTGACTGCGGCCTCCGCGCAGACCGTGCCGCTGCCTCCCGGCCAGGTCATCGTCGGGCCGATCGGCAATCCGTCCGGGCCTTCACTGCCTTCGATCACCACAGGGGCTGACGCCAACGTCTACGTCGAGGCGGTCGAGGGCGGCTTCATTCCGACGGCACCCGCCACCGTGGTGCGCACGTCGGTGCCGACACAGTATGTGCGCTTCTTCAACCAGTTCAACGCGGACACGCTCGGACCGGCGAGCGATCCGTGGATCGCGACCACCAACTCCGTGCGTGGCCTCACGGCTGCTCAAGTCAAGAACATCCTGGCCCTGCCGGACCTGCCCAATGCCGTGGCGCTCGTGCAGGTCCCGGCGGGGACCTGCATCCTCGGGGGCCCCGGCAATCCGGCGCTCGGGAATTTTCCCGCAAACCCGCCCGATGTCCCGACAGCCGGTCCCTGGGGCGCGGCCGGTGCGCCCCAGTATTATATCGTCGGCCAGACCGCGACTCCTGACTGCGTCAATCCGCAGTTTCCCGGAGCGAGCACGTTCATCCCCATGAACGGCTTGGGTCCTTACGCGCTCGCGTATCGTCCGAGTGCCGGCGTCGGCAATGCGGCGGCCGTCGCCTACGCGCTCGACCACGCGGCCTTTCCGGCACCGTTCACCCCGATGGACAGCGTCTACAATAGCCTCGACCTGCTCAACTTCACCGACACGCTCGGCCTCAGGGGTGCCTTGGCGCAGCTGAGCGGCGAGGCAAACGCAGACGTCGCTTCAGTCAGTTTGCAGGGGGCATACGGCTTTCTCGACGTGTTGCGCCAACAACTCCATGCCGGCGATTCTGCTTCGGTGATGGCAGGACGCGGCAACAGGGGCGCATTGACGCCCGCGTCGGATGTGAACGTGTGGATGGATACGGGCGGCAGCACGGCCGCCATCGGCGGCAACGGCGACAGCCACGGCCTGCGCAGCAATTTTGCCTCCGTGACGGCCGGCCTCGACTATCGCATCGATCCCACTTTGAAGATCGGTGCCGCGGTCGGCTATTCGCGCGCCTCCTTCTCGGTCAGTGGGCTGACCAGCGGCGGCGATGCCAACAACTACTACGGTGCCGTTTTCGGGCAATTTCAGTCGGGCGCGACATATTTGGACGTTGCCGCGGGCTATGGTTGGTCCACCACAGATCTCAATCGGAGCATCGCGTTCATCGGCCAGCAGGGCGTGACCTTCGCCAACATCGACGGTGGAGCATTCCTGTCGTCGGTCGAGGGCGGATATCGGTTCCAGCTATCACCAACGACCACGATCACACCGAACGTGGGGCTGCAGCTCGTCAGCCTTCGCCAGGACGGATTTGGCGAGGTCGGCGCCGGCCCCCTCGCCCTGAACGTGGCCGGCCGCGACCTGACCTCGCTACGCAGCATCGTCGCTGCGGATCTCAAGCATCAGGTCGATCTGGGCGGGGGGAGCCGCCTCGTGGCGACCCTGCGGGCCGGCTGGTCGCATGAACTGTCCGATCCCGTCCGGTCGGTCGCCGCGTCATTTCAGGAATTGCCGAGCGCCGCGTTCGTGGTGAACGGCGCGCAGCCGGATCGCGATGCGGCCGTCGTGGGGGCCGGCCTGGCATTCGACGGCGCCATCCAGGGCTTCGTCCGCTACGACGGGCTCCTCGGTGCAAACGCGCAGACACACCGCGGCTCGGCCGGCGTCACCATCAAGTTCTAAAGCATTTCCGCGTTTCTTCGAATCGCCGAAATGCTATATCTGTTTGATTTGTCACGATTTATTCACGCGAACCGGTGTCCACTTCGCTCGAAAACGCTCTAACGTGCGGCCGCGAGACAGCAGCGACAGCTCGGCCCGTCCCATCGCAAGGTCGAACTCAGCACCCTGCCGATACGACGGTTTGCTGGCCTGCGATCATCCGTAGTGCCTCGTCGCGATCAGGCGCGAAGGTCAGCGCGCGGGCGCAGCCGCCGACATCGAAGACCTGAAAGATGGGATCGTTCACGGCGGCGAGAACGAGGTGGCCGCCGGCTGCCTTGGCGGCGCTCGCATGATGCATCAGAACTTTGAGGCCGGCGCTGCCGACATAAGTGATGTGGTGCAGGTCGATGATGGTGCTCCGCCCGCCTTGGCTCTGCCAGGCGGTAACGATATTGCCGAGCATCATCGCGCCCTCCGCATTCAATTGGCCACCCAGCGCCAGGGTGAGAATGCCGTGCTCGACGGATTGAGAGATCTGCAACATCGTCTGCGAATCCCGTGCGTAGTACGCTAAGGCCGCCGTCCTATCGCGAATAACGCAAGCGAAGAACGCGGCTCGGCCGTTGATGTGCGGCGGTGGATCGACGCAGGAAGCATGAGCCGAGAGGCTTCTCGCCGCCGTGTCGCCTGCGCGTTCACAGCGCTGCGCGGCCACCGCCTCGAGCATTCCGCATTCCAGCATCCTCCCTTCGGCGAGGCTTGAAGCGCAGCGGCCGGCTCGCGGCGCCCCCATCCCGGCTCTTGCAGGCGGATGGGCTGGACGGCGCGCCCCGGCCATGGTGGAACATTCGGACAGGCAATTTCGACGGCTCCATGGCGACAGTCAAGATTCTCTCCCTAGATGGCGGTACACGTCCGCTGCTCGCCTGCACGTTGGTGAAGCGGTTGCTGGCGGCCGATCCGCATCTGCTGGACGATGTCGACATCTTCGCGGGCACCTCGGCCGGCGCCATCACGGCCGCTTTGATCGCCGCTGCGCCCACGGTTGCCGAGGGCATCGATCGATCGATCGCGCTTTGGCAGACGTGGCGGCCGTTCGACGGGGTCGGTCCGCTCTCGGCGAGGACGCTGCTGGCCCTCTCGGGCGGCTGTGCGTTTCTGACGCACGAGGGCCTCTATGAGGAATTGCGCGAGCTGTTCGGCGAAATGCGCATCAGCGACCTGCGCCGACGGGTCGTCATCCCGATGATGTCGTTGGACAACCAGGTCGTCCTCAAGAAACGCCGGCACTGGTCCATCGAGATTGCGCACAACCTCGAGGAGGAGGAGGGGATGCGCTCGCCGTCGCTGGCGGACGTCGTGCTGCGATCGAGCTCGATCCCAGTCCTGCACCCGGCCTTTCAAGGGCATGTGGACGGGGGGCTGTTCGCCAACAATCCCAGCATGTGCGCGCTTGCGACGGCGCGCGACTTTCTCGGTGCGCGGATCGAGGACATCCTGGTCCTGTCGGTGGGGCAGGGACTGTCGAACAATTACATGGCCCTGAGCAAAGGGGATGTGGGCTACGGCAAATGGCTGCTCGACCCGGACAATCCGATGGCGTTGATCAAGCTCGTCATGGATGCCAACCTGCAGTCGACCAACTACCAGATCAGCCGGATCCTCGAGGATCGGTTTGTGCGGCTCGATCCGCTCCTGAGCGCCGCTCTCGAGCCCAGCCCCGGCCTGGCGCAAGGCGAATTCGATGCCTATCAGGTGGACATGGCAACGGCCGTCGACCTGTCGCCGACCCTCGAGCAACTGGCCGAAATCAACTGGATCCAGGCCGTGCCGCAGCCGGTGTCAGACGTGTAAGGCCGCAGCCTCGCGGTCCTTACCGGCCTTGGTCGACAGGACCTGCTCTTTCAGCATCAGGATCAAGAGCAGGCCGATGGCAGCGACCGCCGCTCCGACCACGAAGCTGATGAAAATGGCGCTCTGGTAGTGACCAACGACCAGCGCCCGGGCGTCCGGCGCCAGGGCGGCGATCTGCTGTAGCCCGAGGCTCGCCATGTTGCCTTCCTGGACGCCGGCGGGTCTCGCTGCGTCCAGCCTCGCCGCGACGATGGCGCCCGCCGCGGCGACGCCGAAGGCGCCGGCGAGCGAGCGGAAAAACCCCGACGTCGCCGTCGCCGTGCCGATGTCGCTCGGCGCCACCGCGTTCTGCAGCGCGACCGTCAGGCCCGGCATCACCAGGCCGAGGCCCACCCCGACGGGAAGCAGCAGGGCGGCCATGGAGCCACCGCCCAGACCGGCATGTGTCGCCCAGGCGAGAGCCACCAGCGACAGGGTGGCAATCGACACGCCCGCCACCGCCAGCGTCTTGTAGCGCCCGGTCTTGGTGATGATCTGCCCGCCCACCAGGAGCGACAGCATCAGGCCGGCTGCCGTGGGAGCCATCACGAGGCCCGACATAGTCGGCGACAGACCGATGACCAGCTGGAGAAACAGCGGCAGGAAAGCAAGCGAGCCGAACACGGCCATCGTCAGGGCGCAGGAGACGAGGGTGGCGATCAGCCAGACCGGATTGCGAACCATGCCGATGGGGATCAACGGCTCCTTCTGGCCGCGTTCCACCGGAAAAATGGCAATGGCGAGCAGGATCGCCACTGCCAACAGGCCGAGCACCGGCAGCGATGTCCATCCGAGCGAGGTGCCGAGGCTGAGCGCGACCAGCAAGCAGGTCGAAACGGCCGAGACCACGAGGATGCCGGCATAGTCGATGCGATGGGTGGAGGACCGCTGCCCCGGCGGCAGCCCGGCCCAGATCAATGCCAGCGCCGCCAAGCCGATGGGTACATTGACGTAGAAGATCCAGCGCCACGACCATAGTTCGGTGATGGCCCCGCCGAGCGGGGCACCGCCCAGATTGGCCAACGTGAATACGGCGCCGAACAGGCCCTGGTAGCTGCCGCGCCGGCGCGGTGAGACGAGATCCGACATGGTGATCTGCGTCAGCGTCATCAGGCCGCCGGCGCCCAGGCCTTGAATAGCGCGGCCCGCCAGGAGTTGCGGCATGGTCTGCGCCAGGCCACAGGCAGCCGAACCCGCCAGAAAGATCAGCACGGCCGTCGTGACCAGCGGCCGCCGGCCATACATGTCGCTCAGCTTGCCATAGACCGGTGTCGCGGCCGTGCTGGCGAGCAGAAACACGGTGAGCACCCACGACAGCTCGCTGAGATGTCCGAGGTCACTCGTGATCCGAGGCAACGCGGGTCCCACGATATTGGCGTCGAGGGCGCTGACCGCCATGACGCACAACAGGCCTGCCAAGGCGACATTGAATTGCCACTTCGGGATCGCGATGGCGGCTTCATCGTCGGCCGGGGCGACGTCCGTCGCGCTCATGCGGGCTGCGCCGCGTGGCGAGCCCCGGGCCGATTGCCGATCCGGCCGGCGGTCGCCGCGAGCAGCGCGGCAACATCCTCCGGCGCGTCGATCATTGCGTCGTGGCCCGAAGCGAGCTCGCTGACGGTAAAGTGACCGTCCTTGGCAAGAAGCGCCGCGATCGACCTGAAATCCGGCGGCTGGAACCGCTGGGTGGCGGCATAGGCAAGCACCGGGATCTGCTGCCAAGCGCCGGTGATCGCGGCCTTCTCCTGGAACGTCTTCAGCGGCTGCGCGACACAGCGGCGATCCACCCAGGCCACGTCGTCGGCCGAGGCGAGCGCGTAGATCACGGCCGGCGCCGGCGGCAGGACCTGCCCCTGGGGCGTATCCAAAGCGCGCGACAGGATGGCGTTGCGGCGCTCCTCGCTGTCGAGATCGAGCAGCGAACGGCCGTCCTGCGGGAGGAGCGCATCGAGCAGCACCAGGGCCGCGATCCTCTCGTGCGCCTGGTCGGCCGCCTGTAGGGCGACCGCACCGCCGTAGCTGTGCGCGCACAGCACCACGTTCGACAGCTCCTCGGTCTCCATGACGGCCAGCACGTCGTTCACGTGCGTCGACAAATCCACATCGGGAGCCAGCAGATGGCGGCGGTCACCGAGGCCTGTCAGCGAGGGCGCGAACACCCGGTCGCCCCGTTCCCACAGCAATTTTGCGACGCGGTCCCAGCACCAACCACCATGCCACGCGCCGTGAATGAGCAAGTAGTCGGTCATCTTGAAACCTGCACAGCTCTGAATGCCCGGTTGTGTGCCGCTGCGTTCGGATTCTCGACCGCATTGTCACGACGATAGCCAGGCGTTACTTCTTGCGCGGCGACGAAGAGGCGTTGGGGGTAAATGTCTAGGTCGGAGTGGCTTTGTCAACGCCTCTAGAGCCGCGCGCCGGCGCGCGGCCGCGGGTCCTGCTTGTCGCGGAAGCGGTGACGCTATCGCATGTGGTGCGCCCCGATTTCTTTGCGCGCGGCCTGCACGCGAGCGGCTACGACGTCGTCCTGGCCTGCGATTCCCGTTACGATCATTTGTTCGAACCGCGGCCCTTTCCAGTGATGCGGCTGCGCTCCTCGATTGCATCCCCATCAGATCCCAGTGCCGCCCGCTCGGGTGTCTCGCCGCTGTTCGATCATGCGACGCTCGAGCGCTATCTGCGCGAGGACGAACGGCTTATCCGGGCCGTCCTGCCCGATGTGGTCGTCGGCGACATGCGCCATTCGCTGCCGCTGGCCGCCCGCAAGCAGGGCATCCGGTCGATTTCCATCCTCGATGCGGCGTTCAGTCCGTTTGCCGCGATCGGTTTGGAAGTTTCGCCTCCGCCCTACCTGCCGCCGGTCGGCGCCGGACTGGGAGCTGCGATCTACAACGCGATCCAGCCGCTAGGACACTTGATCCATACGTTGCCGACCAACGAACTCATGCAGGCGCACGGACAGGATGTTCGGTACCGAACCGTTCAGGAGGTTTTCGCCGCTGGCGACTATGTCGTTCATCCGGATTTTCCTGAGCTCGTGCCCATGAAGGAGCGACGATCGTCGCATCGCTTCGTCGGGCCCGTCCGCTGGTCGGCCAAGGCGAACCTGCCGTTCTGGTGGGATAGCCTTCCCCGCGATCGCCCCGTCGTTTTCCTGAATATCAGCTCGTCCAGTCCCAGCGGCCTGCCGGGGCTTGTTCTGCGGGCCTTGGCATCCATGCCCGTCACCGTCGTGGCCATTGCCGACCCGCGCAGGGTGGTTCACGCAGCCGGCCCGAACGCATTCCTCGCCGAGACCCTTCCAGGGGAGGTGGCGGCGGCGCGCGCCGACCTGACCATCTCCAACGGCGGCAACACATCCGCCCAGCAGAGCCTCGCCGTCGGAACACCCGTTTTGGCGCTGCCGACCTATCCGGAGCAGCTGATGTTCTCCCGCTGCTTGGAGGGTGCAGGCGCCGGGCTCCGGATCGTGCCCGGCGACCAAACCGAAGCCGCCATCGCCGCCGCCGTCGCCAAGATGCTCGCGAATGCGTCATACGCCACCGCCGCCCGGCGATTTGCCGAAGAGGCGGAGCGACTGGACGCGCAGGTTCTGTTCAACGCCGTCGTCGGCGAAGCGCTGGCCGATCAAGGACAGAGATGGCGCCACGCACGGTTCTGATCGTCGGCGGAGCGGGCTTCATCGGCTCGCACACGGCCGATTCGCTCCTGGCGCTCGGACATAACGTGCGGGTGCTCGACTGTCTCGACCCGCAGGTTCACGGCCCGTCGGGCCGATTTCCGGCATATATGGCCTCCTCCATCGACATGCGGCGGGGCGACGTGCGGGACATGGATGCCGTCGTCGGCGCGCTGGAAGGGGTCGACACCGTCTATCATCTGGCCGCCCGCACCAGCACCGCCCGTTCCATGTATCAGATGCGCGACCACGTGGACGTGAACGTGACGGGGACCGCCACACTGTGGGATGCCATCGCCGCGCGGGGCGGTGTGGAGCGGGTGGTGCTGGCGTCCTCCAGGGCCGTCTACGGCGAAGGCGCCTATCGTTGCGAGGCCTGTGGCCCGGTCATGCCCGCCGGGCGCAGCCAGGCGCAGCTGGACGACGGACTCTGGGATCCCAGGTGCCCGCGCTGCGGCGCGTCGGCGACCTGCATCGCGACGGCGGAGCCGCAACCGCCGGCTCCTCAATCCGTCTACGGCGCAACCAAGCTTTACCAGGAACAATTATCGGCCCGCGCGGCTGCAACTCTTGGCGTCGCGCTCGTCGTCCTGCGGTATTTCAACGTCTACGGACCACGCCAGGCCCTGGGAAATGCCTATACCGGCATTGCCAACGTCTTCTGCGCGCGGCGGCTCGACGGCCTTCCGATCGAGCTGTTCGAAGACGGCCAACCGATCAGGGATTTCGTGTCGGTGCACGACGTCGCGCGGGCCAATCTGCTCGCGCTGTCGTCGGCTCCGCCGTCCGGCCCCGTCAACGTCGGCAGCGGGGTGGCGACGACGATCCGCGAGATGGCGCAGGCGATCTGCCGGGGGCTCGGTCTCGACCCGCTGATCGAGGTGACCGGCTGGTCGCGGGTCGGCGACATCCGCAGCTGCTTTGCGGACGCCCGCATGGCCCGGGAGACGCTCGGCTGGCGCACCGAGGTGGAGCTGGATGCCGGCATCGCCGAATTGGTCCGATGGGTGTGTGGTGAGGAACGGCAGGGCGGCGCGTATGCCGCCATGCTCGAGGAAATTCGGGGCAATGGCGTCTTGCGGGTCGCTGCGACATCATGAGGGCGGCATGAAACCGAGCATCCTTCTCATCGGCGAGGCCGTGACCCTCACTCACGTGTTGCGGCCGAAGATCTTTGCCGATGCCTTGCACGCTGCCGGCTATACGGTGACGCTGGCCTGCGACCCACGATTCGAGGCGCTGATGGGCGACAAGCCCTACCGCACGATTCCCATCACGTCGGTGATCGATGCGGACACCAATGCGCAGTTTCTCAAGCGCAATCAGCCGCTGTTCGGACCCGAGACCCTCGCGACTTATGCGAAGGAGGACACGCGCCTGATGCGCCTGGTGCGGCCGCAACTCGTCGTCGGCGACATGCGCCAGTCGCTGTCGATCAGTGCGCGGCGCCTCAACGTACCCTATGTCAACATCATCAATGCGCATTGGAGCCCCTATTCGGACGAGCCGCTCGGCCTCGTCGACAATCCGCTGACGGGCCTCGTGGGGCGGGAGGTGGCGGACCGGATGGCCGAATTCCTCGCGCCCTTCGGCAGCGCCCTGGTGGGTCTGCCGCTGAACATGGCGAGGCTCGGCCACGGTCTTCCGCCGCTCGGCCTGACCTTGAAGGACGCCTTTGCGGACGGCGACTATGTCGTCTATCCTGACGTTCCCGAGATCAATCCGACCCGTGGATTGCCGCCGGAGCACCGTTACGTCGGGCCGGTCCACTGGGTACCGTCCGTTCCAGGCCCCGACTGGTGGGACACCATGCCCGCCGACAAGCCGATCATCTACGTCAACCTCGGCAGCTCCGGCGAAGCGGCTCTGCTGGCCGACATCGCCGCGGCGCTGGCGGATCTCCCGGTCACGGCGGTGGTGGGCACGGCGAACAAGGGCGCGGTCGGCCCGGTCGCGCCCAATGTGCTCGTCGCCAATTTCATTCCCGGCGACGAGGCCACGCGCCGGGCGGCCCTGGTGATCAGCAGCGGCGGCGCGTCGCCGGCTTATCAGGCGCTGGCACAGGGTGCGCCCGTCCTGGGCATTCCCTCCAACACCGATCAACTCGTCTTTGCCCGCATCGTGGAGCGGCTGAGCGCGGGACGGTGCTTGCTCGAGGGCGACGCGACGGTGGCCTCGATTCGCCATGCCGTGACGTCAATTCTGGACGATCCCCGCTACAGGACATCGGCGGGGAAACAGGCTGCGGTCCTGAAGACCTACGATGCCCCTCGCCGCTTCGTGGCCTTCGTCGAAGAGATCCTGAGTACGGCAGGCCGGCGGAGGGCCCCGGCTCGGCACCCCACTACCATCGCCAAATCGTAGAGATTGTAAGGTCGAGACCCGCGAGCGGGATGACGTTTCGAAGCATCGTCCCGCTCTGGTTGACCGGACCGAATGCGCCGACCTCCTGCGCCCAGCCCGATGTGCCTCACGCCGGCCGATACCTGCGTCGGCGCGACGATGCTGCGCTCACCGCCGGCCCCGCAGCAATGCTAACGCGACCACCGCGACGGCAAGCACCGTCAGCCCGGTCGGGGTCGTCAGGATTTCGCCATGGGGCCCGAGTTGCACCGCGCACGCCATCACGCCGGCGGCAATGACGGCCACGCCGATCTGGCTCGCCGCTCGCCCGCGGGAGCGAAGGTTCTCGCGATGGTGATCGGGATCACCGGTGCGCAGAAGCAATTTGCCGCGCTCGATCTGCGTCAGCAGATTGTCGAGACGCGTCGGCAGCCGCAGGCCGAACATGACGAAGCGCTTCAACCGATCGGAATCGAGGCTCAGCTCGTCGGCGACCAATCGTTGGGCGAGGGGGGTGAACCGCTCGGCCGGATCGAACCCGGGATCGATCGCGGCCACCGTACCAGAGCAGATGCCCATCGCGCGAAACACGAAGAGAAGCTCCGCCGGTATCTTCATCGGCGAGTTGTAGAGGAGTGACTGGTATTCGTTGAACATCTGGCCGTATTGCGGCAAGTCGGCCTGCCGAACCTGACCGACGAATGCGTGCGGGAACTTGGCCAGCATCGCCGCCGTCATGCGTTCGAGCTGGTCGACGTCGGTATCGGGCAGAAGCAGGTCGCCCTCTACATAAGACTGCACGATGGTGTAGGCGTCACGCGCCGCAATGCCGACCGCATAGGTCTGCAACGAGCGGCGGGCGTGCTCAGGGATCTCCACGGCCATGCCGAAGTCGATGAAGATCAGGCGGAATGGGCGGTTCGCGGTGTGCGGCAGATTGATCCGATCGGTGGTCGTATAGTCCGTCGACGACCAGCGCGTCGCCGGCTCGCCCTGGATCGGGAGGGGCTGCACGAACAGATTGCCGGGGTGGGGATCGGCATGCACGAATCCCAAGCGGAAGATCTGATCGAGATAGACGTCCATCAGCTTGCCGGCGACCCGGCGGCGATCGACGCCGGTTGCCTCGTAGCCGAGCACATCGCCGATGGGGACGTAGGACACGTCCTCCATCGTCAGAGTTCGTCCGCCGGAGCGCGACCATTCGATCTTCGGAACGTAGACCTCCGGATCGCCGCTGAACTGGCGGGCAAAGCGCTCGCTGCTGCGCCCTTCGGCCAGGAGATCGAGTTCGCGGCGCGTGACGGTGATGAATTCATTGGCCAGGACGTCGAGGTCCACCCGCCGGCGGATGCTGCCGATGCGCTTCATCAGGCGAATGAAGCGCCCGATGATCACCAGGTCGTTTTCGACGATCAGGTCGATGCCGGGGCGCAGCACCTTGACCACGACGCGGCGCCCGTCCGGCAATTCGGCCCGATGCGCCTGGCCGAGGGACGCGGCTCCGATCGGGGCCGGCTCGAACGTTCGGAACAGGTCGCGGAGCGGCAACAGGAAATCGGCTTCCAGCTGGGCGACGATGGCCGGGGCCGGAGCCGGCGGCACGGCATCGTGCAAATCCGCCATGACATCGGTGACCTCCTTTGGCAGGAGGTCGACGCGGGCACCGGCGTACTGTCCGAGCTTGATGAGGACGCCGCCCAGCCGCTCGGCCTGGGCGCGATACTGGCGCGCGAGACGGGCCCACCGTGGCCCTGCCGGCGTGCGCAGGCGTTTCAGCGGTCCCCACGCCAGCACGATGTCCCACCAAAGCACGTGGAGCATGATGCGGGTGAAGATGCGCCGCGCCGCGCGGTTGCGCTCGCGCATGCCGGCCAGGTCGGGCGTCGCAACGGCCCGTATCATGAAAAATCGAGCGGCAGCGTGCGGCGGCGGATCATGTCCTTCACGGCCGCGATGTCGCCGTCCTGCCGCACGTCGCGGTCGTTGAAGGCGACCTCGGCGCGAACCGCGTCGCGCAAGGCGCGGCTTCGGCCATGGCAGCCCTCCCCTTTGCGCAGGTCGACGGCCTGGGCCAGTGCGATAAGGCAAATGGCGGCGACGGTCTCGCTCAGCTCGACCACGCGCAGGCTGTCGCGCGCCGCCACCGTGCTCATGCTGACCTTGTCCTGATTGTGATTTTCGGTGCTGCGGCTGAAGACGCTGGCGGGCATGGTGGCCTTGAGCGCTTCGGCCGTCAGGGCCGAGGCCGCGATCTGCATGGCCTTGAAACCATGGTGAGCCGCGCGGGCGGCCTCGGGGGCACCGACCAGGTTCTCCGGCAGCCCGTTGCTGGTGGACGCCGAGCAGATCAGCGCAAGCTGCCGATCGAGCAGGTCGGCCACATTGGCGACGGCGTTCTTCAGGCCGTCAGCCACGAAGCAGACGTGGCCGCCGTAGAAGTTGCCGCCGAACAGCGGATCGCCCGTCTCGGGGTCAATCAGCGGGTTGTCCGACGCCCCGTTGAGTTCGGTCTCCAGCCATGGTTGCATCCAATCGATGGCATCCAGCAGGACGCCGATGACGTGCGGCCCGCAGCGGATCGAATACCGGTCCTGCAGCCGGCCCGTGCGGGATGTGCCCGGCCGGTACTCGACGTCGTCGGCGATCCACGCGGCGCACTGCCGCTGCCCCGGATGGGGCTTGGCTGCAAAGATGCGCGGATCGAAGTGGGCCGGGTTGCCTCCGGTCACGTCGCTCGCCATCGCCGTGAGGGCGGCCGCCAGCCGTGCCAGCCAGCGCGCCCGCTCGAACGCCAGCGAGGCCAGCGCGGTCGAGACGCTGGAGCCGTTCATGATGGCCAGGCTCTCCTTGGGAGCCAGCGCCACGGGCCGCAAGCCGGCCTCCGCGAGCGCGTGCGCCGCGGGAACGACCTTTGATTGGAAATAGACCTCCCGCTCTCCCATGAGCACGGCCGCCACGTAGGACAGCGGAGTGAGATCGCCGCTGGCGCCGACCGACCCCTCGCAGGGGATCACCGGCAGGACGCGTCGTTGGAGCAACTGCGTCAGCCGCTCCAGGACGGCGAACCGGACGCCTGACCAGCCGGTGGCGAGCGAGGCGGCTCGCGCCATGAGCACGGCGGAGGCCTCCGTCTCGTCGAGTGCGGCGCCCGTCCCCACGCCATGGAAGCGGACGAGGTTGAGGGCCAACTCGTCGGCCAGATGTGCCGGTACCTCGGTGACGACGGATTCGCCGAAGCCGGTCGTCACGCCGTAGATGCGTTCGCCCGCGGCAATCCGGTTGTTGAGCAGGCGCGAGCCCGCCTCGATGCGCGCGTAGAAGGCCTCCGTCGAATCGATCTCGACACGCGAAAAGCCATGGGCACCCGTCCAGATGTCCGACGGGGCAAGCGGCCGCGCGCCGATGACGACGGTGGGGCGACTGTGGAGCGTCATGCAGACCGTCTCGTGCTGGTGGGCGCCGCACAGGCGTCGCCGCGTGTGGAGTGGGCGCGCGAGCGCGCTCGTGAAGGCACCGCAACGCTGACGGCACAGAGGCTTTTCCGGCACTCAACGAATGGGTACAGGTTAAAGAAGGCTCGTGATCGAATGAGGTTGTGCATGTCAGTGTCGGCGCTGGTCATCGTCTTGGCAAGTTGTCGCATCGGTTCGCCATGACCGCCATGACATCGCCGTGGATTCTCGGACCGACAGCCACGCCGGCTCGGCCGGCCCGCCTGTTTTGCCTGCCGTTCGCCGGCGGCAGCGCCGCCGCTTACGTGCCTTGGCGACGCATCGCCGCCGCCGACATCGAGGTCATTCCGGTCCAGTTGCCGGGCCGCGGCGGCCGTATCCGCGAGCGTCCGCTGCGCCATCTCGATGATGTCGTGGCGCAGCTCGCGGCGGCGCTGCGCCCGGCGCTCGACCGGCCTTATGCGATGTTTGGTCACAGCATGGGCGCTTTGCTCGCATTCGAGACCCTGCGCGCACTGCGCGACGACGGTGCGCCGCCGCCCGCCGCGTTGTTCGTCTCGGCGCGGCGTGCGCCGCATCTGCCACCGCACCGTGCGCCGATGCATCTGCTCTCCGACGCGGACCTGCTGGGTGAGCTCAAGGCGTTGAACGGCACGCCGGAGTCGGTGTTCGACGACCAGGAGTTCGTCGATCTGCTGCTGCCCATCTTCAGAGCGGACCTCACGGCGGTGGAGACCCACGTGTACAGGCCAGGCGCTCCGCTCGATTGTCCGATCCATGCCTTTGGGGGCGACACCGATCGCGTCACCGAGGCGGACCTTGCGGCATGGGCCGAGGAGACCCGCGTCTTCTCGGGCGTGACCATGTATTCTGGCCATCACTTCTATCTGAACGACCATCGCGAAGCTCTCATCGGGAAGATCTGCCGGTTGTTCGCGCGTTTCCACGGTGCGCGCTGACCGGCTGCTTGCCGAAGGTGCCGAGCGATGCAGCCGAATCCCAAGTGACGCTCACGGACGGGGCCTCCTATACGACGGAACGCCGGAAGGTCACGAGGCGCTGGCCGCCAGAACCTCCGCCCGACGTGTCGGGCGAGGAGTGGGCGCTGTCGTGCCCTCTTGCACGGCGCTGCCCGAGGCGTGCGGCCAACGGACTGGCCCTCGCCGGAGGCGTTCAGCGGCGCGGCGGAGCCTGCGAGGGGCCCCGACGAAGCCCAGTGGGTTCCAGACGCAGGTCGCTCGCTTGCGACGCCTGGCTAAGGATTATGAGCGCAGGTTCGCAAACCCTCCAGACCTCCAGCCCGTCGCTGTCGTCGGCATCGCGCCGAAAGACGTCGCTCTACTCCCCCAGGTCGATAACAGCCTCTAGCGGCTGCAACTATTGCGCTTGTGCGCCCCCTTCGCCGGGGCGGCTCCAGCCGCGGTGGATTGCCTGAACATTGTTTAACTTGACTGGACGGCTGGTGGTTTGTAGCGTCTGGCCGGGCGGTTGAAGTGGCTGAAAAATAACAGATTTTGGGAGCACGTTCGATGACGACCGATCGCGGCATGAACGTCGCAAACTCTGTCGAATGCGGCCCGCGTGACGGCATTTGCCTCTACTTCGAAGGCGAGGCGATCTCCTATGCAACCGTTGCGGAAACAGCGGCGCGCCTGCGCCGCCTGCTCGCCGACGCCGGTGTCGCCCGCGGCGACCATGTGGCGTTGGCCATGTCGAACAGTCCCGCTTTCGTCGTTGCCTATCTTGCAATTCTTGGCCTCGGTTGCGTCGCGGTCTGCATCAGTCCGGCGCTAGCGGCGGATGAGATCGATTTCATCCTCGACGACAGCGGTTGCAAGGCGGCGTTCGCCGACGCGAATCTGGACGAGCGTTTTGCGCGGCGCGGTATCCGGCGCCTCGAGGTGGATGCGCCTGTCGCGGGCCATCCCCCGCTTCCAACCGTCGGCGTCGGCCCCGACCATCCTGCCGTCATCGTCTATTCGTCCGGCACCACGGGCCGTCCCAAGGGCGTCGTGCTGTCCCATGGCAACGTCGACTTCACGGCGCGCTCCAAGGTGCGCTACATGGGCGTTCGCCCCGACGACCGCCTGCTCCTGTTCCTGCCGCTGCACCATTGTTTTGGCCAGAACGCTATCATGAACGCCGCGTTCTGCGCGGGGGCGTCGGTCGTGCTTCAACGGCGCTTCGATCGGGAGGCGGTGATCGGGTCGCTTCGGGCCGACGGCGTGACGATGGTATTCGGCGTGCCGACGACCTTCCTCTCGCTCGAGGAACACTTGACCGATCTCGATATCGCCGGCGTCCGATATTGGTTTTCCGCTGCGGCACCTCTCCCGCTGGAGGTGGAGCAGCGCTGGGCCAAGCGTATGGGACGGCCGATCTACCAGGGCTACGGCCAGACCGAATGTTCGCCGTTCGCGACCTACAACCACTTGATCGCGATCCGCGAGGGCTGCGTCGGCACGCCCATCGAGCAAGTCGAACTGCGCGTGGTCGACCCGCAGGATGATCGGGATGTAGCCCCCGGCGAGGCGGGCGAGATCCTGCTGCGAGGGCCTAACGTCATGAGCGGGTACTGGAACCGCGCCGAAGAGACCGCGCGGGCGCTTCGCGGCGGCTGGCTCCACACCGGCGATATCGGACGCCTCGATGCCGATGGCTATCTGAGCATCGAAGATCGGCTGACCGACCTGATCATCGTCGGCGGCCGCAATGTCTACCCGGCCGAAGTGGAAAACGTGCTCTACGGCCATCCCGGCGTCGCGGAAGCCGCCGTTTTTGGCGTGCCGGATCCTTTCCTCGGCGAGGAGGTCTGGGCGACGGTCGTTCTTCACCCCAGCCATCCTCAAGCCCCGGAGGAGCTCGAGGCCCTGTGCCGGGCTTCAATCGCTGCCTACAAGGTGCCGAGCGTCATTGCCTTCGCCGACCGTTTGCCGCGCAATCCCACAGGCAAGATCCTGAAGCGCGAGCTGCGGGCGGCGGCGCATCGTCCGGTCGCGCGGCCTGTGACGACGGCGCCGACGGCGGCCGAGACGCAGGCGTGGGTCGCGCGGTGGCTCGAACGCCGTTTGAATCTGGGGGCGGGGACCGTCGAGGGGGGCCGCTCCTTTGCGGAGTACGGGCTCGATTCGATCCTCGGCGTCGCCTTGGCACGCGAACTGGGTGATCATCTCCGGTGCGGCCTCGAGCCCACACTGGTGTGGGAGACCGCGACGCTTGCCGCGCTGGTGCAGCACCTGACCGCGATCGGCGCCGTCGAGCGCGATCGGGCGACGCCCGTGGCGGCGTAATCCATGCCCGCGGCGATCCCTCAGGTCCCGCACGTGAGCGGCCATCCGGATATCCGGGCTGGCGGGCCCATCGCCATAGTCGGCGTCGGCTGCCGCTTTCCGGGCGGGGTCGAGGATGCCCAGAGCTACTGGCGGTTCCTGCGCCAAGGCGGCGACGCCGTCGGACCGATTCCGGTGGCCCGGTGGTCGCAGGCGGACCCGGGCGGCGCATCCGGTGCCGGGCAGGCCTACAGCCGCGACATGGGCGCGCTGCGCGACATCGATCGCTTCGATGCAAGCTTCTTCGGCATCTCGCGACGCGAGGCCGCGTCCATGGATCCGCAGCATCGCCTCCTGATGGAGGTGGCGTGGCAGGCCGTCGAAAACGCGGCATGGGCTCCCCCGTCGCTGGCGGGGACGCGGACGGGCGTCTTCGTCGGCATCTATTCCGACGACTATTCGCAGGAGCGACTCTATCGTCGCCCGGCCGCCGAGATCGACGGCCACGCGGGCCTGGGGTTGATGCGAAGCCTGGCAGCCGGCCGCATCGCCTATCACCTCGACTTGCACGGGCCGGTCATCACCCTCGACACGGCCTGCTCGTCGTCGCTGCTCGCCGTTCATCTGGCGTGCCGGAGCTTGCGCGACGGCGATTGCGACCGGGCGCTCGCGGGGGGCGTCAATCTGGTCCTCGCGCCGGAAATCACCCTCGCGCTCTGTCGGATGCAGGCCCTGTCGAGGAGCGGCCGCTGCCGGACGTTCAGCGCCGACGCCGATGGCTTTGTTCGCGGCGAGGGGTGCGGCGTCGTCGCCTTGCGGCGCTTGAGCGACGCGCTCGCAAGCGGCGATCCGGTCATTGCCGTGATCCTCGGTTCCGCCGTCAATCATGACGGCCGCAGCAATGGCATTTCGGCGCCGAACGGCGTCGCCCAGCGCGACGTCATTCGTGCTGCGCTGGCCGATGCGGGCGTGGGTGGGCGGTCGATCGGCTATGTCGAGGCGCACGGCACGGGAACGGCGCTCGGCGATCCGATCGAACTGCGCGCGCTCGGCGATGCTTATGGCACGGACCGGGAGCAGCCACTGCTCGTCGGCTCCGCCAAGACCAATTTCGGTCACCTGGAAGCCGCGGCCGGCATCGCCGGGTTGATCAAGGCGGCTCTCGCCGCGCACCACGGCGAGGTGCCGGCCAACCTCCATTTCCGCACGCCCAATCCCCTGATCCCATGGGACCGGATCAACATGGCGGTGGCCGTGGAACCGGTGCCGTGGACAGGGCCGGATCCCCGGCGCGCCGCGGTCAGTGCCTTCGGCATGAGCGGCACCAACGTTCACATGATCCTGGAGGCGCCGCCCCTTCGGGTGGTCACGGCGAGCGCCCCTCGGACCGAAGTGTTGACGCTGTCCGCTCATACGGCGTCGGCCCTGGCCGCAGCGGCCCATCGCCTGGCCGACGCCCTCGCGGCCGCGCCGGCGGTGGACGGGGCGGCCGTCGCGCTGACCATGAACGGCGGGCGCGCGCGGCTTGGCGAGAGGGCGGCTTTCGTCTTCGAGACCGTGCCCGCGCTCATCGCGCAACTTCGTGATTTCACACCGCCGGCGACGACCGGCGTGCGTTCACGGTCTGTCGCATTTCGGTTTTCATCGAGCCGTCCGCTGCCGGACGCGGCAGACGATGCCGTCGCTGCGATGGCGCCCGGATTGGCGCAGCTCGAGGAAGGGCTCGCGGCCGCCGGCCCGGACATCGCTGTGACGTTGGCAGGCGATCCTGCATTCGCGATCTTCCGCACGGCCTATGCCGCCGCGACGGCGTTTCGGCGCTGGGGCGTGGTGCCCGACCAATTGATCGGCCATGGCTTAGGCGAGATCGTCGCGGCCTGCCAGGCCGGCGTCTTCAGCCTCGAGGACGCGCTGCGCCTGCTGGCTGCCCGAAGCCAGGTTCTGGCGTTGGCGGACGGCGAGAGCGGCCGCTTCGCCTTCCTTCGCACCGTGCGCGGACTGACGCTGTCGCCGCCCAATCGTCCCCTGGTCTCGAGCCTGCTCGGCCGCGCCGCCGGCGCGGAGGTCACGAGCCCCGCCTTTTGGTGGGAGCTGGTGATCCGCGATGATACGCCCGCCGCTCTACCGGTGGGTGAGGACATCATCGTGCTCGACGTCGTCGCCCTCGCCGGATCACGAACGGATAGATGTCGATGCTGGGCGGACCTGCATCTGGCAGGCCTGGCGCCCGATTGGACATCCATCGACGACCAGCGCCAGCCCCCTCGGATCGCGCTGCCGGGCTATCCGTTCGAAGGGGAGCGGCACTTCATCGAGCGGCCGCGAGGCCTCGCCGTCGCGGAGGCCTCGCCCGGCGGACTGGCCGGCCGTCCGCTCCCTCTGGCGGCAACCGACGAGCGGCGATTCGGCCTGACCATCGGCGGCCGCGCGCATGCCTTTCTGCAGGACCACCGTGTCTCCGGCCAGGCCATTTTGCCGATGACGGCGTTGGTCGAGATCGCAATCCAAAACGCCCGAGCGGCCGGCCGTGGCGCGATCGAGCAATTGCTGGCGGTGCGCCCGCTGCGGCTGCCGGCGGACGGGACCGTCGAGGTCCAGACCGTCGTCGCGCCCGATGGTGCCTGGCGGTTGTATGCGCAGACCGAGAACGCAGGCTCGGACGCCGCATGGACGCTGTACGCGACCGCGCGCCTGACCGACACCGTCGGCGCCGGGGCCTCCGACGCCGAGCCGCTCGCCGAGGGGCCGGCCGCGCTCGAGACCATCCCGGGCAGCGATATCTACGCCGATCTGGCAGTCCACGGGGTCGAGGCCCGGCCGGCGTTCCGTTCATTGCTCACCGTCGAGCGAAGCGGCCTGCTCGCCACCGCGCGCGTGCAACTGCCGGACTGCGCCGGCGCGGCCGACCCCTTCGCGATCCATCCGGCGCTCCTCGACGGCTGCCTGGTGGCGGCCAGCTGCATCCTGCCCAGCCTTCCCGCGGAAGAGACCTGGCTGCCGACCGGCATCGACCGCGTCGTCGTGCAGGCGGCGGGTGCCACGTCGGCCCGCACGGTGCTGCGCCTTCGCGGCGCCGCGACGGCCCAGCGATGCCAGATCGACGTGCGCCTGATGGAGGGCGACCAGGTTCTGGCGATCCTCGACGGCGTGACGTTCCGGTCGATCCGCCAGGCCGACCATCTGGCCGCGGCGAGCTCCGGCCCGATGCCGATCCGGCGCATCGTATGGCGGCCCGACGTGGTGGAGGACATGCACGTCCAGCCACAGCGGATTCTGCTGATCGGCGACGATGAAGCCGTGGCATCGGCGGCCCGGACGGAGCTCATGGAGCGCGGCCATGGAGTGAGCCTGGCGCCTTTCGACGTATCGGGCGATGCGCCCGCGCTGGCGCGGTGGCTCGCGGCGTCCCGGCCGGCCGTCGGCGCCTGCACGATCGTCGACCTCGCGCTCCAGGCGGCCGATTGCGCGGCCGGGGTGCCACGATCCTACCGTCGCCATCTCGGCCTGGTGCAGGCCGTCGGCCGCATTGCGGACCGCAGGGACCTGCGCATCGCGCTGGTGACGCGGGGCAGCCAGCGCGTCACCACCGAGGACGTGACGGCGGTGGCCGAAGCCGGTCTTTGGGGCCTGTCCCGCGTCGCGGCAGCCGAATATCCCGACTTGCGGCTGATTCGGATCGACCTTGATGCCAGGGGCGGCCTTTCGAACGTCGACCTGGCGCGCGAACTGGCTCCCCTTCTCCTGCGTGGGGCCGGCGCCACGGAGGTGGCGGTCCGCAATGGGCAGGTCTTCGCTGCTACCGCATCGGAGCGCGAAGCGCCGGTCAGGACCGTGGTGCGACCGCGGTTCGACGGCGGAGCTCCCGGGACCGGCGAGGTCGTCGTCACGCCGGTCGCGAGCGGCCTCAACTTCCGTGACGTGCTTCACGGCATGGGCCTCTTGCCCACGTCGGCCGAGCATATGCCCTACGGCCTGGAGTGTGCCGGTATCGTCACGGCCGTCGGCGCCGGGGTGCAGGGATTGCGGCCGGGCATGCCGATCATCGCCGGCCTGACGGTCGGAAGCCTGGCTGACCGCGTGCGGGTGCCGGCGGCGTTCGTGGTGGCCAAGCCCGATCACCTCTCGTTCCGCGACGCGGCGACGCTGCCGCTCGCCTTTCTCACGGCTCACTACGGGCTGGATCGGCTGGCCAAGCTCAAGCGCGGTGAGCGGGTCTTGATCCATGCGGCGGCCGGCGGCGTCGGCCAGGCGGCAATCCAGGTGGCGCGCCGCGCCGGGGCGGAAATCTTCGCCACCGCGAGTCCTGGAAAATGGGCGCGCCTGCGGCGCCAAGGCATCGACCACGTCTACAATTCGCGCAGCCTCGCGTTCGCCGACGAGATCCGCCGGGCGACAGGCGGCCGCGGCGTCGATGTGGTGCTGAACAGCCTGAGCGGCGATGCGATCGGCGCCAGCTTCGCAGCGCTCGCCGATGGAGGCCGGTTCGTCGAAATCGGCAAGCTGGACGTCTGGACCGCGGAGCAAGTCACAGCACTCGGCCGAAACATCGCGTACCACCCGTTCGACCTGTGGGACGTGAAGCAGGATCACGCACTCGTGGCCGACATGATGGGCGAGTTGCTCGCGCGGCTCGAGGACGGAACCCTGCGCCCCTTGCCGGCCGAGGTCTTCTCGATCGACGACGCCGCGGCCGCCTTTCAGCACATGGCACGTGCCCATCACATCGGGAAGATCGTGCTCTGGCAGGCGCCTCCGGGCCAGGGCGGCCTCGTCGGTCCGCGCGGCACGTATCTCGTCACCGGAGGCCTCGGCGCACTGGGTTTGCACGCCGCCCATTGGCTGGTCTCTCGCGGGGCGCGCCGGATCGTGCTTGCAGGGCGAAGCGAGCCGACCGCGACGGCGCGCGGCGCGATCGATCATTTGCGCGCCGCAGGCGCGGACGTGCGTGTCGTGCCATGCGACGTGTCGATCCCGGGCGATGTCGCGCGGCTTTTGGCAGCGTGCGCCGATCTGACCGGCATCATCCATGCGGCCGGCGTTCTCGATGACGCACTGATCGTGCACCAGGACGAAGCGCGCATGGGGCGGGCGCTCGCGCCCAAGCTGACCGGCGGGTGGCTGTTGCACGAGGCCGTGGGCGACAGGCCGCTCGACTTCTTCCTCCTCTACGCCTCGGCGGCGGGGGTGGTCGGACTCCCCGGGCAGGCCAACTATGCGGCGGCCAACGCGGCCCTGGACGCGCTGGCCGACCACCGCGCGGCACTCGGCCTGCCGGGCCTTGCCGTCGACTGGGGACCGTGGGCCGGCGCCGGAATGGCCGAAACCATCGATCGCAGTTCCATTGCCTGCATCGAGCCCGCTGCGGCCGAGGCAATCCTCGATCGACTGCTGCTGGAGCGTCCGGGGCGCGTCGTGGTCGCTGCGGCGCAACTGCTGTCGGCACCTGCTGATGCGCCGCGGACGATCGCGCAGGGGCCGGCCGCACCGCGCCCGGCGCTGCTTGACGAACTCGACCGATCGAGCCCGGCCGACCGTGTTCGTCTGCTGCGCAATCACGTCACGCAGCTGGTGGCCGCGTCGCTGGAGTTGCCGCGCACCCACGCCGTCGACCCCAGCCGCCCTCTGGAGGAACTCGGGTTCGATTCGCTGATGAACCTGGAGCTGAAGGCCTCGCTGGACAAGGATCTCGGGGTGACGCTGCGGCCGACGCTCGCCTACGACTTTCCTTCGATCGATGCGCTCGTTGCCCACCTCGCCGATGACGCGGTGCAATGGGCTTCGCTCCCGCCCGCTCCGAGATCGGTCGGATCCAGCGGTCCGTCCCCCCTCGAGGACGAGCTCCTGGCCGAGCTCCGTGCCCTGAACTATTGAGATCAGCCATGTCTGACGTCGCTTCTGACGCCAACACGATGGAGCGAGCGCTGCGGGCCATTCGCGACCTGCGCGGCAAGGTGGCGAGCCTGGAGCAACGGCAGGACGAGCTTATTGCCATCGTCGGCATGGGCTGTCGTTTCCCCGGCGCGAGCAATCTCGCGGCGTTCTGGAAACTTCTCGTCGAGGGCCGCGATCCACTCGGCCCGGTGCCCTCCGACCGCTGGGATATCGACGCCCTCTACAGCAGCGATCCCCTGGCGCCGGGCAAGACGGTGAGCCGGGAGGGGGGCTATCTTCCGGGCCTGGACACGTTCGACGCAGCCTTTTTCGGCATCTCGCCGCGCGAGGCACCCTTCGTCGATCCCCGCCAGCGCCTGATCCTGGAGACGGCCTGGGAGGCGTTGGAGGACGCCGGGATTGCGACGGATAGCCTGGCCCGCTCGCGGACATCGGTGGTCATCGGCACCCTGACGAACGACTACAATCAGCTCATCACCGCCGACAACCGCTGGGTCTCCGCGAGCACCGGGACCGGCACCTCCACCAGCATCATCGCCAACCGCGTGTCCTATCTGCTCGATCTGCGCGGCCCGAGCCTCACGGTGGATACGGCCTGTTCCGGCTCCCTGATGGCCCTGCATCTGGCCGCACAGACCCTGCGCAACGGCGAAGCGTCGCTCGCGCTCTGCGGCGGCGTCGCGGTCAATCTGGTACCCGCGCCGGACATCTGCTTTTCGCGGATGGGCGCGCTGTCGCCCCGCGGCCGCTGCCGGACGTTCGACGCCGGCTCCGACGGCATGACCCGGTCGGAAGGCGCCGGTATCGTCGTGCTCAAGCGCCTCGCCGAGGCCGAGGCCGACGGTGACCGGATCTATGCCGTCATCCGCGCCAGCGCCGTCAATCACGACGGCCGCAGCAACGGCATCGCCGCGCCGAACGGGCAGGCGCAGGAGCGCCTGCTTCACGACGCGTACGCCAAGGCGGGCCTGTCGGCGGGCCAGATCCAGTATGTCGAGGCGCACGGCACCGGTACGGTGGTGGGAGACCGCATCGAATTGCAGGCCCTGGCGGCGGTCCTGGGCGAGGGCCGCGCGCCGGAGCGGACGTGCGTCGTCGGTTCCGTCAAGAGCAACATCGGGCACACGGAGTCGGCGGCGGGCATCGCCGGCGTGATCAAGACGGCGCTCGCGCTGAAGCATCGCGTGCTGCCGGGCAACCTTCATTTCGAGGAGCCGCATCCGGCGTTGGCCGAGGCGCCGTTTCCGATGCAGGTCCGGACCACCGCCGGGCCCTTCCCATTCCCGGGCGAGACCATCGTCGCCGGTGTGAGCGCGTTCTCCTTCGGCGGCGCCAATGCTCACGTCGTGCTGCAGGAACCGCCGGCGGCGCGGCCCGAGCCTGCGCGAACCGAGGCGCCGCTCGTCCTGCCGCTGTCGGCGGGGTCGCACGCCGCCTTGCGGGCCTTGGCCGCAGCCTATGTCGCGGCCTTGCGGGCGCCGGATGCGCCGGCCCTTGCCGACATCTGCATGACGGCGGCGGTGCGGCGACGGCACCATGACGTGCGCCTGGCCGTCGTCGGCCATACGGCCGAGCAGATGGCGGGCCGGCTCGAAGCCTTCCTGGACGGGCAGGACTATCCGCACGTGGTGAGTGGCGAGGCAACGGCGTCGGGCAACGGCAAACTGGCCTTTGCCTTCTCCGGGCAAGGGTCGCACTGGCTCGGCATGGGCCGCGATCTCTACGCCCTCGAGCCCGCGTTCAGAGATGTCATCGACGGCTGCGACGCCGTGCTTGCCTCGGCCGCCGGCTGGTCGCTGCGCGAACAATTGCACGCCGATCCCGACGCTTCCCGGCTCGACGAGATCGATGTGGTGCAACCTGCGATCTTCGCCGTCCAGGCCGCGCTGGCGGCACTGATCAAGACATGGGGTGTCGTTCCCGACGTGGTGTTCGGCCAGAGCATGGGCGAGATTGCAGCCGCACATACGGCGGGCATCCTCCAGCTCGACGATGCAACGCGCATCGTCCTGGAGCGCAGCCGCCTGTTGCGGACGAAGCGAGGCAGCGGTGCCACGGCCGTGATCGGCCTGCCGCTCGGCGAACTCGTCGGCAGGCTGTCGGGCCGCCTCCAAAGTATCGGCGTGGCGGGGATGACGAGCTTCACCTCCACGCTCGTCGCCGGCGATACGCCGACCCTGCGCAGCCTGATCGGCGAGCTCGAGGCCGAGGGCGTCTTCTGCCGCCTGATCGACAATATCGACGTTCCGGCCCACAGCCCCGCCATGGACAGCCTGCAGCCGCAACTGGTGGCGGCCTTGGATGGGCTCGAGCCGAGCCTGGCGTCGGCGAGCCGGTTCTTGTCTACCGTCACATTGGACTACGAAGACGGGCCGGAACTGCGCGCGCCCTACTGGGGCCGCAATCTGCGCGAGCCATTCCGCGTCGCCGAGGCCATCGCGCAACTGGCGCGGGACGGCGTCGGGTACTTTCTCGAGATCAGCCCGCACCCGGTCCTGATCGGCGCCGTGCGCCAGAGCCTTCAGCACACCGAGGCCGACGGGGTCGCCGTGGCCTCGCTCGTGCGCGACGAGGACGGCCCTTCGTCGTTGCGCGCCAGCCTGGCCGCGCTGTGGGCGAACGGCTACCCGCTCGCGTTCGGCCCGCTGATGCCGGCGGGCGCCCGTTGCGTGTCGCTACCGTCCTATCCCTGGCAGCGTGAGCATTTCTGGGTCGATCAGGTCGCCGCGGTGGCGGGCGGGGGGCTCACGCCGCGCAGCCGGACCGGCTCGTCGTTGCTGGGCGCGCATTTCGCTCCGGCGCACGGCGGCGCGCACTTCTGGGAAGGCGAGATCGACGGTTGGACGCTGCCCTGGCTCAAGGACCATGCCATCCGCGGCGTGCCGGTGCTGCCCGCGACGGCCTATCTCGAGATGATGATGGCGGCCGGGCAGCAAGCGCTGGGCCGGGATGTCGTCGAGGTCGCCGACGCGCGCTTCGACAGGATGCTCCTGCTCGCCGATGGCGAGCCGCGGCAATGCCAGGTGGCGCTGCTGCGCGAGGCGGACGGCGGTGCGCGGGTCGATGTTCTCAGCCGCGCCGCCGGCGGCGATGGCGACTGGATTCTCCATGCGACGGCATCGCTGAAGGCCGGCGCGGCCGCTGGTGTAAGCGGCGCCCCAGCCGCGGCGCCGCAGCATCGCGAAGCCGAGATGTCGGTCGACGACTTCTACGCCCGCTTCCGCGCCGGTGGGCTGGAATACGGCCGGGCATTTCAGGGCGTCCGCGCGTTGGCTGCGGCTGGGCGCAGCGCATGGGCCGAGGTGCGCCTGCCGGAGGGACCGGATGCAAGCGCCGCCGGCGTGCATCCGGCGGTTCTCGACGCGGCCTTTCAGACCATTGCGGCGATCGCGCCGGAGCGGGCAGATGAGCCGCGGCCGGTCTACCTGCCGCGCGGCGTCGCTCGCATGGCTGTATCCGGGAGACTGACCGGCACGGTCCGCGTGCTGGCCGTGCTGTCGGAGGCGTCGCGACCTGGCGATGCCGAAATCGAAGCCGACGTCACGCTGTTCGATGCGGGGGGGGCTGCCCGCGTCCGGGTCGAGCGACTGCGACTGGCGCGCGTCGACGAACTCGCGGCGACCGAACCGTCCGTTGCGGACAGCCTTCATGCGCTCGTGTGGGAGGCCATGCCGCGCACGGCGCCCACGCCCACGCGTCCGACGGGCCCTTGGCTCATCATGGGGCGCAGCATGGAGGCACAGGCGCTCGCTGCCCGGCTTCGGCAGCAGGCCTGCGAGGCGCGCGCGGTCGCGTCCGAGGATCTGGTCCACGCCGTCCAGAGCGCCGGGGCGTCGCTGGCGGGCGTCGTCCACGTCGGGGCATCGCCCGGGGTCGATCTGCCCGCGTCGGTTCGGCATGGCGTGGTGGACGAGGCCCTCACCGCCGTGCGCGTCCTCAGCGCCGCCGGCGCGTCGGCGCGGCTATGGTTCGTCACCCGGGACGCGATGGGCGGCGGCGGCAAGGATGAGAGCAACCTGGCCGATGCGGCCTTGTGGGGCTTCGGCCGTGTCGTCGCCATCGAGCATCCCGAGATCTGGGGGGGGCTCTGCGACGTCGGCAGCCTGCCGGATTGGGAGGCGGTCGCGGCCGAGTTGCTCGCTCCCGACGAGGACCGCGAGATTCGGCTGGACGGCGGCCGGCGGTACGTGGCGCGGCTGGATCGCCTGGGGGGGCCGGCTGCCGCGCCGGAGCCTGTTTCGCTGCGTGCCGACGCCGGCTATCTCATCACCGGCGGCTTCACCGGGCTGGGTCTGGCCACCGCACACTGGATGGCCGAACGAGGCGCCCGGCGGCTGGTCTTGTTCGGTCGGACGGCGCTGCCGCACAGGCGGCTGTGGGCCGGCATCGACCCGTCGAGCGCGCAAGGCCAGCGTATCGTCGCCATTCGCGCCCTCGAAGCCCGGGGGGTCAGCGTCCACGCGGCCGCCATCGACATCGCGGACGAGGCAGAGCTCACCGCATGGCTTCGCGCCTACGACGATGAAGCGTTCCCGCCGATCCGCGGCATCGTGCATGCGGCGGGCGTCGTACAGGATGCGTTGCTGCTGCGCATGACCGACGCCGATGCCGATGCGGTGCTGCAGCCAAAGGTCGCCGGCAGCTGGGCGCTCCACCGCGCCGCCGCATCCATGCCGCTGGATTTCTTCGTATTCTACTCGTCGGCGACGGCGGTGATGGGACAGATCGGCCAGGCCGCCTATGCCGCCGCGAACGCGTTCGAGGACGCCTTGGCGGCGCGGCGCCGCGCCAGCGGGCTGCCGGCGACGTCCATCAACTGGGGGCCATGGGCATCGATCGGCCTGTTTGCCCAACGCGGGCTCGAGGAACATGCCGGACTGGACGGGGTGGTGCCCTTGTCGCCGGCACAGGGGTTCAAGGTGCTGGGCCGGCTCCTTGCGCTGGATGTCGGCCAGAGCATGGTCTTGAACGTCGATTGGGCGAGGCAGCCCCGCGCATCGCGATTGAGGCGCCTGCAGGCGCAGGCGGCGCCCCCCGCGGCCGGTGCCGGCGAACTGGATCTGGTCAGCCTGGTGCTGATGGATGCGCCGGAGCGCAAGCTCGAGCTCCACAAGATCGTCGGCGGGATCGTCGCCGCGGTCCTGCGCTTCGACGCCGACAAGCTCGATCACAAGCGGGCGCTGACCGCCCTCGGAATGGACTCCATCATGGCGGTGGAAATCCGCAATCGGATCCGGCGCCGCTTCGACATCATGCCGACGATGGTGGAGCTGTTCACCGGCTCGGTGGACCGGCTGGCCGATACGCTCGAGCAGGCGCTGGCGCAGGACGAGCGGGTCGCGGCCCTGCTCGACGAGATCGAGAGCCTGCCGCCGGACGAGGTCGAGGCGCTTCTGGCGCCGAACGAGGCGGCGGCCTGACATGAATCTCGACGATCGCCTCGCACGACTTTCTCCGCAACGGCGCGCCCTGCTGGCGCGGCGGCTCGAACAGCTCGCGCCGTCGGGCGCCCCGGTGTCCCAGATTCCGAGCCAGCCCCGCGACGGTCGGCGGTTTCCCTTGTCGTTCGCGCAGGAGCGTCTGTATTTCGAGCATCAGCTCGCCCCGGGCGATTCGTCCTACAATGAGGCCGTCGTCCTGCGCGTCCGTGGCAGGCTCGACGTCGACTGGATCGAGCAGTCGCTTGCCGACCTCGTCCGCCGCCATGAGAGCTTGCGCACAGCGATCGTCGACACGGCGGAGGGACCCCGCCAAGCGATCGCGGACGATTGCCGCGTGCCCGTCGAGCGGCGGGCGCTCGACGGATCCGATCCGGCCGTCATCCATGCGGCCGTCGCGGCCGAGATCCGCCGACCGTTCGATCTGGCACAGCCGCCGCTGTTGCGCATGTCAGCCCTGCGGGTTGCGCCGAACGATCATGTCCTCGTCCTCGTCGTCCATCATATCGTGCTTGACGGCTGGTCCGCGGCAGCCGTGTTCCGCGATATATTCGCCGACTACAGATCGAGGCAGGGCACGCAGCAGCCCGTGCAGGTCCCGGTTCCGGTTCCGGTTCACTACGTCGACTTCGCCGCATGGGAACGTCAGCGGCTGGAGGGCGGCGCGCTCGACGGTGAACTGGCATTCTGGAGCCGGGTGCTGGCGGATGCACCGCCGCCCCCGTTCCTGCCGTTCGACCGGCCACGGGCGGCCGTGCGCAGCTCAGCCGGCGGCCGTGTCGCGTTCCGCTGCGAGGGCGCGCTGAGCGCGGCATTGCGGGATCTCGCCCAACGCCGCGAGACGACGGTGTTCGCGGTGCTTGCCGCAGCCTATGGCCTTCTCCTCGCCCGCTTCGGGGGTGAGCCGGAGGTGGTGCTTGCCGTTCCCACGACCGTGCGCGACTTGCCCGAACTCGAAAGCGCCGTCGGATTGTTCATCAATACGCTCGTGCTGCGCTTGCCCGTGCCGCGGGATGCCACGTTCGAGGCGTATCTCACCGATGTGCAGGCACGGGCGATGGCTGTGCAGGCGCACCGGCTCTATCCGCATGATCGATTGATCGCCGAGCTGCGCCAGCAGAGGGACATGGGACCGGTGCCGTGGACGGCGCTGATGTTCGATGTTCAGCGCCTACCTGTCGGCATCGCCCCCGAGGGGCTGTCGATCGACTACCTGGATGTCGACCCCGGCACCTGCAAGTTCGACCTCGGCCTTTCGTTCAAGGACGACGGCGAGGCGCTTACAGGAACGTTCGAGTACGCGAGCGATCTGTTCGACCGCGCCACCATCGAGGCTATGGCGCGCGCATTGCTCGCCCTGCTCGCCGACGCGGTGGCGAGGCCCCAGGCGAACGTGTGCGAGCTGGCCCTGCTCAGCGGCGCCGACCACGATCGGCAGCTCGCCGCGAGCCGGGGCCCGATCAGGGACTACGCGCTCGACGCGACGGTCGGCGCCGCCTTCGAGGCCGTTGCTGCCGAGCGGCCCGACGCCTTGGCCGTGATCTCGGGAGATCGGACGGCGAGCTTTCACGAGCTGTCCGTTGCCAGCAACAGACTGGCCCACCGCTTGATCGGGCTCGGCGTCGAGCCCGGCGCACCGGTCGCCGTCACGGGCGAGCGCTCGCTCGAGCTCATCGTCGCCATCCTGGGCGTCCTGAAGGCCGGCGCCTTTTACGTTCCTCTCGATACGGCTTGGCCCTTCGAACGCCAGGCCGAGATCGTGGCGGACATCGGCGCCCGTGTCGTGGTGTCGGGAATCGCGGCGCCGTGGCCGCAGGGCGTCATCGTCTGCGAGCCTGCCGCGGCCGGCGGCGAACCGGATACCGGGCCCTCCGTCCGCGTCACCGCCGATGATCTGGCCTACGCGATCTACACGTCGGGATCGACCGGCCGGCCGCGGGGCGTGGCGGTCCGGCACGCATCGGTCATGAACCTGTTCGGCGCCCTCGGGGACGCGGTCTATGGGGGGCTTCCCGGGCGGCAGCTTCGCATCGGACTGAACGGGCCGACGGCGTTCGACACGTCCGTCAAGCAGATCATCCAGCTTCTGGCTGGCCATGCATTGGACGTCGTGCCGGCCGAGGCCCGCGCCGATCCGACCGCCCTGGTGCGTTACGTGCAACGGCACGCGATCGACGTGCTCGACGTCACGCCGACACATCTTCGCATGCTCCTGGATGCGGGCCTCGACGAGGCGGCGGGGCCTGTGCCGCTGGCCGTGCTCGTCGGCGGCGAAGCGATCGACGAGGCATTGTGGCGGCGGCTGGCGCGGTCGTCATCGACGCTGTTCTTCAACCTTTACGGTCCAACCGAATGCACCGTCGATACGACCGTCGCCGCCATCGGTGACGGCGCTCCGACGATCGGGCTGCCGCTGGCGAATACGCAAGCCCTGGTGCTCGACGACATCGGGCGGCCGGTCCCGATCGGCGCCATCGGAGAGCTTTACATCGGCGGCGCCGGCGTGGCGCGCGGATATACGGGGGACGAGCGTCTGACGCGCGAACGGTTCCTCACGCTGCCGTTCGATCCGGAGCCGGTCTATCGGACCGGTGACCGGGTCCGTCGGCGGCACGACGGCGCGCTCGTCTTCCATGGGCGTTCAGACGATCAGGTCAAGCTGCGCGGCTACCGGATCGAACCCGGTGAAATCGCCGCGGCGCTCGAGCGCTGCGACGGCGTGCGCGACGCCGCCGTGGTGCTGCAAGGGGAGGGCGCTCACCAGCGGCTCGTCGCCTATGCCGTGGTCGACGCGGCCCGCGCCCCGCTCGTTGCGGGGCGGCCCCGGCGCGAGTTGCCGAATGGGCTTGCGGTCGTCGAGCTCAACCGCAACGAGACAGACTTCCTCTACGAGGAGATGTTCGAGCGAAATGCCTATCTGCGCCACGGCTTGGCGCTGAGTGCGGGGGACGTCGTCTTCGACGTGGGGGCCAACATCGGCCTCTTCTCTTTGTCGGCGCATGTCGCTGCGCCCGGGCTCAAGCTGCACGCGTTCGAACCCAATCCGGAGGTGTACGCGCTGCTCGACGCCAATCTGCACCTCTATGGGGCGGATGCGGTTGCGCATCCGATCGGCCTGGGCGCCGCGACCGGCGCCGGCGAGTTCTCGTTCTATCCCGGCTTCAGCATTCTCTCCGGCCTGCATGCCGACGGGAATGCCGAAGCGGCCGTCGTGCGCTCCTTCGTGCGCAAGCACGAGCGGGACGAGCGGGCCTATGATGGCGAAGGGCTCGATGAGCTGATCGGCGAGCGCCTGCGGGTCCGCACCTTCGCGGTCGAACTCGACACGCTGTCGGCCGTCATGGCGCGAAGCGGGGTCGAGCGCATCGACCTGTTGAAGATCAACGTGGAGAAGGCAGAGCTCGAGGTCCTGGCCGGTATCGACGACGCCGATTGGCCCAGGATCCGGCAGGTGGCGCTCGAGGTCCACGACATCGACGGCCGGCTCGCGCAGGTTCAGGCGCTGTTGCAGCGACATGGCTTCACCGTGGCGGTCGATCGCGACTGGCGCCTGGAGGACGAGGCCGGAACCAATTTCTACGTCTACGCCCACCGCGGCGAGCGGAAGAGTCCGCCGCCGCCCACCGCGTCCGCGCTCGTGCCGATGCTGACGCCGGAGCGGTTGCGCGAGGCGCTGCGGCGCCAGCTGCCCGACTACATGTTGCCGAGCGATGTCGTCATGCTCGACGCGCTGCCGATGACGACCAACGGCAAGCTCGACCGATCGCGATTGCCGGACCCTCAGTCCGAATCCGCAGCAGCGTCCCGGGCGCCTGCGACGGAGACGGAACGGCGCGTGGCGGCGATCTGGTGCGAGGTGTTGAAGCGCGATGCGATCGGCGCCGACGACGATTTCTTCCGCATCGGCGGACACTCGCTCCTGGCGACCCTGCTGGTTGCCGAGCTGCGCAATTCCCTCGGCGTCCACCTGCCGCTGCGCACCCTGTTCGAGGCGCCGACCGTCGCGCGCCTCGCCTCCCGCATCGATGCAGCCGAGGGTGGATCGGGCAGACCCGGCACAGAGGCGTCGCTTCCCCTGGTCGAGCCGGACCCGGCCTCGTGGCACGAGCCCTTTCCGCTCACCCCCATCCAGGAGGCCTACTGGATGGGCCGCAATGCCGCGTTCGAGCTCGGCGACGCGGCGACCCAGATCTACCTGGAGCTGGAGCAGCCGGGCTGGGACCTGGGGAGGATCGAAGCGGTCTGGAACCGGCTGGTGAAGCGCCACGACATGCTGCGCGCGGTGATCCTGTCGGAGCAGCGCCAGCAGGTGCTCGCCGAGGTGCCCCACTATGCGATCGAGGCGGACGATCTGCGCGGCCTGCCCGGCCCCGTCGTCAAGGAGCGGCTGGAGGCGAAGCGGTGCGCCATGACGGGCCAGTCGCTCAGTCTCGACCGATGGCCGCTGTTCTGCGTCAAGGCCAGCCTGCTCGATGGCGGCGTCGTGCGCCTGCACGTGGCCGTCGATGCGCTCATCGCCGACGCGGCGAGCCTGTTTCTACTGTTCGACGAATGGAAGCGGGGATACGAGACGAACGAGACGCCTCCGCCCCTGGCGATCGGCTTCCGCGACTACGTCCTGGCAGAGCGCGAGCTCGCGGGCGGCGAGCTCCATCGCGCCTCGCGCGACTACTGGTTCGACCGGCTCGATACCTTGCCGCCGGCGCCCGACCTTCCGGTCGACCGCGGGCTCGCAGCCCAGAGCAGGCCCGCCTTCACCCGGCGCTCGCGACGGCTGGATGCGGCGCGCTGGAGCGCTCTCAAGGCGCGGGCGGCCAATGCGGGCCTGACCCCGTCGCTGGTGCTGATCGCGGCCTACGCCGAGATCCTGGCGCGGTGGAGCGGCAGCGCGCGCTTCACCCTCAACCTCACCACCTTTAACCGGCTGCCCTTGCATGCCGACGTCGCCGGGTTGATGGGGGATTTCACCACGCTGACCCTGCTCGAGGTCGCCCCCTCCGCGGCGACCCCGTTCACGGATCGGGCCCGGGCGCTGCAGGCGAGGCTGTGGGACGACCTGGAGCATCGCTACATCAGCGGTATCGAGGTCCTGAGGGGCCTGGCGCAGCGCCGCCGCAGCGGCGCGACGGCCCTGATGCCGGTGGTCTTCACCAGCGCGCTCGACATTGATCCGGCAGGCCAGAAGGCGCAGCGCTTCGGCGAGGTGATCGAGAGCGTGTCGCAGACCCCGCAAGTTTGGCTCGATCACCAGGTCATGGAGTGGAACGGCTCGCTGGTCCTGAATTGGGATGCGGTGGAGGGGCTCTTTCCCGCCGGCTTCCTCGACGACATGGCAAGCGCCCATGGCGATCTGATCGAGCGACTCGCCACCTCGGACGACAGCTGGGCGGAGCCGCTGGGTGACCTCTTGCCGCCGGCCCAGGCGGCGCGGCGCGGCGCTGTCAACGACACCGCCGAAGCGTTTCCCGCGCTTCGGCTCGAGCAGCGCTTCATCGAGTGGGCCCGCAGAAGCCCGGCGGCGCCGGCCATCGTGACGAGCGGCCGCGAGCTCTCCTATGGCGAACTTCACGCACGCGCGGCGGAGATCGCGGGCTTGCTGGACGCCCGCGGCCAGGGCCCCGGATGCCTGGTCGCCATCGTTATGCGCAAAGGCTGGGAGCAGATCGCCGCGGTGCTCGGCGTGCTGATGGCGGGGGCGGCCTACGTGCCGGTCGACGCGGACTTGCCCCAGGAGCGGCAGCACTACCTGCTCGGCCATTGCGACGTCGCCGTCGCGCTGACGCAAGCCGAGGTCGGCCGGGTGACCACATGGCCCGACGGCGTCACCGCCATCGCGGTCGACGGCCTGGCCGGGTCATCGGGGGGGCCGCAGAGCACGGCCGCCGACGGCGAAGCCCTCGCCTATGTGCTGTTCACGTCGGGCTCGACCGGCGTCCCCAAGGGCGTGATGATCGGCCATCGGGCGATCTGCAACACCATCTGCGACTTCGGCCGGCGCTACGACTTGCGCCCGCATGATCGCACACTGGCGCTCTCGGCCCTCAGTTTCGACTTGTCCCTGTTCGACATGTTCGGCCCGCTGTCGGCCGGCGGCGCGGTGGTGGTGCCGGATGCCGACAAGCTGCGCGATACGAGCCACATGGCGGAGCTGGCCCGCAGGCATGGCGTGACGGTGTGGCAATCCGTGCCGTTGCTGATGCAGATGCTGGTCGAGGCGCTGGAGGAACAGGGCGTGGCCGGCGGCCAGGGATGGCCGGCGACATTGCGCACCGTCATCATGAGCGGAGACTGGATCCCCGTTTCGCTGCCCGACCGGATCAGAGCCCTGGCAGGGCCGATCGCCGTGCATGGGCAGGGCGGGGCGACCGAGACTTCGATCAACGCCGTGGTCTATCCGATTGGCGAGGTGGACCCGGCCTGGCGCAGCATTCCCTATGGGAAGCCCTTCGCCAACCAGACCGCGCATGTCCTCGACGGGGAGCTGCAAGCGGCCCCGGACTGGGTGCCCGGCGAACTCTACATCGGCGGCATCGGCCTCGCCGACGGCTATTGGAAGGATCCCGAGAAGACGGCGGCTGCCTTCGTGCGTCACCCCCGAACAGGGGAGCGGCTTTACCGGACTGGCGACTACGGACGCTATCTGCCGGATGGAAACATCGAATTCCTGGGGCGCCGCGACGGCCAGGTGAAGATCAACGGGTATCGCATCGAGCTGGGCGAAGTCGAGGCGGTGCTGCGCCAGCACGCCGACGTGATGGACGTGGTGGTCACTGCGCCGGCCGACACAGCCGGGCGCCGGACGCTTGCGGCCTATCTGACGCGGCGGTCGGAGGAGGGGCCGGACGTCGGCGCCGAGCTCAGCACGGCGGGTGTCCTGCTCGATCCGATCGAACGGCTGACGTTCAAGCTCGGCCGTCGTGGGTTGCGCGAGACGCCCGCGGGAGCCGGTGCGATCCCATTGCCCGGGGCCGCCTTCGCGGACGAGCGGTCGGCCACCTGGCTCCGGCGCCAGAGCATCAGGCATTTCCAGCCGGAGCCGATATTGCTCGACCGCTTCGCCGCCTGGCTCGGCGTGCTGCAGCCGATGCCGGTCGTCGGCTCCGCCTTGCCGAAGATGCTCTATCCCTCGGCGGGCTCGCTCTACCCCGTGCAGGCCTATGTTGCCGTGAAGGCGGGGGCCGTGGCCGGGTTGGCGGGCGGAACCTACTATTACGATCCGCCCGGCCATCGCCTCGTCGCCGTCGGCGCCGCCGCCGACCTGTCGGCCCACTATCCGCGAGCCAACCGGGGCATCGTGACGACCGCGGCCTTCACGATCGTGCTCGTCGGCAAGCGCAGCGCCGTGGAGCCGCTCTATGGCCCGCTGTGGCGCGATTTCTGTCTGCTGGAGGCGGGTTACATCGGGCAGCTTCTGGCGGGAGCAGCGGCCGATGCAGGGATCGGGCTTTGCCCGCTCGGCTTCGTCGACGAGGCTACAACGCTGACGGCCTTCGGGCTCGACGAGGGCCACGCGGTGCTCCACAGCATGGCTGGCGGGGCGATCGCGGCCGATCAACTGTCGAGCTGGTCGCCGGAGGAGGCACCGCAGGCGGGGGCCAACGCCGAGGCGATGCGGGCGTGGATGGGCCGTAAGCTGCCGGACTACATGGTCCCGTCCGCCTTCGTGTTCCTCGACCACCTGCCGCGCACGGCTAACGGCAAGGTCGATCGCGAGGCGCTGCCAAAGCTGGGAGCGACGGTGGCCGCGGACGCCGGCGCGCCGCCCCGGACCGAGCTGGAAAAGACGATTGCCGCAGCGGTCGAGGCTGTGCTCGGCGAAGGGGGGGCCGGCCACCAGGGGCCGCGAGGTGTCGGGATCGATGCCAATTTCTTCGACCTCGGCGCCAATTCGATCCATCTGGTGCAGATGCATCGCCAGCTGCAATCCGCGCTCGATCGCAGCTTTCCACTCGTGGATATCTTCCAGAACCCATCGATCCGCCGCCTCTCGGCCTTTCTCGACGGTCAGGGGGCAGAGCTCGACGCCGCCGACATTCGGGCGCGGGTCGAGCGCGCGCGCAGCGAGCGCACCAAGCGCCTTGCGCGCCGTCGGAGCGCGGCCGACGTCAATCGATCGGACATCGCGTCATGAGCGTCGACACGGACGACTGCATCGCCATCGTCGGGATGAGCGGACGCTTTCCCGGCAGTCCCGACATCCCCAGCTTCTGGCGCTCGCTCGTCGATGGCCGGGAGAGCATCACGCAATTCACGGACGAGGAGCTGCTTGCGGCGGGCATTCCCGCCGAGGTCCTGCGTCACCCGAATTATGTGAAGGCGGGCTCCTACCTTGAGGATGTGGAGCTGTTCGACGCCGCCTTCTTCGGCGTCAGTCCGCGCGAGGCGGAGCTGATGGATCCGCAGCAGCGGCTCTTTCTCGAGCACGCCTGGCTGGCGCTGGAAGATGCCGGGATCGCTCCGGCGCGCTTCCTCGGTCAGATCGCGGTGTTCGGCGGGGCCAGCTTCTCGACCTACGGTCTGCTCAATCTGCGCAGCGAGATCGGATCGACCGGGGCGCTCGAGACCGTCCTGGGCAACGACAAGGACTACCTGGCGACGCGCGTTTCCTACAAGCTGGGTCTTCGCGGCCCCAGCGTCAGCGTCCAGACGGCCTGCTCGACGTCGCTCACGGCCGTGGCCATGGCCTGCGACAGCCTGCTCAACCTCCAGGCCGACGTCGCTCTCGCCGGAGGCGTCACGGTCAAGCTGCCGCTCAAGACCGGCTATCTCTACGAGGAGGGCAGCATCCTGTCGCCCGACGGTCACTGCCGCACCTTCGATGCCAAGGCGCAAGGCACGATCTTCGGCAGCGGGGTGGGCATCGTGGCGCTGAAGCGCCTTGCGGACGCCCTCGCCGATGGCGATCCGATTCATGCGGTCATCCGCGGCTGGAGCGTGAACAACGACGGAGACGACAAGGTCGGCTTCACCGCCCCGAGCGTCGACGGTCAGGCCCGCGTCATCGCCAGCGCGCTGGCGCAGGCCGGCGTGGCGCCGGAGACGATCGGCTATGTCGAGGCGCATGGGACCGCGACGCCCATCGGCGATCCGATTGAAGTGAGGGCGTTGACCCAGGCCTACGGCGACGGCAGCGGCCGCGCCCAGCCATGTGGCATCGGCTCGGTCAAGACCAACGTCGGCCACCTGGAATCGGCGGCCGGCGTGACGGGGCTGATCAAGGCGGCTCTGGCCGTGAAGCTGGGTGTCGTGCCCGCGAGCCTCCATTTCGAAACGCCCAATCCCGAGATCGACTTCGGCCGCACACCGTTTCGTGTCGTCGACCGGCTGACGCCCTGGTCGGATGACGAAGGGCCGCGCCGGGCCGCGGTGAACTCGTTCGGCATGGGCGGCACCAACGTCCATGTGATCGTGGAGCAGCCGCCTGCAGGTCGACCGCGGCAGGGGGGCGAGAGCGCGGCAGTCGATCGCACGCACCACCTGGTACCGCTGTCATCGCGGAGCGAAGCGGGGCTGCGCGAGGCGGCCCTCAAGCTTGCCGAGAGGCTGAATGAGGACGACGCAGCAGCGCCCGGCGACGTCGCCTACACGATGGCGGCGCGGCAGCCCTTTCCGACGCGGCTGGCCGTGCAGGGGCGCACGGTGCCGGACATCGCCGCGGCTTTGCAGGCCTTTGCCGAAGGCGGCGACGAGGCGCTCCGCGGCGACGTTCGTGAGGGCCCGCCCGACACGGTCTTCCTGTTCACCGGACAGGGTGCCCAGTACGCGCGGATGGGGCGGAATCTCTACGACACCTCGCCGCGCTTTCGCGCCACCCTGGATCGCTGCGATGCGCTGCTGCGCCCCCACCTCGATCGGCCGCTGCTCCAGGTGATGTTCCCGGCGGCGGGAGAGGACAGCCTGGTCGACGAGACCGCCTATACGCAGCCGGCCCTGTTCAGCCTGTCGTTCGCCCTGGCGGACCTGTGGCGCGCCTGGGGGCTGCAGCCGACCATGCTGCTCGGCCACAGCGTCGGCGAGTTCGCCGCGGCCGCCGTTGCCGGGGTGTTCTCGCTGGAGGACGGCCTGGCCCTGATCGCGGCGCGCGGGCGCCTCATGCAGGCGCTGCCCCGCGACGGCTTGATGATGACCGTCTTCGCGGCGGAGGACGCCGTTCGCGCCGCAGTCGAGCCGCATGCGGCATCGGTGTCGGTCGCAGCGGTGAACGGCGATGCCAGCACGGTCATCTCCGGCAGCCGGGCCGAGGTCGAAGCGATCGCCGCGGCCTTCGAGCGGCGGGGCGTCAGGGCGCGGGCGCTCACGACGTCCCACGCGTTTCACTCGCCCCTGATGCGGCCGGTCGTGGGCCCGTTCCGCGCCATCGCCGCGCGCGTCCAGTACCGCATGCCGGACCTGCCGATCCTCTCCAATGTCACCGGCAGGCTCGAGCGCGAGGCGCTCGCCGGCGCCGACTATTGGTGCGAGCACATTCTGGCCCCCGTGCGCTTTCGCGACGGCATTCGTGCCGCCGTCGCCGCCGGCGCCAACGCCTTCGTGGAGATGGGACCTCGCCCTGTCCTGTGCGGCCTGGGCCGCGAAGCCGTCGATGGCGGCGCGCCGAGCGCGCTCCATTGGTTGCCCAGCCTGACGCGGGCCGGGAAGGACTGGCCATCCATGCTCGACACCCTCGGCCGGCTCTATTGCGCGGGGGCACCGATCGATTGGGCCGCGTTCGACGCCGGGCACGCCCGCACGCGTTTGCGCCTGCCCGGTTATGCGTTCCAGCGCCGCCGGTTCTGGAGCGCGCCGAAGGCGACCGGCGACGGGCCGGTCCGCGGCGTCGGCACCGGCGAGACCCACCCGTTGCTCGGCCAGAGGCTTCGCCAGGCGGGCACCAGGAACGTCCGCTACGAGGCAATCGTGGGGAGCGGCAACCCGGCTTATCTCGGCGATCACCGGGTGTTCAATGCGGCCGTCCTGCCCGCGGCCGCCTACCTGGAAATGGCCCTCGCGGGCGGCGCGCGGCTGCTGTCCGCCCAACTGCTGACGCTCGAAAACGTTCAGTTCAAGCAGGCCATGACGCTGCCCGAAGAGGGCGACCGCATCGTCCAGACGCTGTTCTCGCCGGCCGGGCCGCGGGAACTCGGTTTTCAGATCTTCAGCGGAACCGAAGACGGGGACGATTGGACGCTTCATTGCAGCGGGACCGTGAGGCCGGCGCCGATCGAGAGCCCGGTCGAGGACCTCGACGATGCGCAGGCGCGCTGCGAAGAGCCGCTCCCGGTCGACCTTGTCTATGCCAATTATCGCTCGCGCGGATTGGACTACGGGCCGGCGTTTCGTGGCATTCGGGCCTTGCGCGCCGGCGCGGGAGAGACGCTGGCCCACATCGTGCTACCGGCCGCGGCCGGTAGCGCAAACGCCTATCACTTGCATCCCGCGCTCTCCGACGCCTGCTTTCAGGCCCTGGGCGCCGCCTTCGGCGCGCGCGACGACCGCGATACGTTTTTGCCGGTCACCCTGCGGCGGCTGACGCTTCACGCGCCGGCGCCCGACACGTTCTGGTGCCACGCGCAACTGCTGGGCCGTAGCGAGGGCCCGGATCCGCAGGCCCCCGGCGACCAGGAATCGCGCCTGCGCCTGTTCGACGGCGAGGGCCGCCTGGCCGTCGAGATCGACGGGCTGCAGTCGCGGCGCGTGACGCGAGACGTCGTTCTGCAATCGGCTGCCGATGCCGTGGACAATTGGCTCTACGACGTCGTGTGGGAGCCCGCCGAAACCGCCGCGACCACCGTTCCGTTCGGGCGCGGACGATGGGTCGTCGTCGACGGCGGCACGGGCGCTGCCGCGCCGGTTGCCGCTGCCATCACCGAGCGCGGCGGTCGGGCCGTAGCGGTGTCCGGCGAGGATCTTGGGCAGGCGTTGGCCGCGGGCCCGATTGCCGGCGTGGCCGACCTGCGC
Organism: Chelatococcus reniformis; assembly: GCF_014640075.1. GTDB lineage: Bacteria > Pseudomonadota > Alphaproteobacteria > Rhizobiales > Beijerinckiaceae > Camelimonas > Camelimonas reniformis. The sequence goes on along the minus strand of NZ_BMGG01000001.1, from coordinate 532,913 downwards.
GCCGTACAGCCCTCCGGTCAATCGATGGCCGAGGGCGCCGAGCAGGCGGCCGGAGATCTGCTCGAGCTGGTGCAGGCGATGGCCGCCGCGGATCTGACGCGTGGCGTGCCGCTCGCCGTCGTCACCTGTGGCGCGCAGGGCGGCATCGATGCGCAGACCGGTGTGCGCGATCTGGCGGCGGCTTCGCTGTGGGGTCTCGTGCGGACCGTCTGGCACGAGTTTCCGGAGATGCCATGTCTGTCGCTCGATCTTGATCCGGCCGCGCCGCTCGATGTCGCCGCCATCGTGGACGAACTGGCATCGATCGGATCGGAGCAGCAGGTCGCGCATCGCGACGGTGGGCGCCTCGTGACGCGGCTGCGGCGGCACGAGGCCGATCGCGGGCGCATTGACCTGCCGTCGACACCCTACCGCATCGACAAGGCACCCGAGCACGGACTGGATCGGCTGGCGGTGCTGCCGCTCGAGCGTCGCAGGCCCGCCGCGGGCGAAGTCGAGCTCGAAGTGGTGGGCATGGGGCTCAATTTTCGCGACGTGCTCAACGCCATGGGTCTCTACCCCGGCGAGGCCGGACCGTTCGGCGGCGAGTGCTCCGGGCGTGTCGTGCGGGTCGGACCGGGCGTCGCCGACCTGCGGCCCGGCGACGAGGTCGTGGCGCTCCACTACGGAACCTTCGCCAGCCATGTGACGCTGCCCGCGGCGGTGGTCTTCAAGGCGCCTGCGAACATGCCGCTGGTGGAGGCGGCCGGCTTGCCGATCGTCTATCTGACGGCCTGGTACGGCCTGCACCATCTCGCCGGGATCAAAACCGGCGACAAGGTGCTGATCCACTCCGCAACCGGCGGGGTGGGCCTCGCCGCGATCCGTATCGCCCAAATGGCGGGCGCCGAGATCTATGCCACCGCGAGCCCGCAGAAGCACGACCTGCTGCGCTCGCTGGGCATTCGCCATGTCATGAACTCGCGCACCGTCGACTTTGCGGCCGACATCATGGCGGCCACCGCCGGACAAGGCGTCGACATCGTGCTCAACAGCCTTGGCGGCGACGCGATCCCGGCGAGCCTCTCGGTCGTGAAGCCCGGCGGCCATTTCGTCGAGATCGGCAAGCGCGACATCTGGACGGTCGAGGCGGCCAGGGCGGAGCGCCCGGACATCGCCTACGCCATCGTCAATTTCGACGAGACGGCCGTGGAGGAGCCGCAGCTGGTGCGATCGCTGCTGGCGGGGGCGCTCAAGCATATCGACGCGGGCGATCTCGGCCGTCCGATCACCTCGGTCTACCCGGCGCGCGAGGCGCTCGACGCCATGCGCCTGATGCAGAAGGCGCGGCATATCGGCAAGCTCGTGCTGGCGGCCCCGCAGCCGGGCGAACGCGGCCAGGACATCCGGTCGGACGCGACCTATCTGGTGACGGGAGCCTTCGGCGGTATCGGGCGGCTGATCGCACCGTGGCTGGCGCAGCGCGGCGCACGCCACTTCGCCTTGGTCGGGCGCCGGACGCCCGACGCCGACATCGAGCAGGACTTGGCGGTTCTGCGCGCCGCGGGCGCGGACGTGCGCACCTTCGCGGCCGACATCGCCGATCGCTCGCAAGTCGATCAGCTGCTGCAAACGATCGCGGCCGCCATGCCGCCGCTGCGCGGCATCATCCACGCTGCCGGTGTGCTCGATGACGGCGTGGTGACGGCGCTCGATCGGCAGCGCATCGCGCGTGCGTTCTCCGGCAAGGTTCGCGGCGCCTGGCATCTGCACGAGGCAACGCGAGATCGCGAGATCGACCTCTTCGTCATGTTTTCGTCGCTCGGCTCGCTGCTGGGCGCGCCCGGACAGGCGAACTACGCGGCAGCCAACGCCTGTCTCGACGCGCTGGCGCATCTGCGCCTGTCGCAGGGGCTCAAGGCCCTCACCGTCAATTGGGGCGGCTGGGCCGAGACCGGTATGGCGACGGGCCGCGCCGTGGCGGCTCAGCTCTCCCATGGCGGCAGCATTCCGCCGGAGACCGGTTTGCGAATCCTCGGCGATCTCCTGCGCGACGGCTCGCCAGAAGTGGGGGTGGTGCCGTTCCCCTGGGCTCTCTACTTCGAAGGGCTTCCGCGCCGCCTGTCGCTGCTCGCGGACGTCGAGCGCGACCTGGCGCAACGGGCGGCCGATGCGGCGAAATTCGCGAGCCTGCGCGTCGCCCTTCGCTCCGGCGACGATGCCGTGCGCAAGACGAACCTGCTCGCCTATCTCGAGGGCGTCGTCGCGCGCCTGCTGCGGCTCGATGCGGGTGAAGCGATCGCCCAGGCTCAGCCGCTGGTCGAGCTCGGCCTCGACTCGCTCGTCACCATCCAGTTGAGGAACCGGCTGCGGACGGACCTGGAGATCGATCTGCCGGTGTCCGAGATGATCCAGGCAGGAAGCCTGGACCAACTCGTCGAGGTGATCGGCACGCGGCTCGGGTCGGGCGAAAGCGCGTCTGCCGCCGCCCGCATCGCGCCCCTGGGCCTCGCCGAGGCGCCGCTCTCGTTTGCCCAGCACCGCCTGTGGTTCCTGGCGCAGCTCGATCCGACATCCGCGTTCTACACCGTCACGTTCTCGCTCTATCTCGAAGGTTCGCTCGATCGCGGTGCCTTCGAGGCGTCCTTCGCCGAGATCGTGCGTCGCCACGGCTCGTTGCGGACGCGTATCGTCGTCGTCGACGGCGAACCGGTGCAACGGATCGCAGCGGAGGCCGCCTCTCCGATCGCGTTCGAGGATCTGGAAGGTCTTCCCGAGGCCGAGCGGACGGCGCGGGTGGACGAGGTCGTAGCGGGGGAGGCCGGACGCGCCTTCGCTCTCGATCAACCGTCGCTGCTGCGCGTGACGCTGCTCAGGCTGGGGCCGCAACTGCACCGCGCCATCGTCGCCATGCATCACATCATCACGGACGGCTGGTCGGCCGTGGTGCTGATGCAGGAGTTCGGCGCCAGCTATCGCGCGCTCGTCGCCGGCGACCGGCCCGCGCTGCCGCCGCTCCCCGTTCAGTATGCCGATTTCGCCGTATGGCAGCGCGACTGGTTGACCAGCGAGCGAGCATCCGAAGAGCTCGACTATTGGTCGGCAAATCTTTCCGCGCCCCTGCCGGTTCTCGATCTGCCGACCGATCGTCCCCGAACGGCGACCGCCATGCATCGCGGCGGCGCCTTCAGCGTCATGCTGCCGCCAGCGCTGGCGGATGGGCTCAAAGGGCTTGGCCGCTCGGCGGGGACAAGCCTGTTCGCCGCCCTGATGACCGGGTTCAAGATCCTGCTGCACCGGCTGACTGGCGCGACCGACCTGATCGTCGGGTCCCTGGTCGCCAATCGCGATCGTCCGGAGATCGAGGGACTGATCGGCTTCTTCTCGAACATGGTGGTGTTTCGCAGCGACCTGTCGGGCGACCTCTCCGTGCGCGAGCAACTGGCCCGTGAGGCCATCTGCGTCGGGCAGGGCCTCGCGCACCAGGACCTGCCGTTCGATCGGCTGGTCGAGGACTTGCAGCCACCGCGCGTGGCCGGGCGAAATCCTCTCTGCGACGTCATTCTCGTGCTGCAGCGAGGGGTCCCGGCGGACGATCTGGAAGCCGGCGGCCTGCGCATTGGGCCGATGTGGGACCTCGACAACGGCACGGTGCGCTTCGACCTCGAGATCCACGTCTGGGATACCGATCGCGGCCTGTCCGTTTCGTTCATCTACAACAAGGATCTGTTCGATAGCGCCACCGTCGCCCACATCGAGACGCAGTTCGCCAGCGTCCTGCGTGCGATGGTCGCCGACCCCGATATCGCCCTCTCGCGCGTGCCGCTGTCCGAACCCGACGGCCCCAGGCCTTGGGCGCCGAGCCCGGAGCCCGGCCTTGCCGATGCGCTGAAGCGCATCGAGAGCCTGAGTGACGAGGAAGTCGAAGCCCTGCTTCGGGAGATGGGCGAAGAGGGGGCCGAGAGCACGCCATGACCACCGTCGGCACCACCCCCGATCCATCGTCGGCCCAGAAGCGTGCCCTGCTGGCGCGCTTGCTGGCCGAAGGGCGGGGGCGGGCCGACGCGGACGACTTCGTGGCCTTGTTCGATCGCCAAGCGCGGCTGACCCCCGATGTCACGGCGGTCACCGACGGCATCGTGGCGCTGACTTACGCCGAGCTCGCCGAGCAGGCATCCGCTCGGGCGCATGTGTTGCGTGAACGCGGCGTCGGTCCCGGCGCGTGCGTCGGCTTGGCGGTGAGGCGCTCACCGTCGGCCCTCGCGGCGCTGATCGGGGTTGCCAAGGCCGGCGCAGCATGGTGTCCGCTCGAAGCCGAGGACGCGCCGCTTCGGCTGGATCGCATGCGTGAGGGCTTGGCCTGCACCATCACCGACGACGGCCTCGAAGCCGCCCCAGGCTGCCGCGAGATGGCGGGCGCCGCGGCGGGAGCGTTCGCGGTGATCTGGCCGGATGTGTCGCCGGTGTCCGTGCCGGCACGCGCCGTCGCCGAACGGCTGGCATGGCTCCGAACGGTCCGGCCGCTGGCGGGCACGAGCAGGTCCCGGTTCGCCGGCTCCTGGCACGACACGGCTTTCGTGACCTCGCTGCTCTATCCGCTGACGCGCGGCGCGACCGTCGACGTCGAACCCGGCGCCACGGGAGCGGCCGGCGCCTTGACGGACACGGCACCGGCTTCAGCCGATGTGTTCTGGCATGTGCCCGAGGCCGGCGGCCCCATCCTCCTGCAGCCAGGCGATGACGGCCCCTCCATTCCCGGCGCCGAAGTGCAGATCCTCGACGGCAGGGGGCAGCCGGTACCCACAGGCGCCGTTGGTGACCTGTATGTGCGCCGCCCTGGCGGCGAAGCGCTTCATCCCGTCGGAGAGCGCGCGCGGCGGCGCGCGGACGGCCGGATCGAGCGCCGCGCGGGCGGCGTGCGACGGGCGGGGGAGGGCGGCCTGCGCATCAGCCTGCGCGCGATCGAGGAGACGCTCGCCGGCCTGCCCGGCATCGCCGCCTGCCGCGTGCTGGCGCGGCGTGACGATCAAGGCCGCGAGCGGCTGGTGGCCTACGTGGTCGGGAGCGGGGAGCCGGCGCTCGAAGCCTGGCGCGCCGGCGCGGACGAGCACCTGGCGCCCTGGCAGAGACCGCACGACTGGGTTGGCGTCACCAACCTGGCGCTGACGCAGGCGGGCACGGTCGACGAAGCGGCGCTGGCCGAGCTTCCCGTGGTCGACGAGGATCTCGCGCGCCGCTGCGAGGCGGCCCTCTCGGCGGCTGCCGGTGTAGCGGGAGCGGCTGTTCTGCTGCGCCCGATGACGTGGCCGGAGCGAAATCCGGTCACGGTGCCGCTCCTGCCGCCGCGGCGCGATATGCCCGACCGTCAAGCACCGCCGCGCGACAGGGGCCGCCCGGCCGCGCTCGCCGACGGCGGCCCGCTGACGATCGCGACGGATGCCCCGCGGTCGATGACGGAGGCGCTGCTGCGGACCGTCGAGCGGTACCCGGCGCGCGGTGTGCTGTTCGTTGCCGCAGACGGCACCGAAACCCGGTTGAGCAACGCGGACCTGCTGCGGGAAGCGACCGGTATCGGCGCCGGATTGGCCGCGGCGGGCCTGCGGCCGGGCGACAGGGCCATTCTCCAACTGGCCGACGTGCGCCGCCACCTTCCGGCATTCTGGGGCTGTGTGCTCGCCGGGGTGCAGCCGGTCACGGTCGCCGTCAGCCCCACCTTCGGCGAGCGCACGGCGCTCGTCGCCAAACTGCTCGCCGCGTGGGAGCTGCTGGCGCGGCCGCCGATCATCGCGCCTGTGGATATCGCTGCGGCGTTGCACGGGCTCGATCGCTATGGCGATGCCGCCCCACATGTGCTGGCGTTCGAGGGTCTGGCCTGCGCGGAGCGCCTGGCCGCGCCGCAGTTGGCCACGCCGCACCTGGCCGAGCCGGACGACATCCTGTTCCTGCAGCTAAGCTCGGGGAGCACCGGCACGCCCAAGTGCATTCCCATCACCCACCGCGGGGTCGTCGCCCACATCCAGGGGTCCCGCGAGGTGGCCGGCTACAGCGCCGCCGACGTTTCGCTGAACTGGCTGCCGATGGACCACGTCGTGCCGATGCTGACGTGGCATCTGCGCGATGTCTATCTGGGCTGCGAACAGGTGCAGGCGTCGACTGCCGATGTGCTGGCCGACCCCTTGCGCTGGCTCGACCTCATCGAGCGCTACCAGGTCACGCGCAGCTGGGCGCCGAATTTCGGCTTCAAGCTGGTGGCCACTGCGCTGCGGCGCGCGCCGGAGCGCCGCTGGAACCTCGCGTCCCTGAAGAGCCTGATGAACGCGGGCGAGCAGGTCACGCTGGCTGTCTGCCGGGAGTTTCTGCACGCCACCGCTCCGTTCGGGGTGCGTGCGCAGGTGATGCAGCCCGCGTTCGGCATGGCCGAGGCGTGCACCTGCATGACCTACGAGGCGGACTTCGATCCGGCGCACTCGGTCGTCTGGGTCGACAAGCACACGCTCGAACGCGATCTCGATGTCGTGGCCGGCGACGCGCGGGACGCGGTCGCGTTCGTGCGGCTGGGGCCGCCGATGCCCGGCGTCGCCATCCGCATCGCCGACGAGGACGGCGCCGTGCTGCCCGAGCGCAGGATCGGCCGCTTCCAGATCAAGGGCAGCGTCATCACGCCGGGATACCTCGAAAACGCGGAAGCCAATCGGGAGGCGTTCGCCGGCGGGGGATGGTTCAATAGCGGCGATCTCGGTTTCATCCTCGACGGCCGGCTGGTGCTGACCGGCCGCACGAAGGAAATGATCGTCGTCAACGGCGCGAACTTCTATTGCTTCGAGATCGAAGACATCGTGAATACGGTGGATGGTGTCCGCCCGACGTTTTCGGCGGCTTGCAGCGTTCCCGACGCCGCGACCGGCAGCGAGGCGCTGGCCGTCTTTTTCGTGCCGCGCGAAGGCACCGACGCCGCCATCGTCGCCGATGCCATCCGGACGGCGGTTGCGGCGCGGTCAGGGCTTGCCCCGGCCCACGTGCTGCCCCTGGCGCCGGAGGCCTTCCCCAAGACGACCAGCGGCAAAATCCAGCGTACCCAGCTGCGCAATGCTCTGGCCGCACGACTTGAAACGGAAGCAGGCGCTCCCACGCTTCCGGCCTGGTTTCATCACGAGTTATGGGTGCCGTCGCAAGCCGAACGGCCCGAGACAATGCCGCGCGGCGTCCTCCTCTTCGCGAGCGACCGAGCCGCCGCCGCCGTCGAGCAACTGCTGACGGCGAGGGGCGTTCCCGTCTGGCGCGTGACAGGGGGCCCCCGGTTTGCGCGGCTCGGCCCACGCCGCTATGCCCTCGATCCGGGTTCGCAGACCGACCACGCGGCCCTGTTCGCCGACGCGGGCGGGCCCGGCGGAGCGGTCGATCGCATCGTCGATCTCCGCTGGTTGGCGACGAGCACGGCCGACGCCGATGCCGACGCTCTCGGCCGCCGGGCGGTCTCCACTTTCGGCGCGGTGCTGGCGCTGCTCCAGGCGTCGGCGGCGTGCCGGCGAGACCTGGACATCGTCGTGGCGACGCGCCGGGGCCTTGCCGTCGCGGAGGACGCGGTGGATCCGGTTGCGGCCGGCCTGCGCGGCCTGTTGCGGACGGCGGCGTCCGAGCATCCGCTGCTGTCGTGCCGCCAGATCGATATCGACTCGGCGGCGAGCGAAGAAGGCGGCTGGACCTGGATCGCGGACGAGATCGTGGGCAGCCGCAGCGAGGCCGAATGCGCCTGGCGGCAGGGACGGCGTGTCGTCCCGCGCCTTGAATCCATCGACGCGGCTGTGACGGGGGACGATGCCGTCCGGCTGCGCTGGAACGGACGCTACCTCGTCACCGGCGGTCATGGCGCAGTCGGCCGCCAGGTGGTGCGGCACCTGCTGGCGCGCTGCCGGGCCCACATCCTCATCGTCGGCCGCGAGCCTTGTCCTGCCGATTTTGCATCCCTCTGGCCGCCGGAGACGGCGACCCAGGTCCTCTATCGTCAGGCCGATGTGGCTGATGACATGGCCATGGCCCAAGCCGTTGCGGCCGCGGAAGAGCTGTTGGGCGGGCCGATCGAGGGCGCATTCCATCTCGCCGGGACGAGTGCTGCGCGATCCCTGGCCGAGGAGACGGCGGCCGGCTTGATGGAGGCATTTCGCCCCAAGGCCGTCGGCGCGCGCGTCCTGAACGATCTCATGGGCCGCCGGCCGGGGAGCTTTGTCGTCAATTGGTCCTCGGTCAACGCGCTGTTCGGCGCGACGGGCGCGGGCGCCTATGCCCTCGGCAACGCGGCGCTCGGCGAGCGGAGCGCGGGGGTCCGCTCGTTCACCATCCATTGGAGCCGATGGCGCGATCTCGGCATGAGCGCTGCGATGGGGCAGGACGAGTTCGCGGCGGCTCGCGGCTATCGAGCGCTATCCGTCGCCGAGGCCCTGGCCTCCTTGGATGGGGCGCTCGCCATGGGCATGCCGGCCGTGTCGATCGGGTTGGACGAGGCAAGACCGATGATCCGATCGCGATCGAACACGCCGCCCCGCGCCCTGAGCGAACTCGCCGGCTTTGCCGCCCTGCGCCCCGGCGGGCGCGGGGCGGCGGGCGCTTCGGTTCGCGATGCCTTTGGCGTCGAGACCTCCTGCCGGCTCACCGTGCTCGATGTCCTGCCGCGAACGGCCGACGGAAGCGTCGACCGAGATGCCCTGGCCGGCCTGGTGGGCGCCGCCGATGCCGCCGGCGGGGCGAGCGACACGACGGACAGGTTGCGGGCCGTCTGGGGCGACCTGCTCGATCGCCGCGGCCTCAAGCCATCCGACAATTTTTTTGCGGTGGGTGGCCACTCGCTCGCTGCGGCCCGGCTGGTCCACAAGGTACGGGAGACCTTCGGCGTGGACCTGCCCCTGCGGATTCTGTTCGAGAAGCCGACGTTGGCGGGCATGGCCGGCTGGATCGACGCGCAGGCGCCCGGCGACCATGCTCAGCTTCCCGAGTGTTTGGTGGCGATCCAGCCGGAGGGGCGGAGCGCGCCGCTTTTCTGCGTCCATCCGGCGGGCGGCAGTCCGTGGTGCTATTTCCATCTGGCCGGACACCTGGGGTTCGACCAGCCGCTGTATGGCTTCCAAGCGCCGGGTCTGCTCGACGCGAGCGAGCCGGTCGGGACCGTCGAGGAACTGGCGACCCTCTACGTTGCCGCCATGCGGGCTGTGCAGCCAATCGGCCCTTATCGGATCGGCGCCTGGTCGTCCGGCGGTCCGGTCGCCTTCGAAATGGCGTGCCAGCTGGAAGCCGCCGGGCAGTCTGTGGCGCTGGTCGCCTTTTTTGATTGCGCCGTGATGGAAACCGACAATCCGATGCGAACGCGCAATCCCGCCAATTACGCGAAGGGCCTGTGGCGCATCGGCGGCTACCTCGCCAGCGTTCGTGTTCCGCGTTCCTATGCCGAGCTCGCGGCCCTCGCGCGGCTCATCGGCATCGAGCTGCCGGCGGAGCCGCGCAAGCTGCGCTTGGGGCCGACGTTCTGGCGGAACGTCGGTCGCGCGCTCCGCCTGTTCAACCGCAATACGGTGATGGGCTATCGCTACCGACCGACGATGATGGCGTCACCGGCGGTGCTGTTTCGGGCCGGCGCAAGCGGCGCCTCCGACGCGCTGCACAGCGAGCTCGACCGGTACACCTCGCAACCCGTGACGCGGGTCGATCTGGAGGGAAATCACATGTCCATCCTGCTGGATCCAGAGGGGGCAAGGCGCCTGGCGCAGCAACTGGCGCCTTATCTTGCGGATGAGCCGGGGCGCACGCGTGATGCGGCGTGAGCGGCTTCATACGAGTTCAGTACCGGCCCATACGAAGACAAGCGCGCCAGGTTCAAAGACTTGGAGTATTCCTAACCGAAATGCTCCAGGGCAATTCACACGGCTCGGTTGGGCGCGAAAATGATCCAGCCGACGATGTGACGAAAGAAGAGGGGCAACGCATAGCGGTCATCGATCTTGAGTAGAGGTTACTTCCTATCATTCGCCAACGACGGGCCGAGCCGGAGCGCGGCCTCCAGCCGATTCTGATCGACGAAAGAGGAACCACGCTTATGACATATCGAATTTTGTCTTTGGATGGTGGCAACGGCGAGAAGGCCGGCGTGTTCCTGTCCACACTGGAGCGTCGGACCGAAGCCACGGGCTACAGTTTCGTTCGCGACGTCGACCTGTTCGTGGGCACCGGAAGCGGCGCCGTGAATGCCCTGTTGCTGGCCTGGTTCGATGATCCGATCCGCGCCTTCGAGGCCATGCTGCGTTTCGACGACGAGGCGCGCGAGGGGCAGACGCCCTGGTCGATGGCCGGCACGGTGCTGGGCAGCAACGCCGCGCTGTCGGCCAAATCGCTCGTCGCATTCTGCGATGAGGTGTTCGGGGCGGGCACCACGCTTGCCGATATCAAGCGGCCCGTCCTCGTCTCGACGGTCCAGCTCGACGACGAGCTCGACATCGACAACCGCCGGTGGAAGCCTCGCACGTTCAGCAATGCCGCCGGCGACGTCGGACGGGTGGAATTGATCGTCGACGTCGTCCTGCGCACGATGGCGATGCCCTTGCAATATCCGGCCTACCAGGGCGGCGCGGGCACCGGGCCGGTCTATGTGGACGGCGCGGTCGTTGCCAACAACCCGGCTATGCTGGCGTTGACGGCCGCGCTCGCCGACAAGAAGAAGCTTCCCGACATCAGCGTGCTCTCCGTCGGCACACCGCGCAATCTTGCCGGCACGGCGCGCCATCTTGCGCCCGCCCTCGCGGACGGCATGGCGAACTGGGGCTACCGGCAGTGGATGCTGGATCCCTTCAACCCGCTCGTCCTGATCGATCTTTTCCTTCAGGCTGGCGCGCAGGCGGTCAGTGACCAGTGTGAACAACTCCTGGGCGACCGTTTCCTGCGCGTCGATCCGCCCGTGTTCGTCGGACCCGCTTGGGATGCGCCCGACGGCAATGTCGCGGTCGACCTCACGATGGAATGGCTGGAGAAGAACGGCTGGAAGCCGGCCAAGCCGCCCGCGGCCAAGGCACCGGCCGCCGCCCCGGCGGCGACCTGAAGCCCTGACGCACGCCCCCGGTCGGACATGCGTCCGGCCGATCGGGGCGGGCCGCCGGCCGGCATCCGGGCCAGCCGACCGGGTTCACGCATCCGCTGGCGCCCCTTCGCGCCGGCGCAGCAGCCCGTCCTCAATGCGTTGAAACAGCACGTAGAGACTGGGCACGAGCAGGATGCCGAAGAAGGTCGCGGCCAACATGCCGCCGAGAACGGCGAAGCCGAGGTGGATGCGGCTGACGGCGCCGGCCCCCGTCGACAGCACCAGGGGCAGCAACCCGATGATGAAGGCCAGCGCGGTCATCAGGACCGCGCGGAAGCGCTTGTGCATGGCGTCGACCGCCGCATCGTAGCGGCTCCGGCCGGCGGCCCGCTCGTCGCGCGCGAACTCGACGATGAGGATCGCGTTCTTGGCGGCAAGGCCGATGAGCAGCAATAGCCCGATCTGCGTGTAGATATCATTGCCCAGCTTGAGCAGACTGACCGTCAGAACGGCGCCGAGCGCGGCGATCGCCACCGAGGCGATGACGGCGAAGGGCACCAGCCAACTCTCATACAGGCCGACCAGGAAGAGATAGCCGAACACCATGGACAGCCCGAGGATGAAGAGGACGGTGCCCGGTGTCTGGCTGGCCTCCTGGAACGACAGGCTCGACCATTCGAAATTATAGCCGGTCGGTAGAACCTTGTTGAAGGCCCCGGCCATGGCGGCCATCGCCTCGCCGGATGATGCGGTGGCCGCCGCGTCGCCGGAAATCTGCGCCGACGGATACTGATTGTACTGGTAGATCAAATCGGCACCCACGCGTTCGCGCGGGACGGCAAGCGTGCTGATCGGCACCATGTCGCCGACGGCGTTGCGCACGTACAGCCGCGAGATATCGTTGATCTTGGCCCGATACTTCGCGTCCGCCTGGATATTCACTTGGAACGATCGGCCGAGATAGTTGAACTGATTGATGTAGAGCGAGCCCAGCATCGCCTGCATCGTCGTGAAGACGTCGGAGACCGAGACGCCGAGGCTTTCGGTCTTGCTGCGGTCGATGTCCATGAAGATGCGCGGCACCGACGCCGAATAGGTGGAGTAGGCGCGGCTGATGCGCGGATCCTGGTTCGCCGCGATCACGAGGGAGCGAGTCGCGGTCGCGAGTTCCTCGGGCGATTGTCCCTCCAGCGCCTCGAGCCTGAAGTCGAAGCCCCCCGTCGTGCCGAGGCCCGGAATCGCCGGCGGCGGAAACGGCAGGACGTTCGCCCCCGCGAGGGCTGCGTATTCACCGTGCAGCCTCTCGTAGATCCCGAACATGCTCGTCGCGAGCGTTCGCCGTTCGGACCAGGGTTTCAGCACCACGACGGCAAGCCCGCTGTTGGAGGCGGGTGAGCCGGTGAGCAGGCTGAATCCGGACACGGTGATCACGTCGGCCACGCCGGGAACGTCGCGGGCGATGCGGTCGACCTCGGCCAGGACCTTGTCGGTGCGTGGCAGGGCGGCCGCATCGGGCAGTTCCACGTCGACGAACAGGACGCCCTGGTCTTCCGTCGGCAGGAACGACGTCGGCAGCTTCCCGAACATGTAGGCGGTCGCGCCGCCGGCCGCCACGATGATGAGAGCGCCGACGAGCGAGCGGCGCGCCAGCGCCCCCGAGACCCGGGTATAGCCGGAGCGGGTGTGCTCGAGGCCGCGGTTGAACCAGGCCAGCGGGCCGCGGTGCGGCTTGAGCGGCCGTAGCACCAGCGCGCAGAGCGCAGGCGACAGGGTCAGCGCGTTGATCGCCGAAATCGCCACTGCCGCGGTGATGGTGACGGCGAACTGGCGATACAGCTCGCCGACGATACCGGGAAAGAACGCCACGGGCGCGAAAATGGCGAAGAGGACGAGGGTGGTCGAGACGATCGGCCCCGTCACCTGCCCCATCGCCTTGAGGGTGGCCGCGCGTGCCGGCAGGCCCTCCTGCTCGATGATGCGTTGCACGTTCTCGACGACGACGATGGCGTCATCGACGACGAGACCGATGGCGAGCACCAGGGCGAACAGGCTGATCGTGTTGGCGGAGAATCCGCTTGCCTGGTAGACGATGAAGACGCCGATCAGCGACACCGGGATGGTCACCGCGGGCACGATGGTGGCGCGCAGATCCTGGAGAAACAGGAAGACGACCAGCAGCACGATGACGGCCGTGATGGCCAGCGTCTTGACGATCTCGTTCACCGAGGCCGACACGAACAAGGTGGAATCGTAGACCACGCGAGCCTTGAGCCCGTGCGGGAACCGCGGTTCGAGCTCCTTCAGCCGCTGCTCGACACCCTGCATCACCTGCAGCGCGTTGGCGTTGGGAAGCTGGTAGACGGCCAAACAGATGGCGGGCCTGCCGTTGAGCAAGGACGACTGGGCATACGACTGGGCGCCGAGCTCGACGCGCGCGACGTCCCGGATGCGCAGGATCGCGCCGTCGGCGCCGGTCCGGAGGATGATGTTGCTGAAATCGTCGGGCGTGATCAGCCGGCCCTTCGTCTCGATCGTATATTGCATCACCTGGGTGTCGGCGATCGGCGGCGCGCCGATCTGGCCCAGGGACGCCTGAATGTTCTGGTTCTGGATGGCGTTCGAGATGTCGATGGGCGTCAACGACAGGGCCGCCATGCGGTCCGCGTCCAGCCAGACCCGCATGGAATAGTTGAGGGCGCCGAACAAGGTCGCGGCGCCGACGCCGGGAACGCGTGAGACGGCCGGCTGCAAGTTGATGCTGGTGTAGTTGGAAATGAAAACCGGATCCTGCTTGGGATCGTCGGAGTAGATGGCGATCACCCCTAGCATGCTCGTCGACTGCTGTTGAACCTGGACGCCCAGTGCATTGACGATGCTGGGTAACTGCGACGTGGCGAGCGCCACCCGGTTCTGCGTGTTGACCTGGGCGATGTCGGGATCGGTACCGACGGCGAAGGTCACCGCGAGCGTGTAGACGCCGGCCGACGAACTCGTCGACGACATGTACATCATGCCCTCGACGCCGTTGACCTGCTGCTCGATCGGCGCGCCGACTGTTTGCGCGATGGTCGACGCGTCCGCACCCGGGTAGCTCGCCGTAACCTGAACGACGGGGGGCGTGATGGCCGGGTATTGCGCGACGGGTATGACGAGGAGGCAGAGCAGGCCGGCGATGGTGATCACCACCGACATCACGATGGCGAGCTGGGGCCGCGCGATGAAGAAGCTGGAGATCATCGAGCCGATCCCGAGGGCGCGGGGGCAGTGGTGGCGTGGACCACGGCCCCGGGCCGCACCTTCTGGACGCCGTCGACGATGACCTGCTCTCCCTCCTGGAGCCCGGAGGTGACGACGAAGCCGGAGGGGGCCGTTTCGCCGAGCACGATGGGGCGCACCTGCACGCGGCTGTCCTTGTCCACCAGCAGGACGTAGGCGCCCGCGGCATTCCTCTGCACGGCGACCTGGGGCACGATCACGGCGCGAGCCTTTTGGCCTGTCTGCACCGTCACCGAGACATACTGGCCCGGAAGCAACAGGCGCTCGGGATTGTCGAAGACGGCGCGGACGGCCACGGTGCCGGTGGACGCATCGATCTGGTTGTTGATGAACTCGATCCTGCCGCTTTCGCCGTAGGTCGATCCGTCGGGAAGGATCAGCTGCGGCTTGAACAGGTCATCCATGCCGGGGGCCGATTTAGCCGCCGGCGTCGCCAGGAACCTCATGATGGTGACGTAGTCGCGCTCGGGGATGGCGAACACGACGCGGATCGGCGACATCTGAACCACGGTCGCGAGGACGCCGGTAGCGGGCGACACCAGATTGCCCTGCGTGATCGCGGTCTTGCCGATACGACCGGCGATCGGCGTCGCGATGTTCGTATATGACAGATTGAGGTTCGCGGTGGCGAGCGCGGCGTTGGCCGAAGCGATCTGGGCCTTGGCCTGCTCCACGGCCGCGGCGGCCTGATCGCGGGCGGCGAGGGCCTCGTCGAGGGCGGCCTGGGAGGCGAACTGCTGCGTCGCGAGCCGCGACTGGCGACCGTACGTCGCCTGCTTGTCCTTCAGGCTCGCCTCGGCCGAGGCGAGCTGCGCGTCACCCTCCGCCAACGTAGCCTTGGCCTGGTTCACGGCATCGATGTAGGGCGCTTGTTCGATGACGTACGCTGGAGCATTGGCCGGCAGCGTTGCGCCCTCCTGAAATGCGACCTTGTCGAGAAAGCCCTCGACGCGGGCACGAAGGTCGACCTTCTGCATCGCCTCGATGCTGCCGATGAAGTTGACCCGGTTCGTCACGTCCTGCGAGCGGATTGTGGCGACGGTGACGGCGGGCGGTGCTACGGGGGCTTGTGCCGCGGCGCCGGCTGCGAGGGTGACTTGGCAGAGTGCGACTAGGCAGAGTGCGACTAGGCCGCGCGCGAAGACCGACGCGCGCTTGGAACGACGTGCTTGCCTCATGCTCGATTGCCGCCCCCCGGCGAAGCCTCAACAGGCCGTTTGCTATATCAAGAAGCTATAGAACGATGCAGGTGGATCGCTTCACCGTCGGTATTGTGACGGCAGGCGACCGCACGTGCAACCCAGCCGACTTCGGGGATTCGTCACCCCAACCTTGGCAAGGCTATGCACGCGCGCGGCTCGGCAAACCCGCTCCGCCGCCCCTTCGCTAAAGCGAGGATCTTGTTCGAATAACTCGATCAGCAGCTCGGTGAGGACCCGAATCTTCCTTTCGGGATGCTGGATCTCGATGCAAGCTCCGGCTGCACAGTCTCGGAACAGCGCCCCGGCTTCCGTCAGCGCGGCGCCGCGGGTGGTTGGCGCGACAAGCTGAACAGCGGCATCTGCTTCGAGGCGGATCAGACTTCGGCTGACGATCGATTTGGACATGCCAAGCCGATGCGGCAGCCGAAGCGCCCCCGGCATCCGCAACCTCGACGAATGTCTGCTGATCCTCGCTCTCCACGTTAGCGTTCCCCATTGTGCGACACAGCTTCGCGCGCCGTGGCGCTAGCGTTACGCTTGAGGGAACGGCAAGACAAGGCGGCGTGCCCGGCGAATCGTCTCGGAACACACTGACGTGCACTGACAAGATCAGAAGAAGGATTGAAAATGACCTTTCGCAATGGCTTGAAGTCGCTTCTGCGCCCGGAAGACTCGGTCCTCGTTCTGATCGACCACCAGCCATTCCAGCTCGCCAACCTGAACAGCCACACTCCGCATACGGTGGTCAACAATGCGACGGCTCTGGCGAAGGCCGCCAAAGCCTACCGCGTCCCGACCATTCTCACGAGCGTGATCGCCGAGCGAGGCGGTGTCATCTTCCCGCAGATTACCGATGTCTTCCCGGGCCAGGAGGTGATCGACCGGACGTTCATCAACACCTGGGAGGACCGGAAGGTTGTGGATGCCGTCAAGGAGACCGGCCGCAAGCAGCTGATCATCGCAGGCCTGTACACGGAGATCTGCGTCGCAATGCCGGTGATTCAAGCCCTCGGCGAGGGTTGGGATGTGACGGTGATCACCGATGCCTGCGGAGCCGTTTCGGTGGAGGCCCATCACGTGGCGATCCAGCGCATGATCGCGGCCGGCGCCAACGTGATGACCTGGCTCGCCCTGGCGTCCGAATGGCAGCGCGACCACGCGCGGACCGAGCATGCCGCTGAGTTCATCGACATACTCAAGCAGCATGCGGCCGGCAGTGGCATCGCGTTCGTGTGGGAGCAGCAGTTGCTCAACACGCCGGTGCCGAGCGCCGCTGCCTGACCAAGCCGGATGGCGAGTAGCGGCGAGATGCGTTGCGAGACGGCGGACCTGGTGTCGCGGCTCGCCATCCCCCTCTACCAGGTGCCAAGAAGGTTCGGCGATCTCGCCCGTGTTTTCGCGGGCGCCTGCAACAGCTCTGGGGAGACGACGACCCGGACGATCCAGAGCTTGGAACGCTCAATCCCCTCTTTCGCAGGGGCAAGTACTTTGTGTCTCAGTCGCCGATCGGACCGCGCAATCTGATCCATGTTCGGCCGTCCATCACGATCCGTCCGCACAAGGACGTCGAGCTCTCGCTGTCGGGTTCGGCCTATTGGCGACAGAGCACCGACGACGGCATCTACGCGATCTCGGGTACCCTCGTGCGCAGCGGCAGGGACAGCGATGCGCGCTTCATCGGAACGCAGGCGGAGATCGCCGTCGCCTGGCAGGCGACACCGGACCTCAACCTGTCGGCCTCGGTCGGCGTCTTCGACCCAGGCACGTTCATTCGAGAGACGGGTCCCGCACAGGTCATAGCCCTGGTCGGCGTCATGGCAAACTACCGGTTCTGACCATGCCTCCGCCCGCCGCTCCCGGACCCGTGTCCTCAATCAGCGCCACCAAATGAGCTTACAAGGATCATCGATGGAAATCGGTATCGACAGTTTCGCAGCGATCCTCCCCGATCCGGCGACAGGCAAGCTTCCTTCCGCGACCGATCGCATGGCCGATCTGCTCGACGAGGTCGAGGTCGCCGACCGGGTCGGGCTCGACGTCTTCGGCGTCGGCGAGCACCATCGCGCCGAGTTTCTCGATTCCGCGCCGGCGGTCATCCTGGCCGCAGCGGCGGCCCGCACCCGTCGGATCCGGCTGACCAGCGCGGTGACGGTGCTGAGTGCCGCCGACCCGGTACGGATCTTTCAGGAGTTCGCGACCCTCGACCTGATCGCCAGGGGGCGGGCCGAGATCATCGTCGGCCGAGGCTCGTTCGGCGAGGCTTACCCGCTGTTCGGCATGGACCCTCGAGATTATGACGAGCTCTTCGCGGAGAAGCTCGATCTGCTCGTGCAGCTCAACGGGAGGACCTATCCGATCTGGAAGGGTCGCTTCCGCGCGGCGCTGGAAGGTCAGGGCGTCTACCCGCGCCCCCATCAGCCGCGGCTGCCGGTCTGGATCGGCGTCGGCGGCACGCCGCAATCCTTCGCTCGCGCCGGCACGCTCGGCCTGCCGCTGATGGTCGCGATCATCGGTGGCACCTTCGAGCGCTTCCGCCCGCTCGTCGATCTCTATCGCGAATCCGGGTTGAATGCCGGGCATAGTCCCGAGGCGCTCAAGGTCGGCGTCCACGCGATGGGCTTCGTCGGCGAGACCGACACGGCCGCGAGACAGGCGTTCTTTCCCGGCTGGGCGCATCTGACGGGAAAGATCGGCCGCGAACGCGGCTGGCCGCCGCCGTCGCGCCAGCAGTTCGACGCCATGGCGAGCCCCGAGGGCGCGTTCCTGATCGGCGATCCAAAGACGGTCGCAGCCAAGATGCTTCATGCCGGCGAGGTGCTCGGCGGCGTCTCGCGCATCACCTTCCAGATGAGCACCGCTTCGCTCGAGACGGCCGCCATGAAGCGGTCGATCGAGCTCCTCGGCACCGAGGTTGCGCCGATCATCCGGGCGGCCACCCACGCAACCAAAAAGACGTACTGATGGCGGGGGTGAGCTTAGGGCAGACGATCGCTCCTGCGGTTGTGCTGATGGGAGCGGCCGTCGTCGCCGTGCCGCTGTTCCGGCGGCTCGGCCTCGGTTCGGTCCTTGGCTACTTCGCTGCCGGCGTGCTGGTGGGGCCATCGGTGCTGGGGCTGTTCACCGACGCCCAGTCCATCCTGCATTTCTCGGAGCTCGGGGTGGTGATGTTCCTGTTCGTGATCGGACTGGAACTGCGGCCGCCCAAGCTCTGGGCCATGCGTGGCCAGATCTTCGGACTGGGCCTTGCCCAGGTTGCCGCAGCGATCGCGGCCCTCGCGCTGACAGGCGCGGTGGTGTTCGGCCTGTCGGGTCCGGTCGCCTTCATCGCCGGGGCGGGCTTCGTCCTGTCCTCGACCGCCGTCATCATGTCGGTGCTGCAGGACCGCGGCGAGATGTCGAGCGCGGAGGGACAGAAGTCGGTCGCGATCCTGCTGTTCGAGGACCTGATGATCGTGCCGCTTCTGGCGGTCGTGGCCTTTCTGTCGCCGCTGTCGCAGGGGCAGACGGGATGGACAGGCATCGTGGTAGCGGTCGCAGCGCTGTCTGGGCTCCTGGCGGTGTCGCGCTGGGGTCTGAACCCGTTCTTCGCCCTGCTGGCGCGGGCGCGGACGCGCGAGGTGCTGACGGCGGGCGCGCTGCTGGTGGTCCTCGGCGCGGCTCTGCTCATGGAGGTCGCGGGGCTGTCGATGGCGATGGGCGCATTCCTCGCCGGGGTAATGCTGTCGAGCTCGAGCTACAGGCACCAGATCGAAAGCGACATCGAGCCGTTTCGCGGCCTGCTCATGGGGCTGTTCTTCCTGGCCGTCGGTATGTCGCTCGACCTCGCCGTCGTCGCCGCCGAATGGCGGCTTCTGCTGGCGATGCTGGCCGCCTTCACGGTCGCAAAGGGCGTCGTGGTCTATGCGGTCGCTCGGCTGCTCGGTGGCTCCAATCACCAGGCCTTGCACCGCACCTCCATGTTCCTGCAGGGCGGCGAGTTCGCCTTCGTGCTCTATGCGGCAGCGAATTCGGGCGGCGTCATCGATGCGCGGGAGAACGCGCTGTTCTCCACCGTGGTGATCCTGTCCATGGCCCTGACCCCGCTGCTCATGATCGCAGCTGATCGGCTATTGCGCAGCGAAGCATCGATGGACGGCGTCGACGTCGCCCGCGACCTGAAGGGGCGGATCCTCCTCATCGGCTTCGGCCGCTTCGGCCAGATCGCTTCGCAGGCGCTGCTGTCCAGGGGCGTCGACCTTGCTGTCATCGACAAGGAGCCCGACCGGATCCGCGACGCGGCTCGATACGGTTTCAAGGTCTACTTCGGCGATGGCGCCAGGCTCGACGTCCTGCGCCACTCCGGCGCGGGCGTGGCAGATGCGATCATGATCTGCATCGACGATCCCAAGGCCGCGCTGCAGATCGTGGAACTGGCGCAGCACGAATTTCCGCAGGCCAGGCTCCTGGTGCGAAGCTATGACCGTGGCCATGCCGCGGATCTGATCCGCGCCGGTGTCGACTATCAGATCCGCGAGACGGTCGAATCCGCCTATCTGATGGGAGCGGAGGGCCTGCGAGCGTTGGGCATTGCCGATGTCGACATCGAGGAAGCCGCCGAGGACATCCGTCGGCGCGATACGGAGCGGCTGGACGAACAGGTGCAGGGAGACGCCATGTCGGGCCGCGACAGGTTGCTCCTCCAGCCCGTCCCGGAACCGTTGAGTGGAGGGAGCGGAGAGGGACGACGATGACGGACCGACGGCAATCAGCGCTGTACATGGCGGCGGCGCTGATCGCGCTGGCGCTCGCCCTGGGCGCCTGCGCCTCACGGCTCATCGGGAGCACCTCGCTGACGGCGATACGCGAGGCGTCGTCGACGCGGACGTGGACGAATTCCCTGCCGGCGCCCCAGGTCTTGCCGCCTCGGTAACCATAATTTCGGAGGTTTGCGAGATGGTTAAGTCTCGCAAACCTTATCCGTCCGACGTTCCGGACGATGAATGGGCGCTGGTTGCGGCGTATCTCACGCAGACCGCGACAAGCCCCTCTCTCATTTCAGAACAGCCTCTTATAGCTGGATGGACTCCAGTCGTGTCGTATACGGATCACCGGTCGGACGAACCCAAGCCTTGACCTTCTTGCTGACCGCCCACTGAGAATCCGACCAAGGGCAGGTCCCGAGCAGAAAATTATCGTAGCAGAACTTATGCATCTCTTGCGCCAGCTTCACCTGGCGGTCCTGATCCGGTTCGTTGACCAGCTGCCGATAGCGATCGTCGATCTCGGGGAAGTTATCGGTCGCCCCATAGTTGGCGCCGGTGATCAGAAACGCCGCCGGCCTTCGCAAGTCATTGTAAAACGGCCAACCCTGAGCGGCGACGCCATGCAGCTTTCGGTTGACGAAACTGGTAAAGTAGCTGCCCGACTCCATTACTGTGATCTTCGGTTTGAGCCCCAGATCGGACCAGTAACCAGCGATCGCCTGGATCACTTCGGGAATACTTGGATACGACGACGAGCGGTAGCCCAGAAGATCGAACTCAAAGCCGACGAGGCCGGCTTCCTTGATCAACGCCTTGGCTCTCGCGGGGTCGTACTTGCGCACCGGAAACATCGCCTCGCTGTAGCCTAAGGCCCCGGGATAGACGTGCGCGTTCGGGCTCGGTTTGCCTTGTCGAAGCAACCCTTGCACGATCTCGTCCTGATTGACCGAGATGACCAGTGCCTCGCGGAAGCGAATATCATCCCACGGCTTGACGTTGTGTCCAACCTCGACGAAATTGAGTTTCAACAGAGCTGTCGCCGGCGATTTGACGATGGTGACGTTGGGATCGGCGCCGAGCTGTAGGGCCTGAACGCCCGTGATGCCTTCGATTAAGTCAACTTCGCCCGCGCGCAGCTGGGCGATACGCGTCGTAGGCTCTGGTACGACTTGCAGGCGCAGGCTCCGGACGCCAGGAATGCGGTCTTTCCGATAGTGGAGCTCGTTAGCCTCCATCTCACAGAGGGAGCCGACTTCATTGCGCACCACCTTGAAGGGCCCCGTCCCCATGGGTTGCGTCTTGAAGGCCTCCGCGCCAACCTTTTCGTAATGAGTCTTCGACGAAATGTAAAACCAGGCAAGAAATTCCCGGCATTCCATCGGCGTCGGCTGGAACAGCTTAATTTCAACAGTATATTTGTCGGTTGCCGTCACGGATTCGATAGTTTTCTTCAGGCCTGGGACATCCGCTGATGGCGGCGTTCGCGTCGTGAACGCTTTCCATGACCAGGCCGCGTCATCGGCCGTGAGCGGCGTTCCATCCCAAAACACGACATCTTCACGCATTTTGAATGTGACGGTCTTGCGGTCGGCGGAGACGCTATAGCTCGCAGCGAGATCGAGCTCACGCTGGCCCTTATCGTTGTCCCGAAAGAAAGAGTTGTAGAGGTGAGCATTGATCGGACGTGCCAAGCCGCCGCTCTGAAAAAATGGGTCGATCGACTGGTCCATCAGGCTGGCAACGGCCACACGGAGCTTGCCGCTTGGCGCCGCCTGTGCCGGGGCCGGAAAAACTGCGCTGCCGGCGGTGAAAGCGGCCGTGGAGGCGACCGCGCCAACCGCGCCCATCAAGACTTCTCTGCGATCGATATGTCCCGTCTGTGAAGTGTGGTTCTTTTTCATTGCTCGTCCTCCCGTTATTGGATCTCGATGACGAATTTACACTTTCCTCTCGCTGAGTACGTCAAATCCCTCCATCATCAGGCGCCAGCGTTCGTCAACGAGTGGCCGCAACGCTGGCTCGGTAAAGATATAGAGCCGGTTGTCGCGGATAGCGTCCAGCACCATGGCGGCGACCTTCTCCGGCTCGAGCGCACCAGCTGCGGCGCCGAGGCCGGTCCGGTTTGGCACGGCCGCCGCTGCGTCCATCCCCGCAGGGTGGTTCTGACCGCTTGTCTCACGGATCCGGGTCCTGACGGCGCCGGGGCAGAGGACGGACACGCCGATGCCCGTCTCTTTCAGCTCCTCACGAAGCGTCTCGGAAAGGCCAACAACCGCGAATTTGGTGGTCGAGTAGAGCGAACTGACCCTGCTCGGCAGCACGCCTGCGATCGACGCCGTATTCACGATGTGCCCGGGTGTTCCCTGAGCCCTCATCCGTGGCAGGAAGGTTTCGATGCCATTGATGACGCCCCAGATGTTGACGGCAACGACCCACTCCCACACCAGGCGGTCGGCATCCCCGGCGCGTTGCCATGGCACGACGCCGGCATTGTTGCAGAGGACGTCGACGGCGCCGAATTGCCCATAGGCGACGTCAGCCAACCGCTCCACGTCAGTGAGCTGAGCCACGTCGACTTGAGCCGGAATGGCGCGGCTGGGCGGCAGCTGCAGCAGGGCGCAGGTCTCCTCCGCGGAGGCGCCATCGATGTCGGCGAGCACGAGCCGCATACCGGCCGCGGCGAACGCCTGAGCCAAGCCGCGGCCGATGCCGCTCCCAGCCCCGGTAATGACTGCAACCTTCCCTGTCAGCTCTCGCACCGGCACCTCCCAGAGACCTGGCCTCTAGCCCGCGTAGTGGCAGGCCACGCGGTGATCGAAGTCGATTTCTCGGAGCTCGGGCTCCTCGCGGGCGCATCGCTCGGCAGCGAGTGGGCAGCGCGTGCGAAACCGGCATCCGCTCGGAGGATTGATCGGGCTCGGAAGATCACCCTCGATCGACGAGTTGAGATTGGGGCTTCTCGGATCAGGCGGCAGCGAGGCCTCGAGCAGCCCCTTCGTGTAAGGATGCCTAGGACGGACGTACAGCGCCTCGGAGGGCGCCCGTTCGACGATAGCGCCGAGATACATCACGATGACCTCGTCGCTCATGTAACGCACGGCGCCGAGGTCGTGAGCCACAAACACGAAGGCGGCTCCGCTGGCGGCTTGCAAGTCTTTGAGCAGATTGAGGATCTGTGCACGTATCGAGACGTCCAGCGCGGACACGGGTTCGTCGAGTAGAATGAGCTCGGGGTTGGTCGAGATGGCGCGGGCAATGGCGATGCGCTGACGCTGGCCGCCACTGAACTCGTGCGGATACATGCGGCCTGCCGTGGCGGGCAAGCCAACCGAATGAAGCAGCTCGCCGATGCGACCCGCGTTGGTGGCTTTGCGTCCAAAATTGACGCGGACGGGCTCCATGACTACCTGTTCGACGCGGTGGCGCGGATTGAGCGAGCTGTAAGGATCCTGGAAAACGGCAGACACCGACTTGTGAAAGTCGCGCAGTCCTTCCTTTTTTAGGTCCCAGATGTCGGTCCCGCGAAAGCGAATGACTCCGCTCGACGGCGTCTCCAGGCGCAACATCATGCGCGACAGCGTTGTCTTTCCGCAACCGGACTCGCCGACCACGCCCAGGACCTTGCCGGGCTTGATAGCGAGCGACACACGGTCCACCGCCCTCAGCTCAGCCTTTCGAACGGTATACGTCCTCGAGACCGCACTGAGCTCAATCAGCGGCGCGGTTGACGGACCCGCGGCGTCGTCGATCGTGTTCGGCGGGGCGATATTCAGGGCATCACTCATCGAGGCCCCGATCCGATCTTCGCCGACACCGCCCAGCAGGAGGTCGTGTGGTTGGGCGATAACACCACTTCCGGCGGAAATTCCGATGTGCAGATGTCCATGGCCTCTCGGCAGCGCGGGGCGAACGGGCAGCCGCGTTTGATCTGGCGGACGTCCGGCGGCTGGCCCTCGATCGCATGCAGCCGCCCCTTGCCGTCAGTCTCGCCATTCAGCGACCGCATCAACGCCTTGGTGTAGGGATGCGAGGGATTTTCAAAGAGCGAGACCAGACCAGCTTTCTCGACGATGCGCCCGGCGTACATGACGGCTACGTCGTCGCAGACGCGAGCGATCACGGCCAAGTCATGGCTGACGATGATCATGCTCAGCCGCTGCTCACGCTGAATCTCGCGGAGCAGCCTGAGCACCTGCATTTGCACGGTCACATCGAGCGCGGTCGTCGGCTCGTCGCAGAGCAGCAGAGACGGGTGGCACTCCAATGCCATCGCGGTAACAACGCGCTGTCGCTGCCCACCGCTCATCTGGTGGGGATAGCTGCGCACCCGCATCTCTGGCGCCGGGATTCCGACACGCCGCAGCCCGGCGATGACCTTGTCCCGCAGCACAGACTTCGTCTTGATCCCCTGATGCAGGCGCAGAGGTTCCTCGAGCTGATTTCCGATGGAGTACACCGGGTTGAGCGACGTCATCGGATCTTGGGTCACGACGGCGATCTGATCGCCTCGGATCCGCCGCATCTCCTCGTCGGTGAGCTTCAGAAGGTCCTTGCCCTCGAACAGGATTTCGCCTGACTCGATGCGCCCGGCCGGCTTTGCGATCAAGCGCACGATCGACATCATCGTGACGCTCTTGCCGCTGCCGGACTCCCCAACGATCCCGAGCGTACGGCCCTGCTGCAAGGAGAATGACACACCGTCCACGGCCTTCGCGACACCGGCGCGCGTACGGAAGTAGGTACGGAGATTCTTGACCTCCAGAAGGGCAGGCTGGCCTGACATCTGCGTCATAGCTGGCGGAACCTCGGGTCCAGGCGTAAGCGCAGCCAGTCGCCGAGCAGATTGATGGAAAGGACGACCAAGAAGATCGCGATGGCAGGGATGATGACGAGCGAGTCCTGGAACCCGATGTAGTTCTTGCCGGCTGCAAGCATTCCGCCCCACGTCGCCTGCGGAGCGGGCACGCCGAGGCCGAGGAAGTTCAGTGAGGCCTCGATCACAATCGTGGCGCCGAGCTGTAGAGTTGCAAGTATGACAAGCGGATTGACGATATTGGGCAGGATATGATGGAACAGGATCCGCATATTACTGCATCCTGCTACTTTCGCGAGCTTAACGAACTCGAGCTCCCTCAACCGAAGAACCTCGGCCCGCAGGACCCGCGCGTAGCCGGCCCACGTCATGAATATCAATGTGAGGACCAAATTAGTCGTGCTCGCGCCCACGGCGCCGACCACGGCGATGGCCACGAGCAGGAACGGCACGGCCACGAAGACCTCGGTCATGCGCGAGATGATGATGTCGACGATCCCGCCGAAATAGCCGGCAAGGAGCGCCAACACCGTCCCGATGGAACCCGCTCCCAGAACGACAGCAAATCCCACCAGAAGCGAGATGCGAGCACCGCTGATGAGGCGGCTGAGGTTGTCGCGGCCGAGATCGTCGGTTCCGAGCACGTAGTCCCACGTGCCACCCAGAAAGACCGGCGGCCGGTGAGCCTTCATGATCTGCGGGGTATCCGGATTGTGTGGCTCGAGAAAAGGCGCGAAGACGCCGAGCACGAGCAGGACAATGAGGATGGCGATAGATCCGACCGGCCAGCGTTTGAGCAGAGTACGGATTCTGCTTGAGATCGAAACGGGTGTGCCGGCATCGAGTGAGAGCTGCGTCATCGTGCTGCCCTCCCTCTACGAAAGCCGAATGCGTGGGTCGATGAACCCGTACAGGACATCGACGCCCAGGTTCAGCGCGACCAGCAGGACGGAGGACAGGAACACGATCGCTTGCACCAGGGGATAATCCCGAGCCTGAATGGCCTGGATCGACAACTGGCCAACCCCAGGCCATGCGAAGATACTTTCGACGATCACCGACCCGCTGATAAAAAAGACGAGCTGTAGCGAGAATAACGTTAGAATCGGAAGCATCGCGTTACGAAAGGCGTGTTTCCAGATGACTGTCCGCTCCGGCAGCCCCTTTAGTCGGGCCAATCGAACGTACTCCGTATCCAGCACGTCATGCATCGACGAGCGCGTCATTCTGGTGAGCGAGGCCAGTGAGTACCAGGACAGCGCGATGGCGGGCATGATGAACGACGTCCAATCCCCCATGCCAGACGTGGGTAACAGACGGAACTCGACCGCGAGGATCACGATCATCAGAATGCTGATCGCAAAGGACGGGATCGCCTGGCCCATCAAGGCGACCAGATTGGCGGCCCGATCGGTGAGTCCGCCGGACTTCACCGCGCTGTAGACGCCAATGAGGACGCCGACGCCGGCGGAGATCAGCGATGCCACGAATGCGAGCTGAAGCGTCGCTGGAAAACGCTCCATGTAGACATCGAGCGCCGGCTTACCGAACCGAAAAGAATTTCCAAAGTCGAAGCTGAGCGCGCCTTTGAGGAACAGGGCGTACTGAACGATGATCGGTTTGTCCAAACCGAGTTGTTCACGCAACGCGAGGCGATCCCGCTCGGAAGCGTCGGGTGGAATGAGGAGGGCCGCCGCATCACCACTGAGGCGCGATAACGCGAACACGACGATACTGATGCCGATGATCGTGATGATCGCCTGCAGAACGCGCGAGGTGAGATATGAAGTCACGGTCCGCCTCGATCTCCTACACAGGTGTCAAAACAGCAGTTAGGTGCGTCTGTAGGGGCCCTCCCCGCGGCGCCTAGTCTGGCCGTACGGAAATGTTGGCAGCCATCCATCCGCCATCGACGAGAAGAGTATGGCCGGTCACGTAGCTTGCCAGATCGGATGACAGGAACAAGATGGCTTTGGCGATCTCGTCAGTCGTTCCCCGGCGCTTCATGGGAATCGGCCCTTTGCGCGTCGTCCGGTCCGTCTCCTCGGTCTCGGGCAGACGAGGCGTGATGATGCTTCCCGGCGCAACCGAATTGACGCGGATATCGTATTTGGCGAACTCGACGGCCATCGTCTTCACGAGCTGGATGAGGCCTGCCTTTGCCGCGCCATAGGGAGCATGCCGGGGGGAGGAGTTCACGCCGCTGACCGACGTGATGCATGTGATCGCGCCCGGCTGGCCTTGGTCTACCAGGTGGCGCGCGAAAGCCTGGCCGAGAAAGAAGAATGACCGGAGATTCTGGTCGTGCTCGATGTCCCAGAGGTCGGGCGTGACCTCGAGAACGGATGCCCATCGCGCCTGGCCGACGATCGAGACCAGGATATCCAGCCCGCCAAGCTTCCGCTCCGCCTCCTGCACGAGCGCGGCTGTATCGGAGATTTTCAGGATGTCGCCCTGGAGGGCGGCACTGGTACGACCAAGCGCCGCGATCTTGGTGGCGACGTCCTTTGCCCGCTCTTCAACCACGTCGACGACGGCTACGTTGCACCCAACGCTGGCCAAGAGCAGCGCCGTACTTGCGCCCATGCCTTGGCCGCCGCCGACCACCAGGGCGCACTTGCCATCCAATTTAAAAATATCGTTCAGCATCAAATGTGCTCCTTAAGCTTGGCCGGCGCGGTGTTGCATTGCCGAAATACGGGTCGGACGATCGCGGCCGCCAATCCGAAGATTGGCGCCTGCCCGGACGCGCGCATTGCCTGTTTCGGCCTCCCGACAGACGGTGGCGGCGCGGTGGTTTCTTCGCGGCCGTGTCCGGCGTTGAGCCGGGACGACGAGGCACCGCGCGTGAAACCGGCATGGGTTCGGCTGGAGGCGTGTTTCGCTACGCCCGCACCCCTGCCTCGGCGCAGCGGGCGACAGGCACGACCATGACTTGGAGCAAACCCCTCATTATTATTCGTCTCCTCCCGCTCACTTTTATGTGTTCCGATCAGGTCGGCTGCCGGAGCGTCGGCGGCCCGAACCTCGATTGTTGCGGGTGGGAAAGCTGTTCCGCTACGGAACACGCTCGCCGGTCATCTCGCTATCGGGCTCGGTGCTGGTGACAAGATAAGGTCTACCGGCTAGCCCTGGCCATTGTCGCCAGAGGAAACTTCACTGTTCCTTTTCGTCAACATTGACCGAAAACGTAGGCCCGCTGCGCTCTACAGCGTTTTCGAGCGAAGTGGACGCCGGTTCGCGTGAAGAAAACGCGACAAATCAATCAGATAGAGCATTTCGGCGGTTCGAAGAAACGCGGAATTGCTATAGCGGCACGGTGATCTCCGCGCCGGGGCCGGTATGCTGGAGTTCGCAAATCAAGGGGAAGTCTTGCTTGGTCGCCACCGCGGAATCGCGCGCCGGCGAGAGGAGCTGCCGAGAAAGCGGGCGCAACGCGGCGCCGTTCGCGGTCAGTTGTGGCGGCGCTGCTCGGCGAGCTTCTTCTGCACGAAATCGAGGAAGACGCGAATGCGCGGGCTCATATGCCGCTGATGGTGAAAGACGGCATAGATTGGCTCCTCCTCCTCCTTCTCCACATAGTCGGCCAAGACGGGCACCAGGCGTCCGGCGGCGGTATCGGCGGCGACAACAAATTCGGAGATCCGCAGGATACCGACTCCGTTCAAGGCGAGTTGCCGCAACATTTCGCCTTGGTTGGAAATGGCGTTGCCGCGAACGGGCACTCGGACCGTGTGCCCATTCTCTTTAAACGACCAGTGCACGCGATGCGTGCGAACGGAGAAGCTCATACAATTGTGCGACAGGAGATCAGTCGGCGTCTGTGGCGTGCCGTGACGGCGCAGGTAGGAGGGCGCTGCACAGATGATCCAGCGCGATCCACCGATCTTGCGTGCGACCAAGGAGCTGTCCCGCTGCGGCCCCATCCGTATGGCGAGGTCGACGCCGGCCTCGACCGGATCCACGATTTCGTTGTGAAGCTGGAACTCGAGACGCAGGTCCGGATACAAGGCAAGAAACTCGGGAACGAGTGGCGCGAGCTGCAGGTAGCCGAAGGCCGGCGGCCCGAAGATGCGCAAGAGGCCGCGCGGCGAGTTTGACAGACTCTTCAGGGCGTTCTCGGCCTCGTCGAGGGTATCAAGAGAGCGCGCCGCTCCAGCGTAGAAGGCTTCCCCCTCCGCAGTTAAGCGGAGCGAGCGGGAAGACCGGTTCAAGAGGCGGACGTTCAGCCGTTTCTCCAGGCGGGAGATGCGCTTGCTCACGGCGGAAGGGGACAGAGAGAGCGCGCGCGCAGCCGCCGATAGCCCTCCGCAGGCGACAACGCGCGTAAAGACAAGAATCTCCCCATAACGGTCAGCGTTCATGTCGCTCTCCGGGCCTGCTCTCCCCATGGTCCCTCGTTTTTGAAATGAGGATCCTGTGCCCTCATAGCTGATCCGCTAGGGCGACGGGAGCGGGCGGGTCGACAGAAGATCGGGGTTGCTCAGCCTCGCGTTAGGTCAACCGACGGCTTGCGGCGCGGCCGCAAGGGGCTGCGACCGGGTGCGGACGATAGGGCGGGCCACCTTTCGGGAGGCGATCCGTCACCCGCTCAAGCCGCAAATCGCTTCCGAAGCCGGGGGGCGACCTCGCGCGCGTAAAGCTCAAGGCTCGGGTTCATGTCGTCCGTCCGCAATCCTGGGGGTACGGCCCAGGTCACGATGTCGGTCAGCCCATATTCCTCGATGAATGCGGTGAGCTCGGTCACGCAATGGTCGACGTTTCCGACGATCCAGGTCTGTGGAATAGCCTCGCCCGGCGTGATCCCGGACGCGCCGCCGGGCCCGCCGGACTCTTGACGGAAGCGATCGTAGACCTCCATGCGCCGCCGTTCGGCGGCGCGCACGGTCTGCCAGTCGCGTTCGCGATCGTCGGTGACGAGGCAGGAGCGGATAATGCCGACGCGAAATTCCGACGGATCGGTGCCGTGGGCGCGGAGGTCGGCCGCCCACGTGTCGAGGGTGCTGGCCCGCATCCCCTGCGGCAACAAGTTGGCCTTGTGCTGCGCAGCCCGGCGCGCGCCTGGTTCGCTCATCGCAGCCACCCAGAGCGGCGGCCCACCCTCCTGGACGTAACCCGGCCTGATCGTTACGTCCTCGAACGTGTAGCGTTTGCCCGTAAAGCTGAACTTTTCGCCGGTAAACGCCAGACGCAGGACCGCGAGGCCTTCGTCAGTGAGTGACACCCGGCGCGCCTGCGGAATGCCAAACCCGCGGAACTCATGAGGCGCGTATCCCATACCTACGCCGATTTCCACGCGCCCGTTGCTGATGTTGTCGAGCACGGCAAGATCTTCGGCCAGCCGGATCGGATGGTTGAAGGGGAGGAGGCAGACGTCGCAGGAGAAGCGAACGTGCTTGGTGCGCGCCGCCATCGCCCCTGCGACCGGAACCCATGACGGCAGGTAACCGTCCTCGACAAAATGGTGCTCGGTGAACCACACGAGGTCGAGCCCCAATCCGTCCAACCAAGCGACCTGTTCAATGATCGAGGCATAGAGCTCGTGGTGGCTGAGGCCCGATACAGCCGGATTGCGAAAGTCGTAGGCTACGCCTAGACGCAGTGCCCTGGCCATTCGTCACACCTCATCGTCAGCGGACTGGGTGGCCCAAGGTTAGCACCTCCTGTGACCTCAATGCCAAGGCGATCGTGACGCGCAGGAAAAATGACATTTCCCATGGGGCCAATGGTCATCTCCGACCGGTCGACTCTATCGTCTCACGGCAAGTCCCTCGCTGAGGACTGCGACGGGGCGCTCGTCTGCGCGGCGGCGAGCGAGACTTCCCGGTGACGAAAGGCAAACTGGGCATGCTGATGGCAGCGCTCCGTGTGACGACGGTTGCAGGCGGAGCTTTCACGCTTTCCGCCCAGCCATGGCCCGTATGTGCTCGGCCTACGAGCTCGACGTCTACGCGGGTAGCCGCGCCGTCGACGATCACGAGACATGGCCGCTATGAAAGATGCTTCGCATGCTGTTCACCCACACTCTGCCTGAGCGGACCGAAATAGGCGGCTCCCCCGTTGAATACCTGCGCGTCGGCGAAGGGCCGACGCTGCTCTATCTTCACGGCTTCGACGGCGTCAGCGTCGACGATCCATTCATCGGAGCACTCGCCAAGCACTTCGATGTCGTGGCCCCGTCGCTGCCCGGCTTTGGCGCGTCCGCGCGGCCGCGCTCGATGCGGACGATGGAGGACCTCGCGCACTTCACGGTGTCGCTTGTACGCACCCTCGGCCTCGACGACGTGACCCTTGTCGGATCGTCCTTTGGCGGGTGGGTTGCTGCAGAAATGGCTGCAAAAGGCTGTGATGGGCTCTCGCGCCTAGCTCTCGCCGACCCTGTCGGCGCACGCTTCACCACGGACCCGGCGGAAAAGGAAATCCTCGACGTCTTCATCACGGAGACGAAGCATTATCCGGGGCTCCTTTTTTCAGACCCCGAAAAGGCAAACCTGGCGTTTTCAAACATGGATTTCGCCAACATGGACGAGGATGCATCTCTGCGCTTCTGTGCAAATCGCGAAGGGCTCACTCAATTTGGTTGGGCGCCCTTGCTGCACAATCCGGGGCTGCGCGCGCGCCTCGCCTATATCGATATTCCCACGCTCGTGCTTTGGGGAGCGGACGACAGGATTGTTCCGGTCTCGTATGGCCGCCGCTTTGCCGAGGCCATTCCAGGCGCCACCTTCGAGGTCGTTGCGGAGGCAGGCCACTATCTTCCGCTGGAGCAGCCCCTCAAGTTCGCGGAACATCTCGTCAAATTCCGCCAAACGGCACACGTGAACTGAGAGGATAGCCATGAAGCTCTGGTATTTCACTGAGCAGCAGTATCACCCCGGGTGGGACAGGGTGGGCGGTCCCATTCGAAATACTCCACCGACGGCTCTCATAGACCCTGATGAGGCTGCCGATTTGTTCGACCGGTACTTTGAGGAGTATGCGGTCTTGGATCAGCTCGGGATCAACATCGCGGTCAACGAGCACCACGCGAGCTTCCAATGCATGTCGCCCTCGCCGATGGTCATCGTTGCGGCCTTGGCGCGGACGACGTCGCGGGTGCGACTCCTGTCCATTGGATCTCCCATCGCGCAGCGGCTCGATCCCGTCCGTCTCGCGGAGGAGATGGCGCTGACCGATATCCTGTCGCGCGGCCGAACCGAAGTCGGTCTCATCAAGAGCATCCCGTGGGAGCACTTCAACTCCAATTCCAATCCGATGGAGGTGAATGGTCGCTTCTGGGAGGCGCACGACCTCATCCTCAAGGCCCTGACCACGCGGGATGGCCCATTCTCGTGGGCAGGCGAATACTTTCATTTTCGCAACGTCAATATCGTTCCACGGCCCTACCAAGATCCGCACCCGCCCATCTGGATGACGGGGCAAAGCATCGCCAGCGCAGAGAATATCGGCCGCAAAGGCTATGTCTGTGTGACCTCGCAGAGTGGGTTCAGGGATGCTTCGCCCTTCTACGCCAGCTATCGCAAGGCGTACGAAGCGGCCCATGGCAGACCCACCCCCTTGGATCGCCTCGGCTATATGGGATACATGGCGGTGGGGCGGACCGAAGACGAAGCAGGCGAGATCGCCCAGCGCATTCACAAGTGGGTCGAATTCCTCGGAAGTCAGCACCCGAGTTTCCAATACGCCGCTGGATTTGCGCCGGCGGCTGCTTATGCGAGCGGCTTGCGGCGGGGCATGGGCGGGGTCCACTTCTTCCTTGGCCATCAAGCCCCCTCCATTCATGAGCTGCGCGAGAAGGGGATGATGTTCTGGGGCACAGTTGATCAAGTCTACGAGCAGGTCCGTGCCTTCTATAAGAAGGTCGGCGGCATCGGGCATCTGCTCATGCAGATGGGAGGCACCGCCACCAAAGAGGATACGCTCCGCTGCATGGACCTTGTCGCGAACAAGCTGCGGCCGATGCTCGAAGGGTTGGCGAACGAGCCAGTCCATGCCGAGCCCGAAAGGCTGCGCGCCTGAGAGCGGGAGCGAGCCGACGCGGTCGGCGCTGAGCAGGTTGCGCCGAGCGAACACTGTCGGGCGGGGCGGGTGACGGCCATCAGTCGTAGCCCGCCTCCCGATCTGGCATGCACGCACGCACGGGGGAGAGGTGGGCCATGAAGCCACTGGCTCGGGGCTTGGAGTTTCCGGAAGGGCCGGTCGCGATGGGCGATGGTTCGGTTATTCTTTGCGAGATCGTGGGAGGTCGGCTCACGCGCGTAGCCGCAGACGGTAAGACGGACGTCGTTGCAAACCTTGGCGGGGGCCCGAACGGTGCCGCCATCGGCCCCGACGGGCGCATTTACGTGTGCAACAATGGCGGCGCCCAGTGGGAAGGCGGCCGGATCGATGTGGTCGATCCGCGCACCGGCAAATGGGATGTCCTCTACGACAACGTCGATGGCCACCGGCTCGCCGGTCCGAACGACATTGTGTTTGATACCGACGACGGCTTTTACTTTACGGACTTCGGTAAGACCGAGGGGCGGGTGCGCCACCGCGGCGGCATCTTCTGGGCGAAAGCAGACGGTTCGCATATTAGAGAGGTTATTTTCCCCTTCAATGGGGATTTGAACGGCATCGGGCTGTCGCCGGACAACAAGACCCTTTATGCGACCGAGACGGCTGCCGCGCGTGTATGGTCCTGGGAGATCATCGGTCCGGGCTCTGTCCGTCGCAGGCCTTTTCCGGCTGCCGAAGGGGCTACGCTTGTCGCCCAACTTCCGGGCGTCGCGCGGTTTGACAGCATGGCTGTCTCCCAATCTGGCAAGATCCTCGTCGGAACGCTCAGACAGGGCGGGATCACCGAGATTTGTCCGCTGACGGGAGCATATAAGTACTACTTTCTGCCGGACTTTCTGGTGACCAATCTTTGCTTTGGCGGTCCGGACATGACAACCTGCTTTGTCACGATGGCGCATTCTGGACAGCTTGTCGAACTCAACTGGCATGAGCCCGGCTTGCGGCTTAGCTGGCAGCAGCCCTGGCAAGGCCGATCAGAAAGTCACACTTGAGGGTGCCGACCCCGCGGGCAGGACCGTTGATTCACGCGAAACAGCTCCGACAGCCGTAGAGAACGGCTGTGATGCGCCTGGCGGTGAGCACGGCGCGGGTGGCATCGACGCGCGCAGCGCCCACGTCGGGGGGGCGCCCCACCCACACCTCCAGTCTCGACCCGCATTCCTGCGCCCGGTAGGCGAACGTCTCCATGGCGTAGCGAGCGCCGGCCTAAACCGCAGGCCAGTCGCTGAGCCCACGAACACGGCACCCGGTCGGGCGACGACTCAGCCAGGACTACGCGCCGCGGTCGCCCCGCCCCGCCACGGAGCGTTGCCATATGGCACGATCGATGGCCGGGCCCCCAAGGAGGCTGCCAAATGGGCAGAGAAGCGTGGCCCAGCTGCTCGACGCCGCTGCCCGATCAGCTGACGAGGCCGGCCGGCACTTTGCCGCCGTTCTCCTTGAGCTTGGCGATAACCTGCTTATGAAGCCACACGTTCATCGTCGCCGAGTCGTTTGTGTCGCCGGTGTAGTGCAGATCCTTGGCCAACTCCTTGCGAGCGGAAAGGCTGCTGTCCAAGTCCAGGGCCTTCATCAGATCCACGATCGAAGAGCGCCACTGAAGCTTCTCGCCCTTGTTCTTCGCAGCGTTGTCAAGAATCGCAGCGACGTCGACGTTGCCGCTCGCACCGCCCGACGCGGGCTTTGCCTGTGCTGTCTCGACACCGGCCTGCGGCGCGCTCGCGGCGGCAGCTTCGCCCGCGGGCAGCGTCGGGCCAGTCCCTTGCGCGGAGGGAGCAGCAGTGGCCGATGTCGAGCCGAAGACGGCGCTCATGATTTTGCCAAGGATGCTCATGCTGGTGCTCCAGGTTCAAGAGTTCTGGCTCGGAGAACCAATGCGGAGCCCAGGCTGTTCCCGGCGCGCTTGGGCAGCGCGTGGAGCGCGTCATCATCTCATTGGCTGACCGCGGCGATGATGAGCGCCACCGCCCCTGGAGCGCTGGCCGAGCAAGCTGGAGGCCCGGCGCGGCCCGAAGCTCAATCCCCACGCGATCACCAACCGCGCCACCGACCAGGCGGCGCGTTTCTGACCGAAGACGAGATGGGCGTCTACGAGGCAGAACGTCAGCTTTGCCGCGACGTTGCGACGAAACCGCGCGCCCAGCCTACCTGGCGCTTACTCGCGTGTGTTGCCACGCGACGTATGAGCTAACGCAGCTTGTCTGACTACCGCCTGGCGGACTGCGGCCCTCGTCGCGTCCTCGTGCCGTGGATATCAGCCCACGCGACGCACGCCAGCAGTGTCTCGTTCGGTGAAGAAGCGCGTTCCGGCGGTCGCGACCGGGAGTGCAACAATCTATCCCACGACTTCCGGCCAGTTGCTTCCGCGACGCATGTCTCGCGTGGTGACGTTGCGTCTACTTCTTTTATCTCATTGAAGAACTTGAGATATTGGCGCACCCGACACGATTCGAACGTGTGACCTTTGCCTTCGGAGGGCAACGCTCTATCCAGCTGAGCTACGGGTGCCAGCCTGGCGCGGACACTAGCCGAGCCGGGCGGCCTGCGCAACGGGGCTCGTGTGGCTAATCGTGGCCGTGTCCCCAGCCGGCTCGCCGAGCCAGGCCAGCAGGCCGCGGCCGGCGGCAGCGCCGGTTGCCAACGTCGCCTGGAGCAGGTAGCCGCCGGTCGGCGCCTCCCAGTCGAGCATCTCGCCGGCGACGAAGGTGCCGGGGCGGGCACGCAGCATGAAGCGGGCGTCGACGGTGCCCTGCGGGATGCCGCCGGCGGTGGAGATGGCGCGGGCGAGCCCGGCGAGGCCGTCGACGGGGATCGGCACGGCCTTGATACACCGGGCCAGCGCCGCCGCGTCAGCGGCCGCTCCTGCGGCGACTCCCGCCACCGTTGCTGCGTCTGGCGGTCCCGGCCGGTGCTCCGCCTCGCGCAGCAGCACAGCGGCCACGGGCGGCAGGCTTGCCTTGCGCAGCCGGTTGGGGAGCGACGGCCGGCCGCCGGCGCGGCCAAGCTGCTGCGTCAATTCGGGCTCGTTCAGATCGGGGCGGAGGTCGAGGTGCAGCAGGGGGCGCTCGCCGCGGTCCAGTGCGGCGCGCACGTCGCGCGTCAGCGCGTAGACGGCGCCGCCCTCCAGACCCGCTTCGGTGATCACCGCCTCGCCGCGCACGGTGCGGTGACCCAGGGTGAGTGCGATGCGCTTCAGCGGCGTGCCGGCATGGCGCTCACGCAGCAGCGGCGTCCAGGCGACGCGGAGGCCGCTATTGGCCGGCGCCAGCGCCGTGACCGGGATGCCGGCCGCCATGAGCGGCGCCGTCCAGCTGCCGTCGGCGCCGAGGCGGGGCCAGCTCGCGCCGCCGAGCGCCAGCACGCAGGCATCAGGCCGCGCCATCACCGGTGCGCCGTCGGCCCCCTCGAACAGCAGCGCCCCATCGTCGCTCCAGCCGCGCCACGTGTGGCGCAGCCTGAGCTCCACGCTCAGGTCCGCCAGCCGGCCGAGCCAGGCGCGCAGCAGGGGCGAGGCCTTGAAGGCGTGCGGGAACACGCGGCCGCTGGAGCCGACGAAGGTGGGCTGACCCAACGCCTGGCACCAGGCCCGCACGGCCTCCGGCGGGAAGGCGCGAATCGCCGGCGCGAGCCACGGCGCGTCGGGGCCGTAGCGCTCCACGAAGCGGTCGAGCGGCTCCGAATGGGTGAGGTTGAGGCCGCCACGCCCGGCCATCAGGAACTTGCGCGCCGGCGAGGGCATGCGCTCGTAGACGACGACGTGGTGGCCGGCGCGGGCCACCACCTCCGCCGCCATCAGGCCCGCGGGCCCGGCGCCGATGATGGCGACGCTGCGGCTCACGGGTGGAGGGGGCGAGGGCGGATGCGCAGCCGGCATGGGCAGGGCTTTAAGCCATAGGCCGCCGCGGCGGAAGCGACTATGCGCGTCCGAGCGCGCGGCATCGCAGCCGCTTCGCCCGTTCCGCCAGGAGATGGTTCAGCGCGGGACGGCAGGCGGGCCTGCCGTCCCAACCGCCGGGATCACGCTCGGGCCGACGGTTCGGCCGGCGTCCGCATCATCCGCTTCAAGCTGCTCTGGGCATGCGGGTCGACGAAGTGGAAGAGCGCGGTCGACCGGATCTCGTCCGCATCGCAGGGTTCGTTCGTGTGCAGCGATCTGTAGCCCCAGAAGAAGTACAGATTGCCGGGCTTCAGCTCGAGGCTGACCATGCGGCCCCAGCGTCGCCCGTAGGCGTATTTGAAGAGCACCTGGGATAGTCGGTTGTCGACAAGGATCTTGTCGACCA
The DNA here is from genome assembly GCF_014640075.1 of Chelatococcus reniformis. Taxonomy (GTDB): domain Bacteria; phylum Pseudomonadota; class Alphaproteobacteria; order Rhizobiales; family Beijerinckiaceae; genus Camelimonas; species Camelimonas reniformis. Next base: position 495,501 of record NZ_BMGG01000001.1, on the reverse strand, counting down.
GATTGGCGCCGTAGAACTTCCTGATCGGCCGCGTCTGCGGCAGGATGATCAGATTGCCCTTGGTTCCGTGCGACGGCATCATAATCGGGATAAGCGCGGTCAGGACATACGAGTCGTAGTGAAAGCGCATGGAATGGCGCTTCGCCTGCGTGCCAGCGAGGCAGCGCAATATCTGGTAGAAACCCACGTCCGGGGCCGGTGCGCCGTTTCCTTCCTGGTAGATCCCTCGACACAAGCCGACGAATGCGGGGTCGGCCTGCAGGCGCTCCAGGAAGGTGCCGCCGAGATCCTCGTGTCCCGAGAACCCGACATATTCGCCGCCGTTGCGGGCGACGGCACCGCGCACGAAGGCTTGTGCTTTTCGCAGTTCGTCTGGAGGAACGAAGCCGTCCACGACGGCATAGCCGTGCTTTTCGATGCGGCCTGCAAGGTCGGCCGGGAGGAGCGCAGCCAGGGTCCGAGCGGCTTCGATCATGCGGGCACCTAAGGCTCGGTCGTGGACGTGTCGGCGCGCCGCAGCCTGGCGGCAGTGCAGGGTTTGCGGCCGGCACGGCGTGATTGCAGCAATATCTACCGGTGAGCGATCGCCACAACCGGCCAAAACGGCCAAGTTTCGTCGAAAACGGGGAAGCGTTGCCCGGCGCTTTCCTCCGAAGGAGGGTGCTGGGATAGCCCAATTGCGGACTCTGTCGGTTTGATCGGCCCTCGGGATCAGGCTGGAACGGGCCGTCGCGGAGCGGCGGCGGCGACCAGCAGCATGGGAACCACTGGGTTGACGATCTGGATGGCGATCAGCGCGGCTTCGCTCAGCCAGCCGGCCAGATAGGCCGCGAGGGAGGCGATGAGCACGCCATGGAGCGCCACACCGCCGGCGAGCGTGGCGGCGACCGCCCGGGGTCCGAGATCGGGCCGTCGCAGCGCGATGCGGAAGGCCCACAGCGACATCGGCAGGAACAGCACGAGGGCGGTGAGCAGCCCCGGATTGTAACTGCCGGTCGCCACGGCCGGGCCGATATGGGCCACGGCGTTGATGGCCGGCACGTTGAAATAGCTGAGCGCGATCGCCGGCCAGCGGAGCCCGAGCAGGGCGCTGACCGGGCCGGCCAGCCACACCACGGGGATGTTCACTGCGGTGATGAAGGCCTCTGGGATCGCGCAGGCGGAGGTGTCGGCAAAGCCGAACGTGGTGCACAGCATGCCGCGAAAGGCGTAGGGCGTGCCGGCGGCATCAATGCCGTGCTCTTCGAACTGATGAATCAGGTAGGCGGCGGTGGCGGCCCAGGCGAGCCACACCATGTCGTAAGCGCGCGGCACTGTGCGGTCGCCGCGCAGGTCACCCAACAGCAGCCCGCCCACGAGCAGCGCGGCGAGGCCAAGCCCGATCCAGGGCCACAAATGGGAGAACGACGTCATGGGCGGGGCCTGGAGCGCAATTCGGTCCGATGGAACCACTCGATCGCAAAGAAGCGCCCTCGATTCAAGGAATGCTTCTAGCACCGCTGGCTTTCCTCACGCGCGGCGCCCGGAGGAGCTGCTTCAGCGTCGCGCCGAGCCGAGCGGCCTCGGTGACCGTTGCCGCGCCTACAGCCCCAGCTCTTCCACGATCTGGCGCTTGAGCTTGTATTTCTCGATCTTGTTGGTCGGCGTCACCGGCAGGGCCGGTATGAAGCGCACATGCGCCGGCTGCATGTATTTGGGCATGACGCGGCGGGTGTGATCGCGCAATTCGTCTTCGCCCAGCGCCTCGCCCTCGGCCAGCTCGACGAAGAGAGCGATGTCCTCCTCGCTGCCGACACGGGCCGGGATCGGGATGGCGGCGGCGGCGCGCACCTTCGGGTGGCTCGCCACCAATGCCTCCACCTCGTAGGACGAGACGTTTTCGCCGCGCACGCGGAAGAATCCGCCCATGCGGTCGACGAAGCAGTAGACGCCCGAGCCGTCGTCAAGCTCCTGGACGGCATCGCCGGTGTGGAACCAGCAGGTGCGCAACACCTTGAGCGTCGCCTCCGGCTTGCCGAAATACTCCAGCAGCAGAAGGCCCGGGAAGCGCGGCCGGAAGGCGAGCTGGCCCACATGGCCCGGCGGCAGGCGATTGTCGTCCTCGTCCAGCACGGCCGCTTCGAACAGCGGGTTGGGCGTGCCCATGAAGCCCTTCGGCACGGCGCCGCCGCCGTGGACGACGAGGCGCCCGTTGGCCCGGCAGCGCGCGAGGAAGTCCACCTTGGAGAGGCCGCGCCAGAGCGCCGCCGGCGTGCCCTCGGCCATCCCGAACTGGTCGATGACGCCGGCGAAGCCGGCACCCGACTCGGTCTGGCCGAAGCCGGAGGTAACGAAGTCGAGGCCGAAGCGCTGCGCCACCTCGTGGTGGTTGGGCGGCAGCGGCTGCATGTGCACCTTGTTCAAGGTGTTGGCGCGGTCGTCGGGCCGGGGTTCGGCGCTCATCAGCCACGGCACCATCACGTCGAGCAGGACGCAAGTGGTGGCGCCGCATTCGGCGATCCGATCCCAGAACCGGCTGGGGCTGAACTTGTCCCAGAGGCCCACGGTGTTGCCCTGCCAGAGCGCCCGCGCCAGGAGGAAGAAGGCGCCGCCCACGTGGTACATCGGCAGGTCGCAGTAGATGACGTCGTCCGCTGAAGTCATCTGCCGGAACGGGAAGGTGTAGTGGTTGATCCAGCGGAATGGCTGAAGCACCCCCTTCGACGGGCCGGTGGTGCCCGACGTGTAGACGATGTTTGCCGGCTCGAACGGCCCGCGGACGATGGCCGGCGGACCGGCGTCGGTCGCGGCGAGCGCCGCGAGGTCGTGCACCGCGAGGCGGGCGAAGGCCGGGCCGAAGGCGGCGTCCGTCGCGTCATGGTCGCCCGCCGCGGGCGTGTGCACGATCAGCCGCTCCAGCGGCACCTCGGCGACGACCTCCTCCAGCACCTCGGCGAAGGACGGGTCGGTGATCAGCGCGAACGGCCTGGTGTCGTTCAGCTGGTAGGACAGCAGCATGCCGCGGAAATTGAAGTTGATCGGCGCGAAGATGCCGCCGGCGCGCCAGATCGCCACCATGGCGACGGCGGCCACCAGCGAGTTGCGGGTCAGCACGCTCACCGGTGCGCCCTGCGTCACGCCGATCGCTGCAAGGCCGGCGGCGAGGCGGTCGGTGCGGCGCTTGAACTCGGCGAAGGAGAGACGGACATCGTCCTCGCCGTAGTGCAGGAACACCTTGTCGGGCACCGTCCGGGCGCATGCGTCGAGCTTGTCGAGGACGATGTCGCCTTCGGCGAGCATCTGGGCGAAGACGTCCTCCGGGCTCATGGCCATATCCTCCGTCGGGTGGCGTTGTCGGGTGCTCAGCGGCGCTTCGCCGTCGGGTCGAGGGCGATGCGCAGGGATTCGCCCAGCGTGTTGAAGGCGAGCGCGGTGAACAGGATGGCGAGGCCCGGCGGGTACATCTGCTCGGGCGCTATCTCCATGTTCTGGTAGGCGCGCGCCAGCATGGCGCCCCAGCTCGGGTTGGGCGGCTGGATGCCGAGGCCGAGGAAGCTCAGCGAGGCTTCGGCCAGCAGCGCTCCGGCGAGCAGCAGCGTCACCTGCACGATCACCGGCTGGATGGTGTTGGGCAGGATGTGGCGGGAGAGGATGCGCGAGGTCGGCGCGCCGAAGCAGCGGGCGGCGTCTACGTAAAGCTCGCCGCGCACCACCAGCGTCCGCGCCCGCACCAGGCGGGCGAGTTGCGGCGAGAAGACGATGCCCACGGAGATCATGCCGTTGGTGAGCCCGATGCCGAGCGCCCCGGTCACGGCGATGGCGAGCACGATGGCCGGGAACGACAGCAGGGTGTCGATGATGCGGCTGATCACGTCGTCGACCCAGCCGCCGAAATAGCCGGCGATGAGGCCGACCGGCACGCCGAGGAGGAGGGCGATGCCGACGGCGAGCGAGCAGGCATAGAGGGTGGCCGGCGCGCCGTAGATCAGCCGACTCAAGGTGTCGCGGCCGAGGTCGTCGGCGCCCAGCCAGTGCGCCGCCGACATGGGCGCGAGGGCGGCGTTGTAGTCCTGCTCGGTGGGGGAATAGGGCGCGATCACCGGGGCGAGCAGCGAGACCACGACGAGCAACAGCAGGAAGCCGAGGCTGACGGCGCCGCGGATGTCGTTGCGGATCCATCCGCCCAGGCGGTGCAGCGGGCCGGGCTCGGTGACGGCGAGAGCGATGCCGGTGGCGGTGCTCATGTCAGGAAATCCGCGGGTCGAGGACGCTGTAGAGCACGTCCGCCGTGAGGTTGATCAGGACGACGACGAGGACCATGGCGAACACCACGCCCTGCACCACCGGGAAGTCGCGGTTGATGGCGGCGTTGACGATCAGTCCGCCCATGCCGGGGATGGCGAACACGGCCTCCACCACCACCGTCGCCGCCAGCATGCGGTTGGCGAGCAGGCTGATGACGGTGAGCAGGTTGACGCTGACGTTCTTGAGCCCGTGCCGCCACAGGATGTTGCTAGGGCTCAGGCCCTTGGCGTGCAGGGTGCGCACCTGCTGGGAGGAGAGGATCTCCACCAGGGACGAGCGCAGCTGCCGCGACACCTCGGCGACGCCGCCGGAGGCGAGCGCGATGGCCGGCAGCAGGGCGTGGCGCAGCGCCCCCCCGGGGTCTTCCCCGAAGGGCACCGAGCCGGTCGCCGGCAGCCAGTTGAGGCCGAGCGCGAAGAAGGCCACCAGCAGCATGGCGAGCCAGAAGTTGGGAATTGCGACGCCCAGCGAGGCGATCGACATGACCAGGCCGTCGAGCCAGGAGCCCGGCCGGCTGGCGGCGGCGATGCCGAGCGGGATGCCCACCATGAGCGCGATGGAGAGCCCCATCACCACGATCAGCAGCGTGTTGGGAAAGCAGCGCGCGATCGAGGTGAGGACCGCCTCGCCCGACAGCAGCGACTTGGAGAGGTCGCCCTGCACTGCCTTCCACAGCCACTCGCCGTATTGCACCAGGAAGGGCTGGTCCAGCCCGTACATCTGGCGGATCTCGGCGATGCGCTGGTCGGTGGCGTTCTCGCCGGCCAGCGTCACGGCAATGTCGCCGGGCACCAGCTTGAGCAGCCCGAAGACGATGAAGGTCGACAGCACGATCACCGGGATCGTCTGCAGCATGCGGCGACCGATGATGCGGCGTTTGGTGGCGGACAGCATGGGGGTCAGTTGAGACTCACGTTTTCGTATTTTGGTTTGCCCAGGAGGTCGGGCTTGTAGCCCTTGACCTTGGCGGCGATGGCGTCGAGCTCGAACTGGAAGGCCAGGGGCGCCGACAGTGCGTTCTCCATGACGAAGCGCTGGATTTTGGCGAACACGGCGGCGCGCACGGCCAGATCCTCGCTCTCGCGGCTCTGGCGGATCAGCTCGACCAGGGCCGGGTCGGCCTCGCGGCCGGCGTTGTAGTAGGCACCTTTGTCGAAGCCCAGGGCATAGGTCATGCTCGGGTCGGGCCGGCCGGTCCAGGCCGACAGCAGCGTGTCGAACTTCTTCTCGCTGCCGAGGAACTGCGCACTGATCTCGGCCACGGTGCCCCGACTCATCTTGAGCCGGATGCCCACCTTGCCGAGCTGGTCCTGTACGATCTCGGCCCGCCTCACCGAATCCTGGTCGGTGTAGCTGCCGCAGGTGATCTCGACCCCGTCCTTGTAGCCGGCCTCCTCCAGCAGCTTGCGCGCCCGGTCCGGGTCGTACGGGTAGAGGCCGACCAGCGACTTGTCGAAGGCCCAGTGGGACTTCGGCAGCGTCATGTGCGCCACCTCGCCCAGGCCCGAGAGCGCCGCCTTGACGAAGGCTTCGCGGTCGAGCGCATAGTTGAACGCTTGGCGCACCTTGAGATTATCCAGGGGCGGGCGCGCCGAGTTGAAGTAGAACTGGATGCAGTAGAGTGTCGGCCCGGTGACGACCTGCAGGTCCTTGGCGCGGTCGATCACCGGCTTCAGCCGGGCCGGCAGGCTGTAGGCCATGTCGTTCTGGCCAGCGACGACCGAGCGCAATCCCGTCGCCAGCTCGGTGATGATGGCGAACTCGATGCCGTCGAGATAGGGCCGGCCCGGGCGCCAGTAATCGTCGTTGCGGGTCAGCACCACCCGCTCGTTGTCGGCCCAGCTGACGAACTTCCAGGCGCCGGCGCCCACCGGCTTGCGGTCGCCGGCGGTGCCGGTCATCGCCTTGGAGTTGGTGGGCGACACCATCATTCCGGCTCGGTCCGAGAGGATCGCCGGCAACGCGAAGTCCGGGTTCTTGAGCTTGAGGGTCACCTGGAGAGGCCCGGTCACCTCGACCGTATCGACGCTGGTCAGGTCGGCCTTGACGTTGGAGCGCGGGTCGGTGCGGTTGCGCTCGAGGTTGAACTTCACCGCCTCGGCGTCGAGCGGCGTGCCGTCGTGGAAGGTGATCCCGGGGTTGACGTCGAGCACCATCGTCCCCGGCTCGGGGAAGCTCCACCTGGCGAGGCCGGGCTTGGGCTTCAGCGTCTCGTACTCCCACTCCGTCAGCGTATCGTAGATCGGCCACAGGATGGTGTGGTCGCCGCCGCTGCCGCCGGTTGCCGGGTCGAGCGAGGAGGGATTGGCGACCGCGGCGATCTTCAGGACGCCGCCCCTCTTCGGCTCCTGGGCGTAGCCGGGCAACGGCGCCAGGCCGGCGGCCGCGGTGCCGCCGAGCAGCGCCAGCAGCTGCCGCCGGTGCAGCGCGGCGCGGCCGAACGAGGCGTTCGTCATCGCGTCCTCCTTCCCCGTTTGGTCAGCCGAGGCTGACGTTCTCGAACTTCGGCTTGCCGAGCAGGTCGGGCGTGTAGCCCTTGACCTTGGCGGCGAGCGCATCCAGCTCGTATTGGAAGGCCAGCGGCGCGGAGAGTGCGTTCTCCATGACAAAGCGCTGGAGCTTGGCGAAGACGGCGGCGCGCGCGGCGATGTCCTCGCTCTCGCGGCTCTGGCGGATCAGGTCCACCAGCAGCGGGTCGGCTTCGCGGCCCGGGTTGTAGTAGGCGCCTTTGTCGAAGCCCAGGGCATAGGTCATGCTGGGATCGGGCCGGCCCGTCCACGCCGAAAACAGCGTGTCGAACTTCTTTTCGCTGCCGAGGGCCTGGGCGCTGATCTCGGCCACGGTGCCGCGCGTCACCTTGAGGCGAATGCCGACCTTGCCGAGCTGATCCTGCACGATCTCGGCGCGCTGCACCCAATCCTGGTCGGTGTAGCAGCCGCAGGTGATCTCCAGGCCATCCTTGTGGCCGGCCTCGGCGAGCAGCTTGCGGGCCTTGTCCGGGTCGTGCGGGTAGAGGCCGACGAGCGACTTGTCGAAGGCCCAGTGCGACTTCGGTAGCGTCATGTAGGCCACTTCGCCCAGGCCCGAGAGCGCCGCCTTGACGAACACCTCGCGGTCCAGCGCATAGTTGAACGCTTGCCGCACCTTGAGGTTGTCCAGAGGTGGGCGCGCCGAGTTGAAGTAGAACTGGATGCAATAAAGCGTCGGCGCGGTGATCACCTGCAGGCCCTTGGCCCGGTCGATGACGGGCTTCAGCCGCGGCGGCAGGGCGTAGGCCATGTCGTTCTGCCCGGCGATGACCGAGCGCAGGCCGGTGGCGAGCTCGGGGATGATGGCGAACTCCAGCCCGTCGAGATAGGGCCGGCCCGGGCGCCAGTATGTGTCGTTGCGGGCCAGCACCACGCGCTCGTTGTCGGCCCAGCTGACGAACTTCCAGGCGCCGGCGCCCACCGGCTTGCGGTCGCTGGCGTTGCCCGTCAGCGCCTTGATGTTGGTGGGCGACACGATCATGCCGGCGCGGTCGGAGAAGATCGCCGGCAGGGCGAAGTCCGGGTTCTTGAGCTTCAGCGTGACCTGCAGCGGCCCCGTGACCTCGACCGTGTCGATGCTGGTCAGGTCCGCCTTGACGTTGGAGCGCGGGTCGGTGCGGTTGCGCTCGAGGTTGAACTTCACCGACTCGGCATCGAGTGGCGTGCCATCGTGGAAGGTGATGCCGGGGTTGATGTCGAGCACCATCGTGCGGGGGTCGGGAAACGCCCATTTGGCGAGGCCGGGCTTGGGTTTCAGCGTCTCGTATTCCCACTCCACCAGCGTGTCGTAGATCGGCCAGAGGAAGGAGTGATCGAAGCCGCTGCCGCCGGTCGCCGGGTCGAGCGTCGACGGGTTGGCGGCGGCGGACAGCTTCAGCACGCCGCCTCTGGTCTCGGCGTGGGCCGGGCACGGCATCAGGCCTGCGGCCGCTGTGCCGCCGAGCAGGGCCAGCAACTGCCGTCGCTGCAGCCCGGCCGCGCCGTCCATGACGTTCGTCATCTCGTCCCTCCCCACACGATCAACCCAGGCTGACGTTCTCGAACTTCGGTTTGCCGAGGAGGTCGGGCTCGTAACCCTTGACCCGGCCGGCGAGCGCGTCGAGTTCGAACTGGAAGGCCAGCGGCGCCGAGAGCGCGTTCTCCATGACGAAACGCTGGATCTTGGCGAACACGGCGGCCCGGGCCGCCAGATCCTCGCTCTCGCGGCTCTGGCGGATCAGCGCGACCAGCGCCGGGTCGGCCTCGCGGCCGGCGTTGTAATAGGCGCCTTTGTCGAAGCCGAGCGCATAGGTCATGCTCGGGTCGGGGCGGCCGGTCCAGGCCGCGAGCAGCACATCGAACTTCTTCTCGGCGCCGAAGAACTGCGCGCTGATCTCGGGGATGGTGCCGCGCGTGGACTTGAGGCGGATGCCCACCTTGCCGAGCTGGTCCTGGAGGATCTCGCTGCGGAGCACCGAATCCTGGTCGTTGTAGCCGCCGTAGCTGATCTCGATGCCGTCCTTGTGGCCGGCCTCGGCGAGCAGCTTGCGCGCCTTGTCCGGATCGTGCGGGTAGAGGCCGACGAGGGATTTGTCGAAGGCCCAATGGGTTTTCGGCAGCGTCATGTGCGCCACTTCGCCCAGGCCCGAGAGCGCCGCCTTCACGAACACCTCGCGGTCGAGGGCATAGTTGAAGGCTTGGCGCACCTTGACGTTGTCGAGGGGCGCGCGGGCATAGTTGAAGTACACCTGGATGCAGTAGAGCGTGGGCGCGGTGACGACCTGGAGCCCCTTGGCGCGGTCGATCACCGGCTTCAGCCGGGCCGGCAGGCTGTAGGCCATGTCGTTCTGGCCGGCGACGACCGAGCGCAGGCCGGTCGCCAGCTCGGGAATGATGGCGAATTCGATGCCGTCGAGATAGGGCCGGCCCGGGCGCCAGTAGGTATCGTAGCGGGCCAGCACGACGCGCTCGTTGTCGGCCCAGCTGACGAATTTCCAGGCGCCGGCCCCCACCGGCTTGCGGTCGCTCTCATTGCCGCCGAGCGCCTTGATGTTGGCCGGCGACACCATCATGCCGGCGCGGTCGGAGAGGATGGCCGGCAGGGCGAAGTCCGGGTTCTTGAGCTTCAGCGTGACCTGGAGCGGCCCCGTGACCTCGATCGCGTCGATGCTGGTCAAGTCCGCCTTGATGTTGGACCGCTGGTCGGCGCGGTTCCTGTCGAGGTTGAACTTCACCGCCTCGGCGTCGAGCGGCGTGCCGTCGTGGAAGGTGATTCCCGGGTTAAGATCGAGCACCATGGTGCGGGGCTCGGGGAAGCTCCACCTGGCGAGGCCGGGCTTGGGCTTGAGCGTTGCGTATTCCCACTCCACCAGCGTGTCGTAGATCGGCCACAGGAAGGTGTGGTCGAGGCCGCTGCCGCCGGTCGCCGGGTCGAGCGAGGAGGGGTTGGCGGCGCCCGCCACCTTGAGAACCCCGCCCTTGCTCTGCCCCTGCGCCCAGGCCGGCAGCGGGAGCGCGCCGATGGCGGCGGCTCCCATGAGCGCCAGCAGCTCGCGGCGCCCCGGCGCCCACGGCCGGTCGGCAGCGTCAGACATGGCGTTCCTCCCCTGATGGTCTTAGCCGGCTTGTTGCTGTGCGAGCTCGTCGGTCCGGCGCGGGTTGGGCGGTGGCGGCCCTGCCGGCGTCGCGAAGTGGCAGGCGACCCAGTGGTCCGCCTGAAGCTCGCGCCAAGCCGGCTCTTCCTCCGCGCAGCGCGGCTGCACCGACGGGCAGCGGGTGCGGAAGCGGCAGCCGGAGGGCGGCGAGATCGGGCTCGGGATCTCTCCCTCCAGCATGATCCGCCGCTCGGTCCGCATGCTTGAGGGGAGGGGCACCGGCTCGGCCGACAGCAGGGCGCGCGTGTAGGGATGCAATGGGCGCTCGATCACCGCCTCGGCCGGCCCGAGTTCCATGAACTTGCCGAGATAGGTGACCGCGATCCGGTCCGAGATGTGCGAGACGACGGAAATGTCGTGAGTGATGAAGACGTAGGTGAGGCCGAACTCGCGCTGCAAATCCGCGAACAGGTTCAGGATGTCGCCGCGGATGGAGACGTCGAGCGCCGCCACCACCTCGTCGCAGACGATCAGCTTCGGCCGCAGCGTCAGCACCCGCGCGATGTTGACGCGCTGCTTCTGGCCGCCGGACAGCTGGTGCGGATAGCGCTTGGCCGTCTCCGGGGCGAGGCCGACGCGGGCCAGCGCCTCCACCGCCCGCTCGCGGCGCACGGCGGCGGCCTCGCCGGCGATCTCCAGCGGCTCCATGATGGAATGCAGGATGGTCATGCGCGGGTCGAGCGCCGCGTTGGGGTCCTGAAAGACGATCTGGTAGTCGCGGCGGTGGTGGCGGAAGGCGCTTCGGCCCAGCTGCGCGGGATCGACCCCGTCGTGCAGGATGCGCCCGTTGGTCGGGCTGATCAGCGAGACCAGCGCGCGGCCGAGCGTGGTCTTGCCCGAGCCTGATTCGCCGATGACGCCGAAAGTCTCGCCGGCGCGCACCGCGAAGTCGACGCCGTCGATCGCCTTCACGGTTTCGCCGCTGTCGCGGGTGGGGAAATGGATGGTCAGCCCCTCCGCCGTCACGATGGTGCGGGGCTGGCTGTCGGCGGCGGTGCGGGGCCGTTCCGAAGTCATGGTGTTGCCCATCAGCTCACCGCCCCCGGCAACGTGAGCTCCGGCGCCCGCCAGCAGCGCGCGACCCGCTCCGGAGCGACGGGCAGCAGCGGCTGAGGCCGCTCGCAGCCGTCCATGGCCTGCGGGCAGCGGCTGCGGAAGCGGCATCCCGCCGGCATGGCCAGGGGCGAGGGCACGCGCCCGGGGATCGAGGGCAGATGCGCGCGGCGCTGGGCGAGGCCCGGCAGCGAGCGCAGCAGGCCCGACGTGTAGGGATGGCGCGGGCGGATCAGCGCCGGGTCGACGGGCGCGTCCTCCACCACCTCGCCGGCATACATGGTGATCAGCCGGGTGCAGATCTCGGCCACTACGCCGAGGTCATGGGTGATGAAGATCAGCGCCGTGCCGGTGCGCTCGCTCAGCGCGCGCAAAAGGTCGATGATCTGCGCCTGGATGGTGACGTCGAGCGCTGTGGTCGGCTCGTCGGCGATCAGGAGCTTGGGCTCGCAGATCAGCGCCATGGCGATCATCACGCGCTGGCGCATGCCGCCGGAGAGCTGGTGCGGGTATTCGTCGTAGCGCCGCGCCGGCGCCGGGATGCCGACGTCGGCGAGCGCCGCGATGGCCCGCTCGCGCGCCTCGCGCCGGCTGACGCGGTTGTGGGTGCGATAAGCCTCGCTGATCTGCTCGCCGACGGTGAACACCGGGTCGAGCGCGCTCATCGGCTCCTGGAAGATCATCGCGATGTCGCGCCCGCGCACCTCGCGCATGCGCCGCGCCGGCAGCTTCGCCAGGTCCTGGCCCTCGAAGCGGATCTCGCCGGTGAGGCGCGTGCTCTGCTGCGGCAGCAGCCGCAGGATGGCGAGCCCCGTCACGGTCTTGCCGCAGCCGCTCTCGCCGACGATGCCGACGCGCTCGCCGGGGTGCACCGAGAAGGTGACGTCGCGCGTCACCGGCAGTTCGCCGTCGGCGGTGGCGAAGGCGAGCGACAGGCCGCGCACGTCGAGCAGTGGCGCCGACGCGATTCCGCCGTCGAAGGACGAGGTGGAGGGTTGATCGTTCACGGGCGGGCCAGCCGCTCGGCCGCCCTGCACAGAAGCCCCGCGCCGCGCCTGGCCAGACTGCGGAAGCCCTTGATGCTGCGCGCGTGCGGCACGCCTGCGATCCCTGGCACCCCGTCCACCCATTCCATGCGCGCTAAAAGCATACTAACCCTCCCGATAGCGGCCGATCATGCGGCCCCGGCCATTCCCCGCCCCTGTCGCCCTGCCGCTCTTGGGGCGGTTCGGCTACTTTTGATACTTTATAACAGATGCGTCGGCGTCCCATGTCAACGCTCGCCGACACGAATCGATCGTCTGACGACCGGAACCGGTGGACGGAGCGAGCCCGCGCGCTGAAACTTTGCGCGGATGGAGGATGCGCCGGTTGGGTCGACCCTCCGCGCTACCTGTGCGGGAAATTATATATCCTATACAATATATTGGTGGTGTCGGGTGGCTCATGCGAGCCATTCCGCAAGCGCATGGCGAACGCCCGCCGTCGCCAGCGCCGTCTGCACCGCGTTGACAGGGCGCGCCGCGCGCCGCTAGCGTCCGCGCAGCGAGCGGGACACAACACCGCCGACTAGGGATGGAAGCGTATGACGGCTAACGCGACGGACGCGCGGAGTCGGACCTCATTCGTGGGGGCTCAGCTTCAAGGATTGACGCAAGAGCACGTGGTGCTCTTCATCACGGTGTTGCTGCTCCTGGCCTTCGGCGTGCTGCTGAAAGGCTTCGCCACCGTCGACAATTTCCTCACGCTGCTGCGCAGCATCTCGATCCTGGGGATCCTCGCACTCGGCATGGCGCTGATCGTCATCAGCCGCGGCATCGACCTCTCGGAGGTCGCCATCATGGCCGGGGCCTGGGCCGTGGGCCTGATCCAGATGCAGCAGGGCATGCCGGTCTTCTGGGCCGCCCTGCTCGCCCTTTCCATCGCGCTTGCCATCGGCGCCGTCAACGGCTTCATGGTCGCGTTCGTCGAGGCCCCGGCCCTGTTCGTCACCCTGGCGGCAGGCTTTGTCATCTACGGCCTCGCGTTCTGGTTCGCGCCGGCCTGGGTGGTCTATGCGCCCAAGGACGCGCCGTGGCTCATGTTCCTGGGCGCCGCCCGCGTCCTCGGCGTGCCATTGCCGATCTTCGTCTTCGCCGCCATGGCGCTGATCATGCACCTGTTCCTGTCGCGCACCTCGATCGGCCGCTTCATCTATGCCCAGGGCGACAATCCCGAATCGGCGCGCTACGCCGGCATCGCGCTGCGCCCGCTGATCATCCTGGAGCATGTGATCGTCGCCTTCTGCGCCTGGATCGCCGGGCTCGTCTGGATCGGCACCACCGGCAGCATCCAGATGGCGGTCACGCAGGGCACGATGATCTTCGACGTCATCCTGGTCGTGGTACTCGGCGGCGTCAGCCTGGTGGGCGGGCGCGGCGGCGTGTTCAGCGTGATCGTCGGCTGCGCGCTCATCGGCACGCTGCTCAATGCCTTCACCATCATGGACGTCAACAGCGAGGTCCAGAACATCATCAAGGGTGTCGTGCTGCTCGCAGCCATCATCCTCGACAACTGGCTGCATCCGCGCGACGAGGAAACGGCACGGCAGGGCGACTAGCGATCGTCGGGAGACTCCCTTTGGCCGCCGCCCGGCCGTCGCACGCTCGGCCGCGACAGTGCGGGTCTTCTTCTCCTCGATACTGTGAGTGTTGCGGGCATAACGCATAACAACGACGGGAGGAGCTCAACATGTCGAGACGACTGCTGAACGCGACGCTGGCCGTTCTGGCCGGCGCTGTGGTCGTGGGTGGCGTCACCGCGCGGGCGCAGGAGGGCGGCACCAAGACGGCGCGCGAGCTGCGCGAGCAATACGACAAGGCGGTCAAGGGCAAGACGGTCGCCTACATCCCCATCGCCCTCAATGTACCGCTGTCGGATGAATGGGGGCGTGTGCTGCGCGACGAGGTGGAGTGGCGCGGCATGAAGTTCATCGTGCGCGATCCCAACAACAACCCGTCCGCCATGCAGCAGGCGCTCACGGCGCTGGTCAACGACAAGCCCGACGTCATCGTGGTGCAGAACCCGAGCGTCACGCTGCTGCAGAAGGAGCTGAAGCGGGCCGAAAGCCAAGGGACCTATGTCATCCAGGTGAACATGTCGTCCAACTACAAGTCGTCGGCCTTCGTCGGCGTCGACTGGGTCGAGATCGGCCGCATGCTGGCCGAGGACGTGGTCAAGCAGTGCGGCACCGGCACCGGCAAGTCGGGCAAGGTGCAGATCGTGCAGGGCGAGCTCACCGCCGCCGCCAGCGTCGACCAGATCGCTGGTGTCATGGAGGTGTTCAACAAGGACCCGGCCATCAAGGTGGTGTCGAACCAGGCGGCCAACTGGGACGCCAACACGGCGCTCAACATCACCTCCACGGTGATCCAGCAGCACCCGGACCTGTGCGCCAGCGTCGGCTTCTGGGGCATCATGGAGTCGGGCGCGGCCCAGGCGATCCGCAACGCCGGCAAGATCGACCAGGTCAAGGTCTATGCCTCGGGCGAGGGCTCGCAGCTCGATTGCGACCAGCTCCAGCAGGGCAGCTTCTACAAGTTCCTGAGCTACAAGGCGACCGAGCAGGGCCACGATCTGGCGACCGCAGCCATCTCGCTGCTGCAGATGGGCGAGAAGCCGGGCAGCCGCAACATCGAATACTACACGCGCCCGGTGTGGCTCGACAAAGCCAATGCCCACGGGGCCATGTGTTTCGCCTTGCCGAAAAGTTGAGGGACGCGCTGTCGGGCGCGTCGACGGTGCTACGTCGGTGCCGCCATGGCCGGGCTTGACCCGGCCGCCCGGCCCCTAGGGGGGCGCCCGTCCGCCCAGCCCCGCCGGGCTGGCGTTTTCTGGGGTCGATGGATGGCCGGGGCGCGCCCGGGCATGACGCAAGGGGCTGGAACCAGATGTCGATGACGACGTGGAACGCGATGAGCGGCGCGGCGCGGCGGTTCTCGCCGCGGCTGCTGCTCTCCGAGCTGATGATGAAGCAGTGGTTCGAGCCGGTCATCCCGTTCCTGGTGATGATCGGGCTCGCCCTCTACTTCGCCGCCACCATCCCGGACTATGCCAGCGTCGCTAATTCGGTTTCGCTGCTGCGCCTGTTCGCCGAATTCGGCTTCGTCGCGCTCGCCATGGCAGTGTGCCTGATCTCCGGCGGCATCGACCTCAGCGTCGGGGCGATCTTCGCCATCGGCAATTTCGCGGCCCTGTTCTTCCTCCTGGTGCTGGGCTGGCCGACGTGGGCGGTCATTGCCGCCACGCTCGCCGTCGGCGGCGTCCTCGGCGCCTTCAACGGCTTCCTCATCGGCTACCTCAAGGCGCGGCCGTTCCTCACCACCCTGGTCACGCTGATCATCCTGCGCGCCGCGGTGAATCTGCTCAACGGCGCCTACGCCACCGTCTTCGCCACCAACTCGCCCGACAGTGCCGTCTGGGACTTCCTGGGCGAGGGGAGCGTGCTCGGCATCCCCATCAACGCGGCGACGCTGTTCGCTGTGCTGCTCGTCGGCCACCTCTTCCTCAGCCGTTCGCGCTACGGCTGGCACCTCACCGCCATCGGCGCGAGCCGCAAGGCGGCGCGCCATGCGGGTATCCGCGTGCGGCTGATCCTGTTCGCCGCCTACGTGCTGTCGGGCATCCTGTGCGCGGCGGGCGGCATCTTCTACGCGGCGCGCCAGGCCAGCACCGATTCCACTACGGGCGTCGGCTGGGAGTTCCAGGCGTTGACCGCCGTGGTGCTGGGGGGCGTCTCGCTGGCCGGGGGCAAGGGCACCGTGTGGCGTGCCATGATCGGCGCCATCATCGTCTTCATGCTCACCAACGGCCTGGTGCGAATGGGCATCCCCGGCTACATCACCTCGGCGGTGATCGGCGTGATCCTGCTCGCCGCCGTCGGCATCGACGTGAAGTGGACGAAGAACCGCGGCAAGGCGGTGCAGAAGACCTACGTCAACCCCGCCGCCATGCCGCTCGCTCCGGCGCCGTCGGTCGCCGCGGCCAGCGGCACGCCCTTCGCCCAGAACGACCGGCTGATCCATGCCGAGGCGATCGGCGTCGACCAGGTGGAGGGGCCCGAGGACGTCATCCTCGACCGGCAGGACCGGCTCTACGGCAGCACCCGCGACGGCAACATCATCCGCTTCTCCGGCCTGCGCTTCGAGCGGCGCGAGGTCTTCGCCCACATCGGCGGCCGCCCTCTCGGCATGCAGTTCGACAAGGACGAGAACCTGATCGTCTGCGTCGCCGGCATGGGCGTCTACGGCGTCAAGCCGGACGGCGAGGTCTTCAAGGTGACCGACGAGACCAACCGCACCTGGTACAAGCTGAACGACGATTCGCGCCTGCGCATGGCCGACGACCTCGACATCGGTCCGGACGGCAAGATCTACTTCAGCGACTGCACCACCCGCTACGAGATGACCACCAATACCCTCGACATCCTCGAGGGGCGGCCGAACGGCCGGCTGGTGGTTTACGACCCGGCGACGCGCAGGACGCGCACCCTGATCAACCACTTCTACTTCCCCAACGGCATCTGCGTGGCGCACGATGGCCGCTCGGTGCTGATCGCCAGCACCTCGCTGTGCAAGATCTTCCGCCACTGGCTCGAAGGCCCCAGGAAGGGGCAGACCGAGGTGCTCATCGACGAGTTGCCGGGCAACCCCGACAACATCAACCGGGCCTCCAACGGCGACTATTGGCTGGCCCTGGTCGGCATCCGCACGCCGACCTTCGACCTCGCCACGCGCAAGCCGGGCTTCCGCCTGCGCATGATCAAGCAGGTGCCGACCGACGAGTGGCTGGCGCCGGGCCTCAACCACGGCTGCATCCTGCGCTTCACCGAGGCGGGCGAGGTGCTGGAATCGTGGTGGGACCCGACCGGCATCTCGCACTCGACGCTGACCTCGATGCGCGAGCACAAGGGCTACGTCTACCTGGGCGGCCTGGAGAACAACCGCATCGGCCGCATCAAGGTCGACGGCGCCGATCCCGCCTGGACCGGCTACGAGGCCTATTGGGGCGCCGGGCGCCGGGACGGGAGGTGACGGCAATGGGCGTGTTCGATCATCTCATCAGCGATATCAGGCAGATCCTGTTCCCCAACGCCGAGCAGGATGCGGTGCCCTCCATGGATGGCGCCTTCAGTCCCAACGACCGGCTCGATGCCTGCGAGCAACTCGGACCGCCGCTTCCCGGCGCCGACGACATTGCCGTGGCCGCCGACGGCACGCTCTACGTCAGCGCCGGCCGCGACGTCATCCGCCTCGCAGGCCCCGCCCACGGCGAGCGCAGCGTCGTCGCCAGCTTCGATGGGGCGGCCGGGGGCCTTGCCGTGCATCCGGACGGGCGCCTCCTGGTCTGCGTCGCCGGGCGCGGACTCGCCGCCGTCCATGGGGGGGCCGGCGGCGCGCCCCAGGTGCAGTGGCTCGAGGCCGCGGATGGCCGCCCGCTGCACGGACTCACCGGCGTCACGGCAGGCCCCGACGGGCGCATCTTCGCCACCGTGGGCAGCAGCCGCCACCCGGCCGAGCGGTGGCTGCACGACCTCATGGAGAAGGGCCGGAGCGGCTATCTCGTGGGCTGCGACGCCGACCTTGGTGCCGCTTCCATCCTGCTCGACGGGCTGGCTTTCCCCGGCGGCGTCGCCGTGGCGCCCGACAAGCAGAGCCTGTGGTTCACCGAAAGCTGGTCGCACCGGGTGCTCAAGGCACCGCTGGCAGCGAGCAGCCGGCTCGGCCCGGTCGACGTCGTCATGCGCAACCTGCCGGGCTATCCGGCCCGCCTCGCGCCCGACGGAGAGGGCGGCCTCCTGCTCGCCCTCGTGGGCGTGCGGACTCACCTGATCGAGTTCGTGCTGCGCGAGGACGACTACCGCCGGGAGATGATGGCCAACATCCCCGAGGCCTACTGGATCGGCCCGGCGCTCGGCGGCAGTCACGACTGCCTGGAGCCGATGCAGATCGGCTCGGTAAAGGCGCTCGGCATCCAGAAGCCGTGGGCGCCGCCACGCTCCTACGGCCTTCTGGCCCGCATCGACACGGACGGCGAGGTGATCGAGAGCTGGCACAGCCGCGCCGGCGGCCACGTGCACGGCGTCACCGCCGCCTGCGAGACGCCGGCCGGCGTCATCGTCGTGTCGAAGGGCAACGGCCGCCTCGTCATCGCCCGGGAGAAGAGCCTATGATGGACATGGTCAAGGCCCCCCCGCCGGCGGCAGCCACGGACACCAGCGAGCCGGTGCTGCGCATCGTCAAGGGCAGCAAGATCTATGGCGGCGTGCACGCCATCGAGGATGTCGATTTCGACCTCTATCCCGGCGAGGTGCACGCCCTCGTCGGCGAGAATGGGGCCGGCAAGTCCACCTTGTGCAAGGCCATCGCCGGCGCCATTGCGCTCACGTCGGGCGACTACATCCTCGACGGCAAGCCGGCGCGCTTCGAGCAGCCGCGCGACGCGCTCGCCGCGGGCGTCTGCATGGTCTACCAGGAGACCAGTCTGGTGCCGACGATGACGGCGGCGCAGAACATCGAGCTCGGCAACGAGAAGCTGTTGACGCGATTCCGCAAGCTCAACATCCAGGCCCAGCAGCTCCTCCAGTCGCTCAACTTTCATGTCGACCCTGCGACGCCGGTGGCGATGCTGGGCGCCGCCAAGAAGCAGATGGTGGAGATCGCCAGAGCCATCTACCACAGAGCCCGCATCATCATCTTCGACGAGCCCACCGCGAGCCTGACGCCGGAGGAGATCGTCCACTTCTTCCACCTGGTGCGGGACCTGCGGGCCCGCGGCGTCTCGGTCATCTACATCTCGCACGCGCTCGAGGAATCGCTTCAGATCGCCGACCACATCACCGTCCTGCGCGACGGCCGGCTGGTGGCGTCGGCGCCGGCGAGCGAGCTGACGCGAGCCTCGCTGATCCAGCACATGGTGGGCCGCGACGTGGCCCAGACGCTCTACGGCAAGGCGCGGCCGGCGCGCCATGTGCGCCGCGAGAAGGTGCTCACGGTCGAGAACGTCACCATGGGTATGACGGTCAAGAACATGTCGTTCTCGGTCTACGCCGGCGAGGTGGTGGGCATCGCCGGCCTCATCGGCTCGGGCCGCACCGAGATCGCCAAGATCATCTTCGGGGCGCTCAAGCGCAACCTGATCAACGGCGGCACCATCCGCCTGCGCGGCAAGCCGGTGCGCTACCGCGTGCCCAAGCAGGCGATCGACGCCGGCATCGCCTACATCACCGAGGATCGCAAGCTGAACGGCTTCTTCGAGACCATGGTGGTGGACGACAACATCTACATCACCAATCTGGCGACGGACAAAGGCTGGCGCTTCCTACTGTCGAAGCTCAGGCGCAGCGAGATCGCCAACTACTGGGTGCAGCGCCTGCGCATCAACGCGCTGCAGCGCAAGGCCAGGATCATCGAGCTCTCCGGCGGCAACCAGCAGAAGGTGGTGGTCGCCAAGTCGCTGGCGCAGGACCCGTCGATCATCATCTTCGACGAGCCGACGCGCGGCGTCGACGTGGGCACCATCCCCCACATCCACGCCGAGATCCGGCGCCTGGCCGACGAGGGCAAGGCGGTGGTGGTGATCTCCTCCTACCTCCCGGAGATCCTCAGCGTCTGCGACCGCATCCTCGTGGCCCGCCTCGGACGCATCGCCGCCGAGTTCGATGCCGCCACCGCCACCGAGGACAAGATTCTCTACGCGGCGATCCACTGAGGGAGCTGGAGCGCTCCCGCCGTCGTCACGGGGAGGGGTACGAGCTCCCATCCGGGTCAAACCCGGCCCTGAGCGGAGGGTGGTCGGCGGCCGCGGCGCCCGTCCAACGCCGCACCCAAGCGGCTTACCCTGTCCGAGCCGCCGCAAGGTAAAGCGGCCCCAAGACCCCCACAAGTCCAAGCCGCCCTCCAGCCCTATCGCCGCTCGTCCTGCGGCTCCAAAGGACTTCTCCTTGCGGTCCTTATCCCGTAAGAGATCTCCGGGGGCGGCCGTTCGAGCGGCGGCTAGCTTGGTCATGAGCTGGCCTGAGGGGGCAACGGAATGACGATCTACGGGCCGAACATCAATGGCGTGAGCTACGACGTGACGCTGGATACGTCCGGCGCCTTCTACGACCTCGCGGTGCTGCACGAGGGCACCACCCCGGTTCACTTCGCCCACATCGCCGCCGGGCACATCCTGTTCAACGACGGCGACATCATCGAGATCGCGTCCGACCCCTTCGAGGTCGCCCACTACGTCGTGCCACCGACCGTCGAGGGCACCATCTCGATCATCGTCGATCTCGATGCCGACAACGTCTTTCACATCGGCGGGTCGGTCCTCATCGACATCGGGGTGGATTTCGCCAGCAGCGCCACACTGGACATCGACGGTGGCACGGCGACGCTGAGCGAGACGGTGGAGGTGCTGGCCGGCACTACGGTCAATCTGACGAACGGGGGCACCTTCGGCAACGGCGACGGCCTGCTCAGCGCGCTCGCCAACACCACCATCGCCTTCGGCCCCGGAGGCGGCACCTTCATCGCCGACGCGGGCGGCGCCCTGATCAACCTGTCGTCGACGCGGATCACCGGCTTCGATGCCGGCCGCGACCACGTGGCCTTCGAGAACCTCGTGCCGGGAGCGGTGGTGACGGGCTATTCCATCGTCACCGACGCCAACGGCGACCAGATCATCGTCGGCCACGACGAGGGTGCCGAGGTGCTTCGCTTCGTGATCGAGGGCGGAACCTTCCCGAGCGGCTCATACGTCACCGGCACGGGTCCGCTCGGCATCAGCACCGACGGCACCACCATCATCGTCACCGCCTGCTTCCTCGCCGGCACCCGGGTGGCGACCCCGGCCGGTCCCGTGGCGATCGAGACGCTGCGGGCCGGCGACCTCGTCACCACGCCCGGCGGAGAGGCCCGGCCGGTGCGCTGGCTGGCGATGCAGACGGTCGCCAGGCGCTCCATCCACGCCAACCCCTGGGCCGTGCTGCCCATCCGCATCCGCCAGGGTGCGCTCGGCGACGGCCTGCCGGCCCGCGACCTCTTCGTCTCCCCCGACCATGCGCTGCTGATCGAGGGCTGCCTCGTGCAGGCGGGGGCGCTGGTCAACGGCACCAGCGTCACCCGCCACGTCCACGCCCCGCAGAGCTTCGTCTACTACCACGTGGAACTCGACGACCACGCTCTCGTCTTGGTCGAGGGCGTGCCGGCCGAGACCTTCATCGACCACGTCAGCCGTCAGTGCTTCGACAACTGGCAGGAGGCACCCGCCCCGGCCGGGCCGATGCCCGAGATCGAGCTGCCGCGCATCAAGGCCGCGCGGCAGCTGCCGCGCGCTGTGCGCGAGCGCCTGGCCGCGGCGGAAGCCACGCTGGAAACCGCATCGCCGGTGACGCGCGCCGCTTGAAGCGGAGACGGCGCTAGGCGGATTGGCGGACACGTTGAGCTCAGGGCAGCAGCTGCGCCCAAATCGGAGCTGATATTCCCGCTCTATACCTGGCGCGACATCAGGATATCTTCCGCAGTTCGCCGGGTTTGTGCGCCGCGCGCTTGCCCGACTTCGCGCTCTCGACGATATACTGCGGATCGTCCTTGGAGGCGGCGGCCGTGTGACCCTTGATACGGGTCTTGGAGGTCTGCTTCCGCACCACCTTGCCGTGCGTCTCGCCCTGGCTGGTGTCCCACGCGACCTTGTCGCCCTTGCTGAGATTCTTGGCCATGGGACCTACCTCGCCATGGCACCTACCTCAGGTCGACCCGCGCGACCTTGTCGCGGTAGTCCTTCTTGGGATCGAAGCCCAGCAGCATCTTGACGCCGGCCATGAAGCTCGACGCATCGGCCCAGACCTGGCCCGCATCGGGATCGAGGCGCAGCAGCGCGAGCTTGGGGTCGTCCTTGCCGCCCTCGTACCAGGCGGCGACGTAGCGGTTCCACAGCCGGTCGATCACGGCGCGGTCGGTGTCCAGACTGAGGTCGCCATGCACGGTGGCGAAGAGGTCGTGGTCCCTGGAGGTGAAGGTCGCCACGGCGCGGGCGCCGCCGCGCAGCTGCCGCACCAGTTCGTTGTCCTTCGCTGTGAAGAACCAGATGGGGCCGCTTTCGTCGCCCTCGAGCTGCGCCGTCATCGGGCGTGTGTGCGCCTCGTCCACGCCGGCGATGCCGATCATCATCGTCATGTCCGATTTCAGCGCCTTCCAGAATTTCGCTTCCAGCTCGGCCGGGTTGGTCATGCTCGTCTCCTGCTGCTGTGCCTCGGCTCCGGCACGTCCGCCTCGGACATCGAGCCGCGACAGCGGCCACGGCGTACAGCTGGAAGGCCAGGGCGTTCGTTGCACCGGGAAGGGCGTGCTGTTGAAAGGCTTTGCCGAGCGAGATGTTCCGCGCGACGGCGAGCCATGCGGCTGCGCCGCCGGCGCTGGCGCAGGCCCGACATCGCCCGGGAACTCTCCCCTGGCTCGCGCGTTTCGCGCCGCAGGCTTTGTCTTCAGAGTATCACAGCGGCTCCAGCCTGGGCTGAGAGGTGGCAATGCGGCCGGATCGATGCGCGGACGATGCTGATCGCCTGTTTCTGACGGGCGGCGGCGAACTTGCCCGTCGTATTGCCGACTACGACTGGGCATCAACGCCGATAGGGCCGATCGAGGTGTGGCCGCCGAGCCTGCGCCACACTGTCAGTCTCATGCTCGCCAGCCCCGTGCCTATCGTCCTTCTGTGGGGCGGGGCGGGCGTCATGATCTACAACGACGCCTATTCGGTGTTCGCCGGCGGCCGCGACAGCACCCTGCTCGGTTCGCATGTGCGTCAGGGCTGGCCGGAAGTGGCCGACTTCAACGACAACGTCATGCGCGTGGGGCTCGCCGGCGGCACCTTGAGCTACCGGGACCACGAATTGACGCTGCATCGCGACGGCCACCCCGAGCAGGTCCTGCTGAACCTCGACTACTCGCCGGTGCGCGGGGACGACGGCGAGCCGGCCGGGGTGATCGCGGTCGTGGTCGAGGTGACCGAGGCGCACCGGGCTCGCGCGGCCTTGCGGGAGAGCGAGACCAGGCTGCGCTTCCTCGACGACCTCGGCCGGGCCGTCGCGGAGTGCCACGATGCCGACGAGATCCTCGCCATCACGACGCGGATGACGGCGCAGCATCTGGGCCTCAGCAACTGCGCCTATGCCGATATGGACGGGGACGAGGATGGCTTCACCATCCGCGGCAATTGGCATGCGCCGGGCACGCCGTCGATCGTGGGCCGCTACAGCCTGACCGATTTCGGCAAGCTCGCCGTCCGCGAGCTGCACGCCGGCCGGCCGCTGATCATCAACGACAACCGCCTCGAGCTCGCGCCGGAGGAGGCGAGAACCTTCCAGGCCATCGGCATCAGCGCCACCATCTGCATGCCCCTTATCAAGCAGGGGCGGCTGACCGCCCTGATGGCGATCCACGACCGGCAGCCGCATTTTTGGTCCGACTACGAGTTGAGCCTCATCCGGGAGGTCACCGCCCGGTCGTGGGCGCATGTGCAGCGCGTCGGCGCCGAAGGCACGCTGCGCGAGCACGAGGCGCATCACCGGCAGATTCTCGACAGTGCCATCGACTACGGCATCGTGGCGACCGATCTCGACGGCGGCATCACGCTCTGGAACCGGGGCGCGGCGGAGATGCTGGGCTGGAGCGAAGCCGAGATGCTGGGCCAGCCCATGGCGACGTTCTTCACGCCCGAGGACCGGGACGCCGACAGGCCCCGCCTCAAGCGCCGCGAGGCGCTCGAGACGGGCCGGGCCCACGACGCGCGCTGGCACCTCAAGAAGTCCGGCGAGCGCTTCTGGGGCCTGAGCGAAATGACGCCCCTGCGGGATGGGCGCGGCAGGCCGATCGGCTTCGTCAAGCTGATCCGCGACCGCACCCGGGAGTACGAGGCAGAGGAGGCGCTGCGCCAGAGCGAGGAGCGCCTACGCCGTGCGCAAGCGGCGGGCGGCATCGGCCTGTTCTCGATCGACGTTGCCACCAGCACCGTCAGTCCTACCCCCGAATTCTGCCGGATATTCGGGGTCGTGCCGGCCGCCCAGATCCCCGCCGCCGCCCTCGAGGCGCTGGTGCTGCGGCAGGACGCGGAGATCGTGTCCAACGCGGCGACCCGCCGCGCGGGCATCGCCCCGCTCGAAGTGGAATATCGGATCCGGCGGCAGGACAGCGGCGAGCAGCGGATCATCGCCCGCAAAGCCGACTACGAGCGCGACGCGGCGGGGCAGCCGGTGCGCATGGTGGGCGTGGTCCAGGACGTGACGGATCGGCGCCGCATCCAGATGGCGCTGGAGAAGAGCGAGGCGCAGTTCAGCGCGCTCGCGCAGAACATGCCCAACCAGGTGTGGACCGCGCGGGCGGATGGCGCGCTCGATTGGTTCAACGACCAGGTCTACGCCTATTGCGGGGCCGCGCGCGGCAGCCTCCGGGGCGACGGGTGGATGCAGATCGTGCACCCCGAGGATCAGCCGCGCACGCGCGAGCGCTGGGCGCAGGCGCTCGCATCGGGCGACACCTACGAGGCCGAGTTCCGCCTGCGCGACGCCGACGGCGCCTATCGCTGGCATCTGTCGCGCGCCTTGCCGCTGACCGACGCCCGCGGCGCGATCACGGCCTGGGTCGGGACCAATACCGAGATCGACGCGCAGAAGCGCACCGAGGAAGCCTATGCGCAGGATCGCGACCGGCTTTGGACGACCAGCCGCGACCTGATGCTGGTCTGTGATTTCGAGGGCATCATCACTGCGGTCAACCCCTCCGCCCCACGATTGCTCGGCTGGGACGAGACGGAGATGGTGGGCCAGGGCCTTGCCCATTTCCTGCATCCCGACGATCGCGAGGCGACGGCGCGCGAGATGGCAAACCTCTCCGCGGGCGCCGCTCCCCTCTCCTTCGAGAACCGCTATCGCACCAAAGCGGGGGAGTATCGTCTGCTCGCCTGGACCGCCGTGCCCGACAATGGCCGCATCCACGCCATCGGGCGCGACATTACCGAGCAGCGCGCCGTGGAGGAGGCGCTGCGCCAGAGCCAGAAGATGGAGGCCGTCGGCCAGCTCACCGGCGGGATCGCGCACGATTTCAACAACCTGCTCCAGGGCATCACGGGCAGCCTCGACATCCTCGGCAACCGCATCGCCCAAGGCCGCACCGCCGACCTCGGCCGCTGGCTCACCGGTGCCAAGCTGTCGGCCGAGCGTGCGGCGGCCCTCACCCATCGCCTGCTTGCCTTCTCCCGCCGCCAGCCGCTCGATCCGCGGCCGGTGCGCGCCAATCCGCTCATCTCGTCCATGGAGGACATGCTGCGCCGCACGCTGGGCGAGGGCGTGGAGCTGGAACTGGTGCTGGCCGGCGGCCTGTGGCTGACGCGATGCGATCCCAACCAGCTGGAGAGCGCGGTGCTCAACCTGGCGATCAACGCCCGTGATGCGATGCCGGCGGGAGGCAAGCTCACCATCGAGACCTGCAACGTGCATCTGGACAGCCTGTACGCGGCGCGCCAGCGCGACCTGAAGCCCGGCCAGTATGTCTGCGTCTGCGTGACCGATACCGGCATCGGCATGACGAAGGAGACGATCGCCCGGGCTTTCGAGCCGTTTTTCACCACCAAGCCCCTGGGGCAGGGCACGGGGCTCGGGCTCTCCATGGTCTACGGCTTCACCCGGCAGTCGGAGGGCTATGCGCGCATCTATTCGGAGGTTGGACAAGGCACGACCATCAAGCTCTACCTGCCGCGTCACCGCGGCGAGGAGGATCCGGAAGAGATTCACGGCGGGCCGCGCGAGGCACCCGCGTCGGAGGCCGGCGAGGTCGTCCTGGTGGTCGAGGACGAGCCGGTCGTGCGGGGGCTGATCGTCGAGGTGCTGGGCGAACTCGGCTACCGCGCCATCGAGGCGAGCGACGGACCCAAAGGGCTGGAGATCCTCCAGTCGCGGCGGCGCATCGACCTCTTGATCACGGACGTCGGCCTGCCCGGCCTCAACGGCCGCCAGATGGCCGACGGCGGCCGCGTCTCGCGTCCCGAACTCAAGGTGCTGTTCATGACCGGCTATGCCGAGAATGCCGCCTTCGCCTCGGGCTTCCTGGAGCCGGGAATGGCCATGATCACCAAGCCCTTCGCCATGGATGCGCTGGCGAGCCGCATCCGGGACATGATCGCGGGCTGAGCGCCGCGGCTCCGCCTTGGCGCAGGGCGCAGCCCGGGACCGGCGGAGCTGGCCCTCAAGGCCCGTTCGCCTATAGTCGGGCGCTGCAAGCAGCGCCGCCCCGCCAATGGCGGCGCGCAAGGGAGGTTACGCGTGCCCGTCGACCCACAAATTCAAGCCCTTCTCGACAAGGGGACGGGCGTGCCGGCGACGCATACGCTGCCGGTCCCCGAGGCGCGGCGCCAGTACGAGGCGCGCATCGCGCTGATGGCGACGCCCGCGGCCGTGGCGGAGGTGAGCGAGCGCCACCTTGCCGGACCGGGCGGACCGTTGCTCGCGCGGATCTATCGCCCGCACGGGACCGGCCCGTTCCCGCTCGTGATGTTCTTTCACGGCAGCGGCTTCGTTCTGTGCAGCCTCGATACCCACGACGGCATGTGCCGCAATCTCTGCGCCGGGGCGGGCTGCGTCGTGGTGTCGGTCGACTACCGGCTGGCGCCCGAGCACAAATTTCCCGCGCCGCTCGACGATTGCGTCACCGCGACCCGCTGGGCGGCCGAGCACGCGGGCGAGCTCATGGCGGATGCCGGGACGATCGTCGTCGCCGGCGACAGCGCCGGCGGCAATCTCGCCGCGGCGACCGCGCTGCGCCTGCGCGACGAAGGCGGCCCGAGGCTGCGCGGACAGCTGCTGATGTACCCGGTCACCGACTACCACACGCCCGGCACGCGCTCCTACCGCGACAACGCGGAGGGCTATGGCCTGACCCGCGAGACGATGGAGTGGTTCTGGGACCACTATCTGGCCGATCCGGCCGATGCGGCGAACCCCTACGCGGCGCCCCTGCGCGCGGCGTGCTTCGAGGCCCTGCCGCCGGCGCTCGTCCTCACCGCCGAGTACGACCCGCTGCGCGACGAGGGCGAAGACTTTGCCGCGCGCCTCCAGGCCGCCGGCGTTTCCGTGCAGCTCACGCGCTGGGACGGCATGAACCACGGCTTCCTCTTCTGGGTCGGCAAGGTCGACAAGGCCGACGGGGCCATGGCGGAATGCACGGCGTGGCTGCGCGCCCTCTTCGCCGAGCCGGCGGGCCCGGCGGATGGACGGCAGGGTCAAGCCCGGCCATGACGAGGTGGGAGTGGTTGCCCCAACGCCGTCGCCGGGCTTGGCCGGCTCGGGCGCTTAGGGGGACCAACGTTTCGCGCCGGGCTTTACGTTCACGGGCTCGGCCCACCCACCGGGCAGCGGGCGCCGGCCCCTCCTCTCAGCGCCGGCGGGCCACGATATAGTGGCGCTTATCTCTGTCCGTCGACGCGTGATGTTCGGTCGACAGAACGTCGAAGGCCGCGTCGGCCATGAGCCGGCGCAACTCGTCCACGCCGAAGACGCTCACGTGCGGCGCCCGGCCCAGGGCGCGCATCGCGGGCATCACGGCGAGCCGCAGCAGCGCGTTCATGTCGGCCAGACAAGGCGTCTTGGTGATGAAGAAGCCGCCCGGAGCGAGCAGGGCTTGGATATGGCGCAGCGTGCCCGGCACGTCGCGCACCAGGTGCAGATAATTGAAGGCGAGAACGGCGCTGAATGTCGCCGCCGCCGCGGCCAGTTGATCCGCCGTCGCGGTCTGGAAGGCGAGCGCCGGGATCGGGGCCTCGGCGCGCTTGGCCTGCGCGATGGCGATCATGCGGGAGGAGAAGTCGGTGGCAAGGTAGTGCGCCACACCGTCGGCCAGGCGGAACGCCGTCGTCCCTGTCCCGCATCCGAGCTCGAGAACGCGGTCATCCGGCTTGAGGAGCTCCCGCGTCCGGCCGAGGGTGCGCTCGTATCCGGCCGCGTCGGTGATCTTGCTCCGGGCATAGCTCCGCGAGGTCCGGTCCCAGAAGCGGGCATCGTGCGCTGTGCTCATCACCGGGGCTCCCTTCCAGGGCCGCCCTCCCGGGCCGGCCATCTCAGCGGTCGAAGTCGTGCTCGGGTCGAGGTGGGCCTCATCCTCTCTCTGGCAGATAAGGGTCGATCGTGAAAGTATCTGCCAATGCACCCGGTCGCCTTCATCGTCTATCCCGGCTTCGAGCTGCTCGACCTCTCCGGGCCGGCCGCGGTGTTCAACGGCGCCAACCGGGCCCTCGGTGAGCGCGGACGGCCGCCCGCCTACCGGGTCGCCATCGCCTCGGCCGGGGGCGGCGCCGTCGCCAGCAGCAGCGGCATTGAGGTCGAGACAGGCAGCATCGCCGCGCTCGAACCCGGCGAGGCCTGCACCGTGCTCGTCACTGGCGCCGAGCGGGAGCCGCTGCTGGCCGCGGTGGCGGACCCGGCGCTGCGCGCCGCGCTGCCGGGATTGACGGCCGCGCCCGGCCGCTTCGGCTCGGTATGCACCGGCGGCTTCGTGCTCGCCGCGCTCGGGCTGCTCGACGGCCACCGCATCGCCACCCACTGGGATTCGGCCGTACCCCTCGCCAAGGCCTTTCCGGCGGTCACGGTGGACGCGGAGGCGCTCTACGTGGTCGACGGGCGGCTGTGGACCTCGGCCGGGGTGACCACCGGCATCGACATGGCGCTGGCCATGGTGGCGCAGGATCTCGACGCGGCGATCGCCGGCGAGGTGGCGCAGCGGCTGGTGCTCTACGCCCGCCGCCCCGGCTACCAGTCCCAGTTCAGCCCCGTGCTCACCGCCCAGGCCAAGGCGGAGAGCCCCTTCGCCGACCTGATCGGCTGGATCCAGGCGAACCTCGCCGCGCCGCTCGACGTGCCGGCGCTGGCGGAACGCGTCGCCATGAGCGAGCGCAGCTTCCACCGCAAGTTCGTGGCGGCGACCGGCGCCACCCCCGCCCGCTTCGTCGAGACCGCCCGGCTCGACGCGGCCCGCCTCATGCTGTCGCGCGGGCTGGCGCTGAAAGCGGTGGCCGTGCGCGTCGGCCTCTATCCCCCCGCCCGCCTGACGGAGGCCTTCGAGCGCCGCTTCGGCATGACCCCGAGCCTCTTCCGCGACATGCACGCGGAATTGTAGGGCCGACGCAGAGATTCGACGCGCTGTTCATCACAGTAGAAAAGGGGCGCAAGGCGGCGACACAGCGTCCCGGAAACAGTATAGTCTCTGCAAGACGATGGATGATCGGGTCAAGCCCGACCATGACGGGACGAAGTGGAGAGCCATCACTCTCAACGTCATGGTCGGGCTTGACCCGACCATCCATCTACTGGAAGAGCCGCTCACCGCCACGCGAAGCCGGCGAGGCCGGCGTAGCCGCGCACCACCGCCTGGCGCTCCACGTGCGAGGCCACCTCCTCGATGTCGCGGAAACCCTCCGGCGCCCGTGCCTCGATGAGGTCGATGACCCGCTCCGGCCCGCCCTCGCGGTTGGCGAGCACGACGGCTGCCGTCGCAAGCCGCCGCTCCGCATCGTAGGCGGCGAGCGCGGCTTCGACCGATCCGCCCCGCGCCAAGTGACGGGCGAGGCTCGCTGCGTCGAGAATGGCTTGGCTCGCGCCGTTTGAGCCCACCGGATACATGGGGTGGGCCGCATCCCCCAGCAGCGTCACCCGCCCATGGGACCAGCGCGGCAGCGGATCGCGGTCGCAGTTGGGGTATTCGTAGAAGCCGCCGGTCGCCGCGATGATCGCCGCCGGATCGACGTAGTCGAGGCGGAAGCGGTCGCGCACGAAGGGCAGCACCTCGGCCGGCACCCCCGGCCGGCTCCAATCCTCGGGGCGCGCGGGCAGGGCGCCGCGCTCGCCGGTCCTGGCCATCACCGCCCAGTTGGTGAGGCGCATGTCCGGCCGGTCCGCCGCCGCTGCGATCGGATAGAACACGAACTTGGCGAAGTTGCCGCCGGCGATCGCCATCGTGCGTCCGTCCAGCCACGTGGGCCACGGCGTGCAGCCGCGCCACAGCATCACCCCGTTCCAGATCGGCGGCCCCTCATCGGGATAGAGATGGGCGCGCACGCGCGAATGGATGCCGTCGGCGCCGATCAGCAGGTCGCCGCGCGCGCTCGTCGCCCCGCCGCGGCCAGCGAGCGCGACCGAGACGCCGTCGGCGTCCTGCTCGACGCCGACCACCTGCCGGCCGGTGCGGAGCGCGTCGCGGCCCAGCCGCGCCACCACCGCGGCGTGGATCAGGCCGAGCAGGCGCCCACGGTGGATGCTGTATTGGGGGAAGGCATGCCCGGCCTCCGTGCCACGCAGCTCCCGCCACACCACTTGGCCGAGGCGGTTGGCATAGATCAGCTCGCGCGTGCGGATGCCGTGGGCATCGAGCTCGTCCTGAAGCCCGAGCCCGACCAGCTCCGCCACCGCATGGGGCAGCATGTTGATGCCGACGCCGAGTTCGCGGACGGCGTCCGCCCGCTCGAAGATCTCGACCTCGATTCCGGCCCGGTGCAGGGCGAGCGCGGTGGTCAGCCCGCCGATACCGCCGCCGGCGATCAGCGCCTTCATGATGCCGCCTCATGGGATCGTGTGTCGGAGGCAGGCTAGGGGCGGGGCGGAGGGGGCGGTATGACAGAACGGGCGGGATATCTGCCAGGTGGGGCCTGAAGAGGGACGGGCTCGACGGGTTGCTAGGGGAGCTGCTTCGTTTTGCAGAAAGCCTCCATGTATGGAGGGCCGAAATCAACGAGCTCCCGAATAGAATCGCGTACGAAAACCTCAATTATGGTGACGATTCGAATCGGTATAAATTCGCATATTTCTGAAATTTGATCTTTTGCATTTTTTCCATGTGTTTTAAATTTGTTGTAGTTCGTTGAGAGTAGTAAAAACCGATATTGATGATCCACGTTTCGTCTTCCACTCAAGCATATTTTTGATGTCAGATTTCGCCATACTGAGTGTTCCCTATGCATCCAATTTCATCCGAGGCGACGCGATATATAATTCTCAATTTCGTGGGCAAAGTGGAGAGCGTGCCGCCCCTGTCGGCTACGGGCAAAAGGCGGATGACCGTCCACCCGCCAATGAATTGCGGCTTCCATCACCTGTCGCCCACGCGCTGCTACGGCGTCCAAGCTCGGAGACGATACGGGTCCGCCCAGGATGGTGGAATAGCGGTTCTGTCTCGCCCGTCGCTTGATCTCTGGCCCGACCTTCAGATTGATCTTGCGCTTCGGGTTCCGCGAGAGGCCAGCGGTCGACTCCGGCCGCATCGCGCGCTCCGCAATTGACTGCCCTGACGCCTCAGCCTCAATACACAGGTCGCGCAAGCCGCAGAGCCCCACACCCCGCCGGAGTCGCCATGCTGTCTCGCCTGCTCGCCCTGGCTTTGCTCCTGCTGCCCGCCCCAGCCCTGGCCGGCGTCAAGGAGAAGCTCGCGGCTGCGGCGCCGTCCGCGGCGGTGCTCATGGTCGATGCCGCCGGCAACGAGCTGGTGGCGCAGAACGCGGATGCGCCCTTCGTCCCCGCCTCGGTCACCAAGATCGTCACGGCGTGGCTGGCGATGGAGGTGCTGGGCGGCGACTATCGCTTCCAGACGCGCTTCTATCTCGACGACAAGCGGGTGCTCCACGTGCGCGGCGGCGGCGATCCGTTCCTGATCTCGGAGGAGCTGGCGCTGCTCGCGACCGGGCTGGTCGCAGCCATCGGCACGGAGCCGATCACCGGCATCGTGCTTGACGCGAGCTACTATCCGTCGAAGCTCGCCATCCCCGGCATCGAGGACACCGAGGAGGCGTATGATGCGCTGAACGGCGCGCTGGCGGTGAACTTCAACACGGTCCATGCCGTGCGCAAGGGCGGCAAGGTGCGCTCGGCCGAGACGCAGACGCCGATCACCCCGCTCGCCATCGCCGAGTTCCGGGCGCGGGGCCCAAAGGGGAGCGGGCGCATCAGCCTGAGCAAGGACCCGGCGGTGAGCCTGCGCTATGCCGGCGAGCTGATCGCCGCCTTCATCGAGCGGGCCGGCGGCCGCGTGACGGGCGGCATCTCGATCGGGCCCGTGCCGGAGGGTCGCGAGCCGGTCTACGTGCACCGGCAGTCACGCCCCCTGTCCGAGATCCTCGTGGCGCTGCTCCGCGGCTCCAACAACTATGTCGCCAACCAGGTCTTCCTGGAGATCGGCGCGCGGCGCCTGGGCGGGCCGGTGAGCCTCGACAAGTCGCTTCAGGTCGCGGGCGCGATGCTGGCCGCCAATGCTCTCGCCGACAGCATTCATCTGGAGGAGGGCTCGGGCATCAGCCGCGGCAACCGCTTCACCACGCGCGGCCTCGCCGAGGTGCTCGCCCTCTTCGCTCCGCACGCCGACCTGCTGCGCGGCCACGACGGCGGGGCCAACAAGACCGGCACGATGGAAGGGGTGCGCACGCTGGCCGGCTATGCCGACACCGCAAAGCACGGCCAGGTGCGCTTCGTGATCGCGCTCACCAACGGCGACATCGGGTTGCGCTTCCGGCTGCTGCGGCTTCTGAAAGCCGAGTTGTAGCCGCCAAGAGGCGGTAGGCGACGCCCGATCTGTCTGAACTCGATGGCTGCTGGCACGCGGCACGTGCGCGCCGGCCCCCTCCACCATGCTGCGCATGGTCCCCCTCCCCCGCGTCGCGGGGGCTGCGATCCTCACCAACGCAGTGGGGGAGGGGGACCGCCGCAGGCGGTGGAGGGCAGCGACATGTCTGTCACGCGCCGCTCGCATCGCTCAGCTGGTCAGATGCCCGGCCCACATCCGCGCGGCCCGATGCTTGACACGTTTAGAACGCGTTCTAACTTGAATCGTCCGCCGAAAGGCCGCTTCGCCGAGACGGCGTGCGCAGTCCTCACGCGTGAGGGGCACCGCTGACGCATGAAGGCGCGAGCCGGCAGGTATTCAAATCAAGCTTGAAAGGATGCGCGCCGCCGAGGGTCAGCGGCGCGCAGCGAATGCTTGGCGGAAAAAACGAAAGGGCCGCTCGACGGCCCGCCGCGGGAGGACAGACGCACATGACGAGCGACAGGCCAACCCTCATCCGGCCCGACGGCGAGATCTCTCGCCGCAGGCTTCTCACCGCGGCGACCGCGCTCGTTGGAGCTGCCGTGCTTCCCCACCGTGTGCGCGCGCAGGGCCCCGCAGATCCGCTCAAGATCGGGTGGGTGCGACCGACGACGGGCCGTCTCGCCTCATCGTTCTCGTCGCTCTACGTCAACGGGCTCGTCGCCATCGATGAAATCAATGCGGCCGGCGGCATCCTCGGGCGACAGATCGTCCGCGACGAGCAGGACGACGAGGCCTCCCCTGCCAAGGAGCCCGCCATCATCCTCAAATACGCCGAGGAGGGGATCAACTTCGTCTGTGGCCCGACCGGCTCGTCCCAAACGCTGTCGTCCATCTCCGCGTCGTCCCCGCGCAAGATCATTCAGACGTCGTATAGTCTGGCCTCCGACGTCGCCAACGGCACGAAGTATCCCTATCACTATCAGCTCGTTTTCAACTCGGACCATCAGGCGGTGGCCTGCGTTTCCTACTTGTGTGACGTGCTCAAGCTGAAGAAGATCGGCATCCTTCAGGAAAGCACGGCCTACGGGGAGCAGATCACGCCGGTGTCTAAGGCTGAGCTGCGCAAGCGCGGCCTGGAGGCGGTCGACACCCAGGTCTTCCCCATCACGGCTCCGGACCTGTCGGGTTACGTGCAGGCTCTGCGCAAGGCCGGAGCCGAGGGCGTCCTCATGTGGATGTCCAACATTCCGAACTCGGCGATGATCTTCAACGCCATGAATTCGATGAAGTGGTTCCCGACCATTACCGGCCACACCGCCCTGTTCCTCGAAGCCTTGCTCGACATGGTGCCCGCCGAGGCCCTCAAGAACGTCTACTCCACCTGGTACAAGTCGCTCACGTGGTCGGATACCCAGGAGCGCGGCACTCGGCAGGTCGAGTATGTGAAGAAACTCCTGACCTACCCTGGCGCGGAAGGGAGAGGAACGGATTCAGCGGGCAGCCCCTACTACGACTTTCTCAATCTCCTTAAGTTCGTCATCGAACAGGAAAAGACCTTCGAGACGCCGCGCCTCAAGACGGCCCTCGATAGCGTCAGGAACTTCCCGGGGATGCTCGGCAACCTGAGCTTCACGCCGGAGAACCACTGCGGCTTCAGCCCGGCGGACATGGTGATGGCGACGATCATATCGGCAAGGGATCCGCGGGCCCTCAAGGTCTTTCGCGAACGTGCGCCGATGTAGCCCGGAGCAGGATGGGCGCGCCGGCCCCCTCCACCATGCTGCTCATGGTCCCCCTCCCCCGCGTTGCGGGGGAGGATCAAAGCCTTGCCGCCGCGCCTGTTCCTCCTCCGCGCAGCGGGGGAGGGGACCGCCGTAGGCGGTGGAGGGGGCGGCGACGCGACCGCCCCGTGTCGCGGCGAGGATCAATGGATCGCCGCATACATGATCTGCCGCTCGTCGGCGGTCGCCGCGTCCAGCTCCGCCACGATGCGGCCCTGCCGGGCAACCAGGATGCGGTCGGAGATGCTGAGCACCTCCGGCAGGTAGGAGGAGATCACCATCACCGCCTTGCCCTCGTCGGCGAGGCGGCGGATGGCGCCGTGGATCTCGGGGATGGCGCCCACGTCGACGCCGCGGGTCGGCTCGTCGAAGATGACGATCGACGGGTCCTGGGCCAGCGCCTTGCCCACCACCACCTTCTGCTGGTTGCCGCCGGAGAGCTCCACGATCTTGGCGCGGCTGTCGAGCGCGGCGATGCGCAGGCGGGCGATCAGGTCGGCGGCGAGCGATTTGCGCACCGCGCCGGAGAGCAGGAAGGTGCGGCCGGCCTTGGTGGCGAGCTTGCCCACATACATGTTGTCGTCGATGGCCATGGTCTCGAAGAAGCCGTCGAGCTTGCGGTCCTCGGTGATGTAGACGATGCCGTCGTCGATGGCCTGGCGCGGCACGCGGTAGCGCACCGGCTTGCCGCGCAGGTAGATCATGCCGCCGTTGATCAGGTTGCGCTTCAGAGCGCCGGCGATCACCTTGGCGATCTCGGTGCGGCCCGAGCCGATGAGGCCGGCCACCCCCACCACCTCGCCGGCGTAGAGCGAGAACGACATGTTCTTCACCGCCGTGCCCATGGTGACGTTCTCCACCTCCAGGACTTTTTCGCGCAGCACCGGAGGCGCTGACGCCGCGGGCGCCGCCGTGGCGTGCTTGGCGTAGTGGGTGCGGGAGATGTCGCGGCCCACCATGTGCCGCACCAGCTCCTCGCGCGTCATGTCCTTCGTCGGCGCGGTGATCACCAGCTTGCCGTCGCGCAGCACGGTGATGCGGTCGGAGATCTTCAGCGATTCTTCGAGCGCGTGCGAGATGTAGATGATGGCGACGCCCCGCGCCCGCAGGTCCTCCACCAGGTGGAAGAAGTGCAGGATCTCCTCGGGTGTCAGGCTGGCGGTCGGCTCGTCGAAGATGATCAGCCGCGCCTTGTGGCGCACGGCGCGGGCGATCTCCACCATCTGCCGCTTCGCCGTGCCGAGCGTCGCCACCATGGCGGTGGGCTCGACGTGGAAGTTGAGCGATTGCAGCAGCTGCTGGGCCTGGATGTTGAGCGAGCGGAAGCGGGTGATCAGCGGCTCGTTGCCGAGCTCCAGGTTCTGTGCCACCGTCATCGTCGGCACCAGGCTGGTCTCCTGGTAGACCATGTTGATACCGGCGGCGAGCGCGTCGGCCGGGCGCTCGAAGTGCGCCGGCGCCCCGTCGAGGGCGATCTCGCCCGAGGTGAGCTGGATCGCCCCGGCGATGGCCTTGCACAGGGTCGACTTGCCGGCGCCGTTCTCGCCCACCAGCGCGTGCACCTCGCCGGCGTGGACGTCGAAGTCCACGTCCTCGATGGCGTGCACGCCGCCGTAGATCTTGCTGGCGCGGGTGACGCTCAGCACCGGCACTTTGCCGGTGCCTTTGGCTGCGGCGGCCGCCGGCTGCGCCGCCCCCGCCGCGATGATCATCTCGTTCATTGGCGGGTCTCCGCTGGGGCTTGGAGCAGCTGGCCCATCGCCTTGGAGACGACGACGAGGCCCTGCGGCGGCTCGATGGCCCTGACGATGCCGTGGTGGTCGCCGCCCGCCCGGCTCTGGACGCTGTCGAGGAAGCGGCCGTCGTCACCGATGCGGCCGACGAAGCCATAGGAGCGCGGCGGCGCCCAGGGCTTGAGGATGCCGAGCTTGCGCATGCCGCCGCCCTGCAACGGCTCCAGGTAGCTCTTGCCGGACGCATACTGCGGCGCGATCCACAGCTCCGGGGCGATCGAGAGCATCATGTCGCGGCGGAAGTCGTCGTCGCGCAGCACCAGCTCGACCAGGTGCGTGCGCAACGCGAACAGCGGCAGCCAGAAGCCGCCGGCCGCAGCCGGGGTGAGGCGCGCCGGATAGCCCGGCAGGTTGGGGATCAACACCTCGGGCGCGGCGAGGCCCCCGGCGCCGGAGGCGCAGCGGCTGACGCGGTGCATCCAACTCTCGGTGAACCAGAGCTGGCGCCCATCGGCCGAGAACGCACAGCCGTGCGGATAGGCGAGCCCGCCGCGCACCACGCGGGCCGTGGCGAGCCCGGCGTCGGCGACGATGAGCCGGCCAGCGGCATTCTTCTCCATCAGGTCGCGGCACCAGTCGGCGGCGCGGTGGCGGCTGCTGCCGTCTGTCAGCACGATGGTGCCGTCGGGCGCCGCGGCGACGCCGGTGAGGCAGGCGAGGGGCTGTCCC
Source organism: Chelatococcus reniformis (assembly GCF_014640075.1). Classification (GTDB taxonomy): domain Bacteria; phylum Pseudomonadota; class Alphaproteobacteria; order Rhizobiales; family Beijerinckiaceae; genus Camelimonas; species Camelimonas reniformis. The sequence continues at coordinate 458,687 of NZ_BMGG01000001.1, read as the reverse complement.
TCCGCCTCGGTCAGCCAGCGCTGGCCGCCGTCGGTGCCAATCGCCGCAAGGCCTTTGCCGGCGACGCAGACGAGCAGGCGCCCGTCCGGGTGCAGCGCCAGGGCGCCCGCCGCGGCGTCGAAGCTCGCCAGGGTGCGGCTCTGGCCGAGGCCGGGGCCGAAGCGGTGCACCACCTGGCGCCCGGCGGAGACGTAGAGGCCGTCGGGGGCGACGGCGACATCGTCGACGTCGGTCAAATCGGGCAGCAGCACGGTGAAGGCGTCGAGCTTGCCGTTGGGGGAGAGCGCGCCGTCCATGGAGGGGATGGCGTGCTGGTCCCGGTCCGGGAAGAAGATCTGCTCCATGTTGCGGAGGAAGTGACTGTAGAAGGCCATGATTCAGCTCCGCCGCTTAAGCTGAAATCTGCGACCGGAACTGAGTTCCGGTTCGAAAATTTCAGCTAAAATTTTCAAGATACTGCAGAAATCCCGGACCCGCTCGTTGGGCGGACTCGGGAATTCTGCTTGTTACCCCAATAGCTCTCCCACCCCGTCCAGTCGGGGTCGGCGCCCGGGAGCTTGATACGGCCGATGCGGTTGTTCTCCAGGCCCCCGATGTAGAGATAGCCCTTGTGCTCGCGCATGGAGGTGATGGTGGGGTGCAGCTTGCCCGTCGGGTCCCAGTAGGTCTCCACCGGCTGGCAATCGGCATCGAGCTTCACTACGCAGCCGTTGTTGAGGCCGGGGTAGAGCCACTCGTCGCGCGGGATCTCCTTCACCATGCGCAGGCGGAAGTCGGGCTTGCGCATGGCGAGGTCGTAGGCCGGCGAGCGGATGCCGGCGAGCGCCAGCCAGTAGCCGCCGTCGGAGGCGCGGTTCAGGTTGTCGGGGTAGCCCGGCAGCTGCTCCACCACGGTTTCCAGCTGGCCCTTCTTCGGTCCGGCAATCCAGTAGCGCAGGATGCGGCACAGCCAGGTGGAGACATAGAGCACCGACTGGCCGTCGTGGGCCACGCACACGCCGTTGGGGAAGCGCTGGTTCTTGATGATGGTGCGGGTGGTGCGCGTCGCCGGGTCGTAGCAGATCATGCGGCCGTTGCCGCGGCCCTCGATGCCGTCCATGTCCCAGCTGTGCATCTCGTAGCGGATGGTGGCTTCCGAGAAGTAGATCTTGCCGTCCGGGGCGATGTCGAGGTCGTCGGCGAGGCGCAGGCGCGAATCGTCGTTGAGCTTGCCCCAGGTGCGGTTGGTCTCGTCGGTGATCTTGAAGATCTCGCCCTGGGGCGTGACGCCGTAGACACCCATGCCGCCGTTGCAGCAGACCAGGTTCTCGTCCTTGTCGAAGGCGAGGCCGAGCGGCCGGCCGCCCATGCGGGCGAAGACCTCGCGGTGCTCGAAGTTGGGGCCGGAGAAGCGCAGGATCCAGCCCTCGCGGGTGCCGGTGTAGAGCCTGTCCTGCCGGTCGAGGATGACGTCTTCGGGGCCCTCGACCTGGCCGAGCCCGATGACCTCGGCCTGGCTCAGTCGGTCGTTCTCGGCGTAGGGCGAGGCGCTGCCGCGGGCGATGGAGGGCGCCTGCTTCAGCTCCAGCCGCGTCGGGTTGACGTAGATCTTCTGGATCGCCTTGCCCCGGTTCTTCGCCCATTTGACGTCGAAGCCCACGGCGACGAGCAGGATGGCGCCCAGCGCCGCCATGGTGAGGTAGCCCTCCAGCCCCAGCCGCACGAAGCCGTTGATCAGGAGGAAGACGATGACGGCGCCCATGGCCGCCCGCCACACGGTGCCGCGGCCGCCGGCGAGCGAGATGCCGCCGAGCACCACGGCGGTCAGCGCCTGCATTTCCCAGCCCTGGCCGGTGTCGGAGCCGGCGCTGTTCTGGCGCGCCGCGTAGAACAGGCCGGCGAGCGCGCAGAGCAGGCCGGAGAGCACGTAGGTGCCGAGCAGCACCCGCTCCACGCGGATGCCGGCGTGGCGCGCCGCCTTGCGGCTGGAGCCCACCGCCATGATGTGCCAGCCGTAGCGCGAGCGGCTCAAGTAGACGTGGCCGATGATCAGCACCACGAGCAGTGCCAGGGCGTTGGTGGGGATGCCGAGAATGGTGCCGCCGCCCAGAAAATCCCAGACGTCGCTCTCGATATCGGAGACGGCGAAGCGCGGGGCGTATTTCTCGCTCACCATGTCGAAGCCGGCGCGCAGGATGATCAGGGTCACCAGCGTGGTGAGGAACGGCCGCGCCTTGAGGTAGCCGACGAGCACGCCGTTGATCAGCCCGATGAAGGCGCCGACGGCGAGCGTGCCGAGCGCCACCGCCCACACCGGCCATTCCCACGACTTGAACAGGATGAGCGCGGCGAGGTTGGTCACCGCGAAGATGGCGCCGACGCTGAGATCGATGCCGCCGGAGATGAGCACGAAGCCCATGGCCACCGAGACGAGGCCGATCTCGGCGAACAGCCGCAACAGCTGCTGGGTGTTGTCGAGCGAGGTGTAGTTGGGCACCGTCGCCGAGAAATAGCCGATCAGCGCCACCATCAGCAGGAACGGAACGATCGGCTCCATCCAGTTCTTCGACAGGAGCTCCGACAGGAACAGCTTGATCGAGAAGCGGTAGCGCAGATCGTTGACGGCGTCCCGGACCGACGACCGCGGCGGCGGCGAAGCGGCGACCGACATGGGCTCTCCCTTAGGGTTCTTCTGTGTCTCGGCAGCCGGGCCGGCTTATCCGAGTGCCGAGATGGGCTCGAATTCTTCCGCTGGAGCCGGGGCTTCGGCCCCGGCCCTTGATTCCAAGGAGATGGATAGCCGGGTCAAGCCCGGCTATGACGTTGAGGATATGGGCTTTTCCGCCTCAACCTCGTCATGGCAGGGCTTGACCCGGCCATCCATCCGCTCGAACGCCGCAGCTACTTCTTCAAATCCCAGCAGGCGTCGCCCTTGCCGGTCTCCTTGTCGAGCCAGTTGAGCTCGCTGAAGTTGGCGATGTAGAGCGAGCCGGGCTTCTGGCCGCTTTGCAGCAGGAAGTTGATGGTCTGCATGATGTCGTGGCCCTGCTGCTTGGCGTTGTAGTTGACGAATTTGTCGAACAGGCCCTGCTGGATCATGTCGCAGTCGGAGCGGCTACCTTCGCCCGAGGCGTAGATCTTCACCTTGCCGAGCTTGCCGGCGGCCTTGATGGCCTGGGCGGCGCCGGCCTGCATGATGCCCCAGAAGCCGACGCTGGCGCACAGGTCCGGGTGCTGCTGGATGACCGAGGAGGTGATGTCGAGCGCCTTGTTCGCGTCCCAGCCCGCCGCCTGGTCGGACACCACCTTGATGGTGTCGTCCTTGTTGAGGGCCGCCATCAGGCCGGCCATCTGGTCGAGGCTCGCCGTGGCGGTGAGTTCGCCCTGCACGATCTGCACCTTGCCCGAGGTGCCCGAGCCCTTGCCGCAGGCCTTGATGACCTCCTCGCCGAGCATCTGGCCGATGCGGATGAAGTTGGCGCCGACGAAGGCGTCGGCCCGGTGGTTGGAGGCCATGTTGACCTGCACCACGAAGGCGCCGTTCTCGTTGGCGCGCTTCAGCTCCTTGGCCAGCAGCTGGACGTTGGGGTTCTGCACGACGACGACGTCGACCTTGTCGCCGATCAGCGCGGAGACCGCCTGGAGTTGAGCGGTGGCGTTCCAGCCGGGATCGCGCACCACGAGCTTCATGCCGGCGGCCTCGGCCTCCTGCTTCATCACGGCGGTCCATTCGTCGGCGAGCGGGAAGCCCAGGGTCACCGGCACCCAGGCGATGGTCTTGCCGCGCAGCGCCTCGGCCTTCTGCTGCAGCTCGACGCCCCCCTTGCTCGGCTGCGGCGTCTCGGCCGCGCCGGCGGCGCCCGCCGCGGCGAAGGCGGCGGCGCCGAGGACCACCGCAAGTCTTTGGCTGATCCTGATCGACATTGTTTCCTCCACTGGCATTGTACTGTTGTTTGGCGTCGTTCGACGCTTGTCGTCGCCCCAAGCTGGCCGTTGGCAGGCGGCCTCAGGCTCAGTCGCCCTGCCGGGCCGTCTCCTCGTCGCGCGGGTGCAGCCGGTTGTCGAGGATGATGGCGCCGAGCAGCACCAGCCCGCGGATGATATCCTGGACCTGGCCGTTGACGTTCATGATGGTGAGGCCGTTGAGCAGCACGCCGATGAGCAGCGTGCCCACCAGCACGCTGAGCACGCTGCCGCGCCCGCCCACCAGGCTGACGCCGCCGAGCACCACCACCAGCACGACGTCGAAGATCAGCGTCGAGTTGATGATCTGCATGTTCATGCTGGCGGTGGAGGCGCTCGAGACGATGCCGGCGAGGAAGCCGATGGCGGCGGCCAGCATGTAGGAGACGATGATGTCGCGCCTGACGTCGACGCCGGTGAGCCGGGCCGCCTCGGTGTTGTCGCCGCGGGCATAGATGAAGCGGCCGGCGCGCGTGCGCGACAGGAACAGGTGCACCAGCACGGCGACGGCGGCGAACATGATGATCGGCATGGGGATGCCGAGCGGCCGGCCCTGGCCCAGGTAGAGGAAGGCGGTGGCGGTCGGCGGCGGATAGACGATGACCGTCTTCAGCACGAAGCGGGTGAGCCCGAAGATCAGGAAGGCGGTGGCGAGCGTGGTGAACAGCGCCGGCACCTCGACGAAGGCGATCACCCAGCCGTTGACGAAGCCGATGGCGAGCACCACGGCGAGGCCGATGAGCAAGGCCACCGGCACCGGCAGCCCGGCGTTCAGCGCCTGGATCACCGCGGCGGAGCCGGCGGCCATGGCCGCGATGAGCGAGAGGTCGAGGCCGCGCCCGATCACCACCAGCGCCATGGCGAGGCCGAGGATGCCGAGCACCGAGACGCTGCGGGCGAGGGTGAGCAGATTGCCGACGGTGGCGAAGCCGGGCAGCGTCAGCGCAAAGACCAGCGCGAGCACGATCGCCACGATCAGGATCACGGCTTCCTGCGAGACGAGCAGGCGCGGAAACCGCGCAGGCCGATGCTGACCGACCGAGACCGTTGATCCCACCATCGCTGTTCCTACCCAGACCGGTTCTTCTTGTTGTCGGGCGCGGCCAGCCGCGCCCGTCGCGGGCCGCTGCATCGGCGGCCCGTCGTGCCGGAGTAGGGCATGGGTGCCGGAAAATGTAAAATAGGAGGGTTGGATTGCGTCGATAGGCGACGGTTATCGATCGGCGGGTGGATCCGCGGCGGTTGCAACCACCGCGAACCAGCTCAGGCGGCCTGCACGCCTGGCTCCTCCAGGAAGGCGTGGATGGCGTCGAAGGCCTGCCAGCGGTTCTTCTCCAGGAGCACCATGTGCGTGCCTTCCCCGATCTCCACCCAGCGCCGATAGGGCGCGCCGGCGAGCGTTCCGAAGAAGGCGCGGGCGACGTCGAGCGGCACGTCGGCGTCCCATTCCGCATGTACCAGAAGCACCGGAACGGTGATCGCCTCGGGCCGGTAGAGCGCGCGGCCCACCGACCAGGCCTCGCGGATGTCCTGGAGCGGGCCGTTGACGGCGCGCATGGTGGGCGGCGCCTCCTCGCGGCCCTGCGGATCGCTGGCGAGCGCGGCTGAGGCGAAGGCCTCGAAGCCGCCGGGCGGGATCAGCCCGCCGCGCTTGTCGTCCGGGGCGGCGCCGAGCCAGCGCTGGCGGAAGCCATCGACGGCAACCTTGCGGTAGGCGCCGAGCTGGCCGCCCGGATCGACCGCCATGGGATGCGGATTGACCCAGAGCGGGGCGACGAGGGCGAGCTTGCCGACCCTGTCGCTGTTCTGGCTGGCGAAGGCGCCGGCGACCGAGCCGCCCCACGACATGCCGACCAGATTGAGCCGGGCGAGGCCCTGCCGGTCGAGGATGAAGGCGACGGCGCTGGCGAGGTCGCGCACGCCGGTCTCGGTGCGGACCAGGGGCGGGTGGTCGACCGGCGGTGCCGCCATCTGCGGCGGCCGCGTCGAGCCGCCGTAGCCGCGCACGTCGACGGCATAGACGTCGTAGCCGGCGGCGGCGAGGTGATCCATGAACGAGGTGCCGCCGAGCGGCACGTCGAACAGGCTCTCGGAGGCATAGGTGGCACCGTGCATCAGGAGCACGGTGCGTTCGGCGGGGAAGGCAGACACCGCGGCCAGATGCTTGCGGCGCAGGTGCAGTGCGATGCCGGCGGTGTCGCTGGGGATCATCAGGTCTTCGGCGACGATCGCCGGGGCCGTTACCGTGCGGGCGGGATGGTTGGTCATAACGGACTCCGATGGGGGGGCTCAGAGGAATTGCCAAGCGAAGCGCTCGCCGGCGCGGCGCACGCGCCCGGCCGAGCTTTCAGCGAAGTGGGTGCTGAACACTGTCACGTCCCGGTCCGCCGCGTAGGCGAGGGCCCAGGCGCGCGAGCGCAGCGCGGCCTCGGGGAATTCGCAGAAGCAGGAGTTGAGCTCGGGGGCCGCCACCTGGAGCGGGTGGTGCATGACGTCGCCGGCGAACAGCGCCTCGGCGCCGGCCGAGACCAGGCGGATCGAGGCGTGGTCGATACTGTGGCCGGGGCTCGGCAGGAAGGAGAGGCCGTCCAGCACCTCGCTGCCGTCCACCGGCACGAAGCGGGCGATGCCGCGGTCGATGACCGGCCGCACGCTGTCGTCGTAGACGCCGGCGCTGGGCTCGCGCGCTGCCGGCCCGAGCGCCGGATCGGGGCGGGCTCGACCTTCGGGGGTCCGCCCGTCGGCCAGGCTCTCGTTGTAGGCGCGCTCGCCGGCGGACATGAGGTAGGTGGCGTTGGGGAAGGTCGGCACCCAGCGGCCGCCTTCGTCGAGCCGCGTGTTCCAGCCCACGTGGTCGGCGTGCAGGTGGGTGAGCAGCACGTGGTCGACCTCCTCCGGCTGAACGCCTGCCGCCGCCAGGCGGGCGAGATACGGCTCGTTCAAGTGGTCGAGCGGCGGCGCCTGCGGGCGCGGCTTGTCGTTGCCGGTGGCGGTGTCGATCAGGATCACGTGGTGGGGCGTGCGCACCAGCCAGGTGTGGATGCTCTGCACGAACAGCCCGTTCGCGGCGTCGTAGGAGCCGGGGCCCAGCTCGGCGCCGTGGCGCGCCACGGTGTCGGGGTCGCCCTCCGGAAACAGCGCCTCGAAGGGAAAGGCCTTGAGCGTCAGCTCGTCGATGCGGGTGATCGTGGCGTCGCCCACCCGCCAGGTCCCGGCGGCGCGGGTCATCGGCGCGCCCTCCCGCGGCGGGCGGCGTGCGAAAGGCGGTGGACGGGCATGGCAGCCTCCAGGCTCGTGGATCTGCTCTCGATCTACGAAGCCCGCCCCGCCGCCGGCAGGCCGGCGCCGTCGATGCCACCTATCCACCCCGTCGATGGCGCGTCGGTTGACCGCGGGACCATGACGGGTTGTTTGAGAGGAGACACATCGGCCGGCGCGACAGGGCGTTGACGGCGGCAGCTGGCGCCCCTCTCCCCGCGCGCGGGGAGAGGGTAGGGTGAGGGGCGGTTGGCACGAGCCGCCTCCCGCCCGAGCGCACCGAAGCCCCTCACCCGGCTCCCGCTTCGCGCGATCCGACCTCTCCCCGCAAGCGGGGCGAGGTTCGCGGCTGGACCGGGAGGGGCCAACCGTCGCGACATGGGCGAAATCTGTTGCGGCGAGCGGGAAGGCGGGTGGACACGACATGACGGACGCGAGCCCAACTCAGCGCGGACGGGCGATGGCGCAACTCGATCTCGGCGAGATCGACCTCGGCCTTCTGCTGGCACTCGAGGCGTTGCTCGGCGAGCGCAACGTCACCCATGCCGCCGCGCGCCTCGGCCTCAGCCAGCCGGCGCTGTCGGCGCGGCTCGCCCGGCTGCGCCAGGTGTTTGCCGATCCCTTGTTCGTGCCCGCCTCCAACGGCCGCGGCGTGGTGGCGACCACGCGGGCGACGGAGCTTGCGGGCGAACTCGCCGAGGTGCTCGATACGCTGCGGCACATGGTGGAGGGCCCGGCCGCCTTCGATCCGGCGCGCACGCGGCGCACCTTCACCATCGCCGTGCAGGAGAACCCGGCGGCTATCCTGGCACCGGGTCTGGTGCCGCGCGTGCTGGCGGCAGCGCCGGAGGCGCGGCTGGCCTTCATCCACCCCTCGCCCGACATCGGCGAGCGGCTGGAGCGGGGCGAGGTCGACGTGCTGATCGCCGGCCCCGAGCGGGCGAGCGGCGACCTGATGAGCCGGGCGCTGGCCGAGGACGGCTTCCTCACGGCCCAGCGCAAGGGCCATCCGCGCGGGCCGGGCCCGCTGGACCTCGACACCTTCTGCGCCCTCGACCATCTCCTGATCTCCACCGACGGCGGCGGCTTTTCCGGCCTCATCGACGCCGTGCTGGCGGCACGGGGACGAACCCGGCGGGTCAAGGTATCGATCCAGAACTATGCCCTGGCGCCGATCGTCCTGGCCGGCAGCGATTGCATCTGCACGCTGCCGCAGCGCTTCCTCGCCCGCTTCGCCCACGAGCTCGACCTGACGCCGCCGCCGTTGGACCTCGCCCGGCCCCAGCTCCTGGCGCTCTGGCACCCGCGCAACCGCCGCGACGAGGGGCATCTGTGGCTGCGCCAACGCCTCTACGAGGCGGCCGACGCGGTGTAGCGGGGCGTCTCGTCCATCGTCTCGGCCGGGGCCGCTTCCGCCTCCCGATAGGCGAGCAGGCGCGCCTCCATGCGGCGGGCGAAGGTCTCGTGATTGTCGCGGTCGCGGATGCGCTCTGCACCGGCGCGGCCCATGCGCTCGCGCAGCGCGTCGTCGCGCATCAGGGCGCGCAGGGCATCCGCCAGCGCCGCGACGTTCTCCGGCTCCACCAGCAGGCCCTCGACGCCGTCGGCGACCGTCTCCGGCATGCCGCCGGCGCGGCAGGCGATCACCGCTTTCCCGTATTGCATCGCCTCGTGGTAGGCGAGCCCGAAGGATTCGTAGAGGGCGGGGACGGCGAACAGGTCGCAGCGGCGGTAATGCTCGTGCAGCGCCTCATGCGAGCAATAGCCGTGGAAGGTGACGCGCTCGAGCCACGGCGCGGCGCGGTGCTCGCTGAGGAAGCGGGGCTTGATCGGCGGCTGGTCCTCGTAGGCGAGGGTGTCGTCGCCGACGATGTGGCAGTCCCAGTTCGGGAACTCCGGCAGAACGGCTGGCAGCGCAGCCAGGAGGGTCTGGATGCCCTTGCGCCGTTCCAGCCGACCGACGAACAGCAGCCGGCGCCGTCCCTGGCGCGGCAGCGGCGGCAGCAGTGTCCGCTCGATTCCCAGGGGCAGCACCGCGTGGCCGGACAACTCCCCCGGCGTGATGCCGAGCAGGCTCCGGTAGGCCTCCAGCACCCCGCCCGAGGGCGTGCAGACCATGGCGGCGTGGCGCGCCTGCCAGCGGTCCAGGCTGTTCCAGAGGAAGTTGTCGGCGTTGCGGGCGAACATGCCGAGCTCCATGTTCATCGCCAGCGGCGTCACCAGATAGAGCGCCACCGGCCAGCGGCCAGAGCGGATGACCGCCAGCGCCTCCAGATCCCAGTTGCAGGCGACGATGACGTCGAGTGGCCGGCCGGCCTGCTCCAGCAATTCGATGGCCTGGTGATAGTCGGCGGCGGTCGCCAGCCGCCGGCTCACGCCCGGCACGGCCGGGTCGTAGAAGGCGGGATCCTCCACGGCGAGCGGGCGCGCATGAACGGTGTAGCCGACGCCGCCCGCCTCCAGCGGCCGCTCCGGCCGTGCGAACAGGTGGATCTCGTGGCCGAGGCCGTAGAGGCCCTTGGCCAGGGCGTCGGTGTGCTGGCCCGGCCCGCCGTAGGGGCCGGCGCCGGGCAACGTGCGCGAGATGAGGCCGATGCGCAGCTTGCGGGCCGGGCGGGCGGCGCGGAAATGCAGGCGGGGCGCCGGGGCGGCGGGCGCCCTCCACAGCCGCCGCGGCCCCAGCAGGCCGCGCCCCAGGCCTTCGGCGAAGCCGGCGGCCGACCGGCCGAGGTCGCGCAGCTTGCGCGCCCAGCCGATTGGCGGGGTGCCGCGGCGGATGTCGAGCACGATGTGCTTCCAGCGCGCCGCCCGCGCCGTCATCGCCACCTTGCGGGCGAAGCCGTCGCGGCTGGTCTTGGCGCAGAAATAGGTGTCGGCGCGGAAGATGCTGCGCCACCGCGTGCGCCACGGGCTGGGGGCGGCGGCGTGGCGCACGGCGTTGCCGTCGAGGAAGCCGATGGCGTGGCCTTGCCGGGAGAGGCGGAAGCACAGGTCCGCCTCGTTGAGGTAATCGGCGAGGTTCTCGTCGAAACCGCCGACGGCGCGCACCGCCGCCGTGCGCATCGCGCAATTGCTGCCGGAGACGGCGGGCACCACGCGGCCCCCAGTCGGCGCCTTGAAGTCGCGGCCGTCACGGCCGTCCTGGGGCGACGGCTCGGCGTATTCCGAGCACGCGCCCCGGTAGAACTCGATCGCCCCGCTGGTGGCGTTGACGACGGGGCCGCCGACGGCGGCGCAGCCGCGGTTGGCCGGGTCGGCGAAGAAGCGGCGGTAGGCGGCGAGCCACGAGGCGGCGACCGGCAGCGCATCGTCGTCGATGAACACCAGGATGTCGCCGGTCGCCTGGGCGATGGCCAGGTTGCGGGCCTGGCTGAGGTTCGCGGCCGGGCATCCGACGATCTTCGCCGCCCCCGGCCAGCTTGCCAGGAACGCTGCCGTGCCGTCGCGCGAGGGCCCGTGGACGACGATCAGCTCGAAGTCGTCGTCCTCCAGGTGGCTCAGCGCGGCGAGCAGCATCTTGAGCCGCGGCAGGCGGTCGAGCGTCGTCACGATGAGGCTGACCGACGGCAGCGCCGCCCCGGCCGCGGCCCGGGACGTCGGAGGCGCGGCGGCGCCATCGGCGACGGCCGCCACCGGCGCCCGGCCGATCTTCGTATCGAGGAAGCTCAGGGTGTCGGCGAGGGTGGCGGCGGAGGCAAAGCGCGTGAGGGGGGCGGTGGCGGTCATCGGATCTCGGAGTGCGGGTCGCTTGCCATGCCGCCTTACAATATGTCGGGAGAAAGGCCATATCGGCGGTCGGCGCCCGCCGGAAGCGCCCGCCGCGCGGGATCCGGGGCGGCGATGGACGGGTCGCCCGGCTGTTCCCCGCAGGGCGCCGAATGGGCTATGGTGCGCCGATGCCGGATGCCGATGCGCTTTTCGATGCCTTGCACCGCTCGGCCGCGCCGGCCGCGGCGATCGCGGTCGCCGCGCTGGTGCGCAACGGCTCCGACGCGGCGCTGGCGCGTATCAATGCGCTCGGCTTCGCCGCCGAGCATGGGCTGGACGAGGAACAGGCCATCGCCGCGCTGCTGCACGCGGCGCGGCTGGGGCTGTTCGAGATGTCCTGGAACATCCTGTGCCCGAGCTGCTGCGGCGTCCTCGACGCCAACACGACGCTCAGGAGCGTGCGCCAGCAGGATTACCATTGCGCCTTCTGCGCGCTGACCAGCGAGCCCAACCTCGACGATACGGTGGAGGTCTCCTTCGCAGTGAGCCCGCGCGTGCGTCGCATATCCGGCCACGATCCGGACAGGCTCTCCTTCTGGGATTACCATCGGCAGGTCTTCTTCGGCTCCGGCGTCGTCTTTCCGGAAGGGGAGGCCTTCGACGAGCTGAGCCGCGAGGCGACCCTCGAAGCCCTTGAATTGCAGCCCGGCGAGAAGGCGATCCTCTCGCTTACGGTGCCGGCCTATCCGATCATCATCTTCGATGCTGTGAGCCACGAGGCGCATGTCATCGACATCGCCGGCGCGGCGGCGAACGCGCGCCAGGAGCAGGCGGTGGTCTTCAGCGGCGTGCGCGGCCAGGTCGGCCGCTCGAGCCTGGCCCCCGGACCGCTGCGCCTGTCGCTGGACAACCGCACGGAGCGGCGCATCCTGCCGGGCGTCTTCGTGGCGCGGCCGGAGCTGGAGGGGCTCATCGGGCACCGCCGGCCCTTCCTGACGGCGAAGCGGCTGCTCTCCAACCAGACCTTCCGCGACCTCTACCGCACCGAGACGCTCGACGTGGAGCAGCGGCTCAAGATCCTGAGCCTCACCTTCCTGTTCACCGATCTCAAGGGCTCCACCCAGCTCTATGGCCGGGTGGGCGATCTCGTCGCCTACGACCTGGTCCGCGCCCACTTCCAGATCCTGAGCGAGATCGTGGCGTCGGAGGCCGGCGCCGTGGTCAAGACCATCGGTGACGCCGTCATGGCGACGTTCCCGGCGCCACACCGGGCCGTTGCGGCGGCGCTGCGCATGCGCGCCGCCATGCGCCAGCTCAACCAGCGTCGCGGCGCCCAGGACCTGGTGCTGAAGATCGGCATCCACGAGGGGCCGTGCCTGGCGGTGAACCTCAACGACCGCCAGGACTATTTCGGCCAGACGGTCAACATCGCCTCGCGGGTGCAGGAGCTCGCCACGGGCGACAGCATCATCGCCACCGACACGGTGGTGAACCACGCCGACGCGGCGCGCGTGCTGACCGACCACGGCGTCGCCGCTACGCCGTGGGAGGTGAGCATCCGCGACGTGGAGGGTGTGCGGGTGTTCGCCATGGCCTGAGCGGGCGGCGGCGCTCGGTCTACGTCTTGTGCAGGTTTGGCTGCGGAGAAGGCTAGAGAGCGTTTCCGAGCGAAGCGGACGCCGGTTCGCGTGAAGAAAACGCGATAAATCAAACAGGTAGAGCATTTCGGCGATTCGAAGAAACGCGGAAATGCTCTAGTATTTACAATTTGATGGACGGCCGGTTCAGGTCCGGCCATCCCGTTGCGAGGGAAGGCGTCTACCTCCCCGCCGTCATGGCCGGGCCTGATCCGGCCATCCATCAACGCTCCGGCATCTACAGCTGCACGCCGCGCGTCAGCGCGCCGTCGACCACCAGGTTGGTGCCGGTGATGAAGCTGGCCGCGGGGCTCGCCAGGAACACCGCCGCGCGGGCCATCTCCTCCGGCTTGCCCATGCGGCCGGTGGGGTTGAGGCCGAGCGCGGTCTTGAAGAGGCTCGGGTTGCCGGTCTCGATCTGGTGCCAGACGCCGCCCTCGAAATAGGTGTTGCCGGGCGACACGGTGTTGGCGCGGATGTTCTTGGCGGCGAGCTGGTTGGCCAGCCCCTGCGCGTAGTGGATGAGCGCCGCCTTGAAGGCGCCGTAGGGGCCCGCGGCAAAATCGATCTCGCGGCCGGAGACGCTGGAGATGATGACGATGGCGCCGGCGTCCGACTTCTCCAGGAACGGCATGGCCGCCTCGACGGCGGCGACGGTGCCGAGGATGTCGGTGGCGAAGCCGCTCTTCCAGGCGGCGAGGTCGGCGCCGATGGCGAGGGCGCTGACGTTGGGCACGATGATGTCGAGGCCGCCGAGCTCGGCCGCGGCTTGCCCGATCCACCCCTGCAAGGCCGGCGTGTCGCTGACATCGACGGCCTTGCCGGTGGCGGCGACGCCCTTGGCCCTCAGCGCCGCCACCGCTTCGGCCACCTCGTCCGCCTTGCGGGCGCAGATGGCGACGGCGCAGCCTTCATCGGCCAGGAGCTCGGCGATGGCGCGGCCGATGCCCTTGGTGCCGCCGGTCACCAGGGCGCGCTTGCCGCTCAGACCCAGATCCATGGTTTTCCTCCCTCGCTGACGCATCGGACCGAAGCGGATGCCGGTTTCCGGTGCCAGGATATGCACGGATCGCCGCGCCCTCTCCACCATGCTGCGCATGGTCCCCCTCTGCCGCTGGGGGGGAGGATTTGCGGCGACACTTTCCGCTGCTCTTGATCCTCCCCCGCGCAGCGGGGAAGGGGGACCGCCGCAGGCGGTGGAGGGGGCGTCGGGCCGACATGGCGCGCTTATTCAGATCAGCAGGTGCTCGCGCACCCGGTGGGCGTCCACCTCGCCGCTGCCGAGGCTCGCGGTGATGCGGCCCTTGTCCATCACGTAGCAGCGCTCGGCGATCGCCAGGATGGTGTCGAGGTTCTGCTCGACGAAGACGATGGTGGTGCCGAGCTCGTCGCGGATCGACTTCAGGGCGTCGCAGATCATCTGGACGATAGAGGGTTGCACGCCCTCGGACGGCTCGTCGAGCAGCATCAGGGCGGGGTTGCCGATCAGCGCCCGGCCGATGGCCAGCTGCTGTTGCTCGCCGCCCGACATGGTGCCGGCCATCTGGTCGCGCCGCTCCGCCAGGCGCGGGAAATAGGTGTAGACGAGGTCGGAGAGCTTGCGGCCCTTGGGTCCGCCGATCAGCGTGCCGACGGTGAGATTCTCGGCCACGGTCATGCGCGGGAAGACGTCGCGCCCCTGGGGGATATAGCCGATGCCGAGGCGCGCCCGGCCATCGGCGGCCACCCTGGTGATGTCCTCGCCGAGGAAGCGGATCTCGCCACGCGCCGTCCGCAGCAGGCCGATGAGGCAGCGCATGGTGGTGGTCTTGCCGACGCCGTTGCGGCCGATGATGCCGACGATCTCGCCCTTGCCCACCGCCATGTCGACGCCCTGCAGGATCGGGGTGGCGCCGTAGTTGGCCCAGAGGCCGCAGACCTCGAGCACCGCCTCACGCGTCATGGTCAATGCTCCCGGCCGTGGCCTTTGCCCAGATAGATCTCGATGACGCCGGGATCGTTGACGATCTCGTCGATCGCCCCGCGGGCGAACACCTTGCCCAGGTGCAGCACCGTCACCCGCTGGGCGATCTGGCGGATGAAGGCCATGTCGTGCTCGACCACCAGCACGGTCATGCCCGTGGCGTTGAGGCCCTTGATCAGCTCGCCGGTCTTGAAGGTCTCCTCCGGCGACATGCCGGCCGTCGGCTCGTCGAGCAGCAGGAGCTCGGGGCCGAGCGCCAGGGCCATGCCGATCTCCAGCCATTGCTGCTGCCCGTGCGAGAGCAGGCCGGCCGCCTTGTCGGCATGGGCGGTAAGGTCGAGCAGCGCCAGCAGGCGCTCCTCCTCGTCCACCAGCGCCTGCCTGTGGAACTTCTGCTGGAGCGCGATGTGCAGGTTCTGCCGGGTCCGCAACTCCTTGAACACGCTCGGCGCCTGCATCTTGATGCTCATGCCGCGCTGGACGCGGGCGAAGGGCTTGGCCTGGGTGATGTCGCCGTCGCGGAAGCGGATCTCGCCGCCGCTCGGCGGGTAGGTACCGACGATCAGCTTGAACAGCGTGCTCTTGCCGGCGCCGTTGGGCCCGATGAGGCAGTGGATCTCGCCCGGCTCGATGCTGAGGTCGACGTCGGAGACGGCGGTGAGGCCGCCGAAGCGCTTGCTCACCTGTCTGGTTTCCAGGATCGGCATGTCAGGCCTCCCGCGCCGGCGCGTCGGGCAGCGCCCCGTCCGTCCGCCCCTTGGCCCGCAGGGCGCCGAGCTGCCGCCCGATCAGGCGCGCCAGGCCGATGACGAAGCCCTGCGGCGCCAGCATCACCGTGGCGAGCAGCAGCGCCCCCATCAGCACCAGCGCGAGCTGCTGGCTGTAGATGGTCAGCGTCTGGAAGCCGAACAGCAGCAGGAACGAGCCGACCAGCGTCGCCGTGAGGTCGCTGCGGCCGGAGAAGGCGACCCAGACGATGGGCATCGCCGCCGCCGGCAGGCCGACGCTGGACGGCGTGATGAACTGGCCCCAGGAGGTGTAGAGCACGCCGGAGAGCCCGGCGAGGCCGCTGCCGATGGCGAACGTGGCGAGCTGGTACTTGCGCACGTCGTAGCCGAGCAGCTCGGCCCGCTGCGGATCCTCGCGCACCGCGACCACGACATTGCCGAAGCGCGAGTTCACCAGGATGCGCAGACCGAGATAGACCAGCACGATGAGCGCCACCACCAGGTAGTAGAGCAGCGTGCCCTCGAAGAAGATGTCCTCGTCGCCCCAGGTCAAGGTCAGCGGGTCCATGCCCTTCATGCCGTTGAAGCCGTTGAGGCGGGCGGGGCCGATGCGCCACTCCGGCCCGGCGGTCTGGCCGAGGAAGAAGGCGAGCACCAGGGTCGCCGACAGGGTGACGATGCCGAAGAACACGCCGCCGACGCGGCCCCAGATCATGAAATAGCCGAGCACGATGGCTGCCACCATGGCGATGCCCACGGCCAGCACCAGCGCCAGCCACGTCAGGCTGCCGCCGCCGAAGTTGATGGCCAAGACGCCGTAACTGTAGCCGGCGATGCCGAAGAAGAAGGTCTGGCCGAACGACAGCATGCCGCCGTAGCCCCACATCAGGCTGAGACCCAGCGCCATAAATACCCAGATGAGGAAGTAGCAGAAGTTGCCCACGTCGTAGCTGTCGGCGAAGGCGGGATAGACGAGGGCGGCGGCGAGCACGGCGAGGAAGCAGAGCCAGAAGCCCTTGCCGTTCCCGGTCGTCTGCTGGCCGTTGACCAGTTTCAGCGTTCTCAGCATCGTTCACTCGTTGGGATCATGCTCTCGTAGCTCCGCGCAAGGATGTCTGACTCTCCGAGTGGGATGGATGACCGGGTCAATCCCGGCCATGACGTTGGAGGCAAAGGCATTTCCATCCCAACCGCGTCATGGTCGGGCTTGACCCGGCCATCCATCGACTGAAAAAAGGGCAGCCTCGACGGTGCGAATTCACCGTGCACACCTCCTAGCGGCCCCGGCGGACCAGCAGCCCGGAGATCCCCTCCGGCAGGACGCGGATGATGAGGATGACGGCGACCAGCATGCCGATCTGGCCGATGATCTGGCCGTAGTTGGCGTTGAGCAGCATGCGCACGGTGGCGAGCAGCACGCCGGCCGGCGCCGTGCCGAGCAGCACGTTGGCGCCGCCGACCACCACGGTGACGAAGCTCTCGACGACAAAGGTGGCGCCCATGGTGGGGATCAGGGTCATCGTCGGCGCGTAGAGCGCGCCGCAAAGGCCGGCGAGCGCTGCCCCGAGGCCGAAGCTCGCGGCATAGACGCCCCCGACCTTGACGCCCAGCGCCTGCGCCATGGCGGCGTTCTGCATGGTGGCGCGCGCCATCACGCCGAAACGGGTGCGCATGAAGATGACGTAGATCGCCGCCAGGACGCCGATCGCGCAGGCGAAGAGCACCAGGCGGTAGGTGGAGAAGGTGTAGGGCCCGACGGTGAAGCTGCCCTCCGGCGTGCCGATTCCGGGGATCGAGGACCCCAGCAGGATGAGCAGCCCCTGGGTGACGATCAGGCTGAGGCCCCAGGTGGCGAGCAGGGTGTCGAGGGGGCGCTTGTAGAGCTTGCGCACGATCAGGACCTCGACCACCACGCCGATCAGGCCGGCGGCGATGGTGGCGCAGGCCTGCGCCAGCGGCAGCGGCACGCCGGCGTGGACCAGGCCTACCGTGACGTAGGCGCCGCACATGATGAACTCGCCGTGGGCCATGTTGATGACGCCCATCATGCCGAAGACGATGGCGAGCCCGGCGGCGGACAGGATCAGGAACGCGAATACGTCGGCGAACTGGTAGAAAGTCGAGAACAGTTCAGCGAACACCTAGGGTCTCCACGAAGCGCCCCCTCCGTCATGGCCGGGCTTGACCCGGCCATCCATCGGTCCATCGATGTCAGCCCGGCAGGGCTGGCGGTTGGGTCGCATTCCTCAGTCGATGAATGGCCGGGTCACGCCCGGCCATGACGCGGGGGGTGCCGAGCTTGCATGCGTTGACGGGTGGCGGCACCGCCTGGTCCCGCAAGCAATGCTCGTGCCGCCCGGTGGCATGCGCCCATGCCGCCTTACTTCTTGGGCAGGCTGGTCGGCGTATACTGCTCCTTGTCGTTCTTCTTGGTCAGGTCGCAGCCGATCTCGCCGAGCCAGTACGGCTGGATGACGCCGTAGTCCTTGTCGACGGTGATCTCGTGCTTGGGCCCGACCGACACCAGCCGCATGCGGTGCGACATGTGCTGGCTCTTGGGATCGACGCAGATCTTGCCTTCGGGGGCGTCGACGCAGGCCTGGCCGGTGGCCATGACCTTGCGCAGGTCGTCGAGCTTCAGGGACTTGGCCTGCTCGGCCAGGTTCTTGTAGAGCCATAGCGCGACGTAGGCGTTGTAGCCCATGTCGTTGATGTAGGTCTCGTTCGGGAACTTTGCGCGCCAGCGCTTCTTGAACGCGTCGGCCTCCGGGGTATCGAGCTCCTCGAACCAGTTGGCGGTGGCGTGCATGTTGTTGAGCGCCGGCGGGGCGAAGCGCTTGTGCTCGAAGCCCAGCATGATCTTGATGGACGAGCCCATGGGCAGGTTGAGCTTGGCCGCGGCCGCTTGCTCGAAGAACGAATCCTGGGCGGCGCCGACGTTGATGGTCAGCAGCCAATCGGGCTTGGCTTTCTGGACGTTCTGGATGGTCTGGGCGAACTGGGAAACGCCGAGCGGGATGAACTCCTCGCCGACGACCTCGCCACCCAGATCCTTCATCAGCTTGCGGTTCCACTCGGCCGAGATCTGGCCGAAGTTGTAGTCGGCGGCGATGACATAGACCTTCTTGCCGAACTTCTCGACCATCCACGGGATCAGCGTCGAGAACTGCTGCTCGGGTACCGCGCCGACGCTGATCATGTTGGCGTCGCAAACGCCGCCCTCATATTGGTTGGTATAGAAATAGGGTGTCTTGGTGCGGTCGACGATCGGCCGCACGGCCTCGCGCGAGGCCGATGTGATGCCGCCGATGAGCACGTCCACCTTGTCGCGGTTGAGCAGGCGGCGCGCGAACTCCTGGTAGCGGGCGTTGTCGCCTTGCGGGTCGAGATGGATCAGCTCGAGCGGCCGGCCGAGCACGCCGCCCGCCTTGTTGATCTCCTCGACGGCGAGCTCCGAGCCGTGCAGCTTGGGCAGGCCAATCAGCGCCAGGTCGCCGGAGATGTCCTCCAGCAGGCCGACCTTGATGGGGTCGGCGGCCATGGCGCCGCTCGGCGCCATGGCCGCGACGGCGGCCAGCGCCAGCGCCCCGAGCGGGCCCCTGATCCGATTGAGCATCGACATCCCGTGTCCCCTTTCGTTGCCGGGCATTCGCCCGGTCGCCTCGTTGTGATGCGCTTTGGGCCGGCGGAGCGAGTTAGCCGACTAGATATTTCTTCAGGATTGACGCGCCCATGGTGTATTTGGGGTCGACCATGTTGCCGAGGCGGATGCGGCCGGCCTGGCTCAGCAGCATGTAGGCGTCGATCTCGTCGAAGCCGTAGTCGGCCGCCATCCAGCGGGTGAGTTCGCGGTAGGCGATGCGGGCGGCGTCCTCCAGCGGCCGGGCGCTGCCGATGGTCATGATGAAGTCCTTCGTCTCCAGCCGCGGCCAGGCGAAGCTCCAGCCCTTGATCAGGTCGACGTGCAGGGTCACGGTGGCGCGCTGCTCGACGGCGACGCCGGAGAGCTCGCCGTCACCCTGGGCCGCGTGGCAGTCGCCGACGTAGAGGTAGCCGCCGGGGGTGTGGACCGGCAGGTAGATGATGGCGCCGGGCGCCACGTCCGGCAGGTCCATGTTGCCGCCGTGGTAGTCGGGCTGGAGCGACGACACCGCCTCGATCTCCGGCGAGACGCCGATGGTGCCGATGAACGGCTCGTAAGGCAGGACGATCTTGTCGCTCCAGCGCACGCCGTCCTTGTCCACGTGCATCTTGCGCACGCGCTCGGGCAGCGGCGGGTTGAGCAGCGCCGTTGCGCCCGTGCCGACCAGGCCGCCGAACTCGGGCATGATGCAGGTGGTCCCGGCCGGCTGCGCGCCGCGCGTCTCCACCGCGTGGATGTGCACGGCGAGGCAGTCGCCCTTCTCGGCGCCGTTGACGTAGATCGGCCCGCTTTGCGGATTGAGGAAGGGGAAATTGAGCTTGGCGGTGGGGCTGTCCTGCTCCGATTGAATCACGCCGCCGAAGGCGTCCTCGGTCTCGACCACGACGATATCGCCCGGGTCGATGGTCATCTTCGGGTCGACGTAAGGGCCGTAGACGTAATGGAACTGGCCCTGCGCCTCGACGCTGAGGCTGTGGCGGCTTCCGGGCTTGCCGCCGGCAACGGCGCGGCGGGCCATGATCGAGTTCGTCAGCCAGGCTTCGTGGTCCATCGCCGATCCCTCTCAGAGCGCCGGGTGGCGCTGGTGCCAGTCGGTCATGCGCTGGAAGGCATCGCCGGCCTTGACCAGCAGCGCTTCGTCGAAGTGGCGGCCGACGAACTGGATGCCGACCGGCGCGCCCGCGCTGGTGAAGCCGGCGGGCAGAGTGATCGTCGGGCTGCCGGTCATGTCGAACGGGCAGGTGAATTGCAGCAGGCCGCCGATCAGGCCGGGGTTCTCGCCCAGCGAGCCCATGGTCGTGATGGTGGGCCCGGAGAAGGACTGGGCCGGCACCATCAGCAGGTCGATGTCGGCGAACAGGGCCCGCACGCGGCCGCGGAAATCCTCCCGGCGCAGCACGATCTTCTGGTAGTCCATGGCCGATTGCCCGCGGCCGAGGTCGATCAGTCCGGCGAGGCTCGGGCCATACGCCTCCTTGCGCGCCGGATAGGTCGCCTCGTGGGCGACGGCCGTCTCGATGCCGCACAGAGGGAACCAGTCCTCGACCATGGCGGTGATGTCGGGGAAGGTGATCTCGCGGACCTCGCCTCCCAGCGTCTTGACCACCGCCAGCGCGTCGGCCAGGGCCGTCGTCGCCGCCTCGTCCACGCCCTCGCTGGTCCAGCGCCGGTCGATGCCGATGCGCAGGCCCTTGAGGCTGCCGTCGAGCCCGGCGAGATAGTCGGGCACGGCGAGCGGGACGGCGGTCGGGTCGTTCGGGTCGGCGCCGGCGATGGCGCCGAGCATCGCGCCGCAATCGGCGGCGCTGCGCGCCATCGGGCCGATGTGGTCGAGGGTGGCGGCAAGCTCGAAGACGCCGAAGCGGCTGACGCGCCCCCACGTCGGCTTGAGCCCGGTGATGCCGTTGGCGGCGGAGGGGAAGCGGATCGAGCCGCCGGTGTCGGAGCCCAGCGAGCCGTAGCAGAGCCCCGCCGCAGTGGCGACGCCCGAGCCGCTGGAGGAGGCGCCGGACCAGATCTCGGCGCCCCAGGGGTTGCGGGGCGGGGTGATGTCCGGGTGATGATCGGAATAAGCGCCTTCGGTCAGCTGCAGCTTGCCGAGAATGACGGCGCCGGCCGCCTTCAGGCGCTTCACCACGGTCGCGTCCTCCGCCGGGCGGAAGTCCTGGTGGATGGGCATACCTGCCGCCGTGGGCGCGTCGTCGGTCCAGCACAGGTCCTTGACCGCGATCGGCACGCCGTGGAGCGGCCCGCGTTTGCGCCCGGCGGCGATCTCGGCGTCGGCGGCGGCCGCCTGGGCCAGGGCCGCATCGGCCATGACGTGGGCATAGCTCCTGAGCTTGCCGTCGACGGCCGCTATGCGGCCGAGTTCGGCCTGGGTGACCTCTACCGACGAGAGCTGGCCCGAGTGGATCAGACGCCCGACCTCGATCAGCTCACGGTAGTGCAGTGCGTCCGAGCCGGCGGATGACTGTTGCGGTTGCGAATTGCTCATGATTCGTCTGTTCTCCCATGCGGCCGATACTTATGCGGCCGGCAGAGCCCCGGCTGGAGCTGCCGCAGCGGTGGTGCCGACGAGCGGACGCCCGGCGCGGATACAATCGAGACGGCGGAGACCAATACGTCGGACATGCCGCAAGGTGCTGACGCAAATTCTTGCCTAATATAACTCTCGCGATCTCGGTCCGTCAGAATGCCATGCATCAATCCGTCGGCTGTGACGCGCCAACGCAAAAAGCCACTCAGGGCCAGTCAAGACCCCGAATGGCATCATCGCCGCCGCGTATATTTACAGTGTTCTGATCAGACGTCGGGATACTGATCGCGAGCGATCAACTCAGGCGTCGTCGGCTGAGAAAGTCTATCCCGATACAAGTCTCGATCAACGAACGCCGGTATCCTCGCGCGCTGCCGCCGCGCTTGTCAATTGCCGAGCCGCGGTTTTTTTAGGCTCGGTGCCGCGCTCATCTGCCCCTGTCGCGAGCAGCGCCGCCGAAATCACGGGCAGGCCGCGCTATTGACCGCGCCCGGACTTTCGCCGACGTTCAGATCGTCGACAGTCAAACGTCATGCGCATTTCCAGAAAGCCCTCCGTCTCCATTGGTCTCCTGTTCTCGCAGGCCGGTCCCTATCAGATGATGGGCACCGAGATGCTGAAGAGCGCCATGCTGGCAATCAGTGAGATCAACGAGAGCGATGCCTTCGACTTCACCTTGGTGCCGCATGTGCGGGATCCGAAGGGCGTGGTCGAGAATTACCATGCTGCCTGCGCCGACCTCATCCGCGACCCCGGCGTCGAACACATCATCGGCTGCTATACCTCCGCATCGCGCAAGCAGGTGCTGCCGATCATCGAGCGCACCGATCGGCTGCTCTGGTACCCGGCCCGCTACGAGGGGTTCGAGTGCAGCGACAATGTCATCTATGTCGGTGCCGCGCCCAACCACAACGTGGTGCCGCTGGTGCGCTATATGCTCGAGCATCTGGCCGACAGCGCCTTCTGCGTCGGCTCCAACTACATCTGGACCTGGGAGAGCAACCGCGTCATCCGGGAGATCGTGTCGGCCGCGGGCGGCCAGATCATCGCCGAGCGCATGCTGGACCTCGGCGAGACGAGCGTCGCGCACATCGTCGACGAGATCGTCGCGCGCCGTCCGCCGGTGGTGTTCAACACGCTGGTCGGCCAGTCCAGCTACCTGTTCATGCGCGCCTTCCATGCGGCGGCGACGCGCGCCGGCCTCGCCGTCCCAGTGCTCAGCTGCAGCCTTTGCGAGCCGGAGCTCAAGCTGATCGGCGCCGACGCTTCGGTCGGCTGCATCACCTCGTCCGGCTATTTCGCCAGCATCGACCGGCCGGAGAACCATGCCTTCGTCGCCCGCTGGAAAGCGCGCTACGGCGCCGACAGCAGCCCCTCGGTCGATGGCCAGTACAGCTACGTCGCCGTCATGCTGCTGGCCCGCGCCATCCGCCGCGGCGGCGCCGCCGACGTGGCCTCGGTGCGCAGCGCCGCCGGCAACCTGCGCTACGAGGCGCCGCAAGGCGCCGTGTGGGTCGACCCCGGCAACAATCATTGCGTCGCTACCCCGCGTCTGGCACGCTCCGTGCAAGGTTTTCGGTTCGAGATCTTCTGGGAGGCCGCCCAGCCGGAGCGCGCCGATCCCTACCTCTCCGATCTCGATCTGTCGGCCCTCGACCGTGTGCCGGCCTCGAGCCAGAGGACAGCGACGATGCGGCGACCGAGCTACCTGCGGGTCGTGAAATGAACCGGGGCACTACCGTTCCCACCGTCCGCGGCCGCCACGCGCTGGTGCTGCTGCGGGACGAGCCCGACATCGCCGTGGTGCGCCGGCAACTCGACCGGCTCGGCATGGGCGTCACCGTCCGCCGGCCCGGCGAGGCCGAGGCGGACGGGGCCGGGATCGATCTCGTCTTCCTCGACGTGGACGCGGCGCCGGAGGTCGGGGGGGGCTGGTCCCTCGGCGAGTGCGCGCCGATCGTCGCGGTGGTCGGCACGGAGACGCCAAGCCGGCTCAAGTGGATGCTCGACCGGGAGCCGGCGGCCGTGCTGATCAAGCCGCTGCGCTCGGCCGGCCTCTACACGGCCGTGGTGGTGGCGCTGCACCAGGGCCAGCGGCGGCGCGAGACCGACGCGCGCATCGAGAAGCTGGAGGGGCGGGTGCGTTCGCGCCGCACGGTGTCGTCGGCGATCGTCCGCGTGATGACCCGCTATGGCCTGACCGAGCCTGATGCCTTCGCGCTGGTGCGGCGCGCCGCCATGCAGCGGCGCACCACTCTCGAGCATGTCTGCGCCGAGATCGCAGGCGACGGCGAACTGCCGCTGCGGGCCGGCGTGGGTTGACGCGATCTACAAGACGTTGAGCGCCATCTCCGGCTGGCCTGCGAGCGCGTGGGCCATGAATTCCAGCGCCGAGCGGATCTCGGCACGGCAGGACGGGCCGCCCAGACAGACCCGCACCGCCTCCTGCGGCTGGCCGCCGACGGTGAAGGCATCGCTCGCCACGACGCCGATGCGGGTCGAGCCGAGGTGGCCGACGAAGGCGGAGCGTGTCCACGGCGTGGGCAACTCCACCCACAGGTTGAAGCTCAGCGGGTCGGCGCGGTAGCTGCCGGCCGGCAGTAGCTCCGTGGCCAGCGCCTGGCGGGCCATGGATTCGGTACGGATGAAGCGCAGGATGGTGTCGGCGGTGCCGTCCTCGATCCAGCGGGTGGCGAGCGCCGCCGTCAGCGGCGAGGCCATGACGTTGGTGGCCCTCAGAGCGGCGGCGAAGGGCCAGCCCGAGCGCGCGTCGGGCGCGACCACGTAAGCGGCGCGCAGACCCGCGCCGATGCATTTGGAGAGGCCCGCCACATGCCAGGTGAGATCCGGGGCGATGGCGGCGAAGGGCGGCGGGCCGTGCGCGGGGATGAAACCGTAGGCGTCGTCCTCGACGATGGGGCAGCCAAAGCGGCGCGCGACCGCCGCGATCGCGCTGCGCCGGGCCTCCGGAATGGTCAGAGTCGTCGGGTTCTGCAGCGTCGGGTTGAGGTAGAGCGCCTTGGGCCGGGCCGTGCGGCAGGCGTCGGCGAAGGCATCCGGGTCGATGCCGTCGGCGTCCATCGGCAGCCCGACCAGCTTGAGGCCGAGCTGCGCGGCAATGGCGCGGGCGCCGGGATAGGTGATGCCTTCGCTGAGCACCGTGTCGCCCGGGCGCGCCAGGGTCGAGAGGATGCCGACCAGGGCCGGATGGGCGCCGGGGGTGACGAAGATGCGCTCCTGTGCCGGGACCAGGGCGCGGCGCCCGAGCCAGGCCGAGGCCGCGTCCTTGTCGGCGGGCGAGCCGCCGAAGCCCTGGTAGCGTAGCAGGGACACCAGGTCGGCGCCGACCTCGGCCAGTCCCTCCCGCATGCGCTCGACGAGTGCGGCATCGTCGGGCTCGGGCGGCAGGTTCATCGTGAGGTCGACGGGCAGCAGGCGTCCCGGCTTGGCGCTCACGGGGGCGCGGGCCGGCGCCTTGACGAAGGTGCCCTGGCCCACGTGCGATTCAACCAGGCCGCGCTTCTGCGCCTCCACATAGCCGCGCGCCACGGTGGTGAAGTCCACCGCGAGCCGCTTGGCGAGGGCCCGCTGCGGCGGCAGCCGGTCGCCGACGGCCAGGCGCCCGTTGGCGATGTCCTCGGCGATCAGGTCGGCGATGGCGAGGTAGCGCGGCTTGTTGCTGCGGGCGAGGTCCGGCGTCCAGTCGAGCATGGTGAGGATCGAGGTGCACCGCCCGGGCGGCGGCGATTGACTGTATAATGTTGCGCAGTCGACTTGTCACGCCTGCCGGCATCTGGAGTGCTGTGACGCATCGTCGTCGCCCCGACGCGGATGAAGCGCGCGGATCCAGTCAATGATGCGCGAATCAGGGGCAATTGGCCGGCGCCGGCTTGGGCAACTGGAGTCGTTGTGGGCAGACCGATGGGGAGTGGTCGTGCTCCATTTGAATGCGATATTGATGGCAATCATATACATTCACTGATGTTTGTTCGATTGCGATCAATCTGGCACGCCTGTTGCAATGCCTTGAGCGTGGGACCGACCGTCGTCGGCCAACCAGGTTTCAAGGAGCGCCCCATGCCCGCCGTTACGCTGCCGCCCGTTGAGAAAGGCGACTTCCTCGTCGACTACGAGGACAAGAAGTTCGAGGACGTGAAGGCCGGCCCCGGCGAGAAGGCTCTCGTCACCTTCCACACCGTGGCCTTCGAAGGCTCCATCGGCCTGGTCAACCTGCTGCAGGCGCTGCGGCTCCAGCGCAAGGGCTTCGAGACCTCGGTGCTGCTCTATGGCCCCGGCGTCACGCTCGGCGTGCAGCGCGGCTTTCCCAAGATCGGCGACGAGGCCTTCCCCGGGCACCAGAACTTCAACAACCAGATCCTCAAGTTCATGGACGAGGGAGGCAAGGTCTATGCCTGCCGCTTCGCCCTGCAGGCGCTGTATGGCCACGGCGAGCGATCGCTCATCCCGGGCATCACGCCGATCAGCCCTCTCGACGTGCTCGATCTGATCCTTCTGCACCGGAAGGACGACGCCTTCATGCTCCACACGTGGACGCTCTGAAGCCTCCCATCGCCGAGGCGACCTGCACGCCCTGAGGGAGGCCTGAGATGGCGGAGACGACAATGGTCCGCGTCGCGGCTGTCCAGATCGCGCCCGATCTGGACAGCGGCGCCGGCACGCTGGAGCGCGTTCTTCGGGCGCTCGATGAGGCGGCTGCCAAGGGCGCGAGGCTCGTGGTCTTCCCCGAGACATTCCTGCCTTGGTATCCCTACTTCTCCTTCGTCTCGGCGCCGGTCCTCACCGGCGCCGAGCACCTGCGGCTCTACGAGCACGCCGTCGTGGTGCCGGGGCCGGTGACGGAGGCCGTTGCCGCCGCTGCCCGGCGGCTCGGCACGGTCGTGGTGCTCGGTGTCAACGAGCGCGACCACGGCTCGCTCTACAACGCCCAGCTGGTGTTCGACGCCGATGGCAGCCTGCGGCTCAAGCGACGCAAGCTCACGCCGACCTTCCACGAGCGCATGATCTGGGGGCAGGGCGACGGCGCGGGCCTGCGCGTGGTGCCCACCGCCGTCGGCCGGGTCGGCGCGCTCGCCTGCTGGGAGCACTACAACCCGCTCGCCCGCTATGCCCTCATGGCCCAGCACGAGGAGATCCACGCCGCCCAGTTCCCGGGCTCGCTGGTCGGGCCGATCTTCGCCGACCAGATCGAGGTGACGATCCGTCACCATGCGCTGGAAGCCGGCTGCTTCGTGGTCAACGCCACCGGCTGGCTCACCGAGGAGCAGATCGCCCGCATCGCCCCGCAGGAGGCGCTGCGCAGGGCGCTCACCGGCGGCTGCATGACGGCCATCGTCTCACCCGAGGGCAGCCACGTGGTGCCGCCCCTGACCCAAGGCGAGGGCATCCTCATCGCCGATATCGACCTCGCCGTGATCACCAAGCGCAAGCGGATGATGGACTCGGTCGGCCACTACGCCCGTCCCGAGCTCATGAGCCTTGCGCTCGACAACCGGCCGGCCGCGCCGATGCGCGCCGCCGCCTCTTTCGAAGCCAGTCCCTTCCCTGCCAGCTCCGGGAGTCGTTCCGATGAAGGCGATCAGTCCGCGCACCGATCTCAAGCCGCTGCCGACGGAGACCCTGATCAACGAGTTGCAGTCCTTCGGAGTGCGGCTGGCTGACCCGAAGGCGGGGGCGGCGAGCCGGCGCGGCGGCGCCGGCCCCTCCGACCACAAGGCGATCACCATCGACGGCGTCACGGTGATGGTGCCGGTGCATACGGCGCCGGCGTTCGAGAGCCCCTATCTCGTCGAGGCCCCCGATGCCGGGGGTGTCAGCCGCATCAGCCGCGAGGGGCTGCCCATCGGCCAGGTGAGCTTCCCGGCGCAGCCGAAGTTCTACGGCCTCACCACCGCCGACGGCATTCCCTATGGCAAGATCGCCGTGCTGCACGGGCGGGACGTGCTGGCCACGACGGTGCTGCAGACCTGCATCCGCTACCAGAGCCGCACCAGGACCTGCCAGTTTTGCGCCATCGGCCAGTCGCTGGCGGCCGGCCGCACCGTCGCGCACAAGAGCCCGGCGCAACTCGCCGAGGTGGCCAAGGCGGCGGTCGAGCTCGATGGCGTCAAGCACATGGTGATGACGACGGGCACGCCGCCCGGCGCCGATCGCGGCGCGGCAGTGCTCGCCGACAGCGCCGCCGCGGTGAAGGCGGCCGTCGATCTGCCGATCCAGGTGCAGTGCGAGCCCCCCGACGACGATGCCTGGTTCGGACGCCTGAAAGCGGCCGGGGTCGACGCGATCGGCATGCACCTGGAGGCGGTCGGCGAGGCGCTGCGGGGCCGCATCATGCCGGGCAAGGCGCAGGTGCCGGTCGAGCGCTACTTCCAGGCGTTCGAGGCGGCCGTGCCGGTGTTCGGCCGCGGCCAGGTCTCCACCTACATCCTGGCCGGCCTCGGCGACACCGCCGACGAGATTCTGGCCGTCTGCCGGCAGCTGACGGCGATCGGCGTCTACCCCTTCGTGGTGCCGTTCGTGCCGATCTCCGGCACGCCGCTGGAGAGCCACCCCACGCCGCCGCCCGCTTTCATGCACGCGATCCTGGGGCCGCTGTCGCGGCTCCTGGTCGAGAGCGGCCTCAGGGCGGCGGACGTCAAGGCCGGCTGCGCCAAATGCGGCGCCTGCTCGGCGCTCTCCGCCTACGAGCGGAGGGCCTGCGCATGATCTTCGAGCCGTTCGAACGCTTCCTCGCCGCCGAGTTCCAGGTGAAGTACGCCACCGAAGCCTGGGAACGGCGGGCCGCCGCGCGCCTGCGCCGCCAGGTCTTCTGCATCGAACAGCGCATCTTCTCGGGTGACGATCGCGACGCTGTCGACGATGTGGCGATCCCCCTGGTGGCGCTGTCGCTCATGGGCGTGGCTGCCAACGACGTGGTGGGAACCGTGCGTATCCACGAGGCGGAAGCAGGCGTGTGGTGGGGCTCGCGCCTCGCCGTCGACAGCGACTACCGCCGCGTCGGCGCGCTCGGGGCGACCTTGATCCGCCTGGCCGTGTGCTCGGCGCACGCGCGGGGCTGCCGGCGCTTCCTGGCCCACGTCCAGAGCCGGAACGAAGCGCTGTTTCACCGTCTCGCCTGGCGCACCCTCGGGCACGTCGACCTGCATGGCCATAGGCACGCCCACATGGAGGCCGATCTCGCCCACTACCCACCGTTCAGCGCGGTCGAGACCGGCCTTCACACGCTCGCGAGGCGGGCGGCATGATGATCGGCGCCTCCTCCTTCCCAGCCATCGCTGCCGCCGTGCGGGCCGGCCGCGGCTTGGCGGCCAAGGCTGATATCGGCGCTGCCGCTGCCGCCCTCGGGCTCTCCGGCGCCGGCGCCGTGCCGGTTGGCGACGACTGCGCGGCGATCCCCGACGGCGACGGCTTCCTGCTGTTCGCCATCGAAGGCTTCATGAACGAGTTCGTCGCTGCCGACCCGTGGTTCGCCGGCTGGTGCGGGGTGATGGTGAACCTGTCGGACATCGCCGCAATGGGTGGCCGCCCGGTCGCCGTCGTCGATGCGCTCTGGGCCAACGGCGCCGATGAGGCCACGCCCGTGTTGCAGGGCCTGCGGGCCGCAGCGGAGCGCTACGGCGTGCCGATCGTCGGCGGCCACACCAACGTGCGCGCCGACCGGCGCCAGCTCTCGGTCGCCGTGCTTGGCCGGGCCAGGCGCCTGCTCACCAGCTTCGCGGCCCGGCCGGGCGAACGGCTGATCGCGGCCGTCGACCTGCGCGGCCGCTATCGCGAGCCCTTCGCCAACTGGGAGGCCGCGACCGATGCGCCGGGCGAGCGCCTGCGCGCCGATCTGGCGCTGCTGCCGGAGATCGCCGAGGCGGGCCTTGCCCGCGCCGGCAAGGACATCAGCCAGGCGGGCCTCGTCGGCACGGCGGCGATGCTGGCCGAATGCTCGGGCGTCGGCGTCGCCATCGATCTTGCCGCGGTGCCGGCGCCGGCCGGCGTCGACCCGGCCCGCTGGCTGATGAGCTTCCCGAGTTACGGCTACCTGTTGGCCGCGGCGCCGGCGGACGTGCCGGAGATCCTCGGTCGCTTCACGGCGCGGGGCATCGTGGCCGGGGATATCGGCACCATCGATGCGAGCGGGCTCGTCGCCGTCGTCCACGACGGCGCCTGTGAGACGATCTGGAACGTTAAAGCCGAGCCCCTGCTCGGCTGTCACCCGCGGCGGGAGGCGGCCTGATGCGTGCTCTGCGGATCGCCATCCTCGCCCATTCCGCCAACCCGCGCGGCGGCGTCGTGCACGCTCTCGAGCTGGCCGAGGCGCTCGTCCGCCTCGGCCACGAGCCCGTCGTGCATGCGCCCGATGCCCGCCACGCCGGCTTCTTCCGCCCCACCGTGGCCGCGACGGTGTGCGTGCCGGCCTCGCCCGTCGCCAGCGACATGACCGCCATGGTGGAGACGCGAGCGGGCGACTACGTCAGGCACTTCGGCGATCCGGCGCACCGGCGCTTCGATGTCTTTCACGCCCAGGACGGCATCTCCGGCAACGCGCTGGCGACGCTGAAGGAGCGGGGGCTGATCCGCCGGTTCGCCCGCACCGTGCACCACATCGACAGCTTCGCCGACCCGCGCCTCGCCGCGCTGCAGACGCGCTCGATCCTGGCGGCCGATCGCCACCTGGTGGTCAGCCGCCTGTGGCGCGAGACCCTGGCGCAGCGCTTCGGGCTCGAAGCGGTCGTCGTCGGCAACGGCGTCGACCTCGACCGTTTTCGTCCGGACACCGACGGCCGCGAGGCGGCGCTGGGCGCCACCCTCCACCCGGGGCCCGGGCCGGTCATCCTGGCGGTCGGCGGCGTCGAGCCGCGCAAGAACACGGTGCGCATCCTGGAGGCCTTCGCCCAGCTCAGGGCCGTGCGGCCGGAGGCGGTGCTCGTCATCGCCGGCGGCGTCTCGCTGCTCGACCATGGCGCCTACCGGCAGCGCTTTGCCGAAGCCCTCGCCGGGAGCGGCCTGCCGCCCGCTGCGGTGGTGGAAGCCGGCGCCATCGCCGATGCGGACATGCCGGCGCTCTACCGCCTCGCCGACGTGCTGGCCTTCCCCTCGCTCAACGAGGGCTTCGGCCTCGTGGCGCTCGAGGCCATGGCGAGCGGCGTGCCGGTCGTGGTGCCGCGGACCGCGCCGTTCACCGAGCATTTCACCGACGACGAGCCGGTCTGGTGCGATCCGGCGAGCGCAGGCTCGATCGCCAACGCCCTGCTCAGCGCGCTGCGCGATCCGCTGCGGGGCCACGTCGTGGCCCGCGGCCTCGCCGCCGCCCGGCGCTTCGACTGGGCTGCCGTCGCCCACGCACACCTGCCCGTCTACGCCAGCCTGCGGGAGCCTGCCTATGCCTGAGATGCTCTTCCACCTGCGCTGGCCCGACGGCCGCGGCGAGGCCTGCTATTCGCCCTCGCTCGTCATCAAGGACTTTTTCGCTCCCGGCGAAGCCTATCCGGTCGCCGACTTCCTGGAGCGCAGCCGCACGGCGCTCGCGATCGCCAGCGATCGCGTCCAGGCCCGCTACGGCATGCCGTGTGCGCGTGCCAGGGCGCAGCTCGCCCGCATCGAGGCGGCTTCCACGCCCTTCCTCGATCACCCCGACGCCCGCGTCACCGTCGTTGCGTTCGACGAATAAGCCTGGAGAACTCGCCATGCCCAACCGTGCGAAGCCCCATGTCCCGGTCGCGGTGATCGGTGGCGGCCAGGCCGGCCTGTCGATGAGCTATTTCCTGAAGCAGGCGGGGATCGACCACGCCGTCTTCGAGCGGCGCACCGCCATGCACGCCTGGGCGAGCCAGCGGTGGGACAGCTTCTGCCTGGTGACGCCGAACTGGCAGTGCCAGCTGCCGGGCCTGCCCTACGATGGCGCCGATCCGCACGGCTTCATGAAACGCGACGAGATCCTGGCCTATCTCGCCCGCTTCAAGGCCGCCGTCGATGCGCCCCTGCACGAGGGCGTCGCGGTCGAGCGCGTGACGCCGCGCGAGGCGGGCGGCTATTGCCTCACCACCTCGGCGGGCGACTACAGCGCCGGCCAGGTGGTCGTCGCCGCCGGCGGCTACCAGACGCCGATCATCCCGCGCGCCGCCGAGCGGCTACCGCCCGGTATCACACAGGTTCACTCCGAGCAGTTTCGCAACGCGGACGCACTGCCTCCCGGAGCGGTGCTGGTGGTCGGCTCCGGGCAGTCGGGCGCGCAGATCGCCGAAGACCTGCACCTCGCCGGCCGGCAGGTGCACCTGGCGGTGGGCGACGCGCCCCGCTGCGCCCGTTTCTACCGCGGCCGCGACGTCGTCGCCTGGCTCGCCGACATGGGCTATTACGACATGCCGGTGACCGCCCATCCGCTGCGCGAGGGCGTCCGCGACAACACCAATCACTACGTGACCGGCCGCGACGGCGGCCGCGACATCGACCTGCGGCGCTTCGCGCTGGAGGGCATGCGCCTCTACGGCCTGCTCGACGACATCGACGGCACACGTGTCAGCTTCCGCCCGACGCTCGCCGCGGCGCTCGATCAGGCCGACAAGACCTATAACGGGATCAACGCGGCGATCGACAAATACATCGCCGACAACGCCATCGCCGCCCCGCCGGCGAGCGTCTACGAGCCGGTGTGGCAGCCGGGCGGCGAGCCGGCGACACTCGACCTCGCCGCGGCCGGCATTACCACGATCATCTGGTGCATCGGCTTCATGCCGGATTTCCGCTGGCTGGACGCGCCGGTGTTCAACGGACAGGGCCATCCCAAGCACGTGCGCGGCGTGACCGCCCAGGACGGCCTGTATTTCCTCGGCCTGCCCTGGCTGCACACCTGGGGCTCCGGCCGCTTCTCCGGCATCGCCCGCGACGCCGAGCATCTCGCACGCCGCATCGAGGCGCGGGCGGGGCAGGCTGGTGGGGCGCGGGCGCTGCGGCTGGCGGTATGAGGCGATCGAATTGTCGGATGCTTGCGACAATCGTCGCCTGCCGGACAACGCCATCAGAAGCGCCGCCATCTGTCCACCGCCGCGCACGACGACATCGCCCGCCGCATCCTGCCGGCCGACCGCAAAGAGCCCATGCTACGTCTGGCCGATGAGGAAAAAAGTCGTTCGGCCCATCACGGGCAAAGCCGCACGCGGGGAGTTTGCGTGCGCGGGCCTAATCCATACGCTGGGGCGAGCGGTCGAAGGCGTAGTGAAGGCGGACGCAGCCCTGGCCGAGCGCGCTGGCCTGAAGCAAGCGTAGACCCGCTCGAAAGCCCGCAGGGGGAAAGAGCGGTCTTCCGCCGCCGATGAGCTCCGGCATCACATAGATCTCGATTTCGTCCAGCGCGCATCGCTCGATGAAGGCCATCTGCAGTTTCCCTCCACCGAGAAGCCAGACATCTCCATCGCTGAGGCCTCGCAACTCCGTGACGAGATCGTCGACGTCGCTGCGCGTCTCCAGGCGTCCCTTTGGTGTCGGAATTGGCCTCGAGGTGACAACCAAAACGCGCTGTTCGTCGTAGGTCCAAGGAGAGTCGTCTTTTGCGAGGAAGTCATAGGTTCCTCGCCCCATGACGACCGTCCTGATGCGCTTGATGAACTTGCGGTAGTCGTGCTCGCCGAGATCGAGATCGTTGTACGCGAACAGCCAATCCAGGCTGTCCTCTCCGGTGGCGATGAAGCCATCGAGGCTGGTTGCGATATACCCGTGAATCGTGGCCATGCGCTTCGGTGCCGTTGTTTATAAACGAATGATCGTTTATAAATGCTGTCATGGGTCGAAGCAAGACGATTTCGGATGACGCTGTCCTCGGCAGACTGTTGGCCGTTCTGGAGATGACGGGGCCGGAGGGGCTGACTTTTTCCCAGGCTTCGAAGGCGGCGGGGTTGTCCGCCGCAACGCTCGTACAACGGTTCGGCACGCGCGAGGCACTGATCGAGGCGGTTCTCCTGCACGCCTGGGATCGCCTCGACGCGGATACTGCCGCCGCCGACGCGGACGCTCCATCCAGCCCGGCGGGGGCCATCTCGATGCTGATGCGGCTCATGCCCGGCGACGCGGCCGCGTACGGCCTCGCCGACGGGCTGCTCCTATTGCGGGAGGATCTGCGAAATCCGGTGCTTCGGGCGCGCGGATCGGCCTGGGGCACCTATCTCGCTAAGTCCCTGGGCCGGCGGCTGACGAACCAAGCCGAACTTGCCGAGCGGCTTGGATGGCAGATGGCCAGCGTGTGGCAGGGAGCCCTCATCTGGTGGGCGTTCAAACGCGACCGTGATCCGGAGGCCTCGGTCGAGACTGCACTTGCAGACTGGTGCCGAAGCATCGGCGCCATGTGACCGGGCAACGTGAATCGCTCCTTCCACCGTTCGGCCGAGCCCTACCGCACATCATGGCCGCAACAAGCGCCAGCCTTATGCCGGCGTCATGACGCGCCAAGCCACAATATCCCCGTCACCTTGCCCGCGCCGGGCGTATCCAACGAGCATCAGCGCGGACCGAGGATCTCCATCCGCATGATCTTGACGCCGCCGTCGGCGAGTTCGGGCAGCTTGGCGAACCAGTCCCTCACGTAGGGCATCGTGTTGTGAGCCTCAAAATCAATCCGATCGGCAAATATTTCATAGAATATGAAGTGTCCGGGGCTGTCGCGATTCTCCTGAAGGAAGTAGACGAGGTTTTTCGGGTCACTGCGGACGAGCGCGACGAGCGGCAGTGTGGCGGCACGCAGTTCGGCTTCCTTGCCGGGCTTAGCCCGCACCTCGGCGACGACCGAATAGGTGCCCTGCTGCACGCGTGAATAGCCACTCCCAGGTCCATCCTGAGCCATCGGTGAGCCTGCACCTGCGATGCATGCAATGCCCGCAAGCATGAAACGCCAGGCAAGCTCGCACCTCGCCTTCGCCATGAGTGATCACTCCTCAAGTTCTCGGGGACGCACGAGCGTTCACCGGCCGGTGCACGTCGGGACGTGTTGCAAAATAAGACTTGGCGGTTCCTCGACAGATCGTAATTGACGGAAAGGTCCGAGTAAGACGAAGACCTGGCTTACCCTTGGCCTCCTGCCCGCCGGCCGCCGGCCCGCGCGTCGTCAGCCCCCGCTCGCTGCCACGAGACGCCGACGGGCTTCGATGGCATCCTCGAACGTCTTCTTTACGGGCCCGAGCGCCTGAACGAACTCGAGTTGCTCGCCCTCCGGCCCCTTGCAGTAGATGAGCGACCAGCCGTTCGATTGGCCCTCGGTGATCTTGTTGGTATTGGCGTCGATCGGCGCGGCTTGCCGCTCCCTCTCGGACGTCACTGTGATCACGCGGTTGGCTTTCACTTGTGTCATGCCGCGCCGCGCCGATTCCACCTCAAGGTCGTGGATGAACTTGTTGAAGTCCACATCGTCGCGAATGTAGAAGCAGATGTGCATCGACCGCGGATACGCCGGGCTCATATGGTCTCGCGGCTCGGCAAAGCTGTCGCCGCTCCCCATGGGCTGCCGGGCATCGCGATATTGCAGAAGTTCGATCACGACATTGTCGAACTGCACGAAGCGCACGTCGAGGCGCTGCCCCCCGCCCTTCAGGTCCGGCACGCCGATCGTTCGCGGATTGACCTTCCGCTCGCGCGCGAGGATCTCCTGATCGGTCAGCAACGTGTTGTGGATTTTCTCGCCATGAAAGTCGCCATCGCGCATCACCTCGTTGCCGCCGAGCACTTCGGTGTAAAATGCGAACGCCCGGTCCATGTTCTGGACCGTCAGGCCGAAATGCTGGACCCCTTGGAGCCGGGCGCCGAGCGGCGCATTGTTGCGGGCTCCCAAGGCGTTGCTCGGGCTCGGCGCAGGCTGGGCGGCGGCGGGACGAGGCATTGCCGGGGCCGTGACGGCTACGCCGCCGATGGCTGCGGCGCCCGCGGCCCGCAGGATCGCCCGGCGATCAGGCCTTGCCGGAACGGCATCCTCTTCCCTGGAATCATCATCCCGATTCAAGACTTTGTCTTGAGAATGATCTTGCCGATGCAGCGGTGCACACTCTTTGGGGTCATGCAACGGATCATCGGCATCGCTCCGCTCGTCGGACATGTCATCTCCCGCGTTCCGCGGCGCCGCCGCTGGTTCAGGCACGTCCAAGCTTAGTTAGGTCGGGGCCCCGCCGCTCGTTAATGGCGGTAAAATTCGGTGAATCGGCCCTGGGCCGGCCGTCGCCAGCTTTGCGCAATTCGTCGAGGAGCGCGCGCGCCCTCAGCACATCGCGGGTCCCAAATCCTTCCTCGAAGCGGACATATGTCGACGACAGCAGGTTTCGCGCTTGCTCGCTCGCGCCCGATCGATGCCAGAGCTCGGCGAGGCTGATGGCCCCGCGTAGCTCCCACGACAGCGCACCTTGACGGCGCGCCCATTCGAGGGCCTGCAGGTACTGATCCGCCGCGGCCCGGGTCGTTCGCGTGCCGTCCTCCAAATACAGAATATTGCCTTTGATGCGCAGCAATTCTGCCATGCACCAGACTTCACCGCTGTCCGCCGACAGGGCGATGGCGTCATCGATTGCGGCGTGTGCGGCGCCGACGTCGCCGTGAGCGGCGAGCCCTTCGGCCAAAGCACCGAGGTGGGCGGGATAGCGCATGCGAAATCCCGTCTGGCAGAGCTGGTCGAGCGCACGGCGAAGCGCGGCCAGTCCGGCCGCGTCGCCGGATTTGAGGAGCCACTCGCCGCGCAGGCACAGTCCCATGGCGCTCCAAACGGTCATGGCATGCTTGGCCACATGGCTCTCGATCATTGCCAGAAGCCGTTCCGCGTCGCTCAGATCGCCAACCAGGAGTGCGATGGGACATGCGGCGTGCACGAGCGCATTGCACAGTGCCAAAGCATGGTCCGCGGCTCGCGCCTCCTCCAGTTGCCGCCGTGCCATCGCGATCGCCTGATCGGGATGGCCTTGGAGCCATAGAACGTTGGCCAGGGTGCCCCGGGCCGCCGACCGCGGGTCGAGCTGGAACCGAGCGATGTCCGACCGCGCGACCGGCGGAACATATCGACTGATCATGCGCTCCAGGCTTCGGCGCGCATCGGCCGTTTCCCCCAGATAGCGCAGGGCGGTTCCCGTCTGCCTCTCGACATTGGTGCTGGCGGCCAAATCCTTCCGCTCGTTCGCGATGGCGCGGATCCTATGCGCGATCGTCAGCGCCGATTGGTGGGCGCCGGTCCAAGTATGGTAGTCGCAGAGCCCCCAGAGGCACCGCAGCTGATACGCGTGGTCGCCGAGCTGCTCCGCGAGCCGGAGCGCCGTCGTCCAGGCGTCCTTTACGTCGGGCAGCGGACCTCGCGTATGTAAGAGCGTGGTGCCGAGCGCCGTGAGAAGTTTCATCCGATCGCGATTGTGCCGCGATCCACCCGGGATGGATGCGAGCGCGCGTTCAACGCTCGTGCGACACTCGTCGACGAGCGACAAATGCTCCCAGAACGGAATGGCAGCCACGGTTAGCGCGACGCCGACGGAGATGCTGCAGGATCCGAAGGCCCAATTCAGTGCGCTGCGAATGTCGTCGACGTCGCGCCCGTAGAGGGCAAGCCACTCCGCGGTCGGTCGTGTCTCCCACTCCGCTTCGGCCCGCTCGGCCCGGTCGCGAAGGTGCTCCGCGTAACGTTGGCGAATGGCGTCGAGCTCGCCACTTTCCGACAGCTTTCGCCGAGCGTAGCCGCGGGTCGTGTCGAGCAGACGATAGCGGGTTGCGACAGGCACGGTGTCAGCCGCCACGAGCGATTTGGCTACGAGATTTGCCACGTCCGCAACCGGCGCGACACGTGATCCGTCGTCGACAGCAGACACGGCACAGGCGGATTCAAGACTGAAAGGGCCTGCGAATACCGACAGTCGCCGCAGGATGGTCTTCTCGCTGTCGGGCAGGAGATTGTAGCTCCAGTCCAGTGTGGCGGTCAGAGTTTGATGGCGTTCCGGGGCAGTGCGCCACCCCCTCAAGAGACGAAATCGGTCGTCGAGCAAGTCCAGCAGCTCGCGAACCCGAAAAGTATCGAGACGTGTAGCCGCAAGTTCGATGGCGAGCGCCATTCCATCGAGCCGACCGCAGATCTCGGCGACGACCGGTGCATCCGTGTCGGTCAATGTGAAGCCGCCCGCGCTCGCGGCGGCACGCTCGACGAACAGCTCGATCGCCGGGAAGGCCATGGCGTCGGCTGCCGTGAGGCCCGGAGCGTTCGGCGGCGTCGCAAGAGGCGAGAGGCGAAAGATTCTTTCCCCTCTCGCCCGGAGCGGCTCGCGGCTCGTCGCGAGGACACGCACCCGCGCCGCGTCAGCAAGTATCCTTTCGACGGATACAGCCACTGCGGCGACGAGGTGCTCGCAATTGTCGAGGACGAGCATGAGCTCTCGCTCGCGCAGAAAGGCGCGCAGTGCGGTATGCACCTCTGCTGAATGCACCGTGAGCCCGATGGTGCCCGCGATCGTGGCCGGCACGAGCATCGGATCGCCCACGGAGGCGAGATCGACGAACCAGACGCCGTGTTCGAAAGACACGATTGCACGCTCGGCGAGCGCGAGCGCAACCGTGGTCTTGCCGATGCCGCCGTCACCGACGATCGTCAGCAGTCGAGTTTCCTCCAGCTGGCGGTCGATGATGTCGACCGTGTCGTCTCGTCCGATGATCCGCGTCGCTGGCGCCGGTAGATTGTGGGTGCGTGGCGGTGGGCGAACGATGTCACGCAATGGAGCGCGTTGACCCGAGGCTCGGACAGGGGCGACGAACCGATAGCCCCTGCCGCTCACCGTCGCGATGTAGCGCGCACCGGCCGATCCCTCCCCGAGGGTTCGCCGAAGCGCGGCGACATTGACCTTCAAGTTGCTTTCGTCGACGACGGTGGCGGGCCAGACGCGGGACAGCAGATCGTCCTTGCTCACCAGCTCTCCCGCCTGCTCGACCAAGGTCGTCAGAATGTCCAGCGCGCGGCCTCCGATGCGAACTGCCGTCCCATTCTGCAAAAGGAGTTGCTGCTCGGGAACGACGACAAACGCGCCGAAGGCGTACGACCGTGCAGTCGAGATGACAGAACGATCTTTCATGTTCGATCCAGCTTCATTCCCGTCATAGGAATTGCCGCTCAACACTTGGAGCACTGCGCGAAAGCGATGCTTTACCCTATCATCCCGGTCAAGCTCGTACGAGCCCTTGCGCGGCCGGGCGCGGATGGCAAAGACAGCCCGTTCCCGGTGTCGCGCTTGGCGTCACGGTCGCGGACATTGGCCGAGGGCAGTTCAGGCCTTGGCTTAATATCGGCAAACACTTCCAACAGATTTGCGTCCGGATCGCGGAAGTACAGCGTGCGATGGCCAAAGGCTCGGTCGGCGGGCGGCGTAACCAACTCGACGCCGTGGCGGACAAGCTCGGCGGCACATTGATCGACCTGAGGCGCGGCGACCTTGAATGCCAGCTGAAGGGAGGCGCTGCCCAGGGGCGCCTGCGTGTCCGCCGCGGTGAGGCTTGGCTTGGCCAACGCCAGGTGTTGCCTCGTACTCGATAATCGATCCAGCCGGTGAGAGCTCTCGTATGATCGAAAAGCCGATGGTGTCCTCGTAGAAGCGGCGCATCGCCGCCATGTCGCGGGTGAAAATGACCGTATAGTCGATCGCCTGGATGGCGCAAAACGCCGATTCGAGGCGCGGATCCTGCTTGCTTGCCTGCGTCGTCATCGAAGGTCGTGGCATTGCTGGGCGGGAGGCGACCATGGCACGGCCAGGGCTGGCCCAGCAAACGGTCCGCCGTCTGGCCGCTTGTCTGGCTCGATGCTTAGAGCATTTCTGAGTTTCTTCGAATCTTCGAAATGCTCTATGTGTTTAATTTATAGCGTCTTCATCACGCGAACCGGCGGCCACTTCGCTCGAAAACGCTCTAATCCCGCGTCACCACCACGGAGGCATTCTGGCCGCCGAAGCCGAAAGAGTTGGCCTGCAACGTCCTCACTTTGGTGGCCCGCGGCGCGCGGATGACGATGTCGAAGCGCGCTTCGCGGTCGGGCTCGTCGGTGTTGCCGGTGTAGACGAAGCGGCCCTCGTCCATGCCGATGAGGCCGGTGATCAGGCCCATGCAGCCCGAGGAGGCGCCGCTGTGGCCGAGGTGGCCCTTGATCGAGGCCACCGGCAGCGGCTGCTTGCGGTCGCCGTGCACCTTGTTGATGGCGAGGATCTCCGCTTCGTCGCCCTTCGGCGTGCCGGTGGCGTGGGCGATCAGCGCATCGACGTCCTCAGCGGGGATGCCGGCGTCGGCGAGCGCCAGTTCCATGGCCCGCGCCTCCCAGATGCCGCTCGGATCGGGCGAGGAGGGGTGGTAGGCGTCGGCGAGCGAGCCGTAGCCGCGCACGTAGCCCAGGATGGGGGCGCCGCGGGCACGGGCGTGTTCGCCGCGTTCCAGCACCAGCATGGCCGACCCTTCGCCGACGACGATGCCCTTGCGCTTGAGGTCGAACGGCATCATCGCGAGCCGCGGCTCGTCGCGCGGCGCCACCATGCCGTAGAGCGTGCTGGTGTAGTAGAGCGCCGGCACGAACCCGTTCTCCGGCCGGCCGTCGGCGCCGGCGAGGCCGCCTTCGGTGCCGCCGGCGATGATCACGTCGGCGCGGCCGCTCGAGATCATGTGCGCGGCCGTGCCGATGGCGTCGAGGGAGGAGGCGCATGCGGTGGTCACCGTCAGGCTCGGCCCGTGCAGGCCGTAGGCCATGGCGATCTGCGACGCCGCCATGTTGGGGTAGATCTGGATCTCGGTCTTGCGCGGCACCGCCTGCGGCCCTTCGGTGTCGAGGGCGTATTGCGCCTTCATAAGGGCGCGGGCCCCGCCGATGCTGGTGCCGTGCACCACGCCGGTGCGCAGCGGATCGAGCGCGCCGAGGCCCGCTTCATCCATGGCCTGCTTGGCGGCGGCGAGGGCGAACTGGGCGAACAGGTCAGTGCCGTCCACGACCCGGTCGCTCATCCAGTCGGACGGGCGGAAGTCGCGCACGATTGCCCACCACGACGGCTCGCGGCTCTCCTTCCTGTGCCAGGGCGCCTCGCGGATGGCGCTGGCGCCGGCCATGAGCTGGTTGTGGAAGGTGCGGGAGCCGACGCCGAGGGCGGAGACGACACCGGTTCCGGTGATGGCGACGTCGTGCATGTCAGGGTCTCCTTCGTACGGGCTCAGATACCGAGGTAGGCGCGGCGCACGTCCGCGTGCGCCATCACCGCGGCCGGCGGCCCGGCCTGGGTGATGCGGCCGTTCTCCATGACGAGCAGGTGCTCGGCGATGGCGGTCGCGAACGAGGCGTTCTGCTCGGCGATCAGGATGGTGAGGCCCGCGGCGTGAAGGTCGCGCAGCACCGCGGCCACGCGGCGGATCATGATCGGCGCCAGCCCCAGGCAAGGCTCGTCGATGAGCAGGATGCGCGGCTCCGCCATCAGCGCGCGGGCGATGGCCACGAGCTGCTGCTCGCCGCCGCTCAGGGTGCCGGCGGCCTGCTCGGCCCGTTCGGCGAGCAGCGGAAAGCGCGCCATCAATTCGTCGAGCCGCCGCCGCTTGTCCGCCGCCGAGCGCAGGAAGGCCCCGAGCTCCAGGTTCTCGCGCACGCTCATCAGCGGAAACAGCTGGCGGCCCTGCGCCACCTGTACGACGCCGTGGCGCACGATGGCGTCGGTCGCCAGCCCATCGAAGCGGATGTCCCCCTCGGCGATCTTGCCGCGGCAGCGCACCAGCCCGGTGAGCGCGTTGAGCGTGCTGCTCTTGCCCGCGCCGTTGGCTCCGATCAGCGCCGCGATCTGCCCCGCCGGGACAGCGAAGGAGACGCCGCGGACGGCTTCGACGCGCCCGTAGGCGACCTTCAGGTTCTCAACCGTCAGCAAGGTCGGCGGCTCCCAGATAGGCTTCGACGACGCGGGGATCGGCGGTAACCGCCTCGGGCGGGCCGTCGGCGATCAGCATGCCGGAATCGAGGACGATGGCGCGGGTCACCAGCCCCATGAGGAAGTGCAGGTTATGATCGACGACCACGATCGTCGTGCCGGCCTGGTGCAACTGCCGGATCACCTCCTGGAGATGCTCCATCTCCTCGCCGCTCAGCCCGGCGGCGGGCTCGTCCAGCAACAGCACGTGGGCGCCGGTCGACAACGCCATGGCGATACCCAGCACGCGCATCAATCCACTCGGCAGCGAGCCCGCTTCCTCGCCCGCGTGGGCGTCGAGGTCGAACAGCTGCTGCGCCGTGGCAATGACCCGCGCGGCGGCATCGCCCTGACGGCCCTTCACCGGACGGCGGGCGATCGCGAGGCTCTCTTTCACCGTGAGATTGGGGAAGACCCGCGCGCCCTGGAAGGTGCGCACCAACCCGAGCGCCGCCAGCACGTTGGGCTTCCAGCCGGTGACGTCCCGGCCTTCGAAGAAGACCCGGCCGGTGGCCGGCCGCACGAAGCCGCTGATGATGTTGAACAGGGTGGTCTTGCCCGCGCCGTTGGGCCCGATCAGGCCGACGAGTTCGCCGGCAGCGACCGAGGTGTCGATCCGGCGCAGCACCTCCAGGCCGCCGAAGCGATGGCCGATGCCCTCCAGCCGCAGCATCAGCGAGCCCCCCCGCGTTTGGGCCTGATGAGCCGGTCGATGACGCCGGCGACACCCTTGGGGGCGAACAGGACGACGGCGATGATGATGAGCCCGAGGATCACCAGCCGGTAGAGCTTGGCGACGCGCAGCAGCTCCGGCAGGCCCATGAAGATCAAGGTGCCGAAGATCGGGCCCGCCAGCGTGCCGAGACCGCCGACGATGAGCATGCCGACGACGGAAATGGAGTCGGAGGCGCTCATCATCTCCGGCGAGATGAAGCCGACGAAGGGTCCGTAGATGGTGCCGGCGAGTGCCGCGAGCACGGAGGTGATGACGAAGGCCGCCATCTTGTTGGCCGTGACGTTGATGCCGAGCGAGGAGGCCAGCACCTCGTCCTCGCGGATGGCCACCAGGGAGCGGCCGAAGCGGCTGAAGCGGATGGCGGCGGCGATGGCGAGCGAGATCACCAGCAGCCCCGCCGCCAGCGCGTAGATGCCGCGGGTCGAACCGAAGTCGATGCCGAGCAGCGGCTCGGGACTGAAGCCGAGCTGCATGCCCTGCGGGCCGCCGGTGAGATCGTGCCAGTTCGCCGTGACCAGGCGGATGAGCTCGCCGAAGGCGAAGGTGATCAGGGCGAAGTGGATGCCGCCGGTGAAGCGCAGGGAGGGATAGCCGATGGCTGCCGCGAGCAGGGCTGCGGCGGCGGCCGTGGGCGGCAGTGAGGCCCAGAAGCTCAGGTCGAAGTCGCGGATGAGGATCGCCGAGGTATAGGCGCCGAGCCCGTAGAATGCGGCATGGGCCAGGGCGAACTGGCCGGCGAAGCCCATGATGATATTGAGCGAAACGGCCAGCACGCCATGCAGCGCGAGCAGCGTGCCGAGGTAGACGATGTAGCGTGAGCTCGCCGTGGCCGGCACCGCGAGCAGCACAGCCAACGCGGCGATGCCGAGCACGGCGAGAAGGGTGCGGCGGCCGGCGAGGCTGCCGAGCCAGCCTCGCCAGGCGGTGGGCGCCTTGGCCGGCGGAACGGACGCGGTGGCGAGGTCGGGCATGTCGGTCATACGCGCGCCTTGCCGGCGCCGAACAGCCCCGTGGGCAGGAACAGGAGCGCCAGGATGAGCAGGATGAAGCCGTAGCCGTCACGGAACGAGGCCGAGAGGTAGCGGGAGCCGAAGCTCTCGGCGATGCCGAGCAGGAAGCCCGCGGCGATGGCGCCCGGCACGCTGCCGAGACCGCCCAGCGCCGCCAGGATGAAGCCCTTGGTCAGCGGCGTG
Organism: Chelatococcus reniformis; assembly: GCF_014640075.1. Taxonomy (GTDB): domain Bacteria; phylum Pseudomonadota; class Alphaproteobacteria; order Rhizobiales; family Beijerinckiaceae; genus Camelimonas; species Camelimonas reniformis. The sequence goes on along the minus strand of NZ_BMGG01000001.1, from coordinate 415,430 downwards.
TTGCCCATGTAGGGGGTGACGGCGAAGAGACTGGCATAGAGGGCGCCGGCCGCGCCTGCGAGTGCGCTGCCGATGGTGAAGATGGTGCGGCTGACCAGCGAGACGCGCACGCCCACCAGCGCGGCGCCTTGGCGGTTCTGCGCCATGGCGCGGATCGCCTTGCCGAGCGTTGCCCGCTGCAGGAACAGGTAGAAGCCGCCGATGAGTGCGGTGGAGATGGCGAGTACCAGGAGCCGCTGGGAGGACAGCTGCAAAGGCCCCACCATGATGCTTCCCGATACCGGCGGATCGACGAAGCGCGGATCGGGCGAGAAGGTCGCCGCCGCCAGGTTCTCGATCACCATGATCAGCCCGAGCGAAACGGCGAGGCCCGCCATGTGGTCGCCCAACGTGCGTCGGAAGACCAACTGCTCCAGGATGGCCCCGAACGCGGCCATGGCGAGCACCGCCAGTGCCGCGCTCAGCCAGAAGCCGAGTCCGGCCTGGACGCCGAAGAACGTCACATAGGCGCCGAGCATGACGCTCTGGCCATGGGCGAAGTTCAGGATGCCGACCAGCCCGAAGACGAGCGTGATGCCGAGGGCGACGGTGGCGTAGAGGCCGCCGACCATCAGCCCGTCGATCAAAGTCTGAGCGATGTCCAGTCCCATGGCGCGGTCCCCTCAGAGGATCTTCTGCGGAATGGAATAGACCTTGCCGCCCTTGAGCACGCCGATGTCGATATCGGTGATGGCCCGGCCCTCGCCGTTGTAGCTCATGCGCCGCACGCCGTCGTAGGCCATGCCCTTGAGCTTGGCGGCGACGGCCGCCGGATCGGTGACGGTGCCGGCCTCCTGCATCGCCTTCACCAGCATGAAGACGGTGTCGTAGAAGGTGAGCGCCCAATACGTCTGCGGCGTGACCTCCTTCTTGGTGAAGGCCTTGTAGCGGAGGATCCAGTCCTTGACCTTGTCGTCGCTGGGGTTGGCGAGATCGCGTGTCAGGATCTGCCAGAGGAAGCCGTCGATCTTGTCGGCGTATTTCGCCGCCGGCTGGCTGGAGCCCCCGCGATAGACGAACTTCGTGGGGAGCCCGCCGATCTCGAGGCTCTGGCGGATGATGGCCTCGGCGTCCGGATCGGAATAGCCGATGAAGAGGCCGTCGAGGCCCTGGTTCTGGAACTTGCGCAGGACCGGCGCGAAATCCGTGGTGCCCGGCTGGAACAGCTCGACCAGGCCGACTTCGATGCCATTCTGCTTGAACAACGGCTCGTAGATCTTGACGATCGACTTGCTGACGTCGTCGTTGGGCAGCAGCATGCCGACGCGCTTCAGCCCGAGTTCCTTGGCTGCTGCGGGCACGAAGCCTTTGGCCGCGGTCTCATCGGTATCGAGGGCGCGGAGCAGCAGCTCCTTGCCCTTGGTGCCGACCAGCCCGTCCATGGCGGTGAAGCCGCCGACGTAGAGGACCTTGGCGCGCGCCATCTGGTTGGCCACCGGCACACCGGGCGTGCTCGTCAGCACGCCCATGACGAAGCGGATGTCTTCATCGCTCAGCAGTTTCTGCGCCGCCGTGGCGGCGATGTCGGGCTTGGACTGGGTGTCCTCCTGCACCACGGAGAACTTGTAGGTCTTGTCGCCGACCTTGAAGCCGCCGGCGGCATTGATCTCGCTCACCGCCATCTGGACGCCGTCGCTTGCCGGCACGTCCCAGCCGGAGTGCGGGCCGGTGAGGCTGCCGATGACGCCGAGCTTGACCGTGTCGGTCTGTGCGAGGGCCCCTGGAGCCCACAGCGCCAGGGATGCCGAGGCGATGATCGAAAGTAATCGACCGATATTCATTGTATCCTCCCGAAGTTTTTCTTTGGTTGATAGACGGCCGGAACAAGTCCGGCCATGACGCTTGCAGGGTTCACTCTTCGCCATGGCCGGGCTTGAGCGGGCCATCCATCCGCCTTCGACCTCTTACGCCGCCGTGGTCCGCGGCTCGCCGGCATAGCGCTGGCGCAGCTCGCGGCGCAGCACCTTGCCCATGGCATTGCGGGGCAGCGCCTCGAGAAAGATCACCGAGCGTGGATGCTTGTAGCGGGCGAGCCGGCCGTTGCAGAACGACTGGATGTCATGGGCGTTCGCCTCTTCGCCCGGGTGCAGCACGACGCAGGCGCGCGGCGACTCGCCCCACTTTTCGTCCGGCACGCCGACGACCGTGACCTCCATGATCCCGGGGTGCTGGGCCAGCACCCGCTCGATCTCGGCGGGGTAGATGTTTTCTCCGCCGCTGATGATCATGTCGTTCTTGCGGTCGACGAGGCAGAGGTAGCCGTCCTCGTCCATGAAGCCGAGGTCGCCGCCGCTCTCCCACTTGCCTTTGCGGGCGGCTTTCGTGGCCTCGGGATTGTTGTGGTAGCCGAGGAAGCCGACGGGGTTGGCGGCATGGATCTCGCCCACTTCGCCGGGGCCGAGCTCCTTGCCGTCGGGGCCCAGGATGGCGACCTCGCAGCCGAAGCCCGGGCGGCCGACCGAGCGCTTGCCGCGGGCAAGATCGGCGTGGCGGCAGATCGTCAGCCAGCCGGTCTCGGTCCAGCCGTAGGCGTCGGCGAGGCGCACGTGCGGCAGCTTGGCGAGGATGGTGTCGAGCAGCGGCTGGGGCAGCGGCGAGCCCGAGCTCAGGAGGCCGCGCAGGGACCGGCCTGCGCCAGGCGGCAGTGCCTCCGTCAGGAGCTCGATCATCTTGGGCACCAGGAAGCTCCAGGTGATCCCGTGGCCCTCGATCAGCTCCACCGCGCCCGCCGCGTCGAAGTCGCGCGCGAGGATGACGGTGCCGCCGACGGCGAGCGTGGTCAGGGCGATGCCGGAGAACGAGCCGTGGAAGACCGGGCCTGGAACGAGGACGACGTCCTCGCGATTGAGCCCGAACTCCCAGCCCCACGACGACAGGCGCGTCAGCATGTTGAGGTGGCTCATCGTGGCGCCCTTGGGGAAGCCCGTCGTGCCCGAGGTGTAGAAGATGACGGCCGGCGCGAGCGGCGGCAGCGGCGCGGCCTCCGCGAGCGGGGTGCTGCGCGCCAGCAGCTCCTCATAGCGCAGGCGCCCTCCGGCAGCCTCGCCGATGGCGACGATGGCGTCGCCGGACAGGCCGGGCAGCTCGGCCAGGAGCCCCTCGACGGCCTCCGAATACTGGTCTTCGACGATGAGACCGCGCGCCTCGCAGTTGCCCAGGACGTACTGCACCTCGGCCGGCGCCAGGCGGAAGTTCACCGGCACCGCCACCAGGCCGGCGAGCTGCAAGCCGATGTAGGCCTCGAGGTATTCGGGCCGGTTCGTGGAGAGGATCCCCACCGCGTCGCCCGGTTTCAGCCCGAGCGCGGGCAGGCCGGCGGCGAGCCGGCGCGCGCGCTCCATCAGCTCGCCATAGGTCCACGTGCGCCCGTCGCAGACGAGCGCGGCGGCCTGCGGGGCCGCACGCGCGGCGATCCGGATCAGATCGGCGAAGCGCGACACGTTCGGCCGAAGCGATTCCCCCTGCTCCATCGGTTCCTCCCTGATTGGACTTGATGTCGGGCGGCCCGGCCGGTCAGGCAGCGGCGCTGTCAGTGATGGCGTTGAGGATGAGCCAGTCCGCGACCATGGCCGGCTGGCTCCGGTCCTTGATCTCGACGGTGATGAGGTAGCGGAACAGCCAGTTGCCGGGAGACCGCTCGCTCAGCTCCGCCAGCGTGCAGCGGGCGCGGATGGCGGACCCGGAGGGGACCGGCGCCAGGAAGCGGATGCGGTCGAAGCCGTAATTGACGCCCATGGTCTGGCCGGCGATGCGTGGGAACATGTGCCCCATCTCGCCCATCAGCGACAGCGTCAGCAGGCCGTGGGCGATGGTGCCGCCGAACGGCGTCTGGGCGGCACGCACCGGGTCCACGTGGATGAACTGGTGGTCGCCGCTGACGGCGGCGAAGGCGTCGATGCGGGCCTGATCGACCACGATCCAGCGTGACACACCGAGCTCACGCCCGACCTGCTCCTTGAGCTCGTTCAGCGTGAGCTCGGCCCCGGATGTGGCGGCGTCGGCAGCGGCTGCCCCCATGATGTCTGTCTCCCTTGCGCTTATTCGCTTCTCAGTCGGACACTAACATAATTTATGTTACGCCACTCGGCGGCGCACCGGCCGTCTCGCAACGCCGTACAAGGCGTCAGTTGCGGGTCACCACGATCGACGCGTTCTGGCCGCCGAAGCCGAAGGCATTCACCTGGAGCGTCCCGTAGGCGAGTCGCCTCGGCTCCTTGATCACCACGTCGAACTCGGCCGCCGGATCGGGCTCGTCGGTGTTGGCGGTGAACAGGAAGCGGTCCTCCCGCATGCCGAGCAGGCCGGTGACGACGGCCATCCCGCCCGACGAGGCGCCGCTGTGGCCGACGTGGCCCTTGACGGAGGCGACCGGCAGCGGCGTCGGCCGCCGCCCGTGAACGGCGTTGATCGCCAGGATCTCGGCCGTGTCGCCCTTCGGGGTGCCGGTCGCATGGGCGATCAGGGCATCGACCTGCCCGGCTTCCATGCCGGCATCGGCCAGCGCCAACTGCATGGCCCGCGCCTCCCAGCGGCCGCTCGGCTCGGGCGAGGAGGGGTGATAGGCGTCGGCGAGCGAGCCGTAGCCGCGCACATAGCCCAGGATGTCGGCGCCGCGGGCCCGCGCCCGGTCGCCGCGCTCCAGCACGAACATGGCCGAGCCTTCGCCGACGACGATGCCGCTTCGCTTCACGTCGAACGGCATCATCGCGCGCCTGGGATCGTTCGACGGGGCGACCATGCCGTAGAGCGTGCTGGAATAGTAGAGCGCCGGCACGAAACCCTTCTCCGCCGTGCCGCCGGGCTGGGCGAGACCGCCGTCGGTGCCGCCGGCGATGATCACGTCGGCCCGGCCGCTGGCGATCATGTGGGCGGCGGTGCCGATGGCATCGAGCGAGGAGGCACAGGCGGTGGTCACCGTCAGGCTCGGGCCGTGGATGCCGTATTCCATCGCGATCTGCGACGCCGCCATGTTGGGATAGATCTGGATCTCGGTCTTGCGCGGGATCGCCGTCGGGCCCCGCGCGTCGAGCAGGTGCTGCGCTCGCATGAGGGCCCGCGTGCCGCCCATGCTGGTGCCGTGCACGACACCGGTGCGCTCCGATTCGATCTGGCCCAGCCCGGCCTGGTCGATCGCCTGGCGCGAGGCCGCCAGGGCGAACTGCGCGAACATGTCGGTGCCGCTCTCGACCTTGTCGTCCATCCAGTCGCGGGGCTCGAAGTCGCGGATGATGGCCCACCAGCTCGGCCGGTCGGCCTGGCCGTCCGCCCACGGCGCCTGCCGGATCGCCGTCTCCCCCGCCATCAGGTTCTGGTGGTAGGTGCGCGTGTTGCAGCCCACGGCGGAGACGATTCCCGTGCCTGTGATCGCGACGTCGAGCATGTGGGCCTCCTGCGGATCGAGTTAATGGGGGGCGGCGCCAAGCAGGCGGGCAGCTGTCCCCGAATGGTTGGCGAGCTCCGACGGATGCCCCTCGTCGACGACCTCGCCGCCGCGCAGCGCGATGAAGCGGTCGCCGAGGGCGGCGGCGAAGCGGACGTTCTGCTCGGCGATGATCAGCGCCATGCCGAAGGTGCGCAGGCGATTCACCGCCGCGACGATTTCGTCGAGCACCACCGGCGCCAGCCCTTGGGAGGGCTCGTCGAGCAGGAGCACCGTGGGCCGCCGTGCGATAGCGAGCGCCAGGGCCAGCATCTGCTGCTCGCCGCCGCTCAGCATCGCCGCGGCCTGCCGGCCGCGCTCGGCCAGCACCGGGAACAGCCGGTTGAGGTCGGCGCGCATGCCGGCCCGCTCGTCGGACCTGAGGTGGCGCAGGCCGAGGTCGAGATTCTCGTCCACGGTCAGCGGGCCAAACAGGTTGCCGCGTCCCTCGGGCACCAGCGCGAGGCCCGCGTGGGCGCGCCGCTGCGGGCTCACGCCGTCGATGCGGCGGCCGCCGACGGTGACTGTCCCGGCCGACGCGACGATGCCGGCGAGCGCGCCGAGCAGGCTGCTCTTGCCCGCGCCGTTGGCGCCGAGCAGGATCAGGAATTCGCCCGGAGCCACCTCGAACGAGATGTCGCGGCAGACCTCGATGCGGCCGTAGCGGGCGCTGAGGCCGGCGGCGGCCAGCGCGGCGGGCCCCGTGGCGCGGGCCGAGACGGCTGGCGCGGAGGCTGTCTGGACGAGCGTCATGCGGCAGCTTCCGTTGCGGCGAGGTCGCCGATGGCGCCGAGATAGGAGCGCATCACCCGTTCGTCGCGCACCACCGCCTCCGGCGTGCCCGCACAGAGCACGCGGCCGGTCTCAAGCGCGGTCGCGGTGTCGCAAAGGCTGCGCACCAGCCCGATGTTGTGCTCGACGATCAGTACGCCGACGCCGCTGGCGGCGACGGCGCGAACCTGCTCCGCCAATCGCTCCTGCTCGGCCGCCGTCAGTCCCGCGGCCGGCTCGTCCAGCAGCACGAAGCGGGCGCCCGAGGCGAGGCAACGCGCCACCTCGACCAGCCGGATCAGCCCCATGGACAACTGGCCAACCTCGCGGCCGCGCAACTCGGCCAGCCCCAGCCGCTCCAGGATGGGCTCGGCCCGCCGGTGCAGGCGCTGCTCCTCGCGCCATGCGCCGGGCACACCGAGCAGCGAGCCGACGAAGGAGGCGCCGACGCGGCTGTAGAAGCCGCATAGCACGGCCGACAGCACGGTGGCGCGCGGGTCGACGCGCGGCGTTTGGAAGGTACGGGCGATGCCGTGCTTCACCACCCGGTCCGGCGGCAGGCTGGTGACGTCGACGCCGTCGACGGTGGTGCGGCCGGCGGTCGGCCGCACGAAGCCGGTGATGCAGTTGAACAGCGTCGTCTTGCCCGAGCCGTTGCGGCCGATGAGTCCGGCGACTTTGCCGGGCTCGACCGCAACGTCGACGCCCCTGAGGGCGTGCACGCCGCCGAAGGCCACCTCGATGCCGGTGGCGGTGAGCCCGCGGCTCATGGCAGCGACTCCTGCGGGCTCAGGTTGGCGGCGCGCGGCGCCGGCGTGGCGTCCGGCCGGCGCAAGCGGCGGGCGAGACCGGCCAGCAGGCCCAGGATGCCGGTGCGGGCGGCGAGCAGGATGATGATGAGGGCGGCACCATAGAAGAAGCCCTGCAGCTCCGCCGCCGGCATCAGCCGCGTCAGGCCGTCGAACAGCAGCGTGCCGACGATCGGGCCGAGGATGTAGCCGGCGCCGCCGATGACGGCCATCAAGAGGGCGGAGATCGAAATGTGAGTGTCGAGCGATTCCGGGCTCAGGAAGCTGATGTAATGGGCGTAGAGCCAGCCGGCGGCGCCCGCCACCGCGGCCGAGACGGCAAAGCCCGCACTCATCAGGGCCGGCACGTCGATGCCGTCGGCGCGGGCCCGCGCCTGGTCGACCCGCAGCACGTTGAGGGCGCGCCCGTAGGCCGAGCACATCAGGTTCTCGTAGAGGAAGACGGTGACGACGATCATGCCCCACGCCAGGCAGGCGTAGCCGGCCGGCGTGTTGATGGCGCCGACGGAGGGAATGCCGGCGAGCCCGATATAGCCGCCGGTGAGCGCGTCGGCGTTGCGGATGAGGATCTCGATCACCGAGCCCAGCGCGAGCGTGGCGAGCGCCGTCGCCAGCGGCGACAGCCGCGTCACCAGACGCGCGACGCCGTAGGCGAGCGCGGCCGGCAGCGCCATCGCGACGAGAAGGTCGGCGTAAGGCGGCCAGCCAAAGCGCGTGGTCAGGATGGCCGCGGCATAGCCGCCGATGGCGGCGAAGGCCCCCTGCGACATGGTGAGGATCCCGGCCTGGCCGTAGCTGATGCCGACCGAGAGGCCGAGCAGCGCATAGACGCCGAGCACGACGGCGCTGTCGGTCCACACCGGGCGCGTCAGCACCACCGGCAGGGCGACGAGCACGCAGACGGCGATGATCAGCGTGTTGGGGCGCGGGCCCAGATAGCGCTGGCCGGGGAAGCTCATGGCCGCCCTCCCGCCAGCGCCTCTTCGCCGAAGCGGCTGGTGGTCAACACCAGGAGCACGAACAGGAACGGCACCATGCCAGCCACCATGGCCGAGGCGTAGCCGGCTGCCAGCGCCTGGGCGATGCCCATGGCCAGGCCGCCGAAGAAGCCACGCAGCGGGCTGCCGATGCCGAAGATGATGGCGGCGCCGAAACCGCTCAGGGTCAGACCGAGCGGGGCGGTGAAGTCGAGGCCCGCCGAATACAGCACCAGGAGGCCGGCGAGGCCGCCGAGCAGGCCGCCGGCCAGGTAGGTGCCCACCTGGATGCCCTGGACGGGGATCGACGCCAGGGCCGCGCCGGTCTGGTTGGCGGCGGCGGCCCGCATCATGCGGCCGAGGCTGGTGTGCTGGATCAGCAGGTGGAGCGCGCCTACCAGCAGCAGGATCAGCGCGAAGTTGATCACGCCCTGTGGCGCCAGGCGGATGCCGCCCACCGACCAGGGATCGGAGAAGGCGTCGCGCACGAAGGCCTGGGTGCCCCACCACCACAGCACCAGCGAGGCGAGCGCCGTGGCGAGCCCGAAGCTCGCCAGGGCGTAGATGATGTGGTCCTCGCAGCCCAGCCGCTTCAAAGCGAGGAAGATGATCGCCATGAAAGCGGCGCAGGCCATCGCCGCACCGAGGCCCGCGGCGAGGCCGAGCGCGCCGCCGACGCTCCAGCACACCGCGGCGGCGATCAGCGCATAGGCGCCGACGGCGAAGTCGATCGTCCGCACGGTGACGAACATGAGGCTCATCGGCACGGCGAGGAGGGCGTAGATGGCGCCCGAGAGGGCGCCGCGCACGACGTATTCGGCGATCGCCAGCACGGCGCCCTCGTCAGTCCAGGGTCTTGAGCTGCTTGTTACGCAGCTCGGTGATGACCAGCGCGTCCTCGCCCCAGCCGTCGTGCTTGTCCTTGGCGAAGCAGGCCTTGCCGCGCGCGTAGGCCTTGAAGTTGCAGAGCGTCTCGAGCGTGTCGCGCATGCTTTCGCCGGTGATCTCCTTGCCCTTCTGCGCGTCGATGGCGGCGACGGCGGCCATCAGCGCATTGGTGCCGACGAGCTCGCCCCAGCCCTGGGGCACCTTGCCCTCGGCTTGCAGCATCTTGGCGAGTTCCACTTCACCGCCGACCGGGTCGAAGGGGATGTTGCCGATGCTGAGCACCCGCAGGCCTTCCGCCTCCGGCCCGGTGTTCTCGGCGAACGAACGCTGGGCGAGGCCCGCATTGGCGTAGATCGGGACGTCGAGCCCCACCTGCCGCGCCGCCTTGAGGAAGGAGCTGCCCAGCGCCGAGATCGACACCTGCAGGAAGACGGCTTCGACGCCGGCGTTGCGCAGCTTGGTGGCCTGTGCCGTCAGGTCGGTCGCCGTATAAGGGGCGCTCACCGTATCGACCACATTGAGCCCGATCGTCGGTCCGAAGATCTTGGCCTCGTCGACGCCGGTCTTCCCATAGGCATCCTCCTGATAGAAGATGCCGACCTTCTTGGTCTTGCTCTTGGCCATGTCGCGCAGGATCACGCGGATATCGACGATGTCGCTGGGAGCGACACGAAACACCCAGGGATAGAACTCGTTCTTGGGATCGGTGATGGCGAGCGTGCCCGCGGGGCCGAGCAGCGGCACCTTGAGGCGCTGGGCGATCGGCCCGGCGGCCAGGATGCCCGATCCGGTGCTCGGACCGATGATCGCCACCACCTGGTCGTTGTTGATGACCTGCGAGACGGCGCGGGCAGCCTCGGTCGGGTTGCTCTTGTCGTCCACCAGCACGAGATCGATGCGGCGCCCGTCCGGCGTGGTGGAGTGCATCTGCTTGAGCACCGCCTGGATCGCATCGCGCTCGGGAATGCCGAACACCGCGGCCGGCCCGCTGAGGCTCAGCACCGCCCCCAGTTTGACCGGCCCTCGGTCAGCCCCTTGCGCCAGGGCCGGAGCCGCCAGCCCGGCCACTGCGGCGGCGAGCACCACACGTCGTGTGATCGACTTGATCATCAGCCTCATCCTCCCCTCTGTGTTTGGCCTTCGCCCCGATCTGCGTCAGGGTCCGGCCCGTCTAGACGCGGGCTTCAGGCGTCGCCGCGGACCGGCTGGCGGGCCTGGGCTTGCGATTCCGTTTGGGCGCGGGCGCGGGCGCGGGCGCGCAGGTCGCCCTTGACGAGCTTGCCCAGCGCATTGCGCGGCAGCTCCTCGACGAATTCGATGCGGTCCGGGCATTTGATGCGGGACAGCCGGTCGCGGCAGAAGGCGATGAGCTCCGCCGCATCCGCCGCAGCACCCTCGCGCAGCGCGACGAAGGCATGGACGCGCTCGCCCCACTCCGGATCGGGCCGCGACACCACCGCCGCCTCGCGCACCGCGTCGTGCCAGCAGAGGACCTCTTCCACCTCCTTGCTCGCCACGTTGAAGCCGCCGGAGATGATGATGTCGTTCTTGCGGTCGACGATGTAGATGAAGCCGTCCTCGTCGAGCTCCGCAAGATCGCCCGAGTGCAGCCACCCGTCCACGATGGTCTGGGCCGTGCGTTCGGGGTCCTTGAAGTAGGCCGGCGCGATGTAGGGGCCGCGGAAGATGATCTCGCCGAGTTCGCCCGGCTTCACATCGTGGCCGTCCTCGCCGACGACGCGCAGCTCGCAGCCGAACACCGGGCGCCCGCACGAGGCGAGCCGGCGTCCGTCACCCGCCAGCGCACGGCGATGCTCGGCCTTGTCGAGCGCCGCCGCGATCGACGACGTCTCGGTCATGCCGTAGCCCTGCACCAGGATGTTGCCGAAGGTGGCGCTGAGCTCCTCGACGCGGTGCTTGGGCATCGGCGCCGAGCCATAGCCGACGGTCTGGAGCGACGAGACGTCGAACTGGCCCACGGCGCCGCTGTCCAGCACGCGGATCAGCATGGTCGGCACCAGGTGGCAGTGGGTGATGCGCTCCCTCTCCACCTGGCCGAGCCAGCGCTCGGCCGAGAAGCCGCGGGCGTCCGCCAGCACCACCGTCGCCCCCTGCATCCAGGCCGGGATGTAGTACATGTTCATCGACGCGATGGAGTTGTGCGGATAGACCATCAGCAGCCGGCTATCCTCGCGGATGTCGTACACCAGCGCGGGTACCGGGGCATGCGCGACGCAGTGCTTCTGTTTGAAGAAGGCACCCTTGGCCGAGCCGGTGGTGCCGCTGGTGTAGACGATGAGGAGGTCGTCCTCGCCGGTTACGTCCACGGGCGGCTCGGCATCAGGCTGACCTGCGAGCCAGGCCTCATGCTCGGATCCGCCCTGGTCGCGCGGGTCGTGCCGGATGATCCGCTTGAGATCGGGGCAGGGCCCGATACCGTCGAGCAGTCCGGCGAACTCCTGCTCGGCCAGGACGATGCGGGCGCCGCTGTGCGTGAGGATCTGCTCGACCTCGCGGGGCGACAGTCGGAAGTTGATCGGCACGTGCACCAGGCCGGCCTTGGCAGCCGCGCCCAGCGCCTCCACCGCCTCGCTCGTGTTGTTGGCGATCACGGCGACGCGGTCGCCACGCACGAGGCCCTCGGCCAGGAGGCCGTTGGCCTGGCGGTTCACGCGCTCGTTGAATTCGCCATAGGTGTAACGGCGGTCGCCGGAGACGAGGGCGAGCTTGTCCCGACGCCAGTGGGCGTTGCGCCTGATCCAGGCGGCGACGGTCATCGGCCGCCACTCCGCGTGCACCCCATCCCCCGGCCGGCCAGCGATCGAACGTCGCCGTTGTTCATCCTTGCGCTCCTGCCCTTTGTCGCCGCCCCTCGAGGCGGTAAGATCGGCGCGCTCTTGTGACTGAGCGCTTGCTTAGTTCAGCGTGAGTTCCCGCAGCCGCCGTGTCAAGCCTGGACCAACGAACTTTGCGACAGCGAACACCCGCCCGGCGCGCCAGCGCCGCAGACATCGTCGACGGCCCGTTGCCTGCGGCGAACGCGCGCAGCCTGGCGCTCGCCGCGCCGCCCGTCCCCGGCGTCAAGCTGAGCCGCATCTCCGGCGAGGACATCATGTCCTTCACCGAGTCGATCAACCAGGGGTTCTCGTCGGAGTTCCCGGGCGAGCAAAAGCGCAATTCGGTAAAGAAGCTGCTCGTTTCCGCCATCGAAAGCTTCGCCGCCAAGGGCTACCACGGCACGACCACCCGCGACATCGCCAAATCGGCCGAGATGTCGCCCGCCGCCCTCTACGTTCACTTCGCCAGCAAGCGGGATCTTCTCTATAAGCTGACCGTGGTCATGGCGACGGCCATGCTGGAGGATCTGCGGCGCGCCCAGGCGCGCGAGGCCGACCCCTTGCGGCAGCTCCACGCGCTGGTCTCCAGCTACGCTCGGTGCAATGCACGCATGCACACGGCGGTGCATGTCGCCACCTTCGAGTTCGATGTGCTGAGCCCGGAGCAGCGGGCCAGCATCGTGACGCTCCGCCACCAGGTGAACGAGGTGTTCGTGAGCTGTCTGCTGAGCGGCCGGGCCGCCGGCCAGTTCACCTTCGAGAACGTGCAGCTCATCCGCCTGACCATCATGTCGCTGTGCATTTCGGTGGCGACCTGGTTCTCGGCCAGCGGGCCGATGAGTCCGGAACAGCTCGGCGACCACTATGGCGACCTGATCCTGCGCATGGTGGTGCCGGGGGAACAAACGCCCGATAGCGGGGTCCTCCCGACGCTCGTCCGCTCCAGTCGTCCTGGCCGGGCTTGACCGGGCCATCCATCGGTTTGACAAACTCTGGCCCGAGAGGACGGGCTACGCGCGGCGTTCCAGGTAGATGGGATGGCCAGGTCGGGCCCGGCCATGACGCGTGGGGCCGGCTAAGCCCGCGCACCCTTCTCATGGCAAGATGAGCGATGCCTTCGATTCGCGACCGCCGGACCCAGATCGCCCGCGCCTTCACCGAGCCCAGGCTGGCGATCATGCTGGCGCTGGGCTTCAGCTCCGGCCTGCCGTTCCTGCTGGTGTTCGGCACGCTGTCGGCGTGGCTGCGCGAGGCGGGCGTGTCGCGTACCGAGATCGGCATGCTGAGCTGGGTGGCGCTCGCCTATTCGCTCAAGTTCATCTGGGCTCCCGCCATCGACCGGATCGACCTTCCCGTGCTGGCGCGGCTGCTCGGCCGCCGGCGTGCCTGGATGCTGGCGGCGCAGCTCCTGGTGGCAGTCGGCCTTGCCGGTCTCGCCATCGCCGATCCCGCTCACTTTCTGCTCGGCACGGTGGCGATGGCGTTGCTGGTGGCCTTCGCCGGGGCGACGCAGGACGTGGCCATCGACGGCTGGCGCATCGACGCGGCGCCGACGGAAGAGCAGGGCATGCTGTCGGCCGTCTATCAGCTCGGCTACCGGCTGGCGCTGATCTGTTCAGGCGCCGGCGCTCTCTATCTGGCCGAGTTCGTCGACTGGCGCACGGCCTATTTCGCCATGGCGGCGATGACCCTCGTCGGCATCATCGCCACGCTGCTCGCCCCGGTGGCCCGTCCGGCCGATAGGGCAGGCGCGCCCGCGCCCGCGGTCAGGCCCGGCTTCTCCTTCGCCTCCGCCGTGCTGGAGCCGTTCACCGAGCTCGTCCGGCGCAAGGGCACGCTGGTGGTGCTGATCCTGGCGATGATCTCCATCTACCGCCTGCCGGATTTCGTTTCCGGCATCATGGCCAACCCGCTCTACATCGACCTCGGCTTCTCCAAGTCCGAGATCGCCAGCGTCTCCAAGCTCTACGGCGTGTGGATCGGCATCCTCGGCGCCTTCGCGGGCGGCATCGCCATCGCCCGTGCCGGCCTCATGCCGTGCCTCGTCGTCGGCGGCATCGCCGGCGCGGCGTCCAATTTGATGTTCGCCTGGCTCGCCACCGCCGGCCACCGCCTCGATCTGCTGACCCTGTCGATCAGCCTCGACAACTTCGCCAGCGGCTTCGCCGGCACGGCCCTGATCGCCTACATGTCGGGGCTGACGTCGCCGGCCATGGCGGCGACGCAATACGCGCTGCTGAGCTCGCTCTATGCGCTGCCCGGCAAGTTCGTGGGGGGGCTCTCCGGCGTCATGGTCGACCAGTTCGGCTACCCGACGTTCTTCGTGCTGACCGCGCTGGTCGGCGTGCCCGTTGCCGTCCTGTCGCTGCTCATCTGGCGCTTCGATCGCGAGTCGGCGCAGACGGGCAGGAGGCCGGTCGAAGCTGAGGAGACGGAGCCGTTGAAGGAGCGTTCCGCACCGGCCTGAGGCGGTTACGCCGGCGGCTCGACGTCGTAGCGGTAGGTCCAGGTCTCCGATACCGCTTCGTGGCCCATCCGGATGTAGGCGCGCAGATCGACGTCCTGCTCGGTCGGCAGGTCCACGTCGAACGAGGCGCGGACGCCGTCGATGGCACGGTTGCGGACCAGGGTCGCGCCCGAGATGGCGCCGGCCGATGACGTCGCCACGAGTGCCAGGCTCGCCAGGTTGACGCGGCTGGAGCCGAGCCGGCCGCCAGCGAAGTCGATGACGAAGCGCCTCAGCCCCGACGGCTCGCTGCTGGTGGCGGCGCCGGCGTGCGTCTCGAAGGTCGCGACGGCCCGGCCGCCCCCATGCAAGGGCGGGGTAGCCGAGCGGATGGCGTAGGCGATGCTGAGCTCCTCGCCCGCCCGGGGCGCCCGGTCCGGCATCCAGCACGCGACGATGTTGTCCTCCGCCTCCTTGGTGGCCGTCAGCTCGGTCAGGGCGACAGAGCCGGCGCCGCCCAGGGCCTTCGGCTCGATCCAATAGCTTGGCCGGAGGTGGTACTGCGCCTCCAGATCCTGATAGCTGCGGAAATGGCGGTCGCGCTGGATCAGCCCGAAGGCCGACGGGGCCGCGTCCAGAAACGCCGACGTGGCCGGCTTGGCCGGGTTGCGGAGCGGCCGCCAGATCCACTCCCCGGCGGTGCTGCGGATGGCCAGCCCGTCGGAATCGTGCACCTCGGGCCGGAAGTCGGCGGGCTTGCCGACGGTATTCTCGCCGAACAGGAACATCGAGGTGAGCGGGGCAAGCCCCAGGCCCCGCAGTTCCCGGCGCGGGAACAGGGTCGCCTCGACCTGGACGTCTGCGTCGGCCTGCGGGGCGAACACGAAGCGATAGGCTCCCGCCACCGATCGGCTGTCCAGCAGGGCGTGCACCGTGATGCTCGGCACGAGCGGGCGCGGCGCCTCGATCCAGAATGCGACGAAATCGGGGAACTCCTCGTGCGGGCTGCCTGATCCCAAGGCCAGACCGCGCGCCGACAGGCCGTAGTGCTGGCCGGGGCCGAGCACCCGGAAATAGCTCGCGCCGAGGAAGGAGACGAGCTCATCCAGCTTGTCGGGCCGATTGAGCGGAAACAGCAGGCGAAAGCCGGCAAAACCGAGATCGGCGCGCAGCCCGCCCGGTGCGCCCGCCGCACCGAAGTCGAACAGGCCCGGCCCATAGGTGAGCTCGGTGGCCGTGCCCTGGTCCACCACGTGCACGCGGACCTTGTTCCTGAAGATGCCGCCGCGGTGGAACAGCTGGAGCCCGAAATGCGATCCGGGGCTGCGCAGCAGCGTGCTGTCGCGGCGGAAATTGATGCGGCGGAGATCGTCGTAGCTGAGGCGCTCGAGCGCGCCGGGCAGGGATCTGTCGGGCGCCACGTAGTCCCGGGCGGCGCGTTCCCGTGCGGCCTCCACGACGGTCGCGGGGCTGAAGGCGGCAGGGTCTGCCCGGGCGATCCGGGGCTCCACCACACCGGCTGCCAAGGCCGCTGCCGCCAGGCGCAGCGTTCCGCGTCTCGTCACCTGCATCCGCTGGTCGCTCTCCATCGCGTCCCGACGCCCCCGGGACGGCCGGCTGAATCGGGGTGGGCGTGCGGCACCATGCCATTTTCCCCCCGCCGGCGCGACCCGGCTCGCATCCGGCTGCCTCCGAGCCCACCGCCACGGGGCGGGCCCGGCCGTATGCGTGGTGCGGCCTGTCAGGCCACCTTCACCAGCAGCTTGCCGAGGTTGGCTCCTTTGAGCAGGCCGATGAAGGCTTCCGGCGCCTTGTCCAGCCCCTCCACGATGTCCTCGCGGTGCTTGATCTTGCCCTCGCGGATCCACTGGCTGACGTCGCGCTCGAACGCCGGCCCGTCGGAGGCGAAGTCGGAGACGATGAACCCGCGCAGCGCCAGCCGCTTGGTCAGCGCTTGGCGCATGAAGCCCGGCAGGCGGTCTGGGCCCTTTGGCGTCTCGGTGTCGTTGTAATGGGCGATCAGCCCGCACAGCGGGATGCGGGCGAAGTTGTTGAGCCGCGGGAAGACCGCGTCCCACACGGCGCCGCCGACGTTCTCGAAATAGACGTCGATGCCGTCGGGGCATGCCTCGGCGAGCTTGCGGCGCAGGTCGGGATCGCGGTGATCCACCGCGGCATCGAAGCCGAGCTCGTCGACGATGTAGCGGCATTTGTCGGCGCCGCCGGCGATGCCGACGGCACGGGCGCCCTTGATCCTGGCGATCTGCCCGACGATGGAGCCCACCGCGCCCGAAGCGGCCGCGACCACCACCGTCTCGCCCGCCTTGGGCTGGCCGATGTTGAGTAGGCCGGTGTAGGCGGTCATGCCCGGCATGCCGAGCACGCCGAGCGCGGTCTGGATCGGAGCCCGGGCAGGGTCGAGCTTGCGCAGGCCGGTGCCGTCGGACAGCGAGTAGCTTTGCCAGCCCTCGTAGCCCAGCACCACGTCACCCGCGGCAAACTTGGGATTATTGGAGGCGACCACCTCGTTGACGGTGCCGCCGACGATGACGTCGCCAGGCTCGAGCGACTTGGCGTAGGATTTGGCGTCGCTCATGCGGCCGCGCATATAGGGATCGAGCGACAGCCACAGGGTTTTGAGCAGCACCTGCCCCGGCCCGGGGGTGGGCGCTTCGGTCTCGACGAGTCGGAAATCGCTGGGTTTGGGCTCGCCCACCGGACGGGCGGCGAGCTGGATCTGGTGGTTGGTCGGCACGGGCGTCCTCCATACATGCAGTCTAAAAGACTGAAAGGAATGATTTTTCTATCGGAATCGGCGCTACCCCAACATTGCCCTAACGCATGTCTGGGCGTGGCCCCAGCTGGCGCTTGGCGGCGCGCAGCCTATGCTCGTGAGAGAATAAGAGTCGAGACGTCCCACCGCACCTCCGCGCTGATTGTCGCCGGCGGCGTGCCGCTTGTCCGCCGACCCGCGCCGAGCACGGTCCCATTGTGGGCCAGGCCAGGCCAGCGCCATCGACGGCGACACGATGGAACTCCACGGCACGCGTATCCGGCTCACCGGCCGATGCGCCCCAGAGCGGTCTGGTGTGCGTCGTGGCCAGGCGGGCTCCGCCGTGCGGGTCCAAACGGCCTTCTTCCCGTCGGATCTGATAGGCAGGAATACGGCCTATTGCAGCAGAGGATTGGCCGCGACTGCTACTGGCGCACCCTGGCGCATTTCGAGCTCAACGGACGCGATATCGGTCCCGACGTGGTGCGCGCTGGCCAGGCGCTGCCGTTCGTGCGCTACAGCCGCGAGTATGTGCCGCACGCGGCCGGGGCTCGGTCGGCCAAGGCTGACGTTGGACGAGCGATTTCTTGCCGCCATAGCTTCGTGAGTTTGCGCGTCCGCGCGACCTTCTCCCCTGCTGAGAGCGGCGAGCCCTCTAAGGGCAATGGCGGTGAGGCTGTTCGTATTTGGCGCACGCTTTCCCTTCTGGAATTCAATGGTGTGCCGAGAGACGGACGCCGCGAGGCTGGTCCATGTCCATCAGGGCGCGGGGGGTCTCTGCATTGCTGAGGTGTTATGCTCATGATGCCCGCATCCGGCCTGAGCTGCGCTTCCGTCGCTGCTTCCACGCAGACGCGGTAGACCAGCGGGTCGTCCTCCACAATCACAACGGTTTTGCGCCCCCCATCCCGCTCAACGAGGCCGTCTCGACAGAATTTCTGACCAGAGCGGCTTCGCTCAATCGAAGGTCTCGATCGAGTGACTAGCGGAGGCGCAGCCACCCCCAAAAGGCGACCAGCGAACCCGCGCTCGCCAGAATTTCGACCATTGCTCATATCACAAGGGGAAAGCAGATGCGCCAGCGGGTACCGCTGCTATTGGTTTCATACTCCGGCCGAGCCCCTAATTGCTGCGCGAAGGCGTTAACAAGTTTGATCCCGACACCGCCGCTGCTTGAGTGCTCCATGCCCTTACCATTGTCCTCGACGACGATGCATCCCTCACCGCGCTCCTGATTTGTCCGAAACTCGATGCGAACGCTGCCGGACTCCGCTTCATCAAAAGCGTACTTAAACGCGTTCGTTACCAATTCATTTATGATCAAACCCGCCGGAACGGCTCTATCAAGCGGAATGAGAGCCTCATCGGCGTCGACCTGGACCGACACTGTCTCCCGGTGCGGGTCGATATTGGCGCAAAGGGAGTGCAGGTAATCGGCAAATTCTACCTGAGAGGCGCCCTCGCGATGGGAGAGTTGGTCATGTGCCAGCGCGATAGCTTGCACGCGATCCATCAGGCTTGCGAGCCCGATGCGCGTCTCGGGGGAACTGGTTTGCCGCCGCTGCTGAGAAAGGAAAGACACGACAGTCTGAAGATTGTTCTTAACCCGATGCTGAAGCTCGCGAACGCGAGCCTTCCAAAGGACATCCGCCTCGACCTGCGCTTGCGCGGCGGCAAGGGCCTTTTGATCGGCATCGTACCGCGCAAGTGCCGCACCGGTCATATTGGCAAAGGCCGTTAGAAACCCGATGTCCGATTCTCCGAAATGTCGCTTTGCCTCCGAGTCGACCTCAAGCACGCCCCAGTTCTTGCCGTCAATCATGACCGGCACATTGAGTAGCGAGACAATCCCGTGCGCGGCTAAGACCGGAGAGATGGTGAATTCGGGGTCGTTGGGTAAATCCTCCGACACCACGGGGGCTGCCGTTTGAATCGAGCGGCCCGGCGGCGAGGAGCGGTCGATGGGGAACGTTGCCGTGCCAACGACTCCAGGCTTCCATCCTACCCCGGCGACGACAAGAAGGTCCCCGGCATCGGGCCGGTACTTCAAAACCTTGACATGCCTTATGCGGGTGACGCTCGAAATCTGAGCGCAGGCGTGTTGCGCGAGGCGTTCCGGACTGATTGCCTCGGACGCAACCCGGCTGAAGGATGCGAGCGCCCGCTGGTATTGAAGCAGGCCCTCATTCGTGACAGCAGAACCTGACGACTTGCTCTCGTTCATTGCGGCCCCGCAATCCGTGCCGACGGCTTCGACCCCAACGTCTCAGGTGTCGGCATTGTTCGCCACTCCGCAGCTTCTGAGAAGCAGCACATCGCCCCTCGGGGCCATGGGGCATTCAGATCGTCCTCCGGCGGGCCCGTGCGGACCCGTCGCACCGACGCGGGGGCCGGCGGGGCCCGATCGGAGCCGTTGCCGCCCGTGACGACGTCACGGCGCCGTCGCACGATGCCCCTACGGTCTTCCCAAAGTAGAGGCTCGGCCGCTCGGCCGTGGCGCGGCTCGATCCGCGCTCCGGCCGACGGGCGTGTGGGCGCCAGCTTCCGGGGACCAGGGGCAGATGCAGGTCGATATCTTCACGCAGGTCATCGTTCCGGTGATCGGAGGGCTGGGCATCTTCATGCTCGGCCTCGAGTTCATGTCGAACGGCATCCAGTCGCTCGCCGTCAACAAGATGCGTGCCTTCCTCGGCCAGGTCGCCGGCACGCCGGTCAAGGGCGTGATGGCGGGCACCTTCATCACCGGCATCATCCAGTCGTCCACGGCTATGACGGTGATGGTGGTCGGCCTCGTCAATGCCGGCGTCGTCGGCCTGCGGCCGGCCATTTCCGTGATCATGGGCGCCAACATCGGCACCACGCTCGGCAACGGCCTCATCGCCCTGCCGCTCGGGCCGCTCGGCCTGCTGCTCGCCGGCATCTTCGCGCTCGTCTACATCTTCGCCAAGACCGACAAGGTGAAGAGCATCGCGCTCGCCTGCATGGGCTTCGCGCTGATCTTCTACGGCCTCAACCTCATGACCGGCGGCCTTCGCCCACTGCGCAGCATGCCCGAGGTCATGAGCGTGATCTCCTCGCTCAGGGCCGACAATTACCTCGGCTTGATCTATTGCGTGCTGATCGCGGCCGGCATCACGGCGATGATCCACTCCTCGTCTGCCACCATCGGCATCGTCATGGGCCTGGGCGCCGCCGGCGTCCTCGACTGGAAGACCGCCGTCGCCTTCTCGCTGGGCGCCGACCTCGGCACCACGGTCACCTCGTGGCTGGCGTCGCTCAACCTGTCGAAGAACGCCAAGCGCGCCGCTTACGCCCACATATCGTTCAACATCATCGGGGTGATGATTACCATCCCGCTGTTCTTCGTCTCCATGAACGTCCTGACCTGGGTGATGCAGTGGTTCGGCGGCGACCCGGGCGTCCCGGTGATGGTCAACGGCAAGGAGACCTTCCCGCTGGTGCCGGTGGCCGTCGGCCTCTACTCGACCTTCTTCAACATCTTCAACACGGTGCTGCTGTTCCCCTTCGTCGGCGTGTTCGAGCGTGTGCTGATGAAGGTCGGCGCGTCAGCCATCGACGACGTCGAGGACTATTCCCAGCCCAAATTCCTCACGCCGGCGGCGGCCAAGGAGCCGGCCACCGCGGTTCCCGCCGTGCTGCGGGAGACCGGCCGTTATCTCGAGGCGTCGTTGAAGTTCCTCGACATCGCCCGCGGCAAGCCCGACGCCCCTGACAAGGTCGAGGAGCACTACGCGGCCATGGACGTGCTCAATCGCGAGATCCGCGGCTACACTGCCGGTTTGTTCAAGGCGGACCTGCCGTATGCCCGCGCCGACCTGGTCGCCAGCCTGATCGAGGAAGAGGACTTCACCGCGAGCCTGGGCGAGGCGCTGTATCAGATCGCCCGGCGGGTCGAGCGCCAGCCGTTCGGGCCGGCCGGCCGCGCCCTGGTCGATACCATGCTCGATCAGGTGGCCGACGCCATGCGCGCCGTCGTGCCGATCGACCAGGTGAGCCCGCCGGTGATGGCGGCGGCTGCGCCCCGCTTGCCGGAACTGGCAGAGCTGCGCGCCCAGGCGCTGCGGCTCGGCGCCGATCTGCCCTGGGTCGAGCGCGGAGCCATCCTCGCCCTGCTCGGCAGCGCCGAGCGCGCCTACTTCCTGATCGAGCGCATCGACGCGGAGCGCCGGTCGGTGTCGCGGGCCGTGCCGGCCCCCGCCGAGGCCGGTGCGCCGCAGCCGGGCGCGCTGGTGCCGGCGGTTCAGACGGCGGGTTGATGGGCATGACGCGCTTACTCGTGCTGGCGGCCATCGTCGCATGGTCCGCCCTGGTTCCCGCGACACCGGCGACGGCCCAGGTCGTCACCGGTGCGGGCTCCACTCTGGCCCAGCCCCTGCTCGCTCGCTGGTCTCAAGCCTATCTGCGCTCCCAGCGCGACGCCGAGTATCAGCCGGTCGCGGCCGGCCTCGACTACGAGCCCATCGGTTCGCAGGCGGGCATGATGCGCGTGCGCGAGCGCGGCGTGGATTTCGGCGCGACGGAGCAGCCGCTGTCCGGCGAGGAGATCGCGCGCTACGGGGTCATCCAGTTCCCGATCGCCGTCGGCGGCATCGTCGCGGCGGTGAACCTCGAGGGCGTCGAGGCGAGCCAGCTGCGGCTGACGGGAGAGCTGCTGGCCGACATCTACGGCGGCAAAGTAAGCGCCTGGAACGACCCGGCGATCGCCGCGCTCAATCCACAGCTGCGGCTTCCGGCGGCGCCGATTACCACCGTGCACCGCTCCGATGGGTCCGGCACCACGGCGATCGTCACCGCCTACCTCTCCCAGCACAGCAGCACCTGGAGGAAGGCGGTCGGTGAGGGCCTCACCGTCGCCTGGCCGACGGGCATGGCAGCCAAGGGCAACGAGGGCGTGGCCGAGGCCGTGCGCCGGACGCCCAATGCCATCGGTTACATGGACTACGCGTCGGCCCGCCGGGCCGGCCTCGCCGCGGCCGGCCTGCGCAATCGCGACGGCCAGTTCGTCGCGCCCGGGCCTGCGAGCTTCCAGGCCGCCGCCGCGGCCGCCGACTGGAGCAGCGCCCGCGATTTCGTCGTGAGGCTCGTGGATGTCCCGGGGGAGGCCGCTTATCCGCTGGTGGCGACGACCTATGCGATCATGCCGCGCGAGGGCGGCGCTGCCGCGGGGCGCCGGGCGGCGCTCGCCTTCTTCAGCTGGGCCCTGGATCATGGGGGCGGCGTCGCCGCCGAGCTCGGCTACGTGCCGCTGCCGGCCTCCGTGGCGGCGCAGGTGCGGGCCTACTGGCCGACCGTATTGTCGGACGCGCGCTGAGGCCTCAGCGCCCCCGCTGCTGCCAGCCGGGGCTGCACAGGCCGGACCCCGGTCCGGCCGGGCCGCCGGAGCCGCCGCCCGAAGGAACCGTGGCGTCGCACCACGCCGAGCTGACCCAGCGTCCGCCGATGTTCACCATGCCCGGCGGCGCCTGCTGCACGCTCGGCTGCGGCGGCGCACGATACGGCCGGCGGTATTGGGCCGCCGCCGGCTCGGCCAGGGCGATCAGCGAGGCTGCGGCAGCGGCCAGCGCAATGATCTTCGTGGGCGCACGATGAGACATGATTCGGCTCCGAAATATCGCCCCTATGTTGGGGCCGCCTGCCGCCGCGCCTAGGCCCGAAGGGGATGTGGCGTGCGCTGGCGCACGCTGCACCGGCGCGCCGCGGCGGGCAGCCCCGGCCACGCCTCTTCGTGCCCCGTCGCCCGAGTAGCTGTCGCCGTCCGCACTTGCTATCTACGGGGCATGACCGCTCCCGCTCTCAAGGCTGCGCCCGCCCCGTTGAAGGCCGGTGACCAGGTGCTCCTGGTCGACGGCTCCTCCTTCGTGTTTCGCGCCTATTTCCAATCCATGAACCAGGATCGCCGCTACAACACGCGGCCGTCCGACGGGCTTCCGACGGGCGCCGTCCGCCTGTTTTGCGCCAAGCTGTTCCAGTTCGTTCGCGAGGGCGCCGTCGGCATCAAGCCGACGCACCTCGCCATCATGTTCGACAAGTCGGAGGATTCGTTCCGCCGCGAGATCTTTCCCGACTACAAGGCGCATCGGCCCGATCCGCCGCCGGAACTGATCCCGCAGTTCCCGCTTATGCGCGAGGCGGTGCGCGCCTTCGGCCTGATCCCGGTGGAGCAGGAGCGCTACGAGGCCGACGACATCATCGCCACCTATGCATGCGAGGCGGCGGCGGCCGGCGCCGACGTGCTCATCGTCTCGGCCGACAAGGACCTGATGCAGCTCGTGCGCGACGGGGTCACCTTCTACGACTTCGAATCCGGCATCAAAGGCAAGCCGGGCTACCGGCCCGAGCGACGCCTCGATCGCGATGGCGTGATCGAGAAGTTCGGCGTGGCGCCCGAGCGCGTGCCCGACGTGCAGGCGCTGGTCGGCGATCCCACCGACAACGTGCCGGGCATCCCGGGCATCGGCATCAAGACGGCCGCCCAGCTCATCAACGACTATGGTGACCTGGAGACGCTGCTCGCCCGTTCCTCCGAGATCAAGCAGCCCAAGCGGCGCGAGATGCTGATCGAGCACGCCGAGCGTGCCCGGCTGTCGTTCAA
The DNA here is from genome assembly GCF_014640075.1 of Chelatococcus reniformis. Lineage (GTDB taxonomy): Bacteria > Pseudomonadota > Alphaproteobacteria > Rhizobiales > Beijerinckiaceae > Camelimonas > Camelimonas reniformis. The sequence continues at coordinate 391,858 of NZ_BMGG01000001.1, read as the reverse complement.
GCTGGTGACGCTCGACTGCGAGACGCCGGTGCCGGTGCCGCTCGCCGACCACCGGGTCGAGGCCATCGACGCCCGGCGGTTGATCGCCTTCCTCAAGGCGCTCGAGCTCAGCCAGTTGGTCAAGCGCGTGGCGGACGGCTACGGGGTCGATGCGGCCCAGGTGGAGGCCGATCCAGCCTTGGCCGCGCCGGGGGCCGGCCTCGACTGGCAGGTTCCGGCGAGCCCGCTGCTCGCCGGCCAGCCCGCGGTCCGGGCGGCGGACGAGCCGCCGGCCGAGGCGGCACCCGGCGCGCCGAACGGCGCGACCCCGGCCCCGTCGGCCGCCGCGATGACGCCGGTGCAACTGGCCGACAAGCGCCTGGCCGAGGCAAAGGCAGCACCCTGCGACCGCTCCCGCTACGAGACCGTAACGACGATCGAGGACCTCGATCGCTGGATCGCCGCTGCCTATGATGTCGGCGTCGTGGCGCTCGACACCGAGACCACCTCGGTCGACGCCATGGCCTGCGACCTGGTCGGCGTATCGCTCGCCGTCGAGCCGGGCCTCGCCTGCTACATCCCGCTCGCCCATCGCGGCGGCGCCGACCTCTTCGGCGGCGGCCTGCTGCCGGGGCAGATCGCCTTCGCCGAGGCGATAAGCCGGCTAAAGCCGCTGTTGGAAAACCCGACGGTGCTCAAGGTCGGGCAGAACTTCAAGTTCGACTGGCTGGTGCTGTCGCGCTACGGCATCGAGGTCGCCGCCTACGACGACACCATGCTGCTCTCCTATGTGCTCGATGCGGGCCGCATGGGGCTCGCCGGCCATGGCATGGACGCGCTGGCGCTCGCCTTCCTCAACCACCGCTGCATCCCCTACAAGGAGGTCGCCGGCAGCGGCAAGAGCGCCGTCACCTTCGATCTGGTGCCGCTCGACAAGGCGGCGGAATACGCCTCCGAGGACGCCGACGTGACTCTCCGGCTCTGGCGCGCGCTGAAGCCGCGGCTTGCCGCCGAGGGCAAGGCCAACGTCTATGAGACGCTGGAGCGCCCCCTGGTCGAGGCGCTGGCGCGCATGGAGCGGCGCGGCATCGCCATTGACCGGCAGATCCTGTCGCGTCTTTCGGGCGACTTCTCGCAGACCCTGGCGCGGCTCGAGGACGAGGTCTTCGCGCTGGCCGGGGAGCGTTTCACCATCGGCTCGCCCAAGCAGCTGGGGGACATCCTGTTCGGCAAGCTGGGCCTCGCCGGCGCCAAGAAGACCGCGACCGGCCAGTGGGCGACCGGCGCCCGCTTCCTGGAGGAGCTCGCGGCAGAAGGCCATGAGCTGCCGCGCCGCATCCTGGATTGGCGCCAGCTCGCCAAGCTGAAGTCCACCTACACCGACCTGCTGCCGGGCTATGTCAACGCACACACCCAGCGTGTTCACACCTGCCTCGCCCTCGCGGCGACGACGACCGGCCGGCTGTCGTCATCCGAGCCCAACCTGCAGAACATACCGGTGCGCACCGACGAGGGCCGCAAGATCCGCTCTGCCTTCGTCGCCACGCCCGGTCACAAGCTGATCTCGGCCGACTATTCGCAGATCGAGCTGCGCCTGCTCGCCCATATCGCAGACGTGCCGCAGCTGAAGAAGGCGTTCGCCGAGGGGGTAGACATTCACGCGCTGACCGCCTCCGAGATGTTCGGCGTCGACGTGGAGGGGATGGACCCGATGATCCGCCGCCGGGCCAAGGCGATCAACTTCGGCATCGTCTACGGCATCTCGGCCTTCGGCCTCGCCGAGCAGCTGGCCATCCCGCGCGAGGAGGCGGGTGCCTACATCAAGCGCTATTTCGAGCGCTTTCCCGGTATCCGCACCTACATGGACGAGACCAAGCGGCGCTGCCGCGAGCAGGGCTACGTCACCACCCTGTTCGGCCGCGTCTGCCACTATCCGGACATCACCACCTCGAACTATTCGCAGCGCGCCGCGGTGGAGCGCCAGGCGATCAATGCCCCGATCCAGGGCAGTGCGGCCGATATCATCCGGCGGGCCATGGCCCGCATGGACGCGGCGCTCGGCGCCGAGAGGCTCGCCGCGCGCATGCTGCTGCAGGTGCACGACGAACTCGTCTTCGAGGTGCCGGACGACGAGATCGACGCCACCATCGCGGTGGTGAAGCACGTGATGATCGAGGCGCCGCATCCGGCCGTGACGCTGTCGGTGCCGCTGCAGGTGGATGCTCGCGCCGCTCATAACTGGGACGAAGCCCATTGAGGCCCGCGGCCTGTCGCGGGCGCGCTATCAATCTGGTCAAGGGGCTGGCCGGCCTGGGCCTCGGCCTCCTCGTCGGCGCGGCCCCCGCCGCTGCCGTTGGCCCCTGCCGGCCGCTCGCCTACGGCGGCGCCGACTACACGGTGTGCACCGTCGACCTGAGGACCCATGCCCTCAAGCTGTTCTGGCGCGGCGAGGACGGCGCCGCCTTCGGCTCGTTCGATCGGCTGATGCGCAGCCCGGCCGGGCGCGATCTGGTGTTCGCCATGAATGCCGGCATGTACAAGGACGACCGCTCGCCGGCGGGGCTTTACGTGGAGGACGGCCAGCAGCTTCGCGCGGCCAACACCAAGGCGGGTTACGGCAACTTCCACCTCAAGCCGAATGGCGTTTTCTACGTGGCCGGAAAGACCGCCGGCGTGCTGGAAACCGGGCGCTACCTGGCGCAGAAGCCGCGGGCCGCTTTCGCCACCCAGTCGGGGCCCATGCTCGTCATCGACGGACGCATCCACCCCAAGTTCTCCGACAACGGCCCGTCGCTCAAGATCCGCAACGGCGTCGGCGTCGCCAACGCCCAGACCGTGGTCTTCGCCATCTCGGAACGGCCGGTCAGCTTCGGTGAGTTCGCGCGGCTGTTCCGCGACGAGCTGCGCTGTCGCAATGCCCTGTTCCTCGACGGCTCGGTGTCGAGCCTCTACGCGCCCGGCCTGCACCGCATGGACTGGCTGATGCCGCTCGGGCCGATCGTCGGTGCCGTTCCGCGCTAGGGCATTTCCCGATCAGATGGGCTCATCTGATCGGTTAGAAATGCTCCAAGCCTTTGAATCTGGAGCGCTTCTCTCTGATCGGCTGAGTCCACCCGATCAAGAAGCGCTCTAGGGAATTTCTATCCGATCGGATGGCGCGATGCGCTCGATCGCGTCTCCCGGGTGGATCCGGAATGGAACGCGAACGGCGGCGCCCCCGTCTGCTCAGGGCGGCAGCGGCGCGATCCGCGTCAAACGGAGCGCGATCAGCAACGCCACGAACGTCAGCGTGCTGGTGAAGGCCACGACGCCCGTCCAGCCGGCATGGGCGTAGAACAGGCCGCCGCTGGTGCCGACGATGCTGGAGCCCAAGTAGTAGAGGAAGAGGTAGAGCGCGGCCGCCTGGGCCTTGGCGCTGCGGGCGCGGTAGCCCACCCAGCCGCTGGCGACGGAGTGGGCGGCGAAGAAGCCGCAGGTGGTGGCGATGACGCCGAACACGAACAGGGCCAGATCGTCGGCGAGCGTCAGCAGCAGGCCCGCGAGCATGATGGCGATGCCGATCCACAGGAGGTGACGGCGGCCGAGCCGCCCCGCCAATGCCCCGGCCCAGGTCGAGCTGACGATCCCGGTGAGGTAGATCACCGAGATCGTGCTGGCCAACGCCTGGGAAAGCTCGAAGGGCGGGGCCAGCAGGCGGAAAGCGGCGTAGTTGTAGATGGTGACGAAGGAGCCCATGAGCAGGAAGGCTTCGGCGAACAGCAGCACCAGCCCGAGGTCGCGCCGATGCATCAGCAGCGAACGCACCAGGCCCGTGAGCTCGAGCGGCTGACGGACGAAATGGCGCGAGGCCGGCAGGCTGCGCCAGAACAGGAGCGTGGCGACCACGGCAATCCCTGCGATTGCGGCCATGGCAGCCTGCCAGGGCGCGAAATCGGCGATGGTGCCGGCGACGAGCCGCCCGGTCATGCCCCCGAGCGCGTTGCCGCCGACGATGAGGCCCATGGAGAGGGGCATGCCGCGCGCGTGCATCTCCTCGCCGGCGTAGGCCATGGCCACGGCCGGCACGCCGCCCAGCGCCAGCCCCGTCAGGACGCGCAGAATGAGGAGGCTCGTCCAGTCCGGCGCCGCGGCCGAGAGCAGCGTCAGGGCCGCCGATGCGGCCAGTGAGGCGACCATCAGCGGCTTGCGGCCGAGTGCTTCCGAAAGCGAGCTGGCGACCAGCAGCGACACGGCGAGCGCCGCCGTGCTCACGGAAAGGGCAAGCGAACTTTCGGCCGCACTGACCCCGAAGTCGGCGGCGAACACCGGCAGCAGCGGCTGCACGCAGTACAGGATTGCAAAAGAGGCGAAGCCGGCCGCAAACAGGGCCGCGTTGGCGTGCCTGAAGGCTGCCGTGCCGACTGCGATCCGGGTGGGTGCTGGCGGCGTCAACTGCGGTGTCGTCAATCCATCGGCCGGTGGCGCGCAAGACGTACGCGCCATGGCTAGGCTGCCTGCACTTGGGGCGCGAGATCAACCGGGATGCGCGCATGGCGCGGCCGAGCGCCGCACATGCGGGCCGCTTCCGTGGGGCGCGGCCGCGGCCTGCCGCAACCGGAGAGGGTGTGAAGACCTCGACCATTCTACGCACAATTATGGTGGTTCGGCAGTTGAATGTTGGGCGATGAACTATAGAGTGCGCCCCGGGCTCAATAGCGCGTACGACGCCGCCGTGATTCGAGCCCGCTGTCGGAGAATGCTGGTGAAGAGAACGTTGCGCCCATTCGTGGTCGAAACGAAGCAAGGCAAGAAGCCGCGGTCCTGGATCGCCGAGTTGGATAGCCAGGTCATGTCGCCGTCGCGGCAAAAGGCGGAGCTGACGGCCGCCGAGGTCTTCTCCGACATCCGATCGAAACCAGCCGAGAAGGCCGCGCCGAGCAACGCGCCGCGGGTGCTGCCCGATCTCAGCCGGGACGTCGCTCCGCCCGAGCCCGAGGCGGCTGAGACTTCCGCGGTCGAAGCGGCCGAAGAGCCTCTCGTGGAGCCGCCCGCCGCCCCGCGCCCGCGACGGCCGCGCCAGCCGCGCGCCCGATCTCCGGAGCCTGCGGCGGCGGAGCCGCATATCCGCGCGGTGCCGGCGGCCGCCGAGGCGCCCGAGGCAGAGCTTGAACCCGACCTGGAGCCGGAAGCGGCCGAGGCCATGGACGACGCGTCCGCCACCGGCATGGCGGCGCCCGCGCGCACCGACCTCCGTTCGCGCCGCGTCGGACGCCGGCAACTCGCCAGAGCCGAGTTGCCGCTCGGGCAGCGCTGGAAGCGACGGCTGCACCCGGCGGCCTGGTAAGCCGGCGGCACCTCACAGCCTCGGTCCCGGCTGCCGCGGCTCGGCCGGACGTGGTCCGGGCAGCAGCGGGCGGAGCTAAGCTGGCGGGCCGAGACGGCAATCCCGACATGAGGGGGGAACCTGGGGCGCTCGTCCGGGGTTTGATCCGCCAGTAGGGAGGTGTTGCCGTGCTCCGTGGCCTTCTGTTTCCTCTGTTCGGTGCGTTCCTGGCCTCGCGTTCGGCGAGTGGCCGCCATTCGCGGCTGACCTCGGCGATTCTCGCCCTGTTGGCCGCGCGGCTCGGCCGGGCTGGGCCTGGCGGTCTGGCTGGGCTGCTGCTCGGATTTCTGGTGCAGGGATGGCGCGGCGGCGACTGGCATGACGTGGCTACGACCCGGCGGGAGAGCCAGCGCCGGATGTGAGCGCAACCGCTCCAGGCCGGACGTCCATCCGTATCAGTGGCTGATCATCCATGGCCGCGCGCTGGGAAAGCTCTTGGCGCCCGTGGCGCTCTGGCGTGTGCGCGACAGCGGCCTGCCGCTACAGCAGCCGCAGCCCGGCGCATGGGCGCCCGAGCGACGTGGCTCGTTACGGCTCCGTTCGTTCGTGGTGAAGGCGCTGCGTCGGCCGGCTTCCATCTGTGCCAGGGCCGGCGCGCTCAGCAGGATGCGCGGCGCCGCACTCGCGCAGCTTGGGCAATCCGCCGCCGCCTGGTAGTCCGCCATGGACCGCAGCGCCGAGAACGGGCCGCAGTCGGGGCATTCGTAGTCGTAGACGGGCATCGGCAGGCTCCTGCGAGGATCGAGCCGGGCGAAGGCCCGGCAAAAATGTTGAAGGGCGGAAGCCTCCCGCCGCGACGGGAGGCGAGAGTGTTTCGCCATTGGATGGGCTCATCCAATGACGCGGATATGCTCATACGTGTTGAAGCCCGGCACTGCTCTGGCGATTGGGTGAGTTCATCCAGTCGCGAAACGCTCCGGGTCGGGCTCGGTCCCGGGCTAAGCCAGATCCGGCGCCAGCGGCATGTCGACGTCGCCGGTGATGAACCTGGTCGGGCCGGCGGCGCTCGGGTTGATGTCAAACTCGAAGATCTGCGTCGGCAGCCAGAGCGTGGCACAGGCATTGGGCACGTCGACCACGCCGGAGACGTGGCCCTGTACCGGCGCCGTGCCGAGGATGGAATAGGCCTGGGCGCCGGAATAACCGAACTTCTTCAGGTATTCGATGGCGTTGAGGCAGGCCTGGCGATAGGCCACGGTGACGTCCAGGTAGTGCTGCGCCCCCTGCTCGTCGACTGAAATGCCTTCGAAGATCAGATAGTCGTTGTAGTTGGGCGTGATCGGGCTCGGCTTGAAGATCGGGTTCCTGATGCCGTATTTGGCCATCCCGTCCTTGATCAGATCCACCTTGATGTGCAGCCATCCCGCCATCTCGATGGCGCCGCAGAACGTGATCTCGCCGTCGCCCTGGCTGAAGTGCAGGTCGCCCATGGAAAGGCCGGCGCCCGGCACGTAGACCGGGAAGTAGATCTTGGAGCCCCGCGACAGATCCTTGATGTCGCAGTTGCCCCCGTGCTCGCGCGGGGGCACCGTCCGCGCCGCCTCGGCTGCCGCGCCCTCCTTGCCCGCCGTCATCTTGCCCATGTGGGCGGTCGGTCCGAACGGCGGATTGGCAAGGCCAGGCACACGCGTCGGGTTGGTGGCGATCAGCCCGGTCTCACGCGTGTTCCAGGTGTCGAGGAGCGTCTTGTCGGGCAGGCAGCCGATCAGGCCGGGATGGACCAGGCCGGCGAAGCGCACACCCGGTATGTGGCGTGATTTGGTGAACAGGCCTTCGAAGTCCCAGATCGACTTCTGCGCCTGGGGAAAGTGATCGGTGAGGAAGCCGCCGCCGTTCTGCTTGGAGAAGAAGCCGTTGAAGCCCCACTGGCTCTCGGGCTTGGCGCCGACGTCGAGCAGGTCGACCACCAGGAGGTCACCCGGCTCGGCGCCCTTCACCCCGATCGGACCGCTGAGGAAGTGCACGATCGACAGGTCGATGTCGCGTACGTCCGAGGCATCGTCGTTGTTCTTGATGAAGCCCCCGGTCCAGTCGTAGGTCTCGATGATGAAATCGTCGCCGGGGCTCACCGTCGCCACCATCGGAATGTCCGGATGCCAGCGGTTGTGGACCATCTCGTTGTCGTAGGCCGACTGGGTGAGATCGACCTTGATCAGCGTCTCGGGCATGACTGGGCTCCTTGGAATGGCGTTGCTTAAAGCTGATCCTAAGACACGACCGCCGGTTCTTCGGCGGAAGTCGTGTTCGAAACAACAACTTGCAACGGGCCGACAATTGTTCGAACCGTTGTCCCGCTCTCTAGACGGACAGGAATCTGGCGATGGCCGCCTCGTCGGCCGTCGCGCGGGCATCTTCATGGACGATCTCGCCGTTCTCGATGACGAGCACGCGATCGGCGATATCCAGGGCAAAGCTCAGCACCTGCTCCGACACGAGGATCGACAGGCCGCGCTCGTCGCGGATGCGCTTCAGCGTGCGCGCTATATCGCGGATGATCGACGGCTGGATGCCCTCCGTCGGCTCGTCCAGCAGCAGCACTTTGGGCTTGGTCACCAGCGCGCGGGCGATGGCGAGCTGCTGCTGCTGGCCGCCGGAGAGGTTGCCGCCGCGGCGCCCCTTCATCTCCAGCAGCACGGGGAACAACTCGTAGATGTCGGCCGGGACGTGGCGCTCGCCCGCGGCCGCGAGCCCGGTCTCGATATTCTCCTTCACCGTCATGGTCGAGAAGATCATCCGGCCTTGCGGCACGTAGGCGAGGCCCTTGGCCACGCGCTCGAAGCTCTTCAGCCGGGCGAGCTCGGCGCCGCCCATGGTCACCGAGCCGCTCTTGGTGGGCACGATGCCCATCATCGACTTCATCAGCGTGGTCTTGCCCATGCCGTTGCGGCCCATGATCGCGACGATCTCGTTGGGCGCGACAGACAGGTTGAGGCCGTGCAGCACCTCGCTCTGGCCGTAGGCGACGTGCAGATCGGAGATAGCCAACATCGCGTGGTCCCCTGATAAAACTCTCTGGGTTCGGCGATTTTTGCCCAATCGCTGCCCTAGAGCATTTCCGCGTTTCTTCGAATCGCCGAAATGCTCTATCTGATTGTTTTGTCGCGTTTTCTTCACGCGAACCGACGGTCACTTCGCTCGAAAACGCTCTAGTGGCCCAGATAGACTTCGATGACCTTGGGGTCGTTCTTGACCTTGTCCATCGTGCCCTCGGACAGGATCTGCCCCTGGTGCAGCACCGTCACCTTGTGCGCGATGTCCTCGACGAACTTCATGTCGTGCTCGATCACCAGCACCGACCGGCCCTCGATGATGCGATGGAGCAGCTCGGCGGTCTTGACGCGCTCGCTGACGCTCATGCCGGCCACCGGCTCGTCCAGCATCAGCAACTCCGGGTCCTGGATCAGCAGCATGCCGATCTCCAGCCACTGCTTCTGGCCGTGGCTGAGCAGGTCGGCGCGCATGGCGAGGCGATCCTTCAGGAAGATCATCTCCGCCACCTCGTGCACGCGCTCGCGCACCTCGGCGTCGCGCTTGAAGGTCAGCGCGCCGAGCACCGAGCGGCCGCGCGGGAAGGAGATCTCCAGGTTCTCGAACACGGTGAGGTCGTCGTAGATGGACGGCGTCTGGAACTTGCGGCCGACGCCCGCCTGGACGATCTCGTTCTCGCGCATCTTGGTGAGATCCCTGTCGCGGAAGTGGATCGAGCCGGACGTGGCCCTGGTCTTGCCGCAGATCAGATCGAGCACCGTCGTCTTGCCGGCGCCGTTCGGCCCGATGATGACGCGGATCTCGTTCTCGTCGACATAGAACGACAGATCGTTGACCGCCTTGAAGCCGTCGAACGACACGGTGAGACCTTCCACGGAGAGCAGGAAATCCTTGGGTTGCTGGCCTATCAACATGCTCGCCTCCTCACTCCGCCGGAGCGCCTTCCGCAACGGCGTTGGGCGCCGACCAGCCCGCCTTGCGCGGGGTCACCAATCGCACGAGGCGCGGCTGCACGTAGTCGCTCCACAACCCCGCCACGCCGTTGGGGAACGCCAGGACGACGGCGATGAACAGGCCGCCGAGGCCGAACAGCCACAGCTCGGGGAACGATTCCGAGAAGCTGGTCTTGGCGAAATTGACGAGCAGCGTGCCGTAGACAGCGCCGAGGATGGACAGACGGCCGCCCACCGCCGCGTAGATCACCATCTCGATCGACGGCACGATGCCGACGAAGGACGGCGACATGAAGCCGACCTGCAAGGCGAACATGGCGCCGCCGATCGCCGCGAAGACCGCCGCGACGCAGAAGGCGAAGATCTTGAAGTTGGCGACGCTGTAGCCGGAGAACCGCACCCGGTCCTCCTTGTCGCGCATGGCGACGAGGATGCGGCCGAGCTTGGAGTGGCGGATGAGCTGGGCGACGAAGATGCAGCCGAACAGGCAGGCGACACAGACGAAGTAGAGCACCACCTTGGCGTGGTCGGGCCGGATGTCCCAGCCCTTCAGCGTGCGAAGGTCGGTCATGCCGTTGATGCCGCCGGTGTAGCCCTGCTGGCCCACGATCAGGATGGTGAGGATGGCGGCGATCGCCTGGGTGATGATGGCGAAGTAGGTGCCGCCGACCCGGCGCTTGAACATCGCCGCGCCGATGATGAAGGCGAACACCCCGGGCACCAGGATGATCGCGGCGATGGTGAACGTCAGGCTGTGGAACGGCTGCCAGAACAGGGGCAGCTCGGTGATCTGATTCCAGTCCATGAAGTCGGGGATGCCGGGGGTCGACTGGATCTTGGTATTCTCCGGGCTCGACGCCTCGAGCTTGAGGAACATCGCCATGCAATAGCCGCCGAGGCCGAAGAAGACACCCTGGCCGAGGCTCAGGATGCCGCCGTAGCCCCAGCACAGCACCAGGCCCAGCGCGACGAAGGCATAGGTCAGATACTTGCCGACGAGGTTGAGGCGGAAGACGTCGAGGGTGAGGGGCAGCACGACGACGAGCAGCAGGGCGAGCGCCGCGATGCCGACGAGCTCGGAGCGGCTCGCGAAGCGTGTATTTTCGATCATGGACGTTCCGCCTTCCTACTTGCGGACCTTGAGGGCGAACAGGCCCTGCGGCCGCAGCATCAGGATCGCGACGATGGTGAGCAGCGTGATGACCTTGGCCATCGAGCCCGACATGAAGAATTCGAGCGTCGACTGGGTCTGCGAGATGCTGAAGGCCGAGGCGATGGTGCCGAGCAGGCTCGCGGCGCCGCCGAAGACGACCACCAGAAAGGTGTCGACGATGTAGAGCTGGCCGGAGGTCGGCCCGGTGGACCCGACCATGGTGAAGGCGCTGCCGGCGACGCCGGCGATGCCGCAGCCGAGCCCGAAGGTCAGGCGGTCGACCCGTTCGGTGTTGATGCCGACGGCACCGGCCATGACCCGGTTCTGCACCACGGCGCGAACCTGGCGGCCCCAGCGCGAGCGGAAGATGATGTAGGCCACCGCCACGGTGATCAGCACGGTCAGCCCCATGACGAAGATGCCGTTGATCGGCACCTCGATGGTGTCGGTGATCGGCAGCGAGCCGAGCATCCACTGCGGTAGCTCGACCCCTACCTCGCGCGCACCGAAGATCGAGCGGAAGGCCTGCTGGAGAATCAGCGACAGGCCCCAGGTGGCGAGCAGCGTATCGAGGGGGCGCCGGTAGAGATGGCGGATCAGCGCCCACTCCGTCAGCATGCCCAGCGCGCCCGAGGCGACGAACGCCAGCGCCATGGCGACGAAGAAGTAGACCGAGAACAGCGCCGGCAGGTGCGACTGGACGAACGAGGCGGTGAGGTAGGTGACGTAGGCGCCGAGGATCATGAACTCCCCGTGCGCCATGTTGATCACGCCCATCTGGCCGAAGATGATGGCGAGCCCGAGCGCCATCAGCACGTAGACGGAGAACAGGATAAGCCCGGCAAAGCCCTGCATCACGAAGATCGAGCCGAGCTGGGAGAGCGTATAGTCGCCGAACATGTCAGTCTCCAGTGAAGACCCCAAGGCTTCCGGCGTCATGGCCCGGTGGAGCCGGCCATCCTTCGCCTCGAGAAACGTCAGTCCGTCAGGGCTGGCCGAATGGCGCGTTGTTCGTGGAGGGATGGCCGGGCCGGGCCCGGCCCGGCCCTGACGGTGGGGGCAGGCCGCCCCGGCCTACTGGTAGCCCTTGGGGAACGGATCGGGCTCGACGAGGTCCGCGGTCTCGAAGAGCACGTCGAACTGGCCGTCGGTGCGAGCCCGGCCGACCCGGGTCTTGGACCACAGATGGTGGTTGGGATGGATGCGCACGTAGCCTTCGGGCGCGCCGGGGAACTCGACGCCGGCCGAGGCGGCAGCGATCTTGTCGACGTCGAAGCTGCCGGCCTTCTCCACCGTGAGCTTCCACAGCCAGGGGCCGAGATAGGCGGCCTGGGTCACATCGCCGATCACCGTCTTCTCACCCCACATCTTGTGGAAGGCGTCGACGAACTTGACGTTGTTCTCGTTCTTCAGCGACTGGAAGTACTTCATGCAGGCGTAGGCGCCGGCGATGTTCTCGCCGCCGATGCCGTCGATCTCGTCCTCGGTCACCGAGATGGTCAGCAGCGCCTGCTTCGACAGGTCGATGCCCGCCGCCTTGAGCTGCTTGTAGAAAGCGACGTTCGAGCCGCCGACCACGTCGGTGAAGATCACGTCGGGCTTGGTCAGCTTGATCTTGTTGATCACTGAGTTGAACTGGGTGTGGCCGAGCGGAAAGTATTCCTCGCCGACGACCTTCAGCTTGAGAAAATTCTCAATGTGCTTGCGCGCGATCTTGTTCGAGGTGCGCGGCCAGATGTAGTCGGACCCGATGAAGTAGAACGATTTGGCTCCCTTCTCCTTGGTGATCCAGTTGATGCCGGCGAGGATCTGCTGGGTCGCCTCCTGGCCGGTGTAGATGACGTTCTTGGACTGCTCGAGGCCCTCGTAGAAGGTGGGGTAGTAGAGCATGCCGTTGTATTGCTCGACCACCGGCAGCACCGCCTTGCGCGAGGCGGAGGTCCAGCAGCCCATGATCGACGCGACCTTGTCGTTGACCAGCAGCTTTTTGGCCTTTTCGGCGAAGGTCGGCCAGTCGCTGGCGCCGTCCTCCTGGATGAACTTGATCTTGCGGCCGAGCACGCCGCCGGCCGCATTGATCTGCTCGATGGCGAGCTTCTCGGCCTGGATCGAGCCGGTCTCGGAGATCGCCATGGTGCCGGTCGCCGAATGCAGGATGCCGACGGTCACCTCTGTATCCGTGACGGCGAGGCCGGTCGTGTTGACGGCCGAGGTCGGCGGCGCCGCGGCATAGGCGGTTCGGGGCAGCAGGCCCGCGAAGGGCAGGATTGCCATGCCCATCAGCAACCTGCGGCGCGTATCCGAAATCGGACCATCACTCAATGACATTCCACCCCTCCTGGCGCGCGGCGGCCGTCACGGCCTCAGCTCACGGCAAGGCTGGAAGACTTTTGCAGTGCAGCATATACGTCAATTGACGTATTCTCCCGGGCGGACCATCCCGACCACTATGAGCGCCTTCGCGGACGCGCGTGGGGGCGAGCCCGGTCTGCTTCGACCCGTTTAGGAGGCACGAATCTGTCTGGGGGGCCGTCGTTCCTGACCGTTCCGGTGCTGTGCCCTGAGCTGCGGCGCACGATCGATCACTCCGCCGCTGGCACAGCACTGCGCGGATCCCCGGCATGACCGCCCGGCAGCGGATCATCCCGGTGCGGCGCCAGTACAACCAGTGGGTCGCCGACGAGACGCTGGAGGATTTCGCGCTCCGCTTCACGGCCAAGAGCGCCCGGCGCTGGACGGTGGCGCGGGTCGCCAACACGGCGCTGGGCGCGGTGTCGTTTCTGGCATTGGAGGCGATCGGCGGTACCATCACGCTCGCCTACGGCTTCGACAACGCGCTCGCCGCCATCCTCTGCGTCAGCGCCCTGATCTTCCTGACCAGCCTGCCGATCAGCTATTACGCGGCGCGCTACGGGGTGGACATCGATCTGCTCGCGCGCGGTGCTGGCTTCGGCTACATCGGTTCGACCATCACGTCGCTGATCTATGCGTCGTTCACCTTCATCTTCTTCGCCATCGAGGCGGTGATCATGGCGCTGGCGCTGGAGCTGTGCTTCGGGCTGCCGCTGCCGCTCGGCTATTTCCTGTCGGCCTGCGCCGTCATCCCGATCGTCGTGCACGGCATTACGCTGATCGGCCGTTTCCACCTGTGGACGCAGCCCCTGTGGATCGTGCTGCAGCTTTTGCCCTTCGCCTTCGTCGCCATGGCCGGCGGGGCGACCTGGCACGGCTGGACCAGCTTTCAGGGCCTGCACGGCGACGGCACCTTCAACCTCCTGGCGTTTGGCGCAGCCTCGTCCGTGCTGTTTGCGCTGATCGCTCAGATCGGCGAGCAGGTGGACATCCTGCGCTTTCTGCCCCGGGCGACGCCGGCCACGCGCGTGCGCTGGTGGGCCTCGCTGCTGGCGGCGGGGCCGGGCTGGGTCCTGCCCGGCATCGTCAAGATGCTCGCCGGCGGCTTTCTCGCCTACCTGGCCCTGAGCCACGGGGTGCCGGCGGTGACGGCCAGCGAACCCACGCAGATGTATCTCATCGCCTTCGGCTACGTCTTCTCGCCGCAGATGGCGCTCATCGTCACCGGCGTCTTCGTCGTCGTCTCGCAGCTCAAGATCAACGTCACCAACTCTTATGCCGGCTCGATCGCCTGGTCGAACTTCTTCTCGCGGCTGACGCACAGCCACCCCGGCCGCGTGGTCTGGCTGGTGTTCAACGTCGCCATCGCGCTCCTCCTCATGGAGGTCGGCATCTACAAAACGCTTGAGCACACGCTCGGCCTGTACTCCATCGTGGCGGTAGCCTGGGTCGGCTCGCTGGTCTCCGACCTGGTGGTCAACAAGCCGCTCGGCCTCAGCCCGCCCCACATCGAGTTCAAGCGTGCCCACCTCTACGACATCAATCCGGTCGGGGTCGGCTCGATGTTCATCGCCACGGTGCTGGCGGGCATCGCCGTCGGCGGCGGCTTCGGCGCCACCGCCCAGGCGCTGGCGCCGTTCATCGCGCTGGGTACGGCCTTCGTCACGGCCCCGGCGATCGCCTGGGCCACCGGCGGCCGCTACTATCTGGCCCGCAAGCCCCGCAGCGACTGGCACGACACGCCGGCGATCCAGTGCTGCATCTGCGAGCGAGATTTCGAGCCGGAGGACATGGCGCATTGCCCGATCTACGCCGGGCCGATCTGCTCGCTCTGCTGCACCCTCGATGCCCGCTGCCACGACAGCTGCAAGAGCGACGCGCGCATCCAGGACCAGATCCGCGGCGTGCTCGCCGCGGTGCTGCCGGGCTGGGCGACGCAGATGCTCTACACCCGCACCGGCCACTACCTCGGCGTGCTCGCCCTGTTCGCCGGCGTGCTCGGGCTCGTGCTGAGCCTGATCTACATGCAGGCGATCTACCGCAGCCCCGAAAGTGGCGTCGTCCTGGGAACGCTGTGGGCGGTGTTCATCGTGCTCATGATCATCGCCGGTGTCGCCGCCTGGCTGTTCGTGTTGGCCCAGGAGAGCCGCAAGTTCGCCCAGGAGGAGACCGGCCGGCAGACCTCACTGCTGCTCCAGGAGATCGAGGCGCACAAGCGCACGGATGCCGCCTTGCAGCGCGCCAAGGAGGCGGCGGAGGCGGCCAACCTCGCCAAGAGCCGTTATGTCGTGGGCATCAGCCACGAGCTGCGCACGCCGCTCAATGCCGTCCTCGGCTACGCCCAGTTGCTCGACGGCGAGGATGCGGCTGTCCCCAATCGCCGCAACGGCATTCGCGTCATCCGCCGCAGCGCCGAGCACCTCGCCGGCCTGATCGACGGTCTGCTCGACATCTCCAAGATCGAGGCCGGTCGCCTGCAGCTGACGCGCGGCGAGATGCGGGTGCAGGAGTTCCTGGCCCAGCTCGTCGACATGTTCAGCTTGCAGACCCGCGCCAAGGGGCTGGAGTTCCGCTTTTCCGGCGCCGACAGCCTGCCCGAATCGGTCTTCACCGACGCCAAGCGGCTGCGGCAGATCCTCATCAACCTCTTGTCCAACGCGGTGAAGTTCACCGACCGCGGCTTCGTCTCGCTGGCCGTCAGCTACCGCAACCAGGTGGCGGAGTTCGAGGTCGCCGACAGCGGCATCGGCATCCGCAGCGAGGACATCGACCGCGTCTTCGAGCCGTTCGAGCGCGGCGAGCTCACCAAGGCGCAGACCATGCCCGGCACCGGGCTCGGCCTCACCATCACCAAGCTCCTGGTCGAGATCATGGGGGGCGAGATCACGGTGACGAGCCGCCTCGCTCGCGGCACCTCGTTCCGCGTCCGGCTGATGCTCTCGGCGGTGCCGAAGGCGCAGCAGGCGGCGCGGCCGACGCGGCGCGTCGTCGGCTACGACGGGCCGCGCCGCATGGTGCTCGTCGCCGACGACGACAGCGTCCACCTCCAGCTGATGCGCGAGGCGCTGGAGCCGCTCGGCCTCGTCGTCATGACCGCGCCGGACGGCATGGCCTGCCTCACCATTGCCGACCAGTGCAGCCCCGATGTGTTCCTGCTCGACGTCTCCATGCCGGGGATGGACGGCTGGGAGCTGGCGCGGCGGCTGCGCGAGAAGGGGCACGTGTCGCCGATCGTCATGATGTCGGCCAATATCGGCGACGGCAACGCGCCGCGCAGCCCGGACGACATGCACGACGAGGCGATCGCCAAGCCCTTCGACCTCGACCGCCTCCTCGATCGGCTGAAGCTTCTGCTGAAGCTCGAGTGGATCACCTCCGACGGAGAGCCCGGCACAGCTGTGCCGGCAACGGCCATGCTGCGCCCCAGCGAGCGCCATGTGGAGGACCTGAGGCGCTTGGGTGAGATCGGCTACATCCGCGGCATCGAGGCCAAGCTTTCCGAGCTCGATGGGGAATACGGTGGCAGCACTCCTTTCGTCGCGGCGCTGCGTGCGCGAATCCGCGAGTTCGATCTCCGCGGCTACATGGCCGCCCTCGACGACGGGCGGCCCCATGAGTGATGCAGCCGCCCGTCCCGTCGTGCTCGTCGTCGACGACTCGGCCGAGACCCTGAGCATGCTGACCAGCGCGCTGGAGGGAACCGGGGCCATGGTGCTGGTGGCACGGGAGGGCGCCGAGGCGCTGAAGATCGCCGAGCGCATCACCCCCGACATCATCCTGCTCGATGCCGTCATGCCCGGCCTCGACGGCTTCCAGACCTGCCGCGAGCTCAAGCGCATCGCGGCGCTCGCGCCCGTGCCCGTCATCTTCATGACCGG
This sequence comes from Chelatococcus reniformis, assembly GCF_014640075.1. Taxonomy (GTDB): domain Bacteria; phylum Pseudomonadota; class Alphaproteobacteria; order Rhizobiales; family Beijerinckiaceae; genus Camelimonas; species Camelimonas reniformis. Next base: position 375,193 of record NZ_BMGG01000001.1, on the reverse strand, counting down.
CCTCAGCGAGACCGAGCACATCCTGCGCGGGCTGGAGGCCGGCGGCGTCGACTACGTCACCAAGCCGCTGGTCATCGACGAACTCCTGGCGCGCATGCGCGTACATCTCGCCAATGCCCGCCTGTCGAAGAGCGCGCGTGCCGCCCTCGACACGGCCGGGCGCTACCTGCTGGCGGTCGACAGCGGCGGGCGCCTCTTGTGGTCGACACCGCAGGCGAGCCGGCTGATGGGCCCCTCCGGCCGCGGCGCGGGCGAGCCGGTGCTGCCGGCGGAGGCGCAGGCCTGGGTCGGGGCGCAGGCGGCGTCCGATTTCCTGGCGACGCCGTCGATCAAGCTCGGCGGCGACGCAGGTCGCACGCTACGCCTGTCCTTCGTCGGCCGGCTCAGCCGCGAGGAGATCCTGCTGCGCGTGTCCGAGGACGACGCGGCTGCCGACATCGCGGCGCTGCGCGGGCGCTATCCGCTCACGGCGCGCGAGGCGGAGGTGCTGGCGTGGGTGGCCCGCGGTAAGCCGAACCGGGATATCGCCGAGATCCTCGGCCTCAGCCCCCGCACCGTGAACAAGCACCTGGAGCAGATCTTCTCCAAGATCGGCGTCGAGAACCGGGCCGCCGCGGCGGCGCTGGCCACGCGCACGCTGGGGTAGCCGAACGCTGGGGGGCGCGCATCCGGTTCGCCATGGGCGCTCCACGTCTTTGAATTGGGAACGGCGACTTCCGATCGGGCACTTCCACCCAATCGGGAGCCGTTCCAGCTTCACTAGACAATATGCATCTCTGTGCCATCGGATGATCATCGTCCGATGGCGAGGTGCTTGAGGGCGTGAGCTTCGTTAAGCGCCTTGAGTATAGCGCCCTGGTGCCACCCTCAGCCCATGAGCGGTCAGTAGTCCCAAAGAGCCGGCACCCAACGAAAGGCGTCGCCGGCGACAGCCACCCGGCCGATGGATGGGAACGGCAGGTGAGTGGCCACCAATTGCTCCCCCGTCGCCGCCAGCTCCCGCAGAAGACGGATACGGACGCGGGCCGCCTCCTCGGGGTCGTGCTCGAAGCCGTTGTACCAGTCGGGTTGGTCAAACCCGACCGCGAACACGGCGTCGCCGGCGAACGTCAACCGCTCGCCCCCGGACGCCAGGCGGACCACGCAGTGCCCGGGGGTGTGGCCGCCGGTGCGACGGGCGACCACACCCGGCGCCACCTCGTGCTCCTCCTCGAACGTCCGCAAATGGCTGCGGTACTCCTTTACGAACTGCTTGGCGGTCGCCCGCAGCGCGTCCGGGAAGCCGGCCGGCATGGAGGTTCGGGAAAAATCGGGTGACTCCCAGAATTTGACCTCGGCGGCCGCCACGTGGATCCGCAGGTCCGGACGCAGCCGCTCCTTGACGCCGTCGACGAGCAGCCCGCCGACGTGGTCCATGTGCATGTGCGTCAGCACCACGTCGGTCACCGACGAGAGATCGATGCCGGCCGCTGCCAACCGCTGGACCAGTTGCCCGGCCCGTGGCAATGCCAGATCCGGATCGAGCCCCAGCCCAGCGTCGATGAGTATGGTTTGCCCGCCGCTCCGCACCACGACCGCGTTCAGCGCCCAGTCGAAAGCGTCCGGCGGCAGGAACATGTCGTTCAGCCACGCCGCCCGCGCGGCCGGGTCTGCATTGTGGGCCAGCATCGCGGTGGGAAGCGGTAGCACCCCATCGCTGATGACCAGCACCTCGATTTCGCCCACTTGTAGCGCGTAGCGCGACGGAACCAATTCGTCGAGCCCCGGCCTGCCCGGGTGTGTGGTGGTGTCTAGGCTCATCTTTGTCTCCTGCCGACCGTCGCCTTCACGAGGCTTCGACGACGCTATGTTGAGGCGTGTGTGCGGTCGATTGGGTCGAGGGAGAGGGCGAGCCATACCACGGTATAGGTCTTGTCATTCAGGTTGCGGGCCATCGAACAGCCGACGAGCTCGTCATGAGTCCCAGCTCGCCGATCGGCGCCATTTGTTTCCCACCATTGCAGGCGGCCATCGGACAGCGGACAGGCTGTCAAACGATGGAGTGCCCCGGGCGGCTGCAACCGAAACAAAAGAATGAGATCCGACGAGGTCTTACTCCGCTCGACCTGATCAAGAGCCAAGTCTAGTCTATCGTCGATGGTTCAGGTGGAATAAAGTCGTCCGGCGCCGTCGTGCCCGGGATCATCGGTGAGGATCGTAAGGAATATCTGCTTCCGTCCGGCAGCGGTCCACCAGCGATGCCTGCCGTTCACGCGGAAAGACAGCCATGCGGACCAGCCCGAATCGAAGTTTTGGCCTGTCTTCGAGCGCGTCGACAAACCATCTCCACGCGCCGAGAAGAACTCCAGCCGTGCGCCCTTTCGAATGTGCACTTCCGCCCGCGCCCCAGACACCAGCTCGAGGCCGGCGAGGCGGGCGAGTTCCGTCGGCGGTGACTCGAGGACGATCGGGCCCTCAATTTGCTAAACTGCCACCGATTTCAGCATACTCAATTCCGGTGATCGCTCGCGGGCCCGAGCAGCGAGAAGGCCTTGAGGCTAAGCAGCCAAGCTGCGATCGACAGGACATGACGCCCGTGGTTCAGCGTCACCCATGTCGCGAGAGTAGACGTAACGGTGCCGTCGACGCCTCCGGTCTGGGTCTGCAGCCAGTACATCGTCGGGATGAAATAGCCAAAGGTAGCGATCCGCTCGACGATTGATACGCTCAGCGCCGCCAGCCACCACGGACGCGAGGGGCCCGAACTGCGCCAGGCGAGAAACACGCCGGCTATAATGATGAGCGTGAGAGGGCCGCTGGTGATGAAGGCCCAAAACTGCGTGCCCGTGTTCACCCAGGTCTTCGGCGGCGTCTCTTGCCAGATCGGCACCACTATTCGCGCCTCGTAGAGACCCGCGCCAACGCTCAACCCCAGAAAGATCACGAATAGCCAAAGTGCATAGCGAGCCGGCCTGTTCATAGGTCTCGAATTCCTATCGCGAGTTGCATCTTAATGCCGCGGTCCGGATTATGTCGCATGTCGTCGGCAAGAACAGACGATCCGGGCGATGAGACGGATTTCAGTCCGCACGATCTGGGCGGGTGACTAGGTCTGGATGACGGGAATTGGGTGGTAATGCGACTGATCGCTTTTGGGAAGGCAGGTTGTCATAACTGCCTTCCCTGAGGCCGGGGTGATAGGGGAACGTACCCGAGCTTATCGATGAATTTATCGTGGCGTGGGGAGTTCGACAGTCTGGCCCACCACATCGATCACCACTTTACCGCGAAGTCCAAGTGAACTCCCGCCTTCGAGCAGTTCATGCGCATCGCCAACCCGAGCGAGGGGAAGCACTGCGCCGATCACAGGCTTGATCAGGCCGCGTTCGATAAGGGTTGTCAGCGCGTCAAGCTTGCCTCGGTTCTGCCGGGTGAACACGAAATGGTATGCGGCGTTCTTTCCCCATGCCTCGATCAGGTTCTGTGGTTGTGCGATGTCGACGATGCTCACCACCCGTCCGGCATCCGCAAGGACGAGCGCGCTTTTCGTCAGGGTGTCGCCGCCGATGGTATCGAATACAACGTTCACCCCTTGCCCCTGCGTCAGTTCCGCCACGGCTGAGACGTAGTCGCCGGAGCTGTGGTCGATTACCTCGTCCGCTCCGAGCGAACGCACGAATTCATGGTTGCTACGGCGCGCCGTCGTGATGACCCGCGCACCCATCGCCTTGGCAAGCTGGATCGCCACCGTACCCACACCGCCGGCACCACCATGGATCAAAATGGTCTCGTGAACGGCAAGTTGGGCGCGGGTCACCAAAGCTTCCCAAACCGTGCCCCCAACCAGCGTCAGGCTGGCAGCTTCTAGATGGTTGATGTTGTGCGGCTTGCGGGCGATCAGCTCGACATCGGCAACGTGCTGCTCCGCATATGAGCCGGTGCCGCCGAAGATTTTGGGCGTGTAATAAACCTCGTCGCCTATGTCGAGCTCGGTTACATCCGCCCCCTTCTCTTCCACGACGCCGGAAATGTCGTGACCGATGATGGCAGGGAGTGGCACGTAGTCGGCGTAGTCGCCACGTCGGATCTGATAGTCCAGAGGATTAATGGCGGTGGCGTGAACGCGTACCCGGACCTGCCGAGGTCCGACGACCGGTACGGTAACATCGCGCATCTCGAAAGCGTCGAAGCCACCGAACTTACCGAGTACGATCGCCTTCATGGTGCCAGTCATGATCTTACCTTATCTGAAATCCAAGTGGTGGTAAGAGCTATATAGGGTGTATGCGCTCTTTCTGTAGTACGCACAGAATTTACCCCAGGTGCATAGAAGGATACTACTATGGTCAAGCGGCGCCATGCCAGTTTGGATTGCAATCCCGGTTGCGCGATAGGGCGGCGATCAGGGCGCTGTTCGGCCATGCCGGACGTGCCGTAGATAGACCGCGTGAACATCAGCTTATGGTGGATCGAAACCGCCTTGCGCTTGAACACCATGATGTCGAAGCCCTCCGGATCGCCGATCAGGCACAAGCGCCCCTGCGGCGCGATCAGTTCGGCGATGTCGGCGACGCGGTCGGCCGTGTGGGTCGTCGAGACACGAAAGCCGGCACACCGATGCCGAGCGCCGCGATCTGGGTGGCCAGCGGCTTCGAATGATCGAGGACGTGTCCGGCGGACCCAATTGCGCTGCGGTGGGCGGGCCCGGCGGCTTGTCGAAGACCCCCGGCGAGAGGCTGCGAACTGCGCGGGGTCTCGACCTTGACAATCTCGATCAAACGATAGTTAGGTGCGGAAAATGCCGCGTTCCACCTGGAGACGCCGGCGCGGGGGACGCGGGGGCGGATGCTCGATTTCATCCAGCAGACCATCGGAGGGATTGCGCTCGGCTGCGTCTACGGCCTGATCGCGCTCGGCTTCGTGCTGATCTACAAGGCGACCGAGGTGGTGAACTTCGCGCAGGGCGAGCTGATGATGCTCGGCGCCTTCCTGTCGTTCACCTTCATCGCCACCCTCGGCCTCAACTACTGGCTCGGCTTCGCCCTCGCGGTGGTCTGCATGGCCGTGCTTGGCAGCACCATGGAGCGGCTGGTGATCCGGCCGATCCTCGGCTATCCGCAGTTCTCCATCGTCATGGCAACGATCGGGCTGGGCCTCGTGGTGCGCTCGCTGGCGGGCATGCTGTGGGGCACCGACGACTTGCGCATCGAGACGCCGTTCACCGGCGGCGTGTTCAAGCTCGGCGGCCTCGTCATCGCCGCCGACAGCCTGTCGATCATCGTGGCGACGCTGCTGCTCTGCGCCGTGCTCTACTGGTTCTTCCGCTATACCAAGATCGGCATCGCCATGCAGGCGACGTCGCAGAACATGCTGGCCGCCTATTACATGGGGATCCCGGTCAAGCGCATCTTCTCGCTGATCTGGGCGATCAGCGCGATGGTGGCCTGCATCGCCGGCGTGCTCCTGGCGCCGATCACGCTCATCCACGCCAATATCGGCTTCCTCGGCCTCAAGGCCTTCCCCGCGGCTGTGCTGGGCGGTTTTTCCAGCATCCCAGGCGCCCTGGTGGGTGGGATCATCATCGGCGTGGTGGAAACGCTGTCGGGCTTCTATCTGCCCGAGGGCTTCAAGGACGTCGCCGCCTACGTCGTGCTGCTGGTGGCGCTGATGGTGATGCCGCAGGGCCTGTTCGGCTCCCGCGCGCTGAAGAAGGTCTGAGCCGATGCACCAGCCGGTCAAGACCGATTACAGCCAGGACCTGCGCCTGTTCCGCACGGCCGGGCAAGTGTGGAGCTACGCCGCGCTCGCCGTCTTTCTGCTCGCGGCGCCCATCCTCTTCGGCAACTACCTGCTGAGCCAGGTGGTGTTCGTCATCATCTATGCGATCGTCGGCATCGCCCTCATCATCCTGTCCGGCTACACCGGCCAGGTCTCCATCGGCCACGCGGCGTTCCTCGCCATCGGCGCCTACACGGCGGCCTATTGCCAGAAGCAGGGCATCCCGTTCGTCGTCTATTTCGTGCTGGCCGGGGCGCTGACCGGGGTCGTCGGTTATCTCGTCGGCCTGCCGGCGCTGCGCCTGCACGGCGTCTACCTGGCAATCGCCACCTTCGCCTTCGCCTTTATTGTCGAGGAGATCCTCGCCCGCTGGGAAAGCGTCACCAACGGCAACGAAGGCATCATGCTGGCGCTGCCGGACCTGTTTGGCCTCAAGCTCGGCGACACCGGCTTCTACTATCTGTGCCTGGCCGTGGTGACCACCATCATGCTCGGCGCCATCAACCTGCTGCGCTCGCCCACCGGCCGGGCCTTCGTCGCCCTGCGCGACAGCGAGACGGCGGCCAAGAGCATGGGCGTCAACCCGGCGCGCTACAAGACGCGCTCCTTCGCCATCTCGGCGGCGATCACGGGCTTGGCCGGGGTGCTCTACGCCCACAAGCTGTCGTTCATCAGCCCCGAGATGTTCACGCTGTCGCTGTCGATCGAGTTCATCATGATCGTCATCATCGGCGGCATCGCCAGCCTGCGCGGCGCGGTGTTCGGCGCCATCTTCATGATTATGGTCGATCCGGTGCTGGCGACGTTGAAGGACGATCTGCCGGGCCTCGTCGCCAACGTCGTCTCGGTCCTCGGCCTGAACGGCGGCGGCGCCCAGGAGGCGGTCGCCCGTGTCGTCAACGCGCCCGGCCTCAAGTCGCTGATCTTCGGCCTGATCATCATCTTCTTCATCATCTTCGAGCCGTTCGGGCTCGCCGGCCGGTGGGAGAAGATCAAGCTCTACGTGCGCCTGTTCCCGCTCTACAAGGCGACGACGTTCAAGCGCCAGAAGATGTACCTCAAATCCGAGCGCGGCCGATGAGCTATCTCGCCGTCCAAGGCCTTTCCATCCAGTTCGGCGGCCTCAAGGCCGTGGACGACGTCAGCTTCGAGGTGGCGCAGGGGGAGGTCTTCACCATCATCGGCCCGAACGGGGCCGGCAAGACGACGGTCTTCAACATGATCAGCCGTCTCTATACGCCGACGGCCGGGCGCATCGTCTTCAAGGACGAGGACATCACGCGCCTCCCCGTGCAACTCGTCGCCGCGCGCGGCATCGCCCGCACGTTCCAGAACATCGAGCTGTTCGAGAATGCCTCGACCCTCGACAACCTGCTCGTCGGCCGCCACCGCCACAGCAGCACGTCGCTCGTCGAGGACATCCTGTTCTCCGGGCGCGTGCGCCGGCAGGAGCTGGAGCATCGCGAAGCGGTGGAGCGCGTCATCGAGCTGCTGCGCCTCCAGCACTGCCGCGACATGCTGATCAGCGGCTTGCCCTACGGGGTGCGCAAGGTGATCGAGCTCGGCCGGGCCCTGGCCATCGGCCCCGAGCTCTTGCTCCTCGACGAGCCGTCGTCCGGCCTCAACGTGGAGGAGACCGACGACATGGCCCACTGGATTCTCGACATCCGGCGCAGGCTCGGCATCACGGTGCTGATGGTCGAGCACGACATGTCCCTGGTCAGCCGGGTGTCCGACCGGGTGCTCGCGCTGAACTACGGGAAGATCATGGCCGTCGGCACGGCGCAGGAGGTGCAGACGCATCCCGACGTCGTCGCCGCCTATCTCGGAACGTGAGGCGCTCCGCCATGTCCGTTGAGGCCACCCTCGATCCCTCCGCTGCCGCCCCGCAAGGGCCCGGCGGCCCGCTGCTCAAGCTCAGCAACGTCGAGAGCTATTACGGCCCGATCCTCGCCATCCGCGGCATCAGCCTGGAGCTGGCGCGCGGCCAGATCGTCACGGTGCTCGGGGCCAACGGCGCGGGCAAGACGACGATCCTGAAGACCATCTCCGGGGTGCTGGACCCGGAGAAGGGCGCCGTCGAGCTGGAGGGACGGCCGATCCAGCGCATGGCCCCCGACCGGGTGGTGCGGCTGGGCATCAGCCACGTCCCCGAGGGGCGCGAGGTGTTTCCGTTCCTGTCCGTGCTCGACAACCTGCGCATGGGCGCCTTCCCGCGGACCGATCGGGACGCGGTGCAACGCGACCTGGAGAAGGTGTTCGGCTATTTTCCTGTCCTGAAGGAGCGCGCGCATCAGCCGGCCGGGCAGCTGTCCGGCGGCCAGCAGCAAATGCTGGCCATCGGCCGGGCGCTCCTGGCGCGCCCCAAGGTGCTGCTGCTGGACGAGCCGTCCCTCGGCCTGTCGCCGCTGCTGGTCAAGGAGATCTTCAAGATCATCCGCCGGCTCAACGACGAGGAGGGCGTGTCCATGCTGCTGGTGGAGCAGAACGCCCACATCGCACTGGAGACGGCGCACTATGGCTATGTGCTGGAGGTGGGCCGCATCGTCATGGACGGCACCTGCCGCGACCTGATGAAGTCCGATGACATCCAGGAATTCTACCTCGGCATGAAGCAGGACGATGATCGCGGCACCCGCCGCTGGAAGAAGAAGAAGACGTGGCGATAGCGCATGACGCAATTGATGAGCCAATTGCGTCATGCCCCAATTTTTGAATCTGAAGCGCTTCTCTTGGGATTGGTTGATTCCGCCCAGCTGCAAAGCGCTTCAGTGCTGCGGCACTGATCGAGGAGTGGGTGGCCTGATGGCAGCCGAGATTGCCCTTCCCTTGCTGGCGGAGACCCTGCCGCACATGCTCCAGCGCAGCGCGCGCGAGCGGACGGCGGCCGTCGCCCTGCGCGAGAAGCGCCTCGGCATATGGCGCAGCATCACCTTCGGTGAGCTGTGGGCCGGCGCCGGCCGCGGCGCGCGGGGGCTGATCGGCCGCGGCTTCGCGCGCGGCGACACGGCCCTGATCGTCAGCGGCAACGGCGCCGCCTGGGTGGTGGCGGATGCGGCCGTGCTGCTGGCCGGCGGCGTGTCGGCCGCCGCCTATCCGTCCCTGTCGGGCGAGCGGCTCGCCGTGCTGGTGCGCCACATCGGCGCCAGCGTCCTCTTCGTCGAGGACGAGGAGCAGCTCGACAAGGCTCTCTCCATCAAGGCGGCCAATCCTGCGGTGACGACGATCGTGGTGATGACGCCGGAGGCGCCGATCGTCGGGGACGGCACCGTCGTGCCGCTCGAGGAGCTCGGCGCGGGGCACGACGCGGCGCCGGAGGCGGAACTCGCCACGCGCATCGCCGCCGCCGCGCCGGACGACATCGCGGTCCTGGCTTTCACCTCCGGCAGCACCGGCCAGCCGCGGGCGGTGCCCCTGAGCAACCGCAACGTCTGCTCGGCGCTGGCGCTGCGGCTCGAGGCGCTGCCGGCGCGGGCCGACGAGGAGCAGCTGTCGCTGCTGCCGCTCGCCCTGGCCGCCGAGCGCATCCAGGGCCTCTATGCCGCGCTCGCGACCGGCACCCTCCTGCACTTTCCGGAAGGCGCGGACACCGCCTTCGACAATCTGCGCGAGCTTGCCCCGACCTCGGTCTTCGCCATTCCGCGGGTGTGGGAGCGGTTCTACTCCAACGTCACGCTGGCACTGGCCGCGGCGACGCCGCTCCAGCGGCTGGCCTACCGGGCGGCGATCGGCATCGGCTTCCGCGCGGCCGACCGGCGGGCCGCGGGGCAGGCGGTCTCGCCCGCGCTGGCGCTGGCCGAGCAGGCCGCGCGCCGGCTGGTGCTCAACGGCGTCCGCGAGGCGATCGGGCTCGGCCGGGCGCGCTGGCTGATGACCGGCGGCGCACCGTTGGCCGACGAACTCACGCGCTGGTACGGCGCGCTCGGCCTGCCGGTCCTTCAGCTCTACGGCCAGGCCGAGACGGCGGCGACCGTGGCGCTGACGCCGCTCGGCGCGCCCCGGCCCGGCACCGTCGGGCGCGTGCTTCCGGGCCTCGAGGTGCGCACGAACGCGGCGGGCGAGGTGCTGGTGCGGGGCGCCGGCGTCTTCGGCGGCTATCTCGGCGACCCCAAGGAGAGCGCGCGCGCGCTCGCCGACGGCTGGTTCCACACCGGCGACATCGGCGAGCTCGGCGCCGACGGCTACCTCAGGATCGTCGACCGGGTGACCAACATCGTCGTCACCGCGGCGGGCGCGCGCGTCATGCCATCGGAGATCGAGAACCGGCTCAATCTCTCTCCCTACATCGCCGATGCGGTGGTGGTGGGTGAAGGCCGCCGCAATCTCGCCTGCCTGATCCTGATCGACTACGACCACGTGGTGCGCTTTGCCCAGGATAACGGCGTACCCTTCACCAATTTCCAGAGCCTGAGCCGGGCGCCCGCGGTCAGCGAGCTGATCGGGCGGGAAATCGACCGGCTCGCCGCCGCGGGACCCGGCACCCGCATCGAGCGCTTCAGGCTGATCGACGTCGAGCTGGTGCCCGGCGACGAGGAGCTGACGCCGGCCATCAAGCTCAGGCGCGGTCTGGTGCAGGAACGGTTCAAGACCCTGGTCGAAGCCATGTATCGGGAGGCGGCCTAGTGCATGAGCCCCCAATTCGGCCCCGGCTTTCGGACAGATCATGCTCAAATCGAAGACTTGGCGCGAGACGATGATTCAAGGGAAAGTTATCCCGCTCTAGAAGCATTTCCCCATTGGATGCGATCATCCAATGGGGCAGCAATTCTTATATTGTTTTGATCTGGAGCGCTCGCCGATCGAACGGACCCCTGATCGGAGATGCGCCATCCAGGTCGACGAAGTTGGAGGACGCCGTTCCGGTCAGGCGACCGGTCCGATCGGCCAATGCTCCAGGGGCGACATGCGACGGGAGGAAACGATGCAGATGAAGTATCTGGCGATTGTGGTGGCCGGGGCGGCCTGCGCGGCGCAGCCGGCCGCGGCGCAGTTCAAGACCCAGGGCGTGACCGACACGGAGATCGTGCTCGGCACCCACCAGGACCTCAGCGGTCCGATCAAGGCCTGGGGCGTTCCGGCCGCCAACGGCCTCAAGCTCGCCGCCGACGAGATCAACGCGGCAGGCGGCATCAACGGCCGCAAGATCAAGCTGATCGTCGAGGATTCCGGCTACGATCCGAAGAAGGCCGTGCTGGCGACGCAGAAGCTGATCGAGCGCGACGGCATCTTCGCGATGATCTCGCCCATGGGCTCGGCGACGACGCTGGCGCCGCTTCCCATCGTGCAGCGCGCCGGCATCCTGCACCTGTTCCCGATCACGGCCGCCGAATTCACCTACAAGATGGATCCGGGAAAGCCCGAGGACCGGCTGAAGTTCAACATCTTCGTTCCATACTACGACACCATGCGCATCGGTCTTCACTGGGCGGTGAAGAACAAGGGCTTCAAGGCCCCCTGCATCATCTATCAGGATGACGAGATGGGGAAGAACTTCACCGATGCCTACAAGGATGAGGTGGAGGCTCTGAAGATCAAGGCCGGCACGATGGCCTCGTTCAAGCGGGGCGCCACGGACTTCGGCTCCCAGGTGGCCAAGGCCAAGGCCGACGGCTGCGACCTGGTGGCGCTCGGCTCGGTGGTGCGCGAGTCGGTCGGCATCGTAACGACGGCCAAGAAGCTCGGCTGGGAGCCCGGCTTCGTCGCTTCGACGCCGACCTACGTGCCGGACTTCCCCGAGCTGGGCAAGGAGAATGCCGCCGGCGTGTATGGCGTCGGCCAAGTCGAGATCATCGATTCCGCGGCAGCGACCGGCAAGGTCAAAGCCTTCATCGACGCCTACAAGGCGAAGTTTGGAGTCGAGCCCAACAACCAGGTCATTGCCGGCTACAACGGCCTCATGACCTTTGCCTTCTATGCCAACCTGGCGGGCAAGAACCTGACCACCGAGTCCCTGCTGGATGCGATGGAATCGGGCAAAGAGTTCGTCGATATCTTCGGCAGCCCGCCGATCAAGTTCTCCAAGACCGACCACCTGGGTGTGGCCGAAGCGCTCGTCGCCCAAGTCAAGGACGGCAAATGGCAGACGGTGGCCAAGAACCAGGGGTACAAGGACTAGCGCGTTTTCGAGCGAAGTGGACGCCGGTTCGCGTGAAGAAAACGCGACAAAACAAACAGATTGAGCATTTCGGCGGTTCGAAGAAATGCCGAAATGCTCTAGAACAATTCCAGCAGAAGGGTGCAGTGGTTCTGCGTCCGGAATTGCGTCGGAACAAAGCGATAGAGCATGTTCGGTGAACCGGGTTTCGCCGGACATGCTCCAACTTTTTGAGTCTGGAGCGCTTCCCTGATCGGGAGATTCCACCCGATCAAGAAGCGCTCCAGGGGCGGCGCTCCGCATACCGGGCGGCCGGTGCCGGCCGGCCACCCCTCGCCGTCCGTCGCGCCTACTTCTGCGTGACGGACGAAGCGAGCCGCTCGAAACGACCGGCGAATGTGCTGCGGTCGACCTCCGGCACGACGCCGACGACGCGCACATAGCGCGAGCCGTCGAAGCGGATGATCTGCTCCACGGCCATCGGCGCCTCGGAGTTCCTGTCGCGCCCCAGGCCCGACACCTGAACCCACTCGCTGCCGCTGGTCTTGGAGGTGTCGACCCGCGTGATCTGCAACGATTTCACCCCGGGAATCGTCAAGAAGAGCTTGCGCGCGTAGCTTTCGCGCATGGGCGGCGCCGGCGCGCGGCGCAGGCTGCTGCCGATGATGATGACGGGCTGCGAGCCGTCCCGCACCACGTCCTGCGGCCCCTCGGTGTAGTAGACGCTGGATCCGGCCACCACGCGGACCGGCCGCATCCCGGCGCTGTCGCCGACCTGGAAGGGCAGGGCCGCCATCTGCTCGCCGATGCTCAGGGGCGCCCGGAAGGTCAGCGTGCGCAGGGCAGCTTCGATGGCGTCATCCGGCAGGGCGACCGGCCCTCTCGGGTCGGGCAGGACGTTCTCCTCGTCGGCGCGGGCCTGGACCGTCACCAGGGCGCTCGCGTGGGCCCCCTGCGCCATCAGGATCCATTTGCGCACGCGGGCGCGCCCGGCCGTTTGCGTGCCGCGCATGAGCTTGCCCTCGGCGCCGCCGGGCAGCGACACGTCCTCGATCGGCCCGCTGAGCTCGATACCCTTGGACTTGAGCGCCGCCGGCGTCATCCCGTCGGCGAGCGATCGGTAGGCCGCCCTCGGCATCTCGACGATGATGATCGAGGCCTGGGCGGGCCGGTTTTCGAACCCGGCGAACAGAGGCGATTGCTGCATGGCCGCCGGGGGGACAAGGCCGACGCTGCCGTTCTTGGGGAAAACGACGGCGTCGGCGCGCACGCCGCCGGCGGTGAGCGCCAGGGCGGCGAGCGCGATGAGCAGGGTGTGGACCGGCCGCATGTCAGCTTCCTTCACGAGAGACTATGCCGCTTACATGTGATCGTCCGGCCGGATGGAAATGCCCCGCCCTGCAGAATGTGGCGCGGGCGGCGCCGATCGCCCATGGGCGACCGCGGGCTGAAGCTTTGCAAAACGGCGCGGCGCGTCTATCTGAGCGGTGATCGCAACCCGCATCGCCGCTGCCGCGTCCCTCTCCTCCAGCTCCCGCCGCCGATCATGAGCCTTGCATCCGTTCGCGCTTTTTTCGCCGATCATGCGCCCGACATCGATATCATCGAGATGACCAACAGCACGGCGACCGTCGCCCTGGCCGCCCAGGAACACGGGGTCGAGCCGGCGCGCATCGCCAAGACGCTGTCGCTGCGGATCGCCGACCAGATCGTGCTGGTGGTCGTGCGCGGCGACGCGCGGCTGGACAACAAGAAGGCCAAGGCGGCGTTCGGCGGCAAGGTACGCATGCTCGGCACCGACGAGGTCGAGGCGGCTACCGGCCATCCGGTCGGCGGCGTCTGCCCGTTCGGTCTCGTGCAGCCGCTGCCGGTGTATTGCGACGTGTCGCTCAGGAGCTTCGACGAGGTGGTGCCGGCGGCCGGATCCATCCACGCCGCCGTCCGCATCGCGCCGCAGCGCATGGCCGAGCTCACGGGCGCCGCCTGGGTCGACGTCTGCGCGGTCTGATCGCGACCACGGGCTCCGGACCGGGGCCTCATGCACTCACCGCTGAACGGGACATGCCCTGAGGGGCAAGGCGCCGATCAGAAGCCTGCCGCCATCGCGATCAGGTGGCGGTGCGCGGCCTCGCGGGCGAACCGCGCCGGCTCGCCTGCGCCGGCCGTCGGCCCGATCGGGACAAAGCGCACGTCGCTGATCCCGATGAAGCGCAGGGCCTCGCGCAGGTAGGGAGTGGCCATGTCGATGCGCCCCCGATTCATGCCGGTGACGAAGTCGCTGCCGCTCGCGACGATCACCATCGTCGGCCTGTCCTTCAGGAGAGGGATATAGCCCTGGTCAGGATCGAAGCGGAAGGTGAGCCCGGGCTGGATGATCAGGTCGAACCAGTGCTTCAGCTTGTAGGGGATGCCGAAGTTCCACATCGGCGTGGAAATCAGCACGCGCTCGGCGCGCGCGAAGCGCAGCACCATGCGCTCCAGCACGGCGAAGGCCTCGCGTTCGGCGCTGCTCGACGGGCGCCCGCCCTGGCGCGCATACTTGGCTTCCAGGGCATCGCCCTCGAACTCGGGCAGCGCCTCGCGCCAGATGTCCATCACGTCGATGTCCCAGCCGGGCCGCGTCTCGCCGAACCGGGCGAGGAATGCCGCGGCCCCGGCGGAGGACTGCGAGGCCGCCCGCGGCGAGCAGCGCAGGTGGAACAGCTTCGGCACGTGTCCCGGCCTTTCCTCGCTGCCGTCGCGCGCGTCTATGCGAGCGCCTTGATCACCGCGTCCGCATGGGTGACGACGGCGACGTTCTGCATGGCGAAATTGATCGAGGCGCTGTGCCACTCGGCGTTCATGGTCGAGCAGCAATCCTCGGGCACCACGATGAAGTAGCCCTTGTCGGCCCCGGTCCGCGCGGTGTGCTCGATGGACATGTTCGTCCAGGCACCGGTGTCGATCAGCAAATCGCGGCCGGTGGCCTTCAGGATCGTCTCCAGGCGGGAGCCTTCCCAGGCGCTCATGCGCATCTTCTCGACGATGAAGTCGCCCGGTTGCGGCTCGAGGCCGGCGACCGGCGCTGCGCCCCAGGTGCCGCGCACCAGCGCCCGGGAATCGGCGAGCCCCTCGAACAATGGTGCGTTCAGCGTCAGGCCCGGCGCGCCGGGCTCGACGATGAACCACACGTGGATCACCACCACGCCGCGCGCGCGCGCCGCGTCGGCCAGGCGACGCACATTGTCGACGACGCGCTGGGCGCGCGCATGGCTCGGCGCGCCCGACTCCGCGAAGGCGCCCCCCTCCATGATCACGTCGTTCTGCAGGTCCTGGATGATCAGGGCGCAGCGCCGCGGATCGAGCGCAAGGCCCTCGGCCCTCAGGAGCGGTGGAGCCGCGGCCGGGGCCGCGGTGGCCGCGCCGGCCCTCGCGGCCATATAGGGCTCGTTCCGCGGGCCGACCTTGGTCGTCACCGTGTAGACCGAATGCGTCGCCGTCATGAACAGGGTCCGGAAGTCGGCTCCACCCCAGGCGAGGTTGGCGACGAGCTCGGGCACGCGGACCTTGCCGAGCAGATCGCCATTGGGCGCGTAGACCCACACGCCGCCGGGAGCGGTGACCCAGACGTTGCCGAACTGGTCGCACTTCATGCCGTCCGGCACGCCGGGTTCGAGCTCGGAGCGGATGCCGCTGGCGAAGACGCGGGCGCCCGACAGCGAGCCGTCGGCTTCGACGTCGAACACCCGGATCAGCGCCTGCACGGTGTCGTTGACATAGAGCCGCTTCTCGTCCGGCGAGAAGCAGAGGCCGTTCGGCTGGTCGAAGAGGTCGCGCGCCACCACGAGCTGCGGCGCCCCGCCGCCGGGCGGCAGGCGATAGACGCCCTGGAAGCCGAGCTGGCGCGGCCGCTCGACGCCGTAGACGGGCATGCGGCCGTACCAGGGGTCGGAGAAGTAGATGGCGCCGCTCGCATGCACGCAGACGTCGTTGGGGCTGTTGAGCTCCTGATTCTCGAAGTGCGAGGCGAGCACGTCGCGGCGGCCGTCCGGACGCTCGCGGATCAACGACGACGTCGCGTGCTCGCAGACGATCAGGTTGAGCTCGCCGTCATAGGTCATGCCGTTGCATTTGTTCGACGGGCGCCTGGCCTCGACGACGCCGCGCGCGGCGTCCCAGCGGCGCCGCACATCGGCGGGCATGTCGGAAAACAGGAGATATTGGCCGACCGGATGCCAGATCGGCCCCTCGGTGAAGGTAAAGCCCGTGCCGAGCTGGCCGACCGGCGCGTAGGGGTCGATCAACTGCTCGAATTCAGGGCGCAGCGTAGCGTGGGTCATGGGATTGATCCGGCTCGAATGCGCGGGGGGGGCGATACGGCATCCTGCGGGCGTCGAGGCAACACCCCCACCGGTCCCTTCCGCTTCGCACGGGATAGCCTCCTTGCAAGGGCAAGGCCGTTCCGCCTATTCGGCCCCGCTCGAAAAGCGAGGCTCCTCCCTCCCACTTGGGGCGAGGGGTAGGGGGTGGGGGTGTTGCCTCTGCCCTGTGACACCATGAGCGTTTTCCCGCGTCCAGCCTCAAGCCGGGAACCAGTTGCGCGGCGGCAGCGACTGGACGATCGGGCCCGGCACCTGGTCCTGCAGCCGGCCGACGACATGGCCGCCCTCGATCTTGCAGGGACGGTCGTGCACCGGCAGCAGGAAGCGCGCGTTGCTGACGAGCTTCTTGATCGCCGCCTTCTCCGCGCGCTTGGTCGTTCCATGGTTGCCGGTGGTGCGAGGCTCCGCGTCGTGGATCTCGTGGAAGGGCTCCACGAGCTGATCGTTGATGTCGTAGAGCACGTCGCCGCAGATCGTTGCGATGCCTTCGGCGGTGTGGACATGCACGTTCATCGAGCCTTCGGTGTGCGCGCCGGCCGCCTCGCAATACACGCCCGGCATCAGCTCGACCGGGCCGGTGATCTCCAGGTCCAGGAAGCGGAGCGCGCTCTTGGTGTGCAGGCGGTCGATCAGATGCTTGATGTCGGGCGCCGGATACTGGGGGTGCATCAGCCCCGAGACCGAGTATTCGAGCTCCTTGCGGTTGACGACGACCGTGGTGTTCATGGGAAACAGATCGTCCTTGCCCGCATGGTCGATGTGCAGGTGGGTGTGGCAGACGAAGCGGACGTCGCCCATGCGCACGCCGTGCCGGGCGAGTTGATTCTCGATCATGTTCTCGTGGAAGGAGAGGCCGCGCATGCCGAGCGTCTCCATGATCTGGTTGGATCGATAGCCCGTGTCGACGACGACCGGGTAGGGGCCTCCGACGATGAGAAAGCCGAGCGTCAGGACGCGCCGCGTGCGCCCGCAATCGCGGCCGAGCACCAGAAAGCTCGATTCCAGCTCGATGTCTCCGTAGTCGAGGATCTTGATTTCGAGCGCCATGTTGTTTCCATTCCCTGATGGGTTTTATTCTTAGGGAGTCCTATCGTCAGAGACGATAGACTCGAGCCGCAGTTTCGCGGAAGATCGCGTCGCGGTGATGCGGGCTGGCACGTGTGGCCTCGAGATGCGCCTGCACGAGATCGCGATATCCGGTCCACAGCTTCTCGATCGGAAAATTCGAGCCGAACAGGCAGCGCTCGGGCCCGAAGATAGCCACGGTATCGGCGACGATGGCCGCGACATGCGCTGGGTCGTTGCGGTGAATGAAGGTGCCGAGCCCCGAGAGCTTGCTGACCACGTTCGGACAGGCGGCCAGCCGGACCATGCCGGCGCGCCATTCCGAGCGGCCGGCAATTGACAGGTCCTCGAGCATGCCGGCGTGCTGAAGCACGAAGGTGACGTCCCGGCAGGCTTCGGCGAGGGCGGCGGCGCCCGGCATCTGCGGCGCGAACACCTGCAGGTCGAAGCTGAGGCCGTAGCCGGCCAGCCGCGCCACATTGCGGCGGATCGCCGGATCTGCACATAGATCTGCGCGCGCCGCGAAGCGGTAGAGCGGGTTGTCGTGCCAGTGCAACTGCATGCGCACGCCGCGCACCAGCGGATAGCGCATGAGCCGGTCGAGCTGCGGGCGGGCGTCATCGACGGCGAGATCCGCGAAGGCCACGATCGCGTGCGGCCAGCCGGTCGCCTCGGCGGTGCGCTGCACCCAGGCGGTCTCCTCCTCGAATTGCTCCTTCGCCCAGTTGGTCTGCACATAGACCGACTTGACGACCCCGCTGCCGGTCAGGTCGTCGAGATATTCCCGGATCGGATAGTCCCGGCGGATCGCCTCATAGGGGCCGAAGATGCGCGGCTGCATCGGCCCGACCAGCCAGGGAAGATCGGCCTGGCGCCAGATGTGATGATGGGCGTCGACGATGTCGGTCAAGCGGCCCTCCAGTTCCGGAGCGAAAGCACATGCGCGACCACCGCCGCGCTCGATCCGCCATCGTCCATGTCGTCGACGAGGCGGCGAATGGCGATCAACGCCTCGGTCTGCGGCACGAAGCCGGGGCCCGTCGCGAGCGGCGTCAGCCAGCTCAGCCGCCAGGCGCGCCGCGACAGTCTGGCCACCGCGTCGCGCAGGGCGGACACGTCGCCGCGCTCGAGCCCGTCCGACAGGATCACCACGGCGGCGCCGCGGGCGTAGCCGCCGAAGCGCGGTACGGCGAGAAAGGCCTGCAGCGCGTCGCCGATCCGCGTGCCGCCGTCCCAGTCGCTCACCAGGTGCGCGGCGTCCGCGAGCGCCTGTTCCGTCCGTTTGAGCCGCAGCGCGCGGGTCACCCGCGTCAGACGGGTGCCGAAGGTGAAGACCTCCACGTGCGGCGTCGCCTGAAGCAGCGCATGCGCCAGGCGCAGGTTGTCTTCGGAGCGCGCCTTCATCGAGCCCGACACGTCGATCAGCAGCAGCATCTTGCGGGGCCGCGCGCGGCGCTTCAGGCGCGCGAGGCGCATCACCTCGCCGTCGTTGCGCACGGCCTCGCGCAAGGTTCGCCGCAGGTCGGCCCACGGGCCATGCCGCGCGCGCATGCGACGATTGCCGCGCCGGCGCGGCAATCGTCGCGGAGCCTCGCGCGTCAGACGCCGCAGGGCGTCGCATGGCCCGCTCGTGCCGAAGCGGCGCTCTGACAAAGCTTCGGTGCGGACGGCCCTATCGCCGGATTCGTTGGCTTCGTCTGCGCGCAGCGGCTCCTCGTCGCCGCGACCCTCCTCTTGCAGTCGGACGGTCGCCTCGTCGTCGCCCTGCTCCCGCGGGATCTCGTCACCGCCCAGGAAGTGGATGCGGAACAGCAGGTCGTAGGTGGCACGCCGCTCGGGTGGGGGCGACAGGGTGGCGAGCCCGGCACGGTGGATGTCGCCCGGCCCGCGCGGACCGAGCAGGGTGATCGCTTCAAGGAACGCGGTGGTCTGCTCGGGCGCGACGGAAAAGCCGTTGACGCGCAGCAACGCGACGAACGCAACGAAGGCGCCGGCCGCGCGTGGCAGGTGCGGCGTGGCGCTCACGCGGCCGCCTCCGCGATCAACATGTCGAGCCGGGGCGAGATGAAGGCAAGATCCTCCTCGTCCTTCAGGGCGACGCCGATCGAGCGCTTGAAAGCGTCCGGCCAGCGCGTGCCGCCGTTGTGGAGCAAGGTCGCTGCCTCCGCCCAGTCGACCGCTTCGGCGATGCCGGGCACCTTGCTCAGCGGCTCGCGTCGCAGCCGGTTGACGGCAGCGACGACGGCGCGCGCGGTCGCCTCGGCGACGCTGGAGGCGCGCATCATGATGATCCGGGCCTCGCGCTCGGCGCTCGGGTAGTCGATCCAGTGGTAGACGCAGCGCCGCCGCAGCGCTTCGTGCAGGTCGCGGGTGCGGTTGGAGGTGAGCACCACCACCGGCCGCTCAGCGGCGCGGATAGTGCCACGCTCGGGGATCGAGATCTGGAAATCGGAGAGGAATTCCAGCAGAAAGGCTTCGAACTCCTGGTCGGAGCGGTCGATCTCGTCGATCAGCAGCACCGTTGCATCCGGCGCACGCAGCACCGCCAGCATCGGGCGTTCGATCAGGAAGGTTTCGCCATAGATATCGATGGTCTCGTCACCGGCCTGGCGGATCGCCAGCATCTGCCGGGGGTAGTTCCATTCGTAGAGCGCCGCCGAGGAATCGATGCCCTCATAGCATTGCAGGCGGACGAGCCGGCGGCCGAGGATGGCGGCGATCGCTTTCGCCGCCTCGGTCTTGCCGACGCCGGGCGCGCCTTCGAGCAGCAGCGGCTTGCCCAGCGCAAGCGACAGATAGGCGGCCGTCGCGAGGCCGTCGTCGGCGAGGTAATAGGCGGCGCGCAAGGCTTGCGCCAGCGCCTCCGGGCTGTCGATCCCGGCGATGGTGCCGCGAACCGCCATCAGCGCCGCGCCTGCGGCCGGGCGCCGCCCTGGGCCCTGATCGCGCGCAGCACCTTCTCGGGCGTGATCGGCAGTTCGTCGATGCGGACGCCGACGGCGTTGAAGATGGCGTTGGCGACCGCCGGCAGCACGGGGTTGGCGCACATCTCGCCCGGGCCCTTGGCCCCGAACGGCCCGTCCGCCGCCGGGCGCTCCAGCACCGCGATGTCGTGCGGGCAGATGTCGCCGGGGCCCGGCATCAGATAGTCGACGAAGTCGCGCGGCCCGTGGCCCGGGTCGGGATAATAGGGCTCCGTCGTCTCGAACAGCGCGTGACTGATGCCCATCCAGGCGCCGCCGACGAGCTGCTGCTCGACCAGGCGCGGGTTGAGCGCCCGCCCAAGCTCGTAGGCGCTGTCCATGCGCACCATCGCCACCTCGCCGGTCTCGTCGTCGACCTCGACCTCCGCGACCAGGCAGGCGTGCGCATAGCAGGTCGCCGGCGACATCTCGCCGGTCTCGGGATCGACCGCGGACAGCGGCACCAGGAAGATGCCCCGTCCGGAGATGGTCTTGCCCTGCTTGAATTGCGCAGCGACGGCGACGTCCTTGGTCGAGATCGAACGGTGCGGCGCGCCCTTGACGTGGATGTTGCCACGGCCGTCGGTATCGAGGTCGGCGGCATTGACCTCCAGCTCCTCGGCCGCCGCCTCCATCATCACGCCGCGCGCTTCCCGCGCCGCCGCCATCACCGCGTTGCCGACACGGTGGGTGCCGCGCGAGGCAAAGCTCCCCATGCAATGGGGCCCGGTGTCGGAATCGGCGGTGTCGACATAGACGTCCTCGACCGGGACGCCGAGGGTCTCGGCGCAGATCTGCCGCGTCACCGATTTCATGCCCTGGCCGAGGTCGATCGACGACAGCGACACGGTGAACTTGCCGCTGGGATTTGAATGCACCAGCGCCTGACTCGGATCGCCGCCGAGGTTCATGCCGATGGGATAGTTGATCGACGCCATGCCGCGTCCGCGATGTCGGGCCATGATCAGCGCCTCCTCGAGCCGAACACGGAGGAAAACCTCATGGCGCCGTGGGCGGCGGGCTGCGGCGCCGGCGGCGGTGTCACCGGGGGCGGTGCCGGGCGTGGCGGCTCAGGGCCGGCGGCCGGCTGCGGTGCGCGATCGTAGGGTGTGCGCTGCTGCGTGGCGAGGCGTGAGGAGACCGATCCGTCCCGGGCGGTCGGCGGGACCGCGGCGCGGTCGCCGCCGCCATCGCGGCGCGACGACATGCGCTTGTAGTCCTCGCGCAGCGGCCACTTCGCCTTTTCGGCGGCGACCTGCACGCATTCGATCAAGGCGGTGTTCTTGGCCTCGCGCCGATGGGCCTTCATGTCGCCGTCGCGGTAGGCGTTGAGGATGCGGAACTCCATCGGGTCCATGCCGACGAGATGGGCGAGCTTGTCCATCTGGCACTCGATGGCGAAGTCCATGGCTGTAACGCCGAAGCCCCGCATGGCGGTTGCCGGCGTGCGGTTGGTG
The DNA here is from genome assembly GCF_014640075.1 of Chelatococcus reniformis. GTDB lineage: Bacteria > Pseudomonadota > Alphaproteobacteria > Rhizobiales > Beijerinckiaceae > Camelimonas > Camelimonas reniformis. The sequence goes on along the minus strand of NZ_BMGG01000001.1, from coordinate 353,496 downwards.
AAGACGCAATAGACATCGCCATGGACGTTGGGGACCGTGTAGGGGCCGGGCAGATGCGCCACGCACTTGACCACGGCGTAGCTCGACAATCGCGTATAGGCACCGCTGTCGAAATATGCGCGGACCTGGCGCGCCACGATGCGGCCGTCGCGCATGACGCCGTCCTTGAGGTAGATGCGTTCGGCCCCGCGAGGCGGGCCGAACTGCATCTCCTCCTCGCGGCCGAAGATGTAGCGCACCGGGCGGCCGGTCAGCATCGCGCCGAGGATGGCCAGAGGCTCGGTGAGGGTATCGACCTTGCCGCCGAACCCGCCGCCCACGGTCCCTCCGATGAAATGAAACGTATTGGAGGGCACGTCGAGGATCTTGGCGCAGGTGTCGAGCGAGAAGAACAGTGCCTGGGTCGAGGTGTAGACGACGTAGCGTCCGTTGGTATCGGGCGCCGCGATGGCGCCATTGGTCTCGGTCGGCGCGTGCTCGATCGGCGACATCTGATAGCGCTGCTCGAGCACGTGGTCGGCGCCGGCGAACGCGCGTTCGACGTCGCCGAAGCGCAGCTTCTGGTGGTCGTAGATGTCGTGATAGGTGAAGGTGTTCTTCGGGTAGGTTTCGTTGACCACCGGAGCACCGGGCTTCAATGCTTCTTCGACGTCGAAGACGGCGGAGAGCGGCTCGTAGTCCACGCGCACCTTCGCGAGTGCCTCGGACGCCTCGCGCGGGCTGTCGGCGACCACCGCCACGATCGGCTCGCCCTTGTAGCGCACCTTGTCGACTGCCAGCGTCGGCTCGTCGTCCTTGCCGAAATTGATGAGGCTGAGCAGTGTGTTGAGATTGCGCGGCACATCGGCACCGCGAATGATCCGGCGCACGCCGGGCGCGCGCTCGGCCTCGCCGGTGTCGACGCGGCGGATGCGCGCGTGGGCGTGCGGGCTGCGCAGCACCTTCAAGTGCAGCAGGCCCTGCAAGAGGTGGTCGTTGAAATAGGTGGAGGTGCCGGTGACGTGACCGAGCATGTCCTGACGCTGGGTGCCCTTGCCGATCTCCTTGAGATCGTCGTCGCGCTCGTCGGCGAACAGGTCCTTGCGCAGTTCCAGCATGGCGCTCTCCTTCAAGCGGCGCCCGAACCCGCACTTGCGGCGGGTTCGAGATCCTGCTGCGGTTAGAATGTTCTCGGCGACATGTGCGGGCTCGGAACATGTTCAGGCCCGTGCAGGCCGCGCATGCCGCCCGAGGCGGCGGCGAGGACGGCATCGATGATGGGCTCATAGCCGGTGCACCGGCAGATGTTGCCCGCGATCGCGTTCACGACCTCGTCGCGGGTCGGCGAGGGGTTGCGGTCGAGCAGGGCCTTCGCGGCCATCAGCATGCCTGGCGTACAGTAGCCGCACTGGGCGGCGAAATGCTCCATGAAGGCGCGCTGCAAGGGGTGCAGGTTGGGCCCGTCCTTGAGCCCGTCGAGCGTCTCGACCGCGCGACCAGCCACAGTCTCGGCCAGCGTCAGGCAGGCGAGATGCGCGTCGCCATCGATCAACACCGTGCAGGCGCCGCAGCCGCCCTGGCCGCACCCGAACTTGGGCGTCATGTCGCCGACGAGCTCGCGCAAGGTGGTCAGGAGATTGGCGCCGCCGTCGACGAAGACGGCGACGTCGCGGCTGTTGTGGCGGAACTGGAGGGCGGTCTTGGCCATCGGCCCTATCCTCGCTTTTCTAAGCTTGGCCGGTCAGCAGGCGGCGCAGATGGACCCCGACGACCTCGCGCCGGTACCACGCGCTCGCCAGCGCATCGTCGACCGGCGCCGTGCCGTCGGCCGCGGCAGCGACCGCGGCGGCGATGCTGGCCGCATCGAGCGTATGTCCCTCCAGGGTGCGCTCGGCCGCCTTGGCGCGAACCGGGGTTGACGCCATCGCGCCCAGCGCGATGCGCACGCCGACGGCGCGGCCGCCGCTCGAGGGGACATGCACGGCGAGCGTCACCACGGCGGCACCCTTCGGCCGCACGCGCGCGATCTTGCGATAGCGAAACGCGTCGTCGCTGAGCGGACGCTGGAAGGAGGCCGAGAGCACGAGCCCGTCCGCCTGCCGGCTCCGCCCGCTCAAGAACTCCTCGATGGGCATGTCGCGCGCGCCATAGGCGCCCTGGACGGCAACGCTGGCGTCGAGCGCGAGCAGGGCAACGGCGAAATCGCCGAAGGGGGCCGGCGCGAAGAGATTGCCGCCGATCGTGCCCATGTTGCGCACCGCCGGCCCGCCGATCGACCCGGCGACGGGATGCAGAAAGCCGAGCGAGCGCTCGGCGAGGACGCGGGCAAAGGTGACGCCGGCACCGATGGTGATCCGCGAGCCTGTGGCGTCGAGCTGCGCGAGGGCCCGGTCGGTGGCGCGAACGATGGTGGAAACCGAGACGTCGCCTTCGTTGAGCGCGCGCATGACCAGCGTGCCGCCGCCGAGATAGCGCGCGTCGCGCTCCGACGACAGCGCCGCCGCCGCCTCTCCCGATGTCCCGAAGGTTTTCACCGTGACCGGCATGGTCTTGCCGCCGCGCTCACGCGGCCTCCCTGAGATGCCGGCGGATCGCGTCGAAGCCGGCTTGATAGATCTGCTCACCGACCATTGCGATGAGTTCCGCGGCATCCGGTGGCCGCGCGGTGAAGCGCGACTCCCAATGCCAGAAGGTCCGGTCGCCGTCCGTCACCGGCAGCAGCCGGACATGGGCGACATAGTTGAACATCGGGATCGGCGTATCGAGCAGGCAATAGCTGAAGGTCTGCTCGAGGTCCGAGAGCGCCAGCAGTTGCTCGCGCAGTTCCGACCCGTCCTGCAGCTTGAAACGCCGCACGCAGCCGATGCGGTCCGCCGCCTGGGTCCGCTCGATCGTGCTGGCCGCGACGGCGGGATGCCAGCGATCGTGACCGTTGAAATCGCGCAGCACGTTCCAGACCACGCCGGTCGGCGCGTCGAGGATCGTGCTCTTGACGACGTGCGGCACGGCTAATGTCTCCGCACCGGCGACGGAACAGTTTGGCGGCGACGGAGCCACCGCGCCCCCTCTCCCCGCTTGCGGGGAGAGGGCAGGGGTGAGAAGGCTTGCCGCGTGGCGTGACCGCCGTCGAGTCTTCTCCTCAAGCCCCCCTCACCCTGCCCTCTCCCCGCGGGCGGGGGGAGGAGTGCGGGCTGCGCCGCGTGCATCCCCATGGCATCACCGTCCGACACCGCTAGCCTCCGAACACGCGCTTGAGGGCGTCGAAGCCGCCCTGGAAGACGCTGCCCCCGATCGAATTGACCAGCTCGCCTTCACGCTCGGGCGCGCAGTCGAATTCGGCCGACCATTCCAGGAAGGTCTTGTCGCCGTCGGTCACCGGGGTCAGACGCAAGGTCGCGACGTAATTGTCGACACCCATGGGCGACTCCAGAATGGAGTAGGTGCAGAACATGTCGTAATCGGAGAGGCCGAGGAGCTTTTCACGAATGCGGTCGCCGTTGCGCAAGGTGAAGTCGCGCACGCAGCCGATCTTGTCGGCGGGTTCGCCGCCCTCGATGCGGCTCTCGGCGATCGCCGGGTGCCACGCAGGCAGGCCGTTGAAGTCGCGCACCCGCGCCCAGACCCGGTCGTTGCGTGCGTTGACGACGGTTGAGACATAGACCCGGGCCATGGCGCAGCCTCACCCCTTCTTGTCCGGGCGCGGGGGCGGGGCCTCGCCGGAGGATGAGGCGGCCGGCTTGCTCTCGCTCTGCTTCGGTGTGGCCGCCTGGCGGATGCCCTGCATGTCGCGCGCCTCGCGGATGAGGCCGGGCATCTTGGCGAGGCTGCCGCCCTCCACGCCGATGTCGGCGAGGATGGAGTCGATCAGCGGGGCCTGAACGCGGTAGCGCAGCGCCGAATCGATCACCTCGTCGGTCGCGCTCCGTCCGCCGCCGTTGCCGTTTCCCCCGTTGCCGCCGGCAAGGCCATCCACGTGCAGGATGCGGATGCCCTCGATCTTCTCCATCGGCTTGACGCTTTCGCGCACGATGCCCTCGATGCGATCGAGCAGCCTGCGGCGGAACAGCGAGTAGCGCGCCTCGTCGGTGAGCACGTTTTCCGCCTCGTTGAGCAGCCTCTGGGCCTCCGCTTCGACGCTTGCCCGAACGCGCTCGGCCTCGGCGGCGATGCGCGTCTCCTCGGCTTCCTTCTCGGCGATCAGGACTTCGACCGTCCTGCGGCGCCTGGCGATTTCGCTGTCGCGCACGGTGATGACGCGCTCGGCCGCCTCCGTCGCGCGCGCCCTGGCGTTCTCGGCTTCCGCCTGTGCCGCCGATTGCTCCAGCGACTTCTGATAAAGCGCGATCGCCTTCTCCATCACGGCGGTCTCCACGTCCTTTTCGCGCGCGACCTCGAGCTTGCGCAGATCGCGCTCGCGGCCGACGCGCGCCTCGTCGAGGCCGCGGTCGGACGCGATGCGTGCCCGCTGAACCTCCTCGCCGGAGGCGATCTCGGCTTCTTGCAAGGCCTGGACGCGCGCGATCTCGAGCTGTTCGATGATGCGGCGGCGCTCCAGCCGGGCCGCCTCGAGCACCTGTTCCTTCGATACCTCGGTGGTCTCGACGTCGCGCCGTGCGAGGATCTCGGCCTGCTTGACCTTGCGGTCGGCATCGATCCGCTCGGAGCGCTTGGCCGAGAGCGCGATGATGCGGTCCTCGTCGGCAATCTCGACCGTCCGCTTCTGCTCGACATGGAGCACTTCGCGCGTCTTGCTGGAGGCGATCCGCTCGGCCTCCAGTGCCAGCTCGACGCCGACACGCTGGCGCTCGATCGCGTCACGGCGCTTCAGTTCGGCCGCCTCGACCATCTCCGTCCGCTCGATGTCCCGCTTCCTGGTCTCCTGCTCACTGAGGATGCGGGCGAGGGCAATTTTCTTCTCCTGGAGGATGCGCGCCGCCTCGATCGCCTCGCGCGCGGCGATGTCGGCCTCCTCGACCGCCCGGTGGCGCGCGATCTCCAGCGCCCGCACGCGTTCTTCCTGGGCGATGCGGCTGGCCTCCGTCGCCTCCCGCGCCGCAATGCCCGCGACCTCGATCGTCTGGTTGCGGTCGATCTCCAGCTGGCGCGTGCTCTGCTCGGCGGCGATGCGGCTGGCCGCGAGGGTCTGCTCGCGCGCGATGCGGGCCGCCTCGACCGCCTGCTGCGCCACGATCTCCGCTTCCTGCACGGCGCGCACCTGGTGGATCTCGAGCGCGCGGGTCTGCTCGTCCGAGGCGATCCGCTCGGCGTTGACAACGGTGGTCTGGGCGATGCGCGCCTTCTCGGTTGCCTCCTTGGCCGCGATCTCGGCCGCCTCGACGGCTCGCGTGCGCTCGATCTCGCGCCGGCGGGTCTCCTCCTCGTTGGCGATGCGGGCGTCGGTGACGACGCGATCCTGCTGGATGCGGGCCGTCTCGATGAACTCGCGGGCCAGGATCTCGGCTTCCTCCACCGCGCGGGTGCGTTCGATCTCCTGTTGGCGCACCTCGCGCTCGGAGGCGATGCGGGCGGTGTCCACCGAGCGCTGGTTGGCGATGCGGGTCCGTTCGATATCTTCGCGGGCCAGGATCTCCCGGGCCTCGACCGCTTGCGTGCGCTCGATCTCTCTCTGTCGGGTCTCACGCTCGGAGGCGATGCGCGCCTCCGCGATGGCCTGGTCGTTGGCGATGCGCGCCCTCTCGATGGCTTCGCGCGCCGCGATCTGCGCCTGTTCCGCCTCGGTCTCGCGCAGCGCGCGCTCGCGCGCCACCTCGGTGCGCTGCAAGGCGCGGCGCATCTCGATGTCGCGCTCCTGCTCGAGGCGGGCGGTCTCGCTCTCGCGCTCGATCTCGAGCGCCTGGCGTTCGGCTTCGAGATTGCGCGTGCGGATCCGGATCATCGAATCCTGTTCGATGTCGTTACGCAGCTTACGCTTGGCCTCGATGTCCTCCATCAGCTGGGTCAGGCCATGGGCATCGAAGCGGTTCGACGGGTTGAAGAACTCGAGGTCGGTTTGATCGAGGTCGGTGATCGCGACGGATTCCAGCTCCAGCCCGTTCTGCGCCAGCGCCTCGGCGGCGGCGGCCTTGACGCGCGCGACGTAGTCGCCGCGCTTCTCGTGCATCTCCTCCATGGTCATTTCCGAGGCGACCGAGCGCATGGCGGAGATGAACTTGCCGGCGAGCAAGGTGTGCAGCCGCTCGGGTTCCAGCGTGCGGCGGCCGAGCGTCGCCGCCGCGATGGCGACCGCCTCGCGCGTCGGCTGCACGCGGACATAGAAGTCGGCTTCGATGTCGATGCGCATGCGATCGCGGGAGATCACCGCATCCTGCCTGGAGCGGACGATCGGCATCGGCAGCACGTTCATGTTGACCGGCGTGAAGTCGTGAATGAACGGCAGCACGAAGGCGCCGCCGTTGATCACCACCCGCTCGCCGAGGAAGCCGGTGCGGACGAACGACACCTCCTTGGAGGAGCGATGGTAGAGCCAGTTCACGACGTAGACCGTCACGACGAGCACGATCAGCGCGACGATCAGCCAAAGGATCAACTGACCAACAAGAACCCCCGACATGGCAGCCACCTCCCCGTGATCGCGCTCAACGCCCGGCGATCGCCTTGAATTGTCGAACCTGTTCCGTCAGCGCCCGCTCCACCGGCAGCCGCTCCATCGACGACGCCCCGTAGAAGCCGTGGCAGGTGCGGGTGTGCTTCATGATGAAGGCGGCATCCGCCGGCTCGGCCACCGGGCCGCCATGGGCGAGCACCAGAACGGCGGGATTGACCGCGAGCGCCGCCGCCGCCCAGGCGTCGATGCGGGCCGGGCAATCCTCGAGCGTCAATGCCGTGTGCGCGCCGATTGCGCCGCCGGTGGTCAGGCCGAGATGGCACACGATCAGGTCGGCGCCCGCCGCCGCCATCGCCTCGGCTTCGGCGGCATTGAACACGTAGGGTGTCGTCAGCATGTCCCGGGCATGCGCCTTGGCGATCATCTCGACCTCCTGCGCGTAGGACATGCCGGTTTCCTCGAGGTTGGCGCGAAAGACGCCATCGATCAGCCCGACGGTCGGAAAGTTCTGGACGCCGGAAAAGCCGAGCGTCTTCAACTGGTCGAGGAATTGATCCATGTCGCGGAAGGGATCGGTGCCGTTGACCCCCGCCAGCACCGGCGTGTTCTTGACCACGGGCAGCACCTCGCCCGCCATGTCGACGACGATGGCGTTGGCGTCGCCGTAGGGCATCAGGCCGGCCAGCGAGCCGCGCCCGGCCATCCGGTAGCGCCCGGAATTGTAGATGACGATGAGGTCGGCGCCCCCGGCCTCTTCGCATTTGGCCGACAGTCCCGTTCCGGCGCCGCCCCCGACGATCGGCTCGCCGCGCGCCGCCATGGCGCGGAACTTGTCGACCAACTCATCGCGCTCGAACCGGGGCATCTCTCACCTCCCCACCCGCCGGCGTGCGCCCGGCCGCCCGACCAGGGAGCGGAACGCCGCGACGATCGCTGCGCAGAACGCGGGTTCGTTGATGTGGTGCCGAAGCCGGATCAACTGGCGGTTGCTGGTCTGGCGGACGGTCTGGTCGAGCGCACGGAACAGGGCGGCGTCGGCCGCGGGGTCCCAGAACGGTTGCCCCGGCGCGTCGAGCGCGGAGACGCCGCCCTCCGGCAGAAAGAACCGCACCGGACCATCCATCCGGTTCAGGCGCTCGCCGATCCAGCGGCCCACGCGCTCGTTCTCATCGGCGCTGGTGCGCATCAGCGTGACCTGCGGATTGTGAGCGTGGAGCTGGCGGCCGCGGTAGCGCTCGGGAACGGTGTCCGGGGCTCCGAAATTGACCATGTCGAGCGCGCCGACCGAGCCCACATAGGGGAGGCGCGTGCGGATGGCGGCGCCGAAGCGGTCTTCGGTGGCCGGAAACACGCCGCCCACCAGGAGGTCGCACACCTCCGTCGTGGTCAGGTCGATGACCCCGGCGAGCAGCGCGGACTCGACCAGCTTCTCCATCGAGCGGCCGCCGACGCCGGTGGCGTGGAACACCAGGCATTCGTAGTCGGCGCGCAGCCCCGCCGCGATCTGCTGCACGGCGGGCGTCGTCACGCCGAACATCGTCAGGCCGACCGCCGGCAGGCCGCCGCGCAGCGTCTGGGCGTCCGCCGGCCCTTGCGCGAGCCGCGCCTTCACCATGCCGACCAGCGCATGGGCGCCATTGGCGAGCACCTGGCGCGAGATCGCGTTCAGGCCCTGCACGTCGGTGACCGAATACATCATGGTGATGTCGGCGGGCCCCACATAGGGCGCGACATCGCCCGAGGCGACAGAGGAGACGATCAGCTTGGGCAGCCCGATGGGCAGCGCCCGCATGGCGGGAGCCACCAGCGACGCGCCGCCCGAGCCGCCGGCGGAGATCACGCCGACGACGTCGCCCTGGCGGCGCAGCCAATTGGCGAAAGCCTCCGCCATCGCCGTCACCGAGGTCCCGCGATCGGGGCCGAAGACGGCGCCGCCGCCGCGCGGGTGGTTGAGCGCGATCTCCTGGGCGGAGACGTCGCAGGAGGAGAGTTTGCCGCTGGTCGAGACGTCGACGAGCCGAGTCCGCAGCCCGCTGCCGGAGACGATGTCGCGGATGAAGCGGAGCTCGTCGCCCTTGGTATCCAACGTGCCGACAACGAGCACTGCCGGCGGTCCCGAGCTTCGCGCCGGCGCTGCGGCGCGCCGCGCGCGTGCCGCATCCTCGAAATTCGCGACGCCGGTCGACAGCACCCGTGCGTTGGCTTCGATGCGCGCGATGGGCACCGGCTGCGACCAGCGGGTCGGGACCATCGGGTTGGAGACATAGACTCGCCGCGGCGCCTGGCCCGCGGGCCGTGGCGCGGTCGGGGGCGTCATCGCATCGCCGGCTGCTGCGGCCGCGTTGTCCGGCTCGGCGGCGTGGCGGCCGACGCCGAGCAGGCGCTGCCGCAGCTCGCGATCGGATGCCAGGCGCGAAGCTTCGATGAGCCGATTGACCCGGCCATTGACCATGATCGCGACGGTCTTCGAGACTGCCGTCGCCACCCCGATATTCTGCTCGATCACCAGCACGGCGATGTCGCCTTCGTCGCCGATGCGCACCAGCATGTCCTCGACCTGCGCGACGATGACGGGCGCCAGCCCCTCGGTCGGCTCATCCATGATCAGGAGGCGCGGATTGGTCACCAGGGCGCGTGCGATCGCCAGCATCTGCTGCTCGCCGCCGGAGAGTTGCGCGCCGCCATTGCTACGGCGCTCGGCCAGGCGCGGGAAGGTGTCGTAGAGGCGCTCCACGGTCCAGGCGCCGCGTCGCATCCCTGCGACCATGTGCAGGTGCTCGTCGACGCTCAGCGAGCGCCACAGCCGCCGCCCCTGCGGCACATAGCCGACGCCGAGCCGGGCGATGTGTGCCGGCCCGAGCGACAGGAGGTTCTCGCCGGCGAGGCGCACGGAGCCACCCCGCGCACGCACCAGCCCCATGATGGTCTTGCACAGCGTCGTCTTGCCCATGCCGTTGCGGCCGACCACGGACAGCACGCCGGATTCCAGCGTCAGATCGACGCCCTGCAGCGCATGGGAGCTGCCGTAGTAGACGTCGAGGCCCCTGACCTCGAGCATCGGCGTGGCGCGGCGCGCGTCAGCCATGGCCGCCTCCCAGGTAAAGCTCCTGCACCTCGGGGTCGGACTCGATGTCTGCCGGCGGGCCTTCCTTGAAGATGCGCCCGTTGTGCATCATCGTCACGCTCTCGACGACGCGCAGGGCGACGTCCATGTCGTGCTCGATGATGATGTAGCCGATGTGGCTCGGCAGAGTGGTGAGAATGTCCACCAGCTCACGGCGCTCGGTCGGCGACAGGCCGGCGGCCGGCTCGTCGAACAGGATGAAGCGCGGCGCACCAGCGAGCGCCAGCGCGATTTCCAGCTGGCGCTGCTGGCCATGGGCGAGCTCGGCGACGCGTCGCCCCCGCACGGCCGCCAGGTGCACCGCCTCGACCAGATCCTCGGCGGCTTGCACCAGCGCGTCGTTGCTGCGCGGGCGGAACGGCGAGAAGCGGCGGGGCGAAACCCCGCAGCAGGCGAGATAGACGTTGTCGAGAACGGTCAATCCCGGAAACAGGGCCGAGATCTGATAGGTGCGGCGAAGCCCGCGACGGATCCGCTCGAAGGGCGGAAAATGGGTGACGTCCTCGCCGAAGAACCGGATGGTGCCCGAAGTCGGCGGAAAATCGCCGGTGATGCAGTTGAAGAGCGTGGTCTTGCCGGCGCCGTTGGAGCCCAGCACCGCGCGCCGCTCGCCGGGACGGACCGTCAGCGTCACGTCGGTCAGCGCCGCGAGCGCACCGAACAATCGCGTCACGCCGCGCAGTTCGAGCGCCGCGCCCGCGCCGCCGACCGAGAGGCGATGGGCGACGCTATCCATGGCGCTCTCCGCCCGCTTGCGCCTTGCCTTGCCCGCTCCACCCCCGCAAGCGCTCCCAGAGCCCGACGATGCCGTCCGGAGAGAACAGCACGATGGCCAGAAAGCCGAGGCCGATCAGCAGGCGGAAGCGATTGCCGTCGAGCCCGATCGCGACCAGGAAATCCAGGGTGAATGTGCGCAGGAGGACAAAGATCAGGGCGCCGACGAAGGCGCCGATCGGCCGGCTCGTGCCGCCGACGACGGCGATGATGAGAATATCGATGGCTCGCTCGACCCCGACCGAGCCCGGCGAGATCTGGCGATAGTTCCAGACCTGCAAGACGCCGCCGAGCGCGGCGATGCAGGAGGCGAATGCGTAAGCCGCGATGCGGTGCGCATTGACGTTGAACCCGAGCGTGGCCATTCGGCGCGGGTTGTCGCGCACGCCCTGCAGCGCCAGCCCGAAGGGTGCGCGCGCAAGGTAGCTGACCGCACCGAAGCACAGCGCCGCCACCGCGAGGATCACATAGTAGAAAGCGATATCGGCACGCCAGTCGATGCCGAGGAAATGCGGTGTGACGACGCTGTTGATGCCGGTGTGGCCATTGAAGATGGCCCAGTTCTGGTTGGTGAAATAGTAGAACGCCGACGCGATCGCCAGCGTGATCATGATCGTGTAGATGCCCTCCGTGCGAACCGCGAGCGTTCCGCCGATCGTGCCGAACAATGTCGCCAGCGCGATCGCCATCGGCGTCGCCAGCCACCACGGCCATCCCAGGCTGATGTTGGCATTGCCGCTGGCGCCCAGCACGGCCGTCATGTAGCCGGCAAGGCCCGCGATGGTCAGCTGCATCAAGCTGACCATGCCGCCGTAGCCGGCCAGGAACATCAGACTCAGCGCCACGATGCCGAGAATGAGGCTGGTGCCGAAGATCTCGATGAGGAAAAAGCCGTTCGCGATGAGCGGCATGATGACGAGCAGGACGGCGACGGCCCAGACGGCGGGATGACCGAAATCGCGGGTCGGCGCGGCGGTCGCCGGCCTCTCGGCCGACTTCCCGGGTTGAAGGCGCGCGTCCTGGGCGATCGACATGGCTAGCGCCCTGCCAGGAGGCCCTGCGGCCGGACGGCCAGCACGAGCACCATGATCAGGAACGTGACGACGATGGCGTAGGTCGGGATGTAGACCGAGCCAAGTTGCTCGGCGAGGCCGACGATCAGCGCGCCGAGCGCCGCGCCCGGGATCGATCCCATGCCGCCGATGATGACGACCACGAGCGAGGCGAGGAGAAAGCGCAGATCCTCGCCCGGCGACAGCGACTGAAACGTGGCGCCGACGACGCCGGCCATGCCCGCAAGCCCGGCGCCGAGCGCGAACACCAGCACGAACACCAGCTGGATTCGCACCCCCATGGCCGCCAGTATGTCGCGGTCATCGACGCCGGCCCGCACGATCATGCCGATGCGCGTGCGGTTGAGGGCCACCCACATGGCGATGCCGATGACGACGGCGGCCAGCAGGATGACGAGCCGCACCATCGGATACTGGAGGTAGACGGCCTCGCCGGACGATTTGACTGCGGTGACGAAGGGCAGCTCGATCGGGCCGACGAGCGCGGCCGGCGTCTGAATCTGGTAGAAATTGCCGCCGAACGCCCAGAGCATCAGGTCGGCGAATACGATCGACAGCCCGATCGTCACCATGGTCTGGCGCAACTCCTGCCCCTCGATCCGGCGGAAGACGAGGATCTGCATGGCGGCGCCGATCAGCGCGACGACGATGAATGCGCAAAGAAAGCTCAGCAGCCAGGATCCGGTCGCGACGCTCACCGCGTAGCCGATGTATCCGCCGAACAGATAGAGCGAGCCGTGTGTCAGGTTGACGTTGCGCATCAGCCCGAAGATCAGCGTGAAGCCGCTCGCCACCAGAAAATACAGGCCGCCGAGGGTGACGCCGTTGAACACGGCGCTGAGGAACACCTTCTTGCGGCCGAAGGCTTCCTCCAGGCCCGGCGGCCAGGTCGCGAAGATCAACCAGAGCGCTGCCGCAACCGCAATCAGAATGGCGAGAGCCCGGCCCGGATAGCGCTCGACAAATCTGCTCATGTGCGCGCTCCGCATCCCGGACCGGCAGCTGCGCGGGCACGCGCTTGGGCGGCGTCGCCCGCCGGTGGCATCCTACCGGCCGGCGCGGATCGCCCTTGATCGTCGGTCCGCTTTTGCGTGCCCGGTTCGCCGGTCAGGGCCGCAGGACCTTGGCAGCGCGCCGGTAGTCGCCGGGCGCCATGCCCACATTGCCGGCAAAGAAGTGCGTGAACGCGCTCTGCGAGGAAAAGCCGAGGTCGCAGCCGATGTCGACGATCGGAGCTTCGCTCGACACCAGCGCGTCCAGCGCTTTCTCCATCACCAGCGTGTTGCGATAAAGCTGTGGCGTCACGCCGGTCTGACTGCGGAACAGCTTGTAGAAGTGCGGGCGCGAGAGGCCGGCCTCGCGGGCGACCGCATCGAGCTGCATCTCGGCGCCCTTCGATCGGGCCAGGAGCCGGATCGACTTGCGCACCCGAAAATCGGTCACGGAAGCAACGGCGCAGCTCTTGGCTCGCGCGTCCGCCTGGCGCCAGCTTTCCTCGTGGCAGGAGGCGATCAGCCCCCTCAATTCGCCATCGAGGCTCCTGAGCGACGGCGCGCCGCAGATCATCGCCGCCGCCTCCCGGACATCGCGGTCCAGCATCGCGGTGCGCTCGAACGTCGTGCACCCGAAGCGCAGCCCGCGCACGCCGGCGAACCACTCGGCGTTGACGTAGAGCACCAGGAAGATCGCTCCGTCCGCCAGATCCTTCGGCACAAAATTGTGCGGTTCCCAGGGATTGACCGCCAGGACCGTATCCCCGCGCGCCGGCCTCGGCTCGTCGAGCACCTCCACGTATGCCGGCGTGCCGCCGATGTGAAAGATCAGATGTCCTTCGCGGTGCGCATGCAAGTTGAAGGGACGATTGAGCTGATAGACCGTGGCGCGGCCGAAATGGCCGTGAAAGACGGCAAGAGCCCGGCTCATGCACTCCTCCCGCGGATCGTGTTTTCTTGTTTTCCATGAGCTTGATCATCCGCGACGAGAATGCAAGGGCGCGTTCGGGCGGGCGGTGCACGCTGAGATCCGGGCGATGGACGGGCAGCACCGACGGCGCCGCCCGTCCGGCCGTTCTCAATACTTCTTGCACTCGGGGACCGTGCGGCTCGGCAAGCCTATCTTGGCGAACACGGCCGGGTCGTAGCCGAGCGTCTGGTTGACGTTCGGGATGACCTTGGCAACCTTGCTGAACAGGGCGCCCTTGCCGTCGTCGACGACCTCGGTGACGAAGTTTGTACCGATGGCTTGGCGGTTGGCATCGAGCTTGATCTTGCCGTTCGGCGCATCGAGCTCGATCGCGGCCAGTGCGGCCTTCAGCTTGGACTGGTTGTCGCCGAGGTCGCCGTTCACCTTGCGGAGCCCGAGGATCAGGGCGGTGGTCGCATTGTAGTAGTTGGTGGCCAGCAGCGACGGGCTGGGAAAGCGCTTCTCCGGCGGAAATGCGGCCTGATAGTCCTTCACGAAGGCCTGCCAGCCCGGATCGTCCCAGGTGTCGGCCTGGCCGCTGGCGGCGATCGTGCCGATCAGGGCGTTCTTGGCGTTGCCCTTGGCCGAGAGAATGGTCTGATCGACCATGATCGAGCCGCCGAGCAGATGCGCCTTGCCGCCCGCTTGCTGATACTGATTGAGGAAGTTGACGGCGTCGGCACCGCCAAGTCCCAGATAGATCGCGTCGACGTCGTCCGGCAGCGCGGCGATGACCGAGGCGAAGTCTTTCGTTCCGAGCGGGACCCATTGGCGGCTGGTGATCTTGCCACCGGCGCCGCAGAATTCGAGGACGAGCCCGAAGACCTGCGTGTAGATGAACGAATAGTCCTCGCCCACCGTGGCGATGTTACGATAGCCCTTGGTATCGTAGGCATATTTGCCCAGGCCGACCTGCCACTGGGCGCCGTCCATGTTGTAGCGGAAGAAGTTGGGGGCCGGATCCACGAAGGTGGTCTCCTGCGCGCCCGAAGCCGCGTTGACGAACGTCAGCTCCGGGCGCGTCTTGGCGAAATTCTTGACCGCGATGCCCTCGTCGCCCGACAGGGGCGAGAGCAGGATCTGGACCTTGTCCTGCTCGATCAGCTTGCGGACGGCGCGCACGGCCGAGTCGGGCGTCGCATCGGTGGAGGCGACGACGAATTCGAGCTCCTTGTCGCCGACCTTCTTGCCGAGCTTGTTCAACGCGGTTTGAAAGCCGCGCATGCCGTCCTCGCCGAGCACCGTGTAGGTGCCCTCCAGAGTCGCGGTCACGCCGACCTTGATCTTCTCCTGAGCGAATGCAACGCCGGACATCAACAGACTCGCCAGCGCGGCAAGACACAGACGGCCCTTCACCATCATACTCCTCCCCGTTTGCTTTTTTGTCGACGCTCAACGCCCCGGCTCGTGCCGGAATTGAGCAGCAAATAGAGCCCATCGCCTGGTCGGGCGGCTGCCGGGTTACTTGAGCGCCAGTCTCATTTTCCGTGCTGCGACGCAGCGAAGACGACGGTGCCGACGGCCTGATCGATGCGAGATCACGGTAACCGGCAGTGCCTGTACATTTCGATGATACGTTAAGCTCGCAGACGGATCGGGAAAAGCAGGACCTTCGAAGCAGACGCCGCCACTATCCTCGACGCCGGGAACGCGTCGCGCTCGGCGGGTCTGCCGAGGAACTCCGGCTAATCCTCGCGCTGGAAGTCCAGTATGTCGCGGACGCGGGTGGCGAGCTCGGTGAAGCTGAACGGCTTGGTGATCAGCTCGACGCCGGGGTCGAGGCGGCCGTGGTGGACGATGGCGTTGCGCGCGTAGCCCGTCGTGAACAGCACCTTGAGCCGCGGCCTGACGGCCCGCGCTTGCACCGCGAGAGCCGCGCCGCTCATGCCGCCCGGCAGGACC
This sequence comes from Chelatococcus reniformis, assembly GCF_014640075.1. Taxonomy (GTDB): domain Bacteria; phylum Pseudomonadota; class Alphaproteobacteria; order Rhizobiales; family Beijerinckiaceae; genus Camelimonas; species Camelimonas reniformis. Next base: position 338,117 of record NZ_BMGG01000001.1, on the reverse strand, counting down.
ACATCGGTAAACAGCAGATCGACCCGGCGGTCGTCGCCTTCGAGCAGCTTGAGGGCGGCGGGACCATCCGCCGCCTCGATCACGGTGTAGCCGAGCTCGCGCAGCACCTCGACGGAATAGGCGCGCACGTCGTCGTCATCCTCGCAGACCAGGACCACCTCACTCAGCGATCCGTCCGGCACGCCATGGTCCGTCGCCGGCTCGGTGTCGTCGGCGGCTGCAAGCAGCCGCGGCAAGTAGATCTTGACCGACGTGCCTTCCCTCGGCTCGGAATAGATCTTCACGTGGCCACCGGATTGCTTGACGAAACCGTAGACCATCGACAAGCCGAGGCCCGTGCCCTTGCCCACCTCCTTGGTGGTGAAGAAGGGTTCGAAGGCGTGCTGCAAGGTCTCGGAGTCCATGCCGGTGCCGGTGTCGGACACCGAGATGACGACATATTGGCCCGCCGTCAGCTCGGCATGACGGGTGACGTAATCCCGGTCGATCAGCGTGTTGGAGGTTTCGATCGTCAGCTTGCCGCCGGTTGCCATGGCATCGCGGGCATTGACCGCAAGGTTGAGAATGGCATTCTCCAGCTGATTGGGGTCGACCTCGACGCGCCACAATCCCGAGCCGTGCACCGTCTCGATCTCGATCGTCTCGCCCAGAGAGCGGCGCAGCAGCTCCGACATGCCCGAGACGAGCTTGCTCGGGTCGATCTGGCGTGGCGTCAGCGGCTGCCGGCGCGAGAAGGCCAGCAACCGCTGAGTCAGCGTGGCGGCGCGCCGGGCGCCGTTCATGGCGTTGTCCGCCGCCCGTCTGAGGCGCGCCGCATCCGCGGGCAGGTTGCGCTGGAGGAGTTCCAGATTGCCGGAGACGACCTGCAGCAGATTGTTGAAATCATGCGCCACGCCGCCGGTGAGCTGCCCCAAGGTCTCCATCTTCTGGGCTTGCCGCAGCGCCTCCTCCGCCTGCTGGAGCGCGTCCGCCGCCTCCTTCTCGCGCGTCACGTCGCGTGCCACGCAATAGAGCTGATCGCCATCGCGCACCGCCGTCCAGGAGAACCAGCGATAGTCGCCTGCCTTGCTCCGAAAGCGATTTTCGAACCGCGCCGGCACGTCGCCCTTCGCCAGCTGGCCGATCTGGGCTCGCGTCCGGCGGCGATCGTCGGGATGCTCCATCCACTCCGAGGTGCGGCCGAGGAGCTCCCGCTCCGACCAGCCGAGCAACTCGCTCCACATGGGGCTGACGGCGAGCCAGTGCCCCTCGGCGTCGGCGACGAGAAACGGGTCGCGCGAGAGGTGCCAGATGCGGTCGCGCTCGCGGGTGCGCTCCGCGACCCGGCTTTCCAGCACCTGGTTCAGGCGCTGCAAGGTTTCGAACAGCGTGGCATTGTCGATGCCGATGGCCGCCTGCGCCGCGAGCCCGGTGACCAGCCGTTCGGAACGCTCGCTGAACATGCCGGGCGCCGCATGGCCGAAGAACAGGCCGCCGATCACCGTGCCGGAGCGGGAGGCGACGGGCACGGCGAGATAGCTGCGCACCGGCAGGTGGCCGGGGGGCATGCCCGCGCGGGGCGGGTTGCGGCCGTAGCGCTGATCGCGCGTGATATCGTCCGACCGGACAACGCCTTCGCCGGTGAAGGTCGGGGCGAACACCGGCGTGTTGCGCGGCATCGGAAACCCTGCAAAGGCGTCCAGCGGCGCTCCAGACAGGCTGTAGAGCGTGTAGCTTTCGCCCTTCTCGTCCACGCGGTTGTAGAAGAAGGCGCCGAATTGCGCGCCGCTGAGCTCGACCCCGGCGTCGACGACGGCCTGGACGAGCGTTTCCAGCTCGAGCTCGGCGGCGATATTGGCCGCGGTCGTGTTGAGGATCTCGAGCGCGTGGCTTTCCTCGCGCAGGGCCCGTCCCGACCGGGCCAGCTCCGCTTCGGCCCGTTTGCGGCCGGTGATGTCGATGACGACGCCGACGAAGCGGACGGTGCCGTCCGTGCCGATGAAGCGCTGCCCGGTGGCGGCGAGCCAGCGCTCGACACCGTCCCGCAGACCGATGGTGCGGTGCTCGACATCGAAATGCCCGGGGCTGTCCGCGGCGAGGGCCCGGGCGACTGCCGCGTCGACGCGGGCGCGATCTTCCGGGTGCAGTCCGGCCAGAAACGCGCCGTCGTAGTCCACGGGATCGTCCGCGCCGAGGCCGAACAGCTGTCGGCAGCGGCTGTCCCAGCGCAGTTCGCCGGTTGCCGGATTGAACTCCCAGGTGCCGATCGCGGCGGCCTCGGCCGCGAGCGCGAGGCGATTCTCGCTGTCCCGCCGCGCCTCGATGGCGCGCCACTGCTCGGTCACGTCGGTGCCCTGGACGAAGATTCCCGTCGTGGCGCCGTCCGGCCCGCTGATCGGCTGATAGACGAAATCCGCGTAGCGCTCCTCGAGCGGCGCGCCGGGGCTGCGCCGAACCATGGCCTTCATGGCGCTGGCCGTGAATGCTTTGCCGCTGCGGTAAACGTTGTCGAGCAGCTCGAAGAACCCCTGTCCTTCGATCTCGGGCAGCGCCGCCCGGATCGGCTTGCCGATGACGTCGCGTCCGCCGATGATCTCCTGGTGGGCTGCGTTGGTCAGCCGAATGATATGCTCCGGGCCCTCGAGCAGGGCGACGAAGCCGGGCGCCTGATCGAACATGTGGGCGAGCCGCTCGTTCTCCGCGGTTGCCCGTTGCTCGGCCCTGACACGGTGGGTGGTCTCGCTGACGATGCACAGCACGCCACCGACGCCGCCGTCGTCCTCGAAGACCGGCGAATAGGAGATGTCGAAATAGACGTTCTCGCCGGCGCCGGAGCGCTCGATGTAGAACGGCCTGTCCGTGGCGAAGACGGTTTCGCCTGTCTCGCGCACCCGGCGCAGCAGCGGCTCCAGATCGTCCCAGAGCTCGCCCCAGTTCTCCACCGCCGGTCGGCCCAGCGCCCGCGGGTGCTTGACCCCGATGGTCGGCGCATAGGCGTCGTTGTAGAGGGCGGCATAGTCGGGTCCCCAGAACAGCACGATTTGAGCGCGCGCCGGAAGCATCAGTCGCACGGCGTGCTCCAGCGCCGCCGGCCACGCCTGGCGGGAGCCGAGCGAGGAGGCCGACCAGTCGTAGTCGGCGATGAGCCGACCCATGCCGCTGCTGGACCAGCGCGCCTCGGTCGTTGTCCCCGCCGAAACGCGGGATGCGTCCGCCATCGTGTCCTTCCTGGTCCACTCCGTCCGGACCGGGGCGACATCCAGCAGCGTCGGTCTGGGCCGCACCGTCCTCCGCACACCAATCCACTCGCTTTTCCGGCATTTGGTCAAGCCGGGCAGCAGGCGCCATCGCGGTCGGCGGCGGCGCCGCCTTTAATTGGCCGCAAGCGTGATTATATTGGCGCTAACCGGCACGATTGTTCGGTTCACTGTTTGGGCGGGCTCGACAGCCCGCAGGCCCGATGGGCCTGGATTTCATGGTCGTTTGTCCGACCACCCAAATCATACTCGACAGACCCTAGTCGGCGAAGCGCTGCGGTCATCCACTGGCTGAGCGCGATATATTATCGACCGCCTGTCCAATCGTCAGGCGGTGCTATAGGAATGGAATGCAGAACTTACACCGTGACATCAACCAAGAAGCTGCTCGGCGGGTCCATCCCGCGAGGGCGGTCGACACGACCAGGCGAACCGAGTTTCGTGAGCCCAAGAGGCCCGAGCCGACCGGCTTGAGCCGGGCCGAGCTGCGCAAGATCGTCATCGATCTGATCGGCTGAGGTCGGAGCATGGCCCGGCCGGATGTCGGCGTCCGGGCAGTCGATGCCGTCCGAGAGAGGCCCTTCAAATCCAGTCCGCAAACCGCGGTCGGCTTTTCCTAAGTCAGCATGATCAAACAAAAGACTTAAGGCGGATGGTAATTCAAAGAAGAATTATCCCGCTCGATGACAATTCCAGCAGAAGTTCCAGCACTCCTGCGTCCGGAATTGCGTCAGAACAACGAGATAGAGCCCGTCCGGCGAACTTGCTTTGGCCGGACAGGCTCTAGAACGTTTTCGAGCGAAGTGGACGCCGGTTCGCGTGAAGAAAATGCGATAAAACAAACAGATAAGAGCACTTCGGCGATTCGAAGAAGCGCGGAAATGCTCTAAGCCCGATCGGACCCTGGCCGATCCGGGTCCTTACGCCTCGTTGGTGAAGACCACCGTGCCGGAGGCGGCGAACATGCCGCCCACGCCGTGCGCCACCGAGATCTTGGCGCCCTTCACCTGCGCCGGTGCGGTGCCGCGCATCTGGCGCACGCTCTCCTGCAAGGCGTACATGCCGTACATGCCCGAGTGCATGTAGCTCAGGCCGCCGCCGTTGGTGTTGAGAGGCAGCTTGCCGCCGATGGCCGTCTGGCGTGCGGCGATGAAGGGGCCGGTATCGGCGTGCGGCATGAAGCCGAGGTCGCCGAGGCCGTAGAGCGGCAGGTGGGCGAAGGCGTCGTAGATCATCAGATGATCGACGTCGGCATGGCTGATGCCCGCCTCGCGGAACGCCGTGGGGCCGGCGACGCGGAAGGCCCGGGATGAGGTGAAGCTCTCCATCTGGCTCACCATCGGAGTCTCGACGCTTTCGCCGGTGCCGAGGACGTAGACCGGCTTTTGCGGGAGGTCCCTGGCCCGGTCGGCGCTGGTCAGGATCAGCGCGCCGCCGCCGTCGGTCACGAGGCAGCATTGCAGCAGCCGGAACGGGTAGGCGATCATGCGCGAGTTCAGTACGTCGTCGACGGTGATCGGCTCCCTGAAGGTGGCGCGTGGGTTGAGCGCCGCCCATTCACGCTGCACCACCGCCACCATGGCCAGCTGCTCGTGGGTGGTGCCGTATGTCTTCATGTAGCGCAGCACCGGGATGGGGAAGAGGCTCGGCGGCCCCATCGGCCCGTAGGGCTGCTCGAACTGCCCGGCGAGGCTGTCCGGCGCCACCTGCCGTGGCGGCCTGCCGATGCCCGAGCGGCCGCTCTCAGCGTGGGTGATCAGCACCGTCGTGCAATAGCCGGCCGCGATCGCCGCCGCGGCGTGGCGGACGTGCAGCATGAACGAGCAGCCGCCGACGGAGGTGCCGTCGACCCAGGTGGGCGTGATGCCGAGGTAGTGCGCGATCTGCTGAGGCGTCTCGACGGCCGTGGCGATGCCATCGATGTCGCCCGGCTTGAGGCCGGCATCGGCCAGCGCGTTCAGCGCCGCGTCGGCATGCAGCTCGATCTGCGACATGTCGGGGATGACGCCGAGCCGCGTGGTTTCGGCGGCGCCGACGACGGCGATCTCTCTGGGGCGCATGGTCGTCAGCCTTTCGCCGGGCGGAACAGGGGCAGGGTGATCGTCTCGTCGAGCGCCTCGAAGACGACATCGAGCGGCATGTCGAGTTCCAGCGCCTCCGGTGTCTGTGGACAATCGACGATGTTGCTCATCATGCGCGGCCCCTCGGCCAGCTCGACCACGGCGATCGCATAAGGCGGCGTGAAGCCGGGCGCCGGACGGTGATGAATCACATAGCTGTAGAGCGTGGCCTTGCCGCTCGCCGCATAGACCTCGACCTTGCGCGAGCCGCACGCCGGGCAGAACGGCCGCGGCGGGAAGTAGGATCTGGCGCAAGCGGTGCAGCGTTGCAGGCGCAGTTCGCCCCGCCGCGTCCCGTCCCAGAAGTGCTGTGTCTCCGGCGTCGGCACCGGACGCGCGCGGGTGGGTTGAGCCATCGCGATCTCCCTTCCGATAAACATGTATATACACGGAGATCCGCGGCAACCAATGCGCCCGGTGCAACTCCGGGCTCAGCCGTTGCCGGCCGCTCGATGCGTCAGCTCTTGAGCACGATGCAGGCGCCCTGGATGGCGCGAATGCGCCCGCAAAGCGCGTCGGCGGCCGTGCGCGTCGGCGCCGGCACGCGAATGCGATAGAACACGCGGGTGCCGCGGCTGCGCAGGCGCGTGCCGATGATCATCGGCCGGCTGTCGCCGATCACCGTCCGGTACTGGTTTCGGGCCCGTGCGAAAGTCGCCAGCGCCTGCGCGCGCGAGAAGTTGCCGGCGAGTTGGACCCCCCACGGCGCAAAGATGGTGTCCTCGCCGGTACCGCGCGGCAGTCCCGGCAGCGGCGGTGCGCCGGGCCGGCGCAGCACCGCCACCGTCTCGCGGCACGACAGAGACTTGGCCTCGGGGAGCTCGGGATCCGGCGCCGTCTTGCCGGCGCGGTAGTCGTCGGCCCATTCGTCGACGCTGCGGCCGGTGACGGCGATCACGTAGTTGCGCGTCTCCGTCGGCATGCCGCCCTTGCCCTCGAGCCAGTTCGCCAGGCGCGTCGGCCCGCCGTTGTAGGCTGCTGCCGCCAGGCCCCAGCTGCCGAAGCGGCGCTTCAGGTCGACCAGGAACCTGGCCGCCTTGGGGATCGCCTGCTCGGGATCGAATGGGTCCGCCAGCCCCACGTCCGCCGCGGTTCCCGGCATGAACTGGGCGATGCCCTGGGCGCCGACCGGGCTGACCGCCGTCGCCCGGAAGGCGCTCTCGCGGTAGATGAGGCGTGTCAGATAGCTCGGCGGCAGGCCGTGCGACTTGGCGGCCCCGTCGATGATGCGGCAGACCGCCTGCTCGGGCGTCTCGGTGGCAGCGGCCCCCGGGGCGGCTGCGGCGGCGGCCGGCGCCTCGGCCCGCAGGCTGCCGAGCCAGGCCATGCCGAGCAGGAACAGCCACGCGCATGCACTGGTGCCGACAAGGGCCCTGGACATCGTCGCTCCCCACTTCGTGCCACCAGGTTAGAGCGCAAGCTCTAGCAATGACGGGCCGCGATGCAAGAGCCGCGTTCGCCGCCGTGGATCTCGGCTGAGGTTCAGGCGGCCCTTGGCTGGCGGTGAGGGTGGAGGGGGGCGTTGATGCGCCGCTTGTCCTGGGCGCCCTGGAGGACGAAGGAGACGAGGGCCTCGTCGACCTGCTCGGCCTCGCGGACGATTTCGAGGGCGGCGGCGACGCCGGCCTCGGTGGGGCCGTTGCCTGCGGCGAGGGAGGTTGTGAGCCAGGCGGCGATGTCGGCATTGACGCGTCCTGTTGGGCGCATGGACCAGACGACGAAGTCGACGATGAGGCGGACGAAGAGGTCGTCCCAAGCGGTGGGCTTGTCGTCGATCATGCGGTCGAGTGCGATGAGGAGGTCGGCCTCGTCGCGGTGCATGATGTCGTGGGGGAGGATGCGTGTTGCGAGCTCGCGCACGTCGTTGCTTGAGATTTTGGCGGCATCGAGGGTGCGTTCGGCGAAGGCGTGCAAGGATGTCTTGATCATGACTTGAGGCCTCTCCGGCGAATTGTTTTGGTTGCCGGTGTTGTTCCTGTTGTGGCTCAAGCATTGCGCGTTGGATCTGGCCAATGAGTTAACGGGGAAGTGTGAACGTCTGTTCAGGTTAAACGAAGCTGACGCGGCTTAGTTCATGAAGTCTTGCATTTGCATTCCGTTAAGCTTCCCAAATCCTTGACGCAGGGACGCCCAGCGAGGCGCCGCACCCGGCAAGCGCCATGCCCTGCGCGCCACCGCCGGCGGCCGCCGCGGCAGCTTTTCGACCTGGAGGATGGCTGCCCGGGTCAAGCCCGTGACTCAACCGATCGGCTTTCCGCAGGTGGTTGCTGCTGCACCCGAGTTGCCGTCGCCGGTGCGCATCGGCTCCCTGCGTCAGTGCGATGAGCTTGCGGCTGATCTGCCGTCGCTTTGCACTCGGCGCGACGGAGTCGCTGAAGCGCTACGCGCGCACCAGGTCCGCTGGGACAGCGCGGATCGCGCCATCGGCTGCTCCGTGACCCGGCAGGAGGAGGCCGCCGTCTCCGACGATGAAGAGCGACTCATGCTCGAGCTTCTTGCAACGGACGCCGCCTCTCCGCGCGGTCCTCAGCGAAGCTCCAGGCGCCGCTCCGCCGGCCGGCCCCCTGTCAGGCCATCATGCGAATGTGCTGGTCGTAGAGGATCCAGATGGTGCCCGACACCATGATGAGCAGGATCAGCACGGTGAACAGGATCAGCAACAGGTCGTCGCGATGCGATCGGGCGAGGTCGATATGCAGGAAGTAGCGCAGGTGCACGACCGCCTGAACCAAGGCGAGCAGCCCAAGCGCGGCGAGCGCGGCGCCGCCGCTCAGAAGATCCAGCCAGACCACCGCGAAGGCGCCCGTGGTCAGCAGCAGCGCCAAGACGAGGCCAACCACGTAGCTCAGCCGCTCGCGCCCCTCGTCCTCATACTCGCTCGGCGGCGTGTCGGCGGGCCCCCGGTTGCTCATGACACGACCCCGAACAGGTAGACGAAGGTGAAGATGCCGATCCAGACCACGTCGAGCATGTGCCAGAACAGCGCCAAGCGCATCAGCCGCAGCTTCACCGGCGTGCTGAAGCCGATCACCATGACCTGAACCGCCATGATCGCCATCCACACCAGCCCGGACGACACGTGCAGGGCGTGGGTGCCCGTCAGCAGGTAATAGGCGGAGAGGAACCCGCTCGCCTGCGGCGGCGCCGCATGCGCGGTAATCATCACGTAATAGTCGTGCAACTCCATGCCGACGAAGGCGGCGCCGAGCACGCCGGTGACGAGCAGCCAGCTCAGAACGCGGCGCCGGTTTTCGCGATACTTCATTTCCAGCATTGCAAAGCCGAAGGCGAAGCTGGAGAGCAGCAGCAGCATTGTTTCCAGGAAGGCGGCGGTGAGGTCGAACACCTCGGCAGGCCGCGGGCCTCCGGCGATGCCTTGCACGCTCATGGCCGCATAGGTCGCGAACAGCACTGCGAACAGCACCAGATCGCTCATCAGGAAGATCCAGAAGCCGAACAGGACCTCCTCGGCGGCTTCATGGCCTTCGGGATCGGTGCCGGCGAGGTTCAGCCCGGGATGAAGGCGTTCGGACAGGCTCATGGCAGAACCTCCACGGGGGCGCGGGAGGAGACGGGACCGGAGCGGCCCTCCAGCCCTTCCGGAAGGGCCCGGCCCCGGTTCTCGGATGTCATCTCCCGGTCGCGTGCGACGCCCGGCGCGGCGCGCGCGGCGGCGAGGAACGCCTCATTGGCCGCCTTCACCGTCGCGGCGGGCACGGTCTCTTCCGTGTCGGTCTGGAAGGAGCGGACAATGACCACGACCCACATCAGCACGAAGGACACCACGACCAGCCACCAGATGTGCCAGACGAGGGCGAACGCCCATGCGCAGGCGAAGAGGCCGATCAGCGGCGCCGTCGCGGTATTGCGGGGAACCTCGATGTCCTCATAGGCGGCCGGCGAGCGATAGGCGATTCCGGCCTTCTTGGCCTCATAGAAGGGGTCTCGCGCGGTGACCTGGGGGAGCACTGCGAAATTCCACTCCGGTGGCGGGGAGGGAATCGACCATTCGAGCGCGCGCCCGTCCCAGGGATCGCCCAGCGGCGCGGCGAGCTGTTCGCGACGGCGCACCGACACCACGATCTGAGCCACCATCAGCGCGAAGCCGGCGAGGATGAGCGCGGCGCCGGCCATGGCCAGGGCGAGCCAGGGCAGATAGCTGGGATCCGACCACATGTAGGTTCGCCGCGTCGCGCCCATCATTCCCAACCAGTAGAGCGGGAAGAAGGCCAGCAGGAAGCCTGGCGCGAAGCACCAGAACGAGGCTCGGCCCAGTCCCTCATGCAGCCGGAACCCGAAGACCTTCGGGAACCAGAACTGCACCGCCGCGAACATACCGAACAGCACGCCGGGAATGATCATGTTGTGGAAATGGGCCACCAGGAACAGCGTGTTGTGGACCTGAAAGTCGACGCCGGGATTGGCGAGCAGCACGCCCGTCATGCCGCCGAGGATGAAGGTGAGCAGGAAATTGATGTGGAACAGCATCGGCGTAGTGAAGCGGATGCGCCCGCCGACCATAGTCAGCAGCCAGTCATAGACCTTCACCCCGGTCGGCACGCCGATCACCATGGTGGCGATGCCGAACACGGCGTTCACATTCGCGCTCTGGCCCATGGTGAAGAAGTGGTGCAGCCACACCGCGAAGGAGAGCACGGCGATGCACATGGTGGCGTAGACCAGCGACGTGTAGCCATAGATGCGCTTGCTGGCGAAGGTGGCCACCACCTCCGACCAGACGCCGAAGGCCGGCAGGATGAGGATATAGACCTCGGGATGCCCGAACAGCCAGAATAGGTTGGCATAGTTCATCATGTTGCCGCCGTCGCCATTCGTGAAGAAATGGAAGCCGGCATAGCGGTCGAGGGCGAGCATGATCGTCGCGGCGGTGAGCGGAGCCATCGCGAAGATCATCAGGATCGAGGTGCACAGCGTTGTCCAGCAGAAGAGCGGCATGCGGAACAGCGTCATGCCGGGGCAGCGCTTCTTGTAGATCGTCACGGCGAAGTTGAGGCCCGTCAGCGTCGAGCCGATGGAGCCCAGCGACACGGCCCAGATCCAGTAATCGACCCCCTCACCGGGGCTGAACTCGATGCCGGTGAAGGGCGGATAGGCGCTCCAGCCGCCGGTGGAGAACTGGCCCACCACCAGTGAGACCATGATGAGTATGGCCCCCGCCATGGTCAGCATGAGCGAGATGGCGTTGAGCAGGGGGAACGAGACGTCGCGCGCGCCGATCTGCAACGGCATGACGTAGTTCATCAACCCGGTGATGAACGGCATCGCCACGAAGAAGATCATGATCGTGCCGTGGGTGCTGAAGAGCTGCCCGAAATGGTCTGCTGACAGGAAGCCGCCACCGTCATAGGCGGACAATTGCTGGGCACGAATCAGTGCCGCCTCGATGACCGCGCGGGCGAACATCACCAACGCGATCGCGATGTACATGATGCCGACCTTCTTGTGGTCGACGCTGGTCAGCCAGTCCCGCCACAGCGGTACCCACCATCCCTTGACCGTGAGCAGGATGACGGCAGCAAGCGCGCCCAGCACCGCGATGAACCCGGCGCCCGAGGCGATGAACTCGCTGAGCGAGGGATTTTCGATCGCCCCGGAAAAGACGAAGGAGTTCCATTTGATCTGGCCGAATATCAGCTCCCAGTTCATCGTCCGGCCTCCGGCATATGGTGGTGGCCCTGATGAGGTGCTGGCGGGGCGGCCATGCCCGCCTGGCCGTGGCCCTGGACCATGGCGGGCGCGAAGCGAGCCATCACCTGGCCGAACAGGCCCGGGGTGAACCGGCCGTAGAGCACCGGCTCGCTCACCACGGAAGGTGAAAGCAGTTTCGCGAAGCCGGCGGCATCGAGGGCGGCTGGCTGCGCCTTCGTCGCCTCGGCCCAGCCCGCGAAGGCGTCCGGGCTCATGACCCGCGTGGTGAAGGACTGGGTAGCGAAGCCGAGGCCGTTATACTGGGTGTTGCGTCCGATGAAGTCGCCGGTCTCGCTGGCCAGCAGGTTGAGCTGCGTCTGCATTCCCGCCATCGCATAGATCTGTCCGGCGAGGCGGGGAATGATGAAGGACTGCATCACCGTGCCGCTCGTCAACCTCAAGGTGACCGGGCGGTCCTCGGGCAGGGCGAGCAGATTGATCGTCGCCACCCCCTGTTCGGGGTAGAGAAACAGGAACTTCCAGTCCAGAGCGACCACCTCGACCACCAGCGGTTCGGGGCCGAGCGCACGATAGGGGTCGTATTCCAGCGTGTGCTTCCACAGCGCCATGCCGAGGGCGAGAGCAAGCGCGACCGGGATGCCCCAGATGACCACCTCGAGGCCCCAGTTGAACTCCCAGTCCGGCCGATAGGTGCCCTTGCCGCCTCGGCGGTAGCGATACAGCACGATCGGCAGCGCCACGAACATCGGCACGATCACGATGAGCATCAGCGCGCTGATGACGCCGAAGTGCGAGAACTGCGCCGAGGCGATCGGCCCGGCGGGCTCCAGGAAGCTTCCGGCCGAAGCAGTCCCCGGGACGGCTGCGGCGAGCAACCCGACTATTCCCCTCAACGTCACGCTGCCCCCTTGCGACAGTTGCGCGCCATTCCGCCTGGGGCCTCTCCGGAAGACATCGGCCCCAAGCTCTACCGCAGGAATACACGAATGGAGACGGATATCATCCCGCTGCGCGCCAAAGATTGCGGAAATTCCATGGCTCTGCGACGGCAACCGCAGGGCAGGGCGCCTGGCGCCAATGCCGTCAGGGCCGGGCTCGACCCGGCCATCCATCCCTGGAAAAAGGGCCGTAGGCCAGGCTAGACCCGCGCCATCTCGGTGAAGAAGCCCCCGACCCGCTCGACGATGAGATCCTTGTCGTTGTCGAGGGTGGCCACGTGGTAGGAGTTGTTGAGCCAGAGCAGGCGGATATCGTCGGCCCGGATGGCGTTGACGATCGCCGTGGGGTTGGTGGGCGGCACCAGGTGATCCTCGCGCGCGTGGACCACGAGCGTCGGGCAGGCGATCCGGGGCAGGAGGTCCGCGGTCAGGGAGATCAGCACCGAGACCTCCCGCAGGCACGCCATCGGCGTCTCGTCGTAGGCAAGCTCCTTGACGCCAGGCGCCTTGATATCCGAACCAATGCCGGGAATGCGCTTGGGTGGGGGATTGAGCGCGAGCGCCTCCGCGAAGGCCTCGGTGAGGTGGCCCGCCGGCGCGGCGATCGGCGCGATGGCGTCGACAAGACCGGGGTGGCGGGCAGCCAGGTTGAGCGAGAGGGTGCCGCCCATCGACAACCCGGTGACAAAGACCTTCCGCTTGCCCTGGGCGAGCTCGTTGAGCGCCCGCTCGGCCTCGCCCATCCAATCGAGATAGCCCGTCGTTTCCATGTCGTCGGGCGAGGTGCCGTGCCCTGGCAGGCGGGGCGCCGAGACGGTGAAGCCGAAGCGGCTGTGAAGCTCCTCGCCGAGATAGCGAATGCTCTGCGTGGAGCCGGTGAAACCGTGCAGGACGAGCACGCCGACGTCACTCCCCTGGAGCGAAAACGGCTCCGCGCCCTTCAACACTGCAACCATGGGCAATCCTCCTCTTTGCCGCGATGATGACCTCGATCGTCATGCGCGGATAGACTGTCGCCGCGCGACGACAACAAGGGGAGGAGGGGGCGTGACGAGGTACGTGGGTGCCATCGACCAGGGGACGACGAGCTCCAGGTTCATCGTCTTCGACCGCCAGGGAGAGATCATCGCGCTGGCCCAGCGTGAGCATACGCAGATCTATCCGCAGCCCGGCTGGGTTGAGCACGATCCGCTGGAGATCTGGCGCAACACGGAGGCGGTGATCGGCGCGGCGCTGGACAAGGCCGGGCTCACGGCGGCGGACCTCGCCTGCGTCGGCATCACCAATCAGCGCGAGACGACGCTGATCTGGGACCGCAGCACCGGCCAGCCGCTCGCCAACGCTCTGGTCTGGCAGGATACGCGCGTCAACGACCTGGTCGCCGAGCTGGCGCGAGAGGGCGGACAGGACCGGTTGCGCGCCGTCACCGGGCTGCCCCTGGCGAGCTACTTTTCCGGCCTCAAGCTCAGGTGGCTGCTCGACCACGTCGAGGGCGCCCGGGCCCGGGCCGCGGCGGGCGATCTGCTGTTCGGCAACGTGGATGCGTGGCTGCTGTGGCAATTGACCGGCGGGCCCGCCGGCGGGCTGCACCTGACCGACGCGACCAACGCCAGCCGCACCCAGCTGATGCGGCTCGATACGCTCGCCTGGGATGACGACATCCTGGCGCTGTTCGACGTGCCGCGGGCCGTGCTGCCCGCCATCCGCTCGTCGAGCGAGGTCTACGGCGAGGCCCGTACTCCCGTGCTCGCGGGCGTGCCCGTCGCCGGCATCCTCGGCGACCAGCAGGCGGCGCTCTTCGGCCAGGCCTGCTTCAAGCCGGGCGAAGCCAAGAACACCTACGGCACCGGCTGCTTCATGCTGATGAACACCGGCGCCGAGCCCGTGCCGTCGCGCCACGGGCTGGTCACCACCGTCGCCAGCCAGCTGGGGAACGGCGAGGTCGCCTATGCGCTCGAAGGCTCCATCGCCATCACCGGCGCGCTGGTGCAGTGGCTGCGCGACAACCTCGGCATCATCGACAGCAGCGCCGACGTCGAGCGGCTCGCGGCCGGCGTTGCGGACAATGGCGACGTCTATTTCGTGCCGGCGCTGTCGGGCCTCTATGCGCCCTACTGGCAGGAGAACGCTCGCGGCGTCATCGCCGGCCTCACCCGCTTCGCGCACAAGGGGCATATCGCCCGCGCCGCGCTGGAGGCGACGGCTTACCAGACCCGCGACGTGATCGAGGCGATGGAAAAGGATGCGGGCATCACCGTCGCCGAATTGCGCGTCGACGGCGGCATGGTCGCCAACGAGCTCCTGATGCAGTTCCAGGCGGACATGCTCGGGGCCCCGGTGGTCCGCCCCCGCGTCTCGGAAACGACGGCGCTCGGCGCGGCCTATGCCGCAGGGCTGGCGACAGGCTATTGGACGAGCCGGGACGACCTCGTCGCCAACTGGCACATCGATCGGCGCTGGCAGCCGCGCATGGGCCCGTCACCGCGCGATGCGCTGTTCGCCCGCTGGCGCAAGGCCGTCGCGCGCTCCCTCGACTGGGTCTGAGGGGGCTGTCGCGGCGCTTATAGCATTTCCGCGTTTCTTCGAATCGCGAAATGCTATATCTATTTGATTTATCTCATTTTCTTCACGCGAACCGGCGTCCACTTCGCTCGAAAACGCTCAGCCGATGCGATCGATCTGCTCGTCGATGACGCGCCTGACGCTGGCGAAGCGCGTGTCGCTGGCGTCGGGCCAGCCGAGGTATTTGAGCGCGACCGGTCGCGCGGTGCTGAACGCGGTCAGGCTCGAGATCAGCAGCAGCGCGTGGATGCGCGCTGCCGGCGAGGCGGCGCGTTCACCCATGGCGCGGCTGATCAGGTTCGCGGTGAGAGCGACGCCGGGTGCCCAGAGCTGCTCGTAGAGAATGGCGAAGGCGGGGCCCTGGTCGGCCATCTCGCGCAGCACGAAGGACGTCCAGATGTCCGCCTCGGTGCTGCTGACCAACAGCTCCGCCAGCGTACCGATGACCGCTTTGAGCCGCGCCCGCGCGTCGGTCGGGCTGATGTCGGCGTGCAGCGCGGCCCCGGCGTCGGTTACCAGGGCCAGCATGCGTGTCTCATAGCGGCCGACGATCTCGCGCGCGCAGGCGAGGTAAAGCCCTTCCTTGCTGCCGAAGTAGTATTTGAGCGCCGGCAGGTTGACGTTGGCGTCCTCGGCGATCTGCCGTGTCGTGGCGGCCTTGAAGCCGCTGGCACCAAACGATCTCATCGCGGCTTCGAGGATTCTCGCCCGCGCTTCCTCACCCTTCCGGTAGCCTCCCGGCGCGGCCGCGATGTCTCCGGCGCCTTTCGGGGATCGTGGCGCCTCGGCGCTTGGCACGTCTTGGGTCTCCTGATGCGGTTGCTGGGGCGCGCTCCGATGGGGTCGCCGTCCCGATCGACGAGATGCGCCCCAGCTTCAGTAAGTTGGAGCATGTCGTCCGATCGGATGTTTCATCTGATCGGGAGCTCTGGCGCCCGGTGGGGCACTGCGAGCCTCGATGCGGCCCAGATAGCACGGTGCGCCGCCTTGCGAAGATATGTATCGAATGATAGGGATTATCAAAAGATATCATTTGATATATATTCAGGGGAGGCGAGGGCGGCCATGGGCGACATGACGAACTACCTGGGCTGGAAGATCGACTTCAGCCAGCCCGCCGGCGAGGCCGCCCTTCTGCATCCGGGCTCGGTGCAGTGGCGCGTCTACAAGAATCCGATCGTCCTGGGGATCGGCGGGGTCGCGGCCGTCCTGCTGGAATTCGCCGACGCCCGCATCCGCTCAGGCGTGTGGGATCATTCGACCTACCCCGTCGATCCCATCGGCCGCTCGAAGCGCACCGGCATGGCCGCCATGGTCGGGGTCTACGGCCCGCAGAGCGCCGCGCGACGGGTCATCAAGGGCGTCTCCCATATGCACGCCAAGGTCAATGGCCAGACGCCCGGCGGCGAGGCCTATCGGGCGCTCGATCCCGAGCTCCTCGACTGGGTGAGCGCTACCGCGGCCTACGGCTTTCTGAACGCCTACGACCGCTTCGTCGCGCCGATCCCGGATGCCGACAAGGCGCGCTTCTATCGCGACGGAGCGGTCGTGGCCCAGCTTTACGGTGTGCAGCGCTCGCCAGCCTCGACCGCGGATTTTCTGAACATGATGGCGCAGCGCGCTGACCGCTTCGAGCCCCATCCGATCGTCGGGGAGTTCCTGGCCATCATCCAATCCGGAACGGCGGCGCCCAGCGTCCCGAAATTCCTGCATCGATCCCTGGCGCGCGCGGCCGTATCGCTGTTGCCGCCGCTCGTCAGAGGAAAGCTGGCGCTCGGCGCGTCCTACGACCTGACCATGGCCGATCGGTTGGCGCTGCGGGCGGTCGCGAGCTTGGCGGACAGACGCGCCAGGCCTCGATCCCCGGCGTTCCAGGCCTGCCTTCGCCTAGGGTTGCCCGGCAACTTCCTCTACCGCAGCCCGTCCGAGCAGGCGCGCTTGCTGGCCCAGGCGGGCCTGGCCCAAGCCCAGGTCGCACACGCGGCTTAAGGGACTTGCTGCGCGACGACGAGGATGGCGCGGAAATCGTTGACGTTGGTCAGCGTGGGTCCGGTGATCACCTGATCGCCCAGGGTCTCGAAGAAGCTGTGGCCGTCGTTGTCGGCGAGGCAGGCCTTGCCGTCGATGCCGAGCCGGGCGGCCCGGGCCAGCGTGTCGGGCGTGACGAGCGCGCCCGCCACGTCTTCGGCGCCGTCGACCCCGTCGGTATCGGCTGCCAGGGCGTAGACGTCGGCCCGGCCGTCGAGCGCCACGGCGAGCGCCAGCAGGAACTCGACGTTGCGGCCGCCGCGGCCGTCGCCGCGCACCGTCACCGTCGTCTCGCCGCCTGACAACAGCACGCAAGGCGGGGCCGCCGGCTGGCCACGCAGCGCCGCCTGACGGGCCACGGCGGCGAACACCTTGGCGACCTCACGCGCCTCGCCCTCGACCGCATCGCTCAGGATCAGCGGCGTGACACCGGCGGCGCGCGCGACCGCAGCCGCTGCTTCCAGTGACGCTTGCGGCGTCGCGATGGTGATGGTGCGAGCCCGCGCCAGACGCGGATCGTCCGGCTTCGGCGTCTCGTCGTCGGCGGCGCGGAGCCGGCTCAGCACCGGCGCGGGCGCTGTGATGCGATACTTCTTGAGGACGGCGAGCGCGTCGGCCGCCGTGGTCGGATCGCCGACCGTCGGCCCGGAGCCGATGACCGCGGGATCGTCGCCCGGCACATCGGAAATCAGCAGCGTCAGCATCCGTGCCGGGTAGGCCGCGGCGGCGAGCCGGCCGCCCTTGACGGCCGACAGGTGCTTGCGCACGCAGTTCATCTCGTCGATCGAGGCACCGGATTTGAGCAGCGCGCGGGCGACGGCCTGCTTGTCGTCGAGGCCGATGCCGGGCGCCGGGAGCGCCATCAGTGCCGAGCCGCCGCCGGAGATCAGCGCAATGACCTGATCGTCCGCGGTCAGCCCCGAGACCATCGCCAGGATACGGGAAGCGGCATCGAGGCCGGCCGCGTCGGGCACCGGGTGGGCGGCCTCCACCACCTCGATGGCACGGCAGGGGACGCTGTGGCCATAGCGAGTGACCACGAGGCCACCGAGCGGGCCCGCCCAGGCGTCCTCCAGGGCGCGCGCCATGGCGGCCGAGGCCTTGCCGGCACCGACGACGATCGTCCGTCCCTTGACCGGCCCCGGCAGGTGGCGTGCCAGCGTGGTGGCCGGCTGCGCCGCCGCGACCGCGGCGTCGAACAGCGCCCTGAGCAGCATGCGGGCCGCCGGCTCGGTCCATTCCTGCGGCATGGCGCCGGAGACGGTCTTCATCGGGCTCCTGGCCTCGTCATGAGCCGGCCGCGCGGGCTCGGCCCGACACGATCCGGCGATTCCCACCGAGGAAGATGGTCGGATCGTGTCTAGTGCATTTCTCGACCCGATGGAATCATCTGATCGCCCTGGAAGCTGCAAGCTGTTGATTTTATGAGGTTTCATTCCGATCCATTCGGCTCGCGAGCCGGATGAACCTTTGCCGCCACCCGCCGTTGTGACGATACCGGCGTGACGGTGCGTGCGGCCGGGCGGAGGAGGAGCGGGACCATGCCTGCCAAATCGAAAGCTCAGCAGAAGGCCGCCGGTGCGGCACTCGCCGCCAAGCGCGGCGACATCGGCAAGGGCGAACTCAAGGGCGCCTCCAAATCGATGGAGACGTCGATGAGCGAGGCCGAGCTGCGGAAGATGGCGTCGACCCACCGCAAGGGCAAACCGGAGCACGCGGCCAAGTCTTGAACGGGCTGTCCTGAACGGGCTGTCCCGAGCGGCGCCGCTCGGTGGCACCGGCCCGCCCCAAGCGCCCTTCCTAAGTAACATAAATTACGTTATGGGCATGCCGAGCGGCGCCCGGTGGTCATTCCGGTGTGCCCAACAAGCAGGCGCATTTCGGGAGACACGGCTGTGCAAATCGGTATCCGGTCCACAATCAGGATGGTGGCTGGCGCGGCGGTGGCAGCAGCCCTGGCCACGCAGGCGCACGCGCAAACCAAGCAATACGGTCCGGGCGTCACCGACACGGAGATCAAGATCGGCCAAACCATGCCGTTCAGCGGGCCGGCCTCGGCCTACAGCCAGCTGAGCCGGGCCGAGCAGGCCTATTTCAAGTCGCTCAACGACAAGGGTGGCATCAACGGTCGCAAGGTGGTGCTCATCGCGCTCGACGACGGCTACAGCCCGCCGAAGTCGCTGGAGGCGACGCGCCGCCTGGTGGAGAGCGAGGAGGTCGCCGCCATCTTCGGCACCCTGGGCACCGCCAACAATCTCGCCTCCCGCGCCTACCTCAACAAGGCCAAAGTGCCGCAGCTGTTCGTCGCCGGCGGCTCGCAGGCCTTCAACGACCCGGCCCGCTTCCCCTGGACCATGGGCTGGCAACCGACATTGCACCGGGAAGGGGTGTTCTACGGCCGCGAGGTGGCGCGGCGCTCGCCTGCGGCGAAAGTCGGCGTGCTTTACCAGAACGACGATTTCGGCAAAGAGCTGCTGGCCGGCCTCAAGGAGGGCCTCGGTCCCGACGCCGACCAGCGCATCGTCAGCGCCCAGAGCTTCCAGGCCACGGATCCGACCGTCGATTCGCAGATCGTGCTGCTGAAGGATGCGGGCGCGGATACCCTGTTCCTGTTCACCTATGCCAAGCAGGCGGCGCAGGCGATCCGCAAGACGCACGAGATGGGCTGGCGGCCCACCACCTATCTCACGCTCGGCTCGGCCTACATCGGCTCCACCTTCAAGCCGGCGGGCCTGGAGGCCTCCAAGGGCATCCTGACCGGCGGCTTCATCAAGGAGGCGACCGACCCGCGCTGGGCCGACGATCCGGACGTCAAGGCCTGGTTCCAGTGGATGAAGGAGTACATGCCCGGCGCGGATCTGACCGACACGCTCAACATCGTCGGCTATGCCTACGCCAAGACCATGGAGCAGGTGCTGCGCCAGTGCGGCGACGACCTGACCCGCGAGAACATCCTGAAGCAGGCCGCCAACCTGAAGGACGTCCGCATCGGCGTGCTGATCCCCGGCAGCATCATCAACACCAGCCCCACCGACTACAACGTCGTCGAGTACATCAAGCTGCAGCGCTTCAACGGCACCAGCTGGGACGAGGTGGAGTGACGGTGGGCCGCCTCTGCTCCCGCCGTCAAGGCCGGGCTTGACCCGGCCTTGACGTTGGGATGGCAGCGAGAGCCGCGATGACGTGGCGGGCACTGACCCGGGCGCGCGAAGCCTGGCCGCGACGTGGCGGGACCTCTCAGCCCTCCTTGCGCGGTCTCTGAGCGAACGCGCGCAACCCGGCGCGGGCCTCCTCGGTGGCGCTGACCGTGGCGAAATCCTCCACCGCCGCCGCGACGCTGCGCCGATAGTCCAGATCGTTCTGGCGCAGAAAGGCGGCTCGTCCCAGGCGCACGGCGATCTCCGGCTTGGAGGCGAAGGTGCGTGCGAGCTCGACCGCCGCCGCCTCCGCTTCGCCGTCGGGCACCACGCGGCTGACCAGGCCGAGGTCGAACGCCTCCCGGGCGGCGAAGGGCCGGCCGCTGAACAGCAGTTCGAAGGCGCGGTGGCGGCCGATGATGCGCGGCAGATGGGCGAAATGGATCGCCGGCAGGAGGCCGTTGTCGATCTCCGGGTAGCCGAAGGTGGCGCTCTCGGAGGCGATGATGACGTCGCACGAGATCGCCATGGTCATGCCCCCGCCGCGTGTCGTGCCGGCGACGACGGCGATCGAGGGCTTTCCCAGCTCGAATTGGGCGTCGTAGAGCTCGACGTAGAGCTTGCGCACCAAGGCGCGGATCCTGGCCGCGGGCTGGTCCGCCAGCGCCTTGAGATCGAGGCCGGCCGAGAAGCGCCCGGGGACCGCGCTGGTGAGCAGCACGGCGCGCGCGCCGTCGTCGGCCGCCGCCCGCCGCAGGCCATCGATCAGTGCCGAGAGCCCCGCGTCGTTCAGGGCGTTGACCGGTGGATTCCTCAGCACGATGCGGGCGATGCCGTCCGCAACCTCATAACCCACAGCAGACTCTTGCATATTGGCTCCCGGCGCGGGCGGCCTTCGCGCATTCTGTTTGTGTGCCGCGCGGGGCATGATTAGATCGCCTTCGCCTTCTCGTCAGCAAGCCGATCATGCACGCATCATTCGACCACCGCTCGAACCTCCTCGCCCCCGACACATCGGGGCTGAACTTCTACCAGGCCGATCCGGCTCTGGCCGACCTGCTGCGCCTCCACCTGCCGGACGACCTGGTCCGGCACATCGAGCCGCACCTCGACCGGCTGGGCGCCTTGGCCGGCGGCCCGCTCGACGAATGCGCGCGGCTCGCCGACCGGCACGGGCCGGTGCTGCACCACCGCGACCGCTTCGGCCGCGACGCACAATGGATCGAATATCATCCGGCCTATCGCGAGCTGGAGCGCGCCGCCTACGGCGAGTTCGGCATCCATGCCATGTCGCACCGCAAGGGCATCCTCGGCTGGCCGGACACCTATCCGGCCGTCGCCAAGCACGCCTTCACCTTCCTGTTCAACCAGGCGGAGTTCGGGATGGGCTGCCCGATCAACGTCACCGACGGTGCCGCTCGGCTGTTGTCGCGCTTCGGCGACGAGGCGCTCAAGGCCAAGTACCTGGACGGACTGACCCAGACCGACATGGCCCGCCTCACCCAGGGCGGCCAGTTCATGACGGAGAAGGAGGGCGGCTCCGACGTCGGCACCCTCACCACGCGGGCGGTGGCGGACGGCGATACCTGGCGGCTCCACGGCGAGAAGTGGTTCTGCTCCAACGCCGACGCGCGCACCATCATGCTGCTGGCGCGCCCCGAGGGGGCGCCCCCCGGCACGCGCGGCGTCGGGCTGTTCCTGATGCCGCGGCTGCTCGACGACGGCTCACCCAACCACTACCGGATCGTGCGGCTGAAGGACAAGCTCGGCACCCGTTCCATGGCCTCGGGCGAGATCAAGCTGGAGGGCGCCGTCGCCTATGCGGTCGGCCGGCTCGACCGCGGCTTCGTGCAGATGGCCGAGATGGTCAACTGGTCGCGGCTGTCGAACGGCGTCAAGTCGGCGGCGCTGATGCGCCGGGCTCACCACGACGCCGCCACGGTGGCGCGCGGCCGCGTGGTGTTCGGCCGGCGCATCGTCGACCTGCCACTGGCGCGGCGGCAACTGATGAAGATCATGCTGGCGACCGAGCAGGCGGTGTCGCTGAGCTTTCTCACCGCGGCGGCCCTCGACCGGGCCGAGGCCGGCAGCCAGGAGGCCGCGGCACTGCTGCGCGTGCTGACGCCGACGCTGAAGTACCGCGCGACGCGCGACGCCCGCAAGGTCTGCGGCGACGCCATGGAGATGCGCGGCGGCACCGGCTACATCGAAGAGTTCGCCACTCCGCGGCTGCTGCGCGACGCCCACCTCGGCTCGATCTGGGAGGGTACCGGCAACATCGTGGCGCTCGACGCACTGACCCGGGCGGTGCGTCGCCACGGCGCCGAGGCGGCGCTGGCGGCCGACCTGCATGCTCGCATCGACGACAGCGAGGGCGTGCCGGCGGCCTGGCGCGACCGTCTCCGCGGCCTCGCCGACCGCGCCATCGCCTTCGCGCGCCAGGTGGCGGCGGACGAAGCCAGCGAGGCCGACGCGCGGAGAGCCACCAGCGCGCTCTATCATGTGGCGAGCGCGGTTGCCTTCGCCTGGGAGGGCGGGCGCATCCACGCGCGGCGCGGCGATGCCCGGCGCCTGCTGCTGTCGCGGCTCGTCGTCGATCATCGCCTGGCGCCGCAGGACCCGCTGGCCCCCTCGGCCGGGCCGGCGGAAGACGCGCTGACCGAGCGCCTGCTCGGCGATGCCCCGGTCAGCCTGGCCGACGCGCAGGCGCTGCTGACGACCTGACGCCCGGTGGGTGGCCGTGTAGCCTCCGAGCCTTGGCGCTACGCGCCCGCCGCCGCGAAGGCGGCGGAGACGATGTCCTGCGCCTCCTGCTGGACCTGCCGCAGGTGGTCGATACTCACGAAGCTCTCGGCGTAGATCTTGTAGACGTCCTCGGTGCCGGACGGGCGGGCGGCGAACCAGCCGTCCTTGCTCGACACCTTGATGCCGCCGATGGCCTCGCCGTTGCCGGGCGCCTTCGACAGGCGCTGGGTGATCGGCTCGCCGGCGAGCGTCTGCTGGCTGATCGCGTCGGGCGAAAGCTTCTTCAATACGTCCTTCTGCCGGGCGCTCGCCGGGGCGTCGATGCGCTCGTAGAAGGGGCGGCCGAGCTCGGCGGTCAGTTCGTCGTAGATGTGGCCCGGGTCGCGCTTGGTCGTCGCCGTGATCTCGGCGGCGAGCAGGCCCAGGATCAGGCCGTCCTTGTCGGTGGTCCAGGCCGTGCCGTTCTGGCGCAGGAAGGAGCCGCCGGCGCTCTCCTCGCCGACGAAGCCGAGCGAGCCGTCCAAGAGGCCGTCGACGAACCATTTGAAGCCCACCGGCACCTCGGTGAGTTTGCGGCCGAGCTGGGCCGTGACGCGGTCGATGCTGCTGCTCGACACCACCGTCTTGCCGATGCCGACGGAGGCGGCCCAGCCGGGGCGGTGGGCGAACAGGTAGGAGATCGCCACCGTCAGATAATGATTGGGGTTCATCAGCCCGGCGGAGGGCGCCACGATGCCGTGGCGGTCGGCGTCGGTGTCGTTGGCGAAGGCGACGTCGAATTTGGACCGCAGATCGATCAGCCGCGCCATGGCGTAGGGCGAGGAGCAGTCCATGCGGATCTTGCCGTCCCAATCCGCCGTCATGAAGCGGAAGGTCGGGTCGACGGCGTCGTTGATGACGGTGGCGTCGATCCCATAACGCTCGATCACCGGCTGCCAATAGTGTACGGCGGCGCCGCCCAGCGGATCGATGCCGATGCGCACGCCGCTGGCCCGGATCGCCTCCATGTCGACGACGTTGCCGAGGTCGGCCACATAAGGGGTGATGAAGTCGTACTTGTGCACCTCCGGCGCCTTCAGCGCCTTCGCATAGGGCAGGCGCCGCACGTCCTTGAGGCCGGCCGCGATGATCGCATTAGCCTCGCGCTGGATCTCGTCGGTGGCATCGGCGCCGGCCGGCCCGCCGTGGGGCGGATTGTACTTGAAGCCGCCGTCCTCGGGCGGGTTGTGCGAGGGCGTGATGACGATACCGTCGGCGAGGCCCGCGCTGCGGCCGCTGTTATAGGTGAGGATGGCGTGCGAGATCACCGGCGTCGGCGTGTAGCCGCCGGCGGCATCGATCATGGTGGTGACGCCGTTGGCGGCGAGCACCTCGATGGCACTCGCCAGCGCCGGCTCGGACAGCGCGTGCGTGTCCTTGCCGATGAACAGCGGCCCGTCGGTGCCCTGCTTCCTGCGATAGTTGCAGATGGCCTGGCTGATGGCCAGGATGTGCGCCTCGTTGAAGGCCGCGTCGAAGGCCGAGCCGCGGTGGCCCGAGGTGCCGAAGGCGACGCGCTGCGAGGGCTCGGCCACGTCCGGCTGGAGGGAGAAATAGGCCGTCACCAGCTTGGGGACGTTGACGAGCCTGGCGGGATCGACGGGCTTGCCCGCGAGCGGGCTGACCTTGCTGGACATGGGCGTGGTTCCTCCCGGCGCACCTGCGATCGTCCCATGACTTAGCCGCTGATGCTGACCTTTGCACGACGAAAGCGCCGCCGTCCGCTGCCCGACCTGCCGCCTGTCCCGCCGGGCCGGGCGCCTCGGCAGGAGGTTCGGCCGCAACCCTCCCACCGTCATGGCCGGGCTTGACCCCGGCCATCCATCCACTCGGCAACACCCACCGGCGGCCAGCCCTAGCCGTGACCGATGGATGGTCGGGTCAAGCCCGACCATGACGAGAGGTCTGGACTGGTGGGCGATTGCCCTAATCCCCGCGCGCCGCTCTGAAAGCGCTCGGGGGCTGGCCGACATGGCGCGTGAAGAAGCGCGAGAAATAGGCCGGGTCGGGAAAGCCGAGGCCGTAGCCGATCTCGGCCACCGCGGCATTGGAGTAGAGCAGGGCGCGCTTGGCCTCGAGCAAGGCGCGCTGGTCCAGCATGTCCGAGGGCGCCTGGCGGGCGACGCGGGCACACGCGGCGCGCAGCCGGCCCGGTGTCACCCCGAGGGCCCGGGCATGGGCCTCGACCGATTCACGCAGGCGGAACCGCTCCTGGACGCGCTGGCGCAGCCGCGCCACCAACTCGGCCTGGGCGCCGCGCATCACCAGGCCGTCGCCGTCGTCCGGTGCCTGCGCATGGCGGGCGCGCAGCGCCGTGACCATGAGGTCGAGCAGGCCGGCGTCGGCGGCGGCGCGGTGACCACGCGCCGCCCAGCCCAGCTCCTGCATGAGCCGCGCCGCGGCGGCGGCGATTGCGGCTTGCTGGCCCTGATCCAGCGGCACCACGGCCGCGGTGCCGAACAGGCCGCGCAGGTCCTCGTCGTGGCGCACGAGGTCCTGCAGGTGGGCCGTGGCCACCGTGACGACGGAGCCGCTGGACTCTGCCTGCCAGCGGAAGCCGTGCACCGTCCCCGCCGCAATCAGCAGCAGGCAGGGCGCCACGAAGGCGAGGCGGCGTGTCTCGGCCCGCATGGTGCCGCCGCCGGTGGCGATGTGGAACAGGTGGTTCAGTTCGGCATGAGCGTGCGGGCGAATCGTCCATCCGCTGGGGCGCGAGCGATCGTCCAACGACTCCACATGGATGAAACCGTCGTCGACCGCCCGATGGGCCTCGCCATAGAGATAGAAGGTCGGAACGGCCGTTTCGGCGCTCGCTGCCATCGCTGCCTCGCTCTCCCACAGTCGATGATTGGTCCAAGGTTTTGCATCGACTGTCCATGGCTTGGCACGACAGCCGATCTATTCTCATTGGCATAAACCGTTACGTTCCTGGGAGGAGCGGGCCCTGCGCACGCAAGTCGCCATCATCGGCGCCGGCCCGGCCGGCATGTTCCTCGCCCACCTGCTGCACGCCGCCGGCGTCGCGGTCGTCGTCATCGAGCAGCGCACGCGCTCCTATGTCGAAAACCGCGTCCGGGCCGGCGTCCTCGAGCAGATCACCGCCGACCTGATGGGCCGGCTCGGCCTCGACCGGCGTCTGCGCGCCGAGGGGCTGGTGCACGAAGGCATCAACCTCGCCCTGGACGGAGACATCTTCCGCATCGACCTGGCGGCGGCGACGGGGGGCTCCACGGTGACCGTCTACGGCCAGCAGGAGGTGATGAAGGACCTCTTCGACGCGGCCGACGCGCGCGGCATTTCCATCGTCTGGAATGCCGAGGGGGTGGCGCTGCACGACCTCGAGAGCGAGCGGCGGCCCGTCGTCACCTGGACCCTGGGCGGGGTCGCGCAACGGCTCGAATGCTCGTTCGTCGCCGGCTGTGACGGCTATCACGGCGTCAGCCGCTCCGCCATTCCGGCCGACGTGCTACGCACCTACGAGCGCGTCTATCCCTTCGGCTGGCTCGGCATCCTCGCCGACGTGCCGCCGGCCGGCCACGAGCTGATCTACGCCAACCACGCCCATGGCTTCGCGCTCGCCTCCATGCGCTCACCGACGCGCAGCCGCTACTACATCCAATGCACGCTCGACGAGAAGCCGGAGGACTGGCCCGACGAGCGCTTCTGGGACGAGCTCTGCCTGCGCCTCGGCCCGCAGGGTGGCGCGGCTGTGACGCGCGGACCCTCGTTCGAGAAGTCGATCGCGCCGCTGCGCTCCTTTGTGGCCGAGCCGATGCGCTGGGGCCGGCTGTTCCTGGCCGGCGACGCCGCCCACATCGTGCCGCCGACCGGCGCCAAGGGCCTCAACCTCGCCGTGGCCGACGTCATCGTCCTGGCCGACGCCCTGACCGTCTTCTTCACCTCGGGTTCCACGGCTGGCATCGACGCCTATTCGGCCCGCGCGCTCGCCCGCGTGTGGAAGGCGGAGCGCTTCAGCTGGTGGTACACCTCGGTCACGCACCGCTTCCCTGATATGGACGGCTTCTCCCGCCGCCTGCAGATGGCGGAGCTCGACTATATTCGGACCTCGCCGGCGGCCCAGCGTTCGCTGGCGGAGAATTATGTGGGGTTGCCGCTCGTCCGCTAGTCCCGGGAAGCCGCGCGCACACTGGAGCCACCATGATCAGCAAGATCTACGACAGCCCGGCCGCCGCCCTCGACGGCGTCCTGTTCGACGGCATGACCATCATGTCCGGCGGCTTCGGCCTCTCCGGCAATCCGGAAAACCTGATCCCGGCGCTGCGCGATGCCGGGACCAAGGATCTGACCGTCATCTCCAACAATTGCGGCGCCGACGGCTTCGGCCTGTGGATGCTGCTCAACAACGGCCAGATCAAGAAGATGATCTCGTCCTACGTGGGCGAGAACAAGCTGTTCGAGAGCCTCTACCTCTCCGGCAAGCTCGAGCTGGAGCTCAACCCGCAGGGCACCTTGGCGGAGCGTATCCGCGCCGGGGGCGCCGGCATCCCCGCCTTCTATACCAAGACCGGTGTCGGCACGGTCGTCGCCGAGGGCAAGCCCGTGGAGGAGTTCGACGGCGAGCTCTACGTGCGCGAGCGGTGGCTGAGGGCCGACCTCGCCATCGTCAAGGCGTGGAAGGCGGATCCGGAAGGTAATCTGATCTATCGCAAGACGGCGCGGAACTTCAATCCGATGATGGCGACCGCCGCCAAGGTGACGATCGTCGAAGTCGAGGAGATCGTCGAAGCCGGCAGCCTCGAGCCGGATTGCATCCACACGCCCGGCATCTACGTCAACCGCATCATCAAGGGCGGGCACTACGCCAAGCTGATCGAGAAGCGCACCGTGCGCCAGCGCGAGCCGGCCTGATCAGCAGCGCGATGCGACCGCGGCTACGCCCGGCCGCACGAATGCGGGTCCGCTGCGAGGGCACTGCCGGCCGCGTC
This sequence comes from Chelatococcus reniformis, assembly GCF_014640075.1. GTDB lineage: Bacteria > Pseudomonadota > Alphaproteobacteria > Rhizobiales > Beijerinckiaceae > Camelimonas > Camelimonas reniformis. Next base: position 310,696 of record NZ_BMGG01000001.1, on the reverse strand, counting down.
CGGCGGGACGCTGCACCGGGCTCGCGGCCGGCCCGTCGGCCAGGAGGCAAGACATGTCGCTCGTGATCCCCTATGCGCGCGAAGACGCGGGGCAGCCGCCGTCGCTCTACCCGGACTATCGCTCGACGGTGCTGCGCAGCCCCCGGCAGCCACTGGTACACATCCCCCCGACCTTGACCGAGGTGACCGGGCCGGCCGGATGTTGGGACCGGCTGATGGGGGATGCGCTCGCCGATCTCACGGCTCAGCACAGGGCGCCGCCCCAGGGGCAGCGCATCGTCGTCTCGGGCCGCGTGCTCGACGAGACCGCGCGGCCCGTGCCGGACACCGTGATCGAGATCTGGCAGGCCAATGCCGCCGGCCGCTACATCCACAGCAAGGACGATTGGGACGCGCCGCTCGATCCCAACTTCACCGGGGCCGGCCGGGTCGTCACCGATGGCGAGGGGCGCTACCGTTTCGTCACCGTCCGGCCCGGTGCCTATCCCTGGGGCAACCACCACAATGCCTGGCGGCCGGCGCACATCCACCTGTCGCTGCTCGGGCCGGGCTTCGCCACCCGCCTGGTGACACAGCTCTATTTCCCCGATGATCCGCTGATCGAGATCGACCCGATCGCCAACGCGGTGCCGATGCCCTACCGGCAGCGGCTGGTGGTACGTTTCGATATCGACACGACGGTGCCGAACTGGGCGCTGGGCTATCTCTTCGACATCGTGCTGCGCGGCCGTCAGGCAACTCCCATGGAGGACGACCATGGCCACTGACAATCGGGGGCTGGACAACCAGAGCCAGGAGTTGTTCGGCCAAACCCCGTCGCAGACGGTGGGGCCGTTCTTCCACTACGGCCTGCCGTGGAAGGGGGGCGCCGATCTCGTCGGCCAATCCGGCATGGGCGCCCGGCCCGACCTTTTCCCGCCCGAGCATTGCGTGCTCAACGTGGCGCCGCCGCATGCCCGCCCCGAGGGCGAGGTGATCGAGATCACCGGCCGCGTCATCGACGGCGAGGGCCAGCCGGTGCCGGACGCCATGGTCGAGATCTGGCAGGCCAACGCTGCCGGCCGCTACGCCAGCCCTGACGATGTGCGCAGCGACGTGCCCCTCGATCCGGGCTTCATAGGCTTCGGCCGCGCGGCCACCGGCGCCGATGGCGTCTACCGCTTCCGCACCATTCGCCCGGGGCGCGTGCCGGGCGCCGGCAACGTCTTGCAGGCGCCCCACATCGCCGTCTCGGTGTTCGGCCGCGGCCTGCTGAAGCGGCTGGCGACGCGGCTCTACTTTGCCGGCGGGGAGGGCAACGAGGAGGATCCGGTGCTGGCGCTGGTGCCGGCCGAACGCCGGGCCACCCTGCTGGCGGAACCGCAGGCGCTCGGCGCGTGGCGCTTCGACATCGTATTGCAGGGGGACGGCGAGACCGTCTTCTTCGACCTGTGACGACGGCCCTGCTACGCCTGCGACCGGCGACAACGCCGGCCATGCTGGTCGCCTTCGACGACAAGGCGACGCTGGAGGCGGCGCTCGCGTTCGAGGCCGCCCTGGCCCGGGCGGAGGCGGCCGAAAAGCTGATCCCGGCGGCGGCCGCGGCGGCCATCGTTCGTGCCTGCGCCACCATCGCCATCGATGCGGCCGAACTCGCCGACGAGACCGCGCTCGCCGGCACGTTGGCCATTCCGCTGGTGGCCCGGCTCCGACAGGTTCTCGCCGATGACCCGGCGGTCGCCAAGGCCGTGCATCACGGCGCCACCAGCCAGGACCTCGCCGATACGGTGCTGATGAGCCAGGCCCGGGTCGCCGTCGGTCTGCTCGACGCCGATCTAGCGCGCCTCGCGGCGGCGCTGTCGCCGCTCGCCGAGCGCTACGGCGCCGTCCCGGCCATCGGCCGCACGCTGCTGCAAGATGCGCTGCCGATCGGCTTCGGCCTGCGCATCGCCCAGTGGCTGGCGGGCATCGCCAGCGCCCGGGCGCGGCTGGCGCGGGAGGCGGCAACGGCCGTCGCCCTCCAGCTCGGCGGCGCCGCCGGCACGCGCGCCGGGCTGGCCGGCAAGGGCCAGCAGGTCGCCGCCCGGATGGCCGCCGAGCTTGGCCTGGTGTCGCCGCCGGGGCCGTGGCACAGCCGCCGCGACGGGGTGGCAGGCCTCGCCACGGCGCTCGGCATTGCCATCGGCGCCATGGCCAAGATGGCGCGCGACGTCGCCCTCTTGGCGCAGAACGCCATCGGCGAGGCGCGCGAGCCGGCGGTGCCCGGCCGCGGCGGCTCGTCCGCCATGGCTCACAAGCGCAATCCCACCGGCTGCGGGGTCGCGCTCGCCGCCGCCGTGCGGGCGCCCGGGCTCGTCGCCGGAGTGCTCGCCGGCATGGCGCAGGAGGAGGAGCGCGGGCTCGGCGGCTGGCAGGCGGAAGGCCCGGCGCTGGCGGAGCTGTTCATGCTGGCCGCCGGCGCCGCGGAGGCCATGGCCTGCGTTGCCGAAGGCCTCGACATCGACGACGCCGCTATCGCCCGCAACCTCGCCCAAGCCGGCCTCGGCCACGACATCGGCGAATCCCAGGCCATCGTCGCCGCCCTCATCGCCGCCTACCGGAGCTCGTCCTGATGCCCTTCACCACCCGCGACGGCATTCGCCTCTATTGGAAGCTCGACGGCGCTCCCGAGCGGCCGCCGCTGGTGCTGCTCAACTCCATCGGCACCGACATGGGCCTGTGGGACCGGGCCATCCCGCACCTGTTGCCGGCCTTCCGGCTGCTGCGCATCGACACGCGCGGCCACGGGGCCTCCGATGCGCCGGAGGGCGACTACACCCTGGCCGGGCTCGCCGCCGACGTGCTCGCCGTCATGGATGCGGCCGGCATCGAGCGGGCGGCCGTTGCGGGGGTGTCGCTCGGCGGCATGATCGCCATGGAGATCGCGCTCGCCGCGCCGGGACGCGTCACTGGGCTCGGCCTCGTCTGCACCTCCGCCGCCCTCGATCCGGCAGCCTGGGCCGACCGCATCGCGCTGATCCGCTCCGGCGGCATGGCGGCCATCGCCGATCTCGCCATGGGGCGCTTCCTGGCGCCCGGCTTCGTGCGCGCCCATCCCGACATCGCGGCGGGCTTCCGCGCCGGGCTGCTCGCCATGGCTCCAGCCGGCTACATCGGCGCCGGCGCCGCTATCCGCGACATGCAGCTCATCGACCGTATAAGCGCCATCGCCGCGCCCTGCGTCGTCGTCGCCGGCGACCGGGACATCTCGACGCCCTTCGCCGGCCACGGCGACAGGATCGCCGCCGTCATCCCCGGTGCCGAGGTGGCGCATCTGGATGCCGCGCACCTCGCCCCGGTCGAGGCGCCGGCCGAGCTCGCCGCGGCGTTGCGGCGGACGCTGCTGCCCCTTGAGCCGGCGGAGGCAGCCGCCGACACCCTGTTTGCGGCGGGCCTTGCCAACCGCCGGCGCGTGCTGGGCGATGCCTGGGTCGACCAGTCGCTGGCCCGCCGCACGCCGTTCAACGCCGACTTTCAGGCCATGATCACCCGCATCGCCTGGCACGAGGTGTGGGGTCGGCCAGGGCTCGACGAGCGCACCCGTCGCCTGCTGGTCGTCGTCATCACGGCCGCGCTCGGCCGCTGGGAGGAGTTCCGCCTGCACACCCGCGCCGGCCTGGCGCGCGGTGGCTTCACCCGCGACGAGCTGAAGGAGGCGCTGATGCAGACGGCGATCTACGCCGGCGTGCCGGCCGCCAACACGGCCTTCGCGGAGGCCGGCGAGATCCTGAAAACCCTGGCCGACGAGGCCTGAAGCGCGCCGCGCGGGCTTGATTAATGGTTGCCAAAGCAACGGATTTGTGGGAGATAGAATCGATCTGAACAAGGCGGCACAAGCCGCACTCACGGGAGGGACGAGATGGAGGCGGCTCCGCGAATCCGCGTGGCGACGCCGCGGCGGCCGAGCACTCCCCGGGGCCAGAAGCGGCGCTGCCCGATATCGTTCCGTGTGCCGTTCGCCGATTCAAGCGCCTCGCGCGTCGCTCTCAGCGTCATGGCCGGGCTTGAGCCGGAGCTGCGGGGAGCGCACCTCGTTCGGGACGAGGGGGTCGCAGGTTCGGATCCCGCTCTACCGTCCACTATCGGGAGTGGCGTCGCCCGGCCGGGTGACCGCCGGCAAATTGTCGTGCAGGGCGCCGAGGAGGTGGATCAGCGTGTTCCGCTGCTCGGCCGTGAGGCACGACAGCAAGCGCCGCTCGCGCTCCAGCGCCACCAGGATGATGCGATCGTGCAGGGCGGTTCCCGCGTCCGTGAGGCTGATCAGCCGGCGGCGCGCGTCGCCCGGGTCGACCGTGACATCGACCAGCCCCTTGCCCTGCAGCGCTGCCAGCGTGCGGCTCACCGGCCCCTTGTCGAAACCGATGACGTGGCAGATGCGGGCGGCCGGAATTGCCGGCTCGATGGCCAGCAGCGACAGGATCCGCCATTCCGTGACGTTGACCTTGAAGCGGCGCTGGTAGGTGGTGGTCGCCGTCTTGGCCAGCTTGTTGGCGAGGAACGCGAGCAGCGCCGGCACGTAGCGGTCGAGGTCGAGCCGCGGCGCTGCCGTCTCGCGGCCTCGCACGTCCTCGTCGCTCGCCGTCCTGCCCCTGGCCATCGCGCCTTCCGATCCTTGCCGCCGATATGGCGCATCGGCTGCCCTTCGTCATGCGTTTTTCGGCGGGCCCCGGCCGCATGGCTCCGCACTCCAGGGAGGTGAGCATGATCACGCCGCAGGTCGAGCCGCGGGACATCCGGCAGGCGCCGTCGTCCGCGCCGGTGTCCGACGTCGATCCCTTCTCCGACGCCTTCTTCGAGGATCCTCATCCCATCCATGAGGCGCTGCGGGAGGCCGGCCCCGTCGTCTATCTCGCCAAGTGGAACGTCTTCGCCGTCGCCCGCTACGCCGAGGTGCATGCGGTGCTGAACGACCCGGCGACCTTCTGCTCCAGCCGTGGCGTCGGCCTCAGCGATTTCGCCAAGGAGACGCCGTGGCGGCCGCCGAGCCTGATTCTCGAGGCGGACCCGCCTGCCCACACCCGCACCCGCGCCGTGCTGAGCCGGGTGCTGTCGCCGGCCGTGATGAAGCAGATCCGCGACGGCTTCGCTGCTGCGGCCGACGCGACGGTCGACGAGATCGTGGCGCGCGGCCGCATCGACGGCATCGCCGACGTGGCCGAAGCCTACCCGCTGTCGGTGTTTCCCGATGCGGTCGGCCTGAAGGCGGAGGGCCGCGAGAACCTGCTGCCCTATGCCGGCCTGGTCTTCAACGCCTTCGGGCCGCCGAACGCCCTGCGGCAGTCGGCGATCGAGCGCTCGGCGCCGCACCAGGCCTATGTGCAGGCTCAGTGCCAGCGGGAGAGCTTGCGCCCCGGCGGCTTCGGCGCCTGCGTCCATGCCCACGTGGACAGCGGCGAGATCACGGACGCCGAGGCGCCGCTGCTGGTGCGCTCGCTGCTCAGCGCCGGCCTCGACACCACGGTCAACGGCATCGGTGCCGCGCTCTACTGCCTGGCGCGCTTCCCGCACGAGTGGGAGCGCCTGCGCGACGACCCCGGCCTTGCCCGCAACGCTTTCGAGGAGGCGGTGCGCTTCGAGAGCCCGGTGCAGACCTTCTTTCGCACCACGACACGGCCGGTCGAACTCGGCGGCGTCGCTATCGGCGAGGGCGAGAAGGTGCTGATGTTCCTGGGCGCCGCCAACCGGGATCCGCGCCGCTGGGAGAATCCGGAGCGTTACGACATCACCCGCCGCACCAGCGGTCACGTCGGCTTCGGCTCCGGTATCCACATGTGCGTCGGCCAGTTGGTAGCCCGGCTGGAGGGTGAGGTGCTGCTGTCAGCGCTCGCGCGCAAAGCCCGCTCGATCACCGTCAGCGGCCCGGTCAAGCGCCGCTACAACAACACGCTGCGGGGGCTCGAGAGCTTGCCGCTCGCCATCGAGGGAGCCTGATCGGTGCCGCAGGTCATCTTCGTCCACCCCGACGGTCGGCAGGACGCGATCGAGATCGCCGTGGGCGCGAGCGTCATGCAGGGCGCCACCCAGCACGGCATCGAGGAGATCCTGGCCGAATGCGGCGGCAACGCCATGTGTGCCACCTGCCATGTCTATGTGGACGACGAGCAGATCGGGCGACTGGTGCCGATGTCGGAGAACGAGGACGCGCTGCTCGACGGCACCGCGGCCGAGCGGCAGCCGACCAGCCGTCTCGCCTGCCAGATCGAGGTCACGCCGGCGCTGGACGGCCTCCTCGTGCGCCTGCCGGACCGACAGACCTGAGCTGGACCCTGATCCGAGAAAGTGGAGCCCCTTTTGGGCAGGATCATCTTCCCAACGAGGGCCCGGAGCGGGATGATGATTCAAGAAAAACCACTCGACTCCAGCTCGTCCGAACGTCCGATTGCGCGGGGCGCGGGCAAGTGGTCTGAGCATAGGCGGCGACAAAAAGACGGGGAGGAGCAGATGAGGGTGGCCTGTTGGGCGTTCGCGGTGTCGCTGGCCTGGACCGGGGCGGCGATGGCGCAGGTCTCGGACGATGTCGTCCGGGTCGGCGTACTGACCGACATGTCGGGTCCATTCCAGGACACCAACGGCATGGGCTCGGTCGAGGCCGCACGCATGGCGGCGGAGGACTTCGCCGGCGGCGGCAAGGGCATCAAGGTCGAGGTCGTCTTCGCCGATCACCAGAACAAGCCGGACATCGGCTCCGCCATCGTGCGGCGCTGGCTCGATGTCGACAAGGTCGACGCCGTCGTCGACGTGCCGAACTCATCGGTCGGCCTTGCGGTCAACTCGCTGCTGCGCGACACGGCGATGACCTTCCTCGCCTCGGCCACCGCAACGTCCGACCTGACGGGCAAGGCCTGTTCACCCAATACGGTGCAGTGGGTCAACGACGCCTGGGCCACCGGCAACACCACCGCCGCAGCCATGATGCAGCGGGGCGGCGACACCTGGTTCTTCATCACCGTCAACTACGCGCTCGGCCAGGGCATCGAGGCGGAGGCCACCAACTACATCCTCAAGCATGGCGGCAAGGTGCTGGGCTCGGCCAAGCATCCGCTCGACACCGCCGATCATTCCTCGTTCCTTTTGCAGGCCCAGAGCTCGCAGGCCAAGGTCATCGGCCTCGCCAACGCCGGCGCCGACACCATCAACCTGGTCAAGCAGGCGGCCGAGTTCGGCCTGCAGAGGGGTGGCCAGAAGCTCGTCGCCTTTCTCGCCTTCATCAACGACGTGCACGCCATGGGGCTCAAGAACGCGCAAGGCCTGCTGCTGACCGAGGGCTTCTACTGGGACCTGAACGACGACACCCGCGCCTTCGGCAAGCGCTTCGGCGCCCGGCCGGGCATGGACGGCAAGATGCCCAGCAGCAACCAGGCCGGCGTCTACTCGGCCACGATGGCCTATCTCAGGGCCGTGGCCGCCGCCGGCACAGATACCGGCAAGACCGTCGTCGCAGAGATGAAGAAGGCGCCGTTCCAGGACAAGCTGTTCGGCGATTTCGCCGTGCGGCCGGACGGCCGCGGCATCCATCCGATCCACCTCTTCGAGGTCAAGAGCCCCGCGGAGTCGAAGTATCCTTTCGACTATTACAAGCTCGTGGCGACCGTGCCGGCGGACAAGGCCTTCCGGCCGATCTCGGAAGGCGGCTGCCCGATGCTGAAGTAGTCCACACCCAAGGGCGCTCCGGCCCGGTCGGATAAGGCCGTCCGATCGGGACATGCACACGGCATCGGCCACGCCTGAATGCGCGCTCACCCGGATCGCACGCGGTGCGGTCCGGCCCGTCTCGCCGCCCCCCAGGATATCCCGATTTCCCAACAGGTCCCGATCCGCTGTACAGGGCAGACGGCAGGGCATGCTGGGCGAGCTTGAAGCTGGGGCGACTCGCGACACCTGATCGCGATACGGCTGGACGGGGAGGGCAAGCGGTGGACTGGGTTACGACAACGAAGCTGTTCGCCGCGCTGTTCGCCATCATGAACCCGCTCAGCACCATCCCGGTGTTCCTGGCGCTGACGGCGGACCAGCCGCCGGCGGAGCGTCGCCGTGCCATGGTGGGGATGATCGTGACCATCGCGGTCGGCTCGCTGGTCTGCGCGCTGGCGGGCCAGCAGCTGCTGGCGATGTTCGGCATCGACGTCTCGCACTTCCGCTTGGCCGGCGGCCTCATCGTGCTGCTGATCGCGCTGTCGATGCTGCACGGCGAGGACAGCAGCGCCCATCACGGCACGGAGGCCGAACGGCAGACCTTCGAGACCGCGACGAACGTCGGCATCTATCCCCTCGGCATTCCGATCGCCTTCGGCCCCGGCACCATGGCCACCATCATCGTGTTCGCGCAGACGGCGACCGGCCCGGCCGGCCTGATCGGCTATTATGCCGGGCTCATCGGCTATCTCGTCTTTTTCGCCATCCTGCTGGCCTGCGCCCCGCTGCTCGCCAGCCGCCTGTCGCCGACCGCGCTCTCCATCTCCAAGCGAGTGATGGGCATCATTCTGGCGGCGATCGCCGCCGAGATGATCGTCGGCGCCCTTGGCGACCTCTTTCCCGGCTGGCGCGCATAAGGGGCACGGCTGGCTCTGCTTTGAAGGGTGGAGGGGCGGGTCAAGCCCGACCATGACGGCATGGGTGCACGGCGCCGACCTCCCGGGCCATGCCCGGGCTTGACCCGGGCAGCCATCCTCCAGGTCGAAAGCTGCCGCGCCCGCCGCCGCCGTCGCCGCCGCCGGCCCACAGGGCATGGCCTCGCCGGGCGCGGCGCCTCGCTGCGGCGTCCCTGCGTCAAGGATTTGGGAAGCTTAACGGAATGCCAACGCAAGACTTCATGAACTAAGCCGCGTCAGCTTCGTTTAACCTGAACAGACGTTCACACTTCCCCGTTAACTCATTGGCCAGATCCAACGCGCAATGCTTGAGCCACAACAGGAACAACACCGGCAACCAAAACAATTCGCCGGAGAGGCCTCAAGTCATGATCAAGACATCCTTGCACGCCTTCGCCGAACGCACCCTCGATGCCGCCAAAATCTCAAGCAACGACGTGCGCGAGCTCGCAACACGCATCCTCCCCCACGACATCATGCACCGCGACGAGGCCGACCTCCTCATCGCCCTCGACCGCATGATCGACGACAAGCCCACCGCCTGGGACGACCTCTTCGTCCGCCTCATCGTCGACTTCGTCGTCTGGTCCATGCGCCCAACAGGACGCGTCGACGCCGACATCGCCGCCTGGCTCACAACCTCCCTCGCCGCAGGCAACGGCCCCACCGAGGCCGGCGTCGCCGCCGCCCTCGAAATCGTCCGCGAGGCCGAGCAGGTCGACGAGGCCCTCGTCTCCTTCGTCCTCCAGGGCGCACAGGACAAGCGGCGCATCAGCGCCCCCCTCCACCCTCACCGCCAGCCAAGGGCCGCCTGAACCTCAGCCGAGATCCACGGCGGCGCCCTCCATAGGTCGAGCCGCTGTTACGACGCCAACGGGCGGGTCATGTCCTCCGGCTTGACCCAGGCGTCGAACTCCTCGCCGGTGACGTAGCCGAGCTGGAGCGCCGCCTCGCGCAGCGACAGGTTCTCGCGGTAGGCCTTGAGCGAGATCTGCGCCGCCTTCTCGTAGCCGATGTGCGGATTGAGCGCCGTCACCAGCATCAACGAGTTGTCGAGGTTGGCACGGATGCGCCGCTCGTCCGGCTCGATGCCCACGGCGCAATGGTCGTTGAACGAATGGCAGGCGTCGGTCAGCAGTTCGCCCGAGACCAGGAGGTTGTGCAGCATCACCGGCTTATAGACGTTGAGCTGGAAGTTGCCCTGGGAGCCGGCGAAGGCGACCGCGTGGTCGTTGCCGAACACCTGCACGCACACCATGGTCAGGGCCTCGCACTGCGTGGGGTTGATCTTGCCCGGCATGATCGAGGAGCCCGGCTCGTTCTCCGGAATCTTGATCTCAGCGAAGCCCGCCCGGGGCCCGCAGGCGTAGAAGCGCACATCGTTGGCGATCTTCATCAGCGCGCCGGCGAGCGCCCGCACGGCCCCGCTCGCCACCACCATCTCGTCGTGGGCGGAGAGGGCGGCGAATTTGTTGGTGGCCGAGACGAAGGGAAGGCCGGTCTCCTCGGCAATGTGCCGTGCGACGACGTCGCCGAAGGCCGCGGGGGCGTTGAGCCCGGTGCCGACGGCCGTGCCGCCGATGGCCAGGTCGAAGAGGCCTTTCATGCCCTGTTCCACCGCGGCGATGCCGTGGTCGAGCTGTGCCACCCATCCCGAGATGAGCTGGCCGACGGTCAGCGGCGTCGCGTCCTGGAGATGCGTGCGGCCGATCATGACGATGTCGCGATAGGCGTCGGCCTTGGCATCGAGAGTGTCGCGCAGCTTGCCGACCGCCGGCAGCAGGGCGCCGGTGAGCTGCTCGGCGGCGGCGACATACATCATCGTCGGGAAGGTGTCGTTGGACGACTGGCTGCGGTTGACGTCGTCGTTGGGGTGGATCGGCTTCTTGGAGCCGATCTCGCCGCCCGCAAGCTCGATCGCCCGGTTGGCGATGACCTCGTTGGCATTCATGTTGGTCTGGGTGCCCGAGCCGGTCTGGAAGACGACCAGGGGGAACTCGCCGTCGAGGCGGCCGTCGATGACGTCCTGGGCGGCGCGCACGATCAGTGCCACCTTGTCCGGCGGCAACTGGCCGAGGTCGCCGTTGGCGAGCGCCGCCGCCTTCTTCAGGATCCCGAGCGCCCGGATGACCGGGCGTCCCCAGCGGAAGCGATCGACGCCGATGCGGAAATTCTCGAGCGAGCGCTCGGTCTGCGCGCCCCAGAGGCGGTCTGCCGGCACCTCGACGTCGCCGAGGGCATCCTCTTCGGTGCGAAACTTGGCCTTGCTGGTCATCGTCGAGCTCCGTGATTGAGCGGGTGGCAGCCCCTGCCGAGCGGGCCGCGTCCATGACAGTCGCCCTGCTCATAGCTCATCGCGGGCAGCGATGGACAGGGGGCAGCGGCCGATTATCGGACTAAGCCATTGAAGTTGAAATTATTATCGTTCCAGTTCCGGTGCCTCGGCGTCCCTCCGCGCGAACGCTGACCGCGGCCGCCTGATGCACACCGATGCGCGACGTGATCTAGTGCCGCCACCACGAATTCAAGCTTGGGGGAAGCGCATGAGCGAGCAACGTTCCCGTGAAATCCGCCTGGCGTCGCGGCCGGTCGGTCTGCCGAACGCGAGCCATTTCGAGCTGGCGACCGTGCCGGTGCGGGCGCCCGGCGACGGCGAGATCGTCGTGCGCAACGAATGGATGTCGGTCGATCCCTACATGCGCGGCATGATGATCGACCAGAAGAGCTACGCCCGGCCGTTCCAGGTCGGCGAGGTGATGGACGGCCGCGCCGTTGGCCGCGTCGTCGCCTCCCGCTCACCGCAATTCGCCGAAGGCGACTATGTCTTCCACATGCACGGCTGGCGCGACTATGCGGTGGCGCCGGCCGAGGGCTTCGAGAAGGTTGATCCGGCCCTGGCCCCCGTCGAGGCTTTCCTCGGCGCCCTCGGCGCGCCGGGGCTCACCGCCTATGTCGGCCTGATGCGCATCGCCGAGCTCAAGGACGGCGACGCCGTGTTCGTCTCCGCCGCGGCGGGTGCCGTGGGCTCCGTCGCCTGCCAACTCGCCAAGGCCCGCGGCTGCTACGTGGTCGGTTCAGCCGGCTCCGACGACAAGTGCAGCTGGCTGCTGGACGAGGCCGGCATCGACGCCGCCCTCAACTACCGCACCTGCGGCGACCTGACCGAAGCCGTCGGTCATGCCTTTCCCAAGGGCATCGACGTCAATTTCGAGAATGTCGGCGGCCCTCATCTGGTGGCCGCGCTCAACCATATGAACACCTTCGGCCGCATCGCGCTGTGCGGGATGATCGCCCAGTACAACGATGTGACGCCGTCGCCCGGGCCCTCCAACCTCAGCCTCGCCATCATGCGCAGCCTCAAGCTGCAAGGCTTCGTCGTGCGCAATCACCTGGATCTCAAGCCGCAGTTCATGGCCGAGGCCGGGGCGCTGATCAAAGCCGGCAAGCTGAAGCGGCGGGAGACGGTGGAAGAGGGGCTGGAGAACGCCCCGCGCGCCTTCCTCAAGCTCTTCTCCGGCGAGAACTTCGGCAAGATGCTGGTGCACATCGCCTGATCCTCCCCCGCGCCGCGGGGGAGGGGGACCGCCGCAGGCGGTGGAGGGGGCGGGGCTGTCCCGCGCTGCCGCCATGATCGTGTCCAGCACGTCGAGCCGTGTCTCTTCCCTCAGTACGTCGGACGCGTTGAACCGCACCACGGTGATCCCCTTTGCCGCAAGCCAGGTGCCGCGTCGCTCGTCATGGGCGGCCTGCTCGGCGCCCGCATGAGCCATGCCGTCGACCTCGACGCCGAGCTTGCGATCGGCACAGTAAAAGTCGAGCACGTAGGGCCCGATCGGGTGCTGACGCCGAAACCGGAGCCCGCCGCATCGGCCGCCGCGCAGCTCGCGCCAGAGCAGCACCTCCGGCAGAGTCATCTCGCGCCGCAGTGCGCGAGCGCGCTGGACTGTCTTGCTCGGTGCGCGCAATTGCCCCCTCCACCATGCTGCGCATGGTCCCCCTCCCCCGCTGCGCGGAGGAGGATGCCCGAATCGTCTGCGCTCCGCCCGATCCTCACCCGCGCAGCGGGGGAGGGGGACCGCCGGAGGCGGTGGAGGGGGCGGGGGCAGCGCCCGGCCGCTTCACCCCGAGCGCCTTCATCCGCGAGATCAGCGTCGTCGGCGCGATCTCCAGCAGGCTTGCCGCGCCGTCCTCGCCGAACACCTTGCCACCGGCCGCCTCCAGCGCGCGCAGGATGTTGTCGCGGTCGCGGCGGCGGCGGGCGCTCTCGGTCAGGATACCGGCGTGAGGGCCCGGCTGGGCCGGGGCCTGGCGCGCGTCGTCGGCACCGCTCGCCGGCAGCTCGATGCGCAGGCGGCCGTTGGCGGCCAGGATCGCCGCGCGTTCCATGACATTCTCGATCTCGCGCACGTTGCCGGGCCAGCCGTAGCCGGCGAGCTTGTCGAGGTCGGCCGCGGTGAGGCCCAACTGCGGCAGGTTGAGCCGCCGCGTCACCTCGTCGAGCGCGTGCTGGGCCAGCACGGCAATGTCGCCCGGGCGCTCGCGCAGCGGCGGCGTCTCGATCGGGAACACGTCGAGCCGCCAGTAGAGGTCCTCGCGGAAGCGGCCGGCCCTCACGTCGTCTTTCAGCGACCGGTTGGTGGCAGCGATGATGCGCACGTCGACCTCGCGCGTGCGCTCCTCGCCGACGCGCTCGAACTGCTTCTCCTGAATCACCCGCAGCAGCTTGCCCTGGAGCTCGAGCGGGATCTCGCCCACCTCGTCGAGGAACAGGGTGCCGCCGTCGGCGAGCTCGAAGCGGCCGATCCGGTCTCGCACCGCGCCGGTGAAGGCGCCCTTGGCGTGGCCGAAGAACTCGCTCTCGAACAACTCGCGCGGCACGGCGGCGCAATTGACGCGGATCAGCGGCCGCGCCGCCCGGGGGCTCGCCTCGTGGATGGCCCGCGCCACGAGTCCCTTGCCGGTGCCGGATTCGCCGGTGATCAGCACCGTGGCGCCGGTGGGGGCCACGAGCTCGATCTGGCTTGCGATGGTCTGGATGGCGGCGCTGCGCCCGATGAGGCCGCGGTGCCGGGTTTCGCTGCGGATCTCCTCCTTGAGGTATTCGTTCTCCCGCTCCAGCCGCTCGCGCAGGCTGTCGACTTCGGCCAGCGCCGTGCGCAGCTTCTCCTCCGCCTCGCGCCGCAGGGTGATGTCGCGGAAGACGATGACGGCGCCGATCGGCTGGCCGCCGTCGCGGATCGGCGTCGAGGTGTATTCGACGAAGAGCGGCGCGCCGTCCTTCCGCCAGAACACCTCGCTGTCGACCTTGTGCACCGAGCCGTCGCGGAAGGCGGCGTAGATCGGACAGTGCTCGTGCGGATAATGGCGGCCGTCCGCATGGCTGTGGTGCACGGTGGCATGCATGTCGCGGCCAACGATCTCGGCCGCGCTCCAGCCCAGCATGCGCTCCGCCGCCGGGTTGACGAAGGTGGTGATCCCCTCCGCGTTGACGCCGTAGATGCCTTCGCCGGCGGCCCTCAGGATCAGCCGGTTCTCGCGCTCGATGTCCTGGAAGAAGCGTTCGGCGCGCTGCCACTCGGCGATGCCGCTGCGCATGAACAGGTCCGCCTCCCGGTCGATGAGGCGGCGCTGGCGCGCTTCGATGTCCTGCATGGTGACGAGCAGCCAGGTCGAGGCGCCGTTCGGCAGCGCGGAGGCCGAATACTCGAGCTTGAGCAGATGGCCCTCGGCGTGCCGAGGCATGAGGGCATGGGTCCAGTAGCTCCGCTTCAGCAGCGCCGCCTGGCTGAAGACGATGAGCGCCGGCAACTGGCCCGGATGCAGCGCGCTGGCGCGGGTGCCACGCAGCGCCTGCCGCTCGTAGCCGAGCAGGGCGGCGCCCCGCGGATTGACGTCGACGACGAGATCGGCGGCCGGGTCGATGACCAGGGCCGGCTCCGTCCCATGCTCGAAGGCGAGGCCCAGCCCCCCATCCGCTCCCTGTCCATCGGCCGCAGGCACTCGCGTCAGTTCCTCTGCGAGATATCGTAGCGCGCCCTACGAAAATTCGTTGGCGACGAAATATCGTAGCGATCTGGCGATAGGGCAAGGGCCTGTCAAGGCCTTGGCGGACAAGGGACGTCGGTCTTGCGAGCATTCTGGCACGGCGGTTGCACCTACCAGAGCCATCTATCCAGCGAGGGACCGATGGCGCTCTTCGACAACCCGTTCAGTGCAGCGACCCGCTTCTTCAAGACCGGGTGTTCCTGCGGCCGCCACGCCAGCCAGGCCGAGCACGACAGCCTCTCGGCCGAGGCGCAGGCCGGCCGCGTGGTCGAAGGCGCGGTGATGCGAGCGCTGTTCCCCGACGACATGAAGCGGCGGGCCTTCCTGAAGGCGGTCGGCGCCTCCACCGCGGCGGCGGCCGTGGCACAGTTCTTCCCGCTCGGCACGGCGAGCGAGGCCTTCGCCCAGGCGGGCAAGCCCGAGAAGAGCGACCTCAAGGTCGGCTTCATCCCGATCACCTGCGCCACGCCGATCATCATGGCCGCGCCCATGGGCTTCTATGCCAAGCAGGGGCTCAACGTCGAGGTGGTGAAGACGGCGGGCTGGGCCGTCATCCGCGACAAGACCATCAACAAGGAATACGACGCCGCGCACATGCTGTCGCCCATGCCGCTGGCGATCTCCATGGGCGTCGGCTCCGCCCCGATCCCCTATACCATGCCGGCGGTGGAGAACATCAACGGCCAGGCCATCACCCTGGCTATGAAGCACAAGGACAAGCGCGACCCCAAGTCCTGGAAGGGCTTCAAGTTCGCCGTGCCCTTCGACTATTCCATGCACAACTACCTGCTGCGCTACTACTTGGCCGAGGCGGGGATCGACCCCGACACCGATGTGCAGATCCGCGCCGTGCCGCCGCCGGAGATGGTCGCCAATTTGCGGGCCGACAACATCGACGGCTTCCTGGCGCCCGATCCGGTCAACCAGCGCGCCGTCTATGACGGGGTCGGCTTCATCCATCTACTGTCGAAGGAGCTGTGGGACGGCCACCCCTGCTGCGCCTTTGCCGCTTCCAAGGATTTTGTCACCGGCCAGCCCAACACCTACGCGGCCCTGCTCAAGGCTATCATCGAGGCGACCGCCTTCGCCGCCAAGACCGAGAATCGCAAGCAGATCGCCGAGGCCATCGCGCCCGCCAACTACCTCAACCAGCCGGTCACGGTGGTCGAGCAGGTGCTCACGGGGACCTATGCCGACGGCCTGGGCAACGTGAAGCGTGATCCCAAGCGCATCGACTTCGATCCCTTCCCTTGGGAGAGCTTCGCCATCTGGATCATGACGCAGATGAAGCGCTGGGGGCAGATCAAGGGCGACGTCGACTACCAGAAGATCGCGACGGAGGTTTACCTGGCAACCGATGCGGCCCGGCTGATGCGCGAGGCAGGGCTCACGCCGCCCACAGCAACCAGCAAGACCTTCGCGGTGATGGGCAAGACGTTCGATCCGTCCAAGCCGGACGATTATATCGCTAGCTTCGCCATCAAGCGGGTCTGATCATGCACGCCTCTCTCGGCGCGCGGGCCCTCGCGGTGTCGCTGCTGGTCCTCGCCCTCTTCCTCGCGGCCTGGCATGTCGCCACCCAAGGTACCGGCCCGACCCAGGTCATGGATCCGGAGTATGCCAAGCTGATGGGGGCGACGGCCACCACCGGCAAGTCGGCGATGCCCGGTCCGCTCGATGTCGGCGCCACCATCTGGCAGCACCTGAAGCGGCCCTTCTACGACAATGGTCCCAATGACAAGGGCCTCGGTATCCAGCTCGCCTATTCCATTGGCCGGGTGGCGCTCGGCTATCTCCTGGCGGTGGTGGTGGCGATCCCGCTCGGCTTCCTCATCGGCATGTCGCCGCTGATGAGCCGGGCGCTCGATCCGTTCATCCAGATCCTGAAGCCGGTGTCGCCGCTCGCCTGGATGCCGCTCGCCCTCTACACCATCAAGGATTCCGGGCTTTCGGCCATCTTCGTCATCTTCATCTGCTCGCTGTGGCCGATGCTGGTCAACACCGCCTTCGGCGTCGCCAGCGTGCGGAGCGAATGGCTCAACGTCGCCCGCACGCTCGAGGTCGGACCGCTCCGGCGCGCTTTCACGGTCATCCTGCCGGCGGCTGCACCCACCATCGTCACCGGCATGCGCATCTCCGTCGGCATCGCCTGGCTGGTCATCGTCGCGGCCGAGATGCTCGTGGGCGGCACCGGCATCGGTTACTTCGTCTGGAACGAGTGGAACAATCTGTCGATCACCAACGTGATCGTCGCCATCCTGGTCATCGGCGTCGTCGGCATGATCCTGGATCAGGCCCTGGCCCGGCTCGGGCGACTCGTGACGTTTCCCGAATGAGGCCGCTCATGACCGATCCGGTGATTTCGATCGAGGGCATAGCCAAGCGCTATGGGGCCAAGGGCCATCCGGCTTCCGGCGGGGCGAGCACCACCATCTTCGAGAACCTGTGGCTCAAGGTGAACCGGGGCGAGTTCGTCTGTGTCATCGGCCATTCCGGCTGCGGCAAGACGACGATCCTCAACATCCTGGCCGGCCTCGATCGGCCGAGCGAAGGGGTCGTGCTGGTGGAGGGGCGCGAACTTGCCGGGCCCGGCCTCGATCGCGCCGTCATCTTCCAGGGCCATGCCCTGCTGCCCTGGCGCACCGTGCTCGGCAACGTCGCCTATGCCGTCTCTTCGCGCTGGCGGCGCGCGCCCAAGGCGGAGGTGGAGGAACGGGCGCGCCGCGCCATCGCCGCCGTCGGCCTCGCGGGCGCCGAGCACAAGCGTCCGGCCGAGCTGTCCGGCGGCATGAAGCAGCGCGTCGGCATCGCCCGGGCGCTCGCCATCGAGCCCAAGATGCTGCTCATGGACGAGCCCTTCTCGGCCCTCGACGCGCTGACCCGCGGCACCTTGCAGGAGGAGGCCCGCCGCATCTGCCGCGACACCGGCCAGACCGTCTACATGATCACCCACGACGTGGACGAGGCGATCTACCTGGCCGACCGCATCGTCCTGATGACCAACGGGCCGGGTGCGCGCATCGCCGAGATCGTCATCAATCCGTTGGCCGCCGACCGCAGCCGCTCCGGCCTGCACCACGACCCGGCCTATTACAGCCTGCGCAACCATCTGATGGACTTCCTGGTGGCGCGCAGCAGTGCCTTCCGCGAGGCGCCGCCCGACGGCTACGATCCGCGCCACCCGCCGATCGTGACGCTCCATCATTCGCAGTCCGGCGCGCTGCGCGCGATGACCTGACCTCTACATTTCAAAACACTTCGACACGGAGACAAAAGCCATGAAGCGAGCCGACCTGACCGAGAAGATCCTCGACATCAAGCGTGAGAGGGGCTGGAGCTGGAAGTATATCACCGACGAGATCGGCGGCATGTCACCGGTCCTGGTCGTCGGCGCGCTGCTCGGCCAGATGAAGCTGGTGAAGCCGCTGGCCCGCGCCGCGGCCGAGCTGTTCGGGCTCTCCGAGGCGGAGGAGCGCATGCTGAACGAGGTGCCGCTGCGCGGCAGCCCGATGCCGCCGACCGATCCGCTGATCTACCGCTTCTACGAATTGGTGATGGTCAACGGCCCCGCCTGGAAGGCACTGATCGAGGAGGAGTTCGGCGACGGCATCATGTCGGCCATCGATTTCAACATGGAGTTCGAGCGCGAGCCCAATCCGCGCGGCGACCGGGTGAAGATCTCCATGTCCGGCAAGTTCCTGCCGTACAAATACTATGGCAACGAGCAGGGCATTCCTGAATACGGCTTCAAGGAAGCTTGAGTATTCGCCGGATGGTCCGGTTCGACCCGGCCATCCGGCGATTTAAGAAATCTCACGGGCGGACCAACCCGTCCCATCCCGCCATGGCGGCCTGCGCCACGCCCTCCAGATCCTCGCGGCTGGCACCCTCGCGGGCCTGGATCGACATGCCTTGCTGGACACAGAGCGCGAAGCGCGCCAGTTGTGCGATGTTGACCGACATCGGCAATTCGCCGCTTTCGACGGCGGCCGCGAGCAGCGCCCTCAACCCCTCGTAGGCCGCCGCCCGAAGCTCGGCAACGACGGCGCCGATGGCGGGGCACCCTTCCTCGCGCGCCGTCGACAGTACGACCATGCAGCCTGGGGGATGGTCCGACGAGGTCAGCACCTCGGCCGACGTCATCAGGTACCGTTCGATGGCCTCCCGCGCCGAACGAGCCTCGGCCATAGGCCCCCAGATGGACGGGCCGCCGCGCGCCTCGTAGTGCCGGATCGCCTCGACGTAGAGCTGCTCCTTGCTGCCGAATGCGGCGTACAGGCTGGGCGGGGTAACGCCCATGGCAGCGCACAGGTCCGACACCGACGTGGCGGAGAATCCCTTCAGCCAGAACAGTCTCATGGCCGCCTCCAGCGCGGCATCTCGATCGAATGCGCGCGGCCGGCCTCGCACCTTGGATATTTTTTCCATAGTGATTGTTACATAAGTCGATTGACATGAGGCGGCAACCGGCCCATCTGATTTATGTATCAAACACTACGGAAAGGTTCCGCACATGTCTGACCTCAAGGGAAAGCGGGCGCTGGTCACGGGCGCGAGCCGCGGCATCGGGGCGGCCATCGCCAGGCGACTTGCGGCGGATGGGGCCGACGTGGCGATCACCTATGAGCGCTCGGCGGACAAGGCGGCGGAGGTCGTGCGCGCGGTCGAGGCGCTCGGCGGGCGTGGTGTGGCGATCCAGGCCGACAGTGCCGACGCGGCCGCCGTGCGCCGCTCCGTCGACGAGGCGGCGCAGGGCCTTGGCGGCCTCGATATCCTCGTCAACAACGCCGGCATTGCTCGCGGCGGCCCGCTCGAGAGCATGAGCCTGGAGGACATCGACGCGCTCATCGCCGTCAACATTCGCGCGGTGGTGCTGGCGAGCCAGGCGGCGATCGCCCATCTGCCAACGGGCGGTCGCATCGTCAACATCGGCAGCAACCTGGGTGAAAGGGTCCCGTTCCCCGGATTGACGGTCTATTCCATGACCAAATCGGCCCTGGTCTCGTTCAATCGCGGCCTCGCCCGTGATCTGGGGCCGCGCGGCATCACCGTCAATCTGGTGCAGCCGGGCTCCACCAATACCGACATGAACCCGGCCGACGGGCCTCAGGCGGCAGCCCAACTCGCCGTCAACGCCCTGGGCCGCTACGGCGCGCCCGACGACATCGCCGCCGCCGTGGCGTTCCTCGCCGGTCCCGGCGGCCGCCAGATCACCGGTAGCGCCATCACCGTCGACGGCGGCGCCAACGCTTGATGTAGATCATTGAATCGCGGAGCCGGACACGATCGTGGCGGTGGCCAAGGAGGGGGCGGACTGCGCCCCGGCCATCCCGCTACGGCGCGATGCCGCGCCCTGCCGCGATCCGCGCCGCCTGCTCCAGGGCGCGCTGCCACAGCACCAGGTGAGCCTCGTCGGTCATGAACGCGGCGTGGGCGGTGAGCGTCACGTCGGAGCGGCTGGTCAGGGGGTCGTCCGCCGGCAGCGGCTCGCGGGAGAACACGTCGAGGCCGGCGTGGCCGATCTGGCCGTCGTCCAGTGCGGCGCGCATGGCCTCCTGGTCGACGATGGCGGCGCGCGCCGTGTTGATCAACAGAAAGCCGCGCTTGGGCAACGCCAGACGGCGCGCGTCGATGAGGTGGCGGGTGCCGTCGTTGAGCGCCAGGTGCACGGCCACCACGTCCGCGCCCGTGAGCGCTGTATCGAGGTCGGCCTCGAAGAACGGGCTTTTCGGCTGCGGCGTGCGGTTCCAGCCGGCGATGGTCATGCCGAGACCATGGGCCATCCGGGCGAAGGCGGTGCCGATGCCGCCCAGGCCCACCACGGTGACCTTGCGTCCAGCGAGCTGGATGCCGCCCGTGGGATGCCAGATGCCGCCGCGGATGCCCCGGTCCATCGCGGCGATACGGCGCGCGGCGGCGAACATCAGGGCGATGGCGTGCTCGGCCACCGCCTGGTCCCCGTAGCCGCGGATGGTAGCAACGGGGATGCCTCGTCGTTCGGCCGCGGCCAGATCGATATAGGTCGACGCCCCGGTGCCGAGGAAGACGATGCCTTTCAGCCTCGGCGCGGTTTCGATCAACGCGGCCGGGATGATGGTGTGGTCGACGATCAGGCACTCGGCTTCAGTGGCGATGGCGGCGAGGGTGGCCGTGTCGGGGTCGCCCTCGTGGATGCGCATGCCGGTTACCGGCGGCAGCCCGGCCCGCTCCATGATTTCGCGCATCTCCGGGGTGCGGTCGACGAAGACGGTCAGCATGGGCGTTTCACCTTGGCGCGGGCGGGCTTGGCCGAGCTTAGCGTTCCGCCCGGGTTCCGCCAGCCCCGGGGCGATTTGCAGGGATCATGTGCGATCGATGCCGCGCGATTCAGCGGCGGTCCCTGGTCCGGCGGCACGGACGACTTATGTCTAGTTGACGGAACGGGAGGATCGATCATGCACGCCATCCTGGTGTTGTCCGCCGTGTCCCTGGCGCTGGCCGCTGCGCCCGCCGCCGTTGCGGCGCCCCAGCAGGTTATGCGCTATCAGCCGGCACGGTCCGGCTACGCCTATGCGCCGCCGCCGCGGGCCGTCTGCCAGCGGATCTGCCCCAAGGACATGGCGCCGTGCGACCCGATCAACTTCAAGATCGCGGACGGGCGCTGCAATCCGGGCATGCGCGAAGGTCTGTAGCCGCGCGGGCCCAGCGCCACAAAAGGGGCCTTGCCAAGGCGGCTTGTGCGCCCCTAGTTTGACAGCAGCGGGCATAAGGCCCGCGAGCCTTCCGGCACAGCGCCGTGCGGAGGGCGGGCCGCGCGAGCCCCATGCCGGACCCCTGGTCCGGATGGGGCTTTTTTGTGCCCGCCGCGCCGCCCGAAAGGCGCATCCGGCCGGCTCCGTTCGCATCGGGAGGAGAGCCTTCGAGTCCGACGAGCGCGGCGCAGGTTCGCGCTCGGGCAGCCTGGAGCTTGCACATGAGCCTCGACCAGTTCCGTCTTAGCGCCGAGCCGTTCTACGCTCCGCTCTCCAACGAGATCGTGCGCTTCGAGGCGGCCTATCACGAGCGGGTGCCGCTGATGCTCAAGGGGCCCACCGGCTGCGGCAAGACGCGCTTCGTCGAGCACATGGCCTACCGGCTCGGCCAGCCGCTGATCACCATCGCCTGCCACGAGGACATGACGGCGGCCGACCTCGTCGGCCGCTACCTGCTCGATAGCGACGGCACGCACTGGAAGGATGGCCCATTGACCGAAGCGGTGCGCGGCGGCGCCATCTGCTATCTCGATGAGATCGTCGAAGCGCGCCAGGACACCACCGTGGTCATCCATCCGCTCACCGACGAACGGCGCGTGCTGCCACTGGAGAAGAAGAACGAGCTGGTCGAGGCGCACGAGGCCTTCTTCCTCGTCATCTCCTACAACCCCGGCTACCAGAGCGCGGTGAAGGACCTCAAGGAATCGACCAAGCAACGGTTTGCGGCGATCGACTTCACCTACGCCGAGCCGGAGCGGGAGGCGGATATCGTCGCCGAGGAGGCGGGCATCGACCGGAGCCTGGCCGGCAAGCTGGTCAAGATCGCCGCCACCTCGCGCAACCTCAGCGGCCGCGGCCTCGACGAAGGCGCTTCCACCCGCACGCTGATCCGGGCCGGACGCCTGATCGTGCGTGGCATCCCCGTGGCGGAAGCGTGCGACATGGCCATTGTCGTGCCCCTGACCGACGACCACGACCTGCGCGGCGCGCTGCGCTCCGCCGTCTCCGCTTGCCTGTGACGGACGCCGCCGTGGCCGTCGTCCGGCTGCCCGAGCGATCGCCTGCCGTGCCGGCCGCCGCCCGTTTCGAGCAGGCCGTGATGGGCCGGCCGGGGCTGGCCGCGAGCTTTGCCGCCGCGCGCCGCCGCATCGGCCTGCTCGTGGGTCACGCCGCCCTCGACGCCTGGATCGCCCAGGGGGCTGCGCTCTACGCCGCCAACGCAGGCCCGCGCGTGCTGACGGCGCTGTGGGAGCTGGAGGGGCGCCTGTCGCCCGGCCCGGAGGGCGGCGCGCTGCTCGCCATCGGCCGCGCCGTGCACGAGGTCTGCCGCCATGCCTCGTCGGCCGCTGCGGTTGCCGCGATCACGGCTGCCGCGGCCCGCACGCGCCATGGCAGCGACGGCGGCGAGGCGGCCGCCCTCCTGGCCGTGCTCGCCGACGCCGCCCGGCGCGCGCCTGACGTGGTGCCGCTGGTCGCCGCGCTCGCGCCTGGCCGGCTGGCGGCGCTCGAGGCTGATGCCATCGCCGGTTGGATCGGCGACGGCATCGGCCTCTATCCCCAGGATCGGCGGCGCCGGGCCGCCTATTTCGAATTGCGCGATCCGCTGGCGCTGAGCCGGCTCGCCATCCACGCGGGCGCCTCGCGCTTTGCCGCCCATGAGCCGCGCCTGATGCACCTGACGCGCGCCGTGTGGGGCTTCGACCTCAGGGCGCGGCCGATCGGCGACGGCGGCTTGCGCCGCACGCGGCTGGCCGGCAGCCTGCTCCTGGTGCCGGAGCCGATGCCGCAGGTGCCGGGCGAGCGCGCCGATGCCTTCTTCGAGGCCATGGCGATGCATGGTGCCGCGCACCGGCGCTTCACCACCGAGCGCTTTGCGGTGGGCAAGCTGAAGCCGATGCAGCTGGCGCTCACCGCCCTGATCGAGGATGCGCGCGTCGAGCTGCTGGCGGGCGCCGCCTATCCGGGGCTGCTCGCCGTGTGGCGGTCGTTTCACGCCATCCCGGCGTCGCGGGCGCAAACCGTGGAATCGCTGTTCGCCCGGTTGTCGCGCGCCCTCGTCGACCCGGGTTTCGCCGACGGCGACGGCTGGATCGGGAAGGGGCGGGCGCTGTTCGCCGCCGCCTTCGCCGCCACGCCCGAGCGCCAGGACATCGCGCGCGAGATCGCCAATGTGCTCGGTCACGATCTCGGGCAATTGCGCATCCCCTTCATCGCCAAGAGCTATGTGGTCGAGCCCGCCTATCGGGACGACGGGCTCGGGCTGTTCGATGCGGCCGACACGGACCCGGACAACAGCGAGGCGCTGGAGCTCTTGATCGAGGCGGCCCGCGTCGAGCAGCGGGAGCAGGAGGTGGCGGGCGACGAGGCGCCGCCAGCGGAGGAGCAAGAGCGGGCCCGTCCCAGCGCCGTCGCCGCGCCGGAGGAGGAGGAGGGCCGCGTGCTCGCCATCTATCCCGAATGGCACCACCGGCTGCGCGCCGAGCAGCCCGACCATGCCACCGTGCGCGACTATGCGCCGCCGGCGGCGCGCCGCGACTGGCTGGAGGCGGCGCTCACTCCGCATGCGGGTCTGCGCGCCCGCATCGGCGCGCTGGTCGCCGGCGCCAAGCTCGACCGGCCGGTCCGCCTCAAGCGCCGCCTGGAGGGCGAGGAGATCGACATCGAGGCGGCGCAGGAGGTGATGATCTCGCGGCGCATCGGCGAGACGCCGGATCCACGCATCCACATGCTGAAGCGCCGCCAGCGGCGGTCGGTCGCCGTGACCTTGCTCATCGACGCCTCCGCCTCGACCGGCGATGCGGCGGGCGGCGACGGCGGCACCGTGCTTCAGACCGCCTGCGTTGCCGCCGCCTTGCTGGGCGAGGCTCTGGCCGGGCTCGGCGATCCGCTGGAGGTCCTGGCCTTCTCGTCCAACGGTCGCGGCGACGTCAGGGCGATGACCCTCAAGGCCTTCGCCGAGGGCGCCGAGGCTCTGGCCGCGCGCCTCGCGGCGCTCACCCCCGGCTATTCGACCCGGCTCGGGCCTATGGTCCGCCACGCCGCGCAGGGGCTGGCGCGCCAGTCCACCTTTCGCAAGGTGCTGATCGTGATCAGCGACGGCGAGCCGTCCGACGTGGATGTCGACGACCCCGGCTATCTGCGTGAGGATGCCAAGCATGCGGTGGCGGCGGCCCGCGCCGCCGGCCTCGACGTCTTCTGCGTGGGATTGGGACCGGGCGCAGAGGTGGGTGCCCGAGCCATCTTCGGCCGCCGCAACACGCTCGCCGTGCACCGCATCGCCGACCTGCCGCAGCGCCTCGCCGCGCTCTACTTCCGGCTGACGGTGAGCTGAGGAGCCATCAACGGGCCTGAGATTCCAATGAGATGGATGCTCGGGTCAAGCCCGACCCTAACGTTGAGAATACAGCCCTTCCGGTCCAGCCCCGTCATGGTCGGCTTGACCCGACCATCCGTCCGCTCGGTAGGCTTGACCTCTGCATACCCCTTTGGGGCCCGGAGCCCCTCCTACTTGCGCCGCGGTGTCGGCTCGACGCCGAAGCGGGCGGTGAAGGCGGCCGCGAACACCGCCGTCATCGCCGTCTGGAAGGAGGCGCCATCGTGGGCAAGGACGCGCACGCCCAGGCCGCAGCCGGCCGGCAGCGCGGTCACGCCGGCGAGGACGCCGCTCGCGCCCAGGCGCTCGCCCAGCGCCTCGGGCGACAACGCTGCGCCCAGCCCCAGCAACAGCGCGCTGCCGGCCACGCGGTAGCCGTTGAGCGGCCCGCCGGGCGCCGCCAGATCGGCACCCGCCACCCGTTGCCGGTCGACGAGGATGGGGCGTCCGCCGATCCGGACTTCGGTGACCGAGCGAAACGATTGCGGAGCGGCGCCCAGCCCCTGGGGATCGTGCAGCAGGAAGCCGTCGTTCAGCACGGCGCCAGCGCCGGGGGCCAGGTCGACGGCGAGCTCGGTGTCGGGCGCCGAGCCCGGAAAGAGGATCAGGGGGTCGGGCCCGTAGGCGAGAAAGCCGCCGGCGCCCACCGCCAGCCGCACGCGCATGCGCGCCGTCTTGCCGGCGGGGCCGAGCACCATGGTCGAGGCCTGCGTGGTCAGGTGCAGCGCCGCGCCCGGCCCCACGGCGACGGCGGCGTTGAGGTCCTCGTCGGCATAGAGACCGCCGGAGGCCGATTGCATGTAGAGCGTCGCCACCTCGGGCCGCAGCGGATCGAGCCGGAACGGCCGGGTGAGGTGGAAGGGGTAGGTGACGAACTGCGCGGTGAGCACCGTGTGGGCGCCGCGCCGTTCGGCGCGGAGGTCGAGCTCCGGCCGGCGGCGGCCGGCCTGCGCGAGCCCCCGCCGCCAGGCCGCGGAATCCACCGGCCCGTTCACCGCTCCACCAGCACGGCACGGGCGATCGCCTCCGCCACCGCGTCGATGTGGAAGCCGCTGCGGCAGTTGGTGCCGATGATCGGCCGGCCGTCACGCACCGCCTCGGCCTCCGCCAGCATCTGCGCCAGGTCGACCCCGACGTGCGGCGCCAGGTCGATCTTGTTGACCACCAGCAGGTCGCACTGGAGCACGCCCGGGCCGCGCTTGCGCGGGATGTCGCCGCCGCCGGCCACGTCGATGACGAAGATCCACCAGTCGACGAGATCGAGCGAGAAGGTGGAGGCGAGATTGTCGCCGCCCGATTCGATGATGACCAGCTCGACGTCGGGGAAGCGCTCGTCGAGCTCGTCGGCGGCGAGGAGGTTGAGCGTCGGGTCCTCACGGATCACCGTGTGCGGGCAGGCGCCGGCCTCCACCGCGAGCACGCGCGCCGGGTCGATGATGCCGCTGCGGCGCAGGCGCTCGGCATCCTCGGCGGTGACGAGGTCGTTGGTAATGACGGCAACCGAAATGCCGCGGGCCTGAAGCATCGGCAGCAGCTGCTCGATCAGGGCGGTCTTGCCGGAGCCGACCGGGCCGCCGATGCCGATGCGGGCGGCGCCGTGCAGCGCCGGGCGCGACTGGCCGTCCGGTGTGGGGGCGAACAGGCGGTCGAGCATCATCGCAACATGTAGCGCTGGGCGAGCGGCAGCCGGGTCGCCGGCTCGCAGGTGGCGAGGACGCCGTCGACGAAGACGTCGAAGGTGGCGGGATTGACCTCGATGTGGGGTACGGCGTCGTTGTGCAGCATGTCGGCCTTGGTGAGCCGCCGGGTGCCCACGGCCGGCAGCAGAGCCTTGCCGAGGCCGAGGCGCGGCGCCAGCCCCGCCTCGATGGCGAGGGGGTGCACGAAGCAGGCGGAGAGCGCCTTGGCGGCGCCGGCGAAAGCGCCCCACTGCGGGCGCAGCGCCAGCGGCTCGCAGGTCATCAACGAGGCGGCGCTGTCGCCCATGGCGCCCCAGGCGATGAAGCCGCCCTTGATCACCAGCTCCGGCTTGGAGCCGAAATAGGCCGGCCGCCAGATCACGATGTCGGCGAGCTTGCCGTCCTCGAGCGAGCCGATCTGGGCGTCGATGCCGAAGGTCCTGGCGGCGTTGATGGTGTATTTGGCGACGTAGCGCTTGATGCGCTCGTTGTCGCCGAAGGTCGCCTCCTCGGGCAGGCGGCCGCGCTGGTCCTTCATCTTGGAGGCGAGCTGCCAGGTGCGGGTGATGACCTCGTTGATGCGGCCCATGCCCTGGCTGTCGGACCCCAGCATCGAGATGGCACCGATGTCGTGCAGGATGTCTTCCGCCGCGATGGTCTGCGGCCGGATGCGGCTCTCGGCGAAGGCGACGTCCTCGGGAATCGCCGGGTTGAGGTGGTGGCACACCATCGTCATGTCGAGGTGCTCGTCGAAGGTGTTGACCGTGTAGGGATTGGTCGGATTGGTCGACGAGGGCAGGCAGTGGGGGATGCCGGCGACGCGGATGATGTCGGGGGCGTGGCCGCCGCCGGCGCCTTCCGTGTGGTACATGTGGATGGTGCGCCCGCCGATGGCCGCGAGCGTGTCCTCCAGGAAGCCCGATTCGTTCAGCGTGTCGGTGTGGATCTGGACCTGGAAATCGAGCTCGTCGGCCACCTTGAGGCAGGCGTCGATGGCCGCCGGCATGGAGCCCCAGTCCTCGTGCAGCTTGAGGCCCAGGCAGCCGGTGCGCATCTGCTCGACCAGCGAGGCGGGCTTGTGCGAATTGCCGCGGCCCAGGAAGCCGAAATTGATCGGCCACGCCTCCGAGGCCTGCAGCATCTTGCCGACGTTGAACGGGCCGCCGCTGTCGATGCCCACGGTGATGGGGCCGAGGGAGCCGCCGATCATGGTGGTGATGCCGGCGGCGATGGCGTGCTCGCAGAGCTGGGCGCTGTCGAAGTGCACGTGCACGTCGATGGCGCCGGCGGTGGCGATGAGGCCTTCGCAGTCGCGCACCGTGGTGGCGGCGGAGACCAGCAGGCGCGGATCGACGCCGTCCATGATGGCCGGGTTGCCGGCCTTGCCGAAGCCGACGATGCGGCCGTCGCGGATGCCGAGGTCGCCCTTGGCGATGCCGAGCACCGGGTCGATCACCAGCACGTTGCACAGCAGAAGGTCGAGCGCACCCTCGGCACTGGTGAGGCCGGCGACCATGCCGATGCCGTCGCGCAGCGTCTTGCCGCCGCCGTGCAGGCATTCGTCGCCGTAGACCGCGTGGTCCTTCTCCACCACGGCGATGAGCGAGGTGTCGCCCAGCCGCACCCCGTCGCCGGTGGTGGGCCCGTACATGGCGGCGTAGTCGCGGCGGCTGATGCGCGTCATGGGGTCTCCGTCTGGGAACGCGGCGCCATCGTCACGCGCCCTTGAAGCCGGCGGCGCGCGCCCGGGCGAGCGCCCCCTGGGCCGCCGCATCGCCGGCCGTCGTGCCCTCGGTCAGGGCGTTGAGGCCGCTCACCTCCCGGCGGCCGCCGAAGGCCACCAGCTTGACCTCCTTCGACTGCCCGGGCTCGAAGCGCACCGCGGTGCCCGCCGGGATGTCGAGGCGCATGCCGAAGGCGGTGGCGCGGTCGAAATCCAGCGCTTTGTTGGCCTCGAAAAAATGGAAGTGGCTGCCGACCTGCACCGGCCGGTCTCCCGTGTTGATCACGATCGCCGCGGCCGGCCGGCGACCGGCGTTGAGCTCGATGTCGCCGTCGGCCGGGATGATCTCGCCGGGCGTCGGCCCGGCATCGGCGGCCTCGTGGCCGGGCCGGATCGGCTCGTGCACGGTGACCAGCTTGGTGCCGTCGGGAAAGGTCGCCTCCACCTGCAGCATGGGCGTCATCGCGGCGACACCCGGCATGACGTCGTCGGTCGTGAGGATGGAGGCGCCGTACGACATCATCTCCGCCACCGAGCGGCCGTCGCGCGCGCCCTCCAGGATCTCGTCGCAGATGAGGGCGATGGCCTCGGGCGCGTTGAGCTTGAGGCCGCGGGCGCGCCGTTTGCGGGCGAGCTCGGCGGCGGTGAAGATCGTCAGCCGTTCGTATTCGGTGGGCGTCAGCAGCATGGCCGTCCCGTCAGTTGGAGAAGAGGCGCAGCGGCAGGGTCGCCTGCCGCATGGCGGCGATGTCGGCGAAGGGGGTGAACCCCGCGATCTCGGCGCCGGCGGCGACCGGCGCGGCGCACACACTCGCCACCTCGGCCAGGAGCGGGCCGGTGAGAACCTGGGCGCGCAAGGCGCCGACGAAGCCCAGGCGCACGCTTGCCGCCAGGCCGGCGGCGGTGAGCCCGTAGCCGGAGAGAGCGACCGCCGTCGCCTCCTCGAGCCCGATGGCGCGCCAGCAGAAGCCTTGCACGCACGCGAGCGTGCCCGGCGTCTCGCCGGCGGCCACCGCCGCCGCGTAGACGTCGGCGCCGGGCGTGCCCAGCCGCCGGTGGGTGGCGAGCAGCGCCCGGCCGTTGCGCGTCGCCCCTTCGCGCAGCGTGGCGCAGACGGTCGAGCGATCGAGGTCGCGGTCGGCGTCCGCCACGGCGCCGATGTCTGCGCCGCCCCGGTGGGCGAGGGCCAGGGCGACCCGATCGGCGCTCGCCCAGCGATGGCGGATCTGCTCGCGGATGAAGGCGGCGACCGCGGCTTCGTCCGGCTTGCCGCCGGCCAGCGCCGCCAGCCCTTCAAGTCCTTGCGAGAAGGCGAAGCTGCCGCTGGGAAAGGCGGAATCGCCATGGCGCAGAGCGGTGAGCAGGGTGAGGACGGGATCGATGGATCGGTCTCCTCTCAGGCCGCCCGGGCTTTGGGGGTGACCACGACGACGCGGCCGCGCTCGATCAGGTCGGCGATGCGGGCGAGGTAGGTGTCGGCCGGTTCCTCCAGCGCGATCTCCAGATCGCCGCCCGTGAAGCGCACCCGCCAGTGCAGGTTGCCGGCGGCGTAGCCGAGCGACAGCGCATCGGCCGCCGTGACCGGCCGCAGCCGCAGCCAGTTCTCCTGCGACACGCGCACGACGATGGCGCGCCGGTCCTCCATCAGCAGCACGGCGCCATCATAGAGGCACTCCGTCCGCGGCAGCGCGATCATGCACTCGGTGCCGTGGTCGGTGATGGCGCGCAGGCGCCGCCGGGCCATGTCGCGCGTCTCCAGGCTGATGGTCTCCACCTGGCCGTGATGTTGGATGTCGTGCAGCCAGCGCGACAGCATCGGATCGATGCGCGAGCCGATGATGGTCGTCACCGTGATCGCATGCCCGGCGCCCCCATCATGGGAATGGGCATGCTCGGCGTGGTGATGGTGGTGATGCAGGTGCCCCGTCATGACGCCAGGAGCTCCCTGAGCTTGCGGTCGAGGAAGCGCACGTCCTCGGGATTGGTGCCGGGGCCGCCGGCGAAGTGGCCCCAGATCGACGGCACGGGGATCAGCTCCGCGTTCGGCATCCCGGCCACCTCGCTGGCGCTGTCCTCTGGCGGGAAGTAGAGGTCGGTCTGGCCCGGCATCACGAAGGTCCTGGCCTTGATCGCCGCCAGCGCCGCCTGGAAGTCGCCCTTGTAGAGGTCGTTGTCGCTGATATCGCCGTTCTGCCAGGTCCACAGCATGGTGAGCAGGTTGTTGGCGTCCTTGGGCAGGAAGAAACCTTCCCAAAAGCCCACCAGAAAGTCCTCCAGCGAGGAATAGCCCATGGCCGTAAGGTCGAGCTCTGCGCGGTAGAACGCCTGGGAGAAGCCCCAGCCGGCGTAGACGCGGGCGGCGGCGCGCAGGCCCTTTGCCGGCTTGTCCGTGTACCAGCCGTCCAGGAACGCAGCGTCCGCCGTCAGCGCCGCCTTCACCCCTTCCAGGAAGACGAAGTTGTGGCGCGAGCACTTGGCCGAGCCGCAGAACGGCGCCAGCAGGTCCATCATATCCGGGTACATGGCGCCCCAGTGGAACGTCTGCAGCGCGCCCATGGACCAACCGACGACGAGGCGGATATGGGAGATGCCGAACAGCTCCGTCACCAGCTTGTGCTGGGCGCGGACGTTGTCGTACGCCGTCACCTTGGGAAAGCGGCTGGCGTTGTAGGGCTCCGGCGTGTTGCTGGGCGATGACGACAGGCCGTTGCCGAGCATGTTCGGAATGATGATGAAGTATTTGGCCGGATCGAGGGCCATGCCTTCGCCGATCAGCCACTCGTTGTCGTAATGCTGACCGGAATACCAGGTCGGATAGACGATGACGTTGTCCTTGGCGGCGTTGAGCTCGCCGAAGGTCTTGTAGGCGAGCTTGGCGCCCCTCAGCGTGGCGCCGCGTTGGAGCGTGAAGTCGCCCAGCTCGAAGGTCGCGTAGTCAACCGCCATGATCCCCTCCGTGAACGCCGGCTCGGCCAGCTGCGTTGTGCGGCGCCCCCGCCCGTCGGGGCTCCGCGCCGCCGTCGGTCCCGGGCCCGTCAGGCGGCCTGCGGCTTCGGGGCTATCGCGTAGGAGAGGCCCCAATAGGCGGCGCCCGCGACGATCCCGGACGAGAGGGCCGTCGACAGCTGTGGCGCGTAGAATTCGACGACGAAGGCCGCCAGCGAGCCGATGGCCCAGGCGCCAAAAGCGGTCGGGCGCCAGTCGCTGGTCGCCTCGGCCTGCGGCCGGATCACGTAGCGGTCGAGCAGCATGATGACGCCGATGGGCGGCACGAGAATGCCGAGGAGCGACAGCCACTGGATGAAGAAGGCCCAGATGTTGCCGGCGGCGACGGCGATGCCGATGGCGCCCAGCACCACCGCCATGACGCGCATGTGGGTGCCGAGGATGCGCGACCAGCCGGTGGCCGCGTTGTACAGGCAGTGCGAGCAGACCGAGCCGAGGTTGATGTAGAGGAACAGGAAGGCGAGCACGCTGAGCCAGCCGACGTGCAGCGAGTTCATGTAGCCGAACATGTTGTCGGCGCCGAACGGATTGGCGTTCGGCACGGCGAGGGCCGCTGTCATGATGCCGCCGACCAGCATGGCGACCAGGTTGGCCACGGGGAAGGCGGAGAATGTGGCGATCAACGAGTGGGTGCCGTTCTTGGCCCACCGGTTGAAGTCGGCGGTGACGGTGCCGGCATCGATGAACAGGGCGATCACCACGGTGAGGCCGACCCCCATGGACATGGTGGCGACGCCGTTGTTGCCGGCATAGCTCATGATCGCACTCCAACCCGCGGTCGCGGCGGCGTGCCCGGCGACGAAGACGCCGAGGATGACGAACAGCGGCACCGAGACCAGGCCGATGTAGTGCAGCCCCTTCACGCCGACGAAGGTAATGGCGATGTAGAGGAGGCCCGCCACGACGGTCATGGCGACGTAGTTGAGGCCGTAGGTGCCGCTGATCAGCGCGCCGGTGATGCCGGTCTGCACCGCGTACCAGCCGAGCAGCAGGGTCGACAGCAGCCCCGAGGCCAACATGTAGCCCTTCTGGCCGAACACCTTGTTGGCGATGAGCGCGAAGTTGGAGCCGGAGCGCATGCCGAGATGACCGAGCGCTGCCACATAGGCCAGCATGATCAGATTGCCGACCACCATCGCCACCAGGGCACGCGAGAAGCCCATGCCGAGCACGAGCAGCGATCCGGTCATGGCGCCGGTGATGATCATGGGAAAGCCGGCCCAGACCAGGATCATCGAGAACAGGCCGTGGCGCGCCGCGGCCGGCACCGGATTATGTTCGTATTCATCACCCAGGACGTGATCGATTTCGTCCGTCGCGGTCTGTGCCGTTGCTTGGCTCATCTGCTGCCCCTCGCGTCTGCCGTGTTGTCGCCGAGATCCCTGCACGCTCCATCACGATGAGCTGGCACCGGGCGGCCCTTCGGGCGACCGATACTCGCCAGCGGCCGCCTTGCCTTGCTCACGGCCCGTTTCGTCATGGCCGGGGCCGATCCCGGCCATGATCGGGGCGACCGGCTAGCGGTGTCCGCCGGCGACCTTGAGTGGGATGCCTTCGATCGGGTTGTCCTCGACGCCGGGAGCCTGGCGCGTCAGCGCCTCCACCATGTCGCGGGTGCCTTCCGGGTCGTTCGCCCATTTCTTGTAAAATTCGAAGGGCAGCGCGCAGGTGCCGCGCGGATCCTCACCCGAGTTGATCATGCCTGTGTAGCCGCGGTGCAGCAGCTTGTAGAGGTGGTTCTGCGCCTGGCCCTTGACCCGCGCCTCGCGGATCAGCGGCACCGACAGTTGGGCGTACTGGATGCCCATCTCCTCGGTGCCGCATTCGCCGAGCGTGCGGCCGTCGAAGCCGACGATGGCGGAATGGCCGAAGTAGGTGTAGACGCCGTCGAAGCCGGCGGCGTTGGCCACCGCGACGTAGACATTGTTGGCCCAGGCCATCGCCTTGGCCATGACGATCTGCTGTTCCTTAGCCGGGTACATGTAGCCCTGGCAGCGCACCACCAGCTCGGCGCCCCGCATGGCGCAGTCGCGCCAGATCTCGGGATAGTTGCCATCGTCGCAGATGATCAGGCTGATCTTGAGCCCCTTGGGGCCTTCCGAGACATAGGTGCAGTCGCCGGGATACCAGCCCTCGATCGGCACCCACGGCATGATCTTGCGATACTTCTGAACGATCTCCCCCTTGTCGTTCATCAGGATCAGCGTGTTGTAGGGCGCCTTGTTGGGATGTTCCTCATGGCGCTCGCCGGTGAGGGAAAAGACACCCCAGCACTTGGCGGTGCGGCAGGCCTCGGCAAAGATCTCGGACTCGTCACCGGGGATTTGCGATGCGGTCTCGTACATCTCGCCCGGATCGTACATGATCCCGTGTGTCGAGTATTCCGGGAAGATGACGAGGTCCATGCCCGGCAAGCCGCGCTTCATGCCGATCATCATCTCGGCGATCTTCTTGGCGTTGGCCAGAACTTCCGCGCGTGTATGGAGCCGCGGCATCTTGTAGTTGACGACGGCAACGCCGACGGAGTCTTTGCTGGAAGAGATGTCGCCGTGTTGCATGACATTTTCCTTCTCGGGGCATCCGCGCGGACGTCTGCTGGCATCGGTCCGGCCGTGGCGGCCACACGTTTTCGTTGCGCCGGCTGGAGGCCAGCGGCTGAATCGGGCGGAGGTCGCGCCGGCACGCCGGCGGCGTGGCAACTGCGCGGATCGGTCGGATGTCGCCGGCTCGGACATGGCCGCGCCGGCTGGAACGATTTGCTCCAGCACTTCAGACATCGGGCGCGTTACTTGCCGCCAAAGCAGTCAATGCGGCCGCAACGCGCGCCAAGATCGGTACGTCATGGAGCGCTGCACCGACGTCCCTGTCGGCAGCTGAAAACAAAAAAGCCCAAGCGCTCCCGCAGGAGGACTTGGGCTTCCTAGCCACTTCGGACGGACAGCACTGTCTCGTCCGATCTGCCGCTAAGCGGCGGGTTCATCGCGAACCTTCAAAATTCAATCATCGTTTCTGATCGAATGCAAGAGCTCATTGGCGTTGATGATCGAAGTCGCGATCTCGTCCATGGAGACCCGCTTGGCCATCGCCTGCTTGCGGATCGTCTGGTAGGCGGCCTCCTCGCCGACGCCCTGGAGCGCCATCAGGATCGACTTGGCCTTCTGGATCCGCTGCATGCTGGACAGCTTGCGTTCCAGCTTCGTCACACGTTTCTGCTGCTCGATGCGGTCGAGCCACAGGCCGCGCGCCAGCAGCAGGTTGGTGAGCACGCCGAACGGGCGGATCGGCCGCTCCATGGCGGCGAGCGCGCCGATCTCGAACAGCAGCTCGAGGGTGCTCGGATTCTCGTAGTCGACGATGGCGACGGTCGTCGGCGGGATGCCGTCGATGTTCCTGACCAGCCGCGACAGCTCCGTGCGATACTCATGGTCGACCGACAGGAACAATACATCCGTCGTCGCGGGGATCGCCTTGGGAATCGGCCATTGCGCCTCCGCCCGGCAGCCGATGCGCTTGATGTGGTCGACCAGGATCTGTCCGTCCGTGTTGGCGGGGTGGATGATCAGGACCGAGAGCCCCTTGAGGCTCTTGAGCGGCGGCATGGCCATCGGGTCAGGTGGCCCGGGCCGGGGCCCGGCCTCCCGGTGACCAGTCGTTCATGGCGCCGGAGACGAAATAGGGGTCCGGCTTCATGCGCACGTTGGGGTTCCAGATGATGCGGAACTGTTTGTCGGCGTCGAGCCTGGCGACGCGCGGCCACAGGTACGTATGGTGATTCTCTGGGTCGAGCGCCACGGCCCCCTGCGGTGCCTCGAATCCGACGCCGCGCATGGCCGCGACGATGTCGCGGCGGTCGAGGCTGCCGGCCTGCGCCAGGGCCGAGGCGACGAGGTGCACCTGGAAATAGGCGGCCTCGGCTGCCGCGGTGACCGGGATGTCGGGCCCGAAGCGCTCGCGGTAGGCACTGACGAAGGCAAGGTTCGCCGGTGTCTGCAACGACGCGAAATAGGGCGCTGCGGTGAGGTGGCCTTCGGCGGCCTCCGCCGACATCTCGGCAACCTCGGCCTCGCTCGTCGTCAGGCTGGCGATCGGATTGACCAGGGCGTTGAAGCCCGCGCGGCGGTAGGCCTCGTAGAACATCGCCGTGCCCGCCCCGACGATGGTCGAGAAGACCGTGTCCGGCTTGAGCTTTTCGATCTGGCGCAGGGTGCGCGCGAAATCCTCCGGGGCAGGCGACAGCGGCACGTACAGCTCGTCCAGCACCTTGCCGCGCGCTTCGATGATCAGATCGGAGAAGATGCGGTTGGATTCGTACGGAAAGATGTAGTTCGATCCCACCAGCAGTACGCGGTTGCCATGATTCTCCAGGATGTATTTCGCCAGCGGCAGCGAGTTCTGGTTGGGAACGGCGCCTGTATAGATGCAATTGGGGGAATACTCGAAGCCTTCGTAGAGCGTCGGGTAGACCAGCAGCGCGTCGCGTGCCTCGACGAGCGGGAGCACCGCCTTGCGGGCGCTCGACATGTAGCAGCCGAAGATAATGCGCGCGCCATCGTCCTTGAGCAGTTGCTCGGCGAACTGGCGGTACAGTTTTGGATTGGATTGCGGATCCTGCACCAGCGGTTCGATGGGGCGGCCGCCGATGCCGCCGCGGCGGTTGATCTCGTCGATGGCGAGCAGTGTCGCCAGAAGCTGTGTGCGCTCGACCGCGCTGGTCACCCCCGACGACGAGAACAGAACGCCGACCTTCAGGGGCTCGTTCGGCCAACCGGGCGCTGCTGCCATCGCGGATCCCATTCGAAAAAAGAAAAGCTCTCGCCGCGCCTGCGGTCGAGAGCTTCCTGCTCGTGCGCCGGGCAGCGTCCTTGCTGCTCTGGCAACGGCCAGAATAAGCCAAATTCCATGCGGGGCAAGGCGGTGTTTTTGGTGAGGGGACGGGGCGCGGCGGCGCCTGCTTGCCATCCGCCGCCCGTTCATATATGTGTAGGTACACTATTGATGAGGCCAAGCTTGAACGATGCCACGCCCGCCCTGGGGGCTGATCGCTCCCGTGTCGTCACCTGGGTCGATCCAGCTGCCGGTCGTTCCGCCACCGCAGGCCTATCGGGCCTCGAGATCATGCAGGGCATCCGCGATCGCCGGTTTCCGCCGCCGCCCATGGCCGCGCTCATCGGCTTCGACTGCACGGTCGCCGAAGAAGGGCGGATCGCCATGGAACTGGATTCGCGAGAGGATCTGGAGAATCTCGCCGGCATGCTGCACGGGGGCGCCGCCGCGACGGTGCTCGACACGGCCATGGGCGCCGCGGCGCACACGCTGCTGCCCGCCGGCTGGATCTCGGTGACGCTCGACATCAAGCTCACCTACATGAGGCCGATCACCCTGCGCTCCGGCCGCGTGCGCGGCACGGGCCGGGTGCTCAACCGTGGACGGCAGACTGCCTATGTCGAGGGAGAGCTGCGCGACGGCCGCGACGCGCTGTGTGTGCACGCCGTCGGCAATTTTTCGCTCATCGCGCCGGAGCGGGGGTGATGGCCGACCCGTGGTGGCGCGCCGCACCCTGCACGGCGTCTTGATCGCGTGCGATGGATGATCGGCTTGAGGCCGGCCACGACATTGCAGGAAAGGGCTGTTCGCCCTCGCCCGCGCCATGGCCGGGGGCTTGATGTTGGCCCGGCCCATCGACTTCAGAATGCGGCGCGCCGCGGCACAAGCGCGGCAAGATCGCTGCGCAGCGCCGTCAGCTTGGGAACACCTCGCGCAGCTTGAGCTTCCAGAACTTGCCGGTCGACGTGCGCGGGATGGCGTCGAGCACCTCGTAGCGGTCGGGCAGCTGCCACTTGGCGAAGACGCCGAGCAGATGCTCGTTCAAGGCTTCCGGCGTTGCGGTTTGGCCGGGCTTGAAGACGATGCAGGCGAGGGGCCGCTCGTTCCACTTGGGGTGGGGGACGGCAATGACGGCGGCTTCCGCCACCGCCGGGTGGGCCATCAGGCTGTTCTCCATGTCCACCGAGCTGATCCATTCGCCGCCGCTCTTGATCAGGTCCTTGGTGCGGTCGGTGATGCGCATGTAGCCATGCGGGTCGATGGTGGCGACGTCGCCGGTGCGCAGCCAGCCGTCGGCGGTGTGCTTGTCGAGGTCGGCCGGCAGGTCATGGTAGCCGCCGGTGATGTAGGGGCCGCGCACCTGCAGCTCGCCCGGCGTCTTGCCGTCCCACGGGATCTCCTCCCCGTCCTCGCCGACGAGGCGCACGCCGACCATCGGCACGGGCACGCCGGCGGTGGCGCGGCGGCGGAACTTGTCGTCCTCGCCGGCGTCGGCGAGCTCGGGCTTGATGTAGCTCATGGTGCACAGGGGCGATGTCTCCGTCATGCCCCAGCCCTGGCACAGGGTGACGCCATGGTCGGCAAACGCCCGGATCAGGCTCTCGGGCGCCGCCGAGCCGCCGACGATGCTTCGCATGCCCCGCGGCAGCGCCCAGCGCCCGGGGTTGGCCTCGATCGCCTGGATGAGCGACAGCCAGATCGTCGGCACGCCGAGCGACAGGGTCGGTGGAACCTCCTTGATCAGATCGAGCAGATCGTCGGCGTGAAGATGCGGGCCCGGCATCACCAGGCTGGCGCCGGTCATGACAGCGCCGTAGGGCATGCCCCAGCAATTGGCGTGGAACATCGGGGTCACGGCCAGCACCACGTCGCTGCCGCTCAGCGCCCAGTAGTCGGGCAGCGAGGCGGTGAGCGAGTGCAGCACGGTCGAGCGGTGCGAGTAGGCGACGCCCTTGGGACGACCGGTGGTGCCCGAGGTGTAGCAGAGGCCGATCGGGTCGGTCTCGTCGTGGGGCGCCGGGGTAAAGGGCTGGCCGACGTGCGGCCCGATCAGCGTCTCGTAGTCGGCGAGATCGGCCGGGACCGATTCGCCGCCGAAGGGAAAGACGATGACCTTCTCGAAGGTGTAGTGCTCGGCCACCTGCCGGTAGAGCGGCAGCAGGATGTCGTCGACGATGAGCACGCGATCCTTGGCGTGATCGGCGATCCAGGCGATCTCCTCGCCGGACAGCCGCAGGTTCAGCGTGTGCATCACCGCACCGGAGAGCGGAATGCCGAAGTAGCATTCCAGGTGCACGTGGTGGTTCCAGCACAGCGTCGCGACGCGATCGCCCTTGGCGATGCCGAGCCCCTTGAGCGCATGGGCAAGCCCTCGCGTGCGGGCCGCCACCTCCGCGTAGGAGTGGCGCTTCAGGCTCTTGTCCGGCAGCCGGGAGACCACCTCCGACTGACCGAACAGCTTGTCCATGCGCGCGAAAATCGAGTTCAGCGACAGCTGATCCGACATCATCGTCGACTTCATGTTCCCCTCAACCGCTCTTCCCGCTGGTGCCGCGGCAGCCGCCGTGCACGCCGCTGATCGCCCGCATATTCCGCATTCGGCCGGGCAGGTCAAAGAATTGTCACGAGGCTGGGATTGTGCGCCTCGCGTCGCGCGGCATCGGCCTCGACAACGAGAGCTGGCTCGGGTGGACCTGCCTACCTCGCCGGACGACCGAACAACCGCCGCAACCCGGCCTTGGCGGCGTTGAGCGTGCGCAGCCGGCGCCGGCTCAGGTTGTTGCCGGCGCGATTGATGTAGAAGGTCAGCATCGACATGGCCGCGCGGAGCCCGCCTTGCGGCGCGGGATCGCTTCGGCCGAATGCTTCAACGACCGGGCGATGTGCTTGGGATCATCCGAAGCGAAGACGCCGCCCTCCAGATCGAGGGCGTCGCTATGCCGGGTCACCTCGGCCGACCATCTGGACTTGTCCGTCATGGCGAATGCTCCGCGGCGGGCGGCCGCGGAGCGCCGGGTTTCGCTCAGGCGGCGGCGACACCTTTTCTGACGCCGTTCATGCCCTCCGCCTGCGTCTCCAGGGGCAACGTCCGCTCGGCCTCGTAGATGTAGTCGCGCGTCAGAGGCACGGTCTCGAGCGAGCGTGCGACTTGGATCTGGAAGATCATCATCCCGCCGTGGCGGAAGGCCGCTTCCGACGCCGCGAGATAGAACTCCCACATACGGCAGAAGCGTTCATCGTAAAGCGCTTTCACCGCCTCACGGTTCCGCGTGAAGCGCTCGCGCCAGGCCTTCAGCGTCTCGGCGTAGTGCAGCCGCAGAATCTCGATGTCGGTGACGATGAGGCCGGAGCGCTCGATGGCCGGCAGCACCTCCGACAGGGCCGGGCAATAGCCGCCCGGGAAGATATATCTCTGGATCCACTTGTTGGTCGAGCCGGGGCCGTCCGAGCGGCCGATGGCGTGGATGAGCGCCACGCCGTCATCGGTGAGCGACGTGGCGACCTTGCGGAAGAAGCCGTCCAGGTGGTTGACGCCCACATGCTCGAGCATGCCGACCGAGACGATGCGATCGTAGCGGCCGGTCTCGTTGCGGTAGTCGCAGAGCTTGAAGTGCACCCGCTCGTCCAGGCGCGCCGTCGCCGCCCGCTGCTGGGCCACCGCGAGTTGCTCCTCGGACAGCGTGATGCCGGTGACATCGACGCCCGCGGCGCGGGCCAGATAGAGCCCGAGGCCGCCCCATCCGGAACCGATGTCCAGCAGCTTCTGGCCGGGTCGCAGCAGCAGCTTGGCTGCCAGGTGACGCTTCTTCTGCGCCTGCGCCAGCTCCAGCGAGTCGCTCGGATGCATGAAGTAGGCGCACGAATACTGGCGGTCGATGTCCAGAAAGTTGTCGAACAGCGCGTCGGACAGGTCGTAATGGTGCGCCACGTTGCGCTGCGCCGTGCCAACCGGATTGTATTGGTCGAGCCGTCTGGCCACCATGCGCCGCCAGGTGTTGAGACGATCGAAGGGCCCCGAATGCTTGAGCGTCCAAGCATTGCGTGCGACCAGCTCGACGAGCCCGTAGATGTCGCTTTCGACCATGTCGAGGCCGCCGGACATGTAGATTTCGCCCGCGGCCACCTCGGGGTCGAGCAGCAGTTTGAACGGCGCGCGGCGGTCGTTGATGCGAATGGTGACCGCCGCGCCGGTCCCGTCACCGTAGGTCGATGTCCCGCCCGACGCGTCCAGCACCTTGAGAGTGCCTTGCTGGATCAGGGGCTTGAGCAGGAGGTCGAGAGCTTTCATCGGCAGGCTCTTCTTGTTCTTGCCCGCCGGCCGACGCACCAGTGGTAACCCGATGCGCGGTGCCGGGCAGCGTATCAACAATGCTGTCGCCGGCCTGTCGGGCAACGCCCTTTCATCGAGCCGGTCAGCGCCCACGACGCCGAGCCAATATCGGCGCTGCGCAAGACTATGACGACACGGTGTCGGTGAGCAACCACAGTTGATTGCTTTCATTCCGCAGTTGCGTTGGCCGCAGACGTTGCGTCATGCCCAGCTGCCGCGCGCGACCGGCCTCGTCGGAGGAGCGCCGCCGGTTCACGCGTTGGTCCTTCCCGGCAAGGCCGTCGCGCGGCCTCCAGGATTGCAGTGAAGACATGGCAGGCCCACCGCGCCACGGGCGCGTGCGGGGATCCTCGCGGCGACGGTTGACCGATCCTGTATCTACACGCATATGCCTATGCGTGCAGTGCAGCATCGTTTTCGCGCGCTGTCGGAAGGATGAGCCATGACGCCGATTTCGACCCTCCTGGCCAGTTTGACCCCTGCGGGCTCGGGCTTCGCCGGCTCCGTCAGCGAGGATTGGCAGCAGGGGCGCACCACCTACGGCGGCCTTTCGGCCGCGCTGTGCGTGGAGGCTGCGCTGCGTGCCAACCCCGGGCTGCCGCCCCTGCGCTCGGCTCAGTTCAGCTTCGTCGGCCCGGCGGGCGGGTCGGTGAGCATGGTGCCGACCGTCCTGCGCCAGGGCAAATCGGCCGCCTTCATCGGCGTGGACCTTGCCGGGGAGCAGGGGCTGGCGACCCGCGCCATGCTGACGTTCGGAGCCAGCCGGACCTCCAGGCTCGCCTACGCCCGCCTGCAGATGCCGGAGGTGCCGGGCCCCGACCGTTCGCCGTCATTCTTCGGCGACGCTCCGGGGCCGACTTTCGCCCGCCATTTCGAGTTTCGGTCGGCCGGTGCGGCGCGTCCGCTCAGTGGCGCGGCGACGCCCGAATACTTGATCTGGCTGCGCCATCGGGACACCGAGGCGGGCAATGGGCTCGCCGCCCTCATTGCCCTTGCCGACGCGCCGCCGCCGGCGGCCATTGCGATGCTCACGGAGTTCGCGCCGATCAGCACCATGACCTGGCTGGTCGACATGCTCTCCGATACCATCGCCGACCACCAGGAATGGCGGCTGATCCGGTGTCGCTGCGAAGCCGTCGCCGACGGCTACGCCACTCAGGAGATCGCCGTCTGGTCGCAGGCGGGCCAGCCCCTGATGCTGGCGCGGCAGACTATTGCAGTATTCGCCTGAGCGGCGAATGCGGGTGTCGCCGGCGCAAAGCCGCTGCCCGCGCGCGCAAATCATGGTCTAGAAGACCGTGAGGCGTCTGCCGGCCGGGTCGCGTACCACGGACCGGCCAGCGCCGTCCCGGCCGATGTCGGCGCGGGTGCCGAGGCCGAATCGCGGGTTTGCTTGCATGGCGGGACGATTGCGGGGCCACCTGGACGAGATCAGCGAGGACGGCTGGGCCTCGGGGTGGGCCCAGGACGACGACGATCGGGGGCAGCCCATCCTGTTGGAGTTCGCGGTCAACGAGCGCATCGTCGGCGTGATCGCCGCCGACCAGTTCCGCCAGGACCTGCGCGACGCCGGCTTTGCCAATCCGAACTGTGCGTTCTGGTTCAAGCTGCCCGACGACGCCTTCGAGGAAGGGACCTACCTGGTCTCGGTGCGTGCCGCCGGGAACGGCGCGGAGCTGCGCAATTCGCCCCAGCAGGTTCAAGTCGGCAGCCTTGAACCGAGCGCGCGCGCCCAGGCCGCCAACCTGCTGCCCAATGCCGATTTTCAGCGCTGGCCGCGCAGCGTCTCGGTCACGGTCGCGGAGGGGCTGACCGAGGTCGCGGAAGGCTGGTTCGTCGAGGCCGACGCACGCATGCCCGCGCGGGTCGTCGCTTCGCTGGCCAAGCCGGTAGGCATGGGCCTGGCCGATGACGAATGCGCTCTGAAGATCGCCACCGGCCAGCTTGGCGGCCGCGTATGGCTGATCGTTCCCCTCGACGCGAGGCCCCAGGCATCGACCGCCTGCTCGTTCTCCTGCTCGTTCCGGCGGCCTCTCGGCGGCGCGGAGCCGGGGCTGCGCTGCGCGGCGATCCGCCTGTCCGTGCTGGACGGCGCGGCTCGCCACGAGGTGGAGGTCATCGGCCAGGATGTGGCCGCAAGCCGAAGCGTGCGCGTCGCCGACGTGCCGGTCGTGCTCGATCCGGAGGTGCTGGCGCGCCATTCGCCCGGCGCCCGCTTCGCCCTGACCTTCGAGTTCGTCGGTGCCGGCGAACTGGTGATCGCCCTGCCGTGGCTCGGCTTGCCGCTGCGGCCCCGCGTCGTCGCCGACAGTCCCGAACGCTTCGAGGACGCCAATGTCTTCGAGCAGGCGCAGATGCTGAAGCTCTCGCCGATCTGGTCGGCCGGCGTGCGGGCGGTGCCGTCGCCGGCGGCACCCCAACCGCCACGCCCGGCGGCGCCTGTCTCGCCCACCGGCGTGCAGCAGCGACTTCCGTTCGTGCAGATCGTCGTGCCGGTGTTCAATGCCGTCGCCGACACCCTGGAGCTGATCGATTCGATCCTGCGCGAGGCGCGCTCGCCGATCGAGATCATCGTGGCGGACGACCATTCGAGCCCGTTCCTGCTCCACCACGCCGACACCTGGCATGTCCAGGATCCGCGCATCCGCGTCCTGCGCAACGCCGAGAACGTCGGTTACACCCGCAACGTCAACCTGGCGCTGCAAACGGCCGTCGCCGACTTCGTCGTGCTGATCAACAGCGACACCGTCGTGTCCCCCGGCTGGCTCGAGCGGATGATGGCCGTCCTGCTGGCCGACGAAACCGTGGCCGCCGTCGGGCCGGTCTCCAACGCTGCTTCGTGGCAATCGGTGCCATTGACCAAGGGGCGGGACGGGCAATGGGTGGTCAACGTGCTGCCCGGCGCGCTCACCGTGGCGGACATGGCGCGCACCGTCTCCCGGGCCAGTCTGGCGGCCCATCCGGAGTTTCCGCTGCTCAACGGCTTTTGCACCCTCTTTCGCCGGGCCGCCTTGGACGGGGTGGGTCACTTCGACGACGAGAGTTTCCCCTCCGGCTACGGCGAGGAAAATGATCTCTGCATCAGGCTGGGACGCGCCGGGTGGAAGCTCAGGGTGGCCGACGATGCCTACGTCTTTCACAAGAAGTCGCGCTCGTTCGGCGCCGACGTACGCGCCGAGCTCTCGGGCCGGACGAGCCAGGTCTTGGCCGCCAAATATCCCGAGATCGTCATCGCCGATCTGGAGGAGACGATGCGCGCGTGCGAGCCGTTGAACGCTCTGCGGCGCCGGCTCGGTGAGCTGCTGGCGAGCGAAGGCGCCGCCGGCATGAACGACAGGTAGCGATGGACGCCGCTCCTGCGGTGAGCCAGCGATTGACGCTACAACGGAGCGGCGCCGCATTGATTCGTGACCGCGAGCGAGGAGGAGCCGTACATTGTTGTCGGTGATGTTCATCCTTCCCGTGGCCGGCGAGAGCGGCGGCGCCCACTCGGTCATGCAGGAGGCGGACGCCATGGCGCGCCTCGGCGTGCCGGTGGCGATCGCCGTC
This sequence comes from Chelatococcus reniformis, assembly GCF_014640075.1. Taxonomy (GTDB): domain Bacteria; phylum Pseudomonadota; class Alphaproteobacteria; order Rhizobiales; family Beijerinckiaceae; genus Camelimonas; species Camelimonas reniformis. Next base: position 266,830 of record NZ_BMGG01000001.1, on the reverse strand, counting down.
GACCAGGTCAACGCGGAGCGGTTGCGCGCTGCCTACGACGACCTGCCCCTGATCGCCGGCCAGATCGTCGGGTTCGGAGGCGCCCACGACCTGGCGAGCCTGATCGCGCAGCGGGCGCCCAGCGTCGTGGTGGCCACCACCAACGAGTCGGTGCACACCATCGCGGCGGCCGTGACGGGCGCCGGCGGGCCGGGCCGCACGAAATTCGCCTACTACATCCAGGATTACGAGCCGTTCTTCCACGACCAGGGCAGCGACGACTGGCTGGCGGCCCACGCCTCCTATGGCCTGATCCCGGGCATGACCCATTTTGCCAAGACCCGCTGGCTGCAGGAGGTGGTGGAGGCCAACCACAAGGTCCCGGTCCGCAAGGTCGAAGCGAGCATCGACCACACGGTCTACTTCCCGGATCTCGCGGCGCGCGCTCGTGCACGCGACCGCTTCATCGTCGCCGGCATGATCCGGCCCTGGACCCCGCGCCGGGCGCCGCGCCGCACGGCGCGGCTGCTCAATCAGGTGGCCGAGACCTTGGGCGAGAACGTCTCGTGTCTGTCGTTCGGCTGCGAGGCCCAAAGCCTCAGGGCGAGCTCCCTGGCGCTCAACGGCGTCCAGCACGTCGGCGTGCTGCGTCGCCATGAGGTCGGCGAATTGTTCCGCGGCGTCGACCTGTTCCTCGACCTGTCCGACTACCAGGCCTTCGGCCGCACGGCGCTGGAGGCCATGTCCTGCGGCTGTCTCGCGGTGGTGCCCGCGCATGGGGGCGCCTACGAGTTCGCGTCCCACGGGCGCAACGGCTTCATCGTCGACACGCGCCGCGACGCCGACATCCTCCAGGCGGTCGAGGCCTTCCTGGGCCTTTCGGGCCCGGATCGCGGCAGCATGATCATGAACGCCGTCGCCACCGGATACCGCTATAGTGCCGAACGCGCGGCGCTCTCGGAGATCGAGCTGTTCCTCTCGCTCTGACCGCTGCCCCTGAGGGTTCCTCGAAGAGATGAGCCAACCCGCTCGGAATGCGCCTTGGCGCCGCAGAGGAGCCGATATGCCGCAAGCCCCCGCCCGGCCGCGCATCGCCATCACCTATTGCACCCAATGCCAATGGCTGCTTCGGGCGGGCTGGATGGCGCAGGAACTACTCTCCACCTTCGGTCCGGACCTGGCCGAAGTGGCGCTCGTGCCGGGGACCGGCGGCGTCTTCCACATCGCCTGTGACGGCGAGACGATTTGGGAGCGCAAGGCCGACGGCGGCTTTCCCGACGCCAAGGAGTTGAAACGGCGCGTCCGGGACCGCCTCGATCCGGGGCGCGACCTGGGCCACATCGACCGCCACCGCTAAGCTGGCGGCTCTAGTTGCGCGAAGGTGCACTGGCGCGGCGCCTTGTCCGGCCGCCAGCGGACGAGTTTGGTCCCATGCCTGAAGCGGCCGCCGGTGACGTGGCCGAAGCGCACCTCCACCACAAGCTCCGGCGCGAGCGGCTCCCAGGCGCTGCTGCGCTCGGTGCTCCAGCGGCTTGGGCCGCCCGGTGCCCTCCCGGTGAAGCCCGGCGGCGCACGCAGCGCTTCGAGTTCGCGCGTGATCCTGGGGCGCTCAAGGTCGCCGATCGTCGCGGTGAACCCGACGTGGTCGAGGAGGCCGGCGCGATCATAGAGCCCGAGCAGCAGGGAGCCGACCTCTCGGCTGGCGGATTGGTAGCGAAAGCCGCCGACGACGCAGTCGGCGGTGCGCCGCCGCTTCACTTTCACCATCGCGCGCTCGCCCGGTCGATAGGCATCGTCCAGGCGCTTGCAGACGATGCCGTCCGTCGCTTCGCCGGATTCGCGGAGCCATTGCCGGGCTTCGCCTGCGTCGATGGTTCGCGGCGAGAGGCGGACGACCTGGCCGGCGCCAGCGGCCGCGACGAAAGCCTCCAGCAGCCGACGGCGTCGGCGCAGCGGCTGCGCCGTCACGTCGTGGCCGTCTGGGGTGACCAGCACGTCGAACAGGATCAACTCCGCCGGCGTCGTTGCCGCGAGCTTGCCGATGCGGCTCGCCGCCGGATGCAGCCGCATCTGCAAGGCCTCGAAGGAGGGCTTGCCGTCGAGCCGAATGACCAATTCGCCGTCGACGACGAAGCGCTCGGCCGGGAGATGCTGCAGGGCGGTCACGATCTCCGGAAAGTACCGGCCGAGGGGCTTGCCGGACTTGGCGCGCAGCTCGACGGCGCGCCCCGCCTTGAAGGCAACGCAGCGGAAGCCGTCCCACTTGGGCTCGAATTGCCATGGCCCATCGTCTTCAGGAAGCGCTTCGGCGGACCGGGCCTCCATCGGCGCGGTCTCGAGCGGCAGGGTGAACACCTGGGGCGCGGCAGCGCGCGTTCGCGTGGGCGGGCGAGTGGCGGGACGGGTGACGCTCAAGCGGGCTGCTCCGGTCGGATCGAGGTGATTTCACCAACGTTGCGCTCGGCCGGCGGTTCCCCCACGCTGACGGAACGATCGCCGGGCGGCGCGGTTGGCGCTATAGTTTGAAACGACCGCGCCTTTGCGATCGGGTGAGCCCGCCCGATCCGGCGGTGCCCCAGGCCCGAGCCGCCATGACAGCGTGCGACCCGTCATTTCGAGACCGGCGCGACGCGGGGCGCCAACTCGCCGCAGCCTTGCGGCACCTTGGTGGCCGAGAGGCGCTCGTGCTGGCGCTGCCGCGAGGCGGCGTTCCCGTTGCCTTCGAGGCGGCCCGGGCACTCGATGCCGAACTCGACGTCCTGCTCGTCCGCAAGATCGGCGCGCCCGGCCAGCCGGAGCTGGCGCTCGGCGCCATCGTCGGCGGGGCGGAGCCGGTGCTGGTGCTGAACGACGACCTCGTGCGCGCCATCGCCCCGCCGCCCGGCTACATCGCGGCGGCGGAGGCGCGGGCGCTGGCAGAGATAGAGCGGCGCCGGACCCGCTATGGCGGTTGGCCCGGCACGCAGGTGCGCGGGCGGACCGTCATCGTCATCGACGACGGCATCGCCACCGGTGCGACGGTCAGGGCCGCCTTGCAGGCGATCTGCCGCGGCGGGCCGGCGCGGCTGGTGCTGGCCGTGCCGGTGGCGCCGGCCGATGCGCTGCCTGACCTCGCGCCGCTGTGCGACGAACTGGTCTGCCTGGCGACGCTGGACCCCTTTCGTGCTGTCGGCCTGGCCTACGAGGACTTCTCTCAGACCTCGGATGAGGAGGTCGTCGCCCTGCTGGAGCAGGCGAGAGGGACGGGCGATCGGGGGGATTCGCTCGAGCGCTGAGAGGTCCTTCTCGTCAATGCTCCAACCGCCCGAAAGGGGCGCGCTTGCTGGCGATCGGACGGGTCCACCTCGTCGGATGTGCTCTATCTGTTTGAATTGTCGCGTTTTCTTTACGCGAACCGGCGTCCACTTCGCTCAAAAACGCTCTAGGCGAGCGCCATCAGGCTGGCATTGCCGCCGGCGGCCGCCGTGTTGGTGCTGAGCGAGCGCTCGGCCATCAGCAGGGCGAGCGGTACGGCGCCGGAGCTGAGGTCGTCGGGAAGTGCCCGCCAGACCGGCACGATGGGGCCGGGGCGGCGCGCGAGCGCCTGGCTGAACGACGTCAGCTCGTCCGCCACGGCCTCGACGAGCGCGACCTCGACGGACGCATCGGGGAGCTCCCGCGCCAGCCGTACCTGCGCCCGCAGAGCGTCGGGCAGTCCGGCGAGTTCAGCTTCGAGGCCCGGCGGGATGTCCAGCACGGCGCGTTCGCCGGTCGCCAGCGCCGCGGTGACCTGGAGGTGCAGGCCGGCGGCGGAGGCGGCCCGGCACAGCACGCCGGCGCGTCGAGTGGGCCCATAGATGTTGCGCTCCCCCGCCGGCCCGGCGAGCGTCGCGGGCGCGAGCGGCGGAACGGCTGCGAGCAGGCCGGCGCACGCTGCCGCCGCCGGGGCTCCGGTTCTCCGCAGCCAGGCCACCCAGTGCAGGGCCGCGTTCGCGGCGACGTTTCCGAGCGGGGCCGGCGAAGGCAATGGCGCGGCTGGGCGCAGCAGTCGCCACAGGTAGAGCGGACCGCCGGCCTTCGGCCCCGTCCCGGACAACACGTGGCCGCCGAAGGGCTGCATGCCGACAACGGCGCCGATGATGTTGCGGTTGATGTAGATGTTGCCGGCGGCGATGCGGCCGGTCACGTGGGCGATGGTCTCGTCGATGCGCGTGTGCAAGCCGAACGTGAGTGCATAGCCGGTGGCGTTGATGGCGGCGATGAGGGCGTCCAGACCATCGCGCCGGTAACGCAGCACGTGCAGCACCGGGCCGAAGACTTCGCGTTTCAGCTCCGCCATGCCCGCGATCTCGATGATCGTCGGCGGCACGAACGTGCCTTGCCTGCAGGCCCGGGGCAGCGGCGGCTGATGCACCGGCCGGCCCGCGGCCCGCATCGCGGCGACATGCTCGAGGATGGAGGCTTGCGCGTCCGCCGTGATGATCGGTCCGACGTCCGTCGACAGGTGCTGCGGATCGCCGACGGCCAACTCCGCCAGCGCGCCCTTCAGCATGGTCAGGACCGGACCGGCCACGTCCTCCTGCAGACACAGCACGCGCAGGGACGAGCAGCGCTGCCCGGCCGAAGCGAAGGCGGACAGCAGCACATCGGCGACGACTTGCTCCGGCAGCGCCGAGGAATCGACGATCATCGCGTTTTGGCCTCCGGTCTCGGCGATGAGCGGCACCGGTCGCCCGTCCCGGCCGAGACGCTCGGCGAGGGCGGCGTTGATGCGGCGCGCCACGTCCGTCGAGCCGGTGAACATGACGCCCTGCGTGCCGGGGGCGGCGACCAGGGCGGCGCCGACGCTGCCGTCCCCGGGCAGGAGCTGCAGCGCCCCGGCGGGCACGCCGGCCTCGCGCAGGACGGCGACGGCCAGGCGCGCAACGAGCGGCGTCTCCTCGGCCGGCTTGGCGATGACCGGGTTGCCGGCGGCCAGGGCTGCGGCGAGCTGGCCGGTGAAAATGGCGAGCGGGAAATTCCACGGGCTGATGCAGACGACCGGGCCGAGCGGCCGATGTTCCGGGCCGGCCAGCCCATCGCGCGCTTGGCCCGCGTAGTAGCGCAGGAAATCGACGGCCTCGCGCACCTCGCTCACGCTGTCCGGCAGCGTCCGCCCGGCCTCGCGCACGATGACGCCCATCAGCTCCGGCATGCGCGCCTGCATGAGCTCGGCGGCCCGCAGCAGGCAGCCGGCGCGGTCGGCCGCGGACGTGGCGGCCCAGCCGGCCGCAGCGGCCTCGGCGGCGACCAGGGCGCGCGCGACGGTCGCGGCCGTCGCATCGCTCACCTCGCCCACCACGTCGCGGTGATCGGCCGGGTTGCACACCGGCCGCCCTGCGCCGGCCTCTTCGTCGCCGTCGCCGAGCAGGGGCGCCGCGCGCAAGGGCAGGCGCGCGGTGGCGGCCAGGCGACCGGCGAGGGCGGCGAGCTCGCTGTCGCTGGCGAGGTCGAGGCCACGGGAGTTGCGGCGGCCGTCCGGAAACAGCTGGCGCGGCAGGGCGATGCCCGGATGGGGGGCGCCGGGTGGGTCGATGCCCCGGGCCTGGGCCACAGGGTCGGCGATGAGGTCGTCGATCGGCACGTCCGGATCGGCCACGCGATGGACGAACGAGCTGTTGGCACCATTCTCCAGCAGCCGCCGCACGAGATAGGCGAGCAGCGTCTCATGGGTGCCGACGGGGGCGTAGATGCGGCAGGGGCGGCCCAGCTTGGCCGGCCCGACGATCTCGTCGTAGAGCGGCTCGCCCATGCCATGCAGGCATTGGAATTCGTAGTCGGCGCCCGCTCCCCCGGCCATCGCCAGCACCGCCGCGACGGTCTGGGCGTTGTGGGTGGCGAACTGCGGGAAGACCGCGTCCGGCGCCGCCAGCAGCCGCCTGGCGCAGGCCAGGTAACAGACGTCGGTGTAGATCTTGCGCGTAAAGACGGGGAAGCCGTCCAGGCCATCGACCTGGGCCCGCTTGATCTCGCTGTCCCAATAGGCGCCCTTGACAAGGCGCACCATCAGCCGATGGCCGCTGCGGCGGCCGAGATCGACGAGATAGTCGACGACGGCCGGGCAGCGCTTCTGATAAGCCTGGATGACGAAGCCAATGCCGTCCCAGCCGGCCAGCGCCGGATCGAAGCAGAGCGCCTCGAGCACGTCGAGCGACAGCTCCAGACGATCGGCTTCCTCCGCGTCGATGTTGAGGCCGATCCGATGGCGCCGGGCGACGGCGGCGAGGCGCGCGACGCGCGGCACCAGCTCGGTCATGACCCGCCGCCGCTGCGCGCGGGCGTAGCGAGGGTGCAGGGCCGACAGTTTGATCGAGATGCCCGGCCCTTCGCGGATGCCGCGGCCATGTGCGTCGTCGCCGATGGCGTGAATGGCCTCCTCGTAGGCGTCGAAATAGCGTGCGGCGTCGGCCGCGGTCATCGCCGCTTCACCCAGCATGTCGTAGGAGAGGCGATAGCCCTTGGCCTCCATGCGCCGGCCGTGGCCGAGCGCCTCAGCGATAGTCTCGCCGGCCACGAACTGCTCGCCCAGAAGACGCATGGCGATGTCGAGGCCGGCCCGGATCAGCGGTTCGCCGCCGCGCGCCACGAGCCGGGTCAGCGCGCTCCACAGGCTTGCGTCGCTGCGGGTCGCGACCAGCCGGCCGGTGATCACGAGCCCCCAGGTCGCGGCGTTGACGAAGAGCGACGGGCTGTGGTGCACGTGCGCCAGCCAGTCGCCGAAGCCGAGCTTGTCGCGGATCAGCGCATCGCGTGTCTCTCGGTCGGGGATGCGCAGCAGCGCCTCCGCCACGCACATGAGGGCGACGCCCTCCTGGGTGGACAGCGCGTACTCCCGAATCAGCGCCTCGACCAGGCTGCGCTGCCCTTTGGCCCGCAAGGCCTCGATCAGGCGACGGGCCTGGGCCGCGACATCCGCCGCACGATCCGACGGCAGCGTCGCCTCGGCGATCAGCGGCGGCACGCAGTCTACTTCCGCAGGCCGCGTGGCGGCGCTGATGGCCGCACGCAACGGCGACGGCGGCACCGGGGCGCCCATCAGCTCCCGATACGGGGCCGGAGGATCGTCTGCGCTGCTGTCCATGGCCGATCCTCGAGCCTCCACCGACCGGTCCGGTTAAGATGGCTGAGCGCGGGCGTGATCGCCAGTTGCTCCGTGCTTGTTCCGTTGGGGAACATTGTGCTCGTGTCGGGAGATGGAATGCTTATGCTGCGAAGGTCGTGGGACGGGCGGATGATATGAGCCACGTCGAGCGTCAGTCTGTCGATCCGTGGGAGGAGCCGGCCGAGCTCAGGGCAAGGCTGGCCGCCCTCGAAAGCAATCTCGCCAGCAGCTTCGTCTTTCAGATCCATGCGGCCGCCGACCGTCGCAGCCGCCGCTTCGTCTACGTGTCGCCTGCCTGCACGACCATCACCGGCGTCTCCCCCGAGGCCGTCCTCGCCAACCCGGACCTGCTCCATTCGCTCATCGACGACGACGACCGCGAGCGGCTGCTGGCGGCCGAGCGGGCGGCGCACGAGGCGGCCATGCCGTTCCTGTTCGAGGGGCGGGCCCGTCGAGCCGACACCGGCGAGGTGCGGCGCTGCCGGATCAGGTCAACGCCGCGGATCCAGCCGGATGGCAGCTACGTCTGGGACGGTATCCATACCGACACGACCGAACAGATCGTCGCCCAGGAACAGCTGAACCAGCGTGAATCGGAGCTGGCGCTGGTGCAGCGCATCGGCGGCGTTGCCGGCGTTGACGTCGATCTGGCTAACGGCTTCCGCAACCGTCGCTCGCCCGAATACCTCCAGCTCCACGGGCTGCCGCCGAGCGCCTCGAGCGAGACCCACGAGGCCTGGGTCGCCAGGGTGCATCCGGATGACCGTGCTGCCACCGATCGTGCTTTTCGAGAGGCCGTGGCCGGCTCGGCGCCCGACTATTCGGTCGAGTACCGCATCATTCGTCCCAGCGACGGCCACGTGCGCTGGCTCGCCGTGCGGGCGCAGATCGAACGGGACGAGGCGGGGCGGCCGCTGCGGCTGTTCGGCGCCCATATCGACATTACCGAGCGCAAGCAGGCGGAGGAGGAGCTGCGTCTGCTGAACGAGCGCCTCGAAGCCGTTGTGGAGGAGCGCACCCGCCAGCTCGTCCATTCGCAGAAGATGGAGAGCCTGGGGCAGCTCACCGGGGGCGTGGCGCACGACTTCAACAACCTGTTGATGGCGATTCTCGGCAGCCTCGAGCTGCTGCGCAAGCGCCTTCCGGACGAGCCAAGGACCCTGCGGCTGCTGGACAATGCCGTCAGCGCGGCGGAGCGCGGGAGCGGCCTCACCCAGCGGCTGCTCGCCTTTGCACGCCAACAGCAGCTCCGGCCCACCGCGGTCGATGTCGAAGAGCTGGTGGGCGGCATGCACGATCTGCTCGAGCAGTCGTTGGGCAGCAACGTCACGCTCAGGCGCGGCTTCGCGCCGGGGCTGGCGCCGGCCCACGTCGATCCGGCCCAGCTCGAGCTTGCGATTCTGAACCTGGCGGTCAACGCACGCGACGCGATGCCGGCGGGCGGCCGCCTGTCGATCCACGGCCGGGCGGCGGACCAGGGCCCCGATCGCGCACACCCCGGCCGTTTCATCGTCATCGAGGTGACCGACACCGGGCAAGGCATGGATGCCCGGACGCTAGCCCGGGCCGCGGAGCCCTTCTTCACGACGAAGGGCGTTGGCAAGGGCACCGGACTCGGTCTGTCGATGATCCAGGGCCTGGCCGAGCAATCCGGCGGCCACTTCCGCCTGGCGAGCACGCCGGGCGTCGGCACGACAGCCGAGCTCTGGCTTCCTCTCGCCCGGCCCGGTGCCCACGAGCCGCGCGCTGCGGCGGCGCCTCGCGGATCGGGCGGACACGTCCGCACCGTGCTGCTGGTGGACGACGATCCGCTGGTGCTCACCGGCACGGCCGCCATGCTGGAGGATCTGGGCTACCGCGTCATCGAGGCCCAATCGGCGCGCTCGGCGCTCGACATCCTCGCGCGCGGCGAGGCTGCGGATGTGCTGATGACCGATCATGCCATGCCCGGCATGACCGGCGCCGCGCTCGCCGATCGCGCCAAGGCGCTGCGGCCCGGCCTGCCCGTCCTGCTCGCTACCGGCTATGCCGATCCCGGCGATACGGGGGCGGTCGCAGTGCGCCTGGCGAAGCCGTTCCGCCGCGAAGCGCTGGCAACGGCCCTGGCCGACTTGCTCGGCTCGTAGAGTATTCCCCGATCAGGTGGAATCATCTCCCGACCTACCGTCCACGCGGCTTGGTCGGGTCCGGCCGCAGGCCCGCCCGGCGCAGCGCGTCAGCCAGCGCGCCGCCCGACTCATTGCCACGGCGCGCCCCTTCGTTGCCGCGCGGCCCGGCGGCAGGCTGAGCGCGCCGGTCCTGTCCGCGGCTGGCGGACCTGGGCGTCACCTCATCGTCGAGGCGCATACTGAGGCCGATGCGCTTGCGCCCGACGTCGACGTCGACGACCTTGACGCGCACCACGTCTCCGGGTTTGACGATGGCACGCGGATCCTTGACGAAGCTGTTGGCCAGCGCGGAAATGTGCACCAGCCCATCCTGGTGCACGCCCACGTCGACGAACGCGCCGAACGCCGCGACGTTGGTGACCACCCCCTCCAGCACCATGCCGGGGGTCAGATCGCCGATCTTCTCGATGCCATCCTTGAAGCTCGCCGTCTTGAACTCGGGGCGTGGATCGCGGCCGGGCTTCTCCAGCTCCGCCAGGATATCCTTCACCGTGGGCAGCCCGAACGTGGCGTCCACGAACTGCTCGGGCCGGAGCGTGCGGAGCACTGTCCGGTTGCCGATCAACTGGCCGAGACCATGCCGGCTCGCCTCCACGATGCGGCGCGCGACCGGATAGGCCTCAGGGTGGACGCCCGAGGCGTCGAGCGGATCGGCCGCGTCCTGGATACGCAGGAAGCCGGCGCTGAGCTGGAACGTCTTGGGGCCGAGGCCGGTGACCTTGGTCAGCGCCTTGCGGCTGGCGAACGGCCCGTTGGCATCGCGGTGGGTGACGATGCTGCGCGCCATCCACTCGCCCAGGCCCGAGACGCGCGCCAGCAGCGGCACCGAGGCGGTGTTGACGTCGACACCGACCGCGTTGACGCAGTCCTCCACCACCGCGTCGAGCGAGCGCGACAGCTTATGCTCGGCGAGATCGTGCTGGTACTGGCCGACGCCGATCGACTTGGGTTCGATCTTGACCAGCTCCGCCAGCGGGTCCTGCAGGCGGCGGGCGATCGATACGGCGCCGCGGAGCGAGACGTCGAGGTCGGGCAACTCGGCACTGGCATAGGCCGAAGCCGAATAGACCGAGGCGCCGGCCTCGGACACCATGATGCGGGTGAGCTTGAGCTCGGCATGGCGGGCGACGAGCTCGCCGGCGAGCTTGTCGGTCTCGCGCGAGGCTGTGCCGTTGCCGATGGCGATGAGCTCGACCTCATGCGCCCGGCAGAGCTGCGACAGGCGCGTCAGCGCCTCGTCCCACTGCCGCCTGGGCTCGTGCGGGTAGACGGTGTCGGTGGCGACGACCTTGCCCGTGGCATCCACCACCGCCACCTTGACGCCGGTGCGGAAGCCCGGATCGAGCCCGAGCGTGGCGCGCGCGCCGGCGGGCGCTGCGAGCAGCAGGTCGCGCAGATTGCCGGCAAAGATGCGCACCGCCTCGTCCTCGGCGGCCGTCCACAGCCGCATGCGCAGGTCGACCTCGATCGACCCCCGGAGCTTGGTGCGCCACGCCCAGCGGGCAGCCTCGAGCAGCCAGCGGTCGCCGGGCCGGCTCCGGTCGGCGATGCCCGCGTGCACGGCGACCCGGCCCTCGTACAGGCTGACGTAACCCGGCTCGGCGACCTTCCCGTCCTCCTCCAGGCGCAGGTTCAGCACCTCCTCCTTCTCGCCGCGGAACAGCGCCAGGATGCGGTGCGACGGCAGCTTGGTGAGCGGCTCGGCGAAATCGAAATAGTCGGCAAACTTGGCGCCGTCGGTCTCCTTGCCGGCGCGCACCTGCGCCGTGATGCGGCCCCGCTGCCAATAGGCCTCGCGCAATGCGCCCAGCAGCGTGGCGTCTTCGGCCCACCGCTCGACCAGGATCGCGCGCGCGCCTTCCAGGGCGGCCTCGGTGGTCGCAACGCCGCGTCCCTCGTCGACGAAGCCCGCCGCCGCGCGAGCCGGCTCTGCCTCCGGCCGGGCGAGCAGAGCGTCGGCCAGCGGCTCCAGCCCCGCCTCGCGGGCAATCTGCGCCTTGGTACGCCGCTTGGGCTTGAACGGCAGGTACAGATCCTCGAGCCGCGCCTTGGTCTCGGCCGCCTCGATCTCCTTCTTCAGCGCGGCGTCGAGCTTGCCCTGCGCGATGATGCTGTCGAGGATCGCCTTGCGGCGCTCGTCCATCTCGCGCAGGTAGCGCAGGCGCTCCTCGAGCGTGCGCAACTGCGTATCGTCGAGGGTGCCGGTCGCCTCCTTGCGGTAGCGGGCGATGAACGGCACCGTGGCGCCGCCGTCGAGCAATTCGATCGCCGCCGCGACCTGCCGCTCGGCGACGCCGAGCTCGTGGGCGATGCGCTGGCCGATGGTCGTCAATCGGATCTCCGCTCTCGGTGGGGGCGCTTGTTAGCGCCGTCGCCGCGCCGGGGTCAAACCTGGGCGCGCGTTTTCCTGTGGTTAGACCCGAACGCTTCGCGATGGGTGAGGCATCTCATCAGGAAATGCTCCGGCGCGGCAAATTGCATCTTTCTGTCTCTCAAAATTGTAATACAAGATCGGCTTATCAAAGAGGACGACATTAAGGAGAGGCCGATGGCCGCGACACCGACCCAGCTCGCCGAGCTGCGCGAGCAGCTCAAGGGATTCATGGCGCGCGAGATCTATCCGAACGAGCGACGCTTCTATCTGGAAGGCGAGCGCCTCGGTCCGTGGGCGGCCATTCCGGTGATCGAGGAGCTGAAGGCCAAGGCCAAGGCGGAAGGGCTGTGGAACCTGTTCCTGCCGGACGACGAGCGCGGCGCCGGCCTCTCCAACCTCCAGTATGCCGGGCTGTGCGAGATCATGGGCCGCTCGCTCATGGCGCCGGAGGTGTTCAACTGCGCGGCGCCCGACACCGGCAATATGGAGGTGCTGGTCCGCTACGGCACGCCCGAGCACCAGCGGCGCTGGCTCGAGCCCCTGCTGGCGGGTGAGATCCGCTCGTCCTTCGCGATGACCGAGCCGGACGTCGCTTCCTCGGACGCGACCAATATCGGCTGCGAGATGCGCCGTGACGGCGACGACTACGTCATCAACGGCCGCAAATGGTACACCACGGGCGCCACCGATCCGCGCTGCAAGATCCTGATCGTCATGGGCCGCAGCAACTTCGAGGACGGGACGAGCCCCTATCGCCAGCAGTCGATGATCCTGGTTCCAAAGGATACGCCCGGCGTCAAGGTGATCCGTCCGCTGCCGGTGTTCGGCTTCTACGGCGTGCCCGACCGTGCCTCCGAGGTGTGGCTCGACAACGTGCGCGTGCCGGCCGCCAACATGCTGCTCGGCGAAGGCCGCGGCTTCGAGATCGCCCAGGGGCGCCTCGGCCCGGGGCGCATCCACCACTGCATGCGGCTGATCGGCATGGCCGAGCGCGTACTGGAACGCATGTGTCGCCGCGCCGACGCGCGCGTCGCCTTCGGTAAGCCCGTGTCGGAGCAGACCGTCACGCTCGAGCGCATCGCCGATGCGCGGATCATGATCGAGCAGTGCCGGCTGCTGACCCTCAACGCGGCGCGCATGATGGACGAGGTCGGCAACAAGGAGGCCAAGCAGGAAATCGCCATGATCAAGGTGGCGGCGCCGATCATGGCCTGCCAGGTGGTCGACTGGGCGATCCAGATGTTTGGCGGCGGGGGCACCAACAACGACCACTTCCTGTCGTCGGCCTATGCCATGGCCCGTGCGCTGAGGCTCGCCGACGGGCCCGACGAGGTGCACCGCAACCAGATCGGCCGCCTTGAGCTCAAGCGCCACCGCAACATCGACCCGGCGACCACGGGCGGTTACGCCAACGGCCTCACCCGCGAGGAGGCCGAACTCGTCGGCCGCGAGGGGCTGTGGCCGAAGCCGGCCGGGTGGGTGGCCTGAACGAACGCCTGATGCCGATGCCGCAGCGCTCGCGTGACAGCATCGTCGGGGCCATCGTGCGCGGCCTCTACGAGGGCCGCTACGCTCCCGGCCAGCGGCTGATCGAGGCCGATCTGACGGCCGAGTACGGGGTCAGTCGCGGCCCCGTGCGCGAGGCGCTGAGCCGGCTCGCGGCCGAGGGCATCGTCACCCTCGCCATGGGCCGCAGCGCCTCGATCCGCAGGCTGACCGCGCGCGAGGCCGTCGATCTGCTGAACCTCCTCGAGGTCCTCGTCGGGCTGGCGGCCCGGCAGGCGGCGGCCCACGTCGATGCGGGGGCGCGCCAGCGCCTGGCCCAGGCGCTAGCCGCCCTGGAGGCCTTCGACGCCCGCGACGGCTCGGCCGACTACGCCCGCGCGCGCGACAGCTTCTACGGCACGCTGATCGCCATCGGGGCCAATGCCGAACTGGCGCGGGTGATGCCCGCCGTGCAGGTGCACCTGCTGCGGGTGCAGTTCCGGCGGGATCTCGCCGCGGTCGACGCCCGCCGCCACGAGGACTACCGCGCCATCGCGGCCGCCGTGCTGGCCGGCGACCCGGAGGAGGCGGAGCGGCGCGGGCGCGCCCATATCGCCCGCCTCACCCGGTATATGGCGGAGCGCGAAGCCGCCTCGGCGGCGGCCGCCCCGATCAGCTCTTCAGCCGGTAGCCCGTCCTGAAAATCCAGTAGACCAGGGTGAGGCAGCAGGCCAGGAACACCAGCGTCATGGCCAGGCTGATCTCGATGCCCACGTCCGAGACGCCGTAAAAGCTCCAGCGAAAGCCGCTGACGAGATAGACGACGGGGTTGAACAGCGTCACCGTGCGCCAGAACGGCGGCAGCATGTCGATAGAATAGAAGCTGCCGCCGAGGAAGGTCAGCGGCGTCACCACCAGCAGCGGGATCACCTGCAGCTTCTCGAAGTTGTCGGCCCAGATGCCGATGAGGAAGCCGAACAGGCTGAAGGTCACCGCCGTCAGGACGAGGAAGGTCAGCATCCACACCGGATGGTCGATCCGCAGCGGCACGAAGAAGGCGGCCGTCGCCAGGATGATCAGGCCGAGGATCACCGATTTCGTGGCGGCCGCTCCCACGTAGCCCATGACGATCTCCCAGACCGAGACCGGCGCCGACAGCACCTCGTAGATGGTGCCGACGAAGCGCGGGAAGTAGATGGCGAACGAGGCGTTGGCGATGCTCTGGGTGAGCAGCGACAGCATGGTGAGGCCCGGGACGATGAAGGCGCCATAGCTGATGCCGTCGATGGCGGCCATGTGCGAGCCGATGGCCGCGCCGAACACGACGAAATAGAGCGCCGTCGAGATCACCGGCGACACCACGCTCTGCAGCAGCGTGCGCCAGGTCCGAGCCATCTCGAAGATGTAGATGGAGCGGATGGCATGGAAGTTCATCGTCCGTTCCTCACCAGGTCGACGAAGATGTCCTCCAGTGAGCTCTGCGCCGTCCTGAGATCATTGAAGGCGAGACCCGAGCGGTTCACGTCCGCCAGCAGCGCCGGGATGCCCGTGTCGCTCCGGTTGCCGTCGTAGGTGTAGACGAGCTCCTGGCCGTCGGCCGAGAGCGCCAGGCCGTGGCCCGCCAGCAAGGCCGGGACCTCGCGGAGCGGGTTTTGCAGGTGCAGGGTCAGCTGCTTCTTGCCGAGCTTGCGCATCAGTTCGCGCTTCTCCTCGACCACGATCAGTTCGCCGTTGTTGATGACGCCGATGCGGTCGGCCATCTCCTCGGCTTCCTCGATGTAGTGGGTGGTGAGGATGATGGTGACGCCCTGGGCCCGCAGGTCGCGCACCAGGCCCCACATGTCCCGCCGCAGCTCGACGTCCACACCGGCGGTCGGTTCGTCCAGGAACAGGATCTGCGGCTCGTGCGAGAGCGCCTTGGCGATCATCACCCGCCGCTTCATGCCACCGGACAGCGTGACGATCTGGCTGTCCTTCTTGTCCCACAGCGACAGCGCCCGCAGCAGCTTCTCGATGTGGGCCGCGTCGGGCGGCCTGCCGAACAGGCCGCGGCTGAAGCTCGTCGTCGACCACACGGTCTCGAAGGCGTCGGTGGTGAGTTCCTGCGGCACCAGGCCGATCTTGGCGCGGGCGGCCCGGTAGTCGCGGACGATGTCGTGGCCGTCGGCGCGCACGGTGCCGCTCGAGGGGTTGACCAGGCCGCAGATGATCGAGATCAGCGTCGTCTTGCCGGCGCCGTTGGGCCCGAGGAGGGCGAAAATCTCGCTCTTGCGAATATCGAGATCAATCGCCTTGAGGGCCGTCTTGCCGGACTTGTAGGTCTTCGAGATGCCGGCAATGGAGATGATTGGTTGCATGGCGCGCATATAGGCCCCTGGTCCGCGGATTGCCCGGCCGGCCAGGCTGCGGCCGCGCCACTGTGGCCGAATGGCTTCAGGCAGCGGGGGCGCGGGCCGGGGCTGGCCGCAAAGCCACCGTGGAGCTGGCGCGGGCGATGAGCTGGCCCGCCTCGTCGGT
Source organism: Chelatococcus reniformis (assembly GCF_014640075.1). Taxonomy (GTDB): domain Bacteria; phylum Pseudomonadota; class Alphaproteobacteria; order Rhizobiales; family Beijerinckiaceae; genus Camelimonas; species Camelimonas reniformis. The sequence goes on along the minus strand of NZ_BMGG01000001.1, from coordinate 251,187 downwards.
GAGCTCGCCCTCCAGGAATGCGACGGTGCGGCCCCAGCGCGTGACCCAGCCCTTGGCATGGTAGCGGCCCGGGTGAGCGGCCAGCAGGAAGCTCACTTTGATCTCGAGGCTCGGCACGGCCATGGTGAAGCGGGACTTGGCCATGCAGGCATGGGCCATGGCGGCGTCGATCCAGCCGGTGACGAAGCCGCCCTGCACGATGCCGCCCTTGGGATGCCCGTGCGTCGAGTGGCAGTGCGCCTGCGTCGCTTGCCACTGCATGACGCAGACGTCGGTCTCGGGATCGAAGCTGACCACCTTGCCGCCCAGGGTGACGAGGCACGGATTGGGGTGCGCGCGGAACGCGTCCAGGATCTGCTGCTCTGTCACCCATCCCCCCGTCGCGGCCAGTCGTCGGCATCCTCGATCAAGGCGCTGACATAGGCCGCGTCGGCGGCCTTTCGCAATGCCTCGTTGCGCCGCGGGCGCCGCGCGTCCGGGCGGAGCCACTCCATCCCGGAGCGGTGCCACCGGATTCAAGGGAGTTGCGCGCGGCGACATGCACCAGCGCAGATCAGTGTTGCGCGGCGGGCGGGTTGTGCGGCCGGAACAACCGCCCGCGCTCCGCGAAGAGCACGCAGGCGAGCGCCATCAGGCCGCACATGGTGAAGCCGATCGTCATCGGCACCGTGGTGCCGTTGAAGTGCTGGCCGATGTAGAGGCCGACGAGGGCGCCGCCCACGGTGGTGAAGAAGCCCTGTACCGACGCGGCGGTGCCGGCCACGTGGCCCAGCGGCTGCATCGCCATGGCGCCGAAGTTGCCGGCAAGCAGGCCGAAGCAGAACATGACGCCGCCCTGCAGCGCCGCGAACACCCAGAGCGATTCGAAGCCGGCGAGCACGACGATGAGGTGCAGGGCCGACAACGCGATATAGCCGATGAGCGCGGAATGCGACATCACGCGCATGCCGACCCGCTCCACGAGGCGCGAGTTGAGCAGCGACGATAGTGCCATGAAGCCGGCCGTCAGGGCGAATACGATGGTGAACAGATTGGGGGCGTGCAGCACATCCACGAAGATCTGCTGGGCCGAGTTGATGTAGCCGAAGAGCCCGCCGATCACGAACGCCGTGGCGAACATATATCCCACCGCCAGCCGGTCGCTCAGCGTGGCCCGGAAGGCGCGCAGCACCCGCGAGGCCGAAATGGGCATGACGTCCTCGCCGTGCAGCGTCTCGGGCAGGCGCAGCGCCACCCAGGCGAACACGGCGGCGCCGAAGGCGGCAAGCACGCCGAAGATCAGGTGCCAGGGCGCGAACAGGATGATGAGCTGGCCGACCGAGGGCGCCAGGATGGGAACGGCGAGGAAGACGATGAAGGCGAGCGACATCACACGGGCCATCTGCCGCCCGGAGTAGCAGTCGCGCACGATCGAGACCGATATCACGCGCGTGGCGGCGGCGCCGACACCCTGTAGGACGCGCGCGGCGAGCATGGTCTCGAAGGAGCTGGCGAACCCGGCGAGGACGCTGAAGACGATGTACATGGCCGTGCCGGCCAGCAGCACTGGCTTGCGGCCGAAGCGGTCCGACAGCGTCCCATAGAAGATCTGCGCACCGCCGAAGCCGAGCAGGTACGACGTCACCACCCACTGCTGCTGATTGGCGGCGGTGAGGCCCAGATCCCGGCCGATCACCGGAAGCGCCGGTAACATCGAATCGATGGCGAGGGCGTTGAGCGCCATCAGCGCGGCCGTCAGCGCGACGAACTCGCGGAAGCTCATGCCGGGGTGGGGTATGCCCCGGACGATCATCTTCATGCCTGTGCTCCTGGCCGGGCGAGGGCCGGCCTGCGGGGAGGACGTGCGCGCGCCGTGCGAGCGGCGGACACGCCGCGGTGGCCGCCCCGCCACGCGCCCGGCCGAAACCGTGACAGCGCGTGCCGCGGCGCGTTTGCCGGCCGAATGTGTCTTTGAAAGGTCGGATTGGTCCGATGCGGACGCCATGGGCAGATGGCGGCCCTGGCGCCGTGATGCAATGGCAGGACGCCTGCGCCAGGCGCTGGACGGCATTGCCGTGGCTCAGCGTGGCGCTATTGCATCAGTCAGGCGGCCGGCAAAGCTGTGCCTGGCCGTCCGGATCGCGATCCATCATCCGTGCAGTGCCGCGAGATCCTGCCGGCGCCGCGGCGTGGCGTCCCGGCCGCCGAACCCGCTCGTCGCGGGCTTGGCCAGGGGCGATGGGATGAGCCCGTCGCCCCTTGGCGTCACTGCGTGCGGCCGCGGGCCTGCACGGCGGCGCGGCGAGCCTCCACAGCGGCGGGGGTGACAGCCCGGTTGTGCTGGATCGAGCGCTCCTGCTCGAGGGCGAGGGCGGCGTCCAGCGGCAGGCCGAAGCCGTCGTCGATCAGCCGCTTCAACCCGACGAGCATGACCGGCTCGAGCTGCGCCATCTCGGCGGCGAGCTGGCGCGCCTGCGGCATCAGTTCATCGCGCGCCACCACCCGGTTGACGAGACCCCAGGCCTGCGCCGTCTGCGCATCGATGAAATTGCCGGTGAGCGACAGCTCCTTGGCACGGTAGAGCCCGACCAGGCGCGACAGCTTCTGCGACAGGCCCCAGCCGGGCATGATGCCGACGCGGCCGTGGGTGTCGGCGAAACGCGCGTCGACCGAGGCGATGAGGACGTCGCAGGCCAGGGCCAGCTCGAAACCGCCGGTGATGGCGACGCCGTTGATGGCGCCGATCACCGGCTTGGTGCACATCTCGATCGCCTTCACCGGATTGCGATCGGCGGTCTCGGCGTTGGCCGCGCCGAGCGCATCCTGGTCGTGACCGAGCTCCTTGAGGTCGAGGCCGGCGGTGAAGGCGCGATGGCCGGCGCCGGTGAGGATGACGACGCGGATCGCGTCATCCGCATTAATGCCATTGATCGCGTCGGCCAGATCGCGGCGGAGCGCCTTCGACAGCGCGTTCATCGCGTCGGGTCGATTGAGCGTGATGGTGGCGATGGCATCCGAGCGTTCGATCACGAGATCCGGCATGGCGGCGTCCTCCTGGGCTGGTCTTGCTGGGGCTGGTCCTGGCGCGCACCGCCCCGAGCGGGGCGGCGTTTCCGACGCGTCTTAAGCCAGCCATCCGCGCGAAGCGAGCGTGAAGTCCCGCTGGCCCGTTGGAGCTCGGTCATCAGCTTCTGCATGGAAAATCGGTGGATGATGGACGTGGCGACGATCCTGGCCGTCACTTGCATGCGGGGCGGCTCAGCTCGCAGGGGTCCGACGCTCCTGCCGCGCACCGCACAGGCGGAGGCGCATCGCGTCGCCGAGCAGATTCGCCGATCGTTCGTCGCAATTCAGGCGATGCCGAAGGCACGCACGTAAGCATCACCCCCACGTCAGACGCCGACCACGATCCCATAAATGGGACGAGGCCGCGGGCGCGAGCATATGCGCGCCGGCCCCGAGCCCGCGCCTTCCGGAAGAGCTCCCCACCGCGGCGGAGCGCCGACGGTGCTGCCGCAGCTCAGCTCGGCGAGCGCGGCGGCTCGACCTTGCCGCCGTGCGACGATTGACCTCCCTTACGACCCGCCTGGGCTGCAAGCTCGCGGTTCTGCGAGAAGCTGCGGGATTCCGGGCTGACGCTCTGGCCGCCCTTGCGCCCGGCGGCCGCGGCGAGCGTGCGGTCACGGGAGAAGCTGCGCTTCTCGTTGGGGACGCTCTGGCCACCCTTGCTGGCGATTTCGCGTTGCTTGGCCTGATCCATGGATGCGAAGCCACGGTTCGATGTCGAAGACCGCTGGGGCATGTTCACTCCTGCCGCTCGCCGCTATGGTCGGCTCACGTTTCGTTGACACTGGAGCGATAACCGTTGACCGCGGCTGAGGTTCCGTTACGGCGTGCGCGGCGAGACGCTGGCTTGCACTGTCGGGGCAGGGGGCCCGCTGCGCGATGAGGAGCGCCGTGCCGCCGCTGCCGATCGACGAAGCGCTGCCGCAGCTCGAGCGCACGCTGGCCGCAGGGCCGGCGGCGGTCGTTGTCGCCCCGCCCGGCGCCGGCAAGACCACGCGCCTGCCGCTCGTTCTGATCGGTGAGCCGTGGATGGAAGGCCGCCGGCTGATCCTGCTGGAGCCCCGGCGGCTCGCGGCCCGCGCCGCGGCGGAGCGCATGGCCGCGACGCTCGGCGAGAGGGTGGGCGACACCGTCGGTCTGCGCGTGCGCCTGGGCTCGAAGGTGAGCGCGCGCACGCGCGTCGAGGTGGTGACCGAGGGTGTGTTCGCACGCATGATCCTGGCGGATCCGGAGCTTGCGGGCGTCGGCTGCGTCATCTTCGACGAGTTTCACGAGCGCTCGCTCGATGCCGACCTTGGCCTCGCCCTGGCCCTCGACGTGCAGCGCGGCCTGCGCGACGACCTGCGCATCCTGGTGATGTCGGCCACGCTGGACGGCGCGCGAGTCGCGGCGCTGCTCGGCGCTCCCGATGCGCCGGCGCCCGTGGTGGTCAGCGAGGGGCGGGCGTTCCCGGTCGAGACGCGCTATCTCGGGCGCGACCCGCAACGCCCGGTCGACGAGCAGGTGAGCGGTGCGGTGCTGCGGGCGCTGCGGGCGGAGGCTGGATCGCTGCTGGTCTTCCTGCCGGGGCAGGGAGAGATCGGGCGAGTGGAGCGGCGGCTGCGGGAGCGCATCGGCGATCCCGCCATCCATATCGCGCCGCTCTACGGCGCGCTGGACCCCCGGGCGCAGGACGCGGTGGTGGCCCCGGCGCCGGCGGGCGTACGCAAGATCGTCCTCGCCACCGCCGTCGCCGAGACCTCGCTGACCATCGAGGGAGTGCGCGTGGTGATCGATAGCGGCCTGGCGCGCGTGCCGCGCTACGAGCCTGCCGTCGGCCTGACCCGGCTGGAGACGGTCCGCGTCTCAAAGGCGGCCGCCGACCAGCGCCGCGGCCGCGCCGGCCGCACCGAGCCCGGCGTCTGCTACCGGCTGTGGGAGGAGCCGGCGACCGCGGCGCTGGAGCCCTATGCCCGGCCCGAGATCCTGGCCGCCGACCTGGCGCCGCTCGTACTGGACTGCGCCGCCTGGGGCGTGACCGACCCCCGCACCCTCGCCTTTCTCGATCCGCCGCCGCAAGCGGCGCTGCGCGAGGCGACGGCGCTGCTCGGCCGGATCGGGGCGCTCGACGGCGACGGGCGCCTCACCGCGGTCGGCCGGCGGCTTCATGAGTTGCCCCTGCCGCCGCGGCTGGCGCGCATGCTGATTGCCGCCGCGGACGTGGGTGCGGCTGAGTTCGCGGCGCGCATCGCCGCGGTGATCGTCGAGCGCGGGCTCGGCGGCACCGCCGTCGACCTCGACGAGCGGCTGGAGCGTTTCGCGCGCGACCGCTCCCGGCGCGCCGACGACATGCGGCGGCTGGCGTCGGGCTGGGCGCGTCAGGCCGCAGCGGGCGCCGCGCCGCCGGCGGCGCGCGAGCCGCCGTCGTCCGGGCTGGCGCTTGCCTGGGCCTTCCCCGACCGTATCGCCAAGGCGCGCGGCAAGACGGGCGAGTTCCTGCTGGCGAATGGCCGCGGCGCCGTGCTCGAGGCGGCCGAGGGGCTCGCCCGTGAGCCGCTGATCGTGGTGGCGGACGTGGTGGGCGCCGCACAGGCGGCGCGCATCCTCCTCGCCGCGCCAATCAGCCTGGCCGATGTGGAGACATCTGCCGGCGCGGTGCTGGAGGAGCGGCGAACGGTGGAGTTCGATGCGGCGACCGCCAGCTTGCGGGCGCGGGCCGTGCGTCGGCTCGGTGCCCTCGCCCTTGCCGAGCGGCCGCTCGCCGTCCCCGCCGACGGGGACAGCGCGGCGCATCTCGCCCGCGGCGTCGCCAGCCTCGGCACCGGCGCGCTGCCCTGGACCAAGGCGTTGGCGCAGTGGCGCGACCGCATCCTGTTCCTGCGCCGCGCGGAAGGGGCCGGCGAGGGCTGGCCCGATCTCGGCGATGCCGCGCTCGCGGCCTCGGCGGAGACATGGCTCGCCCCGCTCCTCGTCGGCAAGACGGCGCTCGCGGACGTCACCGCCGGCGATCTCGAGCAGGCTCTGGCCGCGTTGGTGCCCTGGTCGTTGCGTCACCGGCTGGAGGCGGAGGCGCCGACCCACGTGGAAGTGCCCACGGGCTCCCGCATTCCGGTCGACTACAGCGGCGAGGATGGCCCGGTGCTCGCGGTGCGTGTGCAGGAGCTGTTCGGGCTCGACCGCCATCCGGCGATCGCCGGCGGGCGCACGCCGCTTGTCCTGCACCTGCTGTCACCGGCGCAACGACCGATCCAGATCACGCGGGATCTGCCGGGCTTCTGGCGCGGCTCGTGGACCCAGGTCAAGGCGGACATGCGCGGCCGCTACCCCAAGCACCACTGGCCCGACGATCCGCTGTCGGCACCGCCGACGCGGCGGGCCGGGCGGCCGGGGTGAGCGCGTTTCTCCGATCCGGCTAGAGCGCTTTTTTTGAGCGAAGTGGACGCCGGTTCGCGTAAAGAAAACGCGACAGTTCAAACAGATAGAGCATTTCCGCGATTCGGAGAAAATGCGGAAATGCTCTCTAGATCTTGATCTTGTCGGCCTTGGGTAGCCGGTCGACGATGCGCTTGATGAGCTGTGGCGGCAGGTCGACTGCGTAGAGCTTCCATTTCAGGCCGTCGAGCCGCAGACGCCAGCCAAGCCGCCGCTCGGGGCTGCCGTCGATGTCGACGACGAGGCGAAACTCCGTCAGCCCGATGAAACCCGCCCGATCCAGGCGCCTGAGCAGGTCGCGCAAGCCGCCGATGCCGATGCCCGCATCGTTCGGCACGCTTTCGCCCTTGGCGAGCGGCCATCCCTTGCGCAGCAACTCGCTGATCTGCGCCGGCGTCGTCATCTGCTCGATGATGGGGTCGAACAGGCTGACGGCCATGGCCATCACCATCTGCTGACCGAGCACGCCGAGCTCACCCTCCTTCTTGTTGAGGACGATGTAGCCCCGCACCAGCTGACGGGTCAGCGATCGGCGCAGTGGGCCGGCCTCCACCCGCGCCATCACCGCCGGCACGTCCCGCGCCTTGACCGCCTTGGCCAGCTTGGCGGCAGCAACGAACGGCGAGATGAGATAGGCGACCAGCAGGACGGCTGCGACGCCGCACCACAGCCAGGGGGAGCGGAGCGTCCGTCGGAGCCGGCCGGCGCGCGTCACGCAAGGCTCCAGATCGGGCAGCTCGGCCTGTCCGATCCTGCCTGGTGCTGGTCTGAATGTTCCGTCCGACCGCGTCACCTGAGCCGATCACCACTGTCGGCGCCCCCCGGCGCAGGAAATGCTCTAGGTCGCCTGCCACCCGGGCGCAACCCCGTAGTCGTCCCTGCGCAACTCCCGAACCATCGCGTTTGAACCTGCCCGTGCCGTCCGAGCATGGCATTCAACTGCGAAATGCTCGCACAGATCTGTACTTCTGGGCTTCACGCGCGGAGCGGGTCCCGCATTTCGCCTCGCCAGTCGCCTCAGTTTCCCATCCGCTCGTCCCATTGCCGCTCGCCGACCAGGCACGATACGGCGGGGCCGCCATCGGCCGCGGGCACGATCAGCGCGCCGTGGTTCGACACCTCCTGCAGCAACTTGTTGCGCGTCGCCTCCACGAACTGGCCGCGCTCGCGCACCGGAATCATGAACGCGCCGGGCCCGCCGATGACGCAGCGCTCGTAGTAGCGGTCGAGATCGACGATATCCAGGTAGCCCGGCTCCTTCAGCATGAGCGGCAAGCCGTTGATGATGATGCCGCGCGCCACCGCCTCGTCGCGCGCCAGGGTGACTGATCGTCCCTGGTTGTTGGGACCGTCGCCCGAGACGTCGATGACGCGCCTCAGCGCTTTTGCTGACAGACTGTCGAATTGGCGAGCGGCGAAGTCGATGCCGCCGGAGATCGAGGTGCGGTAGGCGCGCTTGGGTGGGGTCTCGATCAGCTTGGAGACGAAGCGGTCGGCGCTCTCGGGACCGTCGATGATCTGCCAGGGCACCACCACGTGCTGGGACGAGGTTCCCGCCCATTCCACGAAGGTCACGGCGATGCGTCCGATGAGTCCCTTGCGCACCGCGTCGAGGAACGCCGGTGATTGGAGGGCCTGGACATAGCCGGCGCGCTGGAGGCGCTGTTCGTCCTCGTCCATGGAGAAGGAGATGTCGACAGCGAGCACCAGGGCCACGTCGACCTCGCTGTCCGTCGCCCGGCTCGTCCTCGGCACGGCGGTGAGGGCAAGGCCGATGGCGAGGGTGGCGAGGCCGAGGACGAGCCGCAGCCCGCTGCGTCGCCCCAGGCGAACGCTGCCGCCGAGCCGACCATCCGAACGTCGAGATGATGAGGCCATGGACGCAGCCTTCCTCTCTTCGGACGTGCCGCTTTCGGTGTCCCGCCTCCCGCGGCCGTGCCATCGGCGCAACTCGGCTCAGCTCTGCCGCGCGGCGGCGCCATCCGCGCCATGCCTTCAGCATCGCACCCGGGCGCGTCGCGGGGAAGGGCCTCTCACGAAAGCGTCAATGCCAGCCGCGGCCGGGCAGCGAGGCGCCCGGCCGGCTCAGGCGCGGGCCATAGCCGGCCCGAAGGTGTCCACGATCGTCACGGCGACGCGAAAGACCTCGTCAATGCCCATCTGCGACGTGTCGATGACGCGGGCATCGGCGGCGGCCAGCAGCGGGGCGACGGCGCGGCCCGCGTCGCGCGAGTCGCGCGCGCGGATCTCGTCGAGCAGCCTCTCGTAGGTCACACTCTCGCCCCGGCCGCGCGCCTCGCGGTAGCGGCGGTCGGCACGCGCCTCTGCGCTGGCGGTGACGAACAGCTTCACGTCGGCACGGGGGCAGATCACCGTGCCGATGTCGCGGCCGTCGAGCACGGCGCCGCTGGGCCGGCCGGCAAATTCCCTCTGCAGCTGGAGCAGGGCCGCCCTGACCTCGGGAACGGCGGCGACGACCGAGGCCGCCTCGCCCATGGCGGCGCTGCGCAATGCCTCGTCCCGGTCATCGATGGGGCCGAGGCGGCCGGCCGCAGCGATGGCTGCGGCGCGGTCGTTGACGGCATGGCCATCCGCCAGCACAGCACGGGCTACGGCCCGGTAAAGCAGACCGGTATCCAGATGCGGCAGTCCGTAGTGCGCCGCGAGCCGCTTGGCCAAGGTGCCCTTGCCGGAGGCGGCCGGGCCGTCGATGGCGATGACGAGCGCCATCAGCCGACCTCGGCCCCGAGCGAGGACATCAACGGCATGAAGGCGGGAAAGCTGGTCGCGATCATGGCCGAATCGTCCACCCCCATGCCGGCCTCGGCCGCCAGTCCGAGCACCAGGAACGCCATTGCGATGCGGTGATCGAGATGGGTCGCGGCGATGCCGCCCCCGCGCGCGGCGCCCCGGCCGTCGACGATGAGGTCATCGCCTTCGATGCGCGCCACGACACCCGCGGCGGCGAGACCGTCGGCCACGGCGGCGAGGCGATCGGATTCCTTCACCCGCAGTTCGCTCAGCCCGCGCATGCGCGTCTCGCCGTGGGCGAAGGCAGCCGCGACCGCCAGGATCGGATATTCGTCAATCATCGAAGGCGCCCGCGCCGCCGGTACGTCGACGCCGGTGAGCCGGCTCGCCCGCACGCGCAGCGTGGCGATGTCCTCGCCGCCTGCCTGGCCCCTGTCGAGGAACTCGATGTCGGCGCCCATCTCCAGCAGCGTATCGATAAGCCCGATGCGCAGCGGGTTCATCATCATGCCTTCCACGACCACGTCGGAGCCCGGCACGAGGAGCGCGGCGACGAGCGGGAACGCAGCGGAGGACGGGTCGGCCGGCACGACCACCCGGGAGCCCTCGAGTTCCGGGTGGCCGATCAGCGTCACCCGCCGGCCATGCGCGCCAAACGGCTCGACATCGATCGTCGCACCGAAATGGCGCAGCATCCGCTCGGTATGATCGCGGGAGGCCTCGCGCTCGATGACGGTGGTCGCGCCGGGTGCGTTGAGGCCGGCCAGCAATACCGCCGATTTGATCTGGGCCGAGGCGACCGGTGTCTCGTAGACGATGGGGATGGTCTCGCGGGCGCCCGCGAGGGTCAGTGGACAGCGGCCGCCCGCGGCCTCCTCCACCACGCTGGCGCCCATCTCGATCAGCGGGTCGAGGATGCGCCGCATCGGCCGCTTGCGCAGCGAGGCGTCGCCGTCGAAGCGCGCGGTGATCGGATGGCCCCCGACGACGCCCATCATCAGCCGTGCGCCGGTGCCGGCGTTGCCGAAATCGAGAATCTCGTCCGGCTCCGCGAGGCCGCCGACGCCGACGCCGCGGATCCGCCACTCGCCCTCGCCGACGCGCTCCACGTGAGCGCCAAGGGCACGAGCTGCCTTGGCGGTGGCCAGCACGTCCTCACCTTCCAACAGGCCGGTGACGTGCGTCTCGCCGACGGCGAGCAGGCCGATCATCATGGCCCGATGCGACATCGACTTGTCGCCGGGGGCCCGTACCCGGCCACGCAGGGGGCCGCTGCGGCGGGCCGCGGCCGGACGGGGTATCGAGGCGTGAGCGCTCACGGCTGAGGTCCAATCCCTTGCACGTGGCGACCGCCGGCGGCTTCCCATCCGTCGCGGCACACGGTGCCGGCGGCAGGGCCGTCCGGTGAGGCCGACCAAAACATCATCGTCGTCAATGTGTTATTGACCGCGGCGGGGCGTGTCGCCGGCGCCGTTGTCGCCGGTCAGTCTGTAGCATGCGGCCGCCGCGGACTGGAAGCGGCCAGAGTGTCCCGACGGCGTCGAGGCACACGATGGCAGCGGACGCGCGGCAGATCCGACCATGACGGGGCCCGGCGCCCATCCGTGCTCAGCGGCCTGTGCACTGTCCGTTGTAGGCGTCCTGGAACTGGCGGACGCCGGCGTTGGCGTTGGCGATGCTGCGGTCGCGTTCCGCTCCGGTCTGGCAGCGGGCATAGAAGGCGCTGGCGCGCTTGAGCGCGGCGACTTGTCCCTGCCAGGCCTTGCAGCGTTCCTTGACGGAGCCCTCCGCCGCCTGCTCCAGCTGGTAGCGGGCCTCTCGCACGGCCGAGAGAATGACGAGGGCATCGCGGGGGCAGCTTTGGTCCGCCGCCGCCGGTGCAGGCAGTGCGGGCACGGCAGCCACGGCGAGGAGGGTGAAGAGGGCGGCTCGGCGGCGCGTCATCCGAGGTTCAGCTCGCGGAAGAAGTCGTTGCCCTTGTCGTCGACGACGATGAAGGCCGGGAAGTCCTCCACCTCGATGCGCCAGATCGCCTCCATGCCGAGCTCGGGATATTCGAGGACGTCGACTTTCCTGATGCAATCCTGGGCGAGGCGGGCGGCGGGGCCGCCGATGGAGCCCAGATAGAAGCCGCCATGCTTCTGGCAGGCTTCGCGCACCTGGGATGAGCGGTTACCCTTGGCCAGCATCACCATCGAGCCGCCGGCGGCCTGGAACTGGTCGACGTAGGCGTCCATGCGGCCGGCGGTCGTCGGGCCGAACGAGCCCGAGGCGTAGCCGACCGGGGTCTTGGCCGGGCCGGCGTAGTAGACGGGATGGTCTTTGAAGTAGCCGGGCATGGCTTCGCCGCGCTCCAGCCGCTCGCGGATCTTGGCGTGGGCCAGGTCGCGCGCCACGATCATCGGGCCGCTGAGCGATAGACGGGTTCGGATGGGGTAGCGGCTCAGTGTGCCGAGAATGCTACCCATCGGCTGGTTCAGGTCGATGCGCACGACCTCGCCGCCGAGCGCCGCCGCGTCCACATCGGGCAGGTAGGTGGCGGGGTTGGTCTCGAGCTGCTCCAGATAGACGCCGTCGGCGGTGATCTTGCCGAGCGCCTGCCGGTCGGCCGAACATGACACGCCGAGCCCGATGGGCAGGGAGGCGCCGTGGCGCGGCAGCCGGATGACGCGCACGTCGTGGCAGAAATACTTCCCGCCGAACTGCGCGCCGACGCCGAGCTGCTGGGTGAGCTTGTGGATCTCGGCCTCCATCTCCAGGTCGCGGAAGGCGTGGCCGGCTTCCGAGCCCTGTGTCGGCAAGCCGTCCAGGTAGCGCGTGGAGGCGAGCTTGACGGTCTTCAGGTTCAGCTCGGCGCTGGTGCCGCCGATGACGATGGCGAGGTGGTAGGGCGGGCAGGCGGCCGTGCCGAGGGTGAGGATCTTCTCCTTGAGGAAGGCCACCAGTCGGTCATGGGTGAGCAGCGATGGCGTGCCCTGGAACAGGAAGGTCTTGTTGGCCGATCCGCCGCCCTTCGCCACGAACAGGAACTTGTAGGCGTCCTCGCCCTCCGCGTAGATGTCAATCTGCGCCGGCAGGTTGGAGCCGGTGTTGACCTCCTGGAACATCGACAGCGGGGCGAGCTGCGAATAGCGCAGGTTGCGCTTCAGATAGGCGTCGCGGATGCCGGCGGCGATGGCATCCTCGTCCCCGCCATCCGTCCACACCCGGCGGCCCTTCTTGCCCATGACGATGGCCGTGCCGGTGTCCTGGCACATGGGCAGGATGCCGCCCGCGGCGATATTGGCGTTCTTCAGCAGATCGTAGGCGACGAACTTGTCGTTGGAGGTCGCTTCCGGGTCGTCGAGAATCGACGCCAGCTGCTTGAGGTGGCTCGGCCGCAGCAGATGATTGATGTCGATGAAGGCCTGCTCGGCGAGCCCCCGGATCGCCTCGGGCTCGACGGTCAGCATCTCGTGGGAGCCGAAGCGCGTGGGCTTGACGCCGTCGCCCGAGAGTTTGCGGTAGGACGTGGTGTCGGGACCGAGGGGAAACAGCGAAGACGCAGCGTCAGACATAGGCGATCCGCGGGCTGAGCATGCGCGGCAGGCGTGGACGCGTGCCTGACGGACATGCGGTCGGGGGTGCACCCTGGGACACCGCTGCCGGCGCCCGAGGTTGCAGCTTCTCTTTAGTCCTTTTCGAAGAAATGGGAGCGGATTTCCAGCCCTCGCCGGTCGGGACGGCCATGTGCCGAACTCGGCCGTCGCCGCGACGCGGCCGCCGGGCCCTCGCGGAGGCCCGCTGCTCGGAAAACGACGCCGGCCGCTCGGACGCGGCGCCCGCCGCGCTTCAGGCGGCGTGGGATGCGGCAGCCGGCCCGGTCAGCAGCGCATAGAGCGCCGCGGGATCTCGCGTCGCGCGGATCTTCTCCAGCATCGACGTCTCCCTGAGCACTCGCGCCACCCGTGCGAGGGCCTTCAGATGGTCGGCGCCGGCCGTCTCGGGTGCCAGCAGCAGGAAAATGATGTCCACCGGCTGCCCGTCGAGCGCTTCGAAATCGATCGGCCGCTCCAGCCGTGCGAACAGGCCGACCAGACGGTCGAGCTTCTCGGGCTTGCCGTGCGGGATGGCGATGCCATCCCCGATGCCGGTGGACCCGAGCCGTTCGCGCTGCAGCAACGTCTCGAAGATCTCCCGCTCGTCAAGCCCGGTCAGCTTCGCCGCTTGCGCCGCCAGTTCCTGGAGCGCCTGCTTCTTGCCATTGACACGGAGAGCCGGGATGACCGCCTCGGGCGTCAGAAGATCCGTAAGGGACATGTTGTCTCGCGCGCAGCAACGGTCGGGCAGTTGCAGCTGCCCGACCGTCGGCATTCCGTCAGACCCCGGAACGCCGCGCTCTCGGCTGCCGGCGTTCCATTTTTACCATTAGGCGAAGCATGTCCGCGACGATGTCTCGACGCGCCGGCCATGTTCAACTATCGCGGTCGACCGTCGGTGGATCGATCCATCCGATGGTCCCGTCATTGCGCCGATATACGACGTTCACGCGCGAAGTGCCAGCGTGGCGAAACACGAGGATCGGCGCGCCCGTCATATCGAGCCGCATCACCGCTTCGCTCACCGACAGCGGATAGAGCGGCTTGGACATTTCGGCGACGACGACCGGATGGTACTCCGCATCATCGTCGATATCCTCCCCGGGCGCCTCGAAGACCGTGGCCGAGACGCTGGCGAGCGCGTCGGCGCCATTGTTCCCATGGGTAGCCGGGCTGCGCCCCTTCAGCCGCCCGTTGTAGCGGCGCAGGCGCTTCTCGATGCGCTCGGCCATCTGGTCGAAGCTCACCGTGGGGTCATGCGCGGTGCCGGAGGCCTCCAGCGTCATGCCGGAGGACAGATGCAGACCGCAGTCCGAGCGGTAGCCGCTGCCATCGCGCGTGATGGTGACATGGCCGGTCACGCTGCCGTCGAAGTATTTGTCGACGGCAGCGTTGACGCGGCTCTCGATCTGACCGCGCAGGGCTTCGCCGATGTCCATGTTCTTTCCAGACACCCGTAGCGTCATGCTCTCCTCCCCTGCGCGAAAATGCGTGCAGATGCACACATTTGCGTGGATAGCCACCGTAGGAATCGTAGGAACGGGGGTGGGCTAAGTCAACGCGACGCGGCCGCCGTCCCCATGGCTTCCAGCTTCTCCCGGCGCCGCTCGACGGAGGAGGGGATGCGGAGCGATTCGCGGTACTTGGCGACGGTGCGCCGGGCGATGTCGATGCCGTCGTCACGCAGCTTGCGGACAATGGCGTCGTCGGAGAGCACGTCTGAAGCTCGTTCTGTCTCGATCATCCGCCGGATGCGGTGGCGTACCGCCTCCGCCGAATGGGCCTCGCCGCCCGGCGTCGAGGCGATCGAGGCCGAGAAGAAATATTTCATCTCGAACGTGCCGCGGCTGGTGCCGATGGACTTGTTCGATGTCACCCGCGACACCGTCGATTCGTGCATGCCGATGGCGTCGGCGATGGTCTTGAGGTTGAGCGGCCGCAGGTAGGCCACCCCACGGGCGAAAAAGCCATCCTGCTGCCGGACGATCTCGCTCGCCACCTTCAGGATTGTCTTGGCCCGTTGCTCCAGGCTGCGTGTGAGCCAATTGGCGCTCTGGAGCGAGTCCGACAGGAAGCTCTTGTCCGTGTCGCTCTTTGCCGCACGCGCCACCTTGGCGTAATAGACCTGATTGACGAGCACGCGCGGCAGCGTGTCGGTATTGAGCTCGATGAGCCAGCTGCCGTCGAGTGCGGCACGCACGAAGACGTCCGGCACCAGGGTCTCGACCGGTGCGGCGCCGAAGGCGCGGCCGGGCTTGGGATCGAGCCGCTTGATCTCAACCAGCATGTCGGCGAGATCCTCGTCGTCGACGCCGCACAGCCGCTTCAACGCCGCCAGGTCGCGCCTGGCGACCAGGTCGAGCCGCTCGAGCAGGGCCTGCATGGCCGGGTCCAGCCGGTTCTGCTCCTTGAGCTGCAAGGCGAGGCATTCGGCGAGCGTGCGGGCGCCGACGCCGGCGGGTTCGAGCCCCTGCACCAGGTTCAGCACCTCCTCCGCTGCGGCGAGCGGGATCGCCAGGCGCTCGGCGAGCCCGACCAGGTCCTCCTCCAGGTAGCCGGCCTCGTCGATGGCATCGATCAGGAAGCTGCCGATCAGGCGCTGGCGCTGATCGGTGGTGATCAGTTCGAGCTGGCGCATCAGGTGGCTGTGCAAGTCCACCTCGGCCGACAGGGTGGCCATGGTATCGCTCTCGCCGCCCTCGAAGCTGCCGCCGCCCTGGGCGCCGCTCCACAGTGGAGTAGAGACGGACAGGCCGTCCTCCGCCGCGGCGCCCGCGCTCGCGCGCACCGGTCCGTCGTCTTCGAAGACGTTCTCCAGCCCCGTACCGAGCTTGGCCTCCATGCTGTCGCGACTGACCTCGAGGTCCTGCGAGTACCAGCTCTCCGCCGTCTCGGGCACAGCTTCGGCGGCTTGCGGCTCTGCTCCCGGCGGCGTCTCGGCGGGCGTGTCACCGTCGTTGCGCTCGAGGAACGGGTTGCGCTCCAGCTCCGCATCGACGTAGGAGGCGAGTTCCAGGTGCGACAGCTGCAGAAGCTTGATCGCCTGCAGCAGCTGTGGCGTCATGACCAGGCTTTGGGCCTGGCGAACCTCCATGCGGTGCGAAAGCGCCATACTCTTGAACCCACGCCCCAAGGGGTCTGTGCTGCTCGGCACAGGATTTGCTTATACCCTTGTTTGGTGTTGTAGCCGCCTTTGTGCGTTGCGTCAAAAGCCCGGGCGCCGGCCTGCGCGGGCGGCCTAAAGGCGGAAGTCCTCGCCCAGGTAGAGCCGCCGCACGTCCGGATTGGCGATCACGTCCTCGGCGCGGCCTTCCATCAGCACCTGTCCGGAGTGAATGATGTAGGCGCGGTCCACGAGTCCGAGCGTCTCGCGGACGTTGTGGTCGGTGATGAGCACGCCGATGCCGCGCCGGGTCAGCTGGCGGACGAGATCCTGGATGTCGCCGACGGCGATCGGGTCGATGCCGGCGAACGGCTCGTCGAGCAGCATGAACGACGGCCTGCCGGCGAGCGCCCGCGCGATTTCGCAGCGCCGGCGCTCGCCGCCCGACAGAGCGATCGATGGCGCCTTGCGCAGCCGCGCGATGTGGAATTCCTCCAGCAACTGGTCGAGCTCGCGCTCGCGCTCCTTGCGGTCGGGCTGCGTCACCTCCAGCACCGCGCGGATGTTGTCCTCGACGTTGAGGCCGCGGAAGATCGACGCCTCCTGCGGCAGATAGCCGATGCCCAGGCGCGCGCGTCGGTACATGGGCAGACGGGTGATATCGTGGCCATCCAGGCTGATGATGCCGCGATCGGCGGCCACCAGTCCGGTGATCATGTAGAAGATCGTCGTCTTGCCGGCGCCGTTGGGGCCGAGCAGGCCGACCGCTTCGCCGTTGCGCACGTTGAGCGCGGCCTCCTTCACCACCATGCGGCCGCCGTAGCTCTTCTGCAGGCCGTGCACCGCGAGGAGGCCGGCGGCGCCGAAGTGACCTGCCTCGGCTGGCCCATCCTCCTCCGGCGCGGACCCATCAGGTGCAGCGCGGCGCGCGGGCCGTCTCCGCTGTACCCCTTGCGCGAGCCGGCGAAGCAGGGGCGGGCGTGGGCGCGCCTGCGGCTCCGGGTCGACCGGCTCGAACGCGTACGTCGCCGCGTCGACCCCCGGGGTGTCGTCCACCTCGGGGATATAGTCGACATCCGGGCCGTTGCGGCCGCCGGCGGTCATGTCGTGCTGTGATAGGCGGCCCTGCCGCCTGGACAAGAGTGGGCTTTTCACCTGGGCCGTGCTCGCGTTATGCCTTCGCCCCCACCCCCGTGTTCCGGTCGGTGCTTAAACGACTGCCATCGGGCCTGCAAGGCAGCCGGCTCCGGTCGCCGGCCGGGCGCCGTGACGCCGGACTCGGGGCAGCGGAGCGCGTGCGGCCGAGCGGTCGAGCCGCTTCGATCGGGACATGCTCCTGCTGCTCCGCAGGGAGGTTGCAACCCCCGGGTCGGCGGGGGCGAAGCCGGGAGCAGCCCCGCCGCTCCACTTTCGCCCCGCTTCACTGCCACTGCGCCGCCCCCTTAGTTGGTCGCAGCGCTCTTGCCGCTCTTGGCCTTGGGCTGGCCGGGCTGTTGCTGGTCGCTGCCCGGCACCAACAGCGCCCTCACGCGCTCGCCCGGCTTGTTGACGACCGTCGCCTGGCTGGTGTTCAGGTCGTAGACGACGCTGTCGCCGGTGGTGACGTTGGGCCCCTGGCTCAGCTTGGCGTTGCCGTGAAGAACGACCTTGTTGGCCGTCTTGTCGTAGCTGGCGCTGTCGGCGGTGGCGATCTGGTCCTTGGAGATGACCGTCACCGGGCCGGCGCAGTCCAGCCGGCGCACGCCGTTGTCGGCGCCGGCGGCAGCCGGCTTGGGCGCCGCGGGCGCGGCAGGCTTGCCGCCCTGCTGGGACGCGGCGCTCTGCTCGTAGAATACGGTCAAGCTCGAGCAGCGCATGGTGGTCTCGCCCTGCACCGCCACGACATTGCCGGAGAAGACCGCCTTCTTGTCCTTATCGAAGACGTCGAGCCGATCGGAGTCGATCTTGATCGGCTCCTTGCTGCTGTTGCCCAGGCCGCCCAGGCCGCCCAGCGGCGGGCCGGACGCCGCGCCGGCCTTGGCCGGCTTACCCCCCTGGGCCATCGCCGCCGCGCCGGCCAGGGCCAGGGTGACGGCGATCGCAAGGGTCGCGAGGGAACGCGCGATCATTTGGCCTCTCCCGCACCCGCAGCGGCCGCCGGCGCGTGGCCGCCAGGCTCGGCGTGGTCCTTCGGCTTGTCCGCATCATTCATGAACAGCACCGTGCGCACCTGGCCCTCGAAGGCGATGCGCTTGCCGTTGTCGCGCAGGTCCATGGAGTTGGCGTCGACGGTGCTGCCGTCGTTGAGTGTGATCTTGACCGGCTCGTGGGTGACCACGCCGCCGCCCTTGAAGTCGACCTGGGCCGAACTGAGCACGGCGCGATAGCCGGAATCGGTCTTCACCTTGATGGCCCCGGCGAGCTGAAGCTGTTCGGCCTTCATGTCGTAGACGCCGGTGTCGGCCTCCAGGTGGGCGGAATTGTCGGTGTCCATGCCGAGCCGCGCCTTGATCTGCTGCAACTCGACCACATTGGGCTTGCGAACGTCCTGGGCGGCGGCGACGGCGGTGACCTCGTAGGGCTTGTTGTCCTTACGAAAGCCGGTGAGCTTGGGCTGCTCCATGGTCACTTTGGTCCCGGTCATCGAGATCGGGCCCATGGTGATGCCTTTCAGCCCGCCGAAGGGGTTGAACGCGCTGGCGATGATCAGCAGTACCACCGCAACGGCTGCGCCGATCGGAATAACGCGCCGCAGCAGGCGGACGTAGCCCGAATGATGTGCTGCCGCCCTATAGGCATCGGGCCTCGCCCGGCGGCCGCCGGTGCCGCGCGGCGGCTCCCAGGCGGGATCGCTATCGGGGGCCCACGTGCTCTCGCTCATCTGTCGTTCCGCGTCTCCATCTGCGTCGCCGCCAGCTCACGCTCCGGCATTCTTACATGCTGCGGCGCATTTTTGAACGCCCCCAACCTGCAGGGGTAATCGGGGCACTTTAGCGGCATGCTGGTGAATCAATGGTAGCACGACACGCAGCATGGTGCGTCGCCGGCCCGCTTGCAGATGGGGACGGACGGCCTGAATGCAACGGCGGCCCGTCGGCAGCTCAGCTGTGTGCGAAGATATCCTGCTCCTGCCAGCCGTGCAGGTCGAGCTCGGCGCGGGCAGGCAGAAATCCGAAGCAGGCCTCGGCGAGTGCCGTCCGGCCTTCGCGCGCGAGCATCTCGTCCAGCCTGGCCTTCAGCGCATGCAGGTGCAGCACGTCGGATGCGGCGTACGCCACCTGCGCCTCGCTCAGTTGGTCGGCCCCCCAGTCGGAGGACTGTTGCTGCTTGGACAGGTCGATCCCCAGGATCTCCCGGGTGAGATCCTTCAGGCCGTGCCGGTCGGTGTAGGTGCGCGTCAGGCGCGAGGCGATCTTGGTGCAGTAGACCGGCGTCGGCACGATGCCGAAGGCATGGCGCAGGACGCCGAGGTCGAAGCGGGCGTAGTGGAAGATCTTGAGCACGCCGGGGTCGGCCAGCACGCGCAGCAGGTTGATGGGCGGCGGGGCGCCGCGCAGGATCTGCACCACCTCGGCATTGCCGTCGCCGGCGGACAACTGCACCACGCACAGCCGGTCACGCAGGGGATTGAGGCCGAGGGTCTCGGTGTCGATGGCGACCGCCGCTCCGAACGCGATGTCGGCCGGCAGGTCGCCCCGATGAAGACGGATCGTCATGGGCTGCTGCTTCGCTCAGGCTGAGCGGGCGCGCCATGCGCCCGCCTCCCCGTCGCTTGCACGATTCTGGCCCCGGTGCAAACCGCGCCGTCGTAGGTGCTCGGCGTCGTCCTGGAAGCCGAGCTGCGCCAGCTCGATGCTTAGCGGACGTCGAGATTTCGCCGGCCATGGTTGACCAAACGATAACAACAGGGACACATTGCGGCCGATTAGCCGCCGTATAGGTCAGGTGCTGGAAGCTTCACCTTGGCCATACAGCGTGATGCGAAGACCGCCACAGGGCTCGTGTGGGCGTGAATAGGGGCGCGATGACATGACGATGCTGACTCGCGACGCACGTCCATCGACAGAGGCGCGCCACAAGCCATAGCGAGCAGAAGACGGGGGCGCCTGATTGGCTCGCGACAACAATTTCGAGCTGCTGCGGCTGTTTGGCGCGGCGCTCGTGGTCTATGGGCACGGTTTCATCCTGGCAGGGGCCATGGCGCCCGGCTTCGCGGCCAACGCCGTGTCGACGATCGGCGTCAAGATCTTCTTCTCGATCAGCGGTTACCTGATCGCGCTGAGCTGGCTGCGGGACCCCAATCCGGCGCGCTATCTGGAGCGGCGGGCGCTGCGCATTTTCCCGGCCCTGATCGCCGTCGTCGCCCTCTCCGCCTTCGTGCTCGGCCCGGCGTTGACCGCGCTGTCCGCCGCCGACTACGTCCGCCATCCGCTGACTTGGCACTATCTCTATAACATACTGCTCTATATCAATTTTTCCCTACCTGAGGTGTTCACGGGCAACACCTACCCCAGCGCCGTCAACGGCAACCTGTGGAGCCTGCCGGTCGAATTCGCCATGTATCTGGTGGCGCCGCCGCTGCTGCTTGCCCTGAGCCGGCGGCCGCGCGTGTTCGTCGCCGCGGCGCTGCTGTTCGCGCTCTTCGTCGTCTGGCGCGTTCGCGTGTCGCCGCCCGCTACGGTGTGGGTGGTGTATGCCACCGATGCGAACAATGCCCTCGGCCTGATGCCCTATTTCATCGTCGGCATGGTCATCGCCGTGCTCGGCGCGCGGATCCTCAACATCTATGCGGGCTTTGCCATGCTGATGGCGGTCGCGATGGTGGAGACCAGCGCGCCGGTCAAGGAACTGCTGCTGATTGGAGTGTTGCCCTACGCGATACTGGCGTTCGGGGTCGGACCGCGCCTGCCGGTCTTGCCGAAGGGATTGGACATCTCCTACGGCCTCTTCCTCTACAGCTTCCCCATCCAACAGACGATCAACCAGCTCTCCGGAAACCAGGTCGGGCCGTGGGCCATGGTTCTGCTGTCAATGACGCTGGCAGCGGTGCCGGCCACGCTGTCGTGGTATCTGATCGAACAGCCCTGCCTGCGGTTCAAGCCGGGCCGGGCACGCCGCCCGTCGCCGGGGTTGGCGTCCTCACCGCTCGGCTCGCCGGCGGCGGAGTAGCCGGCGCATCGCCCTTTCGCGCGGACTCGCCGCAGCTCGAAGGCAGTGCTCGAGGCGGGGATCATCGTTGCCCGCTGGCGTTGGCCGGCGTGCTGCTGAGCTTGCGGAAGAGTGGATCGAGGAGAGGAAGCGATGGCCCGGTGGACCGTTCAGCGGATAAGGCACTGGTAGGGTGCCATGGTGCCCAGGAAAGGACTCGAACCTTCACCTCTGTTACAAGACTGGTACCTGAAACCAGCGCGTCTACCAATTCCGCCACCTGGGCCTGCTTAGGAGCAGGGGGCCCGTTTAAGGGCGCCTCCCCCTCCTGTCAACGGCAATTCTCGGCTGGGCGCGCGAACGGTCACGCGCCTGTGGAAACCCGTGGCGGCTGCCCCACGTTCCGGAGCCGCCGCCCAGGGAGCCGACCGCCGCTCAGTAGCAGACGCGCACGTTCTGCACGTACACCCGGCCCCACTGATCGACGACCTGGCGGGGCTGCAAGGTGCAGCCGTAGCCGTAATAGGCCGGCGATGCGCTCGCCGCGACCGCGCCGGCCGCCAGAGCGCCGAGCGCGAGCCCGCCGGCCGCGTAGCCCCAGCCGGGCCGGCGATAGCCGTAGCCGTAGCCGTAGCGCCCGTAGCCGCCGCGCCAGGCCCCATAGCGCGGCCCGCCACGCCACCCCCCGTAGCGGGGGCCACCGCGCCAGCCGCCGCCATGCCAACCGCCGCCGCCGTGCCAACCCGGGCGGGCCTCGGCCGGCGTCGGCGCTGCCACGGTGCCGAATGTCAGGGCGCCGGCCGCCAACGCCGTGCCCAAAGCCAACTTCAAGGTCGAGAATGTCATCTGTTCCACTCCGTGCATCGCTTTATCGACCAACGCGAATGTGGATCGATGGTTCGCTCCGAATCGGGCCGAAACACGACCGGCTAGGGAAAGCTGGCATGGCGCGAGCAGGACTTCGGTGCTGTCGCGCACCCTGCGGCGGCGCGCCGTGCCTCCGTCGCCGGGCGGTGGTCAGACCGCCGGATCGGTGGCCGCCGGCCGGCTCAACCGGGCGATGAGGCGCGCCAGGGGCGGCCCGGTGACGATCACGGCCAGCAGCCGCAGGGTCTGTGCCGCGAGGACCAGAGGCACGTCCGCGTGGGTGCCGACGGCGATGATGGCGACGGCGTCGAGCCCGCCCGGCGTGGTCGCCAGGAAAGCGGTGAGCGGGTCCGTTCCGAGCATGAGATGGAGCACGACGGCGGAGCCGCCGCAAAGGGCGATGAGCGCGAAGGTGGCGAGCAGGAGCTGCGGCATGGCGCGGATCGCATGGAGCAGAACCTTCGGCGTGAAGCGCAGGCCGATATACCAGCCGATGGCGGCATAGGCGCAGGCCAGCAGGGGTTGCGGCAGCGTCAGCGGCACCAGCTCGGCGATGTGCAGGGCGCCGCCAACGACCATCGGCACCAGCATGCCGCCGGCGGGGATGCGCGCCTTTGCCCCGATGAAGGCGCCGATCCAGGCGATGAGCAGGGTGACCGCGACGGGCCCGATCTGGCTGGTCCAGGGGGCCACGTCATGGGGATGCGACGGCGCCAGCGCCACCGGCTCGGCGCCGAGCAGCAGCCGCGACACGAGCGAGGCGGTGAACACGACGCAGACGACGCGCAGGTACTGCATGAAGGCGACAAGCCGCGGATCGGCGCCGAACGCCTCGCCCATGGCGACCATGGCGGATGCGGCGCCGGGGGCCGAGCCCCAGGCCGCGGTCGCCCCCGGCAGCGTGCCGAGCCTGGTCAGGGCGGCGCCGACCAGGCCGCTGGCGATGACCGTCGTCAGCACGATCAGCAACATGGCCGGCCAGTCCTTGGCGATCGACCACAGGATCGAGGCGGTGATCGCCCGGGCCACCAGGCAGCCGACGATGCCCTGGGCCGCGATGAAGGCCGGCCGCGGCAGCGCCAGCTGGGCGCCGCAGACCGCGACGCAGATGGCGCCCAGCAACGGGCCCAGCAGCAGGGCCGCGGGCAGCTGCGCGGCGTGCAGTGCAACGCCGAAGACGCCGGACGCAAGGAAGAGCGCGACCCACTGCAGGGTCCTGGGCCAGGCGCGCACGGTTGCCGGTCAGCCCGACAAGAGGCCGGCGGACGGCGCCGGATGTGACGCGATGGGGAACAGAATCCGCAGCCCTTGGCCCATTGTCGAAACCGGTGAAATCGCGCATGTAGCCCAGCCGATATCACGACCGGGTCGAATTGCATGTCCGAGCGCCAGACGAGATTGACCCGTGCCGACTTCCGTCTGTTTCGGCCGATCCAGACCCGCTGGCTCGACAATGACGCCTACGGCCACGTCAACAACTCGGTCTATTATCATTACTTCGACACGGCCGTGAACGCCTACTTGATCGAGAACGGCCTGCTGTCGGTCACCGGCAGCGGTCCGATCGGCCTCGTCGTCGAGACGGCCTGCGTCTTCTTCGAGAGCGTAGCCTATCCCGAGCACCTGGAGGCCGGCCTGCGCATCACGCAGCTCGGGTCGTCCTCGGTGCGCTATTCGCTAGGCATCTTCCGCCTGGGCGACGACAAGGTCGCCGCCCAGGGGCGTTTCGTGCACGTTTACGTCGATCGCGAGAGCCGCCGCCCCGTGCCGATCCCCGAGGCGGCGCGTGCCGTGCTCGCACACCTGATCTGAGCGTTGCGAGCCTGTCCGTGCGCCGCAACCGGCCGGCGAGGGGCCCCGCTCAGGTCAGGTCGATCAGATGGGGGATCAGCGGCTCGTCGGCCGGGGGCATCGGATAGTCGCGGAGCTTGTTCGGCTTCACCCATTTGATGGCCTGGCCCTCGCGCGCGGCCACGATGCCCTCCCAGCGGCGGCAGACGTAGAGCGGCATCAGCAGGTGAAACTGCGCGTAGGCGTGGCTTGCGAAGGTCAGCGGGGCGAGGCACGGCTCCCTGACGGTGATGCCGAGCTCCTCGGCGAGCTCGCGGATGAGCGCCTGCTCCGGGCTTTCCGGCGGCTCCAGCTTGCCCCCCGGAAACTCCCACAGGCCGGCCATCGGCTTGCCCTCGGGGCGCTGCGCGATGAGGATGCGCCCGTCCGCATCGATGAGGGCGCAGGCGACGACAAGGAGCAGCTTCACGGCGCCGTCACGGTTGCTGCAAAGACCAGACGGTCTCCACGTCGGCGGCGATGGTCAGGGCGCCGACCTCGATCGGCACGGCCGCCCGCGGGGAGGCTGCCCGCATCATGCCGAACTCGGCCACAGGCGCCGCGCCGCGCGGTGGGTAGGTGATCACCATGATGCGGCCGACGCCGGCACCGGCTGCCTCCGCCAGGCGGTTCGCCGTCTTGCGCGCATCGGCCACCGCCTCCACGCGCAGCTCCTCGACGACCTTGTCGCGGCTGGCGACATCGAAACTCAGGCCATTGATGCGGTTGGCCCCGCCGGCGACGACCTCGGTGAGCAGGCTGCCGAGCTTGCCGAGGTCGCGGACGCGAACCGTGACGGTGTTGGTGGCGATGAAACCGTCGGGCTCCTGGGTGATCGACGAGGACGCCGCATCGCGCTTGTTGCGCATGTTCTCCGTCAGGTTGACCGCGCTGGTCTGGATATCCCTGGGTTCGATGCCGCTGCGCTTGGCGATGTCGATGACTTTCTGCGCATCGGCGGCATTGGCGGCCAGCGCGTCGCCGGGCTTGGGCGCCCGCGACGTCACGCCGAGCGACAGGCGCGCCATGTCCGGCACCATCTCGCGGGAGGCGTGGCCCTCGACGCGGACGACGCGATTTTCGCGCGGCGCCGGCTCCTGCGCCACAGCGGTCGTGGCGGCCACCAGCGCGCCGGCGAGCGCCAGGGGCGGCGTGAGAATTGACCTGATCATGACCGGTAGTCTCCGTTGATGGTGACGTACTCCTTGGTCAGGTCGCATGTCCAAACCGTGGCCGAAGCGCGGCCGAGGCCGAGCTCGACGGTGATCGTGACCTCGTCCCCCCGCATGTAGGCCGAGGTTTGCTTCTCGTTATAATCGGGGTCGCGGGCTCCTTGAGCGGCGACCCGGATGTCGCCAAAGAAGATGGCGAGCTTGTCGCGGTCGGCCGGCTCGCCGGCCTTGCCGACGGCCATGACGACGCGGCCCCAATTGGCGTCCTCGCCGGCGACCGCGGTCTTCACCAGCGGCGAGTTGGCGATCGAGAAGGCGATGCGACGCGCCGAGCGCTCAGTGGTGGCGCCCTTGACCGTGACGGTGATGAGCTTGCGTGCCCCTTCGCCGTCGCGGGCGACCTGTTGGGCGAGGTCGAGCAGCAGGTCGTCGAGCGCCGCGCGGAAGGGCGCCAGGCGCCGGTCGCCGGCGGTGCCGATGAGCGGCGCGCCCTGCGCGGCGGCGGCACCGGTGGCGAACAGCAGCAGCGTGTCCGAGGTAGAGGTGTCGCCGTCGACGGTCACGCAGTTGAACGACTTGTCCGTCCCTCTCTTCAGCAGCGACTGCAGCACGGGCGAGGCGATCGGCGCGTCGGTCGCCACGAACGACAGCATCGTCGCCATGTCGGGGGCGATCATGCCGGCGCCCTTGGCCATGCCGTTGATGACGACGTCGACGCCGCCTAGCGAGACCGTCCGGGTCGCGACCTTGGGGAAGGTGTCGGTGGTCATGATCGCCCGGGCCGCGTCGGTCCAGTGATCGCCTGTCGCCCGCTGCGCGCAGGCATCGAGCACGCCCTCGAACTTGTCCGCATCGAGCGGCTCCCCGATGACGCCGGTCGAGGCGAGGAAGACCTGGCCCGGCCGGCAGGCGGCGGCCTTGGCTGCGAGCTTGGCCGTCAGCTCCACCGCCTTGCGCCCCTTCAGTCCGGTGAAGGCATTGGCGTTGCCGGAGTTGACCACGAGCGCCCGCGCCTCGCCGCCCGGCAGCTTGGCCCGGCACCAGTCGACCGCCGCCGACGGGCATTTGGATCGCGTCAGCACGCCGGCGACGCCCGTGCCCCGATCGAACAGCGCCAGCAAGACATCGGTGCGCCCCGCGTAGCGGATGCCCGCCTCGGCCGTGGCGAAGCGAACGCCCGGCACCGTCGGCATGGACGGGACGGTCTTGGGGGCAAGGGGAGACACACTCGGCGGCATCAGGCGCTCCTTCGCCGTCGTGGCGGACGCCACAACGGCCCTCTCTAGATGTGACGAATGTCGACCGCGAGCCTCGGGGTGCGATCCGCCCGCAGTCTCGCGTGAGGTGCTATTTCGGTGCCGGCGGGCGCGCGGTGGGCTCCGCTCCCTCCCCCTTGCCGCCACGGAGGGCGGAGTCGGGCTTGGGCGGCGCGTCGAGGCGCTCGATCGTCGCTTTGGCGCGCAGGGCCAGGATGCGATCCTGCTGCGCCTTGCGCGAGACATAGGCCTCGACTTCGTTCTTGACGGCGTCGAAGGCTGGAACCGGCTTGGTGCGGCGCTCCTCGACCTCGATGACGTGCCAGCCGAACGGGCTCTTGACCGGCTCGGAAACGTCTCCCGGCTTCAGCTTGAAGGCCACCTCGGCAAACTCCGGCACCATCTGGTCCTTGGTGAACCAGCCGAGCTCGCCGCCGTCCTTGGCCGAGCCCGGGTCCTTGGAAAGCTCGGCGGCAACCCTCTTGAAGTCTTCTCCCCCCTTGATCTTGGCGTAGGCCTTCTTGGCCAGTTCCTCGCTGTCGACCAGGATGTGACGGGCGCGCACCTCTTCCTGCGGCTTCACGTCCTTGACCGTCTGCTCGTACATCTTGCGGGCCGCTTCCGGCGTTGCCGCCTTCTTGGCCTCCTGCGCAAGGTACTCGTCGAGCAGCAGCTTGTTGCGGTTGTAGGAGAGCTTGCGGGCGAAGTCGGGCGTATCGCCGATCTTGGCCTCGGTCGCGGCCTGGGAGCCGATGGTGAGATCGATCAGATAGCTCAGCAGATAGTCGCGCTTCTGATCCTCGGGGACGCGCGGCAGCCGGTCCGCCATGTCCTCGGCGGCGACGTCCAGGTCACGCTGGGTGATCGGTGTGCCGTTGACGCGCGCCAGCACCTTGTCGGGATCGGGGGCCGCCTTGACCTGCGCGGGCTGGGCCACTTTGGCGTCCGGCACCGGCCTATCCGGCGTGGCGGGGGCCGCGACCGCGGGCTTGGCGGGAGGCTGCTGCGCGGCGGCGCCCTGCAGAGGGCCCGCAACCGCTGCCAGCGCCAGACATGAAAGCAAGGCTGCGCGGTAGCCGGGGGTCATCATGCAACATCTCGTCGATCGGGCGAGCCCAAGGGCGCTCGCCGGGCATGAGTGGCCGAACGCGCAGCGCTTGGCAAGCGCCACGATGGTCGGCGGCGGCCTGTCTGCGCGCCGTGGTCTTGTCCCGCCCAGGGTGCGGCGGCCGCCGGCGACCGCTACGGCTTCCAGGCGTCGGCCGGGGCTGCCTCGTCCGCGTCGTGGCGCGCATCGTCGATGATTTGCAGCAGGCGGCGCAGCACGTCGTCGACGCCTTCGCGCGAGGCCGACGAGAGCAGCAGCGGCGGCCGGCCGGCGGCGGCCGCGAGCTCCGCGCACCGCTCGGCCCTGGTCTCCGGGTCGAGGGCATCGACCTTGGACAGGGCGACGATCTCGGGCTTGTCGGCAAGCTCGGCCCCGTAGGCGACGAGCTCGGCCCGGACGGTCGCGTAGGCGGCGGCGACATCCTCCGCCGTTCCGTCGACCAGGTGCAGCAGCACGCGGCATCGCTCGATGTGGCCGAGAAAGCGGTCGCCTAGGCCGAGGCCCTCGTGCGCACCCTCGATCAGGCCGGGGATGTCGGCCAACACGAATTCGCGACCGGCCACGGCGACGACGCCCAGCCCGGGGTGAAGGGTGGTGAACGGGTAGTCGGCGATCTTCGGCTTGGCAGCCGTGACGGCGGCGAGGAAGGTGGACTTGCCTGCGTTGGGCAGGCCGACCAGCCCGGCGTCGGCGATGAGCTTCAGCCGGAGCCAGATCCACAGCTCCTGGCCTGCGAGGCCCGGATTGGCTCTTCGTGGCGCCTGGTTCGTCGACGTCTTGAAATGGGCGTTGCCGAAGCCGCCGTTGCCGCCCTCGGCCAGGCAGACACGCTGGCCCACGGCGGTGAGATCGGCGAGCAGCGTCTCGCCGTCCTCGGCCAGTACTTCGGTGCCTGCCGGCACCTTGAGGATGACGTCGTTGCCCCTGGCGCCGGCACGGTTGCGGCCCATGCCGTGCACGCCCGGCCGGGCCTTGAAATGCTGCTGGTAGCGGTAGTCGATCAGCGTGTTGAGGCCTTCCACGCATTCGATCCAGACGTCGCCGCCGCGCCCGCCGTCACCCCCGTCCGGGCCGCCGAACTCGATGAACTTCTCCCGGCGGAACGAGACGCAGCCGGCACCGCCGTCGCCGGAGCGGACATAGACCTTGGCTTGATCGAGGAACTTCATGACATTTCGCAGGTCTGCGGCGAGGCACCGCGAAGCGCCCCGCAGCGGAGCAGCGAGGCCGGATTGGTTGTCCGCAAGGGTGCGGCCGACGAGAGCGCTTGCTTCCGATCGGCTTGCCCGCCCGGTCGGAAGCAAGCGCTCCGGATTCAATAAGTCGAGCACCTTCTAGCCGATCAGATGATTCCATCCGATCGGGAAATGCTCTAGAGCGCTTCCCGGGCGGGTGGATACCTTCCCGGGAAGAAACGCACCACGCTTCGAACCTGGAGCATGATCCGGCCGGATACCACATCCGGGCGGCACATGCGCCCGGTCTGGTGATCCTGCAAGCCTCATAATCCAGAAAAGCCATGGCCGTCCAATCGCCCGCGTCGACCTCCACCGCCCTGCGAGGCTCAGGCCACGCCACCGGCATCCTGTTCATGCTCGCCGGCGTATTCCTGTTCGCCATCAACGACGTGGCGGCCAAATGGCTGCTCGGCAGCTATGGCATCGGCCAGGTCATCCTGATCCGGACCGTCGTGGCCATGGCCATCCTCGCGCCGTTGCTCGTCCGCGCCGGCCTGGCCCCCTGGCGGACGGCGCCGAAACCGGGCCTGCAGGTGCTGCGGGCCCTGTTCTCGACGCTCGAGATCGTCCTGTTCTACGCCGCGGTGATCTACCTGCCGGTGGCAGACGCGGTGACCTTCTATCTGGCGAGCCCGATCTACGTCACTATTCTCGCCGCCCTGCTGCTGGGCGAGCGGGGCGATCTCGTCCGGTGGCTCGCTGTGGCGGCGGGCTTCGTCGGCGTTTTGATCGCCATGGAGCCATCGCGAGCCAGCATCAGTTGGCCTGCGGTCATCGTCATCCTGGGCAGCCTGATCTTCTCCGGCCTGATGATCCTGACACGCTACCTCAGAGGCACGTCCGACCTGGTGCTGGTCACCAGCACGAACATCGGCCTGCTCCTCGTCGGCGTGCTTGCTCTGCCCTTCGGCGGCTGGGTCACGCCGCCGTCCGGCGATCTGCTGCTGCTTGCCGGCGTCGGTGTCATCGCGCTCGCCGCGCATATGAGCGTGAACCGCTCGCTCAAGTTCGCGCCAGCCTCCACCGTGGTGCCCTACCAATACCTGCTCATCGTCTGGGCGCTGATCTTCGGCTACCTGGTCTTCGGCGACCAACCCCGCCTGGCCACCCTGGCCGGCGCCGTACTGATCATCGCCGCCGGGCTCGTGATCTTCGTGCGGGAGCAGCAGGTCGACGGCCGCGACGAGGCATTGCCGCCACCGCCGTAGGGCTTCGCCCTCGGCGGTCGCGCCCGGCGCGCTTCCTGGTCGGGTGGACCCACCCGACCAGAGAGAAGCGCTCCGCATTCAAATACTTAGAGCATTCCAGCCGATCAGACGGTTCCTTCTGATCGAGACAAGTCTCTAGAGCGTTTTCGAGCGAAGTGGACGCCGGTTCGCGTGAAGAAAGCGCGTTAAATCAAACAGATAGAGCATTTCGACGATTCGAAGAGACGCGGAAATGCTCTATCCGGCCATCTCGGGCTGGACGCGCAACGCATCCTTGGGCGCTTCGTCCGCCTGGCCGCGACGCAGTGCGAGCCAACCCTTGCGGGTCAGGCGCATGCGGTGCACCGGAAACAGCCCGCCGCGCGCCGGAAACAGCGACAACGCGGTGCCGTAGGTCCGGAACCCTGCCTTTTCCAGGACATGGCGGGATGCGCCGTTGGACGAGCGCGCCTCGGCGGTCACGGCCGGCGCGTCGGCGTGCTCGAAGGCCGCCGCGACCATGGCGCGCGCCGCCTCGGTGGCGAGGCCACGGCCCCAGTGGTCGCTCCCCAGCCAGAAGCCGAGAAACGGCTCAGCCAGCTGTTCGGCGACCGCCGCTCCCGACGGCGTCTCGTGCAGGGCGATGGCGCCCAGCAACTCGCGCGGCTTGCGCCGGTTGATGATGGCCAAGGTCAAGCCCGCGCCGCCGGCGTTGGCGAGCCGCGCCGCGAGAATGAACGCCGCGGCGGCGCCCGACGGGTAGGGATGGGGGATGAGAGCGGTCATCTCGGCGACGGCGCGATCGCCGGCCAGCCGCTCGATGGCGGCGCCGTCCGCCAGCCGCGGCCAGCGCAGCAGCAGCCGCTCGGTCTCGATGACGAAGCCGTCGTCGATGGTCTCGCGCGTGAACATGGGGTCCGCTCCAGCCGACATGCAGGGTGATCTAGCAACCCCCATGCCGCAAAATGACGAAAGGGAGATGGCACCCCATCTCCCTCGTCACGGACCCGTCTTCGGCACTCGCAAGATGACCTGAGACGCTGCGTCCGCCGGGCGCTGGGATGCCGGCGGAACGCTTGCCTCGGTGCGAGCGCTCGCCGTTATTCGGCTGCCGTTTTGGCGGCTGCGGCCGCCGCTGCCGGCTCGATCGATACGATCGATCGCCCGAGCTTGGTACCGAAGCGGACCCGGCCGGCCGTCAGGGCGAACAGCGTATGGTCCTTGCCGACGCCGACATTGACGCCGGGATGCACCCTGGTGCCGCGTTGGCGAATGATGATGTTGCCGGCAATGACGGCTTCGCCGCCGAACTTCTTGACGCCGAGACGGCGGCCGTCGGAATCGCGGCCGTTGCGCGAGGAGCCGCCTGCCTTTTTATGAGCCATCGAATGTCTCCGTTATATGCTGGCCGGGCCGCGGCTCAGGCGCTGATGCCGGTGATGCGCACGACCGTGTGGTCCTGGCGGTGACCGCGCTTGCGCTTGGAGTTCTGGCGGCGGCGCTTCTTGAAGGCGATCACCTTCTCGCCGCGCCCGTGCCGCACGATCTCGGCGGCGACCGAGGCGCTCGCGACAGCCTGCGCGCCGACGGCGACATTCTCGTCGCCTGCGAGCAGCAGCACGTCGAAGGAGACCGCGTCGCCCGCCTCGCCGGCGAGCTTGGCGACGGTAATGGTGTCGTTGGCGGCAACGCGATACTGCTTGCCGCCGGTCTTGATGACTGCGAACATCGTTCTCTTCCGTGTTCCACCCGGCCTCGAGCCCATGGCTCCGGCCGGCTTCTTGGCAGCCCGTTTCCGGTCCGGGATGCCTGCGTACGTTGACGCAGGCGCGAAAAACAACGGGCGCGGGTCTCCCCGCGCCTGAAGCGTGCTTTCTAATCGCAGACGGGCGCCGCTGTCAACGGTCGGATGCTATCGGGCCTGCCGAGACCGAACCGGCCTGCTAGGTCGTCCCGCATCGCCGAAGGCCGCGGCCACGGCCTTTGGTGGCTGACCCTCATCAAGGCCGCGCCGCACCAAAAGGCCGCGCCGCACCAACTCGGCTCGGATGTAGACTGTCAGCCGGGCATTCTTGTGGACGTTCATCCGACCCTCTCGTGAGATCCTGTAGCTTCGCAACCACAGCTTCCCCGGACCGGGTCGGTGGACAACCTATTGAGAGCTCACATCTAGCTCGCCGCCGCCCGGCGCGCCATGGCCGTCCGACGGTAGAGATAGTAGCGTCCCTTGTCCGCCTCGGCCGGCACCGGCTGAGGCGCGAGACCTTCCGCGGTGAGCCGTTGATCGCTGGTGATGATGCCGCCCTCCGCCAGCATCGGCACGATCAGCGGGCCGAGCCAGGCCGCCAGCCGGGCGTTCGCGGTCTCATCGCCGGAGCCGACGTCCGCATGGATGAGGGCGGCGGGCCCACCCAGCCGCGTCACGGCCCCGGGCAGCGTCTCGGCGAAGTCGCCGACGACCAGATAGCCGGCCGCTGGCGTGCACAGCGGATGGGCTGCCGGGGCGCGCTCGAACACGTAGATGCGGCGCTCCGGCAGGATCTGCCGCAGATGGTCGTAGGTGCGTCCATTGCCGAGCCCCAGCTCGACGACGGGGCCCGGTACGCCGCCCACCAGGACGGCGGCGCGGTCGAGGCAGGCTCGCTGGGCCAGCAGCCGGCGGATGAAGCTGTCGAGGCGCGACACGGATGCTCAAATGCCGGGCGAGGCGGGTCAGGGCTTGTTGGCGAGCTTGTCCAGGCGGGCCTGCATGTCCGTCACCTGCCGCTTGAGCTCCGTCAGCTCCGCATCGCTTGGTGCCGGGCTCTGCGGATCGCCTCCGGGGGTGAACGGCACGAACATGCGCAGCGCCTCCTGAAATACCGTCATGTTGGCGCGGGCCTGGTCCTGCAGGGCCTGGAAGGCGGCCGCGGGGCCGAACGTCTTGGACAACTGCTCGCGAAACTTCGCCTGATCTTTAGCCAGGTTCTCGATCGAGAACTCGAGATAGCTTGGCACCAGGGCCTGGAGGCTGTCGCCGTAAAAGCGGATGAGCTGACGCAGGAATGTCACCGGCAGCAGGTTCTGCTGGCCGACCTTGCTCTCCTCCTCGAAAATGATCTGGGTCAGCACGGAGCGGGTGATGTCTTCGCCGGTCTTGGCGTCATAGACGAGGAAGTCGTCGCCGGCGCGCACCATCTTGGCCAGGTCTTCGAGCGTGACGTAGGTGCTCGTACCCGTATGATAAAGGCGACGGTTGGCGTACTTCTTGATTGTCGTCGGTTGCTTCTCGTTGGCCATGGCGCTCCTGCTGGGGAAGGCGGCACCGTGGGGGTTGCCTCGGATCACGGATGGGCCTCGCTGCCGAACGATAGGGCTTCTGCTGCTGTTTGGAAAATAATATTGTGCAACGGAGAGGCATTTCCGTGCGGCCGGCCGCTCCGGTCTGCGCTAGATCATTATGAGCCCCTCGGCCCGGGGCAACTTCGGCTGGACAGATGCTCCGCCGTTTTGCAAAGGGGCGGAGGCATAACCAACTCTGGTCGAGACCAGGGATCGAGAGGAATGCACCCATGGCTGCTTCGGACATTGTCATTGTCAGCGCTGCGCGCACCCCGGTCGGTGCCTTCAACGGCGCGTTCGCTGCGACCCCTGCGCACGAGCTCGGTGCCACGGCCATCAAGGCGGCGCTGACGCGCGCCAAGGTCGAGGCCGGCGAGGTGGACGAAGTCATCCTGGGGCAGGTGCTGACGGCGGCGCAGGGGCAGAACCCGGCCCGCCAGGCGGCGATGCAGGCGGGCGTGCCGGTCGAGAAGACGGCGTGGGGTCTCAATCAGGTGTGCGGCTCGGGCCTGCGCACGGTCGCCATCGGCATGCAGCAGATCGCCAGCGGCGATGCCTCCATCATCGTCGCCGGCGGCCAGGAATCCATGTCGCTGTCGCCCCATGCCCACCACATGCGGGGCGGCACCAAGATGGGCGGCGTCGAGTTCGTCGACACCATGATCAAGGACGGCCTGTGGGATGCGTTCCACGGCTATCACATGGGCAACACCGCCGAAAATGTCGCCCAGAAGTGGCAGATCTCGCGCGAAGCGCAGGACGCTTTTGCCGTGGCTTCGCAGAACAAGGCGGAGGCCGCCAAGAAGGCCGGAAAGTTCAAGGATGAGATCGTGCCGGTCACGATCGCCTCGCGCAAGGGCGACATCATCGTCGACACCGACGAATACATCCGTGACGGCGCCACCATCGATCAGGTCGCCAAGCTGCGTCCCGCCTTTACCAAGGACGGTACCGTCACCGCTGCCAATGCATCCGGCCTCAACGACGGCGCCGCGGCGCTCGTCCTGATGACCGCGGCCGAAGCCGAAAAGCGCGGCCTCACGCCGCTCGCCCGCATTGCCTCGTGGGCGACGGCCGGCGTCGAGCCTGCGGTCATGGGCTCGGGCCCGATTCCGGCCGCCCGCAAAGCGCTCGAGAAGGCCGGTTGGAAGGTGCAGGACCTCGATCTGGTCGAGGCCAACGAAGCATTCGCCGCCCAGGCGCTGGCGGTGAACAAGGACGTGGGCTGGGATCCGGCGATCGTCAACGTCAACGGCGGAGCGATCGCCATCGGCCATCCCATCGGCGCCTCCGGCGCCCGCATCCTGGTGACGCTGCTGCACGAGATGCAGCGTCGCGACGCGAAGAAGGGCCTGGCGACCCTGTGCATCGGTGGCGGCATGGGCATCGCCCTCACCGTCGCGCGCTAGAGCGCTTCGCTTAGGCGTCAAGCTCCGCCCGAGCGGATCATCTGATCGGGCGCCAGACTTCTTGCACCGGTCGTCCGCCGCGCGAGCGGCGGCCGACCGGCCTGTGCCGGCATTATTACAACGTAGCACTTGCGGTTTTCGGATCGTTGCGTCAGTAACCATATGGCTGGCGCATACGCCGGCTACATCGGCTTAGAGCCGGCGAGGGGCCGGCTGCGGACACTTCCAGGAGGAACAATGGCTCGGGTAGCGGTGGTCACGGGTGGAACGCGCGGTATCGGCGCAGCCATCTCGAAGGGGCTCAAGGCGGCCGGCTATGAGGTCGCTGCCGTCTACGCGGGCAACGAGGACGCGGCCAAGGCGCTCAAGGCCGACGCCCAGTGCCACACCTACAAGTGGGACGTATCGGATCCCAAGGCCTGCGCCGATGGACTGGCCCAGGTCGCGGCCGACATCGGCCCGGTCGACATCCTCGTCAACAACGCCGGCATCACCAAGGACGGCATGTTTCACCGCATGTCGTTCGAGCAGTGGCAGGCGGTGCTGCGGACCAATCTCGATTCCATGTTCTGCATGACCCGTCCGGTGATCGAGGGCATGCGCGAGCGGGGCTTCGGGCGCATCGTCAACATCTCGTCGATCAATGGCCAGAAGGGCCAGATGGGCCAGGCCAACTACTCCGCCGCCAAGTCGGGAGTGATCGGCTTCACCAAGGCGCTGGCGCAGGAGAATGCCAGCAAGGGCGTCACCGTGAATTGCATCTGCCCCGGCTACATCGACACCGACATGGTGGCGGCCGTGCCGGAGGAGGCGCTGAAGAAGATCATCGCGGCCATCCCGACGGGCCGGCTCGGCAAGGCCGACGAGATCGCCGACCTCGTGGTGTTCCTGGCCTCCGAGCGTGCCGGCTTCTTCACCGGCGCAGTGCACACCATCAACGGTGGCCAGTACATCGCCAACGGCTGAGCACGGCAGCACGCATCGCGGGCGGGCTGGTCTCGGCCCGCCCGCGTCGCATGAGAGCCCGCTGTCTTCAAGCTTTCGGGAGCCTCTCGTTGCGATTGGATGGTCGCCTCCCATGGCGGAATGCTCTGGGTTCCGGCGTAGCACGGGATGGACGTGTCTCTGCCGCCACCGCGACCGCCATGGGCGCCGGCGCCATCCTGCTGTGGTCTCTCCTGGGGCTTTTGACGGCCGCCTCCGGCGCGGTGCCGCCGTTCCAGCTGGCGGCCATGACCTTCCTGGTGGGCGGCCTGGTCGGCGCATGCACCTGGCCGGTCAGGCCGGGGGCGATGAGGAGCCTGCGCCAGGGCTGGCGGGTCTGGGCGCTCGGTGTCGGCGGCCTGTTCGGCTACCACGCGCTCTATTTTGCCGCGCTGCGCCGCGCCCCGCCGGCGGAAGCCGGGCTCGTCAACTATCTCTGGCCCCTGCTCATCGTGCTGTTCGCGGCGGCACTGCCAGGCGAGCGGCTCAAGCCGGCGCATCTTGTCGGGGCGCTCATGGGCTTTGCCGGCGTCTTTGTTCTGATCGCCGGCCGGACATCGCTGACGCTCGCGCCGGAGCACGCCTGGGGTTACGGCTACGCCTTCGTAGGGTCGTTCGTGTGGGCGGGCTATTCCGTGCTGTCGCGGCGCTTCGGCCACGTGCCGAGCGACGTGGTGGGCGGCTTTTGCCTGGTGACCGCGGCGCTGAGCGCCCTATGCCACGCGGCCTTCGAGACGACCGTCTGGCCGCAGACGACGAGCCAATGGCTAGCCGTGCTCGCCCTCGGCCTCGGGCCGGTCGGCGCGGCGTTCTACCTATGGGACACGGGCGTCAAGCGCGGCGACATCCGCTTCCTCGGCGTCGTCTCCTACGCCGCGCCGGTCCTGTCGACGCTGATCCTGGTGGTTGCGGGCTACGCCGAGCCGACGCTCGCGCTGGCCGCAGCCTGCGCGCTCATCGTGGCGGGCGCGCTCGTGGCAACGTGGCGGCGCCGCTGAGGTCCGGCCGCTTGCCGAACGACCCAGGCATCTGAGAGACACGCCTATCCCGGGACTTGGTTCATTGACCCGTCAGATGGCATCGTCCGCTCGGCAAGAGATGCTGCAATCTCGTGATCTGGAGCGCTTCTCTTGCGCTGTGACTCCACCCACTCGAGCGGGACGCGCGCTAGGAGCGTTTTCGAGCGAAGTGGAGGCCGGTTCGCGTGAAGAAAATGCGACAAAACAAACAGATAGAGCATTTCGGCGATACGAAGAAACGCGGAAATACTCTAGCCGGTCGGCCGCGGCGTGGGTCGCCAATCCGGCGGGGCGAGCTCGAAGGCGTCGAAGATGAAGCCGGGCGACACCGTGCAGCCGACCAGCGTCCAGGCGCCGAGGCTCACGGCGGTCTGCCAGCAGTGCGGCCGCACCACGAATTGCGGTCGCTGGCCCGCAGACAGCACCGGCCCGAGGTGATGCGCCGAGGCGTCGTGGCCGTTGGGCGACACCGTCAGCACCAGCGGTGCGCCCGCGTACCAGTGCCAGACCTCGGTCGCGTCGATGCGGTGCCAGGCGGATAGGTCACCGGCACCGAGCAGATAGTAGATGGCGGTGGAGAGGGCCCGGCCGCCGCCGTCGGTACACTCGTCCCGGAACGTCTCGCGATAGAAGCCGCCCTCGGGATGCGGCGTGAGCGCCAGCGCGCGCACGACCTCCTGCTCGCCGAGCCCTTCCATCGGGCCAATGTCGGCCATCGTCCGGCCTCCGCCCGCTCAGAAACTATTCTTCCACTCCCGCAGGGCGGCGAACACCGCCACGGGGTCGCGCCCGTCAAGCTTGACGGAGCGGGCGAGCTCCGGCCGGTCTGCGCGGAGAAACGGATTGGTCGCCTTCTCGTCCTGGAGGCGCGAGGGAATCGTGAGCTGGCCGTCGGCCCGCTGGCCCTCGACGACCGCGGCCCGCAGCTTCAAGGCCTGGTTGTCCGGATCGGCGGCGAGGGCGAACCTCGCGTTGGACAGGGTGTATTCGTGGCCGCAGAAGACCAGCGTGTCGTCGGGCAGGGCGGCGAGCTTCTGCAGCGAGTGCCACATGTCCGCCGGCGTGCCCTCGAGCAGGCGCCCGCAACCCAGAGCGAACAGAGTGTCGCCGGCAAACAAAGCCTTTGCCCCGTCGAAATGAAAGACGATGTGTCCCGCCGTATGGCCAGGCGTGAAAATGACATCGGAGGCGAGCGTGCCGACCATGACGCGGTCGCCTTCGTTCACGAGCAGGTCGGCCTGGGGCACGAACTCGGCCTCGCGGGCCGGCGCCACCACGCGGGCGCCGAAGCGCTCCTTCAGCGGCGCCACGCCGGCGACGTGATCGAGGTGCTTGTGGGTGACGAGGATGTCCGTGAGCTGCCAGCCGGTCTCCTCGAGGGCCGCGAGGATCGGCCCTTCCTCGGGCGCGTCGATGCTGGCGCAGGCGCCGGTCGTCGTGTCGCGCATGAGCACGCCGATGTTGTCCGAAAGGCACGTGAAGACATGGAATTCAGCGGTCATGGGGGCGCTCGCGTTGCCAGGGCGTTCGCCTGATACCTGGACCGCCGGCCCCGGCCCGTCAACACGGTCGCCCGCCTGGGCCTCGCCAGCCCCCGGCTTCGGTCCGCCCCAGATTTAAGGACCTGGAGCATTTCTGTGCAATTGGATGATCTCATCCGGTTGCGAAATGCTCTAGAACTGTCGCGACTTCGATGTGACCGTCAGGCGAGAGCCCATGCAAGGGGAGGCTCTGCGGCGCCGGTCGGGCGGCCAGCCTGGAGCGAGGATCGCGATGCCCGTCGATGTCGTCGACCTGCGCAGCTTCTACAGCAGCCCACTGGGCGGAGTGGCGCGCCAGCTGCTCGCGCGCGCGTTGAGCCGTGCCTGGCCGTCGGCCGCCCATCTGCGCGTACTCGGCCTCGGCTATGCGACGCCCTACCTGCCGCTGTTCGCGGACGGCACGGAGCGGTTGGCGGCCTACATGCCAGCCACGCAAGGCGTGGTGAACTGGCCGTCGTCAGGGCTGTCGGCCTCGGCGCTGGTGGATCCCACCATGCTGCCGCTGGCCGACGCCTCTTACGACCGGGTGCTGCTGGTGCACGCGCTCGAGCACAGCGAGGCGCCGGCCGAGGTGCTGTCGGAGGTCTGGCGCATCCTGACGCCCGGGGGGCGCCTGCTCGCCGTCGTGCCCAACCGTCGTGGCCCGTGGGCCCGCATGGACAGCACGCCCTTCGGTCACGGCCAGCCCTACAGCCGATCGCAGCTGAAGGCGCTGATGCGGCAGACCCTGTTCTCGCCGGAGCTGTGGCTTGATGCGCTTTACGTGCCGCCGTCGGACGCACGGCTGCTGCTGCGCTCGGCGTGGGCGTGGGAGCAGGCGGGAACGCGGCTCGCCTTGCCGTTCGCCGGCGTGCATGTGGTCGAAGCCACCAAGCAGCTCTATCGGCCGATCACCGTGCGAGCCGCCAAGCCTGCGCTACGGCTCCAGCCCGCCCTCCTGCCGTCCGCCGGCGCCACCATGTCGCCCGGCCGTTCGGTGCGGGCCGGACTGGGGCGCGACGCCGACCCATGGAGCCGGCCGCGCCCACAGCGATAGGCTAGCGTGCCGTGCGCTCGGGTGGCACCACTCAAGCGCGGGATCCAGTTGCAGGTGCCCCGGGCGGAACAGCCTGGGTCACCTCAAGGTCTGGCTCCGCGATAGGGAACCACCCAGGCCTTGCCGCGCACGTCGGCCGCGACGACGACCGGCTGGCCGCCGCCCGGGCAGGGCCGCCGCGGCTCGCTCGCCAGGGTAAAGCCGACGCGGACCTTCCGCAGGCCCGGCATGCCGAGGGTATCGGCCGCCGCCGGCCTGAGCCGCTGCCGCTTGGCCCAGGCGATCTGCCGGCCCTCGCAGAAGACCGCGATGAACGTCGTGGTCTTCGGCGCCTCGCGGTCGAGGGCCCAGCCGGCGATGGCGAGGCGCTCGTCCGGCAGCGTCGCGACCTGTTCCACCTCGCCGGCCGGCGCGGCGAAGCCCGCGCCCTTTCGCGCGATGGCCGCGGCCACGGTGGCCGCGTCGGTCACGGGGCCGAGGCCGTCCAGCGCCGCGGCCGCCGCCGCGGTGTCGCGGCTTTCGATGAGATTGACCACGCTGCCGTAGCTGGCGATGACGACGAAGGCGGCGATATAGGCCCCGACGAAGGCTCGCGCTTGCGGCGCGCGCAGGCCGTCGGCCCAGCGCTTGAGTCGGCGGTAGAGGCCGATGTCGAGACGGCCGACGGCGAGGCCGACGGCGACCGCGAGCGCCGAAGCCACCGCCCAGGCCGGCCCGAGCGGCACGACCTCGGGCAGCCAGCGGTAGGCGGCCACGATCACCGGCACGTGCACCAGGTAGATGGCGTAGCTCGCATCGCCGAGCTTCAACATGGCCCGCTGCAGGGCTGCAGGCAGCGTCTCCACCCGCCAGGACAGGGCCGAGGCGATGAGCGCCGCCGAGGTGACGCCGGCGATCACCCGGTTCTCGGCCAGATCGAAATAGCCAGAGACCGCGAGGGCCGCGAGCGGCGCGAGGGCCGCCGGCCAGGGCACGCGCACGTGGCGCATCAGCGTCGGCACCAGCAGGCCGCAGGCGAAGGCGCCATTGGCGGCGTTGAATGGCAGCAGATAGAGCGGCGGCGTCAGCGTGGCCACGTCGGGCCGCGGCAGCAGCCAGAGCGAGGCCACGACGAGGGCGAGCCAGGCGAGCCCGATGGCCGCCAGCGCACGCGCCGCCCCGGCCCAGATGACGAGGAACACGAAGACGTAGAACGTCACCTCGAACAGCAGGGTCCACTCGATGCCGAGCGCATAGCTGGCCGAGCCGATGGGAATGAGCGTGGTGGCCAGCAGGCGCGGCGTGTAGGCGGACCCGATGATGAGCGGCGAGAGGGCGCAGAAGGCGGCCGTGCAGATCAGGTAGATCGGATAGATCCGGGTCAGCCGGTGCAGCAGGAAGCGCTCCGGTCCGCTGCGCAGCGCCAGCTCCGCCATGAGATAGCCGGACAGGGCAAAGAAGATGGCGACCCCGTGCAGCGCCAGCCGGCCGTCGAAAAAGCCTTGCAGATCAGGGCCCTGCCGATGCCCGATGAGATAGTGGCCGGCGTGATAGAAGACCACCATCAGCGCTGCCAGGGCGCGCAGGTACTGAAGCGCGTCGACCTTGCCGAGGCCGGCGGCGGGGAGCCGCGGCGCTTGCGCGTGTTTGCGCGAGGAGGTGGTGAGGGATGAGGCGGGCGAGGGGCGGTCCATCGCCGCGGCAGTTACAGGTGCGGATGGCCCTTTGTCCACGCCGGCCACGCAGCAAAGGGCCCGCCGGAGCCGCAGCCGCTTGACTCGGCTGCCTCCCGCGGCCAGTGCATGAGCGAGCGGCAGCCCCATTTAGGGCGCTTTCCCGATCGATGGATGCCGCATCCCGCGGGCGAAGCCCGTCAACACGGCCCGAACATGCGCAGTTATCTCGATTTCGAAAAACCCGTCGCCGAGCTCGAGGCGAAGATCGACGAACTCCGGACAGTCTCGGAAGGCGGTGTCGCCGTCGAGCTCGACGAGGAGATCGCGCGCCTCGAGGCCCGCGCCGGCAGGGCGCTGAGCGAGGTCTACGCGACACTGACCCCGTGGCAGAAGACCATGGTGGCGCGCCATCCCAGCCGGCCGCACTTCAGCGACTATTGTGCAGAACTGATCACCGAGATGACGCCGCTGGCCGGCGACCGCGTTTTCGGTGAGGACGAGGCGATCGTCGGCGGCTTCGGCCGTTTCCGCGGCGAGTCCGTCTGCATCATCGGCCAGGAGAAGGGGTCGACGACCGAGACGCGTCTGCGCCACAACTTCGGCATGGCGCGGCCGGAGGGCTACCGCAAGGCCGTCCGTCTGATGGAGATGGCCGACCGCTTCGGGCTGCCGGTGATCTGCTTCGTCGACACCGCCGGCGCCTATCCGGGCATCGGCGCGGAAGAGCGCGGGCAGGCCGAGGCGATCGCGCGCTCGACCGATACGTCGCTGGGGCTCGGCGTGCCGAACGTCGCCGTCGTCATCGGCGAGGGCGGCTCGGGCGGTGCCGTGGCCATTGCCGCAGCGAATCGCGTGCTGATGCTTGAGCACGCCATCTACACGGTCGCCTCGCCGGAGGCGTCGGCCTCGATCCTGTGGCGCGATTCCGGGCGCGCCCAGGACGCGGCGACCAACATGAAGATCACGGCGCAGGATCTGCTGCGCTTCGGCATCATCGACGGTATCATCGCCGAGCCGCCGGGCGGTGCCCATCGCGACCCGCAGGCCGCCATATCGTCCGCGGGGCGGGCCATCGCAGCGGCCCTGCAGGAATTCGCCGGCCGGCCGCCCGACGACATCCGCCGGCAACGGGAGACCAAGTTCCTGGCCATCGGCCGCAAATGAAGGCGGGGCAACCGAGCTAGGCATTTCCGTAAGGGGATGATAACTATGGGCGCGGTATCGACTGGCAAATGTTGGCCGAAGGCCCCCATCCTGCGTCGATGGACGTGTCAATGCTGAAGTCGCTCATCCGGTTCGCGCTCATCGCCGCCGCCGCACTTTCGCTGGCGGCGTGCCAGGGGGACGGCCGCCTCGGGAACGCCAAGGCCTACGCGCCGATCCCGATGAAGCTGGTGAAGCAGATGGCCGAGCAGGGCATGACCCCGGCCGCTCCCATCCTCATCCGCTCCTACAAGAAGGAAGCGGAGGTCGAGATCTGGAAGCGTGACAGCAAGGGCGAATACGCCCTGCTGAAGACCTATCCGATCTGCCGCTGGTCCGGACAACTGGGACCGAAGGTGCGCGAGGGCGACCGGCAGGTACCCGAAGGCTTCTACGCCATCACCCCGGCGCAGATGAACCCCAACTCCAGCTTCTACCTGTCGTTCGACGTAGGCTTCCCCAACGCCTTCGACCGTGCCAACGGCCGCAGCGGTTCGTATCTGATGGTGCATGGCGCCTGCTCCTCGCGCGGCTGTTTCTCGATGACCGACGAGCAGATTGCCGAGATCTATGCGGTCGGCCGCGAGGCCTTCGCCGGCGGGCAGCGGTCGTTCCAGTTCCAATCCTATCCCTTCC
This sequence comes from Chelatococcus reniformis, assembly GCF_014640075.1. Classification (GTDB taxonomy): domain Bacteria; phylum Pseudomonadota; class Alphaproteobacteria; order Rhizobiales; family Beijerinckiaceae; genus Camelimonas; species Camelimonas reniformis. Next base: position 208,710 of record NZ_BMGG01000001.1, on the reverse strand, counting down.
GGATGACGGCGGAGAACCTCGCCAAGCACCGCAACGACCCCAACATCGCCTTCTGGCGCAACCTGAAGGAAGGCTCCGACGCCTTCGAGGTGACCAAGCAGGAACCGGTGGTCGGCGTCTGCAACAAGCGTTACGTCTTCGATACGCGTCCTGCGGGCGGCGGCCGGCTCGATCCCACTGCCTCGTGCCCGCCGCTCACCGTGGATCCGACGATTGCCAGCGCGGTGAAGCAGAAGGAGCATGAGGACGACCGGAAGGTCGCCGACCTGGTCTCCAAGGGCACGCGGGCGGTCAAGCTCGTCTACGACGACGGCGGCCAGCATCCCTCGTTCCGTGCCACCGCGTATGCGTCGAGCAGTTCGGAAGGCTTGGTCATGGCGCAAGCCTCCAGCACCCCCTCCTTCGGCCAGGTGAGCCGTCCGGAGGCGCTGGCGCGTGGCCCGCAGGAGATCGTGCAGGATGATCCGGTGCCGGGCCGCCGTGCGCCGACCGCTGTTGCCACCGCGCCCGCCAATTCAGAGGCCTTGCCGGATGCGACCGCGTCTTCTGCGAACGCCGCTCGTGCGGTGACATCCCCGGCCGTCGCCAAGGCCCAGGGCGCCGGGGAACCGGTCGACCCGGTGACCCAATTGGCCAAGTCCGAGCGGAAGGAGTCTGCGCTCGAGACCTCCTCGGTCACCAGCCTCGCTCCGCTGACCACGGGCAGCACGACGTCGGCGGCGACCGCTTTCGTCAAGCGGGCCCTGTCTCTGGAGTCCTTGCTGGCCTCAAGGAAGAAGGACGGAGCGGAGACGGCGGCCGCCGCGGAGCCTGCTGGCGCCAGATAGTGGGCGGGGCGTCCCCGCCGTCAGCCCGGCAGCTCGATCTCGTCGCGAGGGAACAAGTGGTCCGTGACGACGATGCCGATCACGAGCAAAGGGATCGCCATGAAGGCGCCCGCGGGTCCCCAAACCCACGCCCAGAAGGCCAGTGACAGGAACACGACGAACGGGTTCAGCGTCAGCCGGCGCCCGACGATGCTCGGCGTGATGATCTGCCCCTCGGCCGCGTGCAGCACGAGAAACACCAGCGCGGGGGAGAGCGACCACAGCAGCGTCTGAAACGTGATGACGCCGACGCCCAGCAGCACGGCTGCCATCAGAATTGGCCCCACGAACGGCAGATAGTTGAGGATGCAGGCGAGCAGCCCCCACAGGGCGGCGTTGGGCACGCCGAGGGCCCAAAGCGCGGCGGCAGTCACCACGCCAAGGGCAACGTTGATGATCGTCACCGTCGCGAGGTAACGCGCGAGTTGATGCTCGATGTCGCGCTGGATGCGCAGCATCGTGAGCCGCGCCTCTCGGGTCATGAAGGCAACGACAAGGCGGCGCTTCAGCTGTGCCCGGCCGGCGACGAAGAACAGCAGGGTGCCGAGGAACAGGAAAAACTGGCTCAGCGCGGGCGTGGCGACGGCGATCACGCTTTCCAGCATCGACGAGCGTCCGACGTCGACGGCGATCGCGCCGCTCGCGGTGCCCATGATCGAGCCCAAGGAGTCCTGAACGGACTTGAGCGCATTAATCGGCTCCCGCAGGGCGGCGAAGCGATCGCGTAGCAGGCCGATGATTTCGGGCGCGCGATCGATCCAGCTCGACAGCGGGGCCGAGAATGCTAAGGCCGCGCCATAGATGAGCAGCAGGAGGGCGCCGACGATGAGAAAGGCACTCGCAAACGGCGGCACCTTGTGCGCCGCGAGGCGCTCGACCAGGAAGCCCACCATGGTGCCGACGAGAATGGCTGCGACGACCGGCACGGCGACCGCCCGCGTGTAGATCAGCGTCGCGCCGATCAGGATCACGAAGATGCCAAGGATGGCGAAGCGCTCGGCATTGCGCCAGACCCGCCTGCCGGCGGGCTCCTGCGGATCGCCGGCAGGCGGGGTCACGCTCGTTCCTGCCGTGCCGACCGCCGCCGCTGGAGCCGGACTCGGACGAGCGGAGGGCGACCGCGAGCGGCGCGATGACATGTGCACGGATCCGCCTCCTGAAAGGTCGACAATCGGCGGTTTCCCCTTAAAGGGAACGGCGTCCGCAATTGCGGGATGGAAACGCCGACCGTCCCAAAGCGTTCCGGCGCAGATCGCGCGCCGCTTGGGCTATTTCGCCGCCCGCCATCTGCTGCTATCGAAGGTCGATCGCCCTTCGGCCGCCGCGGGCGGCCTGGTACACGCCTGCGGTGCAGACGCGGAGATACGACGATGCGTTTGGCGTGCGTTATCGTAGCCGGCTTCGTCGCTGGTGCGGCGGTCGCTGAGCCGGTGGCTGAGCCGTCGGCCGCGCGTCTTCCCGCGTCGATCGCGCCGCTGGACGTTCCGTTGCCGGTTCCGCCGCTGCCGGCGGCCGACGGGCCCTCTGTGCCGGCCCCACCTGCCGACGGCATTGCAGGCCGGATTTCCGCCAGTCACGATGCGGGTCGCCCGCCGCTCCGCGATGCCGACCTCAGCGCCAAGCTTCGCGAGGCTACCATGGCGCAGACGAAGACCCCCGACCGGGTTAGCCCCGCGGTGGGAGCCGGGCCGTCGGCTACGGCAGGGGCGCGTGCGGGGCCGGCGAGCGGCGAGGGCGGTTCGGCGAAGCCTGATGCCGAAGCCAGGGAAGGTGCGGCGCCGAAGCCCGCAGTGGTGCGGCCGGTCACGTCGGCGGACCGGGCGGGGCTGCGCATCAAGGTGCGCACGCAGGCGCTTAAACTGGGGCTGCCGCCGCAGATCGCCGATGCGGTGGCGGAGGTCGAGAGCGGCTACAACTCGTCGGCCATCGGCGGCGCCGGTGAGGTCGGCCTGATGCAGGTGCTGCCGTCGACCGCCCGGATGATGGGTTTTTCTGGCACCGAGGCCGATCTGGCTCAGCCCGAGAACAGTGTGCGCTACGGCGTGACCTATCTTGCCCGCGCCTGGCAGCTGGCGAGCCGCGACATCTGCACGACGGTGATGAAATACCGGGCAGGGCATGGCGAGACGCGCTTCTCGGTGCGCTCGGTGGACTATTGCCGGCGCGTGCGCGCGGTGCTCACGTCACAAGGCTATCCGGTGACCGGCGAACTGCCGGAGGCGACGTTCGGCGAACCGGCGGCGGCGGGCGCCCAGGTCTTCCCGGGCCCGCGGGGGAAGGCGCGGTCGGTCGTGCAGGCGCGCACCAAAGGCGGGCGGAGCGTGGCGGCGGGCCGGCGGCGCAGCCGAATCGACTGGGCCGCTGCCGATCAGCGCATGCGGGCCATCACCAGCAAGGTGTCGGCGGCGACGCTCCTCATCGCCCGTTAGCGCTGAGCCGGCTCTAGAGCGTTTTCGAGCGAAATGGACGCCGGTTCGCGTTAATAAACGCGTCAAATCAAAGAGATAGAGCATTTCGGCAATTCGAAGAAACGCGGATGCACTAGCGCATTGAGCCATTGGATGGGATGGGATCATCCAATGGCGCAGACATGCTAGGCTGCCGGCTGGGCGAGACCCCGTCCATCGCCACGCCAGCTGAAGCGATGATCACGCGATCGGTCCGCTCCAGGCCGGCGCAGCCGCCGGTTGCGTGTCTCGCTGCGATCGGCATGCCGAATCAGCTTTCAAACGGGTTTTGAGCTCGAGCGTTCAGGCAACGCCGACCGCGGCCAAAGCAACTTGGCCGTTGAGCGGTACGGTCAGCCCTGCCGTATGCTGCATTTGCCCGCACGCCTTTGGCTGTGTCTTGCGGGTCACAGATTGGAATAGACCTCCGGTTGAGGGGCAAATTGCCCATTCGGTGAGCAGTCTGCTTAAACATATGAATTGCTAATACGCCTAATTCCCGGATCTTGGCACCATAAGACGGACACGTTCGAGGGCCTGGCATGTTCAAAACAAGACGAATTCTGGGTTGCTTCGCGGCAATCGCCGGCGCGACGCTGCTGGCAGGCAATGTCGCGGCAGCCGACTTGGAGGTGCCTGCGGCCGCGCCGGCGACACCGGACGTTCCTTTCGAGCTCCTCTTCGGCGTGAAGGGAACCACCAACTACATCTTCCGCGGCATCTCGCAGTCGAACAACAAGCCGGTCATCCAAGGCTACGCGGAAGCTCAGTTCTTCAATAACTTCCTGTATGCCGGCTTCTTCTACTCCAAGGTCGATCTGGTCACCAAGCCGTCGTGCGAGTGCGACTTCACGGCCGGTATTCGGCCTAAGTTCGGCCCCCTGACCTTCGACTTCGGCTACATCCTCTACGGTTACCCGAACGAGCGCCGTCTGCTGAGCCCCGATTACACGACCTACACGAACTATCTCACCGGCGCCTCGTTTGACGCACCGATCTATCTGACGCCGAAGAATACGGATTTCGGCGAAGTTCACGCCGCCGTCACCTACAACGCCCACGACACCTATATCCTCGGTGCCGGCGTCTACTACGCCTGGAACTGGCTGGGCACGGGCGCCCCGGGCACGTATGTCAACGCTACCGCCAAGTACAACGTGCCGGAAGGCTTCCTCGGCTTCATGCCGTCCGGCCTCTCCGTCTCGGGCGAACTCGGCTACTACGACCTGGGCTACGTGAACTCGCGGCTGGCGGTCACCTCCTACGGCACACCGCTCAAGCTCAAGAGCTATACGACCTGGAACGTCGGCGCCGCGTATACCTACAAGAATCTGACCCTGGATCTGCGCTACTACGACACCAACCTTAACAAGGGCGATTGCTACCTCAACACCAGCGATCCCCAGGGCACCGCCACTGGCTCCGGACAGTCGAAGTGGTGCGGCGCGGCATTCGTGGCCACTCTCTCGGCCGACTTCACCCTCTCGGGCCTGAAGGACCTGCTGCCGCGATAAGCTGACGTCCGGATGCGCGGGGCGTGCCCCCGCGCGCCCGTCGAGAAGAGCGATCGAGCGGCGACCTTCGGGTCGCCGCTTTTTTTTGTTTGTGTGCGCATGACGGAGCGGTACGGGCTGCGCCGAGACCAGTTGCCGCGACGGGCCGGCACCGAGCCCGACGCATCTCCCTGTCAAAACCCGTCGTTCGACTGGATCGACATGCTCCTGGGGTCGCGTTGGCAATCCCGCGACCGCCCCCGGTCCCCGAAAATCCGGCTATCTCGTGCCCGGTTCCTCGGGGGCGTCACACATGCCGTTGGTGCAGCAACCCGGCCGTCGTCACCCGCTTCCCGAGCGATGCCCGCCGTATCGCGCTGCAGGTCGGAGTTGCCGGGGACAGCCGCGGCGTCGATCCCGCTCCGCCGCCGCCCCGTCAGGCGAGGCGGCCGTGGCAGTGCTTGTACTTCTTGCCCGAGCCGCAGGGGCAGGGGTCGTTGCGGCCGACCTTCCCCCAGCTGGCGGGCTCGCTCGGATCGCGATCCTTCGCCGGCGGACGCTGCAGCGTGGCGAGCTCCTCCGGCATGGCGCCGAGGCCGGCGCTCGCAAAGCTCGGCTGTTCCGCCGCCGCCATTTCGTCAAAGCCCGTCTGCGGATCCAGGTGGTGGCCTATCATGGGCGGCAACTGCTGCTCCGCCGGCGGCTCGAACATCACTTCGACGCGCATGAGCTGGGCAGTGACCTGCTCACGCAGATTGCCGATCAGGCCGTCGAAGAGCTGGAAGGCTTCGGACTTGTACTCGTTCAGGGGGTCGCGCTGGGCATAGCCGCGCCAGCCGATGACCTGACGCAGGTGATCGAGCGTCACCAGGTGCTCGCGCCAGAGATGATCCAGGGTCTGAAGCAGCACCTGCTTCTCGATGTAGGTCATGATCTCGGGCGAGTTCGTCTCGACCCGGGCGGCGTAGGCTCCGTCGGCCGCCTTGCGCAGGCGTTCGCGGATCTCCTCGTCGGCGATGCCCTCTTCCTTGGCCCAATCGCCAACGGGAACGTCGAGGTTGAGCTGGCGCTGCACGTTCTCGGCGAGGCCCGCCACGTCCCATTGCTCCGGATAGGCCTCGGGGGGGATGCCGTCGGCCACGACATCGTCGACAGTGCCGCGGCGCATCTCGTCGATGGTCTCGCGCACGCTCTCCGCCGCCATGAAATCCCGGCGCTGCTCGAACACGACCTTGCGCTGGTCGTTCATGACGTTGTCGTACTTGAGGATGTTCTTGCGCATGTCGAAGTTGCGGGCTTCCACCTTGCCCTGCGCCTTCTCGATCGCCTTGTTGATCCAGGGGTGGACGATGGCCTCGTCCTCCTGGAGGCCGAGCCGTTGCAGCATGCTGTCCATGCGCTCCGAGCCGAAGATGCGCATCAGGTCGTCCTGCAGCGACAGGAAGAATTTGGAGCGGCCGGGGTCGCCCTGGCGGCCGGCGCGGCCGCGCAGCTGGTTGTCGATGCGGCGGCTCTCATGGCGTTCGGTGCCGAGCACGTAGAGGCCCCCGGCGCCGAGCGCCCGCTGCTTCAGCTCGGCCACCTCGGCGCGGATGACGGCGGCCTTGGCGTCGCGCTCATCGCCTTCGGCGATACCCTCCAGCTCCTGGCGGATGCGCATGTCGGCGTTGCCGCCGAGCTGGATGTCAGTACCACGGCCGGCCATGTTGGTGGCGAGGGTGATGGCGCCGGGCACGCCCGCTTGGGCGACGATGAACGCCTCCTGCTCGTGGAAGCGGGCGTTGAGCACGGCGAAGTGCTTGGAGGCCTTGCCCGAGCGGGCCGCAGCGTAGAGCGGCGCCAGCACGTCGGGCTTGCCGAAGTCGATCTGCGTCAGCCCATTCTGCTTGAGGAACTCGGCCAGGTACTCCGACTTCTCGATGGAGGTGGTGCCGACCAGGACTGGCTGGCCCTTCTCCTGTGCCTCGGCGATCTCGCGCGCGATGGCCTTGAACTTCTCCGGGACCGACCGATACACCTCGTCGTCCTCGTCCAGGCGCTTGACCGGGACGTTGGTGGGGATCTCGACCACCTCGAGGTTGTAGATGTCCATGAGTTCGTCGGCCTCGGTGGCAGCCGTGCCGGTCATGCCGGAAAGCTTTGCGTAGAGGCGGAAATAGTTCTGGAAGGTGATCGAGGCGAGGGTCTGGTTCTCCGGCTGGACCTGCACATGCTCCTTGGCCTCGAGCGCCTGGTGCAGCCCCTCCGAATAGCGCCGGCCTGGCATCATGCGGCCGGTGAACTCGTCGATGATCACCACCTCGCCGTTGCGCACGATGTAGTCCTTGTCGCGCGTGAATAGCGTATGCGCCCGCAGGGCCTGGTTGACGTGGTGGACGAGGGTGGCGTTGGCGGCGTCGTAGAGGGAGCCCTCCTCGAGCTGCCCGGCCTGTCGCAACAGCTCCTCGATGTGCTCGTTGCCTGCTTCGGTCAGCGAGACGGTGCGCTGCTTCTCGTCGAGGTCGTAGTCGGCCTTGGTGAGCTGCGGGATGAGGCCGTCGAGCTCGTTGTAGAGATCCGAACGGTCATCCAGCGGGCCGGAGATGATCAGCGGCGTGCGTGCTTCGTCGATCAGGATGGAGTCGACCTCGTCGACGACGGCGTAGGCGTGCCCGCGCTGCACCATCTGCGCGATCTCGTACTTCATGTTGTCGCGCAGATAGTCGAAGCCGAACTCGTTGTTCGTGCCGTAGGTGATGTCGCAGGCGTAGGCGGCCCGGCGCTCGTCGTCGTCGAGCCCGTGCACGATGACGCCGACATTGAGCCCCAGGAAGCCGTAGACGCGGCCCATCCATTCGGAGTCGCGGCGCGCCAGATAGTCGTTCACGGTGACGTTGTGCACGCCCTTGCTGGCGAGCGCGTTGAGATAGGTCGGCAGCGTGGCGACCAGGGTCTTGCCCTCGCCGGTCTTCATCTCGGCGATGGCGCCCTCGTGCAGCACCATGCCGCCGATCAGCTGCACGTCGAAATGGCGCTGGCCCAGCACGCGCTTCGCCGCCTCGCGCACGGTGGCGAAGGCGGGCTCGAGGATGTCGTCGAGCGTCTTGCCGGCGGCGAGTTCGGCACGGAAGGCCTCGGTGCGTGCCCGCAGCTCATCGTCGCTCAGGGCAGCGAGCTCCGCCTCGAGGCTGTTGATCCGCTGCACGCGAGGCGCGTACGACTTGAGCCGTCGGTCGTTGACCGAGCCGAAGATTTTTTTCGCGAGAGCGCCGAACATGAAGGGCCTTTCGGACGGGTCCGGGAGCGCGCGCCTCCGCGAGAAGGCGGCTCGGCGGCGCCGAACCCGGTAAACCTGCTGTTCCGGACTTGATGCCCGCTCCGGTCCGGTCCGGGGTAGGCGTCGAGCCGGCAATAGCCTCCGCCGCTGGAGCATGTCCCGATCAGATGGTTTCACCTGATCTGAACGCGCTCCAGCGACCGGAAGCACGGACGGAGCCGCGCGCACGCACACCGCCCCAGACCCGCCAAATGGGTCGAGAACGTCCTTCTGTCAACGATTTCCGGCGCTATTGAGGCCCGCGACACCCACAGCTGTCGCCGCCGCCCCGGACGCCTTCGGCCGCAGCCGTGGCGACGTTCCGCTCAGGCCGTCGGCAGCGGCTTCAGGCCGGCCTCGATCTCGGCCCGCCGCCCTTCCAGGAACGGCGGCAGCGCGAGCCGCTCACCCAGCCTGTCCGCCGGTTCGTCGGTGGCGAAGCCCGGCCCATCGGTGGCGATCTCGAACAGAATGCCGTTCGGTTCGCGGAAATAGAGGCTGCGGAAGTAGAAGCGGTCCACCTCGCCGCTGTTAGGCACGCGCAGCGCGTCCAGGCGTTGTGTCCAGGCGTGGTATTGGGCGGGGTCCGGCGTGCGGAACGCCACGTGATGCACGGCGCCGGCACCCTGCACGCTGCGTTCCAGCTCTGGGCGCTCCACCGCGTGGAGCTCGGCCGCCGGGCCACCGACGCCCATCTCGTAGACCCGCACCTCGCCGAGCGCCGGGTCGGCGTAGCTGCGGGTCATGCGCATGTCCATGACCTTGGTCAGGACGGCATCGAGCTTGTCCAGCCCGGTCACGCAGAGTGTCACCGGGCCCAGCCCGCGGATCTGATAGGGGCGCGGCACCGGGCTACGATCCCAGGGGTGTGCGTCGCCCGCGCCGCCGTCATCGATCAGCGCCAGCCGCTGGCCTTCCGGATCCTCGAAGTCCAGCGTGGGCCGCCCGTCGCGGACCGTCACGACACCGTGCGTGACACCGAGCTCGTTGAACCGGCGCTGCCAATAGGCGAGCGCCTCGGCGCTGCCCACACGCAGGGCGGTGCGCACGACGCTGTCGCCGCCGCGCTGCTCCTGCGGCACCGGCCATTCGAAGAAGGTGAGGTCGCTGCCGGGCGACGCTGCCTCATCGGCATAGAACAGGTGATATCCGCTGACGTCGTCCTGATTGACCGTCCGCTTGACCAGGCGCATGCCGAGCACGCCGGTGTAGAAGGCGTGATTGCCGGCCGCATCGGCGGAGACGGCGGTGACGTGGTGGAGGCCGGTGAGCTGCATGTGCGTTGCCCTTTCATGCGTGGGGGCTCTGGCGCACAGTTAGGCAGGCGGTCCTGGCCGGAGAAGCGGTCGCCGCGCCTGATGCCCTTTGCACCTGTGCAAGGTTTGCACGAAGCCGGCGAGACCCGGGGTGCCGGGTGCGCCGCGATCAGGGCTCCAGCTCGGTGTCCCAGTAGAGGTAGTCCATCCAGCTCTCGTGCAGATAATTCGGCGGGAAATGGCGGCCGTTCTGGTGCAGGTCGTGCACGCTGGGCTGGTAGGGCATGGCGGCGGGCAGCATGCCGATCTCCCTGGGCAGAAAGTCGCTCTTGCGCAGATTGCAGCATGAGCAGGCGGTGACCACGTTGTCCCATGTGGTCTGGCCGCCCTTGGAGCGCGGGATCAGGTGATCGAAAGTCAGGTCCTCGCGGTTGCCGCAATACTGGCAGGTGAAGCGGTCGCGCAGGAACACGTTGAAGCGGGTGAACGCCGGTTGCCGCGACGGCTTGACGTAGGTCTTGAGCGAGACGACCGACGGCAGCCGCATCTCGAAGCTCGGGCTTCTGACCAGCGTGTCGTAGTAGGAGATGATGTTCACGCGATCGAGGAAGACGGCCTTGATCGCATCCTGCCAGCCCCACAGCGAGAGCGGGTAATAGCTCAACGGCCGGTAGTCCGCATTGAGCACCAGGGCGGGGCACGCCTCCGGTGACGCGGGAAGGGGCACGTGGACCGTCACTCAGCCACCTCCAGTCGCAGGAGCAGAGTCCGATCCGCAGCGAATCGCAGTCCGCTCGCTAACTGCTGTGTTCGAGCATGACCCGAGCCACACGTGAGGCCGTTCGCGGGACGTGCCCGTGGAGCGCTTCCTGACCGATGGAATCGGACCTGAAATGCTCCGGCTGACGCGACGACGGTCGCTCCAGCGGCCGCACAAGAGGCGCGAATCTGTTGCGCGTCAATAGACTACACAGGGTGTGACGGCGTTGTGAACCTCGTGCGCCCATCTGGTGGCGGGGATGAGACGCCTGCGGCGCAAGGCTTCGCAGTGCGGCGCCGGGCGCGACGCTCAGCGCGTGGGCAGCGGCTTTTCGCCGCGATAATCATAAAAGCCACGCCGCGTCTTGCGGCCAAGCCAGCCGGCCTCGACGTATTTCACCAGCAGCGGGCAAGGCCGGTACTTGGAGTCGGCGAGCCCTTCATGCAGCACCTGCATGACCGAGAGGCAGACGTCGAGTCCGATGAAATCGGCGAGCTGCAAGGGGCCCATGGGGTGGTTGGCCCCGAGGCGCATGGCGTTGTCGATGGAATCGACCGAGCCTACCCCCTCGTACAGGGTGTAGATGGCCTCGTTGATCATCGGCAGCAGGATGCGGTTGACGATGAAGGCCGGGAAATCCTCGGCCACCGTGATGGTTTTGTTGAGCCGGCGGATGAAGGTCTTGGCGACCTCGAAGGTGGCATCCTCCGTCGCGATGCCACGGATCAGCTCGACCAGCTGCATCATCGGCACGGGGTTCATGAAATGCATGCCGATGAAGCGCTCGGGCCGGTCGGTCGAGGCGGCGAGGCGCGTGATCGAGATGGACGACGTGTTCGACCCGACTATGGTGTCGCTGCGCAGCACCGGGCAGAGAGCCGCGAAGATCTTGCGCTTGACGTCCTCGTTCTCGGTCGCCGCCTCGATGACGAGGTCGCAATCGTCGAAATCGGCATAGTCGTAGCTGGGGGCGATGAGGTCGAGTGCGGCGCGCCGCTCCTCGTCCTTCAGTTGGCCACGCGCCACCTGTCGCGCCAGATTGCCATTGATCGTCGCCAGCGCCGAGTTGACGCGATCCTCGGTCAGGTCGTTGAGGCGCACACCGAAGCCCGAGACGGCGCAGACGTGGGCGATGCCGTTGCCCATCTGACCGGCGCCGATGATGCCGACTTTCCTAATTTCGCTCGCCATTGCTTCGCCATCCGGGCCGTTGCCGTCGCCGCAGCCCCTCGATGGGAGAGCTCGGCGCCATTGCCGCACTGCGTGCCAGCTCGCCTAACGTACCGGTCACCCCGGGGATTTGATAGCCGCCCCCGCATGCCGATGCGTTCATTCTGCCGTGACCGGCGGTCGTTCCCGAAGCTCCCACCGCCGAGCCGACGCTATGTCTCGACGCAGCAACAGGTTGACACAACGGGTCACAGACGATCCCAGGCGGGCCGTCGCCGGCCCGCCTGGGATGATCCTACTTGTCCAGCGCCGCCGCCAGCTCCGGCAGGATGGTGAACAGGTCGCCCACCAGGCCGTAGTCGGCGATCTGGAAGATCGGCGCCTCCTCATCCTTGTTGATGGCGACGATGACCTTGCTGTCCTTCATGCCAGCCAAATGCTGGATGGCGCCGGAGATGCCGACCGCGATGTAGAGCTGCGGGGCCACCACCTTGCCGGTCTGGCCGACCTGCCAGTCGTTGGGCGCGAAGCCCGCATCGACTGCGGCGCGCGAGGCGCCCATGGCCGCGCCGAGCTTGTCGGCGACCGGCTCGATGTATTTGGTGAAGTTCTCCGAGGAGGCCAACGCCCGGCCACCCGAGATGATGATCTTGGCGGAGGCGAGCTCGGGCCGGTCGGACTTCGACAGTTCCTCGCCCTTGAACACGGAGAGGCCCGGATCGGCTGCTGCGGTGACGTCCTCGATCGGCGCCGAGCCGCCCTGGCCGGCCCCCTGGAAGGCCGAGGTGCGCACCGTGAGCACCTTCTTGCCGTCGCCAGACTGCACCGTCTGGATGGCATTGCCGGCGTAGATCGGCCGCTCGAACGTGTCGGGGGAATCGACCTTGGTGACCTCGGAGATCTGCATGACGTCGAGCAGCGCGGCGACACGGGGCGTCACGTTCTTGCCGGTCGACGTCGCCGGGGCGACGATCGCGTCGTAGGAGCCGGCGAGCGAGACGATCAGGGCTGCCAGCGGCTCGGCCAGGCCGTGCTCGTACGCCGCGTTCTCGGCGAGGAGCACCTTGTCGACGCCGTCGAGCTTGGCGGCCGCTTCGGCGGCCGCACGGGCGCCCGCGCCGGCGACCAGGACATGCACAGGGCCGCCCAGCGCCTTGGCGGCCGTCAGCGCCTTGCCGGTGGCGTCGTTCAGCGCCGATCCGCTGTGTTCGGCGAGCAGTAGGGTCGTCATGTCAGATAACTCCTGCCTCGTTGCGCAGCTTCTGCACAAGCTCCTCCACCGAGGCGACCTTGACGCCGCCCTGCCGCTTGGGCGGCTCGACGGTCTTCAGCACCTTGAGGCGCGCTGCGACGTCGACGCCCAGGGTCTCGGGCGTGGTCTCGTCGAGCGGCTTCTTCTTGGCCTTCATGATGTTGGGGAGCGAGGCGTAGCGCGGCTCGTTGAGGCGCAGGTCGGTGGTGACGATGGCCGGCAGTTTCAGCGAGACGCTCTGCAGGCCGCCGTCCACTTCGCGCGTCACGGCCAGGTTGTCGCCATCGACCTCGATCTTGGACGCGAAGGTGCCCTGGGACCAGCCGAGCAGCGCCGCCAGCATCTGGCCGGTCTGGTTGCTGTCGTCATCGATCGCCTGCTTGCCGAGGATGACCAGGGACGGGGACTCGTTGGCCACGACCTTCGCCAGGAGCTTGGCCACACCGAGCGGCTCGACTGCGCCGTCGGTTTTCACCAGGATGCCGCGGTCGGCGCCCATGGCGAGCGCGGTGCGGATAGTCTCGGCGCACTGCGCCGGCCCGATCGAGACGGCGACGATCTCGGTCGCCTTGCCCTTCTCCTTCAGCCGGATCGCCTCCTCGACGGCAATCTCGTCGAAGGGATTCATCGACATCTTCACGTTCGCGAGCTCGACGCCGGAACCGTCCTGTTTCACACGGATCTTGACGTTGTAGTCGACGACCCGCTTCACGGGCACGAGTATCTTCATACGGGCATCCCTTCGCGCATAGACAGTGCAAGAGCCGGCCGCTCATCCGCCGCATGTCGCCCGAGAGCCGTGCAGCCGAGAGGTCGGCTGTACGTTCGCTCGTCTCCCGCGACGCCGCGCCCGTTCAGGCGCCCCTCGCCTGGATCACGCTCCGTCACATCGAAAGGATGATGAGAGCCCGTCTCTTGAAGGGCCGGAACCTAGCGCGCCGACGCGCCATGTCAACGGCGTGTGCCGCTGCGGCAAGGCTGCACCAGGGATTTGTCGCCGCGAAGCCCCGAGGCGGGCGCCATCAGCGGTTTTGGCCCGGCACCCACAGCACGTCGGAGCGGCCGTTGCCGTTCGCCGCGCGGGCCGCGACGAACAGGAAGTCCGACAGGCGATTGAGGTATTTGACAGCCGTGGGCGATACCGCCTCGTCGGGTTGATCGGCCAGTGCGACGACCAGCCGCTCGGCGCGGCGGCAGACCGTGCGGGCGACGTGCAGCGCCGCGGCGGCCGGCGAGCCGCCCGGCAGCACGAACGACCGAAGCGGCTCGATCGGCGCATTGAGCGCGTCGATCTCGGCTTCGAGCCGCAGCACCTGGCTCTCGCGCACACGCAGTGGCTCGTGCTTGGTCGGCTTGCCGGTTTCCGGAGTGGCGAGATCGGCGCCCAGATCGAACAGGTCGTTCTGGATGCGAGCGAGCATGGCGTCGAGATCGCCGCTGGTATGGAGCCGTGCCATGCCGACGGCCGCATTGGCCTCGTCGACGGTGCCGTAGGCCTCGACGCGCAGATCGTGCTTCTTGCGTCGCTCACCGTTGGCGAGGCCGGTCGTGCCCGCGTCGCCGGTCCGGGTGTAGATGCGGTTCAACGCGACCATGGCAGCCTCCTGGCGGCGGATTCTCGATCCAGCGGCGACGGCTTCCGCCATGGCCTCCATGTCGAGATAAAGCCGGATCGCGGCCGGTGCGCAAGCTGTTGCACGCGCCGGCACCGAGGCGGATCGAGGCTTCCGCGATCGGTGGTGGACGAGCGGCCTACGTGCCCCGCCACCACAGCACGGCCATGATGATGATGACCGCGAGGAACTGCAATTGGACGCGCATGCGCATCAGCTTCTGCGAGCGCTCGGCGCTGCCGCCCTGCATCATGTTGACGAGGCCCATGATGAGCACCACGGCGACGGCGGCGACGGCAATGCCGACGATCCAGTTCGATCCGCTCATGGTTCACTCCTGCGGTTGATCGCGGGCTGCGTCGGGCCGCGTCCTCCGTGGACCGTCCGCCGACTGCATTCGATCGGCGACGGAGGGGCCCGGTGCACGAAGAGCCGCGGAGCCGAGGCGCCGCAAGAGGATCCGCTCATCCGGCCTATTGCCGGATATAGAGCCTGATCTGACGGCCGGGCGATGCGATAGGAAGCCGCGGTCCCCCCTGGGTCGATCTCGCGGTCGGCGCGGGGCAGCCGAGCGCGAGGGGCCTGCGGGCCGAGCCGCAGGACGTGCCGGGTCGCGGCGGAAGACCTCAGCGCGGCCTGAGCAGGCGCTCGAGATAGTCGAGTTCCTCTCGCGGCCGCTCCGGCTCGCCGAGGCGGCGGCGCAATTCTTCCAGGATGCGCCGCGCGCGGGCCACGGTTGCGTCGGCGCCGCTCGGGATCTTGACCCGGCCGTCCACCCAGTCGCGGCCCCGCGTCGGCCGGCCGAGGGGATCGGTGTCCTCCGCCCCTTGGGCGCGACCTTCGGGGCGGCCCGGTTCACCGTCCTGGCCGTCGGCCTGCTCGTTGCCGTTGCCCTGCTGCTGCATCTGGTCGGCCAATCCCTGGGCGCCGCGGCGCATGGCCTCCAGGGCCCGGCCTTGCGAGTCGACCGCATCGCCCGCTTCGCCGCGGCCGAGCGAACCTTGGGCGTCGCCCATCTCGCGCCCGGCGTCGTCGAGCCCCTGCTCGCCCTCCATGCCGAGGCCCTTGAGTCGGTTCTGCAGGTTCTCGAGGCGCTGGCGCAGGGCCTGCTGGCGGCGCTCGAGCTCCTCCGGCGAGGGCCCCTGTTCACCCTCGCCCATCTGCTGCTGGCCGCCGCGCTCACCCGGTGCACGGCGCTGGCCGCCGCGCTGGCCGTCTTCGCCGCGGCGCTGCTGTTGCTGGCTGCGGCTGTTCGGCATGCGCTGCTGGCCGTTGCGATAGGTCTCGTCGCGCAGGCCCTGCTGGTCGCGCATCAGGTTGTCCAACTCGTCGAGCGAGCGGTTGAGCTCGCGCGCCATCGGGTTCGGCTGCCGGCCCGGCCGGGCCGTGCGCAGGTTCTCCAGGATGTTGCGCAACTCCTCAAGCAGCCGTTGGGCCTCCGCGGTCGCGCCCTGGCGCGACAACTCCTCGATGCGGTTCAGCATGTTCTTGAGATCGTCCGGCGTCACCGTGCGGCCGTTGGGGTCGCTGCGTTGGTCCTGAGCCTGATCGCGGTTCTGCTGCTGACGCTGGGCGAACTCGCTGACGAAGCGATCGAGCGCGCGGCGCAACTCGTCGGTGAGCCGTCGCATCTCGTCCTCGGGCGCGCCGCGCTCCAGCCCCTGGCGCACAGCCTCCTGAGCGGCCCGCAGGGCCTTCTCGGCATCGGACAGGTCGCCGTCCTCTATCTGCAGCGCCATCTCCCACAGGTAGTTGGCGACCTCCAGCAGGTCCGGATCCGTCTTGGCCTGGCGCAACTGGTCAGCCGCGAAGTTGAGGCCGAGGTAGACGCCCGGCTCAGGCATGAACAGCTCCGGCGCGATGAGCAGCGCGTCGAGGGCCGTCTGGACCCGCCGGCGCTGTTCGGGCTCGATGATCAGATCGCGGCGCTGCTCCACCAGGGCGCGGGCGAGGGGCTTGGAGAAGGGCCGCTGCGGCAGGGTGACGATCGCCGTCGCGCTCGTTCCCGTCTGGCCCGCCTCGTCGCGCGCCACCAGGGTGAGCTTGACCCGGGCGCCGGCCCAAGGGCTGTCCGACAAATCGACCGTCGTCTTGGTCTCGCCGTCGCCGGCCGCCTCGCTCGGCAGAGCGAGCGCCAGCTTGGGGGGCTCGACCAGCGTGCGGCCGCTGCGGCCGTCTGCGCGCTCCACCATGCCTTCGGCCGAGGCGAGGCCGTAGTCGTCCTTGGCGGTGTAGGTGACCGTCAGCGAGCCGCGTGCGTTGGCCTGGGGCTGGCCGACCAGCGCGATCTGAGGTGGTTTGTCGGGGATCGCTTCCACCGTCAGGCGGCCGCTGGACGGGCCGGCGCGCACGGAGACGTCGGCATTGGCCGCGATCGTGAAGCGGTGCTCGCTCAACTGCGGGCTCGTCGGCCTGTTGCCCGCCTGCGCCGGCGGGAGTTCCTTGAGGCCGGCGTCGGTGTCGACCGCAAGCGGGCTGCGGCCGGCTGCGCGCAGCACCAGGGTACTGTTCACCGGCACCCGCACGTGCGCCGGCTGGCCGCTCTTGAAGTCGAGAATGAGGGGCGGAAGGCGCGTGTAGAGCGGGGGATCGATCCAGCCGTCGATGCGCACGTCCGCGCCGGCGCTCGGCAGGCCGCGCCAGTCGAAGGCCGAGGTGAGACGGCTCGCCAACTCGGGCCCGGCGACGAAGGCGCTGGCGGCCAAGGCGACGATGGCGAGGCCGCGGAGGGCATAGGGGTCTCGCCGCGTCATCTGCGGGGCGGGCGGCGCCACGGTGAGGCCCGCCAGGCTGTCGGCGGCCCGACGCTGGTGCAGCGCCCATAGCGCCTTGGCGGCGGCATCGCCGCTGCCGAGCGCGAGCGTGTCCTCCAGCGCCATCGCCGGGCGATGGGGCGAGGCAGCCGACCGGTCGAGCCGCGACAGTGCGTCGCGGCGCGACGGCAGACGCAGGCGGAGCAGCGGGACCAGCGAGGCCAGAAATGCCAGGCCGAACAAGCCGCAGCCGACGGCACGGGCCAGGGGCGGCAGATCGATCCAGACGCCGAGCCAGGCGAGCGTCACGAATATGCAGAGCACGCCGAGCGGCAGCCAGATGGCGGGCCAAGCCCGCTCCCACAGCAGCGCGCGGCGGGAACGTTCAACCAGACGGTCCAACCTCGATTGCTCGCGTCGCGGTTCCGACGGCGGGCGCAGGGCCGCCCGCTGCGGCACGTTGCTCATCCAGTTCTCCTGGCCGCGCCGCTCCGGCGCGCGTCAGTCCGATCGTCCGGTCCCAGCAAGAAACCTGCCGACGCTTCGTCCGCCCCCGCACCTGAAGCTAGCATGCGCAACCGAACTTTCCAGAGCGCCCCCGGGGTCGGCACCTCATCTACGGCCAGGACCGCGCAAGCGCGGACCCGGCGCCAAGGAGCAGCGTTACGCCAGCCACGATGGCAGGCGATCAAGGCCGATCAATGTCTCGACCGTGATGCGCGGTCGCACCACCGCATGGTCCGCCCCCTTCACCAGCACCTCTGGCACGAGCGGGCGCGAGTTGTAGGTGTTGGATTGGACTGCGCCGTAGGCGCCGGCCGTCATCACCGCGATCAGGTCACCGGCGGTGAGCTGCGGCAGATGTCGGCCCAGCGCCAGATAGTCGCCGGTCTCGCAGACCGGGCCGACGACGTCGGCCACCATCTCCGGCGCGTCGGTCGCATGGGCGACCACCGGCAGGATGTCGTGGTGGGCCTCGTAGAGCGTCGGTCGGATCAGATCGTTCATCGCTGCGTCCACGATGAGAAAGGTCTTGCCCTCGCCGTGCTTCACGTAGAGCACGCGCGAGACCAGGATGCCCGCGTTGCCGACAATCAGCCGGCCCGGCTCGAACACCAGTTCGAGGCCGAGATCGTGCGTCGCGCGCTTGATGATGGCGGCGTATTCGGCCGGCAACGGCGGCGGCTCGTTGTCGAGCTTGTAGGGCACGCCCAGGCCGCCGCCGAAGTCGATATGGCGTAGCCGGTGCCCCGCTGCCATCAATTCGCGCGCCAGCTCCGTCAGCCGGCGGGCGGAGTCCTCGAACGGCTTGAGGTCGATGATCTGACTGCCGATGTGCATGTCGACGCCGATCGGCTCGATGCCAGGCAGGGCGGCGGCGCGGGCGTAAACCGCTGCGGCCTGCGAGATCGGAATGCCGAACTTGTTGTCGAAGCGCCCGGTCGAGATCTTGGCGTGGGTACCGGCGTCGACGTCCGGGTTGACGCGGATCGAGACCGGTGCGCGGCGGCCCAGCCCCGCCGCCACCTCCGACAGCGCCTCCAGCTCCGGTTCGGACTCCACGTTGAAGCAGAGGATGCCGGCCTGGAGTGCATCGGCCATTTCCTCGCGCGTCTTGCCGACGCCGGAGAAGACGATGCGCTCGCCGGGCACGCCGGCTGCCAGCGCGCGCGAGAGCTCGCCGCCCGAGACGATGTCCATGCCGGCCCCGAGCCTGGCCAGGGTGGCGAGCACGGCCTGGTTGGAGTTGGCCTTCACCGCATAGCAGACGAGCGAAGGAACGTCGGCGAAGGCCTCGGCGAACACCCGGTAGTGGCGTTCCAGCGTCGCG
This sequence comes from Chelatococcus reniformis, assembly GCF_014640075.1. Taxonomy (GTDB): domain Bacteria; phylum Pseudomonadota; class Alphaproteobacteria; order Rhizobiales; family Beijerinckiaceae; genus Camelimonas; species Camelimonas reniformis. The sequence goes on along the minus strand of NZ_BMGG01000001.1, from coordinate 189,974 downwards.
GTGGCGTAGCAGTAGAACGGCGTGCCGACCTCGTCGGCCAGGCGGCGAAGGTCGACGTCCTCGGCGTGCAGGACGCCGCCGCGATATTCGAAATGGCGCATGCGGTGCAGGAGCGGGACGCCTCCGTTCCGCTCCATCTCCTGGTGGGTGGCTGATGTCGTGGGGATGGGAGGCCGAGCCCGGCCCACCCACCCGTTCGGGGGCAGTTTATCAGGACCGAGCCCTATGCGCTTTTCCCGATCCGGGCGTGCCCCTCGTTATTTGAATCCGGGGTGCTTCTTTCCGATCGGGGGCGCCTCGCCGGCGACGGGTGCTCCCCGCCCTGCCGCGAAGGGCTTAGAGCAGCGAGTCGAGGATGAAGCGATCTTTCGGGATGGTGTAGCCCTTGGGCTTCTTCTTCGCTCCGGTGATCGCGGGCGTGGGCACGATCGTATCGGGTTCGTCGTCGTCGGACTGCGCGTCGGCCTTCTGCGCCTCGGTCTGCTTGGGGGCACCGGGGTCCGGTGGCGGCTGCAGCGCGCCGCGCCGGCCGCAGGCGGCCAAGGCCAAAGCCATCACTGCGGTGACGACGACAACGCGCAACAGCGCGGGGAGGGGAGCGGACAAGGGGGGCGATCCTCACGAAGCGGGCGGCACTATAACCGAAAGATCCGGGGACGGAATCGCAAAGCTCAGGCGTCGGCGGCCGCCTCGCCCGGCCCGGCTGCGCCCGCCGGGGCGAGTGCGGCGAGCCAGCGCCGGGCCTCGCGCGTCACGTTGACCGGCGCCGTGCCGCCGTGGCTGGTGCGACTCTCCACCGAGCGGTCGACGCCAAGCACCTCGAACACGGCGGCGGTGATGCGCGGTTCCACGGTCTGCATCTGGGCGAGCGTCAGGTCCTCCAGCCCGATCCGGGCCTCGGCCGCGAGCCCGACGAGGCGCCCGGTGACGTGATGGGCCTCGCGGAAGGGCAGGCCGAGCGCGCGCACCAGCCAGTCCGCCAGGTCGGTCGCCGTGGCGTAGCCGCTGCCGGCAGCCCGGCGCATGGCGTCCAGGTCCGGCGTCAGGTCGTCGACCATGCCGGTCATGGCGGCGAGGCAGAGCGATAGGGTGTGCAGGGCATCGAAGGTGCCCTCCTTGTCCTCCTGCATATCCTTGGAGTAGGTCAGCGGCAGGCCCTTCATCACGATCAGCAGCGCCGTGAGCGCGCCGACGACGCGGCCGGCCTTGCCGCGCACGAGCTCTGCCGCGTCCGGGTTGCGCTTCTGCGGCATGATCGACGAGCCGGTCGAGAACGCGTCGGAAAGCCGCACGAAGCCGAACTGCGGCGTCGCCCACAGCACGATCTCCTCGGCGAAGCGCGACAGGTGCACGGCGCAGATCGATGCGGCGGCGAGCGTCTCCAGCGCGAAATCGCGGTCGGACACCGAATCGAGCGAGTTGGCGGTCGGCCGGTCGAAGCCGAGGGCCGCCGCCGTGCGGGCGCGATCGATGGGGAAAGAGGTGCCGGCAAGCGCGGCAGCACCGAGCGGGCACTCGTTCATGCGGCGCCGCGCATCGGCGAGGCGGCCGCGGTCGCGGCCGAACATCTCGACGTAAGCGAGCAGGTGATGACCGAGCGTCACCGGCTGGGCCGACTGGAGGTGAGTGAAGCCGGGCATCACCGCGGCGGCGAACTCCAGCGCCCGGCCGGCCAGCGCCCGCTGCAGGGCGGCGAGCTGGGCATCGAGCGCATCGACGGTGTCGCGAACCCACAGCCGCATGTCCGTGGCCACCTGGTCGTTGCGCGAGCGGGCCGTGTGCAGCCGCCCGGCTGCCGGCCCGATCCGCTGCGCGAGCTCGGCTTCCACGTTCATGTGGATGTCTTCCAACGCCCGCGACACCGTGAAGCGCCCGGCGTCGATGTCGGCCGCGATGGCCCGCAGGCCGTCGGCGATGGCGGCACCATCGGCGTCCGCGACGATTCCGGTGGCCACCAGCATGTCCACGTGCGCCAACGAGCCGCGCACATCTTGCGGGCCAAGCCTCTTGTCGAATTCGATCGAGGCGTTGATCTCTTCCATGATCGCGGCGGGTGCGGTCGAGAACCGCCCGCCCCACATCTTGTTGCTCATGTTGGTCTCGATTCCGGTCTCATGACCCCATCCATCCGCCGTCGCGCGTCCTGGCTCGTCGCTGTCGCAGCGCTCGTGGCCGCAGCTGGCGCCGCAGCCCTATATTGGCGCGCGTCGTCCCGCAACGTAGCCGAGGCGCAGTGCGGTCGCTGGGACGCGGCCTCCGTCGATGCGCTCGCCAAGGGCGAAGTGGCGGGCGTGCGTGTGGCGCGCACACCGGAGCCGGCCCCGCCCATCGCCTTCCAGGCGGCGAACGGGGCGGCGCGCACCGCCGCCGACTTTAGCGGCCGCGTCATCCTGCTCAATCTGTGGGCGACGTGGTGCGTGCCGTGCCGCAAGGAGATGCCGGCGCTCGATGCGCTGCAAGCGGCGCTCGGCGGCCCGGACTTCGAGGTGGTGGCCGTGAACATGGACGGCCGCGACCCGGCGAAACCCAGGCGATGGCTGACCGACAACGGCATCTCCAACCTGGTCTACTACGCCGACCCGCAGGGCAAGGTGTTTCAGGCGCTGCGCAGTGCCGAGCGCGCCTCAGGCCTGCCGACGACGCTCGTCGTCAACCGCAGGGGCTGCGTCGTGGCCAACCTGGATGGCCCGGCCGAATGGGCTTCGGCGGACGCGCAGGCGCTGCTGCGCGCCATCCTGCAGCAGAAATAGCGCTGCCGCTGACCGGGACCAAGCCTGGAACCGGCGCTCAAAGCACACGTAACCCGGCGTCGTCGTGGCCGGGCCGGCCCCGGCCATCCATCGGAGCGCAGCGATCGCCCGTCACGCCACCTGGCGGACGGTGATGCCGTTCTCGGTGAAGTGGCTCTGCAGCTCGCCGGCCTGGAACATCTCGCGGATGATGTCGCAGCCGCCGACGAACTCGCCCTTGACGTAGAGCTGGGGAATGGTCGGCCAGTTGCTGTAGGTCTTGATGCCCTGGCGCACCGCATCGTCGGCCAGCACGTTCACGCCCTTATAGGGGACGCCCAGGTAGTCGAGGATCTGCACCACCTGGCCCGAGAAGCCGCACTGCGGGAACTGCGGCGTTCCCTTCATGAACAGCACGACATCGTTGGACTTCACTTCGTTGTCGATCAGGGCGTGAGCATCGGTCATTGAACGTTCTCCAATCGCGCGGTCAAGGCGCGCGCAGGCTTCGCTAATCTTGGGGAGCGGATGTCGTCAATGCAAGCGCGTGCAGGACACCGCCCATATTGCCGCGCAGGGCCTGATAGACCATCTGGTGCTGCTGCACGCGGGTCTTGCCCTTGAACGACGGCGACACCACCGTCGCGGCGTAGTGGTCCCCGTCGCCGGCGAGATCATGGATCTCCACCGTGGCGTCCGGGATCGCCTGGCGGATCATCTCCTCGATTTCGCGCGCCTGCATCGCCATCGTCCGGTCCCCGCTCCTGCGCCGCGGCTCACCGCGTGCTTCGCTCCATCGCCCCACTGACTATATAGGATGGCGCTCGCACGCCCGCACGGGCGCGGCCGCCTCGCCTGTCAGGCGGCGGTCAGATGCCCCTGGCCGGCCATGTAGGTCGGCAGCCACGATTCGTGCCGCTCGCGTAGCTCGGCCAGCGCCAGCGGCGCCTCGCCGGGCAGCGCCAGCACGTCCCCGCCGGTCACGCCTAGCCGCCGCACGGGCACCTGGGCATGGGCCGCCTCGGCCATGATCGCCTCCATGGTCTCGGGGGCGGCGGCGATGACGTAGCGGGCCTGATCCTCGCCGAACAGGAAGGCATGGGCGGCGAGACCTTCCGGCAACGGATCGAGGGTAGCGCCGACGGCACCCGCCAGCGCCATCTCGGCCAGCGCCACGGCGAGGCCCCCGTCCGAGCAATCGTGCACGGTGGCGAGCCGGCCGGCCTGGATTAAGCCGCGCACGAAATCGCCGTTGCGCCGCTCGACGGCGAGATCGACCGGTGGCGGGGCGCCGGCCTCGCGGCCGCAGACGTCACGCAGGTAACAGGACTGGCCCAGCCAACCGGCGGTGTCTCCCACCAGCGCGATGACGTCGCCGGAGCGCCTGAAGCCGACGGTGGCGTGCACGGCGACGTCGTCCAATACGCCGACCCCGCCGATGGTCGGAGTCGGCAGGATCGAACGTCCCTGCGTCTCGTTGTAGAGCGAGACGTTGCCTGAGACGACCGGGAAGTCGAGGGCGCGGCAGGCCTCGCCGATGCCGCGCAGGCAGCCGACGAACTGGCCCATGATCTCAGGCTTTTCCGGGTTGCCGAAGTTCAGATTGTCGGTGATGGCGAGCGGGCGGCCCCCCACGGCGGTGATGTTGCGCCAGGCCTCGGCCACCGCCTGCCGACCGCCCTCCACCGGGTCGGCCTCGCAGTAGCGGGGAGTGACGTCGGTGGTGAGCGTGATGCCCTTGGGCCCGTCCTCGATGCGTACGATGGCGGCGTCGCCGCCGGGCGTCTGCACCGTGTTGCCGAGGATCAGGTGGTCGTACTGCTCCCACACCCAGCGCTTGGACCCGAGGTCGGGCGAGCCGATGAGCTCGAGCAGTGCTGCTCCGTTGGACATCGGCGCCGCGACCTCGGCGGCGGTCAGAACGGGCTCGAAGGTGTTGGAGATGTAGGGCCGGTCGTAGAGCGGGGCCTCGTCGCCCAGCTCCTTGATCGGCAGGTCGGCGACCACCTCGCCCCCGTGCTTGACGACGAAGCGAAGCGTGTCGGTGGTGCGGCCCACCACGGCGAAGTCGAGGCCCCATTTGCGGAAGATCGCCTCCGCCTCATCCCGCTTTTCGGGCTTGAGCACCATGAGCATGCGCTCCTGGCTCTCCGAGAGCATCATCTCGTAGGCGCTCATGCCCTCCTCGCGGCAGGGCACGGCGTCGAGGTCGAGCTCGACGCCGAGGTCGCCCTTGGCGCCCATCTCTACCGCCGAGCAGGTGAGGCCGGCCGCCCCCATGTCCTGAATGGCGATGACGGCGCCCGAGTCCATCAGTTCGAGGCACGCCTCCAGCAGCAGCTTCTCGGCGAAGGGGTCGCCGACCTGGACGGTCGGCCGCTTCTCCTCGGAATTCTGGTCGAACTCGGCCGACGCCATGGTGGCGCCGTGGATGCCGTCGCGGCCGGTCTTGGAGCCGAGATAGACGATCGGATTGCCGACGCCGGTGGCGGTCGCGTAGAAGATTCTGTCACTGCGCACCAGGCCGACGGCCATGGCATTGACCAGGATGTTGCCGTCGTAGCGGGTGTGGAAGCCGACCGCGCCGCCGACCGTCGGCACGCCGAAGGAATTGCCGTAGCCGCCGATGCCGGCCACCACGCCGGAGACCAGGTGGCGCGTGCGCGGATGGTCGGGCGAGCCGAAGCGGAGCGCGTTGAGCGCCGCGATCGGCCGGGCGCCCATGGTGAAGACGTCGCGTAGGATGCCGCCGACGCCGGTGGTCGCGCCCTGGTACGGCTCGATGAACGACGGATGGTTGTGGCTCTCCATCTTGAAGGCGATGGCGTCGCCGTCGCCGATGTCGATGATGCCGGCGTTCTCGCCAGGCCCCTGGATCACCCAGGGCGCCTTGGTGGGCAGGTTGCGCAGGTGCAGGCGCGACGACTTGTAAGAGCAGTGCTCGTTCCACATGGCGGAGACGATGCCGAGCTCGGTGATCGTCGGCTCGCGACCGATGAGCGCCAGGAAGCGCTCGTATTCGTCGGGCTTGAGGCCGTGCTCGGCGACCAGCTCGGGGGTGATCTTGGGGGCGTTCGCGATCATCGTTCTTCGTCGTGAGGCAAGCGGGGAGGGCGGTGCTCAGGCGGCGCGGCGCGCCTCAGCGAGGCTTTCAAAGAGGCCGCGCCCATCGGTGCCGCCGACGAGGTCGTCGATCAGGTTCTCCGGATGGGGCATCAGGCCGAGCACGTTGCCACCCTGCGAGTAGATGCCGGCGATGGCGTTGACCGAGCCGTTGCAGTTGGAGGCGGGCGTCAGCTCGCCGGCAGCGTCGCAGTAGCGGAAGGCGACGCGGCCCTCGCTCTCCAGGCGGTGGATCGTGTCGGTGTCGGCGGCATAGCTGCCCTCGCCGTGGGCCACGCACACGTCGATGACGGCGCCCGGTAGGTAGCGGCCGGTGAAGGCCGTGTCGTTGCGCTCCACGCGCAGGTGCTGGCGCCGGCAGACGAAGCGCAGCTGGGCGTTGCGCATCAGCACGCCCGGCAACAGCTGCGATTCGCACAGGATCTGGAAGCCGTTGCAGATGCCGAGCACCAGGCCCCCGCGCGCCGCGTGGGCCCTGACCGCGTCCATGATCGGGGCGCGCGCGGCGATGGCGCCGCAGCGCAGATAGTCGCCGTAGCTGAAGCCGCCGGGCAGTACCACCAGATCGGTGCCGGACGGTAGCGCCTGCTCGCCGTGCCAGAGCATGGCCGGTGTCGAGCCGGCGGCATCCTTCAGCGCGCGCGCGACATCGCGCTCGCGGTTGGATCCGGGGAAGATGACGACGGCCGATTTCATCGGGTACTCCGGCGACCTTCAGGTCGATGCAAGGGCGTCCGTGATCGGGTGGATCCACCGATCTCGGAGCGCTCCAGACTTAAAAAACGTGGAGCATGTCTTCGCGACCGGATGATCTCATCCGGTTGCAGAAGGCTCCAGGGCGCGGGCCAGCGCCAGGCCCATGATGTCCAGTGCGGTCTCCGCGCTGCGGATGAGCTTCGACATGGTGATGAAGCCATGCATCTGGTCACTCATGTGCAGATATGCCACCTGCACGCCCGCCTTTTCGAGCGCGGCGGCGTAATCGCGGCCCTCGTCGACCAGCGGATCGTAGCCGGCGGTGAGCACGAAGGCCTGGGCGAGGCCGCCGAAGCGCGGCGCCTTGAGCGGCGAGGCCCACCAATGGCCGACATCGCCGCTCTCGCCCATGTAGTTGCGGGCGAACCAGCGCGCCGTCGATCCCTCCAACGGAAATCCGGCGAGCGGCAGCGCGTGCGAGGGGTGGCGCATGGCCATGTCGGTGGCCGGATAGATCAGCAGCTGGAAGGCCAACGGCGGCAGCTCGCCGTCGCGCGCCAGGTGCGCCATGACCGCCGCCAGGTTGCCGCCCGCACTGTCGCCGCCGACCGCGAGCCGACCGGCGTCGATGCCGAGGTCGGCTGCGGCGGCGGCCACGTGGCGGACGGCGGCGACGCAATCCTCGACCGCGGCCGGGAAGACGTGTTCCGGCGCCAGGCGGTAGTCGACGGAGACCACGGCGCAGGCGGCCGCGTTGGCGAGCTTGCGACAGACGTAATCGTGCGTGTCGAGGTCGCCGATCACCCAGCCCCCGCCGTGCATGAAGACGAGACACGGCAGCCGCATGCCGGGACGGGTGCCGATACCGCGGTAGTGGCGCAGCGCGATGGCGCCGCGCGGACCTGGGATCTCCAGGTCCTCGACGAAGGCGACGTCCGGCGAGTCGGGGGTGAGTGCCCGGCGCGAATTGCGGTAGACTTGGCGGGCGTCTGCCGGTGCGAGCGCGGTGATCGGCGGCCGCCCGGCGGCTTTGATCAGATCGAGGACGGTCTGCGCCTCGGGGTCGAGCATGGCGTGCCTCTCAATCGTCGCACGGGGCGGATGGGCCGGGCCCGGCGCTCCAGCAGGAGCCGCGGCACTCAGGCCACGAGCTCGATGCGGTAGTTCTCGATCACCGTGTTGGCCAGCAGCTTCTCGCAGGCCTCCTTCAGGGCGGCCTCCGCCTCGCCGGCCTGGCTGTGGGTGAGGTCGATGTCGAACACCTTGCCCTGCCGGACACCGGCGACGCCGGGTACGCCGAGCGAGGCCAGCGCCCCCTCGATCGCCTTGCCCTGCGGATCGAGCACGCCGTTCTTCAGGGTGACGGTCACACGGGCCTTCATGGGGCGCTCCGGGCTGGGTCTGGTGGAATTGTTCCGCATTACCCGCTCTTGAGCCGACGGGCAACGGCCGCGTCGGTAAAGTTCAGGCCCGGCGGCCCTGGCGGGCGGACGTGATGGTCTCGATCTCCGCCGCACCGGCGCCGACGATGCCGGCGGGGTCGACAGCCACCTCGATATCCTCCGGCTTGACCGCCGGCATCAGCCGGGCTGCCGGGCCCGAGGTGTGAATCAAGGTGAAATAGACGACGACCGCCACGGACGCCATCACCGCCATGATGATGGTGATGGCCTGGAACGGATCGGCAAACAGCAGCGCCGCGGCGGCCGTGCCGAAGAGCCCGCCGCCGATCTGCATGAAGCCGGTGAGCGCCGAGGCCGCGCCGGCGATGTGCGGGAACGGCGCCAGCGCACCTGCCGTGGTGCCCGGCATGATGAAGGCGTTGCCGAAGGCCCAGAGCGCCACCGGCCCCATAACGCTGACGAAGGATGGCGGCCAGAAGTGCAGGCCGATGCCGAAGCCGAGGCCGGCCAGCGCCACCATGGTCAGGCCGAACGGGATGAGCCTCATGGCGTCGACGCGTCGCAGCATGACGCCGGCGATGGCCGCCCCGGTCAGGTACGAGCCGGTCTGCGCGAGCATGCCGAGGCCGAACTGGGTCGGCGTCAGCCCGACGCGCTCGATCATGACGAAGGGCAGCATGGCCGCGAGCGTGTAGAGGCCGCCCGGCGAGATCGCCATGAGCAGCGAGGGGCCGATGAAGCGCCGGTCGGCGAGCAGCGTGCGGTAACTGGCGATGACGTGGCGGGGCTTGGCCAGGGCGCGGTTGATGTGGCGGTTGGTCTCCGGCGTCAGGAAGCCGACCAGCACCATCACCACGAGGCCATAGACGACCATCAGGAAGAAGATCGCCTGCCAGCCGACGGTCGCCAGGATGAGGCCGCCGAGCGATGGCGAGATCGCCGGCCCGACGGCCAGCATGATGCCGATCAGGTTCATGATGCGGGCCGACTGCTGGCCCGAATACTGGTCGCGCACCATGGCCCGGGAGGTGGCGATGCCGGCGGCGGCGCCGATGCCTTGAAGAGCGCGGCCCGCCAGCAGCCACTCGAGGGTCGGCGAGCAGGCCGCGACGACGCTGCCGACGAGGTAGATGGCAAAGAAGCTCAGGCCGACCGGCCGCCGTCCATAGGCGTCCGACAGGGGGCCGCAGGCGAGCTGGGCGAAGGCGAAGCCGCAGAAATACACCGTGAGCGTCAGCTTGATGGCGGCCGGCGTGGTGTCGAAGGCATGCACCATGGCAGGCAGCGCCGGCGTGTAGAGCGACAGGCTGATCGGCCCCAGCATGACCACCATGGCGCCGGTCCAGGCGGTGCGCATCATGCTCATGGGCTGGGCGGGAGCGGTGGCCCGCCAGAACGCCGTCAACGCGGCAAGCCTCGCACGGCGGCCGGGCGGCGCGCGCCGAGGAAGGCAATGGCGGCCAGGATCAGCGACACCACAGCGTTCCAGCCGGCCATCGACAGGCCCAGGAAGCGCCAGGCGGCGTCGGTGCAACTCACCACGCGCACGCTGTTGAGTTGCTTCATGAAATCATCGATCGAGCCGCTCTGGTCGGCGGCTGCGGCGCAGCCGGCCGGGCCGGCCCACCATTTCCACTCCACGCCGGCGTGATGGATGGCGAGCCCTGCGCTCACCAGGAAGACCAGGGCCAGCAGTCCCAGCGCGATCGCTCGGGCTCGCGCCTGTGCCCGGGGCAGGCCCGCCGCGATAAGCGCCAGCGGAATACCCACATAGTAGGGGAGGCGCTGATAGTAGCAGAGCTGGCATGGCTGGTAGCCCAGCCCATACTGGAACACGAAGACGGCGGTGATGGTCGCGACAGCCCCGGCACACACCAGCATGGCTGCGGTCCGCGGGATGTCGAAAGGCGTGGTCACGCGACGATGGTCCTCAAAACGCCAGCTTGGCGAGCCCGAAGCCGATCACGACGAACCCCAGCACGAGGCCCATGACGAGACCGAAGTGCCGCTCCATCACCCGACGGATCGGCTCGGCGAAGTAGTGCATGGCTCCGGCCAGTATGGCGAAGCGGATGCCCCGGGTGATCACCGAGAGCACCACGAACCAGAACAGGCTATAGCCCGCAAAGCCGGAAGCGATTGTCACCAGCTTATAGGGGATCGGCGTGACGCCCTTGATCAGGATAATCCAATGCCCGTATTCCGCGTAGGAATGCCGGAACGCCTCCAAGCCGTCGGATAGCCCATACGCACGAATGAGCCAATGGCCCAGCGAATCGAACAGCAATGCGCCGATCGCATATCCCAACAAGCCGCCGAGGACCGAGGCGACGGTGCAAACGCCGGCGTAGAACCAAGCCTTGTCCGGGCGCGACAGGGACATTGGCACCAGCAGAACGTCCGGTGGGATGGGAAAGAACGAGCTCTCGGCGAACGACACGGCGCCTAGCGCCCACGTGGCGCCAGGCCGACCGGCCAGGCTCAGTGTCCAATCATAGAGGCGTCGAAACATCGCTTGCCCGTGGTCGGCGCAAGGATTGAAGGTCTCGAGGCGGCGCCGCTGCGGATAGCTCTATACGCATGAGCTGGGCCGGCCGAAAGCCGAAAGGCCGCCGCCACGCGCCGCTGACGCCGACGTGATCGGTTTGCGGCCGCCCCGTGGGCCGGCGCCTGTCATCGCGGTGATCGCAGAGGTCAAGGCGTCATGGCCGGTCTTGATCCGGCGATCCGTCGTCGCAAAAAGAGCAGCCCGCGGGCCGGTCATGGGCGCGCTTGCCGGCGGATGGATGGCCGGGTCAAGCCCGGCCCCATGACGGTCGATGGGACAAAGGGGGGCTTTTGCGCCCCTCCGGTCCCGCCCTTACGGCTGAACCAGCCGGGGGCCGCCGGCGGCCGGGTTCTCGTTCTCGCCCAGGATGCCGAGCCGGCGCGCCACTTCCGAATAGGCCTCGATCAGCCCGCCGAGGTCACGACGGAAGCGATCCTTGTCCAGCTTGTCCGCGGACTTGATGTCCCAGAGACGGCAGGAGTCCGGCGAGATCTCGTCGGCGACCACGATGCGCATCATGTCGCCTTCCCAGAGCCGCCCGGTCTCCATTTTGAAGTCGACGAGGCGGATGCCGGCGCCCAGGAAGAGGCCCGACAGGAAGTCGTTGACGCGAATGGCGAGCGCCATGATGTCGTCGATTTCCTGCGGATTCGCCCAGCCAAAGGCGGTGATGTGCTCTTCCGACACCATCGGGTCGTTCAGGGCATCGTTCTTGTAGTAGAACTCGATGATCGACCGGGGCAACTGCGTGCCCTCCTCGATGCCGAGGCGCTGCGACAGGGAGCCGGCCGCGACGTTGCGCACCACCACCTCCAGCGGGATGATCTCGACCTCGCGAATCAACTGCTCGCGCATGTTGAGCCGCTTGATGAAGTGCGTCGGCACTCCGATGTCGTTCAGGTTCTGAAAGACATACTCGGAGATGCGGTTGTTGAGGACGCCCTTACCGTCGATGACTTCGTGTTTTTTGGCGTTGAAGGCGGTGGCATCGTCCTTGAAGTGTTGGATCAACGTGCCTGGCTCGGGGCCCTCATAGAGCACTTTCGCCTTGCCTTCGTAGATACGACGGCGACGGTTCATCGGCGTATACCGTGTTTTCAGGAAATCCATGGGTTGCCGTGGTTCCTTAAGAGATCAAGTCCGCGGCTGGCGGGCTTCAGCAGCTAGGCCACCCGCACGAGCCAACCTAGCTGATCGGGGGGCGAAGCACAATGTGGGGTGTGGCCGCGTCCGCTACACCCGGCCGCGACGATGCGTGCTTCGGACGCGCCGCCGAATCCGCGGGGGCCGCACTGGTCTTCGCCCCCGCGGGCCTCTATATCGCTCGGGGCCGAACACGGAGGGAGACAACGGTGACGACGTTCGACAAGCGCGAGGAGGGCTTCGAGCGCAGGTTCGCTCTGGACGAGGAACTGCGGTTCAAGGCGATGGCGCGCCGCAACCGGATGCTCGGCGAGTGGGCGGCGCACAAGCTCGGCAAGACCGGTGCCGACGCTGCCGAATACGCCAAGGCGGTGGTCATGGCCGACTTCGAGGAGGCCGGCGACGACGACGTGTTCCGCAAGGTGCGCAAGGATTTCGATGCGGCCGGCATCGAGCAGTCCGACCACCAGATCCGGCGCACAATGGACGAGTTCCTGGCCCAGGCCGTGCTCGAGGTGAAGGCCCAGTAGGCACTTATCGCGGCCGCGTCACGGCACGCGCGCGGCGATCCCCCAATGGTCCGCTGCTTCTAACGCTTGGCCGGGCGTCACCCGGCCGCGGGCGCAGGCGCCATCCGGGCAATCGTCGAGGCTGCGCCGTGCCGGGGCCAGGGCCCCGTGTCATCGGCTCTTCCACGCGGATCGGAACCCCTTACGGGCGTCGGCAGCCGCGTCCGGTTGGCTGCGGCTGCCGACGCGCACCTCTTGGGGCCGCCGCTCTCCACGCTTCGCGGCTTTTCTACCGATAGCGGTAGCAGCGGGTCACCGGCGCGACGCCCCGGGCGGTGTCGCGCAGGCCGCTGCTGCAGCCGATCCGCGGCCCATGGACATGGCGATAGTATCGGGATCTGGTTGAATTTGAGGGCTTTTCGCCGATCGGTGCCTCCACCGTATCGGGCAGCGCTCAATAGATCGCCGGCGTGACCACCCAGATCAGGTCGACCGTCTGATCGCCGACGCACCAGAAGCGGTGCATCTGGGTCGCCGCGAAGGCGAAGGAGTCGCCCGTCTCCAGAATATAGTCCTGGCCGTCGACCTCCAGTCCAAGCGTGCCCGCCAGAACCGTGCCGCACTTGGTGCCGGCCGGGTTGTTGTAGGGCTCGCCAGAGGCGCCTCCTGGGCGGATGACGATCCGGATCATCTGGATGCCGGGCACCGCGTCCGGCGACAGCAGCTCCTTGCGCATGCCCTTGGGGCCCAGGTCCAAGGTCCGGCGCGCCGAGGCGCGCACCACGACGTCGTCGTGCTCGGCCTCGGCCAGATCGAACAGCCAGCCGATCGGCATGGCCAGGGCCGCACAAATTTGGCGCAGGGATTTCAGCGACGGGGTGGTAACGCCGCGCTCGATCTGGCTGAGCAAACCGACCGAGATCTCCGCGCGCTCGGCCACCTCCTGCAGCGACAGGCCTTTGATCGCCCGGCGCATTCTGAGCTTGCGGCCCATCTCGTTGGGTCGCTCCGGATCCGCCGCGTCGGGGGGTGTGCGCGCTTGTTTCGCCATTGGCTCGGGATTCCCCGTGCTGCCCCTGATGTTGGCAGCCTTGCTAAAATTCTTTGCTCATAGTTTTAGCCTAATTGCAATTTCATCCTCGCGGTGCCTATGATCCCATCCACAATAGGGTGGAGAGGTGAATGCGGGTCGGGATCGAAGTGGGCGGCACTTTCACCGATTTGGTCGCGGTGGACGGCGGCCGGGTCGAGGTGGTGAAGGTACCGAGCACGCCGGGGGCGCCCGAGATCGGCGCCTTCGGCTCGCTGGAGGCGGCGGGCATCGCGGCTGCTGATGTCACCGACCTCGTCCATGGCTCGACCGTGGCGACGAACGCGATCCTGGAGCGCAAGGGCGCGTCGATCGCTTTCCTCACCACCCGGGGCTTTCGCGACATCCTCTTCTTCCAGCGCCACGACCGCCGCAATATCTACGACCTCCGCTACGCCAAGCCGGCACCGCCGGTCCGTCGCAAGGATTGCTTCGAGGTGTCGGAGCGCGTCGATGCGGCCGGCGCGGTGATCCAGCCGCTCGACGAGGCGGAGGTGCGCGCCACCCTCATTCCGCAGCTTGCGGAAGGGGGCTACCAGGCGCTGGCGATCTGCCTCCTGTCCGCCTACATCGCGCCGGCGCACGAGGAGCGGCTGAAGGCGCTGATCGGCGCGGCGCTGCCGGAGCTGCGGATCGCCTGCTCGCACGAGGTGGCGCAGGAGTTCCGGGAGTTCGAGCGGGCCTCGACGACGGTGCTGTCGGCCTATGTGCAGCCGGTGATCGACGGCTACCTCGATCGCTTCGAGGCGACGCTGGCGCGCGCCGGGTTCCAGGGCGGCTTTTCCGTCATGCAGTCGAACGGCGGCCGTCTGCCGGCTGTGGCCATGCGGCGCAACTCCATCACTGCGCTGTTCAGCGGTCCGGCGGCAGGTGTCGTCGGCGCCATCCGCCAGGCGGAACGGTCGCAGCGGCGCAACCTGATCACCTTCGACATGGGCGGCACCTCCACCGACGTCTGCCTCGTGGTGGATGGGGCACCGGCGATCGCACCGGAGACGGAGGTCGACGGCCTGCCGATCAGGACCCCGGTGCTCGACATCGTGACCGTCGGCGCCGGCGGCGGCTCGCTCGTTTGGATCGACGACGGCGGCATGCTGCGCGTCGGCCCGCGCAGCGCCGGCGCCTCGCCCGGGCCGGCCTGCTACGGCCGCGGCGGCAGCCAGCCGACGGTCACCGATGCGCACCTGATCCGCGGCACCATCCGGGCGGATGCCTTCCTCGGCGGCACCATGGCGCTCGACGTGGAGCGCGCACACGCCTCGTTCGAGGAGGTGGCGGGCCGGCTCGGCGTCAGCGTGCGCGAGGCGGCGGCCGCGGCCATCCGCCTTGCGGTCGCCAACATCGTTCGGGCCGTCCAGCTGGTCTCGACCGAGCGGGGGCGCGACCCTCGCGACTACGCGCTGCTGCCCTTCGGCGGCGCGGGTCCCCTGCTTGCAGCCGAGATTGCCGAGGAACTCGGCATCGGTGAGATCCTGGTGCCTCCCAACCCCGGCGTCATTTCGGCGCTCGGCCTGCTGTCGGCCGACTATGTCCGGGTGGCCGGCGTCACCCGCCGGGCCTCCCTGGGCGAGGAGGCCCCCGGCCTGCTGCGCGAGGAGTTCGCCCGCTTCCGCAGCGGCGCCGAGGCCGAGTTCCGCAGCCTCGGCCTCGACGGCGAGCTCGCCTTCGACCTCACCGCGGACATGCGCTTCGTCGGACAAGCCTTCGAAATTCCAGTCGAGATCGCCCCCGACCGGTTGGCCGGCCTCAAGCCTTCGGATCTTGCCGATGACTTCGCCGCGGCCCACCGGCGCATCTACTTCCACGGCGGCGAGCCGGGCCGGAACGTCGAGATCGTCGGCCTGCGCTTCGGCGTCCGCCGCCGGCTGGACGCGCTGCCGGAGTTCCGCGAGCGGCCTGCCGCCGTGCCGCACGCCGGCGAGGCGGAGATCTGGACCGCGCAGGGCGCCGTCAAGGCGCGGCTGATCGATGCCGCCTCGCTCGACCCGGCCGATCCGGTCGAGGGGCCGACCCTCGTCGAAGGCTACAGCTCGACTCTCTGGGTGCCCCCGGCGTGGCGCGCGCGGCGGGACGAGCCCGGCAACATCATCATGCAGCGCATCAATGCCTGAGCGGAGTGCCATCATGCGCCGCGGTATCGGGAAGGCGAATCCATGACAGTCAATCCTGTCGACTACGCCATCATCAGCCAGTCCCTGATCGCGGCGGCACGCGAGATGGGAGCCAAGCTGGTCCGCTCGGCCTATTCCACCGTGCTGCGCGAGGCGCGGGACGGGTCGGCGGCGCTCCTCGATCCCGATGGAAGCACGATCGCCCAGGCCGAGCTCATCCCCATGCAGCTCGGCACCATCGGCCGCGTGTTCCAGCCCTGCGCGGCGCGCTATCCGGTTGAGACGCTGGAGGAAGGCGACTTCTTCGTCATCAACGATCCTTACTCCGGCGGCCAGCACCTGCAGGACGTCTTCTTCTTTCACCCGATCTTCTTCGAAGGGCGGGTGCTCGGCTTCTCCGCCTCCGTCGCCCACCACCTCGACATCTCCGGCGGCGATCCCGGGCTGAACACCGCGGCGGTGGATGTCTATGCGGAAGGGCTGATCATCCCGCCGATCAAGCTCAACATGACGCGGGACTGGCACGGCGGCGCCTTCGAGCGCCTGCTGCGGGCCAATGTCCGTGTGCCGCACCAGACCATGGGCGATTTCGACGCGCAGATCGCGGCGAACGCCATCGGCGCGGCGCGCATCGTCGAGCTCGCCCAGCGCTACGGGGCCGACAAGCTGACCGCGGTGATGGGCATGCTGCTCGACTATTCCGAGGCACGCATGCGCGCCGCCATCCGGCAGATCCCGGCGGGCGTCTACGTCGGCGAGGATGCGGTGGACGACGACGGTCTCTCGGAAACACCGCTCCCCGTGCGGGCGACCGTCACGGTCGAGGGCGACGCCATCGCCATCGACTTCGACGGCACCGCCCCGCAGGTCCGCCGCAACCTCAACGCGCCCTTCGCCGCAACGGTCTCGGCGGCGCTCTCCTGTGTGAAGGCGGCTTTGACCAGCCCGGACATTCCGTTCAACGCCGGCGCCGCCCGCCCGATCACGGTGACGGCGCCCAAGGGCTGCCTGCTCAATCCCCACCATCCCGCGCCGGTGCGCGCCCGCATGGAAGCCTGCTTCCGCGCATGGAATGCGGTGATGAAGGCGCTCGCCCAGGCGGTGCCGGACAAGGTCATCGCCTGCGGTTTCGACACCACCACGGTCGGCGTGCTCTCCCGCCTGGGGCCGGGCGGCTGGTCGGTCTACCTGGAGATCTTCGGCGGCGGTTCGGGCGCAGCCGTCGATGTGGACGGCTGCGATGCCGTCGACAGCCCCCTGTCCAACTGCTCCAACACGCCGGTCGAGGCCCTCGACCAGGATTTCCCGTTCTTCCGCGTCATCGAATACGCCATGCGGGCCGACAGCTGCGGCGCCGGCGCGGCACGGGGCGGCCTCGGCTTCGTGCGCCGCTACGAGATCCTCAGCGACGGCGTGCGGCTGTCGCTCTATTCCGATCGCTTCCGGCGGCCGCCGGAGGGGTTGTTCGGCGGCCGGACCGGCGAGACCGGGTTTTGCGAGGTGCTGCGCCAAGGCCGGGCCATCACCCTCAAGTCGAAGGACGCCATCGATCTGGAGAAGGGGGACGTGGTCACGCTCGCGGTCGGCGGGGGCGGCGGCTACGGCGATCCCGCCGCCCGCCCGCTCGAGAAGATCCGCCGCGATCTGGAGGACGGCATCATCTCGGCCGGCTCGGCGTCCGCCTGGTCGCAGCACAAGATCGCGGCGGAGTAGGCCGCCCATGTCCTCCTCGGCCGCAAGCTTCGAGCGCTCGCTCTGGTCGGCCACGGCGGCCGAGCCGCCGCTCGGCGCCGAGGCCTCGCGGCTCGCCGCGGCCGTCGACGTGGCCGTGGTGGGCGGCGGCATCACCGGCTGCTCGGCCGCGCTGGCGGCGGCCCGGGCCGGCGCCTCGGTGGCTCTCTTCGAGGCGCGCCAGATCGGCTGGGGCGCTTCGGGCCGCAACGGCGGCCAGGTCATCCCCGGCCTCAAATACGACCCGTCCGAGCTGCGCGGCCTGTTCGGAGAGGCGTCCGGCGCGGCGCTGGCGGAGGCCGCCGGCGGTGCCGCCGATCTGGTCTTCGAGTTGATCGCGCGCCACGCCATCCAATGCACGCCGCAGCGCGGCGGCTGGCTTCAGGCTGCGCCCTCGCCGACGGCGCTGGCCCGGGTGCAGGCCCGCGCCCGCGAATGGATCGCCCTTGGTGCGCCGGTGGAATTGCTCGATGCCGATGGCGTGGCGCGGCTCGTCGGCACGCGCGCCTATGTCGGCGGCTGGATCGACCGGCGGGCAGGTGTCGTCAATCCACTTGCCTATGTGCGGGGCCTGGCGCGGGCCGCACGGGAGCACGGGGCGGCAATCTACCAGGACACCCCGGTCAGCGGGATCCGCCGCGGCAGCGACGGCTGGCAGGTCACGACCGCCGCCGGCAGCGTCACGGCGAAGTCGCTCGTCGTCGGCACCGACGGCTACACCGATGGGCTGGTGCCCGGCCTGGCGCAAACCGTCCTGGCGGTGCAGAGCGCGCTGATCGCTACCGAGCCGCTCCCGGCCGAATTGCAGCAGACCATCATGCCGGGCGGCGTCTGCTGCTCGGAGACGCGCCGTCTCGCCTTCTACTTCCGGCAGTCCGCCGACGGGCGGCTGGTGTTCGGCGGCCGCGGCGCGGTCGGCGACGCCGAGCAGCCGCTGTTCGCCGACGCCCTGATCGCGGCTATGCAGCGCACCTTCCCGCAGACCCGCGGCGCCGCGATCACCCATCGCTGGTCCGGGCAGGTCGCGCTTACCCTCGACGGCATCCCTCACCTGCACGAGCCGCAACCGGGGCTGTTGATCGGCCTCGGCTACAACGGTCGCGGCGTCGCCATGGCCAGCCTGATGGGCCGCTGGCTGGCCGGCATGGCGTTGCGGGGTGAGCGGCCGCCGCTGCCCTCGACGCCGATCTCGCCGATCGCCTGGCACGGGTTGCGGCGACCGGCCATCGCGCTGGGCGTGGGCTGGGCCTGGCTTCGCGACCGCATGGGACTTGCCGCATGAGACTTGCCGCATGAGCACGCACCCACATCTGTTTTCGCCTTTGACGCTCAGGGGCGTCACGCTTGCCAACCGCGTCGTCGTGTCGCCCATGCAGCAATACGCCGCCGGCCCCGACGGCCTGCCGACGGCCTTCCATCGGCAGCACTACGGTCGGCTCAGCCTCGGCGGCGCCGGAACGGTCATCACCGAGGCGCTGGCCGTGTCGCCGGAAGGCCGCGTCACCTCGGCGGACCTCGGCCTGTGGAGCGACGACCACGTCGGTGCGCTCGCCGCCATCGCCGAGGAGATCGACCGCTTCGGCGCCACGCCCGCGACCCAGTTGATCCATGCCGGGCGCAAGGGCAGCGTCTCACGCCCGTGGCAGGGCTATGCGCCGCTCACGCAAGCCAACGCGGCCGAAGGCGATCCGCCCTGGACCACGCTGGCGCCGAGCGCGCTGCCGGCCAATCCCGGCTGGCACGTGCCCGAGGCGCTGACGGGGGACGGCATCGCCCGCCTCGTCGATGCTTACGCCCGCGCCACCGCCCGCGCTGCCCGTGCCGGCTTCAAGGTGCTCGATATCCATGCCGCCCACGGCTATCTGATCCACACCTTCCTTTCGCCCCTGTCGAACCGGCGGACCGACGCGTGGGGCGGCGATTTCGCCGGCCGCGTGCGGCTGCTGCTCCAGGTGATGGAGGCGGTGCGCAGCGCGTGGCCATCCGAGCGGCCGCTGCTCGTGCGCCTGTCCTGCGTCGACGATCAGCCGGGCGGCTGGACGTTGGACGAATCGGTGGCTCTGTCCCGCCTGCTGGTCGAGGCCGGCGTCGATGTCGTCGACTGCTCCTCCGGCGGCCTGGGCGAGCGCACGACGACCAGGATGATTCGCCGCCCGGAAGGCTATCAGGTGCCCTACGCCGCCCGGATCCGCGCCGAGGCGCAGGTGCCGACCATGGCCGTCGGCCTCATCACCACGCCCGCCTTCGCCGACGCGGTCGTGCGTGACGGGCGGGCCGATCTGGTCGCCATCGGTCGCGAGGCCCTGAGCAATCCGCACTGGCCGTTGCACGCGGCGCGGGAGCTCGGGCAGGACCCGGATTTTTCGCTGTGGCCGAGCTCGTGGGGCTGGTGGCTCGACAAACGCGCCCGCGCTGCCGCGGCTGCCGCTGAAGGCGGCGCGTGACGGCGGACCCGACCTGACAACGGACAACAATGTGGCCGAGGGGTGAACCGATGATCGAACGCCGACGCTTCCTGACCAGCGCCACAGCGGCTGCGGCCGTGCTGGCGGCGCCGCCCCTCATCCGCCGGGCCAACGCGCAGAGCGTGCTCGATATCGCCGCGGTCTACTCGCTCTCCGGCACCTTCGCCAACGTCGGCTCGGCATTGAACGACGGCAGCAAATGGGCGGTCGAGGCCTATGGCTCCGCCGGCGGCAACAAGCTCAACTATGTCCTGCTCGACGACCGCGGCGATGCCGGCGAAGCGGTGCGCAAGGTGCAGGAGGTGATGACCCAGCACGGCATCAAGCACGTCGTCGGCTGCACCAATTCGGCGATCGGGCTCGCCGTGCAGAAGGAGGTGCACGCGCGCGGCGGCATCTACGTCAACGAGGCGGGGGCCGACGAGATCACCGGCAAGGACTGCAACAGGTCGTCGTTCCGCTGGCCGGTCGCCTGCTACAGCGCCGTCAACTCCACGGTCCGGCCGCTCATCGACAAGTTCCCGCAGGCCAAGCGCTGGTACACCATCACCGGGCAGTACGTCTTCGGCGACAGCCTGCTCAGCAACTGCAAGCAGGTGTTCCAGGAGAAGGGCATCCAGCACGTCGGCAACAGCTACCATTCCCTCTCGGACCGGGAATACTCCGGCTACATCGCGACGGCACTCTCCGCCGCGCCCGATGTGCTCGCCGTATGCAACTTCGGCAACCAGACCGTCGATGTCATCCGGCAGGCCGTCAGCTACGGCATGAAGCGTAACACCAAGATCCTGGCCGTGTGGTCGACGGGCCTCGACCAGTATCAGGCGCTCGGGCCGGAGAATTGCGACGGGGTCTATTTCGGCTGCAACTTCTGGCACGGCGTCGACTCGCCCGGAGGCCGGCGCGTGGCGGAGATCGTCAAGCAGAAGACCGGCGACGTGCCCAACTACCTGCACGCCTGCGGCTATGCGGTCGCCCAGGTGTTGATCGAAGGCATCAACAAGGCCGGCTCCACCGATGTGCCCAAGATCATCGGGGCGCTCGAAGGCCTGAGCTACGAAGGACCGACCGGCACCGAGACGGTACGGCCGCAGGACCACCAGGTGCTCAAGGACTACTACCTCATGCTCGGCAAGGCGAAGGGTGCCATGAAGGACAAGAACGACTTCGCCGACGTGGTGGCCGCCACCAAGGCGTTCCTGCCGCCGGACAAGACCGGCTGCACCATGGGCTGACGCCTGTCGATGCCGCTCGAACGGCAGAAGCGCTCGGCGACTGGCCGGAATCACTCGATCGCAAAAAAAGCGCGTCAGATTCAAGAGTTGGAGCATTTCTCTGCCGATTGCGAAATGCTCTCGCGCCCGCGCACAAGTTTCACGCTGTCATGGTCGCTCACGCCCGGCCTTGATCGAATAGATCCGAGATCATTTTCCACCTTCCAGCGAGATCGCCGCGCCCGATGTCGACCCAGCTGCTGCTCTTCCAGGTCCTGAACGGGCTCGGCATCGGGATGATCTATTTCCTGCTGTCGGTCGGCCTGACGCTGATCTTCGGGCTGATGCGGTTCGTGAACTTCGCTCACGGAGCGTTCTATCTGGCGGCCGCCTACATCGCCTACGCGATCTCGCTCGCCTTCGGCAGCATCTGGTGGGCGCTCCTCATCGGGCCGCTCGCCATCGCCGCACTGGCGCTCGTCATCGAGCGCCTGCTGCTGCGCCACACCTACGCCATGCCGCACGAGGCGCAGATCCTCATCACCTTCGCGGTGGCGCTGCTGTTCCAGGAAATCGTGATCCTCATCTTCGATCCGCTGGCCAAGAGCGTGCCCGTGCCGGCCTCCCTCTCCGGCATCGTTTTCCTGGGGCCTTATGTCTATCCCGCCTACCGCCTCGCGGTGGTGGCCGCCGCGGCCGTCATCGCGGTCGTGCTCTGGCTTGTCGTGGAGCGCACCAAGTTCGGCGCCATGCTCCGGGCGGGCTCCGAGAACGCGGAGATGGTCGGTCTGCTCGGCATCAACGTCGACCGCGTCTTCATGGCCGCATTCGCGCTCGGCGGCGCTCTCGCCGGGCTCGCGGGCGTGCTGGCGGCGCCATTGCGAGGGGCCGAGCCATTCATGAGCACCGAGGCGCTGGGCATCGCCTTCGTCGTCGTCGTGGTCGGCGGCCTCGGCACCCTCACGGGGGCTCTCGTGGGCGGACTGCTGATCGGCCTGGTTCAGTCGATCATGAGCACGCTCTGGCCGGAAGCCGCGCAGCTGATGATCTACGCAGCCATGGCACTGGTGCTGCTGGTGCGTCCCGCCGGCCTGTTCGGGCGCTTCTGACCATGGCCGGGCGCTTTCCCAACGTCGCAACGCTGCTGGTCGTGGCCGCCCTCGTCGTCATGCCGTTCGTCATGCACACGACGCTGGCAACCCAGATCGTCATCTTCGCCACGGGCACGCTGTCGGTCACGCTGCTGCTCGGAGCCGTGGGCCTGCTGTCGTTCGGCCAGGGCCTCTTCCTCGGCCTCGGCGCCTATACCTGTGCCATCCTGTTGCGAGACCACCAGGCCGGCCCGCTCACGGGCCTCGTCGTCGCGATGCTCGCCGGCGCCGCGCTGGCCCTGGCGCTGGGCGCGCTGATCGTCAGGCGTCGGGGCGTCTACTTCGTTATGCTGACGCTCGCCTTCGCCCAGATGGGCTATTTCGCCATGCTCGCCTTCAAGGGCGTGACCGGCGGGGAGAACGGGCTCACGGGTCTGCCCCGCACGTTCAGGGTTCTCGGTTTGCCGATCGAGAGCCCGCTGTCGTTCTATGTGCTCACCACCGTGGCCTTCCTGATCGTCTTCCTCCTGGTGCAGCGCCTGACCGCCTCGCCGCTGGGCAGCGTGCTCGCCGCCATTCGCGAGAACGAGGGCAGGTCGGAGGCGCTCGGCTACCCGGTTGTCCGCTACAAGCTCGCCGCCTTCACCGCCGCCGGCGCGATCGCCGGCCTCGCCGGCGGCCTGCATGCCGTCTTTCTTGGCTTCGTGCCGCCGAGCGACATCGAGCTGGAGATGAGCCAGCGCCTCTTGATCATGGCGATCATCGGTGGCGTGGGCTCGCCGGCCGGTGCATTCGCCGGGTCGGTGTTCTACACGCTCGTCTCGGAGGCGCTGTCGGAGATCTGGGCGCGCTGGCTGGCCCTCATCGCGCTTCTTCTGATCGCCATCGTGCTGTTCCTACCGGGCGGCCTGTGGAGCATCGGGCGGCTCGTCGCCGGGCGCTGGGGCGGGAGGGCCGGTCATGGCTGAGTACCTGCTGGAAGCCAGCGGTATCGGCGTGCGGTTTGGTGATTTCCAGGCGTTGGCCGGCATCTCCCTCGCCGTCGCGCACCGCAGCATCCATGCCCTGATCGGCCCCAATGGGGCCGGCAAGACGACGCTGTTCAATGCGCTGACGGGCGTCCGCCCCCCCAACGCCGGACGCATCGTCTTCGGTCGCCACGACATCACCCGCGCGCCGGCGCATCGGCGGGTGCGGTATGGAATGGCAAGATCGTTCCAGGTCACCAACCTCTATCCGGCGCTGAGCGTGGCGGAGAACGTCCGTCTTGCCGTGCAGGCGCGGCACGAGCGCGAGGGCTGGGTGTTCTGGCGAGCCCCGCAGCGGCGGGACATCGCCGACGAGGTCCAGGCGATCCTCGAGCGGATCGGCATCGGCGAGCGTGCGGGCGCGAGGGCGGGGGACCTTTCCCACGGCGCCCAGCGCTCGCTGGAGATCGGCATGGCGCTCGCCGGCCGCCCGCAGCTCATCTGTCTCGACGAGCCGCTCGCCGGCATGGGCATCGACGACGTGCATCGCACCAAGGAGCTTATCGTCGGGCTTCGCGATGCCATGGCCGTGCTGCTCATCGAGCACAACATGAGCGTCGTGCTCAGCATTTCCGACCGGATCACGGTCATGGCCCAGGGGGCCAAGATCGCCGAAGGCCCGCCCGAGCGGGTGCGCAACGACCCGGCCGTGCGCACGGCCTACCTCGGGAGCGCGGCATGAGCGCCGCTCCGCTGCTCCGTGTCCGCGGTCTCAACGGCTGGTACGGCAAGAGCCACATCCTGCAAGGCGTCGACATCGCTATCCGCGAGGGCGAGCTGCTGGCGCTGCTGGGCCGTAACGGCGCGGGCAAGACGACGACCATGCGCGCGATCATGGGTCTGCTCAGCCGCACCGAGGGGGAGCTGGAGTTTGCCGGTGCACCGATCCTTGGCCTGCCGTCCTACGCCATTGCCCAGCGCGGCCTGGCGCTCGTTCCCGAGAACCGCGGCATCTTCGGCGCGCTCACCGTCGAGGAGAACCTGAAGCTCGCCGCGAGGCGCGGCTCGCCCTGGGGCATCGAGCGCATCTGGGCGATGTTTCCGGCGCTGGGCGCCCGCCGCCGCACGCCGGGCGGCAAGCTGTCCGGCGGCGAGCAGCAGATGCTCGCCATCGGCCGCGCTCTCGTCACCGGCCCGCGCCTGCTGCTGCTCGACGAGCCGACCGAGGGGCTGGCGCCGGTGATCGTCGCGCAACTGGTCGAGATCCTGCGCGAGCTGAAGGCCGCGGGCCTCAGCATGCTCCTGGTCGAGCAGAGCCTCGAGACCTGCATGGCGGTGGCCGACCGCTTCCAGATCCTCGATGGCGGCGCCATCGTCTGGGAGGGGGGCAGCCAGGCATTGCTCGCCGCGGCCGATGTCCGCTCCCGCCATCTCACCCTGGAACGCGCCTGATCGCGCGGCTACGCGAGCCCGCGTGATTGGCGACCAGCAACGGTACCCGCGCGTCGCCGGCGTCGTGCGCCCGGGCGGGTGTCAGGGGCCTGCGGCCGGGTGGCCGCAGTGCGCTGCCTATTCACTCCTGCCCCGGCCAAAGTCCGCTCGATCTGTATCAATCCATGACAGCGTGGGCGTTGGTGACACTTTGATACAAATCGCCTGGCCGCCTGTGGAATATTCGTGACATTCGACTGGTAGCGTTGCCTGTGGGGCGACCCCGAACGGGGACCGGAGCGAGGAGCCACCAGTGCGTCGACGCGTAGCGACAGCGATGACCGACACGTTCCACCAATGGGGACGAGACCGCGTGACGCGGATCGCGCCGGCAGCGGTGGTGCCGGATCGGATGGGCCTCTGCCGGGACGATTGCTAGTCGGGGCGCTCCCGATCGATTTCGGATCCGTCGCTGCATGGGCCAGGAGCCCCCGAGTCCCGTGCAGTGACGGGAGGCGAGGCCGGCGCCGGTGTGTTGGCCGCCCGCTTGCATGTCGTGCCGGCCTCGCCCGTTTCACGCTTCCATCGACCTCGCCGATCCCCCTCGCCGGAGCGCCCGACACCGCGGCCGGCTCCCCTGCCGCAAGGACGGAAGATCTCCCATGCCTCGTTCCAACCGCCTCGTGGCTGGTGTCGCGTTCGCCGTTGCCGCCGCCCTCACGGCGGCCGGCGCCGCCTGGCTGACGTCGGCGGCTACGTCCCCGCCGGCGCGCGCGCAAGCCGCACCGGCGCCTCCCCCCACCGTCAAGGTGGCACGCCCCCAGACGCGAGAAATCGTCGAGCGGCGTGAATTCGCGGGCCGCTTCGAGCCGAGCGCCACGGTGGAGATCCGCGCCCGCGCCGCCGGGCATCTCGCCACCATCGCGGCGGCGGACGGCACGCTGGTCGAGAAGGGCCAGCTGCTCTTCACGATCGATCCGCGCCCCTACCGCGCGGCGCTGGAGGAAGCCCGTGCGCGGCTTGCGAGCGCGGCAGCGCAGGTCGAGCTCGCCGATCTCGAGCTCGGCCGCACTCAGCAGCTCGCGACCTCCCACGCCGCATCGCAGGCGACGCTCGATCAGCGCCGTCAGCAGAAGAAGGCCGCCGACGCGGCGCACGCCCTGGCCAAGGCGGTGGTGTCGCGCGCCGAGATCGATCTCGGCTTCACCGAGGTGCGCGCGCCCTTTGCCGGCCGGATCTCCAACCGCCGGCAGGACATCGGTGCGCTGGTGACGGACGGCACGATGCTGACCTCCCTCGTCGCGCTCGACCCGCTCTACTTCGTGTTCGATATGAGCGAGCATGACCTGCTGGCCTACCGGCAGGCCGCCACGAGCGGCGCGGTTCCGGGGCTGCACGGGCGGCGTATTCTGGTCGAGCTGCGCGGGCAGGGCGATCGGGACTGGCCGCACAAGGGCACGATCGACTTCGTCGACAATCGCCTGGAGCTCGGCGCCGGCACCATTCGCATGCGCGCCGTCATCGCCAATGCAGGAGGCCTCACGCCAGGACAGTTCGGGCGCGCGCGCCTGCCGTTCTCGGCCGCCTACGAGGCGACGCTGGTGCCGGAGACGGCCCTCATCACCGACCAGGCGGAGCGGGCGGTGCTCGCCGTCGCCGCCGACGGCACGGTGCGCTCCGCCAAGGTCGATCTCGGTCCGGCTCACGCCGGCGGCATGCGCATCGTGCGCGCCGGCATCGGGCCGGACGACCGCATCATCGTGAGCGGCCTGCTGCGGGCCCGCCCCGGACAGAAGGTGACGCCCCAGGAGGCCGAGCCCGAGCCGCGCTCGGCCGCGCTGGACTGAGAGCAGTCCCATGCGTCTCGCCCATTTCTGTATCGATCGGCCGATCTTCGCCAGCGTGATGTCGATCCTCGTCGTGCTGATCGGTCTCGCCGGCTATGTCACGTTGCCGCTCGCTCAGTATCCGCAGATCGCGCCGCCGACGGTCGTGGTCAACGCGCAGTATCCGGGCGCATCGGCGGAGGTCATCAGCAGCACGATTGCGACGCCGATCGAGCAGGAGATCAACGGCGTCGAGAACATGCTCTACATGTCCTCGCAGGCGACCGGAGACGGCCGGCTCACGATCACCGTCACCTTCGCGCTTGGGACCGATATCGACGACGCCCAGGTTCTCGTGCAGAACCGCGTCGCCATCGCCGAGCCGCGCCTGCCGGAGGACGTGCGCCGCCTCGGCGTGACCGTGCGCAAGACATCGCCCGACATTCTGATGGTCGTGCAGCTGTTCTCGCCCGACAACTCGCGCAACCAGCTCTACCTCGCCAATTACGCCACGTTGCAGATCCGCGACGCGCTGCTCCGCGTGCCGGGCGTCGGCGACGTGCGCATGCCGGCGACGCGCGACTATGCGATGGTGATCTGGCTCGACCCCGACCGGGTTGCGGCGCGCAACCTGACGGCCGGCGACATCGTCGCGGCCTTGCGCGCCCAGAACGTGCAGGTCGCCGCCGGCGTGGTGAACCAGCCGCCGGTTCCGGGGACCGGCGCCTTCCAGCTCAACGTGGAGGCGCTGGGCCGCCTGTCGGATCCGGCGCAGTTCGAGAACATCGTCGTGCGCACCGACGGGGACGGCCGGGTCACGCGCGTGAGCGACGTCGCCCGGGTCGAGCTGACGGCCCAGAGCTATCGCGCCGGAGCCAACTTCAACGGCCGGCCGGCGCAGCCGATCCAGGTGTTCCAGCAGCCCGGCTCCAATGCCCTCGACACCGCCGAGCGCGTGGTGCAGGAAATGCGCCGGCTCTCCGGGCGGCTGCCGGCGGGCGTCGCCTATGACATTCCCTTCAACCCCACACTGTTCATCGAAGAATCGGTGAAGGAGGTCTACAAGACCCTCGCCGAGGCGATCGTCCTCGTGGTGGTGGTCGTCATCCTGTTCCTCCAGACGTGGCGGGCGGCGGTCATCCCCATCCTCGCCATCCCGATCTCGCTGATCGGCACCTTCACCGTGATGGCGGCGCTCGGCTATTCGCTGAACAATCTGTCCCTACTGGGCCTCGTCCTGGCCATCGGCATCGTCGTGGACGATGCCATCGTCGTGGTCGAGAACATCGAGCGGCATCTGCGCGACGGCCTCACCCCGCGCGAGGCGGCCCACCGGTCCATGGACGAGATCTCCGGCGCGCTGATCGCCATCGCGCTCGTGCTCTCGGCAGTGTTCATTCCGGCGGCCATGGTGTCGGGCATCACCGGCCAGTTCTTCCGGCAGTTCGCCGTGGTCATCGCCACCTCGACGGTGATATCCGCCTTCGTCTCGCTCACGCTGAGCCCCGCCCTCGGCGCGCTGCTGCTGAGGCCGCACGAACCGCACGCGCGCCGCCCGCGAGGCCCGCTCGGCTGGGTGCAGCGTGGCTTCGACGCGTTCAATCGGGCGTTCGATCGCCTGTCGATGGGCTACGGCGGGCTGACGCGGCGCCTGCTCCGGCTGGGCGCGCTGGCGCTCCTTCCCTACGCGGGCCTGCTGGCGCTCACCGCCTACCAGCTCGAGCGCGTGCCGCGCGGCTTCATTCCCGAAGTGGACCAGGGTTATTTCATCACCTCGGTGCAACTGCCGCCCGGCGCCGCCCTGGGGCGCACCGAGGCGATCATGACGGAGCTGTCGACGCGCCTGCTGGCGGTGGACGGCGTCGCCCACGTCGTCGCCGTGGCCGGGCAGGACGGCGCCACCTTCACCACCTCGCCGAACAGCGGCGTCGCCTTCGTGATCCTCGATCCCTTCGCCAGCCGCGCCGCGGCGGGCCGCGACGTCGACGCCATCATGGCGGACGTGCCGCGCTTGACGGCGGATCTCACCGAGGCGCGCCTAATCCCGATCAAGCCGCCCTCGGTGCGCGGCATGGGCGGCACCGGCGGCTTCAAGATGATGGTCCAGGATCGCAACGGCACGACGCCTGCCGACCTGGAGGCCGTGCTCGCCACGGTCGTCGAAGAGGCGGGGCGGCATCCCGAGCTCGCGCGCGTCTTCACGCCGTTCAACACGGCGACGCCCAAGCTCTTTGCCGACATCGACCGCGTCAAGGCGGAGATGCTTGGGGTTCCGGCCGGCCGTGTCTTCGAGACGCTCGAGGTCTATCTCGGATCGTCCTACGTCAACGACTTCAATTTTCTCGGCCGCACGTTCCAGGTCCGCGCCCAGGCGGACGGGGCGTTCCGGCAGGACCCGGCGGTGATCGCCGGCTTCAAGACGCGGAGTGACTCCGGCGCCATGGTGCCGCTCAGCTCGGTGGCCACCTTCGAGGAGCGGACCGGGCCCTACCGGGTGCCGCGCTACAACCTGGCGGCGGCCGGGGAGGTGCAGGGCGCGGCGGCACCGGGCACGTCGACCGGCACGGCGCTCGACCGCATGGAGCAGATCGCCGCGCAGGTGCTGCCCGAGGGCTACAGCTTCGAGTGGACGGAGCTCGCCCTTCAGGAGCGGCTCGCCGGCAGCTCCGGGCTCATCGTCTTCGCCGCCTCGATCGTCTTCGTCTTTCTCTTGCTAGCGGCCCAGTACGAGAGCTGGACATTGCCGCTGTCGGTGATGCTGATCGTGCCGATGTGCCTGCTCGCCGCCGTCACCGGTCTCCTCGTCATGGCGCTCGACCTCAACATCCTTGCCCAGATCGGCCTCGTCGTGCTGATCGGCCTCGCCGCCAAGAACGCCATCCTCATCGTGGAGTTCGCCAGGCAGCGCGAGGACGATGGCGTCAGCCCCGGCGAGGCCGCCACGGAGGCCGCACGGGTGCGGCTGCGGCCGATCATCATGACGTCGCTCGCCTTTATCCTGGGCGTCCTGCCGCTGGTGTTCGCGCAGGGCGCCGGGGCGGAGCTGCGCCAGGTGCTCGGCGTGTCGGTGTTCGCGGGGATGCTCGGCGTGACGCTGTTCGGGCTCGTGTTCACGCCGCCGTTCTATGTGCTCTGTCGCCGGCTGAGCGCTCGCCTCGCCAGCGATCCCGATCCGACACCGGTGAGCCTGTCGAGCAAGCCGGACGGGGCGGCCTGATCGCCCGGCCCGCTCGCCGGCCGAGCTCGGCGTCGCCGCGCGCTCAGCGACCGCTTCGCCAGAACGTGAAATTGTAAACGGCCGCGTAGCTGGTGGCGACCGTCAGCGGCAGTGCGATCGTCGCAACGACTTCGGGCGTGCCGGCGATGGTGTGGATGGCCGTGAGCAGGCTGGCGGAGACGAGGCCGGCCGCGGCGGGCGGCACGACGAGCGCGGCGATCCCCTGGAAGCGCCTGGCGAGCGCATCAACGGCCCGCTTCAGGATCAGTGTGATCGAGGCGGAGATCGCGCCCTGGATCAGGCCGGCCTGGAGCGGGGCCGGCATCGGATGGCCCCGGTTGGCGAAGGCTGCCCAACTGCCCATGGCGAGGAAGGCCACGGTCACATGGACGAAGCCGTTGCGGGCTAGGCCGGCGAACGGAGCGTTCATGGGCGCGCCGGCTCACGCAATCGCGTCGCGCCGGCGCGTGGCGAGGACGTTGCGGATCGAGAAGCTGGAGTGGATGCGCGACACGCCCGGCAACGTCGACAGGATGTCGGTGTGGATGCGCTCGAACTCCGCCGCATTCTCCACCTCGACCCGCAGCAGATAGTCGGCCCCGCCGGTCATGAGATAGCACTCCCGGATCTCCGGGTGCTTGCGGACGGCGGCCTCGAAGCGCTTGAGGTAGTCCTCCGTCTGCCGCTCCAGGGTGATGTTGATGATCACGGCGATCGCCGCCTCGCCGGAGGCATGGTCGACGAGGGCGGTGTAGCCGCGGATGACGCCGCTGTGCTCGAGCAGGCGGATGCGCCGCAGGCAGGCGGAGGGGGAAAGGCCGATCTCGCCGGCCAGCTTGGCGTTGCTCATGCGCGCATTGAGCCGCAGCAGGCGCACGATGTTGCGATCGATGGCGTCCAGTCCGTGCATGGCAGATTATTCGACGTCCCGGCAGATCGTTGCGCAAGGGCCTTGCGGACGGAACTTTCGACATCTCATAGCACGGAGATTGCGCGCTTGTTGCGCTAGGCTTCCAGCCATCCTTGATCGGGGTGATGCATGGACGGCTGGAGCTTCGACTTCGCAGGCGACGTCGCCGCCCCCGGCGTGCTGACCATCGATCTCGCCGCGCTCACCCGGAACTATCTCGCCCTGCGCGAGCGCCTGACGCCCGCACGGACCGGCGCCGTGGTCAAGGCCGACGCCTATGGCCTCGGCGCGGCGCGCGTGGCGCCGGCGCTGTATGGGGCGGGATGCCGGGATTTCTTCGTCGCCCATCTCGACGAAGCCCTGGCGCTGAAGCCCATTCTGGCCCCGGACGCGCGGCTGTTCGTGCTCAACGGCCTGCTGCCGGGGGCCGAGGAGCCCTGCGCCGCCGCCGGCGTGATCCCGGTGCTGAACTCGCTCGAGCAGGTGGCGAATTGGTCCGCCGCGGCCCGCGTCCACGGCGCAGAGCTGCCGGCCGTTCTCCAGGTCGACACCGGCATGTCGCGGCTGGGCCTCGCCGCAGCCGAACTGGCGAGGCTCGCCGGCGATCCCGGCCTGCGGCGCGACCTTCGTCTCCTGTTCCTGATCAGCCACCTGGCCTCCGCCGACGAGCCCGAGAGCCCGCAGAACGCCGATCAGCTCGATGCCTGGCGCCGCGCCGCGTCGGCCTTTCCGGGGCTGGATCTCTGCTTCGCCAATTCCGCCGGCATCCTGCTCGGAGCGAGCTATCACGGCATGCTCGCGCGGCCCGGCATCGCGCTCTACGGCGGCGTGCCCGCGGCCGGCGCGGCCGGCGTGACCTCGCCGGTGGTCCGGCTGGAGGTGCGTGTGATCCAGACGCGTACGGTGCCGGCGGGGACGCGCGTCGGCTACGGCGGCAGCCATGTCACGGCTGGCGCGGCGCGCCTGGCGACCCTGGCCGCCGGCTACGCCGACGGGCTGCCGCGCCATCTCGGCGGCCGCGGCGCCGCCTATTGCGGCGCGACGCGCCTGCCGATGGTCGGGCGCATTTCCATGGACAGCCTCACCGTGGACGTGACGGCACTGCCGCCCGGCGCGCTCGGGCTCGGCAGCCTCGTCGAGATCATCGGCCCTCACCAGAGCCTGGAGGAGGTCGCCGCGGCGGCCGAGACGATCTCCTACGAGATCCTGACCCGCCTCGGCCACCGCTACCAGCGCCGCTACCGCCCCGCCGGCGCGGACGCGAGCCGCACAATCGAACAGGCATCATGAAGATCGTCATTCTCGGCGCCGGCGTCATTGGCGTGACCTCGGCCTATTACCTCGCCAAGGCCGGTCACCAGGTGGTCGTGCTGGATCGTCAGACGGGGCCGGGACTCGAGACGAGCTTCGCCAATGCCGGCGAGATCTCTCCCGGCTACGCCTCCCCCTGGGCCGCGCCCGGCATCCCGCTGAAGGCCCTCAGATGGCTGTTCATGAAGCATGCGCCGCTGATCGTCCGGCCGACGGTTGATCCGACCGCCTGGCGCTGGATGGCCGCGATGCTGCGCAACTGCACCAGCGCGCGCTACGCCGTGAACAAGGGACGGATGGTGCGCCTCGCCGAGTACAGCCGCGACTGCCTGGTGGCGCTGCGGGCGGAGACCGCCATCGCCTACGATCACCGCAGCCAGGGTACGCTCCAGCTGTTCCGCACCCAGAAGCAGATCGACGACGTCGGCAAGGATGTCGAGGTGCTGCGGCGCGACGGCGTGCCGTTCGAGCTGCTCGATGCCGGCGGCTGCATCGCTGCCGAGCCGGGCCTGGCGCCCGTGCGCTTCAAGATCGCCGGCGGCTTGCGCCTGCCCAACGACGAGACCGGGGACTGCTTCAAGTTCACCAGCGCGCTGCAGCGGCTGTGCGAGGCCATGGGCGTCACCTTCCGCTTCGGCGTCGATATCGGCCGCCTGCGAGAGGCGCACGGGCGCATCGCGGCGGTGGAGACCGTGGCCCAGGAGATAACGGGCGAGGCCTTCGTCGTCGCCCTCGGCAGCTATTCACCGGCCCTGCTGAGGGGGCTTGGCCTCAGCCTGCCGGTGTATCCGGTGAAGGGTTATTCGATCACCGTCCCCATCGTCGATGCGGCGCGCGCGCCCGTGTCGACGGTGATGGACGAGACCTACAAGATCGCCATCACCCGGCTCGGCGACCGCATCCGCGTCGGCGGCATGGCCGAGATCGCCGGCTTTGAGCTCGACCTGCCGCCCGCCCGCCGCGCCACGCTCGCGCATTCCGTGGAGGACCTGTTCGGCGGCGCGGGCGATCAGGCGCAGGCCACCTTCTGGGCCGGCCTGCGCCCGATGACGCCGGATGGAACGCCGGTGATCGGGCGGGCCGGGTTCGCCAACCTCTACCTCAATACCGGACACGGCACGCTCGGCTGGACCATGGCCTGTGGCTCGGGGCGCGTCCTTGCCGATCTGGTCGGCGGCGGCAGGCCGGACATCGAGACGGCGGACCTGGCGCTCGACCGCTACTAGAATATTTCCGCGCTTCGTCGAATTGCCGAAATGCTCTATCTGTTTGATTGCCGCGTTTTCTTCACGCGAACCGACGTCCACTTCGCTCGAAAGCGCTTTAGCGGGGCCGACCGGCGGGCCGCCGTCTTCGGCCTTGGCGGCGGCGCGTTTCCCGACGACAAGGGTGGCAGAGCGGCCGGTCCCGGCCTCGGACGCTCCAGAGCAGGCAAGCGGGAAGAGGATGCGGCCATGACGGACGATGCCAGGATCGCCGACGTGCTATCGCAGGTCACCACGGCGACGATCACGACGATCCTGCTGAAGAAGGGGCTGCGCAACGTCTGGCTGCGCGGCACCCGGCCGCTGCGGCCGGGCCAGCCGCGCCGCGTCGGCCGCGCCTTCACCCTGCGCTTCGTGCCGGCGCGCGAAGACCTCGCCACCCCCGAATCCTGGTCGTCGCCCAAGTCCACGCGCGCCGCCATCGAGGCCATGCCCGAGGGCTGCATCGCCGTGGTCGACGCCATGGGCGTCACCGATGCAGGCATCTTCGGCGACATTCTGTGCGCCCGCATGCAGAAGAAGGGTGTCGCCGCCCTCGTGACCGACGGGGTGGTGCGCGATCTCGCCGGCGTGCTCGCCGCCGGCCTCCCGGTCTGGTGCCAGGGTGCAGCCGCGCCACCGTCGGTCGCCGGCCTCACCTTCGTCAACTGGCAGGAGCCCATCGCCTGCGGCGGTGTCGCCGTCTACCCGGATGACCTGATCGTGGTGGACGACGACGGCGCCGTCCTCGTTCCGGCGGCCCTCGCGGAGGAGGTGGCCACGCTCGGCCCCGAACAGGAGCGCTTCGAAAGCTGGATCATGGGCGAGGTCCAGGCGGGTGCCGCGCTGCCGGGGCTCTATCCGCCCAACGCCGAGAACAAGGCGCGCTACGAGGCGGCGCGGCGCGGCTGAGACTTGCGTCTGCGCATGGCTCCCCCTGTGTCAGCAACGGCCATCGAACGGACGAAGCAGCTGTGGCGGCCACCCGTTCGGCCTGGCTGCGCTTAAGATGCCGCGATGGCCACCAGTCCATTGACCCGGCGCCCGGGCTGGCTAATATCCGCCGCGCTTTGCCCCTGTGGCGGAATTGGTAGACGCGCTCGACTCAAAATCGAGTTCCGCAAGGAGTGCTGGTTCGATCCCGGCCAGGGGCACCACCCTTCAAAAATGCCGCTGATATCGTTGGCGTTTCCGCCCCGAATGTCCCACCGGGCAGAAGCGGGACCCTCGTGTGTCCCTTATACCGCTGTCCTGGGGCGAACACCGGGGCACCGCGGCGATGCCATGCTTCCCTTTAGGATTGTTCGATCGCGCTGGCGGCCTGGACTTGTGGCGGCTTAGCCGCATAACGAGCGGGAGGCCGCGGCCGCCCGTCAATGTTCAATCCGCTTCGGGTGGCCAGGCCGATCGTGTCGATGTGCGTCCGAAGCGTCTCCAGCTGCTTCGACCTGATGCGGCGGCCCATACCGTAATCGATTGATCTCACGCCACCGACGCCGTTTCTGACGCCGCCGCCAAGGATCAGGCTGTCGCGCTTGCGCGACATGGGCTGGTCGCTATGGGATCCGTTTGGGCTGATGCCCGCCGGCGAAAGCTGGGACGACGAGAGCAACCGGCATTTCGCGGACGAGTACGACACCCATCTGCTCCACGCGGCGGGCCAACTCCGCCGGGGCGCGACGGAAGCCGATATTGTCGCCTATCTGGATGTCATCGGATGGGCGAGGCAAACTTAAGACGGGCGCGCGCAGGTCAGCCCCACGTGCACCTCCTTGCCTGCAATGAGGGCTGGTTCCGTTGCAAGGATCAGCGCCTTTGCGCCGCCTCCCTTGATCGCGGCGATCCCCTCCAGCACGGTCTGCCGAACTCCATTGTTGTCGACGCTGCTGGTGTAGGTCGCCAGCGCGGACAGGCATCCGCACGCGCCGATGGGCTTGTGCACCTGAAAATCGGCATCGGAAACCGGCCGCTCGGCGGCATCCTCAGGCGCTGTATGACACGCGGCCATAAGCGGCTCGTGCCGCATTGTCTGTTCGATCCTCATCCCCCCATTGACATTAGGTGCATATGCACTCACCTATGCGATCATGAGCGTCACCAACGTCATATCGCCCGCGCTGGCCGAGCAGGTCGCGCGGTCCTGCCTGTGCCGGCGCGTCCAGCGCGCCAGCCGCAGCGTGGGCAGGCGCTTCGACGACGCATTCCGCGCCGTCGGCCTCACCAATTGGCAGTTCACGATGCTGATGGCGCTGAGCGTGCAGCGATCGCGGAGCATCAACGAGATCGCCGCCGAGCTCGGCATGGACCGGACGACGACGACGAAGAACCTGCGCCCGCTCGAGCGCCGCGGCTTGATCACGATCCGGCTTGACGACCAGGACGGACGGGTGCGCCGCGTCGCCCTCACGCAAGAGGGCAACCAGTTGCTCATGGTCGCGGTGGGTGCGTGGCAGGCGGTGAACGACCGTCTGGCCGCGGCCCTGACCGACGAGCAGCTGGAGGCTTTGCGAACTGCCTTGGACACGATCTCGGATCTCTGAACCAGCGGGCCGCTCCTGCCCCACGCACCGGGTAGGTTTCGCTTCGCAAATTACGTGCATATCCACTTTAACCGATGGAATCGACGGCGGCCGGGCCACGATGGCGGGTCTCCGGCCCGCCGATCAGGTTGCGTTCGGCGCCGACGTCGCCCGAGCCGGGAGCAGGCCATGCAGTTCAAGAACGCCCTTCTGATCGCCGCGGCCGCGCTTCTCGTCGCCGGCAGTGTCGGCCTCGTCCTGCTGGCACGGTCCGCGTCGGTGACAGCGGCGCCGGAGGATCCCCGCCGCCAACTGCCGCTCGTGCGCACCGCGCAGGCGCGTCTCCCGGCGGCCTCGCAACGTGCCTTCACCGGTCTGGTCTCGGCGCGCGTCCAAAGCAATCTCGGCTTTCGCGTGAACGGCAAGATCACCGAGCGGCTGGTCGATGTCGGCGGTCGCGTTGTGGCCGGCCAGGCGCTGATGCGCATCGATCCCAAGGATCTCGGCCTTGCGCTCACCGCGCGCGAGAATGCCGCCGCTGCGGCACGCGCGCAGCTCGTCCAGACCGAGGCGGACGAGATCCGCTACCGGCGCCTCGTCGCCGCTGGATGGTCGCCGAGGCAGCGCTACGAGCAGGCGAAGGCTGCCCTCGACACGGCGCGGGCGCAGCTCGAGGCGGCGCGGGCCCAGGCCGAGGTCGCGCGCAACGAGGCCGGTTACGCGGTGCTCCGTGCCGATGCCGACGGCACCGTCGTCGAGACCTTGGCCGAGCCAGGGCAGGTCGTCGTCGCCAGCCAGGTCGTCGTCCGGTTGGCGCATGCCGGCGCACGCGAGGCAACGGTCAACCTGCCCGAGACGGCGCGGCCAGCCGTCGGCTCACCCGCCGAGGCGCAGGTTTACGGCGTGGGAACCGGCCGCGCCCCCGCCCGTCTGCGCCAACTGTCCGATTCGGCCGATCCGGCGACGCGCACCTATGAAGCCCGCTACGTCCTGGAGGGGGCGGCGGCACAGGCCCCCCTGGGCGCAACGGTCACGGTCTGGCTTCGCGATGTTGAAGTCGCTGCCCCAGAAGAGACCGAGGTGCCGCTCGGCGCGCTCCTTGACGGCGGCCGTGGCACCGGCGTCTGGGTGATCGGCTCGGCGGGCTCGACGGTCAGCCTCCGGCCCGTCGCGGTCCGCAGGATCGGCCAGGAGACGGCGGTGGTCACGGGCCTCAGCCCCGGCGAAACCATCGTCGCGCTCGGCGCCCATCTCCTGCACGAGGGCGACCGCGTGAGCGCCGCCGAGACCCGGACCGCGGCACAATGAGCGGCTTCAATCTCTCGGCGCTGGCGGTTCGCGAACGGGCCGTCACGCTGTTCTTCATCATCGCCATCGCGCTGGCGGGGGTGAGCGCCTTCCTCAAACTGGGCCGGGCCGAAGATCCGTCCTTCACGGTCAAGGTGCTCACCGTCACCGTCGCCTGGCCCGGCGCCACCGCGCAGGAGATGCAGGAGTTGGTCACAGAGCCGCTGGAGAAGCGGCTGCAGGAGCTGCGCTGGTATGACCGGGTCGAGGCGCTGATGCGCCCGGGGCTCGCCTTCCTCACGGTGACCCTGCGCGACGACACGCCGCCCGCCGAGGTGCCGGAGCAGTTTTATCAGGCCCGCAAGAAGATGGGCGACGAGGCGCGCAACCTGCCGGCGGGCGCCCTCGGGCCCTTCGTCAACGACGAATATTCCGACGTCACTTTCGCGCTCTACGCCCTGCGGGCGCCCGGCATGGCGCCCCGGCTCCTCGCCCGGCAGGCGGAGGCGATCCGCCAGCAGCTGCTGCACGTGCCCGGCGTCAACAAGGTGAACATCCTGGGCGAGCGGCCGGAGCGCATCTTCGTCGCGTTCTCCTATCCGCGGCTGGCCACGCTCGGCGTGTCCGCCCAGGAGGTGTTCGCGGCCCTGGCGCGGCAGAACGCGATTACGCCCGCCGGCTCCATTGATGCGGATGGGCCGCAGATCATCGTGCGTCTGCAAGGCGCCTATGACGACCTCAAGACCATTCGCGACACGCCGGTGGTCGCGGGCGGTCGCACGCTCAAGCTCTCCGACATCGCCGATGTCGAGCGCGGCTACGAAGACCCGCCGACCTTCCTGATCCGCAACCAGGCCGAGCCTAGCCTCGCACTCGGCGTCGTGATGCGCACCGGCTGGAACGGTCTGGAGCTGGGAAGGGCGCTCGAGGCGCAGACCGCGAAGATCGCCGCGGCGCTGCCGCTGGGCATCACGCTCGCCAAGATCACGGACCAGGCGGTCAACATCTCCGAGGCCGTGCACGAGTTCATGCTGAAGTTCTTCATGGCGCTCGGCGTGGTGCTGCTTGTCAGCCTCGTCAGCCTCGGTTGGCGCGTCGGCATCGTGGTGGCGGCCGCCGTGCCGCTCACCCTTGCCGCGGTCTTCGTCATCATGCTGGAGACGGGGCGCTTCTTCGACCGGATCACGCTCGGCGCGCTCATCCTCGGCCTCGGGCTGCTCGTCGACGACGCCATCATCGCCATCGAGGTCATGGTCGTGAAGATGGAAGAAGGCATGGACCGCATTGAGGCGGCCGCCTATGCCTGGAGCCACACGGCCGGCCCGATGCTCTCGGGCACGCTGGTGACGATCATCGGCCTGATGCCGGTCGGCTTCGCCCATTCCTCGGCCGGTGAGTATGCGGGCAATATCTTCTGGATCGTCGCCTTCGCGCTCATCGTCTCCTGGTTCGTCGCGGTGGCCTTCACGCCCTACCTGGGGGTGAAGCTGCTACCCGATATCAAGCCCGTCGAAGGCGGCCACCACGCCATCTACGATACGCCCGGCTATCGCCGATTGCGCGCCCTCATCTCCTGGGCGGTGCGCCGCAAGTTCACGGTCGCGGCCGCGGTGGTGCTGGTCTTTGCGATGGCCGTCGTCGGCATGGGCACGGTGCGCCAGCAGTTCTTCCCCGTCTCCGACCGGCCGGAGGTGCTCGTCGAGGTGCGCATGCCGGAAGGCACCAGCATCGCCGTCACGCAGGACGCCGTCGAACAGGTAGAGGCGTGGCTGCGCCGGCAGCCGGACGCAGAGATCGTCACCAGCTACGTCGGCCAGGGGGCGCCGCGGTTCTTCCTCGCCATGGCGCCCGAGCTGCCGGATCCGGCCTTCGCCAAGATCGTGGTGCTGACGCGCGGCGCCGAGGCGCGCGAAGCCCTGAAGCTCCGCCTGCGCCAGGCCATCGCCGACGGACTGGCTCCGGCAGCCTATTTGCGGGTGACTCAGCTGGTTTTCGGCCCCTATACGCCGTTCCCCGTCGAGTTCCGCGTGCGCGGGCCGGACCCGACCGTGCTGCGCGGTATCGCCGACGACGCGCTCGCCATCATGCGCGCCAATCCGCATGCGCGGCAGGCGAACCAGGACTGGGGCCGGCGCGCGCCGACCCTGCGCTTCGTCCTCGATCAGGACCGCTTGCGACTGATCGGCCTCTCTCCGGCCGAGGCGGCGCAGCAGCTTCAGTTCCTGCTGACCGGCGTGACGGTGACGCAGGTGCGGGAGGACATCCGCACCGTCGATGTCGTGGCCCGCAGCGCCGGCGAGGAGCGGCTCGATCCGGCCCGGCTGTCGGACTTCACGCTGACGTCCCACGACGGTCGGCTGATTCCGCTCGGGCAGATCGGTCGCACCGAGGTGCGCATGGAGGAGCCCATCCTCAAGCGCCGTGACCGCGTGCCGACCATCACCATCCGCGCCGATATCGCGGAGGGCTTGCAACCGCCCGAGGTCTCCAAGGAGATCGTGGCGGCGTTGCAGCCGCTCGTGGCCCGTCTGCCGGAGGGCTACGACATCGAGACGGCGGGATCGATCGAGGAGGCCGGCAAGGCCAATGCGGCGCTGGCTGCGGTCTTCCCGGTGATGCTCGCCCTGATGCTGGCGGTGATCATGGTCCAGGTGCGGTCGTTCTCCGCCACCGTCATGGTTATGCTCACCGCCCCGCTCGGCCTGGCGGGGGCGGTCCCCACGTTGCTGGTCTTCGACCAGCCGTTCGGCTTCAACGCGATTCTCGGGCTGATCGGCCTTGCCGGCATCCTGATGCGCAATACGCTGATCCTCATCGGCCAGATCCACACCAATCAGGAGGAGGGGCTCGACCCCTATAACGCGGTGGTCGAGGCGACCGTGCAGCGCGCGCGGCCCGTGATCTTGACCGCGCTTGCGGCCGTGCTGGCCTTCATCCCGCTGACCCATTCCGTCTTCTGGGGATCGCTCGCCTATACACTGATCGGCGGCACGGCGGTCGGCACGGTTCTCATCCTGATCTTTTTGCCCGCGCTCTACGCCATCTGGTTCGGCGTTCGGGCCCGGGAGGAGGTCTCTGCCCGCCATGAAGAACCGGCCTCCGATCACCTGCCGGCCCCCGGGGAGTGATCCGGCGATCCGGCGTATTGCCGCGATGTGCGTTGGCGAACCGATCGAACGCGGCGCGCCGCGGCAGCTTTCGGCCGGGCGTGGCCGCCTCGAACGCGGCTGCGTCGATGTGCAACATCGATCAACACAAGCAGAATGAAGATGAGCCAGGCCATAATGGGCGAGGGCGCTTGTCTCCTGTCCCTGTTATGGCTGGCCTCGTGGGGAACAAGGAATGACGCAGATGAAGCAGTCGTCGTCGGCCGTCTGGGCGGGACGGGCCCTGAGTGCTGTCGTGGTGATCCTGCTGGCCGCCGATGTCATCGTCCAATTCAACCCGCCTGAGAGTTTGCGAGCCGAGATAACGGCGACGGGGTTCTCGCTGGATCAGGCGCCCATCGTTGCCTCCATACTCGCCGTCTGCACGTTGCTCTACGCAATCCCCAGGACGGCGGCGCTTGGCGCGATCCTCATCACGGGTTTCCTCGGGGGCGCCATCTGCACCCATCTGAGGATTGGTGAGTTCACTTCTCCGCCGCAGCTCATATCGCTGGCGCTCGGCGTCATGGCATGGGGCGGCCTCTATCTTCGCAACGCGAACTTGCAGCGTCTCATTCCCATATCGGCATAAATTTCAACAGAGCATCGATCGCCCAAGGAGGGCGGGCGTCGGCGTGCGCCGCTCTCGGAGCCGCGGCAATCGGACCGAAAGCACCAGGCCGGACGGTGGTGCGCATTCGCCGCCCGAGCTGGAATGCGTGCGCAGCTTGCGCCACCGCCTCGTGCCCTGCGGGAAAGCAACTGTGCGGATTGGCAAGACCCTCCGCACCGGCGCGTGCT
Organism: Chelatococcus reniformis; assembly: GCF_014640075.1. GTDB lineage: Bacteria > Pseudomonadota > Alphaproteobacteria > Rhizobiales > Beijerinckiaceae > Camelimonas > Camelimonas reniformis. The sequence continues at coordinate 149,461 of NZ_BMGG01000001.1, read as the reverse complement.
AGCATCATCGCTGATTTTCCCTGCGGGGCTGCTCCGATACTCCCATCAAGGGTGCCGAATGCCCGATTCGTCGCAACCGTCAACGCAGCCGTCCATCGGCGCTTTGGCATTGATTGCCGTCATTGTCGCCGCCGGTGCCGGCGCCTTCGCCTACACGGCCGGATGGCTCTCCCCGGGCCGGCTGACGCCGGCCCGGCTCGTCAACTCCCTCGCTCCCCCCGGCGGCGCCGTGCCGGGCCACCGCCGCAACCACGCCAAGGGCATCTGCTTCACTGGCGTCTTCGAGTCGAATGGCAACGGCGCCGAGTTTTCGCGGGCACAGGTGTTCGCGCGCGGCCGCTATGCGGCGCTTGGGCGCTTCAATCTCGGCAGCCCGGATCCCGTTGCGCCGGATGCGGCCGTGCGCGTCCGGGGCATGGGCCTCCAGCTCTCGACTCCCGACGGCGCGGTATGGCGCACCGCGATGATTGATCCGCCGATCTTCGCGGTGGCCACGCCCGCGGCGTTCTACGAGCTGCAGACGGCGTCGCACAGTCCCGATCCCGATGCGATCAAGCGCTTCGTGGCCGGCCATCCGGAGTTCATGGCGTTTGCCGATTGGGCCAAGCACGCGCCATGGACAGCCAGTTATGCCCAGGATGCCTTCAACGGTCTTAACGCCTTCATCGTCGTCGACGCGTCCGATGCCCCGAGGGCGGTGCGCTGGTCGCTCCGGCCGCAGGCCCCGGTGGTCGCGGTGACCCCGGACGCACTCGCCAAGCTCGGTCCGAACCATCTCGAGCAGGAGATCGCGGCCCGGGTTGCCCAGGGCCCGCAGCGCTGGACGATGGTACTGACGCTCGCCGATCCGGGCGACCTCACCGCAGATCCCAGCAAGGCATGGCCGGCGGGGCGCCGCTCCGTCGACGTCGGCACCCTCGTCGTCGAGCAGATCGAAGCCGAGCGCGACGGCCCTTGCCGCGACATCAATTTCGACCCGACCATCCTGCCGGACGGCATCCGCCTCTCCGACGATCCGTTTCCCGCCGCCCGGTCGGCCGCCTATGCCAGGTCGTACGATCTGCGCACCGCCGAGACCAAGCACTACCCCTACCACGAGCAGCCAACCGCGGGGGGCCGGCAATGATCAATCCCGCCAAGCGCTTCACCGTCCCTCAGCGCGCGTTACACTGGCTGATGGCCGCCTGCATTCTGGCGATGCTGTTCATCGGCGTCGGCATGGTGTCCACCGTCACGCCCGCGTATGTGCCCCTCGTGGCCACGCACAAGACGCTGGGCATCGCCATTCTGCTGCTGGCGCTGATCCGCCTCGCCGTCCGCCTTCGCAGCGGCGCACCCGCTCTGCCCGCCGATCTGCCGGCGCCGATGAAACGCGCGGCCGAGCTGTCGCACTACGCGTTGTACGCGCTGATGATCGCCATGCCGCTGATCGGCTGGGCCATGATGTCGACGGCCGCCTACCCGGTGGTGCTGTACGGGGGCATCCGCCTGCCAGCTATCCTTCCGCAGAGCAGCACCCTGCATGCGCTGCTCTGGGACGCGCATGCCTACCTCGCCTTCGCGTTCTTCGCCCTCATTCTGCTTCACATCGCGGCGGCCCTGTTCCATGCACTCGTCCGGCGGGACGGGGTGTTCTCCGCCATGGCGCCGCTGCCGTCGCGCGGCGAGAGCGCTCCCGCCGAGTGAGAGGGCATGCACGCACGGCACGGAGGTCGTGCGTCGGCGTGGCAGCACCGTAACATAATGTATGTTACACGGGAGGCGAGTGACACGCAGCCCAAGCCGCTGGCCTGACGGCCACGCGGTCGTGCGCAGCGCGGCGACTCTGGGCCGTGGCGCAGAGCGTTATCGCCCAAAGACTCAATATACTTAAGTCACGAAACTTAAGTCGCGGGGAGGTTAAAATGGCTTTGAAGACGCCTGAGCAATATATCGAATCGCTGCGGGACGGCCGCGTCACCTATTGGGATGGCGAGAACATCGCGGACATCACCAAGAATGCCCGCTTCAAGGTGCCGCTGGACCTGGTGGCCAACGATTATAGATACGACGATCCCGCGGCTGGCCGCCTGCGCCGTTACACCACCGAGGACGGCAGCGAGGCGCATCGCATCTACGAGGTGCCGCGCACCCCGGAGGACCTCAACACCCGCATCGACCTCCTGCGCCACACCTCGATCGGTACGGCCGTCTCCGGCGTGTTCATGGCCTTGATGCAGGTCAAGGACGCGGTAGCCGAGGTCAACCCGATGTACGCCGAGAACATCGAGCGTATGTACAAGTATTGCCGCGACAACGACCTGCGCGGGGCCGAGGTGATCACCGACCCCAAGGGCGACCGCAAGCGCCGCGCCCATGAGCAGGACGATCCCGATCTCTACGTCCGCATCGTCGAGCGCCGCAAGGACGGCATCGTCGTGCGGGGCGCCAAGCTGCACATCACCGCCGCCTCGGTGATCCACGAGCTGGTTGTCATGCCGACCAAGGGCATGCGCCAGGACGAGACCGACTATGCCGTCTCGTTCTCGATCCCGGTCAATGCCCCGGGCGTCAAGATCATCAACCGCAGCTTCGCCCCGGCCGAGCTCAACGCCTTCGACTATCCGGCCAGCGCCCACCACAGCATGCCCGAAGGCCTCGTGGTCTTCGACGACGTGTTCGTGCCGTGGGACCGGGTGTTCCTGGCCGGCGAGGTGCAGCTCGCCAGCCGGCTGGCCCAGTCGCTGGGCCTGTGGGAACGTACCGGCGGCCTCATCGGCGCCGTCAACATTTCCGAGATGTTCGTCGGCCTCGCCCAGCTGGTGACGGAGATGCAGGGCAAGGAGAGCGATGCGGTCGCGCAGAACTCCATCGCCGAGCTGATCACCTACGCCGAGATGCTGCGCATGTCGCTCGACTACGCCACCCGGCACTACGAGACGACGCCGTCCGGCATGGTTCATCCGAACACGCTCGCCGTGAATGCAGCCAAATACTACTATGCCGCCAACTACCATCAGACCGTGCGCTACCTGCACGACCTGAGCGGCGGCCTGGTGCTGACGCTGCCGCTGGAGAGCGACCTGCGCAACGAGGAGTCCGGCAAGTACATCCGCAAGTACCTGGCGACCAAGAAGAGCGTGGACGTCGAGACGCGCATGCGCGTCTATAACCTGATCCGCGACCTCACCGCCGATGCCTTCGGCGGCTGGCACTTCGTCGTGGCGCTCCAGGCGGGCGGCGGCCTGCCGGCCCAGCGGCTGATGATGAACCGGCTCTATCCGCTGCAGCAGGCGCGCGAGCGCGCCCTGGCGGCGGCCGGCGCCACCCGCCGCCCCGGCGACGGCTCGCAGGCCAAGATCGCGGCGGAATAGGCGCCGCACGCAGAGCCGCTGCTGCCGGGCGGGATAGATGGCCCGGCAGCGTCGGTGCGTCGCCGCGCTGTCGCCCATCGCAGCGGTTTGCTATGCCGGACGAGCGAATGGATGAGGGCGAGGCGCCAGCGTGACGGGCCATACACAGCTTGCACCCTGGCTGCACGAGTATATTCAGCACTACGGCGCGTGGGCGGTCGCGGTCGCCATCTTCCTGGACTCGCTGGGCGTTCCGGCGCCGGGCGAGATCATGCTCATCGCCGGGGCCGGGCTGGCCTCGCAGGGCCAGCTCGATCCGACCGCGCTCCTTGTTGGCGCGTGGTGCGCGGCTGTTCTCGGCGACAACGTCGGCTATGTGATCGGGCGCAGCCTCGGCGCCGAGGCCATCGTGAGGTTCGGCGCCCGGGTGGGCATCACCGCCGGTCACTACGCCTGGGCGGTCGAGCGTTTCCGCCGGTGGGGGCCGGCCGTGGTCGCGGCGGCGCGCTTCGTCGTCGTCCTGCGGCAGATCAACGGTCTCGTCGCCGGCAGCCTGCGCATGCCGTGGGCCGTGTTCGTGGCCTTCAATGCCATCGGGGCACTGTTGTGGGTCGGCTTCTGGGGAAGCGTCGTGCTCGCCGTCGGCGCCCATCGGCACGAGCTGAGCCGCTTCGTTCACGAGCCCCTGCTGATGTTGGGCGTTGCGATCGTCGTGGCGCTCGGCGTCGGCGCCGTCCGCTACCTCCGCGGCCGACACAGCCGCCGCGAGGCAGCGCCCGCGACGCACGATGTGGCCGACGGTGCGCCTGGAGACGGCGGGCCCTCAGTCTAGCTTCGCGGAGGTTGCGGCCCGCCCGCCGATATCGTGCGGCCGGTTCAGCGCCCGCCATTGCGCCGGCGTCTCGCCGACGAAGCGCTTGAACACGGTCGTGAAGTGCGCCTGCGTGTGGAAGCCCACGCTGAGCGCGATGGCCACGATCGGCTCCGCGGTCCGGGCGAGCAGTCCCTGGGCATGGTCGAGGCGCCGACGCAGGACGTATTCGTGCGGCCGCAGCCCGGTGGCCGCCCGGAACTGGGCGGCGAAATACATCCTGCTGAGCCCGGCAGTCTTGGCCAGGTCGAGCAGCGGCAGGGGCTCGCCGATGTGCTCGTCCACGTAGGCCGTGATGCGCTTCAGCCGCCAATTCGGCAGTGCGTTGACCGGGGCGATTTCCCCCCCCGCCGCTCGGCTGGGGTCGGCGAGGCGCCTTGGAGCGGCGGACGACGCCCTCCCGCTCCGACGTGCCGTTCGCGCCGGCGGGATCGAGCGCGGGGCATTCGCCGCCAGAGGCATCCTGTCGCCCGGCGCCGACTTGGGCGGGTCCGACGCGGACGATCGATCGGTCGACGCTGCGGGCGGGCCGTCCGGGTTCAGCAAGCACGGACGCTCCTGCGGACGGCGGCTCTCGCATGGCGCGGAGGCCCAAGGGCGTCGCCACCGGCCTTGCCTGTCGCTCGTTGATCGTCGGGCGGGTCGTCATCGGTCTGCCCTTTCGGAACCTTCCTGTTGTCGCATCTATCTGCAGGCGTCAGGCGGTCCGCAGTAACCCAAACGTTGGTATGAATTGCCCTAAATCAAAAATAGGAAGCAGTTGTAAGTGTGCCCGGGCGATCTGAATACACGAAGATCCGGCGACGTGTCGCGTAATTGTTAAAGTCTTGGCCGAGCCGACATCATCGCAGAGCTTGCGTCGAGACGATGCCGATCTCGGCACGATCAGATTCGAGCGTTAGCTTGGAGCGAGACAGGCGCACATCGGAGTAGTCCGTCATGGCCATGGTCGAATCCTCCGTCAGCACCTATGCGCCGCCGGTGCCGGAGCCCGCCGTCCCGGTCGCCGGCGGCTTGCGCCGCTTGGCCATCCCCGCGGCGGCCATTGCTGCGGTGGTCGGGCTCATCGCATTCTCCAGCGACCGCTGGGGGCGCTGGGTGAGCCAGGCTGCGGTGCAGTCGAGCGACGACGCCTACGTGCATGCCGATGTCTCCACGCTCTCAGCCCGCGTCAGCGGCAACGTGCGGCGCGTGCTGGTGGACGATTTCGCGCCGGTGACGGCGGGGCAGGTGCTCGTCGAGATCGATCCGGCCGATTATCAGGCCGCCGTCGACGGGGCGCAGGCGGCGGTGGCCGGAGCTCGTGCGGCGTTCGACAACCTCGCCAATCAGGAGGCGTTGCAGAATGCCCTGTCCCGGCAGGCCAAGGCGCAGCACGATGCGGCGCTCGCCGCTCGGACCGAGGCGCTCCAGGAGCGCAACCGCCAGCAGACGTTGGTGCAAGGCGGCATCGCCGGCACGCTGCAAAAGCTGCAGCAAGTAACGGCCGCCTACGACGAGGCGGTGGCGAGCGCGGCGGCGACGGACGCGGCGACGGAGGCGCAGCAGCGCCAGCTCGACGTCCTGCTCGGACAGGAGGGAACGCTGCGCGCCAATCTCGACGCAGCGCAGGCCAACCTGAAGAGCGCCCGGCTCAAGCTCGGCTACACATCGGTCGTGGCCCCTTTCGACGGCGTGGCGAGCACGCGGCAGGTGCAGCCGGGCGACTACGTCAACATCGGCACCAACCTCCTCTCCGTCGTGCCGGTGCCGAACGTCTATGTCATCGCCAACTTCAAGGAGACCCAGCTCGCCCGGGTCGCCGCAGGCCAGCCGGTGGCCATCGACGTCGACACCTTTCCCGGGCAGACGCTGCGCGGCCGGGTCGGGCGCCTGTCGCCGGCGAGCGGCGCGGTCTTCGCTCTGCTGCCGCCGGACAACGCGACCGGCAACTTCACCAAGGTGGTGCAGCGCATTCCCGTCCGCATCGAGATCGACCCCGGTCAGCCGCTGGTCGAGCGCCTGCGCGCTGGCATGTCCGTGGAGGCGCGCATCCATGTCGACGGCGATCGTTGAGAATATGACGCCGCGCCCGGGCGGATCCTTCGGGCTCGCCTGTCCGCGGCCGGTCTATGCCGCCGCCGCCGTCCTGCTCGGCTCCTTCATCGTCGGCTTCGACACGCGCCTGTTCTCGGTCGGCCTGCCCGACCTGCGCGGCGCCTACGGCCTCAGCTTCGATCAGGGCGCGTGGCTCAACACCTTTGCTACGGCGCCGCAGATCCTGATCGCGCCGGCGGTGGCCTGGCTCGCCGCGACCTTCGGCGTGCGACGGCTGCTGTTCTGGCCCAGCCTCACCTATGCGGCGATCTCCCTGGCGGTGCCCATGGTTCACACCTGGGAACTGCTCGTCACGCTCCATGTGGTGCGGGCGCTGCTGCTCGGCGTGTTCATCCCAGCTACCATCATGATCATCTTCCGCAACCTGCCGATCGGCTGGTGGGTGCCGGCGCTGGCGATCTACGCCTTCCGCCTCACCTTCTCGCTGAACACGGGTCCGCTGCTGATCGGGCTCTACGACGCGCACCTGGGCTGGCAGTGGATCTACTGGCAGGACATGATCCTGGCGCCGATCGTCGGCCTCCTGGTGCGGCTCGGCACGCCCCGCGAGAGGGTGGACGTGGAGTTGCTCCGGCGTGCCGACTGGGGCGGCATGGCCCTGCTCGGCACGGGATGGATGCTGATCTACGCCGCGCTCGATCAGGGCAATCGCCTCGATTGGTTCGAGTCCGGCCTGATCACCTGCCTCATGGCCGGCGGGGCCGTGCTTGTCGTTCTCTTCTTCCTCAACGAGCTGCTGGTGCGCGCGCCGTGGGCGAGCCACAAGGTGATCGCCAAGCGCAATGTCAGCCTCGGCATTCTCATCATCTTCGCCTACACGGCCACCAGCTTGTCGAACTCCCAGCTGGTGCCGGGTTTCCTGATGAGTGTCATAGGCTTGAGGCCGGAGGAGATCGGCTGGACGGTGTTCGTGACCAGCGCCTTGCCGCTGCTCGTCACCACGCCGCTGGCCGTCCTGCTCCTCGGCCGGCTGGATGCCCGGCTGACGATGCTGATCGGCTTCATCGCCTTCGCCGTCGCGGCTAAGCTCGGAATGGGGCTCACGACCCTGTGGGCGCCCTGGACCTTCGCGCCGATGATGCTGCTCCAGTCGATCGGCCAGGGCTTCACGCTGCTCGCCGCCATCGTCTTCATCCTGGCCAGCTCCGACCCCAAGCAGGCGACGGCGGCGGCCGCCTACATCCAGGTGGTGCGCCTCGGCGGCGCCGAGACGGCAACGACGCTGATGGCAACCTTCCTGGTGCATCGCGAGCAGCTGCATTCCTACCTGCTGGGGCTCAACATGCCGGCCGGAGGCGCAAACACCCATAGTGCGCTGGACCGGCTGGCCCATGCCTTTGCCGGCAGCGAGAGCTCGCCCGAGGCGCTCGTCGCGCGCGGCCTGTCGAGCCTTCACGCCATCGTCGGGCAGCAGGCCAATGCGCTGGCCTATATCGACGGCTTCCAGATGGCCTTCTGCATCGCTCTTGCCGGCCTCGTGCTGGTGGCCTTGCTCGGCCGTGTGCCGGCCGGACCGTTGTCGCCGCATCCGGGCCGCTTGCCGGCGGCCGCGCCGCCGGCGCCGGCAGGCGGCCGGACGGCCGCGACACAGTTCCCCGCCAAGTAATCACGCGCCTGGTTGCCGTTCGGTCAGATGCCGTCGATGCGCTTCAGCTGCGAGCGGCGGCGGGCGCGACGCCGGAATCCTGGGCCGCTGAAGGCCGTGCCCTAAAGAGCGCACGCCGCCGACGGCGTGGCCGCCGCAATACCTCGCGCGACGTCGCCGCCTTCCTCTCCTTCATGGCGGCGAACCTACTGCGCGATCCGCCGCCATCGGGCGCTGGCGCGGCCGCTCTCAGGTGACCGCCCGGACCGCGGTGCGCCCCTTTTCCGGACCGGCTTCCAGCGTCGGCGCAGCGGGCGTCCCGATGCGCCACTGGTAGGGCGGCAGGGTGCCGTTCACGGCGAAGTCCCCGACGATGCGGTCCTTGTAGATGCGCGGATTGTGGGAGGACAGGGTGCGGGCGTTGCGCCAGTGCCGGTCGAGACCCGCCGGCTTTTTGGTGGCCGACGCGCCGAGCGCATCGAACAGGACGGTCGCCGCTTCGAGAATGAGGTTGCTGACCACCGTCTGCGCTTGCGCGGTTTCCAGCTCGGCGACGGCATTGGCACGCTCCTCGGCCGCGGGATCGCCGGCGAAGCGGGTATCGAAGGCTCGTTGCAGCGAGGCTGCGGCCTGCAGCACGATGGCGCCGGCGCAATAGGCGGCGCCGCGGATGCGGCCCACCACCTGGAGCACCTGCGGGTCGCGGCTCGAGCGCGGTGCGGCGGCGTGCGTGTAGGTGCGCGTGCGCCCCGCCACGGCCGTGGCGACGTCACCGGCAATGGCGCGGCCGATCCCCGCCAGCGTCGCCAGTTGGACGAGCTGGTAGAAGGCGGCCGAGTATTTGAAGCGGTCCTCGTCGGGCAGAATGTCATCCGCCGCGACGGCCACGTCGGTGAAGGTGGTGGTGCCGCTGGCGGTCAGGATCTGGCCGAAGCCGTCCCAGTCGTCCACCACCGAGACGCCTTCGGCGCTCCTGCGCACGAAGGCCGAGATGCGCTCGCCGGTCGGCCCGGTGGCGCCGACATCGATCCAGTCGGCGAACAGCGAGCCGGTCGTGTAGTATTTGGCGCCGTTGAGTACCAGCCCGCCGCCCGTGGCACTGACGCGGGTCGAGAAGCCATCGATGTTCGCATCGCCGATCTCGGTCCAGGCGCTGCCGGCGATCTCGCCGTGGGCGAGGCGCGCACTCCAGCGCTCGCGATGCGCCGGCGCCCTGACGTTGAGGACGTCCTCGGCGAAGCCGAAATGGGCGCGCAGCGCCTGGGTGACGTTCGAATCGGCCTCGGAGAGCTCGATCAGCAGGTTGAAGAATTCCGGCAGGCTGGCGCCGTGGCCGCCGTCCTCACGTGGCACGCGGACCGCGCCGAACCGCGCTTCCTTGAGCCAGCGGATCGGCTCGTGCGGCAGCTCATGATCCAGTTCCCGCCGCAGGGCACCCTCGGCGATCCGCGCAAAGAGGGGGCGAAAGCGGCCGGCGAGGGCCTCGTAGCCGGGGCTCGGGCCTGCGCCCCACGCCAAGTCGATCTGACTCATGCAATCCTGACCTTCGGTGGTTCGGGGAGGGGCGGTTCCCCGCCGCCGCAGCGGGCCGATCCGGGGAGCCGCGATCATATCGTGTGTCGCCGCGATGCTGCCGCTCGGGAGCCGAAGCTCACGCGGGGGCGTCGAGGGCGCCGAGGTAGGTCCGCCCGATCACGTCGTAGGAGGCGTCGGTGTTCGGCGGGTGGAACGGCCCGGAGCGGACGTCGCGATAGAGGCGCTCGAGCTCGTTGCGGCGGTAGAGCGACGAGGCGCCGGCTATCTTGGTGGCGAGGTCCACCACCCGGCGCGCACCGTCGACCGCATGCTGCTTGGCCGCCAGCAGCTTGGCGCCCCAATAGGGACCGTGGTCGGCATTCTCCGACCACTCGACGGCAACCCGGTCCAGCAAGGCCCAGATGCTGTCCAGCTCGATCGCCGCCTGCGCCACCGCCGTCTGGGTTGGCCCGTGGTAGGCGTAGGTCTTGCCGCGGAGTGCCGGCGAGGTGCGGCGCTTGGCACCATCCACGGCGAGGTCGAAGGCCCGCCGGGCGATGCCGTAGTAGACCGCGGCGATCGATGGAATGGCGGCGCCGAGGATGCCGTCGACGAACGGATCGACCGGGGGGCCCGCCGGCAGGATGCGCGTGACGTGCGCGGCGTCGGCAACCACGCCCTCGAGAACCGTGTCGTCGCTGCGCGTCGCCCGCACCCCCAGCGTGTCCCAGGTCTCCTCGACCCGATGACCCGGCGCCCGGCGCGCGATGAAGGCATGGACGATGCGGGGATTGGCAGGGTCCGAGCTGTCCAGACCGTGGATGCCCAGCCAGTCCCAGACCGGCGAGAGCGAGGTGAAGGTCTTGCGGCCGGTGAAGCGGTAGCTGCCGTCGCCGAGCGGCTGGGCGTCGACCAGCGATCCGGCCAGGCCCAGATCGTTGCCGGGCTCCCCATGGCCGGCGGCAAACACCTTGCCGGCCGCTGCCTCCTGGAGGATCCAGTCGGCGGAGTGATCGCCGCGGCGCCATAGATGGGCGGCCGTGCCGGTCCAGTAGAGGTGCATGTTGATGGCGAGCGCCGTCGCCGGAGCGTGATAGGCGAGGCGCACCTGTTCACCGAGCAGTTCCGGCAGGGCGAGCCCCGCGCCGCCGAAGCTCTCGGGCACGGAGGCGAGCAGATAGCCCGCCGCCTTGAGGTCCTCGAAGTCCTCCTGGAAGAAGCGGTTGTCACGGTCGTAAGCAGCCGCGCGCCCCGCGAAGCGGGCGAGCAGCTCATCCGTGAGCGTGCGTCCGGTTGCGAGCGGCGCGCCCGCCGGCGTCGCAATATCGGCCCGGATGTCGCGGGTGATCTGGTTCATGTGCGCATCCCTCCACGATCGGTCAGGCCGAGAAGAACTGTGCGTCCGGCACCACGTTGAGCGCGATGGTGAGCCGGTTGGCGTAGCTGAAGAAGGCGGAGATCTCGAACACCTCGGTGATGGCCTTGTCGGTGAGGCCCAGCCGGCGCAGGCGCTCGATCTCGGCCTCGCCGACGGCGGTCGGACTGCGGGTCAGAAGATCGACGGTCTCGGCCAGCGCCTGCTCGCGGTCGGAGAGCCGGACGTGTCCGTAGCCCTGGGCAATGCGCTGAGCGCGCACCTTGTCGCCCAGCGCCGAGGCGAGCGCCTGGGTGTGATTGAAGACGCAGTAACTGCAATGATTGGCCGCCGAGGTGACGACGGCGATCAGCTCACGGTCGGCCGCGGTGAGGTGGCTGTTTTTCGGATCGAACAGATGCCGGTAGAATTCGACGAGCCGGTAGGCCGTGTCCGGATTGATCGCCAGGGCGCTCAGCCAGTTGGGCACGAAGCCGTAATGCGCCCGAAAGTCGTCGTAGAGCGCGCGCACATGCGCCGGTAGACCGGCCTCATCGGGGAGCCCCAGGCGGGAGACCGGCTCCGCATCGTCGACGGTGCCTGCCGGAGATGCAGTACGATCGTGCGCAAGGGAGAGATTCGACATTGGTGATCTCCTACGTCTGTCGGGCGATGCTTTGGGTAACTCATGTAATATCTATGAGTACGGAAACATAACGCGCTTCACTTGAGTGATTCAGGATTCCGGTGGCGCTGTCGCGATGGCGCTCGGTCGCGAGGCAGGCGACGGCTCGGGTCGCCCCGGGCGCGATCCTACATGTCGTACGCCCGATGTTAACAGCGAATATTTTGTCATATTCTGCGGAAAATAAAGTAAGACTTTCTTGCGGGACGCGAATACGCTTGTTTGCGTAGAAGATAAATCTAATACTCGGAGTGCCCTTGCCCGCTTATACCGATCCCCGGCATTTTCCGGCTTTCGACAACAAGCGCGTCGTCGATGCGCACCTCGATCGGCTGGACACGCGAGGCGTCTCCCGCCGCGATTTTCTTGCGCTGGCTTCGGCGGGCGCTCTCGCGGGGGCGGTGGCCGGCGCGGCCGGCCTGCCCGGCGCCGCCGTCGCCTCGCCGGACGGCAAGCTCGTATATCTCGCCTGGACCTCGCGCGTCGAGTACATGATCCAGGCCGGCAAGGCGGTCGAGGCGGCGAGCAAGGCGCTCGGCCTCGGCTACGCCTTCCTCGACGGCCAGTTCGACAGCCAGCGTCAGCTCAACCAGTTCGAGCAGCAGACGACAACCGGCGCGGCGGGCGTCATCCTGCATGCCTCCGACGGCAGCGCGCTCAAGCGCATCGCCCAGCTCTCGCAGCAGAACAAGGTCTATTTCGCCAATGTCTGGGCGACCTTGCCGTGGTTTACGCCGTTCGACGCGAGCGATTACTACACGCTCTACGCCGTTCCCGAGGAGTTCTCGGCGCACCGCGGGGTGACGGCGGAGCTGCTCAAGGCCGTCACGGCAAGCTTTGGCGGCGGAGACATCCTTGGCGTGACCGGCGTGCCCGGGTTCTCGACCGATACGGTGCGCAGCCGCGGCCGCGACGCCGCCTTCAAGGACTTCCCGAAGACCCGGCTGGTCGGTCAGCTTCCCGGCAACTTCAACCGGGAGGATTCCCTCAAGGCCACCGAGGATCTCCTGGCGCGCCACCGCAACATCGTCGGCGTGGTGGCGCAGAACGACGACGTCGCCCAGGGCGTGATCGCCGCGCTGAAGGGCGCCGGCCTCCGGCCCGGCAAGGATGTGCTCGTGGTCGGCGCCGATGGCACGAGCGAGGGCGCCACGGCCATCGTGCAGGGCTCGCAACTCGCCACCAGCGCCAACAGCCCGGCCTTCTTCGGCGCCTTCTTCACCGCTCGCCTCTACGACGTCACCCACGGCTGGACGCCGCGCGCCGCCGAGCGGCTGCTCTACTGGCGCTCGGTCACCACCACCAAGGACAACGTCGACGTCTATGTGAAGCGCTACGTCGACAACAAGGGCGTCGAGCCGTTCGACTACCGCAAGCTGTCCAAGGTGCTGCACCCCACCGACTGGGATCCGCAGGCCGAGGTCTTCCCGCTCGACATCGACCAGGAATGGGCCGGCATCCCCAAGCCGGAAGGCTGGACCTACCCCAAAGCCTACAGCGACGCCAAGGCCAACGGCGAGTGGGAGGCCGTGACGGCTGAATACCGGGATCACTACAAGATCAAGTTCTTCGGTCCCTCGCCCAACAGCTGATCCCGTCCTCCCCGCCGGTCGGCGGGATCAAGTTCGACGGCCCATCCCCGAACCACAAGACCTGACGTCTTGTCCGTCACCCCGTGGCCTAATGCCCAGGATCCGCTTCGCGCCGATGACCCCCATCAAGCCCTCCGCCGCCTTTCCCGACTTCGAGGACCGCAAGATCGTCGACGGCTATCTCGACCGGCTGGATACCCATGGCGTCTCGCGCCGCGACTTCCTGGCGCTCGCCTCGGCCGGCGCGGCCGCGGGCGTGGCGGCAGCCGCCATGGGCCTGCCCAGCGTCGCGGTCGCCGACCCATCCGGCAAGATCGCCTACCTCGCCTGGAGCGCCTGCACCGAGTACAACCAGCTGGTGAGCAAGGGTGCCGAAGCCGCGTCCAAGGCACTTGGCCTGAACTACGTGTTCCTCGACGGCCAGATCGACAGCAATCGCCAGCTCAACCAGTTCGAGCAGCTCACCACCACCAAGGCGGCCGGCGGCTTCTTCAACATCCTCGACGGCAGCGCCTTGCGGCGGGTCGGGCAGGTCGCCAACGACACCGGCACCTATTTCGGTGCCGTGTGGGACAGCGTGGCGTGGTACACGCCGTTCGATGCCGGCGACTATTATACGCTCTATGCGGTGCCGGAGGAGGACGAGGCGCATCGCGGCGTCAGCGCCGAGGTGCTGAAGGCGGTCACCGCCACGTTCGGCGGCGGTGACGTCGTTGCCCTCACCGGAACACCCGGCAATTGGTGCGAGAACGCCCGCAACCGTGGCCGCGACGACGCCTTCAAGGATTTCCCGAAGACCCGGCTGGTGGATCAGCTTCCCGGCAAATGGCTGCGCGAGGAATCGCTGAAGGCGACCGAGGACCTGCTTACCCGCAACAAGGCCATCGCCGGCATCATCACCCAGAATGACGACGAAGCGCAGGGCGCGCTCGCCGCGCTGCGCAATGCCGGCATCCGCCCCGGCCGGGAGGTGTTCGTCGGCGGCGCCGACGGCACCTCGCTCGGCGCCCAGGCCATCAAGCGCGGGCTTCAGACGGCGACCAGCGGCAACAGCCCGGTCTTCACCGGTGCCCTGTTCGCCGCCCGCATCCACGACGTCACCCACGGCTGGCGGCCCAAGGCCGCCGAGCGCCAGCTCTACTGGCGTGCGATCACCGTTACTGAAAAAAACGTCGACGGCTACATCGACCGCTATGTCGACAACAGGGAGGTGGAGCCGTTCGACTACCGCAAGCTGTCGCGCGTGCTGCATCCCAACGACTGGGATCCGCAGGCGGATGTCTATCCGATCGACCTGGAGCGCCATTGGCGCGGCTATCCCAAGCCCGATGGCTGGGCGCCTCCCAAGGCGTATGCCCATGCCAGGGCGAGCGGCGAATTCGAGGCGGTCAAGGAGGAGTACGCGGACCACTACCGGATCAAGTTCGACGGCCCCTCGCCGAACCGGAAGGTCTGAGCTCGGATGCGCGCCATGGCCGGGCAGGCGCCGGGACGCCCATGACGACCTCCGGCCCGCTCTTACCCGCCGCGCCCGGCCTGCTGTTCGAGGCGGAAGGGCTCACCAAGCACTACGGCCCCAACCCGATCCTCCAGGACGTGGGTTTCGCCGTGCCGCGGAACAAGGTCGTCTCCTTCGTCGGCGAGAACGGCGCCGGCAAATCGACCCTGTTCAACATTCTGAGCGGCATCGTTGCGCCCGATGCGGGACGCATGCGCATTGGCGGCGTCGCCTACCAGCCGCGCGACTATGGCGAGGCGACTCGTCGGGGCGTCGCGCGGGTGTTCCAGGAACAGTCGCTGATCCTCAACGTGCCGGTCTACGAGAACCTGCTGATCGGCCAGGAGGCGCGCTTCGCCCGGCTGGGGCAGGTGCTCGATCGCCCGGCAATGATCGCCGCGGCCGAGCGCATCATCGACGACGCCGGGCTCGACGTCGATGTGCGCCGCCGGACGGGCGACTACGATTTCTCCAAGCGCCAGTCGATCGAGATCGCCCGGGCGTGCCTCGCCGGCATTCACCTGGCGGCCATCGACGAGCCCGTCGTGCTGCTCGACGAGCCGACCTCGGCCCTCGACCGGCGCGACGAGGAGGCGTTCTTCCGGCTCGTCGCCAAGATCAGGGCGCGCGGCTCGCTGTTGTTCGTGTCCCACCGCCTGACCGAGGTGCTCGACGTCTCCGACGTGATCTATGTGCTGAAGGACGGGCGGTTGGTCGCCGAACTCGCGCCGGGGGGCACCAGCGAAGCGGACCTGCACGGCTACATGGTGGGCCGCGAACGGGCGGCCGACTATTACTACGAGCGGCGCCAGCGCGTTCTGGCCCCCGCCGCCCCCGTGGTGTTGCAGGCCCGGGCGTTGGCGCGGGAGGGCGCCTTCGAGCCCATCGACCTCGCCGTGCGCGCCGGCGAGATCGTCGGCATCGGCGGCCTGCTCGATTCCGGCAAGAGCGCCCTGGGCAAGGCGGTGGCCGGCGTCGATCCGCCGACTTCGGGCACCGTTTCGCTTGACGGCGGCCCGGACGCGCAGCCGGACATCGGCCGCTTCGTGCGCCAGGGTCTCGGCTACGTGCCGGCCGAGCGCATGGCCGAGGGACTGATTGCCGATGCAAGCGTCGCCTGGAACATCTCGCTCGCCAGCGGCGCCGACCTGTTCTCCAACATCCTCGGCGTCTGGCGTCGCCGTCGCGAGATCGCCATCGCCGAGCACTACGTGCGCAGCCTCGCGATCCGCTCGGCGGCCGCGGATGTGCGCGCGGCTCGCCTCTCGGGCGGCAACCAGCAGAAGGCGGTCCTGGCACGCTGGCTCTGCCGCGAGCCCAAGGTGCTGGTCCTCGACAATCCGACGCGGGGCGTCGACGCGGGCGCCAAGGAGGAGATCTACCGGCTGGTCCGCGACCTTGCCGACAAGGGTGTCGCGATCCTGCTGATCACCGACGAGCTGCTCGAGCTCATCGGCCTCGCCAACCGCATCATCGTCCTCCAGCGCGGCCGGCGCGTCGCCGAGGTGCCCGCCCCCGCGTCCGCCAAGCCGACCGAGCGCGAGCTCGTCGCGCTGATGCTGCCCCAGTCGGGGCGCGCCGACGGCGTGCCCGGGCCCGCCGTCGCAGATCCTGTCGATCCGAATGAACCGGAGCTCGCACGATGAGTGTCGAAGCCGACACCCTGTCCCCGCCCGCCAGGCACCCGCTGCGCCTGCCGCGTCTCGACAAGAGCCTGTGGCTGCCCATAGCCGTCGTGGCGGTGCTGATCGCCTTCTTCTCGGCGACGACGGACTCCTTCGCCACCCTGCGCAACTTCACCGCCATCAGTGGCCAAGCAGGGGCCCTGCTGATCGTGTGCCTCGGCGGCACCTTCGTCATCCTGATGGGCAGCATCGACCTTTCGGTCGGAGCTATCGTGCTGTTCGTCGCCGCCGCAAGCGTGAAGTTGCTCAACCTCACGGGCGTCGGCGGCGGCGTGCTGTTCGTCGCCGCCGGCATCGGCCTTCTGCTCGGCCTGTTCAACGGTGTGATCTATGCGTATGGCCGCATCCCCTCGTTCGTGGCGACGCTGGGCACGCTGTCCATCTTCAGCGGGCTCGCGCTGCAGATCCTCGAAGGCCGTGCCATCCAGTTCGACCTGCCGGGCTTCGAGGAGATCGCCATCGGCCAGCTCGTGCCGCGGCTGCCGAACATCGCCCTGTGCGCGCTGGTGGCGTGGGCGCTCGCCGTGCTGATCGCCACACGCACCCGCTTCGGCCGCTACATGTATCTGATCGGGGGCGGCGAGACGGTGGCACGCACGGCCGGCATCCCGGTTCGGCGCTACAAGATCTACGCCTTTGCCCTGTCCGGCCTGCTCACCGGCATCGGCGCGATCCTGATGGTGGCGCGGCTCGGTGCGGCCGGACCGTCGATCGGCCAGGAGCTGCTGCTCAACAGCCTCGCGGCGATCGTCGTCGGCGGCACCTCGCTTGCCGGCGGCGTCGGCGGACCACATCGCACGCTGATCGGCGTCCTGATCATCGCCATTCTCGACAACGGCCTGAATTTGCTCGGCGTGACGCAGTATTCGCAGATGATCGTCAAGGGTGTTGTGGTCATCGCCGCAGTGCTCGTCAGTCGCGAGCGCATCCTCGGCGCTATCGTCAAGTAACCGCATCGTAGGCCACCGCTTCGCGGGCGCCGAGAAATGCGGGCCGAGCGCGGCTTCGCCACCAAGGATACCGCCCGATGACAAAGCGACTGATCCTCAACGGCTTCTCCATGAACGCCGTCTCCCACGTCTATCACGGCTTCTGGCGCCACCCGGACACGCGGCAGACCGATTTCAATGATCTCGCTCCGTGGGTGGACCTCGCCAAGCTGCTCGAGAAGGGCTGCTTCGACGCGCTGTTCGTCGCCGATGTCCTGGGCACCGACCCTGCCTATCGCGGCAGCTGGGACACCTACATCAAGGAGGCCGTGCAGATCCCGATCAACGATTCCGGGGCTCTGATCGCGGCGCTGATCGGCGCCACGGAACATCTCGGACTCACCTTTACGAGCTCAATCCTGCAGGAGCACCCGTTCAACTTCGCGCGCAAGGTGTCGACCCTCGACCATCTGAGCAAGGGGCGGATCGGCTGGAATATCGTCACCAGCGTCAGCCACAATGCGGCCCAGAACTTCGGCTTCGAGCGCATCGTGCCGCACGACGAGCGCTACCGCTGGGCCGAGGAATACGTCGACGTCGTCTACAAGCTCTGGGAAGGCTCCTGGGACGACGATGCCGTCATCGCCGACAAGCAGCGCGGCCTCTATGCCGACCCCGACCGAATCCACCGCATCCGCCACGTCGGCGAACGTTACCGCGTGCTCGGGCCGCATCTGTCGCAGCCCTCTCCACAGCGCACGCCGGTGCTCTTCCAGGCCGGCTCCTCGCATGCCGGACGCGCCTTCGCCGCGCAGAACGCCGAGGGCACCTTCATCACCAGCCTGACGCCGGAGGGGGCGGCCAGGCTGGTGACCGAGGTGCGTGGCCAGGTCGCCGCGGCCGGCCGCGATCCGGGCGACCTGCTGTTCGTCCAGGGCCTGTCCTTCGTCATCGGCAGCACCGAGGAGGAAGCGCGACGCAAGGCGCGCGACCTCGACGAATATCGCAGCGACGACGGCCTGCTCGCCCATATCAGCCGCGATCTCGGTATCGATCTCGGCCTGCTGCCTCCGGATCAGCCGGTGGACGAGCTCGACATCGAAGGCGTGCAGGGGCTGGTGCGCTTCTTCGAGGAGGCCAATCCCGGCCTGCGGGCGACGGTGGCCGACATCGGGCAGGCCTATGCCTACAACACACGCATCGTCGGCACCCCCGAGAGCATTGCGGACGAGCTGGCGCGCTGGCAGGCGGCCGGCGTCGACGGCATCAACGTCATCTACCAGACGACCCCGGGCTCCTTCGCCGAGTTCATCGAGAACGTGCTACCGGTGCTCCAGCAGCGCGGGTTGGCGCAGCGGGCGTATGGACCGGGCACCTATCGTGAGCGGCTGTTCGCCGGCTCCGGCGCCCGGCTGAATGAACGCCATCCTGCGGCGCGCTATCGCGGCGCCTTCCGGCCCAAGGCCAAGGTCGCCTGAGCGGCGCTTGACCGGCTCTCAGCCGCGGCGGGCCGCGCCACGGCGCGGTGAAGGCCCGCAGCGACGTCCGCTGCGGGCTTTGAGCTTCAGCGCTGGAAGTATTTGGCGTCCGGAATCACGCCGAGCGAGATGAAGATGCGATTGGTGTGGTTGAACCAGGCGATGGTCTCCACTGCCTCGAGGATCTCGGCGTCGGCAAAGCCCACCGTGCGCAGCTCGTCGAAATCGGCCGGTTGCACCGACTTGGGGTCCTGGGTGATGCGCACGGCGAGGTCGGCCAGCGCCTCTTCGCGTACATTGAGCGGCGCCAGGTGATGGTCGAGCGCGATGCGTCGCGCCTTCGGCGCGTCGCCGATGAGGTCGGCGAGCGCGTTGGTGTGGTGGATCTCGCAAAGGCCGCAGCCGTTGGTGGACGAGACGATCACGGCGATCAGCTCGCGCTCGCGCAATGGCAGGCGGCCGCCGACCGGGTCGAACAGGCTGCCGAAATAGGCGACGAAGCGCTTGGCCGTGTCGGCGTTGAGGGACAGCGCGCGGATCCAGTTTTCGTTGTGGTTGGCCTCGACGAGCGTGCGCACATCGGCGCTCAGCGCATCGGCGGCGGGAGGGGACAGGCGCGACAGCTCTGCCGGTGCGGAGGGCGTGGGACGGTCAAGCATCGAAATCTCCTCTGAGCGTCCCACCGTAAGATGAATAAGTCGGAATTTGCTTCTATTGTTCGGCGATGTCGAAGTAAATTCGTCGCCGAATCCGGTGGGGGCAAGAAATAGCCGCACCGGCGACGGCAGGCTGGCCGATGGGCCAAGTCCACGGCCGCCGCGCCGCCATTCCCGCACCCTCGATCGACTGCTCGGGCCGGCTGCCGATGCCGCTGATGCGTCGGGCTGGCAAGCGGCGGGCCGTCCGTTCTACGCCCCGGTCGGGTGCAGGGTCTCGCCGGCGAGCGGGGTGCTGCTGGCAAGGTCTGTGCGCCCGGAAGCGTATCGGACGGTCGCCGGCATACACAGGCGGCGGCCTCGCCGGCCCTCGACGGCATGCCGTCGCATGGACCCGCGCCCTCGGGTATGCGAAGGTTCGGCTGATCCAGATCACAGCGGTAGACGGCAAATCGGACGAGGTTTCCGGTGGAGCGTATCGACACCAAGCGGCGGACCAAGGTGCTCCCGCGGACCGAGCGTCCGCGGCTGCACAAGGTCATCCTGGTCAACGACGACTTCACGCCGCGTGAATTCGTCGTCGGCGTGCTCGAAGCCGAGTTTCGTATGAACGAGAGCGAAGCCCTCAAGGTGATGATCACCGCGCACCAGCGCGGCGTCTGCGTCGTCGCCGTGTTCGCGCGCGACGTGGCCGAGACCAAGGCGGCCCGCGCCACCGACGCCGGGCGCAGCAAGGGCTATCCGCTGCTGTTCACGACGGAGCCGGAGGAGTAGGACGCCGGAGCGCGAGGGCCTATTGCGCATGGCGCCGGCCCGATCTTGGTCCAGCCCGAACACGTATTCCTGGCCCTGATTGAAGGTCGGGCGAAGCTTTAACTCCTTGCGGACCAACCGCCGCGATCCCGCGAGGAGCCATGACCATCGAGCCGATATCTCCGCAGTCGCCATCGCCGGGCGCCGTCGTCCGGCACGCCATCAGCGACGACGATCTGACGGCCTGTTTCCCGGTGATCGCCGAGTTGCGTCCGCGCCTCGAGAATGCCGGCGCGTGGCGCGCCCGCGCTTCCGCCATGGCCGGCGATGGCTACCGGGTGCTCGCCGTCTGGAATGGCGAGCGAGCGCTGGCGGTCGCCGGCTATCGCGTGATGGAGAACCTGATTCATGGGCGCTTCCTCTACGTCGACGACCTCGTGACCGCGGCCGACCAGCGGGGCAACGGCTTCGGCGCTGCGCTGCTGCGCGAACTCTCGATCATCGGCGCTCGCCAGGCGTGCGTGCATCTGGCCCTCGACACCGCCACTGACAATGTTGCCGCCCAGCGCTTCTACAGGCGCGAGGGCCTCGCGGACCGCGCCATCCGCTTTGTCAAGCTGCTGGAGGCGGCCCCATGAACATCCTGCACATCGATTGCAGCCCGCGCCCGCAATCCCAGAGCCGGCAGCTCTCCGAGTCTGTCGTCAGGCGTCTCCTGACGTTCCACCCGGGCGCCCGCGTCAGTCGGCGGGATCTCGGCAGCGAGCCGATAGCGCACCCGGACGCGTCCTATGCGAGCGCTCTCGCATCGCCTGCCGGACTTGCGAGCGCCTCGGGCGACGCCCTGCGCCTCTCGGAGGAGCTCATCGTCGAGGTCGAGGAAGCCGACATTCTGGTGATCGGCACGCCGATGAACAACTTCACCGTTCCGTCGGTGCTCAAGGCGTGGGTGGATCAGATCGTGCGGATCGGGCGGACCTTCGTGCCGACCCCCACCGGCAAGTCGGGGCTGCTCCGGGACCGGCCTGTCTATGTCGCGGTCGCCTCCGGCGGCATCTTCTCCGGCGAGCGCGCCAACCAGCCGGATTTCCTGACGCCCTATCTGTCCGCGATCCTGTCCTGCGTCGGCTTGAACACGGTGCATGTGCTGCCGCTGCAGGGCACCGCCTTTCTGGATGAGGAGATTGCCTCGGCCACGCGCGACGCCCTAGTCGCGACCATCGATGGTCGGGCGACGGGTGCTGGGCGGTCGCAGCAAGCCTGCTGAGCGCCCCGCGGCGTGGGCTGGCTCGGAGATGAGCGCCAGCAGCCGGTGGCAGTGCTGCACGATCCGGTTCTCCACGGCGTTGCTAACCCCGAGAAGCAGTCCCGCGTTGAGCTGGGAGGCTGCGGCGAACCACGGCGAGAGCGGTGCGGGAGCAAGGCCTACGGCGCGGGCGCGCTCGGCCAGGCGCCAGTCGTCGAAGCCATGGGGCAAGGGGAGCATCACCGCCAGTCCGGCCGGCCCGCAGCCCTGCGCACCGAGCGTCCCCAGCACCTCGACGAGCCGAGAGCGCCGCCGCGCATAGAGCTGCCGCATGCGCCGCAGATGCCGCAGGTAGTGTCCTTCGCGCAGGAACATCGCGAGCGCCAGCTGCACAGCGGCGTTCGGTGGCGCCGAGAGCCACACCGCGATATCGATCAGGCGCTGCGCGAGCGGCAGCGGGGCGACCAGGAAGCCGACGCCGAGCATGGGGCTCAGCGTCTTGCTGAACGACCCGATGTGGATGACCCGTCCGGGGTGATCGGAGGAGGCGAGCGCCGGCGCGGACCGGCCCGATAGCTGGAGCTCGCCCAGGTAGTCGTCCTCGATGACCCACGCGCCGGCCTCGGCGGCCCATCTCAACAGGTCTTGGCGCCGCCGCGGCGAGAGCACGACGCCCGTGGGCGCCTGTTGCCCGGGCGTCACGAAGGCCAGCGCGGCGCGGGGCGCCAGATTGCGTCCATGGGCCACGTCGACGCCCTCGCCGTCGACCCGCACCGCGACCGGGTGGAGGCCCGAGAGCTCGAGCGCGCGCCGCGCGACAGGATAGCCGGGATCCTCCACCCAGGCCTGCCCGCCGGCGGCTCCGACGGCTTGGAGCGCCGTGGCCAGGCTTGCGCGAAAGCCGGTCGTCACGATCACCTGGTCAGGCGAGCATGCGACGCCCCGCGCGATCGCGACGTGGGCCGCCAGCGCCGCCCTGAGCGCGGGCAGGCCACGCGGGTCCAGATGGCCCGTGAGCATGGAGGTTTGCTGCACCGCCTGGCGGTGCAGGCGCGACCAGACGGTGGCGGGAAAGGCATCGTGGGCCGGGACGCCCATCCGGAAGACCAGCGGGAGGTCGACCTCGTGCCTGACGTCGGGCGTGACCAGGTCAGCGTCATCGGCAGCAGGCGGGCGTGTCGGCGACGGCAAGGGATCTGCGACCCGGGTTCCTGCGGCCCCGGCTGCGACCAGAAGCTGCCTGTCGATCAGCAACTCGTAGGCCGCCTTGACCGTGCCACGGGCGACGCCCAGCTGCGCGGCAAGATCGCGCCACGAGGGAAGCCGTCCCCCAGGTGAAAGCGCGCCCTCGCTGATGGCGGCTTCGACATGCCGGGCGATCTGCTCGACGAGCGGCGTCGGCCCCGCGCGCTCGAGCGTCAGGCCGGCCATGTATTGGGAGGGGATTCGCGCCATGTCGGTCTAGGAACTGAGGGACTCGCGCCGCTCGCCCGGCGCGAGTCGAACGTCGGGGCGCCAACCCAGCTCCGCTTCGGCCTTGTCGATCGACACCTCGCCGCCGGGATCGGCGATGTTGTACGGGCCCGCGGCGCCGCGATGGATCGCGAGGAGCGCCGCATGCGCGGCTGCATCCACGTGCACGGGCGAGGATCCTTTGGGGGTCTCCGTCCAGGCGCCTGGGCCATAGAGCTGGCCATAGCGCAGGACGATGCCGTCCATGTCCCGTTGCCCCAGCACCGCATCCTCGAGCGGAATGACCCCCTCGCGAACCGAAAGGGCGCGCAGGCCTCCTGCTTCGGTGTCGAGCGGGTCGGACTCGCGATAGGGCGGGGGCTTGGGCGCATAGGCCCAGGCGATGCTCTGGGCGATCAGGCGCCTGGCACCGGCGACGCGCGCCGCGGCCACGAGGTTGGCGGTGCCCACCCGGCGAATGCGGGCGTTGCGCGCAATGGTCTCGGTCGCCGACGCGGGATCGATACCGCCCGCGAGGCTGGTCAGCTGATGAATGACGACCTCCGGTGCGACGTCCGAGACGGCGCGCGTGAGGGTCGGCGCATCGAAGACGTCGACCATGACGGCCTCGATCCCGAGCGCTTGAAGCGCCTCGCGTCCCTGCGTCGTCCGTGTGGCGCCGACGACCAGATGGCCTGCGTCCCGAAGCTGCCGCGCCAGCGAGCGTCCGATGACGCCGGATGCCCCGGCCAGAAATATCCGCGCAGCCATGCCGGCCTCCTTACCCGAGCGCGGCGCCGAGGACGAGCCGGGCACGCGTGCAGCGACCGGACCGCAATAGACAGCACATGGGCGCACCGTCAGGACCGCTTTCCCGAAAAGCGACTGTACCATCGGCGTGCGGCCCAGGCGCGCCCGCGGCTGCCTGGCGTCGTCGTCCTCCTCTGGGAGGAAGGCAACCGAACTGCGTCGACGCCGGTGCCCGGTGAATTCGTGCCTGCTCCCGTCCAGGGCCATCAACGGCATCGACGCTTGCCCGTCGGCGCGCCGCCATCCGCCGAACTCCCGAGCTACGCCGCCAGGCTCTCTCGCCGGCACCGTCGGTGACATGTCGCCGCTGATCGGCGTCGGACGCCGCCCATGGGCGGCCATCCGGTCAGATCCCGGCGTACCATTCGTAGCCACGGTCCTCCCAGAAGCCGCCCTTGCCGCGGCCGATCGGCGCCAGGCTGTCGACGGCCTCGATGCGCATGACGTATTTGGCGTGCTTGTAGCCGAGCTGGCGTTCGACGCGCAGGCGCAGAGGGGCGCCGTGGGCCACCGGCAGCTCCTGGCCATTCATGGCGTAGGCGAGGATGGTCTGCGGATGAAAGGCGTCGACGAGGTCGATGCTTTCGTAATACTGACCGCTGCCGTCGAGCGTCTTTTCGTATTCGTCGGCGCAATGGAACACGACGAAGCGCGCGTCGCTCGTCAGCCCCGCCGCCTTGAGGACGAGGCCGAGCGGCACCCCGGTCCATTGGCCGATGGCGCTCCAGCCTTCGACACAGTCGTGCCGCGTGATCTGCGTGCGCGCCGGCAGGGACTTTAGCTCGGCGAGCGACAGCTCTAGCGGCTTGACGACCTTGCCGTCGACCCTGAGCCGCCAATTGGCGAAACGGGTCTCGACCAGTTCGGCGTAGGCCTCGCCCTCCGGCTGCTGGGTGCCGTTTGCCTTGAACACCGGCGACAGGTCCGTCTGGGTGAACTCGCGGGCCAGCTTCGTGTCCGACAACACCGCCCGTTGGGCGGCCTTGGTCAGTCCTTCGGCGGAGGCGATGACGCGGCTCACGTGGTCATTGTCGACCAACGCGTCGCAGCCGCCGAGCAGGGCCGTGGCGGCCGTGGCGGCGGAGCCCAGAAGCAACCGGCGCCGGCTGGGACGGATCAGCATCACGGGCTCCTGTCGGTATCGATGGCGAAACGGCCGGTGATCATGGAGCGCAGGTTGTTCCAGAGGCCGGAGACCAGCACCATGACGAGGTGGACGACGACGAAGGCGACGATCAGCGAGGCCGAGATGAAGTGGAGGGTGCGGGCCGATTGGCGCCCGCCGAACAAGTCCACGAGCCACGGCCATGCCGCGTTCATGCCCGGCGACATGGTGAGGCCGGTCGCCACCATCAGCGGCAGCAGCACGATGATCACGGCGAGATAGGCGAGCTTCTGCAGCGCGTTGTAGCGCCGGGCGGCCTCGCCCTTGGGAAAGCGCAGGTGCGCGTGGTCGGCGATTTCGCGGACGAGATGGGCCGGCTTGAGCTGGTCTGCGTCGGGCAGCAGGTCGCGGCGAAAATGCCCCGCGGCAAGGCCGTAGATCAGATAGGCGAGCCCGTTGATGACGAACAGCCAGGCGAAGAAGAAGTGCCAGCGGCGCCCTGTCGCGAGGTCCGTATAGCTCGGCAAGGTGAGCCAGGCGGGAAAGGCGCGGGCCCGGGTCTCGCCGTTGACGGAAGAGGCACCGAGCACGCCGGTGGTCGGGATGCTCACCGGGCCGATGCGGGTCACGCCGCGGATCCGGTCGCCGTCCCGCACCGCCCCGATGTCGATGAAAGGCTGGTCGGCATTGGCGCCGTACTGGCCCCAGTAGAGCGAGGGATGGGCGTTGAAGATCTGCAGGCCGCTGAGCAGGAGGAACATCAGGCAGATCACGTTGAGCCAGTGGGTCAGGCGCACGGCGAGAGCGTGGCGGTAGACGAGCCGGCGCCGCGGGAGGGCCGCGGCGGAGCTGGCAACGGAGCTTGGCTGGAGTGTCGTCATCGGCAGGCCTCAGAGAAAACATGCTCGGCCGCGGCTCTACGCAATCCCCTTGCCCGCCGGGTCACCCGGATCATGAGGGCTGGTGGCGAACGCCGCGTCCTGCGTCACGGCCGGACTCGCGCCGGTCTCGGTCACCGCGCGGCGGCGCCGGCCCGTGCGGTCCGGCTCCCCTCGCGCTGCGTGGGTGGATGGCCGGGACAAGCCCCGGCCATCTCGAGGCGGCAGGGCCAGGATCGACCCCGCCACGCCTCAGTTCTTCTTCATGGCGTCCGACTTCATCGAATCGGTCTTCATGGCGTCCGTCTTCGCGCTGTCCTTCTTCATCGTGTCCGCCTTCATGCTGTCGGACTTCATGGCGTCCGATTTCATGCCGTCGCTCTTCATGGAGTCGGACTTCATAGGGTCGGTCTTCTTCATCGCGTCCTGCGCCTGGGCCGCGCCGAAGGAGGCAAGGGCGACGCCGGCGGCGAGAAGGCCAACGCGGGCAATTGTGGCGATCGGGGTCATGATGGTCGTCCTTTGAACGTTAGGCGCTTTGCATCAGCGCGGGGCAAGCGCCGGCCGGCGGCTCGGCGCGGTTCCGGGTGCCGGCCAAGCGCCGGCGCCCTGGATCGAGGATCAGTCGGTCGCCGCGGCGAGGATTGGACCGCCGGCCGGCACCTGGACCAGCACCGCGGTGCGCAGGCCGGCAGGCGCGGCCGTGACGGGCAGCGTCACCGGCACGCCGGTCCAGCGGCCGAGCCGCACCAGGTCACGGACTACATTCTTATGCGGCAGGGTGCGGCCGCCGTTCTCGCCGCGCCGCACCGGCACGTCGACCCGGTGCGGGTCGTAGCGGACCAGCCAGACGTCGGCACCGCCCGCCGGCGCCGCGCTCGCGCCGACCTCGACGGCCGCCGGGCGCAGCGACACGTCCGGCGCGCCCTGCGGCCGAGGCGGGGTCGCGGCAATCAAGCCCTCGAGCGCCGCAAGGTCACTGCCGACGATCGAGGCCCGGCCATTGACGACGACCTGCGGGGTGAACGGGGCATCCTCGCCGAGCGGCCCTTCGTAGGCGATCTGCCGGGCCGTATAGTCGCGGCGCGCGAAGGTATCGGCCCAGCCAAGCTTGTCCCAGTAGGTCACACCGAAGCTGAGCGCGAGAATGCCGGGGCGCTGGCTGAGCGCGGCGAGATTGGCGTTGGCCGGCGGGCAAGACGAGCAGCCCTGGCTGGTGAACAGCTCGACCACGGTCGGCTGCCGGTCTGCGGCGAGCGCGGGGCTCGTGGCTGCGACGCTCAGCAAGGATGCGACGGCCAGCGGGGCCAGGAGCGCCGCTCGTCGGCTATAGGGGCACCTTGGCGGGGTTGCGCCGTTCATGTGCGTCTTCTCCACGGCGGGCTCGTGCCCGCCCATGGAAGACCAGTTCGCAGCGCCGGCGGCCGGGGTTACCCGGGTCACGGCCTCGTGATAGCAACGGCGCGGCGCTATGACTCTGGCCCAAACGCCGATCACGCCTGTAACCTCCGGCGGTGTTCGGCCGAACAAGGACCAAGGCTCCGTGCAGGCGGTAGAAGAGCGGCTGAGGGCACTGATGATCGCGGCGCTGGCCGGCGACGAGCAGGCGTACCGGACGCTGCTGACGGACCTCGGCGGCCGCCTGCGCGCTTATTACGCGCGGCGGCTGGGCCCGGAGCAGGCTGCGGTCGAGGATCTCGTGCAGGAGACGCTGATCGCAGTGCATACCCGGCGCTCCACCTATGATGCGGCGCGCCCTTTCACCGCTTGGCTGCACGCCATTGCGCGATACAAGCTGATCGACCATTTCCGCGCCCGCAGCGCGCGGCCGACCGTCTCGACGGAGGACGTTGCCGAGTTGCTAGCGGCGGACGAATCGGCGCCGACCGACGCGCGGATGGATGTCGAGCGCTTGCTCGAAGGACTGCCGCCGCAGCCGCGCCGCTTCATCCGCGCCGTCAAGCTCGACGGTCGTTCCGTCGCCGAGGTCTCGGCCGCCTCAGGGGTTTCGGAATCGGCCGTGAAGGTGGCCATCCATCGCGGCCTGAAGCTGCTCTCACGACGGTTGAAGGGACCGAACGCGCCTTGATCTCGACCGCAGACCTCATCGACTCCCTGGCGGCTGGCGTGACGCCGGTGCCGCGCGCCTTCGCGTCGCGGCGTCTCGGCCTCGGCCTGGCCGTCGGTGTCGCGGTCGCGGCCGTGGCGACGTTCATCGCCTGGGGCCCCCGACCAGACTTCACGACGGCACTTGAAACCGCGTCGTTCTGGGTGAAGTTCGCCTTCTCGGGGCTGCTCGCAGCAGCCGGCATCGTTGCCGCCTGGCGCCTGGCGCGCCCGGATCTCAGCGCGCGCCGCTCCGTCTTCATCGTCGCCGCGACGGTGCTAGCGATGGCGGTGCTCGCCGCCGCCGAGCTCGCCGCCACTCCGGAGGCGGCCCATCGCCAGCTGGTGATGGGCGGCACCGCCGCGGTCTGCCCATGGCTGATCATGCTGCTCGCCTTGCCCATCCTGGCGGGCGCGCTGTGGGCCATGCGAGCGCTGGCGCCGACGCGGCTGGCCTGGGCGGGGGCGGCCGCGGGCCTCGCCGCCGGCGGGCTCGCGGCGTTCGTCTATGCCGTCTCCTGCGGCGAGACCGGCATGCCGTTCGTGCTCATCTGGTACGGCCTCGGTATGGCCATTCCCACGCTGCTCGGCGCCCTGCTGGGGCCGCGTCTGCTGCGCTGGTAGCCGGGTGTGCCACACGGCGGCGCTCAGGCCGCCCGCGTTTCTGCCCCCGTGGCCATGGCCTCGACCAGCGCCATCACCTGCGCCTCGGCATCCGCCTGCGAGCGCGCGTGCCGCGCATCGCCGAACTCCTGGTACTCGACCGTGACCGTCGACACGGCGTCCGCGGCCGCCCCGAGGTAGGGGGCGCATACGGCCATGTGAGGATCGAGGTGGTTGAGCGCGGCGCGCGCGCCGCCGGGGGCGAAGCCGAACTCGCCGCGGGCGCTGAGCACCACCAGCCGCTTGCCCTTCAGGATCGGCCGGATCGGGTGGTCGCCGCGGGCGAGGTCGAAGGAGAAGGTGCGGCCGACGCGGATCACCTGGTCGATCCAGGCCTTCAGCGCACTCGGCATGCCGTAATTGTACATCGGCGTGCCGATGACCACGACGTCGGCCGCCACGAGCTCGTCGATCGCGGCATCGGACCAGGCCAGCGCCGCCTGCATCTCGGCGCTGCGCGCCCCCGGCGGCGAAAAGGCGGCGGCGATCCAGGCCTCGCTCACGTGCGGCGGAGGATCGACGGCCAGATCACGGCGGACGATGGCATCGCCCGGGCGGGCGGCGCGCCATGCGCCGACGAAGCGTTCGGACAGGGCGCGGCTGACGGAGCGCGTGAGGCGGGCACTGGCATCGAGGTGAAGAACGGTCGACATGGGGTCTACCTCCAGGGGAATGATCAGGCCGAAGCCGCCTTGAGCCCGGCGATGCCGCCAACGATGGCGAGGGCCGACAAGAGCTTGGGCCACGTCAGCGGTTCGCCGAGCAGCACGAAGCCGAGCAACACGGTCCCGAGCGAGCCGATGCCGGTCCAGACCGGGTAGGCGACGCTGACCGGCAGGGTCTTCAGGGCGAGGGTCAGGAAGCCGATGCCGCCCACGACGCCGACCACCGTGACGACGGTCGGCAGCGGGCGGGTGAAGCCTTCGGCGTATTTCATGCTCAAGGCGAAGAGGATCTCGAAAGCGGCGGCGGCGGCCAGAAAGAGCCAAGCCATCGGCAACAATCCTTAGTTGAAGCGGGTTCATCCGTAGGACCTTGTGGGTCCGTCCGGACAAGTGCAGAAGTGGGTCAATATCTCCCGTTTCACAAACGCCAAGTTCTCATTCGACAGATGATCTCAGATCACCTATCACGGGTGCTGCACACCGCGGTGAGGGGAGGAGCCGATGCGCCGTCTGCCGCCACTGGGATCGCTGCGCGCCTTCGAAGCGGCGGCGCGCCAGGGCAGCTTCAAGCGGGCCGCGGCGGAGCTCGGGGTAACGCCGACGGCGATCAGCCATCAGGTCCGTCAGCTGGAGGCGGGGCTCGGCGTCTCGCTGTTCCAGCGCCAGACCCGCCAGGTCGTGCTCAGCGCGGAGGGGCGGGCGTTCTATCCGCAGTTGCGCCAGGCGTTCGACATGATGGCCGATGCGGTCGCCGCGACTGGGCGTCCGGCCCGGGCGGTCGCTACCCTGTCGGCGACCGTCGCTTTCACGGCACGGCTGCTGGTGCCGCGGGCCGCCGGTTTCCGCCGGCTCAATCCGGGTTGGGACCTGCGCCTGCACGCCTCCGACGATCCGGTCGATCTCTCCGCCGGTGAGGCCGATGCGGCCATCCGCTACGGCCTCGGCCCCTATCCCGGGCTCGATGCGCACCCGGTCCTGGCCGACAGCTTCGCGCCGGTGTGCAGCCCGCATCTGCACCTGAGCGGACCGGAGGATCTGGCCGCGAGCAACCTGATCCATTTCGAATGGGGGCCAGCAGCGCGGCTCAGCGTCCCCACCTGGCGCTCGTGGGCGCGGGCAGCGGGCCTTGCCGGCCGGCTCGATCCGGAGGCCGGCATCGTCTTCAGCGACGAGAACAGCGCCATCCAGGCGGCGATCGCCGGCCAGGGTGTCGCCCTGCTCAGCCTCGCCCTGGTCGCCGCCGAACTCGCCTCGGGCGCGCTGGTGCAGCCCTTCGGGCCGCCGCTACCGGGCCTGCGCTACGACTTCGTCTGTCGCGTCGGCGCCGAGGCAGGTCCGGCGGTCGCGGTGCTGCGCCGCTGGCTGACGGCCGACGTGATCGGGCAAGATCTGGAGCGCTCCTCGGTGATGGGGTGACTCCATCCAGACCGCTCCGGCCGGCCGGGGCGATGCCGGCCCGGCGCCGCTCATTCCATGACGACCGCGTGGTCGGATGAGCCGCCCGCGTTGGGCGTCTCGCGAAACAGCAGCAGCAGCGGCATCACGACCAGGCACATCAACATCAACAGTTTGAAGTCGTTGATATAGGCGATGATGTTCGCCTGTGTGGTGACGATGGCGTCGAGCGCGGCGCGCCCCGCAGGGGTGTAGGGGCTGAGCGCGTGGGCGATCGACGGATCGAGGAAGTGGCGGTTGAACGGCGTGACGTAAGCGGCAATGTCGGCGTGGTTGGCCTGCGTGTTGCGGGTGAGCAGCGCGATGACCACGGAGATGCCGATGGCCGAGCCGATGTTGCGCGACAGGTTGTAGAGGCCGGTGCCTGCGCCGCGCTGGTGGGCCGGCAGCGTGGCGAAGGTGACCGTGGTCAGCGGCACGAACAGAAAGCCGAGGCCCGCCCCCTGGAGGAAGCCCGTGCTGACGATGGTCCATTGCGACACGTCCGGCGTCCAGCCGGTCATGTCGTACATGGCCCAGGCGGAAAGGCCGAGGCCCAGCGCCAGCAGCAGGCGGATGTCGACGCGGCCGATAAGGCGGCCGACGATGAACATGGACAGCATGGTGCCGAGGCCGCGTGGCCCCAGGACGATGCCGGCGGTGACGACGGGATAGCCCATCAAGGTCTGCAGATAAGGCGTCATCAGCGCCAGCGACGCCAGATAGGTCACGCCGACGATGAAGATGAACAGCATGCCGAGCGAGAAGTTGCGGTCCTTGAACAGCGTCGGATCGACGAAGGGATTCTTGGCCGTGAAGGTGTGCACCAGGAAGATGTAGAAGGCCGACGCGGCGATGACCGACTCCAGGATGATCTCGCGCGAGCCGAACCAGTCCAGGTGCTCGCCGCGGTCGAGCGCCACCTGGAGGGCTGCGATCGCGACGGACAGGCTGCCGAAGCCGAACCAGTCGAACCTGGCCACGCGCTCCAGGGGGGGCTCGGTGACGAAGGCCGAGATGCCGAGGAGGGCGATCACGCCGAGCGGCAGGTTGATGTAGAAAACCCAGCGCCAGCTCAGGTTCTCGGTCAGCCAGCCGCCGATGACGGGGCCGAGCACGGGGCCCACCATCACCGACACCCCGAACAGAGCCATGGCCGAGCCGCGCTCCTCGGGCGTGTAGATGTCGAGCAGGATCAATTGCGACAGCGGCACCAGGGCCGCGCCGAAGAACCCCTGCAACAGCCGGAAACCGACGATCTGCGTGAGCGACTGCGCCACGCCGCACAGCACCGAGGCGACGACGAAGCCGGCTACGGAGACCATCAGGACGCGCTTGCGACCGAAGCGGCTGGCGAGCCACCCGGAGGGCGGCGTCATGATCGCAGCCGCGACGATATAGGAGGTCAGCACCCAGTTGATCTGGTCGGCGCTGGCCGCCACGCTGCCCTGGATGTAGGGCAGAGCTACGTTGGCGATGGTGGTGTCGAGCGCCTGCATGATCACCGCCAGGATCACGCAGGCGGTGATCGCCCCGCGATTGGCGACGCCAGGGCCCGCCATTGCCCCGGCCGCGGCACTCATCGATGGCCCTCCGCCCGGCTGATGCCGAACAGTCTCTCGAAGCGCGACAGGACGTCCGGCAGGCCGCGGGGGCGGCCGGTGTCGACCTCCACCACCACGCTCATGCCGGCCCGCAGCGGCGGCTTCGACGGGTCGGTATCGATGCGCACGCGCATGGGAATGCGCTGCACCACCTTGACCCAGTTGCCGCTGGTGTTCTGCGCCGGCAACAGGGAAAAGCTCGCCGCCGAGGCCGGGCTGATGCTGTCGACCGTGCCGTGCCATTCGACGCCGGGATAGGTGTCGACGCTGACGGTCACCGGCTGCCCCGGGCGCACGTAGGTCAGCTCGGTCTCCTTGGGGTGCGCGTCGATCCACACGTGATCGCTCGACACGACGCTGAAGGCGGCGGTGGACGAGGCCAGGTACTGTCCGGGCTGGAGCGACGGCACATTGGTGACGACGCCGGCGAAGGGGGCCCGCACGACCGTGTGGTCGAGCTGGCGCTGAGCTTCGTCGCGCTGCGCCACCGCATCGACGTAGCGCGGGTGCTTTTCGACGGCGATATTCGGATCGCCGGCGAGGTTGGCGGCGATGCCGGCGAGTTGCTGGGTGAGCGAGGCCACCTTCTGGCGGGAGCCTTGCAGGTTGCGCTGGGCCTGCTCGTAGGTCGCCTCCGAAGCGACGGCGCGGCTGACCAGCGCCTGCTGGCGGGCGAGTTCGCGGGTGTAGAAGTCGACATCGACCTGCGCCTGGCGGATCTGCGCCTGCATGTCGCCGTAGCTCGCCTTGAGCGCCTTCAGCTCGTCGGCGACGATGCCCACCTGGGCCTGGGCGCGCGTCAGTGCCAGACGGAATGGCAGGCTGTCCAGCTTGAACAGCACGTCGCCCGCGGCGACCTGCTGGTTCTCGCGGACATTCACCTCCTTGACGATGCCGGAGATGTCGGTGGAGACGCCGACGATGTCCGCACGCACGTAGGCGTTCTCGGTCGCCATGATGCGGCCGCCGACGACGTAATAGTAGCCGCCCGCGGCAAGGGCCACCGGCAGCAGCATGAACAGCAGCGGGCGCAGCCAGCGCCGGCGGGGTTTGCCGGCGGCCACCGCCGCCAATGATGCCTCATCGGCGGGTGCAGGCGGCGGCGAATTCGGCGTCTGGCGCAGCGCTGCCGGTTCGGCGGGCTGGCGTTCGGCCACCGTCGCCGGGGCGGGCCGGGCCGGCGAGGCCGGCGGCTGTCGCGCCGGGGTGCTCATGGGGGCGGCCTTGGCCTGGCCCGACATGTCATGGGGCGTGCGGGCGCGCCAATCGGCGCCCGGCCCGTCACTGAGCGGCGGCGCTGGCTCAGCGGGCGCCTCGCCGTGTAGCAGGCGCTTAGCCATGGCGCGCCTCCTTCATTCGCACGGGTTTGCCGCAGGCCGAGACCAGGTTCCGTTTGATGTGCGTGAGCATGCCCATCAGCCGCTCGCGGTCGGGATCGCTCAGGCCCTCGAGCGCCTCGGCGCGCGTCACGTCGCCGAGCTCGCGCATCTGGTCCAACAGGGGCAGCGCGTCCGGGGTGAGATAGAGCAGCCGGATGCGCCGGTCGGTGGGGTGCGAGCGCCGCTCGATGAGGCCGCGCGCCTCGAGCTTGTCGAGGATGCGGCCGAGCGTGATCGGTTCGACCTCCAGGATCTCGGCCAGGCCACCCTGATGGATGCCCTCGTTCGGCGCCAGGAATGCCAGGCACTGCCACTGCGAGCGGGTCAGCCCCAGGTCTCGGGCGCGCTGCTCGAAGCGCTTGCGCAGCAGACGGGCCACGTCGTGCAGAACGAAGCCGAGGGTTGGTTGCAGCAGGGGCATCACTTCATTGTCGTGCTTGTTATGAGCATGCTTATATTTGCCTGAGCTTACGACAGCCGCAGGCGCCCACAATGCCTTGAGATCGCGGGCCAGCCGCGCGCCCACGGCATGAGGCGGCGGCCGACGCCCCCCTGTCAGCCGAACATGGCCGGGGCTTGACCTGGCCATCCATCCGCTGGGACACATGGTGTGACGCCGAACTGGCCAAGGCGGGAGGGAGCGGGACGTGAGCGAGATCAAGCATGCGCGCGTGGAGGCGAACGGACTGTCCTTCGCGCTGTCTACGGCCGGTGATGCGGGCCCTCTGGTTGTGCTGTGCCACGGCTTTCCCGAGCTCGCCTATTCCTGGCGGCACCAGCTGCCGGCGCTGGCGGCCGCCGGCTTTCGCGCTGTTGCGCCAGACATGCGCGGCTACGGCGGCACGCGCGGGCCGAACAGCGTCGACCGTTACAGCGTCTTCGAGCTGGTGGGCGATATCGTCGCCATCGTGCAGGCCCTGGGCGAGCGCGAGGCCATCATCGTCGGCCACGACTGGGGGGCCGCCGTCGCCTGGCAGGCGGCGCTCATCCGCCCGGACATGTTCAAGGCCGTCTGCGCCATGAGTGTGCCGTTCCAGCCGCGTCGGCCGGGCAAGCTGCCCATCGACAGCTATCGCAAGATCACCGCCGAGAAGGGGCTCGGCGAGTTCTACATCGTCGCCTTCCAGGACGAGGGGCGCGTCGAGGCCGAATTCGAGGTCGACGTCGAGCGCACCATGCGTGCCGTTTTCGGTGGCATCGCCGAGGAAGGGCGGGAAGCGGACCGCTGGTCGCTCTACGCCAAGCCGGGCGAGCCGCTCCTGCAGCTCCATAACCCGCGTCCGCTGCCGGCCTGGATCAGCGAGCGCGAGTTCGCCGTGTTCGTCGACGCCTTCCGTGCCAACGGCTTTCGCCGGCCCATCCACTGGTATCGCAACATCGACCGCAACTGGCTGCTTTCGGCGCCCTGGCAGGATGCATCGATCGGCGTTCCGGCCCTGTTCATCACCGGCTCGCGCGATCCGGTGCGCGGCTTTGCCGGCGCCGCGGAGCGCGCCCTCGCCGAGTTCGTGCCGGACCTGCGCGGCAGCGTGGTGATCGAGGGCGCCGGCCATTGGGTGCAGCAGGAGGCAGCAGCCGAGGTCAACGAGGCGCTGCTGGGCTTCCTGAAGGGCCTGTGACGGGCGGCGGCCTGCCGCGCGGAACTAAGCGGGCGGGTCGACGTTTGGTTCGGGGTGCGGGGGACAAATGGCCAAGCTGAAGACAGACAAGCCGAAGACAGAAAAGCCTGCCGAAGCGAACGGAGACGCCGCGTCGTCGGGCCTTGCCGGCCACGGCGCCAGCCGACTCTCGGCCGTCGTCGTCGACAGCTACAATCTGGAGGTCGAGGACAAGAACGGCTTCGTCGGCGACCGGGCCAGCGGACGGGCTTTTCGGGCCATGCTCGACGACATCCGCAAGGCGCTGAAGAAGACCGACGAGGACCCGCTCGGCGAAACTCCGAGCGCCAAGATCAGCAAGCGCAAGCTCGACAAGGTGCTGCGCGACGGTGACCCCGAGGCCGCCGGCGTCGTGCACGGGGCGGTCGAACATTTCGCTGGCGAACTCGCCTATGTCATCCGGCGCTTTCTCAAGGCCAAGCCGTGGGCGGACACGCAGCGCATCGTCGTTGGCGGGGGGTTGCGGGAAAGCCGCGTCGGTGAACTGGCAGTCGGCCGCGCCGCGGTGCTGATCAAGAGCGAGGGTATCGACGTCGACCTCGAGGTCATCCGCCACCATCCGGACGAAGCGGGCCTGATCGGGTGCGCGCATCTTGCCCCGTCGTGGGTCTACGAGGGACACGACAGCGTGCTGACGGTCGATGTCGGCGGCTCCAACATCCGCTGCGGCATCGTCGATCTCAAGCTCAAGGCGGCGCGCGACCTGTCCAAGGCAGAGGTCTGGAAGGCCGAGCTCTGGCGCCATCGCGAGGAGAAGCCGGGGCGCGAGGAGGCGGTCGAGCGGCTGGTCGACATGCTGCGCGGCCTCATCAAGAGCGCGGCCAAGGATGGACGCAGCCTCTGCCCGCTGGTCGGTATCGGCGTGCCTGGCGTCATCGAGCCCGACGGGTCGATCGCCCGGGGCGGACAGAACCTGCCCGGCAATTGGGAGAGCTCCCGGTTCAATCTTGCCGCCAGCCTGACGGAGGCCATTCCCACGATCGGCGATCATGAGACCGTCGTGGTCATGCACAACGACGCCGTCGTGCAGGGCCTTAGTCAGACGCCCTTCATGCAGGACGTGGAGCACTGGGGCGTACTGACCATCGGCACCGGGCTCGGCAACGCCCGCTTCACCAACCGCAACGCCAAGTCCGATTGATCGCCGTCGCGGGCCGCGGTGGGGGCGCGAATTGCGGGGCAGGAAACCGGGTGCCCGGGGTGGGCGCCCGTGCTAACGCTCGCCCCCCTTGGTTTGCGTCCGGCTTGTCCCCTGATGTCCGTTGCCATCAATACGCGCATGAGCCGCAGCGACTGGCTGCTTCTGTTCGCGCTGTCGCTGCTGTGGGGCGGCTCCTTCGCCCTCGTGAAGGTCGTCCTCACGGCGCTGCCGCCGATCACCGTCGTGGCCGGGCGCGTGTCGATCGCCGCGCTGTTTCTGGTGGTGGCACTCGTCCTCACCCGCCGCGCGCTGCCGCGCGGCTGGCGGGTGTGGCGGGCCTTCTTCACCATGGGGCTGTGGAACAACGTCGTGCCGTGGATCCTGTTCGCCTATGCGCAGACGGCGATCTCCTCGGGCCTCGCCGCCATCCTCAATGCGGCGACGCCACTGGTCACGGCGTTGGTTGCCCATGCGCTCACGACGGACGAAAAGCTGTCGGTGCTGAACTGGCAGGAGTGCTGGTCGGCATGGCTGGCGTCGTACTGATCGTCGGCCCCAGCTTTCTCACGCCCGCCGCACCGGGGGCCGCCCTGATCGGCTCCTTGCATCCCGGCGCGTTGGCCGAGCTGGCGTGTCTCGCCGCAACTTTCAGCTATGCCTGTTCAGGCATCTACGGGCGCCGGTTTCGCCGCATGGAGGTTGCGCCCATGGCCGCCGCCTTCGGACAGATGGCCGCCGCCGCGGCGGTGATGGTCCCTCTCGCCCTGATCATCGACCGGCCGTGGACGCTGCCCATGCCCGCCACCGGGCCGATCGCCGCGCTCGTCTGCATCGGCGTGGTGGCGACCGGGCTGGCCTATATCGTCTTCTATCGTCTGCTGGCGACGGCGGGTGCCACCAACCTGATGCTGGTGACGTTCCTGATCCCCGCCTGGGCGCTCCTGGTCGGCTGGACGGCGTTCGGCGAGACCCTGACCACCATGCATGGCATCGGCATAGCCGTCGTCGGAGCCGGTCTCGCCGTCATCGACGGCCGGCTCGTGGTCGCTCTGGGGCGGCGGCTGTCGCCATCCTCGGCGCCGCGGCGGGCCACGGCCCATCGCGAGGCCGACTTCGGCGATCCGTGAGCGAGCCGGACTGCGCCGGCGAGAGGCCGACCACGCCGTCCGGCGCGCCCACGGGCGTCAGCTGCCGTGCTGCCCGGCCCCTGTGCCGCCGGTGACCAGGGGCAGGAAGGCGTCCACAACCTTCTCGTAGACCGGCCGCTTGAACGGAATGATCAGGCTGGGCAGGCTGGCCACCGGCACCCACCGCCAAGCCGAGAACTCGGGCTTGTGGCCGGCCGGCGCGGCGACGTTGATCTCCTCCTCGGTGCCGAGGAAGCGCAGGGCGAACCACTTCTGCTTCTGGCCGCGATAGCGACCCTTCCAGGATTTGCGCAGGGTCTCCTGCGGCAGATCGTAGGCGTACCAGTCCGGCGCCTCGGCCAGCAGCGAGACCGAGCGGACGTTGGTCTCCTCATAGAGCTCGCGCAGCGCCGCCATGTAAGGGTCCTCACCCTCATCGATGCCGCCCTGGGGCATCTGCCAGCTGTAGGTGTCGTCGACGTGCTCGGGCCCCGCGTCCGCCCGGCGTTGGCCGACGAAGGCCAGATTGTCGGCGTTGAGCAGCATGATGCCGGCCGAGAGCCGGTACGGCAGGTGGGCAGGATCGTCGTGACGCGACATGGTGGCCTCGCTGGCTGCCGAGCGGGAGTGGCACCGCGACATGTAGAGCATGGTCGGAAAAAGTGGCGACCGGTTTTTGGACGGGATCATGCTCAAGGCAGAGAGAGGGATAGCATTCCAAGAAAAATCATCCCGCTCGAGCGGCGGCGAGGCTCGAGCGCTCCGCGATGGGGTGAAGGCGCCCTCGCGCAGGACGTGCCCGCAGAGCCTACGCACGTCTACCCGATCGGATGATCTCACCCGATCGGGACACGCTCCGACGCGTGGCGCCCCCTCACAACGCCGGCTCTGCCGCTCAAGCGGTCAGCTTGAGGCCGGCGATGCCGGCGACGATCAGGCCGATGCAGATGAGCCGTCCCGCCGAAGCCGGGTCGCCGGCCACCGCGATGCCGACGAGGACGGTGCCGACCGTGCCGATGCCGGTCCAGACCGCGTAGGCCGTGCCGACCGGAAGCTCCTTGAGGGCGAGGCCGAGGCACGCGATGCTGGCCGCCATCGCGGCGAGCGTCAGCACCGTGGGCAGCGGTCGGGTGAAGCCCTCGGTCTGCTTGAGGCCGACCGCCCAGCCCACTTCCAGCAGGCCGGCGACGAGGAGGAGAAGCCAGGACATGATGACCCTTGATTGCGGAGGGCCGTCCCGTCCAGTGGCAGTCACGCGCCAGGGTCGTCCCTGCGCGGGCGCGCCGTTACCGGCGGCGCCGGGCGATGAGCGCGCCGCCAATCAGGTGGGGACGGCGCAGGCCAAAGAAAACGGGCGCAAGCCCGTTTTCGGTGTCGACGGCAAACGGCGATCCGGGGCTCAGTTCGGCACGGGGGCCTTCTCCGCCTTCTGGGCGCCGCTCGACTGGACGCCGCGCAGGCGCTCGAGCGCCGCCTGGAGCTGCTTGTCCTTGGTCGGGTCCGTCGGGATGTAGGCGGACGAGCCGGACTTCTCCTCCGTCTTGTCGTCCTTGTCCGGATTGGCCGCGCGCAGGTGGCCTTTCAGCCCCGCCTCGCCCTTGGTCTCGTCCTTGCCCTTGAGCTCGTCCGGGATGTCCTGCAGCACCTCGATGTCGGGCTCGATGCCCTTGGCCTGGATCGAACGGCCCGACGGGGTGTAGTAGCGGGCGGTGGTGAGGCGGAGCGCGCCGTTGGCGCCCAGCGGAATGATGGTCTGCACCGAGCCCTTGCCGAAGCTGCGGGTGCCGATCAGCGTGGCGCGCTTGTGGTCCTGCAGGGCGCCGGCGACGATCTCGGCGGCCGAGGCCGAGCCGCCGTTCACCAGCACGATCACCGGCTTGCCCTTGGTGACGTCGCCGGCCTTGGCGTTGAAGCGCTGCGTCTCGTCGGCGTTCCGGCCGCGGGTGGAGACGATCTCGCCGCGGTTGAGGAAGGCGTCCGACACGTAGACGGCCTGGTCGAGCAGGCCGCCGCGGTTGTTGCGCAGGTCGAGCACGTAGCCCTTGATCTTGTCCTCGCCGATCTCCTTGGTCGTCTTCTCGATCGCGGCCTTCAGGTCGTCGAAGCTGTGCTCGATGAACTGGGTGAGGCGGATGTAGGCGATGTCGCCTTCCACACGCGAGCGCACGGAGCGGATGGAGATCATCTCGCGCGTGAGGGTGACCTCGAGCGGATCCTTGCGGTTGGGACGCTGGATCGTCAGCTTGACCTGGGTGTTGACCGGGCCGCGCATCTTGTCGACGGCCTGGTTGAGGGCGAGGCCCTGCACCGGCTCGCCGTCGATCTTGGTGATCAGGTCGTTGGTCAGGATGCCCGCGCGCGCGGCAGGCGTGTCGTCAATCGGAGTGACGACCTTGATTTGCCCGTCTTCCTGGGTCACCTCGATGCCGAGCCCGCCGAACTGGCCGCGGGTCTCCACCTGCATGTCCTTGAAGCTCTTCGCATCCATGTAGCTGGAGTGCGGATCCAGCGACGACAGCATGCCGTTGATCGCGGACTCGATCAGCTTGCCCTCGGCCGGCTTCTCGACATAGTCGGTGCGCACCTTCTCGAAGACGTCACCGAACAGATTGAGCTGGCGGTAGATCTCGGCGGAGGCGGCAGCCGCGCTCGTCGTAGACATCAGCCGCGTCTGTGTGGCCACGAGCGTGGCACCGGCGCCCATCATCGCACCGCAGATCAGGATAGAAACTTTCCGCATCATCCGCGAACCTTTTCGCCTTGAGACTTCGCCCACCAGGGGGAGGGGTCGATCGCCCCCCCGTCTTTACGGAACTCCACGTAGAGATCAGGTCCGTCTGCCCCGCCGCCGCGCGATGGCGCGACAGCGTCTCCCATGACGGCGACAGGCTCGCCGGCCAACACGAACTGACCGAGACTCACGTTGATCCGATCCATGCCAGCCAACAAGACATAATATCCGCCCCCGGCATTGATGATCAAGAGTTGCCCGAAGGAGCGGAAGGGACCAGCGAACGAGATCCAACCATCACAAGGCGCCGAAACGATGGCGCCGGCACGGCCCGAAATGGTGAGGCCCTGGGATTTGCCGCCCGTTCCGTCGGCGCTGCCGAAGCTGGTGACCGTGCTGCCGCCGAGCGGCAGCGGCAGTTGCCCCTTGGCGTCGACGAAGGCGATCTTGGGCGCCAGCCGCGCCGGATCCTTGAAGGCGAGGGACGCGAGTTTGTCGCGCGCCACCTTCAGTTCCTCTTCGGCCTTGCGCGCGGATTCCGCGTTGCGCTGCGCCGCGCTCAGCTCCGTCTCCAGGCGGCCGATCAGATCCTTGAGCGAGGTCACTTGCTTGGCGAGGGCCTCCGCATGGGCGCTTTCGCTCGCCGCATTCTTTTCCGCATCGGTGAGCCTCGATTGGCGCGCGTCGATGAGCGAGGCGAGCCGTCGGCGCTCCTCGACGATGGCTTCAAGCTCCTGTCGGCGGCTCGCCTGGTCCGCCTTGATGCTGTCGGAGAGCCGTACCAACTCGCCGAGATCGGCGGCGAGCGTCTCGGTCTCGGCGCGCAACTCCGGCACCACGGCGCCGAGCAGGATCGAGGTGCGCACCGCCGCCAGCATGTCGTCCGGGCTGGTCAGCACGGCCGGCGGCGGCCGTCGTCCCATGCGCTGGAGCGCCGCCAGCACCTCGACAATCACCGCCCGCCGGCTCTCGAACGACCGGCGGATCGCGGCGGCGCTGTCGTTCAGCACCATCAGCCGATCGTCGAGCGCCGAGATGCGCTCCTCCGTTGCCTGCACCTTGGCGGTTGTGTCGAGGAGGGCGGCGTTGAGCTGGGCACGGTCGGAGCGGATGCTCGCGATCTCCGCGTCAAGCTTGGCACGCGCCTCGGCATTGGTCTGCAGCTTGGTCTCGATCTCCTTGAGCTCGCGCTCGCGCGTCTGCTTATCGACCAGCCGCTGCGCGCGCGCCGCCGCGTCGGCCGGCGTCGGTCCCTCCGCCGCTGCCCTGCCGGCCTGTGCCTGGCCGGCCGCCTGCCGCGGCAAAGCGACGCCCGCGGCGGCGAAGACGAGTGCAGTGAGGAGCAGGGCGGCGGGGACGGGCGGCTGCATCAGGGCTTACATCGGGCGCGCAAGGTCGGCGGGGACGGCAGTGACACGCACGAACCGTGCCGAATCGGTTAAGGGCGATGATAGGGATGTCCCGCCATGATTGTCATGGCGCGATACAGCTGTTCGAGCACGAGGACCCTGACGATCTGATGGGGCAACGTCATGGCGCCGAACGACAACGTGAGGTCGGCCCGCTGCCGGACGGCCGGGTCGAGGCCATCGGGGCCGCCGATGACCAGCGCCATCCCAGGCATTCCGCCGTCGCGCCAGGCGGCGAGCCGTCCGGCAAAGACTTCGCTCGTTACCGCCTCGCCGCGCTCATCAAAGGCAACGACGGCCGTATCGGCGGCCCGGCCGGTGTCGATTCTGGCGAGGATCGCCGCAGCCTCCTCCGCCTTGCGGCCGGACGTATCGGGCGAGCGGCTTTCGGCGAGCTCGACGAAGGGAAGC
The DNA here is from genome assembly GCF_014640075.1 of Chelatococcus reniformis. Classification (GTDB taxonomy): domain Bacteria; phylum Pseudomonadota; class Alphaproteobacteria; order Rhizobiales; family Beijerinckiaceae; genus Camelimonas; species Camelimonas reniformis. The sequence continues at coordinate 107,612 of NZ_BMGG01000001.1, read as the reverse complement.
ACTGCCAATCCCAACGTCCGTCCGAGGGCAGTGGCGCGCTCGTGGTAACGCTGGGCGAGCTCACGCTCCGGCCCGGCCTTCAGCCGGCCGACCGCGATCAGGCCTATCTTCACTGCCGCGCTTGACCGTCAGCCGACGAGGCGCTCCTGCTCCGCCGGCCGGCTCGCGCCCCACATCTTTTCCAGATTGTAGAAGCCGCGTACCTCGGGCCTGAACACGTGGATGATCAGGTCCCCGGCGTCGATCAGCACCCAGTCGCACGTGGAGAGGCCTTCGACGCGGACCGGTCCGACCCCTGCGCCCTTCAACGCCTCGATGACTCGTTCCGCGATCGAACCGACGTGTCGGTGCGAGCGGCCGGACGCAATCATCATGGTGTCGGCGAGGGAGGTCTTTCCGACGAGGTCGATTTCGACCGTCTCTTCGGCTTTCATGTCATCGAGACAATGGCGCGCGACCGTCAGGGCATCGCGGCCCGCCTGCGCATCGGCCGGCCGGTGCGTAGGTCCGGCAGCCGGGGGAAACGGAGCAACGTCCGCTTCGCGAAGAGGCATGTGGTTCAGTGCCTGGTCCTCAGTGGAGGGCGTGACGAGCGCGCCCATGCCCCTGAACATAGCGTTAATGAGGCGACGGTTCAACGACGACCGCAGCGCAGGGCTTGAGCGGCTGAGAATTCAGGTCCCGCGCGCTACCGGCTGGCATCGCCGCCGGGCTCTGCGCCGCGGCGCAGAGCCGTCGACGACAGCGGCGAGCGCGGTCCGTGCAGGAAGATCCAGGCGGGCGGTGGCCTGCCGGCCAGCAGATGCGCCTCCTCCTCCGGCAGACGGTAGCGCGCCAGTGCCGTTGCCGCGCGGGAGCGGGCGGCGGCGATGGTGAGGCCCGGCCTATCGATGACGGCGATGGGGATCAGCGCTGCCATGCGCCGCCAGTTCTGCCAGCGGTGAAAGTTGGCGAAGCTGTCGGCGCCCATCAGCCAGACGAAGCGCACCTCCGGGCAGCGACGCTTGAGGTACGCCACGGTGTCGTACGTATACCGGGCGCCGATCTCGGCCTCGAAGCCGGTCACCGAGACGCGTGGATGCCGCGCCAGCCGCCGTGCCGCTGCCAGGCGCGTCGCCAGCGCCGGCAACTCGCTGTTGTTCTTCAGCGGATTGCCCGGAGTCACCAGCCACCAGACGCGGTGGAGGCCGAGCCGCTTCAGGGCCGCCGTCGCGACCAGGCGATGACCGGCATGCGGCGGATTGAAGGAGCCGCCGAATAGGCCGATATTCATACCTGGGGCGTGCGTCGGCAGGACAGGAAGACCGGCCATGCTCAGCCACCCGGCGCCGACGGAAATGACATGGCAACTGAGGCGTCGAGGATCACGGGAGGAGCTGAAGGACGGAGGCAACGATGCTCATTCGCGTCACCGAACGAAACGACAATACGAGAATCCTGCTGAACTCGTCGCATATCCTCATGGTCAGGCCAATTGCCGCCGGAGGTTCGACGATCTACCTGGCCTGCGGCAGCTTGCATCATCCCGATCTGCTGAAGGTGAAGGAAAGCGTCGAGGAACTGACCCAGGCGCTGCAACTGGCCGGGGATCTGCCCGCGCCGCTGCCCGCCGCGGCAAGCGTTTCGGCGGCACACTGAACGCCCCTTGATGGGGTGGGCGCGCTCGTCCGGAAAGTAGCGCTTCCGGCGCGGAGAGCTGGCACATCTTGGCTCGGCCGAGCGCATGCCCAAGAGCCGTGACTGGCGCCGCGGTCAGGGCCGGGTCTGGCCTGTGCCGCGGACCCGGTACTTGAACGACGTGAGCTGCTCGGTGCCGACCGGGCCGCGCGCATGCATGCGGCCGGTCGCGATGCCGATCTCGCCGCCAAAGCCGAACTCGCCGCCGTCGGCGAACTGGGTCGAGGCATTGTGCAGCACGATGGCCGAATCGACCTCGGCCATGAACCGCTCCGCCGTTGGCTCGTCCCCGGTCACGATGCAGTCGGTGTGATGGGAGCCGTAGGTCTCGATGTGGTCGATGGCCGCGTCGAGGCCGTCGACGAGCCGGACCGAGATCACCGCGTCCAGGTATTCGGTGCGCCAGTCATCATCGACCGCGGGCTTCACCCGGGTATCGGCCGCGGCGGTCGCGGCGTCCCCGCGGACTTCGCAGCCCGCCTCCAGCAGCGTGGCGACGAGCGGCGCGAGCAGGCGGGCGGCTCCCGCCCGGTCAACGAGCAGCGTCTCGGCCGCGCCGCACACGCTGGTGCGCCGCATCTTGGAGTTCAGCACCACCTGTCGGGCCAGGTCCAGGTCGGCGTCGCCGTGGACGTAGACGTGATTGAGCCCGTCCAGGTGAGCGAAGACCGGAACCCGCGCCTCGTGCTGCACACGGGCGACAAGGCTCTTGCCGCCCCGCGGCACGATGACATCGATGGCCCCGTCGAGGCCGGCCAGCATCAGACCCACGGCGGCCCGGTCGCGCGTCGGCACCAGCTGCACGGCGTGGGCCGGCAGACCGGCCGACGCTAGGCCCGTCGCCATGGCCGCGGCGATGGCTTGGGCGGAGCGGAAACTATCGGAGCCGGACCGCAGGATCGCCGCGTTGCCGGCCTTGAGGCACAGGGCGCCGGCGTCCGCAGTCACGTTCGGCCGGCTCTCGAAGATCACGCCGACGACGCCGAGCGGTGTCGACACGCGCTCGATGACGAGGCCGTTCGGCCGCTCGAAGCGCGCCGTGACGCGGCCCACCGGATCGGGCAGCTCTGCGATCTCGTCGACCGCCGCGGCGATGGCTTCAACGCGCCGTGCATCGAGCAGCAGGCGATCGATGTAGGATTCCGACTGCCCGTTCCGACGGGCTTCCTCGGCGTCGGCGCGGTTGGCATCCAGGATCGCCGGCGCGGCCGCGCGGATCGCCGCCGCTGCCGCGGCCAGGCCGGCGCGCTTCGTCTCGGCCGGGGCCAGGGCGAGGCGCCGCTGAGCGGCGCGGGCGCGCCTGCCGATCTCGATCATGACGGGCGCCACCGCCGGCTCCGCCTCGGTCGCGGAGGTGGACTTGTGCTCCGAGAGCAGCGCTACGCTCATCACCGTCACCTTGCATCGGACGCCGACGCCAGACCGCCGCCGCCGTCAAGCCCTCATTAAGGGGTTGCCTTCGGCTCTGGCAAGGGTTTGCCGGCCATCCTGCGCGGCCGGTGCCGTCCGGGCATCCGCGCATCCGCGGGCTTCGGCCCGGGGGCGAAGCACCCCGTCCGTGCCGGCTAGCCGGGCCCCTTCAGCGCGCCGGCAAGCACGAAGACGTCGCGGTGGATCAGCTCGGTGCGCCCGGTGAAGCCGACGATGGCGGGAATGTCGGCCGACGATTTGCCGGCGATGCGTGCCGCATCCTCGGCGTCATAGTTCGACAGGCCGCGGCCGACCTCGGTACCGTCGAGGCCGCGCACGAGCAGCGGGTCGCCGCGCGCGAAGCTGCCGTCGACCCGCACCACGCCGGCCGGCAGCAGGCTCTTGCCGCGCCTCAGGGCGGCGAGCGCGCCGTCGTCGATGGTCACCGTTCCGCGGCTCTCCAGCATGCCGGCGATCCAGGTCTTGCGCGCTCGGGTGGGGGTGGACGGCGAGAGGAACCAGGTGGCCGGCGCCCCCTTGGCGATGCATCGTAACGGCCTCTCGACCTGGCCGGAGGCGATCACCATGTGGGCGCCGCCCTGGGTCGCGATCTTGGCCGCCTCGATCTTGGTGCGCATGCCGCCGCGCGAATGCTCTGAGGCGGCGCCGCCCGCCATGGCCTCGATCTCCGGCGTGATGCGCTCGACCACGGGAATGAGCGTGGCGCCCGGATCGCTCGCCGGCGGCCCCGTGTAGAGCCCGTCCACGTCGGACAGCAGCACCAGCAGGTCGGCGCCCGCCATGGTGGCGACACGCGCGGCGAGGCGGTCGTTGTCGCCGTAGCGGATTTCGCTGGTGGCCACCGTGTCGTTCTCGTTGATCACGGGAATGGCGCGCCATTCGAGCAGCTTGGCCAGGGTGGCACGGGCGTTGAGGTAGCGCCGTCGTTCCTCCGTGTCCCACAGCGTCACCAGCACCTGGCCGGCGGTGATCCCGTGGGCGCCCAGCACCTCGGCCCAGATGCGCGCCAGGGCGATCTGCCCCACCGCGGCGGCGGCCTGGCCGTCCTCGAGCTTGAGCTGGCCGGGGGGCAGCGCGAGCACTGTGCGGCCCAGCGCGATGGAGCCGGACGACACCACAAGCACGTCGGCACCGCGGCGATGCAGCGCGGCGAGGTCGTCGGCGAGCGCCGCTAGCCATTCTTCGCGCACGCGGCCGCGGTCGCGGTCGACCAGCAGGGCGGAGCCGACCTTCACGACGATGCGGCGGAAACTGTCGAGGGAACGTGTCTTGGCCATGGAACAGGTGAACGTGGGAGCGGACGGGCCGCTTTCGAGGCGCGGCGCACTGTGATCACCTCGCTCTATACAGCCGCGAGCCGATTGACTAGGAAGCCTCGTCCGACCAGTGGGAATACCCGCGGAGAGCCCCATGTCTTTCAGCAGGCAACAGCCATCCGAAACGCTGGTGACGGTTTTCGGTGGATCCGGCTTCGTCGGCCGCCACGTGGTGCGTGCGCTGGCCAAGCGTGGTCATCGCATCCGTGTCGCCGTGCGGCGTCCCGATCTTGCCGGCCATCTCCAGCCGCTCGGCGGCGTCGGCCAGATCAGCCCGGTGCAGGCCAACGTGCGCAATCGGGCGTCCGTCGAGCGGGCGCTCGAGGGCGCGCATGCGGTGGTCAACCTGGTGGGCATCCTGCAGGAGGGCGGCCGGCAGCGCTTCGACGCGGTGCAGGCCTTCGGCCCGCGCATCATTGCGGAGGCCGCGGCCGCTCGCGGCATCGACCGTCTGGTGCATATTTCGGCGCTCGGCGCCGATCCGGACTCCGCCTCCCAATACGCGCTCACCAAGGCCGAGGGCGAAGCCGGCGTTCGCGCCGCCATTCCTGGTGCAGCGATCCTCAGGCCCTCCGTCATCTTCGGGCCGGAGGACCAGTTCTTCAACCGCTTCGCCGAGCTTGCCCGCATCCTTCCGGTGCTGCCGCTGGCGGGAGGCGACACGCGCATGCAGCCGGTGTTCGTCGGTGACGTGGCTGCGGCCGTGGCGCGTGCCGTAGACGGCGCCGTGGCCGCCGGCGTCTACGAGCTCGGCGGGCCGGAGACCCGCACCCTGCGCGAACTCGTCGACTACGTGCTGGCGACGACCCGCCGCAGCACGCCGATCGTGCCGCTGCCGCTGCCGCTCGCACGCCTGCAGGCGTGGTTGACCGAGGTGGCAACCACCATGACGCTGTCGATGTGGCCGCAGGTCCTGCGCATCACCCGCGACCAGGTGAGGCTGCTCCAGGTCGACAACGTGGTCTCGGATGCCGCCACGCGCGAGGGGCGGACCCTGGAGGGCATCGGCATCACGCCGACGGGCTATGATGCCATCGTGCCCACCTACCTGTGGCGCTTCCGCAAGACCGGGCAGTTCGATTCGTCCGACCTGCCGCCGGCGCCGCTGCGACACGACGCTCAAGCCATTGAATCTTGAGCGCTTCTTTCGCGCTGGGCGGTCCTGCCCAATCGTGAAGCGCGCGTCCCGCCGCACGTGCCTTACTTGACCTCGCTGCCGGCGGGCCGGCGGCTCAGCTGGGTCTGCCCGGCCGGCTCCGCCCGGCTGAGCGCCTTGTGCACGTGGACCATCAGCGCGATGCCGAACAGCGGCGTCAGCAGATTGGCGAAGGGCACCACCACCAACGCCGCGATGGCGAGGCCGCCGAGGAAGACGGTCGCCCGGTTGCGCACGCGCATCGCTTCCGCGTCCGCCACGGGCCTGAAGCGGGCGGCGGCCATCTCGAAATATTCGCGGCCGAGCAGGTAGCCGTTGGCGACGAAGAAGGCGATCAGGTTGACGCCGGGCACGAACACCAGCAGCAGCGCGACGATGTTGACGGCGAGCGACAGGCCGGCGAAGCGCAGCCCGTAGAGCAACGAGCGGCCGAACGATAGCGGCGTGCCTGGCACATCGTTCGGATAGTAGCGCTGCTCCACCGCCTCGGCCGCCTCGTCCAGGAAGTAGCCGGAGACCAGTGCCGACACCGGCGGCAGCAGGAACGCCAGTCCCACGAACAACCCGATGCCGACGAGGAAGAACGCCAGGGTGTCGAGGATCGGGTATGATCCGCTGATGCTGTGGTTGGACAGATAATAGTTGAACAGCCGCGTCAGGCCGAACCAGACCAGCAGCAGGATGCCGGCGGTCAGCAAAAGCGAGAGGCTCAGCAGCCGCCGGAAGGGCGGCGACAGGATCTGGCTGAACGCCTTTACGGCTCCCTCGACCAGTATGAACGGGCTCGTCGTCATGCCTCTCCAACTCACCAGGTCGCCTGTGCACGCGCCATGAAGGCCCCGCAGGTGCCGCCGGGGGCGCCGTCCCGGGGGCGCTGCGCGCCCCGACCGTCGCGGCGCGGTCCGGATTGGCGCTCCAATTCAAATGCTCTAGGCGTTCGGCTGGACCGTGATCGCGGCCGCTTCCGTCGGCGTGCGGGGTCATGCCGTAAAGCATTTCGCCGCCAGATGAAATCATCCGATCGCAGCGGAATGCTGCAACCTGTTGAATTTGGACCGCTTCTCTCCGATCGGGCAGGGTTTTGCGATCGGTACGCGCTCGGGTTTCAAATGGTTATGAGCGGTTCTGCGCCATCGGATGACCTCATCCCATTGCGAGCTACTCTAGCTTCCCGGAGCCGGTGGCGGGTCGGGCATGCCGATCCGGCCGACCTGCCGCTCGCCAGCCCCCGCGCCGGTCGAATCGTCCCGCCAGATGAAGCGCTTATAGTCGAACCCCATCTCGATGGTGGGCTTCAGGATGGCGAAGTAGGGCGAGATGTCGAAATCGCGCGGCGCATAGAGGCTGTGGTGGCGGATGTGAATCAGCTCGGCGCGGGCGTAGTGGGTGATGCCCCGCCGCTTGTTGGTGTCGATGCGCGGCAGGATCGGGTAGCGCACGTGCTGGAAGGCCTCGGCGATCAGCGTCGAGCAGATCGCGCGGGTCGGCTCTCCGGATCCCACCGCGATCATGCGCCGGCGGAAGCGCGCGGGAATCGGCAGGGGCAGAAGGTAGCGCGCCAGGTCGACCACATTCTTCATGTCGTACCTCTGGCCGATGCGCGAGGTCACGAAACGCACCACCTCGGCGCGGTCCTTCGGAGTCATCGCGACAGGGCGGCAGATGCGCACGTGCGCGTGCTCGTACTTCGCCAGCGGGACCGACACGATGCCGAGCTTCACGTCGGCTTCGATCAGCGTGTGGGCCTCGCCCTCGCTCTCGGTGCCGGGGATGTCGCCGACATAGAGAGCGGCGTGCGACCACGTGGACTGCGTCATGTACTTGATGATGCTGGCGATGCGGGTGTTGCCCTCGACCAGGAGCACGTCGCCGGGCTGCAGCACCCGCGCCAGTGCCTCCGGGTCCGGCGGTGCGGAGGGGCTATAGCCATCGAGCTCCTTGGTGAGGAAGTCGGCGATTCTGCGGCCGAGCCAGCCTCGGGCCTCCTCCATTCGGCCTCCCTCCACCCGGCACGATATGCGCCGGGGCCCAGATAGTGTCGGCGCTCGTCAGATCAACCCGCAGCCGCTGTTCCTGCTGCGGGTCAGAGCATGCTCGGCAGCACGCGGTCGGGCGGTCGGTGCCCGTCCATGAAGGTCTTGATGTTGACGATCACCTTCTCGCCCATGTCGATGCGACCCTCGATGGTGGCCGAACCCAGGTGCGGCAGGAGCACCACCTTGTGCGCCTTGGCGAGCTTGAGCAGGCGGGGGTTGACCGCCGGCTCGTGCTCGAAGACGTCGAGCCCGGCGCCGGCGATCTCGTCGGCCTCCAGCATGCGCGCCAGCGCCGTTTCGTCGATCACTTCACCGCGCGCCGTGTTGACCACGATGGCTGAAGGCTTGAGCAGCTTGAGGCGGCGGGCCGAGAGCAGGTGATACGTCGCAGGCGTGTGCGGGCAGTTCACCGACACGATGTCCATGCGCGCCAGCATCTGGTCGAGGGAGTCCCAGTAGGTCGCCTCGAGCGCTTGCTCGGTCGCCGCCGATACGCGACGACGGTTGTGATAGTTGATCGACAGGCCGAAGGCCCGGGCACGACGGGCTAAGGCCTGGCCGATGCGGCCCATGCCGACGATGCCCAGGCGCTTGCCGGTGATCCGTCGGCCAAGCATCCAGGTCGGCGACCAGCCCGCCCATTCCTGATCGTCCGGCAGGATGCGCGCGCCCTCGGCGATGCGGCGGGCGACGTCGAGGATCAGCGCCATCGTCATGTCGGCGGTATCCTCGGTCAGCACGCCCGGCGTGTTAGTCACCGTGATGCCGCGGGCCAGCGCCTGCTGAACGTCGATGTTGTCCACGCCGTTGCCGAAATTGGCGATGAGCTTGAGGCGCGGTCCGGCCTGGGCCAGCACCGCCGAATCGATGACATCGGTGATCGTCGGCACCAGGATGTCGGCCGCGCGGGTCGCCTCGACGAGATCCGCCGTCGTCATCGGCTTGTCGGCGGCGTTGAGGCGCACCTCGAAGAGCTCGGCCATCCGTTGTTCGATGGCATCGGGCAGCTTGCGGGTGACGACGACGAAAGGCTTCTTCTTGATCATGACACGTCCGGGCGGGAGCGTTTCACCCCCCGTTAAACATGGCCGGGCCACAGATAAAGGTGTCGACCCATCAATGCCTCTCTAGCAGAGGACGGCAGAAAGACAATGAGACGTGCTGCGAACGCTCCGCTGGCGGCGAGCAACGGCGGGCGCTGCCCGCTGCCTGCCGCCCTGGCCCACTTCGCCGAGAGGGGGCATTTGCTCCGTCCTCTTGCGCGCCGCCCTCGGATGCCGCGGCGCCTGGCCGCGCTCTTCGCCCTGCTGCCGCTCATTCTGATGCAGACGCCGCCCGGCGCGGCCCTGGCGGCGCAGGTCGGCACGGCCAGCGGACTGCCGCTGCCGCGCTATGTCAGCCTCAAGTCCGACCGGGTGAACCTGCGCGAGGGCCCCTCGAAGGACCATCGGACGTCGTGGGTGTTCCAGCGCGCCGGCCTGCCGGTGGAGATCACGGCCGAATTCGAAACCTGGCGGCGGGTGCGGGACGCGGAGGGCACCGAGGGGTGGGTGCTGCACAGCCTGCTATCGGGCCGGCGCACGGCGCTGGTCACCCCATGGAGCAAGACGGGCACGCTAGCGCTGCTGGAATCGGCCAAGGACGACGGGCCTGTTGTCGCCCACCTTCAACCCAACGTGATCGCCAACATCAAGCGCTGCGACGGGAGCTGGTGCCTGGTGCTTGTCCAGAACGTCAGCGGCTACCTGCGCCAGGAGAGGCTGTGGGGCGTCTATCCCGGCGAGAAGGTGGATTAGCCGAGCGGTGGGCGATGGGGACCGGCCCGACGTTGCCGGGATCCAACGCAGCCGCCCGCATCTCTCGACGCTGCATCATGGCCGAATTCGGTCCGGCCATCCGGCGAGGCGCGGATTTCCAGCATCAAGGGCTGGTCGGATGGCACCTCGTGCCCGGACCCATGGCCGAAGCTCGCCCTGCCATGGCCCTCGTGACGGGTCAGGAGACCTTCTTGGGCCGCAGGCGGATGACCACGTCGACCTTGGTGATCTCCATGCCCTCCGGCGGCGCCGGCAGGTTGCCGATGGTGACCGCCGCGCCCGGAATGTCCATCAGCCTCTCCTCGCCTTCGACGAAGAAGTGATGGTGGTTGCCGACGTTGGTGTCGAAATAGGTGCGCGAGCCGTCGATGGCGACTTCCCGCAGCAGCCCTGCCTCGGTGAACTGATGCAGGGTGTTGTAGACGGTCGCGAGTGACACGGGGACGCGTGCCCGCGTCGCCTCCTCATACAGCATCTCGGCCGTGACGTGCCTGTCGCCCTTGGCGAACAGCAGCCAGCCCAGCGACACCCGCTGCCGCGTCGGACGCAGGCCGGCGCGCCTCAGTTCGCCGCGAAGCGCATGAACGGGACATCCCTGCAAGCCGGCGTGCGCGTGCTCGTCCTGGCCCCCGGAATTTTCGACAACCCCATCGCTCATTGAACATTCAACCCGTGTATAATCCAACCAACATCATAGGCAGGAGCTGACGCAACCGCAACATCGCGGGTGCCGCTTTCAGCCGATGCTCGAACCGTGCTAGAGCATGGCACGGTCGGATGCGGTCGTGCGGCCTCCTTCAATGTTCGAAACTGGAGCGCTTCGCCGCGCGCTTTCGGGCCGGATGATTTCTCCCGACCTCGATCGCCCCTGGGGGCTGCGACGGCCGCCCGAGCCATCGTCCCAAGCCATCGTCGCCATCACACTCTTTTTTCCATCTTGTCGAGTTCAATCGGACGACGGAATGCTCTAGGACGTCAGAACTCAGCTTACGATCCACCGCCCGATGTCAGGAACATGACCGAAACCGTGACCACCGCTCAGCGCCAGTCGAGCTACAGCTACGAGGAGCTACTCGCCTGCGGGCGAGGCGAGATGTTCGGGCCCGGCAACGCGCAACTGCCGCTGCCGCCCATGTTGATGTTCGATCGCATTTCGTCGATCGCCGACACCGGCGGCCAGCACGGCAAGGGCCATGTGACGGCGGAGCTCGATGTGCGGCCGGACCTCTGGTTCTTCCCCTGCCACTTTAAGGGCGACCCGGTGATGCCCGGCTGCCTCGGCCTCGATGCGCTCTGGCAGATGCTCGGCTTCTTTCTCGGCTGGTCCGGATCGCAGGGGCAAGGCCGGGCGCTGGGCGTTGGCGAGGTGAAGTTCTCGGGTCTCGTCCTGCCGTCCGTGAAGCGTGTGGTCTACCGGGTCGACCTGAAGCGTGTGTTCCGGTCCAAGCTGGTTCTCGGCATCGCCGACGGCTGGCTGGAGGCCGATGGCGAACGCGTCTACGAAGCCAAGGATCTGCGGGTCGGGCTGTTCCAGGCGGTCTGACGGCAGTGTCCGTCTGCCGAGCGGTGGCCTTACTTTCGATGCAACCATCTGGAATGCGTGCCGCCCTCGAGCGCTTCCCGGAGGCCTTCACCTTACGGTCAGGCGCGCCAAATTCATCTAATTGGAGCATGCTCACGGGCGGAGGATGTCATCCGACCGGAACATGCCTTAGGCCGCTGGGCCCCGAATCCGGCAGCCGGGGAACTGAGGAAAGGATTGGCGAGCGATGAGACGCGTCGTCGTTACCGGCATGGGAATCGTGTCGTCCATCGGCAACAACACGCAGGAGGTCGTGGCGTCCCTGCGAGAAGCCCGCTCGGGCATCGTCCGTTCCGAGGCTTATGCAGAGCTCGGCTTCCGCTGCCAGGTGCACGGCGCGCCGACGCTCGACCCGGCCGAGGTGGTGGACCGGCGTGCCATGCGCTTCCACGCCGGCGGGACCGGCTGGAACCACGTCGCCATGGACCAGGCCATCCGTGACGCCGGCCTGGAACCGCAGGACATCTCCAACGAGCGCACCGGCATCATCATGGGCTCGGGCGGCCCGTCGACGCGGACGATCGTGGAATCGGCGGACATCGCGCGCGCGAAGGGTCCCAAGCGCGTCGGCCCCTTCGCCGTGCCCAAGGCGATGTCGTCGACCGCTTCTGCGACCCTCGCCACCTGGTTCAAGATCAAGGGCGTGAACTATTCGATCTCGTCGGCCTGCGCCACGTCGAACCACTGCATCGGCAACGCCTACGAGCTCATCCAGTTCGGCAAGCAGGACGTGATCTTTGCCGGCGGCTGCGAGGAGCTCGACTGGAGCCTCTCCGTGCTGTTCGATGCCATGGGCGCCATGTCGACGAAGTACAACGACCGTCCCGACGTGGCCTCGCGCCCTTATGACAAGAACCGTGACGGCTTCGTCATCGCCGGGGGCGCCGGCGTCGTCGTGCTCGAGGAGCTCGAGCATGCCAAGGCGCGCGGCGCGCGCATCTACGGCGAGGTCGTCGGCTACGGCGCCACGTCGGACGGCTACGATATGGTCGCCCCGTCGGGGGAGGGGGCGGAGCGCTGCATGCGCATGGCTCTCGCCGGCGTGACGACACCGATCAGCTACATCAATCCGCACGCGACCTCGACGCCGGCCGGCGACGGGCCGGAGATCGAGGCGATCCGCAAGGTCTTCGGCACCGGCGCCAAGTGCCCGCCGATCTCCGGCACCAAGGCGCTCACCGGCCACTCGCTCGGCGCGACCGGCGTGCAGGAGGCGATCTACAGCCTGCTCATGATGAACAATGGCTTCATCTGCGAGAGCGCCCACATCGAGGAGATCGATCCTGCCTTCGCCGACATGCCAATCGTGCGGGAGCGGATCGACAACGCGCAGCTCGGCGCCGTGCTGAGCAACTCCTTCGGGTTCGGCGGCACGAACGCGACCTTGGTGCTGAAGCACATCGACGCCTGAGTCTGCTGCGTCGATCGACGTCGGCGGCGCGGCCGGCGCCCCGCCCATGCGGGCGCCGGTCGATCGATACGCACGCCACCGGGCGTGTCCTAAGGATGAGTTTGCCGGCGGCACCAGGCGCCGGTTTGCGCGCGGCACGCCGCCACGCAATGGCTTGGAAGGGTAGGGCGATGGGGTTGATGGCGGGCAAGCGCGGCCTGGTGATGGGCATCGCCAACAATCACTCCATCGCCTGGGGCATCGCGCAGGCGCTCGCTGGCGCTGGCGCCGAGCTTGCCTTTACCTATCAGGGCGACGCGGTGAAGAAGCGGGTGGCGCCCCTGGCCCAGTCGCTCGGCTCGTCGATCGTGCTGCCCTGCGATGTGGAGGATCTGGCATCGGTCGACGCCGTTTTCGCGGATCTGAAGCAGCGCTGGGGCAGCCTCGATTTCCTGGTGCACGCCATCGCCTTCTCGGACAAGAACGAGCTCAAGGGCCGCTACGCCGACACCTCGCGCGAGAACTTTTCACGCACCATGGTGATCTCGTGCTTCTCCTTCACCGAGCTCGCCAGGCGGGCTGGCGATCTCATGCCGAACGGCGGCTCGCTGCTGACGCTGTCGTTCGGGGCCAACCGGGTCATGCCGAACTACAACGTCATGGGCGTCGCCAAGGCGGCGCTCGAGGCGAGCGTGCGCTACCTGGCGGCGGATTTCGGCCCCCGAGCCATCCGGGTCAACGCCATCTCGGCGGGCCCGGTGCGGACGCTGGCCGGGGCCGGCATCACCGATGCTCGGCTGATGTACAACTATCAGAGGGCCCATGCGCCGCTGCGCCGTACGGTGACAATCGAGGAGATCGGCAAGTCCGCCCTCTATCTTCTGTCGGATTATTCGAGCGGCGTCACCGGCGAGATCCACTACGTCGACAGCGGCTACAACATTATCTCGATGCCACGGCCCGAGGTGCTCAAGGCGCACGAAGAGGCGGAGGGGCAGCCCGAAGCCGCCCAATAGGCGGCATGCCGAAAGAGGAGTGCGGACAAGAGGGGATTGCAGACAAGAAAAGGGGCAGCCTCGCTGCCCCGTAGATCTGCGCCATTTAGCGGCGCGCCCTGAATGTTGCAATGCAGCACATGTGCCGCTTGCCCCGTGGGCGTTTCCTCCCGAGACTTGGGCCGCGCAAGCGAGGCCTTTTTCCTGAGCAGAGATTAACGTTGCTCGTGGCGCGTTTGCAACCGTAATTTTTTATCAAATGTCGCCGGCGCGCAATCATGATCTCCTTGTGCCCGTTTGGAGGGCAGAGCAGGCGCTCGCTTGGGCAACTCGTCGCCGCGACCGCGAGCGAGGTGGACAAGCGAGCCCTGTCGTGCCAACTCCAGGCCATGTCCCTTCTCGTTAAGATCTGCGGATTGAACGCGGTTGAGTCGCTCGATGCGGCGCTCGCCTGCGGCGCCGACATGATCGGGCTGGTGTTTTTTCCCAGGAGCCCACGCCACGTGTCCGTCGCCGCCGCCAAAGGGCTGCGGCAGCATGTGCGCGGCCGGGCCGAGGTGGTGGCGCTGACCGTCGACGCCGACGACGCACTGATCGATGCTATCTGTGCCGAGGTTCGCCCCGACTGGTTGCAGCTGCACGGGCAGGAGAGCGGTGGGCGCCTGGCGGCGCTGCGCGCGCGCTGCCGGGTCCGCTCCATGAAGGCGCTCGGGATTGCCGCCGCGGCCGATCTTGCCGCCGCTGCCGCCTTCACGGCGGCCGACCGGCTGCTGCTCGATGCCAAGCCGCCGCAGGACGCGACGCGACCCGGCGGCAATGGTGCCAGGTTCGATTGGCGGCTGATCGCGGCGGCCGAGCTGCCCCCGTTTATGCTCTCCGGAGGCCTGACAGCTGCCAACGTCGCCGAAGCGATTGCCGAGGTCGGCGGCCACGGCAGTTTCGTCGGCGTCGACGTCTCGTCCGGCGTGGAGGCTGCGCCGGGCGTCAAGGACCCGGTCCTCATCGAGGCCTTCATCCGCGCGGCGCGCAGCGCCCGCCCAATGCGCAAGGATAAGGTCGCGTGACCGCCAACACCAAGCTCTCATCCGCCGGCAGCGCACCGGTGCCCGACCGTCCGAACTCGTTCCGCAGTGGCCCCGACGAGCGCGGCCGCTTCGGCCTCTACGGCGGCCGTTTTGTCGCCGAAACGCTCATGCCACTCATTCTCGAACTCGAGCGCGCCTACGGCGAGGCCCGAGCAGATCCAGCGTTCAAGGCCGAGATGGACGGCCACCTCGCCAGCTACGTGGGCCGGCCCAGCCCGCTCTACTACGCAGAGCGGCTGACCGAGCACCTGCGCCGCCAGGCGGCTGACGCCGGTGGCAGCGGGGGCGCCAAGATCTACCTGAAGCGCGAGGAGCTCAACCACACCGGCTCCCACAAGGTGAACAATGTGCTGGGCCAGATCATGCTGGCGCGGCGCATGGGCAAGAAGCGCATCATCGCCGAAACCGGCGCGGGCCAGCACGGCGTCGCCACGGCGACCCTGTGCGCCCGCTTCGGCCTGGACTGCGTGATCTACATGGGCGCCGTCGACGTGGAGCGGCAAATGCCCAACGTCTTCCGCATGCGGATGCTAGGGGCCGAGGTTGTGCCCGTCCAGTCCGGCTCGCGCACGCTCAAGGACGCCATGAACGACGCCCTGCGCGACTGGGTGACGAATGTCGACACCACTTTCTACTGCATCGGCACCGTGGCCGGTCCGCACCCCTATCCCACCATCGTGCGGGACTTCCAGTCGATCATCGGCCATGAAACGCGTGCCCAGATGCTGGAGGCGGAGGGACGCCTGCCGGACAGCCTGATCGCCTGCATCGGCGGCGGCTCCAATGCCATGGGCCTGTTTCATCCGTTTCTCGACGAGGCATCCGTTAAGATCTATGGCGTCGAGGCGGCCGGCCACGGCGTCGCCTCGGGCGCGCACGCCGCCTCGATCGCCGGCGGCCGCCCCGGCGTGCTGCACGGCAACCGCACCTACCTGCTGATGGACGGCGATGGCCAGATCACCGAGGCCCATTCGATCTCGGCCGGCCTCGACTACCCGGGGATCGGCCCCGAGCATGCCTGGCTGAACGATGTCGGCCGGGTGACGTATCTGTCGGCGACCGACGAGGAGGCGCTGGCCGCCTTCCAACTGCTGACGCGGCTGGAGGGCATTATTCCCGCACTCGAGCCGGCCCATGCCATCGCCCGCGTGGTGGAAGTGGCGCCGCAGCTGCCGCGCGAGCATCTGATGGTCGTCAACCTGTCCGGCCGCGGCGACAAGGATGTGCCGCAGGTGGCCGACATCCTCGGGGGGCGGGCATGAGCGCGCCGCACAAGTCCGGCGGGGTTGCCCGCATCGACGCGCGTCTCGCCGCCTGCCAGGCCGAGGGGCGGGCGGCGCTGATCACCTTCGTGACGGCGGGCGATCCCGATTTCGACACCTCGCTCGCCGTGGTCGAGGCGTTGCCCGGCGCCGGCGCCGACCTGATCGAGCTCGGTATGCCGTTCACCGACCCCATGGCCGACGGGCCGGCGATCCAGGCCGCCGGGCTGCGGGCGCTGGCCGGCGGACAGACCATGGTGCGCACGCTCGAACTGGTGGCGCGGTTTCGCACCCGCGACACGGCGACGCCGATCATCCTGATGGGCTATTATAACCCGATCTACATTTACGGGGTCGAGCGCTTCCTGGGGGACGCCCGGGCCGCCGGCGTCGACGGGCTGATCGTCGTCGACCTGCCGCCCGAGGAGGACGCCGAGCTATGCCTGCCGGCGCTCGAGGCCGGGCTGGCCTTCATTCGGCTGGCGACGCCGACGACCGACGACGCGCGCCTGCCGGCGGTTCTCGCCAATACCGCCGGCTTCGTCTATTACGTGTCGATCACCGGCATCACCGGCTCGGCGACCCCCGATTTCGGCAAGGTCACGGCGGCGGTCCAGCGTATCAAGGGGCATACACGACTGCCCGTTGCCGTCGGCTTCGGCGTCCGCACGGCGGCTCACGCCGCGACCGTTGCCGCGTGCGCCGATGGCGTCGTGGTCGGCACCGCGCTGGTGGAGCGGGTGAAGGCCGCGCTCGACGCCGAAGGCTGCGGCTCGGCCGCGACGGCGGAGGGGGTGGCCGCGCTGGTGCGGGAACTTGCGGCGGGCGTGCGCGGCGCCGCCAAATCGGATGCGGCCTGAGCCGCCAGCGTCAACATTCGTTGGGGGATGTCGCGGCGCGGGCGGTTAGCAGGCGGGTCGCGCCATGAAATTGTACGCTTCGCCCCTACATACGGATCTCGCGCGCGGGGCTGTTCGAGCGCCGCGCCTGGAGGTTGGGACCTCATGAACTGGATTTCCGACGTCGTTCGGCCGAAGATCAAGACGCTATTCAAGCGCGAAGTGCCGGAGAACCTCTGGATCAAGTGTCCGGATACCGGCCAGATGGTCTTCCACAAGGAGGTGGAGGCCAACCTCTTCGTTATTCCCGGCTCCAACTTCCATCTGCGGATGGGAGCTACGGATCGCCTCAAGTCGATGTTTGACGGCGAGCGCTGGGAGGATATCGCGCTGCCGGAGGTGCCGCTCGACCCGCTCAAGTTCCGCGACGAAAAGCGTTACGTCGACCGGCTGCGCGATGCGCGCGCCAAGACCGGGCAACCCGACGCGGTCAAGGCCGGGGTCGGCGAGATCGAGCACCTGCCGGTGACCATTGCCGTGCAGGACTTCGAGTTCATGGGCGGCTCGCTCGGCATGGCAGCCGGCGAGGCGATCGTCACGGCCATGGAGACGGCGGTCAGCCGCAGCACGCCCTTCGTGCTGTTCGCCGCCTCCGGCGGCGCGCGCATGCAGGAGGGCATGTTCTCGCTGATGCAGATGCCGCGCTCCACCGTGGCCGTCCGGCGCCTGCGTGCGGCGCAACTGCCCTATATCGTCGTGCTCACCAACCCGACCACAGGGGGCGTCACGGCCTCCTACGCCATGCTCGGCGATATTCACATCGCCGAGCCAGGGGCCCTGATCGGCTTTGCCGGGCCGCGCGTCATCGAACAGACCATCCGCGAAAAGCTGCCCGACGGCTTTCAGCGCGCCGAATATCTGCGCGAGCACGGCATGGTCGACATGGTGGTGCACCGCCACCAGCTGAAGCCGACCATCGCGCGGCTGTGCCGCATCCTCACCCGCCAGCCGGTCGTGGACGAGGAGGCCGCCCGGCCCGCCGGTGGCGAGGGGCAGGCGGTATCGATCGAGCCGGCGATACCGCCTCACGCCCCCGCCGCCAACACGACGGTCAAGCTCGACGCCGCGGCTGAATGAGCACAGTCCTGCCGGCTGAGGGCGCTCCGGACTCCTCGGACGCCCTGATCGCCCGCTTCCTTGGTCTGCACCCCAAGGCGATCGATCTGTCGCTGGAGCGCATCCAGGGCTTGCTCGACCGGCTCGGCCATCCCGAGCGGCGCCTGCCGCCGGTGGTGCATGTGGCCGGTACCAACGGCAAGGGATCGACCATCGCCTTCATGCGCGCGATGCTCGAGGCGGCGGGGCTCAGGGTGCACGTCTACACCTCGCCCCACCTCGTGCGCTTCCATGAGCGCATCCGGCTGGGCCGGACCGGGGGCGGGCGGTTCGTCGACGAGGATCGGCTGGTGGCAGCGCTGCGCATGTGCGAGGCGCTCAACGCCGGGGCGCCCATCACCGTATTCGAGATCACCACGGCGGCGGCCGTCTCGCTGTTCGCCGATCATCCGGCCGACGCGCTGCTGCTCGAGGTGGGCCTTGGTGGCCGCTTCGACGCCACCAACGTCATCGACGCGCCGGCGGCGGCGGTGGTGACGCCGGTCTCCCTCGACCACGCCGAATACCTCGGCGACAGCGTCACCCAGATCGCGGCGGAGAAGGCGGGCGTGTTCAAGCGCGGCCGGCCGGCGATCATTGCCCAACAGGGGCCGGAGACCACCGCCGTGCTCGAGGCCGCGGCCGAGCGCGTCGGAGCGACGGTGTGGGTCGGAGGCCAGGACTTCCTGGCGCGCGAGGAGGCGGGCCGCCTCATCTACGAGGACGCGAGCTGCCTCCTCGACCTGCCGCTGCCGCGCCTCGCCGGCCGGCATCAGCACGTCAACGCGGGGGCCGCCATCGCGGCGCTGCGCGCCGCCGGCTTTGCCGGGGTCGCTCGTGCGGCGATCGAGACCGGTCTCGGCTCGGCCCAGTGGCCGGGGCGCCTGCAGCGGCTCAGGGGCGGCCGCCTCACCGAACTGGCGCCTGCCGGCAGCGAGGTGTGGCTCGACGGCGGCCACAACCCGGACGGCGGCCGCGCCATTGCCGCGGCGATGGCCGAGCTCGAGGAAAAGAGCCCGGCGCCGCTGGTGCTCATCGCCGGCATGCTCGGCACCAAGGATGCGCGAGGCTTTCTCGGCTCCTTCGCCGGTTTGGCGAGCGATCTCCTCGCGGTGCCGATCCGCGGCCAGCTGGCGGCGCGGCCGGCGGAGGAGTTGGCGGAGATCGGACTTGCCGCCGGGCTCAGGGCCGAGAGCCGCACCGGCATCGAAGCGGCGCTGGCGAGCCTTCGCGAGCGGGTCTGGGCGAGAGCGCCGCGCGTGCTGATCACCGGCTCGCTCTACATGGTCGGCGAAGCCTTGGCGGCGAACGGCACGCCTCCGACGTAGCGGCTCGCAAGCGGCGAGCGCCCTTCGGCGTCTCTTCGAATCGCCGAAATTCTCTATCTCATTGATTTGTCGCGTTTTCTTCACGCGAACCGGCGTCCGCTTCGCTCGAAGACGCTCTAATGCGTCTGGAGCAGTAGCTGGCGCAGCCATTGATTTGCCGGGTCGGCATCGGATTGGCAGGCCAGTACAGACAGTGCCCGTACTCGGGGCGCACAAAGGGAAACGGCAACAGCTGATTGTCGAAATGCACGTTGACCGCGAGCGCATAGCGCTCCGGCATGGTGAGAACCAGGTCCGTCTCGCTGGCCAGCCGAAAGGCGGCAAAGTAGAGCTGCGACCGCGACCGCGACCGCGACCGCGACCGCGACCGCAACCGCAACCGCAACCGCAACCGCAGCCGGCGACGCAGGTCGCGGCGTCCGAGCTCGAACTCTTCGGCCGTGATACCGAGCCGGCGCGATGATATCGCGATATGCTCCAGCGCAAGACAGGTCTCGAGGCTCACGGCGCCGTCGATGAGCAGATGGCGCTGGCGTGCCATGACGACGAGCACACGAGGGTGGCATGGTCCCACCAGGGGTTCTCCGCCAGCCAGGTCCGGCACACGGTGTAACCCGCCGCCGTGAGTTCGGCAGCGAGGGCCGCGAGCGGCTTCAGCGCCCGTGCGGGCGCGCCGTCCTCGATCAGCCGGCAGGTCTGTACATCGAAGCGGGCTTTGGCGTCAGCCGACTTCGGCGGTCCGCACATATGGCTGACGATGAAGGCCCCGGCCGGCCGCAGCATGCGCCGCACCTCGGTCAGGCAGCGGGCCCGGTCGTCGTCGTCGATCAGGCAATGCAGGCAACTGCCGTCGAGCACGATATCGAAACTCTGATCGGCGAAGGCGGACATTTCGCGGACATCGCCTATCCGGAACGCGCCCGCCAGCCCTGCGGCAGCGAAGCGCTCCTCGGCCCAGGCGATGGCCGTCGGCGACAGGTCGATGCCGTGGACGCGGTAGCCCCGTTGTGCCATCGCCAGCGCGCCCAGGCCGTTGCCGCAGCCGAGCTCGAGCAAATCGGCCGGCGCCGCCGGGATCGCGCCCTCCGAGCCGAGCCGATCGAGCGCGGCGGTGAGACGCGCAAGGCCCCGCGTATGCGCGGCACCGGCCCAGCCGGGCAGGCCGGCTGCCTTCAGTTCGCGGTAGCGGCGGTCATATTGGGGCATGGGGCATCTCCCGCGCTTCGACTCCCTCTTCTGGGCGCGCCCTTCGTCGCTTGGCAAGAACGCCCGCGCCGCCGAGGGCGTCAGCCCTGAAACGGGGCGGCGGAGGCACGCCTTGACCGGCGGCGACCGGGTGCCCTAATTCGCTCATGCGACAGAAGCGCCTCGACCCCCAGGACAAGCAGATCACCGAACGCCTGATGCAGGCGGCGGAGTTCGTGTTTGCCGAGAAAGGCGTCGACAAGGCGACGTTGCGGGAGATCACCGGGCGGGCCAACGTTAATCTGGCGGCTGTAAGTTATTACTTCGGCTCTAAATCCGATTTGACTCTTGCGGTGTTCAGCCAATTGTCGACACGGCTGAACAAGCAACGGCTCGTCGATTTGGAAGACTGTCTGGCGCGCGCCAAGGCGGCGAAATGCCCGCCGGAGCTCAAGGCGATCCTCGAGATCTTCATCAGGCCTTATGTGGATACGGGCGAGAGCGGGCGACTGTTCGCTCGCCTCGTCATGCAGCATCGCATTGCCCCGACGGATCTCACGCGGGCGATCATCAAGCGGCATTTCGATCCGATGGCCAAGCGGTTCATCGAGGCGATTTCGCTCGCCTGTCCGCATCTCGAGCCGAACGATTTCTTCTGGCGCTATGCCTTCATGATCGGCACGGTCGTCTACAGCGTGGCTGACCTCAGCATCCGTGATCGAACTGCCCAGCTATCCGAGGGGAAGATCGACGCCGGCAACGCGCGCGATTTTCGCGACGCGATGGTCAACTTCCTCATCGGCGGCATGATGGGGGCTCGCGAAGTACAGGCGCCCGTCTCCAAAGCCAGGTCCAGGCGGCTCGCGGCAACGTCTTAGCTTAGTCGTAAGCTTCGGGAGCGCGGCGATCGTCTGGTGAACGCCGGGTTGCAAGCGACCGCTGAGGCAGCGCGGCCCGAGATTGGGGCCGTTCTTCATTCTCCAAGCTGGCGCCAGGCTCGACGCGCAACCGATGCTTCCATCCACGCTCGTGGTTGACGCTATCAAAACACGTGTTTAAAACCCACGTATAAACAGAGGAAACGGGCTCGAGATGGCTATTCCAGAGCAGGAAAGCGCCGCGAACGGCACCGGCCCGGCCCTTAGCCACGCAGGTGTAGGCACCGCGGCGTGGGTTGGCCGGGACATCCCCCGCAAGGATGCCGACCGGTTCGTCCTCGGCCATATCGACTACACTGCCGACATGATCGCGCCGGGGACGCTGCGCGTCGCGATTGTACGCAGTTCGCACGCCCATGCCCGGATCGGGCGGATCGACACCGCGGCCGCGAGTGCGGCGCCTGGCGTGGTGGCGGTCTTCACGGGCGCGGACGTTCGTGCCTGCTCGGCGCCGATGCCGACGCGCGTGCCGCGCGAGCGGTTCCCGGGCCCGGTCGATATCTGGTGCCTGGCCGCGGACGAGGTGCTGTACGTCGGCCAGCCGATTGCGGCCGTCGTCGCGACGTCTCTGAACGATGCGGAGGCGGCAAAGTCCCTCGTCGAGATCGACTACGACATGCTCGAGCCGGTTCTCGACGCAGCGGCGGCGCTGGCGCCGGGCGGGGCGCTGGCCCGCGCGGATTGGCCGACCAACGTGGTCGCGCGCGACACGATCCGTCAGGGCGACCTCGACCGGGCGTTCCAGGCGGCGTTTCGGACCGTGGGCGGCGAGATCTCGTTCGGGTCGGGGACCAGCGCCCCGATGGAGCCGCGCTGCTACATCGCGGATTGGGACGACCGCGCTTCCCATCTCACGCTGCACGGCACCTTGCAGCAGCCGCACCCGACCCGCTGGATGCTGGCGCAGGTGCTTGGGCTGAGGGAGGCGCAGATCCGCGTGGTGGCGCCGCCCGCCGGCGGCACCTTCGGCCTGAAGATGGTCGGGCATCCCGAGGAAGCGCTGGTCGCGATCCTCAGCCGTGAGCTCAAGCGCCCGGTGGCGTTCCTCGAAAGCCGCGAGGAGTGCTTTCTCGCCAATGCGCGCGAGCAGACGCACCGCTTCGAAATCGCGGCCGATGCCCAGGGCAGGATCATAGCGTTCCGGAACACCATCGTCGCCGATGTCGGCGCCATTGGCGCCGGCGGCGGCTGGGTCATGGCGATGGTGACGCCGACGGTTTTTCCGACCGTCTACGACGTGCCCAACGTGGCCGTCGACGCCGTGGCCGTGACGACCAACAAGCCGCCCTGGCAGGGCATACGCGGCTACGGCAAGGAAACCGCGAACCTGGTGATGGAGCGCGCCGTCGAGTTGATCGCGGTCGAGCTCGGCATGAGCTCGATCGAGGTCAGGCGACGTAATCTCCTGCCCAAGCAAGCCTTTCCGCATCGGCTTCCATCCGGCCTCAATCTGGACAGCGGCGACTACGCGCCCGCGCTCGACCAACTGCTCGATCTGTTTCCCCTCGATGAATGGCGGCAGCGGCAGCAGGACGCGGACAGCAACGACAAGCGCATCGGCATCGGCTTCGCGTTCGATCTCACGCCGGAGGGGGCATCGTTTCCGGGTTCGATGCAGGCCGGGTTCGAGACCTCGACCGTAACCGTCGACCCGACCGGCACGGTGCGGGTCGCGACCAGCGTGACCTCGCCGGGCGGCGGCAACGAGACCGGCATCGCGCAGATCGTCGCCGACGTCTTCGGCCTCTTGCCCGATGACGTCACGATCATTCAGGGCGACACCGACATCACCCCGTTCGGTACCGGCAACACCAGCAGCCGCAGCCTGATGTTCGGTGGCGCCGCTGCCGTCCTGGCCGCCCGCGAACTCAAATCGCGCGTTGCGGCATGCGCCGCGACGCTACTGCAGGCGGAGCCCGGCGAACTGGTGTTCGCGCAGGGCCGCATCTGTGTCGACGCAGACGCCGATCGCTCGGTCCCGTTCAAGCAGGCGGTGTCGACCATCTATACGCACGCCTATTCGATCGCGGCCGACATCGAGCTGCCGCTGCAAGTGATCAAGACTTATCGCTCACCCAATATCCGGCATGTTCCAGACGAGTTCGGTCGGATCAGCGCCTATCCGTCGTTTCCTTATTCGGTGCATGCGGCGGCGATCGAGATCGACGTCGCCACGGCGCAGGTGCGCGTGCTCGATTACGCCGCGATCCACGATTGCGGCGTCGTGGTCAATCCGGGGCTGGTCGAGGGGCAGTTTCGCGGGGCGGTCGCTATGGGCATCGGCGCCGCCCTCTGGGAGGAACTGCTCTACGACGAAAGCGGCGCCACCCGCACCAATCGCTTCAAGAGCTATGTGCTGCCTCGCGCCCCGGATCTGCCGCGCATCAGGATGGGCCACCGCGTCACGCCGAGCCCGTTTCAACCGCTCGGCACCAAGGGCGCCGGCGAGTCCGGCTTCGGCGGCGCAATGTCGGTGATCACCAATGCGATCGCCGATGCGCTGGGCGAGCACGGCCGCCACGTGAACCGCGTGCCGTTCAAGCCGGACCGCCTGCTGCCGCTGCTGGCGGGGGCGCTCTCATGATCGCGCACGATTTCGACTACCACGCGCCTCGCTCGCTGGCCGACGCTCTGGCGCTGCTCGGGCAAGCAGACGCGGCGGTGCTCGGCGGCGGCACCTGGCTCGTGCCCAACATGACCTATGGTCGGCAAAGGCCAAGCGCGGTGGTCGATATCCGCCGCCTCGGCCTCGACGCCATCGAGATCGCAGGCGACATCGTGGTCGGCGCCGGCGTGACCTATCGCCAGGTGCTCCAGTCCGAGGCGCTGCGAGCCAAGCTGCCGCTGCTGGCCATGATGGCCGGGCAGGTCACCGGCGGCCCGCAGATCGTCGGGCAGGCGACGCTCGGCGGCTCGGCCTGCTACGCCAATCCCTCTTCCGACGTGCCGGCCTGCCTCGTGGCGCTCGATGCGACGCTGCGACTCGCCAGCAGGACCGGCCATCGGGAGGTCAAGGCCGCCGACTTCTACACCGGGGCCTTCCAGACGACGCGCCGCCCCGACGAGATGTTGACGCATATGGTCTTTGCGCCGCCCCCCGGGGGGGCAGGTTGCGGCTACCACAAGCTGAAGTTCAGCACCGGCTCGTGGCCGATCGTGACGGCCGCCTGCATCGCCGTCGCGGCGACCGATGGAGGTCCTCGGCACCGCCTTGCTGTCGGCGGCGCCAATGCCGTGCCGGTGCTGCTCGAGATCGACGGTAGGGATCCCGACGAGGCGGTTGCCGCCCGACTCCCGAGCCTGATTTCGCAGGAGTGGTCGGACGAGTTCGCGGGCGCCGGCTACCGCCGCCAGGTCGCGCCGGCCATCGCCTCGAGGGCATTGCGGCAAGCAAGGGGGGCCCGATGAGCCGTCCATCGATCGACCTCGCCCTTCGGCTCGACCACCGGGATGTCGTCGCGCACGTCGACGGACGCGCGCTCCTCATCGAGGCCATCCGTGACCTCGGCGCCCGGAGCGCCCGCATCGGCTGTCTCACGGGCGATTGCGGCGCCTGCACCGTCCTGCTCGACGGGCAGCCGGTCAAGTCGTGCCTCGTCTTGGCCGCAGCTGCCGACGGCCGCGAGGTCGTCACGCTCGAGGGCAGCGCTTCGGCCATCGCCGAGACGGTCCGCCGGGCTTTCATCGCCAAGAAGGGCTTCCAGTGCGGCTATTGCACGTCGGGCATGATCCTGGTCGCGATCGACCTGCTCGAGGCCTTCGCCACGCCGACCGAAGCCGACATCCGCAGCGCCATCAGCGGCAACCTGTGCCGCTGCACCGGCTACGACGACATTGTCAGCGCCATCGCGGATGCAGCCGAACAACTGAGTGCGAAGGCGGCAACGCGCGAGTCGCCCGAGATCTTCTAAAACGAGAAGGGGGGAGTGCCATGACCACCGAAGAATTGGTGCAACCACAACGCACGCCGGTCACGGCGGGCCTGTCGGCCATGCTGGGCAGCTGCATCGAGTGGTATGACTTCTACATCTACGGGACAGCGACCGCACTGGTGTTCAGCGCGATCTTCTTTCCCACCTTCGATCCGCTGGTGGGCACCCTGCTCGCCTTCGGCACCTTCGCCGCCGGCGCCATCATGCGTCCGCTCGGCGGCATCGTCTGCGGCCATTTCGGCGACAAGATCGGCCGCAAGTCGATGCTGGTCCTCACGCTCATCCTCATGGGCGGAGCCACCGTGGCGATCGGCCTTATCCCGAGCTACGCCAGCATCGGCGTCCTGGCGCCCATCCTGCTGATCCTGCTGCGGTGTGTCCAGGGCTTCGCCTTTGGCGGGGAATGGGCGGGGGCCGCGCTGATCGCGGTGGAGCATGCGCCTCCCAAGCGCAGCGGCTTCTTCGGCAGCCTGCCACAGATGGGCTCGCCCATCGCGCTGTTCCTGTCGACGGGGACGTTCGCGCTGCTGGCACTGATGCCCAAGCAGGACTTCATGGCCTGGGGCTGGCGTATCCCCTTCGTGGGCAGCGCCATCCTGATCCTGGTCGGGCTGCTGTTCCGCCTGAAATTGTTGGAATCGCCCTCCTTCGTCCAGGTGCAGCAGCGCGGCGAGGTCGCCGGCGCGCCGATCAAGGAGGTGCTCAGGAACGACCTGCGGCATGTGCTGATCGGCTGCGGCATCGTGCTGTGCACCACGGTCGCCTTCTACGTCCAGGCGATCTTCGTCGTGTCCTATGCTACCCAGACCGTCGGGGCATCGCGTCAGGTCGTGCTCAACGCCGTCCTGGTCGCGTCGTTCTTCGAGCTCCTGATGCTACCGGCCTTCGCCGTTCTGGCCGACCGCATCGGCATGAAGCCGGTCGCCTTCTTCGGCGCGCTGTGGACGGCCGCCTTCAGCTTCCCCTTCTTCTGGCTGATCGACGGCGGAAGCGCCTTCGACATCACGCTGTCGATCTCGCTTGCGATGGTGGGCATCAGCGCGCTCTTCGCGGTGCTGCCCGCCTACGTGTCGAGCCTGTTCCACGCCCGCGTACGCTACACCGGCATCTCGCTGGCCTACGGCATCGCCGCGGGCCTGATCGGCGGGCTCACGCCGCTGCTGGCGAGCAGCCTCTACATCTGGGCGAAGTCGGCCTGGCCGATCGCGCTCTATCTGGTCGTCGTCGGCATCATCAGCCTGATCGCCATCGCGGCGAGCCCGGGCCGCTGGTTCATTGCCCGCAGCGACGTGGCGGCGACGACCACCGCACGCCAAGTGCCGGCGGAATGAGACGATCCGCTCGAACCAAGAGAACCGCTCGATGATTCAGCTCGATGCAACGCACGATCCGGCCCGCAGGAGCTGGGTCGGCAGCGCCAACGACCCCGCCACCGATTTCCCGATCCAGAACCTGCCATACTGCATGTTCTCATCGGGCGCCGAGCCGGCGCGTGCCGGCGTGGCCATCGGCGACGGCATTCTCGATCTGGAGGGGGCGCTGGAGGCGGGGCTGCTGGCGCCGAGCTACGCGTCCGCGATCGCCGGGTGCAGGGGCACCGGCCTCAACGCGCTCGCCCGGCTCGACCGTGGTGCGTTGCGGGCGCTGCGGCTGCGCCTGTCCGAGTTGCTGCGCGTGGAGGACGATGCGACGGGGCCTCACCGTGACCGCCTCATCGTCAGTGCCCGGCAAGCGGTACTGCAGCTGCCGATGAAGATCGGCGGCTTCACGGACTTCTTCGCTTCGCTTCACCACACGGAGCGAGGCGGCCGCAGGACACGGCCGGATAATCCGGTTCCGGCTAATTATCGCTATGTGCCGATCGCCTACAACAGCAGGGCAAGCTCGGTGCGCGTCAGCGGCGCCGCGATCCGCCGCCCCAACGGCCAGTGGCGCCGCGCGACGGGCGACGTGCATTTTGGCCCGACCGAGGCGCTCGACTTCGAGCTCGAGCTCGGCGCCTTCGTCGGCCACAGCAGCGTGCTCGGGGATCCCGTGCCGATCGATAGGGCGCCGGACCACATCTTTGGCTACTGCCTCCTCAACGATTGGTCGGCACGCGACATCCAGCGTTGGGAGAGCGTGCCGCTCGGTCCGTTCCTCGCCAAGACCCTGTCGACGACGGTCTCGCCCTTCGTGGTGACGGCCGACGCGCTGGCGCCGTACCGCATTGCGGCCGCGGCTCGGCCGGCCGGGGACCCGGCGCCGCTGCCCTATCTCCATGCGGAGGCTGACCAGCGCGATGGAGGCCTCGATCTGCTGCTGAAGGCCTCCATCCAGACCGAGGCCATGCGGACCGCAGGCGCGCCGCCGCACTGCGTCACCACGACCAACTTCAAGCACATGTACTGGACCGTGGCGCAGATGATCGCCCATCACACCAGCAACGGCTGCAACATCGAGACGGGCGATCTGATCGGCAGCGGCACGACGTCGGGGCCGACCGACGAGAGCCGCGCCTGCCTCGCCGAGATCACCGACGGCGAGCGGCCGATCGCGTTACCCAACGGCGAGAGCCGCACGTGGCTCGTCGACGGCGACAGCGTCCTCTTCACCGGGCGGGCCGAACGGCCCGGCTTCGTCCCGATCGGATTCGGTCGCTGCGAAGGCCGCATTCTCCCAGCTCACGCGTAGTCGAAGGACCCCTGATGGCCCGCCGCCTCATCGATATCTCGGTCGCCCTGCAGACGGGCATCGCCAGCGACCCGCCGCACGCCTTGCCGAAGATCGAGTATCGCGACCACCACATGACCGCGCCGGCGATCGCCAGCTACTTCGGTGTCGGCGTCGACCAGCTGCCGCAAGGCGAATACGCGGCCGTTGAGACGTGCACGCTGAGCACGCACAACGGCACGCATCTGGACGCGCCCTATCACTATTTCTCATCGATGAACCATGCTCTGACCCCGGGCGGCGAGCCCAGCATGCGCATCGACGAGGTGCCGCTGGAGTGGTGCTTCCAGCCCGCCGTCAAGCTCGATTTCCGCGCCTTCGACGACGGCTATGTGGTGACGCCGGGCGACGTGGAGACCGAGCTGAAGCGCATCGGCCATCGGCTGAAGCCGCTGGAGATCGTCGTCGTCAACACGCGTGCCGGCAGCCGCTACGGCGAGGACGATTATGTCGACGCCGGCTGCGGCATGGGCAAAGCCGCCACCTTGTGGATGCTCGAGCAGGGCGTGCGGCTGGTCGGCACCGACGCCTGGAGCTGGGACGCCCCATTCTCCCACACCAAGCGCAAGATCGCCGCGGGCGGCGACGCGAGCCTGATCTGGGAAGGACACCGGGCGGGACGCGAGATCGGCTACTCGCATCTGGAGAAGCTGCACAATCTGGAGATCCTGCCGCCGGACGGCTTCCAGGTGGTTTGCTTCCCTGTGAAAATTCAGCGCGCCTCGGCCGGCTGGACTCGCGCCGTGGCCATCGTGGACGCGTGAGGCCCCTCAAACAGATGTGGCCGGACTTGGGGAAGCCCGGCCACACATCGATTCAAAGTCGTTGCGCCGATCAGGCGACCGCGGTGCCGGCCGTGCTCTGGATCCACCGCGACAGGTCGCCCTTGGGCGCCGCGCCGACCTTCTGGGAGGCGAGCTTGCCGTCCTTGAAGATCATCAGGGTGGGGATCGAGCGGATGCCGAACTGAGCCGCCACGCCGGGGTTCTCGTCGACGTTCAGCTTCACGATCTTGACCTTGTCGCCGAGTTCCTTGGAGATCTCCTCCAGCGCCGGGCCGATCATGCGGCAGGGGCCGCACCACTCGGCCCAGAAGTCGACGACCACCGGCTCGGCGGCCTTCAGGACGTCGGCCTCGAAGCTGGTATCGGTCACTTTTGTGGTCGCCATGGCTAACCTTTCCGCGAGCCGTTCGACTCGCTCCGTTCGTCGTTGTCCAGAAGCTAGGAAGCCGCTGCCGGAGGGTCAAGGCCGGCGCGCGCGCGGCGCGCACAGGGCGGATGTGCGTCTACACGATGGCGCCTCGGGCGGTGGCGCCGCGCTCATCCGCCCGCCGTCGCAGTCGTCGGCGCCAGCCGCTGGAGCGCCTCGTGCTGTTGCTCGGCTGTCAGTTCGACGATCGCCAGCCCGGTGCGATAGACCAGAAGTGGCCGCACCCGGCGGCCCGGGAGCGCCCGCCGGACCAGCGCACCGTAGAGTGCCAGCTGGGTCACGTGGCTGTCGGCGAGGACGCCGGGCGCCTGGCCGCTCTTGAAGTCGGCGATGAGGATGGCCTCGTCCGTCAGCGCAAGGCGGTCGATGCGACCGCTGACCGAGAAGGCGCCGCCGTCCGGCAGTGTGATCTCGCCCGCCACCTCCACCTCGCTGCGCCCGGCCGGGCCGAACAGCGCCTTGAGGCGCGGCGCGGCTATGATGGCCAAAGTCTCGGTGGCCAGTGCCTGTCGACGCGCGGCCGGCCAGTCTGCCGCCTGGCTCGCCAGGTAGCGCTCGGCGGCCGCGGGCCGCGCCGCCGCCGGCTGCGCCGGCAGCCGCTCGAGCAGCGCATGCAGCAGCAGGCCTTCGCGCCTAGCCTCTCGATCGTCGGCGCTCGGCCCCGTCCGCGCCGGCCGCCGGCCGCCGGCGGCCGAGGGCAGCAGGGCCGGGGCGGTGCTCGTCTGGCGTGGGGCCGGCGCGGTCAGCCAGGTCGGCGCGAGCCGCGCCGCGGTCGCGGGGACGCTCAACTCCACCGGCGCAGCGTGGGCCCCGCTCGCCACCACGCGCAGCGCCTCGCCGGTGCGCGGATCGGCGAGTTCGCGCACCTCCACGCCACCGCCGCCGTCGGCCGCGCCGCCCAGCGCGGCGTCGATCATGCCGTACCAGCATTCGCGGGGCGGCACCTTGGGTGCCTTGGCGAGGTGAGGCGCGATGACCAGCCGCTCCTTGGCCCGGGTCATGGCCACGTAGAGCAACCGATTGTGCTCCTCGCGCTCGCGGCTACGGGCGGCATTGCAGGCGTCCTCCAGGGCCGTCGGCCGTTCGGCCGCCGCAGGCAGCCACACCGGCACCTGCCGCGGCACCAGCCCGCCGCCGCCGACGTCGACGGTGAGCAGCGGCGGCAGGCGCTCGTCGTAGCGGCAGGCGTCGGCGAGGATCACCGTCTGCGCTTCCAGGCCCTTGGCGCCGTGGACGGTCATGACGCGGATCTCGCCGCGGCTGGCGTCCATGTCGCGTTTCACGTCGTGCGCGGCGTCGCCGAAGCGGGCCAGGAACAGGGCGAGCGAGGGGGTTTCGCGCTGCTCGTGGGCGAGCGCCAGGCCGAGGAATTCGTCGATGGCGTCGTGCGCCTCGGGCCCGAGCCGCGCCACCAGCGCGCGGCGACCGCCGAGCGGGCCGAGCAGCGCGGCATAGAAGCCAAAGGGGCCGAGACGGCCGCTCATCGCCTCGAGGCGTTCGACGACGCCCAGGGCCGCGGCGGCAGTGGCGTTGCCGGCGGCGGCCTCACTGAGCGCCGCGCGCAGCGAGACGCGGCCCGGCCGGCGCGCGGCGATGGCCACCAGGTCGTCGTCGTCGAGGCCGCCGAGGGGCGATTTGAGCACCGTGGCCAGGGTCAGGTCGTCGTCGGCGAGCAACGCGGCGCGGCCGGCCGCCACCAGGTCGAGCACCGCGATGTGTTCGCCGAGCCGCAGCCGGTCGGCGCCGGCGACCGGCAGCCCGGCCCCTTTGAGCGCGCGGATGACCGCCTCGAAAAGTGCGCCGCGCTTGCGCACCAGGATCAGCACCTCGCCGGCCGGCACCCGGCGGCCGGTCTCGTCACCCTCGCGCACCAGGACGCGGACGTTGCGGGCGATGCGCTCGGCCAGCACGACGGCGGCCGAGGTCGGCTCCGGCGTATCGACGGGCGCCGCCCAGGCGTCGGGCTCGGGGTCCTCCTCGGCCGCGGTCGGGGTCCAGATCTCGACGCGGCCGTAGTGGCCGAGCCGGCTGGTGGCGTGCACCGTGCCCGCCCGTACGGTGGCGTCTTCGCCGAATGCCAGGCCGGCGAAGTGGCTGGACACGCCGAAGACGAGGTCGACGGCGGCCAGCACCGCCGGGGCCGAGCGGAACGAGACGTTGAGCTCGAGCGGCTCGAAGCGGTGGCCGGCCGCGGCGGCCGCGCGGGCAAAGTAGCGGCCGCTCTCGGCAAAGGCTCGCGGATCGGCGCCCTGGAAGCCGTAGATCGATTGCTTGGGATCGCCCACGGCGAAAACGGTCCGGTCCTCCTGGCGGGCGCCGGCACCCACGGTGAACTCGGCCGTCAGCGCCCGCAGGATGTCCCATTGTGCCGGATTGGTATCCTGGGCCTCGTCGACCAGCACGTGGTCGATGCCGGCGTCGAGCTTGTGCAGCACCCAACTGGCTGCCTCCGAGCGCTCCAGGAGCGTGCGCGTCTTGTCGATGAGATCGTCGAAATCCAGCGCACCGCGGGCGTGCTTGAGCGCCTCGACCCGGCTCAGGATGGCTTCGGCCAGCGTCATGAGCGCGGCTGTGCGCTCTACCGTCCGCGCCGCCCGCCGCCGGTCGACGAGGCCGGCGAGCCGATCGCGTTCGTCGCGCATGCGGATGGCAAGGCCCTGCGCGACCTTCTTGGTGACCAGCGTGTCGGCGCGCGGCTTGCCTTCCTCGGTGAAGAACACCGCAAGATAGCGCTCGAGCCGCTCGGCTGGCTCGGTGGCGGCGTCGGCGGCTCGCAAATCCGCCGCGCGCTGCTGGTCGTTCCTCCCGCCGCCGGCCAGTTCGCCGGCTACGGCGGCCCACTCCGCCGGCGGCAGCCCGCCTTCGAGCATGGTCCGTTCGATCGTGGCCAGCGCGTCGCCGGGCAGCAGGCCGAGCGCCTGCGCCAGGGCCTCCATGGCAGCGGCGACACCGCCCGCGGAAGCCGCGATGTCGCGCAGGAAGGCGCGCTGGGCGAGCGCGGCGCGGATGGCGGTGGTGAACAGGTCGCCGGCCGCTTCCAGGCTGACGCGATAGAGCGCCGTGGCGGCGGAGCCGCCGGCGGCCGCTTCACTCAGCACGGCGCGGGTGGCGTCGGCCACGAGCTCCTCCTGGGCCGCTTCGTCCAGCACCTCGAAGCGGGCCGGGACATTGGCCTCGAACGGCACGAGGTGCAGCAGGCGTTCGCAGAAGGCGTGGATGGTCTCGATCTTGAGGCCGCCGGGGGTCTCGACCGCCTGCGCGAAGAGCCGTCGTGCGGCGATGAGCCGGGCAGGAGAGGGCCGCCGGCCCTCCAGCAGGCCGAGCTCGTGAGCCAGCTCGGCATCAGTTTGGGTGACCCAGCTGGCGAGGCGGTCGAAGACCTTGACGGCCATGTGGGCCGCGGCCGCCTTGGTATAGGTGAGGCACAGGATCTTGCCCGGCGGCGTGCCGGCGAGCAGCAGCCGCAGCACGCGGTCGACGAGCACCTTGGTCTTGCCGGAGCCGGCGTTGGCGGAGACGAAGGCGGAGAGGGCCGGATCGGAGGCGATGCGCTGCACCTCGGTGGCCCGGCTCACGGGGCCGGCCGCCGCGATCGTGTCGAGGCTCATGGCTCCGGCTCCGCGCTGGCGAGAGACCATTCGCGCACCCGGGCCAGGTGGTCGTAGTCGTTGTAGCGCT
Source organism: Chelatococcus reniformis (assembly GCF_014640075.1). GTDB lineage: Bacteria > Pseudomonadota > Alphaproteobacteria > Rhizobiales > Beijerinckiaceae > Camelimonas > Camelimonas reniformis. The sequence continues at coordinate 74,886 of NZ_BMGG01000001.1, read as the reverse complement.
TGGCGTATTTGGCGAAGGGGCGGGCGCGGAAGGGCAGCTCGCCGGCGATGTAGCGGGCGATCAGCGCCTCGAAACGGGCGAGATGCTCCTCGATCAGGGCAGCGACGGTGCGGGGCTCGCCGGACGGGGGCGCCACCGGCCGGGGTCGCAGGGGCGGGACGCCGCCGTTCGCCTGGACGTAGAGGAGATCGGCCAGGCCGCCGCCCGCCGGCACGCCGGTGAAGGCGCCGCGGCGCAGCATGGCTGCCTCGAGGGTGAGCTGCGGCGCAAAGCCGACGAACACCTCCTTGGCGGTCGGCGGCGAACCGGTCTTGAAATCGACCACGGTGGCGCCGCCGTCGCGCCGAAGCTCGATGCGGTCGGCGCGGGCGCGCAGGGTGAAGGTGACGCCGTCGGCGAGCGACAGCTCCAGACGGCCGGACACCTCGGCGAAGACCTGGACGACGGCTGGCCGCCGCGCCAGCTCCCAGCGCGCGAAGGCGCGGGCGACACGCTCGAAGCGGGGCCACCACTGGGCAGCGATGTCGGGATAGGCGGCGAGGCCGGCGAACGCCTCGCGGCCCAACGCGATCAGCTCGTCGGTCGGATCCTGGACCAAGCTCGTCGGCCAGCGCTCGGCAAAGCGCCCCAGCACGTCGTGGATGATGGTGCCGCGGTCGGCGGCGCCGGGCGGCACCGCCAGCTCGTCCAGCGGATCCAGCCGCAGCACATGCTTGGCGAAGATGGCATAGGGGTCGCGCACCAGCGTCTCGACCTCGGTGACACTGAGGGAGCGGGGCACCAGGTCGGCCGGCGGCCGCGGGGCGGGCTGCGCGATGGGCCGCGGCGCCGGGGCCGCGTCCAGGGCGGCCGCCCAGTCGAGATAGCGGCGGCCGCGGGTCACGGCCTCGGCCCACGGCGAGACGGGGCCGTCGTCGGCGAGCGCCTTCAGCCGTTGCAGGAAGCGCGACGGCACGGTCGGCGCCCCGCCGCGCTTGGCGGCGCGGGTGATGACGGCATCCTCGGTGCCGAGCGCGGCGACGAAGTCATGCGCGGTCTGGCCGATGCGTCGCTCCGGTGGCGGCAGGCCGAGCGCCGCGGCCATCGGCCGGTTGATGAAGCTGTCGGTGCGGGCCGCCGGTGGCCAGACGGCCTCGTCGAGGCCGCCGAGGATCATGCGGTCCACGTGCACGAGCCGTGCCTCCAGGAGGCCCAGGACGCGCACGCGCCCGTCGCCGGCAGCGCCCTCCAGCCGCGCGACGCGGTCGCCGGCGAGCCGGGCGAAGAAGGCCGGATAGTCGCCGAGGCCGCCGGGCACGGTGCAGCCCGGGGCGGCGGCGAGGTCGTCGAAGAGGGCGAAGAGGGCGTCGGCATCCGGCCCCGTGAGCGTCGTCAATTCGCCCTCGCCGACTGCGGCTGCGAGCACCGCCTGCCGGTGGGCTCCGGCCAGTGCCACCAGGTCGCCGTCCGCGGCGGCTGTGGCCATCGGCTCCAGAGCTGCCTCCAGGCGGTCGATGAGTCCGCTGGCCAGCTCCCAGTCGCCGTCGCCGAGTCGCCGCAGCGGCCGCGGCGCATGGGGGCCGGCCGCTTCCTTGCGCCGCTCCGGCAGCACGGCGCGCAGGCCGGCCACGCCCGGTGGCGGCTCGGGGCCGCGCAGCAGCCCGATCTCCAGGGCGGCCGCGGCGCGGCGCGCCCGCCGCTGGCCCTGGCCGAAGCCGGCGAGCGGATGGGTGATCAGGGCGACGAGCGCCCGCGCCGCGCAGCGGCTGGCGGCCGCCTCCGCGACCAGACGGGCGAGCCGGCCGGCGGCTGTGCGGGCGAGGGGCCGGCCAGCGGAATCGTCGGCGTCGAGGCCCCACCGGCCGAGCTCGGCGCAGACGCGCTCCGCCAGCCCCCGATCGGGCGTGACCAGGGCGACTGTCGCGCGCGGGTCTTCCAGCGCCTCGCGGATGGCGATGGCCGCGGCCAGGGCTTCCTCGCGCTCATCGCCGGCTTCCACGATGGCAACGCCGGCGAGGGCTCGGGCCGCCGTCGCGGGCGAGGGGCGGTGCGCCGGCTCGGCCCACAGCTCTGTGGTGGCCGCCGGCCGCAAGGCCTCACTCAGCAACTGGTTGCGGGCGATGGCCGCAGGCGGGGCGATGCCGAGCGGAACGACGTCGCGCCGGTCGATCCCGATCGTGGCGATGAGCCGCGCCATGGCGGTCTGTGGATGGCCGAACGGCGCTTCCTCCATGCCGGCGCGCACCCCCGGACGGCCGCCGCTGCCGCCGGTGAGCAGATCGAAGCTGGTGTCGTCCAGGTGCTGGTCGAGGCCGGGCAGCACGACGGTGCCGTTGGGCAGGCGGGCGATGGCGGCGAGCAGCCGGGCGGTCGCCGGCATGGAGCCGGTGGACCCGGCGGCTATCATCGGGGCCCCGGAGGCCGGCCGGCCGTGCGCGCCCGCGAGCCGCGCCGCCTCGGCCAGGATGAGCGCGTTGCGGCGCGCCGTGGGGTCGCTGGCGCCACGCTCGGCCAGCAGCGCGGGCCAGGTCTCGGCGACGATGCGCAGGAAGGCGAGCGTGATGCCGAAATAGGCGCTGTGGCGCGCTTCCACCGTCGCCGCCAGGGCGTCCCAGTCGACGCCCTGGGTCGTCATGTGGTCCATCAGCCGTTCGAGGTCGCCGGCGAGCGCCAAGGCGTCGGCGGGCGAAGCAGGCACCAGCAGCGGCTCATGCGGCGCGAGCCTGAGCAGCGCCCGGTCGACCTGACGGGCCCAGGCCAGCACCAGCCGCGTCAGCGTCAGCCGGCGCTCGGCCGCCGGGATCGGCGGCGGCAGGGCGGCGTCGGCGCCTTCGAATGGTCCGGCCGCATCGTCGCTTTCGCCGAACGGCATGTCCTCGTCCACATCGCCCAACGGCACGATCCGCGGCAGGAACAGGGCGCCGACACCCGCGTGCGCCACGAGATGGTCGGCGAGCGCCCGGGCGGCGCGGCGGGTGGGCAGGAAGACGGTGGCACGGGCGAGGCCGAGCGGCTCGGCGCGCGGCGCGAAGCCCGGCACCAGCCGGCCGTCGAGCAGGGCCGAGGCGAGCGTCGGCAGGAACGGCGCGCCGGGCGGGACGGTGAAGACGCGCGGGGCGGCGAGGCGGCTGAAGAGGTCGGGACGCGGCTCGTGGTTCACCGGTTGCTGTTCGCGATCACATCCTCGGCGAGGCGCACCGCGTCCGGCGTTCCCACGTGGAGCCACTGGCCGTCGAGGCGCAGCCCATGCAGGCGGCCGCGTTCCAGCGCCCGGTCGAAGACGAGGTTGAGCGAGAAGGGGCCGTCCGGCGTCTCCGCGAACAGCGCCGGCTTGACGATGGCCACGCCCGCGTAGACGAACGGCACCACCAGCCGTTCGCCGCGGCGAACCAGACGGCCGGCGGTATCCATGGCGAAATCGCCCAGGCCATCATAGCCGATGCTTGTGGCCGTGGAGGCGAGCAGGAGCAGCACGTCCATCTGCTCCGGGTCCCAGGCCCGGCCCAGACGCCGCACGTTCGAGCGCGGCCCTTCGATCCACAGGCTGTCGGAATTGCCGACGAAGAACGGCTGATCGCCGAGCAGCGGCAGCGCCTTCTTGATGCCGCCGCCGGTCTCCAGCAGCCGGGTGCGCTCGTCCGACACGGTGATGGCCGGCGCCTTGCGCCTGCCCAGGTGCGTTTCCACCAGATCGGGCAAATAGTGGACGTTGACGATGACCTCCGCCACGCCGGCGTCCACGAAGCGGTCGATGGCGTGGTCGATCAGCGCCCGGCCGCCGACGCGGACCAGCGGCTTGGGCGTCGTGGTGGTGATCGGCCGCATCCGCTTGCCGAGGCCGGCGGCGAGGATCATGGCCCGCCCGATGGGGAGCAGGGCATTGGTCATGGCCGCATCGCCGCGGGCGGGCCATCGCGCCGGTTCCGTCACAGGAGCTGACATGCTGTTCATGCGGCTGGCGCCTAACATGCGTTCGAGCGGCCGGCGCCCCGACGAGCGCCCGCAGCTCTCCATTTGGGTTCGATGCTTTAGCGCAGGATGACCTCGGATTGAATCATCATCCCGCTCCAAGCCCTTGTTTTGAGCATGATCTTAGCCAAAAGCCGGTGGCCACCCTTTGGCGTCATGCTCTAGCGCACTCGGTCATCGGATGAGGTCATCCAATCGCCAAATGCTCCAATCATTCAATCTGGAGCGCCCTCGCGATCGGGTGGGTCACCCGACCGCGACGCGCTCTAACCGGCGTCGTCGGCGAGAAGCCGCGGCAGATGGGTCTCATACCAGGCCTTGACCGGCGCCAACATGGGATGGGCCAAGTCACGCCTGAGGTAGGCTTCTATCCGCGGCAGGTGCTTCAAGTACTGCGGCTTGCCGTCGCGTCGGTCGAGCCGGGTGAAGATGCCGAGCAGCTTGGTGGCACGCTGGGCGCCAAGCACCGCGTAGGCCTGGGCGAAGGCGGGCAGCTCGAAATCCGCCTCGGCAGCTTGGCGGGCGCGTGCGTAGGCACTGAGCAGCTTGAGCTCCAGATCGGCCGGCACGGTGACCCGCGCATCCTGGAACAGGGACACGGCGTCGTAGGCGGGGTGGCCCAGGACGGTGTCCTGGAAGTCGATGACCCCCAGCCGCTGCGCCTCGGCCCGATCCGGCAGCCAGATCAGGTTGGGCGAATGGTAGTCGCGCAGCGCCCAGGTGGGCTTGGCGGCCACGACCGGCCGCAGCACCTCGTTCCAGGCAGCCGTAAACTGCGAGCGCGCCAGCGCCGGCAGGGCGCGGCTGTTGGCGGGCAGGTACCAGTCGAGCAAGAGCTCGACCTCGATCATCAGGGCATCCAGGTCGTAGGGCGGGATGACATGGTCGATGCCGTCGGCCACCGGCAGCGTGTGCGGCAGCTCGATCGCGTGCAGCCGGGCCAGCACATGCGCCGCCGCCTCGTAGCGCGCCGGGAGGGGGACGCCATCGTCCACCACGCCGGCGTCGCCGAGATCCTCGACCAGCAGCACGCCGGCGTCGAGATCGGCGCCCATGATCTCCGGTGCGCTGATGTCGAGGGCCCTGAGGCCATTGGCCATGGCGACGAAGGCGTGGACGCTCTCGGCGAGATGCGCGATGGCGCTGTAGGGCTTGCCGCGACGGATCGCCGGCCCGTCGGGCCGGCGCGGCGAGATCATCAGGATGGCGGTCGCGCCGGAGGGCTTGGTCAGTCGCTCGTAGGCGCGGGTCGAGGCGTCGCCCTGCAGGTGCGCGCGGCCGGCGTCGTGCCAGCCGGCCTGCGCCAGCACCGAGCGGATGGCGCGCGCGATGGCGAGCCGATCGGCCCAGGCGCCGAAGCCGGTCATCACCGCAAAGCGGTGCGAAGCGCCGTCGGGCGCTATGCGCAACATGACGTCGAGGCGGTCGCGCGCGAGCGGTCGCTGGGCTCGCTCGGGCCATTCCACCAGCGCGATGGCGCCCGCCGTCGCCTCTTCCCAGCCGAGCTCGAGCAGATCGTCCGGGCCCGAGATGCGGTAGAGGTCGGCATGCACCACGCTGCCCGCCGGCGTGTCGTACTGCTGGATCAGCGTGAAGGTCGGGCTCGGCACCTCGACGGAGGGATCCTGCGCCAGCGTGCGCACCAGCGCGCGGGCGAGCGTCGACTTGCCGGACCCGAGATCGCCGGACAGCGTCACCAGGTCGCCCGGGCGCAGCATCTCGGCGATCACGCGGGCGAGCGCCAGGGTCGCGTCCTCGTCGGGCAGGTCGAGGGTCCAGGTGGCAGTGGGCCCTTCGGCTTCACCCACGGCCGGCGCCGGGGCCTGCGCCCGGCCGCCGGTGGCAGCCGACCCCCGCAAGGCGGCGACCGACGGTTGGTCCTGAGGGGCGGCGCCGGGCGTCATCGTGTCAAGATCCATGCGGCCCCTATTATTCGGCGGCGGCGGGCACGGCCAGATCGGCCGTCGGGAAAACGCAGGTGACGCGGGTGCCGCGCCCCATTTCACTGGCGATGGTCACTTGGCCGCCGTGCAGCTCGACGAAGGAGCGCACGATCGACAGCCCGAGCCCGACGCCGCGCCGGCGCGTGTCGGCCGCGTGACTCTCGAAGCGGTTGAACACCTTGTCGACGATGTCGGCCGGGATGCCGCGCCCCTCGTCGACGACGTCGAACACGACGGCATCGGCTTCACGCCGCACCTTGAGCGACACGGTCTGCTGCGGCCTCGAGAAGCCGATGGCGTTGGACAGCAGGTTGAAGAGGATCTGGCGCACGCGCTTGCCGTCCGCCGCGAAGCGACCGATGTCGTCGGGAACGTCGATGGCCAGGTTGATCGCGGCCTCGGCCAGGCGGTCCTCGACGCCGCGTGCGGCGGCCTGGATGGTCTCGCGGATGTCGACGGGCTCGCGGTTGAGCGCCATGGAGCCGTTGTCGATGCTGGCGAGGTCGAGGATGTCGTCGATGATCGCCGTCAGCGCCGTCGACGAGCGCAGGATGTGGTCGGCGTAGTCGCGCTGCTTGGCGTTGAGCGGGCCGCTCATGCCGTTGCTGAGCATCTCGACGAAGCCGATGATGTTGGTGAGCGGGGACCGCAGCTCGTAGGAGACGTGGTGCACGAAGTCGTCGCGCAGCTGCGAGGCCTTGAGCAGGGCCTCGTTGCGCTCGGACAGCACCCGCTCGATGCGGGCGCTCGCGGTCACGTCGGTGAAGGTCAGCAGCGTCGAGCCGTCGGGAAGCGGCGCCATGGCGCAGTCGACGATACCGGTTTCGCCGATCCCCGTGCCGTGGCCCAGCCGGCAGGTCGCTGCGCGCCGGCTGTCGTGCAGCCCCACCACTGCCTCGCGCACCTGTGCCCAGTGTTCGTCGTCGGCGATGACGCGGCGGCCGCGCTCGACGATCTCGTCGACATGCGGCTCCGTAGCGACCAGGCCCTTGGGCAGCTTCCACAGGCGCTCGAAGGCTGGGTTGGTCAGCCGCAGCCGCCCGTCGGGACCGAACACGCCGACGCCCTCGCGCAGGGTGTCGAGCGTCTCGCCCTGGACGCCGATCAGCCCGTTGTAGCGCGACTCCAGCTGGAAGCGCTCGCTCACGTCATCGAAGAGATAGGTGACGCCGCCCTGCGGGTTGGGGTTGGTGACGACGCGCAAGGTGCGCCCGTCGGGCAGATACCACCAGTGGTCCTGGGCCTCGACGGCGAGGTAGGCGGCCAGCACGCCGGCCTTCCACTGGCGAAAGTCCGCTTCCTCCGGCAGCCGCCGCTCGGCGCGCAACCGCTCCAGGATCTCGCCGTCGGTCGGCGCTGCGTCGAGGAAGGACTGGTCGAGCGACCACAGCAGGCGATAGGCCGAGTTGTGGAAGACGAGGTGCTGGGCGGCATCGAAGATGGCGACCGCGGTCGGCAACTGGTCGAGGGTGCGTGCGTGCGCGTCCATCTGGCGTTCGAGATCGTCGCGCAGGCTCGCCAGCTCCGACACGTCGGTGGCGATGCCGGCGCTGCCGGCCGGGCCGGGGACCTCGACGACGTCAAGCATGCGGCGGTCGCCGGCGAGCACGGCGGGTACGCGTGCGACATAGGGCAGGCCGATCTCGCGCCGGCGCTGGGAGTCCTCGCGCGCACCCTGGTCGAGCAGCTCGGTCGCTCCCGAGGCCGCACCCGCGGTGTCCTGCGCCTCGATGGCGCGGCCGTAGGCGGCATTCCACCAGCTGAGCTGGCCGGCATGATCGCGCACCCAGACCGGCTGGGGGATCTCGTCCAGCATCACCCGCAGTGCCCCCAGCTCCGCTTCGACCCGGCCGAGCAACTCCTCGGTGCGAACGAGTTCCGCCCGGTCGCCGGAGATCTCGCTGAGCCGCAGCAGCGCGGAGCCGCCGACGGCACGACCATCGGCGGCGATGAAGCGTCCGGTGGTCGTCTTGAGCCGCAGCGAAAAAGCTTCACCGGCGAGCTTCAGGCGCTCGACCGCCAGCTCGACGGCCTGGGCGTCGGTGGACCGCAGGTAGGAGCCGAAGGCCAGGATACGGCGCGGCTGGGCATCGATGGCGGCGATCGCCGTGTCGCCCTCGACGATGGGTTCGGCGGCGGGCCGGTTCCAGGTGATCAGCACCTGCGGCACGCCGGCCAGGAACGCCTCGCCGCGGTCGCGCGCGAACAGCGCGCGTTCGAGCTGGGTGCGCATCTGCCGCTCCCGCCGCCGGTGGCGGGAGCGGGCGGCCACATGGAGCCCCACCGTGGCGCCGAGGCAAAGCACAAGGCCGAGGATCAGGACCAGGAGGCCGGCGCGTGCGGTATCGAACGGGACGAGGAGGCCGGTGAGCGAGCCCGGCGTCGCCGAGCCGGCGGACAGGGCGGATTGGCGCAGCGAGGCGAGAGCGTCGCCGAGATCCGGGCGCGCGCCCGCTGGTGCCCAGGCGTACAGGGCCAGAGCGGCAACGCCCAGCGCGGCCGAGAGCACGAAAGCCCGCATGATGACCCGCGAGCCGGCCATGGCATGAACCCCTCGTCGGTGAGCCCGAGGCGACGGTAGTGCGCCGGAGCTGTCCCGAATCGGCGTCAGTGTACCTGGGCCGGCAACGCGATCGGAAGAGCGTCCGTCAAGACGCATGCACGATACGGGCCCAATAAAGCGTTACCCGGCCCGAAATATGAGATTCCCGTGCGTCCGAGCGGCGCCGTGTCGTGCCGGCCGGGTCAGACCGGCCGGCAATGCGCCAAGCGTTGAACCCGGAGCGCTTCCCTTGCGCCCGGGTTAGTCCCACCGAAGCGCGGAGCGCTCCAGTGGCCTCAGTAGCGGTAGTGGTCGGGCTTGTAGGGGCCTTCGACCTTGACGCCGATGTAGGCGGCCTGCTCAGGCTTGAGCTCGGTGAGCTTCACGCCGATCTTGGCGAGGTGCAGCCGGGCCACCTTCTCGTCGAGATGCTTGGGCAGCGTGTAGACCTTCTTGGCGTACTGGCCTTCCTTGTCGAACAGCTCGATCTGCGCCAGCGTCTGGTTGGTGAACGAGGCGGACATCACGAACGAGGGGTGGCCGGTGGCGTTGCCCAGGTTCACCAGGCGGCCCTCCGAGAGAAGGATGATGCGCTTGCCGTCGGGGAACTCGACCTCGTCGACCTGCGGCTTGACGTTGTGCCACTTGAGGTTCTTGAGGCCGGCGATCTGGATCTCGTTGTCGAAGTGGCCGATGTTGCAGACGATGGCACGGTCCTTCATGCCGCGCATGTGATCAACGGTGATAATGTCCTTGTTGCCGGTGGCGGTGACGTAGATGTCGGCACGCGGCAGGGCGTCCTCGATCGTCGCGACCTCGTAGCCTTCCATGGCGGCCTGAAGCGCACAGATCGGGTCCACCTCCGACACGATGACGCGCGCGCCGGCCTGCCGCAGCGACGCGGCGGAGCCCTTGCCCACGTCGCCGAAGCCGGCGACGAACGCGACCTTGCCGGCCATCATCACGTCGGTGCCGCGGCGGATGCCGTCGACCAGCGACTCGCGGCAGCCGTAGAGGTTGTCGAACTTCGACTTGGTGACGCTGTCGTTGACGTTGATGGCGGGGAAGAGCAGCTTGCCCTCCTTCTCCATCATGTAGAGCCGGTGCACGCCGGTGGTGGTCTCTTCCGAGACGCCCTTGATCGACGCGGCGATCTCGCCGAACCAGCCCTTCGGCTTCTCGGCCAGCGTCTTCTTGATCAGGGCGAACAGGATCTCCTCTTCCTCGGAGCCTGCCTTGTCGAGGAAGGCGGTGTCGCCGCCTTCGGCGCGCACGCCCAGGTGCACGAACAGGGTGGCGTCGCCGCCGTCGTCGAGGATCATGTTCGGGACGCCGCCGCCGTGCCACTCGAACAGCTTGCGGGTGTAATCCCAATACTCGGTCAGCGTCTCGCCCTTCACCGCGAAGACGGGCGTGCCGGCGGCGGCGATCGCCGCGGCGGCATGGTCCTGGGTCGAGTAGATGTTACAGGAGACCCAGCGCACGTCGGCGCCGAGCGCCTTCAGCGTCTCGATCAGCACGGCGGTCTGGATCGTCATGTGGAGCGAGCCGGCGATGCGCGCGCCCTTGAGCGGCTGCGCGGGACCGTACTCCTCGCGCACGGCCATCAGGCCCGGCATCTCGCTCTCGGCGATGGCGATCTCCTTGCGGCCCCAATCGGCCAGGCCGAGATCCTTGACAATATATTCGTGCGACATGCGTTCAAAGCCTCCGCTGGCGACTGCGCCGGGCTTACCACCGCGCGCCGCGAAGAGCAATAAACATATAAACAAATCTTTATGTCATGATCGTGCGAGGTTCATCGTATGCGGGCTCTGCGGTCCCGCAGCCGGCGGGGACGGGCGCCCCGCGCGCAACGGCGCGGGACGGGGGAGGTCGCGGCATGTCCTAGGGCTTGGGGGTGCGGCCGGCGCCGACGAGCGCCTCGCGCAACTCGTCGTACTCCTCGCACCCGGAGGGATGGCAGAGCAGGCGCAGCAGCTCGAGATTCTTCTCGGCGTTGCCGAAGTCCCCCTGCTCGACGAAGAGCTCACCCTGGTATTCCAGCGCCGAGCGATGGCTGGGATCGTAGAAGAGCGCCTCCTTGTACCAGCGCGCCGCCTCGTCGTAGCGCTTGAGCTTGCGCAGGGAGAACCCCAGCAGGTTGTAGAGGTCGGCGTGGCGCACGCTGGCCGTCAACGCCTCGAGCTCGGTCGCGGCCGTCTCGTAGTTGCCCGCACCGATCTGCGCGCGGATTCCCGACAGGTCGGGGAGGTCCGTCGCCGGCGCGGTATCCATCGCGGCGGCTGACTGACCGGCCGCGAGCGCCAGCGCGAGGAGCCCGATCCGCAGCAATGGCAGGCACCTGGCCAGTGCCGGAGGCGCGTGGTCGATCATGGTTGCGTCACCCCGTTCAGGCCGCGGGCCGCTGGGCCGCATCCTCGCCCATGGCGGCGAGGATGCGCTGCTTGAGCGCCACAAATTCGACGCTCGCTCGGTCCCGCGGCCGGGGCAGGCCGATCTCGATCTCAGTTGCGACCCGGCCCGGGCTGCCGGCCAAGACGACGACCTGGTCACTGAGATAGATGGCTTCGTCGACGTCGTGAGTGACCAGGATCATGGTGATCCGCTCCAGTCGCCAGATGCGCTGGAGTTCCGCCTGGAGCCGCACCCGGGTGAGCGCATCGAGCGCCCCGAGGGGCTCGTCGAGCAGCAGGATCTCGGGCCGCCCGACGATGCCGCGTGCGATGGCGGCGCGCTGGGCCATGCCGCCGGAGAGCTGGTGCGGGTAAGCTTTCTCGAAGCCGGCCAAGCCGACCAGCGCGATGTGGTCGCGGACAGCCGCGGCCTTGTCGGCCGCCGCCCAGCGCGCATTCTCCAGCGCGAGCGCAATATTGTCCTCGAGCGTCAGCCACGGCAGCAGCCGGTGATCCTGGAACACGATGCCGCGCGAGAGGGCGGGCCCCTCGATCGGCTGGCCGCCGATGAGGATGTCGCCTCCGTGCTCGCGATCGAGGCCGATGATGAGCCGCAGCAGGGTGGACTTGCCGCAGCCGCTCGGGCCCACCAGCGAGACGAAGGCGCCCGGCTGAACGTCGAGGCTGACCCGCGAGAGCACGCGCACGGGCGGCCGGCCGGCGACGGCATAGGTCTTCGAGACGTTCCTGACCTCCAGATGTCCCGGCGTGGCCATTGTCGGTGCTCCTCTCGTCGTCGGCAAATCGATCTCGCCGGCCCCCGGGTCAGCCGTCATATCCCTGCTTCCAGCGCAGCACGCGGCGCTGCAGGAGGTACATGCTCCGATCGATTGCGAAGCCGACGAGGCCGATGATGACCATGCAGACGACGAGCTGGTCGGTGAGCAGCAGCCCCTGCGCCCTGAAGATCAGGAAGCCCAATCCCTCCAGGCCGCTCAGGCCCTCTGCGACGACCACCAGGGCCCAGGCGAGGCCCGCCGCGTAGCGCAGGGACACCATGATGGAGGGGACCGCCGCCGGCAGCACGACCTTGCGCACCAGCTGCCAGCGGGTGAGGGTGAGGACGCTGGCGAGCTCGATATAGTTCTTCTCGACGTTGCGGATGCCTTGCAGCGTATTGAGGAACACCGGAAAGAACACGGACTTGGCGATCACCAGCACCTTTGCCGGCGCACCGATGCCGAGCCAGAGCACGATCAGCGGCAGCCAGGCGATGCCCGGGATGTGCCGGATAGTGTCGAACGTCGGGCCGAAGAACTGCTCGACCTTGCGTGAGAGGCCGGCGGCGATGCCGAGGCCGACGGCGGCAATCGAGCCGTAAAGGAAGGCCTGCCCCACGATCTTGACGCTGGCCAGGAAGTCGAGTGCCAGGTTCTGCTTGGTCAGCATCTTCCAGAAGGCGGTCACGACCGTGAGCGGCGCCGGCAAAAACACCCGGTCTATCCAGGCGAGACTGGCGGCGACCTGCCAGAGCGCGATGATGATCGCCGGCAGGATGATGCCGATCAGAGGCTGCGTCGGGCGTGGCCGGCGGGCCGGCCGCGCGGGCCCGCCGGCCCGTCCCACGAGGGCGGAGCCGTCGATCGCCTCGGCTGTGTTGCTCATGCTGGCCCTCTCGGGATCGACGGACGGTGCCGCCGGCGCCCGTGGCCGGCGGCTCGTGGGGGTATCAGTTGTAGATCGAGTATTGGCCGCCGACGAAGAAGCGTTCGTCGACAAAGGCATCGATCTGCGCGTCTGTCAGCTTGCGCTCGGCGAGAATATCGTCGCCATTCTCAATGTACCATGCTTGAAACGTCTTGATGGCGTTGCGCGCGCGCTCCGCGTTCGGCTCGCCGGCCATGAATTCCCATTCGCCGGCATGGGTGATCTGAAACTTGGCGACTTCGACGGGGACCCGCGTCTCCCGCGCCACGATCTCGGCTGCTTCGTCCACGTGGTCGAAGGTCCACGCACGGGTCTGCTCCCGCGCCGCCAGGAAGGCCTTCACCACCTCGGGGTATTTGTCCACGAAGTCTCGGCGCGCGAAGTAGGTGACGCGGCCCGCGTTGTTGACGTAGACGCCGTCGTCCGGCGAACGGCCGACCACCTTGAGTTTGCCGGAGAGCCAGGCGCCCGTGGCGGCGGCCCCGGCCGCGAGATGAACCGTGGTCGCGTCCGTCGCGCCGGACAGCACCGACGAGATGGCCACCGCGACGTTGTCGATCGAGGTGTAGCGGATGCGGCCCTGCTTCTCGCGCGAATCTAACGGCAGCCCGGCCTTCTGGGCGATCTCGAAGGGCGATGACCAGTAGCAGCTGATGCGGCTCGAGCCGAACTTCTTGCCGTCGAGGTCAGCGATGGTCTTGATGTTGTCGTTGTCCGCCCGCGCCAGGATCGGGGCGCGATACCGGTTGGACGGCTCGGACACCCAGATGATCTCGCCGTCCAGACCGTTCGCCCGATGCACGGTGGCGGGATAGATCATGCGCTGAGCGATCGCGATCGCGCCGCCTTTGACGGCTGCCGCCTCTGCACCGAGCAACTCGGCAGCGCCCGACGCGATCAGGTTGATCTGCGTGGTGCCGATCCGGTCGAACTCCTGCTTGAAGAAGCCCTTCTCCCGCGCGATCACCGTCCACGGCGTGAGCTGGAGATTGATTGCGGGCAGCGCTTCGGCTGCCCCGGCGGCGCCCGTCCCCGCCCACGCGCCGGTGGCGAGCGCTGCCGCCAGGGCCAGAGCGGATGAATAGAACGTCCTTCTCGATTGGCGCTTCCACAGCATAGTAAAATTTCCTTTCCGCAGATTGGCGCAAACGTTGTCTGGATATTAGAATAGGCAGCTGTAATTATGCCTGTCCACATAGTGTGAAGGTGCGCTATTTCTTTATTTCGTGCTCTCATGGATGAATTTCCTCGCGCCCAGGACGCTCGCGACGGTGCCCGCCCGGCGCTGCGGCCGACACTGCGCACGGTCGCGGCCGTTGCCTTCATCGTCGCGTGTGTCGCCGCCACTCTGCTGGCCGCGTTCGCCGGCGTCGGTGCCGCGACGCCCGTGCCCCGGCCGGCCGCGGCGCTTCGGCTCGAGGGGCCGTTGCGGCTGGGTGTGGCTTATGTGCCTCCCGCCCGGACGCCCGAGACCCGAATCTATGTCGAGGAGGGCTTCGAGGCGGATGTCGCACAGGAGATCGGCCAGGCGCTTCAGGCCGAGATCGAGCTGGTGGCCGTCGCGGCCGATCATGACGATGCGCTGGCCGCCGGACGGGTCGACGCGCTGCTCGTGCGGGTCGGCGCGGGCGATTCACTCCGCCGGACGGCTCGCGTGATTGCGACCGGCTACGCGTCGGGGCTGAGCCCGGTGATGCGATCCGATCGGCCGCCGGCGCGGTGGAGCGATCTCGCCGGTCACGCGGTCTGCGTGACCGAAGCGAACCTGCGCGGCCAGGCGCTGGCGCGCGCGCTCGGTGCGCAGGTGCGGATCATGAGCGCGCCGGCGCAGGCCTTGATCGCCGTCCGCACGGGCGAGTGTGCGGCAGCCCTGCATGATCGCGCGGTGCTCGATCCCCTGTTCCGCAAGCGGTTCTGGCAGAAGTTCTCGGCGACGCTGCCGCCGGCCGACGCAAGCGAGCTCGTGGTGGCGGTGGCGACGGCGCGGTCCGACCTCGCCGCCGCGCTCCAGACGGCGCTCGCCAGCGTGGGCTCTGCCGCGCGCTGGCAGCAGCGGCGCGAGCGGTGGGCGGAACTCGCCTCGTTCGAGGTCTATCGCGACCAGGTGGCGGGCGACTGCCACTGAGGCGGCGCGACCGGAGGCGAGCGCAGTCACGCGCTCGTTCCGGAGTGTCGCGCCCGGTCGCGGGAGGCGGAAAGCCTCAGGCCGCGAGCAGTTCGTCGGCCGGGCCGAAGAACTCGTAGTGGATGCTGTCGGCCGGCGCGCCGGCGAGCGACAGCGCCGAGACGAAGGCGCGCAGGAAGGGTCGCGGGCCGCAGAGATAGTAGTCGGCCGATCCGACCGGCGTTTCGGCGACCAGCCAGTCCGCGTCGATCAGCCCGGCATGGTCGTAGTCCCGGCCCGGGACGTCCTCGCCGCGCGGCTGCTGGTAGAAGGTGGTGACGCGGATATCGGGATGGCGCGCCCCGAGCGCTTTGACATGGGCGCCCATGGCGTGCGTGGCACCGTCATGGGTGCCGTGGACATAGTGGACCGGCAGGACGGGATGCCGTGCGGCAATGGTCTCCAGCATCGCCACCATCGGGGTGAGCCCGACGCCGCCCGACATCAGCACGACGGGCCGCTCCGGCCGGTCGTGCAGGGCGAACTCGCCCGCCGGCGGCGCGACCTTGAGGACCGTGCCCGGTGCGGCGCGATCGTGCAGCCAGCCCGATGCCAGCCCCTTGGGCTCCCGTTTCACCGAGATGCGATAGGTCTCGCCGTTGGGGGCGTTCGAGAGCGAATAGTTGCGCTTGACCGGCGGCTGGCCGGGGATCTCCAGCCAGAAGGTGAGATACTGGCCGGGCCGGTGGCGGACCACCGGGCGTCCGTCGGTCGGCCGCAGGATGAACGAGGTGATGAGGCTGCTTTCGGGGCGCATCTCGTCCACCACGAAGGTCCGCCACCCGCTCCAGCCGCCGTCGGCGGCGGCCAGCTCGCCGTAGATGCGGCGTTCGCGGGCGATGAGAATGTGGGCGAGGAACCAGTAGGCTTCGCCCCAGGCCGCCAGCACCTCGTCGGTCGCCGCCTCGGCGAGAACCGCCTTGATCGCGCCGAGCAGGGCTTCGGCCACGTGCGGGTAGTGCGCGGGCAAGATCTGGAGACCGACATGCTTCTGGGCGATCCGCTCGACCGCCGGCGCCAGCGCGCCCAGATTGTCGATATTGGCGGCGTAGGCGAGGATCGCTGCGGTCAGTGCGCGCGGCTGCGCGCCGGCTTCCCCGTGGTGCGACTGGTTGAAGAGGTCGCGAATGTCGGGGTTCCTGAACATGCGCGCATACATCTCGCGCACGATGTCGAGGCCGTGCGCCTCGAGGGCGGGAACGGTGGCCTTGACGAGCGCGATGGTGCGCTCGCTGAGTGTCGCTGACATCAACGTTTCCTTCGGCAACGGAACGAGGGACGGGGCGATCAGCCGTCGGGGGGCCGATCGTAGAAGTCGACCTGCATCCGCATCGGCCCCAGCGGCTCGACGAAATGCGCCTGTTCGGGGGCAAGCGGCCCCGGCGTGCGTGGATCCAGGACGATGTCCCGAAGCGGGTCAAAATAGGTGAGCCGCAGTCGGCCTTCCAGCACGCGGACCATGCCCCAGACCCCGGCCTTGGTGCTGTGCCGTGAGCGTAACGCTTGCGGCAGCGTCGTCTCGTCGAAGACCGGCGTCGAGCGATAGGGCTTCGAGCGATAGGGCTTGGAGCGAGGGGATGGTTTGGCGCTCATGTCAGGCTCCCCGGCCGGATTGGGGCCCCAGCCTGAAGAACAGGGCGAGCTGCAGGCTCTCGGCGATCCGCGCGGCTTTGGCCTGCAGCGCCGCCGCTTCGGCCGGCGCCATGGTCTCGGCCGTGGTTCGGTTCCACAGGGCAAGCCAGCGCTCGAACAAATGCGGCGCGATGCGATCGCGGTGCTTGAGATGGGCCGCCACCGGGTTGCCCTTGTAGCGACCGCTGGTCAGCATCACCGACGACCAGAAGGCGGCGAGCGTCTCCAGATGCTCCGGCCAATCGTCGATGGCGTCGTTGAAGATCGGACCGAGCTCGGCGTCTGCGCGAACGCGCGCGTAGAACAGCGCCACCAGCCGCCGCAGCGCCTCTTCCGTGATGTCGCCCGCGGCGTCCAAGGCGCGCTCCTAATCATGCATTCCAAATACATCTATCGCGACGCCTAAAAAGATGCAAACAAAATGCATATTAAATCGCGCCGACGGAGAGCCGATGCGGCTGACGCGCTACACCGACTATGCGATGCGGGTGTTGCTCCACCTGGGCGCACGCCCGGAGCGCCTCTGCTCGATCGGTGAGATCGCGCGCGCCTACGGCATCTCGCAGAACCATCTGATGAAGGTGGTCAACGACCTCGCCCATGCCGGCTATATCGTCAGCGTGCGCGGGCGTGGCGGCGGCATCCGGCTGGGCCGCCCGGCCGAGCAGATCAACGTGGGCGCGCTCGTGCGCCACACCGAGGACGGCTTCGACCTCGTGGATTGCGGCAGCTGCATCATCGCGCCCGTCTGTGGCCTCACGGGCGCCCTGCGCGAGGCGCTCGCCGCCTTCATGGCGGTGCTGGACGGCTACACGCTGGCCGACCTGCTCGCCAAGCGGATGCTACTCGGCCAGCTTCTCTCCGCCGCCGCCCGCACGAAGGCGAAGCCCGCCAAGGGCTCCTCGGGCTGATCCCCGGCGGCTATCCGGACGGGTGAGGCGGGGCCGTCGTCCCGCCATCGTCTGGCCCGATCCTACGCCATTCTCCAGGTTGCCCCGCTCTCGGCGGGACGCACCGCGGTGACGCATCCGTCGGCCACGCGACATAGGCGTGGGCGAAGACATGTGCTTTAGAGGGGGGCATCACGCGCTCGGCAGTGGTCCGAGCCGCGGAGCGGGCCAAGCCCGTCCGCATCCCGGGAACGGCAAAGCTCGAGGAGATTTGACGTGACGAACCTCGCCGACCAACCGACCTCCATCGCGCTGGCCGTGGACGGCCACGACGGGCCGCCGCGGCTCGCGCGCGGCGGCGCCGACGACGGAATCGGCTTCGGGCCGTCTCCCAGCGGCCTGCCATCATCCGGCCGCACGGCGGAGCAATGGCGCGACGACATCCTCGACAAGCTGCTCTACGAGGTGGGCCGCACCACCCAGACCGCGGCGCCGCAGGACTGGTACCAGGCGACGGCCTATGCGGTGCGGGACCAGATCGTCGACGGCTGGGTCGGCTCGCGCACCCGCACCTACGACGAGGGCCGCAAGCGCGTCTATTACTTCTCCGTCGAGTTCCTGATCGGCCGCCTGCTCACCGATTCGCTGTGCAACATGGGCGCCACCGCGGCGGTGCGGCAGGCGCTCAACACGCTGGGCGTCAGCCTCGATTCGATCAGCGAGCTGGAGCCCGATGCGGCGCTCGGCAACGGCGGCCTCGGCCGCCTCGCCGCCTGCTTCATGGAGAGCCTGGCGAGCCTCTCGACCCCGGCCTACGGCTACGGCATCCGCTACGAGCAGGGCCTGTTCAAGCAGGCGCTCGTCGACGGCTGGCAGCGCGAGCTGCCCGAGGACTGGCTGTCGCTCGGCAACCCGTGGGAGTTCAAACGCCCGGATGTGGCCTATCCGATCTGCTTCGGCGGCGTGGTCGAGCATATCGGCGGCGACGGCGACAAGGGCCGGGCGGTCTGGCATCCGGCCGAGCGGGCCGTCGCCATCGCCCACGACACGCCGGTGCCGGGCTGGCGCGGCCGCCATGTCAACACCCTCAGACTGTGGTCCGCCCGCTCCCTCGATCCCATGCAGCTGGAGGCCTTCAACCGCGGCGACTTCGTCGGCGCCCTGGCCGACCGCGCCAAGATCGAGGCGATATCGCGGGTGCTCTACCCCAACGACGAGACGGAGGCCGGCCAGGAACTGCGCCTGCGGCAGGAGTTTTTCTTCACCTCCGCCTCGCTGCAGGACCTCACCCGGCGGCACCTGACGCAGTACAAGGATTTCGCCAGCCTGCCGGACTATTGTGCCATCCAGCTCAACGACACGCACCCGTCGATCGCAGTCGCCGAACTGATGCGGCTGCTCATCGACGAGCACGGCATGGCCTGGGACGAGGCCTGGAGCATCACCACCCGCACGCTGAACTACACCAACCACACCTTGATGCCCGAGGCACTGGAGAGCTGGTCGGTGGAACTGCTCGGCCGTGTGCTGCCGCGCCACCTGGAGATCATCTACCAGATCAACTGGGAGCACCTGCGGCGTATCGCCGAGCACGGGCCAACGACGGACGCGCGCAACGCGGCCCTGTCGCTGATCGACGAGCAGCATGGCCGGCGGGTGCGCATGGGCCACCTCGCCTTTCTCGGCGCCCACAGGGTGAACGGCGTCTCGGCCCTCCACACCGAGCTGATGCGGCAGACCGTGTTCAAGGAGCTGAACGAGGTCTACCCGGGCAAGATCGTCAACAAGACCAACGGCATCACCTTCCGCCGGTGGCTCTTCGAGGCGAACCCGCGGCTCACCGCTCTCCTCGTCGAGACTATCGGGCCGGCCTTCCTCGACGATCCCATGCGTCTCGTCGAGGCCGCTCCCTTCGCCACCGACCCCGTCTTCGTCGAGAGGTATGCCCGCTGCCGGCGCGAGAACAAGATCTCGCTCGGCCGCATCATCCGCGACCGCTGCGGCATCGCCACCGACCCGGCGAGCCTCTTCGACGTGCAGATCAAGCGCATCCACGAGTACAAGCGCCAGCTGCTCAACGTGCTCGAGACGGTGGCGCTCTACCAGGCGATCAAGGACGACCCCGGTCAGAGCTTCGCGCCGCGCGTCAAGATATTTGCCGGCAAATCGGCGGCAAGTTATGTGCGCGCCAAGCTGATCATCAAGCTCGCCAACGACGTCGGCCATCGCATCGACGCCGATCCCGCCGTGCGCGACCGGCTGAAGCTGGTGTTCCTGCCCAACTACAACGTCAGCCTGGCCGAGGACATCGTGCCGGCGGCCGACCTCTCCGAGCAGATCTCGACCGCCGGCATGGAGGCCTCCGGCACCGGCAACATGAAGCTCGGCCTCAACGGCGCCATCACCATCGGCACGCTCGACGGCGCCAACGTGGAGATGCGCACCAACGTGGGCGAGGAGAACATCGTGATCTTCGGGCTGACGACGCCCGAGGTGCAGGCCAAGCGTGCCGCCGGCATCACCGGTGCCGAGGTCGTCGCCGGATCGCCGCGCCTGGCGCGGGTCATCGAGGCGCTGAAGGCAGGTGAGTTCTCGCCCGACGACAAGCAGCGCTTCGCGCCTCTTCTCGATGCCATCCTCGGCGCCGATCCGTTCATGGTCTGCGCAGATTTCGACAGCTATTGGGAAGCGCAGCGCCGGGTCGACGCGCTGTGGGCGGATCCCGCCGCCTGGTGGCGCGTGAGCATCCTCAACACCGCGCACATGGGCTGGTTCTCGTCGGACCGCACGATCCGCGAGTATTGCGCCGAGATCTGGGGGGCGCCCACCGACTAAGGCGCCTCGCGACTGGCTGATCCGCCCGATCGCAAAGAAGCGCTTCGCATTCAAGAAGTTGAAGCATTTGTCTGTACTTGGATGATGCCCATCCGGGTGCGAAATGCTTCAGTCTCTTCCCTTGCGGACAGGGCGGCGGAGCGGGTCGATGCGCGCCGCCGCTCTTATGCAGGTCGAGCCGATCCGCTGCGGTTCCAGGCGGACGGGCCATCTGCCGTTCGGGCGGTGCGGCCTGCGACTTGCATGGACCGGCAGCACAGGGCGGGACCACGTGCTCGCCGGCAGGGACCCGTGCATGCCGCTTCCGCTCCACGATCTCAGCAGCGCCCAGACCCGATCGGTCGAGTCCTGGCGGGACTGGATCGGCCAGGCCTATTTCGAGCTCGAGGTCCAAACTCCCGATTCGGCAGCCTTCGAAGGCGAGATGCAGTGCTGGGAGGCGGGCGAGTTCGGCCTGTCCGTGGTCCAGTCCTCGTCGGTGCTCTACCGCCGCCGCCGCGAAAGCTGCCGCAGCGGCGGGGGGCGCATCCTCGTGACCGTGCCCCTTGAAGGGGAGGTCGAGTTCTCGCAGTTCCGCCGCCAGGCCAAATGCGCCTCGGGCACCTTCGTGCTGGAAGCGAGCGACGAGCCCTACGAGTTCGCGCACGCCCCCGCGTCCCGGCTGCTGGTGTTCAGGGCCGAGGAAAGCGCGCTGCGCGACCGGGTGCACGACGTGCGCCGCTTCTTTGCGACGGGGATCAGCGCCCGAGACGGCCTCGGCCGCCTCTTCGCCGACTTTCTGCACCTCTCGCTGCCTCATGTCGTGCGGGATCCGGGGCGCCTTCTGCCGCTGCTCGGCCCTCAGTTGCTCGATCTGCTGGGAGCAGCGCTCGAGAGCGAGCCTGAAGCGATCGGCTCGTCCCTGTCGGCGGTCAAGGCGGCGCACCTCGCACGCGTCGACGCCTATATTCGCCAGCATCTGCGCGACCCCGAGCTGTCGCTGGAGCAGATCGCCGTCGCCTGCGGCGTGTCGCTTCGCTACCTTCACCGGCTGTTCCACGACGCGGGATCGACCGGCCGGCAATGGATTCGCGATCGCCGCTTGCGCGTCGCACGCGATCTGCTGATCCAGCCCGATCGCAACGTGTCGATCGCCGCCCTGGCCTATCGCGTCGGCTTCAGCGATCACGCCCAGTTCTCGCGTGCCTTCCGCGCCAAGTTCGGCTGCTCCCCGCGTGACGCCCGCGCGCATCAAAGTCCGGGCTCACGGACAGCGCGGCCGCGACCCTGACCGTGTGCACGGCGACCGCTCGTGTGCGCGCCACGCCGAATTTTCGGACCTGCGCCGGCAAGACCGACCCCTCGGCCGCTCCCTAGCATCCTCCTCCGTTGCCGCGGCGCGCAGCGCACGGCGCCTGCAACGGGCGGACGGGACAGGACGAGCGATGGGCTACAAGATATCGGTCGATACGGGCGGCACGTTCACCGACGTGGTGGTCAGCGACGCCGCCGGCGGTCTCACGATCGGCAAGGCGCTGACGACGCCAGCCCGCATCTTCGACGGCATGCGCGACGCCATCGCCGCGGCGGCCGAGCAGATCGGGCTGTCGTTCCCGCGCCTGCTAGCCGATGCGGACTTCTTGATCTACGGCACGACGCGGGCCACCAACGCCGTCGTCACCAAGACGGTGGCCAAGACGGCCTTCCTGACCACCCGCGGCTTTCCCGATACGCTGGTGCTGAAGGAGGGCGGCAAGTTCCGCCCTCACGATTTCAGCCAGGCTTACCCGGAGCCCTACATCCCGCGCCGTTACGTCTTCGAGATCGACGAGCGGGTGAATGCGGCGGGTGCTGTCGCGCGACCGCTCGACCGCGAGCAGGTGCGCCGGACACTGGCGACCGTGAGGGCGCGCGGTTTCGAGGCGGTGGCGGTGTGCTTCCTCTGGTCGGTCCTCAACCCGGCGCACGAGGATGCCGTTGCCGCGCTGATCGAGGAGCACCTGCCCGGCGTGCCCTACAGCCTGTCGTCGCGGCTGATCCCGATCATGCGCGAATACCGGCGCGCCTCGGCGACCGCCATCGACGCCTCCCTGAAGCCGCTGATGCAGCGCCATCTCCAGGAACTGGAGACGGACCTGAAGGCGGCGGGCTATCGCGGCGACATCTTCGTCAGCACCGCGGCCGGTGGCTGCAACAGCATCGCGGCCCTGGTCGAGCGGCCGATCTTCACCATCGGCTCCGGCCCGGCCATGGCGCCGGTCGCCGGCATCACCTATTCGCGCATGGAGGGTCTGGGCGAAAACGTCATCATCTGCGACACCGGCGGCACCACCTTCGACGTGGGCGTGGTGCGCGACGGCGCGCTGACCTTCAACCGCGACACCTGGCTCGGGCCCCGCTACACCGGCGATCTCCTGGGCATCGCGGCGGTCGACATGCGCTCGATCGGCGCCGGCGGCGGCTCCATCGCCTGGCTCGACGACGGCGGCCTGATGCACGTGGGCCCACAATCGGCCGGCGCCGTGCCGGGGCCGGCCTGCTACGGACGGGGCGGCGCTCAGCCCACAGTCTCCGATGCCGCCGCGGTGCTCGGCTATTTCGACCCCGCCTATTTTCTCGGCGGCCGCATGACGCTCGACGTCGCCGCGGCCCGCGCCGCCATGCGGGGGCTGGCCGAGGCCCTCGGCCTTTCCATCGAGGTGACGGCCTGGCGGATTCTCACGCTCGCCGGCGATCTGATGATGCGCGCGGTCGCCGACGTGACCATCAACGAAGGCATCAACCCGCGGGACAGCACGATCGTCGCCGGCGGCGGGGCGGCCGGCATGAACATCATGCTGATCGCCAAGGAGCTCGGCTGCGATCACGTGGTACTGCCCAAGACCGCCTCGGCGCTCTCGGCCGCCGGCATGCAGTATGCCGATATCGTGGCGGAGGAGGTCGGCAGCCTCTACAGCCTGTCGGACCGCTTCGACTTCGAGCGGGTCAACGCGTTGCTCGAACGCCTGGAGGCGCGCGTGCTGGCCATGCGCGACACGGTCCCGGGCCAGGCGGGCGCGGTCGAGCTCGAGTTCTATGGGGAAGCCCGCTACCAGGCCCAGGTGTGGGAGCTCGATACGCCCTTCCCGGACACCAGGCTGGCGTCGCGCCGCTTCGCCGGCCAGGCGGATCTCAATGCCTATGTGCAGAACTTCCACGACCTGCACGAGCGCATCTTCGCGGTGAAGGACCCCGGCAGCGCGGTCGAGACCGTCAGTTGGAAGGTGCGCCTGGTGGTCAAGCTCGACGCGCCGGTGACGCGCAAAGTGGCGGCGGCGGAGAGCGCGACGCCCCCAGTGGCGAGCTATCGCCCATGCTTCTTCGGCGATAACGAACCCGTGCAGACGCCGATCTACAAGGCGTCGGACCTGAGCGCCGGTCACGCCATCGCCGGCCCGGCGGTGATCGAGGAGCCCAACACGACCCTCGTCGTCTACCCCGGCATGTCCGCGCTCGTGAGCGCCGCCGGACACTATCGACTGAACATCCACTGAGGCCCAGCACCATGGCGAGCCCGACCCAAGCGTCCGACTTCGATCCTTACATGACTGCCATCCTGGCGAATCGGGTGGACGGCATCATCCGGGAGATGACCAACACGCTGCTGCGCGCCGCGCGCTCCGGCGTGATCAACAGCGCCCGCGACTTCAGCTGCTCGATCTGCACGGGCGACAACAGGCTGCTGGCGTCGGCGGAAGGCCTGCCGATCCACATCTTCGGCAGCCACATGCAGGCCCGCACCATGACGGACAACGCGGGGGCAGGTCTGCGGGAGGGCGACTGCTACCTCCACAACGATCCCTACACCGGCAACAGCCATGCCGGCGATCACACCTTCCTGGTGCCTGTCTTCGTGGACGGCGAGCACCTGTTCACCACCGTCGCCAAGGCGCACCAGGCCGACATCGGCAACTCCCTGCCCACCACCTACATGGCCGGGGCGCGCGACCAGTACGAGGAAGGCGCGCTCATCTTCCCGGCGGTGAAGATCCAATCGGGCTACGAAATGGTCGACGACGTGGTGCGCATGTGCCGCTCGCGCATCCGCGTGCCCGACCAATGGTACGGCGACTTCCTCGCCGGCATCGGCTCGGCCCGCATCGGCGAGCGTCGGCTGAAGGAGCTCTGTGCGAAATACGGCACGGCGACCATCAAGTCCTTCATCGAGCACTGGATGCACTATGCCGAACAGCGCATGGCGGCTGCCATCCAGGCCCTGCCGGCGGCGACGCTGACCAACACCGGCAACCACGATCCCTTCGGCGACCTGCTGCCCGACGGCATTCCCCTGAAGGCGAGCCTCACGATCGATCCCGCCGACGGCTATATCGACGTGGACTTGAGGGACAACGTCGACAACGTTCCCTGCGGCTTCAACCAGAGTGCCGCCTGTGCCAGCGCGTCGGTCATGGCGGGCATCTTCAATTCGATCCGCGCCGACGTGCCGCGCAACTCCGGCTCGTTCAGCCGCATCCGCATTCACATCCGGCAAGGCTCGGTGTGCGGCGGGCCGGTGTTTCCAGCGAGCTGTTCGCTCGCCACCACCAACGTGTCGGACCGCATGGTCAATCTCGTGCAGGCGGCCTTCGCCCAGATCGGCGATGGCTGGGGGCTGGCCGAGGGTGGCATCGGCATGGGCGCCGGCTGCGCCGTCGTCTCGGGCCGCGATCCGCGCCTCGACGGCACGCCCTTCGTCAATCAGCTGTTCCTGACCAATTCCGGCGGCCCGGCGAGCGCCGTCGCCGACGGCTGGGTGACCTACGGCCTGCCGGTGGCGGCCGGGCTCATGTACCGCGACTCGGTCGAGATCGACGAGCTGAAGCACCCGATAGACGTGCAATATGTGCGGCTCATTACCGGGACCGGGGGCGCCGGCCGCTTTCGGGGAGCACCTTCAATGGAGACCGGCTACGTCGCACGCTGTCCGCGCATGGAGGTGATCTGGCCCTGCGACGGCACGCATTTCCCGCCGCAAGGGGCATGCGGCGGCCACGCCGGCGCACAGGCCGACCATCGCCTCGTGCGTGCCGACGGCAGCGTCGAGGCGCTTCCCAACATCGTCGTGCTGGCCCTCGACGAGGGCGACCGGGTGGAGGGCTGGCAGACCGGCGGCGGCGGCTACGGCAACCCTTTCGAGCGCGATCCCAAGCGGGTGCTGCACGACGTCCTGGAAGGCTGGGAGACGACAGAACGGGCCCGCGAGGTCTACGGCGTGGCGCTGACCGGCGCGGTGGACGACGAGACGCTCGCCATCGACGCGGCAGCCACGGCGCACTTGCGCCGCGCGGCGGCCTGAGCGAGAGCTGGGCGAACGTCGTGACCGGTGCGCGGCGCCGTCCGCAACAAGGGCCTGACATGCTGGTGCAAACCGACGATTCCAGCGACTTCGCCCGATGGCTCGAGGCGAACGGCCCGATCGAGAGCATCCAGGCCGTGGTCTGCGATCTCAACGGCATCCTGCGCGGCAAGCGCGTGCCGGTGAGCCAGGCCACCAAGGTGCTCGGCGGCAACATTCGCATGCCCTTGTCGATCGTCGGTGTCGATGTCTGGGGCGAGGACATCGTCGGCAACGAGCAGATCTTCGAGAGCGGCGACACGGACGGGATCTGCGGCCTCACCGGCCGCGGTGCCCTGCCGGTGAACTGGACGTCGCGGCCCAGTGCCCTCGTGCCTCTGTGGATGTTTCACGAGGACGGCCGGCCGTTCCTGGCCGATCCGAGGCAGGCCCTCGCGGCGGTGCTGCGCCAGTACGAGGCGGTCGGCTTGCGGCCGGTGGTGGCCACCGAGATGGAGTTCTATCTGATCGACCCGGAGCCCGACAGCGCGGTGCCGCCGATCTCGCCCTACACCGGCAAGCGGCTCGATTCCGATGCGATCCTGTCCATCGACGAGCTCGACGACTTCGGGGAGTTCCTGTCGGACGTCTACCGCGAATGCGCCCGCCAGAACGTGCCGGCCGATGCGGCCGTCGCCGAGAACGGCATCGGCCAGTTCGAGATCAACCTGATGCATAGCGACGACCCCCTGAAGGCGGCGGACGACGCAGTGTTCTTCAAGCGCATCGTCAAGGGTGTCGCCCGCCAGCACAAGCTGGCCGCGACCTTCATGGCCAAGCCCTACGGCACGCGCTCCGGCAACGGCATGCACGTGCACTTCAGCGTGCTCGACGACCAGGGCCGCAACATCTTCGATGACGGCACGGCCGCCGGCGCGCCGATGCTGCGGCATGCCGTGGCCGGGCTGTTGCGCGGCATGGCCGAGACGACGCTGCTGTTCGCGCCCCACTTCAACTCCTACCGGCGGCTG
This sequence comes from Chelatococcus reniformis, assembly GCF_014640075.1. Taxonomy (GTDB): domain Bacteria; phylum Pseudomonadota; class Alphaproteobacteria; order Rhizobiales; family Beijerinckiaceae; genus Camelimonas; species Camelimonas reniformis. Next base: position 48,505 of record NZ_BMGG01000001.1, on the reverse strand, counting down.
CGCCCCGACACCCATGCTCCCACGACCATCGCCTGGGGCTACGAGAACCGGACGGCCGCCATCCGCATCCCCGGCGGCAACCCCACCTCGCGCCGCATCGAGCACCGCGTCGCGGGCGCCGATTCCAATCCCTATCTCGTCATTGCCGCCATCCTGGGCGCTGCGCTGGCCGGCATCCGCGGCGGATGGGAGCCGCCGCCCGACGTGCCCGGCCGGGCCTATGCGACCGATCGCTTCCCCAAGATCCCGGCCGATTGGGGGCAGGCGGTCGATGCCTTCGAGGCGGGCGAAATCGTCACCGGGATCTTCGACCCGCTGCTGCGCGCCATGCTGATCGCCTGCAAGCGCCAGGAGATCGCGGGCTTTGCCGAGCAGGTCACCGACTACGAGTTCAGCGCTTATCTCGACATCGTCTGAGAAGGCCGCCGTTTCGGCGTGTGTGGCTTGCGGACAGGCGCGGCTGCGGCCGCCGCTCCGGGTGCGCACGAACAGGAGTGATCCATGTCTTCGGGCGGCCCCGGCGCCGGCATGCGCCAAGCCCATCACGCCCCGTCCTATTATGCCGCGACGGCGAACGACACGGCGGTGCGCCCGGCCCTCGACGGGAATATCCGCGCCGACGTCTGCGTCATCGGCGCCGGCTTCACCGGGATCTCGGCCGCCCTGTCGCTCGCCGAGCGCGGCTATTCGGTGGTGGTGCTGGAGGCCGAGCGCATCGGCTTCGGCGCCTCCGGCCGCAACGGCGGACAGATCGTCAACGGCTACAGCCGCAGCCTCGAGGTGATCGGCACGCGCTACGGGGAGCCGGCGGCGCGGGCGCTCGGCGCCATGGCGCTTGAGGGCGGCCGCATCATCCGCGAGCGCATCCGCACCTATGCCATCGACTGCGACCTGGTCGACGGCGGCTTCTTCGCCGCCTTCACCGACAAGCAGATGAATGAACTGGAGCACGAGCAGGCCATCTGGAGGGCGCATGGGCACGAGCGCCTGCGCATGGTCTCCCGCGCCGACCTCCCCGCCATCGTGCGGTCGGACCTCTATGTCGGCGGCATGATCGACGAGGCGGGCGGTCACATCCACCCCCTCAACCTCGTGCTCGGCGAAGCCACCGCCTTCGAAGGCCACTCGGGCCGGATCTTCGAGCAGTCCCGCGTCGTCTCCGTCGACACCGGCACGACGCCGGTCGCGCGCACCGACAAGGGATCGGTGACCTGCTCGTTCCTCCTCGTCTGCGGTAACGCCTATCTGGGCACCCTGTTGCCCCAGATCAGCGCCAACATGATGCCGGTGTCGAGCCAGGTGATGGCGACGGAGCCGCTCGATGCCGACCTCGCGGCCGAGCTGCTTCCCGCCAACGCCTGCGTCGAGGATATGAACTACATCCTCGACTACTATCGCCGCACCGCGGACAACCGCATTCTCTTCGGCGGCGGCGTGGTCTACGGCGGGGCCGATCCGGCCAGCGTCGAAGGCAAGCTGCGGCCGCACCTCGCCAGGACCTTCCCGGGGCTCGCCGGCGCGCGCATCGACTATGCCTGGAGCGGCAGCTTCGCGCTGACCTTGACGCGCATCCCCCATGTCGGCCGACTGACGCCCACGGTCTATTTCTCGCACGGCGACAGCGGCCACGGCGTCACCACCACGCATCTGCTCGGCCGCATCCTGGCCGAGGCGGTGGCCGGCCAGGCCGAGCGCTTCGACGTCTGGAGCCGCCTGCCGTGCTATCCCTTCCCGGGCGGACGGCGCCTGCGGGTGCCGCTCACCATGCTCGGCGCGTGGTGGTACAGCCTGCGCGACCGCTTCGGCCTGTAAGCGTTCGCCCGCGTCGTCCTTTCCCACCGGCTAGGGAGACCGCCCCGCGTGGGGGCCGGCCCCCTTATGTCGCGAGCGGCTCGCCTCATCGGCGCGGACATGCTCTAGACTGGCGAGCGGAAGCGGAAACGAATTCCGGGTTCGCGGGTAGAGCATTTCGCAGTTGAAGGCGCTCATCCGGTTGCACGGAGATGCTCCAGGTCTTTGAATCTGGAGCGCTTCTCGGCGACCGGGTGATTCCGTCCAATCGCCAAGCGCCCTAGCCGCCGCCGGCAGAACACTCAGCACGAAGAGGAAACGCGCATGCAGCTGGAACTGGTCGCCGAAGGACTGCAATTCCCGGAAGGGCCCGTGGCCATGGCCGACGGCTCGGTCATCCTGGTCGAGATCCGCCGCGGCACCCTGAGCCGGGTGAAGCCCGGCGGCGCCGTCGAGGTGGTGGCCGAGCTCGGCGGCGGCCCGAATGGCGCCGCCATCGGCCCGGACGGAGCGGCCTACGTCTGCAACAACGGCGGCTTCGAGTGGCACGTGCGGCCGGACGGCGGCGTGACCCCGCACGGCATCCCCGCCAATTATGCCGGCGGCTCGATCCAGCGCGTCGATCTGGCCACGGGCAAGTTCACGACGGTCTACACGGAGGGGGGCGGGCGCAAGCTGCGCGGGCCGAACGACCTGGTGTTCGACAAATCCGGCGGCTTCTGGTTCACCGACCTGGGCAAGGCCGACGACGAGCGCATGGACATCGGCCACCTCTACTACGCCCGTCCCGACGGCTCCGAGATCATCAAGGCGCGCAGCGGCATCACCACGCCGAACGGTTGCGGGCTGTCGCCGGACGGGAAGGTGATCTACGTGGCGGAGACACGCACCAGCCGCGTGTGGGCCTTCGACATCGAGGGGCCGGGCAAGATCCGCCAGCCACAGGACCGCTTCCAGCCGCACAAGGTGATGGGGCCGCTGCCGGGCTACCAGTTCCTCGACAGCCTGGCGGTCGAGGCTGACGGCCGCGTCTGCGTCGCGACGATCATCAACGGCGGCGTCACCATCTTCAATCCGGCCGACGGTTCGACCGACCACGTCTCCGTGCCGGATACGCTGACCACCAACATCTGCTTCGGCGGGCCGGACATGCGCGACGCCTGGATCACCGCCTCGTCCACCGGCAAGCTTTACAAGGGACGCTGGCCGCGCCCGGGCCTGAAACTCAACTTCAACGCCTGAGCCTGAAGCGTCTCCCGCGGCGGCGCCGCGTTCGAAGGAGCATCGGCCGCGACGATCCGTTCGTCATGGCCGGGCTCGACACGGCCACCACGCGCGTGGGGACGCCGCTCGCCTCTCCGCGAGCGGGGTCGGGAATCGGGCCAAGCTCTCGGGCGAGGACGCCTTGCCCGTCAGCCGTCAGGCATGCCGAAACCGCCGCCGGCGGCCAGCGGCTCGCTACGGATCAGCCGCGAGTCGCGCACGGCCGCCGTCCGGTTCAGCGCCGCCTGCTGATAGGCGGGATCGCGCTGCATCTCGATGAAGGCATCCGCATTCGGGTATTCGGCGATGAAGGCGATGTCCCATTGCTCGCTTGCCGGACCGATCAGGACCAGGTCGGGCCGGCCGAGCCAGACCTGTCGCCCGCCGACCCGCGTGAAGATCGGGGCGCTCTCCGTCCCGTAGGCGCGGTAGGCGTCCCAGCCGCTCAGCCCCTTGCCGTGCTTAGGGTGATCGGCCGGGTAGGCGGCCTGCTCGCGCAGCCGGATCAGGTTGATCATGTGGAGCGGCGTGTCCTTGGGCAGTGCCTTGAACGCCCCCCAACCCTCCCGCGACCACACGATGTTCTGCTGCTCGCCGCCGTCCATGACGCTCCTCCTTTGCGGTTGTGGCGCAGATGTGCGCGCAAGGCGCTTCTTCGTCCAGCCCATCCATCGCTTGGCGGCCGGCCCACGCGCACCTTGGGCCGCCGGCCCGGTCAGCCGGCGGCGAAGGCCGCGAGCTCCGCGTTGAAGCGCTCCGGCTCCTCATAGAAGGGCGTGTGTCCGGCATCCTCGTAGAGCGACAGACGGGCGGCGGCGTTGAGCGCCAAGACCCGCTGTGACATCGGCCGCGACGTCAACGCATCCTTGGCGCCGTAGGTCACGAGCAGCCGCGCCGTGGCTGCAAAGGCCTGGTCGAGCCCCTCGCTGGCCATCCTCACGATGCCCTGCTGCACGGCGCGGGGCACCATGCCGTTGAACACCAGCATGCGCCGGAAGGCCTCGGGCGCCGGCGGCTTGGCGAAGCAGACGGCGAGGAACCCCTCGATCGCCTGGGTGCGCACGCCGAGATCGGGGGAGGCGAGGCGGATCGCATAGTCGCGCGCCGTGGCGGTCAGCAGCTCGGGCGCGAGCCGGGTCACCGCATTGACGAGGTTGACGCCGGCGATCTTCGCCTGTCCGTGGCGCGCCAGGTAGTGGCCGATGGCGAAGCCGCCGAGCGACCAGCCGACCAGCACCGGGCGGCGCAGCCCTGAGGCGGCGATGACGGCGGCAACGTCGTCGGCCCAGCGGCCGCCGTCCGCATAGGCCGCGATGTCGTCGGGCTTGTCCGAATCCCCATGCCCCCTGAAGTCGTAGGTCACGACGCGAAAGCGCTGCGTCAGCGCGCTGCCGGTCTGCCGCTCCCATGACAGGCGGCTCTGGCCGAGGCCGTGGATCAACAGGATCTCTGGGTGCGCGGGGTCGCCGTAGAGCCGGCCCGAGAGGGTGAGCCCGTCCAGGGTCCGCGCGGCGAAGGCCTCGCCGGCGTCGGCGCCGCCGCCTTCAGTGACAATCGCGGGGGATGCCGCAGCAGAGCGGGTCGCAAGCGCCGCCAGGCCGAGCGTGGCGGCGAGGATGGTGCGACGTGAATGAGGCATAGCGGGTCTCCATGTTGTTTAGTATTCGCTATTCAACCTGGTTGACGGCGATCGTCAAGCTGTTGTTTAGTGATTGCTATGGAACATGGTCCCAAACGCCGCGGCGGCCGCCCCTGGAGCTTCGATCGCGACCGGGCGGTCGAAACCGCCATGCGGCTGTTCTGGCGCCACGGCTATGAGGGCGTGTCGCTCGGCGACCTGACCAAGGCCATCGGGGTGGCGCCGCCGAGCCTTTATGCGGCCTTTGGCAGCAAGGCGGGGCTGTTTCGCGAAGCGCTCGCCCGCTACGCGACGGGCATGGGGGTCCTCGACATGGGAGCCTCGGCCGCGACGCTGGAGCAGGCGGTGCGGCGGCTGCTGGAGGGGGCGGCGCGGGCAGTGACCGCCCCTGAGCGCGAGCGCGGCTGCATGATCTCCAGCGGCCTGACCACCTGCCATCCGGACCACGAGGCGCTGGCCGGCGACGTCGCGGCCCGGCGCCAGGCGATGCGCGAGGCGATCGAGGAGGGGCTGCGGCCGTTCGTCGGCGCCGGCGAGACCGGGCCGCTGGCGCGCCACCTCGCCGCCGTCATGCAGGGGATGTCCGTCCAGGCGCGCGACGGTGCCACGCCGGCGGATTTGCAGGAGATCGTGGAAGAGGTTGTGGCGGGTCTGGCGGCACGCCGTGGGTCGGCCCGACCGACATCCTGAGACAGGCGCGGCGCTGGGATGGACAAGGTCTCGCCGCCATCAACGCCTTGAACGGCGGTTCAGGGCGTGGGGGCGGCCACCGCCGCCTCGTAGGCAGCCTGGAGCTGCGCGGCGACGGACGGCCCGGGCTTGGTGGGGGCGCCCAGGTGGACGGTGCGCAGTTCGTCCATGAACGCCGCCCACAGCTCCGGTCCGCCGGCCTCCAGAAGTTCGGCGCGCACCGACAGTTCGTAGGACGCCGGCAGATACTTGACGCCCCAGGCGCCCATGTGCGCCAGCAGGGGGACGAGCGCGATCGCCATCTCGGCCAGACTGTAGATCGCCTTCTGCTTGTGGCCGGGGTCATCGGCCCGGGTGATGAAGCCGGCCTCGGTCAACCGCCTCAGCCGATCCGCCAGGATGTTCGAGGCGATGCCTTCCTCCGATCGGGTCAGCAACTCGCGGAAGTGGCGGCGGTTGCCGAACATCATGTCGCGGATGACCAGAAGGCTCCAGCGATCCCCCAGCGCCTCCAGGGTCAGATTGATCGGGCATCCCGACCTCTGCGTCTCGCTCACGGCTTCGTCCCCGTCACAAACCGTTTGCGAAATAAGATCGGTTTTGGCAATCTGCAACCAGTTGCAAAATGCAATCTGTCTCGAGGAGAGTGCAGGTGCGCAAGCCGGTGCTATCCATGTTCATGAGCCTCGACGGCTACGTCGCCGGCCCCGACGGCGAGTTCCTGCCGCCGGAGTGGTCGGCCGACGTGGAGACCTATTGGTCCGGCTACGCGCTGACGCGGGCCGGGCACCTGCTCTACGGACGCGTCAACTTCCTGTTCAACAAGGCGTTCTGGGCGGCGGCGGAGACCGACCCGACGAGCCCGGCCGCCGGCGTCAGCTATGCCGGCACCATGAACCGGCTGCCCAAGACGGTGTTTTCGACGACGCTCGCGGGCGATCCCGGATGGAACGCCAGCCTCGCCGGCCGCGACCTCGCCGGTGCCGTCGCCGGGCTCAAGGCCGGCGGCGGCGGCGACCTGTTGCTGTTCGGCGGCGCGCTGCTGGCCCGCAGCTTCGTCGCGGCGGATCTGCCCGACGAGTACCGGCTGATGGTGACGCCCAACCTCTTGGGTGCCGGCCAGCGGCTGTTCGAGCCGGGTTTTGCGCGGCTCGAGCTGGAACTGACCGAGAGCCGGGCGCTCGATACCGGCGCCGTGATCCTGCACTACCACCGCAAGCGGAGCTGACGGCGCCCATGACTCTCGTGCTCTACGCCCATCCCTTCTCCTCCTACTGCCAGAAGGCGCTCATCGCGCTCTACGAGAACGGCACGCCCTTCGAACTCCGCCTCCTGGCGCCGGATCAGCCGGAGCACCTGGCGGCGCTGGAGGCGCTGTGGCCCTTCAAGCGCTTTCCGGTGCTGGTGGACGAGGGCTGCCCCATCATGGAGGCAAGCATCATCGTCGAGCATCTCGACCTGCATCATCCGGGACGGGTGCGGCTGCTGCCGGCCGATCCGGCTGCCGCGCTCGAGGTGCGCTTCATGGACCGCTTCTTCGACAACTACGTCTCGACACCGCAGCAGAAGATCGTCTTCGACGCGCTTCGCGCTGAGGCGGACCGTGATCGCGCCGGCGTGGCCGACGCGCGGGCCGTGCTCGAGACGGCCTATGCCTGGCTCGACACGCACATGGCCGAGCGCACCTGGGCGGCGGGCGGGACCTTCGGCCTGGCGGACTGCGCCGCAGCGCCCTTCCTGTTCTATGCCGATTGGACGCACGCCATCGACACGCGCTTTCGCCACGTGCGGGCCTACCGCAACCGGCTCCTGGCGCGCCCCTCCGTCGCCCGCGCTGTCGACGAGGCGCGGCCCTACCGGCCGTTCTTTCCGCTAGGCGCGCCTGACCGGGATTGAACCGGCGAGGGAGTGAACGCATGACGAACGACGAAGACCGGCTGGTGAGACACTGCTTCGAAGCCTTCCGCGCCGCGGACCGCGACGCCATGGAAGCTGTGCTGCATTCGGATTTCACCTTCAACTCGCCGCGCGACGATCGCATCGATCGTGCGGCCTATTTCGCGCGCTGCTGGCCCGGCGCGGGCACGTTCGCGGCGCTGGATCTGCTCGCCATCGTCGGCGATGGGACAGGCGGCTGCTTCGTGCTCTACGCCGGCCGCAGCCGGGCGGGCGCCGGTTTCCGCAACGTGGAGCGGATGACGTTCAGGGATGGCAGGATCGTCGCGACGGAGGTGTTCTTCGGGCGCGAGCCGGGCTGACGCCGCGCTGGAGAAGCGGCAGGCCGTCGCTCGCTGCGTTGTTCTCGCGCACGTCGGTGACGATCGGGCGGCCTTGGAAGAACGGCTCGTAGTCGCGAGCCGCACGTCGTGGAGCGCGGCGCGAGCGCCGCTGGGAGGCCTCCTTTCGTTCAGGTGGCGACACACCAGCGCCGCGGCCGCCATGGCGGGAATGAACGGACCATGGCCGCCTTCGGCGATGAGGTGCCAGCTGCGCGTGACCGGCGTACCGGAGAGCGCTCGGCCGCTAACCTCGACGAACATGCCGCCGCGGTGCTCGCCCCAGCGCAGGTGACGCATGACGAAGGCGACGAGCCCCGCCGCGGGGCTTCAGCGTCGGCAGCAGTCCGAGGCGCACGGCCCACGCCCCCGCCATCAGCAGGCGATAGAGATTCTCGGGCACGGGCGCCGCGCCCATCCAGATCGTCCGCGTCGCGGGCCACAGCTCGGCCAGGGCCCGAAGGTCCGGCACGTCCACCAGCGCGAACAGCCGGTTGTCGAGGGGCACGGCGCCCGGCGGCGCTACAGTGAAGCGCACGCCATCGGTGAGCGGCCATGCGGTCACCGCGGCGCCGTCGCGCTTCAGCGGCGTCGGCTGACCGGCGTAGCCGGCGATCGCCCGGATAACGCTGGGACCAAGGTCTGCATGGGGCGACGGCGCGGCGCCGCCGCGGATCGATTCGATCGTCGCCATGCCGGTCGATAGCCGGCTCCCGACCGCGGCGGTAAGCACTGGGAAGCTGGAAGCGCCTGAGAGCACATATAGGTGCCCGCGGCCCTCGCAGCCGCGTCGTAGGCGGCGACGCCGGCCACGAAGGCGGAGCCGTCGGCGAGGTCCATGTAGTCGACGCCGCTGGCAAGGCACGCCTCGATCAGCTGGTAGGCGGCGACGCCGTAGGCCTGGAAGGGGCCGCTGGCGTCGACGACGAGGTCGGGCTTCAGTGCCGTCAACGCCGCCCTGTCGCGGCTCGGTCGAAGGCCGCCGGCTGGAGCACGGCTGCCGCTTCCTGGGCCGCGCAAAAGGTCTCGGCCTTGCCGTGCGAGCGACCGGCGACGATGATGTGGAGGCGCGGCTCGTCTTTCAAGAGGCCGATGGTGCGGCTGCCGAAGGTGCCGTAGCCGCCGACGACGAGCAGGCGCAGCTGCGCGCTCATCGGCGGTCCGCCGCGAACGCCGAGCCCGCGTCAGCTGCCATGGACCGTTTCCGCGGCCGGAGCGCAGCCCGGACGTGGCGTCCACCCGCCGGACTGGGGTTCGACGAAGCGGTCGGCCTGCGCCGGGTCGGGCATGAAGCAGGTCTCGCGCCGGCCGAACCAGCGCAAGCGGTTGCGCGCGATGACGCCGTAGAGCCGGTCGGCGAGAGGGCGCGGCAGCAGCCGGCCGAGGGCCGCCAGCGACCACGGCAGGCCGAGCCCCTCCAGAATGCGGATCGAGCCGTCGGCCTTGATGCGCACCCGCCCGTCCTCGAGCAGCAGGTTCGTTTCATAGTCGCCGGCGGCAAGGCCGAAGTGCCGGTAGAGGGCTTCGCCGAGCGGCGACTGCGCCGCCAGCAGGCGGTAGCGGCGCTTATGGTCGTGGTCCAGGATGAACCGGGCGAAGCCCGAGCACAGCACGCAGTGGCCGTCGAAGACGATGATTGGCTGGTCGTCGGCAAACGGCGGCACGGCGGGATCGCGCCGGTAGCTGTAGGGTTCGGGCACGGGCGGCCTCCGCGCTCAGCCGGCGCCGCGCAGTGCGACCGCGGGCGGCCGCCGGGCCGGTCGCTGGCCGGCGTAGGCCTGCCAGGCCTGCGCCAGGCGGCGCACGCCGAGCGTGATCGCCTCGCTGTCCTGCACGAACTGGAGGCGCACGTGGTCGTCGCCGCTTCCGTCGCTGGTCAGCGCCGAGCCGGCGACGACAGTGACGCCGTGCAGCAGCGCCACCTGGGCGAACTCGGTGGCGGTGCCGGCGGGCAGGCCGGCCCAGAAGGACAGCCCGCCGGCCGGCCGCCGCCAGGTCCAGTCCGGCAGCAGCCGGTCCATTGCCTCGCAGAGCACGTCGAGACTTCGGGTGATCTCCTGGTGGCGCCGCTGGCGCACCGTGTCGGCATGGTCGAGCAGACCCGCCGCGATGGACTGGACGATGGGTGAGCCACCCATGTCGGCAACGGCCTTGAGCCGCGCCAGATGCTCGATGATCGGCTGCGGCGCGCGGATCCACCCGACGCGCAGCCCGGGCCAGAACAACTTGCTCAGCGAGCCGATGCTGAGGATCGGCGCCGTCGGCGAGATCTGCGCCAGCGCCACCGGCCGATCTTCGCCGACGAGCAGGTCGAGCATCGTCTGATCGTCGACCAGCGTCACCTGGTGCTCGTCGATCTGCTCCACGAGGGCGAGCCGCTGCTCGTGCGGCATGACCAGGCCGGTCGGTGCGTGGCAGGTGGGGGAGACGAGGACGAGACGCGGGCGGGCGCTCTTTAGCAGCGCGCCCAGCCCGTCGAGAACGAAGCCGTCGGGGTGCACGGGCAAGGGCTCGATGTGCGCGCCGAGCATGCGGAACGCGTCGATCGCCCCGGGGTAGGTCGGATTCTCCAGCACGACGCGCTCGCCGTGGGGCGCGTAGAGCTGGCCGACCAGCCAGATCGCCTGCTGTGCCCCCGAGGTGATGAGGATCTGGTCCGGCTGCGTGGGCAGGCCGCCGCGGCCCGTCACATACCGGGCGACCGCCTCGCGCAGCTCGGCAAGACCGAGCGGCTGGTAGCCGCTGCTGGCGGGCAGATCGTCCAGCGCTGCGGCCCGTCCCAGGGTCACCTCGCGCAGTAGCGGCCCGATGCTGGCCTGCCGGGAGACGCTGAAGTCGACGGCGCCGCTGCGCTGGGGCGACAAGGGCCGCAGCATCGGGTTGCGGGCCATGGCCTTGACCACATCGGAATTGACGTAGGGCTGAGGGACGGCGTGCTGGGGGTGACGAACCAGGTGGCCGCTGCCCTGGCGGCTGTCCAGCCAGCCCTCCTCGCGAAGTGCGCGGTAGGCGCTCACCACGGTGGTGCGGCTGACGCGCAGGATCTGAGCCAGCGATCGCTCGGGCGGCAGCAACATGCCGGGCGCGATGTCGCCGTGCACGAGCGCTGTGCGCAGGGCCGTTGCCAGCCGGGCGTAGAGCGCCCCCTCGGCCTGCCGCCAATCGCCGAGGATCCGTTGAAACGACTGCGGCTTCTGGAGCACCGGCCTCGACCCCGCGGCGACGTCGGCCGTCCCCATGGCCGCCGAACTGCCGTCCTGCGGGCCAATCACCACGCGGCGCCATCGGATGTCAACCACCGGAGGGTGCAAATGAAGATCCAATTTATTGAATTGGCTTCTTGATGCAACGCACAATATCGGCACGAATATCGCTATTGGCCTTTCTGGCCCCGTCCAATTCACGACGCGAGGCACAATGACCGTGGCGAGCATCCGGGTAGCCGTGGACGTCGGCGGCACCTTCACCGACATCTGCATCTTCGACGACCGATCCGGGACGATCAGCGTCGAAAAGCTGCCGTCGAGCGCGGACCCGATCGAGGCGGTTCTGCAAGGGGTCGAAAAGGCGGGCGTCGATCTGCACGACGTCGCCCTCTTCTCCCACGGCACCACGGTCGCGACCAATGCGCTGATCACCCGGCGCCTGCCGCGGGCGGCGATGGTCACAACCCGCGGATTCCGGGACATCATCGAGATCCGCCGCGGTACCAAGGAAGACCTTTGGGATGCCTACAAGGATGTGGCTCCCCCCTACATCCGCCGCCGCGACCGCATCGAGGTCACCGAGCGCGTCGACTACGATGGCGCGGTTCTAACCGCGCTGGACGAGGACGAAGCCCGCCGCGTTGCCGGCGTGCTGCGGCGCAAAGGCATCGAGACCATTGCGGTCTGTTTCATCAACGCGCATGCCAATCCGGCCAATGAGCGCCGCATGCGCGACATCCTGGCGGCGGAACTGCCCGGTGCCCGCGTGTCCTGCTCCAGCGAGGTGCTGCCGGAGATCTTCGAGCACGAGCGCTTCTCCACCGCCGCGGCCAATGCCGTCCTGGCGCCGCTGGTCAGCGGCTACGTCAACCGCCTGGGCGATCGCCTCAAATCGAGCGGCTACGACGGCGACCTGCTGATCCTCCATTCCGGCGGCGGCGTGATGACGCCCAAGACGGTGGAGAAGATGGCCGTACGTCTCGCCGCCTCGGGCATCGCGGCCGGCGCCATCGCCAGCCGCCACATCGCGGGACTGGCCGGCTTCTCCAACGCCATCGGCCTGGACATGGGCGGCACCAGCACGGACATCTCGCTGGTCGCCGACGGCGTCCTGCGGACCACCAAGGAGTGGTTCGTGGAATATGGCTACCCGATCTGCCTGCCCAGCATCGAGGTGCTCACCATCGGCGCCGGCGGCGGCTCCCTGGCGTGGCTCGACGAGGCCGGCGGCTTGCGCAACGGACCGCAGTCGGCCGGGGCCAATCCCGGTCCGGCCGCCTACGGCCGCGGCGGCACGGCGCCGACCAATACCGATGCCAATCTGGTGCTCGGGCGGCTCGGAGGCGAGTTGATCTCCGGTGCCATGACGCTCGACCGGGACGCCGCCGACAGGGCGATCGGCGGACACGTGGCCACCCCTCTGGGCCTGACCGTGCCGGCGGCCGCCAACGCCATCCTGCGCGTGGCAAACGCCAACATGGCGGATGCGGTGAGGCTGATCTCGATCCGGCGCGGCTACGATCCCCGTGAGTTCGTGCTGGTGGTGTTCGGCGGCGCCGGCCCCCTCCACGGGGTCGACCTGGCGCGCGAATTGTCGATCCCGACCGTGCTGGTGCCCCCGCACCCCGGCATCACCTCGGCGCTCGGCTGCCTGCTGGTCGACATCCAGCACGACCTTTCCACCATGTTCCTGGGGCGGGCGGACGCCGTCGACCCGGCCGACGTGGCGGCCGAGTTCGAAAAGCTGGAGGAGGAGGGCCATCGGCGCCTCGCGGCCGAGGGCGTCGCGCCGCAGGACATGCAGCTGCTGCGCCACATCGACATGCGCTACGTCGGGCAGTGGCGCTCGATGTCCATCGCCACCTCCGGGCGGCTGAGCGATCTCGGCGGCATCGTCGAGCAGTTCCACGCCGCCCACGCCCGTGAGCACAACTTCCGCCGCGACGGCGCCAAGGTCGAGGTCTACCGGCTGAACGTCACGGCCATCGGCACGGTACCAAAGCCCGACCTGCCCGAGCACGCACCCGTCACGGCAAGTCCGGCCCCCACCGGCACCCGGCCGGTGTGGTTCCAGGACGGTTCGGCTGCGATCGCAACCCCCGTCTTCGACCGCGCGAGCCTCGCCGCCGGCATGGTGATCGCCGGACCGGCGATCATCGAACAACTGGACTCGACCACTCCCATTCCGCCGGGCGCCACTGCCGAAGTCGACGCGTGGCTGAACCTCAGGATCACAGTCTGATGGATACGCAATCGCCTGCCAGCGGCGGCCCGGGCCGCGCCTATTCGCTCGATCCGGTCACCCTCGAGGTGCTCAAGAACTCCTTCTCGACGATCGTCGACCAGATGGCGGAGCAGATCCTGCGCACCTGCCATTCGTTCGTGATGTACGCCCGCGACTTCTCGTCGGCGCTGTGCGACCACGAGGGCAACACCGTGATGCAGGGCAGCGCCGACATCGCCGTGCACGTCGGCACGCTGCATTTCACCGCCAAGGCCGTCATAGAGGCCTTCGGCGACGACATCGGCCCCGGCGACGTCTTCGCGGTGAACGACCCCTACCTGGGCGGCACGCACTTCTGCGACGTGCGCATCGTGCGCCCGATCTTCGCCGGCAGCGAGATCATCGGCTACTCCCAGTCGAACGGCCATTGGGCCGACATCGGCGGCAGCGTGCCCGGCTCCTTCGACGTCAACGCCAAGGAGCATTTCGGCGAGGGCCTGCGCCTGCCGCCCATCCGCATCGTCCACCGCGGCCGCTATTGCGGCGACGTGGTGCGGATGATCGTCTCCAACACCCGCGCCCCCGAGGCGGCCGAGGGCGACCTGCACGCCCAGCTCGAGGCGACGCGCATCGCCGAGATCGAGCTCCTGCGCCTCGTCGCCAAATACGGCCGAGAGACCGTGGTCACCGCCATGCAGGAGGTGCAGGACTACGTGGAGAGGCTGACCCGCCAGCGCGTCGCCGAAATGCCCGACGGCACCTGGGAGACGATCGACTTCCTCGACTACGATCCGGCCAATGGCGAGGGCCTGGTGCCGGTGAAGGTGCGGATGACCATTGCCGGAGACCGCATCCGCTACGACCTCTCGGGCTCGGCCGAGGCGGTGGCCACCTTCCTCAATGGCACGTTCGGCTCGTCGTTCTCGGGGCTCGTCACGGGCACCAAGATGTTCTTCCCCGATCTGCCGCTCAACTCCGGCTTCTACCGCGTGCTCGATGTGGAGCTCGGGCCGCCGGGGACGGTCGTCAACGCACAATGGCCGACGGCGGTGACCGGCTTCTGCTCGGGTTCCTACGGCAAGGTCGTGAACGCCGTGTTCGAACTGTGGTCGCACGTGCAGCCGCAGCGCGCGATGGCCTGCTGCGTCGACATCGAATACCTGCTGGTCGGCGGGCGTGATCGGCGCACGCCCGATGGCGACGTGTTCATGTGGTACGACTGGATGGTCGGCGGCTGGGGCGGCCGCAACGGCAAGGACGGGTCTAGCGCCACCTCGGCGGTGTTCGGCGTCGGCGAGGCGGTGCAGCCGCTGGAAGGTCAGGAGCGTCTGTGCCCAGTGGTCACCACCGAGCACCAGATCGCCACCGATTCCGGCGGCCCTGGGCGTTTTCGCGGCGGCTGCGGCGTGCGAAAGGGCGGCGTGCTCACCGCCATGCGCGGCACCGTCATGTCCTATTGCTGCGACCGCGCCCGCTCCATTACCTGGGGGATCCAGGGCGGCCTGCCGTCGATTCCGCACGGCGTCTGGCTGACCCGGGCGGGCGGCGAGCCGCGCTACATGGGCGCCATCTTCTCCAACGTCCCGGTCGGCGAGGGCGACCGCTTCACGCGGCCCTCGGCCGGTGGCGGCGGCCTCGGCGATCCGCTGGAGCGTGATCCCGCGGCGGTGCTGGAGGACGTGATCGACGAATACGTCAGCGTCGGGCGCGCCCGGCGGGACTATGGGGTCATCGTGAGGGAGATCGATCGCGAGCTTGATCTCTTCGAGGTCGACATGGAAGCAACCAGGTCGGAGCGCCGGCGCATTCGCGCCGAGCGCATCGGCTGGTTGAGCGAAGACCCCGAGGGGGTGGCCGGCCGCTTCCGTAGCGGCGAACTCGACGTGCTCGACCTGGTGCGCCAGTTCGGCGTCATTCTCGACTGGGGCACCGGCCAACTGCTGCCTCAGACGACGGCGCAATACCGCGAGATGCTACAACGCCGGGCCGTGCCGGCGTGGCTGGCGACCGAGGGAGGTGCAGCGTGAGCTCCGGCTTCAATCTGGACCGGCAGATCGCCTCTGCCCCCGCGGAGCTGCGGACGATCCTGGCCAAGCCCGTGCCTGCGCTCGATCGCGGCCGGCCGATCATCTTCACCGGCATCGGCACGTCGCTGCATGCGGCGCGGGTCGCCGCCGGCTGGATCGCGGTGTTGAGCGGCGGCGCCGTGCGGCCCCAGGCCCTGGACGCGCACGACGTGGGGACCTGGGCGCCGCTGCGGTCCGAGGACCAGGTGGTGGTGATCAGCCATCGGGGCACCAAGATCTTCCCCACCGCCGCCCTGGCCCGGGCCCGGGCCGCGGGCGCTGCGACCATCGCCATCGTCGGGGCGACCGCGCCGGAGCAGGGGGCGGACCACACGCTGCGAACCTGCGCCAACGAGACCGCGGGAACCTTCACCGTCTCCTACTTGAGCTCGCTCGCCGTTCTGGCGCGCCTGGCAGAGCCATTCGAAACCTCTGTCGAAGGCGCCTTCGCGGCCGGGCTCGACGCATTGCCCGACGCCGTGCAGCAGACGGCGGGCCTCGGCGACCCGGTGGCGGCGGCAGCCGCGCTGACCGAGGCCGAGACACTGCTGATCGTCGGTTTCGGCATCGACTTGCCGACGGCGCAGGAGGCGGCACTGAAGATCAAGGAGGGGGCCTGGCAGTGGACCGAGGCGATGTCGCCGGAGTTCGCGCTGCACGGCACGCCGGCGAGCTACCATCCGCGCATGGCAGCCGCGCTGATCGAGCCGGGGCAGCCGGACGGCGGGCGCACCGAGCTGCTGTGCACTGCTCTCGGCGAGCTTGGCCTGCGCACGCTGGCGGTCAGCGAACGCCCTGACGCGGAGCTCCCCTTCGTGTCACCGCACCCGCTGCTGCGCCCGGTGACGGGCATCGTGCCGCTGCAGCGGTTGACCGCGGAGCTGGCGCGCCTGCGCGGCACCGATCCCGACACCATGCACGGCCACCGCGAGCCGTGGCGCACGGTCATGGCCGGCGTCCGGTTGTGATCGGCCGGTTCGGCCGAGGGGCGATGATCATGTTCCCGTCTTGTTCTTGCATTCGCCCCGATCTCCGCTAGCATAGGTTGCGGCGACGGCGAGGGTGGGGCGAACGGATGGTCACGCGGGTGTCGACGGTGGCGTTCGCGGGTATCGAGGCGCGCGCCGTCGACGTGCAGGTGCAGATTACCAGCGGCGCCGTGGCCTTCACCATCGTCGGGCTGGCCGACAAGGCGATCGCCGAATCGCGGGAGCGGGTGCGGGCGGCGCTGATCGCCTCGGGGCTGGCGCTGCCCGGCAAGCGCATCACCGTCAATCTCGCGCCTGCCGACCTGCCCAAGGAGGGCTCGCACTACGACCTCCCGATCGCGCTCGGCGTCATGGCGGCGATCGGCGCCATTCCGGGAGACGCGCTCGACGGCTTCACCGTGCTGGGGGAACTCGCTCTCGACGGCTCGATCTCGCCGGTGGCCGGCGTGCTGCCGGCGGCCATCGCGGCGGCGGCGCGCGGCCACGGCCTCATCTGCCCGGCGGCCTGCGGCCCGGAGGCCGCCTGGGCGGGCGGCGAGGTCGACATCGTGGCGCCGCGCTCGCTCATCCAGCTCGCCAACCATTTCAAGGGCACCCAGGTGCTGGCGCGACCGCAGCCGGCCATCGCCCAGGCCGCCGGGCCGCTGCCGGACCTCAGGGACATCAAGGGCCAGGAGAGCGCCAAGCGGGTGCTGGAGATCGCCGCCGCGGGCGGCCACAACCTGCTGATGAACGGCCCGCCGGGCGCCGGCAAATCGATGCTGGCGCAACGCCTGCCGTCGATCCTGCCGCCGCTGACGCCGCGCGAGTTGCTCGACATCTCCATGGTGCACTCGGTCGCCGGGCTGCTGGAGGAGGGGGCACTCACCGACCGGCGGCCGTTCCGGGCGCCGCACCACTCCGCCTCGATGGCCGCCTTGGTCGGCGGCGGCCTGCACGTCAAGCCGGGCGAGGTCTCCCTCGCCCACAACGGCGTCCTGTTTCTGGACGAGCTGCCGGAATTCACGCCCCAGGCCCTCGACAGCCTGCGCCAGCCGCTCGAGGCGGGAGAGGTGATGATCTCGCGGGCCAACCACCGCGTCGTCTACCCGGCCCGCTTTCAGCTCATCGCCGCCATGAACCCCTGCCGCTGCGGCCGCGCCACAGAGCCGGGCTATGCCTGCCGGCGGGCGCCCAACGAGCGCTGCATGGCGGGCTACCAGGCGCGCCTCTCCGGCCCGCTGCTCGACCGCATCGATCTGATCATCGAGGTCGCCGCCGTGACCGCCGTCGACCTCATCCTGCCGTCGCCCGCGGAGGGATCGGCGGACGTGGCGGCCCGTGTCGCCGCCGCCCGCGCACGCCAGGCGGACCGCTACACAGCCCTGGGCCTCGGCGGCATCATCAACGCCACCTGCCCGGCGCCGGTGCTGGAGGACGTGGCGCGGCCCGAGGCGTCGGGCCTCGCCCTGCTGCGCGATGCGGCCGAGGCCATGCGGCTGTCCGCCCGGGGCTTCCATCGGGTCCTCAAGGTGGCCCGCACCTTGGCCGACCTCGACGAGGCCGACGCGGTGCGCCGTATCCACGTCGCCGAGGCCTTGGGCTACCGAACCGCCATCGACCGGGTGGCCGCGGCGGCATGAGGAACAAAGCCCGACCGCGTTCGGGGGGCGAGCGCGCATCGAGGCCTATGCGGACCGCCTCGCTCAGATGCCCTGGCCGCCGGAGACCTCGATGCGCTGGGCGTTGACCCAGCGGTTGTCCTCGGCAAGGAGGCTGGCGATCATCGGCCCAATGTCGTCCGGCAGCCCCGCGCGACCGAGCGCCGTCATCTGGGCGAAGATCTTGTTGATCTCCGGATTGTCGCGCACGGCGCCGCCGCCGAAATCTGTCTCGATCGCCCCCGGCGCCACCGTGTTGACGGCGATGCCGCGCCCGCCCAGCTCCTTGGCCATGTAGCGCGTCAGCACCTCGACGGCCCCCTTCACCGCCGCATAGGCGGCGTAGCCGGGATAGGCCAGACGGGTGAGGCCGGACGACAGATTGACGATCCGCCCGCCGTCGGCGATCAGCGGCAGCAGCGTCTGGGTGAGGAAATAGACGCCCTTGAAGTGGACGTTGACCAGTCCGTCGAACTGCGCCTCGCTGGTCTGGCCGATCAGCGCATAGTCGCCGTGGCCGGCGTTGTTGACGAGGTGGTCGAACGACTCCCGCGCCCAGGTCTCGCGCAGCGCTGTCCGCAGATGATCGGCGAACGACCCGAAGGCGGCGATGTCGCCGGTGTCGAGATGGAGCGCGACCGCCTTACGCCCCATGGCTTCGATCTCGGCGACGACGGCTTGCGCGGCTTCGGCTCGGCTCTGATAGGTGAGGGCGACGTCGCCGCCGTGGCGGGCGATGGCGAGAGCGGTGCTGCGGCCGAGGCCGCGGCTGGCACCGGTGACGAGGCTGATCGTGGTCATGGTCGTGCTCCTCGAGGGCACCGGAGCCGTCCGATGCAAGGACAAAGCTGGAGCGGCAGCTCCGCTTCCATCGGAGCGTCCGCCGCTCTGGCGTGACCGGCTGGATATCGTGCCGCGAGCCTGCGGCGTGTTGCCGGATCCGCCACATTGCTTGCCTGATCCTCCAAGGCGTGTGCACCGGTGGCAGTGAGGATGTAGGCTCGCGCGATGACCGCCCTTCTCGATGCCGTGCGCCGCCACGCCGAAGCCCATGCCGACAGCGCCGGCATCGCCCGAACCCCGATCCCGGGCCTCACCACCGTGCGTGCCACGATGCCCAGCGATCTCGTCTACGCGATCTCGCGACCGCTCGTGGCTCTGGTGGTGCAGGGCAGCAAGCACGTCAGCATGGGGGTACGGGCACTGGCCTTCTCCGCGGGTGATTCGCTGCTGATCACCGCCGACGTGCCGACGGCGAGCCAGATCATCCGCGCGAGCATCGCGGCGCCTTACTATTCGCTGGTTCTCGAGCTCGATCTCGCCATCATTGCCGAGCTGACGGTGGAGATGCGGGCTGAGCGCGTCATCGACGACGTGCCTGTTCGGGCCGAGCCCACCGACGCAGAGGTCGCCGACGCGGCGCTGCGGCTGATGCGCCTGCTCGATCGCCCGGCGTCGCTGCCGATCCTTCGGGCGCAACTCCTACGTGAAGTCCACTACTGGCTGCTGGTCGGCCGGCACGGCCCCGCCATCCGCCGTCTCGGCTGGCCGGACGGCCATGTCCAGCGCGTGGCGCGGGCCGTCGCCGTGCTGCGCGCCGAGTTTGCCCGGCCCTTGCCGGTTGCGCGCCTGGCGGAGGCAGCCGGGATGAGCCCGTCGTCGTTCCACCACCATTTTCGGGCGGCGACGTCGCTCTCGCCGCTGCAGTTCCAAAAGCAGCTGCGCCTGATCGAAGCGCGGCGGCTGATGGTATCGGAGGGCACGTCCCCGAGCCGTGCGGCGTTCGCGGTGGGCTACGAGAGCGTGCCCCAGTTCACGCGCGAGTATGGGCGCCTGTTCGGTTTGCCGCCCGGGCGGGACGTCGAGGCGGCCAGAGCGCTTCTTGGTCGGGTGGACCCACCCGACCAAGGAGAAGCGCACCAAGTTCAACGACTTGGAGCATTTCTGACCGATCAGATGTCTCCATCTGATCGGGAAATGCTCTAAGGCCCGGGCCGCCGCCTGATGCATCGACCCGGGTTCCCCACCACACGACCGACCGCGTTGACGCGGCTGCATGGGGCGTGGTGCCGGCCTGCCGCAACGGGACTCCCCCCGCGCCGCCCGAGCCTCTATGACAGGCACCGAAACAGAGCTGGAGGAACAACCTTGATCGAGGCGGTTATCTGGGATTTCGGCGGCGTGCTCACCTCGTCCCCGTTCGATGCATTCGCGCTCTTCGAGCGCGAGCGGGGGCTGCCTCGGGATTTCCTGCGCACCGTGAACGCCACCAACCATCTGGACAACGCCTGGGCCAAGGTGGAGCGCAACGAAGTCGACGGCGACACCTTCGACCGGCTCTTCGCCGAGGAGAGCAAGGCCCTCGGTCATGAGGTGCGCGGCAATGACATCATCCCGTTGCTCAGCGGCGACCTGCGGCCGGCGATGGTGGAGGCGCTGCGCCGCATCTCCGAGCGTCTGAAGACCGGCTGCATCACCAACAACCTCGTGGCTAGCGCTTCGGACAATCCCAAGTCGATCTACAAGGCCGAGGTCATGGCCCTGTTCGGGCACGTCATCGAGAGTGCCAAGATCGGCCTGCGCAAGCCTGATCCGCGCATCTACGCCATGATGGTCGAGGCGCTTGGGGTCGATCCGGCCAGGTGCGTCTACATCGACGATCTCGGCGTCAACCTGAAGCCGGCGCGGGAGATGGGCATGACCACGATCAAGGTCGTCGACCCGGCGGTGGCGATCGCCGAGCTCGAAAAGGCGGTCGGCTTCCCGCTCGGCTGACGGCGGCGCGGACGCCCGCGCCAAGACGGCAGCAGTCCAACGACTGCGATCCAAGTCGACGTCGATGCAAACGACATCGACCGAAGCCGAAACGAAGACGAAGAGGAGACGCCATGACGGTCTATGCAGCTTTCGCCGATCGCCTCCGCCGTGGCGACTCGACCTTCACCGCCTGGGTCGGGTGGCCCGAGCCGATGGTCGCCGGGGCGCTGGCCCAGGCTGGCTACGACGCCGTCACCCTCGACATGCAGCACGGCGCCATCGACTACCTCGGCGTCTTGCGCTCGATCCCGCTGATCATGGCGGCTGACCGGCCGGCCGTGGTGCGCATCCCGGTCGGCGAGTTCGCCACCGCGTCGCGGCTGCTCGACGCGGGCGCCGCGGCGATCATCGCGCCGATGGTCAATTCCGCGGCCGACGCCCGGGCGCTGGTGGCATTCACCAAGTTGCCGCCGGTCGGCCAGCGCAGCTGGAGCCCCTACGCGGCCCTGCCGCTGTCCGGGCTCACCGCCGCCGCATATCTGGCAGGCGGCAACGCCCTGGTTCGTGTCTTCGCGATGGTGGAGACGCGCGAGGCGCTCGGCGCGCTCGACGACATTCTGGCGGTCGACGGGATCGACGGGATCTTCGTCGGCCCGTCTGACCTGTCGATTGCCCTGTCCGACGGCGCGCAGGTGGATGCCGAGGCACCGGCGGTGGAGGAGGCGCTCGACCACGTGGTGGCGCGCTGCCGTGCCGCCGGCAAGGTGCCCGGCGTCTACGCCATCACGGCCCAGCGGGCGAAGACGCTGGCTGCCCGCGGTTTCGTCTTCATCGCCGTGGGCAGCGACGGGCTGCTGCTGCACAGCGCCGCCCGCCAGGCCATCGGCATCCTGCGCGGCTAGAGTATCCGTTTTCGAGCGAAGTGGACGCCGGTTCGCGTGAAGCAAACGAGACAAATCAATCAAATAGAGCATTTTGGCGATTCGAAGAAACGCGGAAATGCTCTAGACGCGATCTCGCTCGTCCGCGGCCCAGGCGGACTCAGTCACCCGGCGCCGCATCGAGCTCCACGTAGAGCCTTCGCCACGGCGCCTCGTCGATGAGGCGCCAGCGATGCCCGCTGCCGCTCGTGTCCTCGGCGAGGAGAACGTCGCCCGGGGCCAGCACAAAGGTCTCGCCGTCGCGGGTGGTGAACTCGAGCGTGCCGCTCAAGGTGACGACGTATTGCCGGCACGGGGCGGTGTGCCAGTCGAGCGAGGCATGCGCTGGGCTCTCCTCGAGATGCACGGCGTGAGCCGCCTGGACGACGGCGAGGGGCAGGGCGATGTCCTCCACGTGGGAGCGGCCGTCGGGCCCGGTGAACAGGCGAATGCAGCGTGTCGTGGTTTGATCCACGTCGTGACCAGCGCGCCGAGGCGACCGTCGGCCGCGAGGCGCGCCTGGGCGGCATCGAGCGCCTCGCGCAAAGGGGCGTTGCCTTTGCGCACGCAGATGCCGAGCTTCTCCACGGTGATATCGTCCTGCACCACCTCCAGGTGTGACCGGTCGCGTGTCAGCCAACGCATGACCGGCGCAAGCTTCATGATGGCGGCGATCCGACCGGCCTCCAGGTCGTCGAGCATGGCGCCGATGCCGGCATAGGGGTAGACCCGCACCTCGGCCACGGCGCCCTGCGCTTTCAGGCGCTCGGCCACTGGCTGCGAGGTGTTGCCCTTCTGGACGGCGATCACCTGCCCCCCGAGGTCGCGGACGGACCGGTACGTGGGATGGCGCGCGACGTTGCACACGAGGCTCTGCCCTGAGATGACATAGGGCGCGCAGAAATCCACCTTGGCCTCGCGCTCGGGCGTGATCGTCGTCCCGGAGGCGACGCAATCCCAGGCGCCGCTCTCGAGCCCGTCGAAGATGCCGTTGAAATCGGCGCCCTCGTAGCGGCAGGCGCGCCAGGTGAGGCCGAGCTCGGCGGCGAGGGCCTGCATCAGCGCGATATCGAAGCCCGCCAGCGCGCCATCCCGCTCCATTTCGAACGGCGGGTCCGGAACGGCCGACGCCACGGTGAGCACACCCGGAACGATGGTCTCGACGGTCATGGGTGCGCCTTCCATCGGTGCTGGGCCTACCCCGCGGCTCCGCGCGCGGGATAGGGCAGCCCGAAGCACTGGGTGAGGAACAGGCCCCCGTGCCGCAGGCCCTCGGCGTCGATGCCGTGGCCGAGCCCCGGGCACAGGTGCCATTGGCAGGGCACCTCGGCCTTCGCCAGCCCCTCGGCGGAGAGGAACAGGGCGTCGGCGGGAATGAGGTCGTCGGCCTCGCCGTGGATGAGCAGCACCGGCGGCCGGCCGCGGATATCGTCCTTCAGCGCCTCGGTGCCGGCGCGCTCGTCGGCCACCAGCAGGCCGGAATAGCCGAGCAGGGCGGCGGGCGGCCGCGCGCGCCGCAGGCCGACGTGCAGGGCCATCATCGTGCCCTGGCTGAAGCCCACCAGCGCCAGCTTGCTCTCGTCGAGGCCATGGCGGGCGAACTCGGCGTCGAGGAAGGCGTCGATGACTGGCTGGGCGGCATTGGCGCCCACCCAGCGCTCGTTGGGGTCGCGCATGGTGAGCGGGAACCACTGCCGGCCGGTGGGCATCTGCGGCAGGCGGCTCGGCGCATGCGGCGCCACGAAATAGGTGTCGGGGAGCCAGGCCTGCCACTGGCGGCCGATCTCGATCAGGTCGTTGCCGTCCGCGCCGTAGCCATGCAGCAGCACGACCAGCCGCTTGGCCCTCCCCGAGCGTGGCGCAAGGCGCGGCCCGTCGATCGTCTGCGCCATCGTCTGCCACTCCCAATGGATGCCCGTCCGCTCGTCGAGCCTTAGCACGGCAGGCGACACGGCGACACGGTCAGGCGAGCGCTTTAGCCCGGTGCCGCTGCAGGCGTCGCGCCCGGCTGCGCAGCGCCGCCGGGCCGTCGGCGCTCAGGCGTGCCAGCACTTGCACAAGGCGGCGGGCGTGGGCGCCGGTGCGCACCGCGAGGTCGGCCGCGGCCTCGAGGGCGCAGGCGCGCGTGTCGGCACGGGCGGCGCCGCGGCCCTCGGCAATGCGCAGCAGCACGGCGACTGCGCGCCGCGCCTCCTGATCGGTCAGCGCCGCCCGCGCCAGCGCGCCCATCAGATGCGGAGAGGCGGCGGCATCGGTGCCGCGGTCGAGGAGCGCGATCAGCGCTGCGGCCCGGCCCGTCAGGGCCAGGGGCTTGGCCGAGGCCAGCGCCGCGAGGCCGCGGGCTGCATGCAGGCGGATGGGAGCGCTGTCGGACAGCACGCCCTCGAACAACAGGTCCGCCGCCCACGGATCGCGCAGCAGGGCCGCCGTGGCCGCGTCGCCCCCGTCGGCAAGCCCCGCCAGTTCGCCACGGAGCGGCGGCCGGGCAGCCTCGGCCGGACCGACGATGGCGGTGGTGGCGCCGTCGGCGCCCGCCACGGGGGCGCCGTCGCGGCCCTTGGCCCGGGCGTAGAAAGCCCACAGCAGATAGGCGGCGGCGCCGCGCCACGGCCGCCAGCGCAGGGCGAGCGCCGCCATCGCCGTCTCGTCGGGCCGCTCCGCCAGCCTGAGCGCGAGGCGGGCCGCCTCCTGCAGGGCGAGGTCGCCGGCCGGAAAGGTGTCGGGATGGCCGAGGCAGAACAGCAGGTAGATGTCGGCGGTCCACGGGCCGATGCCCCCGATGCGGGTCAACGTGGCGTGGGCCGCCTCCGCGTCCATGTCGGCCAGCGCGTCGAGCGGCAGCGTGCCGTCGGCGACCGCAGCGGCGATGGTGCGCAGCGCGCGAACCTTGGGGGTGGAGAGCCCGGCCGTGCGCAGCACCGCATCGGAGGCTGTCAGCAGCCGGTGCGCATCGGTCGGGTGCAGGGCCGCGTCGAGCCGCGTCCAGATGGCATTGGCGCTGGCGGTCGACACCTGCTGCGCCACGATGATGCCGGCGAGGCCTCGGAAGCCGGGCTCGCGCTTGCGCAGCGGCGGGCGCATGCCGCGCGCCATCACCTCGGCCATCAAGGGGTCGAGCCGGGCCAGCGCGGCGAGGCCCGCATCGAGCGCCGCGCGCGAATCGATCAGGCTTGTCATGGGCGAAACTTAGCGCGAAAGCAGCGGGGACATGCTCCCGGATCTTGCGCCCATCGGCCCGGTGTCGCGGCCCATCCTGCGCTTCGCGCCAAGTCCCAACGGCTATCTGCACCTGGGTCACGCCTACTCGGCGCTCCTCAACGCGCGCCTGGCGCGCCGGCTCGGCGGTGTCGTGCTGCTGCGCATCGAGGACATCGACATCGGCCGCTGCCGGCCCGCCTATGCGGAGGCGCTGCTGGAGGATCTGGCCTGGCTCGGCCTTGCCTATCCGCAGCCGGTGCGCCGCCAGTCGGACCACTTCGCCACCTACGCAGCGGTTCTGGACGAACTGAGGCGGAGAGGGCTGCTCTATCCCTGCTTCTGCTCGCGGGCCGAGATCGCCGCCGCTGTCGGCCGGCGAGGCGAGACGCCGCGCGATCCCGACGGCGCGCTCCTCTATCCCGGCACCTGCCGCGCACTGGCGCCGGCCGAGGTGGAGCGCCGGCTCGCCGCCGGCACGCTCCACACCCTGCGCCTGCGCATGGATGAGGCTTGCGCGCTGTGCAGCGAGGGCCTCACCATGCGGGTCTGCGACTGCGACTGCCGTGAAGGCTCCGTAGCTGTCGATCCCCGGTGCTGGGGCGACGTCGTGCTCGGCCGGCGCGACGTGCCGACGAGCTATCACCTTGCGGTGACGGTCGACGACGCCCTGCAAGGCGTGACGCACGTGGTCCGTGGGGCGGATCTCCTCGCCGCCACCGCCATCCATCGCCTGTTGCAGCGTCTGCTGGGTCTGGCCGAACCGTGCTATCACCATCATCGGCTGATCACCGACGATGACGGCCGCAAGCTGGCGAAGAGCGTGGAATCGTTGCCGCTGCGCCAGCTCAGGGCGCGCGGCATCACGGCCGGCGACGTGCGCCGCGATCTGGGATTCGGTGATCTCGAAGCCGGCGCTTGAGATGTAACCGGCGGCTGCGAAAGTATTGTGCGCCGCGGCGTAGCACTGCACCGCTGCCACCACTGCACCCAGACGCATGACTCAGCGCACGCACCGGCAAGCATGTCGTGATAGTGTCGCTTAACAATAACGACTGCGGCTTGGTGCCCGGCTTGGCAACCAAATTGCTAGGAGCTGCGATCGGAGGGCACCATGCGTGCTGCAGATCACGTCGGCGAGGCGGACTCGCGCACTCCCCAGGGGGACGGGCGCCGCGTATCAGGGCGAGGCTCGGCCGGCGCCGGATACGCGCTCCATTCGCGCTGCGGCCACGCTCTCCCCTGTGCCGAAACGGGAGGTTAGAATGCGCGTGAGCTACTCGACCGTGCAGGCTGCCCCGGCGGCGCGCAAGTGGTACTGGAATCGGGCGGTCTCGCGCACCTACTTCCCTTTGGAACTAAGCTTTCACAGCACGCCGGGCTTCGCCGGCGCGCTCGACGTGTGGTCGCTCGGCGATGTGTCGATCTCGCGCAACGTGTCCGATGGGCTGGTCTATCGCCGGCATGAGCGGCATCTGCTGCACGAGCGCGAGGAAAGCTTCCTGATCACGGCGCCGGAGCTGTCCGACATCGTCTTTGTTCAGGATGGCCGCGAGGTGCGCGGGCGGCCGGGCACCTTTCTCGTCGAGCGCAGCCATCTGCCCTACGAGTTCAGCCACGCCGAGCCCAATGCGCTCTGGGTGCTCAAGATTCCGGCAGCGACCCTGCGCGCCCGCGTCGGCCAGCCCGAACGGCTCGCGACCCTCACCTTCGATGCGACGCGCGGCATCGGTGCCCTGTTCGTCGACATGATCCGCCTGGCCGCGCCGCGCATCGACGAGATGGACGAGGCGGCCAGGGATCTCACCGGGCGGCATCTGGTCGATCTGCTGGCCCTGGCGGTCGAAGCCGATGACCGCGTGCTGGGCAGCCGCGGCACCTCGGTGCAGAGCGCCCACCTCCAGCGGGTCGAGCGCTTCATCCGCGCGAACCTCGGCATGAGCGGGCTTGCGCCGCAGATGATCGCGGATGCCTGCGGAATTTCGGTGCGTTACTTGCACCAGCTGTTCGAGATGCAGGGCAGTACCGTCTGTGGCTGGATCCGCAGCCAGCGCCTCATGATGTGCGACGAGGCGCTGCGTGATCCGACCAGCCGCCGGTCGATGTCCGAAATCGCCTACCAGTGGGGCTTCGGCGATCAGGCCCAGTTCAGCCGGCACTATCGGGCTCATTTCGGGCGTACGCCGAGCGACACGCGGGGAACCACCCGGGCCGGGCGGTCGGCCGCGCAACGGTAGCTGCGGCCGGCGCAGCGCCGGCACTCGCGGATCGAAAAGGTCGAGACCACCCGCTCGGGCGGGCGGCGGAGCTTTGCCGGCGCACGGGCCTGGAGCGCTTCCGGTTGGGTGGAATCACCCAGGCACAGGAGAAGCGCGCGAGTTGCAAGAGGTTAGAGTATTTCGCTGCAATTGGATGATGCCATCCATTTGCACAATGCTCTCGGACAGGAGGCGGATCCTTTGCAGAACCTGCGCGTTGCAGTAGATGTCGGCGGCACCTTCACCGACATCTGCATCATGGATGAAGCGAGCGGCCTCATCCGCATCGAGAAGACCGCCTCGTCGCCCGACCCCATCGACGGCATCATGGCGGGCCTCGACAAGGCGGCCGTCGATCTGGGCGAGGTCGCGCTCTTCTCGCACGGCACCACGGTGGCCACCAACGCGCTGATCACCCGGCGCCTGCCTCGCACCGCCATGGTGTCGACCCGCGGCTTCCGCGACGTCATCGAGATCCGCCGCGCCAACAAGGAGGAGCTCTGGGATACCTACAAGGACGTGGTCCGCCCCTACGTGCCGCGGCGCGACCGGCTCGTCGTCAGCGAACGCATCGACGCCCAAGGCAAGGTGGTGACGCCCCTCGACGAGGCCGATGCGCGCGAGGTGGCCCGCATCCTCAAGCGCCGGCAGGTGGCCGCGGTCGCCGTGTGTTTCATGAACGCCTACATGAACGGCGCCAACGAGCGGCGCATGAAGGAGATCCTCGAGGAGGTGATGCCGGGCGTGCCGGTCTCGATCTCCTCGCAGGTGCTGCCGGAGATTTTCGAGCACGAGCGCTTCTCGACGACGGTGGCCAACGCGGCGCTCAGCCCCGTGGTCGTCAATTACACCTCGCGCCTGGGCGAGCGGCTGAAGCAGGAGGGCTACAAGCGCGATCTGCTGCTGCTGCACACCGGCGGCGGCGTCATGACCCCGGCCAGCGTCAAGGATTTCGCGGCGCGCCTCGCCGGCTCCGGCATCGCCGCCGGCGCCATCGCGAGCCGGCACATCGCCATGCTCTGCGGCTTCCGTAACTCGATCGGCCTCGACATGGGCGGCACCTCCACCGACGTGTCGCTGGCCTACGAGGGCCAGTCGCGCGTCACGAAAGATTGGTTCGTCGAGTTCGGCTATCCGATCCGCTTCTCCTCCATCGAGGTGCTGACCATCGGCGCCGGCGGCGGCTCGCTGGCCTGGACCGACGAGGCGGGCTCGCTGCGCAACGGCCCGCAGTCGGCCGGCGCCAACCCGGGGCCCGCCTGCTACGGCAACGGCAACCGCCAACCCACCAACACCGACGCCAACGTGGTGTTGGGCCGCCTCGGCACCAGCCTCGCCGGCGGCAAGATCATGCTCGACCCTAAGCTCGCGACCGAGGCGGTGGAGGAGGGTGTGGCCAAGCCGTTCGGGCTAACCGTGCACGCGGCGGCCGATGCCATCGTGCGCGTCGCCAACGCCAACATGTCGGACGCGGTGCGCCTGATCTCGATCAGCCGCGGCTATGACCCGCGCGACTTCGCCCTGGTCGCCTTCGGCGGCGCCGGCGCCCTGCACGGGGTCGACGTCGCCCGCGAGCTCGCCATACCGGCGGTGATCGTGCCGCCCAACCCCGGCGTGACCTCGGCACTCGGCTGCCTGCTCGTCGACGTCCAACACGATTTCTCGGAGAGTTATCTGGTCGAGGCCGCGGACGCCGACCCGGCCGCCATCGAGGCCGCCTTCGCGCGGCTTGAGGGGGAGGCGCTGGAGCGCCTGGCGCACGAGGGCGTCGCGCCGGCCGACACCGTGCTGCAGCGCTCCATCGACATGATGTACCAGGGCCAATGGCGCTCCCTCGCCGTCAGCGCCCCTAGTCCGATCGGCGCCATCGCCGACCTGATCGAGGCGTTCCACCAGAATCACGAGCGCGAGTACAATTTCCGCCGGGACGACGCCCCGGTCAGCCTGTTCCGCCTCAACCTGAAGGCGGTCGGCGTCGTCCCCAAGGCCGAGCTCGCCGTGCACGAGGCGACGGGCGAGGTCCCCGTGCCGGTGAGCCGGCGTCCGGTCTGGTTCGATGGCGGGACGGCGCTCGACACCCCGGTCTACGAGCGGTCGGACCTGCCGGCCGGCCTCGTGCTCGCCGGCCCCGCCGTCGTCGAGCAACTGGATTCGACCGTGCTGATCCCGCCCGGCACCCGGGCCGAGGTCGATCAATATCTCAACATCATCATCCGCGTGAGGGACTGACCGCGATGGCCGAGCCGCTTCCCCTCGATCCCGTGACCTTCGAGGTGCTGAAGAACTCCTTCATCACCAGCGTCGACCAGATGGGCGAGCAGATCCTCAGGACCTGCTATTCCTTCGTCATCTACAACCGCGACTTCTCCAGCGCCCTGCACGATGCCGAAGGCAACTCGGCGGCCCAGGGCAATCAGGACATCGCGGTCCACGTCGGCACCTTGCACTTCACCTGCAAGGACGTGATGCGCGCCTTCGAGGGCGACATGCATCCGGGCGACGTCTACGCCATCAACGACCCCTATGTCGGGGGCACCCACTTCTGCGACGTGCGGTTGATCCGGCCGATCTTCGCCGACGGCAAGATCATCGCCTTCAGCCAGTCGAACGGCCACTGGTCGGACGTGGGCGGCAGCGTGCCGGGCTCCTTCGACGTGGCCGCCCGCGAGATGTTCCGCGAGGGCCTGCGCATCACGCCGATCCGCCTGTTCTCGCAGGGCAAGCTCTGCAAGGACGTCGCCAATCTGCTCGCCGCCAACACGCGCGATCCAGCCTCGATCATCGGCGACATCCAGGCCCAGGCCGAGGCGACCCAGGTGTGCGAACGTGAGATCCTGCGCCTCGTCGACAAGTACGGCCGCGACACCGTGGAGACGGGGCTCGCCGCGGTGCAGGACTACGTGGAGCGGGCGGTGCGCCAGCGCCTCGCCGCGATTCCCGACGGCGAGTGGGAGACCCAGGACTTCATCGACCGCGATCCCGCCAGCGGGGAGGGGATGATCCCCATCAAGGTCAAGCTGACCATCAAGGGCGACAAGGCGATCTACGACTTCACCGGCAGCCACCCGACCATCGGATCGATCTACAACTCGGCCTTCGGCGCCACCTTCTCCGCCGTTGCCGCCGGCATGAAGACCTTCTTCCCCGACCTGCCGCTCAACTCGGGCTTCTACCGCGCCTTCGAGATCATCGCGCCGGAGGGCTCGATCGTCGACGCCAAATGGCCGGTTGCGGTTACCGGTTTCCTGATGCCGTTCGAGAAGATCATGAACGCCATCTACGAAATGTGGTCGAAGATCATGCCGGAGCGGGCGATCGCGTGCGCGTTCAACCTCGAATACCTGCTGACCGGCGGGCTCGACGGCCGCCGCGCCAGCAAGCCGATCTTCATGTTCTACGACTGGCTGCCCGGCGGCTGGGGCGGCCGCAACGGCAAGGACGGCTGCAACGTCACCACAGCCTGCTTCGGCACCGGGCTGATGTCGCAGCCGGTCGAGGGCCAGGAGCGCGCCAACCCGATCCTGACCACGGAGTACGAGATTCTCACGGACTCGCCCGGGCCCGGCAAGTGGCGCGGCGGCGCCGGCGTGCGCAAGACCTCGGTGATGCTGGAGGCGGAAAAGACGGTCATCTCTTACATCTGCGACCGCGAGCGGGCGGTGGTGTGGGGCATCGAAGGCGGCCTGCCGTCGATGCCGCACGGGCTCGCCATCACGCGGGCCGGCGCCGACAAGGAGGAGTGGCTGGGTTCCGTCTTCTCCGACGTGCCGATCGGCCCCGGCGATGTCTTCAGCCGGCCGACCGCCGGCGGCGGCGGCTTCGGCGATCCGCTCGAACGCGTTCCGGCGCTGGTGCTGGAGGACGTCAAAGACGACTACGTCTCGGTGGAACGGGCCGCCAAGGACTACGGCGTCGTCATCCGGGTGATCGACGCCGAGCTCTGCGACTATGCGGTGGAGGAGGCCGCGACCAAGGCCCTGCGCGACGACATCCGAGCCGAGCGCGGCGTGTGGCTCGCCACCGATCCGGAGGAGGTGGCCGCGGGCTACCGGGCCGGCACCATCGACAAGCTCGACGCGGTGCGGCGCTACGCGGTGATCCTCGACTGGGACACCGGCACGCTGCTCGCGCAGACGACCAGCCAGTTCCGCGAGATGTTCCAGCTGCGGTCGGCAGCGAAGTGGGGCGCCGGCGCGACGACCGGAATCGCGGCCCAATGATCGGACAGCCGCCCATGGGCGGAGCGGGGCGGGCGCTTTTGGCGCCCGCGCGCCGGGCGTTCGCACAACCGATTGAGAAGATGGAACCTTTTCGCCCATGCCTTGGGCATGGCCATGCCCACCATTTGCCCATGGACGCCGTTGACTCGATGGGCCAGCAGCCTAATCTGTCCACAGTCTGCAACTTCAAGAGCGGCCGCCGTGGCGCCGCAGACCCACGCAGCACACGGGTTCGAAATGCTGCGGGATGCATACGGACGATGAGTCAATCGGTGGAGCAGGTTCCGGCGCCGCGGCTGATCGAGACGCTCAGTCTGTCCGATCAGGTGCGCAACCTGCTTCTGGAGGGGCTGACGTCAGGACGGCTCAGGGCCGGCGACCGGATCAACGAGGCGGAGCTTGCGCGCACCCTTGGCATCAGCCGCAATCCCATCCGCGAGGCCATCTCGGGGCTCGCGCAGCGCGGCTTTCTGGTCGCCTCGCCGCGCCGGGGCCACTTCATGCGCGCCTTCACGCCCCAGGACGTGAACGACGTGTTCTCCTTCCGGATCTGCGTCGAAGCCTTCGCTATCCGGCAGGCGTTGCCGTTGATGGACGCGGCCGATCACGACGACCTCCGCCGCATCGTGGATCGCATGATCGCGGCAGCCGAGCAGGAGGATCTCACCGAGCTGCGGCAGGCCGACATTGCCTTGCACCGGCGCATCTGCGAGCTGTCGCAGAACCGCCAGACGCTCAGGGCGCACGAGGGCATCGACACCGAGGTGCAGATGCTGGTGGCCTATGTCGACCTCGACCACGAGACGCCGATGGAGGCGGCGCTCGCCCATGTGCCGATCGTCGAGGCCATGGCGAGCGGTGACGTGGCCAGCTCCGTGGCGGCACTGGAGCACCACCTCCAGGCAACCTGGGCACGCGTCCTGGACATTTACGACAAGACCGGCCCGGCGCCGGTAAGGCTGGCGGGGGCGCATTGAACTGAGCGGCTGCTGCCGTTCGCGGCTGAAGCAACCGTCAACGTTGTGGGATGTGTACATGAAGTTTGCGCAGAATCGAATGTACATCGAGAGCTACAACAAGTGCCCGAACTGCGGGATCCTGCTTTACGACAAGCCGGCGAACGTCGATACCGGCACGGTCGTCGAAGCCGGAAAGATCTATTGCTCCCCGTGGTGCGTCGCGTGGGAAAAAGACCGCGAGGAGCGGCGGCAAGCGCAGCCAGCGCCCTGATCCGATGGGCCGGTGAACTCCGTTCATCGCGTCCCCTGCCGAGGTCGTTGCTGGCCGGCGTTGCGCACCTGAGCCGGGCGCGGCCGCCGCGTCATTGATTGCTGAAAGCTGACGGCGACGGGCGCGCATGGCCGCTTCCGCGAACGAGAGACTGCGTCCGGAAGCCGTCGCCGGATCGCCCATCCGCAGATCGCGATGTCGCGTTGCTGTGTCAGTCTGGAGGGTCAGGTGAAAGCAAAGCTTCTGATGCGCGCATTGCTGTGCGGGGCCGTCGCCGTCGCAGCACCTCGGGGCGCCGCTGCCGCCGACGACGGCATCACCATCGGCATGCCCGTCGCCTTCTCGGGCTGGATGGAGGCCTATGACGGCGAAGCCGCCAAGATGGCGGAGCTGTGGATCGAGCAGACCAACGCCAAGGGGGGGCTGCTCGGCAAGCCGATCAAGCTGATTTCCGCCGACACCAAGACCGACCGTGTCGAGGGCGCCAAGGTCGGCAAACAGCTGATCGACCAGGGCGCCAAGCTGCTGCTGGTCTCGGCCGACTACGACTATGGCGCGCCGGCCGCGCTGCAAGCCCAGAAAGCCAACGTGATCTCCGTGTTCATCGGCGCCTCCGACCCCAAGGCCGGCATCCTCGGCGTCGGGCCCCTGTCCTTCAGCGCCAACAACGCTGCTCAGCTCGAAGGCGCCATCATGGGCGAGTGGGGCTACGAAAAGAAAGGCTTCCGCAAAGGTTACATGCTGATCGACGAAACCATCGAGTACAACAAGTCGATCTGCGCCGGCTACGAGTGGGCCTTTCCCAAGAAGGGCGGCAAGATCGTCGGGCAGGACACGTTCAAGGGTCTCGATCCGACCATCAGCTCGCAGATTACCCGGCTGAGCGACGCGATCCGCACGGCCGGCGTCGACAATATCATGCTCTGCTCGACCAACCCGGGTGCGGCGAGCTCGGTCCGCCAGCTGCGTGCCGCCGGTATCAACCTGCCGATCATGAGCGGCACCGCCATGGACGGCACCTATTGGCTGAACTCGACGCCGGGCCTCAAGGACTTCTACCTGCCGGTACAGGCGCTCACCGTGAACGATCCGCGCCCGGCGGTGAACGAGATCACCGCGGCCTATGCCAAGAAGTACGGCAAGCCGCCGACCACCCAATACGCCTATCCGATCTACGCCTTCCTCGACCTCTGGGCCAAGGCCGTGACCACGGCAGGCACGCCCGATGCGGCCAAGGTGGTGGCCTTGCTCAACAAGGACGACAAGGCCGAGACGGTGCTGGGGCCGCGGACCTTCACGCCCAAGCTGCATATCCAGATCGGCATGCCGATGTTCGTCGTCTCTTACGCCGACGGCAAGGAAACGCCGGTCGAGGAGTGGCAGATCAAGGAGACCATTCCCGACTCGGTTCTTTACCGGCTCAAGAAGTAGGGCGGGCGGGACACTGGTCGGGCGAGCGCGATGATCGAACCCTACGTCGAGCCCGCCGCGCCGGGCGTGGACCGCGGCCTGACCAATGCCTCGGAGCTCGCCGCCGACAAGCTCGTGGTGCGCTTCCAGGGGCTGGCGGCCATCTCGGACGTCAGCCTCAAGGTGCAGCGCCACGAGGTGTTCGGCCTCATCGGGCCGAACGGGGCCGGCAAGACGACCCTCGTCAACTGCCTCACCGGCTTCCAGCGGCCGACCGAGGGGCGGATCATCCTCGGCGGCGGCGACACCGCGGGATGGTCCGCTTCGCGCTTCCGCGAGCAGGGGGTCGCCCGCACCTTTCAGGCCGGGCGGCTGTTCAAGGACATGACCGTCATGGAGAACGTGGAGGTCACCGCCGCGGGGCTCGGCGCCAGCCTGCGCTCTGCGCGCAAGCACGCCAAGGCGATGCTCGGCTGGATCGGGCTCGCCGACAAGGCGGCGCTCCACGCCGGCGCGCTCGCCTACACCGATCAGCGGCGCCTCGGTATCGCCCGCGCCCTGGTGCTGTCGCCGGCCTTCATCCTGCTCGACGAGCCGGCGGCCGGCATGTCGGACGCCGAGTGCGAGGACCTGATGGAACTCGTCGCGTCGATCCCGCGCACCTTCACCTGTGGCGTCCTGCTGATCGAGCACAACATGCGCGTGGTGATGGGCATTAGCCAGCGCATCCACGTCCTCGACGGCGGCCGCACCATCGCCGAGGGCACGCCCGACGAGATCCAGCGGCACGAGGCGGTGCTCGCCGCCTACCTGGGCATGGAGGCGTGATGGGCGCGCTGGTCGAGGTCGACGGCATCCACGTGCGCTACGGCGATCTGGTGGCGTTGCGGGACGTGTCGCTTTCCGTCGCCGAGGGCGAGGTCGTCTGCATCATCGGCCCCAACGGGGCCGGCAAGTCCACGGCACTCACCGCCATCGCCGGCGGCGTCGCGCCCTATGCCGGCGATATCCGCGTCGGCGGCGTGAGCGTCCTCGGCCTTCGGCCCGAGCAGGTCGCCCGGCTTGGCCTGTCCCTCGTGCCGGAGGGGCGGCACATCTTCGGCACCCTGACGGTCGAGGAGAACCTGCGCATCGGCGGCTACATCCAGGGCGACCGCGCCGCCGCCAAGGCCGACATGGAGCGGCTGCTCGCCCTGTTCCCGCGCCTCGCCGAGCGGCTGCGTTATCCGGCCGGGCGGCTCTCCGGCGGCGAGCAGCAGATGCTGGCGGTGGCCCGTGCGGTGATGACCCGCCCGCGCCTGCTCCTGGTCGACGAGCCCTCGCTCGGCCTCGCCCCGCGCATCATCGACCAGATCTACGAGATCCTGCTCGACCTGAGGCAACGCGCGGCGCTGACGCTGCTCATCAACGAGCAGAGCTCCAACCGCATCCTCAAGCACGCCGACCGCATCTACGTGCTGCGCGGCGGCCGGGTGCAGCTCGAGGGCCCAGCCGCCGACCTCCGGGACGGGGAGGCCATCCGCCACGCCTATTTCGGCTTCGGCGAAGCTCCCGTCGCACCCCTGGACGCCCCCGCATGATCCAGTTCCTGCAAAACCTCATCGACGCCATCGCCCTGGGCAGCATCTACGCCCTGGTGGCGCTCGGCGTCGGCCTGCTGTTCGGCATCCTGCGGCTGATCAACTTCGCCCATGGCGACTTCATCACCATCGGGGCCTATGCCCTGATCGTGCCGTCGGCCGATGTGACGGCGCGGCTGCTGATCGGCGGCTGGCCCTGGCCGGTGATGATCCCGATGATCTGCCTCATCGTCGTGATCGTCGCCTTGCTCGCCGACGCGCTGGTGTTCCGCCCGCTCAGGCGCGCCACCTCGCCGACCTTGATGATCGCGTCCTTCGCGGTGAGCTACATCATCCAGAACGGCGTGCTGATGGCCTACGGCTCGCGCCCAAAGGCGGTCGACCTGTGGAGCGGCGCGAACACCCAGGTGCTGATCGGCGACCTGCGGGTGCCGATGCTCCAGCTCATCACCTTGGCGGTGACGCTGGTGCTGATGACCGCGCTCACGCTGTTCCTCAAGCGCACGGCTTACGGCGTGCAGATGCGCGCCGCAGCGGAAGACTTTCGCATGGCCCAGTACCTGGGCGTGCGTGGCAACGTGGTGATCGGCATCGCCTTCGCCATCAGCGGCATCCTGGCCGGGGTGGTGTCGCTGCTCTACACCACGCAGTCCGGCTCGCTCAGCCACACCATGGGCGTGCCGCTGGCGCTGTTCGCCTTCGTCGCGGTGGTGGTCGGCGGCATGGGTAGCCTGGTCGGCGCGGTCGTCGGCGGCTTCGCCA
This sequence comes from Chelatococcus reniformis, assembly GCF_014640075.1. Taxonomy (GTDB): domain Bacteria; phylum Pseudomonadota; class Alphaproteobacteria; order Rhizobiales; family Beijerinckiaceae; genus Camelimonas; species Camelimonas reniformis. The sequence goes on along the minus strand of NZ_BMGG01000001.1, from coordinate 12,389 downwards.
TCGGCCTCATCGTCACCATGCTACAGGCCTACCTGCCGCCGGAGCTGCGCGCCTTCCGCGACGCCTTCGCCTTCGGCTTCGTCATCCTCATGCTGCTGGTGCGGCCGGCCGGCCTGGTGCCGGCCCGTAGCACCTTCGAGCGCGTCTGAGGAGGGGATCATGGGCCACTTCCTCCTCCGCCACCAGACTCCGATGCTGCTGGCCGTCCTGCTGGTGCTGATCGCCGGGGCGACGTCGCTGAGCAGCAACGAGGCGCTGCAAGTGACGCTGACGGAGATGTTCATCCGCGTCATCGTCGTGGTCGGCCTCTACGTCTTCATCGGCAACTCCGGCATCATCTCGTTCGGCCATATCGGCTTCATGTGCATCGGCGCCTACGCCGCGGCCTGGGCGACCGCCGAGCCCTCCTTCAAGCAGATCATGCTCTCGGGACTGCCGGCATTCCTGCAGGAGCACCAGTATCCGTTCCTGGTGGCGACGGCGGGCGCGCTGCTGCTGGCGATGGCGGTGGCCTTCGTGCTGGGCCTCGCCATCATGCGGCTGTCGGGCACGGCCGCCTCGATCGCCACCTTCGCCTTCCTGATCATCGTCAACAGCGTCTATTCCAACTGGGATTCGCTGACGGCGGGCGTGTCCTCCATCATCGGTATCCCGACGGTGGTCGGCTCGTTCACGGCCTACGCTTTCGCCGCCCTGGCGATCCTCGTCGCCTATCTCTTCCAGATCTCGCGCTTCGGGCTGATGCTGCGGGCCTCGCGCGACGACGAGGTCGCCGCCCGCGCCTCGGCCGTGAAGATCATGCGCGTGCGGCTGGCCGCCTTCGTGCTGAGCGCCGGGCTGGTGGGCATCGGCGGCGGGCTCTACGCCCAGTTCCTCGGCATCCTGACGGTCGATCCGTTCTATCTGAACCTCTCCTTCATCACCATCGCCATGCTCGTCGTCGGCGGCATGGCGAGCCTGAGCGGCGCCGTCGTCGGCGTCGTCGCCGTCACCGCTATCGTCGAGATCCTGCGCCTCTTCGAGCGCGGCGTGCCCATCGGGGGCGCGAGCCTTGGGCTGCCGCAGGGCAGCCAGGAGATCGGCCTCGGCATCGTCATGGCCCTGATCCTGATCTTCCGGCCGAACGGCCTGAGCCGGGGGCGCGAGTTCGCCCACTTCGCCGGCGCGCCTCTTCCCGCGCCGTCCACCGCCGCGCCCGTCGCGCCGCCCGCCAGCGCGCCCGCGGCGCGGCCGGAGGGCATCCCCATCACCGACGAGCGCAAGGCTATCGTTTGAGGATCGCCATGACTGACGCCCCATCCCCCTATGTCGCCGGAGCCGCCTACATCGACGGGCGCTTCATGCCCATCGCCGAGGCGACGATTCCGATCACCGATTGGGGCTATCGCCGCTCCGACGTGACCTATGACGTGGTCGGCGTGTGGCAGGGCTCGTTCTTCCGCCTCGACGACCACGTCAGCCGCTTCCGCGCCTCCATGGACGCCTTTCGCTTCAAGCCGCAGGAGAGCGACGAGGACATCAGGGCGCTCCTCAACCGCTGCGTGGCGCTCGCGGGGCTGCGCGATGCCTACGTCGCCGTGGACTGCCTGCGCGGCCGGCCGCCGGCGGGCATGCCCTACCACCCGGCCTATGCGCGCAACTACATCGCCGCCTTCGCCGTGCCCTGGATCTCGCTGCTGAAGCCCGAGGTGATGGCGCGCGGCGCCCACCTGGTCGTCGCCGAGACCGTCCGCATCCCGGCCAACTCGGTCGACCCGCGCGCCAAGAATTTCCACTGGGCCGACCTGACCCGCGGTCAGTTCGAGGCGCACGACCGCGGCGCCGATTTCTGCGTGTTGCTCGCCGAGGACGGCACCATGACGGAGGGGCCGGGCTTCAACATCTTCGTGGTCGCCGACGGCCGGATCGTCACGCCCGACCGCGGCGTGCTCGAGGGCATCACCCGGCGCTCGGTGATCGAGCTCTGCCAGGACCTCGACCTTCCGGTCGAGGTGCGCCCGGTGCCGGTGGCGGAGCTGCGCGACGCCGACGAGATCTTCCTGTCCACCACCGCGGGCGGCGTGATGCCGGCCTCGCGCATCGACGGCCGCATCATGGGCAACGACCGCCCGGGGCCGATCTCCCAGCGCGTGCACGAGGCCTTCTGGAGCCGTCGTGCGCACGGCTGGCACGCAACCCCCGTCGACTACGGCGCGGCTGCCGCCTGAACCTGGCCGCAGACCCCACCGCCAACCGAGAGAAACGACGATGAGCTACAGACTGGGCATCGATATCGGCGGCACCTTCACGGATTTCGTCGCCTACGACGAAGGCAACCGGGTGCTGTCGGCGTGGAAGAACCTCTCCACGCCACATGACCCGATCCAGGGCATCATGACCGGCCTCAACGCCTTCGCCGGCGTCGCCGACACCTCCGGCATCCGCCTCGGCACCACGGTGGCGACCAACGCGCTGCTGGAGGGCAAGGGCGCACGCGTCGCGTACGTGACGACGCGGGGCTTCCGCGATGTGCCGTTCATCGGTCGCGGCAACCGCCGCCACCACTACGATCTCGCCTGGGTCAAGCCCAAGCCGTTCGTCCTGCGTCGCGACGCCGTCGAGGTGGACGAGCGCGTCGGCGCCTCAGGGGCCATCATCGAGCCGCTCGACGAGGCGCAGATCGAGGCCCTGGCCGACAAATTCGCAGCGGACGGCGAGGTCGAGGCCGTCGCCGTGGTGCTGCTGCATTCCTATCTCACCCCGACGCACGAGCAGCGGATCAAGGCCATCTTCAAGGAGCGCCTGCCCGGTGTGCCGGTGTCCATCTCCTACGAGGTGCTGCCCAAGTGGAAGGAGCACTTCCGCTCCTCCACCACGATCTGCGACGCCTTCATCAAGCCCGTCGTCGACAGGCAGCTCGGCTCCATGCAGCGGCAGCTCCAGGAGAACGGGGTCAAGGCGCAGGTCGTCGTCATGCGCTCCAACGGCGGCGAAATGAGCCTCGGCGCGGCCGTCGAGGCGCCGATCCAGATCGCCGTCTCGGGCCCCACCGGCGGGGTCATCGCCGCCAAGCGCACGGCCGAGCTGCTCGGCCTGCCCAACCTGGTGACGCTCGACATGGGCGGCACCTCCACCGACGTGTCGACTGTCGTGGACGGCAAGGAGAAGTTCACCACCGACTTCGAGATCGAGTGGGGGCGCCCGATCCAGATCCCGATGATCGACATCCGCACCATCGGCGCCGGCGGCGGCTCGATCGCCCGCATCGATGCCGGCGGCATGCTGGTGGTGGGGCCCGAGAGCGCCGGCGCCAATCCGGGCCCCGCCTGCTACGCCAGCGGCGGCACCGCGCCCACCGTCACCGACGCCAACGTGGTGCTCGGGCGGATCAGCGCCAGCAACTTCCTGGGCGGCTCCATGGCGCTCGACGCGGAGGCAGCGCGGCGGGCGGTCGAGCCCGTCGCGGCGGCCCTCGGCTACTCCGTGGAGCAGGCGGCGCTCGCGATCGTGCGCATTGCCAACAACAACATGGTGGGCGCGCTGCACACGGTGCTCACCGAGCAGGGGCTCGACCCGCGCGATTTCGTGCTCGTCGCCTTCGGCGGCGCGGGGCCGCCCCACATCAGCGACCTGATGACCGAGGCCTCCATCCCGCGGGGGCTGGTGCCAAATTTCCCCGGGCAGTTCTCGGCCTTCGGCTTCACCATGGCCGACGCCCGCGTCGACCGCTACCGCACGGTGCAGCTCAATTCACGCTTCTTCGACCGCGAGCGGGCGGCCTCCGTGATGGCGGAGCTGGTGGCGGAGTGCCGGGCGGACCTCGCCGGCCAAGGCCACCACGACATTACCGTCAGCCGTAGCGTGGAGATGCGCTACCTCGGCCAGAACTACGAGCTGGAGATTCCGGTGACCGCCGAGGCCTTCACCGACGAAGAGGTCGCCGGCCTGCTCGACACCTTCCACACCCTGCACGAGGCGCGCTTCGGCTTTCGCCTGGCCGACCACATGGAGATCGTCAACTTCCTGGTGACCGGCGTCGCCCACACCGGCGGGCTGGAGTTTCCCGTCATCGCCGAAGCCGATGGCCCGGCCGGGCCTCTTGCGCGCCGTCCCGTCTGGTTCGACGAGGGCTGGGTGGATACCCCGGTCTACACGCGCGAAACCCTGCGCGCCGGCCATGCCATCTCCGGCCCGGCGCTGGTCGAGGAGCACGCCTCGGTGACGGTGCTCGACCCCGGCAAGTCGTTGACGGTCGACCGTTACGGCAACCTGCTCATCGCGGCGTAGAACGGAACGATGTCACGTCGAGGCCTCGTTCCGTTCTCCGATTTTCGGTTGAGCGCAATCGTTTCCAAAAACTGGCGTCCGCTCTTTGGGGTCGCGCTCTAGAGCATTTCCGTGTTTTTTTGAGTCTTCGAGATGCTCTTTTTGTTTGATTTATCGCGTTTTCTTCACGCGAACCGGCGTCCATTTCGCTCGAAAACGCTCTGGAGGAGAAACCCATGGACATGGTATCTCTCAACATCGTCGGCGGCATCCTGGTCTCGATCTGCCGAGACATGGGCGTCACGCTGATGCGCACGTCGTATTCGACGATCTTCTCCGAATCCCTCGACTTCACCTGCGGCCTGGCACTGCCGAACGGCGAGCTCGTCGCCACGGGAGACTTCTGCCCATCGATGATCGGCGGCCTGCCGCTGCTGCTGCGCTCCTGCGTGCAGGAGATCGCGCTCAAAGACCTGGAGGAGGGAGACGTCATCCTCCACAACGATCCCTACCGCGGCGGTCTGCACACGCCCGAGCATACTTTTTTCAAGCCGGTGTTCGTCGATGGCGAGCTCATCGGCTTCGCAGTGTCCATCGGCCACGTCTGCGAGGTCGGCGGCATGGCCCCGGCGGGCTTCGCCGGCGAGGCGACCGAGGTCTTCCACGAGGGGCTGCGCGTGCCGCCGGTGAAGATCAAGAAGGCCGGCAAGGACGTGGACGACATCTGGCGGCTGATGCTCGCCAATGTCCGCACCCCCCGCTACAACTACGGCGATTTCCGCGCCCTCATCGCCGCCACCGATCTGGGCGAGCGCCGCATGGCCGACCTCGCCCGCAAGTATGGCGTCGCCGCCTTCCGCGAGAATGTCACCGCGCTGATGGACTATTCGGAGCGGCGCATGCGCGCCGAGATCGCCAAGATCCCCGACGGCCGCTATCGCTTCGAGGACTGCATGGAGGACGACGGCATCGAGGACAAGGTGTTCACGATCCGCGCCGAGGTGACAGTCGCCGGCGGCGACCTCGTGGTCGACTATCACGGCTCCTCGCCGCAGGCGAAGGGGCCGATCAACGGCACCCTGGGCGTGGCGCACGGTGCCGCCTACAACGCCGTCCTGCAGCTCACCGACCAGTCCATCCCGAAGAACTCCGGCTGCTTCCGCCCCATCCGCGTGCTGGCGCCGCCCGGCACCGTGGTGAACGTCAATTTCCCGGGCCCTTCGGTCGGCGGCAACACGGAGACCCACTGCCGCATCGCCAACGTGGTGATGGGCGCGCTGGCGCCGGGGCTGAAGGAGCGCTCCGCCGCCACCGACGGCGCCACGCACTCCAACTTCCTGTTCGGCGGCAGCGACGCCAAGACCGGCGAGTTCTTCTGCTGCTACGACCTGACGCCGGTCGGCTGGGGCGGGCGCAGCTTCGCCGACGGCAACGATGCGGTGGGCGGGATCAACGGCAACTGCCCGCACATCCCCGTCGAGGTCTTCGAATACCGCTACCCCTGGCACGTGGAGGAGTTCAAGCTGGTCGACGGCTCCGGCGGACCCGGCACCTTCCGCGGCGGGCTCGCCCTGTCGAAGACCGTGCGCTGCACCGATACGCCGATGACCTTCAGCTACATGAGCGACCGCCAGAAGGTGCACCCCTGGGGCATTCACGGCGGCCATCCCGGGGCCAAGGCGGAGCTCTTCATCATGCGGGCGGGCAGCGAGGACTGGCTGACCATCAGCCAGGCCTTCAACAAGGTGTCGCCGAGCAAGTTCGCGAACGTGCCGATCAGCCCCGGCGACCGCATCAAGATCAGCTCGCCGGCCGGCGGCGGCTGGGGACCGCCCGAGGCGCGCGATCCGGCGATGGTGAAGGAAGATCTGCTCGACGGCTTCATCACCGAGGAGCAGGCGCACACCGCCTACGCCGCCAAATAGCCATCAATTGCCGTCTGGCGTGCGGTCGCGTCCGGCAGGGACACTGCCTCGGCCGTCCGCACGCCCCTCAAGCTCACCCCTCATCAGGAGTCTGATCGTGACGATCCTGCCGAATTCGCTGCACGCGCGCGACGTGGCCTACCAGTTCCACCCCTATACGAATGCGCGTCGGCACGAGCGCATCGGGCCGATGGTCATCGATCGCGGCAGTGGCGTGTATGTCTACGATGACCAAGGGCGAGAATACATCGAGGCGTTAGCCGGTCTGTGGAGCGTCGCCGTGGGCTTCGGCGAGCAGCGGCTGGTCGACGCCGCGACCCGCCAGATGGCCCGTTTGCCTTATTATCATACCTTCTCGCACAAGTCGCATGAGCCCTCGATCGAGCTGGCTGAGAAGCTGGTCAAGATGTCGCCCGATGGCCTCGATCACGTCTTCTTCACTAACTCCGGCTCGGAAGCCAACGATACGGTCGTGAAGCTGGCCTGGTACTACAACAACGCCCTCGATCGTCCGCAAAAGAAGAAGTTCATCGCCCGCAACGGCGGCTATCACGGCATCACCGTGGTCGCTGGCAGCCTCACAGGTCTCCAGGTCAACCAGCGCGGCTTCGACCTGCCGTTGCCCTTCGTGCGCCACGTCACCTGCCCGCACCACTACCGCTACGCGGAGGCCGGGGAGAGCGAGGAGGCCTTCGCCGACCGGCTGGCGGCGGAGCTGGAGGCCACCATCCTGGCCGAGGGCCCCGATACCGTTGCCGCCTTCATCGGCGAGCCAGTGATGGGCGCGGGCGGCGTACTGGTGCCGCCGCGGACCTACTGGCAGAAGGTGCAGGAGGTCTGCCGCCGCTACGACGTGCTGGTCGTCGCCGACGAGGTGATCAATGGCTTCGGGCGTCTGGGCACCCTGTTCGCCTGTGAGACCTTCGACATCAAGCCCGACCTCCTGGTGGTGTCCAAGCAGATCACCTCGTCCTACCAGCCGCTGGCGGCGGTGCTGTTCAGCGACGCCGTGTATCAGGCGATCGCCGACCAGACCGAGCGGCTCGGCAATTTCGGCCACGGGTTCACCGCCAGTGGCCATCCGGTGGCGACCGCCGTGGGGCTGGAGAATCTGGCCATCATCGAGGAGCGCGGGCTGGTGGCCAACGCCGCCAAGGTCGGCGCCCGCCTGCAGGCGGGGCTTGCCACCTTCGCCGACCATCCGCTGGTGGGCGAGGTGCGGGGCATCGGTCTGATCGGGGCGGTGGAATTGGTGGCGGACAAGGCGACAAAGGCCAAGTTCGATCCGCCGGGGAAGGTCGGGCTCTACCTGTTCGAGCGGGCGCAGGAGCACGGACTGATCGTGCGCGCCATCGCCGACACCATCGCTTTCTGCCCGCCGCTGATCATCACCGAGGCGCAGATCGACGAGGTGCTGGCGCGCTTCGGGCGGGCGCTCGATGACACGCAGGCCTGGGTTGTGGCAGGCATGCCCGCGGTGTGAAGGCCGCCGCAGATCGCCGCCGCCGCAGCGAGCGTGCGGCGGCGGTTCGCGGGGCGCGTCGTCAAACGCCGAGAACCCAGAGCCAGGCGACAGTGGTGGCGATCGACAGACCGGTCGACAGCGCGATGGCGCTGGAGGCGACCGCGACGCCGGCCCGGCAGCGCTCGGCCAGCAGATAGGCGTTCACCCCGGACGGACAGCAGGCGAACAGGGTGGCGACGCCGGCCCACGCGGCGGGCATGCTGAAGACATGGAAGGTGAGCAGGTAGACGATCAGCGGGTGGATGACGAGCTTCAGCGCGGCGATGATGCCGGGCAGCGCAAAGCCGGCCGGAATGCCGTAGCGGCGCAGCGCGATGCCCATGCCGACGAGAGCGCAGGGAATGGCGGCCGCCGCAAGCTCGTCGATGATGGTCCATACCGTGACCGGCAGGGGCGGCAGCATCCTGACCGCAGAGCCGGCAAAGATGGCGATGAGGATCGGGTGCGTGGCGAGCCGCCGCGCGATCGTCGCGAGCGAAGCGCCCTTGCCTTCCGCCAGCAAAGTCGCCGCCGTCATGGTGACCGGCAGGTGCACGGCGAGCAGCAGGAACAGCGGCACCGCGCCGGCCTCGCCGTAGGCCTTCAGAATGATGGGGACCCCCACCAGCAGCGTGTTGGACTGGCCGGCCGAGAAGCCCGCCACGACCGCCTCGGTGTGGCCCAGGCCGAACCGCCGCCGGGCGACGACGTGCGCCGCGGCCCAGACGACGGCGACCCCGGCGAAATAGCCGATCCAGTAGCCCCACGGCTGGGAGAGCGGGATCCGGGCCGTGGCCAGCGTCTTGAAGATCAGGCAGGGGATGGCGATGACGAAGACGAAGTCCGACAGGCCGTCGCCGGCCCGATCGGCAAGGAGGTGCAGCCGCCGGCCGATGTAGCCCACGAGCATCAGCCCGAAGACCGGGAGGACGATGTTGACGATGCCGAGCATGGGCCTGCTGGGACGCGCCGAACCGGTGGGACGGTTAGAGCGCTTTCGAGCGAAGTGGACGCCGGTTCGCGTGAAGAAAACGCGATAAACCAAATAGATAGAGCATTTCGGCGCTTCGAAGAAACGCGGGAATGCTCTAGGCGCTTTGCGATTGGGTGGAATCACCCGATCGCTAAGCGCTCCAGAACTAAAAGACTATGAGCATTTCGCCGCCATTGGATGCCCTCATCCCATGGCAGAGAAATGCTCTCGGATGCGCTTTGGAGTTGGCGCGGCCGCGCACCGTCCGCCCGCGCGAACGAACCGGGTGGACTGGGGGAGCCGCTCCGGAGTCGCGCGGTCCGCAGGTGGATTTGCCCGTCCCTGCTAAAGCGTGCGCCGGCAAAACGGAAGGGGGCGAAACCCGTTGCGGAGCGAGGCGCGCCGGATTGAGGACGCAGGAGCATTTCTGCCGCTGGGATGATCACATCTGAGCGGCTCTGCCCCCGCTCAGGGTCCGCCGGTCTGCGCCAGCTTGGGGGTGTCGGCCCGGGCCAGCAATTGGTCGATCTGCTCGCGCTGGCGCTTGAAGTCGGCGAGCGCCCGGCCGTCGAGCTCACGGCCGCGCGGCACCTTGATGCGCAGCGGATTGACGAAGCGGCCGTTGACCAGCACTTCGTAGTGCAGGTGCGGCCCTGTCGACAGGCCGGAACTGCCGAGATAGCCGATGACCTGCCCCTGGCGCACCCGGGCGCCTTCGTTGATGCCGCGCGCGAAGGCCGATTGGTGCGAATAGGTGGTGACGTAGCCGTTGGCGTGCTGGATCTCGGTATGGCGTCCGTAACCCGAGGACCATCCGGCCTTGGTCACCACGCCGTTGCCGGCGGCCAGGATCGGCGTGCCGATCTTGTTGGCCCAGTCCACGCCGGTATGCATCTTCGAATAGTGCAGGATCGGATGGTAGCGCATGCCGAAGCCGGAGCGCAGCTCGCCTTCGGATATCGGCTTGCGCAGCAGGAACTTCTTGAGCGATTTGCCGTCCTGATCGAAGAACTCGACGGCCCCCTCGTCGCTCTGGTAGCGGTAGATGCGGCGCTGCTCGCCGCCTGTGGTCAGTGCGGCGTAGAGGATTTCGGGGCGGCCGGACCCTTCTTCGTCCTCGCCGTAGAACACCTCCAGGCTGTCGCCGCTGGTGATGTGGCGCTGGAAATCCACGTCGTAGGCGAAGATGCGCACCAGTTCCTCGATCACCGGGACCGGCAGGCTGTTCTTGAGCCCGGTCTCGTAGAGGCTCTCGTAGAGCCGCGGTGAGGAACTGTCCTCATCCTCCTCGTCGTCGTTGTCCGATGCGGCGCGCGCCGAGCCGCCCTTCTCGTCGCTTTGCGGAGGCGCGACGGCGACGAAGGTGCCGCGATCGTCGAGGGCGGCGATGGCTTCGATCCCCTTCTCGCCCAGCAGCATGACGCGGACGATCTGGCGGCGGCTGATGCGGTCCGGCCCCAATGCCGGGCTCGGCGCCACGAGGATGCGCAGCCGCTGGCCCTCGCCGAGGGCCGAGACCTTCACCTGCGACCACAGGGGTTTCAGGATGGCGCGAATCTGGTCGTCGTCGCCGCCGGCGGCGCGCAGCACCTGCTCCAGCGTCTCGCCGCGCTTCATGGTCACCACGCGCTCGTCGGAGACCGGATCCTTGGTTCCGTCCACCTTGGGCAGCACCGTCACGTTCTCGGGAACGACGCGGACCTCGATCTTGGAGAAAGGCGACTCCGGAGCGGCCGCGTAGGGCAGGCTGTCGAGGCTGCCGGGCTGCTGCAAGCTGCGGGACAACAGCAACTGCGGCGGCAGCGGCAACGCCGGCCGTTGAGCGCCGTGTTCGGCCGACGACCGCCGGTCCTCCTCGATCTGCGCGGCGACCTCGCCGTCCGACAGAGCCGGTGCCTTGTCGATCGCCGTCGAGGCGAGGTCACGCTTGACGATGGAGACCTCCGCGTCCGCCGGATCCGGCTCCGGTTCCACGGCGCGCTCGGGCGCACCGCTGTCGTCGGCGAACAGCTTGAGCGGATTGAACGGCGGAACATCGGACGCGTACTGGCCGACCGTCGACGACAGGGCCGTGGCGAGGCGCACGAAAGGCCGGACCTTGATGACCTCCCGATCGCCGGCCCGCATCGTCATCGGCGATTTGAAGGTCTGCTTGGCGGCGGCCACGACCTCGAAGCGCACGAGGCGATCGGCCTTGCGCGTCGATACGGTCGGCCTGTCGCCGGCAGCGAGGCCGATCTGCTGGCGCATGGCGGCCGAAACGATCTCCGGCGTCTCGAGGATCGCCGCGTCGCTCTCGAGCGAGACGTAGATGGCGGCGCCGAGCAGCAGAACGCCGCTGATGCCGGTCAATATGCTGCCTGACAGCCAGCGCACGCTCACCGCACGCCGGTCGGCGGTCGGCGTCGACAGACCGCTGGGGTCGAGAGGCGGCTCGTTGCCAAGGTCTGGAAGGAGGGCATGCCGGTCGAGCGGCTCCCCCTGGAACGCCGCGGGGGAGGAATCCGGCGATCGCTCTAGCATGGCACCGACGCCCCGGTCGGCCGTACCGTGTGGAGGGCCGGGCAAGCTGGAACCGCGGCGCCCGGCGCCCGCGCATGCTCGGCAAACGTGGGGACGTATTCCGCGGTCAAAATGCCCTCGGCGTTGGAGTGGACACGCATGCACCACCCGTGACGCCGTACGGGCGGCCAGCGCCTAGTTGGTCTGGCGCCGGAGCTGATTCGCTCCATTAACAAGACCCCACGCAAATCAACACGTTAGCGCACCGCGGGCACCGAGGGAACGGGTCCGGCCCCCGTAAGAGGGCTCCTGGTTCGCGTTGCGCCAACCGACATTCGCCTGACCATTTCGCAAAAGCGATGATTTTCCCCTTGCCAGATGGCCCCGGTCGATTCAGCGCCAGCGGTAACCCGCGCCGCCCATAGTCTCGGTGAACTGGCCAAACATGGCTTGAGTGAGGCGGATGGAACGGGCGCCGGATCGCGGAAAGCCGGCAGCGGGCGCGTGGCGGCCCGGGGTCGGGCGGCACTCTTATATGTATGCGTGCCGTGCAGCATGTCGCGCGTGCGGCGCGACATGCTGCACGGCTGGAGAGGTCAACGACAGGCGGCCTGTGCTCGCCCAGATCCCGACTGGCCCCTGGCGGCCGGCACGAAGGCCGAAATATGAGGTCGCGACCCGTCCTTGTGACTCCGAAGGCTTCAAAAAATGAGAGTTCATTCTGATATAACTAATTGTAATAATTGGATTTTATATGCTTTTGTGGGTCGATGTCAAAAATCCTACATGTTTGGTGTTGACAGCGGGGCGGGCCCGGATCTATAACCCACACATCGACGGGGCGCGGCGGTTTCCGCGGTTTCGTTTATCTCTTCCACCTTAGATGGGGTCTGGGCCCGATACGGATCGGGGCTAAGGCCTGTTTTTGGTGTGAAGGGATTTTGCATCGGGGTGAGGTTTTGGCCTTGCGGAGATGCGCTGCTGTTTGACAATTGAATAGGAAAGAGAAGCGTAGACGGCGTTGTCCTTGCGGGCAGGCTGAGCGTTCCACGGACGTGGGATGTTTGGTTTGCTGCCGAGGATATCGGCGGTACTACGTTTCGGAGCTCACATCGATTTGAGTATTGCTTCGGCGATATTTTGGATCGGATGTTGAGGCTCCGTCAATTCGCGTAGAGACCAAGCCGAGACAAATTCTCATCCAATCTGAGAGTTTGATCCTGGCTCAGAGCGAACGCTG